>NZ_CP109433.1:0-2500 GCF_036227085.1 Actinoallomurus sp. NBC_01490
AGGAGAGGGACCCGCCGCGTTGACCGCGGGGTCACCTCTCCTCTTCCCTTTATCTATGTTGATGTCCGGCGGTGTCCTACTCTCCCACACCGTCCCCGGTGCAGTACCATCGGCGCTGGAGGGCTTAACTTCCGGGTTCGGAATGGGACCGGGTGTTTCCCCACCGCTATGACCACCGAAACGCTTAACAGAACAAAACCAGCGGAAATGGTTCCCGGTCGTGTCCCGGGAACCGCACAGTGAACGCGAACAAAATAAGTGTGTTCAAGCCACTCGGCCTATTAGTACCGGTCAACTCCACACCTTACGATGCTTCCATCTCCGGCCTATCAACCCAGTCGTCTAGCTGGGGGCCTTACAACCATGAAAGGTTGGGAGACCTCATCTCGAGGAAGGCTTCCCGCTTAGATGCTTTCAGCGGTTATCCCGACCGAACGTAGCCAACCAGCCATGCACCTGGCGGTACAACTGGCACACCAGAGGTTCGTCCGTCCCGGTCCTCTCGTACTAGGGACAGACCCTCACAAGTCTCCTACGCGCACAGCGGATAGGGACCGAACTGTCTCGCGACGTTCTAAACCCAGCTCGCGTGCCGCTTTAATGGGCGAACAGCCCAACCCTTGGGACCTACTCCAGCCCCAGGATGCGACGAGCCGACATCGAGGTGCCAAACCTTGCCGTCGATATGGACTCTTGGGCAAGATCAGCCTGTTATCCCCGGGGTACCTTTTAGCCGTTGAGCGACACCCCATCCACACGGTGGTGCCGGATCACTAGGCCCTGCTTTCGCACCTGCTCGACATGTCTGTCTCACAGTCAAGCCCCCTTGTGCCCTTGCACTCAACACCTGATTGCCAACCAGGCTGAGGGAACCTTTGGGCGCCTCCGTTACTCTTTAGGAGGCAACCGCCCCAGTTAAACTACCCACCAGGCACTGTCCCCCACCCGGATCCACGGGTGCGGGTTAGACGCTCAAAACGACCAGAGTGGTATTTCACCAACGACTCCACGATAACTGGCGTCACCGCTTCACAGTCTCCCACCTATCCTACACAAGACGCTCCAAACGCCAATGCCAAGCTATAGTGAAGGT
The DNA here is from genome assembly GCF_036227085.1 of Actinoallomurus sp. NBC_01490. Classification (NCBI taxonomy): domain Bacteria; kingdom Bacillati; phylum Actinomycetota; class Actinomycetes; order Streptosporangiales; family Thermomonosporaceae; genus Actinoallomurus; species Actinoallomurus sp. NBC_01490. The sequence goes on from NZ_CP109433.1 coordinate 1,094, forward strand.
CCCGGGGTCTTTCCGTCCTGCTGCGCGTAACGAGCATCTTTACTCGTACTGCAATTTCACCGGGCCTGTGGTTGAGACAGTGGGGAAGTCGTTACGCCATTCGTGCAGGTCGGAACTTACCCGACAAGGAATTTCGCTACCTTAGGATGGTTATAGTTACCACCGCCGTTTACCGGCGCTTAGATTCTCAGCTTCACCCCCGAAAGGGCTAACCAGTCCTCTTAACGTTCCGGCACCGGGCAGGCGTCAGTCCGTATACAGCGTCTTACGACTTCGCACGGACCTGTGTTTTTAGTAAACAGTCGCTTCCCCCTGGTATCTGCGACCCCCACCAGCTCCACAGAGCCAGTCCGGTCACCAGCAGGGGCCCCCCTTCTCCCAAAGTTACGGGGGCAATTTGCCGAGTTCCTTAACCACAGTTCACCCGAACGCCTCGGTATTCTCTACCTGACCACCTGAGTCGGTTTAGGGTACGGGCCGCCGACACACATCGCTAGAGGCTTTTCTCGACAGCATGGGATCACTCACTTCACCTAAATCGGCTCGGCATCACATCTCACCCACATGCACCACGGATTTACCTATGGTACGGGCTACATGCTTACCCCAGGACAACCACCGCCTGGGCTGAGCTACCCTCCTGCGTCACCCCATCACTTGCCTACTACCACATCAGGTCCCACACTCGCCCCGACAAGATCCCCGAAGGAACCAAGCAGAGTCCGCACGGTTAGTATCCGCGGGTTCAGCATGGGCGCGTGTCAGCGGGTACGGGAATATCAACCCGTTGTCCATCGACTACGCCTCTCGGCCTCGCCTTAGGTCCCGACTTACCCTGGGCGGATTAGCCTGCCCCAGGAACCCTTGGTCATCCGGCGGAGGGGTTTCTCACCCCTCATTCGCTACTCATGCCTGCATTCTCACTCGTGTGGCCTCCACGACTGGCTCACGCCGCCGCTTCACCGCCCACACGACGCTCCCCTACCCACCCCAACCCCTGAACCAGCACCACAAGGGCACTGACTAGGGACATGTTGGGATGCCACGGCTTCGGCGATGTGCTTGAGCCCCGCTACATTGTCGGCGCGGAATCACTTGACCAGTGAGCTATTACGCACTCTTTCAAGGATGGCTGCTTCTAAGCCAACCTCCTGGTTGTCACGGCAACTCCACATCCTTTACCACTTAGCACACGCTTAGGGGCCTTAGCCGATGATCTGGGCTGTTTCCCTCTCGACTACGAACCTTATCGCCCGCAGTCTCACTGCCACGCTCTCACTTACCGGCATTCGGAGTTTGGCTGACTTCAGTAAGCTTGTCGGCCCCCTAGGCCATCCAGTAGCTCTACCTCCGGCAAGAAACACGTGACGCTGCACCTAAATGCATTTCGGGGAGAACCAGCTATCA
>NZ_CP109433.1:7500-3037500 GCF_036227085.1 Actinoallomurus sp. NBC_01490
TCGGTCGCGCAACTTTTCGCCTCGTCGAGGATGAACTTCGCGAATTCGATGACACCGGCGATATCTCGCTGATCGCCCAGGATCTCCTCGTACGGACCGCCAAGGGCAAGGTTCTGCTCGACCACGTGAGCTTCCCGATCCCGGAGCGATGCCTCGTCGGGGTCATCGGTCCGAGCGGCGCGGGCAAGTCCACCCTGCTCGGCGCGGTGACCGGCACCCGCCCGGCCACCGAGGGCAGCGTCCAGTACGACCACCGCGACCTCTACACGCACTACCCGGAGCTGCGGCACCGCATCGGCCTGGTGCCGCAGGAGGACATCCTGCACACCCAGCTGCCCACGCGGCGGGCGCTGCGGTACGCCGCGGAGCTGCGGTTCCCGGGCGACACCAGCGCGGCCGAACGCGACCGCCGGGTGGACGAGGTCCTGGAAGAACTGGGCCTGACGCCGCACGCACGGACGCGCATCGACCGGCTGTCCGGCGGCCAGCGCAAGCGCGTGAGCGTGGCGCTCGAACTCCTCACCAAGCCGTCGCTGCTGTTCCTGGACGAGCCGACGTCCGGCCTGGACCCCGGGCTCGACAAGTCCGTCATGGAGATGATGCGCGACCTGGCGCACGACGGCCGCACCATCGTCGTCGTGACGCACAGCGTCGCCAACCTCGACACCTGCGACCGGCTGCTCGTGCTCGTCCCCGGCGGCCGGGTCGCCTTCTACGGGCCGCCGTCGGAGGGGCTGACGTTCTTCGGCAAGCAGAGCTGGGCGGAGGTCTTCCAGGCGTTCGACCGCGAGCCGGACCGCGACTGGGCCACCGAGTTCCAGGTCTCGCCGATGTACGCCCAGTACGTCGTGTCCGGTCTCGACGGCGGGGTCGGCGGGCGGAGGCGCGAGGTGCCGGCGCCGTCCAAGCCGCCGCGCCGGCAGGGCCGTCTGGCCCAGCTCGGCACGCTGTGCCGCCGCTACCTGGCCGTCATCGGCTCCGAACGCAGCTACCTCGCGGTGCTCGGCATCCTGCCGGTCGTGGTCGGCGCGCTGATCCGCGCGGTGCCGGCGCAGTACGGCCTGGCCGGGCCGCCGGGCAAGAACGCCGACGCCGCCTCGCTGCTGCTGACGCTGGTCATCGGCGCGGTCTTCGTCGGCGCCGCCAACGCCGTACGCGAGCTGGTCAAGGAGCGCGCCATCTACCGGCGCGAACGCGCGGCGGGACTGTCGTCGGGCGTCTACCTGCTGTCCAAGATCCTTATTCTCGGCCTGATCACCGGCGTCCAGGCCGTGCTGCTGGTCGTCATCGGCATGACGGGCCGCAGGATGCCCGCGCACGGCGCGGTGACCTCACCGCTCCTCGAACTGATCCTCGCGATGGCCGGGCTGGCGATCGTGTCGATGGCGATGGGCCTGCTCATCTCGGCCGCGGTGAGCACGTCGGAGAAGACCATGCCGCTGCTGGTGCTGGTGTCGCTCGCGCAGGTCATCCTGTGCGGCGCGCTGGTCGCACTGCCGGGCAAGCTCGGGCTCGAACAGCTGGCCTGGCTCGCACCGTCACGCTGGGGCATGGCCGCCACCGCCGCGACCGTCGACCTGAACCACCTGCAGCCGCCGCTGCACAACACGCCGCCCGACGCGCTCTGGCGGCACTCGCGGGCGGCGTGGGTGAAGGACATGAGTGTCCTGGCCGGCCTCGGCGTGGCCTTCCTCGCCATCGCCTGGTGGTGCCTCGAACGCCTGCGCCCCGGGCGCCGTACCCGGCTCTGACCGGCCCTCGACGGAGACCCGGCCCGGGCGGGGTCGCGGTCAGTGGCGCATCCAGGCGTAGCCCATGTTGTCCTCCTCCATGTCCGGCGTGTCGACGACGGCGACGGCGCGATTCGTGTTCGGCAGCCACGCCATGTCCTCCACCCACGCGCCTGGCGGGTTGCCGGGGACGGTCTCGCTCAGCCAGGTACGGCCGTCGAAGTGGGCGATCGGCGTCCGCACGTCCGAATCCCCGCTCCGGTCGTCGGGCTTGATGCTGGTCCAGACACCGCCGTGCCGGTCGGCCGCCAGGACGGTGAACGCGCTGATGCCCGACGGAATCGGCTGCGGACGCCAGGCCCGGCCGTCCCAGCGGAGGAGGATCGCCTGGGAGGTGCGCCCGCCGGTCGAGCCTGCCGCCCACACCTCGTTCGCGCTGACGGCGACGACCTTCTCCAGCGATCCCCAGGCGGCCGAGGGCGGCGCCGGCACACTGGTCCAGCGGTCGCCGTCCCAGTGCATGGTCATCACGCGGCCGTCGGTCGTGCCCACGGCCCACGCGTCGTCCGGCGAGCGGGCGTCCATGGCATGTATCTCGGCCTGAGGCGGCAGCGGGACCGGCGACCACTTCCCGCCCGACCAGTGGAGGAGGAAGGCCGGCTTGCCGTGCCGGGTGCCGCCTCCGGCCGCCCACGCCGCGTCCGGGCCGGCCACCGCCGCGGCGTCCACCGGGTTGTTCGAAGCGCCGACCGTACCGCCCACGCTCGACCATCCGCCGGTCCAGCGCCACGCCCGCCCGCCGGCGAACGTCCACACCTGCCCCGCCCTCGACGCGGCCAGCAGGTCGACGTGATCGCTCGCGCCGGAGGGCAACGGGGCCTGACTCCACCGCTCGCCGGTCCAGCGCAGGATGAGCGGATCGATCTCGTGGTGCCAGCCGGACGCCCAGACCTCGGCCGGACCGACCGCGATGACGCTGTTCAGGCTCGACTGGTCGCCCGCCTCCGCGGCCTGGTCCCACTTCGCCGGCCCGGGGCTCAGGGACGGCGTCGGCAACCCGCCGTCCGGCACCCCGTCACTCGGCGCGGAGCCGTGCGGTGAGGCGACCGGGCGCTCCGAGCCGCCCTCGTCCGCGCACGCCGTCAGGGCCGCCACGGCCGCCGCCGCCACGAGAATCCGAACGATCATCACGCGATCGTATAAGCGACGTTTCCCCACTTATCGACCAGCGATGAACATCGACGCGAGCGGCGACTACGCGTCCAGGCGGCGCAGGGCGAGCAGGGCGACGTCATCCGGGACGATGTCGCGACCGACGAGGGACGACATCACCGCGGCGCAGACCGCCTCGGCGGGACCCGGCACGATCGAGTCGCACAGCCGGCGAAGGTTCGTGTCGATCGAGACGTCCCGGCGCTCGATGAGCCCGTCGGTGTAGAAGCACAGCAGGCCGCCGGCGGGGATCTTCACCGTGGCCGCCATGCGCTGCGGGTCGGGATCGAGTCCGATGAGGACACCGGACGGCAGATCGACCGGCACGGCGGGTCCGCCCGGGGCGGCCAGGACCGGCGGCCAGTGCCCGGCCGAGGCGATCCTTGCCCACTCCAGCCGCGGATGGCACACGGCGTACGCCACCGTGGCGATGGCGCCGGGTTCGAAGTGCTGCATCTTGCGGTCGAGCTTGTCCAGGACCTGCGCCGGATCGCTGAACTCCAGCGCGTACGCCCGAAGGGCGCTGCGCATGCGGCCCATCACCACCGCGGCGTTCAGCCCGTGCCCGGCGACATCGCCCATCACCACTCCCAGATCACCGGAGGGAAGGGTGAACACGTCGTACCAGTCTCCGCCGACCGTGGAGACACCCGGGCTGTAGCGCGCCGCCATCTCGACGCCGGGGATGTCGGGAAGGGCCGTGGGTACCAGGCTCCGCTGGAGCGCGCCCGCCGCCGCGCGTTCCCCGCTCGTCCTCAGGGACTGTGCCGCCTGCGCGGCCCGGTCGGCGGCGAGCCGCAGCAACTCGACCTCGTGGTCGGTGAAGCGCCCGGCGCGGAACCTGCCGATGTGAAGCACGCCCACCAGGTCGCCTCCGGCCACGAGGGGCACACCGAGCAGCGAGCGGAGACCGCGCTGCACCAGCAGCGGGTTGACCACGTGTGCGGTGTCGACCGTCTGGAGCTGGACAGGCCTCCGCTCGGCCGCCACCCGTCCGGCGAATCCTCGGCCGACCGGGACGACCGCGCTCTGGCGTACCTCTTCCTCCAGCCCTCTCGCGGCGGTCGCGACGAGCCGCGTACGGGACGGGTCGAGCAACAGGACGACCGCCGTGTCGGCGTCGAGGATCTCGCGTACGCGCTCCAGCAGCTCGTCCAGCAGCTTTTCACTCGTCATCAGGGACAGAGCCGTGTCGGTGATCGACTGGATCTGCCGCAGCCGCTCCGCCTCAGGCCCGATGCCGGGAGAAGTTGTCACCTGACAAGCGTAAGTGGTGCGCATACGTACCGTTGCGCCCTGCCCTGCGTTTTGATACTGGTCGACAATCGAGTCGTCACCGTCCGCTATCGACTGTTCTCGATGTCGCGTCCGGGCGGCGGGGCGATCCGCAGCCCACGCAGCCGAGCCGGGTCGCCGATGACGTCGACGAAGGTGACGCGGTCGCCGTCGACCTTCGGCCGCAGGACGAGCAACAGCCGGCCGCGCGGGGCGACGACGAGGCCCACCTCGCCGTCCACCAGCGCCAGGGCGGCGACGCGTGCCCGGGCCGTGTTGGTGAGCGTCTCCTCGGCGATCCGCCGCGCTCCCCGTACCTCGGCCTCGCCACCCGGCGCCACGCGGTCCGTCCGCCGTACGACGTCGGGGGCCAGCACCGCGAGAAGGGCCTCCAGGTCACCCGCGCGGGAGGCGGCGAGGAAGGCGCCCACGACCTCGCGTTGCCGCATGAGGTCGGCGGCGGGGACGGCCGGAGTGCCGCGCACCCGCCCGCGGGCGCGGCTCGCCAGCTTCTTGGCGGCCACCGGCGACCGCTCCAGGATGGCGGCGACTTCGGTGAACGGCACGGCGAACAGGTCGTGGAGGACGAACGCGACCCGTTCGGCGGGTCCGAGCGTGTCGAGCACGACGAGGAGGGCGAGCCCGACCGACTCGGCCAGCACCGCCTCCTCCTCCGGGCCGGCGCCGGGCGCGGTCGCCGCGAGCGGCTCGTCCGTGAACTCCTCGCCCCGGCGGCGCCGCGCCCGGAGCATGTCGAGGCAGATCCGGCCGATGATCGTGGTCAGCCATCCCGTCACGTTGGCGATCTCGCCGATGTCCGTACGGGAGGCCCGCAGCCAGGTCTCCTGAACCGCGTCGTCGGCCTCGTCGAGCGAACCGAGCATGCGGTACGCGACCGCCCGCAGATGGCCGCGGTCGGCGTCGAACCGCTCCGCCAGCCGTACTTCGGTCTCCATGGGTCACCTTTCCGCGTCGGGCGTCGTCATAGCGGTGACTGGAGAGGAGAAACACTGATGATCCGCTGTGAGAACGTCGCGGCGCGGCGCAGCCCATCCTATGGGGGACCCCGATGAGCGAGCGAAGCGCGGGAACCAAGAACGTGAGCGGCCTGCTGCACCTGGACTCCAGCCACTCCGGCGACTCGGTGAGCAGACGGCTGAGCTCGCTGTTCGCGCGGACCTGGCGGGAGCGGCACGACGGGGCCGAGTACCGGTACCGCGACCTGGCCGCCGATCCCGTACCGCTGATCACCCCGGCCTACTGCGCTCTGGGCCGGCGGGTGGAACGGCACGGCTACGTCTCCCCCGCCAAGGTCCCGTCGCTGGTGGAGAGCGCGGCCGAGGAACGCGAGTGGGCGCTGACCCTGCCGCTGGTCGAGGAGCTGCTGGCGGCGGACACCGTGCTGGTCGGCGGCCCGATGTACAACTTCTCGGTGTCGGCCTCGCTCAAGGCGTGGATCGACCGCGTGACCTTCCCGGGAGCGTACGCCGACCCGGACAGCGGGGAGAGCCTGCTGCGCGGCACGAGGGTCGTCGTGGTCACCGCGCGGGGCGGGGCGTACGGGCCGGGCACGCCGCGCGAGGGGTTCGACTTCCAGGAGCCCTACCTGCGGACCTACTTCACCAACCTCGGTGTGGCCGAGAAGGACCTGGCGTTCGTGCACGCCGAGATGACGCTGGCCGGGCTCGTGCCGGACCTGGCCCACCTCCAGCCGGTGGCGGACCGCTCGCTGGCGGCGGCACGGGCGGCGGTCACCGAGCTGGCGGAGCGGGCGTGATCAGTGCATCCCCATCGCCATCATGACGATGAGGCCCCCGATGTGGATCACGAAGATGAAAATGATCAGCGTCACGAACAGGAACTTCGCCGGACCGTGCTCGAAGACGCGGCCCTCCTTGAGCGGGCCCTGAGCGGCCTGCCGCGCGGCGATCCGCTCCTCGAACGACCTGCGAGCCATGGGCCCTCCGAGCGAATTTGTACCCTAATGATTTGTGCACCAACTATAGTAGGGAACATTCCGCCGTACCCGGAGGCCTCCGTGAGTGACGTTCGCGACATCGATGACCCGCTCGCGCTCGAACGCCAGGTCTGCTTCGCGCTCGCGGTGGCGTCGCGCAACGTCATCGCGGTCTACCGGCCGCTCCTGGAGCCGATGGGGCTGACCCACCCGCAGTACCTGGTGATGCTCGCGCTGTGGGAGCGGTCACCGCTGTCGGTCAAGGAGCTCAGCGGGCTGCTCCAGCTCGACCCGGGCACACTGTCTCCGCTGCTCAAGCGGCTGGAGGCCAGTGGATACGTCCGGCGCGGGCGCGACAGCGGCGACGAGCGCGTGCTGGCCGTCACGCTGACCGACGCGGGCCGCGCGCTGCGCGCGGAGGCGGAGAAGATCCCGCCCACCGTCGTGCAGCGGCTCGGCATGGAGATCACCGAGCTGGAGCACCTGCGCGGCGTCCTGACCCGGCTCATCGCCGCCGCGAAGAACGCCGTACGCTGACCGGCCGGCCGCGCGACCGGACCAGCGCCGTACGCCCGGTGGGCCGGCCGCACCCGCGACCGGCCCACCGGCGGCACCCTCAGCTCAGGTCGCGGCGCCGGAAGGCGACCAGGCCGGCCGCGGTCAGCAGCCCCGCGACCGCCATCAGCCATACGACCGGCATCGTCCGCATCGGCGCGCCCGGCAGCTTCGGCACGTGGGTGAACGGTGACAGGTCCATCTCCCACTGCTTGAGCTCCAGCAGCGGGCCGAGCTCGCCCAGCAGCAAGAACACCCCGAGCAGGCCCCAGGCCGCCACGGCGAGGCGCGGCGCGAAGCCGAACAGCGCCACCGTGATCCCGGCGATGACCCAGACCGCCGGCAGCTGCACGATCGCGCTCCAGAAGATCCGCGGGAACTGGTCGCCCAGGTCGTGGCTGCGCAGCCCGTGGACCAGGCCCACCATGACGCCCTCCAGGGCCATGAGGACCGCGGGCCCGACGACGGCGAACAGCACGTGGCCCAGCGCCCAGCCGACCCGGCCGACCTTCGTCGCCAGGATGGGCTCGGCGAGCCGGCCGGTCTCCTCCGAACGCAGCCGGAGCACGGCCTGCACCGCGTACGCCGAGGCCAGCAGCGCCATGAGGCTCATCGCCGCGTTCGTGAAGGCGTCGACCATCCCCTGCCCGCCACCGAGCTTCTCGAGCACGTCGCGGCCGCTGCTGCCACCGATCATGTCCTCGACGTTCTCGGTGACACCGCCGATCGCCGCGCCGTACACGGCGAAACCGGCGGCCCAGGCGAACAGGGAGCCGCGCTGCAGCCGCCAGGCGAGCCCGAGCGGACCGCCCAGGCCGGCGCCCGCCTCGGCCGGCCCGAGCCGGTCGGGCAGCAGCCCGGCGCCGATGTCACGCCGGCCCACCAGCGCGAAGGCCACCGCGACGCAGACGGCGGAGAACGCCACCGGAAGGACGATCACCCACCAGTCGTCTCCCGCGTACGGCCGCAGGTGGGACATCCAGCCGAACGGCGAGAGCCACAGCAGCCAGGTCGGGCCGTCGTGGCCGCCCACGTCGCCGCCCGCGCGGATCAGGTAACACAGGCCCAGGAACGCGATGGCCAGCCCGCTCGCCGTACGGGAGGTCGTGGTGAGCTGCGCGGTGACGGCCGCGACGGCGGCGAACACCAGGCCGATCGTGAACCAGCCGAGCGCGAACGCGATCGACCCGGCGGTGGGCAGGCCCAGCGCGACAAGGCCGATGCTCACGAGCACCGCGAGCACCAGCTCGGTGGTCACCACCGTGATGAGTCCCGCGGTGAGCGCGGCGTAGCGTCCGATGACGCCGGCACTCACGAGTTCGAGGCGGCCCGACTCCTCGTCGCCCCGCGTGTGCCGCACGGTGAGGAAGAGGCTGACCACGCCGACGAGGGCGGCGGCGATCCCGCCGACCTTCCACAGGCTCACCGAGCCGATCGACGCGTCCTGCACCGGGCCGTACAGCGCCAGCATCGAGGGGTTCTTGTTCACCGACGCGGCGAAGTCGGCGCGCTTGGCCAGTGTGCTGAAGGCCGCCCGGCTGGTGTAGGCCGTACCGATCGCGGTGATGCCCAGGAGGTAGATCCAGAAGGGCACCACGACGCGGTCGCGGCGGAACGCCAGCCGGGTGAGCAGGCCGGTGCCCGCGAGCGCGTTCATTTGGCCGCCACCGATTCGTCTGCCGCGACCGATTCGTCCTCGTAGTGGCGGAGGAACAGCTCCTCCAGCGTCGGCGGCCGGCTGATCAGGCTCCGCACGCCGGCCTCGGTCAGCCGCGCGAGCACGCCGTCCAGCTGGGAGGTGTCGACCTCCAGGCTCACGCGCCTGCCCTCGATCTTGGCGTTGTGGACGCCGGGCAGGTCGGCCAGGCCGTCCGGGGGGTTGGCCAGCTCGACCGAGATCGAGGTGCGCGTGAGGTGGCGCAGGTCGGCCAGGGAGCCGGACTCGACCGTACGGCCCTTGCGGATGATGCTGACCCGGTCGCAGAGCGCCTCGACCTCGGACAGGATGTGGCTCGACAGCAGGACGGTACGGCCGCTGTTCCGCTCCTCCTGTACGCACCGCTGGAAGACCTCTTCCATCAGCGGGTCCAGCCCGGAGGTCGGCTCGTCGAGGATGAGGAGCTCGGCGTCGGAGGCGAGCGCCGCGATGAGCGCGACCTTCTGGCGGTTGCCCTTGGAGTACGCCCGGCCCTTCTTGCGCGGGTCGAGTTCGAACCGCTCCAGCAGCTCGGCCTTCCTCTTGGCGTCCTGCCCGCCCCGCAGCCGCCCGAGCAGGTCGATGACCTCGCCGCCCGACAGGTTCGGCCACAGGGTGACGTCACCGGGGACGTACGCGATGCGGCGGTGCAGCGTGGCGACGTCGCGCCAGGGGTCGCCGCCGAGCAGGCTCACCTCGCCGGCGTCGGCCTTCAGCAGGCCCAGCAGCACGCGGATGGTGGTCGACTTGCCCGCGCCGTTCGGGCCCAGGAAGCCGTGCACCTCGCCCGTCTGGACGGAGAGGTCCAGCCCGTCCAGCGCACGGGTCCGGCCGAAGTTCTTCACCAGGCCGGATACGGATATGGCGTCTGTCATGTTGCTGAAGGTACACTAGTTTCACAACTTCGTGAAGACAGTGAAACCGTATAGGATACTTGCGTCTACTAAGGAGTTACGGTTTGGCAGAGCGGGATCCCGAGGCGGTACGGCAGTTCGTCGAGCGGTTCGCGTCCGCCCTGGTCGACGCCGGATTTCCGCGCATGGCCGCTCGCGTCTTCGCCGTGCTGCACGGCACCGACTCCGGTCGGCTCACGGCCGCCGAGATCGCCAAGCTTCTGCAGGTCAGCCCCGCGGCCGTGTCCGGCGCGGTGCGGTTCCTGATCCAGTTCAACATGATCCGGCGCGAGCGCGAGCCGGGGTCGCGGCGTGACGTCTTCGTGGTCGAGAACGACTCCTGGTACGAGGCCATCGTCAACCGCGACGAGATCATCATGCGCTGGATCACCAGCGCCCGCGACGGTATCGAGGTCCTCGGCGCCGACACTCCGGCCGGCCGGCGGATGGCCACCTCACTGGCGTTCTTCGAGTTCATCAACGAGGAACTGCGGGATCTCATCGACAAGTGGCAGAAGGCCAAGGCCGAACGCCTCCCCGCCGACGGCTGACCTCCCCACGGCCCTCCCGAGGCTGACCCGCACGGACCGGTTTCCACCGGCCCGACCCACCCGAGACCGACCCACCCGAGACCGACCCACACGGGACGGCCCGTACGAGGCCGGCCCGTACGAGGCCGGTCCGTACGAGGCCGGTCCGTACGAGGCCGGTCCGTACGAGGCCGATCCGCGTGGTGGGTTCAGCAGTTCGGGATGACGGCGCCGTTCACGTCCTTGGCCTCGTCGTTGCCCCAGCGGGCGAGGTAGTAGGCCGAGACGTACGCGCCGCGCCCGCTCTTGCCGGGGAACGCGTGGTCCAGGTCGGTCCGCAGCCACCAGTGGTTGTACTGGCGGTCGTTCCCGACCCTCGCGCCCCGGACCTTGCAGTAGACGTAGTTGCGGCCCTTGTTCAGCACGCCCCGGGGCTCGGCGGTGTTGGGCCCGGCGTAGCCGGTCGCCGCCGCGAACGTCTCCACCCAGTGGCGGCCCGCGGCCGGAGGTGGCGTTCCGCCGCCCCCGCCGATCCGCACGGCGCCGGCGTAGTCACCGCCCAGCCGAACCGGAGCCGTACGGACGTGGGTGCCCGACTCGTAGGCCTCCACCATCTGCCCGGCGCCGAGGTAGATCGCGACGTGGTGGATGTGCCCGCGGCCCCAGAACATCAGGTCACCCGGCAGCAGCGGCCCGGTCCCCTGCCCCGGCGAGAACCGCGCGACCGCACGGCCCGTGTGGAACTGGGCGTCGGCGACACCGTTCAGGATGTCGCCGCCGGTCGCCCGGTAGTAGGCGTAACGCACCAGGCCGGAGCAGTCGAAGCCCCGGCGCTGCCCGTCCTGCCTGCTGTCGGGATCGTGGCCGTCGTAGTGGCCGAACGTCGGGCCGGGGCCGCTGCCGTGACCACCGCCCCAGGAGTACCAGACCCCGATCTGACCGCAGGCGGCGGCAACGGCGCGCTGCGCCACGGCGGAAGCACCCGGCGCGAGCACCCGGCACGCCGGCGCGGTTACGTGAGCGGCCGGCGCGGCTGCCGAAGCGGCCGACCTGGCTACCGGAGCGGCCGATGCGGGCGGCCCGATCGCCGCCACTGCGGCGCTGATCCCGGCGGAGACGATGACAAGACGAACGAACACGAAATCCCCCGAATGGTCGCGTGAAATGACCGGGGAGCGACGGTCGCTCCCGGCGCCGATCAAAGCGCGGAACCGTTCCCGCGATCTTCGACACCGAGACGTCACCGTAAGTGAACAACCGCAGGCCCAAGCGTCGCCACGCCCGCACCACGACGATCCGCCGAGCCGGGCAGACCGCCAGCTCACGGGCTGTGAGGGTCACCCTCACCGTGCCAGGCCCAGCTGAGGGGACCCTTCACCACGACACATCCCGCTGAGGGGGCCTTTCCCTTCACCATGACAGACCCCGGTGACGGTCACCCTCACCATGCCAAGCCTGCTGAGGGGCCCTACACGGGGCGGCTGCCCCTCCAGCTCGAAGAGGATCTCGCCCTGGGTCACATGGCCGAAGACCGGCCCGGGGTGACGATGCGGCGGAGCGCCGGGGTCACTGGGCGGCAGGGTGACCCGGATGGTCCTGGCCTCGGCGCCGGCCGGGGTCCGGGCGTGGATCAGCGGGCCGTCCCGGCGGTGGTGCGAGCGAGCAGCAGGGCGATGTCATCCCGGGCGCCGGCTCCGAGGCCGGCCAGGACGCTGTCGCACAGCTGGTCCAGTGATCGTGCGGAGCTGGCGGTCAGGGTGCGGGCCAGGTCGGACATGCCGGTGCCGATGTCCTGGCCGGGGCGTTCGACGAGCCCGTCGGTGTAAAGGGCCAGCACACTGTCTTCGGGGAGTTCGATGTCGGTGGCCGGGTAACGGCTTGGACCGACGCCGAGCATCATTCCGCCCGGTACATCGATGAATTCCACGCTGCCGCCGGGGTGGCGGAGTGCGGGCGGGAGGTGCCCGGCGCTGGTGAAGCGACAACGCCGGGATTCCCTGTCGTACAGGGCGTACAGGCAGGTGGCGCCGATCTCGTCGTCGTGGTCGGCCGCCACGCCGCTGAGTTGCCGCATGATGTCCTCCGGTGGGCACCCGCGGCGGGCCAGGGCCGCGGTGGTGGTGCGGAGCTGACCCATGAGCGCTGCGGCGTGGATGCTGTGGCCGGTGACGTCACCGACGACCAGCGCGACCTGCCCAGTGTCCAGCGGGATGACGTCGAACCAGTCGCCGCCCACCTCCGCGGTCTGGGTGGCGGGCTCGTAGCGGTGGGCGATCCGCAGCCCGGGCACCTGCGGGATGTGCTGGGGCAGCAGGCTGCGCTGCAAGGTGACCGCCGTGTTGTGCTCGCGGGTGTACAGGCGGGCGTTGTCGATGCACACCGCGGCGCGTGAGGCCAGGTCGCCGACCAGCCGCACATCGGCCTCGCCGTACGGCTCTGGGTGTTCGGCCCGGAAGAACGAGGCCACCCCCAAGGTGACGCCCCGGGCGACCAGCGGCACCACCATCAACGTGTGCACTCCCCGGGCGAGGAAGGCTTCCACCACGGCGGGCGTGTCGGAGAAACGCCCGCGCACCTCGGCAGGGTTCCGCACCAGGAGGGACGTTCCCCGCAGGAGCGCCACGACGAGTGGACTTGTGACCGGCACGGTGACCAGATCGCCCACCTCGTACCTGATCTTGGCGCTCGCTGCGGAGTCGCGCGCAGCCACCCGGCGAAACCGCAGGGCGTCCGAGCTGGTGCGGGGAAGCGTCTCCCCCTGTAGAACCTGGTCGAGCAGGTCGATGGAGATGCGGTCGGCGAGTTCGGGCACGGCCAGGTCGGCGAGTTCCCGGGCCGTGTGGTGAATATCGAGCGTGGCCCCGACCTGGCTGCCGGCCCGCTCGAGCAGGTCGAGCCGGGCATGCGTCTGCGTGATCGTCTGCGCATGGTTGGTGAAGTCGAGGAAGCAGAGCAGCGCCCCGAGCACCCGGCCGTTCTCTGTCACCCGGTACCCCGACCAGGAGAGGATTCGGCGCTTGCCTGCTCTGATCCACTCCACATGCATGTTGATCACGGGAACGCCTCTGTCTATCACCTGCTCGCCGAGAGTGCGCTCGTCCCAGGCCGTACCGTCCGAGGTCCGCCAGTGTATTGGTCGAGTGGTTGCCCAGTACCTGATCGACAGGTCGTCGACCTCCGAAGGCCGGCGGCCGATGATCGCCTCGTCCGGGAGGCCGATCAGCTGGCGGAACGCCGCGTTGGTGCGCCTGGCGCGCAGTTCGCGGTCGAGGAAGACCATGCCGACCGGTGACTGGTCGAACAGCACGTCCAGCTCGGGGTTGATACGAGGAGAAGATTCAAGAAGCGACGGCTCGGTCGCTCTACGCGTCGAATCATGGTCTTTTCCCATGCCTGGTTTCGGTCTGCCCACCGACGCCCCCCTCGGCCGGACATGCAGTAATCAATGCAGAAAATCGGGATTGACCTGCGAGTTTATATCCAGACGCGGGTGACGGTCCTCGGCGTGCCGTCCGGCTACGCTCGGACTTGCGCGGGTGCCGGCGCACTGCGGCGGCCGGCACCGGCCCGAGGCGGCCCCTCGGTCAGCCTCCCGCGCTTGCGGTGGCGGCGCGTTTCGTCCGTACCGCCTTGCGCAGGGCGTCGGCGACCGGGCCGGTGTAGACCGCCAACTCGTCCAGCTTTCGGCTGTACTCGCGGCGCTCACGGCGGGATACCACCGTCCTGACCTCGCCGCGCGCGGCGAGTGCGAGCACCGCGGCGGTGCGCGGGTCGGTGCGGGCGGACGAGCGGCGCAGGGCGCCGCGGACGGTCTCCGCGTACTGCTTGACCGCCCGCCGGTCGCGCGGCTCCACCCGGTCGGGCAGGAGCGCCCGGTGCTCGACCTTGAGGTGGCGATCGGCCTCCAACTGCTCGCGTACGGCGCGGACCGTGGCGCGCTCCTGCCGGCCGATCCAGCGGTGCCATGCCCGCGGCCGGTGGGCGGCGATCTGGTCAGCCAGGTCGTCGAGCACGGGATCGCCGGTGGGCCGGGCGCCCGCGGCGGCCTCGGCCCGGCCGTCGGTGTCGGTCACCCGCTCGGTCAGGTACAGCTCGGCGAGGGCGGCTGCACGCAGCACAAGCCCGAGCTGTGAACGCGAGGTGAGCCGGTTCTTGTCGGTGTCGAAGGCCAGCAGGTACATCAGCGCGGGCAGTGACTCGGGAAGGCTCACGAGTCCTCCTTCGTCGGAGAGTGATCCTGGGGGAACTGTGCCGTTGATTCGGCCACTCCGCTCATTCATGGGCCGGACTCCTCCTTCGGCGGTCGGCCCGGCCGGCGCATGCGGCCGGCGTTGCCGGGCATCCGGCCCGCGTCGCTGAGGGCGCGCCGGAGCAGAAACTCGATCTGGGCGTTGGTGCTGCGCAGCTCGTCCGAGGCCCAGCGCGCGAGCGCGTCGTGGACGGCGGGGTCGAGGCGGAGCAGCACCTTCTTGCGCTCGCCTCGCCCCGCCGGCCGCGCGTCGTCGCCGCCGGCGTCGGGACGCGGCTCGCGATCCGTCACTGGCAAGTCCGGAGGAGGACCGGTCCTTGGGAGCTGGGATGATTTCGGGCCATGGCAGGGGCGGCCCGACATAGCCGGAACAGCCCTGAACACAAAGCGTTCATAACCGTCTTTCCGTCCTGTTCTTCCGTTCGTCGTTACTGCGCTTGTGGCACTGCGAGACTTTCGAACATGCGTACGAGCTACAAGGTGCGGGCCTACCCCACCCCGGAGCAGGCGGCGGTGCTGAACCGCACGTTCGGCTGCGTACGCCTGGTGTGGAACAAGGTCCTGGAATGGCGGAAGACCCGTTACCGCACCGAGGGGCTGAGGACCTCCTACGCCGAGACCGACCGCTATTTGACCGAGCTGAAACGCGATCCGGACCTGGCGTTCTTGTCCGAGGTTTCCTGCGTGCCGCTCCAGCAGGGGCTGCGGCACCAGCACACCGCGTTCGTGAACTTCTTCGCCGGCCGTGCCCGCCACCCCAGGTTCAAGTCCCGGCAGCGTAAGCAGTCGGCGACCTTCACCCGGTCGGCGTTTCGCTGGCGGGAAGGCCGTCTGTATCTGGCCAAGATGATGGATACACCCCTGGAGATCGTCTGGTCCTGGCCGGAGGTTGATCCCGCCTCGATCGAGCCGACGTCGGTGACGGTCTCGCGTGAGTCGTGCGGACGCTGGTACCTCTCCCTCGCCGTCGAGGCTCCAGACCCCGAACAGGCACCGCCCACTGGCGCGATGGTCGGTGTGGACCTGGGCGTCAAGGACTTCGCGGTCACCTCCGACGGTGAGAAGATCACCAATGCCCGCCGTCTGGCCAGGCGGGAACGTAACCTGGCCCGCTACCAGCGGCGGATGGCCCGCAAACAGCGCGGGTCGAACAACCGGGCGAAGGCGAGGGCGAAGGTGGCCCGCGCGCATCGTAAGGTCGCCGCGTCCCGTGCGGACTTCCTGCACAAGACCAGCGCCCGGCTGGTCCGCGACCATGACGTGATCATGATTGAAGACCTGGCCGTGAAGAACATGGTCCGTAACCGGCGGCTCGCCAAAGCGATCTCCGACTGCGGCTGGGGGGAGTTCCGTCGCCAACTGGAATACAAAGCAGCCAAATACGGTCGCCATCTGGTCGTGATCGATCGCTGGTATCCCAGCTCCAAAACCTGCTCGGTGTGCGGGCATCTGCTCGCCGAGCTTTCGCTTTCTACTCGGGCGTGGTGTTGCCCGGCGTGTCGCACCCTGCATGACAGGGACATCAACGCGGCCAAGAACATCCTGGCGGCAGGTCTTGCCGTGTCGGCCTGTGGAGGTGACGTCAGACACCCGGGGTCCCCTCGGGTGCAGTCGCCACAGAAGCAGGAACCCCAGCCCGCGAGGGCCGGAATTCCCGTTCTTCAGGGCGGGGAGTAGTCAATGGTAAAGGGATCCGGTGTTGACGACGGGCTGGGCGTCACGGTCGCCGCAGAGCACGACGAGCAGGTTGCTGACCATGGTGGCCCGCCGCTCCTCGTCCAGGTCGACCACGTCACTGTCGGCGAGCCGGGTGAGAGCCGACTCCACCATGCCGACGGCGCCGTCGACGATCCGCTGGCGGGCGGCGATGACCGCACCGGCCTGCTGGCGGCGCAACATCGCCTGCGCGATCTCCGGCGCGTACGACAGGCGGGTGATGCGGGACTCGATGACCCGTACGCCGGCCGACGCGACGCGCTCGGAGATCTCGCTCGACAGCTTGCCGGTGATCTCGTCGGCGTTCTCCCGCAGGGAGAGCCGCTCGTCGCCGTGGGCGTCGTAAGGGTAGCTGCCCGCGATGTGCCGTACGGCGGTCTCGGTCTGGATGGCGACGAACTCCACGAAGTCGTCCACCTCGAACACCGCCTTGGCCGTGTCCTCCACCTGCCAGACGACGACCGCGGCCATCTCGATCGGGTTGCCGTCGGCGTCGTTGACCTTGGCGACGTCGGTCTCGTGGTTGCGGATCCGGGTGGAGATCCGCCGCCGGGTGGTCAGGGGGTTCACCCACCGCAGCCCGTCCGTACGGATCGTGCCGGCGTACCGCCCGAGCAGCTGCACAACGCGCGCCTGCCCCGGCGCGACGGCGGTCAGTCCGGGCAGGGCCAGCGCGGCGAGGATGACGATCACGACCCCGATGCCGGCGACCACGTCCGCACCCGAGTTCACCCCCGTGGCGATGAGCACGAACCCGACGATCAGGGCGACGATGACCCCGCCCAGCACCGGCCACCCCGGCAGCCCCCGTACGTCACGCTCGGCGACGTGCGCCCTCGGCATCTCCACATTCATGACCCTCATCCTCTCGGGAAGCTCAGGCAAGAATCTAGCATAGTGATATCACTTTTCCTAGAGCCGCCGCCCGATACGCGAAGAGAGCCGGACCCGCCAGGTTCCGGCTCTCTCGGGTCGGTCGATGTCAGGCGCGGCCGGCGGCCGTGTAAGACCCCGTGCGCAGGTCGTCCAGGAGACCCGGCTCGGCCGGCTTCCAGCCGAGCACCCGCTCGGCGCGAGAAGAGTCCAACGGCGAGGATCGGGTGAGCGCCCCGGCGGCCGGGCCGAACGTCCGCCGGGCGTCCTCCACGCTGATCGACCGCACGCGGGTCCCGGTGACATTGGCCACCGCCTCGGCGATCCGCCGCATGGGGATACGGCTGCGGGACGCCGCGTTGACGACGAGGCGCTGCTCGGCCCGGGTCAGCGCGGCGACGTACAACCTGGCGAGGTCATCGACGTGCACCGAGCTCCACTCGTTGCCGCCGTCGCCGATGTACGTGGCGACTCCCGTCTCACGGGCGTTCGCGATCATGCCTTGGAGCAGCCCGGAACCGCCTCGCCCGTAGATCAGCGCCGCCCGGATGACGGTCACCGCCGGCCCTTCGGCGGCCAGTACCTGCCGCTCGCCCAGCACCTTGTACGGCTGGGGCGAGTGTTCGGGTGCCACCGGGGTTTCCTCGTCGACCGTCCGGCCCTGGGTGTCCGGGTAGACCAAACCGGTGCTGGTGTAGATGAACGGACCGCCCGGCTTCAGCCCGGCGAGCATGGCCGCCAGCGCGGGCCCTTCCACCTCGCGCATGGCCGGGTCGGTGAAGTCCACCGCCGCGTGCACGACGGCGTCGGCCCCCTCGGCGGCGAGACGGAGGGTCTCGGCGTCCGCGAGACTCCCCGGCACCGCCTCCGCGCCCAGCTCCGTCACACGGTCCCGAGCCGCGTCCGATCGGGCCAGTGCCCTCACCCGGTGGCCCGACGCGATCAGGTGCTCGGTGAGAACGCCGCCGAGATATCCGCTCGCGCCGGTCAAGAAGATCCGCATGGTCATGTCCTTCGTCGTCGACGGCGACCGCCGGTTGTGCGGCCACCTCGCCATCAGCGTTGGCGCGCGGCGAGGGTCAAGCCAGGGACCGTCGGTCCATGGCTGGGTGCCGACCGTGCCGCGGCGAGCCCATAGCGTGGGGTCATGGACAAGCACGCGCTCGCGGCGTTCCTGCGCAGCAGGAGAGAGCAGATCCGGCCGGAGGACGTGGGCCTGCCGCAGGGGTCACGGCGCCGCACCCCGGGGCTGCGGCGCGAGGAGGTCGCGCAGCTCGCCCACATCTCCACCGACCACTACAGCCGTCTGGAGCAGGCCCGCGGACGGCACCCGTCACGCCCGGTGCTCCAGGGCATCGCCCGCGCACTGCGGCTGTCCGAGCAGGAGCGGTCCCACCTGTTCACGCTGGCCGGCGAGTTGGAGCACATGCCGGGCCGGCTGCCGTCGCGCGAGGTCTCCCCCTCCACGGCCGCCCTGCTGGACCGGCTCGCCGACACACCCGCGCTGCTGGTGGACGACACCTGCCGGGTGCTCGCGTGGAACCCGCTGGCCGCCGCGCTGTTCGAGGACTTCTCGGCTCTGCGGGCGGCGGACCGTAACTTCCTGCGCCGAATCTTCCTGCACGGGGACGGCGACCGCGCCATGTACGGGATCACCGATCACCGGCGCCTCGTGACCACCGCCGTCAGCTATCTGCGGGTCGCCACCACCCGCTACCCGGACAGCGCCGAGCTGCGCTCGCTCATCGCCGAACTCCTGGCCGACAGCGCGGACTTCGCCCGGCTGTGGAACTCCCAGGAACTCCGGATCGACCACCACGCCCGGCAGGTATTCCAGCACCCGCAGGTGGGCCCGATCGAGTTGGACTTCGACATCCTCACCGTCCCGGACCTGAACCAGCAAGTAGTGATCTTCACCGCCCAGCCGGGCTCCGACTCGTACCAGAACCTCCAGCTCCTCAAGGTGATCGGCACCCAGCGCATGGACGTGCCGACCTGAGAGCGCATTCCGGCATCTTGTTTCCATTTGGCAACAAGATGCTAGAGTGCAACTCATGAGCGATCATCCCCTGAGTCCGCAGGACACGCTGCGCGCCGCCGAGTCGGCGCACGCCGCCGCGGCGGCCTCGTCCGCGCCCCGTTGGTATCCCGCGACCAGCCTCGCCCTGTTCACCGGCGCCGTCGCGGTGGCCGGCGTCGCGGCCTTCACCGACGGCGCCTTCCGCCGGATCGGCGGCGTCACCGGGATCGGGCTGTTCGCCGTGTGGGTGCTGGTGTCGCTGGCGGTCTGGCGGGTCTGGCGGCGGCGTGGTGTGATCCCCCGCGACGCCGCGTCGCCGGGCCTTCTCGCCTCGCTTCCCCGGGTCCGGAGGATCGTCACGGTGCCGTTGCTCGTGCTGGCCGTCGTCGCCCTGGTCCTCGGTCTCGCGGGCCACGACTGGGCGCTCGGTGCCGCATCGCTGTTCAGCGCCCTGTCCGTGCTGTTGTGCGGGTTCCGCAGGGCGCCGCGGTGAGCGGGTTCGACGAGCTGCTCGCGACGCTGCCCCGCCTGAAGGTGGCCGCGTTCCTGTCCGGCTGCGAGCAGGCCGACTTCACCACCGTCGCGGAGGCCTGCGAGCTGAGCAGACCGACGCTGTCCAAGACCGTGGTCACCCTGGAGGAGGCCGGATACGTACGGGTCCGCAAGGGACACGTGGGCCGACGGCCACGCACCTGGCTGAGCCTGACCGAGGAGGGCACGGCGGCGTTCGACGGGCACATGTCCGCCGTCCGCCTGCTCGCCGAACACGCCGCACAGGATCTGCCCGGCTGAGACGAAGATGCCGTCAGGGACGAGGCGGTGGCGTGGCGGCCGGACGGTCGGCGAGGCGTAGGAGCGCGATCCGTACGGCGGTCTCCAACTGCGGGTCGCGGCCCGCCGCCCAGCCGTCCGGTCCCATCTCCACCTCGACGTCCGGGGCGACACCCCGGTTCTCCAGGTCCCAGCCGTGGCCGTTGAACCAGGTCGCGTAGCGCGGCACCGTGATGACGGTGCCCTCCACCAGGCGGTGCCGGTGGATGCCGATGACGCCGCCCCAGGTGCGGGTGCCGACCACGGTGCCCAGCCCGAGTTCGCGCACGGCGGCGGTCAGGATGTCCCCGTCCGAGCCGGTGTGCTCGTCGGCGAGGAAGACGACCGGCCCGCGGGGAGCGTCGGCCGGGTAGCTCATCGGGCCGCGGTGCCGGCCGACATCCCAGCCGACCACGCGCCGGGCCAGCTTCTCCACCACGAGTTCGGAGACGATGCCTCCGGAGTTGCCGCGCACGTCGACGAGGAGCCCTTCCTCGGCCATCTCCCGTCGCAGGTCGCGGTGGAACTGCGCCCAGCCGCTCGCCTGCATGTCGGGGATGTGGAGGTAGCCGAGCCGTCCCCCGCTGAGCACGCGCACCCGGTCCCGCTGCTCGGCCACCCAGGTCTGGTAACGCAGCCGCTGGTCGTCCCACAGGGGACGCACGACCACCCGCCGCGCCTGGCCACCCGAGCTCGGAACGACGGTCAGCTCGGTGAGCTTGTCCGCCGAGCCCAGAAGCAACGGGCCGGGTCCGGTGAGGTCGTCCACCGGCCGCCCGTCCACGGCGACCACCGCGTCGCCGAGTCCGATACGCGTGCCCGGGGCGGCCAGGGGTGACCGGGCTCCCGGGTCGGACGTCTCGGTGGGCAGGACACGGGTCACCCGCCAGAGCCGGTCGTCGTCGCGTTCGAGGTCGGCGCCGAGCAACCCCAGGTACGGACCGTTCGAATGGCCGCCACCTCCCACGTACGCGTGCGAGGTGCCCAGCTCGCCGAAGACCTCCCGCAGCAGGTCGGCGAAGTCGTCCGCGCTCGCGATCCGATCCAGCAGCGGACGGTACCGGTCCAGCACCGCGTCCCAGTCGACGCCGCCCAGGCCGGGGGTCCAGAAGTAGTCGCGGATGACCTGCCCGGCCTCGATGTACGCCTGCCGCCACTCGGCGTCCGGGTCGGCGGTGATCCGCAGGCGGGACAGGTCGATCTCGGCCTCATCGGCGCTGCCGTCGTCCGAGCCGTCCGTCGCCAGCACCTTGAGATCGCCGTCCGAGACGATCACCATGCGCTTGCCGTCGCCGCTCACGTCCAGCTGGTCGACCCCGGTCGTGATCTGCTCGCAGGTGCGTTTGGCCAGGTCATAGCGCTCAAGTGTGTTCTTTGGCGCGTCGCCGTCGTGGCCGAGCGTGCCGGTGAGCGGGGTCCGCAGCCACACGAGGCCGCCCTTGACCGGCAGCAGGCACGAGTACCGCGCGTCAGGCACCGGGAAGGGCACGACGCGCGAGGCGATGCCGTCGAGCGTGACCGAGGCGGAGTCCTGCTCGTCCTCCTTCTTGTCGTCGTCGCCGTCCGCCGAGGGCGCGCGGCCCTCCGGCGTCGGCTCGAACGGTGAGGGCGTGGCCGCGTCCAGCGGCACGAGATAGGGCCGGCACCCGAAGGGGAACGACAGGTCGAAGAAGTGGGAGTCGAAGACGGGGTCGAACCCCCGCCACGACAGGAACACCAGGTAGGAACCGTCGTCGCTGAACACCGGCTCGCCGTCGTCGAACCTGCCGTCCGTGACATCGGTGACCGTGCGGTCGGCCATGCGGGCGAGGCGGATCCGCGACAGCTGTTCCGGGCCCGGGTGGGTCCAGGTGAGCCACGCCGAGTCGGGCGAGAAGGACAGGTCGGCGGCCGGACCGTACTCGCCGGCCGCCAGTTCGGTGACCTCTCCCGTCGCGATCTCCACCAGCAGCAGCCGTCCGTCGTGGGCGGCCACCGCGACCGTCTTCCCGTCGGGCGCCGCGGCGAGTTCCTCGACCCGCCCGAGCCGGCCGGCGGCGAAACGGCGTCGCGTGGGGGGCTGCTCGGCTCCGGTCGCGGCCGAGACCTCCAGGCCGTCGCCGTCGCCCGCGTCGGTGACCCACACGACCTGACCGGTGTCGCCGAGCGTGCGGGGCAGCCGGGCACGCTGCCCGGGCGTCGCCGCGAGGGCGCGGGCGGGCCCGTCGCGGTGGGTGAGCCAGTAGACGCCGCCGCGTACCTCGACCGCGCTGGCCCGGCCGGTGTGGTCGCAGGACAGATCCGTGACCCGTGGGGCGGCCGGGCGACGGCGCCGCCCCGTACGCGGACCGGCGAGGCGTACGTCGAGGCGGACGGGTTCCGCGTCGAGCCCGTCCACCAGCCACAGGTCACCGGCGGCCTGGTAGACCACCCGATCGCCGTCGCCGGCGGCGTGGCGCGCATAGAAGTCCGGGTCCGCGGAGTGCCGCCGCAGATCCGTGCCGTCGGGCGCGGCGGAGTAGAGACGGCCCGTTCCCTCATGGTCGGACAGGAACGCCAGCCGTCCGGCGAACCACACCGGGCAGTCGAGGTTTCCGTCGAGGTCGGCCAGGACCCGCCGGAACCCCTCGCCCTCCCGTACCCACAGCCGCCCGGTCGCTCCGCCCCGGTAGCGCTTCCACGCGGCCGGTTCCTGACCGGCGACGGTGACCAGGGCCACGGCCCCGCCGGGCGCGACGTCGGCGCCGCCCACCGGCCCCCAGCCCATCGGCTCGGCGGGCTCGCCGTCCACCGGCACCGCGTACGCGTGGGTGCGGTGGTAGAAGGGCTGCCGCCAGGAGGTCACCGCGAGGATCCGTCCGTCGGGGGTCCAGCCGCACACCCGAGTGCCGGGGGCGCCCCAGTAGGTGAGCCGGCGGCTCTCGCCCCCTTCGGCCGGGGCGACGTGGACCTCCGGCTCGCCGTCACGCCTGCTCGTCCAGGCCACCCACTGCCCGTCGGACGAGAACCGCGGGTGGGAGACCGGAACCCCGTCGGCGGACAGGCGCCAGGCGCGCCCACCGGACAGCGGAGCGATCCAGACGTCGTCCTCGGCCACGAAGGTCAGCAGATCGCCACGGACGTGGGGATAACGCAGATATCCAGACGCTGTCACGGGCGTCGATGTTAAAGGGTGCCGCGCGGTGCCGTACCGATGTCCGCGGCAGGCGTACGCGGCTCGCGGCCTCCCGTGGAGGCCATGGGCTCGCCGGAGGGGTTCGTTTTCCATCCTCACCCGTGCCGGGGTCATTCGCCCGCGGTCGGGTCCGGGCACTCCGCACGAGGGGCAAGATGGAAGACGTGCGCCTCATCGACCGCCTGCCCGCCGCCCCCGACCCCGACGCCGTCTTCGACGCCTTCAACGCGTGGGTCGGCGAGCGTGGCATCACGCTGTACCCGGCGCAGGAGGAGGCGCTCATCGAGGTCGTCTCCGGCTCGAACGTCATCCTCAACACCCCGACCGGCTCCGGCAAGAGCCTGGTCGCGGCGGGCGCGCACTTCGCGGCGCTGGCCCGCGACGAGGTCACCTTCTACACCGCGCCGATCAAGGCGCTGGTCTCGGAGAAGTTCTTCGACCTGATCGCCATGTTCGGCAGCGAGAACGTCGGCATGATGACCGGCGACGCGAGCGTCAACGCCGACGCCCCGATCATCTGCTGCACCGCCGAGGTGCTGGCGAGCATCGCGCTGCGCGACGGCGCCGACGCCGACATCGGCCAGGTCGTGATGGATGAGTTCCACTTCTACGCCGAGCCGGACCGCGGCTGGGCGTGGCAGATCCCGCTGCTCGAGCTCCCGCAGGCGCAGTTCCTGCTGATGTCGGCGACGCTGGGCGACGTCTCGCGCTTCGAGGAGGACCTGACCCGCCGTACGGGACGGCCGACCGCCGTGGTCACCTCGGTGACGCGGCCGGTGCCGCTCAAGTACGAATACCGGGTCACGCCGCTGCACGAGACGATCGAGGAGCTGCTGGAGGACCAGAAGGCCCCGATCTACATCGTCCACTTCACCCAGGCCGCGGCGGCCGAGCGCGCCCAGGCGCTGACCAGCATCAACGTCTGCTCACGCGCGGAGAAGGACGAGATCGCGGCGCTGATCGGCAACTTCCGGTTCACCACGAAGTTCGGCCAGACGCTGTCCCGGCTCGTACGCCACGGCATCGGCATCCACCACGCCGGGATGCTGCCGAAGTACCGCCGCCTGGTCGAACGCCTCGCCCAGGCCGGGCTGCTCAAGGTCATCTGCGGCACCGACACGCTCGGCGTGGGCGTCAACGTTCCCATCCGTACGGTGCTGTTCACGGCGCTGAGCAAGTACGACGGCAGCCGGGTGCGCCGCCTGCGGGCGCGGGAGTTCCACCAGATCGCCGGGCGGGCCGGGCGGGCCGGGTTCGACGTCGTCGGATTCGTCGTCGTGCAGGCGCCCGAGCACGTCGTGGAGAACGAGAAGGCCCTCGCGAAGGCGGGCGACGACCCGAAGAAGCGGCGCAAGGTCGTGCGCAAGAAGGCGCCCGAGGGGTTCGTGAGCTGGGACGAGGAGGTGTTCAACAAGCTCATCGCCGCCGAGCCCGAGCCGCTGCAGTCGCGTTTCCAGGTCAGCCACGCGATGCTGCTCAGCGTCATCGGCCGGCCCGGCAACGCCTTCCAGGCGATGAAGAAGCTGCTCACCGACAACCACGAGGACCGCGCCCGGCAGCGCAAGCACATCTCCCAGGCGATCGCGATCTACCGCAGCCTGCTGGCCGGCGGGGTCGTGGAGCAGCTGGAGGAGCCCGACGCCGAGGGCCGGTACGCCCGCCTGACCGTCGACCTGCAGGAGGACTTCGCGCTCAACCAGCCGCTGTCGACGTTCGCGCTGGCGGCGTTCGAGCTGCTCGACCCGGCATCGCCGTCGTACGCGCTGGACGTGCTGTCGGTGATCGAGTCGATCCTGGAGAACCCGCGCCAGATCCTCGCCGCCCAGGAGAACAAGGCCAAGGCCGAGGCGGTCGCGCAGATGAAGGCCGACGGCGTGGAGTACGAGGAGCGGATGGAGCTCCTCCAGGACATCACCTATCCCAAGCCGCTGGAGGACACGCTCTACGGCGCGTACGACGTCTACCGCCGCGGGCACCCCTGGGTGGCCGA
Source organism: Actinoallomurus sp. NBC_01490 (assembly GCF_036227085.1). Taxonomy (NCBI): domain Bacteria; kingdom Bacillati; phylum Actinomycetota; class Actinomycetes; order Streptosporangiales; family Thermomonosporaceae; genus Actinoallomurus; species Actinoallomurus sp. NBC_01490. The sequence goes on from NZ_CP109433.1 coordinate 32,161, forward strand.
CCACCCGCTCCAGCCCAAGTCGGTCGTACGCGACATGTACGAGCAGGCGATGACCTTCACCGAGTACGTCGCCAACTACCAGCTCGCCCGCGCCGAGGGCATCGTGCTGCGCTACCTCGCGAGCGCGTACAAGGCGCTCCAGCAGACCGTGCCCGACTCGGTGAAGACCGAGGACCTGCACGACCTGATCGAGTGGCTCGGCGAGCTGGTCCGCCAGGTCGACTCCAGCCTCCTGGATGAGTGGGAGCAGCTCCAGAACCCCTCGGCGGAGCCGTCCCAGGAGCGGATCGAGGAGACGCCCAACGTCGTCACCGCGAACGAGCGCGCGTTCCGCGTGCTGGTCCGCAACGCGATGTTCCGCCGGGTCGAGCTCGCCGCGCTGGAGCGCTACGACGACCTGGGCGAGCTGGACGCCGCGGACGGCTGGGACGCCGACCGCTGGGCCGACGCGCTGGACGCCTACTTCGAGGAGCACGAGGAGATCCAGACCGGCCCCGACGCCCGCGGTCCGAAGCTGCTGCAGATCGAGCAGGAGACCGAGCTCTGGCGGGTGCGCCAGGTGTTCGACGACCCGGCGGGCCACCGCGACTGGGGCATCAGCGCCGAGGTCGACCTGCGCGCCTCCGATGAGGAGGGCCGCGCCGTCATCCACGTCACGTCGGTCGACCGCCTCTGACCCAACCGGCGAAGGGAACCTGATGCGTTTCCTGCCACCTCACCGACCCGGCCCGGGCACTACGCCTGGCGCGACTCGTGCCAGCACGTTGCTCGGCGAGTCCAGCCACACCGCCTGGCCGTCTGGTGAGACCGTCAGCCCGAACCTGTCACGTTCCGGCCGCCCCCAGCCGTTCCAACGCCAGTAGGCGGCCTCGACCTCGTCCCACAGACGCCGGTCCCCATACTGCTCCACCACGAACTCGGCTTGTCCGGGAACGTAGTCCACAGACGCCCACGACCCCCGCTTCGTCTCCCGCTCAAGCACCCAGAACGTCGCCTCGCCCGTGTCGCCGTCCTCGTCGAAGTACAGACGGGTCTGCACGCCGGGCACCTGCGCGGCGACAGCGAGATCTGCCGCGTCCGAGTCCGCGACCAGCCGCCGTGGATCCAGCCTGGTCACCGTCTCGTCCGGTGTGCCGTGAACGAAGTCGAACGCCGCCCCGAGCACCGGCCGTTGCGCGCGCATGAACATGTAGCCGGCGCGGCCGGGGAACCCGCCCACCGCCGACCCGTCCGGCATCACATGCAGCCGGGTCTGCCAGCCGTACCCATAACCCGGTGACCACGGCAACACGATGATCCCGCCCGGACGGGTCTGTTGCACCCAGGAGTACGGGATGTCCGCGACCGCACACGCCACGTGCACCCGGTCGAACGGTGCCGCCTCCGTGCACCCGACCGCGCCATCACCGACGACCAGCCGCGGTTCGAACCCCGCTGCGGCGAGATTCTTCGCCGCCTGCTCCGACAGGCCCTGGTCGATCTCGACACTCGTGACGTTCACATCGCCGACCCGCCACGACAGCAGTCCCGCCGTCCACCCGGTGCCCGTACCGACTTCCAGCACCCGGTCATGGTCTTCCAGCCGGAGCTCCTCAAGGAACACGCATACGACACCGGGCGCCGAACAGGACGACGACGCGAGCCCCTCTCCGGTCGTGACATCGCCGGCGCCGTCATTCATCTGGGTGATCAGAGAGGCGTCCGAGTAGACCGCACTCCACCAGCGGTCCTCCCCCGTAGCCCGGTTGACCGGGTAGCCGTCCGCAGGGCCGTCAGGGTTCACCCACGCGACCGGTGGTGCGAACAGGTGCCGCGGAACAGCGTGCAGTGCCCGCCGCCACACAGGATCGTTCAACTCGCCCTGCGCCGCGAGCCGGGCGGCGAGACGGTCCGCCAGCACGTCCGGATCGGTCACGGTTACTTGCGGCCGTCGCTGGAGTTGCCATTCGTCTTGTTGTCACCCGACCCGCGAGATCCGCCCTGCGGCTTCGCACCGTCCGTTGGGGTCTTGTTGTCGCTGTTACCGCCGCCGTGGTCCCCCATGGTGCCCTCCATGACCATTTCGGTGAGCACCACGGTAGCGACGCAGGAAGATCGTCGGCTGTATCCGCGCGGTCACGTCGAAGTAACGGCGCTTACTCGCGTGGCGTCGCGAGAAGGCACGATCCTTGTCGCGGGACAACGGGTGGCGAGGACTCCTCGCCCGGCGACGGCGGGTGGCGGGGCGGCTCGGGAAGACGGGCACCGAATGTCGTGGATCTCACGGATGGCGCTCGATCCGTAAATCCCTATTCTCGGGAAATAATCATGTTTTGGCTTCCCCCTGAGGAACGGGTATGCACGGGCTTCGCTTCGCGGTTCTGGGCCCGGTCCGCGCATGGCGTGACGACACCGAACTCGATCTCGGTACGCCCCAGCAGCGGGCCGTGCTGGCCGTGCTCCTGCTGCGGCGTGGCCGTACGGCGACCGCCGAGGAGCTGGTCGACGCGTTGTGGGGCGAGGAGCCGCCGGTACGCGCGATGACCGCCCTGCGCACGTACGCCTCGCGACTGCGGGCCGTGCTGGAGCCCGAGCGCGCGGCGCGGCAGAAGGCGACCGTGATGGTCTCGGAGGCCGGCGGGTACGCGCTGCGGGTGCCGCGGGCCGCGCTCGACCTCAGCGTGTTCGAGGATGGGCTGGCCGACGCCGACGAGGCGCGGCGCGCGGGTGACCTCGCCGGCGCCGCCGCCGCTCTGCGCTCGGCACTGGAGGTCTGGGACGGCGAGCCGCTGTGCGGCATCCACGGCGACTGGGCCGAGGCGCAGCGCGTGCACCTGGAGGAGCAGCGGCTCACCGCGCTGGAGACCCGGTACGCCATCGACCTGGAGAGTGGCCGCGCCGCGGAGTCGGTGGCCGACCTGACCGAGCTGACCAACGCCCACCCGCTGCGCGAGCGGCTGCGCGGGCTGCTCATGCTCGCGCTGTACCGGTGCGGGCGGCAGGCCGAGGCGCTCGCGGTGTACGCCGACACGCGCCGGGTGCTCGTCGAGGAGCTGGGCATCGACCCCGGACCCGAGCTGGCCGAGCTGCACGCGAAGGTCCTCGCCGGCGACGCCTCCCTGGCCGGCAGGCCGCCCGAGCCCGTACGCCCGGCGGAGCCCGCGCGTCCGCTGCCGGTGCCCGCGCAGCTCCCGGCGGACGTCGCCGACTTCACCGGACGCTCGGCCATCGTGGCCGAGCTGACCGGCGTGCTCGCCGAGGCGGACCGTACCGCGATGCCGGTCGTGGCGGTGGCCGGCATCGGCGGGATCGGCAAGACGACCCTCGCGGTCCACGTCGGGCACGCGGTACGGCCGCACTACCCCGACGGCCAGCTGTTCGCCGAGCTGCGCGGAGCGGGACCCGACCCGGCCGGGCCCGCGGCGGTGCTCGGCGCGTTCCTGCGCGCGCTCGGCACCCCCGACAAGGACGTGCCCACCGGGCTGGAGGAGCGGGCGGCGCTCCTGCGCAGCCGCCTGGCCGACCGGCGGATGCTCGTGGTGCTGGACGACGCGCGCGACGTCGACCAGGTACGCCCGCTGTTGCCCGGCTCGGCGGGCTGTGCGGTGATCGTGACCAGCCGGTCGCGGCTCGCCGGCGTGCCCGCCGCCCGTACGGTCGACCTGGACGGCCTGGTCACCGACGAGGCCATCGCGCTGTTCGGCCGCATCGCCGGTGAGCAGCGGGTCGAGGACGAGCGGGAGATCGCGGCCGAGGTCGCGGCGGCCTGCGGGCACCTGCCCCTCGCCGTACGCATCGTGGGCTCGCGGCTGGCGTCGCGGCGGAGCTGGTCGATGGCGACGATCGCCGAACGCCTCACGGACGAGAGGCGGCGGCTCGACGAGATGCGGGTCGGCAACCACACCGTCTCGGCGACGTTCGAGCTCGGCTACGGCCAGCTGTACGACGAGCAGGCGCGGGCGTTCCGGCTGCTGGCCCTGCCGGACGTGCACGACGTACCCCTGCACGCGGCGGCGGCCGTCCTCGGCCTGCCCGCGCCGGCCACCGAGGACCTGCTGGAGTCGCTGGTCGACGCGAGCCTGCTGGAAACCCCCGCGCCGGGCCGCTACCGCTACCACGACCTGCTGCGGCTCTTCGCCCGCCGCCAGGCCGAGAAGTACGACTCGGAGGTCGCGCGGGCCCAGGTGCCGCACCGGATGCTCGACTTCTACTTCGCCTCCGCCCGCAACGCCTACCTGGCCGCCGAGTCCGCCGACGGCGGCCGGCTGAGCACCCCGGAGACCCGCGGTATCGAGTTCGCCACGGCCGAGGAGGCGCTGGCCTGGCTCGGCGGCGAGACCGCGAACCTCTGCGCGGTGATCGCCGAGTCGACTCGCGGCGGCGCCCCCGACCTGGCGGTCGCAGCCGACCTGCTGCTCAGCCTCGAACCGCTCATCATGTCCGGCACCCACCTGTGGGAGTTCGAGCAGACGGCGCGGCTCGTGGTCACCGCCGCGCTGGAGAAGAACGACGCTCGCACCCGCGGCCGGGCCGGCTACCTGCTCGGCCTCATCCTCCACGTCGCGTTCCGGCTGGACGAGGCCGAGGCCAGCCTCCGTACGACGGTCGAGCTGGCCGAGGCCTCCGGCGACGACCACGTACGCGCCGAGGCTCTCAACGGGGTCGGCGTCGTCACCTTCGAGCACCGGCGGTACGAGGACGCGTTCGCGTTCTTCGAGCGCGCGGCCGGCGTCTTCGCCGAGCTGGGCTCCCCCGAGGGCGAGGCCAACTGCCTCAGCAACATGGCGCGCGCCGCCGCCGAGCTGCACCGCGACAAGGAGGCACTCGACGCGGCGGAGCGGAGCCTGGAGCTGTTCCGCGCGCAGGGCAGCGCGATGGGCGCGGCCAAGGCGATGCAGTACCTGGGGACGATCCTCGACGGCATGGGGCGGCCCGACGACGCGATCCCGTACTACCTCGACTGCCTGGCCGTCTTCCGCTCCACCGGGCAGCGCCTGCGCGAGCACCACACGCTGTACCGGCTGGCCGAGAGCCACCTTCGGGCCGGCCGCCCCGCCGAGGCGGTCGCCCAGGCCGAGGAGGCCCTCGCGATCGCCCGCGAGATCGGCCAGCGGTTCGGCGAGGGGCGCGCCCTCGACGTCCTCGGCCGGGCGCTCACCGCCGACGGCCGCCCGGACGACGGGCGTGCCTGCTGGGAGCAGGCGCTCGCGGTGTTGCAGGCCCTGGGAGCCCCGGCCGCCGAAGACGTACGCGCCCTGCTCGACCGCGCGCCCGCACCACGTTGATCAGATGTTGATCCGGCGTCACTAGGCTCCCCGCCATCACTCGCGAAGAAAGGTGCGGAACGATGGCCGACCAGCCCGAGACCACCGACGAGACGACACCGACGAACGACGACAACGACCACCTCGTCCACCCGGACGGCATGAACCCGCACATCGTGCCGGAGAACACGTCCGACGAGGACGACTCCGTCCACACGGACAGCATGAACCCGCACGTCGCGCCCGAGCAGGCGTCCGGCGAGTAGCGGGACGCCGCGAAAGCGGGCGTGTCCTCCCGGAACAGCCCACATCCGGGAGGACACCTCCGTTCCTCACCCGGGCGGCATCTGTGCAAAAGTGATCACATGTTCGAACAGACATGTGCGGACCTGACGCGTGCCGCGATCGAGCAGGATCAGGCGGCGTTCGGCGGCCTCCTCCAGGCGGTGCAAGGTGCGGCCGGCACGGTGCCCCAGGCGGAGCTCACCGCGGGCGCGCGGCAGCTCGCCCAGGGCATCGAGCGGGCATCACTGGACCAGGCCGCCTGGCTCGCGCTGATGAGCGGGGCCCTGGTGGAGAACGGAGCCGACGCGCAGGCGCCGGGAGTCGCGGTGATCGGCCGCCTGCCCGACGTGACGACCGGCGCGCTCGCCTTCGCCGACGCCTGGGAGAAGGCCGGACGCGGCGAGCCGCCGGATCCGGAGCGGCACGAGCCGTCCCGGGAGATCTGGGAGGCCGTACGGCCCGCGCTCGGCGAGGGCGCCGGACCGGCCATGGAGGCGTGGTGGTCGCTGCCCAGGTTCGGGATGGCGGCGTTCACGGTTCTGACGTTCTCTCCCCTGGTGCGGGCCTCGGTGCCGGACCGGGAGTCGCTCGCGGCCGTGGTGGACCGCGCGGCCGGCCACTGCGAACAGCTCTCGTGGGTCGGCGACCTCCTGCGGATCCTGGAGGGCGAGCGGCTGCTCGTGCTCGACCGCGCCAGCGGCCGTGGCTGGACGGTCGTCATCGGCGGGATCGGCGACAACTTCCAGCTCCACACGCTGCTCGCGGGCGAACTCATCCGGCCGGGCGGGCTGCCCGGCGAACCCCCCGACCCGCGCTGGGTGGCCTCCTCCCGCGACCAGGACGTGCCGCCCGGCACTCCGCCGGTGGTCGGCCAGTGGAACCTCGTGGACGCGAACGGCGAGTGGATCTGGAACGAGGGCGTTCCGGCCGACATCCCCCAGGTCGGCGGCACACGCGTCGTGGTGCTCGACCCGCCCGCGTACCAGCGGTCGTGGAATCCGGGGCGTCGCTTCCCGATGGTGCCCGCGTCGATCTCGATCGAGGCCGCGTACGGCCCGGCCGACCTGCACGACTGGTGGCAGCGGATCAAACCGGCGACGGCGCGCCCGGCGAGCTGACCGCGTCCGGCCGATCGGGCGCGCCCACCGTACCCGACCGGCCGTTCTCCAGCGCGTCCAGAAATTTCTTGGCCCACAGGTCGACGTCGTGTTCGATCACCCGCCTGCGCATCGAGCGCATGCGGCGGGCGCGTTCCGCCGGGCTCGCGTGCATGGCCTCCCACATGCGGTTCTTCGTGCCGCCGATGTCGTACGGGTTGACCAGGAAGGCGCGGTGCAGCTCCTGGGCCGCGCCGGCGAACTCGCTGAGCAGCAGGGCGCCCCGCAGGTCGGACCGGCAGGCGACGTACTCCTTGGCCACGAGGTTCATGCCGTCGCGCAGCGGCGTCACCACCATCACGTCCGCCGCCAGGTAGAGCGCGGCCAGCTCCTCGCGGGTGTAGGACGTGTGCATGTAGTTGATGATCGGCGCGCCCAGCTCGGCGTACAGGCCGTTGGCGCGGCCGACCTGGAGCTCGATCTCGTCGCGCAGGATGCGGTACTCCTTGACGCGTTCCCGGCTCGGCGTCGCGACCTGGACGAACACCGCGTCGCCGCTCTTGAGCCGCTCGTCCTCGAACAGCTCGATGAACGCTTCGAGCCGCTGCTGGATGCCCTTGGTGTAGTCGAGGCGGTCGACGCCCAGCAGCACCGACGCCGGGTTGCCGAGGTCCTCGCGGATCTGCGCCGCGCGGTTCTGCACCTTCGGGTCGGCGGCCAGGGTGATGAGCTCGTTCGCGTCCACCGAGATGGGAAAGTGGTCGGCGCGTACGGTGCGGTCCGCGACCATCACCTCGTGGCCCTGCGTCCGCAGGTCGCAGAAGCGCCGGCACAGCCGGACGAAGTTGGACGCCGCGTCGCGGCTCTGGAATCCGACGAGGTCGGCGCCCAGCAGACCGTACAGGATGTCACGTCGCCAGGGCAGCTGCTGGAACAGCTCCATCGGCGGGAACGGGATGTGCAGGAAGAAGCCGATGCGCAGGTCGGGGCGGAGCTCGCGCAGCATCTGGGGGACGAGCTGGAGCTGGTAGTCCTGCACCCAGACGATCGCGCCCTCGGCCGCGACCTCGGCGGCGGCGCGGGCGAACCTCCGGTTGACCCGCTCGTAGACCTCCCACAGGCTCCGCCGGTAGACCGGCTGGGCGATCACGTCGTGGTACAGCGGCCAGAGGGTCGCGTTGGAGAATCCCTCGTAGTAGTACTCGACGTCCCGGGCCGACAGGCGCACGGGAATCAGCGACAGACCTTCGGCCTCGAACGGCTCGAGTTCCTCATCCGGCGAGCCCGGCCAGCCCACCCACGCTCCCTGACGACGCTGCATGACCGGGACGATGGCGGTGACCAGCCCGCCAGGGCTGCGCCGCCACGACGCCTCGCCGTCACCGTCGGTGACCCGATCGACCGGCAGACGGTTGGCGACAACGACGAACTCACTCTTCTTGGACACATCCACGCCTCATACTTCCCCCAAATATCGGGTCTTGACCCTAATGGGCGATTTATGTGGCGATGGTCATGTCGACGCCCTCCTGCCGCCATCGACGCGTCACTCGACGGTCACGGACGGCAGGATCCGCGCGCGGTCCCGGCTCAGGACCCGTCGATCAGCTCGGTCAGCCTCCTCGGCTCGAACGTGATCTGGTCGAAGGTCGCCGAACAGCCGTCCCCGACGGGCGACTGGGCGAAGAAGCCGTACGAGGGGGCACCGGAGGCGTACAGGGCGAAGTGACGGATCAGCCGCCAGTAGCGCCCGTCGAGCGAGGCGTGGAAGGCGTACGCGGAGTCGACGCGGGCGACGCGGAGCCAGACGTGCCCGCCGGTCACCACGAAGCCGCTGGCGCGGTCGGAGGCGCCGCGGGTGACGACCGAGACGGTCTCGGGCTCGCTCTGCGCGGACATCTCCAGGCCCAGCTTGGCCCACGCGCGGTCGTTGAGCCACACGAGCAGCCCGCCGGCGTCGTGCGGACGGCCGTGGTTCACCGTCACGCGGGCGCTGAGCAGGAAGTCGCCCTGCGCGTGTGCGAACAGGCGCGGCGCGTCGAGCGCCTCCGCGGTGCGCTGCGGGCTGATGAACAGGTCCGTACCGGGTCTGGCGTCGATCACGAGACCGTCGTCCTGCTGGAGGTAGGAGCCCGCGGCCCCTCCGCCCCACCGCAGTGACACGGGAACGCGCGGAAGTCCGACCTGCTCCGCTGCCTGCGTCACGCCCGTCTCCTTCACGTCCGTGGAACGACGTCCGGGAACGCTCCAAAAATACGGTGCAAACAGGCAGTTCGTACATAGTGAACTCGTGGTGAGCCGCGCCGGTTTCTCGCATCAGGGGCCGGACCGGGCATACCGCCGCAGCGGCTAGTGCTGCGGCAGGCAATGTTTGCTTTGTGGTGTGTGCGTCGGAACCGGTTGGGGGAGCGCGGGGCTTGTCCCGGGGGCTTGGCCGCCGTGTGTCTTGGTCTGGAGCGGTGTCGATCAGATGTTGCGGGTTGGGGGACCGAAGTTTGTCGTAGGTACTTGCTGTAATCGCCTGGTGCCTCGACGTGATGATGGTGGGCGGGTGGTCATGCGGACCGCCCGCATCGGTCTGCGGGTCTCGCCCGGGCAGCGGCGCCGGTGTTTCGCCTTGCTGGTCGCGGCCGGCGACGTGTGGGCGTGTGTGCTGGACATGAACCGGTGGCGGCGGCAACGAGGACTACGACCGATCGTGGGCTATCAGGCGTTGTGTCGGGAGTTGTCGGCGGCGGGTCCGGGCACGGTCGGGGAGTTGGACTCGGTCGGGGCACGGTCGGTGCTGCGGCGCTACAGCGACGCCTGGTTCGCCACCGCCAAACGCCGCAAAGACGGCGAAACGGCGGCGCGGTACCCGCGGCGGAAACGCCGGTTGATGCCGGTGCGTTACTATCACGGCACATTCACCCTCGATGGACGGCGGTTGCGGCTCCCGGTCGGTCGTGGGTGTGCGTCGTTGTGGGTGCGGTTGGCCCGGCCGGTCCCGTATGAGGCGGGACAGGTGCGGTCGGTGACGTTGGTGGCCGAGGGCGGCCGGTTGTTCGTCGACGTCACCGCCGAAATCCCCATCACCACCTATCCACCAGACCAGGAACCGGACCCACACCGTGTGGCGGGAGTCGACCCGGGAGTGATCCATCCGTTCGCGGTGGCGGGCCCGGACGGGGAAGGGCTGGTGGTGTCGGGACGGGCCATCCGCGCCGAAACCCACCTCCACCTGCGTGACACCAAACACCGGCAGCGCGCGATAGCACGGCGGGCACCTAAACCCGGACAGGCCGGGTCACGCCGATGGCGTAAGCAGCGAGCCCGGCAACGCAAGATCGAAGCCCGCCACAAACGTCGGGTCCGCCAAGCCCAGCACGAGGCCGCCCGTCAGGTCATCGACTGGGCGACCGCACGCCGGATCGGCACACTCGTGGTCGGCGACCCGCGCGGCGTCCTCGCTCTCAAAACCGGGCGAAGGCACAACCAGCGGATCCAGGCCTGGCGGATCGGGCACCTGCTCAAGTGTTTGACCGACAAGGCCGAACAAGCCGGAATCGACCTGGCACTGGTGGATGAACGGGGCACCTCCTCGACCTGCCCTGCCTGCCACCGGCGGGTTCCCAAACCTGCGAATCGGAACTTCACTCGTTGCGGGTTCAGTGGGCACCGCGACCTGGTCGGCGGCGCCAACATCGCCCGGCGCGGCCCGGGCGGCACCATCACCACCAACATGTTTCCGGTGGTGATCACGCACCGTCGAGCCGGACGGCACCTGCCCGGTGCCGGCCGCTCCCGGCGTGACCCCCGACGGTCCCTTCATCACGGCACCGCACCCGGGGTCCCATGGCCGGCCGTGGCCCGCCCCACACCACGTGGGGAGTCGCTCGCCCACCACAGCGAGGATCAGCCAATTTCACCTCCCCCACGAGGCAAACGTTGACTGACACGGCACTAGTCTTCGCTGATACGCGACGGGGCCGTGACCTGCGGTCCTCAGCGCGCCGACGACGGAGGGAGCGACGGCGTGGATCCTCGGATTCGCCGGGTACGGGAAGCCGATATCAAAGCCGTGGTGGAACTGGTGCACGCGCTGGCCGAATACGAGCGGATGTCCGACGAATGCACGATGACCCCGGCCCAGCTCCACGCCGCCCTGTTCGCCCCGGAACCCGCGCTGTTCGGGCACGTGGCGGAGGTGGACGGGGAGATCGTCGGCTTCACGCTGTGGTTCCTGAACTTCTCGACCTTCCACGGGGCGCACGGCATCTACCTGGAAGACCTGTTCGTCCGCCCGAACCACCGGGGTACGGGCCTCGGACGCGCCCTGCTGACGGCCCTGGCCGAGGAGTGCGTGACGAAGGGCTACTCCCGGCTGGAGTGGTCGGTCCTGGACTGGAACACACCCTCGATCGGCTTCTACGAGTCGCTGGGCGCCTCCCCGAGAGACGGCTGGACGGTGTACCGCCTGACCGGTGACGCCCTGACCGCCGCGGGCAAGGACGCATAAGCCGCACTTGTGGTGCGCGTCACATCGAGGAGGTGTCACGCCGGGCCCGAGCTGTTTGTCCCCTGAGCGTCACCGGCACCACGGTGACGTGAGCTCGGGAGGGAAGCAATGGAGCACGACCACCGCGTCGTCGTCCTCGGCGCCGGCTACACGGGCATGATGACCGCGATCCGCCTGGCCCACCGGACCCGGCGCGCTAATGTCCGAATCACCCTGGTCAACCCCTCGGCGCGGTTCACCGAGCGGCTGCGGATGCACGAGATCGCCGCCGGGCGGCAGCTGGCCGACCACCGGATCCCCGACCTGCTCGCCGGAACCGGCATCTCCTTCGTACGGGGCACGGCCACCGCCATCGACGCCGATGCCCGTACGGTGACGGTCGACGATGGTGCGGCGACACTGGACTACGACACCCTGGTGTACGCGCTGGGCAGCTCGGCCGACACCGGCCGGGTGCCGGGCGCCGGCGAGCACGCCTTCACGCTCAACAGCCCGCAGGCCGCCGTCCGCCTCGCCGGCCGGCTCAAGGAGATCGCCGCGACCGGCGGCACCGTCACGGTCTGCGGTGGCGGCCTGACCGGCGTGGAGGCGGCGACCGAGATCGCCGAGGCCCACCCCGGCCTGCACGTCACGCTGGTCGGCCTCGACGAACCGGGGGCGATGATGGGCGCCAAGGCCCGCGCCCACCTGCGCCGGGCGCTCGACCGCCTCGGCGTCACCGTCAAGGCGGGCGCGCGGGTCACCAAGGTGCTGCCCGACGCCGTCGAGCTGGAGACCGGGGAGCTCCTCCCCTCGGACGCGTGCCTGTGGACCGCGGGCGTCACCGTGTCCTCGCTCGCCGCCGACGCCGGGATCGGCGTGGACGACCGCGGCCTGGTCGTGGTCGACGCGACGCTGCGCTCGGTGTCGCACCCCGAGGTCCACGCCATCGGTGACGCCGCCGCGGTCCGGCTGGCCTGGGGGCGGATCCACGGCACCTGCCAGAGCGGCCTGCCCACCGCCCAGTACACCGCCGACACGATCGCGCGGCTGCTGCGCGGCAGGCGTGTCAGGCCGTTCCGGTTCGGCTACATCCATCAGCCCGTCAGCCTCGGCCGCCGTGACGCCGTCATCCAGTTCACCCACGCGGACGACACGCCGCGCCGGGCGTACCTCAAAGGCCGCGCCGCCGTCCTGTACAAGGAGACCGTCAGCAGCAGCCCGGTCAAGGTGTACCGGCTCAGCAAGCGCATGAACGTCACCGCGACGCTGTCCAAGGGCGGTCGCGCCACCCGCGAGCCCGCCGCGTGACGGGACGCCGCTTGAGAGTATGAGGCGATGACCGACACGACGCCTGATCCGTACCTCGAGCATCGGCGGCTGCTGTTCGCGACCGCCTACCGCATGCTGGGCAGCGTCGCCGACGCCGAGGACGTCCTCCAGGACGCGTGGCTGGCCTGGAACGCGACGGACCGCGCCACGGTCCGGAATCCGCGGGCCTACCTGGTGCGAGCGGTCACCAACCTGTCGCTGAACCGGCTCACCTCCTCCCAGGCGACCCGCGAGAAGTACGTCGGCCCGTGGCTGCCCGAACCGCTGCTCACCTCGCCCGACGCGGCCGTGGAGACCGAGGTCGCGGACACCGTCTCGACCGCGATGCTGGTCGTGCTGGAGACCCTCAGCCCGGTCGAACGCGCGGTCTTCGTGCTTCGCGAGGTCTTCGGCTACTCCCACGGTGAGATCGCCGACGTGCTGGACCGCCCGGAGCCGGCCGTCCGCCAGATCGCCCACCGTGCCCGCGAGCACGTCCAGGCCCGCCGCCCCCGCTTCGACGCCGACCCCGCCGAGCGGGAGAAGGTCACCGCGCGGTTCATCGCGGCGTGCGCGGGCGGCGACCTGAACGCGGTGATGGAGCTGCTCGCGCCGGACGTGACCGCCTGGACCGACGGTGGAGGCAAGGTCACCGCCGCCCGCCGCCCCCTGCACGGGGACAGCCAGGTCGCCCGCTGGATCCTCGGCGTGCTGGCCAAGCCCGAGTCGTCCGGCATCGTCCCGGAGCCCGCGGTCATCAACGGCGAGCTGGGCATCCTGTGCACGGTCGACGGCGTCCCCGTCGCCGTCCTCACGTACGGCATCGCCGACGGTCGCCTGCACGATCTCTGGTTCCAGGTCAATCCGGACAAGCTCCACGGGCTGCGCGCCGACAACGGTCCGGCCTGAAGGACGTGGGGCCGCGGCCGTTCAGACGGGTCGCGGCCGGTCAGACGCGGCCGGTCAGACCGGGTCGCCGGGAAGGCCGGCGAGGGACAGGCGTGGACCCAGCCACAGGTGGAAGGAGCCGGCCGCGTTGAGCCAGGCCGTCGTCGTGGCGGCGAACTGCTCGCTCGTCACGCCACCGCCGATGTGCATCGTCGCCTCGCTCACGATGATGACCGTGCCGTCGTCGTCGGTGGCGGTGTAGACCTTCAGGCCCACGGTGTCGCGGTTCCACTCGTCGAGGACGGCGCGCAGGGCGGGCTTGTCGTCCACGGTGAAGAAGCGGTCGTAGATGGTGCGGGCGGCGTAGACCTCGCCTTCCCCGTCGAAGGTGAAGAAGAGGCTGTAGCACTGCCAGCGCGTGGCGAGGCGGCCACGCGCGTCGCGCACGCTGGAGACTTGGAGTCGCTCGAGAATCCGCTCAATGCGGTCGAGATCGGGCCTGATCACGCCGGACTGGGGCGTTTCAGGCGTCGGACTCGGAGGGTCGGCTCCCACCCTTGTCACTCCCCTTCTGCTGACGGCAATGAGATTGTGCCGTACGTAAAGCAGTGTCGCGCCCGCGCTGCACTATCTGTGGAAAAGCCCCGGGCTATCTATCCGAAAATTCCGGGCGATCTGCCGTCACTCAGTACGAAGTATGTCGTTATAGCGACTAACTGGACATAATTCGCGATGTGCATTTATCGGGAGCTTCGCGAGTGGGGCGCGGGTCTGCGGGTGGCCGTCGCCCGAGGACGGCCGATGAGGGGATCGCGAATCCCGCGTCGAGCGCGAGACTCGGAGGCGATGGTACGCCCCGGTGGCGCCTGGAGCTCCGATCGTTGAGACCGGCCCTGCCCCAGCACGGGGCGTACCCCTAATTGGCTGTCATGCGCTACGGCACAGCAGGTCAGGCGTCCGCGGCGGCCAGCTCGATGCGCGCCACCTCGACGCAGTTGCCACCATTGCCGCTGCGGCTGCTCTTCTGCCATGTGATCATGGTCTCGACGCAGTTGCCGCCGTTGCCGCTGTGGCTGCTCTTGCGCCACGAGGACGCAGGCCGTGGGTTCGTCATGTCGCGAACACCCTTCTTATCGTGAGAGTTCCTTCACCTTCTCGCGAATCAACACCGCAGAGTCGCTGGTGTTGAACGCGGCCGAGCGGAGATGGTCGAAAATGAGGCGCCCTTGCTCTGTGTCGGCGGGCTTCTCCAGATAGACACACCCCACCAGGTGTTCGATGTATAGCAGGTCCGGATAGCCGTCGAAGGTCAATAGAACAAAAGGTCCATCAATCGCAGCATGAATTCCGGCCCGGTATGGGAGCACTTGGAGCGACACATTCCCGAGTTCACCGAGGTAGAGCAGGTGCTCCAACTGCTTGACCATCACCGAGTCGTCTTCGACGACACGGTGGAGGACGGCCTCGTCGATCACCGCCCACACGTGGAGCGGGTCCTTGGACTGGGTCACGCGCTTCTGCCGCGCCAGGCGTACCTCGACGCCGGCGTCGACCTCATCCTCGGGACGTGACTGGGCGCCGAGGAGGATCGCGCGGGCGTACTCGGCGCACTGGAGGATGCCGGGGATCACCTGAGCCTCGTAACCGCGGGAGGTGCGGGCCTCGGCCTCGAACGCCAGGAAGTCGATGAAGCCCTTCTTGACCTTGTCGCTGTACTCGCGCCACCAGTCGCGCTGGCGGGCGCTGCGGGCGAGCAGCACGAGTTGATCGCGCTTGTCGCCGTCGACGCCGTACGTCTCGCACAGCTCCATGACCTCGCCGGAGGTGATCCGCATCTTGGCGGTCTCCATGCGGCTGATTTTCGATTGCTCCCAGCTCATCTTCGCCGCTACCTGCTCGCCGGTCATTCCAGACTGTTCCCGCAGGTGACGAAGCTCTCGGGCGAGCTGACGCCCGCGGACCGTGGGGGTGTACGGCATTGCTTCCTCACATAATGCGCTGAATCACTTGCACTGGATCATCATTCTGGGCCAGAGTGTAATCGCACGACTACAGAACGCTTCAATATCCGCGTTATCCACCAGGGGCTGGGCGGGCCGGCGTGACCGTCCGGTGATCGGCAGCAGTCGACCACGCCGAGGCGCACCGGCGCAGCCCGCACACCGCGGCGAGGAGGGTCTCCCTCCGAGCCGCTCCGCGGAGCCGCGACCCTGGGCTCCGCTTGGGGAGAGCCGAGTCCAGGGTCGCGGTTCCCGACCAGACCGAGAAAGGGTCGCCATGGAGGAGTATCCGGACGATCGCGTACTCATATGGCGACGATCCTTTCCCGGCTTGGCCGAGCACGTCCGCCAAGCGCGCGAATTCGCCGGTTTTCTCCTGGCCGACCTACCGCGCGTGGACGACGTCATCCTGGTGGTCAGCGAGTTCGCCGCCAACGCCCTGCGCCACACGGCCTCGGCCCGGCCCGGGGGCCGCTACGTCGTGGAGGTCCGCCGCTGGCGCGACGGCGCGTCCGTGGCACTGACCGACGAGGGCAGCCACAAGGTGCCCCGCGTCCCCGACCTGGGCGACCTGGCCGAGTGCGGGCGCGGCCTGCAGACCGTCCAGGCCCTGGCCACCGAGTGGCACTGGACCGGCGACCGCCGGAGCCGCACCTTCACCGCCACCTTCCTCACCCACGCCGTGATGGTGACCTCGATCAGCCCGTCAGAGGCCTTCCACGACGACCTCCGTACGGCCGTCCTGTAGGCCCTGCGGCTTCAGAGCAGCAGCTCGGCGAGCTCGTCGAGCAGAGCCGCCACCCGAACGGCCCGCGTGTGATCCTCGACGACACGCGCGATGACCTCGTCCGCCGACCGCCCCGCCCGCGCGAGCACCGCCCGCCGCGCCGGCTCACTCAGCCGCACCCGGGTACGCCGCCGGTCCGCCGCGTCCGGCGGCGTCTCGATCAGACCGCGCTCCCGCAGACGCGCCACCGACTCCGAGACGTGACTCTGCGCGAACCCCGTCCGTACCTTGATCTCGCTCACCGCGCTGTCCGGGTGCTTGAGCACGTCCTCGATCACGGCGATCTCGGCGGGTGTGAGCTCTGCGTCACCCGCGGAGGTGGTGACCTCCCGGGACAGATCGATCAGCCGCTTCCCCAGCCGGTGCATTCGCACGCCGTCCATGTCTCGGAGAATATATCGGCACAGATGCATCGGTACCGATGTAATGTGTGCGTCGAGCGGAGGGAGTGTCCTGTGGGCATGCTTGAGGGAGTCGGCGGTACGTCACTGGGCGTGGCACGCGTGAGAGCGTGGGAGAGCCGCCGCCCGGACCGCCTGTTCGAGGACCCGTACGCCGCCGCGTTCGTCGCCGCCGATGGTTCCGGTGGCCGGGGGCCTCTCTCTCCGGCGCGGGCCCGGCTGGCCTTCCACGTCATCATCCGCACCCGCTTCTACGACGACTTCCTGCTCGCCGCCTGCGACAGCGGCTGCCGCCAGGTCGTACTCCTGGCCGCCGGCCTGGACACCCGCGCGTACCGCCTGCCGTGGCCGCCCGACGTCAGCCTGTACGAGCTGGACCTGCCGGAGGTGCTCGCCTTCAAGGACCGGGTGCTGGCCGGCGCGGGAGCCGAGCCGCGCTGCGCACGCACCGCCGTACCGGTCGACCTGCGTGACGACTGGCCGCGACGGCTGACCGACGCCGGCTTCGACGCGTCGGCGCCCACGGCGTGGCTGGTCGAGGGCCTGCTGGTCTACCTCAGCCCCGAGGACGCCGACCGGGTGCTGAGCCGCGTCGGCGCGCTGTCGGCCCCCGGCAGCCGGATCTCCTTCGAGCGCAGCAACGCCGCCTCGGTCATCGCCGAGGAGGACCGCGGCGGCATCGAGGAGTACGCCGAGCTGTGGCAGGGCGGCATCGGCGACACCGCCGGCCGCCTCGACGCCGACGGCTGGCGGACCGAGGTGCACGAGCTGACCGACGTGGCCGCCTCGTACGGCCGGCCCGCCCCGAACTCCTCCCTGAGCGGGTTCGTCACCGCCACCCGCTGACCGTCACGGCAGGGCGTCGACCAGGGCGGAGGTGACGTCCTTGGTGGTCGCCCTGCCGCCGAGGTCACGGGTGCGCAGGGCCGGGTCGGCGGTGACCGTCTCGATCGCGGTGAGGACGTCGGCCGCCGCCTTCTCCCGCCCCAGGTGGTCGAGCATCAACGCGCCGCACCACACCTGCGCGATCGGGTTGGCCACCCCGCGCCCCGCGATGTCCGGGGCCGAGCCGTGCACCGGCTCGAACATCGAGGGGCACCGCCCGGTGGGGTCCAGGTTGGCCGACGGAGCCACGCCCAGCGATCCGGACACCGCCGCGGCGATGTTGCCGAGGATGTCGCCGAACAGGTTCGAGCCCACGACGACGTCGAGATCCTGCGGATGGGTGATGAACCGCGCGGTGAGGGCGTCGATGTGCATCCGCTGCCACTTCACGTCCGGGTGCGAGGCCGCCACCTCGGCGGTGACCTCGTCCCAGAACGGCATCGTGTGCATGAGCCCGTTCGACTTGGTGGCCGAGACCAGCGCCCCACCACGCTGACGCGCCAGGTCGAAGGCGTACCGCAGCGCCCGCTCACACCCGCGCCGCGTGAAAATCGACTCTTGTACGGCCACGTCACCGTCCGGGGTGGCGAACCGCCCGCCGACGTCGGAGTACTCCCCTTCGGTGTTCTCCCGCACGATCGCCACGTCGAACGCCTCGCACTCGCGCAGCGAACTGGCCAGCCCGGGCAACAACCGCACCGGCCGCAGGTTCACGTACTGGTCGAACGCCCGCCGAATCGGGATGTGCAACCCCCACAGCGAGATATGGTCGGGCACGCCGGGCGAGCCGACGGCGCCGAGGAAGATCGCGTCCGTCTCACGGAGCCGGTCGATGCCGTCGGGCGGCATCATCGCGCCGTGCTGGGTGTACCAGGAGCAGCTCCACGGCAACTCGCACCAGCTCAGCACGAAGTCGTGCCGTACGGCGACCGCGTCGAGCACCCGCTGCGCCGCGGGCAGCACCTCCTTGCCGATGCCGTCACCCGGAATCGCCGCGATGAGATGCCCGTCCACGCCGCTCACATGACCACCGCCGGCGCGCTCACCCGGGGCACGATCCGGGCTCCTTCAGGTGGAGGCCACACGCGATGGTCACTGTCGGTACGAGCGGGATGAACTCCTCACCGGACCACGGCCGCCACCGCCCGTACGCCGCGGCCAAGTCCGGGTTGCTATTGATTTTCCAGGTCACGGTTGCACTCCAGGGGGGACTCGCATCTCGGCGACCGGGGCAAGTCACCATATCTTGCCCCCTCACCTCTTCACCAGAGTTTCCGCAGGCCAGAACGTTGCACCGACGCTCACAGGGGCCACAAAGGCACCGCCGACCCCGCACGCCATCCGTCCCGAGCGGCGCGATCGGGGGTCAAGTGCTGTCTTCGCCGGTGTAGGTTCCGCCTCGGTTGCGCAGGGCGACGCGCGTGCGGAGGGCGCGGCGCATGACGCCGTAGCCGCAGTCGAATTTCTCGGCGACCTGGCGAATGCTCCAGCCCTGGTCGTACAGGCGGGCGGCGTCTTCGGCCCACTGCCGTTCGTCCTCGGCCTCGTCCGATGTCGTGTCTTGGGCGAGTAGACGGACCACCGTGTCCCAGCGGTAGCGGCGATGGCCGCCCGGCGTACGGAGTGGGGTCAGTTTGCCTTCGCGGGTCCATCGAGCAATCGTCGTGGTACGGACGCCGAAGATCTCGGCCACTTCTCGTGGTGTGAGCAGCTGTTCGTGGTGGGGATGGTCGGTGGGCATAGGGGGACCGTGATCTTTCGTGGGGTCGTTCTGGCCGGTGACTGGACCGCCTCGTCACATCCGTGCGGCCGGCGGCGTCGCCGTAGGTGTGTGTGGCTCGGTTCCGGGGTCGGCGCAGACAGCCCAGACGGTCTTGCCGCCCTGGTCTTCCAGTCGCCAGCCCCAGTCCTTTGAGCACGCCTCGACGAGCAACAGGCCGCGTCCGTCCACCCGGTTGAGGGATTGCCGCTGGGGGTCGGGCGAGGCTTCGCTGCTGTCGGAAACCTCGATGAGGACGGTGTCGCCCTGGCAGGACAGCGTGAGGTGGAAGACGTCGCCGATTTTCGTGGCATTCGTGACGAGTTCTGCGGTGACGAGCAGAGCGTTGTCCGCAAGGTCGGCCATGTCCCATTCGGCGAGCGCGAGACGCGTCACGATGCGCGCCTGTTCGGCGGCGATCGGGTGCGGGGGAAGAGGGAACCGGTACGTGCGGCCCGTCACGCCTGCTCACCGCCTTTGACGGTCTCGGCCAGCCGGCGCTTGCTCAAGCGGGGCAGTGTGACCGGGTTGCTGACGCAGATGCCGGTGTCGCTCCGGCTCGCGAGCCAACGCCCTGAATCGAACGCCTGCGATCTCTCCGCCTGGTCCATGAGCGCGCGGAGTCGCTCCACGCTCGAATCGTCGATGATCAGGCGCTCGTTCGTGCAGGAACCGAACGCGGTGAACATCCGACGCCACGGCGACCAGATGACGACCCAGCCCGCGTACGCCGCTTGAAGCCGGAGCGCGACCTCGGCCGCGTGCGTATCGGCCGCCGACCGACGCTTCTTGCACGCCCGCGGGCCACGCGGCCGACGTCGGTCGATCACTCGTCGACTCCCGCCGGATCGTCGCGCAGCGCGAGGACCCGCCATGTGCGCGACAGCGAGGGGGTCGGACGGGCCCGCGTCGACGATGACCTTGAAACCGCGGGCTGCCAGCGTCTTCCTAATGCACGGAGTCGCCGCGGCACCGCCTCCCTAACGGCATCCGGCGTTTCGGTCTCTGATCGCACGTGGCGCTCCCATCTGTCGGCTGCGACATGACTACCGACAGTGAAGTTCCCGTAACGTATTCGTACCAGAGACGCCACGTACCACCCGCTGCGCCGGGCCCGGCCGCGGTGGTACGCCTTGTCCTACTTCACACGGCCAAGCTCTTTGCCAGGGACCGAATCGCCGGAGATGGGCGCGTTTCCTCTTCGCGGATATCCCGCACCAGCGACCGCGCGACCCCCTGGTGCCGAAACCACACGGGCGACAGATCTCGTGCCTCCTGCAGACACTCGACCGCCGCGCAGCGTAGCTCGCGACCTCTTTACCGTCCTTCGAGGCCATCCTCTGGACTTTGACATCAGAAAGCAGGATCGCCTCCTTAATGCCTGGGCCGTTGACGTCGGCTGCGACATCATGACCGCCCCCTCAGGACCCGTCGCGATCTACAGTAACGTCTGGGGCAGCGGCAACAAGCTAGCCGCCATCCCCAAGCACCCTCTGGAAGCCTCCGACTACGCCGCCGGTCCCCGCCTGACCCGGACGTTGGACGATGCCCGGGCCGCTGCTCCCCACGCCGCCGCCATCATCGCGATCGATACGTTCCTCCTAGACAGGTCCCCGACTACAGTCACCACCCACCTCGAAAAGCTCGACGGCTTGCTCACCTGAGCAAAAGGCAGATATCAGCCCTTGCCGTCGACCTTGCGGTAGATATCCATAAGGGCCTGCTTTGGCTTATTTGAACTTTCCTTTGATCACAAAATCTTCAGGAGCAAACGATAAGACTCTCTGCCTCTGTCATGACTCGCTCCTCCCCGTTACCGCTTTCAAACGTTCCGCTTCCTGACGTATTTCCTTCTCTGAGACCAAATGCACAACACCAAACTTATCCGCAGGCGCAAGCTCGACCGAATCAAATACAAAGGAAGGGACCGCGCCCGAAAGGATGGCATCTGGAGGGAACTTCCTGCCGTGGCCACCCTTTCTATATTTCTTGTTTCCAACGTAAAGGCTAAGAGCGACCCGTCCACACCAGGCATCAACTCGAAACAACGCGTCGGCTAGAGGATGGAACTGGACATCGACGCCGTTAGCCCGGAGCTGCGAGATGACATGTATCTCTCGAATAAACGAGTAGTAAAAGTTACCTATGCGCCATCGCATCGCCTTACGCGCATCCAGCAAAGACCAGCATCCTTCGCCCGCAACCTCGGCATTCTTTTTACTCGCTGGATCATAGAGCATCGCCCGCGCTTTTGAATCCGTGCGACAGAATTCGCCAAACTCTTTCCAGGTAAATACTCGGCCGATTGCCTCGAGTACATAATGGAATACGTGAGAAAAGGCGAAATCAGGCTCCCAATCTACGATCTGCTTAACCCGTTCACCCTCATAGCGTCTTACTTTGCCGAGTGCATGATTATCAGGATCTATTTGATCCCTAATCGCATAGATCTCTTCGGGCGTTACGGTGTAGAGCACCTTCGTGCGGTGAGCCAGCACATGAGGGACGACGGTGTTCCGCCGCTTCGGGTCGTCTCTCCACGCAGTGAACCTACTCCTGGCTTCATCTGTGACGTTGAACAGGCTTAGCACGTCATCCGCGGTAGTCTCCGAGATCACAAGTCGAGCATAGGACACAGGTACGACAAATCGTGACATGACAGTCGGGGTGCCCGTCTGCCAGCCCGGCGGCATAGCCGCTACAGAGGCAGAGACGGGTGACACCAGTTAGTGTTGCCCGCATGCCCGCATCGTTCGCTTCCTCCTTGCTCGGATGACACAGCCCCAGAGGCAGCGATGAAATAATTGCGAATTGCGCAGACTCTGCCAACCCTGAGTTAATCCGAATCTTCGAAGGTATGCTTTTGGCGATACCGTTGCCAGTACCGGCGCAGGTCGCCGGTGTCGTCGACGGCGAGATACACGCTCTCCGCGAGCTTGTCCGGGCCATACTCGACAGCGAGGGTGCCAGACGGGTCATCCGGGTGCAGCCGCCTGGTTGACCGCAGCCAGGAACCAGCGATCCGCGTCAATGATGACCTTGAAACCGCGAGCTGCTAGCGTCAGTCCTAATGCGCGAAGCCGCTGCGGCGAATGCCTCGTAACACGCTCGTACCAGAGACGCCACGTACCCCCGCTGCGCCGAGCCCGGCCGCAGTGGTACGTCTTGTCCTAGTTCACACGGCCAAGCTCTTTGCCAGGGACCGAATCGCCGGAGATGGGCGCGTTTCCTCTTCGCGAATATCCCGCACCAGCGACCGCGCGACCCCCTGGTGCCGGAACCACACGGGCGACAGGTCTCGTGCCTCCTGCAGACACTCGACCGCCGCGCGGCGGTGCCGGGCGTCGGTGTGCGCCTGGGCGACGTCGAGGAGGTGCCGACCGCGGGAGATGCCTTGGAGGTCACCCGGGCGAATTCGACGTGCCGCCTCGAGCGCACGGGCAGGCTCACGCCGGACGGTGTGTGCGTGAGTGGCCTGCATCGCCGCCGACGCAGGCCCGAACGACGTTTGATAGACGCTGACCCGGCCGCCGAGCCGCTCGCCAGCCGCACCGGCCATGGAGATGTATTCGGTGACGTCTCGCCGTGCCGCGGCAGCCGGCGCCAGAGCGGTCACAAGGAGATTGCCCCATGCCGCGATGCGCTGGGGATCGGCCGAGAAGGACGGCTCGATGCGGTCGGCCATGCGCGCGGCGAGGTCTTCGGCCTCGGCGAGCCGGGCCTGATGGAGCAAGATCCATGAGTACGTGGCATGCAGCGTCGCCCAGAGTAGTTCGTCATCGCCGTCGCGTGCGGTGACGATCGCTCGCTCGGAGGCGAGCGCGGCGAGGTCGTCGCGGCCAAGGTGAACCAAGAGCGACGCACCGAGATCGTAGGCGAGCGCGAGCGGTCGCACGGCCGCCGACCCAGTAGCCGCGTGTGCGTGGCGAGCCTCACCGATCAGACCGGGAAGGCGGGCGAGGAGCCCGCCGAAGTCGCCCTTCCAATAGACGTCGGTCGCCGCGTCGACGGCGCGCTGCAGCTCGGCCGCTGGCGTCGGCTCACGGTCATCTTGGCTGTCGATCCCGGGAAGGAACGTTGGGGAGACCAGGACATCCCGGAGCGCGAGCACTCGCCCGCCGTCGCGGTCAGCACCGATGCGGTCGCGCTTCCCAGTGAGCTCGGACAGGTCGACGTCGAGGGCATCGGACAGCTTCATCAGGGTTGTCGTACGCGCTGACTGGCGGCGCCCCTGCTCAAGCTTGGCGACAATCTCCCTACTGACGCCGACCGCTTCCGCCAGCTCCTCCTGCGTCAAGTTCCGCTCGCGCCGGATGACCCGAAGCCGACTTCCGATCGTGCCACTTTCGGACAAGCCACTCGCCTCCCTGATGAGGTCGCAGTCACAGGGTATGGCGGGTGGCTTTGTCATGTCAGAAGAACACAACCGGCGCCATAGATGTCAGTTCTAGGCCTAGCCCTGTGGGGCGCTACGGGAGCGGGAAGCTTTGATCGAGCCAGGCCCGGACATCGCGAGGGGTTTTGTAGCCGTGTTGGCGCAGGACATCGGTGATGTCACGTCCGCAGACCAAGGCAATCGGGTGCCCATCCTCTCGCACCTCCTCCTGGACTTGCTGAGCGAAGTAGGAGGTCGTGACGAAGACTCCGAAGTTGCGGTGGCGCAGCCTTGAGATCAGCCGGGAAACCTCACGCACGCCCACAGTGTTCGTCGGTGCGTAGCACTTGGCCTCAAGAGCAAAGTCGATGGCGATGCGGTCGGCCGGCGGGCCAATGATGTATTCGCCCACAGCGTCTCGCCCGCCGTCCCGGCTGGGGCGGGTGACCTCACAGCGTCCCGTGGCAGGAGCCAGCAGCCGCCATAGGGCCACAGCGCAGGCCTCAAACTCATGCTCACGATCGCGGAAGTGCTCTCGAATAGCACCCAGGATGGCCTTGCCTTGCAGGTCATCGGGCATCTGACTGGCCTTCGACCTGATCACGGTCGTGGCCGGCGCCAACACCGGGGTGTAGGTGCGGCTTTTGACCCAGGCGCTCCAGGCCGGAGGGCACCCTTCGGAGAGCGGATCGCCGCCCGAAAGCACGTGCCGAATCCATGTGCGGCTGATCTTCGCCTGGTCGAGGACGGTGAAGCGCGCGCGATAGTTCTGGAAACGTCGGCCGCCAGTGGCCCGCCAAACAGCGGCCAGCTCATCGTCTACGGTCATGGTCGGGCCGCCCGGTGCCAAGAGGCCACGGAACCGCACGTCCCGGCCCCTACCCCGACTAGCCTTCTCGAAGAGCAGGAAAGGTGGCACCTTCGCGCGGTCTGCCGCAGAGCCGTGCGCGGCAGCAAAGACATCTTTGAGCAGGAGATTGCCGTAACGCGGCGTGTCATGCAGTTCACGGCCCGGCGTGCGGTTATCCCCGAAGTAGGTGAAAGTACCAGTCTGAAGATCAAGGTAATCCGGCCAGTCCAGCTCACCACCAGTGGTGTAGAGCACCGAGATACGGACCGTGCCCTTGGCCGGCGAGCCACAGTGCCGGAAGCCCCCTTGATTCCCAACGCCCGGTATGAGCTTCGCGATGGGATCGTCACCTGCATGGCCGCTCGAGCCTCCCTCGTAGACGGAGTCAAGAAGCAGATCAGCGGCGCCAAGGTCAGCGAAGGGAACACGTGACTCCGCCGACGCAGTCGGAAACATAAGGGGCATGAACCCAGTTTTAGCACCACATAGTGGGATCAGATGGTATGTCGGATTCTGTCCGGGTCAGGCGCTCGGGCGTGCACGAACCGCGTAGTTCGCCAGGTCAGCTGCGACGTTGGTGCGCTTGCGCGTCGCGGACGGCATCGACGTCCACGGCCACTGCGGCGAGCCCTTCCTGTCTGCTCGGCGTACCGGCGGACGACTCCGAACCAGTCCCCGATCGACATACGGGGCGCAGGTCGATCGTCTTATCCTTTGGCCGGTCTCTCACCTACCGACCGGACTATGTGCAAGCGCGAGACGCTTTCCGGAACGCAAGGCACCCATGGTCACCTTGATGAACCGACGCAGCGCCAGAATGTGCGGGTACTGCCACCGAGCACGCAAGTAACACGGCCAAAACCGAGATGTGCTCCACGTGGGTCAACCACGTGGAGCACATCTGATCGGGGTCGCCGCCGAGACGTCGGGCCAGGGATCGGCCTCTCCTCCGGGATCGACCAAACGGGCGTGACTGCAGCCAGCGATATGTCGCATCTGCCTCTTAACCGGCCTCCCCGCCGACGAGGTCAGTTTCATGCATGTCGGCCGAGGCAGCGCCGACGTCGGTCAGGGCCAGCGTTAGACGTCGCCACCCTGAGCCTGCACCGTCCACCACGCCTTGGCTCGGCCAGTGGCCGCGCCTGTTAGCTCCTCAGACAGGAGGCAGATGTCGGCCTTGCCGATCTTTCAACTGATCTTATTAGGCTTAATGAATGCCTCGTGACGCAAGTGATCCTCCTGGCCGACGAATGCTTTAAAGGATTCAAGCCGGTATGCGGCTACCTTCCCGTCTTCGACCTCGATCTTGAAGTCTTGCTTCAGGTGATTTATATGACGCTCGAATACCGAAGCGTCGAGAGGCTGATCGAGCCTGCGATTGATCTCTTCCATGGTCAGAAAGCCGCTCGCGCTGCGCAGGACAGCGTAGAGAGGGTCGTGGGTGGTATTTGTCAGCTCGACGAGAGGCTGAGGATCGCCCTGGTGGGAGAGCGCGCGGTGGATCTGCTCCCCGATCGCACGAGCTACTGGAGGCGGGAAGGCGTTGCCGATCTGCCGGTAGTTGGAGGTCTTGCGCCCTGTGAACTCCCATTCGTAGTCCGGCCCGTTCCAACCCTGCAGCCGGGCGACCATCTCGCAGGTCAGTGGGGGCCTGAAGCCCTCCTGTTTTCCCTTAACCGGTTTCGGAGATTCCTCCGAGGGAGGGCCGTCGCCGAGTACTCGCGCATTCACGCCTAGTTCAGCCCAGGCGCGTTTGGCTCGTGTCGGCCCCAGATCAGCGCCACCGTGCTTCTTGGAGCCGCCGACGATCGTCGGAGCGATGTCATTGGCCCCGGCAGCCCAGTGCGAGGCCCATCTCCAGCCGCCTTCAGCCATCAGATCTTGGAGAGTCTCGCCCACGGTCTTGGCCTGGCCTTGCTTCTGGGGCCACTGGAAGTATTGAAAGTCGTCTGGCTTCATCGCGACCAGGACGAACCGAGGTCGGAGCTGGGGCACGCCGTAGTCTGAGGCATGCAGTAGTTGCCAGTCTCCGATGTAACCGAGTTCTCTGAGACGATCTAGTACATGTTGGCGGTAAGCGGAGAAGCGCGGCATGCTCAGCCCCCGTACGTTCTCCAGCATGAGCGCGCGGGGCTCCATGATCCCGCAGAGCTCGATCGCCCACGCGAACAGATCCCGCTCATCGGTAGCGCCGAGTTGCTTGCCTGCGATGGTGAACGGCGGGCACGGTACTCCGCCAGCGAGCAGGTCTATGCCTTTGTAGTCGGCGGGGTTCCAGATGTCAGGGTTGGCGACGTCCCCTTCGGCGATCTTCCAGTCTGGCCGGTTGTGACGGAGGGTGTTGGCTGCGTTGGCATCCAGTTCGACGGCCAGCTCGTGCTTGAACCCAGCCAGATCCAGTCCCAGAGACTGCCCGCCAGCGCCGGCGCAGATCTCGACGACCTTGAAAGTATGCACGGAATCCCCCTGCTCGTTCCACAGCGACGGTTGCAGGCCAGACGAGGAGGGACTCATGGGAGCTATCTTCTCTCATGAGACCCCCCTGCTGGCGAATCGAAGGAATCAGGCAAGATCGTGTCGAACGTTCCAGGTACCGATCCTCGCGAGGCAGCGTGGGCCAAGGGCGCCTATCCGCGTCCCATGAACGAAGGCCGATCGCGCAACATGCGGGCGAACCGCCGCGCGGACACCAAGCCAGAAGTAGCTCTGCGTAAAGCTCTTCACGGCCTGGGCTACCGGTATCGGAAAGACCTCCGTCTTGACTTGCCTGGCGGTGTCCGGGTGCGGCCTGACATCGTGTTCACGGCCAAGAAGGTCGCAGTCTTTGTTGACGGCTGCTTCTGGCACGTCTGCCCCGAGCACGGGCGCCAGCCGACGACGAACGAGTGGTACTGGACCCCGAAGTTGAGGCGGAACATAGAGCGGGACCGTGCAGCAGACGCTGCGCTCACCGCCTCTGGGTGGCAAGTCGTGCGCCTCTGGGAACATGAGCCCCTCCCTTCCGCGATCGACACGGTGGTCGAGGCGCTACGCCCCGCTCCGCCCGAACACCGGTTCGAAGGTACCGAGGGGCAGTGACAAACCAGGGGCGCCCGAAAGTTAGGTTCTGGAGCGCCCGGGTTGCGTGGAGGCCCGAGGTCGATGCCGACATGCGTCCGGGGACCACGAGCAGCGACGCGGCCGCGAGGGCCAAAGTACAAGCGTCACGCTGTGAGCCTGGGCGGCCCTCGAGGAAACCCCGCTACGGCGAAGCTACCCGACGTGCGAGGGACTCCGAACTCACCCGGAACGCTGCGTGCAGTGCCAGAGCGTCACCGCGATCAGTTAAACCTCATTGATCTCAGAGCAGCCTGCATCTACGATCAAGCCGAGATCCTTACCCATAACGGGCGAGCCGACCTCATGACACCCGCATAAGCAATTTGGCAAATATCGCAAGTAGAGGCGTTTCTCGCGTGACAGCAGCGCTTACCGCAGCAAGAGAACGATTCCACAAGAATCTTGTCGACAGGCACACTTTGTCCCTGTCGTTTGACGATGTGGCTTCAAATGCCGACGGTAGCCAGAAAACCAGCATCGCCATCGCATTGCACATAGCGCAGGATCTTGCTGCGCAAGCCGTTCCGAAAAAACTCGATGGCCAGAGAGCCGGGAAACAATTTGAGGAGGCCATAGAAAGGTTCCTAATAGAGACCTTTCCCTTCTTCCACTCTCTCCGCCCGGGCAACTGGACCATCGAGAACGTCGGCGGCTCGCGCAGCGAGTATCAGATTTCCAAGTACGAGCCTTACAGACACCTGACTGACCTGGCTCGCGCTATTGAGAACGACCGAACTCTAGCCTCCGTGCTTGGAAACTCATATGAAATCAGCCCCGACATCCTGGTACTGCGGAACCCTGAACCAGACGAGACAATAAATCGCGATCACGAGCTCGTAGACGCGGATTCCGGCCAGTATGCTGTCATCAGGTGGGCTAACCAGGACCGTCCGATCGTCCACGCCATAGTCTCGTGCAAGTGGACGCTGCGCAGTGACCGCGCCCAGAACGCACGCTCAGAGGCTCTAAACGTGATCCGGAACCGGAAAGGACGCACGCCACACATCGCGGTCGTCACCGGAGAACCCACGCCCTCCAGGCTGGCGTCACTGGCCCTGGGGACTGGCGATATCGATACGGTATATCATTTCGCTCTGCCGGAACTAATCAAGGCGGTCGACAAAACAGAAAACGACGAGGCGATCAGCATGCTCCGCACCCTGGTCGACGGGAAACGTCTCCGCGACATCAGCGACCTGCCGCTGGATTTGGCAGTATAGCGGCATGTGCTTCGCTTACCGGACCGCCTACTGATGCTTCGATCTCCCTCCTTTCGTCCCACTGACCCGATGGTCGCGAGCCGGGGCATAGCCTTATTCGGGTGCGGTGAGCAAGAAGGCCCGTTCCGATTCGACCGCATCGGGTATCGCTCGGGTGAGCGCTATGTATGACCCTCACCCACGAACACTCTTCGACCCTCCACTACCGTTCGGGAAGTGAACCATCCGCAGTGAGGTGGAAGAAGTAGCGCCATTGGAACGAATGATCACTACCGGGCGTGGCCGGAGAATCATGGTTTTAGCTTCGGGTGAGTGTTCGGCCTCGATCGTGCGGTTGATTCTGTGGCGATGACGACCGACGGCAACTGCGGCAGAGGAGCAGCCATGGAAGTAGAGCACCGGGGCGCGGCCGAGACTGATAAGCCGCCCCGACGGCGGGCAGCCCCAGCCTGATCAGAGCCCGCCGCCTGACCGGCCAGGAGCATTAGGAGCCCCATCCAGGGCCGAAAGTCACCGTGTGGCGATGGAGGCCAACCACAAGGTGCCCGAAGCCCCGACAGGCACCACCGATGACCGCAACCCCAAAGACACTCCGACAACGGCGCAGGAATTCTCAGGGCAGCAGGAGTCAGACACGGAAGACCAAGGCGAGCAGAGGCCCCCAGAGATCCGGGAAATCGAGACCACGCCACCGGATAGCACCGAGCAAACACCTTACTCTCCCTCCGACTCGCTTGAACAGCGCCCGTCGTACGGTAATTTCGCTAATCTCTCCGAAGAGTTCGAGGCTCGAGCTCAAAGTACCGCGATCGAGCCGTCAGCCCGACCGAGTTCCAATAGGACTCACAACACACGACCGCAGAGACGTCAGCGACCGGCCAGCGATACATCCACCACGTCGCGCGGCAGTCGACCGTTCATCTATTCATTCGTGAGAACAAGGGAGATGCCATACACCTACGCCGGCCCGATGCACTACCAAGACCACGAGGGTGTACGCCCCATGCGTATTCGCTGGAAGTTGGCCAACGAGCTTCCCGCTGACGTCTTCCGGTACGCCAAGGTCACGGTCGGCTGACCTACCGAGCGAGGACGTGCCGATCGCAGCCACAGCGAGCCTCCCGCATGTCCGATTGACGACCGTGGCTGTGCGGCGTGTGCGCCCGGTGCTTAACGCTCTTTCGCTGCGGGCCGCGTGTCACGCGAGATCGGCGATGGCCGGGCCTCATTGCCTCATCCGTCGAAGCGGGACCAGCGGAACCCGTGTTCGAGCAGCGGTGTCAGGATCCCGCGGTGAAGCGCGCCGAAGCTCACAACCGCCTCGTTCTGAGAGCTGCTGACCTGCGTGAGCAATCCCGGGGCCACGAAGAACCTTTCGGCGGTGAAGGTCGGTAGGAAAGGACTCAGAGGTACAGGACGCAGCATGCTCCACAACGCGTCAAGACGCGCGGGCGGCATGCAGTAGGTCCATGCGTGGTAGGGGGCGGCATTCATGGCTTCGTAGAGGGTGAACTGCAGGAGGAAGCGGCTCAGCGGTTCCTCTTCCAAGATCGTCTCTGGGGTCGCAGCATAGGGATCTTCAGTGAGCCACACGCGGGGGTCGGTTTCGCCTGATTCCTCCAGTGGCCACGGGATGGACCAATCCATTCCGGCCTCGTTCCACAGGGCGAAGACCAGCCGCTCGCCGAGCGGTCCAGAAGCGCGTTCAGGGTGCTTCAGTACGGGATCGTGGAATCTGTGAATTGCCGGACGGATGCGGGCCAGGCGATGGAAGGCGGCCAACGCCTCGGGCAGGTTGTTCAGCTCGTTCGCCGTGCTCTCTCCCTCAGCCGGCTCAGTCTCCTCGGCAGGAAACCAGCCGAGCACGAACGACTCCAGGGCCTTGATCGGATCCGTTTCCACGTGGTCGACCCAGTCCACCGCCGGCACCGGCCCGGGGACCGGGACCGGTCGGACCGCGTCCAGCATCTCTCGGGTCAGCGGCTGGTCGAGCACCAATTCGGCGCGATCAAAACTGCCCGGTTCCGACGGCCGTCCCCTGCACAGCGCGGTGCCCAAGGGGAGGCACCCCGAGCCCAGGCGGGCGAAAACGTGGATTGGAGGTGAGCCCCGGAATTCGAACCGTGAGTGGAGGTCCGGAATCCTGTCCCCGCGCAGGAGCACCTTGGTGGAGTCCTGGACGCCGCTGACTCCGGGGTTGTCTCCGGACGCGACGATGACAACGGTCGCGCCCACCCCCGCCCCGATCAGGGCCGGGCCCATCTCGTACCGGTGGAGCCCGGTCCCGGCGACGGAGAGTGCCGCCGCCTCGGTGAGCAGGGGCGGAAGCACTTGCGACACGTGGTCACCCTATCGAGGAAGACGAACAGGGAGGGCCGGTCACAATCCAAACGCGCCCTGACCGGGAGACCCCCGGAGGGGATGGATTCAGCCCTCTTGGGTTACGAGGGGTGATCTTGTCAGTGCTCGCCCTGCAGCGCGGCGCGCCGGCACCCCAGACGTACGTCTGCGGTGAGCCTCCCACGGCAGCGAGGTGGGCCGTGACAGCAACGCAGTCATCGGTACCTCGCCGTCTCTGGAGTAGCTTCGGATCGAGCGAGCACCTGCTGCGGCGAGCAAGGTCAACACTCAGGCAATCCGTAGTTTGCCGAGTTATTTCTCACGGGAAGAACCCGCTGAGGGGTGGTGATGCGCAGGGTTCTGGTGGCGGTTGGGTTGCTCGTGGCGCTGTGCGGCGGATGTGCCGGCTCCGGCATGCCGCGGCCCGTGAGCAGCATGAGCACCTGGAGTCGGGAGCGGTTTCTCCGTGCTCACCCGCCCACCGGGACGCCGACCGCCGAGCCGGCCAGCTTCGGGAAGCGCGTCGGGGCGCTCTTCTCTCACGACACCAAGGGTGATCACTTCTGTACGGCCAGCGCCGTCGACAGTCCTGCCCGTAATCTCATCATCACGGCCGCTCACTGTGTGCACGCCGGAGCGGGCGGGGGTTACCTCAGTGACCTCGTCTTCGTCCCCGGCTACCGCAACGGGAACGCGCCGTACGGGATCTGGAAGGTCAAGACGCAGTTCGTCGACGATCGGTGGGCCAAGGGGTCCGATCCCGACCTCGACGTCGGGTTCGCCGTGCTCGAACCGCTCAACGGCAAGAACATCGCCGACGTCCTCGGGGCCAACCTGCTCGGGATCAACCAAGGGTTCACCAACCTCGTCCGGGTCACCGGCTACCCCAAGAGCTCCGACAAGCCCGTCACCTGCATCAATCGCACCACCAAGAAGATGAAGTACCAGATGCGCTTCGCCTGCAACGGGTACGCGCCCGGCACCAGCGGCAGTCCCTGGTTGACCCACTACGATCCGAAGACAAAGCGGGGCGAGGTCGTCGGAGTGATCGGCGGGTACCAGCTCGGCGGTGACGAGGACGCCGTCTCCTACAGCGCCTACTTCGACGACGACGTACGGAAGCTGTACGAGCGCGCCATCGGGCAGGCGGACTAACGAAGACAGGGATCATGGACGTCGACGTCGTAGTCATCGGGATGGGTCCGGGTGGGGAAGCGGTCGCGGGGAGTCTGGCGGCGGCCGGGCTGAGCGTGGTCGGGGTCGAGAACAACCTGGTCGGCGGCGAATGCCCCTACTGGGGCTGCATCCCGAGCAAGGCCATGGTGCGGGCCGGTGACGTGCTGGCCGAGGGGCGCCGCCTGCCGCGGTTCGCCGGATCGGCGGACATCGAGGCGAGCTGGGCGCCGGTCGCGGGCCGCGTGCGGGAGGTCACCGCCGCCTGGGACGACAGTGCCGCCGCCGAGCGCTTCACCGGCAAGGGCGGCCGGCTCGTCCGTGGGGCCGGGAGGATCACCGGCCCCAAGGAGGTCACGGTCGGGGACGATGTCTTCCGCGCCCGGCGGGGTGTGGTGATCGCGACCGGTACGGTGCCGGCGGTCCCGCCCATCGACGGGCTGGAGGGCACCCCGTACTGGACGAACCGGGAGGCGATCGAGGCGGAGAAGCTGCCCGCGTCGCTCATCGTCCTGGGTGGTGGCGCGATCGGGTGCGAGCTGGCGCAGGTGTTCGCGCGGTTCGGCAGCCGGGTGACGGTGCTGGAGGCCGGGCCGCGGCTGCTCGGGCCGGAGGAGCCGGAGTCCAGCGAGCTGCTCCGTACGACCTTCGCGAACGACGGTATCGACGTGCGCGTGGGCGCCAAGGCCGAGCGCGTACGGCACGACGGCGACGGGTTCGTGATCAACGATGACCTGCGTGCCGAGCGGCTCCTGGTCGCCGTCGGCCGTCGTACGAACTTCGCCGGGCTCGGGCTCGGGGCGGTCGGGCTGGACGAGGGCGCGCGGTTCATCGACGTTGACGACCGGATGCGGGCGGCCGACGGTGTGTGGGCGGTCGGCGACCTGACCGGCAAGGGCGCGTTCACGCACGTCGCGGACTACCAGGCCCGGATCGCCGCGCGTGACATCCTCGGCGAGGACGGACCGGGAGCCGACTACCGGGCGCTGCCGCGCGTCACGTTCACCGACCCGGAGATCGGCGCGGTCGGGCTCACCGAGAGCCAGGCGCGGGAACGCCACTCCGACGTCCGCGTCCACAGCACCGACCTGGCGAACAACACCCGCGGCTGGCTGCACCGGGCCGAGGGCTTCCTCAAGCTGGTCGAGGCCGAGGGCCGGCTCGTCGGCGCCACCTCGGCCGGGCCGATGGGCGGCGAGATCCTCGGCGCGCTCGCGGTCGCGGTCCACGGCGAGGTGCCGGTCGAGCGCCTCCGGCAGATGATCTACGCCTTCCCGACCTTCCACCGCGCCATCGACGCCGCGCTCCTCTGACGCCTGACGCCTGACGTCCCGCACTGATCGGTGGCACGATGTGCGGGGAGGTGGGGATGCCGGATCCGTTGCCATTGCGACCAGGAGATCCGGAGACGATCGGGTCGTACGATCTGACCGGGTTTCTTGGTGAAGGTGGCCAGGGTGCCGTCTACCTCGGGGAGAACGCCGACGGCGATCGTGTGGCGGTCAAGGTGTTGCACGCCAGGTTCGCCGGGGACGACCGGGCCTTACGGCGGTTCGTACGAGAGGTCGATGCCACGCGCCGGGTCGCCCGGTTCTGTACCGCTCGCGTGCTGGAAGTGGCCATCAACGGCGCCCAGCCGTACATCGTCAGTGAGTACGTTCCCGGCGAATCGCTCAGAGAGCTGGTCGCTCGCGACGGTCCCCGGGAGGTCGGGGCGCTGGAGCGGCTGGCGGTCAATACGGCCGCCGCGCTCGCGGCGATCCACGGGGCCGGGATCGTCCATCGCGACGTCAAGCCCAGCAACGTTCTCATGGGGCCGGACGGGCCGCGCGTCATCGACTTCGGCATCGCCCGTGCCCTCGACCACGTCACCACCCAGTCGACCGGCCTGATCGGCACGCCCGCCTACATGTCTCCCGAACAGATCGCCGGCGGCCGGATCGGTCCGGCCTCGGACATGTTCTCCTGGGCCGTCACGCTCGTTTACGCCGCCGTCGGCAGGCCGGCGTTCGGCGGTGACAGCGTGCCCGCGGTCATGCACCGCATCCTCACCGACGAACCCGATCTGTCCGGCGTCCCCACGCCCCTGCGCGATCTCATCGCGGCGGCACTCGCCAAGGATCCCGAGCAGCGCCCGACCGCCAATGACGTACTGCCCGCCCTCGCCGGTCCACCGAAGGACGAAATCCCAGCCGACGTCCCATTCGCGGCTGTACCGTCCGACCCCACCTACGAGCCGACCGTCATCGCAACGGGCGGGGCCGACCCCGAACCGACCGTGACGGCAGCGGTCGCCGCCACCCCGCTGCCCACCGCCACCCCCGAGCCCCCCACTGCCGGCCCCGAGCCCGACGCCGCGCCCGGGGTGATGGCACCGCGAGACGCCGCTCCCGCATCGGGGGTGATGGCGCCGGGAGACACGGCCGATCGGCACCCGATGACCCGCCGTGCGGTCCTGCTGACGGGCGTCGGTGCGCTCGCCGCCGTGACCGTGCCGGCCGGCCTCTACTATCGGTTCCACGCGCGGCACGCGACGGCCTCCCATCTCGAACTCGCCGCCGTTCTTCGCGGGCACAGCGCCGAGGTCCGTGGGGTGGACTTCGGTCCCGATGGGAGGTTCCTGGTCAGCGGTGGGCACGACGGGATCCGCATCTGGAACGTCGCCACCCAGAGCGCCGTCGCCACCCTGGCGTTCAACGGCGCCGTCACGTCGGTGGCCTTCAGCCCGGACGGCAGGATCCTGGCCGCCGGCACCGAGTCACACACGGTCGAGTTGTGGAACACCTCCACGGGCCGCCTCACGGCCACGCTCGAAGGGCACACCTCCGCGGTCGGCGCTGTCGCGTTCAGCCCCGACGGCAAGACGCTGGCCAGCGGAGGCGGCGACGGCACCATCCGGCTGTGGGACCCGGTCGAGCGCCGCCACGTCGCCACCCTCACCGGGCACACCCCCGTCGTCGATGCCGCGGCGTTCGGTCCGGACGGCAAGACGCTCGCCACCAACGGCTCCAACCGGGTCTGGCTGTGGGACCCGGCCAAGCGGCGCCGCGTCGCCGCGCTCAGTGGCCACGGCGCCAGTGTCAACGCCGTGGCGTTCAGTCCCGACGGCGGAATCCTCGCCACCGGCAACGGCGACCGGACCGCACGCCTGTGGGATGTCGGACGCCGACGCATCATCGCCACACTCAGCGGGCACACCGGCGCGCTGTCGTCCGTGGCGTTCAGCCGCAATGGTGGCTTCCTCGCCACCGGCGGCACGGACAGGACCGTACGGGTGTGGGAGGTGACCGGCCGACGCGCCATCGCCACCCTCACCGGGCATACCGGTTACGTCGAGGGTGTGGCGTTCAGTCCCGACTACACGCTGGCCAGTTGCGGCGACGACAAGACGATCCGGCTGTGGCGGTTCCGATAGAACCGCCCGATGAAAAAGAACCGCCCGATGAAACCGTCAGTGGGGCGGCGGTCTCTCCGCTTCGATGGCCGGGCGTTCCTCGTGTTCGCCGTTCGGCAGCGGGACGACGTCCTCGGTGTAGAGGCGGTTGAGGCGGCGGCGGAGCCGGGCCGACGGGCGGCGGGCCTCCTTCGGCTCGACACCGGCCTGGTCCGGTCGGGGTTCGGGCAGCCTGCGGGGCACGCGGCGGCCGCGGATGACCGCCTCCGCCTCCGGGTCGAGCGGATGGTCGGGCTCCTCGTACTCGCCGGAGGGCCGGCGGAAGATCTTGCCGGACTCGACGCCGTGCCGCAGCATCGCGACCTCGCGGCGCTGGAGGCCCAGCGCGATCCGGCGGGAGATCACGAACGCGAGGACGGGCCCGACGAACACCCCGACCCGGAAGAACCACGTCGTACCGTACAGCGGGATGTAGAACGTCTTGGCGATGATGTCGTTGGCGCCGGCCATCCACAGCAGGCCGTAGAACGTCACGCCCGCCATGCCGATGCCCGTACGCACGGGCATGTCGCGCGGGCGGTCGAGCAGGTGGTGGATCTCGTAGTCGCCGAGCGCCCAGCGTTCGAGGAACGGGTACACCGCGAGCGCCGTGAACAGCAGTCCCGGGATGAACAGCGCGGGGATCAGGACGTTCATCGGCACCGTGTGGCCGAAGGCGTCGATCTCCCACCTCGGCATGAGCCGCAGCGACCCCTCGAGCCAGCCCATGTACCAGTCGGGCTGTGAGCCGGCGCTGATGGCGCCCGGGTTGTACGGGCCGAACAGCCAGATCGGGTTGACCTGGAAGGCCACCGAGAGCAGCGCGATCACGAAGAACACCCACAGCTGGTACGCCAGCGTCTTGATGATGAACGACGGCCAGAACGGCTTGCCCTCCACGACGCGGTTCGTACGGCCCCTGGCGGGGAACTGGGTGTGGGTCTGCCGCCAGGTGAGGACGACGGCGTGCAACGGGATCAGGGCGAGCAGGATGAGCGGGATCAGCAGAATGTGGACCGTGAACAGCCGCGGGATGATCGCGTCGCCGGGGAACGTCCCGTCGAACAGGAACAGCGTCAGGTAGGTCCCGACGATCGGGATCGCCAGCAGCACGCCCTCGAGGATCCGCAGGCCGGTGCCGGACAGCAGGTCGTCCGGGAGCGAGTAGCCGAACAGGCCGTTGATCATGACCAGCAGGAACAGGATGACGCCGATCACCCAGTTCAGCTCGCGCGGCTTGCGGAAGGCTCCGGTGAAGAAGTTCCGCAGCATGTGGGCGATGATCGCGCTCAGGAACACGATCGTCCCCCAGTGGTGGAGCTGTCGTACGAGGAGACCGCCGCGCACGTCGAAACTGATCTGCAGCGTCGACTCGTACGCCTCGCTCATCCGGACGCCGCGGAGCGGCACGTACGAACCGTTGTAGACGACCTCGGTCATGCTGGGCTTGAAGAAGAGCGTCAGGAAGATCCCGGTCACGACGATGATCACGAAGGAGTACATCGCGGCCTCGCCCAGCAGGAAGCTCCAGTGGTCGGGAAAGACCTTCTTCGCCGCTTTCTTCAAAAATCCGGCCAGGCCGAACCGTTCGTCGAGCCCCCGGGCCGCCTCGTTGAGCGGTCTAGCAGCCATACCGATCTCCAGATCCGACGGCCGCTCGACCGTCCTCGGTTATCGGTCCCCTCATCCAGTAATACCCGGATGACCTGCGCAAATACGCAATTGTCCGGCCACTCGCCTCGGAGCCGTCGTCCCGGTCGCGTACCTTTTCGGCGTGGACAGGTTCGTACGTCGCAGTGATCTGGTGCTCGCGGCGGTCGTCGGAGCGGTGGTGCTGGCCGGCACCGTCTTCTACACGCACGGCTTCCACACCGGTGACATCAAGGCGTACGCGATGGTCGTCCTGGGGGTCGCCGCGCTCACCGTACGGCGCCGGTTCCCCCTGTTCGCCGTCAGCCTGGCGGGTCTCTCGACGGCCTTCTATTACATCGGGCCGTTCCCCGACGGGCCGGAGATGCTCACGTTCGCGGTCGCGTCGTTCCTCGCGGTGGCGGAAGGGCACCGGCTCGCCGGCTACCTGGGTACGGCCGCCGGGCTGGCGGTGTTCGGCTCGGCGGAGTTCGCCTTCGGCCCGCCCCACATCGGGCGGTTCGTGAGTGTGCTGGCCTGGGTGCTCGTGGTGCTGTGCGCGGGCGAGGTGTTCCGCTACCACCGCGCGTACCTCATCGAGGCCCGGCAGCGCAAGGACGAGGCGGAGCGCACGCGCGAGGAGGAGTTCCGGCGGCGCGCCACCGAGGAGCGGCTGCGCATCGCCCGCGAGGTGCACGACGTGCTCGCCCACCAGATCTCGCTGATCAACGTGCAGGCCAGCGCGGCCCTCCACCGCCGCGACCCCGAACAGGCGTACGACGCCCTGGGCGCGATCAAGGACGCCAGCAAGCAGACGCTGCGGGAGCTGCGCACCACGCTCGGCGTGCTGCGGCAGGTCGACGAGGCGCAGCCGCTCAGCCCCGCGCCCTCGCTCGGCCGGATCGACGACCTGATCTCCCAGACCGAGGACGCCGGGCTGTCGGTGCGGCTCGTCGTCTCCGGCGACCGGCGAGACCTGCCCGCACCGGTCGACCTGGCGGCCTACCGCATCGTGCAGGAGGCCCTCACCAACGCCGTGCGGCACGCGGGCGAGGCGACCGCGACCGTGCTCGTGCGCTACCGGCCCGACCAGGTGGTGGTCGAGGTCTGCGACGACGGCACGGGCGCCGACGAGGCCGAGGGCAACGGGATCCGGGGCATGCGGGAGCGGGCGGCTACGCTGGGCGGCACGCTGGCCGCGGGTCCGCGCCCCGGCGGCGGCTTTCTCGTACGCGCCTCGCTTCCCCTGACCGAGACGATGTGATCATGACCGACATGGGCTCCCCGATCCGGGTCATGCTGGCCGACGACCAGAAGCTCGTACGGGCCGGCTTCCGCTCGATCCTCGACGGCGAGGACGACATCACCGTGGTCGCCGAGGCGGGTGACGGCGCGGAGGCGGTGCGGCTCGCCGAGCGGGTACGGCCCGACGTCGTCCTCATGGACGTCCGGATGCCGGTGCTCGACGGGCTGGAGGCCACGCGGCGGATCGCCGCGGACGCGCGGCTGTCCGACGTGCGGGTCGTGATCCTGACCACCTTCGACCTGGACGACTACGTCTACACCGCACTCAAGGTCGGGGCCAGCGGCTTCCTCGTCAAGGACACCGACCCGGTCGAACTGATCCACGGAGTGCGCGTCACGGCGCGCGGCGACGCGCTGCTCGCCCCCTCGGTGACCCGGCGCCTCATCGCCGAGTTCGCCACCCGCATCAAGCTTCCGCCGCCCTCGCGCGATCTCGAACAGCTCACCGAACGCGAGCGCGAGGTCATGACACTGGTCGCCGGCGGCCTGTCCAACGATGAGATCGCCGCCCGCCTCGTGGTCAGCCCGGCCACGGCGAAGACACACGTCAGCCGCGTACTGACCAAACTCGGCGCCCGCGACCGCGCCCAGCTCGTCGTTCTCGCCTACGAGTCGGGGATGGTACGGCCCGGCTGGCTCGGCTGAGCGCCCCGGCCTCACCCCTGTCGTTCGGGAGGAGAGGGCGATCTCGCCTGACCAACTATTCATTGAATGTATAGTTGCTCACATGTCTATCGGGCATGTCCTACTCGGCCTGCTTACCGAGCGGCCCAAACATGGCTACGAGCTCAAACGCGAGCACGATGATCGGTTTCCCGGAGTGAAGCCGATCGCGTACGGGCAGGTGTACGCCACCCTGCAGCGCCTTGAGCGCGACGGAAAGGTCGCCGTGAGCGGCACCGCGAAGGAGGGCGGACCCGAACGCGTCGTCTACGAGATCACCAGCGCCGGTACGGACGAGGTGCGCCGCTGGCTGGCCGAGATCGAACCGCCCGCGCCCTATGTCTCCAGCGCTCTGTTCACGCGGATCGTCCTGGCGCTGATCGCCGAGAGCGCGGCGGACGGATACCTGCTGCGGCAGCGTGCCGCCCACCTCGACCGGATGCGCGAGCTGACCGCGCGGAAGAACACCGCCGGGATCTCGGCGGGTGAACTCCTCGCCACCGACTACGCCCTGCATCACCTCGACGCCGACCTGCGCTGGCTGGAGACGGCCCGGCAGCGCATCGGCGAACTCACCAAGGAGATCCGCCCATGACTTTGCTGGAAGCCCGCCACATCGAGAAATCATTCGGTCGTACGCACGCGTTGCGCGGCGTGTCCGTCGCGATCCGGTCCGGCGAGGTCGTCGCGATCACCGGACCGAGCGGCTCGGGCAAGTCGACGCTGCTGCACTGCCTCAGCGGGATCATGTGCCCCGAGACAGGCGAGGTCCACTATGACGGGCGACGGATCGACACGCTCGACGAGGCGGCGCGTACCCGGCTGCGCCGTGAGGCGTTCGGCATCGTGTTCCAGTTCGGCAGGCTCGTCCCCGAGCTGACCGCAGCGGAGAACGTCGCGCTGCCGCTGCTGTTCAACGGTGACGGCCGTGAAAAGTCCGCGGCGGTGGCCCGTGCCTGGCTGGAGCAGATGGACTCGCTCGACGTTGCGGACGCGCGGCCCGGGGAGCTGTCCGGGGGGCAGCTCCAGCGTGTCGCGGTGGCTCGCGCCCTGGTCACCGGCCCGAAGGTGGTCTTCGCCGACGAGCCGACCGGGGCGCTGGACTCCGTCGCCGGCGAAAAGGTGCTGGGCCTGCTGCTGGCAGCCGCCCGGGTGAACGGCTCCACGGTCGTCATCGTCACCCACGACAACCAGGTCGCCGCACATGCGGACCGGGAGATCGTGGTACGCGACGGGGCCGCTGCCGGGGTGGTCGCGTGATGACCTTTCTGCGAGTCGCGGGAATGCTGGGACGCGGCGGGTCACG
Source organism: Actinoallomurus sp. NBC_01490 (assembly GCF_036227085.1). Classification (NCBI taxonomy): domain Bacteria; kingdom Bacillati; phylum Actinomycetota; class Actinomycetes; order Streptosporangiales; family Thermomonosporaceae; genus Actinoallomurus; species Actinoallomurus sp. NBC_01490. The sequence goes on from NZ_CP109433.1 coordinate 72,687, forward strand.
TGCCGAGCGCGCCCGCGCCCGACTCATCGCCGCCGGGGCGGCGCTGGCCACCTGGTTCCTGTTCGGAGCGGCCAACGTGCTCGCCCTGCACGGGCAACTCGACGACCGGCTGGGCCCCATCGCCAACCGTGGCACGCGTCCCGGCACCGCCTTCGCGCTCGGCCTGATGATGCTTCCGATCGCCGCCTTCCTCTACCAGACGGGGCGGCTGGCGTCCGCGGACCGGGAGCGACGGCTCGCCGCACTGCGCCTTGCCGGGGCGACACCGGCGGAGGTGAGGCTGCTCGGCGTGTTGCAGACGACCCGCTCCGCCGCGCTCGGCACGGTGTGCGGCGCCATCGCCTACGTCCTGCTGCAGTGGTCGATCCGCGGGCTGCTGCTCCACCTGCCGACGACGGCCTCCGGGGTGCCTCCTGCCCTGGGCCTGGCCGCGATGGCTCTGGTCATCACCGTCGCCACCGTCTCCGGCCTGCTCGCCGGGCGCCACGTCATCACCAGCCCGCTCGGCGTGACCCGCCGCGCCACCCGGCGGCCACCCGGCCCGTATGTACTCCTGGTCCCCGTACTGGGCTGCGTGCCCATGGTCGCCCGCTTCGTCGGTGTTCCGGTCCCGTACGGCCCGTACTCCCTCATACTCTGCGCCGGATTGATCCCCGTCGGGCTGATGCTCTCCACGAGCCGGCTGGTCTGGGCGTCCGCCCGAATCGCCGGGCGCCGAGCACGTTCGGCGGAAACCCTGCTCGCGGCCCGCGCCCTGGAAGCCGACGCCCGCCCCTGGGGCCGCACGATGGCCGTCCTCAGCCTGGCCGTGGCCATCGGCAGCGGCACCGGGTGGATCGAAGCGGGGATCATGGACCAACGGCACACGCTCGATCCGTTCTGGCTCACCAGCTTCACCCTCGTCAACCTGGCGCTGCTTGTGGCGATGGCCGCGGCGGCCGCTGCCCTGCTCGTGCACCAGGCCGAGTACCTCATGGAGCATGGCCCGGTGCTGGCCAATTTGCGAGCCACCGGCGTCGCCGACGGCCGGCTGCGCCGTGTTCTCGCGCGGCAGGGGATCATCGCCGCGGTCCTGCCCTGCTGCATCGCGGCGCTGATCGGCTTTGTCGGCCTGGCCGATACCGGGGCACTGTACAACGACACCTGGGCGTTGTGGCCGGTCACCAATGCCGTCCTCATGACCGCCCTCGGCCTGCTGGCTGCGACACTCACCACCAGGGCGTCGCGGAGACGGCTCGGGCGCGCGGTCTCCCCCGGCCGCCTACGCACGGAATGATCAGCGCACCGGCCGGAGGCCGAGGGCCACTCGGGAGGTCTCGGTGATCGTGCCGTTCAGCACCTGCCGGCTTTGTGCCGTGCCGTTGCAGATCAAGTTGTACTGCGTGCCGGCCGGCACGGCCGTGGCGAGGATGACCGGTGCGGTGTTTCCGGCGGCGATGGTGCGAGACCGGCCGAGGTGCCGGGATGCCGTGTCAAACGCGTCGGCGCCGAATATCGCGCGTCATATGGTCCAGCCGGGCGGGCTGAGCGGCCCGTACATTCCGCGATGTACGCCGCCAACTCCCCTGCATCTCCGGATGTACGCGCCATGTAGCGCGTAGCCGGACGCGTTCGCGAGGTTTCCTCCGGTTGAGTGAGACCGGCCGGTATCGGCTGGCCGCACACGACCTGGAGGGCTTCCGTTGAGCACACTGTCGCTCGCCCGGCTGCTGTTCGCGATCACGGCGGGCACGCACTTCCTGTTCGTCTCGCTGACGCTCGGGCTCGCCGCGCTCGTCGCGATCATGCAGACGCGGGCGGTCGTCACGGGCGACACGGTGCGGCTGCGGATGGTGCGCTACTGGGGCCAGCTCTATGTGATCAACTACGCGGTCGGGATCGTGACCGGGCTGCTCATGGAGTTCCAGTTCGGGCTGAACTGGCCGGGTCTGACCGATCACGCGCAGGACGTGTTCGGAGCGCCGCTCGCGCTGGAGACGCTCGTCGCGTTCTTCGTCGAGGCCACGTTCCTCGGCCTGTGGATCTTCGGCTGGGACCGGCTGAACCGCTACGCGCACCTCGCGGTGTTCTGGGGCGTGACGCTCACCGCGTACATCTCCGCATACTTCATCCTGGTCGCGAACGGCTTCCTGCGGCATCCCGTCGGCTTCCTCCGCGTGGGCGGCGAGCTGCGCGTCGACAGCGCGGCCGACCTGTTCACCAATCCGGCCGCGCTGCTGCCGCTCGCGCACATCACCGCCGGGGCATTCCTGGTCGCCGGGTTCTTCATGGCCGGGGTCAGCGCCTGGCACCTGCGGCGCGCCGGTCTCGGCGCGCCGGTGGACCCGGAGTTCTTCCGGCGCTCGCTGCGGATCGGGCTCGTCTCCGCCGTCGTCGCCGTGGTGCCGTCGGCCGTGTTCGGGGGCCTGCAGTTCTCCATCGTGCCGGGGTCGGAGGACAAGTCCGTGCTCAGCGGGATCGCCAGCGAACTGATGATGACGGCCTGGCTGTGGATGTTCTGGGTCGCGGTCGCGGCGCTGGTCAAGCTGCCGTTCACCGGGTGGCTGCTGCGCGGGCGGGCGTTCCTGCGCGCGGTGATGATGACCCTCCCGGTGCCGTACGTCGCGATGATGGCCGGCTGGATCTACCGCGAGGGTGCCCGGCAGCCGTGGCTGATCCGGGGAGTGCTGCGCACCGAGGACGCCGTACGGCCGATGGGGCACGGCGCGATGCTGGCCACGACGGTCGGCGTCAGCGCGCTGTTCGCCGTCCTGGCGGTCGTGAACATCGTCCTGCTGCGGCGGTTCGCCCGGCGCGGACCCGACGCGGTCACGCTGGGCGCCCCCGCGCCGGCCGAGGGCCTCGAGCCCGTTCCCTCCTTCTGAGACTCCGGAGCTGTTTTCCGTGGACACCTTCGCGTACGCGCTGCTCGGCTTCTTCGGCATCGGCTACTTCGTGCTGGGCGGCGCCGACATCGGCGTCGGCATGCTGCTGCCCTTCCTCGGCCGCGACCGGCGGCTGACGCTCGCGGCGATCGCGCCGTTCTTCCTCGGCAACGAGGTGTGGCTGGTCGCCACGGGCGGCCTGCTGACCGCGCTCTTCCCGGGCCTGGAGGCCGAGGTGTTCGGCCGGGTCTGGGGAGCGCTCGTCGTGCTGGTCGCGGGCTGGATCGTCCGCGACATGGGCCTGTGGCTGCGCGGCCGGGACGACGGCGCGGCCTGGCGCGCGTTCTGGGACGGGGCGACCGTGGCGGGAAGCTGGGCGGTCGCGGCGTCGTGGGGCGTCGCGGTCGGGCTGCTCATGGGCGGCGGGGCACCGCTGTTCGCGGTGACGTCGTGCGGACTGTTCGCGCTGCACGGGGCGGTCTTCGCGGCGCTGCGGCTCGGCACCCGCACGCCGCTCGCCCGCCGCATCGCGCCGGCCGCGCTGGTGGCCGGGGTGCCCTGCGCGCTCGGCGCCGGGGCCGACCACCTCGGACGTACCGCGCCGTACGCGGCCGGGCTCGCCCTGCTGCTGGTGCTGGCGTGGGCCGCGCTGGGGGCCGGGCGGTACGGCGCGGCGCTGGTGTCCTCCGGGCTCGCCATCGTCGTCGTGCCGCTGCTCGCGGCGGTGAACCTGCCGGACGCCACCGTCGCCGAAGGCGCCGGGCTGACCGCGACCGTGGCGGGGGTCATGCTTCCCCTGCTGGTCGCCGCGCAGGCGTGGGTGTGGTGGACGTTCCGCGGCCGGGTCGACGGGCCCTCGTACCTTTGACGTACGTGCTGCTCGCGCTCGCCCAGGGCCTCCTCGTGGTGGCCCAGGCCGACCTGCTGTCCCGGGTCCTGGCCGGGAGCGCCCTGCTGCTGCCGCTCGCCGCGGTCGTCGCCGGACGTGCCGCGCTCACGCTCGGCCAGGGCACGGTGTGCGGGTGGACCGCCGCGCGGCGCAAACGTGCGCTGCGCGGGCGGCTCCTGTCGTGGGGCGCCGACGTCACGCTGCTGGGCCGTGGCCTGGACGCCCTGGACCCGTACTACGCCGGCTACCTGCCCCAGCGGTACGCCGCCGCGGTGGTGCCCGTCGCCGTGCTCCTACGGCTGGTGGTCGCGGACCCGGCGTCGGCGCTGATCGTGGCGGTGACGCTGCCGCTGATCCCGGTCTTCGGGGCGCTCGTCGGCCTGCACACGCGGCAGGCGACCGAACGGCAGTGGGGCCTGCTCCACCGGCTCGGCGGGCACTTCCTCGACGTCGTGACCGGACTGGGGACCCTGCGCGCGTACGGCAGGGACCGGGCGCAGGCCGAGGTGGTGCGCGCGATGGCCGACGGCCACCGGAGGGCGACCCTGCGGACGCTGCGGATCGCGTTCCTGTCCTCGTTCGTGCTGGAGACCGCCGCCACGCTGTCGGTCGCGCTCGTCGCGGTGCCCGCCGGGCTGCGTCTCCTCGACGGTTCGCTGGACCTGCGGACGGCGTTGCTCGTGCTGCTGCTCGCGCCCGAGGCGTACCTGCCGCTGCGGTCGCTCGGCACCCGTTTCCACGCCGCCGCCGAGGGACGCGCGGTGCTCGGCCAGGTCGAGGCGGCACTCGCCGAGGACGGCCCTTCACCGGGTGCCGTACGGGTCCGGCCGGGGCGGATCGCGGTGGAGGACGTCGTCGTGCGTTACGCGGACGGCCGCGCGCCGGCGCTGGACGGTTTCTCGCTGACCGTGGAACCCGGAGAGCGCGTGGCACTCACCGGGCCGAGCGGCGCGGGCAAGAGCACGCTGCTGCGGGCCGTGCTCGGCTTCGCTCCTCTGGAGTCCGGCCGGATCCTCGTGGACGGGGTCGACCTCGCCGAACTCGACCTGCCCGCGTGGCGGCGGCACGTGGCGTACGTGCCGCAGGCGCCGCACCTGTTCGCCGGGACGGTCGCCGACAACATCCGGCTCGGCCGCCCGGACGCGAGCGACGCCGAGGTCCGCCGGGCCGCCGAGGCCGCGTGCGCGCACGAGTTCGTCGCGGCGCTGCCGGACGGGTACGACACTGAGCTGGGCGAACGCGGGCTCGGGCTGTCCGCCGGGCAGCGGCAGCGCATCGCGATCGCCCGCGCCCATCTCATGGACGCGCCGATCGTCGTGATGGACGAACCCACGGCCCGGCTCGACCTGCGCGGCGAGGCACTCGTCGCCGAGGCCGCACGGCGGCTCCTCGACGGGCGCACCGCGCTGCTCGTGGCGCACCGGCCGGCGCTGCTGTCGGTCGCCGACCGCGTCGTCCACCTGACCTCACGCGAGGTGGCCGCGTGATCGCCCAGCTGATCGGCAGGAGACGGCTCGCCGCGCTGGTCTGGGCGGCGACCGCCGGCGTGGGCGGAGAGCTGTCCGCGCTCGGGCTGACCGCCGGCGCCGCCTGGCTCATCGCACGGGCCGGGCAGCAGCCGCCGCTGTCCGCGCTGGCCCTTGCCATCGTGGGTGTACGGGCGTTCGCCCTGTTCCGCGGCGGTCTGCGGTACGTCGAGCGCCTCACCGGCCACGACGCCGCCCTCCGCGTCCTCGCCGACCTGCGGGTACGCGCGTACGAGGCACTACGCCGCTCCGCCGACCCGTCGCTGAACGAGACGGCTCCCGGTGGGCGGGACGCGGACCTCGTCCAGCGGATGGTCGCCGATGTTGAGTCCGTGCAGGACCTGCTGCTGCGCTGTCTGCTGCCGACGGTGGTCTCCTGGGCCGTAGGGCTCGCCGCGGTCGTGCTGAGTGTCGTGCTGCTGCCGGCCGCCGGGGCGGTGCTCGCCGCCGGGATCGTCCTTGCCGGAGCGGCTCTGCCTGCCGTGGCGGGCCTCGCGTCCCGCGCGGGTGCGCGGAGAGTCGCCGCGGCCCGCTCCGACCTGGCCGTACGCGGGCTGGACGTGGCGCGCGGCGCGACCGACCTGGCGGCGTTCGGCGCGACGGAGCGGTTCGTCGCGCGCGCGGACGAGGCCGCCGCGCGGCTGGAGCGCGCCGAACGCCGGTCCGCGGTGGTCGAGGCGACCGTGAACGCCCTGGGCGCCGCCGTACAGGGCCTGACCGCGCTCGCCGTGCTGTGGGTCGCCCGGCGCCAGGGCGCGGACGCCGTTGCGGTCACGGTGCTCACGCTGACCGCGCTCGTCGCGGTGGAGTCCGTCCTGCCGCTGGCGGACGCCGCGCGGCGGTTCGTCGAGCTGCGTCCCGCCGCCCGCCGCGTCACCGCCCTCCTCGCCTCCGCGCCACCGGAACCTGCCGCGCTTTCCGGGCGCGGCGCTCGCCGTCGACCGGTTCCCGCGCGGCCCGGGGTCGAGCTCGTCGGTGTGCGCGTCGCGTACGGGGAGGCGGTGGCGCTCGACGGCGTTGACCTGCGTGTTCCCTTCGGGCGCAAGGTGGCGATCGTGGGGGCGAGTGGGGCGGGGAAGAGCACGCTGCTCGGTGTCCTCACCGGAGAGACGCGGGCGCGCGGAGCAGTGCTGCTCGGCGGTGCGCCGCTGGACGCCTACGACGCGGCGGACGTCCGGGCGGCCGTGCGCGGGCTGACGCAGGACGCGCATGTGTTCGCCGCCTCGATCCGGGCCAATGTCGCGCTCGCGCGGCCCGGCGCCTCCGCCGCCGAGCTGGAGGATGCCGCGCGCCGTGCCGGGCTGCTCGGCTGGATCACCTCACTGCCGGACGGCTGGGACACTCTCGTGGCGAACGACCTGCTCTCGGGCGGCCAGCGTCAGCGGCTGCTGCTCGCCCGCGCGCTGCTCGCCGATCCGCCGGTGCTGCTGCTGGACGAGCCGGCGGAGGGGCTGGACCTGCCGACGGCCGACCGGCTCGTCACCGAGATGCTCGGTGACGAGCGGACGGTCGTCCTCGTCACGCACCGCCTCGCTCCCCTGAAGGCGGCCGACGAAGTCGTGGTCCTCGACCGTGGCAGGGTCCTTCAGCGCGGTCCCCACGACGCGCTGGCCGCTGTGGCCGGGCCCTACCGTGACCTGTGGGAGGCCGAACGCCTCCACACGGATCACTCGGCCGGCGTGAAGACCTGGTGAATGATGCCGCGGCGGTGCCGGCCGTGGTACGACGTGTCCGCCTCGCTCGCCGGGTCGAGCTTGGCGAGGTACTCGCTCTCGGCGTCGATGAGACGCTCGAGCTCACCACGGTCGAGGAAGACCCCCTGGCAGCCCCCGCACTCCTCGATCACCACGCCGTTGCGGTCGTGTGTGTCCCACTTTCCTGAGCATTTCGGGCAGTTCAACCCCGTGTCAGCCATCGTTCGGCTCCCCTGACTACGAATCGTGCGATTCAGCAAGATTAGTGACCATGGCGGCCACAGGGAATCGCCATTTCAAGGACGGATGCGGGACAGCAGTGGCCGGAGTGACCGGCGGCCGGACCGCCGGGAGACGGCGCCGACGCGGCGGCGGCGCATCACCGTCAGCCCCGCGACGAGCCAGAGCAGCCCGGCCTCGGTGACCACCGCGATGGCCACCAGCGTCGCCCAGGACGTGCGTCCGGCCTGCATCGCTCCGGCCGGGGAGAGCGTGTCGAGTTCGGAGACGCCGTTGTGGGAGGGCCGTGGCGCGGTGCGGGGCGTCGCCGTCTGCGGTGCGGGAAGGGTGGGCAGCGGCAGCGCCGGACCGCCGACCGGCGGAATCGCCGCCGGCGGGACCCCGGCAGGCGACGCGGGAGCCTCCGGACCCGCCGAAACGTGCGGGATGGCCGCCGCTCCCGCTCCCGCTCCCGCTCCCGCACCCGGCGTCGCGTCGGCGTGCGGCGCCGCCGACGAGGGCGTGGCGGAAGCGGTCGACGGGTGCGCCGACTGGGGCGCCGGTCTGGGTGCGGGGCGCGCCGGGCGTACGCGGCGAGGCGAGACGACCGCGGCCGACCACGGCACCTGGACCTCGGGCGAGACGGGCACGGCGGGCGAGACGGGCACGGCGGGCGAGACCGGCGCGGCGGGCGAGACCGGCGCGGCGGGCGAGACGGGCACGGAGGGGGCGGCGGAGAAGGACGGCGACGGCTCGGGCGACACGTCGGCCGCGGACGCCTCCGGGGCCGGCGACGCCTGCGGCTCCTGGGAAGCGTCCGTGGCGAACGAGGGCGACGGATCGGGTTCCCTGACGCGGTGCGCCATCCGCGGGGCGGCAGGGTGCGTGACCCGCAGGGCGGCAGGGTGCATCACCTGCGGGGCGGCAGGACGCGCGGCTCGCAGGGCGGCGGGGTGCACCACCCGCATCGCGGCGGGGTGGGTGACGCCGAGCGACGCGGTGACCGAGGGAGCGTTCGCCGCGCCGGCCTGCGCGACGACGGGCACCTGGGCAGAATCGCCCTGTCCGGGCCGGGCGGCGACGCGCAGCGTGCGGGAGCGCTGTGGGCTCAGGTCGCCCAGGTCGCAGGCCAGGGCGGTGCGGTCGGCGCTGGACAGGCAGCCCGGCGCCGCGGCCGTCCAGGCGGCCGGGGCGAACGTGCTGAGCACGAGCGTCGCCGCGTGCGCCGTGCCGCCCACCGGGCGCACCGACACCGCGAAGCGGGTGCCGTCCGGCGCGGGGCCCAGGGCCTGGATCGAGGTCACGAGGTGAACGGTGGGCGTCGCGACCGAGGCGCCGCCATCGAGCAGGGCAGGGCCCATCATCGCGCCGGCCGTGCTCATCGTCGTGGCGAGCAGCGCGCCGGATGTCACCTTCATCGCGGGACGTCCCCCAGGGTCGAGCCGGGCGGCCTCGGAGGGGACGGGCAGCGTGTGCGCCCGCAAGGCGAGTCGTTACGTCTTATAGCCGGGTCACCACGCATTGTAACCTGCGGGGCTCTCCCTGCTGTTTCGCCTGATGAAAGGTTCCTTTCGTAGGATGCCGTCAGCGGGAGAGGAGAAGCCGGTGGCGGGGGATGACACGGGAGCGCGGGCCACGTCCGGCGTGCGCTCGCTGGAGCGGGCGTTCGAACTGCTCGAACACCTCGCCGACGCGGGCGGCCGGCTGGCCCTGACCGAGCTGGCGGAGACCTCCGGGCTGCCGATGCCGACCATCTACCGGCTGATGCGCACGCTGGTCAACCGGGGATACGTCCGCCAGGAGCCGTCCAAGCGGTACGCCCTCGGCCCCCGCCTCATCCACCTCGGCGAGACGGCGGAGCGGCTGCTGGGCTCCTGGGCGCAGTCCTCGCTGGCACAGCTCGTGGACGAGGTCGGCGAGACGGCCAACATGGCGGTGCTCGAGGGCGATGAGGTGGTCTACGTCGCCCAGGTGCCCTCCAAGCACTCGATGCGCATGTTCACCGAGGTCGGCCGCCGCGTGAACCCTCACTGCACCGGTGTCGGCAAGGCCCTGCTCGCCCAGCTCTCCGACGCGGTGGCCGGCGAGATCATCGGCCGTACGGGCCTGCCCGCGCACACGCCGCACACCATCACCGACCCGGCGGCGCTGCTGAAGGAGCTGGCCACGATCCGCCGGCGCGGCTACGCCCTCGACGACGAGGAGCAGGAGATCGGCGTGCGCTGCGTCGCCGTACCCCTCACCGGCACGCCGACCCTGGCCGCGATCTCGATCTCCGGCCCGCAGGGCCGGCTGCCACTCAACGTCATCGACGACGTCGTGCCGATCATGCGCCGCACGGCCGGACGCCTGTCGGAGAGCCTCTCGGCGTAAGACCCCGGCGCGACGCCCATCCCCACCGAGGCCGCCGGTCCAGGGTGGGGTACAAGTGATCTCATGGACAATTTGACCGTTGCCGTACTGGGAACCGGGATCATGGGCGAGCCCATCGCCCGTAACCTGCTGCGCGCCGGCCTGGGCGTACGGGTCTGGAACCGTACGCGCGCCAAGGCCGAGCCCCTCGCCGAAGCCGGCGCGGACGTGTGCGGCGAGGCCGCTGAGGCGGCCGACGGCGCGGACGTGGTCGTGACCATGCTGCACGACGGCGACGCCGTCGAGCAGGTCATCGCGGGCGTGCTGCCCGCGATGGAGGAGGACGCGGTCTGGGTGCAGATGAGCACCGTCGGCGCCGAGGCCGCCGACCGGCTGGCCGAGCTCGCCCGCTCGCGCGACGTGCCGTACGTCGACTCGCCCGTGCTCGGCACCCGCAAGCCCGCCGAGGACGGCGCCCTGGTGGTGCTGGCCTCCGGCCCGCGCGACGAGCGCGTCGACCGCATCTTCGAGGCGATCGGGTCCCGCACGATGTGGATCGGTGCGGGCACCGAGGCGTCCCGGCTCAAGCTCGTCGCCAACAGCTGGGTCCTCGCCCTGACCTCGGCGGTCGGCGAGGCGGTGGCGCTCGCGGAGGCGTTCGGCCTGGACCCGCGTCTGTTCCTTCAGGCGATCGAGGGTGGCCTGATGGACACGCCGTACGCGCACCTCAAGGGCGAGGCGATCATCAAGCGGGAGTTTCCGGCGTCCTTCCCGGCGAGCGGCGCCGCCAAGGACGCGAGCCTGGTCGCGGCGGCCGGCCGCGCCGCCGGGGCGAACCCGCGGATCGCCGACGGCGTACGCGAGCAGTTCCGCCGCACCGTCGAGCTGGGCCACGGCGAGGAGGACATGGCCGCCGTCTACTACGCGGCGCGCCGCAGCTCCGGTACCGGCGAATAAGGCACCTACCGAATGCCGCTGATCGGGAGAATGGTGACCTAGCGGAACCTCAGGGCATCTGGCCGCGTCCCACCTGTCCAACCGACGGGGGAGCCAACATGACTGTATCCACCCAGCAGGTCACCAGACCGGACGCGACAGAACTCCATGTCGGAAGGCTCGGGGACGCGAAGGTACGCGTGTCGCTGGACCCGTACCTGTCCGTGCTTGCCCTCACGACCGACGCCCTCGGCGGACGCCGGCGGGGCGCGCCCGAGTCGTGGCGGCGGCGCATCCGCTCGGCCGTCTCGCCGGCGCAGGCCCAGGCGGTGTGGCCGCTCGTGGCGCCGGGGCACTCGGTCACGCCCGACTGCGTGAGCCCGCTCAGCCCCATCTTCGAGACGTCGGTCGACGAGCAGATCGAGCGGCTGCGGGACCTCTCGCCCGACGAGCTGCTCGCCGACCTCGACGGCGTCTTCGGCCGCTCCGGGCCGCCCCCGCACTGGCGTACGGTCGCCCGGCAGCCCCGGCACTGGCTGCGCGCGTACGCCTCCGCGACGAGTCAGGTCTGGGCGGCGATGCGGCCGGTGTGGCGGGACGCGCGCCCGCTGCTGGACCGCGAGGTCGCACGCGTGGGCGCGGCGGCGATGCGCGGCCGGCTCGACGTGATCCTCGGCGGCATCCACCCGAGCAGCCGGTTCGAGGACGGCGTGCTGAAGATCCGCGACCCCGAACCCGCCCGGTTCGACCTGGCCGGACGCCCGCTGGTGCTGGTGCCGATGGTCTCCGGCGGCGACGCGCTGATCTGCAGCCTCGACCGGCCGGACGCGGTGTGGCTCGGCTACCCGCTGCCGGGCGCGGGGCGGCTGTTCCGAGGCGAACCCGCGCAGGAGGGCGGCAACGCCCTCGAACTCCTGCTCGGGCCGGTCCGCGCGCAGGTGCTGACGGCGGTGTCCCGGCCGGTCACCATGGGCGAGCTGGCCACTCTGACCAGGCTCACTCCCAGCGCGGTCACGTACCACTGCGAACGCCTCGCCGCCGCAGGCCTCGTACGACGGGAACGGCACGGCCGGGAGGTCCGGGTGTCGCTCACCCCGCGCGCCGAACGGCTGACCGAACTCTTCGACGCATAACGCTGGCGGGGTCCGACTTTACGTGTTACGAAGATATGTAAAGCCCGGCGTTCGCGGGAGGTTTCCCCCATGACGATGCGTGATCGCTATACGACCCCGATCCCGGAGACGACGTGGCAGGTGCCCGTCGCGGGGGCCGCCCGGTTCAACTGGGAGTACGACGACGGCCGCGACCGGCTGCTGTCGCTCTACCAGAAGGGCAAGGACAAGCAGTGGGACGCCCAGAAGCGCATCGACTGGGACATCCCCGTCGACACGAACAACGTCGCCGGCTTCCCCGAGGAGCTCAACCCGCTGGCCGGCTCGGACCTGTGGGAGCGCATGCCGCAGGAGGCGCGCGATGAGTTCGGCCGCCACCAGGGCACCTGGCTGTTCAGCCAGTTCCTGCACGGTGAGCAGGGCGCGCTGACGGTCGCCGCGCGCATCGTGGAGTCGGTGCCCGACATGGACTCGAAGTTCTACGCCGCGACCCAGGTCATGGACGAGGCCCGCCACGTCGAGCTGTACAACAAGTTCATCCAGGACAAGATCGGGATGTACTACCCGATCAACCAGGACCTGGCCAAGCTCCTGGAGGAGTCGCTGTCCGACGGCCGCTGGGACCTGCCCTACCTCGGCATGCAGGTGCTCATCGAGGGCCTGGCGCTCGCCGCCTTCGGCGTCTACCGCGACATGTCCACCAACCCGCTCGTCAAGCAGCTTCTCGCGTACGTCATGCAGGACGAGGCGCGGCACGTGGCGTTCGGACGGCTGGCGCTCAAGGACTACTACGCGCAGCTGAGCTCCAAGGAGCGCGCCGAGCGCGAGGAGTTCGTCGTCGAGGGCTGTTACCTCATGCGCGACCGGTTCAAGGGCAAGGAGATCTTCGAGACGCTCGACATGCCGGTCAAGGAGTGCATGGACCTCGTCGACAACGGGCCGATCTACCAGCTCTACCAGTCGCTGCTGTTCACCCGCATCGTCCCGTGCGTCCGCGACATCGGGCTGTGGGGCGACAAGGTGAAGCAGGCCTACGCCGACATGGGCGTGCTCGACCACGCCAAGGCCGACCTGGTCCAGCTCATGAAGCAGGACGAGGACATCGCCGAAGAGGTCGACCGGGCCAAGGCCGAACAGGAGCTGGCCGTACGCCGCGAGGAGGTCCACGAGGCCATCGCCCAGGGATCCGAGGACTGACCGCGGGCACCGCGACCCGGTGGGGGTCGCGGTGCCCGGCCGTACGGTCGGTCAGGGCTGCTTGCCCGGACCGTCGACGACACCGATGCGGGTCTGCGCCGACCACTGCACGACCTCGCCCTTGCGGCTGCGCAGCTCGCCGTCGATGCCACGGCTGACGTGATCCTTGATCACGACCGACCGTTCCCCCAGGTAGCGGTAGGTCTTCGGGTCGAGGATGAGCTCGTCCCGCAGGTAGCCCTCCTCGACGACCGCGAACGCGACTCCGGCACGGCCGGCCGCGTCGGTGGCCTGGCGGACCAGCTGGACGCCCTGCAGGCGCGGCAGCACCTGGAAGATCGCGGCCTGCACCTTCGGCGGGATGAGCCCGTCGCGCATGAACACGCCGATGTTGCTGAACACCGCCAGGTCGCGAGAGCCCAGGGGTTCGTCGGCCGACGCGCGCAGTGTGGCGAGCAGCCGGTCCGGGTCGGTGGGCAGGCCGCTGAGATAGGCGTAGTCAGATCGAGGATCGGCGGGGAGAAGCTTGTCGATCCTCAGCTTGCCGCTCGCTTCGATCGTCGCCTGCCGTAGCCCGTCGGCGCGGGTCCACTGTGCCGTGGTGCGCCGCCGGTGCGTGGCGACCGGGCCGTTCGGCTCGGCGCGGTCGGCGAGGGGTGCGCTTCGCGTCTGGATGTAGATCCACTGTCCGGGCGTGGGCGCGGTGAACGACCAGGCTTCAGCGGCGTGTGCGGCGCGGTCACCCAGTTCGGCGACGTTGGCGACCGGCGTCGCCGGCAACGTGGATCCCGGGTGCACGTGGCCGGCACGGTCTCCGGTGTTCACGACGGTGACGGCTGCGGCGGCCGCCGCCGCGAGTCCTCCGGCGACGGCGATGCCCAGCAGCCGGCGGCGCCCGAGAACGCCGCGCCGGGTATGAGCCGGCGTCCCCCGCCGCTCCGCCTCGGCGGCGGTGAGCAGCCGCGCGCGGGCGCGGCGATCGGTCTCGGCGGTCATCGGCGGGGTTTCGCTGCGCAGCTCGGCGAGCAGCTCCAGGTCGTCCATCATCGTCCCTCCTCGATCAGGTCGGTGGCGTCGGCGAGTGCCTCGCGTGTCTTCTTGCGCGCCCGGTGGATGCGGGAGCGCACCGTCCCCGCCGGCACGTCCAAGGCCTCGGCGATCTCCTCATAACTCAGGCCGCCCCAGGCGAGCAGCAGCAGCGCGTCGCGGTCGCGCGGTGCCAGCCCGGCGAGCGCGGCCGCGAGGGCCCGCTGTCGCGACTGGGCGGTGACGCGCGCCACGACGGCGTTGTCCATCGGCTCGGGCAGCGGGTCGATACCGGTCCGTTGCAGTGCCCGGTACATCCGTTCCTCCTCGCGCTGGTGCCGGGCCAGGAGGTTGGTGGCGATCCCGTAGAGCCACGGGCGGGCCATCCGGCGGCTCGTGTCGTAGAAGCTGCGCCGGCGGAACGCGGCCAGGAACGTCTCGGCGACGATGTCGTCGGCGTGCCCGGTGCCCACTCTGCGAGCCGCGTAGCGATGGATGTCGGCGGCGTACCGGTCGTACAGGGTCGCGAAGATCTCCGGGTCCCGGTGGGACTCCACGATCAGCTCCGCGTCGTCGCACTCCCGGTCACCGACCGGACGGGCCGCCATCATGCGGGACTTCCTTGGGCCATCTCATGCCTTCCGGCTCGAAGCGAGTTGTCATCCCCTGTCTCCCGAACCGGCCGAATGGGTTCACGCCGACACTTCACCGCATTGTGGCTGCGGCGGGTAATACGATCACTGGCTGCGTGCCAATACGCCGTGAGATGGGGCACAAAAACCAGCGCCTTGTACGTGACCATGCCCCTCGGACCCCTAGTGTCGGGGACTTGTGCGCGGGGCCTGGACGGCTCGCGCCGATCGGGGACTGACGGTTCTGCCGCCGGGACCCGATGTCCTGTCCCCGACCAAAGGACCCCTTTGTGGGTAGATCCGGCCGACATCGTCAGACTGAGACACCGAAGAGACTCCGTACCGCTCTCATCGCCGCCGCCGGGCTCGCCGCGGTCGCGCTCGCCGCGATCACTGTCGCGGTGACCGGGGCCGGCTCCTCATCGGCGCAGATGAAGGCCCGCGCCGCCGCGGCCGACCCGCCGCGGCCGCTCGATCGGGCGAGCCGCGACCAGGACCGCACGCCGATCGCCTCGCCGACACCGGAGCCCAGCGACACCCCGGCACCGGCACCGGCCGCCAAGAAGAAGCGCCACACCAAGATCCTCGCGCACGGCACCTGCGACGCGTCCTACTACGGCACGGACGGAGGTCGGACCGCGAGCGGAGAGTCGATCGGCCCGGACGACCTCACCGCGGCGCACCGGTCGCTGCCGATCGGCTCGAAGGTCCGGGTGACCAACCGCAACAACGACCGTTCGGTGATCGTGCGGATCAACGACCGGGGCCCGTTCGTCGCCGGGCGCTGCCTGGACCTGTCCAGCGCGGCGATGCAGGCGGTGGGCGGCCTCGCCTCGGGGGTCATCCCGGTCAAGTACGAGGTCCTCGCGAAAGTCTGAGCGGAATCCCAAGGATTCCCCGGACCACACCAAGAAATGATCTAGAAAACGGAATGCGAGCGTTCGCGGGCGGTCGACTCCTTCCCCCAAAGAAGTCCCGACCCGCGAACGCTCGCCTTCCTGCGGCCTGGACGGGTACAGATCCAAGGCCCCTGGGAACGGCCTTCGCGTCGCGTCCCCCGTTGAATCCCCCAATTCATCGCGACGCGCCAGGCCTTTTTGTTGGTCTGTGGTCCTGCAACCACTACGTTACGTAGCCCACGAGGGTGCAGCCGTCCACCCCAGGGTGACACTTCGCCGTACAACCACGGTTGACCTGCGGGTTTGCTGGTTCGTGGGGTTCACTGGGTGGTGGGCCGAGGTTTGGCGAGGCAGGCCCGGACCAAGGAACAGACTGTGGCTGCGAAGGGGCGACCTTGAGGGCCAAACGGCTGGTCACCCCTGCCGACGTACTTTTGTCGGCCGGGGTCTTCGCCGTGTATCTACCCTATCTACACGGGCGTGGGCATAGCGTGCCAGCACTCATTCTCTCCGCGCTGGCCGCAGGGGCACTGCTGGCGCGAAAGCGTTTCCCCATTCCCACCGTCATCGTCTGTCTCGTCGTCTCGGGTTTCATCGGCGTACTCCTGCGACGCAGCTATCCCGCGACTCCCGCCGACCTCGTCGCTCTCTACGCGGTCGGCCGTTACTGCGTGCGCGGGTGGGCGCTGATCACGGCGATCGCCACCCTGGTCGTCGGGTTCGTCGTCGCGGAGGTCTCCGAGCGGATCCCCTCCTACAACTACGAGAACCTCGGCACCCTCGCGACCGTCCCGCTGGCCGTGCTCGCCGGGGCGTGGGTGCGGACCCAGCGCACGTACGTCCTGGGCGCGGAGGAGCGCGCCGAACGGGCCGAACGCGAGCGCGAGGACGAGGCGCGCCGGCGGGTCACCGAGGAGCGCCTGCGCATCGCCCGTGAGCTGCACGACATCGTGGGGCACGCGCTGATGTCGATCAGCGTGACGTCCTCGGTCAGCGCCCGGTTCGTCGAGGAGGATCCCAAGGCGGGCCGCGAGGCGCTGGAGACGATCAACAGCGTCAGCAACTCGGCTCTGGGAGAGATCCGCAGGACGCTGAGCCTGTTGCGCGGCACCGCAGAGCCGCTGAAGCGTCCCGGTCTCGGCCTGGACGACCTGCCCGACCTGGTGCAGCAGAGCCGGGCGGCCGGTCTGCCAGTGACCCTGCACGAGTCGGGGCGGCGCTGCGCGGTGCCGGCGATCGTCGGGTTCACCGTGTACCGGATCGTCCAGGAGAGCCTCACCAACGTCAAACGCCACGCCCGCGACGTCGTGAAGGTCGCGGTGACGCTCACCTTCACCCCGGACAGCCTCGACGTCGCGGTCACCAATGACGGCAAGCCGGTCGAGATGAGTGATCAGGCCTCGTACGGCCTGGGTATTCAGGGCATGCGCGAGCGCGTCGCCGCCACCGGCGGGCGTCTCAACACCACGGCACTGCCGGGCGGCGGCTTCCGCGTGCACGCCCGCCTGCCTTTGAAGGAGTCCCGTCCATGACGATCCGTGTCCTGCTGGCCGACGATCAGACGACCGTACGCGCCGGCTTCAAGCTCCTCATCGACTCGACCGAGGACATGCACGTGGTCGCCGAGGCCGCCGACGGCAAGGCGGCCGTCGAAGGCGCGCGGGCGACGTCGCCGGACGTCATCCTCATGGACATCCGGATGCCCGGGATGGACGGCATCGAGGCGACCCGCCGCATCACCGACGACCCGGCGCTACGCGGCGCTCACGTGCTGATCCTCACCACGTTCGAGCACGACGACTACATCTTCGGCGCGCTGCGGGCGGGCGCGGCCGGCTTCCTGCTCAAGGACACCGCGCCCGACGAGCTGCTGGACGCGATCCGGGTGGTCGCCTCCGGCGAGGGTCTGCTGGGCCGTGGCCTGACGGGCCGGGTGATCAGGGAGTTCGCCGCGCAGCCCGCACCCGCCGAGCCGACGCCGGAGCTGGACATCCTCAGCGAACGCGAGCGCGAGGTGCTCAAGCAGATCGCCGCCGGCCTCACCAACGAGGAGATCGCGGGCGCGCTGCACCTCAGCCCGGCGACCGCCAAGACGTACGTGCACCGGATCATGACCAAGCTCCAGGCCCGCGACCGCGTCCAGCTCGTGATCTTCGCCTACGACAAGGGTCTCGTACGGCCGCGGCCGCAGGAGCGCTGAGCACTTTCGCGGGGATGACATAGCCCCGACCACCTTCGCGCGTCTGATGTAGGGACAGACCCGGAGGTGGCGATGGACGCGACGGTCGAGCGTGACTTTCGTGAGTTCGTGGAGGCGCGGTCGCCTTCGCTGATGCGCATGGCCTTCCTGCTCACCGGGGGTGACCAGCACGCCGCCGAGGACCTGCTGCAGACGGCGCTCGCCAAGGTGGCGGCGCGCTGGCGGTCCGTCGACAGCCCGGAGAAATACGTCCGGCAGGTGATCTACCGCCAGCAGGTGAGCTGGTGGCGGCTCAAGTGGCACCGGCACGAGACCAACGTCGCCGTGCCTCCCGACGAGGCGCGCGAGGACGGCACGTCCGCGGTGGACCTGAAGATGACCGTACGGGCGGCGCTGGCGCGGCTGACGCCCCGGCAGCGCGCCATGCTCGTGCTCCGGTTCTTCGAGGACCTGCCCGAGGCGGAGGTCGCCCGGCTGCTCGACTGCAGCGTCGGCACCGTCCGCAGCACCACCCACCGGTCGCTCGCGCGCCTGCGTGCCGTGGCCCCCGAGCTGGAAGAGACCTTGAAGGAGGTCCGGCAGTGAACACCGAGACCTACGTACGGAAGGTCCTCGACGAGTGGTCCGCCGAGGCACGGGTGCCACCCGGGCTCGCCGACCGGGCGCTGGGCCGGCGCCGCGCCGGGCGGCGGATGACGAAGGCGGTGCTGGTCGCCGCGGCGGTGATGGCGCTCATCGTCGTCGCCGGAGTGACGGTCGGGGTCCAGATCGGACCGCGTCCGACGACGGCACGTCCCAGGCCCACGGACACCTCGCTGCGGACCGATCCGAACGACGCGCCGCCCCAGCGTCTCGTCGCCGCCGGTCAGGTCGCCGTCTCCGCCTACTACGTCGGTCACGGCGACCCGCGCAAGTTCACCCGCACCTGGTACCTCTACAACACCTCCACCGGCACGTACCAGAAGGTGCCCTGGGGATGGGTCGACGTGGCGCCAGGCCTGCGGCAGGCGGCCGTGCTCGACGGTCCGCTGCCCACGACGCGCCTCGGCCTCGTCAACATGAAGACGCACCGGGTCACCCGCTGGATCACGCTCCGCGCGGCGGCGGGCGGGCTGGCGTGGTCGCCGGACGGGCGGCGGCTGCTCGTGACGACGTACGCACGGAACCCCGACGCCATGGGCGCGCCCGGGACCGGCGCCCGTACCGGGTTCATCGTCGTCGACGCCAAGACCGGCGAGGCGCACTTCCACAGCCTGCTCTACGACCCCGAGAACCCTAACACGCGGCAGGACTTCGGCTGGAGCCGCGACGGGAAGCTGATCTGGGCGCCGCGCCTGCAGGTGCCGAGCAAGTTCTTCTACGACCTGAACGGTGCGCAGCGGCCCGCACCGCCGCACGAGGACCAGACGCTCCAGCAGGCCGGCCTGTCGCCGAACGGCCGCTACCTCGCCACCGATGGCACGCCGCCGGGCCCGCAGACGGCGGTGACGGACGTGACGACGGGCCGGAAGGTCGCCACCCAGCCGGTCGAACAGCTCCTGGCCTGGGCCGACGACACCCATCTGATCGCCAAGGGCTGCGACCTTAAGAAGTGCCGTGGCAAGGGGGAGTTCCACAACCGGCTGGTCCTGGTCAGCGTCGACGGCAAGACGATCATCCCGCTGACCGGCTACCGGAACGGCGGCTGGGTCCCCCTGTTCACCCACCGGTGAGCCACCCCCGGTCCCGTGGTACGAGCGAAGTCACGGGACCGGGGATGACAAATGTCATCGTGAAGCCGGTATTCGCGACACTACGCGTCTGAGCTGCGCGAACCTAGCGTTGTTCCCATGAACGCGATCACTTTCACGGGTGTGTCGAAGAGCTACGGCGACGTCCGCGCCGTCGAGACTCTGGACCTGGAGATCGCCGCGGGACAGGCCGTCGCGCTGCTGGGTCCCAACGGCGCCGGCAAGTCCACCTCCATCAACATGCTCCTCGGCCTCGCGCGGCCCACGGCCGGGACGGTCGCCGTCTTCGGCCAGAGCCCGGACGCGGCCGTGCGCGCCGGGTGGGTCGGCGCGATGCCGCAGGACGGCGCCCTCGTTCCGGGGCTGACCGTACGGGAGATCGTCGAGTTCGTCCGTGGCCTGTACCCCGAGCCGATGCCGCTCGATGAGGTGCTCTCGCTGGCGAACCTCACGCCCCTGGCCAAGCGCCGCGTCGACCAGCTGTCCGGCGGGCAGGCCCAGCGGGTGAAGTTCGCGATCGCCGTCGCGGGCGCGCCCCGGCTGCTGGTGCTGGACGAACCGACCGCGGCCATGGACGTCGAGTCCCGGCGGTCGTTCTGGGCGAGCATGCGCGCGTACGCGGCGGGCGGCCGGACCATCCTGTTCGCCACGCACTACCTGGAGGAGGCGGACGAGAACGCCGACCGGGTCATCGTGATCAGCCGCGGCCGGGTCGTCGCCGACGGGACCGCCCAGGAGATCAAGTCCGCCACCGGCGGCCGTACGGTGCGCTTCACGATCGGCGACCGGCCGACGGCCGGGCTCGACACGCTCCCCGGCGTGACCGGCATCGAGGTACGCGCCGGCTCCGTCCGGCTGCGCACCACCGACCCCGACGCGACCGTACGGGCGCTGTACGCCTCCGGCGTCGAGGTGCGGGACCTGGAGGTCAAGGGCGCCGACCTGGAAGAGGCGTTCCTGTCCCTCACCGGCGAAAACTGAACCTCCCTCGGGAAGAAGGAACCCCTCCGATGCTTCGCTACCTGCTGCTGGAGATCCGGCGGACCGCCCGCGACCGGCGCTTCGTGTTCTTCACCGTCGCCCTCCCAGTCGGCTTCTACCTGCTGTGGTCGAACATCTTCACCAAGGGCGGCGACCTCGACAGCGACACCGGCCTGGACGCCAAGACGTACCTGCTGGTCTCGATGGCCGCCTTCGGCGCCCTCGGCGCGTCGCTGACCACGACCGGCGCGCGGCTCGCCGCCGAACGCCAGAGCGGCTGGCTGCGGCAGCTCCAGGTCACTCCGCTGCGACCGTGGGCCGTGATCACCGCGAAGGTGCTCGCCTCGATGTGCCTGGCGCTCCCGGCGATCGTCATGGTCGGGCTCGTCGCGGTGCTGACCAAGCACGTGCACCTGTCGGCCGGAGAGTGGGCCGCGATGATCGGCGCGATGTGGATCGGCACGCTCCCGTTCGCCGCGCTCGGCACCCTGATCGGCTCGGTCGTCGGCGCGGACGCCGCGCAGCCGCTCACCGTCCTCTGCTACATGGGCCTGGCCGTCCTCGGCGGCATGTGGATGTCGGTGAGCATCCTGCCCAGGACGATGCGGGCCATCGCGCACTGGACGCCGTCCAACCGGTTCGCCGACCTCGGCTGGAGCATCGCCGCCGGGCACACCCCGCCCGCGTCGGACGCTCTCATCCTGGCCGGCTGGACCGTGGTCCTCGGGGGCCTTGCGACAGTGGCCTACCGCCGCGCTACCGTTCGATCCTGATGAGCGCCCTGGTGCCGTTCGATCCTGAGGAGCCGTCCGCCGCGCACGCGAAGCGGCGGGCGCTCTGGACCTCGCTCGGCCTGGTCTACCTGTTCGTGTGGCCGGCCGGCTCGATCTTCGGGCACGGCCACACGACCGTCGACGTCGTCGTGCGGGTCGCGGCGCTGCTCTCCTACATCGCCTGCTTCATCGGCCTCGTGGTGACGAACAACCCGTGGACCGGCGGCACCAACCGGGTCACGTACGTCCTGCTCGGCGTCACGACCGCGCTGGCGATCGGGTACCCGCTCCTGTTCGGAGGCGAGTGGTGCGGGCTGCCGATCTACCTCGGCGTGGCGTACGCCATGACGCTTCCGATGCGGTGGGCGGCGCGCGGTGTGCTGGCCGCGACCGTACTGACCTTCGTCCTGTGCGCCTCGCTCGGCGCCTCCGGCGGCACGCTGGCGCTGCTGACGTTCGAGACGCTGACGATCGGGCTGATGATGATGGCCTTCCGCGCCAGCCGGATGCTCGTCGTCCAGCTCCGGGAGGCACGCGGCGAGGTCGCCCGCCTCGCCGCGAACGAGGAGCGGCTGCGCATCGCCCGCGACCTGCACGACCTGCTCGGCCACACGCTCTCGCTGATCGTGCTCAAGAGCGAGGTGGCCACCCGGCTGGCCGAACGCGACCTGGACCGCAGCGTCGCCGAGATCCACGACATCGAGACGGTGGCCCGGCAGGCGCTCGCCGACGTACGCGAGGCGATCTCCGGCTACCGCCAGCGCAACCTGACCGACGAGCTCGAGAACGCCCGCAGCGTGCTGGCCGCCGACGACGTCGAGCTGACCATCAAGGCCGCCGGCACTCCGCTGCCCGACCCGGTCGACGGCCTGTTCGGCTGGGCCGTGCGCGAGGGCGTCACCAACATCGTCCGGCACGCGCACGCCCACACCGCCACGATCAGCGTCCGGCGGCAGGACGCCACGGCCGTCCTGGAGATCGTCGACGACGGCGCGGGTGAGGCCGCGACCGGTGAGACGCCGGCCGGCAACGGGCTGCGCGGCCTGAGCGAGCGCGT
This sequence comes from Actinoallomurus sp. NBC_01490, assembly GCF_036227085.1. Lineage (NCBI taxonomy): Bacteria > Bacillati > Actinomycetota > Actinomycetes > Streptosporangiales > Thermomonosporaceae > Actinoallomurus > Actinoallomurus sp. NBC_01490. The sequence goes on from NZ_CP109433.1 coordinate 94,774, forward strand.
CACGGCCTCGGGCGGCACCGTCGACGCCGGGCCCCGCCCGGACGGCGGCTTCCGCCTGACCGTACGCGCCCCGCTGACGGCCCCGGCCCCGCGCGAGCCTGCCGAAGAATCCGCCTGATGCCGTGTCGTCCCCTAAAGTCGCTGCTGTGATCCGGGTGGTGCTCGCCGAGGACCAGGGCATGGTGCGGGGTGCGCTCGCGACCCTGCTGAACCTCGAGGACGACATCGAGGTGGTCGGCGAGGCGGCCGACGGCGACGAGGCCCTCGCGGTGGCCGCGCGCACGCGGCCCGACGTCGCACTCCTCGACATCGAGATGCCGGGCAAGGACGGCATCACCACCGCCGCGTCGCTGCGCGAGGCGCTGCCCGACTGCCGGATCGTCATCCTCACGACGTTCGGCCGGCCGGGCTACCTGCGCCGCGCGATGGAGGCGGGCGCGTCGGCGTTCCTGGTCAAGGACAGCCCGGCGCAGGAACTCGCGGCGGCGATCCGCCGCGTGCTCGCGGGCGAACGGGTCATCGACCCGGCCCTGGCCGCCGCCGCGCTGAGCGCCGGCCCCAACCCGCTGTCCCCGCGCGAACGCGACGTCCTCGCCGCCTCGGCCGACGGCTCCACGATCGGCGACGTCGCCGTACGCCTCCACCTGTCGGAGGGGACGGTGCGCAACTACCTGTCCTCGGCGATCCGCAAGACCTCCGCCCGCAACCGCATCGAGGCCGTCCAGACCGCCCAGCGCCAGGGCTGGCTCTGATCACCCGCCCCGGCGACAGACTCTCTCGCCCGCTCAGATGTGGCAGGCCTTACTCTCGGTGAGGTCGTTGAACCGGGCGAGCATCCGGCCCAGCACCCGTACGTCCTCCGCCGGCCAGGTGGCGAGCATCGCGTGGAAGCGGTTCTGCCGGGCGACGCGGGCGGTCTCCACCCTCCGGCGCCCCTCATCGGTGAGGACCAGCAGGTGGGCGCGGCCGTCGTCGGGGTCGGGCCGGCGCTCGATCAGGCCGAGCTGTTCGAGCACCTTCACCTGCCGACTGATGGTGGCCTTGCCGACGCCGAAATAGTCGGCCAGATCGCTGGGGCGCGAGCGGGCGCAGTCGTGCATGCCGATGAGCAGTCCGTACGCCGCGGGCTCGAGTTCGGGGTGCACCTCGCGTGCCACCTCGGTGGACAGCGCCCGCGCGCGACGGAACAGCACGCCGAGCTCGTGCTCGACCGCCTGGTACGCCTCGTGTTCGCGGCGGGCCGTGGTTCTTGCCGTCATCGTTCCTCCACCTGCCCTCATACCACCGGTATGGGTCCGCCGGACCGCCCCTGTGGTCGGCGGTCCGGCGGACTCATGTCATTCGGCGGGGTGGCCGAGCCACAGGTCGTGTGCGTCGCCGCCCTGGCCGGTCAGGTCGATCCCGCTCGCCACCAGCGGGTACCCGGTGGCCGTGACGGTGTACTGACCGCCCGTCAGGCCGGTGAAGGCGTACTCTCCGTCGGGGCCGGTGGTCGTGACGCCGACGACGTTCCCGGCCGCGTCGAGCAGCGTGACGCGTGCGTCGGGAATCGGGCCGCGGCCCTCGGCTCGGATCGTGCCGCGCACCTGCATGCCCGGCAGGAGTTCGACCTCCTGGCGGGTCTGGCCGCCGCCGACCTCGACCGGCATGGCGGCCGGGCGGTACGTGGTGGCGCTGACCGCGAGCGTGTAGACGCCGGGGGCCACCGCCGGGAAGAGGAAGCCACCGGCGGCATCGGTCGTGCCACCGGCGACGACCTCACCGCGTGCGTCCGTGACGACGACCATCGCGCCCTCGATGGGGGTGCCGTCCACGCTGCGGACGAGCCCGGCCAGCCCGCCGGAACCGTTGAGCGTCACGTCGAAGTCGACCGGCTGGTCGCCGACCACGAGGGTCGCGGCCTGCGGGTCGTGGTCGCCCGCCGCGGCGATCAGCACGTAGGTGCCGCTACCGGGAGCAGGCAGGGCGTACCGCCCGTCGGCGCCGGTGGTCGCGCGGCCGATCTGGTGGCCGCTGACGTCGATCAGCGTGAGCACGGCGTGGGGCACCGGAGCACCGCCGTTGCGGACGAGACCGCGGATCGTGCGGCCGGCAGGAGGCTGCCCCATCTCGGCCGAGGCGTACGCCTGCATCGGCGCGGTGACCTGGCCGTTGGCCGGGACCGGGTTGCGCACGGCGGCGGAGACCAGCTGAGGCTCCCGGTGCTGGGCGTGCCGGCCGCGCGCCGAGGCGTCGGTCACGGGCACCGAGGGGGCCGCGCCGGTCGGCGGCTCCTGGGCGTTGGACGTGCGCAGCGGCACCTCCTTGATGAACAGGATCACGATCACCGCGATCAGCACGCACGGTGCTGCGTACAGGAAGACGTTGGCGATGCCGTGACCGTAGGCGTCCTGGACGACCTTGCGGACCGGGGCGGGAAGGGCGGACAGCTTCGGGACCGAGCTACCGGTTCCGGAGGAGTGCACGCCAATGCGCGCTAGGCCGTCCATCATGTAGTGGGTGATCCGGTTGCCCAGCACGGCACCGAGCGCGGAGACGCCGATCGCGCCGCCGAGCGAGCGGAAGAAGGAGACGGTCGAGCTGGCCACTCCCAACTCGTGCGGCCGCACCTGGTTCTGTACGCACAGCACCAGGTTCTGCATGGTCATGCCCAGACCCGCCCCGACGCAGAACATGAAGATCGCGACGTGCCAGTAGGCGGTGTCGTAGCGCATCGTGCTCAGCAGGGCGTAGCCGACGGTCATCAACGAGGCGCCGAACACCAGGATGTTCTTCCAGCGTCCCGTGGTGGTGACGATGCGGCCGGAGACCGTGGAGGCCACGGCCAGGCCGCCGATCATCGGCAGGGTCATGAGGCCCGCCTTCGTCGGTGAGTCGCCGCGGGCCAGCTGGAAGTACTGGCTGAGGAACGTCGTCGCACCGAACATCGCGACACCGACGAAGAGGCTCGCCAGCGTGGAGAGGGACAGCGTGCGGATGCGGAACAGGCGCAACGGCACGATCGGCTCGCTCGCGAAGGTCTCCGCCACGACGAACAGCACCGCCAGGACGACCGCGCCGCCGATCATCACGGCGGTCTGCCACGACAGCCAGTCGTACTTGGAACCGGCGAAGGAGACCCAGATCAGCAGCAGAGCGGCCGCGCCGGAGAACAGCGTCGCGCCGAGCCAGTCGATCTTGACCTTGCGCTTGGTCATCGGCAGGTGAAGGGTCTTCTGCAGGACGATCAGCGCGATGACGGCGAACGGCACGCCGACGTAGAAGCACCACCGCCAGCCGAGCCAGGAGGTGTCGACGATGACACCGCCGATGAGCGGGCCGCCGACGGTCGCCAGGGCGAAGACCGCACCCATGTAGCCGGAGTAGCGACCACGTTCGCGTGGCGGGATCATCACCGCCAGGATCACCTGAACCAGGGCGCTGAGCCCGCCGGCACCGAGGCCCTGAATGACCCGGGCCGTGATGAGCATCGCGGGGTTGTGCGCCTGACCGGCGATGGCCGAGCCGACGACGAAGATCGCCAGGGCGAGCTGGATCAGGAGTTTCTTGCTCACCAGGTCGGCGAGCTTGCCCCAGATCGGGGTCGTGATCGTCATCGAGAGCAGCGTCCCGGTGATCACCCAGGTGTAGGTGGTCTGGCTCGCGTGCAGATCGGCGATGATCGTCGGCAGCGCGTTCGACACGACGGTGGACGACAGGATCGTCACGAACAGGCCGAGCAGCAGCCCGGACAGAGCTTCCATGATCTGCCGATGGGACATCGGGACACCTGAATCCGGTGCCGCCGCCCGCACCTCGGCCGGCGCTGCGGTTGCCATCAAACTCCTTTCCGCCCGAAGAGTCCGGGGGTGGGGACGGTGTTCGCTACGTGGCGGCTGCTCGCGTGAGCCCGGCGAGGAGGCCGGAGAGCTCAGCGACGCGCCTGCCGGCAACCGACGGTCCGACGGTGGGTCCTGATCACCACTTCCGGTCGGCCCGGCCGCGTGAGCGGCGCGCGGCATCCGTCCTCTGATGCCCCGGCGACCACACGGCTTTTGGTTGCCTGAGGCAAGTATCCATCATTTGGTTGCCGGAAGCAACTTTATTTCGCCGCCGACGCCGGGTGTCTCGGTGACCAGGCGCGTCAGAAGCCGCGGACGCGGGTGAGGTGGATGCGGATCGGGACCGAGAACCTCTCCGCGAAGCTCACGGCGTCACCGAACCGCGCGTCGATGGCCTCGCCGTACTTCTCCAGCCACGCGGGGTTGTCGGGCACCGCCGGGTGGTCGTCCAGGATTTCGGCGGTGCCGGTGAGCACGACGATGTCGTCGCCGCCGTTACCGTCGAAGTTGAGCGAGACCCGCGGCTGCCGCCGGATGTTCGCGAGCCGCCGGGCGTTCGCCTGACTGTAGATCAGCACGCTGTCCCCGCCGTCCCAGAGGAACCCGACGGGGTTCGGCTGCGGGGTGCCGTCCCGGCCGACGGTCGTCAGCCAGATCGCCATCTCCTCGGTAAGCCGCCGATGAACGCGCTCGCCGTACGCGGTGGCCCGATCAGGGATCACTTCACTCACCACGAGCCGAGGCTACCGGGGCACTATGAACCCCGTATTCCTGAATGACCCGAATGGCGAGAGGTGTCGAGGTCGATGCCGGCGATCGCTGCCCCTCAGCCGAGACCGAGGGGCAGCGCGACCTTACGCCGTGACGACGGCCACCTCGACGCATTCGCCCTCTGCGTTGCTTCGGCTGCTCTTTCGCCAGTCAACGCATGTCGGGTTCGAACTCTTCACTGCCTGAACTCCCTTGCCGCCTCATGGAGAACACCCATGCTTCGCGCCTCGTCGAACGCCGACGACCAGATGGCCTCGAACGCCGCGTCGTAGCGATCTACCTCGTTGGGTTTGTCGAGGTACAAGGCGCCGATGAAGCCGTCCACGAATACGGTGGGCGGCTCGATGCACCGACCATCTCCTGTCGTCGGGAACCGCATCAGGACGAACGGCCCCGAGATGACCCCGTGATGCAGCCCTGCCTCGAAAGCAACCACACGGAGCGAAACGTTCGGGTACTTCGCCACCTCGATTAACCGCTCAAGCTGTGCCGCCATCACCTCCCGGCCACCGACCGGACGGCGGAGGACCGCCTCGTTGAATGCCGCTTTCACGATCGGAGCCGCCGTGATCCTTGTCAACAGCGACTGCCGGGCGATCCGCATTTCCGCACGCCGCTCGATCTCCTGATCGCTAGCGTCGGGAAGTCCCTCCCGAATCAGGGCCCGCGCATACTCCTTGGTCTGGAGAAGTCCCGGCACCAGTTCGGAGGTGTACCAGGCGAGTTGTGCCGCCGCGTCCTCCAGCCCTAGGTAGAGATCGAGGCTGTCGCGGATGACATCGCTGTAGGAGTGCCACCAGCCTCGGGCCTTGGTCTCCTTCGCCAGGGCCATCAGGGCCTCGGTGAGATTTGATGGGGCGCCGTAGACGCGGCACATGGCTTCGACGTCGAGGCTGCGGAGTGAGGTCTGGCCGGTCTCGATGCGCCAGAGCTTGGTCTCGGACCACTCCAGCTCGTCCGCTGCCGTTCTTACGGTGAGACGTGCCCGGTTGCGCAGTTCGCGTAGATGGCGACCGAGTTGTCTGCGGGGCACCGTCGAGCCCGTCGGTCCGTCCGTCATCAGATCCGCCTCTCACTCGCTATGGGGGATGTCTTTCATTCGATTTGAAAGCCTCGGAGCCCTCGACTCGCAATGACTTACGCCAAATGCGTGATCGTTTTGAGGTACTTCTTGTGAAGCCTTGCAGAGCGCCTTCGTCGGCTGCTTCACTCAAGCACATCACGCACCGGGAAATGAGGATATCGATGGCCACCGTCATTTTGGGGGCGCTCGACATCGTCGGCCTACCTGCGGAGGTGGCGCCGGCGCGGCACTGGCTCCGCAAATTGCTTGCCGACGATCATGCGGCAATCGTCGATGACGTCGTGCTCATGGCATGCGAGGCGGTGACCAATTCAATCTGCCATTCCGACTCCGGACGTCATGGCCATAACGGCGACCCTGGCACCGTCACACTCGTCGTTTCCGCGACCCGCGACATAATGCGCGTCGCGGTGACCGACGCGGGCTCACGGACCAAGGTCCCGCACGTGACCGACGACGGACCGGACGCGGTGAACGGCCGTGGTCTGCACATGATCGAGCTGCTGAGCGGCGGCCGCTGGGGCACGTCCTGCCACGACGGCGAGCGTACGGTCTGGTTCGAGGTCCCGATCGGCCGGGGCGCGTAGGGGATGGACGACGACGACCTGCTCACCCCGCGAGAAGCCGCGCGGCTGCTCGGCGTCGGCGTGCCGACTCTGGGCTGGTGGGCGCGCATCGGAGCGCTCAAGTCCGCGGTCCGCACGCCCGGCGGTCACCGTCGCTATCGCCGTACCGACGTCCTGGCGTTCCGCGAAGCCGCGGACCGCGACGCGAGCCACAGCGCAGGCGGCGCCGACCCCGAACGCGAGCGCAGGGAACAGGACGCCGTGCGCCTGTACGAGCAGGGCTGGTCGATCCGGCAGGTCGCGGCGCGCTTCGACTGCGGCTACGGCGCGATGCGCCGCATCCTGATGCGCCGTACGACCCTTCGCCCCCGGAGCGGCCGAGGTTGATGACCGGTAGGCGTCGCCGCACAAACGGTGAGCACGGATATTTGGCGGGCCCGCCGAGCGCCTTCCCCACCGGCTCAGGCGACAATTGTCCGGTTAGCCCCCGAAAGGAAGGTTCCACGTGTCCAACACCCAGGCTGCAGTGGCACGTCCGGCGGTGCTCGGCGACCTTGTCCCGGGCCGCCTCGTCCGTGACGTCGCTCTCGTCCTCGGCGCGGCCGCGTTCGTCGGCATCGCCGCGCAGATCAGTGTGCCGGTGCCGGGTACCCCGGTGCCGGTGAGCGGGCAGACGTTCGCCGTGCTGCTCTCCGGCGCCGCGCTCGGGCTGAACCGCTCGGCCATCGCGATGGCCCTGTACGCGCTCGCGGGCGCGCTCGGTGTGCCGTGGTTCGCCCCGGGCGCCCCCTCCGGCTGGCACTTCGCCTCGTTCGGCTACATCCTCGGGTTCGTACTCGCGGGCGCGGCCGTGGGCGCCCTGGCCGCGCGTGGCGGTGACCGTTCGCCGCTGCGCACCGTCCTGACGATGACGTTGGGCACGGTCCTCATCTACGCCGTCGGCGTGCCGTGGCTCATGGCCATGACCCACTCCGGCTTCGGCGCCGCCCTGTCGATGGGCGTCCGCCCGTTCCTCATCGGTGACGCGCTGAAGGTGCTGCTCGCGGCGGGCCTGCTGCCCGGCGTGTGGCGTCTCGTACGCCGCTGACGCGGCTAGGTCGGCCCGGCGGACGTCGCCGGGCCGGCAAAGCCGGGTCACTCGGAGCCCCTACTCTTCCTCCCAGTCTTCGAGAAGCTCGCGCACTTCGATAACTTCGGTCGGGACGTCTTCCGTCTGCCAGCTCGCGGCGAGGGCCTGGATCATCGGACGGTGCTCTTCGAACGTCTCGTCTCGTGCGAGGACCAGGGCGGCGGCCGCCTGGATCTCCAGCTCGGGGCAGCGGATCACGCTCAACAGGACGTCGACGGAGTTGTCGCTCCGAAACTCCCCCAGCAGATACAAGGCCTGGCTGCGCTCGCTCATCGGGACGGCTTCGTCGCACACAATGTCCCCAAGGACCTGGACGATCCGGGGGTGGGAGTGGCCGACGGACCGGAGCACGCCTCTCGCGGCGTCGAGGACCTGGTCGCGGAGCGAGTCGGCGCTCTCGAGCGAGTCGGCGAGCACGGACAGGTCGTCCTTCGCGGCGATCCTCAGCGCCGACAGGGCGGTGAGGTGGGCGGCGTGGGGACCGTACTCACGGCTGAGCTCGGGCGGGGATGGCGGCTGCCGCAGGATCTCCTGGATCAGCGTGAGGACGAGCGCCCTCGCCGGTTGCCGTGCCTCTTCGCCGCCTCGTGCGAGGGCGCCTTCCGAGTCCCACCAATGGTCCAGGGCGATGCCGACGGCAGCCACGTCGCCGCTTTCCAGCATCGTGCGCATGGCGTCGTGGTACGACTCGTCCACCGTGGGGAGGCGCAGCCTTCTGTGCGCGCGATGCAGGTCCGGGTCCTGCAGCCGGTGCCCCTCCCAGTGCACGCTGTGCGGCTTCCCGAAGACCAGGTCGACGGGGTTCTGGCCCCAGAAACGCGCCGGAGGACGCTCCTCCCAGCTTTCGGCCAGGTCTTCCATGACCGCACGGTGACGGTCCAGGCCGCCGGTCTTCGCCAGGTAGGAGACCGCGTGCACCTGCACGTCCGGCTCCCCCTCGCGGATCGCGCGCAGAAGGACGTCGTCGGCGCCCGCGCCGAGCCCGTCGGCCAGGATCCGGATGGCCGTCTCCTTGGTGCCGTGGGAAGCGGGGGACGGGTCGAAGATCACATCGCTCACCACCTCGACGAGCCGGGCGTCCGCAGCCTCGGCCTCGTTGAAGAGCCCGTACGCCATCCAGATGGCCTCATACCGGACGGCGTCGGAATCCGTCCGGCCGAGGATGTCCACCAGCAGGTCGGCGTCACCCGGTTTCGCGTGCCGCGCCCCGATCATGTGCAGTGCGCTCACCTCAGCGGGCGAGATCGGACGGCGGAGCACCTCGCGGGCGCGCTCCAGAACCTCGGGCAGGTAGGCGTCCGCCAGGTCGGAGTCGTCCAGGACGTGCCGCAGCCCCTCCCCGGATTCGTAGTGGTCGAGCGCGATGCCCACGGCGACCGGGTCGTCGCTGCGCAGCAGCGTGGTGAACGCCTCCAGGCACGTCTCGTCGGTCAGCGGGAACCGCAGCTCGTCGTGAGCGTTCCGGAGGGCCGGATCGTCCAGGTGGGCGTCCTTCCAGTACGTGCTGTGGAAGCCCACGAGCGCATCACGAACGTTCCTGGAGAAGGGGCCCGCGTCCTCTGGCCAGGAGTCGACGACCCGCTGGAGCAACTCGCGGTGCGCACGAAGCCTCTTGGGAGATGTCAACTGCCCTGCGGCGCTGACCTGGACCTTGAGGTCGCCGGACTCGGTAAGGCGGACGAAGAGTGCCTCCACCTCGGGCAGGTCGAGATCGCCCAGGGCGTGGATGGCGGAGCCGCGATCCCGCGCGTCCAGGCTCTCGTCGAGGGCGATCGCGCGGACGGCCGCCAAGAGCCGAGGGTTCGGCTTCTCCGCGTCCTCGAGAGCAGTGGATGCGGCCATCACCCCATCCTCCCGCAGCCCGGGGTCCGAGGTGGTCTCGAGAATTTCGGCGATCCGGTCGGCGTCCTCGTCTCCACCGAGGTGCCACACCATGGTGAGCGACCAGGAGAGCGCCCGATGCCGGTGCTCGTCGTCGAGCGTGGAGGACCGGTCGAGGAGGTCGCGGGCGACGAAGAGCACCTCGTCGCTCAGTGGCCGGTACGGGTTGTCCACCCCCCACCTGGTGTCCGCCTGTCCCTGCTGATAATCGCTCAGCGCATCGCACACGACACCGAGGTCGCCACTGTGCAGCCGCTGACGGAACTCCCCGAGAAACGATGCTTCATCGCCGTCCGGCAAAGAACCTCCTCCATGATCGGCTCACCAGCCTGGCAGACCCGTCTGCCCCACGTCCTCCCCGGTTTCAGGGCTCCCTTCGCTCAGCCGAAGCCGGTTCGAGTGCCGGGCCCACTGGGCAGCGCACGGCTTTGAGTAGCAGGTCCTGAAGGGTTTTCTGCTCCTCGTAGGACAGGTCGGCCGGCGGCGAGTCCTCGGACAGGATTCCGACCCGGTTTCGTCTGGGCCTCGGGTCAGGACTCGAAGTGCCGGGCCAGGTAGCCCGTGATGAGTTGTTCGGCCTCGGCGAGCAGGGCCGGGTCGCCGTCGCGTTCGATGCGGAAGGCCAGTTTCAGTACGGCGTCGGCGGCCTCGACGGCGACCGCGAGGGCACGGGAGAACTCCTCGGTGTCGGGTACCGCGAACGCCTCGACCAGGAGGGCGCGCAGGCGGTCGGCGACGACCGCGTTGTTCTCCTCGCCGTCGGCCAGGAGACGGACGTCGGCGATGTCACCGAAGCGCAGCACGCGGAAGCCGGGGACGGTGCGGTGCATGTCCACGAAGATCTCGATGACCGTGCCGACGGCGTCGTACCAGTGCGGGAAGTCGCCCTCGGCCAGGGCGCGGGCCACCCGCTCGCCGAACATCTCCAGGTTGCGCAGGGCGAGTTGCTGCGCGATCGCCCGCTTGTCGGGGAAGAACTGGTAGACCGAGCCGATCGCGACGTCCGCGCGCTGGGCGACCTTGGTCGTGGAGAGGCCGTCGTAGCCGTTCTCCTCCAGGATGTCCGCGCAGGCGTCGAGCATGCGCTGCACCCGTTCGGCGCTGCGTCGCTGAGCGGGCCGGCGCCTCAGTGCCGAGGTATCCGTCGTCACACCCACAATCATGCCTTTTCCAGTGGCACACGGGCCCCGTAGGATCCGAAACCTCCTCACATTTCCGGGAGGTCGCGATGACACCGGTACCGGGGTCGCAGTCCGAGTTCCAGTGGGGTGTCGCCACGGCGGCGTTCCAGATCGAGGGAGCGACCGGTGAGGACGGCCGGGGCGTCTCGGTCTGGGACACCTTCTGCCGCGAACCGGGACGGATCCGCGACGGCCACCAGGCCGACGTCGCCTGCGACCACTATCACCGCTGGCCCGAGGACCTCGACCTGATCGCGGGCCTGGGCGCGAACGCGTACCGGTTCTCCATCGCGTGGCCGCGCGTGCAGCCGGACGGGTCCGGGCCGGTCAACGCCAAGGGCCTGGACTTCTACGACCGGCTCGTGGACGGGCTCGCCGAGCGCGGTCTGAACGCCACGGCGACGCTGTTCCACTGGGACCTCCCCCAGCCGCTCGAGGACGCCGGCGGATGGCTGAACCGCGACACGGCCGCGCGGTTCGGCGAGTACGCCGCGACCGTCGCCGAACGGCTGGCCGACCGCGTCGCGCTGTGGATAACCCTGAACGAGCCGACGGTCGTCATGGCCTACGGCTACGCGTTCGGCGTGCACGCCCCCGGCCGGGCACTCATGCTCGGCGCGCTGCCCGTCGCGCACCACCAGCTCCTCGGGCACGGCCTTGCCGTGGAGGCGCTGCGCGGCGCCGGCGCCCGGTCGATCGGGATCACCAACAACTACACGCCCGGGCAGGCGGCGAGCGACCGGCCGGAGGACACCGCCGCCACCGAGGCGTTCGACAACCTGCTGAACTGGCAGTTCACCGACCCGATCCTGCGCGGCGGCTACCCGGACCTCGGCGCGGAGCTGCCGCACGTACGCGACGGCGACCTCGCGGCCGTCTCCGCGCCCATCGACGTCCTGGGCGTCAACTACTACAACCCCGTCGGCGTCGCGGCGCCCGCCGAGGGCGACGTGCTGCCCTTCACGATGACCGAGGTACCGGGGTCGCCGCCGGTGACCGGGATGGGCTGGCCGGTCGTCCCCGAAGCGCTCCACCGGCTGCTGACCACGCTGAAGAGCCGGTACGGCGACGCGCTCCCGCCGATCCAGATCACCGAGAGCGGCTGCTCCTACGACGAGGCGCTCGACGACCGGCCGCGCATCGACTACCTGTCCGCACACGTCGACGCCGTACGGGCCGCGATGAACGACGGCGTGGACGTGCGCGGCTACTACGTCTGGTCGCTCCTGGACAACTTCGAGTGGGCCGAGGGCTACCACCCGAGGTTCGGCCTGGTCCACGTCGACTACGCGACGCAGCGCCGGACACCGCGCGCCTCCTACGCGTGGTACCGGGACCTGATCGCCGCCTCAGGACCGGACGGCCGGCCCCGTACTGCGTCGGTACCGGCTCGGGGACATGCCGACGATACGGGAGAACGCGTGGCTGAATGAGCTCTCCGAGGCGTACCCGAGGCGCTCGGCCAGTGCGGCGACCGTCGTGTCGGATTCGCGGAGGGCCCGCGAGGCGAGGCGGACACGCCAGTGCGACAGGTAGGTGAGCGGGGGTTGGCCCGAGACCTCGCGGAACCGGTGGGCGAAATGACTGCGCGACATCCCCGCGGCCGTCGCCAGGTCGGCGAGCCCCCAGGAGCGAGCGGGGTCGGCATGCATGAGAGACACGGCCGGACGCAGTTGCGGATCCGAGAGCAGGCGAAGCCAGCCAGGGTGTGAGGCGGCGTCGCGTCGAAGGCCGATGCGAAGGACCTGGAGCAGGAGGAGCTGCGCGTGCTGATCGATGGCGAAGCGTGCGCCCGGGTGGGCACTCTCGGTCTCCTCCATGATCCGCTCGAGCAGGTGACGCATCTCCGCCGCCTCGGCGCTGGACGCGCTCGCGTGGGTCACGCTGGGCAGAGCCGAGGTGAAGAGACCCGCCGCGGCCGGATCGAGATCCACGTGCCCGCCGATGATCGCGACCTCGTCGCCGCTGCCGAGGCGGCTGCACGAATCGTTCTTCGCGGCGAGGACCTCCGTCGCCTCGGACCGTAGCCGCGGGTCGCTGCAGAGCACCGCGGAGCCGACACCGTTGAACACGACGGCGTCTCCGGCGACGAGTCGCGACGGAGGGCCGTCATCGACGATCAGCCAGCAGGAGCCCCGGACGACGGCGTCCAGCTTGACCTGGACATCGGGCTGGAACCGGAACGCCCACTCTCCACCGGCTCGGAGCTCGCCGGTGATCAGGCAGCGGGCGTCGACCAGCGCGAGCATCTCGGAGAGAGGGTCCGGCGTCATTCGCCGGACTCTAGCGCAAGAATCCACCACTCTCGAGCATTCACAGTCCGCCGCGACGCGGCCAGACTCGCCTTCGGAACAGTGAACCGCAGTAGCCGAAGGCAAGGTCCGCAATGAGGGATACCAGTTTCAAGAACGGAAGCCGCGACATCGCGGGGGTGATCCATGTTCCCGCCGACTTCGAGGAGAGCGAGAAATACGCGGCGATCGTCTGCGTCCATCCGGGAAGCAGCGTGAAAGAGCAGACGGCGGGAATCTATGCCGCGCGCATGGCGGACAAGGGATACGTGGCGCTCGCCTTTGACGCCTCCTTCCAGGGCGAGAGCGGCGGCGAGCCGAGACACGTGGAGGACCCGGCCGCCCGCGTGGAGGACATTCGATGCGCCGTCGACTTCCTGACGACGCTGAGCTATGTCGATGAAAACCGGATCGGCGTACTCGGCATCTGCGCCGGAGGTGGGTACGCGGTCAACGCGGCCATGACGGAACACCGCATCAGGGCGGTCGGCACGGTCGCGGCGGTCAACATCGGCAGAGCACGCCGGGAAGCCGGTGGTGCGGGCTCTGCGATCGAAATGCTGGAGGCGGTCGGTGAGCAGCGCACGTTGGAGGCCCGCGGAGGAGAACCACTGATCACGAACTGGATTCCCAACAGCCCGAAAGAGGCGGAGGAGGCAGGCGTCACCGGTCTCGATTCGCTCGAGGCCGTCGACTACTACCGGACTCCGCGAGGCCGGCACGAGCGGGCGTCCAATCAGCTCCGTTTCACCAGCGTGGCATCAGTGCTCGCGTTCGACGCCTTTCACCTGGTGGAAGAGCTGTTGACGCAGCCTCTGCAGATCATCGTGGGGAACAGAATCGGAGAGTTCGGTTCCTACCAGGACGGACACGAACTCTTCCAACGGGCGACCGGCGAGAAGGACCTGTTCGTCATCGATGGCGCAAGTCACTATGACCTGTACGACCGGCCCGAACACGTCGGCCAGGCCGTCGAGAAACTCGCGGCCTTCTACGGAGACAACCTCGTCGCCGCGTCAGGGCCGGGCGGTCAGCCCCGTACAGCCGCGTAGGGCGTTCCACTTGCTCAGTGCCCGCACCCGCGCGGAACCGGTGAGCAGCCGGGGCACGCCGCCGGAGATCGTCCCCGGACGCCACTGCGCCTTGAGCACCTTGCGCCCACTGAGCGTCAGCTCGAGGATCCCGGTGTCGGCGGTCTTCCCGCTGGCGGCGTAGAAGAAGAAGTTGCCCAGGCCGTAGTCGATGTAGCGGCCGTGGAAGAACCCGCCGCCCAGCGGTATGTGGGCGTGGCCGCCGACGATCACGTCGGCTCCCGCGTGGACGAGCTGGTTCGCGAGGTGCTTCTGGCGCGGCAGCGGGCAGGGCTGGAGCTCCTGACCCCAGTGCAGGTAGACGATGACCGCGTCGGCCTGCTTACGCGCCTTGCGCACCTCCTGGATCAGGCGCGGGGCGTTCTTGGCCGAGGCGAGGCCGCCCTGGGTGTTCGTGGCCGACCAGGCGCTGATCAGGTTGTCGTCGAGCACCTGCGTCGCGCCGATCACCGCGATCCGGGTGCCCTTGACCGTCGCATAGTAGGGCTTGTACGCCTCGGCGGCGTTCTTGCCGATGCCGACGACCGGGTAGCCGGACCGCTTGATCGCCGCGAGCGAGTCGGCGAGGCCCACCCGGCCGTAGTCCATCCCGTGGTTGTTGGCCATGGACACCACGTCGATGCCGGCCGCCTTGAGCGCGGTGAACGCGCTGGCGGGCGCGCGGAAGTTGTACTGCTTGGGGGCCTTCGTCCCTCGCGTGGTGATCGCCGTCTCGAGGTTGGCGATGGTGAAGTCGGCCTTCTTCAGCCACGGGATGGTCGGCCCGAGCGCGGTGCGCGGGTTGGCCAGCCGGGCGGTGAGCTGGGCGTAGAAGTGCGTGTCGCCGGCGAACGCGATGGTGATCGGCTCCTTGGCCGCCTCCACTCGCGCCGACGGCGAACCATGCGCCGACGGGGTCAGCTTCATCGGCGGCATCTTCGCGTCGCTCTTGTCGCTGCATGCCGCCGCGCCGGCCGCCAGCGTGGCCACCACGGCCACGGCGATGGGCAGCGAGAATCGCCGCATCACAGTCACCACCTTGGGGTAGATCGCACAGAATGCCACGTCCGCGCCCCTTGACGCTCCTTCGCGGCCACGTAACGTGCGGGGAAGGGCGCCGTACCAGGAGGGGCGATTTGCTGGATATTGCACGTCTTCGTGGGGAAACACCGGGTTGCGCGGAGGTTGTCCATTTCAACAACGCCGGGGCATCGCTCCAGCCACGGCCGGTACTGGACACGATCCGTGCCCACCTCGACGCCGAGGCGTTGATGGGCGGGTACGAGGCGGCCGATGCCGCCATGGACCGGCTGACCGGCGTGTACGACTCCGTGGCCCGCCTCATCGGCGCCGGTCCGGACGAGATCGCCATCACCGAGAACTCCACGCGCGCCTGGGACACGGCCTTCTACGGCATGCGCTTCCGGCCCGGCGAGCGGGTGCTCACCTCCTCCAGCGAGTACGGCAGCAACGCGATCGCGTTCCTGCACGCGGCCCGCGACCGCGGCATCAAGGTCGAGGTCCTGCCCGACGACGAGCACGGCCAGGTCTCCCTCGACGCGCTCGCCGCCACGCTGGACGACGACGTACGGCTCGTCGCGGTCAACCACGTGCCGACCCACGACGGGCTGGTCAACCCGGTCGCCGAGATCGGCCGCCTGACCCGCGCGTCGGGCGCGCTGTTCCTCGTCGACGCCTGCCAGTCCGTCGGGCAGCTCGCGGTGGACGTGAACGAGATCGGGTGTGACTTCCTGTCGGCCACGGGCCGCAAGTTCCTGCGCGGGCCGCGCGGCATGGGCTTCCTCTACGTACGGCGGGCCGCGCTGGAGGCGATCGCGCCGACCTTTCTGGACGACCGCGGCGCCGAGTGGACCGGGCCGGACTCCTACACGATGCGCGACGACGCCCGCCGGCTCGAGAGCCACGAACGGTCGGCGGCGCTCCAGCTCGGGCTCGGGGCCGCGGTGGACTACGCCCTCGCGCTCGGGCCGAAGGAGATCGAACGCCGGGTGACCGCGCTCGCGGAGACGCTGCGCGCCGCCCTCACGGAGCTGCCAGGCGTGACGGTCCACGACCGCGGCGCGCGCCGGTCGGGCATCGTGACCTTCACCCGGCAGGGCCACGCGCCGGCGGACATCGTCGCCGCACTCGCCCGGCAGAGGATCAACGTACGGCTGTCCGCGCAGAGCTACCGGTACGACGGCGGCGCCACGCCGCCGCCCCGCGTCCGCGCGTCGGTCCACTACTACAACACCGAAGAGGAGATCTCCCGGCTCGTCGCGGCCCTCTGACCGGCATCCGGGGGCTCACTCCAGGCCGTAGCACTCCCTGAGGTACGCGCCCCCTGACCTGCGGATCCGCCGTCCGGCACCCAATTCAAACCAGGATCACTCGTTGTCTTGAATGATTCAGGTTTAGTGCGTACTCTCGGTCATGTGAGGGACACGGAACACCCGCGCGGCTCCGCCGCGGAGCTGCGCCGTACGGGGCTCCGGGTGACGGCCGCCCGGCTCGCCATCCTCGACACGGTGCGCGCCGGCGACCATCTGGACGTCGACGCGGTCACCTCTCGGGTGCGCGAGCGGCTCGGCCACGTGTCGTTCCAGGCCGTCTACGAGGCCTTGCACGCGTTCACCGCGGCCGGGCTCGTACGGCGGATCGAACCTGCGGGAAGCCCGGCGCGTTTCGAGTGCCGGGTCGGAGACAACCACCATCACCTCGTCTGCCGAGAGTGCGGCCACGTCACGGACGTCGACTGCACGGCCGGGGAGGCGCCATGCCTCGAACCCGCCGATGACGCCGGATTCCTGGTGGACGAGGCGGACGTCACCTTCTGGGGTTTCTGCCCTGACTGCCGTCGGGGCACTGAGGGAGGAAGTACGCATGACTGACCAAAGGCCCATCACCACCACCGACGCCGGCATCCCGGCGCCCAGTGACCACGACTCCCTGTCGGTGGGGCCGAACGGACCGCTGCTGCTCCAGGATCACTACCTGATCCAGAAGATGGCGCAGTTCAACCGCGAGCGGGTGCCCGAGCGCGTGGTTCACGCCAAGGGTGGTGGCGCCTTCGGCTTCATGGAGATCACCGAGGACGTCAGCCAGTTCACCAAGGCGAAGCTCTTCCAGAAGGGCGCCCGTACCGACCTGCTGCTGAGGTTCTCCACGGTCGCCGGCGAGCTCGGCTTTCCCGACACGGTCCGCGACCCGCGGGGCTTCGCGCTGAAGTTCTACACCGAGGACGGCAACTACGACCTCGTCGGCAACAACACACCGGTCTTCTTCATCCGCGACCCCTCGAAGTTCTCCGACTTCATCCACTCGCAGAAGCGCCGGTCCGACAACCACCTGCACGACCACAACATGCAGTGGGACTTCTGGACCCTGCGCCCCGAGTCCGCGCACCAGGTGACCTTCCTGATGACGGACCGCGGCACGCCGTACTCCTGGCGCCACATGAACGGCTACGGCAGCCACACCTTCATGTGGATCAACGCAGCGGGCGAGAAGTTCTGGGTGAAGTACCACTTCAAGACCGACCAGGGCATCAAGAACTTCACGGACGCCGAGGCCGCCGAACAGACGGCGCTCGACCGCGACTACCACGTCCGTGACCTGAGCCAGGCCATCGACGCGGGCGAGCACCCGTCGTGGACGGTGCAGGTGCAGGTCATGCCGTTCGAGGACGCGGCCGGCTACCGGTTCAACCCGTTCGACCTGACCAAGGTCTGGCCGCACGCCGACTACCCGCCGATCACCATCGGCAGGTTCGTCCTGAACCGCAACCCGGACGACTACTTCACCCAGATCGAGCAGGCCGCGTTCGAGCCGGCCAACATGGTGCCGGGCATCGCGCCGAGCCCCGACAAGATGCTCCAGGGCCGGCTGTTCTCCTACCCGGACGCCCACCGCTACCGGATCGGCCCGAACTACCTGCAGCTGCCGGTCAACCGGCCGAAGGTGCCCGTCCACTCCTACAGCAAGGACGGCGCCATGCGGTACGAGAACCACGGCGACCCGGTGTACGCGCCGAACACCGCCGGCGGGCCGCAGGCCGACCCGTCGCTGTACGAGCATGAGAGCTACAGCGTCACCGGTGAGCTCGTCCGCGCCGCGTACACCCTGCACGCCGAGGACGACGACTACGGCCAGCCGCGCGCGCTGTACGAGAACGTCCTGTCCGACACCGACCGCGCCAACCTCGCGAGCAACATCGTCGGCCACGCCTCCCGCCCGGAGGTCACCGCCGAGATGAAGGCACGGGTCGTGGAGTACTGGCGCAACGTCGCCAAGCCCCTGGGCGACGACGTCGCCAAGGGCCTGGGCGTCAACGGTCGCTGAGACCCCACCCCCCGGAGGAAGGGGCGGCCCGCACGGCGGGCCGCCCTTTTCTTGCTCTTTACCCTTTCTGTTGGGCCACGATCACACCGCGTGACCGCTCACTTCGGGGCGAGGAGCCCGAAAAGGGACCTTTCACGACGCTTGGGAGGCCACGCGCCGCTCGGCCTCGATCTCCGCGCGGATCTCGGTGTACAGCGCGTCGGAGGTGTCCGCCTGGACGATCAGCCGGCAGCCGGCGCGCAGCTGCTCGATGGTGAGAGCGCTGGCCTCGGTGCGGAAGGCCCACCATCGGCCGGTGTCGCTGATCCACAGCCGCCAGCCGGGAAACTCGGCCTCGAGCCTGCGCATCGTTACCACCCTGGGATACCGGGGGATTTCATCCACGGACCCTTCAAAGATAAACGAGCGGCGTTAATCACGCGAGACCCAGAAGGCGCCGTAATACGGACGCTTTAACGGGTTTGGCTTCCTTCAACTCGTGGAACCCCTGACAACGGTGTAAATCGTCTGCACAGGTGGGCGGCTCCTGGAGCGAACCCGGCTGTACGTGACCCCGCATGGTGCCCAGGTGGCGCGGCAGACTAATGTCCAAAGCAGAGCCATCCGAGGAGGTGCGGTGAACCGTCAGCGGGTGAGCAGGATCTCCAGGTCCCTGACCGTCCCCCGCCCACTCAAGGTCGCCGAGGATCTGGAGCACGCTCATGTCCTCGACCGGCCGGCCCGTGGGCTCACCGGGTTCCTCCTGCGGTTCCTACCGCCGGGGGCCGTCAGAGACCTTCTGCACGGGGTGCCGCTCGGCCACCCGGCCCATCCACCGCTGACCGACGTCCCGGTCGGCTGCTGGATGGCGGCGTCGGCGCTCGACCTTTTCCCCGACACCGATCGGGCCTCGCAGGTGCTGCTGGCCGCCGGGCTGGCGAGCGCGGTTCCGGTGGCGCTCACCGGCGCGGCCGACTGGTCCTCGCTCCACATCGAACAGCAGCGCGTCGGCATCGTGCACTCGATCGGCACGACCGCCGCCACCGGCCTTTTCGCCGCGTCGCTGCTCGCGCGCCTGCGCGGCCGTACGCGCCAGGGTAAGGTGCTGGGCCTCGCCGGGCTCGCGGCGCTGTTCGGCGGCACCTATCTCGGCGGTCACCTGGCCTTCCGGCTCGGCGCGGGCGCCAGCCACGCCGAGTCGATCACTCACCTGGGGCCGCTCGGCTGGCACGACCTGTGCCCGCTGGACGAGCTGCCCGAGGGCTGGCCGGTCCACCGCACGCTGGGCTACATCAGCCTGTTCGTGCTGCGCTACGGCGAAGACGTCTACGTGCTCGCCGACCGCTGCACCCACCTCGACGGGCCGCTGCACCAGGGGCGCATGGTCCGGGTGGACGATGAGATATGCGTGATCTGCCCCTGGCACGGCAGCACGTTCCAGGTCAGCGACGGCACCGTGGTGCACGGCCCGGCCACCGGCCGCCAGCCCGCCTTCGAGACGCGGGTCCTCGAGAGCGGGATGATCCAGGTGCGTCCCGCCCGCTGACCTCAGCTCCGGGGCAGCCGTACGGCCAGGGAGTACAGGCGGGTGATCTGCACCGGGTTCTGGTTGTCGTCGCTGACCAGCAGCAGGCGCAGGCGTCCGCCCGGGGCACGACCGGTGATCGTGATGCCCTCGACGTTGTCGAGCAGCGGGTTGGGTTGCGGCTGCTTGGCCGTCGCGCCGAGTGAGGGGCAGTCGCCGAGGTCGGCGAGCAGCGACTTGCCGATGAGGCGCACGCCCGGCCCGGCGGTCAGGTTCTCCGTACGGCTGACGTCCGTGGCGTGCCGGGGGTCGGCGAGGTAGAGCCGGATCGTGTTGCCGACACCGCTCGTGAAACCGCGCTCCAGCACCAGCAGCCGCCCGTCCGGTGTCGCCGTGATGTCGGAGATGCCCAGGCCGGAGTCGACGCGGTAGCCGTACTGGGCGGAGAGCCGGAAGTCACGGCCGTACCCGGCGCGCCGCCACGTCTGGACGCGCACGAGGTCGGCGTCGTCGCCGGAGAGCGCCCCCTCCATCGAGGCGACCAGCGTGCGCCCGCCGGGCTCCAGCGTGAGCCCCTCGAAGGTGAGGTTGCCGGAGGCGCGTCCGGCCGGCGCGACCCGCAGGGCGTCCGGCACCGGAAGCCGGCCCATAATCTTCCCGGTCCGGCCGTAGCGGCGGATCGACGGCTCGGTCTCGGAGGTGATCAGGCGGGTGCCGTCGCGATCGACGGCCAGACCTTCGGAGTCGAGCGCGGCGCCGTTCTCGTCGGCGAGGTTCACGACACCGACCGGCCGCAGCGTGCGGGCGTCCAGGCTGAACAGCGACGAGCGGTCCGACAGCGCCGCGATGCGCCCACCGCGGTCGACCGCGAGGGCCGACAGGTTCCCGACGTAGACGCCGTCGAAGGTGGTCTTGTCGAGGGCGTCGGAGAACCCGTCGATGTCCACCGACGCGGAGCAGGCATGGGTCGTGCCGCCACGTGACGCGGCGACGGCCGTGGTGGGCGCCGACAGGGTGGCCGCGAGCAGGCCCGCGACACCGGCGGCGAGCGGCGAGGCAACGCGCATGGCCGTCTCCAGGATCGTGGTTGGGAGGACCACGCGCCATGCTAGATCATCCGCGCCCTCAGGCCTCGCCTGGCCGGGGCGCCGATGGCTCCCTGCGGTCGTTGAAGGGGTGCTCGACCAGCGCCAGGACGCGGCTGGCCATGAAGCGCGCGGTGCGCACCGGCGTGCCGGTGCGGGTCACCTCGGTCACCTCCACGACTCCCCGCCGGGTGACGACCTCGACACGCCTGCCCGCACGCGTGGCGGCCACCTCGTACGTGCGCGTCGCACCGCCGGCGTCGATCATGATCTCGACCCTGTCGCCCTTCATGACCGCACCCTTCTCGAACGTCTATTCGATTATTACCCTCCGATGGCAGCGTTCAACCGGTCCGGCGCCGGGCACGAACAGGGCCTCGAACGGAGGCTCCCCCGCCGCGGTCGTGATGTGCCCGGACCCGGTCGTATCCGACACGTGCACCAGATCACCCGGCCCGAACCGCCGCCGGGAGCCGTCGCTGACCTCCACCTCGATCACGCCCCGCACCATCACGACCCACTGCTCCCGCGGCGCGGGGTGCGGCTCGCTGTCGAAGTCCGCGCTGCGCAGGTACGTGACGCCGCTCGCCGCCGACATCCCGGCGGTGGACATCGGCGGCACGCCCGAGCTGACCCGCCGCTCGGTGAGGACCAGCGCGGCGTCCTCGAACGCGGATCCGCCGTCGGCGGTGATCACAACCCTCGTATATGGCTTCTCGTCGCTCATGGCGGCTCATGCTCGGAGTCCCCCGGCCGCCCGGCAATACCTCACGGGGAATCGACGAGCGGCGTCGCCGCCGGATACGACTGGGGCATGCTGGCGGTGATGGAGACCAACGGGTTCGCACGCGAGCTGCGGCGATGGCGTACGGCGCGGCGCTGGAGCCAGCTGGAGCTCGCGCTGCGCGCCGGCACGACGCAGCGGCACCTCAGCTACATGGAGCGGGGGCGCTCACGGCCTGGCCGCGGCATCGTGCTGCGCCTCGCCGAGTCGCTGGAGCTGTCGCTGCGCGAGCGGAACGCCCTGCTGCTCAGCGCCGGGTACGCCCCGGTGTTCGCCGAGTCCCGCCTCGACGCACCCGAGCTGCGTCCCGTACGCGAGGCGATCGGCCGTGTCCTGGAAGGGCACCTGCCGTACCCGGCCCTCGTCGTGCGGCCGTACGGCGAGCTGGTCGCCGCGAACGCCGCGGTCACCGTGCTCACCGAGGGCGCCGCCGCGCACCTGCTGGAGCCGCCCGTCAACGTGCTCCGGCTCGCGCTGCACCCCGAGGGGCTGGCACGGCGCGTGGCGAACCTGCCCGAGTGGGGCCGGCACATCGTCGAGGCCCTGCGCGCGCTGGCGCTCAGGAGTCCCGACGACCGCCTCGACGCGTTCATCGCCGAGCTGGAGGAGTACGTGCCGCCGCTGCCGTACGGGCCCGGCGCGCCCGGTTACGTCGGCTTCGCGGTGCCGCTGCGCCTGCGCTGCGACGAAGGCGAGCTGCGGCTGGTCACGACGGTGACCTCGTTCGCGACCGCGGTCGACGTCACCTTGGCCGAACTCCGGCTGGAGGCGTTCTTGCCCGCCGACGAGGAGACCGCGCGGATCCTCCGCCGGAGGGTCACAGCATCTTGACGATGGCGGCCACGCCGACGACGACGATGACGACGCGCAGCACGATCGGCGGCAGCCGGCGGCCGATCGAGGCGCCGAGCAGGCCTCCGGCCGTCGAGCCGACGGCGATGAACAGCGCCGCCCACCAGTCCACGTGCGCGACGAAGATGAACAGCAGGGCCGCCGCGGCGTTGACCACCCCGGCCAGGACGTTCTTGACTGCGTTCACGCGCTGGAGATCCTCGTCGAGGAAGATCCCGAGCAGCGCCAGTAGCACGACGCCCTGCGCGGCCCCGAAGTAACCACCGTAGATGCCGCTCAGCAGGACCGTGAGCCACAGCCAGGGGCCGCCGTGCGGATGCCGGCGCCGGCCGCCGAGCCAGGCGCTCAGCTTCGGCTGGATGACCACGAGGACGCACGCCACGGCGATCAGCGCCGGGACGATCACCTCGAACGCCGAGGCGGGCAGGACGAGCAGCAGCAGGCCGCCGATGAGCGCGCCGACCACGGACGCCAGCCCGAGGCGGACCACCCGGACGCGCTGGCCGTTCAGCTCACGCCGGTAGCCGTACGCCCCGGAGGCGGAGCCGGGCACGAGCCCGACGGTGTTGGAGACGTTCGCCACGACCGGCGGGTAGCCGAGCCCGACCAGCACCGGAAAGGTGATCAAGGATCCCGAGCCGACGATGACGTTGATGCAGCCCGCAGCGACCCCGGCGCCGAAGATGGCGAGGGCGTGCAGAGGGGTCATCGGGCGGCCTCACGAGGGGGGCGGTTGATCACGACTTGACGGCTCGCGCGTGCCAGCGTCCCTCCTGACGCTCGATCCGCAAGGGCAGCCCGAAACACTTCGACAGGTGCTCGTCGGTGAACACCTCGTCGACCTTCCCGGTGGCGATGACCGAGCCGCGGCGGAGCAGCATCGCGTGCGTGAACCCCTCGGGCACCTCTTCGACGTGGTGGGTGACGAGCGCCATCGTCGGCGCCAGCCGGTCGATGGCCAGGCTCGTCAGCCGTGCGACGAGGTCTTCACGGCCGCCGAGGTCGAGCCCGGCGGCGGGCTCGTCGAGCAGCAGCAGCTCGGGGTCGGGCATGAGGGCGCGGGCGATCGACACGCGCTTGCGCTCGCCCTCCGAGAGGGTGGAGAAGCGGCGCCGGATGAGGTGGGCGCAGCCGAGCGCGTCGAGCAGTTCGACGGCCCGCGTCACATCGGTCGAGTCATATTCTTCTTTCCAGCGGCCGATGATCGCGTACGACGCCGTGAGGACCAGGTCGATGACCTTCTCCTCCGGCGGCACGCGATCGGCCACCGCCGAACTCGACAGTCCGATGCGCGGCCGAAGCTCGAACACATCGGTCTTACCAAGCTGTTCACCCAGGATTTGGGCACGGCCCGCGCTCGGGAACAGCATCGCACCCGCCACCTGCAACAACGTCGTCTTTCCCGCGCCGTTCGGACCGATGATCACCCATCGCTCGTCCTCCTGCACGGTCCAGTCGATGTTGCGCAGCAGCGTCGCCCCCTCGCGCCGGATCTCGACGCCCTCGAGCCTGAGTACCTCTCCGGCCATCGCATCCCTTCGCCGTCAACGAAAGCGCACGAAGCCGCAGGCGGCAGGGGCCGCCGGACTCGCGCGGGTCTCCGGCACGAACCTACGGCATTCGGACGGCTTATGGTTGACCGCATGCGTGTCACTCACCCCTCGGCCGTCCTCGTCGCCTGGGGCAACGCATGGCTGACCGGCCACGTGGGGCTCGATGAGGCCGCCGATGCCGTGGAACGCCTCGGCGGCCCGCACGTCGTCGCCGGCATCCCGGACCAACCCGGCGAGACGCCGCTGCGCGGTGGTCTCGCGGCCTTCCGGGTGGCCGGTCTGTCCGCGTTCAGGCTCGCGCTGCCGACGCCGGGCGACCCGCTCGGCCTCACCGGGCCGCCGGAGTTCAACGTCGCCGCGATCGAGGCCGAGGAGGCCGCGCTCCTGACCATCGGCGACCGGACGTTCGGCCTGATCCCGGCCGAGGACCGCCGTGGCTCCTCCTACGTCGGCACCCGCTGGACGGTGCACGAGACACGCTCGGCCGTCGCGGACACGCCGGGGCTCCCCGAGGCCGACCACAAGCTCTCCCTCGCCGTGCGCGAGGCGACCGAGTCGCTCATGACCGTCGACGGCACGCTGGAGTGGCGGCCGGAGATCGCCGAGGCCCTGGGCGCGTTGCGCGAGTCACACCACCACGAGCAGGTCGGCGGCCTCGCCCCGGGCTACCCGGCCCGTGCTCACCGGGTCGCGGCGCTGGCCGGCCGCCTGGCGGTCGTCGTGGGCCTGGCGCGCGGCACGGAGAGCGCCACGCTGTCGTCCGCCCAGGTCCAGCGCCGCACCGAGGCCCTGCGCGACCTGGACAAGGCCGTACGGCGGGCGCAGGTGGCCGCCTGCAACAGCGTCCTGGACCCGGTGCGCTGACGGAAGGCGCCGAGCCGAGGCGCTGATCCCAAAAAAGTGCGGGCGCACTCCCGGAGGAGTACGCCCGCGTGAGGGTCCGATGTTCAGGCCGTGACGACGATGGCCTTGGTGATCTTGTCGCCCCAGGTCTGGCTCTTGTCGTCCCACAGCGGCCAGAGGAATCCGAGGATGCACACCCAGGCGTCGATCGTGGAGTGGCAGAGCTGCCGGCCGAAGGCGGCGCCGCCGCCGAGGGGCTGGCCGGTCGCCTCGCTGACGACCTTGATGTTGAGGGCCTTCTTGCCGATCGTCTGGCCGCTGTTGGCTTCCTGGAGGCCGAGCGCGGCGGCGATGACGAAGAGGAAGATCAGCTCGAAGAGGTAAGTCACCGCGAGGTTCTTGGCGGCCACGTTGATGATGCCCATGATGATGCCGGCCGGGATACCGACGATCAGTCCGTCGATGAACCGCGCGCCGAGCCGCGCGCCCCAGCTGGCGTACTGGAACTGCCCGTAGCCGGAGCCGTAGCCCTGGCCGTAGGCCTGCTGCTGGCCGTAGCCCTGCTGACCGTAGGCCTGCTGCTGACCGTAGCCCTGCTGTTGGCCGTAGCCCTGCTGACCGTAGCCCTGCTGCTGGTCGTAACCGGGCTGCTGCCCATAGCCCGGCTGCTGCCCGTACCCCGGCTGCTGACCGTAGCCCTGCTGCTGGTCGTAACCGGGCTGCTGACCGTAACCCGGCTGCTGGCCGTAGCCGGGCTGCTGCCCATAGCCCGGCTGCTGCCCGTAACCGGGCTGCTGACCGTAACCCGGCTGCTGCTGACCCTGGCCGTACGGGTCGTAGGGGGTGCTCACGCTCTTTCTCCTTTGTTGAAATTACGCCCGTCCGCCAAACCGGACTCGGCAGTCGCCATGATGAGTACTGACTTCAAAGAGGCAGAAACCCGAAACGGGCGAGCTGCCAGACCCATGACAGCCCCAGCGTCACTCCGATGATCCACGCACGCATGCGCGGATCGAGCGCCCACCATCGTCGTCCGGACCCGAGCGGAGCGGTAGCCAGTCCGATCGCGCCCAGGAGAACGACGGGGCTTGCGAGAAGCGCCTTGACCGGATGCGCCGCACCCAG
Organism: Actinoallomurus sp. NBC_01490; assembly: GCF_036227085.1. Classification (NCBI taxonomy): domain Bacteria; kingdom Bacillati; phylum Actinomycetota; class Actinomycetes; order Streptosporangiales; family Thermomonosporaceae; genus Actinoallomurus; species Actinoallomurus sp. NBC_01490. The sequence continues at coordinate 120,655 of NZ_CP109433.1, forward strand.
CTCGATGAACACGGTGGTGCCGCCACAGAGGGGGCACGGAACTCCGGTGAGCGCCCGCAGCGGGCACAGGGTGCCGGGATCGTGCACTCGGTGCAGGGCGGACACCACCACCGCCGCGGTGGCCATGCCGCCTGCGCGAAGGACTACACCGAGCGCGCCGTCACCAGAGGCGGCGAACACGCGACCGAGTACGTCGGCCGGCCGCCCTCGGGCTCGGGACGCGACCTGCCCCCGTGCCACGTCCAAACCTTCGCCCTCCTCATGGTGCTCTTATGCGCTTGTGGACCCGTATACCGCAATATGCCGGGTCCGGGTCAAGTAAATACCAGGCAAGATTCGAGAACGTAACCGGCTGGAGACCTTGACGCCTGACCGGGCTTCGGGAAGCGGTGGCGCGAGTTGGGAGAAGGGCTCATCCGGTGCCGTGCGACGACGTCGGCCGTACGGCACCGGAAGTGCGGGCGTGTCAGCCCTCGGCGGCGCCGACGATGACCGGGGCCGCGGCCTCCGCGCCCTCGGCGACGACGTCCACCACGATCACCGTGACGTTGTCCGGACCGCCCCCCTGGTTGGCCGCGCTGATGAGCCGGCCGACGGCGGCGGCGGGGTCGGACTCGGCGGTCAGCACCTGGTGCATCGTCTCCGCGTCGACCGGCCCGCTCAGCCCGTCGGAGCACAGGAGGTAGCGGTCGCCCGGCAGGGCCTCGCGCAGCGACAGGTCGGGCTTGCGCTCGGGTCTGCCGTCGAGCACGCGGACCAGGCGGTTGGCCAGGTGGGGCGCCGCGCCGTCCTCGCCGGTGAGCATCTTCTCCAGCGTGTGGTCCTCGGTGATCTGGTAGAGGATCCCCTCGCGCAGCATGTAGGCCCGCGAGTCGCCGATGTGGGCGAGAGCCGTGTGCGTACCCGACCACAACATGGCGGTGCATGTCGTGCCCATGGACTGGAGCGCGGGCTCTTCCTCGACTTTCTGGGCGATCGCCTGGTTGGCCGCGAGCACGGCACGCTCGACGACCTCGACCAGCTTGGCCTGGGGGACCTCGTGGTCGATCGCCGAGAGGGCCTGGATCGCGAGGGAGCTCGCGATCTCGCCACCCACGTGACCGCCCATGCCGTCGGCGACCGCGAGCAGCCATGGGCCCGCATACGCCGAGTCCTCATTGTTCTCGCGGGCGCGTCCGACATCCGATCCCGCGGCGTAGCGAATGGCAACTCTCATATGTTTTCCGATGTCGTCCTCGGCGGTGCGGTTCACTCAGCCGACTGCTGAGCTTCATCAACATATTCGACCGGCGCGCCTTACGCCTCATGGATCACAAGTGGATTTCTTGTGGAGTCACCGCTCCGCGAGCCCGTGGCGCACGGCGTACAGCGCCGCCTGGGTGCGATCTTGCAGGCCGAGCTTCATCAGGATGTTCGAGACGTGCGTCTTCACGGTCTTCTCCGACACCACGAGCGCCCGGGCGATCTCGCGGTTGGACCGGCCGCGGGCGATCTGCGTCAGCACCTCGCGCTCGCGTTCGGTGAGGGCGACCGCGGCCTTGCCACCCTGGTCGGGGGCGAGCATCGCGTCCGCCGCCTCGGGCGCGAACAGCACGTGGCCGTCGTGCACCGCGCGGATCGCCTGGACGAGCGCCTGCGGGTCGACGTCCTTGTACAGGTAGCCGGACGCGCCCGCGCGGACGACCGGCAGCACCCGGGCGCGCTCCCCCACGCTCGTGAGCACGAGCACGCGCGAGGGGATGCCGCGCGAGCGCAGCTCCTCGAGCGCCGCCTGCCCGTCGACTCCGGGCATCTTCAGGTCGAGCAGGATGACGTCGGGCGTGAGCGCCTCGGCGCGGGCGACCGCCTCGACGCCGTCGGCGGCCTCCCCGACGACCTCGATGTCCTCCTGGACGCCGAGGAACGTCCGCAGGCCCTGGCGTACGACCGGGTGGTCGTCGGCGATCAGTACCCGGATCACGCGGGCACCTCCAGGCGTACGACGGTGCCGGAGCCGGAGGAGGAGATGCTCAGGACGCCGCCGACCGACTCCGCGCGCTCGCGCATGGACGCCAGCCCCAGGCCGTCACGCGAGGCCTCCGCGGGGTCGAAGCCGACGCCGTCGTCGCGGATCTCCAGCAGGCCGGGTTCGAGGCGGGCGGTCACCGTACACGGGTCGCCGTGCCGCAGCGCGTTGTACAGCGCCTCCTGGGCGATGCGAAAGACCACCGCCTCGGTCTCGGGCGGCAGCGTGACCTCCTCGCCCTCGAACCGCACGGTCGTACGGCGCCCGCGGCCGGCTCCCCACACGCGGTCGAGCACCTGGACGTGCTTGCGCAGCGACTCGGCCAGCCCGTCGCCGGCCAGCTCGGCGGGCCGCAGCTCGAAGATCACCTCGCGCAGCTCCGCGAGCGCCTCCTTGGCGAGCGACTGGACGCGTTCGAGCTCCGGGCGCGGGTCGGGGGCGGCGAGCGCCGCAGCGGCGGTCAGCCGGAGCGAGAACAGCTTCTGCGCGACCGCGTCGTGCAGCTCGCGGGCCAGCCGGGCGCGCTCCTCCACGACGGTCAGCTCGCGGTTGCGCTCGTACAGGCGTGCGTTGGTCAGCGCGATCGCCGCGTGCGCGGCGAACAGGATGAGGCGTTCTTCGTCGTCGTCGGTGAAGCCGCCCGGCTGCCGCTTGTTGGCCAGGAAGATGATGCCGAGCGTGTCGTCGCCGTCGCGGATCGGCACGCCGATGAAGTCGCGCAGCACCGGATGCGCCGACGGCCAGCCCTCGAACGCCGGGGCCCGGCGCACGTCCGCCAGCCGCTGCACCTTGTCCTCGCGCAGCATCAGGGCGAGCAGGCCGTGCTGGCGCGGCAGCGGGCCGATGGCGTTCCACTGCTGGTCGCTGACACCCTCGACCACGAACTCCGCGAACGAGCCCTCGTCGTCGGGCACGCCCAGCGCGGCGTAGCGGGCGTCGAGAAGCTGCGCGGCGGCCCGTACGATCACCTGGAACACCTCGTGCACGGACAGGTGCCGCGTGACGGCGAGCACCGCCGCGCTGACCGCGTGCAACGCGGCGTCCCGATCGGCTTCCACGGCTCGACGGTACCCGCCGGACGGGCGCGGATCCGATCGGCCGTCCGTCCTAGGTCTCATCGCCGAGGGCGCGACCGGCCCGACGGCCGATGTCTCACCACGGCGCCCGCTCCTAGCGTCGTGGAGCATGAAGGCACTGATCACCGGGGCGTCCCGCGGACTCGGCCTGGCGCTGGCCGGCGCGCTCGCCCGCGAAGGCTGGGAACTGGTCCTCGACGCGCGCGGCGGCCCCGAACTGGAGAAGGCCGTCGCCGGGCTGGACGGGGTACGGACCGTGGCCGGAGACGTCGCCGATCCCGCGCACCGCGCCGCGCTGATCGACGCCGCGGACGGCCTGAACCTGCTGGTCAACAACGCGAGCACGCTCGGTGCCGCCCCGCTGCCGGCCCTCGCCGCCTATCCGCTGGAGGAGCTCACGCGCGCGTTCGCGGTCAACACGATCGGCCCGCTGGCGCTCATCCAGGGGCTCCTGCCGGTCCTGCGCGAACGCCGCGGCGCGATCGTCAACATCAGCTCCGACGCCGCGACCGAGCCGTACGAGGGGTGGGGCGGGTACGGCGCGACCAAGGCCGCGCTGGAGCAGCTGTCCAACGTGCTGGCCGCCGAGGAGCCCGGCGTGGCGGTGTGGTGGGTGGACCCGGGCGAGATGCGCACCGGGATGCTCGCCGCGGCCGGAGAGGACGCCGAGGCGGCGCCGCGCCCGGAGGATGTGGCCGTGCCCGCGCTGCTCCGGCTGGTCGCCGAACGCCTGCCGAGCGGCCGCTACACCGCCTCCGGCCTGGCTCGATGACGGCGCTGGCCGCCGGCGAGGAGAGCGCGGTCCGGCCGCCGTCGCCGCTCGCGCGGCCGTACCGGCTGGCCACGATCGGGATCATCGCGGTCGTCGGCCTGCTCGCGTTCGAGCAGATGGCGGTCGGGACGGCGATGCCCGTGGCAGCGCGCGACCTGCACGGCCTGCCGCTGTACGCCTGGGCGTTCAGCGCGGTGTTCATCGCCGGGCTCGTGGCCAACGTCTTCGCGGGCGGGTGGGCGGACGCCCAGGGGCCGGCCCGGCCGCTGTTCACCGGGCTCGCCGTGTTCGTCGCCGGGCTGGTCATCGTGGGGGCGGCGCCGACGATGATCTGGTTCATCGCCGGGCGCGCGGTGCAGGGGTTCGGGTCGGGGCTGGCCTCGGTGCCGCTGTACGTCGTCGTGGCGCGCGTGTACCCCGAGCGAAGCCGGCCGAAGGTCTTCGCGGCGATGTCCGGTGCGTGGGTGGTGCCCTCGCTCGTCGGCCCGTCAATCGGCGGCCTGGTCGCCCAGCACCTCGGCTGGCGGTGGGTGTTCCTGGGAATCGTCCCGCTAGTGGTGCCGGCCGTGTTCGCGCTGGTCCGGACGGTGCGGGGGTTGCGAGGCCCGGACCAGGTGAGGGCGCCCGTCACCGGGCCAGGGCCGGGTGAGGGCGCCCCTCACAAGGCCAAGAGGGCGATGCCGCGCGAGCGGATGCTCGCGGCTCTCGTGCTCGCGGCTGGGGCGGCCCTGCTGCTCTGGGGGCTGGATCACCGCTCGGTTCTCGCGCTGGTCGCCGTTCTGGCCGGGATCGCCGGCGTCGGGTACGGCGTGCGCGCGCTGATGCCGCGCGGCCTCGCGCGCCTGCGCCGTGGGCTGCCGACGGTGATCGCGATGCGGGGCCTGCTGTTCGGCGCGATGGGCGGCACCGAGGCGTTCATCCCGCTGGCGCTGACCACGCGGTTCGGTTTCCACCCCACGACGGCCGGGCTGGTCCTCACCGCGGGGGCGATCGGCTGGTCGGCGGGCTCGTGGTGGCAGGGCCGGTTCCCCGGCACCTCGCCCGTGCGGTTCGTCGTGGCCGGCGCCGTCCTGCACGCCGTGGGCGTCGCCGGGGTCGCCCTGTCCTTCCACGTCTCCGGATGGCCCACGCTGCCCGCGTGGATCGTCGCGGGCGCGGGCATGGGCACCGCCTTCCCGGCCCTCAGCGTGCTCGTGCTCCGGCTGTCCGGACCGGACACCCAGGGCGCCAACTCGTCCGCCATGCAGATCAGCGACACGCTCGGCTCGTCGCTCGCCGTCGGGATCGCGGGCGCGCTCGTCAACGCGGCGGGCCTGAACACCGGGGCGGCCTGCACGGCCGTCATCGCCATCGTCGCGGCCCTGGCCGCCCATCGAGTCGAGGATGCCCATGCGTGAGTTCACCCTGCCCCCGGCCCTCGAGGCGAGCGAACCGCCCGCGCGGCGCGACGACGTCCGCCTGCTCGCCGGCACGCCCGACGGCGTGACCCATCACCGGTTCACCGCACTGCCCGAGCTGCTGCGCCCCGGCGACCTGCTCGTCGTGAACACCTCCGCGACGCTGCCCGCCGCCGTACGGCTGGACCGGCTGGCGCTGCACTTCTCCGGCCCGTTGCCGCCCGGGTCCGACGGCGCCGAGGACGCCTGGCTGGTCGAGCCGCGGCTGCGCGAGGCCGGGGCGACGGTGCCCTACCCGGGCGGCCGGTGCGGCGAGTGGTTCCCGCTTCCCGGCGGCGCGACGCTCACGCTGCTCGAACGGCAGACGGCGCGGCTGTGGCGCGCCCGGCTCGACACCGACGTCGTCCCGTACCTTCGCCGCCACGGTGTGCCGATCCGGTACGGCTACGTGGGTCACGACTGGCCGCTGTCGGCGTACCAGACGGTGTTCGGGACTCCGGAGAGCGATCTGGAGGGCGGCAGCGCGGAGATGCCGAGCGCGGGGCGGCCGTTCACGTACGAGCTGGTGACGCGGCTCGTCGCGCGCGGCGTGCACCTCGCGCCGATCACGCTGCACACGGGCGTCGCGTCGCCGGAGAAGGACGAGCCGCCGTACCCCGAGCGCTACGACGTGCCCGCCGCGACGGCCCGGCTGGTCGACCACGTGCGCTGGGAGGGCGGCCGGGTGATCGCCGTCGGCACGACCGTCGTACGGGCCCTGGAGACCGCCGTGTCCGACGACGGGTTCGTCCGGCCGTCACGCGGATGGACCTCCCACGTCGTCACGCCGGAGGTGGGCGTACGGGCGGTGGACGGCCTGCTCACCGGCCTGCACGAGCCGCGCTCGTCCCACCTGCGGATGCTGACCGCCATCGCGGGAGACGAGCTGCTCGAACGGGTCTATGAGGAGGCGCTGGCCCGGGAGTACAAGTGGCACGAGTTCGGCGACGTGACTCTTCTGCTTCGCTGACGCATACTTCGGTATGCTCGGAGTATGAGCGTCAAGGAGCGCATCACCGTCACCATCGACTCCGAGATCGCCGCCCAGATCAAGGAGCTGGCCGGAGAGCAGTCCACCTCCTCTGTCGTCGAGCGGGCGCTGCGGGAGCTGCTGACCCGTCAGCATGACGCGCGCACCCGTCTGAGAGCGCTGGCGGCGGCGCATGAGCGGCGTGATCCCGAGGGTCACGCCCGCCTGCGCGCGCACATCCGGCGGCAGCTCGATCTCGGCGAGGAGGAGGCGTGATCGGGGGCTATGTCCTCGATCCGTCGACGATCGGCGATTTCGGGCGCGACAAGGCGCACGCGGTCGAGGCCGTGCACACCCTCGACATGGCCGCTCAGGCGATCATCATCCCGATGTCGGCGATGGCCGAGGCCCTGACCCGGCTCGAGACACCCGGCCAGGTCGAACAGGCGCTGTTCCTGCTCGACCTCGGCGTGGTCGTTCCGGACGACCTGACCCGTGAGAACACCCCCTCGGTCGCCACCATCCACCTGGCCGCCGAAGGCGACACCACTCTCGGGATGGCCCACACGGCTCTGGCCGCGCGCACGCGCATGGCCAAAGTGGTCACCACCGCCCCGGGCGTCTGGCGGTCCGCGCATCCCGACGTCGCCGTGGCGGCGCTCGAAGATCCCTCACCGTGATCGTGCAGACCTGGAGGCGAACGCCGGGTGTCCGCATGGTGGACGCCGGAGCGAAACCTGATCGTGGGCAAGTAGCGTGGTGAGCAGCATGAATGCCAAGAAGCGCACATTGCTGATCACGCTGACCGGTCGCGACCGTCCTGGAGTGACGTCGCGCCTGTTCACCACACTCTCCGCGTTCCCGGTGACGGTGGCCGACGTCGAGCAGGTCGTGATCCGGGGGCGGCTGGTGCTCGGGGTGCTGGTGTCCTACGGCTCCGACACCGACGTCGGCAAGGTCCTGGCCGCGACCGAAGAGATCGCCACCGACCTCGGCATGGAGCTGGAGCTGGCCACCGGCTCCGACCGCGGCGCGCGGCGCCGCCACGGGCGGCTCCACGTCACCATCCTCGGCCGGGCGCTGCGGCCCGCCGCACTCGCGGGCATCGCCGGCCGCATCGCCGCGCACGGCGCCAACATCGACCGCATCGAACGGCTCGCGGACCAGCCGGTGACCTGCATCGAGCTCCACGTCTCCGGCGCCGATCCGGACGGCCTGCGCACGGCCCTGGCCGCCGAGGCCGCCGAGCTGCAGGTGGACGTCGCGGTCCAGCGCGGCGGCCTGGCCCGCCGGGCCAAGCGGCTCATCGTCATGGACGTCGACTCGACCCTGATCCAGGGCGAGGTCATCGAGCTGCTCGCCGAACACGCCGGCCGTGGCGCGCAGGTCGCCGCGATCACCGAGGCCGCGATGCGCGGCGACCTCGACTTCGAGGGCTCGCTGCGCGAGCGCGTCGCGATGCTGGAGGGCCTCGACGAGGGTGTCCTGGAGACCGTGCGGCACAGCGTGGAGTTCTCCCCGGGCGTCCGCACGCTCGTCCGCACGCTCAAGCGGCTCGACTACAAGTTCGCGATCGTCAGCGGCGGCTTCACCCAGATCACCGACTCGCTGGCCGCCGACCTCGGCATCGACTACGCCGCCGCGAACGTCCTGGAGATCAAGGACGGCAGGCTGACCGGGCGGCTGGTCGGTCCGATCATCGACCGGCCGGGCAAGGCCGCCGCGCTCGAACGCTTCGCGGCCGAGGCCGGCGTTCCGCTCAGCCAGACGGTGGCGATCGGCGACGGCGCCAACGACCTCGACATGATCGCGGCTGCCGGGCTCGGCATCGCCTACAACGCCAAGCCGGCCGTCCGCCGGGCCGCCGACACCGCGGTCAACGTGCCGTACATGGACACCATCGCGTTCCTGCTCGGCATCTCGCGGGAGGAGATCGAAGCCGCCGACGCCGAGGACGCGGACATCACCCGCTGACGCCGGCCGCGGCTGCGGAGGGGCGCTCAGACGATCAGTGCCCGGCCCTGTTCGGCCAGCCGGTGCGCGTCCTCGGCCAGGGCCCGTACGGCGTGCCGGGCGCCCGCCACCTCGATCAGCGCCTCGCGCAGTGAGGTCACCGCGTCGATCCTCGCACCGCCCGCGATCTCGGCCCGGCGGCGACGGCACAGCCGCGACAGGTGCTCGTCCAGCTTCCCCAGCAGGTCGTCGAGATCCAGGGCGTCGGTGTCGGCCTCCGCGTCGAGATGGTCGGCCACCCGTCGAAGGATCGCGGGGATCGGGCCCGCGTACACCGGCCGCTCCTGGATCAGCGCCGCGAGCGTGGCGACGTAGTCGCGCAGCCGCCGCGCGGTCGCCGTCGCCTCGCGGAGCCCGTGCAGCGGCTCGGCGGGCGGCGCCGGCTCCTGGGCGAGCCGTACCGCCGTCTCCTCGACCTCGCGGGCCGCCGACGCCGCCTCCCGGAGCCGATCGTCGATCGGCGCGTCCGGCCGGCCCTCGAAGAGCGCCGCGACCGTACGGGCCAGGTCGGCGTGCGCGTGGAGGAGGCGGGCCAGGCGCTCGGGCACCGTCCGCAGCGCCCCGGTCGGCCAGAGCGCACGCGCGGCCGCCAGCGCGAGTGCCGCCCCGGCGAGGGTGAGGCCGATGCGCCATCCGGCCGCCTGCCAGGTCAACGGGCGGGTGAAGTCGATGAGCAACATGATCAGCGGAGTGGCGAACGTGATCCACCACGCGTGGTTGACCGGCTGGAGCGTGAAGCCGGCCGCCGCACCGGCGAAGACCAGGATCATCAGAGTCGTCTGGCCCGGCGCGATCGCCAGGGCCACGGCCGCGCCCGTCCCGCCGACCGTCGCCCCGGCGACCCGTTTGGCGGCCCGCTCGACGGTGCCGCCGTAGGAGTCGCGCAGGCAGAACATGACCGTGATCGGCAGCCAGTAGCCGAACGGCAGGTGCAGGCCGTTCTGGAGAGCCATCGCGACGACGATCGCCACACCGACCCGCGCGGCGTGGCGGAGGCCGGGCGAGCCGGTCGTGAGCTGGGCGTGCCACGGCCGGCCGCCGGCGAACGGCAGGTCGAACCCGGCCTGCAGGCCACGCGCCGCGATCGCGGCGGCGTCCTCGATCGCGTCGGCGATCCGTTCGACGCTCCGGCGAACCTGCAGCACGAGCGCGGCCCCGATGATGTCGTGCCGCGACTCGACGTGCTCCCACCGCACCTGCTCGCAGGCGCGTACGAAGGCTTCCAGCTCCGCGGCCGGGCGGGGCGGAGGCGTACGGCGCGCCTCGACCGCCCTGGCGAGCCCGCGCAGCCATCGGGCGAGCGCGGCCATGACGGCGCGCCACTCCTCCTGCCACTCGTCCGGCGGCGGGGCCTCCCGGCCCAGCGCGGCGTGCAGCGAGCGCGACGCGACGATCGCGCCCATGGCCCGGCCGAGCGCCTCGGCGAACAGAGCCGGGCGATCCCGCTCAGGCTCGCCGGGGCGCCGGTACAGCGCGCACGTCGAACGCGCGTCGCTCAGCGCGTCATAGGCGGACTTACGCCGTTCGCCCCATTCTTCGGGCGGCGCCTCCCCGGCGTCCGCGACCGCGCGGACCGCCTCGGCGAGCGTGCCGCGCAACGGACGCAGCCGGTCGATGACCCACGGCGCCAGCAGCAGGACGGAGACCCACAGCCCACCGGCCGCCTCCAGCACGCCGTTGACCAGCACCGGGCTGGTGGGCGGGCGTACCGCGGCGACGAGCGTGCACAGCGCCGCCGTCGGGCCGGGCCACGGCAGCGCCGCGCCGGCCGCCGCGACGATCGGGACGAGAAGCGTCGCGAGCACCGGACGCCCCGCCAGCAGACCGCCGAACCACGTGAACACCGTCACGACGGCGACCGCCACCAGCATCGACCGGGCCCGCGCCCCGTACGGTCCGCGCGGCCCGGCGAAGGCGACGTAGAAGGCGCCGAGACCGGCCGGCACGCTGTCCGCGGCGTGCCCGGTCAGCGCGCCGGCCACCAGGGGCGCCACGACACCGACCGCGGTCGCCAGGCCGTAGAGGGGCGCGGCCCGTCCCTCGGACTCGGCGAACACCCTCCGCAGCCACGACACCTGTGCTCCCCCCGTCGACAGGTGGCGTCCCGTCCACTACAGCACGGCGCCGGGCAGGTTCACGATCGGGCCTGGCGGGGTGCCGGTCTCCGGAGCGGCGGGACCGCTCAGGCGCCGGACGGGGATCGGTGGTCGGCGGACCCCAGCCGTCCGGCGTCGGCGACGAGTGAGCGTACGGCGTGGCGGGCGCCCGCCGCCTGGACCAACAGGCGACGCAGGGTGGTGACCGCGTCGATGCCGACGCCGGACATCTCGTCGCGGCGCCGGCGGTCCAGGCCGGACAGGTGGTCGTCGAGCTCCTCCAGCAGCTCGCCCAGGGCGAGCTCGGCGGGCGGTTCGGCGTCGGACACCAGCGCGTCCGCCCGGGCGTCGAGGTGGTCGGCGACCCGGTCGAGGATCGTGCCGACGGGGCCGGCGTCCACCTCCTCCTCCGCGAGGGCGACCAGTGTCTTGAGGTCGTCGCGGACTCTCCGCGCCGCCGCCGTCGCCTCGCGGACCCGCCCGAGGAGGTCCTCCGGCGGCGTGGGCTCGCGGCCGAGCCGGTTCGAGGTGTCCTCCAGCTCGGTCTCGGCCGCCACGGCGTCCTCGGTCCGGCGGCGGATCGGGGCGTCGATGTCGCCGCCGAAGCGCGCGGCCACCGCGCGTACGAGCCGGGCGTGGGAGCGCAGCAGGTCGGCCAGCTCTCCGGGGATCAGGCGGAGCCGGCCGGTCGGCCACAGGGCGCGGGCGGCGGCCAGCGCGATCAGGCCACCGGCGAAGGTGAGGCCGATCCGCCACCCCGCCGCCGACCAGTACAGCGCGTTGGAGAAGTCGACCAGCAACAGGACCATCGGCGTGCCGAACGTCATCCAGTACGCGTGGTTCACCGACCGGAACGTGAAGCCGAAGATCGCACCGACGAAGATCAGGGCGACGAGCGTCGTCTCACCCGGTGCGAGTGCCAGTGCCAGGGCGGCGATGATCGCGCCGATGGCCGTGCCGCCGACCCGCTTGACCACCCGCTTCACGGTGTCGCCGTAGGAGTCGCGCAGGCTGAGCAGGACGGTGATCGTCAGCCAGTGGCCGTACGTCAGCTTGAGCCCGGTGCCGAGCGCCATGGCCGCCGCGACCGCGACACCGACGCGTACGGCGTGCCGGAAGCCCGGCGACCGCGTGATTATGTCCTGCCTCAGCCGCGTCCAGCCGCCCGCCGGCCGCTCGAGCAGGTGCGGGACCTCGAAGCCGAACGACAGGCCCCGCTCGACGATCTGCCGCGACCGGTCCACGGCTCCGGCCATGCGGACGACGGTCTGCCGCACTCGCAGCAGGAGCGCCGTGGAGATCAGGTCGCTGTGCTCGGCGAGCCAGTCCTGCCGCACCTCCTCGGTCGCTTGGCCGAACCGCTCCAGCGCGACGCCGCCGTCGCCACCGAGGGGACGCTCTCCGCGGACCTCGATCGCTCCGGCGAGCAGCCGCAGCCGCGCGGCGACGGAGGAGATCGCGACGCGCAGTTCCTGCTCCCAGTGCTCGGGTGGCGGCTCCGCGCGGAGCGCGCCGAGCGTGGCGCGCAGCGCGACCCCCTCGTCCATCGTGCGCCGGAACGTCTCGATCAGCCGCCGCGGACGCTCCTGGTCGTCGCGCCCGCCCGTACGGTAGAGCCCGTAGGTGACGCGTGCCTGCCGGACCGCCTCGTACGCCTTGTTGCGGCGGCGGATCCACTCGTCGTCCGGCCCGGGGTCGGGCAGGACGTCCAGCGCGGAGGCCACCGCGTCCGCCGCCTCGGCCAGCGACATCCGCAGCGGGCGCAGCCGATGGGTGATCCACGGTGCGAGCAGCAGCGCCGACATGAACAGGCCGCCGGCCATCTCCAGGAAGCCATCGAAGATCACCGGGCTGCTCGCCGGCCGGATCACCGCGAGCACGGTGCACAGCGTGGCGGTCGCGCCCATCCACGGCAGCATCGAGGCGAGCGTCGCCACCACGGGCACGACCGCCACGGCGAGCCAGGGGTGGCCGTTGACCAGGCCGCCGAGCCAGGTGAAGACGGTGACGACCGCGACCGCGACGAACAGCGCGCGGGCGCGGGCGCCGTACGGACCGCCGGGCGCGGCGAGGGCGACGTAGAACGCGCCCAGGGCGGCCAGCACGCTCGGTCCGGCATGCCCGGTCAGCAGGCCGACCAGGAGCGGCACGATGATGCCGACCGCGGTGACGGCGCCGTAGACCGGCGCCGGCTGCCCCTCCGACTCGGAGTACGTGTCACGCAGCCATGCGAACGAGGCGCGCATGACCACCCGCCCACCTCCGTACGTCCGTTATGTCACCGTCTACTACAACATGACGCCGGGGTCTCGTGGAGCCCCGGCGTCGGTTGAGGGCCTACAGACCACCCGTGTTGAGCAGGAGGTTGGGCGTGCCGTCGGGCACGCCGCCGACCGCGTTCCGTACGGCGTGGGCGGTGAGCCAGGCGGTGACCTTCGCCGCCGGGACGTTGCCCGCGGTCTCCTCGTACAGCGCGGCCACCCCGGTGACGTGCGGGGACGCCATCGACGTACCGCTGACCGTGTTGACGGCGCCGGCCAGCCAGTCCGAGGTGATCTGGACGCCGGGCGCGTAGAGCCCCACGCACCGGCCGTAGTTGGTGAAACCGGCCGAGGCGTCGGTCCGGTCGGAGGCCGCGACGGCGAACACGCCGGACGCGCCGGACGGCGAGTAGGCGCAGGCGTCCCCGGCGAAGTTGCCCGCGGCGACCGCGAGGAACACGCCCGAGGCGGTGAGCCGCTTGGCGGCGGCGTCGACCGCCGCCGACTTGCCCCCGCCGAGGGACATGTTGGCCACGGCGGGCCGCTGCGCGTGCTGGGCCACCCAGTCCATGCCGGCGACCACGTCGGCGTCCGTGCCCGCGCCCCGGCAGTCGAGGACCCGTACGGCCCGGAGCGCGACGGCCTTGGCGACGCCGTAGGTCGAGCCGCCGATCGTGCCCGCGACGTGGGTGCCGTGCCCGTTGCAGTCCCGGCCGTCGCCGCCGGTCGCGTCGTAGCCGACCGACGCGCGACCACGGAAGTCGGCGCCGGAGGGATCGATGCCCGTGTCGATGACGTAGGCGGTGACGCCCTTGCCGGTGTGGCGGTAGGTGTACCGCTGGTCGAGCCCGGAGACGGCGTCGATCCGGTCCAGCCCCCACGGCGCCCCGACCTGGGTGTCCTGGGTGTGCATGATGACGACCGGCGCCACGCTGACGACGGCGGGATCGTGGCGCAGCTGCTCCACCTGGGACGCGTCGAGGCGGGCGGAGAACCCGTCCAGGACGTGGGTGTAGACGTGGGTGATCGCTTGCCGCGGCACACCGGTGATCGCCCGGCGCACACCGCCCGGCCGGACGGTCACGATGTACTGCCCGGCGGCCCGGACCTCGCGGACCCCCGCCGACGTCGGGGCCGCGGGTACGGCGGCGAACAGCCCGAGGAATGCTGGCAGTGCGAGGAATATGGCGAATCTCTTCACGATCTCTCCGTCCGTGCTGACGCGTCCCACGACTCAGTCGGACGCGCATGGTGACAGAAAGTCGTCCCCGCCTTGATCGTTAAGGACGCTGACGGCGAAGAGAGAGCTTCATGGCCTGGCCGGCTCCTTCCCGGGCTGCCGAGGCTCGCCGGACGCGAACCCGGGGCCGGGAGTTTGTGGGATCATCTGGCCATGTCCCCCAGAAAGGCCCATGGCCGCTGAGCGCCGGCTCGCGTCGCACGCGACGCTGCCTGACCGCTATGCCCATCTCGAGGTCCTTGCCTCGACCATCGACCACCGCGGCCGGCTCGCCGCCCTGGTCGCCGATCCCGCCCAAGGCTTCGTCCCAGTCCGGCAGGGCCCCGTCCTCCGGCCGCCCCCACGCTATGACGCGTCCGCCGTCGTCTGTGACGGAGCCGGGATCCGCGAAATCCCGCTGAAGGATCTCGACCTGTGGTTCACCCACATCGACACCCTCGGTGACGGGGTCGTGCTGGCCGCGGCCCGTTGCGAGCGACAGAACATCCCGGTCGAGCGCTACGGGGAGCCGGTCCCTGAGGATGAACTGCGCCTCACCGCCAACATCCGGGTGATCGACGGCGAAGGGCGGACCAGGGCCTCCTTCTACGCCGGTGACGCCATCGGACAACTCATGACGGACCGTGAGGGGAACATCTGGGCCGGCTACTTCGATGAGTCGAGCTACTGGAGGCCCAACCCGGACGGCACGCGCTCGTACGATTTCATGATCGGTCTGGCCCGCTGGAACCGCGACGGCGGGCCACCCTGGATCGTGGCCGACGACGCCCCGGGTGGCGGCTGGTGTGACTGCTACGCGCTGAACGTTGGCCGGGAGCTGGTCCGCGCCTGTCCCTACGCGGATTTCCCGCTGGTCGAGCTCGACACGAACAGCGTCCGGACCGTCACGCCGAACCCCGTCACCAGATGCACCGGCCTGGCCGTCTCCGATTCCGAACTCGCCTTCCTCGACCAGCACCGGACCGACGGCGGATTCCGCTGGGAGATCCGCCGGGCCCGCCGGGAAGGCGGAGCCGTCGTCGAGACGGGTCGCGAGCACCTGGTGCTGCCGGGCGGCCGGCAGCCGAACGCCTGGGCGCGCGGCAAGGTCGGCCGAGACGGGACGCTGTGGCTGTACGAGGACGGCGACCCGCGGCACTGGTATCGGTATGAGATCGGCGCCTGACCGGGCCAGGAAGGCGACGCCGGGGGATCAGCCGCCGGGAGTCCAGAACGAGACGAGCCGGCCGCTGCCCGGCCACAGGTCCGTCCAGGCGCCGTCGAACTCGATGACCGCCGTCGCCGCGGTCGGAAAGTGATCGCCCGCCCCGCCGGTCAGCCCGAAGACGAGCTGGTGCATCGAGGGGTTGTGCCCGACCAGCAGAAGCGTGCCCAGGTCGTCGGGCTGCTCGCGCAGCAGGCCGAGGATCTCCTCGGCGTCGTTGTCGTACACCCGGGCCTCGAAGTCGACGGGCACCTCCAGCGCGAGCCCGTCGAGCGTCTGCCGGGTGCGCAGGGCGGTGGAGCAGATGACCCGGTCGGGCAGCCGGCTCGCGGCCCGCAGCTCCTCGCCGGCCCGCGCGGCGTCGGTCCGCCCGCGCCCGGCGAGCGGGCGTTCGATGTCGGGGGTGCCCAGCGGAGACGCCGCCTTGGCGTGCCGCAGCACGATGAGCGTGGGCATCAGCGCGGCGAGAGGAGGACGGCGACCACCATGATCACAAGCACGATCGCGATCATGACGCCGATGAGCAAGGCGAAGCCCTTGGCCCCGGACGGCTGGGAGTTCTGCATCCCCCCAGTGTGCCCTGCCCGCGCAGCGCCCCGTCCACCCCCCACTCGCGTCCTGGGCCCGTCGCCGTACCGGCTCTAAGACGACGAAAGGGCCGGGTGTCGCCACCCGGCCCTCTCCGCTCGTTCGTGCGTCAGGAGGCCTTGGCCGAAGCCGTCTCCTCGTCCGCCTCGGCCGAGTCTCCCTCGGCGTCCGGCGCGCCGGTCACCTCGGCCGGCTCGCCCTCGTCCTCGATCGAGGACGCGCGCCGCTTGGAGATCACGATCGCACCGACGATCACCGCGACGGCGATCACCGTGACGATGATCCTCAGCGCGTCGTTCGCCGCGTACGTCACGACCGCCTGAGCGATCAGCAGAGCGACCAGGTTCATGACCTTGATCAGCGGGTTGATCGCCGGGCCCGCGGTGTCCTTGAACGGGTCGCCGACCGTGTCGCCGATGACCGTCGCCGAGTGCGCCTCGGAGCCCTTGCCACCGAGGTTGCCCTCTTCGACGAGCTTCTTGGCGTTGTCCCACGCGCCACCGGAGTTGGACAGGAACACCGCCATCAGGGCGCCCGCCGCGATCGCACCGGCCAGGTAGGCGCCCAGCGGCGCGTACCCGAGCGCGAAGCCGACCGCGATCGGCGTCATGATCGCCAGCAGACCCGGCGTGGCCAGCTCACGCTGGGCGTCCGCGGTGCAGATGGCGACCACCCGGCCGTAGTCCGGCTTTTCCGAGTAGTCCATGATCCCGGGCTTGGTGCGGAACTGGTTCCGCACCTCCATCACGACGCGTCCGGCCGCGCGGCCGACCGCCATGATCGCCAGACCGGAGAACAGGAACACCACCGCGGCGCCGATGATCAGCCCGATCAGCACGTTCGGGTTGTCGACGCTCAGGGTGAAGTTGCGGAAGACCGGGCCCAGTGCGTTCTGCACATCCTTGATCGGATGGTCGGGGTTGTTGACCTTCGCGAGCTCGGACTCGATCGTCGTACGGAACGAGCCGAACAGCGCGGTCGCCGCCAGCACGGCCGTCGCGATCGCGATGCCCTTGGTGATCGCCTTGGTCGTGTTGCCGACGGCGTCGAGGCTCTCCAGGACGCTCGCGGCCTCACCCTCGACGTCGCCGGACATCTCGGCGATGCCCTGCGCGTTGTCGGAGACCGGACCGAAGGTGTCCATGGACACGATCACGCCGACCGTGGTCAGCAGGCCGGTGCCGGCGAGCGCGACGGCGAACAGCGCGAGCGTGGTGTTGCTGAAGCCGAGCAGGAACGCGCCGTACACGGCGGCGGCGATGACCAGCGCCGTGTAGACCGCCGACTCGAGACCGAGCGAGATGCCGGACAGGATGACCGTCGCCGGGCCCGTACGGGCCGAGTTGGTGACGTCCTTGACCGGGCGCCGGTTGGTCTCGGTGAAGTAGCCGGTGAGCAGCTGGATCGCGCTGGCGAGAACGATGCCGACGAGCACCGCCCCGAGCGCCACCCACCGCGGGTCGACGTCGGCCAGGTGCGAGTCGCCGGCGACCTGCGAGCCGTGCAGCTTGGCGAAGGAGTCCGGCAGGTAGAGGAACGTCGCCACCGCCACGACGATCGCGGAGATGATCGCGGAGATGAAGAAGCCGCGGTTGATCGCGCTCATGCCGGAACGGTCCTTGGCACGCGGCGCGACCGCGAAGATGCCGATCACCGCGGTGATCACGCCGATCATCGGCACGATCAGCGGGAAGACCAGACCCTCGGTGCCGAAGGCGACCCGGCCGAGGATGAGGCTCGCCACCAGCGTGACGGCGTAGGACTCGAACAGGTCGGCTGCCATGCCGGCGCAGTCACCCACGTTGTCGCCGACGTTGTCGGCGATGGTGGCGGCGTTGCGCGGGTCGTCCTCGGGAATGCCCTGCTCGACCTTGCCGACCAGGTCGGCGCCCACGTCGGCGGCCTTGGTGAAGATACCGCCACCGACACGCATGAACATCGCGAGCAGCGCGGCGCCGAAGCCGAAGCCTTCGAGCACGGCGGGCGCGTCGCCCTTGTAGATGAGCACGACGACGGCCGCGCCGAGCAGGCCGAGGCCGACGGTGAACATGCCGGCGACACCGCCCGTGCGGAACGCGATCCGCATGGCGATCTTCTCACCGCTCTCACGTGCCGCGGCGGCCACGCGGACATTGCCGCGCACCGCCAGCCACATGCCGGTGAATCCCGTAGTGCCGGAGAACAGCGCACCGATGACGAAGAAGACCGATCTACCGATCCTCACTCCCCATTTGTGCTCCGGCAACAGGAGCAACAGGAAGGGGATCAGGATCACGAAGATGCCGACCGTGCGGAACTGGCGCTTGAGGTACGCGAGTGCGCCCTCCTGCACCGCTCCGGCGATCTCTTGCATCTTCTCGGTGCCCTGGCCCGCCGCGAGTACCTCGCGGACCAGGACGCCGGCGACGGCCAGCGCCAACAGAGCGATCACACCGACAACGACCACAAGCGTCAGGTCGCTGCCGCCGAGATTCAGTTCTGCACTGGCCTGGGCGGGCACGTGAAGCCCAGACATGCATCCTCCTCGACAGGGCGTTAGATCCGGCCGCCTACGAGGGCTGACCGGCCATTACCACGCGTCAAGCTGGCAATGGTGCCGGGAGTCTACGCATGCGTAGCCGGAATTAGAAGCCTGCTCGATTGCTTAACGATATCGGGATAGAGATGTGACGTCACCTACACCTGACCTTAATCTGCAGGTGTTAGGTAAAGGCGTCTTTCCAGGTCAATGGCGCACGCCTTGCAAATTAGTCAATTCGCTGTAGACCATGCGCCTTACCCAATGAGATCGGATCTGGCTACTTAAACGGACATTATACACACGACCAAAAACCCCTTTTACGGGGGGTGGTCGTCCGGACACGAAAAGCCCCTCCGAGCCGCGGCGGTACGCGGTCCGGAGGGGCTCTCGGCGCTTCGGCGTCGGCTCAGTCCTTCTTGGCCGGCCAGCTCATCGTTATCTCGACCCCCGACGGCGTCGAGGAGATGTTCACATCATCGGCGAGCCCGGCGATCACGGCGAATCCCAGGTTGAGGTTGCCGTTGAGCTCGGCCAGGTCGGGCGAGACCTCGGGGGTCCCCCCGGCGGCCGGGTCGTCGTTGGGCACGCGATCGGTCACCACGACCTCGAAACGGTCAGCCCCGTCCCGCAACTCCACCCGCACGGGCTCGGCGGGGCACTGCTGCTGGTGCGCCTCCACCGCACGCGAGCAGGCCTCGCCCACCGCCAGGCGTACCTCGTCGAGCAGGGCCTCCTCCACCCCACCCCGCCGTGCGACGGCGGTGGCGACGAGCCGCGCGGTGCGTACGTGCACCGGCAGGGGGCTGAACGTGAGCTCGACGGTCGCTGTCCTGGGGGCTATCTCGGGCGCCATCCCCGGCCTACTTCTGCTTCTTGCGATTCTCTCGCGCGTCGTCGACGGAGTCGAAGATACCGAAGACCTTGGTCAGGCCGGTGATCCTGAAGATCTTGAGGATGCGCTCCTGCGTGCAGACGAGCTCGAGGGAGCCGTCGTGCGCCCGCACTCGCTTAAGGCCACCGACGAGGACGCCCAGACCGGTCGAGTCGAGGAACTCCACCTTCTCCATGTCGACGAGGAGGTGGTACTTCCCCTTGTTCACCAGGTCGATGAGCTTCTCGCGGAGCTTCGGCGCGGTGTAGACGTCGATCTCTCCCTCCACGTTGATGACGGTGAGGTCATCGTCAGTGGTGTAGTCGCTAACCTTCAGGTCCACAGATCCTCCTGCGCCGTACCGCGTATAAAAGTCGGGGCACGGGACCCCGCCGTGATTCAACCACGCTCCGCCACCGTGTCTACACGAAATCGGCACACAGGGCGACTTCCCCCACGTGCCGCGGGTCTCATGTGAGCCCTGGGGGGGCACCACGGACGGCGGTTCAAAGCGTTGTGCCCAGGATGCCAGACTGGAAACCTCCACACGCCGAACCGCTCCGATGAGAAGGAGTGACGCAGGCCATAGACACTTCGCAGTCCGGCGGCGAGCGGACGCCGCCCTCCCGGCCGACGGGTGACGTCCTGCGTCGGCTCCTGAACGATCCGCGCAACCGCGAGCGCATCACCCACATCGAGACCGTCCCGGCACGTGAGGGGCGACACGCGGAGTGGCCCTCGTGGGCACCTCGGCTGCTCCTCGACCGCCTGCGCCACGCGGGTATCGAGCGTCCCTGGGAGCACCAGGCGCGCGCCGCCGAGATCGCGCACTCGGGTTCGTCCGTGATCGTCGCGACCGGTACGGCATCGGGCAAGTCGCTGGCGTACCTGCTGCCCGCCCTCGACGCGGTGTTCAACGGCGGCTCCGTCCTCTACCTCTCGCCGACCAAGGCGCTGGCCGCCGACCAGCTCCGCGCGCTGCGCGGGCTCAAGCTCGCCCAGCTGCGCGCGTCGACCTTCGACGGCGACACGCCGCCCGAGGACCGCACGTGGGTCCGGCAGTACGCGAACTACGTACTGACCAACCCGGACATGCTGCATCGCACCGTCTTGCCGGGACACGCCCGGTGGGCCCCGTACCTGCGCCGTCTCCGCTATGTCATCGTCGACGAGGCCCACGGCTACCGCGGCGTCTTCGGGTCCCACGTCGCGCAGGTGCTGCGGCGGCTGCGCCGGGTCTGCGCGCGGTACAACACGACGCCGGTGTTCATCCTCGCCTCGGCGACCGCGTCCTCGCCCGGCGCGGCGGCGTCCCGGCTGACGGGCGTGCCGGTCGAGGAGGTGTGCGACGACGCCTCGCCGCGCGGCGCGACCTCCTTCGCGCTGTGGGAACCCCCGCTGACCGAGCTGCGCGGCGAGCACGACGCGCCCGTACGCCGTACGGCGACCGCCGAGGCCGCCGACCTGCTCGCCGACCTCGTGGTGGAAGACGTGCAGACCCTGGCCTTCGTGCGCTCGCGGCGCGGCGCCGAGTCGGTCGCGCTGGGCGCGAAACGGGCGCTGGCCGAGATCTCGCCGTCGCTGCCGTCGCAGGTCGCGGCGTACCGCGCGGGGTTCCTGCCCGAAGAGCGCCGCGCCCTGGAGAAGGCCCTGCGCTCGCGGTCGCTGGTGGGCCTGGCCTCGACGAACGCCCTCGAACTCGGGGTCGACGTGTCCGGGCTCGACTCGGTGATCGTGTGCGGCTGGCCGGGCACGCGCGCGTCGCTGTGGCAGCAGGCGGGCCGGGCCGGCCGCGCCGGCCAGGACGCCCTCGCCGTCCTCATCGCACGCGACGACCCGCTCGACACCTATCTCGTGCACCACCCGTCGGCGATCTTCGGTACGCCGGTGGAGGCGACGGTCCTCGACCCCGACAATCCGTACGTCCTGGCCCCGCACCTGTGCGCCGCCGCCGCCGAACTGCCCCTCACCGACGCCGACCTGCCGATGTTCGGCCCGTCGGCCACCGACGTGCTGCCCGACCTCGTACGCCGGGGCATGCTGCGCCACCGCCCGGCGGGCTGGTTCTGGACGAAGCGGGAGCGCGCCAGCGACCTGGCCGACATCCGCGGCGCGGGCGGCCCGCCGGTCCAGGTGGTCGAGGCGTCGACCGGACGGCTCCTGGGCACGGTCGACGAACCGTCCGCGCACACGATGGTCCACGAGGGCGCGGTCTACCTGCACCAGGGCGAGACGTACGTCGTGCGGACGCTCGATCTCTCCGACTCCGTCGCCCTGGTCGAGGCCGCCGACCCCGACTACACGACGACCGCGCGCGACGTCACGGACATCTCCATCCTCGAGACTCTGCGCTCGACGTCGTGGGGCGAGGCGACGCTGTGCTTCGGCACGGTCGAGGTGACGCAGCAGGTCGTGTCGTACCAGATGAGGCGGCTGGCGAGCGGCCAGGTGCTCGGCGAACGCCCGCTCTCGCTGCCACCGCGCACGCTTCGTACGCGGGCCGTGTGGTGGACGCTGCCGGACACGTCGTTCCTGGGCGACGCCGACGTGGGCGGCTCGGCGCACGCGGCCGAGCACGCCTCCATCGGGCTGCTGCCGCTGTTCGCGACGTGCGACCGCTGGGACATCGGCGGGGTGTCGACGGCGCTGCACCCGGACACGTCGCGGATGACGGTGTTCGTGTACGACGGCCACGAGGGCGGCGCGGGCTTCGCCGAACGCGGCTACGTGCGGGCGGCGGCGTGGCTACGGTCGACTCGCGAGGTCATCGCCGCGTGCGAGTGCGACCACGGGTGCCCGTCGTGCATCCAGTCGCCCAAATGCGGCAACGGCAACGAGCCCCTGGACAAGGCCGGCGCGCTGGACCTGCTCGACGCTCTGCTGAAACAGGCGCCCCAAGAATCATGACTTGACCGGATCGCCACTTTAGTTAGAAGGTGTCACGTCTGAGCGGCTTCCTCGTGTCACGCGTCGAGGGGAAACACGTCCGATGATCTTGGTGGGAATCATCCTGGCCGGTGCCGCGGTCTGCGTGGCCGTCGGCATCATCTCCGAGAACACGGCTCCGGCGACACTCAGCGTGTTCGGACAGCACGTTCCCGGCGTAACGTCGCAGGCTCAGATCTTCGTCGCGGGCATCATCGTCACGATCTTCTTCGTCATCGGCCTGACGATCTCGTCTCTGGCCCTGGGCCGCTCGATGCGAGTCCGCCGCGAACTCCGCGAGCTGCGAGAGGAACATGAAGAGTCGCTGAGCACGCTGGAGATGGAACGCCAGCAGTTCCAGCGCGAACTCGCCCGTGCCCGCGCCCGCGGCGGAATACCCCAGACGACGAGCGACGTCCCGGTCGCCGGCCATCGCGAGCGCGACCCGGTCTCACCGTTCTTCGACCAGTCCGCCTGAGATTCTTCTGCTCACGTGTCAGGCCCGGCCCAGCGCCGCGGTCTCGTGGACGTCGTTGTCCTCACTGGGCGGGCCGCAGCTCCGACCCCAGCCGGATCACAGGCGCCGATTCGGCGGACTTTCACGCCCACCGCACCGTGGTCCCGGCCGGCCGAGGGCCCGCCAGATCTGATCGCCGAGCCGCAGAGGACACTCGCGAACCACTGAAACCGGAAATCAGCCACACCCGCCGATCGACAACTCGCCAGTCCCGACCACCAACCCGGTCCCACCACCCGCGAACCACTGAAACCGCAACTAGCCGCACCGGCCTGCTCAGCCAACCGGCAGCTCGCCGACCTGACTACCGAGCCGCAGACGACACTCGCGAACCACTGAAACCGGAAATCAGCCACACCCGCCGATCGACAACTCGCCAGACCCGACCACCAACCCGGTCCCACCACCCGCGAACCACTGAAACCGCAACTAGCCGCACCGGCCTGCTCAGCCAACCGGCAGCTCGCCGACCTGACTACCGAGCCGCAGACGACACTCGCGAACCACTGAAACCGGAAATCAGCCACACCCGCCGATCGACAACTCGCCAGACCCGACCACCAACCCGGTCCCACCACCCGCGAACCACTGAAACCGCAACTAGCCGCACCGGCCTGCTCAGCCAACCGGCAGCTCGCCGACCTGACTACCGAGCCGCAGAGGACACTCGCGAACCACTGAAACCGGAAATCAGCCACACCGGCCGATCGACAACTCGCCAGACCTGACTACCAACCACCCGTCACGCCGCCCGCGGCCTGCTCAGTTACGGCGGCGGCGTCCTTGGTAGGCACGGCCACGGCCCGAGCCGCGGCGGCGAGACGTGGGCGCGTCCGCCGCGGGGCTGTCCGCCTGCTGCCCGTCGGCGCCGTCGGCCTGGTCGGCGGTCTCCGCCTCGTCGGGCGCCTGGCCGGTGCCGACAGCCCTACCGAGGTCGAGCGTCTCCGTGTCGGCCGACGCTGCTGCGGCGGCCGTGCCCGTCGGGTCGGCGACGTTGAGCGCCCTGGACGATTCGTCGGAGTTGATCGGCTGGGAGTCCGCCGCGGCCGGTGAGGCTTCATCGACCGGTGAGGCTTCATCGGCCGCCGGCTTGGTGAGAACACCCGTCGCAGCCATCATCGCGGTGGCCTTCCGGCCGCGCCTGGCCTTGGTCTTCCCGCGACCTGACCGCTTGCCACCCGCGGCGGCGCGTGCGCCTTCGGCGGCGAGGCGCTGGCGGCGGGACCACATGCCCAGATGCGCCGAGATGATCAGCAGGACGAGCGCGATGGCGAGGCTCTGCCCCCACTTGATCGGCGTCGTCTGGGAAACGTTCCGCGCGGCTGGCTGGGCCAGCGGTGAGGCGACCTGCGGCTCAGGGCTGGGGTACGCGAAGTTCAGGCCGGAGCCGTCGGGCGCGACGGACGGAAGGCTGAACGGCGAGGCGCCATTGAGCGGGTTGGCCCCGGGGTTCCCGACCGTGGCGCCGTTGCCGACGTTTCCGGTCGGCAGCGATCCCGAACCGGACGACGTACGGTTGCCGCCGCTGCCAGAGCCGGGAGTCTTGCTGGGCGAAGCGGCGTGCGTCGACTTCGCCGGAGAAGGCCGCGCCTTCACCGAGAAGCCCTCGGTCTTGTACGTGCACCCGGTGCCGTTACCGATGACCGCCAGCGTGAAGGCACCGGCCTTGGACATGGTGACGTCGCCCTCGATCTTGCCGGTCCACTCGCTCTTGCCGACCTGCTGGTTGAGGCCCGGCCCGGAGATCTGCAGGTGTGCCTGTAGCAGCATCAACCCGTTGATCTGAGCACTGACGTGCACGGTGGAACCGACCGTGACGGTCCCGGACGGAGCCGCGATGGTCGCGCTTCCGAGCGGCGGACACGACTCGGCCGCATGCGCGGGCTGGCTGAGACCGACGGCGATCGCTGCGGCGACCATCGGGGTCATCAGGCCGACCGTGGCTGCCTTGCAGACCCTCGTCACGACGCCGTCCCTTCGTCGAGAACCTTTCATCGTCTCTGGCCAAAGCGGCACCAGACGACCAGCACCGATCCCCGAGTCGGCGGCCTATGATGCCGGAGGGTTTCATCGGCCACCGACCAACCGCAACCGCAACCGCAACCGCATGATCATCGGAAGCCGACAGTCACCCTATCGGACTCTGTCTCTAATAGAGGCACGGTTTCCCACAAAATGCAACGATCCGAGTCGATCTTAGTAACGAACCCCCAGGTATTCGACACACGAATCACACACTGGCCGCCACGCACGGACGCGGCCATAGGCGGCCGTAGACCGAGAACACCACCCTCCGCCGCACTGCCCGCCATGCCGCATCACATCCAGACCTAACCAAGGACTGACCAACGCGCGGGACGAACCGACACTCGGAACTGACCAACGCGCCGGACTGACCAACGCGCGGGACCGACCAAGCGCGGAACCAACCCACGCGCGGGACTGACCGACACGCAGCGCGAATCGATACTCGGAACTGACCAACACGCCGGACCGACCAACGCGCGGGACCGACCAACGCGCGGGACCGACCAACGCGCGAGACCGACCAAGCGCGGAACAAGCCCGCGCACGGGACTGACCGACACGCGGGATCGAGCAACGCGCAAGACCGACCAAGGCGTGGGAGTGGCCAACGCGCGAAAGCGACCGATGCGGAGACGCGTCGCGCGTGGCGCGTGGCGCGTGGCGCGTTGGCACTCGCGCACGTGCCCGGCACCGAGGTCACCGAAGCCACCGAGTTATCCACAGAACTCGATTCATCTGGTCCGACGGCAACGACTTGGTCACGCTGAGTCATAGCGCTCCCCGCGCCCACCACCCGACCAAGGAGGGGACCACATGCACAAGCTGTCCGCACTGTGGCGTCGATGCCGCGACTACGGCGACCGAGGCATGTCCACCGCGGAGTACGCAGTGGGCACCGTCGCCGCCGCGGCCTTCGCCGGCGTCCTGTTCAAGATCGTAACCAGCCCAGAAATCCGAAAGATGCTCTTAACGATCATCCACAGAGCGCTCAACCTGGTCGGATGATCCGCCCCGGCCTCGGTCGCCTCACCCATGCCGAGTCCGCCAATGCGGACAGGACATCCCCAATGCGCCCATCAGCGCGGGCGCGTACGCGGGCGCGTCCCGGGCAACGCGACTCGCGGGCGCGTCCCGGGCAACGCGACTCGCGGGCGCGTCCCGGGCAACGCGACTCGCGATCGCGTCCCAGGCAACGCGATGCGCGACCGTCCGGCCTACAGGCGCCCACCGTCGGCCAGCACGGCGGCGGGCGACCCGCCGGCCGTCACCCACCCGATGGAGGGCCACAGCGCGTCCGCGCGCGAACCGCACCGTCTCGACGCCTTCGCCCAACCACGCGACGCGGTACGGCAATTCACCCAACCACGCGACGCGGTACGGCAAAAGGCGGTCGGCACGTCTCGCTTCGAGAGGGCCGACGCGGCTCGATCACCGCCGAGACGGCCGTCGCCTTGCCCGCGCTGGTGGTCGTCCTGGCCGTCGCGCTGTGGGGCGTGAGCGCGGCGGCCGCCCAGATCGCCTGCCTCGACGCCGCACGGGCCGGAGCAAGAGCGGCGGCACGAGGAGAGCCCCAGGCAGAGGTCCGTTCGGCGGTGCTCCGCGCCGCACCGCCGAACGCCCGAGTCACCGTGAGCCGCGACGAGACCACCACGAAGGTCATCGTCCAGGCCCAAACCGACTCACCCCTGCGAGGCCTCTTCCCCGCCTTGAAGCTCAAAGCACAGGCCATCGCCGCCACAGAACCCCAACCGAACGACACCACTTTCCCCACAGGCAACGGCGCTCCACCGGCCCCGACCGGATCAGAAGGTGCTCCACCTGCCCCGACCGGACCAGAAGAGGAGGACGAGAAGACTCAGTAACACACCAGCCCAGGACGGCCCCGCTGCCGCACACACGCAATCCCATCAACCCATTCGCGTCCCTGCGATACCGCTGACCTAAGCGAGCGGTGGCCCCAACCTGGACGAGGGGGCGCCCCCCGACCTGGGTGAGGGGCGGCGCCCCGAGGGGGTGAACGGGGGTGACGTCCCAGCTTGTGGTGTAAGAGATCGGGCTCCTCGGCGTGGTGGCCACGCGCCAAGGAGCCACCGTGTGATGGTCGGCAAGACCCACGCCAATGGTTCTCGCGAAAGGGACACATCACACGATGGCTCTGGACCAGTCTGCCCTGCTGGAGGTCTTGGATGCGCTCAAAGGCGCTGATGTCGAAGACCGGATCCGTCAGGCGGCCACCACGATCTACCAGGCTCTGATCGAGGCGGAGCTGACCTCGGTGATCGGTGCTGCACCGCATGAGCGCACCGAGGCCAGAACCGGTTTGCGGAACGGGCACCGGCCCAAGACGATCACCACCACCGCGGGTGATCTGCAGTTGCAGATCCCCAAGCTGCGGGCCGGGTCGTTCTTCCCCTCCCTGCTGGAACGCCGCCGGCGGGTCGACCAGTCACTGTTCGCCGTGATCATGGAGGCCTACCTGCACGGCACCTCCACCCGCAAGGTCGATGACCTGGTCAAAGCGTTGGGTGCCGACACCGGCATCTCCAAATCCGAAGTGAGCAGGATCTGCGCCGAGCTCGACGTCGAGGTCGCGGCGTTCCGCGACCGGTCGTTGGCCGATCAGCCGTTCCGCTACGTGTTCTTGGACGCGACCTACTGCAAGGCCCGGGTCGACCATCGGGTGGTCTCCCAAGCCGTCGTGGTCGCGACCGGCGTGGCCGCCGACGGACGCCGCGAAGTCCTCGGCTTCGACGTCGGCGACAGCGAAGACGGCGCGTTTTGGACCGCGTTCCTGCGCACCTTGAAGACCCGCGGGCTGCACGGAGTGCAGCTGGTCATCAGCGACGCCCACGCCGGCCTCAAAACCGCGATCCAGGCCGTGCTGCTCGGCGCGGCCTGGCAACGCTGCCGGGTTCACTTCCTGCGCAACGTCTTGGCCCAGGTCCCCAAAGGCCACGCCGAGATGGTCGCCGCTGCGATCCGCACCATCTTCGCCCAGCCCGACCCTGATCACGTCCGTGAGCAACTCACCACCATCGCCGGCATGCTCGGCCGTCAGCTCCCCAAGGTCGAGACCATGCTCACCGAGGCGGCCGATGACGTGACCGCCTTCGCCGACTTCCCCCTCTCCCACTGGAAGAAGATCTGGTCCACCAACCCGCTGGAGCGAGTGAACAAAGAGATCAAACGCCGCACCGACGTCGTCGGTGTCTTCCCCAACCCCGCCGCCCTGCTCCGCCTGGCCGGCTCGGTGCTGGTCGAAACCCACGACGAATGGCAGGTCACCGACCGCCGCTACCTATCCGAAAGCTCCATGGCCCTGCTCGACCAGCCCGCAAAAGCCAGCAAGGAGGTGGAAACACCCGCACTGCTCACGGCATGATCAGCATTACTCGCTGACCCGCACACGGTGACGATCACTTACACCACCACGCGGGACGCCACCGTGAACGGGTGCGCCGCCGACCTATAAGAGGTGTCGCGGCGCACATGCTGCCGACATGCCACCGGTTTGGCATAGGAGCTTGCCGCCCGCTTTGGGCAGTGGGGCGTGCCGCCGGCTGGGAGAGGCGGACCATGTCCCCGGCAAGTCCATGGGCTGAGGGTGCACCACCGACCTGAGAAAGGAGCGGACCGCCGACTTCGCCAATGCGGTGTGCCACCGGCACGTGCGCGGGCAGGCCTACGGCCAGCAGAGACACCCCATGCCGCCGACAAGTCCATGGACTGGAAGCCCACCAACCTGAGAAAGAAACGGACCGCCGACTTCGCCAATGCGGTGTGCCACCGGCACGTGCGCGGGCAGGCCTACGGCCAGCAGAGACACCCCATGCCGCCGACAAGTCCATGGACTGGAAGCCCACCAACCTGAGAAAGGAACGGACCGCTGACTTCTGAAAAGAGAAGCACGGCGATGCGTGAGCGCCGAATGGGCGATAGGGGCTCGGGAACCGTCTGGATGCTCGCGCTGATCGGCCTGACGTGGGCGATGGCGATGATGGCGATGACGGTCGGCGGCGTGCGTGCTGCTCGGCATCGTGCCTACGCTGCTGCCGATCTCGCGGCGCTCGCCGCCGCCTCACATTCCGCGGACGGGCCGCACGCCGCATGCGGCCTGGCCGCACGCATCGCCCACGGTTCCGGCGGCCGTCTGCGGAGTTGTGTGCTTCACGGCCGGATTTCGGAGGTGACCGTCAGCTCTGACCTGACAAGCGTTCCAGCACTACGAAACCTGACCGCCACCGCACGCGCTCGCGCAGGACCGGAACAACTCCCGGTCCCTACGACCATGCAACCCTCAGGGAGCCAAACGAGGAGATCCTGCACTGCTGCCGTCTTAACGACCGCGATCAGGCCCCTGCTCGTCACCAATGCACGTACGTCGATCAGCCCCCGCGCCGATCAGCGCGGCGCGTTGGTCAACCCTCCGCGTTGATCAGTCCGGCGCGTCGGTCGATCCTCCGCGTTGATCAGTGCGGCGCGTCGGTCGATCCCCCGCGTCGGTCAAAAAATTCGTCGAGCGCGACGGGTCCGCCCTGGGCCAGGTCATGGCGCGAGACGAGCGGAGTCCGGTTGTGGGCTCTGGAGCTGATCTTCACCTGCTGCCACCCGGCGCTCGCCCCCGAGGCGCAGGTGTCGCTCACGCTGCGCACGCTCGGCGGCCTGTCCACCGACGAGATCGCGCTGGCGTCCCTCGTCCCGTTCGAGACCATGAGCAAGCGGCTGACCAGGGCCAAGCACAAGACCCGCGATGCCGGCATCCCGTTCGCCGTGCCGCCGGATCACCAGCTGCCCGACCGGCTGGCGGCCGTCCTCGCCGTGGTCTATCTGATCTCCAACTAGGGCTGGGGCGACGGCCGCGTCGACCTCGCCGCGGAGGCCATCCACCTCGGCGAGGCGCTCGCCGCGGTGACTTCTTCTCCGCCCACTCCCGTGTCGCGCGAATCCGCCCGGTGTGCAGATCCGGCAGCGCGATGCCGGACGAGGCCGAAATCCTCGCGCCACATAGGACCACCGCGCCAGAGGTTGGTACGACCATGGCGCCGCCCTCGATGGGACCGCGGATGCCGAGCTCAGGGGAAGTCGACCTACGCAGACGTCGGCCACCTGAGCGGAACGGAGGCTCCTCTTATTGCGTTGGGCTCGGGACTATGAGGTTCCGGCCCGGATGCACTCTGTGCGGTGGTCGGGTCGCCGTGCGGTGGTCGGGTCGCCGTGCGGGGGTCGGGTCGCCGTGCGGGGGTCGGATCGCCGTGCGGGGGTCGGATCGCCGTGCGGGGGTCGGATCGCCGTGCAGTGGCCGGGTCGGTTCATGAGCATGGTTTCCGGTGGTCAGGCGGGTGGTTCGGGCAAGGATCGGCCCAGCGCGGCGGCCAGGTCGATCGTTCTGCCCGGGGTTGGGCACTGCTTGGCCAGGCTGGTCTGATCGAGCCGACCGTTACGGGCTTGGAACAGGAACCGTGCTGCGGGGTGCCGTCTCATCTCCTCCATGGTGAGTTCGCCGGCGATACGGTGTGCGGCGGCGGCCAAGGTAGGGAGTGACGACCGCAGATCCGCGGCCCACTTTTCGAGGTTCCCCAGCCAGCTTTGCGTGGCGGGATCGGAGCCCGGGGAGTACCGTGCGATCGCTTCCGCCAGCTCTGGCCAGGTGAAGTCACGCCAAGGCTTGGTCTTCAGAACGGGCAGCTGCCATTCGACCTTCACCTTCGACCAGTGATCCGCGTGGGCCGAGACCGAGTGGGCGGTGTACTCCGGCAAGCACAGCGCGGTCAGGTTCCAGCCGTGGCAGGCACCGGTGTCCAGGCCGAAGATCCTGTCGTCGCGGATCATCGGCTGGCGCCCGGTCACATGATGGCCGAACACGACCGGCTTGGCATCGGCGTAATGGTCGTGCCAGTGGCCGCCCGGGAACAATGCGGTCAGCTCTCGTTCGCCGCTGGTCGAGCCGCAGAGGATCTCCTCTTTCTGGTCTCCCAACGGAACCCCGGGCAGCATCGCGGCGTGGACGACGCGAACGTGCTCGTCCTCGAAGTAATACGGCAGTGTCCGCATCCAGTCGACCGTTTCGGCGTAACGGTCACCCAACTGCAGGCGCGTGATCTCTTGCGCGTACGAGAAGATCCCGCGCACGTGCTTGCGTTCGTGGTTGCCCATGACCACGACCGAGTTCGGACGGTCGCGGAAAAAGCCGACCACCTCGCCGGGTGCCGGACCGCGATCGACCAGATCACCGACGCTGATCAACAGATCGTCCGGGCGGAGGCCGACTTCGCCGAGCAATTCGAGTAGCTCGTCGAAGCAGCCGTGGATGTCGCCGACGATGACAGTGCGCCGCACATCGGCGAGGCTACGGGGACCTTGATGCGGTGGCCAAAGGAATATCCGAGGACATCTTCGCTCCTAGTGCCGCATCAAGCAACGTTCGCCTTGTTGACGACCTCGCGTAGTCGCTGGTCGGTGGCGTGTTTGTTCCGCCAGATGATGTAGCGGCGGATCATGCTGCCTTGTTCCTTGTGGCTTGCATGGTCGGTGCCGTCGAGGGCGAAGTAGCGCAGGGCGGTGAACTGGGCTTCGATCCGGTTGAGCCATGAGGAGTTGGTCGGGGTGTAGGCGATCTCGACGTTGTTGGCTTCGGCCCAGTCGGTGACCCGATGGCATCGCTTGGTGGTCAGGTGCGGGGAGTAGTTGTCGCACACGATCGCGATGCGGACGGTTGCGGGATAGAGGCTGCGCAGGTAGCGGCAGAATTCCAGGAACTTCGAGCGGTTCTTGGTCTTCTTGATGTGCCCGTAAAGCTTGTCTTGGCCCAGGTCGTAGGCGGCGAACAGGTGCCGGACCCCGTGCGGGCGGGTGTAGGTCGCCCGCCGGCGGGGCCTGGGTTGGCGGTCGGGGTCCTTGTGCCGGCCGCCGCGTTCGGCCCAGTGGCGGCCCGGGTGGGGCTGGAGGTTGAGCGGGCCGAACTCATCCAGGCAGAAGACGACTTCAGGTTCGCCTTCCTCGGGGATGACCTCCCCATCGGCGACCGCGTACAGGTGCTCGATGCGGGCTTTCTTGGCGGCGTAGTCCGGATCGCGGGAGGTCTTCCAGGTTTTCACGCGTTGAAACGAGACGCCTTCCTCGCGGAGCAGGATGCGCAGGCCCTCGTGGCTGATGTCGTCGACCACCCCCTCGGCGACCAGGAAGTCGGCCAGCTTGGCCAGGCTCCAGGTCGAAAACGGCAGGCCGTGCTCGGCCGGCCTGGACTTGGCGATCTTCTTGATCTCCCGGCGTTCGGCCAGGGTGAACGTCTTCGGCCGCCCGCCGGAGTACTTCGGATACAGCGAATCGAAGCCATCGGCGTTGAAGTTGTGGAGCACATCCCGGACACGGTCACCGCTGGTGAATGTGACCTCGGCGATCTTGTTGACGCTCATGCCCTGAGCGGACAGCAACACCATCTGAGCCCGTCGCCAGGTCACCACCGACCCGGTGCCCCTGCGGATGATCCGCAACAGCCGACGGCCTTCGTCCTCATCGATCTCACGGACCCGTACCCGTTCTGCCACCCGCACAGACTGGCCGTGACCTACCGCCTGGGGCCAGCATCCCGACGGCGCGTCACCGCAACAGGGCAAACGTTGCTTGATGCGGCACTAGATCGTCACCTGTGTCGCCCGGCTATGGGCCGCTTAGACAACGGCACGTTCGCCGAAGAACGGAGGCATGACCGGCAACACTGAGGCCAGACGCCCCGTTTCCGGGGATTTCGCCGCCAATCCCAGGGCGACCGTGAGCCAGCCGGCCGCGAAACCGAGCAGCACGACGATGCCGACCACGCCGAGCCAGTCGAGGAAGCTCGCCGACGGACTGACTCCCAGCAGGAAGGCGACTCCGGTAAGCGCCGGTTTGCCGGTCCTGTGAGACACCCCTGGAGCTGGGGGTGTCAAGCGGCGGTGTTGTGGTGGACTCGGTGTGCCCATGCGGTGGCCGGGTTGTAGGGGGTGCTGGTCTTCAGGCAGCCGTGCAGGATGCCGACGAGTCGGTTGCCGAGTTGGCGGAGGGCGGCGTTGTGGCTGGTGCCGCGTGTGCGGAGCTCGTCGTAGTAGGCGCGGCATCCGGTGTCGTGCAAGATCGCGCAGGATGCCTGCATGTGGAGGGCGTCGAGGAGACGGTCGTTGTGGACGAAGCGGGCGTGGACGGTTTTGGACTTGCCGGATTGGCGGGTGATCGGGCTGGTGCCGGCGTAGTTCTTGCGGGACTTGGCGTCTGCGTAGCGTCCGTCGGCGTCGCCGAACTCTGCGAGTACCCGGGCGCTGAGGATGGGGCCCAGACCAGGCTGGGATAGGTAGATCTCAGCGTCCGGGTGCCGGCCAAAATAGGCCTCGACCTGCTCTTCCATTGCCTTGATCTCGCTGGTGAGGGTCTGCAGGACCGCCACGGTCGCCCGTGTCGTCGCGGCGTAGGCCGCGGTGATGATGGGGCTTTGATCCAGGTGTGGGGTGCTCAGCGCGTCGTGGATCGCCTTTGCCTTGGCCGTGATGTCACGGCGGCGGCCGGTGAGCGCTGCGGTGATCGCCTGTGGGCCGAGTTCGGCGGCCGCCTGTGGGGTGGGGGCCGCCGCCAGCAGCTCCAGGGTGTCGGCGGCGGTCAGCCCCAGGTCTTTGTAGGCCATCAGTGCGGCCGGGAAGTACTCGCGCAGCGCGGCCCGTAACCGGAGCATGTGCCGGGTCCGTTCCCAGATCAGCGTCTGATGCGCACGGGCCAAGACCTTGACCGCCTCGGCGATGCCGGAGTCGGCGGCGACCTGGCGGAGCTGGTGACGGCGGGTCCGGGCCATGTCGGCCAGGGAGCTCGCGTCGGCCTTGTCGCTCTTGGCGCCGGAGACCGACACGATCTCCCGGTGCCGGGCGGCGACCTTGGGGTTCACCCCATACACCTGGTAGCCGGCCGCGATCAGCGCCCGTACCCACGGGCCCCGGTCGGTCTCGATACACACCACCACCTGCGAGGGGTCACCGTCATCGGGCAGGAGGGCCGCGAGGAGTTCATGCAGACCAGACACCCCCGCCACACCCTCGGGCAGCCGGGCCTTCCTCAGCGCCCGGCCCGAGCCGTCCTGAACCTCCACATCATGGTGATCTTCGGCCCAGTCATCTCCGACGAACAACATCGCCGCTCCGCTCCATCGGGGGTATCGATCCAGATCAGCAGCCCGCGAGAGCCCACCGGCGGCCTAATGGACCAGTGCTCACGCCAACCGGCGGGCACGACACCCCATCAGCGGTCCGGCTCCCGACCACCAGCGAGGGCACGATCTCACACCAGGACTCAACAACGGTCCAGGGGCACCGAGTGCTCACCCACCAGCGGCTACCAGGCACCGAGTCTGTCCCACAAACTCACCCGGCACCTCCCATTAGGGGCACCCTCACCCGGGTCTGGCATGGTGCGGGGCCCCCTCACGACCGCGAATCTGGTGAGCAGGTTGGTCAGCAGACTCGCGATGACGTGGCCGGTCAACACCGCACTGTGCTAAACGTCCGTGATCGGCTCGTATGGGGTCCTCGGGTGGAGGGCTCAGGGGATCAGCACGTTGCGGGCCATGCCGGCGATGGCGGGAACGATCCCCAGGATGATGAAGGCGGGGAGGAAACACAGGCCCAGCGGGGCGACCGCGCGGATGCCGGCGGTCCGGGCGCGGGCGGAGGCCGCGGCGCGGGCGGTGCGGCGTTGGTCGCGGGCCAGGCGGGCCAGGGTCGCGGCAACGGGGGCACCTCCGGTGGCGGCTCTCGCGGCGACTCGGCCCAGAGGGGCCAGTGCGGGGTCGTCCGCGAGGTTGAGCCACTCCTGGGCCGGGTCGGCGCCCAGGCGGATACGGGCCGCTACACGTGCCAGCGCTTCGCCGAGAGGACCGCCTACCGCCTCCGCAACGGCCTCTACCGACGCGTGCCATGCCCCGCCACCGCGTAGGCACGCGGCGAGCAGATCGATCGTCAGGGGGAGTTCGGCGATGATCCGGGCTCGGCGCTGTCTCACGGCTCGAGGTTCGAGGCGGGAGAGCACGCGTATGCATCCCACGGTGATCAGCACGCCGGCCGTCCAGCCCGCCACTCCACCTATCAGCAGGCCAGAGACGAATCCGGCCAGGCCGCCGACGGCCCAGCGCATATGCGTGTCTCGCTTGCCGCGCTGAGCGGCGACCTCAGGCGGGGCAAGGAGAATCTTGGTCAGTCGCCTTGTGGCCTCATTGCCGGGTACGACCAGGAAACCTGCGACGCCGCAGCAGAGTACGGCCAGCAGCATCGTCAGCATTGTCATCACTCGACTTTCTGGAACACGCCCGCCTGCCAGCCGCCTCCGTCGCCCCCCGGCCGAAGGCTCCGGCGTCGAACGCCTGCGCCGCCGAACAACCCCGGCCACGACCGCCGCGGACCGACTCTGGCGGCAAACGGCCGGACGCCCAGCTGTCGGGAGCCGGTACGGCGGAACGGGTTCAGGAGCAGGCGGCGTACTCGGCGGAAGTGGCGACAGTGGCGGAAGGAGACGACCCGTCGTGAGGATGAGGCGCCGCGGCCGGTGCGGGCCTGTACGGGCCAGGGGCCGACGCCCCAGGACGATGACGGCAAGCACCCTGGCCACTCACGAGGAGCCGCGACGGCCATGCCATAGTCTCGCGATGCCGTGGTTCCCGTTCGCACAGCCGTTCTCCTTCGCTTCGCCGCTTCCGCGGGTCCCGCGGCTTCCGTTTCTCCCGCCGCTCCGTCGGCACTGCCGCGCTCGTAGGCACCGCTGTTCCCGCTCGTGTTGCGGTTCCCGTTCGCCCCGCCGTGCAGGCTCGCGCCCCGCCGAGCACACTCGTGCCGACACGCAGCTCGTGCCAGCGGACAGGCTGGTGTTGGTGGGCGTATTCGTTCTGTTCCGGTGGCCATTGCGCGGCCAGGTGAGGGGTCCACCACAGGCCCAAGACGTCGAGTGCGGCGCCCAGGCAGAGGCACAGGGCACCCGGCAGCGAGCCGAACAGGAACTCCAGGGCGACGTCGTGCGCGCCGCGGTTCCCGTTCGTGCCACCGTGCACGCTCGCGCCAAGGTGACGCTCGTGCCAGTGTGCAGGCCCGCGCCGACAGGCGCGCTCGTGCCAGCGGTCAGGCCTGCGTTGGTGGACGTGTTGTTTCCGGTGGTCATTGGAGGTGCTCCGCTGACGTGGCCAGGTGAGGGTCCACCACAGGCCCAAGACGTCGAGTGCGGCGCCCAGACAGAGACACAGGGCACCCGGCAGCGAGCCGAACAGGAACTCCCACGGCTTCGCACCCAACGCGGCGGCCATCGCCGGGCCAAACGCGGGTAGAACGGCCAGCAGCCGGGCGGTGGCGCGTGGGCCCAGAAACTCCATGGCCTCGCACCCAACGCGGCGGCCATCGCCAGACCGAACGCCGGCAAGGCCGCCAGGAACCGGGCGGTGACCGGCGGGCCCAGAAACTTCCACGGCCTCGCACCCAACGCGGCGGCCATCGCTAAACCGAACGCCGGCAAGGCCGCCAGGAACCGGGCGGTGACCGGCGGGCCCGCCGGTTGCAGGCGATGTCGTCGCGCCACGGCTCCCGCCAGCGCCAAGGGTCCCGCCCGCGCCAGCCTCCCGCCCGCGCCACGGGTCCCGCCCGCCCCGCGGGTTTCGACACGCGCCACGAGTCCCGCCCGCGCCACGGGTCCCGCTGGCGCGCCACTGTTCCCGCCGGCGCCGATGTGCACGCTCGCGTCGACGTGACGCTCGCGCCAGCGTGGTGCCGCGTGACGCTCGTGCCGATGGGCTGGTTTGGGTTGGTGGCGTGTTCCTGTTTTTGCGGTGGTCATTGGAGGTGCTCCGCTGACGTGGCCAGGTGGGAGGTCCACCACAGGCCCAGGGCATCGAGTGCGGCTCCCAGACAGAGGCACAGGGCACCCGGCAGCGAGCCGAAGAGGAACTCCCACGGCTTCGCGCCCAACGCGGCGGCCATCGCCAGACCGAGCGCCGGTAGGACCGCCAGGAGCCGGGCGGTGGCGCGTGGGCCCGCCAATTGCAGGGCGATCTCGTCGCGGTGGGACTGTTCGTCGCGGAGGGAGTCGGCCAGGCCGTCGATGACGGCGGCGAGCATGCCGCCACGGTCGACGCCGATGCGCCAGCAGCCGGCGAGGAGGCGTAAGGCCTCGTTGCCTCGCACGTCCGAGGCTCGGATCAGTGCCGCGGGCACGTCGTCTCCATTCCGGGCCGCGTCGACCACCGCGTTCAGGCCCGGCAGGTCGTGGAGGGTTTCGGCCGCGCAGGTAAGGGCGGTGGCCGCCGGGCGGCCGGCGGCGAGCTCGGTCGCGATGGCGTCGCAGAGTTCGATGACGGCACTGCGCCGGGCGGCCAGCCGTTTTCGGCGGCCGGTCAGGGAGCCGGCCGCACGGCGGAGCTGGGCGATTCGGACGCCCAGGGTCGGCCCGGCGGCACCCGGCGACCCCGGTCCGAGCACCGCCGTCAGGCGGAACGTCGCCGGGGACGGCAGGGACAGCACCCACACCGAGACGAACACGCACGCCGCAGCCGCCAACACGATCACCGAGTGCGTCCCGCGAGACGGGCCTGCAAGGTGGGCATGCCCGGGCCGTGGGTGATGCCGCCGTCCGAGCCGAACAACACTGCCGGGACGACCTCCACCAAACCGCTCTGAGCACGCTCGAACACACAGATCTCCGCCACACGACGCCG
This sequence comes from Actinoallomurus sp. NBC_01490, assembly GCF_036227085.1. NCBI lineage: Bacteria > Bacillati > Actinomycetota > Actinomycetes > Streptosporangiales > Thermomonosporaceae > Actinoallomurus > Actinoallomurus sp. NBC_01490. The sequence continues at coordinate 157,881 of NZ_CP109433.1, forward strand.
ACCGCCCGGAGACTCCCGTACCAGATGGACCACCACGTCCAACGCGGCGGCGAGTTGGCTGTGCACGGCGTCGCGGGTGAGGCCGGCCGTGCAGGCCAGGGCCTCCAGGCGGGCGGGGACATCGGCCGGGGTGTTCGCGTGGACGGTGGCGCAGCCGCCCTCGTGACCGGTGTTCAACGCGCTCAGCAGGTCGACCACCTCGCGGCCGCGTACCTCTCCGACGACGAGACGGTCGGGGCGCATGCGTAGCGCCTGGCGTACGAGGTCGTGGAGGGTTACGCCGCCGGCGCCCTCGACGTTGGGCGGGCGGGCCTCGAGAGTGACCACGTGTGGGTGGGCGGGGCGGAGTTCGGCGGAGTCCTCGACCAGGATGATGCGCTCGCCTGGATCGGCCCGAGAGAGCAAGGACGACAGGACCGTCGTTTTGCCTGAACCTGTACCACCGGTGACCAAAAACGCGACACGAGCGGCCACGAGGCCGCCGAGTAGGGCGGCTCCCGCTGCGGGGACCGCGCCGGCCGCCACCAGTTCATCGAGGGTGAAGGCCCTACGCCTCGGAAGCCTCAGGGACAGCGTCGTGCCGGCGGACGCGATCGGTGGCAAGACCGCGTGCAGGCGTACACCTCCGGGCAGGCGGGCGTCGGCGTACGGGGCGGTGTCGTCCAGGCGGCGTCCGGCCAGGGCGGCCAGGCGCTGGGCCAGGCGTCGTACGGCGGGCTCGTCGGCGAAGCGCACCTGGGTCAGGCGGAGGCCCTCGCCCGCGTCGACCCAAACCTCGCCGGGGCCGTTGACCAGGACGTCGGTGACGCCGGGATCGCGCAGGAGGGGTTCGAGTGGTCCGGCCCCGACCAGGTCGGCGCGTACCTCGTCGGCCAGGGAAAGGATCTCGGTGTCGCCCAGCATGCGGCCTTCGGCGCGTAAGGCGGCGGCCACCTGGGCAGCGGTCGGCTGCACGCCAGTACCGATAAGACGGGCACGTACGGCATCGGTGAGATCGTTCATCGGGCGCTCCCTCAACAAGCCTGATCGTGAACGCGCGGGCGGCGAGCCGTGGGGAGACCGCCCAGGAAACGGGCGCAGAACGCGTTGAGCGGACCGCCATTACCCGGTGACTCGCCGCCTTCGATAGCGGCGGCCACCTGGGCAGCGATCGGCTGCACGCCCGAACCGATAAGACGGGCACGTACGGCATCGGTGAGATCGTTCATCGGGCGCTCCCTCAACAAGCCTGGTCATGGACGCGCGGGCGGCGAGCCGTGGGGAGACCGCCCAGGAAACGGGCGCAGAACGCGTTGAGCGGACCGCCGGTGCCCGGTGACTCGCCGCGTTCGATGGCGGTGGGCAGGTGCCGGTCGGCGGACATGACGCCGGCCAGCGGTAGCCGCAGCGACTCGGCGATGACGTCGGGCTTGAGACCGCCGGGCGCGGGGCCGCGCACGACGAGGCGGAGGTCTCGGGTGTAGCGGCGGGCCTGGTCGGCGACGCGGTCGGCGGCCACCGCGGCGCGGACCTCGGCGGGAACGACGATCAGCGTCATGTCGGCGGCGGCCAGGGCCTCGGCGCTCGCCTCGGTGAGCTGGCGGGGCAGATCCGTGACGACCAGGTCGAAACCTCGCACGGCGGCGTCGAGGACCGATCGCATGGTCTCGGGGGCGACCGGTTCGACGGCTCCGCGGTGCCACGAGAGGATGGCGAGGCCCCCGCGCGCCGGTAACGAGTCGTGCAGTGCGGTGCTGCTCAGGCGGCCCCGGCGCTCGGCGTAGTCGGACCAGCGGGCTCCGGGAACGCGTTCGGCGCCCAGGACCAGGTCGATGCCGCCGCCGAGCGGGTCGCCGTCGACGAGCAGGGTGCGAAGCCCGCGTTTCGCGGCGGAACTCGCCAGGGCCGCCGCGAGCACGCTGGCGCCGGCGCCCCCACGGCCGCCCATGACGGCGATCGTGGTCGCGCCGGACAGGGATGGCTCGGTGGCGGCGGCCATGCGTTCGACCAGCCAGGTCTCCGCCTCCGGGAGAGCGGCGACGTCTTGTGCGCCGATGTCGACGGCGAGGCGGTAGACGCTCTCGCCGTTCGGATCGGCGGTCGCCAGGATGACGCCCGGTCGGCGCGGCGGGGCGCAGTCGGCCAGCTCGGCGACCAGGTCGGGGCCGGCGACGACGAGCGCGGCGTCGCGCCACGCCGACCGGGCGGCCAGGGCGTCGGCGGCGACGCGGGCCTCGACGTCGGCGGCTGCGGCGAGCCGGAGCAGGTCATCGACCAGCTCGCTGTCGCCGGAGACGATCAGAACGGCGGCTGACATGGCATCCCCCTCGGTTCGGCGAGGTCAACGATGCGCCCGCGAGGTGAAACCGCGAAAGCCCCCGTCCACAGGTTGTGGATAACTTCAGAGAGCGGGGCGGTGCCCTCTGTACGCTGCCCGACGGCTGGACCGGGCGCCGCGCGATGGTCGGCACACCGCCCGATGGGCCGGTAGGCCACCCAATGAGCCGGGCCGCCACCCGACGGGCCGGATCGCCACCCGGCGGACCGGGCCGCCACCCCACGGGCCGGTACGCCGCCCGACGGGCCGGTACGCCACCCCACAGGCCGATACGCCACCCCACAGGCCGATACGCCACCCCACAGGCCGATACGCCACCCCACAGGCCGATACGCCACCCCACAGGCCGATACGCCACCCCACAGGCCGATACGCCACCCCACAGGCCGATACGCCACCCCACAGGCCGATACGCCACACGACGGGGTCCGTACTGCCCGAGGGCGACCGGCTGAACGCGCCAACCTGCGGCGACGGAACCTCCCCCGGAGGTCGTACGGAACGCGCTCTACGTCCCGTACGACCGGCGTCTCCCGCACGACCTGGTCCCGGACCGAGCCGCCTGCCTGCCGCCTGGATCAGCCGTGTCGAGCCGTCCGGCCAGGCCATCCGCATCGCCTGCAGGGCTCTCCCGCGCCCTCGGTTCAGCGCGACCGCAAGCTCCATGAGCATCAGGCTAGGAAGCCGGTCGCCCATCCCGCGTGGTACGAACCGGCCCAGCCGCCGCGCCCGGTTGTGCAGTCCGGACAACGTCCGGGCGCCGGGCGTGGCCACAGGCGGTCAGCGGCCCGCGACACCGCGCGGACGAGCCGCCGCGGCCGGAATGACCGGTGAGAAAAAGGCGTGGAACACCGCACGGCCTGCGAAAACAAGGCGACCCCCGCCGGGGGGGAGAGCGGGGGTCGCCGTACGGTCCGGCTCTGGGGGGGTAGAGCCGGTCCCGTTTTTCCGAGGGAAGTCTGTTAGCCAACCTAAATCGGAAGACAGGCCATCGTCAGCAAGAACGTATACCTAGCTTCCCCAGTGTATGCAGATTCGACATATGTTGCCCCATCACCGTCCGTTGCGTCGAGAGGCGTTCTATTTCAAGAAGCCTCCAGGGCACCGTCCCCATGACATATTCGGACATACACCACCTGTGTCACAGCGTGAACACCGACCGCGAGTTCCGCAGCGTAGCGGCCGAGTGCGCGTCGGTTCTGAACGCGGCTTGACCGAACCAGGCGGAACATAGATCACTCTAGGTAACCGCTTGACCTGATGGCGGGAACGACACGCCCCTTCCACCCCCACGGGACATCAACACGGCGGACATCCGGCGAAGGCCCCCGTGCCGGACCCACCGTACAGGGCTTGTCATCTGCGGGAATTCGGCGTAGACAGGTGACAAGGACGTATAGTCCGAGCACGGCAGCCGGGCACCCACGCGCGACCAGCCGCGGTAGGCGTGTCGAGACGGGCTTGACCCGGTCCGACTGATGAAGGTGCACGCTTGGTAACCCGGTCTGACGTGACGGCGAGCGACGTTCCCACGGGAACGCCGCTCGCTTTGCTTGCACTCTCAATTTCGTAAATTCGGGCATTAAGCTCATCTGCGTGTGAATGCCTCGCAAACCGCCAAGGCATCCCGGGCACCAAGTGCGGTCGCCTCCGCGCAGTGACGCACCCATTGCGCCACCCCCGACGGAGTGCCCGAGACATAGGCGCGGATCGCTTCGCCATAAGCGGATCCGAGTTCCACATGCCCCACTTCCGGTGCCGCCAGCGACTTCGGGTCCAAACCCCGGTCGATCAGCGTCAGCCGTGCCGCCGCCCGCGCCACCAGACCGTCCGCCGAGCCGAACGGCCGCAGCGCCAGCAGCTCCCCTTCGGCGACGGCGGCGACCACCAGCGCCGGAGCCTCGGTCGGCGCCGTCAGGAGGTCGCTCAGCGACGACAGCCGGTCCGCGACCTCCGACGGCGACGGCGGTGACCCCAGCGCCAGCGGGTCCGTGGCCTCGAGCGACGCACGGGGACGCCCCAGCTCCCCCGCGTCGGAGCCGGAGACGGCCAGGACATGCAGCCGCGCCAGGGCCTGGCGCGGCGCCACCCGCCACGTCGGCGCCAGCGACCCCAGCGACGCCGACACCCGCAGCGCCCCCTGGACCACCGGATCGTCCACCAGCCCCGCCCGTACGTCCTCGAGCGGCGCCGGCGCACCCTCCAGCTCCGCGGACGCGCGTGCACCGCGCAGGGCCGACTCCGCCGAGACCTCCGCGCTCCGCCGCCGTAGGATTCGATGACCGAGCAACCGGTCCACCGCCTCCCGCGCCGAGGCGACGGCCTCGGAAACCCCGGACAACGCCGCGACATGGGCAAATGGGTCGTTCATTCGGATGACCCTAATCGGCGGTCAGCGGGTACCCTGCGCGGGGCCCGGTGACGCGGGCCGCTGCCCCTTGTCACCACCGGCGTAGAACTGCTGGAGTGGCTAGATAGACCACCGACTCACCCATTGGCTGAAGGAGCGCACCGTGGCGCAGGAACCCCCAACCGAAACCCTGTCCAACCTTCTTCAAGAGAGCCGGCGGTTCGCTCCCCCCGCGGAGCTGGCCGCGGCAGCCAACGTCACCGAGGCGGCCTACGGCGAGGCGGCGGCCGACCGTCTGGCGTTCTGGGAGAAGCAGGCGGAGCGGCTGCACTGGAACACCAAATGGGACAACGTGCTCGACTGGTCGAACCCTCCGTTCGCCAAGTGGTTCACCGGCGGGCAGCTCAACGTCGCGTACAACTGCGTCGACCGCCACGTCGAGGCGGGCAACGGTGACAAGGTCGCCTACCACTGGGAGGGCGAGCCCGGCGACACGCGGACGATCACGTACGCCGACCTCAAGCGCGAGGTCAGCAAGGCCGCCAACGCCCTCACCGAGCTGGGCGTGAACAAGGGCGACCGCGTCGCGATCTACATGCCGATGATCCCGGAGACCGTGATCGCGATGCTGGCCTGCGCCCGGCTCGGCGCGCCGCACACCGTGGTCTTCGGCGGCTTCTCCTCCGACGCGCTGCGCAACCGCATCGAGGACTGCGACGCGCACATCGTGATCACCGCCGACGGCGGATACCGCCGGGGTGCCCCGAGCGCCCTCAAGCCCGCCGTCGACGAGGCGATCGAGGGCCTCGACCACGTGCGCAACGTGCTCGTCGTCCGCCGTACCGGCCAGGACGTGGCCTGGAACGACGACAAGGACATCTGGTGGCACGAGTTCGTCGACCGGCAGAGCGAGGAGCACGAGGCCCAGCCGCACGACGCCGAGCACCCGCTCTACGTCATGTACACCTCGGGCACGACCGCACGTCCCAAGGGCATCCTGCACACCACGGGCGGCTACCTCACCCAGGTCTCCTGGAGCCACCACGCGGTCTTCGACCTCAAGCCCGACACCGACGTGTTCTGGACCGCGGCCGACATCGGCTGGGTGACCGGGCACTCCTACATCGTGTACGGACCGCTGGCCAACGGCGCGACGAGCGTGATGTACGAGGGCACGCCCGACACGCCGCACAAGGGCCGCTGGTGGGAGATCGTCGAGAAGTACAAGGTCACCATCCTGTACTGCGCGCCCACCGCGATCCGCACGTTCATGAAGTGGGGCGCGGAGATCCCGGCCGAGCACGACCTGTCCTCGCTGCGGCTCCTCGGCTCGGTCGGTGAGCCGATCAACCCCGAGGCCTACGTCTGGTACCGCACGAACATCGGCGGCGACCGCACCCCCGTCGTCGACACGTGGTGGCAGACCGAGACCGGCGCGCTGATGATCTCTCCGCTGCCGGGCGTCACGCACGCCAAGCCCGGCGCCGCGATGCGCCCGCTGCCCGGCATCGAGGCCGACGTGGTCGACGACCAGGGCAAGCCGGTGCCGGACGGCGGCGGCGGGTTCCTCGTGGTCAAGGAGCCGTGGCCGTCGATGCTCCGGACGATCTGGGGCGACGACGAGCGGTACGTCAAGACGTACTGGTCCCGGTTCGACGGGCTCTACTTCGCCGGCGACGGTGCGAAGAAGGACGAGGACGGCGACCTGTGGTTGCTCGGCCGCGTCGACGACGTCATGCTCGTCTCCGGACACAACATCTCCACGACCGAGGTCGAGTCGGCGCTGGTCTCCAACCCGAAGGTCGCCGAGGCCGCGGTCGTCGGTGCGACCGACCCGACGACCACCCAGGCGATCGTCGCGTTCGTGATCCTGCGCGGCGACACCGTGGACGACGGCGAGGCGCTGGTCGCCGAGCTGCGCAACCACGTGGCCAAGCACCTCGGCCCGATCGCGAAGCCGCGCCAGATCATGATCGTCCCCGAGCTGCCCAAGACCCGCTCGGGCAAGATCATGCGCCGCCTGCTCCGCGACGTCGCCGAACACCGTTCGCTGGGCGACGTCACCACCCTGACGGACAGCACGGTCATGGACCTGATCAAGGAGAAGCTGCCGGCTCAGAAGGAGGACTAGACACGCCGGTGGCGGGCCGGGATCCGGGTGTTAGGCCCGGGCCGCCAGTACGCGACACGGGAGGGCGTGGCCGGTGGGCCGCGCCCTCCCGCGCGTGTGCGGCACCGTTACGGGGAATCCGAAAAGGGATGGTCACGACGCGTGACGCCGGACAGGGCTAACCTCTGACGAGGCGGTCTTCGATCACTCAGGCTTCGATCACTGAGGCTTTGATCACTGAGGCTTTGATCACTCCGGCCGCCGTCGCCCGCGCCCGGGGACACGTCGTCCCGTACGGAGGAGGAGAACCATGACGGAGGTACGGTCCGACGGGCAGCTCGAGGACAAGTCGCTCGGCGAGCTGGTCGCCATCGCCACCGGGAGCGTCTCCCGCCTGGTCAAGTCCGAGATCGAGCTGGCCAAGCTCGAGCTCAAGGACGACGCCAAGAAGGCCGCCCTCGGCAGCACGCTGTTCGCCGTCGCGGGGCTCATCGGCGGCATCGTGGTGATCCTGGTGTCGATCGCCGCGGCGCTCGCTCTGATGACGGCCGGCATCTGGGGTTGGGCGGCCTTCCTCATCGTCGCCGGCGCGTACGTCGTGCTCGCCGCGATCCTCATCGGGATCGGCCTGTGGCGGATGAAGAAGATGACCGGCGTCAGCCGGACACGCCGCACCATGAAGGACGACATCGCCATGCTGCGCCGAGGCAACGACGAGTCCAAGCCCGCCCTCACCGAGTAGGCGTCATGTCCGACGAATCCGCCGTCCTGATCGAAGGCCCCTGGCGGCATCGGTCGGTGAGCGCGGGCGGCACCCGCTTCCACGTCGCCGAGCTCGGCGACGGGCCACTGGTCCTGCTCGCGCACGGGTTCCCGGAGTTCTGGTGGACCTGGCACCGGCAGCTGGAGACGCTGGCCGCGGCGGGCTACCGCGCGGCAGCCGTCGACCTGCGCGGGTACGGCGGGAGCGACAAGCCACCGCGCGGGTACGACCTGGTCACGCTGGCGGGCGACGTCGCCGGGCTGGTGCGCTCGCTCGGCGAGGCGAACGCCACGGTCGTCGGCCACGACTGGGGCGGTCTGCTCGCCTGGACGATGGGCGTCTACTACCCCAAGGTCGTGCAGCGCCTCGTCGCGGTCTCGACCCCTCATCCGCTGCGCCTGGGCCACTCGCTGCTGACCGACCTGCGCCACCAGGGCTGGGCGGCCCGCCACGCGCTCGGCTTCCAGCTGCCGATCGCGCCCGAGAAACGCCTGGTCAAGGACGACGCCGCCCTCGTGGGTGAGCTGCTGCGCGACTGGTCGGGGCCGGGCTGGCCGGACGCCCGTACCGAGGAGGTGTACCGCACGGCCTTCCAGATCCCGGCCGTCGCCCACTGCGCGCTGGAGTACCACCGCTGGACGATCCGCTCGCTCCTGCGCCCGGACGGCATCCGCTACTCCCGCCGCATGCGCGCCCCGATCCGCGTACCGGTGCTCCACCTGCACGGCGCGCTCGACCGTACGGTGCTGCCGCGCAGCGCGCAGGGCTCGGGCCGCTACGTCGAGGCGCCGTACCGCTGGAAACTGATCGAGGGCGCCGGACACTTCCCGCACGAAGAACGCCCCGAGAGCTTCGACAAGGAGCTCCTCGGCTGGCTGTCCGACCCGGAGCCCGACCGCTGATGAACCGCGACGAGACACGCCGGACCCGCGACGAGGCGGGCCGGGCCCGCGACGCCCGCGACCGCGACGAGGCGGGCCGGGCCCGCAACGCCCGCCCCCGAGACGCGTACGGCCGCCCGCTCCCCCACGGCGCGCAGGGTGAGGAACGGGTGCCGGACGACTACGCGGCGCCGCCGGAGGAGGCCCTGGCCGAGGCGCAGCGCCTGCTCGACGCCGACCGCCCGTTCCACGCCCACGAGGTGCTGGAGGCCGCCTGGAAGGCCGCCCCGGACCCCGAGCGCGAGCTGTGGAAGGGCCTGGCCCAGATGGCGGTCGGCTTCACCCACGTACGGCGCGGCAACGCCCAGGGCGCCCAGTCTCTGCTCCGCCGCGCAGCCGACCGCATCGCCCCGTATGAGGCGGCGCCGCACGACGTCGCGGCGGTCCGCCTCGCCCAGGAGGCTCGCGCGCTCGCGGACCGCATCGAACGCGACGGCCTGGGATCGGTGACCGACCGCGACCTCGCCCCGCGCCTTACCTGAGCGGTCGGCCTGGCACCGTCTCGGTTTCGATCGCCGAGTTCTCCGTTGGATGCGCTTGGGCGCTGCGGCGCGCCTGGCCGGCCCGGCCCCAACGGGTCCTTCCTCCGGTCTTGAAGATGGACAGGGTGACGGCGGTCCACAGGAGGACGACGAAGAGGATCATGCAGATCACCAAGGTGAGGCCGAGGCCTCCGGGCTCGGCGGCCGGATCCTGGGTGCGGTTCTCAAGCTGCTCGATCCAGGTGCTTTCCACCGTGGCGATGACCGGCAGGCTCACGGCGATGACGAACTTGAGCAGCACCCACCAATGCCTGATCAGCCCCCAGGGTGTCCCGAGGGAGACCACGAGGCCGGAGAGGATGGCCGCGAGCGCGCTCGGGATGACGATGGCCAGGTCGAAGACGTGCATGAGTTCGTACGCGCCGTGCCGTATCACGTGGTCGTCGGCGGTGGCCGCGGCGATGGCGAGGGTCGTCATCGCCAATGACAGGCCCAGCCAGCCGACGCTGATGCCAACGTGCAGCGTCAGCCACACCTTGCGCGCCCGGCGCTTGAGCTGAGGGAAGCGCGGCTTCATCCGGGCCACGATCACTGTGGACAGCAGCATCCCGGCGAACGGCACCTTGTGCGCGAGAAGGAAGAAGAACTGCGGCGGGATGAAGACGAGGTGGAGAAGGATCAGGGTCTTCCTGGCGCTTACCGCCGAGCGCGGCCGGTCGAGCGCCCATGCGCAGCCCGCCGTCAAGAGCGCGACAAGCGTGTAGCCGGCCACACCGGTCCGCTGAACAAGGGGGTAGGGAGGGTCGGACCTGAGCCCGATCAGTACCGCGGCCACGGCGCAGAAGAGCGCGAAGGCGACCTGCCAGTTGCGCCGGTCGGGGCCGCTCAGTGAGATCTGAGGCATGGGATGCTGTCCTTTACCTGGGAGTACGTACGGCGACAGCACGCGGCCACACGTGCCCGCGGCGTAGGTTGGCGCCCACCGCTGGTTCGTGCGCTGCGTGGTTTTCTCCGGCCGATCCGGCCGGGTGTAGGTCTCCCGGATCAGATGGGCCGCCGAGTTGCCGCTCGGCGGCCCATCGCACTCCGGGAGCCGGGGCTGTTCGGTCTTGGTCATCACCTTCCCGGCCAAAAGTGACTGATGAGATAGTCTCACTTGAGACTATCTCATATACTCTAAACTAGAGAGGTGATCGGCGATCCGCGCGATGATGATCAGGCCCTCGGAATGCTGTTGGCCGCCGCGCACTACAACGCCCGGCGAGCGCTTCAGGACGGGCTGCGGCCGCTGGGCATCGAGACGCGTCACTTCGCCGTGCTGACGGCCCTGGCGCAGCACGAAGCGATCAGCCAGCGGCAGCTCGGCCAACGGCTGGGGCTGGACAAGTCGACCATGGTCCGGATCTTGGATGAGCTCGAACGGCTTGGGCTGGCCTCCCGGCTCCGCACCGAGCACGATCGCCGCGCCTACACGATCCAACTGACTCCGCGAGGCCGGGAACGCGCCCACGAGGCCGACAAGATCGCTGCCGCGCTGGGCAATGACCTTTTCGGCTGGCTGGATCCCGCCGAACGAGAACAACTCGTCGCATCGCTGACGAAAATCGCCGAGAAGACCACCTGACGGCGAAGACGAGGCCGGCCATGCGCCAACGCCACCGAGGGCCACGGCCCCGCGTCCCTCACCTGGTGGTGGGCTTCACCTACGTACGGCGAGGCAACGCCCAGGGCGCCCAGCTCCTGCTCCGCCGCGCCGCCGACCGCATCGCGACCTGCGACCCGGCCCCGTACGGCATCGCCACCGCGTTGGCGGCCGTGTCCCGCATGGGCTAGCGACGCGCGAAAAGTATTCCCCCGAACTCGCTCTCGGCTGAGCTGAGAGTCATCTGTGCCTCGACCGTGAAGCCGGCGTCGTTGAGCCAGGCGGCCACTTGGCCCGGCTGGCGGCGATGGACATGGACGTTCATCGGGTGGCCTCCGTAGCCCTGTGTCTTCAGCCACGACTCATCACCGATGTGGAAGCTGAGTAGCAGCGGACCACCGGGCCGCAGCACTCGCCGGAAGTGCGCGAGGACCAGGCCGATCTCGTCGTCGGGAACGTGGATCAGTGAGTACCAGGCGACCAGGCCGGCCAAAGAGGCGTCGGCGACATCGAGGTCTGTCATGGAACCGATCTCGAACCGTAGGCCCGGATGATCACGCCGAGCCACCTCGATCATCGCGGGGGACAGATCGATCCCGAACGTGTCCACGCCCAGTTCACGCAGGTAGGCCGTGATTCTTCCCGGCCCACATCCCACGTCCGCGACCGGCCCCCCGCCGATGGTGCGCACCAGGTCGGCGAACAGCGCCAGGACCGAGCGTTCGTACGGCGTCTCGTCCAGGAGATCGCGCACCTGGTCCGCATAGCTGGTGGCGACGGTGTCGTAGGACCTCCGGGCGTCTGCCAACCAGCCTTCGGGATTCATGCCCGACACGGTAGTTCGTTCTTCTCAGCCGGGTTCAGTCGGAGCAGGACTGGGTGGACACCTCGTTGACCGCGTTCACGCCCGCCTGGGCGTCGGGGGCCACCTCGGCGGCGGTCAGGACGTAGCCGGTGTCCTTGTTGTCCAGCGCGGCGGCGAAGACGACGCCGTAGACCTTGCCGTTCGGGGCCAGGAGCGGTCCGCCGGAGTTGCCCTGCTCGACCAGGGCCCGGATCGCGTAGATCTCGCGGGTGACCTGGCCGGAGTGGTAGATGTCCGGGCCGCGTGCCTTCTGCTTCGCGCGGATGCGGGCCGGGCGGGTGGTGAAGGGGTGGTTTTTCGGGAAGCCGGCCACCACGGCGTCGTCGCGCGTGTGGGCCGTGCCGTCGAACTTCAGCGTCGGCAGGGACAGGCCCGGCACGTCGAGGACGGCCACGTCGCGCTTGTAGTCGTACAGCACCACCCGGCCGCTGAACGTGCCGCTGCCCATGGTGAACACCCGGGGGTTGGAGTCGACGCCGGCGACCACGTGGGCGTTGGTCATCACGCGGCCCGGGGCGTACACGAAGCCGGTGCCCTCGATCTTGCGCTGGCAGCTGCGGGCGGTACCGATGATCTTGACGATGCTCTTGCGGGCCTGGCGCAGCTCGGGTGTGTTGAGGATCTTGTTGTCCGGGGGCGGGACGTCGACGATCGACTCGCCGCCGAGCCCGCCGAAGACCTGCGGGAAACCGGTCTTGGAGACGAACCCGCGGAAGGAGGAGAACCAGGTCTCGGCCTGGTCGGGCATGAAGGCGTTCACGCCGTGCAGGATGGTGGAGTCCTTGACCTGCGTGCGCGGCCACACGAACGGCGAGGTGACCAGCGAGGTGCCGATCAGCCACGCGACGATCAGGACCGCGACACTGCTGACGCACGCGCCGCCGACCGCGTCGACGCTGCGGGCGGAGTCCCACGTCACACGGCTGCGCAGGGCCGAGCCGACCGAGGAGGCCAGCAGCTGGCCCAGGGTCGCGGTGAGGAACGGGATCACGATGGCCAGCAGGGCCTGCTGGGCCGGGCCGTCGACGACCGCCTTGACGATCGGCGGCGCGATGAGCATGCCGACGATGACGCCGCCGACGAAGCCCACGAAACTCAGCGAACCGACGATGAAGCCCTGTCGGTAGCCCGAGATCGCGAACAGAACGACGAGCGCCAGAAGAATCAGATCGAGAAGGTGATCGCCCAGCACTGGTTCACCGTATAGCGGAAAGGCCGTCGCGCACGTCCCCTCGGCGGACCAGATCCGCTCCGGCAGAGTACGTATGCGGGACTACTCGCGTTCGCCGAGCCTGATGACCTCGGGCGGAAGCTCTTCGACGCGGCTCTTGTCCCATGGGAGTTCCCAGCCTCCGACCTGGAGTACGCGGTGGAGGATCCCGGCGGTGAATCCCCATACGAGCATGCCACGAGCGCGGAAGGCGGGCCCCAGATGTCCGGAGGGACCGCGGATCCGCAGCCGGTTGACCGGGTCGGCGAGCTCGGAGATCGGCACCCGGGCCACCGAGGCGACCTCTCCGGGGTCTCCGGCGGCGATCGCGGACGGCTCACGCCACCAGGCGACCACGGGGGTCACGCGGTAGCCGCTGTGGGAGACGTACAGCTCGGGCATGGTCGCCAGCACGGCGACGCCGCCGGGGTCGAGGCCGGTCTCCTCGGCGGCCTCGCGCAGCGCGGCGCCGACCGGTCCGTCGTCGCCGGGGTCGATGCCGCCGCCCGGGAAGGCCGGCTGCCCGGCGTGCTTGCGCAGCGTGTCGGCGCGCTGCAGGAGCAGCAGGTCGGGACCCTCCGGGCCCTCACCGAACAGGATGAGGACCGCGGCGGCGCGCGCGCCGTTGGCGGGCGGCCTCAGCTGCTCGGGCACCTCGGTGGCGGGCGCCGCGGCCACGAAGTCGCGCAGCCACTCCGGGCAGTCCGGGACGTCGAACGCGCGGGTCACGAGAACGGACCCGGCCGGACCAGCTTGCTCGCCGTCTTCTCATCCGTCGGCCCCTCGCCGAACGACGGGCAGAGCGGCGCGAGCGGGCAGGCACCGCAGGCGGGGCGCCGCGCGTGGCAGATCCGCCGGCCGTGCCAGATCAGGCGGTGCGACAGGATCGTCCAGTCCTTACGCGGGATCAGCTCGCCGACCTCGTACTCGATCTTGACCGGGTCGGTCTCGGTGGTCCAGCGGAACCGCCTGACCAGCCGGGAGAAGTGCGTGTCGACGGTGATGCCGGGCACGTCGAAGGCGTTGCCGAGCACGACGTTGGCGGTCTTGCGCCCCACTCCGGGCAGCTTGACCATCTCCTCGAGCGTCCGGGGCACCTCACCGCCGAAGTCGTCACGGATCGCCGCGGACAGCCCCATGACGGACTTGGTCTTGGCGCGGAAGAACCCGGTCGGCTTGAGGATGCCCTCGACGTCTTCGGGGTCGGCGGCGGCCAGGTCCTCAGGCGTGGGGTACTTGGCGAACAACTCCGGAGTCGTCAGGTTGACCCGCTTGTCGGTGGTCTGCGCCGAAAGCACCGTGGCGACCAGCAGCTGGAAGGGGGTCTCGAAGTTCAACTCGCAGTGAGCGTCGGGATAGGTCTCGGCCAGCACTCGGTTGATCTTCCGCGCCCGCCGCACGAGCCCCAGACGCGTCTCGGACTGCCACTTGCGGGCTCGCGCTCGTGGGGTCACATCCGTCGCCATGCCTGCCAGGGTAGAGCGTCGGGACGGGGCCGCGACCACGGTTCCGCATCGCGCCGGTGCCGCGGGCCCGCAGGGGCGGCCGTACGAACCGAATGACGGTAATCCCTGGTCGGCGCGGACGGAACGTGAGAGTAAAAGGGGGGCCGCGTCACGTTCACACTGCGACGTGCGTCACACTTATGGTCGTAGGTTACCGAGGAGGAAACGTGAACGACCGCGACGTCGAGGTGCTCGGCCGCGCGCCGCTCTTCGAGGCGCTCGACGAAGAGGGATCGAAGGCGCTGCGCGCGACGGTCACAGAGGTGCACCTGTCACGTGGTCAGACGCTGTTCTCCGAGGACCAGGAGGGCGATCGCCTCTACGTCATCCTCGAAGGCAAGATCAAGCTTACCCGTACGGCCCCCGACGGCCGGGAGAACCTTCTCAGCGTGTTGGGGCCGAGCGAGATGTTCGGCGAGCTGTCGCTGTTCGACCCGCGGCCCCGTACGGCGAGCGCGATCGCGGTGACCGAGGGGCGGCTGGCCGCGCTGAGCCACAGCGACCTGTGGCCGTTCCTCAAGGGCCACCCCGAGATCGGCATCCACCTCCTGCGCGCGCTGGCCCAGCGGCTGCGGCGCACCAACGAGATCATGGCCGACCTGGTCTTCACCGACGTGCCGGGCCGGGTCGCCAAGGCCCTGCTCGACCTGGCCGAGCGCTTCGGCCAGCCGACCGAGACCGGCCTGCACGTCCACCACGACCTGACGCAGGAGGAGCTGGCCCAGCTCGTCGGCGCCTCCCGCGAGACGGTCAACAAGGCCCTGGCCGACTTCGCCCAGCGCGGCTGGCTCCGCATCGAGGCCCGCGCCGTGCAGGTCCTCGACATCGAACGCCTCCGCAAGCGCTCCCGCTGACGGCAGGGCCGCCCGGTGCAGGCGGCCCTCCGCTCTCGTCAGGGACGGGCGCCGAGCGTGTTCACCCAGCCCATCGCCTCGTACGTCATGGTCAGATCGGGCGACCCGCGGCGTCCGGACTCCTGGGCGAGAAGCCGCCCGTGCTCGGATCGACGATCAGGCGGATCTCCGAACCGTCCCTGGCCTCGGCCGCCGATCCCGCGGTGAGCGTCACGCCGCGACGGCCCAACGCGTCGGTGGCCGGGCCGAGGGAGTGGATGCCCGGCTGCCCGGCGAGCACGCGGTAGAGCGCGGCCCGGGCGCCCGGTGTGAGCGGTCCCGCGAGCAGGTCCTGCGCCTCGCCGAAGACGTACTGCGTGAAGTCGCCACCCGACGGCTCGCCGTCGTGCCGTTCGGCCGACCGGTTCTCGTGCCCGAACCAGACCCGCAGCGTCCGATCCAGGGCGGCCGGGTCGGCGGGCAGCCTCATCAGCGCGTCAACGGTCTTGTCGCGCTGGGTGACGCTGAGCTTCACCTTTGAAAAGTCGTAGTTTCCCACCTGCGGCTTCTCGGACTCGTCCAGCCCCCACCGCCGCTTGGCGCCGGCGCTCAGCCGCTGCCACTTCGCCTTGTCGGCCGGTGAGGCGAAGCGGATCGCCCGGTCGATCCCGGTGATCGTACGGTCGTGGCGGTCGCGGCCGGACCAGCTGTCCTCCGTCTGGGACACGTACGCGCTGAGCGGCGGGGACTGGAGCTTGCGCGCAGGCGCGCCCTTGGGAAGCTTCTTGGCGATCCCCCTCTTCTGCGCGGCGGAGAGGCTGACGGGGCTCAGGAATGAGGTCTCGCGTTCACGGACGTACCAGTAGGCGCCCGTGGTGGCCGGCGCCTTCGCGGCGCTGTCGGCACTGGCCAGGAGCACCGAGCGTGCGTCCATGGTCTGCACGGGCGCGGGCCGGCCGTGCCCGCCCGACCCGTCCGTGGCGACGATGACGCCCGCCGCCGCGGCGGCGACCGCCCCGGCGGCGAGTGTCGCCACCAGCAGGCGCGGCATCCGGCGCCGCATCGTGCGTGCCAGAACGGCCGGGTCGGCGCCGTCCCACGCGGCGGCCAGATCCCGGTCGCGGCGGCGAGCGTGCGCCTCGGCGACCAGCGTGTCCAGGTCGGCCGGCCGGAGCGTACGGAACATGTCGTCGGCGTTGCGCTGCTTCATCGGAACTCCAGAGCTCATCGGCTCGCCTGGTCGGCGACGCGGGAGGCGGGACGGTGGGTACGGGGCGTGGGCGCGCTGTCGATCGCTCTGGTGAGGCGGCGGCGCGCGGTGCAGGCGGACGAAGAACGTCGCGGTCGAACACCCGACGACCTGGGCGGCCTCCCGCGGGG
This sequence comes from Actinoallomurus sp. NBC_01490, assembly GCF_036227085.1. Taxonomy (NCBI): domain Bacteria; kingdom Bacillati; phylum Actinomycetota; class Actinomycetes; order Streptosporangiales; family Thermomonosporaceae; genus Actinoallomurus; species Actinoallomurus sp. NBC_01490. Next base: position 174,279 of record NZ_CP109433.1, read on the forward strand.
CGAGGCCGTGCCACATGACGAGCGACAGCAGTTCGAGGTCGCCGTCGGGGAGCCGCGCGATGGCGGCCAGCGCGCTGTCCCGCTCGACGACGTGATCCGCGACGTCCCACGCCACCAGGTCCGCGCCCGTGGTCAGGGCGATGATCCGGTCGACCAGCGCACGGCGCCGCAAGCCGTTGTCCCGCTGCTTGAGCAGCAGGTTGCGGGCCACGCCGAGAAGCCAGGGCAACGTTACTTCCGTGGACCCCCGCCCACCTTTACCGCCCTGACCGGAAAAGTCCGGACTACGGCTCGGCCGCGAACCGTGCCGGGTCGAGGAAATCCACCGCGCAGTACGGGTCCTCGCCGGTCACCAGCTGGGCGAGCAGCTCACCGACACCGGCCGCGTGCTTGAAGCCGTGCCCGCTGTCCCCGCCCGCCACGACGAGACGGGACCGTCCGGGAGGCCGCCCGACCACGAACTGGCCGTCGGCCGAGTCCGTGACCATGCACGGGATGACCTTCGCCGGCCGTGGGTCCAGCCCCGGGAACGCCGTCGCGACGGCGGCGGACAGCTCGTCCAGGTCGCGGGCCGGGTGGATGTACCGGTCGAGCTCTTCCGGGTCGACGACCTCGTGCGGCTCGTCGCGGTCCAGGCCGACCTTGACGCCGAAGTCCTCGTCGGAGCCGTGGCCCCACAGCCCGTCGCCGTTCTCCCGACGCCAGATGAACGCGGGAAAGCGCGCGAGGGTGAAGTCCTGCGACGCCGGGTCGCGCGGCGCGAACCAGTACAGCGGCGTGCGCCGCGGCCGGAGCGGCAGGCCGGGCACGAGCGTGCCCAGCCAAGCGCCGGCCGCCACGACCACCTGTGCGGCGCGGAAGGCCACCGTCGGCGTCCGTACGGTGACGCCGTCGTCGTCGGCCTCGATCCCGGTGACCATCGTGTGCGGGTAGACGTCGGCACCCAGCCGTCGCGCGGCGGCGACGTGAGCCCGTACGCTCCGCTCGGGGTAACAGACCCCCGCGCCCGGGTCCCACACGGCGACGTCACCGGGCGCGAGGCCCGCGTACTGTGGCTGCCGCGCGACCAGCTCCTCATGGCTCAGGGACGACACGGGCACCCCGGCTGCCGCCGCGGCCTCCAGCGAGCCGCGTACCGGCCCGCTGTCCGGCGCGCCGGTGCTGAGGCAACCCGTCTGGCGTACGAGCGTCTCTCCGATCTGTTCGCCCAGCGACGTCCACAGCTCAAGAGTCTTCAGCGCGATCGGCGGCAGCCCGGGATGCTCCTGGCACGCGACGCGGAACAACCGGGTCTGACCGTGCGAGGAGCCCAGGTGGTGGCCGATGGCCTGGCGTTCGACGCCGGCGACGTCGACGCCCCGGTACGCCAGCCGCCACAGCGCCGCCGAGCCGAACGCCCCCAGCCCGACCACGACGACGTCCTTGCGCAGCGTCTCCATCAGGGTGAGATCCCGCGTTCGGCGAGGTACTCCAGCTGCGCCGCCACCGATGACTCGGCGACCGGCCACAGGGAGCGGTCCACGTCGACGTACACGCGTTCCACCACCTCCCGGGCCGTACGGGCGCCGGCGGCGAGGGCGTCCTCGACCTGCTGGAGGCGTTCGCGGCGGTGGGCGATGTAGTAGTCCAGCGCGCCCACCGGGTCGTCGAGCTTCGGCCCGTGACCCGGCAGGATCACCCGCGTGCCCTCGGCCATCGCGCGCAGGCGGTCCAGGGAGGTCAGGTAGTCGCCCAGGCGATGCACCACCGTCGTGCCCCGGCCCAGGACGGTGTCGCCGGTCAGCACCGCCTGGTCGGCGGGCAGCCAGAACGTCAGCGAGTCCGGCGTGTGCCCCGGCGTCTGCATGACCCGCAGCTCCAGGCCGTCCAGCTCCACCACGTCGCCCTCGGCCAGGCCCTCCTCACCGAGCCGCAGTGCGGGGTCCAGCGCGCGTACGGGCACCCCGCCCACCATCGACGCGAACGTACGGGCGCCCTCGGCGTGGTCCGGATGGCCGTGCGTGAGCAGCACGAGCGCCACCGGGCCCGCCAGCTCGGCGACCCGGCGCAGGTGCCCCGCGTCCTCCGGCCCCGGGTCGATGACGAGGGACCGCGCGGCACCCGGCTCACGCAGCACCCACGTGTTGGTGCCGTCCAGGGTCATCTCGGAAGGGTTCGGCGCCAGCACGCAGAGCGTCCGCTCGGTCCCCATCCCGTCGATGCTCATTGGTCGCTCGCCCTCCTCACTCGCTCCGCGGGCGACTTGCTCCGCGGCACCGCCCACTCCGCTCGCTGCGTCGGGGTCGCTCCGTGCTCATTGGTCGCTCGCCCTCCTCACTCGCTCCGCGGGCGACTTGCTCCGCGGCACCGCCCACTCCGCTCGCTGCGTCGGGGTCGCTCCGTGCTCATTGGTCGCTCGCCCTCCTCACTCGCTCCGCGCTCACAGGCTGACCCCCTCAGGCATGACGAGATACACACCGCCGTCGATGACGCGGGCGGAGGGTACTCGGGGCTGGATCGTGCGGCGCGCCGCCAGCACGGCGGCCACGGAGTCGTACGCGGCCAGCTCGGTCAGCGTCACCAGCGTCGGCGGGAGCATCGGCATGTCACCCCGCCGGGCGGCTTCCGCCGCGTCGCCCGGCCGGATCCACAGGACCCGGTCGGACTCGGTGCTGACGTCGCGGGTGTGCTGGCCCTCCGGAAGCGCGGCGACGAAGAACCTCGTGTCGTAGCGGCGTTTTTCGACCTTTGGGGTGATCCAGTGCGCCCACGGGCGCAGCAGGTCGCCGCGGAGGACGAGGCCGCGCCGGGCGAGCAGCTCGGCCAGCGACGACGACCGGTCCAGCAGCGCCTCCCGGTCGGCCTCCCAGTCGTCGGCGCTGGTGTCGGGCACGATGGCGTCCTCGGCCGGACCGGCCAGCAGCACACCCGACTCCTCGAAGGTCTCGCGTACGGCGGCGCAGACCAGCTCGCGGGCGATCGTCTCGTCGGCGCCGAAGGCGGCGCCCCACTCGGTCGGGGACGGCCCGGCCCAGCCGATCGTGACGTCGCCGTCGCGCCGGTCGACCGAGCCTCCGGGGAAGACGTAGGCGCCCGGCGCGAACTTCATCGACGACACCCGTCGCAGCAGGTAGACGAGGAGCCCGGCCGGGGAGTCGCGGAGGAGGATCACGGTGGAGGCGTCGCGCGGCGTCACCGCCTCCACCCTGCCCTCGCTGATGTCTCGTGCGCGTTCGGCCAGGCCATCGGGCAGCCGGAAGCCGGGTGAGTCCGCCAAGGCGCCTCCTCGCTCAGGACGGTCCCCTGCCGACAGGGGTGTACCGGCCGAACGCTATTCGACTTCGGCGATCAGCTCTACCTCTACCGGGGCGTTCCGCGGCAGTACCGCGACGCCGACCGCGCTGCGGGCGTGCCGTCCGGCGTCGCCGAACACCTCGCCGAGCAGGTCGCTCGCTCCGTTGATCACCTGCGGCTGGCCGTAGAAGTCCGGCGCGCTGGCCACGAAACCGACGACCTTGACGATGCGCCGTACGCGCGACAGCTCGCCCACCTCGGCCCGTACGGCGGCGATGGCGTTGAGCGCGCAGACCTTGGCCAGCTCGGCGGCGCGTTCGAGGTCGATCTCGGCGCCCACCTTGCCGGTGGCGGTCAGCTCGCCCTTGACGATCGGCAGCTGCCCGGAGGTGTAGACGAACGCGCCCGAGCGCGCCGTCGGCACGTACGACGCCAGCGGCGTGGCGACCTCGGGAAGCTCAAGACCGAGCTCGGCGATCCTCTCCTCGGGCGTACTCACGCCTTCTCCCGCTTCAGGTAGGCGACGAGGTTCTCGGGGTTGGGGCCGGGAATGACGGTGACGAGCTCCCAGCCGTCGTCGCCCCAGTTGTCGAGGATCTGCTTCGTCGCGTGCACCAGCAGCGGCACGGTCGCGTATTCGTAGCGTGTCATGAGCGGCACTCTAACCGTCCCGGCGGCGTCACTCCGGCCGCAGGCCCGGCTCCGGTCCGAGGTAGTCGGGGTCCTTGTCGGCCCGTTGCGGAACGTTCTGAACCGCAGCTCCGCCGGGGACTCGCGGCCGAGTGCCCGCAGCGCCTCCACGGCCTGCGTGGCCGGCGGTCCGACGTCCGCCCACACCGCCGGCTCGCCGAGCGTCCAGTCGGCGACGTCCGGGTAGTGCTGCCGGCCAGGGCCCAGCCCAACGCCTTGAGCCGCCCGATAATCGCGCGTACTCGTGAGTATTGCCGGTGCCCTACTGCGGAGGCTGCTTCGGCGACTCGATCCCCGGGTGGTGAATGGGCGCCTCAGCCTCCAGGCCCGGCACGGGCGGAACGTCATCGGCCGAGCCGATGGACGTGGGCTCGTCGGCCTTGGCGAGGTCCTCCTCGGCCTTGGCCAGGCGTTCGGCCAGGTCGGGCCGGTGGCCCTCGGTGCGCTCCGGCTCGCCGCCGCCGACCGCCCGGTCGAAGAACCGCAGCAGTTCGACGGGGAAGGGCATGACCAGGGTGCTGTTTTTCTCGGCCGCGACCTCGACGACGGTCTGCAACAGGCGGAGCTGGAGGGACGCCGGGTCCTGGGCCATGACCTCGGCCGCGGCGGCGAGACGCTTGGACGCCTGGAACTCACCGTCGGCGGTGATGATGCGCGCCCGCCGCTCCCGCTCGGCCTCGGCCTGACGGGCCATCGAGCGCTTCATGCCCTCCGGCAGGGAGACGTCCTTGATCTCGACTCGCTGGACCTTGATCCCCCAGGGAGCCTCGGTGGCCTGGTCCATGATCCGCTGCAGCTCGACATTGATCGTTTCTCGGTCGGACAGGAGTTGCTGCATGTCCGCCTGGCCGATGACGGACCGGAGAGACGTCTGCGCGACCTGGGAGACCGCCCAGTTGTAGTTCTGCACGTTGACGATGGCCTTGACCGGGTCGATCACCCGGAAGTAGACCACCGCGTCCACGCGCACGCTGACGTTGTCCTGTGTGATCCCCTCCTGAGCGGGCACACCCATGGCGACCGTCTGCATATTGACCTTGGTCATCCGGTCGATCGCGGGAAAGATCAAGGTCAGCCCGGGCGCACGGAAGTGCGGCTGCACCTGGCCGAGACGGAACACCACGCCACGCTCGACCTGCTGCACGACCTTGACGGACGAGACGACGATGAGCAATACGAAGAATGCGAGGACGCACAGGAGAATGATCGCCGCTTCAGCCACGAGGCTCACCTTTCTGACGGCCACTTCCCTCTATGTCCGACACTAGCCCTTCACGTGGGAGGCGTGTCAGACGTCACTTGCACTCGCCGGGAACCGGCCTCGAACCGGACGATAACCTCGCAAGAGTGAGGGCGAGAGACACCGATTGGGACGGCGTGCGCCTGCACGTGGTCACCGGCAAGGGCGGCACCGGGAAGACGACGATCGCCGCCTCGCTCGCGCTGGCCCTGGCCGCCGGAGGCCGTAAGGTCCTGCTCATCGAGGTCGAGGGGCGCCAGGGCATCGCCCAGTTGTTCGACTGCCCGCCGCTGCCGTACGAAGAGCGCAAGGTGGCGATCGCGCCCGAGGGCGGCGATGTGTACGCCCTGGCGGTCGACCCCGAAGAGGCGATGCTCGAGTACCTGGAGATGTTCTACAACCTGCGCCGGGCCGGCAAGGCGCTCACCCGCCTGGGCCTCGTCGACTTCGCCACGACGATCGCGCCCGGCCTGCGTGACGTCCTGCTCACCGGCAAGGCCAGCGAGGCCGTACGCCGCAAGGACAAAAAGGGCCACTTCATCTACGACGCCGTCGTGATGGACGCTCCGCCGACCGGCCGCATCAGCCGCTTCCTCAACGTCAACGCCGAGGTCGCCGGGCTCGCCAAGGTCGGACCGATCCGGCATCACGCCGACACCGTGATGAAGGTCATCCGCAGCCCCGAGACCGCCGTCCACTTCGTCACGCTCCTGGAGGAGATGCCCGTCCAGGAGACGGTCGACGGCATCGCCGACCTGCGCCAGATCGGCCTGCCCGTCGGCGGCCTGATGATCAACATGGTCCGGCCGCCGATGCTGCCCGAGGCCGACCTCGCCGCCGCCCTCACCGACGAACTGGACCTCGAGACCATCCGCATGGGCGTCAAGGCGGCCGGCGTGGAGGATGACGCCGCGGAGATCGCCCAGGCGCTCGCCGCCGAGGCCGCCGACCACGCGCGGCGCACGACCTTGCAAGGACGCGAGATGGCCCGGCTCACCGACGCCGACGTGCCGCAGTACGAGCTGCCGCACCTCAGCGACGGCATGGACCTGGCCGGGCTGTACGAACTCGCCGAGGAGCTCAGAAGGCAGGGGGCGGCGTGAAGGTCCCTCCGGTGTTCGACATCGACACCCTCATCGACGATCCCGACACGAAGATCATCGTGTGCTGCGGGTCCGGCGGCGTGGGCAAGACCACGACCGCGGCGGCCGTCGGCGTACGCGCGGCCGAGCGCGGCCGTGACGTCGTCGTGCTGACCGTCGACCCGGCGCGGCGGCTCGCGCAGGCGCTCGGGCTGACCGAGCTGGACAACACTCCGCGCCCGGTCGAGGGCGCCGAGGGCGACCTGCACGCGATGATGCTCGACATGAAGCGCACCTTCGACGAGATCGTCGAGGCGCACTCCGATCCCGAACGCGCGCAGCAGATCCTGGCCAACCCCTTCTACCAGTCGCTGTCCTCGAGCCTGTCCGGCACGCAGGAGTACATGGCGATGGAGAAGCTCGGCCAGCTGCACCGCTCCGGCGACTGGGACCTCATCGTCGTGGACACGCCGCCGTCACGCTCGGCGCTGGACTTCCTCGACGCGCCCGAGCGCATGGGCCGGTTCCTCGACGGACGGCTCATCAAGCTGCTGATGGCGCCGGCCAAGGCGGGCGGGCGGTTCGGGATGAAGGTGGTGACCGCCGGGTTCGGCATGTTCACCAGCGTCATCACGAAGGTGCTCGGCGGTCAGCTGATCCGCGACATGCAGACGTTCGTGCTGGCCTTCGACACGATGTTCGGCGGCTTTCGCGAGCGGGCCGAGCAGACCTACAGGCTGCTTCAGGCACCGGGCACAGCGTTCCTCGTCGTGGCCGCGCCCGAACCCGACGCGCTGCGCGAGGCGTCGTACTTCGTGGAGCGGCTCGCCGAGGAGCACATGCCGATGGCCGGTCTGGTGGTCAACCGCGTGCACCGCTCGGACGCCTCACACCTGTCGGCCGTGCGCAGCCAGGCCGCCGCCGAGACGCTGGAGGCGCGCGGAAGTCACCGGCTCACCGCGTCACTGCTGCGGCTGCACGCCGAACGCATGCACATCACCGCGCGGGAGACGCGGCTGCGGGAGAGCTTCATCTCGTCGCACCCGAGCGTGCCGGTCGCGACCGTCGGCGCCATGGCCGAGGATGTCCACGACCTGGAGGGTCTGCGCGCCATCGGCAGTGACCTCGCCGGTGAGGCCACCGAGCCCGCGGCATGACGATGGCCCTCGCGGCATGACGATGGCCCGACCGCCCTCGTGGCGGCCAGGCCGGACGATGAATCAGCTCGCGACGAGCTCTTCTTCTGGGTCCTGAGACCGCTCGTACTGCTCCTTGGCGGTCTCGAGCAGCTCACGCCACGACGTAACGTCGGGACGCCGACGCAGCAGCGCACGGCGCTCGCGCTCAGTCATGCCGCCCCACACACCGAACTCGATGCGGTTGTCGAGGGCGTCCGCGAGACACTCGGTGCGCACTGGGCAGCCACGGCAGATCAGCTTCGCCCGGTTCTGAGCGGCGCCCTGCACGAACAACGCGTCGGGATCCGCGTTACGGCAGGCGGCGCGGGCGGTCCAATCAGTGATCCACATCTTGGCCCCACTCCCCTTGGTCGGTTGTCGTTGCGAGCCCAGGCCGGACGGGCGCGGACGTCAGGCCGCCATACGAAAGCCGTGGGGAAGAACTTACGGAACGACGGGAGGATTCAACAGTCCCCGATGGGCCCATTCTCGAAATAGCCCCTCCGGGCCATCCGACGGCAACGAACTAGTCATCCGTCTGCGGTGACCTGTGCCAAATGTACGTCTCGTCCCGCGTAACCTATGGGGCGTGACGGGTGCGAGGGAAGATCGAGAGCGTGTGATCGTCAAGCTGCTGCGACTACTGGGCGCGGCTGCCTTCGCGGGAGTGCTGGTCGGCCTGCTGGCGCTGCCGGGCGTGGGCAGTGTGGGAATGGCGGCGCGGGACGCGTCGGACAGCTTCCAGAACATGCCGGATGACTTCAGTCTCTCGCCTCCGCCGGAGCGGAGCACGGTGTACTCCGCCGACGGTGAGGTCCTCGCGGTGTTCTATGAGCACAACCGCGAGTCGGTGAGCCTCAACCAGATCGCCCCGATCATGCAGAAGGCCGTCGTCGCCATCGAGGACGACCGGTTCTACGATCACGGCCCGCTCGACTTCAAGGGCTCCTTCCGCGCGCTCGTCACCAACGCGCAGGACGGCGGGATCAAGCAGGGCGGCTCGACCCTGACCCAGCAGTACGTCAAGAACCTCCTGGTCGAGAACGCCAAGAACGACAAGGAGGCCCAGGCCGCGAAAGCCCCCAACTTCGGGCGGAAGCTCCGCGAGTTGCGGTACGCGGTCAACGTCGAAAAGCAGCTGACCAAGCAGCAGATCCTCGAGGGCTATCTCAACATCGCCTACTTCGGTTCGGGCGCGTACGGGGTGCAGGCCGCCGCCCAGTACTACTTCAGCAAGGACGCCTCGCAGCTGACGTTGCCGGAGGCGGCGTTGCTGGCCGGGGTGACCAACAGCCCGTACTTCTATGACCCGGAGATCAACCAGAAGGGCGCCACGGACCGGCGGAACACGGTGCTGTACCGGATGGCGCAGCTGAAGATGATCACCAAGGCGCAGGCGGACGCGGCGGCGGCCACGCCGATCACGCTGCACATCAAGAAGCCCAAGGCCGACTGCGTGGACAGCAAGGCGCCGTTCTTCTGCGAGTACGTCAAGGACGAGATCCTGGGCAACCCCGCGTTCGGCAAGACCGCGGCCGACCGCGAACGGCTGCTGTACCGCGGCGGATTGACGATCCGCACGACGCTGGACATGAAGGCACAAAAGGCCGCGCAAAAGGCACTGGCCTTGCGGCCGAGTCACAGCAAGACCGCGACCGAGGCCATGGTCAAGCCCGGCACCGGTGAGATCAAGGCGATGGTGGTCAGCAAGACCTACGGCGACAGCAAGAAGAAGGGCCAGACCACCCTCAACCTCGCCGCCGACTACGCCCACGGCGGCAACGGCGGCTACTCGGCCGGCTCGACCTTCAAGATCTTCACCCTCGCCGCCGCCCTCGACAAGGGCTACAGCGTCGGCACCACCCTCCCGGCACCCAACAGCACCACCGTCAGCGGCTACACCGACTGCAAGGGCAACCACTTCGAGCCCTGGACGCTCAGCAACGCCGAGACCTCCAAGCAGAAGTCGGCCAATCTCAACACCGGCACGTGGGAGTCGATCAACACCTTCTACGCCTACCTCGAACAGCGCGTCGGGCTGTGCGAGGCGTCGAAGATGGCCGGCAACTTCGGCATGAAGCAGGCGAACGGCCAGCCGCTGCAGCAGGTGCCCTCCCAGGTGCTGGGCACCAACAACATCGACGTCACGCACATGGCCGCCGCCTACGCCGGCTTCGCCGCCCGCGGCCAGTACTGCACGCCGATCGCCATCACCGACGTCACCGACTCCACCGGCAAGAAGATCAACGTCCCCAAGTCCAAGTGCAGCAAGGCGGTCGACTCCAGCGTCGCCGACGAGGTCACCCGCATCCTGCAGGGCGTGATCACCAACGGCACCGGCCGCGGCATGGCCATCGGCCGTCCCGCCGCGGGCAAGACCGGCACCTGTGAAGCCCACTCGTGCGCGCTGTTCGCGGGCTACACGCCCGACCTGTCCGCGGTCGTCTGGTACGGCGACCCCGCCGCGCCGTTCGGCAACCCGAGCCCCGGCGTCTACGGCTCGAACGTCGGCCCGATCTGGCGGGCGTCGATGCGGGGCGCGCTCCAGGGCACCAAGCCCTCGTCGTTCCACACATCCGTCGGCAGCTTCAGCGACCTGGGCCAGGCACGCATCCCGAACGTCCGCGGCCTGTCGGTCCAGGAGGCGACCCGCCAGATCGAGGCGGCCGGCTTCAGCGTGCAGGTCTCGCCGCGCGCCATCGACTCGAACCAGCGCAAGGGCACGGTCGCCTACACCTCGCCGAGCGCCGGCGTGAAGGCCGACAAGGACACCTCGGTCGTCATCTTCGTCAGCAACGGCAACGGCCCGCACAACAGGCCGAGCAAGGGAAAGCGGGGCGGCGGCGGCATCTGGCCGTTCAACTAGTGCGGTGTCCACTAACGTCGCCCGGGTTACGGGATGACGTTGGTGGATCCTCGCCGTGAGGCGAGCGACTCCTCGCCGCCCGCATGGGGCGTTCGAGGCGGGCCACCGCCGGCCAAGGGATCTGTCTCGTGCCGCCGTGATGAGGGCGACCGAAGGCAGCGCGGCCCTGCCAGCGTACGGTCGAAGGCGGACTCGATGAGCCCGTCGAGATGGTCGAGCGGGCCATGGTCCTCCTCCGCCGGCGGATGACGCGGCGGAGCCTTGCCGGCGAAGCGCAGGTCAACGACGCGACCTTCGGCGTGCTCGACGCCGTCGAGCACGCCGAGCACGAGAGGACGCCGATCGGCGTCTCGGAGGTCGCGGCCGCGCTGAGCGTCGACCAGCCCCGCGCCAGCAAGCTGGTCGCGGCGGCCGTGGAGGCGGGGCTCATCCGGCGTGAGGCCGACCAGGCCGACGGCCGGCGTACGCTCCTCGTCCGTACGCAGGCGGGCCGTGACCTGTCCGAGCGGGTCCACGACCACCGCCGCGCGAAGTTCGCGGCGGCGATGGCCGACTGGTCACCGGCCGACCGCGCCGACTTCGCCCGCCTGCTGACGCGTTTCATCGACGCGTTCGGATGAGGCATCCCGCTGAGTCATTCCGCGAGCTGGCGCTTGACCTCACCGGACACACGACGGCCGTCGGCCCGGCCGGCGACCTTCGGCGTGACGGCCTTCATCACCTGACCCATCGCCCGCGGCCCGGCCGCGCCCGTCTCGGCGATCGCGTCGGCGACGAGCGCGGTCAGCTCCTCGTCGGACAGCTGCGCGGGCAGGTACTCCTCGAGCACGACGCCCTCCGCGCGCTCGGCCTCCGCCTGCTCCGTACGGCCCGCGCCGTCGAACGCCTCGGCCGCCTCACGGCGCTTCTTCGCCTCACGCTGCAGCACCTTGACGACCTCGTCGTCGGACAGCTCACGCGCCTGCTTGCCCGACACCTCCTCGTTGGTGAGGGCCGTCAACGCCATGCGGAGCGTACGGGTGCGAACCTCGTCACGTGCCTTCATCGCGACCGAAAGGTCGGCCTGGAGCTTCTCCTTCAACATGGTCAACATCTAACCGTGCCGTCGAGGGCCTGCGCTTTCCAATAATCCGGCGTGGCCCGTCTGGCACGATGGGTGTGTGCTCAAGAGATACGCCGTCCCCCTCGGGGCTCTGGGTCTTGGTGTCGCCGGCATCGGCTACGCGTCCGTCATCGAACGCAACTGGTTCCGCCTGCGCCGCTTCGACGTGCCCGTGCTCGCCCCCGGCCAGCGGCCTGTCAAGATCCTGCACATCTCGGACACGCACCTGACCCCGGGCCGTCGCCGCCTCATCAACTGGGTCGCCGCGCTGGACTCCCTGGAGCCGGATCTCGTCGTCAACACCGGAGACTCGATCTCCCACCCGGACGCCATCGGCCCGTTCCTGTCGCTGCTCGGCCCGCTGCTCGACCGCCCCGGCGTGTTCGTGTACGGATCGAACGACATGTACTCCCCGGTGCCGAAGAACCCGGCCCGCTACCTGTGGCGTACGAGCCGCGCCGACTACGCCAAACGCCGCACCGTGCCCGACCTGCCGTACAAGGAGCTGGGCGCCGCCCTGACCGCGGCCGGCTGGCTCGACCTCAACAACCACGTGGGCAGCCTCAAGGTCGGCGACCTGGAGGTGCAGTTCGGCGGCATCAACGACTCCCACATCGGCAAGGACCGCTACGACGAGATCGCCGGCCCGGTGTCCCAGGGCGCGCTGAGCATCGGCGTCATGCACTCCCCGGAGCCTCGCAACCTCGACCGCTTCGCCGCGGACGGCTACCAGCTGCTGCTGGCGGGCCACACGCACGGCGGGCAGCTGTGCGTCCCGTTCTACGGAGCCCTGGTGACGAACTGCGGCATCGACCGCCCGCGCGTCAAGGGCCTGCACCGCCACGCGGGCACCTGGCTCCACGTGTCGGCGGGCCTGGGCACGTCACCGTACGCCCCGGTGCGCTTCTGCTGCCCCCCGGAGGCCTCCCTGCTCACATTGGTCCCGGCATGATCACCGACACCGGGGCGCGGGCAGGGGTGAACGTCCGCTAGAGTAGTTCCGGCGCAGGCGTTGAAAGACGACCTGTGACCACCGGGGTGTAGCGCAGCTTGGTAGCGCGCTTCGTTCGGGACGAAGAGGTCGTGGGTTCAAATCCCGCCACCCCGACGCTAGGTTGAGGCAGTTCAGATGGGGTTCTGGAGATATCTCCGGGATCCCATTTGATCTTTTTAGAGGTCGTGGGGAGCCAAAAGGGGAGCCACTCACCCTCAGGCGGACTGCTTCTTGAATACGGCGTTGATGGTCTCGGCGCCCTTGGTGATCACCGGCTTGAGCTGGTGCCGGTAGACCTCCTCGGTCACCGCGGTTCCCGCGTGGCCACAGAGATCGGCGATCGTCTCGATGGAGACGCCGCTGTCACTCATGATGCTCACGAAGGAGTGACGGAGTTCTCTCGGCGTCCAGTCCTCGCCGATCCCCGCCTTCTTGGTGATGAGCCGGGACGCTCTTCGTACGTTCGCGGCGTCGAGTGCGTTACCGGTCGGCGAGCAGAACACAAGGTTGTCGCTCTGCCACAGGTCGCCAGCGGCGAGGCGTTCGGTCGCCTGGCGCTTGCGGTGCTCTCTGAGCGCGTCTATGGCTTCCTGCGGGAGCTCCAGCGTCCGGCGTGACTTCTCCGTCTTCGTGTCGCCACCGGCGCGTACCGACCGCCACACGTAGATGGCGAACCTGTCGTGGTCGAAGCCTGCCTTGGTGACGGGTCGCCATTGGCCGTCCGCCCCTGCCACGACGTGATCCCACCGAAGGGCCCGTGCCTCCTCGGTACGGATGCCGGTCATGAGGCTGAGGACGACATACGCGTGGAGCCGTGACGTCTTCGCCTTCTCCAGTACGGCCGTGGCCTGATCGAGCGTCAGGGCCTTGCTGGGTCGTCCCTCCCTTCCCTTCGGGGTCGTGACCAGTTCGGCCACGTTCCTGATGACCTTGTCGCGGGCCTGAGCCTGTCGGATGGCCCGCTTCAGAATGGAGTGGACGCCTTGCAGGCTCCGGGTCGCCAGCTTCTCGGTGAGGCCGTCGAGCCACTCTTCCACGTCGTCCGCGCTGGTCGGCGAGAATGCGGTTGGTCGTGACCGTCTTCGGATTACGGCCCTTGAGCCCTTTCGAGAGCCAGTCGTTGACGGCGTCCGCGACGGTGTAGTCCTCCGCCGTCTTGATGCCGGCGTCGAGGTCGGCCACGGCCTTGACCAGCTTCTCCTTGACGGCTGTCTTCGTCTTCCCCTTCCTCTTGATTCGGGTGCGTTTCCCGTCCGGCCCGAAGCCGAGGGAGATGGCTCCGGTCCAACCTCCGTTCTCCGGGTAGATGGTCGCTTCGTACTTCCCGATGATGATCTTCATTCGATCCCTCCTCTCGGGTGCTCGACGTTGGTCGTGCGCGCCCTGGCGCGCGGTCGAGGCGTACCACCGGGATCGTGGTGACCAGGGCTGTCGGTGCGGAGTCGCTACTCGTCTTTGTCACGACCGACGTGGAGGATCTCCGCGACTTGCTCGACCGTGTACGCCTGCAGGTGCCTCACCTCCTCTCGTCGCGGTCACGCGGTGTGCTGCTTCCGGGCTGTCTCATGTCTCGTCTCATGCCGCCTTAGGTGCAGACGCGCGTGAGCACGGGCCGTTGCGCGGCGTGCCGGCGAGCCGTAGTCGTCACATCGCCGTCTTCGATGAGGTAGGCACGTGCGCGTTTCGGTGTCGGGTGTTCGGGTGCGGAGATGAGGAACTTGCCGGGCGCGTCGAGGGTGTGGGCGTGCCAGCCGGCGTTGTACATGCCCTGGCCGAGGATGAGGTCGACGTCGCGTCGTTCTCGTACGCGCAGTGAGATGCGTACGTCCATCTGGGAGCGGGCAGCGCCGTGGCCCATGGCCTTCTGCGTGGGGCGTTGTGTGGCCGCCAGGAGGTTGACGGCGACGGCTCGTCCTCTGCGGGCGATCGAGTCGGTGTAGGCGGTGGCGGCGTCGGGGAGTTCGGCGTACTCGTCGATGACGATCACCAGGGCCGGCCGGCTCTTGGTCGGTTCCCAGACGCGTGCAGCCGGCGTGGCTGGACTCGGTGGCTCGGCGGTCCAGTTCGGTGACGGCTTCCTTGAGGACGTTGACGGCCTGTTCCGGCGTGGTCGCCAGGCGGCCCAGAGATGGCGCCCAGGGGCGTAGCCGCCTTTGAGGTCGATCCCCCACACGACCATGTCCTCACAGGCGACGAGTGCCGCGATGATGACGTTGAGGACACCGGACTTGCCCGATCCCACCACGCCACCGACGAACGCGTTACGACGCAGCAGCAGCACGGTCGCGGTGGTGGCGTCCTCGAAGACACCCAGTGGGATCGGCTGAGTGATCGAGCGGACCTCGGGTGCTTTCCAGGGCACCGGGCGCGAATGTGGATCGGTGTGCAGTACCCGCATGAGGAAGTGGTCGGCGCGGTTCCGGTCGGCTTCGATAGCTCCGGGGCGGGTGCCGAGGGCTGATTCGATCGCGGCCAGCCTGCCGAGAGCGTCGGCGACGGTGTGCCCTCGGCGTAGCGCGATGCGAGCAGTCCAGCCCCAGGCGTCTACGACAGCGGACATCACATGAGAGCCGTTGAGGCCGAGGCGTCGGCGACCTGCGGCCAGGCGGCGAGCGTGCGTTCGACGCGGACGCGTGCGCGTCTGCGGCGGTGTGCCCACCACGGCACGGACAGCAGCGTCCCACCGAAGAGGAGGAATTGCGGCAGCGGCCGGTGTCCTTGGCCGTTTGCCGTCGCGACTGCCGGCCACGCGCCGACCCCGGTTGTCACGGCTGCGGCGTAGAGACGCTCGATGGGGCGCGTCAGACCGAGTCGGGGACCGAGGTGTACGAGCAGGGCTGCGCTGACCATCGTGGTCGCGAGAATGCCAGGCCACCATCCAGGATGCGTCCTGTGTAGGAGCCAGCCGGCGAGTGCGGTGTGGTAGGCGGCGTGGACGGAGGCGAGTTCGGAGCGTAACGCCACAACCAGCGGCCGATCAGTACGCCGATCATGTCGGGTAGCTGGTCGTCGGAGGTGATGAGCATCATCGGCTGGATGCCGTTGCGGCTCATCCTCCGGGCCTGGCGTCGCATCTGACGGGCCTTCATCGGTCGGCCCTTTGCGCTTGTAGTTCGTCGCGGAGATAGGACAGCGGGTCGTCTTCGCCGTCGAGGTGGGCGCCGAGCGTGGCACGTGCCGCGGCGAGCAGGTCTGCGTAGTCGAGGTGGGTCCGTGCAAGGGTGTTGGCCAGATCGGTGATGTCGGCGAGGGCGGTGTCGATGGTCCGCCAGTAGTTGGTGCGCGTCGGGAGCGTGGTGGCGAATCCGGCGACGATCTGTCTCGCGGCGTCGTTTCGAGTGGGTTCCTCCTGCAGATCAAGCCGGGTGTTGCGTGAGGTGTTGGGCACTAGCCATCCCCTCCTTCGGTCGGGTGCGGGTGGTCAGGCGCCGGTGAGCCATTGCGCGACGCCGGTCACGAGTTGGCGGATCTGCGGTGCGGCGCTGGTCGCGGCGACGCCTTCGGAGTCCGGAATAGGGCGGTAAGGCCGCGCGACATTTGCGGTTCGCGGGGGGAACCGGACAGTCATTCACTGCACTCACCGCACAGGGGGCTTCATGAAGAAGCGCCTGATGGTGTCGTCTTGCGCGAGAGGAGTTTTTCATTGTCCACGCGTTCTCATAGGGGCCTGCGTACCCGTGCCGCTGTCGTCGCCGCATCTTGCGTCGCGATCGCCGGTCTCGGTGTCGGCATCGGTACCGCCTCGGCATCGGCGTCGTCCGTCCACCGCGGCGTCAGTGGCTGCTTCGCCTGGTCCTACGGAAAGGGCGTCACGATCACGAGCCGGACGGTGTACTGGCACAACCGGTGCTCCACCACGCACAGGCTGAAGATCAGCTACGTGCACCGCGGCAGCATCGCGGAGCACACAACGAACGTCAAAGGACACGCAAAGGGCCACAAGAAGCTCGACACCAAGACCATCCGCTACATCAAGGATGAGGGACGCACTGGCTGACGGCCCTCCGTTCCCACGTCGGTGCGAGGCCTGGGCAGCGCGTGGACGGCAGGCCCGCTGGTTGCCGCATACGTGTGAGTGGTTGCGGCGGATCTCCCGGCTGACGGTGGAGGGGCTGCGAGGATCTGCAGAGGGCCGGTGATCTTGGCTACACTACTCCGCTGACCTGGGCAGCGACCGTGCCGTTGGGCACTGACACGGTGCATCATCCCGTGCAGTGGCGACCTGCGACCGCCAGGTCCGGTGGGGCCTACCCAGGACGCCGATCGCGCGCCACGCATGCGACCGCCCCGTGAGCCGCCTCCTACTCCCACCGGTTCGGCCGCGAGGGCCTCGGGCACCCTGGAGCACCTGTTGTCGGGACGACACGATCCTTGCACCATCTGCGACGCGGCCACACCCGAAGAAGCCGGCGGCGCCACTACCAGCTTGGGAAGTAGGCGACATCAATCGCCATCGACTGCACCCACGATCCCCACGTGAACGCACCTGGTCGACGCGATCGAAGTCGGCTTCATTGCACTTGCGCCGCGTGCAGGGCTAAGGGGGCCGTAGAGCGTGTACATCAACGACACCAGCGAGTCACTGTTACCAGCGAACTCGATCAAACGGCTAACGCTTCTATTAATGCGCAATCATATCGCAAAGCAGACTCAAGAATAAAGAGAGCCAAAAATGGCCTAGATCCACTTTTGGCCATAATTCACGGGCGTCGGCTGGTGCGGGTGGCGGGGTGGCCGCGCGCGAGGCGGCGGGTCATGGTGCTGATTGCCGTCCAGCGGATCACGGCCTTAGGAGAGCCGCTCCCGGAGCCCACAGAGCCAGCCGGATTCGGATTCCTTCTCTTCACCATCGCCGCTCAGGCGTATCAGACCGTGCAGCAGGGACCAGTCGAGCGTTCCACCAGGCAACGTGCGGTTCAGGAACAGCGCCGGACTGTCCGTATTGCCACAGTTACGATTCCTCAGGAGGGCTACATGGCGCGAACACGAGTTGCTAGCTTGGCGGTCATGGCAGGCGTGACCGCCGCCACTCTCAGCTTGGCCGCTGGGACTGCATCAGCCAGTCCGCACTCCTCACTCAAATCCGCGTCGGAGAAGGTGTCGGCTTGGTACCCGACGAAAACGCAGTGCAAGGGTGCAGCAGAATATTACCTGCGCCACGGCTACACCTGGGCCAGTTGCAGTCCGCACAAGGACCATAAGCCCGATCCGTGGCTCCTTGTGGTCGAGGACTAAGGCACCGTATCCCGCCGCCTGGCCGTTGCCGCGATGGAGCGCACCGCTCGCGCGGCGTGGACCAGCGGCGGTCGGCTGATGGCCGACCGTTGTTGGTGCCTTCTTAGAGCGTGTAGGAGAAGCGTTCTCAGGGGGCGTATTCGAGGGGTCGGCGACCGGGGCGGCTGGCGGGTCGGCCGCGGGCGAGGCGGCGGGCCATGGTACTGATGGCCGCCCAGCGGATCATGGCTTCGGAATGGGCGGGCAGACGTTCGTAGTCGCGGGCCAGACGGCGGTGGGCAATGACCCAGGCCAGGGTCCGTTCGACCGCCCACCGCCGTGGCAGCACGGAAAAGCCCTTCTGTTCTCCGGGTTTGCGAACGACCTCTACCAGGATCCCGAGCACGCGAGTCGCCCATTCGACCAGCCGGCCCGCGAAATCGCCGTCGGCGAAGACCAGGCGGCAACGGCGAGCAGACAGGCACGTTCCCAGCAACGCGCTCTTGGCCCCGTCACGGTCCTGGACGCTCGCGGCGCACACCATCACCGTGATCAGCAAGCCCATCGTGTCGGTAACGATGAAACGCTGCCGTTGACCTTCTTACCCGCGTCATAACCCCCGGGGTGGACCGCCCGACCGTGTCGGCGCCCTTGACCAACGGTAAATGCTTCTGTAACAGCGTGGTTGAGAAGCCAGTCTCGGGTGGTGTCGGCGTGTTGAAGTGGATACTGGCCAGCGCGCATATGTAGAAGACCCGGTTCAGGGCGCGGTTGTAACGTCGTGGCCGGTACAGGTTGCCGTGGATGCGGCCTGAATCGCGGGGTGCGGGTGCCAGCTGCGTAGCCGGCCAGGTGGTGGCCATGTCGTTGCGGCACTTACCGGATGAGCTATGGCGTTGGGGAAAGGCATACGGAGGGTCGTGAGATGGCGGATGGTCCCGCGCTGTACGAGGATGGCGGGCCGGAGCACCACCAGGGAACCGATTTCGATGTACGGACGGTGGTGGCTCACATGCCGCGCGAGGTGAAAGAACGCTTCTGGTACGACTCAGTGCCGTGGCAGCGGTTCCACCACGCCTACGGACCCGGTATCGATGTTCCCGACCGCCTTGAGGGCCTTCGCTCCCGCGAGCCCAAAACCGCGGACCGGGCGCTGGGCCTGCTGTGGGGCAGCGTCTGCCACCAGGGCCAGACGTCCGCGCCGGGGGCTCTGGCCGTGCCATTCCTGCTGCGTATCGCCGCCGACCCATCAACGCACAACCGAGCGCAGGTGCTGCTGCTGGTAGCCGAGGTGGCGCGCCGCGAGCACTATGGTGACGGGACGCGTGCGGGCCTACTGCGGACCGCCGACGATGGACTGGCGTACGATTCCAGCGGCTATCTGCAGAACTGGTCGGTGCAGGCGGCGCGCGAGCCCGTCGCCGCCGATGCGCACCTTTTGCTGCCATTGCTCGACGAGCCCGATCCGGAGATTCGCCAGGCGGCCTGTTACGCGTTGGCCGCTGCTTCCGGCAAGGTCGAGCACATCACTGCCGCCCTGCACGAGCGGCTTCGCGCGGAGCCCGATCGCGCGGTGCGGGCGGGTTTGGTACTGGGGATCGGCCAACTGGCCTGGGATCACCACGACGAGCGCGTCGTCAAGCAGGCTCGCACGTGGTGGTCCAATCCCGAGCAACCCGTCGAGGTGAGGGCAAGCGCCGCGCTGGCGTGGCTATGTCTGGTCGACGGCCCAGTACCAGACGATCTGCGGGCTGTCCTGGACACCATCGTCACCGACGACCTCGCCCGCCTCTTGGCGTCGGTACCGTGGATGCGCAACGTCGAGTACAGGGGTGACGGGCTACGGCATTGCCTGGACCAGATACTCAACCCGGATGCATACCCATGGTTCGCCGCCCAGTGACCTCGAGGGCCTGCCAGCCCATGATGGTAGACCGTCTGTCTCGTCCATGGTCGTGTGCCCGACGAAGCGTGAGATCAACTCGATGGGTGCCTTCGGCACTTACGGAGGTGTAGAAGTGTAAGGGCTGCTCTCGGGCGGACTGGTGGCGGGCGCCGGGTTCGGGGAGCGAATGGTTCCAGCACTACACCAACACTATGTCAACAGCGAGTCTTAAATGCCCGTTACATCACGTTCTGCACGAATGGCGGTGGCTATATTGCGCTGCCATGGACGGATCCAGGCTTGGGGGAATAGGGCGTGGCGCTCTGGCCGCGGCGGTGGCGGCGTCGCTTGTGGGATGCGCGGCCCGCGGCGACGACGGCCCGCCGCTGCCCGTACGCAGCGGGGGCGCCTCTGCCGGTTCGGCGAAATGCACCGTCTCCGCCCAGCTCGTCCCCTCTTGCGGCGCATGGTGGGGAGTCACCCCCGTGATCGGCGCCCGGCAGGACCCAACCGCCTCCGTGCACGACTTCGAGCATCAGATCGGCCGGTCCGTGGACATCTACCACGGCTACCACTCGGGATCCGAGCTCTTCCCCACGCCGAGCGAGATCGCGCTCGCCCGTGAGCCGGGCGCGCACCGGATGCTCGTCCTCAACTGGAAGCCTGACGTCGGCAAGACGTGGCGGCAGGTCGCCGACGGCGCCGTGGATAAGCAGATCGCCGGCGAGGCCGCTTACCTCAAGACGCACTTCACGGACAAGTTCTGGCTGGTCATCCACCACGAGCCTGAAGAAGAGGTCAAGGCCAAGGCGAAGCCCGGCTACACCGCTGCGGACTACAGAGCGATGTTCCGGCACGTCGTGACGAGGTTCCGAGCGAAAGGGGCGCGGAACATCCTGTTCACCGTGGTCTTCATGGGCTACACCGGCCACATGAGCCAACCCTGGTTCAAGGACCTGTACCCGGGCAAGCGCTACGTCGACTGGGTCGGCTACGACCCGTTCGCGAAGTCGAACATCACGGACTTCGCCGACCTGGTGAACAAGGTCGCTGCCCCGCAGCAGAAACACGGTGTCCCCGGCTTTTACGACTACTCCCAGCGCCACTTCCCGGACAAACCGCTGATGCTGTCGGAGTGGGCGGTGCTGGAGACACCGGGAAACCCCGAGCGTAAGGCCACGTTCTTCCAGAGCGTCGCCAAGCAGTTCCCGCGCTTCCCGCGCATCAAGGCATTGTCCTACTACGAGACGACGCACGCGGTGAACATGCCGGACGCAGGCAACACGAGCATCGCCGCCACACCTACGGCGCTGAAGGCATTCCAGGCGCTCGGCAAGATGCCGCAATTCAACGTACGGCACTGAGGCGGCCGCCCCAGCCGCGTCGCTCGCTGTTCCGCTCGCTGGTTTCAAAGCACAGGGAAGAGCCAGATGAGGTGGATCAGTCGTTGGCGAAGATCTCCTCGTTCGTTTCAAACAGGTGCTGGTCGAGTGGCAGGTCAGGGAAGTATTCCGACTCGATCTCTCCCGTGAGCAGTGACAGAAGGAAGGAGGTACAGGGGCCGGGGTGCCGCTCCCACTCGGGACCGCGTCCCTCGTTAATGAGGACGGGCCAGATCTCTGGGCTGCTGCTCGGCGTGGCCAGCAGATAGAGGACCTCACCACCCTCGTCCTCATAAGCCCACGGAATGAGGCGAACCCCTTCCTGTTCCAGCACAGCGGGCCGAGGCTCGCCACGGTCCCACAGGAGTTGCAGCGACTCGCGGCACTCGGCGTCCATTGCGATCAGGTCGTAGCGCGGGCGCGGGCATCCTGGTTCAAGGAGCCAGACACTCTCATCGAAGACGCCACCACCATAGGTGTCGACCAGTTCCTTGTAGTCGTCAGGCAGGGGCGTACCCAACTGCTGCTCGACAGCGCCCCAGTCCCTGGAAGGCATATCCGAGGGCGGCAGCAACTGGGTGAGGCGGGCGAGTGCCGGGTTCAATCTACAGTCCTCGAATCAGTCGGATACCACAGTGTGAATGCTGTGACCCCGAAACGGGGCCTGTGCCTGATCAGTCACGCCCGCGGCCACGCGCCAACACCTCCACCCGGTCTGGGTGGCCTCGTGCGGCGGCTTTCGCGTGGCAACTCGCTTTCATCGAAGCCGCGGTGGGTGAGAGTCACCACGGCGGCCTCGCGGTCTGCGGTGGTCGACCTCCCTGCACAGCACCGCGGATGGCTGCTCGTCCTCGTCCCAGTCGACGGTGAGCACCATCGGCGGGCTGACTTGTTCTTGCGTGTTCCCAGGGCCAGACGAGCGCTTATTGCCCGGAAGCATCTACCCCTCGGCGCTTGGCGGCGGGAGAAACCGACGGACAGTCGTTAGCGCCGACATTGATCTTGCCGGCTCATGAATGTTCGCGAGACACATCAGCGGCGACAGCGCCGACGCTTCTGAGCGAACCGGCCCGGGCGCCTGCGCGACGGAGAAGTGGCGTGAGCACGATCAGCACCCGGTGGTACCGGCCAGGAGCGATTCCCACCGGCGAACTCCGCGCGCTGGCGGACATGTTCGCGGAAGTCGCCGGCGACTTCGTCCCCCCGCTCACTTCGCGTGAGGGCACCACCCAGTCCGATCTGAGCGAGCGCGGCACAGAGGCCGCCGCCTCCGGCGGCTACCTGAAGGAGATGCTCCAACAGGAGCTTATCTTGTCCCGGCACGAGGGCCATGTCGCCGGCTTCCTGTCTTTCCGCAGGGACCACCAGGACCGACGTTACGCCGACCTCTGCCCCTGCCTGTACGTGAGCACCATCGCCGTACGACACCGCCACCGGCGCTGCGGCATCGCGCGTGCCCTCTACCAGAAACTCTTCGACCTCCCGGCATCGATGCCCCCGTGGGTGGTTTTGCGTACCTGGTCAACCAACACAGACCACCTTGGAGTCATCGACCGCCTCGGATTCACCACCATCCTCCGCCTCGAGGACGACCGGCTCCCCGGAGTGGACACCCTCTACCTCGCCACCGACCGCACGGCGAGAGTGGACGACGTACCCAGCCCGCCGCAGGGCGCTCTGGTGCAAGGGTCTGCAGAGGGAGCGGCGTGAGTCCTGATCGGGGCGTGCACCCGACGGCACTCGCCGCCACGGGCCCGCCGGGCCGCGTCATCGTCAACGAGATCAACACGATGCGCCGGGTGTACGCCCGATCGTCCCCCACATGCTTGCGCCCACGCTGCCAGCGGCGGTCGCCGACGACCACATGCGGGCCCACGGGCGACCCGGAACCCTGCAAGATGACCTTCATCAAGGTCGCCCTTGAGTGTTTTGGCCTGACCAGCCCACTGCCGGATCTCTAGGTATTTGCCAGCTGGGTGTCGAGATACCCTCCGATATTTTCGGCGTGCAAGCTGATGTCGTTGAATAGTTTTGAGTACTGGGCGACTTGTCGGGGTGAGGTGATGGCGAGGTCGGCATGTGAGGTGGTGACGCCCACGGCCGCGGTGTCCATGTCGGTTTCTCCGTCGAGATCGCGATAGATCGCGAAGGCGGTCTCTGCAATTCGAAGTTCGGGGCAGCAGTCGTTAATGACCATGATCGTGGACCGGTCTTCGAGGGACAGGATGTGGCCGAGTAGAGCGCGATTGGTGGCAGTGGTAGGGGGAGGCAGTGCACCCTTGGTGAAAATGAATTCGTAGGTGGTCCGGCCGGAGAGAAGCGGCTGTTGAGCGCGCAGCAGTTCGTCGACCAACGCGTCGTTGTCCTCAGCAGCGAACCTTCTGGCGAGCAGGGTTTCTCGCGCATAATTGGGCGTCCACAGCAGTGGCGGGATGTCCACAGGGTCGAAGACTTGGGCGTACGCGGCCCGAGCCTCGACCTGTTGTCGAGGGGTCAGGTTTTGATGAATCATGTCGTCCTTTATCGATCGGGGGCTGCCACTCGCATTTCGGTACACTTGCCGTAGGCGATACTTAGATTAGTTCACCATTCCGCTCAATTTTTCTCCTTTGAACGCTCCCTACGAGGCGGGAATGGACTACATGTCTCGGTCTACTCAGTAACAGTCCAGGTGGGGAAGCGAACCGCAACCTGGCGGTGGATGAAGAAGCAGGCCACGCACTGTCGAAATAACTCGATGGGTACGGGTTGCAGCACGGGCATGGCAAAGTTGATCGACGCTGTGGTAGTCAGGCGGAGTGGAGTACTTCTTCTACTGCCGTGACAAGCCGGATGTCGGGGATCTGCGTTGAGATGGCCGAAGAGCACTGGGCGTTCATGGACGGATACGCCGACAGAATGATCGCTCGCGGTCCCACGCTGACGCCCGACGGCGACGGGGCGACCGGCAGCGTGCACATCGTCGACCTGCCCGATGCCGACGCCGCGTTCGCGACCTGTCCGTGCATAGCGCCGAACACCTCGCCGCGATCACCGCCCGCCTCAACGGCCGGCCACGCAAAACGCTCGGCTGGCAAACCCCAGCCGAGCGTCTCGCTAAGCTCCTGGCAACAGCCAGTTGATCACTCGCGTTGCAACGACCCCTTGAAACCTTCCATCATGGAAGGGGGCTTTTTGGTGTCCGTACAGCAGCGAAGTACGGCAACGCCTGCGAATCGTTTTGTCGGCAAGCCGCTTGAGCGCCTTAAGGGTCTTCTCGTGGGAGATCTTGCCATATCCCGGCCAGCCGGCCAGTACCCCCTACTTCGGCGCCTGGAAGCCGCCGGTCTTCTGCTCGAGCAGTTCGGCCAGCCGCAGCGGGGTGCGGTCCTCGAACATCGGACCGATGAGCTGCACTCCGACCGGCAGGCCCTCGGGGGACAAGCCCGTGGGTATGGCGGTGGCGGGCAGGCCGGGCATGGTGGCCAGGCCGGCCCAGACGAGCTGGTCGAAGTACGGGTACTCGGCGCCGTCGATGTCGATGCGTCGTTCCAACGGATTGGGGTTGTGGTCGTGCGGGAACGCGGGCGTCGGCGTGATCGGGCACACCACGGCGTCGAACTCGGCGAACAGTTGCCGCCAGCCGTGGCGGTGGACCTCGCGGCGGTTGTTCGCCTCCATCCAGTCGCCGTGGCTGAACAGCATGGCGCGCAGCCGCACGGTGTCAAGACTCTGGTCGTCCGCGCTCAGCCCGGCGACGCGGGTCCGCAGCCGCTCCTGCGACTCAATGGGAAAACGCGCGACAGAGCCCGAAATCAGCAACTGCATGTAGAGCGTCGCGGCTTCGGTCAGATCGGGCAGCAGCGGACTGTGCCGTTCGACGCGGGCACCGCCGTCGACGAGCGCGTCGGCCACCCGGTTCAGGCCCGCCCGTACGGCGGACCCGGTCGGAATGAGCGGATGCTCCTCGAGGACCAGGACCCGGAAGTCGCGGAGCCGCTCGTGGCGGGCGGGCGGCAGTGCCAGACGGTGCGCCACGCCGAGCGTCAGGGGGTCCGGTCCGGCCATGACGTCGAGCAGGAGCGTGAGGTCGCGGGCGGCGCGCGCCATCGGACCGACGACGGCGAGGTCGAGGTCGACCGGCAATGCCGGCGCGGACGGCGGGACCATACCGCGGTTGGCCGCCAGTCCGAGCGTCGGCTTGTGCGCGTAGACGCCGCAGAAATGCGCGGGGGTGCGCAGCGAGCCGGCGATGTCGGAGCCGATGGACAGCGCGCCGAACCCGGACGCCAGGGCCGCCGCCGACCCGCCGGAGGATCCGCCCGACGTGCGACCGCGATCCCACGGGTTGGTGGTGGTGCCGTAGATCTCGTTGAAGCTCTGGATATCTTGCAGCCCCAACGGCACATTGGTCTTGCCGAGCACCACCGCGCCCGCGTCCTTGAGTCGCGACACCTGTACCGCGTCCTCGGCCGGCATATAGTTCCGGTGCGGCGGCATGCCCCAGGTCGTGGGCAGCCCGGCGATGTTGTACGACTCCTTGACCGTCACCGGAACGCCGAGCAGCGGCCGGTCCTCACCACGCGCGCGTGCCTGGTCGGCACGGTGTGCGGCGGCCCGCGCCCGGTCGAAGTCCGGCACGCAGATCGCGTTGATCACCTCGTCGTCGCGCTCGATACGGGCGATCGCCTCGTCGGTCAGTTCCACCGAGGTCACCGCACCGGCGCGCATTGCGGCAACGAGTTCTTCGGCCGTCAGAAAGCTCCATTCCATGAATGCGAAGCTATCGACCTGCCACAGAGGGCACGAAACTCCGGTTCGCACAACAGGAAGGTCGAACGGACCACCTCCACCGACCAATTAGCGCAATCAGCCCACCACAGAAGGTGACTCTGCACAGGTCACAGCGCCGACAGTGAGCCGACTCCACCCGCGCAGGCCATGAAATGCCGCATCGCGCAACAGGATGTATGTCTCAATTCTTGTCCGCGACCGCCGGCATTCCCGATCACCCATTGAGCTTTACCCAACACATGGCTCGTCGACGGGCAATTGTCGTCATGTTCTCAACGTCCGCTCATGCCGCCGATCGCGCACTCGGGTTCTCGAGCAGACTCGACGCCCACCGGCCTGGTCAGGGGGCCACCGCACGCGCGATCCACGGTTGACGGCATTCCGGACATACCGCTACCTTCGCTGGTGTGGACCCTAAGTCCAAAACCTCGAGCGAGGCCACCGGCTCGGCGAAGGCGCTCGTCAAGGGCATCGCGCTGATCGATCTCCTTGCCGCCGCCCCGCAGGGTCTCAGGCTCACCGACGTCGTCCGCGAGGCCGAACTGCCCAAGGGCACGGTCCTGCGGCTGCTCGACACGCTGCTGGACGCGGATCTGATCCGTGAGATGGACGGCGTCTACCGGCTCGGGCCGAGATGTGCGGCGTGGGGCTCGGCGTTCCTCGACGGTCTCGAACTCCGGTCCCTGGCCAGAGACCTGCTGGAGAGGCTGGTCGAGATCAGTGGCGAGACCGCGCACCTCGGCGTCGTCGACGGGACGCGAACCCTGTACATCGACAAGATCGACAGTCCGCACTCGCTGCGAATGTTCTCCCGGGTCGGGCTGCGCAGCCGGCTCTACTGCACGGGCCTGGGCAAGGCGCTGCTGGCCTTCTCCGGTGATGCGCTGGTCGACGAGGTGATCGCGGAGGGGCTGGTCCGGCTCACCGAGAACACCATCACCGACGTCGAGGAGTTGCGCGCCGAGATGGCGCGTATTCGCAGGTCGGGCTATTCGATCGACGACGTGGAGAACGAGGAGGGCGTCCGCTGCACCGGGGCGCCCGTGTTCGACCACAACGGGGAGGTCGTGGCGGCGATCAGCGTCGCCGGGCCCATCCACCGGATGACCCGGGAACGGCTCGCCGACCTGGCACCGAAGGTCGCCGAGGCCGGACTTGAGCTGTCGAGCCGGATCGGATTCGCCGGGCGGCCGGGACGTTGAGCCCCGCGGCCCGGCCTCAGGACGGCCGGAAGGAGAACACCATGGCCCAGACGGACAACGGCGACGAGAGCTGGCGCGGCAAGGTCGGCGCGCTGGAGTCGGACGAGATCACCGCGTTCCTGGCCGAACCCCATATCGCGCGGCTGGCATGCCTCGACGACGAGGGATGGCCGTACGTCGTGCCGTGCTGGCACGAGTGGGACGGCTCCTCCTGGTGGGTGGTCCCGCGCGCCAAGTCGGTGTGGGCCCGGTATCTCAAGCGCGATCCCCGATGCGCGATCACGATCGACGAGGCCGGTACCCAGCGCAAGGTGGTCGCCCAGTGCACCGCACTGCTGGTCGAGGAGCCGAATGTGGGTGGCGCCTGGGTGCCGATCGCCGAACGCATGTCGTCGCGTTACCTGGGCGGCAACGGGGCCGCCTACCTCGATCCCACCCGTGACCGGCCCCGCTGGCTGTTCCGGCTGCACCCGCGCCGGCTGACCACCTGGCAGGGCAACGACTGGGCGCCGAAGTACTGAGGTGCCCGGCGTGCCGTCGGCATAGCGTCCTCACGTCCCGCCCGGGGGTGTCCTCACCGCCGGGCGATGACGCATGCCCTCGTACGGGTCGGTGGACGCCCTCGAGACCCGCGTTCATCAGGCGAAACGTTATGGTTGACCCTTGACTGCTTTTAGAGGACGCCCCTAATGTGGCGCGAAGTCTGGACTAGAGGTCCACTTCCCCCCGGAGTGCGTCATGGCAGGCAGCAGATTCCCCTCGTCCGTCGTCGAGTTGACGTCGGAACTCGTCTCCGCCGCGAGTCCGAACCCGCCCGGTGACGAGACGGCGGTGGCGGCGGTCATCGCCCGTGCACTCGCGGACCGCGGCCTTCCGAAGCCGGTGACGATCAGTCGCGCCGCGCATCGTCCGAACCTCGCGGTGACCCTCGACTTCGGGCCCGGCGGCCGGCACCTGTGCCTGTGCGGGCACATGGACACCAAGCCGGTCGGGGACGCGGAGTGGCGCGTCGACCCGATGCGCGCGACCATCGACGGCGATAGCCTGTACGGTCTCGGCTCCGCCGACATGAAGGGCGCGCTCGCCGCGATGATCGAAGCGGCGGCCGCGCTGGTGTCGTCCGGCCCGCGCGCCGGACGACTGACCCTGCTGTTCACCGCCGACGAGGAGGACGGCGCGTCGTACGGCGCGCGCTTCCTGGCCGACGGCGCGCTGGCCGAGGCGGGGGTGCCCAGGCCGGACGCGGTGGTGATCGGGGAGCCGGGCGGCCTGGACGCCGATTGGGACCTGCTGCACCTCGCGAGCCGCGGTATCGCCCGGATGCGCCTCACCGTGGCCGGCGACCAGGGACATTCGAGCCTCTCCGCGCGGACCGGCGCGGTGAACGCCTCCGTGGAGGCGGCTCGCCTGCTCACCGCGTTCGCGGACCGGTTCGATCCCCGGGTGCCTGCTCGTGAGGGCGCACCACACGGGTGGGAGGCGACGGCCAACGCGGGTCTGCGCATCGGCGGAGGCGTCGGATACGGCGTCATCCCGGGAGAGGTCCACTTCGACGCCGAGGTGCGGCTGTTGCCCGGAATGAGCCGGGCCGACTTCGAGGCGGATCTCGAGTCGTTCCTCGACGCCGAACGGCTGGCGAACCCGCGGCTGCGGGCGCGGGCGGCCTTCGACGAACCGCCGTGCGACTGGCTCGACGGCACCGAGGTCGTCGCCGATCATCCGGTCGCGGAGGCCACCCGTACGGCATTGGCCGAGGTACTGGGGACCGCACCGGCGGACAGCGTCTTCCCCGGGACCACGGACGCCGCCTGGCTCCAGGGTCTGGCGGGCCTGCCGACGCTGCCCGCCGTCGGACCCGGCCTGCTGGCCCGCTGCCACGGCGCCGACGAGTGGGTCTCCATCACCGCGGTCGAGCAGGCCGTACGGATCTACCGGGAGATCGTCATGAACTACTGCTCTCCGTCCGCCGCCGCTCCGGCGGCCGGCTCCGGCGAGGTGAGCCGATGACGGCGGCCACGCAGAGCGTCACGGACCGCTCGTCATTCGCGGGGGCACGGATGAGGATCGTGACCTCGCTCGGCGGGATCGTGATCGTGCTGGTCGCGGCGGCGATTCTCACGCCGTCCTTCTACGGTTCGGCCAACCTGAACGATCTGTTCCGTCAGATCGGCTTCATCGGCGTCGCCGCGATCGGCCAGACGTTCGTCCTGCTGGTCGCCGGTATCGATCTGTCCGTGGGGGCGATGCTCGGTCTCGCGATGGTCGTGTCGGCGCAGCTCACCGGTGGTCACAACGACGCCCTGGCGGTCGCGGTGCTCGCCGCGCTGGGACTCGGACTGCTGGGCGGAGCCCTGAACGCCGGCCTCGTGGTGGGCCGCCGGGTGCCGCCCTTCGTGGCGACCTTCGCCACCTTCACCCTGATCGAGGGCGGCATCAGCGCCTGGACCAAGGGCTCACCGAGCGGCCAGGTACCGCCCAGGCTCAGCTGGGTGGGGGCCAAGAGCATCGCCGGCATCCCGACCCCGATTCTGATCTTCGTCGTACTGCTGGCCGTGGCCGCGTTCGTGCTCGGCCGCACCTCGTACGGGAGGCGGATCTACGCGACCGGCGCGAATCCCGCCGCGTCCCGGCTCTCCGGTGTGCCGGTCCGCGCCGTGATCACCTCCACGTACCTCATCAGTGCCGTCCTCGCGCTGATCGCCGGCCTCATGACCTCCGGTTACACCGGATATGTCGACAACTACCTGTCGCACAACCTGAACCTGGACTCGATCGCCGCCGCCGTCGTGGGCGGCACCGCGCTGACCGGCGGGAAGGGCGGAGTCGGCCGGACGACGATCGGCGTCGTGCTGATCGCCGTGCTCATCGACTTCTTGGGGCTGCTCGGCGTCGGAAACGCCGGCCAGCTCCTGATCGAGGGTGCCGTCATCCTCGGCGCGGTCTGGTTGCAGGGCCGCGGCCGGTCCGCGGCGAAAACAGGCTGAGCCTCGCTCGCGTGCCCCGGGCACCGTCCCCCAGCAAGGAGATCGCATGAAAGCCCACCGGAACCCCGCTCTTTCACGGTTCGCCGTGCTCGCCTCGACCGCCGCTCTCGTCCTCGCTGCCGGCGCGTGCAGCACCTCCCGGCAGGTCGGTGGCTCCAACTCGGCCGCGGCGGAGGACTGCGGCGGGAAGTCCACCGCCCAGAAACAGATCGACGCCGTCTGGCAGAAGGCGGGAGCCAACCTGGGGCTGTCGGGCCTGCGGCCCGCGGAGACGAACGTCTGTCAGGTCGACACGAGCAAGTACAAGAAGAACGGCCCGTACACCATCGCCTATGCGTCGCAGGGTCCGACCAACTCCTGGGCGATGGAGGCCGACTACTTCATCAAGAACGAGGCCGCGAAACAGAACGCGAAACTGCTGTACGCCTCGGCCAACGGCGACGCCGGCACCCAGGTGAACAACATCCAGGACCTGCTCGCGCAGAAGCCGGACGCGCTGATCGTGCAGCCGATGGGCTCCTCCGTCGTGGGTCAGGTGCGGCAGGCCGCGCAGCGCGACATACCGGTCGTCGTCTGCACCGGGCGCCTGCCCGACGGCACGCCGGGTGTGGTCTCGACGGTCGGCCGGTCCTATGAGCTGCAGGGCACGCTGCTGGCCACCTGGCTGGCGAAGAAGATCAACGGTAAGGGCAGGATCGCTATCCTGTCCGGCATCCCGGGCGTGCCGACCACCGAGTACGAGTACCAGGCGGCGAAGAAGGTCTTCGCGGGTTACCCCGGCATCCAGGTGGTCACCCGCCAGTACACGCACTGGTCGCCGACCGAGGCCAAGAAGGTCGCCGCACAGCTCGCGGTCCGCTACCCGAACCTGGACGGGATCTGGACGGACAGCGGCGTCAGTGAGACCGGCGTCATCCAGGCCTACCAGGCGGCGCACCAGAAGATCCCGCCGATGACCGGTGACTCCTCGAACGCCTTCCTCCGCGCGGCCTCGACCGCCTCGGGGGTGCAGTTCGCGCAGTCGGCGTACCCGCCCGAGCAGACCAGGACCTGCCTCGACACGGCCGTCTCGGTCCTGCAGGGCAAGAAGGTGGCCAATGTCGTCGAGGTGAACTCGGCCGTCTACACCAACGCCGAGCTCGCCAAGTACTACCGCAAGGACTGCACGGACAACCTGTGGATCCCGACCGAGCTGACGATGGCCGAGGCGAAGAAGCTCAAGGTCTGCTGAGCCGGCCGCGGTCCCTGAGCCGGACCGCCCACGATCGAGGAGGTGAGCGGCATGCCTGAACGGGCGCCGCTGCTGGAGGCGCGCGGGATCACCAAGTCGTTCCCCGGCGTGAAGGCGTTGCAGAGCGCCGACCTGACCTGCGAGGAAGGGAGCGTACAGGCGGTCGTCGGCGAGAACGGCGCCGGGAAGTCGACCCTGATGAGCATCATCACCGGGGTACGGCGTCCCGATGAGGGCCGCCTGTCGTGGCGCGGCGAACCCCTGGAGCTCGGCAGCCCCGCCGAGGCGCTCTCGGTGGGCATCGCGGCGGTGTACCAGGAGCTCACCATCCTCCCGTACCTGTCGGTCGCCGACAACGTCCTGCTCGGTCAGGAGATCGCCCGGCGCGGTGTCCTCGACCGGGCCGCGTCGCGGCGCCGGGTCACCGAGGTGCTGACCGAGCTCGGGCTCGGCGACCTCCGCCCCGACGTGCTCGCGGGCGAGCTCTCGGTGGCCCAACGACAGCTGCTCGAGATCGCTCGGGCCCTGGTGCGCCAGGCGCGGCTTCTCATCCTGGACGAACCGTCCGCGGTGCTCTCCGGCGACGAACTGGAACGGCTGTTCGCCGTGGTGCGGCGGCTTACGGCTCAGGGCGTGTCGATCATCTACATCTCTCACCGGCTCGACGAGATCGAGGAGATCGCCGACCGGGTGACGGTGATGCGGGACGGTGCGGTGGTCTCCAGCGGGCCCGCGAGGGAGTACGACCGGGCCCGCATCGTGCGGGAGATGGTCGGCCGGGACGTCGACCAGACGTTCCCGGAGGCGGCCGCACCTTCGGAAGACGTCGTTCTCGACGTCCGCGGGCTGGTCCTTCCCGGCACCGAGCCGGAGGGGATCAGCTTCTCCGTCAGAGCGGGCGAGGTGGTCGGGCTCGCCGGGCTGATCGGCTCGGGACGCAGCCGCATCCTCCGTGCGCTGGCCGGCCTGGAACCGGTCCACGGCGGAGAGGTCCGGATCAACGGCCGTCGCCTGGGCCGAGGCGGGGTGCGCGCCGCGATCCGGCAGGGAGTCGTGCTCGTCCCCGAGGAACGCAAGGTCGACGGTCTCGTCCTCGACCTGCCGATCTCCGCGAACGTCACGCTTCCCGTGCTCTCCCGCATCGGGCGTGGCGGGGTGCTGAGCCGTGCGGCCGAGCGGGCGATGGCCGAACGCGCGGTCGAGCGGCTGCGGATCCGGACCTCGAGCGTCGACCGGCCCGTCGGTGAGCTGTCCGGTGGCAACCAGCAGAAGGTCGTCCTCGCCAAGTGGCTGGAGACCGATCCGAAGGTCCTGCTGCTCGACGAGCCGACCCGCGGCATCGACGTCGGCGGCAAGGCCGAGATCTACTGGGCGATCCAGTCGCTGCGGGAGGCCGGCCTGGCGACCGTCCTGGTCTCCTCGGAGCTGCCGGAGCTGCTCGGTCTGTCCGATCGGGTGCTCGTCTGCCGCGACGGTGCGCTGACCGCCGAGCTGGCCGGGGAGCAGGCCGACGAGGAGACGGTCATGTCCCATGCGTTCGGCGAGCTGGAAGCGGACACGAGCCGATGATCCGCGACGAACAGGGGAGCGAGGAACCATGACCGAGCGAAGCGAGGGAATCGAAGACACGCCCCTGTGGTCACGCCCTCCGACGAAGGAGGACTCATGACCGCACAGGCACTCGGTCGCCCGCACGAAGTACGCAGGCGGCTCGCGTCGATAGGCTCGAACGGCACCGTCGTCTGGCTCGTGTGCCTCCTGCTGGCGATCTTTCTCGCCGTTCGCAACCCGGGGGTCTTCCTCGGCCAGGAGAACATCGCCAACCTGCTGTCGCAGACGGTCGTGCTCGCCCTGGTGGCGATGGGCGAGATGCTCGTCATCCTCACCGGGGGCATCGACCTGTCGGTCGGCTCCATGGCGACACTCACGGCGGTGCTCACCGCCGGGCTGATCGACGGCTACCCGATCCGCGTGACCCCGGTCCTCATCGGCGTCCTCCTGATCGGCGTGCTGACCGGCGTCTTCCACGGGTTCCTGGTCACCAGGGCGCGGATGGTGCCCTTCGTGGTCACCATCAGCACGTTCTACCTCTTGGAGGGCATCGCCTACGCGTACTCCTCCACCCCGGTCGGCGCGATCCCCGACGATCTGGCCCGCTTCGCCGTGCTGAACGTGGGCCCGATCCCCGTGATCTTCATCATCGTGCTGGTGATAGCGCTCGCCCTCGCCTGGGGGCTGTCGCGTACCCGTCTCGGCCGGCACATCTACGCCACCGGAGGCGACCCGGCCATCGCCCGCAGCGCGGGAATCAACGTCACGCGGGTCACCATCACGTGCTACGCGATCTGTTCCGCGCTCGCCGCGCTGGCCGGCTTCATGCTCGCGAGCAAGGCGACCGTCGGAACCCCGTCGGCGGGCACCGGCCTGGAACTCTCGGCCATCACCGCGGTCGTGCTCGGCGGGACCTCGATGTTCGGGGGCCGCGGAAAGATCGTCGGAGTCGCGGGCGGGGTGCTGCTGCTCGCCCTGGTGGAGAACACCTTCACGCTGCTGCACGTCTCGAGCTTCTACCAGGATCTCGTGCGCGGTGCGGTGATCGTCGCGGCGGTCGCGGTGTTCACCCGCAAGGACTGAACGCTTCCCACCACGATGCCAAGAGGACGGACAGTGTCATCTCCCTTCACCGCTGCGGACTCCGCCTCCCGGCCGGGCCATGGACCGGAGCCGGACCCCGCGGGTCCGCAGCCCTCGCGGGGACGCGTCGTCGGGATCGGTGAAGCGCTGATCCGTCTCACCACCCCCGGGCATCTCCGGCTCGAACAGGCCGGCACGCTGGAGATCTCGGTGGGCGGAGCCGAGCTCAACGCCCTCATCGCGCTCGCGCAACTGGGTTACTCCACCAAGTTCGTCACCCGGCTCCCGGACAATCCCCTCGGGCGGCGGGTGGCCGAACACGCGCGGCGGTTCGGCGTCGGCGTCTCGGCGGCCTGGGAGGCGGACGGACGTCAGGGGCTGTACTTCGTCGAGCCCGGCGCCCAACCCCGGGCCACCGAGGTGCTCTACGACCGCGCCCGGTCGGCCGCGTGCGGCCTCGCCCCCGGCCAGGTCGACTGGGCCGCGACTCTTGCCGACACGCGGGCGCTGCACTCCACCGGCATCACCTGTGCCCTCGGGCAGGGCCCCGAGGACGCGCTCGCCGAGGCGTTCTCCCACGCTCGGGAGGCCGGCGTCACCACGAGCTTCGACCTGAACCACCGTTCCCGGTTGTGGTCGCCGGATCGGGCCGCGGCCGCGTTCCGGCGCATGGCACCGCTCGCCGACGTCATCTTCGCCTCGGCCCACGACCTGGCGCTCGTGCTGGGCCACACCGGCGAGCCGGACCGGCTGGCGCAGGAGTTCCGCACTTTGGCGGGCGGCCCGGTCGTGGTGCTGCGCGACAGCACGCGTCCCGCCCCCGACCGGGTCAGAGTCCAGGTGACGGTCGTGGCGGACACGGCGGTGACGGGAGCGCCGGCCGAGGCGGAGGTCGTCGACGCGTTCGGCGCGGGCGACGTGGCCGCCGCCGCGTACCTTGCGGCCGCGCTCGCCGGGACGGACGCGGCCACGGCCGCCGGCGTGGCCGCGCGAGCCTGCGCCCACATGCACACCGTCCCCGGTGACGGCTGGGTGCTGCGGGCCGGCGAACTGGACCCAGGTTACGGCGATGGCCGCCGGATCCTGCGATGACACCGTCTCGATCCGAGGAGGAAACACCAGTGGACACCAGCCGTCCGACGGCGCTCGCCGAGACCGAGGATCGCATCCGGGCCGGCCGGATCGTGGCGGTGCTGCGGCTGCGGGACCACCGGCATGCGGTCGAGGTGGCCGAGACACTGGCCGAGGCCGGCGTGACCGCGCTGGAATTCACCCTCGACCATCCGGACTCCCTGGCAGCGGTGGAACGGGTGGCCGCCAGAATGCCCGGCACGGTCGCCGTCGGAGCGGGAACCGTACTGAGCCCGACGCAGGTCACGGCCGCGCGGGACGCGGGCGCGCGGTTCGTCGTGTGCCCCCATACCGACCCCTTGATCATCACCACCGCGATCGGCTGCCGGCTGGCTCCGCTCCCCGGGGTGACGACCCCGACGGAACTGTTCGCCGCGCAACAGGCCGGGGCGCGTCTCCTCAAACTCTTCCCGGCGGGCCCGCTCGGCATCGGCTACCTGAAGGCGCTGCGAGGACCGTTCGAGCACGCGGAACTGGTCCCGACCGGCGGGGTGGAGATCGACACTATCGGCGACTGGCTGGCGGCCGGCGCGACCGCCGTCGGCGTGGGATCGTCGCTGGTGGACCGTACGGGCGCACTCGACGGGCTGGCCGACCGTGCCCGGCGTGCCGTCGCGGCCGCACACGGCGGTGCCTCGTGATCATTGATGCCCATCTGCACGTGTTCGCCGCGCATTCGCCGCGCCGTCCCCGGACGGTGGACGAGCTGGCGCCGGCCGAGCGCACCGCGCCGATCGAGGACCTGACCTCCGTCATGGCCGCGGCGGGTGTCGACCGGGCCGTGCTGGTGCCGCTCGGCCCCGAGGACGACTATGTGACCGAGTGCCGGCGCGCCCGTCCCGGCACCTTCGTCACGGTCGCGGTGGCGGACGACGAGACGACCGGACGGCGGCCGGGGCTCGACCCGGTGGGAAGGCTGCGTGAGCGGGCCGAGACCGCGGGCTTCGCGGCCCTGCGCATGAACTGGCTCGGCGAACCGCGGCTGCCCCTCACCGAGTCACCGGCGTTCGGCGTCCTCCGCGAGCTCGCCCGTACCGGAACGGTGCTGTGGTTCTACGCCCCGCCCGAGCAACTGCCGCTGCTGGCCGAGGCGGTGAGGGCGCTGCCCGATCTGCCCGTCGTGCTGAATCATCTGGGCTTCTGTCCCGAGAACATGACCGTCGACCCGCATGGCCGGCCCCGGTTCGACACCGTCCTGCCTCCGCCGACGCTGCCCGCCGTACTGCGCCTCGCCCGCCATCCGCAGGTCCGGGTCATGTTCTCCGGGCAGTACGCGTTCTCGCACCGCGCGTATCCGTACCGGGACCTGGACCCGCTCGTCGGCGAGGTCTTCGAGGCCTACGGGGCGGACCGCCTCATGTGGGCCTCGGACTACCCGTGGACACGGGACGTGCCCGGCTACGCGTCGCTGCCGGCCCTGGTGGAGCACCAGCTTCCAGGGCTCACGGCAACGGAGCGAGCGGCGGTGCTCGGTGGCACCGCGAAGAACCTGTTCGCCGACGTTTGGGGGAAATGACATGTCCGTACCGGCAGCGACCGCCGCGACGATGCCACGATCCGGCATTCGCGAGGTCATGGACCTCGCCTGGGCCACACCGGACTGCATCCACCTGGAGGTGGGAGAGCCCAGCTTCCCGACGCCGGCGCACATCGTCGAGGCCGTCGCCGAGGCGGTCCGCACCGGCTGGACGAAGTACGTCCCGAACGCGGGCATCGGCGAGTTGCGCACCGCACTGGCCGAGAAGATCGCCGTCCACAACGGGTTCACGGTGTCACCGGACCAGGTGATCGTGACCAGCGGTGGCATCGGCGCGTTGTTCACCGCGATGCTCGCGGCCGGGGAACCCGGTCAGGGAGTTTTGATCCCGGACCCCGGATGGCCCAACTTCGCGATGATCGCCCAGCTCCACGGACTTCGGGCGCAGCCGTACCACCTGCGCGCCGAGGAGGGGTTCCTGCCGACCGTGGAAGCCCTCGCCGCCGCCGCGGACGCGGGCACGCGCGTACTGATCCTCAACTCGCCGTCCAACCCGCTCGGCACGATCACCCCGGCCGACCGCCTGCGGGACATCCTGCGGTTCGCCGCGGAGCGGGACCTTTGGGTGATCTCCGACGAGTGCTACGACGCCATCACGTTCGACGACACGTGGACCAGCACGGCCGCGGTCGGCGAGCAGGATCGCGTCATCACGGTCGGCACCTTCTCCAAGACCTATGCGATGACCGGGATGCGGGTCGGCTACGCCGTCGTCCCGCCGGTGCTGTCACCGGTGCTGGCCAAGCTCCAGGAACCGACCGTGGCCTGCGTGAACGCCGCCGCCCAGCGCGGCGCGCTCGCCGCGCTGCGCGGGCCGCAGGACGAGGTGCGACGGATGCGCGACGCCTACCGCGAACGCCGCGACGCGCTCGCCGCGCTGCTCGACCGGCTCGGCGTGCGCTACATCCGGCCGGCCGGCGCCTTCTACATGTGGGTGGAGATCGCCGACCGCGCCGACGACGCGCACACGTTCGCGATGGAACTCCTCCGCAAGCGGGCCGTCGCGGTCGCGCCCGGCACGGCGTTCGGCGCTTCCGGCGAAGGCTGGGTCCGCCTGTCCCTGGCCACCGACCTCGACACCCTGCTGGAGGGCGCTCGCCGTCTCGCCGACTTCACGCTCGGCTGAGGCCGAGTTGTTCACCGCCTGAGCGGCCGGCCCCGCCGTCTCCGGCCGGCGTGCGACAGAATCGGGGCCATGCGCATGCTGCTGACCTCGAACGGACTGGCCAACGACACACTGCGACAGGCGTTCGCGGAGTTGCTGGGCAAGCCCTGCGCGGAGGCCCGGGTCGTCGCGATCGTGACCGCCTCGCTGGGCCAACCCGGCGACCACGGCTGGTTCGTCGAGGCACTCGCCGACCTGCACGGCATGGGCTGGGGCGAGCTCGACGTGCTCGACCTGGGCGGCCTGCCGCGGGACGTGCTGGAGGGACGTCTGGGCCGGGCCGACGTCTGGTGGGTCACCGGCGGCAACCAGTTCCATCTCGCTCAGAGCATCGCCCGCGCGGGCCTGGCCGAGGCGTTCCCGAGGCTGCTGCGCGAGAAGGTGTACGTCGGCACCAGCGCCGGCTCGATGATCTTCAGTCGGCGCTTCGACGAGCGGGCGGCCGACCTGCTCGGTGACCTGGCCGACCTCCACCTCCTCGGCGAGGAGCGGATCAAGCCGGCCTGCCCGCTGTTCGACTGGTACGTCAAGCCGCACCTCGACTCCCCGTCCTTCCCCGACCGCGACGAGGCGTGGGCGGACCGGCTGGCGGCGAGCGTGGACTTCCCGCTCTACCTGCTCGACGACGACTCGGCGATCCGGGTCCGCGGCGACGAGGTGGACGTCGTCTCGACCGGGCGCTGGCGGCTGGTCGGGCGATGACGGCGCCGAGGCCGCCGCGAGAAAATCGGAGGACACCCGCGGTCGCCTACGGTCAGGATGGCGACATGACGATGCACCCCGACCAGCTCCACGTCGACGCGCAGACCGTCCGCCGGCTGGTCGAGGCGCAGTTCCCTCAGTGGCGCGGACTGCCGGTCACCGAGCTGCGCACGCCCGGGACCGTGAACGCGATCTTCCGGATGGGCCACGACCTGGCCGCCCGCTTCCCGCTGGTCGGTCACGACCCGGCACAGGCCCGCGCGTCGCTGATGGCCGAGGCCGAGGCCGCGCGCGAGCTGGCCGGCGCCGCCACCGTGCCCACCCCGGAGCCGGTGGCGATCGGGGAGCCGGGCGCGGGCTATCCGCTGCCGTGGAGCGTCCAGACCTGGCTGTCCGGCCACGACGCGACGGTCGAGGACCCCGCAGGGTCGAACGCGTTCGCCCATGACCTGGCCGAGCTCATCGCCGGGTTGCGCGCCGACGACACCCGTGGGCGACGCTTCGGCGGCACCGGTCGCGGCGGGCACCTCCCGGACCACGACGAGTGGCTCGAGACATGCTTCCGGCAGAGCGAGGACCTGCTCGACGTCCCCCTCCTGCGGCGGATCTGGGCGGAGCTTCGGACGCTGCCCGAGGTCGACGAGGACGCGATGTGCCACGGCGACCTCATCCCGCCCAACGTCCTCGTCGAAGACGGCCGTCTCGTCGGCGTCGTGGACGGCGGCGGCTTCGGCCCGGCGGACCCGGCGCTCGACCTCGTGGCGGCCTGGCACCTCCTCGACGAGACCCGGCGCGGCATCCTCCGCCGCGAGCTCGGATGCGGCGACGTCCAGTGGCGGCGCGGGATGGCCTGGGCGTTCCAGCAGGCGATGGGGCTGGTCTGGTACTACCTCGACTCCAACCCGACGATGAGCCGGTGGGGCAGGCGCACCCTGGACCGCATCGTCGATGCCTGGACCGCGTCCCGTGGGAAGGAAAGCGTCGTGTTGGGGTGATCCGGTAGTCCCTCCGGCCCGTCCAAGGGACAACAGGGAGGACACCCATGGGCAGAAGGACCCGCACGGCCGTCAGCTTGATCTGGGCGCTCGTGCCGCTGATCACTCTCGGCATCGGCACGACGCTGGTCTTCGTGTTTCCGGCGATTCGCCTGCGCAAGGCGATCCACTGGCTCGCGGTGGTCGGCTACCTGGCGCTGACGGTCACGTGTTTCGCCACGACGAACTCTCCCGACTCCTCGGTGAGGAGGACCGTGTTCGCCGCGGCGATCGTCGTCCTGTGGCTCGGCGGCACGGCGCACGCGTTCGCCATCCGTTCGCGGGCTTTCGCCGCACGGCCGCCCCTGCCCCCTCGAACACCCCCGACCCCTGACTACGAAGGCGCCGTCAGGATCGCCACCGGGCGGCGGGAGCTTCGCGCCGCGGCGCGCGAGACCGCGCGTGACCCCGTCATGGCATGGGAGCTGCGCATCGGGCGGCCGGATCTGCCGCGCGGGTTCGACGACGGTGGCCTGATCGACGTCAACCATGTGCCGCCGTACGTGCTGGCGCAGCTGCCGCGCATGAACACCGAACTGGTCGACCGCATCGTACGGGCACGCGAGCAGTGCGGCGGGTTCACCTCCGTAGAGGAGCTGTCGGCGCTGGCGGAGCTGCCGCCCACGCTGACCGAGACACTCGGGGAGTACGCCATCTTCCTGCCGTAAGGACCTCCCCGCCCCGCGCGCCGGACGAGCCCTGGTCGAGTCATCGCCTGTGTCCGAGGAGATGCGCGAGGCGTTCCGTCGCGGAGGTGCTCTCGGCCCCGCCGACCGGGTCGTCGTACATGACGCCCCGTAGCCGGTCCGGAATCACCGACGCGGCGTACGTCAGGCAGCGGTCGGCGATGCCGGCGGGCGCGTCGTGCGGTTGTCCGGTCGCCACGGCCAGGTCCCATCCGTGGGTGACGGTCTCGACGGTGAAGCCGCGCGCCGCCTCCAACGCCGTGCACGGCCCCCACGGCGCGGTGACCTCGTCCGTGCCGGCCAGTCGCGACCAGGCGTCGCCGATCGAGCTTGCCAGGGCCGCGTAGTCCTGTCGTTGCTGCGTGAAGGCCACGGCCACGAGACTACAAATGATCTATGACAGGCGTCCGACCCGTTGTCGTCCGCCAGGAGCCGCGCGACGGTCGCGCGAAATGGGTTCGGTAATCCGCACGGGCTCTTGAGTGGGCTAGAGTCGCCGA
Source organism: Actinoallomurus sp. NBC_01490 (assembly GCF_036227085.1). NCBI lineage: Bacteria > Bacillati > Actinomycetota > Actinomycetes > Streptosporangiales > Thermomonosporaceae > Actinoallomurus > Actinoallomurus sp. NBC_01490. The sequence goes on from NZ_CP109433.1 coordinate 214,764, forward strand.
ATGGTCGCAGATGGAGCGCGCTGGGGAAAACGTCTCGGTCTGATGGCCCTCGGGGCGGTCGTGGGAATCATGTTGACCGTAACGCTCTTCGTCGTGTCGACATGGCCGCGATCCACGCTCGTCCATCGTGAAGACCAGCCGCCGACGGTCCGCTATCAGGACGGGCACACGCACCACCTGGGTCTTTACCACGAACGGACACTGCTCCATGGCGAGTCGTACCACCTCGTAATCGGCAGCGACCCGGGCCTTTCCTACGGGCACCGGGTCGACATCAGCGCCACCGTTGACGGGACTTTCGGTGTCCGGGCGGCCGAATGGACGGCCGCCGGAGTGCGCATCCGCTTCACCACCGGGCATGAGCTATTCGTCCCCGCGACCATGTTCATCGGCGGACGGTGAGCAAATAGGGTCAGCAGTGGCCCAGGTTCGGACGCTAATGCCCAATCGCGGTTTTTGTGGTTAGTTACCGCTCACAGGCCGAGTCTCATCACCTGCGCGGGAACGCCGTGGGTGAGCAGCGCCGCCAGCGGCGTGGCGAGGTCTCCGGGGGAGAACAGGTCGGGGCCGCGGTACGGGGCGATGTCCTGGGGCCGCCACCATCGAAGGTCGCTGATGTTCTCGGCGGCGAGTTCCTCGTCGGACAGCGTGCCACGGGGATCGAACGACTCGGTGCGGACGAGGAAGTAGTCGTTCACCACGCCGTCGTGGCCCGCGACGTAACCGGGCGACTCGACCCGCTGCCGCCACACGTGCGGCGGGTCGGTGCCGAGGACGCGGCCGACCTCTTCGAGCAGCTCGCGGCGCAGGGCGGTGAGGGCCGGTTCGCCTGGCTCGAGGCCCCCGCCCGGGGCCACCCACACGACGGCCGGGGCCGGGTCCGGAACGGCGCATCGGCACAGCAGGACGCGGTCGTCTTCGTCCAGGACGATGGCGCGCACCGAGTGCCGCAGGTTCGGCGACGACATCCGGAAAGGCCAGCCGTCCCACTCGTCCGGGCTTTTGCGCTTTGCTGCCAAGAGTTACTTTTCTCGGCGTGAGGTTGCTTGTGGGGGAACGCATCTCCCTGTGGCCGGTGGCCGCCGAGGATGGGGAGGAGTTCGTCGCGCTGGCACGGGACAGCGCGAACATGCACCGTGGGCTGATCTTCGCACCCACGGAGGCGACGGAGTTCGCCGAGTATCTCGACCGGTTCGACGGGGTCAACGCGGTCGGGTTCGTCGTACGGGTGAACGCCACGCGGCAGCTCGCCGGGCTGGTCAACATCAACCAGATCGAGCGGAAGGCGCCTGATCCGCGGGGCTCGCTCGGCTACGGGGGCTTCGCGGCGACCTCCGGGCACGGGTACGTGGCGGAGGCGGTACGGCTGGCCGTCCCGTACGCGTTCGAGGAGCTCGGGCTCTCCCGGCTCGACGCCTACATCCAGCCGGCGAACGCGCCCTCCCGCCGGGTGGTCGAGGAGGCCGGGTTCCGCCCGGTGTCCTGGGACCGGAAGATCATCCACGTGGGCGGGAAGTCGCGGGAACACGAACGGTGGACCCGGACCAACGGTAACGGCGGTTCATGACCTATGACGTCATCGCGGCAGGAGACACCCGGCACACCGGAGTGGCCGGACACCCTCGACGTACGGGCGCTGCTGGGCAGAGGCTGGCGGCCCACGCCGTTCCGAGAGTTCATCCTCAAGGTGCACAGCCGCTGCAACCTGTCGTGTGACTACTGCTACATGTACGAGATGGCCGACCAGAGCTGGCGCCGTCAGCCGCGGAAGATGGCCAAGCCGACCATCGACCAGGTCGCCATGCGGATCGCCGAGCACGCGCGGGCGAAGCTGCTCGACCGCGTCGACGTCACCCTGCACGGCGGCGAACCCCTCCTCGCCGGCGTCGACCACCTGCGGTACACCGTGGAGGCGGTGCTCACCGCCTGTGCGCCGGACGTGCGGGTGCGGTTCAACGTCCAGACCAACGGCATCCTGCTCGACCCGCCGGTCCTCGAGCTCTTCCGCGAGTACGGCGTGCAGGTCGGGGTCAGCCTCGACGGCGACGAGGAGGGGCACGACCGGCACCGCAGGTGGGCGAACGGCCAGGGCAGCTTCTCGGCCGTACGCGCGGGCGTGGAGCGGCTGCGCGCCGCGCCGTACCGCCACCTGTTCAACGGCCTGCTCAGCACGGTCGACATCCAGAACGACCCGGTGCGCGCGTACGAGGCGATGCTGGAGTTCGAGCCGCCCGCCATCAACTTCCTGCTCCCGCACGGCAACTGGGACACGCCGCCGCCCGCACGGCCGCCCGACGACTCGACTCCGTACGGGGACTGGCTCGTCGCCGTCTTCGACCGCTGGTACCGGTCGCCGGAGAAGGCGACGCAGGTACGCCTCTTCGACGAGATCATGATGCTGCTGTTCGGCCGGCCGTCGACGGGTGAGGCGGTCGGCCTGTCCCCCGTCGCCATCGTCGTGGTGGAGACCAACGGTGAGATCGAGCAGGTCGACACGCTGAAGTCGGCGTACGAGGGAGCGACCGGCACGGCGCTCCACGTGTCACGCGACCCGTTCGAGGCCGCGTTGCTGCTCCCGTCGATCGCGGCCCGGCAGATCCGCGGCCTGGCGCTGGCCGAGGAGTGCCAGGAGTGCCGGCTGCACCAGGTCTGCGGCGCCGGCCACTACACGCACCGCTACCGGAGCGGCCGCGGCTTCCGCAACCCCACGGTGTACTGCCACGACCTCCAGCGGCTGATCACCCACATCCACGCCGAGGTGTCGCGGGACCTGGAGGCGCTCAGAGGTTAGATCGGGGGCGGGTCGAAGTCGGCGTCCAGGTGCCGGCCTTCGAGGAAGACCTGGGCGTCCGGGTGGTTCAGCCCGACGGTCCGCTGGTAGCCGGCCCGGGTCTGCTCGCTCAGCTCCTGGGCGCGTTCGGTCCGCCCGGCCGCCGCCAGGTCGGCCGACAGGTTCGCGGAGCCGGTCAGGGTGAGCGGGTGATCCTCGCCGAACAGGCGGTGAAGGCGCCGCAGCGTGTCCTCGCCGAGCTCGCACGCCGCGTCGATCTCTCCGAGGGTGGCCAGGTCGCTGGCGAGGTTGACGGCCACGGTGAGCGAGTAGTGGTGGTCGAGGCCGAGCCTGGCCTCCAGACCCGCGAGCGCCCGTTCGTTCAGCTTCCGCGCCTCCTGCGGATTGCCCTGGACACGGCGGAGGACGGCCAGGTTGCTCAGGCACGCGAGGCTGAACGGATGGTCGGCGCTGAAGACCTTGGCGTACCGGGCGGCCGAGTCGGCGACGAGGCCCGTGGCCTCGTCGAGCCGGCCGACGGTGCGCCACAGGTTGGACAGGCACATCGCGGCCGCGAGAGTGTCGGGAGAGTCGAGGCCGAACAGCCGGGTGCAGCGGTCCTGCACCTGGACCGCCATCTCCTCGGCCCGCTCGAGTTCGCCGTACCTGCGCAGCGCGATCGACAGGTCCTTGCCCGTACGGAGTGTCCAGTTGTGCTCGGCGCCCAGCGCGTCCAGGCCGATGGCGTAGGCGTCGTCGCCGAGGTCGCACGCCTCGGAGTAGTCGCCGGTCAGCCGTACCGCGCGGGCCAGGCCGTTCAGCGCGTTGAGCAGGCTGGCCATGATGGTGCGGCTCTCCTGCCGCTTCCAGCCGATGAACGACCGGTGGTGCAGTTCCCGCGATCGCGCGTAGTCGCTGATCAGGCCGTAGTCGATGGCGAGGTTGTTGACGGCGCGGAGCGTTCCCGCGTCGTCGGGGCCGTACTTTTCCTCGTAGCGGCGCAGCGCCTCGCGGTCCCGGTCGAGCGCGGTGCGGAAGTCGCCCGCGGCGCGCAGGTCGGCGGCCGACCCGCGCAGCGCCAGGAGGGTGACGTCGTTGTCGGAGCCCAGCACCTTCTCCGCGGCGGTGAGGATCTCGACGTTGAGCGCGGACGCCTCCTCGTAGTTCCCGAGTTCGCGAAGGGTGTTGGTCTGCGCGAGCTGGACCTCGATGACGTCGCGGTGCTGCGGCCCGGACTCGGCGCTCCACCGCTCGATGAAGTCGTCGGCCAGGGTCTGGGCGGAGTGGTAGTCGCCGGAGCTGAACAGGTAGCGCAGCATCCGGATGGCGAACTCCCGTACCTCGCGCGCCGGGCAGTCGGACACCTTCGCGGGCGCCAGGTGACCCAGGAGGTCGCCGTACCTCGGCCAGCTCGTGTCGTCGTCGGGGTCGCCGGCGTTGTACGCGGCCAGCAGCAGGTGGACCTCGTGCTGGATCTGCTCCTGCTCCTCGGGGGACAGCTCGTCCTGGACCAGCTTCTGGACCAGCCGGTGCACCTGGATGGTGCGGCCGGGGATGTCGAGCCGGGCCAGGGCGTACCGGCCTAGCTCGCCGACCGCGCGGCCCAGCCGGATCGGGTCGGAGATCAGGGCGGCGACCTCGGGCCGCAGCCCCGGCGGCGCCTTGCCGATGGCCTCGCGCGGGATGGGCTCGGAGCCGAAGAAGGCGCAGACCCGCAGCAGATCGACGGCCTCCGGGAGGCTCTCGCTGAGGTTGGCCACCGACACGCTCCACGCGGCGGTCATGGGCACCGGGTACTCCGCCGGCCGGCCCTGGGAGAGCAGCTGGCTGGTGCGGTCGGCGAGCTGTTCGAGGTACTCCGAGGCGCTCATGCCGCGTTCGAACAGCAGCGCTCCGGCCTGCTCCAGCGCCAGCGGAAGGTCCCCCAGCTGCTCCGCCAGGCGCGCGGCGTCCTCGGCTGTGATCGCGCCGCGCACCCGCTTGGTGAGGAACTCCACGCTCTCCTCGCGGCGGAACACGTCGACCGGGACGGCGTCGAAGAGGCTCTCCCAGCGGTGGTTGCGCGAGGTGATGAGCACGTGCCCGGAGTCGCGCGGAATGCTGTCGAGCAGGTCTTCGGGCTGGTCGGCGTTGTCGAACACCAGCAGCCACTTGTCGTAGGGCTCACCGCGGCGCAGGGCGTCGAGCACCTCACGGGCCGCGTCCTCGATACCGCTCACCGCGGCGGGCGGCAGCCCGAGGTGGGGGGCGAGCTCGGCCAGGGCGGTCTTGACCATGAAGGGCTGGTCGGAGGGGATCCACCAGACGACGTCGTAGGTGTGCCGGTAGCGGTAGATGTACTCGACCGCCGTCAGCGTCTTGCCGACCCCGCCCAGGCCGTGCAGCGCGTGGGGTTGCGGGACCACGGCGGTGACCTGGCTGGCGATCCCCTCGCGGAGGGCGGCGAGCAACTCCTCGCGGCCGGTGAAGTTCTTGTTGCGCTGGGGAACGTTCCCCCAGACCGGGGGAACGCGCATGTCCTGCGTCGCGCCGGTCTTCTCTGGCCCCGCCACTCGGTTCACCTCCGCGTCACCCGGTCTCCCCGATGATTAGCAAGACTATGTCCGAAACGGCGCATTCATCTACGCAACGAGGGAATCTTCCCGCCCCTGTGTGTCATACGACGCATACGGCTGCGGGCGGCCCGGAAAGACAGTTAGCGCCGCTTGAAGGAAAATGCAGGAAATCGAGTTATATTGTGGGGACAATCCGGACCGGGCAGCGGACTCACCGGGGAGGCATCATGCCACCGCTCACCATCGACCTGCGGGGAGTCACCTCCGACCTCCTGCGATCCGCCGACAACCCCGTGCTGGCGAGCGCCGTCCTGGAGGCGATCCACCCGTCCCGAGAGGTGACCGACGGGGCAGGATTCGACAACAAGCTCTGACGCGGGGCTTTCCAGCGGGCCCGGCGACTTCCACATTCGGCCAGACTTCCGCCTTGACTTCGTTGGCTTCGCGGCACCGGGCGGGTGTAGGTGTCGTCGTCATCACCCCCGCCGAGCACGACCCGTTGGTCATCCCGGTAATGACGTGATCATGCTATGAGCACGCGTTCCCCTTTCGTCGGCTCACGTCCGTTCGACACGGCGGATGAGGCGATCTTCCACGGCAGGGCCCGCGAGGCGGCGGCCCTGGCGAAACTCTGGCGCGATCATCGGGTGACGATCCTCCACGGTCCCGCCGGCGTGGGGAAGACCTCCCTGCTGCGCGCCGGGGTACTGCCCGAACTCGACGCGAGCACGGACTCACACGTGCTGCCCATCGGGCGGCTGGCGTTCCTGGCCGACTTCCCGCTGGCCGCGCTGCCCGACATCAACCCCTTCACGTTCGCGCTGCTCGCGTCCTGGTATCCCGAGGACTCGCCCATGCGCATCGCGGGCTCCTCGATCCGCGGTCTCGTGCGCAAGAACGCCGGTGTCGACCGGCACGGCGACGCGATCCCCGTGCTCGCCGCGATCGACCAGACCGACCTGCTCTTCCTCGGCAGCCACGAGCGAGACGACCATCGCCGGCGGTTCGCCGACGAACTCGTCGAGGCCACGGCGGCCCGGCACGACCTCCATCTGCTCATCGCCGTCCGCACGGAGCACCTCGACGACCTCCAAGCGCTCCTCATGCGCGCGGGCATGCCGGTCCGGCACCTCACCCGGTTCCCGCTGCGCGCCTTCAGCCCCTCCGCCGCCCGTCAGGTGGTCAGCGGCCCGCTGAGCGACACCGGCCATCCGCTCGCGGCGAGCGCCGAGCGGCTCGTCGACGAGCTGGGTGCCGGCGACACCGCCATCGATCCGGCGCTCCTGCAGATCGTGTGCAGCCGCCTGTGGGAGGAGTTCCCTCGGGGTGACGGCGACGACGACGATGCCGACCGCCTGCCGAAGGCGGTCGACCGCGCGCTCGGTGACCACTGCCTGCGGTCGCTGGCGGCGGTCGCGACGGCGTACGGCGAATGGCCGAGCGCGCTGGCCACGTGGTTCCGCCAGGTCTTCGGCCGCAAGCCGGACGCCGACGGGGTCACCGAGGGGCGGCGCCTCACACGCGACCTGCCCAACGCCGTCGTACGCGCGCTGGAGGACGTGCGCCTGCTGGTCGCCGACCGCCACGCGGGCCGGCGCCGCTACCGCCTGCCGCAGGCGCGGCTCCGCCCCGTCGTCCGGCGTCTCGACGCGGAGGCTGCGGCGTCGGTACGGCACGAGCGGCCCCGGCTCGACGCGGCGGAGACGGCGTTCGCGGCCGGCGACCTCGACCTGGCCCGGCGTCTCGCCACGGCGGTGGCCCGCGAGGCCGGCGCCGACCGGCCGGTGCGCGGGGCGGCCGAGTGCCTGCTGGGCACCATCGCGTACGGCCAGGGACGGATGGAAAGGGCCGCCGAACACTACGAGACCGCGATCACCGTGTTCGGCTCGCTGGGCGACACCGCGCACGTCGGCATGCTCCTGGCCGCGGTGGGCCGGTTGAAGATCGGCAGTGAGACGACGGAGGCCGTGAGCCGGCTGCGGGCCGCCCTCACCCAGCTGCCCGGTGACACGTTCGTCAAGACGGCGCTGGCCCACGCCCTGTGGCACGCCGGCCGCGCCCAGGCCGCCATCGCGATCCTCGACGACGCGCTCAGCCAGAACGGCGCGACCCCGGAGGCGATCCGTCTCCGCGGCGAGATGCTGGCCGACCTCAACCGCGCCGAGCCCGCGCTGCGCGACCTGGACCGGGTCAACTACGGCGACCGCCCCTCCAGCCGGGCCGCCTGGTTCCTGGCCAAGAAGACCTGTGCGGACGCCGAGGTCTCCGGGGCCAAGGAGCTCGAACTCGTGGACGGCGCCGGCGACAGCGGTCCGGTGCTGCTCCGCGTCGCCCGGGTCCTGCGGCTGGAAGGGGACGCCGACACCGCGGCCGGGCTGGCCGAGCGCGCGGTCAAGGCCCGGCGGCCTCCGCTCCCCGAGCACCTTCGCAAGGAGGCGGAGCGTCTCATGGCGCGTTGAAACAATTCTCCCGAGCACCATCCGGCCGCGCGGACGGCACTCAGGAAACACGTGCCAGACGTTCCATTTGTCTTTGCGGGAATCCGGTTGGTCATGAGGTGAAGCGCTTCCGGCACTGGTACGGTGCGTAGCCGGGTATCTAGATGACGAGCGTGGCGCCTACCCTGGAGCGCCATTTCTTGCGTGCATCAAAAATGTGATATCGGCAGATGCCCGTTTTGTCCGGCAATGCGCCGGAATAAGCGGTTGCCGTCGTTCGACGGTGCTCTCGTCAGCGGAAAGAACGGCCGATGAGAGCGGTCGCTCCGGAGGAACTCAGCGCCGATGAGATGGCGTGACTTCACACTGCTGTGGAGTGCATCAGCGGCCTCCCAGTTCGGGGGGATGTGCGCCGCGACCGCCAACCCTCTGCTGGCGCTCGTCCTGACCCACTCTCCGGTGTTCGCCGGGTACGTCGGTGCGGCGAGCACCATTCCCGCCCTGTTGATGCACCTGCCCGCGGGCTGGTTCGTCGACCGTTTCAACCGGCGGCTGCTGATGTTCATCGGCCAGCTCGGACGGCTCGCGGCCTGTGCCATGGTCGTCTACGCGCTCGGCTTCGACGCCCATCCCAAACCGGTGCTCGTCGTGGCCGCGCTCTGCGAGGGATCCTTCCTCGTGCTCTACAGCGCCGCCGAGGTCACCGCGGTGCAGCGCGTCGTGAACCCCGCCGAGCTGCCGTCGGCCCTCGCGATGAACGAGGCGCGCGGCCACCTGGCCTTCATGGCGGGCAAACCTCTCGGCGGCTTCCTCTTCGGCCAGCGCGAGTCCTATCCCTATTACGTGAACCTGCTGGCCTCCCTGTGGTCGCTCGTCGCCCTTCTCATGATGGACAAGACGGACTACCAGCCGCAGGGGACCGCCCGTCCCGCGCACGCCCGCTCCCGGATCTCGCTGGTCGACGGCCTGAGAATGGTGATCCTCAACTCGTTCCTGCGCACGGTCGTCGTCGTGTGCTCGGTGGGCAACTTCCTGTTCCAGACCGTCCTGCTGCTCCTCGTCGTCCTGGCCGAACAGCAACACCTGTCCAGCGCGCGGATCGGAGTGCTGCTCGCCACCTCCGGCGTCGGCGGGCTGATCGGATCGGTCGTCGCGCCCAGCGCGGGCAAACACGTACGCGACGAGCGGAACATCATCAAGGTGTGCGTCGTGGCGTGGGCCGCGCTGACCTTCATCGTCGCCGTGTCCGCCCAGCCGGTCGTCGGGCTGATCGCCTGGGGCGGCCTGAGCGTCACGGGCGGCTTCCTCAACGTCGCCATCGTCAACCACCAGACCGGGCAGGTGCCGGAGCATCTGCTCGGACGGGTGATCGGCATCAACCGGTTCCTCACCAGCGGCGCGGTCCCCCTGGGCGCGCTCAGCGCCGGCTACATCGTGGCCGAGCTCCAGCCCCGGGCGGCCGCGTGGTTCGTCTTCGGCGCGATCGTGCTGACGGCGCTCGCGGTGCCGTTGCTGATCCGGCCGGGACGCTGGCTGCCCGCCCGGACGGTGGCACGGATCAAGAAGCGCCTGGCCCTGGAAGAGGTCCGCGAACCCGTCGCGGTTCCATGACGTTTCTGCGTCATCTGACCTTGACGGGCTCGCGGCGGTTCGTGCTACATGGTCTCGGGGGATCGTGATCTAACAGGGGACCGAGGCGACGGCGCATGCCCAGACGTTACGGTGGGTGGACACCCAATGGCCTGTGCTCGCTGTTCGTGTGCGACGTCGCCTCCTTCGGCCACCGTTCGCGCACCGACCTCGACCGCCACAAGATCCGTACGGCGCTCTACGAGGGCCTGCGCAGGAGCTTCGACGACTCCGACGTGCCGTACGACGGGTGTTACCGGGAGGACCGCGGCGACGGCGCGCTCGTCGTGGTCCCGCCGTCCGTCGACACGGCGCTGCTGCTGACCTCGGTGACCGCGCGGCTGCGCGCCGAGGTGCGCCGGCACAACGACGTCTCCATCGAGCCCGCCCGGATGCGGCTCCGGCTGGCCGTGCACACCGGCATCGCGCGCACCGACGCCGAAGGCCTGGTCGGCACCGCCGTCAACCACGCGTTCCGGATCCTGGAGGCGCCCCACCTCAAGGAGATCCTGCGACTGACCGGCGCCGAGCTCGCGCTGATCACCTCCGAACGCGTCCACGACGACGTCATCCGGCATGGCCTGGGGCTGGTGAACCCGGCCGAGTACCACCGGATCGAGCTGCGGGTGAAGGAGACCGTCACCAGCGCGTGGATCACGGTGCCGGGGCTGGCGGCGCCCGTCCGCCCGGTGCCGGCGGCACCGCCCACGATCACCGACGCGGGCGTCGTCGTGTCCGCCGTGCCCACGACGCCGGACCCGCCGCAGCTGCCTCCGCCTCCTGCGGCGATCACGATCGCCGACGGGTCGCCCGTCCTCGGCGACGTCGTCGACCGCGCGCTGGGCGTCCGGCAGCTCCGCAGCCGCCACCTGCGCGACCAGATCGTCGCCGAGCTCCCGCTGGCCCTGGCGACGCTGATCAAACCCCGGCGGTCCGGCGACGACCGTACGGACCTGACCGCGATCATCTGTTCCTGTGAGGAGCATCCGAACGGGCTGAGCGACCTGCTCCGCGTCGTCCGGCAGTTCGCGGGCGACTCGGTCGAGGTGGACGACCTCAGAAAGTCGATCGACGAGCTGGGGCAAGCGTAGAGTGCCGGGCCCCTATCCCCGGCTCCCCGGCGACCCGGACCGGATCGAGGAGTACCAGCTGATCGCCCGGCTGGGCGAGGGCGGCCAGGGCGTCGTCTACCTGGCGACGACCAAGGACGGCCGCAAGGTCGCGATCAAACTGCTGCATCCGTGGTTCAGCGGCACCGTGCGCGGGCGGCGGCTGTTCGCCCGGGAGATCGAGGCCGCCGGGCGGGTGAAGAACTACGCGGCACGGGTCCTCGACTCCGGCGAGCTCCTGGGCCGGCCGTACATCGTCAGCGAGTACATCGCCGGAGAGTCCGTCCTGGAGCGGGTGCACCGGGACGGGCCGTACGGCTCCGGTGAGCTGCTGACGCTCGCCACCGGCACCGCCTCCGCGCTCGCCGCGATCCACGCGGCGGGCCTGGTGCACTGCGACTTCAAGCCGGGCAACATCCTGACCGGCCCCGACGGCGCGCGCGTCGTCGACTTCGGGATCGCCCGCGCGCTCGCCACGATCGCCCAACCGGACCGCGACCGGCGGGGGACGCCCCCGTACATGGCGCCGGAGCAGGTCACCGGCGGGCCGCTGGGGCCGCACACCGACGTGTTCGCGTGGGCGTCGACGATGGTCTTCGCCGCGACGGGCAAGCCGCCGTTCGGGTTCAGCGACGACGACTACGGCCACGGCGTGATGTACCGCATCACGCACGACGAGCCCGAGGTCGGCGGGGTGCCCGAGCCGCTGCTCGACGTCGTCTCGGTCTGCCTGCTGAAGAACCCGGCCAAGCGGCCCAGCGCCACCGACGTGGTGTCCATGCTGAACCACCGGACCACGTCGGGTTCGCTGCCGGCCGGCACGCCGATCGGCGACCCGCTGACCGGGCACACCCGCACCATCGCCTGCGCGACGTACGGACGGCTCGGCGACCGCCCGATCGCGGTGACCGGCGGGCACGACCGCACCGCGCGGGTGTGGGACCTGGCCGCGCACCAGCAGTACGGCCCGCCGCTGCGGCACGACACCGCCGTCCTGGCGGTGGCCTGCGGACGGCTGGGCGACCGCTCGATCGCGATCACCGGCTGCCAGGACCACGCGTTGTACCTGTGGGACCTGGAGACCGGGAAGCCGGCCGGCGAGCCGCTGCGCGGCCACACCGGCGCGGTCGTCTCGATCGCGCTCGGCGTGCTCGACGGCCGCCCGGTGGCGGTGAGCGTGAGCGACGACCGGTCGGTACGCCTGTGGGACCTCACCGAGCGCCGCGAGGCCGGCCCTCCGCTGGTCCACAACAACAGCGTCATGTCGGTGGCGTGCGGCCAGGTCGACGGGCGCACCGTCGCGGTCGTCGGCGGCGCGTGGGACCAGTCGGTGCGCGTCCTCGACCTCGGCGACCGGCGTCCGACCGGACTGCCGCTGACCGGGCACACGAACTCGGTCATGTCGGTGACGTGCGGACGGCTGGCGGGCCGGCCGGTCGCGATCACGGGCGGATACGACCAGACCGTACGCGTGTGGGACCTGGCCACCCGGCATGAGACGGGCGAGCCGCTGGTGCACACCTGCGCGGTCATGTCCGTGGCGTTCGGCGTACGCGGCGGGCGGCCGACCGTGCTGACCAGCGGCGCCGACCGCGCCGTCCGCGTGTGGGACCTGACCACCCGCGAGCAGCTCGGCGACCCCCTCCCCGCCGGCCCCTCGCCGGCCGAGCCGACCGTACCGGTCGCCTTCGGCGAACTCGCCGGTCACCCGATCGCCATCACCTGCGGGGAGAACCTCGCGATCACCCTGTGGAGCCTCGGCGCCTCCTGAGGCTCCCGGCCCGGAGCGTGCCGGGCCCGGCCGTCGCCGACCTCGCGCCATGCCTGTCCGGGCGGCCCGTTTACGCTCGTCACAACGGCGACAGAATCGGGGTCCACTCATGCTTACGGCCATTGCCACCGCGGTCGATGAGCCGCTCACACTCACCGAACGCGAGGTGCCCGAACCCGGACAGGGCGAGGTCCTCGTCAAGATCACCGCGTGCGGGATCTGCTACACGGACCTGGACCTGCTCCAGGGCCAGTGGCCCATCGCCCGCTTCCCGGTCGTCCCCGGCCACGAGATCACGGGCGTGGTGGCCGCGACCGGTCCGGGCGTGTCATGGCCGGAGGTCGGCGTCTCCGTGGGCGCGCAGTTCCTCGGCGACTCCTGCCGCCACTGCGACTACTGCGTGCGCGGCGAGCAGATCCTCTGTCCTCAGAAGCGCATCACGGGCATCGTCATGGACGGCGGTTACGCCGAATACGCCGTCCTCAAGGCCGACTTCGTGACGCCGCTGCCGGAGGGGCTCGACCCGGTCGCCGCGGCCCCGCTGATGTGCGCGGGCCTGACCGCCTTCAACAGCCTGCGGCAGGCCGGGACCACCGCCGCCTCGCGCGTCGCGGTCATCGGCGCCGGTGGTGTCGGCGCGCTGGCGGTCCGCTACGCCGTCGCCATGGGAGCCCGCGTGGCCGTCATCGGCCGGTCGAACCGGGGCGAGGCGGCGGCGAGGGAGCTGGGCGCCGAGCGGTTCATCGCCACCCAGGACTCCGACCCGGCCGAAGCTCTCCGTGCCTGGGACGGCGGCGCGAACGTGATCCTCAACGCCACCCCGTCCACCGCGGCCGCGTCGGCGACGCTCACCGGGCTGGCACCCGACGGCACGCTCGTGCTGTGCGGGTACGACTCCGAGCCGCTGACCCTGCCCACCCAGCCGATGGTCCTCAACCGGCTGCACGCCATGCTCAACCCCTCCGGCTCCCCGCACGACGCGCGCGACACCCTCGCGTTCTCGGCGGCGCACGGCATCCTGCCCGAGTTCACCCCGATCGGCCTGCGCGACGCCAACACGGTGCTCGACGCCATGGCGAAGGGCCGGTCCGGCAAGCGGTCGATCATCACCTTCGACTGATCGGTGCGGACCTTCAAGGGACGCGGGACTGCTCGCGGAGGACGCCCGCCACGTCCGGCGGCGTGTAGCGGGAGGACTTCATGACCTTGCCGTCCTCGCGCAGCACCGCCCGGCCGTCGGCCTCGAACTTGGTCATGTTCGAGCGGTGGACCTCGGCCAGCACCGCGTCGAGGTCGATCCCGTAGGTCACGGCCGCGCCGTAGGCGACGTAGACGATGTCGGCCAGCGCATCGGCGATGCCCACGATGTCGCGGTCTTCGGTGGCGGCGGCGAACTCCTCGACCTCCTCGACGAGCAGGCGCACGCGGAGCGCCGCGAGGTCGGCGGGCACGTCGGCCGTGGGTGCGTCGTTGCGCGGCAGGCCGAAGGCGGCGTGGAACGCGGCGACGTCGGACGCGACGCTCCCGGAGCGAGACGATGACATGCGAAAAGCCTGGCACAGCGACGGCGGGGGCCGCTGCCGGTCGCGAAAGCGACGAGTGGCGTTCCCGTCCCTGTGGCGGGCGCGCGCTCAGTGGCTCTTTAGCGTCAAGCCCCCACAAATTTCGCAATTCCGTACAACACTGGATCCTGGCCGCATCGCCGAACCAACGGCCGGGAGGTCAGGATGAAACGTCCGACGAGACGCCGTGCCTGAGGGGATCGACTACGCCTTCGGGCGTCCCTCCATGTCCGCGCTCACGTCCGCCGGTATCGAATTCGTCTGCCGGTACCTGTCGCACAGTCCATCGAAGAACCTCACCGCGTCCGAGGCCCGCAGGCTGACCGACGCCGGCATCTGGATCGTCGTCGTCTGGGAGACCACCGCCAAGCGCGCGCTCGCCGGCCGGGCGGCCGGCGCCGCGGACGCCAGAGACGCTCGCACTCAGGCGCGGGACTGCGGGATGCCCGACGGCCGCCCGGTCTACTTCGCCGTCGACTGGGACGCCTCGTCGGGCCAGCAGAGCGCCATCAACGCCTACCTCGACGGCGCCGCCTCGGTCCTCGGCCGGGACCAGGTCGGCATCTACGGCGGGTACGGCCCGGTGAAGCGCGCCCTGGACGGCGGCCACGCCACCTGGGCGTGGCAGACCTACGCCTGGTCCGGCGGAAAGTGGGACAAGCGAGCCCACCTGCAGCAGTACAGCAACGGCCACACCATCGGCGGCGTCGGCTGCGACTACGACCGGGCCGAGAAGAGCGACTACGGACAGTGGCGCGTCGGCGTCACGCCGGGAGGAGACGACGACATGGCCCTGGTGTGCAGCCTCGGCGTCGACGGCACGCAGGTCATCGACGCCGGCACGAACGCCGACATCAAGTTCACCAAGGAGTACAGCGACAAGCACGGTCTCCACGGCGAGAACGGCGTGTCGGTGGCGATCGCGACCGCGGCGTACTGGGTCAACGCGGACGCGCTGTTCGAACTGCGCGGCCTCGCCCCCGGCACGAAGATCGACGTGGCGTGGACCCGGGTCAAGGACGACGGGAGCTTCATCGACGACCCGTGGCGGCTCACCTACACCGCCGACGAGAACGGCACGATCCGCGACCAGATCGGCGGCCAGTTCGGCGTCGACGCCACGAACCGGCTGCGGATGTGCGTCTACAACACCTCCGACCAGGCCGTCACCGTGCAGAGCTGCCTGGCCAAGGTCTCGCTGCTGAAGTACTAACGCAGGTAGGAGGCGCCGTTGAGGTCGATCACCGCGCCGCTGGCCCACAGCGCGTCCGGCGAGGCGAGCCAGGCCACCGCCGCGGCGACCTCCTCCGGCTCGGCGACGCGTCCGAACGGGCTCTGCGCCCGGACGCCGTCGCCCGCCGGGCCGGACAGCAGCGCCTCGGCCATGTCCGTCCGTACGAACCCCGGGGCGACGGCCGCGACGCCGATGCCGTGCGGCGCGAGGGCGACCGCCAGCGACTGGGTCATCGCGTGGACCGCCGCCTTGCTCGCCCCGTACGCGACGGCGACCGGCTCGCCGCGGTAGGCGCCGCGCGAGCCGATGTTGATGATCCGCGCGCCTTCGGCGCCCTCGGGGCGCGTGCGCAGGTGGTCGACGACGCACCAGGTCACGTTGGCCGTGCCGTGCACGTTGACGTCGATGACACGCCGCCAGCCCTCGTGCCACTCCTCGTAGGAGGTCGCGTCGATCGGCCGGCCGCCGTGGGCCGCCGCGTTGTTGACCAGCACGTCGACGCCGCCGAGACCGGCGATCGCCTCGGCGACGAACCGCTCGACCCGCGCCGGGTCGGCGAGGTCGCCGGAGACGACGACGTGGCCCTCTCCCGGAAGGCCGGCGGCGACGGCCCGCGCGGCGGCGACGTCGGATCCGCAGTGGACGGCGACGGTGAAGCCGTCCGCCGCCAGCCGCGCGGCCACCGCCGCCCCGATGCCTCGCGAACCACCAGTGACGAGCGCACGCTTTCCGGACACGCGATCCCTCCTTAAAGGTTGTCCGATGAACGTAGCGCGCCGAGGAGCCGCGGGCCGCACGGGCCGGCCCTGGGACCGGAAGCCGGCATCACCGGGTTCGCCGTATAACGGGCAATTTCGACATTAGCCGCAATTCCCTACGACGCAAAAGGATCACATTGTCATTTCTTGATCCGAGTATTGCCGACGTCGCCATGGGGTAAGCCTTTTTCCATGCAGCCTTTCGTCATGCCTGACTTCTACATGCCGTATCCCGCCCGAATCAACCCAAATCTGGAGCGTTCACGAGAACACAGCACCGCCTGGGCCCGAAAGATGGGAATGCTCGACTCCCCCAAACCCGGAGGCGGTCTCATCTGGGATGAAACGGACTTGGCGCGGATGGATTACGGCCTGATGTGCGCCTATACCCACCCGGACTGCGACGGCCCGGCCCTGGATCTGATCACTGACTGGTACGTCTGGGTGTTCTTCTTCGACGATCAGTTCCTCGAAAAGTTCAAGTACTCCCGCGACCTCCCGGCCGCCAAGGCGTACGTCGACCGGCTCGAGCTGTTCATGACCGCCGGCGACGAAACCTCGCCGGAGCCGGAGAACGCCGCCGAGGCGGGGCTCAAGGACCTGTGGGAGCGCACCGTCCCGGCGATGTCGGACGACTGGCGGCGCCGGTTCACGCTCAGCACCCACAACCTGATGGTCGAGTCGATGTGGGAGCTGGACAACATCGACCAGGGCCGGATCGCCAACCCGATCGAGTACGTCCAGATGCGGCGACGCGTCGGCGGCGCCCCCTGGTCGGCCAATCTGGTGGAGTACGCCGCGGGCGCCGAACTGCCCGAGCGGTTCGCCCGGACGCGGCCGATGCAGGTGCTGTCGGACACCTTCTCCGACGCCGTCCACCTGCGCAACGACCTCTACTCCTACGAGCGCGAGGTCCGGCAGGAAGGAGAGAACTCCAACGCCGTCCTGGTCTTCGAGCGCTTCTTCGGCTGCCCGACGCAGGAGGCCGCCGAACTGGTCAACGACCTGCTGACCTCGCGGCTCCAGCAGTTCGAGACCACCGCGCTGACCGAGGTGCCGAGCCTGCTCGCCGAGGGCGGCGCGTCCCCCGCCGAGCAGATCGCGGTCGCCGCGTACGTCAAGGGCCTGCAGGACTGGCAGTCCGGCGGGCAGGAGTGGCACGCCCGGTCCAGCCGGTACATGAACGACGCATCATCGCTGCCGTCCGGGCCGACCGGCCTGGGCACCTCGGCCGCCACCGTCGCGATGGGTCTGCGGCACCGCATCCGGCAGCACTCCTTCCGCGCGTACGAGCCGGTCGGCCCCCTGCCGCTGCCGGAGCCGTACATGCCCTTCACGCACCGCACGAGCCCGCACCTCGACGACGCGCGGCGCTACTCCGTGGGGTGGGCGCGGGCCATGGGCTTCTTCGACCCGGTGCCGGGAGCGCGGGCCGGCGTCTGGGACGAAAAGCGCTTCATCGGCCTCGACCTGGCCCACTGCGCCTCGATGATCCACGCCGACGCCGAGCCCGAGCAGCTGCACCTGTCCACCGACTGGCTGTCCTGGGGCACCTACGGCGACGACTACTTCCCCGCGGTCTTCGGATCGAGCCGCAACCTGCCGGCGGCCAAGGCCTGCAACGACCGGCTGTCCCTGTTCATGCCGCTGGAGGAGGGCCTGCCGGTCCCCGAGCCGGCGAACCCGCTCGAGTGCGGCCTGGCCGACCTGTGGCGCCGTACGGCCGGACCGATGACGGACCGCGCGCGGCGCCGGTTCCGTACGGCGGTGGAGGACATGACGGCGAGCTGGCTGTGGGAGCTGGCGAACCAGGCGCTGGGCCGCGTGCCGGACCCGATCGACTACGTCGAGATGCGGCGCAAGACGTTCGGCTCGGACATGACGAGGAGCCTGGCCCGCCTCGCCCACGCCGAGACCGTCCCGGACGAGATCTACCGGACCCGCGTCATGCACGAGCTGGAGACCGCGGCCCAGGACTACGCGTGCTTCACCAACGACCTGTTCTCCTACCAGAAGGAGATCGAGTTCGAGGGCGAGCTGCACAACATCGTCCTGGTCATCCAGAACTTCCTCGGCGTCGACCGTCTCACCGCCCGCGACATCACGGCCGAGCTCATGACCGCCCGGATGCACCAGTTCGAGCACATCGCGACCGCCGACCTGACGGTGATGTTCGAGGAGCACGACCTGGACGAGGAGGCCCGTGCCGTCATCGCCCGCGACGTCCAGGACCTGAAGGACTGGATGTCCGGCATCCTGGAGTGGCACCGCCGATGCGTCCGCTACACCGAGCCCGAGCTCCTGCGCCTGCGCAGCGAGGCGATGACCCCACCACTCCCGCACCCACCCCACGCCGGCCTGGGCACCTCGGCCGTACGCGTGCCCGCACGCCCCACCCAAGAGTCCCGTCCCTGACCCGGGGGCCGCCGGCGTGCCCGTCCTGTTCCCGGGCGGGCGCGCCGGTGGATCAGACGGGCTCGGCTACAGCGTGCGGATCGGCGCGCCGTTCAGGAAAGCGGCGATGTCCTCCACCGCGTGCGAGTAGAAGATCCGGTAGCTCTCCTCGGTGACGTACCCCATGTGCGGCGAGAGGAGCGTACGCGGCGAGGAGCGCAGCCAGTGGTCCTGCGGCAGCGGCTCGACGTCGAACACGTCGAGCCCCGCCCCGGCGATCCATCCCTCTTCGAGCGCTCTCCGGAGGGCGTCCTGGTCCACCAGCCCGGCGCGTGAGGTGTTGACGAAGAACGCGCTGGGCTTCATGACCCGCAGGTCGGGCTCGCCGATCAGGCCTCGGGTACGGTCGCTCAGCGCCATGTGCAGCGACACGATGTCCGCCGAGCCGAACAGCTCGCGCCTGTCAGCGAGCGTCACCTCGTGCTCGGCGGCCCGCTCCGCCGTCAGGTTCGGGCTCCACGCGATGACGTTCATGCCGAACGCCAGGCCGACCCGGGCCACCCGCGCGCCCAGCCGGCCGAGCCCCACGACGCCGAGCGTACGGCCCTCCAGGTCGAGGCCGACGGCCTCCTGCCAGCGGCCCGCCCGGATCCGGGCGTCGTCGGCCGCGACGGTCCGTACGAGTCCGAGGATCAGGGCCCAGGTGAGCTCGGCCGTACCCCCGGCGCTGCCGCGGGTGCCGGAGACGACGACGCCGAGTTCCCGCGCCGCGTCCAGGTCGATCGATGCGTTGCGCATACCCGTCGTGACCAGCAGCCGCAGCCGCGGCAGGCGCGCGAGCACGTCGCGGGGAAAGGGCGTGCGCTCCC
The DNA here is from genome assembly GCF_036227085.1 of Actinoallomurus sp. NBC_01490. Taxonomy (NCBI): domain Bacteria; kingdom Bacillati; phylum Actinomycetota; class Actinomycetes; order Streptosporangiales; family Thermomonosporaceae; genus Actinoallomurus; species Actinoallomurus sp. NBC_01490. Next base: position 233,853 of record NZ_CP109433.1, read on the forward strand.
GCATCGCCACGACCACCTCGAACGGCTCCAGCGCGGCCACCAGGGCGTCGGGGTCGGCGATGTGCTCGGCGAAGAAGCGCGTCGAGACGCCGGGCAGCCCCTCCCAGTCCGCCATGGAGGCGGCCACCCGCTGATAGTCATCCAGAACGGCGACCCGAACCTCACCCACGCCTACTCCTTCGACAAGCGACCGGGGGCCTGCGCCCCGCAAGATGAGCGTAGGAGCCGCGGCGCGACGCGCCGTCTCCGGGTCGGAGGCCCCGCCTCGGTGCCGAGGCCCGCAGCCGACGCGCCGCCCGGGTTTACGCTGCCGGGCATGCTCCCCGCTGGACTGGACACGATCGGGCTCCCGGCGGCGTCACGGCCGATGCCCGGGCGCGGACGCTGGCTGGCCTGGTGCTGGGGCTCGTTCGCCGTGTCGGTCGCGGTGACGGCGGTCGTCGTGGCGGCCGGGTACTCCGCGGCGTCGCTGTTCGTCGAACCGCTGGCCCAGCTCATCGTCTTCGCGACACTTCCCGTCATCCGCCACCTGCGGCTGGCCGGCCTGCGGGGCGACGGCCGGTACCGCACCGTTCCGGCGCCCGCGCTGAGCGCCGCGATGCTGGCCGTCGCCGGGCCGAGCGGCGTGCGCGAGGTCACGGTGCGCGTCGGCCAGGTCGGTGGGTTCGCGCGCTGCTTCCGCGCCGGCCGGCGGACCGTCGTGCTGGTGCACGAACGCCTGCCGGTGGTGCCGGAGGCCGCGCGGTTCTTCCTCGCGCACGAGGCCGCTCACCTGGCCCGTTACGACGTCTTCCGGCGGCCGGCCGCCTTCATGACCGCGCTCGTGTGCCTCTTCGACCTGGGCGCGGTGTGGCCGCCCGCGCTGATCCCGGGCGTGGTCGCGGTCGTCGCCGTCGTCGCCGTCGTCAACCGGGCCGGTGAGCGCGACTGCGACCGGCTGGCCGTACGCTGGGTCGGCCTCGCCGCGGCCGAGCGGGCGTTCTCGGTGGTCCAGCGGGCGTACCGCCGTTCGGTACGGTCGCTGTTCGTCCATCCCACACCGGCACAGCGGCTCGCCGCCTGCCGGATCAGCGCGGAGGCGTGAAGGTCCAGCCCTTGCCGAGGAGGGCGTCGATCGCGTCGACGGCCTCGCTCAGGCGGCGCTCGTGCGGGCCGGTCACGGCAATGTGCGGGAGGCGGCGTCGCCGCAGTTCTTCGGCGAACCGCGCCGACATCGCCTCGCGGATCGTCTCGCCGTCGCGCCAGCCGTCCTGCTCGAACGGCACGCCGGTCGTGCCGGTGAGGATCCACAGGTCATGATGGGTACGCGCCAGCGGCGGCGCCGGAGTGCCGACGTAGCGCTCGTGCCACAGCTCGGTGGCGAAGGTGTCGGTGTCGCAGATCAGCAGCGGTGAGCCCGCCCTCGCGGCGGCCTCCTCCCCGGCGAGCTGGCGTTCGGCGATCAGGGTGAACTCCTCCGACGTCCAGTCGAGGTCGCCGAGCCACCGGCGCGGGTCGCGGCGGCGGGCCAGGGCGAGCTTCTCCTCGCAGTACAGCCGCCCGTACTCCGGCACCCACCGCGTCGCCGCCCACACCCCGCCGCGCCGCGCGTAGTGGGCGGCCAGGGCCCGGGCAAGTGTCGTGGTGCCCGTTGACTCCGCGCCGAGGACCACGACTCGGCGGGCCAGGTAGGCGCGGACGGGCGGGGACAGCCACTCCCAGCAGGCCACCGGGTCGGCGCGGACGGCCGTGCCGCTGACCGGGTGACGCGTGCGCGCCGGGTCGACCGGCACGTGCTCGGCGTCGAGGCGCCGGGCCAGCTCGGGGCCGTAGTCCTCGGAGCTGAACACCACGTCGACCGGGTCCGCCGCGGCGGCGCGGAAGACCTCGACGTGCGCCGCCCAGACCGCGTCCGAGCCGTAGTCGACCTCGTGGTCGTCGACCGCCGCGACGATCTCGACGTGCGGCTGCGGATGGCGTTCGCGCAGCCAGGCGGCGCGCAGGGCGATCGGGATGGTCTCCGCCGGGGAGGCGGCGACCACGACGGTCAGCCGGGCGCACCGCGCGGCGGCGGTGTCGATGAGGTGGTGGTGACCGGCGTGCGGCGGGTAGAACTTGCCGATCACCAGGCCGTGGCTCACGTCGCCGCCGGTACGGCCTGCCGCGCCGCCCACTCGCGCCGCCACGCGACCAGCCCGGCCACGCACAGCGCCAGGAACAGCACGTACAGCACGCTCGTCAGGTACAGGTGCTTGTAGGCGTACAGCGGGATGTAGATCAGGTCGGCGGCGATCCACAGCCACCACGACTCCAGCAGCTTGCGGCTCTGCCCGTACGTCGCGGCGAGTGAGATCGTGGTCGTCAGCGCGTCCCAGAACGGCACGGTGGAGTCGGTCCAGGCGCTGAGCATCCAGGTCAGCAGGGCGGTCGCGGCGACACCGGCCACGGCCAGCCCGAGCCACTCGGCTCCCGAGGTGCGCTGTGTGACGAGTTCGGTACGGCCCCGGCCGCCGTACAGCCACTGCCACCAACCCCACACCTGGAGCAGGACGTAGACGCCCTGCAGGCCCGCGTCGGCGTACAGCCCGCCGTCCACGAAGATCAGGCCGAGCAGGAGGACGTTGGCGATGCCCACCGGCCAGTTCGCGATGTGCTGGCGGACGACGAGCCAGACGTTGACCGCGCCGGTGACGAAGCCGAGCACCTCTCCCCAGGACGTCGGCGTGCTCCCGAGAGTGAACGCCGGATGGAGCAGCGGCCCCAGAAGGTCGTGCAGCGACATGACCTTGAAATTACCTGTTGGCGACGGTGGCCACCTCGACGCACTCGCCGCCGTTGCTGCCGGAGCGGCTGCTCTTGCGCCACTCGTCGTAGGCCGGGGTCACAGCCGCTCCCGTGTCCGCTTGATGAGTTCGAGGGATGCCGCGGCCGTCTCCGTCACCAGGTGCAGGGCCTGGTAGACGGCGAACCAGCCGTGGACCTGCTCGGGCCGTTCCTGGAAGTGCCCGCGCTGATGGTCTTCGGTATAGGCGATGTCCGGTTCGTCGGCGAAGCTCAGGATCGTGAACGCGGACGTCAGCCCGGCGTGCGCGCCGGTCGCCAACGGGATGACCTGAACGGTGATGCCCGGGCGCTGCGCGGCCTCCACCAGGACGTCGAGCTGCGCGCGGTGGATCTCCGGCCCGCCGATCGGGCGCAGGAGCGCGGTCTCGTCGATGACCAGCCACAGCGTGGGAGGATCGTCGCGGGCGAGGATCTCCTGACGCTCCAGCCGGGCGGCGAGAAGGCTCTCGACCGTCTCCGGCCGGGCGCTCGGACGACCCGCCGCGATCAGCGCACGCGCGTAGTCGGGCGTCTGGAGCAGGCCGGGCACGACCAGCGCGTGATACTGGCGGATCACGGCGGCGCGGCTCTCGGCGTCGATGTACCGGTCGAAGGAGATGACCGGGTGCGGCTCCTCGTACCTGATCAGGTCGAAGATGTCGAGGAGGACTTTCTCCGGCAGTCCGAGTACCTTTTCGAGCTCGATGACCGCCTGCTTCTGCGGGCACAGCTGGCCGGTCTCCAGGTTGCTGAGCCACCCGTTGCTGTAGTTGACGAGACCGGCGAGATAGTCCTGTGTCATGCCGGCCGCCTCGCGGTGCCGCCGGATCGCCGCACCGAGGGTCCGGAGGGAGGGACTGATGGGCTTGTTCATGGACGGCATTATCGAGCGTTACCTGATGAGGACTCAGCGTAATCGCGAGATGGCCGGCTCTTCGTCGTCCTCTCCGCCCGCTGTCCTTTCGACGCCCGGCCGCGCGACGGGCGGCCGATGAGGGCCCTGCTCTGGGTGCGCGTGCTCAACCAGGTCGGCGCGTTCGCGCTCGCGTTCCTCGCGGTGGTGGCCGGTCCGCGCCTGGTCACGCCGGTGCTCACGGTCTTCGGCGTCGCGGCGCTGGCCTCGCGCTGGGCCGGCGGCGTGCTGCTCGACCGGGTACGGCCGCGCACCCTCGTGGTCGCCGGCCTGGCCGCGACCGGCGTGGCGCTGCTCGCGCTCGCCGCCGCGCGCACGCCGTGGCAGATCCTGGCCGCGACGGCGGCGACGGGCCTCGCCTTCGAGCTGTACGAGCCCGCCACGAGCGAGTTCCTCGCCCGGCTCGCCGAGGGCGATCGGCGGCGCGACGCGTACGCCCTGCTCGGCACCGCTCTCGCCGCGGCGGGCGCGGTGTCCGGGCTGCTGGCCGCGGTGCTGCTGCCGTTCGGGGTCCACCGGCTGCTGCTCGCCGACGCCGCCACCTGCCTGGCCGCGGCGGCGGTCGCGCAGGCGTTCCTGCCCCGGCCGCCGGTCGAGGCGCCCGCACGCCGGAGGGAGCGCTGGCGTCCGCCGGTCCGCCTGGTCCGGTTGACGGTCTCCGCCACCGCGTACGCCTTCGGATACCTGGCCGTCCTGATGTTCGCGCCGTTCGTGCTGCTCCAGCGCGGCGCCCCGGCCTGGCTGCCGGGCCTCATGCTGGCGGCCGCCGCCCTGCTCGCGCCGCTGTCCCGGCGTCCGCTGTCGGGCCGACCGCGCACGGCGCTCCTGCTCTCCTGCGCCCTCGCCGTGACGATGGCCCTCGTACGGGACGTCCCGCTGACCGTGACGGCCTACCTGGCGTGGGTGATGGCGGGCAGTGCGCTGCTGGGTCACTGGCCGGCGCTGGCGGCCGACGCGGCGCCCGCCGCCGACCGGCCGCGGTGGTTCGCCTTCCTCGGGCTGTCGTGGGGTGTGGCCCAGCCGGCCGTGCCCGGCGTCGTCGGCCTGGTCGCGGCGGTCGGCGGGCGTACCGCCGCGGCGCCGCTGGCCGCCGCGGTCGCGTTCGTCGTCGCGGCCGGTGTGGATCCGCGCCGGTGACCGAATGTGGCGTGGATCACTGCCCGCCCTGTCACGCCGGAGGATGCTCCCCCGTCCTGTTGCCGTAGTCGACGCACCCCGGCGTGGACGCCGGGACGGACAGAGGAGTGACCATGCGAGTTCTCGTCGCGGGAGCCACCGGAGTGATCGGCGCGCGGATGGTTCCGCTGCTGGGCGCGGTGGGCCACGAGGTGCTGGGCCTCGCCCGGCCGGGAGGCGACACGGCCGCGCTCGAGGCGGCGGGCGCGACGCCGGTCGTGGCGGACGCGCTGGACCGGGACGGACTGTGCCGGGCGGTCCGGCAGGCGGCGCCGGACGCGGTGGTGAACATGCTCACCGCGATCCCGGCCGAAATCGATCCTCGGCACCTGGCGCACGACTTCGCGCTGACCGGCCGGCTGCGGACCGAGGGCACCCGGAACCTGATCGAGGCGGCACCCGGAGCACGGATCATCAGCCAGGGCCTGGCCTACGGCTACCAGCCCGGCGAGGACCTGGCCGATGAGGACGCCCCGCTGTGGCGGACCGGCACGCCCAAGCAGTTCGTGCCGGTGCTGGCCGCGCTGGCCGAGCTGGAACGCCTGACCACGCAGGCGGGTGGGCTGGTGCTGAGGCTGGGCCACCTGTACGGACCCGGCTCGATCTACGCCGCCGACGGATCGTTCGTCCGGCAGGTACGGGCCGGGAAGGTCCCGCTGGTCGGCGGAGGGAACGCGGTGTTCTCCTTCACCCACGCCGACGACGTGGCGACCGCCGTGGCCGCCGCGCTGGACAAGCCCGACGTCACCGGTGTGCTGAACATCGTCGACGACCGGCCCGCACCGCTGCGCGAGTGGCTGCCGGAGCTGGCCGCCGTACTCGGCGCGCCGGCGCCCAAGAAGGCACCTGCCGCTCTGGCCCGCCTGGCGGTCGGGAGCTGGGGCGTGGCGTTCATGAACCGCCTGCGCGGCGCCGCGAACACCCGCGCCCGGCTCCACCTGGACTGGCGTCCCCGCTACACGTCGGTGAGCGAAGGGTTCCCCGCCGAGCTGGCGGACGGAATGGCCCCGGGCGCATGAGCGTTACCGCGATCCGACCACCGATCCCGCAGGGGCGGATGGGAGCCGAGATGGACACTGACGCCGTCGAGATCTTCGAGGAGCATCGGCGGCTGTTGCTGGGCCTTGGCTACCGGCTGCTGGGCAGCATGTGGGACGCCGAAGACGTGGTGCAGGAGGCGTTCCTGCGCTGGACGAACGCCGACCGGTCGCGGATCCGCGAACCGCGTGCGTTCCTGGTGACGATCGTCACCCGCCTCGCGCTCGACCAGCTGCGGTCGGCGCGTGCGACACGGCAGGCCTACACCGGGCCGTGGCTGCCCGAACCGGTCGACGGGCAGGCGTTCGGGCCGCTGGAGACCGCCGAGCTGCGCGACACGCTCTCGTACGCGACGCTGCACATGATGGAGCGGCTGTCGCCGCCCGAGCGGGCGGTGTTCGTGCTCCGTGAGGCGTTCGAGCTGCCCTACGAGCAGATCGCCGAGATCCTCGACAGTCCCGTCGCGACCTGCCGACAGTGGCACCACCGAGCGGACCAGCACCTGACCAGGGGTTCCGGGCGCTTCACCCCCGCGCCGGAGGACCACGCCGAACTGCTCACCCGGTTCCTGACCGCCGCGCGGAACGGCGACATGGCCGCCCTGACCGACCTGCTCGCCGAGGACGCGGTCGCCTACAACGACGGCGGCGGCAAGGTCCGCGCCGCCCTGCGCCCGATCGCCGGGCGGGACAACGTCGTGGCGTTCGTGGCCGGGCTGATGTCCCGTTATCCGCTACAGGAGGCCCGCCTGACCCAGGCCAACGGCGAACCGGCGATCTGGACCGTGATCGGCGGGCAGCGGCAACTGGTCACCTTCGACGTCCGGGACGGACGCATCCACGCCGTATACGGCGTCCTCAACCCCGACAAGCTCACGCGCGCAGGCCGGTGAAGACGATGGTGAGGGTGCGTTCGCGCAGGTCGGAGTCCCAGCCGCCCTGAAGCGCGCCCTGGCAGGTGGCCGCCAGGAGGGCCATCACCTCATCGATCCGCACGTTCGCGCGGACGGCGCCCGCCTGCTGCGCGCGGGCCAGCAGCGCGGCGACCTGCTGCCGCAGCGGTCGTACGGCATCGGCCATGCTCAGGCCGACGCCGGTCGCGGACAGCAGCTCGACCACGGTCTTCTTCTCGGCGGCCTGCGCGACCAGGTCGGTGAAGAACGCGAACAGCGCGGTGGCGGGATCGCCGTCGGCGGCGAGCGCGGTCGCCTGCTCGGTGAGCCGCGCCAGCACGTCCTTCATGATCGCCTCAAGCAGTTCGCGCTTGGTCGGGAAGTGCCGGAAGACGGTGCCGATCGCCACGCCCGCGCGTTCGGCCACCTCCTCGGTCGAGGCGGAGGGCCCCTTCTCGGCGAAGACGGCCTCGGCCACGGCAAGGATCCGCGCCCGGTTGCGCCGCGCGTCGGCGCGCAGCGGCCGGGAGTCGTCAGGCACGCGCGTACCTCCGGAGGGTTGACAACATGAGTCCTGACTCATGATAGTAAAAAACATGAGTCGCAACTCATCTTAATCGGAGGGACAGCCATGTCCGAGAACGCAGGCCCGCGCGAGATCTTCGAGCAGATGCAACGGCACTGGCTCGAACCGGCCGGCCGGTTCGGCGACCTGCTCGCCGACGACGCGATCGTCGAAACGCCGTTCGCACCGCCCGGCAGCCCCACACGCGTCGAGGGACGCGAGGAGTGGCTCCGCCGCACCGAACCCGAGCGGGCGAACTTCCCGGTGCGGTTCGAGGAGGTACGGAACGTCGTCGTCCACGAGACGGCCGACCCGGAGGTGATCGTCGTGGAGTACGAGCTGGCCGGGGTGATCCCCGCCACCGGCTACCGGGGCTCCGAGTCGTTCATCGGCGTCCTGCGCGTCCGAGAGGGGAAGGTCGTGCACTGGCGTGAGTACCAGAACACCCTGGCCATCGCCGCCGTGCTGGGGCGGCTGCCCGACCTGGCCGCCGCCTATGGCGGGAGCTGACCGGTTTCCCTCGCGTGGCGCGATGGCCCACCATCGTCGTATGAGCGGCACGGAGCAGGCGCGCGGCCGGCATCTCGACCAGGGACGCCCGCTGGCCGCCTATGCGGACCTCGTTCTCGTCGTGTGCCCACGGTGTGGCTCCCGGGCGGCGGTCGTGCCCCGTCCGGGCCTGCCCGAGCTGCGCTACTACGCCGAGCTTCGCTTCCGCCCACGCCGGTTGACCTGCGGCGACTGCGCCCTGACCCACGAATGGGCGGCCGAGCGCCGGGGCAACGCCCTCATCGGCATTCGGCTCGGCGGGCCGGACGATCCGTTCTTCGGCCTGCCGCTCTGGCTCCAGACCCCCTGCCGCGGCAAGGTGCTGTGGGCCTACAACGAACGCCACCTCGACGCCGTCGAGGCCTACGTGACGGCGACGCTCCGCGAACGCGGGAGCGGCCCGGCGATGAGCATGGTCGCCTGCCTGCCGGCCTGGATCAAGGCCGCGGGCAACCGGGACGACGTCCTGCGGGCCATCGAACGCCTCCGCGGCCAGCACGCCGACCCGCACCGACGGCCCTCCGCCGCCTACGGCCACGAAACACCGCGTCGCACGGCCGACCTGTACATCCGGCCGCCGTACTGACCGCACGGCGAAGGCCCGCCCACCGGGGGACGGGCCTGTTGCCGAGAATTCGCGTCACACCGATACCGGCTCGGGCGGCAGGGACGGGGCCGGCTCCTCGCCGTGCGACAGGTTCGGCAGCCAGCCGAGCCAGCGCGGCAGGTACCAGTTCCGCTCGCCCAGCAGCCTCATCGCCGAGGGCAGCAGCACCGCGCGCACCACGGTCGCGTCCAGCAGGACCGCGACCGCCAGGCCCACGCCCATCTGCTTGAAGTCCTGCATCGACAGCGTCCCGAACACCGCGAAGACCGCGACCATGATGGTCGCCGCGCTCGTCACGGCACCGGCCGTCGACCGGATGCCCTCCGCGACCGCCCGCGAGGTCGGCACGCCGCGGTCGTACGCCTCACGGACCCGCGACACCACGAACACGTGGTAGTCCATCGACAGCCCGAACAGCACCACGAAGACGAACAGCGGCAGCCAGGCCTCGATCGCGCCGACGCCCTGGGTGCCGACCAGGCTCGCACCCCAGCCGTGCTGGAAGACCGCCACCATCACGCCGTACGCCGCGCCGACCGACAACAGGTTGAGCACGATCGCCGTCGCGGCGATCGGCAGAGAGCGGAACGAGACCAGCATCAGCAGGAACGTCACGCCGAGCACGAACACGAAGACCGGGACGATGCTGCCGCGCAACTGGTCGTTCCAGTCGTCGGAGAAGGCGAGCGAGCCGGCCACGTGCGCCTCGGCGACCCGGCCGAACGCCCCGGGAACCATGGCGCGCAGGGTCTTCAGCGCGTGCTGGGAGGTGGCGTCCGACCCGCTCCCGGCCAGCGGCACGTCGACGATCGCCACGTCCGGCCCGGCGTACACCCGGGTGCGCACCGACTGCCCGAACTCGGGATCGCCGCGCACGGCCGACTCGAAGGACGCGATCGCCGACTTCACCGCGGGCGCCTCGATGTCCTTGGCCTTGAGCACCACGGTCGCCGGGTCCGGACCGCCCGGGAACGCGGCCGTGATGTGGTCGTAGGTCTGGATCAGCGGCGTGTCGCGCGGCACCTGCTGGTCGATGCCGAGCTTCTCGGTGTGCATGCCGAGCGCGGGCGCCGCCAGGACCAGCAGCACGCCGGCGGCCAGCGTCGCGGAGATGCCCGGACGGCGCAGCACCGGACGGAGCACGGCGTCCCAGAACCGCCCGGTCGAACGCCGGCGCCGCAGGAACGGAATCCGCCCGAACTCCACCTTGTCCCCCAGCAGCGACAGGAGAGCGGGCAGCACCGTGACCGACCCGAGGACGGCGATGAGCACGACCAGGATCGTCGCCACCGCGAAGCCGTCGAACAGCAGCATCCCGGAGAAGAACATGCCGGCCATGGCCACCATCACGGTCAGCCCGGACACCAGCACGGAACGGCCGGAGGTCGCCGCCGCGATCCGCAGCGCGGTCTCCGGGTCGCGGCCCGCCGCGCGCTCCTCACGCTCGCGGCGCAGGTAGAACAGGCAGTAGTCGACGCCGACCGCCAGACCCATCAGCAGCATGACCGAGCTGGCCGAACCGTCCATGTGCAGGCCGTGGCTGACCACCGCGAGCAGGCCGTTGGCGGCCAGGAACGCCGTGACCGCGATGACGACGGGGACCACCGCGGCGAGCAGGGCCGCGAAGGCGACGAGCAGGATGCCCAGCGCCAGCGGCACGGCGGTCAGCTCCGCGCGGGAGAAGTCCTTGCCGAGCGTCTGGTCGAACCAGTGGTCGCCGCTGGCGTCGCCGAACTGCTCGATCCGCACCTCCGGGTGCCGTGCCCGCACCGCGGCCACGGCCTTCTGCACCGGGACGACCCGGTCGCCGGCGGTCTTCGGATCGCCGGTCATGTCGAACTGCACCAGGGCGTCATGACGGTCCCGTGAGACCAGCGGCTCGCGCGGCGCCGTCGTCCGCCCGCTGGACCGTACGGCCCGCATCACGTCCGGCAGCGCGGCACGGAACCCGTCGGCGGTCGCGCTGTGCACCAGCACCATCTCCGACGCCGGCTTGGTGATGCCCGCGTCGTCGATGATCCTCTCGGCGCGACCCGAATCGCCGACGCCGTCCTCACCGTCGGTCAGCGACTGCTGCCCCACCATCCCGCCGATGAGAACCGCGGCCACCACGAACAGCAGCCACCCGCAGATCGCGGTCTTACGATGGCGGGCGCTCCAGCCGCCGAGCCGGGCGGCCACATTCGATTTCATCAGCGTCTCCTCGCTTGGTGAACACGCTGATGACGCTAGGAATCGCGGCCTCGCGATCCCATCCCGGCGGCCCCCGGATCACTTCGGGGGCAGGCACCGCCCAACAGTGGTGCCAGCACCACTGACTCAGCGGGCTCCGGCGAACCGGCCGGGATCATTGCTCGGCGAGGACGAATCGGATGTCGTGGTCGGCGGTCTCGCCCGCGGCGAAGGTGAGAAGGCGGGAACCCTCGGCGGCCAACGCGTCGCGGGTCGTGGCGTCCAGCGGCTCGTACGGCGTGAGGTGCAGGGCGGCGGCCTTCGAGGTGCGCTCGATCCGCCAGGTGCCGGCGACGAATCCGTCGACCAGGAACGTGCCGGGGAAGACCCCGTTGGGCACGCCGAGCGTACGCTTCCGCGCCTCCTCCGACATGATCCGACGGCGGTCGGCGTGGGACAGCAGGATGTTGTCGAACTCGGCGACGAACCGCACCGGAGCCTCGGTTTCCGGCCCGGGTCTCGGCGCGTCGGGCAGGTCGAACAGCTCCTTGCCCTGGTCGTCGCGGAACACCGCCAACCGGGACCGCAGCCGGTCCAGGACGGGTTTCAGCCGCGTGACGCCCATCCAGGTCTGCACGTCCTTCACCGTGGCCGGGCCGAACGCCGCCAGGTAGCGCAGCACGACGTCCTCGATCGACGGCTCGGAGTGCAGCGGCCGCCCCAGCCACGCCTCGGCCGAGGTGACCCGCGTCTGCCCGCCCACGCCCCAGATGCCCCGTGGCGGCACCTGCACCAGGGGTACTCCCGCCCGGACCGCCTGGGCCAGGGCGGCGGGGGCCCACTCGGTCCAGCGCGGGTCCTCGGCGAGGCGAGCGCCCAGTTCGCTCATCGTGTGCGGCCGGGCCTCCACCAGGGCTCGCCCCGCCGTGAAGAGCGCCGGCAGTTCGAGCCCGTCCAGGGACCCGCGGAAGTTGGACCGCAACGCCCGGTCGAGGATCGGCTGGGTGAGAGGACGGAGCGTCAGGCAGTCCGCGGCGCTCACCAGGTGCACGGTGCCGCGCATGAGGCCGATCCGTACCACCCGGCGATCGGTGAGCAGGTGGACCAGTTCGTCCTGGTGAAAACCTGCCAGCCGCGACCAGAGCCCGTAGTACGGCGGCCATGGGGCCTGCGCCTGCAGGCCCACCAGCCGCTCGATCATCTCCAGCGCGGACGCGGCCGACCGCTCCAGCAGCGACTGCCGCGCCAGGAGGGCCCGGTTGAGCTCTCGGACGCCCAGCACTTCGCTCGCGACGTTCATCCGCGCATTGTGCCGTGTCACCGGGTCCAGTCGGGACGGCGGCCGAGGTAGCGCAGCAGCCCGGCGACGGCGTCGTCCCCCGGCCGCGGGTCGAGGGCCGGCGCGTAGGCGAAGCCGCGAAGCGGTTCGGCGAGCGTGGTAGCGACGGGCGTCAACAGGGCGGCGAGGTCCGCGCTCAGCGGTGAGGGCAGGCCGACGGCGACCGCGATGTCCCAGGCGTGCACCGCGGCGTCGAGCGCGGCGGCGCCGACGACGGTCTCGGCCGGCAGCGGGCCCTGCGGGAGGGGTGACGGAACGGCCTGCGCACCGGGGCTCACCGTCGCGAATGCGCGCGTCGAGCCGTCCAGTGCGGTGGCGAGCAGTGCCTGCGGGGCGTCGGGAGCCTCCTCGGCGGGCTCGAAGGGGTTCTCGCTCGGGCCACCGCTCCCGGTGTGATCGCAGCGGCGTAGGCGAGTTGGTCGCCGCAGGCGTGCCGCAGCACCTGGGCGACGTTCCACTGCTCGCACGGCGTGGGCAGCTTCCAGTCGGCGTCGGCGACCTCGGCCACGGCCGTCCGCAGTGCGCTGTGGGCCTGGTTCAGCACGTCCCAGGAGATTGCGGTCATGGTCTTCCCCTTCAGTTATGCGGGAGCCCGGCGCACCGATCTCCGCGGTCGCCGAGCGGGCCGGCGTGGGCGTGGGCGCGCTGTACCGCCGCTACGCGGGCAAGGAGGAGTTGCTACGGACCCTGTGCGCGGACGGGCTGCACCGGTTCATCGCCCTCGCCGAGGCCGCCGTGGCCGAAGACGGGGATCCATGGGAGGCGTTCGCCGGCTTCGTACGGGGTGTCACCGACTCCGACGTGCACTCCCTGACGGTACGGCTGGCCGGCACGTTCACCCCCACGGCCGAGCTGCACGAGTTGGCCGCGCACGCGACCGCGCTGGCCGACCGGGTGTTCCGCCGGGCGAAGGCCGCCGGGGCGCTGCGACCCGACCTGCACGCCAACGACATACCGATGATCTTCGAGCAGATCGCCGCGATCCGTCTCGGCGATGCCGAGCGCACCGCCACGCTGCGTCGTTACCTGGCGCTGTTGCTGGACGCCCTGCGCGCCCATCCGGGCGCCACCCGGCTGCCCGGCCCGCCGCCGAGCTCCGAGGAGTTCGGCGGACGGTGGCGACCCGCGTAGGTCGAGGTTGCGCCGGCCCCGCCCGGAAGGACGGGGCTCGCCACGCGGGATCGTCGGTCAGCGGATCCCGGCGAACAGGTCGTCCTCGTCGTCGGGCACGGGGACGTCGCTCTTGACGCGGACGAACGCCTCGAAGCCGAGCACCTGGGGCAGGAGGTCGTCCGGCAGCCGCAAGAAGAAGATGTTGTCGGCCTGGCTCGCGTGCGCCGCGAGCGCCTTGCGCTTGCGATCGACGTACCGCCGCACGTCGATGTACGTGGTGACCTTCTCGTCCGGCGTGCCGAAGTCATCGGGCAGTTCTTCGAAGTCGAAGTCGAAGTCCACACCCGCCTCGCGCAGCATCGGGCCCATCGCGCGGAACCGCGACCGGGGCATGGCCGTGTGGTAGACCTTGTGCGGGATGCCGCGTCTGTCCCGCTGCGTCTCCGCCGCGACCCTCGCGATGCGGTGCGCCTGGATGTGGTCGGGGTGACCGTACCCGCCGTTCTCGTCGTAGGTGACCAGCACCTGGGGGCGGTACTTGTCCATCAGGGCGGTGAGCTTGGCCGCGGACCGTGCCAGGGGAACGTTGGCGAAGACGTCGTCGCGGGTGTTGGCGTCCCAGCCCGCCATGCCGGAGTCACGGTAGCCGAGCAGTTCCACGTGCTCGATGCCCAGGTGCGCGACCGAGTCGCGCAGCTCGGCGAGCCGCCGCTCGCGTACCGCCTCCTCGTCGTGACCCGGCTCGCCGGGCTTGACGCCGTCCGGACCGTCGCCCTGCTCGCCGTTCGTACAGGTCACCAGGACGGTGCGGACGCCCTCTTCGGCGTACCGCGCGAAGACGCCACCCGTGCTCAGCACCTCATCGTCGGGATGGGCGTGCACCGCCATGAGCGTGAGTTCAGATTCCATGCGTTCAAGAATGCCGTGACGCGGTCGGCCCGCACAGCCACCGTTCTGTCCTCCGGCGGATGGGCGGCTCTATGCTCCGGCGGATGAGCGACCACGAACGCCACATCTCCGCCGCCGAGCCCGAGATCGCGCGGCTCGTCGAGGTCGTCGGTCAGACCGACCTCGCGACGCCGGTCCCCACCTGTCCCGGCTGGACCGTCGCCGACCTCATCCGGCACTACGGCACGGTCCAGCGCTGGATCACCCACATCGTGCGCACGCTGCCGGAGGAGCGCGTCTCCGTTCGCGACCTCGACCTCGGCCTGCCCGACGACGTCGGCGACTATCCGCGCTGGCTCGCGGCCGGCGTACGGCCGCTGGTGACGACGCTGCGCGCGACACCGGGCGAGACGCCGGCCTGGACGTTCGGGCCCGACCAACACGTGCGCTTCTGGTCGCGCCGGGTGCTGCACGAGACCGTCGTCCACCGCGCCGACGCCGAGCTCGCCCTCGGCCGCGAACCCGTCATCGACCGCGAGCTCGCCGCGGACGGCATCGAGGAGTTCCTCACCTCCTACCCTCACCATCCACGGATCACCGGCCGGATCGCGGAGTTCGGCCGGTTCGGGGAGACGCTGCACCTGCACGCCACCGACGGCGACGGGGAGTGGATGATCACGCTGAGCCCGGACGGCACGCGCTGGGAACGCGGCCACGGCAAGGGCACGGCCGCCGTACGCGGGGCAACGAGCGACCTGCTCCTCCTGCTGTACGGGCGGTACGGACCGGAGCGCTGCACGGTCTTCGGCGACGAAGACCTGCTGTCCGGCTGGCTGGCCGCCGCCGCGCCCTGACCGGCCGACGGGCCCCGGGGGCTCTCAGCGCGACCGGCGCCGCCGGCGCTTCCAGATCGCCGCGCACTCGGCGCAGGTATCCGGTGGCGGGGAGGCCGACGACTCGCCGCGTACGGTCATGATGGCGCCGCAGTAGGCCACGACGGTCGACCCCACCGGCCGGGCGGGCGGTGGGTAGCCGTGCGTGACCTCGTCGGCGCCGCCTGCGGCAGGCCGGGGAACTGACTCGGTCGAGGACTGCGACGCCACCCCTCAAAGGTAAGCCACCCGGCCCCGGACCGGTCCAGAACCCGGTACGGCCACCCGCGAGGGCAGGAGGCGCTGACTTCGCGGCCAGGTGGCCGGCGACGGCCGCGACCGATACCGTCCCCGCGCGCCTGGTTGCCGATGAAATAGCCGTGCTGTCAGCATGCACGGATATTCCCCCCACCTCTGGAGCCCCCATGCGCCTCAGCGCCCGTTTGATCGTCGCCGTGGCCGTCGCGGGACTGCTCGGCGCGGTCCCGGTCACCGCCGGAGCCGCGAGCCCAGCGCGGATCGGACTCGCGGCCCGCACGACGCCCGCGGGCCCGGTGACCCCGGCGGCCGCCTCCGGTCCATCCGGCGTCGCCGCGAAGGGCGCCTACCTCTACGACATGGACACGGCCAAGAAGCTGTGGGGCGTCGCGACGACCACGAAGCGGCCGATCGGCAGCATCACGAAGATGATGACCGCGGTCATCGCGCTCCGCGCGGGCGGCCTCGACAGGACCGTCACGATCAAGAAGTCCTACGTCGACCACGTCAGGAACAACGACGCGAGCAGCGCCGGTCTCAAGGCCGGCGACAAGGTGACCGTACGGCAGCTGCTGAACGCCATGCTGCTGCCGTCCGGCTGCGACGCCGCGTACGCCCTCGCCGACATCTACGGGCCCGGCCAGACCGACTTCGTCGCGAAGATGAACAAGGAGGCCGCCGCGCTGAAGATGACCTCGACGCACTATCTCAACGCCGACGGGCTGCCGACCTCGACGCACAAAGAGGGCTACTCCACCCCGCACGACCTGATCCTGCTGGCCCGCTACGCCATGACCAGCACGAACTTCAGGACCATCGTGGCCCGCCAGTCGTACTCGCTCGGCAAGACCAGCGGGCACGCGGCCTACAAGTGGGCCAACACCAACCTGCTGCTCGGCTCCTACAGCGGCGCGATCGGCATCAAGACCGGGCACACCAACGCGGCCGGGTACTCCCTGGTCTTCGCCGCCCAGCGCAGCGGCCGTACGCTCCTCGGCCTGGTGCTGAACAGCACCGCCACGGACTCGAACCGCCGGTTCAAGGACGCCGCGGCCATGCTCGACTGGGGCTTCGGCGCCAAGACGACCATGCTCCGTCTGCGGTCCCTGCCTCCGGGTCAGGCCACGGACTGAGATGCTTGGTCCATGGTCGATGACGAACGCTGGAAGGCACGGTTCCGCGCGGCACGCGTGAGCCTGCCGAGCTGGGCCCATGACGCACCGCACCGCAGCGTCTACCGCTCCAACGCCACGGGCACCTGGGAGATCTACTCCTGGGACCGCGAGACCGACGTCAAACGCCAGGTGACCGACCGGCCGAACGGCACCTGGATGGGCGGTGTCGACCCGACCGGTGAGTGGATCTGGTGGTTCGCCGACACCGACGGCGACGAGTTCGGGGTGTGGCGGCGCGAGCCGTTCGGCGGCGGCGAGGACGCCGCGCCCAAGCTGGAGCCGGCGTACCCGGCCGGGCTGGCGGTGGGCTCCAGCGGGCTGGCGGTGATCGGCCGGACCACCGAGAGCGGCTCGACCATCCACTGGTGCGCCCCGGGCGAGGAGCCGCGCGTCCTGTACGCGCACGACGAGGACGCGTACATCATCGACCTGTCCGAGGACGAGTCGCTCGCCGCGATCAACCACAGCGAGCACGGCGACAGCCGCCACATGGCGCTGCGCGTCGTACGGCCGGACGGCTCCACCGTCGCCGACCTGTGGGACGGGCCGGGCAAGGGCCTGGGCGCGGTCGCGTTCTCCCCGGTCGCGGGCGACCAGCGGCTGCTCGTCGAGCACGAACGCCGCGGCCGGTCCGAGCCGCTGATCTGGGACCCGGTGAACGGCACGGTCGAGGAGATCGCGCTGGACCTGTCCGGCGAGGTCGGCGCCGACTGGTACCCGGACGCGTCGGCGCTGCTGGTCTCCCGCTCCCACCACGCGCGCGACGAGCTGTACCGCTACGACCTGTCCACGGGGACCCTGCGGCAGATCGACACGCCGCGCGGCGTGATCGGCTCGGCCACCGCGCGCCCGGACGGCACGGTGGAGTTCTCCTGGTCCTCCTCGGCGTCCCCGCCGGTGATCCGCTCGACGTCCGGCGCGGTCGTGCTGACCCCGCCCGGCGAGCCCGCGCCGCCGTCGGTGACGGTCGAGGACGCCTGGGTCACCGGTCCGGGCGGCGAGATCCACGCCCTGGTCTCCAAGCCCGCGGGCCCCGGCCCGTTCCCGACCGTGTTCGACGTCCACGGCGGCCCGGCGGCCTACGACGACGACTCCTTCTCCCCGGACGCCGCGGCGTGGGTGGACCACGGCTTCGCCGTCGTCCGGGTCAACTACCGCGGCTCCAGTGGCTACGGCAGCGAATGGCGCGACGCGATCGAGGGCCGCCCGGGGCTGGTGGAGCTGGAGGACATCAAGGCGGTGCGCGACTGGGCGGTCGCCACGCATCTCGCCGACCCGGCACGGCTGGTGCTGACCGGCGGCTCCTGGGGCGGCTTCATCACGCTGCTGGGCATCGGCGTGCAGCCGGACGACTGGTCGGTCGCGATCGGCATCGTGCCGGTGGCGGACTACGTCGCGGCGTACGAGGACGAGATGGAGGCGCTGCAGGCGTTCGACCGGTCGCTGTTCGGGGGGTCGCCGGCCGAGGTGCCGGAGCGGTACGCCGCCTCGTCGCCGATCACGTACGCCGACCGGGTCACCACGCCGGTGCTGGTCATGGCGGGCGAGAACGACCCGCGCTGCCCGATCCGGCAGATCGACAACTACCTGGCGCGGCTTAAGGAGCTGGGCAAGGAGCACGAGGTCTACCGGTACGACGCGGGCCACGGCTCGCTCGTGGTCGAGGAGCGGATCCGCCAGATGGCCGCGACCATCGACTTCGCCCGCAAGCACCTCGATCTGATCTAGGCGCCGGGCGGCCGGCATGGTCCGGCCTCGGAGACCGTCCGGCGTCCGGGCGGTCTCCGCACGGGTGCGACCGGTCAGGCGGTGGCCCGCATGTGCGTCCGCGCCCATTCCTCGAAGCCGGTGAGCGGGATGCCGAGGGCCCTCGCGTACTCCGGGCGAGCCGGCTGGCCGGACACGTTCATGTACGCGTGCGAGACGCCCATCGCCGGCATTCCGGCGGCGAAAGCCTCCTCCTCGGTCATGTCCGGGGCGGACAGCCGTGTGCCCAGGACGCGCGAGAGGACCTCGGCGATCTCCGCCATCGACAGGTAGTCGCTCGCCAGTTCCAGCTCGACCCGGTCGAACCGCTCCGGCGCGGCGATGGCCGCGGCGGCCGCCCGGCCGATGTCCTCCGTGGCCACCAGTGACAGCCGGGTCTCGGGCTTCAGGAGGCTGACCAGGCCGCCCTCGATGCCACGCGGGAACAGGAACGCCATGGACGGCAGGAAGTTCTCCATGAAGAAGGCCGGCTTGAGGAGCGTCCAGTGCGGGAAGCCGGCCTCGCGGAGCCGGTCCTGAATCGCGGTCTTCGCGCGCAAGGGGGGTTCCAGCGCGGACCACCGGCCTTCGGCCCAGCCGGGGATCTCCGTCTGCCGTCCGGCGCCGCTGACGGACGTGTGCACGAACTGCGGCACTCCGGCGGCCTTCGCGCCCTCGATGAGGTTGACGCCCTGGGCGATCTCTCCGTCGAAGTCGACGGCGTCCCCGGTCATGGCGGGCATCTGCACGGAGAAGACGGCGCGGACGCCTTTGGCGGCCCGGATCACGGAGTCGCGGTCATGCAGATCGCCGGTGACCAGTTCGGCGCCGAGCGCCTCGACGGCCTTGGCCGCGTCCGTGCCGGGGTCGCGCACCAGGGCGCGTACGGGAACACCCGCCGCGCGCAGCGCGCGGGCGGTGGCCCCACCCTGCCGGCCGGTGGCGCCGGTGACCAGGACGGGCGTGGAGTCGGTGGACATGAGTGCTCCTCGGGTGCTTCGCGAATAAGTGGCGGGCCCCGCCGTTTACTCGCGATACGATACGGCGGGGTCCGCCACTTAACAACCGTGGAGATGACATGCCCGACCGTCAGCGCGCGGACGCGCGGCGCAACTACGCACGCATCCTCGCCGTGGCCGAGGACGAGATCGCCGCCCACGGCGCCGACGCCTCCCTGGAGCAGATCGCCCGCGTCGCGGGGGTCGGCTCGGCGACCGTGCGCCGGCACTTCCCCACGCGGCAGGCGCTGCTGACGGCGGTGTCACGGAAACGGATCGAGGCGTTGCGGGCCCGCGCCCAGGACCTCACCGGCGGAGACGACAGCCGGAGCGCGCTGCTGGAGTGGCTGGGCGACGTCGTCGCCTACTGCGCCTCCGCGCGGGGGCTGGCGGCGGCGCTGGCCTACGACGGGCCCGAGCCCGACCCGGTGCAGGGGAACTCCTGCGCGGCGGCGCTGGAAGAGGCGGGGGATCCCCTCCTGCACCGTGCGATGCGGGACGGCGCGGTGGCCGGATCCGTCACCATGACCGACCTGCTCACGCTGATCGTCGGCATCGTCCTCGCGACGGAGCGCCACCCGGACCCGGCCGCCTCGGCGGACCGGCTGTTCCGGCTGACGGTGGCGGGACTGAGCCCGCAGCGCTGAACGTCGGCACGCCGCGGACCTGAGTGCGGGAGGCGACCGGCGGAGGCGGCCACGAGGCAAGAGGCCGTCACGCCGCGTTCGGTGACGTGAGGCACCCGCCGGCGCCCGAATCTACCCCTGCTTCTCCTGCCCGGTGATGCCGGCGACCATCCGTACGACCGCGTCGCGGACCTCGTCGTCGGGCAGGTCGGCGGAGGGGTTCGCGGTGCTCCCGAAGGGGAAGTCCGGGGACCACGCGGTGGCGAGCGCGAGCACGGCCATCAAGAGGAGGACCGGCGAGATGTCGTCGCGAACGGCACCCGCCTTCTGCCGCTCGCGCAGGAGCGCGACCTTGCGGTCGTGTTCGCGCTCGCGCGTCGGCGGCAGGGCGGTGGTGCGTTCGAGCGTCGCCCACGCCAGCAGCCGGTAGACGCCGGGGTTGGACCGGGCGCGGTCGAACACCCGGCCCGCCAGTCCCGGCAGGTCGTCGGGGTCGAACGGGACACCGTCGTAGGCGTCGAAGAGGTGGCGCTGGAGCACCGCGCCGAACAACGTCTCCTTGTTCTCGAAGTAGACATAGATCAGGTTCTTGTTGCACCGGGCCTTCTTCGCGATCCGGTCGACCCGTGCTCCCGCGACGCCGTACTCGGAGAACTCCGCGAACGCCGCGTCCAGGATGCGGTCCTTGGTCTCGGCTGCGCTCACAAGGTCAAGAGTAGTGCCAATTGACTAAATGGTTAGTTCTGCCCATAGTGGATTAGGTAACCGGTTAGTTAACCGATGCGGAGAGAAGGCCAACGTGACCACAGCTCCAGGCGGGACGCTCACGCTCGCCGAGAACCTCACCATCTCGCGCCTGGGATACGGCGCCATGCAACTCGCCGGGCCCGGGGTGTTCGGGCCACCGCGCGACCGCGACGAGGCCGTCGCGGTGCTGCGGGAGGCCGTGGACCTCGGCGTCACGCACATCGACACCGCCGACTTCTACGGCCCGACCATCACCAACGAGCTGATCCGGGAGGCCCTGCACCCGTACCCGTCCGGCCTGCACATCGCGACGAAGGTCGGGGCGCGGCGCGGGGACGACGGCTCCTGGATCCACTCACTGGACCCCGAGGACCTCGTCGCCCAGGTGCACGACAACCTCGACCACCTGCGGCTCGACGTCCTCGACGTCGTGTACCTGCGGCTGGAGACGCGCACCGCGCACGGAGGCATGACGGACGACTCGATCGCCGAGCAGTTCGGCGCGCTCGCCGAGCTGCGCGCCGAGGGGCTCATCCGCCATCTGGCGCTCAGCTGCGCCTCCGACGCACAGCTCACCGAGGCGCAGGGCATCGCGCCGGTGGTGGCGGTCCAGAATCTCTACAACCTCGCCGAACGCGACGACGACGCCATGGTCGAGCGCACCGCGCGCGAGAACATCGCCTACGTCGCGATCTTCCCGCTCGGCGGGTTCTCACCGCTGCAGTCCGACACGCTGAACAAGGTGGCCGCCGACCTCGGCTTCTCCACGCAGCAGGTCGCCCTGGCGTGGCTGCTCCAGCGGTCGCCGACGATGACTCTCATCCCCGGCACCTCCTCCCGAACCCACCTTCGCGAGAACGTGGGCGCCGCCGAGATCACCCTCCCCGCCGACGCGCTCCGCGAGCTGGACGCGATCGCCGCTCACTGAGCGGCGAGGCGCAGGACGAGGCAGACGAAGCCGAAGGTGCCGCGGTACGCGCGCAGCCATTCGTCGCGGTGCGTGGTCGCCACCGCGAGCGCCTCGGCGGCGTCGGGGTCGTCCGGGTGGTCGAGGGCCCAGGAGGAGAGCGAGCCGGTCCAGGACCACTCGTAGGCGTCCAGCTCCTGACGTGTGCTGATGTGCCCGTACACGGGGACCCAGCCGTCGCCGGTGACCCGGTCCACGGTGGCCGGCAGGTCCTCCAGCCCACCGAAGATCTCGACGGCGGCGGGGCCGGGCGGTTGCTCCCAGAAGCCGTCGCCGACGATGACCCGGCCGCCGGGCGCCAGGTGCCGCCGCGCCGCCGCGAGCGTGGGGAGCAGGCCGCCGAACGCGTGAGTCGCCCCCACGCTGAGCACGACGTCGAACGGCTCGGCCGGCGCGTACGCCGTGGCGTCGGCGTGGTGGAGGACCAGCCGGTCCCGTACGCCGAGGGCCGTGGCGGCCTCTCCCGCCTGCGCGAGCGCCGGAGCGGAGAGGTCGACGCCCTCGGCCCGTACGCGGGGATGGTCGGCGAGGGCGCTCAGCAGCCACGCGGCACCGCCGCAGCCGAGGTCGAGGAGCCGCTCGTCGCCACGCCGGATCGCCTTCGCGATCAGCTCCCGTACGGACGCGGGATCCAGCGGAGCGGCGATGGGGTGGTCGGCGTGGGCGAGCGCGGAGATCGTCTGGCGGTCCATCCGGGTCACCCTCGCAGCACCGTACGGTCCGCCGCACCTGGTTTTCCGCGCCGTCCCGACACCGCGGGTGCCTCGTCGGCGTCGTCCGGTGTCTTGGTTCCCCTCTGGGGAAGCCGGTCAACCGAACGGGCCGCGACTGGACGGTCTTTTTACCGGCGCAGGTCGCGGTAGGTGGACAGGGCCTCGCGGACGACGCCGCGCATGCCGGGCAGGCGGGCCATGCCGACCAGCCGGTCGATCAGCGGCACGGTGCGTTCGACCAGGCGATAGGTGTTCTCCGCGTCCGGGCTGCTGTCGTAGACCCAGTAGAGGACCACGCCCATGGAGTAGAGCCACAGCAGCTCGGGGAGTTCGGCCCGGATCTCGGCGTCCGTCTTCAGCGTCGAGCCCTCCACGACCTCGCGGTAGAGCGTGATGGACGCCTCGCGGACCGGGCCGGACTCGGTGCTGAACGGGCTCAGCGGGCTCGAGGGCTCGGCCGCGTACTTGAAGAACTTGCCGGCGAACTCCTTGTACGGCTGGAGCGTGTCGATGCGGGCGCGCAACACGCCGAGCAGCCGGGCCCGGAACTCGCGCTCCCCGGCCAGGACGTCGCGGGACGCCTCGGTGTGGTCCTCCTGGGAGTGCTCGAAGTAGAGCTGGATCAGCTCTTCCTTGGAGGCGAAGTAGTAGTACGCGTTTCCCACTGAAACGCCGGCCTCGGTGGCGATGGCCCGCATCGTCGTGGCCTCGTAACCGCGCTCGCGAAAAAGCCGCAAAGCGGTCTTGGCGATCAGATCCCGGGTCTGCTCGGACTTGGTCGGTACGGCCACAGGCGACACTGTACGTCTCTTCACGCACCGAGTCGGCGCAGGCCAACAACGAGCCAGGGTTCCGACCTCGTTTCGCAAAACGGCGCGTCTCCTGCCACGCGATCGCGTGACACGTGGCAGATGCTGCCGCTGGGCGCATGCGACGGCACAGGGAGGTTGGATGTCGACACGGCTGACCGTGATGACCGGCTGCGCCACGGCGTTCTTCGCCTTAACGGCCGGTACGGCCCAAGCATGGACGCACGACCGGAAAACACCGTCGGAACCCCTGCACCAGCAGGAGGCCGGCTCTCTGCTTCGTGCGGCGGGACTTCACTGGGTCTCCTCCGGGCACTGCACGCGCCGGAGGAACCCGCACTGCACCTCGTTCGAGGGGCTACGACCGTCCACACTCGACGGCGTGCTCCGGCTGAAGGAGGCGAGCCGCTGCGGCCTGGTGATCTCAGGCGGCACCGAGAGGGGCCACGCGCACGGCCACTACAGCCACGGCGCGGGCTACAAGCTCGACATTCTGCCCAGCCGCTGCCTCAACCGCTTCGTCCGCCACCACTACCACCGCATTCACCGGCGCGGCGACGGCGCGGCGCAGTTCCGGACGGCCGGCCGGAGCCTGTTCGCTCGTGAGCCGTCACACTGGGACGTCACGTTCATGTGATACCTCCGGGAAGACGCCGCCTTCAGGTGGGGCAGCAATCACGCCTCTTGCGGAGGAGGGCGAAAGGAGGCCTACCCGCTGTCGGCGCCGACAGCGGGTCGGCCTCCTCGCCGTTGTTCGGGTCGGCACTCGACGGTGAAGCAGAAAACTCAACCCGCGAGGGTCGAATCCCCACTGCTCAGCTGGG
The DNA here is from genome assembly GCF_036227085.1 of Actinoallomurus sp. NBC_01490. Taxonomy (NCBI): domain Bacteria; kingdom Bacillati; phylum Actinomycetota; class Actinomycetes; order Streptosporangiales; family Thermomonosporaceae; genus Actinoallomurus; species Actinoallomurus sp. NBC_01490. Next base: position 257,642 of record NZ_CP109433.1, read on the forward strand.
GGAAGAAGTCAAGTGATCAATGTTTCTCGTGAAACACGGAGGCCCGGGCGGCGCCCGGGCCTCCATCCCACAGCTACTCGGCTGGCGAAAGTCAGCCGGTGAACTCGGCCGCGACCAGTTCGGCGATCTCCGCGGCGTTCAGGGCCGCGCCCTTGCGCAGGTTGTCGCCGCACACGAACAGGTCGAGGGTGTTCGGGAAGTCGATCGCCTGCCGGATCCGCCCGACGTACGTCGGGTCGGTGCCGACGACGTCCGCCGGGGTCGGGTACACGGAGTTCGCCGGGTCGTCCATGACCACCACGGTCGGGGCGGCCTCGAGGATCGCCCGCGCGCCCGCGACGTCGACCGGACGCTCGAACGTCGCGTGCACGGCCAGTGAGTGCGTCGTGATCACCGGCACCCGTACGCAGGTGGAGGAGACCTTCAGGCCGGGGATGCCGAGGATCTTGCGGGACTCGTTGCGGAGCTTGAGCTCCTCCGACGCCCAGCCGTCGTCCTTGAGCGAGCCCGCCCACGGCACGACGTTGAGGGCCATCGGCGCCGGGAACGGCGACTCGGCGTCGCCGAGCTTGTCCTCGATCGCCTTGCGCACGTCACCGGCGGTCTGGCCGAGCGTACGGTCGCCGGCGACGGCCTCGATCTCGGCGTACAGCCGCTCGGTGCCGGCCACGCCCGCACCGGAGACCGCCTGGTACGAGGCGACGACGAGGGCGCTCAGGCCGTACTCGGCGTGCAGCGCGCCCATCGCGGCCATCATCGACAGCGTCGTGCAGTTGGGCGTGGAGATGATGCCACGCGGCCGCTCGCGTACGGCCTCGGGGTTGACCTCGGGCACGACGAGCGGGACGTCCGGCTCCATCCGGAACGCGCCTGACTTGTCCACGACGACCGCACCGCGCTCGGCCGCGATCGGCACCCAGGTCTTGGAGACCTCGTCGGGCACGTCGAACATCGCGATGTCGACGCCGTCGAAGACCTCCGGGGTCAGCTCCTGGACGACGAGCTCCTCGCCGCGTACGGGCAGGCGGCGGCCGGCCGAGCGGGCGGAGGCGACGAGACGGATCTCGCCGTAGACGTCCTCGCGGGACGAGACGATCTCGCGCATGACGGTGCCGACGGCGCCGGTGGCGCCGACGAGGGCGAGAGTGGGCTTGCGCTCGGTCATCGGCCGGTCCCTCCGTAGACGACGGCCTCGACCTGGTCGGAGTCGAGGTCGAAGGCGCGGTGCGCGGCGGTGACGGCGGCGTCGACGTCGTCCTGGTCGACCACCACCGAGATCCGGATCTCGGAGGTGGAGATCATCTCGATGTTGACGCCGGTGTCGGCGATGGAGCCGAAGAACTTGGCGGTCACGCCGGGGTGGGAACGCATGCCGGCGCCGATCAGCGAGACCTTGCCGATCTGGTCGTCGTACCGCAGCGAGTCGAACCCGATGCGTTCCTTGATCTTGTTGAGGGCGGCCATCGCCGTCTGCCCGTCCGTGCGCGGGAGGGTGAAGGAGATGTCCGTACGGCTCGTCGCGGCGGCCGAGATGTTCTGCACGATCATGTCGATGTTGATCTCGGCGTCGGCGAGCGTCTGGAAGATCGTGGCCGCCTCGCCCACCTTGTCGGGCACGCCGACGACCGTGATCTTGGCTTCGCTCCGGTCGTGGGCGACGCCGGAGATGATCGCTTGTTCCATCGCGTTTCCCTCGATGCTGGACTTGACCCAGGTGCCGGTCTTGTTGCTGAACGACGACCGCACGTGGATGGGCATGGCGTAGCGCCGGGCGTACTCCACACAGCGCAGGTGCAGGATCTTGGCGCCACAGGCCGCCATCTCCATCATCTCCTCGTAAGAGATATCGGGGATGCGCCGGGCGGCCGGAACGATGCGGGGGTCGGCGGTGAAGATGCCGTCCACGTCGGTGTAGATCTCACAGACGTCGGCGCCGAGCGCGGCGGCGAGCGCGACCGCCGTGGTGTCCGAACCGCCGCGGCCGAGCGTCGTGACGTCCTTGGAGTTCTGGGACACTCCCTGGAAGCCGGCCACGATCGCGATCAGTCCGTCGTCGAGGGCCCCGCGGATGCGGCCGGGCGTGACGTCGATGATCCGGGCCTTGCCGTGGCTGCCATCGGTGATGACGCCGGCCTGGGAGCCGGTGAACGACCGCGCCTCGTGACCGAGGTTGGCGATGGCCATCGCGAGCAACGCCATCGAGATGCGCTCTCCCGAGGTGAGCAGCATGTCGAGTTCACGTGCCGGCGGCAGGGGGCTGACCTGGTTGGCCAGATCGATCAGCTCGTCCGTCGTGTCCCCCATCGCGGACACCACGACGGCGACGTCATGTCCGTCGCGTTTGGTGTTGGCGATGCGCTGGGCGACGCGCTTGATGCTTTCCGCGTCCGCGACGGAGGAGCCACCGTACTTCTGCACGACTAGAGCCACGCGTGTGCACTCCTCGGTTCAGGCGTAGTTTGACGCGCCGAGTCTACCGAGGTCAGGGGCCTGCACCGCGAAACGATATCCCGCTATGCGAGATTTGCGTCTTTCTCGGCGAGCCGCGGGAAACCTTTCGTCAACCCGCGACCTGTTCCTCCATGACGTCCAGGCGCGCACTCGCCGAAACCGCGTAAAGGGCACGCAGCGCCGCCCCGGCATGGTTGCCCCAGTGGTTGAAGTAGCTGTACTGCCACCACCACAGCGCCTCGAGCTTGCGGTCGGCCTCGTAGTGCCGGCGGCCGTGCACCAGGTCGCTGGCGACGTCGACGAGATCGTCGGAGAGCCGGTACGGCGTCGCCTCGGTGTCCTTGTACGGGTCGAAGACCTCCATGTAGTCGTCGACCTGCGTGAGACGCTCGGCCAGCCCCTGCCGTACGGCGTCCAGATCGGGGTCCTCGCCGACGTCCGGCTCCCAGTTGTCCGGGAGGATCACGTCGGTGCTGGCGCCGAGGCGCGCCCCGGCCATCGCGATCTGCGAGACCTCCAGCAGCAGGTAGGGCACGGCGTGCTCGCCGGCCTCGCCCTTGGCCACGGCCTCGAGCCCGGCCAGGTAGGTGTCGACATGCTTCGCCACTCGATCGGCGAGCGTGGTCCAGCTGTTCTCAGACATCGAGCAGCCTCCGTCCTTCGAACGCACGGCCGAGTGTGACCTCGTCGGCGTATTCCAGGTCGCCCCCCACGGGCAGGCCGCTGGCGAGCCGCGTGACGGTGAGACCCATCGGTTTCACAAGCCGGGCGAGATAGGTCGCGGTCGCCTCACCTTCGAGGTTCGGGTCGGTGGCCAGAATGAGCTCGGTCACCTCTCCGTCGGCGAGCCGCTGCATGAGCTCCCGGATCCGCAGATCGTCGGGGCCGACCCCTTCGATCGGGCTGATCGCACCACCGAGCACGTGATAGCGGCCACGGAACTCGCGCGTCTTTTCGATCGCGACGACATCCTTCGGCTCCTCGACCACACAGATCACATGCAGGTCACGGCGAGCATCCCGGCAGATCCGGCATTCCTCTGCCTCAGCCACATTACCGCAGACTTTACAAAACCTGACTTTATCTTTGACCTCCCGCAACGCCTCGGTCAGCCGTGAGACGTCCGCGGGGTCCGCCGCGAGCAGATGGAAGGCGATCCGCTGCGCGCTCTTCGGCCCGACCCCGGGCAGCCTGCCCAGCTCGTCGATGAGGTTCTGAACGACCCCCTCGTACACGGCTCCCTCCCTTCTGTCGGTGTTGTTCTGGGCGAAGATCGTAGGGTGTGCGGCACCGGCTCGTCAGAGCTCGGTGATCGGTGCGCCAGAGCCCGTTCGTCGGGCTGTTCCTGTTCGTCAGGGCCTGTTCGGCAAGCCTGTTCGTCAGGGCCTGTTCGTCAGGGCCTGGGCACCAGTGTCATCAGAGCCCGGGCAGGCCGAGCCCGCCGGGCAGTCCCCCTCCTCCGACACCGCCTCCAAGGCTGCCCAATCCCTCGGTCAGCGGCCCCATCTTGGTCTCCTGGAGCCGCTGCGCCTCCTCGCCGGCGTTGTGGATCGCGGCGACCACCAGGTCGGCGACGGTCTCAGCGGTGTCCTGCGGGTCACCCGGGTCGATCGCGGCGGGGTCGATGACGAGCTTGACCAGCTCGTTCTGACCGTTCACCGTCGCCGTGACCAGCCCGCCTCCCGCAGTGCCCTCGATCTCGGCCTCCGCGAGCTCACGCTGCAAGTTGATGAGCTGCTCCTGCATCCGCTGCGCCTGCTGCAGCATCTGCTGGATATTCGGCTCGCCTCCGGGTTCCACGGCGTCTCCTCGTTCGATCGTCCGATGGCACGAGACTACGGGGTTCGCCGCCGATGCGGTACGCGCCCACCCGTGATCGAAATTCCGGGCATCTCCCGTGCCGGTGACCGCGTACGACACGCGGGACCTGCTCCCGGCAGCTGCCGGGATCAGAGTGACCTACGGATGCGGCAAATGGGCTTCATCCGGAGGTCAAGCGTTGTCGATCTCCTGAATGACCTTTCCTCCGAGTACCTGCTCGATCAGCGCCATGCCGGTCAGCGCGCTGTCCGCGCCCGCGTCGGCGTCACCTTCCGGATCGACCTCGTCGGCCTCGTCCATCGGCCCCGGCGGCGGGGGCACGAAGCCCGGGGGAGCCGCCGGCGGCGGAGGCTCGGGCTGCCGGTGTTGCTGCTCGCGGGGTGGTTGCGGGGAGGCGGGAGCCGGGGGGGCGGAGGAGCCCCAGCCTCCGCCGGTGTCGGGCGGCGGCTGCGGCGGCCCCTGACGACCCCCGCCACCGCCGTTGTCGAGGACCGCGTCGATGCGCCAGTCGACGCCGAGGATCTCCTTGAGCGCGTCACGGAGCACGGCGTCCTTGCCGCCGGTGGTGAACCCGCGACGCTTCCCCTCGTTGGCGAACGCGAGGGTGAGCACGTTACCGTCGAGCGAGGCGATCTCGACGCCTTCCATGAGGACGATCCAGGCGACCTTGCTGCGCTGCTTGACCGCCTCGAGAATGTCGACCCACATGCGGCGAATGGCGCCGACGTCGACCCCTCCTTGCTGCGGAGGGGCCGAGGGTGCCGTAGGTGCCGTAGGTGGCTGCGGCTGTCCGCCCGGCTGGGTGGGCGCCGGCCAGCCGTCGTCGCCCGCCGCGCGGGAACCTCCGCGCTCACCGGCCCTGGCGGCCTGCCCGGACCGCTCCGGACGGCCTTCGTCCCGTCCCGCCGTGGCCCGCTGCCCGGGGGAGGCGCTGGGCGAGCCCCACGAGGCCGCCGCGGAAGCCACCGAAGGGGGACCCGCCGGAGCCTCCGGCCCCGAGCCTGCCGGAGACGCCGAGCCGGCCGGAGACGCCGAGCCGGCCGGAGACGCCGAGGCCGCAGGAGCCGAACCCGATCCCGAGGAGCCGGAGCCGTTCGAGCCGTGCGATCCGCCCGAGCCGGCTGGGCCGGCTGGGCCGGCTGGGCCGCCGCCCGAAGCCGCAGGCGAGGACGCCGAAGACGAGCCCGAGGAAGTCACGGAGGCCGCGGAGGCCGCCGCGGGGTTATCCACAGCCCCTCGCGCACCTCCCCCCTCGCCGGCTCCGCGCTGGACAATGGAAGTGGGGTCGCCCCCCTGGGCGGGCGGGGGTTGGCCCTCTCCCCGCACGGCTGGGTCGGTGCGGGGGGTTCGGCCTGGGGCGTGGCGTTCGTCGGCGGGCTGCGGAGGCTGGGGGCGGCGGATCGGGGGCAGGTCCGCGGCCGGGGCGCCGTCGCCGATCGCCAGGCGACGTTCCAGACGGTCGAGCCGGGTCAGGAGCGACGCCTCGTCGTCGTACGCTCCCGGCAGCAGGATGCGCGCGCAGATCAGTTCGAGCAGCAGGCGCGGCGCCGTCGCCCCGCGCATCTCCGTCAGGCCCGTGTGCAGCAGGTCCGCCGCGCGCGTCAGCTCGGCGAGGCCGAGCCGTGACGCCTGCGCCTGCATGCGCTCCAGCTCGTCCGGCGGCACGTCGAGCAGGCCGGTCGTCCCCGAGTCGGGCACGTTCGACAGGATCACCAGGTCGCGGAAGCGTTCGAGCAGGTCGGCCGCGAACCTCCGCGGATCCTGCCCGCCCTCCATCACCCGGTCGATCGCGGCGAACACCGCCCCGCCGTCGCGGGAGGCGATCGCGTCCACCACCTCGTCCAGCAGGGTCGCGTCGGTGTACCCCAGCAGCGAGACCGCGCGGGCGTACGTGATGCCCTCTTCGCCGGCGCCCGCGAGCAACTGGTCCAGGATCGACTCGGAGTCCCGCGCGGACCCGGCCCCGGCGCGTACGACGAGCGGGATCGCGGCCGGCTCGTACGGGACGTTCTCCTTCTGGAGGATCTCCTCGAGCAGCTCGCGCAGCGTGCCCGGCGGGATCAGGCGGAACGGGTAGTGGTGCGTACGGGACCGGATCGTCCCGATGACCTTCTCCGGCTCGGTCGTCGCGAAGATGAACTTCAGGTGGGCCGGCGGTTCCTCGACGAGCTTCAGCAGCGCGTTGAACCCTTCGCGGGTCACCATGTGCGCCTCGTCGATGATGTAGATCTTGTAGCGCGCGGCCACCGGGGCGAAGAAGGCGCGTTCGCGCAGATCGCGGGCATCGTCCACACCACCGTGGGAGGCCGCGTCGATCTCGATCACGTCGATGTGCCCGGCGCCGGACGGACCCAGCGCGATACAGGACTCACAGGTGCCACAGGGCTCGGGCGTCGGCCCCTGCTCACAGTTCAGCGAACGCGCCAGAATCCGCGCGCTGGAGGTCTTCCCACAGCCGCGCGGCCCGCTGAACAGGTATGCGTGATGGATGCGCCCGTTGCGCAACGCCTGCTGAAGCGGCTCGGCGACGTGTTCCTGCCCCTTGAGCTCGGCGAACGTCGCTGGCCGATACTTGCGGTATAGAGCCAGACTCATCGGGGGTCCGTCCTCGTCAGAAGCAAAGGACCCCCCGCACACCCGCCAGAGCCTGCTTATCCTTGCTGCCTTCCGGCCCTGGGGAGGTTCACAGGATGACGCCATGCGAGGGGTCTCGACTGAGTCTATGGCATCCCGAGGACGTCTTCGGCCCGTACGCTCTCCTCGGTTCCAACGATCCCCGGGAGACCCACGCATGACGATCTTCCACATCGCCGAACGCGCCGACTGGGAGGCCGCCCGCGCGTCCGGCGGCCCGTACGAGATCTCGACACGCGGCCAGACCCTCGCCGAGGTCGGCTTCATCCACGCCTCTCGGGACGAGGAACAGGTCCGTACGGTCCAGCGGGCGTTCTACGCGGACCTGGACGACCTGGTACTCCTGACGATCGACCCGGAGGGCCTGGACGTACGCGACGAGGCGGTCGGCGACGGCGTTTTCCCGCACATCTACGGCCCGCTGCCGATCGAGGCCGTCATCGATGTACGGCCGCTGCCGCGAACCCGGTAGGCTTCTCCGCGGAGGATTCGCCTAGTGGCCTAGGGCGCACGCTTGGAAAGCGTGTTGGGGGCAACCCCTCGCGAGTTCGAATCTCGCATCCTCCGCCACGCTGAGCAGGCAAAACGAAGGGTCCCGCTGGTCATCGGCTGGACCCTTCGCATGCTTCTCAGTTCGCGTTGTCCTGGTTTTTGTCCACAGAGGGTGTTCCCGAGGTTCCCCAGATGGCACCGGCGATCTTCCGGGCTATATCCTTGAGCATGGCATCCGGCACATGGAGGTACCGCGCCCGCATACGGGCGGAGGTGCCCGGCTCTCACCCCATGATCTGATCAATGACGCGGTCCGGGGCCCCGAGCAGCATGAGCACAGTGGCTGCCGTGTCCCGGGCATCGTGAAGCCGACCGTCCCGGACGCATATGTCTTCGAACAGCCGCTTCCAGTCGTGATAATCGGTGTTCGGGCTCAGCGGGCCCCCAGCGGCTTGGTGAACACGTAGTCCGACTCTGACCAGCGCGCAGCCCGAGCGTCTCGCCCTGCCGCAGACCGAGCGTCAGCGCCGGCATCCAACGCGCGCTGTTTCGACGCTTGTTGACTTCGAGCAACAGGCGCTGAACCTCTTCCAGGGAGTACGGCTCTACCTCCGTCTCCTCTTCTCCATCCGTGGCGGTTTCGCCAACGCGACGGCGTTCTTGTTCACGTCCACGGAGACGGCCACCCCGCGATCCTTCCAGATGCGAGTCAGGCGAAGGAGAGCGAAGCGGCCGCAGGTGACATGTGCCGGTGACGAGCGAGTGGTTCGAGCAGACCCTGGCCGAGGCGAGTCCGGATGTGCTGCGGACGATGGCCAGCGTGGTGGCCACGTCCTATCTGCTGGGCGTCTCGACACGGCGGGTGGAGAAGCCGGCCGAGCAAACTGGGCGTCACCAAGCTGTCCAAGTCCCAAGTCAGCGTTATGGCCCGCGAGCTGGACGAGATGGTGGCCGACTTCCGTAACCGGCCGCTCGATCAGGGCCCGTATACGTTCGTGTGGATCGACGCCTTGACGCAGAAGGTGCGCGAGGGCGGCCGCACGGTGAAGGTGCACACCCTGATCGCCACCGGCGTCAACGCCGATGGCCAATGCGACGGGCGAGCCAAGTTCGACCTGCTCCGCAAACGAGTCCTCCTCGCGCGATGACTCTTGCCACAGAGGGTCATCACGAGATGTGGGCCAGATCCTGATCTGTTCCGGGGCTGAGGAACCTGCGGTTGGTTGCCATCTCAGAGCGGCACGGCACTGTACGTCTGCGTGGTCGGCTCCCTGTGGCCACCACGCGACCCTGTCCCAGGATTCTCCCTCACAAGCCTGGGACAGGGCCCCGGCACGATGGAGAGATTGTTCCTTCGCAGATGATGGGAATCTAGATGAAGATCAAATCCGTGCTGAAACGGGCACTTCCGCTGGCAGCGTTGGGGCTGCTCCTGCTTCCCTCCGCTCCTGCATCAGCGGCCACTTATGAGCACGGCCCCTGGTATTCCGCAGATTCCGCCCCTCACGAGGGAACCGTGTATGTCCATGAAAACGGTGACATAGTCAAGCTCTGCGACACCAAGTCCGACGCGTACCACGCCAAGGCGTACGTGTATACAGGTCCGACCGACAATCTCCAGCAAGTGTACTGGTTCACCAACTGGTACAACGATGGGAAATGCTCCTACGCCAAGGCGTCGAACGGGGGCGATGAGAACCTCCAGGAAGGCAAGAAGTACTACGTACAGATCTGCCGGGAAGAAAACGGAGGCACTCAGTTTGAAGACAAATGCACATCGTACACTCACTATTGGTTCCTCAACGACAATTAAGTCGCGAGCACGAGCGGCAGTTTCGTACTAGCACCTCCGGGTGGCGCCGGCGGATCGCCGCCCACACCCGATCGAGCGCGGCCACCAGACGCGGTGCGACCGACCCGACCTCCACCGACGCGACCTCGGTTTTCACGCGGCCTCGGGACGGTTCAGGAGTGAGGTAGCCGCCGAGGGTCTCGTCATAGCCGCTGATCACGCCCTCGGCGATCAGGCGCTTGTACTCCTTTTGCGCACACTGGCGTTTGCGGCCGATGCGGGTCAGGAACAGCTGGAGATCCTTGCTGCCGAAGGACTCACGTCCGGCCTTGGCCCACTGGTGAATCTGCTGGGCCAGCGCCGCGCGCGCCTGCTCAGGCGTCAGGTCGAACTCGGCATCGGGCTGGGTGAAGGTGAAGTCGTCGTAGCCGTCCTCGGTGATCGGGTCATCGGCGGTGGCGGTGTTGTCGGGGTTGGGGTCTTCGGTGGTGAGGTACTCGGCCATGAGCAATGGTCAAGACCAAGGAGAAGATGGCAGCAGCGATCGACAGGATCTTCACGCTGACGTCGGCGACACACGCGTGGATGCGCTCGCCGCCGTGCTCGCCTGTCGATGACGATCCCGGACGCGGAACGCGATGAGCTCCAACGGCGCCGCTACGCCGCCATCGAGGCGGGCGAGGAGAGCGAGAACTTGGGCGCATCGGGTCCCCGTGGTGCGACGGTTCGATGAGAATGGCCGGATGGCATTCGAACTGCCTGTGGTCGATGCGGCGAGTCTGGCCATGTGGTGCGAGCTGCATCTGGGCAGTCCGGCGGAGAGCGAGTTGTTCCGGACGGGTCACCTCACCTGCGTGATCGGAACACGGCTGGCCGACGGGCGTGAGGTCGTGGTGCGGGTTCGCCCAGCCGCGCCGCGGCTCACTGCGTGCGCCGAGGTGCAGCGCCGCCTGTTCGATTCCGGGTATCCCTGTCCGCAGCCGCTGGCCGGCCCGGCGCCGCTCGGTGAGTATGAAGCCAGCGCCGAGAGCCACATCCCGGGCGGGGCCGTGCTGCCCGGCTCCGGCCGCACCGCTCAGCCCTTCGCCGCCGCGCTCGCGCGGCTGGTGCGCCTGGCTCCCCGACCCGAGCAGATGCCCTCGCTAGCGCCCGCGCCGCCGTGGGCGGCATGGAACCACGACCAGGGCGGGCTGTGGCCCTGGCCCGAGGACCTGGACGTGGATCTGAACCAGGTGGATGGGCCGGGTTGGATCGACGCGGCGGGCCAGGCCGCCCGGGAGAAGCTGCGGGAAGACCAGGGCCAGGCCGTGATCGGGCACGGCGACTGGATAACGGACAACCTGCGCTGGCACGGCAACCGGCTGCTGGTGGCCTACGACTGGGACAGCCTGATCGCCGACAGCGAAGCGATCATCGCCGGACTGGCCGCGGCCATCTTCCTCTACCCGGCGCTCGCCACCGTGACCGAGACCCGCGAGTTCCTGGACGCCTACGCCATCGCCCGCGGACGGCCCTTCAGCCCCGGCGAGCTACAGCGCTGCTGGGCCGCAGGCGTCTGGACGAGAGCGTACGACGCCAAGACCGAGCACGCCGCCGGACGGCCGGTGACCTGCCTGACCCAGGACGAAGCCCATGACCGCCTCCGCCGGGCCGGAATGCGCTAAGCCGCCGGTGCCGCACGGCAGGGGCGCAGGTCGCAGCTCAGTGCCGTGCGGCCACCCAGGGTGGATCGATCGCCGCGACGCACCGGTACCTGATAGACAACCGCTTGTCACCGGGCAGCGCTCATCGATTCAACCGCCGTCCGAAGCAGCAGGAGGAAGGACCGGCCGACCATGCCCGAAACCTCGATTGCGCATGAGAAACTTTCATAAATTGATCCGGCCGGCACACCGACCGCCGCACTGACCGTCGTACAGAACGTGATCCCGATGCCCAGCGAGAAGGCAATGTTGATCGCCGACCAGTGGGGTAGGCACGATGGCTAATTCGAGGGCGAACAACCATCCCTCACCACGCCAGAGCTGGCGGGCGGTCTCCCGTTCGGCATTCTGCTTTTTCTGGTGCATTCGGAAACCGCACTGTATCGGCGGCGCTGCCGGTGCCCGGAGGCCAGCTGACACACGTATACGTAAGGAGGCTAAGTTACCTGCAGATCGTGGTCATCATTTGGTTGCACGCTGCCCTCTTCAAATTGACGTGCGGAGGGATCGCAAGTCCTATGCGGTGCGGCAGGCGCCAAAGGCAGCTGGTGTCGTGCGTCGAACCCTCGTGTTTCGGCGGCAGCTCGACGGATCATACGAGCGGTAGGCCGACGATGAGGCACACGCCAGGAGACAAGATCAAGCTATCGTCATTCCAGCCGACTTCACCGTGAGCGCCACGGTTGAGCCAGCGAGCAGCATCACGGTGTCGAGCAGTCGCTCTGGGATGCCCGCGGACCACGGCTGGACGCCGCGAAACGCAACTGCACGACGACTACTGCTGGATGTTTGGGTGTCCCCGGAAAGACGGGATCACCAGGTCATACGCTGCCTGCTTAAGCTCAAGCGCACACGCCACCCGGCTAAAAGATCTTTACAAGTCACTGCGCAAGTACTCTATGAGGCCAAGAGCAGTGGCTCTAGCGTGGCGATCCGTATGGCCGTCGGTCAGCTCCTCGATTACTCCAGACACGTAAGCCCTTGCTGGCCCGAGGCTCGCAGTGCTGCCCCTAGAGCCTCCGGACGATGATTCGTACGTCTCGCCGACCTCGGTGAACGTTGCTCTCGCCTACCGTGACGGCGACACCTTCGCCAGCATGCTGGATGAGCGCTACGTGCCGTGAGACTAGCTCCGAGGACGAGGGGGACACCAAAGTGATGTTCCTCATTAACGATAGCTTTATTAGATCAGGGGTTGTTTTACCGCCACAGCCAGGTACTGTGTAACCCGAAGGCCCTCAGCAGGGGCGCAGGAACTACCGGCAGTCGCGCTGAGCGTGACACCCATCGTTAAGGTGGCAGTTGTCGGCCTGGCCCTCGCTGAGGGCCTTCAGTATCTGAGTCCAGACGTACGTTGAAGCTCGGCGAACCAGGAATGATGGGCGCGGCAGTCATGCTGCCTTCCCTGGATAAAGTGCAGACCGTACTTGTGGAGGTTGTTGCTAGGACCGCGCCAGAGCCGTGGGGCGATGGCACGTAGGTAACCGGGTTCGACATCGCCGTGCTGGTCTGGCCGGACGGCAGCGTACACAGCGCCAGCCACCGCGTCGGCTACCTGAAGGCCGCGGATCTGGCTTGGCTGCTCGATCTTCGGACGGGTCCCATTCTTGAGTGCGGCCCACGCGATCCTGCACTCAGGATCTGCGCGAAGGTACTCAAGGTACTTAAAGAGTGGGTCGTACTTGAACCGCCTGACATGGGCAAATCTGAGGTCGGCGCATCCGTCCTTGCGGTCGACCGCCCACGACACCCGCTCCAGCAGACGCCGCACTGCGTAGTGGTAGGTCCGCGCCGGGTCATCGAGGGCGGTTCCGCTTTTAACTAGGGAATCCTTGCAGACTACGACGTTGGCCAAGACCAGCGGCAAGCTAGCAATTTGCCGTGCCACGTGCTTGCGTGTCGCATGCGGCCGAAGGTTCTCGGCCCAGTGCAGCTCACGAGTCGGCGGACGTTCGAGTCCGACGTTGATACTATTTAGCGCAGCCCGCAATGCCGTATCTTGCACGGCCTTAACTATCACGGCCGAGAGCACGAAGACAGGAGAGGCAGCTCTGCCCCATCCGCGGTCTCCCGCCTCGTCTACGTAAACGTAGAAGCGGGAACGGTCTTGAGCCATGCACTTACGGTAGACCACCAACCGGACGTATACCGCATGCCTTCTGGTAACTCGTTCAGCCGACAGTTGTAACTTTTTACACTCAGGTAGACGATCGTCCAACATACTGTCGCATTTCCTGCAGGGAAAAACCCGGCAAGTAGGTACATATCGCCGCCGTCGTTGCAGCGGCGACAAGAATGTCGCCATCATGACGACATGCTGAGCCCACTGCTGCGACGCGTACACGACTCTGATGAAGCCGGGCCATGGGCGGACGTCAGGCTCTTGGGGGACCGGAGCTGGAAGACCGAGTATCCGAACGGCCGCGACGCTGACAGATACCTTCGAATCGGCGCAAACGTCGCTGGCCGTGCTCAACGCCTGGCTGAGGGACACGAGCCCAGAGACGTTGATGACGAACTAACGGCGAACGAGGTTATCGCAGGTATCGCTGCCCTTTATCTCCTACGCACTCATGTTGACGAGCTAGAAGCAGACCTGCTGGACTGCGCCCGCAGGCTAGGGATCAGCTGGGAACGCCTCGCGTCCGCCATGAGGGTCTCCGACCGCAGGGCAGCCCACAAACGAGCTAGCAGGCTATGGGGGCGATACCCACGTCGACGCGATCGCTGGATGCCGAACCCACCGCTCGACGGGGACTGACAACACCGCACGTCCATCAGGGTCTCATTCGCCAGCGTTCGATCAGTACGTCGAAGTGCTCATGGCCCAGGTCTCGGAGAACTCCGACCTAATGCGAACGTAGATCAGCAGACTTGTGAAGCGTCTTGGGGGCAACCCCTCGCGAGTTCGCATCCTCCGCCAACTCGACCAGGCACGATGCGGTTGCGTTCGTCGGTAGCCACTGGAAGTCGTCGGTCTTCTCACGGGCCAGGGCGAGCCAGCGTAGGTAGGGATCGGCGAGGGCGAGCAGGGCGTCGTCGCGGCGGTCGGAGTCGCGCAGGCTGGCTCCGACCAGGTAGAGGGAGTTGCGCCGGGCCAGAGGGCCGTCCGGTGCGATCAGGTGGTCGGTGGTCGAGACGAGGCCGGGGGCTTCCGCGAAGACCCACGCCACCGGGCGGTGTGCGGCGGCTTGCCGGAGTTGGGCGGCGAAGGCGCTCCTCGCGTCCGGCGTGAGGTAGCTGAGCAGGGACGCGGTGAAGACGACGATGGGCTCGTTCCCCGGCAGTTCTTCGAGTAGCCGGGCGGTGTCGGTGGTCGCGTCGCCGGGCGCGACGGTCACGGTCGCGGCCGAGACGGCCAGGTCGATGGCACCTCGCAGGACGGCGAGGTCACCGACCTGTTCGGGCCAGATGAACGCTTCCAGCCAGGCCCGGGCTCCGGGATCGGCCACGTTGACCGGGTGCTGGTCGATCCCCCGCCGGCGGGTGATCTCCGGGACCGGGCCGAGGATCCCCTCTGCGGGGATGCCGCCCCGTACCTCACAGGTGATCGTCACCGGCGCGGCGTCCTCGGGGGAAACCTTCTGGCCGCCGATGCGGTAGCGGTAGCGGTCCAGAAGGAGATTCAGGCCCGCGCTGGCGCCCGCCTCGACCAGGGCGACCGGGCCCGGCCAGCGCCGATGAACGTAGTCGAGGCCGAGGCGAAGAGCCACGCAGCGGCGGATCTCGTTGGTCTGGGTGGACCTGGTCCGCAGGAGCCGGTCGAGCTCGGCGCGGTGCTCGGCGCAGAACGCGGCGAAGGCCGGCATGAGCCGGCCGTCGACCGGCCGCCGGCCGCCGTGGATCGGGTAGTAACCGGCCAGCGCCGAGCCGGGATTGGACGCCAGGAGCAGGTTCACGGCCGCGAACAGCAGGCTGGGCCGCCGCTGCTCGCCGGGCGCGGACATGAGCAGGTCCAGCAGTTCGTCGTCGCCGGCGACGCCCTCGCTCAGCGCCTCGTACACCGGGGAGCGGCCACGGCACTGCGTGGCCGCGAAGAACCGGAACAGGCGACGGAGCCGCTGAATCTCAAGGTCTCCGCCACCCGCCGGGCCGCCTGCCCCCTCTGCCACTCCCCGAACCTACCGCCGCCGGAGGTTCGGCTCGGACGCGGTGCGGTGGTGCTCGGTCGGCCGTCGACGCCTGCGTCCGACGCCTGCGCACGACGAGCCCGGCCATAGATCGTCTTTTCTTGAAATGTCGTCACAGCACGGACACAGCCTGCGATCATTCCGCTGCTGGAAGTAGACGCCGTCGGACGGCGCGTGCAGAGACGAGGTAACAGGCTTGTTTGCAGCAGACCGGGCCGGTGCGCTCCTCCGGCGGCGGACGTTCGTGCCGATGACGACCGCGCTGATCGCCGGCATGGCGCTCACGGGTTGCAAGTCGTCCGACACGGCGTCGGGCGCGTCGTCGGCCTCGCCGACGGCGACTCCGGCTTCACCGAACGCGGTGGCCACGCTTCCGGGCACGCCCGGCTCCACGCCCGCGTCCGGCGCTCCCGACCAGGCGACCATCCAGAGCGCCATGACCCGTACGGTCGAGGTGGCGGACCCGACGACGCACTTCGCGCCGGTCGGCTCGCCGGTGACCGCGTCGGACCGGAACGGCGGCACCCTCACGGCCGTGATCGGGCAGCGGACCCCGACCGCCGACGGCCACGGCCAGCTCGTCTTCTTCTGGCAGGGCAGCCGCTTCATCGGGTGGGACGCCGAGACGGAGTCCATGTCCATCAGGAAGGTCACCGGGGCGAACGGGTACTTCACCGTCACCTACGTGCACTACGCCGCGAACGACCCCGCGTGCTGCCCCTCGCTGGCTCCGGTCAACGTCACGTACGTCTGGCAGGACGACGGGTTCGTCCCCTCCGGCACCCGGCCCACGTACGGCAGCGCGGTCCGGGTGAAGCTCAACGCCTGATCGGGGCCACGCCCGCCTACTTCAGCCGTCATCCACCGGCGGACGGCCGCCTACGGGCCATGCTCACGCCGCTCTCAGGCCGCCGTCCCCTGCACGCTGGAACACCGTCGGCCCCGTACCCTCCCGGGAAGGTACGGGGCCGAGTTTCACGAGCTCGTGTCAGGGGGTGATCAGGCCCTCTCGGCGATGCTCAGCGTTGGACAGGTCAGCCGGTCACCGGCAGATCGCTGTTGACCGGAGTGGGCGTGGGAGCCTCGGCAGGCGGGCTCTGCGGGGTGCCCGGGTTACCCGGGTCGCTCGGCTGGGAGGGCGGCGTAGCCGGTGGGGTCTTGCCGCGTGGGGCGCAGGTCGCGGAGGCGATGTCGATGACCTGTGACTTGCCCAGGGCCTGTACCGCCAGCTCAAGGCCGGTGACGGTCAGGCTTCCGTTGGGGTTGTGAACCTGCTTGTTGATGGTCACCTGCACGCCACCGACGCCCTGCACTGGAACGGTGACAGTGCTGTTCGGCGACGCACCGACCTTGATGCTGCGGCCCGCGAGTTTGACGTCGACCAGCTTTGAGGAGCCGGTGCCGGCCACGCACTTGGAGGTGATCACCTTGGCGGACAGCACCGCGGTCTTCAAGATCGCGGCCTGTGCGATCCTGAGGTCCACGACGCTGGCCTCCGAGCGGTTCCCCATCGCGCGGGCGCGCAGTACGGAGAGCTGGACCAGCCGGTTGTCGGGCAGCTTGGCCAGGCTCTTGTCGTGTGGCGCGGACGCCGAGGAGACCGCTGGGGTCTGCGGGATGCTCAGCAGACCGGTGGCCGACAGCCCGAACGCCGAGCTGCCGCCGGCAGTGGTCGCGGAGGCGGGGGTTGCCGCCGCGGCCAGAGGAGCGGCGAGCGCGCCGGCGACGGCCGCGTACCTGATGAAATGCTTGCGCACTGTGTCTCCATGAATGGGAAGACTTCCCAAATCGGGAAGTCAGGGGAATGACAGCGGGACGCGTATTCCGTCCCTCGAGGGGATTAGTTCGTGACGAGAACGGGAGTTCCAAGCGGGAGCTTGGACAGCCGCTTCAACGCGTCGGCGGGCACCCGCACGCATCCGTGGGTGACCGCTTGACCGAATACCGACTTCGACGGCCAACCGTGGAACGCCACGGTCCCTGGCCCGCCTCCGTAGGAGTCGAGCGTGTCGGAGTGTGCGCCCACCGGAAGGATCAGCGGACTGTAGGTGGGCTTGGTCGGCGCGATCAGGGCGAGCAAGAACGTGCGCCCCACCGGTGTCGGCGTTTTGGGTGCGCCCACCGCCACCGTCCACGTACCGATCGTGCTTCCGGACTTGGACAGGGTCAGCTTGCGCGTCGACGTATCGACCCGCAGTACGTACGAGCTGTGCGCGGTCCGCACGTTGCCTGCGCCGGTGGGGATCCATCCCGTCGAACCGTTGGGGCGGCTGGGGAGCAGGATCCGCTGCCAGCCCGGCTTACTCTCGACCACCGGAACCCAGGTGGGGCCGCCCAGCTCCTTGCTGGGCAGTACGGCCACGGGCGTGCCACCTGCGGTCGCCGAGATCGGCAGTGACTTGAGCGGATGCACGACCGTGCCGTCGCTCGTCGCAGTGGGATCGGTGTCCTTGGACACGGCCTTCAACGTCGTGAATGTCGTCGCTTGGGTCAGCTTTCCCAAGTCCGGCGGGCTGGACGAGCTCGCCGAGTGATCCGGACTCTTCCCTCCGCAACCCGTGACAAGCACCGTAGTGGCCGCAGCAAGTGCGGCACCCACGGTAAGACCACGCACACCACGCGAGGCGTACGGCGTCGCCATACACCCCACGCGGGCACGCGTAGAGCGATTGCCCACAAAAACTCCAAGAGATCGCGACAGCGGAAGATGAGTGCGATGAACCTTGCGAGAGCACATTCTCGCAGGAGTAGTCATATAACTACCACATGCGATGGCGGTGGCGGCGAGCAATGGAGACGGTTCATGGTGGCCATTCCGTCCACCGCGGAGTGGCAAACTACACAAACTCCGCGGTTCTCCAACCAACGGGCCGCACCGAGCGTCTAAGGCATCCCGCCGCGGCAGGCCGTCTTCCGCAGGACCGTCTCCACACCCCGAGGGAAATGACAATACCGACATTAAGCACTTTTGCCACAAACTATGCAAGTGCCGCAATTCCCATCAAACGCACCGCCCGCCATCCACGGCGATCACGTGGGGCGCGCCCGCCTGCTCCAGCCGTCATCCACCGGCGGACGGCGGCCTACGGGCCATGCTCACGCCGCTCTCAGGCCGCCGTCCCCTGGCGTGCCGGGGATGCCGGGGCCCGGCCTCACGCGGGACGGCGGCCGACGCGGGACGGATGAGCGGCGCGAACGCCGAGAGCATCAACAGCCCGGCCGCGGGCAGCAGGTCCAGGTTCACGGCCGAGGCCAGGCTCGCCAGCAGGATCGCGAACGGCACCCACACCGGAGCGGCCCGCCGCGCCGCCAGGTGGACGGCCGCGGCCAGCAGACCGACGTAGAACAGCGACGGACCGGCGTCGTACACAGCCAGGGTGACCCCCGGCACCTCGCCGACCCGGTCGAACATCGGTCCCATCGCGGCGTGGTCGGCCGCCCGCAGGCCGACGACGACGTCGATGGTGATCTGCGCCATGGACAGGCCCGCGCCGGCCAGGCCGACCGCGGCGATGGCCGTGGCGAGGCGTCCGCCGCCGGCGAGCCGCCGCAGGACGAGCAGCACGGGCACGAACAGCACCATCGCGCCGAGGAAGGCGAGGTGCCCGGCGGTCCAGGCCGGTCCGGGACCCCGTTCTCCGTCCAGCCCGTCCGCCAGCCGGATCAGCCCGTACGCGGTGACGAGGACCGGAGCGGTGGGGAAGGCAAGGCGTGCGTTCATGCCGACCAGCCTCGCCGCGGCGCATCATCCGGACATCGCCGACGCAGGCGATTTTCCATCTCCCTCGCGAGAGCGATCTCGCCTCCGGCGCGGTCGAGGGAGCCTCCGCGGCCGGCGTACGGGCCACCCTCACGCCGCCCTCTCGCGGCGCGTTGGGATGCTGGTAGGTGCCGGGCTGGCGTCGTACCGAACGGACCGGCCGTCCGGGCGGCCCGCCGCGTTCCTCGGAGGTTCAGATGGACAGCAGCCGTCCCCCGTTCCCGCCGTTCACCAAGCAGTCCGCGGCGCAGAAGGTGCAGGCCGCCGAGGACGCCTGGAACACCCGGGACCCGGCCACGGTGGCGCTCGCCTACACCGAGGACTCGGTCTGGCGGAACCGCGGCACCTTCCTGGAGGGGCGCGAGGCGATCGAGGAGTTCCTCACCGGGAAGTGGCGGCGCGAGCTGGACTACGCGCTGCGCAAGGAGTTGTGGGCGTTCGACGGCAACCGGATCGCGGTGCGGTTCCAGTACGAGTGCCACGACGCCGACGGCCAGTGGTGGCGCAGCTACGGCAACGAGCTGTGGGAGTTCAGCGAGAACGGCCTGATGCACCGCCGGGAGGCCAGCATCAACGACGTGCGGATCGAGGAGAGCGAGCGCCGCGTCTTCGGCCCGCGCCCGAAGAGCGAGCACGGCATCCCGTTCCCGATCCGGTGAAATTCGTTTGCCGCCCGGTCGCGTGGCTGGTCGGGTGGGCCGCATGGATGCCGCAGCGGTGCTGGCCGCGTTCGACGAGCAGGTACGACGCCGGCCGCGCGCCGACGACGGGCACGTGGAGGATGACGGCGACGTCGTCCGTACGGTGTCGGCGGGCGGCGGCTGGAACGGCGTCGAGTGGACCGCCCTCACCTCCGCGAACGCCGACGCCGCGATCCAGGCACAGATCCGGCGGTTCGCCGAAATCGGCCGGCCCTGGGAGTGGAAGCACTACTCCTACGATCAGCCGGATGACCTGCGAGAACGCCTGGTCGCCGCGGGCCTGACCCCGGGCGAGGACGAGACGCTGCTCGTCGGGACGATCGCCGAGCTGGACCTCGCCGTACGCCCGCCGGCCGGCGTCGAGCTGCGCGCCGTCCGCGACCGGCACGACCTCGACGCCCTGGTCGCGGTGCACGACGAGGTCTTCGGCGGCCACCACGCGAGCGGCCCCCTCGCGGCGGCGCTGGCGGACGGTACGGCGGCGGCCGTGATCGCCTGGGCCGGTGAGGCACCGGTCTCGGCCGCGCGTGTGGAGTTCTACCCTGGTACGGAGTTCGCGGGGCTGTGGGGCGGCGGCACGCTGCCCGCCTGGCGCGGCCGGGGCGTGTTCCGTTCCCTGGTGGCGCACCGCGCCGCGCTCGCGAGGCAGGCGGGATACCGCTACCTCCAGGTGGACGCGATGCCCGCCAGCCGCCCGATCCTGCGCCGCCTGGGCTTCACCGAGCTCGCGACGACGACCCCGTTCGCCCATCCGGGCCGGTGAACGAAGAAAATCCGTCCCCGGATGTCCAGAATCGCGGGCGGCCGTTCGTCCCTATCGTGAAGCCGGCGATACGGCGCCGGCCCGGCCAAGGGAGAGACCATGCCCAAGTACATCGCCCTCACCTACACCCGCGACGTCGACTGGTCGAGCCCGGAGCAGTCCGAGGAGATGAAGGACTACTGGGAGTTCGGGGAGGCCGCCGCCGCGGTGATCAGGGGCGGCCACGCCCTCTACCCGACCGCCACCGCGACCACCGTACGGGTCACGGGCGGCAAGGGCGGGGACGTCATCACCAGCGACGGGCCCTACGCCGAGACGAAAGAGGCCCTGACCGGTTTCTACCTGTTCGAATGCGCCGACCTCGACGAAGCCGTCGGCTATGCCGCACGGCTCCCGGCCGCCTGGGACGGCGCGGTCGAGGTGCGCCCGATCATCGAGTTCTGACCGGCCGATGGCCGAGGCCGGTGACGCGCTCGCCCGGCTGGTACGCGACGAGGGGACCCGCGTGCTGGCCACTCTCGTGCGCGTCACCGGCGACGTCGATCTGGCCCAGGACGCCGCGCAGGACGCCGTCGTCCGTGCCCTGGAGACCTGGCCGCGCGACGGCGTGCCGGACAACCCGCGCGCGTGGCTGTTGGTCACCGCCAAGCGGCGCGCGATCGACATCATCCGACGGGAGGCGCGGCGCGCCGGGAAGGAGACCGAGGCCGTCATGTTCGCCGAGCCCGGCCCCGAGTCCGCCGAGGCCGTCGACGACGACCTGCTCCGGCTGGTCTTCACCTGCTGCCACCCCGCGCTGTCGGTCGAGGCGCAGGTCGCGCTCGCGCTGCGGACGCTCGGGGGACTGTCCACCGCGGAGGTCGCCCGCGGCCTCATGGTGCCCGAGGCGACCATGGCCAAGCGGCTCACCCGGGCGAAACAGAAGATCGCCCAGGCGCGGATCCCGTACCGCGTGCCGTCCGCCGAAGAGCTGCCCGGACGCCTCGCCGGCGTCGCGGCCACCGTCTACCTGATCTTCAACGAGGGGTACGCCACGGGCGCCGGCGCCGACCTCGTACGCGGAGCGCTCACCGCCGAGGCCGTCCGGCTGGCCCGTCTGCTCGCCGCGCTGATGCCCGACGAGCCGACCGTGCTCGGCCTGCTGGCGCTGCTGCTGCTCCAGGACGCGCGCCGCGACGCCCGCGTCGACGACGAGGGCCGCGTGCTGCTCCTGAGGGAACAGGATCGCCGCCGGTGGGACGCCTCGGCGATCAAGGAGGGCGTCGAACTGGTCGGCCGGGCGCTGCGCCGTACGCCGGACCGCCCCGACCCGTACGTCGTCCAGGCGGCGATCGCGGCGTGCCACGCGCTGGCGCCCACATACGCCGACACGAACTGGGACGCGGTCGTGTCCTGGTACGACGTGCTGCTCAGCGTGCAGGACACCCCGGTCGTCCGGCTGAACCTCGCCGCCGCCGTGGCCGAACGGGACGGGCCCGAGGCCGGGATGGCCCTGGTCGAGGCGATCGAGGGCCTGGACGCCTACCCCTGGTGGCACGCGACGCGCGGTGAGCTGCTGCGCCGCATGCGCCGGCCTGAGGCGGCACGGGCGGCGTACGAGCGGGCGCTGGCGTTCGGCATGAGCGCTCCGCAGGCGGAGCACCTGCGCCGGCAGATCGCTGGGCTTTCCTGACGCGGCCGTCGCCGCCCGTTGTCCGTCTGCGTGATTAATGGATTACTATCGGTGACGAAGATCTTACCTCCCCTGGGAAAGGACCCCCGCCCATGGAGGACGTACGACACAGCCCGACCGTCCGGCGACGGCGCCTCGCCCGGGAGCTTCGCCGCCTCCGTGAAGCCGCCGGGCTCACCGCCGACGAGGCGACCAGGCGGCTCGAGTGGGCCGCCGGAAAGGTCAACAAGCTCGAACGCGCCCAGGCCGTACGCCCGCGCGTGACCGACATCCGGGCGATGCTCGACGTGTACGGCGTGACCGAGGAGACCCAGCGCGAGGCGCTGCTCGACCTGACCCGCGAGGCACGCCGGCGCGGCTGGTGGACGGCGTACGGGCCGCTGACGGACACCTACACCGAGTTCGAGAGCGAGGCCCGGAGGATCAGCACGTTCGAACTGTCGGTCATCCCGGGCCTGCTTCAGACGCCGGCGTACGCGCGGGCGCTGCAACGCGGGTGGCTGGTGCGCGACGAGGAGATCGACCGGCTGGTCGAGCTGCGGATGCGGCGGCAGAAGCTACTGACGTACGAAGACCCGCCGCACCTGTGGGCGATCATCGACGAGAGTGCCGTCAAGCGGTCGTTCGGGTCGGAGGAGACCAAGCGCGAGCAGTTCCGGCGGCTGATCGACACCGCCTCGCTCGAGCACGTCGACATCCAGATCCTGCCGACGGCCGCGGGCTTTCACCCGGGCCTGTCGGGGTCCTTCGTAATCTTGGACTATGACCAGGATCCCAGCCTCGTCTACCGCGAGATCTCCCCGAGCAGCGTCTACCTGGAGGGGCCTGACCAGGTAGCGGAACGCCGCCGAGTCTTCGAGCACCTGAGCGCCCTGGCGCTCGGACCGGAGGAGTCGATCGCCCGTCTGCGGCGGTTGGCCGAACGATCCTGAAGAGGTAGCGCCCGTGCCCGACCACCCCAGCACCGAGTGGCGTACGAGCACCCACAGCCAAGGAGGTGACGGCAACTGCGTGGAGGTCGCCATCGTCTCCGGCTGTGAACTCACCCCGCCCTGACCCCGGGCGTGACAAGGCTCCCAGGAGACCCCTGGGGGCCTTCTCTCGTACGAGGACCGCCACTCCCCGGGCCCGCCGCACGGCTCTGTGTCCATTCTGTTGCCCGTCGGGTGTTTGATCACTTTTCTGGTGGAGATCTCTGGTGCATCTCGGGGGAGACGTTCGACCCTGTGGAGGAAAAGATGCTCGCCATAGTCGCCGCCATCTGCTTCGCCGTCGCCCTGCTGTGCGACTGGCTCGGCACCGGCTCGGACTTCTTCAACTACCAGACCCTCGACACCCTCGGGTTCCTCCTGATCGCGCTCCACCTCGCCGGGTTCGGAGCCGCCTACGACTGGCGAGGCCGCAGCCGCGCATGGCGATCGAGACGACGCTGACAACGACGGAAAAGATCATCAACGCGGGCCGGTGTCCATACGGGCGCCGGCCCCTGTGATTCGTATGCCACACAACGGCTTATCGGCGAAAAGTGATGCAGACCTGGACCCCAACAAGTGGCGTGATCACCGGCATCGCCGCCTAAACTGCTTGGCGTGATCTTCAAGGCCGTGGGAGAGGGACGCCCTTACCCGGAGCACAACCTCAGTTCCCGTGACTGGGCGAATGTTCCGCCTCGTCAGGTGCGCCTCGACCAATTGATCACCACGAAGGCCGGGCTCGATCTCAACTCGCTGCTCGCCGAGGACTCCACGTTCTACGGCGACCTGTTCCCCCATGTCGTGCAGTGGCGGGGCCAGCTCTACCTCGAAGACGGCCTCCACCGGGCGCTGCGCGCCGCCCTGCAGCAGCGCGTCATCCTGCACGCCCGGGTCCTCGACCTGGACGTGGTCGACGTCTCACCCCCACCGCCGCCTAGATCTGGGCCGTCACCCACGTGAACATCCTCGGGAACGCCGCACGCCACGCGACGTAGTTGTGCTGGCCCCCCTTGATCACCAGGAACGGCGCCTGCGGCTGGTACTGCTTCACCAGGTCCACGAACGCCCGCGCCTGCACCATGTCGCTCTGCGCCGCGTTGCCCGACATCACCCAGAACCGCGGTAGCGGCGTCGGCGGCACCGCTCGGGCCAGGATCTTCAGCGGCGAGTTGGCGGCGCGCAGCGACCGGTCCCCGGCGAACGGATCCACCACACGCGGCAGCCGGTTGGTGCGCAAGGGCTCGAAGTAGCCGCTGAGCGCCGCCGCGGCGCCGTACCGGTCGGGGTGGCGCAACGCGAGGTTGGCCGCGCAGAACCCTCCCTCGGAGAACCCCGCGATGCCCCACGCCGGCCCGGGACGCTGCACCCGCAGCCGCCCGGCGATGTCGTCGGGAACGTCCGTCGCGAGGTAGGTCTCGTCCTGCTCCCCGTGGACGGTGTTCAGGCACTGGGTGGAGCGGTCGAGACCGCCGTCGGCGTCCGGGATGACCAGGACGACCGGCCTGGCCTTGTGCTGGGAGATCAGCTTGCGGAGCATGCCCGAGATCTTCAGCCGGCCCTCGTAGTCTCCCGGCGTGCCCGGCGACCCGTGGATCAGTTCGACGACCGGGAACCGCGCGGTGGCGTACGGCTTCTGGAAGTACTGAGGCGGGAGGTAGACCACACCCTGGCGGCTGATCCGGCTCTGCGGCCCGGGCAGCGTGGTCTCCATCGCGAACCCGTTCTTGCGCGCCTGCCGCTCGTGTACCGCCCTGCGCAGCACCTGGTCCAGCCGAGCCCCCAGGTCGGGCACCCGCGCGACGGTGGCCGGAGCCTGGTTGGTGAGGTCGCGCCAGGCGTCGTCCCAGTTGTCGTAGTAACCGTAGAAGTCGTTGACGAGCGCGATGCCGAACACCATCGCGGGCGGAAACGCGAGCGCACCGGCGACCACCTTGAGCGCCACGTGCCGCACCCGGACGAGCCAGAACAGCGCAGCCGCGAACAACACCAGAAGCACAGCGAAGACGGCGAAGCCCTGCGGACCAAACATCGATCCTCCTCCGGCCGACAATCCGGACCACACCCGGACGAAAGGCCAGATCCCCTGGCCCGCGCACCGTACCGCTCTGGTCAGGATGACGCCCGCAACAGCCGATGAGATCCCACTCAAGCCCACTCCGACCGTCAAACTTTCTTTACCGAGAGTGACGCCCCGTCGGGTTTACGTAACGAGACCAGAGGAACCGCCGCCCACAAAGCCCCGACAGACACCAAGACCGAACCGAAACCCCGACCGCCCTGTGGCACGCGAACCCGCAAAGTTATCCACAGCCAACCGACCGTCTTCCGCCCGAGAGCCCCAGCCCTTGACAATGAAAGTGGGCTGGGCCCCCGTGGCGGGCGGGGGAGTACCCCGCCGAAGCCGCCCCAAAGAGGCCACGAACCCTCGATGCCACCCGAAGGGCGCCGAGGAAGCCGCTCCCGAAGCCCCCGAAGGGGCGGCGAGCAGAACCCCCGTCCATCCGAGGGCAACCACCCAATCGCGGGGGCTCCGGGAAGCTCGCCCCCGGAAGAAAGAAGCGGGCCCACCGGCGAGCAGGTAGACCCGAGACGAGCCCCTGACAAGGAAAGTGGGCTGAGCCCCCCGTGGCGGACGGGGAGTACCCCGCCGAAGCCGCTACGAAGAGGCGACAAGCCCTCGATGCCGCCCAAAGGGCGGCGAGGAAGCCGCCCCGAAGGGGCGGTGAGCAACCATCCGTCCGACCGCAACCATCAATCGCGGGGGCTCCGGGGGGCTCGGCCCCCCGGGAGAAAGGAGCGGGCCCACCGGCGAAGCCGCTACGAAAAGGCGACAAGCCCTCGATGCCGCCCAAAGGGCGGCGAGGAAGCCGCCCCGAAGGGGCGGTGAGCAACCATCCGTCCGACCGCAACCATCAATCGCGGGGGCTCCGGGGGGCTCGGCCCCCCGGGAGAAAGGAGCGGGCCCACCGGCGAAGCCGCTACGAAAAGGCGACAAGCCCTCGATGCCGCCCAAAGGGCGGCGAGGAAGCCGCCCCGAAGGGGCGGTGAGCAACCATCCGTCCGACCGCAACCATCAATCGCGGGGGCTCCGGGGGGCTCGGCCCCCCGGGAGAAAGGAGCGGGCCCACCGGCGAAGCCGCCCAAGAGGCGGCGAGCAGGTAGGCCCGAGACCGCGGTGGAGGTGGGATTTGAACCCACGGATGAGTTGCCCCATCACACGCTTTCGAGGCGTGCGCCCTCGGCCACTAGGCGACTCCACCAAGACGGGAGCCTACCGGAAGCGAGGACCTCCTCAGTCCCGTCGCCGGGCGAAGAATTCGGTCAGGAGGGCTCCGCACTCCTCTGCGAGGACTCCGCCGACGACTTCGGGCCGGTGGTTGAGGCGCCGGTCGCGTACGACGTCCCAGAGTGAGCCGACGGCGCCGGCCTTGGGGTCGATGGCGCCGTACACGATGCGGTCGACGCGGGCGAGTACGGCGGCGCCGGCGCACATCGTGCAGGGTTCGAGGGTGACCACCAGGGTGCAGCCGGTGAGCCGCCACTCACCGAGGCGCGCCGCCGCCCGGCGGAGCGCGATGATCTCGGCGTGGGCGGTGGGGTCGCCGGTGCGCTCGCGTTCGTTGCGGCCGGCGCCGGCGAGCCGGCCGGAGGCGTCGAGGACGACGGCGCCGATGGGCACGTCGCCGGCCGCCATGCGGGCCTCGCGCAGGGCGAGGCGCATCGCGTCGCGCATGTCCGGCTCGCGCATCGGCGGCTACCTGAGGCGGTCGTATTCCTCGGCGAATCCGGCCCGCTCGGCGATGGCCGACAGCGCGTCGCCGGGGAGCGTGCGTTCGCCCAGCTCGGTCAGTGCGGCGGGTTCGGTACCGAGGTCGGAGAGGAGTCCGGCGTCGCCGACGGGGTCGTCGGTGGGCACCTCGTCGACGTCGCCGATCTGCTCATGGAGCATGCGCGCGAGGTCGCTGCCGAGGGCCGCCCGGGGGTCGGAGAGGAAGACGCGGGGGTCCTCGCCGTCGTCCAGGCGTACGACGGCGAACCATTCGTCCTCTTCCTCGATGAGGAGGAGGACCGTGTCGCCCGCCGTCTCGACGGCGGTCTCCCGCATGATGTCGGTGATGTCGTCGACACCGGCGACCTCGGCGAGGTCGGTCTCGGTCCCGATCCAGCCGGCGTCGCTGCGCGCGAAGGCCACGGAGAAGTACGGCACGCCTTCATTGTCTCCAAAAGACGGCGGTTATTCGATCGCGCGCTCGAAAGCGGCTCCGAATCCGAGGCGAGCGGCGATGCTGGAGAGCATCTCGTCAGGGTAGAGATCGAGATCGCCGGAGAGCGCCCCGAGCTCCATCTCGTCCAGGCCGAGGTCCGCGAAGATCGACATGTCTCCGGCCGGGAGCACCTGGTCGAGGTCCTCGTCGTCGGGGATGTCGAGCTCGAGGTACTCCACGACCTGCCCGGCCAGCGGCCAGTCGACGGAGGCCGTGACGTCGGACAGGAAGACCAGCACGTCGTCCGCCAGCACCCGCAGCGCGACGAAGAAGTCGTCGCCGACCGCGGCCAGCCCGATCGTGCCCGCCATGCTGGGCTGCTGCCGGAGGGCATGGATCAGCCCTGCCAGATCTTCGGTCAACGCGATGGGAAGCTGTTCGACTTCCCAGGCGTCGTCTTCTCGGGAGACCACGACAGCGAAATCCGCCGTGTCCAGTTCCGTCATCTTCACCCCACCGCCGCGCGTCCTGCTCGGGCATCTTGGCAGATGTGGGGCTGTCGTACTCACGGCACGGGGAAACAAGGGGGACGGCGACGCCTCTAGTTGGCGCGGAACGTCCGCATCCGCATCGCGGCGCGGGTGCGTTCCTGGCGCCATCGCCGGGGGCTGACGCGCTTGCGGAGTTCGCGCGCCTCAGCCAGTTCTCGCAGGAACACCGCCCGGCGGCGGAGTCGATCTCTTACCTCCTCCGGACTCATGCGATCGTCCATGGGAGGTACGTTCCCCGTGCTCAGATATCCATTCGGCTCCTCGGCTACCGTGATCCGACATGAGAACCCTGGTGGCCGATCACCCCCTTGTCGCCCACAAACTCACCACCCTTCGCGACGAGACGACAGACTCCCCGACCTTCCGTCGCCTGGCCGACGAGCTCGTGACGCTCCTCGCGTACGAGGCGACACGTGACGTACGCGTCGCGGATGTGACAGTGACCACACCGGTCGGTCCGGCCGAGGGGGTGCGCCTGACCCGCCCGCAGCCGCTCGTGGTCCCGATCCTGCGCGCGGGCCTCGGCATGCTGGACGGCATGACCCGCCTGCTGCCGACGGCCGAGGTGGGTTTCCTCGGCATGGTCCGCGACGAGGGCACGCTGAAGGCCACGACGTACGCGACGCGCCTGCCGGACGATCTGTCGGGCCGCCAGTGCTACGTGCTGGACCCGATGCTGGCGACCGGCGGCACGCTGGCGGCGGCCGTCCACCTGCTCCTGGACCGCGGCGCGGACGACGTCACCGCGATCTGCCTCCTGGCGGCGCCGGAGGGCATCGCGCACATGGAGGAGTCCTTGAAGGACCGTACGGTGCCGGTGCGCATCGTGACGGCCGCGATCGACTCCCACCTGAACGAGTCCGGCTTCATCGTGCCCGGCCTCGGCGACGCGGGCGACCGCCTGTACGGCGTCGTCTGAGCGCCGGGGAGGACGCGCGAACCCGGCTTCCCGACGCGTGTCCGCCCGGCCGGGTTGTCACTCCCGCGCATATGGCCGGTCAAGGCCACTCCCAGGCACTTTCCGGTACGCCCCGCGCACTCTCAGCCGCCCCCGAACCGGTCGTTGGAGCGGTCCTCTCCGCGGCCGGTTCAGGCCAATTCCGCGGCGCTCCGCGACGCCCCCGCGGCCGGCTTGAGGGGGACGCGTTCAAGATCCGTACGCGCAGGGTAATAGCCTGCTACGGATTGTGACCGATGTGCCCCGGCGGCTTTGTCGCGGCCGCGGCGGGCTGATGCGGAGAGTGTCATGGCGTGGACGTTTGAGACGGTCGCCGAAAATCTCGCCGAAGAGTTCGGCGAGGTGCATCCGGCCGAGATGGTCATCCGGTGTATCGAGGCGGCGCGCCACAGCGCCGAGGAAGTGATCGGCGAAGCCTCCCCTGAGCTGGTCGAACGCATCGCGCGCAAGCACCTGGAGGTGCTCGCGCTGGCGGCCGCGGAGGGACACGGCGGCGGCTGACCCTCCCGACGGCCCTTGACAGCGCGGATTCGGCCCGCAGATACGGTCACGAACCTCTTTGCAGCCCTGCTCCACGGCTGGTGTACTACTTGAGTTGGGTCAGTGCGTCAGGGCTTCGGGAGGCAAGTTCCTTGAAGAAGTACCTCACTTGGGCACTGGGGATCTTCGTGGTCTTCTACCTGCTCAATTCCCCGGGCGGGGCCGCGCGCATCGTTCACAGCGCGGCCGGCAGTCTCGCGTCGGCCGGTAACTCCCTCTCGCGCTTCGTCGACGCACTATGAGGCTCGTCACCCCCGGCGACTCCGCGCCGGCGTCGATTCATCGGTACCTGCTGCCCCACGAGCAGCAGGTGATCACCGTCCGACGGCATCCGGCCGTTCTGATGACCCCCATCGCCTTCGTCCTGGGCGGGCTGGTGGTCGCGGGCGTGCTGAGCAACGTGGTCGTCGACAGCAACGGCTCGCTGGTCAACTGGATCTGGTGGGCGTGGCTGGTGCTGCTGGCCTGGTTCGTGTGGAAGGTCGCGACGTGGTCCGTCGACTACTTCGTGATCACCAACCAGCGCATGCTTCTGACCACCGGCCTGCTCACGCGTAAGGTCGCCATGATGCCGTTGGCCAAAGTGACCGACATGAGCTTTCAGCGGTCCATGAGCGGCCGCATGCTCGGCTATGGAGAGTTCGTCCTCGAGTCCGCCGGTCAGGACCAAGCCTTCCGCGTTGTTAGCTACCTGCCGTATCCTGAACAGCTGTACCTAGAGGTCTGCAGCATGATCTTTCCAACAAGCGATTCTTCGGACGACTGATCTCTACTGGGTAACTTGACCCGGACTCCTACACCTTGTCCAAGTTGTTTGGGTTACCCTCCTTGTGTGAGGTAGTGCTACTCACAATCAGGTCGTAACCCAATCCGCGTGTAGCCCTTCGGTAAGTGAGACGTGATGCCGGGTCAAGGAAGCGTTGGTGAGCGAGTCCGTAACCTGCGGCTGAGTAAGCACCTCTCTCAGGCGCAGCTTGCCGGGACCGAGTTGTCCGACAGCTACATCTCATTGATCGAGTCCGGGAAGCGCACCCCGACTCCCGCCGTCGTACGGCTCCTGGCCAGCCGGCTGGGCTGCCTGCCGGAGTATCTCTCCGAGGGCATCGAGCCCGAAGAACGCCTGCACCTGCAGGTCCGCGCGCGCCACGCCGAGCTGGCACTCCTCGGGGGCGACGCCGACCAGTCACTGACGTGGTTCAACGAGATCCTCGACGCGGTCGACAACGACCCGGAGCTGATGAAGCGCGCCCGCTGGGGCCGCGCACGCGCTCTGGAGACCATGGGCCGCGGCGAAGAAGCGATCAAGGCGCTCGAGGAGCTGCGCGAGGAGGCCACGCGCGACCGCGGTCGCGCCGGCTGGCTGCCGGTGACCATCGTGCTGGCCCGTTGCTACCGCGCCGCCGGCGACCTCGGCCGCACGCTCGCGCTCGGCGAGTCCGCGCTGAACCGCCTGGCCGACCTCCGCCTGCTCGGCGGCGAGGACGCCGCCGAGATCGGCCGCACGCTCATCGCGACCTACCTCGACCGCGGTGAGCCCGCGCCTGCGCACGAGCTGGCCGAGCGGCTCCTGGACGCCGGTGAGCCCGACCCGTCCGTGATGATCAACGCCTACGTCGAGGCGAGCCGGCAGGCCCTGGAGGAGGGCGAGGGCGGCGAGTCGCTGTACCTCGCCGAGCAGGCGCTCGCGCTGTACGCCGGCGGCGACCAGGCCAAGGCCCAGGCCCGCCTGCGCGTCACCGCGGCCCGTACGCTCCTGCCCTCGGGCGCCTCGCCGATGGACGCCGGAAAGGCGCTCGACCTCCTCACCAAGGCCGAGCCGATCCTCAGCGGCATGGACGCGGCCGAGTGCCGGATCGAGATGGCCCGCTCGAAGGTGCTGCTCGGCGAGCCGGCCGCCGCCGTCGACATCGCCGAGGGCGTGCTGACCGACCTCACCGCCCAGCCGCGGTCGTCGGTCACGACGATCCGCGCCCGGCTGATGCTCGCGCAGGCGCTCATCGCCGACGGAAACCGCGAGAAGGCGCTCACCGCCCTGCGCGCGGCCCGCGACGAGCTGGCCGGCCTGGAGGCCTCGCGGGCCACCGCGCGGGTCTGGCGGGAGCTGGGCGACCTGTTCGGCACGGCCGAGGACTCCGCCGCGATGATGGACGCCTACCGCAAGGCGCTGGAGTCGGCCGGCCTGCGTTCGAGCCCGCAGCACTCCGACATCGTCGTCAACCTCCGCTAGCCGGAGGTCACGAGCCCCACGCCGGCCACCGCGACGACGAGGCCGACGCGCTGGATCGGCCGGAGCCGTTCGCCGTACACCAGCCGGGCCAGCAGCACGGTGCTCGCCGGGTAGAGCGAGCTGAGCACGCCCGCGATGCTGAGCATCCCGGCGCGCGACGCCAGGACGTACAGCGCGTTGCCGAGCACGTCCAGCGTTCCGGCCAGCAGTGCGATGCCGGCGGTGACGCGGTCGCGCGTCGGCGGCCGGACGCGGGTCGCCAGCGCGGCGATGACGACCATCACCACGCCGACCGCCTTGGAGGCGACGAGAGGCCACAGCGTGCCGTCGTCGCCCTGCTGGATGAGCACGAAGAACGTGCCGAACCCCGTGCCGGCGAGCAGGGCCAGCAGCGGGCCGCGCAGCCCCGCGCGGGCCTGCTGTCGGTTCGGCTCGATGCTGACGAAGCAGATGGCGACCAGGCACAGCACGATCCCGGCGACGGCCATGGGCGACAGGCGGTCGCCCTGCGCCACGCCGACGACGGCCGGCACGACGGCGGCCATCAGTCCCGAGACCGGGGCGACCACACTCATCGGCCCCTGTGCCAGGGCGCGATAGAAGACCAGCAGGGCCCCGCCGCCCGCCGCCCCGGAGGCGACGCCCCACATGAGGGGGCCGCCGCTCGACCCGTCGCCGAACGCCAGGGCCACGGCCAGCAGCAGGACCAGCCCGGCGGGCAGGCTGAGGACCAGGACTCCGGTCGATCCGCCGCGCCGCGACGCCGCCCCGCCGCAGAAGTCGCCGGCGCCGAAGACGATCGCGGAGCCCAGGGCGAGTGCGATGATCATGGCTCGATCAGCCGGGTGGTGATGGTGACCTCCGGCGTGATCGCCCGCAGCAGCCCGGCCAGCTCGTCGCCGGCCTCGACCAGCCGGTCGAGGGAGTACGGCTCGAGCCGCTCCAGGATGAACAGGGCGTTCTTGGTCTGCTCGGTGATGTGCGTGCGCGTGCACTGGCGCCAGTTCCAGCGGCGGCAGGTGACGCCCGCGTCGTCGCGCCAGATCACCTCGCCCGGCTCGGGGTGCTCGATGACCGGTTCGCCGTCTTTGACCGTGGCGAACTCCTCATCGCCCACCGCCCGGGTCAGGCGCGCCGGGCCGACGTACGTGTCGAGGTCCTCGCCGCCGATCGGCAGACCGTGGCGCACGCTGATCGCGTTGTAGGCGTCGACGACCCCGTTGATGGCGGGGAGCTCGGGGCGGCGCAGGAGGGCGTCCACGGACGGGCGGGCACGCTTGGGGTTCACGCCGAACCCGCGGTACGCCTCGCGCCAGGCCTCCACGTGGGGGGCGGCGGCCTCGGCGAGGCCGTCGGTGCTCTCGCTTCCGGCGGACGGGCCGTTGACCAGGCCCTCCGCGCTCATCAGGAGAACGGCGAAGTCGGGGCGCAGGGCGCGTACCGCGTCATCGACGATGATTCGTTCGAGCATGGCGCCTCTCCTGGAGGGTCGGTCGGAATATAGTACCGAGGAGTTCACTATAACGACCATCGAGAGTGGCCCATGACAGACACGGTCGGCGACGCGGTGGCCCGCACCGTCCGCGCCCTGCGCGCCGCGCACGGCTGGAGCCTCGACCAGCTCGCCGCGCGCGCCGGGCTCAGCAAGGGCGTGCTCGTCGCGCTGGAGCAGGCGCGCGGCAACCCCAACCTCAGCACGCTGATCCGGGTCGCCGACACCCTCGGCGTGCCGCTGACCCGGCTCGTCCAGGTCGAGGAGGAGCCGCCGATCCAGCTGTTCCCCACGAGCCGCCACGTGGTGCTGTGGAACGGCCCGTCGGGCGGCACCGGCACGCTGCTGGCCGGCAGCGACCCACGCCCGTCGCTCGAGCTGTGGCGATGGGAGCTGCGGCCCGGCGAGCGCCGCGACAGCGAGCCCCACAGCTCGGGCACCCGGGAGATCATCAGCGTCGAGTCGGGCGTGTTGTCCCTGGTCGTGGGCGAGAGCCGTACGGAGGTGGCGGCAGGCGACGCGGCCTTGTTCCACGGCGATCGCGCCCACGCGTACGCGAACGAGACCGACCAGGACGTCCGCTTCATCCTCACGGTCATGGACTGAGTCCCGCGGCACGGCGGGCGCCGCCTGCGGCGGAGGCGACGGCGCACACAGGTGCGGGGACTCGCCATGGACAACAGAGGCCCGGCGGTCTATTTTGTTTACGGTACCGATCCGTAAAAATAATGGAGTGCAGATGGAATCCGACGTTCTGATCGTCGGCGCCGGACCGGTCGGCCTGGCCCTGGCGTGCGCGCTGTCCCAGCACGGCGTCTCGGTACGGGTGGTGGACAAGGCCGCAGGCCCGGCGACCACGTCACGGGCCAACTTCGTGCACGCACGCGGATCAGAGGTGCTGGACCGGCTGGACTCGCTCGGCACCCTGCCCGAGGAGGCGGTGCGGGCGATGACGATCACCACTTACGCCGGCGACCGCCCGATGATGCGGATCAAGTTCGGTGACCCCGGCCTCCACACCGCCGCTCCTCCGATGGTGATCTCCCAAGCGCGCGTCGAAGCTCAGCTGCGCGAGCGCTTGGCCGAATTGGGCGGGCAGCCCGAGTGGAACGCCGCCCTGGCGGCCGCCGACCAGGACGCCTCTGGCGTGAGCGTCACCCTGGGCGACGGCCGCACCGTGCGGGCGGGCTGGCTCGTGGGCTGCGACGGCACGGGCAGCACGGTACGGAAGCTGACCGGCATCGGCTTCCCCGGTGTCAAGGTCAGCGAGCGTTTCCTGCTCGTCGACGCCCGCCTCGACACGACGCTCGACCGCTCGGGGACGAGCGGCTGGGTGCACCCGGACGGCATGCTGGGCGCCATGCCCATGCCCGGGGACCAGTGGCGGTTGCTGGCCTACGACGCGACGTTCCCCGACGACGAGCGCGGCGAGGAGCAGATCGTCGAGCGTATGCGGCGCATCCTGCCCGAACGCACCGGACTCACCGACATCAAGCTGCTCGACGCCACGTGGGCGTCGCTGTTCAGGGTGCACCGCCGGCTGGCCGACACCTATCGGCAAGGACGCATCCTGCTGGCCGGGGATGCCGCCCACGCGCACGCCCCGTTCGGCGGCCAGGGCATGCTCACCGGCCTCGGCGACGCCGAGAACCTCGCCTGGAAACTGGCCCTGGTGATCCAGGGCCGGGCCGGCGAGCGGCTGCTGGACACCTACGAGGCCGAACGCCGGCCGCTGGCCACCCAGGTCCTGCGCGGCAGCACGGCCGCAACCAAGATCAACATTGCCGCCGGGCCCATCGGCCGCTTCCTGCGTGACCGGGTGCTGATGCCGGTGTTCAGCGTTCCCCGGCTCCAGCGGTGGGCGACGTACACCGCCTCGCAGCTGTGGGTGAGCTACCGGCGCGGCCCGCTCGGCGGTCGCGGTCGCCGGCCGGCACCCGGCGACCGGATCCCCGACCTCGCCTGCAAGCGCGACGACGGCACCCGCACCCGGCTGCACGCCGAGCTTCGCGGCCGCTGGGCGGTGCTCGGCGACCATGACGCCTTCGCGGCGGCCCGCCACCGGCTCGGCGACAGTGTGGTCCTCCTGCACCCGGAGGACGAGTCGTTGCCCACTATGCTCGTACGCCCGGACGCCCACCTGGCCTGCAAGGGCGGTCCCGCTGTGCTCGCCATCTGGTTGGACGGAACCCTCGCATGACCGCCTCCCGAGGACGCGGGCGCCCCCGCGATCCCGCGACCGACGCCGCGATCCTGCGCGCGGCGTTGGAGGTGTTCGTGGAGCGCGGCGTCGAGGGCACCAGCATCGAGCAGGTGGCCAAACGGGCGGGGGTGGGCAAGCTCACCGTCTACCGCCGCTGGACCACCAAGGAAGACCTCATCGCTCAGGCCATCGAGCAGTCGGTCAGCGCCGAGTTCGTCCCTTCCCCCGCCGACGTCCAGGCCCTGTCCCCGCAGGAGATCGTCGAACGTGCCCTCCCCGCGGCGGCGGAGATGGTCGCCCACCCGGACTTCCGCGCCTTGGTCGCCCGTGTCATGGGATCGGCGGTCAGCCATCCGAAGCTGATGGCCGTCTACTGGACGCACTACGTCCTCCCCCGCCGCGAACTGGCCGCCGCGATGCTCCGGCGCGCGCAAGAGGACGGCACGGTCGCGGCGGACGCCGACCTGGACGTGATGATCGACATGATGGCCGCGTCCGTGACGTACCGCGTACTCCAGCCGGACCCACCGGACGCCCCGGAGATGCTCCGCTATCTCAAGGCCGTCTACCGCCAGGTCGGGCTGTACCGACCGCCTCAAGAATCCTGATCGCGGACGCCGTCGCATCCTCACGGTGATGGGCGGAGCCCTACGGTATGAGGCGTCTGATGGCTCCGGCGGGTGACGCGGGCCACGGCGGTCGCTTTCTAGCGTGACCACCCAGTCGATCTCTACGGGAGGGTCACGTGAATCCGTACGCGCGAATGCTGGGCGCCGCACTCACCCTGGCCATGGGCGTCGCGTCGTCCGCGGCTCTGGCCGGTCCGCGGGCCGCCGCCGAGCCCGCCGGCCACACCGCGGTCCAGAAGGTGTTGCACCGGCTGACCACCGACGACGGAGCGCCCGGCGCCCTCGCCGAAGTGCGGGACCGGCGCGGTGTCACCGTGCTGACCAGCGGCGTCGCCGACCTGCGCACGAACGCTCCGGTGCCAGCCGACAGCAGCTTTCGCATCGGCAGCATGACCAAGCCGTACGTCGCGACGGTCGTGCTGCAGCTCGTGGGCGAACACCGCGTCGCGCTCGACGCGCCGGTGGAGCGCTACCTGCCCGGCGTGGTGCGGGGGCACGGCAACGACGGCCGGCGCATCACCGTACGGGAGCTGCTCCAGCACACGAGCGGGCTGCCCGACTACCTGACGTACCTCACGCCGCAGGACGTCCTGGCCGACCGGTACGCCCACCACGATCGCGACGAACTGCTCCGGATCGCGCTGGCGCATCCGCCGCTGTTCAGGCCGGGCAGGAAGTGGAGTTACAGCAACACCAACTACCTGCTGGCCTCGATGCTGATCGAGAAGGTGACCGGCCACCCGTACGCGACGGAGATCGACCGGCGCATCGTGAAGCCGCTCGGGCTGCGGTCCACGTCCGTGCCCGGTGACGAGACCGGGATCCCCGGGCCGCACCCGCGCGGCTACGTACGGCCCGGCGCCGGCGCCGACCCGATCGACGTGACGGAGTTCAACCCGTCGGTCGCCGCCGGGTCCGGGAACATGATCTCCAGCGCGTCCGACGTGTCGCGGTTCTTCGACGCGCTCCTGCACGGGCGGCTGCTGCGCCCGGCCGAGCTGGCCGAGATGACGCGGACGCGGGCGACCGGAAGCTCGGACGGCCGCGCGTACGGGCTGGGCCTGGAGCGGCATCCGCTGCCGTGCGGCGGCGTGTACTGGGGACACGGCGGCGACATCTTCGGCTTCGCGACGATGAGCGGGACCACGACGGACGGCCGGCAGGCCACGGTCATGGTCAACCTCGACCCGGGTGGCTCCGACGCCCAGGACGCCGACGTGACGGCCGCCGTGACGACCGCCCTGTGCTCCTAGACGGACCCGCCCACCGTTGCTTGCCCAGTCTACTGGTTCATTAGTAGGGTGGTAAACCAGTAAAGCAACGGAGGCATGATGTCACTCCTGGATGACGGCGGGCCGATCTTCGCCCAGATCGCCGCCGAGCTGGCGAACCAGATCGCCGACGGCACCGTGGGCGAGGGAGAACGAGTCGCGTCCACCAACGAACTCGCGGCGTTCTACCGGGTCAACCCGGCTACGGCGGCGCGCAGCCTCACCGTGCTCTCCGAAGAGGGCCTGGTGGAGAAGCGGCGGGGCGTCGGCATGTTCGTCGCGAAGGGCGCGCGCGACCGGCTGGTGCGCGCGCGGCGGCGCCGCTTCGCCGACCGCTACGTACGGCCGATGGTGGTCGAGGCGACCCGGCTCGGGATCGGGCTGGAGGAGCTGCTCAGGCTCGTGCGCGAGGAGCTGGACTCGGCCGAGGTCACGACGGGAGGACGAGCATGACGCCGGCGATCTCGGTATCCGGGGTCGGGCGCCGCTACCGCGACCACCGGGCGCTGAGCGACGTCACCTTCGAGATCGGCACACCGTGCATCGCCGGGCTGCTCGGCCGCAACGGCGCCGGGAAGACCACGCTGCTGCGCATCCTGGCCGGCCAGGAGTTCGCCACCTCCGGGCGCGTGCACGTGTTCGGCGCCGGCCCGCTGGAGAACGACGCGGTGCTGCGCCGGATGATCCTCGTACGGGAGGACCAGACCTACCCCGACCTGCGGGTTCGGCACGCGGTCGCAGCGGCGTCGATGCTGTACCCGAACTGGGACGCCGACCTGGCCGGCACGCTGCTGGACGCGTACGAGCTTCCGTCGACCCGGCCGATCAAGAAGCTGTCGCGCGGCATGCGGACCGCGCTCGGCATCGTCATCGGGCTGGCCTCCCGCGCCGAGCTCACCCTGTTCGACGAGCCGTACTCGGGCCTGGACGCGGTCGCCCGCACGCTCTTCTATGACCAGCTGCTGGCCGACTACACCGCCCACCCACGCTGCATCGTGCTCTCCACCCACCTCATCGACGAGGCCGCCGAGCTCCTCGACCGTGTCCTGGTCCTCGACCACGGCCGGCTGGTCCTCGACGCGCTCACCGACGACCTGCGCGGCTCCGCCACGGTCGTCACCGGCCCGGCCGACGACGTGGAGCGGTTCGCCGCCGGCCGCACGACGCTGAACCGGCGCACGATGGGCGCGCAGACCAAGGCGGTGATGGTCGGCCGGCTCGACGAACGCGACCGCGAACTCGCCGACCACCTGCGCCTGCGCCTGGAGGGGCTCACCCTCCAGCAGCTCGCGATCTACGCGGCCGAGCACCACGACCAGTCCGGACTCACGGCAGCGAGGGCATCCTGATGCGCCACACCCCGATCGTCACCGTCGGCCGCTACCTGCTCCTCGACCGCGTCACCTACCTCGTACTGCCCTGGGTGTGGGCGGCCTTCGGCTTCCTCCTCGACGTGGTGATCCTGCAGCTCACCCCGGCCGGCAACAACGACCACCACCGCTGGGTCGGCGGCCTGGCCGCGCTCTTCATCGTCGTGTTCGTCGTGGGCTCGCAGTCCGTCGCCCGCGCACTGCCGTTCGCCCTCACCCTGGGGGTCAGCCGACGCACCTACTTCGCCGGCGTCAGCTCACTGGCCCTCGCCCTGGCCGCCGGCTTCGGGCTCGTGGTCGCGGTCGGTCAGATCCTCGAACGCGCGACCGGCGGATGGGGC
Organism: Actinoallomurus sp. NBC_01490; assembly: GCF_036227085.1. Taxonomy (NCBI): domain Bacteria; kingdom Bacillati; phylum Actinomycetota; class Actinomycetes; order Streptosporangiales; family Thermomonosporaceae; genus Actinoallomurus; species Actinoallomurus sp. NBC_01490. The sequence goes on from NZ_CP109433.1 coordinate 296,322, forward strand.
ATGAACATGGGCTACTTCCGCGTCCCCTACTTCCTCGACGGTCCCTGGTACCTGTCGTGGCTCACCGCGACGACCACGTTCGTCCTGTTGTTCGTCTACGGGATGTGGTACGGCCTGATGTATCGCCGCGGCGGCCTGTCCGGCACCATGATCTTCGGCGGCGCGCAGCTCGGCGTGCTGGCCCTCGCCGCGATCATCGCGACGGGGGTGCACGGCTGGACGGCCATCGGCCGTTTCTTCACCACCATCACCGCGACCGGCGTCACCGGCCTCCTCGCCGCCGCGGTCGTCGTCATGCTCGCCGGCGGCTTCGCCACCATCCGCCGCCTGGCCGTATGAGACCGCATCGGGCGGTCAGGGTCGGCGTGGGGTGAGCAGAGCCTCGGTGAGGGCGGTGCGGTGGTAGAGCACGTACCGGCCGCTGCGGTGAGCGTCGAGCAGCCCGGCGGCTCGTAGGGCGGTGAGGTGTTGCGAGACGCCGCCCGTGGTGAGGCCGGTGCGCCGGGCCAGGTCCTGGGTGGTGGCGGGGCGGTGAAGTTCGCAGAGGAGCAGCGCGCGGGAGTGGCCGAGGACCTTGGCCAGGGCGTCGGGCACGTTGGTGGCGTCGGTCTGCCAGAGAGTGGCGATCCCGCGTGGTGGGTAGCGCAGGGTGGGTTGCCAGGGCGGGCTCGTCACGGAGAAGAGGCGCGGCCAGATGAACGCCGAGGGAACGAGGAGCAGGCCGCGTCCACGCAGCGACCGGGCGCCCCGGGCATGCCGGTGCGCCACGCGGAGGGTCTCCTCGTCCCAGCGGACGGCGGGGTCGAGGTCGGCGAACACCCGGTTGACACCGCCTTCGGCGAGGCGATGGGCGCGGTAGCGAATGTCGTCTTCGAGCAGCGTGAGAATACGCGGCCAGTACGCGACGAGGGCGTTCTCCCAGAAGGCGCCGATCGCGTCGACCAGCCGGACCAGCCCGTCGGCCGGGTTCGCGTACAGGTCGGCCAGCGGCTCGGTGCGGGCTCCGGGCATCTGGTCGAGCTCGTCCCGCACCACCTCCGCCGGCGTGGCACGCAGGGCGGCGAGTTCCAGCTCGATGTCGGGCATCGGGGTGGTGGGCGGTGGACAGACGAACGCCGGAATGACCCGGGTCGGCACCGGCACCAACTCGGTCAGCGGCCGCAGGTCGAGACCTGACAGGCGGGGTCCGACCTGCTCGATCCAGGGCCGGTGCAGGGGATGCTCGGCCGGACTCTTGAGAACGCGCACCGCGGCGACCACCTCCCAGAGCGGAGAGACGGCGAACCGGGTCTGAGCGAGGTCCGGGACGGTGAATCCGAGTTCGATCAAACGCGACCGCCCTTTCCGATTCAGCCAGGGCTAAATTAGTCGAGCTCGTCGGCGCGGACCAGCACGGTGGGCGCATGACATCCGACCGGCTCGAACAGGCAACGGCGCGTACGCGGGCACGGCCACCGCGACGGGGCCGGTCCGGCGGCAGCCGAAGCGGAGTGCTCGGTCACCCGGAGTTCCGGCTGGTCTTCGCCGCGGCCGTGGTGAGCCTGCTGGGTACGCAGATCAGCTATGTCGCGATCCCGTTGGTCGCGGTGTCGGCATTGCACGCTTCGCCGGGACAGGTCGGTGTCCTCGCGATGCTGAGCACGGTGGCGTTCCTGCTCGTCGGCCTGCCGGCGGGGGCGTGGGTCGACCGGCTGCGGCGACGCCCGGTCATGATCACAGCCGATCTCGCCCGTGCGGCGCTTCTCGGGTCCGTTCCGCTCGCGTGGTGGATCGGTGAGCTGTCCTTGATCCAGTTGTACGTCGTCGTTTTCCTCACCGGTGTCTGCACGGTCTTCTTCGATGTGGCGTCCCAGAGTTACCTGCCGCACGTGGTCGGCCGGGACCGGTTGACCGCCGCCAACTCCGCTCTGGTCAGCGCCGATGCCGCCGGCGACGTGGTCGGGCGTGGTCTCGGCGGACTCCTGGTGCAGGCCTTGGCGGCTCCTGTCGCGGTCGGTGTCGACGCCCTCAGCTACCTGTGGTCCGCGGCGTGTCTGTGGCGGATCCGTCGCCGGGAGAGTCCCCCTGGCCCCGGTGAGCCCACCCATCTGTGGCGGGAGATGAACCAGGGCCTGCGGTTCGTCGCCGGCCGGCCCGTCCTTCGGGCGATCGCCCTGTCCGGCGCCCTGGTCAACCTGTCCCTCCAGTTGATCCTGACGCTGTTGCCGGTCCTGTTCGTACGCGACCTGCACCTGTCGGCCCAGACACTCGGTGCGTATCTCGGCGCCGGCGGCATCGGGTTGTTCCTCGGCGCCCGGCTCGCCGCACCGCTCGGACGGCGCCTCGGGCAAGGTCGTACGCCGTGGATCGTCGGAGCCCTCCTCGGCCCGGCCGCACTGGCCATCCCGTTCGTGGATCACGGCCCATGGCTGTGGATCGCGGCGACCGCGTGGCTCCTGACCATGGCGCAGATCGGAGTCAACAATGTGATCCTGGTCGGCTTCCGGCAACGCATCACCCCCGACCGGTTGCTCGGGCGGGTGAACGCCACCATGCGGGTTCTGCTCTTCGGTGCCCTCGCCCTGGGGTCCGGGCTCGCGGGGCTGCTGGGCCAGTTCACCGGGACTCGTACCGCTCTGTGGGCCGGTGCCGCGATTCTGAGCCTCGCCTGGGTTCCTCTCTTCTGCTCGCCCCTACGCCGCGACGGGTGATTCATCGGGATACCGTGGTACGTCGAAATGAATGAGAGGGGCCTACCCGTGGCCAATGAGGTCGTGTCGCGGCCGGAGGAGATGGTCGAGGCGTTCAAGGCGCTGGCCAACCCCGTCCGCCTCCAGATCATGCGGTGACTCAGGGATCCGGACGGGGAGTTCGCGGACTATGAGCCGATCGCGGACCGCCAGGTCGTCGGCGTTTGCGTCAGCCACATCCAGGCCAAGAGCGGGCTGGCACAGTCGACCGTCTCTTCCTACATGACGGCCCTTGAGCGTGCGCGGCTCGTACGGTCCACACGCGTCGGCAAGTGGACGCACTACCGACGAGACGAGGACCGCCTGCGGCAGCTGTCGACCGCGATCGCCGAGAATCTCTGATTGACGTATCACAATATTGCGATATTGCGATACGATCTCTCCATGGACACACCGATACCGCGCAAGACCGCTCTGATCGTTCACGCCCACCCCGAACCCGACGCGTTCAGTACGGCGCAGATGCGGGTCGCCGCCGAGGAGCTGCGACGCTCCGGCTACGCCGTCGAGGTCGTGGACCTCTACGCCGACGGGTGGAGCCCGGTGCTCGACCGTCAGGAGTTCGAGCCGGTCAGCGGGCCGTTCAAACCGCAGGCAGAGCAGATGAGGGCCGTCCGGGAAGGGACCTTGACCGGCGAGGTGCGCGCTCACCTGGACTCGGTGCTCGCCGCCGATCTGCTGGTCTTGTCCTTCCCGATGTGGTGGTTCTCGATGCCGGCGATCCTCAAGGGCTGGATCGATCGCACGTTCGTCATGGGGGCGCTCTTCGGAGGCGACTTCGGGCTGTTCGACCGGGCCGCGCTGCGGGGGAAGCGGGCGATGCTCCTCGTGACCACCGGCGGCTCCGCCGAGTCCTTCAGCTCGGGCGGGGCCTTCGGGGCGATGGACGACTTCCTCTTTCACATCCACCGGGGAATGCTGGAGTTCGTCGGCTATGAGGTACTGGCCCCTGTCGTCACGTACGGGCCGGCCCACCTGACCGACGCCGAACGCCGCACCGCGCTGGAGGCCGTTCGAGAGTCCTTCGCGGCGATCGGCAACGGTCTGGTCGATGAACCCGCACTGGCGTGAGAGCCCCGCGGGCCGCAGAATCTCCTGATGGATTCCTTGCGCCGGGCCGTGCTCCAGGTCGGCTGGGACGATCTCGAGCACGCCTACGGCCGGGCATCGGACGCACCGGCGCGGCTTCTCGCGCTGGTCGGCGACGATCCGCGGGCCCGCGCTGACGCGGTCGGGTATCTCGACGCCGCGATGCTGCATCAGGGCAGCGTCTACTCCGCGACAGGCCCGTTCGTCAGGATCGTCGCCGGGCTGCTCGGCGACCCCCGCACCGCCGTGCCCGTCGCCGACGTCCTGCCCTGGGACACCGCACCCCGGCCGCTGCGGGCGGCGCTGCTGAACTACCTCGTCCTGTTCGTCGAGGCATGCCGGCTCGAGGTTCCCGACGAGGAGCTCATCCGCGATGCCTACCCCGCCGGCCGCGACGAGGCGGACCTGCAACGGATCCGCGAGGCCGTGCGCGCCTGCGACTGGCGGCTCGACCCCGACCCCGCGACGCGAACGCCGCCTCCGCCGGCCCTCGTGGAGGCCGACGATGACCGGGAGTACGGCCGGGCCATGGCGGCCCGCGACCTCCTCACCTGCCGGAAGGTCGTCCCCGACGTGTTCGATGCGATTCTTCCGCTGGTCGATGACGCCGATGCGGACGTCCGCACTCCCGCCGCGACCGCAGCCGTGTACTGCCTGCGGCACGAATCGCCCGGCGGTCGCGAAGCGGCCTTGGCCGAACTGCTGGAGGACACCGCCGCCTGGTCATCCGAACCCAGGGAACGTGCGGCCATCGCCCGGCTGCTCGGAATGCTCGGCCGTCGCCCCGAGTCCCTGCTCCGTGACCGGCACCCGGGCGTACGGGCCTGCGCCGCGCTCGCGTCCGCATTCGCCGGTGACGAGCGCGCCACCCGCGAACTGGTCGCCGCTCTGGAAGACCCTGCAACCGCCGATCGGTGGTTCGAAGGCCACCTTCCCGGTCAGCAGGGCTGGCTCCGGTTCGATCTCGTGCAGGCGCTCACCGGCCGGGTCGACGATCTGGGGACAATCCTGCCGGCCGCACTCGGGCTGGCCGCGATGTCGTCCGGCGCTACCTATGACCGTGACCTGGGCCCGCTGGTCGGGCTGCCCTTTCCGCAGCCACTCACCGAGCAGAGCGTACTGACCACCGCGCAGCGGGCCTTCCTCTGCGCGCTACTGGCCAACTGGCACCCGCGCATACCGTTCGACGAAGAACTGTGCCGGATGCTGCTCCGCTGAGACGGCGCACTAGCTGATCTTGAACCTGTCCGGCGTGGTCGTGGCGTCGTGGATTTTCTCTTTCGTCGTTTCCTGGCATCGGCGTTCCCGATGATGTGCACGTCGTGGCGTGGGGTCGGGTGGGTGTTGGGGCGGCCTGGCGGGCGTCCTGGGCTGGCGAACGGCGGGATTGTCAGGCGTCTTTCGAGCTCGAGAATTTATGTGGATAATTTTCATATTCAGAGAGAGCTTGTTCGGGCGAATAAACTGACGGGAATTCCACGATGCGCCCATCCCTCCGTAGCACGAGCGCGGGCCCGGCGCCAATCAGCGCCTTCCGGGGGTCCCGGGTTCGGCGGAACGCTGCGGTGGTGTAGGTGAACAGCCATCCGTACTCGCGCTCGGTGATGTCGTCGTTGATGACTATCTCGGCATCTCCGTGTCGGTTCGGATATACCTTGGCCAAAAAATTAAAAAGGATTGCACATGCGTCGTCCTTGCTGATCACTGGGCCTCGCTACCTACATGCCGGATTAGATGAAATTCGAAATCGCCGGGATAGGGAAAGTGGTCAGTTATCCCAGTATACTCACCGCCGTTTACCTGTCCGTTAGGCCACCATCTGGCCTGTCCGTCGATCCACCACACCTTGCCGCCGAAATTACGCACGTTGAGGAAGTGGCCTTGGCCGATTTCCGGCTTTACTATGGATACGATTCCTTGGGTGTTATCCGACTGCAGCATCTCCTGCTCGATCGCCGCTGGGTTTGGCCTGGCATCGGCCCCCATCCAGCCGCTGGCGTAACCCCTTGAACGGCCGGCGACTGCCGCATGTCCCGCCTGGATATCGTCTACGGCCATGGAGACCTCGACGCAGTTCGTTTGATCGCCGAGGAAGTTAATGTTCGGCAGCAACCTTTCCATATCTTCGATGGTTTGCGGGGCGCCGCCGGGCATTCTGTCCATCTCTGCTTGAATGTCGTCTCGGTTTCTTCGCATTTCCTCCAGCTCCTGCGGGGTATGCGGCGCGCTTGCCAGGACTTCGGCTTGTCGCGGCCGGTATTGACTGCCTGGCACTTCTCCTCGCGGTCCGCTGTATTCGATTGGACGGTGGACTTGGGGAGTTCTGAGGCCATGGAAGCGTTCGAGACTCAGACCGCGCACGTCATGTTCAAGCGTTGCTGGGCTTCGCAGGAGCTCTTTTGCCACCACCCCGAAGATTCCGTACTCTGCAGGCTGGCCAAAATAGACATTTTTCATTACCTTCATCAAAGACCTGAACGTCCCCATTGGGGGATTGATTGACTGCCGGGCTGGTCAGTGGGTGCGGCGGGGTGGGCCGAGGATGCTGGTGATTTCGGCGATGGCTTCGCTTCCGGGTTTGACGTAGCGCATGGCGGTGCGGGGTTCTTCAGCGGCTATTCCCAGCTAGGACGATAAAATTGCCGTCCTAGTTGAGCCAACTCAGCACCATGGGAGTGACCTCCTGCGGGTCCTTCCCCAGGTGCTCGGCGACTGTCGTGATCGTCTCCTCAACTTCACCCGCAGGGATGAAGTTGAGGACGCTGGACTCTCCGCCCTCGGGCGCAGGCGCCTGCTCGTCGCTCATTGGCTTGATCCTCTGTTTGTGATGATGCCCGTGGTGATGGACGGGCTCTACTCTGAACAGTCCGACGTTGCCGGCAGGCAGCACGAACGAAATCGAGGCCGCGCCGTCACCGCCGGGCCCGCTCTCAGCGCCTGCCGAAAACGACACGGTTCAGCCGGTAGCAAGAAACGCAAGGCAGTCTTATAAGAGATAACCTCGCAGTTCCCGCTCCCGCTGGCCGGTCGGGCTGCACCCCTTCTGGCCTGTGACCTGGTATTTCTCTCCGCTCCACGATCCGAGAGCACGGGATGAGGAGACTTCAGGAAGCGTGAAGGTCCCTCTTCATCGCCGATGTCTTCGCCGAAGTGGTGAAGACGAGGGTGAACGCGCCCCACTGTGGCCAGGCGAGGCCCGCGAGCTCCCGGCGCGTCTGGCGCGTGATGAGCTGTGACGACGCCCTCGCGAGGCTGGATCCGGCGACGTGAGCGCCTGGGCCCCCGCCGCGGCTCAGATGCTCAACGCGACCGGATCCGGCGGCCTGCCGGCCGTCCCGAGCCGTACGTCGTCGAAAGGGTTCACCGCGAATCCAAGGACCGGATACGCCCACCAGGGATCAAAGCCGCCCTCAGGCTCGCTGAGGATCCTTCAGTTCGCCGCGAACTCTAGGCTTTCCGTGCCCTCCGCTCGGGTCCGTGTCACCAGACGCAAAGTAGAGGGTCTGCGCTGGTCAGGGCTTCACTCCGTCCGGCTCCGCGGCGGTGTCTGATGACGTGGCCGGACCTGGGTTTCGGCTGTGGACAGCTCGGCCTGGCCGCAGAGTCTCCGATGGACCGGGAGACGGCCCGTCCGGCATTACGGGAGCGGCTCCTGGCGCTGGTGGCGCTCGGCGAGTTGTTTGAAGTTCAGCAACTGCCGTCGGGCCATGACGAGGTCGCCGACGGACAGGCCGGGAGCGGCCCAGCGGGTGGTCCGCATGGCGACCTTGAGCAGCAGACGCGTTGTGTCGTGCGCTTGGGGCACGAGGACGTAGGACATGAAGGCGCCCATGATGGTGGCCGTCAGCTGCTTCCCGGGGTCGACCGAGACGATCCGGCCCAGCTCACGCCCGCCGGCGGTGGTGAATCTGTCGCCGACCTGCGGCTCCGGAAGGCCCATGAGTTTCCGGGGTGAGCGGCGGCCGAGGTTGTCGATCCAGTCGTAGGAGTAGGGAGCGAGCCTCACCTGCACCACCCACGGCCACACCGCCTCGGCGGGCGCCTGGACGTCCACGCCCCGCCATGCCCGGAGCGTGGGTGAGTCGACGAAGTCGTCGCAGGGGTAGGGGCGCAGGGTCTCGCTGTCGCTGACCCCCCATCGATCACCGATCACGCGTTCATCCTCCGCCCAAGGTGTCAGTAACGGGCGCCGACCGGTGGCGGGACGGCGTCGAGCTCGGCGAGGTCGTCGTCGGTGAGGTCGACGCCGGCCGCCGTGGTGTTCTCGTGGAGGTACTTGCGCTTCTTCGTGCCCGGGATGGGGATGACGTGCTCACCCTGGGCGAGCGTCCAGGCGATGGCGACCTGGGCCGGGGTGGCGCCGTAGCGCTCGGCGACCGTGCGGACGACGTCGACGATGCGGAGGTTCTGCTCCAGGGCGTCCTCCTGGAAACGGGACATCCAGCCGCGCATGTCGCCGTCCTCGAAGCTCGCCTTGGTCACCGTGCCGGTGAGGAAGCCGCGGCCGAGCGGGGAGAACGGCACGAACGCCGCGTCGTTGACGGCACACCAGCCAACGACGTCGCCGCTCTTGGTGTCACCGTCGGCGCTCACACCGAGCGGGTCGCGGGTCCACAGGGACAGCTCCGACTGGATCGCCGCGACCGGGTGAACGGCGTGCGCCTCCTCGGCCTGCTCGACCGTCACCTCCGAAAGGCCCAGGTGACGGACCTTGCCCTCGGTGACCAGCTCGGACATCGCGCCCCACGTCTCGGCGAGCGGCACGTTGGGGTCGACGCGATGCAGGTAGTAGAGGTCGATCACGTCGGTGCCGAGCCGGCCGAGGCTGGCCTCGACCGCCTCGCGCACGTGCTCCGGCGTGCCGTCGCAGGACATGCGCTGGGCCGAGGAGCCGACGAGCCCGACCTTCGTGGCGAGCACGACCCGGTCGCGTACGCCGGCCAGCGCCTGGCCGAGCAGCCGCTCGTTGTGCCCGGCGCCGTAGACGTCGCTCGTGTCGAGGAACGTCACACCGAGGTCGACGGCCTCCCGGATCAGCGCGACCGACGCGTCGTCGTCACGCTCGGACTCGGTGTAGGCCCAGCTCATGCCCATGCAGCCGAGGCCTACCGCGCCAACGTAGCGGTCCGCGAACTTCCTCATGGCGGGGTCCCCTTCCGGACACGTCGACCGCCGCGTGACCCGAGCGGCGTCAAGCGAAGCCTACGACCGGCCGGCCGGGACCGGGACCGGAACTCCGGCTTGTGGAAAACGCCAAGAAGGTCGCCTGCTGTCGACGTTGGCCGCAAAACGGCTGAGCCCGAAACCCAGTACAGGTGAGTTACGCCTGGCCTTCGAGCTCGTCACACTCGCCGACCCCGACCTCCACACAGTCGGTGTTGGCACCATTGCTGTAGCTGGACTTGCGGAAGTCGATCATTCCATCGCCTCCATCGCGCGCTGGATCAGATCTCGGGAGCGTCGGGCAAAGCAGGCCTGGCGGAGGTCATCGTATGTGGGCGGGTTACTCGTGGCCTTCGAGCTCGTCGCGCTCGCCGACCCCGACCTCCACACAGTTGGTATTGGCACCATTGCTGTAGCTGGACTTGCGGAAGTCGATCACTTAATCGCCTCCATCGCTCGGGAGGTCGTTGGGCGAAATAGACCTGGTGGAGGTCGTCGCCGTGCAGGTGGCTTACGCCTGGCCTTCGAACTCGTCGCGCTCGCCGACCCCGACCTCCACACAGTCGGTGTTGGCACCGCCGCTGTAGCTGGACTTGCGGAAGTCGATCACTCCATCGCCTCCATCGCACGCTGAATCAGATCTCGGGAAGCCGATCGGGAGAGGGCATCCGCCCCGACCTCCTCGAAGCGTACAACGAGCCGACGTGCTTCACCGTTGTCCAAGATCAGCCTGCCTCCCTCGCACGCCTCCGTGTAGGCCGACATCACCTTCCGGGTCGCAGCCCATGAGCTTGAAGGCCCCGGCGAGACCGAGGTGGAAGCCGATACTCCGTGGTGCGACCCTGATCGTCACATTGGGCAGGCGAGAGATCTCGAGCAGCCGTGCAAGCTGCGCGCGCATGATCTCACGACCGCCTACGGGACGGTCGATCACGCATTCGTCAAGGAGAACGGACATGCGTGGCGGCGGATTCTTGTTCATGATCGCCTGACGCGCCATTCGTTCGGCTACGGCCTGGTCCACATCGGCGTTACCTTCCGTGCTGATCGCCACCCGGGCGTAGTCCTCGGTCTGGAGCAACCCGGGAACTTTCAGCGGCTCAAAGATCCGAACCGTGTGAGCGCGCGCCTCATAGTGCAGATGCTCTACGTACCAGTTTGGATTGTGGTCGCGGCGCGCGAAAGTGAAGATGCGCACGAAGTGACCATTTGTCCGCCATGCACCATCAAGTGGTTTCAGATTCTTCTCTGAAGGACGCCGGTTCATGGCTTCGAAGTTTGAAACATGTGCGCGGCTGCACCCCATGATGCCGGCGACCTTCGTGGCGCTTTCTCCTCGCGCTAACCGGTAGCGCCGCAGGTCGTAGGCCAGCCAATGCCACAGTGACGCGTCAGGATTGATGCGATCAGCCGCAGGCACGAATGCGTCACCCCCGGTTTCAGCCAAATAGAAACGGTACCCAATGTAACCACTTGACGCCAGGATTGGGGAAACTTCACGTAGCCCACCTCACGAGAATCGACGGACCCATGCAAACGACCGGCGTATCGCCGTGGCCAACGCCAAATTGCCAGCAAGTCGAACAAGTGGTGTTTCCGGCTGAACCACAGCAGTGCGGCGCCGCTCGTCGTTGGACCCGCGCCTATTTCTGCCGGCACGAGCTGGCCGAGCTGGGAGATGCCGCGGCCCTGGCCGTCAGCGAGACGTTCACCAACGCCCTGCGTTGTCCGATGACGGACCCGGACGGCCATCCGGTGATCCCGATTCGCATCGTTCGGTTCCCGTCCTTGTTCCGGATCGAAATCTATGACGGTGACCCGACTCCGCCTCCGGACGCGGTTCCCATCCCCGCGGCCGGCGACGAACGACATCGCGGGCTGGTCGTCGTTGACGCGCTCGCGACTCAACGCGGATCCTTCCGGGCCGGCTCCGGTAAGGCCGTTTGGTTCACCCTCCCCCGCGACCTCGGCAAATGACCAGGCGCCTAACTCATGGATTGGCTTTTCCCTCATGGCATCTCCGGATTCCGGTTCTGACTTCGACGATCTGCTCACTCCGAGGGAGGCCGCGGCGCTGCTGGGCGTACGGACCACCACGCTTGCCCGGTGGGCGCGGGACGGGCTGCTCAAGCCCGCCGTGCACACGCCCGGTGGCCATCGTCGCTACCGGCGCGGTGAAGTGCTGGCCGTACGGACCGCGAACACCGCCGGGCGGCGGAGGCAGCTGGAGGAGGACGCGGTCCGGCTCTACGACCAGGGCTGGCCGATCCGCCGGGTCGCGGCCGAGTTCGGCGTCAGTTACGGCCTGATGCGCCGGATGCTGCTGACACGGACCGCCCTGCGGAATCGCGGCGGGCGGGAGCGATGACCCCACTCCCTAAACTTGCTCGAATGCCTGAGGACCCGATGCTCGCGCCCGTTCTGGTGGATCACGATCCCGGTTGGCGGGCCCGGGGATTCGCCCTCACCGCCGAGCTCCAGGCGACGCTCGCGCCATTGGCGCTGCACGTCGAGCACATCGGCAGTACCTCCATCCCCGGCATGGCGGCCAAGCCGATATTCGACCTGCAAGTCAGCGTGAAGGACCTTCAGGAGGCCGAGCGCGCGTTCGACCCGCCGTTGGCCGAGCGGGGATTCCGGCGTTCCGTTCATCGGCACGACCACGTCCCCGCCGGATGCGACGACGATCCGGAGCTCTGGACGAAGAGGCTGTGGTCACGGCACGGGCACTCAGGCCCGGACGTCAACCTGCACGTCCGGCGCCTCGGCTCTCCGAACGAGCGGCTGGCTCTGCTGTTCCGCGACTGGTTCCGCGCCCACCCCGAGGCCGTCCCCGCCTACGCGCGCTTCAAGCGCGTCCTCGCGGGCACCGTCGGCGACATCGACACGTACGCCGACGTCAAGGACCCCGTCGTCGACCTCGTCATCGCGGTCGCCGAGCCCTGGGCCACCACCATCGGCTGGACACCACACTTCGAAACGGGCTGAGTGGCGACCAGCAAGGATCAGTGGAAGAGGATCACGGGCTCCAGGACGCGATTCGCTTGTGCGACCGTACGTTCCACACTTTGCCTCCTTGGTCATCCGCAGCGGCCAGCATGCGGCCGTCCGCGCTGAACACGATGGCGTGCGGCTGGTCCTCAACGTCCTGGAGCGTCGCGGTCGACCTGTCGGTGGCCAGGTCCCAGATTTCGATGATCGGCTGCTGAGTTTCCGGGGCGTCGGCGGGGATGGCGAGTTTCTTGCCGTCCGGGCTGAAGGCCAGCGCGTCGGCGTACGGGGTGGCGCCGAGCACGCCGGCGTCCCGATTCGCGGCGAGGTTCCACAGATGGAGGGCGCTGCCCCCGTCATCGGTGTGCACGAGCGTCCTGCCGTCCGGGCTGATCGCAATGGGCTCCGGCCCGGCGTCGGGCAAGGCGGCGACCTGCCGGTCCTTCTCGGTGTCCCAGACGAGGATCCCACCGTTGTCGTCATCGGAGTCCGACCCGCTGTAGTGGCCGCAGGCGGCGTAGCGGCCGTCCGCGCTCAGCGACATACCGATGCAGAGAGCGTCTCCGTGGAGCGGAATGGTGGCGGATGCGTACTTACCGGTGCGAAGGTTCCAGTGGCCGATGGTGCCGCCCGTTCCGAGAGCGGTGACGGTCCTGCCGTCGGAACCGAACCGCAGCGCCCCGACCGTGCCCTCGAAACCGGAAAGCCTCCGCTTCTTGTGCCCGGCGGTGTCCCAGATGGTGGGCGGTCCGTCGGCGGCGACGGCGAGGGTCCGACCGTCCGGGGCGAGCGCCAGCGCGTCGGTGACCTGTATGGAGTCAGGGGACGCGTCGAAAGAGTGCTGGAGCTTGTGGGAGGCGGTGTCGTACACCTTGATCACTCCGGAGTCCCCGCCGAACGCGACACGCCTTCCGTCCGAGCTGAGCGCAGTCACCTGAAAACCGTCGTCGGCAGGGCTCGGCGAGGCGTCCGGAGGGCTGCTCGGCGCGTCAGACGGAATGCCGGGCAGGCCACCGAAGGGGTCGGACGGGCTCGGAGCGACGCCTGTCGGGGAGACGTTGCCAGTGCCGTGCACGCAGGCGTACAACACGGCGATGCAGATGACGACGATGATCGTTCCGCCGGCCGCCCGTCCCAACCGCGGATAGGCGGGGGCCGGAGCGGGCACGCGGTGGGGCCGGGGGGAGACGCTGGAGCGCGTGTAGTGCGGGCGGCCCGGAACGGCTCCGGAACCCACCTTCGGCTTGGGGGCCGACGGACGGGCGGCCGGCACTGACGCCGAACCTCCGTTCTGATCGGCTGCGGCGCCGCCCGAGGTGGTCGTGCCGCCGGCCGGTGGCGACGTGGCCGGTGGCGCGGCGGTCGAGTCGCCGGTGTCCGGCGGCGCGATCGCGGGTGTCGCGGCCGTCGCATCGTCCTCGTCCTGCTGCAGGATCGCGTCGAGTCGTTCCGCGGCCTCCTCAGCGGTGGGGCGGCGGTCGGGGTCCTTGCGCAGTAGGGCGGTGATGAGCGGGGCGAGCGGCCCGGCGTTCACCGGGGGCGGTGCCTCTTGGGTGAGCAGGGTCAGCAGGACGGTGGCGTAATCCGGGCCTTGGAACGGCGGCCTGCCCGTCACGGCGTTGAACAGCGTCGCACCGAGCGACCACAGGTCGGCGGCGGGGCTGGCGGCGGCGTTCTCGACCTGCTCGGGGGCCATGAACGCTGGAGTGCCGAGGACATCCTCGGCGTCGTCGGCGCGTTCGCCGACCCGCTGTGCGACGCCGAAGTCGGTGATGACCACCCGCCGATCGGTGATGAGGACGTTGGCGGGCTTCAGATCGCGGTGGACTATTCCGGCGGCATGGGCCTCCCGCAGTGCGTCGAGCACCGCAGCGCCGATCTCGGCCACGCGCCGGTATGGCAGCCGTACCTCCTCCTTGAGGATGTCGGCGAGTGAACGGCCGTCGATGAGCTCCATGACGATGACGGGAGCGTCGTCGTCGATGACGTCGTGGATCGTGACGATGCCGGGGTGGTTGAGCCGGGCGGTCGCACGCGCCTCCTGAAACGCCAGCGCCGTGAGCTCCGCGCGTTCCTCATCGCTTAGACCGGGGTCGAACAGGACCTTCTTTATGGCGACCTCGCGGTCGAGCATCTCGTCGTGGCCGCGCCACACGGCGCCCATGCCGCCCCGGCCGATGGTCTCGATCAGCCGGTACCGTCCGTTGACGAGTTGTTCCTCGCCGTCCGGTGCGAACTCCACCATGATCAGGTCAGACGCGCACCCGGTGACGTGGGTTCCCCCGACACGTCGGCTGAGCCTCGATTCGCCAGGCACCACAGGATCGACTTCGCTCGACCCGACTTGCTTACCTCACACGTAATCGATCCTCCGCCGGGGCGCTGGCATCGTCATGGGTGTTCCGAAACAGGAGGAAAATGCCATGAACGAGCTGGTCAACCGCTACATCGACGTCTGGAACGAGAAGGATCCCGCCGCGCGGCGCGCACAGGTCGAGGCGATCTTCGCCGCCGACGGCCGGTACGTCGATCCGCTCGCCGACGTCACCGGGCACAACGGGATCGACGCGGTCATCGGCGCCGTCCAGGAGCAGTTTCCCGACTTCGTCTTCCGCCTCGGTCCGTCCGTGGACGCGCACCACGACGTGGCCCGGTTCACCTGGGAGCTGGGCCCCAAGGACGGGGAGGCCGTCGTCGTCGGCTTCGACGTGGCGGTGCTCGCCGCCGACGGCCGGATCCAGAACGTCCACGGCTTCCTGGACAAGGTTCCCGCCCAGTAGTGCCGAGCCCGCGGCATCGCCGGTCCGGAACCGCTTAGGCTTTCTCTACATGCGGACTCTTGTGACCGGCGGTGCCGGGTTCATCGGCTCTCATGTGGCGGACGCTCTCGTCGCCGGCGGAGACGAGGTCGCCGTGCTCGACGACCTCTCCCGTGGGCGGCCGGGGCGCGTCGACCCCTCGGTCACGCTCTTCAACGCCGCGATCACCGACGCCGACGCGCTGGCCGAGGCGGTCGAGCAGGCCAAACCGCAGGTGATCTGCCATCTCGCCGCCCAGATCGACGTACGGGTGTCGGTCGACGCGCCCGCGGCCGACGCGGCGGTCAACGTCGTCGGCACGGTGAACGTGCTGGAGGCCGCGCGGGCCGTCGGAGCGCGCGTGCTGTTCGCCAGCACGGGCGGCGCGATCTACGGCGGCGGCGCGTCCATCCCCACCACGGAGGACGAGCAGCCGGCTCCGGAGGCGCCGTACGGCACCGCGAAGTACTGCGCCGAGCAGTACCTCGCCCTCTACAACCGCCTCCACGGCACCGCGCACGCGGCGCTGCGGCTCGCCAACGTCTACGGCCCGCGGCAGGACCCCACCGGTGAGGCCGGGGTCGTCGGCATCTTCTGCGGCAGGGCACTGCGGGGCGAGCGGCCGACCGTCTTCGGCGACGGGCGGCAGACGCGCGACTACGTCTACGTCGGTGACGTCGCCGAGGCGTTCCTGGCCGCCGCCCGTACGGAGACCCCCGGCGTCTGGAACATCGGCACCGGGCGCGAGACCAGTGTGCTGGAGCTCATCGACGTCGTCGGGCAGGCGGCCGGACGGACCCTCGACCCTGAGTTCCTGCCGGCCCGTCCCGGCGAGGTGCTGCGCAGCGCCCTCGACGCCGAACGCGTCCGCGCCGACCTCGGCTGGAGCGCCCGCACCAGCCTGGCCGACGGCGTACGCGAGGTCTACCGCTGGATCGAGGCCGGCTCCCCCGACCGGGTCTGAGCGATCCGGTAGTGGTACCCGTGTGACCGGGTGAAACCGGCACGGGTGTAGAGCCGCTGCGCGGTGTCGTTGTCGTCCTCGACCTGGAGGTACAGCCGGGTCGCCCCCTGGCGTGCGGCCCACCGCGCCCCGGCGCCGAGGACGGCGGTCGCGATGCCCTGGCCACGCAGATCGGGCCGGGTCGCCATGGCGAAGACCCCCGCCCAGCCCGAGTCGGCCGCGAACAGGCCCATCCCCGCCGGTCGCCCGTCGCGGCTCACGCTCAGGAAGGCCGCGGGCGCCGCGATGCGGGAGATCACCTTCTCCGCGACCCGCACGCTGTCGGCGCGCGCGTTCAGCTCGGCGAAGATCTTCAGCCACGCGTCGGGCGTCTCGGCCACCTCGACGGCCGGTGCGGTGGTGCCGGAGGCGTCCACGACCTGCGACGTCACGGCCGTCATGACGGACGTGGGCGCGTCCCTGCGGTAACCGCGCTCGGCCAGTGCCGCGTCCAGGTCCCGGTGTCCGGGGCCGAGCTGCACCATCGCGGGCAGGTCGCGGGCCCGGTAGAACGCCTCGAGGTGGTCGATGGACGGCTCCGCGACCGGCATCGCCGAGTTCGAGCGCCGCCGTCCGACGCCCGGGGTGTGCCGCAGCAGCCAGCCGCCCTCCTCCACCACGGTGCCCGCGGGCCAGGCGGCGAACGCCCGCCGCTCGATCTCCCGTACGACCGAGGCCGCGCACGCCTCCACGACCGGGCCGACCAGACCGGCGAGCGTCTCCTGGTCCTGCGGCCGGGCGGGCTCGTACTCGGTGATGCCGAGCCCGGCGATCTCGAAACGGTCGGCGAGGGCGGTGACCATGCCGACGACCTGGCCGGGTGTCAGCCCGCCCGCCTCGGGCGTGCCCACCGAGGCGAACACTCCGGGGTCGAGGACGTCCAGGTCGATGTGGACGTACACCGCGTCCGCGTCGCCGACCGTCTCCAGCAGGGACGCGGCGTCGGTCACGACGGGCAGCCCCTCGGCGTACGCGCGCTCGGCCGGATCCAGCGCCCGTACGCCCGCGAGCACGACCTGGTCACGCCGCAACGGCCGGTCGGGGACCAGCGCGGACGGGCCCTCGCCGAGGAGGGTACGGAGCACCATGCCGTGAAAGGCGCCGGACGGTGAGGACTCCGGCGTGTTGAGGTCCCCGTGCGCGTCGAACCAGACCACCGCCAGCCGCTCGCCGTGCCGCCGTACGGCCGCGGCGACCGGCGCCAGCTCGACGCCGCAGTCGCCACCGACCGTGACCGTCAGGCGTCCCCGGGTACGGTCGAGCGCGGCCCGGACCTTTGCGGCGTTGTCCGCCAGCACGTCGCCGGGCTCGGCCGGGACGTCCACGCGCAGGTGCTCGGCAGCCGGCACGAGATCGGCGAGCAGCCGGGCGCCGTCACGCAGCCGCCGTGCGGTCGCCGCGCCCGACCCTTGCCACTGGGGCACCTCCACAACCGCGATCTCCGACACCGGTATCCCCCTCTTTGTCCGGATAGCTCGTCCGGAGCCTAACAACGGGCCTCGTCGCCCGGACACCGGAATTCCGCCGTGACGAGGGCTTCCTCCGACGTCGGCCCGCCCTGTGTGTCACCCGTCGGCGTACGGCCAGATGTCCACCTGGGGGAACCGTGCCGTCACCGTACTCCGGCGTAGCCTGAGAACGATCGGGTGGCTTTCACGAGCAGGGTCCGCGCTCCGGGGGTCGGTCACGCCGACCGGGGCGCGCCGTGGAAGGACCGGGGGGTCTCCATGAAATTCCGGACACGCGCGGCGACGGCCGTCGGCGGCGCCGCCGTGGTGGGCATGACCGCGTTCGCCGTCGGCGCCGCGGCTCCCGCCGGCGCACAGCAGGCCAAGCCCGCCGTTCAGGCGGCGAGCGTCACACCGCATCACGGCACGGCCGCCCAGGGCTGCTGGGACGACTGCTGGGGCTGGGGCGGCGACCACTGGGGCGACCACTGGGGCGGCGGCTGGGACGAAGGCTGGTACAGCAGCTGGCACAGCTGGGGCTATGGATGGTGACGCACCGGCCTGACCACCTCTGGTGAGCTCGTCCGGGCGCCGGCGCGCGGCGCGGTGGGTCATCCGTGCGGAACGCGGCCCGCCGTGCTGAGTCGTGCCACGGTGGCGAGCAGCCCGGGGAAACGCTGCTCGAACTCCGCGCGGCGAAGCCGTACGAACGTGCCGTTACCGGCGTCTCGTTGCACGATGAGCCCGGCCTCGCGGAGCGCCCGCCAGTGGTGCGTCTTGGTCGACTTGGTCACCGGCATGGCGAACGAGGCACAGGCGCGCTCGGCGTCGGCGTCGTCGGCCACCAGCTCGGTGACCACGGCCCGGCGCAGCGGGTCGGCGAGCGCGCGGAACACCTGACCGAGATCGACCTCGTCGAGCGGCGGCACGGGGAAAGTCATGTGATCTTTCTCCTCGACAAGGTACGACACTTGCCGTACCTTCTTCTGGTACGAGACTCATCGTACCTCTTGGAGGCCTGTGATGCTGTGCGTGTTCGACGTGAACGAGACTCTGCTGGACCTGGCGGGACTCGACGACCTGTTCGGGTCGATCGTCGGCCACCCGGACGCTCGGCGCGAGTGGTTCGACCTGGTGATCCACAACGCCCTGGCACTGACCGCGGCGGGCGCCTACCGTCCGCTCGGCGAGATCGTGACGGCGTGCCTGCCACCGATCGCCGAACGGTACGGCCGGAGCGTCACCGCGGAGGACCAGCGGGAACTGGGCCTGCGGATGCGCCGGCTGCCGGCCCATCCCGACGTCACGGAGGCACTGCGACGGCTGCGTGACGCCGGGCACCGGGTGGTGACGCTGACCAACTCGACCGGCGACTTCGCCGAGGACCAGCTGCGCAACTCCGGTCTGCGCGACCTGGTCGACGCGGCGTACTCCGCGGACCAGGCCGGCCGGCTGAAGCCCGCCCCCGAGCCGTACCGGTTCGTACTGGAGGCCGAGGGCGTGGCACCGTCGGACGCGGTGCTCATCGCCGCGCACGGCTGGGACGTCACCGGCGCCCGCCACGCGGGCCTGAAGACGGCCTTCGTCGCTCGCGACGGCGCGACCCCGCTGTCGGCCGACGCCGCTCCGACGATCTCGGCCCCCGACCTGACCACGATCGCCACGCGGCTCATCGGGTGAAACAGTCGGCCATGACGCTTCGTCCGCCCGGTCACGCGATCGCGGGTTCCCCGTTCACAGGGTGAGGCCGGGTTCGAGGTGGGCGATGGCCTGGTCGATGAGCGCGGCGAGGTCGGCGTGCGGGTCGTCGGCGACGGCCGCGGAGACCGCCATGGCGGCGCCGACGATGGCGCCGGCGACCGTACGGACGGTGAAGTCGTCGGGCCGGCGGCCGGCGCGTTCGGCCATGGCGCGGGCGACGAGCTGCATGGCCTGGGAGACCTGGTCGAGCATGGCGGCGCGCAGCTTCGGGACGGCGAAGATGAGCGCGATCCGTTCGTTCTGCTCGGCCCGCTGCTCCGCGCTCATGCCGGCGAAGGCCGAGGCGAACGCCGCGCGCAGGGCGGGGACCAGCGGCAGCTCGGGCGGCTGCGCCTGGAAGGCCTCGATGAGCATCGGGTCGTAGTCGTCCTGTAGGACCACGTCTTCCTTGGTGGGGAAGTAACGGAAGAAGGTCGTCTCGGAGACTTCGGCGGCCTCGATGATCTGCTCGATGGTGGTGGCGTCGTAGCCCTGCTCGCGGAACAGGCGCATGGCGCAGGCCCGGATCGTGGCGCGGGTCCTGGCCTTCTTGCGCTCGCGCAGTCCTGGCCTGGTCCGGCCGGTGCTTGATTCGGTCACTGTGCTCCTCCGAGGCAAGAATGCCAGGGTCAGGAGCGCGCCTGCGACGTCTGTTCCTGCGCTGGGTCTTGTGGAGCGCCATCGTTCACCAGCGGGTCGACGGACTGCGGCAGCCACTGCGAGGCGGGGTGGACCGTACGCCAGTGGCGGGCGATGTCCACCCGGCGTGTGACCCACACGTCGGGGTGCTGTGCCACCAGGTCGAGGAACCGGCGCAGGTCCGCGGCGCGACCGGGCCGTCCGCTGATGCGCAGGTGCAGCCCGACGCTCATCATTCGCGGGCGCTCCGCGCCTTCCTCCAGGAGGAGTTCGAGAGCCCGCGTGAGGTAGGCGGAGAAGGATTCGGACTGGAAGCCGTAAGTGTTGACGTACCGGCCGTCGTTGTTGTCGAGGGTGTAGGGGACCACGAGCTGCGCGGTGCCGTCGGCGTCGACCCAGTACGGCAGGTCGTCGCTGAAGGAGTCCGAGTCGTAGAGGAATCCTCCGTGCTCGACGACAAGGCGGCGGGTGTTCGCGCTGTTGCGGCCCGTGTACCAGCCCAGCGGCGCCTCGCCGCACACCTCGGTGTGGATCTGTACCGCCTGCTCGATGTGCCGGCGCTCGACCTCCGGCTCGAGCTCGGCATAGTTGATCCACCGGAGGGAGTGCGAGGCGATCTCCCACCCGGATTCCTGTGCGGCCGCCACCAGGTCGGGGTTGCGCCGGAGCGACTCCGAGATACCGAAGACCGTCACCGGCAGGCCACGCTCCTCGAACAGTCGGCGTAGCCGCCAGAAACCCGCACGGGTGCCGTACTCGTACTGGGACTCGACATTGAGGTTACGGCGCCCCCGCAGCGCGGTGGTCGGTTCCTCGGTGAGGAACGCCTCCGATGCCTCGTCGCCGTGCAGGATGTTGTTCTCGCCGCCCTCCTCGAGATTGACGACGAACTGCACGGCGACCTTCGCTCCGCCAGGCCACTGCGCGTGGGGAAGCTCTCTGCCGTAGCCGGCCAGATCGCGAGGGTAGGCGCCGGGTGAGGACACGAGCGTCATCGGAAGTCCTTGTCTTGGTCGCGGGAAAGGCATGCGACCCCAGGAGCGGGCAGATATCCTGAGGACGGCGGGCCTTTGTCACTTCTGACTAACGATGGTCGCCAAGAGATGCCCGAGTCAAGTGCCTCGCCTCAACAGTCCTGCCCCTCGCCACCGGCGAGGACGAACCGATCGGCGAACGAGACGTCCGGCGGGACGAGCGGAAGGATGACCGTGAACGACCGCGAAGGAGCCATGCTCGCGCTCCTGCAGCTGATGTCGACGTCAAGCGGCCCACTGG
This sequence comes from Actinoallomurus sp. NBC_01490, assembly GCF_036227085.1. Classification (NCBI taxonomy): domain Bacteria; kingdom Bacillati; phylum Actinomycetota; class Actinomycetes; order Streptosporangiales; family Thermomonosporaceae; genus Actinoallomurus; species Actinoallomurus sp. NBC_01490. Next base: position 317,197 of record NZ_CP109433.1, read on the forward strand.
GCACGCGTAACGCCCAGCGCGAGCTGGCGAGCCGGGGCATGGAGCTCAGTGAGTCCTCCGTCTCGCGCCTGCTCCGGCAGATGGACGCCCGAGGGTGGACCACGCCCGTGGGCACCAAGGGGCGCACCCTGTCCAGGGAAGGGCGGCGCCGCGCGGCCGAGGCGGTCCTGGCCCATCGCGCCTCGAACTCGTTGCAGCACGCGGTACGCGACGCCAAGGATCTCCTCGACCTGCTCAGGGCGCGTCTCGCCGTCGAAAGCGCGGTCGCCGGCGATGCCGCCCGCGCCCCGGAAGGAGATCAGCTGCAGCGGCTGCAGGACCTGTGCGACCAGCACGTCCGCGTCGTCGGCCGCGCTCCGATGATCGAACAGCCGGGGCTGCGGTTCCACCGGGGTGTCGTCGAGATGTCGACCAACAGGATGCTCAAGGTGGCGGCCGAGATGATGCTCGCACCACACCTGGACCGGGTGGAGGCGGTGCTCGACACGATCCTCGCCACTCGCCGCGACGAGGAGAAGGTCGTCGCCGAGCACCAGGCGGTCCTGGACCGGATCAGGCGGCAGGATCCGGCCGGTGCCGAGGAGGCCATGAGGGCGCACTTCGAGGCGATGATCGCGGCCGTGGAGACGTCGATCGTCGGGGGCAACGAGGTTCTCGTCCAGCGGTTGCTGGACTGGGTTCCCGACGTGACCCACCTTTGATCAGCGTTCGTCACTATTGACAGACGCCCTTCTCCGCTCAACACTGTCGTAACCGTCGCACGCGGCGATGGTCCAGCAGCACGGCTGACGACAGGAGCATGCATGCCCGAGGCAGGCCCGATGTCCCCCGCCCGGATCCACTCGCGCCCCACCGGTGCCCGCTACCAGGACGAGCACCGCAAGTGGCAGGGCATCCCGTCGATCGAGCGCACCCGGGGCGGCCGGCTGTACGTCAACTGGTACTCGGGAATGAAGACGGAGACCGGGGGGAACTTCGTCGTCGTCACGAGCAGCGACGACGACGGCGCCACGTGGAACGGTCCCCGGTTCGTCGTCGAGCACGACGACCCCGAGGTACGCGTCTACGACCCCTGCCTGTGGCGCGACCCCGGCGACCGGCTCTGGCTGACGTGGAACCAGAGCCGCGACTTCTTCGACGGCAGGGTCGGCGTCTGGGTCGCCACGAGCGACAACCCCGACGACGACGAGCCGGTCTGGACCGAACCGCGCCGGATCGCCAACGGGCTGATGATGAACAAGCCCACCGTGCTCTCCGACGGCACGTGGCTGTTCCCCGCCGCCATCTGGGCCTGCCACACGCCCACCGAGGAGCACGACGCCCTGGAGGCGGAGCGGTTCTCCAACGTGTACGTCTCGACCGACGAGGGCGGAACGTTCTCCTACCTCGGCGGGGCCGACGTGCCCAACCGCAGCTTCGACGAGCACATGGTCGTCGAGAAACGCGACGGCAGGCTGTGGATGCTCGTCCGGTGCTTCGACGGTGTGGGCGAGAGCTTCTCCGAAGACGGCGGCAGGACGTGGTCGCCCGGCCGCCTCAGCCATGTCGAGGGCCCCTGCTCCCGCTTCCACATCCGCCGGCTGCCGTCGGGCCGGCTGCTCATGATCAACCACGCGGACTTCGGTGAGCGGCGGTCGCGCGAGGAGATCGAGCAGCAGGGCAACGTCAAGGAGTGGAAGGGCCGCACCAACCTCACCGCCTTCCTCAGCGACGACGACGGTGAGACCTGGCCGCACCGGCTCCTTCTCGACGACCGCGACGACGTCTCCTACCCTGATGCCGCCATCGGTCCCGACGGTCGCGTCTTCGTCGTGTACGACCACGACCGCTTCGGCGACCGCGGCATCTACCTGGCCCGGTTCACCGAGGACGACGTCCTGGCCGGACGGATGAACAGCGCCGGCTCCGCCGTACGCGTCCTCGTCAACCGCGCCCTCGCCCTGCCCGAGGACGCCACGCCGTCGCAGCCGAGCGCGGCCCCCGCCCGGTGACCGACGCCCACGGCGGCCACACCAACCAGCCCGCAGGGCGCACACCTCGACGTCTGTGCCCGGACGCATCACCAGAGGAAGATCCATGACAACGACACCGTCGGCGAAGTGGTGGACGACGCTCCCCAACTGGAAGTTCCAGATACTCCCCCGGGAGACCCGCACGATCATCACGTGCGTGTTCCTCGGGCTCACCATGGCGGTGATCCTCCAGATCACCGAACGCATCGATCTGGCCCTCACCGGCGGCAGCATCCCGATCGTCTCGGCGATCGTCGTCTGCGCGATCTGGGTACCCTCCGCGGCGTTCTACGGCCTCACCGGCGCGCTGATCACCGCATGGATCAATCCGATCATCTCCAACCTCACGGCCTCCCAGCCGATGGCGCCCTTCCTGTTCCTCACCAACGCCGCGCACACCGTCCCCGTGGCGCTGCTGGTGTGGCTCATGAAGTCCCGTGACAAGGGCCTGAAGCTGTGGCAGCTCATCCTCATCGGCCAGGTCGGCGGCCTTGGCGACGCGCTGATGTTCGGCGTGGGAAACCGCGTGATTCTGCACCTACCCTGGGGCTTCATCACCGGCCAGGTCCTCGTCGTCCAGCCGTGCTACCTCGCCGGTTCCTTCATCACCTACGGGATCATGCGCCGGCTCATCAACACGGGACTCGTCCAGAAGGAACGCGATCTCAAGGCGACCGCCGATGCGATCTGATCTGTCCGTACGCACCAGGGAGCTCCCGCGATGAGCGGAACGATGCTCTACCAGCCAGGGAAGACGTTCCTGCATCGAGCCGACGCACGGGCGAAGATCGCCGCCATCATCGTCGTCCTCGTCATGGCACTGACGACGACGCGCATCGACGTCCTCATCGCGCTGACCGCCGCCGTCGTCCTCGGCCTCGCCGTACTCGCGCGGATCACGCCGGCCTCGTACGCCAGGGCCCTCTACCTCATCGTCCCGCTCATCCTGCTGCTCACCCTCCTGCAGGCCCTGGTCCAGAGCGGACCGGCGATCGCCACGATCGGCGGGATCTCCCTTTCCAGGGCGGGTGTCCTGCTCGGGCTGGGCATCGGGATGCGGCTGTTCGCCATGGGCATCTGCTTCTACGGGTTCTCGGTGACCACCAGCCCGTCGGACATCGCGCTCGCGCTCCACAAGGTCGGGGTGCCCTACAAGTTCGCCTACCTGACCAGCTTCGCGTTCCGGTTCCTGCCCCTGCTGCAGGACGAGGCGAGGACCCTGCTCACCGCGATGGCGGTCCGCGGATCGGCCGAAAGCAGCTCACGCCATCCGCTGCGCCGCGGACGCGCGATCGTCCGGATGCTGTTCCCGATGCTCGCCGGCTCGATGAAGCGCAGCAGCGAGATCGCCCTGTCGATGGAGCTGCGCGGCTACAGCCTGCCCGGTCCGCGGACGTTCTACCGGTCGGCCGCGTTCCGGGCGAGCGACGCCGTCCTGCTCGCCGGCGTGGTCCTCCTGGCCGCCGCACTCGTCGCCATGCAGTGGTACCTGCCCGCGCCGTTCACCGAGGGGGCATCGGCATGACCGCTCCGGCACTGGCGGTGACCGGCCTGACCGTCCGCTATGAGGGCGCCGACCGGCGCGCGCTCGACGAGGTCGGCTTCGACGTCGCCCCCGGGGAGATCCTGGGCATTCTCGGCCCGACCGGTGCCGGGAAGTCCACCTTGCTGCAGTGCCTGTCCGGAGTCATCCCCCGGCACGAGGACAGCGCCGCCATGCGGGGCGACATCGAGATCTTCGGTCGCCCGCTGTCGGACTTCGCCGGCCTGTCCGAAATCACCGAGACCGTCGGCCTGGTCATGCAGGACCCGGAGATGCAGCTCGTCAACACCGTGGTGCGAGAAGAGCTCGTCTGGGGCATGGAGAACCGAGGGATCCCCGTGCCGGAGATCGAACGACGCCTGCGACGGGCGGCCGGTCTCTTCGACATCGGCGGCCTTCTCGACCGATTCACGCACGCCCTCTCGGGTGGGGAGAAACAGCGCGTGGTCGTCGCCTCGATCTTCTGCCTCAACCCGCGGATCATGCTGCTCGACGAACCGACGTCCGAACTCGACCCCGCCGGCACCGAAGGCGTCATGAACGCCATCCGCGTGCTCGCGGACGAGGGCGTCACCGTCATCGTCGTCGAACACAAGATCGAGGAGCTCGCCGTCCACGCCGACCGGCTCATCGCCATGCATCAGGGCCGGGTCGAGGCGGTCGGCACCCCGCGCGAAGTGCTCATGGGCCCCGCGGCGCCGGACCGGCCCCAGGTGCTCGACATCGCCCTTCGGCTGAGGGAGCAGGGGCACTGGGACGCCGAGCCCCCGCTGTCGGTCCCGGCGGCGGTGGCCACCTGGCAGTCGATGACGAACGCCCCGCACCGGAAGGAGGATTCATGAGTCATTCGGACGCGGTCATCGAGATCGTCGACGTCGAGCACACCTACGGCGGCAGCACGAAGGCCCTGGCGGGAGTGAGTCTGACGATCGGCCGGGGCGAGTTCGTCGCGATCATCGGGAAGAACGGCTCCGGCAAGACGACTCTCGCCAAGCACTTCAACGGCCTGCTCCGGCCGACCAATGCCACCGGGGCGGTCCGCCTGCACACGAGAGACGGCAAGACCATCGACACCCGCGGCTCGCGGCTGCACCACCTGGCGTCGACCGTCGGGTACGTCTTCCAGAACCCGGACCGTCAGATCTTCCACGACACCTGCCGGGAGGAGCTGGAGTACGGCCCGCGCAACCTCGGGGCGGACCCCGCGACGCTCGCCCAGCGGGTACGGGAGACCCTGGAGCTGGTCGGGCTCGAGGGACGCGAGGAAGTCAACCCCATCCACCTGTCCCGAGGCGAGCGTCAGCGCCTCGCCATCGCCTCGACCCTTGTCATGGGCTGCGACGTCGCGGTCATCGACGAACCCACCACCGGCCAGGACCGGGCCGAGTCACGAAAGATCCTCGACTCGCTCGCCCACCACCACGCCCAGGGCCAGACGATCGTCATCATCTCCCACGACATGGCGCTGGTCGCCGAGTACGCCACCCGTGTCATCGCCATGTGCGAGGGCCAGGTCCTCGCCGACGGCACGCCGGCGGAGGTCTTCTCGCAGCGTGAGGTGCTCCGGGAGACCAACATCCGGCCCCCGCAGGCCGCGGTTCTCGCCCCGAACTCGGCCTGCCCGGCGTCCTGACGGTGAACGACGCCGTCCGCGAGATGCGCAACGTCCTCACGCGGTCACATCCACGCGCACAACTTCCCAGCTAAGGACAGGGCCCACTGACCATGCACTACCTCGTCACCGGCGCCCGGGGCTTCATCATGAGCGTCCTGATCAAGGAACTGCTCACCGCCGAGCCCGACGCCGTCGTCACCGCCGTCGACCTGCACGCACCCGACGACGTTCTCACCGGTTACCTCGGCGGGTACGAGGGACGGGTGAACTTCGTTCAGGCCGATGTGGCGGATGCCGGGACGGTAACGGACACGATCGCGAGGAGCGCACCGGACGTGATCGTCCACGGTGCCACGGTCACTCACGACCCGTCGACCGAGCATCGTGACCCCGAGCGCTTCATCCGCGTCAACGTCGGCGGCACGACCAACGTGCTCGACGCCGCGCGGCGCAACGGTGGTGTACGGCGCGTGGTCTTCGTCAGCAGCGGTGCCGTCTACGGAGATTCCCCCGAGCGGGTGCTCACCGAGGAGTCCCTGCCCGCGCCCGATGAGATGTACGGCATCAGCAAGGTCGCCGGCGAACTCATCGCGCAGCGGTTCAGCCGGCTCTACGGCCTTCACGTGCCGATCGTGCGCCTGACCAAGATGTTCGGCCCCATGGAGCGGCCGAGCTCCGGTCGCGTCGTCATGTCCCTGCCGTATCACCTCGCAGCGGCAGCGGTACGGCACCGGGCCGTCAGGCTTACGGAGCGGACGCTTCAGGCGGGCGGTGACTGGTTCAGCGCCACCCAGGCCGCCCGGGCTCTGCACCTGCTCGCCCGCAGGGACGGTGATGGCCACCGGACCTACAACATCTCAAGCGGCATCCGGACGACCGTCCCCGAGCTTCTGGCGCTCTTCGGTGTCGAGGCCGTCGAGGTTCCGGCCGAGGCGGCCGACGCCGACATGGACCCTGGCCAGGTGTACGGCAAGAACGGAATCTACGTCTCCGACCGGGCGCGACGCGAGCTGAACTGGCGACCGGCCGAGCTCAAGGACCAGGTCGGCGAGTACGTCGAATGGGCGCGAGAGCACCCGGACTTCTTCCCGGCGGACCAGTGACCGCGGCGGGAGTACGGCGCGGGGGGCTCGTCACCTTCGGCGAGGCGATGGGACGTATCACCGCCGACCAGATCGGCCTTCTGGACTTCTCCGGGACTTTCACGCTCTCGGTCGGGGGAGCCGAGAGCAACGTCGCCGTCGCCGCGGCTCGTCTTGGCGCGGACGTGACGTGGGCGGGCCGTCTGGGTCGCGACAGCGTGGGAGACCTCATCGAGCGGCGCCTGCGTACGGAGGGGGTGCGCAGCCGCATCACGCGCGACGACGGGTTCACCGGGCTCATGGTCTGCTCTCGCAGGACGAACGCCGGCATCCGGGTCGACTACCACCGGTCCGGGAGCGCCGGTTCGCGCCTGACACGGGACGACGTGGGCGAGGACCTGATCCGTCAGGCGGCCGTCCTCCACGTCACCGGCATCACACCGGCGTTGGGCGAAACGGCGCGGGCGACGACGTTGTGGGCCGTACGCACCGCGCGGGCGGCCGGCGTGACCGTTTCCGTGGACGTCAACTACCGCAGCAAGCTCTGGCCTGCCCAGGAAGCGGTTCCGGTGCTTCGTGAGCTGGTCGCGCAGGCCGATATCGTCTTCGCCGGTCCCGACGAGACCGCGCTCGTCCTCGGGGCCGAAGACGCCTCCGTACAGGATCAGGAGCCGTTGGCGCTCGCCCGTGCCCTGGCCGCGCTCGGCGCGCGGGAGGCGATCGTCAAGGACGGCCCGCGAGGCTGCGCCGCCGTCATCGACGACCACGAGTACGTGCGAGCCGCGGTCCCGGTGGAGACGGTGGACCCGGTGGGCGCCGGTGACGCGTTCGTGGCGGGCTACCTCGTCGAACGACTCGCCGGCAGCGACGCGGAAACGCGCCTCACCACCGCGACACGCACCGGCGCCTACGCCGTCACGGTCCCGGGAGACTGTGAGGGCCTGCCGTTCCGCCACGAACTCGACTCCTTCGCCGCAGTGGACGACGTCACTCGATGACACGCCCCGCCCTGATCTCGCAGGAGGAGTGAGATCAGGTGTCGCCGAGGGAGCGGGCGAACGTCAGCCCGATGCGCCCCGCCACACGAGCAAGGCGCCCACGAGGACGACTCCGAACAGCACGGGCCCCGAGGTTGGCGGCCCCGGCACCCGCCGCGCACACGGCCGGGCCGGGGGCGGGCGGGGCTTGCCGGATTATCTGGAGGAGCCGCTGGATCTCGGCCCCCGACCTGGGCACGATCGCCGCCCGCCTCATCGAATAGGCCGGCTGGCTACGAAGGCACTTCCTACCCAGCGGGATATACCAGATCGGCGTGTTCTGCGACGAAGCTGAGATACCGGGCAGCCACATGGCCGAGCGAGTGTGAGCTTGCGGCCGTCCCTCTGACCTCACAACCTCCGATACATCGGAGGTTGCGGCGTCGCCTCAGCACCGGACGGTCCTATAGAAATCCCACGGGACCTTCAGTCGGTTGGTGCAGTGCGGAAATTCGCACATGCACAAGGAGTGTTGTTTTGCTGCGTCGCCGCGGTGGCGGTCGGGTTCTCCGGCGGCGACGCAGGAGCCGTGCAGTTTTCGCGCTTAACCTACATATATCGCGAATTGGTTGATATTGTACCGACCTGATCGATCCATCGGGCCTGACGGCCGCACCGGGCTCCCCTGCTTAGAGCCGGACGCCTTTGCGCCGAATATGCCCCCGGGCTCCGGCACCACCACACCGAGGAAGTCAGCGACTTGAGAAAGCTCTTCAGACGCATCAGTGTCTTCGCCGCCACCGCCGCTGTGGGATTGACGGGCTTCGCCGCGCAGGCCAGTGCCGCGGAACAGGTCTATTCCGGCACGGGGTGGAAAATCGAGACCGCCGACGGTATCCACTCGCTCAGCCCCGACCCCTACGTAATTCAGCTCGTCAAACCTACTAGCGGCGACAAACTCACCGACTCCCAGAACAAGACCGCCGAAGCCCAGCTACGGACCCAGCTGGCCAAGACGGCCGCGCAGCTGACCTCGGTGACCGGTATCAAGTTCACCCTCTCCAGCAGCTACCACAGCGTGGAGACCGATTGCACCACGGCGGAGCGCCATGTCATCGTCGTAGGCCTGCGCTACCGCCCCTACGACGGAAAGCCTGGCACGTCCCGGACATGGCCCTGCTACGCCTCCGGCAACCACACCGCCTGGGGTGCCTGGATATGGATGGACAGCGAGTACTGGAACCCGGCCGTCTGGACGATCTCCTCATGGGGGCTCGACGACCTCATCAGCCATGAGGTGGGCCATGCGGTTGGTCTCGACCACCCGAATGTGGACGGCTCGGACGCCAACACGACCGCCGACCCAGGTGAGTGCGTCACCAACAGCAGCAAGGACATCCCGGTGATGTGCAGCCCCAACGGCGGTTACGCCCACGCCGGCGGCAGCGAGTCCCGCGCCGAACAGTACGCCGGCCAGTACACCCCGTGGGACATCGCCGGCCTCAAGGCCCTGGTGGCGAACTACACGGCAACGACGCCCCAATCTTCGGCCGTAGCCCCCCGGAGCGCCGGTTCACAGGCCCCGGAGTCCGCAGTAATATCACCTCGCATGTGAGGAGTGATCTTCAGCCCAAAAAATGGGCAACGATACGATGACTCCCACGAATAACAGCCATACGTTGGCTGCTAATGGAAGGATTCATCTTCGTTTCGTCACACCGTTTAGCGCGCAGGTGATGGCAAGTCATCGCCTGCGCGCTATGTGACCTGCGAGCGGCTCTTCTGCAGCACATCACCGGTAAGCCTAGGCTTCGATGAGGAGTGCGGGCCCGGCGTCTTTGAGCAGGAAGCCCACCGTGCCGGCACGCAGTGCGCCGTAGACGTATTCGTCGGTGTCGAAGGTGGTGACGATGACGACGCGGAGCGGGTCGGCGACGCCTGGGCCGGCCAGCGCGCGGGTGACCTCAATACCGTCCAGGCCCGGCATACGGATGTCGACGAGGCATACGTCCGGGCGGGGTTCCCGGGCGAGGGTCACGGCCTGGATGCCGTCTGCGGCCTCTGCGGCCTCTGCGGCCAGAGAGTGGCTCCGGCCAGCGCCCAATAGACCCGGTTGTCGAACAAGCCGTGGGGCCCGGCGGTCTCACTTACCCCGATCACGAGCGTGCCGACAACGCCGACGATGGCGGCGCGGCGGCAGCGTTCGGACGGCCGCGGCGCCGAGTACGAGCAGGCCGACGAGCCCGCCGCCGAACAGCGGTCCCAGGGGGATGGCCCCCAGCGTGATCACGAGTCCGGCCCCGCCGAACAGGGCAAGACCGGTCACCGTCGCCAGCGTCCGGTTCCGTCCGCGTAGCAGGGCGGTAGCCGTCGCCGAGGGAGCGGGCGAACGTCAGCCCGATGCGCCCCGCCACACGAGCAAGGCGCCCACGAGGACGACTCCGAACAGCACGGGTCCCGAGGTTGGCCGCCCCGGCACCCGCCGCGCACACGGCCCCGCCGCTGACCAGCGCGCTCAGCACGCCGGTGGTGACGTAGATCCAGCCGACCCTGGCGACCGTACGAGGAGCGAGGCCGCCGGACATCGCCGCGCGCAGCAGTGGCCACCAGACGACCCCGGCGATCAGCGGGACGGCCGACAGACCACACCAGACCAGCAGTCCCTCGGTGACCGCGTCATCGTGGTCGAAGCGCAGGGTGCCGAGCGCGACCGACAGGAAGAACGCCCCGGCCGTCGAGCCCGGCAGCGACATCGGCAGGGCCCGGGGAAACCGGACGCCCGCCTCGCCGAGGTCGACGGCGCCCGGTCGGACCACCTGCCGGCCGAGGGCACAGGCCGTCGGCGTCGCGGGGTCGACACGCCTGGCCATCCGCGCCACCCAGGCCCCCGTCCACCCCAGCACGGCCGCCACGGGTATCGCGCCGAAGGCCACGGCCCGGAACACGTGTCCGGTCGGCCATCAGCTCCGCCGGAACGGCCGCGGCGCTGCCCGCCAGGCTCACCGCCGCGGCACGCCAGCGTCACGTACGCCCGGGCCGTTCTGCGCAGGGCGGGCGGTCGCAGCGGCTCACCGAGCGTCCAGCCGAGCAGCAGGCGGCTGCCCAGGTCGGCCGTGGGCAGTCCGTCCCCGGCCGCCCGCATGCTCGAAGGGAGCTCCCACTCGCGGCTGTCGGACAAGTACGGGCCGTCCGGGCCGGCATTCGTGTGCACTGTCCGATCGTCGCGCATTGACGGTGAGTCGTCCTCTTCTTCGCTCCCGGCAATCGCCGCCTCGCGGCGCATGTTTCCCATATTTTGGCGCAATGGCCTTTTTGTCGCGATTTCGTGGAGAGCGGGACGGGGCGATGAAGACAGGGCAGAGCGCCGGCTTGGTGATCTTCGGGGCGACGCGGCGGCAGCTCCGCGGCCAGCAACTGTGGGCGATTCCTCTGGTCATCGTCATGTGGGCCGGGGTCGCGGGTTTGGCGGCGGCGCGCGGCCTACTGACCGGCGACGCCGCGATCGACCTCGGCGTTCTGCTCGTCGTGTCGGTGGCGACACTGCTCACCGCCCCCTTGTGGGTCGCCCGCACGGCGGCCGACCGTTCCGGGATCAGGGTGAACCACCGCCGGCCGCGGAGCCTCGTCCCCTGGGCGGACATCGCCGAGATCCAGACGATACGCAAGCGAGGCACCGAACGCGTGGCGTTGAGGCTGCGCGCGGGAGACGTACGCCGCCTGCACGCCCCCTACTCCGGGCGGTGGCTCGCCAACGACCCGGCCTTTGACGACAAGGTCGAGACCCTCCGCACCATGTGGCGGCGGCACGGCGCGCCGGCGTAGCGGCGATTCCGACAATGAGCGGGGCTCGGCGCCGCCGGACCGGGCAGCGCGCCCATGACCGCCGTCGACTCCGAGTGGACGGTCAGTGGGCCATGTCCACGAAGCGGCTGTAGTGCCCCTGGAAGGCGACGGTGACGGTCGCGGTCGGGCCGTTACGGTGCTTGGCCACGATCAGGTCGGCCTCACCGGCGCGCGGTGACTCCTTCTCGTACGCGTCCTCGCGGTGAAGCAGGATCACGACGTCAGCATCTTGTTCAATTGATCCCGATTCACGCAGATCGGACACCATCGGCTTTTTGTCCGTTCTCTGCTCAGGACCTCGGTTGAGCTGGGACAGCGCGATGACCGGTACTTCCAGCTCCTTCGCGAGGAGCTTCAGTGACCGGGAGAACTCCGACACCTCGACCTGGCGGCTTTCGACGCGCTTGCCCGACTGCATGAGTTGCAGGTAGTCGATGATGACCAGGCGCAGGTCGTGCTGCTGTTTGAGGCGCCGGCACTTGGCGCGGATCTCCATCATCGACATGTTCGGCGAGTCGTCGATGAACAGCGGCGCCTCGGCGACCTCGCTCATGCGGCGCGCCAGGCGGGTCCAGTCCTCGTCGTTCATCGAGCCCGACCGCATCGCGTGCAGCGCGACCCTGGCCTCGGCGGACAACAGGCGCATGGTGATCTCGTTGCGCCCCATTTCGAGCGAGAAGACCACAGTGGCCAACTGGTGCTTGATCGCCGCAGCCCGGGCGAGGTCTAGTGCCAGAGTCGATTTCCCGATGGCCGGACGTGCCGCGATGATGACCATTTGGCCGGGGTGGAGGCCGTTGGTCAGCGCGTCGAGGTCGGTGAAGCCGGTCGGGACGCCGACCATCTGGCCGCCGCGGCTGCCGATGGCCTCGATCTCGTCCAGGGCGCCCGGCATGATGTCGCTCAGCGGCGCGTAGTCCTCGCCGGAGCGCTTGTCGGCGATGGCGTACACCTCGGCCTGGGCGCGGTCGAGCAGGTCGTCGGCGTCGGCGCCGTCGGTGCTGTAGCCGAGCTGCGCGATGCGCGTGCCGACCTCGACCAGCCGCCGCAGGACGGCCTTCTCCTGGACGATCTTGGCGTAGTAGCCGGCGTTGGCCGCCGTGGGCACCGACGCGACGAGGGTGTGGAGGTAGGGCGCGTCGCCGATGCGGCTCAGCTCGCCGCGCTTGAGCAGCTCGTCCTTGATGGTGATCGCGTCGACCGGGTCGCCGCGGCCGTACAGGTCGAGGATGCGGTCGTAGATGGTCTGGTGGGCGGGGCGGTAGAAGTCACGTGTCTGGACCAGCTCGATGACCTCGGCGACGGCGGTCTGGGACAGCAGCATGCTGCCGAGCACGCACTGCTCGGCCGCCATGTCGTGAGGCGGCGTGCGCTCGAACTCGCTCTCGTGTGACGACATCTCGGTGACACTCACATCCACACCCCCCTGTCGCCCCCGTGTTCACATCTATCTCACCGCTCCGACAGTTTGGGTGCTGTCCCGTGCTTACGCAAAGACGGTTGTGGAGGGACCTGTGGACGGCCTGTGCATACACGCCGAGGCGGCTGTGCACAGCACCTGTGGACAACCTGTGGATTTCCGTCCCACCCCTGAGGACAACCGATGTGAGCTGGGGAAACGTCGTCCACCGCCTGTGGGTTGAAGAAACCGTCAAGCCGCGTCATCCACAGCCTGCCCACAGCACCCGGTAAGCGACAACAGCGCTTTGTGGGTTACGGTGGCGAATCGTGGCATTCCGGCACCCGCACGACGCGGAGATCCTGCGGCTCGCGCTGCCCGCGTTCGGCGCGCTGGTGGCCGAGCCGCTGTTCCTGCTCACCGACTCGGCGATCGTCGGGCATCTCGGCACCGTTCCGCTCGGGGCGCTCGGCGTGGCCGGTCAGATCCTGTCCACGTTCGTGAGCGTGTGCGTCTTCCTCGCATACGGGACGACGGCGTCGGTCGCGCGGCAGATCGGTGCCGGGAACCTGCGCGAGGCGATCCGCCAGGGTGTCGACGGCGTCTGGCTCGCCGCGTTCATCGGTGCCGTCGTCATCGCGGTCGGCTGGCCGCTGGCGCCGGTCGTCGTCGACGCGTTCGGAGCGTCGGCCGCGGTGGCGCCGCAGGCCGTGACGTACCTGCACATCAGCCTGTGGGGAGCGCCCGGGATGCTGATCGTGCTGGCCGGCACCGGCGTACTGCGCGGTATGCAGGACACCCGCACGCCGCTTTATGTGTCCGTGGGCATGTTCGCGGTCAACGCGGCGCTCGGCGCGGTCTTCGTGCTCGTGCTCGGCTGGGGCATCGCGGGGTCGGCCTGGGCGACGGTGCTGGCGCAGACGGGCGGGGCGATCCTGTACGCCGGAGCGGTCGCGCGCGGCGCCCGGCGGCACGGCGCGCCGCTCCGGCCGGACGCGCGGGGCGTACGCGCGTCGGCGAGCGCCGGGTTCAACCTGATGATCCGCACGCTGAGCCTGCGGGTCGTGCTCATCCTCGGCACGGCGGTCGCCGCGCGGATGGGCGACGCCGAGATCGCCGCCCACCAGATCGCCTCGAACGTCTGGAACCTGCTGGCCTTCGCCCTCGACGCCATCGCGATCGCCGGCCAGGCCATCACCGGCCGGTACCTGGGCGCCTCGGACGCCGCCGGAGCCCGTGCGGCGACCCGGCGGATGGTCCAGTGGGGCGTCGCCGCGGGGGTGCTGTTCGCCCTGCTCGTGCTGGCCTTCCGCCCCTGGCTGCCGAACCTGTTCACCTCCGACCCGTCCGTACGGTCCCAGTTGCTCGCCGCGCTCGTGGTGGTCGCGCTGCTGGAACCGATCGCGGGCGTGGTGTTCGTGCTGGACGGCGTGCTGATCGGCGCGGGCGACCAGGGCTACCTGGCGGTCGCGGGGCTGATCCAGACCGTGGCGTTCCTGCCCGCCGCCTGGCTCGTGCACGCCTACGGCGGCGGGCTCGTCGCGCTGTGGCTGGCGATCGCGGTGTGGATGGCCGCGCGGCTGGTCACGCTCGGCCTGCGCGCACGCGACGACGCGTGGCTCGTCATGGGCGCCGTGCGTCGCTGACCTGGGCGCGCATCCCGTCGAGCAGGCGCTGCAGGCCGTACTCGAACAGCGTGTCGCGGTCGAGGGCGATCCTGCCTCCGGAGGCGAGGAGGGGGAACTCCTCCGGATCGAGCGCGGGCGGTTCGTCGTCCACACGCTCGGCGTCGCCCTGCTCGTCGAGGACGAACCCGCTCACGTAGTGACCGAGGACGAGGACGGCGCGTATCGCGTCTTCGGGGGTGAACCCGGCCTCGACCAGCACGCCGAGCGTGCGCTCGATGCGCGGGAAGCTGTCGGGCGTGGGCCGGTTGCCGGACGCGAGGCGCGCCCCGTCGCGGTGGGCCAGCATCGCGCGCCGCCGTGCGCGCATGCCTTCGGCGAGCCAGTCGTCCCAGGTCTCGCCGGGCGCGGGGCGGCCGGCCGTGCCCGCCTCGGCGCGTTCGTTGGTGACGCTGACGAGGTGGTCGAGCAGGTCCTTCTTGCTGGAGAAGTGCCAGTAGAGAGCCGGCGCCTGGACGCCGAGCTCCTTGGCCAGCCGGCGCAGTGAGAAGCCGTCCAGCCCAACCTCGTCGATGAGTCGCAAGGCCGTGTCCAGCACCTTTTCGCGGTCGAGCGCCATCGTCACCTCCCTCGATTGACAACTTAACACCGTTCAGGGACCCTTAACACCGTTAAGCACTTAACGGCGTTAAGGGGGCACTGATGTATGACGTGATCATTTCGGGGGCCGGTCCCATCGGGCTCTTCCTCGCCTGCGAGCTGCGCGCGTACGGAGTCCGTACGGTCGTGCTCGAACGCCGCGAGGCGATCGATCCCACCCTCAAAGCGGGTGCGGTGAGCGGCCGGGGAGCCGACATCCTCACCCGCCGGGGCGTCGTCGACCTGCTCGGCGACCTGCCCTCGATCGCCGACCTCATGAAGGGTCGCAAGCCCGGCGCGGGCAGCCTGCAGGCGAAGACCGCCCGGGACGGCGCGATGCCGCGCGGTCACTTCGCGGGCCTGTGGATCCTGCGCGGCGGATCGTCCACGTTGAGCGCGTTCGTCCTCGCGCCACAACAGCGCATCGAGGAGGGGCTGGAGGGCCGGGCGCGCTCGACCGGGGCGGAGATCCGGCGCGGGCATGCGGTCGAGGCGATCGACCAGGACGACGCCGGCGTCACGGTGTCCGTCTCGGGACCGGACGGCCCGTACGAGCTGCGGGCACAGTGGCTCGTGGGCTGCGACGGAGGACGCAGCGTGGTGCGCAAGACCGCCGGCTTCGACTTCCCGGGCCTCGACGGCATCATGACCGCGTACCAGGCGATGGCCGACTTCGACGACCCGGAGTTCGCGCCCATGGGCTGGCACCGGATGCCGCGCGGCCTCATGGTCCACGGACCGCATCCGCAGCGGGTCCTCGTCGCGGAGTTCGACGGGCCACCGGCCGACCGGAACGCCCCGATCACCCGCGAGGAGCTGGAGGCCGCGGTACGGCGCGTGTCGGAGACGTCGGTGACGGTCACGGCGGTGCACTCGGTGACGAGGTTCACCGACAACACGCGGCAGGCCTCGACGTACCGGCGGGACCGGGTGCTGCTGGCGGGCGACGCCGCGCACGTCCATCCGCCCTTCGGCGGCCAGGGCCTGCACCTCGGCCTCGGGGACGCGATCAACCTCGGCTGGAAGCTCGCCGCCACCGTACGGGGCTGGGCCCCGGCGGACCTGCTGGACACCTACTCCGCCGAACGCCACCCGGTCGCCGAGCGGGTCCTGCACAACACGCGGGCGCAGGTGGCGCTGCTGCGGCCGGGGCCGCGCGTGGACGCGCTGCGGGACATCTTCACCATGCTGGCGGAGACGCCGGAGGCGAACCGCCTACTCACGGACCTGATGGGCGAGCTGGACGTACGGTACGGGGGCACCGGCGACCATCCGCTCACCGGCCTGTACTGCCCCGATCTGACGCTGAAGACCGCCGCCGGGGACACGCGGGTCGCCGACCTGTCGCGACGGGCGGGGGCGCTGCTGCTCGACCTGTCCGACCGCGCGGACGTCCGCGACGCGGTACGGCCGTGGGCGGATCGGGTCGAGGTCGTCACCGGCGTCGCGTCGTCGGACGACGGCGAGGCGGGGGAGCTTCCGGACGCCCTCCTCGTACGGCCCGACGGCCATGTCGCCTGGGCGGGCTCCGACCTCGCCGGGCTCGGTGAGGCCGTACGGCGGTGGTTCGGCGAGCCGGCGGCTCCGGCCAGGTGACGGGCGGGGCCGATCCCGGGCCGGACACCCGGCGGTTCGCCGCGTGTCCGGAGGCCACGGCCGATCTGTCGGTGCCGGAGGGCAAGCTGGTCCTGGCCATGGGGTCACTGGACGGCGGGCCGGCTCCGCCCGAGGCTGAAGGTCGCTTCACCGGTCCCATAAAGCCACTCGAATGTCGGTGAACCACGCTAGACTTCGAACATGTGTTCTACTCATGGCGAGCGGCTGGCCAGCCTCACCCGGGCGATCGACGACCTCGCGGCCGAGGGCCTCGGCGGTCTCCCGCCCGACGCCTGGGCCGAGCGGGTCGCGGGCATCTGGGCTCTCGTCGAAGGCCTCGACCCCGAGGTCGCCCGGCGACGCGCCCGCTACACCACCGTCGAGTCCTGACCTGACATGCGTACGGCGACGAGCATGACGGGGGCCGTCGGCGTACGGCGTGCGCCGGGCACCGCCCTTGAGGCGTGTCCCGGCGTACGGGGTCCTGCACAGAGATGATCAGCGCCGCGCTTCGGGGCGGCATGTCAGCGCGGGTCGCATGGTAGGAGCAAAACGGTCGACGCCGTCGGTCACGGGGGTGAGCAGGCGCTCGACGTGCCGGACGTTGAAACGGCGTGGAGCCGCCGCGCCAGGTCCGCCGTCGCGGTCACGACAGGCCCGTGATGATGTCGGCGACGGTCTGCGGCTGCGACAGGAACGGGTGGTGGCCGGCCTTCACCTCGATGACCTCGTCCGCGCGGCGGGAGAATTCGCGTTGCGCCGCCGCCGGGGTGCCCCGGTCCTCGGTGCACACCACGTACGTCGTGGGCAGGTCGTGCCACGCCGCCGCCCGTACGGGCTGCTGGGTCACGGCCAGCGTCTGCCGGACCAGAAGGGCCTCCGCGTCGCGGGCGATGTCCGGCGGGCAGTCCTGGACGAACGTCTCGGCGAACAGCTCGGGCCGGGCGCCGAACGTGCCGCCGTCGGGGTCGAAGTCCAGGAACGGCGGCGGCGCGTCGGCGCCGAACGTCGACAGCGACTCGCCGGGCTCGGGCAGATAGCTCGACACCAGCACCAGGTGACGCACCGTCTCGACGCCCACCGCCGCCTCGGCGGCGACGATGCCGCCGTAGCTGTGCGCCACGACCACGGTCGGTTCGTCCGCCTCGGTCAGGACGGCGCGCACCGCGGCGACGTCCTCGGGCAGCCCGGGACCCCGCGGTCCGGCCGGCCGGTCGCCCTCACCGCAGCTCGGCAGCGCCGGGGCGACGCTGTCGATGCCGCGCTCCCGCAGAGCCGCGGCGGCCAGGTGCCACCACCACGATCCGTCCCGAACACACGCCCCGTGCACGAAGACAACACGCATCTCTTCTCCTTGTTCCCGGTGTCGCCACCACTGGGATCAACGGTAGACGTACCGCCAGTTACGTGAAAAAGTGGGGCGATGGGACGGCACAAGCAGCCCGAGATCCGCGACCGGATTCTCGACGCCTGCGTCGACCACGCGCTCGCGCACGGGCTGCCCGACCGCCTCGAACCGTTGGCGGCGGCGTCCGGCACCTCGACTCGCATGCTGATCTACCACTTCGGCACCCGGGACGCGCTGTTGCGGGAAACCCTGGGACGGGCGCGGAGACGCCAGCGCGACTTCTTCGGCGAACTGGTGTCCCCACGACCCGACGAGCCCTATCTGAGCACTCTGCGACGGGCTTGGCGGGTCATGACCGGCCCGGCCGGCCGCCCGTACCTCACCATGTTCGGCAGGCTCCGGGAGGACGCCGAGCAACAGCTGTGGCCGGGCTTTCGCCGCGAGGCCACCACCGACTGGCTGCGACCGCTCGAGGACGGCATGCGCAGCATCGGCCGTCCCGAACTCGCCACCCTCGTGCTCGCGGTCGTCCGCGGTCTCATCATGGACCTCGAGGCCACCGGCGACGCGACGCGAGCCGACCAGGCCTTCGACGATTTCCTGGCCGCGCTCGCTCTCGTCACCACCCGGGGGACCCCCGTCGTCCCGGCGGAATCCGCCGCCGACGTTTGCTGACGTCGCCCGGGTGCCCATAGCCGACCAGGTCTTCTGGGCGGTCCCCGGGTCAGGGCCGGGCCGTGTCCCAGACGGTGCTGGTCCGAAAGTAGGTGTCGTAGAGATCCTGGACCTCCAGGAGGGATTCCGCAGGCTGCTCGCCATAGGCGATGCGTTCGAGGTGACGGAAGTACTCGAAGCGCTCCACGCCCGGGGTGATGACGATGAGGATGTCGGCATCGTGGCCCGGGGCGGCGGCGAAGGCGTGGGCCAGGCCTGGCGGGACGATGACGAGGTCGCCGCGTTCCGCGGTGATGACCTGGTCCCCGGATAGGAGTTGGGCCGTGCCGTCGAGCAGGTAGAACAGTTCGGCCGAGTTGGCATGGTGGTGTGGCTTGGCGCCGTCGGCGCCGCCGCTGAGGGTGACGCGCTGGGTGGACAGGGCGCCGCCGGTGAAGCCGGCGTCGGCCAGCAGACGGATGGTGGTGGGGGTTCGGCCGATGACCTCGGCGTCGGCGGAACGGACGATCACGGACTCGGTGAAGTCGGGGACGATCAGCGACATGGTCGGATCCTTGCTCTTGGTGGGGGACGCGCGAGGTCAGACGGCGAAGAGCAGGGCGGCGTTGACGAGGACGATCACGGCGGTGGCGAAGTGGACGCCGAACGCGACCGCCTTGGTGCCGCCGTTCCGTAGCACGATCACCGTGTCGCCCAGCGGCAGCAGCGAGACGATCAGCATGAACCATGCCTCGGCGTGGGCGCCGGCGAAAACGAGCAGGGCCAGGCCGAGCAGGCCGTAGGTGCCGTCACGTATGCCCTTGATCGTGAGGTAGGCGGGGTCGCCCTCCTTCTTCGCCGGGACGCCGTAGCCGGCGGCCGCGGCGCGGGGGACGAGCAGGAAGCGGGCTCCGATGAACACGACCAGCAGGTTGAGGACGATCGCGAGGCCGTAGGCAAGGGGGGTGAGCATCTTCTTCTCCGATCTAGCAACGCTAGGAACGAGTGTGACGCTAGCAGAGCGCCGACACGATTTCTAGCACTGCTAGAGTTGACGCATGTCGATCCAGACGCGCCGACAGCGCGAACGTGCGGAGCGGGAGCGGATGATCATCGCGGCGGCCCGGGAGCTGGCCGAGGCGGAGGGCTGGGAGGCGGTGACGACCCGGCGGCTGGCCGAGCGGATCGAATACAGCCAGCCGGTGCTCTACAGCCACTTCAAGGGCAAAGACGCGATCATGGCGGCCGTCGCGGTGGAGGGCTGCGCCGACCTGGCCGCCGATCTGCGCGCGGCCCGGACCTCGGCGCCGGACGCTAGTCGTGCCATCGCCGAGGTGAGCAGGGCCTACAGCACGTTCGCCGACCAGCATCCGGCACTGTACGACGTGATGTTCAATCAGGCCGTCGACCTGCCGTTCGCCACGCCCGAGGCCCCGGCCGCCCTGCACGCGGCCTTCAACGAGCTGGCGGAGGCCGTCCGTCCGTACGCGGGCGGCGACGATCTCGGCCTGCTGACCGAGACCTTCTGGGCGGCCCTGCACGGCCTGGTGACCCTCATGCGCGGCGGCAGGCTGCCCCGCGAGGCTCACGACCGCAGGCTGGCGCTGCTTCTGGCCCGCTTCACTCAGTAGTGGACGGCGGCAGTGGGAGTTCGAGTTCGAGTTCGTGGCGGATCGGGATGCCGTCGAGACCGATCTCGGGGATCGACGGCTTGAGCGCCCGGGATCCGGCGACGGCGTTACGGTGCACGCCGACGAGGTCGAAGCCGTACCGCTGGTAGAACCGCAACGCCCGCGTGTTGTCGTTCGTGGTGATCGGCCAGAGCCGCAAGACGCCGGCGGCGCGGGCCGCCTCGACCACGGCGTCGACGAGAGCGGTGCCCACGCCCGCCCCTTCCCGTACGGAGTCGAGTGTGACGAGCTCGCACTCCCGGTCGGCGACCCGGTAGGTGGCCACGCCCGCCGGTTCGCCGTGAAGGTGGGCGACGAAGCCGGGAAGCGCGGTCGTGTCGTGGGCGACGCCGCGGCTCACCGAGATGGTCCCTCCCCATCGCCGGGTGAACAGCCGCCGTACCCATGCGAGGTCCGTACCGGTGAGCGGTCCTACGGTCAGGCCGCCGTCGGCTCGTGATGGCTCGCGGTCCATGCTGCTCCTCATCCGGCGGGGTCCGGACGTCACGCCGGGCACGGGTGGCTCAGAGCCGCCGGTACATGATGTGGAGTCCGACGTAGCCGTGCACCGGATGGTGAAAGCCCGCCGGGAGGGTGGTCATCACCTCGAAGCCCAGTGACCTCCACAGCGCCACCGCCCGGGTGTTGGTCTCCACGACGGCGTTGAACTGCATCGCTCGAAAGCCGTCCTTGCGCGCCTGCTCCAGGACATGCTCGCCGAGCGCCCGGCCGACGCCACGGCCGGGGTGACGCGGATCGACCATGAAGCTCGCGCTGGAGATATGCGCGGCGCCGCCACGGTGGTTGCGGACGCTGTTGGCCGTACCCAGGACGGTGCCGTCCGCGTCAACGGCGACGAAGGTGCGGCCCGGAGGCGCGGGGAACCACATCTGCCTGGCCAGGGCTTCGGTGGTGTCCCGATCCCACGAGAACGTCTCACCGGCCCGGACGATGCCCTCCATGAAGGCCCACATCGCGGGCCAGTCGTACGGCATCGCTTCCCGGATCAGCATGGCCGCCAGCATGCGTCAGCCGGTCAGGGGCCGCAACCGAGTTTCGCGGCTAGCGCCGGTGCCTTCTGCCTCGATGTCGGTGCTGCGCGAGAAATGATCGCCTGCTGGCCTCCGCGTCCATGTCGTCGTCGTCCTCCGGGGGGCCGGTGTCGGAGCCGATCTTTCGGGCGACCTCCCGGCGGAGGCGTGGCAGTCGGCGATAGAGCACGTCACCGGGGCAGTCGGTGTCGTTGTAGTCGCGGTGGCCGACGATCGCGGTGGCGGGATCGAGGTTGTGGGCCGTACACAGCCAGGCGCACGTCTCGACGAGTGACCGCCACAGCTTCGCGGGCACCTCGTCCTTCATGTACGTGCCTTCGTTCTCGATGCCGAGGGTGTGCCGGTTGTGGTGCAGCGACTGCGCACCGACGACGAGTTCGTTGCGCGCGATGGCCCGCATAGTGCCCGCCCGGCCCTCCATGACGTAGCCGCCCCGGCTGATCGTCAGTTGTTCGCCGATGTCGTCCCAGCCTCGCGTCTCCATGTGAAACCGCTGGATCTGCCGCGACAGCGCGAACGCGTGCGCCCGCGAGGTGTCGCTCACGTTCGGAGAGGCGGTGTGATGGACGATGATGTGGTCCGGCGGCCGGTCGAGCACACGGGGTGGCCGCTTCGGCGCGTCCGCACCCCAGTCCCTCCGCGTGTAGACCTTCGGCATATCGTCCGCATTTGCTTGCATAGAACCCCCGGCAAGCATCACATCCGCAGCGGCGACTCCGATAGCCGTACGCAGCAGATGCCGGCGGAGTATCCCCTCGGCACCGATCGCGATCACCCCCGGTCCGCGACTGGACCGCCAGCGTAACCGCGTGATCACAAAATGCGAGCACATCCGGTCAGGGCGTTTCACGTGGAACGACGGGTAAACCCGAAAAGGGCCTCACCCAAACCCCATCCAGGGGGAATGCGAGCACCCGCAACGCACCGAGCCGGTGGGGTCGTGAGGCGAGGCGGAGAGGTGGCCGTCGTGACCGCTTCCACGCGCGGTATCGCGGAGTTATCCACAGTCCACAGCCGAGTTACCCACAGCCTTTGCGCTCTCAATCCACAGTCCCCTGATCGAGGAGCCGCCGGCCCAGAACCATCGCCCCTCGCCCGCCTTCCTCGTATCCCTGGCCGACGTCCGGCATGAGCCTCAACGACGGTCGGTGTGAACCACACGGCGACCACGTCCCAAGGCCGCCGAACTCACCGAAGCGCTCGCGCATCCCCTCCTCAGTGGCTCATGGCGGTGACGGCATGCGTCCCTGAATCAGCCAGGAGGAGAAGGCCACTTCTCCGGTTCGTCGCTTGCGGCAGATCGAGACGGTGTTTCGTCAAGGGCGGCTTCACCTGCGGATATGCGGGCAGAAGCAGGCGTACACCACCCCAGCTGACGCCCCAGTGAGGCGAGAAGGGCGCGAGGGCGGCGCGGCGTCGCACGTCGATGAGTCGGCGACGAGGCGGAGGCCGTCGGCGAGCACGCCCGCCGAGCGGAGACGGGATCCCCAGGAGAGTCCGCCGCTGACATTCCGGGGAGCGACCGGCTTGGCGAACGTGCCCCGGCGAGGCGGGAGGCCGTGGCACCACCCGGGCTACGACATGGATTCCGGCTCCGGACAGCGGAGACACCACGCCGTGGCCTCCTCCGTTCCACATCTCTCAACACCACCCCTCCCGACGATGTTTTCCACAGATTGTGGAAAACGCTGCCGGAGGCGCCGAACACTCCCCGCGAAGCTCGCTTACGACCAGGGCAAGCGGCAGCCTCATCCACCGCCGCGAACAGGACAGGTCGGACGCGTGCCCGAAATCCCGCCCGTGACCGGCGGAACCCGCCGAGCGGAGCACCCGCCGTGCGGACTCGCCGGCGAGCCGCAGACCTCGCTTGGCGGTGGGCAGCCGAAGGGCCGGGTCCGTTCGGGACCCGGCCCTTCGATCAGGTGCTGTCGGCTGTCAGCCGGCGAGGACCTCGATTTTGATCGTGGCGCTGACCTCGGAGTGCAGGCGGACGGCGACCGAGTGGGCGCCGACCGTCTTGATGGGGTTGGCGACCTCGATGCGGCGCTTGTCCAGCTCCGGGCCGCCCGACGCCTTCACCGCGCCCGCGATGTCGGCCGGGGTCACGGCGCCGAACAGGCGGCCGCTCTCGCCGGCGCGGGTGCGCAGGCGAACCTTGAGGCGCTCCAGCTCGCCGCGGATGGACTCCGCCTGCTCGATGCTGGCGATCTCGCGGGCGGCGCGGGCCTTGCGGATCGAGGCGATCTGCTTTTCCGCGCCGCGGGTCCACTGCATGGCGAAGCCGCGCGGGATCAGGTAGTTGCGGCCGTAGCCGTCCTTGACCTCGACGACCTCGCCCGGGGCGCCGAGCCCGGAGACCTGCTGAGTCAGGATGAGCTTCATGATCAGTGTCTCCCTTCTCAGCGAGCCGTGCTGGTGTAAGGCAGCAGCGCCATCTCGCGGGCGTTCTTGATCGCGGTGGCGACGTCGCGCTGGTGCTGGGTGCAGTTGCCCGTCACCCGGCGAGCGCGGATCTTGCCGCGGTCGGAGATGAACTTGCGCAGCAGCGCCGTGTCCTTGTAGTCGACGTAGGAGAGTTTCTCCTGGCAGAACAGGCAAACCTTCTTCTTCGGCTTGCGTGGTGCCGGTTTCGCCATCGTGGTGCTCCTCCTAGGAGAGCCCCGCTTGCGCGGGAATGGTCGGTTGGATGATGAGGGGTGTCGCAGGGGCTAGAACGGCGGGTCGTCGGAGAATCCTCCGCCGCCGCCTCCGGTGGCCCACGGGTCGTCGGCGGGCTGGTTGCCCCCGCCGAAGCCGCCGCCGCCACCCTGGCCGCCGCCGAAGCCTCCGCCCTGGCCGCCGCCTCCGCCGCCGAAGCCTCCGCCCTGGCCGCCACCGCCACCGAAGCCGCCGCCACCGCCGCCCTGCCGCTGGGTCTTGTTGACCTTCGCGGTGGCGTTCTTCAGGGACGGACCGACCTCGTCGGCCTCGACCTCGTACACGGTGCGCTTCTCACCCTCGCGGGTCTCGTACGACCGCTGCCGGAGCCGGCCCTGCACGATCACGCGCATGCCACGCTGGAGGCTCTCGGCGACGTTTTCGGCCGCCTGCCGCCAGACGTTGCAGGTGAGGAAGAGGCTCTCGCCGTCCTTCCACTCACCGGACTGCTGGTCGCGGAAGCGTGGGGTGGAGGCCACGCGGAAGCGCGCGACCGCCTGGCCGTTGGGGGTGAAGCGCAGTTCCGGATCGTCGACGAGGTTGCCGACGATCGTGATCTGGGTGTCGCCTGCTGCCATGCGGCTCTCCAGCTAACAGATTCGGGTTACGTGGGCGGCCGGAAACTCAGTGAGCCTCGGGCCGGATGACCTTCGTACGCAGGATGGAGTCCTGAAGGTTCAGCTGCCGGTCGAGTTCTTTGACCGTGGCAGGGTTGGCCGTCAGGTCGATCACCGCGTAGACGCCCTCGGACTTCTTGTCGATGTCGTACGAAAGGCGCCGGCGGCCCCAGACGTCGACCTTCTCGACGCTGCCGCCGTCGGTCTTCACGACGTTGAGGAACTGGTCGAGCGACGGAGCGACAGTGCGCTCTTCGGTGTTGGGGTCGAGGATGACCATGAGCTCGTAACGACGCATGCGGGTCCCAACCTCCTTTGGACTGGTGCGGTCACGGTCTCTCCGTGACAGGAGGGCCTTGCGTCTCGCCGCGGATCGGCTCCGCGCGATCGACACAGGCTATCAACAACGAGCAGCTCAATCGTCCGTGACGCGAGGACTCAGCTCGCCCTGCGCCGATCGAGCTCGGACATGATGTCGGCCATCCGTGACCGCATGCGCGCGGTCTGGGTGGTCAGCAGGGACAGCTCCTCGATCAGCTCGACGTCGTCGACGGCCGTCAGGTCGCGGGTCATCATCTCAGGCCTCCATTCGAAACCACGTTCGAGGGTAGCGGGTGGGTCTGACAGAATCGGGCGCGCCCACACCGACATGGGCCCAGGCCACGGCGGGAATCACCCCGAAAACGGACGAATCACGGGGGATGGAAACCATGCGGAAGGTTCTCTCCAGGCATCACCATCGGCAGCCCCCTCCGCCGCATCACCACCGGCAACCCCCACCGCCGCCGGTCAAGGACGAGGCCACGTGCGCCCACCCGGGCGCGGCCGACGTCGAGAGCCCCCACCAGTGCCCGGTGCATCACCGGGAGTACGCACGCGAGCATCCGCGTGAGTGCCGGCGCAGGGCCTCGCTCGCGTACCTCACCATCGCCGGCGGGGTGATCGCGTTCGTGTGCGGCGCCCTCAGTCCCACGCACTTCGCCGCGGTCTGCGTCGGCATCGTGACCATTGTGTTCGGCCTGTACTCCCAGCTGGTGTCGGACACGACGGTCGAGCGCTGGATCAACGTGATCGGCCTCGGGCTGGCGTTCCTGGGCCTCGGACTCGGGCTCAGGCACGGCGGGTTCCACATCTGAGCGACCGTCCGGAGCCTCACCCGGCGAGCAGGGGGCTCCGGGCGGTCCGTTGCGCGTAGGCTCGTCGCCATGGTGCGTATCGGAGCCCACGTGGACCAGACCGACCCTCTCGCCTCGGCCGCGGCCAAGAAGGCGGAGGCCGTGCAGTTCTTCCTCGGCGACCCGCAGGGGTGGAAGGCCCCGGTGCTCCCGGAGGGGCACGAGGCGATCCGCGACTCCGAGGTGGACGTCTACATCCACGCCCCGTACGTCGTCAACGTGGCGACCTCGAACAACCGCATCCGGATCCCGAGCCGCAAGATCCTCGCCCAGCAGCTCGAAGGCGCGGCCCAGATCGGCGCCAAGGGCCTGATCGTGCACGGCGGCCACGTACTGAAGAAGGACGATCCGCAGACCGGCTTCGACAACTGGCGCAAGGTCTTCGAGCGCATGGAGTGCCCCATCCCGGTGCTCATCGAGAACACCGCGGGCGGCGACAACGCCATGGCCCGCATGCTGGAGCGGATCGCGCGGCTGTGGGACGCGCTCGACGGCTTCGACGTGGGCTTCTGCCTGGACACCTGCCACGCGCACGCGGCGGGCGAGGACCTGACGGACATCGTCGACCGCGTACGCGCGATCACCGGCCGGATCGACCTGGTGCACTGCAACGACAGCCGTGACGCCTTCGGCTCCGGCGCCGACCGGCACGCGAACCTCGGCGACGGCAAGATCGACCCCGAGCTGATCCTGAAGGTCGTACGCGAGGCGGGCGCGCCGGTCATCGTCGAGACGCCCGGCGACGGGCAGGCCGCCGACATCGCCTGGCTCCGCGACAACCTCTGACAGCCGTCGCGGCGCGCGGGGCCCGCGGCCTCAGTCGGGATCGGCGGGCGACAGCAACAGCACGGCCATCGGCGTCGCGGTGCGCCGCCAGTGGTCGACGGCGGTCTCGAAGACGTCCACGAGGGTACGGTGCGCGGCCGGATCGGCGTCCGCCAGCTCGCCCCAGTGGTCGTACACCACGAGGTATCCGCAGTTCGCCGGCGTCCAGGACAGGTCGCGCAGGGAGTCCTGCAACGCGTCCCAGTTGTGCCCGAAGTACGACGGCAGCGCGAACTCCTCCGCGCACCGCGCCAGCAGCGTCCGCTTGTCGCGCACCCCGGCGCCGTCGAGCCAGAACACCCGCCAGCCCGCGCGCTCGGCCTCGGTGACGCCGCGGGCCGCCTCACGCCGGTCGGCGGCCCACGCGTGCACGCCCGGTTCCCGGCGCCCGGTCAGCAGTTCCTCGATCATTCGCAGCTCCCTACCCCGATCATGCGCCCGCAGACGCCGGTTCGGAAGGCTCAGCCCGCCCAGTGGCCGGAGGTGAAGAGGATGACCTCCTCGGTGAGCAGCGGCACGAACACCACGAGCACCACGGCGTACGCCGGCCACCGCAGCCTGCCGATGCCCAGCCAGAGCGGCCACCACAGCAGCGCCGCACGACCGATCGACAGGTAGAACGCCGAGGTCAGAAGCGAGGCGAGCGGCAACCCGACATAGACGGCCTCGGACCAGCGGCGCCGGGCCAGCAGCCAGCAGGTCAGGGCGACCCCGACGACCGCCGCGACGATCTCCACCCGGAAGGCCCCGGAGAACTCGTTGGACTCCCCGAACGCCGCCTGCCACGTCGTACGGAACGCGTCCCACGGCCAGGCCATCGACCGGCCCCAGCCCTCCTGCTGGGCGTGCTGCCACGCCAGCCAGTCGCCCGTACGCCGCCACTGGTACAGCGCGTAGGCGGCCACGGGCGCGAACGGCAGCGCGAGCCACGGCGTCAGCCGCCATCGCCGGTCCGCCACCAGGAACTCCACGATCAGCGCCAGCGCGAGGAAGATCCCGGTGACGCGTACGCACGCCGCCCCCATCGCGCACAGGACGGCCGGCTCCCAGCGGCGCTGCCGGGCCAGCAGCCAGGCGGGCACCGCGAAGGCCAGGAACAGCGACTCGGAGTACCCCGCGAACAGGAACACCGCGTACGGGCTGAGCAGCAGCGCCATCACGGCCTTCAGGCCGGTGCCCGGGCCGGTGAGGCGCGCGAGCCGCGAGAGCGCGACCGTCGCCACCGCCCCGGCCACGAGGCTGATCAGCAGTGCCGACAGCTCCCAGCTCGGGATCACGTAGTGGACGCCGCGGATCAGGATCGGCAGGCCGGGGAAGAACGCCGGCAGCCCCGCGTCCTGCGGCTGGCTCGGATCGCCCCGGTAGCCGTACTTGGCGATCTCGATGAACAGGTCGACGTCCCACTGCGTCCACCGGCCGAGGAACGAATCCTTCAGGTCCCCGTACGACCAGACGGCCGCGACCGTGACCGACAGGACGAGCACGCCCAGGCGGGTGCCGGCCCAGGCGCCCAGCGCGGCCCGGTCGGTATCGAGACCGGAGAGGAGACCGGCGCCCTCACGCGTGCGAACGGTCACTCATGCTGCCTGGGGAGCCGGGCGCCTAAGCAGGACGAACCGGTCCTCGGCACCGTCGAGGACGCCGCCGGCCGGATCGTCGACGCCGTCGCGGCGGACGACGTCGAGCCGTGGCACCAGGATGTCGACGACGACGAGCGCGGCGAGCATCAGGACGGTGAGGAACCGGGCGAGCAGTGCGATGTAGTAGACGCTGTCGTTGATGCCGCCGACCGGCGCGTGCCCGGACAGCACGGCCGACAGCGTGTCGGACAGGCCACTTCGTGGTGGGGCCGGCCGGCCGCTCTGCTCGGCCGCCTGCTCCAGCGACCCGGCCATCAGGTACCACCAGATGCCGAAGAAATAGACGATCTCTCCGGCCTGCCACAACAGGTAGGCGGGCAGCTTGGGCCGGGCCAGCGCGATCACGGGCAGCAGCCAGAGGACGTACTGCGGCGACCACACCTTGTTGGTCAGCAGGAACGCCGCGAGCACGAGGAACAGCACCTGGGGCAGCCGAGGGCGCCGCGGCGCGAGCAGCACGAGCAGCGCGATGAGCAGCGCCAGCACGGCGAACCCCGCCTCACCCATGAGGTTCAGCGTCGGCACCTTGTCGACCGACGACAGGCCCTCGCGCCCGGCCATGAAGAAGATCGAACCCCAGTCGACCGGACGCTCCTGGTTGAAGGTGTAGAAGCGGCTCCAGCTGTCGAAGGCCGCCAGCATGATCGGCACGTTCACGACGAGCCAGGCGATGACGGCCCCGGCGAGCATGCGGCCGAACTCCCGCCACCGGCCGGCGCGCAGGCACAGCAGGAACAGCGGCCCAAGGAAGAGCAGCGGGTAGAACTTGGCGGCCACGCCGAGGCCGAGCAGCACCCCGGCGGTGGCGTGGTGGCGGCGCGCCCAGGCCGCGACCGCGAGCGCGGACAGCGCGACGGCGAGCAGGTCCCAGTTGATGTACGCGGACAGCAGCAGCGCGGGGGAGGCGGCGACGAGCAGGCCGGCGCGCAGGCCGTGCCGCCCCGAGGAGTACGCGGTGGCGATGACGGTGACGACGGCGCAGAGCATGAGCGCCACGGCCGTCAGGTCGTAGAACCACATGCCGCTCGAGACGGCGTCCGACCCGCCGAACCAGCGGGAGATCACGGCCATGACGTGCATGAACCCGCCCGTGAGCACGGGGTACTCGACCGGCTCAGGGATCTTGTCGAGATAGGGGATCTTGCCGTCGGCGAGGCCGCGCCCGAAGTAGAGCGGATAGATGTCGGTGTAGCAGGCGTTGCGCACCGTCGGCAGGAAGTCGAAACCGACGCCGCGGCAGGGCAGCTTCTGCAGGTACCCCAGGAGCGAGACGACGACGGTGGTGGCGAACAGCGCGGGCACCGCGTGCCAAGGGCCGGTGCGCACGGCGGCGGGGCCGGAGGAGCCCGCGGCTCCTCCGGCCCCGTCGGTGACCTGGGGCTCCTGCATCAACGGTCGGGCTATTCGTCGATCGGCCTCGCGGCGCGGGCGTTCGGCCCCTGTCCTCCGTTGTTGTTCCCGTCCGGCGGCGACTCGCAGCCGACGATGCGCTTGCAGGTCGGCGATGCCGGAGGCGAGGTCTCCGGACAGTTCGGCCGGTTCGGGTGCAGGGTGCAGTTCGGGTTCTGGTTGCCGCCGTCGCTGGGCTTGCAGTTATCCCTCGTCGGGTTCTGGTACGGCAGGCAGGTCGGCGTCGGAGTGTTCTCCGGCGTCGGCTTCGTGGTCGGCGGCGGCGTCTGCGACAGGTCGGTGTTACCCACGTACGCCGGCGGCGGGAAGTGCGTGACCTCGTTGTACTTGCTGAGGCTCAGCGCCTTCGACATGTAGTCGTGCCAGATCGTGGCCGGAAGGTCACCACCGTTGATCGCGGGGTAGCCGCCGACGTTCTGCAGCGGGATCGTCTTGGCCGCGTGTTTCTTGGTGCGGTCCTGGAACCGCCACATGCCGATCGTCGTCACCAGTTGCTTCGGAGTGAAGCCGGAGAACCAGGCGGCGACGTTGTCGTTGGTGGTGCCGGTCTTGCCGGCCACCTCACGCCCGGGGACGGCGGCGTTCTTGCCGGTGCCGCGGGTCACGACCGACTGCATGGCGTACTGCACGTCATGCGCGACCTCCGCGCTGAAGGCGGAGTGACGCTCGATCGTCGGTTGCTTGGTCTTGCCGGTCGTCGGGTCGACGACCCGTCGGATGCTGTGCGGCGTGATGTAGTTACCGTCGTTGGCGATGGTGGAGTAGCCGCTCGCCTGGTAGACCGGCGCGATATCGGACTGGCCGAGGAAGAAACCACCTTCACCGGGATGTCCGTCCTGCAGCCCCTGCTTCGGCAGTCCGGCCGACTTCGCGAGGTTGTAGACGTCCTGCCAGCCCGCCTTGTAGCCCAGTGGCACGTAGACGGTGTTGAGGGAGTCCGCCGTCGCCTGGACGAGGTTGACGTACGGGTTGGGCGCGTTGGCCTCGTCGTTGATGAACCTCGTCGCGCCGGGCGTGCCCGCCGCGACGCTGTCGCCGTCGGTGGTGAAATACTGCGGCGACTTGCCGTTCATGATCGTCTTGAGGCTGATGCCCTTCTTCAGCGCGGTCGCGAGCACGTACGGCTTGAAGGACGATCCGACCTGGGCCGTCGAGTAGTAGGCGTCGTCGACCTGGCGTTTGACGAAGTCCGCACCGCCGTAGGCGGCCAGGATCTCGCCCTTGGTCGGATCCATCGTGACCAGGCCCACACGGGTGTCCTTGGGCATGTGGCGGGCCTTCAGGTCGTTCTCGACGGTCTGCTGCGCCTTTGCCTGCAGCGTCTTGTCCCAGGTGGTGTAGACCTTCAGGCCACCGTTCTCGATCTGCTGATCGGAGTAGCCCATGCCGCTGAGGGCGTTCTTCACACGCTCGTACAGGAAGCCCTTCTGGCCTCCCAGCGCGTTGCCCTTCGACCGCGGCTTGACCTTCGGCAGGTGGTCCTTGTATTTCAGGTAGTCCGTCTGGGAGATCGCGCCGGACCGCACCATGGCCTGGAGGACGATGTCGTACCGGTTCACCGTGTCCTGCAGGTGCGACTTGATCGCCGGGTCGTAGTAACCCGGCTGTTTGGCCTGCGCGGCGAGGATCGCGGCCTCTGGCACGGTGAGCGCGCTGGCGTGCTTGCCGAAGTACGCCTGCGCCGCCGCCTCGACACCGTTCGCCCCACGGCCGAAGAAGATGGTGTTGAGGTAGTTCTGCAGGATTTGGTCCTTGTCCTGCTGCTTACCGACCTTGACCGAGATGAAGATCTCTTTGAACTTCCGGGAGATCGTCTGTTCCTGGTTCAGGTAGGCGTTCTTGACGTACTGCTGGGTGATGGTCGAGCCGCCCTGTGTGGAGCCGCCCTTGAGGTCGTTGATGAGCGCTCGGGTGATACCGGTCGGTGAGACCGCCGACTCGTGGTAGAAGTTCCGGTCTTCGACGGAGACCACGGCCTGCTGCATGGGCTTGGAGATCTGGTTGAGCTGAACGACAGTGCGGGAACTGCCGATCTTCATCATCTGCGACCCGTCGTTCCAGTAGACGGTGGCGCCCTGGTCGGTGCTGGTCTGGTTGACCGTGGGAACCTTCACCATCGCGTAAGCGACGCCGACCATGCAGATGCTGGCGAGCGTACCGATCCCCATGGTGGCGAGCACGAGCTTCCAGGAGGGCATGAAACGGCGCCAGCCGGTCTTGGGCGGCTCGCCGCCGCGCGGGCCGCGCCCGCCTCCGGTGCTGCCGTTGGCGGTGCGCCGCCGTCCCGGGCCACCCGGCCCACCCGGCCCGCCGGGGCGTCCTCCCGGACCGCCGGGGCGGCGCGGTGGTCCGTCACCGCGGCGGGGTGGGCCTCCGTAGCGTTCGAGGCCCCCTGCGGGCGATCCGCTGGGCAGGGATGGCATGTCCGACCGCCCGACCGGCGTCTGCGGTCGGGTCGGCGGGGTGGGCCGTTCTCGTCCCCGCTGCCCGTACTCTGGCCCGTAATCGCTTCCGTAACTCACGCGACCTCGTTCACTGGGGTACGGCGGTCAATCCGTCCGACAGTACTGGGGTGGGCAAGCGACCGAGACCACCACTCGGGGTTTCCGCGTCGGAACGCGGCTACGAGCGTGCGGTTCTGCCCTCGTCGGAGGGGGCCTCCCCATGCCCTAGTACGTACGAGAGAGTCAAGTGGTTCCAGCCACAACTTTGGCACACTTCGACCACATACGCCCGGAACTCCCCAAATTCGTGGGCCATCTGCTGGAGCTCCGGGGTGGCCTTGACGCGTCCGGCGTAGCGGCCCAGCTGGTCACCGTAGACGTACGTCACATGCGTGAGCCGCTCTTTCCGGCAGACGGGGCACACCTTCTCGGTCGGCTCCCCGTGGTACTTGGCGGCCCTCAGGAGGTATGGGTGCGCGTCGCAGGCGTCGTCGACGGTCAGCCCCCCGGAGAACAGGTCGGACAGGGTGGCCCGCCGGGCGAGCCCGTAGTCGACGACCATTCGCTGCGACCACATGCCAGCAGCGTACGACGCAGCGCAAGGCCGGCCCCAGCCCCAGGCTCGCTCCTCTCTCGCCCGAGTGACGGAAACCCCGTCCGCGTGGGCGCTTGCGGCCGCCTACC
Organism: Actinoallomurus sp. NBC_01490; assembly: GCF_036227085.1. Lineage (NCBI taxonomy): Bacteria > Bacillati > Actinomycetota > Actinomycetes > Streptosporangiales > Thermomonosporaceae > Actinoallomurus > Actinoallomurus sp. NBC_01490. The sequence goes on from NZ_CP109433.1 coordinate 349,744, forward strand.
CGTCGCCGTATCGTTCTGATGTATCGGTTCGATACATTCGAGCGATACATCGAGGCGAGTGGTCGGACGGAGGGGTTCATGAGAGGCAAGGGTGGCGAGCTCGAGCTCGCAGTGCTCGGGCTGCTCCACGAGTCCCCGATGCACGGCTACGAGCTGCGCAAACGGCTCAACGCTCTGCTCGGCATGTTCCGCGCCTTCTCCTATGGCTCGCTCTACCCCTGTCTGAAGCAACTGCTCGAACAGGGGTTGATCACCGAGGACGACCAGGAGCCCGCCGTGGTCCGGCCGGCGGCGACCCGCCGTTCGAAGATCGTGTACAAGCTCACCGCCGAAGGAAAGGAGCGCCTGCAGGAGCTCCTCTCCGAGGCGGGCCCCGCTTCCTGGGAGGACGAGGGCTTCGGGGTGCATTTCGCCTTCTTCGCCCACACCCGCGCCGACGTACGGCTGCGGATTCTCGAAGGTCGGCGCAGCCGCCTCGAGGAACGGCTGGAGGGCGTACGTGCCGCGCTGGCCCGCACTCGGGAGCGAGTCGACAACTACACGCTCGAGCTGCAACAGCACGGGCTGGAGTCGGTCGAGCGCGAGGTCCGGTGGCTCAACGAGCTGATCGGGCGCGAGCGCGCACAGCAACAAGAGGAAGAGAACCGCTGAGAGACGCGAGCGCGTCCCGGCATCAAGAGAAAAAGGAGCACCCCGCATGGGTTCAGTGCGCGTCGCCATCGTCGGTGTCGGCAACTGCGCGAGTTCGCTCGTCCAGGGAGTCGAGTACTACAAGGACGCCTCGCCCGACACTCGTGTTCCCGGCCTGATGCACGTCCAGTTCGGTGACTACCACGTCGGTGACGTGGAGTTCGTCGCCGCGTTCGACGTGGACGCCAAGAAGGTCGGCCGCGACCTGTCCGAGGCGATCGTGGCCAGCGAGAACAACACGATCAAGATCTGCGACGTCCCGCCGTCCGGGGTGACCGTACAGCGCGGCCACACCTTCGACGGCCTCGGCGAGTACTACCGCGAGATCATCCAGGAGTCCGACGAGACCCCGGTGGACGTCGTGCAGGTCCTCAAGGACACCAAGGCCGATGTGCTCGTGTCGTACCTGCCGGTGGGCTCGGAGGAGGCCGACCGCTTCTACGCCCAGGCCGCCCTCGACGCCAAGGTCGCGTTCGTCAACGCGCTGCCGGTGTTCATCGCCAGCGACCCCGCCTGGGCCCAGAAGTTCACCGACGCCGGTGTCCCGATCGTGGGCGACGACATCAAGTCCCAGGTGGGCGCCACCATCACGCACCGCGTGATGGCCCGTCTGTTCGAGGACCGCGGGGTCGAGCTGCTGCGCACGTACCAGCTCAACTTCGGCGGCAACATGGACTTCATGAACATGCTGGAGCGCAAGCGCCTCCAGTCCAAGAAGATCTCCAAGACCCAGTCGGTCACCTCGCAGATCCCGCACGAGATGGCAAAGGCCGACGTGCACATCGGCCCGTCCGACCACGTGCCGTGGCTCGACGACCGCAAGTGGGCCTACGTCCGCCTGGAGGGCAGGTCCTTCGGTGACACGCCGCTGAACCTGGAGTACAAGCTCGAGGTCTGGGACTCCCCGAACTCCGCCGGCGTCATCATCGACGCGGTGCGCGCCGCCAAGATCGCCAAGGACCGCGGCATCGGCGGCCCGATCCTGTCGGCGAGCTCGTACTTCATGAAGTCGCCGCCCGTCCAGTACAACGACGACCAGGCCCACCAGGCGGTCGAAGACTTCATCGCCGGCAAGGTGGAGCGGTAGCGAACGAGCGAGCGGAGTGGGCGGTGAGGTACGAGCCGCCCGCGAAGCGAGTGAGGAGCTACTGCGATCTGGAGCACGAGCGGTAGCGAACGAGCGAGCGGAGTGGGCGGTGAGGTACGAGCCGCCCGCGAAGCGAGTGAGGAGCTACTGCGATCTGGAGCACGAGCGGTAGCGAACGAGCTGCCGCGCCGAGGATACGAACGGTAGCGACGCTAGCGAGCGGATAGTCACCGTCACCGCGGATGTGAGCGGTGGCTTCCGCGACGCCTCAGGAGGCCCGCACGCGATTCCGCGTGCGGGCCTCCTGATGTCGGCGTTCTGGGGCGACCGGCCTACAATCCCCTTGATGGACGGCCGTGACCTGCTAGAACGCCAAGGCCTTATCTCAGGCGCTCCAGCGTCGGCAGTCTGTCGCGACGGGAATGCGAGAGAGGAAAGGGCTCGACCAGAGCGGATACGCCGGCCAGGACTCCCCCAGCTTTTTGCGACACGTAGTGCGATGCCCCATTAACGGTATGTCGTCACGTTGTCACGGGCTTGTCTCGCGATCTGAACGGTTGAGTAACCAGTCCCACTCTTTACCAATCTGAGCTGGACAGTGACTCCGGCTCAGGGTGTTCTCGCACCTTGAGGCGTGCCTGCCCCGGCATGCTTTGACCCCATAGCGTAAGACGGCCGCAAGGCCGGAGGAGGGCGTACATGACTGGTAGAACGACGGGGCTAAAGGCAGCGGCCGCCATCGGCGCGCTCGCTGTCGGCCTTGCCGCCTGCGGCGGCGGCAGCGGCGGCGGCAGCGGCTCTGATGACGGCAAGCCCAAGAAGGGCGGCACGCTGAAGATCGTCGGTGCCGGTGGTCAGGAGAACCTGGACCCGACCAGCGCCTACAGCACGGTCTCGAGCGCCCTCCAGCGGACCTACTCGCGCCAGCTGTTCGCCTACCCCGCGTCGAAGGACCCGAAGGCGGCCAGCACCCCGGTGCCGGACGCCGCGGCCGAGATGCCGACGGTGGACAACGGCGGCATCAGCAAGGACGGCCTGACCTACAAGATCAAGGTCCGTCAGGGCATCATGTGGGACTCGCAGCCGCCGCGGCCGATGGTCGCCGGCGACTTCGTGCGGGCCTTCAAGCACATGTGCAACCCGGCCTCCCCGGTCGGTGCGCCGAACTACTACGTGCCCAACATCAAGGGCATGCAGTCGTACTGCGACCCGTTCCTGAAGGACAAGAAGCTCCAGCAGGACCCCAAGGGCATCGAGAACTACGAGAACAGCCACGACATCTCCGGTGTCAAGGCGCTCGACGACTACACGCTCCAGGTCACGCTGACCAAGCCCGCCTCGGACTTCATCAGCCTGCTGGGCATGACCTTCGCGTCGGCCGTGCCGGTCGAGTACTACAAGTACGTGCCGGGCAGCCCGGACCAGTTCCGTCACCTGGTGTCGGCCGGTCCGTACAAGGTCACGGTGTTCAACCCCGGCAAGCAGATCGTGCTGGAGAAGAACACCAGCTGGAAGCAGGACACCGACCCGCTGCGCCACCAGTACGTGGACCGCATCGAGGTCACCGAGGGCCAGGAGTCGCCCGAGACCGTCCAGCAGCAGCTTGAGGGCGGCAACGCCGACATCTCCCTCGACCAGCCGGTGCCGGCGTCGGCGCTCGGCCGCCTCGCGCAGAAGAACGACCCGAACCTGACGGTCAACGGCCCGCCGGTCTCCAACCCGTACCTGGTGTTCAACTTCCGGAGCCCGAACGCCAACAAGGCGATGTCGAAGCTCAAGGTGCGGCAGGCGATCGAGTACGCCATCAACAAGGTGGCGCTGGCCCGCATCTACGGTGGCCCGAAGTACAACACGCCGCTGAACACCATCATCCCGCCGGACAGCGTCGGCTACCAGGACTACAACCTGTACCCGACGAACGGCAGCCAGGGCGACCCGGCCAAGTGCAAGCAGATGCTCGCCGAGGCCGGCTACCCGAACGGCCTCAAGGTCAAGGCCGCCTACCGCCAGGCGGGCAACCACCCGGCGATCTTCCAGAGCTACGCGCAGGACCTGAAGGCGTGTGGCATCACCGTCGAGGGCGTGCCGGTTCCGCAGGCCGACTTCTACACGCAGTTCCTGCAGAAGACGGACAACACGCTCGCCGGCAAGTGGGACGTCGCGGCTCCGGGCTGGGTGCCGGACTGGTTCGGCAACAACGGCCGTGCGGTCATCTCCCCGCTGTTCGACGGCCGCAACTGGGCCGATGGCACCTCGAACTACGGTGACTACGACAGCCCCACCACCAACGGTCTCATCGACAAGGCCCTCACCGCCAAGACGACGGACGAGGCCGCGAACTACTGGCACCAGGCCGACCAGCAGATCATGAAGGACGCGGCCATCGTGCCCTTCATGGCGCAGAAGACCCCGTGGTACCACTCCTCGCGGGTCAAGGGCGCCACGTGGCTGCCGATCGCTCAGCAGTTCGACTTCACCAACCTGTGGATCAGCTCCAGTAGCTGACGCACCACAGCGAGTATTGGCGGCCGGGCGCGTCGGTGGCGGCGAGCCCGGCCGCAGTGCTGTACGACGGCTCAAGTGAGCCGGGCCGCGTACTCGCTAGACGGTGATGTCGCAGGCAGAGCCGTTATCAGGTAGACATGCTGTGGCTCTTAGATGAGGCGCTAGTTTTTCGAAGGGGAGGACATGAGCCTTCTCGAGGTTCGAGACCTAAAGGTCTCTTTCGACACATCTGACGGATTGGTCCAGGCCGTCCGCGGAGTGTCGTTCACCGTCGAGCGAGGAAAGACACTTGGGATCGTCGGTGAGTCAGGATCCGGGAAAAGCGTCTCGACCCAGACGCTTCTCGGCCTGACGGCAGGCGCTCTGATCGATGGGGAGGCCCTCTTCGAGGGCCAGGACCTTCTGGCCATGACCGACGAGCAGCTTCGTCGCGTCCGTGGCAAGGAGATCGCGATGATCTTCCAGGACCCCCTGTCGAGCCTCCACCCGCTCTACAAGGTGGGCAAGCAGATCGTCGAGATGATCCGGCAGCACGAGCCGGACGTCACCAAGGCCCAGGCCCGCAAGCGGGCGATCGAACTTCTCGGCATGGTCGGCATTCCCGAGCCCGGCCAGCGCGTCGACGACTACCCGCACCAGTTCTCCGGGGGTATGCGTCAGCGCGCGATGATCGCCATGGCGCTCGCGCTCAACCCGAAGCTCATCGTCGCGGACGAACCGACCACCGCGCTCGACGCGACCGTCCAAGCCCAGATCCTCGACCTCATGCTGCGGCTGCAGCGTGAGTTCGACACCGCGCTCATCATGATCACGCACGACCTCGGGGTGATCGCCGACCTCGCCGACGACGTGTTGGTGATGTACGGCGGCAAACCGGTCGAGCACGCGGACCGGCGGTCGCTCTACTACCGCCCCCACCACCCGTACACCAAGGGCCTGCTGGAATCGATCCCCGGTTCGACCGGCGCCAAGACGCGGCTCAAGCCGATCGCCGGGCAGCCGCCCTCGCTCATCAACCTCCCGACGGGATGCGCCTTCCACCCTCGGTGCGAATACGTCATGGACCGTTGTGTTCCGGAGGAGCCGCCGCTGACGGCCGTGGGCGACAAGGACGGCTTCCCCGACCTCGGGCACACCTCCGCGTGCTGGCTGCCCAAGGAGGCCGCCGGTCTCGACGCGGAGACAGACCGCCTGCGGCAGGAGGCCGCCGAGCTCGGCCGGTCGGCGGATTCGCCCGCAGCTACCGTCGTGGACGCCGGGGAGGCGCAGTGAGTCAGGACGCGGACGTCCTCGTCGAGATCGACGACGTCTACAAGCACTTTCCGATCAAGCAAGGGATCATCTTCAAGCGCGAGATCGCCCGCGTACACGCGGTCGACGGCGTCAGCCTGCGGATCCGGCGCGGCGAGACGATCGGCATCGTGGGCGAGAGCGGCTGCGGCAAGTCGACTCTCGCCCGTTGCATCACCGGCCTGCATCCCATCACCAAGGGCCGGATCGTCTTCGACGGCCAGGACATCTCCCAGCTGCGCGGCCGGCAGCTCAAGCCGTTCCGCCGCGACGTGCAGATGATCTTCCAGGACCCGTACGGCTCGCTGAACCCGCGCCGCCGGGTCGGCGCGATCATCGGTGACCCGTTCGACATCCACGGCATCGCGTCGGGCGCCGACCGCAAGAAGCGCGTCCAGGAGCTGATGGAGCTCGTCGGCCTGAACCCCGAGCACTACAACCGGTTCCCGGCGGAGTTCTCCGGCGGACAGCGGCAGCGCATCGGCATCGCGCGGGCGCTGGCCCTCAAGCCGAAGCTCATCGTCTGCGACGAGCCGGTCTCCGCGCTCGACGTCTCGATCCAGGCCCAGGTCATCAACCTGCTGAAGGATCTGCAGGAAGAGCTCGGCCTGACCTACGTCTTCATCGCCCACGACCTGTCGGTCGTGCGCTACGTCAGCGACCGGGTCGCGGTGATGTACCTCGGCAAGATCGCCGAGTACGCCGAAGGCGAGGACCTGTACGAGAAGCCCCGTCACCCGTACACCAACGCGCTGCTCTCCGCGGCCTCGATCGCCGACCCCGACGCCGCCGAGCGCCGGGAGCGCATTGTGCTCACCGGTGACGTGCCCTCGCCGATCCGGCCGCCGTCCGGCTGCCGGTTCCACCCGCGCTGCCCGAAGGCGCAGCCGAACTGCGTCGAGCTCGTGCCTGAGCTGACCGCGCGGGACGGCGACACCGCGGACCACGTGACCGCGTGTCACTACCCCGTCGATCCGGCCGAGAACCTCGCCACCGAGGAAGCGGCGATCGAGCAGCTGTCCACCGAGCCCACGCTCCCGAGCGCATAGGTATCGATCATGAGCCTCACTGATCTCGAAGCCGAGGCCTCGGTCCCGCCCGCGAGCGAGGAGCCCGACGGACGCAAGATCGAAGGCCGCAGCCCCTGGCAGCTCGCCTGGGCCCGCCTCCGCCAGGACAAGGCCGCGATGACCGCCATCGTGGTGATCGTCCTGCTCATCGTCATGGCGCTGATCGCGCCGCTCATCGCCAAGTGGGTGGGCTACGCCCCCGACTTCGGCGACCGCAAGCTGGGCCAGACCGCCGACGGCCTGCCGGTCGGCCCGAACGGCCACCACCCGCTCGGCACCGACCGGCTCGGCCGCGACATCCTCGTCCGCGCCGTGTACGGCGCCCGGATCTCGCTTCTCGTCGGCCTGGTCTCCACGCTCCTCGCCGTCATCTTCGGTGTGATCATCGGCTCGGCGGCCGGCTACTACGGCGGCGCCATCGACACGGTCCTCGCCCGCTTCATGGACGTGACGCTGTCGTTCCCATACCTGCTGTTCGCCATCGCGCTCGCCGCGGCCTTCGGCGCCAGCACCCCGCTGACGATCTTCGTCATCACCTTCTTCTCCTTCGCCTCGATCGGCCGGATCGTGCGAGGGCAGGTGCTGCAGATCAAGGAGCGGGAGTTCATCGAGGCGGCCCGGTCGCTCGGCGCCGGCAGCGTCCGCACGATGTTCATCGACGTGATCCCCAACCTGATCGCGCCGGTGACCGTGCTCGGGTCGATGACGATCCCCACCGCGATCATCTTCGAGTCGACGCTGTCGTTCCTCGGCGCCGGCATCGACCCCCGCACGCCGAGCTGGGGCAACATGCTCTCCGACGCGACCGAGACGTACACGGTCGCGTGGTGGACGCTGTTCATCCCGGCGCTTTTCCTGCTCATCACCACGCTGGCCTTCAACATCCTCGGTGACGCCGTACGGGACGCTCTCGACCCGCGGGCCGAGCGGCTGTTCGCGGCGCAGAAGGCCAATCGGAAGAAGAAGAGGAAGTAGGGAACACCGATATGTTTCGTTTCCTGATCCGACGGATCCTCTTCGGAATCCTGGTCCTGTGGATCGTCACCCTGGGCGTGTTCATACTGTTCTTCGCCACGTCCAAGGACCCGGCGGCCCGTTTCGCCGGCAAGTCCGCGACCCCGGCCACGCTCGCCCTGGTCCGGCACCGGCTGGGTCTGGACGACCCGCTGCCGGTGCAGTACTGGCACTTCCTGACGCGGCTGCTCCACGGCGACCTGGGCTACTCCTTCGCCACGCAGGCCTCGGTCACCAGCATGATCAAGCAGGCGCTGCCGGCCAGCCTGTCCCTGATCCTGGGGGCGGCCGTCCTGTGGCTGGCGGCCGGCCTCGTCGCCGGCGTCATCAGCGCGACACGCGCCCGCACGCTCCTCGACCGTGGCATCACCCTGTCGGTGCTGGTGGGAATCTCGATGCCGGCGTTCATCGTCGGTATGACGCTGCAGTACGTCCTGGCGGTCAAGCTGCAGATCTTCCCGCAGACCCAGTACAAACCGCTCGGGGAGAACCCGGTGCAGTGGTTCGAGCACATGATCATGCCGTGGATCACGCTGGCGCTGCTGCAGTCGGCCATCTACACCCGGCTGACCCGCGGCTCGCTGCTGGACGTGCTCGGTGAGGACTACATCCGCACCGCCCGCGCCAAGGGCCTGCGCGAACGGCGTGTCATCTACCGGCACGGTCTGCGGTCGGCCCTGACGCCGGTCGTCACCCAGGCGGGTGTCGACATCGGCGTCCTGATCGGCGGCACGCTCGTCACCGAGACCGTCTTCGGCCTGCAGGGCATCGGCCAGATGACCGTCCAGTCGCTGACCAACGGCGACCTGCCGGTCATCATGGGCGTCGTGCTGATCGCCTCGTTCTTCGTGGTGCTCGGCAACCTGGTCGTCGACATCGTCTACTCCTTCCTCGACCCGCGCGTCCGGCTCTCCTGACGCCGGTTCCCGCCACGCGGCCGGTCGCCTCCGTACTGGGGCGACCGGCCGCTTCGCGTTCCGCTGCCCTACGCTGTGCTGGTGTCATACGCGTCGGATCTGCGGCTGGTCCTCAAAGGGCGGGACTTTCGCCGACTCTTCGCGACGCGGATCGTCTCCGCGCTCTCCGACGGCGTGTTCCAGGTGGGTGTCGCCGGGTACGTCCTGTTCTCTCCCGAGCAGGAGGCGACGGCGGCGGAGGCGGCCGTCACGGCGGCCGTGCTGCTCCTGCCCTACTCCGTGCTCGGGCCGTTCGTCGGCGTCTTCATCGACCGCTGGCGGCGCCGGCAGATCCTCGTCCACGCGCCGCTGATCCGGGCGCTTCTGCTGGTCGCCACCGCGGCGCTGCTGGTGTACGCGCGCCGCGAGGGGCCGTTCCTGTTCGCCGCGCTCCTGGTACTGGGGGTCAACCGGTTCTTCCTGTCCGCGCTGTCGGCCGCGCTGCCGCACGTGGTGGGCCGCCAAGAGCTGATCACCGCGAACGCCGTGTCGGTCACCTCCGGGACGATGGCCTCGTTCGCCGGCGCGGGTGCCGGCTACCTGCTGCGGCTGGTGTTCGGCGCCGACCGGCACGGCACGGCGCTGATCCTGTTCTGCGCCGCCGCGGCGTACGTCGCGACGTCGGCCATCGCGACGAGGCTCGGCCGCGACCTGCTCGGCCCCGAGCTGCGGACGGCCCGTCCGGAGGCGCGTGAGGCGGTGCGGCGGGTGCTGCGCGGCCTGCTCGACGGCGCGCGGCACGTACGCGACCGCCGTCCCGCCGCGTTCGCCCTCGGGGCGATCGGGGCGCACCGCTTCCTGTACGGCATCACCACGATCATGACGGTGCTGCTGTTCCGCAACTCCTTCACCGGCAGCGCCGAGGCGGGCATGGGCGGCTTCGCGATCGCCCTCGTCGTCTCCGGCGCCGGCTACTTCCTGGCCGCCGTGGTCACGCCGCTGGTCACCGAACGGATCAGCAAGGAAGTGTGGATCACCGTGCAACTGGCCTTCGCGGCCGTGGCCGAGGTGGTGTTCGGCGCGCCGTTCGCGGCGTTCCCGTTCATCGTCGGCGGCTTCCTGCTGGGCCTCGCCGCCCAGGGCGTGAAGCTGTGCGTGGACACGATCGTCCAGACGATCATCTCGGACGCCTACCGGGGCCGCGTGTTCTCGTTCTACGACATGATCTTCAACGGCCTGTACGTGGCGGGCTTCGCGGTCGCCGCGGTCATCCTGCCGCCGAACGGCAAGTCGTACGGTGCCCTGATGCTGATCGGCTGCGGTTACGCCATGGCCGCTGCGGCGTACTGGCTGGGCGCCAGAAATCAGAGGAGTGTTGCTACCGCCGGTAGTAACCTGAGCCCATGAGCAAGTCTTCTCGGGCAGACGGCTCCGAACCTAACGTATCCGACCGAGTGCGGAAAGTTAGCGTTTCGATGCCGGATTCCCTCATCCGTCGGGTCAAGGAGCGTGTAGGTTCCGGATCGTTCAGCCGTTACGTCACGGAGGCAGTGATGCGTCAGATCCAGATGGACAACCTCGACGACCTCATCACCGACTACGTGTCCCGGCACGGTCCCCTGCCCCAAGAGGCACTCGACAAGGCGGAGAAGGCGTGGAGCGAACTCGAAGCAAAGTGGGCAGAAGAGGGGTTCTAGCCCGTACTCTCGTCCTCGACTCTGAAGGCGTGTACAAACTCGCCGTCGATGACCCCATGGTCGTGCCGCACGTTCTCGAAGCGCGGAAGAGACAGGCTCCGGTGGTGGCGAGTGCCGCCACTCTCACCGAAGTTCTTCGTGGCTCGCCGCGAGACGCCGGTGTCCACCGGGTGCTCAAGAAAGTGGACGTGGTACCGCTGACGAAGGAGCTGGGCCGCAGCGCGGGTGAGTTGCTCGGCGCCAGCGGGTTGCCCGCCACGGCGACGGTCGACGCGATGGTCGTCGCCACCGCTCTCGCCCAGCAGCGACCGGTCATGATTCTCACCAGCGACCCAGGCGATGTGTCCGCGCTCGTCGGCGAGGCGACAGGCGTCGGCATCCTGCATGTCTGATCAGGCGTGGGCTGCGGCGACCATGGCGGTGGTGATGCGGTGGACGTCGTCGGGCTCGGTGACGTACGGGGGCATCGTGTAGATGAGGTTGCGGAACGGGCGGAGCCATACGCCCTCGCGCATCACCGTCTCCTGGACGGCCGCGACGTCCACCTCCTCGACCATCTCGATCACCCCGATGGCGCCCAGCACCCGCACGTCGCGCACGCCCGGCAGGGCCCGGGCCGGCGCCAGGCCCTCGGTGAGCCCCTTCTCGATGGCGGCGACCTCGGTCCGCCAGTCGCGCTCGCGCAGCAGCTCGATCGATGCCACCGCGACCGCGCACGCGAGCGGGTTGGCCATGTAGGTCGGTCCGTGCATGAGCACTCCCGCCTCGCCCTCGCTGATCCCCCGCGCCACCCGGTCGGTGCACAGAGCCGCCGCCAGGGTGAGGTATCCGCCGGTCAGCGCCTTGCCCACGCACATGATGTCAGGCGACACGCCCGCGTGTTCGCAGGCGAAGAACGCACCCGTACGGCCGAAGCCGGTGGCGATCTCGTCCAGGATCAGCAGCACGTCGTGCTCGTCCGCGAGCGAGCGCAGCAGCCCGAGCCACGCCGGATCGTAGAACCGCATTCCGCCGGCGCCCTGCACGACCGGCTCCACGATGATCGCGGCCAGCTCGTCCGCGTGCGTCGCCACCAGCCGCGACAGCTCCGCGGCGTACCCCGGCTCGTACGCGCTGGGCGGCGGCGGCGCGAACACGTGGCGCGGCAGCAGGTCCGCGAACACGTGGTGCATCCCGCCGACCGGGTCGCACACCGCCATCGCCCCGAACGTGTCGCCGTGATAGCCGCCGCGCACCGTCAGCAGCCGCGACTTCGACCCGCGTCCGCGCGAACGCTGGTACTGCAACGCCATTTTGATCGCGACCTCCACCGACACCGATCCGGAGTCGGCGAAGAACACCTTCGTGAGCGGCTCCGGCGTGAGCGATATCAGCAGCCGCGCCAGGTGCACCGCGGACGGGTGCGTCAGCCCGCCGAACATCACGTGCGCCATGTCCCGCAGCTGCCCGGTCACCGCCGCGTCGAGGACGGGATGCCGGTAGCCGTGGATCGCCGCCCACCACGACGCCATGCCGTCCACCAGCTCACGGCCGTCGGCCAGCGTCAGGCGTACGCCCTGGGCCGAGACCACCGGATGGACCGGCGTGGTGGCCGGCATGGGGGAGTACGGATGCCAGATGTGCTCACGGTCGAAGGCGAGAAGCTCGTCGGCGGACATGCGTCCCCATGATGGCAGGGCCGATCAGCCCTGGTCACGCCACCACTCGCGCAGCGCCTTCGCGGCCGCCTCCTTGCCGATCGGCCCCTGGTCCAGGCGCAGGTCGAGCAGGAACTTGTAGGCCCGGCCGACGGCCGGTCCCGGCTTCAGGTCGAGGATCTGCTGGATCTCGTGCCCGTCGAGCTCAGGACGGATCTTGGCGAGCTCCTCTTCCTTCTCCAGCCGCGCGATCCGGCGTTCGAGGTCGTCGTAGGTGCGCGCCAGCGCCGCCGCCTTGCGCTTGTTGCGCGTCGTGCAGTCGGCGCGGGTCAGCTTGTGCAGCCGCGACAGCAGGGGGCCCGCGTCGCGTACGTAGCGCCGCACCGCCGAGTCGGTCCACTCGCCCGTGCCGTACCCGTGGAACCGCAGGTGCAGCTCGACCAGCCGCGACACGTCCGCGACGACGTCCTTGGGGTAGCGCAGGGCAGTGAGCCGCGCCTTGGTCATCGAGGCGCCGACGACCTCGTGGTGGTGGAAGGTGACCCGGCCGCCGTCGACGAACGAGCGGGTCTTCGGCTTGCCGATGTCGTGCAGCAGCGCAGCCAGCCGCAGGATCAGGTCCGGGCCGTCCTTCTCCTGCGCGATCGCCTGCTCCAGAACGATCAGCGAGTGCTCGTACACGTCCTTGTGCCGGTGGTGCTCGTCGATCTCCAGCCGGAGCTTGGGCAGCTCCGGCAGCACTCGCGCGGCCAGGCCCGTGTCGACCAGGAGCGTCAGGCCCTGGCGCGGGTGCGCGCCGGTCAGCAGCTTGGACAGCTCGTCGCGGACCCGCTCGGCCGAGACGATCTCGATCCGGCCGGCCATCTCCGTCATGGCCGTCAGGACCCCCGGCTCGACGGTGAAGCCGAGCTGGGAGGCGAACCGGGCCGCACGCATCATCCGCAGCGGGTCGTCGCCGAAGGAGTCCTCCGGGCGGCCGGGCGTGCGGATCATCTTGGCCCGCAGGTCGGCCAGCCCGCCGTACGGGTCGACGAACTCGTGGCCGGGCAGCCGGGTGGCCATGGCGTTCACCGCGAAGTCGCGGCGCGCGAGGTCTTCGATGAGCGACGTGCCGTACGCGACCTCCGGCTTGCGCGACTTCGGGTCGTAGGACTCGCTGCGGTACGTCGTGATCTCGATCTGGTGGTCGCCCTTGCGCAGGCCGATCGTGCCGAACTCGATGCCGATCGTCCACACCGCGTCGGCCCAGCCGTCGACGATCTGGAGGATGCGCTCCGGGTGGGCGTCGGTGGTGAAGTCGAGGTCGCTGACCGGACGCCCCAGCAGAGCATCGCGTACGGGGCCGCCGACCAGCGCCAACTCGTGGCCGGCCGCGGCGAAGACCCGGCCGAGATCGTTGGCGAGGGGGGCCACGCGGCTCAGCAGTTCACTGATCGCGGCGGCCGGCTTGGAGGTCAGTTCGTTCGACACGGCAATCGAGCGTAGATCCTCGCAGGTGGCAGGCAAAACAGGAATCGCTTACCTGCCGGTCCTCATTTGTTCTGATACGGGGGTGCAGGGCGATGAGATGTCAGGCAGCGCGGCCGGCTTGCCGCCGAATCTCCCCCGACCAACCGACCCCGACCGACCTCCCGGGGCGCGGGCTCTCGGTGCGGCCCGGCGAAATCACCCCGAGCAATGACCGATTACGCATGCCTGGCTACTACCATAACGCCGTGCCCCGCCCGCGTAATCGTCGACGGCTCGCCGGTCCGCCCGGTCCTCATCGCGAGGAGACGTCGGCGGGCGGCCTGGTCGTCGACATCGCGGGCGCCGCGCGAGCTGCACTGATCGCCCGGTACGACCGTGATGGCCGGCTGCGGTGGTCACTGCCCAAAGGACACATCGAAGGCGCGGAGACGATCGAGGAGGCGGCGGTGCGCGAGGTGGAGGAGGAGACCGGCATCCGCGGCCGGATCGTCGCTCCCCTGGGCTCCATCGACTACTGGTTCTCCGCGAGTCATGCCCGTCATGCCCCACCGTCCAGAGACCGGCGGGTCCACAAGACCGTGCACCACCACCTGCTGCTGGCGACCGGCGGAATCCTTTCCGACGCCGACCCGGAGGTCGCCGAGGTCGCCTGGGTCCCGCTCGCCGAGGTGGCCGGCCGCCTCGCCCACGCCGACGAGCGCCGGCTCGTCGCCCACGTACCCGAGATCCTCGTGGCCGTCACGTGAGACGACTCATCGCCCTGGTCCTGCCTCTGCTGTTCAGCGGAGCGCCGGCGTTCGCCGCGGCACCGAAGCCGACGCCGTCCTCCGCGCACACTCACGCCTCATCGCACGCCTCGCAGGGGCGCGCCTCACGGGACCGCGAGCCCACGCCCAAGTCCCCCGTCAGCGTGAAGCTGTCCTCGATCCATCCCGCCGGGTACCTCCGGGCGAACTCGACTCTGCACGTGACCGGCCGGATGATCAACCAGTCCGAGAGCGGGTACCAGCGGGTCTCGGTACGGCTGCGGTTCCGCTCGCAGCCGATGGCCAACCGCGGGGAGCTGGAGACGTACGCCGACGGCAAGGGGCTGGACCCGCAGCAGGCCGGGCCGCAGCGGCTCGCCGCGACGAGCCTGCCGGTCGGTGGCCAGCAGCCCTGGTCGGTGTCGCTCAAGGTACGTCAGATGGGTCTGAGCACGTTCGGCGTCTACCCGATCTCGGTGGAGGTGCTCAGCGCCGCGGGCACCGTGCTCGGCCACGTGCGCACGTTCGTCACCTACTACCCCGCGGGCAGCATTCCCCAGAAGACCAAGGTGGCCTGGGTCTGGCCGATCATCGACCAGCCGCACCGCGCCGACGACTCCACGTTCGTCGACGACGGCCTCGAACGCCAGCTCGGCTCCGGAGGCCGCCTGTCGAATCTGGTCGCCGCCGCGGCGCGGACGACCACCCAGGTGAGCTGGCTTCTCGACCCGAGCCTGGTCGAAGACGCGACCCGCATGGGCGACACCGACGGCTACTCCATCAAGGGCACGTCCCGGCCCCAGAGCGTGGCGGCGAACGACTGGCTGCGATCGCTGCACGCGGCGGTCACCGCCCCCGGTGACCGGCTCATCGCCACGCCGTACGCCGATCCCGACGTGATGGCCCTCGCGCAGCACGGCATGAGCGACGACGTCAAGTTCGCCGCCCAGCAGGGCACGCACACGCTCGCGACGGCCGGCCTGAGCGGCGCGACGCCGGAGGTGGCGATGCCCCCGGACGGCCTCGCCGACCAGGCCACGCTCTCCTCGCTCGTCGCCAGTGGCTCCCGCACCATCCTGCTGAGCAGCTCGGTGCTGCCGGACTCGCGCGCCGCGACATACACCGTGGACCCGGTCGCGCACAAGATGGTCTCGGGCACGAACGTCAGGCTCGTCGCCTACGACGACACCCTGCGCAAGATCCTGGCCACCCCCACGACCGAGCCCGGCGGCACGGTCGCCGCCGAGCAGCGGTTCCTGGCCGAGACCGCCATGATCACCGGTGAGGCGCCCCAGAAGTCCCGCACCATCGTCATCACCCCGCCGCGCCGCTGGAACCCCAGCCCGGCCTTTGCCAAGGCGGTGCTGTACTACACCTCCAAGATGCCCTGGATGCAGGCCGTGCCGCTGGGCGCGGCGGAGAACACCCCGGCCGCCGGCCGCGTCTTCCAGGCGCAGAAGGACTCCGGCCTGAGCAAGAACTACCTGCGCCAGGTCCGGGACCTCCGTTCCAGGGTCCGGCAGTTCACCTCGATCTTCACCCCGACCGTCAGCGGCTTCACCCTCGGCATCGCCCGCACCGAGTCCTCGGCGTGGAACGGCCAGTCGCGCAAGGGCGCGAAACTGCGCGACACGCTCACGGATGAGCTCGACCACGACATCGGCAAGATCAAGGTGCTGAACGACGGCATCACGATGGCGGGCAGGTCGGGCCGTACCGCGATCACCATCTCCAACGGGCTCGACCACGGCACCGTCATCGTCACGTTGCGCGCCTACTCACAGAACAAGACACGTCTGCGAGTCGACTCCGTCAACCGCACCCTGAGGCTCGAGCCGGGGCACAAGGACCAGGTCACCCTCGACATGAAGGCGTCCACCAACGGCATCGCCTACGTCAACCTCGAGCTTCTGGCCCCGGACGGCCGCCCGTTCGGCACGGGTCCGCACGTGCTGCACGTACGGACGACCGCGTACGGGCGAACCGCGCTGCTCATCACCGGCGTCTCACTTGCCGTACTCTTCGTCGGCGTCGCCATACGCGTCGTACGCCGCAGAGCCGAGCGAGCGGAGGAGTCCGTTTGAGTGACCTGGAGCCGGGCCGATCGGAGGCGGCGAGCACGCTGCCGGACATCCCGATCGTCGACCCGAGCACACAGATCATGGAAACCGCCGAGGACGTCCGGGCGGAGCAGGCCGGATCCTCCGGCTCCCGCGTCGGCGGCCTGCTGAAGTCCAGCGCCGTCATGGCGCTGGGCACCGTGGCGTCGCGCGCGCTCGGCTTCGTCCGCAACGCCGTCATCGTGATCGCGCTGGGCACCGGGCCGCTCGGCGACGTCTACAACGTCGCGAACACCTTCCCCAACGTCGTCTACGACCTGCTGCTGGGCGGCATCCTCACCGCGGTGCACGTCCCGATGCTGGTCCGCGCCCTGGAGAAGGACCGCAGGTACGGCGAGGAGTACGAGGCGCGGCTGCTGACGATCGTGCTCGGCGGCCTGCTGGCCCTGACCGCGATCGCGATGGTCTGCGCGCCGCTGCTCGTCGACCTGTACGCCAGCGGCTTCACGCCCGCGCAGCACAAGCTGGCCGTGATCTTCGCGCTGTTCTTCCTGCCGCAGATCTTCTTCTACGGCGTCGGTGCACTGGCCGGCGCCTCGCTGAACGCCCGCGGCAGCTTCGCCGCACCGATGTGGACACCGGTGCTCAACAGCGTCGTGGTGATCATCATCGGCGGCGCGTTCCTGCTCGTGGCGGGCCCGGGCGTCACGCCGTCCAGTATCAGCAACAACGAGATCACTCTCCTGGCGGGCGGCACCACGCTGGGCATCGTCGTCCAGACCATCGCGATGTGGCCCTCGCTGCGCAAGGTCGGCTTCCGCTTTCGGCCACGCTTCGACTTCCGCCGCGATGAGCTCGCGCCGGTCGGCGGCATGGCCATGTGGACCCTGCTGTACGTCGCGATCATGCAGGTCGGTTTCGTGGTGAACACCAACATCGCCGTACGCGCTGGGGTGCGGGGGGAGCACGAGCACCTCGGTTACGGCGTCGGGCTCACTCCGTGGAACAACGCCTACCTGCTGTTCCAGCTCCCGTACGCGATCGTCGGCGTCTCGGTGATGACGGCGCTGCTGCCGCGGATGAGCCGGCACGCCGCCGAGAACCGCACGGACCTGGTCCGTGACGACCTGGCATCGGGTCTCAACCTCACCTCGGTGATCATCATCCCGTCGGCGGCGCTGCTGTTCGCGCTCAGCCCTGAGCTGGTCACCGCCTTCTTCGCGCACGGCGCGACCGGCCTGGCCGACGGTCTGATGATCGCCAACGTCGTGCAGGCGTTCGCGCTGACCCTGGTGCCGTTCGCCGTGCAGCAGCTGTTGCTGCGGGTCTTCTACTCCCTGGCCGACACGCGTACGCCGGCGCTGATGGCGATGGGCACCATCGTCATCAGCATCACGCTCGGCCTCGTCGGCTACGCGATCCTGCCGACCGACATGATCGTCGAGGGCATCGCGATCTCGCTCGGCATCTCCTGGACGGTCGGTTGCCTGCTGTCGGCGGCGATCCTTCGGCGGCGGCTGGGCGGGCTCGGCGCGGGGCTGATGGTGCGCACCCACACCAAGATCGCTGTGGCGACCGTGCCGGCGTTCGTGTTCGCTCTCGGAGTCCACGAACTGTTCTTCAAACTTTTCTATTATCGGCTGATCACCTCGGTGGCGGCGCTGGCCATCGGAGGCGCGGGGGCCGCCGTGCTGTATGTGCTGGTTGCCCGCCGACTGCGGATCTCTGAGGTGGAAACGCTCACGGGAACCGTGATGCGCAGGTTGCCCGGACGTGTCTCGAGTTAGGAGAGGGTGCCCGTATGGTGGGAGAGCGCAACCGTCTACGGGTAGTAATCCGAAGACGCTCCTCGAGCGTCCTACCTAAGGGCGGGTGCACGCACAACACCGCCCACGAGGCATCGAGGGAGGGTCGAAGGCGTAAGGGAGCCACGGCACATATGGGACGCGATTACCTGCGCCGGACGCCGCGTTGAGCACGTCCGTCATCGAACCCGGCACCCGCCTCGCCGGTCGTTACCGTCTGGACGACCGTGTCAGCGAAGCGGGTGGTTCCACGTTCTGGAAGGCGACAGACGAGATCCTCGCCCGCCCCGTCGCGGTGCTGACCTTCGCCCCGGGCTTCCCCCGGGTGCACGACGTGGTCACCGCCGCCCGTGCCGCCAGCCGGCTCACCGACCCCCGCCTCACCCAGGTGTTCGACGCGGACGACAGCGGCGAGAACGCCTACGTCGTCAGCGAGTGGGTCACCGGTGAGACGCTGGAGGACCTGCTCGCCGAGGGCCCGATGGAGCCCGGCCGCGCGGCCGCGTTCCTCATGGAGGCCGCCGAGGCGCTCGCGTCGGCGCATAGCGCGGGCCTGGCCCACCTGTGCATCACGCCGCACAACCTGGTCTGGACCAGCGGCGGCACCGTCAAGGTCACCGGCCTGGGCGTCGAGGCCGTGCTCGCCGGCTCCGTCTCCGACACGCCGGCCGCCGACGACACCCAGGGGCTCGGAGAGCTGCTGTACGCCTCGCTCACCGGGCACTGGTGCGGCGCCGAGGGCACCCAGCTGCCGACCGCGCCGAGCGGCCCGGACGGACGCCCGGCGCCGCCCTCCCAGGTCCGCCCCGGCGTGCCGCCCGACCTCGACGACATCGCCTGCCGGGCGCTGCACATCCCCGCACGAGCCGGTCAGGAGCCGCTGAGCGCCCCGTCGGAGTTCGTCTCCGCCCTGAGCCGGGTGCCGCGCTCCCCGCTGCCCTTCGTGCCGCTGGCGGGCTCCACGCCGCCCGGCGTGATCAACCGGCCCGACCAGCCGCGCTCGACGAGCACGACGACCTCGCCGGTCGACCCGCTCTCGCGCACCGTGCCCGACCCGCCGCAGGCCCGCACCCAGGCCACGCCCCGGCCGCAGCGGTCCGCACCGCCGCCGCGCCAGGCGCCGGCCCGGCACGGCTCGGGCGGCGGCTCGATCAGCAGACCTGTGCTCGCCGCGATCGTGGTCGGCGTCCTGATCCTCGTCGCGCTCGGCGGCTGGGGCCTGTCCCAGCTCGGCGGCGGTGACGACAACGGCACGAACCCGAAGGCCGGCACGAAGTCCAGCCCGGCCGCCAAGCCGACGGCCGAAAAGCTCACCGTCTCCAACGTCCTGGCCGACAACCGGTCGCCGCATGTCGACAGCGCGGCCAACAGCGACCGCGGCAAGGCCACCGACGGCAGCAAGTCGAGCTACTGGACCACCCAGCACTACGCCGGGGCCGATTTCGGCGGGTTGCGGTCCGGCGTCGGGCTGGTCCTCGACATGGGCAAGACCGTCACCGTCTCCGACGTCAAGGTGACGATGCCCCCCGCCGGCTCACCGGGCACCGTCGAGATGCACATCGGCGACTCCCCGGACCACAGCACGAAGCAGGTCGACAGCGGTGACGCGGTCGGCACCTTCACACTGAAGGGCAACCAGGCCAAGGGCCGTTATGTCACGCTCTGGTTCACCAAGCTGCCGAACATCGGCGAGTTCAAGGTGCGCGTACGCGACGTCGTCGTATACGGAACCGGCTGATTCCGTCACATCGGGCATGATCGAGCGCAGACGACTACCATCGTGTGCGTGCTGATGACCCCCCGAATGGCCGAGACCGCTCTACACGACCATTTTCACGCTGGCACGGGACGGCCTGGACAGGTCCGGCACACGCTCAGCGACGATGCCCTCGACGGAACGGGCTGACGGACTATGGCGATCATGCGCGGGGGACGCTCGGTCGAGGCTGCTCCGGACAAGGAGCTGCTGCGACGCCACGCCGACGGCGATCCGGACGCTTTCTCAGAACTCGTACAACGGCACCGCGACCGGATGTGGGCGGTGGCGCTGCGCACGCTCGGCGATCAGGAAGAGGCCGCGGACGCGCTGCAGGAGGCGTTCCTGTCGGCCTATCGCGCGGCGGGCCGGTTCCGCGGCGACGCGGCGGTGACGACCTGGCTGCACCGCATCGTCGTCAACGCCTGCCTCGACCGGCTGCGCCGGCGCTCGATCCGCCCGGTCGTCCCCATGGGCGACGACGCCACACTCGACTCGGTCGCCCCCAAGAACCCCGACCCGACGTCGGCGCACGAACTGTCGCTCGACGTCAGCGACGCACTCCAGCGCATACCCTTCGAGCAACGGGCGGCGCTCGTCCTCGTCGACATGATGGGGTACGCCGTCGATGACGCGGCCAAGGTCCTGGAGGTACCCCCGGGCACGATCAAGAGCCGGTGCGCGCGCGGCCGCGCGCGGCTCGCACCGCTTCTTGGTCACCTTCGGAACCAGGGCGCCGGCTCCGACGTCAGATCTGCGGAGGAAGGAGGTGGCAAACCCGCGTGACTGCCGCACACCTTGACTATGAAGCGCTGGCCGACTTCGCCGAGGGAATTCTCGACGACGCCACGGCCACATCCGCTGAGGCCCACCTGGCGGCCTGCGACGACTGCCGCCGACGCGCTGCCGAGGTGGCGGAGGTCTCCCGCGTTCTCGCGCGGGCGCCCGTACCCCCGATGCCCGCGCATCTCGTCGACCGGCTCGACGCGGCGCTGGCCGCCGAAGCGGCCTCGCACGCACCCGTGCACCGGCCTCACCGCCGGTTTCAGTACATCGCCGCGGCTGCCGCGGCGGTCGTGCTGGTAGGCGGGGGAGCCGCCGCCGTCCGTACCGCCGTGGACGACGGAGGCTCCAGCAACGCGACGAGCGCCCGGCCGCCGATCGCCGACCCTACGCACTCGGCACCGGGGCCTGCGGTCGCGCCGGCGGTTCCGTTCACCGTCGTCCATTCCGGCACGAAGTACACCTCCAAAGATCTGCGGTCGCAGGTCGTGCGCGTTCTCGCGAAGCCCGCCACCGGCGGCGCACACGCGTTGAGCGCGCCGGAGGCACTCGGCGCCTGCTTGGCCCGGGTGGGCGGCGGAAAGGTCCCGCTGCTGGTCGACTCGGCGACGTACGAAGGCCGGGCGGCCACCGTCATCGCGCTGCCCGGACAGGACGCCGGACACGCGGACGTGTGGGTCGTGGGCGATCGGTGTTCGGGCTCGAACACCGACGTACTGGCACATCGGTCGGTCGAGCGCTGACCGACCGCTTCACGGGCCGGTCCTTCCCCTCCCGGGGACGGGCCGGCCCTTTCTCATGCTTGTCGGTGCCGGTGACCGGTGCGGGAATCCAGGCCGCCTAGGATCGGTTTACTCGTACTGCGAAGCAAAGTGATCGACACGGGCTTCGACGACAGGATCGGAAAGAGGCGCGACTGTGAGCGACGTGCGTAATGTGATCATCATCGGGTCGGGGCCCGCGGGCTATACGGCCGCGATCTACGCCGCGCGTGGTGACCTCAAGCCCTTGGTCTTCGAAGGCGCCGTCACCGCCGGCGGGGCGCTGATGAACACCACCGAGGTGGAGAACTTCCCCGGCTTCCCCGACGGCATCCAGGGCCCGGAGCTCATGGACAACCTGCGCAAGCAGGCCGAGCGCTTCGGGGCCGAGCTGGTGGCCGACGATGTGACCGAGGTCGACCTGGCGGCGAACCCGAAGGTCGTCAAGGTGGACGGCGAGACCCATCTGGCCCGCGCGGTCATCATCGCGACCGGGTCGAGCTACCGCGAGCTCGGGCTGCCGAACGAGAAGCGGCTGTCCGGGCACGGTGTGTCCTGGTGTGCGACGTGTGACGGGTTCTTCTTCCGCGAGAAGGAGATCGCCGTGGTCGGCGGTGGCGACTCCGCGCTCGAAGAGGCCATCTTCCTGAGCCGCTTCGGCCGCTCGGTCACCGTCATCCACCGTCGCGACCAGCTGCGCGCCAGCAAGATCATGCAGGACCGCGCCTTCTCGAACGAGAAGATCAACTTCTTGTGGGACTCCGAGGTCGTCGACATCCTCGGCGACGACCGTGTCACGGCCGTACGGACCCGCAACGTCAAGACCGGCGAGGAGAGCACGCTCGACGTGTCGGGTGTGTTCATCGCCATCGGGCACGAGCCACGCACGGAGCTGTTCGCGGACCAGCTCGACCTCGATGAGGAGGGCTACCTCCGCGTCAACGCGCCGACGACCGAGACCAAGCTGCCCGGCGTGTTCGGGGCCGGTGATGTGGTCGACCATCGGTACCGTCAAGCCATCACCGCCGCCGGCACCGGCTCGGCGGCCGCGCTCGACGCCGAGCGCTGGCTGCAGGAGCAGGGCACCGCGGAGCTGACGGAGCAGTCACCGGCCGAGCTGCCGGAGCAGCCGCCGGCCGAGGTCAAGCCGCAGCGCGCGTGAGTTCCGCCCAGTCATACCTCAGCACGAGTTAGGAGATCCCCGTGGCAACCAAGGCTGTCACCGACGCCGACTTCGACGTCGAGGTCCTCAAGAGCGACAAGCCGGTGGTGGTGGACTTCTGGGCTGAGTGGTGCGGCCCGTGCCGCCAGGTGAGCCCGATCCTGGAAGAGATCGCCACCGAGCACGCCGACAAGCTCTCCGTCGTGAAGATCAACATCGACGAGAATCCCAAGGTGCCGGCGACCTACGGCATCATGCAGATCCCGACGCTCAACGTCTTCCAGGGCGGTGAGGTCGTCAAGCAGATCATCGGCGCGAAGCCGAAGGCCGCTCTTCTGAAGGACCTCGCCGACTTCATCTGAGCGCTGCCGCGCTTCCGCGGCCCTATCGGCTCCGGCTCCACGTCTCTGACGTGGGGCCGGAGCCGTTTTTACGCCTCTGACCTGGCAAAACTCGCGAGAGCTCCGCTGGCGGGAGAACGCCGGTGTCCTGGTGTGATCGGTTAGAGATGGGGCCTGAGGGGCCTGTGGGCCTTCTGAGACGGCAAAACGGCGTACGTACGGGGTGAGGGGGCGGGGCTGGTCGTACGGCGTCTGTTGATCTTGATTTTGGGCGGCGTGTCGTCTTGCTTTGCCGCTTGGCGGTAGTCGTCAGAGGGTCTCAGACGGGGCGGAGGGCGCCTTCGGGGGACATGGACCCGAGGAGTCGTTCGAGGGCGACCTCGACGTCCTCACGCCAGGAGACGGCGGATTTGAGCTCGAGCCGGAGGCGGGGGTAGCGGTGGTGCGGCCGTACGGTCTTGAAGCCGACGGCGAGCATGTACTCCGCGGGCAGGACGCAGCCGGGCTTCTCCCACTTGAGATCCCCGAACGCCTCGATGGCCCGTACGCCGCGGCGGGTCAGATCCTTGGCGACGCCCTGGACGAGCATGCGCCCGAGCCCACCGCCCTGGAACTCGGGAAGGATGTGAGCGGTCATCATGAGCGCCGCGTCGGCGCTGACCGGACTGGTCGGAAACGCGACCGAACGCGGAACGTAGAGCGGCGGCGCGTACATCACGAATCCGGCCGGCACCCCGTCGACGTAGACGAGCTTGCCGCAGCTTCCCCACTCGAGGAGCGTGGAGGAGATCCAGGCTTCCTTTTCGAGGGCGGGATCCCCGGTGTCCTCGGCGCGCTGCATGCTGACCGGGTCGAGCTCCCAGAACACGCACTTGCGACAGCGGGTCGGCAGATCCTCGACGTTGTCGAGCGTGATATTCACCAGACGACGCGACACCGGCCAGGCCCCCTTCTTGGGCGGAGCGCCTTCATCACCAGGACCTATTCCCGCTACAGGAAGATCTTAGAGCTACTTCTCGAACTCTGTTATCACCAGAGCACAACCCTCAGGCCGCGCATACGCGGAACAGTCCCGGCTCTGACTCCGAGATTAGCCCGGCAACGGGCACGACGACCCGGCTCTCCGAGGACGAACGCGGACGTCTACGTCAGACGCTCGATGACGCCCGGGATACCCGAGGGCTCTGAGGCGGAGCAGGCCCGGACGTTTGTGGAGTGGGCCGAACCGGCCACGGACCGGATTTCGGCATGCGGCGCGGATGGCCGAGGGCCAGGCGGCCGAACAGGCAATGCCGTGGGCCTGCCGGGTGCGTACGGCGCAACGCCGGGGCACCAGTCCATGACCTCGCCGCAGTCGTCCGTGAACGACCCGGTCCCGCCCCCGCAAGGGCATCGACCCGGCCTCGCGCCAAGCGGATCCGATCGTTGCGGCACTGGTGGCTCACCGTGCCCCCGCCCCCACGACAGCGCGGGATCCGAAACACTGGTGCGGTGGGTACGGAGGGCTGGGCAGCGGGGGGTCGCATGCCCGCCGGCGGGATGTGACGCCGCGTGCTTCCGAGGCTCTCACCGGCTGGGCCTTCGACGCCCTGGAGGCCGCCGGGCCGGAGCGTCTGGTCAGCGGAGCTGATGAGGTCTCCCGGTCCGTCGGCAGTGGATGACGAGCCGGTCCGACAGGGCACGGACCTAACGCTCGGCACGCAGAGGGGCCCGCACGTACCGGCCTCCCGGCATGCCAACGACCGCGCGGGCAGGCATTCGTTCCTGCCACCACATGCCTGGCGGGCCAGCGGTGGAGCCCCTGGCGTGGTTGCGACGGACCACCTTCTGGTGCGCTCCGCTGGTCTCCGTGCCTCGCTTGTGGATTCGAGTGCCACCCAGGGCACTGGGCCCAGGCGCTGATCGACGGGTGAGTCACTGAGCCACCGGTGCTCGCTCTCCCCCGCACGTATGAGGACGGCCTGCTGTACTCGCCGAGGGGAAGTCCCGCTCTGGAAGGCTGGCAAATCTTTGTCGGCGGCGATCGACCACCTGGGTTTCACGTGAAACGGGCTACTGACCGAAGGTCTGGTGGCCGACCGAGCCGTGCAATACGCGCTGCGCGCACTCGGCCACGGGGTTGGTTGGTGGTTAGCCGATAAGAGTCTTTGGGCCTACGAACGGGCCCTGTTCCCGGAGCCCGCACCCCAGGGCCTGTACGGCGTTCCGGCATACCCTGGCCCGATTCCTACTGCGGGGTGGCCGAGCCGCTGATGCCACTGGCCCTCTCCGCGGCGGCCACCGAACGCGCCCGGCTGGGCACCAGCGTCTTGGTGGCACCACTGCGCGGACCGTTCAGCACCGGCCGGGTGATCGCGGGCGTCCGCCCCTTGAAGGAGCCCGGTCAAGTGATGGAGAAGGTCATCGAGCTCTGCCGTCGACGCCGGTGGCCACCGGCCCGTCGGCGTGGTCGATGAGCCGGCGCTGCACACGCTTGCCGCTTGCGGCCAGGAGGATCGGAATCGGCCGGGCGGGTTTGGGTCCGACCACGGCGGGAGCGATCCGGGTCATCCCGCCGTCGTAGTCACCGGGCCCGAGCTCCGTCGAACAGGCCACCCCCAATGGCACGAACTACGGGAACTGGCAGCCGAACGCGAGAAGAACTCCGAGCGCGGCGAAGTGAGCCCTCTTCGCCGTCGCGGGGATCTTCAAGGCCCATGCCGCTCATCATTGCGGCGCATCCAGCGGTGCGAGCAGACGGCGGGCATGGAACACCAGCCGGCCGTTAGTGGCCGGGTCAGGCTGGGCCGGACGTTCTTTCTCGCGACATCAAGGCACCCACACCTGGCATCCACCAAAAGGCACCTATGCCGGCTTCCCCAGCGTCGACAGCGGCGCGGGCCGGTGTTCATCTCCGGCGCCAGAGCAGGGTCGTCCTCTCTCCTGAGGCGCAGGGACTACTTCTTGTACGCGGTCGCGGGCCGGTGCTTCAACTGACTAACCCACTCATGCGGGCGCTGCCGGGCTGGAACTCGCCAACCCTGCGCGTGACGCACGGTGAACTCCCGAATGATGAGCCGAAGCTCTGTTGCCCCGGGGCGCGAAGCCCATCTCTTTCGTAGGCCGCGTTCATGCGCCGTTTCACGTGAAACCCGTCGAGCAGACAGTCCTTCGCCAACTCCGCACCAGGGACCGACCTACGACGTGGGTGGCGCGGGACAACAGGTCGCCATAAAAGGAGTTCAGCATTCAGAGGAGCACGCGATTCTCCACCGGACGGATGGCGTCCTGCTTCCCTGGACACGCCGGGAGGCAGACGTCCCCTGCCGGGCACCACCCCCATCGAACCGGAGCAGCCTCGCCGATCGTGCGCTGAATGCGACGCGGCCCGCCTAGCGGTGGCCCCGGTGTCGGCGCTGACGGCCAGCATCGCGGAGGTGTTGCAGGCGGTCGACGGCGCCGGCATCGTGCATCGGCGTCCGCCGTCTCACATAAACAGCGATCGCAGGCTATGGCGTAGCGACCGTAGAAGGAATCTGGCGGGGGCACCGGAGCGGCACCGCATCGGACGGCGCACTGGGCGGTAGGTGCGGACTCTTGGGTCGAGCTGACGCTTCCTCCATCGCGTACGGCCGCTGCACCCGTTCGCTGCGCCGATCGAGCAATCCCCCGCCGGCGTCTTGGAAGTCAACCCGCCATCTAACCGCCGAGAACCAGAAACCCCTCGCGTCGCGCCGACGGCGGGCTGAAGGAGAGCCCTCGAGGTCTGGGCCGAGCCGCGAACTGTCGATGGCCTGCCATGAGCGCGCCCGTTTCACGTGAAACACGGACCGAAGAAGGTGGCTACCGATGGGGCGTAGGAACGAGGCCCGCGCAGCGGCCGACCGCGTACGGGCTCGCAATGAATGTCCGCGCGGGCTCAAGGCGCGTAATCGTGCAGCCAGAAGGTGGGCGCTCGTCATGCTCGAGGGGTGCTGCGGGACTCAGGGCTCGCGTCGCCCGGAGGCCGGCACAGATGCCTTTTGGTGGATGCCAGGTGTGGGTGCCTTGATGTCGCGAGAAGGAACGTCCAGCATCGGCATCGCCGCGCTGAGCCCTCACGCCGGGGAGAGCGGCATGTTCGGCCAGCGCGAGATCGATGAGATCGTCCCTAGCGTCGGGGCCGCCCGCGCCGCCGGGGTCGACGCGCGGGGGTCGTTCCCCGCCGACACCATCTCATGACGGGCCGCGACGGCCACTTCGACGGCATAGTGACGATGTCGCGGTGAAGCTCATGCGCCGCGAGGGCCGTTCTCGTGGCAGTCGAACGCGACCGTATCGCTCCGACAGCGTCGAGCCTGATGCTTCAGCCGACGCCTAACGCCCGACTGCGGCACGTCTCCGTGCGGCACGACTGGCGGGCGGCGGCGCGGCGCGCGCAGGCCGCCCGCGCGCCGACGTGCCCGCGGCGATACGCGGCGGCGGCTCGGCGCCACGAGCGTCCAGACGATGGCGTCGACCACCGCGCGGCACTCGAACCAGCCGGAGCGAGAAGACAGCCAGGCGCACCGCGAACAAGCGCCGGCCGCCCGCTAGGACGACAGTCGGCTTTCCACCGTGACCGGTGGGCTCCCTCCGGCGCATGCGGTCCGGGACCGACACTCCCGATGCGGCTCCAGCCCACCCGGCGTGCAGCGGGGCGCGTACGCCAAACGGGCGGAGAGTTGAGCGCAGATACGCACACTCAGGTCGAGGCGATCGTCCCTTCCGAAGCCGCATCGCAGGCTTCGTCCAGCGGCTGACGGACACTGGCCAGCGCGCCGGATGGCCCTGCACGGACAACGCCGCCTCTGACGCCACCCCGCCGCGGGCTGGGAACGCAACGCCGTACCGGTGAGGCTCGGAGGATGGATGGTCCGCAAGGTCCGGTGGGTCGCCGCTCCACGTGAAACAGCGATGGCCGGCTAAGGCGCAGCCTTCCGCAGAGGTCTGGAGAGCCATCTACGCAAAGTCGCATCGGACGGTGCGAGGGGCCGAGCAGCATGCGCCCTCCAGCCGACACGACCCCCTGGTCGCCGTCTTCCTCGCTCGGCGTTTCACGTGAAACGGGGAGTAGCCGCATGGAGGGGCTCCGACGATTCGCGGCCTGGACTTCGGCAGTTCGCCGTTGGCGCCGGGCGAGGGGTTTCGGGCTCTCGACGGTCAGGCGGTGAATCGTCTTCCGAGACGCTGAGAGGAGTCGGCTCGATAGATGGAAGACCGGTCGCGCGGCGCTGGCTGCGGGCCGGCCATCGGCGGTCCATGACGGCAAGGGCGCGCGGCAGATACTCAAGCCCGCCAGCCGAGACGGCTACCCAGGCGTCGGCTCGACGGACGAGCCACCAGGTGTCCTACTGCGGGTCGGGGCCCGGCCGGGATCCGGGGCTCATCGCGTCGATGATGCGTTCCAGGTCCTCAAGGGACGCGAACTCGACGACGATCTTTCCCTTGCGGTGGCCGAGGTCGACCCTGACCTTGGTCTCGTAACGTTCCGAGAGCTCGGCGGCCAGTTCCTGGATGCGGGGGTTCACCGGCTTGTTCCCCGACTTCCGGCGCGCCGCCTTCTTCGTGTCGCCGGCCTCCCCCAGCGCGATCAGTTCCTCTACCGCGCGCACGGACAGGCCTTCCGCCACGATGCGGGTCGCCAGCCGCTCCTGCATCTCCGCGCTGTCGAGACCCAAGAGCGCCCTCGCGTGGCCCGCGCTCAGCACGCCGGCCGCGACCCGCAGCTGGACCGCCGACGGCAGGTTCAGCAGACGGAGCGTGTTGGTGATGTGCGGCCGGGAGCGGCCGATGCGGGCCGCCAGTTCTTCGTGCGTCGCGCCGAAGTCGTCCAGCAGCTGCTGGTACGCCGCCGCCTCCTCCAGGGCGTTCAGCTGCTGCCGGTGGAGGTTCTCCATGAGCGCGTCGCGCAGCAGGTCGTCGTCGGTCGTGTCCCGTACGATCGCCGGGATCGTGTCGACGCCGGCGAGTTTCGACGCCCGCAGGCGCCGCTCGCCCATGATGAGCTCGTACTCACCCGAGCTCAGCTCGCGGACCACGATCGGCTGTAGCAGGCCCACGATGCTGATCGACGCCGCGAGCTCCTCCAGCGCCTCTTCGTCGAACGTCTTCCGTGGCTGGCGTGGGTTCGGAGTGATCTTCTCGATGGGGAGTTCGGCGAAGTGCGCACCCGCGACGAGGACCGGCTCCTGCGCCTCGCCGTCGCCGGACGGCGGTGCCGGGCGGGTGGCCTCCTGGTCCGCGGACGGCGCGGGCGCCGTCGGGATCAGTGCGCCCAGGCCCTTGCCCAGCCCGCGTCGTTGCTGACTCACTTCGGTCCCTCCATGCCCCCAGCGCCGGGCGACCGCCCTGGCTCACTGACACCGCGAAGGTCAAGCGTACGGGCGGACCGGCGCCGCGTCCTCATTTGCTGTCTTCCGCCCCGCGGTAGGCCATCTCCCGTGCCGCCTCCGTGTACGCGAGCGCACCGCTGGATCCCGGGTCGTACGTCAGGACCGACTCGCCGTAGCTGGGAGCCTCCGACACCCGGACGCTGCGGGGGATCACCGTACCGAGGACGAGATCGCCGAAGTGGCTGCGGACCTCGTCCGCCACCTGGGCCGCCAACCGCGTACGCGCGTCGTACATGGTGAGCAGGATCGTGGAGACCGCGAGGTTCGGGTTCAGGTGCTGCTTGACCAGATCGACGGTGTGGAGCAGCTGGCTCAGGCCTTCGAGCGCGTAGTACTCGGTCTGGATCGGGATCAGTAGTTCGTTCCCGCCCGTGAGCGCGTTGACCGTGAGCAGCCCGAGCGAGGGCGGGCAGTCGATGAGCACATAGTCGAGGTTGCTCAGGTCGTACGACTCGAGCGCCTTCCGCAGCCGCGACTCGCGGGCCACCATCGGAACGAGGTCGACCTCGGCGCCCGCCAGGTGCAGGGTCGCCGGAGCGCAGTAGAGGTTGGGCAGACCCTCCGCCGGCACGACGATGTCCTCGAACGCCCCACCTTCGAGGATCACGTGGTAGACCGACGGGATGTCGCTGTGGTGCTCGACGCCGAGAGCCGTGGAGGCGTTGCCCTGCGGGTCCAGGTCGACCACGAGCACACGGTTGTTGTGCATCGCCAGTGCCGCGGCCAGGTTGACCGCACTCGTCGTCTTGCCGACGCCGCCCTTCTGGTTGGCGATCGTGATGACGCGGCACCGCGGGGGACGGGGCCACTCCTTCTCACCACGCTTCGCCTGCACCCGTAGCGCCGCGGCTGCCGCCTGAGCGATCGGCTGGCTCGTTTCACGTGAAACTTCGGCCGCTTTGAGCGCCTCGCTTACCAACTTCGACTCCCCGTGTGCCGGATCACGCTGCGACGTCTCTTTGACAGGATCAGGAGCGGGCGGCGGCGGACTCTCCGAACTCTCCGAAGGACCCTGCGACGGCCATCCGAGCCCCGTCGCATCGTCCGAAGGCGCCCGCGTGGCTCGGTCCGGCCAGCCCAGTCCCTCTGCCGTGGTCAAGGACCGTCACCTCTTCCGTCCATGCGCTCCACCGCGCCGACGCCCGCCTCGACGGGAACCAGGCCGCCCCTTCGGCGGCTGCGGGACCCTCCCCGCGACCGCGCGAACTACCGTCGTCGGCGGCTCGACCTTACCGTGACCGACGTGGAGTACCTCTGCCACGCGGACCCCGAATTTCTCCAGAACGGGTCGTGCTTCGTCGAGTTCCGCCGCCGCGCGCTCACCTTTCAACGCGAGAAGCTCGCCTTCCGGCCTGAGCAACGGCAGTGCCCACCCGGCGAGTCGCTCAAGGGGAGCGACGGCCCGGGCCGTGACGACGTCCACGGCGTACTCACCGGCGACCTCCTCGGCACGCGCCCGGCGTACGGTGACGTGAGGGAGCGACAGGAGATCAACGCATTCCTGAAGAAAGACAGTACGCCGCAAAAGCGGCTCCAGGAGCGTTACCGACAGATCCGGGCGCATGATCGCGAGAACGATGCCCGGCAGGCCGGCGCCCGAGCCCACATCAATGACATTCGCCGACTCGGGCACCAGTTCGGTCAGCACGGCACAGTTGAGCACATGCCGGTCCCAGAGACGCTCGACCTCGCGAGGTCCGATGAGACCGCGCTCGACGCCGGGACCGGCCAGGAAGGCGGTGTACCGCTCGGCGAGGGGAAGCGCGTCACCGAAGATCTCGCGGGCGGCCGACGGCGCAGGAAGTGAAGGCATAGTCACAGGCTCTGGAAGCGACTCGGGAACGGTTGGGGATTCCCACCGACATCGAATGCTTCCACACGTGAGCGACCTCGCGAACGCCGACCCGGCAACGCCTCCGATTCGACGCCTCCCACCAGGGCGGATGTCCGTCATACGGAACGAAGACGCCGCGACACGCATATCCCCCGAGCCAGGGGTATCCCTCCGATGGATGTTCCGTCGAAGGAGAGGTAGCAACCATGGGTATCGGCTCAGCGTTGGTGTTGATCGCACTGGGTGCGATCCTCGCGTTCGCGACCCATTTCCACGTCAGCGGGATCGACGTCCAGATGATCGGCTGGATTCTCATCTTCGTAGGCATCGCGATGTTGGTCATCACGCTCGCCTACACGAGGCCGCGCGCCCGGCGCCGCGCCGCCGTGGTGCAGGACGTCGACGTCATCGACGGCGAACCTCAGCCCGGGGCGTACATGAGGGGGACCACAGACGAGCCGACCGTGGTCGAGCCGGTCGACCCCGCGGGTCACTCCCAGGTACGCCGCACCGTCCACGAACGCCGGGACGTCCGGTGACACCCACGAAGACCACAAAAAGACGGTCCCGTCACAGGTGACTGTGACGGGACCGTCGATGGCCGAAGGGTGCCGGCTACTCCACGTGGACCACGACGTAGCGGCTGGGCTCCTCGCCCTCTGACTCGCTGCGCAGCCCGGCCGCGGCGACGGCGTCGTGCACGACCTTGCGCTCGAACGGGGTCATCGGCGCCAGCGGCTTGGGCTCGCCGGTGCGCTTGACCTCCTCGGCCGCCTCGCGGCCCAGCTTGGTCAGCTCCGCGCGGCGCCGCTCGCGGAAGCCGCTCACGTCGAGCATCAGCCGGCTGCGTTCGCCCGTACGGCGGTGGACCGCCAGGCGGGTGAGCTCCTGCAGGGCCTCGAGCACCTCGCCGTTCTTGCCGACGAGCTCATCGAGGGTGGCGCCGACGACGGAGACCATCGCGCGCTCGCCCTCGACGTCCATGTCGATGTCGCCGTCGAGGTCCGCGATGTCCAGCAGGCCCTCGATGTAGTCGGCCGCGATCTCACCCTCTTGCTCCAGCGCCTGGACGTCGACCGTCCTGGGCTCGGTGGTCTCGGCTTCGGCTTGGCTCACACCGGGCTCCTCGTGGGTACTCGGACTGGACTGAGAAGTCACGCTACCGCTTCCTCTTGCTGCGGGACTGCCGTGTCGGCTGCTGTCGCGCGACCTTCGGCACCGGAGGGGTGTCCTCCGGCTCCGGTTCGGCGTCCGCCTTCTTTCTGGTCTTGCCGCCGGCCACGGAGCTGCCGGCCCGCACGCTCGCCTTCGCACCGGTCTTGGTCGCGCCCGCCTTGGCGGCACCCGCCTTCGCCGTACCCGCCTTGGCCGTGCCGGTACGCGAGGCACCCGTCTTGGAGGTACCCGTCTTGGCCGTGCCCGCCTTGCCGTCGGCCGTGGTCTGCCCCTGCGCCGTGGACATCGGGTACTTCTTGTAGACGTAGTGCGACTGGGCCAGGGTCCAGGAGTTGGTGGTCACCCAGTAGATCAGCACACCGAGCGGCAGCGTGAGGCCGAAGAGGCCGAACAGCGGCGAGAGGTACACCAGGAACTTCTGCGACTGCATCATCGGGTTGTCGGCCGTCATCGTCTGCATCGAACGGCCGACGCTCGACCTCATCGTGAAGAACGTCGTGGTGGAGCTGATCAGCACCGCCAGCAGCGTCACGATCATCGCGCCGACGTGCTTGTCGTGGAACGACTCGACGAACGTCGTGGGGATGGAGGCGCTGAAGATGTGCGCGTGCTGGGCGCTCTGGATCAGGTCGGCCGACATGCCGTACTTCGACTGGCCCGGCTTGGTGGTCGAGATGGCCCGCAGCACGTTGTACAGCGAGATGAAGATCGGGAACTGCACGACCAGCGGCAGACACCCGGAGAGCGGGTTGGCGCCCGCCTCCTGGTAGAGCTTCATCATCTCCTGGTTGAGACGCTGCTTGTCCTTCTTGTACTTCTTGCGCAGCGCCTGAACCTGGGGGTTCAACTCCTGCATCTTCCGCGACGCGTGAATCTGCTTCACGAACAGCGGGAAGATGATGAGCCGCATGAGGACGGTCAGGAGGAAGATCGACAGACCCCACGCCCAGCCGCTGTCCGCGGGGAAGATCAAGCTGAGGCCGGCGTGGATCTGGACGATGACCCACGCGACCGCCTCGAACAGCGGATCGAGGAAGCTGAAACTCACCGACTGGCTCCTAGTGCTCTCCGATTGCGGTGCCGCTCTGCCGCGGCGTGAGGTCAGGGGGTGCCTCGTCCTTGCGCGGCGGCACGGGGTCGTACCCACCGGGGTTGAACGGGTGGCAGCGGGCGATGCGGCGTACGGCCAGCCAGCCTCCACGCAGCGCGCCGTGCCGCCGCAACGCGACGAGTGCGTACGTACTGCAGCTGGGCTGGAAGCGACAGACGGGCCCGAAGAGGGGGCTGATGAATCGACGGTAGAAGACGATCGGCAGCATCAATGCCCGGGCGACGGGCGTCGGCTTCCCTGTCATCTCCGCCTCTTGACCTCTCGCCGAAGGAGCCGGTCGAGTGCCGCGTCGACATCCGCGGCGAGTTCGTCGTTTCGTGCGGTCGCCGCCTTCGGATTGGCGCGCACCACAAGCAGGCTACCCGCTGGCAGCCGGTAGAGGCGCTCACGCACGATATGCCGGAGTCTGCGGCGAACCTTGTTGCGGGTCACCGCGTCACCGACCGGCCGACCGACGGTGAAACCGACTCGTACCGGCTCGTCGGCGTCGTCGCGATGCTGCAGATGCAGGACCAGACGCGGCCGTCCGGCACGATCACCGCGCCGGACGGCCGAAGTGAACTCTTCTCGCCGCCGCATCCGGTTTCCGGACGGCAGCATGACTGCCGCTGGTCAGACCGCGACGCGGGCGCGCCCCTTGCGACGGCGCGAGGAAAGGATCGCGCGCCCCGCCCGGGTGCGCATGCGGAGCCGGAAGCCGTGCTTCTTGTGCCGGCGACGGTTGTTCGGCTGGTAAGTACGCTTGCTCACTCGAGACTCCAGAGGGGTGCTGCGGTCAACGTTGGTATAGGTCGCATCACGGGCGCATAGACCCCGCCTGCGGGAGTCGGCGACCTGCGGGCGTGCAGCACCGCCGTCGATGCGACTCGACCGTCGTACGTTACGGTCTGACCTGCCTCCCGGTCAAACCGGCGGGAGTTATCCACCGCCTTCCCCCGCCCCGTGCACAACTTGTGGACAACCCTGTGGATGACGCATGAGAGAGTGGTCCACTGCAGGTGCACGCGGTACGCCGGGGAAGTGACGTGTCGCCGCACACCTGGCGAGGGAGGGGAGAACAAAGGATGGACGGTCTGGATCTCGCCCTGGTATGGACCAGGGCGCTCGAGGCCCTTCCGGGTGATCTCCCGCCCCAGCACCGGGCATGGCTGGCCATGACCCGGCCGCTGGCCCTGGTCGAGGACACCGCCCTGCTGGCGACCCCCAACGACTTCGCCAAGGACGTGCTGGAGAACCGCCTGCGGCCGCTGATCACCCAGGTGCTGTCCAACCAGCTCGGCCGCGACATCCGGGTCGCCGTCACCGTACAGCCCGACCAGCCGCCACCCGCCGACCGGCCGCTGCCGGCCGAGCCGGAGTCCGACCACGAGCAGCCCCGGCC
This sequence comes from Actinoallomurus sp. NBC_01490, assembly GCF_036227085.1. Classification (NCBI taxonomy): domain Bacteria; kingdom Bacillati; phylum Actinomycetota; class Actinomycetes; order Streptosporangiales; family Thermomonosporaceae; genus Actinoallomurus; species Actinoallomurus sp. NBC_01490. The sequence continues at coordinate 384,408 of NZ_CP109433.1, forward strand.
GTACCCACCTGAGCCGCAGGCATACTCCGGCCAGACGCTGCGCGGCCCGGCCGCCGACCCGCGCCCGTACACCCCGGAGCACTACGGCGAGTACACCGACCGGTACGCCGGCCGCTACGGCGGAGGCTCCGAGGGCAACCGTGACTACACGGGGGGCTCGGGGAACGGCCAGGACTATCCACAGGACTACGGCGCGGGCTCTCCCCGGAACGGCCAGGACTACGGCGGCCACTACCGCCAGGACCAGCAGCCCGCGGGCCAGAACCCCACCGACCAGAAGGGCCCGCAGCGCGACCCGTTCGTCCCCACGCCCGGGTCGGCGCCCGGCGGGGGCTGGCAGCCGCGCCCGTCCGCGGCGCCCGCCGAGAGCAAGGGCACCGGCGAGCACGCGCGGCTCAATCCCAAGTACACCTTCGACACGTTCGTGATCGGCTCGTCCAACCGGTTCGCGCACGCCGCCGCGGTCGCGGTCGCCGAGGCGCCGGCCAAGGCCTACAACCCGCTGTTCATCTACGGCGACTCGGGCCTGGGCAAGACGCACATGCTGCACGCCATCGGCCACTACGCGCAGAGCCTGTTCAACGGCGCGCGGGTGCGCTACGTGAGCTCGGAGGAGTTCACCAACGACTTCATCAACGCGATCCGCGACGGCAAGGCCGACAACTTCCGCCGGCGCTACCGCGACATGGACATCCTCCTGGTCGACGACATCCAGTTCCTGGAGAACAAGGAGCAGACGCAGGAGGAGTTCTTCCACACCTTCAACACCCTCCACAACGCCAACAAGCAGATCGTGATCTCCAGCGACCGCGCGCCCAAGCAGCTCGTGACGCTGGAAGACCGGCTGCGCAACCGGTTCGAGTGGGGGCTGATCACCGACGTGCAGCCGCCCGAGCTCGAGACGCGCATCGCGATCCTGCGCAAGAAGGCCGTGCAGGAGGGCCTGGTCGCGCCGCCCGAGGTGCTCGAGTACATCGCCTCGAAGATCTCCACCAACATCCGTGAGCTGGAGGGCGCGCTCATCCGGGTGAGCGCGTTCGCGAGCCTCAACCGGCAGTCGGTGGACCTCCAGCTCGCCGAGATCGTGCTGAAGGACCTCATCCCCAACGACACCGGCCCGGAGATCACCGCGGCGACGATCATGGCGCAGACCGCGACGTACTTCGGCATCGACATGGAGCAGCTGTGCGGTCCGTCGCGCTCGCGGGTGCTGGTGACGGCCCGGCAGATCGCGATGTACCTGTGCCGCGAGCTGACCGAGCTGTCGCTGCCCAAGATCGGCCAGCAGTTCGGGGGACGCGACCACACGACCGTCATGCACGCGGAGAAGAAGATCCGCAAGCTGATGGCCGAGAAGCGCCCGATCTACAACCAGGTCACCGAGCTGACGAACCGCATCAAGCAGCAGGCGCGCAACGGCGGGGCCTGAGCCGCCTCGGAGTCCCTGAACAGCCGTCCCGGAGTTGTCCCGATGCCGTCCCGGAGTTCTCCACAGCCGTCCACAGGCGTCCACAGAGTCTCCACACCGGTTATCCAGAGACGGTGGATTACACAGGGTGGGGAAAACTCTGTGGATCAATCCGGTGGACAACCATGTGGACGGCGGGGCCGATCCGGTGGACGAGATGGGGATGAACGGTGGACCGTCGGTGGATGAGATGGGGACGCTTCGCGACTGTCCTCAGGCATCCACGGAGTCCACAGGCTCGATACACAGCAGCGGTGGACAGAGATTCGGGGGTTGACCTGCGAAGACTAAGGTTTTCCCCAGTATCCACGGCCCCTAAGACTGTGACTGTTGTTCTATCTACTGAAGAGAAAGACAAGAACTAGGGGCTCGCTCGGGGCCACGATTGGATGGACCCCGTACGGTCTCTTCTGTTCCACGACCCCAGGTGATCAAAACCTCAGGAGACGGTCCAAAGTGAAATTCCGCATCGACAGAGACGTCCTCGCCGACGCCGTTGCCTGGACCGCGCGCACACTGCCGGTCCGCCCGCCCGTCCCGGTGCTCGCCGGCATGCTCATCGAGGCCGGGGAGACGCTCAAGCTGTCCTCGTTCGACTACGAGGTCTCCGCGCAGATGACGATGGACATCGACGCGGACGAGCCGGGCACCGCGCTGGTGTCGGGCCGGCTCCTCGCCGAGATCTCCCGCAGCCTGCCCGCGCATCCGGTCGAGATCACCACCGACGGGGCCAAGGTCACCCTCAAGTGCGGCACGGCGAAGTTCACACTGCTGACCATGCCTGTGGAGGACTACCCGAGCCTCCCGGCGATGCCACCCGCCGCCGGCACGGTCGGCAGCGACGAGTTCGCCGCGGCGGTGTCGCAGGTGGCCATCGCCGCCGGCCGCGACGACACCCTGCCGATGCTCACCGGCGTGCGGGTGGAGATCGAGGGCGAGACCGTCACACTCGCCTCCACCGACCGCTACCGTCTCGCCGTACGCCAGTTCCGGTGGAAGCCCGAGCAGCCCGACATCTCCGCCGTCGCCCTGGTGCCCGCCAAGACGCTGTCGGACACCGCCAAGTCGCTGACCTCCGGCGCCGAGGTGTCGATCGCGCTCGCGTCCGGCGGCAGCGGCGAGGGCATGATCGGCTTCGACGGCGGCGGCCGACGTACGACCACGCGGCTCCTCGACGCGGAGTTCGTCAAGTACCAGTCGCTGTGGCCGAAGGAGACCTCCTCGGTCGCCGAGGTCGAGACCGGTCCGTTCGCCGAGGCCGTCAAGCGCGTCGGTCTCGTCGCCGAGAAGAACACCCCCGTGCGCCTGTCGTTCCGGCAGGGCGAGGTGGTGCTGGAGGCGGGCAGCGGTGACGATGCACAGGCTGTGGAAGTTCTCGGCGCCTCGCTGGAGGGCCAGGACATCGACGTCGCCTTCAACCCGCACTTCCTGCTCGACGGGCTCAGCGCGATCGGCTCCGACGTCGCGCGGCTGGCCATGACCACCTCGACCAAGCCGGCCGTCATGACCGGCAAGCCGGCCGACGACGCCGACCCGGACTACCGTTACCTGATCATGCCCATCCGCCTGTCGAGCTGATCCACAGGTTCACTACGCTCATAAGGGACAGGGATCCCTTCTGAGGAGAACTCACATGGAACTGGGGATGATCGGCCTTGGCCGCATGGGCGGCAACATGGCCGAGCGCCTGCGCCAAGCCGGCCACACGGTCGTCGGTTACGACCGCGACCCGAAGGTCAGCGACGTCGGCTCGCTCCAGGAGCTCGCCGACCGGCTCAGCGCGCCACGTGCGGTGTGGGTCATGGTCCCGGCCGGTGAGGCCACCCGAGCGACCGTGGAGAGCCTCGCGGACCTCCTCGAGCCCGGTGACCTGGTCATCGACGGTGGCAACTCGCACTACATCGACGACCAGGAACACGCGAAGCTGCTCGATCAGAAGGGCATCGGCTTCGTTGACGTCGGGGTCAGCGGCGGCGTCTGGGGTCTGAAGAACGGTTACGCCCTCATGGTCGGCGGCAGTGACGAGCACGTGAAGCGCCTCATGCCGATCTTCGAGGCGCTCAAGCCCGAGGGTGACTTCGGCTTCGTGCACTCCGGCGAGGTCGGCGCCGGCCACTTCGCCAAGATGGTCCACAACGGCATCGAGTACGGCATGATGCAGGCCTACGCCGAGGGCTGGGAGCTGCTCGAGGCCACCGACCTGGTCAAGAACGTGCCCGAGACCTTCCGCAGCTGGCGCGAGGGCACGGTCATCCGCTCCTGGCTGCTCGACCTGGCCGACCGGGCGCTGCAGGACGACCCGGATCTGCACAAGCTCAAGGGTTATGCACAGGACTCCGGCGAGGGCCGGTGGACGGTGCAGGCGGCGGTCGACCACGCCGTCCCGCTGCCGGTGATCACGGCCGCGCTCTTCGCGCGGTTCGCCTCGCGGCAGGACGAGTCGCCGGCCATGAAGATGGTCGCGGCGCTGCGCAACCAGTTCGGCGGCCACGCGGTGGAGACGGCGAAGGGCGCCGACTCGCCCGGCGCCGACGTCACCCCGCCGGCCTGATCCACGTACGACGCGGGCGGTCTCCACAGTCGGCGACCGCCCGTGCTCGGTGGCTTTCGGGTCTCCCTGGAACCCCGCAACGTCGTTTCCACAGACCGGCCCGGGTTGTACACAGCCTGGGGACAACGCGTCGGTGCGGCGAGCGCGTCGCACAGGCCCTACTCTCGTCTGGGTGTACGTCGCCCACCTGACGCTGCGGGACTTCCGGTCCTATGAGTCCGCCGAGATCGCCCTGGATCCGGGGATCAGCGCGTTCATCGGGCCGAACGGCCACGGCAAAACCAACCTCGTCGAGGCCGTCGGCTATGTCGCGCTGCACGGCAGCCACCGGGTTTCCACAGACGCTCCCCTGGTCAGGCAGGGCGCGCCGCGGGCGATCGTCCGGGCCGGGGTGGTCCGCGACGAGCGCCGCGCGCTGATCGAGCTGGAGATCAACCCCGGCCGCGCGAACCGCGCCCGCCTGAACCGCTCGCCGGTGCAGCGGCCCCGCGAGGTGCTGGGGATGCTGCGGACCGTACTGTTCGCCCCCGAGGACCTCGTGCTGGTCAAGGGCGACCCCGGCGACCGGCGACGCTTCATGGACGAGCTGCTGACCGTACGCGCGCCCAGGTTCGCGGGCGTGCGCTCCGACTACGACCGTGTCCTCAAGCAGCGCAACGCCCTGTTGAAATCGGCCGCCCAGCACCGGCGGGCGCCCGGCCCGGAGGTCATCAGCACGCTGGACGTGTGGGACACGCACCTGGCGCGTACGGGCGCGGAACTGCTCGGCGCGCGGCTGGACCTGGTCGCCGCGCTGCGCCCGCTGGTGGCCAAGGCGTACGCCGCGCTGGCGCCGGGCGGCGCCGCGGACCTGGAATACCGCTCGTCGGCCGGCGCGGAGTTGTCCACAGACCGTGCCGAGCTGGGGGAAAAGCTGCTGGCCGCGATGGCCGAGGCGCGGCGGGGCGAGCTGGAGCGCGGCGTGAGCCTCGTCGGTCCGCACCGCGACGAGCTCCTGCTGAAGCTGGGCGACCTGCCGGCCCGGGGATACGCGAGCCACGGGGAGTCCTGGTCGTTCGCGCTGGCGCTGCGGCTGGCCGCGTTCGAGCTGCTCCGCGCGGACGGCGACGACCCGGTGCTGATCCTCGACGACGTGTTCGCCGAGCTGGACACCGGGCGCCGTGAGCGCCTGGCGGAGCTGGTCGCGCCCGCCGAGCAGGTGCTGATCACCGCGGCCGTGCCCGCCGACGTGCCCGAGCGGCTGACCGGCGCGGCCTACGACGTCGCCGAGGGGGAGGTCACCCGTGTCCGATGAGTCTCGCGATCCACAGCCTGTGGAAAACCCGGGTGAGGAGAAGTCCGGCATCGAGCTCGCCCGTGAGGCCCTGGCCCAGGCCAAGGCGGACGCCCGCGAGCGCGGGGCGTTGCCGGGCCAGACGCGGAAGAAGCGGCGCCGGCCGGTGCGCGAGTCCGGCCGCGGCGGCGACCCCACGGCGTTCGGGCCCGCGATCCGCGAGCTCCTGGCCGCTCGCGGCTGGCAGGAGCGCGCGGCCGTCGGCGGCGTGTTCGGCCGCTGGCCGCAGATCGTCGGTCCCGAACTGGCCGAACACACCAGACCCGAGACGTTCGAGGACGGCGTCCTGGTGATCGCCGCCGACTCGGCCAACTGGGCCACCCAGGTGCGCCTGCTCGCGGCCAACCTCGTCAAGCGCCTCAATGAGGACCTCGGCCACGGCACCGTGCAGCGGGTCAAGGTCGTCGGTCCTTCGGGCGGGCAGCACGGCGGAGGGCGACTGCGCGTGACCGGCGGGCGACGGCCGCGCTCCTGACACGGGGCCGCGCGGGAGCCTCGGCGCGCTGCTTCCTGACGAGTTGTCCACAGCTTGTGCGTAGCACTTGACAGCGGCGCGGAAGCGAGAAGCTCGACACGATTTCGCCGTCCGTACGCCTCGTGACCCCCCAGACCCAATAGGGGGATCCCCAAGGGGTCGGTTTCAGGGCTCACACGGGCTTACAACGCGCTTCATGGCCCAGGAACGGGGCTGGTCTGGGTAGAATAGGAGCGGATACAGGACACGATCGCCGTTGCGGGCCGCCCGTGGATCGGGCGCCCCGCTTGTTGTACGGGGAGCTGCGCGGCGAGTGTCCTCCGGCAGGAGGATCTCCACTTGGCGTACGACGCTAGCTCGATCACCGTCCTTGAAGGCCTGGAGGCGGTCCGTAAGCGCCCCGGGATGTACATCGGTTCCACCGGCGAACGTGGTCTGCACCACCTCGTCTACGAGATCGTGGACAACTCGGTCGACGAGGCTCTCGCCGGTTACGCCGACACCATCACGGTGACACTGCTCGCCGATGGTGGGGTCCGCGTCACCGACAACGGCCGCGGTATCCCCGTGGGCCTGCATCCCGTCGAAAAGCGTCCGGCGATCGAACTCGTCCTCACGACCCTGCACGCCGGCGGCAAGTTCGACAGCAAGTCCTACGCCGTCTCCGGCGGCCTGCACGGTGTCGGCTCCGCAGTGGTGAACGCACTGTCCACCCGGCTGGAGGCCGAGGTGCGGGTTGACGGCCACGTGTGGCGTCAGTCCTACACCTGGCGGGGTGCCGATGGTCCGCTGGCAAAGGGCGAGGCGACCGACGAGACCGGCACCGTCATCAGCTTCTGGCCCGACGGCTCGATCTTCGAGACGCTCGAATGGAACTTCGAGACCCTCAGCCGGCGCATGCAGGAGATGGCCTTCCTCAACCGAGGGCTGTCGATCACGCTGACCGACGAGCGGCCCGAGCACATCAACGGCGAGCCCAAGACCGTCACGTATCACTACGAGGGCGGCATCGAGGACTTCGTCCGCTACCTCAACGCCAAGAAGGAAGTCGTCCACCAGTCGGTGATCGCGTTCAGCGACGAGGTCGACGGCATGTCGGTCGAGGTCGCCATGCAGTGGAGCGGGTCCTACTCCGAGTCCGTCCACACCTTCGCCAACACGATCAACACGGCGGAGGGCGGCACCCACGAGGAGGGCTTCCGCGCCGCGCTGACGACCGTCGTCAACAAGTACGCGCGCGAGCAGAAGCTCCTGCGCGAGGGCAAGGACGACAACCTCGCCGGTGAGGACGTACGCGAGGGTCTGACCGCGATCATCTCGATCAAGCTGGCCGACCCGCAGTTCGAGGGCCAGACCAAGACCAAGCTCGGCAACACCGAGGCCAAGTCGTTCGTCCAGCGCGCGATGTACGAGAACCTGCGCGGCTGGCTCGACGCCAACCCCGGCGAGGCCAAGGAGGTCATCAACAAGGCCACGCAGGCGGCACGCGCGCGCATCGCCGCCCGGCAGGCCCGCGACCTGACCCGCCGCAAGAGCCTGCTGGAGTCGACCTCGCTGCCCGGCAAGCTGTCGGACTGCCAGTCGACCGACCCGGGCAAGTGCGAGATCTACGTCGTGGAGGGCGACTCGGCCGGCGGCTCGGCCAAGGGCGGCCGCAACCCGCAGTACCAGGCGATCCTCCCGATCCGCGGCAAGATCCTCAACGTGGAGAAGGCCCGCATCGACCGGGTCCTGAAGAACAACGAGGTCCAGGCGATGATCACCGCCCTGGGCACCGGCATCCACGACGAGTTCGACATCGAGAAGCTGCGGTACCACAAGATCATCCTGATGGCCGACGCCGACGTCGACGGCCAGCACATCCGCACGCTGCTGCTGACCCTGCTGTTCCGCTTCATGAAGCCCCTGGTCGAGGCCGGCCACGTCTACCTCGCCCAGCCCCCGCTCTACAAGATCAAGTGGGACGCCCGCGGTCAGGACTCCGACTACGCCTACTCCGACCGCGAGCGCGACGCGATCATCGAGCAGGGCATCGCGGCGGGCAAACGCGACCCGCGCCCCCGCGACGGCGTGCAGCGCTTCAAGGGCCTCGGCGAGATGAACGCCACGGAGCTGTGGGACACCACCATGGACCCGGAGAACCGCATCCTGCTGCAGGTCACCCTCGACGACGCCGCCCAGGCCGACGAGCTGTTCACCGTGCTCATGGGTGAAGACGTCGAGGCCCGGCGCTCGTTCATCCAGCGCAACGCCAAGGACGTGCGCTTCCTCGACATCTGACGGCGGCGCGGGCCCGCCCGCGCCCCGTACACCACAAGCTGGAAGAGGTCTTTCGTGACGGACGTTACGCTGCCGCCCGACGGTCCACAGGACCGCGTCGAGCCGGTCGACATCCAGGTCGAGATGCAGCGCAGCTACCTCGACTACGCGATGTCGGTCATCGTGTCCCGCGCGCTGCCCGAGGTCCGCGACGGCCTCAAGCCGGTGCACCGCCGCGTGCTGTACGCCATGTACGACGGCGGATACCGCCCCGACCGCGGCTACTTCAAGTGCGCCCGCGTCGTCGGCGACGTCATGGGCAACTACCACCCGCACGGCGACAGCGCGATCTACGACGCGCTCGTGCGGCTCGCCCAGCCCTGGGCGCTGCGCTACCCGCTGGTCGACGGCAACGGCAACTTCGGCTCGCCGGGCAATGACCCGGCCGCCGCCATGCGGTACACCGAGTGCCGCATGGCGCCGCTGGCCATGGAGATGCTGCGCGACATCGAGAAGGAGACCGTCGACTTCGCGCCGAACTACGACGGTCGCTCGCAGGAGCCCGAGGTCCTGCCGAGCCGCTTCCCGAACCTCCTGGTCAACGGCTCGGCCGGCATCGCGGTCGGTATGGCGACCAACATCCCGCCGCACAACCTGCGCGAGGTGGCCGCCGGCGTCCAGTGGTACCTGGAGAACTACGAGTCCTCCGACGAGGAGCTGCTCGACGCGCTGATCGAGCGCATCAAGGGCCCCGACTTCCCCACCTACGGCCTGATCGTCGGCCGCCGGGGCATCGAGGACGCCTACCGTACGGGCCGCGGCCTGATCACCATGCGGGCCGTCGTCGAGGTGGAGGAGATCCAGGGCCGCACCTGCCTGGTCGTCAGCGAGCTGCCCTACCAGGTCAACCCCGACAACCTCGCGCTGAAGATCGCCGAGCAGGTCAAGGAAGGCAAGATCACCGGCGTCGCCGACGTCCGTGACGAGACCTCCGGCCGTACGGGCCAGCGCCTGGTGATCGTGCTCAAGCGCGACGCGGTCGCCAAGGTGGTCCTCAACAACCTCTACAAGCACACGCAGCTCCAGGAGACCTTCGGCGCGAACATGCTCGCGCTGGTCGACGGCGTGCCGCGCACGCTGCGCCTCGACCAGTTCGTCCGCTACTGGGTCGCCCACCAGGTCGACGTCATCGTCCGGCGCACCCGGTTCCTGCTGCGCAAGGCCGAAGAGCGCGCCCACATCCTGCGCGGCCTGCTCAAGGCGCTCGACCGCATCGACGAGGTCATCGCGCTGATCCGCCGGTCGCCGTCGGCGGCCGAGGCCCAGACCGGCCTGATGCAGCTCCTGGAGATCGACGAGATCCAGGCGCAGGCCATCCTCGACATGCAGCTCCGCAAGCTGGCCGCCCTGGAGCGTCAGCAGATCACCGATGAGTACGACAAGCTCATGGCGGAGATCGCGGACTACAACGACATCCTGGCCTCGCCGGAGCGGCAGCGCGCGATCGTCGGCGAGGAGCTCGGCGCGATCGTGGAGAAGTACGGCGACGAGCGCCGTACGCAGATCATCCCCTTCGACGGCGACGTGTCCATGGAGGACCTGATCGCCGAAGAGGACATCGTCGTCACGATCACCCGCGGTGGTTACGCCAAGCGCACCAAGACCGACCTGTACCGGGAGCAGAAGCGCGGCGGCAAGGGCGTACGCGGAGCGCAGCTCAAGCAGGACGACATCGTCGACCACTTCTTCGTCACGACGACGCACCACTGGATCCTGTTCTTCACCAACAAGGGCCGCGTCTACCGGGCGAAGGCCTACGAACTACCCGAGGGCGGACGCGACGGACGCGGCCAGCACGTCGCGAACCTCCTGGCGTTCCAGCCGGACGAGCAGATCGCCGAGGTCATGGACCTGCGTGACTACGACGTCGCGCCGTACCTCGTCCTGGGCACCAAGCAGGGCCGGGTCAAGAAGACCTCGCTGTCGGCGTACGACTCGCCGCGCTCGGCCGGCCTGATCGCGATCAACCTCGAAGAGGGCGACGAGGTGATCGCCGCCCGTCTGGTCTCCCCCGAGGACGACCTGCTCATGGTCAGCAGCGGCGCCCAGGCCATCCGCTTCCCCGCCCGCGACGACGTCCTGCGGCCCATGGGCCGGGCGACCGCGGGCGTGATCGGCATGCGTTTCGACGACGGTCAGGAAGTTCTCGACATGCATGTCGTCCGCGAGGGCGAGGATGTGCTGGTCGCGACGGAGGGCGGCTACGCCAAGCGCACTCCGGCGGACCAGTACCCCCTCCATGGCCGTGGGGGTAAGGGCGTTCTGACCGCTAAGATCGTGGAGACCCGCGGCCGGTTGGTGGGCGCTCTCATGGTCAGGCCTGACGATGAGGTCTACGCCATCACCGCGAGCGGCGGCGTAATCCGTACGCGAGCCTCCGGTGTGAAACAGTCTGGACGCTCGACCATGGGGGTACGTCTAATGAACCTCGCCGATGGTGACAGCGTCGTAGCCATCGCGAGGAACGTAGAGTCCATCGAGGACGCGGACGCAGAGCCGGACACAGGGTCCGGGGAAGGGAGCGACGCGTGATCAACCTGGTCGTAAACCAGGCGATGCGTCGCCTTCCCGGGGAGGTCATATGACGGCCAACGCCGGCAAGGGCGCAGACGGCAAGCCCGGACAGCGCTCGACCGGGTCGGACGCCAAGAGCGGCCGGACGCGCAAGAAGACGAGCGCGGCCAAGCCGCCGAGCGACGAGGTGACCGTTCGGACGGACGCCAAGGACGACACCAACGGCTCCGCGTCGGACGAGGCGGAGAAGACGGTCATCGACAAGGCGAAGAAGAAGAGCAACGAGGACACCGTACGCGACGTCCCTCCGGCCGACCCGGAGCCGGACAACGACGCGACGGTGGTGGACGCCCTTCCGTCGTTGTCCTCGTCTTCGTCCTCCTCTGAGGACGCGAGTAACCGTACGGCGACGTTCGGCCTGCCGAAGGACGCCGACTCGGACCGGTCGAAAAAGGATGGCTCGGGCGCGAGCAAGCGGGCGATCGAGCCGGCGAGCCGGGACGACGCCGCGAAGAAGCCACAGGAAAGTGGGGAGTCCTTGCCGACTTCGGGTAGGGGCGCGGGCATGGGATCTTCGACGTCCGGTTACGGCGGCGGCACGGGGGCCGGCACGCCGTCGTACGCGCCGAGCGGCTCTCTGTCGGCCTCGGCCATGCCGGGCGGCGGCCCGGGCGACGGCTCCGGCCCGGCGGCGATCGAGGCCCCCTCCTCACGGGCCGCGAAGCTGACCGGCGCGCTGCGCAAGGCGGACAAGGCCGGCGGCCGCAAGGCGCCGCGGAAGGCGCACCTCCAGGTGGCCCGGTTCGAGCCGTGGTCGGTGATGAAGTTCAGCTTCATCATGTCGCTGGTGTGCTTCCTGGTGCTGTTCGTCGCCGTCGCGGTGCTGTACGTGATCCTGTCGTGGCTGGGCGTCTTCGACGCGTTGTCCAACACGATCCGCGACCTGACCTCCAACGACCAGGGCAAGAGCGGCGGCCTCAACCCGGCGAGCTGGTTCTCGGCGGCGCGCATCCTCGGCTACACCGCCCTGATCGGCACGCTGAACGTCCTCCTCATCACGGCCCTGGCCACGGTGTGGTCGGTGATCTACAACATGGCCGCCGATCTGGTCGGCGGTGTCGAGGTCACCCTGAAGGAGGCCGACCAGTAACCGCGACTGCCCACCGCCGGGAGGACCAAACGATTACCGGTTTGGGGCGCCGATCGGGTACTGTTTCTCGACGTCGCCTCCTGGTCTTTCCGACTCGGGAGCAGCTGCACGGGCCTATAGCTCAGTCGGTTAGAGCGCATCCCTGATAAGGATGAGGCCGGTGGTTCAAGTCCACCTAGGCCCACACAGGTCAAAGCCCCCATCGGATCTCCGGTGGGGGCTTTTGACGGCAACGGCTGGCTTTCCGCGTCTCTGAACAGCTCTCCGGCCACCCTCCCGAGTCCCTCGCGGTGACTGGCGTTGTCGCCGTGCGTGTAGATCTCCAGTCCACGTCGTCGTCCAGGTCCACGTCGTCCCAGCTGATGCCCAGCACTTCGCCGCGACGCAGCCCGTAGACGAGGAGCAGGACGAACGCCGGGTAGAGCGGTTCGCTGCGAGCGGCGGCGAGGAAGGCCCGCGCCTCGTCGGCCGTCCAGGGCTTGACCTTCTTGGGCGGAGGAGCGGACAGGGTGGTCAATCGGGCGACGTTCACCGGGATCAGCTCTTCCCGCCTCGCACGCGTTAGCGCCGCTCCCAGCGACGCCCTACCGACATCCGGAAAACGTCGCATCGCGTGTGGTGATGGCCATCGTTAGGCCGCCGGGGTGACGGCTTGCTGAGTGATGGCCTTGTGCAGGGTCTTGGCAAGTTCGACGGCATCGTCGTTGGCCCAAAAGTGCATGTAGAACAGGCGCGGCTCGTCATGTAGAGCGTGGTTGTGGATTTCGACGATGCTGATGCCGCCGGAGCGTAGGGCTTGGATGACGTGTTGGACCTCGTCGGCGGTCATGGCGAAGTCGCCGTTGATGGCGGCCTTGCCGCCACCGGTGGGCTGGAAGTTCATCGCGGTGGTCACGCCCATTCCAGGCGGGATGACGCGGCCGTGCTCAGTGACGGGGCTGGTGCGTTTGAAGGTGAACTTGTAGATGCCGCCATCGTTGGTGCCCTTGGCCCCCATGGCCCGGTCGATCGCCGCAGTATCGATTCGCGGAGTCGGGGCAGGACTTGAGGCCGTTGGAGCCGGCGGCGTGGCGGTGACATCCAGAGCAGCCCGAAGCGAACGCGCGATGGTTCCCGCGTCGTGCCCGGTGGCGTGAACGTGGGCCCACCAAACCTCAGGCTGATGGGACAGCAGGTGCTTGTGCACGGCCGTCTGCTCGATCCCCTGGCGTTGCAGAACGTCGGTGACCTTTTGCAGCTCCGGCTCAGTGACCACAAGATCACCCATCATCAAGATGAGGCCGTCGGGGTAGCGGGTGAAAGCGGTATAACCCCCCAGAGCAAGGCCCGGCTTGATACTCACCCCATAGGAGGTCACCTTCAAGTCCGAGCGAGGGAACGAGACACGGTAGACCTTCTTGTCCGCCGACAGCTTCCCAGATCGGCCCAGAGCCCGCGCGACGTCCTCCCACCCGGCATTACTGGTAGCCGACAGCGTCGGGACGGGATCGGCATCGCGCTGGATGGAGCCGGGTCGGGCGACGGTCCGCGCATCACCTCCGGTGAGAGAGCAGCCAGCCGCGAGCACTACAGCCGCTCCCGCTACCACTATCGAATTCGCAGGCAGCACTAGTCATCCTCAAGGTCCTGTTATCACCACACCCGGCAGTCCAATACTGCTGTCCCCGTCTGGACACGATCTGTAACCGCGACTGATCGTTGCGGCCCGCTGGTCCTTCGGGGCGGGGAGCGCTGACGGCAGCGACGGCAACGGCTAGCTCTCGGTGTCTCCGAACAGCTCTCCGGCGACTTTCCCCCCGCGTGGCGCTGCGCCAGGCGCAGAGGAAGCGACGTGTCCCAGCCTCAGCGCTCACGAACACGGGCACACCTGCGACCGCTCACATGGATCTTGATGTCGGCGGAATGAGCACCGGATTGCTGCGATGCTTTGGCCGTGTCAGATAGCGATCTCTTCGAAAGACTTCGCCGACGGGGGCGCTTGTACACCGAGGTAGCCAACGGCGGCTTCGGACCCATGTACGGAATCCTGGGCATCACGCCAAGCGGACAGCACGATCAACCCGGCATCACCGCGGTCGAGGAGTACCTGCAGAATCCGCAACTCAACGAGCCCGTGGGCTTCCCGCTGATCGCCGCCGGGTGCAGCGTTTGGTGGTACGTATCGCTGACGAAGCCGGGAAACCCTGTCTGCCTGTTCGATTGGGACGGCTGGGACTGGCCCGAGCGAGACTCGCCCGAAGTCGCCGTCAGCCACACCGTTCCGACCTTGGCTGAATGGCTCGTACGTTGGGCGGACGGGCATGATGTCTGGCCCCCGTTGGATCATGAGTAACCGGGATCACGGGACGTTCATCCCGAGCGACCAGGCCCCGGAGTGTTCCCCCGTTGGGCGGGACGACAGCGGACGCGATGACCAGGTAGGGGCAGAGGATGCGCGAAAGCGCCGAGCTGAGGAGCGCAAATGAAGGGCAGGGCGCGTGATCTGGATTGATCCGCTGCAATGTCCATCGATCGCAGGCGCTGCGCGCTCATCTAATGCCGCTGTCGAAGCCCACCGTCACCGACGTGTAGGCATGCGCGCGAACCCTCACCGGAATCGCGGACTGCCTCAGGTACGGCAAGGGCGGATGCCAAGGGCTCCGAAGCACATGAAGCGTGTACCGACCAGGCGCAAGCCGCACCCGGAAGCGCCCGCCGGCGCCGGTATGTACGACCGCCGCAACGCCAGGCCAGCCACGACGGGTCATGACCGCTGAGATCGCGATGTGCCCAGGAGGACAGACCTCACCCACACGTCCGACCGGACAGGCCGGAGTCGGGCCGACAGTGGCTTCTCCCACGACCCCACTGTCCTCCGAAGCCAGATACAGCCAGGTCGGTTCACCGGCACCGATGACCAGCAGTCCCAACAGCACGCCTGACGCGATCTTCAGGGCCTTGTGCATCCCGGTTCGACGGAAGCGACCGATGTTCGGTTCCATCCACAGCAGCAGCTCGCTGAGTCACCGGGAACGTCCGGTGGGGGCCTCAGGTTCGGGGAGTGGGTCCAGACCGCAGGCGCCGCAAGGGCGGTCACTGGTTGAGGTGGAAGCGGGGGCACGCATCGCCTCCTCGGCCGACCACAGCGCGTGATGAGACCGGCTTGGACGACGAGCGCTGCTCACTCCTCGGCGAAGAAGATCTCTCGTGCTTCGCGCACGGCGTAGAACACGAGAACGTATCCGGCGAGGGGGTCAGACCACCACCAGCCAAGTCCGGCGTTGAGGACTAGGCCGACAAGGACCGCAGCCGCAAGGACGCCATCGATCAAGGTGACGCGCCCCTCAGTGCGAAGCACCGGGTTGTCCAGTGCGGCTCCGATACGGGTTTTCCCAGCGGCGAGGGCGAACATCACCACCGCGGTGATGGCAGTCCAGGCGATCCCCGGCAGTGAGTGATGAGGGTGGTAGCCAGTTACCAGCACCCAGGAGGATTGGATGAGCAGGTAGATCGCCAGCGCGGCGAATGCGCCGCCGATCAAGTGCAGCGCCCGCCGCCGGCGGGCCTCACCGGTGCCCGACAGCTCCCAGATCACGACGATCGATGCGCCGATCTCGATGAGGGAGTCCAGCCCGAACCCAGCGAGTGCGACCGATCGGGCCGACCATGCCGCAACCGCAAGCACGACGATGCCGATCACATTCCAGCACAGCGTGGCGTACTCCAGGGCGAAGCCACGGCGAATCAATGCGGTGCGAACCGAGTCATGCAGAGCGGTCACGAACGGATTCTCTCAGGGGCGGTTCCTGCGCAACGTCGACGGCAGTGACGACAACACGGTCAGACGGACACAGATCATTTCGATCAGGGAGGGGCTGACGGATCTCGGTGAAGCCTTGATGACCATGAAGAGATCGAACTGATAAGGATGAGGCCGGTGGTTCAAGTCCACCTAGGCCCATGGGCCGGCCCCGGCTACTCGTCGTCCTTTGGTCGGCGAGCAAGGCCGATCCCAGAGCAGATCACTCTGGTCGGTCGCCGGTGAAGTGCAACTCGTTCTCGGCGTATCGCCAGTGGCCGTCACGGCCGCGCGAGGTCCACGTTTCGGCCGCGGTCTGCGTGCCTTCCACCCACTCACGAAGCTGTGGAACTCCGCGCGAGCGCAGGAGTGAACGTACGGCGACCCGGTCGGTGCTCCGTTCGCGACGAACTTTCGTGGGGCTCTCGACCGATGGGATTGGACACCACGATCGGTGCCGAGGGCGTTGCAGAAGCTCCCACCGTGGAGGTGGGACGACCCCGATGACAGGCCAGACCAGCGAGCGGATGATCAGGCGTGGGATCGCCATGCGTACGGTGCGGGGCGTAGTGAGCTGCCGATTTGTTACGCTGCTGGGCTGCCTTCCGGATGGGAGGGAATGGCGATGCCATCAACGGCAGATGGACCGAGCCCGGATCCGATCAGCGACGAGGAACTCCAAAGGCTCACGGTCGGTGAGCTCATACCCCACGACGCCCCGATTGTCCTCGCTACGTACGACCCCGAGTGGCCACGGCTCTTCGCGCGCGAAGCCGAGCGGATTCGCGCGGTGCTTGACGACAGGGCGCTGCGTGTCGAGCACGTAGGTTCGACCTCGGTGCCTGGACTGGCCGCCAAGCCCATCATCGACATCGTGCTCGTCGTGTCGGACTCCGCCGACGAGCCATCGTATGTGCCGGCCTTGGAAGCAGCCGGGTACGTGGTGAGGATCCGTGAGCCGGACTGGTTCGAACACCGCCTTTTCAAGGGCCCGGACACTGACATCAACCTACATGTGTTCAGCGTTGGCGCTGCTGAGATCGACCGGATGGTGCGATTTCGGGACCGGTTGCGCGCCAGCGACACCGACCGGGAATACTACGCGCGCACCAAGCGCGAGCTCGCCCAGCGGACGTGGCGGCACGTGCAGCACTATGCCGACGCCAAGACCGCCGTAGTGCAGGAGATCATGAGCCGGGCGGTGTGAGGCGGTCGCTTACGGGGAGGCCGTCGACGGGCGTGGCCTTGGTGCGGCAGCCCGGGCAATGACAACAACACCGGTAGGCGGTCCCTGACCGCCGCAGCCATCGGCGGACGGCCAGGCGCTCAACCTGACCCCTGTGCGATGACGGCAGAAGGAGCCAAGGTGACCCACCGCGATGAACACCTGGCGACTCACGCGGCCGCCATCCCGCCGCGGCAAGCCACTGACGTCGAGGACCTGATCGTACGGGTCACCCGCTGGTCGGCTGATCGTGACGACGTTCTGGGCCTGCTCCTGGTCGGCTCCCGCGCCCGGGACGCGGCCCGACCCGACTCCGATATCGATCTCGTGTTGCTCACCAAGGAGACCGCCCGCTACGCCGATGACACATGGGCTGACGAGCTCGGCATCGGCGAACCGACCAGAGTCCGGTCATGGGGCCCGATCACCGAGCGACGGTTTCTCACCGAGACCGGGCTCGAGGTCGAAATCAACATCGGCTCCCCCGACTGGGCGAACGCCGACCCTGTGGATCCCGGCACCCGCCGGGTGGTGACCGACGGTGTCCGGATCCTGTACGACCCCGACGGCGTCCTGACCGAACTGCGGCGAGCGTGCCGCCGCTGAGCCTGGCCCCTGACCACACTGAACCATTCGGTCGCCGACCAGGTGCGATACGGCTCGCTTGATCGTCAGCCTTGCCCGCGAGCAGGACGCGCCGGGCTTCGTCGAGCCCGAGACCCAGCCGGGTTGCTCGAGGCCGCTGATCGCCTCCCACAGGTTCAGTCACGCGAGTGCGACCGCACCTGCGAACGTGGTGCAGAGGTCGCGCAGTGTCCTGTCGGCGGCCAAGGCTCTTCCCTGGCGCGTGTAGCAGCCGCTCTTCTCGACCGACTTGTACGACCGCTGAAGGTCGGCCACCGCGCCGGAGACCTTCTTGTACTCGGCGGTCTTCGGCATGTCCTTCAGCGCGGCAGCCCCATACTCGACCAGTTTCGCCGTCGAGGCGAGCAAGCGACCACAAACGCGGTTGCCGGGGAGCGCCTCATGGCAGTCCGGCGGCGTCGGACCCAGTACCGACAACAGCAGTTCTGCGTCCGATGCCGGATTCCTAGGAGTCATCGACGTCCGACGCGCAGGGGTCGGTGACGAGCCGGCACGGGAGCGTCGTCGTCCGCACCGCAAGAGGAGGACAAGGCGACCACGAGCATCAGAAGCACCACACGCCCACGGCGTCTCATCGTCGTTCACCTCACGTGTCGGGGAAGGGGTTCGCCGGAGCCGGTAGACGACCGGCACGCCGCGACCGGTCCCGATCACGGCTTGTTCGTTCAGCGGTCCTCCGGTCCCCGATGCTCGGCTTCGCCCGGCGGTCGAACCGGTCACCCGCCACGCCGACGACCGTCGACGCCAGGCAGACCCTGGAACGAGAGTCATCCGTGCGGTGGGGCGCCGTACCCGCCGCAGGCGAGTCCGACCCGCCGCAGAGATCGTGGATACTGCCTCCACGCGGCGGAGCCCTCGGCACTTCGGCACGGCATCGACACTGATCGCGTCCGGCACGCGGACGACACGGACGGCGGCCAGGCCGGCCATTGCCGAGGTTTCGGCGTGGATCCTCTCAGTCCAGAGAGTTGTCCACAGGGTGTGGATATCTGCGATGCTCGGCGTGCAGGACCGTGCCGGGGCGTCGTGAACTCCAAGAGCGGTTGGAACGTCTCCTTCGATATGTATTCGCTCGTGGTGCGGTGGCCGAGCGTGGTGTCGGTCGTGGCGTGGGCGGCGATGCTCGCCGTGGCGCTGGTCTTCGTCGGGGCGCGAGGGAACGCGGGGACGCACGCGTGGATGACCGCGCTCGTCTTCGTCCTGGTGCTCTGTGGCGCCGCGGCGGCCTGGTACCTGGCCTACCGGGCGCTGCCGGGCGGCGGGCCCCCTGAGCGCGTCGTACGGCTGCTCTACGGCGCCGTCCTGGCCGCGTTCCTCCTCTCGGGCCTCCTCGTCATGTCCGGGGCGGCGCTGTTCGCCCTGTGGCTCGCGTACGCGGTGAGCGTCGCTCAGGTCGGCTGGTACACGGGGCATCTGCGAGGCGAGCGCGTGGGCGATGATTTCCGCGGAAATTCCGAAGCGATAGATTGATGTGACCTTGGAGGCGGTCCCCGTATCCAATGCGACAGGCGGGAATTTAATACCGGGCGATGTCGCATTTACCTTTGGAAAACGGGCGAACGCGCCGCCATCGCTTGGGTCGCGGCGGCGACGCGTTCTCGTGTTGATTTCGCCGGCGCTACCAGCGGTACCAGCGGCTGCGCGGTCCGCCGGCCGTACCCGGTCCGCGGAAGACGAAGCCGAGCAGCCAGAGCACCAGGACGGCGAGGGCGATCCACCACAGGACGTGTACCGCGAAACCCACGCCGCCGAGGATGAGGGCGAGCAGGAGAACCGCAATAACGATACCCATTTGACGTCTCCCTTCCGTACTAATTCATCCCCGCAGGTAGAGAAACAAACCCATGCGTGGTCGAAGGGGGTGATCGTTCCCGCTCGCCGGTTGATTACCGTACGGCCGAATTAGGGCGTAGGGCCACCGCCTCCAGTTCGACGAGTTGATCGGTGTACCCGAGGACGGTCACGCCCAGCAGAGTGCTGGGCACGTCGTGCTCGCCGAACGCCGTACGGATCTCCTCCCAGGCGGCGACGAGGTCCGTACGGCGCGCCGACGCCACGTACACGGTCGTCTTGAGCACATCCCCCAGGCCCGCGCCCGCGGCGGCCAGAGCGGCCCTGAGGTTGGCGACGCACGCACGCGCCTGGGCCCGTACGTCGCCGGGGCCGATCGTCGCCCCGCTCTCGTCCAACGGGCATGCGCCCGCGGCGAAGATCAACGCGCCCGGCGGGGCGACGGCGGCGTAGGCGTACTCGACTCCGCCGTAGAGATCGGCGGTACGGATGAGTTGGACGGTCATGGCCGCAGCGTACGGGCGGCGTGCACGGGCGCGCGGGGTCGCCGAGCGGGAACGGCGGTCAGAACTCGAAGCCTCCGGGGCGTCCGTTGCGGTCCGCGACCAGGCCGGCGAGCGTCGCGAGGGCGATCTCCGGAGGCGTACGCGAGCCGATGTTCAGGCCCACCGGCCGGTGCACACGGGCGATCTCCTCCTCGGGCACGCCGAGGTCGGCGAGCGCCTGGACGTGCGGGCCGGGGTGGCGGGGGTTGCCCATCACGCCGATCCAGCGGACCGGGTGGGCGAGCAGGTCGCGGAGCACGGGGCCGAGCTCCGGGCGGTGGTGGTCGGTGACGACGACGTCGGTGGTGCCGTCGAGACCGTCCGGCGGCGCGGTGACGACGGGGACGTCCTGCGCCGCACCGGCCGCGCGGTCCGCGGCGGGCTCCAGGAGGACGCCGCGGTATCCCAGGTCGGCGCCGTACCGCAGGAGGAACTCGGCGACCGGAGAGGCGAACACGGCGACGAGCGTACGGTCAGCGGTCTCGAACGGTGCCTCGCCATGGGCGACCGCGCACGATGGGTCATGTTCGTGGATCTGGGCCATGCCGCCAGTGTTTCATCGCCTGGGTAGGGCGGAGCGGTTATCCACAGGCTTGTGGACAACCGTGTGGGGAGGCACGGAACGCCCGGCGCGGCCGTGGCCAGGCGGCCGAGAGTTATCCACAGGTGTGGACGAGCGAGTGCTCGTGCCGCCCCTGCCCCTGCGACTCATGTGCCGCCCTACGTTGGACAACGCCGACAATCTCATGATCGATAGCGTGCGGGGGGAAGCCGCCCGGCACACGTGAACGGTTGCTAGGCTGCGAGACGCACTGTCAGTCAGTTTGAAGGGGTCCCACCGTGAAGAAACTCATCGTTCTCGCGCTGGTCGCCCTCGGTGGTTTCGCGGTTTGGCGCCGGCTGCAGCAGGACCGGGCCGAGCTCGACCTGTGGACCGAGGCGACGTCGGCGGACAACTGAGACACGACTTTGATACCGGCGGGGAGCATGGAGGGCGTGCGTGGACCACGGAGCACGGATCACGCTCGCCTGCCTTGACCTCGCCGGTACGAGTGTGGCGGACGGCGGCGTGGTCGAAAAGGCCTTCGCCGAGGCGCTCGCCACACAGGGAGTCGTCCCCGGCACCGGGGCGTACACCGGGTCGATGGCCCGCGTGCGCGAGGCACGTGGGCAGTCGAAGCTAGCCGTTTTCCGGAAGATCTTCTCCGACGAAGATCGCGCCCGGGCGGCCAACCACGCGTTCGAGCATGCGTACGACTCGGTCATCGACCGCATCGGCCTCGCGCCGATCCCCGGTGCCGAGGCGGCCATGGACAAACTCGCCGACGCCGGCGTCCGCGTCTGCCTGATGACCGGCTTCGGCCGCTCCACGCTGGGCCGCGTCATCGACACGCTCGGCTGGTGGAAGCGCGCCGACCTGCTGATCTGCCCGGACGACGCCGGCGGCCGCGGCCGCCCGTACCCGGACATGATCCTCACCGCGGCACTCCGCCTCCAGGTCGAGGACGTCCGTCACATCGCGGTCTGCGGCGACACGGCGAACGACATTCTGAGCGGCCACCGCGCCGGCGCGTCGATCGTCGCCGGCGTCCTCACCGGCGCCCACGACCGCACCCGCCTCGACCAGGCGGGCGCCACTCATGTCCTGGAGAGCGTCACCGACCTCCCGGACGTCATCTTCCGTACGACCGCCGCGATCCCGGCACCGAGGTAGCCCAGGGCAACGGCGTCGCAAGACTTGCCGGCCTGCCGACCGGCGGTTTTCCCCGGATTGCACTGGTCACGTCCCGGGCATGCCGAGTTTTCGCTACGGTCGTGCAGCAGCATCTCCCATCTTCCGGCCGGTTCGGCACCGGCCGACCGGAAAGGATGGCCGGCCGGCCGATCTCGCGCGGGATCGGACGTCCACTCCCGCCGTAGCGCGGGTCGCCTGTGATGGGGAGGCTGCGATGGCCGGTAAACACCGGCGCTCAAAGCCGTACGACTGGTGGCTCTTCTTCCAGCTGACACGACTGCTGGTGGAGTCACTGATCACGTTGTACGGCCAGGGTCCTGGCCCCCGCTCCTGAGGGAACGCGGACCAGGACACCGAGACGGCCCTCGCGTCATGCCTGGCAGCCCGGCGCGGGGGCCTTTTCGTACGGTCGAGCCGTTACGAATGCGACGTTCCAGTCAATTCCGGGTTCGTCGAATCAACGTGAGCCCACGGTACCGTGCGTGCTCCGTGGGCACCACGAAAGCGAAGGATGAGGTCCGGGGGCAGGTACGCGGCTCCGTCGCCGGCCTCAGGTCGATCTGGCTTCGCCCTTGGGAACCTCCCTCAGGCCATCGGTGATGTCTTCGATCTCGCAGCCGAGGACCCGCGCGGCGGCGCGGATGAACTTCGGACCGCCGTTCGCCTTGCCGACTTCGATCAGGTGAACGCTGTTCATCGCATAGCCCACCTGCTGGGCGAACTCGGTGAGCGTGAGCGCCTTCCGCTCGCGCAACTCCCGAATCTTCGCGCCGTCCGTCTTCAGAGGCATGAGGGGAAGCGTAGCAGGACTTCTAGAGATTCTAGAGAAATAAGTGAGGAAGGGGAGCGGCCGGCGGCCTTTTTAGAAGATTTCTAGAGAGTTGCTAGACTCTAGTAGGTTCGTAAGAGACGATGTACAGCGATGAGCGACGACGCCACTTCCCCGGCAGTCGTAGGGCGCCAACTCGCCCGACGCCGTGAGGATCTCGACTACACCCAGGACGACCTGGCCAACCGCATCGGCGTGAGCGGTCGCACCGTCAGCGCGATCGAACGCGGTGTGAACTCCATCCAGCGCAAGAACCGACCGGCGTGGGAGACGGCCCTCGGCCTAGCCTCCGGAACGATCAACCGCGCGTACCGAGACGGCACGCCCATCGAGGTTCGCGAGCGACCGGCCACGGAACCCCGAACGGCTGCTCCCCACGATGACGTGGTGGCCACCTTGCTGGCCCGAGTGGCGCGCTTGGAGACCGCGGTGGACGTGGAGCGGCGCGCCCGAGAGGAGCTGGAGCGGAGGATGATCGATCTCGGCATCATCCCGGCCGCCGCGGCTGAGGAACGGGAGAACGAGCAGCTCCCACGCACCACCTGATCGAAGACCAAGCCGCGCCGGGCACGCGGCAGCCGTGAGGCGCCGCCATCGGGTGCGGACACCGCGCCGGGCCTCCGGGAGGTCGTCGTCACCCCGACCGCCGGTACCGCCATACTGACGGGGTCGGCACGGCACACCGAGTTCCCGGTAGGCTGTAGCACGTTTCGTGAGGGGCCTTAGCTCAGTTGGCAGAGCGCCTGCTTTGCAAGCAGGAAGTCAGGGGTTCAAATCCCCTAGGCTCCACCAGCCAGAACGCCCCCGTTCCGATCATGGACGAGGGCGTTCGGGCCATTAACGGGCCATTAGGCCGGGACGAGCGCATCGTGTATGGCATGTTCGCGATCTGCGAGTACCAGTTCGCGCCGCGGATCGCCGACATCTCCGACACGCAGCTGTGGTGGATCGATACCGCGATGCTGGAGGGCACCTTGACCCGTGGCGGCAAGGCCACCAATGGGTGGGCGCGTTCAACACCCTCGGCCTGCGGCGGGTGTCGCGGCCGGCGATCGTGCAGCACTGGGATGACATGGCGCGGATGGCCGGGTCGCTGTCCACCAACCGGGTGCGCGCCCACGATCTGATCCGCATGATGACCTCCAGTGGCCGCCTCACCGGACTGGGCAACGCGTTCGCCCACTACGGCCGCATCTTCAAGACGCTCCATCTGCTGCAGGTCCTGCACGTGGAGGAGTATCGGCGGATGATGGGTGCCCAGCTCAACATCGGCGAGTCGCGCCACAACCTGGCCCGCCGCGTGTTCTTCGGCAACCTGGGCCGCCTGCAGCGAGGATATGAACGCGGGATGGAGGACCAGCTCGGTGCGCTCGGCCTCGGGCTGAATGCCATCACCTGGTGGAACTCGCTGTACATCGACGCGGCGGTCAAGAAGCTGGAGGCCGGCGGGCTGGGCATCAGCCCCGAGATCCGTGCCCGCTTGTCACCGCTGCTGTTCGAGCACATCAACTTCCACGGGTTCCACCCGTTCCACCGTCCTGACCTGGGCGGAGGGATCCGCGAGCTCCGCGACCCCGCCGACCACGAAGAAGAGGAGTAGCCGTAGTGGGCGAGGTACGCGAGGGCTTAGGCGAGATGGCATCTCCTGTCGAGCTGGGCCAGGGCCTGGCCGCGATCGGACTGTTCGCACAGGCCCGGGGCGAGGCCGATCTGGCCGGCGAGCGCAGGCGGCTGGGCAGTATCGAGCTGCTGCGGCTAGAGATGACCCACTGGCTGGCGGGTGCCGCCGCCATGCAGGTTCTGATGCCCGAGAACGCCGCCGTCGACGCCGGCGTGGAGCCCCGGTGCATATCACGCGGACCGCCGAGCGGCTGCTGTCGGGCGCGGGCTGCGAGGCTGAGGACCTGGCAAAGGTCGCCCTCGCACTGATCGTGGCCAAGCAGCTGGAGGCGCTGCTGATGGTGCTGGTTGCCGACGCGGTCAAGGGCCGCGCCGACATGCCGCTGGTCATCCAGCCCGCGATGCTCGTAGCCAGCCACCTGGCCGCCCTGCTGCGGGCCGGCACCGAGATCGCCGGCGGAACGCCGGCCAGCTCGACCGCCGATCGCGTGCGCGAGGCCGCAGAAGGACTCAAGGGCGCCGCCGAGGTACTGGAGGAACTGGCCGGCAAGGCTAAAGACGCCCGAACGCGTTGAGCTGTCGACCGCTGCCTCCGGACTCGCGGCGCGATGGCCTCCGCCCAACCGGAGCCGGGGAGCGTGCGGGATATACGAGTCAGCCCGTCGGCAACAGGGCCAGAGCGGTCTCGACGATGGCGTGCAGTTTCCTCTCGTCCTGGCCCGCCTTACCGAGCGCCTCGACACCACGTAGCACGGCCAGCAACAGTGCCGCGAGGTTGCGGGAGTCCACCTCGTCGCTGATGTCACCGTTACGCTGGCAGGCTTCGATCTCCGCCGCGAGGAGCTCTTCGAGAGCGTTGACGGTCCGCAGGGAACACGCCGCGACGACCGGGTCGTGTTCGGCCAGCTCGGCCGCGCCCTTGGCGAGCAGGCATCCCCGGTGAACGGTATCGGCCGCCGTGGCGGCGGCGATCGCCCGCAGGTGCGCCGCCAGCCGGGCGAAGGCTTCGTCATCCGGCCCGTCCAGGGCGCGCCGCAGACCCGACACGGCCTGCGCGCAGTACTCGTCGAACACCCGGTGGAACAGCTCACGCTTGCCGCCGAAGGCACCGTACAGGCTGCCCTTGCCCAGGCCCGTCACCTCGGCGATGTTGTCCATGCTGGTGCCCGCGTAGCCGGTGGACCAGAACTGGTCGCGGGCAGCGCGCAGCACGCTGTCCTCGTCGAACTTCCGTGGCCTGGCCATGCCTCTGAGCGTAGCCGATTATTGACTGAGTCGTCCATAACCACGTACGTTATGGACGACTCAGTCAATAATTCGACCCTGAGACGGGAGACAAGCGTGTCTGATGCACTGGCCGGCAAGGTCGCCGTAATCACCGGAGGCAGCAGCGGAATCGGGTTGGCCATCGCCCGGCGGTTCACCGCCGAAGGCGCCCGCGTGTTCATCACCGGCCGCCGGCAGGCGCAGCTCGACGCGGCCATCGCCGACCTCGGGCCGAAGGTCACCGCCGTACGCTGCGACGTCGGAGACCTGGCCGACCTCGACGCCCTCTACGCCGTCGTCGAAGAACAGGCGGGCCGGATCGACGTGCTCGTCGCCAACGCCGGCGGAGGAGTGATCGCCCCGCTCGGGCAGATCACCGAAGAACAGTTCGACACCACGTTCGCCACCAACGTCAAAGGCGTACTGTTCAGCCTCCAGAAGGCACTGCCCCTGCTCTCTCCCGGCGCGTCGGTGATCGTCACCGGCTCGACGACGTCTACTCGGCCCGATCCCGGCCTCGAGGTCTACGGCGCCACCAAAGCCGCCGTGCGCAACCTCGTACGCAGTTGGACGCTCAGCTCCAAGGCCCGGAACTTCCGCGTCAACGTCCTGAGCCCCGGCCCCACCGAGACCCCCGGCCTGCTCGGCCTCGCACCGGACGGCGGGCAGTCGGCCCTGCTGGACCACCTCGCCGACGGCGTGCCGCTGGGCCGGGTCGGCCACCCCGACGAGATCGCCGCCGCGGCGGTCTTCCTGGCGTCCGACGCTGCCAGCTTCGTCAACGGAGCCGAACTGTTCGCCGACGGCGGCTACGCCCAAGTCTGATCCGACCAAGCGCAGCGCAGGAGTCGCGCGCAGCCGATGCCAGCCAGCGGCAGGGGCGGTACGGGGGAGCGCCCAACGGGGGGACGTACGGGCGATCCCCTGCGCCGCCGCGGTCGCGGTCAGAGGCCGGGCGTGACCGCTACCGAATTCACCGCTGATGACGATGTGCGGGCTGATCAGCCATCTGCGGTGGGTCGAGTACCACTGGGTCCAGGTGATGTTCCTGGGCGAGGAGCCCGCGGGATCGCTCACAGAGGCGACCGACGATGACCCCGACCCTGAGATGCGGACGGCGGTCGACATCCCGTTGCCCCGACTTCTCACCGAGTACTAGGAACAGAGTGCCCGCTATCGCCACCTGGTGGCCGACCATGACCTGAACGCAAGGGCGAGGCGGCCCATCAGTGACGGCCGTCACGTGGACCTCCGCTGGGTCGTCCTCCATCTCATCGAGGAGATCTCCCGCCATAACGGCCACCTCGACATCGTGCGTGCGAAGCGCCGTGCAATTAGCGTGCAATTAGCCACGGTGATCAAGGGGCAACAGCGGTCACTCGCGGACACATGCCTGTGCAGGTCAGGCCCGGTATCGGCGATGATCAGCATAATTCGCAAGCAGGAAGTCAGGGGTTCAAATCACCTAGGCTCCACCAGCGAAGACGCCCCCGTTTCGATCATGGAGGGGGCGTTCGGGCCATTAACGGGCCATTAGCCCCGGACGAGAGCACCCGTGGCATCGTCGTCGTCATCGTTGTCCGGCCGTTCGGCCTGTACCAGCGCGTCAAGGCGGCGGCGCAAGCGCCGCCGCTGCCGACCATGCCGGCGCCGCAACAGCTCCATGGAGCTACCGCCACGCCACGCGGTCAGTCGCCAGTGACTCCAAAGAATGCGATCTCGTCAGGCGTGTCTTCACGGTAGAGAACCACGTAGCAGCCGTAACCACGATCCTGGATGACATCCCACTTCGCATCGGCCGCGCGGTCATAGTCCGCACGGGTAGGGCGCTCGGACCCGAACACCTCGCGCGTGACCTCTGGACTCAGTGGGGCGGTCTGAAGAACGTCCGGCTCCTCACCGGCCCGCGAGACACCGTTCATGTCCAGGACCGAGTGAGTCATCAGCTCCTGAATCACAGGATCTTCCCAGAGCTCATCAACCGATTCAGGCCGTGGACGCTCGGGAAAGCCCCACCTCCCGTCATAAGCCCAGTAGTACCTACCCTTACGGAATGCGTCCGCCTGCGCCATGCTCAGCGCCACTGAGGCATCCTCGTGGTATCGCACCACGTAGTCCCATGCGGACCCACCCATAGCGAACCCTCCCAGAAGCACTCATCACCCAGCCCGAGTGAAGCTAGCGGTGACGTGAGACAGTTCGGCCTCCGGCGCCAGAAACAGCCTCCGGCGGGGCGCTCCGGCTCGGGGACGGCCCGCCCGCATGCGTCACATGGCTGTCACTGGTTGAGGTGGAAGCCGGGTCATCCTGCGGATGGAGCTGTCTGCGCGTCGCAGAAGACCCGCCACGACGCTTCGCGGAATGACTCCCGCGCCACGGGCTGCCCCACTCCGATCGCCGAGCAGGTCAGGCCGGCTCTAGACCCGAAATGCGATACCGCCCTCCGGAGTCGGGTGCGCACGCCGCCTTGGGCCATTAGCGGGCCATTAGCCACGGTGATCAAGGGTCAACAGCGGTCACTCGCGCCGGGACGAGAGCGCCGGTCAGGCCATCGTCGTCGTCCGGTCGCTCCGCTTTGACCTGTGCGTCAAGGCTGCGGCGCCGGTCCCTCCGGCCGCGCCGGTCGGGCGACCTACCGTGCGACCGCCGAGCAATGGTCAAATCCTGTGTACCGATCAGTGTGGAGATCTGACCTCCCAGGTTGGCCGTTGGAGTTCGTCGTTGTAGACGATGATGTCGGCGTGATCGGTTGGGCGGGCTGTGGCGAGGTAGAGCTGTTGGGATGGGATGTAGCGGTTGCGCCAGGACCGTTCGACTTCGGCGGCGTCGGCGGTGGATCCGGCCAGGGCGGTGTTGCGGTTCCGAGCGCGTTCCACGGTCTGCTCGAACGGGACGGACACGAAGATGCGCAGGTCCCATCGATCGAGCAGTTCCGGGCGTAGGAGGAAGACGCCGTCGAAGAGCAGTATGGCGTCTGCGGGGGCAGTCGTGACCGGCGGTGACAGTCGGGTGTCGGTACCTCTGTCGTAGACCGCGTGTTGAAATCTTCGGTCTCCGCCCGGGCCCAGCGGATCGAGCACGACCCGGCACAGCGAGGCGTGGTCGTGGGCGTCGAAGTAGCAGCCTTCGGCCGAGTACTGGCCTCGCCGGTAGCGCTGTGCACGGGGGAAGAGGAAGTCGTCGATGGTCGCGCGGATGACGTCGCGGCCCTGCGCGCGCAAGACGATGGCGAGCTCGTCGGCCAGCGTGGTCTTGCCGGCGGCGGGCGGCCCGTCTATGGCGACCCGCAGCGGGTGCGCGGTCGTGACGGACCTGATCGCCTCGGTCAGCCGACCAATGAGCTCGTCGCGGGTGCCTTGGTCCATTGCTGCCTCTCTCACGGTGTCTGTGTGTAGCGCGTGTCAGAGCGGGGGCCCTGGTTACACGGTGAGCTGGTGAGCGCGCTCTGGGAGGGAAAACGGGTGGTCTCGACGCTGAACGAGCTGACCGGCCCACCCGAGGAGAGGTGGGAGGAACTCGGCTTCGACCCTGCCCGTTTGCCGACCGTGCGGGCCGCCGCGCTCGGGCTGCCGGTACGCGAGGCCGAACCGGTCCCCGAGTTCGCCGTTCACACGTACTTGCCGGCTGTAGTGCTCTTCGAGCGGCTCACCGGACACAGGTACGACGGCAACGACCCGTTGCACGATGCGACGTTCAGCGTGCTGTCACCGGTGGGCTGAGCCCGCCACGGACGCCCGTTCGTCGGACCTACCCGTGGACGGGGACGCCTGGCCCGGGGTTCCGATCGTCGGAGGCCAGCCGTACCGGGACCCTGTCGAAGCCCCGGCGCGCTCTATCGCGGGTGTCAGCAGCAGGCGTGGCCCGATTGCGCGGGCGCGGGTGTCCCGCCCGCCGACGCGGTGGCCGCCTCCTGGTCCGAGGCGATGCGGCCGCGCACCATCGTCTCCATGACCTTCATGAAGCGCTGCGTTCTGGCCTCGCCGATGACGAACGGGTTCTTTGATCCGGTGGATCCGCTACGCAGCTCTTCCATGCGTGCCAAGCCGTTGTCGCAGGCGCCGTGGTTGTTCAGTTCGACGTCTATGCCCGCCCGCCGCATCCGAGAGGAGAAGGTGAGCGCGGAGGCGAGGTAGGTCCGCTTGTCCGAGGTCGCGGCGGGCAGGCTGGTTCCGCCCCACAGCATCGCGGTGTGCCGATGTCCGTTCCATCGCACGGGGAAAATCGGCGAGACCGTGCCCGGTGTGTGCCCGGGCGTGAGGTGCAACTCCACGGTCGTGTCGCCGAGCGTCAGCCGCTGCCCGTTGGTGATCACCAGGTCGGGCGCAGGCGCGTTGGCCGGGCGATCGGTGGCAAGGAGGTCCCAATCGTCCTGGCTCATCATGACCCGGGCACCGTACCGGTCGGCGAGGTACTGCGCTCCGCCGAAATGGTCGTAGTGAGCGTGGGTGACCACGACGTACTTGATATTCGCCGGATCCATTCCCACCGCTCGCAGCCCAGAGACGAGGACCTTTTCGGCCTCGTCCGGCGAACTCAGCGCGTCGATCAGGATGACGCCCTGAGGCGTGGTGATCGCGGTCGCCGAAACGAAGCCCGTGCTCACGACCGCGACGTCGTCGAAGATCCTCAAGGGGTCGGGAGCCTTCACGGGTGGCGGTACGGCTCCCGGAGAGAGCGCATTGACGATGTGCTGCAGAACCGGATCCTTTCCGGCCAGCCTCGCCGCGCGATCGTAGTATCGGCGTGCGCTCGTGGCCGTCGCGGCCGACGCCTCACTCGTGCCGCGCGCCAGGGGCAGGACGGCAGCGGCGAAAAGCACCGCACGGCGGGACGGACCGGACTGCTCGAACAGCATTCGGGGCCACCTGCATTTCGGTTGACGCGATCGCGGATCTCAACGACGTCGCCAAGCAGACCAGAACCGATTATGCGCTGTCCAATATGGATATCGGCGATAAGTTCATCATGAATCCGATATGGATGCTGGTGGGAGCATGCCACCGGACGGATATCCCCGAGCAGGCCGTGCAGGTTCGCACCCCGACGCCGATCGGAGGCCGCCCTGCCGTTCGGGCGACGACGGCGCCGCCATACCGGCGCCGGTCGCGGCGGAGGGGGCGGGACCTGTCGTCGGCGGCGGACGAGCCCGTAGGGCCCGCACTGTCGCTGACGCCCCCCTCCGCCTCCGCCCCAAGGCAAGCCGAACAGGCCGGGCCCTACAGGGAGCGCACCCAGTGTCGGTCGCGGGAAGGGCCGCGAACCGTGTTCGACACGACCAGCTTGCGCAGCACAATGAGTCGCGTGACAAGACTTCGAATCGCGCTCGCCAACCTCGAAATCCCCGAGAGTCCAGAAGACTCTGTGGTGCGCGCCGAGCGCGCGGTCAGAGCCGCTGCTGCTGCCGACGCGCGTATCGTGTGCTTCCCGGAAGCGTACGTGCCGGGCTACCCATGGCCGCCGCACTCGCGTAAGGCCGTGCCCGCCAACTTCTTGGAAGCTGCGCACGAGCGCATCGCCCTGGCCGCGCGTGAGAGCCACATCTACGTGGTGCTCGGTACGGAGCGGTACGTTTCCGACAAGCCACGTCTGACCATGCTCGTACTTCGACCCGACGGCGATCGAGCGGGTTATCAGGACAAGGTGCAACTCGACCCGGAAGAAGATTCCACATACGAAGCGGGCAGTGATCGTCGGATATTCGACGTCGACGGCGTCCGCTTCGGAATCGTTATTTGCCACGAGGGCTTTCGCTATCCGGAGACGGTACGCTGGGCAGTTCGCAACGGCGCCCAGTTGGTCTTCCACCCGCATTATAGCGAAGCGGAGCCCGGCGCGTTTCAGCCGACTGACTTCGCCGACCCGAGAAACTCCTTCCACGAGAAGGCGTTTCTATGTCGCGCCGCCGAGAACAATTGCTACGTCGCCGCCGTCAACTGCGCGAGCCCGGGGTCGCCCACGACATCCGCCGTAGTGCGGCCGGACGGCACGCTGCTCAGCCATCAGCCTTACGGAAAGCCGGGGCTGTTGGTCTGCGACATCGATCCCGCCGAAGCCACCCCACTGCTCCCGCAACGCCTGAGAACATGCGAGACCGCCGTAGTGCAGGAGATCCCGAGCCGGTCGACGTAAAGCGACTACTCAGCGGAAAGGTCACTTGGGCGTCGGCGAGGTGGATCCCGCGACGGCGGATTCGTCCAGGGCCAAGAGAAAGGCCGGCCCTGGTTTCGACGGTTGCCATCCATTCTCCAGGCCGAGGGTGATGGCGCTCGCCACGGTCCGAGGGAGAACCGGGGCGCTCGGTAGGCCCAGCCAGTTGCTCGGGTGAGCGCAGGGCAGTGAGACCACGAGCCGTGACCCTGACGGACGCACCTGCTCCACTACGAAAGTCAGCGCAGACCAACCCATGCCCTGGTCGTACGTCGGTCGGCCTCGGACCTTCCACCGGTACTCGACCGAGCCAACGGTGATCTGACGGCTTCCCTTTCTCGCCAGCGTCATGGGGCACCACCGTCCCGTCGGTTCTCGCGAGCAGCGTACGCCCGCCGGGCAATGAGCGCCCCGATCAGCCGGAGTCGATGCTCATGGCCGTCCGATGAGCGCCTGATCTTCCGGGCTCACGACCAGGCGATTTCGCCGGTTCGGTCGACGAAGCGTCCCGAGCCCGCGCCGGGCTTCTCGGTGGCCAGGCCGACGATCGCGTCCGTGCCCTCGGTGACGGTCTGGGGGCCGCTGTGGCCGTTGAGGTCGGTCGCCGTGTAGCCCGGGTCGGCGGCGTTGACGCGGATGTCCGGCAGTGCCTTGGCGTATTGGGTGGTCAGCATCGTGAGCGCCGCCTTCGAGGCGGCATAGAGCGGCGCGATCACCGATGACTCGGCCCGCGACGGGTCGTGGGTGTGTGCGAGCGAGCCCATTCCGCTGCTGACGTTGATGATGACCGGGTCCGGCGATCGGCGCAGCAGCGGCAGGAACGCCGTGGTCGTACGGACCACGCCGGCGATATTGACGTCGAACACGCTGAGGGCGTCGGCGCCGGTCAGGGCGGTGGGGTCGCCGAAGGGGCCGTGGATGCCGGCGTTGTTGACCAGAACATCGATCGAGCCCTCGTGATCGGCGACGTCCGCGGCCGCGGCGGCGACGGACGCCTCGTCGGTCACGTCGATGTGGACGAACCGCGCGCCGAGCGCGGCGGCGGCCCGGGCGCCCTTCTCCGGGTCGCGTGCTCCGACGAGCACGGTGTGGCCGAGTTCGATGAGGCGGCGGGCGGTCTCGTGGCCGAGTCCCTTGTTGGCTCCGGTGATGAAAGTGATCGTCATGTGGTCATTGTTCGGTCGACCTGCGCGGACCGGCCAGGGACGCTTCGACGGTAGGAACAGCAGTACCACCATCGACACCACCGGAGTGCACGAGTATGGGGGTTATGACCACGACACCCGGGGCCGGGCTCGGCGCGATGATCCGTACCTGGCGGGATCGGTTGCCCCCATCGGCCGCGGCGCTGCCGGTCGGCCGGGGGCGCCGGGCGGTCGGGCTGCGCCGGGAGGAGCTCGCCGAGCTGGCCGGTGTGTCGGTCGACTACGTCGTACGTCTGGAGCAGGGACGGGCCACGACGCCCTCGGCGCAGGTGGTCGCGTCCCTCGCGCGCGCCCTGCAGCTGACCGACACCGAACGGGATCATCTCTACCGGCTGGCGCATCTCGTACCGCCGGCGGACGGTGCGGTCTCCGACCACATCCCACCTGGCGTTCACCGCGTGCTCACCCGGCTCGGGGACGCCGCGGTCGCGGTGTTCGCGGCGGACTGGCAGCTGATCTGGTGGAACCGCGGCTGGGCCGCGCTGCTGGGCGATCCCTCGTCGACGCCGCCGCGCCTGCGCAATTTCGCTCGTGGCAGGTTCCCGGTGGACGGGAGTCCCGCTCGCCTCGCACAGTGGCCGGTGACCGAGCGGGACAGGGAGACCACCGATGTCGCCGTCGTGTCCGACCTGCGCCGCGCCACGGGCCGGTTCCCCCAAGACGCTCGCCTGGCAGAGCTGATCCGCGACCTGTGTACGGGCAACCAGCGGTTCGCCGAACTATGGGCGCTCGGTACGGTGGCGGCTCATCGTGAGGACCACAAGACGATCGAGCACCCCTCGGTGGGACCGGTCACGGTGGACTGCGATGTGCTGACCGACGGCGACTCCGAACGCAAGATCGTGATCATGACGACCGCGCCCGGTAGCGCGGACGAGGACAAGCTCCGGCTCGCCGCGGTCGCCGGCCCGCCGGTCCCCCATGCACAGCGCGTGCATACGGACCGGTGAGATCACGTGGGGCGTTCGGCGGTGCACGGGCAAGAGCCGTCGAGGTGCTTGTAGTCGTAGTAGCGGGGATGACCGCAATAGCACACGCTCGTCCCCATGCTTCCGGGGTCAGAGGACTGCTCCGGGCCCGCACCACACGCCGGACAAGGGGAAGGCGCGCCTGTCTCCCACGCCTTCCGCAAGCCGTCCTCGTCCACGTCCGCATCGTAAGGCGACGGTGCCGGAGAGACCGACCGCATGGACTCGTGGCGAGTCCGACGCGGGCACGCCCTCCGTACGGGACGGCTCTGTCGTCGCCGTGAAGTGCCGGCTCGCCCGTACGCTCAGGTGAATTCCGGGGCGGCCTCTTCGGCTCCGTCTCCGGCGGTGCTCGGCCTGGCCAGCCCGGACGGAACCAGCATGAAGACCTTGGGGCTGAGGCGTTCCATGTCTCCGCCGCGTGCGCAGATGAGGCCCGCGGCGAAGTCGACGAGTTGCCTGGCCTCGTCGTCCGTCAAGGCCGTCAGGTCCATCACGACCGGAACGCCCTCGCGGAAGTAGTGCCCGACGTACAGCACCTCGTTGTAGTCGCGCGGCCGCAACCGCTTGATGATGCCCGTCGTGGTGCTCGGTGTGGCCGGCTCCGAGGGAACGAGCATGAAGACCTTGGGGCTGAGGCGTTCCATGTCTCCGCCGCGTGCGCAGATGAGGCCCGCGGCGAAGTCGACGAGTTGCCTGGCCTCGTCGTCCGCCATGGCCGTCAGGTCCATCACGACGAGTACGCCCTTGCAGAAGTAGTGCCCCACATGCCGGACGTCGTTGTAGTCGCGGGGACGTACTCTCTCGACCATCACGTCGTCAGTCTTCCTCAGCCGACCGGAGCATCAAAGAGATCCACGGCAGATGTCCCCGAACGGGCCGGCCAGGAGCCCGGCCTGATCTCCGCGGAACAAGGAAACGGCCGGGCGGGCGTTATCCTGCGAACGTGCCCACCAGCGAGCACCGTACCGGTGAGACAGATGCGCTCGTCCGCGAATGGCGGTCCGAGGAGGGGTGGGGCGTGCTCGATTCCGCCGAGACCCCGGGCGGCTGCTGGGCGCATTTCAGCAACATCGCCGCGTCCGGCTACCGCGAGCTGAACGCCGGGCAGCGTGTCCACCTTGAATGGGAGTCTCCGGGACAGGACGGCTATGACTTCCGGGCCATCCGCGTCGTCCCTCGGCGATGACGGGCGGCAGGCCCCGTCAGTAGCCCCGGCCGGGCCGGACATAATCGCGGTCATGGATTCTGTTTCGGCGCGGAAGTTCGCAGCTGACTGGGAGGCGGCGTGGAACGCCCATGACCTGGACGCCCTGCTGGCCCACTTCGCGGACGAGGTGACGTTCCGGTCGCCGGTCGCGGCGCAGCTCGTCGGTGGCGACGGGGTCATCCGTGGCAAGGAGGCGTTGCGCGCGTACTGGTCGGAGGGGTTGCGACGTATCCCCGACCTGCGGTTCGAGGTCGTGGGCACGTACGTCGGTGTCGACTGCGTGGTCATCAACTACCGCAACCAGAAGGGCGGCCTGGTCAACGAGGTGCTGATCTTCGACGGCCCGCTGGTGGTCGAGGGGTACGGCGCCTACCTCGGCGACGACGCGAACCCCGCCGGCGCCACATCCGACTGACCCGAACCGCGCCGTCGCCGGAGCCACCCCGCAGGGCTCTCCCTATTCGTCGGTCAGCTTGTCGCCCGTCTTCGCGGCATCGGGGGTGAAGCGCTTGACGATGTCGTCGTAGAGCTTGGCCTCCTGTTTGATGGTCGCGATGCTGTTGGCCATGGTCGTGCGGAACTTCACCAGGTTGGTCTGGTCGGCCAGGTCGAAAACGCCGATCATCGCCACCGCGCGTTTGTGGATGGCACCGTCGTCGGACCAGGGCAGCCACGCCCATTTCTGGTTGTCGTCGAGGTACTTCTTCAGCTCCGAGAGGTTCTTGATCGAGGTGTTCTTGTACGCGATGAGGGCCGCGTTCATGGCGAGGAGCGCCACCGACACCCGTTTGAACGACCGGGTGAGGTCGGTGACGTTGCGGGCAGGGACATCGCGCCAGTACTTCGCGAACGCGTCGATCGCAGGTCCCTCGTTCTTCTGGAGCGCCGCCTTGATCGCGTCTTCGGGGTTGAGCCGGTTGAGCTCCTGCTCGACCTCGCGATCGCCCCAGGACTCACCGCTGACCTTGAAGTTGATCTCGTCGTCGGTCGGCCAGCGGAACTTCATCGCGCCGTCCGACGTCCAGCGCTTGACCAGGTCCGCCAGGTCACCTGGCAAGGTGATGGTCTCCGTCATCAGCCACCTCGATTCTGGGTCTTGTCGAGTGCGTTGAAGACGGCGGTGATGTTCTTGTCTTCGACGGCCTTGGCGTTCAGCGCCATCCGGTCCAGGCCATGGCCGCCATAGCCGGCCTGCTGAGAGGTGGCGTCGACCGCCTTTTCGGCGGCCTCGTACACCGTCTTGAACGTGGTGAAGAAGTCCTTCGTCAGGAAGACCTGCCACGACTCCGGCTTGAAGTCGTCGAGGGTCTGGTACGTGAGCGTGTCGGGGTTCGTCAGCAGCAGCAACGACATGCGTTCGTGGGCCGGCCGCGTCGTCGATGCCGGCCACGAACCGTACTGACTCCCACCTGCCGGGTTGTAATGCTCATGGGTGTCGTCGGTAGCGGAGCTTATGCTCTGCGCCGCCTCCGCCAGCGAACTCTCGTCGTATTTCGGCATCTGAATACGGACCTCTCTCGCCGGACCGTCGACTACCGGCTGCTCATCAGGCCGGCTATCAGGCGATTGATCTCTTCCATGCGAAGGGAGTACTCCGCGTTGATCT
This sequence comes from Actinoallomurus sp. NBC_01490, assembly GCF_036227085.1. NCBI lineage: Bacteria > Bacillati > Actinomycetota > Actinomycetes > Streptosporangiales > Thermomonosporaceae > Actinoallomurus > Actinoallomurus sp. NBC_01490. Next base: position 420,788 of record NZ_CP109433.1, read on the forward strand.
CTTCCAGCTTCGCGCGCAGCTGGTCCTCCGAGGCCACCGCCGGGTCGTGCTCGCCCAGCCGGCCGAACCAGTCGCGCTGCGCTTCGCGTACCGCCTCACGGGTCAGTTCCTCAAGGGCCTGCGCGCCCTTCCGGAGCGCCCGCGGATTGATCGCCACGGTGTCGACAAGACCGTCGGTGCCGATGGTGACCTTCACGCTCTCGTCCTCCGACGCCCCGTGCCCGGTAGGGGGCGAAGCAGGAGCGACCGGCCCGCCCGGCCAGGCCCTACCGCTCGATTCGGGCGTGGCACCTCGTCTGGGGGGACGACTGCGTGTGTCATCCATGAACGGCACCATCCTCCTCGTACGGGGTGGCTCATTCAGCGTGCGATTCGGCGTGGCTGAAAAACGGTTAGAGGTTAACAGAAATGTCGGTAATCACATGGCATCTCGTGATAACTCCGGCGCACCGATGATTCCCCTCGGACGAGCGGGCGGACCCCGCACGGAATCCGCCCGTTGATCGCTTCGCGGCCGGGCCGACGGCCGTCCGCCCGGAGGTCAGGAGTCCAGCACCCGATCGACGAAGGAGGCGAGATTGACCAGGGTGCGATCGATCTTCGCCTGGAGGGGGAGGTCCTCCTCGAACCGGGCGCCGAGGCCGGTCTCCTTCTTGCCGCGTACGTACAGCGAGCAGGCCAGGTCGGCGCACATGTAGGCGCCCACGGTGTTGCCCTGCCGTCCAGCCGCACCCGCGCGCGGCGCGGCCAGCAGGGACACTCCCGTGCCCGGGTGGGTGGTGACGCACAGCGAGCACACCGTGGTCTTGGTGAAGCTGCGGCGGACACCCTGGGGAGCGCGCAGCGTGACACCGACCAGGCGGCCGCCGTGCTCGACCACGATGTATCCGCGGTCGGGCGCACCGGGGTCGCGCCAGCCCAGGAAGTCGAGGTCGGCCCAGGGCTGGTCGGACAGCGGCTTGGGCAGGTTGATGCGCTTCGTCTCGCTCTTGGAGCAGTTGACGAAGGAAGCGCGGATGTCGGTTTCGTCGAGCGTTTCCATGATGGCCGCAAGCTAACAGCAGGTGAGAGCGCACGTCGCCCGAATATTTGCTGCTCAGCCCCGCTCCGACGCACAGACGCCGGCGCGCGGAGTGGCGTAACGGGAACTTAACGCGCCGGCCCCTCCGGGAGAAACAGGCCGTGAATAACGTGCCGGCAGCGATCACCAGGAGGGCGAATGGACGACGCGGTGGATGCCGGATCGCGGCTTCACGACATGGTCGCGACGATCACCCGCCAGAACACCGCACTGCGCGAGGCGCAGGCACGGATGAGCGAGCTGCGCGGCACCGGCCGGGCCGCCGGCGATCGGGTGACGGTCGAGGTCGACCGGTTCGGCGCGCTCACCGGGCTGCGGATCGACCCGCGGGCGCTGCGCCTCAGCACCGAGGCGCTCGCCGAGGCGATCCTCGACGCGGCGCGGCAGGGCGTACGGGACGTACGGGCGCGGGCCGACGAGATGATGCGGCCACTCGTCACCGGGTCGGCGGGCGCGAACGCCGTCGCCGATGCCGACCTCGGCGGGCACGACCTCGACGACATCCTCGCCGCGCTCCGCGACGTACGGCACGACCTGCGCATGTGACCCGGCAGCCGAGTGGAGAGCCGATGCACATCGACCACACCGAACTCGAACACGCGGCACGGGCCTTCGTGGCCGAGGATCGCGACCTCGCGTCCCTGGTGAACCGCCTCCTCGGGAAGATCGACGATCTGGGAGACATCTACGGCGACGACGACGCCGGCCGAGCGGCCAAGGCGGGGTTCGCCACGGCACGCGAGAAGACCGCCGAGTACTCCGGCGCGCTGTGCGCCGCCTACGGCGCGGTCGGCGTCAACCTCGCCCTCATGAGCACGGACGTGGGCCGGGCGGACTGGGACGGCATCGCCGCCCTGCCCCGGGTCGATCGGACGAGCGTGCCGCGGTTCACCTCATGACGCCGGAGGACGTCCTGCTGTGGGTCGCGGGTGTGCGGATGCCCAAGGCCGACAGCCAGGGAGCGCGGACGATGGCCGGCTACTACCGGAGCATCGCGGACGCCGTCGACCGGAGCGGTACGGCCATGGAGAAGGTCGCCGGCCAGGTGAAGAGCCACAACGACGGTGACGGACCCGCCGCGTTCCAGCGGTACTGGGACGGGCCCGCGCCCACCGGAGCGGTCCCTCCGTCGGCCTGTCCGGCCGCCGTCTCCGGGTACGCGCGCGAGGTCGCCGAGCAGCTCGAGCGGTTCGCCAAGGTCAACGACGAGATACGCGCGGCGCTGTGGGTGCTGGCGATCCAGATGTACGCCAACATCATCTTCACCATCTGCTACGGCTGGCTGACCGGCGCTCTGGAGGCCCGGTTGCTGATGCTGGTCGGGCAGGCCCGCTGGTACGGCAGGATCCGCAACGGCCTCGTCCAGCTGCTCGTCAAGCGGGTGATCTACGCCCTGGCCGACAGCGTCGCGTACGCGGGCGGGCAGCAGGCCCTCCAGCTCGGCATCTACGGCACCAGCCTGGCCGCCGGCGTCGACCACGAGACGCTGACGAAGACGGCCGGCTACGACCCGCTGTCGGTCCGGGCGAACGCCGTGCAGCTCGCCGACGGGTTCGCCGGCAACCTGGCCTACGACGCCGTCGCCGACGCGCTGCCCGGGCTGAACCCCGCGTCGAGGTACCGGCAGACGTTCGGCCGGTACTTCCTGCGCCGGCCGGGCGTCGCGGGCGCGGTCGGCGGCCTGACGACGCGCCTGGCGGCCTCGAACACCTATACGTACGCGAGCAACGTCACCGACTCCTACCTGGAGGGCGACGGCGACGGATGGACGAAGCCGCCCACACTCCGGCAGGAGGCCGCCAAGCTCTTCATACACGTGCCACGGATCTTCGTGAAGTACCCACTGCGCTGGAAGAACCGACCGGACGTCGGAGCCCGGACGGCCGGCCCCGGCACGCCCTGAGCCGTCCGGCCCCCTCAGGAGGTGGTCTCCCAGCCGCGGCGGGGTGGGCGGTTGCCGAGGCCCGTGAAGAACTCCCGCAGGATCACGTGCCCCATGGCGAGCGCGAGCGCCCCGTCGGTGCCGGGCTGGGCGGCCAGCCACTCGTCGGCGAACTTCACGTTGTCGGCGTAGTCGGGCGAGACTGCCACGACCTTCTGGCCCCGGTAGCGCGCCTCGGCCATCCAGTGCGCGTCCGGCGTACGCGTCCGGGCGAATCCGTGCTGCCCGGCTCGCCCGTCCGGGGCTCGGCACGCTCCAACGATCCGCCCATCGCTCGGAATCCTCCGGGCACCTCATGTCGCAGGGCACATGACCGATGCCTGTTCCCGGTCTGCGGCGGTGCATTCATGATCGACCGCCCTGGCCGAACCAACTCTGGCCGACACGATCGGCCGGCGACAGGGACCTTGGTCCTGCTAGAGGCGGGCCCGACTTCCCCCGCTGGGACACAGAGTTCGAAAGCCGAGGTGGTCGCCGGCCCCCGGGCATGTCGTCGCCGGATCGACACGCGAGGCGGATCGATCCGGCGAGATCGGAGAGGGCGAAGCGGCGGGTGGGTCCAGCCCCCCTCTGCTGCGAAACCCGCTCAGCCAGTCGGTTGCACGATCCGCTGACTCGTACGCCCGCTCTCACCTGCGGCTCGGCTTGCCCCCTTCATCCGTTATCTGCCCATTTCAGCGCTCGACTCGATAGCGCAGATGAGTGACCTTGGCCCCGTTGATGATCGTGGGATCGGAGAGCCGGACCTCGTTGACATCGTCGAGGTAGCGGATGCCCTCGCCCAGGAGCACCGGCACGAGATCCATCCAGACCTCGTCCAGCAGCCCTGCCCGCAGGCACTGCTGGGCGAGGTTCGCGCCCGACACGCTGACGATCCCCTCGCCCGCGACCGCGGTGGCCTTCGCGACGGCGCTCTCCAGGTCGCCGACGAAGGTGTACGGCGCCTCGGTACGCGCGGGCCAGTCCTCAGGCGGCGGCCGGTGGCTGACCACGAACGTCGGCACGCCCAGCGGCGGGCGGCCACCCCAGCCACGGGTGTGGTCGAACAGCCGGCGGCCGCACACGAAGGCGCCCCGGCGTTCGATCATCTCCCGCCAGTGCCGCGCGCTCGCCTCGGAGACGCGCAGCGTCAGCGGGTAGCCGGGCGGGCGCACCTCCACGTCACCGGAGTGATGCCAGTCGAAGAGCGGGCCGACCGAATCGTCGGGCCGGGCGACGAAGCCGTCGAGGGACGTGCAGAAGCTGGAGATGACCGTGGCCATCACTCGCCGCCCTGAGAAGCACGCGGTAGGTCCCCGCCGGTCACCTCGTCCAGGCGATCCATCGACTCGACGATGCCGTGCTCCATGCCGCTGGCGAGGGCGGCGTCGCGCGCCTCCACGGAGGGGAAGACGGTGTGGGTGTGCAACCGGGTGCGGCCGCCGAGGTCCTCGTAGGTGGTGCAGTCGACACTGACGACGTCCGGCGCGCCCGCGTACTCGAACGTCTGGACGATCCGCTCTTCCGGGACGACGGTGTGGAACACGCCGCGGAAGGCGTACTCGTTGCCCGCCGCGTCGCGGTGCACGTAGCCGTAGGATCCGCCGGTGCGCGCGTCGTAGGAGTGCAGGTCCATCTCCAGCTCGCGCGGTCCGAGCCAGCGTGCGACCAGCTCCGGGTCGGTGGACGCACGGAACACCTTGGTGCGGCTCGCCTCGAACTCGCGTACGACGTCGATGAACGGCGTGCCCGGGGGCGCGGTGATGGTCGTGGGGTTCATTGGTCCTCCATCTCCTCCAGTACGGCGTCGAGCCGGCGGTGACGCCGTTCGACCTCCAGCCGATAGGTGTCGATCCAGCTCGTGAGCGCCTCCAGCGCCGCCGGGTCGAGGTGGCAGGGACGCCGCTGGCCGTCGCGGCTGCGCGTGATCAGCCCGGCCGCCTCCAGCACCTGGATGTGGCGTGAGATCGCCTGCTTGGTGATGGAGAAGGGCTCGGCCAGCTCGTTCACCGTCGCGTCGCCGCGCGACAGGCGCGCGACCAGAGCACGGCGTACCGGATCGGCCAGTGCGGCGAACGCGCGGTCGAGGCGCCCCTCAGCTTCGTCAACGGTCATCTTTATCAACCAAACTGTTTATCAACGAACAGGTTGACTATAAGCCGTGAGGTCGAGGGTCGTCAAGGCGTGTGAAGCCGCGAGCGAGGAGTGGAGAATTAGGCGACGATGTCCCCAGCGTCATCGTCGGCTCCCGCTCGTTGGATCCTTGAGGACAAGCCGGTACGAGCGTGTTTCGCCCATGACGGGACCGGTGAGGTCCATATCGAGGAGGAGAGACCGCTGGCGAGCATCGCCATTGAGTTGCACGACGTCGACGGCGACGAGGCCGCGCGGCGCATCGACGAATACCACGATCTTTACGCCGAGATCTATGCCGGAGAGCCGTACTCCTGGGGGCCGGAGTACGCCGAGCTGTTCCAGCGGCGTTTCGACACGCACCGGCAGCAGGCCGGGTTCGCGCTGGTGGAGGCCAGGACCACGGGCACCCTCATCGGGCTCGGTTACGGCATCTCGCTGTCACCGGCGATCCCGTGGTGGCAGAACCTCATCACGCCCATCCCGCCCGAGGTCACCGACGAGCCGCCCGGCCGCACCTGGGCGCTGACCGAGCTCATGATCGGCGAGCGGTGGCGGCGGCTGCACCTCGCCGAGGCCGTGCACGACCGCCTGCTCGGCGGCCGTACGGAGGAGCGGGCCACCACGACCGTGCTGCCCGCCGCCACGGCCGCACAGGCCGCCGTGCTCAAGTGGGGCTGGGAGAAGGTCGGCCGGAAGCGCAACCCGCTGCCCGGAGCACCGGTCTTCGACGTGCTGGTGAAGACGCTCGAACGGTAATGGAATTCACCTTGCTCGTCACGCGTTCGTACATGCGTAACCGGGCTAGGGAGGACTCGTGACGGACCAGACGCGGCTGTACACGCTGGCCGAGGAGATTCCCGAGCTGGAACGGCCGGTGCTGCTCTACTTCCTGGACGGTTTCATGGACGCGGGCGCCGCGGGCCGTCTCGCCGCCGACCACCTGCTGAGCTCCATGGATCCCCGGACGGTGGCCACCTTCGACATCGACTCGTTGCTGGACTACCGCTCCCGGCGACCGCCCATGGTCTTCGACACCAATCGCTGGGTCGACTACAAGGCGCCCGAGCTGAGCCTTCGGGCCTGTGAGGACGCGGTCGGCGTGCCGTTCCTCGTGCTGTCCGGGCCCGAGCCCGACCGGTCGTGGGAGGCGTTCAGCGCGGCCGTGGTCGAGCTGGTCCGGCGGCTCGACGTGAGCCTGTCGGTCGGCCTGCACGGCATCCCGATGGCGGTGCCGCACACCCGCGAGACCGAGCTGACGCCGCACGGCAACCGGCCCGACCTGCTCGGCGAGAGCACGTCGTGGATCACGCGGGTCGAGGTGCCGGGCAGCGCCGGCGCGCTGATCGAGTACCGCCTCGACGAGGCGGGACACGACGCGATCGGCTTCACCGCGCACGTGCCGCACTACCTCTCGCAGGCGGAGTACCCCTCCGCCGCGATCGCCCTGCTGAACGGCGTCACCGCCGCCACCGGCCTGGCCTTCCGCACGGCCGAGCTGGAAGAGGCCGCCGCGCGGGCCAGGAAGCAGATCGACGACCAGGTCGCCGCCTCCGAGGAGATCGCCGAAGCGGTCCGGGGGCTGGAGGCGCGGTTCGACGCCGTGGCGGCGGCGAGCGACAACAGCCTCCCGATGGCCGGCCCGAACGCGCGCATGCCGGACGCCGAAGAGATCGCGGCCGAGTTCGAGCGGTTCCTGGCCGAGCAGGAGGAGTAAGAGCCCGCTCCAAGGGCCCGACGCCCGCGGCATCGGGCCCCGTCGATGACCCCGTCAGCCGCCGCAGGCCGCCTTGAGATGGACGCCGGCGGTGGTCAGCGGTGCCGTGTCGGGCATCTGGGGGGTTCCTCCGCTGCCCAGCGCCTTCATCTGCTGGCCGAGGCTGTCCATCGCGGACGCGGCCTCGTTGGCCGCCTTCTCGACGTCGTCGTCGCCGGAGTCCTTGCCCTGCTCGCGCATCTGCTGGGCACCGCTGGAGTACGTCTCGGCAAGGGCGCTCGGATTGTTGATCTGGGTCATGCCCGTCTTGCTGACGTTTCCGATGGTCTGCTGAAGCTTGTCGCAGGCGGACTTCTTCTGCTCGCTGCCGCCGCACGCGGTCGCGGAAAGCGCCAGGGCGGCGGTGACGACGCTGACCACGGTGATCCGCACGCCTGAAGTGCGCACTGAAATCGACTCCTCGCTGTCGGGGGTGGGGCCGGCCGTACGGGTGGCTCGGCCGGACCCTCCCTTCGACACCTCAGGGGTCACATCGGTTCCGTCTTTTCACTCGCGATCTGCCGCGGCACGCCGGACTTCGGTCGCGATCCGCCGTGCCGCCCCCGCCGGGTCGTCCGCCGCGTGCCGGCGGCCGTCGCGAGGGCACCACTTGAAGAAGCCGTCGCGTACGTCGATCGAGATCCACAGGCGGGGGTTGCGGCGGCTCTGACGCACGGACACCGCCGGCTTGGCGTCGCTCATGCCCACGTCGAGCCCCAGCAGCGCGAGCTCCCGGCACAGTGCCGCGAGCAACCGGAGTTGGTCGCTGTGCTCGATGCTGATCGCCCCCGTGCGCTCGCCGGGCCACCAGCATCGCGCCGCCGGGCGTCGCGTGGCGAGCGTGTCGCGGCGGCGTTTTCGACGTCATTGTCTACTCTCCGTCTCGACTTCGTCTCCCTAGGTAATGGAATGCCGTTATCCTGTGCCGCGGATCCGACGAGAAAGGGGCGGACGGTGTCCGGTCGGCCGATCCTGCTCCAAATCCTGCTGCGGCAGCGGCAGTGGCATCGCTACGGGCTCTTCCGCGCCGCCTACGACGAAGCCGCACGCCGGATCGACCCCGACCTCGTGGGCACGGCGCCGAGCCGGGCGCAGCTGCATCGCTGGACCTCCGGCGAGCTGAAACGCCTTCCCTACACCGACCACTGCCGGGTGCTCGAGCACATGTTCCCCGGCTGGACGGCCGATCAGCTGTTCGGTCCGTGCCCGGACGACGTCCTGACCCCGCCGCCCTCCGCGGACGCCCGTGCCGACGGGCCGATGGCCGACGTCGCCGCCGTCTTCCCCACCCGGGCCGACTTCACCGGCGCGGTTCCGCCGTACGCCCTGTTCGACGCCGCCGCCGACATCAGGGCCGTCGGCCTGTCGCTCAACCTCATCTGCCAGCAGTACCCCGACCAGCGCCTGCACGGCCTCATCGAGAAGGGCACGACGCTGCGCTGCCTCTTCCTCGACCCCGACGGCGAGGCCATCCGGGCACGCGAGCGCGAAGAGGGCTACACCGACCATCACCTGATCACGCTCACCAGGCTCAACATCGAGGTGCTCTCCCGGCTGCGCGCGCGGCTGCCGGACGCCGCACGCGACCGGCTGTCCATCGCCGTCTACGACGAGACCATCCGGTTCGGCATCGTGCTGGTCGACGACACGACGTGCGTCGTGCAGCCCTACCTGCCGCAGGCCCGTGGCGTCGACTCGCCGACCTTCCTGCTGCGCAGGTCGTCCGAACAGCCGGGCCTTTACAACACATTTGAGCGGATTTATACCGAGTTATGGGAACGGAGTCGGCCGGTATGACGGCGTCCCCCGGAGCGCTGGTGCCCGTCGCTCTGGAGGCGGTCGCCCTCGCCGGCGACCTCATCCGGTCGCGGCGGCCCGGCACGCTCACCGCCAAGGGCGACCGCGACATGGCGAGCGAGCTGGACTTCGCGGTCGAACGCGCCGTCCGTGCCCGTCTGCGGCTCCGCACGCCCGAGGTGGCCGTCCTCGGCGAGGAGGAGGGAGTCACCGGACGCTACGACGGCGATCTGCTGTGGGCGCTCGACCCGATCGACGGCACCGCCAACTTCGTGCACGGCATGCCGCTGACCGGCGTCTCCCTGGGCCTGCTGCGCGGTGACCGCCCGGTGCTGGGCGTGATCGACCTGCCGTTCCTCGGCGCGCGCTACTGGGCGGTGGAGCACGCCGGCGCCTACGAGGGCGACCGGCGGATCTCCGCGAGCCGTACGGGCGGCCTCCGCGAGGCGATCGTGGCGATCGGCGACTACGCCGTCGGCGCGGGCGCCGAAGAGCAGAACGCCCTGCGCCTCGCGCTCACCGAGCGGCTGGCCGGCCGGGTCCAGCGCGTGCGCATGCTCGGCTCGGCCGCCATCGACCTCGCGTGGGTCGCGGAGGGCAAGCTCGACGCGTGCGTCGCCCTGTCGAACAACCCCTGGGACACCGCGGCCGGCGTCGTCATCGCCCGTGAGGCCGGCGCCGTCGTGATCGACCTGGACGGCTCCGACCACACCGCCGCCTCGACCGCCACGATCGCCGTCGCCCCGCGTGTGGCCGGCGAACTCCTCGACCTCGTCCAGTCCTGGCGGCAGGTGGCCCCGCCGCACGCCCGCGGCGCCTGATCGGGCGGTGGTCATCCCCTGCCGAGACTCACCGGTCAGCGGTAGGCGTCGTAGCCGAGCTTGACCGCGACCGCCAGGCCGCAGACCACCACGACCACCCGCAGCGCCTCGCCCGGGAGCCGGCGTACGAGGGAGGGGCCGAGCCAGCCGCCGGCCAGGAAGCCGGCCGCCAGCGGCAGCACGGCGACCCACCGCACCGGGCCGAAGGCGGCGAAGCCCAGCGCGGCGACCCCGTTGCTCAGCCCGGCCACGACGTTCTTGACCGCGTTGACCCGGATCAGCGGGAGTTCGAGCATCGCGCCGAGCACCGCGAGCATCAAGATGCCGCCGGCCGCGCCGAAGTAGCCGGTGTAGATCGACACGGCGAACACCGCGAACCGCAGCGGCGCGCTGTGCTCGCCCCCCACGGCGGTCGCGACGGCGGTGATGCGCCGCTGCGCGAGCAGCACGAGGCAGGCCGCCGCGACCAGCACCGGCGCGACGTACTCGAACGCGCCGGCCGGTGTGAGGAGCAGCAGCGCCGCCCCGGTGGCGCCGCCGAGCGCGGTCAGCGCGCCGATGCGTACGACCCGGCCGGACTGACCGGCCAGCTCCCGCTGCGAACCGGCCGCGGCCCCGACCGCGGTGAAGAGCAGGGCGACGGTGTTCGTCACGTTCGCGCTCAGCGGCGGGATGCCGAGGGCCAGCAGCGCCGGATAGGAGACGATCGACGCGAGGCTGACCACCGTGCTGACGACTCCGGCGACGATCCCCACACCAAGCAGAATCAGGACATCGGTGACGATCACCATGCAACCCAAGCACAGAGGACATCCGGCCCCGGCCTCGCCCCGTCCGCCGCCCGGCCGGTCCGGCGGTTCGGGCGGCATCGCGGCGGTAAGAGTGGCATGACCCGCCACGGGGCGATTGGTTGCGACAATGGGCGACGTGCGCATCGGCATCCTGGGCCCGCTGGACGTGCGGGACGAGGCCGCGCGGCCCATCGAGGTCAGTGGCCCGCGGCTGCGCGCCCTGCTGATGCGGCTGGCCGTCGACGCCGGGCGCACCGTGCCGGCCGACCGGCTGATCGACGACCTGTGGGGCGACGCGCCTCCGGCCGCCGCCGCCAACGCGCTCCAGGCACTGGTCTCCCGCCTGCGCGGCGTGATCGGCCACGACACCGTCGAGTCACGGCCGGGCGGCTACCGCCTCAGCGTCGCGCCGGACCAGGTGGACGCGGTCGTGTTCGAACGCCTGGTGGCCACCGCCCTCGCGACGGACGATCCGGCCACGCGGGCCGAGGAGCTGCGCCGCGCGCTCGGCCTGTGGCGCGGGCCCGCGCTCGCCGACGTCTCCAGGGCTGCCTTCGCCGCCGCGCCGATCGCCCGGCTGGAAGAACTGCGTGTCGAGGCCGCCGAGGAGCGGTTCGAGGCCGACATCGCGCTCGGCCACGCCGCGCGCCTCGTGCCCGAGCTCGAGGAGCTCACCACGCTCCACCCGCTGCGTGAGCGGCTGCGCGGGCAGCTCATGCGGGCGCTGTACGCCGCGGGCCGCCAGGCCGACGCCCTCACCGTCTATGAGGACGCTCGCCATGCCCTCGCCGACGGCCTCGGCGTGGACCCCTCACCGGAGCTGGCCGCGGTGCACCTGTCGATCCTGCGCGGCGCGCCGGCGGCGCGCCCGGCGGCGCCCCCGCCCACGCGCGAGCCGGAGCGGCGGACCAACCTGCCCGCCCGGCTCACCAGCTTCGTCGGCCGTACCGAGGAGATCGAACGGATCGGCGAGCTGCTCATCACCCACCGGCTCGTCACGCTCACCGGCCCGGGCGGTACCGGCAAGACCCGGCTCGCGGGCGAGGCGGCGGGCCGGATGGCGGCCACGTCGCCCGACGGCGTGTGGTTCGTGCCGCTGGCGCCCGTACGCGGAGCGCTCGACGTGCCGCAGGCCGTGCTCGTCGCCATCGGCATCCCCGAGACGGTCCGTCTGCTGGAGGCCCGGGAGATCACCCACCCGCTCGACCGGCTCGCCGACGCGCTGGCCACCAAGCGGCTGGTCCTCGTGCTGGACAACTGCGAGCACCTGCTCGACGCGGTCGCGACGCTGGCCGATCGGCTGCTGTCCGCCGCGCCGGGCGTACGGATCCTCGCCACCAGCCGCGAGCCGCTCGGCATCACCGGCGAGGCGCTGTGCCCGGTGCCCTCGCTGGCGCTGCCCCCCGAGGACGCCGGTGCGCACGACGCCCAGGCGTACGACGCGGTGCGGCTGTTCATCGACCGGGCCAGCGCGGTACGCCCGGGGTTCGCGCTGGACGCGGCCACGGTCGAGCCGGTCGTCCGCATCTGCCGGGCGCTGGACGGCGCGCCGCTCGCGATCGAGCTGGCCGCCGCGCGGCTGCGCGCGCTCACGCCGGTGCAGGTCGCCGACCGGCTCGTTGACCGGTTCCGGCTGCTCAACGTCGGCAGCCGCACCGCCCTGCCCCGCCACCAGACGCTGCGCGCGGTCGTCGACTGGAGCTGGGACCTGCTCGACGACGCCGAGCGCCGGGTGCTGCGCCGCCTGTCGGTGTTCGACGGCGGTGCGACGGTGGAGAGCGCCGAGGAGGTGCTCGGCGAGGACGTCATCGACCTGATCGCCTCGCTGGTCGACAAGTCGCTGGTCATGGCCACGGGCGAGAGCGACGTGCGCTACCGGCTGCTGGAGACCGTGCGAGCGTACGCGGCCGAGCGGCTGACCGAGGCCGGAGAGGACGAGCGCCTGCGCGACGCCCACGCCGCGTACTTTCTCCGCCTCGCCGAGCGGGCCGAGCCGGAGCTGCGCGGACGCGACCAGCTGCGCTGGCTCGACCGGCTGAACACCGAGCGCGACAACTGCAACAACGCGCTGCGCCACGCGATCGAGACCCGCGACGTGGAGACCGCCGTACGCCTCATCGGGGCGCTGGCGTGGTTCTGGATCCTGTGCGACTACGAGGCCGAGGCCGGGCAGTGGGCGGTCGAGGTCTGGAGCCTCGTCGACGGCGACCCGCCGCCGGGTGCCGAGGACGCGTACACCATCTGCGGCTTCACGGCGGCGCTGGTCCAGGAGATGTCCCGGGAGGGCGGCCCCGATCCGGAGAGCCTGCGCGAGCAGATGGAGAAGATCGTCGCGCTGCGTGCGGAGCCCTCCACGCATCCGATCCTGGCCATGGTCCGTCCCCTCGCCGCGATCTTCTCCGGCGACATCGACCTCGCCCTGCACGAACTCGACCTCATCGGTGACCATCACGATCCGTGGACGAGGGCGGCTCGCCATGTGTTCATCGCGTTCCTGACCGGGAGTGGAGGCGACATCGACCGGTCGGCCCGCGCCGCGGCCGAGGCACAGGCGGGGTTCCGGGAGATCGGTGACCGCTGGGGGCTCGTCAGCGCGCTGTCGGGCATCGCGGAGGTGCGTCTCGTACGCGGCCGGCCCGAGGAGGCGATCCGCGCGCTGGAGGAGGCCTACGGCTACACCGTCTCCGGCATCAGCCCCGACCAGGCCGCGACCCTCCGGATCCAGCTCGGCCGGGCACGCGCCATCGCGGGCGACTTCGCGGGGGCGCGCGTCGACCTGGAGGCCGGCGCGCGGAACGCCGAGCGGATCGCCGAGCACGCCGACGCGGCCCGGGGATGGCTGTTGCTCGGCGAACTCGCCCGGTGGGAGAACGATCTGGAGCGGGCGCGCGAACTCATCGACCGTGCGATCGCCCTCATCGAGAGCAGAGCGGCGCGGCTGGACTTCGGCACCACCGCGGCGATGGTCTTCAGCAAGCGCGGCAGCCTCGCCGAGCAGGAGGGCGACCTCGCCGCCGCGGCGCGATGGCACGACCGGGCGATGCGGGCGATCAACGAGATCGCCCTCATGCCGATCGACCGCCTCATCGGCTCGCTCGTGCAGGGGCTGGCGGCGCTGGCCGCCTGCCGGGGCGAGCACGTGCGCGCCGCCGAACTGCTCGGCGCCGCGCACACCCTCCAGGGCGAACCCGACCCGTGGAACCTGGAGATCGAACGCGCCACGACCGCGGCCCTCGCCGCACTCGGCCGGACGGCCTTCGACGAGGCGTACGCCCGTGGCCGCGAGACCACCCGCGACCAGGCCATCGCCCTTCTTTAGACCTTCCGGCCGTACATCCATACGGCGACGGGGAAGGTCGCGATCACCATCCCGGCCGCCCACGCGAGCGTGTACCAGGCGTGGTCGCCGACCGGTCCGCCGACCATCAGCGCGCGCGTCGCGTCCGCCAGGTGGGTCACCGGGTTGACCTTCACCCATGCCTGAAGCCAGCCGGGCATCGTCCCGGTGTCGGCCAGCAGGACGCTGCTGCCGAAGGTCAGCGGCATCGCCCAGATGAACCCGAGGCCCTGCACGGTCTCCGGTGACGGCGCCACCAGTCCGACCAGCACCGAGACCCAGCAGACCGCGAAGTACAACGCGTAGGCCAGGCCGAACGCCGCGAGCACCGACAGCGGGTTCGTGTGGAAGCGGAACCCGAGCAGCGATCCGAACGCCGTCAGCACCACCATCGACACACAGAACCGGACCGCGTCGCCGATCACCGCGCCGATGAGCGGCGCGGACCGGGCGATCGGCAGGCTGCGGAACCGGTCGAACACCCCCTTGCGGATGTCCTCGCACAACGACGTGCCCAGGCCCATCGAGGCGAACATCCCCATCTGCGCGACCAGGCCGGGCAGCAGCTGCTGCAGGTACGCGTGGGTGCTGCCCGCGACCACACCGCCGAAGACGTATAGGAACAGCAGGAGGAACACCACCGGCATCAGCGTGACGTCGATGAGCTTCTCCGGCGAGTGCTTGAGCTGCGTGACGTTGCGCCAGGCGAGCGTCAGCCCGTTGCCCAGCGTCCGTGACGGGCCGATCCTCTTGCCGGCGGTGATCGCGGTCATTCGTCGTCTCCTTCGGGTTCGGCGTGGTGGCCGGTCAGGCTGAGGAAGACCTCGTCCAGGCTGGGCCGGCGCAATGCCAGGTCGGACGCGACGACGCCGGCCTCGTCGAGGCCGCGCACCACCGCCGTCAGCGCCGCCGGGTCGTCCAGCGGCGCGGTGACCAGGCCGGTGTCCTCATCGGTCTCGGGCCGCGCGCCCGTGACCCGGGCGACGACGCCGACGATCTCCGGCATGCGCGCCCGGTCCCGCGCCCGTACGGCGAGAGTCTGGCCGCCGACCTTCTCCTTCAGCTCCTCGGAGGTGCCGTCGGCGACCACCCGGCCGTGGTCGAAGACCACGATCCGGTCGGCGAGCGCCTCGGCCTCGTCCAGCTGCTGTGTGGTGAGCAGTACGGTGGCGCCGTCGCGCACCAGTTGCCGCACGGTGTCCCAGACGGCGTTGCGCGCCCGCGGGTCCAAGCCGGTGGTCGGCTCGTCCAGGTAGATCACCTGCGGATCGTTGACGAGCCCGGCCGCGAGGTCGAGCCGACGCCGCATGCCGCCGGAGTAGGTCTTGGCGGCCCGGTCGCCCGCCTCGGACAGGCTGAACCGGTCGAGCAGGTCCCGTGCCCGCCGCCGCGACTCGCCACGGCCGTGGCCGACGAGCCGGGCGATCATGATGAGGTTCTCCACGCCGGTCAGCTCCTCGTCGACCGAGGCGTACTGGCCGGTCAGGCTGATCAGCCGACGCACCTGCGCGGCGTCCTTGACGACGTCGAAGCCGCAGACCTCGGCTCTCCCCTCATCCGGCTTGATCAGGGTGGCCAGCGTCCGTACGGCGGTGGTCTTGCCGGCACCGTTCGGCCCCAGCACGCCGAGCACGGTCCCGCGGCGCGCGAGGATGTCGACGCCGGCCAGCGCCTGGGTCTCTCCGAAGCGTTTCTTCAGGCCTTCGGCCCGTATCACGTGTTCCATGCCGAGTCTTCCGCTAGTTCGTCTCGTGCGTGACCCACGGTGCGCCGGGCGGCTGACGCGACGCGGACATCGCGGGCACGGGCGCTGACACGCCGCTGATACGCCTCCGCCTGGAGAGTGAGCGGTGACCGGGCCGCGCGAGGGAGGCGGTGGCCGGAACCCGGCCGTACGCTGGACGGTCCCCGAGCCGGAAGGGCGGCCGTGAAGTCTCTGCGAGTGCCGCGCGTGGACCTCGCGGTCGGTGCCGTCGTCACCGTCGCGATGGTCGTGCCCGCGTTCGTGCCGTACGTGCAGCCGTGGTGGGTGGTGGCGCTCTCCGTCCTGGGGTCGGTGCCGGTGACCTGGCGCCGCACGCTCCTCATCCCCGTGGGCCTGGTGACGGGCGGCGCGGTCACCGTGCTCGCGCTCGCGCACCAGAGCCTCGTGCACCAGCTGCCGTGGCTGATGCCGTACGGGCCGCTGGTGTGGACCTACACGTTCGCCGAACTGGCCAAGCCGGTCTGGCGTGCGGCCGGCAGCGTGGTGCTGGTGGCGGGGGTGGTCTTCTCCCTGGCCCTGCCGCACGAGAGCTTCGACACCTTCGGCTACGTCATCACCTCCTACGTCGCCGCGTACGCCCTGGGCGTGGGCGCCCGGGCCCACCGCGCGCAGCGCGAGGCCATGGACGAACGCGCGCGGAGGCTGGAGGAGGAGCGCGCCGTCGCCGTCGCCGAAGAACGCACGCGGATCGCCCGCGACATGCACGACATCGTCACCCACTCCGTCGGGCTCATGGTGGTGCAGGCCGAGGCAGGACCGCTGGTCGTGCGCTCCGACCCGGCACGAGCCGAAGCGGCCTTCGAGGCGATCGCCGACACCGGGCGGGAGGCGATCGGCCAGCTCCGCCAGATCCTCGGCGCGCTGCGGGGCACGGCCGAACGCGAGCCGCAGCCGGGCCTCGGCGCGGCGCCCGGCCTGCTCGACCGCGCCCGCCGGGCCGGGATCGAGGTCCACCTCCAAGAGCGCGGGACGCGGCGGCCGATCCCGGCGGCCGTCGACGTCGCGGCGTACCGGATCATCCAGGAGTGCCTGACCAACACGCTGCGCCACGCGGCCGCCCGCTCGGTGCGGCTGTGCCTCGCCTGGTCGGACCGGGCCCTGACGATCGAGGTCGCCGACGACGGCGGGGGCACGCCCGACGTACGCGAGGGCCACGGCATCGTCGGCATGCGCGAACGCGCGGGCGCCTGCGGAGGCACACTCGTCATCGACCCGCGCGGTTTCACCGTCACCGCCACCCTGCCGATCGGATAACCGGACATGCGTGTGCTCGTCGCCGACGACCAGGACCTGTTCCGCGGCGGTTTCGCCATGATCTTGAACGCCCACGAGGACATCTCGGTGGTCGGTGAGGCCGCCGACGGCGCCGAGGCGATCGCCAAGGCGGTCGAGCTGGCGCCCGACCTCGTGCTCATGGACATCCGGATGCCGAACGTCGACGGGGTCGCGGCCACGGCCGAGATCTGCCGGCGCACGTCGGCGAAGGTGCTGGTCCTGACCATGTACGACGTCGACGACCACGTCTATGACGCCCTGCGGGCCGGTGCCAGCGGCTTCCTGCTCAAGGACGTCCGGCGCGACGACCTCGTCCGCGCGGTGCGACTCGTCGCCGCGGGCGAGTCGCTGCTCGCGCCGTCGGTCACCCGGCGGCTGATCGAGGACGTCGTCCGCCGCGGCAGCCCGCGTCCCGCTCTCCGGAGACGCCTCGCCGAGCTGACCGACCGCGAGCTCGACACCCTGCGGGGGCTCGCCCGCGGCCGGTCCAACAGCGAGATCGCCGCCGAGCTCGTCGTCAGCGAGCACACCGTGAAGACGCACGTGAGCAACGTGCTGACCAAGCTGCACCTGCGCGACCGGGCGCAGGCCGTGGTGTTCGCCTACGAGTCCGGCCTGGTCGTCGCGGGCACGGACTGACCTCACCCGTACGGGTGGCCCCGGGTTCACCCGTACCGGCGATCCGCCGGAGCGGTCGTCTC
The DNA here is from genome assembly GCF_036227085.1 of Actinoallomurus sp. NBC_01490. Taxonomy (NCBI): domain Bacteria; kingdom Bacillati; phylum Actinomycetota; class Actinomycetes; order Streptosporangiales; family Thermomonosporaceae; genus Actinoallomurus; species Actinoallomurus sp. NBC_01490. The sequence goes on from NZ_CP109433.1 coordinate 438,166, forward strand.
GCGTTGGCTCGGTGCGGTCGACACGAGAGGAGACCTCATGTTCCGCCGTATCCGGATCGCCGGGTTCGCGGCCGCGCTCGTCGCGGCGGCGGCCTGCGGCGCGCCGTCCGCCTCGGCGCACCCGCGTCCGGGCTGCACGACCAGGACCTCGCTCGGCCTCGTCGCCGGCACCGCGCGGGCCGGGATCTGCGCCTTCCGCGGCATCCCGTACGCCGCGCCGCCGGTCGGCGACCGCAGGTTCCGCCCGCCCCAGCCCGTACGACCCTGGCACGAGACGCTGACGGCCGACGACGACACGCGCGTGTGCCCGCAGGAGCGCGACGAGATGTCGGAGGACTATCCCGACCAGCGGCAGATCTACGCCGACGAGGACTGCCTCTACCTCAACGTCTGGACGCCGCGCCCCGACCGCGCCAAGCGTCCCGTGATCGTGTTCATCCACGGCGGTGCCGCGCGCTTCGGCACCGCCGACGAACCCCGCTATGACGGGACGAGACTCGCCACGAACGGAGACGCCGTGGTGGTCTCCCTGAACTACCGCCTCGGCGTGTTCGGCTGGACCGAGCTCGGCGGCGTGGACCCGTCCTACCGGGGGTCGGGGAACAACGGGCTGCGCGACCAGATCGCGGCGCTGACCTGGGTGCGGCAGCACATCGCCGACTTCGGCGGCGACCCGTCCCAGGTCACGGCCGTCGGCGAGTCGGAGGGGGCGTTCTCGCTCAGCGCGATGCTCGCCACCGACCACCCCGAACGGCTGGTCCGCCGCGTCATCCTGGAGAGCGGCAACGGGTCGCTGGTGCACTCCGCGGCGATGGAGCGCAAGCTGGCCGCATCGTTCCCGGTCAGGAGCATCGCCCGGCTCAAGGCGATGTCCACCACGGAGCTGATCGACCTGGGGAACAAGGCGGCCGCGTCCCTGCCCGGCTCCGCCGGTGGCGCGCTGTACTTCGGTCCGTACGTCGACGGCACGCTGGTCCGTGGCTCGGTGACCAGGCGCGTGGCGGCCGGCAACGCGCGCGGCGTCGACCTGCTCATCGGCACGAACAAGGACGAGATGAACTTCTTCGGCCAGTACGATCCGCAGGGGCTGGACCGGCTCGCCGCCGAGTACGACGGCTTCTTCCCGCCCGAGCTCGCCGCGCGCCGCCCGCGGATGACCGCGGTCTACCGTAAGGGACGTACGGCGCGGGACGCGGCACTGGCGATGTTCACCGACCAGGGTCTCCGGGTGCCGGCGACCCGGCTCGCGGAGGCGCAGAGCCGGTGGCGGCCGACCTACGTGTACGAGTTCGACTGGCGTCCCCCGAAGGGCGTGGGCGCGGTGCACACGATCGAGCTGCCGTTCGTGTTCGGCACGCTCCGCTTCACCGGGATCGAGGGCGGCGCCGAGGCGCTGAAGACGGGCCGGGCCCGGCTGACCCGCCTGTCGGACCAGATGGTCGACGCCTGGACGTCCTTCGCCCGCACCGGCGACCCGAACGCCCGCCGTACCGTCGCGCGGCCCTCGTGGCCCGCCTACCAGGTGCCCCGGCGCACCACGATGATGTGGAACCTCCGGCCGGGGACCGCCGAGGACCCGCGCGGCGCCGAACGCGCATTGTGGGACGGCTACCCGTTCGACGCCTTCGACCGGTGAGCGCCGGCGGCGGGTCCCCGCTCAGCTCGCGCGTTCGCCGGGCTCGGGGACCTGCGCCGGCTTCCGGTCGCCGGTCAGCTCGGCGATCTGGGCGAGAGTCTCCTCGTCCAGGGGCACCTCCGGCTGCGGGGGGAGCCAGCCGGCCTCCGGGTCGTAGCTGCGGACGACCTTCGCCGGCACACCGGCGATCACGCTGTGGTCGGGGAACTCGCCGCGGACGACGGCGCCTCCGGCCACCACGACGTTCCGGCCCAGGCGGGTGCCCGGCAGGATGATCGCGCCGGTGCCGAGCCAGCAGCCGGAGCCGATGACGACGGCGTCGTTGACCGGCCACTGCCGTCCGATGGGGGTGTCGGGGTCGGTGTAGCCGTGGTTCTGGTCGGTGATGTAGACGTACGGGCCGGTGAAGACGTCGTCGCCGATCTCGATCGACTTGTGCCCGACGATGTGGCTGCCCCGGCCGATGGAGCAGGCCTTCCCGATCGTCACGATCGGGTCCGGCCCGAGGTCGAGGCCGGGCACGAACCCGGCCGAGAGCGTGACGTGCACGCCGATGAGGGTGTGGTCGCCGATGCGGATCCACGGCTCGCCGTAGATCGCGCCGGTGGGGAAGCCGATGCACGCGCCTTCGCCGAGATAGCCGAACCGCCGGCCGGCCGGCGTGCTCGGTGAGATCTCGGCGTGGGCGCGCAGCCACTCCCAGACCCGGTGCAGCACCACCGCGATGACCCTGCGGCTCGCGGCACTGAGCGAGGATCTAAGCGACATGGGACAGACGGTACAGGGCGGTTCCGGAACGTCGAGGGGCCCGGCCAGTGTGTCTGGCCGGGCCCCTCGACGGTGAGGTCCGCGATCAGCTGTTGCTGTGCGCACGGTCGGAGTCGGAGTTGTCCGACGCCGACGAGAGGTGCTCGGGGGAGGTCGTCTCCTCGCCCGGCCGCGACGTCGCGCGGCGTGTCGCGATCGCGCCGGCGGCACCCACGGCACCCCCGACGACGAGGAGAGCCGCGGCGATGCCACGGCGACGCTTCGGAGTACCCGGCTCGACCCGGTCGGCCGTACGGTGCAGGAGCGCGCCGACACGCGGCCCGACCTCCTGCTCGATGTAGTGCCCGGCCTGGTCGATGCGTGGCGCACTCCAATGACGCGCGTTCTTCATCTGCTTCGCGGCCATCTTCTGCCCCTGACGAGTGGTGGGGCCCACCCGCTGCGCCGCCTGACGGGCACCCTCGGCAACCCTCTCCTGAACGTCCTGCAGACGCGCGCTGTCGATGTTCACCTGCGGCATCTTCTTTCGTAGGGACATGCTGCCCTCCGTCATATGCGGTCTCGTCGGACTCTGTTCCCACGACAAGCGATGTCAATCGCCGATCTGACAGGATGCGTTCACGTGGGGGTACAGGCACCTGTGTCCCTGTGAACATCGGATTCGATACGAGAAGGAGTCTTCGTGGCTGAAGACCTCACCGCGACGCTGCGCACGACGATGGGCACCATCGTGCTGCGTCTCTTCCCCGACCGCGCGCCCAAGACGGTGCAGAACTTCGTGGGTCTGGCCGAGGGCACGATCGAGTGGACCGACCCGCGCACGGGCCGGCGCACGAGCGACCCGCTGTACAACGGCACGATCTTCCACCGCGTGATCGACAAGTTCATGCTCCAGGGCGGCGACCCGCTGGGCAACGGCCGGGGCGGCCCGGGCTATGAGTTCGAAGACGAGGTCCACGCGGACCTGCGCTTCGACCGCCCGCACCTGCTCGCGATGGCCAACGCGGGGCCGGGCACCAACGGCTCGCAGTTCTTCATCACCGTCGTGCCGACGCCGCACCTGAACGGCCGGCACACGATCTTCGGTGAGGTGATCGAGGGCGCCGACGTCGTCGACGCGATCGCCAAGACCGAGACCGACCGCAGCGACCGGCCCGTCAAGGACGTCGTTGTGGAATCGGTGACCATCGACCGTCGTTAGACAGGTACCGATAGACGCAGAGGAAGACGACGATGAGCAGCGACACGCCGCACGCTCCTCAGGCTCCGCAGGTTCCGACGTGCTACCGGCACCCGGGCCGGGAGACGTACGTCAGCTGCACGCGCTGCGAACGTCCGATATGCCCGGACTGCATGCGCGACGCCGCTGTAGGCCACCAGTGCCCGGAATGCGTGCGGGACGGCAACCGTACGGTGCGCCAGGCGCGTACGGTCTTCGGCGGGCGTGTCGCCACCCGGCCGACCGTGACCCTGACGCTGATCGCGATCAACATCATCGCCTACGTCGGTGAGCTGACCTCACCGAGCTTCGTCGGCCGGTTCGAGATGCTGGGCGTGTGGAAGCAGTTCGGCCAGGTCGTTCCGGGCTACGGCGTCGCCGAGGGCGAGTGGTACCGCCTGATCACCGCGGCGTTCTTGCACGTCCCGCTTAGCCAGGGCACTTTCGGCATCACCCACATCCTGTTCAACATGTGGGCGCTGTGGGTACTGGGGCCGCAGCTGGAGCAGGTGCTCGGCCGGCTGCGCTTCTCAGTGCTCTACCTGCTGTCGGCACTGGGCGGCAACGTCCTGCTCTTCCTGGTCGACCCGAGTCAGCCCGCACTGGGCGCCTCGGGCGCCATCTTCGGCCTGTTCGCGGCGTTCTTCGTGGTCGGACGCCGCTTGGGGGTGGACACCAGGGGCATCGTCTTCCTCATCGTGATCAACCTGATGCTGACGTTCACCGTCTCGGACATCTCCTGGGAAGGGCACGTCGGCGGGCTGATCACCGGTGCGGTGCTGGCCGCGGCGTTCGCGTACGCACCCCGGGGGCGGCAGCAGGCCGTCCAGGTGGCGGCGTCCGCGATCGTCGCGGCGGTCCTGGTCGTCCTGACCGTCGTCCAGACCACCGCGTTGACCGCCTGACGCACGAACGACGAAGGCCCCGCCGGTTCGGTCGGGGCCTTCTCGGTTTCAGGGTCAGGGAAGGCGGGGCGCGAAGGCAGGCCTCATCCACAGGGTCATCCACAGCATGTGGAAAACCCTTGTTGGGTGGCAGCGGTGCTGCTGGGGAACTTCTGGCTTTCGCTCTGGCGGGGTACACGATCTGCGGGCGCCTCGTTGCGCCGTGCGCCGTCGCCGAATATGGGGGTCAGCGCGCGTGTGTTGTCGAGCATAGCGATGCTTTGTCCTGGCCGCAGGGAGATCGGCGAGATATCCCGCACGATCCGATGCGCCCCCAGGGGCAGCGGCCCGCACGCCGGCCACTACCCCGCTCCGTCTCAGCGGACCTGTGGATAACGCTGTGGAGAACCTGTCAACGCCAGCGCGTTGAGAGGATCACGCCGATGACGATCACCCCGAAGCCGATCAGCAGGTTCCAGTTGCTGAGCGAGGTGATGACCGGAATAGTCGCGCTGACGCTCGCCGTGATGTAGTAGACGGCGATCCAGGCCAGGCCCAGCAGCCAGCAGCCCACCATGGTCGGCACCAGCCACCGCGGGCTGACGGCGACCTTCTGGGAGCGCTGCGGCGGAGTGTAGACGGCCTTCTTGCGTACCTTCGACTTGGGCACGGTGGGTCTCTCCTCGGGGCGGGCATGGCCTGATGCCGACCCGCGCATGGGTCAGTTTGTCGGTTAGCGTAGTCGCTGGTGAGCAGCGTACGACCATAACAGTGGCAGTGGGGGACACCGATGGGAGTAAAACCCCGGTCTAGGGCTCTGACCTGGCGTCATGCCATTCCGGCCCTCACGCTTTTCGCCGGCACTCTCTTCGCCGCCAGCGCCAGCACGGCGCACGGCACCGATCTTCGCGGCGGCGACCGTACGCGCGTCACCGAGCTGATCGCCCAGGAGCAGCGCGGCTACCAGCGGGCCCAGGGCACCTACCGGCGTCTCCACCGGCAGGTCGACCAGCTCGGCCGGGAGGCCGGGCGGCGCGACGCCGGTGTGCGCACCGCGCAGCAGGAGGCCGACCGGCTCGCCGCGCTGTCGGGGTTCACTCCCGTGAGCGGACGGGCCGTCCGCGTGTCGCTGAACGACGCTCCGCACGACCGCCGGGTGCCCGGCGACCCGAGCCCCGACGATCTCGTCGTCCACCAGCAGGACGTACAGGCCGTGGTCAACGCGCTGTGGGCCGGCGGCGCCACGGCCATGCAAATAATGGACCAACGGCTGATCTCCACCAGCGCCGTCCGCTGCGTAGGCAATACGCTCATCCTGCAGGGAGTCGTCTACTCGCCGCCCTTCCGCATCACCGCCACCGGCGTCCCCGAGCGGTTGCGCGCGGCACTCGACGCCTCGCCGGAGATACAGATCTACCGACAGTACGTCGACGAATACGGACTCGGGTACACGGTGAAGACCCTCCAGAAGACGACGTTGCCCGCCTACAGCGGCAACGCGACGCCGAAATACGCCACGGAGACCGACGGTGCGGATACTCATCCGTAGCATCGGCGAGCTGTGCATCACGGCCGGCCTCGTGGTGCTGCTCTTCGTCGCGTACGAGCTGTGGGGCACCGGCGCCTACACCCAGGCGGAGCAGAACAAGCTGGGCGACGAGCTCACCCGCTCGTGGAACGCCGGGGCCGGCGCCGGCAAGGTCACCACCGAGCGCGTACGCCTCGGGCACGGCCTCGCGCTCATCCGCATCCCGCGCCTCGGCAAGAGCTTCCACTACGTCATCGTCGAGGGCGTCTCGGTCGCCGACCTGCGCAAGGGTCCCGGCCACTACCCCGGCACCGCGATGCCGGGCCAGGTCGGCAACTTCGTGGTCTCCGGCCACCGCACGACCTACCTCGCGCCCTTCAACAAGCTCGGTGAGCTGCACGCCGGTGACAAGATCCTCATCGACACCCGCGCCGGCCAGTACGTCTACGAGGTCACCTCGACCAAGGTCGTGCGGCCCAGCGACATCTCCGTGGCCGCGCCGGTGCCCGAGCACCCGAAGGCCAACCCGACCAAGCGGCTCATCACGCTGACCACCTGCAACCCGAAGTACTCCGCGGCCCAGCGGCTCATCATCTTCGGCCGGCTCGTCTCGTCGAAGCCGCGGGTGAAGGAGGCGAGTTCCTGAGATGTACGCCTGGATCTGGCGGCACCTGCCCGGCGACCGGCTCCAGCGGACCGGCCTCGTCCTGGCCGCGCTGGTCGTCGTCGGCGTACTGCTGTGGTACTTCGTCTTTCCCTGGGTCGAGCCGAAACTCCAGTTCGACCACGGCACGGTCGGGGGTGGCGCCTCGGCTCCGGCGAGCCCGGGTCCGTGATGTCCGCCGCACGCCGGGTGCTCGTCGTGGACAACCAGGACAGCTTCGTCCACACGATCGTGTCCTACCTGCGCGAGCTGGGCGCCGACTGCGTCGTACACGACCGGTCCGAGGTGGCGCCCGGCGACGTCGAGGCCTTCGACGGCGTGCTGCTCAGCCCCGGCCCCGGACGCCCGGAGGACACCGGGGTCTGCCTGGACATCGCCGCGGAGGCCCGGCGCCCCGTGCTCGGCGTCTGCCTCGGCCACCAGGTGATCGCCACGGTCAACGGCGGTACGGTACGGCGCGCGCCGGAGCTCGTGCACGGCTACACCAGCGACGTCCACCACGACGGGGCCGGGGTGTTCCGTGGGCTGCCGGATCCGCTGACCGTCACGCGTTACCACTCGCTGGCGCTGGACCCCGCGACCGTGCCGGACGACCTCGTCGTCAGCGCCCGTACGCTCGACGGCGTGATCATGGGGATCCGCCACCGGAGCGCGCCGGTGGAGGGGGTCCAGTTCCACCCCGAGTCGGTGCTCAGCGCGGCCGGTCACGATCTTTTCGCGAATTGGATCGTGCACGCTCTGTGAGACCCGCAGGTCGCCGGTGCGCGATGAAAAGACGGGTAAAAGAATGCTCCCGGCGGGTGTAACACCAAGGATGGTAAGCCTGATTCCACCAATGAGGGCTTCCGCCGTTGCCCCCGAGCGGCGGAGGCCCTCCCTTTATGCCCGGGCACGCATGTCCCCCGACGTGGCAGGACCCCCGCACGCGATGCGTGCGGGGGTCCTGTCGTCGCGCCCCTAGTTGTCGCCGCCGCCCCACGGCGGAGTCGGCATCCCGGACCCCGGCGGACTCGGCTCGTCCTGCTGCGCCCGGCTGACGGTCAGCGTGACCGTGCTGCCGCGGTTGGCCGTCTCGCCCTCGCTCGGCGTCTGCTGCATGACCCGGCCGTCGGCCTGGCCCGCCGGAACGTCGACGTAGTGGATGGAGTAGCGGAAGCCGTGGCTGCGCAGATCGGACTTCGCCTCGTCGACCGACTTGCCGACCTCGTTGGGCACCAGCGTCTTGCCCGGACCGCTGGAGATGTACAGCGTCACCTCGGTGCCCTTCTCCACCTTGGAGCCGGATTCCGGGTCCGACTTCACGACGCTGCCCTTGGGCACCGTGGTGGAGGAGATCGTCTGGGTCGACCCCTCCTTGAGGCCGACGCCCTCCAGCGCGGACTTGGCGTCGTCCTCGCTCATGTTCTTGACCGGCGGAACCGTGACCTTCGGCTTGCCCAGCGAGACGGTGAGGGTGACCTGTGTGGTCACCAGCTTCGCCTTGTCGATCTTCGTCTGCGGCGCGGGGTCGACGTCGAGCACCTGGTTCTTCTCGGCGTTGTCGTCGGTCTTGTGCTTGACGTGGATGTTGCTCGACACGAAGCCCAGCCCGACCAGCTCCTGCTTGGCGCTCGTCTGGTCGCTGCCGACGATGTCGCTCGGCATGGCGATCTGGTTGCTGTTGCCTGAGTTGGTGCCACCGCCACTGAAGATCATGTAGAGCGCGACGATCGCTCCGACGGCGAGCACGCCCACGAGCGCCCACACCGCGACCTTCTTGCCCCTGCCCTCCTCGGGCTCCGGCTCGGCGTAGCGCGCCGGGGGCAGGTCGTACCCCATCGTCGACGAGGGGCCCATCGCCTGCGTGCGCGGGCCGCCCTGCATGACCTGCGTGCCGGCGTTCATCGCCATCGTCGGCGCGGCGACGGGCATGCCCTGCGACGCTCGCTGGATGTCGGCCCGCATCTCCGCCGCGCTCTGGTAGCGGTAGTTCGCGTCCTTCGTGAGCGCCTTCAAGACGATCGCTTCGGCGTACTGCGGGATCGACGGGTCGAGCTGCGACGGCGGGATCGGTTCTTCCCGTACGTGCTGGTAGGCGATGGCCACCGGGGAGTCGCCCTGGAACGGCGGACGGCCGGTCATCAGCTCGTACAGCACGCAGCCCGTGGAGTAGATGTCGCTGCGGGCGTCGACCCGCTCACCGCGGGCCTGCTCCGGCGAGAGGTACTGGGCGGTGCCGATGACCTGTGCGGTGGCGGTCATCGTGGCCGCGGAGTCGGCGAGCGCACGCGCGATGCCGAAGTCCATGACCTTGACCTCGCCGCTGGTGGTCAGCATGACGTTCGCGGGCTTGATGTCGCGGTGCACGATGCCGCCGCGGTGGGAGTAGTCGAGGGCGCGCAGGATGCCGTCGGTCATCTGCAGGGCTCGGTCCGGCGCGATCCGGTGCTCCTCCTGGAGGACGTCGCGCAGGGTGCGGCCCTCGACGTACTCCATCACGATGTACGGCACCGGGTTGCCGTCGAGCATGTCCTCGCCGGTGTCGTACACGGCGATGACGGACGGGTGGTTCAGCGACGCCGCCGACTGGGCCTCGCGGCGGAACCGGGCCTGGAACGTCGGGTCGCGGGCAAGGTCAGACCGAAGTGTCTTGATCGCCACCACGCGGTCGAGGCGAAGGTCGCGAGCTCGGTAGACCTCGGCCATACCGCCACGCCCGATGACGCCATCGAGTTCGTAGCGGCCACCGAGTAGCCGAGGCTGAGTCATATCTGGCACTTTCCCTAGTCGTCTACGCCCTGCCCTCAGAACCTAGCGCGCCCTCGGGACTGCTGGGCGGCGTCGGGTCCGGAGAACTCGGCGACGATGGTGTCACCGGCGGTGTGGGCGTCCGCTTTGGGGGCTTAGGTGTCGGGGTCGGGGTGGTGGACGGTGCCGATGTCGAGGAACTCGGCGATGGGAAGGGGTATGAGTCCGTAGGAGCGGGGGCGGACGGCTCGGGCCGCTGAGACGGGACGACGGTGTCCGGCTCACTGCTGAACTGCCCGGTCGGCGCGGGGCTGTCCGCGGGTGCGACCCGGTTGCCGTCCACGAGTTTAGTGTGGCCGGAACTCTTCCACAGGGCGCTCGCCGCGAACACCCCCGTGGCCACGAGGATCACCGCGCACGCGATCGCCGCGACGAGCAGGTTGGTGCGGCGGCGCCTGGGGGCCTCGCCCGGCACGGCCCGCGTCTCGGCGAGGGACGCGGTCTCCTGCATGGGGACGTGCACGTCGTCGGCCGGTACGAATTCGGTGTCGGCTCCCGCGTCCGCGCCGAGGGCGCCGCCGCCCGACAGCCGCAGCCGGTGCGCCTGCTCGGCCACCTCGTGCGCGCCGGCCGGACGGTCGTCGGGCTCCTTGGCCAACATCGCGCTGACCAGGCCGCGTACGGCCGGGGGCACGTCGGCGGGCAGCGGCGGCGGGTCCTCGCGGACGTGCATGAGGGCCAGCGCGATCGGGGTGTCGGCGGCGAACGGCGGCATGCCCGCCAGGCACTCGTACGCCACGACGCCCAGGGAGTACAGGTCGGACGCCGGGGTGATCCGGCGGCCCGTCGCCTGCTCGGGCGAGACGTACTGCGCGGTCCCCATCACCTGGCCGGTCTGGGTCATCGTGGCCGAGCCGCCGCCCCGGGCGATGCCGAAGTCGGTGATCTTCACGACGCCGTCGCCGGTGACCATGAGGTTCGCCGGCTTGATGTCGCGGTGGATGATGCCGGTGCTGTGGGCGATGTGCAGGGCGCGCGCCGCCTGACCGATGATGTCGAGCGTGGTGTCCGGGCTGAGACGGCCCTCGACGGACAGGATCCGCGACAGCGTCTCGCCGTTGACCAGCTCCATCACCAGATAGGCCAGCTCGTCCTGCTCGCCATAGTCGTACACCTGCGCGATGCCGCTGTGCTGAAGCGACGCGGCGAACCGCGCCTCGGCGCGGAACCGGTCGCGGAAGCTCTCGTCGGAGAAGTACATCTCCTTGAGGAGCTTGACCGCGACCGGGCGGCCGAGCAGCTCGTCGGTGGCCTTCCAGACCTCACCCATGCCGCCGGAGGCGAGGCGTTCATCGAGGCGGTAGCGATGATTGAGGACGAGGGGGGTCATGAGCCCTCCTCCACCCGGCAGAGCGACCGCCGTGGCGCGTCTCTGATTCCCTCGCTGCGCTCGGTCATGGGGTTAGAGCACCGCCTGGACGATTCTCAACGCGGTCGGCGCGGAGTTCTGCGCACCGCTGGACTGCTCGCTGCCCTCGGTGACGACCGCGAAGGCGACCTTCGGGTTGTGCTGCGGAGCGAAGCCGACGAACCAGTCGTCGTAGTAGCCGTTGCCGGTCTCGGCGGTGCCGGTCTTGCCGGCGATGTCCTGCCCGCCGAGCACGGACGCCGCGGTGCCGGTCAGAACGACCTGCCGCATCATCTCCTGCAGCTGGCTCGCGGTGTTCGCGCTGATCGGCTGGCCCAGCACCTGCTCCTGCGCGGTGGCCAGCTCGGACTGGTCCGGTGCGGTGACCCGCTTGACCAGGTAGGGCTTCATCTCCTTGCCGTTGTTGGCGACCGCCTGGGCCACCATGGCCATCTGCAGCGGCGTCGCGGTCACGTCGCCCTGACCGATGCCGGAGCGGGCGAGGTCGTCGCCGCCGATCTTCTTGGCCGGGTAGTTCGCGCTCGCGCTGTCCATGCCCGGCTCGACCTGGACCGGCTTGTCGAAGCCGAACTTTCGGGCCTGCTCGAGGAGCTTGCTCTGGCCGAGGGTGCCGGCCAGGCGGCCGAACGTGGAGTTGCAGGACGCCGCGAAGGACGCGATAAGCGGCGGGGAGCCGTTGCACTTGGTCTCGTCGCCGTCGGAGTTGTGCAGCGTCGTGCCCGACTCGGGCAGCCGGAGCTCGCTGGCGTCGAACGGGGAGTCCTTGGTCATCCCGCCGCTCTCCAACGCCGTCGCCGAATCGATGATCTTGAACGAGGAGCCCGGGGGGAACACCTCGTTCATGGCCTTGTTGAGCATCGGGTTGCCCTTCTGCTCCTGCAGCCGGTTGGACGCCTTGGACGCCTTGGCGCTGTCGTGGGTGGCCAGGTCGTTGGTGTCGTACGACGGGTAGGAGGCCATCGCGAGGATGGCCCCGGTCTTGACGTCGATGGCGACCGCGGCGCCGCGCCTGCCGCTGAGGGTGGCCTGACGGATGCCGTCGTAGGCCGCCTGCTGCGCCTTCGGAACGATCGAGGTCTGCACCGTCGCGCCCGCGGCCTTCTTGCCGACCAGCATGTCGAACCAGTTGCGCACGGTCAGCCGCTTGTCGGTGCCGTCGAGCAGCCCGTTGTAGCCGCCCTCGATGCCGGTGCGGTTGAACGGGCTCATGAAGCCGGTGATCGGGGAGTACAGCTCACCCTGCTTGTAGATGCGCTGGTACTCCTTCTTGTTGATCTTCTTCGAGGAGGCCAGCGTCACGCCGCCCGCCGTGATCGGGCCGCGGTTGTGCTGCCACTGCGCGGTGAACTGCCGGGCGTTCAGCGGGTCGCTCTTGAGCTTGTCCGCCTGCGAGCCCTGGATGTAGTTCACGTTGATCATCAAGATGACGAGCAACGTCAGCGCTGCGATCGCCACCCGGCGAAGAGGCTTGTTCACGCGGTGTTCACCACCTGGGTCATTCCCTCGTCCTGGATGGGCTGCGGTGCCGGCCGCCGTGCGGAGTCACTGATGCGGATCAAGATGGCGATCAGGATCCAGTTGGCGAGGAGCGACGAACCTCCCTGGGCGAGGAACGGCGTGGTGAGACCGGTCAGCGGGATGAGCCGCGTGACGCCGCCGACGATCACGAAGACCTGCAGGGCGAACACGAACGAAACACCGCCGGCGAACAGCTTGGCGAAGTTGTCCTTGGTGGCGATCGCCGCCTTCATACCGCGCTGCACGATCAGCGCGTACGCCAGCAGGATCACCATGAGGCCGGTGAGCCCGAGCTCCTCACCGAAGGACGTGAAGATGAAGTCGCTGTAGGACAGCGGTGTGCGCCACGGCTCACCCTGCCCCAGGCCCGTGCCGAGCACGCCGCCCTGACCCATCGAGAACAGGCCGCGCATGAGCTGACCGCTGTCGGCGATGTACTGGCCGCCGTGGGCGGCGCAGCCCTGGGCCATCTGGTTGTGGATGACACCGTTGATCTTGCAGCCGCCGTCGAAGTACGGCTTGGGGTCCAGCCAGGTGTCGATCCGCTGCGACACGTGCGGGATCATCGGCGCCACCAGGCAGGCGCCGGCGAGCAGCACCGCGCCGATCCCCACCCACTCGAAGCGCTCGGTGGCGATGTAGAGCATGCTCACGAACAGGCCGAAGAACAGGATCGCGGTACCGAAGTCGTTCTCCAGCGCCAGCACACCGAGGCAGATCACCCAGATGACCAGGATCGGGCCGAGGTCACGGGCGCGCGGCAACTTGATCGGCCCGAACTCCTTGCCCACGGTCGACATCGCCTGGCGCTTGTTCACCAGGTAGCCGGCGAAGAACGCCACCAGCGCGAGCTTGGAGAACTCACCCGGCTGGATCGACATCGAGCCGATCCGGATCCAGATCTTCGCGCCCATCGCGCCGCTGATGGAGGAGGGCAGGAAGCCCGGCAGCGCCAGGAAGAACAGGCCGAGCGCGCCGATCGTGTAGATGTAGCGCTGCACGATCTTGATGTCGCGTAGGAAGAGCAGCGTGACGGCGAAGAAGATGATGCCGAGCGCGGTCCACTCGAGCTGGGCGTTGGTCGAGGGGCCGAAGTAGGACACCTTCTTGCCGGCCTCGATGGCGGCCTTCATGTCCGCGCTGGTGTTGAGGTCCAGCCGGTAGATCATGGCCAGGCCGATGCCGTTGAGGAACACCGCGAGCGGCAGCAGCAGCGGATCGGCGTACGGGGCGAAGCGCGCCACCACGATGTAGCTACCGGCGGCGAGGATGCCCAGGCCGATCCCGTAGCCGTACATGCCGGCGGGCAGCGATCCGTCACGCGCCAGCCCGACCTGAGCGAATCCGGCGACCGTGATGATCATCGCGAAGATGAGCATCCCGAGCTGGGCGCTGCGCCGGGGGCGCGTCGCGACTGGTATGCCTGCTTCGTTGGTCGTTATGACGCTCATGAGTGTTTATCCGGCTGCGGGCAACCCTGCAGCGTGGTGGGGTGGCGGGTGCACTGGGACGCCTCGTCGCGCAGCTGCTGGACCTTGTCCTGCGCGTGCGGCAGGTCGGGCAGCGTGATCCCCTTGTGGACCTCCTGCTTGGACTTGGAGGTCAGGGTGTTGGTGTGCACCTTGGGGTCGGAGGTCTCGATCACCTTGTTGGCGCAGCCCTCGCCCTGCTGGCCGCGGCCCTTCCAGATGGCGACCACGCCCTTGCCGTCCTCGGCGACCGAGGTGCGGCAGACCTTGCCGCGCAGGTTGTCGATGGTCTTGCGGGCGCTCGCCAGGCTGCCGAGGTTGTCGATGGTCTTGCGCACCGAGGACTGGGCGTCGGGGGTGAGGTCGGCGACCTTGAGGTCCGAACGCTCCTTCAGGTGGGACAGCTTCTGCCCGAGGACCTTGTCGTTCATGCCCTGGAAAATCACCACTTGGCCGTTGTCGGCGGCGACGTAGTACTGCCCCTGCACGCTGCTCCAGGCGACGTACGACCCGCCCGCCACCAGCAGGACCAGCACGACCGCGATCCCGATCAGCCAGGGCCACCGGCGGCGCGGGCGCATCGAGGTCAGCTGCAGGGCGTCGTCGGCCTGCGGCGGCACCGCCTGTATGTCGGCGACGGTCACCGCCGCGCCGGACTGCTGCGGCTCCCCGCGCAGCGCCGCGGCGCGGTGGGCCGGGGACTCACCGGCCATCGCGCCGCCAGGGGCGCCGCCGCCCGGGTTGTCCGCCTCGCCGCGGGTGCGGGTGGCGTTGTGCGCCGCGCCGGCCACGATCGGCTTCGGCGGCGGCCCGGGTGGCTGCTGCTCCAGCTCCACGACGTCGGCGACGACACAGGTGATGTTGTCCGGCCCGCCGCCGCGGTTGGCCAGGTCGATGAGCTGGCGCACCGCCTGCTCCGGCTCGGCGACCGAGCTCAGCGCGTGGTGGATCGTCTCCGCGGTCACCACCGAGCACAGCCCGTCGGAGCACAGGAGGTAACGGTCGCCGAGCTGCGCCTCACGCAGCGACACGTCGGGCTCGACCTCGCCGCGGCCGTCGAGGGCGCGCAGCAGCAGGGAACGCTGGGGGTGGGAGGCCGCCTCGTCGAGGCTGATCCGGCCCTCGTCGACCAGCGACTGCACGAGCGTATGGTCGTGCGTGATCTGGAACAGCTCGCCGTTGCGGAGGAGGTACGCCCGTGAGTCGCCGATGTGGACGAGGGCCATCTGCCGGCCGTTCCAGAGCATCGCGGTGAGCGTCGTGCCCATGCCCTGCAGGGACGGGTCGCCCTCCACGATGCTGTGCAGCGTCTCGTTCGCGCGGTGGACGGCCTGTTCGAGCACGCCGACGATCTCGTTCGCCGGGATGTCGATGTCGAGTGGCTTCAGGGTCTCGATCGCCGCGGCACTCGCGATCTCGCCGCCGACGTGACCCCCCATCCCGTCGGCAACGGCCAAAAGCCGCGCACCGGCGTACGCGGAGTCCTCGTTGCCCTCCCGGAGGAGGCCGACGTCCGATCGTGCGGCGAAGCGTATTCCGATTGTCATTTGCGCAGCTCTATGACGGTTTTCCCGATACGAATCGGTACGCCGACGGGAACGGGCTCCGGCCGGCTCACCTTGGCGCGCCCGAGGAAGGTGCCGTTGGTGGAACCGAGATCCTCCACGAACCACTGACCGTTCTGTGAGAAGAGCCGAGCGTGCCGTCCCGAAGAGTAGTCGTCCCCAAGAGGCAGCGTGACGTCATTGCCACGACCCATGACGATCTCTGTACCGGCGAGATCCAAGGTCGTGCCCGCCCGCGCACCCTGAGTGATGACCAGCTTCGTCGGCTCCGAGCGCCTCGAACGGGGCGCCGCGGCCTTCGGCGGCCGGGCGGGCTGGGCCTCCTTGCGGGACCGCAGCGCCTTCGCGGCGGCCTTGGACCCCCACAAGTCGGCCCGGATCACGCCCACGGCCGCAATGACGAACAGCCACAGAACGGCCAGGAACGCCACCTTCATGAGGGTCAAAGTCAGTTGGTTCATCGGAGTCGGAGCTACTCCCTGTCGCGACGGAACACGAGGGTTGTACGGCCCAGAGTGACACGCGCGCCATCACGCAACGTCACGCGCCGGATCGGTTGACCGTTGACGAAAGTGCCGTTGGTCGACCCTAGGTCGACCGCGACCACCTCCGGACCCTCGACTCTGATCTCGGCATGGTGCCGGGAAACTCCCGGGTCGACAAGCCGAAGATCACAATCGGTGCCGCGACCCAGCAAAGTCACCGGTGTGGTGAGGTCGTACGTGTGGCTCTCCTGACCCTCGGTGCTGACGAGAAGCCGCGGCCGACCACCGGAGAACCCGCGCGCCGGCGGCGGCATGTCGCTCATCGGCTGGCGGATCTCACCACCCTCCACCGTCGAACCGCGGATGACGCCGGAACGAATACGGAACATGCCGGTGCGTAGATCATCGGCGTTCTCGAATCGCACGCGTACCGGCCCTACGAAGGAGTAACCCTGCTCCTTCGCGTGCTCACGCGCGAGATTGGAGAGTTCCTGGCTCAGACTGTCGGCGTACACCGCGAGCCGCTCACCGTCGGGATGCGAGATCTCGACGACGAAGTCGTTCGGCACCAGCGTGCGACCCTGCGCGACGATGGCGGCGCGCTCGTCCATCTCACGCTGGATGGCGCTGGCGACCTCCACTGGCTGCAGCTCCGACTTGAAAGCCCGAGCGAAGGCACCCTCCACCATGCCTTCGAGTCGACGCTCGAAGCGCTGTAGGACACCCACGTGCACCTCCCTTCTCCACTGCTAGACGATCGTATCCGGGCGTTGGTTCGCATGGAGCAATCAAGTTCCGACCAGTCCGGGAGGGGTGCTAATCTCTGAGTCGCCACGGGCGAGTGGCGGAACGGCAGACGCGCACGGTTCAGGTCCGTGTGTCCGAGAGGATGTGAGGGTTCAAATCCCTCCTCGCCCACGCGAGACTGGGCCATCGTGGTCGCCCCCTTCGGGGGCTTCCCCGGTGGTCCGTGTCATTTTTCCGGGGGGACGACTCCCCGAGCTCCCCGATGTGGGGCTGCCGCCCCCCACGCCCCCCTTCGGGCTGGGGTTGGTGGGTGGGGCAGAGGTTGGTGGGTGGCGACGGGTGCCTCATCCGGTCGGTGGTGCTGTTGGAGACCGGTTCGTACGCAGCTCGCCGTCGTACCGTCCGTGAGCAGCGCGCCTCTGGGACAGAAGTCCTCTCAGCGTCGGGAAGACCGCCTCTACGCCGCGCGCCGGTCATCGGGCGGAATGGGAAGTGGCAGGCGAGCTGAGGAGGAGACGATGAGTGTGCCGGCCCGCAGAGAGACCAGGGGGATGTTCCCTGACCTGTTCGACCTGTTCGAAATGCCGCTCGCGGCCCTGCGGCCGTTGGCCGGCCAGACCGGTCAGGTCATCCGGGTGGAGGACGCCGTCGAGGGCGACCGGTACGTCGTCCGAGCCGAGATGCCCGGCATCGACCCGGAGAAGGATCTGGAGATCAGTGTGTCGCGCGGCGTGTTGACGCTTCGTGCCGAACGCCAGGAGTCGCGGGAGGGGCGGCGCCATTCCGAGTTCCGGTACGGCTCCTATGAGCGGCATGTCCGGCTGCCGGAGAACATCAGGGAAGACGAGATCAAGGCCACCTACGACAAGGGCATCGTGACCATCACGATGCCGTTCGAGGAGCAGAAGGAGACCACCCGGCGCGTGCCCATCGAGCATTGACCGGCCTTCCCGCAGGGCGCGGGCGTCGTTCCGGTCCACGATGACCTTCGCGTCCACGCGCGCACGCCCGGTTCACATACGCATCACTCCCTCCTGTCGCGGCCTGGTCGTGAGTGTCGAACGGCCTCGGGCCACGGGACCTTTGCCCCGTTCGGGACACCGGTCGCGCCGGTCACGCTGATCAGGGGGGATGGCCATGCCGTGGATCCTGGACGGGCTCGCCGATCTGCACCGTGCGCTGCGCGCCGACGGTTACACCGTGATCGGCCCCACCCATCGCGACGGGGCGATCGTCCTGGCCGAGCTCGCGTCCGCTGACGATCTCCCCTACGGCTGGGGCGTCACACTCGAGCCGGGCGGTTACCGGACTCGCCGCCGCGACGATGACGCGGCGTTCGCCCACTCCGCGGGGCCCCAGTCGTGGAAACCGTTCTTGCACCCGCCGCGGGTGAAGCTGTGGGAGGGCCGGCGCACCGGAGACGGCGGCTTCTCGATCCAGGAGGCCGAGGACACGCCGCCGCGGTATGCCTTTCTCGGCGTCCGCCCCTGCGACCTGCGGGCGATCGGTGTGCTGGACCACGTCATGACCGGCGGCGCGCACCCCGACGAGGCGTACGGCGCGCGCCGTACGGGCGCGTTCATCATCGCGGTCAACTGCACCGAGCCCGGCGAGACCTGCTTCTGCGCGTCCATGGGCACCGGTCCGCGCGCCGACGCGGGCTATGATCTCGCGCTCACCGAGGTGATCGGTGAAGGACGGTTCCTCGTCGAGGTCGGTACCAGCGCGGGCACGGCGATGCTGGAGCGGATCCCCCACGAAGAGGCGGACGAAACCACGACGGAGCGGGCACTGGCCGAGGTCGCCGCGGCCGCCGACCGCATGGGACGCCAGATGCCCGAGCCCGAGGGGCTGCGGGACCTGCTGGCCGGCAGCCTGGACGCGGCCCGCTGGGACGACGTCGCCTCCCGCTGCCTGACCTGCGGCAACTGCACGATGGTCTGCCCGACCTGCTTCTGCACGACCGTCGAGGACGTCACCGACCTGACCGGCGAGCACGCCGAACGCTGGCAGCGCTGGGACTCCTGCTTCGACCTGGACTTCTCCCACCTGCCCGGCGGCAGCGTGCGCACCTCGGGCAAGAGCCGCTACCGCCAGTGGCTGACGCACAAGCTGGGCACCTGGCACGACCAGTTCGGCTCCTCCGGCTGTGTCGGATGTGGCCGCTGCATCGTGTGGTGCCCCGTCGGCATCGACCTGACCGAGGAGGTCGCCGCCCTGCGGGAGGAGCGGGAGGAACGACGTGACTGAGCGTCCGTCCGGATCTCTTCTCGCCGCCAACGGATTCTTCCGGGGCATGCCGGCCCACTACCTGGACGGGCTGGCGGCCGTGGCCCGCACCGAGGGCCTACGTGCCGGTCACCGTCTCTTCGACGAGGGCGGTCCGGCGGACCGGTTCTGGCTGATCCGGTCCGGTCGCGTCGTGCTCGATCTCCATGCGCCCGCCCGCGGCGACTTGATCATCGAGTCGCTCGGACCCGGGTCGGTGCTGGGCTGGTCGTGGCTGTTCCCACCCTACGAATGGAGGTTCGGGGCCGTCGCGGCGGAGCCGGTCAACGCCATCGCGTTCGACGCCGCGGCGGTACGGGTCCGGTGCGCCGCCGATCCCGCGCTCGGGTACGAGCTGACCCGCCGGTTCGCCGCGGTCATGCTCGACCGGCTGCAGAACACCCGCATGCGTCTCCTCGACCTGTACGGCGCGCCGGCCGGAGGTGCCTGGTGACCGCGATGGCGCCGACGCCGTACCGGGTGATGTCCCGGCGTGTGGAGACCCACGATGTGGCGACTCTCACTCTCGAACCGTGCGGCGCGGCGATCGCGCCGGTCCGGCCCGGGCAGTTCACCATGCTGTACGCCTTCGGCGTCGGGGAGGCGCCGATCTCGGTGAGCCGCGCCGGGTCCCTCCTCGAACAGACCATCCGCGACGTTGGCGCGGTCAGCCACGCCCTGCACGAGGCCGGGCCTGGACAGATGGTCGGCGTCCGCGGTCCCCTCGGGGTCGGCTGGGGCGTCGAGGAGGTGGCCGGCCGCGACGTCGTCTTCGCCGCGGGCGGGATCGGGCTGGCCCCGTTGCGGTCCGCGCTGCTGTACGCCTTGGAGCACCGTGACTCCTACGGCGACATCGCGCTCCTCATCGGTGCCCGTACGCCGGGGGACCTGCTGTACGCCGCCGAGATCGCGGACTGGCGCAGGCGAGGGGTCCGGGTCGAGGTGACCGTCGATCGGGCGTACTCGGGCTGGGACGGGCACGTCGGCCTGATCACCACGCTCGTCGGCCGGCTTGACGTCGCGCCGGCGAACGCCGTGGCGTTCGTCTGCGGACCGGAGATCATGATGCGCCTCACCGCACGCGAGCTCCTCGCCCGGGGGATCGATGACATTCGGATCTCCCTGGAGCGCAACATGCGCTGTGGAATCGGCTGGTGCGGGCACTGCCAGCTCGGCCCGTGGCTGCTCTGCCGCGACGGACCGGTCGTGTCCTACCGCGACGCCGCGCCGCTGCTGAGTGTCAAGGAACTCTAGAAAGGAGCCGGCGGTGTCTCCGAAGCTCGCCGTGTGGAAGTTCGCCTCGTGCGACGGCTGCCAGCTCAGCCTCCTCGACTGCGAGGACGAGCTGCTGACGCTCGCCGGCGAAGTGGAGATCTCCCACTTCCTGGAGGCCTCCGCCATGACCGCGCCCGGACCGTACGACGTGTCGCTGGTGGAAGGATCGATCTCCACGCCCGCCGACGCCGAACGCATCAAGCACGTCCGGCGCGTGTCCCGGAGACTGGTGACGATCGGAGCGTGCGCCACCGCGGGTGGCATCCAGGCGCTGCGAAACTACGCCGACACCGAGGAGTACCGCTCGGTCGTCTACGCCAAGCCGGAGTACGTCGCCACTCTTGCCGGCTCCACGCCGATCTCCGCGCACGTCCCGGTCGACTTCGAGCTGCGCGGCTGCCCCATCGATCGAAGTCAGCTGCTGGAGGTGATCTCGGCCTACCTCGCCGGCCGCAAGCCCGGTATCCCCTCCCACCCGGTCTGCTTCGAGTGCAAGATGCGTGGCACCGTCTGCGTGATGGTCGCCCACGGCACGCCGTGCCTCGGCCCGGTGACCCACACCGGCTGCGGCGCCATCTGCCCGGCGTACGGGCGCGGCTGCTATGGCTGCTTCGGCCCCGCGACCAGGCCGAACATGGGTTCGTTGAAGACGTGGCTGGGCAATATCGGCATGTCACGCCCAGAGGTGGACCGGGTGTTCTCCACCTTCAACGTCGCCGCGTTCGAGGAGCAGACCGATGACCCACCGTGAGCGCACCTTACGGGTGGGCGCCCTGGCCCGGGTCGAGGGACAGGGCGCGATGTACGTACGGGCTCGCGACGGCCGGGTCGAGGAGGTCCGGCTCGACATCTACGAGCCGCCCCGGTTCTTCGAGGCCTTCCTGCGTGGCCGCGCCCACACCGAACCGCCCGACATCACCGCCCGGATCTGCGGGATCTGCCCGGTCGCGTACCAGATGAGCGCGTGCCGGGCCATCGAGGCCGCCTGCGGCGTCACCGTGAGCGAACCCCTGGAGGCACTGCGGCGCCTGCTGTACTGCGGTGAGTGGATCGAGAGCCACACCCTGCACATCTACCTGCTCCACGCCCCGGACTTCCTCGGCTACCCCGGCGCCGTGGAGATGGCACGGGACCACCGGCAGATCCTCGAACGCGGCCTGACCCTGAAGAAGGCCGGAAACACGATCATGGAGCTGATCGGCGGCCGGCCCATCCATCCGATCAACGTCCGGGTCGGCGGCTTCTACCGCGCGCCCACCCGAGCCGAACTCACCGCGCTGACCGAGCCCCTGCGCCGTGCCCTCGACCACGCCCTCGCCACGGTCGAGTGGGTGGCCGGCTTCGCCATGCCCGAAGACCGGCTCGAGCATGAGTTCCTCGCCCTGACCGCCGACGTCTACCCGATCGAAGGCGGCCTCCCGCGCACCACCGGCGGGCGAACGTTCGAGGTCGCCGACTTCGAAGACCACATCATCGAGGAACAGGTGCCCCACTCGACGGCCCTGCACGCCCGCCTCGCCGGAGGCGGTCGTTACCTGACCGGCCCGCTGGCGCGTTACGCGCTCAACCGAGACCGGCTGTCGCCGCTCGCCCGTGACGCCGCACGCACGGCGGGCCTCGGACAGGTGTGCCGCAATCCGTTCCAGAGCATCGTCGTACGCGCCGTCGAGGTCGTCTACGCGGTCGAGGAGGCGCTACGGCTCATCGAGGCGTACCGGCCGCCGCCCGGACCGTTCGTCGCCGTACCACCGCGCGCGGGCATCGGGCACGGGGCGACGGAGGCTCCGCGAGGCGTGCTGTTCCACCGCTACGAACTCGACCCCGCCGGCGTGATCGGCTCGGCGCGCATCGTCCCGCCGACCTCGCAGAACCAGGCGGCGATCGAAGACGACATGCGCGCCGTGGTCCAGGCGCGCCTCGAACTGGACGACGATGCGCTGACCGCGGTGTGCGAACGGGCGATCCGCAACTACGACCCCTGCATCTCGTGCGCGACGCACTTCCTCGACCTGACCGTGGAGCGCTCGTGATCGTCATCGGAGTCGGCAACGAACTCCGCCGCGACGACGGCGCCGGTCCGGCCGTCGTCGACGAGCTGCGGAGCCGGCCGGTGGAGGGGGCGACCCTTGCGGTCTCCGACGGAGAGCCGAGCCGCCTCCTCGATCTGTGGGCCGGGGCGGACCTCGCCGTCGTGGTCGACGCCGTTCCGTCCACCGACGAGCCCGGCCGTGTCCGCGAACTCGACGCCGTGGGCGGTGCCGTGTCGGACACGAGCAGCCACGCTCTGGGCCTCGGCGTCGCGACACGGCTGGGGGAGGCCCTCGGCCGGATGCCCGCCACGATGCGGATCTACCTCATCGAGGGCACCGATTTCGGCTTCGGACCCGGCCTGAGCCCGCCGGTCGTCCGGGCCGTATCCGAGGTCGCCGACCGCATCACGGCGCTCAGCCGCGAAACTCGTCTCAAGCAGCAAAAACGCCCGCTATGAGTCGTTCTGCCGTTCGATCGACAGCCGGCCGATCCGTAGGAGACGGGCGGCGTCGGCGCGCTCGGCCTCCTCGATCGCCAGGTCGATCTGCCTGAGGGCGGCGGTCAGGCGCGGAATCCAGCGATCTTGAAGCGCGCGGATCCGTTGCCGGATGACGGTGATCTGCTGGGAGACCCGGCGCTCGGCCTCCCGGGCCACCGCGTGATCGACGGCGGCCTGAAGCGCGGTCCATGCGGCCTTCCGCGTCTCGCTGAGCGCGGCCGAGGCGGCCATCGGTGTTGGGTCCTCGGCCGGCGTGCAGGTCGCGTCCACCGGAAAGCGCAGGCCCATGGTCTCCTCCCAGCGCACCGTCACGTGGGCCGGTGGTGCCGGCCGCAGGACCCGGCGTCCGTCTGCCAGGCAGGCGCGGAGCGCCCACATATCGGCTTCCGCGCAGGCCGCCGTCCACGTCTGAGCGGTTCGCTCGGCCACGGATGCGAGCCGGTGGTGCTCTCGCACGAGGACGCGGAGTTCGCGTTGGAGGAGATCGACACCGCGCCGGGCGACCTTCAGACGCCGACGGAGCCACAAGCGGCCGGCCCGGCCCGGTGGGACACGTGCGAGCGTGGTCATCGCGTCCCACCGCGGTGATCGTCGTCCGGAAGACGCGCCTCCAGCTCGGCCGGCTCGATCATGGTCAGTTCGTGCCGTGGGAGCGTGCTCAACGCCTGCCACGCCCGTTCCATGGTCTCCTCGAGCTCGCGGTTCTCGTCCGGCTGCTGGGCCAGAAGGCGGTGGCGGAAGCTCCGTTCGAACTCGATGAAGCACCGGTCGGTCTCGCTGAGCGCGGAGGCTCCGATCAGTTCGGCGAGCTCGCGTGCCTGGCGTGCGCGGGCGAGGGCGGCGAGGATCTGTGCGGCCAGGTCCATGTGGGCGGATGTCACGGCCGCGCGCATCAGCCGGGACAGCGACGCCAGGACGTCGATCGGCGGGCGGACGCCGATCTCGGGGGTCAGCACGATCTGGCCCTCAGTGATATATCCGGTGAGGTCCGGCACCGGATGCGTCATGTCTCCGGCCGGCATGGTGAGGACCGGCAGCACGGTGATCGAGCCAGGCGTGTCGCGGATCCGCCCGCACCGCTCGTACAGAGACGCCAGGTCGCTGTAGAGGTAGCCGGGGTAGGCGCGCCGGGCGGGGATCTCGCCACGTGCCACCGACACCTCGCGCAGCGCCTCGCAGTAGCTGGTCATGTCCGCCAGGACGACGAGGACGTGCCGTCCTCCGGCGAACGCCAGGTTCTCGGCGATGGTGAGGGCCAGCCGCGGGGTGAGGACACGCTCGATGACAGGGTCGTCCGCCAGGTTGAGCAGGAGCGTCAGCTCCCCCGCCGCGGAGCGCTCCTCCAGGGTGTCGCGTACGGTCGCGGCGTCGGCGTGGGTGAGGCCCATGGCGGCGAAGACGACGCAGAACGGCTCGCCGCCGGTGCCGGCCTGGGCGCCGATCTGGGCGGCGAGTTCCAGGTGTGGAAGTCCCGGCGCGGAGAAGATCGCGATCTTCTGCCCCCGTACGAGGGTGGTCAGGGCGTCGATCGCCGAGATGCCGGTGAGCACCGGTTCGGCGGGAGGGCTACGCCGCGTCGGGTTGAGCGGTGCTCCGCCGACCGGTGCTTCGGTGGCGCCGAACACGGGAGGTCCGCCGTCTCTGGGTTGTCCGCGGCCGTCGCAGACCCGGCCGAGCCAGCCGTCGCCGACTGGGATCTTGAGCGGGCTGCCGGTGAAGGCCACCCGTACGCTCTGGCGGGTCATCGCGTCGGTGCCTTCGAAGACCTGCACGACGGCCAGGTCCCGGTTCACCTCCAGGACGAGCCCGCTGCGCTCCTCGCCGGTGTCGAGCCGGACGTGGGCGTACTCGTCCCAGCCCACGCCGGAGGTGCCCCGTACGACGATCAGTGGGCCGCGCAGGTCGGTGATGTCGGTGTACTCCGGCTCGGGCCACATCGATGAGCACCGCCTCAGCCCGGCCCGACGGCATCGGGCACGGCCGGTTGTTCCTTGGCCCGCAGCAGAGAGGAGAAGTCGCGCCCCTCGATCTCCTTGGCCGAGACCCCGCGGGCCGCCATGTCCTCGCATTCGGCGATGGCGGTGAGGATCCCGTCGGTGAGGGCGACGGTGCGCTCGGGTGTGCAGAAGGCGTCGACGGCGCTCAGCGCGCTCTGTTGCAGCACTCCCTCTCGCAGCATCCGGCCGGCCAGGAGCGCCACGCGCTCGTGCGCGGGCAGGGACTCGGCTCCGACGAGTTCGGCGAGCAGGCCGAGCCGGTCGGCTTCGGCGAGTATGGACGCCACCTGCCGGCGGCGCTCGCCCCAGCCCGGGATGCCGTGCCGGGCGTACCAGCCGGCGATGGCGTCCGCGTCCCGGGCGAACGAGGACGCCCATGAGACGGCGGGATAGTGCCGGGAGTAGGCCAGGTCGCGGTCCAGGCTCCACAGGGAGCGGACGAAGCGCTGCGTGAGCGTGGTCACCGGCTCGGTCATGTCGCCGCCCGGTGGGGAGACCGCGCCGATCACGGTCACGGAACCGATCCGGCCGCCGAGTGTGGTGACCCGGGCGGCGCGCTCGTAGAACGCCGCCAGCGCCGACGCGAGGTCCGCGGGATAGCCCTCTTCGGCGGGCAGTTCCCCGTGCCGCGACGCGAACTCCCGGCGGGCCTCCGCCCAGCGGGAGGTGGAGTCGGCGATGACGACGACGTCATAGCCCATGTCGCGGAAGTGTTCGGCCACGGTCATGGCGGTGTGCACACCGGCCTCGCGCGCCATCATCGGCATGTTGGAGGTGTTGGCGATGACGACCGTACGGTCGGCGAGGCGGCCGCCGGTCCGCGGATCGGTCAGCTCGGCGAGTTCGGCCACCACGTCGGCCATCTCGTTGCCGCGTTCGCCGCACCCGACATAGACGACGACGTCGGCGTCGCACCACTTGGCGATCTGCTGGAGGAGCACGGTCTTGCCGGTGCCGAAGCCGCCGGGGACGGCGGCCGCACCACCGCGCGGTACCGGCAGTAGCAGGTCGACGACCCGTTGCCCGGTGACCAGGGGGACGAGTTCCTCCAGACGTTCCCGGTACGGTGCGGGGCGGCGCACCGGCCGCCTGCGGGACAGCGTGATGTCGTGGTCGCCGACGGACGCCACCGCTACGTCCGGCCCATGAAGACCGGGTGGGCGTATCGCGGTGACCCGTCCCGCCACAGGGGTCAGGACGGCATAGGGCACGGCGCCCGCTCCTTCGACGGTGCCGACCGGCTCTCCCTCGCCGAGGTGAACGCCCTGCGGGACGGCCGGGGTGAACCGCCACTCCTTCTGGCGCGGTGCGCTCC
This sequence comes from Actinoallomurus sp. NBC_01490, assembly GCF_036227085.1. Lineage (NCBI taxonomy): Bacteria > Bacillati > Actinomycetota > Actinomycetes > Streptosporangiales > Thermomonosporaceae > Actinoallomurus > Actinoallomurus sp. NBC_01490. The sequence continues at coordinate 464,190 of NZ_CP109433.1, forward strand.
GTATGGCCGTCAGCCAGATGCCCGCGTCCGCCAGCGGGCGTAGGAGCCCGTCGAACACGCCGCCCAGCAGGTGGGGCCCGAGGCGTGCGGACAGTGGCTCACCGTACGTCTCGACGGGGTCGCCGGGTGCCAGGCCCCCCGTGTACTCGTACGCCTGGACGGTCGCTCTGTCGCCGCGGATCGCGACGACCTCTCCCGGGATGGCGGCCCTGCCGAGACCGACGAGCGTGAACATGCCCGCCTCCGGCAGGTCGCTCACCTCCACGAGCGGGCCGTTGACCCGGGTCAGGACTCCCACAGTCGCTCCACCTCCGCGCCGAGAAGGTCCACGGCGTGATCGGCGAGGGCGGACACCGAGCAGTCCACACGGCGCCCGGGAGCGACGGCGATGACGCCGCCGCCCGGGGCGGTGGCGATCCGCGCGTCGGCTCCGGCGCGGTCACGGGCCAGTGTTCGCAGCCGGTCCGCGGCCACCGGGTTCTCCGCGTACAGCGACGCCACCGCGGAACGGACTCGGTGCCGCAGTTCCTCGTACGCCTCCCGGCGAGCGGCGAGGACGATCGCCCTCGCCCTCCGCCGTGCTCGTACGCCTTCCGCACGCGCCGAGGCGGTGGCCTCCGACCGGCCGGCGGCGCGCGCCTCGTCGAGGATCTGAGCCGCCTCGGCGTGGGCCCGGCCGAGCAGGGCGTCCGCGGCGGCGCGCGCCTCCGTACGGATCCGCGCGGCGTCTCGCCGCGCCTTCCGCCGCAGTGAGCCCACGACGGGATCGAGGGCGGCCGGAACCGGCGGGCCCTCGCGTCCCTCTCCGTACCGGGGTTCGGCCATGTCACGCCTTCCCGAGGAGCAGGATGCCGACGACCAGTCCGTAGATCGCGATGCCCTCGGACAGGCCGACGATCACCAGCACCCGCCCGAACAGCTCCGGGCGCTCGCTCATGGCGGCCACCGCCGCCGCTCCCGTGTAGGCCACCGCGATCCCGGCGCCGATGGTGGAACCGGCGACGGCGATTCCGGCGCCGAGCAGGGCCGCCCAGTTCCCCGTCGTCCTCGCGCCGGCGTTCACCGCGGCGGTCACGTGCGACGCCGACGACGGCTCCGCGGTCAACGCGATCGCCAGGACGGCGAGGGCGGCCACCGCCAGCGCACCGTCGGCGAGCAGGAGCAGCCGGACCGCACGTTCACCGCGACGGCGCAGGAGCCGCGAGACGACGAGCGCGGCGACGATCAGTGGGAGGCAGGCGAGCCACGTGGCCATGGGGCGACCTCCTCTGTGACGACGGGCAGTCGCCAGGGCCGGAACGGCCGCCCCTGGGACTGGAAGACACGGGAGAACAGCTCGTAGTACTCCAGGCGGAGCGCCTGGATGGCCACCACCAGGCCTTCCAACGCGAAGGCGAGCAGATTCCCGGCGACGAAGACGGCGGCCGCCCCGGCCACGCCGGTCGTTCCCCGCGGCCAGAGGGCACGGGTGCCCTCCCAGACGATCCAGCCCAGTGCCGTGTGCGTGAGCCCGAACGCCGCGAGCCGCGTGAACGAGGCCACGTTCGAACCGAGGCCGAGGACGGTGTCGAACAGTTCGACACAGGCTTCGAAGACGCCGCCTTCGCCGGTGAAGCCGACGAAGATCAGCACCATTCCCAGCGACGCCAGCACCGCGCCCAGGACGACCGGCAGCACCAGGCCCGCGTACCCGCCGGCCACGACGACCGCCAGGCCGACGAGCAGCGCGACACCGGCGATCCCCGACGAGGCGTACAGCGCGGCCCTCCAGCCCGCCTCGCGGACGCGGTTGACGGTGCCGAGCGTCTGCGCACCGGCCAGCAGCACCGCACCCACGAAGACCGCCGCCACCATCAGCGCCACCGGGCGTTCCATCGGCCGCAGCCACAGCGCCGGCAGCACACCGGTCGGGCCGAAGAACTCCCCGTAGAGCGCGCCGAAGACCATTCCGGCCAGGCCCGCGCCCGCGGCGAACGGCCAGGCGCGCCGGAACCGCCTCAGGCGGGGCCAGAACGCCAGTGCGGCCGCGATCAGCAACAGGAGCGCCCCGTGGCCGACGTCCCCGAACATCATTCCGAACATCAGCAGGAACGCCGCCGCGGCGAGAGGCGTCGGATCCACGTCCCGGTACGGGACCGTGCCGTACGTCTCGACGAGCGATTTGAGCGATCCGCGTACGCCGCCGGCCCGCAGCATCGACGGAACCTCCACTCCGCGGGGACGGGGCAGGACGACGACCGCCCCGTCCACACACGCGAGGTCTCCGGACAGGCTCCTGACCCTGTCGGCCGGGGCCCAGCCGGCGATCGCGCTCACCCCGTCGCGGGAGGTCGACGCCCGCGAGCGTGCCCGCAGCGCCTCCTCTCCCGCGAGGAGTTCGGGCCGGCCCGTGGCGGGCGGAGGCAGGGCCGACAGGACCGCCTCCGGCGCGGGGCTCGGCGCCGGGCCGTCGAACTCGACCACTCCGGCTGCGGCCAGCCGTACGAGGACGGCTCTCATCCGATCCGCCGGGACGACCACGGCGATCCGGTCCATCCGCACCGGCCGCAGGGACTCACGCCAGGACCGCATCGAACGCCTCCAGAGGATGACCGCCGCGCGAAGCCAGCTCCAGCGCGGCCCGCACACGGCGGACGTCGACCGCGAGTACCGCGACCGCGCCGAGCACCGGCCCCAGGTCCAGGCGTGCGCCCGACAGCAGCGCGCGCCCGTCGCGCTCCAGCCGGGACCACCAGCGCGTCTCGGCGGCCCACAGGCACGCCGGGGTCTCGGTTCCTCGGAGCGCCCAGGCCGCATGGTCGGGAAGACGGCGGCCGAACTCGGTGAGGTCACCCGCTCCCGCGGTTCGCCTTCCGATGAGGTCGGAGGGAGGTTCCGGCAGCGGTCGCTCTTCGGCGAAGCGTTCGCGGGCGATGAGCAGTGCGAGGGCGCCGGCGGACCAAAACCGGGTGTCCGGCGATATCGCGGCGACGCGGCGGGCCCAGCGCATCCGCATGCCCAGCTGGATGCTCCGCGCGTCGTCCCCGCCGGGGTCACCCCAGGGCGAGGCGGAGAGCGCGCGGCGCAGGTCGGGTGCGTTCCGCAGGTCCGACCACGCGGTGGCCATCGTGCCCAGCTCGAAGAACGGGCCGCCGGACAGCAGCGCGTCGACGTTCGCGATCTCGAACCAGCCCGCCAGCGCGCGCAGGGCGGCGGTGCCGGTGCCGGGCTGCCAGCCGGCGAGCACCCGGATCTGCCAGAGCAGCGTGCCGACGAGCGCGTGCTGGGCCTCGAGGAGGGGCTGACCGGGCCGGACGCCGCGCCGATACGGTGTCGCATCGAGCCGGGCGAGTGCTCCTTCCAAGGTGGGCGAGGACGCGACCTCGCGCGCGACGTCGGGCCCGGCGCACCGCCGGGCGAGAGACCTCGCTCGTGTGGTTCCCGCCACCCAGGCGGCCGTCACGACATCCCGCCGATCCTCACGGCCCGGCTCGGGCTCCGGTGGCGTTCGCGTACGGGCGCCGGCTCCTCACCGCAGCTCCCGGTCGAGGAGCTCCACGGCCCGGCCGACCATCTCGGGCATTCGCTTCGCGGCGAGGCGGCGGATGTGACCGGCCTGCCGCTCGGCGTCGGCGATGATCGCCGCGTTCTCCGCCGCGCTGTGTTCCTGGGCCTCCGCCATGGCCTCGCGCCGCCGGGAGGGAGCAGACACCCGCGCCTCGGCGACGATCGCGTCGGCCTGTTCCCGCGCCCGCGCGGTCTCGCGGCTCGCGTCGCGCCTCGCTGCGTCACCGATTGCCCGGCACTCGGAGTGGACCGGTTCGAGCGCGCGGAAGACGGCCATGAGCTCCTCCTCGGGGCCGGCCGGTCGATCGGCCGGAACGCCGGTGCGCGCGGCGGCGCCGGGAGCGGCCGCCGGGCGCCATCGCCGCAGGAAGTCGCGCAAGGTCGGCATGCCCACATGTTCGCCAGCGTGCGGCCCGGCGGGCAGGGGCGCATGGACGCTGGTCAGAGGACCTTCGACCCGGTTCGGCGATCACGGTCGTTCTGCCCCACCGGCAGGGACGGACGGCCCTGGATGCCGGGGCTCCCAGGAGCCAGATTGGGAGAGCACGGGAGGAGCGAGACCATGCCAGCGATCTCCATCGGAGGACCGGGCCAATGAGTGCCGCCGGGGTCGCGGAGACCCATGCGGGGGTGGTCTTCTTCGTCGGCGACCGCGCGTTCAAGCTGAAGAAGCCGGTGAACCTCGGCTTTCTCGACTTCTCGACGCGGGAGCGACGGGAACGCGCCTGTCACCGTGAGGTCGAGCTCAACCGGCGCTTCTCCCCCGACGTCTATCTCGGTGTCGCCGACGTGGCCCTGGCGTCCGGCCTGCCCTGCGATCACCTCGTCATCATGCGCCGGATGCCCGCCGAACGCCGGCTCTCCCACCTCGTGGAGACGGGCGTTTCGGTGGACGACGCCCTGCGGGCGGTCGCTCGCCTGCTCGCTCGCGTGCACGCGAGTGCCCCGCGGGGGGAGCAGATCTCCGCGGAGGCCACCCGCGATGCCGTACTGCGGCGCTGGACCGACAGTTTCGACCAGGTCCGGCCGTTTCACGGACGGGCGATCGACGCCCGGGAGGCCAACGAGATCGAACGGCGGGCGCTGCGCTTCCTGGACGGGCGAGAGCGCCTGTTCGACGCCAGGCTCGGCGAAGGCCGCGCCGTCGACGGGCACGGCGACCTGATGGCCGATGACATCTTCTGCCTCGACGACGGCCCGCGAGTGCTGGACTGCCTGGACTTCGACGACCGGCTGCGCTGGCTGGACGGCCTGGATGACGCGGCGTTCCTCTGCATGGACCTCGAGCGACTCAACGCGCCGCGGCTCGGCGAGCACTTCCTCGCCTGGTACTCCGAGTACGCCGACGATCCCGCGCCGCCCTCACTACGCCACCACTACATCGCCTACCGGGCGTTCGTCCGGGCCAAGGTGTCCTGCCTCCGCTGGGGCCAGGGCGAGGCCGGGGCGGCGGCCGCGGCCGGGCGGTACGCCGAGATCGCCCTGCGCCATCTGAACGCCGGCGCCGTACGCGTCGTCCTCGTCGGTGGGTTGCCCGGCACCGGCAAGTCGGCGCTCAGCGAGGCCCTCGGCGACCGGCTCGGCTTCACCGTCCTGGGCAGCGACCTGATTCGCAAGGAACTCGCCGACATCTCCCCCGACGTCTCGGCCGCGGCGGCGTTCGGCGCCGGCATCTACACGGCCTCCTGGAACCGGCGGACCTATGCCGAGATGTTGAAGCGCGCCAGGAGGCTTCTCGCCTACGGCGAATCGGTCATCCTCGACGCCTCCTGGACCTCCGCCCAGTTCCGGGCGGACGCCGCCGCGCTGGCCGAGCATGCCGAGCTGACCGCGCTGAACTGCCATACGCACCTCGCTGAGGAGCGTCTGCTCACGCGTACCGGCGGCGTGTCCGACGCCGACCCGGCGATCGCGGCCCGCATGGCCGAGACGGCGGCCCCCTGGCCGGACGCCGTCCCCATCGACACATCCGGGCCCGTCGAAGAATCCGTCGAGCTCGCCCTGCGCGCCATCCGGCCACCCGGGGCCGCTCGCGTCTGGCATCGCCGCCCGCAACTGGCACCCGGCTGAGGCACTGGGGACGACGCGGGCACATCCGGTTGGAGTGAAGGGAGGACCGTATGAGGCGGCGGACGGTGGAGGACGTGATGACGAGATCCGTTGTGAGCGCGTACCCGGACGCCCCGTTCCAGGAGATCGTCCACGTCATGATCGAACGGGGCATCACGGCCCTGCCCGTGGTCGATGAGGACCATCATGTGATGGGGTTCGTCTCCGAGTCCGACCTGCTCGCCAAAGAGGCGTTCGAGCCGAAACCGAGACGGCGCCTGCTGCGCAGAAGCCGCAACAGACAACCGGCGACAGCCGCGGATGTGATGACCGCACCGGCCGTGAGCGTGCGGCCGGAGACGACGGTCGTGCAGGCGGCACAGCTCCTCGACCGGCGCCGGATCAAGCGCCTGCCGGTGGTCGACGACGAGAACCGTCTCGTCGGAATCGTCAGCCGCCGCGACCTGCTCCACGTCTTCGCCCGCACCGACCAGGAGATCCGCGAGGAGATCATCCAGCAGATCTTCGCCCGTCTGCTGCTGACCGACCCCGCCCAGGTCTCGGTCCGTGTCCGGGACGGCGTCGTGACCCTGTCCGGGACACTGCCGCACGAGAACCTCATCTCGATCGCGGTCCGGCTCACGGCCGCGGTCGACGGCGTCGTCAGTGTGATCGACGAGATGGGCCACGCCGAGGAACAACGGGCGAGCGCGACGCGCCCGCCGTCCGGGGAAAGGTGATCGGCATGCTGGTCCGTGAGGTGATGACCACCCCGGTGGTGACCCTCCCGGCGGAACAGACGGCTCTGCGGGACCTGTCGGCCGAGACGATCACCACGGTGAAGGTTCTGGCTCGGCGCCCGCGGAGGTTATGGCTCGGCGCCCGCCATGTCGCGGTTCAGTTCGTCGATCACGCCGACGACCCCATCCGTGGCGGCGGCCAGCCGTACGACGATCGGGATCAGATCTTTTTGCCGCATCGTGCCGCCAAGGGTGACCACGCCGTGACGGACGTAGACCGAGACCTGTGTGGGGTCGGCCAGGGCGAAGACCTCGTGCCGGACCTCGTCGCGGATCTCCTCGTCGGTACGGGTGAAGACGCTCAGCAGGTCGCGGCGGCTGACGATCCCGACGAGACGGTTCTGATCGTCGGTCACGGGCATGCGTTTGATCCGGTGGGCGTCCAGCAGCCGAGCCGCCTCCACGATCGTCGCCTCGGGATGGACAGTGATCGCCGGTGAGCTCATCAGGTCTTCGGCGGTCAACGCCTGAGCCTTCGCCCACGACCGGTCACGGCGTCGGCCGAGCCGGCGCCGCTTCCCGCCGTTCTTGTGTTCCTCCTTGGCGAGCAGATCGGACTCGGAGACGACACCGGCCACGCGATGGCCCTCATCGATCACCGGCATCGCCGTGATACCGCGTTTGATCATGACCTGGACGATGTCCTTGAAGCACGCGCCTCGGTACGCGCTCACGACCGCCTTGGTCATCACGTCCTTCACGGTTCGGCGCCTCATATGGGTTCCCTCCTAGGCACTCAACCGGACGATAGGCGGCCGTCGCGCCGCCGGGCATGAGGCCGAAGTCCTGTCCGGAAGGACCGACAGCGCATCCCGGCCGTGGCCGAAGGTCCCGGCGCCGCCCGATCGGGGCATATCGGTCTCGTGGCCGAGGAACTCACTCTCATAGGGGCCGGGGCCCCGATCGGCGGTGTCAGGCGCCGATGGCGCTGTAGAGCATGCCGAGGGCCTGGTCGAGTTCGGGAGCCCAGTTGCCGGACCACTGGTGGTGGCCGCCGGGGACAGGCTGGTAGGTAAAGCCGATGCCGGCGCGGCGGAGAGCGTCCAGCATCGCCTGGGTCTCCCGGCAGGTGCCCTCCTCGATCAGGTCCGTGCCAGTGCAGGTGGACGGGAAGGTGCCGGAGGGGTCCTTGGGGTCGACGCCGGAGGAGAAGAACAGCCGCACGCCGGCCAGTTTCTGGGTGTTCAGGGCTGGGTCGTGCTGGTTCCACAGGCTTCCTCCCGGCGTCCCCCACACGTCCTCCTCGTTGAGGGTGCAGGGCAGGCCGGGCTGATCGCGGTCTCCCGGCGTGGTAATGCGCGCGTAGTACCGCGTCGACGTCCTGGGTGAGGTAGGTCTCCCAGCGCGGTCCGCTGACCCAGTCGGAGTACTCCGAACACCAGGAGGTGTCGGGCATCACCACGATGGCCTGGTGATTCAGCGATCTGGCGACGATGTCCGTGTTACCGGGGTCGGCCCAGGAGGTGTAGTCGTCGTGTGCGGAGGTGAAGGCCGACCTACGGCCGCGCATCGCCGCTCGGATCGCCGATGCCGAGGCGCGCGCCGCGGAGCTGTCCGCCTTCACCGCCGCCTTGCACCAGGCCCTGGAGCGTTTGGACGCGCTGCCCGATCGGCCCGCCCCGTGCGCTCCCGAGTGCGGGTCCGTCATCTCCGGCTCCCCGGCCGACGCGCCCTTCACGCCCGGGCGCAGGCCTCTCGGCGGCGAGCCCGCCGGCCGCGCGGCTGAGCGGTGGCAGGGCGCTCCGGTGGCCTGTTCATTGGACGGTGACGGTATTGGTGAACGCACCGCCCAGTGGCGGAGACTGATGAGTGATGCCGTGATCCAGGAGGCCGATAACGGGGTCCGGCTCACCGTGCCCGCCGAACGTGCCACCGACGTCACGGCGCTTGCCGTGGCCGAGCAGCAGTGCTGCCCGTTCTTCGACTTCCGGCTGCACCTCGACGGTCCGGTGCTGCACCTGGAGGTACGCGCGCCCGATGAGGGCGCTCCGCTACTCGCCGAGCTGTTCGGCCCGGAAACCTGACCCGCCGCCCCGAGCCCTTGTCCGCGTACACCGTCCAGAAAGGCCGTCGCCGTTCATGCTCGTCGCCCGCTCTGTCGCGCTGTTCATCATCGCCGCGCTGTGCGAGATCGGCGGCGCCTGGCTGGTCTGGCAAGGTGTCCGCGAACACCGCGGCTGGCCGTGGATCGGCGCGGGCGTCATCGCCCTGGGTTTGTACGGCTTCGTCGCCACCTTCCAGCCCGATGCCCACTTCGGGCGCATCCTGGCTGCTTACGGCGGGATATTCGTGGCCGGCTCGATCGCCTGGGGCGTGATCTTCGATGGCTACCGCCCTGACCGCTTCGACATCATCGGCGCCCTCATCTGCCTGTTCGGGATGGCCGTGATCATGTACGCGCCGCGCGGACACTGATCCTGGCCTCCCGGCCCGTTTCCTGGGCCGAGCATGGCTATCCGGCGCGCAGGCCGCGCGGCTCGGCGCGGAGGATCTCGATCGCGGCTTGTGCGCAACTGCCGCAGATCCACACGCCGGGGCCGGCGACGAGAGGACCGAGGTCTTTGCAGCCGCAGAAGGAACAAGCCCGGTTGGTGCCTTTCGCCTTGCCGATACGGCGGTGGCGGCGCTGGACCGGGGCGATCCACTCCTGAAGCTCCTTCCCGATGCGGGCCACCTCGACGTCGAGTTCGCCCAAGACGCGGTAGGCGGCGGAACCTGAGTCCGAGGCCAGGCAGAACAGCAGGTGTTCGGTGCGGAACTGGGACTGGCCACGGCGCGCGGCCAGCCGCCGCGCGCTGGTGAGGGCCTGTTCGGCTTCGCCATCACCGACCACACGCCGCTGCTGCCCGTTCTCATCGGCGATCAGCGCGGGCTCGAACAGGCGGGCGTTGGCCTGGCGGACCTTCTCGCGGGTCACGCCGAGCCTGTCCAGGACGCCGGCGGCGCCGCCGACGTGCAGCAGCCCGAGCAGCAGATGCTGGGTACCGGGCACGCTGTCGTCGGCGTCCGCGGCGGCTTTGGCCGCCTGTAGACACGCCGACAGCCGTGGGGCCATGACCATCGCCTCGGCCGCATCACCGATGACGTCACTGACCTCAAGGCGGTGCGCGAACTTTTGCCGCGCAGCCTGCTTGGAGACCCCCAGCCGCTCGCCGATCAGTGTCCAGGACACGTTCGCCGCACGGGCGGCGCCGACGTAATGCTCGATCAGATCCTCGGCGGCGCCACGCGTCTCTGCGGCCACAACGATCGCGGTCTCCAGCAGGACGAGCGGGTCGTCGCCGGCTGCCCGTTCCTGCACGATCTCGACCAGCATCGCTACGTTCATTTCCTCCATGCGACAACCGTAGATTGTCGAACTTGAAACGACAAGCACTGATTGTCGCCTGTGGCTGGAGCAGAACCGGGTGTCAGCAGCCGGTGACCGGTCGCCCTGGCCCTTCGGGCCGGGGCTCAGCGGTAGAGGCCGCTGATCGCGGTGTGCAGGCGGTCGCGGGCGGCGTCGGCGGGGTAGACGCCGATGAGGACGTAGTAGGCCAGCCCCTCGGCGAGGGCGACCAGCGTCACGGCCTCCTGGTCGGGCTCGACTCCCGGGCGGAGGCGCCCGGCGGCCTGGTCCTGCCGGAGCAGCTCGGCGAGCCGGGTGTGAAGACGGGCGTAGTCGTCGCGCAGCCGGTCGGCGATGGCGTCGTCGGCGAGCGCGGCGGCGGTGAAGGACTGTCGCACCCGCAGGTGGGCGCGTGTGACGGCGTCGTACGGGATGAGCTCGGTGAGCACCACGGTCAGCACCCCGCGCGGGCCGGCGTCGGTGCCGTTGGCAGTGGTCTTGGTGGCGATGCGGGTGCTGGACAGGGCGTTGCCGCGTTCGAACGCGGCCTCGATCAGCTTCTGCTTGGCCGGGAAGTAGTGCTGGACGCGGCCCGGGGACACCCCGGCCTGGGCGGCGACCGCGGTCTGTGACACCGCGGCCAGGCCCCGGTCGGCGACGATCGCCAGCACCGCATCGGCGATCTCGTTGCGCCGCTGCTCGTGCTGGGCGCCCGGGCCGCGGGTTCGGTGTGCCATCGTCCTCCTTCGCCTCGTACGACTTCTCCGATGTGGCTGCATCGGTTTGACCGGGTCCCAAGCGGGCGGCTACCGTCCGAAGCGTAGCAAAGCAATGCGATCGCATCGATTTGCATAGGGGTCGTTCATGGTCCGGGACCACGGCGCGCTGCGACCGGGGAGCGGAGGATCGGCGGCGGGGATCGTGCTGGCGCTGGCGTGTGCGGCGCAGTTCATGGTGGTCCTGGACGTGTCGGTGATCAACGTGGCGTTGCCGTCGATCCAGCACGGTCTGGGATTCGATCCGGCGGGGCTGCAGTGGGTGGCGGGCGCTTACGCGCTGGTGTTCGGCGGGTCCTTGCTGCTGGGCGGGCGGCTGGCCGACCTGTACGGGCACAGGCGCGTGTTCGCGGCAGGACTGGGACTGTTCACGGTCGCGAGCCTGGCCGGGGGCCTGGCGACCACGGCGGGCCTGCTGGTGGCCGGACGGGCGGTGCAGGGGCTGGGCGCCGCGGTGCTGGCCCCGGCCACGCTGACGCTGTTGACCGCGACCTTCGCCGAAGGCGCCCGCCGCACCCGGGCACTGGCCGTCTGGACCGCGGTCAGCCTGGCCGGAGGCGCGGCCGGGAACCTGCTCGGCGGCGCGCTGACCCAGTACCTGACGTGGCGATCGACGCTGCTGATCAACGTGCCGATCGGCGTGATCGCGCTGGGCCTGGCCGCCACCTCCCTGCCCGTCGACCGCGCTCGTACACGGGCGGGAGGCGGCCGCCTGGACGTGGCCGGGGCCATCCTGGCCACCGCGGGCCTGACCGCCGTGACGTACGGGATCACGACGGCGCAGACCCGCGGCTGGGGTGACGTGGTCACCGCCGTGGCGCTGGCGACCGGGCCGGCGGCCCTTGCGGCGTTCATCGTGGTCGAGGCGCGGATGGCGCGACGGCCGCTGGTGCCGCCACGGCTGGTGCGCCGCCGCGCGATCTGGCTGGGCAACGTGGTGATGCTGCTGTCCGGGGCGGTGTTTCAGGTGCCGATGTGGTACTTCCTCACTCTGTACATGCAAGACGTGCTCGGCTTCGGCCCGCTCGCCACGGGGTTCGGTTTTCTCCCGCACACGCTGGTGATGTCGCTGGTCGGGCTGCGAGTGACCCCGTGGCTGATGCGGCGGGTGCCACACCGCGCGCTGATCGTCGCCGGGGCGCTGGTCGCCGCTGCCGGGTTCGCCTGGCAGAGCGGCATCACCGCGGGCAGCACGTACACCTCCGCGGTGCTCGGACCCGCCGTCCTGCTGTCGGTCGGCGGCGGGCTGTTCAACACACCACTGACGGCGACCGTCACCTCCGGTGTCCCGCCCGCCGACGCCGGCGCCGCCTCCGGGCTGATGAACACCGCCAAGCAGGCCGGCGGCGGGCTCGGCCTGGCCGCCCTGATCGCCGTCACCACCACCCCCGCCCACACCCCGCAGGCCCTGGCCACCGCGTACGGCCACGCGTTCGCGATCAGCGCGGGGGCACTGGTCGCGGTCGCGGTTCTCGCCTTCGCGCTCCCGGCCCGCCGCGACGATGCCGCGCCCTAATCTGTTCCCGAACCGGGGAGGCTTGTCCGGCTAGGCGTTACGTGCGTAGGCCACCGGTGCACCGCCCGGTTCACGGCTCGGGTCGGATGAGTTCCTCGGGAGATCGCCGTACGCTCCGGGACTCCCGGTCGGCCAGGCCCAGCCGGATGATCATCTGTGGATGTCCGCCGTCGCAGAAGTGCGTGCGGAGGAAGTCGCGCAGCTCCGGGATCTCCAGCGCCTGGGTGTGGAAGGCGGCGGAGACGTCGCTCCCGGCGGCGTGCAGCAGTACGCGTTGCAGCGCCTGTCCGGCCTGGAGCCACGCGGCGCGCTCGTCGGTCTTCGTGGTCAGCAGGGCGACCACGCCCGGTGCGCCGTGGCGTTCGTCGCTGGTGAGGCCCCAGCCGTGGCCGCGGGCGAAGTCGCGCTGCGCGAAGTGGGGATCGGTGCGTTCGGGGTCGCGCGGGTAGGCGTCCTCGTGTACGCCGTCCCGCCGGCCGCTGCCGGGACGCGGCGCCCAGCGGGCCATCTCGAGGCAGTAGTCCGGCTTCTGGCGCAGCATCTGCTCGGCGACCTCGGTGAGGGCACCGAGCGCGATGCGCGCCCTCGGGTCCGCGACGACGCGGAGGGCGGCGTTCTCGTCGAGGGCACAGGTACGCAGCGCCTGCAACAGCCCGGCCGGCAGGCCTTCGGGACGGAAGCCGCCGCGGTGGGTGCGGCGGCGCCGGATCTGGTCATACATCCGGTTCTCATCCTCGCTGGGGGGCTGAGCCGGTTCCAGCGTGACGTCGGCGATCAGGCCGGGGCGTTCCGGGTCGGAGGCCATCCGTATCCGCGGGGTGAGGCCGAGGCGGCGGGCGGCGAGGCGGAGCGTACAGAGCGCCGCGCCGCAGCTGATCAGCATCTCCCGGCCGTCGGGGTCGGCCACGTTCAGCCGGCGGTCGGGGTCGGCGTGCAGGGTCACCGTGGAGCCTCGCGTGCCGAACCACCAGGGCTGGGTGTTGTGCACCGACGGCGCCCACGCGGCGGCGTCGACGAGAAAGTGCGCGGTGTCCTGTGCGGACGTGGCGTCGGTGATGTTCACGACTCCTCCTGCCGAGGATACGGACGGGCACCCCATTCGCAACCCTCGCCCCGGCCGCGGCCCGGTCGTGAGTGGCGAACGGCCTCGGGCCACGGGACCTTCGCCCCGTCCGGGACAGCGGTCACGCCGGGGGATGCCCATGCCCTACGGCGCGGGCGCCGTCGAACCGGACATCGCCCCCGAGATCACCCGCGTACGGGCACGGCTGCCCGATGACGGCACCCGGTTACCCTCCGTCACAGTATGGGCGTCGTGCGTGATCGGCCGGAAGTCATCTGGTGCCGGGACCTTTCGCCCCCGTTGTTGGGAGATGTGACTTCTATCCCTGGCGTATCACCGAGGTCAGGTTGGGAGGTGACAGCGGAGGGAGACGCCCAGGTCATGAGGCCGGGCGTGGCATTGCGAGGAGGCACCATGACGAGCCTGCCGACGCGGTTCCTGCTGGGCAGTACGGTGGCCGCCGCACTGAGTGTCCCGCTTTACGGGGCCTTCGCCGCGGCCGCAACGGGCAGCGCGAGCGCTGCTGTGGTCACCCGTACGCCGAGCCCGCAGACACGCGCCGATCTGGCGAAGGCCATGCGGGGCGAGGCTTTCGCGAACGCCTCGTACCGGCTGTACGCCGACCAGGCCCGGCGGGAGGGACTGGGGTCGGTGGCCGACCTGTTCGAGCGGACGGCCGCGACCGAGCGGGACGAGCACTTCGCCGAGAGCGCGGCGATGGCCGGTCTGGTCGGGACCGACGCGGCGAACCTGCGGGCCGCCATCTCCGGCGAGCACTACGAGGCCAACACGATGTATCCCAAGTTCGCCCGGCAGGCCACCGAAGACGGTGACGCCAACGCCGCGGACCGCTTCTCCGAGGTGGCTCGCGACGAGGGCCGGCACGAGGCCGCGTTCCGCACCGCCCTGGGCGTCGTCGAGACCGGACGAGGAACCGTCCCGGCGGCACCCGACGTGACCGCTCACCAGGTGCCGGCGGGCCCGGCCAAGGTCCACGCGGATCGGACGAAGACCAACCTCGACACCGCCATGCACGGCGAGGCGGAGGCGTACGCGAAGTACCACCTGTGGGGTGAACACGCCACCGACAAGGGCGATCCGGACGTCGGACGTCTGTTCAAGGGCACCGGCGAGGTGGAGCGCCAGGAGCACTTCGCCGAGCACGCGGAGCTGGCCGGACTGGTCGGCAGCACACGCGACAACCTGAGCAAGGCCATCGCCGGCGAGCGGTACGAATCCACGACGATGTACCCCACCTTCGCCCACCGGGCCGAGAAGGCCGGTGACACCGACGCCGCCCGCATGTTCTCCGGCACCGCCACGGACGAGGGAGAGCACGCTCGCGCCTTCGAACAGGCTCGGGACCGCCTCGACCAGGACACCGCCGCCTCGTCCTCCTGAGCCGGGTCAGAGGGCGTGGACCCCGGAGGAGAGGGAGAAGTACGCCTCTTCCTCTTGGGCGAAATGCAAGGTCAGTACGGCATGGAGGCCGTAGAGGCACGCCTTGAGATCGTCGAGTTGGTCGGGCCGGAGACCGTCGTGTGCGGCGAGGTCGAGGTGATGGCCCAGACGGCGGACGAGACGCTCGATCTCGGCGTGCCCGCGGCTCATCGTGGTCGTCGCCTCCGTACCGCCGAGCGCCCGCGCCACGGCGGGATACAGCCGGGTCTCCTCGGCGCGTTCGTGCGGCAGGAGGGTCTGGACGAGAAACCGGTGCACGTCGCGGAGACGCTCCAGGGCCTCGGGTGTCGCCGAGAGTGAGTCGGCGACCGCCCGGATGTTCGCCAGTGACGGCCGGAGGAAGGCGTGCTCCCGGCCGAAGCGGCGCAACAGCGCGTCCGTCGAGATGTCGAGCGGGACGCGGGTGCCCCGGCCCTCGCGCAGGGCCCGCAGGGCGTTGAGGATCACCGCGGCGTCGATGCCCTCCTGCAACAGCGCGCCGGCCGCGGGCGGGATCAGGCCGATGGCCGCCCCGGCCATCGCCGCCAGCGACAGCAGCATGCCGGCGCCCGCGCTCTGCACGGCGATCCGTCGTGCCCGGCGCGCGACGTCCATCGCGTCGGCCAGCCGGCCGAGCCGGTCGGTGGTGATGACGATGTCGGCGGCCTGCGAGGACGCGGCGGCGCCGCGAGCGCCCATGGCGACGCCGACGTCGGCGGCGGCCAGCGCCGGGCCGTCGTTGATGCCGTCCCCGACCATCGCGCTGACGTCCGGCTCGGCGCGGACCGCCCGTACCTTCTCCCCCGGCGAGCACTCGGCCTGAACCTGGTCGATCCCGAGCACGGTCGCCACACTCTCGGCGACGTCGGCGCGGTCACCCGTCAGCATGACGATCCGCCGGACACCCGAGGAACGCAGCCGCCGGAGCGTTCGGGGTGCGTCGGGACGTACGGTGTCGCGGAGCAGGACCACCCCTCGCGTCCGCCCGTCGACGGTCACCCACACGGTCATGGCGCCGTCCAGCGCCGCGCGGGCCCGTACGCCGGACATCCAGGCGGCCTTCGAGACCGCCTTGCCGACGGCGACGCATCGGCCGTCGACACGGCCCTGGGCGCCGCGACCGGCGATTTCCCGTACCTCATGCGGCCGGGGCAGGCTCAGGCCGCGTTCGTGAGCGGCCCGGACGACGGCTTCGGCGAGCGCGTGTGAGGACATCTGGTCGACGGCGGCGGCCAGCCGCAGCAGCTCGACTGGATCCGCCTCCGCGTCGGTGGCCACGTCGGTGACCTCGGGGCGGCCGGTGGTCAGCGTGCCGGTCTTGTCGAGGATGAGGGTACGGGCGTGCCCGAGGGTCTCCAGGGCCGCGCCGCCTTTGACGACGACACCGTGACGGGCCGTACGCGAGATGCCGGCGACGATGGCGGCCGGCGCGGCCAGCAGCAGCGGGCAGGGCGTCGCGACGACGAGTACGGCGACCGCGCGGACGAGCTGCCCGGACGCCGCCCATGCCCCGCCCGCCACGGCCAGGCTCAACGGGAGGAAGAGCACGGCGAAGCGATCGGCGAGACGGACGACCGGTGCGCTCTCGGCCTGTGCCTCTCGCGCCAGGCGAACGACGCCCGCGTACGTGCTCTCCTCGGCCGTCGCGGTGGCGCGCAGGTCGAACGGATCGCCCGCGTTGAGCGTCCCGCTGCGCACCGCCGCGCCCACGTCGTGTTCCACCGGCAGCGCCTCGCCGGTGAGCGCGGACTCGTCCAGGACCGCGGCGTCGCGCTCCACCACGCCGTCCACCGGCACGACCGAACCCGCGGGCACGAGCAGGCGGTCCCCGCGTACGACGTCCTCCACCGGGACGTCCCGTACGGCACCGTCCTCATAGCGCCGCGCCTCTCGCGGAGTGCGCTCCAGCAGGGCCCGCAGGTCCCGTCGTGCCCGGCGGCTCGCGTAGTCCTCCAGCGACCGCCCCGTCGCCAGCATGACCGCGATCAGCGCGCCGGCGAGATACTCGCGGACGAGCAGGGAGCCCAGGAGCGCGAGCACCGCGATCAGGTCCACGCCGAGTCGCCGCTGGCGGAGGGCGGCCAGAACCCACCACACCGCCGGGACCAGCGCGAAGAGCGTCGCCGCGGCCCACAGAACGTCCGCTGGACCGGTGAGCCCGAGGACACGGCAGAGCCCGCCGGCCGCCAGCGGTCCGGCGGTGCCGGTCATCAGGGCAACGCGACGTGCACCGGATGGGGTCATCCTCGTTCGTCCTCGAGCCGGAGCGACCGTCCTGCCGCCAGATCGGTGGCGGGTCCGTCTGCCGTCCTATGCGTCTCCCCAACCTCGCCGATCGCCAGAGTCGCAGCCAGGGGCTTCGGTCCTGGCACGGCCGCCCGAAGGGCCCAGGCCGGTGCCCCCGGTCATCCGGCCGAAGCGAGCGCCGGAACGTGTTTCGGCATGCCAGGGGTCCACCGGACGCCGGTCCGACGGTCGACGACGAGTGCGTCGTAGGCGGTCCGCTCGGCGAGGGCGCCGAGCCAGTCGAACGCCTGCGCGCCGAGCGCCATCGCCGCGGTCGCGTACCCGTCGGCCCAGGTCAGGCTGGGGCCGATGACGGTTACCTGGCTCAGGTACGAGGCCGGTCGGCCGGCCTTCGGATCCCAGATGTGCGCGCCGCGCTCGGCGGTGCCCGAGGTCGCGACGGCGCCGTCGCGTAGCTCGGCGACGGCGAGAAGGCGGCCCGGCCGGTGCGGGTCGGTGATGCCCACCCGCCACGGCCGGTCGCCGCAGCCGCCACGGACCCGTACGTCGCCGCCCGCTCCGAGCGAGTGTCGCGTCACGCCGTGTGCGGAGAGGGCCGCGCCGGCCTGCTCGGCGGCCCAGCCCTTGACCGCGCCGCATGGGTCGAAGGCCGGCGGATCGCCGACCGCCCAGGCGTCGAACGCGCCTCCGCTCTGGGCCTTCAAGGCCGAGCAGATGTCGAGGACCGCACGAATCCACGCGGCGTCCGGGTGCTCGGCAAGATCAGCGAGGGGCAGCCGGCCGTCCCTGATCCGGCTGACGGGGCTGGCCGCTTTGAAGGGAGAGAAGACATCGTCAGCATGGCGCAGGCACGTGAACGCCGCCTGGGCGGCCGCCGAGAACGTCTCAGGATCGGTGTCCGCGGGGGCGGCGATGGACATGACGGTACCCATGCTCGTGGCGGTCGCGGTGCGCCGGCCGGTCATATACCGGCCTTGTCCAGCGCGGACTGCAAGGACCTGGCGTAACCCCTCGACGTGTAGGTCGCCCCGGACACCACGTCGATGTCCGCGCCGTGTGCGGAGAGCGCCTCGGACCGCAGGACCGGAAGCGAGGACGCGTCGATCTGGGCGCTGCGGCCACCGACGTCCGTATGCCGCAGCACCTTGACGTTCGTGAGCTTGCCGGCCTTGATGACGGCTGCCACCTGCATCGTGCCGTACGGGGTGTCGATCGGGTCTCCGGCGAAGACGCCGCTCCGGCCGGCGGGGCGCTTCATGGACCTCGTACGGGAAGGGGACGCGGTGCCGTGCGGGCTGCGCGTCCCGGCCGTCGCTCCGGAGAGCGCGGACCTTGGCGGGCCGGCCGAGTGTGACTTGAAGGACAGCAGCAGTACCAGGCCGATGGCCGTGGACACCAGCGACATGACGACCTTGATCATGCGGACATCTCCCTCTCGTTCCACGGAGCGCTACAGGTCGAAGGCTTCGACATGGATACGGCTCCTGGGCACACCCGCCTTCCTCAGGTGTCCGGTGGCTCCCTTCACCAGGCCTGGAGGCCCGCACAGGTAGACGTCGCGCTGGGCCACGTCGGGTACGAGTCTGAGGAGCGCCGACGCGTCGAGCGGATCTCGGCTCTTTCTCAGGTGCCCGCCGACGATCGGATGGAGACCGAAGCCCCGATGGCGGGCGATGTCCACCAGTTCCCGCCAGAAGACCAGGTCCTCGTTGCGCGACGCCCGGTACAGCAGGATCACGTCCGGGCCTGATCCGGGGAGGGTCTCGTACAGCGCGCGGATCGGCGTGATCCCCACGCCGCCCGCGATCAGCAGGCTCCGTGACCGCCCGCCGCGGCCCGCGGTGAACGCCCCGTACGGTCCCTCGAACCAGACCCGGGTGCCGGGGCGCACCTGGCGAAGCCGCCCGCTGCCGTCGCCGAGATCTTTCACGGTGATGCGGATCGTCCGGTCGGTGGGTGGTGCCGACAGGGAGTACGGGTGCGACTCCCACCACAGCCCGCGGTCGAGGAACCGCCATCGCAGGAACTGCCCGGCCTCGGCTTTCAAGCGGTTCAGGTCGCGACCGGTCATGTAGACGGACACGACGCCGGGCCCTTCGGTCACGACCTCCGCGACGCGCAGCGAGTGCCTGACCGACCGCCACACGGGCACGAGCAGCCGGAACACCACCAGCGTGGCGAACACACCGATGTGAACGGCGGACCACAGCACCCGGTTGCGCAGCGACCCGGAGAAGTCGGCGCCGTTGGCGAATTCGTGCGCGAATGCCAGAGCCATCGCCAGATAGACGTACAGGTGCGTGAAATGCCAGCTTCCGTAGGCGAGCCTGGGCCGTACGGCACGCGCCGACACCACCCCGACCATGACCAGCAGACCCAGCGCGGCGGTGGACATCAGCACGTCGGGATACGACACCTCGACGGTGACGGTCTCGGCGACCGGACCGGTGCCGTCCTGCAGGCCGTAGCCGACGACGAGCAGAATCGCATGGGCGACCAGCAGGATCACCGTGTACTCGCCGAGCGCCCGGTGGTAGCGGGCGATCACGTCGGAGCCCACCCGCTTGTCCAGCCACGGCATCCGGGACATCAGCGTCACCAGGACCAGCAGCAGGTAGGCGCCGAGCATCCCGGAGACGCGTCCCGCCGCGACCAGGTAGTCACCGATGCCGCGCAGCGAACCCGCGGGCGTGTCCTGCCACCAGACCCCGA
This sequence comes from Actinoallomurus sp. NBC_01490, assembly GCF_036227085.1. Taxonomy (NCBI): domain Bacteria; kingdom Bacillati; phylum Actinomycetota; class Actinomycetes; order Streptosporangiales; family Thermomonosporaceae; genus Actinoallomurus; species Actinoallomurus sp. NBC_01490. The sequence goes on from NZ_CP109433.1 coordinate 483,667, forward strand.
ACACCGGAACCGCCCCGGCGATCATCACGATGACGAGCACCCGCTTCCACAGGCGTCCGGGTCCGGGAAGCATTCCGCCGCCGGGCACCGCTCGAACGGGGCCCGCAGGGCGCCTCATGGCATTCGTCGTGGGCATCGGCGTACCGGTCAGTGATGCGGTCCGGAAACCTGGCCCGACGTGGTGGCGACGCCGTGCCACGCGGCCCGGGCGCCGCTGTCGCCGATCCGTGCGACCTGAACGCCGCTGGCGACCGCGCCGATCACGGCGACGACCGCTGCTCCACCGGCGACGTACCGGGTCCAGCTCACTCCTCGTGTGGCGCCCAGCCGGCGTGCCGCGACCAGCACGGCCAGCGCCAGCCAGAGCAGGCCCACGAAGGGCAGCAGACCGTCGGCCATCGAGGTGTGCCGCTCCACGAAGGCCGAGGGGTGAACGTGGCGCTCCAGCTGTTCGCCGGTGTGCGTGGCGAGCGGGACCGAGATCAGCGCGAGCGTCGCGAGGAGCAGCGCCGCGGGCGCGTAGCGGTCGCGAGCCGCCGGCCACACCGCGACGACCAGTGCCGACAGGGCGGCGAGCGGCACGAGGACGACGACCGCGTGCACGACCAGCGGGTGCGTGGGCAGACCGAAGATGGTGGAGAACATCGGTGTCCTTCTCGACGGGAGCGGGGCCCTCCACCCTTCCGGGTGACCTGCCAGGACCGGGTTAGGGAAATGTTCGGAACTCGTTCAGATCCCCGGAATGCCCATACGGTGAGACCGTGACCAGCGCTTCCGCACGTGTACTGATCGTGGAGGATGATTCCGGCATCGCCGATTCACTCGTCCGCGGGCTGACACGTGCGGGTTACGCCGCCCGGACCGTGTCCACCGCCGAGGAGGCACGGGCGGCCGATCCCCACGACGTCGTCCTGCTCGACCTGGGTCTGCCCGACGGCGATGGGATCGAGTTGTGCACCGAGCTACGTTCGCGGTCGGACGCGGCGATCCTGGTGATCACCGCGCGCGGAGAAGAGCCCGATCGCGTCGCGGCGCTGGACGCGGGAGCCGACGACTACATCGTCAAGCCGTTCGGATTCGCCGAGTTGACCGCCCGGATCCGTGCCGTACTGCGCCGCAGCCGCATCACCGGCCCCGACGCGCTCACCCACGGCCGATTGAGGATCGACACGCGTACCCGCCAGGTGCACTGCGGCGATCAGGAGATCGCCCTCACACCGACCGAGTTCGACATCCTCGAGTGTCTCGCCACGGATCCAGGCCGGGTGGTGGCGCGGCAGGAGATCATCGAGCGGGTGTGGAACACCCAGTGGTACGGGCCGACCCGCGTGCTCGACGTGCACATCGCGGCACTGCGCCGAAAGCTCGGTGATCCATCGGCGATCCTGACCGTCTACGCTCGTGGCTTCCGGCTCGGTGACCCACGGTGACCAGCCGGATCCTCGCCGCTCTGCTGGCCCTCACCGGCGGCCTCGTGCTCGGCGGGCTCCTCCCGCTGGGCTTCGCGATGGAGAACCAGCACGAACGCGACTACCGCACCGGCACCCTCACCATCGCCCACACGCTCGCGGCGGCCTCTGAAGAACGACTCGCCGACCATGAGGAGTCCGCCGCCCTGCCGCGGACACTGCGCGCACTGCGCGCCGAGAACGACGGCGGTGCGGGCATGGCCGTCACCGTGGTCGACGACGACGGACACACCGTGATCGGTGCCGGCACCGGCCTGTACACCCCGGCACGGGCGACACCCGCACTGGCCGGCCGGACCCGCCTCACCCAGGACGGTGACCGGCTCATCGCCGCCGTACCGGTGAGTGGACACGCCGAAGCCGTGGCGGGCGCGGTACTGCTGTCCCGGCCGCTCGGCCCGCTGAACGACCGCGTCATGCGATTGTGGGGCCGCCTCGCGACGGTCGCGGTCGTCGCGGTGGCCGCGGCCGTCGTACTCGCCGTGTCGCTCGCCCGCTGGGTCGGCCGGCCCCTGCGCGCTCTCGAAACGGCCGCGGAGTCACTCGGCACGGGCGACCTGACCGCGCGCGCCGCCCCGCCCCGCCGGCCCGTCGAGGTCCGGCGGCTCGCCGAACGCTTCAACGTCATGGCCACCCGTCTGGAAGGCCTCGTCCACGACCACCGGACCATGATCGCCGACGTCTCCCACCAGCTCCGTACGCCGCTGGCCGCACTTCGGCTGCGCATGGAACTCCTCGCCACCGAGGCAAGCGACGGCGCGGAGTTCGACGGCGCACTCGACGAACTGGCCCGTCTCTCGCGGATGGTCGACGGGCTGCTCGCCGTCGCACGGGCCGAGAACGTCACCGAGACGCCGGAACACGTCGCCGTATCGCGCATGCTGGACGAACGGGTCGAGGCATGGCGACCCGTCGCCGCGGAGCGCGGCGTGCGTCTTTCCGTCGAGACCAACCGTCCGGTCGCCGCCCAGGCCGTACCCGCTCATCTCGAGCAGGTGATCGACAACCTCATCGACAACGCTCTGACCGCCACTCCACCAGAGGGACACGTACGGCTCGGAGCGCGTCGCTCCGGCCGCCGGACCTGCGTCACCGTCATCGACGACGGCCCCGGGATGAGCGCGGAGGCCATGGCAGTGGCGTTCCGCCGATTCCGCACCGACAGCCCGGCGGGCACCGGCCTCGGCCTGGCGATCGCCCACCGCCTCATCACCGCCGACGGCGGAACCATAGAACTGTCCGAGACACCCGGAGGTGGCCTCACCGCCACCATCGACCTTCCGGCAGGAAGCCGATAGGAGGGTCCAGGCCCGCGAGGTTCCGCTAATCGAGCTGTTCCGCCCGATCTCGCTTCGACCGGGTCGGTCACCGCCAACCGCCCCACACCCTCGGCGGCTCAGCCGGCCTCCGTGCCGGGCGGTACGACCGCCACGGGGCAGCGGGCGTGGTGGAGCAGGCCGTGGCTGACCGAGCCGAGCCGCAGGCCGCTGTGCCCGCGCGCCGTGACGACGACGAGGTCCGCGTCGGCCGAGGCCGTCACGAGCGCCTTGACGGGATGCTCACGGGGAGAGTCCTCCGTCACCGCGATCCCCGGATACCGTTCGCGCCAGGGCGCCACGATTCGATGCGCCTCCCGGTGGGCGGCCTCGGCCAACTCCCCGACGTCGAGGACCGCGTACCGTCCCTCCGGCGGGCACCAGGCGTAGACCACGCGCACCACCGCCTCGCGTACGGCCGCCGCGTCGAACGCGTACCGTAGCGCGGCGGCGGAGTGCCGCGACAGGTCGATGCCGACGACGATCTTCCGTTGCTCGGGGCGGTCGCCGTCGCGTACCACCACGACCGGGGCGTTCGCGTAGCCCGCGGTGCGCAGGCTCACCGAGCCGAGCAGCAGGCTCGCGAAGCCGCCGCGGCCCCGGTGCCCGACGACGACCTCGTAGGCCTCCTCGGCCTGCCCGCGCAGCGCCACGGACGCCGGCTCGGCGAGGAGGGCCGTGGTCACCGCCGGTCGGGGCTCCCGGCCGCGCACGTCACCGACGGCCTGTTCGAGGATCGCTCCGCCGACCTGTTGAAGTATCTCCGTCGTCATGGCGACCGGGTAGAAGGGCGCCTCGGCCCACGGATCCAACGCGTGCACGATCCGCAGCGGGCGGCCACGCCGTACGGCCTCCTCGGCCGCCCACCGCAGCGCGACGCGCGACGGCTCCGACCCATCGACGCCGACGACCACCGGCGACAGTTCCTCGGCCACCAAATCCTCCAGGGAGCGGCTCACGGCAGAGCCGGCACACCCTGAAGGCGTCCCACCCACGCCTTCATGTAACTCCCCGGCTTCGGACATCGTTGTCCAAGCGCCACCGGAAACGACGCGCCATTGGTTCCGCTGCGCCCCATACGTCACAGGCGGCCGATGAGCGGAAGGTCAGGCATGTCTCCCTATGTCATACCTGTCCGTTCTCGTGAGACGGTATCGATGGTGCCGACGGCGCCGATGGACGACACGGCCGAGGACGACAGACGAGAACGACAGAGAGGAACGACGGCGTGCCTGGTCTGGACGAGAAGCTGCACGACATCTACGACGAGGTGCTACGACGCAATCCCGGCGAGACCGAGTTCCACCAGGCGGCGCACGAGGTTCTGACCAGTCTCGGTCCGGTGGTCGCCAAGCATCCCGCGTACGCCGACGCGGCCGTGATCAGCCGTCTGTGCGAGCCCGAACGCCAGATCATCTTCCGGGTCCCCTGGGTCGACGACGCCGGCACCGTGCGGATCAACCGGGGCTTCCGGGTGGAGTTCAACTCCGCGCTCGGCCCGTACAAGGGTGGCCTGCGCTTCCACCCCAGCGTCTACCTGGGCATCATCAAGTTCCTCGGCTTCGAGCAGATCTTCAAGAACGCCCTCACGGGCATGCCGATCGGCGGCGGCAAGGGAGGCTCGGACTTCGACCCCAAGGGCCACTCCGACGGCGAGATCATGCGGTTCTGCCAGGCCTTCATGACCGAGCTCTACCGGCACATCGGCGAGTACACCGATGTGCCCGCGGGTGACATCGGGGTCGGCGGCCGCGAGATCGGGTACCTGTTCGGCCAGTACAAGCGGATCACCAACCGCTACGAGTCCGGCGTCCTGACCGGCAAGGGCCTGACCTGGGGCGGTTCGCAGGTGCGCACCGAGGCCACGGGCTATGGCACCGTCTTCTTCGTCGATGAGATCCTCAAGACCCGCCGCGACTCCTTCGACGGCAAGAAGGTCGTGGTGTCGGGTTCGGGCAACGTCGCCATCTACGCGATCGAAAAGGTCCAGCAGCTCGGCGGCACCGTGATCGCCTGCTCCGACTCCGGCGGCTACGTCGTCGACGAGAAGGGCATCGACGTCGAGCTGCTCAAGGACCTCAAGGAGGTCCGCCGCGCCCGTATCTCCGCGTACGCCGATGCCAGGAGCGACGTGGCCCGGTACGTCGAAGGCGGCTCGGTGTGGGAGGTGCCCTGCGACATCGCCCTGCCCTGCGCCACCCAGAACGAGCTCAACGGCGCGGACGCCGCGACACTGATCCGGAACGGATGCACGATCGTCGCGGAGGGCGCGAACATGCCCTGCACCCCCGAGGCCGTCCAGCTCATGGCCGAATCCGGAGTGGTCTTCGCGCCGGGCAAGGCCGCCAACGCCGGGGGCGTGGCGACCAGCGCACTGGAGATGCAGCAGAACGCCTCCCGGGACTCCTGGAGCTTCGACCACACCGAGGAACGCCTCGCCGACATCATGCGCGGCATCCACGACCGCTGCCTGGAGACGGCCGATGAGTACGGCCGTCCCGGCGACTACGTCGCCGGAGCCAACATCGCCGGCTTCACCCAGGTCGCCGACGCCATGCTCGCCCTCGGCATCATCTGAACGAAACCCGGCACCGAGCGGTCGGTCATCCGGTCCGTCTGCTCGGCTCGAGGAACCGCTGGACGTCCGATCTTCAGATGGCGACACTTGCTCCACTACCGGGCGAAACCAGCGTGTACGAGGGAACGGGTGTTACCGGAGCAGAAGCGAGCGCGGCCGGCCGGCAGGCCGGCCGCCGTGACCGGCTGACCTTCGTGGCCCGCTCGTGAGGAGAAGCACCATGGTCAGGGAGAACGCCGCGAGGCTCGCTGTGCTCATCGACGCGGACAACACGCGGCCCGGCGTCACCGACGGGCTGTTGGCCGAGGTCGCCAAGTACGGAACCGCGCACGTCAAGCGGGCCTACGGCGACTGGACGGGGACGAGCCTGCGGGGCTGGAAGGACCAGCTGCTGGCCCAGTCGATCCAGCCGATCCAGCAGTTCGCCTACACGACCGGCAAGAACGCGACGGACGCGGCCATGGTGATCGACGCCATGGACCTGCTGTACACCGGGCGCTTCGACGGCTTCTGCATCGTCTCCAGCGACAGCGACTTCACCCGTCTCTCCTCGCGGATCCGCGAGTCGGGACTCACGGTTTACGGCTTCGGCGAACGCAAGACCCCCAAGCCGTTCGTCTCGGCATGTGACAAGTTCGTCTACATCGAGAACCTGCCCTACTCCCGCAACATCGCCTCACCCGCCCACGCGCTGCCCGAGCCCACCGCGGCGTCACTGGCGGTGTCTCTCGAGGCGGACACCGAACTGCTGGGCCAGCTCGTCAACGCGGTCGACGCGGCCTCCGACGAGGACGGCTGGGCGAACCTCGCCAACGTCGGCTACATCGTCACCAAGCAGCGCCCGGACTTCGACTCCCGCAACTACGGCTACCCCAAGCTCAGCGAACTCATGGCCGCGATCGGGCAGTTCGCCCTGGACCGCCGCAGCCCCGGCGACGGCAAGCCGGCGGTCGTCTACGCCCGCAACAAGCGCGAGCAGCCCTGAGCGACCGCCGCCTCCGACCCGGCTCTCGCGACCGCGGTCTTTGATTCCCAGGCCGGTACGGGCCTCGACCGGCGAAATTCGCACCGGTTCCGGCGCATCCGGCTTTATGATCTTCGTCGCCGTCGGGGGCGGGAACGATTGACGGGAATCTCAGTGACGCCACCTCCGGACGAGCAGCGGATCGCGTATCGAAGCCACGCCGTTTGGTTCTGGCCGGTGTTCTGGCCGGTCGCCATCGCGCTCAGGTGGTTTCTCGGCTGGGACGCCGGCGGGCCGATGGTCCTGTGGATCCCCGGCGTCGCGCTCCTGGAGGTGAACGCCGTCCTGACCGCCCTGCGCGCCAGGCGCGGCCTGACCCTCACCGCGTACGGGATCACCTGGCACAAGTACGAGATGCGCCTTACGTGGTCCAACGTGACGGCGGTGGAGCAGAGCGGCAGCCGAGGTGCGACGCGGCTGGTCGTACGCGTGGGTGAATCCGGCCAGGCGCTGGAGGACGTGCCGGTCCCGGCCCGCCTGGAGGTCCGCGCGAATCTGTGGCGATTCGGCGCCCCGATCGCGTTGCGTGCCGGACGCCTCGCACGCCCTGCGGCGGAGGTCATCGAGATCGCCGACCGGCTGCGGCGGGAGTACGCGCCGCCCGCGGGGCTCAAGGGGTTCATGACCCGTGACACCCCGCCGGCGGCGGAGCGGGCCCGGCGGTCCGCTCGCTGGTGGATCAGGCCGGCGAGCACCGGCCTCGGGCTGGTGCTGTTCGGAACCGTCATCGTCAACATCGCACCGTCGAAACTGCACGCGCGCCGCTTGCTGGGCACCCGGTTCACCGAACCCTTGCAGGACTTCGACGTTCGACGAGGCCGGGTGCCGGTGACCGGGACGGTGCGGGAACTCGCGAGAAGCTGCGGAAGCGTCAAGGTCTACTACTCCCGGCCGGCGCCCCCGGTCAGCGCGTAGGCCGCGCGCTCACGCCGTCCTTTTCTTCTCCGCTTCGTTCTCGTCGCCGACCGGGCCGGGTTCCTCGCGAAAGTCGATCTCCCGGTGGGTTCCGTCGCACAGCGGCTTGCCGGCCGAGTGCCCGCAGCGGCACAACGTCATCCTGTTGCGGGTCTCCAGCGGCTGCCCGTCCGCGCGTTGGACGGGCACGCCGCCGGTGACCCACAGCGAGCCGGCCAGGCCGTTCTCCTCCTCGATGACCGAGATGGCCTTCGGGAGGTCGGGCTCGATGGACTCGCCTCCGCGTCGCAGGGCGTAGCTGTACGACCCGGAGGGGCAGTGCTCGATCCGTCCCATGACGTCGGAGCGCACGTCGCTGTCGTCGGTGTCGGCGAGCATCGAGGCGATCGGTCTGGTGCGCCCGATGCAGAACGCGGCGTGGACGCAGAGTTCGCCGACGCGCTGAGCCGAGATGCCCACGCCGTCGTGCACGTGCTGCCGTTCCTCGTACGGCCGCACGTCGGCGGACTCGGTGCCGTCGAACCCGACCCGGGCGTGGGTCCCGTCGCAGAACGGCTTCGCGCCCGATCGGCCGCAGCGGCACAGCGCATAAGTGGGCTCGGTGGCCAACGTCTCGCCGGTCTGCCAGGTCAGCGCGGCGTTGTTCTCGGCAGCGACGATCTTGCGTTTGCGCTTCAGCGGAACTCCGCCGTACACGAGGTACGGGCCGTCGGGGAGCACGGCGATCCGCTGCGGGTCGTCGACGCTCCACGGACGCTGCTCGGGCGGGACGTACTCGAAGGTGGGGCCGGCCGTCGTGCCTTCGCCGTCGGGCATCCGCATCAGCGCCTGGGCCTGCGTCTTCAGCTTGTACATGGTGGCGGTGGCGACCGCGAGCAGCCGCGGGCTGCCGTTGAACGCCTCTTCCAGCAGATGCAGAAGGGTGCAGTAGGTCCGGTCGAACTCCTCTTGGGCCGTACGGATCGCGCTGCCCGGAGCGTGGTCGGCGAGTCGCGGGTTGGGCCTCATCGGGAGGACGCCGAGGAGGTCCACAGTGATCGTCTCGCCGGTGGGGCCGGATCGTGGAGTGTCGCCGCGCCGGTAGCGCCGGCCGGCCCTGAGCTCCTGGAAGCGGTAGTAGTGGGCGACCTCGTCCCGGTCGGGATGGTGGACGTCCGGGTCGCCATCCCAGACCGCGCCGCGCGACGTGCCCTCGCCCTCTTCGACGATCTCCTCCAGCGCGGCCAGCGCCGAGGTCAGGTCGGTGACGGCGATCATCCGTCCGCCGGTGTGCCGGAAGTGTCCGGCGTGCACCTGGCGAGCCGGATCGCCGCGGAAGACCTCCCGCTCGCCGAGCCGGTCGCACAGGTGGCGCAGCCCGTCCTCGATCGCCGCGTAGAACTGCCCGATCGTCTCGTAGCGGTCGCCCTCCGCCGGGGCGCCGGGCGGCGCCGGCCGTTCGAGCCGGAGGAACATGTCGAGTGCCTCGTCGCCGAACGGGAGCAGCGAGAGCTCCAGGGAGGCGTCGCCGTGCGGCAGCCGCCGGGGGTGAGGCGGCAACATCCGCGGCGAGTCCAGCCGCGGGTGTCCGCCGACGGCGTTGAGCAGGTTCGCGGCCAAGGTCAGGTGGAGCATCTCTTCGATGAAGACTCCGGCCACCACCTCGACGGCTTCGGAATTGCGCTCCGGGTCGAGCGAGTAGAGCGCGCACAGGTACGGCGGCAGGGTCGCGTGTTCGAGTTCGACCGCCCACTGCAGGTGCTCGCGGAGATCGTCCATCGTGGCGATCCGCGCGGGGGCGGCGTGCCGCCGTGGTGTCGGGTGATTCATCGTGTCTCGCTTCTGCCGTCTTCCCGGGCATCGGTTGCCGCCCGGCCGTCAGCTAAGACCGGGAACCCCGCGGGGCTGTGACAGCCGCCGGCGGGAGATCGGGTGTCACAGGTGTGGCCACTGCCTGGTCTCTTTCAGCAGGACGGACGTCGGGAGTGACGGGAGCGAGACCGTGCCGCCAGCGCAAATCAGGTACCGGATCCGGGTCCGGATGGCCGCGCGTGCGATCGACGAGCCGCACCGTGTCTCCAGCCAGCTGGAGCTGTTGTTCGATCTGACCTTCGTGGTGGCGGTCGCGGCCGTCACCGCGCAGTTCGCGCACCACATCGCCGACGGCCACGCCCTGGCCGGGCTCGTTCCCTTCCTGCAGGTCTTCTTCGCGGTGTGGTGGGCGTGGATGAACTCCACCTGGTTCGCGTCGTCGTACGACACCGACGACGTCCCGTACCGGCTGCTGACCATGCTGCAGATGGCCGGCGTGCTCGTCCTCGCCGCGGGCGTGCCCGCCGCGGCCGACAGTTCCGACTACCGCGCGGTCGCGATCGGCTACCTCGTCATGCGGGCCGCGCTCGTCGCGCAGTGGCTGCGGGCCGGCGCCGAGGACCCGGCCGGCCGTCGTACGGCGCTGCGGTACGCCCTCGGCATCGCCGTCGCTCAGGCGGGCTGGATCGCCTGGCTCGTTCTGGCGGAGACCGGCACCCTGCCGTCGTCGGCCCAGGTGCCGTGTTTCGTCGGCCTGGCCGCCCTGGAACTCGCGGTGCCACGGTGGGCGGAACGGCCCGGCCCCACCAACTGGCACCCGCACCACATCGCCGAGCGCTACGGCCTGTTCACGATCATCCTTTTCGGCGAGAGCGTCCTCGCCGCGTCGAACGGCGTCGGGGCGGCGCTCGACGGCGGTGAGATCAACCGTCCGCTCATCATCATCGCCGCCTCCGGGCTCGTGCTGCTGTTCGCCCTCTGGTGGCTCTACTTCCTCGCCCCGGCCGGCGAAGGGCTCAACGACCGCCGCCACCTCTCGTACCGGTGGGGGTACGGCCATTACGGCATCTTCGTCAGCCTCGCGGCGCTCGGCGCCGGGCTCGAGGTGGCGGTCGGGCAGACCGGGCACGACCTCCGCGCGTCACCCCTGGCGATCTGCTACGCCGTGGCGATCCCGACCGCGCTGTTCGTGACGTTGCTCTGGATGGTCCACACGCCCCTCCTGGCCGAGCCCGTCCTTCGCCCCACCGTGGTGGTGTGCGGCGTCACCGCCATCCTGCTCCTGCCGCCGGCGGCCTCGCGGACCGGAGTGGTCACGGTCGTCGCGGCGATCGCCGCCGTCTGCATCCTGATGACCATGGTCACCATCGCCGCGCGTCACCGCCCGGCCGTCCCGGAACCGGGCGCTCCCCTCCCATCAACGCAAGGAATGACCAACGATGACCTCTCACGGTGACCTTCCCACGCCCGAGTACGGCCTCCTCCTCTCGTACTTCCTGACCGTGCGCGACGTCGCGGTCTCGAGGCGCTTCTACGCCGACGTCTTCGGCGGCGAGGTGGTGATGGAGGAGAACCCGGCGATCGTGAAGGTCGCCAACAGCTGGATCATCATGAACCCCGGCGGCGGGCCCACCCCCGACAAGCCGGACGTCACCTTGGACGTGCCCCGGAGCGGCGAGCGGGTGTCCAGCTTCCTGAACGTGCGCGTGGCCGACATCCACGCCTTCTACCGGCATGCCGTCGCGAAGGGCGCCCGCTTCCTCACCGAGCCCCTCGACCGCAAGTCGGAACTGCGCTGCTACCTACGCGACCCCGACGGCTACCTCATCGAGGTGGGCCAGTCCACCGGCCTCCTCAAGGGAGTCCTGGCCGATCCCCCCGCGGACTCCGCACCGCCTTCCGGGGCGGCTCGGGAGGCGTCCTCCCGAAAGATGTAGCGCGGACCATCGCGTCGGGCCCCCGCCCTCATGTCTGACCTGCTGGTTGGGCCCCTGAGCTGCGGGAAGTCTCTGATCTGGGTTCACCCACTCATCCGGATCGGGGGACAGGGACCGTTGATGGCTGATGACATGACCGGCGCGGAGTCCGGCGGCGCGTCGGAACGCGAGTCCGGGGGCGGGGCACCGGTGCCGGAGGCTCTGGACGAGGCCGAGTGCCTGCGGTTGATCTCGCCGGGCGGCATCGGGCGGCTGGCCTACCTCGGCCGGTACGGCCCCACGATCCTGCCGGTCAACTACCGGCTGCACGAGGGCACCATCGTCTTTCGAACCGCCCACGACAGCCCGACGGATGAGGACCTCCGCACCGGGATAGCGGATGCCGACTACAAGGTCGCGTTCGAGATCGACGAGCTGCGCCCCGAGACGCGGGAGGCCTGGAGCGTTCTCATCCAGGGATCGGTGCGTCATGTGGAGTCCGAGGACGAACGCGCGTCGGTGCGGGAATCGGGCGTCGAACCCTGGGCGGGCGGCGCCAGGGAGCTCTACCTGCGCATCCAGCCCACACGCATCACCGGCCGGCGCATCGGCGGCAAGCCACCGGCCGCCGCGGACCGATAAGGCACCGCTCACCAGGTGGCAGGGCGGACGGCCAGCCGGCCGCCGCGCTCGGTGACCTCCGTGCCGAACCTCGCGCAGGCGGACCTGAACCGGTCGACGATCCACCTACGGTCCTCGTCGCGGGCCGGTTCGGTCCGCGCGTAGTCCAGCGTCAGCGGCAACGCGGTCACTCTCACCTCGCCGAGGTCACTGATCTCGGCTCGCCAGGCCAGACCCAGGTCGTTGCGCAGGTACTCGTCCGTGGCGTAGTCGTCGATGAGGTCGCCCAGGTCGTAGAGGATGTTGCCGTTCACCCCGTGGAAGACGTGGGCGGAGTGGCCGGCCACCAGCGTGGCTCCCGCGTTCACGAAGCCCTCCGCCGCCCGGCGGACGTACGGCAGGGGCTCGGTGGTCATGTTGGGCCCCCAGTGCGGCGTCACCAGGACGACGTCGTATTCGGCCGCCGCGTCCTCGATCCCGCGGGACAGCCACGACGGCACACCCGCGCTCAGCGGGGCGTACGCGACTCCGGGCGCGGTCTCCGACGCGGCGAAGTCGCTCGGGTGGTCGGTCACGCCGATCACGGCCACGCGCGTACCGGCTCTCTCCAGCACGGCCGGAGCCCGCGCCTCCTCGCGGTCACGGCCCGCGCCCACCGCGGCGATGCCGGCCCCGGCCAGATGCCGCAGCGTGTCCTCCAGCGCCTCGTGGCCGTAGTCCAGCGCATGGTTGTTCGCCAGGGTCACGCAGTCGACGCCCAGCCCGGTCAGCACGCCCACGGCCTGCGGCGGGGCGCGGAAGTGGAACGGCTTGCCCGGCGCGGTCCACCGCCGGCCCCGGTCCGAGACGCAGCACTCGAGGTTCAGCACGACGAGGTCGGCCTCGGCGAACGCCGCGCGTACCTCCGGGGCGAACAGGCCCTCCGGCCCGGCGTCCGCGATCACCTCGCCGACGCCACGGCCCAGCATCGTGTCGCCGCCCAGGGCGATCGTCACGGCCATGCGCGTTCCCCCTTCCCAGCATCGCGCGGCCGTACGTCCGGGGCGCCCGACATTCGGCGCGGCTCGGTGGACCTTCGGCCCTATCCCGGCCGGGTCCCGCCGAGCGACGGTGACCACATAGCCGGAGATGGGAGGGGCCAATGCGAGCGCACACGGGCGATGCGTTGCTGGTCCGGGGTCACCACGTCGGGGACCACGATCGTCAGGCCGTGATCATCGAGGTGCACGGGACGGATGGGGCACCGCCGTACCTGGTCCGCTGGGAGGACGGGCACGAGAGCGTGTTCTTCCCCTCCTCGGACGCGTTCGTCGAACGGATGCCGCACCACGAGAAGGCCGACTGAGGCGTGCTCCACCCGTAGAGGCCCGCCGGGGATCGTCGGGAGCACGCCGGCTGAGGGGTGCCCAAGCGGGGGCTGAGGGTGCCTCGTCGTGTGAGACTGCCGGACATGAGTCTGGCTAGGGAACTCGAAACGATCGGCCGACCACTCGTCGAGGAGCAGCTCCGCCACCCGACGGTGGCCGGGATCGCGCGCGGCGACCTCGACCTCGCCGTCTTCCGCGGGTGGCTGGAGCAGGACTACCTCTTCCTCCACGACTACGTACGGGTGTTCGCGCGGCTGGCGTGGCAGGCGCCCGACGGGCATCTCGGCGACCTGGTGGAGCTGGCGCACTCGACCTTCTTCGACGAGCTGTCGCTGCACCGGACCCTCGCCGCGGAGTTCGGCGCGGACCTCGAGGGTGCCGTCAAGGGGCCCGCCTGCGCGGCATACACCGCGTTCCTCCTGGACTCCGCCGCCTCGTACGGCGAAGGGCTCGCGGCTCTCTATCCCTGCATGTGGGGGTACTCCACGCTCGGCCGGATCCTGGCGGAGGACCCACCGGCCGATCCTCGCTACCGCCGTTGGGTGGACGCGTACGCGGACCCGGGCTTCGCGATGCTCGCCGGGCGGGTCGCGGTCATGATCGACGAAGCCGCACCGGACCCCGAACGGGCCCGTACGGCGTTCCTCGAGGGCATGCGCCACGAGCTGGCGTTCTGGGACGTGCCGTCGTGAAATCCGGCTGGCCCGGCCGGGTTTGTCCACAGGGCTGTGGACAAGGTTAGCGTCTCTGATCAGCTTAGGGATCCGTGGTCCCCTGCTGTGTTGTGACTGGTGGATCTGTCCACCGGGGTGGGGTGGCGTGGGCGTGTAGGTGGAAGCCTGCGCCCAGTTCGGTGTTCCGCATGAGGACTCGAAAATACGAGCGAGTGGCCAGGCCCATCAGAACACCGACCGCCTACCGGCGAGACCCCGTCCAGCGCGTCCCGCCTTACTTGAACCACCACAGCAACTCGACACCTCTTATGACCGCTACTTGCGGATCCTTAAGGAAATCCGTGAGCCTTGGGGTATGCCGGAGCTGCCGGAAGTCGAGTCCCTCGCCGCGTTCCTGCGCGAGAACGCTGTCGGCCGGGCGATCGCCCGCGTCGACGTCGTCGCGATCTCGTGCCTGAAGACCTACGACCCGCCGATCACCGCGCTGAGCGGGCTGTCGATCACCGATGTCACCCGGTACGGCAAGTTCCTCGATCTGGACGTGGACGGCCTGCACCTGATCGTCCACCTGTCGCGGGCGGGCTGGCTGCGCTGGAAGGACAAGCTGCCGGCCGCGCCGCCGAGGCCCGGCAAAGGCCCACTCGCCATGCGCGCCCACCTCGACGACGAGTCCGGGTTCGACCTGACCGAGGCCGGCACGCAGAAGCGGCTCGCGGTCTATGTCGTCCGCGACCCGCAGGAGGTGCCCGGCATCAGGACGCTCGGCCCGGACCCACTGCGCGAGGAGTTCGGCGCCGAGACGTTGGCGAAGATCCTCGACGGCCGCCGTACGCAGATCAAGGGCGTGCTCCGCGATCAAAGCGTGATCGCCGGCATCGGCAACGCCTACTCCGACGAGGTACTCCACGCCGCCAAGATGTCGCCGTACAAGCTCGCCGCGAGCCTCACCGAGGAGGAGGTCGCGACACTCTACGAGGCGATCGTCACGACGCTCGGCGATGCCGTTGAGCGTTCGAAGGGCCTCGCGGCCAAGGACCTCAAGGGCGAGAAGAAGTCGGGCCTGCGCGTACACGGCCGGGCAGGCGAGAAGTGCCCGGTCTGCGGCGACACGATCCGGGAGGTCTCGTTCGCCGACCGGGCACTGCAGTACTGCCCAACATGCCAGACCGGCGGCAAACCACTCGCCGACCGCCGAATGTCACGCCTGCTCAAGTAGGCGGCCGCAGTTATCCACAGGCTGTGGAAGCCCCTTGTCCCCGCCGACCAGCACACGAAACGATGAAATTGGGATGGCTCCCCCTGGGAGGGCGGGCTCCACGAGGGGCGGGCGGGCTCCCACGACGAGCGAACTCCGCGAGGCGCGGGCTTCGCGAGGCGCGGGCTCCACGACGGCCGGGCTCCGCGGGGGCAAGGAAACCGAGAGCGCCCGGGCGAGAGTTGATCGAGATGACGATGGTGCCGGTCTTGTCGCGGCGCTAGGGCGGGCTCCGCGGGGCAGGCTCCACGAGGGCGATCGGTCAGTTGTCCACAGGTACCCGAAGGCCTTCTGGGGCCGTGCCGACGGTTATCTGGGGTAGTCGCGCGTCATCGCTGGTCGGTGAAGTAAACGCGCATGGTCACGGCCCCGTTTTCGACGAACGCCGGCGCAATCCCGGCGAGTTCGCTTTAACGAAATGCTGACGGTCCTCGGGGTCCCAGCCGAGGACACCGAGACGCTCGGGTGAATCCAGGCGTAACTCGACCACTGCTGTGCATGGCGTCCGCTCGCCCGAGGTCGCCGGCAAGATCGCCCGACACCTCGGCCGGTTCCGCGGCTGGATGGTGGAAGGCTCCGGCCACGGCCGCGTTCGCGCGGCCACCGCTCGCGCATTTACAACGGCAGGGTCCGGGAATGGCCTCAGATAGAGGGCGGCGAGCCGCAGGTGAGCGCGGGCAGCACGGGGCCGTCCGGGAACACCGGCCAGCCGAGCGGTTTCACAGCAGAGAACGGCTGGTCCCACCCGCTGCTTGCCGCCCCGCATCTGCCGTATCAGCCTGGTTGGGTGCACAGAGGATCGTTTCGGCGCCCGCGAGTGAGCTGCCGCGGTACCCATGCGGAGGCTGATACCCGAGTGAGGTAGGGGACTCCGATGGATTCCGACGACCGTTCGTTGATCAGTGTGCTTACCCGGGATCATCGTCGCATCGCGAACCTGCTCGCACGCCTGGTGAGACGTGACGAAGATCGCCGACAGCTCGTCGACGAGCTGACCGTCGAGGTGATGCGGCATATAGCCGCCGAGGATCTGTACTTGTATCCGGTAGCTCGCGAAGTCTTTCCGGTAGCCCGCGAGGCCATAGTCGACTGCGTGATCGACTTCTCTCACCATAAAGATATTGACGTCCGGGTCGAACAAATTCTGGCGGACCTGGCCGAGGCCGAACCGGACAGCAACTCCTTTGATGCGCTGGTCACCAAGCTCGTCGCGGAGGGGAGTCGGGTGATCCTTCATGAAGAACTGGCCGTGTTCCCCTGGCTGGCCCGGTACGGGGACAGGCAGACGCTTGTGGAACTCGGGGACGTGATCAAGTCGTTCGAGGACGCCGTCGTGGTCGAGAAGGCGTGCGGCGCCGGATTCACGATCCGCTTCGGTGACCGGGTTCTCCACCGCTTGAGCCCAGCCGCTCCCGGCGACTGAACACCGGGCCGGCCGGGCGTAGAAACGGCTGTAGGCCATGGCCCCGGTCGCGGGCGTGAGGCCAGGTTCCACCGCACGCAGCGGCCGAATCGCCGCGCCCGATGTTCCACCGTCTAGACCTTGCCTACTGATCGTAAGGCGAAGGCGCGCTCAAGACCCAGCGCACCTTGCCCAGCCCGGCTCCGTGGGCGGCTCCACGTCGGGCGATCAGCGGCTTGAGAGCGACACCAGATAACGCAGGCTGGACAATGGAAGTGGGGTCGGCCCCTGGGCAGGCGGGCTTCGCAAGGGGAGGCTTCGCGAAGTCAGGCCCTGCCAAGGGGCTCGGCTCGGGGGCGGTCAGTGTGTCGGGGTGTGCGCCAGGGGTCCGAAGAGGGCGGCGAGGTCGTTCCAGCGCTTGATCTCGCAGCCGTTCTTGCGGCCGAACGTCGTGTCGACCTTCTTGCCCTTCCAGATGCCCTTGACCGTGGCGGTCTGCGGGCCGCCGTAGATCTGGGTGCACATCTGGCCCTTCGGCGTCGGGGCGAACGGGTCGCCGCCCTTGGCCGCGGACACCTTTTCCAGGCTCGCGCACGCCTGGGCCGCGTTCGGGGTGTTGCCGCCCGCCGGATCGCAGGTGAGTGTGCGCGTGATCGGGTGGGAGTTCGGTGCCATGCGCACCGTGATGGTGAGTTTGGTCCCGTCCGTGCCGATCTTGCCACCGGGGGGCGGGGTGGGGGTCTGCGAGACGGGCGTCGGTGCCGGTGAACCGGGCGTCGTGCTCTGTGCGGGCGGTGAGGCCTGGTTGCTCGGCTGGCTCGTCGCGGTTCCGTTGTCCTTGCAGCCGGTCAGCGTCAGTGCCGTGACCACGCCCGGCACGACGATGGCCGTCCTTCCCAGTCTCGATAGAGATTGCCTCATGACGATTCGACTCCGGCCGCTCGCACATGGTTCCGTGGACATGTGAAATTCTTCAACGATCCGCTACCCACCGTGGCGGTCGCCGAGGTTCCCGGTGACGGCTACCTGCTCGACGTGCGGGAGAACGACGAGTGGCAGGCCGGGCACGCGCCCGACGCCGTCCACATCCCGCTCAGCGAGTTGAACGCCCGAGCCCGCGAGGTCCCGGAAGACCGCGATATCTACGTTATCTGCAGGTCAGGGGCGCGATCCGCGCAGGCCGTGGCGGCGTTCAACAACGCCGGATGGAAGGCCGCGAACGTCGACGGCGGCATGCACGCCTGGGAGGCGGCGGGGCTCCCGATGGTGAGCGAGTCCGGCGGCGAACCGTACGTCGCCTGAACCCCATAGGTCACCGAAACCCGTACGTCGTGCAAACCCCACAGGTCGTCTGAACCCGCGGACCGTACGTCTCCTCGACCGGCGACGTACGTTGCCCCGGCTCGCGCGTTATCGGTGGGGCGTGAAGCCCAAGGATTCATAGAGGCGACGGGCCCGGCTGTTGTGTTCCGTCACGGCGAGGGACAACAGCGGATGGCCCTGCTCGCCCAGAGCGTGCATCGTCGCTTCGATCAGCGCTCGCCCGAGCCCCCGACCGGCATGTGACGGTGCGGTGAAGACGTACGCCAGCAGCGGCACTTCCTTCCACACCGTCACCAGGGCGGCGGCCACGGGGCGGGCCTCGTCATCCGCGACGAAGGACGCCGTCGGAAGAAAAGGTCCATGGGTCCCGGTGAAGGCCAGCCGGATCTCCTCCGTCACCGAGACGACACTGCCCCCGGTGTCCTCCTCATCGGGTGAGCCCCGGTACGCGTCCCACATCAGCCGCCCGAGAGCAGGTATGTCGGCCTCGACCGGATGCCGGAAGCCGTGAGCCGGCACCTCCCGCGGCAGCCGAACGTCGAGACGGAACCGCTTGGTGGCCGCAGCGGAACGATCGGTCATACCCAGACTCCTCGCGTCCGAGCCGGCGACGTACGCGGCTGTGGCATCGGTCTCCTGCCGGTGGCAAATCCGCTGAACCGGTATACATTGTCACCGGCCAACTTGATAACGCGGGAGCTCGGGCGTCGACCGGGCTGAGAGGGCGGCTTCGCAGGTGCCGCCGACCGCTCGAACCTGACCGGGTAATGCCGGCGTAGGGAGTGTGCTCTGTGAGCACTGCCGTCGACCAACCACACAACGAGGCTCCGTACACGCTCGACCAGCCCGCGCCCAAGGTCCTCAGCTTCTGGGACCAGAGCGCGTTCTGGGCCAACCTGGGCGTCAGCCTGCTCGCCTTCTCCGGCGCGGTCACCGTGCTGGCGCCGGACGCGCAGGGCACGCCGCAGCTGCCGATCATGGCCGGTATCGTCGCCATGATCGTCGGTACCGCGATCGGCGGGATCATGCTCGGCCTGGCCGCGGTGCCGGGCGCGCGGGCCGGCGTACCGGCCATGATGCTGCTGCGGGGCCTGTTCGGCACCCGGCTGTCGTACGTGCCGACGGTGTTCAACATCCTGCAGATGATCGGCTGGGGGACCTTCGAGCTGATCGTGATCGCGGACGCCGCCGAGCAGATCTTCGGCGGTGGGCCCCACTGGCTGTACGTCGTCGTGGCCGGGGTGATCACCACGGTGCTGACCATCTGGCCGCTCGGCTCGGTACGGGTGCTGCGCCGCTACGTGACCACCGCGGTCGTGATCGCCCTGGTCTACTTCTACATCCAGCTCACGCGCCAGCCGCTGCCGAACCTCACGTACGGCTCTTGGAGCCACTTCTGGATCGGCGCGGACGCGGCGCTGGCCGTCTCGATCTCCTGGGTGCCGATGGCCGCCGACTACACGCGGCACTCCAGGTCCGAGCGTGCCGCCTTCGGCGCGGCCAGCGTGGCGTACGGGGTGACGCAGATCGTCGCGTACGTGCTCGGCCTGCTCGCCCTGGCGCTGGTCGCGGAGGACTCCACCAAGGTGTTCGGGCCGTTCCAGCACGTGGCGCTCGGCACGCTGTTCTTCGCGGTGTTCGTCCTGCGCGAGGCCGACCAGTCGTTCGCGGACGTCTACTCGACCGCCATGTCGATCCAGAACCTCGCCCCGCGCCTGGACCGGCGCCTGCTGACGGTCGTGCTGGGAGCGCTCATCACGGTGTTGGCACTCGCGCTGAACATGAACGACTACGCCGGCTTCCTCACGCTGATCGGCTCGGTGTTCGTGCCGATGCTGGGCGTGCTGGCGGTCGACTTCTTCTGCTTCGGCGGCCGTCGCGGCTGGGATGTGTCGGAGGGGGCCCCGGCCCGCTGGTCGATGATCGTCGCCTGGGCGGTCGGCATCGCCACGTACCAGCTGATCAACCCGGGCACCGTCGGCTGGTGGTCCCGCATGTGGACGAACGCCCAGAGCGCGCTGCACTTCACCCCGTCGAGCTGGATGAGCGCCTCCCTGCTGTCGTTCGCCGTCGCCGGCCTGGTCACGGCGGCCATCGGCGCTCTGCGCCGTACGGAACGTCCGGCCACCGAAGACGTCTGACCGTGGGCTTCGTCCGGCCCGACGACCCCGCGGTCGCCGATCTCGTCCGCCGCTACGTGGTGTGGTCGTCCGTGCCGGGTCAACAGCGCTACCTTCGGCTTTTCCACGGCGGCGCGCTGGGGGAGGATCGCGCGTTCCTGCGCGCGCTCGCCGAGGACGCCCGGCGGATCACCGATGAGGAGCTCGGCCGGCTGCTGACCGTGGAGTGGCGGTCTCGCCTCACCGCCGCCTGGCTGATCGGCTTGGACCGCCGCACCATGTTCCGTCGTCTTCTCGGCGAGCTCCTCCTGGAGAGCGAGCTGATGTACGCGGGCGAGGCCTACTGCTTCGCCCTGGCGCGCTTCGGCGGGCACGAGGACGCGGACCTGCTCGCCGCGTACCTGGATCGTTATCTGCCGCGGCGTGACTGCTACTACGACCAGCACTGGGCGATCGGCGCGCTGCTGTACCTCGACGACCGGCTGGGCGGCCACCGCGCCGCCCGCTTCCTGGGGGCGGACGGCCTCTGGGCGCGCTCGGCAACGCGCGACCTGGACCCCGTCGAGTACCGGCGTGTCACCGGCCGGCTGTGTGCGCTGGCGGACGACATTCACGGCGCCGGCGGTGACTCATCCACAAATGCGAAGTCTTCTTGACCTTCGTTTAAGAGCGGTTTCGCAACCGTTCGACCCGTCGGCGGTGGCACTATGGCCCCGTGAACACCTCCGACGCGACGATGCGCGCGGCCGTGGCCTCGGCCGCCGACGCAATGATCGCGCTCGGGCCCGACCTCACCGTACGCCTGTGGAACCCCGCCGCTGAGCGGCTGTTCGGCTGGGCCGCCGACGAGGCGATCGGCCGGCCGCTGCGCACGATTCCGGAGGAGTACACCGCCGAGCACCGGGCCGTGCTCGAGCGCGTACGCGAGGGCGGGCACATCTCCTTCGCCACCCGGCGGCTGCACCGCGACGGGCGCCTGCTCGACGTACGCGCCGTGGTGAGCTGCATGCGGTCCGACGACGACGAGCTGCTCGGCTGGGTCGGCTTCTACCGGGCCGCCGACGAGGACGAGGCGGTCCAGCACCAGGCGGCCGAGCGGATCCGTCTCGTCCGCCGGCTCAACGACGTCGTGGCCGACCTGAACGCCGAGCGGGAGCTGTCGGCCGTCCTCGACCGGGTCGCGGGCAGTGTCATCGAGCTGACCGGCGCCGACGCGGCCGGGTTCGTGCTCATCGAGCAGGCGACCGGCACGCTGCGGCTCGTCAGCATCAGCGGCCTGCCGGAGCGCCTGCGCGGCGTCACCTCCGACCTGCGCACGAGCCTGGTCGGCGAGCTGTTGCGCTCCGGCCGTACGGTCATGCTCGCCACCGCCGACACCCGCAGCCTCGGCGATCTGATCTGGTCGGAGCTGGAGGGCCTGCACACGATCGCGCTCGGCGTCTCCACCGTGCACGGCCGGCCGTACGGCGCCCTCTACGCCCTGTTCTCCGGCCACAAGGCGGGGCACATCGAGCTGGAGCTCCTGGAGCTGTTCGCCGGGCACGCCGGGGTCGTGGTCGGCAACGCGGTCAGCTACTCCGAGGTGGTCAAGCAGCGCAAGCACGAGCGGGCCGTCATCGAGGCCAGTGCCGACGGCATCGCCGTGCTCGACCGCGACGGCATCGTCCGGCAGTGGAACCCCGCCGCACGCGCGATCACCGGCATGGACGCCGACGAGGTGATCGGCCGGCCGCTGCCGTTCGCGCTGCCCGCGCCGGACGCGGAGCCGACGATCCAGGTCGAGTCGGGCGCCTGGCTCAACGTGCTGTACTCCGAGATCGAAGACCACGACGAGATCGTCGTCGACTTCCGCGACGTGACCGAGGCCAAGTCGCTGGAGGCCGCCAAGGACCTGTTCCTGTCGATGACGAGTCACGAGCTGCGCACGCCGATCACCGTCGTGCACGGGTTCGCCCGCACACTCGTCAACCGGTGGGACAAGCTCGGCGACGCCGACCGGCGGCAGGCGGTGGCGATCATCGCCGAGCGCGCCCAGACGCTGGGTCAGCTGGTGGACAACCTGCTCTACTCCCGTGCGGTGCCCGACGGGCTCGACGTGACCAACGAGCCGTTCGACCTCGACCGCCTCCTGCACGGCGCGGTCGAGGGCTTCCGCGGGATGTCGGAGCAGCACACGCTGGAGCTGATGATCGACGAGAAGCTGCCGGAGGCCCTCGGCGACGCGATGGCCACCGACATCATCATCGGGCAGCTCCTGGAGAACGCCGTGAAGTACTCCCCGGGAGGGGGGACGGTCACCGTACGCGCGGACGCCGAGGACGAATTGATCGTTGTCACCGTCGAGGACGACGGTGTCGGCATCCCGGCGGGAGACCGCGAGCGGGTCTTCGAGCGCTTCGTCCAGGGCGAGGCGGGGGACCGCCGCCGGTTCGGCGGACTCGGGCTCGGGCTCTACATCGTGCGCAGACTCGCCCGCGCCCAGCACGGAGAGGTCACCGCGCACGCCCGGCCGGACGCTCCGGGCACGCTCATGCGATTCACCCTCCCCCGTGCCGACCACTCACAGTAGTCGGTCATACTGTACGTTCTGTGGCGATCTACACCATCATTTCGTGCGCGGTCGGGGTCACCGTTGCTCGTTGTGTTGGCAATAGATTCCTGTGGCAGGGTTTCCGACCGCTTTAACTGGGCATTTCGGTCGTACCGGAGTGACGTTACGGGGAGTGTCCGGGAGAAGTTCCGCGCCCCCTGGGGAGGTGAGGGCGTCGAGCGTCGTATTCCTGCCGCATGCGCCGTCGAGTGTTTCGGTGGTACGCAGGCGTCTCGCGGCGGAGCTCCTCGAGTCGGGGGTGTACGAGGACATCGCCGACGACGCAGCCGTGATCGTCAGTGAGCTGATCAGCAACGCCCTGCGGCACGCACGCCCCCTGCCCTCCGGGGACATACGCGTCGCGTGGAGCCGCCAGGGCGACCTCATCCAGCTCGCGGTCAGCGACGGCGGTGCCATGACCGAGCCCCGGCGCGCCCGCGCCACGCTGTCCTCGCTCGGCGGGCGCGGCCTCGGCATCGTCGAATCCCTCGCGGACGGCTGGGGCGTCCACCACGACGACGGCGGCACCACCGTCTGGGCGACCCTGCACTCCCCGCACACGAACAACGGCCGGTCGGCCGCCGATCCCCCGCACGGCCTGCTCAACCAGGCCCACTGACCCCACACCGGACGCCGCCCGCGGGGCGGGCTCTCAGGCCGGGTCGCGCAGCACCGGGCAGGACATGCAGCGCGGGCCGCCTCGTCCGCTGCCCAGCTCGCTGCCCTCGATCCGGATGACCTCGATGCCCGCCGCCTCCAGCCGGGCGTTGGTCTCGACGTTGCGCTCGTACGCCACCGCCAGCCGCGGCCCGACCGCGAGCGTGTTGTTGCCGTCGTCCCACTGCTCGCGCTCGGCGGTGACCGGGTCGAGGCCGGTGTCGATCACGCTGAGCCGGTCGATGCGCATGGCCTGCGCGGCGGCCTCCAGGAACGGGCGGGCGCGAGACACCCGCAGGTCGCCGTTCTCGCTGGTCACGGTGTAGGCGGTCAGGGAGTACGCCACGGCCGGGTACATGACGACCTTGTCGACGTCGACCATCGTGCAGATCGTGTCGAGGTGCATCGTCGCGCGGTCCTGGGCGATCGGCACCGCGAGCACGGTGTGCACCAGCCCGCTGGCGAAGACCTGCCGGGCCAGCCGCTCGACCCCCGCCGGCGTCGTACGCTCCCCGGTGCCGATGGCCAGCACACCCGGGGCCAGGAGCAGCACGTCGCCGCCCTCCAGGTGCTCCAGGGCGGGCTCGTACACGGGCGCGGCGTTCTCGAACCTCGGATGGTGCCGGTAGATCAGCTGGGTGAGCGCGGTCTCGCGCTGCCGCGCCGGCATCGCCAGGCTCGTCACGGCCACCCGGTCGCCGATCCAGACGCTGGAGTCGCGGGTGAACAGCAGGTTCGGCAGCGGGTCGATGACGAAGTCGTGCCGGTCCATGAGCTGGTAGACCAGGCCACGGCCGGTCTTCAGCTCCTCGTGGGCGAGGCCCGCGACGAGCACCTGGGTGAGGGCCTCCGGCGTCAGGTCGCCGAGGAACGCTCCCAGGATCTTGCGGAGCTGGTCGCCGAGCCGGGGGTCGTCGAGCACGCCGGCGATGGCCTCGTCGCGCGCCGGCTGGTACTCCAGCGTGTCCTGGAGGAGTTCGGTCAGGTAGAGGACCTCGACGTCGTGGTCCCGCAGCGCCTGCGCGAAGGCGTCGTGCTCCTGCTGGGCACGGCCGACCCAGGGGATGCCGTCGAAGAGAAGCTGGTCGTTGTTCCGCGGCGTCAGCCGCCTCAACTCAGCGCCTGGACGGTGCAGGAGCACGGTCCTCAGGCGGCCGACCTCGCTGTCGACACGGTAGGCATGAGTCACATTTGCGAGCTTAGTCGCCCTAAGTGAAGCCGTGAGTTTTCGCCCAGTCGGCATCTTTCATGGACTTTCCCACCTGCTCATGGCAGAAAGATGCCGTACTCCTTGATCTCCGGTGTCAGGTCCGGGTGCAGGTCCGCGGTCGCCACGAGCTCCTCGGCGGAGGAGAAACGGCCGACGTGCTCGCGCATCGACACGATCCGTTCGGCGATCTCCGGAGTCACGCCGGACAGCATGGTCAGCGCGGGTGCGGGCACGTGGTTGACGTCGATCAGCCCGCCGTCGTCGTACTGCCGGGGCAGGTCGGGCCGGCCGATGCGCAGCTCGCGGGCGAGCGCGACGTCCTCGGCGGCGTGCTCACGGGCCTGCCGGCGCAGTTCGCGGCGCATGTTGGCGGCGGCGATCGCCTGAGCGTTGGCGTCGCCACGCTGGCGTCGCCGCGGCCGTGCCGGCGGTGGGGCGACCATCGGCGCCGGCCGGCCGTTGAACAGCACGACGCCGTTCGGATCGACCGTGATGCTCACGCGCTTCTCGTTGCCGACCAGGCCGATGATCAGCCAGACCGGCAGCCACGCGCCGCAGGTCAGCACACTGATCAACAGGTGTGCCGCATGGTTGACGTCACCGCCGTTGGCCATGATCGCCTGGTTGTCGACCTGTGACTCGATCCGCCAGCCGCGCGCGACCTGGCGCATGACCGCGTTGCCGAGGATCGCGCGAAGCCGGTCCGGCGGCAGCGGAGATCCAGGCTGAAACGGAACCATGCTCCCCCTTTGCCCTCGTGTACCCGGCTCAGCGCACCGCGCGGGACTCTCCGGCCCAGTACGGCTCGCGGAGCTGCCGCTTGAGGACCTTGCCCGTCGGGTTGCGCGGGATCGTCTCGACCCACTCGACCGAGGTCGGGCACTTGAAGTGCGCCAGCCTCTCGCGGCAGTAGCCGATCAGCTCCTGTTCGGTGATCTCGCCGCCGCGTACGACGATGGCCTTCGGGGTCTCACCCCACTTTTCGTCCGGTACGCCGATCACCGCGCAGTCGGCCACCGCCGGGTGACTCATCAGGGCGTTCTCCACCTCGGCCGGGTAGATGTTCTCCCCGCCCGAGATGATCATGTCCTTGACGCGGTCGTGGATGAACAGGTAGCCGTCCTCGTCGAGGTAGCCGGCGTCGCCCGTGCGCAGCCAGCCGCCGGGCAGCAGCGCCTCGCGCGTGGCCTGTTCGAGCGACCAGTAGCCGCGCATGTTCTGCGCGGTGCGGCAGACGATCTCCCCGACCTGGCCGGTGGGCAGCTCGTCACCGGTGGCCGGATCGAGGATCCGCAGCTCGACGCCGGGGCCCGCCATGCCGGCGCTGCGCAGCCGGGTGCCGTCGGGCACGTGGTCCGCCGGTGGCAGGTACGTGATCGAGCCGGTCGTCTCGGTCAGCCCGTACACCTGCATGAACCCGGTGCCCGGCAGCAGCTCCATCGCGCCGCGCAGCACCTCGTCGCTGATCGGAGAGGCGCCGTACAGCAGGAGCCGGAGACTGGACAGGTCCGCCTCGCGGACCTGCGGGATCTGCTGCATGAACAGCAGCAACGCCGGAACGAGGAACACGTGCGTGACCCGGTGCGCCTCGATCGCCCGGGCGATCGCGACCGGGTCGGGCTCCCGCACGATCACCGCGGGGATGCCGGCGTAGACCACGCCGACCGCGAGGGCGC
The DNA here is from genome assembly GCF_036227085.1 of Actinoallomurus sp. NBC_01490. Classification (NCBI taxonomy): domain Bacteria; kingdom Bacillati; phylum Actinomycetota; class Actinomycetes; order Streptosporangiales; family Thermomonosporaceae; genus Actinoallomurus; species Actinoallomurus sp. NBC_01490. Next base: position 509,571 of record NZ_CP109433.1, read on the forward strand.
AGCCCGCGATGTGGTACAGCGGCATCGCGACCATGTTGACGCTCTCGGGCGTCAGATCCCAGAGCTGGTCGACGACCGGCAGCAGCGCGAGGAAGTTGTCGTGCGTGAGCATGACGCCCTTGGGTCGCCCGGTGGTGCCGGAGGAGTACAGCTGGGCGAACACCTCGCCGGTGTCATCCCGCCGCGCCGGCTCATCCGCACCGCCGGTGCTCCAGGTGGCGTAGCTCTCGTAGCGCTCCGTTTCGCCGACCACGATCACGTGCTCGGTGTGCTGGAGATCGTCGGCGATGGCGTCGAGGACGGGGACGAACTCGGGTCCGGCGACGAGGACCTTCGCCCTGGCGTTGTCGACGATGTAGGCGACCTCGGCGGGCGCGAGCCGGTAGTTGACCGGCACCTGGACCCCACCGGCACGCGCCGCGCCGAACAGCAGCTCGACGCAGGCCAAGGAGTTTTTGTCGAGCACGGCGACGCGGTCACCGGGCCCCACGCCGGAAGCGCGCAGCGCCGCCGCGACAGCGTCCACACGCCGATCGAACTCCGCGAAGGTGACCTGCTCGCCCTCGTAGACGTAGGCGATCCGGTCGGGGTGCGTCGCCGCTTGCTCGCGGAGCATGCCGGTGAGAGTCATGGCGGAATCATGCGCGACCCGACATCACGCGACAAGGCTCGCGCTAACTGCTTTTCGCCATTTTGCTGATGAGGGTCACGATCACCGCGCCGATGACCGCGAGGAAGCCGATCCAGATGAGGAACTTCAACGCCGAGATGATCATGCCGATCACCATGAAGACCAGCCAGATCGCCAACAGCACGCCGACAATCGAAAGTATCGCCTTGCCCATGGGGCGAGCGTACGCGTTCAGCGCGGCGACGGCACCGGTTACAAGCCCTATCAAAGTGACAATCGCGACAAGATGCCTCCCGTACGCCTGCGGGAGCACCGACGGATCGTCACTCCGCCGGCCGAATCCGAGCACCGCGGGCAGCGCGACGAGCGTGACCGTACCTGCGACGACGGCCGCGCGGCGCCACACCGCCGGCGCCCGCCTCGTCACGTACGCCGCACCGAGGACCAGCGGCGCGAACACCGCGTCGTGCGCGACCGCGACACCCGCGAACCAGACCGCCCAGCCCACGACCTCGACGTGGCGGCCGATCCCGGCGAGCCCGACGCCGATGAGCACGGCACCGGCGGCGTAGAGCGTCCGGCGCACCATCAGCTCACCTCCAGCTTCGCGACCCACTTCGTCTGCATGACGCCCGGCCGGTCCGGTGCGATCAGGCGGCAGGGGTAGCCGTGGTCGAGGGAGAGCGGCTCGCCGTTCACCTCGAGCGCCAGGAGGGTCAGCGGGTCGTGCCAGTGCGGCGGATCGACCTGGGACGCCCGGTAGAGGCCCCCCTTCTGCAGCGACTCGACGCGTACACGCGCGTCGTCCTCGACGCCGGCCGCGCGCAGGACGTCCCTCAGCCGTACTCCGGCCCAGGTGGCCTCGGCGCTCCACCCCTCGACACAGGCGATCGGCAGTCGTACGACGTGCCGGGGCATCGCGCGCAGGTCGTCCAGGCCGAGCGAGAGCTCCCGCCGTACGGCACCGGTGACCGCGAGCCGCCAGCCGGTGCTCCGGGTGACGCCGGCCGCGAGCGCGGTCTTGTTGACGGGCAGGCGCTGCGGACCGGTGCCGGGGCGCCGGGGGGCGAGGACGGCCAGGTCGCCGAGTGGCGTGAACGTCTCGCCGACGGTCGTCACCGCGACGAGGCCACAGGCTCCCGCGACCGTGGCGAGGAAGCCGCGCCGCGACGGCCCGTACGGCGGCGGAGGCCGGCGCAGCCCCTTGACCTTGGCCCACTCGTCGGCGGCGTGGATGAGGACGGCGCCGAAGACGACATAGGCGGTCCAGTAGTGCGCCACCGTGAAGAAGAACGGGAACGGGTACCAGTAGTCGACGTTGAACAGGCCGGTGACCAGCTGGAACAGCGAACCGCCGACGAGAAGGAAGACGACGCCGCGCCGGGCCGCGTGGGCCACCGAGCGGATCGGCGGCCACTGCCACAGCTTCGGGTACACCGTCCACAGCTTGGCGAGCAGGAGCGGGACGGTGGCCAACCCGCAGATGACGTGCGCACCCTGGGTGAACCGGTAGAGCCCGACCGGCCGCGACGGCCAGACCATCCATGACGGCGGATGCTGCATGAAGTGGCTGACCAGGCCGGTGACGAACGCGACGGTGAAGCTGACGCCGAGACACAGCCCGAGCCAGGCCGCGACCCGTTCGTCGTGGAGACGGCTGGTGAAGACCGTGCCGATCCGGCGGGTGAGGCGTTCGGCGTCCGTGTCGATCCGCCGTGCCAGCCGCCGGGAATCGGCGGCGGCCATGCGGGTGAGACGCGCCGGGGCGACTCGGCGCATCAGGCGTCGGGGATCAGCTCGGCGAAGCATCGCGCCGCCTCCGTCCAGATGGTGGTCACGGTCAGCCCGGCCTCGCCGGCGCAGGGGCCGATCGCTTCCACGTCGAGATGGGCCCAGCGGAACCAGTCCCCGGCCTGCCCTCCGTCGCGCAGCCGCAGCCATTCGGTGCGGGTCGTGTCGCCGAGTTCGACGATGGCGCGGCCGGTCCGGTCGAGGAGCGCCGCGACGCGTCGCAGGAGCACGGGCGGATCGCCGCCGATGCCGATGTTCCCGTCCGCGAGCAGCACGGTCTGCCAGCGCCCCGCGCCGGGGATCCGGTCGAACACGTCGCGGAGCAGCGCCATGCCGCCCGCGGCCCGGGTCATCTCCACGGCGTACGGGGTGACGTCGATGCCCAGGGCGGGCAGCCCGCGTTCGGCGAGGGCGACGGTGAGGCGTCCGGGGCCCGACCCGATGTCCAGCGTCGGTCCCTGGCACCGGTCGAGCAGGGCGTCGTCGCCGGGCCGTCCGTCGCGCCACTGGTCGACCGGGAGCCGCTCCGTACGCCCGTCCTCGTGTTCGATCACGACCTCGCCCAGGCCGGCGAGCGAGCCCTCGTACAGGTGGCCGATCATCGCGCTCCCGCGTGGACGGCGTGTTCGGCGGCGCGTACGGCGGCGGCGAAGCGTGTGCCGGGAGCCTGGGCGGCCACGCGTACCGCGTCGCCGGCGGTGTCGACGTCCCGCAGCGTCCCGAGCGTCGCGACACGGAGCCCGGCCAGGCGTTCGAGCTGGCGGGCGCCGGTGTCGGGACGGGACATCGGGACGCCTCGCAGCCGCCGCGGGTCGGGGTCGCGCAGGCCGAGCAGCCAGAACCCGCCGTCGGCGGCGGGCCCGTACACCGCGTCGCAGTCGCTGAGACGCCTGCCCGCGTCGGCGAGCATCCCGGGTGTCACCTGCGGCGTGTCCATGCCGATCAGTACGGCGGGCCCGCCGACGTCCGCGAAGGCGTTCGCGAGCCGTTCGTCGAGGCCCGCACCGCGCTGGGCGATGACCTCGACCCCGCGCGGCAGCCACGTGCCGGGCCGTCCCTCCAGCGCGACCACGTGACGCGCCGCGGGAGCCGCGACGACGGTGTCGAGCGTGTCGGCGAGCGCGGCCTCGGCGATGAGCGCGGCCTGCCCGGACGTGTACGGCGGGCTGAGCCGGGTCTTCACGCGGCCCGGCACCGGCTCCTTGGCGATGACGAGGAGCGTGAAGCTCATGTGCCCTCCTTCACCGGCCGGGCGCGCGTGCTCATCGCTTCGCCGCCCTCCTTCGCCGGGACGCGCCCACGCATCGGTTCGCCCGCTTCGCTCACTCATGAGGCCTCCAGGACGCGGCGCATGTCGCGGACGGCCTGGAGCGTGCCGCGTACCGTCCCGGTGACCTTCGACCGGCCCGTACGCGGGTGGTAGGCCACGTCCGTCTCCCTGATGCGCCAGCCGCTCTCGGCCGCCCGCAGGACCATCTCCAGCGGGTAGCCGGAGCGTCGGTCGGTCAGTCCCAGTCCGAGCAGGCGTTCGCGGTCGGCGGCCCGCATCGGGCCGATGTCCCGCAACCCGAACCGCCGGGCGATGAGCGCGTTGCCGAGACGGGCGTGCGGGGGCCAGGCGCCACGCGCAGTGGGCCGCCGGCGGCCGAGCCCGAGCGCGGCACCGGTGAGAAGGCCCGTGACCTTCGGCAGTTCGGCCGGGTCGAGCGAGGCGTCGGCGTCCATGAAGCAGACGATGTCGCTGGTGGCGGCGAGCAGCCCCGCGTGACAGGCGGCGCCGAATCCTCGTTGCGGCTCGTGCACGACGTGGGCACCGTGTGCGGCGGCGACGTCCGCCGAGCCGTCGGTGGACCCGTTGTCGACCACGATGGCCCGATAACCGCCGGGCATGCGGCCGAGAACCCAGGGCAGCGCCGCCGCCTCGTCGAGGCAGGGCAGTACGACGTCGATCATGCGAGGACGCTAAGCCCGCAGAACCGCCGCCGACCCTTACAGGATGATGACGCCGCGTCACAGCCGGTCACCGCACGGGTGCTTACGAAGCGATGACGCCGCCTTCGCCGCAAACCCTTACGGAGTGATGACGTACCAGGGGTGTCCGGGCTGGTCAGCCCTAGTGTCGGAGGGTGTCCCGCTCCCAGACGCCCGGCTCCGAACCCACCGTCGCCGACCCCGCGCCCCTGTCCGGCGACCTCGTTGCGCCGGACCGGCCTGAGGCGCACGGCGAGCCCGGCGGGAGCGGCACGGTCGGCGCGGTCGTGGTCCCGACGGGAGACGACGTCTCCCCACGGCCCCCGGGACACCGCCGGACAGCGATCTGGGCGGGGGGCTGGGCGGCATTCGTCGCCGTCGCCTTCGGGGTGGGAGCCGCGTTGCGAGCGGCCGGAGCGCTCCCTGTGGACGCCCTGCCGCCGCTGCACGCCTCCGCGCGCCTGCTGATCGTCCCTCTCGTCCCGGCGGTCGTCGTCGCGTCGGCCGGCGTCGCCTTCCTGCCCGCGGCAGCCCGGCGTCTGCGCTGGCGGCCGCTTCTCGCGGTCGGCTGGCTCGCCTCCGCCCTGTGGGCCGTGACCCTCCAATGGCCCGACGGCGTGGGCCGCCCGCTGACCGCGCCGACGGAGTATCTCGCCGGCCTGCCCGCGATGGGCGACCACCCACTGGCCTGGCTGCGCGGCTTCACCCGCCACCTCCAGGAGTACCCGACACACATCAAGGGCCATCCACCGCTGCCGGCCCTGATCCTGTGGATACTCCGGTGGACAGGCCTCAACGAACCGGTCTGGGCCGCCGCCCTGGTGATAGCCGTCGGCACGTCGTCGGTCGCCGCGATCGCCATGACGATCCGCACCCTGTGCGACGAGGAGACCGCCCGCCGCGCCCTGCCCTTCGTGGCGCTGGCACCCACGGTCATCTGCCTCGCGACCAGCATGGATGCTCTTTTCCTGGGCGTAGCGGCGTGGGCCGTCGCCCTGACCGCCGAAGCGACCGCCCGCGCCGGGGAGGATGCTCCCCACCCGCCCGGGGGGACCAGCCCACTCCAATCATCAAGCCCTGTGGATGACGGGCACAAGACCTTCCACAGGCTGTGGATAACCGTTCGGCTGTGGGCCGGTTTCCACGCCCCCGCGCGATCCACGGCTCATGACATCTCACCGGACGCGCGGCCACCCAGCCTCGCACGCGAGCGATCGCCGGCCGAGTTTCCTCCGCAGCGGTCCGGACTCGCGCGGCGGTTGCCGGTCGCGGTCGTCGCGGGGGTGGTGACCGGCTCCCTGCCGTACCTCAACTATGGGCTCGTCACGATCCTCGCCCTGCCGCTCGCGGTGTTCCTCCTCACCCGGCCGCGGCGCGCGATCGTCGGCGCGTTCGTTCTCGGCTGTGCCGTGGTGCCGCTCGCCTTCACGCTGGGCGGGTTCCTCTGGTGGGACGGGGTGATGGCCACTCACGCCGCCTGGGCCGCGGGCGCGGGATCGGACCGGCCCTACGCCTACTTCTTCGCCGGAGATCTCGCCGTCCTCGCGCTGATCATCGGTCCCATGGCCGGCGCGGCGCTCCCGTACGTCCTGCGGCGGGGGCGGGCGCTCGGGGTTCTCCTCGCCGCGGCGCTGCTCGGCGTGCTCGCGCTCGACCTCTCCGGAGTCACACGCGGTGAGGTCGAGCGGATCTGGCTGCCGTACGCTGCGTGGTTGACGGCGGCCGCCGCCGTCTACCGGCCTCCCGCCCGGCGAGCGCTGCTCGTCCAGGCCGTCACCGCCCTCCTGATCCAGGCACTGGTGAGATCGCCATGGTGAACACCGAGACCGGCCGCATCCTGGTCGTCGACGACGATCCGACCGTCGCCGAGGTCGTCGCCCGCTACCTCATGCGCGACGGGTACGACGTCGACTGCGTCGCCGACGGGCACGCCGCGCTGCGCGTCGCCGCCCAGAGCGATCCCGACCTGGTCGTCCTCGACCTCATGCTGCCCGGCATCGACGGCCTCGAGGTCTGCCGCAGGCTGCGGGAACGCCGGCCCGTGCCGATCGTCATGCTGAGCGCGCTCGGCGAGGAGACCGACCGCCTCGTCGGGCTGGAGACCGGCGCGGACGACTACGTCACCAAGCCGTTCAGCCCCCGCGAGCTGGCCCTCCGCGTGCGGTCCGTGCTCCGCAGGGCCCGCGGCGCCCTGGCCCCGACCGGCGAGACGATCCACGACGGCGACCTCACCGTCGACTCCGCCGCGCACGAGGTACGGCTCCGCGGCGAGTCCGTTTCACTCACCGTACGGGAGTTCGACCTCCTCGCCTTCCTCATGCGGCATCCGCGGCAGGCGTTCACCCGCGCCGAACTGCTGGAGAAGGTGTGGGGCTGGGAGTTCGGCGACTCCTCGACGGTGACCGTCCACGTTCGCCGGCTGCGCGAGAAGATCGAACCCGACCCCACCGCCCCCCGGCGCATCCTGACCGTCTGGGGCGTCGGCTACCGCTACGAGCCCACGACATGATCCCTTTCCACGCGTTCGCCGAGGTCGTCGCGTACGCCGCCGGAGCCGCGCTGGTCGCCGGCGCGGTCGGCGTCGGACTCCTGTACACCCTGCGCGCCCGCTCGATCACGACCCAGCTGGCCGTCGTCTCGGCGGCGACCGTGCTGGCGACCGTCGCCGGCATCGTCACGATCACGCTGAAGATGCTGATCACCGACCACGACCGGTCGGTGACCCTGACCGTCACGGCCATCGCGGGCCTCGTCGGATTGGGCGTCTCGCTGCTGCTCGGCCACCGGCTGATCGCGGGCAGCCGCGCCCTGCTCGACTCCGTACGCCGCGCCGGTGACGACGGCCGCTTCGTCCCGCCGGACGGTACGCTGCCGGCCGAACTGGACGAACTCGCCGCCGAACTCTCCGCCGCCTACACGCGCCTGGAGACCGCCCGCGCGCGCGAGCGCACGCTGGAGGCCAGCCGCCGGGAACTGGTCGCCTGGGTCAGCCACGACCTGCGTACGCCGCTGGCAGGGCTGCGGGCCATGGCCGAGGCGCTGGAGGACGAGGTCGTCGCCGACGCCGAGACCGTACGCCGCTACCACGCCCAGATCCGCGCCGAGGCCGACCGGCTGGCCGCGATGGTGGACGACCTGTTCGAGCTGTCCCGGATCCACGCGGGCGCGCTCCGCCTGTCGCGGCGGCGTGTCGGCCTCGCCGAGCTGGTCTCCGACACGGTGGCCGGTACGGAGCCGCTCGCCCGCGCCAAGGGCGTACGGCTCAGCGGCCTGGCCGACCAGATCCTCCCGGTCGAGGCCGACGCCGCCGAACTCGGTCGCGCCCTGCGCAACCTCGTCGTGAACGCCATCCGCCACACCCCGGAGGACGGCGGCGTGGAGGTCGTCGCCGGGATCGAGCAGGGCATGGCGTGCGTGACCGTGTCGGACGCGTGCGGCGGCATCCCCGAACAGGACCTGCCCCGGCTGTTCGACGTGGCCTTCCGCGGCGAGGCGGCCCGTACGCCGGGCGGCGGAGCGGGACTGGGGCTCGCCATCGCCCGCGGCATCGTCGAGGCCCACGACGGCGAGATCGGCGTGTCGAACGCCGGCACCGGCTGCCGCTTCGTCATCCGCCTCCCCCTGGGCGTCTAGAGATCGAGCACGAACTGCTCGATCGTCCGGCCCGGTTCGAGCAGCGCGGTCCGGCCGCTCGGCGCGAACCCGGCTCGCCGGTACAGCCGTCGCGCCCGCTCGTTGCCCGAACCGGTCCACACCTGCAAGCGCGTGCCGGCGAGTGCGGCCATGTGCGTGCGCAGCCGCTCCAGGAGCAGCCGGCCGATGCCCTGCCCCTGCCGCCCGGGGTGCACGAACACCATGGAGATGTGGCACAGCCCGTCCACCCGCGCCCCTCGTCCGTCGAGGTCACGGCCGGGCTCGGCCAGCAGCATCCCGCATACCCGCCCGGATGCGACCGCCACGATGACGATGGCGTCCGGCTCACCGAGCTTGGCGCGTACCCGGTCGACCCGCGCGGCCTCCGGCGGCCGTCCGCGCGCGACGTTGGCCGCACGCCACACAGCGACCGCGTCATCGTGGTCCGTACTCTCCGCCAAGCGCGTCGTCATCAACGGGAGCTCCGTTCTGTGGCGGCCCGGGTCGTCCGGACCTTGGGCACGGTCAGTTGGTGACGCGGCCGCCGGCGACGTCGACGGTGATGCCGGTGAGCCAGGAGGCGGCGTCGGAGGCCAGGAAGAGGGCGGTCCGGGCCACGTCCTCGGTGGTGCCCAGGCGCCGGAGCGGGTGCGTCGCGGCGACCTTGGTCCGCACGTCCGGGGGCATGTTGGCCAGGACCTTCTCGGTGGCGATGGCCGAGGGCGCGATGGCGTTGACGCGGATGCCGTGCGGTCCGACCTCGGTGGCCAAGTGGCGGGTCAGCATGACCAGACCGGCGTTGGCCACGCCGTAGGCGAGGTTGGCCTGGCTGGGCTGCCGTCCCGCGGCCGAGGACATGGTGATGATCGACCCTCGGCCGCGTTCGATCATCCCCGGCAGGAACGTACGGATGGTGAGGAACGCCGAGGTCAGGTCGGAGTCGAGGACCTGACGCCAGCGCTCCTCGGTCAGCTCCGCCGTGGGCACGGGGAAGCCCTGGCCACCGGCGAACGCGGCCAGTACGTCCACCGGGCCCAGTTCGTCTTCGGTGCGCCGGCGAGCCGCCTCCAGGGCGGCGGAGTCGGTGACGTCGGCCACGACGGCGATCGCCGTGCCGCCCTTGCCGGCGATGCCGGCGACGACCGAGTCGAGGGCCGCACGGTCGCGGCCGACGACGGCGACCTTGGCACCCTGGGCCGCGAACTCCCGTGCCGTCTGCGCGCCGATGCCGCGCGATCCGCCGGTGATGAAGACGACACGACCGTTCAGGTCGGGATAAGTGCTGGACATCGCGGAACGCTCCTTCGGTCGGGTTGGGGGTCGGGTCACGCGTTCTGGTGTCGCGTGCGGTGCCGGGTCTTGGGCAGCAGGGCCGCGACGAACACCAGCCAGACGAGGCCGCCGAAGCGGACGATCGGCAGGAGGAAGCCGAAGCCGGATGCCACCAGGGTCAGCAGGGACACCATTCCGATGGCGGCCAGTGGCAGCCCGGTCCAGGTCACGCCGCGCGGCAGCAGGCCGGCGAGCAGGCCCGTCACGGAGATTCCGGCGATGAGCAGGGCGAACGTCGCCGCGTAGAGCGGGCCGCCGGACAGGAACGACAGGTCGGCGAGGGCGCGGGCCAGGGCCGGCGGCGCGTCGGCGGCCAGCCGGCCACCGGCCCAGCCGAAGATCGAACTGAGCGCCAGCGCGACGGACCCCAGCACTCCGCCGACCAGGGTGATCGCCGATCCCGGCGCGGTGACGCCCAGCGCCCGCAGCCGCCGGTACAGCACCGCGGCGCCCAGCGCCAACGGCACGGCGGACCCCAGCATCAGCAGCGCGCCGACCTCGGCGGCCGTCTCGTGAGTCTGCGCGTAGTGGAGAACGGCCACGCCCGAGGCGTCGGGGTGTGGAGTCTCCCTGTTCACGATCGTGTAGGCGACGGTCGTCACCGCGAAGGCCGCGACGGGGGCGAGTAGCGGTGGCCCGGCCTGCGGTCGGCGCCCGGAGCCGGTGGAACGCGGCGAGGTGGACGTGTCGGTCATGATCTCTCCTTCGAATCGGTACACACTCGATAATGATTACAGATCTGAACGATTGTCAAGTGTGTATGATGTCCGCATGAGTACGAACCGCGAGAAGGAGAGCCCGGCGTTCCGGGGCGGCGCGGCGTTCCTGCTGTCGCAGCTGGGAGCCCACGTGGCTCAGCAGTTCGCGGACCGGGTCGCCGAGCTGGATCTGACCCCGGCGCAGGCGGGGCTGCTGCGCATGCTGGTTCAGGCGCCCGGCCGCAGCCAGCGTGAGCTCGCCGAGATGTTGGGGATGCCGCCGAGCCGCTTCGTACCGTTCGCCGACGGCATGCAGGAACGCGGCCTGATCGAGCGGCGGAGGAACCCGGACGACCGCCGCGTCTACTCCCTGACCCTGACCGACAAGGGCATGGAGCTACTGGCCCGCCTCGGCACCGTGGCCAAGGCGCATGAAGAACAGGTCTGCCAGGCGCTGACGCCTGACGAACATCAGCAGCTGATCGGCCTGCTCCGTCGCATCGCCGACCAGCAGCAGCTCACCCCGGGCGTCCACGGCGGCTACCGCCGCCTCCGCTCCGGCTGACCACGGCCCGTCGCGACGTGCCGCCCTCCCCGTATACGGACCGACGCGAACCGGCCGGCCCGACACGGGCATCACGAGAGTTCATCCTCGGCACCGAGAGCGTTACCTCGGGCCGACAGCGTCTCCAGGCCAAGCTGAGAAGAATCATCTCGACGCCGCGCGGAGACGCATGTGAGGCAGTGGCGTTATCAGCCGCCAGGAACGCCCGCCCGCGTCCAGGACCTAGTCGAAGAGCTCCGCCGCCGTGGAGACGACTGCCGCGCGCTCCGCCCATGTCTCCAGTTGGGCAAGGTCGCCGCATCCGGTGATGCGAGTACGGACCTCGGGTGAGACGCAGACCCCGCGCGCGGCCAGGACCCTCAGGATGATCTTGGCTGCGCTCTCGACCTCACCTTCGGCTTTGCCTTCCGCGATGCCTTCGGCTTTGCCTTCGCCGAAGTAGTGGCGGGCGAAGTCGCTTTGGTACTCGTAGTTCTTGAGCTTCATCAGCGTCTCCAGGTAGTGCTGGGCGGCCTGCGGGAGCACTGCGGATACGACATCATGGTAGAGCGCCCGGTGATCATCATCGAGCACTCCGTAAGCATTACGGCTTGTCCTCGTCGGGGGCGTTTTGTACCTCGACAATCACCGCGAAGTTCCGGCCGGCTTCTCCGTACTCCACCACCACGTCCGCATGTAACTCCGCGAGCCGATCGTCGGTGACGGTCTCGGACCTGAGCCGGGCCTCGCGGTAGCGAGGGAGCGGAATGCCGAGCGAACGATCGACGATCTCGGCGGCGAACTCAGGACGGCTGCGAAACATCTCGCAGAGCGCCTCATGCTTACTTGAGGGGGGCATGGGAGAAATACTAAACGTAATCAGACGGCCACTGTGTGCGATACGAGGGAAGTCGTCGCAGAGCAGGGGAAGAGGGTCAGCGGAGCGGGCGGAAGAACGCCCGGACGTCCTCGACGAGCAGGTCGGGCGCCTGTAGCGCGGCGAAGTGCCCGCCCCGGTCGAACTCCGACCAGTGCACCACGTTGTGGTCGCGTCCGGCGAGGCGGCGGATGGTCGAGTCGCCGGGGAACACCGCCACGCCCAGCGGCACCTTCGACGGCTCGGGCGGTCCCCACGACGCGGCGCTCTCCCGGTACAGCCGTGCCGCCGAGCCGGCCGTCCTCGTCAACCAGTAGACCGTCACGTTCGTCAGGATCGCGTCCCGGTCGATCGAGCCCACGGCCTCGCCGTAGTCGTCGAACCACTCCGTGTACCAGCCGAGTTGCCCGGCCGGTGAGTCCGCCAGCCCGTACGCGAGGGTCTGCGGCCGGGTGCTCTGGATCGTCGCGTAGCCGGACCGCTCCTGCTTCCAGCGGTCCAGCCCGGCCAGCCGTTCCCGCTCGGCCTCGGTCAGGCCGGTCAGCTCGTCGGGGTCGCCCGAGGGCAGGGCCGTCAGCGCGTTCGCGTGCACGCCGACCACCTGTGACGGGGCGACCCGGGCCAGCTGAGGGGAGATCCGGGCGCCCCAGTCGCCGCCCTGCGCGCCGTACCGCTCATAGCCCAGCCGGCCCATCAGCTCCGCCCACGCCCGCGCCACGCGCGCCACGTCCCAGCCCGCCGACCGCGTCGGGCCGGAGAACCCGTACCCCGGCAGCGAGGGCACCACGACGTCGAACGCGTCCGCCGGGTCTCCGCCGTACGCGTCGGGGTCGGAGAGCGGGCCGAGGAGATCGAGGAAGTCCGCGACCGTGCTCGGCCAGCCGTGGCTGAGGATCAGCGGCATCGACCCCGGCTCCGGCGACCGGACGTGCAGGAAATGGATGCGTTCCCCATCGATGACGGTCGTGAACTGCGGGAACGCGTTGAGCCGAGCTTCGTGCGCGCGCCAGTCGTAGCCGGTGCGCCAGTATTCGGCCAGCTCCCGCACCCGCGCGAGCGGCTCACCGTACGACCAGCCCGCGTCCGGCAACTCGTCGGGCCAGCGCGTACGGGCCAGCCGGTCGGTCAGGTCGTCGAGGTCGGCCTGCGGGATATCGATGTGGTACGGATGGATGTCGTCGCCCATGCCCGCATTCGATCATCCATTCCGGTCAGGTTCTGTCCTCTGCGAACTCCGCCATCCCGTCGGCGAAGGAGATCGAGGCGCGGAAGCCGAGTTCGGCCGCGGCGCGTTCCGGTGAGGCGACGATGTGCCGGACGTCCCCGAGCCGATACTCCCCGGTCACCGTCGGCTGCGGGCCGCCGTACGCCTTGGCCAGGGCGATCGCCATCTCCTCGATCGTGTGCGGTTCGCCGCTCGCCACGTTGTAGGCCCGCAGGGCGCCGGCGGCATGGGGCTCGGACGACAGCGCCAGCACGTTGGCCCGCGCCACGTCGCGTACGTGCACGAAGTCGCGTCGCTGGCCGCCGTCCTCAAAGACCCGCGGTGGCTCGCCATGTTCGAGACGGGACCGGAAGAGCGCGGCGACACCGGCGTACGGGGTGTCGCGCGGCATCCGCGGGCCGTACACGTTGTGGTAGCGCAGCGCGGTCACCGAGCCACCGGTCACCCGCGCCCACGACGCGGCGAGGTGCTCCTGGCCCAGCTTGGTGTCGGCGTAGGCGTTGCGCGGATCGGCCGGGGCGTCCTCGCCGACCGTGCCCGGGGTCAGCGAGGCGCCGCATGTCGGGCACCGGGGTGAGAAGCGCCCCGCGGACAGGTCGGCCTCGTCGCGGGGCCCGGGCCGTACGCGGCCGTGCGACGCGCAGTCGTAGGCGCCCTCCCCGTACACCACCATGGACGAGGCCAGCACGAGCCGCCCGCAGTCCGCCCGCGCCATCGCGGCGAGCAGCACGGCGGTCCCCACGACGTTCGTGGACGCGTAGTCGGGCAGGTCGGAGACGTCGACGCCGAGCCCCACCTTCGCCGCCTGGTGGCAGACCGCGTCGACGCCGTCGAGCCGGCGCGCGACGGTGGCCTCGTCGCGTACGTCCTCGCCCGAGCGAAGGTCGAGAGTGCGCACGTCATGGCCGCCCTCGTGCAGGGCGTCCACGATGTGGGAGCCGATAAAACCGGAGGAGCCGGTCACGAGTACACGCATGGCCGCACGCTAACCACGCGCCCCGTGCGGCGTCCCGCTCCTGACGTGTGCCGTAGCACTTCGGTAAGAACCCAAACCATCCGCGGATGTCCGCTTTCGGCATTTTGTGCCGGTAAACCCCCCAGAGATTCTCCACGTCTCCTGATCGTCACTCGATATCGCGAGTGGCAACCTGAGGAGGTCTGGTGAAAGTACGCGTTTTCTCGCGCGCGCTGGCCGTCACCGCGGTCACCGCACTGGGGGCAGCGGGTCTGGCGGGCGCGGCCGGTACGGCTCACGCGTCCGCCGTTCCGAGCACGGCACAGGCGGCGGTGAAGGCCGCGCCGGCCGGAGCCAAGCCGTACGACTTCAACGGCGACGGATACCCGGACCTGGCGCTGGGCAGCCCGTACGGCACCGTCGGCAGCGCCACCACCGCGGGCTTCGTGACGATCGTGTACGGCTCGGCGTCCGGGCCGAACACGGGCCACAAGCAGATCATCTCGCAGAGCACCGCGGGCGTGCCGGGCGTCGTGGAGAACGCCGACCACTTCGGGTTCTCGGTCACGTCCTTCGACTACGACGAGGACGGGTACGCCGATCTCCTCGTCGGCGCGCCGGACGAGGACACCACCGACGGCACCAACGCCGGTTCGGAGACGATCCTGTGGGGCTCGTCGTCGGGCCTGAGCGGCACCGACTCGCAGGCCATCGCCGAGCCCGACTCCCCGGGCGCGAACCACCGGTTCGGCTATGCCCTGGTCGCGGCCGACTTCGACGGCGACGGCCACACCGACTGGGTGGACGCCACGCCCGGCGAGCAGGCGTTCTACCCGTTCCGCAACCCGGGTCCGGCCGCCGTCGCGGCCAAGAGCACCTCCGCTCACCCCGGGCGGGCCCTGCCGTCCGCTCCGCAACGCCAGACGGTCCGCAGGACCAAGCAGGGCGTGAAGGCGGCCGCCGACACGGCGTACACCGGGATGGTCCTGGCCGCCGGTGACATCGACGGCGACGGGAAGCCCGACCTGGCGGTCGGCTGGCAGGACACCGACGATCCGACCTCCGGGTTCGGCGTGTGGCACAACTTCAGCGACACGGAGATCCCGTTCGCGAACGAGGCGATCACCAACGTCACCAGCCTCGCCGTGGGCGACTTCGACGGTGACGGGTACGGCGACATCGCGGTCGGCAGCGCCGACGAGAGCAACGGAGTCGGCGGCAACGTGACGGTCTACAAGGGCGACGCGACCGTCAGCCTCGGCACGACGAGCACGATCACGCAGGACAGCGACGACGTGCCGGAAACGGCCGCGGCCGGCGACCGGTTCGGCTACTCGCTGGCGGCCGGCGACGTGAACAAGGACGGCAAGGCCGACCTGGCGGTCGGAACGCCCTACAAGACCGTCACCTCGCAGTCGCACGCGGGAGAGTTCTTCCTGCTGTACGGGAGCGCGTCCGGCCTGCCCGGCACCGCCTCGCAGGTGATCAGCCAGGACACGACCGGCGTGCCCGGCGCGTCCGAGGCCGACGACGAACTCGGCTGGACGGTGAACCTGACCGACGTCAACAAGGACGGCTACGCCGACGCGATCGGCGGCGCCCCGAAGGAGAACGGCACCGACGGAGCAGTGGTCTACATGCCCGGCAGCGCCTCGGGCCTCACCGCCACGGGCTCGCAGGGCTGGGGCGCCGGCACGCTCGGCATCACCGGCGTGGACGCCCAGGTCGGCGTCCGCCAGGGCCGCGACGGCTGATCCGCGCCGGACCGGCCGCCCGCTCACGAGCCGGGCGGCCGGTCCTCAGAACGGATAGGCGGGCAGCTCGCTCTGCGCGGTCACCCAGCGGGTCTCGGTGTAGGCATCCAGGTTGTGGGTGATGCCGCCCATTCGGGAGCCGTTGCCCGAGCTGCCCATTCCCCCGAAGGGGATGACCGCCTCGTCCGACACGGTCTGGTCGTTGATGTGCACGGCACCGGACGGAATGCGCCGGGCGAGTTCGAGCGCCCGTAGACCGTCGCCGGACAGGATGCCGAGCGACAGGCCGTATTCGCTGTCGGAGGCCAGGGCGACCGCTTCGTCGTCGGAGTCGAAGGCGACCACGGGTGCGACCGGCCCGAAGACCTCCTGTGCGTACGCCGGGGCGGTCACCGGGACGTCGGCGAGGACGGTGGGCCGGTAGAACAGGCCCTCGTACGTGCCGCCCGCCGCCAGCCGCGCTCCGGCCTCCACACTGCCGGTCACCGGGCCATGTATCCGATCACGCTGGCCGGCGTCGATGATCGGGCCCAGGGCGACCTGCCCGCCGGCCGGATCGCCGACCGGAAGCCGCTCGGCGTGCTCGGCCAGCGCGGCGACATGGTCGTCCGCGATCCGCGGGTCGACCACATGCCGGCCAGTGGCCCGACGGCGCGTCCGCCCGGGTGGATCCGGTGAACGCGATCACCCGCACGGCCGGATCCACCACGAGCGGTCATGAGGCCCTTTACGTGGGGAAACTGTCGGACCGTCCCCAGGTGGGCGTGGTGTCGCAGGTCGGCGGCCGGCGGCCGTTGCACTCGACCGGGCCGGGGAAGGTGCTGGCCCAGCGGAAAACGGCGCTGAGCGACGGCCGGCCGGAGACGGCGGGA
The DNA here is from genome assembly GCF_036227085.1 of Actinoallomurus sp. NBC_01490. NCBI lineage: Bacteria > Bacillati > Actinomycetota > Actinomycetes > Streptosporangiales > Thermomonosporaceae > Actinoallomurus > Actinoallomurus sp. NBC_01490. The sequence goes on from NZ_CP109433.1 coordinate 525,854, forward strand.
CGGCGCTGCCTTCCGCCCTGTGACCTGGGCGGCTACGGCTCAGTGAGACTCGGCGGGGCAGACGGCGGCCCGGCGGCTCCGGGCACACCGCCGGGACGCGTACGGCATGCTCCGCGAGCCTTGCCGTCGCGGTACCAGGCAAGGGTATCTACGGATATGTGCAGGTCATCGGCCTGATGCCGGTGCCGGCGGCCAGGTGCGCTCCACTCAGGGACCGAGCGGCCGGTCCACCGACTCCTCGACGGCGCGGATGGTCGGGCACGGCCAGCGCCACATGCACGCCCGGCAGCGGCGGATCGGGCTGGCCGGGTCGCTGGAGATGCCGCCCGCGTCGCGCGGCTGGTGCAGGTCGAGCAGCCGCAGGCCCAGGTCGGCGAAGGCGATCACCTCGTCGCGGGCGGAGGAGAGGAACCGCAGGTCCTCGCGGGAGAGCCGGGCCTTCACCGGCACGACGCCCTCACGGTTGATCAGTCCCGAGAAGTAGTGCGTGACGGACCGCCACGATGTGGACTTCTGGGAACGGGTCCGGATGAGCTCCAGGCGCTCGCGCAGCCGGGCGCGCCGCGGATCGTCGAGCCTGTCGCCGGTCATCGCGCCCGCCTCGGCCGCCGAGTGGCGCGCGAGTAAACGATCGGATACGCCAAGTCGAATCGGCGCTGGATCGAACTCGCGAAATCGCTGGCGCCGGCCCGGCGAACGTTCGTGGACACCGCACTAGCTTCTCTTACGCGCGACGCGCCGGGGGGTGAAATCCCGCACATCTGGTCCCGGGAGCCGAGATGATCTCCATGTGCCCTGACCTGCGTCGGAATAATTTATAAATGTCTGATTAAAAGCGGAAATCTGCACAGCGTTCAGGCAAAGGACACCCCACCACCGGGCAACGGACAGTCCCTAATCTGGCTCGCCTCTGGTTCCTCCGGGCGGGGGGCGCTAGTGTGCGGCACGTGGAGCTAAAGATCTCGACTGCATCTCAGGGAGGTCACGCCGTCGTCTCTGTCTACGGCGAGGTCGATCTCTATACGGCACCTAGACTGCAAACGGAGCTCGCCGCGCTGGTGCGCGACGGAGTCAGCCGGCTCGTCGTGGACCTCAGCGGGGTCGAGTTCTGCGACTCGACCGGCATGAACGTCCTGCTGTCGGCGATGAAACGCATGCGTGAGAACGGCGGTTCGCTCGAGCTCGCGGCGCCGCGTTCGGCGGTCCGCAGGATTCTCCAGGTCACCGGCCTCGACACGGTGTTCTCCGTGCACGATGCCGTACCTGCCTTCGGACGGACGTAGCCGCCACTACCATCGCCATCATGCAGGCGGACATCCAGGCCGACACGGCCGTGATCATCTCGGCCAAGGACGAGCAGGACCGCATCGCCGCGACCGTGGAGGCCGCCGCGTCACTACCGGGCGTCGACCTGGTGGTCGTCGTGGACGACGGCTCCACGGACGCGACGGCGCGGATCGCCGAGGGCAGTGGCGCGAAGGTCGTCCGGCACTCGCGCAACCGCGGCAAGGCCGCGGCCATGGAGACCGGCGCGTCCGCGGTGCGTCTTCTCGACGGCGACGTGCCGCGTCACCTGCTCTTCCTGGACGCCGACCTGGGTGAGACCGCCAAGCAGGCCGGTCCGCTCATCGAGCCGGTACGCGGCGGGTCCGCCGACATGACCATCGCGGTCTTCAGCGAACTGGTCAAGCTCGGCGGGCACGGCTTCGTCGTCCGCCTGTCGCGTGACGGCATCAAGCGGCTCACCGGCTGGTCCGCGACCCAGCCGCTCAACGGCCAGCGGTGCCTGACCCGCGCGGCCTTCGAGGCGGCCCTGCCGCTCGCGGCGGGGTTCGGCGTCGAGACCGGCCTCACCGTCGATCTGCTGCGCAAGGGGTTCAGGATCACCGAGGTCGAGGTGCCGCTCGCGCACCGCGCCACCGGCACCGACTGGCGCGCCCAGCTGCACCGCGCCCGCCAGTTCCGCGACGTCGGCCGCGCTCTGGCGGCCCGCGAGCCGGCCGTGGCCCGGCAACGGGACCGCCTGCGCCGTGCCGGACGCTGACCTGCCCGCACACGCCGGCAACGCTCCACCCGTCGCCTCCGCCGTGCCGGACGCCGACCTGCCCGCACACCTCGGCAACGCTCCACCTGTCGTCTCCGCCGGGCCGGGGCCACGGGCCGAAGAACCCGCGGACCGCGCCGCCGAGTCGGACCACCCGCCCCCCAGACCTGCGGGCGGGGCCGGTGAAGCGCCACCGGGCGGGCCCGGCGTCCCCACCGCACGCCGTGATCACCGCGGTCCGGCCGGGCTGGGGCTCAGCGCCGCCGGCCTGACCTGCTTCCTCCTCGTCGCCCTGCTCGGCCCCTCCGTCATGCAGCCCGCCCTGCCCGGCAGTGCCGGGCAGCCCCCGTACTCCCTCGTCGTCCACCCCTCCGCGTACCTCGTCATCGCCCTCACCGTCGCCGGTGTCGTCCTCACCGTCGCCGGCCTGGCCCTGTGCGCGCTCGCGGCGCGTCGCGGCTGGACCTTCCGGCCACGCCTGCTGCTGGTCGCCGGGGCGATCGCCGCCGGGGCGTTCGCGCTGATGCCCCCGGTCGGCTCGGCCGATCACCTCAACTACGCCGCGTACGGGCGGATGGCCGTCACCGGCAACGACCCCTACGTCACGACCGCGCGGAGCCTGCCCGCCGACCCGGTCGCCCACGCCGTGCAGGACTGGCGCGACACCCCGACCGTGTACGGGCCGATCGCCACCGCGCAGCAGACGCTCGCCTCGCTGGTCGGCGGCACGTCGGTGCGGCTGACGGTGTTCGTCATGTCGCTGACCAACGCGCTCGCCTTCGTGGCCGCCGGGCTGCTGCTCTACCGGACCGCCCGCGGCGACCCCGGCCGCGAACTGCGCGCCGTGCTGCTGTGGACCGCCAACCCGCTCCTGCTGTTCGAGCTCATCGGTGGTGCGCACAACGACGTCCTGGCGATCGCGTTCGCGGTGGCCGGGCTGGTGGCCTTCGGGCTGCCGGACCCGCTGCGGCCCCGCCCGGGCGACGGCCGCAGCCTGAGCCGCTGCGTGTCCGCCGGCGTCCTCATCGGCGCGGGCGCCGCGATCAAGATCAACGTCGCCATCGCCGGCGGCGGTCCGCTCCTGGTGCTCGTGAGCGAGTGGTGGCGGTCGCGCGGCACCGGCGAGAGCGGGCACCGTACCGGCCTCGGGCCGACCGCGGCGCGTGTCGCGGCCCTGTGCGCCTCCGCGGCGGCCGTCACCGGCCTGGCCTACCTCATGGCGGGCCCGCACTCGTTCGACCAGCTCGGCCGGGCCTCCAAGTCGGTGTCCCTGGCAACGCCCTGGCACCTGCTGGCGGGTACGGGCGGCGGCCTGCTGGTGACCGTGTCACGCTCGGGCGTACGACTCGGCTCGGTGCTGTTGACGCTCGTCCTGGTCGCGCTGCTGTTGCGTGCGCTGCCCCGGCCGCACGTCGGCGGCCTGACCGACCCGATCGGCGACGAGACGTTCCGCATCGCCGCCGCACTGGCGCTGGCCTGGCTGTTCGCCGCTCCGTACGCCCTTCCCTGGTACGACGGGCTCGGCTGGGCGACGATCGCACTGCTGGCCTGGTCGCGGTTCGACGGGCTGCTGCTGGTGCGCACCGGCGTGCTGGCCCTGGCCTACCTGCCCGCCCGGGATCCCCGGCACGCCGGGCTGCCGCACGACCTCGACTGGCTCGTCACGGTCGTACGGGCCCAGGTCACCCCTTGGGCGCTGACGCTGACTCTGATCGCTCTGATCGCGGCGGCGACGCGCTGGTCGCCTCGGGCCCAAGCGCCCGGATGCTCGCCGCGAGCGCCAGCGGGATCGCCACGGTGAACGCCAGCGCCGGGATCGCCACGCCGGAGTCGTTGACCAGCATGCCCGCCCCCGCCGTCACCAGCACGCCGACGAGCGTGGGCCGCAGCGCGGGGGCGCGCTCGTAGGCGGTCTGCAGCACGGCGGCGCGCCAGGCGAGCGGCCGCATCAGCGCGAAGACCAGGAAGGCGAGGGCGGCCACCGCGATGAGCGACAGCTCCCAGTTACCGAACGTGCCGACCATGCCGCGGAACTTGCGGAACACGACCGTGCCGCCGTCCCCGTTCAGCAGGCTCTTCCAGAACTCCCCGATGTGGGTCGGCTCGGCGCGCAACGAGTCGAGGAACGCCACGCCCAGCACCACGACCGCCCCCACGGCCAGCACCGCCAGCAGCCGCGACGGCCGGATCCGCCGACCCGCGATCATCAGGGCGAACACGGCGAACCCGGGGAAGATCGCGATGATGCCGCCGAAGTCGGCGCCGGCGAACGGCGCGCCGTCGATCACCAGGCCCAGCACCCCGGCGCCGATCACGGCCGCCGTCGCCGCGGTGCGCCGACCGGCGTTCAGCAGCCATCCGGCCACCGCCCCGGTCGCGATGATCAGGCCGGTCACCCACAGCGCCCAGGGGATGTTGCCGAAGCCGTAGAAGCGGCCCGCGACCACGGGCGTGTACCCGAGCATGCTGCACGTCTGCAGGCGGCTGCCGGTGAGCACGTCGAGCGTCAGGACCAGGGCGGTCACGGCGCCGATGACGGCGCCCGCTCCGGTGATCGAGCGGCGCCACGGCCCCGCCAGGGCGACCGCGGTGATCACGGCGATGCAGACGAGCACGCCGGTGACCATCACGATCGCCGGATGTCCGGCCGACCACCACGGGATCACGTTGGCGAGAAACGTCGCCGCGGGCAGCGCGGCGCCCGCCAGCGAGGCGACCCTGGCCACCGTCAGGAGGCGGCGCTGTTTGCGCCTGAGGGCGAACACGCCGAACGCGTACAGGGCCACCTGCACGATGACGAGGGCCAGGAAGAAGGACGAGAGGACTCCCCGGTAGACCTGCGCCTGGACGTCCCTGTCGTTCAGCCGGTCGGCGAGCGTGGCCACCGAACGCGGCTTGGCGCCGTCGTCACGCCACCGCGTGCCCACCGCGTCGCTCGGCTGCTTCAGCCCGAGGGAGTGCAGGACCGTCGCGGTGACGTCGGTCAGCGTGACCAGCCCGCCGGTCCGGGTGGAGTCGGCGGTCAGGTAGTGGGAGGAGTACCCCGGGCCGCTGGCGATCGCGACCCGCAGGTGAGCGACGACGTTGGCGTCGGACACGCCCGCGACCAGCACCGTGGCGTTCGGCGGCAGGGCGGTCAGCACCTCGCCGACCTGGGCGTCGGCGGACTTCACCGCCGCCGCGCGCTTCTTGGCCGTGACGTTGGCCTGGTGGCCGTTCACGTCCACGCCCGCGTCGATGTAGGCGTGGACGACGTCGTCGACGTCGACCACGGTGAGCGCGCACCGGGAGAGCCCGTCGGCCGGGATCTGCTCGGTCGACGCGACGTATCCGTCGACCCGGCCGGCGCTGTCGGCGGCGCCGAGGACCGCGCCCGGCCCGACCGCCATCGTGCAGCCGCCGGCGCGGTGCACCGCGTCACCGAGCAGGCCGACGCGTGACTTGTACTTGTTGTGCGCGTTGTCGTCGCGCATCGCGGCGAACCCGGGCACGGCGGTGCCCTCCGGGGCCGGCGGCAGGCCGCAGCTGCCGTGGCGGAGCTGCGACCGCTGTCCCGCGGAGATCGTGAGCCAGCCGTCGATCGGGCACGTGTGCGGGCCGACCGTCTTGACCGACAGCGCGGCGGCGGAGCCCTGCGTGGCGAGCCTGGCGAGGTTCGGCGTGGCGGTAGCGTTGATGTCGCCCCACTGGAGCCCGGGGACGCCGATCAGCACGACGTGGCCGCCGGGCGGGGCACTCGCCGACGCCGCCGGTGCCGTGGCGGACAGGAGAGCCAGCGCCACGGCTGTGAGAAGGAGCAACGCAGCCGCTGCACCTTTTGTGTGGCTACGTCCCGCATCGCGCGGCTGTGCCACGATCACCTCCATGTCTGGGACGTCCCCAGGCTAGCCGCGGACGTGGGACAGGATGGACACATGGGTGGACGAAGGACGATACGCGGGGTGGTGATCGTCGCGACGGCGATCGCCATTACCGCCGTCGCGGTCGCGCCCCTCGTTCTGCACTGGCTGACCAATCAGCCTGACCAGCGTCTCGTCGATCTGGACGTCTACCGCTCGGGCGGCCAAGCGGTGCTTCGCGGGGGCCCGGTCTATGACTTCCTGACCCAGCCGCCGCAGCTCCTCCCGTTCACCTACCCGACGTTCGCGGTGCTACTGGCCGTCCCGCTCGCCCTGGTCCCCTGGACCGCCGCGCAGTGGCTGTGGACGGCGTTGATCTTCGTCGCCATGGCCCTGGTGGTGCGCTACTCCTTCGCCCGGCTGCTCGGCCGGATCCGGCCGTGGGCGCCGATCGCGGTCGGGGTGCTCGTCGCGCTCTGCGCGTACGCCATGCCGCTGCGGGACCAGGTCCGGTTCGGGCAGGTCGACATCATGCTCGTGGCCATGTGCGTGGCCGATGTCGCCCCCGGGCGCACCCGCTGGCCGCGCGGCGTCCTGGTCGGGCTGGCCACCGCGATCAAGCTGGTGCCCGGGGTGTTCGTGATCTACTTCCTGGTCACCGGCCGCCGGCGCGAGGCGATCAACGCCGCGGTCGCGGCCGTGGCGGCGACGCTCCTGACCTTCCTGGTGCTGCCCGGCGACTCGGTGGACTACTGGTTCCGCGCGCTGTTCGACAGCGACCGGCTGGGCTCCAACAACGGCACCACCAACCAGTCGATCCGCGGCATGCTGCTGCGCCTGTACTGGCCGGACGCCGTGACCTCGCTGATCTGGCTCGTCTGCGTCGCGATCGTCGCGTACTTCGGCTTCCGCGCCGCCCGCGCCGCCTGGCGGGACGGCGACGAGATCCGCGGCATCGCGATCACCGGGCTGATCGCCGTGCTCGTCTCGCCGGTTTCGTGGATCCACCACCTCGCGTGGCTGGTCGTGGTTCTCGGGGCGATCGTCGGGGACGGGCGCGACCTGCGCCGTGTCGTGCTGGGCGCCGGCGTCTGGCTCTTCTACGTGCTCGAGGTGCCCTGGTGGGGGATCACCATGCTGGCGCACCACATCGGGCCACGTTTCCTCGGCCGGATCGTCCAGGACGCGTACGGGCTGGGAGCGTTGTTGCTATTGGTCGGGTTGTGGCGGGTTCGTCGTCACGCCATCAATTCGCAAAGTGACGGCACGGACACCTCGCGTAATGAGCCCAGGGTGGGTACGCTCAATTCGTGATCCATATCACCCTGGCATTGATCGGTATCATCCTCGGCGGCTTGGGCCTCTACGCGGGCCTCACCGCGCGCAAGCGCGCGGTGCAGGCGTTCGAGGAGTGCGCGGAGATGATGCGCCGTCAGCTCCAGGTGACCTCCGGCGCCGGCGACAACCGTGCCATCCGTGACGTCGCGATCGTCCACTACGACGCGCTGAAGGAGTCCCCCGCCGGGCTGTCCTTCTCCGTGGCCATGCTCAACGCCCTGGGCGACGGCATCGTGCTCACCTCGATCAACGGCCGCACCGAGGCCCGCACGTACGCCAGGGTGATCCAGGGCGGGCGCAGCCAGCAGGTCCTGTCGCCGGAGGAAGACCACGTCGTCCGCGCGGCACGGCTCGGCCGGGGCCCGTCCATCCGCCTCGACGAGCGGCTCGACGTCCGCGTCAACGGCCAGCCCTCCTCGCCCGCGTAGAGCCCGTCGCACGGCGACCGTACCGGGACATACCGCCCACGGTCGGCGAACCGCTCATGCCGGTCCTCGGTAGCCCGTAACCTGGAATGACACCGGACCGGATCACGCCTGAGGGGACCTTGGTGACCGAGCACGACCCACGTCACGACGCTACGGCGGCCGGCCGGTTCGCCTATTTCGGACCCGAGGGCACCTTCACCGAGGCCGCCCTCCTCACGCTGCCCGAGGCGGCCGAGGCGGTCCGCGATCCGTTCGCCACCGTCCCGGCGGCCCTGGACGCCGTACGCCGCGGCGACGCCGACGCCGCGATGGTCCCCCTGGAGAACTCCGTCGAGGGCCCGGTCACCACCACGGTCGACGACCTCGCCGACGGCGACGCGCTGATCATCGCGGGCGAGGTCCTGCTCCCCGTGGAGTTCTCGCTGCTCGTACGCCCCGGCACCGCACTGGGCGACATCAAGCGCGTCTGCACCCACCCGCACGCCTACGCCCAGTGCCGCAAGTGGCTCGCCGCGGCCCTGCCGGACGCCGACGTGTCGACCGGCACCTCCACCGCCGGCGCCGCCATGGAGGTCTCCGACCCGACCTCCGGCTTCGACGCGGCGATCGCCGCCCCCATCGCCGGGCGGCGCTACGGCCTCGTCCCCGCCGCCGAGGGCATCGCCGACCACGCCGGCGCCGTGACGAGGTTCGTCCTCGTACGCCGCCCCGGCCCGCCCGCGGCCCCGACCGGTGCCGACCGCACCTCCCTGATGGCGTACCTCACCCACGACCACCCGGGCGCGCTGCTGGAGTTCCTCACCGAGTTCGCGGTGCGCGGCGTCAACCTGACCCTGATCCAGTCGCGGCCGACCGGAGACGGCTTCGGCCGCTACCGCTTCTGGATCGACTGCGAGGGCCACGTCGCGGACGCCCGCGTCGGCGAGGCGCTCGTCGGCCTGCGCCGTGTCTGCGCCGACATCCGCTTCCTCGGCAGCTACCCGCGCGCCGACGAGGTGCGCCCGGAGATCCGCCGCGGCACCCACGACGACGACTTCGCCGAGGCGTCCGCCTGGCTGTCCGCCATCCGCGCGGGTCGCGACCTGTAGCCAGGCCCTGACAGACTGCTCCTCACCCCGCCGCCGTGCCCCCCCAGGCCGCCTGGAGATTCGAGGACGACCTCATGAGCTATTTCTGGCCGATACTCGTCGGGCTCCTGGCCGTGGCCATGGCGGTCCTGGCCTTCCGCGTCGGCGTGAGGGCTGCGCGGATCCTCTTCATCGTCGCCGCGGTGTGCCTGGCGATCGGCACCGTCCAGTTGATCCGCGCCCAGGGCGCGAACTCCTGGAGCGGTGGCGAGATACACAATGCCGCCGAGCAGGCCGCCCAGGCGTTGGAGAGCGAGGAGGGCGTGCTCGCGGACGCGGGGGACGAAGACCGCGGCTTCTTCTCCTCGTACGTCGAGGACAAGCTGCAGCACACCGACGCGGCGCACGCCAACCGCGGAGAGCTCTCCGTCTCGCGTGATCAGGCTCAGGGAGGCCCGGCGGATCCGCGCCGGCAGAAGGAGATCGTCGAACGCTACGCCGTCAGCGACCGGGGCAGGCACGCCGTGTGCATGACGGTCACCGGCACGAGGGCCGGTCAGGTCATGGCCGCGGGCAAGGTCTCTCCCGACTACTACTGGAAGCTCTCCGTCGAGGTCGCGAGCGGTTCCTGCTGACCCCTACCCACGGTCCGCCGTTACCGAATCGTGCCTCCGGGCGGCCAACCCACGATGATCATGGGGCGTCTCCTTTGCGCCACATCGGCACGCCCTGCCGCCCCCCAGGCCATCGATCCGGAGATCACCTGTGCGTGGAATCGTCGCTGCCGCCGTCGTCGCGGCGGCACTGTTCACCCCGAGCGCGTCGCATGCCTCCGACCTGCTCCCCACACACTTCAGCGAGTTCACCCTGACGCCCTCGACGGTCGACGTGGACCACGACACCGTCACGTACGCGGGCCGCCTCGTCTACACCGACACCGACGGCGCGGAGCAGGGCCTGCCGGACGCGCGTGTCTGCCTGCGCAAGGACGAGTTCTGCCTCGGATACACGAACACCGACGCGGACGGTCGGTTCACGGCCCCGGTGCGCTTGGGGACGACCGGCGAGCATCCGACGATGGTCGAGGGCAACGCGGGAGCGCGCTTCCAGGGGACCGCGGTCTACCAGAGCGCCCTCGTCACTCCTGGTGTCTTTCTGCACGTGCTTCCCGCCAAGACCCGGATCTCGCTGTCATTTGACCCGGCGCCGTCCGTGATCGGCGGGACGGTGAACGTCACCGGGCGCCTCGAACGGGCCATGCCGGACGGAGGGACGACGGGCGTCGCGGGTCAGGTGGTGAAGGTCTTCTTCCAGCCGAACACCGGCGGCGCCGATCCGGCCACCCAGGTCGCGCAGGGGCTTACGGCCGCCGACGGCTCCTACAGCGTGCCCGCGACCGTACCCGGCGAGGGCTACTGGCACGTGGAGACGCCCTACCTGTACGACCGCGGTCCGTCGTCGGGCAGCGGGTACGGCCCGTATCTCGGCACGAGGGCGGACACCGGCATCATGGTCGCGAACCACCGTACGGCGATCACCGGTTTCAACGCCGCGCCGGAGCCGGTGGGCAAGGGCAACACGATCACCGCCACCGGCCGGGTGGTGCGGTACCGGGCGGACGGGTCCATCGAGCCGGGGACGAGCTCGCCGCTGCTGCAGTTCTCCGCCGACGGCAAGTCGTGGACGGACCTGTACGGCGTCGATCCGGACGCCGACGGCTACTTCAAGATCACCACCCCGGCGGTGCGCGACGGCTACTGGCGGGTCGACACCACCGAGATGCCCGGAGCCGGCGAACTGCCCACCACGAGCGGTTCCGACTACGTGGACGTGCGCTACCGGACGGCGATCTCGTCGTTCAACGCCTCGCCCGAGCCGGTGAGCAAGGGCAAGACGATCACCGTGGCCGGGACGCTCAAGCGTGACACGACGGCGTGGAAGGCCTTCTCCGGTCAGAGCGTGAAGATCTACTTCCAGGCCAAGGGCGCCACGACCTGGACGTACGAGGGGACCGCGAAGACGAGCTCCACCGGGCACTTCTCCCACGGGTTCAAGGCGGCCAAGGACGGCACCTGGCGGGCGACGTACGCGGGCGGTTCCTCGTACCTGGCCGTGACCGGTTCCGGGGACTACGTCGACGTACGTTGATCGTCGCGTGAGCGGTTATCGGCGCGCGGAGGCCGAGGTCGTCCGGGTAACCTCGTGCCTGTGATCGACCTGCGAACCCTTCGTGACGACCCGGAGCGGCTGCGTGTCAGCCAGCGCACCCGGGGTGAGGACGACACCGTCGTCGAGCGGCTGCTCGACCTGGACGAGCGGCGGCGGTCCGCGCTGAGCTCGTTCGAGTCGCTGCGGGCCGAGCAGAAGTCGTTCGGGCGGTCGGTCTCCAAGGCGCAGGGCGACGAGCGCCAGAAGCTCCTCGACCGGGCGAAGGAGCTCGCGCAGCAGGTCAAGGAGGCCGACGCCGAGGCGCAGCGGCTCGAGCAGGAGCTGACCGAGCTCCTGCGCACGGTGCCGAACATCGTCGAGGAGGGCGCGCCGGCCGGCGGCGAAGAGGACTACGTCGTCCTGGAGACCGTCGGCACCCCGCCGACCTTCGCCTTCGAGCCCAAAGATCATCTGGAGCTCGGCGAGGCGCTCGGCGCGATCGACACCGAGCGCGGCGCCAAGGTCTCCGGCGCCCGGTTCTTCTACCTGACCGGCGTCGGCGCCCAGCTCCAGCTCGCCCTGCTCAACCTCGCCATGGAGCAGGCCATCGGCTACGGGTTCACCGCGATGGTGCCGCCCGTGCTGGTCAAGCCCGAGGCGATGGAGGGCACCGGCTTCCTCGGCGCGCACGCCGCCGAGGTCTACCAGCTGCCCCAGGACGACCTCTACCTCGTCGGCACCTCCGAGGTGCCCCTGGCCGGCTACCACATGAACGAGATCATCAACGATCTCCCGCGGCGCTACGTCGCCTGGTCCTCCTGCTTCCGCCGCGAGGCCGGGTCGTACGGCAAGGACACCCGCGGCATCATCCGGGTGCACCAGTTCGACAAGGTGGAGATGTTCTCCTACTGCGACCCGGCGGACGCGCACGAGGAGCACCTGCGCCTGCTGGAGTGGGAGAAGGAGATGCTCGCCAAGGTCGAGCTGCCCTACCGCGTGATCGACACCGCGGGCGGCGACCTGGGCACGAGCGCGGCCCGCAAGTACGACTGCGAGGCGTGGGTGCCGACCCAGGAGCGCTACCGCGAGCTGACCTCGACCTCCAACTGCACCGACTTCCAGGCGCGCCGCCTGTCGGTGCGCTACCGCGACGAAGGCGGCCGTACGCGCCCGGTGGCGACACTCAACGGCACGCTGGCCACCACCCGGTGGATCGTCGCGATCCTGGAGAACCACCAGCAGGCCGACGGCTCGGTGCGCGTGCCCAAGGCACTCCAGCGGTTCCTCGGTCGCGAAGTGCTCGAGCCCGTCGCGAAATGACGCCTCCGCGCCTCATCGCGACCGACCTGGACGGCACGACCGTGCGTAGCGACGGCACGGTGTCCGAGCGCACCGTCAAGGCGTTCGCCAGGGTGGAGCGGGCCGGGGCCATGCTGGTCATGGTCACCGGCCGGCCGCCGCGCTGGATCCACCCGGTCGCCGAGGCCGTGGGCCATCGCGGCGTCGCGATCTGCGCCAACGGCGCCCTGGTCTACGACCTGCACGACGAGCGGGTGATCCGTTCACACCTGATGGCCCCCGAGGCGCTGCGGACCGCGATCGAGACGCTGAACGCGGCCCTTCCCGACCTGGGATTCGCGGTGGAGTACGAGGAGGGCATCCAGTACGCGCGCGGCTACGAGCTGTCCGGCTGGGACAACGCCGAACGCGACGACTCGATCGCCCTGGAAGAGCTGATGACGCGGCCGGCCGCCAAGCTGCTGGCCCGTCACCCCGAGCTCGACGCCGACGCGTTGCTCGCCGCCGTCGTCGACCTGGTGGGCGAGGTCGTGCTGCCGACCCACTCCAACGGCCGGCGGCTCGTCGAGATGAGCGCGCCGGGCGTGTCGAAGGCCAGCGCGCTCGCCGAGCTGTGCGAGGAGCACGGCATCGCCGCCGACGACGTCGCGGCGTTCGGTGACATGCCCAACGACCTGCCGATGCTCCTGTGGGCAGGCCGGTCGTACGCCGTGGCCAACGCCCACCCACAGGTGCTGTCGGCGGTGAGCCGAACGGTGGCGGGCAACGACGACGACGGCGTTGCCCGCACCATCGAAAAGCTGTTCCCCGAAGAACTATAGGTACGGGCCGGAGGTGCGGCCGGGGGCGTTGTCCTCCTGCGGGATGGCGCCCGGCGGCAGCGCGCGGCGCATCTGCTCCAGCTGGGCGCGGGCCGCCATCTGCTGGGCGAACAACGTGGTCTGAATGCCGTGGAACAGTCCCTCGAGCCAGCCGACGAGCTGCGCGTGGGCGACCCGCAGCTCGGCCTCGCTGGGGGTGTTCTCGGTCGTGAACGGCAGCGCGATGCGCTCCAGCTCCTCGATCAGCTCCGGGGCGAGCCCGTCCTCCAGCTCCTTGATCGAACGCTGGTGGATCTCGGCCAGCCGCGCGCGGCTGGCCTCGTCGAGGGGCGCCTGCCGGACCTCTTCGAGCAGTTGCCGGATCATGCTGCCGATGCGCATGACCTTGGCCGGCTGCTCGACCATCTCGGCGACCGAGCGCTCCTCGGACTCACCGTCCTCACCGGAGGCCGTGGCCATGCCGTTCTGGCCGACGACGACGATATGCGGGTCCTGGTTGCTGTTCAGTGGATTGTTCATGAAGCCTCAGTTTCCCACTGTGAGGAGGATCTTGCCGATGTGTGTGCTCTCTTCCAGGATGCGGTGCGCGGTGGCCGCATCGTGCATCGGGACCGTCCGATCCGTGATCGAGCGAACGGCTCCCGACTCCAGCAGCGGCCACACGTGCTCGCGCACCGAGGCGACGATCTCCGCCTTCTCTTCGCGCGGGCGGGCCCGCAACCCCGTCGACTGTATCGACGCGCGCCGGCTCATGAGCTTGCCGAGGTTCAGCTCGGCCCGGGCGCCGCTCTGGAAGCCGATGATCATGAGTCGTCCTCCGGTGCCCAGAGTCTCCACGTTGCGCGCCAGATATTCGGCGCCCATGTTGTCCAGGATGACATCGACAGGCCGGGCTTCTTTGACGAAATCCTCGGTGCGGTAGTTGATGGCGATGTCGGCGCCGAGCTCGCGGCAGCGCCGGAGCTTTTCCTCGCTGCCCGCGGTGCACAGCACTCGTGCGCCGTGCGCCTTGGCGAGCTGGATGGCCATCGTGCCGATTCCGCTAGAACCGCCGTGCACCAGGAATGACTCGCCTTCGCGGAGTCCGGCCAGCATGAAGACGTTTGACCATACGGTGCACACGACCTCGGGCAGGCCCGCGGCCTCGACCAGGCTCATGCCTTTGGGAACGGGCAGCAGCTGCCCCGCGGGAACGGCCACCCGCTCGGCGTAACCGCCGCCGGCGAGGAGGGCGCACACCTCGTCGCCGACCTTCCAGCCGGTGACGCCCTCGCCCAGCGCCGCGATCCGCCCGGAGGCCTCCAGTCCGGGATACTCCGGTGCGCCGGGCGGCGGGGGATAGGCACCCTTTCGCTGGGAGACGTCGGCGCGATTGACGCCGGCCGCGACGATGTCGAGCAGCACCTCACCTGGGCCGATGACGGGATCAGGAACCTCGGTCCATCGCAATACGTCTGGCTCGCCCGGATTTTCGATCACGATCGCATGCATGGGCCTCACGTTAGTCGGGCATGGTGACGCGACACGGTATGGGCCGGTACCTACAGTGGCTTAGGCTGCGGATGAGCGTCTTTTTGCGGGTTCATCCACTGCGCGTCCACGAGGGGGACCTAGTGGCACGAAATGATCAGGATAAAACGGGTCGTTCTCTCGAAGAACAACTCGCGTCCCTTGATGCGATGAGCGGCGGCGACGCCGTCAAGCCGAGCGAAGAGGATAGGGCGAAAAAGCCCGGCGAGGACAAAGCGGTCGAAGAGGATGAGGGTGAGTCCACCGGCGCGTGGACGAACACGCCGCCCGCACCGACCTTCCCGCAGTACCCCGCCCCGCAGGACGCCCCCGCTCAGCCGCCCGCGGAGGGGCCGCAACCGTACGGCTTCGGCTTCCCCGGCTATCCCCCGCAGGACTTCGGGGCGGTGCAGCAGCCGCCGCAGTTCCCCGGGATGCCCGCGCCGGGTTCGGAGTACGCCCATCCGCCGTACCAGCCGCCCGAGCAGCCCGCGGCGTACGAGAGCATGCCGCCGGTGAACGGCGCGAACGCCGCCGAGCCCCCGCCGGCGGAACCCGAGCCCCAGCCCGCGCCCGCCGAGCCGGAGGAGCGGTACGAAACGGACGAGGGCGAGCGGACCCACTACATCGATCGCCGCCTGCCGGCCGCCGAGGCCACCCAGGTGGACTCCGGCTATGACAACTACGCCGAGGGCGGTTACCAGGGCTACGTGCAGTACCCGCCGCCGCAGTACGGCCCGCCGCCGGAGCAGGGCTACCCCGGGCAGCAGTACTACGGACCGCCCCCGGGCGTTGAGCAGCCGCCGTACCAGGGACAGCAGCAGTACGGTCCGCCGCCGGAAGCCGAGCAGGGCCCGTACCAGCAGCCGTACGCTCAGCCGCAGCAGTACGGTCCGCCGCCTGAGGCCGAGCAGGGCCCGTACCAGCCGTACGCCATGCCGCCGCAGCCGTACAGTCCAGCGGCCGGCGGGGAGCAGGGCCCGCCGCTGGCCCCGCTGCCGGACGCGTACGCCCCGCAGCCGGAGACCGGCCAGACCGCCGACAGCCTGAGCGCCGACACGCTGCTGCGCGGCCGCCGGCACGCGCCGGCGGGCGGCTGGCGACGCGCGGTCTACAAGGCGTCGGGCGGCGTCATCCACCCGGGCGAGTCACCGCAGGAGCTGCGCAAACGCGAGCTCTTGGCGCGTGCGCGCACGCCCGTCGCCGGCGGTCATCACCGCGTGGCGGTGATGAGCCTCAAGGGCGGCGTCGGCAAGACGACGACCACCGTCGGGCTCGGCTCGACGCTGGCGTCGCTGCGTGGCGATCGGGTCATCGCGGTCGACGCCAACCCCGACCGCGGCACGTTGTCGGACAAGGTTCGCCTGGAGACCGCCACGACCGTACGCGACCTGCTGAACGAGCATCAGCAGATCCAGCGGTACGCGGACGTGCGGGCCTACACGTCGCAGTCGTCCTCACGGCTGGAGGTGCTGGCCTCCGACCGCGACCCGGCGGTGTCCGAGGCGTTCAGCGAGGACGACTACCGCACCGTCGCCCACGTGCTGGAGCACTTCTACTCGATCTGCCTGACCGACTGCGGCACCGGCCTGCTGCACTCGGCGATGGCGGGCGTGCTGGGCCTGGCGAACCAGCTGGTGCTGGTCAGCTCGCCGTCCGTCGACGGCGCACGCTCGGCCTCGGCGACGCTCGACTGGCTGGAGGCCCACCACTACGGCGACCTCGTACGCAACGGCGTCGTGGTGCTGTCGATGGTGCGTTCCCGCAGCCGCAGCACGGTCGACCTGGACCGGCTCCAGGCCCACTTCGAAAGCCGCTGCCGAGCGGTCGTCCGCATCCCGTACGACCCTCACCTGGAGGAAGGCGCCGAAGTAGAACTCGACCAGCTCTCCGCCGCCACCCAGGACGCCTACCTGGTCCTGGCCGCGACGGTGGGCGACGGCTTCGCCTGGCCGCGCTAGGGGGCGGGCGGGGGCGACCAGATCGCGCGTAGCGGCGCCATGCCCTCCTCGACGTAGTCGGCGATCGGGCGTACACCGCCGTCGAGGTACCACTGCTCCAGCGCGGCGAAGTAACCGAACACCAGCGCGTTCGCCGTCACGCGCGCCTGGGTCTCGGTCACGTCGCCGCGGCCGGCCAGCATCGGGGCGATGCGCTGGCTCGCCCGGTCGAGCGCGGCGCACGCGGCCATGCGCACCGACGGCTCCTGGAAGAAGTAGCGCACCCGGCGCCAGGGGCTCCGCTCGGCCTGCGACCGCGGCGTGTCCTGAGCCCCGGACGTCTCCTCCGGCGTCGCCTCGTACGCGCGCACGATCCGCAGCAGGCTGCCGACGGGATCGTTGAGATCCAGGATCTCCTCCAGCGCCTCCTGGCTCATGCTGTCGAACTCGTCGGCGACGAGGAGCCCTTCCTTGGTGCCGAAGTAGCGGTAGACCGACGACGGCGACACCTCCGCCGCGGCGGCGATCTCCTCGATCGTCACCGCGTCGAACCCGCGCTCGTCGAACAGGTCGAGTGCCCGCTCCTGGATGGTGCGCCTGGCCTTGACTCGCCGGCGTTCCCGCAGACCGGATGCCATCCACCGAGGTTATAGACAGTCACACCCTTCAGCAAGTGACTCTCTTTAGCAATTGACTCGCTGCTTCATGCCTTCGTACAGTCACTCGCATGAGACAGTCACTATCTGAAAAATCCGGTATTCCGACGGCGGCGGCCGGCGGCCGGCGCTCCACCGGCTACGCCGTGGCGGCCGCGATGGCCCTGTCGGTCGTCCTCGCGGCGGCGGCGATCGTCGACCAGTCCGGCGGTCGCACCCTTGTCGACCACGCCGCCGCCGTGTACGCGTCATCCGGCAAGCGGCCGTCCGCGGGCCTGCTCTACGGCCTCGTGTACTCCGTCGCCGTCATCGACGCCCTGCTGTGGCTGCTCGTGCTGCGCGCCGCGCGCTCCCACCGCAGGTCGGCGCCGGTCCTGACCGTGACCGGGATCGTGGTCTCCGCCGGCCTCGCCGTACTCCTGCTCGTGTCCTCGGAGTACGGCGAACGGATCTTCCCGCCGCTGTGGGGCGTGCTGGCGATCCTGCCGGCCGTCGCGGGCGTCGTCGCGTTCCTCCTGCGCCGCGCCTAGAGTTTCGGCAGGCGGAGCGGGTGCGCGGATGTGTCCGATGAGCCACCGGGGCACATCGCGCCGAGGATGAACGCCCCGAGCGCGTCGTCGATCGGACTCTCCTCCAGCGTCCCATCGGCCTTGAGGTGCTGGTACGTGCTCTCGTTCAGCCCGTACGCGAGCTGGCGCCGGCCGTCCGCGCTGCTGAGCGCCATCGTCTCCATGCCGAACACCGCGCCGTCGTGCCCCCAGACCCGGCCGCAGGGAAGGTCGAGCCGGAACAGGGCGAGACCATAGTCGCCGACATGAGCGCCGGAGGCATCGAGCATCGGCACCGTGCGCTCCATCTCGGCGAGCTCGGCCGCCGGGACCAGCCGTCCGCCGAGCAACGCGGCGTAGAAGGCGTCGAGATCGGCCATGGTCGAGACGACCTCACCCGCCGTGGAGGCCGAGCTCATGTTGTAGACGCTGTACTCGCCCGGCGGATCCACCAGGCCGTACAGCGGGTAGTACGCCTTGGAGTGCGGACCGGCGATGTAGGGGTTCGTGCCGGGGAAGTAGGTGTGACGCATCCCGGCCGGGCGGATCACGTGCTCGGTGATGTAGGTGGCGGCGGGCCGCCCGGTGACCTTCTCCAGCAGCAACCCGGCCAGGACGTAGTTGGTGTTCGAGTAGGCCCACTTCGCGCCTGGCTCGTTCGTGGCCGGCCGGTTCATCCCGATTCTCACCAGCTCCTCGGGCCGGAAGGTGTGGAACCGGTAGCGATCGAGGTCTGCCGTCGACCCCTGGCCCAGCGAGGCGAACACCGCGTCGTCGTAGTCGTTGATGCCACTCGTGTGGTTCAGCAGCATCCGTACGGTGATCTGCCGGCCGCGCTCGCCCGGTACGAGATCGGGCAGGTACCGCCCGATCGGCGCGTCCAGCGCGATCCTGCCCTGCGCGACCTGCTGGAGAACGGCGGTGGCGGTGAGCGTCTTGGTGATGCTGCCGATGCGGTGCCGTGAGTCCGGCGTGACGGGCCGCCCGGTGCTCGTGTCCGCGACCCCGGACGCACCCTTCCAGGTCCGCCCGCCGTCGCGTACGGCGGCGTAGACACCGGGCATGCCGGCCGCGTGAACGGCGTCGAGCGACCGCTGCAACCCGGCCGTGGCCGCGACCGCTGGGGACGAGGTCAGAGCGGGAAGCGCCAGGCCGCTCATCAGCACGGCCCCAACGAACGTGCGCCAGGTACGGCGCGACTTCTTGGTCAGCATGCACCGAGGATTACGGAACTACGTAATTTCGTCAAACCGTAGGGGTGGCGTGATCGCGACGTCTATGGGCCGAGATAATGACCGCATGGCAGATGACGACGCGGGAGCGGAGCCGGGTCTCGCCGAACGGCTGGCCCGGCTGGAAGAGCGGGTGGCGGCGCTGGAGTCCGCCAACGCCGCTCCCGTGTCCACTCCCGATGCGGGCTCGGACCGGTTCTGGGCCCTCGACGGCCTCAAGGAACGAATCCCCGACCCGGGAGCGGTCCTGTTCGTCGGCTCGGTCACGCTGCCCACCGGCGAGCACTACTCCTGGCAAGAGGGCCTGGCCACCGGCGCGATCTTGGACAGCGACTGGACCGACGCCGGTACGACACTCGCGGCGCTGGCCCACCCCATCCGCCTGCTGCTCCTGCGAGAGATCCTCGGCGGCGCCCGCACCACCGCCGAACTCGGCAACCACGAACAACTGGGCACCACCGGCCAGCTGTACCACCACCTACGCCAACTGGTCTCCGCCGGCTGGCTACGCTCCACAACACGCGGCCAATACACGGTCCCCCCGGAACGCGTCATCCCCCTCCTGGTCATCCTGACCATCTGCCACCGCTAAAGCCGAACGACCGGACGTACGTCGCGAGAGCCAACGCCTACATCGCGGGAGCCGCCGTGGGGGTGCGGGGTCGCCCGGGCGGACATGAGCCGAGCCAGGGTCCGATGGGCCGGCGAGCTGGGCCGGCTTGCGCATTGACCGGCGGTCGGTCGGCTCGATGTTTTCGCCCGCGCGTGGACCGTCTTTCAGGCTTGAAGGATGGTGTGTTCGCCTTCGCCTCGGGGTTCTTCGAAGCTCATGAGGTAGCGGTCGAGGAGCTCGGGGGAAACGGTGACGCTGCTCGGGCCGTCTTGAGTGTTGCGGATGGCGAGGCGCCGTCGGAGGGTGTCGGGGTCGGCCTGGAGATAGACGAGTATCCAGGTGCTGCCGTGTTCTTCGATCAGGGCCTTGTAACTGTCGCGGGTGGCTCGGCTCCAAAAGCTCTTGTCCAGGACGACGGGCTGTCCGGCAGCCATGAGCCGGATGAGTTCTTCCTGGAGCTCTTGGTCGGCGGTGGCCTGGTGATGTTCGTACTCGGTGGGGTCGAGCAGCGCGGCGTCGTGGCCGATACGCCGCCAGATGATCTCATCGACCGACAAACGTCTGTAGCCCCGGGCTTCCAGGCGACGCGCGTAGGTGGTCTTACCCGATCCGGCCAGACCGCACATCATGACGACGACGCCGGGCCTGGGTGCCAGGAGCGGCCCGATGGGATCGTCTGATTTCGCGGGCACGGCCATGCAGAGGAGGCTATCCGCCGGGGTGTTGGTCTGGTCGAGTTGCCAACGGCCAGCTGGTATCCGGCCAAGGACGAGCGCCCACGCTGGTTGGCTCCAGGCGTCGATGACGGCGTTCGTGGCGGTGCGGCGTTGGCTCGGCGGTCTGGTGCTTTCGGGGTGGCGGTCAGGCGTGTTCGGCGGCTTGGCGAGCGCGGGTCTGGGCGAGCCGGTAGGAGTCGGCGCCGGTGTCGTTGATGGTGGCGTTGAAGGTGAGCCGGTCAACGATGGAGGCACAAAGGCGGGGTTCGGTGAAGGTCTTGGTCCAGCCATCTGGGGCTGGCTCATGTTCGTCCTGAGTGATTCGCGCTGTTTGCTGGGAACTTGTTGTCTCGTCATTTTGCGATAATCAAACCATGGAGAAACTACAAGCGACGGCACGTGAGTTCTATACGGCCATCGACTCCCAGGACTGGAACACGGTCGAGCGGCTGGTGACGCCCGACTTCGTGGCACAAGTGAGCGATAGCTCGCCGATGGAACTCCCTGCCTGGCGTCAACAGCTGGAGATGTTCCACCAAGGCTTCCCGGACGGGCACCACATCATCGACGAGTACGTGATCGGCGCCAACGCGGTGGTAACCCGCTGCCGGTTCCAAGGCACGCACACCGGCGTGTTCCACGAGATCGCCCCGACCGGCAGAGACGTCTCAGCCGGCGTCATCCACATCGACCACTTCATCGACGGGAAAATCGCCCGGCACCTCGGGCAGCTGAACATGCTGGGAATGCTGAGCCAGCTTCGAGCAACGCCAGAACGCGATTAGCCAGGCGTCGGCGTGGCAGGAGTTCACGCTGTCACCGACGCGATTCCGAATCTGCTCTCGCCAAAAACCTGTGATATTTCGAGCGTCACCTCGCACATGTTCGCGGGAACATGTGCGCTTTGCCGAAGCTCTCGTTGGAGGCGATGGCGACGCTGGCCCTCTCCTCGCGCTCGGACAACACCTGGGAGAGCAGGTTAGTGCCGCGTTTGTCGAGTTCCATGTATCCCAGTTCGTCAATGCAGAGCAGGTCAACGCGCCTGTAGCGGGTGATGGTCTTGTTGAGCTGTAGTTCGTCGGCGGCCTCGACGAGATCGTTGACTAGCTTGGCAGCCAGAACGCAGGCACAGGAGCGGGGGTGGCGGTGGGAAGCCGTCAATTGTGGGGGTCCGGGGGGTCGGCCCCCGGGCAGACATGAGCGATCCCGAGGCGAAGCCGTTCCGAAGGACCGGTGAGCAGGGTCGGCCGGCGTGCGTCGTGCGAGCCGAGCGGGCACAGAAGCGGGGCTGACGGTGGGAAACCGTCAATCGTGGGGGTCCGGGGGGCTCGGCCCCCCGGGCAGACATGAGCGATCCCGAGGCGAAGCCGACCGAAGGACCGGTGAGCAGGGTCGGCCGGCGTGCGTCGTGCGAGCCGAGCGGGCGCAGAAGCGGGGCTGACGGTGGAAAACCGTCAATCGTGGGGGTCCGGGGGGTCGGCCCCCCGGGCAGACATGAGCGATCCCGAGGCGAAGCCGACCGAAGGACCGGTGAGCAGGGTCGGCCGGCGTGCGTCGTGCGAGCCGAGCGGGCGCAGAAGCGGGGCTGACGGTGGAAAACCGTCAATCGTGGGGGTCCGGGGGGTCGGCCCCCCGGGCAGACATGAGCGAGCCCAAGGCGAAGCCGACCGAAGGACCGGCGAGCAGGGTCGGCCGACTCGCGGAGGGTGTGGGATTCGAACCCACGAGGACTGTCACCAGCCCTGGGCGCTTTCAAGGCGCCTGCACTAGTCCACTATGCGAACCCTCCAAGCGAGGTCCACGATAGCGGTCCGGCCGCATCGACGCGTCCTCCCGGTGTGAGGTGGTCCGGTGAATGGGCATGGTCACCGGTGGAGGGGTGGTGCGTGATGGCCGAGGGCGTGTCCGTGGACGTCGGTGCGGTGAAGCATCGGCTGGGCCGGGTGGGCGTCTGGATGGTCTCGGCCTCCGAGGCGCCGGCCGAGGTGGAGCGCCGGGTGGTGGTGGCGATCGAGCAGCTCGGCTACTGCGCGTTCTGGTTCGGTGAGACGCCGCGGGGCAAGGAGGCGTTCACGCATGCCGCGACGGTGCTGTCGTGGACGGAGCGGATGCTGGTGGCGACGGGCATCGCGAACATCTACGGGCGTGACGCGGTCGCGGCCGCCAACGGGGCGGCGACGCTGGACGACGCGTGGCCGGACCGGTTCGTGCTGGGGCTGGGTGTCAGCCATGCCCCGTCGGTGACCTCGCGTGGGCATGACTACGGGCGGCCGGTGGCGACGATGCGTTCCTACCTCGACGCCATGGACTCCGCGGAGTCGGCCCTGCCGGTGGCCGTGCCGCGCGTGCTCGCGGCGCTGCGTCCCCGGATGCTCGAGCTCGCGCGGACGCACGCGCAGGGCGCGCACACCTACTTCACGACGCCCGCGCACACGGCACGCGCCCGGGAGGTGCTCGGCGAGGACGCGATCCTCGCGGTGGAGCAGGCCGTCGTGGTCGGTACGGACGCGGAGGCGGCCCGCGCCGCCGCGCGCGAGTACGCCGCGCGCTACCTGCGCCTGCCGAACTACCGTAACCACCTGCGGGAGCTGGGCTTCTCCGAGGCCGATCTCGACGGCGGCGGCAGTGACGCGCTGCTCGACGCGATCGTGCCGTCGGGCGACCCGGACGCTCTCGCGGAGCGGGTCCGGGCCCACCACGACGCCGGCGCCGACCACGTCTGCGTCCAGCCGATCGCCGCCACGCTCGATGAGCAGGCCGAGCACCTGCGCCTGCTGGCTCCGGTGCTGACGACCTGAGACGCCGTACAAAAAGCGTACGAGGTCAGGGCATCGGCCACTGCCGCCACTCGCACGCGTCGCGCCACCCGTGTGCGCCTGCGGCCCAGCCGATGAGCACGGCGAGTGCCGTACGCAGGTCGGTAGTGACCGCCTCGAAGTGGCGCTCGGGCGCCCCCTCGCGGTACTCGATGACGTACGTCGCGTCGACCTCGCGGTACACCTGCATGTAGTGCTGTCCGCCGGGGACGTCGACCCGATCCACGACGAGGAACTGGTTGCCCGGTCCCAGCTCGCCGAGCAGCCGGAACAGCAGCGCCTCGCTGGGCGCGTCGTACGACCGGCCGCTCGCGGTCTCCGCGCGCAGCGCCCATTGCCCCATTCCCCGGACGCTACGACATTTCCAGGCTTGATGAAGCATGGCGGCTTTCGGAGAGGCCTCCCCTACGTTTCTCATCATCCAGTCCGAAACAGGGGGAGCACACCCAGTGAAGCGGATGAAGACCATCGCGGTCGCGGCCGGTGTGGCCGCCGCCGTGACCACACTGTCGGTCGGCGCGTGGGCCGCCACCGGCGACTCCAAGCCTGCGCCGAAGAAGGCCGCGGCCACCGCCGCGCAGCCGAGCGCGAACACCGCCGCCGCACCCGCCGGCGCGCCGAAGAGCGATCTGCGGTCCAAGAGCAGCGCCGCCACGGGCCTCGTCAAGCCCGGCCACGTCTTCAAGGTCGGCGCGTGGGTCCGCTCCGCGAACGGCAAGTACGGACTCGTCCTGCAAAAGGACGGCAACCTGGTGCTCTACCAGGGCAAGAAGGCACTGTGGTCCACCGGGACGGGCCGCCACCCGGGCGCGTACGCGGCCATGCAGACCGACGGCAACCTGGTCGTGTACGACAGCGCGAAGAAGGCCCTGTGGTCCAGCAACACCGGCAAGCACCCGGGCGCGTCGCTCCTCGTACAGGACGACGGCAACCTGGTGATCTACAGCACGGCCAAGAAGGCACTCTGGTCGCGGCACGTCTCGCTGGGCAGCCTCCAGCCGGGGTACGTCCTGTCGAAGGGCCAGGCCGTCCGGTCGATGAACGGTGACTACCAGCTGCTCCAGCAGACCGACGGCAACCTCGTCCTCTACCGGGGCAAGACCCCGCTCTGGAGCACCGAGACGAGCCGCCACCCGGGCGCGTACACGGTCATGCAGACCGACGGAAACCTGGTCGTCTACGGCAAGGACAAGTCGCCGCTCTGGCACAGCAACACCTCGAGCCACTCCGGCGCGCACCTTGAGGTGCAGAACGACGGCAACCTGGTCATCTACGGCACCGGCCACAAGGCGCTATGGTCGCGGCACATGGCCATCGGCGGCCTGCAGCCCGGCCAGAAGCTGACCACGGGCAACGAGGTCCGCTCGCCGAACGGCGTGTACTCGCTCCAGGCGCAGACCGACGGCAACGTCGTGCTGTACAAGGACGGCAGGACGCCGATCTGGAGCACCGCCACCAAGGGCTCGGGCGTGTACGCCCTCATGCAGACGGACGGCAACTTCGTCGTCTACGCGGGCACCAAGCCGCTGTGGAGCTCGAACACGGGCGGCCACCCGGGCGCGACCCTGGCGGTGCAGGACGACGGCAACCTGGTGGTCTACCAGGACAAGCATCCTCTGTGGGCCAGCCGCAAGTAGCCCTTCCCCACCTGCCCGCGCGATCCGACCGAACGGGGAACCGAGGCAGCCGTCGCGTCGTCCAAGGCCGTGTGATCCGGACGCGACGGCTGCTCGTGCCCGGCGCCCTCGCCGGTCTCATGGCCGTGAGCGTCCTGCTCATCGGTCATCACTACACGTGGTGGACACCCGACCCGCCAGGTGATCCCCAGGCGCTCACACTGCGGATCGTGTTCGTCAAGGGCATGGGTTCGCCGGTCGACCGGCCGGTGCCCGACATCTCCGTCTACGGCGACGGGCGCGTGATCACCACGCTGCCCGACCGTCAGGTCGTGAAGGACCAGCGGCTCACGCATATGGCCTACCGCCGCGTCTACCGTGACGCCCGCCTCGCGGGGCTGTCCGTCTCGCGTACCCTCCACAGCGGCGAACAGATCCTCGACGCCGGACCCACCGTACTCACGCTCCTCGCCGGAGGGCGTCACAAGGTCACAACCGTGCAGCCGGGTGCCCGGGGCGTGCGCGTCTGGATGATCAACCGGCTCATCGACGGCCTGCGGTCCCTGTCGCGCGGTGACCTCCTACGCCCGCCCGTGACCTACCGGCCGGCCCAGATGGCGGTCATCGCGTGGCGACCTCAGGAGACCGCACTCGCGCCGACGCACCAGACCGTGCCGTGGACGCTGCGGCCGCTCCCGGCGAGCCAACACGCGACCTGCACGCTTTTCAACGGGACCGAGGCCGAAGCCGCCGCGCGGCTGGCCGCATCGGCGCCATCCGGCACCTACTGGCGTAGTGGTTCCCG
Organism: Actinoallomurus sp. NBC_01490; assembly: GCF_036227085.1. NCBI lineage: Bacteria > Bacillati > Actinomycetota > Actinomycetes > Streptosporangiales > Thermomonosporaceae > Actinoallomurus > Actinoallomurus sp. NBC_01490. Next base: position 551,289 of record NZ_CP109433.1, read on the forward strand.
CATCTATTCGGTGGTCTTCCGACCGTTGCTACCCGACGAGTCCGGCTGCGCCGCGATCTCCCCGTAGGCCCGGCGTACCGGAGAGGACGTTCCGGGAAAGTCCGATCACGCTCTGCTTTCCTCTACTAGTCTGTCGGTGCATGGCGAGAAACGAACAGGATCCCGCAGCGAGCACGCAGCAGTTCCGGGCCTTCGCCAACCGCGGCGGAGGTGAGGCCGCGAAGCAGGGCCCCAACACCGGATTGATCGTCGGCCTGGTCATCGGCGTCGTGGTCATCGTCGCGGTGATCGCCGTGCTCGTCGTCTAGATACGGGCGCCGCTCAGTGCCCGGTGGCGGAGAAGTGCTGGAAGTCCCACGGGCCGCCCCAGCTTCCGCCCCACCCCCAGCCGATCGAGCGGAACGCCTTCACGACCTTGTCACCCGCGTGGATGAGCCCCGGGTCGTGGCGCTTGCGGTTGCCGTACTTCACGCACCGCGGGTGCTCGATGTGACCGTTGGAGTGCACGTAGGGGTTCTCGCAGGTGTTGAGGTCGACCGCGTGCCCGTACGCGTGCTGTGACCACGAGCTCGCGCCCGTGGCGTTGCGGCAGTTGAACGCCGAGGTGTTGTCGGCCTCGATCGACTTGAAGTCGCTGCCGCCGTACTTGTCCACGAGCTCCATGCGCCGGATCGGGTAGCGCTCGTCGTACAGCTTGTGGAAGACCTTCACGATCTTGCCGGCGACGTCTTCGTTGACGACCATCTCGCCCTCGTGGGGCTTTTTGTCCATGCCCCAGTACGTCATCGTGATCAGCCGCAGGTCGCCGAGGCCGACGGGGCAGCCCGAGTGCCAGGAGTGCTTCACCGTCGCGCGGGTTACCTTGCTGATCTTGGCGGAGAACGGCCGGGGACCGGTCGGCGAGGCCTTCGACGGTGAGGGCGAGGCGGACGCGGGCGTCGACGGCGCCGTCGAGGCGGCCGCCGCCGGCGGGGACGCCGCGGCGCCGGACCCGCCGCCCCCGCAGGCCGACGAGAGCGTCACGCAGAGTCCGGTCGCGAGGATTCCGAGAGTCGCGCGTCTCATCTTCGAAGGATTACACGTTTGAAGCCGTGCTTCGGACACCTTCATGCGGGACGATGTGGCTGCCATGTCCGGCGGACAGAGGACCGATCATGGAGGAAACGGACCCCAAGCGCCGCCCGCCGCTCGGTATGCGCGAGATCACCGCGGTGGGCAGCGGACTCGGCACATTCATCCTGGTGGACGCGATCATGATGTACTCCGCGTTCGAACGAAACATCATGCACGACCACGACACCAACCTGGTGGCACAGGCGTTAGCCCTGATGTTGCTGGCGTGGGGGCTCGGTGGCTTCCTCGCGTGGAAGATGACCGGGTTCATGCGCCTGTACGGCGTGGGGCTGATGTGCGGCTGGACCTTCCTGACGCTGTTCTCGCTCGGCTTCTGCACCGGCCTGAACCCCAGGGTCTAGCGTGCCTTGGCGACCTGGGCGGCGATGGCGGTGAACGCGCGGCCGATGGCCTGAAGGTCGGCGGGGTCGACCACGTCGACGAAGAACTCGCGTACCGTCGCGACGTGGTCGACGGCGGCCTTGGACAAGAACGCGAACCCGTCGTCGGTGAGCTCGGCGAAGACACCGCGCTTGTCCGCGCCGCAGTTGTTGCGCGCCACGAGGCCCTTGCACTCCAGGCGCGAGACGGTATGGGAGAGACGGCTGCGCGACTGGCTGGCGACCTCGGCGAGCTCCGCCATGCGCAGCCGCCGCTCGGGCGCCTCCGACAGGCGTACGAGGATCTCGTACTCGGCCATGGTCAGGCCGTGCTTGGACTTGAGGTCACGGTCGAGAAGATCGGCCAGCCGCACACTGCCTTCGACGTAGGCACGCCAGTCGCGCTGCTGAGCGGCGTCGAGCCAGCGCGGTTCGGTCATATCTCGATCCTACCGCTTAATTGAATATTCAACAAAGTTCGGCACCCGGCCGCTCCTCGGATGATCTCATCGGTCGTCCGGCCGGGCGAGTGTTTTCGTGACCTGCGCAGACGTTGAAACTTCAACCGGAACGGCTACTCTGACGGCAGCGTCACCGGAGCGGCAGCTCCAGGAATAGTTGAAAATTCAACTTGGTTGCACGGCGTGTAACCCGACCGAGGAGGGCACGATGCCTGCCGTAACCGCCGATCCGCTGACCCTGACACGACTTCCCCGGCTCCCGGAGCAGGACACCGCCTGGCGTCCCGTCCGCCGCGTCATCACCGCCGCGCGCCACCTCGAGGGCGAGGGCTTCGAGGTCCGCCGGCCCTTCCCGGGCGTCGACCTCTCGCTCGCGGACCCGTTCCTGCTGCTCGACCACATGGGCGCGGTGGAGTACGCCCCCGGCGAGGCGCGAGGCACACCCTGGCATCCGCACCGCGGCTTCGAGACCGTGACCTACATCATCGACGGTGCGTTCCAGCACCAGGACACCACCGGTGGCGGCGGTCTCATCACCGACGGCGCCACCCAGTGGATGACCGCCGGCGCCGGGATCCAGCACATCGAGCAGCCCCCGCCGGAGCTGGTCGCCTCGGGCGGCCTGTTCCACGGCGTGCAGCTGTGGGTGAACCTGCCCCGCGAGCGCAAGTGGGTGCCGCCGCGCTACCAGGACATCGAGTCCCGCGACGTGGCCCTGCTGAGCAGCGACGACGGCTCGTCGATCGTGCGAGTGATCGCCGGTGAGCTGGCCGGGCACCAGGGTCCGGGGGTCACCTACACGCCGATCACGTACCTGCACGCCACCGTCGCCCCCGGCGCGCGGCTCACGCTTCCGTGGCCGCGCGACTTCAACGCCCTGGTGTACGCCCTGAGCGGCCGTGGCACGGCGGGGCCGGACGGGCGCCCGGTGGACGAGGGGCAGCTCGCGGTGTTCGGCCACGGCGACGCGCTGACGGTCACCGCCGCCGACTCGCAACCCCTGGCGTCGCGGAGCGGCTGGGAGATCCTGGTCCTCGGCGGCCTGCCGATCCACGAGCCGGTCGCGCGCTACGGGCCGTTCGTGATGAACACCCGCGAGGAGATCATCGAGGCCTTCCAGGACTTCCAGGCGGGCCGGATGGGCACCGTCCCGGCCGAGCGCGTGCCGCACCGGAGCAGCGCGGACGAGGGGCTCGAGCAGTAACCGGACGGTCGGTGGCGTCAGCGAGCCGTGGCCCGGAAGCCAAGATGCCGACAGTCCGGCGATGGGGGCCGCTCGGGCCGGTGTCAGCTAGGCGCCGTGCGCCGGTGTCGTGGCAGCAGCAGGCTGGCCGCTGCGATGGCCAGTGCGAGTCCGGCCGCGATGAGGAAGACACGGTCGTAGCCGGTGGCGAGGGCGACGGGGGAGCTCCCACCGGCCGCCGTCCGGGTGGCGGCGGTGGCGAGCACCGCCAGGCCCAGTGATCCGCCTGCCTGGCCGGCGGTCTGGGCCAGGCCGCCGATGGTTCCCGCGTCGCGGTCGGGTACGTCGGCGGTGGTGGCGGCCATGAGGGTGGGGAAGGTCAGTCCGATGCCGGTGGCGATGAGCAATGTGGGTCCGAGGATGCCGGTGAGGTAGCCGCTGTCGGCGTGGGCCTGGGAGAGCGAGCCGAATCCGGCCAGGAAGCAGGCGCTGCCGGCGAGGATCAAGGGGCGTACGCCGGTGCGTGGTAGCAGTGCGGCGGCCGATCGCGCGATCATCATGAACGTCACCGCCGCGGGGGTCTGCCCGAGTCCGGCTTGAAGCGCGCCGTAGCCGAGGACGTTCTGCAGGAACAGCGAGGTGAAGTACCACATCGCGATGGCGATCCCACCGAACAGCAGCAGCATGCCGCTGCCGACGATCACACTCCGGATGCGCAGTAGCCGCAGGGGCATCATCGGGTGGGCGGCGAAACGTGCCTCCACCACGGTGAAGACGGCGAGCAGGAGCAGGCCGGCCACGGTCGACCCGAGGACCGCCGGGGACGTCCAGCCGTGGTCGGTGCTGTGCATGATCCCGTAGATCAGCGCGGCCAGTCCTGTCGTGCCGGTGACCGCGCCGGCGATGTCGAGGGTTTCCCGTCGGGCGGTTCGGGTGCCGGGAAGCGCCCTCATGGCCGCTGCGATCAGGACAACGCCGATCGGCACGTTGATCAAGAAGACCCATCGCCAGGACAGGCCGGTGGTGAGGGCACCGCCCGCGACGGCGCCGGCCATTCCGCCGACACCGCCCGCGGCCGACCACGCGCCGAACGCGCGGGCGCGCCGGTGGCCCTCGGGGAAGCTGGTGTTGATCACGGCCAGCGTCGTCGGGGCCAGCAGGGCGGCTCCCACGCCTTGTGTGACGCGGGCCGCCACCAGGATCTGCGGTAGGGGCGCCAGGCCGGCGACCAGGCTCGAGGCGCAGAACAGCACCAGGCCGGCGGTCAGCGTCCGGCGCTGGCCGAACAGGTCGGCGGCCCGGCCGCCGAGCAGCATGAAGCCGGCGAAGGTGAGCAGGTAGCCGTTCACCACCCAGGCCAGGCCGGTGGGTGCGAAGCCGAGGTCTCGATCGATCGAGGGCAGCGCGACGTTCACGATGGAGGAGTCCAGGATCACCATGAACTGGCAGGCGCACACCAGCGCCAGGATCATCCACGCCGGGCCGGTTCGTGCTCTGGGGCGGCTGCCCATCATGGGGATGGCGGATAGCCGGGAGGTCACAAGCGTCTCCTGAAGGTGGGAAGAGGTCGAGGTGACGGCGCGCCGCTCACGCCGTCTGGAGGGTCGTTTCGAGCCCGGTGCCGGTGACGTGGCTGCCCGTCAGCAGCCGGATCGTGATCTGGGCCAGCCGCTGTCCCTGGTAACGGGCAGCGTCCAGGGCCGCGCTCTTGAGGTCGTCCCCGGTCGGTCCGGTCACGGCGGAGACGCCGTAGGGGTTGCCGCCGGCGGCGTACACGGCCGGGTCGGTGAACCCGGGCGGGACGATCAGCGCTCCCCAGTGGTAGAACACATTGCCCAGCGACAACAGCGTGGCCTCGCTACCGCCGTGCCGGTTGTGCGCCGAGGTGAAGGCCGTCACCGGCTTGTCGGCCAGGCCGCCTTCCTGCCACAGGCCGCCGGCCTGGTCGATAAACTGCTTGAGCTGCGCGGCCGGCGTGCCGAACCGCGTCGGCGTCCCGAACGCGAACGCATCGGCCCACGCCAGGTCCTCGATCGTGGCCTGGGCGATTGCAGCGGCGGCGTCGGCGTGCTCCCGCCACTGCGGGTTCTCGGCGGTCGCGCTGTCGGGCGCCGGCTCGGCGACCCGCCGCAGTCGCACCTGGGCCCCGGTCGAGGCGGCGCCCTCGGCAACGGCCTCGGCCAGGGCGTGTACGGTGCCCGTCGCGCTGTAGTAGATGACGGCGACCTTCGCGGTCATGTCGGCTCCCTCATGGTCGCGTAGATTTGTTACGCGGATAACGTTATGCGCATAATAGTTATGCGCATAACGAAGTTGTCAAGGAGCGTTCGTGGACTTCGATCAAGCCGACACCATCAACCAGGCCATCCGCCTGCTGAGCCTGCGCCACCGGGCCAGGGCCGCCGAACTGCTGGCACCGCTCGGGTTGCACCCCGGCCAGGAGGCGCTCCTGCTCGAACTCGCCCGGACCGGCCCGATGATCCAGGCCCAGCTCAGCGAGGCGCTCGGCATCGAGCGGCCCAGCGTCACACTCATGGCCCGCAAGCTGGAAGCCGCCGGTCACATCCGCCGCAGCCCCGCCCCCGACGATCAGCGCGCCACCGTCGTCGAACTCACCGACGGCGGCAGAGCCCTGACCGACCGGATCAAGCAGCTGTGGTGCGCCCTGGCACAGGAGACCGTCACCGGCCTGACCGCCCTGACGGTGGCAGAGCTACCCGACCTCCTCAACACTCTGGCCGGCAACGTCGACACCAAACGCCCCCACCATCGCGGCGACGCCGAAAGAGACGCGGCTCGCTGACGCCACCGGCCGTTCGGTCGCCGCTCAAGCTCCGACGAGTCGGTCGAAGGTCTATACATACAGGCTGCATGTATGTAAAAGTGGCGGCATCTCGACCGGACGGAGAGGCGCCATGCGACGTACCGAGGTCATCACCGGGCTCTTCGAGGAGTACGACGCGTTCGCCGCGCTGCTCGCGTCGCTGACCGGCGAGGAGTGGCGGACGCCGACGCGGTGTGCGGGCTGGCAGGTGCGCCACGTCGCGGGCCACGTCGTCGGCACCGCGGTCGACACGATGACCGGGCGGATCGGCACGCGCACGCCCGACGAGCAGGCGCGGGCGTTCCACGACGAGACGCCCGCCGCGCTCGCCGGACGCCTCCGTGAGGCCGCGGCGCGCCTACGGCCGTTCTTCGAAGGCCTGGGCGAGGACGACTGGGCGGCCCCGAGCCCGGTCGCCGGGCGCACGATCGGCAACGGCATCCTGACGCTCTGGTACGACACCTTCGTCCACGCCGACGACGTCCGTACGGCCCTGGGCCGCGACAGTGCGCGCGGGCCCGGACTGCGCGGGAGCCTCCACTGGGTCGGCGACGAGCTCGAACGCCTCGGCTGGGGTCCGGCGCGCCTGGCCCTCGACGGGCTCGACGAGCGCTCCATCGGCACGGGAGGGCCGGTGCTGCGGGGCGACCCGATGCGCTTCCTGCTCGTCGCCACCGGCCGTGCGGACCCGGGGGAGTTCGGACTGGACGCGAGCGTCAACGTCCACTCCCTACGATGACCCCATGAGCCGCAAGGCCGAACAGGGCGAGGCGACGCGCGGAGCGCTGGTCGACGCGGCCGTCGCGCTGTTCACCGCCGAGGGCTTCGCCGGCACCTCCACGACGGAGATCGTGCGGCGTGCCGCCGTCACCCGCGGCGCGCTGTACCACCACTTCGCCGACAAGGAGCAGCTGTTCCGCGCCGCGTACGAGGCGATCGAGCGCGACATCTTCGAGCGCTGCCGGACCGCCGCGCGGGGCCGGGAGGGCATCGCCGCGCTCAAGGCGGGCGTGGCCGCCTACCTCGACGCCTGCCTCGAGCCGCCGGTCCAGCGCATTCTGCTCACCGAGGGTCCGCTCGTGCTCGGCTGGGATCGCTCGCTGCGGTTCGACGACCCTCACTGCGCCCGGCGGCTGCTGCGGGCCTCGGTGAGCGAGCTCGTGGCCGGGCCGCCCGAGCCGCCGGCCCATCTGCTGTTCGGGGCGCTGCTCCAGGCCGGGCTGGTCATCGCGGACACGCCGGACCGGCGTACGGAAATGGGCGCGGCCATGAATGCCCTGGTCGATTCTTTGTTCGAAAAAGAGCGCCGCTTCTCCTGACGGCGCCTCGCCTCGTGCGCTACGGTGATGAACCTCTTCGAACAGAGTTTCGACCAGCAATGAGGGAGGCGGGGCCGGTGGCGACCCTTACCGCTCCGGTCGCGACGCGCTGCCGTCCACGGCATCGCGCGACACGCCGTAGCACTTTCTACGGAAATCTACGGCCCCAGCTATATCCCCTCATAAAGTCCGAGAGCGTGGACCCCGTGCGCAATCCCTACGCCCCCGGTGCCGGACAGCGACCGCCCGAGCTGACGGGCCGCGATCGCGAGCTCCAGCAGTTCGACGTCGTGCTGGAGCGTGTCGCCCGCGGGCGCCCCGAGCGCAGCATGATCCTCACCGGGCTGCGGGGTGTCGGCAAGACCGTGCTGCTCAACACCTTCCGGTCGATGGCGATCCAGAAGCTCTGGGGCACCGGCAAGATCGAGGCGCGGCCCGACCAGTCGATCCGCCGCCCGGTCGCCTCCGCTCTCCACATGGCCATCCGCGAGCTGGCCCCCCGGCACCGCGCGCCCGACCGCATCGAGGAGTTCCTCGGTGTGCTCAAGGCGTTCGCGCAGGCCGACGCCGAGCCGCCCAAGGGCAAGGCCGCCCCCCGCCGCTGGAACCCCGGCATCGACGTGCCCGCCGCGCGCGGCCGGGCCGACTCCGGCGACCTGGAGATCGACCTCACCGAGCTGTTCGTCGACGCGGCCTCGGTCGCCACCGACCTCGGCGTCGGCATCGCCCTCTACGTCGACGAGATGCAGGACATCCCGGCCGACGACGTCTCGGCGCTCTGCGCCGCCTGCCACGAGCTGTCGCAGAGCGGCGGCCCGCTCATCGTCGTCGGCGCCGGCCTGCCCCACCTGCCGGCCGTGCTGTCGGCGAGCAAGTCCTACTCCGAGCGGCTGTTCCGCTACGCCCGCATCGACCGGCTCGACCGGGACGCCGCCGACCTCGCCCTGCTCGCCCCGGCCGAGCGCGAGGGCGTCACCTTCACCCAGGACGCGCTCGACGCGCTGTACGACGCGGCCGACGGATACCCCTACTTCGTCCAGGCGTACGGCAAGGTCGCCTGGGACATCGCGCCCGAGACGCCGATCAACGACGGTGACGTCCGCGTCGCCGCGCCGGAGGCCGAGGGTGAGCTGGCGGTCGGCTTCTTCGGCAGCCGGTACGAACGCGCCACGCCCGCCGAGCGCGACTACATGCGGGCGATGGCCTCGCTCGGCGACGAGCCGGTGCCCACCGCCAACGTCGCCGACGAGCTGGGCCGCAAGCCCTCCAGCCTCTCGCCCGCCCGTGACGGCCTGATCAAGAAGGGCCTCATCTACAGCGCCGAGCGCGGCCTGGTCGCCTTCACCGTCCCGCACTTCGGTCATTTCCTCAGATCGCAGCCGGTCTGAGCGCCGCTACCGCTCTCTAGGTCACTCTTGCGCTGCGGCTAGAAAGCCGTAGACAACGCCATCGGCGCGCTGCCTGTTGGCGAATATTCGCCTGTCTTGCTCATTCGCTAGAGAGGAGTAGAAAACCCGATGGCCCCGAACACGCCTGTGGCCGCCCGCGTACTCGCCAGGCGGCCACAGGGGAATGCTCCGGGGTCACTCAGTCGTCGAAGAGGTCCTCGAAGAAGCTCCGCCGCTTCTTCTTGTGCCGATACTTGTCGCCGTAGGGGCGCTGTTCGTACCGGCGATCGTCGTCGTAGTGCTGTTCGTATCGGTGGTCCTCATACCGCGGCGGTGGCGCGGCCGGAGAGGCGTAGCCGGGACCGGCCGGGTTGCCGGACCACTGTGACTCGGCGGTGATGAGGTGGTCGAGCTCGCCACGGTCGAGGAAGATGCCGCGGCACTCGCCGCACTGATCCACCACGATGCCGCTCCGCTCGTACTGGCGCATCTGACCCTGACACTTCGGACACGTTACGGCGCTCACGCCCGGTTCAACGCGGCATAGGCGCAGTCGAGTTCCTTATAAGGCCTTCTAGCCGACGTGCAAGAGAGCGCTATACGTCGGCAGACTCAGGCGGGCGTGTGGATGCGGCGGGGGCCGGAGTCGTCGTCCTGCTCCTCGTGCCCGCCCGCCCAGACGATCCCGGCGCGCACGTGCTGCCGCCGTCCGTCGACCGGCACGGCGAACACCACCTCCGCCGCCCGCCCGTCGATCCGCGCCGGGTACACCACGTAGCGAACGCACAGCTCACGCCATGTCTCGGTGGGCCGCGCCGAGGTGAGGTCGTCCTCGTACTCGCGCCACGCGTCGCTCGCCCGCAGCCGCGCGTGCGTCTGCTCCAGCGGCACGTCGAGCACCTCGCACGGCGTCGCCTTGCGGGAGCGTTCGACGGCGAGGGCGAGCTCCGGCGAGAGCGTCAGCAGCAGCGCGGTCTCCGCCGCCAGGATCAGCACCGCCCCGGCGCCGGCCCGGCTCAGCACCGCGGCGCCGGTCTCCGGAACGCCGGCCGAGGCGACCGCCGCGACCGTCAGCAGCGCCGCGCGGACGAGCCCGCGCCGTCCGGCCGGGGCCGAGCTGAGGCCGCCGAAGCACCCGCATCCCTCGTCGGTGCCGCGCCGCGCCAGGTCACCGATGATCCACGTGGCCGTGCCGAAGAACACCACACAGGCCAGACGTACCAGGCCCATCGGAGTCACCAGCAGGGCGACGCCGATCGTGCCCTCGGCGACGGCCACGCCGTAGACGAACGGGCGTCGGCGGTGCGGCACGGCCCCGGGGTCGGGGTCGCGTACGGTCAGCTTCGCGGTGCAGGCCAGCAGCAGCACACTGGCCAGAAACGGGATCTGCAACTCCCGTACAGCCTCGGTCATCACAAGTCCACTCGTGCGGTCACGTTGAAGCACCCGGCGTCGAGGTCGCCGCCGAGGTCGACGAAGGCGGCCCTGGTCAGCTCGATGACCCGGCCGCGCGGCGAGATGCCGCAGCAGACACAGCGGTCGCAGAAGCGCGCCGCCACGCAACCGCACTCGATGACCGGAACCCGCGTCGCCAGGCCGGTGCAGTCGTTGCGGACGTGTACCTCGCTGGCGATCGACAGCAGCGGCAACGGCAGGGGCGCGGCCGGACCCGTGCCGCAGCCACCCGCGTCGCCGTACGGGTCGAGCGCCGGATAGGCCGCGCCGCGCCGCCCGGCGGGACCGTCGAACCAGGTCGCGGTGCCGCGCAGGATCCGCGGCACCGATCCGGAACGGTGGGCCGGCGGATGCTCGGCGTGCGAGGCCGGCTGCGGCGACTTCGACGCCGGCAGCAGGCCGTGGATCTCACCGCCCCGGCGTACGCCGATCACGTCGATCAGCGCGCCGGGCTCCAGCCGCGGGTGACGCACCCGGATGCGCGTCATGGCCTCGGCCGGGATGACCAGCGCCGTACGGCCGCGGTGGGGGCCGCAGTCCACCTCGATCGCGCGCCCGGACCGGCCGGCGATGACCCCGGTCACGCGGGTGATGTCGACCCAGACGCGCTCGGCCACCGCGCCGCCGGTGCGGGACGGGCGCACGACGACGTCACGGCCGGACCGGAGGGCGCTCACGCCCGCCTTGCCCGCGTGCCAGACGAACACGTCGGCCGCGATCGGCATGCGCACCTCCTCGCCGTCCGGTGCGGCCAGGACGAGCAGGTGTGGGCTGGCGTCGACGACCGTACCCTCGACGCCGTGCAGGGGGCGGGCACCGGCGTCGTACGGCTCGGACGCCCGGTCGCCGGACACGGCTTCGCGGAGCCGGCGTCGGCGCAGGACGAGATCGCGGGTGGGCGACGGCATGGGGGTCTCCGGAGCTTGATGATCGTAAGTCGTCAGGCGTTGAGTAAGACTGCATGTCAAGACTTACCCCGAGCCCTCCTTCTGTCGACTCCTTTGTCCAAATAAACCAATGAACCTCGAGGGAAATACGTGACAATTATTCGCGATGTGGCCTGGTGTGTTGACCGGAATATGAGATTCGACTTGGTCCATAATTACGATCTTCATGCGATCGTCGGGCCTGGTGGCAACAGCACTCCCCAGGCTTCCGGACGGTCACGTGGGCGCACTACCGCAGGACGAGTTCCATGACTTCGTGGCCGCGCGACGGCCGACGTTGCTGCGTGCGGCCATGTTGCTGACCGCGGACCGGGCCGACGCCGAAGATCTTCTCCAGTCCGCGCTGACCAAGACCTACCTCGCCTGGGAGCGGATCAACGACCGCGGCGCGCTGGACGGTTATGTGCGCCGCACGATGGTGAACATCAACATCTCGTGGTGGCGCCGCAGGAAGCTCGAGGAGTACCCCACCGACGAGCTGCCCGACACCCCGATCGCCGACCACACGCGCCGCAGCGAGCTCCGCGACGGCCTGGACCGGATCCTCGACCGGCTGCCCGCCCGCCAGCGCGCCGCCGTCGTCCTGCGCTACTACGAGGACCTGACCGAGACCGAGATCGCCGAGGCCCTCGGCGTCAGCGTCGGCACGGTCAAGAGCACCGTCTCCCGCGCCATGGCCAAGCTCCGCGACGAGGCCGCCGGCGAACTCGCCTCGCTCGAGTGACCGTCCGCCGAACTCACGCCACTTCGTTGATCGCAGGGTGCTGACAAGCGCGCACGGTCGGGACAGAATCCGACTCACCACCCTCGAACGTGGAGGCCGCCGTGTGGAGCACGATGCAGGACTATCCACTGACCATCTCCTCGATCATGCGATACGGCACCGGGATCTTCGGCGACAGCGAGGTCGCCACCTTCACGGGCGACGGGGTGCGCCGCACCTCGTACGCCGAACTGGGCCGGCGCGCGGCGCGCCTGGCGAACGTGCTGCGTGACCTGGGCATCGACGCCGACCAGCGGGTCGCGACCTTCCAGTGGAACACCACCGAGCACCTCGAGGCGTACCTGGCGATCCCGTCGATGGGCGCCGTCATGCACACCCTCAACGTCCGCCTGTCCGCCGACCAGCTCGTCTACATCGCCGACCACGCCGAGGACGAGATCGTCATCGCCGATGGTTCGCTGGTGCCGCTGCTCGCCCCCGTGCTGCCGAAGATGAAGACCGTACGGCACGTCATCGTCATCGGCGACGCCGACATGTCCGCGCTGTCGTCGTCGGGAAAGACGCTGCACTCGTACGAGGAACTGCTGGCCGGGGCGCCCGAGACGTACGACTGGCCCGAGCTCGACGAACGCCAGGCGGCGGCGATGTGCTACACGAGCGGCACGACGGGCAACCCCAAGGGCGTCGTCTACTCGCACCGCTCGGCGTACCTGCACTCGATGGCGGCCTGTACGGGAAACGCCTTCGCGCTGTCCGCCGCGGACCGGGTGCTGCCCGTGGTCCCGATGTTCCACGCCAACGCGTGGGGTCTGCCGTACGCCGCGCTCATGGCCGGCGCGTCACTGGTGATGCCCGGCCGGTTCCTGCAGGCGGAGCCGCTCGCACGCCTCATCGAGGATGAGCGCCCGACCGTGTCCGGCGCCGTACCGACGATCTGGAACGATCTGCTGCGGTACGCCCGCGAGCACGGCTCGGACCTGAGCTCGCTGCGCCTGGTGCCCTGCGGCGGATCGGCCGTCCCGGAGTCGCTGATGCGCGGGTTCGAGGAGCTCGGCGTGCACATCGTGCAGGCGTGGGGGATGACCGAGACGTCACCGCTCGCCTCGGTCGCCCACCCGCCGCCCGGCGTCGGCGACCCGTGGCCGTACCGCGCGACCCAGGGGCGCTTCATGAGCGGTCTGGAGGCCCGGGTGGTCGGCGACGGGGACCGCGTCCTGCCGTCCGACGGCACCGCCGTCGGCGAGATCGAGGTGCGCGGCGCGTGGGTGACCGCGGCGTACTACAAGGACGAGGATCCCTCGAAGTTCAACGAGGGCTGGCTGCGCACCGGCGATGTCGGCATGGTCTCCCCCGACGGCTACCTGACCCTGACCGACCGGGCCAAGGACGTCATCAAGTCCGGCGGCGAGTGGATCTCCTCGGTCGACCTGGAGAACCACCTCATGGCCCACCCGGACGTGATCGAGGCCGCGGTCGTCGGCGTACCGGACCCCCGCTGGGAGGAACGCCCGCTGGCCTCGGTCGTCCTCCGCGCGGGCGCGGAGGTGTCGGCACGGGACCTGCGCGCGTTCCTGGCCGAGCGCGTGCCGAAGTGGCAACTGCCGGAGCGGTGGACCTTCATCGCCGAGGTGCCCAAGACGTCGGTGGGCAAGTTCTCCAAGAAGACCTTGCGCCAGATGTACGCCGATGGCGGACTGGAGGTCGTACGGGCCGATTCCTGACTGGCGTTGTCAAGAGATTTTCGGCCAGTATGCCAAGTGCGCCCAGGCGTGGGTCTGCTCCTGGACGTTGGCGAACAGCCAGTCGGTGAACCTCGCGTGGCTGCGCGTGGGAGCGGTGTCATCCTCGCAGTAGGACCAGACCTCGGGATCCTCGCCCGCGCCGCGGAGGAAGTCGAACTGCGTGCCCTGGTGCATGAGGATGACGCGATCCTCACCGGTGAGCGCGAGGCCTGTTCCGGCCAGCAGCTCCTCGGCGGCCCGCCGCAGCCCGAGCACGTGGGGGTGGAAGACGTCACACCCTTGGAGGAACCGCCCCGCGCCGGCCCCCGCGAGCTCGAGAAAACACCGGTAGGCGAACGCCAGCGGCGCCGGCTGGTCGTCGTCGACCTGCTGAATGAGATCGCCGCCGAGCCCCTGGATGTCGTCGTCCGACGCCGTGGTGCCGTCGGAGACCATCCCGAGACAGGCCCTGACCCGCTCCTCGGGCGACAGCCCCACCAAGACGTCGTCCCTCGCCCGCTCCATGCCACCCCCGGTACGTTCGTCTGTAAAGCCTGGTACATGGTGGGACGCACGAAATGGGGCCAATGTTCCGACGTATGGCCAACGATGCGGCGGGGACGAGGCATCCACTTTGCCGGGAGGCCTGGTTGCCCGGTACCCTGTGTGCGGCCTGAGGGCTACCAGGAGGCTTCGCCTAGTCCGGTCTATGGCGCCGCACTGCTAATGCGGTTTGGGCTTATCGTCCATCCGGGGTTCAAATCCCCGAGCCTCCGCTCACTGATCAGGGCCTTCCCCGCGTACGTGCCGAGGAGGGCCCTTGATCGTTTCGGGGCCTGTCCGGCCTCAGTTGCAGTTCGCGTTGCAGTTGTCATCCCTCGCCTCACAGGGCGGCACCCATCCAGTTGCCCGCGTCCTGGACCTGGGCGGCGGCTACGTGCGTGTAGCGCTCGGTGGTGGTCACGCGGGTGTGCCCGAGGACTTCCTGGACAACTCGGATGTTCACCTCCTGCTCGATCAGCATCGTTCCCGTGGTGTGCCTGGTGTCGTGGACCCGGACCTCTCGCACGCCGGCGCTGCGCGCCGCCGCAGGCCGCCCGCTCCGGCACGCCCTACGGGCGTGCGGCGTGGACGCCGGTCCCTCCAGCCGTGCCGATCGGGCGGCCCCGCCGGACGAAGACCCAACCGTGGATTCTCTCCAGCCCATCGGCCCCGGACCTTCGTCACGGGACGGCCGCAGGGCCGCCGGCCAACTCACTTCGTTCGCCCGCCGGGTCGCCTTCGGCGATTGGACGGGAGCCCCGCTCCCCGGATCACGGGATGCTGTCTAATGACCCAGCGCGGATCGTTGATCGGGTACGGGAAGGGTTGGCGCATGGCGGAACAGGACGTGCCATCCGATGGGCAGGCGTTGGGATCGCCACCACGGAACTCGGTGTCGCTGGGCGTGTTCCTTGGCGTGGCATCCCATCCCAGAGTGCCGTTCAGGGTGGTCGAACTGGCGGGTCGTGGCATCACGGCCGACGCGGCTGCAACTCGATGGATGCTGGAGGTTGGGAAGCCGTCCCTCGACGGTCTCACGCTGGCTGACAAGGTCATCGAGTTCGGCGAGTGGGAAGAGCGACTCGTTGACCTCTGGAGAGGGTTCAGAAGCGGCGATGTCGAAGCCGCGGTCTTCGAGACCTGCCTGGCTGAGATCGTCACAGCCATGGAGGACTGGCCGTCCAATCGCGATGGTCGAGGCTAGACCACATGCCTCCCGGCGGGGGGCCTCAGGCTCGGGGATGGAGTTGGGCCGCACGCGGCGCACGGTAGTCGGTGGCTGGGGTGGAAGCCGGGTCATCCCCTCTGCCTCCGTCCCAGGACAAGCCCAGCGGGCCTGGCCTGCTTCCCCTCTGGGGTGGGACGATTTGCAATCGGGTTGTCAACCAGAGATGTAGAGGTGGCCGCCGCTTAGTTCGGCGATCCGGATGGCTGCTCGGAGGAGGGCGAGCCTGTGCAGTAGGTGCACCAGCAGTGGGGTTGTGAGATCACGGCCTGCGATGGTGCCGGGCACGGATGCATCGTCGGGGACTGACGTGACCCAATGGCGAGGTAGGAGTTTGAGTTCCTGCGCGAAGGCCGTCAGCTGGTGGTGTTCCACTGTGAGCATCCCGCTGGACAGGCGTGGGAGGAACGTCAATCCCAGATGTTCCGCGGGCTGTAGCCAGTAGCGAGTCACCGTGCCATGGCCGCCAAGCGGCTGCTGGTAAAGCTCCTCCTGTTCCTTCGAATCGGTTGTCGGCCCGTAGACGGTCACATCAAACGACATACCCGAGAATGTTAAGGGTCCCTTGGCGCATGTGCGGTTGGGGCCAGTGATGGGGCGACCGTCCTGGATCTCGAAAACGGAGTCTTCACGCCGCCTGGCGCGCGGGTGGAGTGAGCTCGTAGCAGCGCCGGTCTCGGATGAGGGCCCATAGGACGTTGACGCGTCGTCGGGCGAGGGCGAGGACGGCTTGGGTGTGGAGTTTTCCTTCGGCGCGTTTGCGGTCGTAGTAGGTGCGGGATTCGGGGTTGTAGCGGACGCTGATCAGTGCGGATGTGTAGAAGACTCGGTTGAGGTCGCGGTTGTGGCGGCGTGGGCGGTGCCGGTTGCCGCTGATCCGGCCGGAGTCGCGGGGGCGTGGGGCCAGGCCGGCGTAGCCGGCGAGGTGGTCGGCGGAGGCGAACACGGTCATGTTTCCGCCGGTGGCGGCGAGAAATTCGGCGCCGAGCAGTGTCCCGATGCCGGGCATGCTGGTGATCACCTCGGCCAGTTCGTGGCGGGCGAACCGGTCTTCGATGAGCGTTTCGGTGTGTTCGATCTGCTCGGTGAGTGTCAATGTGTGCTTGGCGAGTTCGGCTGCCAGCCGTGCGGCCATGCGTTCACCGGGCAGGACAACGGTTTGGGACTGGGCCGCGCGGATGACACGATCGGCCAGGGCGGCGGCGCCATTGCGTACTCCGTTGTGCCGCGGCCACGACGTCAGCTCCTCCGGGGCCAGCCCGCGGACGGCGGCGGGGGTGTTCGCGCCGGTGAGCAGGATCAGGGGACCTTTGTGGGCGAGGGCGATCAGTTCGTCCTCGCCGAGCACTGGCCGTAGATCACGGCGCATCCGGGCCTGGTCGGTGATGATGATGGCGGCGTCGCGCGCGTCGGTCTTGCCCTCACCGCGGTAGCCGTCGGCGGCCCGGTTGACCATGTGACCGGAAAGGTAGAAGACCTTCTGGCCGTCGGTGAGCAGCAGCGTCACCAGCAACGCGGCGCCTCCGCTGCGCACATCGATCGCCCAGGTCACCTCATCCGCCGATACCGGGACCTCGGCTATCAGCTCCCGCAGCACGGGCTCATCGTTGGCCACCCGCCGCGACAGCAGCCGGCGGCCCTCAGCATCGATCACAACCGCGTGATGATGGGCTTTGCCGATATCCACACCGGCCCACACCTGCTGCAACGCCGTCTCCCTGGATCGAGTGGCACCTGTTCCCGAAGACGACCTCGCCGGCGCATCCCTACACAGCGACGTGTTCGCAATTCTCAATCAGCGGCCAGGGTCGTCGCCGGGGCGCCGGGCGGCCAATCGTCCCAATCCACACACGGCAGACGGCAGACAGCCACACCCGGCACCCCCGGGCGCCAGAACCCTACGACGGCCCGAGCAACCCACGATCAAGGTAGGGACGGCAGACCCGGCAGGGCCTTCCGTGCGGATCGCGCGATGACCGCACCTCGGCCGGCTACTCGTCTGCGGCTTCATCGGTCGGTTCGGTCAGGGCACGCAGTGAGCGTGCAGTGATCCGAGTACTGGGGTGGTCGGTGCCCAGGACCCGCTCCCGAGCCTGGAGGACGTCGCGGTACAGGCGTTCGGCCTCGGCGGCATCACCCTGCTCGGCCACGATCCGGGCGATCTCATGCCGGGTGGTCAAGGTGTTGGGGTGGTCGGTGCCCAGCACCCGCTCCCGAGCCTGGAGGACGTCGCGGTACAAGCGTTCGGCCTCGGCGGCATCACCCTGCTCGGCCACGATCCGGGCGATCTCATGCCGGGTGGTCAAGGTGTTGGGGTGGTCGGTGCCCAGCACCCGCTCCCGAGCCTGGAGGACGTCGCGGTACAAGCGTTCGGCCTCGGCGGCATCACCCTGCTCGGTCACCATCCGGGCGATCTCATGCCGGGTGGCCAGGGTGCTGGGGTGGTCGGTGCCCAGCACCCGCTCCTCAACGTGCAGGACGTCGCGGAACAGGCGTTCGCCCTCGGCGGCATCACCCTGCTCGGCCACCATCCGGGCGATCTCATACCGGGTGGCCAGGGTCTGCGGGTGGTCCGTGCCCAGCACCTGCTCCTCAACGTGCAGGACGTCGCGGTACAGGCGTTCGGCCTCGGCGGCATCACCCTGCTTGGCCACCGTCCGGGCGATCTCATGCCGGGTGCCCAGGGTGTCGGGGTGGTCGGTGCCCAGCACCCGCTCCCGAGCCTGGAGGACGTCGCGGTACAGGCGTTCGGCCTCGGCGGCATCACCCTGCTTGGCCACCATCCGGGCGATCTCATGCCGGGTGGCCAGGGTGTTGGGGTGGTCGGTGCCCAGCACCCGCTCCCGAGCCTGGAGGACGTCGCGGTACAGGCGTTCGGCCTCGGCGGCATGACCCAGGAAATTGTGGGCGTCTGCTTCTCTATTGCGTAGCTCGATCGTGGCCCGATGCTCTGCGCCGAGTCGCCGAGTGCTGTGCAGACCGGCCTCAGCGACCGCCAACGCCGCAGCGTATGAACCGGCCCACACCAACGTCAGGGCGGCATCCGCCGCGGCGTTGGCCAGAGTCACCAGCGATGCTTCCTCCACGAGCGTCGACGCGGTGCTCAGGAGTTCCTCCAGGTGCGGCAGCCACGCGGACCAGGTCGGCCAGTCACCAGGATCCTGCGCATCCAGTTCACCGGTTGCGGCTGCCAGCAGGTCCACCGCCACCGACGCGGTCAACCGCCCCGCATCCCCGGCCCCGAACTGATGCCGGATCGTCTCGGCGACCAGGGGATGCATCATCACCCGGCCCCGGCCAGACTGCTGCCCAGACGCCGCGTCACCGGCGGATGTGCTGGTCTCGATCAGCCCGACCGACACCAGCGCTTCCAGCCCGACCCCCACCCCGGCAGGACCCGCATACCGACAAACCCGGCCCAGCACCTCACGATCCAACCCCTCCACCGGGATCGGCACCGCACCGGCAAACCACGCCAACACTCCCAACAACTCCCGCGCCTGAGGCACACCCCCTCCCGCCAACTGCTCCAGCGACACCTCCCACGTGCGCGTCACCACCTCCCGATCATCAACCGCCCCCGGCGGCCCCAACAACGCCGCGAACCCCGCCTCCAACGCCGCGCGGTACCGGGCGAAACTCTGCTCGGCCGAGAACGGGGAACTCAACTGCGAGCCCGCATGGTGCAACGCCAACGCCAGACCGCCCAGCCGCGCCGACAACGCCTCCGCTTCAGCACGGTCACCGGCCCGGGGAGCCAGGTCCAGCAGCACACGGCCACCGTCCTCATCCGACAGCCATCCCACCGGATGCAACTCCACACCCCGGCCCCAATGTCGCATGTCACCATCACGGCTGGTCACCACCACCAGCCCCGCCCGCGACCCCCGCACCCACCCATTCCCATCACCCACCGGCCGGCCCGCCACCTCCAACAACTCAAGGTCATCGGCATTGTCGATCACCAACACCCACCCCCGATGCGCCTCCAACCGCCCCCACACCACATCACTGGGATCCGTCCGGCCAGCCCGCGCCGCCTCCACCGCCCCCGCATCCGCACCTAACACCTGCGCCAACCCCAACAACGCCGACGCCAACGACGACCCATCCAACCCCCGCACCCACCACACCCGCCGACCCTGCGCCAACGCGACCTCAGCCACCCGCAACGCCACTGTCGACTTCCCCATCCCACCCAGCCCCGCCAGCACATGCGCCCGCCCATCCGGCGTCTCCACCAGATCGGTCAACCGACCCACCAGCATGTCCCGGCCCCGCACTTGCGCCGGCAGGCGTCCCAGCGGAGGCCACAGCACCCCCCGTCCATCACCTCGGCCATCCCCAGACTCCGGCGAATGAACATTGATGGTCATGGGACCACCAGAGGTGTAGGCGTCCCGGCGCGCGTGCGCGTCCTGGCGCACCGGCAAATCGCCCGTCGTGCCGGCATCAGGTGAGGCCGCCATCGCACTACTCCGCGGTGTCGGGCCGCTGGTTCACCGTCATGTCCCGGCCCGCGGTGTAGGCGTCCCGGCCCGCCCGCACGTTCTGCACCACCGACCCCGCCGGCGCATACTCCCGCGCCCAACCGGCCAGCTCATCAGCGAACTCCTCATCACGGCGCGCGTACCACGCCAACGCCGCCGCCAGCTCCTGAACCCGCCCATCGGAGGGATCGGCCACCGCCCGCTCCAACGCATCCACCGAACGCGCATCGGAAGTGAACACCCCGCGCATCCGCTCCCGGATCCTCCCCACCACACCCAGCGCCGCACTCTCACCCAGCCCCGAGATCGCACCAGTGGCCGCCATCAACGCCACCGCCTCCGACACCGCAACAACATCCACAAAAACCTCCCCGCCCCGTCGAACCCGGCACCTACTCGACCAAACTAGAACGAGCATCACCGATCAACACGGCATATGCACGATCAGCAACCATTCGACGCCCACACCCACAACCCGGTTCACCCGCTCCAACCCGACGTTGCAGTTGTCATTCCTCGCCCCACAGGGCGGCGCCGATCCGGTTGCCCGCGTCGTGGACCGGGGCTCTGGCCACGTAGGTGGAGCGCTCGGTGATGGTCACGCGTTCGTGGGGCCTTCGACTCCGGGATGATCGCCCAGGTCCTGCTGACCGTTGTGGGTGGTGAAGGTGGAAGCCTGATCATCCCGTCCGTCGACGTCCCAGGCGAAGCCAAGCAGGCCAGGGACCTGCGGCCGAGGTCGTTGGTCCGGCGGGCGCTCCACCCCGATCGCGGGCCCCTGACCCGCTTCCCTGGCGGATGAGATGATCAGGCAGGTGGTTTCTGTGCGGATTCGCCGCGGTGCATTGCCCAGACTCCGTGGTGCTTGAGCAGGCGTTTGATCGCGTGTCGGGTGGCCTGAGAGCAGGATCCGCCAAGCGCGATCTCTCGAAGCTCAACGGCGAAGGTCAGTATTTCCTCGGTCCTCAGCCAGCCGATAAGGCGGGACACGTAATACTCGCCGCACCGCAACGCAGTCCCGATCATGGCATTGAACGGCTCCGACAGGTCAGGGTCATTCGCGGTCAGGTGCGGCCGTGCCTCCGCCTCAACCTCATCGCGAGGTCTGTCCAGGAGCGGAAGCAGCCAGAGCCGCGATCTCTCCAGAGGAACCGCTCCCTCTTGCAACATCTCCACCGACCAGCGATCGCCGACGACTACAAGCCATGTCCGGGCGGGCATGACCGTCAGCACGCGACGCGCGGAGGGAGTCACGCTGACAGGATGCCAGGCAAGAGCCCCAGACGCGGTCCCCAGTCCTGCCGCTTCGCCGCGCGTGTGGGAGCGGATGCTCCGGGCCGTTAACGGGCCATTAGCCACGGTGGTCAGAGGTCAACAGCGGTCACTCATGAGCACACCGACAAGCAGGTCAGCGCCCGTCACGGCCAGGAACCCGACGATTCCCAAGCTGTTGCGCGAGGATGCGCTCGTCACCAGACTCCCAGCGGATTGACGTCCCATGAGAGGCGAATGACCGGCCGAGTCTGCAAGCGCAACGGATCAAGGCCGCTCACGAAGCGAAGGACGAGGCCCTCACGCTCTCCTTCTTTTTCAACGGTCAGACGCTCCAGTCTTCGGAGTCTTCCCAGCGAGACGGTCTCTTCACCGCCCTCGAAGAGGCTCACGTACGCCTCACCGGACGTGGGATCCAGCGAGAAGAGAACTTCGCGGTCCCCTCGCCGCAGGCGGAACGAGTGAAGACCCACAGGCCAGCTCAAGTCTTCTTCTGACGGCGTTGGTTCGTCCTCGAAAAGCCAAATCAGGTCCGCTAGCTCGGGCATTTCCACGCGCAGAATCCATCTCATCGGCCGGTTTCGGGATCTGAGCTCAGCGGGTTTCTTCGACGTCCGTGGGAAGAAGGGTGCGCAACTGGTCGCGGGTCGCCTGGGATCCGCCGCGTTCGAGCTGGGCGATGCGGCGGGCGTGCGCGGTCTGGGCGGCCTCGAAGAGCTTGCGGATCTCGCGGCCGTTCCCCTGATCGAACCTTTCGGCCCGGCCGGCCACGTGATCGCGGATGGCGGCGCGCGTACTGTCCGGAACGTCGAAGCCGGAGGACTTCGCGATGCCGACGAAGATGTCGACCAGCTCGTCCGGGCCGTACGGGGTGAAGGCGATGGTCCGGGAGAACCGCGACGCGAGTCCAGGGTTCGCCGCGAGGAAGCCATCCATCTCGTCGGTGTATCCGGCGACGATGACGACGACCTCGTCGCGGTGGTCCTCCATGAGCTTGACGAGCGTGTCGATGGCCTCCTGCCCGAAGTCGGCGTTCGCCCCGAACTGGCGCGAGAGGGTGTAGACCTCGTCGATGAACAGAACCCCGCCACGCGCCTCATCGAACTTGGCCGTGGTCTTCTGCGTGGTCTGGCCGAGGTACTGGCCGACCAGATCGGCTCGGGAGGCCTCGATGAAGTGGCCGCGGGCCAGTACGCCGAGAGCGGCCAGGAGCTCTCCGTAGAGCCGCGCGACCGTGGTCTTCCCGGTTCCGGGCGGGCCCGCGAAGATCAGATGGCTGGAGATCGGTGCGGCGTCCAAACCCTCCTGCCGTCTGCGCCGAGTGGCGGCGATCAGATCGATGGTGTCACGGACCTGGCTCTTGACCGCCTCCAGGCCGATCATCTCGTTGAGCCGGTCGAGGATCGCCTGAAGCTGTCCCGCGTCGCGTACCTCGCCCAGCCTGGTGCTCAGGCCGGTGTCGACGACGCCGTCGAGATCTTCGGGCAGCAGAAGGGTCAGTTCCTCGGTCGTCGCAGGGCCGTCTTGACCGGACAGACGCAGCGCCTGCTGTTCGACGACGGCTTCGAAGATGCGCCGGGCCTCCCGGCCGTTGCCGAAGGTCTCGTCTCTCCGGGCCTGCTGAAAGTGGGCGAGAAGTGACGCTTGGGCCTGCTCGCTGAACCGGAAACCGTACTGAGCGGCGAGGGTCTCGGTGATGCTCGTCAACTCGGCCGGGCTGTAGTTCTCGAACTCGATGGTGCGAGAAATGCGCGACTTCAGCCCGGGATTCGCCGTCAAGAACGTGCGCATCTCGGCCGAATAACCGGCGACGATGACAACGATCTCGTCGCGGTGGTCCTCCATGAGCTTGACGAGTGTGTCGATGGCCTCCTGCCCGAAGTCGGTGCCCGTGCCGAAACGGCGGGACAGGGTGTACGCCTCGTCGATGAACAGCACTCCGCCCAACGCTTTGGTGAAGACGGCCGCGGTCTTCTGCGTGGTCTCACCCAGTACCTGCCCGACCAACTCCTTGCGCGACACTTCGGTGAACTGCCCGGTGGGGACCACGCCGAGAGCGGCGAGCAGTCGTCCGTACAGCCGGGCGACCGTCGTCTTGCCGGTGCCAGGGGCGCCGGCGAAGACCATGTGACGGCCGACGGACGGTCCGTGCGGCAGCCCTGCCTGCCTGCGCTGTTCGGCGATGCGCAGAAGGCCGACCAGCTTGCCGATCTCGCGCTTCACTCCCGCCAGACCCACCATCGCGCTCAACTCGGCGAGCAGCTCGTCAACGTTCGGTTCCGGCGCCGCGCCCGGGGTGTCCGGGTTGGCGGCGCCGGACTTGGCGACGGGCTCCGTCGGAGCCACCGGAGTCACCGGCGTGGCCTCGGTCGAATCGACGGTGGCGCCGATCTCGACTCCGATGATGTCGTCGGCGCCGTTCGCCTCGGAGCTCACCCGTTCCATGCGTACCTGCGAGCCGGCCGTCGTGACGATGCCCTGGCCGGCGTTGCCCGTGATGGTGCAGTCGCGCAGAACCGCTCTGGCGCCCGGATCCACCGCGACACCGATGTTCTTGTGGTGCGACACCTTGGCTCCGTCGAGCGTGAGCACTCCTTCGTTCGCAGCCGACGCGCCGATCTGGGATCTGGTGATGGTGCCCCCGGTGAACCGTGCCGTGCCCGCGCCGCTCACCGCCAGCCCGCAGATCGCCGCCTGCGTGATGTCGCAGTCCTCGAAGGCGGCGGTGGAAAGCTCGTCCACCACCACACCGTTGCGCCTGCCGTCCTCGACGTGTACCGACCGTGCGGTCAGCGTCGCGTTGGCCGTGACCCACACGCCGTCGGCTCCTGATCCGGTGACGAGGCAGTCCTCGGCGGTGGCGGAGGCGTTGTCACGCACCACAAGGCTGCTCTGGCCCGACGCGCGCAGCCGTGAG
This sequence comes from Actinoallomurus sp. NBC_01490, assembly GCF_036227085.1. Taxonomy (NCBI): domain Bacteria; kingdom Bacillati; phylum Actinomycetota; class Actinomycetes; order Streptosporangiales; family Thermomonosporaceae; genus Actinoallomurus; species Actinoallomurus sp. NBC_01490. The sequence continues at coordinate 575,251 of NZ_CP109433.1, forward strand.
TCGCGGATGGTGGCCTTGGCGCGCCCCTGCGCCAGAATGCTCGCGGCCTTGGAGTCCTCGATCTCGCAACGCTCGATCAGCGGTGTCGAGCCCTCGGCCACCCAGATGCCGTGCTCGCCCGCCCGTTGGACGCAGCAGTCTCGGACGGTGACCCTGCTTCCGTTGCGGATGGCCATCCCGCACAGGTCGGCGTTGAACACCTCGGTGTGCTCGACCAGACCGGCGGAGTCGGAGTAGACGATGCCACCGCCGTGGACACGGCTGTCCCGGACGAAGAGTTCGGCTCTGTCCCACACGCTGATCGCGCGGCTCGACTTGCTGACGACCTCGCACTGTTCCACGATCAGAGTGCCGCCCACCGCCTCCAGGGGGACGCCCTCGGCGTTGCCGTTGCGCAACGTCAGGCCCCGCAGGGTGACATGGCCCTCGACCCGCAGTGTGTAGCTCCCAGCGCAGTCCAGCGTGACCGTTCCAGGACCCCCGACCGCGGTGATCACCGCGGTCCCCCAGTATCTGAGGGCGTCCGAACGGTAGACGCCCGGCTCCACGGCGATGTGGCGCAGTCGCTCCCCGGGCGGCCCCGAAGCATTCGCCGCGTCGGCGATCGTCGGGAACGCCTGTGGATTCGTCTGGGATACGACAAAGCCCGGCAACGGACCCTCCCCCTAAGCGGTCGCAATGAATCCATCTCAGATAATCCACCACAGACACCGCTCGCAGGGCCATGTTCGCTACTCGGTGCGGTGTGGAGGCCGGTTCTTCTTCCGGGCAGTGATCGCAGTGAGTCCGGCTACGTCCGATCCGTCAGGTACCGGCGGGAGCCTTTGTCGTTGGCGGCTGTCGTTGGGCGGGCCCGGTGACCAGGGCGGACTCCTCCCGTGGCGGCACGACGACACCGACGAGGAGGTCCTCATGGGGGAGTACAGCCGCAGTCTGCCCTACGATCTGATGACCTTCGACGAGCGCGACCAGGTCGACGCCGAGCGCACCGACGTCCGAAAGGACCGTGTCCAGCCTGCCCGCGCGGCCCGGTACCCGACGCTAAGGAGCCCCCCACCCGTGAAGATCATCGACCGCGTCAAGACGTACATCCGTCAGAAGAAGGAACGCGACCCCAGCCCGACCGACAACCCGCTCGACGCAGCGGCCGAGCCCACCCCGGCGCAGACCGACCGCGCAGAGGACAAGCCGAACCGCGATGACGAGGCGCCCGCGGCGTCCACGGCCCCCGAAACGGCGGAGCCCGAGCCTGCTACGGAACCGGCCACCGAGTCGGCCGAGGAGACGGCTACCGAGTCGGCCGAGGAGACGGCTACCGAGTCGGCCGAGGAGTCGGCTACGGAGTCGGCCGAGGAGTCGGCTACGGACTCGGCCGAGGAGTCGGCCACCGAGCCGGCCGTAGAGTCAGCCGCGGAACCGGCTACGGAGTCGGCTACCGAGCCGGCCGCAGAATCGGCCGCGGAACCGGCTACCGAGCCGGCCACGGAACCAGGCGCGGAACCGGCCACGGCGCCCGCCGCGTGCCCGCGCTGCGGCGCGACCGGCGATGCGCCCTGCACGACCCCGTCCGGCAAACCCACGAAGACCCACAAGGGGCGCGAGCAGTGAGCAGCGGTGCTGCGAACCTCCGGCCGGATCCGTGCAGACGCAGACGTCGACGGATCTTGGCGACGAACGGCGGAAGGTCGTTGGACTAACTGTCATTGCGGACCGTCCATCCGGCGTTCGAATCCCCGAGCCTCCGCTCACTGATCAGGGCCTTCCCCGCGTACGTGCCGGGGAGGGCCCTTGATCGTTCTGGCGTGGACCCGTACGGACGGACACCTGGCGAAGCGGGGTGGTGAGAGCCGAACGATTCTCACCACCTTCAGCAGAAGGCGATCGCCGCCCCGGTTTTCATCGAATGCTTCGCTGCGTGGATGAGTCGCAGGCACACGTATGACTCGACGCCGTAGCGTTGCCAGCCCTCGCTGGCCGGCGTAGCGGCTTCCGAAGCCTCGAAGACCTCGTCCGAGTCGGGGTCGAGGTCTTCGGGCAGGCCGAGGGCGGCCGCGATGCCGCGGGCCTCCGTCAACAGGCGCACCGACGAGCCGAGGAAGCCCCCGGCGAGGCGTTCATCGACGATGACCTGCTCGAAATCCACTGGTACGTAGTAGCCCTCGCAGTCGGAGTGACGGATCAGATGTGCGAACGGGCCGGCCGGAGCCCCAGGTAGATCGGCATACGCCTTTTCGAGCAGTGGATCGTCGGTCGGGTCCCGGCCTTCCAGCGGCTCCGGCAGGCTTGCGTTCTCCGCCAAGTGAACAGCGAGGCGTCGCACGGTGTGCAGCCCGGAATACCCCCACATCTCGAAAGATTCGGCTTCCCGCGTCTCTAGCTCGGGCTCATCCCACGGCCCTGCTCCAGCCAGATCGAGCAGGTCCCGGATCACCGTGAAGTCGGCGCGGACCATGTCGCCGTAATCGTCCTCGCCCTCAGCGTCGGCCAGGACGCCGACGACCATGTTCAGTCCCATAGCCGGGAATCTGCCAGCACGGTCCGACAGGGCCGCCATAACAGCTCTTGCGAACATGTGGCCGTGCCGATCGGGCGGCCACCGTACACGGACATGCGTGACCGCACCGCGCGGCGGCTTGGTCTGGTCATTCCTGCCGCATGGAGGTCGAACGGAATCCGGCGGCCGGGCGATCCCCTCCGCCGACGCCCCAGGCGAGGCCCAAGCGAACCAGGCCACGGGTCGGGGTCGTTCGTCCGTGGGCGCTCCGTCTCGGCCCGTGGGGCCTGGCCCGCTTACCCTTCCAGGTGGGACGGCGGCAGAGGGGATGATCCGGCAGGGTGGATCCGTGCGCGCGGCGTCCGTGATTTTTACGGAGCCATATTTATGGCCGTATTCGCTACTTGCCACTATGGCGTTCGGACCGAGCCGCGGAGTCGCCGTGGAATTCGTGTGAAGGCGCTACTCGTTGCAGGGCTTGTTGCTTCCGTCGCCGGAAAGGTGTCCGTCCCAGACCCATCCGTAGATGTAGCCGCCGCCGCTGCTGACGCGGCCGTACGTCCAGGTGTTGCCGTACTTGTTGACGACGTAGCAGTAGTAGACCATGTACGGGTGGTTCTGCTCGTTGGACACGTAGCTGCACGCGCCCTCGGGGCCGCCACGTACGACCGCGGTGGCCGTCAGGTAGCCGGTCCGCCCGTCCAGATTCTGGTGTGAGCAGCTACAGCTGTTGCATTCACCTACGGTGAGCGGCTTGACGGACGCATGGCCGGGCGCTGCGGTCAGGAGTGAGCCGGCCAACGAGAGACCGGTAACACCGACGCCCGCGATCACCCGTCGCCGCACTCGACCGGTCAAACTCGAATTCGCCATGACGGTCCTTTCTTGATGGGCCCGTACGAAACTGATGCCCGGCACGCTCGCACGGAATGGTATATATCCGGTTAACCAACTTCCGTGAGGTGCCCTGAATCTTTCGGACGGCGCCGCCACTAAGATTATGGTCGCCTAAAAAGGGGAAATGTGCCCGGGAGGACCCGCATGCGGTCCTCGCCCGCCGTCGCGTCTGACGTGGTGTGTGCCGGGTTCGGAGCGGAACATGGTTCTTCCTTCCCCGGCCATTCTGCGTGGTTTCCACGCTCTTTAGAGTTTCGTGCCATCGCGGCCGGGCGCGAGGCCTGGCTGGTGGGGGCGGGGGTCCGATGCCGATCGTCGACTACAAAAAGATCGTTTTAGCGCGGGCTTCGCAGTTGCTCGCTCCGGCGGAGTCGGTGCGGTGCGCCTTCTTGTGCAAGCCGCACCACGTGATGCGCAAGGCCGCGTTGGAGAGCGCCTTCGACACCGTCTTCGGTGCGGTGCTTCCGATCGGGGGTGCCATCGGGGGCGCGATCACCGGGGTGACCGGTTCAGCCGTGGAGAGCGCGGTCGAGAGCATGCGTCCCGAGCCGCCGGTTCGGGCGGCATCGAGTTTTCCGACGGGTGAGGATGTCATCTTCACCATCACGACGACGCGCTACATGGTCTTTCGGCAGAGCTTCGGGCTGAAAATGCCGAGACTCTCGCTCGCGGTGGTCTACGAGCCCTCCGACATCGTCCAGTTGGCCGTCCGTCGCGGGGCCGCCATGCGAAAGCTGCTGCTGGTCTTCGGGGACCGGTCGTTGGTCCAGCTCAGCCTCCCGCGAGGCCAGGGCGACGTGGACGAGATCGTCGCCGGCTTCCTGTCGTTCCAGGCCGCCGCCGGGTGATCAGAGATTGGCCCCTACGACCACGACGGCGCAGATGATGACCGTTATGAGCAGACCCAGGATGAACCCGGCCGTTCTGGGCGTCAGCCGGTTCCACAACCGCTTCGGCGGCTCGAACCGTGCGGCCGGGTCCGTGTTCGACTTCCACCAGTCGACGACCCGCCGGAAGTCCGCCTGAAAATCGGGGTCGGGGTACTGGGTGCTGTGCTGGAGCGCAGGCAGTGAGCGACGCTTGCCGTTCGCGAGAGTGATGCGAGCCGAGAGCGACGTCCCGTACTGGCTCTTGGTCTCACGCACGTCGATCCACCGGATCTCCTGCCAGGAGTAGGTACGACCACGGCCGATGCCCCAGCAGATGGTTATCCCGGCCGGCCCGACCGTGGTCGAGCTCCGGCGCCCCAGGGAGATGCCGAGACCGACGAGCACGGCCGTCCCGAGCAGCAGCCAGCAGAAGCCCACCACGCCGAGCCGGAGGTAGGCGAAGACTCCTTCAATGATCACTACGACACCCAGCCCCGCAAACTGCGAAAAGGACGGGCGGTATCGATCTTTCCCCCGGAAGCTCAGCTCGTTCACGGAGGTCAAGGTACATGTCCGACTTTCGAACGGACGAGCCGGGCTTGGGGAGCCGCCCACCGGTCGCTCCAGTCGGAGGGCGCTGCCGCGAGGATGGACCGGCGGTACTCCACTGTGGAGCGATCGTCTGGACGCGGTGCTTCCTCCCGCCATATCCCGATCGCACTGCCAAGCTGTTAAAACGTGTCAATCCCCAGGGGCTCGACCGGCTGCCGCACGCCAAAGATGATGTTCGCGTTGCAGCTGACGTCCGTCCAGGTCAGGGGAGCTGAGGCCGACTTCCGGCGCTGCGGCCGGCGGGCTCGGCTATTGACGTGCTACCGCGCATCGACCTAATGTCCCGGGGACATCGGTTAAAACGTTTTACTTGCTCACCTTCCGGAGAGAGCATGGGCGAGCCGCCTGCGAACGGCAGCACGGCGTTCGGCGGGATCAGGAACGGTTTCACACGGCGATCCGCCTCAGCCGGCTCCCGGCGCGTCTGCGCGGTGGTGATGTCCGCCGTGTTGGCGCTGCCCGCGGCCGTCACGTCACCCGGCTCGGCGCAGGCATCGCCGAAGCACGGGGGGACTCCGGACTACGGGTCGGCGGCCGGCCTGGCGCGTCGCTTCGCGAACCCGCCGGTCGAAGATCGGCCCTTCTACCGCTACTGGCATCCCGGCGGCCGGATGGACCCCGGCACGCTGAAGTCCGACTTCGCCGCGATGCGGGAGGGCGGTGCCGGGGGTGTCGAGCTGTCCAACTTCGTCCGGGACAACTCGGTCGCGCCGATCGAGGACTACGACCCCGCCACGCAGGGCTTCGGCACTCCCGCGTGGCAAGAGCGGTTCGGCGACGCGTACCGGATCGGCAAGAGCGCCGGGCTGCAGGTCGACACGACGTACACCTCGAAGTGGTCGGCCAACCTCGCCTCCGTGTCGCCGGACGGGCCGGGGTCGGCGAAGGAGCTCACCCTGGCGACCTCCTGGCTCGACCCGGGTCAGGAGTACGCCGGCCGGGTGCCTCGGCCGACGCTCCCCGACGGTGTCCACAAGGCCGACCTGGTCGCGCTCCGCGCCTACCCCTGCGCGTCGAAGTGCGACGACGACGTGCCGGTGCTCGACCCGGCGCGCTCGGTGAACCTCAAGGACCGGGTGAGCGGCGACGAGCAGCTCCGCTGGACCGCCCCCAGCGGCCGATGGGTGCTGGTCGCCTCCTGGATGCACGGCACCGGCCAGCTCGTCGAGGGCGCCGAGACCCCCGGCACGTCCTACCTCGTCGACCACTTCAGCCGCGACGGCATCGACGCGATCGAGAGCTTCTGGAACGAGCACGTGCTCGACAAGGAGGTGCGCAAGCAGCTGAAGGCGAGCGGCGGATCGCTCTTCTTCGACTCCCTGGAGCTGAACCCGGGCGGCGAGCCGCTGCGGAGCTGGACCGCGGACTTCCTGAAGGAGTTCAAGAAGCGCCGTGGCTACGACGCGGAGCCGTACATCCCCACGCTGGCCGTCAGCGACCCGCAGTTCGAGCTGCCGGGTTCGGTCGCCGACCGCGTACGGGAGGACTACCGCAAGACGCTCAACGACCTGTTCATCGACGACCACCTCGTGCCGTTGCGCACGTGGGCGCACAGCCTCGGCCTGACGCTGCGCGGCCAGCCCTACAGCTCGTGGGGGCCGACGTTCGTCGATCCGATGGAGGCCTGGTCGCTGCTGGACATCCCGGAGGGCGAGGACCGCTCGTTCAACGCCGGGGCGAGCCAGGGCCTCATCGAGACGCAGGGGGCGGACGCCTGGCGGAGCATGGCGACCGTCGCCGGGCTCAGTGGCCGGCGGCTGGTCTCCGACGAATGCTGTGCGTCCTTCGGCCGCGCCTACCGGGTCACCCGGCAGAAGCTGCTCTCCCACGTCAACGAGAACTTCTCGGCCGGCGTCAACAACGTGGTCTGGCACGGCTGGTCGCACGACGCCCCCGGCACCGCGGCGACGTGGCCGGGCTGGGCGGGGTTCGGCAACACCGGCGTCGATGACTCGTACGGCCCGCAGAACCCGACCTGGGCGGACGACCGGCGCATCAACGACTATGTCGCGCGCCTTCAGACGACACTGCGTACGGGCCGGCAGCTGACGGACGTCGCCATCTACCACCAGAAGCCGGGGCACAGCTCCGAAGGCACGGTCGGCGAGCGTTACTTCACCAGCTCCGCCCTCGAGCAGCGCGGCTTCACGTACGGGTTCGTGAACACCACGCTCCTGACCGGGCGCGCGATGCCCGTGGACGGACGGACGCTCGCACCGGACGGGCCGGGCTTCCACGCCTTCGTCGTCGACCGGGAGAGCGCCATGGACCTCGCCGCCGCCCGGCGCATCGTGGCCATGGCACGACAGGGGCTCCCCGTCGTCGTGGTGGGCGACGCACCGCAGCGGTCGCTCGGCAACGACCCCGGCGACGACGCCGCGGTCCGTGCCGCCTTCGAGCAACTGCGCCGGTACGGCAACGTCCGCCGGGTCGCGGCCGAGGACGACGTTCCCGAGGCCCTGGCCGCCCTCGGCGTGCGGCCGCGTGCCGCGTTGGTGGAACCGTCGTCGCTGGTGGGCGTGCAGCGCCGCGGTCAGGACGTGAACGTGTACTACTGGTACAACGCCTCGGACGAGCAGGCGAAGGCGACCGTGTCGGTGGCCGCCCGGGGCATCCCGTACCGGCTGGACCCGTGGACCGGTCGCGTCGAGCCGATCGCGTCGTACGGCGTGCAGGGCGACCACACCGTCCTGAACCTCGACGTCGCCGCCGGTGACATCGCCCTGGTGGCGGTGAGCGACGCGCCGCCGGCCGGGACCCGGCCGCCGTCGACGCACGTGGTGAGCACGACGGCCGACCAGGTCGTCCTCGACGCCGGGAAGCCGGTGCTGCGGACCACCCGGAACGGCCGGCAGACGACCGTGCTGTCGGACGGACGCCAGGTCGTCACCGACGTCCGGACGGTGCCCGCGGCACAGTCCCTGTCCCAGTGGCGGTTGAGCCTGGCGTCGTGGCACCAGGGGTCCGGTCCCCAGCAGACCGCGATCACACGGTTGCCCGAGCAGCAGGTGACCGCGGCCCCGGACACCCACCTGCTACCGGCGTGGAGCACGTTGCCCGGCATGCAGAGCGTCTCCGGCGTGGGCACCTACCGGACCACGTTCGACCTGAACGCGGACTCTCACCGGAATGCCGGGGCCTATCTGGACCTCGGCCAGGTCACCACGACGTACCGGGTGGCGGTCAACGGACGGTCGCTGCCCCCGGGCGACCAGCTCGACAGCGCCCGGATCGACCTCGGCCCGTACCTGCGCTCCGGACACAACGAGGTGGTCGTCACCGTCGCCTCGATGCTGGGCAACGCCATCGCCGGGAAGGCGGCCGACCAGTACGGCCTGGTCGGGCCCGTCAGGCTCATCCCGTACGTGGACGTGCCGCTGAGCCGCTGACGGGGTCAGCGGCCCGGGTCGCGGGCGCTGACGAGGCCGGACTGGTAGGCGAAGACGACCAGCTGGGCGCGGTCGCGGGCGCCGAGCTTGGTCATCGCCCGGCTGATGTGGGTCTTGGCGGTGGTGGGGCTGAGCACCAGCGACGCGGCGATCTCGTCGTTGCTCAGGCCGTGTGCGGCCAGCGCCACCACCTCGCGTTCCCGGTTGGTGAGGGCCTCCAGGTCCGCCGTGCCGAGGGCGTCCGGCGGGCGGGCGACGAACTCGGTGATCAGCTGACGGGTGACCGCCGGGGACAGCAGCGCGTCGCCCCTCATCACCACCCGGAGCGCCTGTAGCAGGTCGGCCGGCTCGGTGTCCTTCAGCAGGAACCCGCTGGCCCCGGCCCGCAGCGCGCGGAAGACGTATTCGTCCAGCCCGTAGTTGGTGAGGATGACGACGCGGACGGCGGCCAGCTGCTCGTCGTCCGCGATCTGCCGGGTCGCCTCGATCCCGTCGAGTACGGGCATCTGGATGTCCATCAGGGCGATGTCCGGCCGGTGCTCCTTCGCCAGCGCCACCGCCTGCCGGCCGTCGGCGGCCTCGCCGACCACCTCGATGCCGTCCTCGGAGTCCAACAGCGCCCGGATGCCGTTGCGGATGAGCGCCTGGTCGTCGGCGAGCAGGACTCGGATCACGCGGGCGCCTTCGCCGGGAGCTCGGCCCGTACGCGGAAACCGCCCTGCTCACGGGGACCGGCGTGGAGCCGGCCGCCGAGGGCGGCGACCCGCTCGCGCATGCCGATCAGCCCCAGCCCCCGGGCGGGCGACGGCTCCGGGCCGCCTTCCGCGTCATCGGCCGGGTCCGCACTGCCGGCGGCGGCGTCCGGGGCGTCGTTCTCGATCTGGACGGTCAGCGTCTCCTGCCCGTACCCGAGCCGCACCGACGTGCATGCCGCGCCGGCGTGGCGCGAGACGTTGGTGAGCGCCTCCTGCACGATCCGGTACGCGGCCTGGTCCACGTCGGGCGGCAGACACCGCTCGGTCCCGGTCACCGTCACGGTCACCGTCAGCCCGGCCGCCTGCGCCCGGGTGACCAGGTCGGCCAGCTGGCCGAGGCCGGAGCCGGCGGTTCCGCCGTCGGCGTCGCCGTTGCGAAGCACGCTGAGAGTGGCGCGCAGCTCCCGGGCGGCGTCGGCGCTCGCCTCCTTGATCGCCAGCAGCGCGGAGGGAACCTCCTCGCCCCGCTTGCGGGCCAGGTGGGCGGCCACGCCCGCCTGCACCCGGATCACGGAGATGCTGTGCGTCAGGGAGTCGTGCAGCTCGCGGGCGATGCGCAGCCGCTCCTCCATCGCCTTCCGCCGGGCGACCTCGTCGCGGGTCCGCTCCGCCTCTTCCGCGCGCTGCTCGACCTCGCGCAGGTGCAGGTGCCACATGCGGAACGCCACCAGGGTGACGCCCGCGGAGATAAGCCAGCCGGTGCCGTAGAGCCAGCGCCGGCCATGTTCCGTGCGCATCCTCAGAGCCTACGTGCCCGGTCCGGCGCCGCCATCCTTCCGGCGGAGGGGTTCCCGCCTGCTTCCGTCGCAGTACCGCCGCTCCTCCCACGGCAGTACGGGAACCGCCCGTCCGCTCCCCGCCGACCAGGCAGGAAAGACGCCCTGCGCACGACGACCGGCACCCCCGCGCCGGAGCACCATCACCGGCATGACACAGACATCAGATTCCGAATCCGTCCACGGGGGCCTGTGCGGTGTCGCCGGCCGGCTCCCCGGCGAGGTACTGGCGCCCGGCCTCGACGGCTATGCCGAAGCCGCGGCCACCGTGTTCGCGACGGGCACACCCGACCTGGTGGTCCGCCCGCCCGACGCGGCCGGAGTGGCCGCCGCCGTGCGGTACGCCACCGCCGCCGGCCTGGCCGTCACCGTACGGTCCGGCGGGCACAGCATGGCCGGGCTCAGCACGCACACCGACGGCATGGTCATCGACCTGCGGAACCTGTGCGGCGTCGAGGTCCTGGACCGGGCCGACCGCCGGGTCCGCGTCGGAGGCGGCGCGACCTGGGGCGCGGTGTCCGCCGCGCTGACACCGTACGGGCTGGGCCTGACCGCGGGCGACACCCGGGAGGTCGGCGTGGGCGGGCTCACCCTCGGCGGCGGGATCGGCTGGATGGTACGCCGCTACGGGCTGGCCATCGACAACCTGGCCGCGGCGGAACTGGTCACCGCGGACGGCGAGCTGATCCGCGCCGACGCCGGCCGGAACGAGGACCTGTTCTGGGCGCTGCGCGGAGGCGGCGGCAACTTCGGCGTGGTCACCGCTTTCGAGTTCACCGCCCAGCCGGTCACCACCGTGCACTTCGGGATGATCGGCTTCCAGCTCGGCGACCAGCCCGGCGAACTGACGGAGCTCGTCGCCGGCTGGCGGGACCTCACCCGGGCCGCCGACGAAAACCTGACCACCAGCCTCGCCCTGCTGCCGCCGATGCCCGGCCGGCCCGCCGGGCAGCCCACCGCCGTGCTGCAGTGCTGCTACGCGGGTTCCGACGGGGACGCCGCGGAGGCCGCGCTGCGCCCGTTCCGCGCGCTCGCCCCGGTGACCGCCGACACCGTCCGCGCGATGCCGTACGCCGACGTTCTGGTCGCCTCCCCCGACCTGCCGCCCGGGGCGCGGATGGAGGTCCGTAACGCGCTCGTCCCGGCCCTGGACGACGCGACGGTCGGCGCCATCGCCGACCTGTACGCCGACGGTTCGATGGTCGAGCTGCGCGGGCTGAGCGGTGCGGCCTCCCGGGTCGCGCCGGACGCCACCGCCTTCGCCCACCGGGACGCCGAGGCGCTGGTCGTGGCGGGCGTGATGCTGCCGCCGGGGGCGCCGCCGCAACTCGCCGACGCGTCGCTCTCGCGGTGGTCCCGGGTCGCGGCCCTGAGCCGCGGCGCGTACGTCAACTTCCTCGGGACCGCGACCTCCGCCGACGTCGAGCGCGTCTACCCGCCGGCCACCTACCGGCGACTGGCCGACGTCAAGCGGCGCTACGACCCCGGCAACGTGTTCCGCCGCACCCACAACGTCCGCCCCGCGAGCGGCTGATCCCGCCCGGATCCCGGTCAGGAAGAGGAACTCTCGTGTCCGAAACCCACCCGGCGGCCCTCCCGGTCCCGCCGGTCACACGCGGCGCGACGCCGGCCGCGCACGGCGCCGCGCCGGCCGCCCACCGTTCGCGGCAGGGCCTGTCGTTGCTGGTCATCGCCACCGCCCAGCTGATGGTGGTGCTCGACTCGACCATCACGAACGTCGCCCTGCCGCGTATCCAAGAGGCCCTGCACTTCTCCGGAGCGAACCTGTCGTGGGTGGTCAACGCCTACGCGCTGGCGTTCGGCGGCCTGCTGCTGCTCGGGGGCCGGGCCGGCGACCTGCTGGGCCGCCGCCGGATGTTCGTCGTCGGTCTGCTGGTGTTCTCCGCCGCGTCGCTGGCCGGAGGATTCGCCACCTCCCAGGCCTGGTTGCTGGTGGCCCGCGCCGTCCAGGGCGTCGGCGGCGCGATCGTCGCGCCGGCCGCGCTGTCGCTGATCGTCACCACCTTCCCGGAGGGCCGGCCTCGCGCCCGGGCCATGGGCGTGTACTCCGCGATGAGCGTGGCGGGCGGCGCGATCGGCCTGGTCGCCGGCGGGCTGCTGGCCAACTACGCGTCCTGGAGGTGGGTGCTGTTCGTCAACGTCCCCTTCGGGGTCGCCGCGGCCCTGGCCGCTCCCCTGGCACTCGCCGGGGCGCCGCGCCGGCCCGGTCGTCTGGACATCCCGGGGGCACTGACCGGGACGGCCGGGCTCTCCGCGCTCGTGTACGGCCTGTCCAGCGCGGCGACCGGCCCGGACGGCGTGTCCCACTGGGGCGACGCCAAGGTGGTCGCCTCGCTGGCGGCCGGAGTGGTGCTGCTGGCCGCGTTCGGCCTCGTCGAGGCCCGGAGCCGGCACGCGCTGGTGCCCGGCAGGCTGCTGCGCGACGGCCGCCGGCTCGGGGCGAACCTGGTCATGTTCGGCGTGGGCACCGTGCTGTTCGGGGTGTTCTTCTTCCTCACCCTGTTCGCGCAGCAGGTCTGGGGCTACTCGGCCATCCGGACCGGCGTGGCGTTCCTGCCGCTGACCGCCGCGACGCTGGCCGGCTCCGCGGTCGCCTCCGCGCTGCTGCCGCGGATCGGCGCCCGCCCGCTGCTCCTGACCGGCACCGTCGGCTGCGCCGGTGGTCTGTACTGGCTGTCGCTGATGACGGAGAACTCCGGTTACGTGGGAGGGCTGCTCGGTCCGATCCTGGTCACCAGCGCGGGGCTGGGCCTGGTGTTCGTGCCGCTGCCGCTGGTCGCGCTCGACGGCGTCGCCGACGCGGATTCCGGGGTGGCCTCCAGCGTGCTCAACGCCGGCCGCCAGATCGGCGGTGCCGTCGGGCTCGCGGTGCTGAGCACCGTCGCCTGGACGGCCGTCGCCGACTCCGCGCGCACCCACGGCGCGTACCGTCACGCGCTGGTCGTCGGCTTCGACCGGGCCTTCGCCGTCGGTGCCGGGATCGCGGCTCTCACCCTGCTCATCACGATCATCATGATCCGGACCCGCCGCACCGGCCCGTCCGGCGCACAGCCTGGCCGGTGACGCACACGGACGGCGCGGGAGACCGTGCCGGGCGGAAGCGCCGTAGCGCGGGCCGGTGGAACTCACCGGCCCGCGCGGAGGACGTCAGGAAGTACCGTTCGGTTCGCCCGGAACCGTGTGCGAGCGCGCCCTGCTCGTATCGACCGCCTCTCCCCTGACCGGGCAACGTCCTGTGGCATCCGGGACCGGTCCCGGATGAGCCGCCCACAATGGTCTGCCGCGCGGCGGAATACGGCGCGGATCGGTCGCGTGACCCAGGCCGTGGGAGGGGAGGACGGTGGAGCCACGGCAGCCGGGCGACCCGGCTCGGGTGGGCCCGTATCGGGTACTGGCCCGGCTGGGCGAGGGTGGGATGGGCGTCGTCTATCTGGCGCGGTCGCGGAGCGGTCAGAAGGTCGCGGTCAAGGTGATCCGAGCGGACTTCACCGACGATTCCGAATACCGCGCACGATTCCGGCGCGAGGTTCACGCCGCCCGTAAGGTGACGGGAGCCTTCATCGCCCGGGTGCTCGAAGACGAGTCGAACCCGAAGAACGAGCCGCCGTGGCTGGCCACCGAGTACCTTCCGGGACTGTCGCTGCGAGAGGCGGTCCACTGGTTCGGCGGGCTCCCGCCGGACGCGGTGCGCGCTCTGGCCGCCGGGCTGGCCGAGGCCCTCACCGCCATCCACCGCGCCGGCGTCGTGCACCGCGATCTGAAGCCGGAGAACATCCTCCTCACCGCGGGCGGACCTCGCGTGATCGACTTCGGGATCGCCCGGCCGGACGACGCCGGCACCATGACCCGCGCCGGCGTCCCGGTCGGCACTCCCGGGTACATGTCGCCGGAACAGGCCTCCGGCGGCAGGGTCGGGCCGGCCGGCGATCTGTTCGCCCTCGGCACCGTGCTGGCGTACGCCGCGACCGGCCGGGAGCCGTTCGGATCCGGTTCGGTGCACTCCAAGTTGTACCGGGTGCGGAACATCCGGGCGGATCTCGGCGGCATCTCCGAGCCCTGGCTGCTCGATCTGATAGCGGGCTGTCACCAGAAGAAGCCGGGCCGGCGGCCCTCGGCCGCCCAGGTGGTGAAGCGGCTCGACGCCCTGGACGACGGCGTACCGTCGCTGCAGGGCACCCGATGGCTGCCGGCACCGGTCGCGGAGGCCATCGACCGCCGTACGGCCGAAGCCCGCGGGCTACCGGAGTTCCCCGTCGCCCCGTCACGGCACGCGGCGAATGACGCCGCGACCGTGCAGACGCCGGGGGCGGCGCCCGCCGACGGCGGCCGAGACGCGGCACGGCCCCGGAGGCCGAGCCGCCGGATGCTGCTCGGCGGCATGGGCGCCCTCGGTGTGGTCGCGCTGACCGCGGACGGTGTTCTGCCGCCGCCCCGTGACGAGGGCTCCGGCCGGCGACCGGAGCGAAGACCGCCCGTACCGGCTCGCCCGTCGCCGCCGGTCGCGCTGCGCTGGCGGCGCAAGGTGAGCGACTACTACCCGAACTTGATCGTCAGCGACGGGGCCGTCCTGGCGATGGAAGAGGCGTCACAAGCCGTTCTCCGCGCGCTGGATCCGCACACCGGCAGGACGCTGTGGAAACGCGCCACCTTTCTTAACCCCACGGCTTTCGGCGATGTCGTCTACCTGCTCCCGGCCAACGAGGGCGGGCTGCTCGCGCTGCGTGGCTCGTCCGGTGCGACCCTGTGGTCGCATCCGCTCAGCAGCTCCGTCGCTGAGGCTCCGCAGAGGATGGCCGTTGACGAATCGGTGGTCTGCTACGGCGCGACGCGGCCGACCGCGATCGACGCACGCGACGGGCGGTGGCTCTGGACCGCGGAGGTGAATTCCGAGTACGGCTTGTGCGTCGGAGCGGGCACGGTCGCGGTAGCGAGTAAGAAAACCGTGGTCGGTCTGTCCGCCCGCTCCGGGCGAGTGCGCTGGAAACACGACGTGGACCACGGTTTCAGCTCCATGATCGGCTATGGCATGGTCTTCGTCTGGGACCGCTTCATGACACTCCACGCGTTGCGTGCGGGCGACGGGACGCTCGCCTGGAAACGGGCGGACTCCGGGTACGAGCTCCCCGCGCAGCATGGGCGTCTGCCCTTGTGGCGCGGAAACCTGTACGTAAGCCGGCCGGACGGCATCGTGCTCGCGCTCCGGGCCGCGACCGGCGAACTGGTCTGGTGGCGGCGGTTCGGCCACGGCGAGGGGGCGTCGTACGACCGGGTGAACACGCTCGGCCTCTACGGCGGCACGCTGTACGTCGGATGCACCGACCGGCACGCGTACGCGGTGAACCCCGCCGACGGTCGCGTGCTGTGGAGCCACGGCGCGGATCTGACGCTGACCTCCGCGCCGGTCGGCGTCGCCGGGCTGGCGTTCATCGGCACCAAGGACGGCTACGTCGAGGCCCTGGGCCCGCCGTCGAACACGCCGAGCCACAGTGGAGGCACCCGTGCGCATCCTTGATCCGGCGGACCCGCGGTGGATCGGAACCGGGGGGCGCCGGTACCGGGTGCTGGCGCGCATCGGCTCCGGCGGCATGGGCGTCGTCTACTTCGGCCGGTCCACCGGCGGGCGGAGCGTGACGATCAAGAGGGTTCACCCCGAGTTCGCCAAGGACCGGGAGTTCCGCCGGCGGTTCGGACGCGAGGTGGCGGCCGCACGGAAGGTCGGCGGCGGGTTCACCGCGCAGGTGATCGACGCTGACGCCGATGCCCGCGTCCCGTACCTGGTGACCGAGTTCCTTCCGGCCCTGCCGGTGAGCGAGGCGGTACACGAGTTCGGCCCGCTTCCGATCGCCTCGGTGTGGACGCTGGCAGTGGGCGTGGCGGAGGCGCTGGTCTCGATCCACCGCGCCGGCGTCGTCCACCGGGATCTGAAGCCCTCGAACGTGCTGCTGACCGCCGACGGTCCACGAGTGATCGATTTCGGCATCGCTCACCTGGCGGACGCCGTACCGCTCACGCGCCCCGGGATCCGCGTCGGTTCGCCCGGCTTCATGTCGCCCGAACAGGTGGCCGGCGGCCCGGTCGGGCCGGCCGGCGACATCTTCTCGTTCGGGGCCATGCTGGTGTACGCCTGCACCGGCGCCGAGGCATTCGGCGAGGGCTCACCGGACGAGAAGATGGCGCGCATCGAGCACGGATCGCCGCGGCTCGACGGGATCGCCGACGAAGCCCTGCGCGAGTTGCTCGAATCCTGCATGGACCGATCCCCGTCCCGCCGCCCCACGGCCGAGCGGCTGGCCGAGATCACCGCCTCGGCGACCGAGGACGGCCGGTCGGCCGGCGCCTGGCTCCCGTCCGCGGTCGCGTCCGCCATCGTCGCGCGCGAGCGCGAAGCGGAGAACCCACCGATCACACCGGACCGGCCGGCCGACGACCCGCGACGGTGGTGGCGCGGTCGTCGCGTCGTGCTGTCGGCCGCGTTCGGCGGCGCTCTCGCCATCGGCGTGGGCACGTCCGCCACGGCCTGGTACGGAACAGGGTCCAAGCCGGCCGTCGCACTCACACCGACCGCCACGGCATCCCCGACCGTGGCGACCCCGACGGTGGCCCGCCCTCGTACCTTGGAGTTCAACCTCACCGGGAACGTCACGATCACCTCGCTGAGGTACGAGGTGAACGGCCGGACGGCGACGCTCAGACACGTGAAGCTGCCGTGGCGGAAGAACGTGTCCATTCCACCTTTGCCGAAGAAGAGCACCTGGCGTCTCTCCTACCGCTTCCCTCCGGGCAAGGTCTGGTACCGGGTGCTGGTGGACGGCTTCGAGGTCTGGAGCGGTGGAGGCCTTTCGACCGGCACGCCCTACAACGGCAACGGACACGGAACCGTCTGACCACACCCGGCGAGCTCAGCCGCGCGGCCACGACACCGGGTCCGCCCCCGAAACTCCGGCCGGGGACGACGCGCGCGCTCGCGGGGGCATCGGCCGGCCCCGTGCCACGGCCGCGTCGGTCGCGTTCGGCCTCGCCCGGGGGCGCCTTGTGGGTCATGATTGATCGCATGACCGCGAATCCCGGGCGCCCGCGTCTGCTGCGCACGCTGAACGATCGCGCCGCGCTGGAGCTGCTGGCTTCGTCGGGAGCGTCGACTCGTGCGCAGGTGAGCGAGACGACCGGGCTGTCGAAGGTGACGGCCGGCCATGTCCTGTCCCGGCTGGAGGAGCGTGGCCTGGTCGTCAAGGTCGGCGTACGAGAGAGCGGGCGCGGGCCCGGCGCCGCCCTTTACGGCCTCAACCCCTCGTGCGGCCATGTGATCGCGATTGAGGTCTACCCCGACACGACGACCGCCGTTCTCGCCGACATCACCGGGCGAGTGCTGGCGGAGACGACGGCCCTGACCGATGCCGCCGCGGACCCGGCCGAAGCGGTACACGCGATCGTGGAACACCTCACCGAGGCCGCACAGATCGACAGGGCGCAGGTGCAGGTGTGCGTGATCGCCCTTCCCGCCGTCATTGAGCCTGATACAAGCCGTGTTCAGTTCTGCTACGAGATGCCCGCCTGGGACGGAGACGTCATCGAAGCCATCCGCCGAAGGCTGGGGCTGGCCGTCCGGATCGACAACGACGTCAACCTCGCCGCGATGGCCGAGCGTGCGCTGGGAGCCGCGAGTGACGTTCGCGATTTCGTACTGGTCTGGATCGGACGCGGGCCTGGATCGGCCGTCATGGTGGGCGACCAGTTGTTGCGCGGGACCGCGGGCGCGGCCGGTGAACTCGGGGCGATGCCCGTTCCGGGCTCGGCCGTGGGCAACGGCGGCTTTGACCGCAGCCGCTATGAGGCGGCCGCCGCCTTCCAGGCCCTGGTGGGCTCGCAGGCCGTGCAGGAACTCGCCGCGCGGCACCGGATCGCGACCGAGAACGCCGCGCAGTGCGTGGCGACCGCCGTCAGGAGTACGACGGGGGCGGCCTTTCTCGACGAGTTGGCCCGGCGGATCGCCTTGGGGGTCGCCTCCATCTGTACCGTTCTCGACCTGAACTCGTCGTACTGGGCAGCCACGCCCCCGCCGGAGGCGACGAGCCGGCGGGACGTGTTCAGCGCGCCGTCGCCGACATGTGCCTGGCCCGGCCCCGGGTGGAGGCGAGCACCGTTCCGGACCGGCCGGTGGTACGCGGCGCCTTGCTGGTCGCCGTCGAACACGCACGTGAACGTGTGCTGTTCGGCGATCTATGAGCGACCTTGGCGGTACGCGTTGGCGGGCGTCAGGTTCGTGATTCGCGGAAGCCCGCGGACGAGGCCTCCTCGCGGGAGCAGAAGAAACGGTCGTCGAGGGGTGTCACCGCGTACGCCGGGCTGGCGGGGGTCGTGTAGGTGTAGCCGGCGGCGAAGGTCGTACCCACCAGTGGCAGGTGGCCGCAGCGGATGATGTGCAGGGGGTACCGCGCCATCCCGGACGCCAACGGCACCACCAGCAGGAGCAGATAGACGACCGCGGCGGCGACGGCGGCGCGCGGCAGCGGCGGTATCACCCACAGCAGCGCCACGACCGGGAGCGCGACCAGGAACCACGCCAGGACGAAGACCCCGTACCAGGAGCCGAAGGCCACCGGGGGCCGCGGGCGGGAGACGAGCAGCACCAGCACGTACCCGAGCGCCGGAAGCAGGAAGACGAGCAGCGCCAGCCACCCCACGGCCTGCAAGTAGCGCGTCACAGGCCGAACGTACCTCCGTACGAGGGGCGTGACACGTTCGTGCGCCGGTCCGGTTCAGACCGGAATTCCCTTGGGGTGGTTGAGGTTCTTCACGTCCTTCGGAGCCGGTGGCGTGATCGTGACCGGGGTGTCGAAGGTGGAGTAGTTGATGGTGGTGTTCAGCCGCCGCTTCGTGCCGCGCCGGTTGACCAGGTTGATCTTGCGGATCAGCCGCTGGTCGTCGATCCAGACCTCGAAGTACGGGGTGGTGCCGAACGGCCCGTAGACCAGCTGCGCCTCGGTGCGTTCGGCCGGGCTCAGCTTGGTCAGCGCCTCGCTGAGGGCGAACGTGCCCTGGTAGCGGGTGGTGGGCGTCCCGGCCGTCGTCTCCCGGCCGACCGTGTGCACGTCCTTTGAGGCGGTGAACATCCTGGCGTGCAGCAGCGGGTCCGGCTGGCGGACCTGGGCGACGAGAGCCATGACGTCGGTGTCGGTCGGCTTCAGCGCGCTGAGCGAGAGGCCGATCCACGGCTTGTGGATGAACTCGAGCAGCTTCAGGTTCTTGATGTACAGCTTGTCACCGAGGAGGATCTCGCTGGAGCCCGGGTCGCCCTCCCACCCGGTGTTGGTGAAGGGGACGTCGTACTGCAGGGCCTGGTCCTTCGACCGGCTCGCCACCTCGCCGGCCAGGCGTTTCCTGTTTTTGCCCACGAAGGTGGAGAGGGAGACCGACGCCTGGTAGGACGTCACCGAGCCGAGCCGCTTCACCGCCTGGTCCAACGCCTCCGCCGCCGTACGGGGCGTGCCGCTCGCGGCCGAGGGCTTGTTCGCGTTCGCCCGGCACCCCGCCGGCGACACCACCAGCGCCAGAGCGGCGGCGCCGGCCGCGCATCGACCGGCCATCGTCATCACGGTGACTTCCTCCGATTCCCGGCAACGATGCCGTTGCCCATATCAGGACGCGCCGGGGTGCTTGTCCGGATTACCTGACGGAAGCGCCGATCGACGGTGAGCCGCTCGTGCGCGACGCGGTCATGGCAAGGTGACAGGCGGTGGCCATCGTCGACCTGGACCGTGACCGCCGTCGGTTGCGGCTCACCCGCCACCTCCGGTGATCGCCGAGGCGACCTGGCCGGGGTTGGAGATGAAGGACAGGTGGCGGGCGCCCGGGACGAGCACCGGTGCAGGGGCGCCGATCCGCTTCGCCGTCTCGTACGGCGAGGACCTGGCGAACACGTCGTCGGCGGAGCCGAAGACCACCGCCTTGGAGATCGGGACTCCGGCGAGCGCCGCCACGCGCGTGGCGGGCAGGCCGACGATGCTCGTCATGTGCCAGATTCCGTCCTCCGCGCCCGCGACCTTCAAGGGGCGGCGCCACTGGTCCACACCCGCGCGGTCGAGGTGGGGGCAGCCCGGACCGCAGTTGGACTCATAGATCCGGCGGATCAGCCAGTCCGAGCGGACGGCGAGCCGGAGCAACGTCGTGCGGTACGGGGGCGGAAGCGCGGTCTGGAGTCCGGTGGCGCCCGCGCCGGCGCCGGTGTTCAGCCCGTCCCCGTCGAGGAACACCAGCCGCGAGACGCGGTCCGGTGACCGCAGCGTCGCGGCGGCGACCACGGCCGCGCCGGTGGAGTGCCCGACGAGCGTGACGTGGTCCAGGTGCAGCGCGTCGAGGAAGCCCAGCACCTGCGCGGCCTGGTGGTCGGCGTCGTACGGGCCCTCGCGCCGGCTGTAGCCCCAGCCGGTCAGGTCGAGTGCGTACACCCGGCGTCGTCCGGCGAGCGCCCGGCCGAGTGGATCGAAGGTGTCCGCCGACTCGGCGAAGCCGTGGACCAGGACGACGGGCGGCCCGTCACCGCCGCCCCACTGCCGGTATCGGGTGCGGATGCCGTCGGCGGTGACGAACCGCAGGCCCGCCGGTTCGCGGGCCCGGCCGGCGGTCGCGGCGTTGTAGATGAACGAGGACAGCGTCGCGGCGACGGCGGACGCCGCAGCGGCGACGAGCAGGCGGCGCGCCCACCGCCACCGGGCCTTGCCCGGACGGCCGGCGGAAGGGCGACCCGCGGGAGTGTCGCGACGCGGCGCTGACGTCCCCACGTTCCTACGCTCCCGGCGGCGCCCGAAGACCACGTCGGCCACCTGCGCTATGGAGGTCCGAGTCATTCCGCGATCGTCGCCGCGGACGACCGAGCGCACGTCCGCCGTGGAGCGGCAACGGCTCTACGCGGATCGGCGTACGGAAGCGGTCAGTCGCCCAGCCCGGACTGGTAGGCGAAGACGACCAGCTGCGCCCGGTCGCGGGCGCCGAGCTTCACCATCGCGCGGCTGACGTGCGTACGCGCCGTGGCCGGGCTGATCACCAGCCGGGCGGCGATCTCCTCGTTGCTCAGGCCCTCGGCGACCAGGGCGAGGATCTCCCGCTCCCGGTCGGTCAGCGTGTCCAGGGCGGGATGCGGCCGGGCCGGGCGGGGCGCGTTCGCCACGAAGGCGCGAATGACCTTGCGCGTCACCGAGGGCGACATGAGCGCGCCGCCGTCGACGACCGCGCGGATGGCGGCCAGGAGGTCGGCCGGCCTGGTGTCCTTGAGCAGGAAGCCGCTGGCGCCGTGCCGCAGGGCGTCGAAGACGTACTGGTCGTGTTCGAACGTGGTGAGGACGATGACCTTGGTGCCCGCGAGAGAGGGATCGGCGCTGATCCGCCGGGTGGCGGTGAGCCCGTCGACGCCGGGCATGCGGATGTCCATCAGGACGACGTCGGGCCGCTCCCGCCGGGCGGCGGCGACGGCGGCCAGCCCGTCGGCGGCCTCCCCGGCGCAGGACATCCCGTCCTCGTTCTCGATCAGGGTGCGCAGCCCGAGGCGGACGAGCTCCTGGTCGTCGACGACGAGTACTTCGATCATGTTCGGCCTCCGTACGGAAGACGGGCGCGGACCTCGAAACGGCCGTGCGAGACCGGCCCGGCGGTGAACTCCCCGTCGAGGGCGAGGACGCGTTCGCGCATGCCGGAGATCCCGAACCCGCCCACACCGGCGGCACCGGCCGGCGTCCCGGACACGGGATTGGCGACCACGATGACGACGCTCTCGGGCCGGTACCGGATGCTCACGCTCGCCGTCGTGGCTCCGCTGTGCCGCAGCACGTTGGTCAACGACTCCTGGACGATCCGGTAACCGGTCACGTCGATCGCGACCGGGAGGGCGGCCGGAGGTTCCCCCGTGGTGTCGAGACCCACGTCGACACCGGCCTCCGCCATCCGCTGCCGGAGCCCGTCGAGACCGCCCAGCCCCGGTACGGGCGACCTTTCCGCGGCGGTCCGCGTCCGGCGGACCACCGCGAGCGTCGCGCGGAGTTCATCAAGAGCGTCACTGCTGGTACGGCTGATGGCCGACAGCGCCAGTTCCGCCTGGTCGGGCTTCTTGGCGAGCAGGTGCAGCGCGATGTCGGCCTGCATCTTGATCGCGGCGAGCCCGTGCCCGACGATGTCGTGCACCTCCTGGGCGACCCGGAACCGCTCCTCGTCGACGTGCTGCCGGATCGTCTCGGCGCGCGCCCGTACGGCCGCCTCCCACCGCGTCCGCAGCGTGAACCCCAGGGCGAACGGGACGACGACCCAGGCGGAGACGGGGATCAGCCCGTACAGGCCGAGCGTGGTGTCGCCGACGAACAGGTGGATGACCAGGAGGGCGAGCGCGGCCAGCGAGTACGGCGCGGACCTGGCCGGCGCCGCGTGCCTGGCCGCGCTGTACACCGAGAGCATGAAGCACACCAGGATCGGCCCGTAGGAGTACCCGAACGCCAGGTACGCCGAGGTGCCTGCCGCAACGGCGGCCAGCACCGGCAGCGGCCACCTGCGGCGTACGGCGAGCACCAGGGCCACCGCCACCACCAGCGCGTACCCCAGCGCGTCGATCGGCACCGCGGCCCGGTCCGGCGCCCCGGCGAACGCGCTGCCGACGACCCCCGTGAAGGCCAGCACGGCCGCCAGGGCGACGTCGCCGGCCAGAGACCTGGTGATCCTCATGGCTCTCAGCGGAGCAGGGAGTAGGCCAGGGCGGCGGCGATGGCCAGGCCGTACCCGGCGACGGCGATGGCGACGACCCGGGTACGGCGGCTTTCGTCCCAGGTGGTACGGGACGACAGCCAGGCCAGCGCGGGCAGGACCAGGACCCCGTGCAGGCTCACGCCGTGGACGGGCTTGAGGAAACCGAGGTCGTGATAGGCCTGTTGCTGGTGGCCGGCGCCGACCTCGGCCGCCCCGCGAGCGATCATCGCGGCGCCGGTGGCCAGCCCGATCATCAGGCTCACGAACCCGGCCCGCAGGCCGAGCCGCATGCCGGCCGGGACCCCGGGATTCGCCCGGAAGGCGGTCACGGCCAGGACGCCCAGGACCACGACGAGCACCGCGCCCCCGGCCGCGAGCACCGTGGAGACCGCGGAGTTGACGGCGGTCTCCCGGTTCAGGTGGGAGGGCACGTGCCGCCACGCCTGCAGCGTGATGCCGCCGACCTCCACGACGCAGTCGGCCGCGAAGACGCCCAGCAGCAGCGCGCGCCCACGTTCGCCGATCGGCAGGTACGAGGCCACCCACGCGACCGCGACCAGCGTCAGGCCGAACGACAGCCCGAAGGTGGCCGGCTTCCGCCAGGACACCGGGCCGTACCAGGGGCCGCCGTCGACCGCGAAGACGACCAGGTGGAACAGTCCCGCGCAGACGAGCACCGCACCGAGGCCGTAACAGAAACGCTCGATACGACGGCCACGGCTCCGAACACCGGCGAGCACGTCCCGCACGGCACCTCCTCGGGCATCGGTATGTCGCTGTGCCCGGCCATCATTCGGCACGGCGGGCCGCCTGGCGTCGGCCGAGGAGCGGCATCCGGACTACGCCGATACGCGTAGTGGACGCCACGGCGGGCGACTCATCGAGTCTGTTCGGGGCGAGTGTGCAGCGCGACGGTCGCATCGATGATCTGGGTGCCGCCGGGAGGAGGACGGTGCAGCGGGGTCTTCCCGCGTTCGATCCCGCCGCCCGGGAGTTCCCACTGGTGACGGAAGCGGTCGAAGACCAGCGGCGGCCGCGGGCCGTGCCAGACCGCGACCAGCGAGGCGGGCATCGGCGCGTCGCCGGGCACGCCGGAGACCTGCGCGGCGGGAAGGAACGCGGTCAGGGCGTTCCCCGTCTTCTCGTCCAGGGCCAGGGCCCGATCCCCGTCGTCCATGGCGTTCACCCGTCGAACTCGGTCAGGAGGGCGGGCAGGTCGCGGAGGGTCCGGATGACCGGCGGACGCGTCGGCCCGGTTTCGTCGCCGCGGTTCAGCCAGATGCCCTGCAGCCCGGCGTCGGTGGCGGCGATGGCGTCGGTACCGAGCCGGTCCCCGACGTAGGCGACCTCTTCCGGCGCGAGGCGGAGCCGGGTGCAGGCCGTGTGGAAGATTTTCGCGCTGGGTTTCGCGGCACCGGCCTCGCTGGAGGCGATGACGTCCGGGAGTTCGTCCGCGAGCCCGACGTGGAGGAGTTTCCCGCGCTGCTGGCCGGCGTCGCCGTTGGTCAGGACCCCCAGGCGCAGACGGCGACGGCGTGTGGCGAGCGCTTCGAGCGCCGGGCGGACGTCGGGATAGACCCGCCAGGCCGCCTCGTAGCGGCGCAGGTAGCCGGCGAACCAGGCGTCGGCCTGCCGGGCGTCCCAGGAGCCCAGGCCGAGTTCGGCGGCGAGGGAGGTGACCCGCAGGCGCCGCTGTTCGGTGAAGGTGAGCTCTCTCCTCGCGTCGCCCCCGTCCGAGGTTGCCATTTCGCCGCCGGCGGCGGTGGTTCGGTGTCATGTGTGCGAAGAAGCGGCAACACATCCCGAACGTGTCGATCTGGCGGGATTATGCGGGTTACGCTCGGGAACACGATCGGCTGCGCGGAGCGGAGGGGTCACCGTGAAAGACAAGCCGGCTGTTCCCGAACCGCAGCCACACTGGGCGCTCGACACCGGTGTGCCGCACACCGCCCGCGTCTGGAACTACTTCCTCGGCGGCAAGGACAATTTCGCCTCCGACCGCCAGGTCGGCGAGCGCATCGCCAAGGTCAATCCGCCCGTGCTCGAACTCGCTCGCGCCTCGCGCGCGTTCCTCGTGCGGGCCGTCCGTCACCTGACCGCCGAGGCCGGGATCAGGCAGTTCATCGACATCGGCACCGGGTTGCCCACCTTCAACAACACGCACGAGGTCGCCCAGGGGATCGCCCCGGAGTCGCGCATCGTCTACGTCGACAACGACCCGCTGGTGCTGGTGCACGCCGAGGCCCTGCTCACCAGCACGGAGGCCGGTGTCACCCACTACGTCGAGGCCGACCTGCACGACCCCGACACGATCCTGCGCGAGGCGGAGAAAGTCCTTGACTTCGACCGGCCGATCGCGATCATGCTGATCGCGATCCTGCACCACATCGACGACACGGACGAGGCGCGGAAGATCGTACGCCGGCTGGTGGACGCGGTGCCCTCGGGCAGTCACCTGGCGCTCGCCCACGCCGTGCACAGCGAGACGATGGACGAGGGCGCGCGGCAGTGGAACAAGGTCGGCAGGCCTCCGCTCACCCCGCGCAGCCCCGAGGAGATCGAGAGCTTCCTCGACGGCCTCGACGTGCTGGAGCCGGGAGTCGTCACGACGACGCGCTGGCGCCCGGGCGAGGTCAACCTCGGGGTCACGCACGACGTGGACCAGTTCGCCGCCGTCGGCCGAAAGCCCTGACCGGGCCACCGGCGCGGAGGCCCCACCCGCCCGGATGACCGGTCACCCACTCATCTCGGGCGGGAGGCCGAACCCGGCGACCAGGCCGGCGCCGCCGCCGAAGACGAGGATGCGGGCGATGCCCGTCCTGGTCACGGTGAGGACGCCCAGCCCGTACGCGGCGCCGTCGCGGTAGGCGGCCGCGGCCGGCTGCCCGTTGGCGAAAGTGGGGATCATCCGCCAGTCTCCCGGCGACCCGATCACGTCGTGCAGGAACCGCAGGCAGGCCGAGCGCCCAGAGAACCAGGTGCGGGTGCCGACCAGCTCTATCGCGGCGTCGGCGCGGAGAGCGCGTTCGAGTGCCGCGATGTCGGCCTTCTCAAAGCCGGCGACGTACTGGTCGAGCAGTGCCCGCGCGTACGGCTCGGTGGGCTCGATGACCTTCTCCCGGCTGGGGGACACATCGTCGAGCCGGGCACGGGCCCGCTGCAATGAACTCTTGACCGCCGCGGTGGTCGTGTCGAGCATGGTCGCGACCTCGCCGGCCGGGAAGGCGAGCACCTCCCGCAGGATGAACACCGCACGTTGCCGTGCGGGCAGATACTGCAGGCTGGCGATGAGCGCGAGCCGCAGGCTCTCGCGCGTGGCGACGATCGTCGCGGGATCTTCCGGCTGCGGGATCACGAGTGTGTCCGCGATCGGCTGTAGCCACGCGACCTCGGGATCGGCGGGGTCCGGCGGAGCGTCCGGATCGTCGGCGGGGCCGGCGAGGCCGGACGGCAACGCCCGCCGACCGCGCTGCCGCAGCGCGGTCAGGCAGGCGTTGGTGGCGATGCGGTACAGCCAGACCCGCAGCGACGACCGGCCCTCGAACGTCCCGTTCGACCGCCATGCCCGGAGGTAGGTCTCTTGCACCAGGTCCTCGGCCTCATCCGCCGAACCGAGCATCCGGTAGCAGTGCGCCAGCAACTCGCGTCGGAACGGCTCAGTGAGGCGGGCGAACTCACCGGCGTCGAGCGCCCTCGTCACCGCCGCTCCCTGGTCGATCATGCGGCATCCCGAAGGCCGAGTCTGGGCCGTACCCAGGCGGCCATTCTCCGGATCGCCTCGTCGGCCTCCGGGGCCCGGCCGGCGGCCATCTGGAAGGTGTGCTGCATGCCGGGGAACACGTCGAGCCGGACGTCGACTCCGGCCTTGCGGGCGTGCTCTTCCAGCCGGCGCGCGTCGTCCAGCAGCGCTTCGTCCCCTCCCACCTGGATGTAGGTCGGCGCGAGGCCGGACAGGTCGGCGTACAGCGGGTTGGCCAGCGGGTCGCGGGGGTCACCGTCCGCGCCCAGAAAGTCATCCGCCAGCGCGCGTACGAGGTCCCGGCTGAAGAAGGCGTCGCGCTCCCGGTTGGTCTCGTAGGACTCTCCGACGGCCTCCATGTCCACCCAGGGTGAGAACGGCAGCGCCGCGGCCGGGAGAGGCAGCCCCTGCTCGCGGGCCCGCAGCTGCGTGGTGATCACCAGCCCACCGCCGGCCGAGTCGCCGGCGAAGGCGACGTGGCCGGCGCGGAATCCCTCGTCGAGCAGCCAGCGGTACGTCATCGTCGCCTCGTCGACCTGCGCCGGATGGGTGTGCCCGGGGACGAGGTGGTAGTTGAAGATCAGTGCCCGTGCGCCCGTCGCCCTGGCCAGATGCCCGAACATCTTGCGGTGCGAGGTGATCGAGCCGCTGACGAAACCTCCGCCGTGAATGCACAGCAGCACCCGGTCCTCGGCTTTCCGCTTCGGTACCGCCCACATCGCGGGCAGGCCGCCCGCGACGACCTCGGTGTAGTCGACCTCAGGTGGTTCCGCCGTCAGATCTCCCCACTGCTCGTCGCTCGGCGCTTCGGCCGGCGTACGTGCCTGGGCCGCCGCCGTCCAGTGCCTCGCGACCGCCCTGGACTGCTTACTTGGCATCAGCGTGTCCTCTCGCTCAGGAAGCCTTTCGACAGTGCAGACCACCGGCGGCCCCGAAAGGAATCGCACCCGGACACCGCGGGCACGCACTTTGCCGAATCGGCAAAGATGTTTGTCGTGTGGGGTGGCGGGGGCTCACCATCATCGGCATGACGCAACAGACATACGAAGTGGTCGTGATCGGCGGTGGGGCGGCCGGTCTGGGCGGGGCGCTGACCCTGGCCCGGGCGCGGCGCAGGGTCCTGGTCATCGACGCGGGCCGTCCGCGGAACGCGCCGGCGGCCCAGGTGCACACCTACCTGGGGCGGGAGGGAACGCCGCCGGAGGTCCTCCTGGCCGACGGCCGGCGCGAGGTCGAGGGGTACGGCGGTGAGATCCGATCGGGTGAGGTCGTGTCGGCCGAGCGCCGCGACACCGGCGGCTTCCGCGTCACCCTCGCGGACGGCTCGGTCGTCACGGCGGACCGCCTGCTCGTCACGACGGGCCTGGTCGACGACCTGCCCGACGTTCCCGGACTGGCCGCACGCTGGGGCCGCGACGTGCTCCACTGCCCGTACTGCCACGGCTGGGAGGTGCGCGACCGGGCGATCGGCGTCCTGGCCACCTCACCGGTCGCGGTTCATCAGGCGTTGCTGTGGCGGCAGTGGAGCAAGAACGTGACCCTCTTGGCGAACGGCGTCGACGGGCTCGCGGACAACGAGGAACTGGCCGCCCGCGACGTCACCGTGGTCGACGGCCGGGTGACGGCGATGGAGGTGGAGGACGACCGGCTCACCGGCGTCCGGCTGGAGGACGGGCGGGTGGTCGCCTGCGACGCGCTCACCGTCCCGCCCTTCATGACCGCCCGGGCCGGGGTGCTCACCGGTCTCGGGCTGGAGCCGGCCGAGCAGGAGATGGGCGGCCACGTCATCGGCACCTCCATCCCGGCGGATCCGACCGGAGCGACGGCGGTCCCGGGAGTATGGGTGGCCGGCAACGTGACCGGCCTGGCCGACCAGGTCATCGGCGCGGCCGCCGCGGGCGTACGCGCCGGTGCGATGATCAACGCGGACCTGGTGGCGGAGGAGACGCGCCGGGCCGTCGAGGCCCGCAGGGAGGTAAGGCGATGAGCGCGGAAGAGTGGGACGCCCGGTACCGGGAGAGCGAGCGGCTCTGGAGCGGGAAACCGAACGACGTGCTGGTCCGTGAGGTCTCCGACCTGCCGCCGGGGCGGGTGCTGGACCTGGGATGCGGCGAGGGCGGCGACGCCGTCTGGCTCGCCCGGCGCGGATGGCACGTGACGGCCGTCGACATCTCCCGCGTCGCCCTCGAACGCGCGGCCCGGCACGCGGCCGAGGCGGGCGTCGCCGAGCGGATCGACTTCCAGTGGCACGACCTAGCGAGGTCGTTCCCGGCCGGGGAGTTCGACCTCGTGTCCGCGCACTTCCTGCACTCCCCCGGCGACATGCCGCGGGAGGAGATCCTGCGGACCGCGGCCTCGGCCGTCGTACGCGGTGGGGTGCTGCTCATCGTCGGCCACGGGGGCCTCCCGCCGTGGGAACACGATCACGCCCACGTCCGGCTGCCGACCCCGCAGGACGTCCTCGCGGACCTGCACCTCCCGGAAGGGCAGTGGGAGGTGCAGGTCTGCGCGGAACACGAGCGGATCCAGACCGCACCCGACGGAAAGCCGGCGACCCGTACCGACAACACGCTCAGGGTCCGGCGTCTGGCCGCGGAGGAGGTCAGCCGGTGACGGGAAGGTCGCTCGGCACCGGCGTGGGCACCGGCGCCTGACCGGGCGGGGTGCTCTGCGTCGGTGTCGGCGTCGGCTGCTGCGGCGGCGTGGTCTGACCGGCGGAGCAGGTGGCGGAGGAGATGTCGATCGTCTGGGCCTTGCCGGTCGCGAGCGCCAGCTTCACCTCCACCGCGGTGACGGTCAGGCTGCCGTCCCCATTGTGGACCTGTTTGTTGAGCACCACCGAGACCGATCCGACGCCCTGGACCGGCACCGTGACCGTGCTGTTCGGCGCCGCGTCCGCGGCGAGACGGTGGCCGGCGACCGAGGCCTTGACCAGGTGCGACGAGCCCTTGCCGCCGACGCACTTGGCCGTGATCAGGTGGGCCGACAGCGCGGCCTTGACCACCCTGAGGTCGACCACGCTCGCGCGTGAGGCCGCACCGGCGGCGGAGGTGTGCAGCACCTTGAGCTTCACCAGCGGGTTCGGCGGCAGCTGAGCGAGGCTCTTGTGGTGCGCCCCTGCCGACGAGGTGACCGCCGGGGTCTGCGGGATGTTGACCAGGCCGGTGGCGGACACGCCGAAGGCGGACGCGGTGCCGGTGGCCGGGCTGGCCGAGGCCGTCGCCGCGAGTGCGGCCGGGACGGCGATCGCTGCGGCGACCGCTCCGGCGATCGCGACGCTTGCGGGGAGGGGCATCAAGCGCACAGTTGTCTCCTCGGGATGGAGGTACGGGTCAAGCTCTGCGCCTGTCCTCTACGCATCAGCGGGTGCTTCGGTTGCACGATCCGCCGAAGTTCCTCACACGCCTTGTCGCGTACCGGTCACAGAGCGCGTCCGGCGACAATTCGGGCGGCCGGCCCCGGCCACCCGCTCACACGCCGGCCGCGCGCGCCTTCTCGTACAC
This sequence comes from Actinoallomurus sp. NBC_01490, assembly GCF_036227085.1. Lineage (NCBI taxonomy): Bacteria > Bacillati > Actinomycetota > Actinomycetes > Streptosporangiales > Thermomonosporaceae > Actinoallomurus > Actinoallomurus sp. NBC_01490. Next base: position 605,029 of record NZ_CP109433.1, read on the forward strand.
CTCGGCGGCGACGTCCTTGAGCTCCTCGGCGTCGCGCACGCTCTGCTGGAAGTCGACGATGATGTCCTCGAAGCCGATCGCGGCGAACGCGACCAGATCCTCGACGATCTGCTCGACGTTCCCCTGGAAGGGGGCGCGGTCGCCGCCCTCGTACGGCTTGGGCGTGTACTGCGGGTTGGTCCGCAGCACCGTCTGGATCGGCTTGGTGCGCCCGCGTTCGGCCGCCAGTTCTCGTAGTTCGCGCCACTGGGTGGTGGCCTGCTCGACGCTGGTGGCGACGGGCAGCCAGCCGTCGGCGTGGTCGATGAGCCGGCGCTGTGCTCGCTTACCGCCGGCGGCCAGGAGGATCGGGATCGGCCGGGCGGGTTTGGGTCCGACCACGGCGGGGGCGATCCGGGTCGTCCCGCCGTCGTAGGTCACCGGGTCCGGGCCCCACACCGCCCGGCAGACCTCGATGACCTCGTCCATCACCTGGCCGCGCTCCTCGAAGGGCCGGACGCCCGCGGCCGCGTACTCATCGAGGGACCAGCCCGTGCCGAAGCCGGCGATCACCCGGCCGCCGCTCGCCGCGTCCAGCGTGGCCAGCGTCTTCGCCAGCTGGAACGGTCCGTGCAGTGGTGCCACCAGCACGCTGGTGCCCAGCCGGGCGCGTTCGGTGACCGCCGCGGCGAGGGCCAGTGTCACGAGCGGCTCGGCCACCCCGCGGTAGGAATCGGGCCAGGGCATGCCGGGAACGCCGTACAGGCCCTGGGTCGCGGGCTCCGGGAACAGGGCCCGCTCGTAGGCCCAAAGACTCTCGTATCCGATCCGCTCGGCGGCGCGTGCCACGTCGGTCACGTCGCTGCCGAGGTCGTACTGATGGTTCTGCGGGAGGCCGAGTCCGAGTGCGGTCGCCATGATCTGTCAGCTCCTTAATGTAGTTGATAGTTCAACTATATGCCGACGAGTGGCCGTCTCACCGGCGGCGAGTCCGCGCGAAGCTTCCGGGGCGGTGCGTGCTCAGACGAACAGCGGCTCGGCGGCGGACCGCTCGGCCAGCGCGCTCATCGCCTCCTCGTCCGGGGCGGCGGTGTAGCGGGACGCGGCGTCGAGCACGCGCGGCAGCAGGCCGACGTCGCCGACGCTGTTCACGAAGATACCCGGACGGCTGAGCGCCCACCAGACGGCCAGGTCGATGTCGTCCTGCCGCTCCAGCGGTTCGTACCAGGTCGACCGGGTGTGCGGGCGTTCACGCCAGTGGCGCAGCGCGATCGACTTGATCGTCTGTACCGCCACCCGCCGCTCCTGGCAGGTCTGGTGCAGCGCGTCGAAGTTTTCGGCGTAGTACGGGTTGCGCATGGTCACGTAGTTGTACGGCAGCAGCACCGAGTCGAAGTCGAACCGTTCGAGACTGCGCCGATGCGTCGCGGCGATCTGGGCGCCGTGACCGGTCACCCCGATGAAGCGGACGAGCCCCTCGTCTCGCGCCTCGATCGCCGCCTCCAGCGCGCCGCCCGGCGAGAGGGCGATGTCCCACTCGATGGGGTCGGCCAGGTTGTGCAGCTGGAGCAGGTCGACGTGGTCGACACCCAGGCGTTCGAGCGAACGGTGGAGCTCCTCGCGGGCCGGGCCCGCCGTGCGCTCACCGGTCTTGGTGGCCAGGAAGAACCGGCCGGGTTCGCGGGCCAGCAGCGGTTTCAGCCGTACCTCGGCCTCGCCGTACGACGCCGCGACGTCGATGTGGTTCACGCCGTGTTCGAGCAGGACGTCGAGCGTCTCGTCGGCGACCCGCTGCGGCTCATTGGCGAGCGCCGCGGCGCCGAAGATCACTCGTGTGCTCAGGTGGCCGGTACGCCCGAACTCTGCCGTCTCGATCGCCATGAAACCTCCCGTACCGATATGGGCGCCGGTGGCGCTGATCGCCGACTATGAGGTCAACCTACGCCTTGTCCCGTGTCGGTCGTCCGGCGTCACGCAGCCACTCGTCGATCGCGCGGTGGATGCGCTCCTTGGTCGCCGCCGGGGCGAAGGACGCGTCGACGCCCGTACGGGACAGCTCGGCGAGTGCCGCGTCGTCGTACCCGAAGGCCGTACGGACACGGGCGTACTCCTCGGCCAGGGAGGTGCCGGCGGTGGACGGGATGTCGGTGTTCAGCGTGACCCGCAGGCCGGCGTCGCGCAGCCGGGGCAGTGGGTGGGCGTCGAGCGACGCCGCGAGGCCGAGCGTCACGTTCGACGACGGGCAGACCTCCAGGGGAATGTCTCGTTCGCGTACCTCGGCGACCAGGTCCGGGTCGTCCAGCACGCGGATTCCGTGGCCCAGCCGTTCGGTGCGGCCGACGGTGATCGCCTCACGGATGCTGTCCGGCCCGCACGTCTCCCCGGCGTGGTGCACCAGGTGCAGTCCGGCGTCGCGCGCCGCGTCGAGCACCTCGGCGAACGGCGCGAGCGGGTGCGCCTCGTCGCCGGCCAGCCCGACCGCGATGACCTCCTCGTGGGACTCGGCGAGCTTCACGGTGCGCCAGGCCCGTTCGACCGAACGACGCCGGGAGTGGTCGAGGATCACCCGGCACTCGATGCCGTACCTCGCCTGGCCCTCGGCCAGCCCGTCCAGCACCGCCTCCAGCGGCATGCCGAGGTCGCCGAGCCGCTCGCCGTGCGAGGCCGCCGTGAACGTCACCTCGGCATAACGCGTGCCCTGCGCCGCCTCGTCCGCGCAGTACTCGACGGCGACTCGCCGGAAGTCCTCCGGCCGGCGCAGGCAGGTGCGGATGAGCGTGTTGTGGTCGGCGAACTGGCGGAACCCGTCGAAGACCGGCGGGCCGTCCTCCGGTAGAGACGGCACCGGAACCCCGGTGGCCTCGCCGATCTCCCGCAACGTCGTCCACCGGATGGTGCTCTCCAGGTGGACGTGCAGGTGGGCTTTGGGCAGGAGCGTCAGGTCACGCATGGGACAAGCATCGCGCACGACGCGGATCCCCCGGGCGGGGGCCGGGGCGGGCCGGCGGCGTACGGCCGGCGGCATTTCGGCCTTGGCGGCATTGGAGAAATACGGCGGCTGCTTCCGGTGAATGGGCTGAATAATCCGATACTGGCCGGTGCTCCGCATCGCTTCATTGGATGGCTGGATGAGTAATGAGAGCGCCAAATTCTGCAACCCCGTACCGGGTCGGATATGACTCGTTGTTTGCTTCGTCCGGCAAATTCATGGACCGCCCGCGACGTGATCTTTTCCAATCTCGCCGCAGGTGTGGGGCTGTTTTACGCATCTCGATCTGGCCTTACGAACGTCACTGGGGCCGGTGTTAATGTTGCGTTCGTTCAGCATCGAGGTACGACGTTTCTGAGATCACCGGCCACTTGGAGGGTGTGTGAAGCGGCAAAGGCTGAAGATGTGGACGACACCTGTCGTCGGCGGTATTAGCCGCCAATGCCTCATGCTGTTCACCGCCGCCGCGTGGCCGCCTTTCCCCGAATGTAACTTTTCCACTGATGCCGCCGCACAACGTGCGCCGGTCGTGTCCGGGTCAAGAAGTCACTCTCCACGAGAACTCCGAGCGGTGATCCACATCGCCGGTTAACGCCAGGGCGGTGCGGAACAAGGGCCGCCGTACCGCCCGGGCGAGAACCTCCCGAACCACCAGTGAAGAAACCAACACCCTTGGGGGAGACATGCACAAATGGACCGCTCGCGCCGCTCGGGTGGCGCTGGTCGCGGCCGCCGTCAGTGCGGCCGGCGTCGGCGTCGCCAACGCGGACGACACGACGGGCCACCAGAGCATCCTCGGCGGTAACCAGCTGCTCAACCACCTTTCGGTCATCGCGCCGATCGGTCTGTTCGGTAACCACGTCAACCTGCTGAGCTCGGTGGGTCCGGGCAACGGCTTCCGCTACGCGGACGTCCGCAAGGACGACGACCCCACTCCGCAGGTCGACATCTGCGGTAACGCCATCGCGAGTGCGAAGGGTGTCGGTACGGCCGCGTGCAAGGGCGAGGCGAGCATCGGTGCCACCGAGGCCGCTCCGGCCTCGGCTGCTGCCCCTGCCGAGGCTGCGGCCCCGGCTGCGGCTCCTGCGGCGGCTCCGGCCGAGGCTGCGGCTGCCGCGTCGGCTCCGGCTCCGGCCATCGCGGGCCCGATGACCGGCGCTCCGGCCGCCGCCATCGGCGCTCCGGGCGGCGCGGCGGCTCCCGCGTCGAGCGAGCCCCAGGCTCCGGCGGCGTCGGCGGCTCCGGCGGCGCCCGCGCAGGCCGCAGCCGCGCCCGTCACGGCTCCTGCCGCGGCTCCGGCTCAGGCGCCGGCCGCCGCTCCGGCTCCGGCCCAGGCATCGGTCGCCGCTCCGGCGGAAGCCGCGGCTGCGGCGCCGGCCGCCGCTCCGGCCGCTCCTGTCGCTCAGGCCGCGCCGGAGGCCCGTCCCGTCGAGATGAGCACCTCCGGCGAGAACGGTGTGCTCAGCGGCAACCAGGTCAAGGCGCCCGTGCACGCCCCGATCCGGGTCTGCGGCAACGCGGGCGCGCTGGGCGGCATGGCCACGGCCGCGTGCGACGGAAGGGCGTCGAGCGGGCGTATCGGCGGTACCGCCGTCCGAGGGTTCGGCGTCGCGGGCCTGCTCGGCTGAACCTGACGCTCGGGCAGTTTCTCTGCATCGGCCGAATCATCTGTCCGTCCGCCCGGACCACCGGGCGGACGGACATTTCTCGCCTCCGCACAGCCTCACACTCCGGCGTCCCGTGATCTCACCTCTCCCCACGCCGGCCCGGCAATTCCATCCGCGCCGGACCTCACTCGCCCCCGTCGCCTACTCCGCACCCGGAAGGACGTCAGCCGGTTCGCCGGGCCTCACGAGCCAGTTGAGGCTGTCCGCGTCGATGGTGTCGGACCACACGACGAGCCTCAGGTCGTCCGCCGCCAGTTCGGCCGGTCGGTCGTCGAGAATCGACCACAGATTGTCGAGGTCCCCCATGTGCCCGTCGTTGTACGTCACCAGTTCGCTGCCGATACGGGTAGGCGGCGGCACCAAGAGTCCGACGTGATCGGAGAACTGACCGCCGCCGTAGACGTCCACAAGGTCCTTGTAGTCCTGGGGCAGCGGCAGTCTCAGGCGCTCCTCCACAGCCGTCCAGTCGCGGTGGTGCCCGTCGCCCGCCGATGGGGGGATCAGTCGCCGGAGCCGGTCCAGCGGGGTGGCCATGGGAGTGCCTTTCTGCCGTTCGGTGTGTCGTCGGCGGGGTCGTACCGCCGACGCGTCTTTTCCGTTTCCGGCCAGGTGGGGGAACGGCTCGCGGAGGGTGGGGGCAGACGCGGTGAAATCCCGATCTCTCCGCTTCCCGTGACATGAATCCGGTCGCGACCGCCTATCTCCGCTGTTCTGCTTATTCTTACGGCGGAGGCGATGAAATTACATCGTTTCCCTTGCACTTCTCGTGCGGTGACCTTGGGCTCGATAAGGCGATCGAAAAACCTTCGGTTTACTTTTCTTGATTGGCGGCGGATCTAAATCCCGATGGTGAACCTTGCGGCGAAAAGAGGTGATGATACGGCGCTGAGGGCAGGGGGTATCTGCTGATGCGAAGAAAGGCTCACACGTACCCTTTGGAGGTCAGCGGATGGATTCGGTGGACCAGGCTAAGTCGCAAGCCTGGAGTCTCTGGGCCAAATTGGCCGCTCCAGCTTTACTGCGATGTCCTGTCCTCGGTATCAGCGCTGTGCTGGTCGTATCGACGCCGCTCGCCGCGGCGGCTCGCGCCCTGCCGCGTTCCCAAGAATTCGCCTCGGCCCAGCCAACGCAGCGACAGATGCATGTCCTGCGTTCTTACGAGCGGTACTTGGCTCGGATGAAGGCACAGACCGTCAAGGCGCACAAGGCGGTGCGGTTCGCCTACCGCCAGGTCGGAAAGCCCTACCAGTGGGGCGGCGCCGGCCCGCGCACGTACGACTGCTCCGGCCTGGTGATGGCCGCCTGGCGCAAGGGCGGCCTGCGGCTGCCGCACCGGGCCGACCTTCAGCACCGGATGATCCGCAGAAAGGTGAGCCTGAAGCACCTGCGTCCTGGTGACCTCGTGTTCTTCTCGGGCGACCACCACGTCGGCATCTACGTCGGACGCCATCACTTCCTGCACGCGCCGCACACCGGTGCCCGGGTCCAGCGCGGAACGCTGTCCGGGTGGCGGCTGCGGACCTTCGCCGGAGCGGCCCGTCCGGGAGCACCGGCCTACCACGCGTGGCCACACTGGGTGCGGACGCTCGCCAAGCATCACGAGGCCAAGAAGCACGCGCACGGCGCACCCCACCGGCGGCACGCCGATGCTCGAACGGACGACCCGAACGGCACGCAGGCACAGACGCCGAGCACCCAGCCGGAGGCACCGGGCACCCAGCCGGAGGCACCGGGCGGCCAGGCGGTGACACCTGGCACGCAGGCGCAGATGCCCGGCGCCCAGGTGCAGACGCCGAGCACGCAGGCGCAGACGCCCGGCAGCGGGCAGTCCGCGCAGGCGCCCGCCGCCGAGCCGGTCCAGCAGGAGGTTCAGGGACCCGAGGACGACCAGGCCGGTCCGTACGAGGCCGCGCAGCCGCCTGCTTCTCCATCGGCTTCTGCGGTGGCACCGCCGCGGGCGAACTGGCGGGCCCAGCGGCCGGCAGCGCATGCGCCGTCCGCCGGCTCGAGCCTGCTGTCCATTCCGCTGCTCAGGTTGTCGGCGCCGAGGGGACATCACCACGACGACCCCGCGCCTCGCCCCGGTACGCAGCCGGGGGCGCACACCGGGACACGGGGCGGCCCGCGTACCGGAGCGCACACCGGCGGGCGGCGACACCGGCCGCGGGTATCGGTGCGGCGTCAGAACGACGAGCAGCGGTTCGATCGCGACTTCAGCGATGGCGGCCACTACGGCAACGAGTACGGAGACGATGACGGCGGCGCCGGCGACGACGGCATCGACCTGCGCTCACTCCTGGGAGACGCTGTCTGACCGAGGCCCGTCGACCGGAAGTACGGCCGAGACCGGACATCCCCGTTGGTGCGGAATGATTCACATTCTTGGGGGAAGAGTCGAGGTCAAGCCGTAGGTCGGCGGGGGGCGGAAAATGGCCGAGAGTGTTCGTTGTCCGGGGTCGCCGCGAAAGGCGCCCCGGACAACGGCCTGCGGAGAGCCTGCCCGACAGGGTGCGGAATCGTCCGGCGGTCTCCTGCCCGATCCGGGGGAGCGCGCCCGCCCCCGCTTATGCGCGTCGTGTCTGCGCCCGGCGCTCGGGTACGCCATCCGCCTCGTGCTCACCGTGTTCGGCCTGGTGCTGGCGTTCTCCGCGTTCGAGGCGCTGTCACAGGCCAGCGCCGAGACACGCGCCGAAGCCCGTCCCCCGCACGCGAGCAGCCGTACGCAGGGCGCGCTCCCCGGCCGATCCGGAGCGAGCCGCCACGCCGCCATCTCCCACCCGGCGCGGTCCACCCGTACGCGACGGCTCCCGCACCACGTGACTCGGCCGCACAAGGCGCCGGAACGGCCGTACACCGCGCGGCGACGGTCGCATACCGCGCCGCGGCGGGCGTCGCGACCGCCCGGCCGTCGGTCGGCCGCGCGCTGGCCGTACGACCCCCGAAGACGCACCGCCCGCCACGGCTCGTGTGGAACGCGAGCTCACCCGGCCGACGAGACGCCGACCCACCTGTCAGGCGCCCCCGTTGAGGGGACCGGCCCGCGCGGCGTGCGGACGGTGTCATCCCGTCCCCTGCCCGCCGAGCAGGCCGTCGCCCCGGCCCGCGACGCCGTCCAGGCCCGCTCCGCCCGCCCGGATCGCTCAGGCACCGGTCCGTACCGGTTGACGTCGGCCGGGCCCGTCACGGACGCGCCGCCACCGCGTACGGCGAGGATCGGTGTGCCGCCGCCGGTTCCCGACCCGGGCTCCGGATGCGGGGGCGGCGGCTGCGCGACGGGCAAGACGCCCAGCGGCGTCGGTGACGTCGTGCGGATCGGCCGGCCCCGCTCCGGCGTTTGGACCGTCATGCCGCGGACCTCGCGAAGGCCCGGCCGCGACGTCCCGGACAAGCCACCCTTCTCCCCTGACTGATCATGATTCGGCCGGCGCGCAGCGGCATGGCCCTGCCACCGGCGACCCCGCTCCAGGGCCGGCGCGCGCCGGGAAGGCGACGCCGGTGACCTCCGATCGTCCGCGAAGGGGGAACGACTCGTGATCCATACGCTCGTCGCCGAGCACGTGCACCTGTTACGTATCGGCCTGGTCGCCTATCTCACCCAGGAACCGGGGATCGAGGTCGTCGCCGAGCTCGAGAAGGCCGACCGGCTCGTCTCCACCGCAGCCGAGCTGAAGCCCAGAGTCGCCGTCATCGACGTCGAGCTGCCGCCGGAGGGCGGGTCCGCCGTGGCCGGGCTGCTGGCGCGGACGCTGCCCGCCTGCGCCACGGTGATGCTGGTCGGCCGTGACGATCCCGGGCACCTCAGCCGTGCCATGCCCGTACGCCCCCTGGGCCTGATCAGCCGGGAGGCGCCGGTCGAACTGCTCACCTGGTGCGTGCGCCGGGTGGCGTCCGGCCGCCGCGTGGTCGACCCGGACCTCGCCCGCACCGCCCGCACCATCGACGAGAACCCGCTCACCCACCGCGAGCGGCAGATCCTGCGGATCGCCTCCGCCGGCGCCTCGACGGCGGAGATCGCCGCCGAACTGTCGGTCAGCGCCAAGACGGTGCGCAACCACCTGTCCCGCGCCTTCGTACGGATCGGCGCGCGCAACCGGATGGACGCCATCCGCATCGCGACCGAGCGCGAGTGGCTCTGAGACGCCGAGAGGTCAGCGGGGGGTCTGCGACGTCGGAGTCGGTGCGGCGCCGAGCGTCTGCAGCAGGTCGGCGACGGGCTGGAGCTTCTCGTACAGCAGCAGGAGGGGTTCGCCGGGGGTGGTGAGGCCGAGCGCGATGCCGACCGCGTCCTTCAGGTCGCCGGCGGTGTGGATCCGCACGTCCGGCCGTTCCTGCGTGAGCCCGTCGATGATGAGCCTGGTCATCTCTCCGGAGCGCCGGCCGCGCAGGTCCTCGTCCTCGTACACGACGACGCGGTCGAAGGACCGCGCGAGTTCGCGCGCCGTCTCCATCACCAGGTCGTCGCACCGGTCGCCCGGCAGCGTCACGGTCGCCACGCCGTCACGCCCCCAGACGCGTCGCAGCAGTCCGCCCACTGCCGCGACCGCCGCCGGGTTGTGCGCGTAGTCGACGATGACCGGGGTCTCCTCGACGCGGAAGGAACAGCCGCGGCCCGGGTTGCACCGGTGCGGATCGAAGGTCAGCAGACCCCGGGCCACCAGGCTCATCGGTACGCCGAGCGCGCGGGTGGCCGCGGCGGCGGCCAACGCGTTGGCGATCATGTAGTCGGCCTTGCCGCGGAAGGACCCGGCGACGTCGCCGACCGGCAGCAGCGCACGGGTCCGGCCGCCTTCGGCCTCGACCAGCCAGCCGTCCTCGGTGTAGTACGCGACGCCGCCGGCGCGGAGGTGCCGGGAGACGATGTCGTTCGTCCCGGACTGAGCGAAGTAACGCACCACCGGCTTGCGCCGCCGTACGGCCGGGCGCTCGGCGAACGCCGCGACCCGCGGGTCGTCGGCGTTGAGCACGATGTGGCCGCCGGGCCGGATCTCTTCGGCGACCAGCGCCTTGATCTCGACGAGGTCCTCGACCGTGTCGATGTCGTCGACGCCGAGATGGTCGTCGCTGATGTTGGTGATGACCGCGACGTCGGCGCGGTTGTAGCCGAGCCCTCGGCGTACGATGCCGCCGCGCGCGGTCTCCAGCACGGCCGCCTCGACCGCGCGGTTGCCCAGCACCATCTGCGCCGACCGGGGGCCCGACGCGTCGGCCTTGTAGATCAGCTCGTTGCCCACGTACACGCCCTCGGTCGTGCTCATGCCGACCTGGCGGCCGTCCTGGCCGAGCAGGTGCGCGACCATCCGTACGGTCGTGGTCTTGCCGTTGGTGCCGGTGACGGCCACCAGGGGGACACGTGCGGTGGCGCCCGGCGGGTACATCTGGTCGATGATGTCGGCCGCGACATCACGTGAGCGGCCCTCATACGGCGCGAGGTGCATGCGGAGCCCCGGCGAGGAGTTCACCTCGATCACGCCGACTCCGGTCGCCTCCGGCGGGATCGGCGCGCCGATGTCGGGCAGCCGCAGGTCGATGCCGCACACGTCCAGCCCGATGGTCGCCGCCACCCGGCGGCACAGCCGGACCACGTCCGGGTGCATGCGATCGGTGACGTCCTTACTGGTGCCGCCGGTGGACAGGTTCGCGTTGCGGCGCAGCGTGACGATCTCACCGTCGGCCGGCACGCAGCCCGGATGCAGGCCCCGGGCGGCGAGGTGGGCCAGCTCGGTGTCGCCGAGGGTCAGGCGGGTCAGCGGACGGTCGTGTCCCTCGCCGCGCAACGGGTCGGTGTTGGCGAGGTCGACCAGCTCGGCGATGGTGGACCGGCCGTCGCCCGTCACACGCGCCGGGCTCAGCTCGGCGGCGGCCACGACCCGGTCGCCGACCACGAGCACGCGGTGGTCGCGGCCCGGCACGTAGCTCTCCACGAGGACGTCCTCGCACACGGTCGCGGCCTCACGGAAGGCGGCGCTCACCTCGGCCGGGCCGGACAGCTCGATCGAGACCTTCTCGCCGTGGTGGCCGGACAGCGGCTTGACCACGACCGGGCCGCCGATCTCGGTCATGACCGCCACGGCCTCCTCGGCGGAGGCCACGATGCGTCCGCTGGGCACGGGCAGCCCGGCCTCCTCCAGCAGGCACTTGGTCAGCATCTTGTCCGCCGCGGCCTCCATCCCGACGGCCGAGGTGCGGTCGGTCATGGCCGCCCACACCATCCGGCGGTGCTTGCCGTGGCCGAGCTGCAGGAGGTTCAGGTGGCCCATCCGGCGTACCGGGATGCCACGGCGGCGCGCGGCCTCGGCGAGCGCCGCGGTGCTGACGCCCAGCCGGGACTGCCCGTACGCGGAGGAGATGGCCGTCAGCTCCGGGTCGAGTACCGGTGCGCCGCCCTCCAGCAGCCCGGTGACGGTGCGCATGGCGAGCCGCAGCAGCCGCTCCACGATCGGGTGCTCGGGCGGTTCGTCGCGCGGGCATTCGAGGATGACGTCGTAGCGTCCCGGCGCGCCCGCCCAAACCGTACGGCCGAAGAAGACCTCCCGGCCGACCATCGAGGACAGCTCCAGCGTCACGTGCTCGGTGACGTGCCCGAAGTAGGTGCCGCGGGCCATCGCCTCCAGCAGGCCGCCCGGCCGTCCGGCCGAACAGTGGTGCTCGGTGAGGCCCGGCAGCAACGGCACCAGCCGGTCGGCGAAGCCGGGGAAGTCCGTGGTCTCCCGGCCGGTGAGCTCTTCCAGCTCCAGGCGGGCGATCGCCACCGGTCGCGAGACGTAGAGATTGGGACCGCCGAGCCAGCGCAGATGGTCCAGGTGCACGGCTTACTCCTCTTCTTCCCGTGTTGGGCCGAACCACGGTTTGCGCTGCTCCAGATCGAAACAGCAGCCGGCCGGAAGGAGATGCAGACGAACGTCGAACAGCGCCATCGGGTCGTTCGCGGCATGGTCCTGCGCGACGGTGGCCCGATCGGCGTCCACGACGGTGACCACGCCACGGCCGATCACCTCGAAACGGTCGCCGTCAACGACGATCGCGGTGTCCTCGTCGATGCCGACGCCGAGGTACCGCACGTCGAGGGCGATGCCGCTGAGCAGCCGTGGCAGCCGGCCGCGTTCGGCGAAATGCATGTCGATCAGGACGTTGCCGAGCAGGTCGAGCCCCGGCCCGATGCGTACCGACGATGTCGTGACCGACCCTCCGTCACCGCCGAGGATCATCCAGCGGCCCAGCGCGGTGGCGCCCGCGCTGGTGCCGGCGATCACGAGGCCGTCCTCGTGGAGCCGGCGGTGGAGGAGGACGTTGGTCTTGGAACCGACGAGCATGCTGAGCCGTGACTGGTCGCCCCCGCTGATCAGCACGCCGGTCGCCTGCTCGAGCATGGTGAGCGAGGCTGGATCGTCGGCGGTCGTGCGCCCGATGAGCCGCAGCTCTGTCACGGACGGGACCCCAAGGCGCCGGAACACCGTGGTGTACTCGGCGGTGACCTGTTCGGGAACGCCGGTGGCGGTGGTCACCACGACGATGCGTGAACGACGTGAGCCGGAGAGGCTGACGAACTCCTCGAGCGGTCCGGTGCCGCAGGTGCGGTTCTCCCTGCCGCCGATGACCAGGAGCCGGCCGCTGCCGGTCCTCCCCTCCGTTATGTCGGTCACGACAGCTAGCTACCCTCTTGTCACAGCAAGTAGTCGCCGACTGTGACACCGGGCATGGTGCGGTTTTCTTGGCCAATTGTCTGCCGAAGCGGGTGATTCGCCGGAAGTATGGTCCGGCTTCGCACGGCGCGAGGAGAGCTTTTTGAGATACCGGATGGTATTTCGCTGAGCGCTATCCAGGAGGCGACGGTCCCCTTACTTCGGAGATCACGGTGAACCAACGCTCCGCCCTGCGCGTCTAAGGGGCGCATGATTCCTGAGATCGTGGGGGTGGCCGTAGGGACGTACGGGAAAAGGCGGCGTGGTAACCCTCCGAGAGGCACACTCACTCCGAAGTGGAGCGAATGGGGGCGGACGGCCCAGTTCGTTTTGGAGGTGCCCATGTCGTGCACGAACGGTTTCGGCAATGTTCGTCTTATGTACCGTCTTGTCCTGGCGGTCGACGTCGAGAAGTACAGCGCGCGTGACGCGCGAGAGCAGCTACGAGCGCAGACGGAGCTGAAACGCATCCTCAACATCGCCGCCCAGAACGCCGGACTCGACCAGCGCCACTGGTACGAGCAGGTGAGCGGAGACGGCGAGCTGGTGGTGCTGCCCGAGGACGTGGACGTCTCCGCCGTCGTCGGGGACTTCACGCACCAGCTCGAGACGGTCCTCGGCGAGGTCAACCGCAAGGTCGTGGGCGGGACGCGGCTGAGGCTGCGGGTCGCGATGCACCACGGCACGCTGACGCCCGGCCCGTTCGGCCCCGCGGGCGACGCGCCGATCGTGGTCAGCCGGCTCCTCGACGCCAAGCCGCTGCGCCGGCTTCTCGCCGATCAGCAGGACCGCGACCTGGCGCTCATCGTCTCGCAGAGTCTCTACCAGGACGTCGTCCGCACCGGGTTCTGCTCGCTCGACCCCGAGGAGTTCCAGCCCGTACGCGTGAACGCCAAGGGCATCCAGTACCACGGCTTCGTCCGGCGTCCCGATCAGGTGCGGATGGCTCCGGCGGCGACGCTGCGACCGGTCAGCGGAGGCGGCGCGGCACTCGTCGCGCTGCCCGGCGGCCGCGCCTGATCCGTCCACGCCATCCCCGCATGGCCTACGCTCACCGATTTCTCCACATTCCCGGTCGGTCAGCCGCCCGCGCGCCGTCGCGGCGCGCGGCGGCCGCCGGCCGTTTCTGCGCTGACAACGGCAAAGGGTCGCAATTCTCCGGACGTTAAATAGGCGATTTTTGGGTAGACGCCTTGTGAATACCTTTTAGGGGTAATTGCGTTACCTGGCGTCGGCGCACGTTATCTCGTGCGGCCCGAGTCGGTGTTACGGGTGGCGTTCTTCGATCGGCCGGTCCAGTCCGAGTTCTTCCAGCACCGCGCGACGGCCGGCTTGTACGTCGGCTCCACCGGCAGCACCCGTCCGGCCGCGTCGCGGAACAGCGAGCCCGCGGCCATGCGCTTACGCGCCAGGGATGCCACGTACTGATCCGGCGGCAACACTCCTGAACTGCCGGAACTCATCCGGCGAGGCTACCGGGCGAGGCCGCCACGCATCCGCCGAACCGGCCGGACCGGCCGCCGCCGGATTGACGATCATCGATCTCACCGGCAAGGTTCCGGAGTGCACGACCGCCGGTTTCAAGAGTCCGAGAAGAAGCCGACCGAAGACGCCCGGTCCTGGCCGAAGGAGTGACCGTGCCCCCCACCTGTGCCTCCCGCGACCGGTAACGGCGGCCAGGGGCCGGGCGAGGCGTGGGTGTTCGCCCGGACCACCGGCGCCGGCGGGCTCGGTCACACCGGATGGGCCGTCAAGCTGCCCGAGGACGACACCTACATGTTCGGCGCCACCGAATCCGTGCCCACGGGCAAGGGCGACAACGGCGGGCGCGGCAAGGCCTGGATCCTCAAGGGCAGAGAGAACGGCACCTGGGTCATGACCGGAACCCGCGACCAGATGCTGCGGACCTTCGGCGACCCGACCGCCGACCCCTACGTCGCCGCGATCACGCCCTGGGCCAAGCCCTACGACAAGTGCCGGTGCCAGGCGACCGCCGTCGCGAACGTGGTCGCGGCCACGATCGCCGTCGCCGCGAGCAAGAACGCGGGCTACCTGCTCGTCTTCAACAACTGCCTCGGCAACACGATCAAGATTCTGCGCGCGTACGGCGCGCTCCGGCTCCCCGCGGCGACGTACCTTCGCGCTCTGCCGAACAACTGGTTCAAGAGCCTCACCGAGCCCTGGGGCCCGATCCGGGATCTCGGCCACGCCGGCGACCGGCCGCCCGTTCTCCCGAATCCCACCGCTCCCACCGCATGACTCGACCCGGCTGACTCAGCATTTCGTTACCCGGGCGCACGCTCACTGTGCGATGTGAATCTGGCCGGTCCGGGCGGCGTCTCCTACCGTCGTAGCGCAGGGCACGACCTTTCGTTGCGAAGCGGTGCAGTGACAGGTCATGGCTGGATCCGAAGTGGCGGCGAGCATCTTCCGCCGGGCGGAGACTCTCTTCAGGGCAGCCGTACGCACAGGCGAGCACGGCGGCCATCCTGACCGGGCGATCCGTCTCACGATGCGGCCCGCACGGCTGGGCGAGGAGAAAGAGGTCGTTCGCCTCCGCACCGAGGCCGCCCGCTGGATCGAGAGAAGGACGGGGATCCGGCAGTGGGCGGACCCCTGGCCGACCGAGGAGGTCATGCGGTCGAACATCCGCTCCTCGATCGAGCGAGGCGAGACCCGGATGGCGGAGGACTCCGAAGGCCGGCTCCTGGGAACGATCGCGCTCGACAAGCACACGGCCGGCGGTCTGTGGACCGAGCGTGAGATGGCCGAGCCCGCCATGTACTTTCATCGCCTGATCGTCGACAGGTCCAACGCCGCTCCCGGAGTCGGGTCCCGGATGATCGAGTGGGCGAAGCAGCGGGCGAGAGACGCCGGTGCCGACTGCTGCGCGCGGACGTCTGGACGGACAATCGCGAGCTGCAGTCCTACTACAAGAATCTGGGCTTCACCCATGTCCGCACGGTCGTACGTGACGACTACCCCTCGGGTGCCCTGTTCCAGATCGCCGTCTGACGAGGTGCCGAGGCGAGTGGTGACCGGACCTACGTGGGGCCGGGGACGTCGAGACGAGGCTCCGGCACGTCGCCGATGTTGTAGTAGAGCTGGTTGCGGTCGGCCGGGTAGACCGTGACGGTGAACCGCATCGGCTCGCCGGTGGTGGCGTACACGGTGCGGGAGAGCTCGATCAGGCTGACGCTCACGTTGTCCGGCAGGCCGAAGAACACCGACTCCTGCCGGCCGGGAGGGCGTGCGGCGATGAGGTCCTGGTAGCCCGCCTGCGTGAGTTGCAGCGCACCCTCGAGGTACTTGGCCACGCCCTCGCCGACGTCGACGGCGTCGACGAGGCGTTCGGCGCCCCGGTTGACGAACTCCATGGGGTAGAAGGACGTCTGCAGCGACCACGGGGCGTCGTCGATGAAGCGCTCCTGGTACCGGCTGACCACCCGCGCGCCCTCGGCGAGCTGGAGCTGGCGGGCGACGAGGGCGGTGGCCTTGCGGATCTCCACGCGCGGGTCCGAGGTGCTCGGCCGGCGGTTCTGGACGCGGGCGCTCGCGACGTACGCGCCGCCCTCGTCGTCGGCGCTCCCGAAGCCGTGCCGCGGGGACAGCTCGACGGCGAATGGAGTGATCTTGCGGGAGACGAAGGTGCCGCGGCCCGGCTGGGCGACGACGAGCTGCCGCTGGGTCAGCCACTTGATCGCGTCGCGCACCGTGTTGCGCGAGGCGTCGTACTCGGCCTGGAGCTCGAGCTCGGTCGGGAGTTGCGAGCCGCGGGGGATCTCGCCGTTCTCGATCTTCTTGACCAGGTCGTCGGCGATCGCACGCCACTTTGACCCTGCCATCATCACTCCTCGAACGCCTGACCACCCAATATTGGCCAGACGGATCAACTCGGTCAAACAGGGTTAATGATTCCGTTTGGGGGTATCGATGGAATGGTTGGGATGATTCCATCCTACCAATGATGATCATGTTGTGAGGGCGATACGGCAGAGTCGCCAGATCGCCACCGGCCCCGGTCATTCCGCGGGCCTGTCCGGGGGCGGATGGCAAAACCGCACGTTCTGTGCGGTGCGAGCGAGAGGGAAAGCTCGTGCACTGGTTCGATTCGGTAAGTATGGTCCTGCTCGTCGTCGCGGTCGCCGTCTTCGGCGCCGCCGTGAACCTCCTCTGGGGCTTCGTCAGATCCAGCGGCCGCGACCCGCTGACCCCCTACGCCCCGGATGAGCGTTCGGCGCGTGCCCGGCGGTGGGCCGGCGTCTATGTCCGGCGACCGCAGCCCCAGGACACCCCACTGGACCGGAACGCCGTCTAGGCCTTTCCGGACCCGGCTTTCCCTGCCCCTCACGCCTCTGTCGTGAGGGGCAGGCCGTTACCCGGTGCGGAGCGTGACGCCCGCTCGCCGAGAGGAGGACCGATCTCGATGGAAACCCCCTGCGCCCGCGCGTCCGGACTCGTCCGGCCCGCCTCGTACGCCCGTGTCGCCGCCGCGGCGGGCGTGGGCAGGGCGATGGGCCGCCTGTCCGCCCGGGTGCTGCGCCCGCGTCCGTACGCCGCGAAGGGAGCTCTGCAGTGCGCGGTCGTGGCGTTCGACATCGCCGGCTTCGGCGACCGGCGCCGTGACGACGACGTGCAGCTCTACGTACGAGCCGGGCTGTACCGCATCCTCGAGGAGTCGTTCGAGGACGCCGGCGTGCCGTGGCGGGAATGTCACCGGGAGGACCGGGGCGACGGCGTCCTCGTCGTCGTGCCCGCGCTGGTCGCCACCGAGTCGCTCATCTCCCCGCTGACCGAGCGTGTACGCGCGGGGCTGCGCCGCCACAACAAGCTCTCCAGCGAACCCGCGCAGATCCGGCTGCGGATGGCACTGCACGCCGGCCACGTCCACTTCGACGCGTACGGTGTGGCGGGGCAGACGCTGGTGCACGCGTTCCGGCTGCTGGAGGCGCCCACGTTCAAGACCGCCTTCGCCGCCACGGGCCGCGAGCTCGGCTGCGTGGTCTCCGACCGGCTGTACGACGACGTGATCCGGCACGGGCCGGGACTGATCGACCCGGACCTCTACGACGCGATCAGCGTGTCGGTGAAGGAGACCGAGGCACGCGCGTGGGTGCACTTCCCGCCCGGAGTAGTCCGCCCGGCGCTGAACGCCTGGCCGCACATCGTGGGCCCCGCCGCGGCGGGCGCCTGATCACAGGACGGAGATGTCCCGGGCGATCGTCACAGGACGGAGATGTCCCAGGCGATCGACACGGGCACCACCTGGCCCGCACCGCCGCTCACCGTGATGGTGGCCGTGCCCGGCAGGGTGATCAGCCCCCGGTTGAGCGTCACCTCGATCTCCACCCGGCCGTGATCCTTGATGGTCCCGCCGGCCTGGGCGAGCGTGACCTGGGGCGAGGAGGCCGCGGCGCTCCAGCTGACCGGGCCACCCCGGGCGCTGAGCACCAGGGAGGCCATCGTGTCGTGGTTGCGGAAGCGGATCGAGGCGGGGTCGACCACCAGGGTGCCGCCCTTGCCCCCCGGCGGCGACGGCGAGGACGTGGGCGTCGGCGTGCGGGAGTTCATCGACTGCGGGGCGGTGGTCGGCCGCTGGTCGTCGCCGGCGCCCGGGGCGCCGGCCTGCGCCGACCGGTGCGGGTGAGGCTCGGGCGACCGGGCCGTGTGCGGCTTGCCGCCGGGCCACTGGATGTCGGGCACCGGCAGGTTGGGGTTCATCACCAGGAGTGCGACGAACGCCGCGGCCAGCGTGGTGAACAGTCCCACGCTGGTGAACGCCCAGCGGCGTGCGAGGTGCGACGGCGCGTCCGGCTGGCGCGGCATGCCCTCCGGCGTCAGCGCCCCGCCACGCGCGGCGATCTCGGCGCGGTATCCGGCCAGCTCAGGGTCGGTCCCGGTGTGCTGGACCCGGTGCCGCAGGGCCGCGGGCACCACGGGCGCGGGCGCGGCGAGCAGGAACTCCTCGGCGTCGGGCACCCGCTGCTGCGCACGGCTCAGCCGTGCGTCCGAGCGGCGGAGCGAGACGCCGACCGTCATGGCGAGGTCGTCGCCGGTCAGGTCGTGCCGCAGCGCGAGGAACAGCGCCTCGCGGTGGAGGAAGTCCAGGCTGCCGAGGGGATCGTCCTCGGCGGGTTCGAGCTGGAGCTTGCGCTGCATGCAGCGCCGCCGCGCCGCTGCGTACAGCCAGGGACGCAGCCGGGCCCGGTCACGCAGCCGAGGCGCGCGGCGCGCGGCGTCGATGAAGGTGTCGTGGACGACGTCGGCGGCGGCACGCCGGTCGTCCAGGAGTGCCATGCAGTAGTCGTACAGGCGCTCGGCGTACACGTCGTAGAGCGTGGCGATCACATCGTCGTCCCCGTCGTGCAGTCCCTTGACGAGACGACGATCGGCGTCGGGGGCGAAGCGGGACCACCTTGCCATGTACGTGCTCCACGATTCAGGTTGCCTAAACCCTAAGGGAAGAAAGCAAGCTCACCGTAAAAAGCGCAAATAGTGCAACTTGCCCTTCGGTGCCGATGTTCGAGGCGCCGACCTTCGGGTGGCCGTAAACGACGATGCCCCGTACGGGAGGCGCACGGGGCATCGTCGGCCTTGGCCGTTATAGAACCTTCGCCGTACGGTGACGGTCGGGCGGCCCGCCCTTCGTTGATCAGCCGAAAACGCGGGCTCTCGTCGAGACGGCCAAGGCGGAGTCGTCGGAGAAGATCCCGTCCACGCCGAGCCGGTAGAAGTCGGCGAGGTATCGCGAGGCGTCGCCCTGGGCACGCGCGTAGTTCGGCGATCCGGAGTCGCCCTGCTGGTACTCCACGGGCAGGAAGGAGTTCTCCGGCCGCACCGTCCACGGGTGCACGGCGAGACCGGCGCGGTGGGCGTCACGGACCAGCGTCGTGGGCGGCAGCGCGTGGTTGCCGGAATCGACCGGAATTATCCGCGAGAGCCCCGGCCCGATGCCGTACGCATAGGTCGCGATGTCCTTCAGCCCGGCCGGCTTGACCAGGTCGTCGTACGTCCGCGGGTCGTGGTTCGCGACGAAGTCGTACGGCGCGCCCTGCGTGTCGATGAGCTGGATCAGCCGGATGCTGGTCTTCTTGCTGAGCGCCCGCAGGTTCGAGGTCTCGAAGGACTGGATGAACACCTTGTCGTTCCGGCCCTTGAAGCCGTACTTGGCGAGCTCCTTGAGCAGCTCGTCCTCCAGCGGCAGCCCGATCCCTCGGAAGTAGGTGGGATGCTTGGTCTCGGGGTAGACGCCGACGTGATGGTCCTTGGCGATCTGCAGGACCTCGTCGAGGCTGGCGATCTTGTCGACCCCGTCGAACGCGCTGCTGCCCGCGCGCAGATCCGGCAGCCGCTCCTTGAGCCGCAGCGTCTCCAGCTGGGCGAAGGTGAAATCCTCGGTGAACCAGTCGGTGTGCTGGACGCCGTCGATCGTCTTGGTCTTCTTGAGACTCGCGAACTCCGGATGCTTGGCCACGTCCGTCGTGTCGTTCAGCCAGTTGTCGTGCCGCGCGACCAGGACGTGATCCTTGGTGGTCACGACGTCCGGCTCGATGTAGTCGGCGCCCATCTCGATGGCGAGCTGGTAGGCACTCCTGGACTCCTCGGGCCGGTACTCACTGGCACCGCGGTGTGCGATCACAATGGGCTTCTGCCTGCTGAGCGTGCTGGGCGTGCTCTTCCGCGCTGACGCCGAGGAAGCCCCGCTGGAACCGGCGAACGCGGCGTACGCGGACCCCGCGGTGACGAGGGCCAGCCCACCGGCCAGCAAGCGTCGAGACAGTGACATGAGCGACCTCCTGAGTCGGAACGTGCGGAGGCTACGACGGCCGCGTGACGAATGGGAGACCTGATCTATAAGGGAAGAGGGTCCGAAACCGGCCAGCCACGAACGCGCTCGCGGCTGCTCAGGGAGCTCGCCGCTGATCACCGGCGCGTACGGAGGGGCCGC
Organism: Actinoallomurus sp. NBC_01490; assembly: GCF_036227085.1. Classification (NCBI taxonomy): domain Bacteria; kingdom Bacillati; phylum Actinomycetota; class Actinomycetes; order Streptosporangiales; family Thermomonosporaceae; genus Actinoallomurus; species Actinoallomurus sp. NBC_01490. Next base: position 625,291 of record NZ_CP109433.1, read on the forward strand.
GAAGTTGTCCACAGGGGACGGTGTTCCTGTGGATAAAATCGAGGCGGGGACGCGGTCGAGGTATCGATTCGCGTGTCGCCGTGGAGTGCCGGTACACTCGTCGAGCAGCCAGCAGCCGTAGCTCAACGGATAGAGCATCTGACTACGGATCAGAAGGTTGGGGGTTCGAATCCCTCCGGCTGCGCAGAGGTAAGCGCAGGTCAGGGCCCTAAATCACTTCGGTGAGGCGGGGCCCTGAGTGCGTTTCGGGGCCGTTCGTCTCACAATTTCTCACATGTCCTAAGCGATCTTGTAAATCTCGGCGAGCTTCTCGGCGCCCTGCGCGAGGTCGTCGCCGCTGGCGTGGATGTACCGCGACTGCGTGAACGCGCTGTCGTAGTGCCCCGCCCACTTGCTGATGACCGAGATCGGCACGCCAGCCTTCTCCATGAGACTGAGCGTCGTGTGTCGGCCATCGTGAAGCGTGATCCGGCGCAGCTTCGCCGTCCGGAGGATTCGGCCGAACTCGTCGGAGTACCACTCCGGGTGGACCGGCGCGCCCAGCTCGTCCGTGACCACGTAGCCGCTCGCCTCGTACGCCTCGCCGGCCTCCTCGGCCTCGGCCTGCTGGCGCTTCCGTAGCGCCTTCAGCTCCGCGAGCAGCTCGGCGTCGAGCGGCAGCGTGCGGAACCCGTTCTTCGTCTTAGGCTCCTCGACAACCACCTCATAGTCGACCAACACCCGGGTCTGTGTGACCTTCAGCGTGCCCACCTTCAGGTCAACGTCCGACCAGCGCAGGCCGAGCACCTCGCCGCGACGCAGGCCGTACAGCGACAAGCGCCAGGCCGCCGAGAGCCGGTCTCTCGCGATACTGCGCAGGAACGTACGGACCTCCTCATCCGACCACGGCTCGCGTTCGGCCTGCTTGTAGCTGACCGGCTTCACCAGGGCGACCACGTTCCGCACAAGCTTCCCCTCTTGTACGGCCTGCTCGAATGCCGCCTTGAGTCGGCCGAGGGTGAGGTTGACCGATCGCCCCGACAGGCCCGTTCCCGGCTTCCCGCCGCGCTTCCGTCCGCTGGTGAGCATGAAGTCGACGAGGTCCTCGATGTCGTCCTTGCTGACGCGCTGGGCGGGCTTGTCGCCGAGCTGGTCGCGGACGCACCGGAACGCATCGGCGTAGTTCCGCGCGGTGTTGGCGCGTTTCCCGCGGGTTGCGCCCTTCAGGTAGCTGTCGATGATCTCGTTCACCGTGGCCTTCGACGGCTTGACGTACGTGCCCTCGCTCGACTGGTGACGGATCCGGTCGTACTCCTTCCGGGCCTCGCCCTTCTTGTCGAACGTCATCGTCTTCTGCAGTCGTCGGCCGGTTTCCGGGTCGCGACCGATATCGACGACGAACCGATATCGGACCGAACCGTCTTTCAGCTCGATCCGCTTGATGGGATCTTTCGCCACTTACTCATCCCCCTTCTGTGATGTGGGACTTTCTCCTCGCCGAGCGGCAGGCAAGATGTCGCGACGACGTGCCTCTTTGATCCACCGATGAACGGTGGTGACCGGGACGTCGTTCGCGGCAGCCAGTTCCTTCGCCGGCTGCCTGCCTCGCTCGGCAAGCCACTGGAATCGCTCCGCGACCTCTCGGTAGAAGCTGTCCGGCCTCTTGCGTTCGGCCGGGATTCGGAGCTTGAGCGAGGGGCCGTGATCCTGTCGGGCCTTCTCTGGCCGTTTGGCCCATGGCGAGGTGACGCCAGGCGCCCGCGTCTGGGCGTCGAGATTGAGGAACGGCAGCTCGCCCGATGCCGGCCTGTCCGATCGCTGCGCGAGTCGTCGATTCGCCACGGCCTCGATCCGAGCGAACGGCACCTCCCGGACGAGAGCGGCCGTCACCGCGCCACCACCAGCTCCACCGCGGATGACCGCCTCTCGGACGATTAGCGGCGCAGCGTCGCCCGGGTCGACCGAGTCCCAGTCGACGTTTCCCGCCAGGCCGAAGCGGACGAACACCGCCGCGAACGACTTCTCCACAGCGTCAGAGAAGAACGCCGCCCAGCCGCTACGGGCCCACATGCTGTCGGGTGGCGGGAAGCGGAGCGCCTCGTCGTCGCCGAGCCATACCACGTCGCCGGTCTCACTCATGGGTCAGATGCTAGGCGTTTGTATCTTTTCCGTCTACCTGTGCACGTAAATACGTCTACGTATGCATGCGTGTTACTGTCTAGCCATGGCAACGTCTACGCATGCATGCGCCGACCCTCGCGCATCGCTGGCGGACCGGGTCCGCGCGTCGCGGCTCCCTCCGCCCGACGTACGGCAGCGGATCCGCCGAGAGGCGCGCGTCCCGCTCCGGGAGATGGCGACGCATCTCGAGGTGACTCCGATGACGGTCCTGCGCTGGGAACGCGGCGAGGCCGAACCGCGCATCGACCACGCGATCTCGTACCGCCGTCTCCTTGACGAGCTGGTCCAGGTGATGCGGGAGACGGCATGACCGGGCCCACGCTCGATGAGATCCGGGGCTGGCCGGCGACGGTCGACCCCGCGACCGGCGGCACCGCATTCGGGATCTCGCGCTCGCACAGCTACGAGCTGATCAGGCGCGGGGAGTTCCCGGCCAAGGTCCTGAAGGTCGGCGGCAAGAACCGCGTCGTCACCGCCAGCATCCTCGCGGCCCTCGGAGCCGGTGACACGACGTGAGATGACCGCGCATCGCCGCAGGTCAAAAGCGCAAATCCGCCCGGCATCTGACCCAACGTCAGACGGGCGCCCCCCCGAATCGAGAACGTCATGCCCCCTAAGCGAAGCGGCCCCCGGGTCACCACCCCGCGAGGCCGCCGCGACGAACACATCACCAGCAGCCACAGGGTAGCCCTGCTCGACGACGTGCGTACGCCCGCTCTACGCGCGTGGGCCTCGGCGTGCTGGAGCCTGGCCGAGGCAGGCGTACGGCCGCTGCCGCCCCGCCACGTCGAGCGTGCCCTACGGCGCCGCGGATGGTGGCCGCTGTGACGGACGAACCGGACGTGCCGCTGATCGCCGACATCGCCGCCGAACGGGCGGTGCTCGGCGCTGCGATGCTCTCGCCGAAGGTCGTCGAGCAGGTCGTCGAGATCCTCGACGGCTCCCACGACTTCGTGCGGCCCGCTCACCGGATGATCTGGCAGGCGCTCGTTGACCTGGCGCTCACCGGCCGCCCGACCGATCCCGTGGTGCTGCGCGACGAGATGAGGCGACGAGGCGAGCTGGCACAGGTAGGCGATGGAAGCTACCTCGCCGAGCTGTACCGCGCCGCGCCGGTCGGCGCCGAGGCCGGGTACCACGCGGACATCGTGGCCGCCCTCGGCACACGGCGCCGCGCGCTGGAGGTCGTCGAGCGCGCCCGGCAACGCCTGCAGAACCCGGAGGCGGACGCATCCGAGGTCGTCGGCGACGTCATCGCCGCACTCGACCTCACCGCGCAGGAGCGCGCCGGCGCCCTCGGCGAACCGGAGTTCGTCCTCCTCGACGACTTCCTCGCCATCGAGGACGAGCCGACGCTGTACCGCATCGAGGGACTCTGGCCGGTCGGCGGCCGGGTCGTGGCCGCCGCCCAGTTCAAAGCGGGCAAGACGACGATGCGCGACAATCTCGTGCGCGCCCTCGTCGACAAGGAGGAATTCCTCAGCGCCTTCACGGTCACACCGCCGGATGGCCGCGTCGTCATCATCGACAACGAGCTCGACGAGCGCATGCTCCGCCGCTGGCTTCGGGACCAGGACATCGCGAACGCGCGACAGGTGGCCGTGCTGTCCCTGCGCGGCCGCGTCGCTACCTTTGATCCGCGCGACCGCGCCGGCCGGGCCCGCTGGGCGAGGAAGCTCCGCGCCATCGACGCGAGCGTGGTCATCCTCGACTGCCTTCGGCCCGTCCTCGACGCCCTCGGCCTGAGCGAGGACAAGGACGCCGGGCAGTTTCTCGTCGCGTTCGATGCCCTGCTCGACGAGGCCGGCGTGTCCGAGGCGCTCGTGAATCACCACATGGGCCACAACGGCGAACGCTCGCGCGGAGACAGCCGGATCCTCGACTGGCCAGACGTGACCTGGCGCCTCGTGCGCGAGAAGGGCGAGGACGGCGAGACGCTCGCCGATGCCCGCCGCTACTTCGCCGCGTACGGCCGCGACGTCGACGTGCCCGAGGGTCTGCTGACGTTCGACCGGGCCACGCGACGCCTCATCCTGTCGGGCGGGACGCGCCGTGAGACCGCGGCCGACGCCGCGATCCCGGACATCATCGCGTACCTCCGACAGACCCCAGGCGCGTCCGGGCGCGCGATCGAGCAAGCACTTAGCCCACATCCGCACAAGCGGGCCGACATCCGAACGGCACTCCGGCGGGCGATCACGCAGGGCCAGATCGACACGACGGACGGCCCCCAGCGGAAGATCATGCACTTCGTCGCGGAGCCTCCGAAATGAGTGCGCCGACCATGATGACCTGCGAAAACTTCGATCTGGAGCCAGTGCGCCGGGCCGATTGCGGATCTCCGGTCATGCGTGAGCCTCTGACCAGCCAAAACGTGATGCCTGCCACCAGTGCGCCGAGTGCGCCGAGAGTGCGCCAGCGCACTAGTGATGAGTGCGCCAGTGCGCCTATAGGGCGCACGGCGCACACACACCCTGAAGACGGCCAGTGCGCCGCGGCGCACTCAGACCATCAGGGGGCGCTCGATGATCCCCGATGACCTCGCCGCGGACGTCCGGGCCGCGATCGACGAGCGGCTCGCCGCGCTCCTCGCCGATGCCGGCCGCCGCCGTGAGGCCCAGCGCGCCGGCCGTGTCCGCCGGGCCGCGGCTCGTACGGCCGGACTACGCCAGCGGCACGCCGCGAAGCTCGCGCGTCTGCGGAAGGCCGAGACGTCATGAGCCGCGCCGAGAAGCTCGCCGCCGTCGCTCTGCTCGCCTCCACCCTCGCCGTGCCATACCTCGCCGCGCGAGCCGTGGCGGAACCTCCCACGGTGACGGCGGTCGCCGTGCGGCCCACAGACCCCATGGAAACCCCTACGGATGGAGCGACCCCATGAAAGCCTCACGGACTCAGTGCACGGCGACCACGCGGGGCGGGAGCCGGTGCCGGATGTTCGCGATGCCCGGCGCCACGGTGTGCCGACTTCACGGCGGCCTGGCCCCCCAGGTTCAGCGCAAGGCGGCCGAGCGCGTCATCGAGGAGCATGCCCGCCAGGTCGCCAAGGCGTACGCGGTGGAGCACATCGACATCTCCGACCCCATCGGCGCCTTGATGCAACTCGCCGCCGAGGTGGTCGGCTTCAAGAACTTCATCGCCGAGCGCGTCACCGAGCTTCGCACCGAGGAGTGGCGGTACGGCACGCTCGGCGGCGAGCAGCTCCGCGCCGAGGTCGCGGTGTACGAACGGGCGATGGACCGCGCAGGCCGGCTGCTCGTCGACATCAACCGGCTCGGCCTGGAGGAACGCCAGGTGCGCATCGCCGAGCAGCAGGGCGAACTGCTGGCCACCGTAGTCATGGCCGCTCTCGACGAGATCGGCCTGACGGGCGAGCAGCTCACGCGGGCGTACGAGGTCATCCCCCGGCGCCTTCGCGCGATCGATGGGGGCGCGTGAGACGACGTGAGAAGGCCGAACATCTCCGCTGGTCAGCGTGACGTCAGGCGGTCGCATCGGATCGAGTGTCAGATGCGAACGCCATGAGTACGGCGCTCGATGAGGGCGGCGGCGTCGTGCTGTCCGCGCTCGATTGCCTAATGCTCGACCGGCCCCTGCGCGAGCTGCTCGCCGCCGCGACTGTGCGGAACGGAGCACCGCCGCGCGAGCTGGAGGCGATCGTTACGGACGTGCATCGCGTCGCGCGGCGCGTCCGAACGCGGACACCATCGGCCCAGCCTACGGAAGCGCGCGGACATGCGGACGCGGCTGATTCGCCCGGCCTGCCATCTTCGCTGGCGTCGGATGAGTGGCTGACCTCGCAGGAGGCCGCGGAGGTGCTCAAGGTGTCGGACCGTCAGGTGCGAAGGCTGGTAGGCGCAGGGGTGCTGCACGGCACGCGCCGGGCCGGTAGAGGCGCGTGGCTGATCTCGGCGGACAGCACGGCGGCGATGCTGGCGGCCAGGACGGAAGGGGTCGCGTAGTGGCGACCAGAGCAGAACGCCGCGCTGAACTGTTGCAGCAGGCGGCGACGTACCGAACCACGGCCGTGCAGGTGCACGATGCGGCCCTGTCCGCGACGTATCAGCGGATGGCGGCCGACGCCGAGCGGAAGGCCGAACAGCTCGCACCGCGGGCATCCGGCGCGCCGGTCACTCGTCGTACGGTCTGGAAGGGGATCAATGGCAACGGTTGAGGACGTGCCGGCCGAACACCGGCACCTGGCCGAGCGGATGCCCGCCGACCTTCGTAAGCGGATGGATCCCGCCGAGCTTCGGCTACGCCTCGCCGAGGTGGCGCAGCTGCGCGAGCGGGTCGGCGACATGCCGGACCCGGAAACCGCCGGCGGCCTGGCGGCGCACGCCGAAGCGATGCTCAAGGCGCTTCCCTTCACCGAGCTCGAGGAGCGCTGCCGTCAGCTCACGCAGGGTGCGATGACCGCCGCCACGACCGTCGATCGCACGGGACACATGCAGGCCCTGACGAAGCTTCGGGAGGAGAACCCGCAGCCGCGTGTCATGGCGCAGGCGGCGCGCCTGGCCGATGCACAGCACGGCCTCGGGCATCTCGCGGTGAGCGACAACGCCACGCATCAACAGCTCGCCACCGCGGCGCAGATGATCCGTCTGCAGCGAGCCGCGATCTCGCAGGGCAACCCGCCCGGCGCGACGCCGACATCGAGGCCCGCCAAGCGTGCGGACCCGGCGCGCGAGCGGCACGAGTTCGCGAACGTCACAAAGGGCGGCGAGCCCGAGACTGTGCCGATGCTGCTCAAAGCCGCCGACGCCCGGCCGCGAGACGCCAGCGCACAGAAGATGACGCGCGCGGACATCGTGAAGGCGGTCGATCAGGCCGTGGCCGACTACGCCGAGGGGCTCGACATCCAACTCTCCGCGCTGGCCGCCGAGATCGCCAAGACCCGCGCTGAGCAGGCCGGGCGTACCAGCACGATGGGCGCGCCCATCACGAACAAGATGAGGAAGGCACAGACGTGATGCTGACTGCGATGCACACCGCATCCCCGGACGGGGCGGCCATGACCATCTGGCGCGAGCGGCCGAACACACTGCACGACATCGGCGTCCCGACGCGGCTACTCATCCGCCGCGCGGACGGCACCGATGGCGCCTTGTCCGCCGCTGGCCTGGTCGCCATCATCGAGGCGGCCAGCGGTTACCTGTCGAGCCTTACGCCAACGGCCCGCGACGAGATCGCCGTCCCGGCCGTCCCGGCCGCCCCGGGCGACGCCGACGACCTCGCCGTGGCGCTGGCCGACGTCCTGGCCGCGGACGGCAACGTGATCACGGACCCGGCCTCATGAGCGCGGACCTGACCAAGCGGCGTGACAAGCTCGCGCGCCAGCTCGGCAAGCTGGAGGACCGCGGCGCGAAGATCGCCGCCGACCTGCGGGACGTGACCGAGGCGTGGCAGCGGGCCGTGGAAGACGGTTCGGACACCAAGCGACACGCGGACAAGCGCCGGGCCCTGGCGCTCGATCTGGAGGACGTCAACGCCGAGGCCGCCCAGGTGCGCGGCTGGCTCACCGACGTCAACGCGGAGCTGGAGGCGATCGCCGAACGCACCCGGCGTGAGCAGGAGTTCGTCGCCGAGTCCGAGCGGTACGCCGCGGACGTCGCACGTCTGGCCGAGGTGCGGATGTACACGCCGCACTTCCGCAAGGCCGCCGCCGAGGTGCTGCGGATCGCTCAGCGGGTCTCCGCGCAGATGAGGGAGTCCGCGCGGCTCGACCGGGAACTACCGGACCGCCAGGATCGCTTGCGTACGCTCGCCGAGCAGCTCGGCGTCGACTGGAGGCCGCCGCCGCTTCCTCAGCCGCCGGCCGACCTCGAACGCCCGTCGGACTACATCGCCCGAGCGATGTTCGCCGCGGCGAACAGGAGCGCCGCGGATGTCGCCGAGGAGCTCGGCAAGGCTGCCGGCTGGGAGCAGTAACCAGCGGGACTAAGCATCTGACCATTCATCCGATGCCCGCTCATCGTGTCCGGCTGACCTGCTGCGATGGGCGGGCATCCCACGCTCTCTCACGCGTTAAGGCCGCGGCCCCGGATCCTCCCGCACGGAGTCCGGGGCCGCGGCGTCTTTGTGCCCAGCCTCGGACCAGGCTGGGGAGGGTGGCGGCTTTCGTGTCCAGGATCAGGCCGCCGCGAGACGGTATCGCGCCCAGTTCCGGGCGACATCCGTCAGCCGCGCCGAATGCGGGCTCGCCGACGTCGACCGCGTCTTGCGGCCCCACAAGCCGAGCACGGTTGCCGCGAACGCCGTCACCGCGTCCGTCGGCGCTGCCTGCCACGCGGGCACCTGGCACGCCCACGCTTCCGCATCCTTGGGCGAGTGCCCGGCCGCGATGAGCCGGATCACCATGAACGCCGGATCTACCCAACGTGCGCCCCGGGAAGCCCACGCCCAGTCGATGACCGTTACGGCGCCATCCTCGATGAGGAGGTTTCCGGCCTGGAGGTCCGTGTGCAGGAGTGCATCACCGTCAATCTGGGCGTGCGCTGCCGCCTCCAATGCGGCGAGGCGCGACAAATTCTCCCGCTCCCACGAGTCCAGGCCGTCAGGCGGGCTCTGAAGGTAGCGCTGCCAGACCGGCAGCCGGGCCCAGCGCGCCGCGAGGCTGCGGTTGGCCATGCCGGACAGGGGCAACTTCCCCAGCGCGCTCACGGCGTCCGCGACGGGCGTCAGATCAGCGGAACCGGGGGACAGGTCCGGGTGCCGTCCGGGCGCGTGCTCGAAGCCCAGCAGCAGCCAGCCGCCCGCCTCGACCTGCCACAGCAGCGCCGGGGCGATGCCGCGCGGCAGCAGGCGATTTACGGCCGCCTCGTTGCGGTGCATCCACGCCCCCGGCTGGTCGGCGCGGATGCCCTTGCAGAACACGGCGCCGTCGGCCAGGTGCAGCGTCGCGGTGAACTCCGAGCTGACGCCCATCGCCGGCGTCTCGGCCTTGATGACCGGTTCGCCGCACTGCTGCTCGACCGCATCGCGTACGGCTTCCGGTAGGGCGTCCCATTCGTATCGGGTCATGGCGTTCCTCGCTGGGTAGGGGGCGGCCCCAGGTCGCCGAGCATATGACCTGGGGCCGCGTCGAGGGTGGATGTCACTTCGGGCTGTCGGTGCACCCGGCGTGACACTGCGAGCAGTTCACGGCGTGCGCCTTCCACAGCTCCTCGTCGACCGGGATGTTCGCCGCGCGCATCGCGTCGAGCGTCGCGGCGATCGACCCGTACTTGCCGACCGTCTCATCGGCGTCGTCGGTCGGGTTGTGGTGGATGAACCGGCCCGCGACCCGCTCGCAGAACTCGGCGTACTCCTTGGTGTGGAGGATGAAGGTGTGCCAGCCGACGTCGACGGCCGGGGACGGGCCGAGACCGGCGCCCGGGTTGAGCGCGCAGGCCTTCAAGAACGCGAGCGCCTCGGCCATGATGCGCTCGGCCGTCGCCTGGTCGAACGCCTCGTCCTTGACGATGCGCCGCACCAGCCGATCGAACAGGTCCCGGGGGATCAGATCCCGGGGGGTGACGGCCGTTGCCGTCGTGTCGAAGGTTACGGTCATGGCTCCTCCTCAGAGAGCCTCGGGGTACGGCTCGGCTGCCGTACCGCTGACCGCAGGCCCGGAAGTCCCGCAAACTCCCGGGCCTGCGGCGTCTGGACCTCGGCCGGGGAGGTGTCGCCGGCCGGGGCGATCGGGGGTGCCGGGCGCATGTCGGCGTCTACGGAGCGCGTGAATCGCCCCTCTTCCGCCTTGGCGTCCGTTCTCGCGGTCATGAAACAAACTCGGCCGTTCCCGCGCGGTGGCTTTGACGCCCGGCACCGGGTCTGGTGGATATGGCCGCCGGGCGGGCAGGTGCGTCGAGGGACGAGCACCCGCCCGGCGGCCGGGCTACGTGCGCCGGGTGCCGGCGCCGTCGCCCCTTCCCCCCTCATCCCGCCCGGCAGGGGGACCGCCGGGGCGGGGGCCATCGGTGCCCTCGGGCGTCTGGCCGAGGATCGCCATCGCGTCGGCGTACTGCTCGGGAGAGGCCGCACCACAGGTGCCGGAATTGGTCATGGCTGGCCGCCACGGATCAGCGCCTGGGCGATCCGCTCGACCACCCCGCCGATGTCGTCCTCCGCACCGATGAGCTCGGTGTCTGGAACACCGTCGACGGGGCCTGGCAGGACGAGATACCAGCTCAACGCCAGCTCCCCGGACGAGGCGGGGGCGAGCTGCACGCGGCGCGTCTGCGCCGGCGCGACCGTGCTCGCGGCCGCTCGGACGTCGAGACTCCAGAGCATCACGTCGACCGTGACGACCGTGAAGCCATGCGCGATGAGGGCTGTCTCCAGCTCGTGCAAGCGGGCGGCCACCTGTCGGCGAACGTCCGCGATCGGGTCGGTTTTTGCGTGCACCGCCCGCCTCCGATGTCTGTTGCGTTTGGACTACAGCCAGTGAAGTGCTGCGAAACGAGCCGCGACAGGGGACAATCCGGAGCACGACGGAGCACGAGAGAGTGCTCTGAAATGCTCGGCAAGGGTGCACGCAACATGACTGCCGACGTTCGTAAGGTGTGGGTCGACCGCATCCGGGAGGAGCGCAAGGCGCGGGGCTGGGACAAGCCCGAGATGGCGCACCAGCTCGCGCTCGCTGCCGGCGAGGCCCGCAGCAGTCTCCCAAGTCACGAGAGCCTGCTGTCGTACGTCAAGCGCTGGGAGCGCGGCGACGTGGAGCAGATCAGCGAGCGCTATCGGCTCCTGTACGCCCGCGCGTTTGGGATCGCCGAAGAGACGATCTTCGGAGAAGACGAGGACGAGGTGGACCGTCGGGGGTTCGTAGGGTCGTCGCTGGCCGCAACGTTCGCTCTCGCCGTACCGGCCGGCGTTGACACCGCATCCGGCCGCCGCATCGGCGCCGACACCGTGGCACGGCTGCGCCGTCGCACGGCCCGACTACGGCGCCTTGACGACGTCCTGGGCGGCGCCGACACCTATCGGATCTACCTCGCCGAGCTGAAGGCGACGAGCTCACTGGCTGACGAGGCGAGCTATACCGACGCGACCGGCCGTGCGCTGATGGCGGTCATCGCCGAGCAGGCGCAACAGGCCGGGTGGTCGGCCTTCGATGCCGGGTGGCACCCGCTCGCGCACCGGCATTTCATGGACAGCCTGACCGCGGCCTCCGATGCGGGCGACACGTCACTGATCGCGAATGCGCTGGCGTATCTGGCGTACCAGAAGGTCAGCACCGGCCAGCCGGGCACCGGCGAGGCGGACGCCTCATGCCGCGTCGCTGACAGCAGCGACACGCCGCAGACGGTCCGGGCCCTGCTGTACGAGCGGGCAGCCTGGGCGCACGCGGTCGCCGGCGAGGCTGCCGCCGCCGATGCGGCGCTGGAGCGCGCCCAGGGCGCTCTCGCAGACGGCGGGCGCATGGCGAGCGAGCCGGACTGGGCGGGGTGGGTCGACCGGACGGAACTGGAGATCATGTCCGGCCGCTGCTGGAGCACCTTGGGTGACCACGTCCGCGCCGTACCGGCGTTGACGCACGCCCTGGGGAACTACGACGACACGCATGCCCGGGACAAGGCGTTGTACCTGACGTGGCTGGCCGATGCTCACCTCGACGCGGGAGAGGTCGAGCAGGCCGCGGCCGTCACCGGCCGGGCCCTCGCGCTGTGCGCCGACGTCTCATCGGTGCGCCCCCAGCGGCGCATCACGGACACGCTCCAACGACTCCGGCCACACGGCGCGGTGTCGGGCGTCGCCGACGTCATCGAGCAGGCGGAGGAACTCCTCAGGAGGTCGCCCGGGTCACCCAGTCCAGGTATGCCGCCGAGCCGCCGAGAGGCGTGAAAGACACTTCCGGGTTGTCCCACGGGTGCGCCTCGATCAGGTGCGCCTCCAGCTCGGGATAGCGATCCTTGGTCGTCTTCAGGGTGACGGCCCATTCCTCGCCGTTGCCGAACTCGCCGAGATGCCAGAACGCCGTGACCGCGGGGCCTGTCACCTGCCCGCCGGCGGCGAGCCGCGCCTTGACCGCCGAGTTCAGCAGCTCAACCGCCGCCTCGCGCGTCGGCGCCGCGGTTGATACCTGTACGTGATCCGTCATGCGCGGCAGCGTAGCGGGCCGTAGGATCGACCTGCGTGCACCAAAGACGCCCCGCACAGTCTTCTCGATCGGCGGGGCGTCTCTCATCGTGAGGCGCGCTGTCTGACCTCTTGTCAGGTGCCCGCCTCTCACGGCTTTCTGACGTGCATCGATGCGAGGCCGTCTCACGTCATCGCACAGGGCCCAACATGACAGCGCCCCGCGCGGTCGCGGTGACCGGCGGGGCGTCTCGTCGTGCGGGGCTACTGCACGAGGTGCAGGTGTCGCCCTTCACTCGTGCGCGTGACGGCGATCGCAGCCTTGATCCTCGACACGAGTCGAGTGGCCTCGGCGGCGAGCTCCTCGGCGTCCTGCAACATCTCGTTCAGTTCCTGCAGCCGCTCGCCCCGCATCATGACCGTTCTCCGTCCCGTGCGGCCTTCAGCGCCGCGAGCGACGCCTGCCCGCGGACCAGGTCGAGCAGGCCCCGGACGGCCGCCTGCAGGGCGCCGTACCGCTCCCAGATCTCGAAGTCGTCCGGGCGGCTGGCCGCGCACTCCTCCAGCGTCCGGCGCGCGGTCGAAATCGCGGGGTCCTCCCCGTCGAAACGCGGCCGGGCGAAGACGCGTTCGTAGAAGCCGGCCATCAGCGCACTCCCGTCAGGTAGTCGAGCGTGATCTCCAGCTCGAAGTCGGAGACGCGGGCGACGACACAGCGCAGCAGCTCGGCCGCCCAGTTCTCGACGCGCTGCCGGTCGGTCATCCACGGGACGAACGCGGCGAACAGATCCCACGGGTCGGGGTAGTCGTCCAGGCCGGTGAGGTAGTCGGCGAGGGCGACCAGGCCGGCGCGCAGGGCCGGGTTGGTGCCGGGGTGCGGCGCGCTGGGCGCGATGCGCAGCGGCGCCTCGGCGAGGTACGTAAGCTGAGTCATCGAGTCGGACCTCCAGTGTCCGGCGAGGCCCCGGATCACGGTGTTGGCGCACCGCCGGGGCCGTTCTGTTGGTGGGTCAGGCCGCCGCGAGGATTACGGCGACGCGGTGGAAGCAGACGAAGCGGGCCTTCAGGCCGGCCGGGCAGTTGCACGCCTCCGGCGCGGTCAGGTAGGTCCGCTCGCCGTCGCTGCTGACGGTGCGGCAGACGCGGCCCCGGAGCGGGACGACGCCGCCCTGCTCGATCAGCTCGCGGGCCTTGGCCACGGTCGCCGCCTTGAAGCCGGCTGCGGCCTTCTCCTGCCGCTCCCGGCGCTCGCAGGTGCGGCCACGGCTGCGGGCGATGCTGGCAGCGGAGCGGAGGGTGCGACCGCAGCGGAGGCAGCGGACGAACGGCGTAGCATCCCCAGTTTCGATTCGCATTGCACCTGCTCCAATCCCCTTTGTGGATAGCCACAGACTACCGTGTGGCTATCCACATCACAAGAGGTCTGCGATGATTTGTGGATAGCCACTTTCGAGAGGAGGACCTGTGAGCGGCGACGGCGACCGGCACAAGCACAAGGCGCGCGGCATCCGCGTACCGGACGAGCGCTGGGAGCAGGCCAAACAGAAGGCCGAGGAAGAAGGCGTGACCCTCCAGGACGTCGTTAACGAGTGCCTCGAAAAGTTCATCAAGCGGCCGAAGAGGAAGTAGCCGAGCCCCCCGCGCCTGCTCAGGGCCGGGGGGCTCGGGTACACCTCTACCGTCCGGCGGGTACAGGCTCTCGCTCGGCGAGTACGTCGAGGTACGCCCGTACCTGACGCGCTCTGGGCTGGCCGATCTTCATCCGCCGCTTGATCGTCCGAATAGACGGCACCTCGCCGCGGCCGAGCTCCTCGGCGAACTCCTCGGCGGCGCGCGCCTCGTACGGATCCGGGTCGGGTACGCCTCCGGGTACATGCACCTCGGCCTCGGGTACGGGCTCACCCCTGAGCCACGCCAGAAGCGCCGCCGGGGTGTCGTCGATCTCCTCGGCCGGGGCAAGGTCTTCCGGCGCCACAGCGAGCGCGAGCGGCTCGGCCACTTCCCGGACCTGGGAACTGGCCTCGTCCGCCTGGGCGACGTAGCGGTGAAGCGTCCGCAGCAGCACGAGCAGACCGACCATGGCCGCGAGCGGCGGCACGGCCGCGGTCGCCCGGTAGCTGAACGCGTGCACCTTGATGTGCCCCACGTTGAACACCAGCGACGCGCCCCAGCCCGACGCGGCCACGAGCGCGGGCACGAGCAGGTCCGCCCACGCCATGAACGACCGGCGCAACCGGTGGCCGTCGATCGCGAGGAGGAACAGGCCCAGCTCGCCAACGGCGATGAACAGGTCGACCATCAGCGGGAAGCTGTCGGCCTTCCAGCCGTGCAGGCCGTGCTCGACGGCCCAGCCGTACAGGCCGGCGTACGACTGCGCGAAGCCGTCCCCGGTGGCCACCAGGACCGCGACGCCCATCAAGGCGACGACGATGTACCGGGCGGTGGTGCGTGCGGTCATCGGGCCCCCTCGCGGCTCAGGGCGCATGCCTCGTCCCAGGTCCGGTATCCGGCCGCCGGGTGCTCGGTGAGCTTCTCGCGCAGGTACGCCAGCGTCCACGCCGCGTCCCTGCCGGGGTCGTCGCGGAGCGTGCGCAGCGAGACGACCAGCTGCATGAGCCGCTGATCGAGGATCTTCTGTCGGGTCTCGTCGTCGCCGGCGGTCGCGGCGTACGGGATATCGATGGCGTCGAGCACGACGTCGAGCACCTCGCGAGCCAGATCACTCATCGGCGTGCCCCCGTCCCCGGCACGGCCGTGCCGCTCGCGGGCGCCGGGTGGCGCGGGCCGAGCTGGAGGTAGTCGGTGTGCGCGAGCCGGATGGCGAGCAGGCCGGCGGCCGTCACGGCGACGTACACGAGGATCCAGAACACGCACCGGCGCCACAGGCGCGAGCGACGGTGCGGCGGCGGGACAGGCGTAGGGGACGGCGGCCAGTCGTCGCCGTAGTCCATGAAGTAGGTCACGAATGCGCTCCAGCGTCCGAGGCCCGGCCGGCGTCGTGCTCGGGCGGGCCGTCTCACGCCCGTCTCACACATGTCTCACAGACGGTGCGGACGGGCCCGACTGGAGACGTCTCGTGCGGACGTCTCCCGGACACTGACCTGCGCTCACGGACTGAGCGGACTTTGGAGGACTTCCCGTATCCCTCTACGGATCAGAAGGTTGGGGGTTCGAATCCCTCCGGCTGCGCCCAGGTCAAAGGCCCCTCGCAAGATTGCGAGGGGCCTTTTTGCTAACGGGTTTGCTAACAGGGACCGTCCTACATCACCTAGATCGTTGATGGGATTTGTGTGTGTGCTGGTCAGTGGTCCCTACCGTTGAAGCATCCGGCCCGGCATAGGGTTCGGATGCCCCAGGAGGGGCGGGTGTGGCTTTCAGTGGTCTGCCCATCGGTGGCTTCCTGCGACTCGCCGCCCGTTCCTCCGTGACGGACTCGGCCTCTGATTGAGAGTTGCGAGCGCATCGCTGTGTTGGGACCTGACGGCGAGGTCGTCTGTGGGCAGGATCGGAACCACACCACCGTGGGAGGCATGGGTTGGAACGCGCGTGGGCCGGCGTCGACATCGGCCGGGAGCACCATCACGTCGCTGTGGTCGAACGTTGTCTACGTGCCTGGGATGACCGTCAACCGGGCCGCTGAGGGGTATCGGGGGGCGGGTAAGACCGATGCCAAGGACGCGCTGATCATCGCTGACCGGGCCCGGATGCGCCGCGACCTGACGGTGCTGGACGCCGATGACGAACTCATCGTCGAGCTGCGGCTGCTGGTGGCCCGCCGCCGGGACCTGGCCGCCGACCGCACCCGCGCGGTCAACCGGCTGCACGACCAGGTGCCGGCCATCTGCCCGGCATTGCAGCGTGCCGTGGACCTGACCAACCGCGGTCCGCTGGTGCTGCCGACCGGTTTCCAGACACCCGCCTCGCTGCGCGAGATCGGTGTTGCCGGTCTGACCGAATGGCTGCGTGCCCGCAGGATCCGCGGCGTCGCCGCACTGGCCGTCAAAGCGGTCACCGCTGCGGAGTCCCAGATGAGGGCGCTTCCTGGCGAGCAGATGGCCGCACGTCTGGTGGCCCAGCTCGCCGAGGGGGTGATCACCCTCACCGAGCAGATCAAAGACATCGACCAGCTCATCGAGGACCGGTTTCACCGCCGCCCCTCCGCCGAGGTGATCACCAGCCTGCCGGGCATCGGTGTCCTGCTCGGTGCCGAGTTCCTGGCCGCCACCGGCGGTGACATGGACCGGTTCGGCTCGGCCGACAAGCTGGCCGGCTTCGCCGGCGTCACACCCGTGCCCCGCGACTCCGGCCGCGTCCACGGGAACCTGCACCGGCCCCAGCGCTACAACCGCGCGCTGCAACGGGTGTTCTACACCTCCGCGCTGATCAGCGTCCGCTGTTGCCCGGACTCCCGGCGCTTCTACGACCGCGAACGCGCCGAGGGTAAACGCCATACCCAGGCCGTACTCGCCCTGGCCAGACGCCGCGTCAACGTCTTGTGGGCCCTGCTGCGCGATGGACGCGTCTACCAACTCACGCCCCCACTCGCCGCTGCGGCTTGACAACGTCATTGAGAGTCGTAGGCGATCAGGGAGCGTTTGACGGGGGCGTCTATCAGCCAGTTGTGCCAGACCGCGGTGTTGAGGGCGAGGATGTGCTGGCTGAGGCGGGCCCATAGGCCTTCGGTGGTGCGGGCGTTGTGGCGTTCGAAGCCGAGCTGGTTCTTCAGTGTCCCGATGATCGCTTCGATCCGTTGGCGCAGCCAGGCGGGGAACACCTTCACCTTTGAGGTGGGTTCGTCGTCGCGTTGCGGGCGGATCAGCACATGCCCGAGCTTGGCGGCGGCTTTTTCGATGCCGGCTCCGGCGAAGCCTTTGTCGCACACCACCGGGCAGGAGCCATCGGCGATCGGGTGAACGTGCAGCAGGTGCAGGGCCTGTTTGCGTTCGTCGAGTTCTTTGGGGTTGGCCAGGCGGAAGGCCGTCACGACTGCTTCGGCGGTGGTGATGAGCATGAGTTCGGCGCCCCAGTAGAAGGCGTGGTGGGAGGTGCCGCGGCCGTAGGCGGCGATCTCATCCATCTGCGAGCGGTCGACGGTGACACGTGAGGCGCCACACCGCACCGCTGTGCCGTCCATCAGCCGCGACTTCTCATGCCAGGTCGGGATCTGGCGGGCCAGGCCTAGTGCGACCTGGGACATGGTCGGGCCCAGAGCGCGCAGGTGCCGGTTGTATTCGGACTGGCAAGGCAGGCGCGGGAACAGGTGACCAATCCGGGCTGGTGCCAGACGCAGCCGGCGGCGTTCATCATCACAACGCAGCAGCACCTGCGCGATCGCGACACAGACCAGTTCCGCGTCGGTCAGAACGCGGGGGGTGAGAGGGGTGCTCGTGTCCACGGTCACTCGACCGCCAGTGCGGCCTCAGCGGGACGCCCGTGCGTCGCGCGCCAAGCGGGGAGTAGAACAGCGCTGAGGGTCAGCAGCAGCGTGAAGATCGCCAGCGCGGTGAAGATCCACGGTCCGCCCGCAGGCATCACCGAGTCGAGGCGTTTGAGGCTGACCGGCACCAAGATCACGGCTGCCGCCGCGGAGCCGATGACCACACCGCTGAGCGCCACGAGCGCGCCCTCCAACCCGACCATCTGCATGACCTGGGTACGGGTCGAACCGGCCAGTCGTTGCAGACCGAACTCACGCCGTCGTGCGGTCACACTCGAGGCCAGGGTGCTGGTCACGGTGATGGCCGCATACCCGGCGATCATCAACACCATGATGTAGATCGCGAAGTTCGCGGTGCGCTTCTCGTCGTCGTACTCCTTGAGCAGGACGTCGCGACTCCCCACCGTCGCGCCTGCCGCTGCCGCGGCGCCGTCCAGTTGCCCGACCAGCTGCTTGGTCGAGGTGTCGTTGTTCGCCTTCACCAGGATGCGCGTGGCGACTCCCTCCGTGGTGTGGGCGGCCAAGGTGTCGGCCGGCAGCAGGAGCGTGTCGTAGCCGTCCGGGGCGGAGAACAGGGCGGCCACCCGTACGTCGAGTGCCGTGTTGTCACCCATACGTAGCGTGATCGGGTCACCGACGTCGACACCGAGCTGGTGGGCATGGGCTCTCTCGATCGCGATCGTGTCGCCGCGCAGGTCGGCGAAGGCACCCCCGGTGATCTTCACCGGCGTGGTCGCGCCTGCTCCTTCGGCCGTGACGCCCTGGAGGGTCCAGCCCTCGTTCATCGGCGAACGGTCCTGCGGCTTCTCGATGAACCCGAGGCTGTTCACGTACTCCGAGGCGCCGGCGACGCCCGGCAGGCCGTTGATCTGATGGACCAGATCGGGATCGACGCCGCCGGGGATGGTCAGGACGGCATCCGCGACCAGGTTGTCGGCGAATGCCCGCCGGTCGGCCTTGTCGTTCGTCGTCTGGAGGTACACCATCCCGACCGACACCGTGGTCAGCAAGATGACCGGCGCCATCACTGCCGCCATCCGGCTGCTGCGACCCCGCGCGTTGAGGATGGCAAGCTGCCCGATCACGCCGGCGAGCGCATGGACGGGCCACTGGAGGACGAACGTGGTGATCTTGGTCAGCCCGGGCGCCAGAAGCGCGAACCCGAGCCCCAGGAGGATCACGGCCGGTGCGCCTGTCGCCGGCGTCAGGGGGCCACTCATCACGACGATCGTCACCATCGTCAGCGCGAAGGCACCAGCCAGGAGCACCACTCCCAGGATCATCCGTCCAGCACCCGCGTACCGGCCCTCGACGCCAACCTCGGCCAGGGCCTGCGTCGGCTTGATCCGCGCCGCCCGTCTACCGGCGAGCAGCGCACCGGCCAGCGCGGCCACGATCGCGACCGCCGTCGCTGCCACGGTCGGAATCCACCCCTGATGGAACGCGACGCCGTGGGCGGCGATCCCCCGGTCGGCCAACCGGTCGAAGAGGAACCGGCCCAGCAGGTGACCCGGGACGTACGCGACGGCCGTGGCGACCACGGACAGCATCAGCGTCTCGCGGAAAATCAGGCGGCGCACCTGGCGCGGTGTCGCGCCGACGGCTCGCAGGAGCGCCATGTCTCGCTGGCGCTGCGCGATCGAGAGGCCGAGCATAGAGGCCACGCCGAAGATCGACACGAGAAGCGCGAACGCGGTGAAGACTCCGGCGAGTGCCATCACAGTGACACCGCTCGCCTGGGCCTCGCGCAGTTCGGCTCGTCCACGCTCGTCGCCGACGAGCGTGACCGTCCGGTCGCCCACAACGGCGTCGATCCGCTTTCGCAGCTGCGCCACGTCCTGGCCCGGCTTCGCCTCGACCCCGATCGCGTCGACCGTGCCGGGCGGGGCTTTGCCCTCGAAGACGTAGCTCTTCGTCGTGCGGACGCCGTCGAGCCCGGCGATTGTCTGCTCCAGTCGGGCGTCGATGCGTACGCGCTCGGGCAGGATCGGCGGTTCGTCGGGGTCGCCGCCCGAGTCGTGGTACTCCTGATCGCCGGCGACGACGATGTCCGCGGACGTGAGTTGCCGTGGTGGGACGGCGGTGCGGATCCCGGTCTCGATGAGGCCGCCGCAGGCCATCATGATGGCAGCCGCGGAGAGCATCACCAGCAGCGATGCGACGAACACACTCGCACGGAACCAGAGTGTGCGCAGGGCGAGCCGCAGCATCAGATCCGCCCCTTTCCCGGCGCGGAGAGTTCGTCGACGAAGGCACCCAGATGGGTCATCCGCTCGGCGACCGACTCGGCAGTCGGTGCGTGGAGCTCGCCGGCCAGGCGGCCGTCGGCGAGGAACAGGACGCGATCGGCGTACGAGGCCGCGACCGGGTCGTGCGTCACCATCACGATCGTCTGTCCGGATGAGCGCACCGAGTCCCGCAACAGCGCGAGCACATCTCGTGCGGTCCTGGTGTCGAGCGCTCCGGTGGGCTCGTCGGCGAAGATGACGGCGGGATCGCTGATCAACGCCCGCGCGATGGCAACGCGTTGCTGCTGTCCGCCGGAGAGCTCGGCCGGACGGTGATGGTGCCGCTGCCCCAGTCCGACCCGGTCCAGCACCGTGGCGACCTTGCGCCGGTCCGGCCTCAGCCCCGCGAGCCGCAGCGGCAACGTGACGTTCTGGCGCACCGTCAGCACAGGCAGAAGGTTGAACGCCTGGAACACGAAGCCGATCCGGTCACGCCGCAGCCGGGTCAGTTCGGTCTCGTTCATCTCGCCGATCTCGCGATCCTCCAGACGAACAGATCCCGACGTCGGTTGATCGAGCCCGGCCGCGCACTGCAGCAACGTGCTCTTGCCGGAGCCGGACGGCCCCATGATCGCGGTGAAGGTCCCTCGCCCGAACTGCGTCGTGACGCCATCGAGCGCCACCACCTGGTTCTCGCGCCTGCCATAGACCTTGCGGACGTCTGTCAGCCGAACCGCGTCGGCCGCCCCGGTGTTGGTCAACGTGTTGTCCTCGCCTCACGGCCCGACCTGTCGCCGGGCCCTCCAGCCATCGACTCTGGCCTTCACCGCGATGTCAGACATCGTCCGGCGGCACCGTCCTGATCTGGTGCCCTAGCACCTGCACGAGCGACATCTGGTGGAGACGCACTACAGGCGCCGCCGGACATCCGGGGGCCGAGGAGGACGACCGCTGAGCAGGGGTCGCTGCGGCGAGGGGACAACTCCCGTCGGTTGAGGTTCGTCCTACTTCCAGAGAACAAGGAGTGGCGGGGGGCCGCCGTGTCTGACGACAACGATGACAACCCACGGCGCACGACCGCAGCCACCAGGCGTCCGCCCATGGTCGTGGCACATCCATCGTGCGCCACCGTCGGCCACGGATCAGAAGGTTGGGGTTCGAATCCCTCCGACTGCGCAGGTCAAGGGTCTATCCCGTCTACGGGGTAGGCCCTTTTGACGACAACGGACCCGCTGATAGCGACCGTAAGGCCTGCTATGGCTCTCACGCCGGAGGGCTCAGTCTATGGAGCCGATATAGCGGGCGACGCTGACCCGGAAGTGCCCGGTGGACCCCAACCGCCATGGCGCGTCATAGGTGATCAGCCAGGAGTCCTCGCCCAACTGGTACACGTCCCTGCGCCCCACCTTGTGCCCGACGGCCTCGGGCTGGTGCTGGAAGGCGATGTTCTGGCCGGTGGCCCTCGCCTCGGCCAGGTCGCCGCCAACCGGTTGTATCAGCGAGATGTGCCACGCCCCGTTGCGGCGCTTCTTTTCCTCCACGATCACGGCATACGACGGAGCGGAATGGTGCGGGCCAGCGTTCTGGGGGATTCCGGGATGCATCTGACCATGGTGCCCGGCCGGCTGACTCGCATGCTCGCCCTGACGGGTGGCCTACGGCCATCGGACGGCAGCCCCGCTCACCAGATGTACCGACGAAAGTCATTCTCCTACGGTGACGCAAATAGCTCGGCCGCCTGCAGGCGGCCGAGCTATTTGCGTGGGCGGTCCATGCCAGTGGCCTGTGGGGAGCTTGTTCAGGCTGCGGCTCTTGGTTGAGGTAGCCCTTGGGTGTCCAGTGGCGCAGCCCGGACGCATTAGCGTGGTGGGTCGCTATTCGCGCGCTTGGTTCTCCGACTGCGCGGGTTGTCGGGGATGGACGTCGCCGCCGCCGGCCCTACGGTAGGAGGCGGTCATCGAGCCGAGGATCCGTAGGGCGTCCGCGGATTTCGATCCTGGCTCGGCCATGTAGGTGACCAGCATCTGGTCCGGCGCACCCGGCGTGGTCCAGGCGATGTAGGAGAGGTCGATGTCACCGACGTCGGGATGCCGCATGAGGTTGACCCCGGTGGTCTTCTCGAAGACGTGGTGCTCGGCCCAGAGCCGTCGGAACGTCTCGCTTCGGACGGCCAGTTCTCCGACCAGCGCGGCCAGTCGAGGGTTGCCTGGGTCTTCGCCCGCGGTCTTTCTCAGGATGCCGACGGTGCCGCGTGCCGACGCCTCCCAATCGCGGTGCCGGGCCGCGGTCTCTTCGTCGACGAACAGTAGCCACGCAGAGTTCCGTTGGGCTTCGGGCAGGGCTCCGTAGTCGGTGAAGACGGCACACGCGAGTGGGTTCCAGCCGATCACCTGCATCGTGCGGGTCATGACGAGCGCCGGCACGGTGAGGGTCTCCAGGAACTGGCGCGTCGAGTCGGGCATGCGCTCCTTGACCGGGCGCCGGGCAGGGCGGGGCCGGGGACGTGCGAGGTCGTAAAGGTGGGCCCGTTGAGTGTCGTCGAGCAGGAGAACACGGGCGATGGAATCGAGCAGGGATTCGGTGGGGCGGCCACCGCGGCCCTGTTCGAGGCGCACGTAGTAGTCCGTCGACACGCCGACGAGGGCGGCCAGTTCCTCGCGGCGCAGCCCTGGCACGCGGCGGCGGCCGGCGTCCGGTAGTCCCACCGAGGCCGGCGTCACGGCAGCCCTTCGGGCTTGCAGGAACTCCCCGAGTTCGGACTTCCAGTCGCCGGGCTTCGTCGCGGTCATTTCATCAGTCTGCTGCCGAGAGCTCGATATTGGGTAGTCCTGCGAGTGCCCAGGCTCACCAGTGCCCAGGTCGGGCGATCCGTGGCACGTACCGGCCCTGAATAGATGTTCGCGGATCTTCCAACCTGGAAACATGCTTTCCGCTCCACCCGCGCCGACGATCTCGGCGACCGCGACTCGAGCGTCGATCGGCGCGGTCCTTCTCGCTTCCTTTTTCCTGCCGTTCGCCGTGACGGGACCGGCGATCGTCCTGCCTGACATGGCGGCCGGCCTGAACGCTTCATCGGCCGGCACCCAGTGGGTGCAGAACTCCTACAACGCGATCTTCGCCGCGACCGTGCTCGCCACCGGTAGCCTGGCGGACCGCTTCGGGCGGCGGCTCGTGTTCCGTATCGGCATCGCGACGTTCGGTCTGGCGATGGCGCTGATCGCGGTCTCGTCCAATGTCCTGGCCATCGACGTGCTGCGAGGCGTCCAGGGCCTGGCCGCCGGTGCCACAGTCTCCGCCGGCTCGGCTGTGCTGGCGCACGCCACCTCGGGCGCGCGGCGAGTTCGCGTGTTCGGGTTGCTCGGCGCCAGTTTCGGTGGCGGCACCGCCGCCGGTCCTCTTGTCGCCGGCGCGCTCGCTCCACTGGGATGGCGGTCGATCTTCGTGGTGATCGCACTCGGAGCCGCCGTAGCCTTCGTCGCCTCCCGGTACGCCCAGGAGTCGAGCGACCCGTCCACGCCTCGCCCAGACCTGCCCGGCATGGCCTGCTTCGGCGGCGCGCTGCTGCTGCTGTCCCTGGGTTTCGTCAACAGCGGAACCGCCGGCTGGCTGGACCCATGGACCGTCGCGGCATTCGCCGGCACGATCGTGCTACTCGGCGCATTCGTCGCGGTCGAGCTCCGCAGCAGCCATCCGATGTTCGACGTCCGCTTGTTCCGTCGTCGCGCGTTCACCGCGCTGATGTGCATGCCGTTCTCGGTGACGTTCGGCTTGGCCGCGTTGAACGTCTTCCTTCCCGTGTTCCTGCAGAGCGGCGGCGCCAGCCCGTGGCGCGCCGCAGTCGAGCTGACACCACTCGAGATCCCCGTACTGCTGGTGCCGTTGGCGGCCCGATGGCTGACGTCCCGTTGGTCCATGCGGACCTTGCTGGTCGCAGGTCCGGTCCTGATCGCCGCGGGAAGTTCCGGGCTCGTCGTGATGGACCGCGGCACCTCGACGTGGGTGTCCGCACTGCCGCTCCTGCTCTTCGGCGTTGGCGTCGGTATGGCCTTCTCGGTGATGGACAACGCCGCCGTCAGCACGGTCCCTGTCGACAAGGCCGGATCGGCGGCTGGAATGTTCAACACGATGCGGATCACCGGCGAGTCGCTCGCGGTGGCGGCCACCGCCGCGGTGCTCATCTCGGTCACCGCCGCCCGCACCTCGACCACGCAAGCGGTCGCAGCGGTGCAAGGCCAGCAGGTGCCGGTGACCACCGGACAGGCGTTCGCCGACGCACTGCACGTGGTCGTCATCGGCCTGGGCGTGCTCGCACTCCTCGGAGCGATTCTGACCGCGTGGGCCTTGCGCCCATCCCACGACACCGAAGCCGACGAAGTGCGCGCGGGAACACGGTAACCCGCCCATCACCGAGCGCACCCCTCGGCAAGGTGGCCATTGGCCGACGACCCACAGCCCTACCGCCAGCTCCAGGAGACCAACACGTGACAAAAGACCATCAGCCAGGGACACGCGGTTCCGCCATCGTCGTCGGAGCCTCGCTGGCCGGCCTGATGAGCGCACTGACCTTGTCGCGCATCGGGCTGCGGGTGACGATGCTGGAACGCTCGACCCGGAAGGTTCGGACGGGCGCCGCCCTGCCAGTGAGCGATGGGCTGCTGGAGCGCCTGACGGGCCGGCGCCCGCGCCAGGGGAAAGACGTCATCCCGTCGGGCGCCCAGGCTTGGGCCGACGTGCACGCCGGCCTCAGCTCCGCCGCACAGGCCGATCCCGGCATCTCTCTTCGGTCGCCGGTGCGCGTGACCGATGTGGGCCAGGACGAGCGATCGGCGTGGGTCGTCACCGACGACGGCGAGTTCGTGCGCGCGGATCTCGTCGTCGGCGCCGACGGTCACGCGAGCGTCGTACGTCGCCATGCCGTCCCTGAGGCGCCCGACGCGACCTTCTCCGGATACGTGATCTGGCTCGGCCTGGTCGACGAATGCGAGATCCGGGCCCGGCCGTGGCCATCGGACCTCGCGATCCTCTACGAACGGGACTACTGCCTCAACGCCTACTATTTGCCAGGAGCGGACGGGTCAGTCGCGCAAGGTAAGCGGCGAATCGGCTGGGGATGGTATGACTCCGGTCGCAACGACCTCCTGCGCGCCCGCGGAGTCGTGACCGACGATGTTGTCCAGCGCACGCTTCGAGCGGCTGACGTCCCCGACACGACCTTCGACGAACTTGCCGACGAGGCACGGGAAATCTGGCCCAACCCGTGGCGGGAAGCCATCGTCGACTGCATCTCTCGACGCGCGGTGATCGGCACGCCGATCGGCGAGTACCTGCCGCACCGACTCGTCTCCGGGCGTGTGTGTCTTGTCGGCGACGCTGCCCATTTGTCCTCGCCGATGACCGGCAGCGGCTTCGACGCATCCGCGCAAGACGCCCTCGCCCTTGCCGACGCACTCGGCGGCAACGGGGATCCGGGCAGCATTTCCTATGCACTTCGCCGCTACGAGGCGGCGCGGCTAGATGCGGCTCGACAACTCGTCCACTCAGGTCAGAGCTTCAACAACTCGTTCGCGCCCCGTGGCGCCTCACAATGAGCACAACGTGTGCGGACCTCGACGGACAAGCCGTCCCCGTGTCTGACTCTGCCTGACGACAGCGGTGACGACAACGACGACAGCCGACGCCACACGGTCGTAGTCCTTAGGAACCGTCAAGATGTTGGTCGTGGGAGCCGCGTTCGGAGCCACCGGGTCACGACCCGAACAGAGCCCGGCCGGTCGCTAACGGGGAGAACGTTGAGAACCCACAGGCCAGCGGTACCGCAGGTGATCGGCGATCGACGGCGCCGACTTCCCAAGCCGATAGCGCAGATGCGACTTCAGTGACGCACGCCGTGCGCGCCGACGGCAGAAGAGAAAAGGGCGAGGATGCAGTGGCGCCCAGCCGGCCGGTGGTCCCCGATCGTGTCACTTAATCCCACCAGAACTCCCAGGTGGGAGCGCCGACAAGTTCCGCCGCGTAGGCGTCAAGTTGGTCAGCGTCGGTCGCCTCGTTGTAGGCCAGGTGTTCGGCCGCCAGTAGCCGGGCGGTTTCCCAAGACCTGGGCGGCCAGGCCACCGAGACTGTCAGGCTATCGATTCGCAGCGCGCACAGCCGTACGCCGAAGCGCTGCTGCCAGGACCGCAGCAGCGCGGCGTCTTCGTGGATTTCGCCCTGCCGTGAGATCCAGCCGCTGAGCGCCAGTGCCGCCGCGCTGTCCGTGGCGGGGACCAATCCGAGGAAAGCGTCATCGCCCTTCAATAGCGTGGTGGGGTCGATTTGGGCGGCGAACTGAGCGGGATCTGGACCCGCGGGCTCGGCCGGTGCGAGGCCGCGCCAGCCTCGGCGTCCGAACTTTTGCCGCCACCTCTGCTTTAGGAGCGTGGCCGGGTCCACTTGGTCGATCAGGGAGGGGGCGGCCGGCTCCTTTAGCTCACCGGAGTGCCACGGCCGGCCGGCCGAGGTTCCGCTTGAGGAACTCCGGCGGGATGTTGATGTGCTGCCGGACGGTGGCTGGAGGCTGAAACCCTCGAAGCAGCAACGGTTCCAGTGCCGAGTCGCCGAGGAAGGACCTCCATCGGGCATAGACGTCCGGCAGGCAATCCCGTGAGACCCACAGGCTGCCAGCCGATCTTCCCGGGGGAAGTCCTTCGGACAACTCTCACTTATCCATCCGGCTTCCTGGCCTCCCACATCTTTAGCCGAACCTACTGCGGCCAGGGTTCGTTCGTGATCACGGAGCTCAGCGGGTCAGGCCGCGACGGGCAAGATCCGCGTTCCCTTCGGCTCACCGCGCCCACTGTCATTCTGGGCATGGCTCCGGGAGCCACCCAGACGAACGACCTCAGAGCCGACGTTCACATGCTGGAGCCGCAAGGCCGGGTTATCCGGCTTTGCGCTTGTCGAACTCGGCCGCGACCGCGTGGATGGAGCCCCGGCCCTCGAGCTCGACGCTCTTTCCGTCGGCCATGCTGATCGTGACCGGCTGCCAGCTCTTGCCGCCCTCGACCTTGATGGACGTGATGCGCTCCAGCGGAATCTGGCCGAGGTGCTCGCCGACCCGATTGAGCATCGGGTCGGCAGCCCACACGTGCAG
Source organism: Actinoallomurus sp. NBC_01490 (assembly GCF_036227085.1). NCBI lineage: Bacteria > Bacillati > Actinomycetota > Actinomycetes > Streptosporangiales > Thermomonosporaceae > Actinoallomurus > Actinoallomurus sp. NBC_01490. The sequence goes on from NZ_CP109433.1 coordinate 652,304, forward strand.
GGCACTGTCGCTGACACCGAAGACGACGGCGGCATCGAGCGGAATGTCGGTCTGTTCAGTCATCTTCTTCGCCGCCGCGCGAGCGGCCGGCCTGGCGATCAGGTAGTTACCGAGCGGCGAAAGCATCCGCGCGGGGCTGAGCGCGGTGTCGATTCTGGCGTACGCAGCCGCGACGATCTTTTCGTCGCTGAGCTGCTCGGTCAAAGCTGCGGCCAGTTCAGCGTCTTTTGCGTGCATCAATACTGCCCTTCAGTCCGAGTTCGGGGTACAGGCCATCCCGCCTGCCACCCGCCGGGTGATCGTCGTGCGCCCAGGTGAGCGCGCGAACGCCCCGTACACAGGTCATTGCTGGTGGTCGCCGGGGTGGTGGTACGGCACCGGGCCTCCGCCGTCGCGGTACTGCAGTGCCTTCTTGACGCTGGACAATGTGAGCGTGGCCTCGTCCCGGCAGCGGTCACGCCGTGCAGAGCACGTATCCCAGAACGCCTCGTGATCGCCCATACCGTCAGCTTCGCGGCAGCGGGCACCTCACGCGATCGGTGATCCGGTCATTCCCATGTCCACCGAACGACGGACAAGCCACCAACCGAGCCCGCGCCCGTTCTGCCAAGGAGGCTCCGGTAGCCGGTTACCAGCGATCCGAGATCAAGGCGGCGTAGGAATTCTCGGAAGGCGGTGTCGGATCGGGGCGGCGGCGTTCGTGGCAGGGGTAAGGCCGCTCACACGGGGCGCTCGAGGAGAGAGGATCGCGATCAAGAGATCGACGGCGGGTGCAGGTGCAGGGCAGCGGCGCTCTGATCCTCCGGCTGCCGGAGAACGACCTCGTGGCGCATGACCTGCAGGACCGGCACCCCATTCCCCCTACTGACGAGGACAGGAACGATGACCGATTCGACGACGACCGGCGGACCCAGGCCATTCCGATTCGGGGTCGTTGCCCCGCTCACAACTGACCTGCCGACGTGGCGAGACCGGGTTCGCCGTATCGCTGACAGCGGCTACTCCACGCTGCTGATGCCCGACGTCCCGCAATGGCAGCCGGCGCCCGGCCCCACGCTGGCCGTCGCGGCGACCCTTGCCGACCTGCGGGTCGGCACTTGGGTGTATGCCTCCCCGCTGCGCCCGGCTTGGAGCACCGCGTGGGAGGCGCACTCGCTCTCGGTGCTCACCGACGGTCGCTTCGAGATGGGCATCGGCACCGGCAGGCCCGGCATTGAAGACGAACTTCGCGAACTGGGGATGCCCGTCCTACCACCGAGCGAGCGGCTGGCCCCGGTCCGCGAGACCGTGGCGGCCCTGCGTGATCTCGACGGTCCCGACCTGCACACGCCGGTGGTGATGGCCGTACGCGGGCCGAAGGCCCAGGCACTGGCGGCCGACCTCGCGGACACAGTCACCTTCGCGCTCATGCCGGGAGACGATCGGGCCGAGACCACGCGGCTGGTACGCGACTTCCGCGCCATCCGAGACGTCGAACTCGCGCAGCACGTGGCGGTGATCGGCGACACCGTCGCGCCGTTCATGGCGTCCCCCGACACCGATCCCGCTGCGCTTCGCGCGGCGGACTCGCTGGCGGTACTTCCGGATGACCCCGCCGCGGCCGCCGAGGAGATCCAGCGGCGACGGGAGGAGATCGGCTTCTCCTACTTCGTCTTCGGCGCCGACTTCGCCGACGTGCTCGCTCCGGTCGTAGCTGAGCTGGCCGGACATTAGGCCGGCGGCCAGGGGCGGAATCACGAGATCGCCAGCCGAGTCCTCATGACCGGCTGGCGCTTCCGGACCCGGCGACCACGATGGTCAAAGGCCCGTTCCGATGGTGTGACGGGCCTCTCCGCTAAGGGGCTTGCTATTCGATGTGGGTTCGGTGGTCCTCGGCGAGACCGTGGGAGCGGGCATGGCTGCCTCGGTTCATGTGGACACAGGACCCACTCGGTCCGGTACCCGACCGGCTTCGGAGCTCGGCGTGGGAGCGGTTGGCCACCGACGCCGGCAGGGCCTCCTCCCGCTGTCCGGCTGCCGCCGGCAGCGCCATCGCAGCAAGGCCCCCGCCAATACCCCACGCAGTCCAACAGCGTCTCGGCGGACGGGCGTCCTACCAGTTTGATCACCATGGCCGGTCCCTGCTCACACGGTATGGGATTGTGAGGCGGCAGGTTCGGAGCAGCGTTGCGGCACCCTTCGGCAGAGTTGTCCGCACGACGAGGAGGAGCGGGTTGTGAGGGAAAACCGCGACGGGTGGAGAGTTGTTTCCGACCCGTCGGCATGGGCCGGCATAGTCTTCGTCGACATTGACGGCACCCTCGTACCGGCCCCCGGATCCGCTGTCCACGTAGCCCGATATCTGGGCACGGAGGAGGAGATGGCTAAGGCCGAGGCAGCCTACGCGGCCGGTCAATTGACCAACCCCGAGATCGCGGCGGTGGACGCCCTCGCATGGGCGGACCGCACCGAACGGGAGATCGACGACTGGCTGACTCAGCTGCCGCTCGTCGACGGAATCGCGGAGACGGTCCAGTGGTGCCGTGCTCATCGTCTGCTGCCGGTACTGGCCACCCTGGCCTGGCAGCCGATCGGGAAGCATCTCGGGAAGAGGTTCGGGTTCGCCGCCTACTGCGGACCTGAGCTGGAAATCCTCAACGGGTCCTTCACCGGCCGAGTGCGGGCCACCTTCGATGAGTTCGATAAACGCGACTTCGCGCTGCGCTACGCGGAGAATCTCGGCTTCGGTCCGTCCCAGTGCGCCGCCATCGGTGACAGCCGGTCGGATCTGCCGCTGTTCGACGAAGTCGGTCTCAGCGTCGCCTTCAACGCGGACCAACAGGCGCGTGACAGGGCCTCGACGACGGTGGACAGCGGGGACCTACGGGCCGTGACACCGCTTCTGGCGGATTGGCATCAGCGCATTCGTTGAAGCGCCCAGCCGCGTACGGCGCATGTCGTCATCCGTACCCGGCCTGGGTGTTCGGGAGTAACCGGCAACGCCACTTCGTTGATCCACCGCCGGAGCCGTTCGGCGTGCAGAAGGGACAGGAGCATCGGGTCGCCTCTGCCGGCGCCTGAACATTGCGAGGTGCCCTCCCTCAGAGAGTGATGGATGCGCAGGTTACCCACTCGACACTGAGACCGGCGGAGATGGGCACCTTCGCGTAGGTAGGGGAGCGACGGTCAGCGGAGCGACTCCCAAGCCGGTCCGTACACGTCCTTGGCGTGGGCGCTGGTCCCTCCGGTCCCGCCGATCGGGCGGGCCACGATGGCGAGCTAGTGCCGTAGCAGGCAACGTTTGCCCTGTCGGTGCGCGAGTCGGCAGGTGCGTCTTGAGTCTGTGCGGTGGGCTGGCTGGGAGGCCGGGTTTTGTCGTAGGCACCTGTTGTAATCGCCTGGTGCCTCGACGTGATGAAGGTGGGCGGGTGGTCATGCGGACCGCCCGCGTCGGTCTGCGGGTCTCGGCCGGGCAGCGGCGCCGGTGTTTCGCGTTGCTGGTCTCGGCAGGGGATGTGTGGGCGTGTGTGCTGGACATGAACCGGTGGCGGCGGCAACGTGGGCTGTCGGCGATTGTGGGTTATCAGGCGTTGTGCCGGGAGTTGTCGGCGGCGGGTCCGGGCACGTTCGGGGAGTTGGACTCGGTCGGGGCGCGGTCGGTGCTGCGGCGCTACAGCGACGCCTGGTTCGCCACCGCCAAACGCCGCAAAAACGGCGAGACGGCGGCGCGGTACCCGCGGCGGAAACGCCGGTTGATGCCGGTGCGTTACTACCACGGCACATTCACCCTCGACGGCCAGCGGTTACGGCTTCCGGTCGGTCGTGGGAGTGCGCCGTTGTGGGTGCGGTTGGACCGGCCGGTCCCCTACGAGGCGGGGCAGGTGCGGTCGGTGACGTTGGTGACTGAGGCCGGCCGGTTGTTCGTCGATGTCACCGCCGAAGTCCTCATCACCGCCTATCCGCCGGGCCAGGAACCGGACCCACACCGCGTGGCGGGAGTCGACCCGGGAGTGATCCACCCGTTCGCGGTGGCGGGCCCGGATGGGGAGGGGCTGGTGGTGTCGGGGCGGGCGATCCGCGCCGAAACCCACCTGCACCTGCGTGACACCAAACACCGGCGGCGCGCGATGGCACGGAAGGCACCGAAACCAGGCCAGGCCGGGTCGCGACGGTGGCGGAAGTACCGGGCTCGGCAGCGGAAGGCCGAAGCGCGTCACCGGCGGCGGGTTCGTCAAGCCCAGCACGAGGCCGCCAAAACCGTCGTCGACTGGGCCGTCGCACGCCGGATCGGCACACTCGTGGTCGGAGACCCACGTGGCGTCCTGACCCTCAAAGCGGGACGGCGGCACAACCAACGAGTCCAGGCCTGGCGGATCGGGCACCTGATCCGATGCCTGACCGACAAGGCCGAACAAGCCGGAATCGGCCTGATGCTGGTAGATGAGCGGGGCACCTCCTCGACCTGCCCAGCATGCCACCAGCGGGTTCCCAAACCCAAAAGCCGGAACTTCACCTGCATCCGTTGCGGGTTCAACGGGCACCGCGACCTGGTCGGCGGCGCCAACATCGCCCGGCATGGACCGGGCGGCACCATCACCACCAACATGTTTCCGGTGGTGATCACGCACCGTCGAGCCGGACGGCACCTCCCCGGTGCCGGACCGTCCCGGCGTGACCCCAGACGGTCCCCCCATCACGGCACCGCATATGGGGTCCCATGGCCGGCCGTGGCCCGCCCCACCAGAAGTGGGGAGTCGCTCGCCCCAGCGAGGATCAGCCAACCCTCTCCCCAACGAGGCAAACGTTGACTGATACGGCACTAGCACTTGAGCGCGTGGCGTGTACCGGCGATCAGGGAGCCCGAACTCCATACCGTTCTCGTCCAGGGCGTTGTAGATGGTCACCTGGCTGTCCGGGAAGACGAAACCGACAGCCACCATCCCTCGCGCCATGTCCTCGCTCGTCCATTCGAGCAGCTCCACGGCCTGCAGTCGCTGCCCGCTCAGCCTCGCCAGCTCGCCAGGCACGTCCGGCCGCCACGCCAGCCGGAATCCTTGCCCGCCCCAATCCAGTGGCTGACCGGGATCGACCGTGTTCCAGGTGATCGAGAGTTCGTTGAACTTCTGGTGCACGATCTCGACCTGCTCGCCCTCAAAGGCCAGCAAGACCAGCCCGTCGGAGAACCACGCATCGTCCTCCAGGTCCCACACCACGAAGGTCTCAGTCAGTCTCCGCCCTTTGAGCATGGCCAGTCTCCGCCCATGCGCAGCGGCGACGGCCGAACGGCCCGTCAACCATGCCGGTCGGTAGCCGGCGATCCCGAAGTCGAACACCCGGCGATGCTGCCAGGCGACAGCACCTCGCGGCGTGCGTTCATACTTAGACGGTCGCTGGGTTGAGCCCGGTACTTCACCGGGTCCCGGTGTTGCCGGGGTCAACGGCGGTCGCCCTGCAACGGTTACCGCGGAGATTGCCCAGGGTGGAGAAGGATCTCAGCGATCTCCTGAACTCTCGCGTGGGTGATGCCGTTACGTTGCTCGACGGCCAACGGGTGTGCTGTGGGCTCCAGCTCTACTGCCGGACGTTGACCGACCGGGCGGGTGTGCAGATTGGTCTTCAATTCGATCGTGGTCGGTGAGTAGAGCGGCAACTCGGTCGAAAGCCATCCGAAGTAAGGCGGCTCGCTCTCCCGGCCGGAGACGTTCCACAGCTGTGAGGCGCGGATGAAGTTCTTCTCGCTGAGCGAGACCCAGACTCCCCAGGTGAATACCTCGATGCGTGGCGAGCGCAGGAGCCTCAAGGAGGACACGGGGATCACCCAACAGAGGCGGGATGACCTTTGATAATGTCTTCTCAATTATGCCGGGCCTGGGAGGGTTCTTAGCCATGCAGGCAGGACCGTCTGAGTCCATGGCCTCTATTATCATCCCGATTGCGGCTCTAGTCGTTGTTTTCTTCCTATGGCGGGCCTCGATCCGAAGGGGGCAACAACGCCGACGGGTAGCACAGCATCCCAGGGCTGCGGTTCCTTCGATGAAGGCTCCGATGGCCGCCGCTGCGCAGCCTCGCTCGGCACCGCCTCTGCCCGCGAGCGGGCACGAGCCTGGGGCCATCACTTTGTCGGCGGGCCGGTTCATGCCGTTGGAAGAACTCGGCCGTGGCGGCATGGGTGTGGTCTGGCGCGCGAGGGACACCGTGCTGGGTCGGCATGTGGCGATCAAACAGCTTCTCCCGCCCACTGGGCTCTCTGCCGACGCGAGAGGAGCCATGCGAGCTCGCATGCTCCGCGAGGCGCGGGCCGCCGCGCAGCTCGACCACAAGAATGCGGTGACCGTTCACGATGTCCTCGTGGATCAGGACTCGGTGCTCATCGTGATGGAACTGGTCAAAGCGGTGACGCTGGCCAAGACCGTGGAGCGCGAGGGGCCGCTGCCTCACGCACGGGTTGCCGAAATCGGCCTTGACATGCTCGATGTGCTGACCGAAGCGCATGAACTCGGAATCATTCACCGCGACGTTAAGCCCGCGAATGTCCTTGTACGGGGAGACGGATCGATAAAACTCGCCGACTTCGGCATTGCCAGGTTCGAGGGTGACCCAACGCTTACCGAGGCGGGCGCCATCATCGGTACCCCTGCCTACATGGCCCCAGAGCAGATCCGAGGGCTGGAGAGCTCACCCGCCATCGACCTGTGGGGACTTGGAGCCACGCTCTTCTACGCTGCCGAAGGGCGGCCCGCGTTCGGTGGACCGAGCCCGACAGCGGTAATGGCCGCCGTCCTGACCGACCCACCGCGTACCCCGCAACGCGCAGGATCTCCACTGGGTCGGCTGCTCATCAGCTTGCTCGCGAAAGATCCAAAGGACAGGCCAACAACGGCACAGCTACGTTCCGGCCTTTCACAGCTCACATCGAGGTCCTGATGTATCGCCGGTTGGGAACTCAACCTCGCCGGCTCCCCTAAGGGGGGACGACGACGGACGGGAAGATTCCACATCGAGGGTGGACGTATGTTGAGACGTCGTAAGCGGCGGGATCGCAGCGCATCACCGGTCCCCACGGACGCCGAGACAGCCGCCTTCATGCAGCGACTGGCGGACACTTTCGTCGAGAACACACGAGCGGACGGTTACGTCTTCGACTGGAACCCCCCGAACACGTCGATCAGCTCGACAAGTACTGTGACGAGTTCATCGCCGGCCTTCCCCCGACGGAGGTCAAAGAAAGTGTGGCACTGGCCGTGGGGGCATATCTCGGTGAACTCATGCTCCGCAGCAGCGGAGGACGCTGGACCTACTGCACGGAACAGAACCATGCGCGCCTTGAACTGGCCAACGGGCTCGTGGGATACCCCCACGGCAAAGTCGCCAAGCGCCTGGAGCACGGTAGCGAGCACAGCCTTGAGGCCTTCTATTGGTACGGCGTCACCCGCGAGCCGCCCCCGAACACGATCGTCACGCTGGTGAACCCCACCGATTAAGTCGGTCTCCCAGCTCCTGTTTCCTTCCGGGCGGGTCCACAGACAAATCAACGCCGACCCGATCGCCGGGTGGCGGTAAGCCGGTGCGTTGTCCGGTCACGGTCAGGGCATCGCCTGATCGCTGTTCTCGGCGAAATGGCGGTACCACTCTTGGGCCTCCGTTTGCCGGTCCGACTCGTCGAGGAGGACGGCCAGGTCGAACGCCGCTGCAGCGTGGCCCGCGTCGACGGCGCGGCGAAGCCACGACTCCGCCTCCGGCCCGCGGTCCCACTGCGCCAGCAGTGCGCCGAGGACGGCCATCGCCTCCGCATCGCCGTCCTCGGCCTCACGGCGGAGACGTCCCTCGACCCGCGCGGCATGACCAGACTCATACAACTCGTGAGCGAGGGCGGGAATGAGGTCAGGGTCGTCGGTCCGTGCGGCACGGCGAAACCACTGCTCGGCCTCCTCGTCTCGGTCCAGCGCGAGGAGAACGACGCCGAGGGTGCTGATCGAGAAGGTTTCGCCGGCCTCAGCCGCGCGACGAAGCCAGGGCTCGGCCTCCTCGGCCCGCCCCTCCTTGGCGAGCCGAAACCCGAGCCCGTACATCGCGGTGGTGTTCCCGGCCTGAGCGGACAGTCGGAGCCAGTGTTCCGCCTCCTGGCCCTCTCCTAGCTCATCGAGCAGCCCACCGAGGTAGACCATCGCCGTGATGTCCCCGAGATCGGCGGCGCGGCGAAGCCACGGCTCGGCCTTGTCCAACCGATCCGCAATGATGAGATCGAAGCCCAGGGCACGCATCGCGTCGACGTTCCCGCGAGCCGCAGCCAGACGCCGGCCTGGCCGCTTGAACGAACTACCGGCGACGAACCGGTAGACGGGCCCCACCGGCACGATCACGAAGATCACCGTGAGGATCATCATCGTCGCTATCAAGAAGTCGGCCATCACCAGGGGCCCCCGGCGAGCGCCGCCATGAGCAATGACCAGAGAACGGCCCGTCGCCTCATGAGAACCCCTCCAAACGGGCTCTCGCGCCGCATCGCCGGCGCTCACAGGTGAGGACGCCCCGACGCGGCTTCAGGTTGGCATTTCAAAGGCAACGACCTGGCGGGTGCTCCGCCGGAGTCTCGCTGCGAGGTAGCCCGAAACCTCGTTCAGTGTTCCGAACGCTCAGGTGGACACCTCCGCGGCGTGCAATTAACGTGCAACCAGCCAGGAGAACAAGGGTCGATAGGCGTCACCGGAGGGCAGTCGCATTCGCAGGTCAGTGGCCCTGAGGGCTGGTTTTCACGGTCACGTCCACGCGTGTGTTGTATGAGTCGCCGCCGCGTCATCCGCAGGTCAAGCGGTGATTGCTTGCCGGTCGGTGTTCTGGCTCGGCGGGTCGCCGTTGATGACTTCAAGCTCATCGAATCCGCCCAGGCTCGCCGGCGCGCCGTGAACGCACCCCATCTGGTCGCCCTGGTCCGCGCCGGAGCGCCCTTCACCGGCGGCGGTCTCGCCGAACGGCCACAAGATCCTCAGCCGGAGGCGGCCTGATCATGGACGCGGACGGCGGTCGTCCCGTGCCACTACCCGATGACGGCCTGCCCGTCATCGAACGCAGCGTGGTGCGGCTGGTCGTGCTGGACATCGCCGGCAGGCTGCTGCTGTTCCACACCCGCGACCCCGGCCAGCCCGATTTGGGGACGTGGTGGGAACTGCCGGGCGGCGGCATAGAGCCCGCCGAAACCTACCGTGACGCCGCGGTCAGGGAACTTCGCGAGGAGACCGGAATCGTTGTCGCGCACTCGCAGATCGGGCCGCCGGCATGGCGGCGGCGGGCTTCGTTCCGGCATCGGCGGACGCGGCGCCTGCAAGACGAGGTGATCGCGACGGTGCACCTGTTCACGCCCGCGTCAGACATCGACGAGTCACAGCGCCTGGACTACGAGAAGGAGGACTACTTCGGCTACCGCTGGTGGCCGGTGCCAGAGGTCCTCACCAGCGGCGAACGCTTCTACCCCGGCCAGTTGCCCGCACTGCTCGGCGCCTTCCTCGATGGGCAGGAAATCGACGAACCGTTCGAGCTGTGGTCATGAAAGGCACAGCGGCCACGAACTTCGGTACCCAATTACAGCTGAAGGAAGAGATCAGCGATCCGCAGGTCCGGACCGGCGAGGGGCAGGCCGGCGCCTCATCAAGCCGTGTACGCCGGGGGTCGGGTCACGCCGGAACGATGTAGAGGTGGCTCATCGCCGATCGATGCGTCGAGGCGGAACCGCGCCGGTCGGGTAGGCCGACCGCCGTGCCCTGCACCGCGCCGGTCTGGCCGCGCAGCCAGTCCACCCGCACGTAGGCGTTGAAGACCGGGGCGCAGCCCGGTGCTGTCGACACCGCGAAATGCGGGGTGTACAGCGGCACCACGACGTGGTGCACCCAGTACGGGACCGTCTTGGTGACACTGCTCGTCGACGAGTCCGTGTGGCAGATTTTCGTGCCCGCTGCGTTCCACTGGTTGACGATCAGCGTGAACCGGGCAGTCGAGGAACCGGTCTTGTCGCACGCGACGCCGCGCTCACACACCTGGTAGTCCACGTCGCCGAAGACGTTGAGTTGGTGGAGCCCGGCCGGTGCAGTGGTGATCGGGAGCGCGGGCTGCCGTACGGTCCGGTGGGTCGAGTCCACCGGCAGGTCGCCGTAGGGCATCTCGTTGTCGAGCGGCTTGCCGTTCGCCGCGTTGTCGACCGACGTGTCGGCGAACCGCAATGAACCGGCCGCGATCCGCACCGCAGATGTCTGCTTGTAAAGCGAGGCGACCCTCGCGTACGTCGTGCAGGTGGCCGTCGCGGCCACGCCGGGGTGCAGCAGGAACTTGGTCACGATCCAGGTGTCTTCCCACTGCGGGTTCTGACCCGTGCCCGCATAGATGTTCTGGCCCATCACCAGGTTCTTGCTGCCACCCGGCCACGTGCACCGCACTTCGTTGTCCACCAGCGTTCGTACGGTGGCCGCGTTCGCGCGCAACGACGAGACCACGTACGCGGTCTGCTTCGCGGTCATTGCCAGCCGTACGGTGCCGAGCGCTACGACGTTATGGTCGATCCCCGATTTCGGCGGCGGCGGGCCGGTGACCCGCTGCGCCTTGAACGTGACCGACGTGGCGGCGGCAGCCGGGACCGGAGGGCAGTCGTCTGTGGACCTGGAATCACCCGAATGGTCGTTCTGATCGGTGCACTTCGTGCTGGCCTTCGCCCGCGCACTCGCCGTAGCGCTCGCGCTTTCCTGAGCCGGAGTCGCGGTGCTGGTGGGAGACGAAGCGGCGTCCACCGCATTTCCTCTGCAACCGGTCAGGGAGATTCCCAGTGTCACTAGTGCGACCGCACCGAAGACAGCCCTCTTCGCCGCCAAAAGACTCTCCTCAGATCGCTGTGCGTGCTCCTGCGATCGTGCCACATATTGGTGATGCGATGGGGCCGGAGAAGTTTTCCGCCGAGAAAACGCATCCGAAGGAGCATGAATCCCCGTTCGGCCAGAAGGCCACCGGCTGGACCCGCGGCGGATTCGGCCGCGGGTCCAGCCGCCCACGGCGCCGTCGCGGCCGTACGCCGAGTCGGTCAGTGGTCGATGTGGAGGCCGGGTCATTCCGGGGCAAGCGTCTTGCGCAGAATCACCGCTTGCCTGTCATAGCCCATCCGGTCTTCGTAGAACGGCACGGACAGGGGGCTGCTCAGATTCGTGTCGGTCACTGCGACCTCCGCGCCCTTCTGCCGTCCCCACGTCTCAGCAGCTTCCATGAGCGCCGTACCTACACCCTTGCGGCGATATCCCTCGACGACGGCAAGCGCGGTGATCACAAGTCGTACCCGGGACAGATCACGTTGAAGTTGCCAACGCGCCTCCGGGCTGGGCCGGTTCACCACGGCTTCGATGACCCCGACCACCTGCCCGTCATCCTCGGCGACGAGCCACAGCGTGTCGTCGCTCCGCTCATCGGCTATGCCCCGCTCGAACCACTCCACCAGGCCCTGAGCATCGGGTTCATGGATCACCTCGGGTACGAGGGCGGCGTAATACCTGCCCGCGTCTCGCCACGCCCGCGCGCATCCGTCACCGTCCCCTGGCCGGATTCCGCGCACTATGAGTCCGCTCATCTCATCAATATCCACCCATCGGGCGAACATCGGCTCACCCGGCTGAGGCAGGGCATCAGGCCACCAGATGCGGGTACAGGTCCCGCAAGACCCCCAATTCAGCAGCGTGGTGGGCGAACTCATCCAGCACATGGAGCACGATGTCCGTCGCAGGGCGATCGGCGAAGGCGAAGAAGGGTGTCCCGGCCGGCTCCCACCACCGCTCGTCGGCCATCCTGCCGAGCGGCTCACGCCAGTGGACGCGATAAGCGTTCTCCAGGAACTCCGTCCCGGCCGCCGCTGTGCCGAAGAACTCGACATCGTCGAGCGTGATGTTGCGTCCGTGAAAGAGGCGCGTTCCGAAGTCGATGAACATCAATCCGATATGTCCCATTCGCCACGCGATCGTGCTGATCGGTACGGGGTCGGGTGCCGGGCCGCCACCGCCCTCCCCATCCATGCACCACCGTCCCTGGGCATCCGGACGGAGCGTCCAACCGTCCGGAGCGGGTTCCCAGAGGTACTCGTGATCGGTAAGGCCGGCGAGCCGGTGCTGAGTGCGCTGCCAGACATCGTCGAATACCGAGGTGATCGAGGTGCGCATGGCGGCCATGGAACAAGTTCCCCTCTCTCGGCTGTCGGCGGCCCGTGATCCGAGAAAATGCCGGAGAGCCGGCCGCCGCGGATGAGCCCCTTCCACAATGACGTGCTGGACGTCGATGGACTGTCGGTCGGGCAGGAAAACATCGCCGTTGCCCGTGGCGGTGGGCGGCCGACCACGTACGAAGTGAGTTCCGCGCGGCTTTGACTGGGGGGGTTCGTGACAGAAGACGAGGTGGCATCGCTCACGGCGGCGTGGCGTACGCGGTGGGGCGGGGCTCCGATCGCGTACGAGTTTCGCGGCCGGTATGCCGATCGCTGGGTTCGGTTTCACAGCCTTCCCCGGTCCAAGCGGTACGCGGAGACCGAGGACGAGTACGGCATCATCCTCGCGCGGCATCACGACGTGCTGGCCGAGCTCGGTGCGGGCGACGGTCTCTACGTGATCGCCGGCTACTTCGCGGACGCGCAGGGCCGGATCGTCGTCGCCCGCGCTCATCAGGGGGCGGTCCCCTGGACGACGATCCAGCCTGATGAGCGTTCGGCCTTCGAGATTCCGATGACGCTCTACGCCGGCACGACCTCCCTCAAGGGATCGACTCTGAATCCGTTCTTGCGGGCCGTGGCCGACGACCGGATCGCGTACGCGATCATCGCTCCGCCGGATCTGCGGTGGCTGTATCACCCCTACGACGGCGGAGCCGATGTCATCGCCCCGACCGCGCACGACCGGGGTGTGCTGAAGGAACGCCACGCGGACTGGCTGTCGGCACACCCCGCGGGTCTGTAGCGGCGCAGGCGGCCGGTGACGACGGGTGCGGCAGAGAGGCGGCCCGGCACTCCCCGTGGAGCCGCGTCACTCCGGGCCGTCGGCGGAGCGGCTCTCCTGCCATCGCTGCACCGCCGTCCGTACGGCCTCTTCGTCTTCAACGGCATGGGCACCGGACGCGCCTGCGGCACCGAGGATCAACTCACCGTCGGTGACCAGAACACCGCCCGCCCACGGGACGAAGTCGCCGCGGTAGAGGTGCTGGATGCCGTCGACGATCCCTCCAGGCAGGTCGATCAGGCCGGAGGGCTTCAGCGCGTACAGCGCAGTGCGTGCCTTGGCGACAGCGATCCGGCTGGTCATGGGCATACCGCCATCGGCACGCCGCAGGGCGATCACCTCTCCGGCGACATCGATGACGGCCACCGCCAGCGGAGGGAAACCTCGCTCCGCACCGACCGCCAACGCGGCTCGCACCAACCAGTCCGCCTCGGCCGACTTCAGTCCGGGAAGACGCGGAGTATCAGGCATGAACAGGGAAATTAACGGCGACGGCCTTGATGGTCAAAGCGGCCGGATCACCGCTCACCGGGCGAGCAGGTGCACGGCGAGGGCGCAGATCACGGCGCTGGAGGTCACCGTCGTGATCAGCCGCCCTCGACCGCCGGTCAGCGCACGGCCGAGCAGCGCACCACCGCCGGCCAGGAGCAGTTGCCAGCTGGCGGACGCCGCGAACGCCGCGAGGACGAACACCCCTTGCCGCAGGTGATCCGGTGCGACCGTGCCCTGGTCGCCGAGCACGAGCGCGGCGAAGTAGATCACGGTGATGGGGTTCATCATGGTCAGTCCCAGCAGCGCCAGGTACGCCCGGACGGGGCTGATCGGGGTCTCACCGGCCTGAGCCGTCGCCTGGGCCCCGCGGTGCCGGCGGATCGCCCGCGCCGCCGACCGGACCGCCAGCGCGATCAGCACCAGGGCCGAGGCCCAGCGCAGAGGCTGCATGATCGGCCGGATCACCGGGGTGACCGCTGAACCCGCCACCGCGGCGACCAGGGCGTACAGGCCGTCGGCGGTCGCGACACCGAGTGCGGCGAACGCGCCGATCCGCAGGGTCGTCCGAGCGGTGAGAGCCACCAGGTAGGTCGCGACCGCTCCCACCGGCATGGCGATGCCGTAGCCGGCGAACAGCCCCGCGACCAAGGCGGCGATCACGGCTGTGAGAGCGTCGACCTCCATGGCCGGCCGGACTGCTGTCGGCCGTGCACCGAACGGACGGCGTGGCACGGCAACAGAGAACGGACGAACGTGGTCATGGCCCGATCCTCCGGGCAACGGGCGCACCCGTACAACTCATTTTCAAGGCCGGTCTCAGCACCACCAGCGCGACGGTCCGGACCTGGCGATCGAATCTCTAGAGCAGCCTTGTCATGAAAACGCTGTTCGGGTCGGGGCGGTAGGCCGCGAAGGGCTCGCAGTAGTCGAATCCGAACTTCTCATACAGCTTCCTCGCCGGAAGGAAGAACTCGGCCGAGCCGGTCTCCAGGCTCAGCCGGGTGAACCCCATCCCCTTGGCCTCGGTGGATGTGACTCAGCGGCCGGGACGCGATTCCGCTGCGCTTGCGCGCGGTCGCGGTACGCATCGACTTCAGCTCGGCGTGGACCGCGTCCAGTCTCTTGATCGCGCCACAGCCCACCACCGAGTCGCCGTCCATCACCGACCAGAAGGTGACCTCCGGCCCGCGCAGCGCGTCGAGGTCGAGTGCGTGTTTGCTCTCCAACGGCGTAATGGACCGCATCTGTCGCACGTGCTCGTGGAGGAACTCGGCGATCTGCGGGCCGGACAGGTCGTCCACCACGATGTTCATCTCGCTCCTTCGTCGACGCCTCTCGTGACCGGCAGGTCCCTGCGCGTTTCAGCAGCCGTACGCGAATCTAACCGTGGAAGAGCCACTCCCGTACGGCGAGGTGCCCCGAGAGTGCCGTTCAGTTCGCACTCGAAGGGCCGCACCATCGGCGCAGCGCCGCGTCCAGGCCCGGTCCGCCGGCCCATGCAACGTAGCCGTCGGGCCGGATGAGCCGCGGTTCCGTGCCGTCGCGGGTCTCGACGCGGCCGGCCCAGCCCACGGGCGGTGACGCGCCGACGAGCACGGCGCGGCCGTCGGGCGCGACCGGGACGTCGGCGGCGCGGCCGGCGATGCCGGGGTAGGTGATCCCGATGCCCGACAGCTCGAACGCCACGGCCCGGCGCGCCTGGGGGACGGCGAGCAGCCCGGTGACGATCTCTCGGACGGCAGCGGCGTCGGGGATGGGCACGCCGAGCACTCCCTGCGCCCGGGTGCTGAGCAGCACGCGGGCGGCGATCGGGTGACGCTCGTCGTGGTAGCTGTCGAGCAGCCCGTCGGCGGCGTGCCCGCGGACCTGTGCGGCCAGTTTCCAGCCGAGGTTCACCGCGTCCTGCAGACCCAGGTTGAGCCCCTGGCCGCCGACCGGGAGGTGGATGTGCGCGGCGTCGCCCGCGAACAGCACACGGCCGTGGCGGTAGCGCTCCAGCTGCCGTGCCGCGTCGCCGAACCGCGAGGCCCACAACACCTCGCCCACCTCGATCCCCGGCCCGTGCGCGTCGGTCAGCCCCCGCTGCAACTCGTCGGCCGTGACGGGCGCGTCGCGGCCGAGCCGCTGCTGCTCCTCGCCGCCGACGACCACGCGGTAGCGCCCACCCGAGAGAGGCAGCAGGAACCCCGACCCGCCCGACGGCAACCGCCAGTCGTCGGCGAGCCCGGCGGGCTTGCGTGCGAGCGTGAGGTCGGCGACGACCAGGGAGATCCGCGCCGAGGTGCCGGGGAACGCCGCCCCCACCAGCCTCCGGACCGTGCTGTGCCCGCCGTCCGCCGCGACGAGCCACCCCGCCCGGTGACGGCGCCCGCCCGCGGTGACGGTGACGCCCTCGCCGTCCTGCTCCACGGCGGTGACGGCGGCGTCGCGCAGCACCGGCGTGCGCAGCCGCGCCTCGATCGCCGCCGCGACGTACGCCTGCTCGACACCGAGCTGGTACGGGAAGCGCGTCGGCAGGTCGGCGTAGTCGATCGGGATGCCCGAGAAGTGCCCCGCGGGCACCCGCGCCTCGGCGTGCGCCTCGACCGCCGCCAGCAGGCCGCGTTCGTCCAGCACCTCGATCGACCGGGGCTGGAGGGCGAGTGCCTTCGACTGCGTGGTCGGCCGGGCGTCGCGCTCCAGGACCAGGACGTCGAGCCCGGCGCGCTCCAGCTCGAACGCGGTCAGCAGGCCGGTGGGGCCGCCGCCCGCCACCAGGATGTCAGGCATCGAGGTTCTCCTTGCGGAGGTACCAGACGTGCCAGGCGATCAGGCAGCCCAGCGCACCGAACCACGCCACGTTGGTGACCAGGGCGATGAGGTCGATCGGCAGGGTGTAGACGAGCACGATGTGCACCACCGCGCTGGCCACGAGCACGCCGCCCCAGGCGGCCGTGTTGATGCGCAGCCCGCGCCGGAACCGCGCGTCGGTGTCCCAGCGGGCCGCCCACGCGGCCGCGCCCTCGGCGCCACGCTTGATCTCGGCGATCGTACGGCCCAACGTCAGCTGGGCGGGTTTGCCGACGACGATCGTGACCAGCATCCACGCGCCGAACAGGCCGCCCAGAGCGGCGGTCCACCCTTCCCGGATCGCGAGGGTGCGCGGGTCGTCCGACAACAGGCCGAGCACGACGGACAGCGCCAGGACGCTCAGCGTGACCAGGGCGATGAGGTCGAGGCGGCGGTCGCGCACGATGGTCCACACCGCGTACGGCGCGGCCACCAGGACGCCGGCCATCAGCGCCCACCACTGGCTCACGCCCGCGGCGCGCAGGCCGTAGAAGAGCACCATCGGCACGACCACCTCGAACACGACGGCCATCACGTTGGCGCGGATCACCCGGCGCAGGCCCATGTCGGGCGCGGTCTTCTCCTGGGTCAGCATTCTCAGGCTCCCTCGGGATCGGCTGCGGTCGCCCGCACGTACAGGTCGGCGAGCTCGCGGCCGATGCGGGCCAGCTCGGGGGGTTCGGTCGCGGCGGCGGCCGCGGTGACGACCACGGCGTCGAGGCCGCTGGTGAGGGCGATCGCCACGGTCCGTGGATCGAAGGGGTGGAAGACGCCCGCCGCCTGCCCGGTGCGGAAGTGCTCCTCGAACAGGGCGAGACGTCCGTTGACGGAGGCGCTCTGCGCGCCGCCGTTCTTCACGATGTCGATCAGCGCTCGTACCGCGGTGGGGTGTTCGCCGACGAGTGCGACGTTCGACTCGACGTAGGCGCGCAGCTGCGCGACGTGGCCCTCGGCGGCGTCGACGCGCGGCCCCATGAACGCCTCGGTGACCTGCTCGATCTCGGCGACGCACGCCGTGAGCAGGTCGTCCTTGCCGGCGAAGTGGTAGCTGATCATGCCGGTGCTCGACAGGCCCGCGTGCTTGGCGATCCGGCTGAACGACGCCTTGGCGAAGCCGACCTCGGCGATCACCTCGATCGCCGCCGTCACGATCTGGGCGCGCCGGCCCGACTCGGTGAAGGTTCTTGCTTGCATGAGCAAAACTTAGCTCGCTCAAGCAAATCACGCAAGGCGTACGGTCGTAGAGGACTTCGGGGTTCAGAGTCGTGCGGGTACGGCCACCGCTCGTGCGGTCAGTAGCCGAGTGAGTGCGCGAGGGTCGTCATCCGGTCGCACATCTCGTCGTCCAGGCCCCAGGAGGGGGCGAAGACGACCGGCCCCGGCGCCGGAACCGGGCGGAGCGCCGGAGAGCGAAGGAACTTCGGGTCGCCGCCGAGGAGGTCGTCCGAACGACCCGTTCCGGCGAACCGCCAGTTCTCGGTGAGCAACATCCGTTCGATGAGCCGTGGCTCGCTATCGAGCCTCAGCCAGGACAGGATCCGCGGCAGCCAGACCCTCGGTTCCGTGAGCAGGTCCTCGGCCCGTACCCGCATCCACTGCTCCGGGGGCAACGGCGCCAGTGCCTCGATGATCCGCTGATGTGACCGGTACCAGAAGGCGGCGGCCTCGGCGACGAGTGCCTGCTCGGAGCGGAAACGCCCGGCCGGCCGCCAATGAGCGTGCAGCGACCGCTGGGTCGTCACCGGATGGCGTACGAGGTGCAGGAAGCGCGCACGTGGATAGGCCGTCATGCACCGGGCGAGCATCGCGTCGTCGCTGGAGGTGTCCGGCGACTTCTCCAGGCTGACGCGAGGCCGTACGCGGTCGATGAGGTGGTCCATCAGACGCTTGGTCGACCACTCGGCGCGGTCGGCGAGCCAGGCACGGGCACGGCCACCGCGTCGTCGTCCTGGCCCCCCTCGTGCAGGTCGGCGACGGCCCGCCAGAGGCCGCTCAGCCGCAGCGGAAACCGCGCCCATTCCGCTCGTTCGCCGATCAGCTCACCGACCGTGGCGGCGGTGAAGACCAGCGTCTCCGGAAAGCCGTACACGTCGGGGTGGCCCGACAGCAGGGCCACGGCGACGGTCGAGTAGCTGCGGGCCGGCGCGAGGAGGAAGACCGGCTCGGCTCCCGCGCCGTCGGATTCACTCACCGGATCGCGGCTCAGTGACATGCCCGCAATTTACGCACAAGATCCACTCCGGATACATGTCTTGAAGTCGTCGCGGTCCTGTGCGTCCGCGGTCGCGCCTCAGGACAGAGGGCGCGTCAGCAGGCCCCGCTCCAGGGCGACGACGACGGCGCGAGTGCGATCGGCGACGTCGAGCTTGGCGAAGATGCGCAGCAGGTGCGTCTTCACCGTGGCCTCCGCGATGACCAGTCGCTTACCGATGTCGGCGTTGGACAGGCCGTCGGCCACGGCGTTCAGCACGTCCACCTCACGCGGGGTGAGCGCCGTCGGCGCGGGCCGGCGCATCCGCGCCACGAGGTGCCGGGCGACGCGTGGGGAGAGGACGGTCTCACCGCGGGCGGCGGAGCGGACGGCGTCGATGAGCTGCTCGCGCGTGGTGTCCTTCAGGAGGTAGCCGACGGCCCCCGCCTCGACCGCCCGTTCGATGTCGGCGTCGGTGTCGTAGGTGGTGAGGATGAGAACGTGCGTCGAGGTGGGACCCTCGACGATCCGGGACGTGGCGGCGACGCCGTCGAGGACGGGCATCCGCAGGTCCAGCAGCGCCACGTCGGGGGCATGGCGTTCGACGAGGTCGACCGCCTCGCGGCCGTCGGCCGCCTCACCGACGACGGCGATGGCCGGTTCGGCGGCGAGCAGGGCGGCGACACCCGCCCGCATCGCCGGGTGGTCGTCGGCCAAGACGACCCGGAGCACGTCCTTGGGCATGTCACTCCTCGATGGGGAGCACGGCGAGGACACGCGTGCCGTCGCCGGGTGCGCTGGTGACGGTGAGCTCGCCGCCGAGCTCGGTGAGGCGCCGGCGCATCCCGGTGAGGCCGAACCCGCGGGCGTCCGCGACCGAGAAGCCGCGGCCGTCGTCGGTGACCTCCAGCTCGACGCCGTGCGGCTGCGACGTGAGGACGACGCCGACCGTGGAGGCGGCGGCGTGTTTGCGGACGTTGGCCAGCGACTCCTGGACGCAGCGCAGGAGCGCGATCCGGGTGGTCGGGTCGCACTCGACGTCGGCCAGGTCGGCGTCGACGGCGATGCCGGTGTCCTCGGTGAAGCGATCGAGGGCGCGCCGCAGTGTCCGGGAGACGGAGCCGGCCGCGATCGTCTCCTGCGGGGACGCGCCGACCAGCACCCGCGCCTCGGCGAGGTTCTCGCGTGCGGTGCGCTCGATCGACAGCAGTTGCCGGGCCGCCCCGTCCGGATCGTCGGCCAGCCCCGACCGTACGGCCTCGGCGAGCACGACGATGGAGGCGAACCCCTGGGCGAGAGTGTCGTGGATCTCGCGGGCGAGCCGTTCGCGTTCTTCGGCGGCCCCCTGCCGCCGGTGCGCCTCGGCCAGGTCGGCGCGGGTCGACGTCAGTTCGTCATCGAGCCGGCGGGCGCGGGCCTCGGCCCGGTCCGCGACGCGCCGGGCGGCCAGGCCGAGCGCGGTGCCCGCGGCGTACGCGACCAGGGTCACGACCGTGTTGCCGGTGGCGAGGCCGCCGCCTCCCAGCACTCCGCCGCCGACGGCCGTCGCCGCTCCTGCCCCGCTCAGCAGCACCGGCCACCGCGCGCTCCGGACCGGGAGCCAGAAGTACGGGAGCGAGACGATGTAGAGGGACGCGGCCCCGTCCCGCAGGAACGACACCGCCCCCAGCCCGGCGATCAGCGCGTAGGGAAACCAGGAGCGGCGAGCCGCCACCGCGCCGACGACGGCGAGGACGACCGGCACCGTCAACGACCAGACCCGCGTCCCCGCCGGATCGCCCAGCCCGGCCACGAACTCGGGGGCCGGGCCGAACACCACCCACAGGAGGGTGTACCAGCGGAGAATCGAGGTCTGGTCGTCGGAGGCCGGCACGCCGATCAGCCTACGTTCTCCAGCGCGCCCGGAGCGGGGGCGGGGACGGTCCTTCGCCGGGACGGCCACCAGGCCGTCCGTCCGAGAAGCAGCAGGAGCGCGGGGAGGATCAGCAGCCGGATCACGAAGGCGTCCAGCAGCACCGCCACCGCCAGGCTGAATCCGATCTGCTTCATCTCGATCAGGTGCAGCGGGACGAAGGAGGCGAACACCGTCACCATGACGATCGCGGCGCTGGTCACCACTCCGGCCGAGCCGCGGATCCCGTCCAGCGCGGCGGTCCGGGCGGGCACGCCACGCCGTACCGCCTCCTCGATCCGGCTGAGCGTGAACACCTGGTAGTCCATTGACAGCCCGAACAGGATCACGAACAGGAAGAGCGGCACCCGGGACCCGATGGAGCCCATCGAGGTGAAGTCCAGCAGCCCCTCGGCCCAACGGTGTTGGAAGACCGCCGTCAGCACGCCGAGCGAGGCCGCGGCCGACAGAAGGTTGAGCACGACGCCGGCCAGTCCCAGCACGATCGAACGGAACGCCCGCGCGGTGATGGCGAAGGTGACCAGCAGCAGTGCGCCCAGGATGATCGGCAGGCGTTGCTTCTGGTGTTCGGGATAGTCGGCGTAGCGGGCGACGTCACCGGTCACCGCGACCTCGGCTCCGTGCAGGCGGCCGACGGTGGCCGGAATGTGGTCGGCGCGCAGCCGCTCGAGCGAGGTCTGCGCCCGCTTCTCGCTCGGGTACGCCGCGACCGGCACCTCCAGCAGGGTGATCCGGCCGTCGGCCGAGGCGCGCATCCTGGTCCGGCCGGCGTACAGGGGATCGGCCGTCACCCGGTGAGCCAGCGCGTCCAGCGCCGCGACCACCTGTGCCCGGCGCTCGGGGGCGGCCTTGACGACGACCTGGTTCACCGCCTTCAGCTCGGGGAACGCCGCGTTGACACGGTCGTAGGCCTGCATGGCGGGCAGGTCACGGGAGTAGGTCTCCCGGCCGACGTCGGTCAGCTTCATGGAGGACAGCGGCGCCGCCAGAACGAGCATGGCGGCCACCGCGACGCCCAGCGTGAGCGCCGGGCGTCCGGCGACCGGGCGCAGCACGGCCGAGGTGAGTCCGCAGCCCCGGGGCCTCGCGGCCCGCCGCGGCGTACGACGGCCGAGCAGGGCCAGCAGCGCGGGCAGTACGGTGAGGGAGCTGACCACGGCCGCGAGGGTGACCACGATGGCCCCGGTCGCCAGCGAGGCGAAGATGACGTCGCCGGCCAGGTACAGCGTCGCGCTGGAGGCGGCGACGGCCAGCCCGGAGACCACCACCGCGCGTCCTGAGGTGGCCGCGGCGATCTCCACGGCGGCGGCTCGCGGGAGCCCTCCGCCCGAGCGCGCTCGCTCCTCGCGGTCCCGCTTGAGGTAGAAGAGGGTGTAGTCCACGCCGACGGCCATCCCGATCAGCAGGATGACGTTGGTGCCGACGCCGGCGTCCGGGAAGATGTGCGAGGCCACCATCGACAGTCCGACGCCGGCCATGATCGAGGAGATCGACAGCAGCAGCGGCACCACGGCCATCACCACGGAACGGAACACCAGCAGCAGGACGATCAGCGTCACGGGCAGCGCGATGAGCTCGGTCCGGGAGAGGTCGTCGCCCCGCTGGCCCTGCACGTCTTTGCCGATGGAGGGACTGCCGGACTCTTCCACCCGCAGCCCCGGATGCGCCTTCCGAACCTCGGCGGTCTGCGCGAGCAAGGGCGCGACGTGTTCCTTGCCCTCCAGCTCGGGGCCCTTCATCGTCACATCGACCCGCACGGCCCGCCCGTCCGCCGACCGGATCGGCGCCGCCACCGACGCGACCTCCGCGAGCCCCGCCATCCGGCCGCGTACCTCCTGAGCGACCGCATCGGCCGTCGCCTCGTCCAGCCGCCCGGCACCCTTGGCCGAGATGAGGACGCGCTCCACGGGTTTCTGCTGGAGCCCGCCCTGCGCCGCCAGCGCCTCGGCTCGGCCGGCTTCGCCGACCCGGTAGTCCGCGGAGGTGGCGGCGTGGCCGCCGATCGCCAGGCCGCCACCGAGGCAGATGATGACGAAAACGATCCATCCGGCGACCGCGCGCCAGGGATGATGGGCGCTCCACCGCGCCACGCGCACTGAGGGGTTGTTCATACCGTTAAGGCTGGTCGCAGGCTGGTATCGCCCGACAGCGTCGACCGGTCCAACCTGCCGTCCACCGATCGGTGGACAAGCCGCGTCACCCGGGGCGGCCCGCCCTCCCGGGAAAGGCGAAGCGCCTTTTGCGACAAACGCACCTTATGGTGGTTTTTATCCATTACTCTCCCGCCATGGGGAGCATGATCGCGCTGCTGGTGCGCTCACCGTACGAGGTGGCCCGGCTGCGCAGTTCACAGCACTGGCCAGGGGATTTCACCGAGGAGACCGACTGCGGAGACGGCTGGCGGGCGGCCTTCTCCGACGACGGTCCACAAGACATGAACGGAGCCGTCCAGGCGTACATGCGGGAGACCGGGTGTCCGGCCCTGCTCTTTCTCATCCTCGACGAAGGATGCGCTCTGGTTCACACCGCGGTGCCCGGCGGCCCGACCCGTCACGCGATCCTCGGGCTGCGGACGGCGATCGGCGCCGGCGTCGACACCACGGGCTATCAGGTCGCCGAGACCCGGCAGGAGTTGCTGGCCTGGGCCTATGCGGCCGGCACCGCGCCGCGCCCGGACATGCTCGACACCGTCCTGTTCCACGACGGCGGCGAGGGCCTCGGGATCAAACTGACGGCCGGCCTCTTCGCCGGCCTGGGCATCCCCGACTTCCGTGACACCGACCCGTTCGAGCCGTCGGTCCAGCAGGACGACGAGGTCATCACCGGACGGAAGCAGGAGGTGGAGGCCGAAGCGGTGATGCTCGCCCGCTCGCCGGTGAACATCTCCAAGCTCCGCGCCGCGTACGGCTGGCCCGGTGGCTGGGGCCACGAGCAGAAGTTCAAGAAGGACTGGCGTGCGGCCAGTTCGGGCGAATGGCCCGACGACACCCACGGGGTGCTCAACGCCTTCGCCACCGAGACCGGCGGCCCCGTCCTGCTCTCCTACGTCACGGACGCCGGATTCGTGATCGTCAAGGGCACCTCCCGGCCGGGGCAGTACTGGGAGACCGTCCTCGGACTCGACGCGGCGCACGCCGTCGGGCACGGCGCACAGTACGACGAGTCCGATATCTACCCCTTCCACAAGAATTCCCGCATTTGGTCGGCGGACGCCGGACTGACCAGCGACGACCAGACCCTCCGGATCGCGTATGAGCGTCCCGGCGCCCTGGGCGAGGAGGTGCCCCTGCTGTTCGTGCTCTACGCGGGGTTGGGCATTCCCGGCTGCGAGCACATCCCGCCGTACTGGGACGGGTCTCCCCTGGAACCGGACGCCGGCGGCTGGGTGATCGTGCCGAGTTTTCAGATCAGCTTCGGCTGACCGGCGCCGGAGCGGCCCGGCCCGCGGTACTCGCTTATACGGAACATCGCGACTACCCGGACATATCACCACCCTGTAACAGTGCCGCTACGGGATGTAGTACAACTATTGCTGTAGTAGATCGCGGAGTGGGAGGCCGGCCGTCACCGACGGTGCACGTCGGTGACGGCCTTCGGCTGCCGAGGCCGCCGGAAGCGTCGGCGGAAGCTCGCCGTCGCACCGCACTCCGCGCCGGACCCGCAGCAGCAATAAGCGCCTGGAGCGTCAGTGGCACGACCCGAAGTCCTCACCGAGGCCGACATCGCCGGTGCCGGAAGGTACGTGATGAAGAAACTGCCAGAGGTCACTCTGGCCTTCTGGGTGATGAAAATCGCAGCGACCACGCTCGGTGAGACGGCAGGCGACCTTTTCTCCCAGACCCTTCAGCTCGGTTACTTCCTCACGACCATCGCGCTGTTTCTGATGTTCATCGCCACACTGGTGATCCAGCTGGCCTCGAAGCGGTACAACCCGTTCTTCTACTGGGCCGTCATCCTGTCCACCAGCATGGCCGGTACGACGATGTCGGACTTCATGAACCGCGAAGCGAGCGCCGAATACCTCCCCAAGGGCGAGAAGTCGCTCGGCTGGGGACCGCAAGGGCTGGGCTTGGGCTACCCGGCCGGCGCGACGATTCTGATCTCGATACTGGTCGTCATCTTCGTCATCTGGAAGTTCACCGGCCTGACCTTCGAGATCCGCGACATCGACACGTTCCGCGGTGAAAGCCTGTTCTGGGCGGCGATCCTGGTCTCCAACACGCTGGGCACCTCGATGGGCGACTTTCTGTCCGACAGTTCCGGGCTCGGCTACGGCGGCGGCGCACTGCTCATCACCGGGCTGCTCGCCGCGCTCCTCGCGCTCAAGTACGCGCCCGCCGTGCCGAACGCGCTGCTGTTCTGGCTCGCCTTCGTCCTCACTCGCCCGTTCGGCGCCACCGCCGGTGACCTGCTCACCAAACCGGCCGCGAAAGGCGGGCTGAACCTCGGTACGGCCGGCTCGTCCGCCGTTCTTCTCGCCGTCCTGTTCGCCCTGATGGGCTGGGCGCATCTCAAGGAGCGCGACTCCAGGCCTCAGCCGGCCTGACGGCGAGCCCGGGCGTGAGGAAGCTTACTTAGACATCGATGTTTGCTGGAGGCTAACCTGTGGCTCGCTGATCTTCCCGACGGACCACCTTGTGAGGGCGGCCGCTGACCATGAGCCAGCCACAGGAGCCGAACGCCGGACCCGGCCCATCGCCGGAAGTCCCGCGCCCAGGGCAGGCGCCGGCCTGGGGACCTCCCGCGCAGCAGTTCGGTCCTGCCCAGCGGCCGCCGGGGCCGTACGCTCCGGTGGATCAGCGGCGGGGACCCAACTGGCTGGGGCTGGTCGTCGCGGCAGTGGCGGCACTGCTGCTGGTCTCGGCGTTCTTGCCCTGGACGCGCGTCACGCTGCACATGCCGTCGGACCTGCCGCCCGAGGCCCACATCAGGAATTCGGCCGTCGGACTCTGGGACGGTGCCGGCGAGGCGCGCGTCACGCTCGGGTGCGCACTGGTGGCAGGCGCGCTCGGGCTGATCGGCGCGTTTCCGCGGAACGGCCGGCTGGTCGCGGCGGCGGCGATCCCCGGGCTCGTCTCCCTCGCCTCGGTGGTCGCCGTGGCGATCCGCCTGAATTCGGTCAGGTCCCGGGTGCTCGGTACGACCACGGACCTGCCGCAGGTCCTGCGGGTGGTCATCGGCAGGCAAATCCACG
Source organism: Actinoallomurus sp. NBC_01490 (assembly GCF_036227085.1). Classification (NCBI taxonomy): domain Bacteria; kingdom Bacillati; phylum Actinomycetota; class Actinomycetes; order Streptosporangiales; family Thermomonosporaceae; genus Actinoallomurus; species Actinoallomurus sp. NBC_01490. Next base: position 677,905 of record NZ_CP109433.1, read on the forward strand.
TCTCGCTGGGCGCCGGCTGGTTCTTCGCACTGCCGACGGCGCTGGCGGTCATCGGTGTCGGCAGCGCGGCGCTCGCCACCGCCGACCGGCACTCGTCCCGAGCTCCGGGTTCCTAGTCCGCGTCGGCGGCGATCTCGACGAGCCGGGCGACCACGAGCAGGTCTTGTACGCGGTGGTGGGCCGCCCGGTCGTTGCCCCACGGGCCGGGGTCGCTCCGCCGGCGCAGGAGTTCGGTGAGGCAGCCGGCGAGCGCCCGCCGGTGGCCGGGCGTCAAGGGGCCGCCCGACTCGAGTGAGGCGGCCACGCAGGAGCCCAGCTGTTCGGTGAGCCGGTCGGGTGGAGTCAGCAGAGGCGGCAGACGGTCGCGCCGCCAGGCCTCCAGAGCACGCACCGCCGCCTGCCGCGCCACGCCGTACCAGTGTTCGGGGCCCCGGTTCGGGTTCGGATCTCCCGGGCGCGGACTCCGCCGGCCGTGGCGCTTCTCCTCCCGGCGCACGGCGGCGTACGCGCGGAGGTGTTCCATCCAGCGCCCGCGGCTCGACTCCAGCACCTCCAGCGCCCGCAGGAGGCACGCCTCATCCCGCCGGATGGGACCCGCCAGGCCCTCGAGCACCCTCCAGGTCGCCTCGTAGCCGGCCGGCCGGTACATCTCCACGCACGAGCTGAACGCCGACACCCGCCGGCCGTACGGCAGGGAGCCGTTCCGAACCTTCCGGGCGTACGTGCCGAAGCTCACGCCAGGAGGTTAGCCCTCCCGGCGCCGCCGGGCACGGCCGTTCAGGCGACCGCCACCGTTTCAGGCCGCGAGACCGATGACCAGGGATCCGACCACCGGCGCCACGTACATCAGCGGGAACGGGATGTGGGAGAACCAGCGCGCCCGCAGGACGGTGACGACGGCGCCGGCGAAGTACAGCACGAGGCAGATCCCGGCGGCCGTGCCGATGGCCGGGACGAACAGGCCGGCCAGCAGGCCCACCGCGCCCGCGGCCTTGGCCGTGCCGAGCCAGGGCCGCCACGAGCGAGGGATGCCGTAGTCGGCCAGGGGCTTCACGACCCACGCCGCGCCGGCGAACACCGAGACGGCGGAGAAACCGACCATGGCGGCGGCCAGGATGGTGACGACGATGTGTGCGATGGACATCGCGGATGCTCCTCCCCTACGGATGCCGGAGCGGGTCCGCCCCGGCCGAGCGTGTCGCGCTCGTCACGAACGCAGACGGATCGGGAGGAACGGTTTGTGACATGACGGCCGGCATCCGGACGGCCGCCGCGGCGCCTCCGGACGTGGACCGGCCCTGACCTCGGTGGTCAGGCTTGCTGCGGCGCCTCGCCGGTCTCGACGACTCTGCGGGCGATCTCGCGCAGCTTGACGTTGCGCCGCTGCGACGCCTGCGACAGCATCGCGAACGCCTGGTCGGCGGACAGCTTGTGGCGCTCCATGAGGATGCCGACGGCCATGCCGATGTCCTGGCGGCTGGAAATCGCGACGTGCAGGTCGGCGTCGGCGCGGGCGCTGGCGAACGCCACGGCGGCGTGGGAGGCCAGCAGCCAGCCGATCCGCTCGGAGTGTTCGGTGAGCGCCCCCGGCCTGGAGGAGTACAGGTCGAGCGCGCCGAGGTTCTGCTCCTCGGTGAACAGCTTGAACCCGAGCATGCTGCCGATGCCCAGCTCACGCGCGCGTGGCGCGTAGCGCGGCCAGCGCTCGACCTGGTCGTTCAGGTTCTCGATGCGGTAGGACTCCGCGCCGGTGCGGACCGCGTCGAAGCAGGGGCCCTGTCCGACCTCGCCCTGGATCCGGTCCGAGGTGAGCACGACGTCGTCGGTGGCGGCGAGCGTGCGCACCCGGCCGCCGTGGAGAATCATGATGCCCGCGCTCTCGCAGCCCTGGACCAGGTGGACCGCGTGCCGCACGATCCGGTCGAGGGTCTGCTGCAAGGAGTCCTGGGCCAGCAGGTCGCGTGCCATTTGCGCCAGCGCGGTGGCCAGTTCGGCCGGCACCTCGTCATTCGCCATGGGCACCTCTGTTCGTCACGGCCATTCAACCTCATACCGCGTGCCCCGGCCGATAACCATGAGGAACCCCAGGACGGGTCAATCCGCTCTTTCGGAGCGCGACGTACGGCCGGGTTACGGTGGCGACATGCCGTGGTCGTCATATGGGTCTTTTCTGGTATTCGCCGTCGTCCTCGTCCTGATTCCGGGGCCTGACTTCGCGGTGGTGACCAAGAACACGCTCGCGGCCGGCCGATGGCGCGGCGCCTGGTCCGCGGGCGGTGTGGCCGGGAGCAACGCGGTGCAGGGCGCCGCGGCGGCCACCGGCCTGGGCGCCTTGGTCGTACGGGCGCAGCCGCTCTTCATGGCGATCAAGTGGGCCGGCGTCGCGTACCTGGCGTTCCTCGGCGTGCAGGCGGTCCGGTCGGCGATCCGCGGCGACTACCCCCCGCTCGGCGGCGGCGCCGGCGAACGGCGCGCGGCCGGAGCGGCGTTCGGGGGATGGCGGCAGGGGTTCCTGTCCAACATCACCAACCCGAAGGTGCTGGTCTTCTACCTCGCCGTCCTGCCGCAGTTCATCGGCGGCGAAGGGTTGCCGGTGCTGTTCGTCTTCGCGCTCAGCCACGCCCTGCTCTCGCTGTCGTACCTGCTGGTGCTGACGGCCTTCCTCGACCGGCTGCGCGGGGTGCTCACGCGCCGGCGGGTACGGCGCGGGCTCGACGCGGTCACCGGTACGGCGCTGCTCGGCTTCAGCGCGCGGCTGGCGGCGGAACGCTGACCTCGAGCAGGGTCTTGCCCACGGTGGCCCGCGACTCGATCGCCGCGTGCGCGTCCGCCGCCCGTTCGAGCGGGAACCGCTGCCCGATGACGGGGCGGAGCCGCCCGGCGGCGGCCTCGGCCAGCGCGCTCGCGGTGAACGACCGCGACTGCTCCGGCCTCATCCGGGGCCGTACGAGCGTCACCCCGCGCGACGCCGCCAGCTCGTCCGGAATGTCCGCCCACGTGCCGCTCGCGAGGCCGTACGTCAGCATCCGGCCGCCGCGGTCGAGCAGGTCGAACGCCGACCGGGCCACCGAGCCGCCGACACCGTCGAAGACCACGTCCACTCCGCCGACCGCCTCGCGTACGCGCGCCTCCCAGCCGGGCTCGCGGTAGTCCACGCTCACGTCGGCGCCGAGGTCGCGGGCCAGGGCGGTCTTGCGCGCGCCGCCGGCGACCGCGACCACCACGGCCCCGGCCGCGTGCGCGAGCTGTACCAGCAGGGTCCCCACGCCGCCCGCGGCCGCCTCGACCAGCACCCGGTCACCGGCGGCCGGCCCGGCCGAGTGCAGGAGGAACGTCGCCGTCCGCCCGTCGGCCAGCAGCGCCACCGCGGCGTCGAGGGCGAGGCCGGAGGGCACCTCGACGAGGGCGTCGGCGGCCACGACGGCACGCTCGGCGTACCCGCCCGAACCCCCCAGACCGCCGACGACCCGGCGCCCGGTCAGGTCCGGTGAGACGCCGTCGCCGACGGCGGAGACGACGCCGCCGACGCCGTTCCCCATCACGATCGGCGGCCGTATCGGGAACGGCCCGCCGCCCCTCCGCATCTGCGTCTCCACGAAGGTGATGTTGGCGTACGCCACGTCCACCAGCACCTGCCCGGGCCCGGCCTCCGGCTCGGGCGCGTCTCCGGCGACGAGCACCTCCGGACCACCGAACTCCCGCAACCACACCGCGCGCATGCGACCCCTTTCGACGGGCACCAGACTGGGACCTGAACCTTGGTTCAGGTCAAATCGCCGGCGCGGGAGAGGCGCTCGGCCTCGGTGACCGGGTCGCCGGTCAGCAGCCGGGCGCCGGCCGCCCGGGCCGTCGCGGCGTCCGCCCCGTGGCCGCCCAGTGCGAGCGGTGCGACGCCGGCCAGCCGGAGCAGGTCGTCCTCCAGCCCGGCGAACCGCCCGGGGTCGACCGCCGACAGGACGATCAGCTGGGGCGGCGACGCGGTGGCGGTGCGCAGGAGGTCGGGCATCGGTGTGTCGGCGCCCAGGTAACTGACGCGCCAGCCGTTCCGGTAGAGGACGACGCCGAAGGTGAGCAGTGGCAGGTCGTGCAGCTCTCCGGGCGCGCAGGCGAGCAGCGCGCGCGGACCCCGGCCCTGGCCCCAGCCGCGGCCGAGTGCGGCGATGCGGGCGCGCAGGACGTTGCTGGCGAAGTGCTCCTGCGCGACGGTGACCTCCCCGCGCTCCCAGCACTCGCCCAGCTCGTGGAGGTAGGGCAGCAGGACGTCGCGCAGCACGGTCTCGGGAGTGAAGTCGGCGAGGAGCAGGTCGAGCATCGCCTGTGCCGAGGGTTCGTCGAACCTTTCGAACGCCTCGGCGAGCGCGCGGTCGACGCCGGACAGCGCCCGCGGACCCGCGGCGGGCCGCGGCTCCGGGGCGCGCGGGCCCGCGGCGGTCTGCCGGAGGGTGGCGCGTGCCGCCTCCGCCGCGGACAGGCCGCGGGCGAGATGCGCCTGCATGACGCGTACGCGGTGCTCGTCGGCCTCGGAGTAGAGGCGGTAGCCGCCGGACGATCGCTCGGGCTGGAGCAGGCCGTAGCGCCGCTCCCAGGCACGCAGGACGTGGGCGCTGACCCCGAGCCGCCGGCTGAGCTCGCCGATCCGGAGCATCGCCGACCCGGGTTCCATGCTTCCAATGTACAGACCGTAGACAGACATTTGACAATCCTGAGGCGGGTGCATAGCGTCGCAAATGAGGCCCGAACAGGGGGTTTGTCGGAGTCGGGCGTCGCGGCGAGCATCCGGTCACCGGGGGCACACACCGGAGGCCGCGGTCCATGGGCTCGGCCCGCTTGCTGAGGCCTCGTGGGGGAACCGGGGGAGGCGGGCGGCGTAAGCCGTCCGCCTTCCCTGCGGGAGAGGAGCGCGCCCCGGCCGCTCTCAGAACAGCGCCCCGGAGCGGTCGGGGTGACCACCTCTCATCTCCACAGCGGTGTGCGCGCGGATCGCGCCGGCGATCGCGCGCGCAGCCCGGCACGTCGCCTCCCGCGAGGGGCGGCCTCGGCCGACGGCGATGCCCGCGGGAGCGGGGCGTCGGCGGCGGAGGCGCGTCCGAGTGGCGGGAGGCCGGGCGCGACGAGCCGGGCACGTGGTCAGACGGGGTTCCCCGGCCGTGCGGACGGGCGCGGTTCCCCTCGGCCTCGCCTGGCCACCAACGACTGGACGGCGCCGGATGAGCGGGGGCTTTTCAGGTCGCGGCCAGCGCGGCCTCCACGTCGTCGTACATCGGGAGGCGCTGCGCCAGGCCGGTGATCCACAGGACGCGGGCGCTGCTGTACTGGGCGCCGGCCAGCACGAGCATGCCGTCCTCGGTGGACGAGAGGCGCTTCCAGTACGAGACGACGGTGCTGAGGGCACTGGTGTCGATGAAGCTCAGACCCGAGAGATCAAGGATGATCTTGCGGCCGTGCTCCCGGATGACACGGTCCACATGAGCGGTGAACTGGGTACGGCTGATGATGTCCAGCTCGCCCTTCACCGCGACGACCGTACGGTCGCCATGGCGAGTGGAGCTGAGTTCGAGCGCTGCCACGGTGACCTCCACGGAAACTCAGGACGCCACCGTACAGGTCAGGCGTAACGCGGTGGGAGGGGCATCTCAAGTCGGACGATCGTTCCACGTTCACCTGCGATGATGTGAACGGCCGAGCAGATCTGGCGCGTCACCCACAGGCCCATGCCGCCTTCGGCGTCCGTGGACGGGGGCGTCTCGCCGGCGTCCGAGGGCACCCAGTGACCCTCGTCGCGCACCTCGGCGTACACGCGTCCGTTCGAGGCCCACATACGCAGCTCGGCCTTGGGGGATCCGTGCCGGACGCCGTTCGTGGCGATCTCGTTCACGGCGATCACCAGGTCGCCGACCGAGTCCTCGTCGAGTCCGCACTTACGGGCGTGCGCCGCGACGAACCGGCGCACCCCGGGTAGATGGTCCACGGTGAAATGCATCTCGTCTACCTGATCCCCCGTCTCCTCCGGCATGGGCTGGCGGTGCCGCATGGTGGGGTACGGAGGCGCCATGCGAAGAGTTACCACGTTGTCCCACCTTGCTCATCCGCCGCACGATCAGGCTGCCGTCCTGCTTGTCGTCGTCCGTCGCAGTGCTACGTGTGGTGTCGTACCCATTTGCCGCGCTTTGTTGCATCTTTGTGAGCAAGCCGACGGACTCGATACATGTTCGGTATACGAGGGCAGGGTGGACCGCGGACGCGCGTACGCGTGAGGGGTCCCGTTCACCGTACGGCGGAAGGCCTCGCACCGCAGCGGAAGCGGGGGCCTGGGCGGCGTGTTCGCCGTGGTGATTCGCAGGCAGGGGGAAACGTCCGGTGACCCTGGCGACCCGTTCGGGGTCGCCAGGGGACCTTCGCGACGGTCAGCGACCGACGCGTACCTGTCCACGCGCGTCGGCTGCGAGGCGCAGGGAGTCGCCGTCGCGCAGCGACGTCTGCTCGCCCGGCTGCAGCCGCCGGTCGTTGACGAACGTGCCGTTCGTGGACCGCTCGTCGCGCACCCACGGCTGGCCGCTGTTGTCGATGCCGAGCGTCGCGTGCCGGCGTGAGACGTTGTCGAAGCGGGAGAACGTGCTGGCCACCGGCGAGTGCACCGGGTCACGGCCGAGCACCAGCTCCTGCCCCGGCTGGACCTGCAGGTCGCCCGAGGAGAAGGTCACCGTGACGTTCACCTGCTGGGGACCGCCGGCACCCGGGCCGCCCTGGTCGTGCAGCGGGCGCAGGCACTGGACGCACACCGGGTTGCCCACGTCGGGGATCTCGGCGCCACAGTGCGGGCAGAACGGCGTGAACGCCGCCGTCGACTCGCCTCCGGATCCGGTCATGGTGGGCTCGCGCGGCGGCGGGGGCACGTGCGGAGCGCTCGGCGAGCCGTAGCCGCCGGTGTTGTACCCCTGCTGTTGCGGGGGCTGCGGCTGGTACGGCTGCTGCTGCCCGTAGCCCTGGTCCTGATGCTGCTGCGGCGGGTAACCCTGATCCTGCTGCGGCGGGGGCGGGTAGCCCTGGTCCTGGTGCGGAGGCGGGTAACCCTGCTCCTGCTGCGGCGGGTAGCCGTGCTGCTGCGGAGGCGGATACCCCTGCTGCTGCCGGTCCTGCTGCGGCGGGTAGCCCTGGTCCTGCGGCGGCGGGTAGCCGCCCGGCCGCTGCTGGTCGTGGGGCGGCGGGTAACCGCCCTGATCGTGCTGCGGCGGGTACCCCTGCTGCTGCGGGGGCGGGTAGCCGCCCTGCTGCCGGTCCTGCTGGGGGTAGCCCTGCTGAGGGGGGTACTGCTGGTAGGGCTGTTGTTCTTGACCCTGGTACCCCTGCTGCTGAGCGTAGGGAGACTGGTCCTGTGGCGGATACCCGTGCTGCTGGTCCTGCTGCGGTGGGTACCCCTGCTGCTGAGGTGCCTCGCGCCTGGCGAGGTTGGCTCCGCAGTTGATACAGATCAAGTCTCCCTGTCGTACCGGAGCGGCACAGACCGGGCATGTCAGGGACGCCATGACACCTCCCCGCCGTGGACTCCGGAGAGCGAGAGTCGCTCTGTCAGCCGCTCCATGTCGCCCCTCCGTGGAATCCCGATGTAGTAAACACGATCGGCTTCAACCGATATCTGCATGTGCGGCCGCGTTTCGCCGCCCTCCGCGTCACCATAGCGTTTCTCGCCTAGCTCACTAACAGGGATGATGCGCTGATTGGCCGAGCCGCGCCAGATGTGTCCGGAGTCTGGGGAGTTCAGGCGGTCGATGTACGGCCCCGTGACCACGGCGTCGCACAGCGCGAGAAGTTCGCGTGACCACGCGGAACCGCGCAGCCGTGACAACGCGTATCCGCTGTACACCAGAACGTCCACCTCCGGCGGTGCCCAGGCACGGATTCCGAGGAGCAGCTCGCGCAGCGCCTCCGGCTGCTGGAACGGCTCTCCCCCGGAAATCGTCACGCCGTCCACCCGGTCGAGCGACCTGAGCCAGCCGAGCACGGCCGAAACCGGGATCGCGGTGTCGGGGTCGGCCTCCCAGGTGTCGCGCGACAGGCAGCCCGGGCAGTGCAGGGTGCACCCCTGGGTCCAGATCCCGGCCCGCCGTCCGGGCCCGAGCGTCGTCACCGGGTAGTGCGCCTTGGCCAGCAACAGCTCACTCATGCTCGCCTGACCCCCGTCGCTGTCTCCTCATCTTCTCACCGGAGGTCCACGACGGTGATATTTCCCTCACGACGGATATCGGTGACGGTCACCTCGGCGGCCGGCCCGCGGTCGAACAGGGCGCGGGCGAGCGGGTTGATGAAGAACGACTCGAGCGCCATGCCGATGCCCCGGCCGCCCTTGTCGAGCTCGCTGGTGCACCAGTCGCGGAGCGTGGCCGTCACCTCGTCCGACAGCAGAAGCTTCATGTGGTGTTCGTCGCTCACCCGCCGGCAGATGTTGGCGAGTTGGAGGTCGAAGATGCGGCCCGCCGCCTCCGGCCCGATGAAGTCGAAGATGACGATGTTGTCGCCGAACCGGTTGAGCAGCTCGGGGCGGTTCAGCTCGGTCGTGAAGTGCTCGGTGACGGCGCCGCGGATGGAGCTCTCCAGGTCCTCGTACGGCATGCCGGGCCGTACGCCGCGCGTGCCGAGGTTGGAGGTGAAGACGAGGACCGACTCGGAGAAGAACGCCGTGTTGCCGCGGCCGTCGGTCAGCCGGCCGTCCTCCAGGATCTGCAGGAACTTGTCGAGGATGCGCGGGTGCGCCTTCTCGATCTCGTCGAAGAGGATGACGCGGAACGGGTCCTCGCGCACGGCGTTGGTCAGCTCGCCGCCGGCCTCGAAGCCGACGTACCCGGGCGGTGAGCCGATCAGCCGGTCGCCGGCGTGCTCGGCAGAGAACTCGCTCATGTCGAAGCGGAGGTAGGCGTCCTCGTTGCCGAAGACCAGCGAGGTGATCGCCTTGGCCAGCTCGGTCTTGCCCACGCCGGTCGGCCCGGCGAAGAACAGCACGCCGCGCGGGCGGCTGGAGGCGCGCGCCGCCTGCGCGCCGGACAGGCCGAGGACGGCGCGCTTGAGGATGTCGAGGGTCTTGGTCACGGCCTGCGGCTGGCCGACGACCCGTGACGGCACGCGCTGCTCGCCGTCGACGATGCGCCTGCGCAGGTGCTCGCGCTTCCACGGGTTGTCCAGCACGCCCAGCTTGTAGGTGCGGACGGCGTCGGGCAGGTCCTCCAGCGCGACGTCGCGCTCCTTGGCGAGCCGGGTCACCTCGATCATGGCCTGGAGCGTGAGGCCCTCGGCCTCCTGCGCGAAGTCGTCGGTCACGTCGACCGACGGATCGGTGGCCTCGAACGCGCGCGCCAGCAGCCGCGCGGTCTGCTGGCGGTCGCCGAGGTGCGGGCGCGGCACCGAGATCTCGCGGACGCCGTCGTTGTCGGCGGTCAGCCAGGGCGGCAGGTCACCGGGACGGCGTGCGAGCCAGATCACCGGGTTGTAGAGCGGCTTGGGGCGCTCGCCGTCGGTGCGCACCGGCGTGGCGGTGCGCGAGAGCTTCTCGCAGAAGACGAAGAAGTCCTTCTCGGCGGGTTCGAGCTCGGTGGGGTTGCGGGCGATGCGCGAGGCGTAGTCGATGACGAAGGCGGCGCGGATCGGGCGGGTCGGCCGGGCGAGTGAGCCGAGGTAGGTGCGCAGGCCCTCCAGCGAGGGCACCTTGCGCTCGTCGACCCGGCTGCCGAACAGGCTCGCCGCGGCGTCGGCCGCCGCGCGGTCGTCGGCGGGGTGCACGCGCAGCCCGTCGACCTGGTCGTACACGATCATGAAGGAGTAGCCGCTGCGGCGCAGCGTCTCCCAGAGCAGGTCGCGCAGCGGGAACAGCCGGCCCTCCTGGGGCACCAGGAAGCTGTCGTGCAGGTTGCCCCACAGGACGTACTGCGGGTGCACCGAGAGCGTCGCGTCGAGCTCCCGGACGAAGGCGGGAAAGCCCGCCAGTCGCGTGTCGTCTGGCGGGCCCGGCTGCGTCGTCACCTGACGAGCGTAACCGCAACACGGGTCGGGTTTCGGTAGGACGACGACCGCGTGACCACCCGGCGCGGGCGGTCACGCGGTCGTGGCCACGGGCGGTCGTCAGCCGCCGATCATGTTGCTGGGGACGTTCTTGTCCTTGAATCCGGCGCCGGCGCTGCCGGCCGTGCTCCGGGTCTTCTCCAGCGCGCCGGAGGCGGCGCCGATCGCCGTGGGGTCGGCGTTGCCGCCCTTGAGCCTGTCGACGGCGTTCTTCATGACGGCGCTGAGGTTCTGCAGGGGGGCGGACAGCATCCTGCACAGCGTCGGGTCGGCCTGGGCGTTCGCCTTGGCCCGCCGCAGCTGGTCGAGGGTGAACAGGCCGGCGGCCCCGGCCTTGACGATCGCGCGCTTGTGGCCCTTGGCGTCGCTCTTGAACGCGCCCTTGCGGAACGGGTCGTAGATGTAGCGCTTGAAAGCGCCCGCCGCGAGGCCGGCGTTGGCGACGAAACGGGTCTTGGCGAGCTTACGGGTCTTGCCGGTCGGGCACGCCTGCGGCGATGCCGTGGCGGTCGGCGCGCCGCCCGGGGCCGCCGGGGCTCCGATGCTGGGCGCCGCGCCCGTCTGGGCGGTCTCCTTGGTCTTGGTATTGCTGCACCCGGTGAGTGCGAGCAGGACGATCGGAATGATGACGAATGTTTTCCGGAGCATTGAGCTTCCCCCGATACAATGCCACTGTTTCGGACAATTCCTCTGCGAGTTTACGAGCGTCGGCCGCATCGCTCTTCTTTTTTACCCTGCGGAAGGCGCTTGAGGTTAATTCCGATGAATGATTTGCGCAGCGTACCGGGCCAATAGTGCGCTATCGTCATTCGGTATGACATCGCGGAGACTGATCGTCGTTGCGACCTTCCTGCCTCTGGCCGCGGTCGTGGGCTGCGGTGGAGGCGGCGGCGACCGTGCCGTCAACGGCTCCAGCCCGTCCTATGCCGCGCCCACGCCGGGCTCCTACAACGCCGACCAGCTCACCCAGGCGCTGCTCACCGACATTCCCGGATACGTGCGGTCGGGCGCGCCCCAATGGGGTGAATACGGATCGCTCGCCGCCGTACAGAATCTCAATCAAATGCAGCAGGCGGTCAAACTCGACAAACCACAGTGTGCGTCGTCGACCCACGCCGTGTCGCAGGAAAAGGCGGTTCAGGCCGCGCCTTCCGCGCTGGTGGCGTTCGCCAAGGGCGACAAGCAGAGCGTCACCGAGACGCTGATGGCGGTCGGGCCCGACGTCGCCGCCCGGCAGGTCAAGGTCCGGGCCCCGGCGGGCTGCCGCAGCTTCCGCGTGAAGGTCGGCGGCTCCTGGGTCTCCGACCGGATCTACGAGCCGTCGGGCACGCGCATCGGCGAAGGGTCGCGTACGGCGGGCATCCTGACGTCCTCCGGCGCCACGAGCGTCCGTACGTGGTTCGTCGTGTTGCGCTCGCGCGGTTACCTCGCGACGATCACCTTGTACGGACCGGGTGCCACCCGGGTCGAGGCCGAGCGGTTCGCGCGCCAGGCCTATCAGCAGGCGGAGCGGATTCTGCCCTGAGAGAGTGGGTGGCGCGCGCGTGGGCGAAGGAGGACGCCGTGGTCGGCAGGCAGGGCCGGGTCACCGGCAAGATCGGACCGGGCCTTGTCGGCGAGGTGATGATCCCGATCCGGGGCGGCGTCGAGGCGTTTTACGCCTATTCGGCCGTCCAGGGGGAGGAGATTCCGGTGGGATCTCTCGTCGTGGTGATGGATTACCACCCACCGCGAACCGTTTACGTCTCCTCTGCGTCTATTTGACGTCATCATCCCTGCATCCGAGGAGGAGCGATGCCGATAGTCGCCGTGGCGATCGGCGCCGTCGTCGCGATCATTGTTCTGATCATCATCTTCAAGGCGATCTGGCGCGTCGCCGAGCCGAACGAGGCGCTCATCATCTCCGGCCTCGGGGCCAAGGCGCACAACCGGGACACCGCGGAAAGTCTCGGATTCAAGATCACCACGGGCAAGGGCACGATGGTGCTGCCCGGGTTCCAGACCTGCCGCCGCCTCTCCCTCGACACGCGTGTCTCCGGCCTGGAGGTCACCTGCGTGACGTCGCAGGGCATCAAGGTGCACGTCCGGGGCGTGGTGATCTACAAGGTCGGTGACGACTTCTCCTCGATCGCCAACGCCGCGCGGCGCTTCCTCGACCAGCAGAAGATGATGGACGACAAGACCCATCAGCTCTTCGCCGGCCACCTGCGGTCGATCGTCGGCAACCTGACCGTCGAGGACCTCCTGCGCGACCGCGACCGGCTCACCAACCAGGTGCGCACCTCGTCCGCGGACGAGATGGGCAAGCTCGGCCTGGTGGTCGACTCGCTGCAGATACAGGACATCGAGGACGAGGTCGGCTACATCGACAACCTCGGCAAGCCGAACTCCGCCGCCGTCGCGTCCGCCGCCCGGATCGCCGAGGCCCAGCGCAACCAGGAGGCGACGCAGGCCGAGCAGATGGCCGAGCAGGCCAACGCCGCGCAGATCCGCGACACCGAGATCAAGAAGCGCGAGTACCAGGGCCAGGTCGACCAGGCCGCCGCCGAGGCGCGCCAGCAGGTCATCATGAAGGAGACCAAGAACGCCGAGCTGGAGGCCGACCGCCGCGAGAAGGCCCTGGAGGCCGAGGTCCGCAAGCCGGCCGACGCGAAGGCGTACGAGCGGGTCACCCTCGCCGAGGCCGAACGCAAGGCGGCCGTCGCCCAGGCCCAGGCCGAGGCCGAGGCCACGAAGATCAACGGTCAGGCCGAGGCCGAGGCGACCCGCATGAAGGGCATCGCCGAGGCCGAGGCGATCAAGGCACGGGCCGACGCGCTCGCCGAGAACCAGGAAGCGGTCATCGCCCAGCAGCTCGCCGAGCAGTGGCCGCAGATCGTCGAGGCCGGCGCGGGCGTGTTCGGCAACGTCGACAACATGGTCGTGCTCAACGGCGCCGAGGGCGTCGAGGACATGCTCGCCAAGGCGCTGACGCTCGGCGGCACCGGCCTGGGCGTCGCCCGGCAGCTCCTGTCCACCATGAACGGCCAGCGGTCCGCCGACGCCCCGGCGGGCAACGGCAAGCTCGTCCCGGTCGAGTCGGACCCGGACACGAAGTAACCGCGAACGGAGGAAGGGCCCGGAGCGCTCGCTCCGGGCCCTTCGCGGGTCCGCGGCGGGTGACGCTAACGTGCGGAGCATGACCGTTGCGCGGGTTGCCGTCACTGTCGATCTCGTCGTTCTGACGGTCCGCGAGCAGCAGCTGTCCGCTCTCGTATGGTGGCGTGACCGTCCGCCGTACGCGGAGAGCTGGTCGTTGCCCGGCGGGTTCGTCCAGCTCGACGAGGACCTGCCGGTCGCCGCCCATCGGCTGATGGCCGAGCGGGCCGGCCTGGCCGACGTGCGGGTTCACCTCGAGCAGCTCGCGACGTACGGCTATCCCGACCGGGACCCGCGCCAGCGCGTCGTCAGTGTCGCCTACCTCGGACTCGCCCCCGACCTGCCCGCCTCGACCCGTGCGCAGGTGATGTGGCGGCCGGTCGCCGACCTGACCGAGAAGGGCCGGATCGCCTTCGACCACCGGCGCATCCTGCTCGACGGCGTCGAGCGCGCCCGCGCCAAGCTGGAGTACTCCCCGCTGGCGGCGGCGTTCTGCCCGCCGGAGTTCACCGTGGCGGAGCTGCGCCGGGTCTACGAGATCGTCTGGGGCCACCCGCTCGACCCGCGGAACTTCCACCGCAAGGTCACCGGCGCCGAGGGTTTCCTCGTCCCGACGGGCCGGACGACGACGCGCGACGGCGGCCGGCCGGCCCGGCTCTACCGCCGCGGTGACGCCGAGTCGCTCCACCCCCCGATGATGCGCCCGAGCCTGTAAGACGTCCTCTGCGCGCCTCTTCGTGGCTGATTGCTCCTGTTCGCATGTGAAGCATGCTGACTGCGCCGTCGGGGGCCTCCACGGCTTGCCGAGTCCGGCGCAGTCCTTAGAGTGATCCCGTAGACGTCAGAGGGAGGACAAGGGTGTCCGAGCAGCGCAGTCCCCGCTTCCGTTCCGTGCTCGACGAGTACGTCGCCTACCGGCCCGGCAAGGTCGCGCGCTCGCCCGAGGGCCGGTCGTACAAGCTGTCCTCGAACGAGTCGCCGTACGGCCCGCTGCCGTCGGTGCGTGAGGTGATCGCCGACGCGGGCGGCCTGGTCAACCGCTATCCGGACAACGGCTGCACCGCGCTGATCCAGGCGATCGCCACGCGGTTCGGCGTGCCGGAGGCCCATATCGCCGTCGGCTGCGGCTCGGTCGGCGTCACGCAGATGCTGCTCGAGTCGATCGGCGAGCCCGGCGTCGAGGTCGTCTACGCCTGGCGCTCGTTCGAGGCCTACCCCACCCTGGCCGACCTGTCCGGGGTGACCTCCGTACGGGTGCCGCTGACCGACGAGACCCACGACCTGGCGAAGATGGCCGACGCCGTGAGCGACCGCACCCGGCTGGTGTTCGTCTGCAACCCGAACAACCCGACCGGTACGGTCGTCCACCGCCGCGAGTTGGAGGCGTTCTTCGACCGCGTGCCGGAGGACTGCCTGATCGTGCTGGATGAGGCCTACACCGAGTACGTCCGCGACCCGGAGGTTCCGAACGGGCTCGACCTGTACGCCGACCGGCCCAACCTGGCGATCCTGCGCACGTTCTCCAAGGCGTACGGTCTGGCCGGGCTTCGCGTGGGCTTCATGGTGGCGTCCGAGCCGATCGCCGCCCAGGTGCGCAAGACCTACCTGCCGTTCACGGTGAGCTCCGTCGCGCAGGCCGCCGCGATCGCCTCGCTGCAGGCCGAGAGCGAACTGCTCGACCGCGTCGAGTCCACCGTCAAGGAGCGTGGCCGGGTCTACGACGCGCTCGTCGCCCAGGGCTGGGCGGTGCCGCCCGCCGAGGCGAACTTCGTGTGGCTGCGCCTCGGCGAGGACACCATGGCCTTCTCCGCCGCCTGTGACGCGGCGGGCGTCAGCGTACGCCCGTTCGCCGGGGAGGGCGCCCGGGTGTCGATCGGCTCGCCCGAGGAGAACGACGCCTTTCTCGCCGTCGCCGAGGCGTACCGGGCGGCGCGGGAGCGGTGACCTCCCCGCGCGGGCGGCGCTCGGTCGAGACGACGAGCCCGACGCCGAGGATGATGATCAGGCCGCCGGCGACGATCGTCCACGTGGCGTTCTCGCCGGCGAACGCCACGCCGAGCAGCACGGCCACCGCCGGGTTGACGTAGGCGTACGTGCCGACCAATGAGATCGGCGCGTTGCCGAGCAGCCAGACGTAGGACGTGAAGGCGACGAGCGACCCGAAGGTCACGAGGTAGGCCAGGCCCAGCCAGGACGCCCGCGAGACCTCGTGCAGGTGGAGCCGCTCACCGCGGCCGAGCCCGATCACGAGCAGCGTCACACCGGCGGCGGCCATCTCGTACACGCTCGCCACGAACGGGTTCGCCGGCATCGGCAGCCGGGCGGACAGGAACGACCCGACCGACCAGGACAGCGCCGCGCCGAGGACGATCGCCACGCCGAGCGCGCTGCCCGACCCGCCGCCGCGCGTGAGCGTCAGCAGCGCCAGCCCGCCGAAGCCGACGAGGACGCCGGCGATCGTGCTCACCGCAGGGCGGTCGCCCGTGGCCCACCGGAACACCACCAGCCACAGCGGCACGCTCGCGACCAGGAGCGCGGCCAGGCCGGTGGACATGTGCTGCTCGGCGACACCGATCATGCCGTTGCCGCCGGTGAGCAGGAGTACGCCCGCGAGCGCGGCGGTGCCGAGCCGCCGCCACGGCACGCGCAGGACCCGTACGCCGCCGCTCCGGATCGCGAGCACCGCGGCGAGCAGCACGGACGCCACGATGAACCGGATGCCGGCGCCGACCATCGGCGGGATGGTCTCGATGAGGTAGTGGATGCCGAGGTAGGTCGATCCCCACACCACGTAGACGATGGAGAGGGCGACCCAGACGAGCGAGGGGCGGGGGTCAGCAGTCTGTGAGCTCATGGCTCATTACACGCTAGATGATTGTTGCGGAATCCGCGCGGCGATTTTTCACCGGCACACGTAGTCGAAGGCGGCCGACGCCGTGCCGTCCGGGCCCGCCGGTGAGACGACCTCCAGCGTCGCGACGGCGTGCAGGGCGCCGGGGCCCTGGACCGTCCAGCGCAGCGGAACCCGGATCGAGCGCCGCCCCCGCGACATGCCGTCGGTGAAGACGCCGGAGTTCTGGCCGTCGCTGCGCTTCCAGCGGTACGACACGTCGCCCGGCCCGCCGTTCGTGTGGATCACACCGACGACGGTCGCCGTCGTGCCGCAGCCCTGCACGCCGGTCGGCGCGGTCACGGTGACCCCGGTGACCTGGACGGACGGACCGCCGCGCAGGAGCCACCAGACCACCAGGCCGGTCAGCACCGCCAGCCCGAGCGTCGCCAGCCCACCGGCGATCCGCCACGGCAGCGGGCGCCCGCGCGGACGGCGGGACCGCCAGACCTCCGCCACGCCCGGCGGTACGCCGGGCCCGAACCGCAGCGTCACCCCACCGGCGGAGGACCGGCCTTCCGGCCACGTGTCCGCATCGTCCTGCGTCCCGCGACCGCCCGGCGCGCTGGAACCCCGGGTGCCGAAGCCCTGCGTAGCCGAGGCCTGTGTGTCCGAGGCCTGTGTGTCCGAGGCCTGTGTGTCCGAGGCCTGTGTGTCCGAGCCGCGCGTGTCCGAGCCGCGCGTGTCCGGGCTCCGCGTGCCGATGTCCCGCTTCGTCTCGTCCATGGCCTACTCCGGCTGGCAGGTCGTCTTCGCCTCGGCGGTGCCGCCGAGTGACGTGGTCACGGTGACGCGGGCCGCCGGACACCGCTCGCCGTAGTCGTGCGTGAACGTGAGGTCGTGCGGGCCGCTGCCGCTCACGGTCTGCGCACCGGGGTCGCTCGCCGTGGCCACCTGCGCGGCCGGAGTGTCCTCGCTGAAGTCCGCCGACACGGTCACCTTGCCGGGGCCGCTCAACGTGACCGTCACCTGGGCGGTCGCGACCGTCCCCGCGAGCGTGAACGAACCGATCTGGAGTGCGGTCACCTTCGTGGGCGGCGTTTTCGGTGGGTCCTTGCCGACCAGCGGCCGGGGGAGCGTCGTCGCCGGCGACGGGGCCGCGGACGTGCCGCCTGCCGGGGACGCCGTCGTGGGACCGGTCGTCTCCGGACCGGCGGAGGCGCTCGGTGACGCGCTCGGCGAGTCCGCCGGAGGCGTGCTCGGCTCGGCGACCGGGACGGGGCTGGACGTCGCGCTCGTGTGCGCGCCGATGCCACGGTGGACCCCGGCGAGTACGGCCGCGCCTCCCCCGCCCGCCACGACCGCGGCCACGAGCGCTCCCGCCGCCATCGCCACACGCCGGCGACCGAGCCGGGTGAGGGCCAGCGCGGTGCCGGCCCCCGGCGGTGAGCCGGCCAGTGGGAACAGCGAGGCGAGCAGGGCGGCCAGCGCCGCGAGCCGCACGCGCCCGCGCTCCTCCCAGCCGGGCCCGTACGCGGCGAGGGCGACCTCCTCCAGTTCCTCCAGGAACACGGCGGCCGAGCGCGGCCGGTCGTCGGGGTTCTTGGCCATGCCGTACGCGATCAGCTCGCGCAGTGGCCGTGGCACCCGCTCGACCGGGACCGGGCCGGAGCGGTGTGCGGCGGCCAGCGCCCAGTGTCCCTTCACCGGAAACGGCCGCTCGCCGGTCAGGCACTCGTAGCAGACCGCGGTGGCCGCGTAGACGTCCGTGGCCGCGCTGACCGCGCCGGTGGTCCACTGCTCGGGAGCCATGTACGCCGGAGTGCCGGACGCGCCGACCTCGTCCCCGGCGCGGACGGCGATGCCGAAGTCGGCGAGCTTGCTGTGCCCGTGGTCGTCGACGAGCACGTTGGCCGGTTTGTAGTCGCGGTGCACCACCCCGGCCCCGTGCGCGGCGGCGAGGCCGAGCAGCGACCCCTTGAGCACCAGCAGCGCGGCCTCGGGGCCGGTCGCACCCTCGGCAATGATGACGTCCTTGAGCGTGACGCCGTCGACCAGCTCCATCACGAGCGCCGCGGAGCCCGGCGTCTCGGCGTACTCGTAGAAGCGGACGACGTGGGGATCGTCCAGCCGCGCCATCAGCCGGGCCTCGGCGCGGAAACGCCGCAGGAAGTCCTCGTCGGTGCGGAGCCGCTCGGAGAGGTACTTGATGGCCACCGGAGCGCGCGTCGCCTCGTGGACCGCCAGCATCACCTTTCCGGAGGCACCCTCGCCGAGGGGACGCACGTGCCGATATCCCGGAACCGTCCAGCCACCATCCATGGCGATACTCCTCAAAGCGACGCATGCGTCGTTCGACCTGAGCGACCGCTATGTGTGCGACGCCTGAAGAGGGAACCTGGTTGGTGCCACCCCGCCGCTGTGACCGGATGCGGCCACGTTCGGTGACGATCCGGACACAGCGACGGAGAAATCTCAGTTCGCGTTCTTCGGCCCGAGCTTCTCGACGATCAGCCGGTAGAGCTGCCGCGGACGGCCCGGCTGAGGGGTGCGGTTGGGCGGCAGCGGCCAGGCGAGACCCTCCTCCACGAGGGTCCGAAGCAGCCGCCGCGCGGTGCGCGGGGTCACGCCGAGCATGTTCCCGGCGTTCTCCGCGTCGACGATGAGCGGCTGCTCCTGGTCGCCGAGCCGGTCGGCCAGCCGCGCGAGGATCTCCAGGCCCTTGGGCTTGGCCGGAGACTGCGCGCGCGGCGGGGTGCGGGGCGCGGGCACGAGCGCCCGCCCGTCGCGGTCGAGTGCGAAGCCCTGCGCCCGCTGCGAGGTCTGCGACCGCGCCAGCGCCGCGCGTGCGTGGCTCTCGGCCTCCTGAGCCGTACGGCCCATGCCGATGCCCACCTCGATGGCCAGGCCCAGCTCCTCGCGTACGCGCTCGACGAACGGCGGGGTGCGGAAGCCCTCGGTCGCCGCGGCGATCGAGCCGCGGGTGGCGGTGACCAGGTAGCTGTGGTCGTCGAGCGGCCACACCGCTGCGCTCATCCGGTGCGCCTCCTGGAGCAGGAGCCGCTGGAGCGACAGCTTCAGCTCCTCACGCCAGTAGCGCGGGGTGACCCGCCGGGGCGTCTCGCGCAGCGTCGGCACGTCCACCAGGACGACGACGAGCTGGGACTCCTCCAGGCGATGGTGCGCCCCGAGCAGCGCCGACGTCTGCAGCGCCGACCGGATCGCGGCGCCCGTCGGCCGGATCCGCAGCGTCGGCACGCCGGCCAGCTCCAGCCGCTCGGCGGTCGCGTGCACGCAAGTGAGCGCGACACTTGTGGCGCCGCGCCGCCAAAGACGCTCGTGAAACGCGGCCAAGGTGCCCGGTCCGGCAGCTTCCTCACGCAAGTGCACATGATCGGTGTTGAGGTCGATCTCGCTGAAGGCCTCTTCGACCTCGGCGCGGGTGAGCACGTCGATGCTCACCCGCTCAGGCTCGTGCCGCTCGTCGAGCGACGCCCGCAGGAGCGCGCCCTGCAGGGCCGCCCCGTTGAGCGGCACGTACGTCGCGGGCATGGTGAGCACGCCCGCCTTACGCGCGAATTCGTACGGCACCGGGCTCGCGAAGAGGCAGACGTCCACCCCTGACCCGAGCCGTACGACCTTGTCCGCCGCCTCCTGCTCGTCGCGGTACGCCGCCGCGACGAGCCGGCTGGGCACCGATGTCGGGCCGTGGCCCATGAGCATGACCCGTTCGACCAGGTCATGAGGACCGACGACCCCGATTGTCAGATCCGGAGTTACCGAACCACTCCGCGGACCGCTCATGTAAGCCCCCTCCTGGCTTCGAGCGATCGTGGGTGGTCCCCTGCCGGTGAGGCCTGTCTCTCGCCCCCATTAGCGTCCGTCCTTGGACGGCCTCCACCCAACGCATGACTCATACCTTTGACGCCCCTGTCCGGTCGACAGCCCCTGCCTCCGTGTACTTCGTTCCTCCATTGGGCAGATCGGCCGGAGACCACGAGATGTGACGCCTCTGAGCAAAATCGGTTAAGAGCACGTTGAAAAACTACTAGTAGGGCGGATCCGGTGAGGAACTTATTACTAACCGGACAGGTAACAAACCGTCGGGTATCCGTCTGACAGATACCGGTCAGTACGCGTCAGGCGATACGTTCAATCTCCGCGCCCAGCGCCGTGAGCCGCTCCGCGACGTGCGCGTGGCCCCGGTCGATGTAGTAGCCCGACGTGATCGTGGTCTCGCCCTCGGCGGCCAGGCCGGCGAGCACCAGCGCGCTGCCGGTGCGCAGGTCGTGCGCGACCACCTCGGCGCCGCGCAGCGGGGTCACTCCGTGGACCTTCGCGCGGTTGCCGTTCACCTCGACGTCGGCGCCCATGCGCACGAGCTCCTCGGCCAGCTTGAACCGGCCGTCGAAGATCCGCTCGTAGATGTAGCTCTCCCCCTCGGCCTGCGACGACAGCGCCATGATCGGCGACTGCAGGTCGGTGGCGAAGCCCGGGTACTCGTCGGTGATGACGTTGATCGGCCGCAGCGGCCGGTCGCGGTGGACCTGGAGCACCGCGCCCTGGGAGTGGAACTCCACGCCCATCTGCTCCAGCTTGTCGCCCGCCACCCCGAGGTGCTCCAGCGAGGCGCCGACGAGGCTGATCTCGCCACCGGTGATGGCCGCGGCCATGACCAGCACGCCGGTGTCGATCCGGTCCGGCATGACCGTGTGCTCGACCGCGGTGAGCCGGTCGACGCCCTCGACGGTGATGAACCCGGTGCCGCCACCGGTGATCCGCGCGCCCATGCGCTGCAGGAGCGTGATCACGTCGAGGACCTCGGGCTCCAGCGCGCAGTTCTTGATCAGGGTGGTGCCGTGGGCCAGCGAGGCCGCCATGAGGAGGTTCTCGGTGCCGGTGTGCGAGGGCGTGTCGAGGTAGAGCGTGCCGCCCTGCAGGTGGCCCGCCTTGACGTGGATCGAGCCCCGGCCGTCGTCGGTGACCTGCTCGGTCACCGTGGCGCCCATGCGCTTGAAGCCGTTGTAGTGGAAGTCCAGGTTGCGGCTGCCGAGATTGCAGCCGCCGACACCCTCGATGATCGCCTCGCCGAGCCGGTGCAGCAGCGCCGGTACGAACAGGAACGAGCCGCGGAAGCGTGCGGCGATCTCGGCGGGCAACACCGGGCTGGTCAGTGTCGAGGCGTCGATCACGAGAGTGCGCTCGGCCTCGTGCAGCTCCGCCTTGGCCCCGATGGCCTGGGCCAGCTCGACGGCTCGCCGTACGTCTTCGATGATCGGGACGTTGCGCAGGACCGTACGGCCCTTCGCCGCCATCAGCGACGCCCCGATCATGGGCAGGACGGCGTTCTTCGCGCCCTGCACGAACACGGTGCCGCGCAGCGCGCGGCCGCCTCGTACGCGGTAACGGACCTCGTGGCCCAAGCTCATAGCGCCGATACTCCTTTGATGCGGGGATTGACTTGACCTGCCCGCTCTTGTGTCGTCAGCGGGTCACGAGTGCCCACACACGGTGTGTGCCGCGTGGGGCACAGTATTCCACCGGGTCTGCTGTGGCATGACCGAAACATCCGGTCTTGTGCGCCCACTCGATCTTTTAGAGACGCCCCGCCGGGGATTGGTTCGGACCCGGTGGCGGCCGTCTCAGGCGTCGTCGGCGGTTCAGCATGTTCTCCGAGTGTCTCATGTGGGCGAACGTCGCGTAGAGCCCCATACGGCGTCACCTGGGCAAATGTTGTTAAACGTGCCTGGGATGCCGTTCTGGCGGAAGGAACGCCGCAGGGCTGGGGGCGTCGCTGCGATCGGAGCGGTCCATGACAAACCTGCACAGGCGCCCGTCGCACGCACGCCGTCCGGGGCGAGTGGTAGCGGTCACATCCACGGCCACGAGAGGCACGGCCGGAACGCCTCCCACGGGCGCGTACGGCGCGGGGCTCTGGCGTCGCGGTCACCGAGGCCCGTACGGTCGTCAGGGCCGTACGCCGGGCGGTGTCAGAGTGTGCGCCGGGCCGAGGCCCGTACGGTGTCCCCTACGCGCATGGTGCCGAACGTGCGCGGGATGGCGTTCTGGCCGAAGAACACCGCTTGGCCGCCGCCGTCCTTGGGCATCGTGCGGTACGTCGCGAGCGTGCGCAGCGGCTCCCGGCCGCGCAGGCCCGTCTCCTGGTCCGTGGTGGTGATCACGCAGCGGTCGCAGGGCTTGACGATCTCGATCTCCACCGGGCCGATCCACAGCCGCTCGACCCGATCCTCGCCGAACGCTCCGAGGCCCTCGACGACGAGGCTGGGGCGGAAGCGGTTCATCGGCAGCGGCTCGTCGAGCCGGGCGTTCAGGTCCGCCAGCGACTCGGCCGAGATCACGAGCAGCGGGTACCCGTCGGCGAAGGCGACCGTGCCGCCGCCGCGCGAGGTCTCCCGGCGGCCCGTGAACCGTACGAGGCGGCACTCGACGTCGAGCAACGCTCCGAACCAGTCGGCCGCCTCGTCACCCTGGTCGATGCCCTGGCACGTCGTCGCGGGCAGCCGGACGTCGCGGACCGGCCCGTCGGAGAACGCCTCGTGGACGAGCGGCGTCACCGCGTCCACGGAGTCCACGACGAGCTTCTGGCCGTCGTAGGAGGGCCGCAGCCGCGCCATTCGCGCCACCTCGCGCTGGGAGAGCCGCGCTCCGTCGGGCCGGATGAGGACGAACTCACGGTCGTGCCGGATGCCGGTCGGGGTCACCTCGGCGCTCGTCAGCGCCGTCCCCCCGCCGCTTTTCAGCGGATAGACGTTCAGCTCCCGGACGACGGCTCTCACGTCAGGGCCGCCAGGCGGTCGAACATCCCCGACAGGCGCTCGACGTAGCGCTCCGGCCGGCACACCTCATCGAGCCGTGCCTCGTCCAGGGTCTGCCCGGCGTCCGCGGCGTGCCGGCGCAGGGTCTCCCGGAACGGCACCCCGGTCTCCCAGGTCTCCATCGCCGCGCGCTGGACCAGCGGATACGCCTCGTCGTCGCGTGACATCCCGGCGTTCACCAGTTCGAGCAGCACCGTGCTCGTGTAGATCAGGCCGCCGGTGGAGTCGAGGTTGGCCCGCATCCGCTCGCGGTCCACGACGAGGCCGGTGACCAGCCGCTGCGTCAGGTTGAGCATGTAGTCGAGGGCGATCGAGGCGTCCGGCAGCGCGATCCGCTCGGTGGAGGAGTGGGAGATGTCCCGCTCGTGCCACAGCGGTATGCCCTCCATCACCGGGTTGACCTGGGCACGCACGATGCGCGCCATGCCCGCCAGCCGCTCGGACATGATCGGGTTCTTCTTGTGCGGCATGGCGGAGGAGCCCTTCTGCCCCCGGCCGAACGGCTCCCACAGCTCGCGCACCTCGGTGCGCTGGCCGTGCCGTACCTCCAGCGCGATCGCCTCGCACACGGTCGCCATGATCGCCAGCGCGGACGTCCACTCGCTGATGCCGTCACGCATCACCACCTGCGTGGACACGTCCGCCGGACGCAGCCCGAGCGCCTCCGCGACGTACCGCTCGACCTCCGGATCGATGTTGGAGTACGTGCCGACGGCACCGGAGATCGCGCACAGCCCGACGGCCTCGCGGGCCCGCCGCAGCCGGTCGCGCGAGCGCGCCATCGCGAACGCGAAGTCGGCCACCCGGTGCCCCCACACGTCGGGCTCGCCGTGGATGCCGTGCGTACGGCCGACGCGCAGCGTGTCGCGGTGCTCCAGCGCGTGGTCGCGCAGCGCCGCCACCAGCGCGTCCGCCTTGGCCAGCAGCAGGTCGGTGGCCTCGGTGAGCTGGAGCGCCAGCGCGGTGTCGAGCAGGTCCGAGGAGGTCATGCCGAAGTGGACGTACGCCGCGGCCTCGCGCGGGGTGGTGTTGTCCGCCCAGGCGCTGAGGAACGCGATCACATCGTGCTGGGTGGTCGCCTCGATCTCGGCCACCCGCTCGGGAGCCGGCGGCGGAGCGGACCGAACCGGCTCCACCGCGTCGGCCGGAACGGTGCCGGCCTTGGCGTGCGCCTCCAGCACAAGGGTCTCCACCTTGCACCACAGCTCGTACTTGTGCGCGTCACTCCAGACGCGGCCCATCTCCGGAAGGGTGTAGCGCTCGATCACACCCACAGTCTCCCAGGTCCGGACCCGGATCAGGTCGGCGCGGGTCGGGGACCGCCGGGGGCCCTCCGGGCGGGGCGGCTCTATGAGCAGTCGAAACGGTGGTCATAGGGGAGATCCGGGCACTGTCGGCAGATGAAGAGGTAGACGCCTCCCATGTCGCCGAGCATCAGCCCCGGCGCGCACTGGATTTGTTGGCGTTTCTCGTAGGGGAGGTCCCAGATGGTGCCCGAGGCGGGCGTGTCCTCGACGGGAAGCCAGGTCCGCCACGTTCCTCCGTCGAACTCCGCACTGTTGACGGTGAGCAGGTGATCCATGCGCCGGCCGCAGCTCGTGCAGCCGGGCCAGACCGGGTCCTGTGTCCACGTGGGGTACCCGCCGACCTTGATGCCGTCGGCCGTCGACAGGTGGTAGTGGTAGGACCAGCCGGTCTCCTCCTCCAGACGCTTGAACCGTTCCCTCAGCGCCTGGTGGACGTCATGGGGCAGATCCCAGCTCGGATAGTCGACGACCCGCTCCGGGTGGAGTACGCAGGGGGCGGGGAGGTAGTTGTCGTCGGCGCCGGTCGGCCGGGGCGGTGCCGCGAGCTCACCGCCGCAAGCCGAGCTGTCCCGCCAGTAGAGCTCGGGACGGGGAGCGTAGTCGTTCTCGTGATCGAAGGGGCACCACAGAACCTGGAGGACGTCCTTGCCGGCGGGGAAGGGGAGCTCGGGTACGTCGGCGGCGAACAGCTGAAGCACCGGCACCAGCGGTTGTGCGCCCGATTGCGGCGAGCCGAACCCGGAATCCGGGTGATCATCGTGACAGTGGGGCCAGGCGTCTTCCCGTGGCCACAGCAGAGGACCGCCGAGGGAGCTGTCCCGGACGCCCGGATGCCCGCGCCGCGGATGCAACCGGACGGTGTCCCTGCGGTAGGGGGCGAGCTCGGGGAAGAGCGCCTCCACGTCGACGGGGCGCGGCGGTGTTGTACGAGCCATTGCCGAAACTCCTGGTGGGCCTTCTGCCGAGCCGTGGCCCGTCGACGGAAGTGGGCTCGGCAGGCTGTGGATGACTCAGGCGCGTGCCGCGATGTCCGTGCGGTGGTGGGCGCCGCGGATGCGGATGCGGTCGACCGCCGCGTAGGCGCGCGTGCGGGCGGTGGCCACGTCGGGGCCGGTGCCGACGACGCTCAGCACCCGGCCGCCGCCGGTGACCGGCAGGCCGCGTTCCAGCTTGGTGCCGGCCTGCAGGACGTACGCGCCCTCGACCTCGGCGGCCTCCTCCAGTCCGACGATCGGGTCGCCGGTGGTGGGCTTGTCGGGGTAGTTCTCCGCGGCGATCACGACGGTGACGGCGGCGCCGGGGTGCCACTCGATCGGCGGCACCGAGCCGAGGGTGCCGACCGCGCAGGCCTCCAGCAGGCCGGCCAGGGGCGTGGCCAGCCGGTCGAGCACGACCTGGGTCTCCGGGTCGCCGAACCGGGCGTTGAACTCGATCACGCGCGGTCCGTCGGCGGTCAGCACGAGGCCCGCGTACAGCACGCCGACGTACGGCGTCTCGCGGCGGCGAAGCTCGTCGACGGTCGGCTGGATGATCTTCTCGACCACCTCGGCGGCCAGGTCCGGCGGTGCCCAGGGCAGCGGGGTGTAGGCGCCCATACCGCCGGTGTTGGGACCCTCGTCGCCGTCGCGGGCGCGCTTGAAGTCCTGTGCCGGCAGCAGCGGCACCACCGTGACGCCGTCGGTCAGCGCGAACACCGAGATCTCGGGCCCGTCGAGGTACTCCTCGACGACCACGCGGTCGCACGACTCGGCGTGCCGCTCGGCCAGGGCGCGGTCGTCGGTGACGACGACGCCCTTGCCCGCGGCGAGACCGTCGTCCTTGACCACGTACGGCGCGCCGAACGCGTCGAGGGCCTCGCGTACGTCACCGGAGTCCTCGCAGACGCGCGAGGCCGCGGTCGGGACTCCCGCCTCGGCCATGACCTCCTTGGCGAACGCCTTGGAGCCCTCGATCTTCGCCGCTTCGCGGTCGGGCCCGAAGCACAGCAACCCCGCCTGGCGTACGGCGTCGGCGACCCCGTGGACCAGCGGAAGCTCGGGTCCGATCACGACCAGCCGGGTGTCGAGCCGCTGGGCGAGCTCCACCACGGCGACCGGGTCGGTGGGATCGAGGACGTGGTTGTCCGCGAGAGCGGCCGTACCGGGGTTGCCGGGGGCGCAGTGCAGCGCGGTGACGTTGGGGTCGAGGGCGAGGGAACGGACCAGCGCGTGCTCACGTCCGCCCGAGCCGAGAACGAGGACTCGCACGCCCAGAGCCTATCCAGAACCGCATGCCCCGCAGCGCGCGGTCACCGGAGGGAAGTGATGCGACGATGAGCTTGTTGTACCGGGGGTACGCCGGTCGGCGGGTTCACCGACGGGGACGGGGAGCCGAAAAGTCACCGGTAAAAAAGTTGAGGAACATGTGAACCAGGTGCCCCACATGGGCGTCTTCCTACCCGGTATAGCCTTGAGCTCGGGCTCTGGCGCCAACGGACCTAAGGAGGTGGTTGTGATGAGTCCTGGTGATCCTTGCGGAAACGCCGAGATTCCTCCTAGTACCACCCCCTCTACTCGGCGTCCGGCCGCTCGCGGCGCGCGTTCCCCGTTCTAGCTCGGGCCGACGCGCGAGCACGCGCGTGTGCCGGGCCGGGGAAGGACCCCCGATGGCCATGACAAAGGTTCGTCCGACCCGCGCTACCCGCGTTCTCCTCAAGCCCCTCGCTCGTCCCGGTCGCAGCGCTCCGCGCGTCGCCGCCCGCCGGAGCTCGGCCGTCATCGACTGGGGCGCCTACATCGACGGCAAGCGCGTCGACACCCCCGACGTCGCGGACGCCGTGCAGCTCGTACGCGCGCCGGACTCCTCCGACTACGCCACCAACCTGCACACCGAGGCCGACAGCCGCTTCGTGTGGGTCGGCCTGCACGAGCCCGACGCGTCCGAGCTCGAACGCCTGGCCGAGATCTTCGGCCTGCACCCGCTCGCCGTCGAGGACGCCATCCACGCGCACCAGCGCCCCAAGTTCGAGCGCTACGACGACGTGCAGTTCTTCGTCATGAAGACGGTCGGCTACGTCGAGCGCGGCGACGCCGACGTGGTGCAGACCGGCGAGATCGCGATCTTCTGCGGCCCCGACTTCGTCGTCACCGTGCGCCACGGCGACCACGGCGCGCTCGGCCCCGTGCGCATGCGGCTGGAGGAGAGCCCCGAGCGGCTCGCCCTGGGGCCGGCGGCCGTCCTGCACGCCATCGCCGACCGGGTGGTGGATGAGTACATCTCCGTCGCCGCGGCGGTGCAGGAGGACATCGACGACGTCGAGGAGTGCGTCTTCTCCGCCGACTCCACCAACCAGGCCGAGCGCATCTACCGCCTCAAGCGCGAGGTCATCCACCTCAAGCGCGCCGTCGGGCCGCTGGCCGGCCCGATGCGCAACCTGGCGAGCCGCCGGTTCGTGCCCGCGGAGATCCGGGAGTACTTCCGCGACGTCGACGACCACCTCTCGCGCGTACGCGAGCAGGTCGAGTCGTGCGACGAGCTGCTCACCCCGATCCTGCAGGCGCACCTCACGCAGGTGACCGTGACCGACAACCACGACATGCGCAAGATCTCCGCCTGGGCGGCGATCCTCGCGCTGCCCACCGCGATCACCGGCAT
Source organism: Actinoallomurus sp. NBC_01490 (assembly GCF_036227085.1). Lineage (NCBI taxonomy): Bacteria > Bacillati > Actinomycetota > Actinomycetes > Streptosporangiales > Thermomonosporaceae > Actinoallomurus > Actinoallomurus sp. NBC_01490. Next base: position 705,696 of record NZ_CP109433.1, read on the forward strand.
CTACGGGATGAACTTCTCCCACATGCCGGAGTTGCACTGGAAGTACGGCTACGCGCTCGTGCTCGGCATCATCGCGGCCTCCTGTTTCACCCTCTACCGCCGCTTCCGGCGCACCGGCTGGCTCTGACCACGACGGCCGGCTCCGAATGACACTCTGGGCCTGTGTGGGAGAGCGTCACGATCGGCCGCGGCGGGGCGCGGGTCAGCCGCCGCGGCGGGGTCTACCGCAAGGAGTCCGACGACCCGCGGATCGATCTCGTCGCGGAGGGCGAGCGCCTGACGTGGCTGCGGCGGCAGGGCATTCCCGCCGCCGAGGTGCTCGACTGCCGGCCCGGGCTGCTGGTCACCGCCGAGGTGCCGGGCCGGTCGGCGGCCGAGCCGTGGCCGGTGGCGGACCGTCCGCGCGTCGTCGACGCGCTCGCCGGCCTGGCGCGTGCCCTGCACGCCCTGCCGGTCGCGGACTGCCCGTTCGACCGGCGCCTCGCCGTGACGGTGCCGCGGGCGTCGGCGGCCGAGGTCGATCTGGACGACCTGGACGACGAACGCCGCGGCTGGACCCGCGAGCGACTGGTCGCCGAGCTCCTGGCCACCCGGCCCCGTGAGGAGGACCTCGCGGTCTGCCACGGCGACCTGTGCGTGCCGAACGTGCTGCTCGATCCCGAAACGTGCCAGGTGAGTGGCGTGATCGACACCGACCGCCTCGGCGTCGCGGACCGCTGGAACGACCTGGCGATCGTCACGCGTTCGCTGACCGCCGACTGTAACCCGCAGTACGGCCCGTGGGCCGCCGAGCGATTCCTCGATCGCTACGGCGTCGCGCCGGACCCGCAGAAGATCGCCTTCTACCGGCTGCTGGACGAGTTCTGCTGACGCTGGTCCGGCCGGCCGAGAATCTGTCGCAAGAGGTCTCAGGAGGCCGTCGCCCACTCGGTGATCGCCGTGACGGCGGCGGCCGGGTCGGCGACGCGCAGGTGGATCCGCCGGTAGCGGTCGCCCGGCTCCGGGAGCCGCGGCGGCCGGTCGTACCTGCGAGGTACGAGCCAGATCCAGGTGCCGCCCCGGCGGCGCCTGGCCGACGCGAAGACGTGCTCCCCGGACAGGAGGATCGCCACGTTCAGCGGTTCGCGGTACGGCGAGAGCTCGGCGATGCCGTACCCGGCAGCGGCACGCCCGTCCAGGCGTTCGGCCCCGGCGATCACGTCGCGGCGGATCCGGGCGGCCCCGTGGAGCAGGGCCGCGTCGTGGACGACCAGTGCCTCCGCGTCGAGGGTGAGACGGGGGCGGCTCAGCAGCGCGCGTACCGTCTGCGCCTGCGCCGGTACGGTGGCGACGGACGCCGTGCCACCGAGCACCGCGACGGTGAGCTCCAGCGGCCCGCCCGCTCCGGCGACGGCGTCCGAAACGAACGCCACGGCCGCCAGGGGCAGCCCGAGGCCCCACGGCAGCAGGGCGACGACGGCGAACACGCCACGCCACCGCGACCGCAGGACACGAACGTCCACTGCCTCAGCCCCGGCGGCCGACCACGTCGCGGAGGCGGTCCGGGTAGTCCGTGACGATGGCGTCGGCGCCGAACGCGACGTACCGCGCCATCTCCACCGGTTCGTTCACCGTCCACACGACCACGGCGAGCCCGCGGTCGTGGGCCGCGGCGACCAGCTCCGGCGTGACCATGACCCGCTTCGGCGAGAGCATCGTGGCGCCGGCGGCCGCCGCCGCGGCGACCAGGCCGCCGGCCGGGTCGTGCCCGGCCATCCACGACGCGTCGAGCGTGTCCGGCTCGACCAGCGCGACCCGCTCACCGCCGGGCAGCAACCCCCGGGCGACACCGAGGACCCGCCAGTCGAACGCCAGCAGCCGCGAGCGTTCGGTCAGCCCGTACGCGTCGAGGACCTTCACGGCGGCCGCGGTGATCGTCTCGACCTCGGGCCAGGACGGGTCGGTCTTGATCTCGACGGCGAGCCGTACGTCGTGCTGGGCGAGGAGCTCGCAGGCCTCGGCCAGCGTGGGCACCTCGGCCCCGGGCAGCGGCGTCTGCGTCTCGGCGAACCGCGGGTGCCGGACCCCCGCGTCGACCGTCTTGACCTGCGCGAGCGTGAGCTCCCGTATCGGCCGGCCGACATAGGGGTACATCGGGTCCTGCGGCCGGCACGGCCCCCGGTCGCGTACGGTGTCGCCGCGCAGCGCCTGGTCGTGGTGCAGCACCGGCACGCCGTCGGCGGTCAGGCCGACGTCCAGCTCCAGCACGTCGACGCCGATCTGCAGGGTCCGGGCGAACCCCTCGACGGTGTTCTCCGGCCACAGCCCCCGCGCACCACGATGTCCCTGGATCTCCACGGTCGGTCACGTTAGCCGCCGGGCCGCCGGACGGGCCAGCCCGGGCCGGGCGGCATCCGGACGGCCCGCATCTGTCGTTCGACTGGCGCGGGCCGCCGGAAGGGGGTCCGGGCTGTCAGAGGAGGGAGCGGAGCTGTACGGTCTGGTCGCGGCCCGGGCCGACGCCGATGGCCGAGATCTGCGCGCCCGCCATCTCCTCCAGCGCGCGGACGTAGTTGCGGGCCTTCTCCGGCAGGTCGTCGAAGACCTTCGCGCTGGAGATGTCCTCCTGCCAGCCGTCCAGGTAGTCATAGATCGGCTTGGCGTGGTGGAAGCCCGTCTGCGTCATCGGCAGCTCGTCGCAGCGCTCGCCGTCGATGTCGTACGCCACGCAGACCGGGACCTTCTCCAGGCCGGACAGCACGTCGAGCTTGGTCAGGAAGTAGTCGGTGACGCCGTTGACCCGGGTCGCGTACCGGGCGATCACCGCGTCGAACCAGCCGCAGCGCCGGTTGCGGCCGGTCGTCACGCCGTACTCCCCGCCGGTCTTGCGCAGCCAGTCGCCGGTCTCGTCCAGCAGCTCGGTCGGGAACGGCCCCGAGCCGACGCGGGTCGTGTAGGCCTTCAGGATGCCGATCACCTTGCTGATGCGCGTCGGGCCGAGGCCCGATCCGGCGCACGCGCCGCCCGAGGTCGGGCTGGAGGAGGTGACGAACGGGTACGTGCCGTGGTCGACGTCGAGCAGCGTGCCCTGCGCGCCCTCGAGGAGTACGACCTTGTCGTCGTCCAGCGCGCGGTTGATCACCAGTGAGGTGTCAGCGATGTGGGGTGCCAGGCGCTCGCCGTAGGCGACGAACTCCTGCACGATCGCGTCGATCTCGATCGCCCGCCGGTTGTAGACCTTGGCGAGGATCTGGTTCTTCTCCCGCAGCGCGAGTTCGAGCTTCTGCCGCAGGATGCCCGGGTCGAGCAGGTCCTGCACCCGGATGCCCATCCGTGCGATCTTGTCGCCGTACGCCGGGCCGATGCCGCGGCCCGTGGTGCCGATCTGAGCCTTGCCCAGGTAGCGCTCGGTGACCTTATCGAGCGCCTTGTGATGCGGCATGATCAGATGTGCGTTGGCGGAGATCAACAGGCGGTCGCACGAGATGCCGCGCCCCTCCAGTACGTCGATCTCCTCCAACAGCACACCCGGGTCGATCACCACGCCGTTGCCGATGACCGGTATGACGTCGGGGGAGAGCACCCCCGACGGCAGCAGGTGCAGCGCGTAGGACTGGTCGCCGATGACGACCGTGTGTCCCGCGTTGTTCCCGCCCTGGTATCGCACGACATAGTCGACGTCGCCGCCGAGGATGTCGGTGGCCTTGCCCTTGCCTTCGTCACCCCACTGGGCACCGACGAGCACGATGGCCGGCATCGGATTTTCTCCCTGACATCGACGAAGCCCCTGCGCAAGCAGCGACAGGGGCTCTTGCGATCAGAGCGTACCCGTCCGATGGCCACGAGGAAAACGGGAGGAGCCGGTCAGGTTGCGAGAACCTCGGCGGCCGCCGAGCTGCTGTCCCGCAGGAACGTCCGGCAGCGTTCGGCCTCTTCCTCCTCGCCGATCGCGGCGGCGGCGCGCGCGAGCGCGTGCAGCGACCGCAGGAACCCGCGGTTGGGCTCGTGCTGCCACGGGATCGGACCGTGGCCCTTCCAACCGGCGCGGCGCAGCTGATCCAGCCCTCGGTGGTAACCGGTACGGGCGTACGCGTAGGACTCGATGACGTCACCGCTTCCGAACGCGCGGTCGGCGAGGTCGGCCCACGCCGCCGGGTGGGCGGGGAATCTGGCGGCCACTTCGAACGGGTCCACGCCGGCCTCGAGAGCCTGGCGGGCCTCCGGGTTGTCCGGCAGCTCGGTCGGGGGCGGCCCTCCGAGGAGGTTCTGTTGCTCCATAGTGCACATCCTGCCCAATCCGCGGCGGATCTCCTATCCCGCTGATCGGCAAACTGATCAAGAATCTTCGCGGGCAGGACTCAGGTGGGCGGCACCGGCGCGGCCGCCCACCGTCGAAACGCCCGCCTCAGCCGAGCTTCTTGCCCGCGGACAGGAGGTTCTCGCAGGCGTGGCTGATGCGCTCGGCCATCCCCTGCTCGGCCGCCTTGCCCCACGACCGCGGGTCGTAGGTCTTCTTGTTGCCCACGTCACCGTCGATCTTGAGCACGCCGTCGTAGTTCTTGAACATGTGGTCCGCCACCGGACGCGTGAAGGCGTACTGGGTGTCGGTGTCGATGTTCATCTTCACGACGCCGTACGAGACGGCCTCGCGGATCTCCTCCAGCGTGGACCCGGAACCGCCGTGGAAGACCAGGTAGAACGGCTTTTCCTGGCCGTGCTTGGCGGCCACCGCGTCCTGGATGTCCTTGAGCACCTCGGGCCGCAGCTTGACGTGCCCCGGCTTGTAGACGCCGTGGACGTTGCCGAAGGTGGCGGCGAGGATGTAGCGCCCGCGCTCGCCGAGGCCGAGCGCCTCGACGGTCGCCATGGCGTCCTCGACCGTGCTGTAGAGCTTCTCGTTGATCTCTCCGACGACGCCGTCCTCCTCGCCGCCGACGACGCCGATCTCCAGCTCGAGGACGATGTTGGCCTTGCGCGCCTCTTCGAGCAGCTCGGTGGCGATGGAGAGGTTCTCCTCCAGCGGCACCGCCGAGCCGTCCCACATGTGCGACTGGAACAGCGGGTTCTGCCCGGCCGCCACCCGCTCCTGTGAGATCTTCAGCAACGGCCGTACGAAGCCGTCGAGCTTGTTCTTCGGGCAGTGGTCGGTGTGCAGCGCGATGTTGACCGGGTACTTGTCGGCCACGACGTGCGCGTACTCGGCCAGTGCGGTGGCACCGGTGACCATGTCCTTGACCGTGCTGCCGGAGAGGTACTCCGCGCCGCCCGTCGACACTTGGACGATGCCGTCACTTTCGGCCTCGGCGAAGCCGCGCAGCGCGGCGTTGAGCGTCTGGCTCGACGTGACGTTGATCGCGGGGTAGGCGAAGCCCTCACGTTTTGCCCGGTCGAGCATCTCCGCGTAGACCTCAGGGGTCGCGATGGGCATGACTGTTCCTTCCTTAGGGCTGTGGCTCCCGGCGGGCTCGCTTCCAGTATCTCGAAATCGTTGCCGTGCCGAGACCAGGGCACACCTACCGGTACGCTCGGCCCGTGGCACTCGCCGTGAACGTCATGGATCCCAAGTCCCTCATCGAGGCCTTCGGGCTCATCGGAGTCCTCGTCATCATCTTCGCCGAGACGGGGCTACTCGTCGGGTTCTTCCTGCCCGGCGACACGCTGCTGGTCACGGCGGGCATCTACACCGCGGCGGGCACCACGCTCGCGCACCCGCTGCCGCTTCCGGTGCTGATGATCGGCGCGCCGGTGGCCGCCGTCGCCGGTGCGCAGGTCGGGCACTTCCTCGGCGCCCGGTACGGGCGGAAGCTGTTCGAACGCCCGCAGTCTCGGATCTTCCGCCAGGAGCACGTCGACAAGGCCGAGCACTACTTCAACAAGTTCGGGCCCGCCAAGGCCGTCGTGCTGGCGCGGTTCGTCCCCGTCGTGCGCACGTTCCTCAACCCGCTCGCCGGGATGCTCGAGATGTCGGCGATCAGATTTTTTGTGTGGAATGTCGTCGGCGCGGTGCTCTGGACCGAAGCGATCATCTCGCTCGGCCGTTTCCTCGGCGACCGGGTCAAGGGGATCGACAAGTATGTGCTGCCAGTGGTGGCTTTGGCGGTGCTGGTGTCGGTGGTGCCGGTGTTGCGTGAGGTGTTCCGCGGCCGCCGCCAGGATTCGTACAAGCCGCCCAAGACGCAACAACCAACTGGCCGTCACCGTCGCTGACAAGGCCCCGTCACCGCTAACCTCCCTCTGTGGGACGTCACCGGTCGGACCCAATGGGTCTCGCGCGCATCGCCATCGCGGTGCTCGCCGTCGTGCTGGCCTGCGGTCTGCTGGTCATCGGTGGCATGGCGCTGTGGGGGGCGCTCACCGGCAAGGACGACAAGAACAAACCGAGCGCCGCGTCATCGCAGGCGAGCAGCACGGCGGGGTCCGGCACGGACACCAAGCCGAGCGCGCCCGCCAGCCAGGTCGGCAACACGATCACCGTCCGCTGCCTGGTCGCGCAGTGCCCGGTGTTCGTCTCGGGTCCCGGCGCCAACGACGTGCAGTTCAACGGCAACCTGCGCCAGAACGAGACCCGCATCTTCAACGAGACCCGGCTGACCGTCGCGGTTCAGGACGCCGGCGGCGTCACCGTGACGATCAACGGGCACGTCCAGCCGCCCGGACGCCACGGTGAGGCCAAGACGTACGAGGCGCCCACCGGGCAGTGAGCCCGGCGTCCCCCCGCGCGCTCTTCACTCCAGTCCCAGGTCGGTGAGGGTGAACACCGACCGGTACTCCAACCCCGTCTCGGCGATGCGCGCCTGCGCCCCCCGTTCCACGATGGTGGCCACACCGGCGATCTCCGCGCCGGCCTCCCGCAGCGCCTCGACCGCGGTCAGCACCGAGTTACCGGTCGTCGAGGTGTCCTCCACGGCGAGCACCCGCCGCCCGGCGACGTCCGGGCCCTCGACGCGCCGCTGCAACCCGTGCGCCTTGCCCTGCTTGCGGACGACGAAGGCGTCCAGCGTCCGCCCGCGTGCGGCCGCCGCGTGCAGCATCGCGGTGGCGACCGGGTCGGCACCGAGCGTCAGCCCGCCGACCGCGTCGTACCCGAGGTCCTCGGTGAGGTCGAGCATCGCCCGGCCGACGAGCGGCGCGGCCCGTCCGTCGAGCGTCACCCGTCGCAGGTCGACGTAGAAATCGGCTTCCCGGCCGGACGACAGGACCACCCTGCCGTGCACGACCGCCTTGCTCTTGATCTCCGCGAGGAGATCGTCCCGGTCCGTCATGCCTGAAACTTTAGTCTTGGCATCTTCCCGTCCCTGAGGGGCGGGATACCTGCAGCTCGCGCTGTAGGGGTTCCTGCTTCGTCGCCGACCGCCCGCCCGGAGTGTTCCGTTGAGGTCTTACACCGGCTCCACAGGCCGTCACCGCCGGCCCGGCGGCCGGAAGATTCTTCGCGGCGTTCACGTCGCGGTCGTGGGATGTGCCGCATACGCACGTCCAGTTGCGGATGTCCAGCGGCATCGTGGTTTGCTTGGTGCCGCAGTGAGAGCACAGCTTGGAAGAGGGGAACCAACGGTCGACCGTGATGACTTCGCGGCCGTACCAGCGGGCTTTGTATTCGAGGACACGGCGGAACTGGTGCCATGCCGCGCCGGAGATCGCGCGGGACAGGCGCCGGTTCTTGAGCATGTTCTGCACAGCGAGGTCCTCGATGACGACCGCTTGATTTTCACGGACGAGACGAGTGGTCAGCTTGTGCAGGTAGTCCTGGCGCCGGTCGGCGATCCGTGCATGAATACGGGCGACCTTGAGCCGGGCTTTGGTTCGGTTGGCCGATCCTTTCTGTTTGCGGGAGTAGGCACGCTGGGCCTTCGCGAGGCGGGTGCGGTCGCGTCGTTCGTGTCGGGGATTGGTGATCTTTTCGCCGGTGGAGAGGGTGAGCAGGTGGTCGAGACCCACGTCGATACCGACGGCCGTGTCTGTTGCGGGAAGCGGCCTGACCGTCGGGTCTTCGCGCAGCAGGGACGCGAACCAACGACCGGCTGCGTCTTGGGACACGGTCACCGTCGTTGGCCGTGCACCGTCGGGAAGTGGCCGAGACCACACGATGTCGAGCGGTTCGGCCATCTTCGCCAGTGTCAGCGTCCCGTCGCGGTAGCGGAACGCGCTCCTGGTGTATTCGGCGGACTTGCGGGACTTCTTCTTGGACTTGAAGCGAGCCCTGTGATCCTGCGGGCGGTTGTGGGAACACGTCGGTCCGCGCTGACGACGGGATCGGTTTTCGCCTGGCTCTGCAGCGAGCGGATTCCTCTCTGTCCCTTTGAACGGCCGGTCTCCTCGGAGGAGGCCAGATGACACCGGGCACGCTCGTCCTCCTGCACAGTCCGTTGACCACCGCATCGGCGTGGGGCTCACTGTCCGCGGCGCTCGGCGCGTACCACGTGGTGGTCCCGGAGATCACCGACGACGACCGGCCGCCGTACGCCGCCCGTTACGTCGCACGCGCCGCGCTGGAGATCACCGCCGCCGGGGCCAGGCCGCCGCTGGTGCTCGTCGCGCACGGCGACGCGGGGCCGCTCGTGCCGCCCATCGCGGCGGCGCAGCGGGCGGCGCACCGGCTCGTCGGCGGCTACGTCTTCCTCGACGCCCGGCTGCCCGGCTCCGGGACCAGCCGCCCGTACGGGGAGGGGGAGGTTCCGGCCGGCGTCACGGTACGTGATCGCGGCGGTGACTTCCTCGCGGAGGAGCCGCCGATGGCCCAGGACTGGCCGGACGCACCGTGCGGATACCTGGCCACCTCGGGGCGTTACCAAGATCAAGTACGGCAGGCGCGGATGCGTGGCTGGGAGGTCCGCGAATGCCCGTTTTCGCACTTCTCGGCGGTGGTCGACCCCGCCGGTACGGCGGAGGCTCTCACCGCCCTCATCTCGGCTCTCTGAGATGTTCCGCCGCCTCAGAATCGGGTGATACCGTCGCCGAACGGACGTACTGACTATCGAGCTTCGGAAGTCACGCTGTGTTGTCAGGCGACTCGTCCTACAGTGTCGAGCGACCGAGTCAACGTGACACGCCGGAGAGGTCTTGCCAACCGAATCGAAGTAAGCCGCATTCGCCCCATAGTCCTCAGGAGACTCCAATTACTGGATCGCCATACGGCAGCGGCGGACTTCACTACGCTTTGGTTGCCCAAGGTCGCTCGCCGGCTCGAAAGTTCACCCGTAAGTCACCGATATAGGGTCTCGTGCCGAGGAAGGGGCGGTGTCGCGTGGATCGCTGCGCGCTGTTCGTTGATGCCAGCTATCTCCTGGCGGACGGCGCGATGGCGGTGCACGGAACCCGCCGTCGCGAGTCCGTCTCGTGGGACTACGCCGGCCTCCTCCAGCTGCTCGGCAACCTGGCGCGTGAGCGGACCGGCCTGCCGCTGCTGCGCTGCTACTGGTACGAGGCGACCGTCGAGGGCCGCCGGTCGCCCGAACACGACGCCCTCGCCGACCTGCCCGGCATCAAGCTCCGTCTCTCGCGCATCCGCCCCGGCCGCCGTGAGGGCGTCGACACCGAGATCCACCGCGACCTGATGACCCTCGCCCGCAACGGCGGGGTCGCCGACGCCGTCGTCGTCAGCGGCGACGAGGACATCGCCCAGGTCATCGCCGATGCCCAGGACCACGGTGTCCGCGTGAGCGTGCTGCACGTCGCGGTGGACGGCAACTGGACCATCTCCCGGGTGCTCCGCCACGAGTGCGACGACCTCATCGAGATCGGCTCCGCCCACCTGCGGCCGTACGTCAACCTGCTGGCGGGCATGGACACCTCCTCCCCGCCGCTGTCCAACGGACACGGGACCAGCACCACCGGCGGCGCGCTGTCCCCGCTGCAGCCGTCGACACAGCATTCGAGCCCGCCGCCGAGCACGCCGATCACCGCGCCGCCGCCGCAGCTCGGCGGCTCGTCCACGTCCTCCTCCTCCACGTCGGGCCTGGGCCAGCCGCCGTCCGCCGGCCCGGTGATCCCGGTGCCGCCGCTGCGCTCGGCGCCGACGCACTCCGCGCCGACGCCGCCGATCATCCCGCCCAAGCCCGCGAGCTCCCCGCCGTCGTCGAGCCCGCCGTCGTCGGGAGGCTCGTCGTCGAACGGCAACAACAGCGGCCCGCAGTACGTCCAGCAGCCCGTCGGTCCCTACACCGGCCCGCAGCAGATCCCCCCGCCGCAGCCGCAGCAGTCCACGCCGACGCTCTCCGACGCGGTCAAGGCCGCCCACCAGGAGGGTCAAGATTTCGGCGAGTCGGTCGCCCGCGACGCGCCGGCCCTGTGGCTCGAGGCCGTGCTCGCGCGCAAGCCGCGAATGCCGTCAGACCTTGAGGCCCGGCTGCTTCAGGGGTCCTCGCTGCCGATCGACTTTCTGCTGCATGACGAGGTGCGACACGCCCTCCGCCGAGGGTTCTGGGATGCGCTCGAACGCTCACGCCGCGTATAGCCTTCTCGCGGCGGGGGCCGTCCCGTCCGGCGAACCCTTGTGACGTGTCGCGGGGATGATGCGAAATGACCAGATTCGCAGGAGGTCCGCCGGGTAGCGTCTAGAAGGTGACGCATGTGACCGAAGACGATCTCGATGACATGGAGTTCGACACGCTCCGCACGGGCGATCACGCATCGGCGGCGAAGCGTTTCGTCGAGCTCGCCGAGACGGTCTCAGGCGGCGTGTCACGCGCCAGCCTGTTGCTGCGTGCGGGTGAGCAGTGGCAGCACGCGGGAGACCATGGCAAGGCGGCGGAGACCTATCGCGATGCGCTCGCCGACGGCGGCGACACCTACGGCGATCCGCGGATCTATCTCGCCGGCGCTCTGTTCGAGCTGGGTGAGCTGGACGAGGCGCGGGGGCTGATCGCACAGGTCCGTGCCGATTCGCCGCAGGACCCCGAGGTCCACCGCGCGGTGGCCGAGCTGCTGTACGAGCAGGGCGAGCTGGTCGCGGCGCACGACTGGGCCACGGAGGGCGCCGATCTGGCGCGGGCGGGCGACCAGGAGAGCCTTGAGGGCCTGCTGCGCATCCGCTACCGCTGCCGGCTCGACCTGCGCCGTCCGGAGGACCGGTACGACGCGCTGCTGGACGAGCTGCTCAAGAAGACCGACGACGCGCCGGGCCGCCAGTTCCGCTGAGCACGGCGCGGACGGCGGGCCGCGCGTCAGGGGCGGGACTCGCCGTGCAGGAGGGTTCCGATCAGCCGCGTAGCCTCTGCAGCTGCCGCGCGGTCAGCGAGGCGGCCCGCTGTGTACGGCTCCACGCCTCCGACGTCTGGGCGCCGGGGTGGTCGTCGAGCTCCACGGCGACCTCGACGACGACATTGCTGTCCCGGAACACGATCGAGTCGAACTCCCCGCCGAACGCCTTGGGCACACGCATCGCCTCGTCGCCGTAGCCGGACACCGGCGTGCCCGCGGACCGTACGGCACTGCTGCCGTCCGTCTCGGAGACGAGCCACTGATGCGCGTTGCTCTCGGCGGAGCGCAGCAGGCCACGCCCGGTCCGCCGTGCGCGGACGGTCAGGTTGGCGCTCGTCTTCTCCAGCCCGGCGTTCACCGCGACCAGGTTGCTCCACGTGCAGGTGGACTCGCCGTCGCCGGGCGGACTCCCCTTGGGCAGGCCGTGCGGCACGAGCGTCGCGGCGTCGGCGGCGGGGAGCAGCGCACAGGCCCAGACGACCTTCGGATAGGCGCCGCCGGAGATCGTCGCCAGGTAGACGCCGCCACCACCCCCGATGAGCACGACGAGCGCGGCGATGACGATCAGAGCGACCGGCGGCTTGCGGGCGGGAGACGCGGACGGAAACGGACGCCCCGGCGGCGTTCCAGGAGGCGCCGGAGGCCCGCCGGGAGGCATGGGGGGCCCGCCGGGAGGCATCGGAGGTCCGCCGGGAGGCGCTTGAGGTCCGCCGGGAGGCATTCCAGGCCCGAAGCGCGGGCCATCTTGCGGTGGCCAACCTGGCGGGGTGCCGGGGATCGACATCGAGACCAGCCTTCCGGCGACGGATAAGTCCCGAAATGTATACCGGCCGAGCGCCTCGGCGGAGAAGCGCTTCGCCGAGATCGCCGAGACGGAAGAGGAAGCGACGGCGCCCCGACCCGCTGAGCGGCGGAGCCGTTCTCAGGGGACCTTCGACAGGGACGCGTGGTCGAGTTCGCGGAGCGCCCCGTCGGGGCCGACGGCCTCCCAGCGTACGGTCGCCGTGGACCCGTCCACCGCGAGCGTGGCGACGGCGTTGTCGAACCAGGGGCCGTGGCTCAGCCGCCATCTCATCGGGGTCCTGGGCACCCGGGCGAGCCGGGCGAGGGCGCGGGCGGGCCCGTCGGTGAGCCGCCCGTACGCCGCGCGCTGGAGCAGCCGGAACTTCAGCGGGAGGTGGTTGCGCATCGGCGAGCAGACCACCTGGGAGATCGGCGTGCCGGTGCCGGCGACCCGCGCGAGGTAGGAGTAATGGACGTCCCCGGAGAGCAGCGTGATGCTGTGCGGGCCGTCCTCTCGCCGCGCGACCTCCAGGAGCGTGTCGGCGAGCGCGCGGAAAGACGCCTCGAACGCGGCCCAGTGCTCCAGGTCGGCGCCCTGGCGGATCCTCTCGCCGAGCCGGGCGAGGCGGCGCCCCCACGCGCCGCCCGCGATCGCCTCGTCGAACGACTCCAGATGGTGGATGGTGGCCGGCAGCAGGAACGGCAGCGAGGTGGCGACGATGAGGTGGTCGACGTCGCCACGGCACTGTTCCTGCACCCACGCCAGCTCGGTGTCGTCCAGCATCGACCGCCGGCCGTCGTGGAGCACCCGCCCGCAGCGGCTGTCGACCACGACGAGTCGCGTACGCCCGTAGTCGTGGGCGTAGCTCCACCGCGTGCCGTCCGGCTGCTCGTCGGCGCGTACGGCGAACTCGTCGACGATCGGGCCGGCATCGCCGTCCGCCGCCAGCACCCGCCGGTAGACCGGGTCCGCGGTCCGCTCGGCCGCCGACATGTTGCCCAGATGCTGGTAGATCCAGTACGCCCCGAGCCCGCCGGTGATCCGGTCGTGCCACCAGGGCCGGGCGCGGATGTCGCGCAGCCAGGTCGCGGAGGTGTTCCAGTCGTCCCGGATGTCGTGGTCGTCGAAGATCATCAGGCTGGGCACGGTGGACAGCAGCCACCGCACCATCGCGTCGTCGGTCCAGGCGAGCCGGTACAGCCGGGCGTACTCCTCGTAGTCGGCGACCTCGAGGCCGGGAGGTTCGCCGGTGTCGCGGCGGCCCTCGATGAACTCCCGCATCTCCGGCCCGGTCTCGTCGGCGTAGACCTGGTCGCCGACCATCAGCAGCAGGTCGGGCCACTCGTGCCCGTCCGCGAGCCGCCGCGCGAACGCGCCGAGCGCGTCCGGCCCGTGGATGCTCTCCACACCGGGGGCGACGCGGCACGACCCGAAGGCGATCCGCTGCCGGGCGCCGGGCTCGGGGATCCGGATCCGGCTGGGCGGTGAGCCGGGCTCGGGCCAGACGGTCTCGCCGTCGAGCGCGACCTCGTACTCGGTGTCCGAGCCGGGGGCCAGGCCCTCGACCTGGACGAGCGCGTAGTGGTGCCCGTGGACGGTGAACGTCGGGGCGGTCGTGTCGAGCACGCGCACGTCACACGGCTGGTCGGCTTCGAGCCAGATCGCGGCGGTGTCCGGCCCGACGTGGCGGAGCAGGGGGCCTACGACGAGTTGGGGCATGTATCTGGATTACGCCACATCGCGCGCGGACGCACTCACTTCATGCGGGTCCATGGCGGATGCCCCTGCTGCTCGGATCACACGCCGGTGGTGATCAGGGTCTTGCCGAACGCGGTGCGGCCCTCGATGGCGGCGTGCGCCGCCCCGGCCTGGTCGAGCGAGAACGTCTGCCCGATGACCGGCGCGATCACACCCGCGGCGGCCTCGCGCAGCGCCTGCTCGACGTAGCGCGTGCGGTCGCGCTCGGACAGTTGCACCGCCTGGATACCGGTCACCGAGACCTCTCGCTCGTCGGCGGCCTGCCGGTCGATGCTCGCGAAACGCCCGCTGGGTGTGCCGTGCGCGGAGAACCGTCCTCCGCGGGCGGTGAGTGTGAAGCCGGCCTCACCGAGCGCGCCGCCGACATTGTCCAGCACGACGTCGGCGCCGTGTTCGCCGAACACCGCCCGTGCCTGCTCCACCCAGTCCGGCCGAGCAGAGTCGATCGACGCGTCGGGACCGAGTCGTGCGACCCGCTCCAGCTTCGCGCCACGGGCGACCGCGACCACCTTCGCCGCGCGGGCGCGGGCGAGTCGCACGCACAGCACTCCCAGGCCACCGCTGGCGCCGATCACGAGCACTCCGTCGCGCGGGCCGACCTTCGTCGTGTCGAACAGGGCGAGGGCGGTCACTCCGTCATGCAACAGCGCCGCGGCCACCGTGAGGTCGACCTCGTCGGGCACCGCCACCGCCGACTCCGCCGCGACCACGGCGCGATCGGCGTAACCGCCCTCCCCACCGGTGTGGGCCACCACTCTGCGACCGCGCAGGCTCTGGTCGACTCCCGCACCGACCTGGACGATGCGGCCGGCGACCCCGTTGCCGGGCACGTACGGCGGGCGCATCGGCCAGAAGTCCTGGCCCGCCCCTGAGCGCACCATCGTCTCCAGCCACAGGGTGTCGATCACTTCAACGCTGATCAGGACCTCGCCGGGGCCCGGCGCCGGGTCGGGCGTCTCGACCAGTTCGAACACCTCCGGCCCACCGAACCTCGACACCGTCGCTGCGCGCATCGCACCCACGCTCCGTTCCGCTGGTCGTCTCAACAGGGGTGATCGCCGGCCTCCGCCGTGCGGTGCCCGTTACGCTAGGAGTTCAACATTGGTTGAAGTCAAGCGTGGAGAGTCACCATGACGGCAGGCGTCACCGAGCAGGCGTACCTGTCAGTCGGGGATCTGGCGCGCGCCAGTGGGGTGGCACCCTCGGCCGTGCGGTTCTACGAGGCCCACGGCCTGCTCGCCGGCGAACGCAACGCCGGCAACCAGCGCCGTTTCCGTGAACCCGATGTCTGCCGGACAAAGATCATCCGCGTGGCCCAACGCGTCGGTCTGTCCATCGCGGAGATCGGGGAACTCTTCGCCGAACTCCCCGCCGAGCCGGAACTCGCCGACTGGCAGCGCCTGACCGTGCGCCTCATGACAGAGGCCGACCAGCGGATACAACAGCTGCAGCGCGTTCTCACCGACATCGCGAGCAGCGAGAAACTCTGTGAACTCCCACCCGCCGACCCGGATTCCTGACCTCCCTGCTTCGGGCACGCCTGCGGGGCGTGCCCGAAGCGAGTGCTGATCCGTCCCGGCGATCGGCCGACCGCATCGGGGTCGAGCGGACGTCATTCCCCGCGCACTGCGCGTGGACGGGTCAGGCGGCCGGGACCGTGGGCTTGACGGTCAGGCGGTCGGCCGTCGGGTCGGCGTCCACGACGACCTCGTCGCCGTCGCGGATCTCGCCCGCCAGCAGCTCGCGGGCGAGCTGGTCGCCGATGGCGCTCTGCACGAGCCGGCGGAGCGGCCTGGCGCCGTACGCCGGGTCGTAGCCGGTCAGCGCCAGCCAGTCGCGGGCCGCGTCGGTCACCGTCAGCGTCAGGCGGCGGTCGGCCAGGCGCGCGGCGAGCCGGTCGACCTGGAGATCGACGATCTTCGTCAGCTCCTCGGTGGACAACGCGTCGAAGATGATCACGTCGTCGAGGCGGTTGAGGAACTCCGGCTTGAAGTTCGCCCGGACCGCGCCCATCACGGCGTCGCGCCGGCCCCCGTTGTCCAACGAGGGGTCGACCAGGAACTGCGAGCCGAGGTTCGACGTCATGATCAGGATCGTGTTGCGGAAGTCGACCGTACGGCCCTGGCCGTCGGTCAGCCGTCCGTCGTCCAGCACCTGCAGCAGCACGTCGAAGACCTCGGGGTGGGCCTTCTCGACCTCGTCCAGCAGCACGACGCAGTACGGCCGGCGGCGGACCGCCTCGGTGAGCTGACCGCCCTCCTCGTACCCGACATAGCCGGGAGGCGCGCCGACGAGCCGGGCGACGGAGTGCTTCTCGCCGTACTCGCTCATGTCGATGCGCACCATGGCCCGCTCGTCGTCGAACAGGAAGTCCGCCAGCGCCTTGGCCAGCTCGGTCTTGCCGACACCGGTCGGGCCGAGGAACAGGAACGAGCCCGTGGGCCGGTCGGGGTCGGCGACGCCCGCGCGCGCCCGGCGTACGGCGTCGGAGACGGCCTGGACGGCGCTCGACTGGCCGATCAGGCGGCGGCCCAGCTCCTCTTCCATGCGCAGCAGCTTGGCCGTCTCGCCCTCGAGCAGACGCCCGGCCGGGATGCCGGTCCAGGCGCCGACCACCTCGGCCACGTCGTCGGCGGTGACCTCCCGCTTGACCATGGCGTTGGGGTTGTTGGCGGCCTCCGCCGCGGTCTCGAGCTCGTCCTGGAGCCGCTCGATCTCGATCGCGATGTCGCTCGGCGGCTTCCAGTCGCCGTCGATCTGCGCCTGGCGGAAGGCCTGCTCGCGCCGGCTCTCGGCCTCGTCGATGCGCTTCTTCAGCTCACCGACCTTGTTGAGACCCTCCTTCTCCGCGTGCCAGCGCGCGTTCAGGTCGCCCAGCTGCTCCTTGCGGTCGGCGAGTTCGGCCTTGATCCGCTCGAGGCGCTGCTGGGAGGGCGCGTCGGACTCCTTGCTGAGCTGGTGCTGCTCCATCTCCAGCCGGTCGACGACACGCTGGAGCTCGTCGACCTCGACCGGCCGCGAGTTGATCTCCATGCGCAGCCGGGACGCGGCCTCGTCGATCAGGTCGATCGCCTTGTCCGGCAGGAACCGGGCGGTGATGTACCGGTCGGAGAGCGCCGCCGCGGCGACGAGCGCCGCGTCGGTGATCACCACCTCGTGGTGCGCCTCGTACCGGCCCTTGAGCCCGCGCAGGATCGCGACGGTGTCCGTGACCGACGGCTCGCCGACGAAGATCTGCTGGAACCGGCGTTCCAGCGCCGGGTCCTTCTCGATCCGCTCGCGGTATTCGTCCAGCGTGGTCGCGCCGATCATGCGCAGCTCGCCGCGGGCCAGCATGGGCTTGAGCATGTTGCCCGCGTCCATCGACCCCTCGGCCGCGCCCGCGCCGACCACGGTGTGCAGCTCGTCGATGAAGGTGATGATCTGCCCGTCGCTCTGCTTGATCTCGCTCAGGACCGCCTTGAGGCGCTCCTCGAACTCGCCGCGGAACTTCGCGCCGGCGACCATCGCACCGAGGTCGAGCGCCACGAGCCGCTTGTTCTTCAGCGTGTCCGGGACGTCGCCGTCGATGATGCGCTGGGCGAGGCCCTCGACCACCGCGGTCTTGCCCACGCCCGGCTCGCCGATCAGCACCGGGTTGTTCTTCGTGCGCCGCGACAGGACCTGCACGACGCGGCGGATCTCGTTGTCACGGCCGATGACCGGGTCGAGTTTGCCCGCCTGCGCCTGCTCGGTCAGGTCGACGCCGTACTTCTCCAGCGCCTGGTAGGTGTCTTCGGGGTTCTCGCTCGTCACGCGGGCGTTTCCGCGGACCCTGGGGAACGCCTCCAGCAGGGCGTCGGGGGTCGCACCGGCCTCGCGCAGCAGCTTCGCGACCGGCCCGCCGTCGGCCGCCAGGGCCACGAGCAGGTGCTCGGTCGAGATGAACTCGTCATCGAGCTGCCGGGCGCGGTTGGCCGCGGTGTTCAGCACCACCAGCAGCGCCCGCGAGGTCTCCGGCGCGCCGACCGTGGCGCCCGCGGCCTTCGGCAGCGCGGCGATCTGCTCCTCGGCCTGGCGGCGCAGTGCCTGCGGATCGGCGCCGACCTCCTTCAGCAGCCGCTGTACGGTGCCCTCACCCTGCGGCAGCAGCCCGACGAGCAGATGAGCGGGCTCGACGTGCGGGTGCCCTTCGGTCGCCGCCCGGCGCAGGGCGGCGGAGAGCGCCTCCTGACTCTTCTCGGTCCGTTTGTAGTCCACTTATTCCTCCCCGCGTGAGCGCCACACGACCACACTCGTCTGACGGATCGGCACCAGCTCGGCGCCGGCCGTCGACTCGGGGGTGTTCTTCAGCCGGGCGAGCCGGGCGGCCACCGCCCGGGTGGACTCCAGCTCGTTGCCCAGCTCCTCGACCAGCCCCCTGAGCCGCGCGACCTCGGCCCGTAGGGCCTCGGACTCACGCTGCAGGTCGAGGATGTGCTTGATGCCGGCCAGGTTGATGCCCTCGTCCTGGGACAGCCGCTGGATCTCCCGCAGCAACACGATGTCGCGCATGGAGTAGCGGCGGCCGCGGCCGGACGTACGACCCGGTGAGACCAGGCCCATCCGGTCGTACGTCCGGAGCGTCTGCGGGTGCATCCCGGACAGCTCCGCGGCGACGGAGATCACGTAGACCGGGCTGTCGTCGCCGAAAGGGTCCATGATGTTCACTCCTCTCGCGCCAGCCGGATCAGGTCGCTCCGTACGCCGTCACCACCGAGGCTGCCGGACATCTTCTCCAGCGCCTCGCGGGTGGTGTCGTCGATCTCGCTGGGAACCTGCACGTCGACGGTGACGAGCAGGTCGCCCCGGGTGCCGTCGCGCCGTGGGGCGCCCTGGCCGCGGACCCGCAGCACCCGCCCGTTGGGCGTGCCCGGCGGGATCCGTACGGTCTTGGGCTGGCCGCGGTGGATCGGCACCTTGATCTCCGCGCCGAGCGTGGCCTCCGGGAAGGTGACCGGCACCTTCAGCGTGAGGTTGTCGCCCGTACGGCCGAAGACCTTGTGCGGCTTGACGTGCACGATGACGTACAGGTCGCCGTTCGGCCCGCCGTTCTCGCCCGGCGCGCCCTTGCCCTTGATCCGGATGCGCTGCCCGTCGTGCACTCCCGCGGGGATGCGCGCCTGGATCGTGTGCGTGCTCTGCGCACGACCGCTGCCGTAGCACGTGCCGCACGGGTCGTCGACGACCAGGCCACGGCCGTGGCACTCGCGGCAGGGCTCGGAGAAGGCGAACCCGCCGGCGTTGCGGCTCTCCTGTCCGGTGCCCTCACAGCGGGGGCACACCCGGGGGACCGTGCCGGCCTTGGCGCCGGTCCCCCGGCAGGTCGGGCAGGCCGCCTCGCTGGTCAGCCGGAGCGGGACCGTACGGCCGTCGAGCGCCTCGCCGAACGTCAGCGTGATCTCCGACTCGACGTCGGTGCCACGACGCGGCCGCTGACCCGCCTGCCGGCGACCGAACAGCCCGCCGAACAGGTCGCCGATGCGTTCGCCCGTGCCACCCGTGGTCGAGCCGGTGCCCGTGTTCCCGAACAGGTCGCCCAGGTCGAAGCCGAACCCGCCCTGGGCCCCTCCCCGGGGGCGCGCACCGCCGAACAGGCTGCGAGCCTCGTCGTACTCCTTGCGCCGTTTCTCGTCCGACAGCACGTCGTAGGCCTCGGAGATGTCCTTGAACTTCTCCTCGGACTCCGCGTCGCCCTTGTTGGCGTCCGGGTGGTACTGGCGAGCGAGCTTGCGGTACGACTTCTTGATCTCGTCCTGGGTGGCGGTCTTCGTAACACCGAGGACCTTGTAGTAGTCCTTCTCCAAATAGTCCTTGGTGCTCACCGGCGCCCCTTACCTCGTTTCGTTGTCGCTCGTCGGTCAGTCCTCGTCGGCCGTCTCGGCCTTGGGCGGCGTCTCCGCCTCGGTGCCCTCGGCCTCGGCCGTCTCCTGCGGCTCCGGCTCCTCGGGCTCCTCCGGCCCGGCCGGCCCGGCCGGCCCGGCGTCATCGCCCGGCTCGGCCACGGCGACGCGCGCCGGCCGGAGGATCCGCTCGCCGATGCCGTAGCCCGGCTGCAGGATCTGCACGGCCGTCGGCTCGGTGACGTCGGCGGAGTAGGAGTGCATGAGCGCTTCGTGGATGTTCGGGTCGAACGGCTCGCCCGGGCTGCCGAACGACTGCAGACCCAGCTTGCCGGCGATGCCCTCCAGGCCCTCGGCGACCTGCTTGAACCCGCCGTTCAGCTCGTCGTGGTCGCGCGCCCGCCCGATGTCGTCGAGCACCGGCAGCAGCTCGGTCAGGACGTTCGCCAGCGCCTGCTCGCGCACCATGACCCGGTCGCGTTCGACCCGCTTGCGGTAGTTGGAGTACTCCGCCTGAAGCCGCTGGAGGTCGAGCGTGCGCTCGGCCAGCTGCTTCTTGAGGTCCGCGACCTCTTCGTCGGCCGCGGTCTCGGGAGCGCCCGGGGCGGACCCGGGAGCCGGCTCCGCCGACTCCCGGGCCTTGCCCGTCTTGGGATCGATGCGCCGCTTGTCGCGGATCACCGGACCCTCGCGCTCCTCGGCGTCGTCACGACGCTCCGTCACGCTTCCTCCTTCGCGAAAAGGGCCAAGGCGGAGAGGGGAGTGCGGCTCACGCCGCACCGCCTTCGCGCTTGTCCTTGTCGTCGTCCACGATCTCGGCGTCGACGACCTCGTCCTCCTGGGCGGTGCCCTGCGCACCCGCGCCGGCGTCGGCGGTGGGCGCGCCCTCACCGGGCTGGTTCTGGGCGTACATCGCGGCGCCCATCTTCTGGCTGACCTGGGCGAGCTTCTCCGACGCCGAGCGGATCGCGTCGATGTCGGTGCCCTCGAGGGTCTTCTTGACCTCGTCCAGCGCCGTACGGACCTCGGTCTTCACCTCGTCCGGGATCTTCTCGTCGTTCTCACCGAGGAACTTCTCGGTGGAGTAGGCGAGCGTGTCGGCGTTGTTGCGGGTCTCGGTCTCCTCGCGGCGCTTGCGGTCCTCCTCGGCGTACTGCTCCGCCTCGCGCATCATCTTGTCGATGTCCTCCTTGGGCAGCGCCGAGCCGCCCGTGATGACCATCGACTGCTCCTTGCCGGTGCCGAGGTCCTTCGCGCCGACGTTCACGATGCCGTTGGCGTCGATGTCGAAGGTGACCTCGATCTGCGGCACGCCGCGGGGCGCCGGGGGCAGGCCCGTCAGCTGGAAGGTGCCGAGCTTCTTGTTGTACGCCGCGATCTCGCGCTCGCCCTGGTAGACCTGGATCTCCACGGACGGCTGGTTGTCGTCGGCGGTGGTGAAGACCTCCGACCGCTTGGTCGGGATCGTGGTGTTCCGCTCGATGATCTTGGTGAAGATGCCGCCCTTGGTCTCGATGCCCAGGCTCAGCGGGGTCACGTCGAGCAGCAGGACGTCCTTGACCTCACCCTTGAGCACGCCGGCCTGCAGGGACGCGCCGACCGCGACGACCTCGTCGGGGTTGACGCCCTTGTTGGCCTCCTTGCCGCCGGTCAGCTCCTTGACCAGGTCGGCGACGGCGGGCATGCGGGTCGAACCGCCGACGAGCACGACATGGTTGATGTCGCTGACCTTGATGCCGGCGTCCTTGATGACCTGCTGGAACGGGACCTTGCAGCGGTCGAGCAGGTCCGAGGTCATCTTCTGGAACTCGGCCCGGGTGAGCTTCTCGTCCAGGTGGAGCGGGCCCTCGGCGGACGCCGTGATGTAGGGCAGGTTGATGCTCGTCTCCGAAGAGCTGGACAGCTCGATCTTGGCCTTCTCCGCGGCCTCACGGAGCCGCTGCAGCGCCATCTTGTCCTTGGACAGGTCGACGCCGTGGGCGTTCTTGAACTTGGTGACCAGCCAGTCGACGACCTTCTGGTCCCAGTCGTCACCACCGAGGTGGTTGTCGCCGTTGGTCGCCTTCACCTCGACGACGCCGTCACCGACCTCGAGGAGGGAGACGTCGAAGGTGCCACCACCGAGGTCGAAGACGAGGATCGTGGCCTCGCCCTCCTTCTCCAGGTGGTACGCCAGCGCCGCGGCGGTCGGCTCGTTGATGATGCGCAGGACGTTGAGGCCCGCGATCTGGCCGGCCTCCTTGGTGGCCTGCCGCTGGTGGTCCGAGAAGTACGCCGGGACGGTGATCACCGCGTCGGTGATCTTCTCTCCCAGGTACGCCTCGGCGTCGCGCTTGAGCTTCTGCAGCACGAAGGCGCTGATCTGCTGAGGAGTGAAGTCCTTGTCGTCGATCTTCTGCTTCCAGTCGGTGCCCATTTCGCGCTTGACCGACCGGATGGTGCGGTCGACGTTGGTCACCGCCTGGCGCTTGGCGACCTCGCCGACGAGAACCTCACCGTTCTTGGCGAAGGCGACGACGGACGGCGTGGTCCTCGACCCCTCCGCGTTGGCGATGACGGTGGGCTCGCCACCCTCCAGGATCGCGACGACCGAGTTGGTCGTCCCAAGGTCGATACCGACCGCTCGTGCCATGAGTTGATTCCTCCGACCGTGCTCTCTTGTCCATGAAGCTGAGTCCAGCAGACGCAAGGTTGCCCGAGCCGTCTCGGCATGTCAAATGACTTGAGTCCGTCACGCTCAACTTTGCTGACTGGTTCAACGTGGGAGCGCGGCGCGGTGTTCCCGCGTACGACAGGAAATCTGTGGGGAAGGGGTCCGTTGACCCGGTGCGGCGGTTCTGGGCTAGCGGCGGGAGATGTAGTGCATGCCGGCGCCGCTCTGCAGTGCCTTGGCCAGCACCTTCGCGGGCAGCGTGTGGGTGCCGCCGGTCGGCCGCCAGGGGTCGAAAACGGTGATCATCCCGGTGTTCTGGTCGTAGCCGTACGCGAGGATGGCGTGCCCGATCCAGTGGCCCCTGAGCCGCCCCTGGTTCCAGGGCAGCCTCTCCATCCACACCTGCATGATCGGCGCCCGGCGCAAAGTGCCGACGTCGTAGGAGACCCGCTGCATGAGGATCTGGGGACGGCCGACGACGTCGCCGACGATCCGGTCGTCGTACCGCCGCGGGTGCAGGTAGCCGTCCATGACCTCGGCGGCGTTGTCGCCCCCGGTGCCGCGGATCGTGGTCTTCATCTTCCTGGCGAGGGCGTCCTGACTGACCTTGATCCCGAACGTCGACAGGCTCATCGCCGTGGAGGCGGGGACGCAGTAGTAGTTCGTGGTCTGGAACTGCGCCTGAAGAACCAGCCGGTACGCGCGGGGCATCGCCCGGAGTCCCGCCGCGGCGGTGGTCGGCGTGGCGTGGGTGGTCCAGGTGGCCGCTGTGGCCGATGTGGCGGCGGTCCGGGCCGCCGTCGTGGCGTTGGCCGGCGGGGAGGTCCCCACCAGCAGGGCGGCGACGGCGAGACCCACCGCCGGCCGCAGGCCGGGCGCGTTCTTCACTTGCGTCCCCCAGACGTCACGGGGCCCGATCGGGGCCGTGTCGGCGGTACCTGCAAGACGGTCCAAGCGAATGTCGCTATATACGCATGTAACGCGTTGTAGAACTCTATTTACTCATATGGGCGACCATGCGTGCTTAGCCGGAGTGCCGGTCGGGTGGCACGCGTGACCTCGACCTTGACGCCGTGGCGGTGCGGGGTACGGCCGATGGCGTCGCCGTCCGGTGCCGTGTGAAAGCTGAGGGGTGCTCCGCCGGAGTACCGGTGTAAGCCATACCGATCACCGGAAGGTGACCTCGATGACGGAGCCCCCCGCGTGAGGGCCGGGCCGCGGACGCCGCCCTCGGCCGTCGGACCGGACCTGCCGCAGGACGCAGGATCACACCTGCCGCAGGCCGTGTTCGCCGACCTGTACGACCAGCACTTCCACGAGATCTACCGCTACATCGCCGGCCGGCTGGGCCGGGACGTGGCCGACGACATCGCCGCCGACACCTTTGTCGTCGCCCTGCGGAAACGGGACACCTTCGACGCCTCCCGCGGCGGCGTACGGCCGTGGCTGTTCGGCATCGCCACGAGGCTCGTCGCCGAGCATCGGCGGAAGGAGATACGCCGCTACCGGGCGCTCGGCCGTCTCCGGCCGGACGAGGTCACCGAGAGCCACGAGGGCCAGGTGGTCGACTGGGTGGCCGCCGAGAGCCTCCGGCCGCGCCTGGCCCGGGCCATCGCCGCGCTCTCGCGCGGGGACCGCGACGTCCTGCTGCTGGGCGCGCTCGGCGACCTGTCGCACGAGGAGATCGCTCAGGCGCTCGGCATCCCGTACGGCACGGTCGGCTCGCGGCTCAGCCGGGCCCGTAAGAAGGTGCGCTCCGCACTGGAGGAGGACAGCCATGGATGAGATCCGCATGATCCAGAGCCTCCTTGGGGAGGCCCCGCCGTCGGACGAGGTCGTCGCGGAGGGCCGCCGGCGCCTGGCCGCCCACGCGCCCGCGCGCTCGGCCCGTACGCGCCGCCGCCTGTGGGGAGGCCTCGCCGTGGTCGGGGCCGCCACCGCGGTCGCGGTGGCGATCGGCCTGACCGGTGGCGGACCACCGGCCACCAGGAGGACGGAGGTCCGGCCGCTGACCGCCCGGCAGATCCTGCTCACCGCCGCGGACAAGGCCGCGTCCACGCCGGTCGGCCGGTACTGGCACACCCACGTGATCTCCAGCGAGGGCTACCACGTCGACCGCGGCGACTACATGATCTTCGGCGCGAGGCAAGAGATCGACCAGTGGATCGCGCGGAGCGACAAGGACCCGGACGTGTTCCGCAGCCGGTTCGCCGGTGCCGTTCCGCAGACGGCCGCCGACCGGGCGGCCTGGAAGAAGGCGGGGTCGCCGTCGACCTGGCGTGTCCTGTCGAACGGCCAGATGATCAGGCAGTCGGCCAGGTCCGATGCCTGGGACCTGGTGCGCATGACTCCCGCGCAGAAGCGGGGGGAGCGGCGGCTCGAGGCGAAGATGGCCGCGCGGTGTGCCAAGAAGCCGCGGGCCTGCCCGCCCGCCCAGCCGACCGACGCGCAGCGGGAGGCCATGGCCCGTGACCCCGAGGCCCTCAAGCGGTACCTGCTCAAGGCCGCCGGGGGCGGTGGGTCCAGCTACCTGCTCAGTGTGGCCGGGCGGTTCCTGCTCGACCCGTCGTCTCCGCAACTGCGGGCGGCGGTCTTCCGCGTGCTCGCGGACGTGCCGGGCGTGCGCAGTCTGGGGGCGTCGCGGGACTCGCTGGGGCGGCCCGCGACCGTGCTGGCCGGCCGGATGACGCAGAACGGCAACGTCTACGACAGCGAACTGCTCCTCGACCCGGTCACGTACGTCCCGCTCGGCACCCAGATGGTGCTCGTCCACGGCAACGGCGGCAGGACCGTGCCGCCCTCGCCGGGCATGCCGCCCGTCCAGAGCGGCGGCCTGGAGACGAAGGGCATGAAGCCGGGCGCCATCGCCCACAGCGAGATCTACCTGACGATGGGCTGGACGAACACCGCGTACGGTGGCTGACGTCCGGCGGCGAAAACGCTCCGGGGCCGGCGTCGATCCGATGCCGGCCCCGGAGCACTCTGCGTCTGATCTGCGCCTTTCGGTGTCGTACGCCCGAATTTGGGGTCGGGGGACTGGCGCATAAGCTACTGATCGGTAGTATGCGAACCGTTGTTCGTGGCTGTCAGTCGCCGGCCATACGCTGACTGCACAGCGCCGCAACCAGGCCGTACCGGAAGGACGGAAACGTGGTCATCAGGTTGATCATCGGGCTCGTGGCCACCGTGGTCGCGCTCGCGCTCGCCGGGCGGCGGGTCCGGTTCCTCTACCGCGTGGCGATGAGCGGTCAGCCCGCTCCCGACCGGCTCGCCTCGGCCAAGGACAACGTCGGCGACGAGGTCAAGGGCCAGGTCGTGGAGGTCCTCGGGCAGCGCAAGCTGCTCAAGTGGACCGTCCCCGGGCTCGCCCACTTCTTCGTGATGTGGGCGTTCATCATCCTCATCACCGTCTACATCGAGGCGTACGGCGCGTTGCTCACCGGCCTCGACTTCCACATCCCCGTCGTCGGCAAGTGGGACGCGCTCGGCTTCCTGCAGGACTTCATCGCCGTCGCCGCCTTCCTCGGCCTGGTGGTCTTCGCCGTCATCCGGCTCAAGAACTCCCCGGCGAAGCTCGACCGCAAGTCCAGGTTCAAGGGCTCCCATCTGGGCGGCGCGTGGCTCGTCCTGTTCATGATCTTCAACGTCGTGTGGACGATGTTCCTGTTCCGCGGCGCGGGCGTCGCCACGGGCAACTTCCCGTACGGCAACGGCGCCTTCATGTCCCACCTGGTGGGCAGCGCGCTCAAGCCGGCCGGTCACGACGTCAACGAGGCGCTGGAGTCGGTCGGCCTGCTGCTGCACATCGGCGTCATGCTGGTCTTCCTGATCATCGTGCTGAACTCCAAGCACCTGCACATCTTCCTGGCGCCGCTCAACGTCATGTTCAAGCGCCGCCCCGACGCGCTCGGCCCGGTGCCGCCGATGATGAGCGACGGCAAGCCGATCGACTTCGAAGAGGCCGACCCCGACGAGGACACCTTCGGCCGCGGCAAGATCGAGGACTTCACCTGGAAGGGCTTCCTCGACTTCGCCTCCTGCACCGAGTGCGGCCGCTGCCAGTCGCAGTGCCCCGCCTGGAACACCGGCAAGCCGCTGTCGCCCAAGACGCTGATCATGGACCTGCGCGACCACGCCCTGGCCAAGGCGCCGTACATCCTCGCCGCCGAGGGCGAGCGCGACAACCTGCCCGAGGACGTGCTCAAGGAGGCCGGCCGCCCGCTCGTCGGCGACGCCGAGTCCATGGGCGTCATCGACCCCGACGTGCTGTGGTCCTGCACCAACTGCGGCGCCTGCGTCGAGCAGTGCCCGGTGGACATCGAGCACATCGACCACATCGTCGACATGCGCCGCTACCAGGTCATGATCGAGTCGAGCTTCCCGTCGGAGGCCGGCGTCATGCTGAAGAACCTGGAGAACAAGGGCAACCCCTGGGGCATGTCCGAGATGAAGCGCGCCGACTGGATCGAGGAGCTCGACTTCGAAGTCCCGATGGTCGAGGACAAGCTCCCCGAGGACACCGAATACCTGTTCTGGGTCGGCTGTGCGGGCGCCCTGGAGGACCGCGCGAAGAAGACCACCAAGGCCGTCGCGGAGCTGCTGCACATCGCAGGCGTGAAGTTCGCCGTCCTCGGCCCGATGGAGGCCTGCTCGGGCGACCCGGCCCGGCGGCTGGGCATGGAGTTCATCTTCCAGATGCTCGCCCAGCAGAACATCGAGACCCTCAACGACGCCGGCGTCAAGAAGATCGTCGCCACCTGCCCGCACTGCTTCAACACGCTGTCCAACGAGTACCCGCAGCTCGGCGGCACGTACGAGGTCGTGCATCACACCCAGTTGCTGTCCCACCTGGTGGAGACCGGCAAGCTCACCCCGGTCACGCCGGTCGAGGAGAAGATCACCTACCACGACCCGTGCTTCCTGGGCCGCCACAACAAGGTCTACTCCCAGCCCCGCGACATCATGGCCAAGGTCCCGGGCGTGCAGACCCAGGAGATGCACCGCTGCAAGGACCGCGGCTTCTGCTGCGGCGCCGGCGGCGCCCGCATGTGGATGGAAGAGCGCATCGGCAAGCGCATCAACACCGAACGCGTCGACGAGGCCCTGGAGACCGACCCGGACACCGTGTCCACGGCCTGCCCGTTCTGCCTGGTCATGCTCGGCGACGCGATCAACGAGAAGAAGTCCTCGGGCGACGCGAAGGACTCCCTCGAGGTGGTCGACGTGTCCCAGCTGCTGATCCGCTCCATCAAGGGCGAGCCCGACCCCGAAGCCGAACCCGCGGCTGCGGAGTAACGACCCGAGCCGCCCGGTCGCCGTCCCACCGACGGCGACCGGGGGCACTAGGGCGTGTTTCCTGGTCACGCGATGGAACGTGGGGAGGGGGCTGGACGCGCTACGGGCTGGATGCGATGAGGCCGAAGGTGAAGACTGGACGGTGTCGACTGACTCCACCATCGCCCGTGCCCACCAGCACGCCGCCGGAGCACCGCACGATCCGGCCAAGGACCATCGACGTCGCGTCCATCAAGATCTGGCTTCGCGACCCCATCAGGTGATCCACGACCACACCGGCTGGACCTGACCCTCGCTCAGTTGACCATCAGGCGTGCGCTGGGGTCCAAGCACCACTCCAGCACCGACGGCCAAGGTCCGTAGCCGTCCGGGACGGCGACATGCCCGGCGGCCCTCAGCAGATCGACATCGCAGCCAAGCGGCCGGCCGAAGACCTCCGCGCCGCCCTCCGGGCAGTAGGGGTCGTTGTCGGAGCACACCAGGCGCGGCGTCGTCACGGCCGGCTTCAACCTGGTCAGATCAAGAGGCTCGGGCGTGAAGCCGGCGATGACGTCCCAGGAGAACGCCGTCGGCCCCGGTGGGCTGACCAGCAGTACCCGGTCGGCGGGAGGCTCATCGCGGCCCGCCGCCAAGTGAAACCAGGCCGTACACGCCAGGCTGTGGCAGACCACGACCCGCTCACCGCGCATCATCCCCAACTCGGCCTCGATCGCCTCGATCCAGGCGGCGAGCGTTGGCCGGTCCGGATCGGGCAACTGCGGGTAGAACACCTGCTCTCCACCCTCCCGGAGCCGCTGCGCAAGCTCGTACTGCCAGTGCTCGGCCGGACGCCGGTTCTCCACGCCATGCAGGATCAGAAAGCTGCGGTTCCACATGGCCCGAACCTTACAAAGCAGTGACGTCCGTGCTGTTAACGATTCAGCGTTGCATCGACCCGCTCAAGATCCAGGAAACACGCCCTAGTCGCAATGCCGTTCGGTTAGGAGTCTGGCCATCGGCGCAAGGGGCGGCGTTTCGGCTGGTGTCATGGGTGCAGCCCTTGTAGAGGTTCCCGGGTCCGCCAAGACTCGTGTTCCTCCACAAGGGCTGCCGTGTCCGATTCTGTCATCTGTCATGCTCCTGGCGTGTTCGCTGTGGGGCACCTGGGCGAGTTGACCCAGGTCGTTCCGTTCGACCTCGTTGACGAGGCCCTTGCCGAGGCCGGTGGTCTGCAGCGCCGGGTGCGGCGGCTACCGTCGCGGGTGGTGGTCTACCTGCTGCTTGCGGGGGCGTTGTTCACCTCGATGGGCTGGGCGCAGGTGTGGGCCAGGCTGACCACCTCGCTGCCGGGATGTCTGCCCGTCCCGGCGCCTTCCTCGATCACCGCGGCGATGAGACGGGTCGGGCCGGCACCGCTCAAAGCGCTGTTCGACTTGCTCAAAGGACCCCCAGCCGTGACCGCAACCCAGGCTGCGCGGTTCGCGGGCAGACTGGTCGTCGCGATCGACGGCACCCAGATCCCACTCCCCGACACCCCTGCGAACCTTGCGGTCTTCCCCAAGGCCAAGGCCGGGCCCAACGGGCCGGCCGGATACCCGACGCTGCGTCTGGTCACCCTGGTCGCCTGCGGGACCCGCACACTCCTGGACGCGGTCTTCGGCAGCGATCGGACCGGCGAGCTGACCTACGCCCAAGACCTGGCCAAGGCCGGTGCGCTGCGGCCAGGGATGCTGTTGCTCGGTGATCGCGGCTTCTCCGCCACCGGGTTCATCACCACGGTCGCGGGCGTCGGCGCGGACTTCTTGATCCGCGCCAGCACCCACTCCACCGCGCTAAAGCTCCCCGCCCTGCGCCGGCTATCTGACCAGACGTTCCTGTCCCGTATAGGCCAGGTCACCGTCCGCGTCATCGAGGCCACCATCACCGTCACCACCGCCGAGGGCACCGTCACACACGCCGACCATCGGCTCATCACCAGCCTGCTCGATCCCGACGAGGCACCAGCGATCACGCTGGTCAGGCTCTACCACGAGCGCTGGGAGATCGAAACGAGCTACTGCGAACTGAAATCAACCCTCCTGGGCGGTCGGGTCCTACGCGGCCGGCACCCCGCCGCCATCGCCCAGGAGACCTGGGCACTTTTGACCACCTACCAGGTACTACGGACCGCGATGACCGACGCGGTCTTGCACCGGCCCGACATCGACCCCGACCGGACCTGCTTCACCATCGCGCTCAACGCCGCCCGCGACCAGATCATCCAGGCAACCAACATCATCAACAACACCCACATCGACCTCATCGGCCGCATCGGAACCGCCATACTCAACACGCTCCTACCAGCCCGCCGCGACCGCACCCGACCACGCGTGAAGAAACGAGCCATCAACTCCAAGTACCGCGCCGTAGGCCGCGACCTCGACCACCGCACCCACAAAACAACCATCCAGATCGCGACCACCGGCTTGCTCAACAACCCAAACCGCTAACCGAACGGCATTGGCCCTAGTCGGAGTTCTGCCAGATCAGGATCCCGGGGCCGTCGGCGGTGAGGACCGGAATCCAGGCCTCGTCCAGGTCGGCGAGTCGGCTCTCGTCCAGGACCAGCGCCTGCGGGCCACGGCCGTTCCCGCCCTCCGGGCCCGGGGACGACTCCCAGAAGAGGATTCTCTCCACCGCGCGGCGGAGCCGTCGCAGGTCGTCCTCCGGCCAGGATCGCCCCTCCGCGCCGGATCCTCGGAGATCACGTTCGAAGAACGTACGGAGGTCGGCCAGCGCCGGCGCGCTCCGTACCGGGACCAGATAGCCCTCGACGTGGCCCGACCGGGTGACCGTCCCGCCGTACTGCTGCTCGTAGCAGATCCCCGTGGGCGCCCGGACGATGACGTACGACCAGTCGCGCCCCTGCGTCCCGTTCGGATCCAGGAAGACGTACCGCCGCGCGCCCACCGGTTCGGTCATGGTCGCACGATCCCCGCCTCGGCGGCTCTTTGTACCGCAGTAACCATGACCGGGGAGTATCTCAGTCGATAGCCTCCGTGCCCATGAGAAGGCGAGTGATCGCCATGGCGGCCCTCCCCTGGCTGGTCACGGGATGCGCGCCGGCGAGTGCGGCGCTGCACGGATATCACCGGTACACCGACCCGAGTGTCGCGATGGAGCCCACACTGCGGGTGAACCAGACCTTCAACGCACGGCCCGTCCGGCACGGCAGGTACGTGCCGAAGCGCGGGGACGTCGTGGTGTTCACCATGCCGAGCTGGTCCGCGGACGGCCGGGGCACGCAGCCGTTCGTCAAACGCGTCGTGGCGATCGCCGGCGACCGGATCGGCTGCTGCTCGGGCGGCCGGGTCATGCTGAACGGCGCGCCGTTGTCCGAGCCGTACCTCGCGCCGGGCACTGCTGAGACGGCCTTCGGCACCGTGACGATCCCGCCCGGGCAGATGTGGCTGATGGGCGACAACCGCGCGAACTCGGCGGACTCCCGTACGGGCCGCGGCCCCGTTCCGGCCTCCGCGGTCATCGGCGTGGCGGTACTCAAGTGACGCCGGCGCCGCGTCAGGGCGTGTCCAGCGCCCACCAGCGGGCGGCGAGCGCGTCGAGCGTGGGTTCCGGCGGCGCGGGCAGCTCCTCGAGGTACCAGGTCAGGTCGCTGTAGCGGTGCAGCAGCGCGTACGCGAGAAGCCGCCGTTGCAACGCGGCGTCGAACCGGTCGCCGGGCCGGCCGTAGGCGGTGAGGAGACGGCGCAGGAACCGCGCGTCGCCCCGGGAGACGAACAGGCCCACCGCGGCGAACTCATACTCCCGGTCGCCCGTCATGGCGGGTTCGAAGTCGTACAGGCCCGAGAGTGACCAGCCGCCGTCCGGCCCCCGGACGGCCAGGAGGTGTTCGCGCATGACCTCGGTGTGCAGGAGGACCGGCGGTGACGGCCGCAGCGGCACCGAGCCGAGGAACTCGGGAATCTGCGCGGCCCACAGCGGCGCCAGTCCGCGGGCGCGCTGGCGCGCGACGCAGCCGGCTCGCTGGTCGGCGATGAAGCGGTGCCAGTCCGCCGGCCCGAGCGCCGGGACGGTGATCTGGTGCAGGGCGGCGAGGAGACGCCCGAGCTGCTCGGCGATCGCGTCCCGGTCGCGTTCGTCCGTGCGTGACCAGACCTCGGTCAGCGGTTCGCCGCGCAACCGCGTCATGAGCACGTAGCGCCAGTCCCCGAACTCGCCGGCCGCCTCGACGTGGGGCGTCGGCACCGGTAGCCGGCCGTCGATCGCGCGCAGCACGCGGTCTTCGACCTGCCCGTTCTTCGCGCAGGCCGGCGGGTAGAGCTTGAGCACGAGCCGGTCCCCGACGGCGTAGACGGGCAGCGAGCCACCCGGAAAACGCGTGACGTCCGCCCCGCCGTGGCCGAGATGACGGCACAGTGCGAGGACGCCCGGCCGGAGCCGAGCCTCGTCCCGGCGCACGGCGGCGAACTCCGCCTCGGTCTTCGCCACCGGAAGAGAATGGTTCGGCACCCGGCCACCGTACGGTTGTGACAGGCGGCCGTTCATTCCCTTTTTCGCGCGCTGCCGGGAGGCGGAGACCATGCGGACGAGGTTGCGGAAGCTGCACACCGGTGGACGAGCGTTCGTGTGGAAGGCCGACATCCGCCACGTCCGCGGCGAGCGCGACTGCCACCGGTGCATCCGCGTACGTGTCTGGGGCGCCGGGAAGAACAGCCGCGCGCTGCAGGCGGACCTGCTGTCGAAGACCTGGGGTTCGCCCTGGGGCGCGTGCGCGGCCGACGACACCTACCCGCAGCCGGGGGACGTACGGACCCTCATCGAGTACGCCCTGGCGCACGGCTGGGAACCCGACGCCGTCGGCGGGACGCACCTGCTGACCGAGCGGGAGCACACGGCGTTCGAGCTGCCCGAGTTCCTCCTCACCGACCGCCTCCGCGTCCCTTCGGCGCCGGACCCCACCGAGCGGGTGATCCGCGCCTTCGAGGCGGCGAACGGGTGATTCACGGCCGCGGAAAACCGGTTGCGGGCGATGCCACGATGGACCGATGCGTGTGACATTTCCCCGCCTGACCGACGGCGCACGTTCCTACAGCATCGTCGAGCGCTCGGACGGTGTCCGCTACCGCGTGCGCGAGGGGGTGGCCGGGCCCTCACTTCCGCATGACGCGGTCCACTTCATCGTGGAGCGCGGTACGGCGGAGGACGGCGGCTTCTGGGGAGCGGTCGCCGCGGGCGCGGTGTTCGACAGCATGGATCACCTCGACGGCCGCCGCCCGCCCCATGCGCAGCGGCGCTCCGAGCAGGCCATCAGGGCCCGCTCCGACCGGCTGCAGCGCGCGGAGCTCATGGCCGGCCTCGTACAACGCGTCGCGGACGAGCGGATCACCAGCGCCGACCAGGTCGCCCGGGTCGCGGAAGAAGCGCTCTCCACCCTCCCCGACACACGGGTCGACGAGGCGAAGGTCATCGCGGCGGCCGAGGAGCTCCGGGAGAAGGCCCGTTTCTGGGCGGCACTCGCACCGGGCGAGAAGCTGGTCTTGGAATGGCCGGAGAAGAAACGCCGCAAGTAGGGCCGCGACAGCGCAGCGCGAAGACCGACGGCGCGTGGCCCCGCTGATGGCAGAAACGGCCGAAACCGCCGTCCATGGCCTCGTTCAAGGCGATCGCGACGCGGCGTCGTCCCGCCGGGACGGTGGGGAAGTTTCGTGTTCGCCGCGAAAGGCGTCATTTGCTCCGCTAGTGTGCTAGCCGGTACGCGGGGGGCTGCCGATACAACGGAGGAGTCGTGCGCCTTTCCGCGGTCATCACCGGTCTCGCGATGCTCGCGGTCGTCGTGTCCGGATGCGGATCGTCGAAGGCGGACGACGCGAGGGC
Source organism: Actinoallomurus sp. NBC_01490 (assembly GCF_036227085.1). Taxonomy (NCBI): domain Bacteria; kingdom Bacillati; phylum Actinomycetota; class Actinomycetes; order Streptosporangiales; family Thermomonosporaceae; genus Actinoallomurus; species Actinoallomurus sp. NBC_01490. The sequence continues at coordinate 739,078 of NZ_CP109433.1, forward strand.
CGCGGACGCGCCCCGGGCCACGCCCACGCCCACGCCGCGGAAGGTCGTCGTGGTCGTCGACCACAAGAAGACCGCCGAGACCATGACCACGGCCGGGACCGTACGCGCGGTGCTCGCCCAGGTCGGCGTACAGCTCGGCCCGCACGACCTGGTGACCCCGCCCGCCGACGCGGCACCGGCCGCGACCGTCAAGGTCCTCCGGCTGCTGTCCGACCCGGTGACCAAGATGGTCAAGATCCCGCCGCCGATCGTGCGGAAGAAGAGCTCGAAGGTCCCCGCCTACAGTCAGAAGGTGCTGCGGAAGGGCCGCTCCGGCCTCAAGCAGGTCCAGGTCGCGTACGTCCGGCGACACGGCAAGAAGGTCAAGGCCGTCATCGCCCAGAAGATCAAGCGTAAGGCGGTGTCGCAGATCGTCGCCGTCGGCCCGCAGCCGACGGGCGCCGGCTCCGCGGCCCGGCTCAACTGGAGCGCTCTGGCGAAGTGCGAGTCGGGCGGCAATCCCCGCGCGGTCAACCCGGCCGGTTACTACGGGCTGTACCAGTTCAACCGGCAGTCGTGGGCGACGGTCGGCGGCTCGGGCCTGCCGAGCCAGGCCTCCGCGGCCGAGCAGACCTACCGCGCCCAGCTCCTGTACAACAGGGTGGGCGGCCGCTGGCAGGGCCAGTGGCCCAACTGCGGCCACTACCTCTTCAGCTGACTCAGGCGCCCTGCGGCGGTTCTGCGCGCGTACGACTTGAAGCGCGTTCGCGGGTCGTCCCTCCAGCAAGACCGGCACCCTTTGCGCGACCGCCTGGCACGACCTCGAGCAGGGCGCCATGTTCTACGCCTATCGCCCCGCAGTCCATCGTCGGCCGAACAACTGATCGTGCGAAGATCAGCAGGCCAGTTCCTCTTGCGTGCCGGTGAAGCTCAGAGACAGGGTTTCGACGGCGTGGGTGGCGATCGTGATGCGGAAGGACCGATCCTTGCCCGCCACCAGCAGGTGTGCGCCGTCGCCCTCGCGGCAGATCGCGTCGCCCAGAAGGTTCGCCGGCTTCGGGGGCTTGCCGGCCACGTACGCCGGCCGGTAGCTCCTCTCGAACAGGACGCGAGCGGCGCCTCCTCCGGAGACCGGCGCCGCCATCACGCGATCGATCGCCCGCGGGTGGTCGTGGGTGATGAAGTACGTCTGCGTTCCGTCGGTGCTCAGCCTCCCCGCCTCACCGTCCACGTCGCCGTACCATCCTGACCCCGGCACCACCAGGCGGCTGTCTTGGGCAAGGTCGTGTGCGGTGCCGGTGTCGACCACGCGGATGCCCGGGTTCGCGCGCTGCGCGATCTGTAGCGTGCGCCCGTCCGCCGCCCAGGAGAGGCCGACCAGGGGACTCCAGCCGCTGCCCGCCCAGAGGGTCGTCCTCGGCCGTCCGGTGGCGCTGGTCATACCACCCCGTAGGCCATACCGCTCTTGACGGGGCGGCTCGTGGGGAAGGCGAACCGGGCGCCGTCCGGAGTGACGGCGATATCGTCGATCGCGTCGTCGGCCGAGGTCATGCCGGGGACCGGCGCCAGTTCAACGATCTTTCCGTGTTCGTCGATGCGCATCCGGTAGAGGCGCATGTGGGCCCGGTCGGTCGTCAGCCCCCTGAGGAAGAAGATTCGGGACGGCCGTCCGGGCGAGACGCCGGCCGTCACCGTGCTCCAGTTGCAGATGCCGGCGGGACGTCCCACCCGTGCGACCTGCTTCCCCGAGGTGGTCAGCAACTGGGTGACGCCGTCGCCGCAGATGGAGCTGCCGGGCGACCGTACGGCCAGCACGTAATGAGCTTTGCCGGCATCCGGGGAGGAAGGGCGTACGGGTGTGCCCTCGCACGCGGCGACCGCCAACAGCGTCACCAGCATCGGGGCTGCCATCGCCGACCGGCGTCGCGGAGCCGTCGTACGGCGGGCCGTCGGGCCGAAGAGGTGGGTCCCGAGCTTACGGACGATCTGGCCGCCCCTCATCGGTGGGTCGGCGGAGGTCGTCGAACCGTGCCGTCTCGAGGAAGGCCAGGACATCGCTCCGCACAGCGGCCCACCTTACGGTGGACCTTGAACCCGGTCAGTGTACGGCGGCTCGGCTGACGAGACGTTCGGCGACTTCGGCGATCTCCTCGGTGGTCCACTCCAGGGCAGGGGCGGCAACGGTGATCTCGGTCATCGCGATGCGCGGTACATCGGTGTCCTGCCATCCGGCGGCGAACCACACCTTCTCCTCTTCGGCGAGCGCGAGCGCCGCGTCGTTGAGCGCCTGTGCCGGGTAGGGCAGCCAGAGACGGAACCGATGCGTGTGCGGTGGTTCCGGGCTGACTCGTGCGCCGGGTAGCGCGGACAGGGCCGCGGCGACGGTGCGCGCGTGCCGTACATAGTCGGGGATGCGTGGCAGTTCGCGGTCGAGCCCGGCGAGTGCGGTCAGGGCCGCGGGCCACTGCTGGAACACGTCGCCGCCGTAACGGTGCCGCCAGACCCGGGCGTACGAGGCGAGTTCCGCGGTGCCCGTGAGCGCCGCACCGCTGATGCCGCCGAGTGTCTTGTAGAAGGAGACGTAGGTGCTGTCGGCGAGGCTCGCGATCTCGCTGAGGGAGTGTCCGAGGTGGGGAGTGGAGTCCCAGATCCGGGCGCCGTCGAAGTGAAGGCGTGCGCCGATGGCGCGTGCCGCGGCGGACACTGCGGTGAGCTCATCCCAGGTGGGCAGGACGAAGCCGGCGTCGCGCAGCGGGAGTTCGATGACGACGGTGCTCACCGGTTCGCCGAGTTCGGTGATCTCGTCGGCCGTGGGGTTACGGGGCGCGGTGGTCGGCCAGACGCTGTGCAGACCGCTCACCTGGGCGTAGGCGTGCCGTTCGTGCATCTCCTGGTGGCCGAGCGGGTGAAGGGCGACCGTCGACCGCCCGGTGCGGTCGGCGCCGTAGCGAAGCGCGACCTGCTGGGCCATCGTGCCGGTGGGGAAGAAGACGGCGGCCTCGGTCCCCAGGAGGTCTGCCACGCGTTCCTCCAGCGTGGTCACTGGGCCGTCGCCGTAGAAGTCGGGTCGGCCGTCCAGGTCACCGCCCGCCTCCATGTCCGCGAGCCTGTCCCGCATCGTCGCAGGCCGGGTGCCGGACAGGATTCGGTCGCAGGCCGACAGCGCGGCCAGGCGACGCTGTCGAGTGTTGTCGGACATCGGCGGATCATCGCACGGCGGCGTGACGCCGGACCAACGGGTTTTCTCCGGTAGCCGGTCTCGGTTCGGGCCGGATCGGGCGCGTTCGGCCTGTGGCCGGGTGGGTTGTCGGGGGCCTGCCGGGCAGGTGCCGTTCCGCGCGTCAGGCGACCAGTGGACCGTCCAGGATCGACAGCGCCGCGGCGCGGTCTCCTCGCCACTCGATCACCGCGTCGTCGGGGGTGAGCCGACCCCACAGGAGGAGCAGCAGGTCGACCGCGGTGCCGCTGATCGTGGCGACCGGCTGCCCCGGGCCGTATGTGAGGTCGGTGGGTGTATCGGTCGCGAGCACGCGGATCGCATGCCGGGGAGGCGTGGCACGGCCGCGCTCGATCTGTCGAGGCGCGATCGTGTCGAAGACCTCTGCCACGCCGTCGGCCGCGAGGCCGGTGTCGAGAGAGGACGCGAGGCCGAGCGCGTGCTCGGCATCCCAGCGGTGGATCAGGGCCTCGTGGCAGCGCCGTCGCTGCCAAAAACCGACCGTGTGCGGGGGCCAGAACGTCCAAGCCGGTGTGGACGGGGCGCGGTCGAGGGCGTCGAGCAGGGTGACGGACGCAGCGTCGAACCAACGCGCCAGCTCAGCGCGGTCCCGCGGCGCGGGAGGGGCCTCGTAGTGGCTGTGCTGCTCGGTCACCGCCGCAGCGGCCCAGAGGTTGCCGCGGCCCAGGTGCTCCGCGAGGTCGTGCAGCGTCCAGTCGCCGCAGTGCTCGACCGGCGCGGACAGGTCGCCGTTCAGGCACGCCGCGAAGACGGTCAGCTCGCGGCGCAGGTGAGTGAGGAAGGCCGGGGCATCCATGAGTGGGAAATGTACGCCTCCTGGATCTCTCAGTGCCGGGAGCCGGGCCGTCCACACGCCTTCGAGCGTTCGGAGTCCCGCGGACACCTGAACGCCTGGCGAGAGGTCGCCGCCCTGATGGGAATGCCGCGTGAGCGGCGATGCCGTACGTCATCGTGTCGGTGAGGATGCCGCCTGCCACCGGACCGGCGGCCATTCCGACGCCGCTCAGGCCCGCCCACAGCCTGATGGGTTTCACTCGTTCCTGCGTGAACACCGCCACGCCCGGGTTCCCGGCTAGGTTGATCGCAACAGTCCAGCTGCTCCCGCAGGGTACGTGCCAGAACGCAACCATAAGTGACCGACTGGACCCAGTTAGCCATTGTCCCTGGCCGGAGCGCTCTGGCGAAGTTCGACGAGCACGTGTTTCACAGATAAGGCGTCCGAAATCGGGCAGTGTGTGGCAAGTGGTGCGCTGCGGGGTATTTGCTAAGGGCATCAAGTCGGACAGGGGAACCGTATGCGTGCCACCGGAAATTCCTTCCTAGCGGCGGATGTCCACACGCCGTTACCGCGTATGGCGCGTTCATGGTGGGCGTCCTGCCAGGCGGGTGTCGTGTCCGTCGGGGGCCTTTTCGCCGTGATCATCGCTGCGATGGTGACGCATCGGAGCCGCCCGTGGGTGATGACGGTCGTGGTCGGCGGATGGGTGGTCGTCTTCGCGGCGATCGCGGCCTATGAGTGGTGGGTGGGGCGCAGACTGGGGATCAGGCTGAGTCGCCTGCATCTGATCGGCGTCGCCGTCGGCTTGGTGGTCTGGCTGATGTACCAGACGTCTCCCGGAAGCCTGCCGTACGACCCGTCCTCGGCGCAGCTGTGCGCCTACGCCGGTCAGCGGCTGGACCACGCCTGCCTGGTCAGGGCCGACGCGGCCCGGCTGCACAGTGACATCGCCTGGTGGTCGACGGGGACACTGATCGTGATCTTCGGCCTGATGGCCCGGCGCTCTCGCACCGCGGCCTGGGCGACCCCGGCCGTCGCGATCGGCGGAAGCGCCGTGGCCCTGTATTTCCTCGAGGTGTTCGTCCGGCACATGTCGGCGTGACTTCTGACAGGCACCCGAGACAGGCCATGATGCGGTGGCCTGCTACCCCTGTGTCAAGCACTGCCGAACGCTGATAGCGAGATCTCTCACTTCCACCACTGCTATTCCGAGACCGCATCGCACGCGCACCAGTGGCGGGTGTGCGCGGCCGCCTTCCTCATCTGTGACTACGTCTCGGACGACAGCCTCAGCGATTTCCAGGCGAGCCTGGTCGGCTTGGGACAGGATGCGTTCGAGCAGGTCGTTGCTGACCCTGACGTGATCGCGGACCATCCGATAGTCCGACTGATCGCGGCCGGGAAGATCGATCGGTTCACTCTGTCGAGCGAGGCGATCCAGTTCGCCGCGTCCCGGGCGTACGAACGCCGCACTGACGATGTGGACGAGTTCTGGGAGGCATTGGACGTTCCTCCGGCCACCAGCGGCGAGGTCGAGCCCTGGTCGGGACGATTCGGCGGCCCCGAAGATACTGCGCTGATCCCGCTGCGGCTTCCCCGGTTGCATGCCCTTTTCGCGCGAGCCGAGAACCGTCGCCCTTGATGTCTCGTCTGCTGGGCCGTGCCTGAGACGTCGGCGGCGCGACTCGCTTTCCCGCCTCAGCCGCTGATCGACCTCCAGGGCATGCGGTGGCGTCTTCGTCGTGTGAAGTCGGACGACTGCTGGAGTTGCCGTGGGTGCTTGGGGATACGGTCCTTTCGATTCGCTTCGCGGGCCTCGAGATGGATCCCGAGCTTACGGATGATCTGGCCGCCCACGCGACCGCTGCAAGCGGGCCGCCTCATCGGCACGGCGGACAGCACCACAGGCACGACTTCTGGTGACCGGCCGGATGCGATCGGTCATCATCCCTGGCCATGCGTCGTGTCCGAGCACCTAAATGAGTTGAGTCCCGTTCCGCGCCTGCGCTATCTCCACTGAGGACAGTCGTACTTCGGGGCGAGGCGGGCGGAGATCATGCGGAGCGGAAGCTCATATCTGAGGGCGCTGGCCGGCCCGGGTGCGCTGCGGTTCTGCGTGGCGGGGCTGGTAGGGCGGATGCAGATCGCCATGACCGGCCTGGGCACCGTGCTGCTGGTCGCGTCGATCACTGACCGGTACGGGCTGGCGGGTGCGGTGGCCGCAGCCGGGTCAGGCGGCTATGCGCTGGTGTCACCGCTGGCTGCTCGGCTGGCCGACCGGTTCGGCCAGGGCCGGGTGCTGCCGCCGTTCGTGCTGGTGTACGCGGCGTCGACGGTCGGCCTCATCGGCTGTGCGGAACTGCGCGCGCCGGGCTGGGCGCTGATCGCCTGTAGTGGGCTCGCCGGGGCCGCCACGCCCCAGATCGGCTCGATGGTACGGGCCCGGTGGAGCGCGCAGCTGGGTGGCTCGCCGTTGCTACAGGCCGCGTTCTCGCTGGAGTCGGTGGCCGACGAGGTGATCTTCGTGGCCGGTCCGGTGCTGGTCACCCTGCTGGCCACCGGGGTCTATCCCGCGGCGGGGCTGGTGGTGGCGGCGGTGACGTGCGTGGCCGGCTCGCTGCTGCTGGCCGCGCAGCGCGCCACCGAGCCTCCTGCGGGCCCGGTGGGTGTGGGCCGCGGTGACCGCGGCCGGCTGCTTCCCGCGCGGGGCCTGGTCACGCTGGCGCCGGTCGGCCTGTTCTTCGGCGCGGTGCTCGCCGCGATCGACCTGGCCACCGTGGACTTCGCGCAACAGAACGGGCACAAGCCGCTGGCCGGCCTCGTCCTCGGCGGCTACGCACTGGGCAGTGCGGTCGGCGGACTGTGGTACGGGGCGCGGACCTGGCGTGCCCCGCTACGGCGCCGCCTCATACTGGCCCTGAGCGCGGCGGCGGCGGGAACGGCCACGTTCTGGGCGATGCCCGGGCTGGGCGTCCTCGCCGTCGCGATGCTCTTCTCCGGGCTGGCTCTGTCACCGATGCTGATCACCTGCTTCAGCCTCATCGAGCGACAGGCGCCGCCGAGTCGGCAGACCGAAGGCATGGCCTGGCTCACCTCGGCGATCTCGGTCGGCACCGCGGCAGGCTCGGCCGCCGCCGGACAGATCATCGACACGGCCGGCGCCCGCTGGGGATACGTCTTCGCCGCCGCCTGCGCCGCCGCGGCCCTGCTCGCCTCCCTGCTCGGGCTCAGCCGGCTGACCGTCCCCAGCCCGGCCTCCTCACAGGAGCGTACGGTTCTGGCCGGACAGACTCCGCCGTCCCGGTGACACCCGTCACCGCGTGCCAGCTGAAACGCCGCCGGTGATCCGTACGCCGTCCTGTCAGTGGCCGGTGACGCGGCGGGAGACGGTCGAGAGGCTTGGCCAGCGCGTGAACCGGCGATACTGGGGTCTCATGGGCTCCGTGCCGCCGACGCGCCACCTGCTGCGCGCCAAGGATCTGGTCGACGCGCGGTACTTCGAGGAGTTGACCGTCGTGGACCTCGCCCGCGCCGCCGGGCTGTCGCGCGCCCACTTCAGCCAGGAGTTCCGCCGGGCGTTCGGTGAGTCCCCGCACGCGTACCTGCTGACCCGCCGCCTCGAACGCGCCGCGGCACTGCTGCGCACCACGGACCGGTCGGTCGCCGACATCTGCGTGTCCGTCGGCCTGCGGAGTATCGGCTCGTTCACCACCAGCTTCACCCGCACGTACGGGATGTCACCGACGGCCTATCGCGCGACGTTCCCGCCCGCCGCCACGTACGCGATGGTCCCGGCGTGCGTCCTGCGGGTGTTCGGGCGCCCTCGTAACGCCCCGACCGACCCGCGCCGACCGACCTCACGGTGAAACCGGACGTTTCGAGAAGACGCCGTGTTGCCGCCTGGCTAGCTTTGAACGCGGCAAAAGCCCCTGCTAGTTGGGAGAACTCCCGATGATCAAGATCAGCACCGTGCAGCTTTGGGTGCACGACCAGGAAGCGGCGCTCGAGTTCTACACCCGCAAACTCGGCATGGAGGTGCGCGCCGACGTGACCATGGCCGAGATGGGCGGCTTCCGCTGGCTCGCCGTCGGCCCGGTCGGCCAGCCCGAGGTCGCCATCTCGCTGATGGCGATTCCCGGCGCGCCGGTCATGGACCCCGAAACCGCCGATCAGGTACGCGACCTCATGGCCAAGGGCTTCGGTGGAACCGTCTTCCTGACCACCGACGACATTCAAACGACGTACAAAGAACTCCTCGGCCGGGGAGTCGAGTTCGTCGAGGAGCCCGTCGAGCAGCCGTACGGCATGGACACCTCCTTCCGCGACCCGTCCGGCAATCAGATCCGCCTGGCTCAACTCGGTTAGCACGCAGCGAGCAGGACAACGGGGAAGATGGCTTCCGGCCCGCCCGAGCCGCGGGCCGGTCGGGGGATCCTGAGCGGCAGGACGGGCATGGAGGGCGTGAGTCACCGCAACTCGCGATGGCCACGCCCCCCGGCTCCCGTCAGCAGCAGCCGCCGGATGAGGCATCGGCGGAGACGGTCACCTTCTCGCCATCGGTGTCATCGGCCGCGCCGCCGGCGCAGCAGGCCGAGCCCTCGGTCTTCTCCAGGGTGTCGGCGTCGCCTTTGACCGTGTAGACCTCCCACGGCTCCTGGCCGGGGCCGTGGACCCACACCTTGTCCTGGAGCGCGTAACAGCAGGAGGTGTCGTTCTCCTCGAACGTGGCCAGGCCGGCGTCCTTCAGGCGCCGGGTGGCGGCGGTCACGAGATCAGTGTCCTCGACCTCGACGCCCAGATGGTCCATCCGCGTCGCCTCGCCGGCCTCGCCTTCGATCAAGACCAGCTTCAGGGGCGGCTCGGCGATGGCGAAGTTGGCGTAGCCGGCTCGGCGCTTGGCGGGTTCGACGCCGAAGAGCTTGGAGTAGAAGTCGACGGAGCCGTCCAGGTCGGCGACCCGCAGAGCGAGTTGGACGCGAGACATGCGGTGTTCCCTTCGGTGCGATTCAGATGCGATAGCCCAGGCCGGCGGCTAGAGCGGTCGTACGGTCCAGGCGAGCGGTACGGCGGCACGACGCGTCGCACACCTCGCCGGTGGAGTCGTTGAACGTGATGTGCTCGCGGCGTGCTGGGGCGGCGCTATGCGCGGCGATCCGGCGGGCCAGGGCGGGCGGAAGAGCCACTGTCCACCTCCTGTTTAGATGAACTTCAAATCAGCGTGGCGGGGTCAGTTTGCGCCCTTGCGTAGACGCATGTCAAATTAGAAGCATGTCTAAGCAAGAGCTGCCGGTCGTGGACGTGTCCGAGGCGGCGTGCTGCGCCCCGCTGGCATGCGAACCGCTGAACGCCATCGAGGCGGACGAACTGGCGCCGCTGTTCAAGGCGATCGGTGACCCGGTACGGCTACGGCTGCTGTCGCTCATCGCCTGCCACGAGGGCGGTGAGGCATGTGTGTGCGACCTGACCAGCGCCTTCGATCTGACCGCTCCGACGATCAGCCATCACCTGAAGGTCCTCAAACAGGCCGGATTGATCGACTCCGAGCGCCGCGGTACGTGGGTCTACTACTGGATCAACCCACAGACGTTGCAGCGGCTGTCGGCGATCCTCGGGCCGCGCCAAGCCGCCGGCCTGGTTCGGGCGTGACCACGAACGACGAACACGCTCCGCTAGCCGTCGGTGCTGGGCCCGTCTGCCCAGGTTCGTCGCCGACCGGCTTCGGCCGCATTCAAGGAGTCCTGGTGCCTGACCTTCCCGAGGTTCTGTTCGTCTGCGTCCACAACGCCGGCCGCTCTCAGATGGCCGCCGCCCTGCTCGACCACCACGCCGCCGGACGCGTCCACGTACGCTCCGCCGGCTCCGCCCCCGCCGAGTCGATCAACCCTGCCGTCGTCACGGTCATGGAGGAACTCGGCCTCGACCTGACCAGAGAGTTCCCCAAGCCCCTGACCACGGAAGCGGTCCAGGCCGCCGACGTCGTCGTCACCATGGGCTGCGGCGATGCCTGCCCCGTCTTCCCCGGCAAGCGCTACCTCGACTGGCAACTCGACGACCCCGCGGGCAAGACCGTCGATGAGGTGCGTCCCATCCGCGACGAGATCGACACTCGCGTCCGCGAACTCCTCGACGAGCTCGTCCCCGCCGGAAACGACATCGGCCAGCAACAGAGCGAGCGCGGCCGAGGGTACTCAGTGCCCTAGTGGAGCCTCAGTCGCCATGGGCGACCGGTTCGGGATCGGCGCCGAGCGCATCGAGCACTGCGTCGCCGTTCGCCCTCGCCCACTCGGTCAGCATGTGGATCGGATCGATCAGTGTCGCCCCGAGCGGGGTGAGCTCGTACTCGACGCGGGGCGGCGCCTCGGCGTAGGCGTGGCGGCGGACGAGCCCGTGCGCCTGGAGCCGTCGGAGCGTCTGGGTGAGCATCTTGCGGGAGATGCCGCCGATCAGCTCGATCAGCTCGCCATGGCGTACCGGGCCCTTGCTGAGGCCGTAGAGCACGACCACCGTCCACTTGTCGGCGATGAGCTCGACCGCCAGACGCGCCGGACAGTCGGCGAGAAAGGGATCACCGGGACCGAAGCCGCTCATGGCGCCAAAGGTACCTGCTGGTTCCTATCGGAAACCTAGCCTGGGTTCTCTCCCCCCTTCAAAGCCAGGAGAGTCATGCGAGTCATCACCCAGCAGACGCTCGGCGGTCCCGAGGTGCTCACCATCGTGGACGCGCCCGAGCCCCAGCCCCTCCCGACCGAGGTTCTCGTCCGCGTCAAGGCGATCGGGCTGAACCCGCTGGAGGCGCGCCTGCGCGCCGGCGAGTTCCCGCTGATCGGCCGGCCACCGTTCATCCTCGGCTGGGACATCAGCGGCGTGGTCGAGGAGGCGCCGCAGACGTGGCGGTTCAGGCCTGGCGACGAGGTGTTCGGGATGCCACTGTTCCCGCGGGCGGCGAGCGCGTACGCCGAGGTCGTGTCGGCACCGGCGTTGCACCTGGCACGCAAGCCGGCGTCGCTCTCGCACGTGGAGGCGTCGGCACTGCCGGTCGTCGGGCTGACGGCGTGGCAGGGCCTCGTCGACCTCGGCGGCGTGACCGAGGGCGACCGCGTCCTGGTCCACGGCGGTGGTGGCGGGGTCGGCCACGTCGCGATCCAGATCGCGAAAGCACTCGGCGCACACGTGATCGCGACCGCCGGCGGGAGCAAGCGGAAGTTCGTCGAGGGGCTCGGCGCCGACGAGGTGATCGACTACACGGCGGTCGACTTCACCGAGGCCGTCCGCGACATCGACGTCGTGCTCGACACGATCGGCGGCGACACCGTCGAGCGGTCGCTCGCGGTGCTCCGCCCAGGTGGCCACCTGGTGACGGCGGTCGCCGAGGAGGATTCGGAGCTTGCCGCCAAGTACGAGGCGGCCGGCATGCGCTTCAGCGGCATCGCGGTCGACCCCGATCCGGTCGCCCTACGAGGCCTCGTCGAACTCGTCGAACAGGGCAGGCTCCGGGCCCACGTGCAGGAGACGTTCCCGTTCGAGCGCGTCGCCGACGCACACCGGCTGCTCGACGGCGGTCACCTCCAGGGCAAGCTCGTCCTCACCGTCTGATCCCGTCGGGACCGCTGGCCTGGCTCCCGCGAGTAGTCCCGGGAGGACAGGAACGAGCGATCACCGGCGACCGCTCTCAGTAACGTTTACGGGTGCTCCATGAATCGCCCGATCTCCACCATTTCACCCTCTTGGCTGATTACAGCCAGTTCTATCTGCATGCGCTCGCACGCTGCAGACGACCTCAACACTCCCGCCGGATGGACCCACGATGCGGTGCAAATCCACCGCATCGGCGTGCAGCCGCGCTCGATCGCAGTCGGAACAGATCGGAGCGACGTCGTGGAGACAATGCTGCTTTTCCATCCCGCCGCACCTGCGAACGACTTCGGGGATGCCGAGCACGTCGTCGAGGCCGACATCGAGGTGCCCAACGGTGATCTGACCATCTACAGCCCAGCCGATGATCCCGGCCAAGAACGGCAGACCATCAAGCCGGAGTGTCACCCACCTCCCGAGCCGGATCTGTCGCCCGGGTCCTGAGAACCTGACACGGCCTTCGACCCCGGGATCATCATTACCGCGCCCCAAGACAACCGGATAGCTTGTGCTGGTGATCATCTGGATCAACGGCGGGTTCGGCGCGGGCAAGACGACGCTCGCGGAGGAGTTGCACCGGCGGCTGCCGGACGCGGTCGTATATGACCCGGAGGACGTCGGCATCATGCTCTGGAAGTGGATGCCGCCCAACGGCGATTTCCAGCACCTGCCGAGCTGGCGGGAACTGGTCGTCGCGACGGCGTTGTCGTTGCGCAGGCACCACGCGGACACGCTCATCGTCCCCATGTCGCTGATCCGCGACCCCTACCGGGCCGAGATCCTCGGTGGCCTGGCCGACGCGGGCGAGGAGGTCCTGCACGTCTTCCTGGAGGTGGACGCCGGGGTGCTCCGGGAGCGGCTCAATGCCCGCGTGACTCACCCTGACAAGGAGTGGGACCAGGCAGCCCGCGAACTCGGCATGACCGGCGTGGATGAGATGGTGGCCGCCGCGGCCCGTCAGCCGGGCGGGACGCTCATGCTGCGCTCGGACCGGCTGACCCCGGCTGAGCTGGCCGACGAGGTGCTGGCCAGGACCGACTTGCGCCAGGCTTAAGAGACGGCAAGCGGATGCGGCAGACAAGATCCGACCGTACGCGACCGTGATCGTCCGCTCTGACGGGCATGCAACGGGCATGGGCGGTTACGCCGCTTGACTCCCCGCTGTGGCGGTCACACCTGAGAGGCTGACCGGCCATCGTGATCGATCAACTCCGCCATCCGGATCAAGCGGCGGACATACATCGCGGCCTCGCCACGCAGGCGGGGAAGCATCCTGCGAAGATCACGAGCGCATTCTTGGAGGAGGCTGCACCGCTCCTCATCCACCGCACCGCGGCTTTTCACATAGTCCGAGACGCATCCAGCCATCGCACCGTCAATCTCGGCCACGTCGCCATCGCGGTCGTCCGCCCAGTAAAGATCGTCAGGCCACGGCGCACCGAGATGTTCGGCCCACAGCACCGCGACCTCGTCAAAGATCGCCTTGTTCACGCAGCCGAGACTACTGACGCGATCGTCCCATCTCAGGGAACATGACCAGCGTCAGCATCCCGACGATCCCCTTGTCGTTGCGGGCCACGAATACGGTGTTCGTCGGGCAATCGACGATGTTCGTCACGGCGGCTTGCTCAAGGGGCGCGGCCGAGCGCGACAGCTGCGGCAGCAATCGCCCGAAGACGTTGACGATGTCGTCCGTGACGTCCTGAAGCTTCTCAAGTGAACGCTTTTCCCGGGGCTCTAACGAACTGGTCCGGTCGGGACACGCCGTAAAGTGCTGGGCCTCTGTACGTCACGGTTCGCCTCGCCTGTTAATCCCGTCTGTTTTCGGCCCACCTTTCGGGGAGCTGGTCGGCTTGCCCTGGGACGAAGCCGGACGGCGGGGAACCGGTGGCTTGAGATGGAGCATCAGGCGTGCCAGAGGGCGGCGAGTTGCCGGGCGGCCAGCCGGGACGGTACGGCGCGGAGCAGCATGTCGCGTAGCCACGCGGTGGCGCCGGTCTGGGAGGTCAGCCGTGATTGCCGGGACGCCGCGCGCAGGATGCGGTTGGCGCTGGGCCTGCGCTCGGCGTCGTAGCGCAGGAACCGCTGGGTGACGTCGGCCGGTTTCGCGCCCATCAGGTGGCGGGTCAGCGCGGCGGCGTCTTCGAAGGCCTGGCTGGCGCCCTGGCCGAGGTCGGGTGGCATGGCGTGCGCGGCGTCGCCGAGGAGCGCGACCCTGCCGGCCGCGAACGAGGGCAGGGGTTCGGCCAGGCGGGTGATCGGGTCGACGTAGATGTCGGCGGGCGGGGTGGCCTCGATCAGCTCGGTGACGACGGGATGCCAGTCGGCCATCAGGGACAGCATCTGCCGGCGTGCCTCGTCCGCGTCGGGCGGCGTGCCGTCCAAGGGAGAGTCGGTGAACCAGTACAGACGGCCCTCGCCGACCGGGAACAGGCCGAACATCGCGCCGCTGCGGCGGTCGACCAACTGACTGACGAGCAGGTCCGGTGCCATGCCGGGAGGGCGGGGCAGCATGCCGCGCAGGTCCATCCGGCCGGTCCGCCGCAGCCCGGGGTGACCGGGGAAGAGCCGCCCGCGCAGCTTGCTGCCGATGCCGTCGGCCGCGATCACGGCGTCCGCTCTCGCGATCGGCTCGCCATCACTGATCACGGTCACCCCGGTGAGGTCGGTTTCCAGGCGCTCGACCGGGGTCGTGGTTCGCACCAGGTCGGCGGGCAACGGGGCGCGTAGCGCCCGGTGCAGTTCCGCCCGGTCGATCATGGCGGGCATCCCGACCACCTGCTGCGCTCGGGCCAGGTCGGTGACCAGCAGCGGCCGTCCGAGCCGGTCCCGCAGTCCCCAGCGGACGGTCTGCGCATCGTGCCCGTGGACGGCCTGCATATCGTGTCCGCGGACGTCCTCAGCCAGTCCCAGCGCGTCGAGCGCGCGAAGCCCGTTGGGCATGACCACGATCCCGGTGCCCGCTTCCCGCAGCTCGGCGGCCCGTTCGAGCAGTGTCACCTCGTGGCCTGTGCGATGTAGTCCCACCGCGGCCGCAACTCCTCCGAGCCCGGCGCCGACCACCACGATCCTCATGGGACCTCCTCGCCCATTCAATACGATCGTACTAGTACGACTATTGGTATCATCGACCCATGCCGCCCATGAATCCGGCCCGTCGCCGAGCACTGGCCGATGCCGCCATCGAGCTGCTGGCGTCCGCGGGCGTGCATGGAGTGACCCATCGCGCCGTGGAGAGGGAAGCGGACCTACCGCCGGGAACGGCCTCGAACTACTTCCGCAGCCGAGAAGCGCTGCTGGTGGCCGCCGCGGAGCGCATCGTCGAGCTCCATCACGCCGACACCGACCGTGCCACCGACCAAGCCGCCGAGCAGTCCGCGCCCCTGGTCGACCTGCTGACGGAATCACTGCTCACCGCGGCGACCACCCTGCGCAACCGCTATCTGGCGATCTTCGAACTGCAACTGGAGGCCACCCGCCGGCCGGCGCTCGCCTCAGCGCTCGCGAGCCTGCAGGACGCCGCGCTGCAGATCACCGCCGGGCACCACGACAAACTCGGCCTCACCACCCCCCGCGCGACGATCTCCACTCTGATCGCGTTGTACGCGAGCGCACTGTTCACCCTGGTCACCTCGCCGCCAGGGAGCGTCAGCAGGGACGTCGTCCAGGAGATGGTCCGGGTCATCATGCAGGGCTGTGGCGTACACGATGAGGATCCCGGCCTTGGGGAGCATCGGTACAGCGGTCACCGGTGAGAACAGTCAAGGTCGGCTAGAGCTCAGCGCGGGACGGCCGCCGCCCCTTTGATGGTGATACAGCGCAATTCAACGATCTCGCGCTGATAAGAAAAAGGCCCTCCTCCGGCAACAACCCGTGGGGGCGGAGCCCCTCACACCGGGGGTTCCAGGGGTCACCCCCCGGGTCGGCACTGTGAGCGGGTGACGGGAATCGAACCCGCACTACCAGCTTGGGAATTAAATGGAAACCGGCCTTCAGCGGCCCTGACCTGCAGACGCGGCTGCCCGCTAGCGACCCTTATTGTCCACTGTTTACCTGGCTAGTTGCACGCTAATTGCACGTACGCGGGCTGGACGAATCGTGCCGAGCTGGGTGGCGTCCCGCGTTGTGGTGTAAGTGGTCGTCACCCTGAGCTGCGAGAAGGACCGTCGCGACGGTGATCTGCGGTCTGCTGCCGCACACGCAGCAGGGGGGAGCAACCTGCGTTCGTGCGCTTACGAAGTGGAGCGCCCGTCGGGCGAACGAACGCGAGTCTGCCGACGGCACAAGTCTGACAGGGAACCGGGGCGGCGTCCGAGCACTGCCCGACCCGTTCGCGTGACCTCCTCTCGGCCATGTGACTAATTCGCTGTTGCGAATGTCGCTGTATGTCGCACGGTAGTTCTTGACCATACATGCTCCCGATGAATGAGCGACATGCATAAACTTCTAGCAGGCGGGCTAGCTCTGGTCCTGAGCGGAGCAGCCCTCGCCGGAACGGCCACCGCCTCCGATGCCCGTACGGTCACCGCACCACGCGCGGCGGGTGACCTGAAGACCGATATCGACGCGATCCTCGCCGACAGCCGGCTGGATGGCGCGAGCATCGGTGTCAGCGTCCGTGACGCCGGCACTGGCAAAGTGCTTTACGACAATGGCGCGAGCGGGCAGGAGACGCCTGGCTCCAACAACAAGCTGGAGACGTCGACGGCCGCGTTCGGCATCCTGGGGGCGAAGTACCGGTTCACCACCAAGGTCTCCAGCAGAAACGGCAACCTCTACATCAAGGGGACCGGCGACCCGACCATGCGCGCGGCCGAGTACGATGCGCTCGCAGCCGCCGTCGCGGCCAAGGGCATCACGAAGGTCACTGGCAACCTGGTCGCCGACGACACCTATTTCGACTCCGAGCGCACCAACCCGGACTGGGACCCTTCCGACCTGCCGTACTCCTACGCGGCGGGGATCTCCGCGCTGACCGTGGCGCCGGACGACGTGTACGACATCGGCTCGATCGGGGTGAACATCACTCCCGGCACCGAGGGCCAGCCGGTCAACGTCGCCGTCTCGCCGCCAACCAGCGTCATCAAGATCGACAATGAGGCTGTCACCGGCCCGGCCGGGTCGGCTTCCACACTCTCGGTCGACCGGACGAACGGCACGAATATCGTCAAGGTGACCGGGTCATACCCGTCCGATGCCGCCGAGTCCGACCATCTGACCACCGCGCCGGATCCGACGATGTACGCGGCGGACGTCTTCCGTAACGCGCTCAAGGCACACGGCGTCCAGGTCGCCGGGGCGACCGTAGAGGGGACGATGCCCTCCACCGCCGCCACCGTCACTGAGACCCAATCGCCTCCGCTGTCGCAGATCGCCACACCATGGCTGAAGCTGAGCAACAACCCGATCACCGAGACCGTGACCAAGGCGATCGGCCACAAGGTCAGCGGGCGGGGCACCTGGGCTGCGGGCCTGGCGGCGATCTCGGCGTACCTGAAGAACAACTTCGGGGTCGACACCTCGCAGATCAAGCAGACCGACGGGTCCGGGCTGGCTGCCACCAACAAGACCACGCCCGAGCAGATCACCAACGTCTTGAAGGCCGCGCAGCAGCAGAGCTGGTTCTCGACCTGGTACAACGCGCTCCCGATCGCCGGTGAGCCCGACCCGCTCGTCGGGGGGACCCTCGCCTCGCGGATGCAGAACACCGCAGCCGCCGGGAACCTGCACGGCAAGACCGGCACCCTGACCGGCGTCACCGCACTGTCCGGGTACGTCACCGACCCGACGGGTGAAAAGCTGATCTTCTCGATCATGTTCAACGGCTACCAGGGTGGCGCGCCGAAGGACATCGAAGACAAGATCGCTGTACGGCTCGCCGCGGGTCACACGGACGCAGTGAACGCGGTACGCCGAGCCCCGTCCGGCCAAAGGCTCGAATGTTCCTGGACGAAATCCTGCTGATCCGGACAACGACCTGAACGACCGCGGACGGCCCTGGCCATCAGGGGCGTCCGCGGTCGCTTTCGATCTCCAAGTGCGGCTGGAGTAGTAGTCGCTCAGCTTGTGCGTGGCAATATTTTCGCAATATCAGCGACTCAGGTCGAAGATACGGTGATCGAACACGCTGAATCACCAGTGTGGACCTTCTTGTTTCCTTTGGTATGCGGGTTCACCACGAGGGTCTTCGTGATGTCGATGCAATACCGACCCCTCGTCCTGATTTGAATGTGCCGGTGTTGCGAGCAATGGTTGTTGAAGTAGAACGTGGTGTACAAGGCAGGCTGATAGGAAATGTTTAGTTTTTGTCCCTTTGGCGACTTGCATGCGAAGCTGACCCGCTTGACCGAGCTGCTCTGAACGGCTGCGGCAGGCGCGTGTTGATTGATGATCGATTGTTTGGCGGCGGCGGGGCGAGTGGAGGTGTGGGTGGCCCCGCAGCCCGAGGCTGCCGCCAAGACGAGGGCCACAGGGGAAATGGCAGCGGCCATACTTGCCTTTTTCATTTCCTATCCTTCCGATTGAAGCAGGGGTGAGTGAAGCCAAGCGGACTTTTCCTGTTGGACAGTCCCGATGACCATGTATGCGGCAACCCGGCCCAAAGAGATCCCGTGACGTGGGCGAGCGGGCCAACCGATCCTCGGCCGTACGAGAGAGTTGGGTCGACTCTCCTGTGGTTGGCTGCGGCGGTGGCGCGGCCCTGGCGGCGGTGCTGTAGAGCGTCTACGGCGATGGCTGTAGTACGGCGGGCTGCCCGATCGGCACGGCCGGAGGGACCGGCGCCCACGCCGCACGCCCGCAGGGCGTGCCGGAGCGGGCGGGTCGGTGGCGGGACGGCCGCCGCCGCTTGATCCAAGAAAGCCCAACTCGGCCGCGTCGAGCTATTCATTACTGTGCGACCGACGAAGATCGTTTACGCCTGGGTCTGAGTCTGCTAATTGCACGCTAGCTGCACGCCGCGAAGGCCCCCACGTGGGCGTCTAGACCATCGTCCGGGCTCAGGTAGCTGCCAGTGAGCCGCTCTCCTGACTGCGACGGTCGACGGGCACACGGTTTAGGAACGCCCGTTCGCTCAGTCCGCCTATCTGGCCATTCTCGTGCTTCGGTGCGCTTGTGCCCGTGCTCTGCCCGCAGGGCTTCTTCGACGGCGCCGGCTGGCAGGGCGACCTCCTCGGAGTGAACACCGTGGCCGCTCCTGTCTTCGCGGAAGCCGGTTCACGGCCGAATGCCGCAGCGGGGACGTGTGCAAGTCGTCAGGTGTAGCGGTCCGATGCCGTCTATCGCATAGGGGGTCTCATCGCTCCACAGCACCACCGGGCGCCTGTCGCGGCCGATGGCAAGGTCTAGGTAACCGGGTCCGTTCTTGAGCTTGGCCAAAGCCACGCTGCGGCGGTGATCGCATCCGAAGTCTCGGCAGGCGATGAGCACGAGCATGCCGTGGTCGTAGGTCGCTGTGAGCGGACGGCCGTCGCGGTCGAGTGTGAGGGCCGGCCAGCTGCGCCACGGACCGGGGCCGGTGAGCGCTGTGTTGTCGGCGTGCGCGCAGTCCGAGGTGCGGCAGTGCAACAGTTGTGCCGCTCCGGTTCGCGCGTTGCGGAAGGTCAGCACCGGCCGGTCGTCCGGCGGCACCACGAGATCGATGCCATCCAGGTCGCGATCATCAGCACTCAACGGTGTGTGCGCCCGCACCGGGGGGGACGGCTGGGTCACCCGAGGGTGATGGCATTCGATGCTGTCACAGCTGATCACGGTTACCGCACCGGAGTCTCGATTCTCGTAGGCCATCACCGGACGGCCGCTTTGTCCCGCAGCGACGGCGATCGGTCGGTTGTGGACACCAAAGATCTCGAATGGCAGGTGGGTCACCGTGACGGCGTCGGGCGCGGCGCACCGGATGTCGGCGCATCGGATGAGCCTCACAAGCTCCGGTTTACCGAATTTTTCCGGTCGGACCGAGGCGATCAGGATGCCGTCACGGGTCACGGTCATCGCCGCTGCGGAGGAGTACTCACCACCGCCGCCGTGGTCCACGATCGGCGCGTTCCCGACCGCCGATTCGCCGCCGCATCCGCCGGTGCTGCACGGGAAGAGCCGCAGGACCCGCTGTCGCTCGCCGCTTTTCGTGCGACCCGGCCCGGGAAACCACGCGGCGGCGGCCACCGTGCCGTCCGGCAGGGTCACCGAAGCCTTCTCCCCCTGGGCTCCTATGTCGTGGTAGTCGTACAGGCGGGTGTCGCCGCAGCCCTGGTCGGCGCACACCCGCGCGGACAGGTTGTCGGCGATTTCCATCGGCCGACCGTCGGGGAGCAGATGCAGAGTCACCGAGTGACGGCTGAACTGGCCCCGCATCACGTGATCGGTGGGCAGATCCAACGGGTTGAGCCACACGTAGCCGCTGTAGAGCAACCCCGGTAGCGGCAGCGCCGCCACGAGCAGCACCGCCGACCGCGGACGAGGACGGGCAACGGGACCGACGGCAGAGAGCCGGCCGGCGATCGGGACGAGGTCGAGGGGCATTTGGTTCTGTGGTTCCCTCGCATAAGCGGGATACCGTTGGTTCAGCGCCACGACCGTGAGTGTCATCGCCTGGAACGGAACCACGGCCAGGCTCGCGACGCCGGTGATGGCGTTAGCGAGCAGGGGGTGAGCGACTCCGCTGAGCGGAGACAGTGCCCAGTGCACCCCGGCGACGAACAGTCCCGGCCCCACCAGCACACCCAGCATCAGTACGAAGGCATTCCGTGTGCCCCGCTGCCTCGACACCGACCATGCACGGCCGACCGACCGCCACGTGCCTCGTCCGTCGAGAAGAGCGATCGGCAGTCCGAGTGTGAGCCACAGTCCCGATCCGAGCACGATGATGAACGTCACGACCGAGATCCACATCGTCTGCGTCCAGACCTCGATACCGTTACTGGCGCCGAAGCTCAGCACGCCGAGCGTGACCGCCAGTGCGCCGAGAACCGCGAGCGCGACCGGCCGCCCGGCCGCCGCGCGCAACGCCGCGCCAGGACGTACCGGCTGCCCCAGCAGCAGGCCGGCCGACATCACCACCATCGCGGCCAGTGCTATGACATAGGTGACGAGCCCAACCAGCAGCGCGGCGATCGTCTCTACGGCGAGACCGGACGACACCGACAGCGGCTCGAGACCGCCGTTCGCAATGAGGCCGTCGCGTCCAATCGTAGTAACGATCAGGCCACCAAGGACGACGCCCTCCGGCAGAAACAAAACCACGGCCGGAACCAGCAGGCGAAGAAGATGCCGAGCCGCCGATCCGTAGCCCAGCCGTATGACCCCCACCACGTTCGACACGTCGACATACGGCGTCGGAGCGATCTCCTCGACCGTGTCCTTCCGCAAAGGATCGGCACGATCAGCATCTCCGGCCATCTCGTCCTCACTATGAAAGTTCGGTAACTTCTCGGCTTGCAGCACTGGAGGTGCTACCTCGCGTCACCTTGGCGAAGGTAGGTGCAGCAGTCGGCGCGGCCGTCCTTGGCGCCGGCGCGGTGGCGGCCTGAGCCGAAGACGAGCTAGCGAGTGTGGCCATGGCAGCACGACACGGCACCGATCGCGCGAGTTTACTGTGGTGTACACCGAGTAACACCTTCTCGCTTTGTCTCGCGACCCGCATTCAACCAATCTCCCTCGTCGGCTCGGCGCGGCCAATCCTTGCCGGACCGGTTGACTTGCACCGTGCACGTTGAGTGGGAATCGACAACCATGATGGTCGAGCGGTTCAAGACAGGTCCGCCGGGAAAGACCGCACGTCCGGCCTGAGGACCAATCCGCCGACGCGACGCAACAGAAGGTCCTCACCTAGTCCGCAACTCTTACGGATCCGCCGAGCCCTCGGTCCACGGTTCAGGAAATCGCTGCACCGGTGATCAACTGTTGGAGGGCTTGGCCGTCTGACGCTTCTGTGTTTGTCGAGCGGTCATGGCCGTGTTGAGTGCTCGGTAGAGCTCGCGGGCGATGTATCGCTTGAGGCAGCGGCGGATCTCGCGTGGGGTGGAAACCGGCCTTCAGCGCCACTGACCTGCGGCAGTTGCTGCCCGTGAGTGACATCTATTGACCCCTGCTCACCCTGGCTAATTGCACGCTAACTGCACGCTGCGAAGGCCCCACGTGGGCGTCTAGACCACCGTCCCTCCGACTGTGGCGGGGCTGCGGCCTCTCCGCCGTCTTCCGGCTGCGCCCGTACTACTGGCCAGAGTTGCGTTATATGTCGCGTAACGTCATATTGGACCTTGTGGAGCCTAAGCCGATGCGGGAGCAGAGTTATCTGATCCTGCTCGCGCTCGCGCCCGAACCCCTCTACGGCTACAGCATCATCATCACCGTCGAGGAGCTGTCGGACGGCCGGGTCAGGCTCGGGCCCGGCACGCTGTACGGCGCCTTGGACCGCCTGGCCGATGAGGGCCTCATCACGCGCGACCGCGAAGAGGTCGTCCGGGGCAGGTTCCGCCGTTACTACTGCCTCACCGGTGCTGGCCGCGAGGCTCTGGCGGCCGAGACCCAGAGGCTGACCGCGTTGGCGGCGCGGGCTCGCCGGCGGCTGGCCGGCCCGAGGATCTCCGGGAGCCCTGCATGACGACACCGTACGAGCGACGCTGCCTCACGCTGCTGCGCGCCTACCCTCCGCGCTACCGCGCCGCCCGCGGGAACGAGCTGCTCGGCACCCTGCTGGACGTCGCGACGCCGGGCCGGGAGACACCTTCGATCCGTGAGTCTTGGGACGTCGTCCGCGGGGGATTGCGGACCCGCTGGCGTGCCCACCCTCCTGTGGGGCGCTGGCTGCTCTACCGCGGGTTCGGCGCCCGACTGCCCTACGCCTACCGCTGGTGGGCCCGTGATGACATCCTCGGCCGCTGGTTCGCCGTGCGCAACGGTCTCGGCTTCCTCCTACTCGGAGGCCCTGTCCTAGTCGCCGGGGAAACCGGTGGTGCGGTGCTGGTGCACATCGTGGACGGCGTCCCCATCCGATCGAATTTGCCGGTTCTCGGCAGCGGTCTGTGGTGGACGGTGGCCACGATCGTACTGATGTCGGTCATCTTGACCATGGACAAGCGCCGCCGGGCGCTGAAGCTGAAGAAGCATGAGTTTCACCCGGACGGCACCCCGTTCGAGGCGGCCCCGACGTGGGGGCGGCCCTGGCCGCCGCACGTCCGGCAGGGGCCCGTCGCCACGTCGGCGTATCCGCCGGTACCCCCGCACGCTCCGGCCTCCTGGCCGCCCCTGGTGCCGCCCGTGGCCGCCCGTGCGCGACGCCCAGAGCAGCCACGGGACGACTCGCTCTGGCCATCAGGCCCCTGGCAGCCACCGAAGTGACGCCCATCGACCAGGCTCAGGTAGCCGGCAGTAAGCCGCTCTCCAGACCGCGGTGGTCGACAGACACGAAGTTTAGGAACGGATTGCAGCTCATCGGCTTGACCAGTCCAGATGCGGTGGACTTCTGACCCTATTACGGCGAAATGGAGATGCGCCGCCACGATCAAGAAAGTACCTCGCGGGCAGAACGCGCCTTGGCGCTTACGGTCGCTAGCGTGGTTGACGCCAGGAAGACGCAGGTCAGTGGTGGCGCAGGTCACGGATGATCTTGCGGGAGGAGTATGGACACACCATTCATGAGGCCATTGATGCCTTCAGCGTTCGATACGAGGAACTGCGGAACTCGCGGCCTGATGACTTCACTGTCCCATGCGACGAGTACGGCAAGGGCTTCTACTCCTAAGCAGCCGCCACCGCCGCGGCTGCGTCACCCGCGAAGCCGGCGAGGCCCGGCGCCCTGCGCAGGGCCCTGGCCTTCCGGACGGATCCTTTGATGTTTCCGGCCCGGCTAATGCTTGACAATGATCTGAAGCTGTCCATGTTATCTATTGAGGTTGAGCTCAACCTTGGGTCGCACGACCAATGCCTCGCCCCAGTCTCCGGTGAACTCCCAGGCGGATGACTCATCGCCCACCGGCGTGAAGGTGTCGATATTGCCGTAATCCTGCTCACCATCAGGGTCGACCGTAGGCGGGTTCCCAGACCGACGGAACAAGATCGGCTGCGGACTCCGTACCACCAACAGGCCGCGTCGGTAGCAGTACATCTCACCGGGCCGGGGCGGTTCGTAGAGAGTATGTCGCTCCATGAGCACCGCTTCCAGGTCGAAGACCAGAGCGTCTCCCCGTTCGTCTACTTTCAGCACCCACGAATCTTCGAGGTAGACCTCGGCGAAAGTCTTGAACGTCTCGTAGTAGGCCCGCACACGCCCGTCATCCGGCACATCATCATCATGGCCGATTGAGAGTTGAACCGCCGCAGGCGTTCGCACCTGCTCGACCGGCAAGCATGAGGTGGGAATGAAGTGACAGGCATCTACCGGGACAGCACAAGGTTCGCCGGTTCTGTCCTAGATTGCTGCCGCTGATGATCCGTCGTCGGTGTCGGCGTTCAGGATGTGGGCGTTCATCGCGGTTGCAGCGTTGGCGAGTTCGGGGATCTCCACGACGGTGATTCCGGCGGCTTCCAAGGCTGTGACGCCGTGGGCGTCGGACACGAAGATCGGTGGTTCGCGCCATGCGATGACCACGCGTCGGATTCCGGACGCGATGATCAGGTCAGAGCAGGTGCGGGGTCGGGACTTGCGCCGTGTGCAGGGCTCAAGGGAGCTGTAGAGCGTGGCTTCGGGGAGGCGCTCGTCGTCTGGTGTGAGCTTGCTCAACGCGGACTCTTCCGCGTGGTAGTGCGGCTGCTCTCGCGAGTAGCCCTGGGAAATCTCCGAGCCGTGTGCGTTGACGATCACGCATCCGACCGAGAACGCGGTGTCGCTGGGCGGACACCGTTTGGCCAGGTCGATGGCGAACGATAGCCATTCGTAGTCGGTGGAACGGCTCGGTGGTACGAGAGGCAACTATTTGACCTTCTCCCTGGGGAGGTAGCGCAGCAACGCGATATCTCCGATCGTGCGGGCCTCCGCGAGCGTCATCCGGTTTGCCGGCCCGTTCGGGAAGTCGCCGGCGTTGACGAACCGCGGGGCGTCGGGGTCGCCGAGGAAGAACGGTGCGATGGCGAGATGAATCTCATCGGCCAGGCCAGCGGTGAGGAACTGTGTGTGGATCGTTCCGCCGCCCTCGACCATGAGGCGCTTGATGCCCCTCGCTCCGAGGTCATCCAACATGGCCTCGAAATCGAGAGTGGCGCCCAGACCAGCGATGTCGGCAAGGTCACCCAGCCGTTCGCGCAGCTTAGAAACGGCTGCGTCCGGGCAGTAGACGAGCTTGTCCCCGCCGTGGTGCCAGAACTTCAGGTCGCGGTCCAGGTCTCCGGTGCGGGTGATGGTGATCTTCAGCGGGTACGGCGGCAGGCCGCGCGCCTCGCGCTCGTCGCGCCGTTTGGCGGAGTTCACCAGTAGCCGGGGGTTGTCACGGCGGAGTGTCGTGGCCCCGATGAGGATCGCGTCAGACTCAGCGCGTACCTGGTCGACACGGTCAAAGTCGGCTTCGTTGGACAGCAACAGCCGTTCGGGGCTGGTGTCGTCGATGTAACCGTCAACCGAGGTGGCCACGCTGAGCAGCACGTAGGGGCGCGTGGTCATGTCCGGGATGTCCTGTCCTTCTCTTGCGGGAGGGAGGGTGGCGGTGAGGTGGTCGCGGAATTCGACCACTTCGGGGACACGCTGCCACTGTGTTAGCTGGGTGTCCATGTGGGCGAGCCCTTCACCGATCCTGCCCGACTCGATCTCGGCTGCGGCGGCAGAGCAGCGGGACCCCTGGCCCGACAAGTCCCGCGCTGGTGCGGGACGATGGCCCCGATGCGCCCAATTGCCCGCTAATAGCCCGGCGGGCGTAGGGGAAGCAGGTTGGACGCTACAAGGTTGAGAGGGTGGGAGTTTAGGGCGTCAAGAACGAAACGAGCCCTCCTCCGGCAACAACCAGTGGGGGGCGTGGGGGGCGGAGCCCCTCACATCGGGGGTTCCAGGGGGTCGCCCCCCTGGGCCAGCACGAGCGGGTGACGGGAATCGAACCCGCACTACCAGCTTGGGAAGCTGGAGTTCTGCCATTGAACTACACCCGCAGTGGTCCGGAGACCGTTCGCACATGCTACCGGAACCTGCGACCCGGTGGTTCCCATCATCCCGGCCTCGTACGCGTCGTAGCGCGGTAACCGGTAGTTTCAGCCTGTGCTGCTCTCCGATCGGGATCTCAAGACCGAGATCGAGTCCGGGCGTATGAAGATCGATCCGTACGACCCCGCGATGGTCCAGCCGTCGAGTGTCGACGTGCGGCTGGATCGGTACTTTCGGGTTTTCGAGAACCACAAGTATCCCCACATCGATCCCGCCGTCGAGCAGCCCGATCTCACCCGGCTCATCGAGGTGGCGTCCGATCAGCCGTTCATCCTGCATCCCGGGGAGTTCGTGCTGGCCTCCACGTACGAGGTGTTCGGGCTGCCCGACGACCTCGCGGCGAGGCTCGAGGGCAAGTCGTCTCTTGGGCGGCTCGGGCTGCTCACGCACTCCACGGCCGGCTGGATCGACCCCGGGTTCTCCGGGCACGTCACGCTCGAACTCTCCAACGTCGCCACGCTGCCGATCAAGCTCTGGCCCGGGATGAAGATCGGGCAGATGTGCCTGTTCCGCACGAGTTCGCCGGTCGAGCATCCGTACGGGTCCGCGGTGCACGGGTCGCGCTACCAGGACCAGCGCGGGCCGACGCCCTCGCGGTCCTACCTCAACTTCCACCGCACTCAGGTCTGACCGAGACCCAACGCGCACCGTGGTCGCATGACCACTCACCGCTCAATAATTGTACATAGCAATTAACCTCTCGGTAACCTCGCCAGACGTCTGGCCCGAGAGTTCGGTTGGCGAAGCCAGGTATGGCGTGCGTCACACCGGACGTCTCGGGTAGTACAGGCGAGCCATCGGTGCGCAGCGGAGCCGGCGGCTCGCGCCACTTGCCGCGCGGCCCCCGGGCGCGGCCCGGCTCGGCTCGACCGCGCCTGTCCTGCCCGGGCCGGTGCGGCCGGACCGGAAGGACGATGTGTCCAGACTGCGCGTACGAGGGGTCTCCAAGGTCTTCGGCCGGAAATCCGCCGAAGCCCTGCGCAAGATCAGTCAAGGTGCCGAGCCGGCGGAGGTACGCCGGCTGGGCGCGACCGTGGCGGTGGCCGACGTCTCCTTCGAGGTGGGGGACGGCGAGATCTTCGTTGTCATGGGCCTGTCGGGCTCGGGCAAGTCGACGCTGATCCGGATGCTCAACGGCATCCTCGAACCGAGTGCCGGCAGCATCGAGGTCGACGGCGCCGACGTCGCCCAGATGAGCGGCAAGGAGCTCCGTGAGCTCCGCCAGCAGAAGATCAGCATGGTCTTCCAGCACTTCGCGCTGTTCCCGCACCGTACGGTGCTGGAGAACGCCGCGTACGGGCTGGAGGTACGGAACGTTCCACGCCAGGAGAGGCTGGCCAAGGCCAAGGAGTTCCTGGACACCGTCGGGCTGGACGGCTGGGAGGACCGCTACCCCGACCAGCTGTCGGGCGGCATGCAGCAGCGGGTGGGGCTCGCCCGCGCGCTGGCCGCCGAGACCGACATCCTTCTGATGGACGAGGCGTTCAGCGCTCTCGACCCGCTGATCCGCCGTGAGATGCAGGACCTGCTGCTCGACCTGCAGGGGCGGCTCAACAAGACGATCGTGTTCATCACGCACGACCTGAACGAGGCCATGCGGCTCGGCGACCGGATCGCGATGCTGCGCGACGGGCGGGTCATGCAGATCGGCACCGCCGAGGAGATCCTCACCGACCCCGCCAACGACTACGTCGCCCAGTTCGTGGCGGACGTCGACCGTACGCGGGTCCTCACCGCCCGCTCGGTCATGGAGAACCCGGTCGCCGTGGTCGACGCGAACGGCGGGCCCCGCGCGGCCGTACGCGTCATGCGTGAGACCCAGTCGTCCGCGGCGTTCGTCCTCAGCCGTGAACGCCGGCTGGTCGGCGCCGTCCACGCCGAGCCCGCCGCCAAGGCCGTACGCGAGGGGCGGACCGACCTGGAGGGCCTGGTCGACGAGGACGTTGAGCCCGTCGATCCGGACACGGCCGTCGCCGACCTGTTCACCCGATGCGCCGAGAGCCCGTTCCCGGTGCCGGTCGCCGATGGGGACGGCAAGCTGCTCGGCGTCATTCCCCGGGTCACCCTGCTCGCCGCGCTCGGCAACCTGAACGGCAACGGCAACGGCAACGGGCAGAGCGAGGAGGTCGCAGCCGGTGTTTAGGCTCCATCTCGGTGACTGGGTCACCGATGTCGTCAACTTTCTCACCAAGCACTGCAAACCGGTCTTCACCGCGATCAGCGACGTCGTCGACGGTGTGGTGCACGGCCTGAACCACCTTCTGGGCGCGCCGCCGTCGCTGGCGCTCGCCGCCCTGGTCGCGATGGCGTGCTGGTGGCTGCGCGGGCTGGCCGCGGGCGTGCTGACCTTCGCCGGGTTCGTGCTGATCGACGCGCTCGGGCAGTGGACCGCCGCGATGGAGACGCTCTCCCTCGTGCTCGTCTCCAGCGTCGCGGCCCTGGTGATCGGGATCCCGCTGGGCATCCTGAGCGCCCGCGCCCCGACGTTCAGTGCCGTGGCCCGGCCCGTGCTGGACTTCATGCAGACGATGCCGGCGTTCGTCTACCTGATCCCGGCGATCTCCTTCTTCGGACTCGGGGAGGTGCCGGGTGTCATCGCCACGATGGTCTTCGCGATCCCGCCCGGCGTACGCCTGACCGAGCTCGGCATCAAGCAGGTCGACCGGGAGACGGTCGAGGCCGCCGAGGCGTTCGGCACGCCGCCGGGACGCGTGCTCACGCGCGTGCAGCTTCCGCTGGCGCTGCCGACGATCATGACCGGTGTCAACCAGGCCATCATGCTGTCGCTGTCGATGGTCGTCGTCGCGGGCATGGTCGGCGCCGAGGGTCTGGGAGCGAACGTCTTCGGCGCGATCACCCAGTACAACCTGGCGGCCGGCGCGGAGTCCGGTCTGGCCGTCGTCGTCCTGGCCATCATCCTCGACCGGATGACGGGTGCGCTCGGCGCGAGGCTGGCCCCGGCCGCGCGGCGCGCGGCCGACCGCGCCGCACGCGGCGGCGCCGTGGCGGTGCTGCGGTACCGCCCGCGCCCGGCGCTGGGCCTGTCGGGCATCGTCGTGTTCGCGCTGCTCGCCACCACGCTGGGCATCGTGGGCTCGGGCGGCGGAAGCAACGGCAAGCCGATCACCATCGGCTACATCCCGTGGGACGAGGACATCGCCGTCACCCAGCTGTGGAAGACCGAGCTGGAGAAGCACGGGTACAAGGTCACCCTGCGGCAGGTCGACGCCGGCCCGCTGTTCGCCGGCCTCGGCCAGGGCGACATCGACCTGTTCTTCGACGCGTGGCTGCCGACCACCCACGCCGACTACTACAACAAGTACAAGGGCAAGATCGAGGACATCGGCATCTGGTACGACAACGCCAGCCTGCAGCTCGCCGTGCCCAAGGACGACCCGGCCAATTCCATCGCCGACCTCAAGGGGCAGAGTTCGCGCTACAAGGGCCGCATCGTCGGCATCGAGCCGGGCGCCGGCGAGATGAAGACCGTCGACAAAAAGGTGATGCCGGCGTACGGCCTGGGCGACTACAAGCTGGTCGCGAGCAGCACGGCGGCGATGCTCGCCGAGCTGAACCGCTCGATCCAGGGCCACCAGCCGATCGTCGTGACGCTGTGGAAGCCGCACTGGGCGTACACCAAGTTCCCGATCAAGCCGCTCGCCGACCCGCAGAAGGCCTTCGGTTCGGCGGAACAGGTTCACACGCTGGGACGCAAGGGGTTCGCGAAGGACTTCCCGGAGGTGAACGGCTGGCTGAAGAAGTTCACGATGGCGGACGCGCAGCTGTTCCCGCTGGAGGACCTCGTGGTGAACAAGTACAAGGGCAACGAGGCGCGGGGCGTCGCCGAGTGGGAGAAGCAGAATCCGGCGGTGGTGAAGAAGCTGACCGGCTGACGGGCACGTCCGACAAGCCGCATTCGGTCGCACTGAGTGGCCGTCAGGTAGCGCAGACGGTAATTCTCGGTACGAGGGGTGGATAACTCCCCGCCGAAGGCGGTAACGTCGGCCTCGACGCGTTACTGGTCGATTCGGTTGACGAGAGTCGTTGTGACCTTCGTCACACGGATTGGCTAGGACGTTGACGGCGCCATCGCACTCCCCGCTCCCCCCGCGATGGCGCCGTCAGTCATTTCCGGGCCGTTTCGCACGAGGACGGATTCCCATGACCTCGCGGAGCGAGGGAATCGAAGACGCGTCCCTGCGGTCACGCCCTCCGACGGAGGAGGACTCATGACCCTGCCGCAGGTCACCGACCCCGACGCGGCACTCGTGCTCGTCGGTGAGTGGGGTACCACCGGCGCCGGACACCAGCGCGCCGCCGCCGACGCCGCCCTCGGCGCGTGGGAGGCCGTACCCGCTCCGGAGGGGCTGTCCGTCGTACGGCTGCCTGCTCGGCGAGGACGACCGGACGCCGCTGCACTACGTCCAGTGGTCCGGCGAGGACGCGGCCCGCGCGTTCGTCTCGACGGACCGCCCGCGGTGGGTCGCGGCGGTCGACGACGCCGTCGGCGGCATCGAGCCCCGGCGGGTCGTGCCCTACCGGCTCTACCGCAGCGTCGTTCCGGACGTTCCCCCGCACGCGACGAGGTTCTCCCGAGCGGGGTTCGGCCGTGACGTACAGTCCCAGGCATGGAGATCACGTGGCTCGGTGCGGGAGACGAGGATCGGTACCGGGAGATACGGCTGCGGGCTCTGGCCGACGCGCCGGAGGCGTTCGCCTCGACGTACGAGGATGAGAAGGCCTTCTCTCCCGAGGTCTGGACCGCCCGCCTGACCGGCGACCGGAGCGTCAACCTCCTCGCCGTCGAGGACGGTGCGACCCTGGGCATGACCTCCGCGCTGGTCGAGGACGGCGGTGTCGCCCATATCGTCGGCATGTGGGTCGCGCCCGAGGCGCGCGGCCGGGGTGTCGGCCGGTACCTCATCGAGACGGTCGCCGACTGGGCACGTGACCAGGGCCTGCGTGAGCTGGCCCTTTGGGTGGCCGAGCCCAACGCGCCGGCTCGTGCCCTGTACGAGCGATGCGGGTTCCACCCGTCCGGCGAGCGGCAGCCGCTGCCCTCCGACACGTCCATCATGGAGCGCAGGCTCGTACGGGAGGTCGGGCGGGGGCTGCTGGCCGACCGGTCCCCGTTGCCGGACGGCCTGGACGCGCGGCTGGCCGAGCAGCTCACCTTCGTCATCGAGATCGACCGGCTCAAGGCGATCGTCCGGCAGTCGCCGCTCGCCGCCGCGCCGCGCCGCGAGAACGACGCCGAACACTCCTGGCACCTGGCCATGATGGTGCTGCTCCTGGCCGAGTACTCCGACGAGCCCATCGACGTCGGCCACACCCTCCGGCTCGTCCTCGTCCACGACCTCGTGGAGATCTACGCCGGCGACACGCCGCTGTACGACACCGCCGCAGGCGTGGACCAGCGCGAACGCGAGGTGGCCGCCGCGGAGAAGCTGTTCGCGCTGCTCCCCGACGACCAGGCCGGCCACCTGCGCGCCCTGTGGGACGAGTTCGAGGACCGCCGCACGCCCGAGGCGCGCTTCGCCAAGGCGATGGACCGTTTCCAGCCGATCCTGCTCAACTGGATGGCGCGCGGCGGCACCTGGCAGACCTTCGACGTCACGGCCGACGACGTACGCGCGCGCAAGGCCGTGATCGGGGACGGCTCCGCGGCACTGTGGAAGGCCGCCCGCCAGCTCATCGACGAGGGGCAGCGCCGCGGCTGGGTCCGGTGACCGCCCGGACGCCCCCGGCCGGGGGCGTCCGGGCGAGAGACGGGGTCAGAGGCACGCGGGAAGGTGCATCGCCTCGACCTAGCCCCAGCGGACGGACGACGGAGAAGGAGCCTCATCCATGGACCGGCCGGTACGCATCGCCAACTGCTCGGGTTTCTACGGCGACCGGATGTCCGCGCTCGCCGAGATGGTGGAGGGCGGTCCGGTGGACGTCATCACCGGCGACTACCTGGCCGAGGTCACCATGCTCGTGCTGGCCAAGAACCGGCAGAAGAGACCGGGCGGCGGTTACGCGAGCACCTTCCTGCGCCAGCTCGCCCCGGTGGTGACCCGGATCGCCGAACGCCGCATCAAGGTCGTCGTGAACGCCGGCGGCCTCGACCCGGCCGGCTGCGCCGACGCCACCCGTACGCTGCTGGCCGAGGCGGGGGTGGACCTCGCGGTCGCGCACGTGGAGGGCGACGACCTCGCCGCGCGGGTCCCCGCCCTGCTGGCCGACGGTCACGACCTGGCGCATCTCGACACCGGCGAGCCGTTCACCCGCGACCCCCTCACCGCCAACGCCTACCTCGGCGGCTTCGGCATCCAGGCCGCGCTCGCCGCCGGCGCCGACATCGTCATCACCGGCCGGGTCGCCGACGCCTCGCTGGTCTCCGGCGCCGCCGCCTGGTGGTGGCGCTGGACCCCGGCCGACCTCGACGCGCTGGCCGGCGCGGTGGTCGCCGGGCACGTGATCGAGTGCGGCGCGCAGGCGACCGGCGGCAACTTCTCCGGCTTCCGGGAGATCGCCGATCTCACCCACCCCGGCTTCCCCCTCGCCGAGGTCCACCGCGACGGCGCGAGCGTGATCACCAAGCACGAGGGCACCGGCGGCGCGGTGACCGTCGACACCGTCACCGCGCAGCTGCTGTACGAGATCGGCGCGCCCGGCTACCTCAACCCGGACGTCGTCGCGCACCTCGACTCGGTCCGCCTCGACCAGGAGGGACCCGACCGCGTGCGCGTCAGCGGCGTACGCGGGTCGGCGCCCCCGCCCACCACCAAGGTCGCGATCACCGGGCTCGGCGGCTGGCGCAACGAGTCCACGTTCGTGCTCACCGGCACCGACGTCGACGCCAAGGCCGCGCTCGTGGAGCAGGCGGTCCGCGCCCGCCTCGACGGCGACCCGGGCATCGCCGACCTGCGCTTCACCCGCATCGGCGCGCCCGTCGAGGACCCGGCCGACCAGATGGCGGGCTCGAGTCTGCTGCACGTGGCGGTCGACGGTGAGCAGGGCAGCGCCGGGCGCGCCTTCTCGTCGCTGTGCGTCGAACTCGCCCTGGCCAACTACCCGGGCATCTACGGCATGGGCGTGCCGGGCCCCGGCGCGGCGTACGGAACCTACTGGCCGGCGCTCGTGCCGCAGGACCTGCTCGACCACACCGTCGTGCACGCCGACGGCCGCCGTGAGGTGGTGCCGCCTCCGCCCGTCACGGCATCGCAGGAGACCGCGGCCCCGCCGGAGCCGGAGCCGTACGACGAGGGCGTGACCGTGGACGGGCCGCTCGGCCGCATCGTACGGGCCCGGTCCGGCGACAAGGGCGGCAACGCCAACGTCGGCCTCTGGGTCACCGACCCGGAGGCCTGGCCCTGGCTGCGCGCCACG
This sequence comes from Actinoallomurus sp. NBC_01490, assembly GCF_036227085.1. NCBI lineage: Bacteria > Bacillati > Actinomycetota > Actinomycetes > Streptosporangiales > Thermomonosporaceae > Actinoallomurus > Actinoallomurus sp. NBC_01490. The sequence continues at coordinate 772,198 of NZ_CP109433.1, forward strand.
ATGACCACCGACCGCCTGCGCGCGCTGCTGCCCGAGGCCGCCGGCCTGCCCGTCGACCGGTACGAGCTGCCCAACCTGCGCGCGGTGAACTTCGTCGTCCGCGGACTCCTCGGCGGCGGCGCCACGGAGGCCCGCCGCTTCGACAAGCAGGCCAAGGCGCTCGGGGAGTGGATCCGCGCCCGTCACGTCCCGATCCCGGACCGGCTGCTTTCCGGGTATCACCGGGAGTGATGGATCAGGAGACCTCCCGGGAGACCATGGCGTCGCTGCAGCTCGGCGTGCTGCTCGCGTTCGCCGGCGGGTTCCAGGACGCGTACTCCTTCATCGGCCTCGGCGGGGTGTTCGCCAACGCCCAGACGGGCAACGTGGTGCTGCTCGGCGTGGACGCCGGGCGGCAGCACTGGGCCGAGGCGCTGCGGCACGTGCCGCCGCTGCTGGCGTTCATCCTCGGCGTGGCGGTCGCGGAGACGCTGAGCCGCCCACGCGTCGCCGCGGTGCTCCGCTGGCCGGCCCGGTTCGCGCTCGTCCTGGAGATCATCGTGCTGGGTGTCGTGGGCGCCCTGCCCGGTGGCGTGTCGTACAGCCTGATCGTCGTGATGATCGCCTTCACCGCGTCGGTGCAGGTCACGACCTTCCGTACGCTGATCGTCTGGCCGTACAACACGGCGATGGTGACCGGCAACCTGCGCACGGCGGCGCAGGCCGCGTACCAGGCGGTCGCCGACCGCGACCCGGAGGCCCGGCGGAAGTCGCGCAGCTTCGCGACCGTCATCGTGAGCTTCATGGCCGGCGCGATCGCGGGCGGCCTGCTCACCCTGGAGCTCGGCCGGCACGCGATCTGGATCTCGGCGGGCGTCCTGCTCGGCGCGCTCGGCCTGTTCGTGGTCGACGAGCACCGCGGCGTGATCCGCGACCGGCTCCGCGGAGGCCGCCGCGACCGCGACGCGGAGTGACGCGGCCTTTTTCGCGGGTCAGGCGAGGAGGCGTGTGACGGCCTCGCGGGCGAGAGCGCGCGTCGCGGCCGGGTCGTCGAGGTCGCCGGCGACGACCAGTCCGTCGCGGAGCATGGTGAGCATCGTGGCGGTGCGGTCGGCGTCGGCCTCCGAGCGGCCCGCCTCGGTCAGCAGGTCGCGGAGAATGCCGTGGAACCACGCGCGGTGCTCGGCGACGACGCGGCGTACGGGATGGTCGGGGTCGGGGTACTCCGCCGCGGCGTTGACGAACGCGCAGCCGCGGAAGCCGGGGCCGCAGATGAAGTCGCCGAGGTCGTCGAAGACCGACAGGATCCGTTCCTGCGGCGTGTCGCCCCGCACGACGGTCGTCGCGTGTACGCGGTCGCTCTGTTCTTGCACGTAGGCGCGGACGAGCTCGTCCTTTGACGGGAAGTGGTGGTAGAAGGTCGCCTTCGCCACGCCCGCCTCGGCGATGACCCGGTCGATGCCGACCGTGTGGATGCCCTCGGCGTAGAAGAGGGCGCCCGCGGTGTCGAGAATGCGCCGCCGGGCCGGGCTCTCCGCGCGCCGGCGCTCCGTCGTCTCGGTCGTGGCCATGCGTTGACATTACCAGACAGATCTGTCTACCATCGGCCTCACGACGAGACAGACAGGTCTGTCTGGACAGGAGATCCTCATGAGCGCCCTCTACACCGCGACCGCCACCGCGTCGGGCCGTGACGGCCGCGCCGTCACCTCCGACAAGAAGCTCGACGTCACGCTCGCCATGCCGAAGGAGCTCGGCGGCAGCGGAGAAGGCACGAACCCCGAGCAGCTCTTCGCGGCCGGCTACTCCGCCTGCTTCGCCAGCGCGCTGGGGCTCGTGGCGAGCAAGAAGAACATCGACGTGGCCGACGCCTCCGTGACCGGCGAGGTGGGCCTGCACCCGAACGGCTCGGGCGGCTTCAGCCTCAGCGTCACGCTGCGCGTCGAGCTGCCGGACCACGTGGATGACGAGACCGGCCGCGAGCTGCTCGAGGCCACGCACCAGGTGTGCCCGTACTCCAACGCGACCCGGGGCAACATCCCGGTCGAGCTGGTCAGGGAGTGACGGTCAGCAGGGGGTGACCGTCACCGGCACGGTGAGCACCCGCCCGGCGCCGAGGACACGCTCGGCGCCGGTGAGGACGAACTTCCCGCGCAGCGGCAGGTCCTCCGAGGACGAGCCGACCGCCACCTCGATCGTTCCCGGCTCGACGATCCGGCGCAGGTCCGCGCCGGTGAACCCGGTGCGGTCGGCGTGCACCGAGAAGGTCACCCGGGCCGCGGTCCCCGGCGCTAGCCGCACCCGCGCCCAGCCCACCAGCAGGCGCACCGGCCGTACGACGGAGGCCACGGGGTCGGACAGGTACAGCTGCACGACCTCGGTGCCGGAACGGTCGCCGAGGTTGCGCACGGTCACCGCCACCTCGACCGTGCCGTCCGTCGGCGCGGAGGGGTCCACGCGCAGGTCCTCGTAGCCGAACTTCGTCCACGTCAGGCCGTGCCCGAACGCGAACAGCGGCTCGGGGTCCACCGCGCTCCACCGCGACGACGCGCCCGTACGGGGCCGCAGGTAGGTGCCCGGCTGGCCGCCCGGGTGGCGCGGCACGCTCACCGGCAGCCGGCCCGACGGCTCGACCCGGCCGGACAGCACTCCGGCGATCGCCGTGGCACCCTCCTCACCGGGGAAGAAGGCCTGCACCACGGCGGCGGCCCGCTCGGCGATGCCGCCCAGAGCGTACGGCCGGCCGGTCAGCAGGACCACGACCGTGGGAGTGCCGGTCGCCAGCACCGCCTCGGCGAGCGCACGCTGCCGGCCGGGCAGGGCGAGCGTCTCGGCGTCGCATCCCTCGCCGGAGGTGCCGTGGCCGAAGATCCCGGCCCGGTCGCCGAGGGCGAGCACGCACACGTCGGCGTCCCGCGCCGCCGCGACCGCCGCCTCGATGTCGCCGTCGCCGGCCACCATGACGTCGCCGCCGGCGGCCGTCGTCAGCTCGGCGCCGGGCAGCGCGGCCCGCAGCGCCTCGGCGAGCGTCGGCACCTCCACGCCGATCGGCAGCTCCGGATATCGCGCGGCCATGTGGTTGGGGAAGGTGTAGCAGCCCATCATCGCCCGCGCGTCGTCGGCGAGCGGGCCGGCCACGGCCACCCGCCGCGCCCGCAGCGGGAGCACGCCGTCGTTGGCCAGCAGCACGACCGACTCCTCCGCGACGCGGCGCGCGAGGTCGCGCAGCTCGGGCGGGTCCAGATCGACCGCCTCGGCCTCCTCCGCCGGCTCGTCCAGCAGCCCCAGCTCGCACTTGAGCGCGAGCACCCGGGCGACGGCCCGGTCGAGATGCTCCTCGGGCACCGCCCCTCGCCGGACTCCTTCGACGAGCGGGGCGCCGTAACAGCGCACGGTGGGCAGCTCGACGTCCATGCCGGCGCGCAGCGCGAGCGCCGCCGCCTCCGCGGGCGAGCCCGCGACGCCGTGCATCTCCTCCAGGAACGAGATCGCGAAGTAGTCCGACACCACGACGCCGGTGAAGCCGAGCTCCTCACGGAGCAGCCCGGTGAGCAGGCGCTCGTCGGCGACTACCGGAACGCCGTCGACGTCGGCGTAGGAGTTCATCACCGCACGGGCCCCGCCCTCGCGGAGCGCGAGCACGAAGGGTTCGAGGATGACGTCGGCGAACTCCCGCGGGCCCATCGGCACCGGGGCCATGTTGCGGCCCCCGCGCGAGGCGGAGTATCCGGCGAAGTGCTTGAGCGTCGCGACCAGGCCCGAGCGTTCGAGGCCGCGGACGTAGGCGGTGCCGACGACGCCGACGAGGTAGGGATCCTCGCCGATGGTCTCCTCCGTACGGCCCCAGCGGTAGTCGCGGGTGACGTCGAGGACCGGGGCCAGACCCTGGTGCACGCCCGCGCGCCGCATGGTCGCCCCGATGGCGCCCGCCATCTCCTCGACCAGGTCGGGGTCGAAGCTCGCGCCCCAGGCGAGCGGGCAGGGGAACACCGTCGCGGTCCAGGTCATGAAGCCGGTCAGGCACTCCTCGTGCGCGATCGCGGGGATGCCGAAGCGGTTCGCCGCCACGACCCGCGCCTGGAGCTCGCGCAGCCGCGCCGCGCCGTCGGCCGGGCGTACCGGCGCCGTGCCGAAGACGCGGGTGAGCTGGCCGAGCCCATGCTGGAGGATCTCCTCGAGCGGCGGCGGCTCACCGAAGTCGTCGGGCAGCGGCGCCACCTCCTCGCCCTCGCGCGCGGACTCGGCCCAGTAGCCGACGAGCTGCCCGGCCTTCTCCTCGATGGTCATCCGGTCGAGCAGGTCGGCGACCCGTTCGGCCACGGGAAGCCGGGGGTCGCGCCACGACTCGTGGGTGCGGAGCGTTTCGGCCATGAACGGCCCTCCCTAGGCGGCGGGCGGCGGCGCGGTGGACAGCCGGACCCGCAGATCGGTGGCGAGCTCCATGCGAGGACTCACGAGGGCCTCGCCGTCGAGCTGCTGGAACAGCATGCGGGCCGCGAGCCGGCCCATCTCCTCCAGGGGCTGGCGGACCGTGGTCAGCGGGGGTGACAGCCACTGGCACAGGGGAAGGTCGTCGAAGCCGACGACACTGAGGTCGTCGGGGATCCGCAGCCCGGCCTGCCGGGCCGCCTCGTACGCGCCCATGGCCTGCTGGTCGCTGCCCGCGAAGATCGCCGTCGGCCGGTCGTCCAGGGCGAGCAGCTCGCGCGAGGCACGGAACCCGCCCTCGTGCCGGAAGTCGCCGTACAGGACGAGCCGGCGGTCGAACTCGATGCCGGCGCGTTCCAGCGCGGTCCGGTAGCCGTCGATGCGGGCCTGGGTGCAGAGCATGGTGCGCGGGCCGCCGATGGCCGCGATGCGCCGGTGGCCGAGCGACAGCAGGTGCTCGGTCGCGGCCAGGCCGCCCGCCCAGTTGGTCGCGCCGACGCTGGCCACGTCGGTGTCGGGCAGGTCGACCGGGTCGATGACGACGAGGGCGACGCCCGCGCGTTCGAGCTGCTCACGCTGTTGCGGCGTCATGCGTGAGGTCACGAGGATCACGCCGTCGCTGTCGTGCTTGGTCGTCATGGAGGTCCAGCTCGGCGGGCGCGCGTCGTCGTCGCGTACGAGGGAGACGACGGTGCCCGCGCCGCGCTCGGCGCACTCCGCCTCGACGCCGCGCAGGATCTCCACCGCCCACGGGCTGTCCAGGCCGCCGATGACCAGGTCGACCAGCCCGGAACGGCGCGCGCGGCGACCGCCCGGCGCGAGGTAGTTGTGCGTCCTCAGCAGGTCCGCGACCCGCTCACGCGTGGCCGGCGCCACGTCGGTGCGGCCGTTCAGCACCTTGGAGACGGTGGCCTGGGAGACGCCGGCCTCCGACGCGATCAGGGCAAGCGTGGGTCGTGTGGGCTGCTCGCTGATGGCACTACCTTCCTTCGCTCTGCCGACCAGTGATCACGAATGCTATCGCAAACTTTCGAACCGGCACAGACCATCGTATCCAGCGGGTTAATCGAGGACTGTTCACGAATCGGTGACAAGGGGTTGACCCCCGTACCCGCCTTTTCTAGGGTACGGCAGCAATAGATATCGATAACTTTCGAAAATCTATCGCCCGCGTTCTCGGACCGTTCTCCCACCCCCAGTCAAGGAGGTCCTGATGGGCGAGACGCCCCTCTCCCGGCGCACCTTCCTGTCCGCTGCCGCGATCACCGGCCTGTCCGCGCCCCTCCTCAGCGCCTGCGGCACCTCGGGCCCGGCCGGAGGGAAGGGAGGCGGGAAGACCGTCCAGGCCTGGGTCCTGGTCGACGAGGCGCAGAACAGCGTGCAGAAGGTGGCGATCGACGACTTCAACAAGGGCTCCTCCGGCAAGGTGAAACTGCTGCCGATCTCCAGCGACGGCGAGGTCTACACCGACAAGCTGCGGGTGAGCATGGGGTCGCCCAACCCGCCCGACCTGCTGTTCAACTGGGGCGCCGGCAGCATCCGCAACTACGTGCAGACCGGTGGCCTGGTCGACCTGAGCTCGCAGCTGAACGCCGACCCGACCTGGAAGAACTCCTTCCTGCCCTCGGTGCTGAACGCCGGGCAGATCGACGGGAAGTACTACGGCATTCCGATGCGCGGCATGCAGCCGGTCGTGCTGTTCTACAACAAGACGCTTTTCGCCGAGCAGGGCCAGAAACCGCCGGCGACCTACGACGACCTGCTCAAGCTGGTCGACTTCTTCAAGAGCAAGAAGATCCAGCCGTTCGCGCTCGGCGGCCTCGACAAGTGGCCCGAACTCATGTGGCTGGAGTACCTCGTCGAGCGCGCGGGCGGCCCGACGGTCTTCGCCAACATCGCGGCCGGCCGGCCCGGCGCCTGGCGCGACCCGGCGATCACCACGGCGCTCGGCCAGATCCAGGACCTGGTGCACCGCGGCGCGTTCGGCACCAACTTCAACTCGGTCAACTACGTCAACGACGGTGCCGGGCTGCTGTTCGCCAAGGGCAAGGCGGCCATGCACCTCATGGGCAGCTGGGAGATCTCCAACCAGGTCTCGCGGCATCGCAAGTTCGCCGACAAGGACCTCGGGTTCGCGCCGTTCCCGTCGGTGACCGGCGGCAAGGGCGACCCGAACGCCGTCGTCGGCAACCCGACCAACTACTTCTCGATCAGCACCAAGTCCGTCGACAAGGACGCCGCGATCGCCTTCCTCAAGAAGGAGATGGCCGCGCCCGCGTACGTGGACGCACTCATCAAGTCCGGCGACGTGCCGGCCGTGACCGGCATCGAGGCCAAGCTGTCCGCCTCGCCCCAGCCGGAGTTCGCCCGCTACGTCTACCAACTCGTGCAGAAGGCGCCGAGCTTCACGCTCTCGTGGGACCAGGCACTGTTGCCGCAGTTCAAGACGCCGCTGCTGGCGAACCTGCAGAAGGTCTTCTCCGGCAAGCAGACTCCGCAGCAGTTCGTCACCGCCCTGGAGTCGGTGAAGTGACCGCCGCGCTCCCGGTCGCGCGCCGCGGAGGCGTCCGTACGGCCGAGAAGGGCACCGACCGGGCGGCGCGGCCGGGCGTGCTGTGGGTCGTTCCGGCGACGCTGTTCTTCATGGTGTTCGCCGGGCTGCCGCTGGTGCTCGTGGCGGTGCTGTCGTTCACCTCCTGGAACGGCCTCGGCACGCCGAAGTTCAACGGCCTGGACAACTGGAGCCGCCTGCTGTCCGACTCGTCGGTGTGGCAGTCGCTGCGGATCAGCGCGATCCTCACCGTCCTGTGCTGGGTGGTGCAGACCCCGCTGGCGCTGCTGCTCGGCGTGTGGGCGGCCGGGCGGCAGCGCAACCGGGCGGTGCTGTCGTCGATCTTCTTCCTGCCGCTGCTCATGTCGACGGCGGCGATCGCCATCACCTGGCTGACGCTCCTGGACCCCAACTTCGGGCTCGCCGCCAAGTGGGGGCACTACATCGGCTTCCCCGACGGCAACATCATCGGCAGCCCGCGCGGCGCGCTGGGATGCGTCGTGGTGGTCGTCGCCTGGCAGTTCGTGCCGTTCCACACCCTGCTCTACCAGGCGGCCACGCGGCAGATCCCCCAGTCGCTGTACGACGCGGCCACCGTCGACGGCGCCGGGCGGGTGCTGCAGTTCCGGCACATCACGCTGCCGCAGCTGCGCAACACCATCGTCACCTCGTCGGTGCTGATGCTGGTGGGGTCGCTCACCTACTTCGAGACGGTGCTGATCCTCACCGGAGGCGGTCCGGGGAGCGCGACGAACATCCTGCCGCAGCACATGTACGTGACCGCCTTCCGCGACTACCAGATGGGGTACGCCAGCGTGATCGCGCTCGCCCTGGTCGCGCTCGGCACGGCCCTGTCGCTGCTCATCGTCCGTTTCTCCGGGTTCGCCAAGATGCGCAGCACGCTGGAGGGGATCTGAGGTGGCCGAGGTCAGGCTGAGGGGCGCGCACCGCGCCCGGCAGGGCGCGCGGCCGGGCGGTGCGCCGGGTGTCCGGCGGGGTGGCCGCCGTCCGACGGAGCGGCCGAACTGGGCGGCGGGCGTCGCGGCCGTCGTCTGGCTGGCGTTCGTGATCATTCCGATCTACCTCATGGTCAAGGACGCCCTGCAGACCACCGACTCCTACCTCGACGGCGGTCCGCTGTCGCTGCCGCGGCACGTCACCGGGCACAACTTCGCCGACGTCTTCGACCGTGGCTTCACGCGCTACCTGATCAACACGGCCATCGTCACGGTCGCGAGCGCCGTGCTGACCGTGCTGCTCGCGTTCCCGGCCGCGTACGCGATCGTGCGGTCCCGCAGCCGGGCGGTCTCGGGGATCTTCCGGCTCTTCCTCGCCGGCCTGGCCATCCCGGCCCAGGCCACGATCATCCCGGTGTACCTGCTGATCACGCGGATGCACCTGTACGACTCACTGACCGCGATCGTGCTGCCGACGGTCGCGTTCGGGCTGCCGCTCAGCATCCTGGTGCTGGCCTCCGCGCTGCGGGACGTGCCACGGGAGCTGTACGAGGCGATGACGCTCGAGGGCGGCGGGTCGGTGCGGCTGATGTGGAGCCTCGCGCTGCCGCTCAGCCGCGCGTCGCTGACGACCGTGTCGGTCTACTGCGCGCTGAACGCCTGGAACGGCTTCCTGTTCCCGCTGATCCTCACCCAGTCCGACGAGCAGCGGGTGCAGACGCTCGGCCTCTACAACTTCCAGGGCCAGTTCAGCTCGAACATTCCCGGCCTGATGGCGGCGGTGCTGCTGTCCGCGCTCCCGATCTTCGTGGTCTACCTGTTCGCCCGGCGCTGGCTGGTCGCCGGCATGGCCGGCGTCGGCGGGAAGTGAGCTCGGGCGCCGTTCAGGGCGGATCACCAATGTCTCCGGCGATGGCCGGCGCGGGCATCGACCGGACGCGCTCATCTCCGCTCTGGCGGCATGCCCACCGGGACACCGGGGACGTCGGTCGTGACGGTCAGGCCGGGAAGCGCGTCGCGAAAGCCGATGTTCAGCCCGAGTCCGGTCAGCTCGCCGTACAGCTCGCCCAGGAGCCGCAGCTCTTCCTCGTGACGAATCGTGTGTCGCACCGCCTCGCCCCTCTCTGGTCGCCGGAGGTGCGGCGATCCGGGGACCGCCACATCTCCTCATACGCAGAGCGCGGCAAAAGGTTCATTTCGGTCGGCGCTCGACCGAAACCGGCCGCCGGACGGTGGCGAGCCGTTCGCTTGGGAGGCCTGTTCGCTCAGGAGACCGGGTCGCTCAGGAGACCTGGTCGACGGCGCGGCGCGGCGCGCGGAAGACGCGGACGACCTCGCTGACCCGGTCGGTCAGGATCTCCTCGGTCCGGTCGTCGTACGTTCCGCGGCCGGCGCGGCGCTGCGCCCAGCGGGGCACCGGTGTGGCCGTACGGTTGGCCGCGTGCCAGCGGTCGGTCAGCTCGCCCAGGCTCTGCCGCGCCTGCGCGAACGTCAGGCCGGGCAGGTCCACCTGCCGCGACTGGCGGGCGGCCGTCTCCGCCGACTGGTAGGCCTTCGCGGCCTCCACGGCCTGGCTCTCCTTGCGCGCCGGCCCGACCATGCTGATCACCGTGGTCAGCATCGCGGCCACCAGGGCGAGCCCGCCGGCGATCACGGGGAACCGGTCCCCGGCGAGCACCACGCTGCCGGCCACCCCGGCCGACACGACGGCGGACGCGCCGAGCCCGAGGTTGATGAACCGCCAGATCCGGACGGTCTCCCACTGTGCCCGCGCGGCCCGCGCGCAGACCTCCTCGATCCGGCAGAACTCGGCCGCGACCGCGACGCGCCACGTGGGCTCGATCCCGCCGAACAGCTCCTTTTCGGCCATGGGGCTTCTCCGATCACCTCGCCGACGATGAGCCAGATGATCCAGCGGTCACCGGCCGTCCGTGGCCACGACAACGGAAACCGGGAATGCCCTTGACTAGAGCTGGAGCTTCAGCCCTTCGTGGGTGGGTTGGAAGCCGAGCGACTCATAGAAGCGGATCGCGTCGGAGCGGCGCTTGTCGGAGGTCAGCTGGACCAGGCCGCATCCCCGCTGCTTCGCCTGGTCGATCGCCCAGGCGATCATCTCGCGGCCGAGGCCGCGGCTCCGGTGGGCGGAGGCGACGCGTACCGCCTCGATCTGGGCGCGTTCGGTGCCCATCCGGCTGAGCCCGGGGATGTAGGTGAGTTGCAGTGTGCCGGCGACCTCGCCGCCGATGTCGGCGACCACCAGGTGGTTGCGGGGGTCCGCGTCGATCTCGCGGAACGCGTCCAGATAGCGGTCGGACGCGCCCTCGCGCCCGGCGCCGATCACGTCGTCCGCGAGGAGGGCGACGATGGCGGGCACGTCCTTCTCGGTGGCGGTGCGGAAGATCACTTCGGTCGGCACGTGAATCACCTTAGTGCGGATTGACACGACCTCCCGTAGTACTACAGTTGGTAGTACTACAATATGTCAATACGACGATGGAGGCGGCAGTGACCGCACCGCCCGTGCTGGTGTCTCCGACTCGCCTGCTGGACCACCGTCTCGAGGAACTCATCGCCACGGAACTGGCCCGGCTGGCGCGCCGGGCGCCCGCACTGGCCGACGACCACCTAGGTCTCGTCGAGGCGTCGCTGCAACAGATCATCAACCGGCTGCTGCCGGCCCGGGGACGCGCCAGCGCCTCACCCGAGGCCGTGGCCGCCCTGTTCGACCTGGAGTGGGTGTGAACATCGAGCACTGGACCGATCTCGCGGCCTGCCGCGGCGAGGACCCCGAACTCTTCTACCCGGTCAGCGCGGCCGGCCCGGCCGTGACGCAGGTCGAGGAGGCCAAGCGCGTGTGCGCACGCTGCCCGGTCACCGAAGACTGCCTGAAGTGGGCCCTCCGCGCCGGCGAGCCCGCCGGAATCTGGGGCGGCACGACGCCGGAGGAGCGCCGCTACCTGCGCCTCAAGCCCCTGCCGACCGCGCCGGCCTGGTACTGAGCCTCGGGGACCGGACAGAACTTATATCGCGGACACCCCAGGCGACGTACCGTTGCCGCATGAACGACGGCTCCCTCCCCACACGCTCACCGGGTGACGGGCTCCCCGGGCATGCCTCGCGTGTGGTCGGTGCTCTCTTCATGACGTTCCTGCTGCTCGGCGCGTGCTGGGCGGTGGAAGTGGTGAACTACGCCGACGACGGCGCGCTCAGCGCCCGGTACGGCATCCGGCCGCACGACACGGGCCGGATCTGGCACATCTTCACCGCGCCCTTCCTGCACGCGGGCCTCGACCACATCATGGCCAACTCCGTGCCGCTCGCCATCTTCGGCTTCCTGGCCGCACTGCGCGGGGTGTCCCGCTTCATCTCGGTCAGCCTGATCATCATCGTGGCGAGCGGCCTTGGCGTCTTCTTCCTCTCAGCGCCCGGCAGTGTGACCGTCGGCGCCAGCGGCCTGATCTTCGGGTACTTCGGCTACCTGCTCGCCCGCGGCTTCGTCGAACACCGGGCGTCCGACATCGTGGTGGCCGTCATCATCGCCGTGTTCTACGGCACGATGATCTTCGGTGCGCTGCCGGGACAGCCCGGGATCTCCTGGCAGGCGCACATGTTCGGCCTGATCGGCGGCATCCTCGCCGCCTGGATGACCCGGCAGCGGAGCCACGCCTAACCTCGTACGCTGATGTCGGTGACGGTCGCGTCGCGCGGGGTCCGCAGGGCGTTCACGATCACCGTGGCGACGGTCCGCGGGGACATGAACTCCTCCGGGTCGTACTCCCCGCCCTCCAGAGCGCGCACCTGACGCTGCATCTCGCTCGCCGTACGGCCCGGGAACACCGACGTGACCCGCAGCTCCGGCTCCTCCGCGCGCAGCGAGTCGGCCAGCGCGCGCAGCGCGTGCTTGCTCGCCGCGTACGCGCCCCAGGCCGGTTTGGACCGCAGCCCCGAGCCGGAGTTGACGAACACCACGTGTCCGCGTGCCGCGCGCAGCGACGGCAGCAGCAGGCGGGTCAGCTCGGCGGGCGCGGCGGTGTTCACCAGGAGCTGGTCGAGCCAGTCGTCCGGCCGCAGCTCCTCGACCGTGCCCAGCCGGATGCCGCCGGCGCTGTGCACGAGGCCGTCCAGCGGCGGGAGCTCCGCTTCGCCGAGCGACGGCTCGATCCGCCGAGGGTCGGTGAGGTCCAGGACGAGGGTGCGCACCCGTTCGCCGCCCGTGTCGCCGGCGATCCGGCGGGCGGTGGCGTCGAGGCGTTCGGCCGAACGCCCGCTGAGGATGACGTGGTCTCCGGCCTCGTGCAGGATCTCGGCCACGGCCGCACCGATGGCGCCGGTGGCCCCGGTGATCAGGTAGGTGCCCACGTCACCATCCTTACGCACGGCGGAGCACGCGGGCGACACCGGCGATGAGCGCGGTCGCCAGGATCCAGCCCGCGCCGGTGAGGCCCCACGCCAGCCAGTCCGTCCACCCGGCCGGGTCCCACGCGCTGCGCTGCCCGAACGTCTCCAGCGGCAGCATCAGATCGAGCGTGTAGACGAACGCGTGGAAGCGCGGGCGTTCGCCCGCCTGGCGGATCGTGTGCGGGTGGTAGACGCTGAAGACGATCGTGCCCACGGCGACGAGCAGCACGAGCCACAGCCCGGAGATCCACGGCCGGTAGCCGTACCCGACCGTCCAGTCGAGCAGCACGCCCCACGTACGGCTGACCGGGTTCAGGTGCCGCCGGCGCGCCCGCTGCTTGACCAGCTGGCAGCGGCGTGCGAGGTCCTCACGGCCGATCTGGCGCAGCCAGGTGGCGAGCTGCTCGTACGGCTGCGGGCGGAAGCCGGCCGGGTCGCGGCCCACCCAGCCCAGCCGCTTGGCCTCCGGCTCGCCGCGCAGCGTCTGGTAGACGAGGCCGTTGAGGCTCAGCGTCTCCGGCCAGACGTCCTCGCGGTCGAGGATGACGTCGATCGTGGAGTACCCGAGCGACACCTCACCCTCGATCGCGGCGCGTGGGGTGAGGATCAGCTCCTTGATCTGCGCGTGGGACAGGTGGAGCGCCCGGCGCTCGCGGGCGCCCATCATGGCCTCGTGGAAGGACAGCGTGCCGTTGATCCGGGCGCCGCGCAGCCGCACCGTTCCCTCGGCGGTGAAGCCGCTGCACTCCAGCCGGTCATCGACGACGATGTTCTCACCGTCGAGGGCGAAGCCGTCGGGGTCGCGCAGCGTCGTGCGTTCGAGGAAGAGCCCGCCGGTCATCCGCGCGCCGGTCAGCCGGACGCCGCCGGTGATGTCGGAGTCGCGCAGGAACGCGCCGGCGTCGACCGTGAGCCCGCCCCCGAACAGCGCGTACCCGCCCGGGTTGCGGATCGTCGCCCCGTTGAGCCGGAAGCCGCCGGAGATGTAGCCGCGGATCAGCCGCACCTCGCCGTCGATCTCCGATCCGGACAGGCTGAAGAATCCGTCGACGCGCAGCCCGCCGCCGTCGAAGCCGGGCATCGAGCAGTCACCGAACCGCATCTGCCGGGCCTGGGCGTTGGAGAAGTCGGGCGCCTGTTCGAGGACGCAGTTCCGCAGGCGGAGCTCGCACCCGACTTCACCGCCGGACACGTTGAGCGCCCCGGTGATCCGGGCCCCGCTGAGCCGTACGGCCGGCACCCGCCCGGGTGCGCGGTCGTGGGCGCCGAGCAGCAGGGCCGCGATCACCTCGGCCCGTACGACCCGCCCCGGATCGTTCGTGCCGTCGGGCCGGTCGTCGCCGAGGACGACGGGAGCGCCGGTGGGGTAGGCGTCCCAGAGCCGCCGTTCGACCGGGGTCAAGTCGGGCCGGTCACGCCTGAGCCAGGCCACGACGGAATCCCAAGCATCGGCCACAGCCCGTCATCGTAGGGGTTCCGGCGCCGTACGTGTCGTGGCAACGGGCGATATGAACGACTCGCGAAATCAGCCCTGCGTCACGGGGGCGAGGTGGGGCGGAACGGACACACCTCGTGCATCCCGTGTTCGGTCACGATGTACGTCGACTCGGGTACCTCGTTCCACGCGCCGGGCAGGTTTCGCAGCGGTTCGGAGACGACGATCCGCGCGTCGTCGGACAGCCGCTCCGAGGCGAAGACCTCCGGGTGCAGCTGCCGCAGAGTGCGCACCTCGGTGCTGTAGAACAGGGACCGCGAGCGGTTCTGGCTGGAGTACCGGAAGGACCACACCCGCTCACCGTCGGAGGTCGCGACGGTCATCTGGACCGCGTGTTCGACGCCGTACCGCCGCCCGGTCCACTCGACGAAGCCCACCATCCGCTCCACCGCCGCGGGCGGGTCCTGGCGCAGTCCGAAGGTCAGCGCGAGGAAGAACATGACCTCCGAGTCCGTCGAGCCCTCGATCGCCGGGTAGAGCTCCGGATCGACCGCGAACACGAGATCGCGCTTCAGCCGGGCGAAGTCGGTGATCGCTCCGTTGTGCATCCACAGCCACCGGCCGTACCGGAACGGGTGGCAGTTGGTCTGCTGCACCGCCGATCCGGTGGAGGCACGGATGTGCGCGAAGAACAGGCGCGATCGGAAGTGGCCGGCGAGCTCACGCAGGTTCAGGTCGCTCCACGCCGGGATCGTGCTGCGGACCACCGTCGGCGGGTCGTCACCGTCACCCTCGTACAGGCCCAGACCGTATCCGTCGCCGTTGGTGGTCTCCGCTCCCAGCCGGGCGAAGCGGCTCTGCTCGATCAGCGAGTGCTCCGGCTCGTAGAGGAGTTCGTCGAGAAGGATCGGAGAGCCGGTGTAGGCGAGCCATCGGCACATGTTGTGCTCCTTACCCGTGATGGCCGCCGCCCACGACACCGACCGGATTCACGGGCCACGGACCCGATCCCGCCCCGTCTCGCACGGCCGCCTCGGCCGGGCCACCCCGGCACCTCCGGGGCTGGTTGCCCAAAGCAACGGAAAATTGGCGTCTGATGTTTGTATGTCCGGTTACCCGCGGGTAGCATCAGACGTGTTACTAGCCGGTACGTAAGGGCATGACCCGCCCGCCCGAGAGCTACGGGGTGCTTCATGGGCCATTACAAGAGCAACCTGCGTGACATCGAGTTCAACCTCTTCGAGGTGCTCGGTCGTCAGGACATCCTGGGCACCGGACCCTTCGGTGAGGTCGACGAGGCGACCGCGCGCAGCGCTCTGGAAGAGGTGAACCGCCTCGCGACCGGCGTGCTCGCCGACTCGTACGAGGACGCGGACCGGCACCCCCCGGTCTTCGACCCGGCCACCCACACGGTCACCATGCCGGACGCTTTCAAGAAGTCCTTCAAGGCCTACTTCAACGACGCCGAGTGGTGGCGGCTCGAGCTGCCCACCGAGCTCGGCGGCATGCACGCGCCCCGTAGCCTGCACTGGTCCGTCGCCGAGCTCGTCCTCGGCGCCAACCCGGCCGTCTGGATGTACTCCAGCGGCCCCAGCTTCGCCCAGCTCCTGTGGGAGATCGGCACCCCCGAGCAGAAGAAGCTCGCCGAGCTCGCCATCGAGAAGCACTGGGGTTCGACCATGGTGCTCACCGAGCCCGACGCGGGCTCCGACGTCGGCGCCGGCCGTACGAAGGCGATCGAACAGCCCGACGGCACCTGGCACATCGAGGGCGTCAAGCGCTTCATCACCAGCGCCGAGCACGACATGGCCGACAACATCCTGCACTACGTGCTGGCCCGCCCCGAGGGCGCCGGGCCGGGCACCAAGGGCCTGTCGATGTTCATCGTGCCGAAGTACCTCGTCGACCTCGAGACCGGTGAGCTCGGCGAGCGCAACGGCGCGTACGTCACCAACGTCGAGAAGAAGATGGGCCTGAAGGTCTCCACGACCTGCGAGCTCACGTTCGGAGAGAAGCAGCCGGCGGTCGGCTACCTCGTGGGCGGCGTGCACGAGGGCATCAAGCAGATGTTCATGATCATCGAGCAGGCCCGCATGATGGTCGGCACCAAGGCGATCTCCACGCTGTCCACCGGCTACCTCAACGCGCTGGCGTACGCCAAGGAGCGCGTGCAGGGCTCCGACCTGACCAAGATGGCCGACAAGACCGCGCCGCGCGTCACCATCACCCACCACCCCGACGTACGCCGCCTGCTCATGCTGCAGAAGGCCTACGCGGAAGGCATGCGGGCACTGGTCCTGTACACCGCGACGTACCAGGACAAGATCCAGATCGCCCGCGCCGAGGGCAGGCGCGACGAACTGGCCGAGAAGGTCAACGACCTGCTGCTGCCGATCGTCAAGGGCGTCGGCTCCGAGCGGGCGTACGAGGTGCTGACGCAGTCGCTCCAGACGCTGGGCGGCTCGGGCTTCCTCCAGGACTACCCGATCGAGCAGTACATCCGGGACGCCAAGATCGACTCCCTGTACGAGGGCACGACGGCGATCCAGGGCATGGACTTCTTCTTCCGCAAGATCCTGCGCAACAACGGCGAGGCGCTTCAGCACCTCGCCGCGCAGATCAAGGAGTTCGCCGAGAGCGAGGCGGGCAACGGCCGCCTCAAGCAGGAGCGCGCCCTGCTCGCCAAGGCCGTGGACGACGCGCAGGGCATCGTGACGCCGATGGTCGGCTGGGCGATCGAGTCCATGGAGAAGCCGGAGGAGATCTACAAGGTCGGCCTCAACACCACCCGCCTGCTCATGGTGCTCGGCGACGTGGTCATCGCCTGGCTGCTCTGCCGGCAGGCCGAGGTCGCGCTGAACCGGCTCGGCGGGGAACTGTCACCCGCCGACCAGGCGTTCTACACCGGAAAGGTGGCCGCCGCGCAGTTCTTCTGCGCGACCCAGCTGCCCAAGGTCGCCGCCGAGCGGGCCATCGTGGAGGCGACCACGACCGATCTGATGGAACTCCCCGAAGACGCTTTCTGAGCCGATGGCCTAATACGCCGTCAACGGCACCGTTTCGTATGTCCCGCCGCCCTGGTTCGAGCGGCGGGGCATACGTCATCATCGGTGTCGATAGGGTGGTGTGCCGCAGCAGTCGGGTGTTTACTCGAAGTGAATTCCGGGCCCGGTGTGGGTTCCGGAGGTCGGAGGCATGGTGGGCTTTGGCGTCAGCATCTTCCTGATCACACTTGGGGCCATCTTCAAGTGGGCCATCAAGGCGCACCTCAGCGGCATCGACCTGCCCGCCCTCGGCGTGATCCTGATGGTCGTCGGCGCCGCCTCGTTCCTGCTACAGCTCGTCATGATGAGCCGCACCCGCGCCCCGCGCAACAACGCCCAGGTCACAGGCGACGACCGTAACCAGCCGCCGGCCTGACGCTTGGACCTCGAGTCCCACCGCGGTGAGCTGGTCGCCTACTGCTACCGGATGCTCGGCTCGTTCCACGAGGCCGAGGACCTGGTGCAGGAGACCATGCTGCGCGCGTGGAAGGCCCGCGACCGGTACGACCCCGCCCGCGCGTCCGTACGCACCTGGCTCTACCGCATCGCGACCAACGCCTGCCTGACCGCGCTCGACGGCCGGGCGCTGCGGCCACTGCCGTCCGGGCTGGGTGCGCCGAGCGACGACCCCGGCGCACCGCTCACGCCGGCGCTCGACATCCCCTGGCTCCAGCCGTTCCCCGACGCGCGGTTCGACCCGGGCGTACGCGCCGGCCTGCGGCTCGCGCTGGTGGCGGCGACGCAGGTCCTGCCGCCACGGCAGCGTGCCGTCCTCGTGCTCCGCGAGGTGCTGGAGTTCAGCGCCGCCGAGGTCGCCGCGCAGCTCGGCACCACGGTCCCGGCGGTCAACAGCGCCCTGCAGCGGGCCCGGGCCGCCCTCGCCGGCGTAGGGGACATCGGCGAGATCTCCGAGCCGGACGACCCGAAGGTGCGCGCGGTCGTCCGGCGGTACGCCGAGGCGTTCGAGGCGGCCGACGTCCCCGCGCTCGTCCGGCTGCTCACCGACGAGGCGGTCCTGGAGATGCCGCCGGTGCCGCTGTGGTACCGGGGCAGCGCCGACTACGGCCGGTTCATGCACCGCGTGTTCGCGATGCGCGGTCCGGGCTGGTGCCTGCGGCATCTGACCGCGAACGGCCAGCCCGCGCTCGCCGCGTACGCCCCGGAGCCCGGCGGCGGACATCGGCTGCACACGCTCCAGGTCCTCACGGTCACCGGCGGCCGGGTCGCGCACAACGTGGTGTTCGCCGACCCGTCCGTGTTCCCGGCCTTCGACCTGCCCGAAAGACTTTCTCCTCAGGAGCGATGAGTCCGGCCGGTCGCGCCGGTATGTACGGCGAGCATCGACCGAAAGGACCTCATCGTGAGCGTCATCGCCATTCAGCATGATCTAGCGAGGAACCCCGGTCCCTTCAGTTCAGGGCCGGGAGGAATCGCTTCCCTCGTGTGCGGCGCGCTAGCGCCGCCTGGGCCGGTGTTGGGGCGCGGGAGACCAAGTCGTGCGCAGGGGTGTAGGCGACGCTCTTACCCCCTGTGGTTATCGGGAGATTCCCCTCCTGTGTGACACAGAAGAACGCTACCGTTACTGGCTGTGAAGGTCGTGGTGCAGGTCAAACTCATGCCGGACGCCGGTCAGGCGCTGGCGCTTGAGCGCACCCTGCACGCGGTCAACGAGGCGGCGAACTGGGTATCGACGGTGGCGTTCGAGCAGGGCGTGCCGCACCTGTATGAGCTGCGTAAGCACACCTATGGCGAGCTGAAGTCGCGGGGGCTGGGGGCACAAGCCGCCCAGCATGTGATCAAGAAGGTCCGTGACGCCTACACCACGTTGAAGGCGAACATCCGCGCCGGGAATCTCGGCAAGCCGGGCTCCCCGCGTCGGGTCAAGGCCGAGGGCAAACCGATCGTGTTCCGGCCCGAGGCGGCGCAGCCGTATGACGACCGGTGTTTGTCGTGGCGGTACGACGCCGGGACCGTGTCGGTGTGGACCGTCCAGGGCCGGGTGAAGAACATTCCGTTCGCCTGCTCGGCGGGCGCGCTCAAGACACTGCAGGCCCACCGGCAGGGCGAATCCGATCTGGTCCGGCGTGACGGGGTGTTCTAT
Source organism: Actinoallomurus sp. NBC_01490 (assembly GCF_036227085.1). Taxonomy (NCBI): domain Bacteria; kingdom Bacillati; phylum Actinomycetota; class Actinomycetes; order Streptosporangiales; family Thermomonosporaceae; genus Actinoallomurus; species Actinoallomurus sp. NBC_01490. Next base: position 791,090 of record NZ_CP109433.1, read on the forward strand.
CTGATCGCCACCTGTGAGGTGCCCGAGGCCGAGCGGTACGAGCCCGGGCGGTTCATCGGTGTGGACCTGGGCATCGCCGCCATCGCCACCACCTCTACCGGTTACCAGGCCGCCGGGCGGGGACTCAACCGGCACCGCAGGCGGCAGCTCGAACTGCGCCGCAAGCTCCAGAACAAGCGCACCAAGTCCGCCAAGCGGCTGCTCAAAAAACGCCGACGCAGCGAGAAGCGTCACGCCGCCAACCAGAACCACATCATCGCCAAGACGATCGTGACCGAGGCTGAACGCACCTCATCCGGAATCGCCCTGGAGAACCTCAAGGGAATCCGGCAGAGGGTACGGCTCCGCAAGCCCCAACGGGTCGCGCTGCACTCCTGGGCCTTCGCCCAGCTCACACACTTCATCACCTACAAGGCCAAACGAGCCGGCGTGCCCGTGGTCTTCGTCGATCCCGCCTACACCTCCCAGCAATGCTGCGAGTGCGGCCACATCAACGACAAGAACCGGGCAAGCCAATCGGTCTTCATCTGCCGGAACTGCGGGGTCGTTGCCCACGCAGACCGCAACGCCTCCCACAACATCGCCCGCAAAGGCGAAGCTGCGTGGACCGCGGGGCGTGAGTCACGCGTCCCTGCCACCACATAAAAGGGGTGGCTGAACGAAGGAGCCCACCCAGCAGCCAGCCGGGCGCTACCTCCAAACCCGGCCCTTCAGGGCCGGGTCAAGTTGACTTCGTCACTCTGGACGGGATCGTCTCCGACCCGGACGGATCCGCGGGTACGCCGTCCGGCGGCTGGGCGTTCCGGCACGGGCCCGAGAGCGTCGCCGGGGACAAGTTCCGGCTCGGCGCCACGCTGGACGAGGGTGTGATGCTGCTGGGACGCAGTACGTGGGAGTTGTTCTCCCGGCTGTGGCCGGGCCGCGACGACCCGTTCTCCACGCGGATGAACGCCGCGTCGAAACTGGTCGCCTCCCGTACCCTGACCGACCCGTCGGCGTGGGCGAACTCCCGGGTCATCGAGGGTGACCTCGTCGAGGTCGTCAAGCGTGAACGGCGCGACGTGGTCATCACCGGCAGCCTCAGCGTCGTGCGCGCGCTGATGGCCGAGGACCTGATCGATGAGTACCGGCTGCTGACCTTCCCGACGATCCTCGGCAGCGGGGAGCGACTGTTCCCCGCCGGCGGCCCGCCCGCCCACCTGGAGTGCCGTTCGGTTGAGAAGAACGGCGCCGCCGTCCTCACCCGGTACGTCAGGGAGCGTCGATGAGTTCGCCGTCGTCGGGCCCTCTACGGCAGGACGGCTGAGAGCTCCGGGTGAGCGTCGAGGGCCCTGGCGGTGACGTCGGAGGGAGCGGCGGCGATGACGCGGTCGAGGGCGGCGCGTGAGCTCTGCAGATCGGTGATGGCCCGGGTGATCCGGTCACGCTCCCGGGCCAGGTCGGCGAGCAGGTCCGGGCAGGTGGGCACGAGGTGCTCTTCCTCGTCGCGCAGGCACGGGAGAACCGTGGCGATGGCGGTGGTGTTCAGCCCGGCGGCCAGCAGGCCGCGGATGCGGCGGACCGTGACCACGTCCGCTTCGTCGTACTCCCGGTAACCGCTGGAGCGGCGCCGGGGCCGGAGGAGGTCCTGCTCCTCGTAGTAACGCAGCAGCCGCTCGTGCACGCCGGTCCGCCTGGACAGTTCGCCGATCCGCACCCGGTCCTCCGATGAAGACTTGACTCTCACATCTATGTGAGAGTTTAGCGTCCAGGCATGTCGAAGAAGACGTCCGCCAGGACGCGATGGCCGGCCCTGACCGCGCTGACCGGATGCGTCTTCACGGTGGGCACGGCGGAGTACGTGATGGTCGGCCTGCTGCCGACACTCTCGGCCGGTCTGCGAGTGCCCGTGCCGTCCGCCGGACTGCTGGTGTCCTGGTACGCCCTGACGGTGGCCGTCGGCGGGCCGCTCGTGACCGCGCTGACCCTCCGGCTGCCGCGCAAGGCGCTGCTCCTGGCCCTGCTGGTGGTGTTCGCGGGCGCCAACGCGGTCGCGGCGACGGCCACCGGCTTCGGCATGCTGGTGGCGGCCCGGATGGTCACGGCTCTGACGCACAGCACGTCGTTCGCGGTCGCCGTCGTGCTCGCCGTCGGAACGGCCCCGCCGGCGCGCCGAGGTCAGGCGATCGCGGTGGTCTCGGCGGGCTGGAACCTCGCCACCGTGCTCGGTGCGCCGCTGGGCACCTGGCTCGGGCAGACGTACGGCTGGCGGACGACGTTCTGGGCCATCGTCGCCCTGAGCGCGCTGATGTTCGCCGCCGTCGCGGCGCTGACGGCCGGGCCCGCCGAGGAGGCCTCCCGTCCGTCGCGCGCCGAACTCTCGACGCTGCGTGAACGGCGGGTCGTGACGCTCCTCGGAATCATCGTCGTGTCCCAGGCCGGCCTGTTCGTCTTCTACACCTACATGTCTCCGTTCCTGGGCCTGCGCGGCTTCTCACCCCGGGCCGTCGCCCTCCTGCTCGCCGTGCTGGGCGCCGGGGCGCTCGTCGGCAACTTCGCCGGCGGGCGGCTGGCCGACCGTGCGCCGTGGGGCTCGCTGTTCGCGACCCTCCTCGCCCTGGCCGGGACCCTCGCCGCTCTCACACTCACCGGACGGCTCCACACGACAACGGTCGCGACCGTCCTCGTGCTCGGCGTGGTGATGGGCACGCCCATCCCGCTGCTGCAGGAACGGGCCCTCGCCGCCGCGCCCTCGGCCCCGACCCTCATAACGGCGACCAGCGCCTCGGCGTTCAACCTCGGTATCGCCGGCGGATCGTGGCTCGGCGGCCGAGCCCTCGACGCGGGCCTCGGCCTGGCGCACCTGCCCTGGGCGGGGGTCCCGGCCATCCTCGCCGCGCTCCCGCTCACCGTCTACGCGGCCCGCGCCCACCGGAGCGATCCACGCCTCGCCGACCACCTTGTCCGAGTGAAGTGACACCACATCAGGGAGATTCATCAATGTCCGAACTCGCCCGCATCGTCCGCGGAAGCGGCCCCGCTCTCCTGCTCGCCCACGGCGGCGGCGGTGGCATCCAGGCCAACTACGGGCCGATCCTGGACGGACTGGCCGAGCGTTACAAGGTGATCGGCCCCGACTACCCCGGCACCGGCGGTACGCCCCGTGCCACGGAGCCGCTCACCCTGGACGGCCTCGCCGACGCACTGGTCGAAGCCGCCGGCGAGGAGGGCGTCGAGACGTTCGCCATCGTCGGCTATTCACTGGGCGGGCCGGTGGCGATCCGTGCGGCCGTCCGCCACCCCGACCGGGTGACGGCCCTGGTCCTGACCGCGAGCTTCGCCCACCCGAGCGCCCGGATGCGACTCGCCACCCGGACCTGGCGGAAACTGCTCGACGCTGGGGATCCGCCCAGGCTCGCCACCTTCCTCGCACTGATCGGTGCGGGAGCGTCCTTCCTGGACCGGCTCTCCGCGGAGGAACTGGAGGCGATGCTGGCCGGGGCCGCCGCGACGGTACCCCCGGGCACCCCGGACCACGTCGACCTCGTCGAGGCCGTAGACGTCCGCGCCGACCTGACCCGGCTGAACATCCCCACGCTGGTGATATCGACGACCGAGGACCAGCTGGCGACGCCCTACCACCACCGTCAGCTGGCCGACGGAATTCCGGGCGCGAAGTTCGCCGAGATCGCCACCGGCCATCTGCCGTTCGCCGAACGCCCGCAGGAATGGCTGGGCCTCATCCGCGCCTTCCTCGACGAGGTGCACCGGTGACAGGGTCCGGTGATTCAGGGTCCGGTGATTCAGGGGGCGGCTGATTCAGGGGGCGGCGATGAGTTCGCCGTCGTCGGCGCGGTAGACGAGCATCCGGCCCGGCCGGGGAGCCACGTGCAGGGTGGCCCCCGGCTCCGGTTCGCGGCCTTCGGGGACGGTCAGCTGGACGTTCGGGCCGGTGGTCACCAGGGTCACCAGCGAGGTCGTGCCCAGGTTCTCCACGATCTCGACCGTGCCCTTGATGCCCTCCTCCGACTCGGTCAGGTACTCCGGCCGGATGCCCACGATCACCTTGTCGCCCGGGGCCAGCTCGGTGACGATGTCCTCCGGCACCGGCAGCCGTACGCCCGCGACCTCGATCCGGTGGCCCCACGACGTCGCGGTCTCGCCGTCGCCGGGCACGCACTCGCCCTCCAGCAGGTTCATCGGCGTCGAGCCGATGAAGCCCGCGACGAAGACGTTCGCCGGTCGCTGGAACACCTCGCGCGGCGTGCCGAGCTGCCGGACGCGGCCCGACTCCATGACCGCGATCCGGTCGGCCAGGGCCAGGGCCTCCGCCTGGTCGTGGGTCACGAACACCGTGGTGACGCCCAGGTCGTGCTGGAGCTTCTTGAGGAACGTCCGGGCCTCCAGCCGGAGGCGCGCGTCGAGGTTCGACAGCGGCTCGTCCAGCAGGAACACCGTCGGCTGCGCCGCCATGGCACGGGCCAGCGCGACGCGCTGCTGCTGACCGCCGGACAGCTGCGCCGGCCGCCGCTCCATCAGCCCGCCGAGCGAGAGTCCCTCGCCCGTGGAGGCCGCCTTGGCCCGGCGCTCCGCCCGGCCCACCTTCTTGATCCGCAGCGGGTAGGCGATGTTGTCGGCCACCGTCATGTGTGGGAACAGCGCGTAGTCCTGGAACACCATCGCCACGTCCCGCGCGCCCGGCGGCACCCGGGTGACGTCGCGGTCGCCGATGCGCAGCGTGCCGGACGACGCCGTCTCCAGGCCCGCGATCGTGCGCAGCAGCGTCGTCTTCCCGCACCCGGACGGGCCGAGCAGGGCGAAGAACTCCCCGTCCTGGATCTCCAGCGACAGGTCGTCGAGCGCCGTCACGCCGCCGTCGAAGACCTTGGTCACCTCTTCCAGCGAGACCTTCACCAGAACCTCACCATGGTGCCGCCGTCAGATCGGAGAGGAACAAGGCATTCACACATTGTCATAGCCCTCTGCAAGAGTTGCGGTTATGCGTACGGCATACAAGTGCCGGGCCTATCCCGACCCCGAGCAAGCCGCGATACTGTCGCGCACGTTCGGCTGTGTGCGGCTCGTATGGAACAAGGCGTTGGCGGCCAGGCAGGCCGCCTATCGCACCGAAGGACGTACAACCTCGTACCGGCAGACCGATGCGGCACTCACCAGGTGGAAAGCCGATCCGGAGCTGTCGTTCCTGAACGAGGTCTCCAGCGTTCTGGAGCGCAAGGCCAGACAACTGGCGCGCTACCAGCGCCGCATGGCTCGCAAGCAACCCGGCTCCAACAACCGCAAGAAGGTTGGAAGGCGGGTTGCATGTGCTCACAGGAAGGTCCGGAACGCTCGAAATGACTTTTTGCACCGGACCTCGACCCGCCTGGTACGCGAATATGACGCGATAGCGATCGAAAATCTCAACGTGTCCGGCATGATCCGTAATCGACGCCTCGCTCGCGTCATCGCTGACTGCGGCTGGAGACGGTTCCGCTCCATGCTGGAGTACAAGGCAGGGAGATACGGACGGCGTCTGATGGTCGTCGACCGGTACTACCCCTCGTCCAAGACGTGTTCGATCTGCGGGTATCTGCTCGCCGAGTTGAAACTTTCGGTACGGGCGTGGACGTGCCCGGCCTGTGGCGCCCGGCACGACCGGGACATCAACGCCGCGAAGAACATTCTGGCGGCTGGTCGAGCCGTGGCGGCCTGTGGAGCTGACGTCAGACGGCAAGGGGATTCCCTTCCGCAGTCGGCTTCGAAGCAGGAAACCCACTCCGCGAGGAGCGGAATTCCTCTCCGGAACTAGGAGAGGGAGCAGTCAAGCCTTGATCCCTCCGTGGAAGCGGAAGCCGTACCGGCGGCTGACGAACAGGAACATGATCACCACCGGGATCGAGTAGAGGAGAGAGAACGTCGAGATCAGCGCGAGGTTCGGCTGACCGCCCTCGGTGTAGAAGTTGTTGAGCGTGACCGCCGCCGGCTGCTTCTCCGGCGTGCGGTACAGCAGGAACGGCATGAGGAAGTTGCCCCACACGTTGACCACCGCCCAGACGGCGATCGTCGCGAGGCCCGGCCGGACGTTCGGCAGCACCACGTGGCCCAGCACCTGGAAGGAGTTCGCCCCGAACACCCGCGCCGATTCCTCGTAGGACTTGGGCATCGTGTCCATGAAGTCCTTGAGGATGAAGATCGCCGCGGGCAGCAGGCCGCCGGTCATGACCAGGATGACGCCGAGGTCCTTGTCCAGCAGGTGCAGCGTGAACATCAGCTGGAAGATCGGCACCATCGCGGACGTCCCCGTGATCACCGAGGACAGCAGCAGGAGCAGGTAGAGGATCCCGTCGCGGCCCGGGACGCGCACCCGGCTCAGCGCGTACGCCGCGAGCGCCGCGGCGCCGACCGTGACCAGCATCGTCCACAGCGACAGCACGGCCGAGTTGTACAGCGAGGGCAGCGCGTTCGGGTCGTCGGTGAGGTGCTTGAAGTTGCCCAGCGTGAAGTCCGGCCACGAGACGGACAACGTCGGGTTCCGCGTGAACGGCGCGGTCACCAGCCACAGCATCGGCAGGGCGAAGAACGCCGTGACGAGCGCCACGAAGACGTAGAAGCCGATGCGCCGCACCACCTGGACGGGACTCACGCGCGCCTCCGCAGGATCCGGATGTAGGCGAGCGCCAGCAGCAGGTTGATCACCAGCATGATCAGGGAGATCGCGCTGGCGAAGCCCAGGCGTTCGCCCGGCAGGGCGGTCAGGTAGATGTAGACGGGCAGTACCGCCGAGGCGCCGTGCGGCTCCCCCTTGGTGATCAGGTACGGCGTGAAGTCGTTGAACGTCCACAGGCTGATCAGCAGCGTGTTGGTCAGGACGTGCCCGCGGATGCCGGGCAGGACGACGTCGCGCAACTGCTGCCGGCCGCTCGCACCGGCCAGCCGCGCGGACTCCAGCTGGCTCGGCGGCACGCTCGACAGCGCCGCGGTGAACAGCATCATCGAGAACGCCGTGCCCCGCCAGACGTTGAAGACGATCAGCGAGCCCATCGGGTGGTCGAACCACCAGTCGCGGCCGGGCGTGTGCAGGATCGCGTTCAGCGTGCCGCCCTGGTCCTTCAGGAACGCGATCCACAGCCAGGCGACGACGACGCCGGGCAGGATCCAGGCGAGCAGCACGAGTGTCTCGACGAGCGCGCGGGCCCAGCGCCGCGCGGAGCGCAGCGTCCAGGCGAGGACGAAGCCGAGGACGTTCTGCCCGATGATCGCCGAGCCGAGGACGAACAGCAGCGTACGGCCGAGGGCGTCGCGGAAGTCCTTGTCCCCGAGCGCGTGCGTGTAGTTCGCGGTGCCGACGACCTTCGGGTGCGCGGCCTGGAGGCCGGTGAGCCGGTAGTCGGTCAGCCCGAGGTACAGCGTCCACAGCGCCGGCAGGATCAGGAAGACCGTGATGAGCAGCAGCGCGGGCACCACGAACGCCAGCCCCTGCCGCCGGTCGCCACCGCCCGGCACGTCGCCGGAGAGCGAGCGCCGGGCCGTCTGCTGTGCCATCAGCCGGTGGTCACGTTCCCGGCGCCGCCGACGGCCTGGGTCAGGTTCTGCTGGTAGGTCTTGGCCGCCTTGTCCACGCTGTCGCCCGCGACGACGTCACCGGTCGCCTTCTGCAGGGCCGTGGACACCTGCGGGTAGGCGGCGAGGCCGGGCCGTACGTCGGTGATCGGCAGCACCTTGGTGGAGATGAAGTTCAGCAGGGGGTCGCCGGAGAGCAACTCGGCGTTGACGTCCTGGCGTGGGCTGATGCCGACCGCGGAGCGCTGGACCTCGTCCTTGACCGCGTCGTGGGAGCCGATGAAGCTCAGCAGGTCCCAGACCAGCGAGGCGTTCTTGGTGTGCGGGTTGATCACCCAGCCGGAGCCACCGGACATGCTGACCGCGTTCTGGGTGCGGATGCCCTTTCCGGGGGACTGCGCGGGGATCAGCGTGTAGCCGACGTCCTTGTCGCGGTCGGGCATGGGGTCGATGCCGCCCTTGGGGTTGACCACCGAGCGCCAGAAGTAGTCGCCCTCCAGCAGGATGCCGAGCTTGTTCTTGGCGAACCGCTGGAACGACTCGTCGCGCCCCTGCGGGTTCTGCTGGAGCCGCGGGTCGCCGAGCCCGCTCGTGTACACCTGCCGATACAGGTCGAGCACGCTCCTGATCGGTGCGCTGTCGCCCAGCCACCGGCCGTTCTCGTAGATCTCGTGGCCGGTGCCCACGAGCAGGGGGAGCACACCCTGCATCGTCGTCGCCTCGGTCATCGCGGTGCCGGCGTTGAGCTGGATCGGGGTGACGCCGCTCAGCGACTTGAGCTTGCGGCCGGCGGCGAGGATGTCGTCCCAGCTCTTCGGCTGCCAGTCGGCCGGCAGGCCGGCCTTGGCGAACAACTGCTTGTTGTAGAAGACGACCCGGCCGTCGGTGCCGATCGGCAGGCCGTACTTCTTGCCGTTGAAGGCCATGATGTTCTGCACCGGGCCGGGGATCTGCTGGAGGCCCTCCCACCGGTCGGCCTGCGGGCCCACCACCTGGTCGAGCGGCTTGATGTACCCCGCCTGCGCGAACTCCCCGACCCAGATGCCGTCGATGGAGATCAGGTCGGCACCGCCGCCGGTCTTCAGGTCGAGCGCGGTCTTCTGCTTGAACGGGGCGTCGTCCACGCCGGTGCCGTCGAAGCGCACCGTGACCTTCTTGCCTTTGGCCTTCTCCATCGCGGTGAACTTGGGGATCACGTAGTCGGTGATCCATGCGGCCTCGTTGGCGTTCTTTCCGCCCTTGACGGCGTTGGCGCTGATCCGGATCGTGGTGCCGCCGCCACCACTCGCCCCACCGGAGCATCCGGACACCGTGAGACCGGTCGCCGCGATCAGGGCCGCCACCCGCGTGATCTTCATGCCGCAGCCTCCCAGGCAGGCATTTGCACTAATACCGGCGTTGCCGAAACATTCCCACGATCATCAAATGTTTACACGGGTGTCGTAGATCACAATTAGGCCTCATCCGTGCGCGTGGATGAGGCCGGGTTCTCGGGGGAGGTGGGTCGGTGATGGATCCTGCGGGCGGTCGCGTTCCATCGCCGCCAAGGAACCACCCGGACGCCGGCCGGCCTCGTCACCGACCAGCTCGATCGGAGGTGTCGGTGCCGGCCTGCCAGCCGTCCAGGGGCCAGGGAACCGGCCACCGGAAGGCGCGCAGCCGCGCACGGAGATCTTCCAGATCGGCATCGCTCACCGTGATCAGGGGCCGGTGGTCGGGCACGGTGCTCCTTGAGACTGTCTGGTCCGATGGGGAGGTTCAGGTTCCGGTGCGGGCCCATCCGAGCCCCGGGCCGGCGTGGCTCGTACGGCTGGTGTCAGCCAACCGGCTTACCGCGAGTTGCCACGAGCGCGAGGATGTCGCTCACGTCGTCGACGGCCATCTCGATGCGGCCGTAGACACGTGGGCTGAGGAGCGTGGTGCCGTCGAAGTCGCCGGCGGATGCGAAGACGGCGACCGGGAGGGTCAACGATTGGAAGAACCCGAACAACGGGCGCAGGGCGTGTTCCAGGACCAGTGCGTGGTGGTCCCCGCCGCCGGTGGCGGTGAGGAAGACCGGCTTGTTCGCGAGTGCGTACTGGTCGACCAGGTCGAAGAAGTGCTTGAACAGGCCGGTGTACGAGCCGCGGAACACGGGGGTGGCGGCTATGAGCAGGTCGGCCTCCTCGGCGCGGCGGAGCGTGTCCTCGATCTCGGGGGCGATGCCTTCCCTCTCGAAGGCTCCCGTGAAGGCGGGGCCGAGCCGGTAGACGTCGATCCGGGTGTGCTCGACCGCGACGTCGTGGGCGGCGAGCACGCTGGTGAGTGTCTGCAGCACGACGTCGACCAGCCCGACGGTCTTGGACTTCTCGCTCGGGCTGCCGTTGACGACCACCACCCGCAGCGTCCGCGCCTCCTTCTGGGAGGCGGCACGGTCGGCGATGGGAACCCGCGGGCCACTGACGGCGGTCACGCCGCCCGCTCCTTCCGGGCGCTGACCTCGCGGCGTACGACGGGGGCGACCTCGTTGCCGAGCAGTTCGATCGCCTCGAGGACGTCCTTCTGCGGCATACCGCCGAAGCCGACCTGGATCAGGGCGCGGTCCAGGCCGTAGACCTCGTGGTAGGCCAGCAGTTTCTCGATGACCTCCTGCGGGCTGCCGACGACGAGACCGGCGTTGGGGGAGGTCTGGGCGTCGAAGGCGGCCCGCGGCATCGCGAAACCGCGGCCGCGCTGGTGGTTGTTGTCCATCATGCCCTTCGCGAAATAGGGGTACATCGTGTCGCGGGCGCCCTGGCTCGTACGCCCGACGTACCCGTGCAGGTTGATGCTGGTGCGCAGCGTGGCGGGGTCGTGCCCGGCCTGCTGTGCGGCTTCTCGGTACAGGTCGATGGTCTGCCGGTGATACGTGATCGGCCCGACCAGCAGCGCCATGGCCATGGGGAGGCCGAGTCGGCCGGTGCTGATGGCGGAGGCGGGCGTTCCTCCGACGCCCACCCAGATCGGCAGCTCCTCCTGCATCGCACGGGGACCGACGTCGGCGGTGTCCAGCGCGGCGCGGAACCGCCCGTTCCAGGTGATCGGATTTTGGGCGCGGATCCGCAGCAGCAGGTCGAGCTTCTCGCGGAACAGGTCGGCGTAGTCGGCCAGGTCGTAGCCGAAGAGGGGGAAGGACTCGGTGTAGGAGCCGCGGCCGGCGATGATCTCGGCCCGGCCCCCGGAGAGCTGGTCGAGGGTGGCGAACTGTTCCCATACCCGTACCGGGTCGTCGGAGCTGAGTACGGTGACCGCGCTGGTCAGCCTGATGTTCGTGGTGGCCTGGGCGGCCGCGGCCAGTACGACGGGCGGGGCCGAGCCGACGAAGTCGGTGCGGTGGTGCTCGCCGACGGCGAACAGGTCGAGCCCGACCTCGTCGGCGAGCCGCGCCTGCTCGATGGTCTCCTGGGCGCGCTGGTGCGCGGAGGGAAGCGCGCCGGTACGTGGGTCGGCAGTGATCTCGGCGAACGTCATGAAGCCGATCTCGAAGGGGGATCGCTCGCCCGTGACGGTGGTACGCAAAGTGCTTCTCCTTGGGGTCTTGTGCAGATGCTGTCCGGCGTTTCGATGACGATAAGTTGCCTGCGCAGGCAGATATTCCCGAGCGGTACTGCCTGCGCAGACATGTACGCCGGCGACGAGGATGGCGATGGTGGGCAGTTGCCCTCAAGGTCAACGCACGTCGGTCACTCAGCCCTGGAAGTGGCGAAGAGCATCGGCGCGGTCGCCACAGCGAAAGCGCATCGGCCGAACGGCGTGCGCTTCAGGCGCTGGGCGGGTTGTCGAGGATTTTCACTCCGTATTCGGCCAGGAGGTCGGCGATGTCATCTGCGGTGCGGGACGTGTCGGTGTGCCCGACCCCCTTGAAGTAGCCTTCGACGGCTCCGGGGCTGTTGATGGTGAGGATCACCGCGGTTGAGGTGATCGGTTGGAGCGTGTGGGGCACCGATCGGGGTCCGTAGATGTAGGCGCCGGGTTCGGCGTCGTGCACTTCGCATGTGTCGAGCGAAGTCGACCCTGCCCAAAACCTGACACGGCCGGACAAGACCACCCAACTCTCGTCCTCACGACTGTGGACATGCAGGGGCGGCGCTTCGTCGCGCTGCATGTGCAGACGCGAGACGGTTACTACTCCGTCCGTCTCGGTGGTCGACACGACATTTTCAAGCTCGGCGCCGAAGTAAGTGTAGGCCTGGCCTTCACCCGGGTTCCGTACGAGGGCGATGCTCATCTGACGTCCCTTTCATGGTGGATTCTGACTGGCAGGAGGCGGCATGGCCGGGCCGAATGCCGCCATGGCCGGATGATCAACGAGGCGGCGTGCGGACAGCCGCCAGATGGGCTGTTGTTCGTCGAGCGGGGTGGTCTTGTGGGAACCACGTTCGCGTGGCGCAGGACGCGTCCGCGTCGGTGACGATCGCCTAGCCGCCGGCGGGTATCGCCTATGCGGACAAAAGCCCCATGGTTGGGCTTTTTTGGCGGCGGCCGCCGGCACCGCCCGGCTGGGCATCACCTGGCACTGATCGGCATCCTGGACAGGGTGCGGATCAGATACAGCCGCAACCCGGGGGTCAGGGAAGTTGCAGGTTCCGGAGCTGTCGGCGGGAGGTGATGTCCAGCTTGCCGAAGATGTTGCGCAGGTGTGCGTCGATTGTGCGCGGGCTCAGGAACAGCTGTGCCGCGATCTCCTTGGAGGTGGCTCCGGTGGCGACCAGCCGGGCGATGTGCAGTTCGCGGGCGGTGAGCGCGTCGGCCGCCTGGGCGGTTCGCTTGCGCGGTTGCTCGCCGGTGGCGCGCAGTTCGCGGGCGGCCCGCTCCGCGAACGCCTCCACGCCCATCTCGGACAGCAGCCGGTGGGCGGTGCGCAGCTGTTCGCGCGCGGCTTGGCGTCGGCCTTCGCGGCGCAGCCATTCGCCGTAGACCAGGTGGGCGCGGGCAAGATCGGTCGCCCTCCGGCACCGGCCCAACCGCTCGATCGCCTCGCGGTAGAGTTCCTCGGCGGCCGGTCCGGTGCTGGTCAGCGCCCGTGAGCGTGCCTCCACTCCGAGGGCCCATTGGGTGCCGCTGGCACGGGTCCGCGGGCTGAGTCGCTCCAACGCGGCGGCCGCGTGGGCCGGTTCGCCTGCGCGGACGGCCGCCTCGATGAGCTCGGGCAGGGCCACGCTGCTGTGCGCCAGCTCGTCGTACTCGCACGGCCCCGCTGCGGCGGCCAGCGCGGCGTCGTAGTTGCCCAGCCCGTTGTGCAACACCGCCATCGCGTACTGGGCCAGGGTGACCACCGTGCCCTCGCCCCGCCCGGTCGCGTCTCGAACCGCGGCCGTGTACAGCTCAGAAGCCTCGGCCTGCCGACCGCGCCAGGCGGCGAGCGTGAGCCTGGCGTGGGGCAGCGACGGGGTCCCGGTCGACTGAGTGATCGCGGTCTCCTCGGCGATCAGCTCGGCGGTCCGGGCGAGCTCGCCGTTGCCCACGATCATGGTGGCGTGAAAGTTGAGCGCGGTGGCGAGGGTCGCCAGCGCGCCGACGTCGCGGGCAAAACGGACGTAACGGCCGGTCAGCACGTCGACCTCGTCGTCGAACAGCATGATCGCGATGCGGCAGGCCAGCCACAGCTCGCGACGCCCGTCGCTGTCAACCCCGAGCCGGTGGCCGCGCATCGCCTCCAGCGCCCGCTGCAGACCGGGCACGCTCGCCTCGTACCCTTGGGTGAACCTGGTCACCAGCCCGTCGAGCAACAGGTCGACCGGCCCCGGCGGCATCGGCGGCGGGGGCGCGGCCCGAGCGGCCTCGGCCACCTCCGGCACCCCGCGGCCCTGACCGAGCGGACCGGCGTGAATGGCCGCCTCGATCGCCTCCAGGTAGGTCTCGCGGGCCAGCGCGGCATCCAGCGGGGCGAGCCTCTTAGCCGCGTCCAGCAACATCCCCGGCACGTCACTGCCCCGCGTCAGAACGAACGCGATCTGAGCGCGCAGCAACTCCACCCGGGCATGCTGCAGCGCGTCCAACGGCCCCGCCGCCGCGACCGTCAGCAGTTCCAGTGCGGCCTCGGGACCCCCGGCCTGGTGCTTGGCGTGCGCGGCCGCCAACGCCCGGCGAGCCCGCTCAGCCGAGTCGGGGGTCAACGCGGTCGCCTGTTCCAGAAACGCGGCCGCCGCGGCCGGCCCGCCACGGGCCCGTGCTCGTCCGGCCGAGTGCTCCAGTTCCGCGGCGACCGTCTCGTCGGCACCTGGGACGGCCTGCGCGCGGTGCCAGGCGCGGCGGTCGGGGTCGGCCTGCGGGTCGGTGGCTTCGGCCAGCGCGTGATGCGTGCGGCGGCGCTCAACCGGTGCGGCGGATCGGTAGATCGCTGAGCGCACCAGTGGATGCGCGAACCGCACCCTGGCACCGATCTCCAGCAACCCCGCCGTCACCGCCGGTGTGGCAGCCTCGGCGCCGATGCCAAGGTGCTCGGCCGCTCGCCACAGCAGCGAGGTGTCGCCGAGCGGTTCGGCCGCCGCGACCAGCAGCAGCGACTGCGTCTCAGCCGGCAGGCTGCCCGACCGGCGTTGGAAGCTGTCCTCGATCCGGCGCGGCACGCTCAATGCGTCAGGCAGCCCGAACCCGCCCGCCAGCTCTGCCAGATGTGCCGGTTCCGCGCCTCGGGGCAGCTCCAGCAGCGCCAGCGGGTTGCCGCGCGCCTCGGCGATGATCCGGTCGCGCACCCCCTCATCCAGCGGTGCATGGACGGCCGCGGCCAGCAACGCTCGCGCGTCCGCCTCACCCAGCCCGCCCAGGCGCAGCTCCGGCAGCCCGGCGAAGGCCTCAGGGCCCTCAGGGACGGGGCCGGGGTCGCGCAGAGCGAACAGCAGCGCCAGCCGTTCGGCCTCCACGCGCCGCGCGACGAACGCCAGGGTCTGTGCGGATGCCTCGTCCAGCCACTGCGCGTCGTCCACCAGGCACAGTAACGGCCGCTCCTCGGCGGCCTCGGCCAGCAGGCTGAGCGTGGTCAGCCCGACCAAGAGCCGCGCCGGCGGGTCACCGGCGCGTTGTCCCAGCGCCACGCCCAAGGCGGCCTGCTGCAGATCGGGTAGCGCACCCAGCCGGTCCAGCATCGGGGCGCACAACTGATGCAAGCCCGCGAAGGCGAACTCCATCTCCGACTCCACACCCACCGCGCGCTCCACCCGAAACCCCGACGCGGCATCGCGGACGTGCTCCAGCAACGCCGTCTTGCCGATCCCGGCCTCTCCCCGCACCACCAGCAAGCCGCTGCGTCCACCCCGCGCCTGGACGAGCAACCGCTCGACAGCCTCACGCTCGGCCCGCCGGCCCCGAAGCATCGTTTGATTCTCCTGCGCGCACCGGCCGACGCTCTGTCGGACTGATCCTGTTGGCTTCCATCCCGAGCCTAGGTGATCGCTACCGACGCGAAGGGCTCGCCGCCGGTGCGAGTTTGAAGACATGCCAAGCCGCGCCGAACACACCGGTGAGCCTCGGTTACAGGGCGACATCCGTTCCTGATGCGCCTGCTTCATCACCGGCGCGGACACCGAGCCGGGCCACTTCACCTACGAAGTCTTCGCCGATGAGGCCGCCCCGGAGCCTGTATGTGCATCCCACCGAGTAAAGGAGGAGATCTGATGATCTACCACACCGTCCGTATGACCATCCTGCCCGGCATGCCCGCCGACAAGGTCGAGGAGGCCGTCGAGAGCATGCGCAACCAGGGCCGGGTCATCCCCTCGGTCGTCTCGTTCGTGGTCGGCCCCGACATCGGGGGCGAGTACGAGTGGGCCTCCGCCTACGTCATCGAGGACCTCGACGGCTACTGGGAGTACCTCAAGCACCCCGCCCACCGCCACACCGACGAGATCGGCCTCCCGCTGGTCGACAAGTTCGTCTCCTTCGACATCACCGACGACCCGGACCCTCAGATCGCCGACAAGATCGCCGCACTGCACCGGCGTCGTTATGAAGAGGACCCGGCCCTGGCCAAACTCGTGTCCGGCCTGAATTCCTACACCGGCAGCAGCGCCCCCGGCCCACACGCCAACTGACGGCCGAGCCCACCGATGTCTCCGCGCCTATGGGATGGTCATGCCACTTCCTGCTGGTGCGAATGGAGACCCGGACGCGGTGGCCGCTCGGCTAGGTGGGCGACTGGGTCCGCAGGCATCGATGTCGAGCAGGCCACCACGCTCGGTTTTTCACGCGTTGCTTTCACGATATGTTCTGCGTCGCGGATCATTGAGGTGATCCCAGCGAAAGTGATTCGTACGGGTCAAGCGGATCACCTGCTGGTCGGTTCCTCCGACTATCCGGACCAAGCGACCACGGCGGTCACGGCGAAACCCAGGAATGCCGATCCAAGCATCAGGAGAATCCAGTTTTCCAGCAGCGACCTCACCATGCTCCATCTTGTGTATAGGAGCATGACCTGCGGCTTGTTTGCCATATACACCACTGGTACTTCTCGGCCCGGCTGCATCTTCGCGTCCATGCGCACGATCGGCTTGCAGGCCACCCGGTTCCCGTGTTGGTCCTCAAAGGCGATGATCGGTGCCCAGCGTGTTCCCGATTCGGCTCTGGTCGCTGCGTTGTCGACCACTACACCGAACGCGTGTCGTAGCCGCGGCGGTGCGGGCGCTGCCGCCGAGACCGCGCAGGTCGGGTGCGATGACCCGGTATCCGTGCTCGGCGAGGACCGGCATGACGTGCCGTCAGGCCCGCCAGGTCTGCGGCCAGCCGTGCAGCAGGAGCACCGGTGCCCCCGAGCCGCCGATCACCGCATGCAGGCTCACGCCGTTCGCGGTGACGATCGTGTGCTCGAGCCCCCGGGGCCCGGCTCGTACGGCGTGCTCATGATGCCGGGATCAGGGCGCCGACGATGGGGATGAGCTGACCGTGCAGACGCCGATGGTCACTCCCGCGATGATCAGGTTGCGGTGGCCGGTCGCCTTCACCGCGGCGGCGAACGCGGGGTCGTCCATGGCGTCGACCGCGCCCACGCGCCGGATACGGCCCTCGTACTCCCTGGGAGCGATCGCGGCGAACTCCGGTAGCAAGGGCCCCTGCGCGTGATCTTCCATGGAGGTGGTCAGGATCAGGCGAGTTGCGGGACAGCAGTCGCGTACGTCTTGAGGTTCTGAAATTCGGTGATGGCCGAGGGGCCGCACAGTAGGCCGTATCCGCTCTGCTTGAAACCGCCTTGCTCGAAGTGTTCGGAGAGCACGCCCCAGACGTTGACCCAGATTCCACCGAAGCGAAGCTCGCGTCCTACCCTGCGGGCTCGGATGTCGCTGCCGGTGAAGACCGACGCGGCCAGGCCGAACTCCGTGGCGTTCGCCCGCTGGACCGCGTCGGCCTCGTCGTCGAAGATCTCGAAGGTCTGGACCGGACCGAACACCTCCTGCTGCACCAAGGGGACGTCGAGCCGTTCCACCTCAAGCAGTGAAGGGTGGTAGAAGGCGCCGCCTGCCGGCTCGGGATCGGTGACGGGCCCGCCTCTGACGATGACCTTGGCGTACGATGCGGCCTCCTCGACGATACGGTCGACCCTTGCCACGGCGGCCTTGTCGATCAGCGGCCCCATCTGACTGGAAGGATCCTCCGCAGGCCCGACCTTGACCGCCTCCAGAGCGGCAGCCAGCCGGGTACGCAGTTCATCGGCGATGCCGCGCTGAGCGAGCACACGCGAGCCTGTGCCGCAGTACTCCCCGTTCATCAGAATGCAGCTCATCACCAGCTGTGGGACCACGATGTCCAGGTCGGCATCGTCGAAGACGATCAGCGGGGTCTTGCCGCCCAATTCGAGGTTGGCGCGCTTGAGCGTCGGCGCGGCCGCGGCGGCGATGGCGCGTCCGACGTGGGTGCTGCCGGTGTAGCTGAGCACGTCGACGTCCGGTGACTCGACCACGAGCGGTGCCACCTCGTTGCCTGCTTCGGTGAGGAGGTTGACCACGCCTGCGGGGAGGGACTTCGTGGCGGCGACGACTTCGGCGAACAGGGCATTCGTCAGCGCGGTCTGCCCTGGCATCTTGACCACGGTCGTGCAGCCGGCGCCGATCGCCGGCCCGAGGGCACGGACCAGCAGGATCACCGGGGAGTTCCACGGTGTGATGATGCCGGCGACTCCTATCGCCTCGGGGGACGAGTGAAAGTAGGCGCCCGGCTGGGGCTCGGCGGCCCGGCCGGCGATCTGGGTGAGCGCGGAGGCGGCGCTGTATCGGAGCCAGTCGACCGACAGCGACACCTCCCAGGTCGTCTGTTGGAGCAGCTTGCCGTTCTCCTGGGCCAGGGTTCGGCCGATGGCGGGGACGTGTTCGGCGAGCCGGTCGGCCAGTTCGTTGAGTGCTCGGGTCCGCAGCGCCGCGTTCCGGGACCAGTCGGTGGTGTCGAAGGCGGTACGTGCGGCGGCGATCGCGGCTTCTGCCTCGGCACGGCCCGCGGAGACGTACGTGCCGACGACGTCGCCGGTGGAGGGGTTGATGGACTCGTGTACAGAGCCGGCGTCACTCCACCTCCCGTTGATCAGATTGCGGGCGGCAGTCGTGGTGGACATCAAAGAACAACCTTTCTTGAGGGGAGTGCACTCCGGCGGCGGACAGCCGTCAGATGGGCTGTTCTTCGTCGAGCGGGGTGGTCTTGCGGGAACCACGTTCGCGTGGTGCAGGACGCGTTCGCGTCGGTGACGATCGCCTAGCCGTCGATCGGTATCGCCTACGCGGTAGGTACCACGCTTTTGGGGCGATGAGAGGTCGATGAGCCGAGCGCGAGGCCGTTCACGGTCGCCGGGCAAGGGCCGGAGCTCTACCCGGCACGCGGTACGCCACGTGGGCGTCTCCATCGTCGACGCCGCAGCGCCGGCGGCGACCACGCCCGCCGCCCGGGCAGTGGACTAGATTGCCGGGATGACGGAGGATGCCCCGCTTGAGGATTTGATCCAGGAAGGCCGGCTCTCGCCGTCCGTGCCCGCGCGGATCGGCCGCCACGACGTGCTGGTCGAGGCCGGCCCGATCGGGACGAGCGTCTACCGGATCCGGGGCGAGCGGGTGCTCACGGTGCGCGGCAACCGGGGGTACCGCGAAGAGATCGTCGCCGCGCTCCTGGACGCCGTGGACGACCTCGCCGACGCCGACGACCTCGGCTCGGTCGTACGGCTGCGCCCGATCGAGGTGCCGGGGTTCGCGCTGGACCGGGCCGCCCTGCTCGGCCCCGGGCACACCGACTTCTTCAAGAACACGCCGCTGGCGGACCGTGGCATGCAGGTGATCCCGGTGCACCGTTCCGAGGCCGTCGACGGCGAGGAGTGCGCAGCCTTCTGGCCGGGCGTCATCGGCAAGAACCTGGCCATCCGGCACCTCGACTGGACCCGCGAGCCGTCCCCGCGGGCCGACGTGCGGCGCCTGGACGACGGCGAGGGCGGCCTGTACCGGCGCCGGGGCAGCCGCAGGAGCCCGAAACCGGGGCTGGTGAAGGCGGAGATCGTCCTGAAGCACGACCTCCCCGGCCTGCTGGACGGCGTCCGCCTGTCCGTGATGGACGTGCGGGGCCACGACCTGCGGGTGCACCGTGAGTGGGACCGGCTGCGCGGCACGCTCCGCGTCCCGGGCGAGGCCGAGGTCGTCGACGTGGACGTCCCCCGCCTTTCGGCCTGGGACGTCTTCGGCCCGCTGTTCGCCGGCGCCGCGTTCGACGCGGCCGCACTGGCGGCGGCATCGGCGTCGCCGCCGGAGGACATGCTGGAGATGCGGGTGAACGACGAAGGGCGTCGACGGTACGACAGCGAGGCCCACCCCGCCTCACTGGAGGAGTGCCTGGAGTGGCTGCGGGCGCTGTGCCCCACCAACGGCAACTTCCTGGTCTTCTGCGGCAAATCGGGCGGTTGTCTCCAGATGATGTGGCAGTCGGAGTCCGAGTCGCAGGAGCCGCGGCTCTGGCTGGAGACCCCCGAGCTTGAGCACCGCCGCTCGCGTGGCCGTCACGTCACCCTCGACGAGGCGGAACGGATGATCACGGTCCTCGCTCGCGAGGACCGGGTGGCCGTGGACGACCTCGGCGATCTCGAACACGTCCCGTTCTAGGCATGCCCCTCACGGGGCCGGTTTGAGGGCGAGAACCGCCATGTCGTCCTGGCGTTGTCCGCCGGTCCAGCGCGTGACGCTGCGCGCCAGGGAGTCCACCAGTTCGCGCGGGTTGGAGGACCGGATGTGGGCCAGCCCGACGACGGGGTCGTAGAAGGTTCCGTCCCGGCCGCGGGCCTCGGTGATCCCGTCGGTCACCAGCAGCAGCGTGGCGCCCGGAGGCCAGTCGACGGTGTCCGGCCGGGCCGCGCCGTCCGCCGCCGGCAGGTCCATGCCGAGGGGAAGGCCGGGGGCGCTCGGCTCCAGCACGGTCACCTCACCGGTCCTCAGGAGGTACGGCGCCGTGTGCCCCCGGCTGAGAAGTGACGCCTTGGTCGCGTCCGGCGCGATCTCGACGAGCAGGGCGGTGACGAAGCTCTCGAAATGATCGACCTTGCTGGGATCCTTCTCCACGGTGAGGGCGTTGTGCAGCCGATCGGCCAGCTCCGAGAGCGTCGCCGCCCTCCCGGCCTCGTGACGGAACGCGCCGATCACCTGGCAGACGGTGGACACCGCCGGCAGTCCCTTACCGCGGACGTCGCCGATGATCGCGCGGACTCCGAACGGCGTGGCCCGCACCGCGTACAGGTCCCCACCGACCTGGGCCTCCGCCTGCGCCGCTTCGTAACGGGCGGCGATCTGCAGCGAACCCAGCCGCGTCGGCGGATCCGGCAGCACGGCGCGCTGGGCCGCCTCCGCGATGTCCTGGGCGACCGCCAGGTGCCGGCTCTGCCGGTCCATCAGCCACTTGACCCACAGCCCGATCACGCTGACCAGCAGCACGACCGCCAGATCGACCAACAGCGGCGTCACCGGGCGGCGCAGTCGAAGGTCGACGCCGGCGACGATCACACCGACCACGGCGACGGTGACGATGCTCGTCCGCCAGCGGAACAGGACACTGGCGACGAGTGGCGCCGACGCCAGGAACGGCAGGCCGAGGTACGGCTCCGGACCGAACAGATCGGCCGCCGCACCGCCCAGAATCATCAACACCGGCACACCGCGTAGGACCACGACCGGGTTGGCGCGGATGTGCTTCATGCATCCCCCAGAGAGCCAACGGCTCACAAAAGCCCTGGTTAGGCACGATACCCGCGCCTGGAGATGCGGTAGTCGCCCGGCTACTCCGACAGTACTTGGGCGGCGGCGGTGCGCCCGGCCGCGCGGCCGAAGACGGCGGCGCGCATGAGGGCGGCACCGCCGGGATAGTCGCCGTGGAACAGTCCGCCGGTGGCTTCGCCGGCCGCGTACAGGCCGGGTACGGGCGTGCCGTCGGCTGCGAGGGCCCGCCCGTCGGGGTCGATGCGCACGCCCCCGAAACTGAAGGTCAGTCCCGCGATCGCGTGGTAGGCGACGAACGGCGGCCGGTCCAACGGAGTGGCCCAGTGAGACTTGGGCGGGTCGACGCCGACCGTACCGCGTTCTTCGGCGATGTCGTCGCCGGGCGGGCAGGCACGGTTGAACGTCTCGAGTGTCCGCGCGAGTCGATCGGCGGGTACTCCGATCCGCTCGGCGAGTCCGGGGACGGTGTGCGCGGTGATCGGCACGGCGGCTCCGGCGAACTCGTCGGCGACACGGGCGGCGGTGCGCCGGTCGAAGATCTCGAAGGCCTCGCAGCCCGGCTGGCCCATGATCGCCTTGCCCATCTTGGAGTAGTTCTTGACCCACGGGCCGGGTCCCTCGTCGACGAACCGCTCGCCGTCGCGGTTGATGAGCACGCCGAGCCAGAATCCGTGCAGCGGGAACGGTGGGGACGCCTCGCTGCGCTGCGGCGAGGGCATGGCGGGGTCGACCGCGGCCGAGTGGCACCGCGACCAGACGCCGGCCTCGGCGGCCCCGGCACGAAGCGCCGCCAGGATCCCGTCGCCGGTGGCCAGCCGGGTGCCGCGCAGGCGGACCGTCTCCCATTCCGGTCCGAGATGGCGGCGGCGCAGTGCGCGACTGGCCTGAAATCCGCCGCTGGCGATCACCACGGCGCCGGCGGGCAGGATCTCGCCGCCGTCGCCGACCGAGACGCCCGTGACACGACCGTCGTGGCGGACCAGGTCCGCCAGAGGCGTGTGCCAGCGGATCTCCACGCCGATCCGCTCGGCGTGCCGCAGGAGGGGCCGAATCACCTCGAATCCACGCGACATGCCCTCACCGGTGCTCGTGAGGATCTGGCCGGCGGGGACGTGCAGGACGCCGTCACTGACCGTCGCGCCCAGTGTGCGGTTGAACGTGAAACGGACGCCTTTCCTCGTCAGCCAGCGCACGGTGTCCAAAGACCGTTCCGCGAGTGCGGTGACCAACCGCGCGTCGGCCCGGCCCTCGCTCATGGCCATCAGCTCGGCCGTGTAGGCGGCGGTGGTGTAGGGCGGAGCGTCGATCCGCTCGGCCCTCATACCGGGCTCGAACTCCTCGGTGATCGACATTAGATCGTCGGGCCCGTCGTAGCAGAACAGGAACAGGCCGCCGGAGAACGCGGCGTTCCCGCCGACGTCCTCGCGGCCGCCCTTCTCCAGGAGCAGGACACGGGCGCCGGCCTCGCGCGCGGAGATCGCCGCCGACAGTCCGGTCAGCCCGGCTCCGGCCACGATCACGGTCGGGATTTCCTGGGGTGCTGGGGTCATCACTGGTCCTCCGTGACCGCTTTCACCAAGTGAAGGCGAATGGTGCCGTGGGACGATCCGCGCCCGGCACCGGACCGGTGCGGCGGACGAAGCCCTTGCCGGGTACGCCGATCTCGTCGGCGAGCCAGTTGGCCGCGTCGATGAGCCGGGGCAGGTCGATCCCGGTGGGCACGCCGGCCAGTTCGAGGAGTTGCACCGCGTCCTCGGTGCACAGGCCGCCGCCGGGCGTACCCGGCATGGCCGGGTGGCCGCCGCTCCCCGCGAGCGAGGTGTCGATGTCGCGGACGCCGAGTTCGAGGAGCGGGAGCAGGGCGGCCAAGCCCATGCCGCGGCCATCGTGGATCTGGATCGTGAGGTGGTCCGCGGGTATGTGTGCGAGTGCGGCAGTGACGAGCTCGCGGATCTGGGGTGGTGCCGCGTAACCGGCGGAGTCGGCGAGGATCCAGTGGTCCACCCCCATGTCGAGGAGTCGCCGGGCCAGCGGCTGGAGGTCCTCGCCGCGGCGCGCGGGACCGGTGGGCCCGCCCCAGGCAAAGATGAGATAGGTGCCGAGCACGATGTCATGGTCCGCGGCGAACGCCGCCATCCGTTCGAGTTCGGCGAGCGACCGTTCTGTCGACCGGCCGATGTTGGCGCGGGAGAACCCTTCGTCGGCCGAGAACAGGAAGGACGCGGTGTCGGCACCCGCGTCGACCGCGCGGGCGAGCCCGCGGGTGTTGCCCACGCAGCATCCCAGGGTCAGCCCGGGAACCCGGGGGACCCGGGCGAAGACCTCCGCGGCGTCGGCGAGGCCCGGCACGAGGTCGGGCCGGACGAAGGAGGAGAGTTCGAACGCCCGGACGCCGGCGCCGATGAGCCGTCGTACGAGCTCGATCTTCACGGCGGCGGGAACGATACGGTCTTGGAAGGCCAGGCGAGGCGCGATCTCGCGGATGCGCACTCCGCCAGGACGGGTCATGAACCCTCCTTCGCCGGAGGGTGTGACCACGGGGGCTGTGTTTTCGATTTCCTCGCTTCGCTCGGTCATGTCGTTCCTCAGGCGTGTCGGGTGGGCTGGAAGCCTGCGGCGTGGGAGTCCCAGGCGCCGGCCGGTCCCTGGCCGCGCAGGTCGTGCTTGCGTACCTTGCCGGTCGGGGTGGCGGGGAGTTCGTCGACGACCCGGTAGTAGCGCGGGACCATGAAGTAGGGCATGTGCCGGTCGCAGTGCGCGAACAGCTCCGCGAGGTCCAGGCGCCGGCCCGGCTCTGGCTGCAGCACCGCGAGCACCTCGTCCTCACCCAGCTCGGAGGGGGTGCCGATCGCCGCGGCGGCCACCACGCCGGGGTAGGAGAGCAGGACGGACTCGACTTCGTGAGAGGAGATGTTCTCGCCGCGTCGGCGCAGCGCGTCCTTCTTGCGATCGATGAAGTAGAAGTAGCCGTCTTCGTCGGTGTAGCCGAGGTCCCCGGTGTGCCACCACAGGTCGCGGGTCGTCGCGAGTGTCGCTTCCGGCTCCCGGTGGTATCCGGAGAACATGATGTGCGGCAGGCGCGGCCGGTACACGATCTCCCCGGCTTCGCCGGGCGCGGCGCGGCGGCCCGACTCGTCGTGGATCTCCACAATGGACGATTCGGTGGGCAGGCCGATCGAGCCGACCTTGCGGCCCTCGATGGGGTTGTACAGCACGTTCTTTATCTCGGTGAGCCCGTAGCCCTCGATGACGCGCACGCCGAAGCGTTCTTCGAAGGGGTGCAGCACCTGCGGAGGGGCGGGCGCGGCGAACACCCGCTTCACCCGGTGGTCGCGGTCGCGGTCCGACGGAGGCCGAGCCAGCAACATCGGCAGGATGGAGCCGAGCGCGTTGAACTGGGTGACGCGGTGCGTGCGGATCTCGTCCCAGAACCGCCGGGCGCTGAACCGGCGGCCGAGCACGACGGTCGCCCCGGCGTAGAGAGCGTGCAGGGAGATGTTGACCTGCGCGGCGCCGTGAAACAGCGGCAGGCACGTGTAGAGGCGCTCGCCGGGCGTCGTACCGAGATTCGCCGCGCACTCGCGCGCGGCGACCACCTGCATCCGGTTCGGGTAGACGACGCCTTTGCTCCGTCCTGTGGTGCCGGAGGTCAGCATGATGGCGACCGGATCGGCGGCACCGACGCGGGGCAGCTCGCTCGTCGGATCGCCGGCCGCCGGCAGTTCCGTCCAGGTGCGCACGCTGACCCCGGGCGGGGTGCGGCGCGGCGCCGCGTCGTCGAGCAGCACGACGGTCGTCAGGGTGCGCGGGGGCTCCGGCAGGTCCGCCACGAGTTCGAGCAGGCCCGCCTCGGTGACCAGGATCCGCACGTCGGTGCTGCGGAGCGCATGATCGAGGAACGAGCCCTTGTAGGCGGTGTTGATCGGCACTTCGACGAGCCCGGCGCGAGCCGCGCCGAACCAGGTGAGCAGATACTCGGCCCGGTTGGGCAGGAAGATCCCGACCGAGTCGCTCGGCGAGGCGCCGAGCGCACGCAGCCCGCGGGCCACCTCGGACACGGCCTCATCGAGCCCGCCGTAGGTCAGTTCGGCGCCGTCGGCCACGAGCGCGATCTTGTCCGGATGCGCTCGCGCCCGTGCGGCGATCAGTCCGCCGACGGTCTCGTCGGCGAGGTCGGCCAGACCTCCGATGGCCCGCGTGGTGGTCGCCGTCATGCCAGCTCTTTCTTCGCCCGGGCCAGGAAGCCTTCCAGCGCCGGATCCCATGCGGCCTCCGCGCCGGTCGTGACGAGGAACGCGTCGATGCCGAGGTCGCGGTACGTGCCCAACGTGTTCAGGACGCGCTCCTCGGTGCCGACGAGCGCCTGAGAGTTGGCGAACCCGCCCAGGAGCTTGGTCAGACCGGTCCAGAAGCACTCGTCGTGCAGTTCCTGATCGGTCAGCGCGAGCGCGCGTTCCCGCCCGACGGAGGTGTCGGTCGAGGACGAGCGCAGGAACTTCGTGGTGCCGGAGGCTTCGGCGATCTGCCGTTCCACCGCGCGGGCCTGGGCCCAGGCGTCGTCGTCGGTGTCGCCGATGAACAGTCGCAGGCTCAGCGAGAACCGCATCTCGCGACCGTAGGCCGCCGCGGCGGCGGTGACCCGGTCGATGCGTTCCTTCGTACCGGCGAACGGCTCGCCCCACAGCATGTAGAGGTCGGCGTGGCGGGCCCCGAAGTCCACGGCGTCGGCGCTCTCGCCGCCCATGAAGATCGGAACCTGGCCTTGGACCGGCTTGGTCTGGAGCTTCACGGCCTCGGCCGTGTAGTACTCGCCGTGGTGATCGAACGGGGCCGTCTCGGTCCAGGCGCGGCGCACGATGTCGAGGTACTCGACCGCGCGCCGGTAACGCTCGCTCTTGGGCAGGTCGTCGGACTCGCGGCGCAGGTCCTTGTCGGACCCGCCGACGACCACGTTGACGGCCAGCCGGCCGCGGGCGAGCACGTCGAGAGTGGCGAAGTAGCGTGCGGCGGCCACCGGCGCCATCACCCCGGGACGATGCGCGACGATCGGCGAGAACCGCTCGGACGCGGCGAGCGCGAACGGCGCGGTGGCGTGGTTGTGCGGCCACGTGGAGGAGTAGCCGACGAGGACCCGGTCGATCACCTCGGAACGGTCCAGTTCCCGGATCCGCTCGATCATCCGCTCGGGATCGGTCTCGCCGGCCTGCAGGGGTTGTACCCCGGTGAAGAAGTCGACCACGATGTTCTCCTCAGCTTTCTGCGTGGAATCCGTTGCGGGACAAGGGGCGTCGCGCGAGCCAGGCCTCGTGCCGGGCGTAGTGGTCCGGATGGCGCGTCCGCAGTTCGGCGCGGGCGGTGGCGAGTTCCGTACCGTCCAGCGTCATCCGGGCGGAGACGTCCCATCGGCGGCCGGCGTGCGCGTCGATCCGGGCCAGGACCTCCAGCCGCCGCTCCACCGGGACCGGGCGTCGGTAGGAGACCGCCAGAGACTTGGTGACCAGCCGTGGCTCGACGCGCAGGGCGGCCATGTTCAGCACGTCGTCGAACACCGCCGCGATCCAGCCGCCGTGCGCCACACGCGGGCCGCCCTGCCAGTGCCGTGGGCAGATGACGTCGAACCGTACGGCGGCGTCGCGGGCCTCCGCGACCTCGACGCCGAGCCCGCAGACGCCGGCCGGGGCGCAGCCGCCGCACAGCAGCCGGCCGGACGGCGACGGCCCGATCACGAAGGCGTCAGGGTCATCGGTCACGGGCATCTCCGCTCGCGAGAAATCCCGCGGCCCGGCGGAGCGCCGCGACCAAGGGCTTCGGTACGTCGATCGTGCCGCGCCGGAGCGTCTCCTCACGGCAGGCGACGGAGCGGTCGAACGGAGCGCGGACGGCGCCGCCGCCTTCGACGGGCCTGGTCGCCCGGATCGACGCGGCGAACGCGGCGACGCGGCGGCGGTAGTGCTCAGCGTCGGTCAGCGCGCCGGGATCGACCAGCAGGACGAAGAAACCGCAGTCCGAGATCCCCGGCGGGTCGGCCGCCGCGCCGCTCATCATGCCGAGCAGCTGGACGACCATGGCCAGCCCGGAGCCCTTGTGGCCGCCCCACACGCCGAACGCGCCTTCGAGCGCCGCCGCCGGGTCCAGGGTCGGTGCGCCGGCGGCATCGTAGGCCTGCCCGGGTTCGAGCTTCTCGCCGAGCCGGGCCTTCAGCGTCACCTCGCCGTGCATGACGGCGGAGGTGCCGATGTCCCAGATGACCGGCGCCGGTGTGGACGGGAAGCCGAAGGCGATCGGGTTGGTGCCGAACCGGCCTTCGGTGCCGCCGTGCGGTGCCACGACGGCGGGCCCGCTGCCCGCGATCATCCCGGCGAGCCCGGCCTCGGCCGCCTTCTCCAGGTAATAGGAGAACATGCCGGTGTACCAGGTGTTGCGGGCGCCGACGACCGCGACTCCCTGGGCGCGGGCCTTGGCCACGGCGAGTTCCAGTGAGCGCATGCCGACGAGGTAGCCCACCTGGTCGCCGCCGTCGAGGGTGGCGGATACGGCGGTCTCGGTGACCACCCGGATCGGCTGCGGCGGTTCCGGGGCGGCGCGGATGCGCTCCGTTATCGACAGCGCACGGGCGAGCCCGCCGAACGCCAGCCCGCGCAGTTCGCAGTCGAGCAGATGATCGGCGATGATCTCGGCCTCCTCCGCGGTGTGACCGGCGGTGGTCATGGTGGCGACCACGAGGGCGCGGGCGCCGGACAGCGTCAGGGTGGTCATGAACCGGCCTCCAGGGACAGGACCGCCTCTTTCGGGATCGCCGGGCCGGGCATCAGGCGGCCGCGAGGTGGTGGTAGCGGCTTCGGAAGAACAGCAGCGGGGACACGGCCGCGCCCGCGTCCAGTTCGTCGACGCGGCCGACGACGATGCGGTGGTCGCCCGCTTCGTGCACGGCCTCGATGGTGCAGCCGATCCAGGCCACGACGCCGTCGATCACGGGATCTCCGTGTGGTCCCGGTCGCCACGCCACCTCGGTGAACTTGTCCTCGCCGGACACCGCCAGCGCGCGGCAGACCGGTTCCTGACCGGCGGCCAGGACATTGACGCAGAAGGTGCCGCGTTCGGCGATGACGGGGAACGTGGAAGACGTCTTGCCGGGCAGGAACGCCACCAGCGGCGGGGTGAGCGAGACCGAGGTGAAGGAGGAGACGGTCATGCCCACCGGCCGGCCCTCCGCGTCCAGCGAGGTGATCGCCGCGACGCCGCTGGGGAAGTGCCCCAGGACGGACCGGAATCGGGTGGAGTCGACCTCCGCGGGATCTGTAAGCATGCTGACATGTTATAAGCATGCTTACAGAAACGGAAGGGGGTGGCGACGCCATTACGCTGCAGGAGTGACAGATCCGCTGCCGTACACCGACCCGTTCGATGACGGTCGCTCGCCGGGACGGGCGGCGAGTGACATGGACGAGGCCTCGTCCCTGATCGACGCGGTGTTCCGATTCGAACGCGCCGTCACCAGGATCGGGAACACCCGGTTGCGGCCCTGGAACATGACGCTGTCGAGCTACACGGCGCTGCGGATCCTGGCCGGCCGGCCTCACCTCACGCTCGCCCAGCTGGCCCGGCGCTGCTACGCCCGGCCGCAGACGATGACCCGCATCGTGACGCAGCTGGAGAACCGCGGTTTCGTCGCGCGGGGCGCGCATCCGGAAAGCGAGCGGGCGCTCTCCCTCGAGGTCACCGAGGAAGGCCGGGCCGCCCTGGAGGAGATGGGCACCGAGGTGCTGAAGATCAGCGACACGCTCAACGCGCTCCTCGGCCGGGCCGACATCGTCGCCACCGATCGTCGGCTGCGGCAGGCCGCGCAGGTGGTCGAGACCGAGCTCAGGCAGATCGAACGGCCGGAGGGGTGAGCGCGGTCGGCCGTCATGGCGACGCCGCGAACGCCTGATCGCGATCTCGACCTGCCCTGCCCGGCTGCTGCGTGGCGTTACATCACCGCGGCGGTCTCCAGCGGTCCGGCGGTGATGCGAATGGTCCGGATCCGGAGCGGTTCTCCGTCGCCGAGGTAGTAGATGTGCATGAAGGGGGCGCGCACCACCCGGTCCGGCTCGGTCTTCTTGGCCATGGTCGCCTCTCCTCGCAGGAGGCAGGCGTCGCCGGCGGTCCAGAACTCGAGCACCTCATGGGTGATGTTCAGCGGCTCATCGATCCTGACGAAGAACGCCTTGATGGCCTCGGCGCCGCGTACGTGCTCGGTGCCGAAGAACATCTCGGTGTCCTCGGTCATGTGCGCGAACCCCGCTCCGAACTCCAGGGTGTCGATCTCGCGCATGATCTGGGAAACCCAGTCCGGCGTCACCGCCGGGGTCGCGTCGTGTGTCATGGCCGGCTCCATCAGACGGTGGCGGACAGGGTGGCGAGGAAGGCGTCGATCTCGGCGTTGACGCCGTCCGGGTTCTCGCGCGCCGCGAGGTGGCCGGTGTGCGGCAGCACGCGGAAGGTGCTGCCCGCGATGGCGTCGGCCATCTTGCGTACGACGTGCACCGGGAACTGACTGTCCTCTTCCCCGGCGATGATCAGCACCGGAATGTTCTCGATGGTGGCCAGCCGCCGGTGCTCGTCTTTTCGGCCGATGAGGATGCTGCGCAGCGCCCACGCCACGGACTTGGGGTCGTCGCGCAGGACGAAGTCGGTGAACTTCAGGAACTCCGGGTTGGTGGCCTCGGCGGTCGGGCCGGCGAACGCCGCCCGGGCGGCCCTGGCGGCGAGCCGTGGCATCCTGGCGTGCAGCGAGAGGTAGGTCGCCAGTGCGCCGGCCCAGACGCTCTCGAACATCGTCGGCAACGAAGCGGTGCAGTTGATCCCGATCGCCGCCGCGGTCCGCTCGGGGTGGTAGGCGGGGAAGACGCCGGCGAGCATGCCTCCCCAGCTGTTGCCCACCAGGACGCACCTGTCGATGGCGAGTGCGTCCAGGATCTCGACCAGGACGTCCGCGCAGTCCTTGAGATCGATGATCTTGCGGAGCGCGTCCGACTTTCCGTGGCCGGGACTGTCGATGAGCACCATGCGGTGGGTGGGAGCGAAGTGCTCGTACTGGTAGCGCCACATGGTGCCGTCCATCATCAGGCTGGGCCAGCAGACCATGGCCGGACCGTCCGCCCGGCCTCCCTCCCGCACGTTGATCAGTCCCAGGGAGGTGGGGATCAGCTTCTCGGCGACCTCGTCGAGCTGGTTCGTCGCCATGACAAGTTCCTCTCACGCGACAGATTGGCTACTAGTAGCGTATTGCTACTAGTAGCAATCCACAACTAGTCGCGCGAGGATGTGTTCTCCGCCGCCTCCAGGGGCATCAGAGCCGAGGCGACGATCGGCTGGTGGCAGGCGCTGCAGGCGAGGTAGGGATCGGTCTCGTCGCCGCAGGCCGTGTGCAGCAGCGGGCGGCGCGGCCCGTCACCGCCGTCGGCATGGCTCTCCGCCCACCGGGTGATCGTCACGATGGCCGGGACGACCAGTTCGCGGGCGGCCTCGGTGAGCTCGTACTCGTACCACGGCTTGTCGGACCGGTAGGCG
The DNA here is from genome assembly GCF_036227085.1 of Actinoallomurus sp. NBC_01490. Taxonomy (NCBI): domain Bacteria; kingdom Bacillati; phylum Actinomycetota; class Actinomycetes; order Streptosporangiales; family Thermomonosporaceae; genus Actinoallomurus; species Actinoallomurus sp. NBC_01490. The sequence goes on from NZ_CP109433.1 coordinate 821,359, forward strand.
CGCCTGGACAGCAGACCCAGGTCGGTGAGGTCGTTCAGGCGTGACGTGAGGATGTTCCCCGAGATGCCGAGAGCGCGCTTGAGCTCACCGAACCGGCGGACGCCGAAGAACACCTCCCGCAGGATCTGGTAGTTCCAGCGCTCGGAGATCGTGGCGAGAAACGCCTGGCCGTGCTGGAACGTGACGTGCTCGGTGCGGTCGGCCACAGCCCCTCCATGGTTTTGGATCGCAACTAGTTCTTTCAACTTACTAGCTGAGATCATCAACTCACGGTGGGGGAACGGCCCCGCGGGCGCCGAAGAAAAACCGCCCCCGGCCGAAGCCGGGGGCGGTCCACGCGGAGACCCAGCCGAACGCGGAGGCTCAGCCGAACAGCGCGGGCAGGGCGCCCTGGTAGACCTCGCGGAGTTCGGTCAGCGGGATGGAGAACTGGCCCTCGACGGTGAACGAGTCGCCGCCGACCACGCCCAGGCGCCGCACCGGTACGCGGGCGGCCTCACACAGCTGCGCCACCCGTGCCTCGCGATCCGGGTGCACCGCCACCACCGCGCGGGCCACCGACTCGCTGAACAGCTCCACGAACGGGTCGCCCGGCAGGGTCACCGTGCAGCCGAGGCCGCCGCGCAGGCACGACTCCAGCAGCGCCTGCGACAGCCCGCCGTCGGACAGGTCGTGCGCGGCGTCGAACAGGCTTTCGCGCGCCCCCGCCACCAGCACCGACGCCAGCGCGGCCTCGGCCGCCAGGTCCGGACGCGGCGGCAGGCCGCCGAGGTGACGGAACACGACGTTCGCCCACTCCGAGCCGCCGAACTCCGGCCGGGTCTCGCCGAGCAGCAACAGCGACATGCCCTCGACGTTGAACGACATCTGGACCCGGCGGGTCACGTCGTCGTGGATGCCGAGCACGCCGATCACCGGGGTCGGGTTGATCGGCGTGGTGCCGGTCTGGTTGTAGAAACTCACGTTGCCGCCGGTCACCGGAACGCCGAGCGCCTGACAGGCGTCCGCGAGGCCCTCGACGGCCTGCGCGAACTGCCACATCACGCCCGGGTCCTCCGGCGAACCGAAGTTGAGGCAGTTGGTGACCGCGAGAGGACGGGCGCCGGTGGCCGCGACGTTGCGGTACGCCTCGGACAGCGCGAGCTGGGCCCCGGCGTACGGGTCGAGGCGGGCGTAGCGGCCGTTGCCGTCGGTGGCGAGCGCGATGCCCTGCGGGCCGTCGGCGATGCGGATCACGCCGGCGTCGTCCGGCATCGCCAGCACGGTGTTGCCCTGGACGTACTTGTCGTACTGGGAGGTCACGAAGGACTTGTCGGCGAGGTTGGGCGAGCCGGCGAGCCACATGACCGTGTCGCGCAGCTGTTCCGGCGTCGAGGGCCGGGGCAGCTTGTCCGGGGTGTCGGCCTGGAGCGCGTCGAGGTCGGCCGGTCGCTCGTACGGGCGCTCGTACACCGGGCCCTCGTCGGCGGCGGTGCCCGGCGGGATGTCGACGATCGTCTCGCCCCGCCAGGTCATGCGCAGCCGTCCGGTGTCGGTGACCGCGCCGATCACCGTCGCGGGCACGTCCCAGCGTTTGCAGAGCTCGAGGAAGCGCGCGACCTTGGCCGGCTCGACCACGGCCATCATGCGCTCCTGCGACTCGCTCATCAGGATCTCTTCGGGCCGCAGCGTCGGGTCGCGCAGCGGGACGAGGTCGAGGTTCACGTCCATGCCGCCCGTGCCGGCCGCGGCCAGCTCGGTGGTGGCGCAGGAGACACCGGCGGCGCCGAGGTCCTGGATGCCGACGACGAGGTCCTCGGCGAAGATCTCCATGCAGCACTCGGTGAGGAGCTTCTCCATGAACGGGTCGCCGACCTGTACCGACGGGCGCTTCTGGTGGGAGGCCTCGTCGAAGGTGGCGCTCGCCAGCACGGACGCGCCGCCGATGCCGTCCGGCCCGGTGCCCGCGCCGAACAGGATGACCTGGTTGCCCGGACCGGGGGCGGTCGCCCGCTTGATGCCCTCCGGCTTGAGCACGCCGACGCACAGGGCGTTCACCAGCGGGTTCGCGCCGTAACAGGGGTCGAAGACGACCTCGCCGCCGATGTTGGGCAGGCCCAGGCAGTTGCCGTAGCCGCCGACGCCGCGCACGACCCCGTCGAGCACCCGGCGGGTGTCGGGCGCGTCCGGCGCCCCGAACCGCAGGGAGTCCATGACCGCGACCGGCCGGGCGCCCATCGACAGGATGTCGCGGACGATGCCGCCGACGCCCGTGGCCGCCCCCTGGTACGGCTCGACGTAGGACGGGTGGTTGTGCGACTCGATCTTGAAGGTGACGGCCCAGCCGTTGCCGACGTCGACGACGCCGGCGTTCTCCCCCATGCCGACGAGCAGGGCGTCGCTCTGCGGCGCCTTCTCACCGAACTTGCGCAGGTGCACCCGCGAGCTCTTGTACGAGCAGTGCTCGCTCCACATCACCGAGTAGATCGCCAGCTCGGCCGAGGTCGGCCGGCGGCCGAGGATCCGCTGGACGCGGGCGTACTCCTCGTCGTTCATGCCGAGCTCGGCGTAGGGCAGCGCGACCTCGGGGGTCTGGGCGGCGCGCGCGACCGTGTCGAACACGGGCCGCGCCGGCTCGTTGCTCGGAAGGGTCATGCCGAGACCATCCGCTGGACCACGGAGGAGAAGAAGCCGAGACCCTCGCTGGAGGGCCCGGTCAGGGCCTCCACGGCGTGCTCGGGGTGGGGCATCAGGCCGACGACGTTGCCCGCCTCGTTGCAGACGCCCGCGATGTCGTTGAGCGAGCCGTTGGGGTTCACGTCGACGTAGCGCGCCACGACGCGCCCGGACGACTCCAGCTCCTCCAGCGTCTGCGGGTCGGCGATGAAGCAGCCGTCGATGTTCTTGATCGGGATGACGATCTCCTGACCTTCGTCGTACGCGCGGGTCCAGGCGGTCTTGGCGTTTTCGACCCGCAGCCGCTGGGCACGGCAGACGAAGTGCAGGCTCGCGTTGCGGGTCAGCGCGCCGGGCAGCAGGTGGGACTCGCACAGGACCTGGAAGCCGTTGCAGATGCCGAGCACGGGCATGCCGCCCCGGGCGGCGTCGACCAGGCGCTCCATCAGCGGCGCGAACCGGGCGATCGCGCCGGCACGGAGGTAATCGCCGTAGGAGAAGCCGCCCGGCAGGATGACGGCGTCGACCCCGGCCAGGTCCGTCGCCGCGTGCCACAGGGGCACGGGCTCCGCGCCGGCGAGGCGCACCGCTCGCGCCGCGTCGCGGTCGTCGAGTGATCCGGGGAAGGTGATGACGCCCACGCGGGCTGTCATGGGCACACTCCGATCAAGGTGATACGGGGACGCCCATCAGTTTATCCGGGCCCTAGCCTGCGGTTTTCAGCAGTTCGGGGTGGTGGTGCCGGGCGGCGGTCTCGTCCTGCCAGCTGAGACGCTTCTGGAGGTAGACGACCGTGCCGCTGTCGGGGCGGCTGTCGAAGCTGACGTCGTCGACGAGTGCCTTCATGATCGTTATTCCGCGCCCGGACTCGGAGTCCGGGGGGACGCTTTTCTCGGTCTCGCCCGTGAAACCCTGCCCGCGGTCGACGATCTTGAGCACGCACTCGCCCCCGTCGATGCCGGCGATCACTTCATAGCGGGACGTCGCGTCCGCGTGCTGAACGACATTGGTGCACGCCTCAGAGATGGCGACGAGGATGTCGGCGACGCACGCCTCCGACACACCGAGTCCGCGCAGCGTGTCACCCAGGATCCGCCTGATGACCGGCACGCTGAGGGTCTCACGCGGAAGGTCGAGTGAGAACTTCATGTCTACCGGCCACCTCGTGTCGCTGTCCTTACCCCGTGACATGGGACTCGCCCCGTCTCCGTCGAAAATCTTCGAACGTTGGTAAGGCTTCCCCACGTGAAACTGCCGTAATCGCGTCCCCGGCTATCTTTGAGCCACTATTCTGCGCGGAGTTCGAACGTTTCGATGACGGGGTTGGCGAGGAGCGTCTCCGCCATCTTGCGAACACGTTCGGTGGCCGCCTCGTCCGCCGGCCCCTCCAACTCGATCTCGAACCGCTTGCCCTGGCGCACGCCGGTCACGCCTTCGAATCCCATCCGGGGCAGCGCGCGCGCCACCGCCTGACCCTGGGAATCGAGAATTTCCGGCTTGAGCATCACCTCGACGACGAAGCGTGCCACGACTGCCCCTCCCTGATCTGCGGATTTCGTACGGCACCGAAGCGTACGGCACGGCGCCCGGCCACCGTCACGTCGGTGTGAGGCGCTATATATGGATCGTTCACCGCAATCTCCCCCGCCCCCGGAGTCACGGCCGATGCAGATCGATGAGCTGACCGAACCGGAGCGCCTCCTTTGGGAAGCGTTCCCGCGCGGAGAGCCGGTCGACCTGTCCGGTGGCGACCACGACTTCGACAGCACGAACGCCTGGGGGCCCGAGCGCACCGTCCGCGCCGAGGTGATCTCCTCTCTGCTGCTGGGCGCCCAGGACGACGAGCCGGGGCACGTCGCGGCGGTACGCCTGACCGGGGCGCGCATCACCGGCACGCTCAACCTCGGCCATGCCCACGTGACCGTCCCGCTCGCGCTGACCGCCTGCCAGTTCACCGACGCGCCGCACCTCTACTGGGCGCAGCTGCGCAGCGTCCACCTCATGCGCTGCCGGCTGCCGGGGCTGGTCGCCTCCGGGGCCCGCGTCGACGGTCACCTGTGGCTGGAGGGCAGCCACATCTACGGCGGCGTCTGGCTGGACAGCTGCCGCATCACCGGCATTCTCAACCTCACCGCCGCACACCTGTCCCACCCGACCGGCGACGCGCCGCTGCTCGCCGACCGGCTGATCGTGGACAACAACGTCTACTGCGACCAGGGCTTCACCGTCGAGGGCGAGGTACGCCTCCCGGGCGCCCAGGTCGGCGGCCAGCTGATCTTCCGTGGCGCGCGGCTGCGCAACCCCAAGGGCCTGGCGCTGTACGCGAGCCGGCTCTCGGTCGCGGCGAACGTCTTCTGCGACGGCGGGTTCTCCGCCGAGGGGGAGATCCGGCTGCGGGGCGGGCGGATCGGCGGCTACCTGTCTCTGGTCGGCGCGTCGATCAGCCACCCGGGCCGCATGGCGCTGAACTGCGACGACCTGAGCATCGAGACCGACATCTATTGCTCGGACGGGTTCCGCGCCGACGGCGGGGTCAGCCTGTCCGGCGCGCGGGTCGGCGGGCTGCTCAGCCTGCGCGGCGGCCGGTTGAAGAACCCCGCCGGCGTCGCGCTCAGCCTCCAGCGGCTCCAGGCGGAGGAGGTGCTGCTCCGCCCGGCCGAGCCCATCGCCGGCACGGTCGACATGCGGTACGCCCGCATCAAGCTGCTCCGCGACGATCCCCTCTCCTGGGCGCCGCGCTACACCCTCGACGGCCTCACCTACGACACGATCGACCCGCCGCTGACCGCGGGCGAACGCCTCAAGTGGCTGGAGCGCGACGGCGACGGCTACGTGCCGCAGCCGTACGAGCGGCTCGCCGAGACCTACCGCACGCTCGGCCACGACGGTGAACGCCGGGTGGTGCTGCTCGCCAAGCAGCGCCGCCGCCGCGCCACCCAGACCGTGCCGCTACGGGTGTGGGGGTACGTCCAGGACTGGACGGTCGGCTACGGCTACCGGCCGTTCCTGGCCGGCGCCTGGCTCGTGGCGCTCCTGGCGTTCGGCACGGTGATCTTCCAGCACCAGCCGAAGATCACCGAGCCGGGGCACAACACCGAGTTCAACCCGTTCCTCTACACGCTCGACCTGCTGCTGCCGGTCGGCTCGCTCGGCCAGGAGGGGGAGTTCGCGCCGCACGGCGTCTATCTGTGGATCTCCGACGCGCTCGTCGCGGCGGGCTTCCTCCTCGGCCTGACCGTCGCGGCCGGTGCCACCCGGGTGCTGCGGCGCGACTGAGCGCGTCACGGGCCGGGCGGCGGACCCGGTTCGCCGTTCAAGAACGGTCCGCCGGCCGGTTGATGGTCTCGATGGCCCTGGTGCGGGCCTCGTCGTCGATCTCCGGAATCCGGAACCCGCGGCTGCGGGCGTACCCGACCAGGTCGGGCTCTGGCGGGACGCCGTGCACGCGCAGGTGGTAGTGGACCGCGCCGGGCCAGACCCAGACGCCGTCGGTGTGGTAGGTCAGCGGGACCGCGTCGTGGCGCTCCGGATCGAGCGGGTCGGCGCCGAACCCGCGCGCCGCCAGGACGATCGGGGCCCGCTCCAGGTAGTGCAGCAGGGGGTCGCGCTGGTCGTCCGGGACGGGCGGGCGCTGGACGATCGGAGCCCCCGACGCGTCCGTGGAGTCGAACACCCGGGCGACGGCCATCGCCGGCGGGACCGGCTGGGGCGTCCCGGTCAGCCCACGTTCGCTCAGGTACGCCTCGAAGAGCGGGTGGGTCCGCCGGCTCAGCGAGACGATCAGCGCCTCCTCCTCGGCAGTGAGGCGGCGGTTCTCGCGATAGGCGGTCAACTCCAGCGCGTCCATCGTCTCGTACAGCGCCTTGACGGTGCCCTCGCCGAGCCGGTTCCGCGCCCGCGACCGCTCGACCGCCACGACGAACTCCTCGAAGGAGACCTCCTCGAAGTCGGCGCCGAAGTTGTAGGGGATCATCCCGAGGTAGCGCAGCTCCCGGCGGAACTCGCCGCCGTAGGTGTTGAGGGCGAGGCAGGTCAGGCCGCCGCCCGGAGTCCCGACGAAGGCGACCGGCCGCCGCTCATAGACGAAGTACTGGGGAATGTCGCGCTTCACCACGGAGACTCTCTGGTAGAAGACGTCCGCCCTGAGCATAGGGCCGGCGGGCGTCACCCGGCGATCCTCGCAGCGTGTGAGGGGTCCTCGTGGTATCCCAGTCCTTCAGGAGCCTTTGGGCTGTGTCGAGGTGTTCCTGTGCCTCTGCGATGTGTCGATGTTCCGCGCCCGCCATGCCGCGTTATCGACCTTCTGCTGGGTCGGCACGGCGTCGTGGACGGTCCGCGCGATGACGTCTTCCTCGGAAATCGTCTTGGACTCGGCGAGCGTCTTGTTCACCCGCGCCATCCCGCTCTCGAGCTTCCGGTTGACTCGTCATAATTTCGAGGAAACTTAAACGAAGGCGCCGCCTGCGAATTCACGGTTCCAGCGAGACGAGACGCACCTCGGTCATCTCTTGGATCGCGTACGCCGGGCCCTCGCGGGTGTTGCCGGAGTCGCGCACGCCGCCGTACGGCTGCTGGTCGACGCGCGCCGTGGGCACCTCGTTGATCATCACGCCGCCGAACCGCAGCGTCCGCGCGGCCCGCAGCGCCTTGCCGAGGTCGGACGTGAACACGCCCGCCTGCAGGCCGTACCGCGCGTCGTTCGCGAGCGCCAGCGCCTCCTCGAAGGACCGGTAGCGCGTCAGCGTCACGACCGGCCCGAAGACCTCGTCGCGCTGGAGGTGCACGGTCGGCGGCGCGTCCTCGACCACCGCCGGGCGCAGCAGGCCCTCCGCGGTGACGTCGCCGCCGCACAGCACCTTGGCGCCCGCGGTGACCGCCTCCTCGATCCACTCGACCACGCGCGCCGTGTCGTCCTTGCTGATCAGCGCGGACACCTCGGTGTGCTCGTCCAGCGGGTCGCCGAGCCGCAGGCTCTCCACGCCGTGGACGAGCGCCGCGCTGAACTCGTCCGCGACGTCCTCGTGCACGTAGATCCGCTGCGTGGAGATGCACGACTGGCCCGCGTGCGCGAACCCGGCCGTCCGCGTCTTCTCGGCGGCCCGCGCCCAGTCGCCGTCGGTCTCGACGATCAGCGGGGAGTTCGACCCCAGCTCCAGCCGCACCTTCTTGCGCGGCGCCTTGCCCGCGATGGCCCAGCCCACCGGGGCCGACCCGGTGAACGTGACGTACGCGACGTCGTCGTGGGTGGCCAGCGCGTCGCCGACGACCGAGCCGGATCCGGTCACGACGTTCAGCCACCCCGGCGGAACGCCGAGGCCGTCCAGCAGCTCGGCGAGCAGCAGCGCCGACACCGGCGTCTGCGACGCGGGTTTCAGCACGACCGGGCAGCCCGCCGCGATCGCCGGCGCGACCTTGTGCGCCACGAGGTTCAGCGGGAAGTTGAACGGTGAGATCGCCGCGACCACGCCGACCGGCACCCGGAGCGTGAACCCGAGCTTGCCGGTCCCCGCCACCGAGGCGTCCATGGGCACGACCTCGCCGGCGATCCGCCGCGCCTCGGCCGCCGAGAACGCGAAGGTCTCCACCGCCCGCCGCGCCTCCCCGCGCGCCGTCGCGATCGGCTTGGCCGCCTCACACGCGATGGCGCGGGCGAAGTGCTCCAGCCGGGTGTTCAGCGCCGCGGCCGTCTGCTCCAGCACCCGGATCCGGTCCGCCCGTGGGAAGTCGTCCCGGTCGAGGGCCGTACGGGCGGCCGCCACCGCGCGGTTCACGTCATGGGGCCCGGCCGCGGGCACCCGCGCGACGACCGACCCGTCGTAGGGCGCGCGTACCTCGATGGTGCCCCCCTCGCCCGTGGGCGGCCACTCGCCGTCGATCAGCATGCCGGGAAGCTCGAAGGGAGTCATGGCGGATCTCCTTTGGCCTTCTCCCTTTACCGGACCCGTACCCCGTTATGGGCCCGGAACAGCACCGATTCCGGACATCCTGGCGGCTCGGCCGCCGCTTCGCTCAAGCGCCTCTAGCGAACCGCTAGCCGTCATGCGTTGGTGCCACGGCACAACGTTCCGGGTACGTTTCCCGTAGCCGTCATGGCTTGCGCCCTACTTGGAGGTGTCTGCCACGATGACGGTGATACGGCGCCCGTACTCGCCGAGATCCGCGGGACGGGCGGCGCGTAACCAAGGCCGGGAGCGGTGATCCCGCGGGCCGGCCCTGAACGCATGAGGAGTGGCCACGTGACCATCGACGCCGCGCACGGTGCGCCCCCGAGCACCGGTGCACAGTCCCCATCCGCCCCACCCGAACTCGTTCAGCTGCTCACCCCCGAGGGAGAGCGCGTCGAACATCCCGAATACGACGTGGAGCTCACCGCCGATGAGATCAAAAGCCTCTACCGCGATCTGGTGATCGTGCGGCGGCTGGACCAGGAGGCGCTCGCGCTGACCCGGCAGGGAGAGCTGGGCGTCTGGGCGTCGCTGCTCGGCCAGGAGGCCGCGCAGATCGGCTCCGGACGGGCGCTCCGGCCGAACGACATGGCGTTCCCGAGCTACCGGGAGCACGGGGTGGCCTGGTGCCGCGACGTCGATCCGGTGAAGGTCCTGGGCCTGTTCCGCGGGGTCAACCACTCGGGCTGGGACCCCAAAGAGCACAACTTCCACCTCTACACGATCGTCATCGGCAGCCAGAGCCTGCATGCCGCCGGATACGCCATGGGAATCCAGCGCGACGGGGGCGAGGACGCGGCGATCGTCTACTTCGGCGACGGCGCGACGAGCCAGGGCGACGTCAACGAGGCGTTCGTCTGGTCCGCCGCGCAGAACGCCCCGATCGTGTTCTTCTGCCAGAACAACCAGTGGGCGATCTCCGAGCCGCTGGAGCGGCAGTCGCGGATCCCGCTGTACCGGCGCGCGGAGGGCTTCGGCTTCCCCGGCATCCGCGTCGACGGCAACGACGTCTTCGCCGTGCTCGCGGTGACGCGCAAGGCCCTGGACAACGCGCGCAGCGGGCAGGGCCCGACGCTGATCGAGGCGTTCACGTACCGCATGGGCGCGCACACGACGACGGACGACCCCACGCGCTACCGGCTCCAGGCCGAGCTGGAGGCCTGGAAGCTCAAGGACCCGATCGAGCGCGTCAAGGCCTACCTGGTCAAGAACCAGATGGCCGACAAGGACTACTTCGAGTCGATCGACGACGAGGCCAAGCAGATCGGCTCGGACCTGCGCAGACGCTGTCTCGAACTCCCCGACCCCGAGGCGACGGCGATCTGGGAGAACGTCTACGCGACGGACCACTCGCTGCTGGCCGGCGAGCGCGATCAGTTCACGTCCTATCTTGGTTCCTTCGAGGAGGTGACCAGATGAAGCGCGACGGCGCCCTTCACCGGTCCGGCATGAGGGGAGCTCGACGTTGAGCACCGAGACCCTGTCTCTCTCCCGTGCCATGAACGAAGGCCTGCGCAAGGCCATGGAGAACGACCCCAAGGTCCTGGTCATGGGCGAGGACGTCGGCAAGCTCGGCGGCGTCTTCCGGGTCACCGACGGCCTGCAGAAGGACTTCGGCGAGGCACGGGTCATCGACACGCCGCTCGCGGAGTCGGGCATCGTCGGCACCGCCATCGGTCTCGCGCTGCGCGGCTACCGGCCGGTGTGCGAGATCCAGTTCGACGGCTTCGTGTTCCCGGCCTTCAACCAGATCACCTCCCAGCTCGCCAAGATGCGGATGCGCTCACTCGGCACGCTGGAGCTGCCGGTCGTGATCCGCATCCCGTTCGGCGGCGGCATCGGCGCGGTCGAGCACCACAGCGAGTCCCCCGAGGCGTACTTCACCCACACCGGCGGCCTGCGCGTCGTCGCCTGCTCCAACCCCTCCGACGCGTACACGATGATCCAGCAGGCCATCGCCTGCCCGGACCCGGTCATCTTCTTCGAGCCGAAGCGGCGCTACTGGGACAAGGCGCCGGTCGAGCTCGACCTGTCGGCCGCGGCGTCGTTCGAGTCGGCGGTCGTCGCCCGCGAGGGCACCGACGTGACGCTGCTCGCGTACGGGCCGATGGTCAAGACCTGCCTCGAGGCGGCGCAGGCCGACTCGGACCGGTCGATCGAGGTCGTCGACATCCGCTCCCTGAACCCGCTCGACGAGTCGACGGTGATGGAGTCGGTCCGCCGTACGGGCCGGTGCGTGGTCGTGCACGAGGCCCCGGTCTTCAACGGGTACGGCGCCGAGCTGGCCGCCCGGATCACCGAGAAGTGCTTCTACCACCTGGAGTCCCCGGTGCTGCGGGTCGGCGGCTTCTCCACGCCGTACCCTCCGTCGCGCCTGGAGGACCACTACCTGCCCGACCTCGACCGCGTGCTCGACGCCGTCGACCGGACCTTCGAATGGTGAGGCATGGGTGAGCTGAAGCAGTTCAAGCTGCCGGACGTCGGTGAGGGCCTCACCGAGGCCGACATCGTCAAGTGGCACGTCCAGCCCGGCGACACGGTCGAGGTCAACCAGACGATCCTGGAGATCGAGACGGCCAAGGCCGTGGTCGAGCTGCCGTGCCCGTACGAGGGAACGGTCACCGAACTCCTCGTCTCCGAGGGCACGACGGTCGACGTCGGCGTACCCATCATCACGGTCGACGTCGGCGGCTCGGCGCCCGCCGAGGCCGCGAACCAGGTGGCCGAGCCGCAGGCGGACAGCGCCCAGGAGCCGGGCACGGTGGGCAGCGTCGCCCCGAAGGTCGACCCGACGGCGCCGCAGCAGCAAAAGCGCGTGCCGGTGCTGGTCGGGTACGGGGTGAAGCAGGGGACGACGACGCGGCGGCCGCGTAAGAAGGCGGTCTCCGCGGCTGCGGCGGCTCCGGCTCCTGCGGCTCCTGCCGTACGGCCAGTGGCCGCTCCCTCGCCGAACGGCGGCGGGTCGCGGGTCGCGGTGCTGGCCAAGCCGCCGGTGCGCAAGCTCGCCAAGGACCTCGGCGTCGACCTCACCACGATCACCGGCACCGGGCCGCAGGGGTCGATCACGCGTGACGACATCCAGCAGGCGGCCTCCGCGCCCGCTGCCGTCGCACCGGCGCGGCCGGCCGGGGAGCGGGAGGAGCGCATCCCGGTCCGCGGCGTGCGCAAGCACACCGCGGCGGCGATGGTGCAGTCGGCGTTCACCGCGCCGCACGTCACCGAGTGGCTCCAGGCCGACGTCACCGAGACGATGAACGCCACGCGACGGCTGCGCGACCTGCCCGACTTCGAGGGCGTCAAGGTCTCACCGCTGCTGCTGGTGGCCAAGGCGCTCCTGCTGGCCGCCCGCCGGCACCCGATGATCAACTCGATGTGGGACGAGGCCGCCCAGGAGATCGTGGTCAAGCACTACGTGAACCTCGGCATCGCCGCGGCCACCGACCGCGGCCTGGTCGTCCCGAAGATCAAGGACGCCCAGGACCTGTCCCTGCCGGACCTGGCACGGGCGCTGGGCGACCTGGCCGCGACCGCCCGTGCGGGCAAGTCGACGCCGGCCGACCTGTCGGACGGCACGATGACGATCACCAACGTGGGCGTCTTCGGCGTCGACGCGGGCACCCCGATCCTGACCCCCGGCGAGTCGGCCATCCTCGCCTTCGGCCAGGTGCGGGACATGCCGTGGGTGCACGAGGGCGAGATCAAGATCCGCAAGGTGACGACGCTGGCGCTGTCGTTCGACCACCGCATCGTGGACGGGGAGCTGGGCTCGGCCGTCCTGCGCGATGTCGGCGCCATGCTGGAGGACCCGATGAGGATGCTCGCCTGGTCCTGACCGTTCGCCTGAGGGCCGTCCCCGTTCGGTACGGGGGCGGCCCTCAACGGCGGGGCTAGCGAGCTTGCAGGACGGCTTCGATCTCCAGGACGATCCGCACCGTCTCCCCGAGGGCGAGGCCGCCGCCGGGGATCGGGCCGTTGTAGCTGATGCCGAAGTCCGTCCGGTCGATCTCAGCGGTGGCGGTGAATCCGGCGCGAGCGCCCACGGCCGGGTCGGCGGCGAACGGGTCGGGACCGAAGCCGTTGATCTCCAGCTTCAGCGGGACCGGCAGCGTGACGCCCTTGAGCGTCAGCTCGCCCTCCACGAGGAAGCCGTCGCCGTCCGGCCGGATGGCGGTGGACCGGTAGGACATCGTGGGGTACTTGTCGACCTCGAAGAAGTCGGCGCCCCGCAGGTGCTCGTCCCGCTGGGGGTTGGCGGTGTCGACCGAGCTCATGTCGATGTCGGCGGTCACCTCCGACCTCAGCGGGTCCTCGGCGGTGACGATACGGCCCTCGAAACGGGTGAAGTGGCCGCGGATATTGCTGATCATCAGATGCCGGACGGCGAAGCCGACATCGGAGTGAACCGGGTCGATCGCCCAGGTGCCCGCAACGTACGCGGGGATCTCGATCAGGTCGGTGGACATGGTGCTCCTTGAGTTGCTTTGACGCGTGATGGGCCTGCTGGGGGGTGCCTGCGGCGAAGCGGCGCCGCTATCCCCACTGGCCGGGCTGGTAGTCACCCGCCGGCTGCCGGGTGATGACGTTCAGGCGGTTCCAGGCGTTGATCATGGCGATGAGGGACACCAGGGCGGCGAGCTGTTCCTCGTCGTAGTGCCTGGCGGCGTCGGCCCATGCCTCGTCGGTGACGCCACCGGCGGCGTCGGCGATGCGGGTGCCCTGCTCGGCGAGCTCCAGGGCGGCGCGCTCGGCCTCGGTGAAGACGTTCGCCTCCCGCCAGGTCGCCACCAGATTGAGCCGCGTCGCGCTCTCCCCGGCGTGCGCGGCGTCCTTCGTGTGCATGTCGATGCAGCGAGCGCAGCCGTTGATCTGGCTGGCGCGGATCTCCACCAGCTGCTGCGTCGCGGCCGGCAGTGTCGAGTTCGCCGCGGCCGTGCTCGCCGAGGCGGCGTACTTGATGACCTTGGCCAGGACCGGGCTGCCGGTGGGGTCGAGACGGGTGTCCATGCTGATCTCCTTTCGCATCCGCTCTCCCCCCACCGACGAAACGGCCCGGGAAAGTGTGAGGCGCCGGGTCAGCCTTCCTGCTCGGACCGGCCCGCCGTCCACGGCCGGAGCTTCTCGGGGTTGCGCACCGCCCAGATGTGCCTGATCCGGCCGTCGGCGATGTCGAACGCGAGCACCGTCACGGTGACGCCGTCCTGCTGCGCCACCAGGCCGGGCTGGCCGTTGACCGTACGCTCCAGGACCGTCAGACCCGGTGCCCGGCGGGCGATCTCGACCCAGGCGTGCGCGATCTGCTCGCCGCCTTGGACCGGGTCGAGCCGGGCGGCGACCAGGCCGCCGCCGTCGGAGATCGCCGTCGCGTCGGGGTCGAGGAGGGCGATGAGGGCGTCGATGTCCTTGGCCTCCCACGCCTGCTTGAAGTCCCTGACGATGTCGGCGTGCCGGGCCGCCGGGGCCGCTGTCGCGGGAGTCTGTGCGGCGCGGATGCGGCGCCGGGCCGAGGAGGCCAGTTGGCGGCAGGCCGCAGGAGTACGGCCGACGATCTCGGCGACTTCGGGGAAGGGGTAGCGGAAGACGTCGTGCAGGATGAACGCGACGCGTTCGGCCGGGGTCATCGACTCGAGTACGACGAGGAAGGCCATGTTGACCGACTCGTCGAGGGTGACCCGGTCGGCCGGATCGGCGCCGATGCCGCCCGGGCGTCCGCCGCTCCACTCCGTACGGTCGGGCAGCGGCTCGGGGACCCACTCGCCCACGTACCTCTCCCGCCGGGCCCGTGCCGAGCCGAGCAGGTCGAGGCAGACGCGGCCGGCGACTCTGGTCAGCCAGGCGCCGGGGGATTCGATGGCGTCCTGCTGCTGCCGGGACATGGCGTACCAGCGGGCGTACGTCTCCTGCACCGCGTCCTCGGCCTCGGCCAGGGATCCGAGGAGCCGGTACGCGAGGTTGATCAGCTGCCGCCGCTCGCTCATGATCGCGGTCAGGCTCGGGTCGGGCCGGTCGTGTTCCGGTCCGGATGGGGTGCTCATGGTGCCGCTGACTCCCTCGGTCGCATCTGCCCTCACCGGTTCGACGAAACGGCGCACCGGATTGTGAGGCCGACGACCTGAGGAGCATTCTCGCCTTCGTGCGAGGAGGGCCGCCCCGTGGGGCGGCCCTCAGGCGGTGATTCGCGGGTCAGCCCGCTCTGCAGGAGACCGTGGGCCAGGTCCAGGTGCCGTTGGTCTGGAGGGTGACGCCCCAGTTGTTGCCGTTGCCGTTGGGTTTGGCGGTCATCAGCTGGCCGCTGGAGTCCCAGGTGGGACTGATGTTCCAGGTGGCGATGATCTTCTCGGGAGATGGGACGTTCATCGTGACGGTCCAGCTGGTGGAGCCGGAGACGGCGACGTTGAGGTTGTAGCGGTCGCTCCACTGCTGGCCGGCCGACAGCGTCGCGGTGCAGGCACCGCCGCCTCCACCGCCTCCGCCTCCGCCCCCGTCGGGGGCCACGGCGCGGCCGGTCTGCGGGGAGATCATCCCGGCGCACAGGCCGCGACTGGCGAGCGTCTGCGCGATGCGCGGGATCGCGGCGAGCGTGTTGGCGGGCCATTCGTGCATGAGGATGATCTGGCCGTTGGTGAGCCGTGCGTTGGCCTGCACGATCGCGTCGACGCCGGCGCCGTTCCAGTCCTGTGAGTCGACGTCCCAGATGATCTGGGTCAGGCCGTACTTGGCCTCGACCGACTGCAGTGTCCCGTTGGTCTCACCGTACGGCGGGCGGAACAGCTTCGGCGTGCCGCCGCCCGCGCCGGCGATGGCCTGCTGGGTCCGGGAGACCTCCGAGTCGATCTGCGCCTGCGTCTCCTGGATCAGGTGCGGGTGGGTGTAGCTGTGGTTGCCGACCCACATGCCGGCGTTGACCTCGGCCTGGACCTGGGCCGGGTAGGCGGCGGCGTACTGGCCCTCGTTGAACATCGTGGCCCGCAGCCCGTTCTGCCGGAGCGCGTTGAGCAGGGCCGGGGTGTGGTCGTTGGACGGGCCGTCGTCGAAGGTGAGCCCGACGTACCCGTTGCAGGTGGCGGCGTGCGACGGGGTCGCGTACAGGGCTGAGACGACCATGTTCGCCACGGCCATCGCGGCGACGACCAGCGCCGCGACCAGGGAGCGTTTTCGCGGATGTCGTTCGGTGCGCATGCCAGGTGACTCCTTCCGGGCGCGGTGTTTCGCGGTCAGCTCGCGCTGCAGGAGACGGTGGGCCAGGTCCAGGTGCCGTTGGTCTGGAGGGTGACGCCCCAGTTGTTGCCGTTGCCGTTGGGTTTGGCGGTCATCACCTGGCCGCTGGAGTCCCAGGTGGGACTGATGTTCCAGGTGGCGATGATCTTCTCGGGGGACGGGACGTTCATCGTGACGGTCCAGTTGCTGGAGCCGGAGACGGAGACGTTGAGGTTGTAGCGGTCGCTCCACTGCTGGCCCGCGGACAGGGTCGCGGTGCAGCCGCCGCCGGTGCCACCGCCACCGCCGCCACCGCCGCCTCCGGAGGAGGAGTCCAGCGTGATGTTGGAGTTTCCGCTGCTCTGGTATCCCTCAGTCGCGAGGATCTGGTAGTTGAAGGTGCCCAGGTTCATTCCGTAGCGGGCCCACGCGTCGAAGTGGTTGCCGGTGGTGATGGTCCCGCCCGTCCTCTTGGACTGCCGGACGCTCCAGTACTGGTTGAAGGTCGCGGTGCCGATGATGGAGGGGGCGTTGTACCGGGTCGTCTCGTAGATGTCGTACGTGCCGCCGTCGGTGGTCACCGTGCCCTTGTACGTGCCCGTGGGCCGGTAGGTGCCCCAGTTGTCGACGATGTAGTACTCCACGAGCGGGTTCGTCGTCCATCCGTAGAGGGACAGGTAGGCGTTGCCGGACGGGTTGAAGCTGCCCGAGTAGTTCACGGTCCTGCGGGCGCCGGGGTTCCAGCCCTTCCCGGCGACGAAGTTCCCGACGTTGCTCCACGAGGTGCTGTAATTGCCGCCGGATCCGAGGGTCATGGAGCTCGACCCGCCGCCGTCGGTCCAGAACGAGTAGAAGTAGCCGTTGTTGGTGCCGGTCTGGTTCGTGGAGATGACCGTGGCGGCGTTGGCCGTGCCGGGCATGAGCGCCGCGACCACGACCAGCGCGACGGCGCAGACCGCGTTGATGAGCAGCCGGATACTGCCGCGTCTGCGGCCCTTCGGGTAGGCGCGACTGTCGTTCATGCGTGCTTCCTCCTCGTGAACGCTGGCGGGGAGCCAGGCCGGTGAACCCGCCGCGACAACCGCCGGCGGCGGCTTTCTCGCGGCGAGAAGTACCGATCGCTGGGCCGAGTGTGCGCTCGATCAGAGGCAGCGTCAACGATACATTTCGAAACCTTTCGCTCTTGCTGATGACTGTCCACTGTGGAGCACCCTTGACCTGCCAGGCATGCCGTGGGCTGACCGGCGGCCTGCATGAAACGTGAATGAAAGACAAGGCATGGCTCGGATCCGCAGCGCATCGAAACATTTCGAAATAGATCGCTTGTCTGAGGTGGCGCTTGGTGGGCTCCCCTGCCGGCGGCTACGGGCCGTACGTTCGGCGCGCCCTCAGCGCGGCGTGCTTGAGCAGGATCCGGCGCGTCCTGCCGTAGCCGAGGCCGAACTCCGCGGCGACCCGGCGAATCGGCCAGCCCTGCGCGTAGAGACGTACGACGTCCTGTTCCTCGGGGGCGTCGGATACCCGGTGGAGCTCGAGGACATCGGCGCGCCGGAACCTGCGCTGCCCGCCCGGCGTACGCGCGGCGGGCTTGAGTACTCCGGTACGGGCCAACGCGCCGACGGTCGCCGCACTTACGCAGAGCATCTCGGCCACCTCTCGGGGCCGGAGCAGATCATCGTCGTTCACGAGGAAATCTGCTCCAGAATGCGCACCGCCGCCCCGGCCGGATCGCGAACGGAATGCCGATTTCCGTCGCCGCGCCATTCGAACAACTCGCCCGCGACACCGACCGTGATCCATTCTGACGGTCGCGTCCTCGCGCGAATCACCGCCGCCGGCCGCGCGTCAATCATTCCGACGCTCATGCCGATTTTCGCCGACTCCCGGCAGAGCGCGGCGACCGGCGCCAGCTCCTCGGGCATCACGCGACAACCTTGCGAATCACGGCCACGGCCGTCTTGATCTGGTGTGCGGGACAGATCGGCATGTCCCACGACCAGTACCAGGTGAGCACCTCTTCCCGGTCCGGCCGAAGCGTGATCACCTCATTGAAGTACTCGTTATGGCCAGGCGCGTGAATCTTGATACGAGTGGACGGCTCGACGACGGTCGTCCTCAGCCCGACCCGCTCGCATGCCTCGGCAAGTCGCTCGATTAGTTCGTCCGCATTCTCATCGGTCACGACCACGAGAATTGCAGCTTTGCCTTAGCCTGATGGCATTAAGCACTGCCAAGCCACGAGCGTTGCTCTTGGATCTCCTGGGCATTGAAGGTCCCTGAAGACGGACATATGGAGGCGAATCACGATGGAATACACGCCGATGGCTATATGGGGTCGTGAGCTCAAGCACTACCGCCAGGCGGCCGGATTGACGCAGGCGGAGCTGGCAGCAAAGATCAACTATTCGACCTCACTCATCAGCCAGATCGAAACCGGCCAGATCCCGGCCACGCCTGAGTTCGCCGAGGCCTGCGACGAGGAACTCGACACCGGCGGTGCGCTGACCCGAATCCTCGACTACCGGAAGGGCGCTGTCTTCCCGTCATGGCTGCTCAAATGGATTACCTACGAAGAGGGTGCGGAGAGTCTGAAGACGTATCAGTCGAACGTGGTCTACAGCCTGCTCCAGACGGAGGCGTACGCGTCGGCTCTTCTAGGCCGAGACGAGGCAGAGACGGCCGCACGACTGAAGCGGCAAGCGATACTCGATCGACCTGAACCTCCGGCCCTTCATGTCGTACTCGATGAGGTCGTGTTGTGGCGAGATATCGGTGGCCCGAAGGCCATGTACGAACAGCTCATGCGCCTTGCCGAGATCTCACCCTCCTGCGTCAAGATCCAGATTCTGCCGAACAATGCGAACCTTGGGAGGCATGCACCGTTCGTGCTCGCTACCCTGACGGATGGCAGCGCGTGCTTAATGGAAACCCCGGTCCACGGCTTGGTGACCGTCTCGCCCCAGGACCTGGCAGGAGTCGGTGAGCTGTGGGAGACGATCCTGGCCGACGCGCTGCCGGTGAACATGTCCAAGGACTTGATCAAACGGACAGCGGAGGAGCGATGGGCGTCGTAACAACCACGTGGCGTAAGTCCAGCCGATCGGGCGGCTCCGGTACCGAATGCGTCGAGGTCGCCGTCGCAGAGAAAGAACGCGACTGATCTGACGTGCGAAAACGCCCGGCTCCCGTTGTGCGGCAGCTGGGCGTTTCCGCGTCGGCCCCTAGTGCGGTGACCACATACGTTCACCGGGTCTGGTGACACGCCGGTCGGCGTCCGTGATGGTGGGGTTTGCCGGCCTCAATCTCCTTAGCGACCAGATCGCTGATGACAGGGAGGCCATCGGGTGGCAGAGCCGGTGTGCGCGTACGTCGGTTGAGTGATCAGGAAGGTCGGTCGCTCAGAATTCGACCCGCACGACTGAGGCGGGCTTGATGATCCCGGCAGGGTTCGGCGGCGTGTGCCCGCCGTCCGTGGTGACGTAGGCGACGCGACCGTAGTCACCGGCACCGCGGCCCCATGCGGCGCTGGACGGTCCGAGGAACCGGTGGTCGATCGGGTCGCCGGCCACAATGGTGGCCTCCGTGGCCGAGGCCGCCGGGTCCAGCGGGACGCGGTGCAGGGTGTTGTCGATGTGGGTCGTGATGTAGGCGACGCCGGCGTTCTCGTCCATGCAGAAGTCGTCGACCGCATGGATGCCCTTCGCGACCACCTCCGGTTCACCCACCCGCTCGTGGGTCACCGGATCGACGGCCACGCGCATGAAGGTCTGCTCCCACGAGCCGGTGTAGTACACGTGGTCGGACTGCTCGGCTGCGCGGACGCCGTTGACGCCCGGGTAGGGGATGGAGAAGGTCTGCGTCAGGTGGACGGCCCGCTCCGGATCTGTGCCCGGTGTCATGGAGTCGTGCCGCAGCCAGACCTTGGCGGTCCCGGCAAGACCGTCCTCGGTCAGGTCGACCCGCCAGATCAGGCCGGCCGCACAGTCGGCGATCAGGATCACGCCTGGAGCCAGCAGGCAGCTGCCGTTCAGGCCCGCCGCGTGCGATTCGAAGGTCAGCACCCGGGTCCGGTTCACCGGTGCACCGGGAGTCCAGCCGCGCAGGTCGAAACGATCCAGCGCAGCCGGGGCCATGGAAGAGACGTAGAACACGTCAGGCTCGGCCTCGACGATGCTCATCGGCAGGCCCTCGAGCCTGTCTACGAGGACCGCACCGATGGTCGCGTCCTTGGCCGGCGCGGGCACCCACCACAGTTCCTTGCGGTTGAGAGCGGTCACCAGCATCGAACCGTCGGCACGGACGGCGATGTTCTCCAGGAAATAGTGCTCCGGCAGTGTCGCGATCGTCGTCAGCCTCGGCTTGTTGTCAATCGTCACTTGGATTCTCCTCAGATGGTAGGAAGGCGGCACCGAGAATTACGGTCGCCGTGATGTCGTAAGCGGATGTCGGCTATTCGGGGGCAGGTACCTGGAACATGGTCAGCAGGGTGCACACCGTTTGGTACTGACCCATGACCGCGCCGATGTCATACAGGCCCTGCTGGCCGAATGCCTCCTCGGCCGCATGGTAGAGATCGTCGTCGAGACGGTGTTCGATGAGCAGTTGCCGCGCGACACGTACCGCGAGCTTCTCGTCGTCGCTCAGATCGTCCGGCACATCACCTTCACCGAGGGCCTTGATGACTTCCGGCGAGAGACCGAGCCGGCAGGCCAGGATCTTGTGTGCGTACAGCTCGTATTGGGCACCGGCTCCCCACGCTGCACCGACGGCGACGATCACGACCTCGCGCACCCGGTCCGGCAGTGAGGTGTGGTCCGATTCCGCGGCTGCGAATCCGAGGAACGGCAACGCGATCTCCGGGTGGCGCAGGAAAGTGTTGAACGGGCCGATGAGTCGCCCGCCGTCGGTTCTGATCCGAAATCCGGCGTCATTCGCCCATGGCAACTGGTTTGCCATCACTGAATCGAAGAGTTCTTGCTGTGTGTGCGTCAATGTCGACGGGTCGGCCAATGGCAGGCGCCCGCCCAGCGCATCGTCACCAACTTTCATATTTCAAGTTTTATCGGGACGCCGCACAATGTCCAACGACGGTTTTCGATAACTCCGATCGGAACCGGAGATAAGTCGATACTTCAGCAGTTCTACGCCACGTATCGCTCGACATACTGCTCGAACGCTCGGGCAGCGGCCCCGGGGGTACGGCCGGTGGCCGTGGCCAATGAGATGGGCCAGTCGAGGTCGGCGCCGGTGACGCGGAGCACGGCCAGGTCCTCGTCGGGCAGCAGGACCGTGCGCGGGAGCAGGGCGACGCCGAAGCGGTGGCGGACGAAGTCGGTGCCGGCGGTGATGTCGGTGATCTCGATCGTGACGTGGTGCGTGAGTCCGGCGGCGTCGAACGCTCGATCGGTCACGGTGCGGTTGCCGTACCCGAGCGGAAAGTCGATGAAGGACTCGTCGGCCAGTTCGGTGATCGCCACCTCGCTCCGCCCCGCGAGTGGATGATCTCGCGGGACGACGAGATCCAACGGGATGGATGTGAGATCCCGGACGCGCACACCGGCCGGTTGGTGGCCGGGCATCGAGACGAACGCCAGATCGAGCCGGCCCTCGGCCAACGCCGCCACGAGTCCTGGCGATCCGGTGCCGACGATCGCGAGGTGGATGGACACGGCGGGGTATTCGTGGTGGAACTGTCCCAACAGGGCGGGCAGGTCGATCAGCCCGAGTGAACTCATCGTCCCGATGCGCAGCGTGCCGCGGATGCCACCGGTGACCTGGTGAACCGCGTCACGCGCGTCCCGGGCGGCCTCGAGGGTCGCCCGCGCCTTCGGCAGCAGTTGCAGCCCGGCGTCGGTGAGCGCGATCTGCCGGGTGGTGCGCAGCAGGAGCGGTGTCTCCAACTCCCGTTCCAGGGATGCGATCGTCGCCGACACCGCGGACTGGACAACGTGCAGCCGAGCCGCGGCCCGGGTGAAGCTGGACTCCTCCACGACGGCGACGAAGCACTCCAACTGGCGCAGCTCCATGCGCCGATTATCACATCGGCCGATCAATCGGACGGCACACAGCGAGCACGATTCGACGGCGTCAGCAGCGGGTTCGGGCGGTGTCGCTCATTCGTCGCCGCTGGCCGAGCACGCGATGGTCCCGAACATGGCGCTGAAGGATGTGGCCGGGCAGATCACTGCCGGAGCCGCCGAGGCCGGCGTGCATGACGAGGGCCGGTGGGCTGCGCTAGCTGCTCTTGGCGGTGGGGGTGGGCTCTGGTTCGGCTGACAGAAGAGACGGGTGGGCGGCCTTCCAGGCCGCCTCGATCATTTGGAAGATCTCGTTCACCGCGGCCTCTGGGTCGGTTGCCTCGCGGGCCAGGGAGTAGGCGTCGATCGCGAATCTTGCGATCGTCCGGCAGGCCGTCGTGGCCGGTGGCAGGTCGAGATCGGCGGCGATGGCCGTTGCCAGCGACTCCGCGTGGCGCAGCCTCATCGACTCCTCGTACTCCCGCAGGTCCGGTGATTCGTCGATCATGCGCCAGATCGGGGCGGCACTGTCCGCCGTGCAGTGGCGCACCAAGGCCTGGATCTCGCGGCGCAGCGCAGGAACGAGCGGCTCGTCCGGCGCCCGGTCGGTGACCGCCCGTGTGAGGCGTTGCTCGAAGTCCTGGTCCTGCTCGAACACCAGGGCCTCTTTCGAGGCGAAGTGGGAGAAGAGCGTGGTGACGGCCACGTCGGCCTCGGCGGCCACGTCACGGATGCCCACCGCGTCGTACCCGCGTTCGAGGAAGAGCCGCAGGGCGGCGTCAGCGATCTTCTGGCGGGTCGCGGCCTTCTTACGCTCACGGCGCCCGGGCGGCACGGTCATGCGCCAACGCTAGCAGGTACAAAGTCGTAACGGTTTCAAAAACCTAACGGTTAGTGCTACGGTCGCCCGCATGAAGAGAGTGAGCTTCGCCGAGTTCGGCGGTCCGGACGTTCTGCGACTTCTGGACGCCGAGGAGCCCCACGCAGGCCCCGGTCAGGTACGCATCGCCGTACGGGCGGCGGGCGTGAACCCCGTCGACTGGAGGATCCGTGAAGGCCAGTTCCAGAAGGTCCACCCGATCGAGCTGCCCGCCGGAGTCGGGCAGGACGCCTCCGGGGTGGTTGACGAGGTCGGCGAGGGCGTCGAAGGGGTCGAGGTCGGCGACCACGTGTTCGGCGAGGGTTCGAACACCTACGCCGAGTTCGCCGTCCTGTCGGCCTGGGCCCGGATGCCCGAGGGTCTGACGTTCGAAGAGGCGGCCGGGTACCCCTCCGTGGTGGAGACCGCGCTGCGCATCATCCGCCAGGTCGGCGTGCGGCCCGGGCAGACGCTGCTGGTCAGCGGCGCGTCCGGGGGCGTCGGATCAGCGGTGCTGCAGATCGCCCGCGACCGCGGCATCACGGTGATCGGCACCGCTGGGGCGGCGAACCAGGACTATCTGCGCAGCCTGGGCGCCGTCGCCACGACGTACGGCGAGGGCTGGGCCGACCGAGTGCGGCAGCTCGGCCACGTCGACGCGGCTCTCGACCTGGCCGGCTCGGGTGTGATCCGCGAACTCGTCGAGCTGACCGGTGATCCGCAGAAGGTGATCTCCATCGCCGATCTCGGCGCACCGGATCTCGGCGTCCGATTCTCTGGCGTGGCCGGGAACATGCCGGAGGCCCTCGCCGAGGCCGTCACCCTCATCTCGCGCGGAAGACTCCACATCCCGGTCGAGAAGACATACACGCTCGCCGAGGCCGCGGAAGCGCACATCGACAGCCAAGCCGGCCACACGCGCGGACGCCGAGTCGTGGTCGTCTGAGCCGTCTCCTGCGCACTGACGGCAGGCCGGGTCGGCCCCTTAGCCGTCCGAGGCGTCCAGGAGTGCGCGCGCCTCGGCCGCCCGCGGATCGGCGAGGGACTCATAGAGTTCCGCCGCCTGACGCCAGCAGTCGCGGGCCGCTCGCGGGTCGCCGGAGTCGCGCAGGACCTCACCGAGCAGCGTGAGCGACTCGGCCTGGCACCGGCGGTCGCCGAAGTCGTCGAAGATCTCGACCGCCGTACGCAGCGCGTCCTGTGCCTCGGTGAGCTGTCCCGCGGCGATGTGGCTCGCCGCCAGATCGGTGCTCCCCCAGGCGACGGTCCACGTGTCACCGATCTCTTCGAAGATCTCCACCGCGGCGGCGCCGCGGGCCAGCGCGGTGGGCGGGTCGCCGAGTGCCCGGGCGCACTTGCCCAGGCTGAGAAGCGACATGCCCTCACCACGGCGGAACCCGCCCGCGCGGAAGACCTGGAGCGCCGATTCGAAGAGCCGGGCGGCGGTGTCGTGGTGCCCGCGCTCCTCATGGACGAGGCCCTGGCCACGCAGGCCGAAACCCTCAGCCAATGGACACTGATCTCGTGCGCTATCTCGGCGGTCCGTTCGTACCTTTCGATCGCCTCATCGGGTCGGCCGCCGCGCCAGGCGGCGTCACCGAGGATGGACAGGCTCGCGGCTTCGCCGAGACGGTCGCCGAGCGTCTGTGCCGCGTCGAGCCCCAGGGCGACGGTCTGCTCCCATTCCGCCCAATAAGAGCTGAGTTCCAGGTAGCTGCTGACGGCGATGGCCAGCTTCCAGACGATGTCGAGTTGGGCCAGTTCGGAAGCCTGCCGCAGGGCCGCATGGAGGTTCAGCCGCTCGGTGTCGAACCAGCGCATCGCCGCCGGACCGGTCTCGAACTCGTCGATCACGGATATACCGCCCGCCGGGACGAGCGGGAAGGACGCGGAGTACGGCAGGATGGCGCGGCGGCCCGCGTCCCCGGTCAGCAGATACCAGGTCAGGAGCCGTCGCACGGCCTTGATCCGGGCCTCCTGGCTCTCTTCCGCGCCGGCGCGTTCGAGCGCGTAGGCCCGAACCAGGTCATGCAGGTGAAAGCGGTTCGTTGACTTCTCCTGGAGCAGGTGCGCGTCGGCGAGAGCCTGAAGGTGCCGTTTGGTGATCGCCACGTCGTTCCCGGTCAGAGCGGCCGCGGCCGCCACGCCGATGTCCGGGCCCTCATGCATGCCGAGCAGGCGGAACGTCGTGCGCAGTTCGGGGGACAACGCGTGGTACGACCACGAGAAGACGGCGGGTGTCGCTGAGTTCGTCTTCCGCCGAGGCCATCGCGTCGAGCCGGTGCTGCTCGCCCACGAGTTCCTCGACCAGCTCCGCCAACGACAGCCGCGGACGGTTGACGGCACGCTCGGCCACGATCCGAAGGGCGAGCGGCAGATGACCGCACAACTCGGCGAGGGTGAGCGCGCTCGCCGATTCGGCGGCCACTGCGGAACTGCCCATCAACTCGCCGAGCAATTGGACGGGCTGCGGTTCGAGACCTCGGACAGTGTGGCGGCCTAAGAAATCTCCCACCCTTGGAAGAGGAAGTCGCCGGTCTCCTCATCTACCCATACGGATGGGCAGTTTCCACCGTTCGTTGCCGGATCGATCCCAATGAATCTTAGCCCCATTGCCTCTGCCTCCCGTCCAGATTTGGTCCCCTCTTCGGTAAGAGTCACTCTAAAGAATCGGGAGGTCAAGGGGGAAACCGCTAGGGGATAAAGGTCCGGTAGCCTTATCGCTTCCGAGTCTTTGACGACAACCCTGACGGCGGACGGTGACTATCCGGGGGCCTGTGGGCTCAGGTCAGAACGCTCTTCAGAGTGTCCGATATTAGGTCGAATCTGGAGGGGGCTGGGAAGAGGGACCGGGGCTTTGCGGCTGCTGGGCTTTCCGCGTACAGGAACGAGGCGACATCGGTGCCGGTGCTGCCATCGTCTGGGAAGGTGTCCAGGTTGATGACGCCGTCTGTGATGGGTGCCGGACCGGAGAAGCGGAGTGGGGCACCCTTCTCGAGCTGCCACTGTGCCAGGCGAGCGCCGGTTCGGACGTCGAGGACGACCAACCATTGGGTGGCGTCCTCGGTGCCCGACAGGGCGACGTCCTCGTTCATCAGGACGTAGGCGCGGCCGTTGGTGACAGTAATGGCCGTCTCTATTGCGGAGTTCCTGGGCAAGACCAACTGTTGTGGAGTGTCTGTCCAGAGTCGGCGTCCCCTGTGCGGGTCGCTGCCACAGACAACCACCTTGCCCCCGCCGACCGGGCACCTGCCGATCTGGACTCCGTCGGCGAAGACCGGGTTCAGGACGTACGGAGTGTCTCGGCGAGCGCGGACTGCCCCTGTCATGGGGTCCAGCATCACGAGAATCCCGCGCCCGTCGTCGCCGGAGGCCCTGACGATGACGGAAAGCCGTTCTTGAGGGCCCTGCCCCAGGAACAGTTCCCCGTTTGGTAGCAGTTGCCCGGCTTTAACGGTCCAGCGACGTCCGGTCGCGACGTCGAACGCGGTCAGTTGACCGCCGACCCGTTCGGAAACGTGTCGCCGCAGGTTTTGGCGTTCGACCCAGTGGATGCCGCAGAGGAATGCGGCGGTACCGTCGACGACGACCGGCCGCTCGAAGGCCGCCGCCCTCTGGCATTCGCGCGAGAGACGGGCCGTCCACCGTGTACGTCCCGAGGCGGGATCGACACCGGCGACGGCATCGTCGCTGAAAACGAGCAGGCCGCGATCGCCTGCCGACACCGCCTGCGTGACGTCACCGATACCAGGTGACGACGACCAGCGGACCTGTCCGCTTTTCGCGTTGATCGCCACGATGTCGTGTCCGGTGCCGGCGATCAAGCCACCCGTCGCCCTGTCCAGGGTCAGAGGCCTGGACGGCTTGTCGAAATGCCAGTAAACCCTTCCGGAGGCGATGCTGATCGCGTACAGGTCACTAGGGGCCGTTTCCGGCCCTGCGGATCCCATCGCGAGCCCGCCGTATACCAGCACGCCATACGAGGACCAGTCAGGAACCTCGATCCAGGACGCGGAGGCAACGGGGTGGGGCGTCTTCTCGGGTGGTCTTGTCGCGAGCGGACCTGGAAACTGCCCGTAGGGTCCCTCCATCCCGTCGTCCATGCGCAACACGACGACCCCTGTGACCACGCCGACCAGCACCACGAGGACGCCGGTCATCCATGACCACCGATGCCGAGCACGGATGTTCGGAAAACGTCTGTTACCCATCGAATCCACAGTTCAGATTGCTACGACTGCTCATAAGAGAGCACCCGCAGGTGCGGTCCCCTCCCATGACAGTCCAGCGAGGACAAGTAATGGCATCTCTAAATTGAAGCACTCCGGGATCGGTGGAGGCTGTGGTGTGCTCTTACAGAGGTTGAAAGGTTGGGGGGTTGGCCTATGGGGGTTCTGATTCGAGGGTGAGTCCGGTTTGGGCGAGGAAACCGTCGATGAGTTCGGGTCGGTACTGGATTCGTTTGAGTCGGTTCTTGACGGTGGCGGCGAGTTGGTCGACGGTGCCGGCGGATAGGTTGCCCAGGCCGTTCTTCATCTGGGCCCACACGCCTTCGACGGGGTTGAGATCGGGAGCATAGGCGGGCAGGCGCACCACCGTCAGCCACCCGGCGTGCGCATCGATGAAGGCACGCCTCCGCGCGCTGATGTGGGTGTTGAGGTTGTCCCAGATCAGGATAATCGGGCCGTGTAGTCGCTGGTGGGCGGCGGTGATCTCGGCGGCGTAGTCGGCTTCGGAGAAACTGCGGCGTTCGCCTTTGCGGCCGCGGTGGATACGCAGCCGGTAGAACACATGGCCCCGGGACGTGGAACATCCGCCCGATGAGGGTGGTGATACGGGCCAGAGTCCAGCGCTGATCCTGGTCCCACCCGTGCGCGGCCGGACCCTCATCCAGCGCTGCGGCCGGTCGGTCCAGCTGGGCTGGTTTGAGTCGCCAGGCCGACCCGCCCGGCCCTTCGACGCCAGCGCTGTCTCGCCGCCAGCCCGCCATCTCCGCCGCCACTGGTAGGCCGATTTCGTACTGACCCGCAACGCTCGGGCCAGCTGCACCGGCTTGATCCCTTGCTCAAACATCCGCGCGGCTCGCAGCCGCACCTTCTCCCGTCTGGTCCGTCCCGAAGCGGACAGACCGCCACCATCGGGATACCTCATGACCCCGGCATAAATCACTTGGCAGCCAAGATCACGCCGACACGCCGCACACCATGATCAGACCCCAGCCGTTCAACCTCTGTAGCTGCGGCGGAGTGATTCCACGGCGAGGCGGGCGGTGGTGCCGATGACGGCGTCGGCCTGGGGGAGGACGGCGATCGGCAGGAGGGAGCGGGTGAAGACGGCTACGGCGTAGCGGCCGCCGTCGGGGTATTCGACCACGCCGACCTCGTTGCGGATCGTCAGCAACGTTCCGGTCTTGCCGCTGACGACCACGTCGTCGTACGGGAAGCCGGACGACAGGCGGTGTGGCCACACCTGGAGTGCGAGGAGGCGGCGCATGGCCGCGCACTCGGCGGGCGGGGCGGCCTCGTCGCGCCAGATCAGGCCGAGGAGCCGGGTCATCTCGCGAGGGGTGCTGTGGCTGGTGCGGAGCGGGTCGAGGGCGCGCAGGCGGCCGATCATGCCGGGCTCGTCCAGCCGGGCCCAGACCTCGCTGAACGTCGTCGCCTCGGCGTCGACGAAGATCGTGTCGAGCAGGTGGCGGCCGCCGCCGTCCACCATGGTGGTGGGCAGGCCGAGGGCGGCGGTGGTCGTGTTGACCGCGTCCAGGCCGACGCGGTCCAGCACCACGTCGGCGGCGGTGTTGTCGCTCACGGTGATCATGAGGCAGGCGAGGTCGCGCAGGGACATGCGGACCTCGTCCAGCAGTACGGACACGCCGGTCGGCCCCGACGTGCGGTCATCGGCGCGCAGCGTGACGGGCTCGGTCGGGTCGAGCAGGCCGTCGGCGGCCTGACGGTGGAAGGCGACCAGCAGCGGGACCTTGAAGACGGAGGCGAGCACGACGGGCTCGTCGGCCCGGACCGCGACCTGCCGTCCGTTGTCGATGTCGGTGGCGTGCAGGTACCCGGTCACCCCGGCGTCGCGGAAGGCCGCCTCGATCCGCGCGTGCACGTCCGCGTCAGGCGTGGTCATGAGCCCTCCTTCGTCGGGGAGGGTGACCGCAGGGGCGTGTCTTCGATTCCGTCGCTTCGCCCGGTCATGCCACCTCCCTCGCTCATGCGAGGAACCCCGAGGCAGGGCGCTGGACGACGCGGCGGGCCGGCGCGGCGTCGAGCGGGGTCATGGCCGCCTCGCGGCGCAGTACGGCGGTCGCGACGGTGGTGAAGTCGGCGATGGCGCCGGCCTGGTCGGGGTCGCGGGACTGCCGCCACACGCACGACGTACGCCAGATGAGCGGTTCGCCGAGCAACGGACGCCAGGTCGCCCCGCCGGTGTCCTCGGTGCGCGGGACCAGCGCAACGGCCGTCCCGGCCAGGACGAGACCCAGCGCGAACTGCGGATGCCGCGCCTGGTGGACGGCGGGCGGCGCGTACCCGTGGCGGCGGCAGGTCGCCAGCAACTCATCATGCGTCCCGGGCGCCTCGTCGCGCGGGAAGACGGCCAGGTCCTGCCCGGACAGGTCGGCGAGGTGCACCTCGGCGGAGGCGGCGAGAGGCGAATGCGCGGGCAGCAGCACGCCGACCGGCTGGCCCAGCATCGGGCCGATCTCCAGGTCGCGGGTGTCGCATGGGTGCCGGACGATGCCGGCGTCGAGCGCGCCCTCGGCCAGCGCGCTGATCTGCTCGGCCGTCCCGGTCTCGCGGAGTTCGAGGCGCAGGTCCGGGCGGCGCTCGCGGAACGCGGCGATCAGCGCGGCGACGATCGGCCCGCCCAGATCGCTCGGCAGGCCCGCGCGTACCGCGCCGACCTTACCCAGGCGCGCCCGCTCGGCGACGGAGTAGACGCGGTCCACGCGGACGAGGATCTCACGGGCCTCCTCCAGCAGGAGCCGCCCCGGCGCGGTGAGCTCCACCTTCCGGCTCGACCGGTCGAAGAGCCGCACGCCGAGCTCTTTCTCCAGCCGCTGGATCCGCTGGCTCAACGGCGGCTGGGCGATCCCGAGACGCTCCGCCGCGCGGCCGAAGTGGAGTTCTTCGGCGACGACGACGAAGCAGGTCAGATGCCCCACCAGGTTCACGGCCCGCAATCATATCGTTTCCGGTATTACCAAAGATCGATAGCCGATTCCTTATTCAAGGCGACGGGCGCAGGCAGCCGCCGACACCGGCCCGAGGAGGGTGAGGGCGGCCAGCGCGGCGGTCGTCCCCACGGGCCCGGCGTCGAAGAGCGCTCCGACCACGGGATCGCCCGCGAACACCACCATGCCGGAGATGAACGACGACACCCCCAGGTAGGCGCCGACCCTTTCGGCCGGGGCGTACCGGGCGATGGACTGGAAGACCGAGGACTGCATGAGGCCCTGCCCGGCTCCGGCCAGCGCGGCGGCCGCCACCAGGCCGGTGATCTGGGGCACGCTGCCGTCCCCGTCCAGGGGAAGGAGCGTCAGGTAGCACGCGCCCATCATCAGCAGGCCCACCTGGAGCACGCGCGGGCGGTCGGCGCGGCTCCCGGCCGCGCACCACGGCTGCACCACGGCCGTGGCCAAGGCGGCGGCGCAGAAGAACACGGTCGTCCACGCCGACCCGAAGCCCCTCAGGGGCACGACCGTCGTCGTCTCTCCGGCGAGCAGGAGGCTGCCGGCGGTCACCCCGGCGAACCGGAGGAACACCCGGTCGCGAACGACGGTGGCCACGCCCCGGAGCGTCGCCGTACCGGCTCCACGACGAGAGACGACCCGATCCACCCCGCGCCGGCGCAGGTGGAGCCAGAGGAACAGGCCACCGGCGATCGCCCAGCACAGCGCGCCGACCACGGCGAGAGGCCCGAAGCCGCCGCCTTTCAGTACGGCGAGCCCTGCGAGCGGGGCCACCACGGCCGTGACCTGCCCGGCGACCAGATAGGCGGCGAAGCCGCCCGCTCGGCGTGCGGGGGACGTCCCGGCGATGACCGCCTGCACGGCCGGGACGTACAGCGAGCCGCCCGCGCCGAGCAGGCAGGCCGCGCCGAACAGGCCGAGCGGCCCGTCCGCCGTCGCCAGCAGCGCGAAGCTCGCGACGCGGAGCGCGCAGGCGAACGCCCCGGTCCGCAGCGCCCCGAGTACGTCGATCAGCGCGCCCAGCAGCGGCTGCAGCGCCGACTGGACGAGGAACCGGGTGCCGAGCACCAAGCCGATCGTCCCGGCGAGCAGGCCGGTGTCGTTCCGTAGATGGGCGACGATGTGCCCCATCACCGCGTAGTAGCCGAGCGCCGCGGCGACCTGAACGGCCACGACGACGGCGATCACCTGGCGGTCGGCGGCGTCCCGTCCGGCCGGCCGCCACGGGCCGGGCGGACGGGACGCGACGGCTGTGCCGCCGGACGGCATCCGAATCAGCTCTGGCCGGCCCTGCCGAGCCCGCGGGCGAGGATGGCCGCGGTCTCGGAGACGGCCTTGTCGTCGGTGGCGCCGTCCGCGGCCCGGCGATTGGTGAGGATCACCATGACCACCGGCGCGCCGGACGGCGGCCAGGCGACCGCGATGTCGTTCGTGGCGCCGTACGTCGAGCCGGTCCCGGTCTTGTCGCCGACGGTCCAGCCCTTCGGCAGCCCGGCCCGGATGCGCGCGTTCCCGGTCGTGGTCTTCTTCATCCAGCCGGTCAGGCGGGTCCGGTCGGCGGGCGCGAGCGCGTCGCCCAGGGTAAGCGCCCGCAGGTCGCGGGCGTAGACCGAGGGCATGGTGGTGTCGCGCTTCTCCCCGGGCCTCCAGATGTTGAGCTCGGTCTCCCAGCGGTCGAGGCGGCTGACCGGGTCACCGAGCGAACGGTAGAACGCGGTGAGCCCGGACGGCCCGCCGATCTGCTTGAGCAGCAGGTTGGCCGCCGTGTTGTCGCTCACGGTGATCGCCGCGTCGCACAGGTCGGCGACGGTCATGCCGGTGTCCACGTGCTGTTCGGTGACGGGCGAGTTGTCCACCACGTCGTCGCGCGTGTAGTGGACGACCCGGTCCATCAGCCCCGGGTCGGACCCGCGCGCCTTGCGCAGCACGGCCCCGCACACCATGGCCTTGTACGTCGAGGCCTCCGGGAACAGCTCGCCGGACCGGTAACTCAGGACCCGGCCCGTCCCGGTGTCGATCGCGTACGCGCCGATCCGCCCGTGGTGCCGCTGTTCGAGACGGTGCAGCTCCCGGCCGACCTCCGCCTGGGACGAGGCGGGCGACGTCGCGGGCGCGCGAAGCGATGCCGTGGCGCTCCGCGGAACCGCCTTCCGCGCGGTCGCGTCACCGCAGCCGGCCAAGGCGACGAGGGTGGACAGAGCGATCCCCGCGGCGCCGAACGCCGTACGAAATCGTGATGAGCCAGTACGCATGCGTGAGAGAAGATCAGAGCCCTGCCGATTGTGTCCAATATGTGAATTGATTGATCACTAATATGAGTTTCGATATCAAAGCTGGCCGAGACGACCGTACGCTCGGGGAGCGGCCCACCCCGTCCCGCCGCGCGTTGCTGGTGGCCGCCGCCCTTCTGCCGCTCACGGGGTGCGACGCGGGTCATCGTGCGATCTCCAGGCCGCCATCCCCGTCACCGAGCCGCGGCGCCACCAGGTCACCGGACCTCTCGCGGTTCGCGGCGCTCGAGCGCGAGCACGACACCCGTCTGGGCGTGTACGCCCTGGCGACCGGTACGGGCGCCGCCGTGGCCTACCGCGCCGACGAGCGCTTCGCGTTCTGCTCCACCTTCAAGACGCTCGCCGCGGCGGCGGTCCTGCACCGGAACCCGCTCAGCCACCTGAACAAGCGCGTCACCTACACCAGGGCCGACGTCGACTCCATCTCGCCGATCACCCGGAACCACGTCGCGACCGGAATGACCATCAGGCAACTGTGCGACGCCGCCATCCGCCACAGCGACGGCACGGCCGGCAACCTGCTCATGCGCGACGTCGGCGGCCCCGCGGGACTGACCGCCTACCTGCGTGAACTCGGCGACACCGTCAGCCGCATGGACGACTACGAGCCGAAGCTGAACAGGATCCCCCCGCACGACCCGCGCGACACCACCACCCCACGGGCGATCGCCGCCGACTACCGCGGACTCGTGCTCGGCGACGCCCTGACGACCGACAGGCGCGCCCTGATCAGCGACTGGCTCGAACGCAGTACCAACGGCGCCGGCCGCATCCGCGCCGGCGTTCCCCAGGGATGGAAGGTGGCCGACAAGACCGGGACCGGCGACTACGGGAGGGCCAACGACATCGCCATCGTGTGGCCGCCGCACGCCGCGCCGCTCGTGCTGGCCGTCATGTCCGACCGATCCGGCTACCGCACCCCGCCCAAGGAGTCCTTGATCGCCAAGGCCACCCGCCTGATCGTCGCCGATCTCACCGGCTCGTGACCACGGCGCGTCTAGGTGAAGTCGGAGTACGCGAGGTGGGTGCCGCATGAGCGGCACTCGAAGAGGTACGCCGTGGGCTGGCCGGTGCGGTCGAGGGCGTCCAGGTAGCCGTCGATCTGGTCATCGGTCCAGCGGTGGGTGCTGAGTTCGTCCCGCAACGACGACAGTGCCGACTCGTCTCCGCGCAGCTCACGCGCGCCCGCCGGGCCGAGGAACGCCGCGCCGTCGCCGCAGTGGAACAGCCATTGCTCCTGCTGCCATCCGCTGAAGCCCGGAGTGCGCCTGGCGATCGCGTCCACCACCGTGCCGTCGACCCCCGGCGGCGGGAAGACGTCGCAGTAGACGGCGTCGAACCGCTCGGCGGCGCTGCCGTCGGCGATGCACCAGGGGCAGAGCGCCTCGACCTCATCCGCGCAGTAGACCGGCCCGGTGTAGACGAAGCCACGCCGCTGGGAGCAGTTGGCGCACGTCTGTTCCGAAACCTTGACCGAGCCCGTTCCCACAGGGTCCGGGTGATAGACGAAGACCGGCAACTCTCCAAGGTCAGCCACCCTGAGCACCTTAGGTGGGTCCGAGGCTCGGCGGCCAGGGCCTCGTCTAACGCCTGGCGGCCAGGGCCTCGACGCCCGCGACGAACAGGTCCACGCCGAAGGTGAACTCGACCTCCGGGTCGTCGATCTTGGTGAGCGGGCCGGCGGCCGCGATCAGGCAGGGATAGCGCGAGGGCGACAGCGTCTCCAGGGTGATCCGCTTGCGGCGGAGGTGTTCCTCGGCCTCCTCCTCCGTCAGCTGCGGCTTGAGGCCCGGGTCGCCGACCACCAGCGTCGTCACCGTACGGAGCCCGTGCCGGCACAGGATCGCGCCCTCGGCCGGAGTGAAGCCCGCGTCGCCGAGGATCTTCAGCGCCGCCTCCATGATGTCGAAGCAGTGCTGCGCCGCCTCGGGCTGCGTCGTCACCATGAGCGGCGCCGCGTACGGGTGGGCCCGCAGCACCTCGATCATCGAGTTCATCAGCGTCCGCAGGCGTGACGGCCACGGCGCGGACGCGTCGACCGAGGCGTCGACGAGCGACCACAGCCGGTCGGCGAGCCCGTCCAGCAGCTCGTCCTTGTTCTTGAAATGCCAGTACAGCGCCATCGGCGTGACGCCGAGGTGCTGGGCGAGCCGCCTGATCGTCAGGCCGTCCAGGCCCTCCGCGTCCGTCAGCGCCATCGCCCCGTCGACGACCGTCTCCCGGCTCAGCCGAGCCCGTTCCTCTCCAGTGGCCACTTGACAACTATACGCCGTACAGGGTCTTATACGCAGTACATGTACGACGTATAAGAACAATGTAGAGGAGCGGGGATGTCCTCCACGCGACGCTGGTGGACCCTGGTCGGGGTCGCGCTGGCAACGTTCATGACCTTCCTGGACAACAACGTCGTCAACGTCGCGTTGCCGTCGATCCAGCGTGACCTGCACCTGTCCATCTCCGGCCTGGAGTGGATCGTGAGCAGCTACATCCTCGTTTTCTCGGGGCTGATGCTGGTCGGCGGCAGGCTGGCCGACGTGTACGGGCGACGGCGGCTCTTCGTCGGCGGGATCGCCGTCTTCACCGTCGCCTCGCTGGTCGCCGGGCTCGCGACCAGCCAGGAGATGCTCATCGTCGCCCGGGTGCTCCAGGGCTTCGGCGCCGCCGCGAGCATCCCCTCGACCCTGGCGATCATCTCCGCGACCTTCCCGGACGAGAAGGAGCGCAGCCGGGCGGTCGGCGTCTGGAGCGCGGTCAGCGCGCTCGCCCTCGCGCTCGGCCCGTTCACCGGCGGCTTCGTCAGCGAGCGCTGGGACTGGGGCTGGATCTTCCTGATCAACGTGCCGGTCGGCGTCGTCACGGTCGCGATCATGATGGTCTCGATGCGGGAGTCGCGGGACGCCGTACGGCGCCGGCTCGACCTGCCCGGCCTGATCGCCTCGGCGGTCGCGCTGTTCTCCGTCACGTACGCGCTGATCGAGGGGCACAACCAGGGCTGGACCTCAGGCCTGATCCTCGGCGCGTTCGCCGTCGCCGCCGTCGCGGGGGCCGCCTTCGTCATCGTCGAGAGGCGTACCGGGGACCCCATGGTCGACCTGTCCCTCTTCGGCATCCGCACCTTCAGCGGCGGCACCGGCGCGATGATCCTGTGGGGCTTCGGCGTGATGGGCGTCTACTTCTTCACCGCGATGTACCTGCAGAACGTCCTGGGCTTCTCCCCGACCGAGGCGGGCGCGGCGTTCATCCCGATGGCACTGATGATGGCCGCGATCGCCCCGGTCGCGGGCGGGCTCGCGCGCCGGATCGGCACGCACGTCACGGTGGCGCTCGGGCTGGCGCTGAACGCGGCCGGGCTGGTCATGGTCACGTTCGTCGGCGAGCACGGCCACTTCATGGACCTGATGCCCGCGTTCGTGGCGTTCGGCGTCGGCTCCGGCTTCACGATGATGCCGCTCAACGACGCGATCATCGGCGTGCTGCCGCCGGGCCGCGCGGGCGCCGCCTCCGCCGTCATGAACGCCGCCCGCGAGGTCTCCGGCCTGCTCGGCGTCACGATCGTCGGCGCGATCCTCACCTCCCGCCAGGCGGCCGTACTGCGGGGCGGCGCGACGCCGATCCACGCGTTCCTGTCCGGCTACCAGCTGGCCCTGCTCATCGCCGCCGCGATCGTCTTCGTCGGCGCGCCGCTCAGCCTCGCCACACTGCGCGCCCGGCACCGTACGCCGGCGTCCGCCGAGCCCGAGATGGTGCCCGTCGCCTGATCCGGGGGTGAGAGGGGCCGGTCGCGGGGGCGACCGGCCCTTTCTCGTTCAGGTTAGAGCGAGCTCTTGTTGAGCAGCCGGTTGTGCGTGCCGGACTTGTTCTTCTTGATCACACCGTTGCTGGCGTGCGCGGTGATCCACTTCTGGATCGTGCCGAACGTCGCCTGCCCGTACGCCGACTTGTACAGCGCCGCGACGCCCGCCACGAACGGGGACGCCATCGACGTGCCGCTCAGGTACGCGGTGCCACCCTGGTAGGTCGACTTGATGTTCACGCCGGGCGCGTACACGTCCACGCAGGAGCCGTAGTTGCTGAACGACGCGCGCGTGTCGCTGGAGGAGCTGGCCGCCGCGGCCTCCACGCTCCCGGCGCCGGCCGGCGAGCTCTTGCAGGCGTCGGCGCCGTCGTTGCCCGCCGCCACCGCGACGAACACGCCGGACTTGGACAGGGCCGTGACCGCGTCGTTCAGCGCGGTCGACTTCGCGCCGCCCAGCGAGAGGTTGGCGACCGACTTGGCGGCGTGGTGCGTACGGACCCAGTCGACGCCCGCGATGACATCGGACGTGCTGCCCGAGCCGTCGCAGCCGAGCACCTGCACCGCGTGCAGCCGTACGCTCTTGGCCACCCCGTACGACGTGGACCCGATGATCCCGGCCACGTGCGTGCCGTGGCCGTTGCAGTCCTCGTCGCCGTACACCGTGTCCGCCCGGCCGCCGAACTGGCTGAGCGTCGTCTCGATGCCGGTGTCGATCACGTACGCGTCCACGTTCGAGGCGGTGTGCTTGTAGGTGTAGGTGTGCGACAGCGGCAGCTTCGCCTCGTCGATCCGGTCCAGCCCCCATGTCGGGCTCTTCTGCGTCGTGGAGATCTTCATGACCTGATCCTGCTCGATCGTGGCGACGTTAGGGTCGCGCCGGAGCCGGTCGAGCTGAGCCGCCGAGAGCTTGGCGGCGAACCCGTCCGTGAACCGGTGGACCGTCGGGAAGGCGATCGCGCGCGAGACCTGGCTCGAGTGCTTCATCGTGACGATGTACTGGCCCCGGATGCCGTTGTCGGCCGCCATGGCGACCGCGACCCGAGGCGCGACGACCGCGCCGGACAGCGGCACGGACGCGCACGCGACGGCCGTGAGGCCGAGGAGGAAACGTCGGGGGACCCGCATGGGGGCTCCTTGAATCGGGGGGTTCGCGGCCGGTGGGGTGCCGGCGACCGTGACAGGCCACGGCAATCACGAAAATGTCCCATAAACACTCTGATCACAGCAAGAACATCCGACGACCGGCCGCCGGCGCCCGCGGAACGGGTACCGTCGGTCCCGCCATGGCCCGACTGAGACCCGAGCGGCTGCGCGCCGCCCTCGACGACCAGCTCAACGCCCTCGGCCGAACCGACGAGCCGCCGCCGCCCGAGGCTCGCCTGGAGGACGCCCTGGTCACGGCCGTGCTCGCCACCTACGACGCCGGCGAGGAGCCCGTCCGCACCGCCCTGCGGGTCACCGTGCGGCTCCTGCTGGAGCGGCTGGCGACGGACTTCCCCGGCCGTTCGGTCGAGGTACGCGTGCCGCCGTACGCCGCCGTCCAGTGCGTCGAGGGCCCCCGGCACACCCGCGGCACACCGCCCAACGTCATCGAGACCGACGCCAAGACCTGGATCATGCTCGCCACCGGCCGTACGACCTGGGACGAGGCCCACGACCGGATCAGCGCCAGCGGCGAACGCGCCGACCTGTCGAGCCGCCTCCCCGTACGGCCGTACGGGGATCACGCCTGAGCGGGTCAGCCGTCGGCCGAGACGTCCCAGATCCGCGCCGTACGGTCGACGCCGCCGGACGCGAGAAGGCGCCCGTCGGGTGACCACGCGACCGGCATGGTCCGGAATGTGAGTGAGCGGGCCGCGATGTGGCCGGCGAGCGTGCGGGTCAGGTCACCGGTTGCCGGGGCCCAGAGGTTGATGATCTGGTGATTGTGGCCGGTGGCGATGTGATCACCGGCCGGAGACCACGCGACGGAGGCCAGCTTCCGGGCATGGACGCGGAATTTCGGCGTTGGCGTGGCCGTGTCCCACACGAAGAGGTGGTTGCCGGCGTTCTTGACTCCGGCGATCAGCTGCCCGTCGGGCGACCACGCGACCGCCCCGATGGGGGCGTCTGTCTCCTCTGTGGAGACGCCCCCGACCTCCGTGCCGGTGACCGGGTCCCAGATGGGTACGTGCTGGATGGAGCAGGTGGTGGCGAGCCGCCGTCCGTCGGGTGACCAGGCGACGGACTGGGCAACGTGAGGAGAGTTGTCGAGGGTGTGGCGCAGCTCGCCGGTGGCGGCGTCCCAGATTCGCACGCGTCCTTCCCGTCCGCAGGCGGCGATCCAGCGACCCTCCGGCGACCATGCCACGTTCCCGCGCGTGCCCGAGGGCGCGAGCGTCGTCTGGAGGTCACCCGTGGCGGGGTCCCAGATGTGCACCGCGTCTCCGGAGGTGGCGAGCCGCCGCCCGTCCGGCGACCACGACACCGCCTTCACCACGGCTCCCGGGGCCATGAGGGTGGCGCGCAGGCCGCCGTCTGCCGTGTCCCACACGTACCCGACATCCGCGGCGGCGGCGAGGAACCGGCCGTCCGGTGACCAGGCCACGCCCTTGACCCAGCCCGAATGCGGACTGAGGACACGCTGCGCGGCGCCGGTCGGCGTCCGTACGGGCGGATTGATCACGGGTACGGGCGCCGGGTCCGGCTCCGGCTCGATGGCCGCGGGCCGCTCCGGGATCGGCTGGGGTTCCGGCTCGTCGCCGGAGGGCAGCCGCCACGGTCGCGCGCGGTCGAGCAGGTCCAGCAGCCGGCGGTCACCGTGGACGCGCTCGACGGCCTCCCGGAGCTTGGCGAGATGTTTGTGGTGCATCCGTCCGGTGGCGAACGCCGCCTCGATCAACTCTCGAAGCGATGTCTCCGGGGCGGCGTCCGTGCCCGCGAGCAGCGTCACCGCCAGCCGCAGGTCCTCCTCGGCCACGGCGTGCTGTCCACGGACCTGCCGGCGCAACGCCTGGTGGAGCAGGTGGTACGCGGGATCGGCGACCAACGGCAGCGGGATGAGCCCGTTGATCGGCCAGTCCGTCCCGACCACCCCCGCGGCGGCGATCGCCTGGTCGAGCCGCTCGTCGTACCCCGGCACGCGGGCCAGATGGTGACAGTCGACCATGGCCACCGCACACAGCGTCGAGACCCTGGCGGCCAGCTCGTGGTTGAGGTCCGCCAGTTCGTCGTCGGTGCTCGGCGGGACCAGGGTGAACGCCTGGCGCGGCGCCGACCGGTTGAGCTCGTCGACGAGTTCGCCGCTCCAGTGCTCGGCGCGGGGGAACCGCAACGGAGCCATCGGCCGCATGGGCAGCACCGGGGGATCGTCGAACCCGAGGTGGCAGCCGCCCACCCGGATGTCGAGGCGCTCTCGGTCGGAGAGCAGTTCGACGATGACCGTGGGCACCTGGGCCAGCTCGTTCGCGTACAGGCCGGCATGGGGCCACTGGAACGGCCGGTCGGCGATCCGCACCTGGAGGATCTCGTGGTACCGGCCGAGGTCGGAGGACACGCGGTTGACCAGCCGGTCGCCCCACCGTGTCGCGTCGCCGCCCTCGCGCGGCGGGACGATCAGTACGAGCGGGCGTACCGGGTCCAGCGCCAGAGCCCCGGCCAGCACGCCGGGACCACCCATGATCGGATACGCGGACAGCTCGTCCTCGTACCGTTTCAGCTCCTTCAGCTCGCTCAGTCTCGCCGCGGCGCCCGACGCGTACGCCGCGGCCCCGGAGTCGGAGGAGACGACTCCCAGCTCGCCCAGCCGCTGCCGGCGACTCTGCTGCCAGGTGTGCAGCAACTGCCCGGCCTGGACGAGGACGAGCGCCCCCTGGATGGCGCTGGCCGCCGTCCGGTGACGGCTCTCGGATCTGCGGGCCGCCTGTGCGTCGGCGATCTCTAATCGCTTCGTCTGGTTCTCCACGATGACGGAGAAGGCCTCGCCGATGAGTTCGAGGAACGGTGCGATCGGCACCATACGCAGCCCCCACATGCCCCGTAGGTCGCGACGCCCCGGGACAGGCGCTGGGGGCGTTTTTCCAGGCTAACCACGAAAGGCGAGAATCCACCCGGACAACTGGATAACGATCTGTCCCCTCAGTGCCCGCCGGGCACCGGGGTCTCGGTGGCGCGGAAGAACGGCACGCGGTGCTCCAGGCAGTGGTCGCGGTCGGCCTTGGTCGGGTAGCGCGACCGGTCGCTGCAGGGCGCGACGCGGCTGAAGAACCAGACGCCCGCGGCGATCGCGATCAGCAGGGCCAGCGCCGACAGCACCATTCCGGTCACGGCCATCCCACGGCCGTTGTCGCGCACCAGGGCGATGATTCCGACGACGATGCCCGCGATGGCCACGATCACCCCGAGACCGCACAGCAGCAACGTGACGAGCGCGGCGATCCCGAGGACCAGCGCCGCGACGCCGAGTCCCCTGCGTTGCCGCGGCGGGTACACCACCGGTCGATAGGCCATGGACAGCTCCCCTCCGGCTCTCCATGGTGGAGGATCCGGGGCCCGCGGGGTCTGCGGCGCGCCGGTCCGTGAACAGGGATACCAGGTCACCACCTACACTGGGCAGCGTGTCGAACGGAGACGGACGACTGACCCACGACCTTGACCCCCTCGATCACAGCCCCCAGGACGCATGCGGTGTCTTCGGCGTCTGGGCGCCCGGAGAGGAGGTCAGCAAACTCACCTACTTCGGGCTCTACGCCCTCCAGCACCGTGGCCAAGAATCGGCCGGCATCGCCGTGAGCGACGGTGCGCGCATCGTCGTGTTCAAGGACATGGGCCTGGTCGCGCAGGTCTTCGAGGAGCCGGTCCTCAACACGCTGCGTGGTCACATCGCGATCGGCCACTGCCGCTACTCCACGACCGGATCCAGCGTCTGGGAGAACGCCCAGCCGACGTTCCGGTCCACCGACGACGGCAGCCTGGCCCTCGGCCACAACGGCAACCTCATCAACACCCCTGAGCTCGCCTCCCGCCTGCGTGACGGCGAGCTCGGCGCCACCACCGACACCGAGGTGCTCACCGCGCTCCTCGGCGGCGGCTCGGGCGGCGTCGAACGCGCCGCGCTGGACGTCCTGCCGCTCGTCCGCGGCGCGTACTCCCTGGTCTTCATGGACGAGCGCACGCTGTACGCCGCGCGAGACCCGCAGGGCATCCGCCCGCTGGTGCTCGGCCGGCTGGAGCACGGCTGGGTGGTCGCCTCCGAGACGGCCGCGCTCGACATCGTCGGTGCCACGATCGTCCGCGAGGTCGAGCCCGGCGAGCTGCTCGTGATCAACGAGGCCGGGGTGCGCTCCACGCGGTTCGCCGAGCCCGAGCCCAAGGGCTGCCTGTTCGAGTACGTCTACGTCGCCCGGCCCGACACCTCGATCGCCGGCCGCAGCGTGCAGGCCACCCGGGTCGACGTCGGCCGCCGCCTGGCCCGCGAGCACCCGGTCGAGGCCGACCTGGTCATCCCGACGCCCGAGTCCGGCACGCCCGCCGCGATCGGCTACGCCGAGGAGTCCGGCATTCCGTACGGCCAGGGCTTCGTGAAGAACTCCTACGTCGGGCGCACGTTCATCCAGCCGTCGCAGACGATCCGCCAGCTCGGCATCCGCCTCAAGCTCAACCCGCTGCGCGAGGCGATCGCGGGCAAGCGGCTGATCGTCGTGGACGACTCGATCGTGCGCGGCAACACCCAGCGGGCCATCGTCCGGATGCTCCGCGAGGCCGGTGCCAAGGAGGTGCACGTCCGCATCTCCAGCCCGCCGGTGTCCTGGCCGTGCTTCTACGGCATCGACTTCGCCACGCGCGCCGAGCTGATCGCGGGCAACCTCTCCGTCGAGGAGATCCGTGCCTCCCTGGGCGCCGACACCCTCGGCTACATCTCCCTCGACGAGCTGATCGCCGCGACCCGGCAGCCGCGCGACCGCCTCTGCCGGGCCTGCTTCGACGGCGTCTACCCGATCGACGTCGCCGAGGACGCCCGCGGCAAACACCTGCTCGAAGAGGCCCGTAAGTGAATACTTCGTACGAGGCCGCCGGCGTCGACATCGCCGCCGGTGACCGTGCCGTCGACCTGATGAAGGCGCACCTGGCCAAGGCGCGCCGGGCCGAGGTCGTGCACGACGCCAGCGGCTTCGCGGGCCTGTTCGACGCCTCCGCGCTCAAGAAGTACGACCGGCCGCTGCTCGCCACCTCCACCGACGGCGTCGGCACCAAGGTCGATCTGGCCCGGCGCCTCGGCGTGTACGACATGATCGGGCACGACCTGGTCGGCATGGTCGTGGACGATCTCGTCGTCT
This sequence comes from Actinoallomurus sp. NBC_01490, assembly GCF_036227085.1. Taxonomy (NCBI): domain Bacteria; kingdom Bacillati; phylum Actinomycetota; class Actinomycetes; order Streptosporangiales; family Thermomonosporaceae; genus Actinoallomurus; species Actinoallomurus sp. NBC_01490. The sequence continues at coordinate 863,622 of NZ_CP109433.1, forward strand.
GCGGTGCCGAGCCGCTGTTCATGACCGACTACATCGCCTGCGGCAAGGTGGTGCCCGAGCGGATCGCCGCGATCGTCGCCGGGGTCGCCGAGGGCTGCGCCCTGGCCGGCTGCGCGCTGGTCGGCGGCGAGACCGCCGAACACCCCGGCCTGCTCGAACCCGACGAGTTCGACCTCGCGGGCGCGGGCACCGGTGTCGTGGAGGCCGGCCGCGTCCTCGGTCCCGAGCGCGTCGTCCCCGGCGACGTCGTCCTGGGCCTCGCCTCCTCGGGCATCCACTCCAACGGCTACTCCCTCGTACGCCACATCCTGCGCACGTCGGACCTCACGCTGGAGACGGCTCTGCCCGAGCTCGGCCAGGGCCTCGGCGAAACCCTCCTCACGCCGACCCGGATCTACGCCAAAGACTGCCTGGCGCTCGCCGGGTCCGCCGAGGTGCACGCGTACGCCCACATCACCGGCGGTGGCCTCGCGGCGAACCTCGCCCGCTCCCTGCCGCCCACCTGCGACGCCGTCCTCGAACGTGCCTCGTGGACCCCGCCGCCGATCTTCGCGGTGCTGGAGTCGTACGGCCGGGTGCCGCGCGAGGAGATGGACAAGACCTTCAACCAGGGGGTCGGCATGGCGGCGGTCGTCGCCGCCCCGGCCGCCGACGCCGCGCTGCGGCTGCTGGCCGAGCGCGGGCTGCCGGCCTGGGTCCTCGGCGAGGTCGTGCCCGGATCCGGCACGGTACGCATCCTCTGACCAGGGAACTCCCGCCGCTCCGGCAGCGTCGTACACGGTTGTGAGGCGGTTCGCGCGGGGCGTGTGGCGGTGCAGGGCGCCGCTCGTGGTGCTGTGCGCGCTCGGCGTCTACGCGTTAGTGCTGCCGCTCGGCTGGATGTACGTCGGCTCGGCGCGCTACCGGATGAGCGCCGCCGACGCGCCGCCCACGGCGGTCGGCATCGTCTTCGGCGCGGGTGCCCCCAACGGCGAGCCCTCGCCGATGCTGGCCGGGCGCCTCGAACTCGGCGCGGCCCTCTACCACAGCGGCAAGGTGCAGGTGCTGCTCGTCACCGGCGACAACAGCCGCTCGCACTACAACGAGCCACTCGTGATGCGCGACTACCTGATCGGCGAAGGCGTGCCGCGCGGCCGCATCGTGCTCGACTACGCCGGCTTCAATACCTGGGACTCCTGCGTACGGGCAAAGAAGATCTTCGGCGTCGACCGGGCGATCCTGATCACGCAGCGGTTCCACCTGCCGCGCGCCGTCACGCTGTGCCGGTCGGTCGGCATCGACGCCGTGGGCGTCGGCGACGACAGCCGCTCGTACGCCCCGATCGCCACCGTCGTGTCGTACCTGCGGGAGCTGCCCGCCGGGCTCAAGGCCGCGCTGTTCCTCGCGATCCGACCGAACCCGCACTTCCTCGGCCCAAAGGAACCGGGCATCAAGCAGGCCCTCCAAACCCCGGGGTAGGGCAGTGAGAACAACCGGGCGCGTGGGTGTGCGGGCGTGTGAGACACCCCTGGAGCTGGGGGTGTCAAGCGGCGGTGTTGTGGTGGACTCGGTGTGCCCATGCGGTGGCCGGGTTGTAGGGGGTGCTGGTCTTCAGGCAGCCGTGCAGGATGCCGACGAGTCGGTTGCCGAGTTGGCGGAGGGCGGCGTTGTGGCTGGTGCCGCGTGTGCGGAGCTCGTCGTAGTAGGCGCGGCATCCGGTGTCGTGCAAGATCGCGCAGGATGCCTGCATGTGGAGGGCGTCGAGGAGACGGTCGTTGTGGACGAAGCGGGCGTGGACGGTTTTGGACTTGCCGGATTGGCGGGTGATCGGGCTGGTGCCGGCGTAGTTCTTGCGGGACTTGGCGTCTGCGTAGCGTCCGTCGGCGTCGCCGAACTCTGCGAGTACCCGGGCGCTGAGGATGGGGCCCAGACCAGGCTGGGATAGGTAGATCTCAGCGTCCGGGTGCCGGCCAAAATAGGCCTCGACCTGCTCTTCCATTGCCTTGATCTCGCTGGTGAGGGTCTGCAGGACCGCCACGGTCGCCCGTGTCGTCGCGGCGTAGGCCGCGGTGATGATGGGGCTTTGATCCAGGTGTGGGGTGCTCAGCGCGTCGTGGATCGCCTTTGCCTTGGCCGTGATGTCACGGCGGCGGCCGGTGAGCGCTGCGGTGATCGCCTGTGGGCCGAGTTCGGCGGCCGCCTGTGGGGTGGGGGCCGCCGCCAGCAGCTCCAGGGTGTCGGCGGCGGTCAGCCCCAGGTCTTTGTAGGCCATCAGTGCGGCCGGGAAGTACTCGCGCAGCGCGGCCCGTAACCGGAGCATGTGCCGGGTCCGTTCCCAGATCAGCGTCTGATGCGCACGGGCCAAGACCTTGACCGCCTCGGCGATGCCGGAGTCGGCGGCGACCTGGCGGAGCTGGTGACGGCGGGTCCGGGCCATGTCGGCCAGGGAGCTCGCGTCGGCCTTGTCGCTCTTGGCGCCGGAGACCGACACGATCTCCCGGTGCCGGGCGGCGACCTTGGGGTTCACCCCATACACCTGGTAGCCGGCCGCGATCAGCGCCCGTACCCACGGGCCCCGGTCGGTCTCGATACACACCACCACCTGCGAGGGGTCACCGTCATCGGGCAAGAGGGCCGCGAGGAGTTCATGCAGACCAGACACCCCCGCCACACCCTCGGGCAGCCGGGCCTTCCTCAGCGCCCGGCCCGAGCCGTCCTGAACCTCCACATCATGGTGATCTTCGGCCCAGTCATCTCCGACGAACAACATCGCCGCTCCGCTCCATCGGGGGTATCGATCCAGATCAGCAGCCCGCGAGAGCCCACCGGCGGCCTAATGGACCAGTGCTCACGCCAACCGGCGGGCACGACACCCCATCAGCGGTCCGGCTCCCGACCACCAGCGAGGGCACGATCTCACACCAGGACTCAACAACGGTCCAGGGGCACCGAGTGCTCACCCACCAGCGGCTACCAGGCACCGAGTCTGTCCCACAAACTCACCCGGCACCTCCCATTAGGGGCACCCTCACCTTGCCAGGCCCCGGTGAGGGCGCCCCTCGCACGAACCGAGCGCTCACGGCCTCCGGCCGGACGGCCGCGCTCTCACACGGGTTCGGAGACTCGTACGGGGGTGTCGTCTCGCCGTTGGTGCTGGGTGGCCCAGGAGAGTAGTGCCGTACGGCACGCGTGGTCCAGGTGGCGTAGTCCGGACAGGTCCAGCTCGACCGGACGCCCGTGCGGGATCGCCTCCAGGGTGTCCAGCACCCGCGGCAGGCGCAGGAACGTCGCGTTGCCGGTGAGCCTGATCTCGATCGGCCCCTCGTCGTTCCCGCGCACGTCGACATGGATGTCGGAGACGTCCCACGCCGTCTTCGCGACCGCGAGCAGGATGCCGATCAGCACGCCCTCGAACAGGTTCGTGCACACGATCGCCAGCGTCGTGCCCATCAGCACGATCGCCTCGCCGCGCTCCGTACGCCAGAGCCGGCCGACCTCGCGCGGCGACAGGAGCTTCCACCCCGCGTGCACGAGGACCGCGGCGAGCGCGGTGACCGGGATGACGCCGAGCGCCGCCGGAGCCGCCACGGTGAAGATCAGCAGCCAGCCGCCGTGCAGCACCCGGGACAGCTTGGTACGGGCCCCGGCCTGCACGTTGGTCGCGCTGCGGACGATCACCGCGGTCATCGGCAGCGCGCCGAGCATCCCGCAGACCGTGTTCCCGGCGCCCTGCGCCATCAGCTCCTGGTCGTACCGGGTCCGCGGGCCGTCGTGCATCCGGTCGACCGCGGCGGCGCTGAACAGGCTCTCCGCCGAGGCGATCAGCGCGAACGCGATGATCGTGCCGAGGATGCCGACGTCGGCGAGCCGGCCGAGGTGATCCAGCGCGGGCGGCCGGAGCGACTCCAGCAGGCCGTTCACCTCGATGCGTTTCACGGGCAGGTCGAGCAGCGCGGTGGCCAGCGTCGCCAACGCGACGGCGGCCAGCGCCGCCGGGATCGTCCGCAGCCACGCGGGGACGAACCGCCAGCAGGCCAGCACCAGCAGGGTGCCGGCCCCGATGCCGCCGGCCGCCAGGGCCGAAGGATCGCGCGCCGAGTCGGCGACCAGCGCGGGCAGCGCCGTCAGGTTGGCCAGCGGGGCACCGGGCGACCGCCCGTCGAACAGCGTGTGCGCCTGCCCGAACACCAGCGCGAGGCCGATGCCGGCGAGCATGCCCTGGACGACCGAGATGGAGATCGCGCGAAACCAGCGCCCCAGCCTGAGCGCGCCCATCGACAGCTGGAGCAGGCCGGTGGCGAGCACGACCAGTCCGAGAATCTGTAGCCCGTGCTCACGCACGGCCTCGTACACGAGCACGGTCAGGCCGGCCGCCGGGCCGCTGACCTGGAGACTGCTGCCGGGAAGCGCGCCCGCCACGAGGCCGCCGACGATGCCGGTGACCAGGCCGAGTTCCGGCGGGACGCCGGACGCCACGGCCACGCCGATGCACAGCGGCAGGGCGACCAGGAAGACGACCACGGAAGCCAGGACGTCGCGGGCCAGAATGTCACGTGCCGGGAAGAGTTCCATCTTTCACCTTGGGTGTCGCGGATGGGACTGACGGCGGCGGGAGTTGGCCAGGCGGGGGGTTCGGCGGAGCGTCAGTGCGCAGCCTGAGATGACCGCGGCGCCCTGCCGCGGCCTGTGGTGTCGGTCGTTGGTCGGAGTGGCCGCCGGAGCGGCCCGTCTCCGGCGGCCTGATTTCAGCTTGTCGGCGGTCTGGTCACCGCCGTGGGGTCACAGCGGCCGGAAGCGTCCGTCCCGCGGGTCCAGCACGCTGACCTTGCCGCTGCCCACGGCGTAGAACCATCCGTGCAGGCTCAGGTCGCCGTACTTCAGCCGCTTGGCGACGCTGGGATGGCCCTTCAGGCGCTCGAGCTGGACCTGGACGTGCCGCTGCACCGCCGAGGTGAGCGCGTCGCCGTCGAGGAAGTCCGTGGCCTTGCGCGTCTCGTCGTGCGGCTCGGTGTCGGCGAGCCACTTGTGGACGGCGGGCAGTGCGCTCGGCGCGCCGGGGTGAAGGATCGCGTTCACGCCCCCGCAGTGGGAGTGACCGCAGACGATGATGTCCTTGACCTCGAGCACCTCGACCGCGAACTCGATCGTGGCGGTCTCGCCGAACCCGCGCCCCTCGTCGTACTCGGGCACGACGTTGCCCGCCGTGCGCAGCTCGAAGAGGTCGCCGGGCGAACCCCCGGTGATCAGCGCGGGTACGACCCGTGAGTCGGAGCATGTGATGAACAACACGTGCGGGTGCTGACCGTCCGCGAGAGGGCGGAGGTCGTCGGCGCGCTCGGCGAACGTGCGGGCATTGTCGATAAGCGACTGCATGGCGCAGCCTTTCTGTGCATCCGTAGGACATGAACGGGAGATGCGGAACAGGCGCGTCGTTGCGCCGCTCATGGACGGAAGGAGCTAGTCGAATAAGCGGACAATTCGCCTTATTTTACGTTGACCGGAGTGACGGTCAACGACCGGCCCGCCTACGGACGGTCAGCAGCGGAAGACCTGGAGCGCCTCGGGCGTGCAGGTGCCGAGGTGTGGCCGCGGGCCCTCTTCCACGGTCGCGCTTGGCGCGGCGTCGGGCAGCACGAGAGTCGCGCCCCTCGCCGGTATCGGCACGGCGATCTGCGCGGACGGTGGAAGCGCGAGCAGCCGGGGCCGACCGGGAACGCCGCGGTCGGTGAGTTGGCGATCGGGGTCCACGTCGTCGCGCATCTGGGCGTCACGTTTTTCGGCGAGTTCGCCCGTGGAAATCTTGCTCTGTGCGACGGTCTGCGTCGTGTCGATCGCCTCGGGACCTCCGGTGAAGGCGAGCGCGACCAGCAGTATCGCCGCGACCCAGCCCAACCGTGCCCTCACCGCGCGCCCCCTGACTCGCGTCCTTACAAAGTTCCACTCGCAGCAAGCATAACCCGAGACATCGGGCAAAGGGGAGAGGCAATTTCCGGCGACTGGGGGTATATATAACGCTAACTAAGTACATTTCATCGCATATTCGGTGGCATTCCTCTCCCTCGCACGGCCGACCCGGCCCCCTCTCACGGGTGAGGCGCACGGCCGGGGCCGACTGCGATCTTCGGATCCGAACCCGGAGTGCGCCCCTGGGGGGCGCCGCGAAGTCGTGGACCGAAGGAAGGCGGGGCGATGACCGCTGGAGGGATCCTGAGGAGGATGCACGGCCGGACGGCGAAGGGAGTGCCCCGGTGGGCGCTGCTGGCCGCGTACGCCACCACGCTGACCGCGCTGCCCTCAGGTGTCTGGCGGATCGCCGCGGTGAACCTCCACGCGCCGCTGCTCGAACGGACCACGACGCCGCCGACAGGTCACGGTCCGGTGCTGTTCACCGGCCTGTGGTACGTGGTGGTGCTCAGCGTGGTCAGCGAGGTTCTCGCGTACCTGACGGTCGGACTGGTCAGCGAGTGGGGTGAGGTGGTGCCGCGCTGGGTCCCCGGACTGGGCGGGCGGCGGGTGCCGGTCCTCGCCGCGGTCGTGCCCGCGGGCCTCGGCGCGACGGTGCTCACGCTGCTCTTCCCGTACGCGCTGATCATGTTGAGCCTCGGCCGGATGATCAACGGAACCCGGGGTACGGGCGTGCTCGTCCACGGCTGGCAGGCCGTCGCGTTCGCCGTGACGTACGCGCCGCTGGCGGCCTGGGGGCCGCTGCTCGGCATCGTCACCGTGCACTACCACCGTCGCCGGCGCGCCCAAGGCGTGTGATCGAACACAAGCTTCTGATCACACGCGAAGCGTTCCCGCCGGGGCGGCGGGAACGCTTCGCGGTCATGCGATCAGCGACCCCTGAGATCCGTCTCAGTACGTGACTGGACCGATCTCAAATAACGGCACGGCTACTTCGCCGTACTCTTGCCGTCGCTCTCGTCGTGGTCCTCGGCGTAGTCCGCATAGCGGTCTGCGAGGTCCTCATACGACGAGTCGTCGTCGTAGGGGTCATGGTCATCCTGCGAGTTCTGGTTGACGCCCAGCTCGCCGCGCAGACGGTCAAGGTCTGTCCCGCCGCTGTTGTACTTCAGCCGGCGAGCTACCTTCACCTGCTTGGCCTTGGCTCGGCCGCGCCCCATTGGCTCGACCCCCTCGATGGTCGGGGACCCGTCGTTGGCCCCACTTACGCTCGCTTACGCATCCACAGCCGGGCGCGACAAGACCCCACGCACCAGCTACGGCTACAACCGTACCCGTTTTGCGCCCGGCTCGGTACGTCGTCTGCGCGGTGGCGGCTTCAGCAGAGGATAGCCGACGATGTGGACTGACACGTCCGGGATCTCCGTCACAGTGAAGATCCCGGACGCGAATGGGTCAGGAGTTGACCAAGATGCCGCGCAGGCGGCCGATCTCGGACATCCGGCGCTCGGCGAGCCGGTCGGCGGCCACGGCCGGGGGCACGCCCTCGTCGGCGGCGATCTGGAAGATGCGCCGCGTGGTGTCGAAGATCCCGGTGGCCTTCTGCCGGGCCCGGTCGAAGTCGAAGCCCTCGATCTCGTCGGCGACCTGGATGACGCCGCCGGAGTTCACGACGTAGTCGGGGGCGTAGAGCACCCCGCGGTCGGCGAGCTGCTTCTCGATGCCGCTGTGGGCGAGCTGGTTGTTGGCGCCGCCGCACACGATCTTCGCGCGCAGCATCTCGACGGTCGCGTCGTCCAGGGCGCCGCCGAGGGCGCACGGGGCGTACACGTCGATCTCTGCGCCGGCCAGCGCCGCGTGCCCGTCGACCACCTGGACCTCGGGGTGCTCGGCGCGCACGCGGTCGATCGCGGCCTCGACCACGTCGGTGATGATCACTTCGGCGCCGTCGGCGATGAGGTGCTCGACCAGGCGGTGGCCGACCTTGCCGACGCCCTCGATGCCGACGCGGCGGCCGCGCAGCGACGGCTCGCCCCAGGTGTGCTCGGCCGCGGCGCGCATCCCCTGGAACACCCCGAACGCGGTCAGGATGGACGAGTCGCCGGCGCCTCCGTGGGCGAGCGTACGGCCCGTGACGTACGAGCACTCCCGCGCGATGACGTCCATGTCCTCGGAGAACGTGCCCACGTCACAGGCGGTGAAGTAGCGGCCGTGCAGCGACTGCACGAACCGGCCGTACGCGCGGAGGAGCCCCTCGGACTTGATCGCGGTGGGATCGCCGATGATGACCGCCTTGCCGCCGCCGAGGTCGAGATCGGCGAGAGCGTTCTTGTACGCCATGCCCTTGGAGAGGTTCAGCACGTCGGCGAGAGCCTCGTCCTCGGATGCGTACGGGTAGAAGCGGGTTCCGCCGAGCGCGGGACCCAGCGCGGTCGAGTAGATGGCGATGATCGCCTTGAGGCCGGTGGCCTCGTCGTGGCAGAACACGACCTGTTCGTGGGGGGCGCCGAAGACCTTCGTCACGTTGTGGCTCCTCTCTGAGCGCACACTGCTCGATGCCGTGGTGGCGGCGTTGAGCGTTGTACCCGGTACCCGGCCGCGGGTCGGCATGTCCGTGGATCGCACGACAGGTGACCGGCGGCGGGAGCATGAGTCCGACACGGTCAGCGTAGGCGTACCGCGGCCCGCTCCGCAGTGATCGGCGTCATGCCGGGGCGTCGCGCGGATCCCGCCCGCCGTGCGCGGTCCGTGACCCGCGTGCGAAGATCACCGGGAGCCCCGTCGCGTACGGTGACCGGAGGTCTCAGGAGCGTCTCGGCGGGCGTGACGACGAGCGTTCCGCGGCGAGATCGTGTCACGATGCGGTCGTGCTGCCCTACGCCGCGTACCTTCGGGTATACGAACCGCTGAACGCCTTTGCCGAGCCGGAGAAGTCCATTTGGGCAGCGTATGCCGCATCGGAGAAGCGGCCGCGGCGTGTCGGCGCTCTGGACGTCGAGCACACCCACGCCCTGAGACGCGTGATCGCGGTGCCCCCGATCGTCGCTCCGGTCCGGGAGAGCCGTGACGCGTACGTGCGGCGCGCCGAGGACGTGACCTACATCTGCCCCTGGGAGACACGGCTGCGCTCGTGGCTGGCCTTCGACCGGTTCCGTGACGGGATGTCGGAGCAGCTCGCCGAGATGTTCGTGCCGCGGCGCGTGGCTGAGCAGGCCGAGGGCGCGTTCGACCGCTGGAAGCGGCAGGCCGGCACGCTCAGCCCGCACATCCTGTCGAGCACCTGGCAGGTGCCGCTCGCCTGGTTCGTCCCTTTTGTCGCGAAGGAGCGCTGGCTCGTGCTCGGCGCGCACGACGACAACCCCGGCGGCGGCCCGACGACCGCCACGCCCGTGCGCACGCTGATCTACGTCACACCGATGGCCCAGGCGCGCCGCCGCGTCGCCCGCGCGCTGGTCGCCGTACGACGCCACGCCGGTGAGCACCTCGACGTCGGCGAGGTCGAGTCGGTGGGCCGCTGGCTGGAGGAGTTCCACCCGCACTCGCTGGTCGAACTCGACTACGGAGGGCTCGTGCACCTCCTCGACGACGCCGCTCTGCGCGCCGATGAGTCCGTGGCCGAGGTGGCCGCGGCGATCACGGGTATGGAGACCGGGCAGACCGAACTGGCGGTCGCGATGCACAAGCGTGTCGTCGCCCGCTGGCGCGTCGTACGAGCTCTTGAATCCGCGAACTGAGGACAATTACCTGAATCAGCGCGCGATGCGACGATACGTGTCGCTAGAATCACGCAGCGTGACTCAGCCACCAAAAATCGCAGAGTTGCTATCAGGGACTTGCCTGTTGCGCTGAGTGGTGGCATGGTTACGTCTTGTGATGTCAAAGTGGTTCATCCAGACCATAAGAGACATCAGTGGCACGCGCGAGGATCAAACGCTGGATCGCTGTCATCGGTCCACGGAGGAGAGGCCGCACAAATGTCAGCTCGTACGCCAGAGGCCGAGCCCCTGCTGACGCCGGCAGAGGTGGCGACGATGTTCCGCGTCGACCCCAAGACCGTCACCCGCTGGGCGAAGGCTGGGAAGTTGACGTCAATCCGGACGCTGGGAGGGCATCGGCGCTACCGCGAGGCCGAGGTCCGCGCTCTGCTGGGGGGGATCCCGCAGCAGCGGTCGGAGTAACCCGGAGACACCCCGATCCGTGATCGGCGAGCCAAGTGAGCGCCGGTCGCCGTCGCCACGGCGACGCACCCGGTCGGCCGCGTCTCTCCGCGGCCGGTCGCACTGCGTGAACCGCGATGTGGCGGAGCCACCGTCGCGTGCGGACGGTCGGGGGGCTTCCACGAGAAGTTCAATCGGCCCCGTCCCGAACGGGGCCGCGTAGGGGGGTTCTACGGACTCCGCGAGGGTCGTCTCCGGCCTGGAGGGGCCATCGTTCCCGAGAGGATCGACGGCCGCTTCGGACTGGAGACGACTCACGCTGAAGGTGCGGTCGTCCCGCCCAACAGCGGGCGGGACGGTCGTGCCGCCGCGAAGCCGCCCGGAACACCTGCGCAACGCAGGCCGGACGGCGGGACACGCCCAAAACCGCCGGGACACGCCCAAAGGGCTGAGACACGCCCGATTGATCGAAGGATCCCAACCGGACTGACGGCCGGCCCGCTCTCGTCCGCGCGAAGCCGCGCGACGCGACCCTGGCCCTCGGGGGGTGCCGGATGGCCTTCGCAGGGGGAGATGGGCCGTAACCCCGCAGGCGATGAGAGGCGCCGTACGGCGTTCGCGTGCGGGAGGGCGGTCCATGATGGGCGTGGCCGCGTCGCTGGACGAGGTGGCCCGTCTCAGGGCCGTCTGGGCGGGATGCTCGTGGGTCGGGGTGCGGTCAGGTGTGGGTGCTCGGGTGAGCGCCTCCGCCTCAGGTGCACCGATGACCCGTGGTTCGGGTCAGGCGGGTGTGTCGTCGGCGAGGCGTTCGAGCAGTGCGGCCACCTCGGGGTCGTGGCGGGCGGCGACGTCCAGGAGCACGACGTGGTGGTCGACGAGAAGGCGTTCGAGGTCGGCGCGCGGCAGGTCGCGGTGTTCGAGCCAGTCGAGGCCCGCCGTCTCCACCGACGCCATCCACGAGCGCAGCGTGATGCGCAGCACCGGGCCCGGGTCCTTGACGCCGATCGCGGCGGTGATGTGGTGCATCACCAGGCTGCGGATGTTATCCAGAACCTCGCCGACCTCGCCCGAGCGGTACGCCGGGCCGCCGCGCAGCAGGGCCACGAAGCCCGCCGCGTGGTCTTCCACGTAGTCGAAGTAGCGGTGCAACGAGACCGCCAGGCGTTCGAGCGGTTTGCCCTCGGCCGGGGGTTCGAGCAGGTCGCTCAGCTGCTTGGCGGCGCTGTGCAGCGCGGCGAGGTAGAGCTCCTGCTTGCCGCCGAAGTAGTGATAGACGAGGGCCCGTGACGCGCCGGCGGTGTCGGCCACGTCGTCGATCGAGATGTCCTCCGGCTGCCGGTCGCTGAACAGCTCGAGGGCAGCGGCGATGAGCTCGTCGCGGCGCTCGTCGACGCTGAGCCGCCGTCTGCTCGGACGGCTGCCGGAGCCCACGACACGATCACCCACGCCTGGCAGCGTATCCGAGCCCGCGTCCAATAGACGGCCATCCGTGGCAGGTCAGCGCCGACACGACCCCCCAAACACCGTCTATCGACCATGACCGAAAGTCCTCTCCTGACCGCCCGTTACGCACTGTTACAGCAGTCAAGGGCCGTGTCGGGGCATCATGGCATCTCCTCCCTTGCGGCGGTCCGTCTGTTTCTGCCCGGATTCAGGTGGGGCGTCGGAGACACAGGAGACCGAAGTGGCAGCAGAGGATGAACGCCGGGAGAGGGTCGTGGCGGCGAAGCCCACCATCCGGAACGTCGCCGAACGAGCAGGCGTGTCCAAATCACTGGTCTCGCTCGTCATGCGCGGGTCGCCACACGTCAGCGAGCACCGCCGGCAGGCCGTGCTCAAGGCGGCGCGCGAGCTGGGATACCGGCCGAACGCGGTCGCGCGCAGCCTCGTCGAGGGCCGTACGCGCCTGATCGGAGCGCTGGTCGCCGACCTGCACAACCCCTTCTTCGCCGAGTTCCTCGACGGGTTGCAGGAGAGCCTGCACGGCGCGGGCCTGCGCATGCTCGTCGGCAGCGGCCGGTGGGATCCGCACTTCGAGGCCGAGGCGGTCGAGGCGTTCCTGGAGATGCGGGTCGACGGCCTCGTCCTGCTCAGCGTGGTGCCCGACTCGCTGAAGGAGGCCGCCAAGAGCGTCCCGGTCGTGGTCGTGGGCGAGCGCGACGTGGAGGGCGTCGACATCGTGGTCGACGACGACGAGCTCGGCGCGCGGCTGGCGGTCGACCACCTCGTCGGGCTCGGGCACGACCGGATCGCCCACATCGAGGGGGCGCCGTCGACGACCGCGCACTACCGCAGGGTCGGGTACGAATCGGCGATGAGAAGCCACCGGCTCGATGACCGGATCATCGTGGAGCCGGGCGACTTCACCGAGGACGGCGGCTACCGCGCGGCACGCAAGCTGCTGTCCCACGACCCGCGTCCGACCGCGATCTTCGCGCCGAACGACCTGGTCGCGACCGGTGTCCTGTCCGCCGCCGACGAACTCGGCCTGCACGTGCCCGAGGACATCTCGATCGTCGGGTACGACAACACGCATCTGGCCGCGATCCGGCACGTCTCCCTGACGAGTGTCGACCAGCCGCGCCGCGACATGGGCCGCGTCGCCGCCGAGCGCCTCTGCGCCCGCATCAACGACCCGCTGCGCGACACCCTGCAGACGCTCGTCGTGCCGCACCTGGTCATCCGGTCCACCACCGGCCGCGCCCCCGGCCACTGACCTCCCCGCGGCGCGGGGTACCCCGCGCGGGTCTTGTCACGGTAAGCGGCCGGTCAAGTCTGGCCGAAGCCGCCTGCCGTACGGCCGGGGCACGGCCTTAATGGGTGAGCACACCAGCCGCTCGGCGGGCCGAGGGGGTGGCGTCGCCAGGCCCATCGGGGGGATCGGCCGGCACGCCACCGCGGGACCGCCGGGCGGCGGCCAGAGTGGATCATGTGGACCCGGGGGTAATCATGCGTGATCCGGAGTTGGTCTCCTGCGCCCAGCGCGCCGCGAGCGAACTGGAGCGCGCGTGGTCCCAGTGGCGACGCGCACGAGGCCTGATCGAAGAGGTCTCGGAGTCGGTCGCGAGCTACGTGGCCCATTCGATCGACCATCCCTGGGGCCGCCCGCGCGTGGTCCTGGGACTGGACGCGGATGAGGCCCGCGCTCTCGCGGCGCTGCTCGGCAAGGAGCACGCCTGCCTGTAGCCCGGTGACCCACCTGGCCGGACACCGGGTTGGAACCGTGCCCGGAACCGTCTCGGGCAGCCTCTCGGACGGTCGCCGGAAGTCCAGGCGTGACCGCCGTCGCCGCGAACTCAGCGCGGAGAGGGCGACGGCGGTCACTCATCCCGGACATCAGGGGCCGCCGGGGCGACGGCGTGCTGTTGAGAACGTGGATGCGCAGGTCAACGGCCGGATGGCGGTTACCCTGCCCGCGGTTGGGCAGGGCTTTACCGTCAACCGGCCAAAGCTCTCCCCCGTCTTTGGCACACTGAGTCATGATGTCTGAGCTCATGACTCGTTCCGGACGCAAGGCCTTCGGCGCCCTGGCGATCGCGGCCGTGGCCGGGCTGGTCAGCGCCTGCGGTTCCGGCGGCGACTCCACCGCCTCGGCCGCGCCGCCGTCCGTCGCGCCCACCTCCGCCGCGGCGTCTTCGGCCGCGCCCACGCCGCAGGCGCCGCTCGCCGGAAAGACCATCGTGATCGACCCGGGCCACAACGGCGGCAACGCCTCCCACCCGGAGATCATCAACAAGAAGGTCAACGTCATCAACGCGACGAAGCCGTGCAATACCACCGGCACCGCGACGAACGACGACTACCCCGAGCACGCCTTCACCTGGGACGTCTCCCTCCGCCTGGCCAAGATCCTGCGAGCCAAGGGCGCCAAGGTCATCCTCACCCGCAAGAACGACAAGGGCGTCGGCCCCTGCGTCGACGAGCGGGCGAAGATCGCCAACCGGGCCCACGCCGACGCCAGCCTCGCCATCCACGGTGACGGCGCCCCGGCGAGCGGCCACGGGTTCCACATCATCGAGCCGGCGGTGCTCAAGGGGCACAACGACAAGGTCGTGCCCGAGTCCAAACGGCTCGGCATGGATCTGCGCAACGCCTTCCACCAGGGCACCGGCATCCCGTACTCCACCTACCTCGGCAAGCACGGCATCGACGTCCGCAGCGACCTGGGCGGGCTCAACGTCGCCACCGTCCCGGCCGTGTTCATCGAGGCGGGCAACATGCGCAACGCCGGCGACGCCGCCAAGATGAAGAGCCCCGCCGGACGGCAGAAGATGGCCGAGGCGCTGGCCCAGGGGTTCGTGAAGTTCCTGACCTGACGCCGCGACCGGGAGAATGGGGGCATGCCCCCGACCACAGCGGCCGAACGCGTACGTGACCTGTTCCACCAGGCCGGATACACCGTCGACGGCGTACGCGACCTGCTCGGGCCGGTCGCGGGTGCGGCCCTGGCCCGCGGCGAGATCGTTCCCGCGCTGCGCGCCTCGCGCGGAGGCACCCCCGTCGAGGCACTGCTCCGCCTCTTCTGGCTCCAGGTGCCGATACCCGCACGAGCCCTGCCCGCCGACGACCTGATCGCGCTCGGCCTGGCCGAAAACGCCGACCGCGACACCGTACGGGCGCGCCTGCACGTCGAACCGGTCGAGGGCGATGCGCGTCACCTCGGCTACGTCGTCTCCGATCTGGTCGTACGGCCCGGTGCCGGCCGGTTGCGGCCCGACCACGTCGTCGGCCAGGGCGGCGCCTCGGCGAACCTCGCCCAGCTCGTTGTCCACAGGCCTGTGGACAACGTTCTCGATCTGGGGACGGGCTCCGGCGTCCAGGCCGTTCACCTGGCCCAGCGTGCCCGGCGCATCACGGCCACCGACCTCGACCCGCGTGCCCTCGACCTGGCCGCGCTGAGCTTCGCCCTCTCCGGGGTGGAGGCCGAGCTCCTCGCCGGTGACCTGTTCGCGCCGGTCGAGGGCCGGACGTTCGACCTCATCGTGTCCAACCCGCCGTTCGTGATCTCGCCGGAGCGGCGGTTCGGCTACCGCGAGTCCGGCCTGCCCGGCGACGAGGTCTGCCGGCGGCTCGTACGCGAGGCGCCGCGTCACCTCGCCGACGACGGCTGGTGCCACCTGCTCGCCAACTGGCTGCACGTCGAGGGCGAGGACTGGCACGACCGCGTCGCCGGCTGGATCGAGGGTGTGGACGGCTGGGTCGTGCAGCGCGACGTCCAGGACCCGGCGGAGTACGCCGAGCTGTGGCTGCGCGACTCCTGCGAGGCCGGCACGCCGGAGTACCGCGACCGGTACGACGCCTGGCTGGAGTCGTTCGAGAGCCGGAAGGTCACCGGCATCGGCTTCGGCTGGATCAGCCTGCACAAGAGCGGCGGCGAGGACGTCCGCGTCGAGGAGCTCCGGCACGCCGTCGACCAGCCGGTGGGCGCCTACGTGGACAGGGTCGTACGCGGTCGGCCGGCGATCACCGACGCGACGACGCTGCGTACCGCCGACGGCGTCGTCCAGGAGCAGATCGGCCGGCCCGGCGCGGAGGATCCCGAGCGCATCGTGCTCCGTCAGACCCACGGCCTGCGCCGTGCCGCCCAGGTCGGCACGGTCGAGGCGGCGCTGGCGGGCGCCTGCGACGGCGACCTCCCGCTCGGTCCGCTGCTCGACGCGATCGCCCAGATCACCGAGACCGACCCCGGAGCCGTACGCGCGGCGGCCCAGGACGTGATCCCGGATCTCGTCGCCGACGGATTCTTTGAGATCATCGACTGATGGTCCCGATCCGTACGCTCACGCTCGGCGTGGCCGAGCCGCACCCGCTGACCGGTGACGTCATCGCCAAGTCCGCCGAGGCGCTGCGCCGCGCCGAGGCCGCCTGCCGGGCCGACGGCTACGAGGTGCAGACGCTGCGCCTGTCCGCCCGCCCCGTCTTCGGCGACCTGACCCCGACCGCCGCGTACGCCCGCGAACTGCAGGCGATGCTGGACGACGCGGGGCTCGTCTACCTCTCGCTCGGTCCCGTGACCGACGGCGTCGAGCTCGTCCCCGACCTGCTGATCGGCAATGACGCGCTCAACTGCACGGTACGGCTCGACGGCAACACCGCCGCCGCGCGCCCGGCCGCCGAGGCCATGCTCCGGCTCGCGAACGAGACCGAGGAGGGCTTCGGCAACTTCCGCTTCGCCGCGCTCGCGTGCGTGCCGCCGAACGGCCCGTTCTTCCCCGCCGCGTACCACGAGGGCCCGGCCGACCTGACCGTCGGCCTGCAGGGCGCGAGCATCGCCGTGAAGGCGGCCGAGGGCGGCCTCGACGGGCTCACCGAGCGCGCCGCCGAGGCGTTCACCGCCGCGGCGAGCCCGGTCGTGCGGCTCGTCGAGCGGATCGCCGGTGAGCTGGGCGTACGCTTCGGCGGCATCGACCTGTCCCCGGCGCCGAACGGCACCGACAGCGTCGGCGCCGCGTTCGAGGCCACGGTCGGCGCGTTCGGTGCGCCGGGCACCCTCGCCACCGCCGCCGCGCTGACCGCGGCGTTGCGCGGCACGAGCCTGCCGACGTGCGGATACAACGGGCTCATGCTGCCCGTGATGGAGGACGTCGTCCTGGCGCGCGCCTGGGAGGAGGGCCGGATCGGCCTGCACGACCTGCTGGCCTACTCCTCGGTCTGCGGTACGGGCCTGGACACCGTCCCGCTGCCGGGCGACAGCTCGCCCGACGACCTGGCGCGGCTTCTGCTGGACGTCACCGCGCTGGCCGTGAAGCTTCAAAAGCCGCTGTCGGCGCGGCTGTTCCCGGTGCCGGGCACGCGGTCCGGCGACCGTACCGCCTTCACCTCCGAGTACCTGACGAACACGATCGTCAGGTGGTGACCCGGGCGATCGCCTCCAGGCTCGCGGCGACGTAGGTCTCCGGGGCGGCGAGGAAGACGTCGTGGTCCTCCTCGATGGTGATCACCTCGGCGCCGAGGGCGTCGGCCATCGCGCGCTGGTCGCGCGGCGGCACCGCGGAGTCCTTGGCCGTGACCATGACGACGGTCGGCACGTCCTTCAGCGAGGCGGTGTGCGGGCGGAAGTCGAAGTCGTACTCGGCCAGCATGACGTCCACCATCGTGCGCGGATGGCACAGCATGAGCTCGCGGCGCAGCCACTGCCACAGCAGCTTGGTCTCGGTGCTGCGCTTACGGGTGTCGCCGAAGAACCGCAGCGACGCCGTACGCCCGAGCCCGAGTGCCGTGAGCGGCCGTACCGCGCGCAGGAGCGGCTTGGTCAGCTTGTCCATCCAGCTGTCGAACCGCAGCGCGGTGGCCTGGAGGACCAGCCCGGCGACACGGTCGGGGTACCGGCGGGCGAGGTCGAGCCCGACCGGGCCGCCGAGCGAGTAGCCGAGCACGATCGCCTTGTCGATGCCGAGCGCGTCGAGCAGTGCGATCTGGTCGTCGGCGGCGCCCTCGATGGTGAACCGCTCCGCGCGGGTCGGACCCCGGCCGTGCCCGTGGTGGTCCATCGCCACCAGGCCGCCGGGCAGGCGTGGCATGAGGTGGCAGAAGTTCACGTCGGCGGTGAGGGTCCAGCCGTGCAGGAGCAGAGTAGGAGTGTCCCCGTCGACGACCCGGACGGTGACCCGGCCACGGCCGGGCAGGTCGATCACCCGGGCGGGCGGAAGGCCGGGCTCGATCACACTGGGGCCGACCCGGCCGAGCGGACGCATGAACCCCAGCCCCCGGCGAAGATCGGCCTGCGCACCCATGCCCAGAGCTTCGCACGACAAGCGGATCCAGCATATGAGACGGTTCTCACACCGATCTGGGGATTATTCACGGGTCCCGCCTGGCGGCCATCACCGAAGGAGGAACGGCGAAATGACCGTGGTGGGGCCTGCCGAGAAGCACGTGCTCATCGACGGCCGGCGGCTGGCCTACGTCGACTTCGGCGGCGAGGGCATCCCCCTCCTGACCCTGCACGGACACTTCGGCCGTGCGCGGATGTTCGCCCCCTTGGCCGCCGCCCTCGCCCCTGCCTACCGGGTGATCTCGCTGGAGCAGCGCGGCCACGGTCACAGCGAGGGCGACGGCGACTTCAGCCGGGAGGCCTACGTGGCCGACGCCGCCGAGTTCCTGCACCGACTCGACCTCGGCCCGGTGATCGCGCTCGGCCACTCGATGGGCGGAGTGACCGCCTACCAGCTCGCCGCCAGGCACCCGGACCTGGTCCGCGCCCTGGTCGTCGAGGAGGCCGGCGCCCTCAACCGGCGACCGGAGGTGCCTCACCCGGTCCTGGACGTGCGCGCGTGGCCCCGGCGCGCGGCCACCCTGCGCGAGCTGCGCGGCCAGGTCGAAGCCCGCGGCATCCCCGACGCGAGCTACTTCATGGAGAGCGCCGTTGAGTACCCCGATGGCTGGGGCTTCCTGTTCGACTACGCCGACATGATGAACTCCCAGCAGGCGCTGGTCGGCGACTGGTGGCACGACTGGCTCGGCTCGCGCTGCCCGGCTCTGCTCGTGCACGGCACGGACAGCTTCATCCTGTCCACCGCGATGGCCCGGCGGATGGCCGAACGACGGCCGAACACCGTGCTCCGGGAGCTCCCCGGCTGCGGCCACTGGGTCCACGACGACGATCCGGACGGCTTCGCCGAGGTCGTCCGGGACTTCCTCGCCGCGGCGACCGCGTCACGTTGACGCCGCCGTACGTCGCGGTGCCCGGAGCAACCGGTCGAGCCGGTCGGGAGCGTCCGTGGTCAGCACGGGGGTGTAGATCACCAGATGCAGGTCGGGCTGGTCCGAAGGCGCAAGTCGGTGGTGTTCCAGGTGGAGGTCGCCGACGACCGGGTGGTGGAACACACGCTCGCGCGAGGCGAAGCCTTCGATGTCATGACTCTTCCAGCCGGCCCGGAACTCCTCGCTGGCATCGAGCAGGCGCTCGATCAGCTGCGCGTACGACGGGTCGCCCAGGCGGGGACCGGCCTCGGCCCGGAACTCGGCGAGGAACCGGCGGCTGGTGATCTCCCAGTCGGGCAGCAGCTCGCGTACGTACGGATCGGTGAACACCAGCCACAGCAGATTGCGGTCCCCGGGCGGGACCGTGGCGACGTTCGGGTACAGCGCGGCGTACGCGGTGTTCCAGCCGGAGATGAACCAGTCCGGGGCGATCGCGTACGAGGGGAAGCCCTCAAGCGCGTCGAGCAGCCGCTGTACGTGGGCGGGCGCGGTCCGCGGGATCGGCCGGACGTTCGGCTCCGGAGGGGAGTAACCGACCAGCGTCAGGAGGTAGGTGTGCTCGGCGACCGACAGCCGGAGCGTGCGCGCGACCGCGTCCAGCACCTGCCGTGACGGATGGATGTCGCGCCCCTGTTCGAGCCAGGTGTACCAGGTGACGCTGACGCCGGACAGGTACGCCACCTCCTCGCGCCGGAGCCCGGAGGTGCGTTTCCCGCCGATCGGCGGAAGCCCGAGGTCGGCGCGTACGAGCTGGTTGCGGCGTGCCCGGAGGAAGGCGCCGAGCTCGCCGCGCCGCTCGCGCTCGATGGTCACGGTTCGAATACTAGTAGTGCCACTACTAGAAGCCGCGCCGTCTTCAGCCGGGCCGGTCCGGCGGGGATCGTTGGGCGCATGCCAGAGCTGAGATCACGGACCGTCACGCACGGACGGAACATGGCCGGCGCCCGCGCCCTCCTGCGGGCCGCCGGAGTCGACCGGGAGGACTTCGGCAAGCCGATCGTCGCCGTCGCGAACAGCTTCACCGAGTTCGTCCCCGGTCACACGCACCTTCAGCCGGTCGGGCGGATCGTCTCCGCCGCGATCAAGGAGGCCGGCGGCGTCCCCCGGGAGTTCAACACCATCGCGGTCGACGACGGCATCGCCATGGGGCACGGCGGCATGCTCTACTCCCTGCCCTCGCGCGACCTCATCGCCGACTCCGTGGAGTACATGGTCAACGCGCACTGCGCCGACGCCCTGGTGTGCGTCTCCAACTGCGACAAGATCACCCCGGGCATGCTCATGGCCGCGCTGCGGCTCGACATCCCCACCGTCTTCGTCTCCGGCGGCCCCATGGAGGGCGGCGCCACCACCCTGGCCGACGGCACGGTCCGCGACAGCCTGCACCTGATCTCGGCCATGTCCGGCGCGGTGTCCGACGCCGTCACCGATGAGGACATCGCCCGTATCGAGGAGGCGGCGTGTCCCACCTGCGGTTCCTGCTCGGGGATGTACACGGCGAACTCGATGAACTGCCTGACCGAGGCGCTCGGCCTCGCTCTGCCCGGCAACGGCTCGACTCTGGCCACCCACACGGCGCGCCGGGCGCTGTACGAGGACGCCGGACGTACGGTCGTCGACCTCGCCCACCGGTACTACGAGCAGGACGACGCGAGCGTGCTGCCGCGTGCCGTCGCCTCGCGTGCCGCCTTCGACAACGCGATGTCGCTGGACATCGCCATGGGCGGCTCGACCAACACGATCCTGCATCTCCTGGCCGCCGCGCGGGAGGCCGGACTCGACTTCACCCTGCGCGACATCGAGGAGCGCTCCCGCGCCGTGCCCTGTCTCTGCAAGGTGGCCCCGAACGGCAGGTACCTGATGGAGGACGTCCATCGCGCCGGGGGCGTTCCCGCGATCATGGGCGAGCTGCGTCGCGCCGGGCTCCTCCATGAGGAGGCGCACGCCGTCCACGCCGGCTCGTTGGGCGAATGGCTCAAGACCTGGGACGTCCGCGGCGGATCACCGTCGCCGGAGGCCCTGGAGCTGTTCCACGCCGCTCCGGGGCGCGTCCGCTCCTCCGCCGCGTTCTCCCAGTCCGAGCGCTGGCGGGATCTGGACCTCGACGCCGCGAACGGCTGCGTCCGCGACGTCGGTCACGCCTACTCCTCCGACGGCGGCCTGGCGGTGCTGCGCGGCAACCTGTCCGAGGACGGATGCGTGGTGAAGACCGCCGGCGTGGACGAGTCCATCCTGACCTTCACCGGCCCCGCCGTGGTGGTCGAGTCGCAGGAGGAGGCCGCCGAGGCGATCCTCGACGGGCGCGTCGAGGCGGGCGACGTCGTCGTGGTCCGCTACGAGGGCCCACGCGGCGGGCCGGGCATGCAGGAGATGCTGTACCCGACCGCGTACCTGAAGGGCCGTGGTCTCGGTAAGACCTGTGCCCTCGTCACCGACGGCCGTTTCTCCGGCGGCACCTCCGGCCTGTCGATCGGTCACGTCTCACCGGAAGCGGCGGCCGGCGGCACCATCGCTCTCGTCGAGGACGGCGACACCATCGTCATCGACATCCCGGACCGCTCGATCCGGCTGGACGTCCCGGACCACGTGCTGGCCGAGCGCCGCGCCCGCCTGGAGGCGGCCGGCGGCTACCGGCCCCGGCACCGTGACCGGGCCGTGTCGACCGCGTTGCGCGCCTACGCTTCCATGGTCCTGTCCGCCGACAAGGGGGCCGTCCGCGAGGTGGTCTGACCTACTGTGGAGCTTGATGGAGCGGATCCTGGTCAGTGCCTGCCTGCTGGGTCAGCCGGTGCGCTTCGACGGCACCGGCAGGCGCAGCGATGACGCGCTGTTCGAACGCTGGCGGCGGGAAGGGCGGCTCGTGCCGTTCTGCCCCGAGGTGCGCGGTGGGTTGCCGGTGCCGCGTCCGCCGGCCGAGATCAGCGGTGGGTCCGGTGCGGACGTCCTCGACGGCCGTGCCGCGATCCTCACGCCGGACGGCACCGACGTCACCCGCCACTTCGTCCTCGGTGCCCGGCAGGCCCTCGAACGCGCGCGGTCGTACGGGATCCGGCTCGCGATCCTCAAGGAGGGCAGTCCCTCCTGCGGCAGCGCCCGCATCCACGACGGGTCGTTCGCCGGGCGCAAGATCCCCGGCGAGGGCGTCACGACCGCCCTGCTCGAACGGCACGGTATCGCCGTCTTCGCCGAGGACGCCCTGGGAGACGCCGCCGCCCGGCTGGCCGAGCTCGAACAAGGCTGACCTCGTACGTTCTCGGGCAGTTGACCTCGACCAAGGTTGAGGTTGAACACTGCTTCCCACGTCAACGAGGGGGAGTGGTGATCATGCGAGTGATTCAGGTGGAGCGTTTCGGCGGGCCCGAGGTGCTGGTGCCGGCCGACGCGCCGGACCCGGTGGCCGGGCCGGGGCAGGCGGTGGTCCGGGTGGCCGCGGCGGACGTCGGGTTCGTCGAGACGCAGATCCGGTCGGGAGCCATGGGCGAGTACTTCAGCGTGGTCCTGCCGTACGTCCCCGGGCACGGCGTGACGGGCGAGGTCGCCGACGTCGGCGACGGCGTGGACCGGGGCTGGGTCGGCCGGCGGGTGGCCGCCTACACGGGCGAGCGGGGCGGGCGCGGCGGGTACGCCGAGCGGGCGGTGGTCGAGGCCGCCGAGCTGGTTCCGGTGCCCGACGGGCTGGAGCTGCGCGACGCGGCGGCGCTGCTGCACGACGGCGTCACCGCGCTGCACCTCCTCGACGTGGTCGGCGTGCAAGCCGGTGAGTGGGCGCTGGTCACGGCGGCGGGCGGCGGTATGGGCCTGCTGCTGGTCCAGCTCGCGCACGCGGCCGGCGCGCGTGTCATCGGGGCCGCTCGCGGCGGGCGGAAGCTCGATCTGGTCGACGACCAGGGTGCGGACGTCGTGGTGGACTACTCCGAGCCGGGCTGGACGGACCGGGTGCGCGAGGCGACCGGCGGTGCGGGAGCCGACGTGGTCTTCGACGGTGCGGGCGGCGCGATCGGACGGGCGGCGTTCGAGGTGACCGCACGCGGTGGCCGGTTCTCGGCCCACGGGGCGCCTTCCGGCGGGTTCGCCGTGCTCGACCCCGCGGAGGCGGAGAAACGCGACATCACCGTGAGCGGCATCGGCGATCTCCAGCTCACCCCGGAGGAGATGCGGCAGGTGCTCGCCCGGGCGCTGGCCGGGGCGGCGGAGGGCCGGATGCGGCCGGTCATCGGCCAGACCTTCGCGCTGGAACGCGCCGCCGACGCCCACGCCGCGATCGAGGCCCGCGACGTCGTCGGACGGACGCTACTGCTGCCCTGACCAGGCGGCCCGACGGCGCCTGTGGGCGGGGGCCGAACCGTACGAGTTGGCGTCGCGATTCGTGGCCCGAGTCGGTCACGGCACGCGATATGTCTTGACCGTTGCGGCGAACGCGATATATCTTCTCTGCGAACGAGACATTCTGCCCTGCTCCCGGCCGAACGCCGTGTCTACGTACGAACGGCGTTCTTTGAACGATCGTAGTTCAACGGCGCGTAGTTCAACGACGGAGCATTGTTCGTTGCATCGGAGGAGACCCATGGCCACGTCGACCGAGCCCCTGGCGGGGCCCGAAGCGGCGCGCAAGCCGTATCCCGCGCGCTGGATCGCGTTGTTCGTCCTGCTGGCCGCCGAGGTCATGGACCTGCTCGACGCCCTGATCACGAATATCGCGGCTCCGTCCATCCGGGCCGACATCGGCGGTGGCGCGAGCACGATCCAGTGGCTCGGCGCCGCGTACACGCTGGCCATGGCGGTGGGCCTGATCACCGGCGGTCGGCTGGGCGACATCGTCGGCCGCCGGCGGATGTTCCTGATCGGCGCCCTCGGCTTCACCGCGGGTTCGCTCCTCTGCGCGGTGTCGCAGTCGCCCGAGATGCTGATCACGTGCCGAGGAATACAGGGGCTCTTCGGCGCCGTGATGCTTCCCCAGGGCCTGGGACTGATCAAGGAGATGTTCTCCGAGCAGGAGATGGGGACGGCGTTCGGCATGTTCGGGCCGGTCATGGGCCTGTCCTCGGTCGGCGGTCCGGTGCTGGCCGGCTGGCTGATCGACGCCGACTACTTCGGCACGGGCTGGCGCATGATCTTCCTGATCAACCTGCCGCTCGGGCTGCTCGCGCTGCTCGGCGGCCTGCGGTTCCTGCCGGAGTCGCGGGCGGCGCGACCGCCGCGACTGGACCTGGTCGGCGTGGTGCTGGCCGGATTCGCCTCACTTCTGATCGTCTACCCGCTGGTCCAGGGGCGCGAGCTCGGCTGGCCCGCGTGGACCTTCGTCTCGATGGCCGTCGCGGTCGCCCTCTTCGGATTCTTCGGCTGGTACGAGGCGCGCAAGCGTCGTATGGGCGGTGACCCGCTGGTCGAGCCCGGTCTGTTCCGCAAGCGCGGCTTCACCGGTGGCCTCATCGTCGGCATCGTCTTCTTCGCTGGAATGTCCGGGTTCTCGCTGGCCTTCAGCCTCTTCGCCCAGCTCGGCCTCGGCTACTCACCGCTCAAGGCGGGCCTCGCGGGCGTGCCGCTCTCGGTCGGCATGATCGGCGGGTTCGGCGTCGCCCAGGCCGTCCAGAAGTTCGGCCGTACGGTCATCCACGCCGGCATCGTCGTCATGGTCGTCGGGGTCGGGACCGTCATCGTCACGCTGCACCTGGCCGGCATCGACGTGACGCCCTGGCAGCTGATCCCCTCGCTCGCGCTGACCGGCCTGGGCATGGGCGTGCTGATGGCGCCCTTCTTCGACATCGTCCTCGCCGGGGTGGAGACACACGAGACCGGCTCGGCCTCCGGCACGCTCACCGCCGTACAGCAGCTCGGCAGCGCGCTGGGCGTCGCGGTGCTCGGCACGCTGTTCTTCGGCTTCCTCGGCGGCCACGTCGCGAGCGCCACCGACAAGGTCGCGCCTCGTGCCCTCGCCGCGGCCGGCGTCCAGGGACCGGCACGCGACCACCTGGTCACCGAGTTGCGCACCTGCGGTCACGACCGCGCCACCGCCAAGGACCAGGAGGAGGTACCGCCCTCGTGCGTGCGGCTGGAGGGCGACCTGCGCACCGCCGAGGCACCCGTACGGCTGGCGGCGGTGCGCGCCGCCGAGCGGTCGGCCAAGCGCGGCTTCAGCGAGGCGATGAACCTCACGCTGTGGATCGAGGCCGGCCTGCTGGCACTGACGTTCGGCGCGGCGTTCCTCCTGCCCCTGCGCGCCCGGCCGGAGGAGTGACCAGCCGCAGAGGGACGGCTCTCTCTCAACTGATGAGAGGGGGCCGTCTCACTTTTCGAGTCGCCGGTGCTCTTCCCGCTTTTGCTGCTTGCGTTCGAGCCTGCGGCGTTTGAGTTCCGCGTCCGTCGCCTTGCGTTCGACGCTGACGCCGCCCCAGAAGGCCACGCCGGTGACGACGATCCTTGGCGCGCCCGGTGCGCCGGGGCCGGTCGCACGTGTGTCGAAGCCGCCCATGATGCCGAGGCCGCCGACGTGCACCTCGGCGTCCTCCGGCACGAGGATCTGCACACCGCCCATCACCGCGTATGCACGGACCGTGATCTGCGGACCGGAGAAGCGCGCCTCGCGCAGGTCTACCACCCCACCGCCGCAGAATGCCACGGCGTTGAACGTCTCGGGCGCCACCCATCCGCCCTTGCGCTCGAAGCCGCCGAGGATGGCGATGCCCATCGTCGACGTCGGCGTGCCGCCGAACCGGTCACGGGCCGGGACCCGCGGCGCGGAAGCGGGATGCGACTCCGACGGCAGGTCACGAGTGATGGGCTCGAGGTCACCATACGTCTTCGCGGCGTACACTGCGCTGAGTCGTTCGTCGAGTTCTTCCAGGTCAAGGCGGCCTTCCCCGGCGGCCTCGCGGAGGATCGCGGCGACGTCGTCCCGATCGGCGTCGGAGATGCGCATCTCGCGCCGCTCAGGAAGATTCATCATGCAGACAGACTAAAGCGCCGGATCGCGAGTGCGTACCCCCGTTCGCAACGGCGCGCGTTTTGGAGGAGCGGTGAACTACAGGACGTTGGCGTCGCTCGCGCTGGCCGGGGGCACCGCGCTGGCGGCGCTCACGGCTCTGGGCCCCCCGGCCGCCGCCGCGCCGTTCGACCCGTGCTCGGCGATCTCCCAGGGCAAGCTGCGGTACCCCACCGGCAGCGCCCAGCACCTGGTCCTGGCGGTCTCGTCCGGTTACGCCTCGAATTACGTCGTCGTCACCGAATGCGCCAAGAAGGGGCGTTCGTGGACGAAGCTCACCGAGACGGAGGGGCGCGCGGGCGCGAACGGTTTCGCCCGGCCCGGCCAGAAGCGCGAGGGCGACGGCAAGAGCCCGACCGGCTCCTTCACGTTCACCGAGGCGTTCGGCATGGGCAACCCCGGCACCCGGCTGCCGTACCGCACGCTGCGCGAGTCCGGCGACTGCTGGGGCGCCACGCCCGGGGAGAGCCACTACAACGGCTACTACTCGGGCACCTGCCACCCGGCGGACGAGAACCTGTCCGCCATCATGCAACTCGGGTCGTACCGGCAGGCGGCCGTCATCGACTACAACCGGCCCAAGCCGGTCCCCGGACGCGGTTCGGCCATCTTCTTCCACGTCGGCGGCAAGGCCCCGACCGCGGGCTGCATCGCGATCGACGAGTCCCGCCTGCGCGGCATCATGCGCACCCTCGCGCCCGGCGACCGGATCATCATGGGCCCGCGGTCGGAGCTGTTCCGCGGTTAGGTCTAGTGCCGTGTCAGTCAACGTTCGCCTCGTGGGTGAGGTGGAGTCGGCTGATCCTCGCGTGTTGGGCGAGCGACGTCCCCACGTCCGGTGGGGCGGGCCACGGCCGGCCGGTGGACCCTTTGGCGGCGCCGTGATGGGGGCGTCGTCTGGGGTCACGCCGGGACCGGCCGGCACCGGGGAGGTGCCGTCCGGCTCGACGGTGCATGATCACCACCGGGAACATCGTGTCGGTGGTGATGGTGCCGCCCGCACTCGTACGTCGGGCGATGTTGGCGCCGCCGACCAGGTCGCGGTGCCCGCTGAACCCACACCGGATGCAGGTGAAGGTCCGGTTGCCGGGTTTGGGGACCCGCCGCCGGCAGGCCGGGCAGGTGGAAGAGGTTCCTCGCTCATCGACCAGTTCGAACCTGATCCCGGCCTGCTCGGCCTTGTCTTTCAGACAGCCGAGCAGATAGCCGATCCGCCAGTCACGGACCCGCCCGTTGTGCCGCCGCCCGGCCGTCAACGAAAGCACGCCGCGCGGGTCCCCGACCTTCAACGTGCCGACCCGGCGCGCGACCGCCCACTCCACAACGGTCTTGGCGGCCTCATGCTGAGCCTGACGCACCCGCCGCTTGTGCCGGTTCTCACGCTTGCGTTGCCGGGCCCGGTACTTACGCCACCGCCGCGACCCGACCTGCCCCGGCTTCGGTGCGCGGCGCGCCATCGCCCGGCGCCGCTGTTTGACGTCTTTGAGATGCAGGTGGGACTCAGCGCGAATCGCCCGCCCCGACACCACCAACCCCTCCCCGTCCGGGCCCGCCACCGCGAACGGATGGATCACCCCCGCCACACGCCCTCGATCCGGCTTCCGGCCCGGCGGATAGGTCGCCACCGCTACCTCGGCGGTCACCTCGACGAACAACCGGTCCCCATCACTGACCAGCGTCACCGACCGCACCTGCTCCGCCGGGTAGGGCACCGGGCGATCCAGCCGCACCCACAACGGATCGCACCCTTGGGCGGTGGCCAGCCGCAACCGGCGACCGGCCAAGGTGAACGCCTTGCGCCGGAACCGTACAGGCATCAACCGGCGTTTACGGCGCGGGAACCGGGCCGCATCCTCACCGCGGTTACGGCGTTTCGCCGTGGCGAACCAGGCATCGCAGTAGCGGCGCAGCACCCCTTCGGCGCAGATCGACGCCAACTCCCCGAACACACCCGGCCCGGCCTTGTGAACCTCCCGGCACAACGCCTGAAAGTTCACAATCCCCGGCAGCCCACGGTGACGCCGCCACCGGTTCATATCCAGCACACACGCCCACACATCCCCGGCAGCGACCAACAGCCCGAAACACCGGCGCCGCTGCCCCGCGGACAACCGCAGACCGACCCGGGCGGTCCGCATCACCACCCGACACCCACCATGACGACGTTCAGCCCACCAGACGACTACACCACGCGCCTACGACAAAACGCGCCCGCCCCACAACCAGCCCTGCCGCAGGGCGAACGTTGCATGACACGGACTAGGACTCACGTCCGATGGCGCTCTCGTCCTTCGATGTGGGGAGATGGCGTTATGACCGACTCCTGGGTGGACGCCTACCTCGACCGGATCAGGGCCGATCGCCCGGCCCGGCCCGATGGTGAGGCGCTGCGTGACCTGCACGTCCGGCATCTGCGCGCGGTGCCCTTCGAGAACCTGAGCATCCATCTCGGCGAGGACATCGTCCTGGAGCCCGAGGCACTCGTCGCCAAGGTCGTCGGCCGCCGGCGCGGGGGCTTCTGCTACGAGCTGGGCGGGGCGTTCGCGACGCTGCTCGCCGCGCTCGGCTTCGAGGCCGAGCTCCTCGCGGCCCGCGTGTTCGACGGCGACCGGCTCGGCACGCCGTACGACCATCTGGCCCTGCGGGTCGGGCCGTGGCTCGCCGACGTCGGCTTCGGCGACCACGCGCACCATCCACTGCGGCTGGACACGCGTGGCGACCAGCACGACCCCGGCGGCGTCTTCAGGGTCGCCGAGACGCCCGAGGGCGACCTCGACGTCATCAAGGACGGCCGGCCGGAGTACCGCCTGGAGACCCGGCCGCGCGCGCTCGGCGACTTCGAGGTCGGCTGCTGGTGGCACCGCACCTCGCCGAAGTCGCACTTCACCCGCTCGCTCGTCTGCTCGATGCTCACCGAGTCGGGCCGCGTGACCCTGAGCGGACGCACCCTCATCCGTACGAGCGGCGGCGAGCGCGACGAGCGGAAGCTCACCGACGACGACGAGGTGCTCGCCGCCTACCGATCCTGCTTCGGCGTCGAACTGGACCGCGTCCCGGAAGTCGCCTGAGCGGCCGCCCGGCTCCTCACGCCCGGCTCCTCACCGGCCGGAGCGGCGGCGCAGGAGCACCTTGAGTCCGTTCGTGGTGCGCACCAGCCAGATCACCGCGACCACTCCGAAGATCGCGAAGAAGATCGTTTGCCGGGTGCCGGTGTCGTGGTCGAGCAGGCTCATGACGCTCCAGCCCAGACAGGCCAGCGAGGCGAACAGGCTCAGGTAACCGGTGGCGAGGTTCCTCGGCGTGAACCGGTACCACGGGTCGTCGGCGGGCCAGGGCTCCCTCTCCTGGGACATCATCGGAACCACCTTCTCTGTCTGCGTTCCCGTCCGGTCGCTTCGAATGCTGCCCGGGGACCGCTGCGGCCCGCCTCGGTCGCGGGTTCGGTCTTGGCACCGTCCCCTCCGACTTTCGGCCGACCCGATTCGAACCCGCGGTCGATCCGGGTACCGGGGGAGAGACGGCATCCTCGATGGCATGACCGGTGCGCGATCTGAGGGCGGCTCACCGCCGCGAACGGGCGGGACCGTCATCCGCCGTGGCCCGCTCGTCGCCGAGGTCACCGCCCTGGTGCTGTGCGTGGCGGCCGACAGCGTGGCGGCCATCGCCGGTGCCCCCGGGGCAGGCGGTCTCGCGGCCGGGCTGGCCACCGCGACGGCGACCGGGTTCGGGCCGGTGGCGGCCGTGCTGGCGGTGTTGCGCCGTCGCTTCACCGACTGGATCGGGCCGCTCGCCGGCGGTGTAATCGCCGTCAGCCTGCTGGACACCGCGATCGCCGTCCTGGCACACCCCTCCGCGACGGCGCCGGGTGTCACCGAGACGCTCGCGGTCGCCCTGCTCATCGGTGCCGGGTGCCGGCGGATCGGCCGCCGGGCGGCCGCGGGCCTCGCCGTCTGCGGCGGCGTCGCGATGACCGCGGCACCGGTGCTGCGGTACGGCGTCGGCTCGCCCACCGCGCTGATCGCCGTACCCGCCGCGCTGCTGTGGGGCGGCTCGCTGGCCGTCGGCCTGATCCTGCGCGACGCCGACGACCGCCGCCGGGCGGCCCTCGCCGAGGCGCGTACGACCGAACGGCTGCGCATGGCCCGCGAGTTGCACGACTTCGTCGCGTACCACGTCACCGGCATCGTCGTACGAGCCCAGGCCGCGCGCGTGCTCGCCGGCCGGTCGGCCGAGCCGGACGACGACGTCTTCCGCGAGATCGAGGAGGCCGGGTCGAACGCCCTGACCGCGATGCGGCGGCTCGTCGGCATGCTCCGGGAGGACACCGCGCCCGAGCCCGCACCGCCCGCCTCCGGCATCCGCGCGGCCGTGCTCGACGCCGCCGCCGGTCACGACGGGGTCGCCACGGAGCTGCCCGGCGACCTGGACCGGCTCGACCCCGCGCCCGCGCTGATCACGACGGTCCACCGGGTGGTGCTCGAGGCGCTGACCAACGTCCGCCGGCACGCGCCCGACGCGACGGACGTACGCGTGGCCGCGCGGGTGCAGCACGACCCGGTCGCCGACGTGCTCCACCTGGAGGTCGTCAACGACGGCGCCGGCGAACCGTCCGGCGGGGGATCCGGCTACGGGCTGGTGGGCATGCGCGAACGGGTCACCGCCCTCGGCGGTACACTCCGCGCCGGTGCGGAGTCCGGGCGACGATGGCGGATCACCGTACGCCTCCCCCTCGACCGCGAGGAGCCTCGTTCATGACCATCCGCGTACTCGTCGCCGACGACCAGGCGATGGTCCGCACCGGGTTCCGGCTGATCCTCGACGCCGAACCCGACATCGACGTGGTCGGCGAGGCGCCCGACGGCGAGGCGGCGGTGAGCCTGGCCCGCGAACTGCGTCCCGACGTGACGCTCATGGACATCCGGATGCCGCGCATCGACGGCATCCAGGCCACACGCCTGCTGGCCGGCCCGGAGGTGCCCGACCCGATGCGCGTGGTGGTCGTCACCACCTACGACGAGGACGAGAACGTCTACTCGGCGCTGCGCGCGGGCGCGTGCGGGTTCCTGCTCAAGGACGCCGGGCCACGGCTCCTCGTCGAGGCCGTGCGCGCGGCGTCGGAGGGAGAGTCGATGGTCTCCCCCTCGATCACGACGCGTCTGCTGGCGCGGTTCGCCCGGCCGGCCTCCGGCGCCGCCCGGCCCGCCGAACCCCTGACCGCCCGCGAGCGGGAGGTCGTCCGGGCCGTCGCCCGCGGCATGACCAACGCCGAGATCAGCGACGCGCTCGTCATCTCGCTGTCGACGGTCAAGACGCACCTGAACGGCGTCCAGCGCAAGCTCGGGGTCCGCAACCGTACCGAGGTCGCCATCTGGGCCTGGGAGAGCCGCCTGGTCGAATGACTCGTGCTCAGCCGCGGCGTACGACGAGGGTGCGCGCCACCATGTCGCCGAACCGCTGGTGACGCGGGCTGAACGCGATGGCGAGTGCTCCCACCAGGCCGAAGAAGTAGCCGTCCACGATCACCATGGCCCAGCGGATCAGATGCGCGCGCAGGCCGGGCGTCTCTCCGCGCTCGGTCACGACCCGCAGCCCGAGGCAGCGCATGCCCGGAGTGCCGCCGAGCCAGCGGTGCGGCACCCACACCTCGATGAACCAGTTGCCGGCCAGGATGACGAGGAGGAAGCCGGCCATCGTGAGGTACGCGGGCGTCATCCGGTCATCGCCCCGGGGCAGGTGCAGCGTCCAGCGCAGGCCGAGCACCAGCACCACGACCGCCGGCACCGTCGTGACCAGCCGGTCGAGGACGAACTGGGCGTACCTGCGGAGGATCACTCCCGCCGGATCGGACACGCGCGTCATCATGCCATGCCGGTTCAGTGCCTCCACCGCGTGCGCGCGGCGATCTCCTCCGGCGACAGGCCGTCGAACAGCGCGATCTCGCCCCGGCGTACGACCGCGACGGTGTCGATCACCGCCTCGCCCAGCGCCTCCCGCAGTGTGGCGTCGGTCTCGAACGCCTCGACCGCCGCGCCCAGTGACGACGGCAGCGGCGGAACGCCGTCGAGGGACACCGGGTCGACCTCGACCGGCTCGGGGAGCGTGCCGCCCTCCGCCCGTCCCGTACGGCCCGCGGCCAGGAGCGCCGCCATGACGAGGTAGGGGTTGGCCGCCGCGTCGAAGCACTTCACCTCCAGGTTGGCCGCGTGGGATCGGTCGCCGACCGCACCGGTGACGAACCGCAGCGCCGCCTCCCGGTTCTCCAGCCCCCAGCAGGCGTACGCCCCGGCCCAGTGGGAGGGCACGAGCCGCAGGTAGCTGGCGACCGACGGCGCACCGATCGCCAGCAGGGCCGGCAGCCGCGACAGGATGCCCGCCGCGAAGGCCTCGCCGTCACGCGTCAGCCCGAACCGGCCGTCGCCGCCGGCCATGAGGTTGACGCCCTCGCGCCACAGGCTCAGGTGAACGTGCGCGCCGTTGCCGACGCCGTCGGCGAGCACCTTGGGGGAGAACGTCGCGCGCAGGTCGTGGGCCAGGCTGACCGCCCGGATCGTCTCGCGGACCAGGACGAACGTGTCGGCCGCGGCGACCGGGTCGGCGGGCGCCACCGACACCTCGTACTGTCCCGCGGCGTACTCGGGGTGGATCTGCTCCACCGCGACCCCGGACGCCGACAGCGACTCGACCACGTCGCGCAGGTAGTCCGACTGCTCGGTCAGCCGGGTCATGCCGTACGCGGGACCGGCGCAGGCGGGGGTGAAGTCGTCGCCGTCGCCGAGCGAGACGGCCCACTCGACCTCGAACGCGGCCTTGACCGCCATGTCCTCGGCGGCCAGGCGCTCGGCCTCGCGCCGGGCCAGGCCGCGCGCGTCGAGCGAATGCGGCTCGCCCTCCTGGTCGTAGCGGTCCGCGGGCGCCCACGCCCAGCCGGGCAGGGCGGCGAGCGCGGTGAGCCGGTTCAGGTCGGGGTGCAGCCGCAGGTCGCCCACCGGCCCGCCCGCGAACCGGCCGCTCGCGATCGAGTCGTCGATCAGGAACGCGTCGAACACGGGCGACATGCCGATCCCCCAGGCCGCCGCGTGCTCCAGACGCGAGAGCGGCACCGCCTTGACCCGCGTGACGCCGGTGGTGTCCACCCACGTGACCGCGATGCCGGTGACATCTCTCGCGGCCAGGTCACCGGCCGCCTGCCGCGCGACCGCCGCCCGCCGCGCACGCTCCTGCTGGTCCATGACGCTCCCTCTCCCGTCCGCTGGGGGCTGCCCGGCACGTACCACCTTCTACGGCGTCATGGCCCTCCCGGCAAGGCCGCGCGAGCCCGTGAGCGAATGAACCGGAAGACACGTGGGTCTGGTCACTCACTCCCCCGACGTGAGGGAGAGCACGCCGTATCCGGCCCAAATGCGGGTAACTGACGGGCAGTGATCCGTTCGAGGGAAGGGAGGAGTGACCGAGTGCCCTCGCCGTTGCCCTGTGTAGAGAACCTCCGTCTCGTCGACCACCACTGCCACGGCGTGGCAGGCCGCGACCTCGACCGGAGCGCGTTCGAGTCCCTGCTCACCGAGGCGGAGGCCCCCGGCCCGCTCGGCGGCACGCTCTTCGACTCCCAGATCGGGTTCGCCGTACGCCGCTGGTGCGCGCCGGTGCTCGACCTGCCGCCGCACGCGCCCGCCGACGACTACCTCGCGCGCCGCGCCGACCTGGGATTCGCCGAGGTGAACCGGCGCTTTCTGCGCGAGGCGCGGCTGGACGCCCTCTGCGTCGACACCGGCTACCCGATGGACACGCTTCTCACGCCGGGCGAGCTGGGCGCCCTCGCGGGAGCGACGGCGCACGAGATCGTCCGGCTGGAGCAGGTGGCGGAGGAGGTCGCGGCGGCCGGGCCGGGCGCGGAGGGCTTCGCCGACGCGTTCCGCGAACGGCTGGCCGGGCGCGCCGCCTCGGCGGCCGGACTGAAGTCCGTCGCGGCGTACCGGATCGGCCTCGACCTGCCCGCCGAACGCCCCGGAGACGCCGAGGTCGCGGCGGCGGCCGGACGCTGGCTCGCCGCGATCGAGGCCGGGGCGCCGGTACGGCTCGCCGACCCGACGCTCCAGGCGTTCCTGATCTGGTGCGGTGTGGACCTGCGGCTGCCGATCCAGTTCCACGTCGGGTACGGCGACGCGGACCTCGACCTGCACCGCTGCGACCCACTGCTGCTCACCGGCCTGCTGCGCGCGATCGAGCCCACCGGCACACCGATCATGCTGCTGCACAACTATCCGTTCCACCGGCACGCCGGGTACCTCGCGCAGGTGTTCCCGAACGTCTTCGTCGACGTCGGGCTCGCCACGCACGGCGTGGGGCACCGGGCGCCGGCGCTGATCGCCGAGCTGCTGGAGCTCGCCCCGTTCGGCAAGTTCCTGTTCTCCTCCGACGCCTACGGCCTGCCCGAGCTGTACCACCTCGGCTCCCTGCTGTTCCGCCGGGGACTCTCGGACTTCCTGAGATCCGGGCTGGACGACGGGGTGTGGACGGAGGAGGACGCGGAGCGGATCGCGCGGCTGGCCGGCGGCGAGAACGCCCGCCGCGTGTACGGGCTGGAGGAGCGGCGCTGATGGACGAGCTGAACGAACTGCATCTCAAGCTGCGCGCGGCCGTCGCCGACGAGCTGCCGGCCGCGGTCGCGCTGCGCCACCGCCTGCACGCCGACCCGCGGCTCTCCGGCGACGAGGCCGACACGGCCGCCGAGGTCGTACGCGCGCTCGGCGCCGGACCCGGACAGCGCGTCGCCGGCACCGGGCGCGCCGTACGGATCGGGGGCCGGGGCCCGGCGGTCGCCCTGCGGGCGGAGCTGGACGCCCTGCCGGTCACCGAACGCACCGGCGTGTCCTGGGCGTCGGCGAACGACGCCATGCACGCCTGCGGTCACGACGTCCACCTCGCCGCGCTGGTCGCGATCTGCCGCGCCGCCGAGCGCATCGGCGTGGACGTGCCGATCCTCGCGGTCCTGCAACCGCGCGAGGAGACCTCGCCCTCGGGCGCCGAGGACATCGTCGGCTCCGGCGTCCTGACCGACCACGACGTACGCGCGATGGTGGCGGCCCACGTGCAGCCGCGCCTGGCCGACGGAGTCGTCGCGGTCACCCCGGGGCCGGTCAACGCCGCCACCGACGAGTTCGAGGTGACGGTCACCGGGCTCGGCGGCCACGCCGGGTACCCGCACGTCGCCCGTGACCCGGTGCTCGCCCTCTGCCAGATCGTCGTCAGCCTCCAGCACCTGGCCAGCCGGCGGTTCGACCCGGTCCTCGGCGCGGTCTGCTCGGTCGGCCGGATCGGCGGCGGCACGGCCGCCAACGTCGTGCCCGAGACCGCGTCGGCGCGCGGCACCGTACGCGTGATGCGCGACTCCGACCGCGCCGTCGCGGCGTCCCTGATCACCGAGATCGTCACCCACACGGCCGCCGCGCACGGCTGCGAGGGTCACGCGCGCTTCTTTCCCGGAGAGCCGGTGCTGGTCAACGACCCGGCCCTGGCCTCCGACGCCGCCGGCCGCCTCACCGACGACGGCGTGACCGTCGACGCGGGCTTCCGCTCGTACGGCGCGGACGACTTCTCTCACTACTGCGACGTGACGCGGGGCCTGATGATGTTCATCGGCACGGCGCCGCCGGACGCCACCGACGCGCCCGGCCTGCACACCGAGCGCTTCCTGCCGGCCGACCACATGGTCGGCCGCACCGCCGACGCGCTGCTGGCGGGCTACCTCGCCGCGATCCGGACGGCCGTCGCTTGAGGAGTCGCCGTTCTGCGGCGCGTCGGGGCGCGTGTGGCGTTCAGGCGTCGCGCCGCCGGAGGAGGAACCCGGCGATGAGGAGCGCGGCGGCCGCCCACGCGGCGAGGACGCCGAGGCCGGTCCAGGGGCCGATGGGCAGGGAGCGGAGGTCGGTGGTGGCTTGGCCGGCCATTCCGGCGGTCATGGGGGCGAGCTGTTGGAGGTGTCGTCGCAGTGGGTCGGCGACGGTCTGGGCGAGGATCGGGGGCAGGTAGATCAGGGCGAGCACTGCTCCGATCGAGACGGCGGTGTCGCGGATGGCGGTGGCGACGCCGAGGGCGAGCAGGGCGATGAGAACGAGGTAGAGGACGCCGCCGACGGCGGCGCGCAGGGTCGGGCCGTGGCTGATCGAGACGAGCGCGTAGCCGTGGGTGGGGTCGAGGCCGGCGCCGGGGAGCATCAGCCGCCCGACGAGCAGACAGCCGGCGACGGTGAGCAAGCCGGTGAGGAGGGTCAGGCCGGCCAGGTTGACGGCCTTGGCGGCCAGGACGACCAGCCGGCGTGGCGTGGCGGTGAGGGTGAGGCGGATCATGCCGGTGCCGTACTCCTCGGCGATGACCAGCACGGCGAGCACCGCGATGACCGCCTGGCCGAGGGTGATGCCGGTCAGGGCGAGTTTTGTGGGGTCCTGGCCGCGGTCGGAGGATACGTGGGTGGCCGCGGCGACGCCGGCGCTGACCGCGACGGTCAGGGCGACGGTGCCGATGAGCAGCCAGACGGTGCCGGCCGAGGTGCGGAGTTTGGTCCATTCGGCTCGCAGCGCATCGGTCATGCGTCTCTCCTGCGCAGCACGACGGTGGCGATGCCGAGTGCGAGGGCCGCGTAGGCGCACAGCACGGCGAGGCCGGCCCACCAGGAGAGCGGGTAGTAACCGTTCGCCATGGTGTAGGGGTAGGCGACCTGCGCGGACCTGGGGAGGGCGCCCAGGACGGAGAAGCCGGCGGCCGGGGTGAGGCGGAACAGCCATTCCTCGGCGCCGCCGGACATCGACGAGCCGACGATGTACGGCAGGACGAACACGACGATGCTCGCCGCGATGGCACCCGCGCTCTTCCTGACGATGGTGGCGACGGCGAGCACGGCGACGGCGGTGACGGCGACCAGCGCGCCGGCGCCCGCGACGATGCGCGTCATGGTGAGGGCGCCGGCCGGGAAGACGTAGGCGCCGTTCGCCCTGAGCAGGTGCTCGCCCAGCGGGACGGCGACCGCGGCGGCGAGTGTTCCGATCAGGAAGGCGACGGCGCCGATGACGACGGCCTTGGCCGCGAGCACGCGATGCCGGCGGGGCGTGGCGGTGAAGGTGGTGCGGATCAGTCCCCGGCGGTACTCGACGGTGATGAACATCGAGGCGATCACGATGATCGCGATCAGGCCGACGATGAGCCCGAACAGGATGGTGCTGGAGGGGGTGTTGGTGCCGAGGAGCCCTTGCACGACGGCGGGCGCGATGTCACCGGAGCCGAGCAGGACGAAGGAGCCGCCGGCGCGGTGGTAGCCGGCGCCCGGCAGTTTCGGGTAGAAGTCCTGAGCGCCGACGCTCTGCGCGCGCCAGGCGCCGCGAATGCCGGAGCCGTCGACGGTGACGTGGTCGAAGGTGGCGGTGGCCTGGGTGGGGAATCCGGTACCGGAACGGTCGAACGACGCCGGTGAGGTGACGAACAGCCCGACGTGCACGGTGGAGGGGAGCCCGGCCAGGTGCGCGGTGCCGATCCTGGTCCAGGTCGCGCCGTCGGTGGACTCGTAGCCGGTGACGGTCTCACCGGTGCGGGTCAGCCGCAGCCAGCGTGCCGACGTGCCGGAGACCGGCCGGCCGGCGTGGTCGTGCGTGTAGTCGTCCTGGAAGCGGACGCCGTGGGCGCCGGTCGCCATGACCGCGGCATAGGGCGAGCCCTGCTCGGTGCTCGGTCGCAGGAGGATCCCGGCCTTGGCCCAGCCCGCCAGGCCGGGGCGGGTATGGGCGAGTGAGGGGGCGGCGTCGACCGGGATCGTCGAGGTCAGCCCGGTGAGTGAGCTGACCTGAGCGGTGATCGTGCCGTTGTCGGTGAGCGGCTGTTCGACGAACTGGTAGCTGTCGGCGACCGCTTCGCCGTCCGGTCCGGTCGCCACGTAGGGATGGCCGGACCGGCAGGTCGAGCCGGTGCCGGTGCAGATGCCCGCGTGGGTGCCGTTGGCGACGAGGAAGGTGAACGTCACGCACAGCACGACGGTGACGCCCAAGGTGATCAGCCAGCCCCGGACCGTGCGGAACTTGGTCCACTCCGCCCGGAGCACCGGCCGCAGGCCTCTGGTGGTCGTGCGGTGCGACGTGGTGGTGGTCATCGTCGGGCCTCCCGGTTCGAAGCGCCGGCCTGGTACTCGGTCTCGCCGCTGGTGAGCTGGAGGTAGACGTCCTCGAGCGTTGCCCGGTGCGCGGTGATCTCGGAGAAGGGCACGCCCGCTCCGTTCAGGATCTCCACGACGCGTTGCGCCGCGACCCCGAGCACGGTGACGGTGTGGGCGTCGGTGACGGTCGCCGTGGCCGCGGCCCGGCGCAGCGCCGTGGCCGCGTCGGCCGGTGCCGATGTGCGCAGCCGGACCTGGTCGCGCGAGGCGCGGGCGACCAGGTCCTCGACGGCGGCGTCGGCGAGTACCCGGCCGCGGCCGACCACCACGACACGGTCGGCGATGTCCTGCAACTCGCTCATCAGGTGGCTGGAGACGAGGATGGCGCGTCCCTCCGCGGCGAGGGAGCGCAGCAGCCCGCGCAACCAGATGATCCCCTCGGGGTCCATGCCGTTGAACGGCTCGTCCATGATGATCACCGGGGGATCGCCGAGCATGGCCGCGGCGATGCCGAGGCGTTGGCGCATGCCCAGCGAGTAGCCGCCGGCCTTACGACGCGCCGCGCCGGCGAGGCCGACGCGCTCGATCGCGGCGTCGACGTGGCCGGCGGCCATGCCCTGGGAGTGCGCCAGCCACAGCAGATGGTTCCGCCCGGTGCGGCCGGGCTGCAGGGCGGCGGCGTCGACCAGCGCACCGACGTGGCGCAGCGGGTGCGACAGTTGCCCGTACGGCTTGCCGCCGACCAGGGCGCGGCCCTCGTCGGGGGCGTCCAGGCCGAGTATCACCCGGATGGTGGTTGATTTGCCCGCACCGTTCGGGCCGACGAAGCCGGTCACCGTGCCGGGCGCGACCGTGAAGGTCATTCCGTCGAGGGCGACGGTCGGCCCGAAGCGTTTACGCAGGCCGCTGACTTCGATCGTTGCGTCGTTCACGTGCTCGTCCGTCCTTGGTCGTGGGGATGGTCTCGGCCACCGGTTGTACGGCACGGCAGGTGTCAGCCCGGTGTCGGCGGCTGACACCTCGCTGACACCTTCGGCCTGTCATCGTGAGAGGCGGCGACGGTCCCCGCCCCCGGAGCGGACCTCGCCGCCGCCGGTAGGAAGCCGAATGGAGAACCGTCGTGAGAGTGCTCGTCGTCGAGGACTTCGAGGTGCTGGCGCGCTCGATCGGAACCGGCCTGCGCCGCGAGGGCATGGCGGTCGACGTCGTCCTCGACGGCGGCGACGCGCTCGACCATCTGGCCGTCACCCGGTACGACGTCGTGGTCCTCGACCGGGACCTGCCCGGAGTGCACGGCGACGACGTGTGCCGGCACATCGTCGCGGAACGCTCGGGCAGCCGCGTACTGATGCTCACCGCCGCCGGCACCGTCAAGGACCGCGTCGACGGCCTCGGGTTCGGTGCCGACGACTACCTGCCCAAGCCGTTCGACTTCTCCGAACTGGTGGCCCGCGTCCGCGCTCTCGGGCGGCGATCCGCGTCGGCGACCCCACCGATACTCCGCGCCGGTGACGTCACGCTCGACTCCGGTCGCCGGGTCGCGTTCCGTGCCGGGCGGCGCCTGGAGCTGAGCCCGAAGGAGTTCGCGGTCCTCGAATGCCTCCTCACCGTGGGCGACCGGGTGATCTCCACCGAAGAGATCCTCGAACGGGTCTGGGACGAGGCGGCCGACCCCTTCACCACCGCGGTCAAGACGACCATCCGGCGGCTGCGGGTCAAGCTCGGCGACCCGCCCTTCATCCACACCGTCCGCGAGGCCGGCTACCGGATCGGAGACCGGTGATGCGTCCATCCAGGAACGTCGTGTCCCTCCTGCGCCGCCGGCCCATCTTGCGGGTGCAGCTCACACTGCTCTACTCCGGCCTGGCTCTCGGCCTGCTGGCAGCGGTGCTGCTGGCCACCGATCTCCTCTACGGCCACACCGAGCAGAGAGCCCCGGCCGGCACCCCCACCGTCCCCGCGACCGGCGGCCACTCGTTCGACGTCGCCCCCGCCGTCATCGGCCTGAGCGCCGTGGCCATCGCCGTGGCCGGGGCCTGGTGGCTCGCCGGCCGGTTCCTCCGCCCCCTGCGCGCCATCACCACCACCGCCCAGGAGATCTCCGCCACCAACCTGGACCGACGGCTCGACCTCACCGGCCCCGCCGACGAGCTGTCCGACCTCACCAAGACCCTCAACGATCTCTTCGGGCGGCTCCAGGCCTCCTTCGAAGCCCAGCACCACTTCGTGGCCAACGCCTCCCACGAACTGCGCACCCCTCTCGCCGGCCAGCGCACACTCCTCCAGATCGCTCTCACCGACCCCGACGCCGATACCGAGAGCCTGCGGGCCGCCTGCGAAGAGGCCCTGCAACTCGGAGACCAGCAAGAACGACTCATCGAGGCCCTCCTCACCCTCGCGACCAGCGAGCGGGGAGTCGAACGCTGGGAGCCGGTCGACCTCGCCGAGATCACCGAGGACGTCCTCTCGGGCCGCCGGAACGCGGCGGACCGCCGTGGCATCCACATCGACGCCGGCCTCGACCCGGCACCGATGGTCGGTGACCCCCGGCTGGTCACCAGCCTGGTCGCGAACCTCGTCGACAACGCCGTCCGCCACAACCTCGCCGGAGGGCACGTCACCGTCTCGACCACGTCATCGACGGAACGAGCGACCCTTACGATCAGCAACACCGGCCCGTCGGTGCCCCACCAGGACCTCGAACGCCTCTTCCAGCCCTTCCAAGCCGGCACGGAGCGGGTGCACCAC
Organism: Actinoallomurus sp. NBC_01490; assembly: GCF_036227085.1. Taxonomy (NCBI): domain Bacteria; kingdom Bacillati; phylum Actinomycetota; class Actinomycetes; order Streptosporangiales; family Thermomonosporaceae; genus Actinoallomurus; species Actinoallomurus sp. NBC_01490. Next base: position 904,225 of record NZ_CP109433.1, read on the forward strand.
GACGGACACGGCCTCGGCCTCGCCATCGTGCGGGCCATCGCCGAGGCACACGGCGCCGGACTCTCGCCGCACCCCCGTACGGACGGAGGGCTCACGGTCGACGTGAGCTTCCCGCGACAGCGGAAGTCGCCCTGAGGCCGACCCGTCGCCCTCGCCTCGGCCCAACCCCGCCGGGCGACTGCGTGTCATGTCCTAATCTGCCGCCATGTACGTACGGGGCGCGGCAGACGGTGACCTGCGGGCGATCGCGGAGATCGCTCTGGCCAACGACGACGGCGACGGGGCCGATCCGCGTTACGTCGCCCACCTGCGCGCGCACGGGCGGTTCCTCGTCGCGGCGACGGACGAGACGGTCGGGGGATACTGCGCGGTCCGGCACCTCGGCGGGCTCACGCTGCTGTGCGACCTGTTCGTGGACCCGGCACGGCACGGCGGCGGCACCGGGCGGCGCCTGCTGGACGCCGCGTTCGACGCCGACGGGGAGCGGTCGACGTTCGCCTCGCGGGATCCACGGGCCATGTCGCTCTATGTCCGATACGGCATGGTGCCGCGCTGGCCACTGCTCTACCTGGAGGGCACGACGTCCTTCGACGGCCCCGCGGGCGGAGGCGTACGGGCCGAGGCCGTATCGGTCGCCGTGGCGGCCGCGGCCGAACGGGAGCTGAACGGGCGCGACCGGTCGGCCGACTACGCCTTCTGGGCGGCGACGCCGGGCTCCACCGGGCTGCTCGTCCGGGACGGGGACGCGGTCGCCGCCGCCGGGATCGCCGGGCCGGACCGCCTGTTCCATCTGGTCACGGCCGACGGCGCCGACCCGGTGGCCACGCTCCGCGCCGCGCTCGCCACCTTCACCGCCGCACGCGTCCGTCTCTGCCTGCCCGGCCCGCACCCCGCCCTGCCGCTCCTCCTGGACGCCCGCTGGCGGATCGAGGACGCCGACCAGCACATGTCCAGCCGACCGGACCTGCTCAGGTCCGCCGACGTACTGTCGTCCTCTCTCGCCTGACCGGAGGTGTCCATGAGCCTGCTGTATGAATTCTTCACCGCTGAGGACGACACGGCCGCGGCCGCAATGCTCACCGTTGCCTGCCCACCGCCGGTCTTCCGCACCGAGGGGCTGAGGTCGGCTGCGCTCGCCGACCTCGAGTCGCTTTTGACCGGCCGTACCGAGGCGGAGATCAACGCGGACCCCCGGCACGGCGCCGACGTCGCCGAACTGTTCGACGAGGACGTCGGAGTCGCCGAGTGCGGCGTGCTGAGCGTGACCGACACGCTCACCCGCGCCCTGGCCGCCGCGGACGTCGCCACTTTGTCTTCGGACGCAGGGTGGCAGATCGGCGCGGTACGGGGCCTGGCGCCCGTCGCGCGGCACGCGGTGCGGAACGGGCACCGGATGTACTGCCTCTGGACCGAATAGGCCTACTCGCCGAGCGGCGTGGTGTCGTCGCCGTTGAAGAAGCGGTCGAGCCAGTCGAGCGAGCGGGTGCGCAGCACCTCGTCGGCCAGCTTCTTGCCGGACGGCGTCTGGAGCGCCGCGAGCGAGCTGTCGATCCAGAGCTGGATGTTCTGGTTGCCCTGTTCCCGGTACTCGATGGCCTGGACCAGGCACTCCAGCTTGTCCGCGTCCCGCGCGCAGCGCGCCTCCAGGCTCGTCTTGTCCTCGTACTCCGCGACGCTGCCGCAGATCATGTCGGCCACCGCGGGCGGCAGGCCGCGTGTCTGCTCGGCCGTGACCTGCTCGTTCGGCGCGCGCTTGACGTACGCCTTGGCGAGATAGGGGATGTCGGTCAGCCGCGTCTCCTGGCTGTCGTGGAACAGGCTGAGCAGCGCGGCGCGTTCCGGATCGGCCCCCTCCAGCACGGCGACGATCGAGGCGAGCGCCGCGGCGCGGAACGAATGGTCCGCGATGCTCTCGGGATCGCTGACCCCCGCGACGAGCCAACCGGTGCGCTTGTAGCGCTTCAGCAGCCCGATCTCGTACACGAAGCCCGTCAACTGCGCCAGCTCGTCCTGCATGACTGCCCCCTTCGACCGAGCGGCCGGGCGGCGTTAACCCGGCCGTAGAGGACTCCTTCCCCGGCACCGGCGATAACCACCGGCCGGAGGTCAGTTGTGCAGAACAGTGGTGTCCAGGTGCGGGGCCGCGTTGATCTCGGCTTCGGTGAAGCGTTCGGTGACCCACTGGCCGCGGGAGAACAAGGTGGTCTGGTCGGTGTGGTGGGGAGAGGACGGGTTGGAGGATTCGGAGTAGGTGAGGATGACGCGGGTGTGCGGACCGCCGGGCGTCAGCTCGGTGGCCATCATGAAGCTGGAGCCCTCGTCCACATCCGGATAGCGACCGTTGCCGCCGAGCGGGCCGGAGAAGTCGACGCGGTCGAAGCAGCCTTCCTCGTCGGTGCAGCCGGGGATCGGCACCGAGGCGTAGTGCTGCGCGTCGGCCGGGGTGAGGGTCGGCGGGATGTGGTTGTTCTGGAAGAATTGCACGGTGTCGGCCAGTGCGTGGTGCACCGCTGGATTCTTGCGGTCGAGCCCGCGCGGGGTCGTGAGCGGGTGCGCGGGGTCGAACGGCAGCCGCCACCGGCCGTCCGCCGCCTCCTCGGCGTCCTTCGTCTTCGTCTCCTTCACGCTGCGCCGTTTGGACTTCGGCGGAGGCCCCGACGCGGGCGACGAAGAAACGACCGTCGAGCCGGCCGGTCCCTTGTTCTCCAACCGTCCGAGAAACTCGCGCCACAGGATGGCGCCACGACCGTCGAGGTCGGCGCGGCCGTCCCACGACGAGAGCGTGTCGCATGCCTGACGCACGTTGATCCGGCTGCCGTCGGTGGCGGTCATGACCGGCTCGGCGCGGCACATCGCCAGCAGGTCCGAGCGGGCGAGCTCCGAGCTGTAGTCGCGCTTGCCGATCGCCGCGGCCTGGAGCGTCCGCAGCGTGAAGCCGGGCGGGCCGAGGCCGTCGGTACCCGCCAGCCGCTGGGCGATCAGCTCCAGGCTGAGCCGGGCGCGCAGGCGGCGTCCGGTGCGCGTGTCCCCGTAGATGCGCGGGTAGCCGGTTAGGGGAGCCGAGGGGTTGGTCAGCCAGGCGCTGTCGTTGGAGTTGGCCACATAGTCGGTGCGAATCAGCGTCGGGTATCGGCCGGGCCCGAAGATGCCGGGCTCGACCGCGTCGAGGTCTCTGCCCCACCCGCAGGCGGACGTGGAGCCGTCCAGGACGTAGGTATCGGGGTAGCGCGCCTTGCCCTCCGCGGTGCTCACGCAGCGCCCGGCCTGGGCGTCGGTGACATTCGGTACCACCGAGGCGTCCGCGAAGTACGTCGTCCCGCCGACATCGGTGGCGAGCGTGTAGTAGGAAGGCACGCCCTGGTAGGTGTTCTGGGCCGTGCGCAGCTGGGTGAGGTTCTGCGCGGTGCCCATCGCCAGCCATTCGTTCATCGAGCGCAGGTTCGTGGCGTTGGCGTCGGCGAGGGCGAACGCGCTTTTGGCCGTCCAGCCGGTGGCGAGCACCGGGCCGTACCGCGACGTGTAGAGGGTGCGGGTGACGTCCACGGTGGACGTCCTGTCGCCGGGGTCCTGTACGGCGATCTTCACCTTCTGCCGGCCCATTGGCTCGGCCCTGCCGTCGACCAGGTAGCTGGTGGGCTTACCCGGTACGAGAGTGAGCTGGTAGAGGGTGAAGCGCCGTGCGTTGGAGGTCGTGTGGGTCCAGGCCACGCCCGAGGTGTGACCGATTTCGACGACCGGCGTGCCGTACATGCCGGCGCCCGACACGTCGAGCACCCGGGGGATGGTCAGCTGCACCTGATAGAGGCGGCGGATACCGTTCCACGGCAGGTGCGGGTCGGCGAGCAGCATTCCGTGGCCGTCGCGGGTCGCCTTCCGGCCCAGCGCCCACCCGTTGCTGCCGGGAGCGGTCGGCGACCCCGTCGAAGCGGCGGACGGTGCGGTCCGCCGGGCCCCGGACGCGCTGCCTCCGGCCGGGACGGCGGTGGCGATGGCGCCCTTGAACTGGCCGGTCGCGTCCATGCGGTCGATGTCGAGGATGTTGGTCCAGATGTCCATTGCGGTGATCGGCCGAACCCAGGCCTTGCCCCGGCAGGTCGGATCCGGCAGCCGCCCCACTCCTGTGTCATGCAGATAGCGGTTGTAGCCGGCGACATAGCCATCGACCAGCCGGCGTAGCTCCCCCGTCGGGCCGAGCGGTGCCGGGCGCGCGAGCGTCCGCCGCAGGACTCCTGATTCCCGTAGCCCCTTGTAGTAAATGTCGCTCGTGAGGTTGTCGGCCTGCCCGTCGTCGGGCTGGATCGGGTCGTCGGAGGCCGCTCGGGGGCCGAAATATCTGGATCGCTCACCTCGCAGGGTGACCACCCATGAGGCCATGACACACAGGTTGTCCTGGGCGAACGCGTATCCGTATCCGTACCCGAGACTCCCGTAGTCCTTCGCCGTGACATGCGGGATGCCGTACTCGGTCCGCCGGATCTGCGCGGAATATCGGCTGTTGCTGGGATTCGACGTCACGTGCGCTCGTACCACCGCCACGACGGCCACGGCGACGACCATGGCCGGCACGAGTATCAAGGCCAGGGTTCGCCTGCCGGAACGGCCCGACGACTCGGTGCTCATGCGATCTCTTTCCTACGGCCGGTGGGACTGTGCGAGCCGAGCGGGGGCCGGTCAGGACAGCCGGCGGCGGAGATGCCAGAAGCCGAAGCCGGCGAGGCCGAGCGCGAAGGCGGAGTAGATCGCGGTCTCGATCCACTGGAAGGTCCAGAACCGGCTGGAGGGCTGGTAGACGAGCTCCTGCCGGTAGCCGAGCCGGTTGATCTCGGCGAGGCACCCCGAGACCGCCTGCCCGGCCTGCATCTGCCGATGGGGTGCGCAGGGTCCCGAGGACGTGGACACGGGGATGCTCTCCCCACGGACGGTGCGGCCGGACGCGTCCACGAGACGGCTGGACAGAATCCAGGCTCCCGTGTCAGTCGGCACCTGCGACTTCATCGTCAGGTGGAGAGGGCCGCCACCCTGCTGGATGCCGAAGTCCTCCAGGGTCGTCGTGCTGAGCTCGATGGCCGCACGCTTCGGGGAGAGGTAATGGGGCCGGACCCCCAGCGGCATGACGACCTGTACGACGACGAAGACGAGCAGGGTGATGGCCATGGCGGGCAGGCTGCGGCGGACCAGCATCCCGACGGCCACGCCGAGGGCGACGGCGAAGGCCGCGTACCCGATGGGGACGATGCCACGGCTGGGGAAGAGCAGCGGCCCCAGCCGCGGGATGCTCGGCGCGTTGCCGGCGGCCGCCTTGTCGACCGGGACGGACCACCAGGTCACCGCCAGGCTGCCCAGCCCCGCGGCGGTCATCGCGGCCAGGCCGGTGAGACCGAGCTTGACCGCCAGCCAGCGGGTGCGGGTGATGCTCTGGTTCCACACCAGCCGATGCGTGCCGGACTCCAGCTCACGAGCGACCAGCGGCGCCCCCCAGAACAGCCCGCTGAGGGCGGGCAGGACCAGCACGACGGCGGTGACGGCCAGGAAGGGCATCAGGTTGTCGTGGTAGAACTGCTGGAAGAAGTTCGAGCAGCCGTCGCTCTGGGTGACACAGGCGGCGATGCCGGTGGAGTAGTCACCGGCCAGGCCCTGGCCGGTGACGGTCAGAATGCCGGCGAGCACGATGAGTGCGGCGGCCATCATCCCCGCCGCGGCGCGAAACTGGCGCCAGGTAAGCCAGATCATCGCTGAACCTCCAGGACGGGTCGGTGGCCGGTGCGGGCGGGCCGGGCCATGTAGGCCAGGACGATGTCCTCCAGGCCGGGCCGGCTGACGGTCCAGGCGGGATCGTGGATCGGAGCGTCCGTACGGATGATGAGCGTGGTCTGCCGATCGGTGTGGCTGTCCGAGACGACGTGCTGGTTCGCCGGAAGGGTGGCCGGGTCGCGGCGCGGGCCGGTGAGCCGGTGGTGGGTGGCCAGCAGTTCGTCGACCTCTCCGGTCACCTGTACGCGGGAGTCGACCAGCACGATCAGGTAGTCGCAGGTTCGCTCGAGGTCGGAGACCAGGTGAGAGGAGAGCACCACGCTGAGCTGGTGCTCGGCGGCGGCCTCCATCAGGCCCTGCAGGAACTCCCGGCGTGCGAGCGGGTCGAGCGCGGCGACCGGCTCGTCCAGAATCAGCAACTCGGGCCGCTTGGCGATGCCCAGGGTCAGGGCGAGCTGAGCGCGCTGACCGCCTGACAGCTTTCCGGCCTTGTGGGCGGGATCGAGACCGAGCCGTTCGATCCGTTCCCCTGCCAGAGCGGCGTCCCACCGGGGGTTGAGCCGGGCACCCAGTTTCAGATGATCGGCGACGGTCAACCCGGCGTAGGTGGGAGTGCCCTGGGCGACGAACCCGACCTTGGCCAGTTGCCCGGGACCGCCTCCAGGCCGGCCGCCGAGCACCTCGATGCCGCCGGCCGTGGGTGACAACTGGCCGGCGGCCAGGCTCAGCAGCGTGGTCTTGCCCGCTCCGTTGGGGCCGACCAGCCCTACGACGTGCCCGGCCGGGATGTCCAGGGTGCAGTCGGTCAACGCCCAGCGCCGCCCGTACTTCTTACCCAGACCCTGAGCCCGCAGGACGGCGGTCATGCTATTTCCTCCTGAGCGGCGTCCCGAAAGGTCGTCATGAACAACGCTTCGATGCTCTCCTCGTCCAGCCCGGCCCGGCGCGCCTTGGCCAGCCATCGCCGCAGCTCCATGCGCAGTGGCCCGTGTGCGGCCAGTGAAGCGTCGGTCAATGTCGCCGTCACGAACGTCCCCACCCCCGGGCGGGCCGCCGCCAGGCCCTCGTGCTCCAGCTCGCGGTATGCCTTGAGCACCGTGTTGGGGTTGATCGCCAGCTGCGCCACCACCTCCTTGACCGTGGGGAGCTGGTCGCCTTCGCGTAGCAGGCCCAGCCGCAGCGCCTGCCGCACCTGGCGGACCAGCTGCATGTAGGGCGAGACCCCGGTCTGGTCGTCCAGATGAAACTCGATCATCCAAGCCCCTCATTTATCTAGTGTCCTATTACTTTAAATCACTAATTTGCTCATGTGCCAGCCCCCGTCGGCGGTCCGCGCACGGGCGGTTCCAGGTCCTGCTCGACCTGGAGAGCAACGAGTTCTGCCTGGTGGAATGAGCCGCGAGGCCCGTACGGTGGCGGCATGGAGGTTCTCGCGAGCCGCGTGCTGCTGCGGCCGACCGACCTGGACCGCAGCCGCGCCTTCTACCGCGACACACTGAAACTGCCGATCTTCCGTGAGTTCGCGACGCCGGACGGCATGGGCACCGTCTTCTTCATCGGCGGCGGATACCTGGAGGTTTCCGGGCACGCCGCCGCGCCGCCCGCCGAGGGCATCGAGCTGTGGCTCCAGGTCCGCGACCTCGCGGCCACCCGGCGCGAGCTGGAGGGCGTGCGGGTGCTGCGCGAGCCGCAACGCGAGCCGTGGGGCCTGATCGAGATGTGGATCGCCGACCCCGACGGCGTACGGATCTGCGTCGTCGAGGTGCCCGACGACCACCCGATGCGCCGCCGTGACTGAGCGCGTACGAGTGCCCATGACAGACCCGGCGCGGATGGCGCAGGCGTTCGACGAACTGGCCGAGAGCTACGACGACGATCACCATGACGAGATCGCTCGTGCCCTCCTCGCGCTGGTCGGCACGCCTGCGGACGAAGACGAGATCGCCGATGTCGCCTGCGGGAGCGGCGCGGCGGCCCTGGCGATCGCCCGGACACGCTCCCCCGGGGCCACGCCGGTTCTGGCCGTGGACCTCTCGGCGGGAATGGTCGCGGCCGGCCGGGCCCGCGCCGTACGGCTCGGCTGCGAACACGCGATCGACTGGCGGATCGGCCCGGCGGTCCCGCTGCCCGTGGCCGACGCCGCTCTCGACCTGGTCGTGTGCGCCTCGTCGCTCCACTTCCTGGGCCGGCCGGCCCTGTCCGACTGGCGACGTGCGCTCCGGCCCGGCGGGCGTGCGGGCTTCACCTTGCCGGTGGCGTCTCAGTTCCGTCCTTCCGGACCGTTCGCCGCCCTCGTCGCCGCCGACCTACCGCTGCCGCGTACGGCGGAAGAAGCGCTCGCGCTCGCGACGGCCGCCGGCTTCGTCGACGTCGACACGCGTGTCATCGCGGTCGGATCCCGGTCCGTCGTCCTCACCGTGGCGACGAATCCAGCGCCGTTGGGTCAGCCGTCGTGCGGAACGCCCGGCGGTAGGCGCCCGGCGTCGTCCCCAGGGTGTTGAGGAAGCGCCTGCGCAGGTTGGTGGCCGACGACAGGCCGACGCGGCGGGCGATGGCGTCCACGGGGAGGTCGGAGGACTCCAGCAGGTCCTGGGCCGTGGCGATGCGCTGGGCGAGCAGCCACTGCCCGGGGCTGGTGCCGAGCTGCTCGGCGAATCGCCGGGCGAGCGTCCGCGTGGAGACGCCCGCGTGCGCGGCCATGCTCTCGATGGTCACCGGTTCGCCGAGTCTCCCGGTGACCCACTCCAGCAACGGCGCGAGCGTGCCGTCGATCTGCACGGGGTGCGGCGGCGCCGAGTACTGCAACTGCCCGCCCTCGCGGTGGGGCGGCATGACCATGGTGCGGGCGATGTGCGCGGCGTACCGGGCGCCCTGGTCGGCGCGGACCAGGTGCATGCACAGATCGATGCCGGCCCCGGCGCCGGCGCTGGTGGCCAGGTCGCCGTGGTCCACGTAGAGCACGTCCGGCTCGACCTGGACGGCCGGGAAACGCGCGGCGAACTCGTCCACCAGCGCCCAGTGCGTGGTCGCCCGCCGGCCGTCCAGCAGGCCGGCGTACGCCAGCGCGAAGGCGCCGGAGCAGATGCTGACGATCCGCGCTCCGCGGTCGTGCGCGCGGTGCAGCGCCCGGACGACCGCGGGTGAGGGCGGCTCCTCGGTGGGCAGCCAGCCTGGGACGACCACGGTGTCCGCCCGGTCGAGCGCGTCCAGCCCGCCGGTCACGAGCATGTCGTAGCCGGCGCGCGTCGGCACCGGGCCGGGACGCTCCGCGCACACGCCGAAGGCGTACCGCGTCGGGAGTTCCGGCCGCTCGATCCCGAACACCTGGGCCGCGCAGGCGAGCTCGAAGGTCGACTGCGGTGGGCGGACGAGCGCCACTACGCGATGCATGGCAGAAAAGTACCGGATAATGTCTTTTCTGACACTCGGCGGGGGCGGCGCTCGGCCGACAGGCTTGCCCCATGACGACAGGATCTGACTACGTGTGGTCCGCCGCCCAGGACGCTCCGGTTCGCGAGCTCTTCCCCGGCATCCGGGCGCGGATGCTGTGGAGCGGAGAGAACGGTGCGAAGGCCGCCGTGCTGGAGATGGACGCGAACACCTGCTGGGAGGGGATCGACGTCCACGAACCGGGCCCGGAGGAGGTGTTCGTGGTCTCCGGCGTCTTCAACGACGGCGACCGGGACTATCCGGCCGGCTCGTTCATCCACGCCGCCGCGGGCACCTCGCACGTCCCGCAGACGACGACGGGCTGCACGCTGTTCCTCTTCTATCCGGAAGGTTAGGGCCGCGTCAGTTCGGCAGCGCCAGGCCGCCCGCCGTCGGCTCGGCCGGGGCGGTGGCCGGGGCCTCGTGGGCGACCGCGATCAGCACGTCCGACAGGGCCCGTACGACCGGAACCGGCAGAAGGCCGTACGTGATGAGGTCCTCAACGGAGGCGAAGCCGCCCGTCACGCGGCGGCGGGCGACGATCTGCTGCGCCTGCGGCACGGTGACCCCGGGCAGCGCGGCCAGGACGTGCTCGGGCACGCCGTTGATGTCGACCAGGCCGCCGTCGTTGAACACCCGTGACAGGTCCGGCCGTCCGATCCGCAGCTCGCGGGCGATCGGCGGGTAGTGGTCGAGCAGCGTGAGCGCCTGCTCGCGGCGGATCCGCAGCTCCAGCGACCGCAGCGTGTCGAGGTCGGGCGGGGCGTTCCGGAGGCGTGCGGACGTGCCGGTCACCAGTACGGCGACGTGCACCGCGCCGCCGACCATCGCGAGCAGGAGCGCCAGCATCGCGACGTTGTCCCACGGCGACTCGCCGCTGTCGCTCATCGTGAAGACGAACACCCCCACGAGCAGGAAGTATCCGGCCGAGGCCAGCCCCAGCGCCCAGCTGCGGCGCCGCGCCGCGAAGAAGGCCAGCGCCGCCCAGCTCAGGGAGCCGAAGCTGAGCAGCGGTACGGCGATCGCCAGCGCACGGAGCACCGGCGGAGGACGCCACACGGACGGCACGACGGCCATCGCGGCCGGAGCGGCCGGGACGAACGGCGGCGGTGGTGCGTGCACGATCGGAGTGGCGGGGGCCGGCGCCGGCGGTGGTTCGCTGTACGGCGCGAGTGTGCGGTCGGAGCGCAGGATCGCCAGGTGCAACTGCCGCAGCCGCTCGCCCGGCTCGACCCCGAACTCCTCGGCGAGGAACTCCCGCGCGTTCTGGTACGCGGCCAGCGCCTCCGCCTGCCGGCCGCACCGGTAGAGCGCGAGGATCTGCAGGTATCGCAGCTCCTCGCGTACGGGGAACTCCGCCACGAGCCGGCTCAGCTCGGGCACCAGGCGCACGTGCTCGCCCAGGTCCAGCTCGATCCGTGCGCGTTCCTCGACCGCCGCCGCCCGGTCCTCGGCGAGCCGTTCGCGCGCCGCGTCGAAGTAGGGGCCGCGCAGCCCGGCCAGCGGCTCACCGTGCCACAGGGCGAGCGCGGCTCGCAGGTGCCCGGCGGCGTCGGCGGTGCGGCCCGCCGTCCGGGCGCGCGTGACGTGGTCGGTGAACACCTCGGCGTCGAGGCGGCCCGGCGGCACGACGAGCGTGTACCCGGCCTCGGTCAGCGTCAGCAGTTGCCCGGGAGAGCGGGGCGACCGGCCGGGTTCGAGGATGCGCCGCAGCCCCGCGACGTACTTCTGGACGACGTTGACACCGTTCTCAGGTGGTTCGTCCCCCCAGACGGCGTCGACGATCCGCGCCGTCGGCGTGGGCCGGTTCGCGTTGAGCAGGAGTACGGCGAGGACGGCGCGCTGTTTGCCCGGCCCGAGATCCAACTCGGTGTCCTCACGCCACGCGCGCAGCGGGCCGAGGATCTCGAAGCGGACCGATGGGGTCTGTCCCGGCACGGTCACGAGGCCTCCTTCGCCGTGACCACGGTGCTGCGCCTGTCGTCTCCCCCGCCTCGCCCGGTCACAGTGTTCCTTTCCGCGCGGGCCGGAGTAACCCCCTGAGCTGGCCCGATACCGCACGGCAGTCAGAGCGCCCGAGGGGCGGCAGTGAGAGCGCAGTGCGCTACAGCATAACGACAGAGATTCGGCACAGCGACGGCGAAAGCTGGCCGCAGCAGGTCCTCACCACTCAGGAAGGAACACGCAATGTCATTCCAAGCCCCCGCCACCGAGCCGGGCTGGTACGGCGCCGGCCCCGACGGCGGGGCTGGCCGCGACCACCGTCGCTCCACCAACGGCCTGGCCATCGCCTCGCTCATCCTCGGCATCATCGGTTTCCTCGTGATCACCATTCCGGTGAACCTGATCGTCGGCCTCGTCGCGCTCGCGCGTACGCGCCGCCGGGGCGACAAGGGCACCGGGCTGGCCGTTTTCGGCCTCATCCTGTCGCTGCTGTGGGCCACGGGTATCGGCGTCGGCGCGTACGCGCTGAGCAAATGGCACGAGCCGAAGCGCGACGCGAACGGACAGATCAACTCCAAGCAGAAGGCCGCCCCGGACACGCTGCGAGTCGGTGACTGCGTGAAGCCGGAGACCGGCGAGGTCACCGCCGTCCAGGCCCAGCCGTGCAGCACACCGGGCAGCAACAAGGTCTTCTCGATCTACTCACTGCCTCAGGGCGCGTGGCCCGGCGAGGCGAGCTCCAGCGCCGCCGCCGAGCGCGGCTGCACCAAGCGGTACGAGGCTTCGCACCGGACCGCGAAGAAGCAGATGTCGCTGTACTACTTCGCACCCACCAAGACGGAATGGTCGCTGGGCGACCGTAAGGTCATCTGCCTCGTCGGCCCCGTCGCGTAGAACAGACGCCCTTCCGGCCGGGCCCCTCCCCGGCCGGAGTACGTTCACCGGGCGCGAGGTCGCCAGGCCCGCGGCGACCGTGGCGGCGCGGAGCCGGCGCCGGCCGTGACCGGCCGGTTCACTGGAACAGGACGCTGATGCTCTCGCGGCGGTGGATGCGGCCGATGGCCTCGGCGAACAGCGGGGCGACCGACACCGTCTCCACCTTGGCCGACAGTTTGACGGGCTGGTTCTCCACGGTGTCGGTGACGTAGAGGCGCGAGATGGGGCTGTCGTCCAGGCGTTCCATCGACTTGCCGGTGAACACCCCATGCGTGACCGCCGCGCGTACACTCCGGGCGCCGCGGTCGATCAGGCACTCGGCGACCTCCGCGAGCGTGCCGGCGGTGATGGTGAAGTCGTCCACGATGACCGCGTCGCGGCCCTGTACGTCGCCGATGAGGTCGATGACGCGGGCCGCCTCGCTGTGGTCGACGCGCTCTTTGTCGGCGATGGCGAGCGGTGCGCCGAGCCGCTTGGCGTACTTGCGCGCCTGCTTGGCGAAGCCCACGTCCGGGGAGACGACGACGAGGCCCTCGCCCGTGCCGATGGCCTCGGCGAGCAGGGGCAGGGCGTACAGGTCGTCGACGGGCAGGGTGAAGAAGCCCTGGATCTGCGGCGCGTGCAGGTCCATCGTGACCACCCGCGCCGCGCCCGCCGCCTCGATCGCCTGGGCGCACACCCGGGCGCGGATCGAGACGCGCGGCTCGTCCTTCTTGTCGGCCTTCCCGTACGAGAAGTACGGCATGAGCACGGTGACCGACGCGGCGCTCGCGCGCTTGAACGCGTCGATCCAGAACAGCAGCTCCATGAAGTTGTCGTTGGCCGGGAACACCGTCGACTGCACGATGTAGACGTGCCGGCCGCGGACGTTCTGGTTGGCCTTGACGAACAGGTTGCCGTCGGAGAACCGGATGACCTCGCCGTCGCCGGGCTCGACCCCCAGGTGCCGGCAGATCGCCGCGGTGAGGCGGCGACTGCCCGATCCGCCGAAGACCAGAAGCTCTTCCATGATCACTCCAGCCGAGTACGACGCGCGAGGCCCGGTGCAAGCATCGTGCCTGTGACCCTCAGCTGACAACGTCCTTGTTACGGAATCGGCGTACGGCCAGCGCGAGAAATATCACCGCGTACGACGCCGACAACACCATGCCCTTGACCATGCCGGTCCACACGAGGTCCGGCTGCAACGCGTCGGTCCAGGCGAACTGCCAGTGCGTGGGCAGGAACTCCCGCCAGTGCCCGAGCGCGGTGACCGCGTCGATGATGTTGCTCACGATCACCAGCCCCACCGCGCCGCCGACCGCGCCGAGCGGAGAGTCGGTGGTGACCGACAGCAGGAACGCCAGCGCCGCCACGACCAGCTCGGAGACGAGGATGTACCCGACGATGATGAGCATCCGGGTGAGCGCGGTGCCGTTCGGCAGGGCCGTGTCGGTCGCGGGCAGCCGCAGGCGCGCCCAGCCGAAGACGTAGATGCCGGTGATCATGGCCATGACCGGCAGGCTGAGCACCGCGAGCGCCGACAGGGACAGGGCGACGATGAGCTTCTGCCGCAGCAGGCGTACGCGGGGCACGGGGGCGGCGAGCAGGTAGCGCAGGGACGCCCAGCCGGCCTCGCTGGCCACCGTGTCGCCGCAGAACAGCGCCACCGCGACGACGAGCAGGAAGCCCACCGACGCGAACAAGGTGAACGCGGTGAAGTTCAGCGCGCCGGTCGTGGCGACGGTGACGAGGCCGGGCGTGTTCGGGTTGTCGCCGGACGGCGAGCCACCGATCTTGAATGCGGCGGCCAGCACCCACGGCAGCAGGAGCAGCACCGCGAACGCGATCCACGTGCGCCGCCGGCGCAGCTGCCGTGCGGCCTCCACGCGCAGCGGCAGCGTACGGCGCGGGCGGTAGGTCGGATCGGCGCCCCGCCGCCCCGTCTCGTCACGCAGCGCCGTGTCACTCATGAATCCTCCCCGATCAGGGCCAGGAACGCGTCCTCGAGACGGCGGTGCGGCGCGACGCGCTCGACCGCGACACCGCCACCGACGAGCGCGGCGACGACGGCGGACGGCTGCGAGCCGTTGATCCGTACGAGCACGCCCGGTTCGTACGGCTCGGCGTTCTCGATGCCCTCCAGCGAGGTCAGCACGCTCAGGGCGCGGTCGACGTCCGGCGTGCCGATCACGACCGAACCGTCGTTCCCGGTGATCTCGGCGACCGGACCGGCCGCGACGAGCCGGCCCTTGTGCATGACGACGACGTCGGTGCAGGTCTGTTCGACCTCGGCCAGCAGGTGGCTGGAGATGATGACCGTACGGCCCTCGGCGGCGTACCGGACCAGCACCTCGCGCATCTCCGCGATCTGCGGCGGGTCCAGCCCGTTGGTCGGCTCGTCGAGGACGAGCAGGTCCGGCAGGCCCAGCATCGCCTGCGCGATGGCCAGCCGCTGCCGCATCCCCTGCGAGTAGGTGCGCACCGGACGGCGTACGGCGTCGCCCAGGCCGGCGATCTCCAGGGCGCGTTCCATGTGGGACTCGCCGCGCCCGGCGGCCTTCCAGTACAGCTCGAGGTTGTCGCGTCCGGACAGGTGCGGCAGGAAGCCGGGACCCTCGACGAACGAGCCCAGCCGGGACAGCACGGGCGCGCCCGGCCGTACCGGCTCGCCGAAGATGCGGATCTCGCCGCCGTCGGGGTGGATCAGGCCCATGAGCATGCGCAGGGTCGTGGTCTTGCCGGCGCCGTTCGGGCCGAGCAGCCCGCAGACCTGGCCGCGTTCGACGCGGAAGGACAGATCGTCCACGGCGAGATAACCGTTCTTGTACCGCTTGGTCAGGCCGCTGATCTCCAGCGGCGTTCCGGCGTCCGCCTCGCCGTCCGCACGCGGGCGCCGGCGTCGCGACGTCGCCGCGATGACGACCCCGGCCACCACGGCGATGACCGGGAAGCCCCAGACCCACCACGGCAGCGGCGTGGGCGGCGTGCGCAGCGCCGGATCGACCGGCACGCTCAGCGGCGACTCGACCGAGACCTGGTAGGCGGCCGGGCGGGCCGGGGAGACGAAGCCCATGTCGGTGGTGCTGAACACCAGCCGGATCCGGTGACCCGCCGCGAACCGGTAGTCCATCGCCGGCAGCGTCACCTGCGCGGTGCCGTCGAGATGCAGCGGCGCGGCGATGCGGCGCGCCGGTGACGCCTGGCCGTCGGGGCCGACGTCGTACACCTTGGCGAACAGCGTCGGCGGATCCGACGAGGGCTTCACCGCCTTCACCCGCAGGCGCACCTGGGCGGCGCCGGTCAGTTGCAGGGGCGCGTCGAGCGGCTCGGAGTCGAACGTCGCGGACTGGCCCGGCAGGTCGACGCCCACCCCGCCCGTGGCCGGGGTGCTGGGTACGGCGCCGAGCAGGCCGAGGCCGGGCATCGAGGAGATCGAGGAAGGCGAGCCGCCGGCCGGGTTCTGGACCGTGAGCCGGTCGCCGCCGAGCGAGACGGACCGCCGCGTCGCCCCCGACAGCCCGGGGTAGCGGGGCGCCGAGGCCGCGCTGATCGTCACGCGCTGGGTGGAGGAGTCGATGCCGCCCGTACGGGTGACGATGAACCCGCCGTCGTCCGGCAGCGGGCCGCCCTTGAGGTAGTGGTCGAACCAGCCTGTGACCAGGCCGTTGATCCGCGAGGTCTCCGGCTCGCCGCCGTCGTGCCCGCCCTGGTACCAGACGGTCCGCACCGGCGCGCCGGTGATGGCGCGCGCGTTGCGGTCGGACTGGTCGAGGGGGAACAGCGAGTCGGTCTGCCCCTGCACGAGCAGGGTCGGCACGTGGATGCGGCCGGCCACCGAGGCGGGACTGTCGCGGCGGAGCGTCGCGATCGCCTCCGGCGTGGGCCGCCCGGTCTCGGCCACCTTCTGGTACATCGAGCACAGCGACGGCAGGAACCGTCCACAGGCTGTGGACGACGCGCCGCTCGTGAAGAAGATGCCGGCCCAGGCCTTCTTGAACACCCCGTTCGCCGGCCCCTTGCCGGTCGCGTCGGGGAACAGCGCGTCGGCCAGGTCGTACCAGGTGATCTGGGGCGCGATCGCGTCGATCCGCGAGTCGTACGCGGCCGCCAGCAGCGAGATCGCGCCGCCGTAGGACTGACCGGCGACACCGACCCGCGGATCGCCGGGCTTGTCGAGACGCACCTCGGGACGGCGCGCCAGCCAGTCGACGAGCTGCCGGACGTCCTTCACGTCGTAGTCCGGCGAGTCGAGCGTGATCTGGCCGCCGGACCCCCCGAAGCCGCGCGCCGACCAGGTGAGCACGGCGTACCCGTGTCGCGCGAGGTCCTCGGCCTGGGACCGCGTGTCGTCCTTGCTCCCCCCGAACCCGTGCGCGAGGAGCACCGCCGGAGCGCGCCCGCCGCGTACGGGCGGGAAGAAAGTCGTGTCGAGGGTGATGTGCTGGTCGTCTTTCGGGCCGTCGACGACCGTGATGCGCTGGTCCGTCGACTTCACCCGCGGCTCGTCGCCAACGGCCGCCCAGGTGAGAGCCCCGGCGAGCACGACCGCCACACCGGCGACCGCCGCCGCCCTTCCCCGTCTCATGGCAAGACCTTATTCGTCCCCGTTCGGCCGCGAAGCCGCCTCCGGCCGCCCGGCTCTCGTACGGCTCCTGGAACGCACGCGCCTGTGGTGCGATGATCCCAATGATGATCGCCACGTAACACGGCTCCGGCCGGATTCCCCTGTGACACGCGGCTCTTTCGGCTGAGCGGGTCAACCCGGACCGGACCGCAATCGTCCTCTTTGAGGACGGCAGAACGGAGGCCACGATGCGAGCCGCGCGGCGCCCCCACGCACGGCCTGGACTGATCGCGGTAGTGATCGCGCTCTGGGTGGTGATCGCGGCGATCGCCCTGACCGGGACGCTGATCGCCGCCTTCTCCCAGGAACACCCCGTGCGCTTCTCGGCGCCGCTGAAGATCTATCCGGTGACCCAGGAGATCCCCGGCGCGCAGTGCCCGCCGGGCGTACAGGGCGCGATCGGGCAGGGCACCACCGGCCCGATCTGCTACCAGCTCGCCGTCGGCATCACCATCAAGCGCGTCAACGACCTGCACGTGGAGCGGATGAAGGTCGGTGGGTACGCCGTTTCGCTCAGCCTCATCCCGGCCGACAGCCGCGCCCTGACCCGGCTGACCCGCGGCAACACGGGCCGCCCGTTCGCGCTGACCGTACGGGACCAGGTCGTGGCCGCGCCCCGGGTGGACGCGCCGATCACCAAGGGCCGCATCCTCATCAGCGGCAACCTCACCCGCGGCGACGCCAGCACCATCGTCAACCGCCTGAAGGGCCGCGCCGCCCAGTCGACCTGAGCCGGGGGTCAGATCGCGCGGAGGGCGGGCGCGCCGGCCCGTGCCTCACGGGCCACGGTGTCCAAAGCCTCCTGCGACACGGGGTCGGCGGCGCGGTAGACGACCATCCGCAGGCTCTCGTCGCCCAGCGGGGTCAGCACGTCGAACTCGATGGACAGCGGACCGATGCGCGGATGCACCAGCGCCTTGGTCCCGTGAGCGTTCACCTTGACGTCGCGGCGTTCCCACAGCCGGGCGAACTCCTCGCTCTCGGAACGGAGCCGCTCGATCAGGTCCGCGAGTGCGGTGTCGTCGGGGTGCGCGGCCCAGGCCGCGCGCAGGTCGGCGATGCCCTCGCGGATGATGTCCTCCCGGTCGCGGTAGAAGTCCGCGAACGCCGGATGCAGCACGCAGAGGTACATCGTGTTCCGCTGGTCGTCCGGCAACTCGGGGAAGTCGAGCATCAGCCAGGCCATCTCCGGGTTCCACGCGACGATGTCGAAGCGGTGATCGACCACCATGGCCGGCAGCGGCGAGAGGGCGCCCACCAGCGAGGACAGCCATCCCGCGTCGTCGCCGGAGGTCCTGCGGCCCGCCGACCAGTGCCGGGTCAGGTCGAACAGGTACGCGCGTTCGTCGTCGCTCAGCCGCAGGGCGCCCGCGAGCGCGTCGAGCACCTCCGGTGAGGGCCGCAGCCCACGGCCCTGCTCCAGCCGGATGACGTAGTCGACGCTCACCGCGGCCAGCTCCGCGACCTCCTCCCGGCGCAGACCGGGGGTACGGCGCGTGCGCCGGCGCTGCGGCAGGCCGACGTCGTCGGGCGTGAGCCGCTCGCGCCGCGTCCGCAGGAAGACCCCCAGCTCATGTGCCACGTCGACCGTCTCGCTCATGAGTCCGAACTTACCTGGGAGCGCCAATCCCATGATGCTTCTTCCCTTACGCCCGCTTTCGCGCCCGGCGCAGGCTGTACGCGACGGCTCGGCCGACGGCCGGGCGAACCGACTTTCACGAAGGGGACACACCGTGTCTGGATCATTGGACACCTACCGCCTGCTCGGTCGTTCGGGCCTGCGGGTCTCACCGCTGGCACTGGGCACGATGACGTTCGGCTCCGACTGGGGCTGGGGCGCCGCGAAGGACGAGGCCCGCCGCATCTTCGACACGTACGTCGACCGGGGCGGCAACTTCGTCGACACCGCGAACCAGTACACGAGCGGCACCGCCGAGCGGCTGGTCGGGGAGTTCGCCGAAGACCGCCGCGACAGCCTGGTGATCGCGACCAAGTACACCCTGACGTCGCGGCCCGGCGACCCGAACTCCGGCGGCAACCACCGGAAGAGCATGGTCCGCTCGGTAGAGGACAGCCTGCGCCGGCTGCGGACCGACTACATCGACCTGCTCTACCTGCACGCGTGGGACTTCACGACGCCGGTGGAGGAGATCCTGCGGGCCATGGACGACCTCGTACGGTCGGGCAAGGTCCTGTACGTCGGCATCTCCGACACACCGGCCTGGCAGGTCTCGCGCATGCAGACCATCGCCGACCTGCGCGGCTGGTCGCCGCTGATCGCGCTGCAGATCGAGTACAGCCTGATCGAGCGGACCGTCGAACGCGACCTGATCCCCATGGCCGGTGAGATGGGGCTCGGCGTCATCCCCTGGTCGCCGCTGGGCAGCGGCGTGCTGACCGGCAAGTACACCCGGGACGACCTGGACCACGACGGCGGCTCGGCCTCCGCCGTGGGGACCCGCAAGAACGTCGCCGCCGCCAACGGCTCGCTGACCGAACGCGGGCTGGCCATCGCGGACGTGGCCGGGAAGGTGGCGAGCGACCTCGGGGTGACGGCCTCACAGGTCGCCCTCGCCTGGACCCTGCGCGACCGGCGGGTGACGGCGCCCATCATCGGCGCGCGGACGCTCGGCCAGCTGGAGGACAACCTCGGCGCGCTCGACGTGGACCTTCCCGGCACCGCCCTGGCCGAGCTGGACGAGGCCAGCGCGATCGAACTCGGCTTCCCGCACGAATTCCTCAACCGCCCGATGACCCGCAATGTCACCTTCGGCGACCTGAAGATCGAGACGGCCGCACACCGATGACCTGCGGAGCGGCGGCAGGGTCGACGGCTCCCCGGGCCAGGGGAGCCGTGACGGTCGTCAGTCGATGCGCCAGGTGTCGCCGCTGCCGAGCAGGGCGGCGAGGTCGCCGGGGCCCTGCTGGGCGACCGCCTCGTCGAGCTGCTCGCGCATGAGCTGGTCGTATGTCGGGCGCTCGACCTGGCGGAAGATGCCGATCGGGGTGTGCTCGAACGCCGGCGAGTCGAGCCGGGACAGCGAGAACGCCAGCGACGGGTCCTCGGCCTTCGCGTCGTGCACGAGGATGTCCGGTGCGTCGGCGGAGACGACCTCGATCGCGCCCGACGGCGTGCGGCGCAGGGCCTTGTCGCGCTCGGCGCCGAACACGATCGGCTCGCCGTGCTCCAGCCGCACCGTCACGTCGTCGCGCCGCGCCGGGTCCTTCAGCGGCAGGAACGCGTCGTCGTTGAAGATGTTGCAGTTCTGGTAGATCTCCACCAGCGCCGTGCCGTTGTGCTGGGCCGCCGCGCGCAGCACCGACTGCAGGTGCTTGCGGTCGGAGTCGATCGTGCGGGCCACGAACGAGGCCTCGGCGCCGATCGCCAGCGAGATCGGGTTGAACGGGGCGTCCAGCGACCCCATCGGCGTCGACTTGGTGATCTTGCCGACCTCCGAGGTCGGGGAGTACTGGCCCTTGGTCAGCCCGTAGATCCGGTTGTTGAACAGCAGGATCTTGAGGTTGACGTTGCGGCGCAGCGCGTGGATCAGGTGGTTGCCGCCGATGGACAGCGAGTCGCCGTCACCGGTCACCACCCACACCGACAGGTCGGGTCGCGAGGAGGCGAGCCCGGTCGCGATCGCCGGCGCGCGGCCGTGGATCGAGTGGATCCCGTAGGTGTTCATGTAGTACGGGAACCGCGAGGAGCAGCCGATGCCGGAGACGAACACGACGTTCTCCCGGCGGAGCCCCAGCTCGGGCAGGAAGCCCTGGACGGCGGCGAGGATCGCGTAGTCACCGCACCCCGGGCACCAGCGGACCTCCTGGTCGGTCTTGAAGTCCTTGGCGGTCTGCCGCTCGGGGTCCTTGGGGACGAGGGCGAGGGGATCAATCATGAGTCGATCACATCCTGCAACGCTGTCTGGAGCTCTTCGGCCTTGAAGGGCAGGCCGCGTACGCGGTTGTAGCCGATCACATCGACGAGGTAGCGGCCGCGCAGCAGCAGTGCCAGCTGGCCGAGGTTGATCTCCGGGACCACGACCTTGTCGTAGGAGCGGAGCACTTCTTCGATGTTGGCCGGGAACGGGTTGAGGTGCCGCAGGTGGGCCTGGGCGATCCGGCCGCCGGCGGAGCGGACGCGGCGTACCGCCGCGGTGATCGCGCCGTACGTGCTGCCCCAGCCGAGCACCAGCACCCGCGCGTCGCCCGACGGGTCGTCGACGGCCAGCGGCGGGATGTCGCGGGCGATGCCGTCGATCTTCGCCTGGCGAAGCCGGACCATGAGGTCGTGGTTGGCCGGGTCGTAGGAGATGTTGCCGCTGCCGTCGGCCTTCTCGATGCCGCCGATGCGGTGTTCGAGGCCGGCGGTGCCGGGGATCGCCCACGGCCGGGCGAGCGTGTCGGGGTCGCGCTTGAACGGCTGGAAGTCCTCGCCCTCCACGGCCTCGGCGAAACCGGGCGTGATCTCGGGCAGGGAGTCGACGTCGGGGACCTGCCACGGCTCGGAGCCGTTCGCCAGGTAGCCGTCGGACAGCACGATGACCGGCGTGCGGTACTTCACCGCGATGCGCGCGGCCTCCAGCCCGATCGCGAAGCAGTCGGACGGCGTGCACGGCGCCACGACCGGCACCGGCGCCTCGCCGTTGCGGCCGTACATCGCCTGCAACAGGTCGGCCTGCTCGGTCTTGGTCGGCATGCCGGTGGACGGGCCGGCCCGCTGCACGTCGATCACGATCAGCGGCAGCTCGGTGGCGACGCCCAGGGCGATCGTCTCGCTCTTGAGCGAGATGCCGGGCCCGGACGTGGTCGTGACGCCCAGCGACCCGCCGAACGACGCGCCGAGCGCGGCGCCGACGGCCGCGATCTCGTCTTCGGCCTGGAACGTCCGGACGCCGAACCGCTTGTGCTTGGACAGCTCGTGCAGGATGTCGGACGCCGGCGTGATCGGGTACGACCCGAGGAACACCGGCAGCCCCGACCGGCTGCCGGCGGCGACCAGGCCGTACGCCAGCGCCATGTTGCCGGAGATGTTGCGGTAGAGCCCCGGCGGCAGCGTCGCCGGCTTGACCTCGTACGACACCGAGAAGGACTCGGTGGTCTCGCCGTAGCTCCAGCCCGCCTGGAAGGCCGCGATGTTGGCCTTCATGATCTCGGGCTTCTTGGCGAACTTCAGCTCCAGGAAGCGCACGGTCGCGTCCGTCGGCCGGTGGTAGAGCCAGGACAGCAGCCCGAGGGCGAACATGTTCTTGGCCCGCTCGGCGTCCTTCTTGGAGATGTCGAAGTCTTCGAGCGCCTTGACGGTCATCGACGTCAGCGGCAGCGAGTGCACGCGGTATTCGTCCAGCGACCCGTCCTCGAGCGGGCTCTCGGCGTACCCGACCTTCGTCAGCGCCCGTTTGGTGAACTCGTCGGTGTTGACGATGACGTCCGCGCCGCGCGGCAGGTCGGCGATGTTGGCCTTGAGGGCGGCCGGGTTCATCGCGACGAGCACGTTGGGGGCATCGCCCGGGGTGACGATGTCGTGGTCGGCGAAGTGCAGCTGGAAGCTGGAGACACCCGGCAGGGTGCCGGCCGGCGCACGGATCTCGGCGGGGAAGTTGGGGAGCGTCGAGAGGTCGTTGCCGAAGGCCGCCGTTTCCTGGGTGAACCGGTCGCCGGTCAGCTGCATTCCGTCGCCGGAGTCACCCGCGAAGCGGATGATGACGCGATCGAGTTGTTGGACCTGCTTGGTCACGGAGCAAGACCTCCTCGACGAGCAGCGCCTCTCCGGTGGGAGGGGTCCGTCTCCGAAGCGCTACTTAGGCTTACCTTCATGCTACGTCCCGGGTGCGATGGTCGGTCCCGTCTGCGCGGGCTGCCGGGCGCGGGACAGGAGAGATCGTGCGCACCCTCGTAACTCCCGCCCCTTGCCCATCGAGTCGGTTCCCCGCCGCGGCGGGGCGCAAGCATGCCGGGCGCGGTTCTCGGGGATCCGAGGCCCGGAACAGGGGTCACGTGCGGAACTGTCACGTGCGGAACTATAGGTCGCGGCGCTGAAGTATCGCTTGAGCGGGCGCGGCCGGACGCGGGCCCATGCCCGTGCCCGGCCGCGAGCGGTCAGCCGCCCTGCTGCTCCTGCTGCAGCTTGGTGAGCAGCTCATTCACGTCGCTGCCGGAGTTCACCGTGGCGTCGAAGGTCGAGCTGGCGTGGATGGTGAACCGTCCGTTGTGTGACCGGTACCACGACGTCCACTTGCTGCCACTGGTGCGGCAGGTGATCGTCGTCTCGTGGCTCGGCGTGGTCGTGCCCGTGCCCTTGCACGTCGAGACGGTCGAGCCGGTGCCCCAGAACCTGGCGTTCATCGTGATGTGCACCGAGGCGTCCGAGGTGCCGGTCGAGGAGGGCATCACGCTGCCGTGCACGGTGCAGCCGGACTCGCCGCAGCTACCGAACTGGATCTTGCCCATCGGCAGCATGGTGATGGAGGGGTCGTAGACGTCCTTGAGGTTCTGGACGTCGCTCCGGAGCGCGGAGAAGACCGGCGACATCGCGGCCGAGCCCTCCAGCGGCTTGACGTCCAGGGTGTAGGCGTCGCTGCCCGCGGTGCCCTGGATGCGCAGCAGGCGGTGCGGGCTCTTCTTGGAGATGTAGTAGGTCGTCTCGCCGACCGTCATCTTGATCGCCGGGGTGCTGCCGGCCGGTGTGTTGACGGCCTGTGGGTCGTTCCCGGCCTGCTGGAGGACCTGCGACAGCTTGGCCGGCGAGAAGTCGGCCAGCTTCAGGTCCTCCGCGGAGTCGGGGGCCTTGGCCCACTTGCCGTCCGCCTTGTCGGCCTCGGTCGAGGACTGGCCCTCGGCGCTCCAGAAGCTGGAGTCGGACTTGATGTAGGTCGTGTCGCCGATGTCGACGCGGGAGACCGGCGAGCCGTGGCTGTTGTAGCTGCCCCGGGCGCTGCCGGCCTTGGTCACCGAGAACGTCGCCTGGTTGCCGCCGTACGTGCCGGTGTAGGTCGCGCCGCCCGCCGAGCCGAGGGCGCGTCCGGCCTCCGCCGCCGCCTTGCCGGAGGTCTTCTTCGGGTCGTCGCCGGACCCGCCGCTGACGGCGACCACGACGACCACGACGACGATGAGGGCCAGCACACCGGCGCCGATCGCCAGGAACACCCCGGCGCCGCCCTTCTTGGCCGGCGCGGGCGGCGGGCCGAAGCCGTACGGCTGCGCCGGGCCGCCCCACGGAGGCGGGCCGCCCGGACCACCCGGGCCAGGTCCGACGGGACCACCAGGGCCGCCAGGACCCACGGGGCCGCCGGGGTACGCGGGGCCGGCCGGGCCACCGGGGTAACCGCCGGGCATACCGGGACCGCCCGGTCCGGGCGGGCCGCCCGGGAAGCCGGGCCCCGAAGGACCGCCCGAACCACCGGGCCCGCTCGACGGCCAGCCGGGCGCTGGTGAGGAGTCGGGCTGCCACTCCTGCGTCTCCGGCGGCGGCCACGAGTCCGGCTGCCCGGGCTGTGCTCCCTGGCCGCCCTCTGGACCGTTGCTCATGGCTCCCCCTATATCAACGCCACTTGTCGCCGTGACCTTACGGTTTGCAGCTATGTCCGACAAGTGATGTCGCCGTTTCTGTTACCTGGCGGAGACCGCCCCGCAAAGGGGGACATCATAGGCGCCGCGCGCATTACGCTGATCGCATGCACGGCTACTTCGAGACGTACCTCAGCGTCGTCGTGTTGTTCCTGCTCGGCGGTCTGATCGTCGGAGGCGGGCTGCTGGCCAACCGGTCGCTGCGCCCGCATCGGCCGACTCCGGAGAAGCTCACGACCTACGAGTGCGGCGTCGACCCGGTCGGCGAGGGGTGGGCGCAGTCCTACGTCCGCTACTACGTCTTCGCCTACCTCTACGTGATCTTCGCGGTCGACGCGGTGTTCCTGTTCCCGTGGTCGACCGTGTTCTCCGCCCGGGGCTACGGTTCGGTCACCCTGGGGGAGATGTTCGTCTTCCTCGCCTTCATCGCGGCGGGGCTCGCCTACGCGTGGAAGAAGGGCGTGCTCGGCTGGGTCTGAAAGAATGACCGATATGGGTGTCGTCGATCTGCCGGAGCCCCGCATCGGGGCCGCGAGCAAGCTCGCCCCGAAGCCGATCAAGTTCGTGCTGAACTGGGGGCGGCGATACTCCCTGTGGGTCTTCAACTTCGGCCTGGCCTGCTGCGCGATCGAGTTCATCGCGACCTCGATGTCGCGGCACGACTTCATCCGGCTGGGCGTCATCCCCTTCGCACCGGGGCCGCGGCAGGCCGACCTCATGGTCGTCTCCGGCACGGTGAGCGACAAGATGGCGCCGGCCGTCAAGCGCCTGTACGAGCAGATGCCCGAGCCCAAGTACGTCATCTCCTTCGGCGCCTGCTCCAACTGCGGCGGCCCGTACTGGGACTCCTACTGCGTGACCAAGGGCGTCGACCAGATCATCCCGGTCGACGTGTACGTCCCGGGCTGCCCGCCGCGGCCCGAGGCGCTGCTGCACGGCATCATCCGGCTCCAGGAAAAGATCGCCGCCGAGTCGCTGGGCAGCCGCTACGGCGGGTCGGGCGAGCCCGTCGCGCCGCCGCCGGAGGTCGCGCGCAAGCCGCCCACACCCGCGGTCCTGCGCCGCCCGCTCGTGCTGCCGCCGATGCCCGAGCCGGAGGAGATCGAGGCGGCCGAGGAGCCGACGCAGAGCATCGACCTGCCCGTGGCGGAGTGGGACGCTCTACAGACACAGGACCTGACGTCGCCCGGAGGGGAGTCGCAGGTGAACAAGCCCCCCGCCGAGGAGCCCCCGGACGAGACGGCGTCCGCCGAGACCCAGCGGCTGTCCCCCGTCGAGGAGGTTCCGGAGGAGACCGCCTCCGCCGAGACGCAGCAGTTGTCCCCCGTCGAGGAGGCTCCGGGCGAGACCGCCTCGGCGAAGACCCAGCAGCTGCCTCCGGTGGAGGAGTCTCCGTCGGAGACGACCGAGCGGCTCCCGTCCGTCGAGGAGCCCGGGCCCACGGCCGAAGCCGCGCCCGAGCCGGAGAGCGGCGGCACCGATCGGCTGCCTCCCGCCGAGGATGTACGCCGCGAGGCGGCGGCCTTCGAGGAGACCCAGGAGTTCCTGCCCGGGCAGGAATCGACGCGTCAGGACCCCCTGCCCGCGGTCGAACCCGAGGGCGGGGCCGCGTCGGCGTCGGCCGAGGAGACGCGCCGGGACCTGCCGCCCGCCGAAGAGGTGCGCAAGGCCGCCGAGGTCAGACAGCGTGCCCGCCGGCGGGGCAGAAGGCTGCGGAAGTTCGCCGAACCCCCGCCGGTCGACGCCGTCGACGACCCCGACATCATCCCGGGACTGAGCGATGACGATTGAGCTGTCCGTGGCGTGGTCGCGGCGGTTCGGCGACGAGGTGCACAGCGAGGAGACCTTCGGGCTGCTCACCGTGGACGTGCCGCCGGGGCTGTGGGCCGAGTCGCTGACCTTCGCCCGCGACGACCTGGGCTGCGCGTACTTCGACTGGCTGACCGCCGTCGACGAGCTGGAGGACGGGTTCGCGATCGTGGCGCACGTGTACTCCCTCGAGGAGGGCCACCACCTGCTCGTACGGACCCGGGTGCCGCGTGAGGACCCCCGCCTGGCCACCGCGACCGAGGTCTACCGCGGCGCGAACTGGCACGAGCGGGAGACCCACGAGATGTTCGGCGTGGTCTTCGACGGGCATCCGGGCCTGACGCCGCTGCTGCTGCCCGACGGCTTCGAGGGCCATCCGCTGCGCAAGGAGTTCGTGCTGGCCGCCCGGGTCGCCAAGCCGTGGCCGGGCGCCAAGGAGCCGGGCGAGTCCGGGCACGGCGCGCCGAGCCGCCGCCGCATGATGCCCCCGGGCGTCCCGGCCGACTGGGGTCCGAACGCCACCCCGGAGCGCGCGCCCACGAAACGCATGCCCAGAGAGCGCCCGGCCAAGGAGCCCTCGACCACCGAGAGCCCGGCCCCCGAGGCCCCGACCACCGAGAGCCCGGACACCGAGCGCGCGGCTGAGGAGCGTCCGCCGCGTCGGCGGCGCGAGCGCGGCATCGAGGGCGGCGACGATGTCTGACCTGGCGATCATCGCGATCAAGCTCGTGCTGGTCGTGGTGGCGTTCCTCGTGCTGCCGCTGGTCGTCGGGCAGGTCGAGCACAAGGCGATGGCCCACATGCAGGGCCGCCTCGGCCCGATGTACGCCGGGGGCTTCCACGGGTGGGCCCAGCTGGTCGCGGACGGCGTGAAGTTCGCCCAGAAGGAGGACGTCGTCCCGGCCGCGGCCGACCGCCGGATCTTCAGCCTCGCCCCGGCCGTGGCGCTCATCCCGTACCTGGTCGTGCTCATCGTGATCCCGGTCGGGCCGCACGGCCAGGTGGGCGTGTCCCTCGACCCGGGCCTGTTCTTCGCCCTGGCCATGATCGGGGTGGCGGTGCTCGGCGCGCTGATGGCGGGCTGGTCGAGCGCGAACAAGTACAGCCTCCTCGGCGGCATGCGGGTGGCCGCCCAGCTGCTGTCGTACGAGCTGCCGATGGTGCTGGCCGCCTCGTCGGTGGCGATGGCCGCGGGCACGCTGAACCTCTCGCGGATCGTCGACCACTGGGAGTGGTGGTGGCTGCCCTGGCAGGCGATCGGCGCGGTGGTGTTCTTCGTCGCCGGCCTCGCCGAGCTGCGCCGCCCGCCGTTCGACATGCCGGTGGCCGACAGCGAGATCATCTTCGGCCCGTACACCGAGTACACCGGGCTGCGTTTCGCGTTCTTCCTGCTGGCCGAGTACGCCGGGATCGTGGTGCTGTCGGCGCTGACGACCGTGCTGTTCCTCGGCGGCTGGAAGGGTCCGGTGATGGACACCGAGCTCGGCTGGCTGTGGACGCTGATCAAGGTGATGATCCTGGCGTTCGTCGTCATCTGGCTGCGCGTCAGCTACCCGCGCATGCGCGAGGACCAGCTGCAGAAGCTCGCCTGGGCCGGCCTGGTGCCGCTCGCCCTGGTGCAACTCGCCCTCACGGGCGTCATCAAGGTCGCGATCTCCTAGATCTTCAGGTAGTGCAGGACGGCGAGGACCCGGCGGTGGTCGTCGCCGGACGGCGGCAGGTCGAGCTTGAGGAAGATGTTGGCGATGTGCTTCTCCACCGCGCGGTCGGAGACGACGAGGGTCTTGGCGATCGCCGCGTTGGTGCGGCCCTCGGCCATCAGGCCCAGCACCTCGCGTTCGCGCGGGGTCAGCGACCGTACGCCGCCGCGGCCGGCGTTCAGCAGGTGCCCGACCACCTCCGGATCCAGGGCGGTGCCGCCGGAGGCCACGCGGTGCAGCGCGTCCACGAAGTCGTCGATGTCGCCGACCCGCTCCTTCAGCAGGTAGCCGACCCCGGCCGGCGACTCGGCGATCAGGTCGGCGGCGAACCGCGTCTCGATGTACTGGGAGAACAGCAGGATGCCCAGGTCCGGATGGTCGCGGCGCAGCGCGATCGCGGCGCGCAGGCCCTCGTCGGTGTGCGTGGGCGGCATGCGGATGTCGATGACCGCGGCGTCCGGGCGGTGCTCGGCGACCGCCGCGCCCAGCGCGTCGGCGTCGCCGACGCACGCGACGACCTCGTGGCCGCGTGCGGTCAGCAGGTGCGCCAGGCCGTCCCGGAGGATGGCGGCGTCGTCGGCGATCACAATGCGCATGGCGCCCTTCAGGCGTGCGAGGGGAGTTCGACGGTGACCACCGTAGGACCACCGGGCGGGCTCGAGACGTCGAGCCGCCCGTCCACCGTACGGACCCGGTCGAGCAGACCGGACAGCCCGGAGCCGCCGCCGGGGTCCGCCCCGCCCCGGCCGTCGTCGTGGACGCGCAGGCACAGCCGGTCGCCGTCCTGGGCGAGGGTGAGCCGGATCCGGCTCGCGCCACTGTGCTTGGCGGCGTTGGCGAGCAGTTCGGCGGCGCAGAAGTAGGCGATCGACTCGATCGCGGCGGTGGGCCGCACCGGCAGGGAGATCTCCGTCTCGACCGGTACCCCGGAACGCGCGGCCAGGGTGGTGAGGGCGGTGTCCAGGCCGTGGTCGAGCGCCGGCGGGTGGATGCCGCGGACGAGTTCGCGCAGCTCCTCGACGGCCTCCTTGGCGGTGGCCCGCGCGGTGTCCACGAGCGCGCGTGCGGCGTCGTCGGTGACCGCGTCGCGCACCATCGTGAGCTGCATGGTCAGCGCGATCAGCCGTACCTGGGCGCCGTCGTGCAGGTCGCGTTCGATCCGGCGCAGCATGGCCGCGGCGTCGTCGACGGCGCGGGCGCGCGTCTCCTCCAGGTCCCGTACGCGCTCCTCCAGGCCGCGCCGACCGAGCAGCCACCGAGCCAGCATCCGGTCGGGGACCGTGGCCACGTGCACGGCCCACGGCGCCAGGAACAGCAGCGCCACCCCGCCGACGCACATGAGCGCGCCGTTGTCGAACAGGGTGTGCGAGCCGGGGGCCTCCTGGTTGAGGCCGAGCGCGTTCTGCAGGGGACGGGTGGCCGCGACCACGCCCCAGACCCAGGTGAGCGCGAGGACGTACACCTGGAGGGCGATGACGGGGAGTTTCAGCAGCAGGTAGGCCACCGTGCGCCAGCCGGCCGGGTCGCTGAGCCGCGTCTGCATCCGGCCGAGCGGCCCCGGCGTGGCCACCGGCCGTGCGGGCGCCTCGATCCGCTCGCCGAGGAACCGCCCGGCCAGCCGCCGGTGGAGGCCGCCGATCCGCCGCGCCCCCACCAGCCCGGCCGCCAGCAGCGGAAAGCCCGCAGCGGTGACGGACAGACCGGCGCCGAGCACCAGCATCACCACCACGTACGCGAAGCCGAGAGCGGCCAGCGGCGTGCTGACCAGCACGTACGCGAGTTCGACCCACGCCCGGCGGCTGACCGGCGCCCGCAGGACCAGCCGAAGAGTAGGAGTCATGGGCCGAGCAGGCGGACCCGCGCGTGGTTGAGGCCGCGCAGGATCCAAGGGGTCAGGTACAGGAAGGTCAGCCCGCCGAACACCGCGTGGAAGGCCCAGACGCCCGCGAAGGTCGGCCCGCCCCACGCGTCGCGGTACGAACCGCCCATGCCGATCAGCCAGCGGGCCGGATAGGCGACGTTGAGCGCCACGATCGACCACGCGTATCCGACGATCACCAATGCCGGCAGGTCGAGCGGCAGGGCGAGCAGGCCCCGTAGCCGCCTCATCGGGACCTCGCGGCCGAGGAGGGCCGCGGCGAGCCGGCGCTGGAGCCGCCCGCCGTCGGCGACCGCGGCGAGCCCGGCGAGCGGGGCGAGTAGAACGTAGGCGGTACGGCGCCAGGGCTCGGTGGTGAACGGCAGGCGCCACGGCGACGCGTGGCCGGTCATGGTCATCTCTGGCTTCATGTCCCCAATGCTCGCGAGTGGGCGCTCACCAGGTCGATCGTGCCAGTACGGGAAACGGGGGTGGGGTCAGCCCCACCCTGCGGTCAGCGGATGAACAGGGCGTACTCGGCGATGTCGGAGACGACGGACGGCGGCAGGTCGCATCGCACGGCGACCTCTTCGGCGGAGACGAACCCGCCGCCCTGGCTGCGGGACTGCATGATCCGGTCGACCATCTCGTACGTCAGGCCGGGCAGCCGGCTCAGCACCTCCGGCGGCACGTGGTTGACGTCGATCAGGCCGCCGTCGTCGAACTGCCGCAGCATCAGGTCGGGCCGTCCGATGCACAGCTCACGCGCGAGGACGGGGTCCTCGGCGACGATCTTGCGCGCGGCCTCCCGCAGCGAACGCCGCTGCCGCGCCATGGCGACGACCTGCTCGTTCATCTGCCCGCGCACGTCGGGCCGCGGGTAGACCCGCGGGCGGGCGGACAGCGCGTGGGCCGCGCTGACCCACCAGGTGACGACGAACAGGAGCAGCCCCAGCAGGACGCCGGCGGCGCTCCCGGAACCGAACCCCAGGAACGTGCCGATCACTCCGGCGCCGTACCCGGCCGCCGCGACCCCCAGAGCGGGCGACCGGCGGCGGACCGCGGCGTAGAGGAACGACACGGGAGCGCCGAAGCCGATCGTGACCAGCGGAATCAACGCCCACCCCAGCCCCTCTGTCGGCTGGGGGGCACGGGGCCCCACCGGCGGCCGCATCGGAGGCCGGGGCGACGGAGAAGGCCAGGCCATACTTCGATCGTACGGCGGGACTGGCCGGAAGTGACTCACACCCATTCTGACGGACGTGATGGACCTGAGGTTTCCACGGTCTGCCTGTGACGCGTCGCGCCCCGGAAAGTCCCGTGGGGCCGAAGGAGCATGAGATGGGCTCCGGTTTGCCAATGGGCACGGATAAGCAATCATGGTGACTCGTGGCACGCCTTCCCGGATCCGGTCTGGCAAAGGGCCTCGCGGTCACGCTGCGTACGATGACGCGTCGTTCCGTCACGCGGCAGTACCCCGAGGTTCAGCCCGACCTGCCGCCACGCAGCCGCGGCGTCATCGCCCTCCTCGAGGAGAACTGCACCGTCTGCATGCTGTGCGCCCGGGAGTGCCCCGACTGGTGCATCTACATCGACTCCCACAAGGAGACGCTGCCCGCGCCCGAAGGCGGCCGGCCCCGGGCGCGCAACGTCCTCGACCGGTTCGCCATCGACTTCGCGCTCTGCATGTACTGCGGCATCTGCATCGAGGCCTGCCCCTTCGACGCGCTGTTCTGGTCGCCGGAGTTCGAGTACGCCGAGTACGACATCACCGAGCTGACCCACGAACGCGAGCGGCTGCGCGAATGGATGTGGACGGTGCCTCCGCCGCCCGCCCACGACAAGGGCGCCGAACCACCCCGCGAGCTGCCCAAGGGGCCCAGGAGTCCCGCGGGCCCGGGCGAGGGCAGGGCCCGGTGACCGCCGCCGACATCGTCATCCTGGCGCTCGGCGTGGTCGCGATCGGCTCCGGCGTCATGGTCGTGAGCACCCGCCAGCTCGTGCACGCCGCGCTCTGGCTCGTCGTCTCCTTCGGCGCGCTGGCGGCCTCGTACGTCGTCCTCGCCGCGGAGTTCGTCGCCTGGGTGCAGGTGCTGATCTACGTCGGCGCGGTCGTGGTGCTGCTGCTGTTCGGCATCATGCTGACCCGGGCGCCGATCGGCCGTTCGGAGGACCTCGACTCCGGCAACCGCGTCGTCGCGATCATCACCGCCGGCGCGACCGCCGTCGTCCTCGTCACCACCCTCGTACGGGGCTTCCGCGACGCCTACTTCCCGCTCAAGGCGAGGGTCGGCAGCGGCAGCTCCGGCGTCATCGGCGCCGCCCTCTTCCGCACCTGGGTGCTGCCCTTCGAGGCCCTGTCGGTGCTCCTGCTGGCCGCGCTCATCGGCGCGATCGTGCTCTCCCGCTCCGACATCGGCCCCCAGCAGGCCGAACCCGAGCCCGAGCCGCCCCGGCGTCCCCGGCCCCGCACCCCCGGCCCGCTCGTACGCAGGAAGCCGCGGGGAGCCGACGACGAGGACACGATCGTGCTCGCCCGGATCGACGAGGAGGCCTGAGATGCACCTCGTCTATCCGGTGGTCATCGCGGCGGTGCTGTTCTCGGTGGGCGTGTACGGCGTGCTCGCCCGCCGCAACGCGATCCTCGTGCTCATGTCCGTCGAGCTCATGCTCAACGCGGTCAACCTCAACCTCGTCGTGTTCGACATGCGCTGGGCCGACCGGCTGCACGGCGGGCAGGTGCTCACGCTGTTCGTCATCGTGCTGGCCGCCGCCGAGGTCGGGCTCGGCCTCGCGCTCGTGCTGCTGATCTACCGCAACCGCCAGACGGTCGACGTCGACCGCCTGCGCACGCTCCACGAGGACAGAGAAGAAGGAGCACGCCAGTGATCGTCCTGGCGGCCGTCGCGGTTCTGCTGCCGTTCGCCGCCGCGTTCATCGGCATGATCTTCGGGCCGACCATCTCCCATCTGCTGACCCCGTTCGCCCGCCGCGTCCGCCGCAGCGTCCCGTCGGGCACGGCCAACGGACGGGCGCGGATCCTCGCCCGGCGGCTGCCCGCCAACGGCCCGGCCCTGGTCGCGGTGCTGCCGGTCGCGGCCTCCACGGTCCTGACCGCGGTGATCGCCGTGGTCCTGTGGCAGCGCTCGCAGGTCCGCACGGGCACGCTCACCCTTGTGCGGACCGGCGGGATCCCGTTCGGGATCTCCCTCGACATCGACCGTACGGCCGCGGTCGTCGCCCTGCTGGTCTGCTGCGTGGCGCTCGCCGTACAGGTCTACTCGGTCGCCTACATGCGCGACGACCCGCGCTACTCCTCCTACGCCGCGTTCATCAGCCTCTTCACGTCGGCGATGCTCATCGTCGTGTTCTCGGGCGACCTGCTCGTGCTGTACGTCGGCTGGGAGATCATGGGCGTCTGCTCCTACTTCCTGATCGGCCACTACTGGCACGACCGGGCGACCTCGCGGGCGGCGGTCAAGGCGTTCCTGGTGACCCGCCTCGGTGACGTCGGCTTCCTGTTCGGCATCTTCGTCCTCGGGCTCGCGGCGCACTCCTTCGAGATCCGCACGGTGCTGAGCCGCGTGCCCTCCATGTCGCACACCACGCTGGTCGCGGGCACGCTCCTGCTCCTCTGCGGTGTCGCGGGCAAGAGCGCCCAGTTCCCGCTGCACACTTGGCTGCCGGACGCGATGGCCGGTCCCACGCCGGTGAGTGCGCTGATCCACGCCGCCACGATGGTCGCGGCCGGCATCTACGTGGTCGCCCGCCTCTATGCGGCGTTCCTGTTCGCTCCGGCGACGCTGACCGTCCTCGGGGTGATCGCCGCGATCTCGATGCTGGGCGCCGCGCTGGCCGCCCTCGCCCAGGACGACCTGAAACGCGTTCTGGCCTACTCCACGATCAGCCAGCTCGCGTACATGGGCGGCGGCCTGGCGGTGGGCACCCGCGGCGGCGCGCTGTTCCACCTGCTGGCGCACGGAGCGTTCAAGGCGCTGCTCTTCCTGGGCGCCGGCTGCGTCATCGTCGCGGTCGGCTCCAACATGCTGAGCGCCATGGGCGGCCTGCGGCACGCCATGCCGGTGACGTTCTGGTCGATGACGGTCGGCTTCGCGGCCCTGGCCGGTGTCCCGCCCGCGAGCGGCTTCTTCAGCAAGGACACCATCCTCGCCCAGGCGTGGAAGGTGGCCCGGCAACCCGCGGCGAAGAGCGACTTCGGATGGTTCGCCTACTCCCCACTGGGCTCGGGAACCCCTGCCGGACCGGGGATCCCGCCCTGGACGGCCTGGCTGGTCCTGGTCGCCGGGCTGCTCACCGCCGCCGTCACCGCCGCGTACGCCACCCGCACCTGGCTGGTCGCGTTCTTCGGCGAGAGCCGGTCCTCCTCCGGCGCGCGTGAGGCGACCGGGCTGATGCGCTGGCCCGTGGCGGTGCTCGCCGTCCCGGCGCTGATCCTCGGGTTCTTCGGGCTCGGCAGCGACGAGCTGCGGCCCGAGCTCGGCATCATGCTCCTGTCGCTGCTGTTCGTGCTCGCGGGCGGCGGCGCGGTCTTCCTGGTCTGGAACCGCGACCCGGCGCTCGACCCGGTGCGCCTGCTGGGCCCGGCCCGTCCGCTGCTGCGCGACGGGTTCCGCCTCGACGCCGTCTACCACGTCCTGGTCGTACGGCCGGTCGTGGCGCTCGCGGAGATGGTCGTGCACACCGACGAGCGGGCGGTGGACGCCGCCGTCGTGGGCACGGGCCGGGGCGCGCGGCGGCTCGGCGGCCTGCTGCGCCGGACCGAGAACGGCAATCCGCAGGCGTACGTTTCGGGGGTCATGGCGGGCGTGGTGCTCATCGTTCTCGCGGTGGTGGTGCTCACATGATCCTCACGGCGATGCTGGTCGTGCCGTTCGCAGGCGCCCTGCTCACGCTGTTCGCGCCCGGGGGGAGCCAGCCCCGGCTCACCCGGCTGGCCCGGCTGCACGGCCTGTTCTTCTCGGCGGTGACGCTGGTGCTGGCCGTCGTCGCGGCGGCGGTGTTCGACTACGGCCGGCGCGGCCCGCAGCTCGGCTTCGACCACACGTGGGCGGCCTCCATCGGCCTGCGCTTCCACCTCGGCGTCGACGGCATCTCGCTGCCGCTCGTCGTGCTCACCGCGGCGCTGACCTTCCTGTGCATGGTCTACACCGCGCGGGTGCTGCCCGCGGCCGACGAGGGCACCGGCCCGGCGCGTGCGCTGATCGGGCTGATCCTGCTGCTCGAGGTCGGCATGCTCGGCACGTTCGTCTCCCTCGACCTCGTGCTGTTCTTCGTCTTCTTCGAGGTCGTCCTGATCCCGATGTACTTCGTCATCGCGCACTGGGGCGGATCGCCCGGGGCCCGCGAGCGGGCGCGGGCGGCGGCGAACAAGTTCATCCTCTACACCCTGCTCGGCTCCGGCTTCCTGCTCGTCGGCATCCTGCTGATCGCGGTGAACGCCCACACGCTCGACATGACGACGCTCGCCGCGCGCCACGGCGCAGGCCTGTCGCGCAACGTGCAGCTCGCCGCGTTCGGCCTGGTCGCCGTCGGGTTCGCGGTCAAGACGCCGATGTGGCCGCTGCACACCTGGCTGCCGGACGCGCACACCGAGGCGCCGACCGTCGGTTCGGTCCTGCTCGCCGGCGTCCTGCTGAAGATGGGCACGTACGGCTTCGTCCGCATCGCGGTGCCGGAGGTCCCCGAGGGCGCGCGGGTGCTGGCCCCGTGGCTCGGCCTCCTCGCGGTCATCGGGATCATCTACGGCGCGCTCGCGTGCCTGGCTCAGCGCGAGCTCAAGCGCATGATCGCCTACTCCTCGATAGGCCACATGGGCTTCGTGCTGCTCGGCATCGCGACGCTCACGCCGGTCGGCGTCAACGCCGCGCTGTTCGGCAACATCGCGCACGGGCTCATCACCGGCCTGCTGTTCTTCGTCGCGGGCGCGGTCAAGGAGCGGTACCGCACCGGCGACCTCGACACCCTCGGCGGCGGCATGCTCGCCAAGGCGCCCTACCTCGCCTCGATCCTCACGTTCGCGGCGGTGGCGAGCCTCGGGCTGCCGGGCCTGGCCGGGTTCTGGGGCGAGATGCTCGCGCTGCTCGGCGCGTACCAGCCGCACGCCGGACTGCCGCGCGCGACGTACGTGACGTTCATGGCCCTGGGCGGCCTCGGCGCGGTCCTCACCGCCGCGTACTTCCTGCGCCTGCTCGCGCGGATCACCCACGGGCCGGTCGCCGAGCGCTGGGTCCGCACGCGGTTCGCCGACGTTCGCGCGCACGAGCTGCTCGCCTGGACCCCGCTGATCACGGCCACGCTGTTCATCGGCCTGTGGCCCAAGACGCTCCTCGACCTCACCGACGGCGCCGTACGCGTGCTCCTGGGCGGCCAATGATGATCCAGTCGATCGACTATCTCGCGATCCTGCCGACGCTGATCGTCGCGGTCGGCTCCGTCGTGGTGCTCATGGCCGACGCGTTCGGCACGCCCCGGCGCGTCACCGGCCTGCTGACGGTCCTCGGCCTCGCCGCGGCGGCCGTCGCGCTCGTGCCCGGCCACGGCCGTACGACGTTCTGCACCGGCCGGTCCTGCTCCTACGTCGCCGACGACTTCGCCACGCTCTTCCAGGCGATCGTGCTGCTGACGGCGCTCGTGGTCGTTCTGCTGTCGCACGGCGAGATCGGCCGATCGGCGCTCCCGGCCGGTGAGTACCACTTCCTGCTGCTCGCGGCCGTCACCGGAGCGTTGTTGCTGGCCTCGGGCCGTGACCTGATCACGCTCGTCGTCGCGCTGGAGACGCTGTCGCTGCCGGTGTTCGCGCTGGTGGCCCTGCGCCGCTACGACGGGGTGGCGAGCGAGGCGGCGCTCAAGCTCTTCCTCGTATCGGTCGTGTCGTCGGCGGTGACGCTGTTCGGCATCAGCCTGGTGTACGGCGTGACCGGCGCGATGCACCTCGACCGGGTCGCCGCCGGGCTGGCCCACGTGCCGGCGGACCTCAAGCCGGTCGCGGCGGTCGGCGTCGTCGCGGTGATCGCCGGGTTCGGCTTCAAGGTCGCGGCGGTCCCCTTCCACTTCTGGGCCCCGGACGTCTACCAGGGCGCGCCGCTGCCGGTCGCGGCGTTCCTGTCGGTCGTGTCGAAGGCGGGCGGGTTCGCCGGCCTGACGCTGGTCCTCACCGCCGGGTTCTGGCCGCTCGGCGGCACCTGGGGGCCGCTGCTCGGCGTGCTGTCGGCGGCCACGATGACGCTCGGCAACCTGCTCGCCCTGCGCCAGCGCGACGCCGTGCGCCTGCTCGCCTGGTCGTCGGTGGCCCAGTCGGGCTTCATGCTGGCGCCGCTGGCCGGCGGCACCCGCGTCCGGCCGCTCGAGTCGATGACGGCGACGGCCGCGTACGTCGCCATGTACACGATCATGAACATCGGCGCCTTCGCGGTGGTCACCGTCGTCGCCCGGCGCGGTCGGCGTGACCTCGGCGACTACCGCGGCCTGGCCCGCGCCAACCCGGGCGTCGCGATCGCCCTGGCGTTCTTCCTCGTCTGCCTGGCCGGCCTGCCGCCGGGCGTGATGGGCCTGTTCGCCAAGGTGGTCGTCTTCAGGGCGGCGATCGGCGGCGCCGCGACCTGGCTCGCGGTGATCATGGCGGTGAACACCGTGCTCGGGCTGTACTACTACCTGGGCTGGGCGGCGCGTCTCTTCGCGCCCGCCGAGCGGCCGGAGACGGTGCGCGTCGGGCGTACGGGCGGCATCGCCATCGCGGTCTCCCTGGCCGGCGCGCTCGTCGTGTCGGCAGCCCCTGAGCTGGTGCTCCACGCGGCGGCGCTGGCCGTCCCGTAACGGGGAACATTTCTCCTGGTCAGACCGTTTTACAAACGGGAGCCTGGGGAGGTTTTCAAGGTGCGGTTCAACGGCGTCCGTACGGCGGTCCTGCTCGGCGCGCTGTCGGCACTGATCGTGGTCGTCGGAGGCGCGCTCGGCGGACGCAACGGCCTGGCCATCGCGGTCGTGATCGCGCTGCTCACCAATGGTGTCGCCTATTTCGCGAGCGCCCGCATCGCGCTCTCGGCCATGCGCGCCCGGCAGGTCAGCGAGGTCGAACAGCCCGCGATGTACCGCATCGTCCGCGAGCTGTCCACGGCCGCCCGCGCGCCGATGCCCCGGCTCTACGTCTCACCGACCGTGGCGCCCAACGCCTTCGCGACGGGCCGCAATCCGCGCAACGCGGCGGTCTGCTGCACCCTGGGCATCCTGCAGATCCTCGACGAGCGTGAGCTGCGGGCCGTGCTCGCCCACGAGCTGTCGCACGTCTACAACCGCGACATCCTGATCTCCTCGGTCGCCGGCGCGCTCGCCGCGGTCGTCACCTGGATCGCCAACCTCGCCTGGTTCCTGCCGCTCGGCGGCTCCGATGACGACGACGGCGGCGGCATCCTCGGCGCGCTGCTGCTGATGTTCCTCGGCCCGATCGCCGCGACCATCGTGCAGCTGGCCATCAGCCGCACCCGCGAGTACCAGGCCGACTCCTCCGGCGCCCGGCTCTGCGGCGACCCGCTGGCCCTCGCCTCGGCCCTGCGCAAGATCGAGCACGGCACGCGCCAACTCCCGCTACCCGAGGACGGCCGCCTGGCCTCGGTCAGCCACCTGATGATCGCCAACCCGTTCCGCGGCGAGGGCATCGTCCGCCTGTTCTCCACCCACCCACCGACGGCCGAGCGCATCGCCCGCCTGGAACAGATGGCCGGCTACCGCCGCTAGTTCCGATCGCGGCGATCAACGAGTGGGGATGACAGGGCCGGTGTGACCGCCAGGCCGCGCCAGCAGCTCGACCAGGTCGCGCGGACGCGCGGCGACCGGGTGAGCTCCGACACGGACACCGGCGCGTGCGCCCCATCCGGCGTGCACACCCTGTGCCCCCGCCGCGTCGGCGCAGCCGAGGTCGACTTCGGCGTCGCCCACGTATGCGGTCGCCTCGGCCGGAACTCCGAGCCGCCGCTCGGCCATCAACAGCCCGTCCGGCGCCGGCTTGGGCCGCTCCACCTCATCGCCGGCGACGACCACCTCGAACCGCATGTCGATTCCGGCGGCGGCGAGCATGCTCGTGGCCACTCGCCGTGTGGCCGCCGTGAACACGCCGAGCCGCAGGCCCGCGTCGGTGAGGTCGTCGAGCAGGGCCGGAATGCCGGGGAACGGGCGCAGCTCGGCGACGGCCGGGTCCAGGTGCGCGTGAAAGCGTTCGACCTCGGCGGGGCCGCACGCGCGGCCGAGAAAGTGTGCCAGGACCAGCTCCGTGTGGCCGACATGCCAGCCGGCGACCACCTCATCCGGCGTAACCGGCGGGCCGCCGAGCGATTGGACCGCGTCGGCGTATGCCCGGGACACCGTGGGGACGCTGTCCAAGAGCGTCCCGTCCATATCGAAGACGACCGCACGCATGGCTCAAGATGTTGACCACCTGGTCCCGTTCGGCGCCAGGGCCACTTCGCGAAACTGGCTACGTCCGACCGGTGCCGGGTCGTCCTGCGGGTGGGACCACCCCACCGAACCGTCTCGGTGTTGGCCTGGGCGCGTCTGGAAAGGGGTCAGGAACCGACCTGATCGGTTTCTAGCGTGACCACATGAGCATCACGCCCTTCCGCATCGACATCCCCCAGGCCGACCTGGACGACCTGAACGACCGGCTGGCGCGCACCCGCCTGCCCCGGTCGATGGCGCCCGGAGACGGATGGAACCGCGGCGTCCCGGCCGACGTCCTCGCGGAGCTGGCCGACCACTGGCGCACCAGGTACGACTGGCGGAGGCACGAGGCCGAGCTGAACCGGTTCCCGCAGTACATCACCGAGATCGACGGCCAGGACATCCACTTCCTCCATGTCCGTTCACCGGAGCCGGACGCCCTTCCGCTGCTCCTCACCCACGGCTGGCCGAACTCGATCGTGGAGTTCGCCCGGCTCATCGGCCCGCTCACCGACCCGCGTGCCCACGGCCGTGACCAGGCGTTCCATGTGGTGGTGCCGTCGGTGCCGGGGTTCGGGTTCTCCGCTCCGCCGCGCGAGACGGGCTGGGATCCGTCGCGCGTGGCGCGGACCTGGGTGGAGCTGATGCGCCGCCTCGGCTATGACAGGTACGGAACCGAGGGCGGTGACCTGGGCGCGTACGTCGCCCCGGAGGTCGCCAGGGCCGCTCCGGAGCACGTGGTCGGCGTCTACGTCATCAGCGGGCTCGGCTTCCCGACCGAGGCCGACGTACCCGAGATGAACGATGAGGAGCGGGCCGCGTACGCGCGGATGATGGAGCAGGACTGGGTCAACGGCGTGGACCACCACGCGCTTCTGCGCGCCGCGCCGCAGACCTTCGCCTACGGCTGGCACGACTCACCGGTCGGGGCCCTGGCCTGGATGCTGCAGAAGTTCCATGAGTTCAACGCCGGGGCCAGGCCGCTCGAGGAGGCCATCGACCGTGACCTGTTCCTGACCAACCTGACCCTCTACTGGCTCACCGGGACGTTCGCAACCTCCGCGTGGCCCTACTACGACAGCGCCTCCTCGGCGTGGCCGGAGGGCCAGAAGCCGGTACCCACCGGGGTGTACAGCGGGCCTCCCGGGATCCGCCGGCTCGCCGAACGCGGCAACACCATCGTCCACTGGCCGGAGGACAACCCCGGCGGCCACCACTTCATCGCCATGGACCGCCCGGACGACCTCGCCGCCGACATCGGCAGGTTCTTCGCCAAGCTAGATCATCTACGTTGCCGGCGATCAGCGCGGCCAGGGCCAGCAGCGCGGCGACCGCGGTGAGCCCGCGCAGCACGGAGAACCGCTGACCGAGGAACCCGATCAACGGTGGCCCGCCGAGGAAGGCGAAGTAGCCGATCGAGGCGATAACGCTGACACGTGCGGGCGCCCGCGCCGGGTCGTCGGCCCCGGCGCTCATTCCCACCGGGAAGCCCAGCGAGGTGCCCGCGCCCCACAGGAGCGCTCCGGCGAAGGCGACCGGCGTGGACGGCCCGAAGACGAAGAGCAGCAGTCCGGCGACGGCCAGCGATGAGAGCGCCCGGATCACCACGACCCGCCCGTACCGGTCGAGCAGGCCGGGCCCGACCCACCGGCCGAGGGTCATCGCGGCGAGGAACGCCGCGAACCCCAGCGTGCCGAGGGTGGCGTCCGCGTGGTGGCCGTCGATGAGGGCCACGCTGATCCAGTCGTTCCCGGTGCCCTCGGCGAAGGCGAACGCGAGGACGAACAGCCCGATCAGCAGCGTACGGGGCTCGGTCCAGGCGTTACGGGAGCGGCCGGGCTCTTCCGCGGCGTCGTCGTCCTGGTCGGGCACGAACCGCTGGACCGCGAGCGGTACCACCGCCGCCACGGCGATCGCCACTCCCAGCAGGTGGGCGGTGACGGGCACGTGCAGCGCGACCATCCCGGCGCCGATGACCGCCCCGGCGACCGTACCCAGGCTGAACCCGGCGTGGAATCGGGACATGATCGAGCGGTTCAGGAGACGCTCGACGCGGGCGCCCTGGACGTTCATGGCGACGTCCCACGCGCCGTTGCCCAAGCCGATCAGGAACAGCCCGCAGACGACCGGCAGTACGCCGGCCAGGTAGCCGAAGGAGACGATCACCAGCCCGACCGAGAGGAGCAGGGCCATCGCGGCGACCATCCGGCGCGACCCGAGGCGGGCGAGCACCGGCCCGGACAGCGGCAGCGACAGGACCGAACCCGCCGCGAGGGCGAGCAGCACGAGCCCCAGCTCGGACGGCCGCAGGTGCAGCCGGTCCCGGACCTGGGGAATGCGCGCGGCCCAGCTGGCGAACGCGAGACCGGTTCCGATGAAGGCGACGTACGTGGCGCGGGTGGCGGCCCGTACCCGCGCAGGCGAGGGGACGGTTTCGGACAGGATCAAAGCGCGTCCTCGAAGTGGGGGAAACGCCCTGGCACGGGCGGAACTCACGGTACGCCCAACACCGTCCTGGCCGAGCCGGGAGGATCACCAGAACGCGTCCGGGTAAGCGCGCGTGCGGTTCCGTACGCGGTCGTAGATCGCGCGCAGCCACGGCTCGCAAACCTCGGGCAGCCGCGCCAGCGTGCGGAGGAACAGGTCCCGGTCGGGCCGGAACCGCATGGACGGCAGCAGCGGGGGCGGTTCGTCGCGCCGGGCGTCGTCGGACATCCGGCCCGCCCCGGGAACGGGCCTGCGGTCGTGCCGGAGGGCCAGGTACGTCCAGACCTCGGCGGCCAGCGGCACCGTTCGTCCCGCGTACGGCCATGTCTCTCCGGTCCGCGGATGCCGGGGGACCAGTGCGATGTCGGCGGCAGGGGACCGGCCCGGTCCGGCCAGGGCCAGGCTCTTCGCCGGCGGCGCCGCCGAGGGGAGCAGGTCGTCGAGCGCCGGGCCGAACGTCTCGGCGACCAGGCCGTCGGGGAGATCCACGCGTGCGCCCGACGACACCGCCAGCAGGTGGGCCAGGGCCGCCGAGACCGCCGCCTCCCACAGCGGGCTCCACGCTCCGGACGGCTCGACGGGGCGCTCCTCCGGCAGCGTCTCCCAGCCGAGTGCCCGGGGCGGAGGGTCGTCGCCGGTGATGCGACGCACGGCCCGCGGGTCCAGCCACACCGCCTGCCAGTACGAACAGTCGTCGACGCGGGTCGCCACCGCCCGCCCGCACCGGGTACACGCGAGGTTCGGGCCGTCCCGGCCGTCCAGCCCCAGGCAGTAACCGCCGCAGCGGTCCGGG
The DNA here is from genome assembly GCF_036227085.1 of Actinoallomurus sp. NBC_01490. Classification (NCBI taxonomy): domain Bacteria; kingdom Bacillati; phylum Actinomycetota; class Actinomycetes; order Streptosporangiales; family Thermomonosporaceae; genus Actinoallomurus; species Actinoallomurus sp. NBC_01490. Next base: position 946,551 of record NZ_CP109433.1, read on the forward strand.
AGGAGGACCGTGCCGCGGGCGTCGCCCGGCGCGATCGCGACGGCTCCCCGCGGCCCGTACGACAGGGAGGGCACCGGCGCGTACACGCCGCGGGCCTCCGCCTCGTCGGCGCCCACCTCGTCCCACGGCCGCCACGGCGGCCCGAAGGGCTCCGGATCCACCGCGAACGTTCCGGGCTCCATGAACGGAGGGAGGAACTCATGGCCGTACCTGTGGTGCGCGTGGACGGGAAGCGCGACCCGCGACACCGGCGCGGTCAGCGCGGCACCGCACCCGGCGCACCCGAACACGGCCGTCATTCCCACTTCGCCGACTCTGGGTCGACGCCATGAGCCTCGGCATTGGCGAAGATCGCGTCGCGCAGCCAGGCGGCCAGCCCCGGCGCGAGGGCGTCGTAGTGCGCGGCGAACCCGGGATCGGCGACGTACTTCCGCCCCAGGCACACGTGCATCGAGTGCGTGCAGTCGAAGTACGTCGCGATCGACGCGCGGTGCCGCTCCGCGAGGGCGTTCGCCGCGTCCGAGCCGGGCGCGACGCCGGCGCGCCTGGCGGCGGCGAGGTCGGCGTGCAGGGCCTCGGTCGCCGCCGAGACGTCCCGCCAGTCGTCCGCCGTCATCCAGGCCACGCGCTCGGCGTACTGCGTCCACTGCGCGGTGTCGCCCCAGCGGTCCTCGGCGTCCTCGACCCATGCGGGCTGCCAGTCGTCGCCGAAGATCTCACGCTGCTCCTCGGGAGTCAGCCGTATGCCGGTGTTCAACGCCTCCATCATGTGATCGACGGCGTCGACCATCTTCTGCAGGCCGGAGATGCGCTCCACGAGCAGTGACCGCTGCCGGCTCAGGTGGTCGCGCGCGTCGGCGTCCGGGTCGTCGAGGACCCGGCCGATCTCGGCGAGGGAGAACCCGAGCTTCCGGTAGACCAGGACCCGGTGGATCCGGGCGACGTCGTCGCCGGAGTACAACCGGTACCCGGCCCAGGAACGCCCGCTCGGACGCACGAGACCGACCGTGTCCCAGTGGTGCAACGTCTTCACGCTGACCCCGACCAGCGCCGCCGTCCGGCCGACGGTGAGACCGTCGGGGCCGGCCGGTTCGGCGTTCTCTCCGGTGAAGATCGGCTCGTGTCCGCGGGCGTCACTGGGCATCCACCCAGTGTCGCCCACCTCGCCGACGGCGGATCTCCAGAGGCGGAGGTCACCGGAGGCGGGCACGTCAGGCTTTCGGAGTCTCAGCTTCGGGGATCTTCAGGCCCACCGCCCGCAGAGCCTCCGCTCGCTCGCTCCGTGGATCGAGCGGCTGAGCGGCCGTCATGACGACCCGCGCGTTCTCCGGCGTGGTGATCGTCAACTCGATGGAGTTCCACGGCATCTCCCGCGGCCCGCTGGTGCATCCCGGCACGAGTTCCTCGCAGCGGGCGGCGACCTCGTCGATCTGGCGGAGAACGCAGGCGAAGCTGATGCTCATCGCCGCGGCCTCGCCGACTCGTTCCCCGGGCACGAGGAGGACGTCCTGGAAGGCCCAGCGCCGCAGGTGGGTCACGCGATCCGGAATGGAGAACAGGTCGATGAACCCGAGCCCGCGGATCCAGAAGTCCTTCGAGGCCGCGAAGTCGTGGGTGGGAACGTTGACGAACATCGGCATGCCGTAGATCTCCCGATAGACCTCGGGCGCGGTCGCGTCGAATGCCGGCACGGGAACGGGACTGGTGTATTCGCTCACGGGACCTCCTTCGTCGGGAGAGAGACCAGGCGCGCGTGTTCATCGATTCGCTCGCTCCGCTCGCTCATGGGCCGATCGTGGAGCCTCCGGTCGCGTCAGGGTCAAGGCCGGATCGCGAGGCCGCGGCGCGAAGAGAGCCGACGCCCGTGCGGATCGCATGACTTGGGCACCTGCCGGTACCGGTTCCGGCCATCGTCGCCACTGGTCGGTAAGGATCTCTTACTATCGTCCGTCATGCGACGATCAACCGGATTGGCCCTGTTGCTCGCAGGAGGGGTGGTCGCCGGCTCCGGCGTCGCCGTTCCGGCCCAGGCCGCCGTCGGCTCAACCTCGACACGTGCGGTCGCTCCCGGCGATCTGAAGACCGACATCGACCAGATCCTGTCCGACAGCCGCCTGAGCGGCGCGACCGCCGGCGTGACCGTACGGAACGCCCGTACCGGCGCGGTCCTGTACTCCCACGACGCCGACACGCGCGTCGTTCCCGCCTCCAACAACAAGATCGAGACGTCCGCCGCGGCGTTCGGGATCCTCGGCACCGGCTACCGGTTCCGTACGAGCGTCTACACGCGCGGCGACACCCTCTATCTCAAGGGCACCGGCGACCCCACGCTGGGCGCCGCCGCGTACGACCGGCTCGCCGCGGAGGTCGCGGCCAGCGGCGTCAAGACGGTCAAAGGCGACCTGGTCGCCGACGACAGCTGGTTCGAGGGCCCGCGGCTCGGGCCCGACTGGGACCCGACCGACTTCCCCTACTACTACGCCGCCGAGATCTCCGCGCTGACCGTCTCCCCGGACGACGTCTTCGACGTCGGCACGGTCGACGTGGTCGTCACCCCGACCTCGCCCGGGCAGCCGCCGAAGGTCTCGCTCAGCCCCGACACGGGCGTCGTCACGATCGACAACAAGGCGACCACGGGCGCCGCCGGTTCGGCCTCGACGGTCTCGGTGGACCGTACGGTCGGCACCAACACGATCGTCATCAGCGGCTCCATCCCCGCGGACGCCACGTTCGACGACCTGGCCACCGTCCAGGACCCCGCGCTGTACGCCGCGGACGTCTTCCGGCGGGCGCTGAAGGCCCACGGCGTGACGGTCGAGGGCGACACGACGCACGGCACGACGCCGAAGGGCGCCAGGGTGGTCACGACCCGGCGGTCGATCCCCCTGTCCCGGATCGCGACGCCGTACCTGAAGCTGAGCAACAACATGATCGCCGAGACTCTCGTCAAGGAGATCGGCCGCAAGGTCACCGGGCACGGAAGCTGGACCGCCGGCCTGCCGGTGGTCGCGAAGTACCTCAAGACGCTCGGCGTGGACACCTCGCAGGTCAAGCAGACCGACGGCTCGGGGCTCGGCCACACGAACTACACGACGGCCACGCAGATCAGCAACGTGCTGCGGGCCGCGCAGCGCAAGAGCTGGTTCCCGGTCTTCTACAACGCGATCCCGATCGCCGGCCAGCCCGACCAGCTCGTGGGCGGCACGCTCCGCTCGCGCATGGTCGGCACCCCGGCGGCCGGCAACGTCCACGCCAAGACCGGCACGCTGACCGGCGTCAGCGCGCTGTCGGGGTACGTGAAGGACCCGGACGGCCAGCCGCTGATCTTCTCCATCATCTTCAACGGCTACAAGGGCGGCGCTCCGACCGACCTCCAGGACAAGATCGCCGTCCGGCTGGCCGGTGGCTCGTCCGCGGCGACCTCCGCCGTACGGTCCACCGCGCGCTCCTCGGCGCAGAACCTCGAGTGCTCCTGGACGCACTCCTGCTGACGCGGTGCCCGAGAACCGCCCCGTCTCGTGCGGGGCGGTTTCTCATGATGCGAGCGGGTCGTTCTCACCGCGTGAGGACCTCTGGACCGTCGGCGGTGATCGCGACGGTGTGCTCGAAGTGGGCGGCGCGGCTGCCGTCGGCGGTGGCCACCGACCAGCCGTCGGCGAGCGTACGGCCCTCGTCGTCGCCGCTCTCGATGAGCATCGGCTCGATCGCGATGACCAGGCCCTCGCGGAGCTTCATGCCGCGCCCGGGCCGGCCGGTGTTGGGGACGTCCGGAGCCTCGTGCATGGCGGTGCCGATGCCGTGGCCGCCGCAGCCTTCGAGCAGCCCGTACGGCCGGGCGGTGCTCTCCACCGCGTACGAGACGTCGCCGAGCCGCCCGCCGGGCACGGCCGCCGCGATCGCCGCCGTCAGGGCCTCGCGGGTGACCTTCATCAGGCGTTCGGCCGCGTCGTCCACCTGGCCGACGGGCACGGTCACCGCGGCGTCGCCGTGGAAGCCGCGGACGATCGCGCCACAGTCGATCGACAGGATGTCGCCGTCCTTCAACCGTCGCTTGTCGGGGATACCGTGCACGATCACGTCGTTGACCGACAGGCAGAGCGTCGCCGGGTAGGGGGTGTCGGCCCACCGGGGCCGGTAGCCGAGGAACGAGGGTTCGGCACCGTGCTCCTTGATGCAGGCGGCGCCGATGGCTTCGAGTTCGGCCAGGCTGACGCCCGGCTCGACCGCGTCGGCCACGCGCCGCAGGGTCGTGCCCACGACGTGCCCCGCCGCGCGCATCTGGTCCAGCTCCGTCTGGTTCTTCAGAGTCACCATGAGGGTAGATTTTAATACCAGCCTTATAATCTTTGTCCATGGTGCGCACCCCACTGACCGAAGACCAACGCGACCGCGGCCGTGCCCTGGGCCAGATCCTGCGCGCGGCCCGCGGCCCGCGCAGCGCGGCCTCCGTCGCCGCCGAGGCCGGCATCTCCCTCGACACCCTGCGCAAGATCGAACGCGGTGCGATCGCCGTGCCGGCCTTCTTCACGGTCTCGGCGCTCGCCGCCACGCTCGGCCTCGACCTGACGGAGCTGGCCCGGCGGCTGGAGGTCACCGAGGGCTCCCGCCTGGCCGGCTGATGACCGACTCGCGGGAGGTGCTGACGCGGTCGGCGCCGCCTCCGGACCTGACACTGCGGTACGGCCCGCTCCCGGACCACGTCATCGACGTCCGCCTGCCGTCTTCCGGAGCTGGGGCGCCGCTCGTGGTCGTGTTGCACGGGGGCTTCTGGCGGTCCGCGTACGACCGTACGCACACGGGCCCGATGGCCGGCGCCCTGGCCGCGGCCGGGTACGTGGTCGCGATCCCGGAGTACCGCCGTACGGGCCGGGAGGGCGGCGGCTGGCCGGGCACGTTCGAGGACGTCGCCGCGGCCCTGGACGCCGTACCGTCGCTGCTGGAGCCGTACGCGACGACGCCACCGGTGGTGCTGGGCCATTCGGCGGGCGGCCACCTGGCGGTGTGGGCCGCGACCCGGCCGTCGGCGCGAATGCGGGCGGTGGTGTCACTGGCGGGCTGCCTCGACCTGGCGATGTGCGCCGACCTGCACCTGGACGACGACGCGACGGACCTGCTGCTGGGCGGCTCGCCCACCGAGGCGCCGGACCGGTACGCCGCCGCCGACCCCGCCCGGCTGCCCCTGCCCACGGCTCCGGTGAAGCTGTTGCACGGCACGTCCGACGACCGCGTCCCGATCGAGGTGAGCCGCTCCTACGCCACGCGCCTGGGCGTACCGCTGCGGGAACTCCCCGGGGTCGGCCACTTCGCCTTGATCGATCCGCTGTCCCGCGCCTGGCCGGCCGTACTGGAGGCGCTGCCGCGCTGATGCCACTGCCGTGGGGGGCGGTAAGGGGTGCATCCCCGAGGCGAAAAGCCCAGGTCAAGCCCTCGTGCGGGCGTTTTCTGGTGATTTGTGTGGGGCAGACTGCGCGGTAGGTGACCATGTGCCGCCAGGGCACTGCGAGTCCCGGTCGTGCTCTTGGATTCTCCTCGCCGGCCCTCGGCTCCATCTCATGAGGAGGTAACCCGTGAGTATCAGGAAGCGTATGGCGCTTACCGCGGCAGGGCTGGTCTTCGCGGCCGGCACCACACTCGTAGGAGGTCAGGCCGGCGCGACCACCTCGGCCGGCGCGGCATCCGTGTCTCGGGGAGTGATCGATGGTGAGTCGGCGACCACCGCCGCCGACAGCCTTCGACGTCCGAGATGCCGCCGGTACGTACGGGGCCATTTCGTGAGAAGGCGCGTGCGCGGAAGGCTCCGCCGGGTCTGGATAGCGGGCCACTGGCTGCCCAGAGGCTGCAGGCGCCGGTAACCCGGCCGGGCGAGGGGGCGCGTCACGCCCCCTCCCTGCCTGCCCTATCGGTCATGGAGGACGGCGTCTGTCTGGACCGGCGAAGTGTTGTGTGATGCGGAAGCCGCTTACGCGGCACATCGAGTCGTACGCGCGTCAGAACCGACGAGCAGGCCCGTCGCATGCCTTCTTCATGGCTCAACGAGTTTCATGGCTCAACGAGCCCGACCCGATGCACCGCGCAGCCTTGAGACCGACGCCGGAGCCCGTTGTGGCTCTCGGGTGTGCTCGCGTACAGATGGTGCCGTCCGCGTGGTGCCGTCCGTGCCGGCAGGCGAGTGCCCGTGCGGCTAGCGGTAGTTGGTGAACTGCAGGGCGACGTCGAGGTCCTTCTCCTTGAGCAGGGCGATCACCGACTGGAGCTCGTCCTTCTTCTTGGAGCTGACCCGAAGCTCGTCCCCCTGAATCTGCGCCCGGACCCCCTTGGGCCCCTCATCCCGGATGATCTTGCCGATCTTCTTGGCGTCCTCCTGAGAGATCCCCTCCTTGAGGCCGACCGTGAGCTTGTAGAGCTTCCCGGACGCCTTGGGCTCCCCAGCGTCGATGGACTTGAGCGAAATCTTCCGCTTGACGAGCTTGTCCTTGAACACGTCGAGCGCGGCGTTCGCCCGCTCCTCACTGTTGGCCTGGACCTCGATGGTCTCCCCGGCCCACCGGATCCCCGCATCCACGTTCCGGAAGTCGAACCGCGTCGCGATCTCCTTGGCCGCCTGGTTCAGAGCGTTGTCCACCTCCTGCCGATCGATCTTGGACACGATGTCGAAAGAGCTGTCTGCCACTTTGCGTCCTCACAGAGAATGACGATCTCACCGACAGAGTAGTGAGACCGCGCCCCACAGGCCCCTCCGACGCCACCACCCACCGGCAGCGAATCCGATGTCACCTTAGGGTTCAGAGTCCGCTATCCTTCAGAGCGTCGTTACGGACGACGTGACGGCGGGTTGCCCGAGTGGCCAATGGGAGCGGACTGTAAATCCGTCGGCTTAGCCTACCCAGGTTCGAATCCTGGACCCGCCACAGCAGCGCAAACAGCCCCCCACCTGCGATGACAGCGGTGAGGGGCTGTTTCGTTCCTGTCCGACTGTGTCCGACCCGATGCGGCTGTCTACGGCTGGCCGGGTTGAATACGGGTTGAAGTTCGGGACGGTGTCCACCCTCGTCTCCGTTCCGAGGTGACCCGAAGCGATCGAAGGTGTGAGCACGCGGTCGGCGTCATCACGCGAACAGGATCAAGTGTCCGTGTGGTGACCGACGAGGGCCAGCGTGTCAGTCGTCGCGTCGTTCCTCTGCTTAGCGCATGAACAGACGAGCGACCATGCGACCCCGCTCTGTGGACTACGTGTCCGATGGGCTGTGTCGGGGGACCGGATCGCGCTGCTAGGCACAACCGGACTGGGTGTGCTGGCTTTGATGCCGATGCGCTACGTCGGGTTGCCCGATTCTGGGTATCCCCCAGCCGACGGGGGCGACTGTCGGGTCAACCGAGGCGCGTCCCGTCGCTGGGCGTGCGCCACGCCAGGTATGGCATTTAAGCAGGTCAGGCTGCGTTTGCGTAATGTCCCTTTATAAGAACCCATTAGGTGCTCCCAGGGAAAGGCCGGAAGCGAAGCAGAAAATTGCCGGAACCTGGCGCTTCTGAGCTATTATCGGGAGGCGGGTGTGTCGAAGGCAGACGCACCTTGATCGTTATCCGTAGAAGGGAGCCATCTAATGTCTGATACTGACGTATCTACTCCGGAGGAAGAGGACGACGGCGACGAGGGTGACGCCCGTAGGCGCTCGCCCAACTGGCGCAAGCGCCTACGGGACGCTCTGCTGATTTCCCAGGTAGTGTGCGTAGTCGTGCAATGCTTCGACTACGCACACGTCTTCCTCAACCGGTAGGAACCAGCTACCCGGCGAGCGGCGGGCAGGCTGCTCGCTAGGCCACAGGATGCCCTCGACGGGCGACCGTCGGGGGCATCACTCATGTGAACAGAATACCAGAACGTAAGAGAACATCAGATAAGCTCCACAGATTTATGGAACAGATTTGGAGGAATTACTAGCCGCGAGATTTACTCAGAAGATCTAAAGTTCGACAGATTGATGCAGAGACCGCGGACAGAAAACTAGACAGAAAAACTTGTACAGACCTCGCTGACAGCACGAGCGATACAGCCGCCACGACAGTCAGTGCCGTGGCGGCCGTATCGGCCAAACGTCGTTTCCGCAGCTCACCCGGTCACCCCGTCCGGTTGGTGCCTGTACCGTCGGCTTGGCCGCGACCGTTGGTGCTCGGTCAGCGCCCTACACCTTGGTCGCCTCGGTGATCCGGCGCTTCGCCTCGTCCTCTTGGCCGGCGACGCACTTGGCGTACACGCGGAGCAGGACGTCAACGCTGTGCCCCGCCCAGGCGGCCACCTGGGCGGGTGGGACTCCGGCGCTGAGCCAGGTAGAGACGGCGGCGTGGCGGAGCGCGTACGGTGTCTCGGCGAGTGGCGAGGCAGCCTCCTCGGTGGTGAAAGCCTCGGCCCGAGCCTTGTGCCAGATGCCCAGGTACGTGCGATCGGTCATGATCCCGCCGCGCGGGCCGACGAAGAGCCGGGCGCCAGGCCGGATCTTGAACTGCTCGATGTGGTTGCGCAGGATCCGAACGAGTTCGGGATGTACGGGCACAGGGCGTGTCTCGCCGGGCGCGCGGTGCTTGAGGGGTTGCCGGTCTCGTGGCTTCCCGCTGTTGGTCCAGCGCGAGCCGCTGCGAGGTTCGGCGTGGGTGAGTCGCATCTCTCCCCATCCCTCCTCTGGTAGAGAGACGAGGTGTTCCGTTCGGAGGTCTACGGCTTCCTCAGGCCGTAGGGCCGCGTAGTACATAACCGCGAAGAACGCCACCATGCGCGGGCCTCGCTCGCCCTGGTGACCAACTGCCGTCAGCAGGCGCGCGGCCTGTTCCGGGCCGACGACGAGTCGCATGTCGAGCGCCTGAACGATACGGGGCTTGGTCCACTTGATGTGCTTGAGCGGGTTGCCGGACAGGATGCGACGCTCACACGCATACTCCATGGCGTTGTTCAAGGTCATGCGCTTCCGGTTCGCCGTGCTGCCAGCGGCCGGCGTACCGTCCTGCTTCTTGCTCAGGCGGTCGAGCACGACACGCGCCAAGGCGGCTCCGTTCCGTTCGGGGTCGAGCTCCGACATGTCGATGGTGTTGCGCTCCAACCAGCGCACGACCGGGATGAAACTCTCGGGCGCCTCGTCGCCCTTTTGGAGGCGTCCGCTGTAGGCCCAGCCTCGCAGAGCGGCGCGGAGCTGCTCTTTAGTCGGTGCCCCCTTCCCGGTCTTGAGCATGACCTCAGTCGCGTCGGTGAGCGCCTCGGCGATACCGCGTCGATGATTCGGAGAGGCGTAGGGCCACTTGGCTGCGGCGTAGTCGAGCGAGAAGGCGTACCAACTGATCGCGTTCTCTTCGCGCTGCCATGCGGCGGGTCGGCCTGTCTCCAGGCTGAACGCCTCGCCGTTTTTCGTGGCCGTGATCAGCGCGGCACGGAAACTCTCGGCCTGTGCCTTGTTGCGGAAGGGCGCGGACCAGCGCTTGGGGCCGACCTTCCACCGCACCGTGTAGGTCGTGACCCTGGTGCCCTTGCGGACGTGCGTCTCGTGTATGCGGACGTCGTAGGTGGTGTCCTGCATCAGACGGCGTCCTCTCGTGCGTCGAGCCAGCGGTCGAGTTCGGTTCGGCGGATGCGGAGGCTGCCGTTGGGCAGGGTGATGCAGCGTGGGGCCTTCTGCTTGGCTCGCCAGTCGTAGAAGGTGGAGCGGGAGATGCCGAGTTCGGCGCAGACCTCGGCGAGGGTGAGCTTGTCGCGGTTGCGTTCGGCGGTCTTCACGGAGTCGCGTCCTCCAACGTCGTGATCGGTTGGGATCGCGTGGCCGGCGGCGTGCTTGGTGGCTGTCCGCTGGTCACGGCCGGGCTCTGGCAGTGGGCGCCGGAGGTGGTCGCGGGGGCTGAAGCAGGTAAGCGGAAATCAGCAGAATCATTTGTGCTGCTTTTCGCTTACGCGCTTCAGGGCGTCGGGACGGCGCGGACGGCTGGTGGCGCGGCGCTTGCATGGTCATCGGTTGGCCCCCAACACGGCGGGGTGGACCTCGTACGTAGGCGCGGCCGGGCGCCCTCGGCCGGTCCTCGGTGGGGAGGGCAGGCGGCGTATCCAGCCGTGCGTTTCCAGGACGCCCAGGGCGGGCTCAAGGTCGGTGATCTTCTTGAAGCGGGCGCGTAGCGGAGGTTGGGCGTCGCGTGCGGCGAAGCGGGTACGGCCGGTGTTGCGCGCCCAGTCCAGGAGGGCTTTGGCGTCGGCGGTGGCGGGGTCGGCGCCGATGGCGTCGTAGGCGGCTTTGGCGTGGGTGGTGAAGTACTCGCCGATGTCGGCCGCGTCGGCGAAGGTGTCGGCGGTGATGGGCCTGTTCCAGCCGTCGCGCAGGTGTTTGGCGAGGTGAAGGAGTCCGGCGATGCGGACGGTGGCGCCGACGAGTTTGCCGCCCCAGTCGGTCATGTGGGCCAGGTCGCCGTCTGGTCGGAACCGGGGTTCGGTGTCGGCGAGAAGCTGAGTGATCGCGGCTTGCGCGTCGAGCGTGAAGGTGAGTGTCGTCGGCGCGGCGAGGCGTGCGAGGGACAGCACGAGGGCTTTCATGCTGGTTCGGTAGGTCGCCTCCTGATCGGCGGGCATGGGATCGGGTCGGTTCTTGCGATGCCCGAGGAGGGAGTCGGGGAGGGCGTAGAGCAGGCGTCCGAGGAGTCCTTGGTCGCGAAACTGGGGTGTGTCGCCGAGTTCGGCCAGGACGCCGGGTTGCGTGCAGATACCGAGGGTGACGGTGGCGGCGTCGATGTGTTCGGACTCGCGGCCCATGCGGTCGACGCGCATCTCCTCGCCCGCGTGGCCTTTCTTCAACACGGCGAAGTTCGGGGCGCCGGAGTAGCGGCCTGCGGCGATGGAGAAGATCTCTCCCTCAGGGGAGAGCACGGCCATCCGGCCGCCCTGTTCACACAGCAGGGAGGTCAGGACTTCCACGGTCGCATCGTCGGAGTACAACCGCGGCCGCGCCGGAACCACGGCGGCATCCAGGGCGAGTTTGGCTTCGGTGGCCTCGGTGAGCGCGAGCGCCCGTTGGGTGGGGTCGAGTGCGGCGGCGTTCTCGGCCGTCTTCGCGGTCTTGTCGGCATGCGCCTCGGCAACGCGGCGGGCGATGACGGCTTCGGCGATGAGCGGTTCGGCTTCGGTGATCAGGGTCTGTTCGGCGGCCTTGATCGGGGCGCACATGGCCCGGTAGACCTCGGACTTGCGGTTGCCGGGCGGCAGGATCACGACGACGAACAGGTTCGCCGGTTCCCGCCAGGCCGGCGCCTGGATCCACACCTTCCCTCCGGCCGCGACGGCGAGCACGGCCAGGGCCAGGCACCCGGCGAGGTCCGGTGGGGTCTGGGTGACCTCGGCGAGCGAAGCCGCGTACCCCCCGAGCCAGTCCGGGAACGTCCACAGCGGAAAGCTCGGCAGGCCGGTCGTGGTCGAGGTGAGCGGCGTGGGCTCGGCCCAGCCTCGTACGTCGGTTGAGGCGACGGCGGCGAACTCGGCGGCCACCGCGCCGCGCAGGTTCGCGGCGTCGTCGCCGGTGGCGCAGTAGCCGAGTTCGGTGAGACGGTCGCCGGCTTCGATGACCCTTCGGGCGTAGGCGAGGTCGCGGATCATGCAGGCGTAGTAACCGGCGTTGGTGGCGGCCGGGACCTGGGCGATGAGGTTGTGCAGGTAGAGCGCGCCGCCGGTGGTGGCCAGGTCGCGTCCGAGTTCGGCGCCAACGGCGAGCGGGTCAAACGGGGCGCCTCGGTCGGCCAGAGCGGTGATCGCTTCCCAGATCCGTAGGTGCGCCGGGCGGTAGAACTCGTTGCCGTCGAGCAGCTTGCGGACGTCGGTCAGCGCGGCGGGTGAGAGCATCGCCGCGCCGAGCACGACTTGTTCGGCGCCGATGTTGTGCGGTGGCGTGCGGTCAAAGTCGGCCTCGGGCGTCTCGCCGTCGATGACGCGGAGCGGGTTTGGCTTGGCCACGGGTGCGGGTCCCCTTCGGGGTTGGGTCGGTGCCCCGCCGCGCTGGGGGCGGCGGGGCGGGAGCGGGTTGTCTAGGCGGCGGGTCGGTCGGCGGCGATTTGGTCGGCGAGGGCGCGGGCGTTGCTGTGCGCCATGTGGAGGCGTTTGGCGATGGTGTTCGGCGTGCCACCAGTGGCGAGGATGAGCGCGGCTGCGATTCGCCGTTCGCGTGGCGTGAGGGCGACGGGGCGCTCGCCAGTTGCGGCGAGGTCGATCGCGACGGGGTCGATGACGCCGTCTTCGGGCAGCAGCCAGGCCGTTCGCCGCTGGGCCTTGTGCTGGCCGGTATCGCCGGGCTGGGTCATGATGGAGGTGCCTCCTTCGGTTTCGTGATCGGTTGGGGGCGGCGGTCCGGCGTCGTGCTTGGTGGCTGTGCGCCGGACCGCACTTACGTTTCTGCGGCCGGTCATCGGGGCCTGCGCGTACGGTCGCGATCGTGGGTGTGCTTGAGGTGGTTGTAGATGCGACGGCCGAGGCGGAGCTTGGCGCCGGTGCCCGCGCAGTGCGGGCAGGACCGCCAGGCGCGGCCGGTGGGTGAGACGAACCGACCGGTGCCGCCGCAGTGGCGGCAGGCGCGGAACGGCCAGATGACGCAGGCGGCGAGGTAACCGGCGCCCAGCACGAGAGCGAACACGAGCGCCGAGCCGGTTGACGAGCCGGTCGCGGTTGCGGTGATGAGGGTCATGGGTGTGCCTTTCCGGGCTGTTTTTGGGCGTGCGGGGTGGGGGCCGCTACCCGCGACCTGGGCTTATTGCCGCAGGTCGCGCGGGTAGCGGGCCGGGTAGCGTGCGCGCTACCGGTCGCGGGGCTGCCGCTACCGGTCGGCGCGGCGTTGGATGGCGGTGTTGATCGCGTCGGCTCGGGCGCCCTTGAGCGTGACGCCGTGGCGTTTCACATCGACGGACGGGACGCCGAACGCGCGTACCTGGGCCGAGATCGCATCAGCGGTCAGGTCGGCGTAGTGCTCGGGGTGAGCGTCGGCGAGCCGTGCGGCGATCTGCTGCCAGTGCAGGCCGCGCTCGCCGGGCTTGTAGATCCCTCGTACGTCGGCGAGTACGTCGCGGACCTCGCGGGTCACCTCTTCTCCGGCGGCCATGCCTGTCAGGGTTCGGGCGCGTTGGCGGTAGGCGCGTGCGGCGGTCAGGATCTTCTCGGCGTCCTGGGCGTCGGCCAGGTGGGTCCGTACGGTCGGTGTGGCGTCCGATGCGCCGCGCAGGATGCCGACGCCTTTGTAGTCAGGCAGCAGCGTCGAGGAGTCGTAGCCCTCGGAGTACGCGCCTGAGCCGAGCACGAGGTCAGACACCTGCCAAGAGCCGGTACGCAGTGAGAACCGGATCTGATGGTTGTCGCGGAAGGCGTTGAACTGCTGGGCGACCTGCCCGTTGCCGATGCCGCTCGGCTTCTGGGTGGCGCCAAGCACGATCACCCCGGCCGCGGGCGCGACCTTGACCAGGAACACCAGGAGCGCGGCGACTTCCTTGGTGGCGTCGGGGTCGGGTAGGTCGAAGTACTCCTGGAACTCATCGATCACCACGAGCCGGACCGGCATCCGGTACTTCGGGTCACGGGCGATCTCTCGCGTCAGCTTCCCTTCAGGGCACACGTCCACGGGGAGTTCGGACAGCCGCTGGTAGCGGTCCTGAACGTCGGCCTTGATCTCGCGGAGGGAGTCGATGAACAGTTCGACCGGATCGCCGTCGCGTGTCATGGCCAGGCCGAACGCGCACCGGTCGGCCACGAGCCGGAACTTGCGCCAGTCCGGGGAGCCTTTCCCGTCGAAGACTGACAGCTTTACGTACGGATCGAGCGCCGCGTACAGCGCCAGGGCTCGGGCCGAGAACGTCTTACCCTGCCGAGGCTGCGCGCCGACGAGAATCGAGTTCCACATCATCTCGACCGCGACGCGGTTGCCGCGCTCATCCAGGCCGAACGGCGCCGGTGCCCAGATGTCAGTCGGTTTACAGGCCAGCAGCGGCGTACGCCCTGCCGGGATGGCGAGCGGGTCACGGTCGGCAACCCACAGCACATGCCGACGATGTGAGGTCGGGTCGCGCGTGATGAACACCTGCGACAGCGACACGTCCAGCCCCGAGGCGATGGCTGGCTTGGCCTTGATCGCATCATCCAGGCCCTTGCCGTGCGGCAGATCGATCAGGACACGTGAGCCGTTGCCGTCGCGGGACATGGTCGACCCGAAGTGGACCTGCTGGCCGGGCTTGTCCGGGTCGCCGAGCTTGGCGGCGTAGTAGGCACGCAACACGATGTCCGGGTTGAGCTTGCGGAACCTCGGCGTCACGACCGCTGGCGAGATGATGCGGCGATCACTCGGCCGCCCGACGCGCGCCAGCGCGGGAGTGATCCCCGCCAGAACGGCGACCGTCAGCCACGCCGGACCGGTGGCGACCTCTCCGGTGGCCACGGCAACGCCGATGGCTTCGCCGAGGAGCACCAGGCCGCGCCACGCGCGGGTGGCCTTGACCTCGCGATGGAGCTTTATCCACATCTCCGGATCGTGACGGTCGGCGGCGCTCTGCCGTAGGCCGTACTGCTCGGTCACCCACCACCAGCGCAGGTGCCGCCCGAGCAGTCGGAACACGCCCACGCCCGCCCAGAAGCAGCCGAGCAACGCGTAGCGGGGCGCGCGTACGACGTGGTAGCCGGTCTGATGCGCCCACCGGCCCGCGGTGTGCTGGGCGGTCGCCTTGAGGGTCGACCAGCCACGCAGCTCGGCCGGGATGATCGGGTGCCGCCCGCCTACGGGCTCGGGCGCCTGGACGAGTACGGCGTCCGGCGTCGTCGGTTCCTCATCGAGCGTGACTTCGTAGTGGGTGTCCTGCTCGGGCTCAGTCCGCGCCGGACGGAGCGGGATCAGGTCCCCCATGGTGTCGCCGTCCTCGGCGGGCACGGCGTGGCGTGGGTTGGTCACTGGTCACCTTCCATCGGTGCCGTGGTGTCGTTCTCGTGCTTGAGGCGTGCCAGCAGGGCACCGACGCGTTCGTTGCCGGCGGTGGTGCCCGACTGGCGGAGTCCGATGGCGAGCCGGTCGCGGGTGAGTGGTTCGCCGCGTTCGTCCGCTTCGGCGGCGATGCGCCGTCCGGCGGGCATGAGGTCATCGACGTTCGGGACGGTCCGGCGCCTCGTCCTGGACCGCGTTCCCTTGCGCCGGGTGGACCGTCCACGCGGCGGAGTGGTCGTGGTCCGGGTGGACGGCTCGGGCTCCCGAACGGGCTCGGGCATGTCAGCGGCGGGCGTCAGCTCGCCGAGCTTGTACAGCGCCTTGATCCGGCGAGGCGCCTTCCAACGCCACGTGACCGGCCCGTACGTGTCCTTCAGATCGGTCAGCGCGAGGAGCCGGTCACGTTCGCGGACGAGCGCGGCCGGGTACGAGCGTGTCTCCCACAGCACCATCCGGCGCCACAGCCGTACGGTCGCCGAGGGCGCGAGCAGCCACCGAGACAACCGGATCGAATCCATGTGGGTACCGGCGGCCAGGCCAGCGCGCGTACGGACGACGTGTGCGGCGACCTCGACGGCGGCGACCCACAGCGCGGGCAAGGTCGCGTGCGCGACGACCCCGAACACCGACCTCTCGCCGGCGACGTTCAGATAGACGGTCGCGCCGGTCAACGACCACGGGATCAGCCGCAGCCACCGAAGCCGCATGTCGAGCCGGGCGAGCACGATGTCGAGCGCGGAGAACACCGCGATCCCGACGTCGATGCCGACGGGCACGGTGAACGCCAGCCGCCCGAACGAGTCGTGAGCAGCGGCGGCGACGCGGGCGAAGCTGTTGACGAACCCGAGCAGGCCCAGCGCGGCGACCAGGCCACCGACCACCGTGATGACGGTTTGTTCGTGTTCGGTGAGCGCTCGTACCTCGGCGGGCGCGAGTCCGCGCACGGGCGTCAGGTAGGGCGCGGTGTACGGCTCGGCCATGTCAGCGCCCCTCCTGCTGCTGTGTGATCGGCGGGACGTCGGGCATCGTGCTCGGTGGCTGTGCGCCAGAGGCGTACGAGCCGAGGCGGGAGGCGATAGGAGTGCCGTTGGCATGCATGACGGCCTCGGCGACGAGTTGGATGTTGCGGGAGTCCAGACCGCCGAGCATCGCCCGCAGGTTGACCGGTACTCCGGCCAGGCCGGCGGCGATGCGGAGTACGGCCGCCTCGCCGCGGGAGCAGGGCAGACCTCCCGCGTCCAGGACACGTACCGCGTTACTCCAGTCGATGAAGGCCGCGACCTGCTCGCCCTGAACGAAGGAGTCGGTCTGGACCGTGACGCACGTACGGATGAAGTCGCTGCGGTTCAACCAGGTGTCATGCTCGACCAGCAGGCCGACCGCGGCTTCATCGGAGTGGCAGCCCTGGGCACCGACGCGCAGCAGCGCGGCCAGTTCCGTGGCGGTGTAGGCCATGCTCACGCCACCTCCTCGAAGGCCTCGGCGAACTGCTCACGCTCCATACGCAACGCGTGGAGCTGAGCGATCTCGTCGGCCGTGAGACCGGCCCAGACTCCGCTGGCTGGCTTGGTCCGGATCGCGTACTCAAGGCACACGACCTGAACCGGACAGGTCGCGCAGATGTCCTTGGCGACGTCCTCGCGTGCGGCGCGGGCGTCCGGGTGCTCGAACCGGTCCTCAGGGTCCGGGCCGTCATGCAGCTCGGTGTCGAAGAGGCACTCGGCCCCGTCGAGACACTCGTCGCGCAGGTCCGGGGTGCTGAGCCTGCTCGGGTGATCGTTCACGTGGAACCTCCAGGTGAGCGGTGATCGGTTGGGAACGGCGGGTCCGGTGTGTGCTTGGTGGCTGTGCACCGGATCAGCCGACGTGCAGCGCGGAGGCGAACCGCGAGAGCGCCGTCGCGCCCTGCGAGATCAGTCCGCCGAGGTGGTTGACGAGCTGGGCGGCAGCGGCCGGGTTCTTGAACACGAAGACGACGACGATCGCGCCGACCACGTACCGGGGCCACTTCTTCGGCTGCGGGAACATCAGCGGCCCTCCTCAACTCGTTTGCTAGACAGGTAGTACATGTATAGGTAACGGCTCGGGGTCATCACCTGTCAAGTCCCTTCTCTCGGTGGTGTGTCGGCGTCCTCGGCCCGACACCCACCAGGTTGCTCGCCCCGCCGACCCGGCAGTAGATGACACGGGATGACAGCGGATGACTGTCATCCCCTTGTCATGTCACCGGTAAGCGGCAGAATGGCAGGCCGGTAGACATGTGCGACCTGTTCGGTGAGGAGTGCCGGTGACCCCGTTGCGAGCCGCGCGGGAACGCCAAGGGTGGACCAAGACCCAACTCGACGTCCGCCTACGCCGCGCCGCCCAAGCGCGCCGAGAGGCGCTCCCCGGACCAGAAAGCCTCTCCCGCCAAATCGCCCGATGGGAGAACGGCCACGTCCCCGTCAAAAGCCCCCTCTACCAGGAACTTTTCTGCGAGGTGTACGGCTGCTCACCGGTCGAGCTCGGCTTCGTAGAAGCACCCGAGGCACCCGAACAGGAGTCATTAGAAGACCTCGCCGCCGAGCTGACCCGCGCCTCAGCGGTCGACGCCGAGGTCGCCAAGCTCCTACAGGCCCAAACGGACGCCATCCGCCGGCTCGACGCCCTCCAAGGCGCCCAGCTCATCCGCGACCAGATGCGCGCCCACATCGCCCACATCGAAGAGCTGAACCGCCACGCCGTACGCCCCGGCGTCCGACGCATGCTCGCCAAAGTCCTCGCCGACGCCTCAGCACTCGCCGGATGGCAAGCCCTCGACGTCGGCACCCCACGCGAATCGTGGGAGCACTTCGAACGCGCCAAATCCGCAGCCCGCGAAGCCGAAGACCCCTCCCTACTGGCCTTCTCCACCGCGGAACAGGCTTACGTCCTGCTCGACCTAGGAGACGCCGCACAAGCCGGCGAGTTGGTCAACTACGCACGACACCAGGCCGCACGCGCCGTGCCCGCGCTGATGGAGTCCTGGCTCACGGCCGCACAGGGCGAGATGGCTACCGCCAGCGGGGATGCGACTGCCGCACGAGACCTTCTTGACCAAGCCGCCGATCTTCTGCCCGCCGAACCGGACGACCAACTGCCATACGTGGTGCTCGCCGAACCTCACCTGGCTCGATGGCGCGGCAACTGCCTCGCACGCTTGGGCGACGAAGACGCCATCGAAGAACTGACCAGAGGGCTCGCAGCCGTCACCGGAAACTACGCACGCGCGGAAGCTGGCGTCCGCATCGATCTCGCCACCGCGCTGCTGGTCCGCGGTGAACGCAGCCTGGCAGAAGAACACCTACGCGCCGCTCACACCATCGCTGGTCGCACTGGATCACTCCGACAGAAGCGCCGGGTAGAAAGCCTTGTCGTACGGATTCGAGCGGAACGCTCTGATCCGTAGCCGAAGGTGGCGCATGCCCGCTGCGCCGTGACCTTGTGCTGACGGTGCCCAGTGGCTGGGATCGTGTCGCGTTGGTGGTGGTCGCCGCTGTCGTCAGGCCTCATCCGTCGCGCAGCTCCTCCGCGCCGTACGAATGCGCCGGTGACACAATCCTGTTATGGGCGAGTACGTACGCGATGTGCTGACCGACCGCGATGCGTTGCTCAAGGTTCTCAACGATGAATCCGTCATCGGCGCAGCGGCCTGAACCGGTCTTGCTCAGAGCTACTGGTGTGCTCGCCAATCCCTAACGAGAGGTCCAGTTGTACGGACGGGCACGGGACACAACCCCCCAGGCGGCCCGCCCCTGCCCCGACAGCAACGCAACAAGCACCAGTCTCGGACAAAGAGGTCTCACGAACCCTGCACCGGAAGTAGGCATCCCACAGCGCCACCCACGAGACAGGAACGCAACCGCCCCACCGCCATTAGCACCGGAAGCCGCGCAGCAGTGATCGCCCCCTACCCCGCACCCACCTTTGCCTCACCGGGGACGATAGTGAGGCCTGTACCGGCGATCGTATCGTGGACCTAGGAAGGAGGCGATAACAGCTACTCTCGAAAGAGCGAAAGAGTAGAGCCTGCCATTCTCCTAATGTTCCTCGAACTATGTGTATCCCTCAACGCAATAATCTCTTCTTCACACCATAGCCCTTCCGTAATTTGACCTGCCGCATGGGCGTCGACGATACCCCTCAGGGCTCCCATAGCGCTTGCGATACCAGGCTCCCGCAGAGATGCTAGAACACGATCAGCGATGGACTTTGAGAGCGTTACAGATTGAGGGACACTCAAAAAAGCCAAACTTCTAATGGCTTTATGTCTGACCGACCCATCACGGTCATAAGATGCTTGAAGGAGGAGAATTATTGGCCACTCAAGTTGAGGATCAACTCTGGATGCCAGGAAGCAACTTTGAACAGTTTCCATCCGAACTGCCCTACTCTCAGAGCTGACGTCGCTAAGCACCTCCGACTGCACAGAACTTGGATTAGATAGTCCGTAAGCGAGCTGGAAATTGCGGACCACCGCTTTATATTGAGTAGCAGGAACATCAAGAAATGGGTTTCTGTCTAGCGTTTCTTCCGGAATCGGACTCTCCTGGAAGAGTTCGTGGATTTCCGGCGGCAGAACAGCCGGCGTTAGTCGATCGAGCGACGCCTGTAGTAGCTCTACTTTGCTCTCTGAAGATACAAGCGGATGGGCTAGTAGCGCATGGACCGCCGGCCACAGCTCCACAGTGGAGAACTTTGCTATCAACAAACCGCACAGGGTGAATGGCGACCATCCATAGCCCGTGAAATGTCCTCGCTCAGCCTCAACTCTGACTTGCTCCAGCATCTGCTCGATAATAAGGACAGACTTCGCCACATCTTGCGCCGACGGAGGCTCACCCAGAAACCCTGCGATTAGAGCCGCCACAAACTGCAACCCCTGCAGATTACTCCTGATCTCCTCAGGCACTTCAATTTTCAGAGCGGCGTAGACTCGAACACGATCAATCGCCAGTACATCGCTCTGCATACTGTTGGCCAGCTCAAGCCATTGGGACTTTTCGCTATCAGATACACCTTGCCATTCAATATCGGACATTAGATTTGCTAGCGCCTTATATACGAACTGGTCGCCGCCGGCCAAAGATCCGCAAAGGTTCAGAATTTGGCTTATAACCTCACTAGGACTAGCGTCCTGATCTTCTCGGATGAGAGAGTCAATGAATCGAAGCGAAGTCTCGACTATTTTCCACGGAGCAGAATGCGACCCTTTAACGCGCCCATCCCGCTCTTGGGTGGCGTAAGAGTCGACGAGAGCCAGCGCATCTCGCGTCGTCGCTACTGGTAGAAGGTCTGCGGCTTTCTCCAGGAGCAAAAGGTCAGCGAAGGTCACATATTGACTTTTCTTGCGAACCTCAATTAGTTTCTCGGCGGCTTCTGCAATGACTTGAAGCGGTCCTTCCTCGCGCACGTGCTGCAGAAGGCGCTGTAGTTGATCCGTTGCGTCCCCTTGCCGCAATAGTCGGATCGCCTCTGCAACCCAGGTGTCGTCACCGTGCCCTCTCGCCATGCGCACTGAGAAGACTTCACCCAAGAGCTTCCTCGTCTGATGAACACCGGCCAGGTCACCAGTGAGCTCCGAATTTAGCAGCGACGCATAGAGTAGTCTGAGCGCTTCGTGCTCTCCACTCAAGGTGCGCCTTCGTCGTGAAGAGTGGTAGTCGCCTTCGAACACCTCACCAACAACTTTTACCAGGGAGCGCAGGACCTCTCTAGTCGGCCGAACTGACGCGGCAGGGAAAGGTGCGCGTACCAGCTCAGTCCACGAATTGGCGAAAGGATCTCCGGTCGTGACGAGCAACGCAAGGGCGTTACCGTCAAGAACTTCAACAAGGCGCCTTTGTGTCTCGGCGGCCGACCAGCTAATTCCACGCGATACCTTGAAGTCATCCCACGAGTCGTTAGTAGAACCGAGAAGGCGACGCACCTCTGTCGCATAATCGCGGACTGCGTCAGCATCCCCGATTTCATATTTTCGAAGCGCACATTGCTGTAGTAGTGCGGCAGCTATAAGTGCGCGAGATCCTTGAGATCCTACATCGCTTTCTGTTACAGAATTAGCGAGGTTTGCCAATAGCGACGTATGCTCACTTGGTATATCAAGGTCGCTGTCTGTAGTCGCGACCAGCAAAGCAGCAGCAGCTCGCTGGCCATAGGAGAGGTCATCACGTCCAATAATCACAGATAGATCGCGCATGCCCTCATGAAGGGTATCGGATTGCAACACCCGTCTAGCAGCTTCCAATACGGGGTCACTAGACACCGCTATCCCGCTTGAGCCTCGCTCATCCTTGCTCTGATCAGCATAAACGTCATAATCGGAAATCTGAAAACGTATGATTAGGGCCAGCAACTCAGCACCATACGCTTGCTCGGCTCTAAAATTGGGGTGTGGTGCTATATCGCTCGGAGATAGACATGCTGCTACCCACTCGACTTCTAGCGCGTCAGCGTAGGACATGAGCTACTCCTGCACTTCATATGATTCAGAGCTGCTGCTGGGGAGTGCAAGCCGATTATAATATTCTCTCAATGCATTCTCGATGTGGAGAGAGACACTCTCGCTGAAGTTGTCTACCGTTATGGATATAATGAATTTATTTTGGTCGATATCGTAGTCAGTTGCTCTCAACAAGCGACGCCCGTCCTCGTCTTCGACCATCGGATCCGACCGATCGACTGCCGCAAGGATCAAACGTGCTGAAGGAAACTCGTTCTTGACTTTCCTCAACCTCGCCGTAATTCGTCTCGTAATAAGAGGGTATTGCGCACAGAGGAAGACTACTACGACAGCCACTACTAGTTCCGGGGGCAGCGAGACACTTCCGAACTGGAAGCATAGTGCCTTACGGGTTCCGGCCTCAGAAGCGACATGGATCTTTTCCTCCCAGCGCCCGCTATCTACAAAAGGGAGAACACTGTATAGAACAACCGGCTTCTGGGTCGGCTGCAGTTCGATCGGGTCTCTATCGCGATCTTCGTTGGCGGTAAGGCTAACGTTTTCGAGAGCTTGGCCTTGAACTACCTGCACCGTGGTCGGAGCGTTAATGGTGGAATGATTCAGAGTTACGCTGGGGAGTGACTCCTGCGGTTCAGCTTTCTTCGGTTGAGGAACATCCACCGAGCGGCTTTCGGCATAATAGGCCAAACTCAATATGGCAATTGAAACGCCAATTGCGATCCATGGGTGCTTTCTGATGTAATCAAGCAGCCACGGCCACCGCGCCTGTGAAGACGCCACGTTTTCGGCCAACGATGCAACCGGGCCAGCCAACAAAGTGGTCGCTAAGATCGCACGTATTACCCATTTTCGTTTCATGCGTATGCCGAACTACCGCCGGCCAAGGCGATCCGCGCACTTTTGCTGCGCATATGCATCACAGCGGACCCGCCTAGAGGTCCCATAGTATTGGACATATCGCCCGGTTCGTTTTTAAGTATTGCCGACAGGGGAAGTTCAGGCTGAAATGTGACGTGGCTAGCTTATCAGCGGACGAACGTCAAGTGGCGAAAACGCCGGATCTGGTGCGCGCCGCACTAGCGATTCGGCGCGCCGGGACCGGCCCGGAGAGGCCGCACGCTCGGTGCGCCGAAGCGCACGGTGTGAAGGCGATCCGTGCAGCGGGGCTTTCTTGAACCGGTAGGGAATGCTGTCACCGATCGATACAGGCCTTGTGGACTGGCTCAAACTTCTCTCGCGTGCTCAAGGACGACGCGCCCTTTGCCATGGACTACCTCGATGAGGCCTCGACCGTCGAGTTCGCCGAGTGCCGAGCGGATCGTGTTGCGTGATGCTTGGAACTGCTCGGCGAGTTGAGCTTCGCCGGGTAGTTGCGAGCCTGGCGGGTACTCGCCGGCTTCGATGGCCGCGATGAGTTGGGCGGCGATGCGTCGGTAGCGAGGAGTCTTGTCTGCCTGCTCCGCGGTACGGACGACTCTGCCAACGCCGGGCAGTGTGTCCACCAGGCCGTCAGCCTCAAGTTGCTTGAGTGCCTCGCGGACGGTGCCGCGGGCGACGCCGAACTCCGTGGAAACGTTCGCCTCGGAGGGGAACTTGTCGCCTGGCGCGAGGTCGCCGGCGCGGATGCGGTCGCGGAGGACAGCGGCGATCTTCAGGTAGACGGCGTCGCTGCTCTTAGGCCTGGCCACGGGCTTCCCTTCGGCGGTGTGAAGAACAGGGTAGAGGGCGGCGTGCCCGAGCCGATGTGGTGACGGGCGCCTGTGATGAGATCGGTCCGCAGGGCAGCGGCGTAAGCCCGCATCGGTTAACACCTGCGTGTTAACCACCGGGGCGAATCGGCCCTCGTGAGTGATGCTGAACCCGTGACATGGGAAGACGACGACGCCTGCGAGATGACGCCGCTCCGGCGGACGCGTGCTGAGTTCGGGTGGAAGGTGCCTCGCCTCATCGCGACCCTTCGACAGTGCGCCGCCCAGGTCGGCATGAAGCTCGGCAGCGACAAGAGCCTGAAGACCACGATCTCCCGGCACGAGAACGGGCGTGTCATTCCGGGTGAGGATTGGCGGAAGCTCTACCGCCTCGCCTACGGCCGTACCGACGAAGAGCTCGGCTTCCTCGACACGGCCCCCACGGCGTCGAGCCCGGCTGACGATCTGCGGCATCGCATTGCGACTGCGCGGCGGGTGGATATGGAGCTGATACGGCAGATGCAGCAGCAGGTCCATCACATCCGGCTGCTGGATCGCCGTCTCGGCGCTCCGTCGTTGCTAGAGCAGACTCGTACGGTCATCACGACGTTGACGGAGCTGGTGACCTACAGTCTCCGGCCATCCGTACGTGCGGCGCTGTCGGCGGTCCTATCCGACGCTGGCGCTCTCGCTGCGTGGCAGGCGCTCGACGTCGGTGCCGTACGGCAGGCTTGGGGGCACTACGAGATCGCCAAGACCGCTGCACGTGAGGCCGACTCTCCCGTGCTGCTCGCGCATGCCATGGGCGAGCAGGTGTACACCCTTCACGATCTGGGGCGGCTCACCGACGCCCTCAGCCTCGTACGGGCAGCGCGGACCCTCGCGAGCCGGACCGGTCCGCGACTGCTGCTGTCGTGGCTCGATGCCGTTGAGGCCGAGACCCAGGCCGCTCTCGCCGACGAGCAGTGCCGCCGGACGCTTGACCGTTCAGCGGCCCTCCTGCCGGTGGACGCGCACGATCCGGCGTTACCGTTCATTGCGCTGGACGAGGTTCACCACGCGCGCTGGCGCGGGCACTGTCTCGCCCAGCTCGGCGACACCGACGCGATCGACTACTTGACCGACGCGCTCGGGCAGATGGACACCACGTTCGTACGGGCTGCCGCCGGCCTCCGTTGCGACCTGGCCCAAGCGTTCGCCACCCGTGGCGAGCTAGACGAGGCCAGGAAGCACCTGATCAGTGCTCGCCTGCTGGCCAATCAGGTGGGGTCGGTACGTCAGCGGAGGCGTATCGCGAGCATCGGGCTCGCCGCCTAAGCGCCGGCCTTTTGGCCGCGCTGGGCGAGGAGGTACAGCAGGCCCACGAGAGAGCCGGAACCGAGTACCTCGCCCTTGCTGATGAGGTCGAACACCCTGCTCATCGGTACCCACTCGATGCGTGCGGCCTCTTCCAGGTCGGTCGGCTCGCCGACCAGCTCGGCGCCCCGGCCAGCGTAGATCTCGTGCGGGGTGTCCACCATGCCGACCATGGGCTGGAAGCTGAGCACGTGTTCCAGCGGTGCCGGCTGCCAGCCGGTCTCCTCGCGTACCTCGCGAGCGGCGGTCGCGGCGCCGTCCTCGCCCTTGTCGATGATCCCGCCGGGCAACTCCCAGCCCCAGGAGTCGTCCACGAAGCGGTGGCGCCACATCATGAGCACTTCGTCCGCTTCGTTCAGCACCAGGGCGATGGCGACGCGCTGAAGCCGTACGACGTGGTACTCGAACCGGTTGCCGTCCGGCGGTTCGATGTCGACTAGGGTCAACCGGACCCACGGGTTGTCGTAGATCGTCCGCTCGCCGAAGACCTTGGTCCGCAGCTCTTCCGGGCGCTCGTCAGTGCTCACTCTTGGACCGTACCGGGCTTGTGCTACATGTCCACCGTTGACCCGTCACGGCGTTCGTAGTACCGCCCCATGTCGCGCCACTTGGCCAGGATCAGCGGGACCTCGGCCGTGCCGCGTGTTTCCTCCTGCTGGAAGCACTCCACCTTCAGCGAGCTGATCTGGTCCTCGGCGGCCGGCTCGGCGCCGACCAGGTCGCACAGCGACTCGTACCGGTCGCGGCTCAGGCCGTGGAAGCCGGGCATCGCGTTCAGGTCACGTTCGAATTCCTTGCGCTGACGACGCTCCTCCGCCCGGATCGCCGCACCACGTTCGTCGGCCAGTCTCGTGGTGACGATCGTTTCCGCGTCGTAGTCGGGCGCCTGAAAACTCCTGTACTCCAGGCTCAGGCACACGCTGTCCGGCAGCCGGAGAACCCCCACCTCGGCACACGCCCGCTCGTACCGCTCGCGGGTGAACTCGGCTGGCCCGCGCGTGTCCGCCTCACGCACGCTGCCGCGGGCGCGGTCCATCGCGGCGCGGACGTTGAGGGTCGTCAAGCACACCGTACGGGCCAGCTCGGGCGTTGGCTGTGCCCAGCCGAACCGCTCGGCCGGCTCGGTGCGGCTCTTGGCCTCGAAGCGGCCCTGAGCGTTCTCAACGATTTCGATGTCGTCGGGAAGTTCTCGATACGGCAGATCCACGAGCATGAAGCGTAGAAGCCTCAGGCCTCGGCAAGGCGGGTTTCGTGGGCCCAGATTTCCGCGACCTCAGATCTGAGGTCGCGGTGCACGTGGCCGGAGAACGGTCCGCCTGAGCAGGATCCTCCGCATCGCGCCGTAACTGCAGTCGAACTTCTCAGCGACCTGGCGAATGCTCCATCCCTGGTCGTACAGGCGGGCGGCGTCGATCTCAAGTTGGTCCCGCTCCGGGTCATGGACAGTCTTCCTGGTCACGGCGTCTCGGACGTCGGCCCAGCGGAAGCGGCGATGCCCCCCAGGCGTCTTCACTGCGGCCGGCAGCTTTCCATCACGCGCCCACGCCGCGACCTGCGTGACTGAAACGCCCAGCAGGCGGGCCACTTCGTAGGGCTTAAGCAGGCCGTCATCAGGGAGGTTTGAAGGGGAGAGGGGCATAGCGCGCCAACCTGTTCAGCGAAGAGGAAGGAATGGGACGAGGGGGTTCGTGAGGGGACGCCGCTCACCGGTGAGTCTTCGGCGTCCCCTCACCAGGAGCGCCCAAGGGGGGACGTACGGGCGATCTCCTGCGCCGCTGCGGTCGCGGTCAGACGCCGGGGGCGACCGGGCGGACGTTTAAACGATCTGCAACCGAATAAGGGCTTCGCGCTCCTCGTCGGTCACTTTCTCGCCGGTACGGGTGATCACGGCGTGCGCGGTCTTGCCCTGGGCAGAAGGGACGAACCACAGCAGACCCAGTTGACCGACGATCGGCACACCACGGCCCGACAGCAACAGGTCATCGTCTCCGGGCTGTGTCGTCTCCGGGACGGTGCAGTCTGGGTCGGTGACGCACAGGTGTGTCCACCTCGGACGTACGACCAGCCGGACCGACAGCCGCCCCTCACCGACCGCGTGACAGATGGCGTTGGTAACCAGCTCAGAGACGGCCAGCACCACATCGTCAACGTGATCGGCATCGATCCTTGCGACCTCGGCCAGCACACTCTCCGCGTAACTGCGGGCCACCTTGACCGGGTTCGCCGACTCGGCCGGCAACGGCTGTCGGGCGGGGTCCTCCACCGAGCCGAGGACGAGTTCGCCGTCCTGCTCCACCTGGCCAGACTCCAAGCCGGTACGCGTCTCCGTCACAGCGCTCACCCCAATCGAAGGACCACAGCACGCGCGAGACGCCGCGATCCTCTTTCGCCGGGGACGGTGGGGGGTGAGTCTGATCCCATGACGTACCTGCTCCCTGTGCCGATTCAGTGGACATGTGGTGCCGCGTTGGAGATAGAACCGGCTGGAAGACAGCGCGCGTAAGCCCGCATCGGTTAACACGCTCGCGTTGACTGTTCGGACAAACCGGAGCCGAGACGGCCCAGGGGCCTGCTCGGCGCATCACACCGCTCGTTGACATCGGCGTGATCCTGAGCAGCACGACGACAATCCATGGCTCACCCAGCTTCTCTTATGAAGCCATCCACGAGATCTCTTATGGCGTTGAGCCAGGCGATACGGTCCGCGTAGCGAGAGGTCATCCCCACGCAAACACGATCAAGCGCAGAGCTCGCGCGGTAGCCCTGCTCGGTGAGGTAATCCTGATTGCCCAGCACGAGGGCGACGGCAAGCCGCTCTTTGCTCGGCCACTCCGGGGACGGGAAGCCTTGGTTGTGCTCCCTCGCCCAGCGGACCTGGGCGGTCAAACCGCGTGCGAACTCGATCTCAACGCCGGTCACATGGACGATACTCATGGTCTCCTCCTAACTTCGCTGCTGAGATATGACCGGCTGACAGGGACTGCACGTAAGCCCGCACCGGTTAACGCGACGGTGTTGTCCGATGGGAAGAGATCGGGCCTGGCCCATGTGGCTGACCGTGCGTGACGTAACAAGACGCTTATCCGGTACGGGTACGTGTCGCACAGGGTGCTGATGCCAAAGAGGTCACTGGTGCGAGTTCGTCGTCCGGTTGCGGCCAGTAAGTCTGTAATGCCTACTTAGCGCCTTCACCGCTGGTCATTGTCGACGGACGATGCGTTTCTCTGCTGCTCGTACTTCACGGAGGGCGCATGACGAAGCGAAGTGGTCACAGCAAGAACTGCGAGCAGGCAGGGAAGCCGCCGTGTGCTTGCCGATGCGGGGGAGCCGAGCATGGTTGGCAGGAGGCGCTGGCCATCGCCGCCGCGTCTTCCGAACGCGAACTAGTCAGGTTTGAGCGGGAGGCCGACCAAGCCTGGAAGCCGCCCGAGCGCGGGCGCACCGGCCAGCGCAGGAACTGGCCGCAGACTTCGGCTGGGCAGCAGGCGGCGATCAAGATTTTCATCGCTGGCGTTATCCGGTGGCTGCGCCGCGACCCGAACCTTCGCGAAGCGACCGAGCAACTTGGTGAGCCATTTCGTATCTCCCGCGACATCGATCCAGACAACCCGCGTCGACGCCCCACGGCTGAGGAGGAGGAACGGTTCGTCGAGGGGCACGTAATCCCAGGACTGCGCAAGAAGTTCGGTGACCAGCGCATCAACGACTTCCAGAAAGAGGCTGGTAAGGCTCACTTTTGGTGCGAATTGCTGGCGCAGACCGCTCATGCCCTTGACGAGTTCCGCGGTCAATACAACCGGGCGAAGAAGGCGGTCGTTGCGGCGCTGACCGGCAACGGTGGGCAGCACCCGGATGGATGGGCCTTGCTCCTGCCGTACCAAGACGTGATCGAACGGGCGGTAGAGCTAGTTTTCAAGCACCTGCCGAGAGTCGCGACCGGCGGCATCTCTGTCGAGGGCGCTTTCCGCTTGATCTGGCCGGCCCGCGTCCTCGCCGTGCTGATGTGTCGAGAACCCCGCCGCCACCGAGCTGTCCGCGAATACTGCGTCAAGCCGATCGTCAACTACGGGACGGCGCAGATCAAGGAGGACGTTAAAAAACGCCTCCGACTGGCGTTCGACTGGCCTGAGTCGCCTACATCGTACGACGATGCCGATGAAGTGGCCTAGCAGTGTGAGCGGGCCCGGCGGATCATGGCGTGTGCGAGCCCGCCCTGCCGGTGAGGCCGCCCAGCATGCGACAGGGGCTCGCTAGTACGTTCGAGCCGAGCCCCGTCATCGGAAGGGAGGGAAACTTTGGAATACGCCGAGCGCCAATGCCGCTAAGTTGAGCTTCCGGCTTGATGATCTCGATCTTTGCTGGGGGGCGCTTGATTCTGGTATCGCTGGCTCGCTTTGCGTGGTGATTGTTATGTCGGCCGCATTTCACGAGACGAGGATAAGTGCGGTCGCGCTGCGGCGGGTTGGGTGTGCTTGGTGATCGTCCACCCGTTCCGGTTCGGGTAAGCGGGGGGTTCCCCAAGCCGAACCGCACCAGGTCAAACCTCAATTGATGGCCGCCGAATATTGCTCATTCTCTCCTGTGGCTAATGAGGTCGCACAGATTTCTCTAGGTCGCTAAGTGTGTTGCCGATAAGGGCCAATGCGACCAGAATGCCGAACGCTTTTCCGGAGTCGATGCAGACGGTGCGGATCCATTTTGGTTCTTTCGCTTCGTCCTTCCATACGCCGAATCTGAATGCATTCCAGGAGACGATGAATGCTGCCGCCGCGTTATATTGCTCCATAGTTTGCGACGCGCCACTGACGGTTATCGACGCGCCAACTGCTATCAGGCCAACAGCGTAGGCGATAAGGGACGTTCTCGTAGCGATGATCACCCTCGGCATTCGCTCCGCTACACCCAGCGGTGTTTCGTCGGACCTTTTAATGATATCTTGAAGTCGCAGATTTCGGATACTGTCAGCTCCCTGCTTCCATCTCCGCCTCAACTCGCTAGGCAAGAGACCAGGAATGACATCCCGGGGACGCCTGGCTATTCCCTTATAGAACAACAGTGTCTCTCTATTAGAGATCAATCGGACGAACCCGGCTCCGCGAATATCGGAGCGTTCCACGATCTTGCCGCCCCGGAGTCGCGCTTGCCAACGCTGTAACCTAGGGTCGCAGACATGACCATCGGACATTACTTTCCGCTTCCGGTGGTGCATGCAGTAATGCCATTCACCCGGTACGGGTGTCCTGCAGGGTTTGTCTGCGCGACGTTGCTGAGTATGGAAATACTTACACTTAACGGGCCATAGGGTTCCGCGGGCGATCCATAGGGTCGTGCGAAATATTGCCATTATTGGCAAGAATAAGAATGCTATGGCCAGCGGCCATGGGATCGGGCTCGTGATGCGATTTAGCCAGAGTCCAAGTATCGTAAACGATTGCCCTAGGTAGTTCAACAGGTCGGCCAACGCGAGTAGCCCTCCACTGCGCACACTACATGTAATGCTCGTGCCGTCGTGAGACGGGCAAACGATCCTCGCATGGGACGCTATCGGCCTTAGTGGCAAATGACACATCTGCAAGGGTAAACGGCGCGAGTGTACGCCGACCGATGCGCACGGCAGAGCGGAGCCTGGCCACGTTCACGCTCTCGATGGTGAGGTACGGCGTAGACGGCGGCGTTCGCGGGAGGCCGAAGCCTATGGGCTCGTCGCGCCGTACAAGCTCGCCTCCGTCATATCGCTGGCCGCAATCCTAGTTCGTGGGGCGGCGCTGAAGCCGGGCCGCAGGTTTCGCCTCCGCCCGAGGCGCTGGCAGGCAGGCCGCTTTAACCCGTATTCGGGCCGTATATGGGTCGAGATCGAGGGTGACGACGACGAACATGCAGGTCAGGGCAGTCGCACGGTGGGTCTGTGTAAATCCGTCGGCTTAGCCTACCCGGGTTCGAATCCTGGACCCACCACCCACCTTGAACCGGCCCCAACCTATGCCTACGCGATCCGGAGCCGTTCTGTTTATTGATCGCCAACAGGCAGCCGGAGGCCGCCGGATGCGGGTGTTCGTCACTTGTCCCGGAACATACGCGGAGAACGTCCGGACGCTTCGCAGGTCGGCCCGCGAAAAGCCAAAGGGGCCCGGCGCGAACCGGAGGCCTGACATGGTGTGTGCGATCACTCGCCGAGTGCGTCATCGATCCGCCTGTTCGCGCCGTCTTGTTGTCCCTCGATGCACTTGGCGTAGATCTGAAGCAGAACCTTGACGCTGCGCCCACACGTTAGGCGACCTCGGTTGCCGGCACACCGGGGTGGCGTCCCGCGTGGTGGTGTAAGTGATCGTCACCGTGTGCGGGTCAGCGAGTAATGCTGATCATGCCGTGAGCAGTGCGGGTGTTTCCACCTCCTTGCTGGCTTTTGCGGGCTGGTCGAGCAGGGCCATGGAGCTTTCGGATAGGTAGCGGCGGTCGGTGACCTGCCATTCGTCGTGGGTTTCGACCAGCACCGAGCCGGCCAGGCGGAGCAGGGCGGCGGGGTTGGGGAAGACACCGACGACGTCGGTGCGGCGTTTGATCTCTTTGTTCACTCGCTCCAGCGGGTTGGTGGACCAGATCTTCTTCCAGTGGGAGAGGGGGAAGTCGGCGAAGGCGGTCACGTCATCGGCCGCCTCGGTGAGCATGGTCTCGACCTTGGGGAGCTGACGGCCGAGCATGCCGGCGATGGTGGTGAGTTGCTCACGGACGTGATCAGGGTCGGGCTGGGCGAAGATGGTGCGGATCGCAGCGGCGACCATCTCGGCGTGGCCTTTGGGGACCTGGGCCAAGACGTTGCGCAGGAAGTGAACCCGGCAGCGTTGCCAGGCCGCGCCAAGCAGCACGGCCTGGATCGCGGTTTTGAGGCCGGCGTGGGCGTCGCTGATGACCAGCTGCACTCCGTGCAGCCCGCGGGTCTTCAAGGTGCGCAGGAACGCGGTCCAAAACGCGCCGTCTTCGCTGTCGCCGACGTCGAAGCCGAGGACTTCGCGGCGTCCGTCGGCGGCCACGCCGGTCGCGACCACGACGGCTTGGGAGACCACCCGATGGTCGACCCGGGCCTTGCAGTAGGTCGCGTCCAAGAACACGTAGCGGAACGGCTGATCGGCCAACGACCGGTCGCGGAACGCCGCGACCTCGACGTCGAGCTCGGCGCAGATCCTGCTCACTTCGGATTTGGAGATGCCGGTGTCGGCACCCAACGCTTTGACCAGGTCATCGACCTTGCGGGTGGAGGTGCCGTGCAGGTAGGCCTCCATGATCACGGCGAACAGTGACTGGTCGACCCGCCGGCGGCGTTCCAGCAGGGAGGGGAAGAACGACCCGGCCCGCAGCTTGGGGATCTGCAACTGCAGATCACCCGCGGTGGTGGTGATCGTCTTGGGCCGGTGCCCGTTCCGCAAACCGGTTCTGGCCTCGGTGCGCTCATGCGGTGCAGCACCGATCACCGAGGTCAGCTCCGCCTCGATCAGAGCCTGGTAGATCGTGGTGGCCGCCTGACGGATCCGGTCTTCGACATCAGCGCCTTTGAGCGCATCCAAGACCTCCAGCAGGGCAGACTGGTCCAGAGCCATCGTGTGATGTGTCCCTTTCGCGAGAACCATTGGCGTGGGTCTTGCCGACCATCACACGGTGGCTCCTTGGCGCGTGGCCACCACGCCGAGGAGCCCGATCTCTTACACCACAAGCTGGGACGTCACCCACACCGGAGCTCAGCCACAGCGACACCCCGCGTGCCGCAGGTCGTACGGGCGCGGGAGCGTCGGAGGTGAATCAGCGGCCGTCCTGTACAGGGGCCGGAGGGCCGGTCATCTGCTGTCTGTGATATTCGCCAAATTCCATCGTTAGGGAGTGCACCGGTCGTACGGTCGGATTCATGAACGATGGGAACGGCGACGAACTGCAGCGGCGAAGCGAACGCGAGGCGGCGGCTGGGCTATGGCCGATTCGCCGGGCATTGACGGTCGCTGGCTTCGGCGCTGTTCTGGGACTGGCGGCCGTCACGGTTGTGGCGCTGGCCATCCTTGGGTTTCCAGGTCTCACCCACCACAAGGTCATATCGATCGGAGACCTGCTAGAGGTGCTGAAGCTAGTGCTGGGTACGGTCGCTGGCGTCGGTGCGCTAGCCGCGCTGGTAATGAACTATCGCAAGCAACGTTTGGCCGAGGCTGCCGAGGTGCGCGAGCATCAGCGCGCCGGCGATGAGCGTGTACGGGTGTTTAACGAACGGTTCGCCACGGCGGCAGGGCAACTCGGCCACACCGAACCTGCGGTGCGTCTGGCTGGCGTCTATGCGATGGCTGGTCTGGCAGATGATTGGGAGCACGGCCGTCAAACCTGCATCGACGTTTTGTGCGCCTACTTGCGGATGCCATACGAGGCCGATCCCGGGTCGACTCTTCCCGCGGAGCGGCTGGAGTTTAGCCGAAATCAGGAAGTCCGTCATGCGATTATCGCGATCATTGGCGGTCATCTGCGTGTGGATGCCCGGACATCCTGGCAAGGCTATAACTTCAATTTCACCGGCGTCCGTTTCGACGGCGGCAGCTTTGATGGCGCAAGGTTCCCTGGGGGGTTGGTCAGCTTTGAAGATGCCGAATTTGTCGATGACATGATTAGTTTTTCCGAGGTGGAGTTCTGCGGCGCTACCGTGAGTTTTCGTGATGCGAGATTCTATGATGGTGCGTTGGTGTACTTTCGTGAGGCTATCTTCTCCGGCGGTGAGGTAGATTTTAGGGGTGCTGCGTTCGTAAGTGGTGATGTAGACTTCGATGGTGTAGAGTTTTCGGGCGGCTCGATCGATTTTGCGGGCGCTCTGTTCTCGGGTGCTGATGTCCACTTCAAAGCATTGTTTTCTGGTGTTGCGGTTTCGTTCAGGCGAGCTAAGGTTCGCGGTGGCACAGTACATTTTGAAGCTGTATTCTCTGGCGGTGCGATAGATTTTGATGGCACGGAATTTTCTGGTGGCATGGTGAAGTTCGGTGGATCGCAATTTTCTGGCAGTGTGGTGGATTTCAGCCAGGCGCGCTTTTCTGGGGGGAAAGTGGACTTTCGCGGGGCCGGCTCATGGTCAACGCCACCATCTGGGTTGAACATCCCTGTGCCCAAGCTACCGGAGGGGCTAATACTGCCGACTGCCGCTGCGGCGTCAACCTCGCGTACACCCTCGTGACGCCTGAGCGGCAGTCGGGGTGGCACCCCATGGCGCGATGGGTTAACGCATGCATGCGGCGGACTTCCGGCGAGCGCGCTGGTCTGGGCCGAATACGGGTCGAGGTCAAGCATAAGCCCGACGGATGTGCAGGTCAGAGCAGTTGCGCGGTGGGTCTGTAAATCCGTCGGCTTAGCCTACCCAGGTTCGAATCCTGGACCCGCCACCCCAGCGCAAACAGCCCCCCACCTGCGATGACAGCGGTGAGGGGCTGCTTCGTTCCTGTCCGGCTGTGTCCGGCTAGATGCGACCGTCTACGGTCGGCTGGGTCCAATACGGGTCCACGCTGCACAGTCGACAGGACCGGGCTGGCATCGAGTGGCGCCGATCGGCTTGAAGGGCCGAGCTTGGCGAGACTCACTCGAAAGAAGTGACACGCTGAGCCTGAGAGGCTATAGTTAACGGTTGATTCGGGTATGCGTGGTGACGCCTGCGAAGGCTGCTCTGGGTAGAAGGAGAGGGCGCGGCGAAAATCAGGTGATTAATTACTTGTTCCTGATTTACAAAGTCTAGCCGACCCTGCCCTAAAACTCCTCTCCAAGTCATCAATATCAGTCCCGCTAATCCTCCTGATAGCCCTAAAGCCTTTCCTTAAGCGTTTCGGTACCGGAGTCGCCGACCTGCTACTTCGCATCTTGGAATACAAGGCGAGGCAGCGATGGCCAGGACTTCGGAGGGGCGCCCGGGTAGATGGCCAGCAAGAGAGTTCGACAGGGGTCAACAATGAACTAAGCGGAACCGTCAATGGTTCGGTAGTTCAAAGTAGAGATATCAATGAACTGCATATTCACGTAAACGTTCCAGAGCGTTCGGAAGACCCCGGCCCCGAGTCTGGACCGTAGCTCTCGCCCCTCCTGTGCAGCACAGGAGGGGCGAGAGAGAAATCACCTTCGTCAGTGTCCGCCGCGCCTCATCACCGGCGAAGGCGTCGCGCCCCCCATTCTGGGCAGCGTTGCACGCTGACCCAAACCATCGTCAGGAGCCGCAGTCAGTCAACTGATTCGCGGCGAGCGACATGAGCTGTGTGGCATCTGTGATACGGCGCTTGGCCTCCTCTTCCTGACCAGCAATGCACTTTGCGTAGGCGTGGAGAAGGGCAGTGACGCTGTGCCCTGCCCACGCCGCGACCTGAGCAGGGAGAACGCCAGCGCTGAGCCAGGTGGAGATAGCGGCGTGGCGAAGGGCGTACGGAGTTTCGGCGAGCGACGAAGCAGCCTCTGGGCCGTGAGCGCGGCCTTGGGCGCCTTGTGCCACATACCGGGGTACATCCGGTCGGTCATGATGCCAGCGCGTGGCCGATGAACAGCCGCTCGCCTTCCCTGATCTTGCACTCATCGATGTGACGACGAAGGATTCGCGCTAGCTCGGGGTGAATGGGAACGGGGCGAGTCTAGCCAGCGCGTTGTCTCTCCTGGTTGCGACCATGAGGTACCTGACGCATCGTCCCCGGGGCGTGTTGTTTTGGTCGAGTAACTCCAGCGAAGACTGCCAGGGTGTTGCTCTTGTGAATGATGATCGTGCGGGGAGCGGGAGTGGAGATGATTCCACGTTCGCGCCAGTCACGCAGCGTTCGCTCGACTGTCTTCTTGCTCATGCCAGCCCACATGGCCAGGGTCGTCTGACTAAGCGGCAGAGGGAGGCGGCGGCTGCCATCGTCCTGGACGACACCGCCGTGCCTTTCGAGGTCCCACAGTAGCCATGCAAGCCTGCGGACTGAGTGATCGCACGCCAGACTCGTGATCCTGGTCTCGTCTTCGACGGTTCGCTGGATGAGGTCCTGAGTGAACATCTCCCACAGGTGGGGGCGCGAGTTAAGAAATTCGAGAGCGCCCTCCCGGGACATCACCCGAGCACGGCACTCCGTCAACGCTGTGGCATTGACGGTCCGGCGCCTATGTGATCTTTGGCCGAATGGGAGTAGGGCGTCCTCCCCAAGCATCTGACCGGGACCACATAGACGGAGGAACGCTTCTTGCCCATCTCGGGACATGGCGGTCATCTGCACCAGGCCCTGCCGGATGAAATAGATCTTCTTGGGTGCGACGCCGGCCGCAAGGAGGCGATCACCGATATCAAAGTTCGCGAAGTCAGCTTTCGACCAGAGCGCGATCTCGTCGCGCCAATCGAGCCGTTCGAGGAACCCATCGCCATAGTGCTCCATCTGCATGGCACTCACCTGCCGTGGAGAGCTTTGATGATCGGCGGGATTGCTGCCAGGACGGTGGCCAGGGCGGTAAGTGCAGCGACCGCTGCTCCTGGCTGAGTGGGGCCGAGTCGTACGGCGACGACTCCTGCCACCGTCACTATCGTTAGGGCGACCAGCGCCCCGATCGTGGTGACCCATCGGTCGTGATGCACTGCGGAACCTTTCTGCCTTCGCTGGACCTGTCGCACGTCTTCCCGTTCGGCGCCCCGTTGGGACGTAGTCCTCCCGTGGCAAAGAGGACCTGGGACTCCTGTGGCTGGGAGACACATGCAGCACTGCAATCAAGGTACGGGGTCGCAGGTGCATTCGGGCTCGGGTTCGCGCTCGCGCGTCGCACGCGCGTGATATCAGAAAGGCCAGGGAAAAAGCAAGGACCCCCAGAGTGCCACCTCTAGGGGTCCTTCTAGCTGCGATGACGGATCAGGTCCAGCGAAGACACGCACCGTTCCGCCCTTACAGGCTAGGCCCTGTCCGAGGGCGTTTTCACTGTGGGGGCGTCCTCAAATGTCGTCGCCCCTCTTTTCGCTCACGTTACGGCACGGCGCTGACACAAGCACGGAGCGCCCCGTGGTTTATATGGCGAACGCTCTGAGCTGAGGGCTCCGAAGGTCCCACGTGGCCCTGAGCGGCGGTTTATTGGAAGCTGGACCAGCCACTGCGCCTCCGACGACTGAAGCGTTCTACGGTCTCTTGATCAGCGTCGCCTGGGCGATGCGGCGTTTGGCCTCCCCTTCCTGGCCAGAGATGCACTTGGCATAGACGCGGAGGAGAACCGCAACACTGTGCCCGGCCCATGCGGCGACCTGAGCGGGCGGAACCCCTGCGCCGAGCCAGGTGGATACGGCGGCGTGCCGAAGGGCGTACGGAGTCTCGGCGAGTGGAGAGGCGGCCTCCTGAGCCGTCAGCGCGGCCTTGCGCGCCTTATGCCACACGCCAAGGTACGTCCGGTCGGTCATGATGCCGGCGCGTGGGCCGACGAACAGCCGTTCACCTTGCTTGATCTTGAACTCCTCGATGTGCCGGCGAAGTATCACGGCAAGCTCGGGGTGGATGGGAACGGGGCGGGTCTCGGTGACGTCCCAGCTTGTGGTGTAAGAGATCGGGCTCCTCGGCGTGGTGGCCACGCGCCAAGGAGCCACCGTGTGATGGTCGGCAAGACCCACGCCAATGGTTCTCGCGAAAGGGACACATCACACGATGGCTCTGGACCAGTCTGCCCTGCTGGAGGTCTTGGATGCGCTCAAAGGCGCTGATGTCGAAGACCGGATCCGTCAGGCGGCCACCACGATCTACCAGGCTCTGATCGAGGCGGAGCTGACCTCGGTGATCGGTGCTGCACCGCATGAGCGCACCGAGGCCAGAACCGGTTTGCGGAACGGGCACCGGCCCAAGACGATCACCACCACCGCGGGTGATCTGCAGTTGCAGATCCCCAAGCTGCGGGCCGGGTCGTTCTTCCCCTCCCTGCTGGAACGCCGCCGGCGGGTCGACCAGTCACTGTTCGCCGTGATCATGGAGGCCTACCTGCACGGCACCTCCACCCGCAAGGTCGATGACCTGGTCAAAGCGTTGGGTGCCGACACCGGCATCTCCAAATCCGAAGTGAGCAGGATCTGCGCCGAGCTCGACGTCGAGGTCGCGGCGTTCCGCGACCGGTCGTTGGCCGATCAGCCGTTCCGCTACGTGTTCTTGGACGCGACCTACTGCAAGGCCCGGGTCGACCATCGGGTGGTCTCCCAAGCCGTCGTGGTCGCGACCGGCGTGGCCGCCGACGGACGCCGCGAAGTCCTCGGCTTCGACGTCGGCGACAGCGAAGACGGCGCGTTTTGGACCGCGTTCCTGCGCACCTTGAAGACCCGCGGGCTGCACGGAGTGCAGCTGGTCATCAGCGACGCCCACGCCGGCCTCAAAACCGCGATCCAGGCCGTGCTGCTCGGCGCGGCCTGGCAACGCTGCCGGGTTCACTTCCTGCGCAACGTCTTGGCCCAGGTCCCCAAAGGCCACGCCGAGATGGTCGCCGCTGCGATCCGCACCATCTTCGCCCAGCCCGACCCTGATCACGTCCGTGAGCAACTCACCACCATCGCCGGCATGCTCGGCCGTCAGCTCCCCAAGGTCGAGACCATGCTCACCGAGGCGGCCGATGACGTGACCGCCTTCGCCGACTTCCCCCTCTCCCACTGGAAGAAGATCTGGTCCACCAACCCGCTGGAGCGAGTGAACAAAGAGATCAAACGCCGCACCGACGTCGTCGGTGTCTTCCCCAACCCCGCCGCCCTGCTCCGCCTGGCCGGCTCGGTGCTGGTCGAAACCCACGACGAATGGCAGGTCACCGACCGCCGCTACCTATCCGAAAGCTCCATGGCCCTGCTCGACCAGCCCGCAAAAGCCAGCAAGGAGGTGGAAACACCCGCACTGCTCACGGCATGATCAGCATTACTCGCTGACCCGCACACGGTGACGATCACTTACACCACCACGCGGGACGCCACCCGGGTCTCTCCGGATGCCCGGTGTTTCAGCGGTTGTCTGTCGCGTGCCTTGCCGCTGTCGGTCCATCGAGAGCCGCTACGGGGTCGGGGCTTCGACGCGCCCGTGGGCAGCGTAGTGCGGTGAGAACCCCCCTATCCAGCTGGTAGGTCCACATTTGGGCCGCCGGGGCCGGCCAGAGTCGCAGCAGATGCTCGGCGTGAACCGGGCTGAGTGACCATGTGTACAGACGTATCCGGAGCGGGCCGGTCGGGAGGTTGGACAGACCCAGCCGCAGTGCCTCTGAGTCATCCTCCTCTAGGGCATGTCCCGTGGACCAGGTGACGGGGTCTCGGAGCCAGATCCGGATCGATGCGACGTCGATGGTGCCCAGGTAGATACGCTCTCGTTTGTCGTATCTTGTCGCGACGGCGCGGAACTCCTCGAGCTTGCTGAAACAACGTTCCACGGTGTTGCGCTGTTTGTAGATGTCGGCGTCGAACGCGGGCGGCCGGCCTCCGGCCGAGCCACGGTTTCGGCGGTGCCTTTTCTGGTCCTCTTTGACCGGGATCACCGCCCGGATCCCGCGTCGCCGCAGGTAGGCGCGGTTGGCCGCCGAGGAGTAGGCCTTGTCGGCCGCAGCGACGCCTGGTGTGCGGCGTGGCCGGCCCGCTCCCCGCCGCAGGACGCGGATCTGTTCCATGAGCGGGATGAACCGCGGGCTGTCACTGTGCTGGCCGGGGCTGATCAGCCGGGCGATCGGGCGGCACCGCCGGTCGGCGACCAGATGAATCTTGGTCGTCCAGCCACCCCTGGACTTGCCCAGCGCCTCCCCCTGTGCGGCAATCGGCCGCCGGTGCCTTGCGTGCTCCGGCGGCATGCCGGTGGGCCCGGTTGATGGTCGAGTTCGCCGAGACCATCCAGCCGGCACCCTCGACCTCATCGCATCCGGCCCGCAGCCGGTCCAAGATCTCGGCCCACGTTCCGTCCATCGACCAGCGGCGATGCTGGTTGTAGACGGTTTTCCAGTTCCCATAGACCGGTGGTAGATCACGCCAGGGAGTCCCCGTCCGGGAACGAAAGAGATCCCATTGATCACCGTTCGGTGAGGCCGCCACCGGCCACTCCGCGCAGGATCCCCGGGCAGAAGCGGCCGCAGCCGCTCCCACTCCGCATCGGACAGATCATGACGTTTTAACCGCTCCCCATCACCACAACAGCGGTCTATCGCAACACCGAGATCCACCTCTCGAGATCCACGAGACAGGCCCTAACTAACCTCGCGCCTTGCTGCAGGGAAGGACGACGCCCAAAATATCGCTTCGGGCCGTCAACGGCGAGCACTGCCCCTCGTTCTGGGCGGGCATGGCAGGTTCGGCTGGCTTGGCGGGCAGGCCCAGCCGCCGCTTCCGTCCCTCCCCCGGCCTTGCGCTTTCGCTTGGCGGGCGGACTGTTTGTGATGAGGGAAGCTCCGGGGCGTTGGTTTCACCGGCCCCCCGGACATAGGACTTCCGAAGCGGCGGCCCCGGCGGGAACGGATACGTGCCCACGACCCACCGGCAGCACGGGGCCGCCGTCCTCACCATGGGTGAGGGTCCAATTGGCTCACCTCGCTGCTGATCACGGCGTGAGGTACGACCGGCCATAGAAAGGATGCCATATGTGCTGCTGATCAAGATGCCGGTATTTTTCTGAGGCCTCAGCCCTCCGACGTCCTGCGGGGGTTCAGTCATCCCGCTGTTTATTGATGAACTGGAGTGAACAATGTCACGATTCCGCATTGCTGCGGGCATCGCTGCTACTACGGCGGTCCTTATCGCCGCCCCCACGGTCGCCTCGGCCGACGATGGTTCGCAGGCTTCACCCAGGGTGTTCGGCGCCTGTGCGGAACTGACGGAGAACGGGCCCGGCTGGGCGCTGTTGCGCAACGACTGCGCGATCGCGATCGAGGGCTCGGTCGACTTGAGCAGTGGGGACCGTCCCACGTGTGTGCCGATAGCGCCACACGGCACCAACACCGTCATCTGGAAGGGCGGGGGCCGGGCAGAGTACGCTGTCGACTGCGTCTGACTCCGTGTCCAGCGGAGTGTGTATGCGCCGCCTCCGCGTGATCCTGTCTGCCGGATAAGCGCTGTCGCTTGGGCGGCGGCGTTTTGCTCCAGTGAAGGACTTGAACTTGCCGTCGCAGGTTGGCGTAGCCTGGTCAAGTGTTGGAAGCGCTCAACTTGGCTCGATGCGGGTTGTCGGTCAGCGCCTGACATCGAGGCAAGGTCGCGTCGCCTGCCCAAGACACTCCACAAGCCAGGTTGAAAAAGGCTCAATTGTGAGTCGATTTTACTTTAATACGAGCAGCCGTACCAATGGGACGAGTGCGTAGAGTCTCTCACCCAAAGTGGCGAGACTGGAAAGGTGTGCGGTGCGTTTTCTTCGACACGGCCTCGTGGTGACTCTGCTGGCGTCGGTGTGCAGTTGCGGGGTGACCGACGGGAAGGTGAGCGCGCGGAAAGAGGGGCGGCAGGCGGCCACGTCCTCGGCTACGGCGACCAAGGACGGATCGGGCGCCACGGCGACCGCCGATGCGCGCGAGCTCTATCTGGACTCGCTGCGCCAGCAGGCGCTACAGCCGTCCGTCAGCCTGGTACACGAGTACTACTCGCAGCAGAAGGCGTATCCCGGAGGCAGCCGTGAGGCCGTGGTCTCGGGGTTCGACTACCGGACTAAGGACGTACGCCTAGAGCAGTCACATGTGGTCGTG
The DNA here is from genome assembly GCF_036227085.1 of Actinoallomurus sp. NBC_01490. NCBI lineage: Bacteria > Bacillati > Actinomycetota > Actinomycetes > Streptosporangiales > Thermomonosporaceae > Actinoallomurus > Actinoallomurus sp. NBC_01490. The sequence continues at coordinate 987,695 of NZ_CP109433.1, forward strand.
GCGGACGGCAAGACCGAGGTGGCGTGGGCGACCTGGTGCCAGGGCAAGTCCCAGAACTGGTTCTGGTCGGGACCGGGCCATTGGAGCCTGACAGAGAACCAGTGCCCGACCCTCACGGACCAGGCGTGGGTGAACGACGGACTCGGCGTTGGCGGGCTGACCGAGAAGCAGGCCGATACCTTTGTCAGCCAGCTCGCTGGCTATGAGGGGTTGATCAATGCCCGCGGGAAAATCCTCGTCAATCGAGCCGGTAAGCAGTACATACGCCTCGAGATCAAGGTGACACCGCACAGCTACAACAGTGGGAGTTCGATAGGCGCGGGATGGTATCTGAACGCATTCAAGTACACTGAGCTCGACGCGAACACCCACCCGTACGGCTTGCTGGGCGCAGAGAGCCCCGCCCTGGACATCGTCCGCTACATTGACCCTAAGACTCTGCTGCCCGTTTACTCGGAGACGCAGGACACCTACGGCGACAGATGGCACATGCACAGGGTCGAATATTCCTTCGGGGGACCAGTGAACAGTCGACCCCGGCCCGCCAACCCCACCGACATCCCTCAGATGACCTGGCAATCCGAGAGGCGGTGACGAGTGTCTCGTCCATGGGGCCCGATCCACTCGCCGGATTCGATCGCGGCATCGACGCTACGTCCCAGCGAGAGCCGCGTCTGTAGTTCCGCTTCTTGGACCATGGACCCGAATTGCGAGATCACGTCGGTGATGGGCAGGTCTTCTTCGGGTACGAAGGAGAAACTAGGGGAAACGATGCCTTCCAGTGCGCGGTGCGCGGCCCTGTAGGCTCGCTCGATTTGCGGCGCCTGCGGGAACTGGTAATCGGTCACTTCGTCTCCATCATGCAATCGGCCTGCGTGGTCCCCCCGATACGCACGAACCGCACGTCGTCCTCATCCCAATAAGCGCGGAACCACTGCCTCATTCGCTCATCATGGCGGAAGGCCGGTGTCGCGCTGCCGGAGCGGGGACGTCGTTCTACCTGCGGGCATACTCCGGCTCACGGGACGGGCGCAGGGGCGCCGGCCAGTGCCCTATGAGTCGCCTCCGGCGATTGGACAGCACGTCCGCTCACCACCTCACGGGCACCTCTTAACTACATGCCTCCGTCGGGGGTCTCAGGCTCCGGGATAGCCGCACAGCGGAGGCGAGGTGGGTGGGTGGTCGAGGTGGGGGCCTGGTCATCCCGTCCACCTTCGTCCCAGGATAAGCCGAGCGGGCCTGGCCCGCTCCCCGTACGGATGGGCCGAAGACAGACGGGATGACCAGGCGGGGGAGCCTGTCGCTTGCGGTAGTCGCTGCGATGATGCGGTGCATGTCCGAGGACGATCTGATCGCAAGACTCCGTCGACGTGCCTATGACCCGGCCAGACGCCAGGATGACGTCTACGTCCCGTGTGAGTGGATCAGACAGCGGTACGGCGACGAGGTAAAACGCAAGATTCGTAAGCGGGCGGGGAGCGACGCGGAGTTGAAGGCCGGAGCGCCTGAAGCGGTCGAGTATTTCAAGGACGCTCCCCACGAGCCGCCCTATCCGCCAGTGACGGTTCCAGAACTACTCGCGGCAGAGCGGCAAATGGGCCGCCAACTGCCTGACTTGCTCCGACGCCTCTATACCGAGGTGGCCAACGGAGGTTTCGGGCCGACGTACGGGATCTTGGGGATCATACGCAGCGGGCAGCATGATGAACGCGACATCGTCGCCGTTGACGAGTACCTGGCGCGTCCAGAACTCAACGACCCGTTGGGCTTCCCGCTGGTCCAGGGCGGGTGCAGCGTGTGGTGGTACGTGTCGCTGACACAGCCCGGGAACCCCGTCTACCTGTTCGATGGGGATGGCTGGGACCGGCCCGAGCAGGATCCGCCAACGGTTGCTGTGGAACAGACCTGGCCTAGCTTGGCCGAGTGGTTGGGCCAGTGGGCAGACGGATACGACGTGTGGAGCGGGTATTCGTCCATCGCACGCTCTGCTGAGGTCGGCTGATCAACGCGACTAATGGGGCCGACAGGCCCATACACTGCCCGGCCGGCGGACTTCGGGTGGCAGGACGTGTGTGCGAACTTGATCATGGGTCTCGCGTGCTCGTCAGAGCGGACGATCACGGTCGCGTACGGTCGCTCATGGGGAGATCGCCGAGAAGGCGAATGTCAGCAGTACCAAAGGTGATCGAAGCCTGCGACGGCTTGCAACTACCGGTCCTCACGATGAGGGATAAGTCGGCACAGTTGTGAGGGGCTCTGCCCCCTGCGGGGCTGGGTTCGGTCATCCCGACAGGTGCAAAGCATTCGCCGCCGTCAAAGCCTCCGTACTCATGCCGACCTTGCAGCAGAATGACGGGTCAACACGTGGGCGGGGGCGTTTGGGAAGGTGGTTGTGGGAAGTCTTCGTCGTTTCCGTCGAGCCAGTCAGTGAGCCGTTCGGCCAGGGTGCGGTCCTCGGGGAAAAGGGCATGTCGCAGACTGCGCCCGTTGGGATCCCAGCCCCACATTCGCCCCTCCGGCGTGCTGTAGTCGACCATGGACCAAATCGCGCAGCCCCAGGTCAGCAACGGCACCACGGACGGTGGGTGAACGTACCCGCGCTCGGGCCCTGCTTCGATCCAGCTCAGGTACGTCTCAACGAGGATGGGGCTGTCACTGAACTCGTATGGGACGGTCAGGGACAGCGCTTCTCCCCAGCGGCCGAATCCTCCATTGGCAACTTCGAGGTAGATCCGCTTGAGCAGAACCGGCATCGGGTGACCGACCACACCCTCAAGCTCGGCGACGGCCTCGGGAGGGGCCGGGGGCGGCAGGTCTGAGTGCTGCTCCCTGATCCTGGCAATGATCTCATCGTCGCTCATAGAGCCACAGCTATCAGAGCCATCTGACACGGCTGGAATCCAGAGCCGTCGGATATGCGCCGAACTCGGAGATGAGCACCTGGCAGAGTCGCCACCGGAGCCAGACAGGCGGTCTCGGCCGTGCCATTAGCGTGCCATTAGCCGCAATAACCAAGGGTCAACGGCGGTCACTCGTGAGCACAGCGATGCCCAGGTCAGCGCCCGTGACAGCGAAGATCCGTACGCTTCCCAAGCTGGTTATGCGGGTTCGATTCCCGTCACTCGCTCAGTGTCTGCCCGGGGGCGGCCTGCTCCAGTGTCAGGCGCCGGTTTGTTGGAGGCCGGCCCGGTACCAGTCGGGCATGTACGCGTCGGCGCGTGGAAAGCGCTGCTGCTCGCGCTCGAAGTCCTCGGGAGTCGGCGGGCGCCGGAAGGGAGGTTGTTCCTGTCGTTCGTAGGAGATCTTGTAGGTCCCGGGAAGGACGACCGCGTACCGGCAGGAGAACCAGGTGCCCTCGCCGTCAACGTACATTCCCTTACGAAGAGAGGCCAGACGCTTCAGCGCCTCCGTGGGGACCCTCCAGCTCTCTCGGCTGCCGTCCGCTCTGGTCAGCCTGGTCGAGCACTGGTTGTGCCGACCGAGCATGTCGAGCAGCAGGACCAATTCCTGCCAGTCTTCCGGCATTGCCTCCACGAGGAGCTTGGTGACCTCCGCAAGGATGTCGGCCTGTTCGAGGGGGGTAAGCGGCGAGCGTGACATTGCGACATATTCCCACGGGTGATCAAGCGTCCGTGCCACAAGCGTGCCATTAGTCCCGGTAACCAGGGGTCGGCGACGGTCGCTCGCGACCAGACCACCGACGTGGTCAGCGCCCATGACGGCCGAGATCCGTATGCTTCCCGAGCTGGTAGTGCGGGATCGATTCCCGTATTCGCTTCGAATGACGAAACCCCAGGCCAGAGCATGAGGGCAGAGGGCCGGTTAGCGCTGCGCTTGCCGGCCCCATAGCTCAACAAGGTCCATCAAGCGATGAGGCTTTGGCCGGCGAACACCATCGTTCGGTGGCATCAGAGCAAACAGCCCCACCAGCGGTGACACCGGTGAGGTGAGCTTCCCCCGCTTTGTCGGAGACTTCCGAACCTGGTCTGATCATTCAGACCAAGAAGGGAAGTCTTCGTGGCAGCACCCCGCAAGTACCCCGATGAGCTGCGTGAACGAGCCGTGCGGCTGTATCGGGAGTCTGATCCGAAGCCGGTGATCCGGCGGTTGGCCGAGCAGTTGGGCGTCCATCCGGAGGCGTTGCGGAACTGGATCCGCCAGGACGAGGCCGACCGCGGGGAACGCGATGACCGGCCGACCACTGACATGGTCGAGGAGAACCGCCGGTTGAAGAAGGAGATCGCCGAGCTCAGGCGGGTCAACGAAGTGCTGCGGGCCGCATCCGCTTATTTCGCGGCCGAGATCGACCCGACCCGGCGGCGGTCATGAGCTTCATCGATGCGCATGACTTCGCGGTCGGTCTCGTCCTTCGGGTCCTGGGAATCTCCTCCTCGACCTACTACGGCTGGAGAGCACGCCAAGCCGCACCCTGCCGGCGCCGGCTGGAAGACGCCGAACTGCTGGAGATGATCCGCAAGGTCCGTTCGGCGAACGAGTTCGCGGCCGCCTATGGATCCCCGCGTGTGTGGCTGGAACTGCGCAAGCAGGGCGTGCGGTGCGGTCGTAAGCGGATCGAACGGATCATGCGTGAAAACGACCTGGCCGGTGCGTACCTGCGTAAAGGCTGGAAGGGCGGCTCGACTCGGCAGAACCCCAAGCACACGGCGGCACCCGACCTGGTGGAACGCGACTTCACCGCGCCCGCGCCGAACCGGCTGTGGGTGGCCGATCTGACCCGTGTCCCGACCTGTGAGGGCGTGCTGTGGCTCGCATCGGTGCGTGATGCCTTCTCCAACCGCGTCGTGGGCTGGAAGACCGCCGCCCGCGCCGACACCGGCCTGGTGCTGACCGCGCTGGAGTACGCACTGTGGTCCCGCGACGTCCGCGCAGGTCAGCTGATCCACCACTCGGACAAGGGCTGTCAATACACCGCGATCCGGTTCACCCAGCGGCTGGCCGACGCCGGCATCGCACCCTCCACCGGCTCGACCGGCGACAGCTACGACAACGCCCTGGCCGAGAACCTGTGGTCCACCCTCAAAACAGAGCTCATCCACTGGCCCGGCACGACCTTCGCCACCCGCGCCGAGGCCGAGTCGGCGATCTTCCGCTACATCGACGGCTGGTACAACCCCCGCCGCATCCAGCACCGCCTGGGCGGCCTGTCACCGGATGAGTACGAGGACGCCTTCTACCGACAACAGCAAGATCAACCCGATCCCGCTACCATCCAACCCACCCCTACCCGAGCCAGGTAACAGGGTCTCCGGGAAAGCGGGGGAACCTCAGAGGGGCTTTTTTGTTCCTGTCTGGCTGCATCCGACTCAGATCGACGACCTCACGGGTGCTGCGTCGCAGCCTCGGGATACCGACGATCGCGGACCGGGTCGTTCAGACGGCGCTGAAGCTGGTGCTGGAAGCCGATTGTCGACGCCGACTTCCAGCGCTCGCTCAGGCGTCCTGAGTCTTGGTGACGCAGCGTGATGGTTTCGATGTCCTTGGCGGAGGCGCTCACTGGCGATGTTGGAAAATGTGCGAATTATGTGTGAGTTGTTCCTGTATTGACGGTTTGAGTTCATTCGTGCCTTAATGACGATCATTGCGCCGTGTGCCTCCGGGAGCTAGGCATGACCAGGGAGTTGGTGTCATGAGAACGGACCCTGAAACGGGCTCGGTACGGTCCGGCGCCACACCGGTCGTGCTCTCGCGGCGGACGATACGAGGCGGTGACACACCGCGACTCGACCCTGCCCCATCCGGCGGGCAGGTCATTCGCTTGGACTGCCGCTGACTGCCTATGTCCCCGCTCGGCGTGCGCGGTAGGCCCCTGTGTGCCAGGCGTCGAAGGAGCACCGCTGCCGCACGGCACGGTGAGGCTACCGCGCTGCCGGGTTGTCTCCGGTGCTGAGCCGCGCAGCCGGGGAGCACAGGGCCCGTCGCCGGCCGGCATGACGTCCACACGCCCGCGGACGCAAGAAAGCGGCTGATCAGAGGTCTTCCTCGCCCACTTCCGAGCCTGCCAGTCGCACCTGCTTCATGAGCAGCTGACTCACCTGCCGGTCGCCCCCGCAACTGGAACCACGAACACAGGAGGAACCGTCTTGACCCGACCCCCTCACCTGCTCTACCGACGATGGGCCGCCGTTCTGGCCCTCAGCACCTCGGCCGTGGCCGTGGCCGTGGCCACCGTGCCGGCGACGGCCGACACCGCCCCGGCCGCCACCGCGATCGTCGACGTCGCCGGAGCGTCCAACACGCCGCAAGATGTCTTCCAGGGCCTCGGCGCGCTATCGGCCGGAGCGACCTCGCGGCTGCTCCAGGACTACCCAGCGAAGCAGCGCGACCAGATCCTCGACTACCTGTTCACCCCCCAGTACGGAGCATCGCTCGACGTGCTCAAGGTCGAAATGGGCGGTGACACCGATTCGACCTCTGGCAGCGAGCCCAGCCACGAACGGGTCGAGGGGCAGGTCGACTGCAACCGCGGCTACGAGTGGTCGCTGATGGAGCAGGCGAAGAAGCGTAACCCTGACATCAAGCTCTGGGGACTCCAGTGGGGCGCCCCGTCCTGGGTCGGCACAACCGGCTACACCTCTAAGGACGTCGACTACCAGCTCAGCTGGCTGCGCTGCGCGCGCCGGCACCATCTGAACATCGACCTCGTCGGTGGCACCAACGAACGCTCGGCGGCCGAGCCCGTACGGGCGGCGTACTACGAGGAGCTGCGCCGGCGGATGGACGCCGCGGGGTTCGGCTCCACCGGCATTCTGATCGGTGACGAGGACGGCAACGGCAGCTGGACCTCGGCGACCGACGTGACGAACGACCCGCGGCTGCGCGCCTCCGTCAGCGCGCTCGGTGGGCACTACCCGTGCCGGGGCAACCCGAAGGGGACCACCTGCGCCAGCGGCCAGAACGCCGACTCCTCCGGCCCGGCGCGCTCCCTCGGGCTGCCGCTGTGGGCCAGCGAGATGGGTTCGGACAACTACGCCACGGGAGCTGCCGGGCTGGCCCGCGCCTACAACCGGCAGTACGTCGAGGGCGGGCTGACCGGGGCGATCAACTGGTCGCTCGCGGCGTGCTGGTACTCCGACGTCACCGCGTACGCCGGCGATGGGCTGCTCGACTGCGAGAGCCCGTGGAGCGGGCACTACGCCGTGGACAAGCAGCTGTGGGCGACCGCGCACACGACCCAGTTCACCCGGCCGGGCTGGGAGTACGACCGGGCCGCGAGCGGGGAGTCCCCGCTGCAGGGCGGCAGCTACGTGACGCTCAAGTCGCCCGACGGGAAGCAGTTCACAACCATCGCGGAGACCACGCTGTCCACAGCACCGCAGACGATGGAGCTGACCGGGCTGCAGGGACGCGCGGTCCACGTCTGGGACACCGACCTCACGTCCACGGACCCGAGCGCGTGGTTCCAGCAGCAGGCGAGCCCGGCGGTCTCCGGTGACAGCGTGACGCTGACCCTCCAGCCGGGACACCTCTACACCTTCACCAGCGAGGCCGATGGCCACCATGATGACGCGCAGTCCCCGGTGGACACCAGGATGAAGCTGCCCTACACCGAGAACTTCAACGGGTATGCGGAGGGCAGCACGCCGGCGTACCTCTCCGACCAGGAGGGCACGTGGGAGACCGCAAAGTGCCTCGACGGCGGCGACCCCGGCGCCAGGCGCGCAGGCAAATGCCTCGAGCAGACGATCACGAGTAAGCCGGTGCGCTGGAGGCCCGAGACGCTCTATCCGCTCACCGTGGTCGGGGACCCGCGCTGGGGCGGCGACTACACCGTCGGGGTGGATGCTCTGCTGGACCGGCCTGGCGCGGACGCCGAGCTGACCGGGCGGGTGACCGGTTTCGACCTGCTCGGCACCGGGCTGGCCGGCTACCACCTGCGGCTGGACCAGAACGGGACCTGGTCGCTGTTCCGGGAGACCACCGGCAACAAGTCCGGCAACCACGTCGACACCCCGCTCGCCTCGGGCACCGTCGACCTCGTCGGCCGGAAATGGCACCGGATCGCGATCGCCTTCGACGGTGATCGGATCACCCCGATGGTCGACGGCCGCGCGCTCTCCACCCCGGTCGTGGACGACACGTACGACCACGGCCAGGTCGGGCTACAGATCGGCGGCTACTACCGGGCACTGTTCGACGACCTGACGGTCACCCCGAACTGAACGCAGGCTGCGACCCCGGTCTTCGGACCGGGGTCGCAGCCGTGCGGCAGCGTCGGCAGACCGGCTACGCCCAGGCTCGATGACGAACACTCTCATTTCAAAACGTCATTCGGTGGCGAATTCCGAGAGTTCCGTTCATGGTGCGATCCGGATTACGGGCTGAAGCGTCCAACCTTCAGTGCGGCGGGGGAGGGCGAGAATGACAGATCTACCGCCTTGGCCCAAGCCCAGCTCGGTGGACGACTTGGATCATCGTCGCCCGCCCAGATGGATATGGGGCGTCTTCGCGGGCTGGCTGGTGCTGGTGGGCGGCTGGATGCCGATCTTGGTGCTTGTCGTTGCGCACCGCAAGGGTCTGCCGGGTGCGAGTCTGGCTCTGTGGCTGGCGGGTATTTCGCTGCCTGTTAGCAGCTTGGCGGCGACAGTGGCATTTGGATTCGTGCTCGGCCGGTGGGTTCCTATGATCAGTTCGCGCGTCAAGATCGGTTGTGCCGCCCCGGTCGGCTGCCTTTCGTGGGTGCTCTGGTTCGCGATCGCCTATGCCCTACCCGTTGCCAGTGTCAGTGCCAGTGATGACGTTTCCACGGATGACAGCGGAGCGCTCGGCGCGATCATTTTCGGGCCGCCTGTGCTGCTCCTCATCATTGTTCTGCTCGGGCTGGGCGTCGCAAGGGGAACCGCGCGGCGCGCGCATGCGACTGACCGTGTCGAGTGAACGAATCGCCGGCGGTCTGGGGCAGGGTGATGAAGCCGTCGTGATCTCGTCGAGCGCTTTCATGACCCCTCTGCGAAGATGTGGCGGGTGGGATGGGAGGCACTCGAGCAGTGGGGTGACGACGTCGTTCGCATCGAACCGCTCACTGGCGGAGTTGGCGTCAACGAGGTGTGGAGCGTGCGCGTCAACGGGCACCTCGCGGTCGGTCGTCTCGGCCAACGCAGCGACGCTGATCTCGCGTGGGAGACCGACCTGTTGCGGCACCTCGACCGTGAAGGGGTGGGGGTGCCGGTGCCGATCCCGACCACGGACGGCCGGCACTTCGCCGACGGCCTGGTGGTGATGACCTACGTGGAGGGCAGATCGCCCGAGACCGAAGCCGACTGGCGTCGCGTCGCGATGATCGACTGGGACGAGTCGCACGTCGACGTCCCTGACCTCGACCTGGCACTGCCGCACAACGCCGCCGGTCTCGACGACGACGCGTACGACATCGCCGCGCAAGCGCGCGCCGCATGGGAGGCCGCCGTCTGCTGGGACCCCAGCGGGACCGACCGGTTCGCGGTCAAGCGACTCGCCGAAGTTCGAGCGGTCTTGAGCAGCAGCGAATCGACAGAGCGCGCCTAACGCTGCACGATCGCGCACGTTGATCTCTATCGCGTACTGCACGATGTTGGTCAACGTCATTGCGTCGGATCGCTCCTTGGGCGCGCCCGATCTGGGTTGGCGCGAGCCATGGGGCCGCGATGACCTCGCCGCCTACTTCGTGACGCTGACCTTGTCCTTCAGCACCGAACCGAGTGTCCTACGTGACATCGCGGCTTTGGCTCACGAGCACAGTTTGGTGACGCACGATCCTCAAACCGGCGAGACGCTCCGATGATCCAACCCGACTCACCGGGATGACCAGGCTTCCACCTCAACCACTCTCCCAGCTCGGCCTGGTACGAGCTGTTCTGACAGGAAGGCTTCGATCTGCTCCGGCAGGGAGAAGTCTTTGTCGCATTCCGGGCACGTCGTGTGGCCGAAGAGGTAGGTCAGATGCTCGGCGGCCGCCGATTGCGCGGCCTGGATTGCCATGCGATACAGCCGGGATGCCAGCGGCCGGAGCTCAGCGGGCGCCACCGGCCGGGCATCGGTCAGCGTCGGGCCCCTGAAGTTGAGGCGCCCGTGCGGGTCGCGGCGGCGGGTGCCTGGGTGGTCTTCGGTGAAGTCGATCTCCAGGCTCGCCGAGCAAGATGGGCACTCCACGTCGTAGAGGCGAGGGAGCAAGTATTCGCACACGGGTGCCCCCTCGAAGGCAAGGAGGGCCCGCAGAGGATAGAAATAGTCCTCTTCGTCGCCTTCGAACGGTTCCTTCGTCAGGTAGTGCTGGGCCATCCGGTGCAGTTCAGCGATCGCGTCCGGGTAGCGCGCACGAGCGTATCCTTGCTCGTGAAGCCGCCTCTCGCCTACGACGATACAGCCGGCCAACGCAATCGCCTGCCAATGATCACCGGGCTTACGACCGGTGGCGATGTCCGCTAGGACAGGCAGCGCGGCGAAGCTGGCCGGATACACCGTCCCCTGATGACAGAGACAAGACCACAGCTCGACCCACGCCTCGTCGGCCAGCTCCGGGTCAGCGACCTCTTCGAAGAACTGCGGGACGTCGGCCGCGGAGCCGTAAGCGTGCTCAAGACGAGACCAGTCCACTGACATGCCGTAATTATCGCGCCACATCCAACGAGAATCAGGCCTAGTCAAACGGCGCTCTAAAGTCCGCCGGCTTGTAGGCGCAACGGGAAGTCCCCGGTCAGACTCGGCTGAGTGTCGAGTTGGTGTGGTTTCGGGCTTGGCGCATTCGGAAGCCTTCCCGTCGGTGACGACGACGATGTTGTCGAGCTGCGAGCACGAGTTCGACGGTAGCGCGGCCGACCAGTTCCGCCCGTTCGGACAGGCGCGTCCCTCACTCCTCGGGACGGTGCGCCACCACGAGGAGGTAGCCGAGCTCCCAAACCTCGCTGAGGGCGCCAAGATCCAGATGGAAGGCCGGGTCGTCCTTGTGCAGCGCCTCGATCTCCGCCGAGACCAGCTCCTTGTGCCGCGCCGCCTCCTGCATGCTCCTCTTCATCACGTTCCCGCTGATATCGATGATCTCGTCGACCATCAGGCCCGCGTTCCGGATCAGCCCTGGGTAGTCGTCGATCGTGACGGTGGGGCCGAGCAGGGTCTCGCGGTAGTAGGCCTCCACGGGTTCCCTCTTGTGCTCCGGAATGGGAGCCCGTTCGAAGATGTCGGTCAGCAGCACCCGACCGCCCGGCCGGACCACACGCGCCATCTCGCTCAGGACCCGGGCGCGGTCCGGCACGTGGATGATGGATTCCAGCGCCCACGCGGCGTCGAAGGAGTCCGCCTCATAGGGCAGTCGCATGGCGTCGGCGCACTCGAAGCGCACGCGTTCGGCGAGGCCCGATTCCGCGGCCAGCTGGTTGGCCAGCTTCACCTGCTCCTGGCTGACCGTCACGCCGGTGACGCGGACCCCGGTGGCCTGGGCCAGACGTACGCCGGGGCCGCCGAGGCCGCAGCCGACGTCCAGCAGGTGCTCTCCCGCGCTGACCCGCGCCTTACTGATCATCAGGTCGGTCATGCGCACGGCCGCCTGACGCAATGTGGCGTCGTCGTCCGGCGAGTCCCAGTACCCGAAGTGCATGTTGGCATTGGCATCGGGGCCGGCGTCGACCGCCAGCTGCGCGAACCGGTCGTAGAAGAGACCGACGTCGGCCGGCTCTGGCACCTTGATCCCTCGCATTGCTGATGCTCCCTGACTCACGTGTGGCAACTTTCCTCGCCCTCCTCTGCTCGATACCGAGCGGGCAGCTGCGCGGCCAGCACGATCACCGTGCCGTCCGCATCGACGCGAAACTCTTGGTCGCTCCCCGGGTGCCCGGCAGCTCGTGAAGCATTTTTGCGGTGGTCTCGTGACCGGCGACGAGCATCAGCCGGGCCATATCGGCGATCTCCGGGTCCGTTCCCGATACGGGCCAACTGCCGGCCGACGCACTCGCCCAGCCGAATCAGCTCGGCGGGTGGGTCGATCGTCCACAGGCTGTGGACGTGGCCGCCGGTTTTCGTTGGGGAGGTCTGCGTCATCTGAGGGCTCTCTGATCAGTCGGATGCAACTCTCGGGCACAAGCGAACAGAACCAGGAGGCGTACGGACCGGGCAGCGGCCGTGACCCGTGTCGCTCCTCGATTAACGCGGCGGCCAGCCAAAAACAGAGTGGCACCAAGGAGTCAGGGCCCTCAACTCCTGGATTGCACACACTCTCTCCATAGGAGATCCATTTCCACTCCTATTTCCTGCTGCAGGCGCGGCATCGGCCTGCTCAACAGCACTTGTACGTGCAACCCGAGCTTCCACCTGTAGCAGCGCGACCCCGGCCGCGCAGGATCCGATTTGGCCGCGCCCAGTCGAGGTATTCAAGAAGTGCCGCGCGGCCTCATGGCCACGTGCCGACCAGCTCCTGTTCGCTACAACGGCCGGGGAATGGACACCGGAAGCCTGGTCCAGAATGAAGTATCCAAAGTTCGGCGAGTGGAACCCGCTCGGCCCGTCTCGGGTCGAGTTCGTGGCGGATCTGGGTGGAAGCGACGCCGAAGTCTGAAAGTGGTCGGCGTAACCGGCCCAGGAGCTGCGGCTCCGGCCGACTGCGCGGTCCCTGCTGCGGTAAATACGTTGCGAGGTTCCTGGCACGGCGGGCACCCTGGGATGACCGAGCGGCGGCGAGCGCTGCCTGGACCTAAGGAGGGCTGACGGATGGCCATCACTGTGCTGCGGCATGTCCGCGTCAGTCCCACCTCACCGTTCAGGAGCACTTCCGTTGTCTTCCGAGTACGAACGCTTTGATACCTACGCCGACCTCGACCCCCGCTGGGCCGATTTCACCAGCGACGAGTCCCAACCAGATCCGGCCGACGCGTACGTCTTCCAGTTCCACTCGATCGATGAGGAGCTGGGCCCGGATCAGCGGTGGTCCACCTGGCTGGACGTCGAGCGTGGCTGCCGCGGCCCGGAACCACGCCCCTCGTGGGTTGTGACGGAACAGGCTGCGATCGATACCGAGCTCGGCGTCCTCAAAACCGGTAAGGAAGCGGACGTCTTCCTGCTCGAACGGGCCGTCGAAGCCATCGGCGACAACCCGGCGAAGTCCTCGCTGCTGGCCGCGAAGCGGTACCGCACCGAGGAACACCGGTCCTTCCACCGCAGTACGGCGTACGTCGAAGGCCGCCGTACCCGCAACAGCCGGGACAGCCGGGCGATGGCGAAGAAGACCGCGCACGGGCGCAGTGTCGCGGCCGGCCAGTGGGCGAACGCCGAATGGGATGCCCTCAACCGGCTCTGGAAGGCCGGCGTTCCGGTGCCGTACCCCGTGCAGGTGGACGGGACCGAGCTGCTGATGGAGTTCATCGACGACGGCGAGGGCGGTGCCGCGCCACGGCTCGCCCAGGTCCGGCCGTCGAAGGAACTGCTCTGTGAGTACTTCGAGCAGCTCCGCGGCGGGATGCGTGAGCTGGCCCGCGCCGGGCTGGCGCACGGCGACCTGTCGCCGTACAACGTCCTCGCCCAGGGGGAGCGGATCGTGATGATCGATCTCCCGCAGGTGGTCGACATCGTCGGCAACCCCAAGGGTATGGACTTCCTGATGCGCGACTGCCACAACATGGCCACCTGGTTCACCAACCGCGGCCTGGAGGTCGATGAGCAGGAACTGTTCGCCGATCTGCTCTCGATGGTGTTCTAGCTAACCGGGGTGGCTTCAGCGATGCGTCGTTTCCCCTGTGCTCTTGGCCTGAGATGAACTTGGCGTAAACACGGAGGAGAACAGCGATGCCGTGTCCCCGCCCAGATAGTGACCTGGATGAAGTCGTGCGGGAAAACTGGGGCGTCTGCCACTGCGATCCGGCGGCGATTATACGTGTCGCGCAGGGCGTATCGCGCCAAAGAGGTCATTGGGCCAGCATGGCCCGTCGTCCATATTCGGCCAGTAAGTCCGTAATGCCCAGAGCGTCTTCGCCGCTGATCGACGATGCGTTCCTCGGTGCGGGGATCTGGCCTCCGTCCGGCCGTCGGGACGTTGTGCATTCGGCGGCAAGAAAGGCGCTTTGCGGCCTGGACAAGTGCAAGAGCGGCGGGCAATCTTATGGCGTCATCTCGCGCATTCGCCACCAAAGGAGGCTTACGTGACGTTGGGCCGATCTGTTCTCACCCTCGCCGCTGTGGCGGGCCTGGCCGTGCCCGCGGCGCTGACCGCACCGGCCACCGCTGCCGTTCCTGCCGCTTCGGCGGCACCGGCCGCTGCCACCGCCTACCCGTCCAAAACGGTCGTGGTCCAGGATGGCTCCGGTAGCTGGATCGGGGGCACCCTGACCTTTTACGGCCGGTCGGTCGGATTCGACGGGAACATGCGGGCCGTCGGCTGCAGAAGAGCGTGGCTCAGCGCTTACGATGCCGCTGGCGGAGAACTCGGCCCCAGGAGCAGCAGCACTCACTGCGACTCGATCCTCGAGGTTCCGACCACGCTTCCCGCTGACGTTGTCGGCGGCGCCGCATACGTCTGGGTCTGCCTTGACGACGCGACCGCCGTCCACACGGCCTGCGAGCGCCGCTACGCCAACTAGCCGATCACCCGGCCGTTTCTCCACGACTGGAGCCGTGGGGAAACGGCGTTCATTAAAAGCCGGCGGAGGTACCGCTGGCCTCTGCCGCCCAGCCGATCTACCTTGCGATTATGCGAGCGGCCAAACACCGCGCGCCCGAACCTCTGCCACCTACTCAATAGACGTACGCGGCGCCTTTGCCTCGGCACTGCCGGTCAGCGCTGCGGTAGCGGCGGTCGCCGTCGCGCGCATGGTGACTCGAGCGCTGCGTACGCGCCGAGGTACTCCGGAAGTTTCTTCTATTTCGAGGCGGGTCCAGACCACATCCCTGGGCACGGTCGCGTCGCGGGGATCGGCAGGGGCCTGCCGATCCCCGCGGGCGGTCAGGCGAGGGTGTCCAGGAAGTCCTTGACGGCGGCGGCGAAGCCGTCCGGGTCGGTGGTGTGGGCGAAGTGGTCGCCGTCGAGTTCGGCGAGTCGGGTGTTGGCGCGGCGGGCGACGATCTGTCGGCCTTCCTCCGGCGTGATGACCTGGCTGCTGCGGGCCAGCACGAACAGGGCGGGGCACTCGGTGGAGGTCCAGTCGGCCCAGTGGTCGCCGTGCGTTCCCTCCTCCGAGGTGATGGTGTCTTGCGGGTGGAAGGGCAGACGCCAGCCGCCGTCGGCGGTGGGGCGTAGCTTGTCGCCGAGCACCGGGGCCAGCGGGCCGATGGCGTCCAGGAGTGCCTGCCGGTCCGAGGCGGTGTAGGGCATCGACTGGACGAACGACAGTGCGCTCGGGCCGTCGTCGAGATCGCGGACCGGGCCCTCGACGTTCACGATGGCCGACACGCGCCCGGGATGCCGGGCGGCGATCTGGAAGGCGGTGATGCCGCCGCCGGAGTGGCCGAGCGTCACGGCCTGCCCGATCCCGAGGTGGTCCAGGAGGGCGATCGCGTCGGCGACGTAGTCGTCGCGGGTGTACGAGGCGGCCCGGTCGGAGTCGCCGTGCCCGCGCTGGTCGGGTGCGATGACCCGCCACTGCGGCGCCAGCGCCTCGGCCAGCTGTGCCCAGGTCCGGCCCTCGTACAGGTGGCCGTGCAGGGCCAGCAGCGGCCGGCCCCGTCCACCGAAGTCCAGGTAGGACAGCCGGCGGCCGTCGATGTAGAGTTCGCCGCGGGTCGCGGTGACGCTGATGCCGTTCATGATCGAACCTCCGTCAGGTGTCTGTCCCGATGACCAGCACTCTGTCCGCGCCCGCTGACCATGGACGCACCAGCGGCTGACGGTCCGCTGGCCGCAGCACACGACGGCAGGACGTGTTCACATGACCCAGCCGGTGCCCGGATGCTGCGCTCCACCCTCACCTTCGGCCCGCAACGGCTCCGCTCCCTACAGAAAGGCGCCGTTCGGTCGCCCTGCCTGCGACGAGTTCTGGCGCTCCGTCGAGTCTGCACTCTGGACGGCCACCACGACCAAGGAGGAGCTTCATGGGCAAGGTCATCTACTGGATGAACACCTCGATCGACGGCTACATCGAGGATCCCGACGGCGGCATGGACTTCATGGACCCGGGCGAGGACTTTCAGCAGGCGGCGAACGACCATGTCCGCCGGACCGCGGCGTTCCTGTTCGGGCGGCGGCTGTATGAGGCGATGGAAAAGCCCTGGACGCGGGACCTCGGCAAAGAGGGGGCCCCGGCCGTCGAGCGGGAGTTCGCCCAGCTCTACAAGGAGACGCCGCGGTACGCCTTCTCCGACACCCTTCAGACCGTCTCCGAAGGGGTCACGATCGTCCGTCGCAAGGACGCCGTGTCCGTGGTGACGCGACTCAAGCGGGAGATCGACGGCGTCCTCCAGCTCGGCGGCCCCGAGCTGGCCACCTCCCTGCTGGACCTGATCGACGAGTTCTGGGTGTACGCGTTCCCCGTGATCGTCGGGGGTGGCAAGCCGTACCTGCCCGTGGGGGAGAAGCTGCGGCTGCGCCTGGTCGAGCACCGCACCTTCGCCTCGGGAATCATGTTCCGGCGCTACGTACGGTCCTGACCGGCCAGAAGCGGACCCCGCGCGGGCGGGGCGTCAGGATTTCTCGGCGCTGAGGCCAGGGCCATCTTGTACGGTCACTCGGGTGGCTGAAACATCGATACTGAAGACCGAACGACTGGTGCTCCGGCGTTGGCGAGACGGCGATCGGGAGCCTTTCGCCGCCATGAACGCCGATCCCGAGGTCATGGAACACTTTCCGGCCACGCTCACGCGGTATGAGAGCGACGCGTTGATCGACCGGATCGAGACCCGCTTCGACGAGTACGGGTTCGGGCTCTGGGCTCTGGAGGTCGCCGAGACCGGGCAGTTCATCGGGTTCACCGGCCTGTCGGTGCCGGGGTTCAACGCGCACTTCACTCCGGCGGTGGAGGTCGGGTGGCGCCTGAGCCGGTCCAGTTGGGGCCACGGCTATGCCACCGAGGCTGCCCGCCGGGCGCTCGCCTTCGCCTTCGACGACGTCGAACTCGCCGAGGTCGTCTCATTCACGAGCCACACCAACCTGCGCTCCCAGATGGTGATGAAGCGCATCGGCATGACCAACGACCCCGCGGACAACTTCGACCACCCCCTGCTGGATGAAGATCACCCGCTGCGGCCGCATGTCCTGTGGCGAATGACGGCTGAGCACTGGCGCAATGGCACCCGATAACCGACCAGGCGGCGCGGCGTAGGTCGTACGGGCGACGGCCCGGCCGGTGCCTGGTCTCAGGCGCCGTTGACGAATGCCACGATCTTGTCGAGGCCGGGGGAATAGCCGTCCGTCGTGTCGACCTCGATCCAGGGGGCGTCCACCGATACTCGATCGAACGCGTCGTGACGCTGCGCCCGTACCGCCGTGTCCTCGGGGCGGGAGTTCTCGTGTGACCGGCGCAGTGGGTCCTCCTCCCAGCGCCGTAGCCGACGCGACAGTGCGACGTCCGCGTCGACCAGGCAGTGCACGATGCGGATGCGTGCGAGGCCACTGAGCGGTTCGAGCCCCGGCCGCCACAGCCGGTCCTGAAATGCCGCTTCCGCCACCACCGTCACGCCGGCGCTCAACAGCAGATTCAGCACCCCGAAGAATGTCGGCAGCGTCCGCCTGCTCAACTCGTCGCCCGGACCCGCCACGAACCCAGGGGTGGCATGCACCATGCCTTCCTTGATCTCGTCCCGGCAGATCGCCGGGCACCCTACGGTCCGCGCGATCGCGTGGGCGAGAGTGGTCTTGCCCGCCCCGGGAGGGCCGCTGACGACGACGAGAGTGGGAAGACGGGGCACTTCACCGTTATAGCCGGGATCACGAAGCGATGATGCCGCGCGTCAACGTCGCCGTGTCTTCGAGGCTCGTGAGCACGATGGGCGCGCCGGCATCGCGCAGGTCCTGGGCGGTCGCCCTCCCGGACGCGACCGCGATGATTCGGGCGCCACCCGTCAGCGCCGCCTCGACGTCACGTGTCGTGTCGCCGATCACGATGGTCGTCGCCCTGTCGAACCGTCGGCCATGACGTCTGCCGGCTCGGAGCTGGGCGATCGCGACCAGGTTGGAGCGGACGGGGTCGTCTGTTCCGTACGCCCCGCTCTCCAGGTCCAGACGACCGGCGAGCTGGAAGGCCTCCAGCTTCGTTTCGGCCGAAGAACGAGGGTTCCCGGTAAGAACCGTTTGAACGACTCCATCGAGGCCCGCGAGTAATTCGAGTGCTTCTCGCGCACCGGGGAGCGCCCGGCCGCGACGGCGCATCTCCTGCACCCGGTCGCGGTATCCCTCGGCCTGAGCCCGAACGAATCGGGGAAAGAGGTCGTCCGGATCGTCGAGGTCGTACAAGGCGAGGGTCTCCCGGAAGATGACCGGCTCGGTCCGGCCGACGGCATCGGCCATTCTGTCGATCGTACGGCCGGTGACCTTGGCGAACGCGTCACGGAAGACCTCGCCGCCGACTCCACCAGAGTCGAGCAGCGTCCGATCGATGTCCCACAGGACGAGTGTGTTCGTCACTGGACTTCCTTCAGCCCGGCACACCGTCAGGGCCGGATGGCGGTGCCGAGGATCTGCGGTGTGCTGGGGAACGGTATCCGGCTGTCGGCGGTGGTGAGCCGCTCGATGCGGTCGATGACGAACCCGGCGCGTTCGATCGCCGTACGGGTGTCGCGACCGCAGTGGCAGCCGCCGCCGAACCAGGGCCAGATGGTGGCGTCGAGGGTCTTCTGCAGGACGCGCCGCGCGGGTGTTGCCGCGCGGACGTGCTCGAAGAAGCGCAGCTCGCCCCCGGGCCTCAGGACACGGCGGATCTCGGCGAGCGCGATGTCCTGATCGGGGACGGTGCACAGGACGAGGCAGGCGATCGCGGCGTCGCATGAGCCGTCGGCGGCGGGGAGATGGTCGGCCAGGCCGTCGACGATCGTGACCGGGACGGTGCTCTGGCCGGCCGAGCTCTCGGCGATGGAACGCAGGTGCGGCTCGGGTTCGACGGCGACGACCTCGGTGACCGCGTCGGGGTAGTGGCGGAAGTTGAGGCCGTTGCCGGCGCCCACTTCGATCACTCTGCCGGACAGCCCGTTCAGGAGCGCCGCGCGGTGCGCTGCGACGCCGCGTTCCAGCGCGAGGCTGGCGCGGGCGTAGTAGCGAGCGAACATGGGGTGCCGGTGTTTCATCGCGTCCTCCCGATGCTCGGGCTGCCGTCTGATTCGGAGGGTACGACGCCCTGGAGGCGGCGGCGTCGTATCGCCATCCGGCCGAGCGGCCCGACCGTGTCCGGACCCGAGTCCGGGCATAGAGGGCATAGAGTCGTCCGCCGTGATCGAATCATCTGCCTACCTGAGTGCGACCGCAGAGGCCTACGACGCCAACGTGGTCCGCTACGCCGAGTTCGTCCGAGAGGCGCTGAACGACCTGCCGCTGGACCGCTCAATTCTCGCCGCGTTCGCCGCGTTCGTGCAGGCCGACGGCGGTGGGTCCGTCGCCGAACTCGGCTGTGGGCCCGGCCAGACGACGGCGCACCTGCGGGACCTGGGCCTGGACGCCTTCGGCGTCGACCTGTCGCCGAAGATGATCGACTACGCCCGCGCCGCCTACCCCGAGTTGCGCTTCGAGGTCGGCTCGATGGACGCCCTCGACCAGGCCGACGGCGAGCTGAGCGGCATTCTGTCCTGGTACTCGATCATCCACACCCCTCCGGCGGAGGTGCCGTCGTACTTCGCCGAGTTCCGCCGGGTGCTGGCTCCAGGCGGTCATCTCCTGCTCGGCTTCTTCGAGTCCGAGGGCGAGCCGGTGACGATGTTCGATCACAAGGTGACGCCGGCCTACCGGTGGCCGATCGACGACCTCGCCGCACTGGCGCGCGAGGCGGATTTCGTGGAGGTCGGCCGGATGCTGCGCGAGCCTGGCGAGGACGAGAGGTTCCGCCGAGGCCATTTGCTCATGCGCAGACGGTAGACAACGACGGGTTCAGGAAGGGTGAGTCCGGCCGGCCCTCGGCGCTCCCCGAAGGCCGGCCTGCCCTTCGCGGTCCAGGGCATCCACGCCCGCGCCGATGCTCGCCGGGCCTCTCGGCACGCCGTCACCCTCGTCGAGCAGCCGAAGTGCCGTCTCACCGTCGGGTGCCCGGAAGTAATCGAACAACACGCCCACGCCATCTGCTCCTGTCAACGTCTCACGACCACGGCCCTGAGCGGGCGCGTGGCTGGTTCACTGAGGTCTGTGACCTCATCGGCATTCGAAACCACCAAGCCGGACAACGTCTCCTACCTCGACCGGCTCGCCAGGACCGATCTGGGCCGCTCCTACAAGCGGCGCATGCTCGAGGAACTCGACGTCCGCGCCGGGCAGACGGTGCTGGACGTCGGCTGCGGTCCGGGCACCGACCTCGAATCTCTCGCCGAGAGGGTCACCCCGGCCGGAGCGGTGATCGGCGTCGACCGCGACGAGGGGATGGTCGACGCCGCGCGGGAGCGTACCGCCGACTTTTCCGCCGTAGACGTCCGGCTCGGCGACGTCCATGACCTGCCGCTGGCGGACGGCACCGTCGACCGGGCCCGTACCGACCGGGTGCTGCAACACGTGGACGATCCCCTCCAGGCGCTGATCCAGATACACCGGGTGCTGCGGCCGAGCGGGCGGCTGGTCATGGGCGAACCCGACTGGGACACCCTGGCCATCGATCACCCCGACAGCCGGCTTTCGAGCGCCTACACCCGCCACGTCACCGACAAGGTGATCCGGAACGCGAGGATCGGCCGGCAGCTCGCCCGGCTGGCGACCGAGGCCGGGTTCTCCGTGCCCACGGTCATCCCGGTGACCCCGGTGTTCCGGGACGTCCAGGCCGCCGACAAGGTGCTCGGCCTGGAGCGCACCACCCAGCGGGCCGTGGCCGCCGACTACCTCACAGCCGAGGAGGCACGACGCTGGCTGGACCACCTCGCCCGCGGGCCGTTCCTCGCGGCCGTGACCTTCTACATCATCGTCGCCGAGTCGTAGCTCCGCCTCACGTCGGCACCGACGCGGTCCGAGGAACATGACCGGGACACCAGGCGCTGGCACTGACGGTTTCAGCGGACCGGAGCGGGCCGCCGAGCGGCCGTACGGCGGTCACTCCCGGGGGGAGCGCGAGCGCGCGAAGGCCTCCAGTTTCGCCGGGTTCAGCACCCACATGAGCGTACGGATGCCCTCGGGCAGAGCCTCGATGCTCAGCAGAGCGACGTCGGTGCCGTCGCGGGAGACCAGGACGCCGGGGTTCCCGTTGGCGTCCACCCATTCCAGGTGCGTCCCGGGCCAGAAGCGCGGCCCGAAGGCGACGATGAACTTCGCCACGCGGGTGTGGCCGACGACCGGGAACTTCGCGGCCCCTCTCATGCCGTTGCCGTCGGTGTAGCTGACGACGTCCGCGGCGAACAGCTCCTCGAGGGCGGCGACGTCGCCCGCCCGGGCCGCGGCGAGGAACACCTCAAGGAGCCGCCGGTGCTCGGCCGAGTCGACGGGCTCGCGTCGCTCGGCGGACAGGCGTTTGCGGGCGCGGCTGACGATCTGGCGGGTGTTGACGGCGCTGACCTGCAGGATGTCGGCGATCTCGCCGTACGGGTAGTCGAAGGCCTCGCGGAGGACGTAGGCCGCGCGCTCGGTGGGGTTCAGCTTCTCCAGCAGGAGCAGGACGGCGAGTTCGACCGCCTCTCCGCGTTCGGCTCCGACCGCGGGGTCGGCACTCGTGTCGACGGGTTCGGGCAGCCAGGGGCCGACGTAGGTCTCGCGGCGTACTCTGGCGGACTGCGCCACGTTGATGGCCAGGCGGGTGGTCGTGCGCGCCAGGAACGCCGACGGGTCGATCACCGCGCTACGGTCGGTCTTCTGCCAGCGCAGCCAGACCTCCTGGAGGATGTCCTCGGCCTCCGCCACGCTGCCGAGCATGCGGTAGGCGATGCCGAAGAGGCGCGGGCGCACCTCCAAGAACGTCGAGGCCGCTTCGTCAAGACCGCCGCCGTTTCCTGGCTGTTCTGTGCGCATGCACCGCCGCCCGACTACCGTCCGTTTACCGCTCGTCGCTTGTCCTCCAGCCTACCGAGGGCGGTCAGGCGGAACGGAGACAGGCCACGGCAGCGCACCGAGGGCGCGGGCACCTGGCGGGCCGCGGCGGGAGGCCGGGAGGTGGGCACCGCGGCCCGCCAGGGATGGCGCGCACGGAGGGACGGTGGGGCGTGCGCGCCTGGCAGGTCGGCGCTTCCGCCGTGACCTGCCGGGGGTGGCGTGCACCGCAGGACGCACGCCTGGCTTCTGGACGTCCGAGCCGATCGACGGCCCGATCTGCCAGTAATGACCAGACGATGAGCTCTTCTGTGACAGGTACGACGGCTCGGGATTCGGCCCGTCCGGCCGATGGGGCTGTCACAGCTCCTGGAACTACCCTGTCTTACCTGGTGACCGGGGGGAAACCCTCCGCCCCGGGGCAGGATTCGACGAGTAACGAACAAAGGCAAGTGCGTGACTGTCCAGTTTCATGAAGACTTCAGCGGCAAGGTCGTCATCGTCACCGGCGCCGGATCGGGCATCGGCCGTGCCACCGCCCGTGCCTTCGCCCGCGCCGGCGCCCTCGTACTCGGGGTCGGGCGCCGCAAGGGCGCCCTGGCCGAAACCGCCGCGGGACACCCCGGCATCGTCGTGCACCCGGCCGACGTGTGCGCCCCGGGCGCGCCCGCCGAGGTGATCGACGCCGCCACCGGCCGCTGGGGGCGCCTGGACGTGCTGGTCAACAGCGCCGGCGCCACCAAGCTGATGCCGCTGGCCGAGACCACGGCCGACGGGGTCGCCGGCCTGTTCGACCTCAACGTCACCGCGCCGAGCATGTTCGCCCGCGCCGCCCTGCCCCACCTGCGCCGGACCAAGGGGTCGATCGTCAACGTCTCCAGCACGTACGGCCACCGGCCCCTCCCCGGAGCCGCCCACTACGCCGCGTCAAAGGCCGCCCTGGAGCAGCTCACCCGCAGCTGGGCGCTGGAGTTGGCCGCCGACGGCGTCCGCGTCAACGCCCTGGCTCCCGGGCCGACCGAGAGCGAGGCCCTGGCCGCCGCCGGCCTGTCCGAGACGACCGTCGAAGAGGTCAAACAGGACGAGGCCGGCCGTATCCCGCTCGGCCGCCGCGGCGAACCCGGTGAGGTCGCCGCGTGGATCGTGCGTCTGGCCGACCCGGCCACGACCTGGCTCACCGGTCAGATCCTCACCATCGACGGGGGCCTGGAACTCACCTGAGGCGTCGCTGCCCAGGGGTGAGCCGATCAGTCCGGCTCGGCGTCCGTACGGGCGGCCAGGCGCTGGTGCCGCTGGCGGGCCGCCTGGGCCGAGCCCAACCCCATGGAGAAGGCGATCTGCTGCCAGGTCATGCCTCGTCCCCGCGCCATCTCCAGTAGCCCGATCTCCAGGTCGTCCACCTCCGCTCGCGCCGAGTGGACCAGGGTCAGGGCCGCGGCGAGGTCGTCGACGTCCGCGCCGGGCTCGCCCTCCCGAAGCGCCAGCCCACCTCCCGCGACGTCGACGACCTGGCGCAAGGCGTCCAGCGGGCCCATGGGCATCTGGGACTGCTCCCAGCGTTGCCTGAGGTCACCGCGCGCGTGCCGCGCGGTGATCCTCGTCAGCGCCAGGTATCTGCGCTCGGCGCGGGCGTCGGCCGGATCGGGAGCCACGAACGGATCATCGGTCATGCGCTCACGCTAGGAAGTAAACGATCCGTTGTCAACGAATTGTTCAACGGCTCGGGATTCCGGCGAGTTCGGCCGGGGGCGGCCCCGGGTGGAGGACGCCGAGGCGCTGGGTCGCCCGGGTGAGGGCCACGTACAGGTCGTTCCGGCCGCGCGGCGAGTCGGTCAGGATCGCCGCGGGGTCGGCGATGAGGACCGAGTCGAACTCCAGCCCCTTCGCCTGCCGGACGCTCAGCACGACCACCGGGCGCTCCAGGTCGGGGTCGGCGCCGTACGCAGCGCCGGGGACCTCGGCGGTGACGGCCGCGGACAGTTCCGCCAGCCGGCTCTCCGGGACGATCACGGCCAGGCGGCCCTCCTCCAGGCGCGCCGCCTCCCGCGCGGCGTGCTCGGCCAGGGCCCGCGGAAGGCCGTCGGGGGTGGTGGCGAGCCGCCAGGGCGGTACGCCCGTCTCCCGTACGGACCGGGGCGGCTCCAGGGCGGGGTCGAGGGCGGCGAGCACGTCCGCGGCGGCGGCCATGATCTCGGCCGGGGTCCGGTAGTTGACGGTCAGCCGGGCGAGGCGCCACCGGTCGCCCGCGTGGGGGCGCAGGACCCGTTCCCACGAGGAGGTGCCGGCCGCGTCGCCGGTCTGCGCCACGTCACCCACGATCGTCATCGAGCGGCTCGGGCAGCGCCGCATGAGCAGCCGCCAGGCCATCGCGGACAGCTCCTGCGCCTCATCCACGATCACATGCCCGAACGCCCAGGTACGGTCGGCGGCGGCCCGCTCGGCGATGGTGCGGTGGGTCACCGTCTCCTGCCGCTCGGCCAGTTCTTCGGCGCCCAGCAGGTCGGCGGCGGTGAGGATCTCCGGATCCTCGCCCTCCTCCAGATCGCTGGACCGCGAGCCGACCGTGATGTCCAGCACGCCCTGCGCGTATGCGATCTGTTCGCGGCGCTCGGCCGCCGCCCGCGCCCGGGAGGCCGCCTGCGCCCGTGCCTCCCGGTCGTCCGCGCCGAGCCACTCGGCCGCCTCGTCCAGCAGCGGAACGTCCGCGGGGGTCCAGCCGCCGCCCGGCGCGCGCAGCAGCGGCGCACGCTCCGCGTCGGTGAGGCCGGGCGCGGCCGAGGCGAGCCGCGCCGGGTCGGCGAACAGATCGGACAGCAGCCGCTGCGGCGTCAGGCCGGGCCACAGCTCGTCGAGCGCGGCCCGTACGCCCGGGGCGGCGGCGAGTTCGCCGCGCAGCTGCGCCAGGTCGTCCTCGTCCAGGAGCGGCCGTCCGTCGTCCTCGGCGACGGGATCGGCGTCGAGGAGCTCCTGGGGGTACCCGGCCGCGAGCAGGGCCCGTACGTCCGCCCGGCTGAGCGCGCCGTGCCCGTCGCCCCCGTCGAGCGGACGGCCGTCGTCGTCGAGCGTGATGGCCTCAAGGCGCTCGGCGACCTGCCGGGTGAGCAGGTCGAGCATCCGCCGTACGAAGATCCGCCGGGCCTGGTTGTGAGGCACCGGACCGTTCAGCGCCGCCCGCGCGGCGCGCCGGTAGTCCTCCTCCTCGATCCGTAGCGTCTCGTCGCCGTACGCGATCTCGACGGGGCCGCGGGGCGGGGCCTGCCGATCCCGTACGGCCGCCGCCACCACGTCGGCCATGATCGCCCTGCCCTTGATCTCGGCGGTCGCGGGTGGTTCGGTGCGGTCGGCCGTGACCCCGGGGAACAGCCCGCCGACCGTCGACAGCAGCACGCTGGTCTCACCGAGGCCGGGCAGCACCTGGCCGATGTACCGCAGGAAGGTGGCGTTCGGCCCCACGACGAGCACGCCGCGCTCCGCCAGGCGCCGGTGGGTGTAGAGAAGGTACGCGGCGCGGTGCAGCGCGACGGCCGTCTTCCCGGTGCCCGGCCCGCCCTGCACGACCAGCACTCCGCGCGGGCCGGAGCGGATGATCTCATCCTGCTCGGCCTGCAGAGTCTCCACGATGTCCCGCATCCGGCCGGTACGCCCGGCGTTGACCGCCGCCAGCAGTGCGGCCTCCCCGATCAGTCCCTCCTCGCCGTCGGCGTCGCCGTCCAGGACCTCGTCGTCCAGGCCCACCACCCGGCGGTTCCGCGTGGTGATGTGGCGCCGGCGCCGTACACCGTCCGGCGCGGCGGCCGTGGCCACGTAGAACGGGCGCGCGGCCGGGGCGCGCCAGTCGATCAGCAGCGGCTCGCCCTGCTCGTCGAGGACTCCGATCCGCCCGATGTAGAACCGCTCGTCGCGCCGATCGAGCCGGCCGAAGCACAGCCCCTTCTCGGCCGCGTCGAACTTCGCCACCCGCTCGGCGTACCGCGCGACCGCGGACTCCCGTTCGACCAGCGCCTGCCTGGTGCCGCCGGTCTCCCGCAGCACGCCGGCCAGCCGTTCCGTCATCCGTTCTCGCAGCTCGTCGACGCGCCGATAAAGCATCGCGACGTAATTCTGTTCGCGCTCGATCTCGCAAGTGGACAATTGTGGCCCCTTCTTGCTATAATGTAAAAGGAAATTGCTGCGATCGTCGATTAACAATAGAGTCGACAGCCATCGTATTTCTTTTTATGGTCATGTTGGGGCCACGATCGCTCGGTATGTCGACGAGATTCCGCGGGGCTCCGGCTCTCGCGTGATCATCGAGCCGGACGCCGGCCGAGCGGAGGCGGCGCGGGTCAGGACAGGCCGGGCAGGGTGGCGGCGGTCGCGCCGAGAACCCGGTCGCGTACATGCCCTCAGGGCGGCGTCCAGTTCCGCGCCCACGGCCTGATAGGCGTCGGCGTGGTCGCCCCGTCCGTGCGGACGAGCGGCCAGGATCGCCATCTCCCGGCGCAGCGACACCAGATCGGTCGCGCGCTCCGGATGGGGCCGGGTCATGAACAGCACCGCACGGTCCACTCCGGCCTCGTCCAGCAGCGCGACGTGGTCGGCGACCGGGTCGTGGACGTGGCTGTGGGCATCGATGATCAATTGCCGCGCGGACGAACTCGCCAAGGCGCGGCGGATTCTCGTGGACACGATCGACCGCACCGCCGGTGCGTGAGGGGTCAGGCACCGTGCGCACGCGACGGCCCCCACCGGCGAGACCGGTGGGGGCCGTTCCGCTCGGCGGCGTCAGTCGCGTGGGCCGCGGTAGCCGAGGCGGCCACGGGTGACGATGAGGAGGACGACCGCGACGGTGCCGTAGCCGATGACGCCGGCGGTGAGCATCCACGACTCGTGGGTGTCGGCGAACAGCTCCGGCAGGACCAGGCTGGCGACCGCGTTGTTGCTCGCGTGCAGCAGCAGCGCGACCGGCAGGCTCTCGCGGGTGTGGTTGAACACCCAGGTGATCAGGTAGCTGATCGCGACGGCCATGAGGAAGAACGTGCCGACCGTGATCCACCAGTGGGCGGTCTCGGGCCGCTTGCCGGCGAGCGACCAGCTCGTGAAGAACAGCGGCAGGTGCCAGCCGGCCCAGACCACGCCGAGGATCAGGGTGCCGAGGGCGGCGCCGTGGCGACGCTGGATCAGCGGGAGGGCGAAGTCGCGCCAGCCGGGCTCCTCGGCCAGGCCGGTGGTCAGCACCTGGACGGCGAGCATGGGCAGGTACGCGGCGGCGACGGCGAGGGAGGGGACGCGGAGGCTCTCCGCGGCGCCGGGCAGCGCCATCGTGCCGCCCACGAGCAGCACCGGGACGCCGATCAGCACGATCGGGTACCAGTACCAGCCGCCGACCCGCATCCGGAACAGCCGCTGCCGCCAGCGGCGCAGTCCGTCCCGTCCGCCGGTGATCGCCGAGACCACGAGGGCGGCGCCGAGCGGTCCGACGTACGCCCCCGGCAGGACGCCGGGGATCTGGCTGTCACCGAGCGCCTTGGGGAAGCGGAAGTTCAGCACGCCGAGTCCGTCGCCGGACAGGACGTACGGCAGCCAGGCCAGCCAGCTCGCCGCGTAGGCCAGGACGAAGAACGCGACCAGCGGGTGCCGCCGGACCGCTCCGACGGGACCGCGAGAAGCGGCCACGGGGCTGCGAGGCTCGGCACGGTGGGCGGTTGGGGACGGCATCGTGGGCGTGCTCATCGGTCGGACCCTTCGGGGACGGCGGGTTGGTGGGCGAGAACATCGCACCATCGCGGCAGGGTCCGAGTCGCTCCCGCGACCTGCACAAACGCGCTCCAGCGGCCTGTATCCCCGCAGTAGTGCAGGCTGGAGTACGCGGCGCCGGTCGGCGGGACATCGGAAATCGAACAACGTCACCGGGGAACCCGGATAACGGCGGCCGCGTCGGATCTTTCGTCGCCGATCGGGTGCATGACGCGACGGTCGGCGGCATTTATTTCAGACAAACATGAAGTGTGGCCGGATGGTCGCGGAGTTTCCCTACGATGACTGCCGACCATCCAGCGAAATGGCAGGGAAAAACGAGGTGAGAATGTTCAGCCGTCCCGTCGCGACCGTTGTCGTCATCGCGGCTGCGGGAATGACACTGGCAGCATGTGGATCGTCGACGCACCAGTCCGCCGGGACTCGCGCCGCCGCGAAGCCGGCCGGAGTCGAGAACTCTCCCCAGTCGCCGTCCACGCAGGAAAGCACCGCCGGCAAGGCCGCCCGGCCGGCCGCGCCGAGCGCCGCGAAGCCCGCCGACAAAGCGCCGTCGGCTCAGGCCAGGACCGCGGCGAAGTCCTTGTACAAGATCAACGAATTCCGCACCGCCGGCGACAAGGGCTACTTCTACACGCTCAGTGCGAACGAGGCGAACAGCGCCGCGTCGCGGTACAAGTTCACCCGGGTCAGCCATAGTCTGGGCTATCTGTCGAGCAAGCCGTTCAAGGGCTCGATAACGCTTTACCGGCTGCGGTACAAGCCCTTCTCCTCCTACCTGATCACCATCTCCGCCTCCGAGCGGAACAAGCTCGTCTCCTCCGGCAACTTCGTCAACGAAGGCATCATGGGCTACGCCTCCAAGAGCAAGACCGGCAAGACGCTGCTGTGGCGCGTGGCCAACAACAGCCGCTGGCGGGTCGTCCGGCACAGCGAGGTCGCCTCCCTCGTGAAGCAGGGCTGGCACTCGGACGGTCCCATCGGCTACGCCTGGAAGTCGGCGTAGCGAGAACGACGCGTCATCGGCGGGAAGCACGGGCACGCGGCCGGTCACCCGAGGGTGTACGGCCAAGTGTCATCCCGGGACGGACGCCGGGGCACAGGCCTCCACGTAGCGTGTTGGTACAACCTGAGACCACCACGGAGGCCTGACGCGTCGCCTGTGAATTCGGGGGGATTCATGGGGGAGGCGATGCGAGGGCCGGTTTCCCGGGCCCTGGATCTGTACCCGTCCAAAGCCCAGGAAAGCGAATGTTCGCGGGTGGGCCCTCTTTGGGGGAAGGGGACCCACCCGCGAACGTCGCATGTACGCCGTGACCAGGGCGCCGCCGGTTCACCCGGCGGCGCCTTCTTCTTGGCTCGTGCGTCGTCCGTCAGGTGCCGGTCAGCGGCTCGCCCGACGGCGCGGGCACCTCGAACAGGCGGGCGGCGTTGTCGTGGCACACCGCGCGCAGCCAGTCGTCGCCCAGGTCCAGCCGTACGAGAGCGGCCAGCTGCTCCGCGTACGCGTACGGGATGTTCGGGAAGTCCGTGCCCAGCAGGATGCGGTCCCCCAGGTCGGTCAGGCGCGGCGTCAGCGACGACGGCCACGGCCGTAGCCGTTCCGTGAAGCCGGTGAACGCCATCGTCGTGTCCAGGTGGACCCCGGGGAAGCGTTCCGCCAGCGACAGGAACTCCTCATACTCCGGCATCCCCATGTGCGCGATGATCGGCACCAGCCGCGGATGCCGGGCGAGGACCTCGCCGAAGATCGCCGGTCCGGTGTGGCCGCCCGGCTCCGGCCCCGACCCGCAGTGCACGACGACCGGCACGCCCGCCTCCGCCAGCTGCCCCCACACCGGCTCCAGCAGCGGATCGCGCGGGTCGTACCCGCCCACCTGGACGTGCGCCTTGAACACCCGTGTGCCCGAGGCGAGCGCCTCCTTCACGTAACGCGCCGCGGACGGCTCGGCGTGGAACGTCGCCGTACGCAGGGCGTCGGGCGTACGGTCGGCGAACTCGGCGCCCCAGCCGTTGAGCCACTCCGCCATGCCGGGGCGGTGCGGGTACAGCAGCGCCGTGAACCGCCGTACGCCGAAGGAGCGCAGCAGGCGGAGCCGGTCGGCCTCATCCGACCGGTACCGCGCCGACCACGACAGCCCCGCCTCGGTGAAGCGGTCGAAGTACGCCCGTACCTTCCGCAGCACGTTCTCGGGCATGAAGTGCGTGTGCACGTCGATCAGGCCGGGGAGCCCCAGCGACCGCCAGAAGGCGGGAATGTCGGAGTCATCCGAGGGGGCGGTGATCAGGGGAGGCATGCCCGCATCATCGCAAAGCGGAGCGAGCGGCCACCCGACCTCCCGCCCCGCGAGCCGCCTGCTCCGGTCTCGGTGCGGCCGTGTCATCACACGCGCGCGGCCGTGGTCTCCAGGTCGAGGCGGGCCAGCTGCCGGCGGGACGAGACGCCCAGCTTGGGATAGGCCTTGTAGAGGTGGTACTCGACCGTGCGCGGGCTGAGGAACAGCTGCGCGGCGATCTCACGGCTGCTGTTCCCCTCCGCGGCGAGCCGTACGACCTGGAGCTCCTGCGGCGTCAGCCGGTCGAGCGGATCGGCCGCCGTGGCCTGCTGATGTGACGGGACGGCGGAGCCGGTCTCGCCGGTGGCGCGCAGCTCCGAGCGTGCCCGTTCGGCCCAGGGTGCGGCCTTCAGGCGGTCGAAGAGCTGGGCGGCCGAACGCAGGGGGCCGCGGGCGTCACTCCGGCGCCGTACGCGGCGCAGCCACTCGCCGTGGAGCAGTTCGGTGCGCGCCCGCTCGAACGGCCGCCCGCCGTCCTCCTCGTGCAGCCGTACGGCCGACGCGAACGCCGACTCGGCGTCCGCGTCGGTGTCGTGCAGGAGGGCCCGGCTGCGGAGTGCGACGGCGCGCGCCCACGGCGGCCCACCGGCGTCCGCCCATGCGTCCAGCCGCCGGAACGCCTCGCGCGCCCGTTCCGGCCGTCCGGCCCGTACCGCTGCCTCGACCTGGTCCGCGGCGGCGGCCATCGCGACCGCGGAGTGCCGCCAGGGCCCCTGTGCGACCTCGTCCAGCCGGTGCAGTGCCGCCTCGTACCGGCCCAGTCCCAGGTCGAGCAGGGCCAGCGCGATGTCCGCGGGCCCGCCGGCGGACGGCGCCGCATCCCCGATCAGCGTCCACAGGCGCTCCTCGTCGCCCTCGATCGCCGCGATCCGCGCCCGCACCGTGCCGATCCGGCTCTCGCGCCCCTCCATGCCGATGTCGCGGGCGATCGTGATCGCCTCCTGCGCGGTGGCCTCGGCGTCGCGGTGCGCCCCGGCCGCGACCTGCGCCTGCGCGAGCGCCTCCAGCACGTTCGGCAGCCCGCCGAGGAGCCCCTCGCGGCGCCGGTGCGCGACCTCGGCGGTGGCCAGGTCGAGCGCGGCGGTGTCGTCGCCGAGGACCAGGCTCCATTGGACCGCGTGGACCCGGTCGTCCGTGGTGGCCGGCGCCGTCGCGCGGCCGTCCCGTACGGCCTGGGCAAGGAGAGGCAGCCCGGCCGCGTAGTCGCCGTCGGCGAGGCGGTCCAGGCCCCGTACGGCGGCGTCGTCGCGACCCGACGCGCCCAGCAGGCCGGCCGCGCGGCCGATCGTCGCGGCGTCGCCCGCGGTCCACGCGTACGTGGCGCCCGTACGCAACATGGCGACGGCGTCCGCGGGCGTCGCGTGCGCGGCGTACTCGACGAGCAGCCGGGCCGCCGCCGCGGGATCGCCGCGCTCGGACTCCACGGCCGCGCGGATCCGGGCGAGGCGGGCCCGCTCGTCCGGGGCGTCGGTGAGCTTCTCCGCCTGCGTCGCGAGTTCGTCGGCGGCGGCGGGACGGCCCGCCCGGAACACCGCGTCCGCCGCCGCGCCGAGACGCCGCGCCCGGATGGCGCGGTCCGGGGAGAGGTCCGCCGCCTGGCGGTAGAGCGTGGCCGCGGGGCCGAACCCGGCGCGGCGCTGCGCGCGTTCGGCCGCGTCCTGCAATTCGGCGGCGACGCCCTCGTCCGGCGACAACGTCACCGTGGCGAGGTGCCGTACGCGGCAGTCGGGGTCCTCGGACGCGTCGGCGAGCGCCCGGTGCACGGTCATCCGCTGGGCGGCCACGGCGCCGTGGTACGTCGCGGACCGGATCAGTGGATGCCGGAACCGGATCGAGGCGCCCGTGACCTCGACCAGCCGGGCGCGCTCGGCCTCCTCCAGGTCGGTGAGGCCGACGCCGAACGTGGCCGCGGCGGCGAGCAGCGTGGGCATGTGCCCGCGCCCCTCGGCCGCCGCGAGGAGCAGCATGAGCCGGCTCTTCTCAGGGAGGCCGGCGATGCGCGCGCGGAACGCGGCGGCGACTCGTTCGGCCAGCGGCAGCGGCGTCAGGATCGCGGGTGTACGCCGCGCGGAGCCGAACTCCAGCAGCGCCAGCGGATTGCCCTCGGACTCGCGGACGACCCGCGTACGCAGGTCCGGGGGCAGGCCGTCCCGCTGCTCGGCCAGCAGGCGCTCGGCGTCGGCGTCGGTCAGCCGGGACAGCGGCGTCTCGGGCAGACCCGGGCCGGCGAAGCCGTCCTCACGCGCGGCGAACAGCATCACCACACCTTCGGCGGCGAGCCGGCGGGCGGCGAACAGCAACGCCTCCGCGGTCGCCGCGTCGAGCCACTGGGCGTCGTCGACCAGGCACAGCACGGGCCCGTCCTCGGCGAGCTCGGCCAGAAGCGTCAGCACGGCCAGCCCACAGGCGAAGCGGTTCTGCTCCACGCCACCCACACCGGCCGGGACGTCATCCGCGGGCCGGTCGTTCGCGCCGAGGGCGCCGCGTAGGGCGGCGGCCTGCGCGTGCGGCAGGCCGTCGATCCGGTCGCGGATCGGCCACAGCAACTGCAGGAGGCCGGCGAACGCGATGTCGCGCTCGGCCTCGAAGCCGGTGACCCGCAGCACCCGCATGTCGCCGCCCGCCTCCGGCGCGGCGTGCGTCGCCTCCTCCGCGGCCCATTCGAGCAGCGCCGACTTGCCGATGCCCGCCTCGCCGCGCAGCACCACCGCGCCGCTGCGCCCGTCGACGCGAGCCTCGGTGATCAGCTGAGAGAGCCGCGCCAGCTCGATGTCACGCCCGTGAAGCACGGCATCCAAATTACGGGCCCGAATCCCGAAACCTTACGGATTCGGCCCGTACCCGGCCGTCCGTACGTTCGTGACCAGCCAGAACGACTGGGACATCAAGCGTGAGGAAGCCATGAACGAGCTGTTCGAGCCGGTGAAGATCGGCAAGCTGGACCTGCGGAACCGCCTGGTGATGTCTCCGATGACCCGCAGCCGTGTCGTCGACGCGGGCAGGGTGAACGACCTGACCGTGGAGTACTACGCGCAGCGCGCCGACGCCGGACTGATCATCACCGAGGGGATCCAGCCGAGCGTGATCGGCCAGGGCTACATCTGGACCCCGGGACTGCACGACGCGGCCCAGACGGAGGCGTGGCGGGCGGTGACCGAGGCCGTGCACGCCCGGGGCGGCCGCATCTTCGCCCAGATCATGCACGGCGGGCGGGTCGGGCACCCGTACCTCTATCCCGACGACGCGCTGCCGGTCGGGCCGTCGCCGATCCCCTCGGGCGAGAAGCTGTTCACCCCGGACGGCCTGCTCGACCACCCGACGCCGCGGGAGCTGACCATCGAGGACATCGCCCGTACGGTCGAGGACTTCGCGGCCGCGGCGCGCAACGCCGTCGAGGCCGGGTTCGACGGGGTGGAGCTGCACGGCGCCAACGGCTACCTGATCCAGCAGTTCCTCGCCGACGGGAGCAACCGGCGTACCGACGCGTACGGGGGCTCGATCCCCAACCGGATCCGCTTCGCGGTCGAGGTCGTGCGGGCGGTCGCCGACGCAATCGGGCCCGAGCGCGTCGGCCTGCGCGTCTCGCCGGGCGGTACGGCCAACGGCGTCAGCGAGAGCGACTCCGAGGAGCTCTACCGCGCCCTGCTGCGCGAACTGGCCCCGCTGGGCCTGGCGTACCTGCACGTGATGGAGCTGGGCGACCGCGCGCTCACGCGGACGCTGCGCGCCGAGTGGCCGGGCGCGCTGATCCTCAACCCGCACCCGACGCCGGAGGCGCTGTCCTCCTCGGCCCGGCCCGAACACGGCGTGGAGGCCCTCCGCGAGGGCGTCGCCGACGCGATCGCGTTCGCCCAGCTCTGGCTGGCCAACCCGGACCTGCCCGCGCGCATCAGGGCCGGCGGGCCGTACAACGAGGCCGACCGGGCGACCTTCTACGGCGGCGATCACCGCGGTTACACCGACTATCCGACGCTGGAGAGCGGCGTACGGGAGTAGGTCAGCGGCCGGCGAGCCACTGCTGGAGTTCGATCAGGTTGCCCTCCGGGTCGCGCAGGTACGCGACCCGGAGCCGTTCCCACATCACCGACGGCTCCGCGAGCAGCGTGACCCCGCGCTCGGAGAGCGAGGCGGCGTACCGGTCGACGTCGTCGACCTTCAGCACGACGAGCGCCCGGTCCCCGGCGGCCGCCGCGAGGCCGGGCACCGCCTCCGCCAGCGAGGCCCGGTCGTGCAGCGCGATCGCGGCCGGGCCCTCGTCCGGGCTGAACTTCGCGTACGGCCCGGAGTCGTCGTCGAACTGCGGCTTCAGCCCGAGGACGTCCCGGTAGAAGCGAAAGCAGGCCTTGAAGTCGGACACGATCAGTCGTACCTGGGTGAGCTCCATGACCGTCCATTGTTCCGGCCCCTGCGCGAGGAAGGGACGACTGGGTAGAGTCCAGACATAATTTCGGAATCCGATTCGGTCAGCCGGAGGCCTCATGGACGCCCAGGACTTCGCGGATGTGCTCGACGCGGTCCGTTCCTTCGTGCGCGAGAAGGTGGTTCCGCGCGAGGAGGAGATCGAGGAGACCGACCGGATCCCGGACGACATCCGCCAGGCCTCCGCCGACATGGGCCTGTTCGGCTACGCCCTCCCGGAGGCGTACGGCGGGCTGGGCCTGTCGATGAGCGAGGAGGTGCGGCTCGCGTTCGAACTCGGCTACACCGGCCCGGCCTTCCGGTCGATGTTCGGCACGAGCAACGGCATCGCCGGGCAGGTGATCGTCAAGGCCGGGACCGATGAGCAGAAGGAACGGTGGCTCCCGCGGCTCGCGGCCGGTACGGCGATCGGCGCGTTCGCGCTGACCGAGGCCGAGGCCGGCTCCGACCCCAGCACGCTGACCACGACGGCCCGCAGGGACGGCGACCACTACGTCATCGACGGCAGCAAGCGGTTCATCACGAACGCGCCCGAAGCCGACGTGTTCATGGTGTTCGCCCGCACCGGGGGTGAGGGAGGTCACGGCATCTCGACCTTCATCGTCGAGGCGGGCGCCGAGGGCCTCACCGTGGGGCGGCCGGACCAGAAGATGGGGCAGCGCGGCGCCCACACCGCCGAGGTCTTCTTCGACGGCGTACGCGTCCCGGCGTCGGCCATGGTCGGCGAGGAGGGCACCGGGTTCCGTACCGCGATGACCTCGCTCTCCCACGGCCGCCTGCACATCGCCGCCGTCTGTGTCGGGCTGAGCCAGAGGCTCCTCGACGAGACCGTCGCGTACGCCAAGGAGCGCAGGCAGGGCGGGCGGCGGATCGCCGACCACCAGCTCATCCAGGGCCTGCTCGCCGACTCCCAGACCGAGCTGTACGCGGGCCGCGCGATGGTCCTTCAGGCCGCCGAGGCGTACGACTCGGGCGAGGACCGCCGCATGGGCCCCTCGTGCGCGAAGTACTTCTGCTCGGAGATGGCCGGGCGGATCGCCGACCGCGCCGTGCAGGTCTTCGGCGGGATGGGCTACATGCGCGGCGTGGCCGTCGAGCGTCTCTACCGCGACGTCCGCCTCTTCCGCATCTATGAGGGCACCAGCCAGATCCAGCAGATCGTCATCGCCCGTGCCCTGGTCCGCTGAGCCACGGGTTATCGATTTCGTGTCGCCGACGCAGACCGTGTATGGTTACGGAGCGCGGAAGGCCGCACGCCCCCTTAGCTCAGTCGGCAGAGCGTCTCCATGGTAAGGAGAAGGTCTACGGTTCGATTCCGTAAGGGGGCTCCACCAGCCGATATTCACTCCAAGAGTGTGATGTCGGCTGTTCCGGGTGCGGGCGGGGAATCCTGTATTCTGTCCCCGGTCCTCCCGGATTTGTTCGTGGCGGAGTAGCTCAGTCAGGCAGAGCAAGCGGCTCATAATCGCTGTGTCGCCGGTTCAAGTCCGGCCTCCGCTACTACCTCACCGATCGCCCGCACACGTGAGCGGTCCGGTGAGGGTTGTCAGTTCACTGTCCCTTGGAAGGAAGGCACTCCCTCGTGGCTGCCACCGACGTACGGCCAAAGATCACGCTGGCCTGCCAGGAGTGCAAGCACCGCAACTACATCACGCGGAAGAACCGGCGCAACGACCCGGACCGCCTGGAGCTGAAGAAGTACTGCCCGAACTGCCGCAAGCACCAGGCGCACCGCGAGACCCGCTGAGTAGCGCCTTCGGGCATCACCGAAACTCATCCGGCCCGTCCCGGCGATCTGCCGGGGCGGGCTGAACCACGTTCTGTTACGGTCGCCCCATCGGCACCGGCCGGGACCGGTGGCGGTGCGCACTCGGCTCGAAGGGATGTACTGCATGGCGCTGAACCGCGACTTCATCGGGCACGCGTTCCCGAAGTCGGAGCCGTACGAGGTCTCCCGCGTGAAGATCAGGGAGTTCGCCGACGCGATCGGCGACCCGAACCCGATCTACCGTGACCGCGACGCCGCCAAGGCCGCGGGCCACCCCGACGTGATCGCGCCGCCCACCTTCCCGATCGTGATCACGCTCGGCACCGACGCGCTGCTCGACCCCGAGCTGGGCCTGAACTTCGCGATGGTG
Source organism: Actinoallomurus sp. NBC_01490 (assembly GCF_036227085.1). NCBI lineage: Bacteria > Bacillati > Actinomycetota > Actinomycetes > Streptosporangiales > Thermomonosporaceae > Actinoallomurus > Actinoallomurus sp. NBC_01490. Next base: position 1,024,366 of record NZ_CP109433.1, read on the forward strand.
GTCCACGGCGAGCAGCGCTTCGAGTACCAGCGTCCGCTGCGGGCCGGCGACGTGGTGGTGACCGAGTCGACGATCTCCGGCATCCGCTCGATCGGCCGCAACGAGCGCCTCGAGGTCCAGACCGTCGTCATGACGGTCGAGGGCGAGCCCATCTGCACGTCGCACAACGTCCTGATCGAGCGGGGGGCCTAGAGCACATGACCGCCACGGTGAAGTACGACGAGGTCGAGGTCGGCCAGGAGATCCCGGAGCGCACCTATCCGGTCAAGCGGCTCGACCTGGTCAGGTACGCCGGCGCGTCCGGTGACTTCAACCCCATCCACTGGAACGAGAAGTTCGCCAGGTCCGTCGGCCTGCCCGACGTCATCGCGCACGGCATGTACACCATGGCCGAGGGCGGCCGGTTCGTCACCGACTGGGCCGGCGACCCGGGCGCGGTGATCGACTACGGCGTCCGGTTCTCCTCGATGGTCGTCGTCCCCGACGACGAGGGCGCCGAGATCGTGATCTCCGGCAAGATCGAGGAGAAGCGCGACGACAACACCGTCGTGGTCGCGCTGACCGCCCGTTCGGCCGGTGAGAAGGTCCTCACCCGCGCCAAAGCAACGGTGCGCCTGGCCTGATGGCCGTCCTCTGCGAGCGGGTGAACCTCTCCGGCTACACCACGCTGCGCCTCGGCGGCCCGGCGCGCCGCTTCGTCGAGGCCACGACCGACGACGAGCTGATCGGCGCCGTCCGCGACGCCGACGAGGCCGGTGAGCCACTCCTCGTCCTCGGCGGCGGCAGCAACCTCGTCGTCGCCGACGAGGGCTTCCCCGGCACGGTCGTCCACGTCGCCACCCGCGGCGTGACGATCGACCCGTCCCCGGGCGGCGGCGTGCTGGTCCGCGCGCAGGCAGGGGAGGAGTGGGAGCCGTTCGTCGCCCGTTGCGTGGACGAGGGGCTCGCCGGGGTCGAGTGCCTGTCCGGCATCCCGGGCCGCCTCGGCGCGACGCCCATCCAGAACGTCGGCGCGTACGGCCAGGACGTCAGCGAGACGATCGTCTCCGTCCGCGCGTACGACCGCGAGCGCGGCGGGGTCGTCACCCTCGACCGGGAGGCCTGCGGGTTCGGCTACCGCACCAGCGCCTTCAAGCGCTCCCGCCGTCACGTCGTGCTGGAGGTGACGTTCGCGCTGGAGCCGGCGGACCTGTCCACGCCGATCCGCTACGCCGAACTGGCCCGCCGCCTGGACGTGTCCGCCGGCGACCGGGTACCCCTCAAGGACGCCCGCGAGGCCGTGCTGGCGCTGCGCCGCGGCAAGGGCATGGTCCTGGACGCCACCGACCCCGACACGCGCAGCGCCGGGTCGTTCTTCACCAACCCGATCCTCGGTCCCGAGCAGGTGGCCGCGCTGGAACGCCGGGTCGCCGACCGGCTCGGCCCGGACGCGACGTTCCCGCGCTACCCGGAGGCCGACGGGCACGTGAAGACCTCGGCCGCCTGGCTCATCGACAAGGCCGGCTTCGGCAAGGGGCACGCCCGCGGCCCGGTGCGCATCTCGACCAAGCACACCCTGGCCCTGACCAACCCGGACGGCGCCCGTACGGCGGACCTGCTGGCCCTCGCCCGCGAGGTCCGCGACGGGGTACACGCGGTGTTCGGCGTGACCCTGGTCAACGAGCCGGTCTTCGTGGGCGTCGAGCTCTGACGCAAGGTTGTTGAACCCTCAAATACCCGCCCGGAGACGGGAATCGCGCCGGTGAACCCGGCGTTCCAGTGGTCATGCCGATCCGGGGTTTGAACCACGCCGTCCTGTATGTACGCGACGCGCAGCGCAGCGCCGCGTTCTACCGTGAGGTGCTGGGCTTCCGAGAGATCGTGAGCCTGCCGAACGCCGTCTTCCTGCGGGCGCCGGACTCCGACAACGACCACGACCTGGGCCTGTTCGGCGTCGGCGAAGCCGCCGCACCGTCACCCGCCGGCCGCTCGGCCGTCGGCCTGTACCACCTGGCCTGGGAGGTCCCGACACTCGCCGACCTGCGCGAGCACCGCGACCGCCTCGCCGAGGCGGGCGCCCTGGTCGGAGCCAGCGACCACGGGTCGACGAAGGCGCTGTACGCCAAGGACCCGGACGGCCTGGAGTTCGAAGTCTCCTGGCTGGTGCCGCACGAGCTCCTGGGCGACGACACGGAGATGCGCACGCTCCCGCTCGACCTGGACGCCGAGATCGAGCACTACGGCCCCGACCGCACCGGCGCCCTCAGCCGGGTGCCGGGAACAGCCCGTACCTGACCACCGGCCGGCGCCAGGGACGCCTGTGTCCCTCCGCGCCAGACGCGCTGGACGGAGAGCGTGTCGCCGATGGTGACGGTCGGGTCACCGGCGACAAGCGTGAGGTCGGCTCGGAGCCCGGGCTTGATTCGGCCGCGGTCATCAAGGCCGAACCTACGCGCGGGAACGGAGGTCGCCGCCCGCAGGGCCTCCATCGGCGTGAAGCCTCCCATCACCAGGAGTCGCAGTTCGTCGTGGAGGCTGGCGCCGTGGGCCATTCCCGGTGCGCCGAGATGCGCGGCATCCGTGCCCGCGAGAATGTCGACGCCGGCTCGCCGAAGCGCTGCGAGCGCCTCGAGCGCGTAACCGAAGTTCTCGTGTGGGCTTGTCGCCATCGCGCCGGACAGGTTGTCGAGCCATGCCGGCGTCAGCTTCGGGGTGACCCGCGGATCCTTGGAGAGCTCCTCACCGGCGGGCTCGCCGGTGATCGACGCGATCACCGTCAGTGTGGGGACCACGAAGGTGCCGGCGGCGGCGATCTTCTCGATCAGCTCGTCGGTATGCGGCCGATCGAAGAAGAGATGAGTGAATCCGTCGACGCCGGCGTCGAGGACCTGATCGGCCGTCTCGATGGTCATGGCGTGCGCGAGGACGATCTTGTCGCGGTCGTGGCCCTCGCGAACGGTCGCCGCGACCAGTTCGGGAGCGAGGGCGGGCAGGGACGAGCCGAACACGTGGCCATCCTCCACCAGCACCTTGAGGTAGTCGGCGCCCTCGGCGATCCTGGCCTCAACGAACGCCGGGATCTCGTCCACGCGCGTGGCCGTCGGCCACGGTGGGTCCCCTTCCCCTTTCCGGAGCTGATGCGGGTGTCCGTCCGCAGGTGTGAGCCCGATGGACGGGGAGCGCACGTCGGCGAGGTCGGTCGACTCGGCGACCTGGCGGCGCAGCGGGATCATTCGCTCCGGCATCGAGAGCATGTCGAGCTCGGTGGTGATCCCGAACGTCAGGGCCTGGCGGAGTGACTCCGCGTCGGTATGCGTGTGAGCGTCGAACAGGCCGGGCAACAACGTGGCACCGGTGCCATCGATCAGCTCGACTCCGTCGGGACGCCTGCCCGCGACGCTCACGATCGTGCCGTCTGCGACTTCGACGTCGACGACCCCAAGGAGGTCCTCGCCATCGAAGACGCGTGCGCCTGTGATCACGAAGTGATCCACGGCTGACTCGCGCAGCATAAGCCTCTCCACTTGGTTACTAATGGTGACCACAGAACCGTAAGAGACCACGATTGAGCTGCCAAGAAGGCACTTTTCCGACAGGTGGTGAGGTCCAGGTGACCAGGCGCGGCGACCTGGCCGGCCCATGCTGATGATCCGTCAGCTCGATCCCGGGGGTGTGCGCAGCCACGTGTCCACGTCGTCGAGAAGGCGCTTCTGGGCGTCGGACGGCGCGGCGGAGCCCCGGATCGAGCAGCGTGCCAGTTCGGCCAGCTCCGTGTCCGTGAAGCCGTGCACCTCGCGCGCCAGCTCGTACTGCCGCGTCAGGCGCGACCCGAACAGCAGTGGGTCGTCCGCGCCCAGGGCGATCGGCACTCCCGCGTCGAAGATCTTCCGCACCGGGACGTCCGGCGGCGCGGCGAACACCCCCAGCCCGACGTTGGACGACGGGCACACCTCCAGGGTCACGCCGCGCTCCGCCAGCGCGGCGAGCAGCGACGGATCGTCGGCCGAGCGGACCCCGTGGCCGATCCGGTCGGCCCCCAGGGCGTCCAGGCACGCCCGTACGCTCGACGGGCCCAGCAGCTCCCCGCCGTGCGGCGCCGACAGCAGACCGCCCCGCTTGGCGATGCGGAACGCCGCGTCGAAGTCGTATGCCCGGCCGCGCCGCTCGTCGTTGGACAGCCCGAACCCGACGACGCCGCGCCCGGCGTACTGGACCGCGAGGCGCGCCAGCGTCCGCGCGTCGAGGGGATGGCGCGTACGGTTCGCCGCGATGATCACCCCGATGCCCACGCCGGTGGCCGAGGAGGCCACCCGTACGGCGTCCAGGACCAGCTCGGTGAAGGCCGTGAGCCCATCGAACCGCGCGGCGTACCCGCTCGGATCCACCTGGATCTCCAGCCAGCCCGAGCCCTCCGCGGCCTCGTCCTCGGCCGTCTCGCGCACCAGCCGGCGTACGTCCTCCTCGTCGCGGAGCACCGAACGGGCGATGTCGTAGAGCCGCTGGAACCGGAACCAGCCGCGTTCGTCCGTCGCGTGCAGGCGGGGAGGCCACTCCTCCACCAGGGCGTCGGGCAGGTGCACGTTGTGCCGGCGGGCGAGATCCACGAGCGTGGCGTGCCGCATCGAGCCGGTGAAGTGCACGTGTAGGTGGGTCTTCGGCAGTGCGGCGATCGGACGGGCCTCCATGCGGAGATATAACCGCATGGCCCTCCCCTCGCATGCCACCTCCCCCAAGAACCGCCCGTCCGGGCCATGCCGAGGATCGCCTGAAAAAAGTTTTGGAGAGGCGTGCAACCCCCCGTGGGACTCACGCGTATATGAGGGGCGCGAGAGCAACACAGGCTGAACCAACACAGGCTGAAAGGGCATGACTCAATGAAGACGCTCAAGGTAGCTCTGCTGGTGACCACGACGGCCGGCGCCGTCGCCGCGGGTGGTGTCACGTGGGCGACCGTCGGGAACAGCAGCCCCGCCCCGAGCGCCCCGGCGGCCGTCAAGGACATCGCCAAGCACGCCCCCGAGGTGAAGACGCCCACCACTCCGTCCGTGCCCTCGGTGCCCACCTGCGTGCCGAACCTCCCGAAGGGCAGCAAGGCCCTCGCCGCCGCCAGGGCGAAGGTCGAGAAGCAGATCGAGGCCCTGGCCGCCAAGGCGCCCAAGACCCCGGTGACCCTTCCCGCGGTGCCGGGCAAGGCCCCGAAGGTGCTCCCGGCCGAGGAGCTCGCCAAGCTGCCGGTGAGCAAGCTGCCCACCTGCGACGCTGCCGGCGAGAAGGCCGAGACCGCGACCCCGCCGAAGGTGCCGGCCGCCCCGTCGCTGCCGGACGCCGTCTCCTGCGACAAGGTCCCGGCGGTGATCAAGAACGAGCAGGCCAAGGCCAAGCAGTTCACGCTGCCGAACGGCGCGAGGTTCGGCGTCGTCCACGCGCACAGCATCACCATCCAGAGCCGCGCGGCGTGCGTCTGGACCCAGCAGCTCGTCGGCTCGCTGCCCGGCTCCATCACGGTGGACCGCATCAAGACCCCGCCGCAGGTCACCCTGGCCGAGCTGGCGCAGGAGCTGAAGATGCCCGGCCAGTTCGTCTCGGTGAGTGGCGGGAACGCATGGCAGACGCCGACCCACGAGGGCATGCTGTGGCTCGATGACAATGGCTACGCCGTCCGGATCACGGGCAGCAACCCGGCGACGGCCGCGCTGCTGCCGGGCATCGCCTCCCAGCTTCACGCGGAGTGAGCATGGCGCGGGTGGCCCCGGCGCGGAGGGCCACCCGCGACCGGTCGGCATTCGATGTGGCGTTCACCGGACGGAGCACATTGGCGCGTCGAGATGACGAGTCATTCGTCAAGTTCGTGGCGGAGCGGGGTACCGCGTTGCTCCGCACAGCGAGTCTGCTGTGCGGGGCGCGGTCCGACGCGGAGGACATCCTCCAGACGGCGCTGGAAAAGGCCTACCGGCACTGGAACAAGATCAGTACCGAGGCCGATCCGGAGCCGTACGTCCGCCGCATCCTCGTGAACCTGACGGTGAGCCGGGCGAGACGATGGCGGGTTCTGCGTGAGGTGCACATGCCGAGCCCGCCAGAGGTCCCCTCGGCGTCGGAGACGGCCACGGTCGAGCTCCGGGGCGTCCTCATCGACGAGTTGCGCCGTCTCGGTCCGCGCCAGCGAGCGGTGCTCGTCCTCCGCTACTGGGAGGACATGTCAGAGGCCGACACGGCGAAGATGCTCGGATGTTCGGTCGGCACGGTCAAGAGTCAGGCCGCGCGGGGGCTCGCGCGGTTGCGTGAGCGGATGGGCTCATCCGCCCACACGGCGGTATCAAGGGGGTGAACCATGGATCTGGAGAATGAGCTGCGGCAGGCCATGGCGGACCATGTCACGGAGGTGTCCGCGCCGGAGACGCTGGCCGCGGACGCCAGGCGCCGCCATCACCGGACGGTACGACGCCGCACGGCGTTCGCCGTCGGTGCCGCCGGGGTGATCGTCGCGGCCGGGATGATCCCGGCCTACCACACGATCCGCCCGCAGACCGTCGGTGCGGACGGTCCGGACGGCCGGAGGCACGGGCAGCAGACGACCCGCACGCTGTCCGCGTCGCCGACACCCTCGGTGGACGCCCGCTCGGGCTCACCTGGTGCCGGATCGAAGGGTTCACACCCGGCGGGAAGGCCGAAGCGCCCGTCCGGCGCCCAGGACCCCGGCCTGGGCGCGGTCAGGGCGCTGCTCACGTACCTGCCCCACGGCCTCACCGCCAAGCCGTGCACGAGCACGCACACGGGGGCGAAGGAGACCAAGACCTGCCGTTGGAGCGGTTCCGGCGGCTGGATCGAGGTGCGCCTCATCCGCGACGGCGGGCTCAAGAATCCGTCGGACCTGGGGCTGGCGCCGCCGGTGGCCAAGGCGTTCCGCGTGCACGGCCATCCGGGTCTGCGCACGGACGGCCCGGCGGTGCCCAGCCAGATCATGTGGATCGAACGGCACGGCCTGGGTGTCTGGGTCGGTGTCAGCCCGTCGCTCGGCGGCAGCATGACGCGTATCGCCGAAGGGGTGAACGTCACCTGAGGGGAGCCGGGACGCGCCGCCCTCCACCCCATGCGTCCCGGCACTCACAAGAAGAGGCCGTCCCGTCGTTCGACGACGGGACGGCCTCTTCTCACGTACGGCTCCGAGGGCCGCGCTCAGTGGGCCTCGGCGAGCAGCTTGCCCACGCGGCCCACGCCCTCGGCGAGGTCCTCGTCGCTGAGGGCGTAGGACAGGCGGAAGTAGCCCGGCGTGCCGAACGCCTCACCCGGCACCACCGCCACCTCGGCCTCCTCCAGGATCACCGCCGCCAGCTCCACGGACGTCTGCGGGCGCTTGCCGCGGATCTCCTTGCCCAGCAGCTGCTTGACCGACGGGTAGGCGTAGAAGGCGCCCTGCGGCTCGGGGCACACCACGCCGGGGATGTCGTTGAGCATCCGGACGATGGTCTGCCGGCGCCGGTCGAACGCCTCGCGCATCCGTGCGACGGCCGTCAGGTCGCCGCTCACCGCCGCGAGCGCCGCGGCCTGGGAGACGTTCGCGACGTTGGACGTCGCGTGGGACTGGAGGTTCGTGGCGGCCTTCACGACGTCCTTGGGGCCGATCATCCAGCCGACCCGCCAGCCGGTCATGGCGTACGTCTTGGCCACGCCGTTGAGGATCAGGGTGCGGTCGGCCAGCTCGGGCACGACCACGGGCATCGAGGAGAACTCCGCGCCGCCGTACACGAGGTGCTCGTAGATCTCGTCCGTGATCACCCACAGGCCGTGCTCGGCCGCCCAGCGGCCGATCTCGGCGACCTGCTCGCGGCTGTAGACCGCGCCGGTCGGGTTGGACGGGGAGACGAACAGCAGGACCTTCGTACGGTCCGTACGGGCCGCCTCAAGCTGCTCCACGGTCACGAGGTAGCCGGTGGTCTCGTCGGCGACCACGTCGACCGGCACGCCGCCGGCCAGCTTGATCGACTCGGGGTACGTCGTCCAGTACGGGGTGGGGACCAGCACCTCATCGCCCGGGTCGAGCAGCGCGGCGAACGCCTCGTACACCGCCTGCTTGCCGCCGTTGGTGATGAGCACCTGGGACGCGTCGGCCTCGTAGCCGGAGTCGCGCTTGGTCTTCTCCGCGACCGCGGCCTTGAGCTCGGGCAGCCCGCCCGCGGGCGTGTACTTGTGGAAGCGGGGCGTACGGCACGCCTCGACGGCGGCCTCGACGATGTAGTCGGGTGTCGGGAAGTCCGGCTCGCCGGCGCCGAATCCGATGACCGGGCGCCCCGCGGCCTTCAGCGCCTTCGCCTTGGCGTCCACGGCGAGTGTCGCGGATTCGGAGATCGCGGCGATCCGGGCGGAGATTCGAGTGCTCATAGTGCCTATCGTCGCAGACGGCGCGGGGAGATCTCAGCCGGATATAGGCTGAGTCCGGAGCCGAACCGGGCGCGCTGCGGCGTTTGGTTCGACGCGGAGGTGGTTTGACACGTAGACTGCAGCACTTAGTGACGTCGCTCAGGGCTCTGACACGCCCTGGATGCGGTGCCACTGCGAAGGGCAGTAGCTCAATTGGCCAGAGTCCCGGTCTCCAAAACCGGTGGTTGGGGGTTCGAGTCCCTCCTGCCCTGCGGATTGCGGTTCGCGACTAACCTGAAGTATGCGGACGTAGTGATGCGCACGCCCACAGCGGAGTTTGCGACACGACCGACGAGGGGATGCGTCGACATCGATGGCGACTGACACGCGCGGCGACGCCGCGACCAAGGACAAGGAGAAGAAGCCGCGCCGGAAGCGGACTTCTCCTCTGCTGTTCTACCGCCAGGTGGTCGCCGAGCTTCGCAAGGTCATCTGGCCGACGCGCCACGAGCTTGTCACGTACACGACCGTTTCGCTGATCTTTGTGATCATTGTGCTGGCGATCGTGTTCGGTCTGGACAACCTGTTCTCGTGGCTGACCCTGAAGGCGTTCGGCTGACTCGGCTGATCACGCGTCACATCCGGCAAGACATTACGTATCGAGAGAAAGAGTGATCGTGTCCGAGTCCCCTGAGCTCCACGACGAGGCCGTCAAGGAGGCCGAGTCCGTGGAGACGGCGGCTACGACCGAGGCTGAAGACGTCGCCGCGGAGTCCGCCGAGACGCCGGAAGGCGCCTCGGCCGATGACGCCACCGCCGAGACGACGGCGGACGAGTCTCCGGAGGAGTCGTCCGACCCGGTCGGCGACTTCATGACGCAGCTGCGGCGCCTGCCGGGCGAGTGGTACGTCGTTCACTCGTACGCGGGATATGAAAACCGCGTCAAGACCAACATCGAGCAGCGCACCCAGTCGCTCAACATGGAGGACTTCATCTTCCAGGTCGAGGTGCCGCAGCACGAGGTCACCGAGGTCAAGGGCGGCAAGCGCCAGAAGGTCAGCGAGAAGGTCCTGCCGGGCTACATCCTGGTCCGCATGGACCTCACCGACGAGTCCTGGGCCGCCGTACGCAACACGCCCGGTGTGACGGGCTTCGTAGGACTTTCCAACACTCCGTCGCCGTTGCACCTCAGTGAGGTCGCCACCCTGCTGGCGCCCGAGCCGGAGGAGCAGGTCAAGGCCAAGGAGACCGCCAAGACCACGGCCACCGTCGACTTCGAGGTCGGCGAGTCCGTGACCGTCATGGACGGTCCCTTCGCCACACTGCCCGCGACGGTCAACGAGATCAACGCCGAGGCGCAGAAGCTCAAGGTGCTGGTTTCGATCTTCGGTCGGGAGACCCCGGTCGAGCTGTCGTTCAACCAGGTCTCCAAGATCTGACCACTCCTCGTCGGCGAGGAGCCCGCGAGAGCGGGGTCCTCGCCTGCCGAGGAGGTAAGGGCCCCAACGCGGCGGTCGACGTTCCAGTCGCCGTGTTGCCCGCGAATGCGGGAGTCGGGGCCGAAGTCACACAGGAACGCTAGGGGTGAGGCATGCCTCCCAGGAAGAAACTCGCCGCGATCGTCAAGGTCCAGCTGCAGGCCGGCCAGGCGACCCCCGCGCCGCCCGTCGGTACCGCCCTCGGTCCGCACGGCGTCAACATCATGGACTTCTGCAAGCAGTACAACGCTGCCACGGAGTCCCAGCGCGGCAACGTCATCCCCGTAGAGATCAGCATCTACGAGGACCGCTCGTTCACCTTCATCACCAAGACGCCGCCGGCCGCCCAGCTCATCAAGAAGGCCGCCGGGGTCGAGAAGGGCAGCGGCGAGCCGCACAAGAACAAGGTCGGCAGCATCACCCGCGACCAGCTCCGGGAGATCGCCCAGACCAAGATGCCCGACCTGAACGCCGGCTCCCTCGAGCAGGCCGAGAAGATCGTCGCCGGCACCGCCCGTTCCATGGGCATCAACGTCGGCGACTGATTCTCCTCAACTCACATCATTTCCGTGGGAGGGCTCGCGCGGCCCGTACCACGCACTCCAGCAAGGAGACGCACATGAAGCGCAGCAAGGCCTACCGCGAGGCCGACGCCAAGATCGACAAGGACGCTCTGTACAGCCCGGCCGAGGCCGTCAAGCTGGCCAAGCAGACCTCGCCCACCAAGTTCGACGCGACCGTCGAGGTCGCGCTCCGGCTGGGCGTCGACCCGCGCAAGGCCGACCAGATGGTCCGCGGCACCGTCAACCTGCCGCACGGCACCGGCAAGACGGCGCGCGTGCTGGTCATCGCCGGTGGCGCGAAGGCGGACGAGGCCCGTGAGGCCGGCGCCGACTACGTCGGCACGGACGACATGATCGAGCGGATCCAGGGCGGTTTCCTGGACTTCGACGCGGTCGTCGCGACCCCGGACATGATGGGCAAGGTCGGTCGGCTCGGCCGCGTGCTCGGCCCGCGCGGTCTCATGCCGAACCCCAAGACCGGCACCGTCACCACCGACGTGGCCAAGGCGGTCACGGAGATCAAGGGCGGCAAGATCGAGTTCCGCGTCGACCGGCACGGCAACCTCCACTTCATCATCGGCAAGTCCTCCTTCGACGAGCGCCAGCTCGTGGAGAACTACGCCGCGGCGCTGGAGGAGATCCTGCGGCTCAAGCCGTCGGCCGCCAAGGGGCGCTACATCAAGAAGGGCACCCTGAGCACCACGATGGGACCGGGCGTCCCGCTCGACCCGAGCCAGACCCGCAACCTCACCGCGGAGCTCGAGGGCGCGGCGAGCTGACATTCCGCACGTCAGGGGCGTCTCCCATCGGGAGGCGCCCCTTTTCGCGTTTGAGATCGCCGCGACCGCGAATCGGCCTTGGGGCGCCCGGCCGTACGACTTGGGGAGCATGCGGGGATAAACCATTTGGTCCCTGTGGGGGATGTCCTACGAATCGTTGGGGACAAGACTCGTAATCGGCCGGAGACAGAACGGTTCGCGGACCGAGATCCGCGTCCGGTAGCCATACGCGAGACGCAGGAGGAACCCAATGGTTCGTCGATACGCCCTGGGGACGGCGGCGGGAGCCGCGCTCATCGTCTCCCTGACCGCGTGCCAGGGAAGCGGCGACGACAAGCAGAGCGCTCAGGTCCCGGCGGCTCAGGCCATCGCCCTGGCGTCGCAGAAGACGGCCACCGTCGACTCGTACAAGGTCGCGGTCACGGCCGCCGGCACCGGCGAGGCGGCGGCCAAGATGCACGGCACCATCCAGATCCGACTCAAGCCGCAGCTCCAGGCCACCGGCACGCTCGACTCGGCCACCGTGAAGGGCCAGTCGCTGCCGGGCGGCGAGCGCGCCATCCTCCTCGGGGACGCCTTCTACGCCAAGGTTCCGCAGCAGCTGTCGCAGTTCACCGGCGGCAAGCCGTGGGTGAAGTTCTCCATCTCCCAGGCGAGCAAGCAGGCGGGGGTCAACCTCGACAGCATCGTCAAGCGGGCCAACCCGGCCGAGCAGACGAAGATCTTCACCGGCTCCAAGGACGCCCGCCGGGTCGGCACCGAGAGCATCGACGGCGTGAAGACCACCCACTACGAGGGCACGGTCACCCCGGAGCAGGTCGGGCAGCTCGACGCGCGGGCGCAGCAGGCGTTCAAGCAGTTCTACCAGCGGTCCGGCGCGAACAAGGTGACGTTCGACCTGTGGGTGGGCAAGGACAGCCTGCCGCGCAAGCTCGTCACCAAGGTCACGACCGACAAGGGCAACGCGTCCTCGACCATGATCTTCAGCGACTACAACAAGTCGTTCTCGGTCAGCGCGCCTCCGGCGAGCGAGGTGACCGACGGCAGCCAGCTCAAGAACGCTTTGGGCTCCCAGATCCATTAATAGTCCGGCTGACCAGCGTATTCGTCGCTTAAACGGAATGTCCCGTGACCTAAGTCACGGGACATTCCGTTTAAAGGGTCCTTGCTCAGGTACGGAACCGACACGCCGGAAGGCGGGCCACCGGAATGGCCGACCGTCAACCTGGGAGGAAACTCGCGATGACAGCAAGGGCCAGTCGATATGTGGCAGGCGCCGCCGCCGGGCTGGCGCTGACGGTGTCCCTCACCGGCTGCCGTACGGACGGGGGCGGCAGCGACGCGTCGGACAGCGGCAAGCCGGGCAGCGGCAAGCCGGGCGTGCACCTCACGGCGGCGCAGGAGGCTCTCGGGAAGGCCGCGGACAAGACCGCGGACCTGAAGTCGTTCCGCGCGACCCTGTCGACCTCCAGCGTCGTGAGCGGGCGGCAGGCCGACCTCAAGGGCGACCTGGCGTTCCGGCTGAAGCCGGACCCGGCGATGAAGCTCGACGTACCCGCGATCAACGCTTCGGGCAAGACCACCGACGGGTTCCAGGAGGTCTTCACCGGCGACACGATCTACCTGAAGATCCCCGCCCTGGCCAAGCGGGCCGGCAAGCCGTGGGTGAGCTTCACGACCGCCGAGGTGAGCAAGGCGACCGGCGTCGACGTCAAGGGCCTGCAGAGCCAGGGACGTCAGGCCGACCCGGCGCTGAACGCCAAGATGCTCACCGCGTCCAAGGACGTGCGCAAGGTCGGTACGGAGACGGTCGGCGGTGTCTCCACGACGCACTACCAGGGCACGTTCGCGCTCAGCGACGCGCTGTCCAAGCTCGGCACCGAACAGCGTGAAGAGGCCCAGAAGATCTTCAGCCAGGCCGGCCTCGACAAGCTGAACTTCAGCCTGTGGATCGACGGGCGGCAGCTGCCCCGCAAGATCACGCTGACCACGCCGCCCGGGGCGAAGCTGAAGCTCGACACCGCGATGAACTACGTCGACTTCAACAAGCCCGTCTCGATCAAGGCCCCGGCCAAGAGCCAGGTCGTGGACGGCCTCAAGCTCAAGGGCGCCGGCTCCAACGTCCCCGGCTGACGCCCGGCTGAGTGGGCCACGCGGCCGCCCGGACGGTGCTCCGGGTGGCCGCGTACTCATGTGACGGGGGAGTTTCTGGTGAAATGTGAACCTTTCTGGGGCGTACGACGTCTGATGTTGGCGTGGTCCCTGCCGGGGGTCGCGCCATGATCAGGAGAGGATGTTCCATGACACCAAAGGCCGGTCGATACGTGGCCGGGGCCGCGACGGGCCTGGCGATCGCACTGTCGCTGACCGCCTGCAAGGGCGCGAGCCAGGACAAGGCGTCCGGCGGCGAGCCGACGAGCGGTGCCGCCCACCTGACCGCCGCCCAGAACGTCCTGGCCAAGGTGTCGGAGCGGACGAGCGGAGTGACGTCGTACCGGGGGACGATGTCCGTGGCGATGAGCGCGTCCGGCCAGCAGGTGGACTTCAAGGGAAACATGGCGTGCCGGCTCAAGCCGTCGAAGGCCATGAAGCTCGTCATGACGATGCGCGGGATCGGCCAGGGGACGGCACGCGTCACCGAGATCGTGACCGGCGACAAGCTGTACATGAAGATGCCCGCGCTCCAGGCGAGGACCGGAAAGCCGTGGGTCGGCATAAAGCGCAGCGACCTGCACAAGGAGAGCGGCGCCGATCTGCAGTCGATGCAGCAGAGCGACCAGGGCGACCCGGCGCTGAACACCAAGCTGCTCACCGCGTCGAAGGACGTCCGCCAGATCGGTCGGGAGACGGTCGGTGGGGTACGGACCACCCACTACAAGGGCACGTACAGCATGACCGACGCCATGTCGAAGCTGAGTGGCGACCAGCGCGCTCAGGCGCAGAAGTCCTTCGCCGAGGCCGGCTTCGACAAGATCAACTTTGATATGTGGGTCGACGGGCGGCAGTTGCCCCGTAGGGTCACCATCGCGACGCCGTCCGACGCCCAGGTGGGCATGAAGATGACCCTCAACTACACGGCCTTCAACGTGCCGGTCTCGGTCACGGTTCCGCCGAAGAGCCAGGTCGCGGACGGGGCCGGCCTCCTGGGCGGCGGGCAGAACGTCCCCAGCTGACGCCCGGCTTCGCGAAGTCACGCGGTCGCCCGGATCTCCCTCCGGGCGGCCGCGTGTCGTTTTCCGGGGTTCTCCGGCGAGATGTCAACTCCTCCGGGCGGCGCACGATGTGCGGATGTTCACCGCCTCCAAGGACGCCCGCTTCCTCCCTACGCTGGGAATCGATTTGGACTCCCGGTTCCGGGCGCGTACTCTTTTGTCTGCCGAAGACCGCCGGTCGTCACCCGCATGGGTGGCCGAAGGTCCCGCACAGCGGGTGGCCAGCGCAGGTGATGACGAGAGCTTTCGACCGCGACGTCCGTCGCGTTCGGCCCCGTGCGCCTGCGCCGGGGCCTTTCCTGTTCCTGGGCCTTCCTCACCGGCGTACATCTGGAAGGAGGGCCATGGCGAGAGCGGACAAGACGGCGGCCGTCGCCGAGCTCCGATCTGCATTCGAGAGCTCGAGCGGCGCCGTGCTGACCGAGTACCGCGGGCTCACCGTGGCGCAGCTCAGCGAGCTGCGCCGGTCCCTCGGAGACAACGCACGGTTCGCCGTGGTGAAGAACACGCTGACCAAGATCGCGGCGCGCGAGGCCGGCGTCGCCGAGGAGCTGGAGCAACTGCTCCAGGGTCCGTCGGCGATCGCGTTCGTGCGCGGTGACGTGGTCGAGGCCGCCAAGGGCCTGCGTGACTTCTCCAAGGCCAACCCGGATCTCGTGATCAAGGGTGGTGTCGTCGACGGCAAGCCGATGACGCCCGACGAGATCACCAAGCTCGCCTCCCTCGAGTCGCGCGAGGTTCTGCTCGCGAAGCTCGCGGGTGCGATGAAGGCGTCCATGGGCAATGCCGCCGCCGCCTTCAACGCCCTGCCGGTCAAGGCCGCCCAGCTGGCCGACGCCCTGCGGGCCAAGCGCGAGAGCGAGGGTGAGGCGCCGGCCGAGGCGCCCGCCGCAGCGTCCGACGAGGGTTGATCCCGCGGTCGTAACAGACCTTTGAGTACGTGGCCCGGGCAGCGACCGGGCCGACAGGACAGGAGACATCATGGCGAAGCTCAGCACCGACGAGCTGCTCGACGCGTTCAAGGAGATGACGCTTCTCGAGCTGTCGGAGTTCGTGAAGCAGTTCGAGGACACCTTCGACGTCAAGGCCGCCGCCCCCGTCGCGGTCGCCGCCCCCGGTGCCGCCGCCCCGGGCGCCCCGGCCGAGGCCGCCGAGGAGAAGGACGAGTTCGACGTCGTCCTCGAGGCCGCCGGCGACAAGAAGATCCAGGTCATCAAGGAGGTCCGCGCCCTCACGAGCCTGGGCCTGAAGGAGGCCAAGGACCTGGTCGACGGCGCGCCGAAGCCGCTGCTGGAGAAGGTCAACAAGGAGACGGCCGACAAGGCCAAGGAGGCCCTGGAGAAGGCCGGCGCCACCGTGACGGTCAAGTAGTCGTCTGCTTCACCGCTCCTTGGGGCGGCCATCCGGAAACGGGTGGCCGCCCTTTCTCGTGCCCGCGTCTCTTGCGCCGGTCACTTGCGTCGAGCCGGTGCGGGCGTACGGCGCCGGTCGTCCTCTCATCCGCGCCGCGGACGCGTCGCCGTTCCGCGTTGAGACACCCTTCACAAGGGGCTTGTTGGACCGCTAGTCTCATAAGGATCCAGTAACGATCTGCTTACGAGGCCCTCGCCGTGACACCGGTATCGGCCATGGCCCCTTCCAATGGTGGAAGGGACGACTACGGTAGTTGCACGCTTTACACGGAACCGGCCGCCACCTTGCGGTGGCGCTACGTCATACGGCACCGTGACTCAGCGGTAACTCGCTCGTTGGACCGGATACCCCCCGGCCGGACGAAAGGTGACGAGTGGGCGTCGAAATCAGAGTCGATGGTCTGACCAAGTCCTTCGGGCGTCAGGTCATCTGGGAGGACGTGACGCTGACCCTGCCCGCCGGAGAGATCTCGGTGATGCTCGGGCCCTCCGGTACGGGTAAGTCGGTCTTCCTCAAGACGCTCGTCGGGCTGCTCAAGCCCGACCGCGGTCACTGCTGGATCGGCGACCGTGACATGCCCCATCTCCGCGAACACGACCTGTACGAGACGCGCAAGCTGTTCGGCGTCCTGTTCCAGGACGGCGCGCTGTTCGGCTCGATGAACCTCTTCGACAACATCGCCTTCCCCCTGCGCGAGCACACGAGGAAGAGCGAGTCGGCGATCAAGAAGATCGTCATGGAGAAGATGGAGATGGTCGGCCTGCTCGGGGCCGAGCGCAAGCTGCCCGGCGAGATCTCCGGCGGCATGCGCAAGCGCGCCGGGCTGGCCCGCGCCCTCGTGCTCGAACCCGAGATCATCCTCTGCGACGAGCCCGACTCCGGTCTCGACCCGGTCCGTACGGCCTACCTCAACCAGCTCATCGTCGACCTCAACGCCGAGACCAACGCGACGTTCCTCATCGTCACGCACGACATCAACACCGCCCGGACCGTTCCCGACAACATCGGCCTGCTGTTCCGGCGCGAGCTGGTGATGTTCGGCCCGCGCGAGATGCTGCTGTCGAGTGAGGAGCCGGTCGTCCGGCAGTTCCTCAACGCCCGCAAGGTCGGCCCCATCGGCATGTCCGAGGAGAAGGACGTGTCCGAGCTGGAGGCCGAGGCCCGCATGGGGCACGACCCCGGCGTCCTGCCGCCCATCCCGCCGCAGCTCATGCCCGCCGACGGCCGCCTGCGCGCGGCCCAGCGCGCACCGGGCGAGTGGCTGCGCGCCCACGGCGTCGCCCCGCCGGAGGGCTCGTTCGTCGACGACCAGGGCCGCAACTGGCTGGAGGAGTGGCCGCGGTACGTCGCCGAGCGCACCCCCGTCGCCGGCAGCGCCGGAGGTGGCCGCCCATGACCGAGCGAAGCGAAGGAATCAAAAGACGCGCCCCTGTGGTCACGCCCTCCGACGAAGGAGGACTCATGACCGAGCGAAGCGAGGGAATCGAAGACACGGCCCTGTGGTCACGCCCTCCGACGAAGGAGGACTCATGACGCAGGCCCCCGAGCGCACCGAACCCGAGACGAGACCCAGCCGCCTCGCCCCGGTCGCCGACGGCGCCGTCAACGTCATCTTCCGCGAGCCCGGGCGCTTCTTCGCGATGTCGCTCGACACCGTGCGCGCGGCGTTCAAGTGGCCGTTCCAGTGGCAGGAGTTCCTGCAGCAGGCCTGGTTCATCGTCAGCGTCACCGTGGCGCCGACGATCATGGTCGCCATCCCGTTCGGCGCGATCCTGTCGCTCCAGGTCGGCAACCTCATCCGCCAGCTCGGCGCGCAGTCGCAGACCGGTTCTACCGCCGTGCTCGCGATCGTCCGCGAGGCCAGCCCGATCGTGACCGCGCTGCTGATCGCCGCCGCGGCCGGCTCGGCGATCTGCGCCGACCTCGGCGCACGGAAGATCCGCGAAGAGATCGACGCCATGGAGGTGCTCGGCATCAACCCGCTGCACCGGCTCGTGGTGCCGCGCGTGCTCGCCTGCGCCTTCGTCGGGCTGTTCCTCAACGGCATCGTGTCGGTCGTTGGCATCGCCGGCGGCTACATCTTCAACGTCATGCTCCAGGGCGGCACGCCCGGCGCGTACATGGCGTCCTTCAGCGGCCTCGCCCAGCTGCCCGACCTCTACCAGGCCGAGGTCAAGGCGGTGGTCTTCGGGGTCACCGCCGCGCTGGTCGCCTCGTACAAGGGCCTGACCGCCTCCGGCGGCCCCAAGGGCGTCGGTGACGCCGTGAACCAGACCGTCGTCATCGCGGCCATGGCACTGTTCGTGGAGAACTTCGTGCTCAGCGCGCTGTACTTCCAGCTCGTGCCGCAGAAGGGAA
Organism: Actinoallomurus sp. NBC_01490; assembly: GCF_036227085.1. Taxonomy (NCBI): domain Bacteria; kingdom Bacillati; phylum Actinomycetota; class Actinomycetes; order Streptosporangiales; family Thermomonosporaceae; genus Actinoallomurus; species Actinoallomurus sp. NBC_01490. Next base: position 1,042,506 of record NZ_CP109433.1, read on the forward strand.
TGTGATGGTCGCGGGTACGCGCAGCGGCAGCGGCCTCCGTGCGGCCAAGCGTGTCGTCGACGCGCCGCTGGAGCGCCTCGAGGACTTCGGCCGCCAGATGGCCTTCTACGTCCGGGTGTTCGCCTGGGTCTGGCGGGTGATCGTCCGCTACAAGAAGGAGGTCGTCCGCCTCCTGGCCGAGGTCAGCCTGGGCACCGGCGGCCTGGCCGTCATGGGCGGCAGCGTGGCGATCGTCGCGTTCATGACGTTCTTCACCGGCACCGAGGTCGGCCTGCAGGGTTACAACGCCCTCAACCAGATCGGCAGCGCGGCCTTCAGCGGCTTCGTCTCCGCCTACTTCAACACCCGCGAGCTCGCGCCGACGGTCTCCGCGCTGGCGCTGTCGGCCACGGTCGGCTGCGGCTTCACCGCCCAGCTCGGCGCGATGCGGATCAGCGACGAGATCGACGCGCTGGAGGTCATGGGCGTGCCGTCGCTGCCGTTCCTGGTGACCACGCGCATGGTGGCCGGCATGCTCGCGGTCATCCCGCTGTACGTCATCGGCCTGCTGGCCTCGTTCTTCGCCACGCGGATCATCGTGACGGTGGCGTTCGGGCAGTCCAGCGGCACCTATGACCACTACTTCTACCTGTTCCTCCCGCCGCACGACGTGTTGTGGTCGTTCGGCAAGGTCCTCGTCTTCGCGATGCTCGTGATGCTCATCCACTGCTACTACGGCTACAACGCCAGCGGCGGCCCGGCCGGCGTCGGCGTCGCGGTCGGGCGCGCGGTGCGTACGAGCCTCGTGGTCGTGAACGTCGTGGACCTGCTCATGGGGATGGCCATCTGGGGCACCACGACGACCGTCCGGATAGCCGGTTAGAGGACGAGAAGGTGACAACCGCGATGATGACGGGTGAGGGCACATGACCGCCGGCTCATGGTCTGAACGCCTGCGCTACCGCCTGTACGGCCTGGCGTTCATGATCATCGTCATCGTGCTCGTTCTGCTGATGCTCGCCCAGTACAACCAGGCCTTCAAGTCCGTCTACCACGTCACCGTCAACAGCGACCGGGCCGGACTGCAGCTCGTGCCGCACTCCGACGTCAAGGTGCGCGGCCTGATCGTCGGTGAGGTCCGCAGCATCCACTCGACGGCCACCGGCGCCGCGATCGACCTCGCGCTCGATCCGGGCAAGGCGGCGCTGATCCCGGACAACTCCTCGGCGCGCATGCTGCCCAAGACGGTGTTCGGCGAGAAGTACGTCGATCTGGTGCCGCCCACCGCCAACGCGGGGCCGCACCTGAAGGACGGCGACACCATCGCCCAGGACAAGTCCACCACCGCCGTCGAGGTGAACCAGGTCCTCGACGACATCATGCCGCTGCTGAACGCGGTGAAGCCCGAGAAGCTCAACGCGACGCTCAACGCCCTGGCCACCGCGCTGCAGGGCCGCGGCGAGGAGATCGGGCAGACGATCGACCTGGCCGACGGCTACCTCAGGAAGCTCAACCCCCATCTGCCGACGATCGTGCACGACCTGCGGGCGCTGTCCACGGTCAGCGACAACCTCAACGGCGCCGCGCCCGACCTGCTGTCGATCATGCAGAACCTCCAGGTCACCAACAAGACGATCGTCGACAAGCAACCCCAGCTGGTCTCCCTGCTGGACAAGGGCATCGACCTGACCGGCAAGCTCATCCCGTTCGCGGAGGAGAACGAGCCGCGGTTGGTGGGCGCGCAGCTGGCGAACCGCCAGGCGCTCGCCCTCATCGCCAAGGCCTCCCCGGCCATCCCGTGCGTCTTCAAGGGCATGGCCAAGATCCAGCCCCGTCTGGTCGAGGCGATGGGCGGCGGCCAGCCCGGCGTGCACGTCACGCTGGAGCTGAGCAAGCCGCGCCCGGCGTACAAGCCGGTCCTGGACCTGCCGGAGAACAAGGACCAGCGCAACGCCCGCTGCTACGGCATACCGAACCCCAAGGTGCCCTTCCCGCAGTACCAGACCCTGGACGGCACCCAGGACGACACGTGGTGGAAGGGCCCGGCCGGCCGCTCGCTGTCCAGCGTCCTGATCAAGCCCGGCTCCTCCACCGATGACGACTCCATGCTGAAGAGCCTCATGGCGCCGGCGATGGGCACCTCCGCGAACCAGGTCTCCGACCTCGCCTCGCTGCTGTACGCCCCGGCCGCCAGCGGAATGGTGGTGACGCTGAAGTGAAGACGACGTCGGCGGCCATCAAGCTGCTCATCTTCGCGGTGATCGCGACGCTGTTCACCGGCATCCTCGCGGTCACGATCTCCAACACCCAGTTCGTCGACACGACGAAGTATCGGCTGATCTTCACCGACGCGGCCGGGGTGCTCCCGGGCGACGAGGTGCGCATCGCCGGCGTACGCGTCGGGCAGGTCGACTCGGTCAAGCTCTACCGCGGCACCCTCGCGCAGGTGACGGTCTCGGTGCTCAAGTCCGAGCCGCTGCCGCGCAGCACCCAGGCCCAGCTGCGCTACCGCAACCTGATGGGCCAGCGCTACGTCTCGCTGACGCAGGGCTCGGGCCAGGGCGGCACCCTGCCGGCGAACGGCGTCATCCCCAAGGAGCAGACCCAGCCGGCGCTCGACCTGACCGCGCTGTTCAACGGCTTCCGCCCGCTCCTGCGCGCCATCCGGCCACAGGACGTCAACCAGCTCTCGTACGAGATCATCCAGGTGCTCCAGGGCGAGGGCGGCACGGTCAACGGCCTGCTCGCGCACGTCTCGTCGCTGACCCAGACCCTGGGCAACCGCGACCAGGTCATCGGCCGGGTCATCGACAACCTCGACCGCGTGATCAGCACGATCGACTCGCGCGACGAGGAGGTCTCCTCGCTGATCACCAACCTGAAGAGCCTCGTCTCGGGCCTGTCAGGCGACCGTAAGGCGATCGGTGACTCGCTCGTTAGCGTCAACCAGCTCATCGGCGCGACCAACGGCCTGCTCAGCCAGGCGCGGCCTCCGCTCAAGAACGACATCACCCAGCTCGGGCAGCTGTCGAAGGTCCTCGCGGCCAACGGCAACGACCTGGACAAGGCGTTCGCGGCACTGCCGACCAACTTCACGCTGCTCGACCGGGTGGCGTCCTACGGATCCTTCTTCAACTTCTACCTCTGCAGTCTGGACGCCCGGATCGGGCTGCCCGGAAAGGTCACTGTCAACACGCCGCAGATCGTGAACGACAACGCCCGGTGTAAAGAATGAGAAAGTTCATCTTCGGGTCGAGAGGGGAGTACGGCCATGAAGCGGTCGTTCCGGGATCGGGATCCCCTGCGGATGGGTCTGCTCGGCGTGACCTCGGTGACGCTGCTCGTGGCCCTCTCGTTCAACCTGTCGCGCTTCGAGGGCGGGACGAAGTATCAGGCCGCGTTCACGGAGGCCAGCGGGCTGAAGCCGTCGGAGGACGTCCGCATCGCGGGCGTGAAGGTCGGCAAGGTCCTGAGCGTGGGCCTGGAGGGCGACCACGTGAAGGTCGCCTTCACGGTGGACCCCAAGGTGCGCTTCGGCACCACCTCACGCGCGGCGATCAAGCTGAGCACGATCCTGGGTTCGCACTACCTGGAGATCCAGCCGAGCGGTTCGGGACGGCAGCCGGCGCACTCGGAGATCCCCACCTCGCGCACGACGCCGTCGTACGAGGTCGTGCCCGCCTTGCAGGACCTCAGCGGGCAGGTGCAGAAGATCGACGTGCCGCAGCTCGGCAAGGCGTTCGACACGCTGTCGGACACGCTGCAGGGCTCCCCGGACAACGTCCGCGGAGCGCTGGACGGGCTGCGGAAGATCTCCCGGGCGGTGGCCTCGCGCGACGAGTCGCTGAGCGACCTGCTCCAGCACACCAACAACGTCACCAAGCTGCTGGCCGACCGCAGCGGGGACCTGGCGGCGCTGGTCTCGGACGGCTCGCGGCTGCTGCAGGAGATCGACGACCGGCGCGCGGTGGTCCGCTCGCTGCTGTCCGGCACGGTGAGCCTCTCCCAGCAGATCACCGGCACGATCGAGGAGAACCGCGCCACGCTGAACCCCGCCCTGACCCAGCTCCACAAGGTCGTCGACATCCTGCTGCGCAACCAGGACAACCTCGACCGCGCGGTGAAGGTCATCGGGCCGTTCGTCACGACGTCGGCGGACGCCACGTCCGCCGGCCGGTGGTTCGACGGATACCTCCAGAACCTCATCCCGCTGCCGGCGAGCGTCAAGGGCCCCTCAGGCGGCTCGTCGACCAAGTCCCCCGGGACGGACACGCTGCCGATCATTCCGTGAGCGCAAGGACAAAGGTGGGAAGGGAGGCCCGCAGATGAGGCGAGGTGCCATCCGCCGCGCGGCCCCGCGGGCCCTCGCGCTCGCGCTCGCCCTCGGCACCGCGGTGTCGGGGTGCACGTTCAAGGGCGTGTCGTCGATGCCGCTGCCGGGCGGCGTCGACACGGGCTCCCAGCCGTACGACGTGAAGATGGTCTTCGAGAACGTCCTGGACCTGGTGCCGCAGTCGCAGTGCCGGGTCAACGACGTCCCGGTCGGCATGGTCACCAAGATCGACCTGGTCGACTGGAAGGCCGTCGTGACGTGCCGGCTCCGCCGTACGGTCGACCTGCCCGCCAACGCGGTCGCCACCATCTCCCAGACCAGCCTGCTCGGGGAGAAGTTCGTCGCGCTGTCCGCCCCGCAGGGACAGACACCGCAGGGACGCCTCGCGGCGGGGGCCGAGATCCCCCTCGACCGCACCTCGCGCAGCACCGAGGTCGAGGAGGTGCTGTCGGCGATGTCGATGCTCGTCACCGGCGGCGGCCTCGAACAGATCTCCACGATCAACCATGAGCTGAACGCCGCCCTGCAGGGCCACACCACGCAGTTGCGCGACGTGCTGAACCAGCTCAACACCTTCGTCGGCACGCTCGACCGGCAGAAGAACCAGATCGTCACGACGATCGACAAGGTCGACCAGCTGGCCGCCACGCTCGCCAAGCACAACAAGACGATCGCCGACACCATCGACAGCACCGGCCCGGCGGTGAAGATCCTGGCCTCCCAGCGCAAGGACCTCACCAAGCTGCTGGTCAACATGGACAGGCTGGGTACGGTCGCGACCCGCGTCATCAACCGGTCGCAGGGCGACACCGTGGCCAACCTCAAGGCCCTGCAGACCATCCTGACCAACACCAACAAGGCCGGCGAGACGATCCCCAAGATCCTCGGCGGCCTGTTCACCTTCCCGTTCCCGCAGACGGTCAGCCAGGCGCTCAAGGGCGACTACGGCAACCTGATGGTCTCCATGGACCTCAACGTCGCCGACCTCGCGCACAACCTCCTCGCCGGTACGCCGCTCGCAGGCATCTCCAAGGCCGCGGACAAGCTGCAGAACATCCTGCCGCCGCCGCGCACGGGCCTGCCCGACACGCCGCTGGGCGTGCTGCCGGGGCTCACGACGAACGGAGCGGGCCAGAACAGCGGATCCGCGACCCCCGGGTCCTCCAAATCTCCGGGAACCCCCGGCTCGAACGGTGGTTCCGGGGGGATCGGCGACATCCTGCCGCCGCTCGGCATGAGCGGCCCGCCCGGTGACGACCTCGGTGCGCTGCTCCAGGGAGGCACCGCATGATCATCAAGCGCGGCGTCAAGATCCAGCTGCTGGTGTTCGCGGTCATCACGGCGCTGACCATGGCGTACACCCTGGTCAACATCATCGGCATCGGGCAGGGCGTGCTCGACCTGCGGTACCGCGTGTACGTCAATCTCACCGACTCGGGCGGCATCTTCTCCGGCGCGGAGGTCACGTACCGCGGTGTCACGGTCGGGCGCGTGGGCCCGCTGCGGCTCACCAAGGACGGCGTACGCGTCGAGCTGCGCATCGACCGGGGCAAGAAGGTGCCCGCCAACGGCGTCCAGGCCTACGTGCTCAACCGGTCCGGCGTCGGCGAGCAGTACGTCGACCTGCGCCCGGCCGGCAACGGCCCGTCGCTGAAGGACGGCTCGGTCATCCCGGTCTCGCACACGCACCTGCCGGTGCAGACGTACGAGCTGCTGCGCAACGTCGACGCGCTGGTCCGTACGGTCAACCCCCAGGACCTCGGCACGGTCATCGACGAGCTCGACAAGGGCCTGTCGGGCACCGGTCCGGACCTGCAGTCGCTGCTCGACTCGAACAAGCGGATCCTCGAAGCGCTCAACGCGAGCTACCCCGAGACGATCCAGCTGCTCAACAACGGCCGTACCGTCCTGGACACGCAGGTGGACGAGGGGCCGACGTTCCGGCAGTTCTCCCACGACCTCGCGTCGCTGACCGGTGAGCTCAAGCACGACGACGGCACGGTGCGCTCGGTGCTGAACACCACGCCCGGCACGCTGGACCAGGGCAACGACCTGTTCGAACGCATCCAGCCGACGCTCCCCACGCTGCTGGCCAACGGCTCGGTGATCGGCCAGGTGCTGACCTCACGCTCCACCCAGTTGCGGCAGATGCTGGTCATGTACCCGCTGATCGTGGGCGGCGCGTTCACCGTGGCGCCCGGCGACGGCACCGTGCACTTCGGCATGGAGCTGAACCTCAACGCACCACCCGTGTGCACCAAGGGGTACGAGAACACGCGGGTGCGGTATCCGCAGGACACACGCCCGGCGAGCGTCAACCCCAAGGCCTCCTGCAAGCTGCCGAAGAACTCGCCCACGGCCGTGCGCGGCTCGCGCAACGCTCCGCCCGCGGGGCCGTACCCCAAGCTTCCGGCCGGCGCCACCGCGGGCGCGGGCTTCCCGTACGAGCGGACCTATTCGGGCGGGTCGTCGTCTTCGTCGTCGTCCTCGGACGCGGCCAAGCAGGCCTCGGCGCAGCAGTCGCCGGGCGCGACGAACGGTGCGCAGTCCGCATCGCGGCTTCAGACGCTCTTCGTCACCGGCTACGATCCCCGGACTCGCGTTTACGTGGGACCCGACGGAAAGCAGTACCGGTTGGGCAAGGTCAGTCAACTGACGGGAGACGCTTCATGGCAGACGCTTCTGCTGAGCCCGATCGTCGGCTGAGCGCCGGCCGTGGCCGGCTGGGGGCGATGCTCGACCGGCGGTTCCGCGGAGGCCGTCTGGGAGCGGCCTTCGCGGCACTGGGACTGATCTTCATCGCGCTGACGGTGTGGGCGGGCTTCCTCGCCAAGAGCACGTACGCCGCCGACACCCGTAAGTCCGACATCGCCGCCGCCCAGGAGGTCGCACGCCGGGTCGTCATCCACTTCTACGAGATCAGCTACCAAACCTTCGACCAGGACACCCAGCGGGTGTACGCGGACCTGGACAGCGCGTTCAAGGCGCAGGCGGTCCAGCAGATCGGGTCGGCCTGGAAGCAGACCGTGGTGAGCAACCAGCTGATCTCCAACGCGGCCTTGTACGCCTCGGGCGTGGTGAACATCAGCTCCAAGTCGGCCGAGGTCCTGGTCACCGTGACGCGCACCGCCCGGTCCAGCCAGGCGAAGACCCCGGTGTCGTCGCGGGTGAGCGCGCAGGTTCAGCTCACCAAGCGGGGTGACGACTGGAAGGTCTCGGGGATGGGCGGTCTGCAGTGACGGTGGAGACGGACAGCGAGAGCCGCCGGGCGGCGCGCCGGGCCGAGCGTGACGACCGGCGGAAGCGTGAGCGGGAGCGGCAGCAGGAGCGGAAGCGCGAGCCGGAGGGCCCGGCCGCCGAGAAGACCGCGGCGGCGGACCGCCGGTCCCCGGCGACGCCGCTGCTGACGCTGCTGGGCTGCGCGTGCCTGGTGATGGCGGTGTGCTGCCTGTACCTGTGGCACCAGAAGATCCACGACCGAGCCCTCGCCCGCGCCCGCGACGACGCCCGCGCGGCCGCCCAGTCCGAGGCGAAGGACCTGCTGTCCTACAACTACAAGACACTCGACTACGACCTGAACAAGGCGAAGTCGGAGATGACCCCGGGGATGGCCAAGTCGTTCGGCGACTACTGGCAGATCCTCCGTCCGTCGGTGGAGAAGAGCCAGACCCAGGCCCTGACCCAGATCCAGGTGACGGCGGTGACCGATGCGACTCCGACGAGGGTCGAGGTGGTCATGTTCGTGAAGATGATCTCGGTCAACGCCGCGCACAAGGAGCCCCAGGTGGACACGGCCTGGCCCCGGCTCCAGATGCAGAAGATCGGCAAGAAGTGGCTGATCGACGGCCCGAGGATGACCACCCCGCCCCCGGCGTCGGCCTCTCCCACCCCGGCCCCGTCGGCGTCGAAGAAGCCGTCCTCCAAGACGTCCCCGAAGGCCCCGAAGGCCTCGAAGAAGCCGTAGTCCGGACGTCCTCGGCCGGGTCGTCACCGGCAGGGCCGCCGGAGGGCGACGTACGGCGGCCGAGGGGCGCTGAGGGGTTTCGGGTCCCACGGATGCCCTGGAAGGCCCGTCACGGGCCTCTGTGGGCCTGTGAGGCCGTGCCGGGCGGTGGCGCGGCGCCCCCGACGCGAGGTGGGCCGGGCCGCCGGGGCCCGGTCCTGATCACTCCTCGCCGGAGAACCGCTCCCACGCGGATTGCCGAGTGATGCCGAGGGCCTGTCCGATCCGCGCCCAGGTGACGCCCCGGCGGCGCAGCTCCCGTACCCACGAGCGCAGGTCGGCCTCGACCTGATCGGCGACGGCGGCGACCCGCGGGATGTGTTCGAGCATCTGTTCGTCGGTCAGGGAGCCCCAGATCGGCAGCCGCGGCTTGACCGGGGCGTCGCGGTACTCCTCGATGACCGCCTCGGCCAGGGCGACGCACTCGTTGCAGATGTGCACTCCAGGACCGGCGACCATCTTGTCGACCTCGGTGTGGGCCTTGCCACAGAACGAGCACAGGACCGGCTCGGCCGGCGGAACGGGCATCGCCATGAGAGACCTCCGTTTGTCAGGGTGTCCCTGACGAAGGTAGATCGTCAGGGACACCCTGACAAGTGGTCGGGAAGAGCTGTGCGGCGGGGTCGTGGGGAGGTGGGGGCGGGTGGCCTTCGGATGACCGTTCGATGGCCGGGGCGAGGCCTTCCCGTGGCCTCCGTGACACCCGCGCGAAGCCCGTCTGCGTCGGGGCGGAGCGACATCTCCGCACATGTCCACCCAGTGAGATGAGGAGGCCTGGCGAACGTGGGCTAAACTATGGTCTTCGTCACGCCTGATGAGCGGGCGAAATGTCCATGTCTAGTCTTGACGTGGGGCCGCTGACGAGCGATGCTGCGGAGCAACTGTGATGCATACTGCGGCGCTCTGCTTGCCAGCGGTGTAGCCCTCGGCTACACTGCCCCTTTGCGCTGCCCTCTGACTATCCACAACCTGAGAGACCGTGAAGAGTCCACCTCGCACGGCTTTGGGACGTGGATCGTCTGGCGTGCGCGTCGTCAGTCCGCCGCGAGCCCTCGGAAGGACCACTCTTGGCAGCCTCGCGCAACGCCTCGACTACCGCAACCGGTCCGAACCGCGTTTCCTTCGCGCGTATCAAGGAGCCTCTGGGAGTCCCGGATCTCCTCGCGCTGCAAACCGAGTCCTTTGACTGGTTGCTCGGTAACGAGAGGTGGAAGGCCCGGGTCGATGCGGCCCAGCAGGCCGGTCGTAAGGATGTCCCGACCCAGTCGGGACTTGAGGAGATCTTCGAAGAGATCAGTCCCATCGAAGACTTCTCCGGCACCATGTCCCTCTCGTTCCGCGATCACCGGTTCGAGCCGCCGAAGTACTCCGTTGAGGAGTGCAAAGACAAGGACATGACCTTCTCCGCCCCGATGTTCGTCACGGCGGAGTTCATCAACAACTCCACGGGGGAGATCAAGAGCCAGACGGTGTTCATGGGTGACTTCCCGCTCATGACGCCGAAGGGCACTTTCATCATCAACGGCACCGAGCGTGTCGTCGTCTCTCAGCTCGTCCGCTCGTCCGGCGTCTACTTCGACCGGACCCTGGACAAGACGTCCGACAAGGACATCTTCGGCTGCAAGGTGATCCCCTCCCGGGGTGCATGGCTCGAGTTCGAAGTCGACAAGCGTGACAATGTCGGCGTCCGTATCGACCGCAAGCGCAAGCAGAGCGTCACCGTTCTGCTCAAGGCGCTGGGCTGGGACGACGCCCGCATTCTCGAGCGCTGGGGCGACTACGAGTCGATGCGGATCACCCTGGAGAAGGACCACACCACCGGGCAGGACGACGCGCTGCTCGACATCTACCGCAAGCTGCGTCCGGGCGAGCCTCCGACCAAGGAGTCCGCGCAGACGCTGCTCGAGAACCTCTACTTCAACCCGAAGCGGTACGACCTCGCGAAGGTCGGCCGATACAAGGTCAACAAGAAGCTCGGCCTCGACCTGGACCTCACGCAGGGCACCCTGACCGAGGACGACATCGTCACCACCGTCGACTACCTCGTGCGGCTGCACGCCGGCGAGGAGGAGATGACGGGCCCGGCGGGCCGCGACGTGCCCGTCGAGACCGACGACATCGACCACTTCGGCAACCGCCGTATCCGCTCGGTCGGCGAGCTCATCCAGAACCAGGTCCGCCTGGGCCTGGCCCGCATGGAGCGCGTCGTCCGCGAGCGCATGACCACGCAGGACGTCGAGGCCATCACGCCGCAGACCCTGATCAACATCCGTCCGGTCGTGGCGTCGATCAAGGAGTTCTTCGGCACCTCGCAGCTGTCGCAGTTCATGGACCAGACCAACCCGCTCGCGGGCCTGACGCACAAGCGTCGTCTCAACGCCCTGGGCCCCGGCGGTCTGTCCCGTGAGCGCGCCGGCATGGAGGTCCGTGACGTCCACCCGTCGCACTACGGCCGCATGTGCCCGATCGAGACCCCGGAAGGGCCGAACATCGGCCTGATCGGCTCGCTGAGCTCGTACGGCCGGGTCAACTCCTTCGGCTTCATCGAGACGCCGTACCGCAAGGTCGTCGACGGCCGGGTCACCGAGCAGATCGACTACCTCACCGCGGACGAGGAGGACCGGCACGTCGTCGCCCAGGCCAACACGCCGATCGACGACGACGGCAACTTCGCCGAGAGCCGCGTTCTGGTGCGCCGGAAGGGCGGCGAGATCGAATTCATCTCGCCGGCCGACGTGGACTACATCGACGTCTCGCCGCGCCAGATGGTGTCGGTCGCGACGGCCATGATCCCGTTCCTCGAGCACGACGACGCCAACCGCGCGCTGATGGGCTCGAACATGCAGCGCCAGTCGGTGCCGCTGCTGCGCAGCGAGGCTCCGCTGGTCGGCACGGGCATGGAGTACCGCGCGGCGACCGACGCCGGCGACGTCATCACGGCCGAGAAGGCCGGCGTCGTCGAGGAGGTCTCGGCCGACTACATCACGGTGATGAACGACGACGGCACGCGTACGACGTACCGTGTCGCCAAGTTCAAGCGCTCCAACCAGGGCACGTGCTTCAACCAGAAGCCGATCGTGAACGAGGGCCAGCGGGTCGAGGTCGGCACCGTCATCGCCGACGGTCCCTGCACGGACAACGGCGAGATGGCGCTCGGCAAGAACCTCCTGGTGGCGTTCATGCCGTGGGAGGGCCACAACTACGAAGACGCGATCATCCTCTCCCAGCGTCTGGTGCAGGACGACGTCCTGTCCTCGATCCACATCGAGGAGCACGAGGTCGACGCCCGCGACACCAAGCTGGGCCCGGAGGAGATCACCCGGGACATCCCGAACGTCTCCGAAGAGGTCCTGTCCGACCTGGACGAGCGCGGCATCATCCGCATCGGGGCCGAGGTCACCACGGGCGACATCCTGGTCGGCAAGGTCACGCCCAAGGGCGAGACCGAGCTGACCCCGGAGGAGCGCCTCCTGCGCGCGATCTTCGGTGAGAAGGCCCGTGAGGTCCGCGACACCTCGCTGAAGGTCCCGCACGGTGAGTCCGGCAAGGTCATCGGTGTCCGCGTGTTCAGCCGCGAAGAGGGCGACGAGCTCCCGCCCGGCGTGAACGAGCTGGTCCGCGTGTACGTGGCCCAGAAGCGCAAGATCACCGATGGTGACAAGCTCGCCGGTCGTCACGGCAACAAGGGCGTGATCTCCAAGGTGCTGCCGGTCGAGGACATGCCGTTCCTGGAGGACGGCACCCCGGTCGACATCGTCCTCAACCCGCTCGGTGTGCCCGGCCGAATGAACGTCGGCCAGGTCCTGGAGACCCACCTCGGGTGGGTGGCCAGCCGTGGCTGGAAGGTCGACGGGGACGACGCCGAGTGGAAGCGCCAGCTGAAGGCCATCGGAGCGGACGCCGCCGAGCCCGGCACCAACGTCGCGACTCCGGTCTTCGACGGTGCCCGCGAGGAGGAGATCACCGAGCTGCTCGACAGCACCCTGCCGAACCGCGATGGCGAGCGCATGGTGCAGAAGACCGGCAAGGCGCGGCTGTTCGACGGCCGCACCGGTGAGCCCTTCAAGGACCCGATCGCCGTCGGTTACATCTACATCCTGAAGCTGCTCCACCTGGTCGACGACAAGATCCACGCGCGTTCGACCGGCCCGTACTCCATGATCACCCAGCAGCCGCTCGGCGGTAAGGCCCAGTTCGGTGGCCAGCGCTTCGGTGAGATGGAGGTCTGGGCGCTGGAGGCGTACGGCGCCGCCTACGCCCTCCAGGAGCTGCTCACCATCAAGTCCGACGACGTCCTCGGCCGGGTGAAGGTCTACGAGGCCATCGTCAAGGGCGAGAACATCCCTGAGCCGGGCATCCCTGAGTCCTTCAAGGTGCTGATCAAGGAGATGCAGTCGCTGTGCCTGAACGTCGAGGTGCTCTCCAGCGACGGCATGTCCATTGAGATGCGTGACACCGACGAGGACGTCTTCCGCGCAGCGGAGGAGCTCGGCATCGACCTGTCCCGGCGTGAGCCGAGCAGTGTCGAAGAGGTCTAGCGAGCGGACGGCCGGGCCGGCGCGTGGAGCGCGGGCCCGGCGGCCGCGACCTGGGAACGGCATACGACAGCAGGGGACTGGTTAACAAAGTGCTCGACGTCAACTTCTTCGACGAGCTGCGGATCGGCCTGGCGACGGCGGACGACATCCGGCAGTGGTCACACGGTGAGGTCAAGAAGCCGGAGACCATCAACTACCGGACTCTGAAGCCGGAGAAGGACGGGCTCTTCTGCGAAAAGATCTTTGGTCCGACCCGCGACTGGGAGTGCTACTGCGGGAAGTACAAGCGTGTCCGCTTCAAGGGCATCATCTGTGAGCGCTGTGGCGTTGAGGTGACCCGCGCCAAGGTGCGTCGTGAGCGGATGGGCCACATCGAGCTGGCCGCGCCGGTCACGCACATCTGGTACTTCAAGGGTGTGCCCAGCCGGCTGGGGTACCTCCTGGACCTGGCGCCCAAGGACCTTGAGAAGATCATTTATTTTGCGGCCTACATGATCACATGGGTCGACACCGACTCGCGCGAGCGTGACCTGCCCTCGCTCGAGGCCAAGATCTCCGTGGAGCGGCAGCAGATCGAGCAGCGCCGCGACGCCGAGATCGAGGCCCGGCAGAAGAAGCTGGAGCAGGACCTCGCCGAGCTCGAGGCCGCGGGGGCAAAGGGCGACCAGCGCCGCAAGGTGCGTGAGGCCGCCGAGCGTGAGATCAAGCAGATCCGCGACCGGGCCCAGCGCGAGCTGGACCGCCTCGACGAGGTCTGGAACCGCTTCCGCAACCTCAAGGTCCAAGACCTCGAGGGCGACGAGCTGCTCTACCGCGAGATGCGCGACCGGTTCGGCCGCTACTTCGAGGGCGGCATGGGCGCGGCCGCGATCCAGAAGCGTCTGGAGAACTTCGACCTCGACGCCGAGGCGGAGCGGCTGCGGGAGATCATCCGCAGCGGCAAGGGCCAGAAGAAGGCCCGCGCCCTCAAGCGCCTCAAGGTCGTCTCCGCGTTCCTCAACACCCGCAACAGCCCGCGGGGCATGGTGCTGGACTGCATTCCGGTCATCCCGCCGGACCTGCGCCCGATGGTGCAGCTCGACGGTGGCCGGTTCGCCACGAGCGACCTCAACGACCTGTACCGCCGGGTCATCAACCGGAACAACCGGCTGAAGAGGCTGCTCGACCTCGGCGCGCCCGAGATCATCGTCAACAACGAGAAGCGGATGCTCCAGGAGGCCGTCGACGCGCTGTTCGACAACGGCCGCCGCGGCCGGCCCGTCACCGGGCCCGGCAACCGTCCGCTCAAGTCGCTGTCCGACATGCTCAAGGGCAAGCAGGGCCGGTTCCGGCAGAACCTCCTGGGCAAGCGCGTCGACTACTCCGGCCGTTCGGTCATCGTCGTCGGCCCGCAGCTGCGGCTGCACCAGTGCGGTCTGCCCAAGCAGATGGCGCTGGAGCTGTTCAAGCCCTTCGTCATGAAGCGGCTGGTCGACCTCAACCACGCACAGAACATCAAGAGCGCCAAGCGCATGGTCGAGCGTGCCCGCCCGGCCGTGTGGGACGTGCTCGAAGAGGTCATCACCGAGCACCCGGTGCTGCTCAACCGGGCGCCGACGCTGCACCGCCTGGGCATCCAGGCCTTCGAGCCGCAGCTGGTCGAGGGCAAGGCCATCCAGATCCACCCGCTCGTCTGCACCGCGTTCAACGCGGACTTCGACGGTGACCAGATGGCCGTGCACCTGCCGCTGGCGGCCGAGGCCCAGGCCGAGGCGCGCATCCTGATGCTCTCGACCAACAACATCCTCAAGCCGTCCGACGGCAAGCCGGTCACCATGCCGACCCAGGACATGGTCATCGGCCTGTTCTGGCTGACCACGGAGAAGGACGGTGCGGACGGCCAGGGCCGTACGTTCACCACCCTGTCCGAGGCGATCATGGCCTACGACCGGGGCGAGCTCGACCTGCAGGCCCGGATCCAGGTCCGGGTCAAGGACGTCCCGCCGCCGCGCGGCTGGACGGCGCCGGAGGGTTACGAGGAGGGGCAGCCGTACCGCCTCGAGACCACGCTCGGCCGCCTGCTGTTCAACGAGGCGCTGCCGGCCGACTTCCCGTTCGTGAACTACGAGGTCGGCAAGAAGCAGCTCTCGACGATCGTGAACGAGCTGGCCGAGACGTACCCGAAGGTCGACGTGGCCAACGCGCTCGACGCGCTGAAGGACACCGGCTTCCGGTGGGCGACCCGCTCCGGCGTCACCATCGCCATCGACGACGTCATCGCCCCGCCGAACAAGGCGGACATCATGGCGTCGTACGAGCGGCAGGCCGACAAGGTGCAGCGGGAGTACGACCGCGGTCTGATCACCGACGACGAGCGCCGTCAGGAGCTCATCGAGATCTGGACCAAGGCCACGGTCGACGTCGCCAAGGACATGGAGGCGGCGTTCCCCGCCACCAACCCGATCTGGATGATGATCAACTCCGGTGCCCGCGGTAACCCGCTGCAGCTCCGGCAGATCGCCGGTATGCGCGGTCTGGTCTCCAACCCCAAGGGCGAGACCATCCCGCGGCCGATCAAGTCCTCCTTCCGCGAGGGCCTGTCCGTGGTCGAGTACTTCATCGCCACGCACGGTGCCCGGAAGGGTCTGGCCGACACCGCTCTGCGTACCGCCGACTCGGGCTACCTCACCCGTCGTCTGGTCGACGTCGCGCAGGACGTCATCGTCCGCGAGGACGACTGCGGCACCGACCGTACGATCAAGTTCGCGATCGCGACCAAGGGCGCCGACGGCTCCCTGACCAAGGTGGCGAACTCCGAGAACAGCCTCGTCGGGCGCAACATCGCCGAGGACATCGAGGTCGACGGCACGCTGATCTACCCGGCCGGCACCGACCTCAACGACACGGTGCTCAACCGTCTCATCGAGGTCGGCGTCTCGGAGGTCCGCACGCGGAGCGCGCTGGTCTGCGAGTCCAAGATCGGTGTCTGCGCGATGTGCTACGGCCGTTCGCTGGCCACCGGCAAGCTCGTGGACGTCGGCGAGGCGGTCGGCATCATCGCCGCCCAGTCGATCGGCGAGCCCGGCACCCAGCTGACGATGCGTACCTTCCACACCGGTGGTGTGGCGGGTGTCGACATCACGCACGGTCTGCCGCGTGTCCAGGAGCTGTTCGAGGCGCGCATCCCCAAGGGTGTCGCCCCGATCAGCGAGGTGGCCGGCCGGATCCGCATCGACGAGACCGAGAAGACCCGCAAGATCGTGGTCATCCCGGACGACGGTGGCGAGGAGATCGCCTACCCGGTGCCGATGCGGTCGCGGCTGAGCGTCAAGGACGGCGACCACGTCGACGTCGGCCAGCAGCTCATCGCGGGTGCCATCAACCCGCACGAGGTGCTGCGCATCCTCGGCCCGCGCGCGGTCCAGCTGCACCTGGTCGACCAGGTGCAGGAGGTCTACCGGTCCCAGGGTGTGTCGATCCACGACAAGCACATCGAGATCATCGTTCGGCAGATGCTGAAGCGGGTCCAGGTGCTGGAGTCCGGCGACACCGACATGCTGCCCGGTGTCGAGCTGGTCGAGCGGCCGCGGTTCGAGGAGCTCAACCGTGCCGTCGTCGCCGAGGGCGGTCAGCCCGCCGTCGGCCGTCCCCAGCTCATGGGCATCACGAAGGCGTCGCTGGCCACCGAGTCGTGGCTGTCGGCGGCCTCCTTCCAGGAGACGACGCGGGTCCTCACGGACGCGGCGATCCACGCCAAGTCCGACCCGCTGGTCGGCCTGAAGGAGAACGTCATCATCGGAAAGCTGATCCCGGCCGGTACGGGCATGCCGCAGTACCGCAACATCCGGGTGGAGCCGACCGAGGAGGCCAAGGCGGCCGTCTACTCCGTCGGGTCCTACGACGAGGGCGCCGAGTACGCCTTCGGCCAGGGCTCCGGCGAGGCGGTCCCGCTGGAGGAGTACGACTTCGGCCAGTACAACCGCTGAGCAAGACAAGCGAAGAGGCCCCTTCCGAGCGATCGGAGGGGGCCTCTCCGCGTATGTCTAGGGGTCGAACTCGAAGTAGAAACTGGTCATGCCGCCCCGCTTCTCCCGCACGAGCCGACTACGGGAGTTGAGCCGGTCTGTGTTCTTGAGTTCCTGACCGCCGTAAGCCCTGATCTTAAGGTTCGGAAGACCGCTCAACGGAGCGAGATCGAGAGGGTGGTCGATCTCGCGAATGTCCAGGTCGGTAAGGCATGTGAGCTCCGCCAGCGGAGTCAGATCGCGAATGTTTTGGCACCTCGGAAGATCCAGTCTCCGCAGTACTCGCAACGCCGAAAGAGGGGACAGGTCGTCCACCTCTGTGCCCGACAGGGTCAGCTGGTCGAGTTCGCTCAGTCCCGCGAGCGGCGCGAGCGAACTGAAGCCCTTGAGATCGCTGAGGTTCAGGCCTGTCCACCCCGTCAAATCCGCCAGCGGGGCGAGGTCGCCTAGGCGGCCGCATTCCACCAGCTGCAGAGTCTCCAGCTCGGGAAGGGTCTCGACGACCTTCTTCAGGTCTAGCCTGCCCTTAATGGTCAGGAAGGTGAGATGCCTGAGCTGGGTAAGCGGCCGGAGCCGGTCGACGTCGATCCGCGGTGCGTCGCCCAAGGTGAGTGACCGAAGTCCGCTTATCGCGGACACGAAGTCGAGGTCATGTGCGCTGGAGAGCCGATGGAGCGACAACGATCGCAGCTCGCCGAGATCGGCCAGCTCACCGACGGCCGTGATGCCGTTCACCCACAGCTTTAGACGCCGGAGGGGCAGTGACGTGATGTACTGGATCGTCGCGGGATCTGCCCCATCCAGCTCCAGCGTTCGCAGCCCGTCCTGCGACATAAGTGCATCCTGACCGGTCAGCTCGGTTGCGTAGATCACCAGAGCGTCCAGCCGTGGTACGTGACGAAGGAACGTCAGATCCACCGTGCGCGCGCCTAGGATGCGCAGGCTATGGAATCCCCGGGCATGCGGCAGCCCGGGCAACACCCGGGGCGTCTTGAGATCGATTTTCCCGGCCGACCACGGTGTCTCGGCCAGTACCCGGCGGGCGTACGTCTCCGGCTCGAAGTACTCCCAGCCGGTGATGAGTTCGTCCTGCACCTCCTTCCGCCCGTCCCTGCCGTAGGCGACCAGGACGTCCAGGGCGGCCGGGCCGTTGATGAGCCAGGCGGTCCGTACGGCCGCGACGGCGCGGGCGGTGCCGAGGCCGTCCAGGTCGCGGGGGAGGCGGCGCAGGATCTCCTCGCCCGCGCCGACCAGCAGGTGGGCCTCCTCGGCGTTGCGCGGGGGGATGACGTTCGCCAGGCAGTGTTCGATGCGGTCGCGCAGTTCGGCCGGGATCTCCGGCACGGTCTCCAGGCAGGCGGTCACCAGGCGTCGCAGGCGGCGGGCGTGCCGGGGTTCGCGGTCGGCGCGGTCCAGCAACCCCGCCAGCAGGTCGCGGCGGAGGGGGCCCGTCGCGTGGCCCGCGGTCATCACGATCGTCTCGCGCCACTGGTCCAGGTGGGCTCGTTCGATCAGCGGTTCGACGTCGTCGCGGTCGGCCGCCTCCTTCGCCGCGAGGTACTCCTGCACGGTCCGGTGCACGAAGTCGATCCGGCCTTCGGCGGGCGAGCGGATCACGCCGCTGCGTTCCAGCAGATAGTCGAGCAGCAGTGACGGCGGGACCGTCACGCGCGGCATCCCGGCCGTACGGTCCGCGACGTGGCGTTCCGCCGCCTCGCGGCGCAGCTCCGAGCGGCCCCACACCGAGAGCTGCCAGGCCAGATGCTGCAGCACGCGGACCTTCTGGTCGGGTTCCAGGCCGACCGCCGCGAAGGCGGACACCTCGCGTTCGGCGTCGCGGCGTTCGAGGAGCATGTCGAGCGCGGCGGCGTAGATGCCCATGCGGTCGCGCGGCAGTTGCCGGGCGCGGTCCAGGTTCAGGGCGCAGAGCATGGCCGCCAGCAGCGGCGTCGCGGCGAGCGCGCGCAGGTGGGGGCTGCTCTCCAGCCGGGCGAGCAGCGCGCCCTCGTACGCCGGGAGCCGCTCCGCCGGGCACGGCAGGTCACCCGCGTCGCGTACCGCGGAGTGCCAGTGCCGTACGAGCTCGCGCAGGTCGTCCGGGGCCATGGGAGACAGCGTCACCGGGGCGAAGCTCTCCGCCGTGAGCCAGCGGGCGTCGACCGCGGCCGGGCGTGAGGTGACCACGGTGCGCAGGCCCGGATACAGCGTGAGGAGGCCGCGCAGCCAGTCTCGTACGGCGGGCCGGCGGTTCGGCGGGAGTTCGTCGACGCCGTCGACGAGCAGCAGACCGCGCCCGGCCGACAGCACCCGGTGCGCCCAGCCCGGCGGCGCCAGGCCCGCGAGCGGGGCCGCCACGTCGCGTGGCAGGTCCTCCGGCTGTGGGAGGCCGGACTCGGCGTGGCTGCGGAGCTTGACGACGAACGGCACGAGGCCGTTCCAGCCGCGCAGCGCTCCGGTGAAGCCGCCGCGGGCGGCGGTCACCGCGAGCCAGCGCAGCAGCGTGCTCTTTCCCGAGCCCGCGTCACCGCGCAGGAGGGTCCGCTCGGCGCGGGCGAGCGCCGACTCGACGCGCGTGTTCGCCGGTTCGCCGTCCCGCGCGACGCCGGTGAGGTCGGAGTAGCGCAGCCGGCCCGTCGCAGGGCCGGCCGGCTCGTCGCTCTGGGCGTTCAGGCTGATGTAGGCGACGCTGAGCGTGGCGCGCGGCCGATAGTTGACGATGCGCACGCCGAACAGTTCGACCTCGTCCAGCGCCGTGGCGGCGAACTCCAGGTACCGCCGTTCGAACTCGCCGTCGTCCCCCGTGCCGCCCGGAGCGTCGAGCGTGCGCGCGGGCAGGCGGTCGAGCACGGTCGCGATCTGCTCCCCCATGCCGGAGAGCCGCGCGAGCATCTCGGTCTCCGCCCGGGCGGAGAACTCCGGGAGCTGCCGCACGACCCGTACGAAGCATTCGCAGCACTCCTGGAGAAGGAGGTCATAGAGCCGGGTGCCGGCCTCTCCGAGCTGCGCCGGCGAGCCGCGCAGCCCGTCGCGGAGGTGACGGGCGAGCCGAACCGGATCGGCGTCCGCGGCGAACAGCGCGCGGTCCGACAGGTCGGCGTTCTTCATCGTGTCGCCCACCTCCGCGGCGACGGCCGCCCGGTCGTTCTCCCCGAGGGCGGCGTACTCGCCGGCGATGAGAGAGCCGAGGCGGCGTTCGACGGCGTCGACGATCTCGTCGAGCTGGCGGTCCAGCCGTCGTCGCACGAACCGGTCGGGGAATCCGGCGCGCAGCAGCTCGGCCAGATCCTTGTCCCCGTCGCGCCGGGCGGAGCGCGCGGCCAGCCACTCGCGCGCGGCCCGCTGGACGACCGTCCTGCCGACAGCGGCGGCGATTCCCTCGATACCGGTCATAGGCCCTTCTTCGTCGGAGGGTGTGACCACTGGGCCGTGTCTTCGGTTCTCTCGCTGCGCTCGGTCACGGGGCTCCCCGCCGTGCGATCGGATTCGCGGTTCCGGTCTCCAAGTTTCGGCCACCGGCCGCGTCCGCGCGATCGATACGGGGGCGTTCGTCCTTTGTTCGGATGACTCCTGCCGTCCGGGGCGATGCGGCCGCCCGCGGGCCTTCTCGGCGGGGTGTCTTTTCAGAGGTCAGACGGCGTGATTTGCGATTAGGCCGGTCATCACGGCAGGCTGGGGCGAAGGGTATACCGGCGGAGATTACCGTCGGCTTGTGGTCGATGACTCGGAGGTCCCCATGCGCCACGTGCCTTCGAGTGAAGTCATGCACTGCGGGCGGCACACCGCCGGCGGCATCGGCGCTGAAGGAGCCCGACGATGACCGAGCAGAACGGTGGCCAGGGATCCCACTGGCCGCTGCCTGACGAGCAGTCCCCCAAGCCCGAGGCATCCGGCGACAGACGCGACGAGGCACCGGCCGGCCAGGACGCCACCCCGGGCACGTCATCCACGCCGTCGCAGGACGCGGAGAGCGTCTCCCCGGTCGCCGACGTTCCGCAGGACGTCCTCGAGTCGGGCCGCACCGTGGTCTTCGGCCAGCACCGGCGGCCGGCCAAGCCGGAGGCATCATCCGACCCCGGCACGCCCGTCGCGGGCGGTGAGAGCAGCGGGTCGGGCGAGTCGGCGCCGCCGCCGTTCGGCCAGCCGGGTGGGTACCCCGAGCCGGGCACCCCGCCGCCGTTCGCCGCGCCGGGCGAGCAGGGACCGCCCGCGTACGGCGGCCAGCAGCCCTACGGCGCCCCGCCGTCCTATCCGCAGCCGCAGCAGCCGTACGGTCAGCAGCCGTACGGCCAGCCGAGCCAGCCCGGCCAACCGGGCCAGCCGGGACAGCCGGGACAGCCTTCCTACGACCAGCCGCCGACGTACGGCCAGCAGCCCTACGGGCAGCAGCAGTCTCCGTACGGTCAGCCCTCCTACGGGCAGCCGGGCGACCAGCCCGCGTCTCCGTACGGTCAGCAGCCCGGCGCGCCGTACGGGCAGCCTCCGGACTCCGCAGGCGGGACGCTGTCCGGCCCGCCACCGTACGGATCGGAGTCCTACGGGCAGGCAGGCGACCAGGGCGGCCAGGCGTACGGCCAGCAGCAGTCTCCGTACGGTCAGCAGCCGCCGTACGGCCAGCAGCAGCCCTACGGCCAGCCCGGCCAGCCCGCGTACGGCGGCCAGCCCTACGGGGAGCAGGGCCCGTACGGACAGCCCGGTTACCCCGCGCCGTACGGCGGGCCGTACGGCCAGCCGGGACAGCCCGGTCAGCCGGGACAGCCGGGACAGCCGGGACAGTTCGGCGGCCAGCCGGGCGCACCCGCGTACGGCGACAAGCCCGCCGAGGACGACACGGCCGAGCGCACCACGGTCTCGCCGCCGAGCCCGGGAGAGTCCGACTCCCCGCCGAGCGAGGGCCTTATCGGTGCGCCCGCCACGACGGCGTTCTCCCCGAGCCAGGAGACCGGCTCCGAACCGCAGCCTCCATCCTCGTTCGGCGGCACTCCGCTGGGTGAGGACGAGGGCTCCAAGCCGCCCTCCACGATGCTGGACACGCCGCTGTCGCAGGGCTTGGGAACGGGCGAGCACCCCACGCCGTCCGGCGACGTTCCCGCGTACGGTTCGTCCCCGGTCGAGGACGTCGTGCCCGGCTTCGGGCCGTCGCAGGACCACGGGGCCGGCGAACCGCAGGACGACCACGACGAGCAGGGCGGAGCCGAGCGCACCATGCTGGTGCCGCCGCCGGACTCGGGCGCCGAGACCCCGGGTCACTCCGGCCAGGACGTGCCGGCGTACGGCCGCCCCGACCCGGGCGCCGCGTCCGGTGGCGAGAAGACGACCGCCTTCGGGCAGACCTCACCCGCGTCGTCGCCGTACGAGCCGTCGTCCCCGTACGAGCCCTCATCGCCGTATGACTCGTCGCCGTACGCGCCCCCGCCGCCGGGCGGAGAGCAGGGCTCGTCCTGGGCGGCGCCCGGCGGCGAACAGCAGGGCGGCTTCCCGCAGTACGGCCAGCAGAACCAGCCGGGCCAGGACACGTCCGGCCCGCAGTCCTTCGGCGACCAGAGCCAGCAGGGCCAGCCGCAGCAGGGCTACGGCCAGGCCGCCTACGGTCAACAGCAGTACGGCCAGCAGGGCTACGGCCAGCAACAGGGCTACGGTCAGCAGCCGTACGGCGGGCAGCAGGGCCAGTCGCAGGAGGGCCAGTCCCAGCAGGCCTACGGGCAGCAGGGGCAGTCTCAGCAGGGCCAGTCCCAGCAGGCCTACGGCCAGCAGGGCTACGGGCAGGGTTACGGCCAGCAGCAGTACGGTCAGCAGCCGTACGGCCAGGTCGCCCAGGGCGGCGGCTACCCGGGCTACGGCCAGTCGCAGTCGCCCGCCTCCGACGGCGCGTCCAAGCAGAAGCTGTGGATCGCGCTCGGTGCCGGTGCGGTGGTGCTGGTCATCCTGCTCATCATCTTGTTCGTGGTGCTCTGACGCACACCGGAGCGCCGTCTTCCCAAACCCCGGATGACTGAGACAGAATGCCGACGGGAACAAACCGTCGGCATTCTCTCGTTGTATCGACGTCTCACCGCGCCACGCCGATGTGGTAGGGCACTTGTTTTGACCCATGCGCGGGTGTTGGGTAGTCTCTCCCTTCGTGCCCGCGGTTCGCGGGTCCAACGTGCGTGCACACCGATCTCGGTGCCTCACCGTAGCGATCATCGCCTGGTGACCGGCCTGAAGTCAGCGTGCGGCGCGGATTCGACTCCCTGAGTTCACCTGGCCCCTCCGGGCTGGGTGCAGGAGGGTGTGTGCGACACGCCCGACCACGGGGGTCGGAGGCAAAAGCAAAACGGCAGGTCGTTCCCGCTCGTCGGGTCGCGACCGGCCGGCCGCGCGAGAGCACGGCAAACCCAGCAAACGGCTTGGTACGAGGAAGACGGAGACGCGGTGCCCACGATCCAGCAGCTGGTCCGCAAGGGCCGCCAGGACAAGGTGACCAAGAACAAGACGCCGGCGCTCAAGGGAAGCCCGCAGCGCCGCGGCGTCTGCACGCGCGTCTACACGACGACGCCCAAGAAGCCCAACTCCGCGCTGCGCAAGGTCGCCCGTGTCCGGCTGACGAGCGGGATCGAGGTCACGGCCTACATCCCCGGCGTCGGGCACAACCTGCAGGAGCACTCGATCGTGCTCGTGCGCGGCGGCCGTGTGAAGGACCTCCCGGGTGTGCGGTACAAGATCATCCGCGGGTCGCTCGACACCCAGGGTGTTCGGAACCGGAAGCAGGCTCGCAGCCGCTACGGCGCGAAGAAGGAGAAGAGCTGAGATGCCTCGCAAGGGCCCCGCAGGCAAGCGCCAGCTGATCGCTGACCCGGTGTACAACTCGCCGCTGGTCACCTCGCTGGTCAACAAGGTCCTGCTCGACGGCAAGCGGTCGATCGCTCAGAGCATCGTGTACGACGCCCTGGAGGGCTGCCGCGAGAAGACCGGCAACGACCCGGTCGTGACGCTCAAGCGCGCGCTGGACAACGTCAAGCCGACCCTCGAGGTCCGCAGCCGGCGTGTCGGTGGCGCCACCTACCAGGTGCCCGTCGAGGTGCGCCCGGCGCGCAGCACCACCCTCGCGCTCCGCTGGCTCGTGCTGTACGCCCGTCAGCGGCGTGAGAAGACCATGACCGAGCGGCTGATGAACGAGCTGCTCGACGCGAGCAACGGCCTCGGCGCGAGCGTGAAGAAGCGCGAGGACACGCACAAGATGGCGGAGTCCAACAAGGCCTTCGCCCATTACCGCTGGTAATCCAGCACCACGTACGAGACTAACGAGGGCGCGAAAGTGGCTACTAAGACCGGCGTAGACCTGGCCAAGGTCCGAAACATCGGGATCATGGCCCACATCGACGCGGGTAAGACCACAACCACCGAGCGGATCCTGTACTACACCGGCGTCAACTACAAGATCGGTGAGGTCCATGAGGGCGCAGCCACCATGGACTGGATGGAACAGGAGCAGGAGCGCGGCATCACGATCACGTCCGCCGCGACGACCTGCCACTGGACGGTTGACGACGTCGATCACACCATCAACATCATCGACACGCCCGGGCACGTCGACTTCACCGTCGAGGTGGAGCGTTCACTGCGCGTCCTCGACGGCGCGGTCGCGGTGTTCGACGGTGTGGCCGGTGTCGAGCCGCAGTCCGAGACGGTGTGGCGCCAGGCCGACCGTTACAACGTGCCGCGGATCTGCTTCGTCAACAAGCTCGACCGCGTCGGCGCGGAGTTCCACCGCTGCGTCGACATGATCGTCGACCGGCTCAACGCCACGCCGTTGGTGCTGCAGATCCCGATCGGCGCCGAGGCCGACTTCAAGGGCGTCGTCGACCTGGTCCGCATGAAGGCGCTCGTGTGGAGCGCCGAGGCGGCCAAGGGCGAGATGTACGACGTCATCGAGATCCCCGACACGCACGCGGACGCCGCCCGCGAGTGGCACGACAAGCTGGTCGAGACGCTGGCCGAGGCCGACGACGAGATCATGGAGCTCTACCTCGAGGGCAACGAGCCCACGACGGCGCAGCTCATTCCGGCGATCCGCCGGGCCACGATCGCCGGCGCGCTGACCCCGGTCACCTGTGGCACCGCCTTCAAGAACAAGGGCGTCCAGCCGCTGCTCGACGCGATCGTCAACTACCTTCCCTCGCCGCTCGACGTCGAGGCCATCCAGGGTCACGACTACCGCGACGAAGAGAAGGCCATCGAGCGCAAGCCGAGCGAGGACGAGCCGTTCGCTGCGCTGGCGTTCAAGATCATGAGCGACCCGCACCTGGGCAAGCTGACCTTCATCCGCGTCTACTCGGGCGTGCTGGAGGCCGGCAGCTCGGTCCTGAACAGCGTGAAGGACCGCAAGGAGCGCGTCGGCAAGATCTACCGCATGCACGCGAACAAGCGTGAGGAGATCGACCGCGTGGGCGCGGGCGACATCGTCGCGGTGATGGGTCTCAAGCAGACCACCACCGGCGAGACGCTCTCCGACGACAAGAACCCGGTGATCCTGGAGTCGATGAGCTTCCCGGCGCCGGTCATCAACGTCGCCATCGAGCCCAAGACCAAGGCCGACCAGCAGAAGCTGGGCACCGCGATCCAGCGGCTCGCCGAGGAGGACCCGTCCTTCCAGGTGCGGACCGACGAGGAGACCGGGCAGACCATCATCTCCGGCATGGGCGAGCTGCACCTCGAGGTGCTGGTCGACCGCATGAAGCGCGAGTTCAAGGTCGAGGCCAACGTCGGCCGGCCGCAGGTGGCGTACCGCGAGACCATCCGCCGCAAGGTGGAGAAGGTCGAGTACACCCACAAGAAGCAGACGGGCGGTTCCGGCCAGTTCGGCCGCGTCATCATCGACGTCGAGCCGCTCGGCGGCGGCAGCGATGGCTACGAGTTCGAGAACAAGGTCACCGGTGGCCGCATCCCGCGGGAGTACATCCCGTCGGTGGACGCGGGTTGCCAGGAGGCGGCCGAGTTCGGTGTGCTCGCCGGATACCCGCTGGTCGGTGTCAAGGTCACGCTCCAGGACGGCGCCTACCACGACGTCGACTCCTCCGAGCTGGCCTTCAAGATCGCCGGTTCCATGGCGTTCAAGGAGGCGGCCCGCAAGGCCGACCCCGCGCTGCTGGAGCCGATGATGGCCGTCGAGGTCACCACTCCTGAGGACTACATGGGTGACGTCATCGGCGACCTGAACGGCCGCCGTGGCCAGATTCAGGAGATGGGCGAGCGTAGCGGGGTCAAGGTCATCAAGGCCGTCGTGCCGCTGTCCGAGATGTTCGGATACGTCGGTGACCTGCGCAGCAAGACCCAGGGGCGCGCCGTCTTCACCATGCAGTTCGACTCCTACGCTGAGGTTCCGACGAACGTCGCGCAGGAGATCATCGCCAAGGCGCGCGGCGAATAACGCGTCGCGGCACAAGACCAACCACTGAAGCTACAGACGGTCGCGAAAGACGGCCGAGGATCGCAACAAGGAGACACCGGTGGCCAAGGCCAAGTTCGAGCGGACGAAGCCGCACGTAAACATCGGCACCATTGGGCACATCGACCATGGTAAGACCACGCTTACCGCGGCGATTACCAAGGTGCTCCACGACAAGCACCCCGACCTGAACCCCTTCACGCCGTTCGACGAGATCGACAAGGCGCCGGAGGAGCGGGAGCGGGGCATCACGATCTCGATCGCTCACGTCGAGTACCAGACCGAGAAGCGTCACTACGCCCACGTCGACTGCCCGGGCCACGCCGACTACATCAAGAACATGATCACCGGCGCTGCCCAGATGGACGGTGCGATCCTGGTCGTGGCGGCGACCGACGGTCCGATGCCGCAGACCAAGGAGCACGTGCTCCTGGCCCGTCAGGTCGGCGTCCCGTACATCGTCGTGGCGCTCAACAAGGCCGACATGGTCGACGACGAGGAGATCCTCGAGCTCGTCGAGCTGGAGGTCCGCGAGCTGCTGTCGGAGTACGAGTTCCCGGGCGACGACGTCCCGGTGATCCGTGTCTCCGCGCTCAAGGCCCTCGAGGGTGACGCCGAGTGGGGCGAGAAGATCGTCGAGCTCATGGACGCCTGCGACGAGAACATCCCCGAGCCGCAGCGTGAGACGGACAAGCCGTTCCTCATGCCGATCGAGGACGTCTTCTCGATCACCGGCCGCGGCACGGTCGTCACCGGCCGCATCGAGCGTGGTGTCGTCAACGTCAACGAGACCGTCGACATCATCGGCATCAAGGACACCGCCACCACGACCACGGTCACCGGTGTCGAGATGTTCCGCAAGCTCCTCGACCAGGGCCAGGCGGGCGACAACGTCGGCCTGCTCCTGCGCGGCATCAAGCGCGAAGAGGTCGAGCGCGGTCAGTGTGTCATCAAGCCGGGCACCAACACCCCGCACACCGAGTTCGAGGCGCAGGTCTACATCCTGTCCAAGGACGAGGGTGGCCGCCACACGCCGTTCTTCAACAACTACCGTCCGCAGTTCTACTTCCGGACCACGGACGTGACCGGCGTCGTGCACCTGCCCGAGGGCACCGAGATGGTCATGCCGGGCGACAACACCGAGATGCGTGTCGAGCTCATCCAGCCCATCGCGATGGAGGAAGGCCTCAAGTTCGCGATCCGCGAGGGTGGCCGTACCGTCGGTGCGGGCCGTGTGACCAAGATCATCAAGTAGTACCCGCGGCGCGGCGGTCGGGGCTCCTGGAGACAGGCCCGGCCGCCGCACCACGACTCCCGACGGTTTCGATCTGAGGGAGATCTCCGTGGGGGACGCGCGAGCGGTCTCCACGGTCTGTAACCCAGCGGCACCTAGGAAGCAAAGGACACCGAGGCCACCATGGCGGGACAGAAGATCCGCATCCGGCTCAAGGCCTACGACCACGAGGTCATCGACACTTCGGCGCGCAAGATCGTCGAGACGGTGACGCGCACGGGCGCGAAGGTCGCCGGCCCGGTGCCGCTGCCGACCGAGAAGAACGTGTACTGCGTCATCCGCTCGCCGCACAAGTACAAGGACAGTCGCGAGCACTTCGAGATGCGCACGCACAAGCGCCTGATCGACATCATCGATCCGACGCCCAAGACGGTCGACTCGCTCATGCGGCTCGACCTTCCGGCCGGCGTCGACATCGAGATCAAGCTCTAAGGGCATCCAGAGATGAGCAAGCAGAGAAAGGGCGTTCTGGGCGAGAAGCTCGGTATGACCCAGGTCTTCGACGATGAGGGCCGGATCGTTCCGGTAACCGTCGTCCAGGCTGGGCCGTGCGTCGTCACCCGAGTGCGCACGCCGGAATCCGACGGTTACTCCGCCGTCCAGATCGGCTACGGCCAGATCGACCCGCGCAAGGTCAACAAGCCGATGACCGGCCACTACGAGAAGGCCGGCGTGACGCCGCGCCGTCACCTCGTGGAGCTGCGCACGGACGACGCCGCCGAGTACGAGCTCGGCCAGGAGATCACCGTCGAGGTCTTCGAGGCCGGACAGCGGATCGACGTCACCGGCCGGAGCAAGGGCAAGGGCACCGCGGGTGTCATGAAGCGCCACGGGTTCAAGGGCCTCGGCGCCTCGCACGGCACCCAGCGCAAGCACCGCTCGCCCGGCTCGATCGGTGGCTGCGCCACGCCGGGCCGTGTGTTCAAGGGCCTGCGCATGGCCGGACGGCACGGCAACGCCCGTACGACCGTGCAGAACCTCACCGTGCACTCCATCGACGCCGACAAGGGGCTGCTCCTCATCAAGGGCGCGGTCCCCGGACCGAACGGCGGCCTCGTCCTGGTGCGCAGCGCCGCGAAGGGGGCGAACTAAATGGCCACGAAGCTGGACATCGAGCTCGCTCCGGAGATCTTCGACGCGAAGGTCAATGTGCCGCTGATCCACCAGGTCGTCGTGGCGCAGCTCGCCGCGGCGCGGCAGGGCACGCACAAGACCAAGACTCGCGGTGAGGTCTCCGGTGGCGGCAAGAAGCCGTACCGGCAGAAGGGCACCGGCCGCGCCCGTCAGGGCTCGACCCGCGCCCCGCAGTTCGCCGGCGGTGGCACCGTCCACGGCCCGCAGCCGCGCTCGTACGCGCAGAAGACGCCGAAGAAGATGAAGGCCGCCGCGCTGCGCGGCGCGCTGTCGGACCGCGCTCGCTACGGCCGCGTGCACGTGGTGTCGGGTCTGGTCGAGGGCGAGACGCCCAAGACCAAGGCCGCGCTCTCCTCGCTGCGTTCGGTGACCGAGGCGGCCAAGGTGCTGGTGGTCCTCGACCGCGAGGACGACCTGACCTGGCTGAGCCTGCGCAACGTGCCCGAGGTGCACGTGCTCATGGCCGACCAGCTCAACACCTACGACGTGCTCTGCAACGACGACATCGTCTTCACCGAGCCCGCGTACCAGGCCTTCGTGGACCACGCCAGTGGGAAGGAGAAGGCCAAGTGAGCAGGATCGCCGACCCGCGCGACATCCTCATCGCGCCCGTGATCTCTGAGAAGAGCTACGGGCTGCTCGACGAGGGCAAGTACACGTTCGAGGTTCGCCCGGACGCCAACAAGACCCAGATCCGGCAGGCCGTCGAGGCCGTCTTCGGGGTCAAGGTGACCGGCGTGAACACCATCAACCGGCAGGGCAAGCGCAAGCGCACCCGGTTCGGTTACGGCAAGCGCAAGGACACCAAGCGGGCCATCGTGAGCCTGGCCGAGGGTGAGCGGATCGAAATCTTCGGAGGCTCGATCTCATGACCCTCTCCTCCGCGGCGCACCGCTCCTGCGAGGGAGCGCACGCGCGCGACCTCCGGACGCCGGGCACCGCGGAGGGCCGGTCCGGATCGGTTCACCGTCCGAAGACAGACAAGGGATGAACGAAAAAGATGGGCATCCGTAAGTACAAGCCGACGACCCCCGGTCGCCGCGGTTCGAGTGTGGCCGACTTCGTCGAGGTCACCCGGGCCGAGCCGGAGAAGTCGCTGGTGCGTCCGCTCCCCAAGAAGGGCGGCCGTAACGTCCACGGCCGCATCACCACGCGGCACCAGGGCGGCGGGCACAAGCGGGCGTACCGGGTCATCGACTTCCGGCGCGCCGACAAGGACGGTGTGCCGGCGAAGGTCGCGCACATCGAGTACGACCCGAACCGCACCGCGCGCATCGCGCTGCTGCACTACGCCGACGGGGAGAAGCGCTACATCCTCTGCCCGACCGGTGTGAAGCAGGGCGACCGCGTCGAGAACGGTCCGTCCGCCGACATCAAGCCGGGCAACTGCCTGCCGCTGCGCAACGTCCCGACCGGTACGGTCGTGCACGCCATCGAGCTGCGCCCCGGCGGCGGCGCGAAGCTGGCCCGCTCGGCCGGCTCCGGCGCCCAGCTGCTGGCCAAGGAGGGCAAGTACGCCACGCTGCGCATGCCCTCGGGCGAAATGCGGATGGTGGACCTGCGCTGCCGCGCCACGGTCGGTGAGGTGGGCAACTCCGAGCAGTCCAACATCAACTGGGGCAAGGCCGGCCGCATGCGGTGGAAGGGCAAGCGCCCGACCGTCCGCGGCGTCGCGATGAACCCGATCGACCACCCGCACGGTGGTGGTGAGGGCAAGACCTCCGGTGGTCGCCACCCCTCCAGCCCGTGGGGCCAGCCAGAGGGTCGCACCCGGAGGGCGAACAAGCCGTCCGACCGGCTCATCGTCCGTCGTCGCAGCAAGAAGAAGCGGTAGGAGCCGAAGCCATGCCACGTAGCCTTAAAAAGGGTCCCTTCGTCGACGACCACCTGATCAAGAAGGTGGACGTGCAGAACGAGAAGGGCACCAAGAACGTCATCAAGACGTGGTCGCGTCGCTCCATGATCGTGCCCGACATGCTCGGTCACACGATCGCCGTGCACGACGGCCGCAAGCACGTTCCCGTATTCATCACCGAGGCCATGATCGGTCACAAGCTCGGGGAGTTCGCCCCGACGCGGACCTTCAAGGGCCACGTCAAGGAAGACCGCCGCAGCCGGCGGGGCTGACAAGAAGTATCGAGAGCGAGGAAACAGCGATGGAAGCCAGGGCCCAGGCGCGGTACGCCCGCGTCACGCCCAGAAAGGCCCGCCGCGTGGTGGACCTCATCCGCGGCATGCAGGCCGCGGAGGCTCAGGCGGTGCTGAAGTTCGCCCCTCAGGCTGCGAGCGAGCCGGTGTACAAGGTGCTCTCGAGCGCCATCGCCAACGCCGAGCACAACCAGAAGCTCGACGCCGACACGCTCTTCGTGAGCCGGGCGTGGGTGGACGAGGGACCGACGTTGAAGCGCTACCGCCCGCGTTCGATGGGCCGTGCGTACCGCATCAACAAGCGGACCAGCCACATCACGGTCGTGGTCGAGTCGCGTCCCGAGGGTGACAAGGGCGGCAAGCGTTCGGGCAACGGCCGCAAGCAGACGAGGAGGACCCGCTAGTGGGGCAGAAGGTCAACCCGCACGGGTTCCGACTGGGCATCACCACCGACTTCAAGAGCCGGTGGTACGCCGACAAGCTGTACAAGGACTACGTCAAGGAAGACGTGTCGATCCGCCGGATGCTGACCCGCGGCATGGACCGCGCCGGCATCTCCAAGGTGGAGATCGAGCGCACCCGTGACCGCGTCCGCGTCGACATCCACACCGCGCGTCCGGGCATCGTGATCGGCCGCCGGGGTGCCGAGGCCGACCGCATCCGCGGCGACCTGGAGAAGCTGACCGGCAAGCAGGTCCAGCTCAACATCCTCGAGGTCAAGAACCCCGAGATCGACGCGCAGCTCGTCGCGCAGGGCGTCGCCGAGCAGCTGTCCAGCCGAGTCGCGTTCCGCCGTGCCATGCGTAAGGCGATCCAGAGCGCCATGAAGAGCGGCGCCAAGGGGATCAAGGTGCAGTGCGGCGGCCGCCTGGGCGGTGCCGAGATGTCCCGCTCGGAGTTCTACCGCGAGGGCCAGGTGCCCCTGCACACGCTCCGCGCCGACATCGACTACGGCTTCTATGAGGCCCGTACGACCTTCGGCCGCATCGGCGTGAAGGTCTGGATCTACAAGGGCGAGGCGCCGACGAGCCGCGCCGAGCGCGAGGCGCAGGCCGCGAAGGAGCGCGCCGCCGGTGGCGGCGGCCGTCGCGAGCGGCCGCAGCGTCGTGGTGGCGGCCGTGGTGGCCGCGGCGGAGACCGTGGCGGCGACCGTGGCGGCCGGCAGCAGCAGGCCGCGACGAGCGCGCCCGCCGAGCAGCAGGCGACTGAGACGGCGGCGCCGTCCAGCGCGGGTGAGGGGAGCTGAATTACCAATGCTGATCCCTCGCAGGGTCAAGCACCGCAAGCAGCACCACCCGAAGCGACGGGGCATGGCCAAGGGCGGCACGAAGGTCGTCTTCGGTGAGTTCGGCATCCAGGCCGTCGAGGGCGCGTACGTGACCAACCGGCAGATCGAGGCCGCACGTATCGCCATGACCCGGCACATCAAGCGTGGCGGAAAGGTGTGGATCAACATCTACCCCGACCGTCCGCTGACCAAGAAGCCCGCCGAGACCCGCATGGGTTCCGGTAAGGGCTCGCCGGAGTGGTGGGTCGCGAACGTCAAGCCGGGCCGGGTCATGTTCGAGCTCGCCGGTGTCCCGGAGCCGCTGGCTCGCGAGGCCCTCCGCCGAGCGATGCACAAGCTCCCGATGAAGTGCAAGTTCGTCAAGCGCGAAGTGGGTGAGGCGTGATGGCTCAGGGCCTTACCGCCGAAGATCTGCGGTCCCAGCCGGAGGCCGAGCTGGTCACCAAGCTGAAGGAGGCCAAGGAGGAGCTGTTCAACCTCCGCTTCCAGGCGGCGACGGGCCAGCTTGAGACCCACGGTCGGCTGCGCGAAGTGAAGCGGGAGATCGCCCGCATTTACACCGTGATGCGGGAGCGGGAGCTCGGCATCGTCGTGTTCGCCGAGGAGCCCGTGGAGGAGTCCACCGATGAGTGACGAGAAGACGCAGCAGACGCGGAGCTACCGCAAGATCCGCGAGGGTCTCGTGGTCAGCGACAAGATGGACAAGACCGTTGTGGTCGCCGTCGAGGACCGCGTCAAGCACGCCCTGTACGGCAAGATCATCCGCCGTACGACGAAGTACAAGGCGCACGACGAGTCCAACGCGTGTGGCGTGGGCGACCGGGTCCGGCTGATGGAGACCCGCCCGCTGTCGGCCACGAAGCGTTGGCGTGTCGTGGAGATCCTTGAGAAGGCCAAGTAAGGGGTTCCGCCCCCGAGGTGGTCCCCGGTGAATGGCAGTCGCCGCCGAGCGACTGAAGGATCGAATCCGCCAGGCTCGAAAGAGAACCGGCGAGAATAACAGGAGTTGACGTGATCCAGCAGGAGTCGCGACTCAAGGTCGCCGACAACACGGGTGCCAAGGAGATCCTTTGCATCCGGGTTCTCGGTGGCTCGGGTCGGCGCTATGCGGGCATCGGCGACATCATCGTCGCGACCGTGAAGGACGCCCTTCCCGGTGCCGGCGTGAAGAAGGGTGATGTCGTTAAGGCCGTCGTCGTGCGCACCCGCAAGGAGCGCCGCCGTCCCGACGGCTCCTACATCCGCTTCGACGAGAACGCGGCTGTGCTCATCAGGGACGGCGGAGACCCGCGCGGTACGCGTATCTTCGGGCCGGTCGGCCGGGAGCTGCGCGACAAGAGGTTCATGCGCATCATCTCGCTCGCGCCGGAGGTGCTCTGATGAAGATCAAGAAGGGTGATGACGTCATCGTCATCGCCGGCAAGGACAAGGGCGCGACCGGCAAGGTCATCGCCGCCGACCCGAATCGCGAGCGCGTGATCGTCGAGGGCGTCAACCTGGTTAAGCGTCACACCAAGGAGACCAACCAGGGACCGCGCGGCGCCAAGGACGGCGGGGTCGTCACCAAGGAGGCCTCGATCCACGTCAGCAACGTGGCGCTGGTCGAGGACGGCAAGCCCACCCGCGTCGGTTACCGATTCGACGAAGACGGCACGAAGGTTCGCATCTCGCGCCGTACCGGTAAGGACATCTGATGACCGCCGACACGACCACCCAGGAGACCGTGCAGCCGCGGCTCAAGCAGCGCTACCGCGACGAGATCGCCAAGGCGATGCGCGACGAGTTCGGCTACGCGAACGTCATGCAGATCCCCGGGTTGACCAAGATCAAGGTCAACATGGGCGTCGGTGACGCCGCCCGCGACTCGAAGGTCATCGAGGGCGCGGTGCGCGACCTGACGACCATCACCGGGCAGAAGCCGGCCGTGGCCCGTGCGAAGAAGTCGATCGCGCAGTTCAAGCTGCGCGAGGGTATGCCGATCGGCGCTCACGTCACGCTCCGCGGTGACCGTATGTGGGAGTTCCTCGACCGGCTGCTGTCGCTGGCCCTGCCGCGCATCCGTGACTTCCGTGGCCTGTCGCCGAAGCACTTCGACGGCAACGGCAACTACACCTTCGGGCTCACCGAGCAGGTGATGTTCCACGAGATCGACCCGGACAAGGTCGACCGGCAGCGCGGTATGGACATCACGATCGTGACCACCGCCAAGACCGACGAGGAGGGTCGGGCGCTTCTTCGGCACCTGGGCTTCCCCTTCAAGGAGAACTGACAGATGGCGAAGAAGGCTCTGATCGCCAAGGCGAACCGGAAGCCCAAGCACTCGGTGCGCGCCTACACTCGGTGCTCGCGCTGTGGGCGTCCGCGCGCGGTCTTCCGCAAGTTCGGCCTGTGCCGGATCTGCTTCCGGGAGATGGCGCACCGCGGCGAGCTGCCCGGCATCACCAAGTCCAGCTGGTAAGCCGGACTGCATTCAAGACAACAGGCGATAATGACCAACCGGGTGCCTGAGCAAGGCACCCACGACCACGTCGAAGGTCCGCGCGGACGATGCGTGGAAACCGCGGCGAGGAGGGCCCAGTAGGCCATGACGATGACCGACCCGATCGCAGACATGCTGACACGTCTGCGGAACGCGAATTCGGCGTACCACGACACCGTGGCGATGCCGTACTCGAAGATCAAGGCGCACATCGCCGAGATCCTCCAGCAGGAGGGCTACATCTCGGGGTGGAGCGTCGAGGACGCCGAGGTCGGCAAGAAGCTGGTGGTCGACCTCAAGTTCGGCCCGAGCCGTGAGCGTTCGATCGCCGGGCTCAAGCGGGTTTCCAAGCCGGGCCTGCGGGTCTACGCGAAGAAGGACAACCTGCCCAAGGTCCTCGGTGGTCTCGGCGTCGCGATCATCTCGACGTCCTCGGGCCTGATGACCGACCGGCAGGCCGGCAAGAGCGGTGTGGGCGGGGAAGTCCTCGCCTACGTCTGGTAAGAGGGGAGGGAAAACAGCATGTCGCGCATTGGACGTCTGCCCATCCCCGTCCCCAGCGGCGTCGACATCAAGGTCGACGGCCAGGACGTCACGGTCAAGGGCCCCAAGGGCGAGCTCAAGCACAAGGTTGCCCGGCCGATCGAGGTCGTCCAGGAGGACGGTCAGATCAAGGTCGGTCGCCCCAGCGACGAGGGACCGGTCCGTGCCCTGCACGGCCTGACCCGGACGCTGATCCACAACATGGTCATCGGCGTGACCGAGGGCTACAGCAAGACGCTGGAGATCGTCGGCGTCGGTTACCGCGTTCAGGCCAAGGGCAGCAACCTCGAGTTCTCCCTCGGCTTCAGCCACCCGATCACGGTGGAGCCGCCGGCCGGCATCACCTTCCGTGTCGAGCGGCCGACCCAGTTCGTGGTCGAGGGCATCGACAAGCAGAAGGTCGGCGAGGTCGCCGCGAACATCCGCAAGCTGCGCAAGCCGGACCCGTACAAGGGCAAGGGCGTGCGCTACCAAGGCGAGCAGATCCGCCGCAAGGTCGGAAAGGCTGGTAAGTAGTCGTGCCTGTGAGCAAGACCCAGGTCCGCAAGCGGACCTCGGCGCGCGCGGCGTCCCGGGCCCGTCGGCACCTGCGCGTCCGCAAGAAGATCCAGGGCAGCGCCGAGCGGCCGCGGCTGGTCGTGACCAAGTCGGCGAAGCACATGTCCGCGCAGATCATCGACGACATCGCCGGCCACACGCTGGTGTCCGCGTCGACGCTCGACTCCACGCTCCGTACGAGCGAGGGCGACAAGACGGCCAAGGCGCGCAAGGTCGGCGAACTGCTGGCGGAGCGGGCCAAGGAGGCCGGCATCGGCGCCGTCGTCTTCGACCGCGCCGGGCACCGGTACCACGGTCGCATCGCGGCTCTGGCCGACGGTGCCCGCGAGGGTGGGCTGGAGCTCTGATGGCCCGCTCACTGCAACCGACGGACGAGAAGAGGAACCACTAATGGCAGCACCACGTCGTGGCGGCGGCGAGCGGCGCGACCGGCGTGATGATCGCCGGGGTGGCGCCGACAAGGGCCAGTCGTACATCGAGCGTGTCGTAGCGATCAACCGCGTCGCCAAGGTCGTCAAGGGCGGCCGGCGCTTCAGCTTCACCGCGCTGGTCGTGGTGGGCGACGGCAACGGCACCGTGGGTGTCGGCTACGGCAAGGCCAAGGAGGTGCCCGCGGCGATCGCCAAGGGTGTCGAGGAGGCCAAGAAGCACTTCTTCAAGGTGCCGCGGATCCAGGGCACCATCCCGCACACCAGCCAGGGCGAGGAGGCGGCGGGCGTCGTCCTGCTGAAGCCGGCCAGCCCCGGTACCGGTGTCATCGCGGGTGGCCCGGTCCGCGCCGTGCTGGAGTGCGCGGGCATCCACGACGTCCTGTCCAAGTCGCTGGGCTCGTCCAACGCCATCAACATCGTCCACGCGACGGTGGCGGCGCTGAAGCAGCTCAGCCGGCCGGAGGAGATCGCGGCCAAGCGCGGCCTGCCGATCGAGGACGTCGCCCCCGCCGCCATGCTGAAGGCCCGTGCCGCCGGCACCGAGGCCCGGCAGGAGGTCGCGGCGTCATGAGTAACCTGAAGATCACGCAGGTCAAGTCGCGGATCGGTGGCAAGCAGTACCAGCGCGACACCCTGCGCACCCTCGGGCTCAAGCGGATCGGCCAGAGCGTCGTCCGCGAGGACCGCCCCGAGGTGCTCGGGATGATCCAGACCGTGCGCCATCTGGTCACGGTCGAGGAGGTTGACTGATCATGGGAGCCGAGACTCCGCTGCGGCCGCACCACCTGCGGCCCGCTCCGGGTGCTCACAAGGCCAAGACCCGTAAGGGCCGTGGCGAGGCGTCCAAGGGCAAGACCGCCGGGCGCGGCACCAAGGGCACCAAGGCCCGCAGCACGGTGCCGGCCGGGTTCGAGGGCGGCCAGATGCCCCTGATCCGGCGGGTGCCGAAGCTCAAGGGCTTCAAGAACCCGTTCCGTGTCGAATACCAGGTCGTCAACCTGGGCCGGCTCGCCGAGCTCTACCCTGAGGGTGGAGAGGTGACGCCCGACGACCTCGCCGCCAAGGGCGCGGTGCGCTCGGGCCGTCCGGTAAAGATTCTTGGTACTGGTGACATCTCTGTAACGGTGCAGGTCAAGGCTCACGCCTTTTCCGGCTCCGCCAAGGAAAAGATCACAGGTGCCGGGGGCACCGCCGAAACACTGTGAGACCAAGCCCTTGTGGGAATCGCCCCCGCCGAGGCCCGGCGGGGGCGTCAGCCCATGCAAGGGCTGTTAGAGTGCGAGCGGCGGCTATCGCCGCCTACCATCGACCGGGGCCCATCCGCGGCCCTGATTGTGCCTCATGGCCGGAATTCGCGCAGGAGGAATGGTGCTGACCGCGTTCACTCGGGCGTTCCGAACACCCGACCTGCGCAAGAAGCTTGTCTTCACGCTCTTCATCATCGCCGTGTTCCGGCTGGGGTCCACGCTGCCGGCACCGGGCGTGAACACGGGCGCCGTCCATCGTTGTGTCGATGTGGCGACCAAGGGTGCCAACGGCAATATTTACGGCTTGGTCAACCTCTTCAGCGGCGGCGCGCTGCTCAAGCTGTCGATCTTCGCGCTGGGCATCATGCCCTACATCACCGCGAGCATCATCTTGCAGCTGCTGACCGTGGTGATCCCGCGTCTGGAGTCGCTCCGCAAGGAGGGACAGTCCGGCACCACGAAGATCACGCAGTACACGCGTTACCTGACGATCGGGCTGGCGGTCCTCCAGGGCACCGGCATCGTCGCGATGGCGAGCACCGGCAACCTGCTGCAGGGCTGCACCGAGGACCTGCTCTGGAACAAGGGCTGGTTCACCATCGTCACGATGGTCATCGTGATCACGGCGGGTACGTCGGTGATCATGTGGCTGGGCGAGCTGGTGACCGACAAGGGCATCGGCAACGGCATGTCGATCCTGATCTTCACCCAGGTCGTCGCGGTCTTCCCGAGCGAGTTCTGGAACATCTACAAGACCAAGCACGGCTTCGTCTTCGCGATCGTCATTCTCGTCGGTATCGCGATCGTCGCCGGCGTGGTCTTCGTCGAGCAGGCGCAGCGCCGCATCCCGGTGCAGTACGCCAAGCGGATGGTCGGCCGCCGGATGTACGGCGGCACGTCGACCTACATTCCGCTCAAGGTCAACCAGGCCGGTGTCATCCCGGTCATCTTCGCCTCGTCGCTGCTGTACCTTCCACAGCTCGTGGTGCAGATGTGGCACAGCACCAACCCGGTGAGCACCTTCATCTCGAAGTACCTCGTCAAGGGCGATCACCCGATCTACATGGGGCTGTACTTCGTCCTGATCATCTTCTTCACGTACTTCTACGTCGCGATCACCTTCAACCCGACCGAGGTGGCCGACAACATGAAGAAGTACGGCGGGTTCATCCCCGGCATCCGTCCGGGCCGGCCGACCGCCGAGTACCTCGACTACGTGCTCACACGCGTCACGGCGCCGGGCGCGCTCTACCTCGGGCTCATCTCTTTGATCCCGATGATCGCGTTCGGTCTCATCGGCGCCAGCCAGAACTTCCCGTTCGGTGGCACGAGTATCCTGATCATGGTCGGTGTCGGGCTGGACACGGTCAAGCAGATCGAGAGCCAACTCCAGCAACGTAACTACGAGGGCTTCCTGCGGTAGTGCGCATCGTGCTCGTGGGTCCCCCCGGAGCGGGCAAGGGGACGCAGGCCCAATTCATCGCATCGCACCTGTCAATCCCGAAAATCTCGACAGGTGACATCTTCCGCGCGAACGTGAGCGGAAACACCCCCCTCGGCCGTAAGGCCAAGGAGTACATGGACCGGGGTGACCTCGTCCCGGACGAGGTCACCATCGCCATGGTGCGTGACCGGTTGGGCGAGGAGGACGCCCAGGAGGGCTTCCTGCTCGACGGCTTCCCGCGCAACGTTCCGCAGGCGGAGACGCTCAAGAAGATCCTGTCCGAGACCGACCGCAGGCTCGACCTCGTGCTCGAGCTCGTGGTCGACGACGACGAGGTCGTACGCCGGCTGTCGGGCCGCCGCACGTGCCGCAAGTGCGGGCGCATCTGGCACGTCGCCTTCGACCCGCCCACCAAGGACGGCGTCTGCGACGTCTGCGGCGGTGAGCTGTTCCAGCGCGACGACGACCGCGAGGAGACCATCCGGCACCGCCTGGAGGTCTACCAGGAACAGACGGCGCCTCTCGCGTCGTTCTACGCCGATGAGGGCATTCTGGTGGGTATCGACGCCACCGGGCCCGTCGAGGAGGTCACGGAGCGGGCCCTGGCCGCGCTCCGCCGCTTCGCCGCCTGATCTCGCGGTCGTTGCACGGCGCCCGAGCGCCTGCCGCGCCCGCCTGGGCGGTGGGCGCAGGCCCGCAGGCGTGGAGCCGTCCTCGTAGGCCAACCCCCGGACCACGTGCGGAGCGAAGAGTGTGGAAGAAGCGTAAGCCGGCCATCCAGATCAAGTCGCGCGACGAACTCGCGGTGATGCGGGAGGCCGGCCTCGTCGTCGGCCGCACCTTGCGCCGCCTCACCGAGGAGGTACGCCCGGGGATCACCACGGCCGACCTCGATGCCATCGCCGAGGAGTCCATCCGCTCCGCGGGCGCGACGCCGTCATTCAAGGGCTACCAGGGTTTCCCCGCCACGATCTGCACCTCGGTGAACGAGGAGATCGTCCACGGCATCCCCAGCGCCGACAAGGTCCTGCGCGACGGCGACATCATCTCCATCGACTGCGGTGCCATCGTCGACGGCTGGCACGGCGACTCGGCCGTGACGGTGCCGGTCGGGGAGATCACACCGGACCTCCAGCGGCTCCTGGAGGTCTGCGAGGAGTCGATGTGGCGCGGCATCGCCGCCGGCCTGGTCGACGCCCGCCTGAGCGACATCGGCCACGCGGTCGAGACATATGTGCGCGATCAGGGCGACTATGGCATCGTCGAAGAGTACGTCGGCCATGGGATCGGTACGCAGATGCACATGGACCCTCCGGTGCCCAACTACGGCGAGGCCGGGCACGGGCCGCGCCTGTCTTCCGGCATGTGCTTCGCGGTCGAGCCGATGGTCAACCTCGGGACGGCGGCGACCGTCCTGCTGGACGACGACTGGACGGTGGTGACCGGCGACGGCGCCCGCTCGGCGCACTTCGAGCACACCTTCGCGGTCACCGAGGACGGTCCCTGGGTGCTCACCGCGCTCGACGGCGGTGCGTCCCACGGTTTCCTCGGCCGGGACGAGAGGATCAAGGATGGCGCTCAACCCTGAGATGCGGGCCTCCGACGCCGACCGCGACCGGGTCGCGGCGGCGCTACGGGAACACTGCGCTCAGGGGCGCATCGACGTCGAGGAGCTGAACGAGCGCCTCGAGGGCGTCTACTCCTCCAGGACTCTGGGAGACCTGGAGAAGGTCACCGCGGACCTGCCCGAAGAGGACCTGTACGAGCTGCCCGTGCCGTCCTGGCGGCGGTCGACCCCGGCCCGGCGCATGGGCGGCGGCCTGTCGCGCGGGGGCCTGCGGGCGGGCTGGGCCACGTACGCCGCGGTGAACCTCGTGTGCTTCGTGGTCTGGCTGCTCACGGCGGTGTCCTCGGGTGCCTGGTACCCCTGGTGGGTCTGGGTGGCCGGGCCCTGGGGCGCGGTGATGCTGGCCGGGCAGGCCTTCGGCACCCGCGGCGACCGTCGCTGACCTTGTCCGGGGGCTCTCTCAGACGGGTTCGGGCGTCTCCTCCACCGGCCGGAAGTGGGTGACGGCGCTCATGCCGTCGATGAGGTGCAGCGCCAGGCCGGGCGGCGCGTCGGACAGCGCGGGCCGGCCGCCGGGGTCGACGTGCAGCTGGCGGTACGTGCTCGGGCAGGTCGTGGCGACCGTACCGGCGAAGGCGCGCACCGAGCCCGCGTGCACGTGTCCGGCGATGACGCGGACGACCTGTGGATGGCGCGCGATCACGTCGGCGAGGCGCTCGGGCCGCGCGTGCCCCATGGCGTCGACCCAGCCGACCCCGATCTCGTACGGCGGGTGGTGCATGGCCACGACCGACGGGGCCTCGGGCTCCTCGGCGAGGGCGGCGTCCAGCCACTCCGGATCCGACAGCGCGCCGCCGTCCTGGCCCGGAACGGTCGAATCGCAGCACAGCAGCCGGACGCCGGCCACGGTCACCGCGTAGCTCGCCGCCGGGATCGCGGGGAAGGCCGCCAGCAGCGCGGCGACGTCGTCGTGGTTGCCGGGCAGCGGATGCGCGGGGATCGGCAGGCGCGCGAGCTCGTCGCGGAGGAGCGCGTACTCCTCGGGGCGGCCGTGGTCCGTCAGGTCGCCGGTGAGGACCACCGCGTCGGGCCGCGTGGCGAGGGCGAGCAGCGCGGCCAGGGCGGTGCGCAGCGAGCGTACGCGGGTGGGGTCGTCGACGGTCAGGTGAAGATCGCTGAGTTGCGCGAGGATCGTCATGGTTCCCCAGCCGACCACGAGCGCGTGGGGAATCACCATGGCCACTCGTGCGTTGAGACTCCCCGAGGAGTGGCATGGCCACGATGCCGGCTCGGCGGACCACCACCGGGCCGGTCTGGTGAGGAATCGCGCCGATTTCACATTCTCGCGGCTGGTGACGTACACTTCTTTGTCGGTCCTGTGTCGGCTCATGTCCGCATGCTCTGCGTGCTTCGGGGCGCCGCGAGGGCCGTTCTCCTGACGAACCGATCAGTGAAGCGCGGAGGACATGCCCAAAAAAGAAGGGGCCATCGAGATCGAAGGCACCGTCGTCGAGTCTCTCCCGAACGCCATGT
The DNA here is from genome assembly GCF_036227085.1 of Actinoallomurus sp. NBC_01490. NCBI lineage: Bacteria > Bacillati > Actinomycetota > Actinomycetes > Streptosporangiales > Thermomonosporaceae > Actinoallomurus > Actinoallomurus sp. NBC_01490. The sequence continues at coordinate 1,084,453 of NZ_CP109433.1, forward strand.
TCCGGGTGGAGCTGGACAACGGGCACAAGGTTCTCGCTCACATCAGTGGGAAGATGCGGATGCACTACATCCGGATCCTTCCCGATGACCGTGTGGTCGTTGAACTGAGTCCGTACGACCTCACCCGCGGCCGGATCGTCTACCGCTACAAGTAAAACCACCCACTGGGGTTGCCTTCCCCGCGTCTGGCAGCGCGGGGGTGACCCTGCTATGAGGAGACCCAGTGAAGGTCAAGCCGAGCGTCAAGAAGATCTGCAGCAAGTGCCGCGTCATCCGCCGGCACGGCCGGGTCATGGTCATCTGCGACGACCCGCGCCACAAGCAGCGCCAGGGCTGATGACCTACTAGGCACAGCTCGACAACATCATCGTTCCGCGGCTCCCTTTCGGGAGCGACCCCCGGTCGGAGGCCGGGGCCTCACCCGGGCAGGTGGGGGTGCGGAGCGCAGACCTCCGTGAAACAGAAGGGAACTGCCCGAGATGGCACGCCTCCTCGGCGTCGACCTCCCGCGCGAAAAGCGCCTCGAGGTCGCTCTTACCTACATCTTCGGCATCGGCCGCACCCGCGCGCTCGAGACCCTCAAGGAGACCGGCATCAGCGGTGACCGCCGGGTCCACGAGCTCGGCGACGACGAGCTGGTGCAGCTCCGCGACTGGATCGACGCGAACTACAAGATCGAGGGTGACCTCCGCCGCGAGATCCAGGCGGACATCCGTCGCAAGATCGAGATCGGGTGCTACCAGGGCATCCGCCACCGCCGCGGGCTGCCGGTCCACGGCCAGCGCACGCAGACCAACGCCCGTACGCGCAAGGGCAAGAAGAAGACCGTGGCCGGCAAGAAGAAGGCCGGCAAGAAGTAGTCCGCCGCCCGGCCACGTGCCGGACCGTCGGATCGACGACCTCCAGGAGACTTGAGAGCAGATGCCGCCTAAGAGCCGCACCGGCGCCAAGAAGGTGCGCCGCAAGGAAAAGAAGAACGTCGCTCACGGGCATGCCCACATCAAGAGCACGTTCAACAACACCATCGTCACGATCACGGACCCGATGGGCGCCGTGATCTCCTGGGCCAGCGCCGGCCACGTGGGCTTCAAGGGCTCGCGTAAGTCGACGCCGTTCGCCGCTCAGATGGCCGCTGAGGCCGCCGCGCGCCGCGCCATGGAGCACGGCATGCGCAAGGTCGACGTCTTCGTGAAGGGCCCGGGCTCGGGCCGCGAGACCGCGATCCGGTCGCTGCAGGCGACCGGCCTCGAGGTCGGTTCCATCCAGGACGTCACCCCGGTCCCGCACAACGGCTGCCGGCCGCCCAAGCGCCGCCGCGTCTGAGTTAGGAAGAGAGAGATGGCTCGATACACCGGCGCGGACTGCAAGCTGTGCCGCCGCGAGAAGATGAAGCTGTTCCTCAAGGGCAGCAAGTGCGACGGGCCGAAGTGCCCGATCGAGATCCGGCCCTACCCGCCGGGTGAGCACGGCCGTGGCCGTCCCAAGGAGAGCGAGCACATGCTCCAGCTCCGGGAGAAGCAGAAGGCCCGTCGCATCTACGGGGTCCTCGAGGCCCAGTTCGTCAACTACTACAAAGAGGCGAACCGCCGCCAGGGCAAGACGGGTGAGAACCTCCTGTCCCTGCTCGAGCGCCGCCTCGACAACGTGATCTACCGTGCCGGCTACGCCAAGAGCCGTGACATGGCCCGCCAGCTGGTGCGCCACGGTCACTTCCTGGTGAACGGCAAGAAGGTCGACATCCCGTCGTACCGCGTCAGCGAGCGGGACATCATCGAGGTGAAGCAGAAGAGCCTCGAGCAGACCCCGTTCGTGGTCGCGCGCGCCGAGGCCGGCGAGCGTCCGGTCCCGGCATGGATCGAGGTCGCGCCCGAGAAGATGCGCATCCTCGTGCACTCGCTCCCGGTCCGCCAGCACATCGACGCGCCGGTCCAGGAGCAGCTCATCGTCGAGTGGTACGCCAAGCGCTGACGTACGGCTCGGGCGGGCGTGCGCCTCTGCGGCGTACGCCCGCCGAACGCAAGGTCGCGGCAGTCAAATAGCGGGCGCCGCGGAAAGGATGTTCTGAAATGCTCATCGCACAGCGACCGACCCTCACCGAGGAGCAGGTCGACGAGTTCCGGTCGCGGTTCACCATCGAGCCGCTGGAGCCGGGCTTCGGCTACACCATCGGCAACTCGCTCCGCCGTACGCTCCTGTCCTCGATCCCGGGTGCCGCGGTCACCAGCATCCGCATCGAGGGCGTGCTGCACGAGTTCTCCACGATCCCGGGGGTCAAGGAGGATGTCACCGACATCATCCTGAACCTCAAGGAGCTCGTCGTCTCCTCCGAGCACGACGAGCCGGTCGTGATGTACCTCCGCAAGCAGGGGCCCGGTGACGTCACCGCCGCCGACATCGCGCCGCCGGCCGGTGTCGAGGTGCACAACCCCGAGCTGCACATCGCCACGCTGAACAACAAGGCGAAGCTGGAGATGGAGCTCACCGTCGAGCGTGGCCGAGGCTACGTCTCGGCGGCGCAGAACAAGCAGCCGGGCCAGGAGATCGGCCGGGTGCCGATCGACTCGATCTACTCGCCGGTCCTGAAGGTCACCTACAAGGTCGAGGCGACGCGTGTCGAGCAGCGCACCGACTTCGACCGGCTGATCGTCGACGTCGAGACCAAGCCCGCGATGCTGCCGCGCGACGCGGTGGCGAGCGCCGGCAAGACGCTCGTCGAGCTGTTCGGGCTGGCGCGCGAGCTCAACGTCGAGGCCGAGGGCATCGACATGGGCCCGTCCCCGACGGACGCCGCGCTCGCCGCGGACCTGGCGCTGCCGATCGAGGAGCTCAACCTCACGGTCCGGTCCTACAACTGCCTCAAGCGCGAGGGCATCCACACCGTGGGTGAGCTCGTGGCGCGCAGCGAGCAGGACCTGCTCGATATAAGGAATTTCGGCGCCAAGTCGATCGAAGAGGTCAAGCAGAAGCTCAACGACATGGGCCTCACGCTGAAGGACTCCCCGCCCGGGTTCGACCCGACCGCGGCGGCCGACTCTTACGGCGACGAGGACCAGAGCTACGCCGAGACCGAGCAGTACTAAATGATGTGGGCGGTCCGTTCCGGGCCGCCCACACCGCGATACACAGCGGGAAGAACTCTCGCTGGACCGACGCCGGTACCTCGTACGGCCGGCGCGGGTTGAACAAGGAGAGAAGCACTCATGCCCCAGCCCACCAAGGGCCCTCGTCTCGGCGGCAGCCCCGCGCACCAGCGGCTGATCCTGGCGAACCTCGCCACCGCCCTGTTCGAGCACGGCCGTATCACGACGACCGAGGCCAAGGCCCGGCGGCTGCGGCCGCTGGCGGAGAAGCTCATCACCAAGGCCAAGCGCGGTGACCTCGCCGCGCGGCGCCAGGTCCTCACCGTCGTGCGGGACAAGAGCGTCGTCCACACGCTGTTCACCGAGATCGGCCCGCGCTTCGAGAACCGCCCCGGCGGTTACACGCGGATCACCAAGCTCGGCCCGCGCAAGGGCGACAGCGCTCCGATGGCCCTGATCGAGCTGGTCGACGAGCCGATGGCGGCCGTGACCACCGGGCGTCCGGCGCAGGCCGCCGCGCCCGCCAAGGCCGAGGAGCCGGCCGCCGAGGCCGAGACCCCGGCCGAGGAGCCGGCCGCCGCCGAGGCCGAGGAGGCCGAGGAGGCGCAGGACAGCGCTCCGGCCGAGGAAGCAGACGAGGCCGAGGACAAGAAGTAACTCACGCTTGGTCACGAGCCCGCCGTGCCCTACGGGACGGCGGGCTCGATCTTTGGGAGAGTTGTGGAATGGCCAGGACACGGAGAGCATGGACACGGGGTCACCGCCGAACGGCGGGGCCCGGAGGGCAACCGACATGGACGAACGGCCGCCTGAGCCATCTCCCGATGCCATGACCGCTCTCGTACGACTCCGGCTCGACATCGGTTACGACGGGTCGGACTTCGCGGGCTGGGCCCGCCAGCCCAACCAGCGGACGGTTCAGGGTGTCATCGAAGAGGCTCTGGGACGCGTGCTCCGCCTGGACCCGCCGCCGGTGCTGACCGTGGCGGGCCGTACGGACGCCGGGGTGCACGCCCGCGGTCAGGTGGCGCACGTGGTCGTCCCGGTCGCGGCCTACTACCCGGTCACCGGGACCCTGCCGCGGCGCCTCGCGGGCGTGCTGCCCGCCGACATCCGGATCTGGCGCATCGGCCAGGCGCCGGAGGGCTTCGACGCGCGGTTCTCGGCGCTGTCGCGGCGCTACGCCTACCGGGTGTGCGACAACCCGATCGGCGTCGACCCGATGCGCCGGCACGAGGTGCTGTGGCACCCGCGGCCGCTCGACCTCGACCGGATGAACGCCGCGGCGGCGCTGCTGCTCGGCGAGAACGACTTCGCGGCGTACTGCCGTCGCCGCGAGGGCGCCACGACCATCCGGCGGCTGCTGCGCTGCGACTGGGCCCGCGAGGCCGGGAACATCGCCGTCGCGACCATCGAGGCGGACGCCTTCTGCCACTCGATGGTGCGGGCGCTGGTCGGCGCGCTGATCTCGGTCGGCGACAGCCGCCGTCCCATCGAGTGGCCGGCCGAGGTGCTCGCCGGCGGACGGCGCGACTCCGCCGTGCAGGTGCTCCCGCCGTACGGTCTGTCGCTGGAAGAGGTGACCTACCCGGACGCCGCGCACCTGGCCGACCGTGCCCAGGAGACGCGCCGCATCCGGGTCCTCGGCGGGAGCGCCCCCGAGGAACGCCACGCCAGCTGACCTGTCTCACGACTCGCCGCCCGGTCGGGCGGCCGGTGGTTCCCAGGCCCGCGGCCGGACGACGGGGCCTGGGAGCACCCCGGCGGTCAGTGCTTGTCGTCGCGCCGTTCGATGGGACGGGCGGTCGAGTCGCGGAACGCGGTGCCGACCTTCTTCAGCGTGTCGTCGTCGGCGGCCGGCTTGTGACCGTCGGCGTACGTCGCGTACGCGTAGCTGATGTAGCGCCCGCGCACCGTGCTCGCGGCGAAGCCGCCGGCGTGGTCGATCTTCGGGGCGCCGGTGGCCTTCATTCCGCGGAACCACTCGTAGTGCGCCGGGTCCTGGACCTTCAGGACGGCCTTGGCGGCGGCGTCCGTCGGCATCACCGCGATGCCGGTCGTCACGGCCACCTTCTTGTCCGCCGAGACGAACGTCGCGCGGACGACCCGGCGGCAGTGCTGGCGGGTCAGCTCGGTGGCGAACGGCCCGTTGGCGGCCAGGGAGCAATGGTCGTTGATGACCGCCTTGGCCCGGGTGAACTTCTGTTTCGCCAGTGTCAGCGTCTTGGCCGGGAAGACCTCGTGGACGGTCAGCGGCTTGGGATCGGTCTTCTCGTCGCGGATGTCGACCGGCACGTGCTTGGGCTTGTGCTTGGCCTTGGTCTTCGACGGGGTCGGCGTGGGCGTCGGCCGCACCTGCGTCGGGGTCGGCGGCTGCGGGTCGGCGACCTTGTGCTCCTTCGCCGTACCGCCGGAGAGCTGCGTGACGGCCAGCGCACCGCCGCCCCCGAGTACGAGGGCGGCCACGAGTCCACCGGCCACGAGCAGCGCTCTACGGGCCCCTGAGACCCCTCCGGTGCCGCCGCCCTGGGGCGGGGGCCCGCCGGGACCGCCGGGGAACGACGCCCCGGGGCCGAGCCTGGGGATCGGACCGGTCGTGGTGGCGTGCGGGTCGGGCGGCGGCGGGTCGGGCGGCGCCTGCGGCGGCGTGCCGGGCGGCAGGATCGCGTCGGGTTCGAGCTCGGGGCCCGGGGCGCTGGTCGTCGCCCCGTTCGTGGGGATCTTCAGGATGGCCACCGTTCGCTGTCCGGTCGCACCGGTAGCGGCCTCTGCCGAGGCCCCGGACGGCGGGACGTCGTCGGCCACGGTCCGTTCCGCCTCGGGGAGGTCGCCCGGAGCGGCCTCCTGCGCGGCGTTCGGCTCGTCGGTGACGGTGCGCTCGGCCTCCGGCACGGGTGGCTCCTGCGGAGGCGTCCGGCCGGTCTCGCCCGCCGCGCCGGCGAACCCCGGTGGCGGAGTGGTGTCGTGCGGAGCGCCGCTGGTGTCACCCGGGAAACCGGGCGGCGGCGTGGCGCCGTACGGGGCGCCTGAGCCGGTGGGGCCGCTCGCGTCGCCTGGCACGCCGGACGGCGGTGTGGCGCCGTACGGGCCGCTCGTGGGCGCCGAGCCGGGGAGGCCGTTCGGCGGTGGTGTGGAGGGGGTGGTGTGCCCGTCGTCCGATGCGGCGCCGTTCGTGGTGTTCTGTGGGGATGAGTCCTGCGCCGGGTGCGAGGGCGGGGTGGGCTGGTGGGCGTCCGGCGTGGGGGCGCCGGGGCGCGGGAAGGGCGGGGTCATGGTCTCCTCGGCGTCGGATGCCACCGACGATCCGGAGAAGCCCGGCATGCCCGGGCGTGTGTCGGCGGTCTGGAAAACGACTGACGGCCTCTTGGCGGCCGGGCCCTGTCCGAAGTGTGGCGGAGCGTCTGTCGGCGGTTGCGGCGGAAGCTTCGCTTCCTCCTCGTCGGGAGGAAGGAAAGTCTCGTCATGGCCAGACATGAGTCACCAGAGTATTAGGTGAAGGCAAACCTTATGCCGGTTTGCCCTCCATTGACCGATAGTTCAGGGCCGTGCGCAGATTGCTGCCGTACGTCGTGTACTTCACGAACGACTTCACGGCCGAGTAGTCGCTCGTGGCGATCTTCTTGCCGCTCGGGTACTGCACCCAGCTCATGATCAGGTAGTGGCCGTTCACCTCGGTGGTGGTCAGCGACAGGCCCTGGCCGATCTTCTTGGTGGTGCCGGTGCCCGGCAGCGCGAGGACGAACGCGTCCTTGGACTTCGACGCGGTCTGAGCCGACGTGGCCGCGGCCTGGGTCCTGAGATTGATCACACCGATCGTGCCGATCAGCTTGCCGTTGCTGAAGGTCGCCCGCAGCACCTGGTTGCAGCCGCCCCTCGCGAGGGCCTTGCGGAACTTCGTGCCGTGCGTCGGCGGTGAGCACTTGCGCTCCGAGCGCCGTGCCGTCATGAGGTAACGGCGGCCGCCGGCCTTGAACGACCGGTCCTTGAAGATCTCGTTCAGTGTGAGGAGCTTGGGGTCGGTCGCGCGGCTCTGGAGGCGGTCGCCGCGCCCGGTCTCGGTGGGAGACGGCGTGGGAGTCGGCGTCGGCGTGGCGGGAGGCGCCGAGGACGGAGCCGCCTCCGTCTTGGGCTTGTCGTCGCCTCCGGACGTGATCGCGAAGGCCGCGCCGCCGGCGACCACGATGACGCCCACCGCGATCGCCGCGCCGATGAGTAGCCGCTTGCGGCCGGAGCCCGAGCCCGAACCCGAGCCGAAGTCATCGCCCGGACCGTAGTCGCCCGGACCGCCGCCGTAGGGTTCGGCGCCCTCGTCGTAGGAGTCGTAGGAGGGGTTCGGCTCGAAGGCGTTGCCGTACGACGGGGGACGCTCGTCGCCGAACGAGGGGTCGTCGCCGAAGGAGCCGCTGTAGCCGCCCGCGCCACCGGCGCCGCCGCCCGGCCCGAAGCCTCCGTCTCGTGGGCCGCCGAAGGAGGGCGGACCGCCGTGTCCTGCCTGGTCGTCGCCCGGGCCGTACGGCGACGACGGCGGCTGGGAGGGCCCCCAGCCGCCGGGTTGCTGCTGATCACCCGGATAAGACATGAATGCGACCCTACCTGCTCGTATCAGGTGATCAGGGGTTTACCGGAAGCCGAAGTCCTGCGTCCACCACGGCCCTCCAGAGCCGTACTCGACGCCGATTCCGACCGCCTTCAGGCTGCAGTTCAGGATGTTCGCCCGGTGTCCGGGGCTCTTCATCCAGCCCGCGACGACCGCCTGGGCTGTGGCGTATCCCATGGCGATGTTCTCGGCGCCGGGCTGGCTGTAGCCGACCGCCTTGATCCGGTCCCACGGGGTCCTGCCGTCCGGTGAGTTGTGCTCGAAGTAGTGCCGTACGCGCATGTCCTTCGAGTGGGCCCGCGCCGCGGTGCGCAGGTGCGCGTCGACGTGGAGCGCGGAGCAGCCGTGCTTGGCCCGCTGCTGGTTCGTCAGCTGTACGGCGAGGTTCTCGGCCGCGACGTTCTTGGCCGGGGCGCCCGCGGAGCCGGCGTTCACCGTGGTCGAGGGCTTCTTCTTCGGCTTGACGACCTTGGCGGCGGGGCGGTGGCTGGGCGTGTGCTTGTGGGAGGGGGTGGGCGAGGGAGCCAGGGTGGTCGGCCGGACGGCCGAGCCCTCCGGGCTGGGGACCACGGCCGCGTCCTGCGCGGGCTGGTCGCCGGTTACGGAGTGCGCCGTCATGTAGCGGTTCGCCGCGAAGCCTGTCGCGACGAAGAACGCGATCGCCAGGATCACGAACGCCTGGACCTTGCGCTTGATGGGGATCGAACGCTTGGCGGACAGGGGGTCCTCCAGGGGGCTGCGGAGGTGCAGCACTATAGAGGTGCTAACCACCATCGAGCGCGCCGTTCTGGAGTAATTCCTGCTATATGCTGTACAAAGGACGAACGCATGATCGTCCGAAGCGATGGCAGGAGGCGGCGGAAGCCGCCCGCTTTGACCCGCACGTCAGTGGGCCGGTATCCTGCCAGTTCGTTGTGTGCGTCAGCGTGCCCGTTCTTCGGGTCGCTTGACCATGCGGGCCAGTGACGGACGTCGCCCGTCCCGCCGGCCCGGTCTCTGTTGTCAGACACGAAACGAAGGCTTACGACCGTGCGCACCTACACCCCTAAGCCCGCTGACGTCGAACGTCAGTGGCACGTCATCGACGCGACCGATGTCGTGCTGGGTCGGCTGGCCAGCCAGGTCGCGACGTTGCTTCGGGGTAAGCACAAGCCGATCTACGCGCCACACCTCGACACCGGCGACTTCGTGATCATCATCAACGCCGACAAGGTGGCGCTGTCGGGTAAGAAGCTGGAGCAGAAGAAGGCCTACCGTCACTCGGGCTACCCCGGTGGTCTCCGCTCCGTGACCTACTCCGACCTGATGGCGAAGCACCCCGAGCGCGCCGTCGAAAAGGCGATCAAGGGCATGCTGCCCAAGAACTCGCTCGGCCGGAAGATGTTCGGGAAGCTCAAGGTCTACGCCGGTCCCGAGCACCCGCACCAGGCGCAGCAGCCGGTGCCCTACGACATCAAGCAGATCGCGCAGTAGACGCGCGCCGTCGAGATCGAAATCTGAGGAGTCCCGTGGCTGAGTCCACCGGTATCGAGACGCCCCTCGAGGGCGCCGACTATGAAGAGTACGTGGGGGACTACACCTCCGAGTCCGCTGAGGTCCTCGTCGAGGAGACCCCCCGTCCGGTGCTGACCGGCCCGGCCGCGGGCACCGGCCGTCGCAAGGAGGCGATCGCGCGCGTGCGCATCGTCCCCGGCAGTGGAAAGTGGACGATCAACGGTCGTCCCCTCGACGCCTACTTCCCCAACAAGGTCCACCAGCAGGTCGTGAACGAGCCCTTCGTCACGCTCGGCCTCGAGGACCAGTTCGACGTGATCGCGCGGGTCAACGGCGGCGGCGTGACCGGCCAGGCCGGCGCCCTGCGGCTGGGCATCGCCCGCGCGCTGCAGCTCGTCGACCCCGACAACCGCCCGCCCCTCAAGAAGGCCGGCTTCCTCACCCGTGACGCGCGGGCCAAGGAGCGGAAGAAGTACGGCCTCAAGAAGGCCCGTAAGGCTCCGCAGTACAGCAAGCGTTGATCGGCCCTGTGCGGTGACCCGCCGACTCGGTACACCCGGGCGGGGGCGCCGCACAGGACTTCGGCGGTTCCGTAGATTCGCGGGACCGCCGATCGCTTTGTTTCGCCGGGCCGGCACACCGGCCTGCGTTTCGAAGGGCCGGCGGACCGGCCTGCCACGCGCGACCTTGGGGTGTTAGCAGTGTCACGTCTGTTCGGAACCGACGGTGTCCGGGGGGTCGCGAACCGTGACCTGACCGCCCGGCTCGCGCTCGACCTGTCGGTGGCCGCCGCCCGTGTCCTGGGTGAGGCCGGCGCGTTCGAGGGCCACCGGCCCGTCGCGGTCGTGGGCCGCGACCCGCGCGCCTCGGGCGAGTTCCTCGAAGCCGCCGTCGTGGCCGGGCTCGCCTCCGCCGGCGTCGACGTCCTCCGCCTGGGCGTCCTGCCGACGCCCGCCGTCGCGTACCTCACCCAGTCGCTCGGCGCCGACCTCGGCGTCATGCTGTCGGCCTCCCACAACCCCGCGCCCGACAACGGCATCAAGTTCTTCGGCCGCGGCGGGCACAAGCTCGCCGACCAGATCGAGGACCAGATCGAGGCGCACCTCGGCGAGGAGTGGTCCGGCCCGACCGGCCCCGGCGTCGGCCGCGTACGCGACGCGCAGGGCGAGGTCGAGAGCTACATCGCGCACCTGCTGTCGACGCTGCCCCGCTCGCTGGACGGCCTCCGCGTCGTGGTCGACTGCGCGCACGGCGCCGCGTCCGGGGTCTCCCCCGAGGCGATGCGCCGCGCCGGCGCCAATGTGGTCGCCATCGGCGCCTCCCCGGACGGCCTGAACATCAACGACGGCTACGGCTCCACCCACCTGGACGCACTGTGCCGCGCCGTGGTCGAGCACGGCGCCGACGTCGGCATCGCCCACGACGGCGACGCCGACCGCTGCCTCGCGGTCACCGCCACGGGCGAGCCGATCGACGGCGACCAGATCATGGCCATCCTCGCGGTCGAACTGCGGGAGGCCGGCCGGCTGCCCGGCGACACCGTCGTCGCGACGGTCATGTCCAACCTCGGCTTCAAGATCGCCATGCGCGACGAGGGCCTCAACGTCGTCGAGACGACGGTCGGCGACCGCTACGTCCTGGAAGCCATGAAGTCCGGGGGCTACGCCTTCGGCGGCGAGCAGTCCGGCCACGTGATCATGCTGGACCACGCGACCACCGGAGACGGCCTGCTGACCGGCCTGCACCTGCTCGCCACCGTCGCGGGCCGCGGCCGCCCGCTCGACGAACTCGCCAAGGTGATGACCCGCCTCCCGCAGGTGCTCATCAACGTCAAGAACGTCGACAAGTCCCGCGCCAAGACCTCCCCGGAGCTGACGGCGGCGGTCGAGACCGCCGAGGCGGAACTCGGCGACACGGGACGCGTCCTGATCCGCCCGAGCGGCACCGAGCCGATGGTCCGCGTCATGGTCGAGGCCACCCACGAAGAACAGGCCCGCACCCTGGCCGAACGCCTCGCCGAGGTCGTCCGTACCGCCCTGTAGCGCTGATGGGCGGCGAACTCTCCGCCGGGTGGCTCTCCCGGTGGCGATCGCAGGTCGATGCCGCTCTCAGCACGATGCTGAGCACGTTCGAGGAGAAGTACGGCTATCCGCCGGGCACCAACGAGGTCAGATCCCCGGGCGCCGGCGACCGGAGTGCGGCCGCGGAGCTCGCCCGCGAGCAACTGACCCCCGCCGATCTGGTCACCTTCTACCGATCCATCGGCGAGGTCGTCCTGGCGGACGTCGGCAACGCGTACTTCCTCCACCCGGCCGGACTCGTACTCGATCACCTGCGCGCCGACGGCCCCGTACCGCTCGACGGTGCGGACGACGCGCGGGGCACGGTGATCGCTTCGGACGGCGGAGGCATCATGTTCGCCGTCGACGCCGAAGGAGCCGTCCACCGCTCCCGTGCGGCGTCCACCGAGAGCGGGTTCGACAAGGTCACGGGTAGTGTCCAGGAGTTCCTCGACCTGATCCGTCGTTCCGTCGTGCGTTTCGCCGACACCGGTAAGCCCGGCTATCTCTAGAGCGCGCGATCGGAGTGCGGGAACCGCGCTCGCGCCGGCCGAGCATTTCACTGTTGCCGGTGCATTTCAGTCGGCGCCGGTGATCGAGAGGGTGCGGAGCTTCCAGCCGGCGACGGTGACGCCGAGGACGGTCAGCACGATCAGCAGGGGTACGGCGGTGGAGGTGTGCACCTCGGAGGTGACCGAGGTCGCGTTCGTCGCCAGGTCGGTGATCGTGACCGACCACTGCCGGATGGACAGCGTCCGGACGCCCGAGGCGTACCGGCCGATGAGGTTCTCCCAGACCAGGGCGTAGATCAGGCCGATCGTCACGGCGAACCGGCTCATCACCGCGAGCGCCACGAACAGCGCGCAGTACGCGATGCCGCCCACCAGCGCGCCCAGGGCGAAGCCGCTCGCCAGGCCCGCCGTCAGGCCGTTCATGATGAGGCCGGAGACGAAGATCGGCACGACGCCGAAGCCGACGACCAGGATCACCGCGACCAGGTACTTGGTGGTCGAGATGACCGGCCGGGCGATCGGCTTGGTCATGATGTACATGATCTGGCCGTCGTCGATCTCCGGGCCGATCACGCCGGTGCCGGCGAGCAGCGCCAGCAGCGGCAGCAGCGCGCCCAGCCCGAACTGCGTCAGCAGGGCCGCCGCGGTGTCGAGGTCGGCGTTGCCGGTGATCCGCAGGCCGATGCTGAGCAGCAGCAGGACGCCCGGGAGGATGAACAGCAGAAGCGCGCGGCGCCGCCCGAGCATGCCGCGAAAAGTGATGTACGCGATGGTGTTCATGCATCCTCCTTCATCGGAGGAGTGACCCCGTGTGCTGTGTTATTGATTCGCTCACTACGTTCGTTCATGGGGAGACCAGGTAGGAGAAGACGCTTTCGAGGGACTCGTCGGCCGGGGAGACCTCCCACAGCCGGATGCCGGCGCCACGGGCCACCTGCGGCAGCAGCAGGGTGAACCGCCGGAAGTCGACGACCTCCACCTCCAGGCCGGCCGAGGTGAGCTCGACGCCGCGGGTCGAATCGTCGGCGATCAGCGCGGCCGCCAGGCGGCGGTCGTCGCTGGAGCGGATGGCGAACATGTGCGGCCGGTCGGTCATCAGCCGCCGGATCGCGCGGAAGTCGCCGGAGGCGGCGTGCCGTCCCGCGACGATGACCTCGATGTGGTTCGCGAGCCGCTCGACCTCCTCCAGGATGTGCGAGCTGAACAGCACCGTACGGCCCTCGGCGGCCATCTTGCGGATGAGGTCCATGAGCTGGAGCCGCTGGCGCGGGTCCATGCCGTTGAACGGCTCGTCGAGCAGCAGGACCGCCGGGTCGTGTACGAGCGCCGACGCCATCTTGACGCGCTGGCGCATCCCCTTGGAGTAGGTGCCGATGGTCCGGTCGGCCGGCGGCAGCATCTCCACCATCGCGAGGGCACGGTCGGCGGCGGCCACCGGGTCGGGCAGCTTGTGCAGCTTGGCCATCGAACGGACGAACTGCCTGCCGGTGAGGAAGTCGTAGGCGGACTCGCGTTCGGGCACCAGCCCGATGTGGCGGTAGACCGAGGGGTTCTTCCAGATCCGCTGCCCGTCGATGCCGACCTGGCCGTTGGAGGGCGCGAGGAACCCGCCCATCATGTGGATGAGCGTCGACTTGCCGGCGCCGTTCGGGCCGAGCAGGCCGGTCACCCCCGGGCCGATGGTCATCGACACGCCGTTGACCGCGACCACGTTGCCGTACCACCGGGAGACGTCCCGGAGCTCCAGGACACTCACGATGCCTTCCTCTCGTCGGTGGGCCGGCCGGTCATTGCGCACCCGCCCTGCGGAACCGCTGGTACAGGATCGCGAGTCCGCCCACGACGACGGCCACGCACACGAGCGCGAACACCGGGCCGCCGAGGCCGGACGGGGGCGGCTCCGGGGAGGACGACTTGGCCCCCAGCGCCCAGACCTGCACGTCGTCCACGAGGTTGAAGGGCGTGAACATGCCCGCCCAGCGGGCGACTCCGAACTTGGTCTGGGTTTCGGCGATGCCCTGGATCGAGCCGACCGCGGCGGTGCTGATGAGGTACACCGCCATCACCGCGGTCACGCCGAAGCCGCGGCGCGGCGTGAAGGCGGCCACGACCAGGCCGATCGCGGCGAGCACCAGAGCGAACATCAGGCAGCCCACCACGGCGCCGGCCCAGTCGAGCGTGTGGGTGCCCAGGTGCTTCTGCTTGGTGGCGAGCGCACCGATGAACAGGATCGTGACCGGCGTGCCCAGCAGGATGAACAGCGCCGTGGTCAGCGCGCCGTACTTGGCCAGCACGTAGTCCAGGCGCGACAGCGGGCGGGAGAAGTACAGCGGCGTGACGTGGAACCGCAGGTCGCGCGAGGCCAGCACCGGCGCCTGCGCCGCCAGGAAGATCGCGATCAGCGGCTGGAGGTAGACGGCGTAGGCCGAGTAGCGGATCAGGTTGACGGGCTGGCCGCTGCCGAGCGAGGAGGCCAGTGCCGTGATCGCGACACTGATGGCCGCGGGCAGCAACATGATCGTGAACAGCAGGAACGGCATGATCTTGGCCTTGGCCGGCCGCCCCAGCCCGTACGCCGCGCGCAGGTTGTGCGTGAACAGGGAGCGGACGGCGTACGCGCGGCCGAGCCGCGGGCCGTCGTAGTGCCGGTAGCCGATGTCGTGGATGACGCTCGTCATGAGGAGAACACCTCTTCGATGCGGTGACGGCGGTTCTCCATGCGTACGAGGGCCAGGCCGAGGTCGGCGACGCAGTCGCGCACGAGGTCGTACGTCGTCTCGTCGGCGATGTCGATGAGCAGGCCCCGTCCGTCGGGGTGGACGCGCAGCCCGGCCTCAGCCAGGCGGTGACCGAGCCGGTCGCGGCCGGCGGCCTCATCGTCGATCTCGACCGCGAGAACGCCGCTGGCCTGGGTGAACGCGGTGACCGCCTGCGACCGCAGCAGCCGGCCGCCGTCGATGATGACCAGGTGCTGGGCGACGCGTTCGAGCTCGCCGAGGAGATGGGAGGTGACCAGGACGCTGATGCCGAACTGGGTGCCGATGCGCCGGATGAGGGCGAGCATCTCGTCCCGTCCGGCCGGGTCGAGGCCGTTGGTGGGTTCGTCGAGGAAGACGAGCTTCGGGTCGTGCACGAGGGCCTGGGCGAGCTTGACCCGCTGGCGCATGCCGGTGGAGTAACCACCGATCGGCCGGTAGCGCTCCTCGTACAGGCCGACGTGGCGGAGGGTGTCGGCGGCGCGTTCGCGCGCGGCGGTGGCCGGCAGCCCGGACACGCGTGCGACGTGCACGATGAACTCGGTGGCGGAGACGTCGGGCGGGAGGCAGTCGTTCTCGGGCATGTAGCCGACCAGCTCCCGGATCTTCAGCGACTCGCGGACCGTGTCGAGTCCGAGGACGCTCGCCTGCCCGCGGGTCGGGGGGATGAGCCCGAGCAGGATCTTGATGAGGGTCGACTTGCCCGCGCCGTTGGCCCCGACCAGCCCGACGACGCCGGGCTCGATGTCGATGGTCAGCTCGTCCAGGGCGAGCACGCCGGGGAACTGCTTGCCGAGCCCCCGGGTGGCGATGATGGACATGCGCCGAACTTAGTGGACCGTCGTGGTCGCGTCGTCACCCTTGGGCGGTACTCGCCACCAGCCGAAGGGATGAGAACTCCCCCCTACCGAAGCCGGATGCCCGCTGAGAACGCGCTGCACACGTGCCGGGTCATCCCGGCCGGCCCTTCCATTCCGCGGTGCTCGCCGCAGGGGACCGGCCGTCGGCGATTGGAGAATAAAGCCGTATATTCCGGGCATAGCTTCGCCAAAAAATCCTGGACGGTGGGGATATGTCAGTACGGCGACGGGTGGGCGTGCAGGTCACCTCGATGGTCGTCTCCGTGTTCGTCGCGGCCGGATGCGCCGGCAATGTCAGGCTGTCCGGGGACGGCCCGTCGAGTTCGGCCTCGGGTAAGTCCTCCAAAAAGGGCGGCAAGGGCAAGGAGGGGACGGCGCGGAAGGAGCTCGCCGGGCTCAAGGAGGGCAAGCCGGACTCCATGAGCGGGTACAGCCGGGATGAGTTCGGCCCCGCCTGGAAGGACGTCGACCACAACGGCTGCGACACCCGCAACGACATCCTCGCCCGCGACCTGGACGACGTGAAGAAACGCAACGAGTGCGTCGTCATCGCCGGGACGCTGGACGACCCGTACACGGGCAAGCAGATCACTTTCGCCAAGGCGCACGCCACGATGGTGCAGATCGACCACATCTTCCCGCTGGGGCTCGCCTGGCGGATGGGTGCGGACCACTGGACCGAGGAAAAGCGGACCGAACTGGCCAACGACCGCGACAACCTCCTGGCGGTCTGGGGACGGCCCAACGAGCAGAAGAGCGACAAGGGCCCGTCGGAATGGCAGCCGCAGAAGTCCTTCCAGTGCACGTACGCGGAGAAGTTCGTCGCCGTGGCCGATGAGTATCACCTGTCGGTGACGCAGGCGGACCACGACGAACTGAGCGACATGCTCGACACCTGCTGAGTCCGCCCGGAAAGGCCCTGCTCGGTGCCAGTACGGTGAGGCATCGCCGTGCTGAGGGTGGCGATCGTCGGCGTTTCCTTAACCCTTCTGTGCTCCTGCGCCGCCTCGCCCGACCGGCGGCGAGAAGGCACCGCCGCCTCGCCACGGCGATCGCCGCCGTGGCGCCCAAGGACGTGCGGGTGGCCGGCGCGGACGGCCCGGGCCCGAGCCCTGCGTTCGCCTCGCACTGGGACGGGACGCGCTGGACCGTCCGGCGTCCTTTCTGCATACGGGAGCACGCCCTCCTGACGGACGTGAGCGCGACGGGAGGCAAGGCCTGGACTCGAGAGTACGGCCCCTGCCGGCGGCCGGCCGCCCCGCCGAGAAAGGCCACCAAAGGGTCGATCGCGTCCGAATCACCCCGGTCCCGGCACCCGCATGGTGTGGGCGGTCGGTTCGATCGGCGCGGGACGGGACAACGGGGACCCGGCGCGGTACTTCGTGCTCCGAAACGACGATGCCTGACCGGCCTGGTCATTCCCGAGAAACGGAGAGCGCCCCCGCCAGGCGCTCTCCGTTTCTTCTCCGGTGATCGGCTCTTATGCGGCCTGCCGGCGCGTCCGCCGCGCCGCCCTCGACCGTCCGTTGCTCGGAACGCCCAGCAGACGGGCGAGGACCCGGAAGGGCAGCAGAAGTACGTTGGCCACCGTCGCGAGGACGGTACGGAGTGCTGCGATGATGCGGCTCGCCATCGGTCCCTCCCTTCACTGTCCGTTGGGGGAGGTGTATACCCGGTGAGCGCGTTTTATTCGGCGAGCGACAAAAGGCTGGTGACCGTGTTCCAGTTGCGCATCGTTGCGGTGACCTTCAGGCGCCGCCCGAGCGCGACCGGCAGTTTCGCGCGGCCGATGCCGTTCGGCAGCCGGAGGTAGATCTCGCGCTCGCCGGCGCGCATCTCTTCGGGGGCGAATCGCCCCAGGTCAAAGCCGGAAAGCCAATCCTGGCGCGGTGGCTCGGCCAGAAACCAGACGGTGGACTTCGCCGGGTCGTCGACTTCCAGCGGGTTGCGCTCGACCACGTCGCGGAGCTCCTCCGCGGTCCGCAGGATCACCTCGGTCGTCAGCCCCAGCTCGGCGGCGAGCCGCTCCTCGACCGACGCCGCCACCCGCTCCGGCCGCGTCTCGGCAGCGGTGAAGACCGCGTTGCCGCTCTGCAGGTACGTCCGCACGTCGGCGTACCCGAGGCCGGCCAGCAGACCGCGCAGGTCGGCCATGGAGACCTTCTTGTGGCTGCCAAGGTTCACCGCGCGCAGCAGCGCCACGTATCGCGTCACAACGTCGCTTACTA
This sequence comes from Actinoallomurus sp. NBC_01490, assembly GCF_036227085.1. Taxonomy (NCBI): domain Bacteria; kingdom Bacillati; phylum Actinomycetota; class Actinomycetes; order Streptosporangiales; family Thermomonosporaceae; genus Actinoallomurus; species Actinoallomurus sp. NBC_01490. Next base: position 1,102,040 of record NZ_CP109433.1, read on the forward strand.
CTCCATCGCGGCGAAATTCGCCAGACCGCCCCCTGGTCAACACCGGTCCCGGCGCTGGCGAACTCGCTGGGAAGGCCCGTACGGTGAGCAGGTGTCGGGCCCCGACCAGCCGCGATCCGGCTGACTCTGGCGGTGACTTGGGATGCCTACGCTGGCGATCTTGATCGGGTTGCAGGCGTCGGGGAAGACGACGTTCTACCGGCAGGTGCTGTCGGCCGCGTACGTGCACGTCTCCAAGGACGATTTCCCCAATGCGCGGCGGCGGCAGGCGCGGCAGATGCGCCTCGTCGAAGAGGCGCTGACGGCGGGCCGGGATGTCGCCGTCGACAACACCAACCCTTCGCCCGAGGAGTGGGCGCCGCTGATCGGCGCCGCGCGGAGACACGGCGCCACGGTCGTGGGGTACTGGTTCGGTCCCGACCTCGTCGGTTCGCTGGAGCGCAACGCGGCGCGTGCCGGAAAAACCCGGGTGCCGGAGGTCGGCATCTATGCGACCCTCAAACGCCTGCGCCACCCGCGGCGTGCGGACGGGTTCGACGAGTTGTACGCGGTCCGGTTCGACGGCGCGGGAGGTTTCGACGTGCGGCCGCTGGCCGAGGAGGCGGAGACATGAAGGGCAAGGACCTGGAGACCCGCATGCGGTCGTTGGAGTGGTTCCACTCCCTCGCGGTGCTGCCAGGTGCCTGGATCATCATTCGGGTGGACGGGCGCAGCTTCTCCCGGTTCACCGAAAGCCGCTTCGACAAGCCGTTCGACGAGAGATTCTCCGCATTCATGATCGAGACGGCGCGGACCCTGCTGAACGAGTTGGGTGGCTGCTACGCGTACACCGAGAGCGATGAGATCTCCGTGCTGCTGAAGCCGTCGTTCGACCTGTTCGACCGCGAGGTCGAGAAGCTGGTGTCGATCTCCGCGAGCGTTGCCACCGCTGCCTTCACGCACGCCGTAGGAGAACCCGCCCACTTCGACAGTCGCGTGTGGATGGGCGCCGCTGTGGAAGACGTCGTCGACTACTTCTCCTGGCGGCAGACCGACGCGGCGCGCTGCGCGCTGAACGGCTGGTGCTATTGGACGCTGCGCGGCGAGGGCCGGTCCAGGCGGGAGGCGACCCGGATGCTGAAGAACTCCGATGTCGCCGCCAAGAACGAACTCCTCTTCGCCCGTGGGGTGAACTTCAACGACGTGCCCACGTGGCAGCGCCGTGGAGTCGGGCTGTGGTGGGAGACCTTCGAGCGGCTGGGCCACGACCCGGTCCGGGGCGTCGACGTGACCGCCACGCGGCGGCGGATCCACGTCGAAAAAGATCTCCCGATGAAGGACGACTACCGGACACTCGTTCAGCGGCTGACCGCCTGACTCGGCCCCGGGCGCGGCGGTTTGGCCGATCTCAATCGGGTCGGAGCGTGACGTTCGTGCGGGGCCTACAGGTTCCGGTAGATGTCGCGGCGATTTCCGGCGGCCAGGACCCACACGACCAGTTCGCCGCCCTCGATCGTGTACACGACGCGGTAGTTCCCGACTCTGAGGCGCCACCGGGAGCTGTGGCCTTGGAGAACCTTGACGTCGAAGCCTGCGATGTCTCCCGCGTCCATCGCTCTCTGCAGTTCCGTGAGCCGGTGCAAGATCCGCAAGGCGTCAGATCGGGGGATCTTGAGCATGTCCCGTTGGGCGTGCGGCGTGAACCGTGTGACGTAACCCACCGGATCAGGCGTGGTCGGTCCGGAGCATGGCCGCCATCTCTTCGAGAGAGACCGAACCCTCCATGCCTTCGGACTCCGCTTCGTCGGCCAGACGGTTGAGCCAGGATTCTTCGACCTGTTCCGCGACCTGACGCAAGTGTCGGTATTCCTGGATGTCGACCACGATGGCCTCCTGCTTGCCGCGTCGCGTGATGATCGTCGGGGTGTGCTCACGGTGAGCACGGTCGATGACATCCGCGAGGTGCCGGCGGACCTCGGCCATTGATTCGACTTCCGGGTCAATCATGTCACGAGTGTAACAGATGTACATCTGTTACACAGTGGGCCTCTCGCTTGGACGCATCGGAGCTTCTACTCCACGGTCACAGACTTGGCGAGGTTGCGGGGCTGGTCGACGTCGTGGCCGCGGGCGGTGGCGAGTTCGCAGGCGAACACCTGGAGCGGCACGGTCGCCACCAGCGGCTGCAGCAGGGTCGGGACGGCCGGTACGCGGATGAGCGTGTCGGCGTACGGCACGACCGCCTCGTCCCCGTCCTCGGCGATCACGATCGTACGGGCGCCGCGGGCGCGGATCTCCTGGATGTTGGAGACGATCTTGTCGTGCAGGATCGGGCGGGCGCGCGACGGCACGATGACCACGACCGGCAGATCCTGTTCGATCAGGGCGATCGGTCCGTGCTTCAGCTCGCCGGCGGCGAAGCCCTCCGCGTGCATGTAGGCGAGCTCCTTGAGCTTGAGCGCGCCCTCCAGCGCCACCGGGAAGCCCACGTGCCGGCCCAGGAACAGCACGCAGCGCTCACCGGCCAGCGACCGGGCCAGCTCGCGTACCGGCTCGACGGTCTCCAGGACCTGCTCCACCTTCTGCGGCATCGTGCCCAGCAGCTGGATCATCGCGAACACCTCGTCGCCCCACTTGGTCCCGCGTACCTGCGCCAGGTAGAGGGCGATCAGGTAGACGGCGACGAGCTGGGTGAGGAACGCCTTGGTCGAGGCGACGGCGATCTCCGGCCCGGCGTGCGTGTACAGCACGCCGTCGCACTCGCGCGGAATGGTCGAGCCGTTGACGTTGCAGATGCCGAGGACGCTGGCGCGCTGCTCGCGGGCGTGGCGGACCGCCATGAGCGTGTCCATCGTCTCGCCGGACTGGGAGATCGCGATGACCAGCGTCGAGCGCGTCAGGATCGGGTCGCGGTAGCGGAACTCGCTGGCCAGCTCCACCTCGCACGGGAGCTGGGTCCAGTGCTCGATGGCGTACTTGGCGATCAGCCCGGCGTGGTACGCCGTGCCGCACGCGACGATGATGATCTTGTCGATGTCGCGCAGCTCGTCGTCGGTGAGGCGCATCTCGTCGAGGCTCAGCCGGCCGTCGGTGCCGATGCGGCCGAGCAGCGTTTCGGCGACCGCGCGCGGCTGCTCGGCGATCTCCTTGAGCATGAAGTAGTCGTGGCCGCCCTTCTCCGCGGCGGACACGTCCCAGTCGACGTGGTACTCCTTCACCTCGGCCGGCCTGCCGTCGAAGCCGGTGACCGTGACGCCCGACGGCCGCAGCTCGACGACCTGGTCCTGGCCCAGCTCGATCGCGTCGCGGGTGTGCGCGATGAAGGCCGCGACGTCACTGGCCAGGAAGTTCTCCCCGGCGCCGACGCCGACGACCAGGGGAGAGTTGCGGCGGGCGCCGACCACGAGGTCGGGCTCGCCGGAGTACACGGCGACGAGCGTGAACGCGCCTTCGAGGCGCAGGCAGACCCGGCGCATCGCGTCGGCCAGGCTCGCGCCCTTGGCGACCTCCTCCTCGAGCAGGTGGGCGACGGCCTCGGTGTCGGTGTCGGAGGACAGCTCGTGGCCGCGGTGCTCGAGTTCGAGGCGGAGCGCGGCGAAGTTCTCGATGATGCCGTTGTGCACGACGGCGACGGCGCCGGTGCAGTCGGTGTGCGGGTGGGCGTTGCGGTCGTTCGGCGGCCCGTGAGTGGCCCAGCGGGTGTGCCCGATACCCGAAACGCCGGTCTCCGTACGCTCACCCGAACCGCCCGCGTCCGTACGGCCGGCGCTCCCGGCCTCCTCGCCGCCCGGCGGGACGGTGCCCGCGAGTGCCTCACGCAGGTTGGCCAGCTTTCCGGCGCGCTTGGTCACCGTCAGCTTGCCGTCGGCGGAGATGGCCGTGCCCGCCGAGTCATACCCCCGGTACTCCAACCGGGAGAGGCCCTCGATGACGACGTCGAGCGCCGGCTGCGAGCCGACGTACCCCACGATTCCGCACATGCGGGCCACAGTAATGGCTCCAGGTGAACGGGTAGACCACCGCCGCGCCAACTCTCCGCCCGCCCTGGCCGCCGCGGGCGAGACGGTCGGCCTGACCCGGCCCTGTCGCCGAGCGTAACTCTGTCGTAACACTGTAAATCGCCGCAATTCGCTAGGGTCCACGTCATGACGAGCATCGGGGGCAATCCCCCCAGCCCGTATGTCGAGCTCGAACGTGAGGCCTGGCGTGCCCTACGTGCCGGTACGCCGTTGTCCCTCACCCCCGCCGATCTGGAGGAGATCCGCGGGCTCGGCGACCCCATCGACCTCGACGAGGTCGAGGATGTCTACCTGCCGCTGTCGCGGCTGCTGCGGCTGTTCGTCGCGGGCGACGGCCGGCTGCGCGACACCGTTAGCGCCTTCCTCGGCGAGCCGGTCGCCCCCACGCCGTACATCATCGGCATCGCCGGCAGTGTGGCCGTGGGCAAGTCGACGGTCTCCCGCCTGCTGCGCGTGCTCCTCTCCCGTGGCCCGGGAGACCCGAGGGTGGAGCTGGTCAGCACGGACGGTTTCCTCTATCCGAACGCCGTCCTCGCCGAACGCGGCCTGATGCAGCGCAAGGGCTTCCCGGAGTCCTACGACCGGCGCGCGCTGCTGAAGTTCGTCTCGGAGGTCAAGGCGGGCGTGCCCGAGGTGTCCATGCCGGTGTACGAGGCGCTGCGGTACGACATCGTGCCGGACGCCCGGCAGGTCGTACGGCGGCCGGACATCCTCATCGTGGAGGGGCTCAACGTGCTGCAGAGCGCCCGGCCGGGCGGCCTGGCCCTGGCGGACCTGTTCGACTTCTCCATCTACGTCGACGCGCGGGTCGACGACATCCGCCAGTGGTACATCGACCGCTTCTTCGCCCTGCGCCGGACGATCTTTACCGACGAGCGCTCCTACTTCCACCCGTACGCGCAGGTCGACGGGGACGAGGCGGCGGCGCAGGCGGAGCGCTTCTGGCGCGACATCAACGAGGTCAACCTCGTGGCCAACATCCTGCCCACCCGCGCCCGCGCCACTCTCGTCCTGAACAAGGACCGCGACCACCGCGTCCGCCGCGTACGGCTGCGGCGCATCTGACGGCGCAGCCCCGCCGCTGGAGCGGCGGCAGGGCGCAGCAGGCGCCCACGGCCGCCGCGCCGGCCAGAGCCACGCACGTGACCGTCAGCGCGTGCCCGGTCGGCGGCGCGACGCCGAGGAACAGCGTGCCGAACGTCGCGACGCCCACGACCTGGCCGAGCTGGTTCGTCATCGCGAGCAGCCCGCTGGCATCCGCCGCGTCCGTCACGGCCACGTGGGTGAACGCGACCGCACCCGGCCGCCGACCACACGCACGCGCCCGTCCACTGACGCCGCTCTTGCGCGACGGCCACGAGCGTTAACCTGAATCGGTGATCGTCGGAGTGGGGATCGACGTCGTGGACATCGCGCGGTTCGCGGGGTCCCTCGAACGCACGCCCGGCCTCGCCGTCCGGCTGTTCACCGAGTCGGAGCGGGGGCTGCACCCGCGCTCCCTCGCCGCGCGCTTCGCGGCCAAGGAGGCCCTGGCCAAGGCGCTGGGCGCGCCGCGCGGGCTCAAGTGGACCGACGCCGAGGTGCGCAGGGCGTCCGACGGACGTCCCAGCCTGCACGTCGAGGGCACCGTCGCCGCCGCGGCGACGCGTCTCGGCGTCGACTCCTGGCACGTCTCGCTCAGCCACGACGGCGGTGTGGCCGTCGCGGTGGTGATCGCCGAGCACACCGACCGAAGAGAGGGAGCGTGAGCATGCGGTACGCGCACGAGGTGGAGAAGGTTCGCGCCGCCGAACGCGCCCTGATGGCCCGGCTGCCCGAGGGCGCGCTCATGCGCCGCGCCGCGGCCGGGCTCGCCTCCGTCTGCGCCGGGCTGCTGCGCACCGGGCGGGCGGGGGTCACCGGCCCGGGCGAAGGCGTGTACGGCGCGGAGGTCGTGCTGCTCGTCGGCAGCGGTGACAACGGCGGTGACGCACTGTACGCCGGCGAGCGGCTGGCCCGCCGTGGCGCGCGGGTCACCGCGATCCTGGCCGGCTCCAAGACCCACGAGGGCGGCCTGGCGGCGCTGCGTTCGGCGGGGGGACGCGCCGTCGAGGCCGGCGACGGCGACCGACCGGTACGCGCGATCGAGGCCGCGGACCTGATCATCGACGGGATGCTCGGCATCGGCGGCCGTGGCGGGCTCCGTGAGCCGTACGCGACCCTGGCCGGGCACGCCTCGCGCGCCATCGCCACCATCGTGGCGTGCGACCTGCCCAGCGGCGTCGACGCCGACACCGGCGTGGTGAGCGGCGCGGCCGTCCGCGCCGACGTGACGGTGACGTTCGGCACGTACAAGCCGGGCCTCTTCGTGGATCCGGGGGCCGAGCACGCGGGCGTGGTGGAGCTGGTCGACATCGGGCTCGGCCCGTACCTGAACGACCCGGACGCGTGCCTGCCGCAGGCGGCCGACGTCGACCTGTGGATCCCCCGGCCGCAGCGGGAGTCCAACAAGTACCGCCGCGGTGTCCCCGGTGTGCTCGCGGGGAGTGAGACCTTCACCGGCGCCGCGGTGCTGTCGGTCGGCGGTGCCGTACGCGGCGGCGCCGGCATGGTGCGCTTCGCCTCGGCGCGGCACTCGGTCGAGCTCGTCCGGCACCACTGGCCGGAGGTGGTGACCAGCGTGGTCGAGGACACCCTGAGCGGCGTCGGGCGGGTCAACGCCTGGGTCGCCGGGCCCGGCATGGGCACCGACGAGCGGGCCGAGACGCTGCTGAGCGAGGTGCTCTCCACCGATCTGCCGGTGCTGGTCGACGCCGACGGGCTCACCGTACTGACCCGCCGCCGCGACCTGCTGTGGCGCAGCGCGCCGACCGTGCTCACCCCGCACGCCGGCGAACTCGCCCGGCTGCTGGGCACCGAGGCGGACCAGGTCGAGGCCCGGCGGCTCGAACACGTGCGCCGGGCCGCCGAGGAGCTCAACGCGACCGTGCTGCTCAAGGGCTCCACCACGGTCATCGCCGAGGTCGGCCGGCCCGTACGCGTGAACCCGACCGGCACCGCGCGGCTCGCCACCGCGGGCAGCGGCGACGTGCTGTCCGGCCTGATCGGCGTGTTCCTGGCCGGCGGGGCGTCCGCGATCGACGCGGCGGCGGCCGGAGCGTACCTCCACGGCCTCGCCGGACGGCTCGCCGCCGCCGGTCCCGAGCCCGGCTCCGACGCGGAGGCGCCGATCAGCGCCCAGGACGTCGTCGAGGCGCTCCCCGCCGCCTTCCATACGCTCGGCGGCTGAGCTTTCCCGGCGCGCCCGTCGCCGATGGCCTGGGCAAGCGTCCGGCGCTGCCACACTTGTCGCATGAGCGTTACCACCGCGGCCTCCATCGATCTTGCCGCGATCAGGCGCAACGTCGAACTGCTGCGAGAGAGCGTCTCGGGTGCCGCGCTGATGGCGGTCGTCAAGGCGGACGGGTACGGCCACGGGATCATCCCGGCCGCACGCGCCGCGCTGGCGGGCGGAGCGTCCTGGCTGGGCGTCGCCACCCTGGACGAGGCGCTGACCCTGCGGCGCGCGGGCATCGACGTGCCGGCGATGTGCTGGCTGTACGCGCCCGGCGAGCGGTTCGACGACGCCGTCGCCGGAGGCGTCGACCTGTCCGCCACCTCGGTCGGGCAGGTGGAGGAGATCACCCAGGCCGCCGCCCGGGTCGGACGGCAGGTCAGACTGCACCTGAAGGCCGACACCGGGCTGGGCCGCAGCGGCGCGACCCCGGCCGACTGGCCCGCACTGGTCGACGCGGCCCTGCGCGCCCAGGCCGAGGGCCTCGCGGCGGTCGTCGGGCTCTGGTCCCACCTGGCCTGCGCGGACGAGCCGGGCCACCCCTCGATCGCCGCCCAGCTCCGGGAGTTCGACGACGCGGTCGAGTTCGCCGAGAAGGCCGGCGTACGGCCCGAGGTGCGCCACATCGCGAACTCCGCAGCCACGCTGACCCTCCCCGAGGCCCGCTACGACCTCGTACGGCCCGGCATCGCGGTCTACGGCCTGGACCCGATCCCCTCACTCGGGCCCGCGGCCCGCCTGGGCCTGCGTCCGGCGATGACGCTGACCGGGCGGCTGGCGCTGGTCAAGCGGGTCGGTGCCGGGCAGGGCGTGTCGTACGGTCACCGGTACACCACCCCGGCGGAGACGACGCTCGGTCTGGTGCCGCTGGGGTACGCCGACGGCATCCCGCGGCACGGCACGAACCTCCTGGAGGTATGGGCGGCGGGCCGGCGGCGGCGCATCGCCGGCACCGTGTGCATGGACCAGTTCGTCATCGACGTCGGCGACGACGAGATCCGCGCGGGCGACGAGGTGATCCTCTTCGGGCCGGGCGACCGAGGCGAGCCCACCGCGCAGGAGTGGGCGGAGATGCTCGGCACGATCTCATATGAGATCGTCACCAGAATCGGAGCCCGGGTCCCCCGTACGTACGAAGAGGCGGCATGAACAAGAAGCGAGCCGGCCTGATCGGTGCCGCGATCGGCACCGCCGGTGCCATCGGTGTCGGCGCGGTCGTCGGAGCGCGCCGCTACGCCGTCGGACGCGAGCGGCTGCGTCCCGACCCCGATCGGTACGAACGGTTCGGTGAGCTGCGCGGCCGCCCCCAGACCGTCGTGGCCAGTGACGGAGTGCCTCTCCACGTCGAGGTCGACGGGCCGGACGACGCCGCCCTCACGGTCGTCTTCAGCCACGGCTACTGCCTGACCCAGGACTCCTGGCACTTCCAGCGGCGCGACCTGGCCCGCCTCGACGACGTGCGGATGGTCTTCTGGGACCAGCGCAGCCACGGCCGTTCGGGACGCAGCGACCTCACCCACGCCACCATCGACCAGTGCGGCGACGACCTGCTCGCGGTGATCGAGGCCACCACGTCGCCGGGCGCGCCGGTCGTGCTGGCCGGTCACTCCATGGGCGGCATGACGATCATGGCGCTGGCCGACCGGCACCCGGAGCTGTTCGGCTCTCGCATCGTCGGGGTGGCCCTGGTCAACACCTCCTCGGGCCAGCTGGCCGAGCTGACGCTGGGTCTGCCGGAGCTGTTCGGCAAGCTGTTCCGGCGCGCCGTGCCGGGCGTCGTGCGCGGCATCGGCAAGCGCGGCGCGCTGGTCGACCGGGGCCGCCGCATCGGCGCCGACGTGGCCTTCGTGATCACCCGCCGCATCGCGTTCGCCGACCGCGAGGTGAGCCCGTCGATCGTGGAGTTCGTCGAACGCATGATCGCCTCCACGCCCACCGACGTGATCGCGGAGTTCTACCCGACGCTCGCCGAGCTCGACAAGCTGGAGGCGCTCGGGGTGCTTCGCGACCTCCCCGCCGTGATCGTGATCGGCGACGACGACCGGCTGACCCCGCCCGCCCACGGACGGGCCATCGCGGCGGCGCTGCCGGACGCCGAACTGATCGAGGTGAGCGAGGGCGGCCACGTGGTGATGCTCGAACACCCCGAGATCGTCACCGACGCCATCGCCGAGCTGGTCGGCCGGGTCCGGCCGGCGGCCGAGGAGCGTTCCGCGTGAGCGAGCGGCGTGAGCGAACCGGTCCCGTGGTCACGGAGGGCGCATGAGCACGCCCGCCTTCCACGTCCCGACCGAGGGAGAGATGCGCGACCTGGGCCGCCGGCTGGCCGGCCTGCTGCGCGCCGGCGACCTCGTCCTGCTGTCCGGTCCGCTCGGGGCGGGCAAGACGACGCTGACGCAGGGCCTGGGCGACGGCCTGAAGGTCCGCGGCCCGATCACCTCACCGACCTTCGTGATCGCGCGCGTGCATCCGCCGCTGGCGGGCGGCCCCTCGCTCGTGCACGCCGACGCGTACCGCCTCGGCGGCCTGGACGAGCTGGACGACCTCGACCTGGACCTGCAGGACGCGATCACCGTGGTCGAGTGGGGCGGCGGCATCGCCGAGGGCCTGTCCGACGACCGCCTGGAGATCGCCATCGAACGCAGCGAGACCGACGAGCGCACGGTCACGCTGACCGGCGTCGGCCACCGGTGGGAGAACCTCGGCGACCACCCGCTCTGACGGGCCGCGCCGCTCATTACGCGAGCCGGTCCTGCCACGGGTGCGAGCCGAAGCAGTGCGACAGGGCTTCGCTCAGCCAGCGCCGCCGCGCCGCATCCAGGAGGGGCAGGACCGCGAGGAGATCGATCTCGTCTTTGCGCCGGGGGTTCTTGGCCTTGTAGAACAGCTGGATCTCGGGCGCGAGGCAGGGGACGCCGCCCGGGCCGGTCGTCCCGATGTCGGCCAGGGGACGCCGGATGGCCGGATCGCGACGAGACACCCAGTCTTCGCCGTTCGTCTCGTCCAGCATCACCTGGACACGCCACGGTTCGCCGGGTCCCGGGCGGCACCAGATGTCGTGGACGGAGGGCGGCAGCACCTCGGCGGGCTCCCAGCGACGCAGCACGCCCGGCGGATCGGCGGCCCAGCACTCCCAGCCGCGCAGCGCGTCGTGCAGGTGGAGCTGGTCCGGGCGCAGCATCATCACGTCGATGTCCCCGTGGCCGCGGACGCGATGGCCGACGGCGAGCTCGATGGCGTACCCGCCGGCGATCCACCACCGGCACGGCATCGCGGAGAACAGCGCGGCGACCTGGGCGGGCGTCGCGGGCTCCCAGCGCCCGTACGGCGCGACGATCCTCCCTCGGCTCGGCTGCTCCACCACACTCCGCTCCCGTGTGAACGCCCACCGTGGGCCTCATATCAAACTCTGGACCCTCGATCGATCAGAATTACGATCTTGTCGTACTCTCTTCCCTTAAATCTCATCTCCTGGCAAAGCGTGCGAATCGGAGATGAGGGAGGGGAGACCCGGTGAGCGGTCGTCGTCGTGCCGTCCGGCCGGCCAGACGGCGTGGCCGCCTGGTCGCCGCCGCCTGTGCGGCCGTGTCCGTCGTCGGGGTTTCCGGCGCCGTCGCCTGGTTCACCGTCGGCCGGGACCACGCCCACCAGCCGCGCTCGCGGGACGCGAGTGCCGAGAGCTCGCCCATGAGCACCGGCCAGGGATCCGAGCGCGACGCCGTGCCCAGCGCCTGTGACACGCTCAGCAAGAGCGTCGCCGACGAACTCGCGCCCGGTGCCGACCGCAGCGCGACCGTCGCCACCCAGTCCGACGAGCACAGCGAATGCGCGTGGAGCCGGTACGGCTCGCGCACTCGCCAGCTGAGCGTCGAACTGCGCGCCATCGCCGCGGGCGGCGGCACGTCGGCCACCGACGCCGCGATCCGCACCTTCTCCGACGAGTGGCGCGCCGACCGCGACGGCAAGGATCTGGCGGACGGCGTCAAGGTACGGGACAGCCGTGGCGTGAGCGGCGTGGGAGAACAGGCGTACGTCGTGTACACGGTCGAGGCCGGCGCCGCGATCGGGGAGGCCGTCGCCAACGCCCGGCTCGCCAACGTACTGATCACCGTGCACTACTCCGGCGGCGACCACCTCAACGCCGCGGGCAGCCCTCTGTCGTCCAAGTCCGCGGGCGACGGCGCCTTGGAGGCCGCACGCGACATCGTCTCCAAACTCGAGTCTCACTCGTAACTCGCAGTGGCCGGAGGGCGCTACCCTCAAGGATCGTGCTGGTCCTGGCTTTCGATACCGCGACAGCCGCGGTCACCGTCGCGCTGAGCGAGTGGGCCCCGGGCGAGACGCCGCGCCTCCGGGCCGAGTCCAAGGTCGTCGATCGCCGCAGGCACGCCGAGGTTCTCGCGCCCGCGATCGACACCGTGCTCGGCGACGCGCGGGTGAGCCGCGAGGAGCTGTCCGCCATCGCCGTCGGCGTCGGCCCCGGCCCGTACACCGGCCTGCGGGTCGGCCTGGTCACCGCGCGCTCGCTCGGCGCCGTCCTGCAGATCCCGGTGCACGGCGTCTGCACGCTCGACGCGCTCGCCTGGGAGTCCAAGCGCACCGACCCGTTCGTGGTGGCCACCGACGCGCGCCGCAAAGAGGTCTACTGGGCGCGGTACGACTCGGCGACCGTCCGCACCGACGGTCCGTCGGTCGGCAAGCCCGCCGACGCCGCGGTCCCGGGGCTGCCCGCGCTGGGCGAGGGGGCGCTGCTCTACCCGGAGGTGCTCAAGGGCGAGACCCCGGCGCTGCCGTCGGCCGCCGCGATCGCCGAGCTCGTCGTCTCCCGGCTGTCCGGCGGTGAAGGCCCCGATCTCCTGCCGCCCGAGCCGCTCTACCTGCGCAAGCCCGACGCGCGTGAGCCCGGGCCCCGCAAGCGGGTGACGCCGGGATGAAGGTCCGCGAGCTGACCCTCGACGATCTGCCGGCGGTGCTGGAGCTCGAACACCTGCTGTTCACCGACGAGGCCTGGTCCGAGAAGACCTACCGCGGCGAGCTGGTCGATCGCAGCGGCACCCGCCACTACGTCGCCGTGGACGACGGCGGCGTGCTCGCGGGCTGGGCCGGCCTGTCCGCCGTGGGCGGGCAGGGCGACGTGCTGACCATCGGCGTGCGCCCGGAGCTGCAGGGCCGGGGCATCGGGTCGGCGCTGCTGACCGCGCTGCTGGAGGAGGCGGCCGTACGCGGCTGCGTGGAGATCTTCCTCGACGTGCGCGCCGACAACGACCGGGCGCGCCGGCTCTACGAGCGCTTCGGCTTCACCGCCGTCGGGATCCGCAAGCGCTACTACCAGCCCTCCGGGGTGGACGCGATCGTGATGGTGAAACAGTCGCGGCCGGCCGACGCGCCGGCGCGGCAGGGGGTGGGGACGTGAAGGACCAGCCGTTGGTGCTGGGCATCGAGACGTCGTGTGACGAGACGGGCGTGGGCGTGGTCCGGGGCCACACGCTCCTCGCCGACGCGATCGCCTCCAGCGTCGATGAGCACGCCAGGTTCGGCGGGGTGGTGCCCGAGGTGGCCTCCCGCGCCCACCTGGAGGCGATGACGCCGACCGTGGACCGCGCGCTGAGCGAGGCCGGTGTGACGCTCGCGGACGTCGACGCGATCGCGGTCACCGCCGGCCCCGGTCTCGCCGGCGCCCTGCTCGTCGGCGTCGCGGCCGCCAAGGCGTACTCCCTGGGCCTGGGCAAGCCGCTGTACGGCGTCAACCACCTCGCCGCGCACGTGGCCGTCGACCAGCTCGAACACGGCGCCCTGCCCAAGCCCTGCGTCGCCCTGCTGGTGTCCGGCGGGCACTCCTCGCTCCTGCTCGTGCCCGACGTGGCCTCCGACGTACGCCCGCTGGGCGCCACGGTCGACGACGCCGCCGGTGAGGCGTTCGACAAGGTGGCGCGGGTGCTCGACCTCGGCTTCCCCGGCGGCCCGCACATCGACCGCGCGGCGCGCGAGGGCGACCCGGGGTCGATCGCCTTCCCGCGCGGCAAGTACGAGGACGGCACCTACGACTTCTCCTTCTCGGGGCTGAAGACCGCGGTGGCCCGCTGGGTCGAGTCGCGTGAGCGGGCCGGTGACCCGGTGCCGGTGGCCGACGTCGCGGCGGCGTTCCAGGAGGCGGTGGTCGACGTGCTGACCAAGAAGGCCATCGCCGCCTGCAAGGACAACGACGTCTCCCACCTGCTCGTCGGCGGGGGCGTCGCGGCCAACTCGCGGCTGCGGGCGCTGGCCCAGGAGCGCTGTGAGGCGGCCGGCATCCGGCTGCGCGTGCCGCGGCCGAAGCTGTGCACCGACAACGGCGCGATGGTCGCGGCGCTCGGCGCCGAGCTCGTCGGCGCGGGACTGGCCCCCTCGTCCCTCGACCTCCCCGCCGACTCGTCCCTGCCGATCACCGACGTGCTGGTCTAAGCCGCCGGAACCGCCGTCAGAACCGCGCGGCCGGAGCGCCGAGTTCGATCAGCGCCCGTTCGAGGAACTCCTCCAGCAGCGGGATGTCGCCCGGGGAGATCGGCCGCAGCGGCTGCTCGGGCAGCAGGTCGAGCACGCTGCGCAGGTCCCAGTAGGGGTTGTGCCGGTAGCCGCCGGAGACCTGGTCGAACGCGCCCAGGAACTGGTCGGCGACCGCGACCCCGTAGCGGAGCGCGAGGTTCCATCGCATGTGGGCGACGTCGACGGCGGCCGGGCCGTGGGAGGCGCTGGACCAGTCGACGACGCCGGTGAGCCGCCCGTACGCCCAGAGGGTGTTGTCGGGCAGGTAGTCGCGGTGGATGAAGTGCGGCGTGGCGCCCGGGCACGGGCCGGCCGCGATGTCGAACGCCCGCTCCCACAGCGCCGGGTGCCGCGCGTTGATCGGTGCGAGGCGTACGTCGAGGTGGTTGTACGGGCGGTAGGGCGGCATCGTGGAGGCGCCCCCGACCGCGTGCACCGACAGCAGGCCGGCGGCGAGCTGGATGAGGTATTCGGGGAGTTCTTCGCGCGCCGGTCGCGGCGGATGGCCGAGCAGCCGCGTGATCAGCAGCGTCGGCGTCTCGCAGTGGGCTCCGGAGGGGTCGGCGGCCACGAGCGACGGTGTCGGGATCTCACAGCCCGCCAGGAGCGTCAGCGCGGCGATTTCGCGCTCGGGCGAGAACTCGATGTCGATGTCCGGCCAGGACGCGGAGGCCCAGCGGCGCAGCACGAGCCGGTGCACGGTGCCGGAGCGGCTCTCCGCGAGCAGCGCGTGGTTGATGTGGGACAGGCCGCCGACGAGCGGCCGGACCATCTTCACCTCGCTGCCCGGCCCCAGGCATTCCTCGACCCAGCGCAGCGTGGCAGCGCTCAGTGGCTCTGAGAATCTGGGGAAGGTCACGGGTCCCATCCAAACGGATTCCGAACCGTATCGGGAGTGATTTTATCAATCCAAGGTGAAGTAAACGGCATGTCATTGCGGCACAACGATCTTCTTGGGTCTGCTATTAACCCAGAAAGTCGCGCAAATGCCCATGGGAGTAGCGTTCCGCGCAAAGGGCGACGAAAAGGCCGCTCCGGGACAAGGCCGGAGCGGCCGTCGCCGTCACTCCTTGGTCTCCCGGCGCGGGCGGAAGAGCGCCTCGGCCAGCGCGAGCATGGTCTCCTCGAGCGTGATGAGCCGTTTCATGAGGTCCTCGTGGACGGAGATCATGCGCTGCGTCATGTCGTGCTGGACCCCGTCGACCTTCTTGCTCACGTCCTCGTGCACACCGCCGACCTGCCGCAGCAGGTCCTCCCGGAGGATCTCCATGTGCTTCGTGAGGTCGGAGCGCGACGACTCGACGATCTTCGACAGGGTCTCCTCGGCCTCGTCGCGGTCGGGCCGTGCCCGCAGCTCGTCGACGAGCGGGTCGATCGCCTCGGCGAGGCGTTTCTCCAGCGCGTCGAAGCGGTCGGTCGGGTCGATGAACGGCCGGTCGCCGATGGCGGCGAGCTTGCGGTGCAACTCGCCGATCTCCAGCGTGACCGGCAGCTGGCCGATGCGCTGGTTGACCCCGTCGACGCGGTCGTCGACGCCTTCGATCTTGGCCTCGAGCCCCTGGAAGTGGCCCTCGATGCCCTTGATCTTGCCGGACAGGCCCTCGACGCGGCCGTCGATGCCGTCGAGGCGCCCGCCGACGCCCTCGACCCTGCCGTTCACCGCGTCGAGCCCCTGCTCGACGCGCTCGGCCATGTCGCCGAGCGACTGGTCGACCTTGCCGGCCACGGCGTTGATCTGGTGCTCGAGCTTCTCGGAGCGGTGTCCGAGGTCGGCGAGGGTCTTGTCGAGCCGGTTGAAGCGTACGGACGCGGCCTCCATCGTGCCCGCCAGCCGGTCGAGGCGCTTGGTGAGGTCGTCCATCTGCTGCGCGGCCCGCAGCGTCGCGTCGGTGATGCTCTTGCTCGAGTCGAGGACGTTCTGGATGCGGGAGAGGCCCTCGTCGACGTTCTCCGCGATGACGCCGACGTCGGCCCACAGCGAGGGCAGCTCGGCGACCGGCTTGACCTTCTCGCCGACGGACTCGATGTGCTCGGCCAGCCCCTCGGCCCACTCCGGAGGCTTGCCGTACAGCTCGTCGACCTGGCCGCGGACCGAGTCGAGCTGGGTCGTCAGGCCGCTGAGCTCGCGCTCGCGCACCTCGCGGAGCAGCCACTCGATGCCTTCGAGCCGCTGATGGATCTCGTCGAGGACCTGACCTGTCGAGCGTTGCTCGTAAACATGATCTTGAGCAGCGCGGGCCAGCAATTCCCGCATTCGGTCCGAGACCGGTTGACCTCCTGTCTGCAGGAAGTTGTGATTGGTGTCCACCCGGGGAGCTCCTTCGTTTTGCCGGGTCGCCGGCCTGCGCGCGGAAATGGCAGTGGCGTGCGTCGCGAAGGGTCACTCTAATGAGCCGACCATGGTCATCGAGCGTAAGCAAAGAAATTCAGGGAAAAGAGATCATTATCCCGGAGTAGCGGAATGCCGTTTTAGTCGCGGCGGTGACGGCCTTCGTAAGGCGCGGGCATCGCGTGAGCGTTCGTCCCGGCCGCGCCCGAGGCGCCGCGTCCGAGGAGCCGGTCCAGCTCGCCACGGCCGAGGAAGACGCCGCGGCACGCGCCGCACTCCCGCAGGGAGACGCCGGCGCGGTGAAAACCGGCCATGGCGACGCCGCACTTGGGACATTGCAGCACGGCGTCGGTCATCGTCGTTCCCCATTTCCCCCGTGCGCCCGGCCGGGCGCTCCTCCTGTCGCGCCCCCGCGGCGCGGATTGCGGCCGCTGCCAAGAGTAGTCAACCCAATACGGCAATAGTCGCAGTGTTTGCCTTAGGGTGGCGTGTCTTCTGCCGTGACCTGGTGTCGGCGGGCTTCGCAGATGAGTGCCGTTGGTGTTTCGCCGACCCGCGTCAGAACCACGACCCACTCCCGCGACCCGGACGGCCGCAGGTCGCGCCGGAGACGTTCGATGTCGACGGCGAATCCGCGCTTCTTGATCGTCAGGGTGCCGGCGTCGCGTCGCCGCAGCTCCGCCCGCAGGCGTTTGACCGAGAAGGGCAGGACGTCGTGGATCTCGTACGCGCGGGCGAACGGCGTGGGGCGCAGCGTGTCGGAGGTGACGTAGGCGATGCGCGGGTCGGCGAGCGCCCCACCGAGCGTGGCGGCGACCTCTGCGACGAGATGGGCGCGTATGACCGCTCCGTCCGGTTCGTAGAGGTAGCGCCGCCACGGCGCGACAGGGGGCGGCCCGAGGGCCGGGTCGGCCGTCATCGTGGCCGGCTCCGCGCCCTCCCTGAGCACGGTCGCCCGGCGCAGCGTCGTGCCCCGCCGGGCCCCGGACAGGCCGCCGAGCCACAGCGCCGCCTCCTTGACCTCGCCGCCGTCGGAGATCCACTCGGCCTCGGCCCCCTCCGGCACCGCGTCGTGCGGGATGCCCGGCGCCACCTTCACGCAGCCGGCCGGCGCCGTACGGGCGAGGCCGAGCACGGTGGTCAGCGGAGGCTCGTACGCCTCCGGGTCGAACACCCGCCCACGCGACGTGCGCCGCCCGGGGTCGGCGAAGACGGCGGCGTGCCGCGCGGGGTCCTGGGCGACCGCGTCACCCGCGCGTACGGACGCCGAGTCCTCCAGCCCGAAGGCCGCCACGTTCGCGCGGGCGACGGCGGCGGTCAGCGGGTCCAGGTCGACGCCCAGGCCGTGGCAGCCGGCCCGTCCGCGTGCGACCAGGTCGCCGCCGATGCCGCAGCCGAGGTCGAGCACGCTGCCGGCGCCCTGCACGTGGGCGGCGAAGCGCCGGGCCCGGTGCCGCGCGACGCTCGCCCGCGTCGCCTGCTCCAGGCCGGCCGGCGTGAAGTACATGCGGTCGGCGTCGGCGCCGAACTTGGCGCGCGCCCGCTGCCGCAGGCGTACCTGGGTCAGCGCGGCCCCGACCAGCTCCGGGGGATGGCGGGCGCGCAGCCGCGACGCCGTCGCCAGCAGCGCCCCCTCGCTCACGTCGGCCGCGCCCGTCTCGCCGAGCAGGGCCTGGCCGCCGGGGGTCAGCAGGCCTTCGAAAGCGGCGATGTCCACCCGAAGAAGGTAGCGACGCCCGGTCGCCGTACGACACCGGCCGCGGGCGCCGGAGAGTCACACGGCGCGCCGGACGTGTCATCGGGGCAGGTCACGGGCGGCGGACTCCGTAGGCGCGGGCCCGTGTTGACGGGTACCCGAGCACGGCATAATCTCCATGACTGGCACTCTCATCAGTAGAGTGCCAATCAAGCGACAGGCTGGTCTGGCACCCGCGACGGCAGGCCACCGTGGTCGCGTCTCCATCATGCGGCTGGCCGCTTCGGTCGGCCGAGGATACGCAATCGAAGGGGAAGGTCAGATCGTGTCGACCGCCACCAAGGTTGTTCTCAAGCCGCTCGAGGACCGCATCGTCGTCCAGCCCCTCGAGGCCGAGCAGACAACTGCGTCAGGTCTGGTTATTCCGGACACCGCCAAGGAGAAGCCGCAGGAGGGCACCGTCCTCGCCGTGGGCCCGGGCCGCTTCGACGACAAGGGCGAGAAGCGCGTGCCGCTCGACGTCAAGGTCGGGGATGTCGTGCTCTACAGCAAGTACGGCGGCACCGAGGTCAAGTACAACAACGAGGACTACCTCGTGCTGTCCGCTCGCGACGTGCTCGCCGTCGTCGAGAAGTAACAACTGAAGACAGATGCACCGCCCCGGTCGGCCCCTGCGGGCGGCCGGGGCTGTGTGCTTCTAGCGCATATCTGACGTACATCCCTTACTTGGAGCTTCTCTCATGCCGAAGATCCTGGACTTCGACGAGGACGCGCGGCGCTCGCTCGAGCGCGGTGTCAACGCCCTCGCCGACGCCGTGAAGGTGACGATCGGCCCGCGTGGCCGCAACGTCGTCATCGACAAGAAGTGGGGCGCCCCCACGATCACCAACGACGGTGTGACCATCGCACGCGAGGTCGACCTGGAGGACCCGTTCGAGAACCTCGGGGCCCAGCTCGCCAAGGAGGTCGCCACCAAGACCAACGACATCGCGGGTGACGGCACCACCACCGCGACGGTCCTGGCCCAGGCCATGGTCCACGAGGGCCTGCGCAACGTCGCCGCCGGCGCCTCGCCGATCGGCCTCAAGCGCGGCATCGACGCCGCCGCCGCGTACGTCTCCGACGAGCTGCTCAAGTCGGCCCGCGAGGTCGACGACAAGGAGTCGATCGCGCACGTCGCCACCATCTCCGCCCAGGACGCCAAGATCGGTGAGCTGATCGCCGAGGCGTTCGACAAGGTGGGCAAGGACGGCGTCATCACCGTCGAGGAGGCCCACACGATGGGCCTGGAGCTGGAGTTCACCGAGGGGCTCCAGTTCGACAAGGGGTACCTGTCGCCGTACATGGTGACCGACCCCGAGCGCATGGAGGCGGTCCTCGAGGACGCCTACATCCTCATCCACGACGGCAAGATCTCCAACGTCAACGACTTCCTGCCCCTGGCGGAGAAGGTCGCCCAGACGCGTAAGCCGCTGCTGGTCGTCGCCGAGGACGTCGAGGGCGAGGCCCTGGCGCTCCTGGTGCAGAACAAGATCCGCGGCACCTTCGTCAGCGTCGCCGTCAAGGCCCCCGGCTTCGGCGACCGCCGCAAGGCCATGCTCGAGGACATCGCCGTGCTCACCGGCGGCCAGGTCATCACCGAGGCCGTCGGCCTCAAGCTGGACGGCGTCGAGCTCGACATGCTCGGCACGGCCCGCCGCGTCACGGTGAAGAAGGACGCCACCACGATCGTCGACGGCGCGGGCGAGGCCTCCGCCATCGAGGACCGGGTCCGCCAGATCCGCCAGGAGATCGAGAACAGCGACTCCGACTGGGACCGCGAGAAGCTCCAGGAGCGGCTCGCCAAGCTCGCCGGCGGCGTGAGCGTGCTGCGCGTCGGCGCGGCCACCGAGGTGGAGCTGAAGGAGAAGAAGCACCGTCTCGAGGACGCCATCTCCGCGACCCGCGCGGCCATCGAGGAGGGCATCGTCTCCGGCGGCGGCAGCGCGCTGGTGCACGTCGCCAAGGGCGGCTTCGACGCGCTCGGCCTGTCGGGCGACGAGGCCACGGGCGCGGAGTCCGTGCGCAAGGCGCTCGTCGAGCCGCTGCGCTGGATCGCCGAGAACGGCGGCAACGAGGGCTACGTCGTCGTCTCCAAGGTCCAGGCGCTGTCGGCCGGGCACGGCTTCAACGCCGCCACCGGCGAGTTCGGCGACCTGATCGCGCAGGGCGTCATCGACCCGGTGAAGGTGACCCGTTCGGCGGTCACCAACGCCGCGTCGATCGCGGGCATGCTCCTCACCACCGAGGCGCTGGTCGCGGACAAGCCGGAGGAAGAGCCCGACGCCGCGGCCGGCGGTCACGGCCACGGCCACGGCCACTGATACCGGCCGGTCTTTTCCGGGCCCTCGCCGCGCCGTGCGGCGAGGGCCTTTCTTTGTGTTCGGCGGCCCCGCGTAGGCTGGACTTGCGAGGGATGCCAATAATTTCCCGAAAGCCTGCTGCTCACGGAATGTGTGTTGCAAATGACGCACAACGCTGACAGTGAGCTTGTGTGCGGCTACAATGAGTGAGAAATGGCCGCTCGATCGTGCACTGTGACCATTCCGTTGTCATCAACGAGGCAGACAGGCGCGATCTCGATGGGCATCATGCTCTCGTGACCGAGGGAGCAATCGCCGGGGCCACGTATCGGGGTGCTGCCGACGATCTACGGCTGAGCCGTCCGGCCAAAGGGGATGAAAGTGATCTCCGCGACTTGACGAATCTCGCCGTACAGGGAGACCCGGCGGCGGTCGAGTCTCTGATCGGGCGTGTGCGCCCGATGATCGTCCGTTACTGCCGTGCGCGACTCGGCCGGGTGTCCGGGCAATACCACATCGCCGACGACGTGGCGCAGGAGGTGTGCATCGCCGTGCTCGGGGCCCTGCCCCGTTACCGTGACATGGGCCGGCCATTCGCCTCCTTCGTCTTCGGCATCGCCTCACACAAGATCGCCGACGCGTTGCGCAGCGCCATCCGTGCGGCCGTGCCGACCGAGGACCTGCCCGACGGGCCCGACGAGGGGCCGGGGCCGGAGGAGACGGTCGTGCGCTACATCGAGGCCGAGCGCGCTCGCGACCTGCTCGACCGCTTGCCGGAACACCAGCGCGAACTGGTTCTTCTGCGGGTGGTGGCCGGTCTCTCCGCGGAGGAGACCGGTAATGTACTCGGTATGTCAGCGGGGGCCGTACGCGTCGCGCAGCACCGGGCCATCGCCCGGCTTCGAGCGATGGCAAGTGAGGAGTCGATCGCTTGACACGTGGTCGTGCCACCACCCCCGATCCGTTCGACATCAGTGCCGTGAGCAGCAGCGACGAGCTCTTCGACGCGCTCTCCACCCGCCGCCTCGCCGACGTCCGCCGCTCCTCCTCCGACGATCCGGCGGCCGCCCTGCTGGCGGCGCTGGTCGCCGACGTCGACGCGGGTGCTCCGCCGCTGCCCGCCCCTCCGTCACGCGTGCCGTGCGGCCTCCAGGGGCAGTGCCGCCGGGGCGTCCGCGTGTTCGTGACCTTCGGCGTGGCCGCGATGGTGCTGACGTCGGCCGGTGCCGCCGCCGCGGGCGGGGGCAAGGATCTCGGCGCGATGGGCGGCACCCACGGATCGGCCGGAGTCAACGGCGCGGAACGTTCCAACGAGAACGCCCAGCGCCACGACCCGGTGGCCGACACGAACACCATGCTGACCGGCCGCCGCATGCCGGCGCGGCGCCCGCCGGACAAGCGCCCGCGCGGCGTACCGTCGGAGGACTCCGCGCCTCGCGCCGCCGACGATTCGCGGTCGCCGTGGACTCACTGGGGCCACCGGCCGTCGCGCGGCACCACGCGATCGCCGGTGGACGGCCATGGTCACCACCCGTCGAGCCATACGGACGCGCACGCCTCGAACGACGGCTGGCACGGGTCGCCGTACCGGCCGGAGCGCACCTCCACCCCCTGAGGCCTGTCCGCCTCCGGCGGCTGATGGTGGCCACCAACGGTCTCGAGTGACCATCGAAGATACGGTGACCCCGTGACGGGCCAGAATCACGGACAAAGCGGCCCACCGCCCCCGGGGGGACGGCCGCCGCAGGGTGGGCACGGGCAGTGGCATCAGACGCCTCTTACGCCCCAGCACGCGCCGCCGTCTCGGACCGGCCCGTCGGCCGCTCCGCGTCCGGGGCGACCTGGCTCGGCGGACCGCCCGCGGTTCCCGCTGCTGCGGCTTCGCGGACGCGGTTTCTGGGGGACCGTCGGCCGGGTGCTCCTGTTGATCGTCCTGTCGCCGTTCTTCGCCCTCTACGGCGTGTACTGGCTCGTCACCTTCCTGCTGACCCCGGTGTTGTTCGCGCTGCACCTGGTGGTCTGGCCGCTGGCGTGCCTGTGGGCGGGCGTCTGTCACCTGTGCGGTGCCAGGCGCGACACGAGATGGCGGATCTTCCACCCGACGCTGCCGGCCTTCCCCGCGATCTGGCGGCTGAGCTACTGGTTCACGCTACGCAGGGCCATCTCGGCCTTCTTCCTGATCATTTCGGACGGGATCAGCTGAGGCTCAGTTGAGGCTCACCGCGACGCCGTGGCGGGCGTCGGCCTGCTCATTGGTGTGACGGACCCGGCACCCACCACTTGCGCCGCGCAGTAGCGTGGGTTTGTGCACGATGACGCCCCGCTCGATCCTTTCGCGGATGATCCGGAAGACCCGGCCGCCGCGCTCGGCGACCTGGATGACGAGGTCGAGCCGCTGAGCATGACGGAGCGTGAGGACGTGCTCGCGGATCTGTCCGACCTCGAGGTCTTCCGCGCGCTCCTGGAGCCGTTGGGCATCAAGGGCCTGACGGTCGACTGCACCGACTGCGGCAAGCCTCATCACATCGACTGGGACCTGCTGTACGGCAACCTGCGGCACCTGCTCGACCAAGGGCTGGCCCGGGTGCACGAACCGGCCATCGCCGCCGAGCCGAGCGACTACGTCAGCTGGGAGTACGCCCGCGGCTACGTCGACGGCGTGATCGACAGCGAAGAGGGCCAGTCCGGCTAGGGTTCAGGGTTCACAGGGGTGCTCCCGGTTGTCCACAGCCCCACCCAACGGGCCTTGTCAGCAACCCCCTCGCTCTAGGATGTAACCAGGATCCGCTGACCTGGCCCGATATCGCACCCCATCGGATGATGCCAATGACTTCCGCGCCCGAGCCCGCAAAGTTCGCCCCGCAGGGCTTCACCTACGACGACGTGTTGCTCGTGCCCTCCTATTCCGATCTCGCGCCGGGTGAGGCCGACACGTCGACACGCCTGTCCCGCTCGGTGACCCTGCGCATCCCGCTGGTCTCCGCGGCGATGGACACCGTCACCGAGGCCCGGATGGCCGTGGCGATGGCCCGTCAGGGCGGCCTCGGCGTGCTGCACCGCAACCTGCCGATCGAAGAACAGGCGCTCCAGGTCGACCTGGTCAAGCGGTCCGAGGCGGGCATGGTCACCGACCCGGTGACGTGCTCGCCCGGTGACACGCTCGCCGACGTCGAGCGCCTGTGCGCCCACTACCGCATCTCCGGTGTGCCGGTGACCGACGAGGAAGGCGTCCTGGTCGGCATCGTGACCAACCGCGACATGCGGTTCGAGACCGACACCTCCCGTCCCGTGCGCGAGGTCATGACGCCGATGCCGCTGGTCACGGCCCCGGTCGGCGTGTCCCGTGAGGACGCGTTCGCCCTCCTGCGAAAGAACAAGGTGGAGAAGCTCCCGCTGGTCGACAAGGGCGACCGGCTGCGCGGGCTGATCACCGTCAAGGACTTCACCAAGAGCGAGCAGTACCCCGACGCCACCAAAGACTCCGCCGGCCGGCTGATCGTCGGCGCCGGGGTGGGCGTGGGCGAGGAGGCCGAGCTGCGCGCCCGCGCGCTGGTCGACGCCGGGGCCGACGTGATCGTCGTGGACACCGCCCACGGTCATTCGCGCGGCATGCTCGACATGGTCGCCAAGCTCAAGGCCAACACCCGCGCGGACATCATCGCGGGCAACATCGCGACCCGCGCGGGCGCCCAGGCGCTGGTCGACGCGGGCGCCGACGCGGTCAAGGTCGGGGTCGGCCCCGGCTCGATCTGTACGACGCGGGTGGTGGCCGGGGTCGGCGCGCCCCAGGTGACCGCGATCTACGAGGCCGCGCTGGCCTGCCGTCCCGCCGGGGTACCGGTGATCGGCGACGGCGGCCTGCAGTACTCGGGCGACATCGCCAAGGCCATCGCGGCCGGGGCCGACTCGGTGATGCTGGGTTCGCTGCTCGCGGGCTGCGAGGAGAGCCCCGGCGAGCTGATCTTCATCAACGGCAAGCAGTACAAGACCTATCGGGGCATGGGCTCGCTCGGCGCGATGAAAAACCGCGAGCGCGGCGGCTCCTACAGCAAGGACCGCTACTCCCAGGAGACGGTCGAGGGCGAGGACAAGCTCATCCCCGAGGGCATCGAGGGCCAGGTGCCCTACCGCGGGCCGATCGCGGCCGTCGCCCACCAGCTCGTCGGTGGCCTGCGCCAGGCGATGTGGTACACCGGCTCCCGCACGATCAGGGACCTGAAGGAAAAGTCCGTACTCATGCCGATCACCGGGGCGGGTCTGCGGGAGAGCCACCCGCACGACATCCAGATGACGGTCGAGGCGCCCAACTACCAGGTCCGCTGAAAGAGACTTTCTCGGCCGTGACCACGAGGGTGGTCGCGGCCGAGCCATGGAAAGGGACATCAGATGGCTGAGGTTGAGATCGGGCGGGGGAAGAGCGGCCGCAGGGCGTACGAGCTCGATGAGATCGGCATCGTCCCCTCGCGCCGCACGCGCGATCCCGAAGAGGTCAGTGTGGCCTGGCAGATCGACGCGTACCGGTTCGAGATGCCGCTGGTCGTCGCCCCGATGGACAGCGTCGTCAGCCCTGAGATCGCGATCGCGATCGGACGCCTCGGCGGGCTGGGCGTGCTCGACCTCGAAGGGCTGTGGACCCGCTATGAGAACCCCGAGTCGCTGCTCGCCGAGATCACCTCGCTGGAGGACGGCACCGCGACCAAGCGGCTTCAGGAGCTGTACGCCGAGCCGATCAAAGAAGAGCTGATCGGGCAGCGCATCAAGGAGATCCGCGACGCGGGCGTCACCGTGGCGGCCCGGCTGTCGCCGCAGCGCACCGCGCAGTACCACAAGGCGGTCATCGACGCCGGGGTCGACCTGTTCGTCATCCGTGGCACGACGGTCAGCGCGGAGCACGTCTCGGGCCGTGCGGAGCCGCTCAACCTCAAGCAGTTCATCTACGACCTCGACGTCCCGGTCATCGTCGGCGGCTGCGCCACCTACACCGCCGCGCTGCACCTGATGCGCACGGGCGCGGCGGGCGTGCTCGTCGGGTTCGGCGGCGGGTCGGGGCACACGACCCGCACGGTGCTCGGCGTCGCGGTGCCGATGGCCACGGCGATCTCCGACGTCGCCGCCGCCCGGCGCGACTACCTCGACGAGTCGGGCGGGCGCTACGTCCACGTGATCGCCGACGGCGGCATGCGGCAGTCCGGCGACATCGCCAAGGCCCTCGCGGTCGGCGCCGACGCGGTGATGATCGGCTCGCCGTTCGCGCGGGCCGCCGAGGCGCCGGGGCGCGGCTACCACTGGGGCAGTGAGGCACACCACGAGGAGCTGCCGCGCGGCACCCGGCTCGACGTGGGTTCGATCGGCACGCTGCAGCAGATCCTCTACGGTCCCTCGAACGTCGCCGACGGTTCGATGAACCTCATCGGTGCACTACGTCGTGCGATGGCCACGTCCGGGTACTCCGACCTGAAGGAGTTCCAGCGTGTGCAGGTCGTGGTCGCACCGCACTGAACCCTGCTTTGTCGCTGAAGTGACGCCGTCATCGGGTCTCTCCTTCGTGGATACCCCCGGCTTCAGCCGGGGGAGGAAACGAAGCTCCTGCGGAGCGGGGCAGGAAAAGCCGGTTTGTCGCCAGGGCGGACCGGCGTCCACCATTCACCGGCCGACACGCCCGCTCACACGGAACCTGATACGGTGTGAGGAATGACGCAGCTGGTCAAGCGGGCTTTCAAGTACCGCTTCTACCCCACGGACGAGCAGGCGGCTGAGCTGTCGCGCACGTTCGGCTGCGTCCGCCTCGTCTACAACAAGGCGCTGGAGGAGCGCACACGGGCCTGGTACGGCGAGCAGCGCCGTGTCTCCTATGTGCAGTCGTCGGCGGCGCTGACGGAGTGGAAGAAGACCGAGCAACTGGCCTTCCTGACGGAGGTGTCCTCGGTTCCGCTTCAGCAGGCGCTGCGCCACTTGCAGACGGCGTTCGGGAACTTCTTCGCCAAGCGCGCCAAGTACCCGCGCTTCAAGTCGAAGAAGAGGTCCCGGGCGTCGGCCGAGTACACCAGTAGCGCGTTCAAGTGGCGTGAGGGGCAACTGACTCTGGCGAAGATGGCGGAGCCCCTGGACATCCGGTGGTCGCGTCCGCTCCCGGAGGGTGCGAAGCCGACCACGGTGACCGTGTCCCGCGACGCGGCGGGACGCTGGTTCGTGTCCCTGCTGTGCGAGGACACCATCACCCCGGCCCCTGCCACCCCGGCGGCGGTCGGCATCGACGCCGGGATCACCTCCCTGGTGACCCTGTCCACCGGGGAAAAGGTCGCCAACCCGAAGCACGAGCGGCGTGACCGCGCCCGCCTTGCCCGCGCGCAGCGGGAGCTGTCGCGGAAGGTGAAGGGCTCGGCCAACCGGGAGAAAGCCCGCCATCGCGTCGCCAAGGTCCACGCGCGGATCGCCGACCGGCGCCGCGACTTCCTGCACAAGCTGTCGACTCGACTCGTCCGTGAGAACCAAACGGTCGTGATCGAGGACCTCACCGTCCGCAACCTGCTGAAGAACGGCACGCTCGCGCGCGCCATCTCCGATGCGGCCTGGATGGACCTCCGCGTGATGCTGGAGTACAAGTGCGCCTGGTACGGGCGCGAGCTCGTCGTGATCGACCGCTGGTTCCCCAGCTCGAAGCTGTGCGGAACCTGCGGCACGGTCGCAGCGAAGATGCCGCTGAACGTCCGCGAGTGGACGTGCGACTGCGGCACCGTGCATGACCGCGACGTGAACGCGGCACGTAACATCCTGGCCGCCGGGCTGGCGGCGTCTGCCTGTGGAGACGGTGTAAGACCTCAACGGGAGTCCTCCCGGACGGGGCGGTCGTCGGTGAAGCAGGAATTCCAGCGGGCGACCGCTGGAATCCCCCGCCTTTAGGCGAGGGAGGAAGCCAAAGCGTGGTGCTTGCAGAACGAAACGACGCGACGCGACGGACGACGCGAGGGAGTGCGCAATGGCAGATGGGCAGTCGGTGAACGGACTCGGCACCTCGCGTCTCGGCCCGGCCGAGCGCGAGACCGCGCTGAAACGCATGGGCACCGAGGAGTTCGACGTCGTCGTGGTCGGCGGTGGCATCGTCGGCGCCGGGGTGGCGCTCGACGCGGCCACGCGCGGGCTGTCCGTGGCACTGATCGAGGCGCGCGACTTCGCCTCGGGCACCTCCTCGCGTTCGTCCAAGCTCATCCACGGCGGGCTGCGCTACCTCGAACAGCGCGACTTCGAGCTCGTACGCGAAGCGCTCACCGAACGCGGTCTGCTGTTGAGCCGCATCGCCCCGCACCTCGTACGCCCGGTGCCGTTCCTGTTCCCGATGACGCACCGGGTATGGGAGCGCGGCTACATCGGCGCCGGGGTCGCGCTCTACGACGGCCTGTCCCTGTCGATGGGCACGGCACGCGGTGTGCCCCATCACCGCCACCTCACCCGTACGAAGGCGCTGAAGGTCGCGCCGTCGCTCAAGCGCGACTCGTTCGTCGGCGCCATCCAATACTGGGACGCCCAGGTGGACGACGCCCGCTACGTCACGATGCTGCTGCGCACGGCGGCGGAGTACGGCGCGCAGATCGCCTCGCGTACGCAGGCCGTGGGCTTCCTGCGCGAGGGCGAGCGCGTCACCGGCGTGCGCATCCGCGACCTGGAGTCGGAGACGGAGACCGACGTCCGCGCCAAGCAGGTCGTCAACGCCACCGGCGTGTGGACCGACGACATCCAGGAGCTCGTCGGCGGTCGCGGGCAGATCCACGTACGCGCCTCCAAGGGCGTGCACCTCGTCGTGCCCAAGGACCGCATCCACTCCGCCAGCGGCATCATCCTGCGTACGGAGAAGTCCGTCCTGTTCGTCATCCCGTGGGGCCGGCACTGGATCATCGGCACCACCGACACGCCGTGGGACCTCGACAAGGTGCATCCGGCGGCGTCCAAGGCCGACATCGACTACGTGCTCGAACACGTCAACGCGGTGCTCAACGTGCCGCTGACGCACGACGACGTCGAGGGCGTGTACGCCGGGCTGCGGCCGCTGCTGTCCGGCGAGTCGGACGAGACGTCGAAGCTGTCACGCGAGCACGTCGTGGCCCACCCGGTGCCCGGCCTGGTCGTCGTCGCGGGCGGCAAGTACACCACCTACCGAGTCATGGCCAAGGACGCCGTCGACGCGGTGGCGCACGGCCTGGACGGCAAGGTGCCGGGTTCGTGCACCGACCAGGTCGCGCTGATCGGCGGTGACGGCTTCCAGGCGCTGTGGAACTCCCGCCACCGCCTGTCGGAGTCCTCGGGCCTGCACGTGGCCCGCGTCGAGCACCTGCTCCGCCGGTACGGCACGCTGGTCGAGGACCTGCTGTCCCTCATCCGCGAACGCCCCGACCTGGGCCGCCCGATCGAGGGCGCGGACGACTACCTGCGCGCCGAGATCGTCTACGCCGCCACCCACGAGGGCGCCCGGCACGTCAACGACGTACTGTCCCGCCGCACGAGGATCTCCATCGAGACGTGGGACCGCGGCGTCCGCGCCGCCCGCGAGGTGGCCGAACTCCTCGCCCCCGAACTCGGCTGGTCCAACGAACAGACCGAGCGCGAGATCGAGTACTACGAGAAGCGCGTCGAGGCCGAACGCATCTCCCAAGAACAGGAGGGCGACCTGGAGGCCGACGCCACCCGGCGCGGCGTCCCGGACATCGTCCCGACGATGACCCCGTAACCACTTCGCGCCACGGCGGCACCAGGCCCGGCCCACGTTCGCGCCCGCCCTCTCGACGACGGCTTGCCCGGGCTCGTCCTTTCAGGCGCCGGCGCCGCCGTCCACCGGCACGATGGCGCCGGTCACCATCGAGGCTCGGTCGCTGAGCAGCCATGCGGCGGCCTCGGCGACTTCGTGGGGCTCGGCCATCCGTCCGAGCGGGATCGACGCCTTCGCCTGCTCGATGATGCCGGGCGTCGCCGCCTCCCACGCGTCGATCATCTCCGTGGCGGTGCCGCCGGGGGTGATGCCGTTCACCCGGATGCCATCACGGGCCCAGCTCACCGCGGCGGTCTCGGTGATGCTGTTGAGCGCGCGCTTCATCGCGCCGTACGCGGGGAGAGCGGGGTTCGCGCGGCGGCTGCCGATGCTGGAGGTGTTGACGATCGCCCCGCCGCCGTTCCGTCGCATGAGTGCGGCCTCGGCGGTCATGGCGGTCCAGTGCGAGCGGAAGTTCACCGCGAACTGCTCGTCGATGTCCTCGTCGCTCGTGGCGTCGAGCGGACCGGGCCGCTGGATCGTCGCGCCGTTGTTGAAGGCGCAGTCCAGCCGTCCGTGCAGTTCCTCGACGCGGTCGACCGCGGCGCGGACGCTCGCACGGTCGGCGAGGTCCAGGGTGACGGCGTCGGCGACGCCGCCGTCGGCGCGGATCTCGCTGACGATCCGCTGGAGGGCGTCGGTGCCGCGGGCGGCGAGCACGACGGCGGCGCCCTCGCGGGCGCAGAGCCGGGCCGCGGCCTCCCCGATGCCGCGGCTGGCGCCGGTGATGAACACGACCTTGCCGGTGAGCAGGCCGATCGGTGTGCTGTCGATGTCGTTCGTCATGGCGACAGTGTCCGGCCGGCCTCCGGGCCGGAGGCAGGCACAGGCGGTACCAGGATGCGTCGCCGCGCGGCGTGCAGACTTGGGGTATGGACAAGCAGGAGCTCGGGGCGTTCCTCCGCAGCCGTCGCGAGCGGCTCCGGCCCGAGGACGTCGGCCTTCCCTCAGGCTCGCGACGACGGACACCGGGTCTTCGCCGCGAGGAGGTGGCGGTCCTCGCGCACATCTCCACCGAGTACTACATCCGGCTCGAGCAGGGCCGGGCGCCGCGGCCGTCGGGCGAGGTCCTCGCCGGGATCGCCGGTGCGCTGCGGCTCACGGACGCCGAGTCCGATCACCTCCACGTCCTCGCGGGCACCGCGCCGCGCCGTACCGGACTGCACCGGCGTGACGTCCGCCCGAGCATCCTCGCGCTCCTCGAGCGGCTGCCGCAGACGGCCGCCTTCGTGATGTCCGCCGCGTTCGAGGTGCTCGCGTGGAACGACCTCGCGGCCGCGCTCATGGAGGACTTCGCCGAGGTCGCCCCGCAGGACCGCAATCTCGCGCGCCGGGCATTCCTCGGGCCGGCGGACGCCGATGCGACGCTGTACGGGATCTCCGACGCCGCGGAGTTCCGGCACCACGTCGTGATGGAGCTCCGATCCACCCTCGCCCGCTACCCCTCCGACCCCGCGGTGACCGGACTCGTCGACGAGCTCCGCCACGGCAGTTCCGAGTTCGCCCGGCTCTGGGAGCGGCACGACGTCCAGGCCGCCCCGATGCTCACGAAGACCTTCCGTCACCCGGTCGTCGGGGAGATCACCGTCGACTGCGACTCGCTCGCGCTCACCGACCGCGACCAGCACCTCGTGCTCTACAGCGCGCCGTCAGGATCCCCCGGCGCCGAGGCTCTGGCCCTGCTGCAG
This sequence comes from Actinoallomurus sp. NBC_01490, assembly GCF_036227085.1. Classification (NCBI taxonomy): domain Bacteria; kingdom Bacillati; phylum Actinomycetota; class Actinomycetes; order Streptosporangiales; family Thermomonosporaceae; genus Actinoallomurus; species Actinoallomurus sp. NBC_01490. The sequence continues at coordinate 1,132,725 of NZ_CP109433.1, forward strand.
GCACTCGGCGTCGAGTACGTCAATGCGAGCAGGTCGCTCTGACGGGCCGATCGAACGCCGTATCGGCGGCGGCCGTTGGTGGCCGCCGCCGATGGTGAGCCGGAGGTTACCGGCAGAGGGCGGTGTCGATGTCGGCGGTCAGGTGCTGGAGCCGGGTCGGGCTGCTCGGCAGCTCGGTGACGGCGATGGTGGCGGCGCGGCCGTCCTGGGTGACGGCGTCGCTGGTGTGGTAGCCGGGGAAGTCGCCGCCGTGGCCCCAGGCGACGCCGCCGCAGCTCAGCGGGGTGCTGGTCAGGCCGAGGCCGTACCGGACGCCGTTGCCCAGCGCGGACGCACGGGACCACCGTGGTCTGCATCTCCGTCAGCTTCTCGACCCTGAAGAAAGGGCTGAGCTTGCAGCTATGATCCGCACCTGGCGGGTACGGGTCAGGCCGCGTCGTCGGCAGCGTGACTCACTGCCCAGCCCGCCACACCACGCGCGGCGATGTTGCGGGCTGCGTTGATGTCGGCGTGCTCAGCGAAGCCGCACGACATGCAAGCGAAGGTGGCCTGATCAGGCCGGTTCTTCTTACTGATGTGGCCGCACGCGCTGCACCTCTGGGAGGTGTAACGGGGGTCCACGAACACCACCGGCACCCCGGCACGGGCCGCCTTATAAGCGATGTAGCCGCCGAGTTGCTGAAAGCTCCAAGAATGTAGGGTGACCCGCTGGGGCTTGCGGAGCCGTACCCTGTCGTGGATACCGCCCAGGTCTTCCAGGGCGATGCCGCGACAGGTGCGTTCAGCCTCGGTCACCAGCTTCTTGGAGATGCGATGGTTGGTGTCGGCCGCGAAACGCGCTTCCCGGCCCGACAGCTTCCGCAACAGCCGTTTCGCGGACTTAGTGCCCTTCTTCTGCAAGCGCTTGCGGAGGCGGTGGTTGCGGTGCCGGACCTGGTTCACATGCTTGCCGGCGTGGACGGTGCCGTCGGAGGTGACGGCGATGTTGGCGATGCCGAGGTCGACGCCGAGGAACCCTTTCTCGGGTTCGCGTGTGTCGGGTTCGGGGATGTCGCAGGTCGCGTACAGGTACCAGTTTCCGCCTCGGAACACCAGATCTGACTCGCCACGCCGATACTCACCCAGGAGGTTCATCTGCTCCAACGAGCATTGGAACGGGATACGGCCCGATCGGCCGTGGACGGTCCAGATCGAGATCGTGCGGGCATCGAGCTGCCAGGACAAGCAACGATCATCGAATGGTTGGGCGGCGTCCTTACGGAACCGGATCGGCGTGCTCTCTGCTTTGGCGCGCCGCTTGGAGCCTTCGGGGCCGTAGTTCCCCGCCTTCAGATTCGCCTTCAACGTCGCGTAGGCCCCCGCGACCTTTCGAACCGCGTGTATCGCGGGCTGGGCGGACAACCCCAGCTGCTTTAACTCGCCGTAAACCAGACGCTGCAAAGACGTCTTCCCCACAATGCCGGTGTCGAAAGCGCGACGGGAGGCGTGGTTCGCGGCGATGTTGCACAAACGCAGCGTCTCCCGAAGCGCGGTTTCGGTTGCCTTGTCTGGGAGTAGCTTCTCCGGCCGGGAATGGTCGGGATCCCTCGCAAAGACTCGTTGATGTCGCTTGGCGTGGATGATCTGGTGAGCGGCCCAGCCCTAGGACGGGTCTTCGTCGGTGACGTCGGTCAGCGGCGCCTTCGGATCGTCATGGCGGTGCCCGCGCGGTTCACAGATCGCCTCGTCGCACCGCTTCGGGAAGTTAGGTGTGCCGCAGCCCGGCGCTTCCGCGTGGTCACCGACGCCGGTGCGGCGGGAACCCGTCGTCGCTCACCAGCGCGTCCAGAAGCTGGTGCGCGACGTCGGCGGGTCGGCTGGCGGTGTGCGCCTCAATCCGCCGCAGGAGCCCCGGCTGACTCGGCGGAGTCGGGGAGTGTTCGCCGGGCTGACCAGGAGGTTCGGGATAACTCTTGACCGTATAGACCTGTTCTGGGCGACCGTAACTCCTGTACGCTTTCGGCACTTCAAGCGCTTTCTGAGTGCTTTAGCGCTTGGTGTCCACTTCGGGAGCTCGTGTGGTGAAGTTCGTGCCGGCCGCCAGGGCCGTGATCGCGGCCTCGGCGCTGGCCGTCGGCGCCACCACGGCCCCTGCGGCGATCCCGGCCGCGGTCGCCCACCTCTCGGCCATCCGTACCTCGGCCGCCACTCCCTCGGCCGCCCGGGCCTCGATCATCCGCGGCTCGACCGCCCGTACCTCGACCGTCGCAGGGGTGCCGGTCGACGCCCGGGCATCGGTCGCCGGGGACGATCCCGTGCCGCGGACCGGGCCGATCTTCAACTCCCCGGTCAGCGGTACGGCGAAGCAGGACGCCATCTCCACCCGCGTCGCCCGCCTGATCGCCGGGACGCCCAAAGGCAGCCGGATCGCCATCGCGATGTACCACTTCTCCAGCACGGACACCGCCGCGCAACTCGTCGCCGCCGCCAAGCGGCACGTGAGCGTGCAGGTCGTGCTCGACCACGAGTCCACCGCGTACGCCGCCTTCAAGCGCCTCAAGCGCGGGCTCGGCACCGACACCAAGAAGGACTCCTGGGTGGTCGTGTGCGACGAGGATCGCGGCTGCATCGGGCCGGAGTTCAACCACAACAAGTTCTTCCTGTTCTCCACCACGGGCGGCGCGCAGGACATGATCGTGCAGACCTCCGCGAACGCCACCGACGGCGCCCGTGACACCCAGTGGAACGACGCGCTCGTCCTGCAGGATCCGGCGGTCTACGCCGCCTACCTGTCCTACTTCCAGGACCTGGCCGCCCAGCATCACAAGCTCGACTACCACCGCACCGTGCAGGCCGGGCGGTATCGCCTGGACTTCTTCCCCTGGGCCAAGGGCGATCCGATCAGCCAGGCGCTGGACCAGGTCTCGTGCACCGGCGGTACCCGGATCAGGCTGAGCCTCGGCCACTTCACCTGGGGCCCCATCGCGCGGCGGCTGTGGAAGCTGGACGACGCGGGCTGCCGGGTACAGGTCGTGTTCGACATCGTCGGCCCGAAGACCCTCCGCTCCCTCGTCAAGAAGGGTGGGCGGCACGGCGGCCCCGAGACCCGGTATCTCACCGAGGGCGGCCGGACGACGTACGCCCACTCGAAGTACCTGCTGATCGACGGCCAGTACCAGGGCCGGGCGCAGAAGGTCGTCTTCACCGGCAGCCCCAACTACACGACCGTCGGCTTCCACGGCCACGACGAGGCGATGATCACCGTGGCCGACCCGCGGCTGGAGCAGGAGTACGCCGGGAACTTCGACGCGGTGTTCAAGCACGGCCACACGGTCAAGAGCGCGGACTCCGTGCCCGACGCCGTACTGGAACCCCCGGACCCCGAGGACGCCAACCACAGCCGCGAGTGAGCGCGGCAGGCGCTACGGCATCGCGGGCCCGAGGACGAGGTTCATTCCCGGGCCGTACAGCTCCGCCGGGACGCGGTCCGGGTCGAGCAGGTGCTGGAGCGCCAGCCCGAACTCGATCGCCATCGCCAGCGACGCGCGGTCTTCCGCCGACAGGTCGTCGCCGCCCGTCCGCAGCCCGGCGGCGAGGCCCTCGCGGTGGCTCTGGTACCAGTCGGCGATGCGCCAGCCGGCCGAGAAGTCGCGCATGCCGAACAGCCACAGCTCCATCAGCAGCAGCGCCTTCATCCGCGTCTCCTCCGCGGACAGCCGGCTGGCGTAGTGGCGGCCGGCGTCGGCGCAGCGGTCGGCGCGCGGGCGGCCCTGGTCGCGCAGTGCCGAGGAGGTGCGCTGCCCGAACTCGACCTGGGTGTACCGGTCGAGCAGCGCCAGGATGAGGTCGGTCTTGCCCGCGAAGTTGGAGTAGACCGCCCCCTTGGTCATGCCCGCCGACGCCGCGATCTCATCCAGTGACGCTCCCCGGATACCGTGTTTGGCCCACAGGCGCTCCGCCGCGTCGAGCAGCGCCTCCCGGGTCTGGGCGCGCTTCTCCTGACGAGTCGTCCGTTTCATCGCTTCCGGGACGGCGCGTTCCTGCGGGTCGGAGATCATCCTTGCCCTTCCGTCGACTGCCGGTCACCCCTCCAACATTGGGATACAAGGTTTTCTCAAGGCGCACCAGTGGAAACGAAAGTTGAGTACGGCTCGGCGGTGCTTGAGTCGGCCGAAATGACCTTTGGAGCTTGTCCGACATCCCAAAACGGACGTCTTGGTTACCGAGCGGTAGCCAGGGGCCGAACCACGTTCTACGCTTCATCCATGAGTGCAACCGCTGCGTCCCCCGCCGAAGCGTCGGACGCGGGGCCCGGCGAGGCCCCCACGATCACGCCACCACCCGTACCGGACGGCCTCGATCGGCTGGCCGCCCGCGTCGTCTCCGGCGGGCGGACCACCGCCGTACGGACGCCGTTCACCGGAGAGCCGCTCGCCGAGCTGCCGATCTCCGGGCCGGACGACGTCGCGACCGCGTACGAGCGCGCCCGCGAAGCGCAGCGGGAGTGGGCGCGCCGGTCGCCGGCCGAGCGCGCCGCGCCGTTCATCCGCTTCCACGACGCGGTCCTGGACCGCCGTGAGGAGATCCTCGACCTCCTCCAGCTGGAGACCGGCAAGGCGCGCCGGCACGCGTTCGAGGAGGTCATGGACGCGGCCGGCTGCACGCTCTACCACGCCCGGCACGCGCCGGGGATGCTCCGGCCGCGCCATCGCCAGGGTCTGCTGCCGCTCGCGACCCGGACGATCGAGGTCCGCCACCCCAAGGGCGTCGTCGGCCTGATCTCGCCGTGGAACTACCCGCTCGCGCTCAGCGTGCCCGACGCCGTGCCGGCGTTGCTCGCGGGCAACACGATCGTCCACAAGCCGGACACCCAGACCGCGCTGACCGCGCTGTGGGCGATCGACCTGCTGGTCGAGTGCGGGATGCCGCCCGAGATCTGGCAGGTCGTGGTCGGTGACCCGGCCGAGATCGGCGAGCCGCTGATCGGTGCGGCCGACTACGTCGCGTTCACCGGCTCGACCCGGGGCGGCCGGGCCATCGCCGAGCAGGCCGCCAAGAGGCTGATCGGCTACTCCCTCGAACTCGGCGGCAAGAACCCGATGATCGTGCTGGACGACGCCGACATCGAGAAGGCCGCCCAGGGTGCGGTCCGCGCGTGCTTCGCCAACGCCGGCCAGCTCTGCATCTCGATCGAGCGCCTCTACGTCCACGAGAAGGTCTTCGACCGGTTCGCCGAGCGCTTCGCCCACCGCGTGCGCAACATGCGGCTCGGTGCCGGCTACGACGCCGACATGGGCTCGCTCACCTCCCAGCGTCAGCTCGACACCGTCGTCCGGCACGTCGAGGAGGCGGTCGAGAAGGGCGCCAAGGTGCTCGCGGGCGGTCGCCCCCGCCCGGAGGCCGGGCCGTACTTCTTCGAGCCGACCGTGCTCACGGGCGTCGAGGACGACATGGAGCTGTGCCGGTCCGAGACATTCGGGCCGGTGGTGTCGCTGTACCGCTTCCGCGACGAGGACGAGGCCGTCGAGCTCGCCAACGACTCCGCCTACGGGCTGAACGCCAGCATCTGGAGCGGCGACGTGGGACGCGCGCGCCGCCTCGCCGTACGGATCAAGGCCGGGACGGTCAACATCAACGAGGGATACGCCTCGGCGTACGCCTCCTACGACGCGCCGATGGGCGGTATGAAGGACTCCGGAGTGGGCCGTCGGCACGGCGCGGAGGGCCTGCTGAAGTACACCGAGGTCCAGACCGTCGCCAGCCAGCACTGGCTCGGTTTCGAACCGGTCATGGGCATGCCGTACGACAAGTACGCGGCGCTGCTCAGCCGCGGCCTGAAGACGATGAAGCGTCTGCGCCTGAGGTAGGAGCCCGCATGGATTACGACGTGATCGTGGTCGGCTCGGGGTTCGGTGGCAGCGTCGCTGCGCTGCGGCTCACCGAGAAGGGGTACCGCGTCGCCGTGGTGGAGGCCGGCCGGCGGTTCGACGACCCGGACGGCGATCCGGGGAGCCGCCACCGCGACCTGCCGAAGACCTCCTGGCGCACCCGCCGATACCTGTGGGCGCCCGGCCTCGGCATGACCGGCATCCAGCGCATCCACCTGCTGCGCGGGGAGAAGGGCTCCCGGGTGCTCATCCTCGCCGGGGCGGGCGTCGGCGGCGGGTCCCTCGTCTACGCCAACACCCTGTACGAGCCGCCGGAGCCGTTCTTCGCCGACCCGCAGTGGCGGCACATCACCGACTGGCGGGCCGAGCTGTCTCCCTTCTACGACCAGGCCCGGCGCATGCTCGGAGTCCGGACGAACCCGACGATGACGCCCGCGGACCAGGCGGTCCAGCGGATCGCCGAGCGGATGGGCCGCGGGGAGACCTTCCACCGCACCCCGGTGGGCGTCCTGTTCGGCGACAAGGCCGGTGAGCGGGTCGAGGACCCCTACTTCGGCGGCGCCGGCCCCCGCCGTACGACGTGCACCGAGTGCGGCTCCTGCATGACCGGCTGCCGCGTGGGCGCCAAGAACATGCTCACCGAGAACTACCTCTACCTGGCCGAGCACGCGGGCGCGAAGGTCCTGCCGATGACCACGGTGACGGCCCTCCGCCCGCGGGCGGAGGGCGGCTACACGGTCGAGGTGACGCGCACGGGCCGGCGGGCGCGGAGGCTGCGGCGCACGCTCACCGCCGCGCACGTCGTGCTGGCCGCCGGGACGTACGGCACGCAGCGCCTGCTGCACCGGATGAAGACGACGGGCGCGCTGCCCCACCTGTCCGACCGGCTCGGCGTCCGCACCCGCACCAACTCCGAGGCGATCCTGGGCGTCGAGCGGTTGGGCCGCAAGGGCGACGACCACTCGCGCGGCGTCGCGATCACCTCCTCGTTCCACCCGGACGAGCACACCCACATCGAGCCGACCCGCTACGGGCCCGGTTCGAACGCCATGGGCGCGCTCCGCTCGCTGCTGATCGACGGCGACGGCCGTGCGCCCCGCTGGGCCAAGTTCCTCGGCCAGGCGGCGACCCACCCGCACCAGCTCGTCCGCCTGCCGAACCTCCGTGACTGGTCGCGCCGGACGATCGTCGCCCTGGTCATGCAGACCCGCGACAACTCGATCACCGTCGTGCCGTCGCCGTCCGGGCGCGGCATGCGGGCCCGCCGCGGCCACGGCGAGCCGAGCCCGACCTGGATCCCCGAGGCGCACCGCGCCGTACGGATGCTGGCCGAAGAGATGGGCGGCATGCCCGGCGGCACGTGGCTGGACCTGTTCAACATCCCGACGACCGCGCACTTCATCGGCGGCTGCACGATCGGCGCCTCGCCGGAGGAGGGCGTGATCGACCCCTACCACCGGGTCTACGGCCACCCCGGCCTGCACATCGTGGACGGCTCGGCGGTGTCGGCCAACCTCGGCGTCAACCCCTCGCTGACCATCACCGCCCAGGCCGAGCGCGCCATGGCGTTCTGGCCGAACAACGGCGAGGACGACCCGCGCCCGGAGCTCGGCGCCGCCTACGAACGCCTCGCCCCCGTCGCCCCGAAGGCCGCCGTGGTCCCCGCCGACGCCCCGGCGGCGCTGCGCCTGCCCATCTCACCCGCCTGACACAGGTTTACCTGCTGGTGGCCCTGAGCCGAAGCGATGCCGGAAACGAAGATCGTTGTGAGCGTCATGCCGCCGCTGGAGGACCGGAGCGACTTCGAGGCTGCTGACAGAGGGTTCGTCGGGACGACGTCTCAGGAGGCGATCAGGGACCCCGCCGGGCGGGTCGTGTGGGACTTCGGTGCCTACGCCTTCCTGAGCGAGCCGTGCCCCGACACGGCGCATCCGAGTCTGTGGCGGCAGTCCCAGCTCACCGCCAGGCACGGCCTCTACCGGGTGGCCGAGGGGATCTACCAGGTGCGCGGCTTCGACCTGTCCAACGTCTCCTTCGTCGAGGGCGAGCGAGGCGTCATCGTCATCGATCCGCTGCTGTCCACCGAGTGCGCGGAGGCGGCGGTCGGGCTCTACCGGCGGCACCGGGGGAACCGGCCCGTGACCGCCGTCATCCACAGCCACTCCCACGCCGACCACTTCGGCGGTGTCCGGGGGGTCGTGCCCGACGGGGCGAACGTCCCGATCATCGCTCCGGCCGGGTTCCTGGAACACGCCGTCGCCGAGAACGTCTACGCCGGGACCGCCATGAACCGGCGGGCGATCTACATGTACGGCTCCGCGCTGCCCAAGAGCGCCGACGGCCAGATCGGCTCGGGACTCGGCCAGACCACCTCCATCGGAACGATCTCGCTGCTCGAGCCCACGCTCCTCATCACCCGGACCGGCCAGGAGGAGGTGGTCGACGGCGTCCGCATCGTCTTCCAGCTCACCCCGGGCACCGAGGCGCCGGCCGAGATGAACTTCTTCTTCCCCGGTGGCCGGGCCCTGTGCATGGCCGAGAACGCCACCCACAACCTGCACAACGTGCTGACCCTGCGCGGCGCGCTCGTCCGCGACCCGCGGGTCTGGTCCCGCTATCTCACCGAGGCGATCGAGATGTTCGCCGCCGGCTCCGAGGTGCTGTTCGCCTCACACCACTGGCCGACCTGGGGAACGCCGGAGCTCACCGCCTTCCTGTCCCAGCAGCGCGACCTGTACGCCTACCTGCACGACCAGACGCTGCGGCTGCTCAACCAGGGCCATACCGGCCCGGAGATCGCCGAGATGTTCAAGCTTCCGCCGGTGCTGGACCGGGCCTGGCACGCCCGCGGCTACTACGGCTCGGTGTCCCACAACGTCAAGGCGATCTACCAGCGCTATATGGGCTGGTTCGACGGCAACCCCGCCCATCTGTGGGAGCTTCCCCCGCAAGAGTCGGCACGCAGGCACGTGGAGCTGATGGGCGGCCCGCGGAACATCCTGTCCAGGGCCGAGGAGGCCTTCCAGGCCGGCGAATGGCGATGGGCCGCCCAGATCCTCAACTACGTCGTGTTCGCCGACCCGGCCCTGGGCGCCGCCCGGGAACTCCTGGCGAAGGTCTACGAGAAGCTCGGCCACGGCAGCGAGAACGGCACGTGGCGGAACTTCTATCTGCAGGGCGCCGCCGAACTGCGCGGGGACAAACCGGAGAACGCCCTCGACACCACCAGCCCCGACGTCGCCCGCGCACTGAGCGCCGAGCAGATCTTCGACTCCCTGGCCGTCCGCCTCAACGGCCCCCGCGCCTGGGACACCCGCCTGACCATCGACTGGAACCTCACCGACCTCGGCGAGGAGGTCAGGACCAGCCTGGCCAACGGGGTCCTCATCCAGACGCGGGCGCACCAGGCGACACCGGCCGACCTCACGGTGACCCTGACCAGGGCGCAGCTGCTCGCGCTGGTCGCCACCGGCGACCTGGACGACGTCCGGACCTCCGGTGACCGGCAGGTGCTCACCACCCTGATCGGGCTCCTGGACGACGCCGATCGCGACTTCGACATCGTCACGCCGTGACGGCCTGACCCTTCGCGGGTGCCCGGCGGGGCGTCAGGACCCGGTGCGCGGAAGCGTGCGGACGGCCAGGACGGCGCACAGGATCGCCAGCGGGAGCTCCAGGCCCGCGGCCATGGCGACCGCCGTCGCCTGGTCGGCGCCCGGTGCGGCGGTGGTCACGTCGAACCACGCGTCGACGGTCAGCAGGGTCGCGGTGACCGTCGCGGCCAGGCAGCGCCGGGGATCGCGCCGGTTGAGCAGCACTCCCGTCGCGATCAGGCCGAGCGCCTCCAGGCCGTCCAGCCCCACCCACGCGGTCGACCAGTGCGCGGCGGTCGTGCTGGCGGGGAGCCCGACGGCCAGGACGAACAGCCACGGGATCAGCGCGAGTCCGGAACCGATCAGGCCGAGCCCCACCCAGCGCGCCCTGCCGTGCCACCGTACGGACGACGGCGGGTCACCGGCCGTCTCACTGGACGCGGATGCGGGCTCGATGGTGGTGATCATGGGTTCGGCCTCCTCGTGAACCCGGCGGTTCGGGAACGATCACCAGCGTGCCGGTCGGCGGCATCACGGTCAGTAACGGCGCTATCCGACTTGGGGTGGTGCTAGTTTCACCATCGAAACTGCAAGAAACGGCATTGCTGCCGACAAAGTGCGAAAACTAGGGTCCTGGCATGGCGATGACGATTCCGGCGCGGCGCGCGTTTCACTGGGGGAACGCACACGCTCCGTGGTCGCCCTGGGCGTGGCGGAACACGACGTTCGTCACGGCCGGCGTGCCCGTCCACCTCGTCGCACTGATGATCTTCTCGGTGCCGTGGGTGTTCGCGGTGTCGACCACTGGGGTCCTGCTCGCGCTCGTGGTCTCGGTCGGGCTGCCGCTGGCCGCGCTCCGGCTGCTGACCGCCGTCCAGCGGCACCGGTTCTGGGCCCTTCTCGGCGTGGACGTGCCCGCCGTCCCCCATGAACGCCTCGGCCGCCGGACCGTCGCGGCGATGGTCCGCTCGCCCACGGCCTGGCGGCAGCTCGCGTACCACCTTCTGGCCGGGCCCGCCCTCGCCACCGGCGGGCTGCTGGTCGTCGCCGTGTGGGCGGCCGGGTTCACGCTGGCGCTGCTCAACACCTACTCGTGGGCGCTGCGTCCGTCCAGTCCGCTCGCGCTGACCGGGCACGCGGTGGCCGACGGCCTCCTCAACGCGGTCGGTGTCATCCTGCTGCTGGCCGCGCCGGGACTGGCCGCCTCGGTCGCGCGGCTGGACACGCGGGTCGCGTTCGCCCTGCTGGGGCCCAGCCGGGCGGAGGAGCTCGAACGCCGGGTCGAGGACCTCGCGGAGAGCCGCGCCGGCGTCGTGGACGCTGCGGACGCCGAACGCCGGCGCATCGAACGCGACCTGCACGACGGCGTACAGCAGAGGCTCGTCGCGCTCGCCATGAACCTCGGGCTGGCGCGCGAGACCCTCACCGGCGGTCCCGAGGCCATGGAGGTGATCGCCGAGGCGCACCGGGAGGCCAAGGAGGCGCTGACCGACCTGCGCAACGTCGTCCGCGGCCTGCACCCGGCCGTACTCGACGACCGCGGGCTGGACGCCGCGCTGTCGGGCATCGCCGCGCGAGCGCCCCTCCCCGTACGCCTCCAGGTCGACGTGCCCGAACGCCCGTCGCCCACGGTCGAGGCGGTCGCCTACTTCGTCGCCTCCGAGGCGCTCACCAACGCGGTCCGGCACGCGCGGGCCACGCAGGTACGGATCCTCGTCACCCGCTTCGGGGATCTCCTGCGGATGACCATCACCGACGACGGGGCCGGCGGCGCGGAGCCGTCGAGGGGCACGGGCCTGACCGGCCTGCGTCAGCGCGTCGGGTCGGTCGACGGTACGTTCCGGATCAGCAGCCCGGCCGGCGGGCCGACCGTCATCACCGTGGAGTTGCCGTGCGCGTCGTGATCGCCGAGGACTCGGTCCTGCTCCGGGCCGGACTCATCAAGCTTCTGGAGGTCTCGGGGTTCGAGGTGGCGGCCGCGGTCGGCGACGCCGACGCCCTGCTCGCCGCGGTCGAGGAGCACCGGCCCGACGCCGTCGTCGCGGACGTGCGGATGCCTCCCGGCCACAGCGACGAGGGCGTACGGGCGGCGCTCGTGATCCGGCGGCAGTGGCCGGACGTCGCGGTGCTGCTGCTGTCGCAGTACGTCGAGGAGCGGTACGCCGCGGACCTGCTGTCGGCCAACACGAGCCGGGTCGGCTACCTGCTGAAGGACAGGGTCGCCGACGTCTCGGCGTTCATCGACGCGCTGCGCCGGGTGGCGTCCGGGGAGACCGCGCTCGACCCGGAGGTCGTGGCGCAGCTCCTCATCCGGCGGCGCAGCGACCCGCTGGACCGCCTGACACCACGGGAGCGCGACGTGCTGTCCCTCATGGCCGAAGGGCGCTCCAACAGCGGCATCGCCGAGGCGCTGGTGATCAGTGACAGCGCCGTCGCCAAGCACATCAACAACATCTTCGCCAAGCTGGACCTGCCGGCCGCCGACGCCGACCATCGCCGCGTACTCGCCGTGCTGCGCTTCCTGGGGGTGGGCTCGTGACCGAGACCGCGACCGAGCCGCGCGTGACCGGTGCCGAGCGCCCCCGTCGCCGGGGCGTGTGGATCGCCGTCGCCGCGGTCACGGCGTTCACGGCGATCGTGCCCCTCGGAGAGCAGGCCTGGGGCCGCCTCTTCCGCCAGACCGAGACGGTTCCGGCCGTCTCGTACGCGCACGCGATCACCGCCCTCGAGGTCGAGGCCGGCAGCGGATCGGTGACGGTCGGCACCGGGCCGCCGGGCCGGGTCGCCGTCGGGCGGACCCTGCGATGGACGCTGGGCAAGCCGAACGTCGGCCAGTCCTGGAACGGCGACACGCTGGTCATCAAGGCGGACTGCGGCGCGCACGCGACCCTGTTCTCCGGTCCCGGATGCGACGTCGACCTGAACGTGCGGGTCCCGGCGGGGATCACCGTGCGGGCCACCGTCAGCTCGGGCACCATCACGGCTCAGGGCCTCGCCGGCCCCGTCCGTCTCCAGGCGCGGTCGGGCTCGGTGAACATCGCCGGGACGCACGGCCCCGTCTGGGCGAGGGCGAACTCCGGCTCGGTCAACGGCACCGACCTGTCCTCGCCGCAGGTGGACGTCAGGACCTCCTCCGGAGCCGTCGGGCTCGGCTTCGCCGACGCGCCACAGCAGGTCACGGCCAAGGCCACCTCCGGATCCGTCACGGTCGCCCTGCCCCGCGGCTTCCGCTACCGGGTGAACGGCACGTCGTCATCCGGCGACCTGAGGGTCGACGACGGGCTCCGCGACGACGGTTCGAGCCGCCGGATCGACGTGAGTACGAGGTCCGGCGCGGCCAGGGTCCGCTACTCGCCGTCCTGAGACGACGGGCGAGCCGCTGCTCCGGTAGGCAGGTCCCCGCGATCGCCCTCCGGCAGACGACAAGATCGCTCTTGAGATAGTGCCGTGTCAGTCAACGTTTGCCTCGTGGGGGAGGTGGGGTTGGCTGATCCTCGCTTGGGGCGAGCGACTCCCCACGTCGGGTGGGGCGGGCCACGGCCGGCCAGGGGACCCCGGGTGCGGTGCCGTGATGGGGGATCGCCTGGGGTCACGCCGGGACCGGCCGGCACCGGGTAGGTGCTGTCCGGCTCGACGGTGCGTGATCACCACCGGAAACATGCTCGTGGTGGTGATGGTGCCGCCCGGGCCGCGCCGGGCGATGTTGGCGCCGCCGACCAGGTCGCGCAAGCGCCTACGACAGAAACCCAGCTTCCGCGTCGATGCCGTCGGTCGTGATCATCCGATCAGTATGGGCTCCCACGAGGGAGAACGTTCATCGTTTCGCCACTAGACTGTGGCTATCCCGCGACTCCGAAAGGCGTTCTTGGTGTCCGTCGAGTCAGTCGAGCAGTCCTTCGACACGGTCCTCGTTGTCGACTTCGGGGCGCAGTACGCGCAGCTCATCGCCAGGCGCGTGCGCGAGTGCCACGTGTTCAGCGAGATCGTGCCCTCGACCATGCCGGTCGCCGAGATGCTGGCCAAGCGGCCCAAGGCGATCATCCTGTCCGGCGGTCCCGCGTCGGTGTACGAGCCCGGCGCGCCGCCGGTTCCCGACGGCCTGTTCAAGGCCGGGGTGCCGACGCTGGGCATCTGCTACGGCTTCCAGGCGATGGCGCGGGAGCTGGGCGGCATGGTGGCCAACTCCGACATCGCCGAGTACGGCCGTACGGACCTGACCGTGCTCGACGAGGGCACGCTCCTCGCCGGCCTGCCCGCCGAGCAGTCGGTGTGGATGTCGCACCGGGTGACCTGCAGCGCGCCGCCCGCCGGGTTCACGGTGACCGCCCGCACCGCCAGCGCCCCGGTCGCCGCGATGGAAGATCCGGCGCGCCGCCTCTACGGGGTGCAGTTCCACCCCGAGGTCATGCACACCGAGCACGGCCTGACCGTGCTGCGGCACTTCCTCACCGCGGCCGGATGCCGTCCGTCGTGGACCATGGTCAACATCGTCGAGGAGTCGATCGAGGCCGTCCGCGCCCAGGTCGGCGACAAGCGGGCGATCTGCGCGCTGTCCGGCGGCGTCGACTCCGCGGTGGCCGCCGCGCTCGTCCAGCGGGCCATCGGGTCCCAGCTGACCTGCGTCTTCGTCGATCACGGGCTGCTGCGCAAGGGCGAGGCCCTCCAGGTCGAAAAGGACTTCGTCGCCGCGACCGGCGTCGACCTCAAGGTCGTCGACGCCTCCGGCCAGTTCCTGTCCGCGCTCGACGGCGTCACCGACCCCGAGGAGAAGCGCAAGATTATCGGCCGGGAGTTCATCCGGGTCTTCGAGGAGGCCGCCCGCGAGATCGTCGACACTCACGGCGAGGCGGTGGAGTTCCTCGTGCAGGGCACGCTCTACCCCGACGTCGTCGAGTCCGGCGGCGGCACCGGCGCGGCCAACATCAAGTCGCACCACAACGTCGGCGGGCTGCCCGAAGACCTGAAGTTCTCCCTGGTCGAGCCGTTGCGCACGCTGTTCAAGGACGAGGTGCGCCGGCTGGGCGAGGAGCTCGGCCTGCCGCCGGAGATCGTCTGGCGGCAGCCGTTCCCGGGCCCCGGCCTCGGCATCCGGATCATCGGCGCGGTCACGCGCGAGCGGCTCGACCTGCTCCGCGAGGCCGACGCGATCGCCCGGGAGGAGCTCACCCGAGCCGGTCTCGACCGCGACATCTGGCAGTTCCCGGTCGTGCTGCTCGCGGACGTGCGCTCCGTGGGCGTGCAGGGCGACGGTCGCACGTACGGCCACCCGGTCGTGCTGCGCCCGGTGACCAGCGAAGACGCCATGACCGCCGACTGGGCGCGGCTGCCGTACGAGGTCCTGCAGCGCATCTCCACGCGCATCACCAACGAGGTCGCCGAGGTCAACCGGGTCGTCGTCGACATCACGAGCAAGCCGCCCGGCACGATCGAGTGGGAGTAAGGCTCAGGTCACCCGCGCCGGCTCGCTGGAGAAGCGTTCGTACGCCCGCTCGTCCACGATCGTGCGCAGGCGGTGGAGGCCGTCCCACACGTCGGTGAAGCTCGTGCTGATCGGTGCGGGGCCGAGCCGCAGCCGGTCGGGGGTCCGGTAGTCGGGGATCACCCTGTCCGCGATCATGGCCTGCGCCATGCGCCAGGCCTCGGGGTGGCGCAGCGCGACGTGTGAGCCGCGCCGCTTCGGGTCGGCGGGGGTGGCCAGGGCGAGGTCCGGCAGCCACGCCTCGGCCAGGTCGATCAGGTAGCCGGTGAGCGCCTGGCCCTTGGCCCGCAGCCGGTCGATCCCGGCCTCGGCCAGCAGCCGTACCCCCTCCTCGACCGCGGCGATCGCCATGATCGACGGCGTGCCGACGAGGAACCGGCCGATCCCGGGTACCGGATCGTACGCCGGGCCCATCGCGAACTGGTCCCGCTGCCCGAACCAGCCCCAGATCGGCTGGCGCAGGTCCTGAACCTCCTTGCGGACGTACAGGAAGGCGGGAGATCCGGGGCCGGCGTTCAGGTACTTGTAGGTGCAGCCGACCGCGAGGTCCGCGCCGCTCGCGTCGAGGCGTACGGGCACCGACCCCGCGGAGTGGCACAGGTCCCACAGCACGAGCGCGCCGGCCTCGTGGACGATCTCGGTCACGGCGGCCATGTCGAGCAGCGCGCCGGACCGGTACGCGACGTGCGACAGGCTGACCAGTGCGGTGTCCGCGCCCACGGCCTCCTGGAGGATGTTCAGGTCCAGGCCCTGGTCGATGTCAGTGTGCACGACGCGCAGTTCGAGGCCGCGCTGGGCGGCCAGCCCCTCCAGGACGTACCGGTCGGTGGGGAAGTTGTCGTCGTCGGTGACGATCACTTCCCGGCCCGGTCGCGCGTCGAGCGCGGCGACGGCGAGCTTGTAGAGGTTGATCGTGGTGGAGTCCGAGACGACGACCTGACCCCCGGCCGCGCCGAGGAGCGTCTCGCCGATCAGGTCACCCGCCTGGAAGGGCAGGTCGGCCCAGTGACTCCACGAACGGATCAGGCCGGAGCCCCACTCGTCCCGTACGACCCGCGCGATCCGCTCGGCGGTCCGCTTCGGCAGCCGCCCGAGCGAGTTGCCGTCGAGGTAGATCAGCTCGGGATCGTCGCGTACGAAGGCGTCCCGCAGCGGGGCGAGCGGGTCGTCGGCGTCCAGCGCGGCCGCGTACTCCCGGGACGTGTCGGTCATGCCGCTCACTCTAGAGCGGACGTCCGCCCTTCCGGCACGTGCCTGAAGCGGCCGGTCCGGCTCCTTCGCCGCTCCCGAGGTGGTGAACGCCACGGGCCGGACGGAGAGGACGACGCGGTGTTCGGGGTTCGGGACCGGACGGCCCCTAGATCCGGTGTCGTCGCAGCCAGTTCGCGACGGCCGTGGCGATCAGCTCGGGCCGGTCCTCGGGCGTGTGGTGGCCGGCGACCGCGTCGTACCGCTCGATCTCCAGCCCGGCCATGTGCGACGAGCACCAGTCGATCATCTCCGGGGTCATCATCACGCCGGGCCCGGGCGCGAACGTCACCAGCAGCTTGGGCACGTCCGGGCTCGCCGCGAGCCACGCGCCGTACGCCTCGATCCGGGCGACGACGTCGGCGGGCGCACCGCCGAGCGGCATCGACCGCGCCCAGCGCAGGATCGGCCGGCGGCTCTGACGGGTGGGGTACGGCGCGCGGTAGGCGGCGATGTCCTCCTCGCCGATCGGGGTGGCGACGCTGCCGGGCAGCATCTCGATGAAGGCGTTGTCGTCGAGGATCATGGCCTCGCCCTTGTCGCTCTTGATCGCCTCGAACAGCGACCGGCCGGCCTCGGGGAACTCCTCCCAGCTCATGGGCTTGACGATGGTCTCGGTGAACGCGATGCCGCGCACCCGCTCCGGATGCCGGGCGGCCCAGTCGAACGCGAGCGCGCCGCCCCAGTCGTGCCCGACCAGGACCACGTCGTCGAGGTCGAGCGCGTCGAACCAGGCGTCCAGGTACCGCGCGTGGTCGGCGAAGGAGTAGTCGATGGCGGGCTTGCCGGACCCGCCCATCCCGATCAGGTCGGGTGCCAGCCGCCGCCCCGGCACGGCCGGAACGACGTCGCGCCACAGGTGAGAGGAGGTGGGGTTGCCGTGCAGGAAGACGACAGGCGTGCCGCCGCCCACCTCCTGGTAGCGGATCGTTGAGTCGAGCACTCGCTGGACGGGCATGAGAAGCCTTTCTGAGGGTGAGCTTCATCGGGTGGTCGACCGCGATCTCCGGCCGGGCGCATCGGGCGGGGAGGCGGTCACCGGAAGGCCGCGAGGTTCCGCCGCGCCCAGTCGGCGAAGGCGCGCGGTGGACGGCCGAGGATCTGCGCGACGGCCGGGCCGACCTTCTGCTCGGCGGCGGTCGGGTCGCCGGTGATGGCGAGCGTGCCCTCGACGACCGGCTCGGGCATGAAGCGGAGCATCTCCTCGCGGGCCTCCTCCCGGGTCTGTTCGACGAACCGCACCGGCTCGCCCAGCGCCTCGGCGATCGCCGCGGCCCGCTCGCGCGGAGTGATCGCCGCCGGGCCGGTGAGTTCGTAGGTCCGTCCCGCGTGGCCCGGCTCCCGCAGGACGGCGGCGGCGACCTCGGCGATGTCGGCCGGGTCGATGGTCGGCAGGCCGACGTCCGCGAACGGCGCGGCGGCCGTCCGGTTCGCGCGGATCGACGCGGCCCAGGCGTAGGAGTTGGAGTGGAAGCCGCCCGGGCGCAGGATCGTCCATTCGAGGCCCGACGCGCGTACGGCCGCCTCGAAGGTCACCGGATGCCGGTAGGCGTCCGGCCGGAAACCCGCGCCCTGCGAGGACAACAGCACCACCCGCCGTACGCCGCCCGCCTCGGCGAGGTCGAGGACCTCTCGCGGTTCCTCCCCGGCGACGAGGAGGAACAGCGCGTCGGCCCCCTCCAAAGCGGTCTTGAGGCCGGCAGGTTCGGCGAGGTCGGCGGACCAGTGCCGCGCGCCGGCGGGCACCTCCGCCGGGTGCCGCGAGACGGCTCTCACCCGTTCGCCGGCGGCCGTCAGGATCCGCATGAGCGCTCCACCGACGTTTCCGGTCGCTCCTGTCACCACGATCATTTGAATCGCTCCTAAGTCAGTCAACTAACTAAGACCGTAGCCGACGGCGATCAGTCACGTCTACAGTTAGTCGGGTGACTGACTCAAAAGTCGGGCGGCGGCCCGGCAAGCGGGAGCGGCTGGCCGGCGCCGCGGCCCGGGTGCTGCACGAGCAGGGCGTCGAACGGACCACGCTCGCGGACATCGCGCGAGCGGCCGACGTGCCGGTCGGCAACGTCTACTACTACTTCAAGACCAAGGATCAGCTCGTCGAGGCCGCGATCGACACGCAGGCGGACCACCTGCGGGAGACGATCGCGGCGCTCGACCGGCTCCCCACCCCGCAGGAGCGGCTGAAGGCGCTCGTGCAGGGCTGGGTCGACGGCCGCGACCTCGCCGCCCGGTTCGGCTGCCCGACCGGCACCCTCGCCGCCGAGCTGGACAAGCGCGCCGACGGTCTCGACCGTGCGGTCGCCGACGTCATGCGGCGGCTGGTCGACTGGATCGAAGGGCAGTTCGCGGCGATGGGCCGCGACGACGCGCGTGAGCTCGCCATCGGCCTCCTGGCCGCGTACCAGGGGATCTCCCTGCTCACCAACACCTTCCGCGACCCCGAGCTGATGGCCACCGAAGGCCGCCGGCTGGAGCGCTGGATCGACTCCCTCGCCTG
Source organism: Actinoallomurus sp. NBC_01490 (assembly GCF_036227085.1). NCBI lineage: Bacteria > Bacillati > Actinomycetota > Actinomycetes > Streptosporangiales > Thermomonosporaceae > Actinoallomurus > Actinoallomurus sp. NBC_01490. The sequence continues at coordinate 1,151,412 of NZ_CP109433.1, forward strand.
ATCGCCCGGCCGCTTATCCCGGCGATAACCCGCCCGAATAGATCAACGGGATGTCCGGCGGCTCTCCGGGACTTGCACCCGGCGCGGCCGGGACGAGCCTGGCCGCGCCGCTGATCGCGGCATAGGGATGCAGGTGAGCAAATGTCAGAGTTGCAGGGAAGGTCGGCGCTGGTGACGGGCGGTAACAGCGGCATCGGCCGTGCCTCGGCCATCGCACTCGCGAACCTCGGTGCGCACGTCGTCATCTCCGGCCGGGACGAGGCGCGGGGCGACGAGGCGGTCCAGAAGATCCGCGCGAGCGGCGGCAAGGCCGACTTCGTACGCAGCGACCTGCGCGACCTGGCGTCCGTGCGGGCGCTGGCGGCGCGGGCGCGTGCGCTGGCCGGTCACGTGGACATCCTGGTCAACAACGCAGGAATCTATCCGTTCGTCTCCACCGACGAAACCAGCGAGCAGGACTTCGACTCGGTGTACACGCTGAACGTGAAGGTGCCCTACTTCCTGGTCGCCGAACTCGCTCCGGAGATGGCCGAGCGCGGTCATGGCGCGATCATCAATCTGACCACGATGGTCTCGGAGTTCGGAGTCGCTGGTTACGCCCTCTACGGGAGCAGCAAGGCAGCGGTCGTGCTGCTCACCAAGGCCTGGGCGGCCGAGTACGGGCCCAAGGGGGTCCGGGTCAACGCGGTCAGCCCCGGCCCGACGCGCACCGAGGGAACCAGCGGATTCACCGAGGACCTCGAGGCGCTGGCCGGCGCGGCGCCGGCCGGACGCCCCGGCTCGGCGGAGGAGATCGCCGAGGCGGTCGCCTTCCTGGCCACCGACCGTGCCGGGTTCGTGCACGGCGCGCTCCTCCCGGTCGACGGCGGGCGTATCGCCGTCTGAAGCCCCCCACCACGGCCCGCTTCGCGTTCCCACCGCGAAGCGGGCGCCGGTGGCGGTGCGGACGGTCCGCCTACCGCGTCGAGCGGTCGAGAGCCACGATCAGGTGCCCGAGGTCGCGGCGGTGGGAGTCGGCCTTCCACGCCGCCCAGGTGCGCCGGACGAGCGGATGGCCGGCCAGCGGAGACCAGACGACGGTGTCCGGGAGCGGATGACGCCAGTGCGGCGGTGCCAGGGCGAAGGCGTGGCCGGCGGTGACGGCGGCGAGCTTCACCTCCGGGATGAGTTCCTGGCCCTCGGGAGCGGGAGGCCCCAGCTCGAGACCGTGGCTGCGCAGGATGGCGGTCAGCTCGTCGTACCAGGCGGGGCTGCCGGAGCGCGGGAAGCCGACCCAGTCGAGCCCGGCGAGCGCGTCCAGGCGGATGCCCTCCGGCTCGGAGATCTTCTCGGCGTGCTCGACGGTCAGCAGCACTCCGAGCCGTTCCTCGGCCACTTGGACGGCGTCCAGGTCCGGGCCGATGGGATGTTCGCGTACCAGGCCGACGTCGAGTTCGCCGGCGCGCAGCGCGGCCATCTGCGCGGCGGTGGAAAGGTGATGGGCCAGCACCCGGGTGTCGGGGTAGGCGGCAGCGAGGTCGGCCAGCGGGCCGGTGAGCAGGTCCGGCGGCAGTTCGAGCGGAATGCCGATCTTCAGAATGCCGCCGCAGGCTCCGGCGTGCCTGGCGACGGCGGCGGCGGCCTGGTCATGGCGGGCCAGAACCGCACGGGCCTCGGTGAGAAGGGTCAGGCCGGCCTCCGTGGCCGCCACGCCGGTGGAACTCCGGACGAGCAGCTCCACACCGAGCTCCCGCTCCAGCGCACTGATCGTCTGGGACAGGGCCGGTTGGCTCAGATGCAGCCGCCGCGCGGCCGCGGACATGCCGCCCTCTTCGACGACGGCGACGAACGCCCGCATCTCCCGCAGTTCCATACGACGATGCCATCACTCCCGGTTCGCCGGACGCCGGCAGCGGCCATAAGTCCTGCTGATCGACGTTATTCGCCGCCGCTCGGCCGTACGGGCCGGCCGTATGGGCCCGGCCGTCGCCGGAGCGCGGACGCGTGGCCGGGCGGGGCACGAAATCCTCGTTCCCGCGGCCGCCGATCTCCCATGGCGCCGCCCCGCCCGGCACGGGCGACCGGCTCAGCCGGTCACTTGCGCCGGGCGCGCCGGACGATCCGCCACAGTCCGAACAGGCCCAGTAGGCCCACCACCACCGGCGCCAGCCGCTTGGCGATCGAGGGGCCCGCGAACTCCAGCAGGTTGATCGCCTCGTCGTTCGACGAGCGCGCGGCGACGGGCCGCTGCGCCGCCGGCCGCGGCGTGGCCTCGGACGCCTTGGGCTCGGCGGGGGCGGTCTGCGGCTCCGCGGCCTCGGTGGCCTGGGGGGTGCCCTCGCCGCTCGGCGCCGGCTCCGCGGGCGCCGCCTGCGGCTCCTCGGCCGGAGCCGCCGCGGCCTCGGGCTCCTCCGCGGGCCGAGCGATCTCCTCGGCGAGGTTGTCCGCGAACCGGCCGATCAGCTTGCCGCCGACCTCGGACATGATGTTGCGGCCGAACTGCGCCGGGCGCCCGGTGATGTTGAGCTTGGTGTGCACGGTGACCCGGGTGCTGTCGCCCTGGTCGTGCAGCTGTGCCTGGACGTTCGCGCTGGCCGTTCCCGCGCCGCGCGCCTCCTTGCCGGTGCCCTCGATGGACACCGTGTGGGTGTCCTCGTCGCGAGCGGCGATGCGTGCCGAGCCCTTGTAGGTGATCGTCATCGCCCCGAGCTTCACCTTGAGCCGGCCCGTGAAGTCGTCGCCGTCGACCGAGTCCAGCGTCGCGCCGGGCATGCACGGAGCGATGCGCTCGACGTCGAGCAGGACCGGCCACGCTTGGTCCACGGGTACGGGAACGGTGAATTCGTGATCAAGTTCCATGGACATCCTCCCAGATGAACCCTACGAGGGCCCCAAAGCTCCGCTGACGCGGGGTATGCGCGACATGCACGACTGCATACCCCGCGCCAGGGGAGCGAACGCGCGACGCGCGCTAAACGTCGGCCGCTCTGGACAGCGCACGCGCGGTCAGGACCGTCGCGAGATGGCGCCGGTAGTCGGAGGACCCGTGCAGATCGCTGGGCGGGCTGGTGCCCTCGGCGGCGCTTCCGGCCGCCGCGCGGAAGGCATCCCGGTCGGCCGCGCCGCCGCTGACCGCCGACTCCACCGACGACGCGCGCACCGGGGTCGAGCCCATGTTGGTCAGGGCGATCCGGGCCGCGGCGACCTCGCCGCCCGCGCGGTTGACGAGGCACGCGACGCCGACGATGGCCCAGGCCTGCGCCGTACGGTGGAACTTCTCGTAGTGGAAGCCCCACCCGGCGAAGGACTTCGGCAGGCGGACGCCGACCAGCACCTCGTCGGGTTCGAGCGTCGAGGTGAGGTAGTCGGCGAAGAACTCGGCCGCCGGAATCTCCCGCGACGACGTGACGAACACCCCGTCCATCGCGAGCACGACCGCCGGCAGGTCGCCCGCCGGGTCCGCGTGCGCGAGCGAGCCGCCGAAGGTGCCCCGGTGGCGTACGGCGGGGTCGGCGACGGTCGAGGTGGCCGCCGCGACCAGGGGCGCGTGCTGCCGGATCAGCGGATCGCGCAGCACCTCATAATGCGTCGTCATGGCGCCCACCAGCAGCGAGGAGCCCTCGTCGCGTACGCCGCGCAGCTCCGGCACCGAGGCCACGTCGATCAGCACCTCGGGGAACGCCAGCCGCATCCGCAGCAGCGGCAGCAGGCTCTGCCCGCCAGCGATCACCTTGCCCTCGTCGCCGGCGTCGCGCAGCGCCGCGACCGCCTCGTCCAGCGTCGCCGGGCGTACATAGTCGAACGATCCGGGAATCATGCCTCACCTCCGGCCGATCCGAGCCCGCCGCCCGCACCGGGTTGCGCCGAGTGTTCCGGTCCGCCCCCTTGCAGGGTTCGCCACACGCGTTCGGGCGTGCACGGCATCGGCACGTCGTTCACGCCGTACGGGCGGAGGGCGTCGACGATCGCGTTCACCACGGCCGGCGTGGAGGCGATCGTGCCGGCCTCGCCGACGCCCTTGACGCCCAGCGGGTTCGTGGTCGCCGGGGTTTCGGTGCGGTCGGTGGTGAACGTCGGCAGGTCCGAGGCCGCCGGGAGCAGGTAGTCGGCCATCGTCGTGGTCGTCAGGTTGCCGTCGGCGTCGTAGACCGCCTCCTCGTACAGCGCCTGGGCGATGCCCTGCGCCAGGCCGCCGTGCACCTGGCCCTCGACGATCAGCGGGTTCACGACCTTGCCGACGTCGTCCACCGCGACGTACGAGCGGATCTTGACGTATCCGGTCTCGGTGTCCACCTCGGCGGCGCACAGGTGCGTGCCGTGGGGGAAGGAGAAGTTGTCCGGGTCGTGCGTGGCGTCGGAGTCGAGCGACGGCTCGAAGCCCTCGGGCAGGTCGTGCGCCGCGAAGGCGGCCAGCGACACCTCCTGGAGCGTCCGCGACTGGTCCGGCACGCCGCGTACGGAGAACGCCCCTCCTCCGAACTCGACGTCGTGTTCGTCGGCCTCCAGCAGGTGCGCGGCCATCCGGCGGGCCTTGTCGATCACCTTGTCGCAGGCGTTGTACAGCGCCACGCCGCCGACGGCGAGGGACCGCGAGCCGTAGGTGTCCATGCCCTTGGGCGAGATCGCGGTGTCGCCGTGCAGCACGCGCACGTCCTCGAACGGCACGCCCAGCCGGTCGGCGGTGATCTGCGCCCACGCCGTCTCGTGTCCCTGCCCGTGCGCCGACGAGCCGGTCACCACCTCGACCTTGCCGGACGGCAGCACCCGTACGGACGCGTGCTCCCAGCCGCCCGCGCCGTACGACAGCGAGCCGAGCACCCGCGACGGCGCGAGACCGCACATCTCGGTGAACGTCGAGACGCCGATGCCGAGCTGGACGGGGTCGCCGCGGTCACGCCGGTCGGCCTGTTCGGCGCGCAGCTTGTCGTACTCGAAGAGCTGCCGCGCCTTGTCGGTGGCGGCCTCGTAGTTGCCGGAGTCGTAGGTGAGCCCGGCGATCGTCTCGTACGGGAACTCCTCGTGCTTGATCCAGTTGCGGCGGCGCACCTCCAGCGGGTCGAGGGACAGCTCGCTCGCCAGTTCGTCCATCAGCCGCTCGATCGCGTACGTGGCCTCGGGGCGGCCGGCGCCGCGGTACGCGTCGGTCGGGGTCTTGGTGGTGAAGATCCCGGCGCACTTGAAGTGGTAGGCGTCCATCTTGTAGATGCCGTTGAACATGAACGCGCCCAGCAGCGGAATGCCCGGCGTGACCAGCATCAGGTAGGCGCCCATGTCGGCGAGCAGGTCGACCTTCAGCCCGCGGATACGCCCGTCGGAGTCGGCGGCCAGCGACAGGCGCTGGATCTGGTCGCGGCCGTGGTGGACGGTCGCGTTGCCCTCGCTGCGCGACTCGGTCCACTTGATCGGGCGGCCGAGCCGTTTCGTCAGCAGCAGGCAGGCCACCTCCTCGCCGTACACCTGGAGCTTGGAGCCGAAACCGCCGCCGACGTCCGGCGCGACGACCCGGAGCCGGTGCTCGGGGATGCCGGTGACGGTGGCCAGCATGAGCCGCAGGATGTGCGGGATCTGCGTCGCCGACCACAAGGTGTACTCGTCGCCGACGGCCGAGCACACCACCGCGCGCGGCTCCATCGCCGACGGGATCAGCCGCTGCTGGACGTACCGGCGCTCGATGACGACCGGTGCGTCGCGGAAGGCCGCGTCGATGTCGCCCGCCGCGAAGACCCACTCGTAGGACTTGTTCGTGCCCTTGTCGGCGTGGACGAGGTCGGCGCCCTCCTTGATCGCCTCCTCCATGTCGAGCACCGCGGGCAGCGACTCGTAGTCGACGTCGATCGCCTCGAGCGCGTCCGCGGCGGCGTACCGGTCGCGGGCCACGACGACGGCCACCGGCTCGCCGACGTACCGCACCTCGCTCACCGCGATCGGCGGGTGGTCCGGCAGCACCATGTCCTCGGTGACCGGCCACGCGCACGGCAGGCTGCCCTGTTCGTCGGCCAGGTCGGCGCCGGTGAAGACCGCGATCACGCCGGGCCGCTCGCGCGCCTGGCTCACGTCGATCGCGGTGATGCGCGCGTGCGCGACCGGGCTGCGCAGGAACGCCGCGTGCAGCAGACCCGGGAGCTGGATGTTGTCGGTCCAGTTGGTCCGCCCGGTGATCAGCCGGGCGTCCTCGGAGCGCAGTCGCGCGCTGCCGATCTCGGGGGCGGCCGTCATCGGGTGGCCTCCTGTTCGCTCGGGCGCAGGTCGGTGGCGGCCCGTTTCACCGCCCGTACGATGTTCTGGTAGCCGGTACAGCGGCACAGGTTGCCTTCCAGCCCCTCCCGTACCTCCTCGTCGGAGGGGTCGGGGTTCTCCCGCAGCAGGTCGAGCGCGGCCATGATCATGCCGGGGGTGCAGTAGCCGCACTGGAGGGCGTGCTCCTCGTGGAACGCGCGCTGGAGCGGGTGGAGCCCCTGGCCGTCGCCGAGACCCTCGATGGTGGTGACGTCCTGCCCGTCGGCCTGGACGGCGAGGACGGAGCAACTCTTGACGCTGATGCCGTCGAGGAGGACGGTGCAGGCGCCGCAGTTGGATGTGTCGCAGCCGATGGGTGTCCCCACCTTGCCGAGGCGGTCACGGAGATAGTGGGCGAGTAGAAGACGCGGCTCGACGTCATCGTCGTACTTGACTCCGTCGACCTCGATGGACACGCGCGGCATTCGTCCTCCCTGGATGATCTGCTTCCGAACCTGGGCGTGCCGGATCCGGGGGAGGTCCGCGGGCTCGTCTGTGCGCCGGCCACATCACGTTGCCTTCTTCGTCGAAGGAAAGTGGCGGATGGGAACGGCGGCGCTCCTCCACAGGGGAGTGCGTCGCGGTGGCGCCCTCCCGTACGGAAGAGCGCTCGATGGCGGCGGGTGACCCGCGCGGTCAGTCCTTCGCCGGTTTTTCGGGCAGGACCGCCTTGTGGGTACGGCGTGCGCCGGAACGGTGCTTGCGGCGGATACGCGCGGAGGCTCTACGGATGCGTCTGGTGCGGCTACGCGGCATCACGAACTCCTGTGGAAGGAGGCTGGTGGTGCCAACGTAAGCCTCAACACCCCCCGTAGACCAGAGGCGGCGCACCGTCGCCACCGGATCATCATTGACCACTCTCGTTCACTTGACCGTCGCAGGGCCGTCCCATGCCGTTCCCGGACCGGCTCGCCGGTGTTCCGGCTGTGGTAGCACTGCACGCATGGACGACAAGCTCGGTCAGCGCGCCGGTTACCACCACGGCTCCCTGCCCGCGGCTCTCGTCGCGGCGGCACTCGAACTCTTGGACGAGCGCGGGCTCGACAAGGTGAGCGTGCGCGAGGTCGCGCGCCGCGCCGGGGTGTCGCCGGGGGCCCCGTTCCGGCACTTCAACGATCGGCAGGCGCTGCTGACGGCGGTCGCCGACCGGATCCTGGCCGACTTCGAGGAATGGCAGCTCGCCGCGCTCGCGGACGCCCAGTGCGGGGCGATGCACGCCTACGGTCTGGGGTTCGTGCGGTACGCGATCCGGCATCCGCACCGTTTCGAGCTGATCAAGTCGCGGGTGTTCGGCGCCGAACAACCGGACGAGCTCCGGAGCCGGCTGGACCACCTGGAGCAGACGCTGGGCGACATCATCGTGGCGGGCCAGCTGGCGGGCGAACTCCCGGAGGGCGACCCCGCCGTGATCGGCCTCGCCGGTCAGGCGATCGTCTACGGACTGTCTCAGATGATCATCGATGGCTACCTGCCCCGGGATCACGCGGACGAGCTGGCCGAGCGGGTGCTGGACGCGTTCGGTCCGAAACCGCCGAGCACTTCGCAAATTGAGCACCGCGAGTAGCCCGTTCCATTTTCTCCGTTCTTCTCCGCATGAGAGAGTCAGGCTTTGATCATGGTTGACGGCGAGGGGGCACGGGGTGTCCAGCGGCAGGCTGCTACCGCTCAAGCCGGGTGATCCGCAGCGGGTCGGGCAGTATCTCCTGCTCGCACGGCTCGGGGCCGGAGGGATGGGCCGGGTCTACCTGGGCCGCTCGCAGGGCGGGCGTACGGTCGCGGTCAAGATCGTCCATCCCAACTTCGCCGAGGACAGGCAGTTCCGGCGGCGGTTCGCCCAGGAGGTCGCGGCGGCTCGTCGTGTCGGAGGGTTCCACACCGCGCAGGTGGTGGACGCCGACACCGACGCCGATCCGCCGTGGCTCGTGACGGAGTACATCGCCGGTCCGTCGTTGCAGGAGGCCATCGACGAGCACGGAGCGCTGCCCGAGCAGGCGGTGGCGGCGCTCGGCGCGGGCCTGGCCGAGGGGCTGATGGCGATCCACGCCCGCGAGGTGGTCCACCGGGACCTCAAGCCCGGCAACGTGCTGCTCGCCTCGGACGGGCCACGGATCATCGACTTCGGCATCGCCCGCGCGCTCGACGCGACCTCGCAGACCACCCGCAGCAGCCTGATCGGTACGCCCGGGTACATGTCGCCCGAGCAGTTCCGTGGTCGCGAGGTCGGTCCGGCCAACGACGTGTTCTGCCTGGCGGCGGTGCTGGCGTTCGCCGCCACCGGCCGCCGGCCGTTCGGTGAGGGGCCGGGCGACGCCCTCGGCTACCGGATCGTCAACGAGGAGCCCGACCTGACGGGCGTACCCGCCTCGCTGCTGCCCCTGATCGCGGCCGGCCTGGAGAAGGACCCGGACGACCGGCCCGGTACCGAGGAGTTCCTCGACCGGTACTCCGCGCTGGTGGAGGGCGAGGGGCTGTCACTGCCCCAGCCCGTCAACACGATGATCCTGACACAGGTGGCGGAGACCAAGGCCCTGACCGCGAGTGCTCCCGAGGGCGTGAAGGCTCCCGGGGAAGAGGCTCCCGAGAGGCCGTCTCCGGGGGTTCCTCCCGGCTTCACGCCTCCGTCTTCGTCGCAGGTTCCGCCTGGTTTCGCGCCTCCGCCTGGTTTCGCGCCTCCGCCTCCGCCGGGGGGTCCGCCTGGGTTCACGCCTCCGTCTCCGCAGGGGGTTCCTCCCGGTTTCACGCCTCCGTCTCCGCTGCCGGCCAAGCCCGCGAATCGGCAGGCGGGTTACGCGGTGGCGGCGCTGGTGGTCGCGGTGCTGATCGCCGCGATCGTCGTGTTCGTCGTCGGCCGGAAGGACAGGACCGACGCATCGGGTTTGGGCACCGCGCAGGCGAGCACGTCCCGGACGTCCGATGAGGAGACTCCGACGCCCGATCCCACCTACGAGGCCTTCGCGGCCATCTCGGTCGGCGACTGCCTGGACGCGTACATGGACCCGTACGAGATCGACGAATGGAGCGAGGAGCTGCCGCGTGCGGTCGGCTGCGAGCGTACGGACGCGTACGTGCGGGTCACCAAGGTGACGGACGGCACCTGCGACAACACCCTTCTGGACGGGGAGGCGACGTGGAACTACAGCGGCGGACAACGACCGATCCGCCTCTGTCTCGAACGGCAGTTCCGCGTCGGCGAGTGCTTTCTGGCCGTTAAGAATCCCAAGACGGGCAAGCCCAGAATCAACTACCACGGGCTGATGACCTCGTGGGGATGCGGCAAGAGCACCGTCCCGACGGACTTCAACTTCATCCTCCAGGTCACCGGCCTGACCAACGGCACCTGCCCCAGCGACTCCTACACCTGGGAGGACTTCCGCGGCGGCAACCTGTGCGCCAAGGTCAGTTGAGTCGCGGCGGCGGGGGCGAGTATCGGCGCGACCGCCGGCCGGTACGAGCGGCGTGGGGGTAGTCGATCCAGCCGGCTCTCAGGAACCTTGACCATGGGCCGCCGCCCTGATGTAATCGCCGCTTACATCAGGAAGGAGGCCCGATGCACATACCGCGATTCCCCGAGCCCGCCGCGACCGGCATGGTGACCATCGAGGCGGAGCCGGACGAGGCGTACCGCATCATCAGCGATCCGCCGTCCATGGCCCTCCTGGCCGCGGAGGCCTACAGCGCCCGCTGGCTGGACGGCGCGACCGCCCCGGCCGTCGGCGCCCGGTTCCGCGGCTACAACCGCAACGGACCGCGTCGCTGGGCCACCACCTGCAGCATCACGGACGCCGAACCGGGCCGGCGCTTCGGCTACGAGGTGACGGCGCCGTTCAACATCCCCCTCTCGCGTTGGCAGTACGACATCGAGCCCACGGCGGACGGCTGCGTCGTCACCGAGACCAGCTGGCTGCGCGTGCCGTCCTGGTTCATCCCGTTCGGCATCGCGATCACGGGCGTCGCCAACCGCGCCGACACCAACGACGCCAACATCGCCACCACCCTGCGCCGCCTCAAGGCGTACCTGGAGAAGAGGTCCAGCCTCCGCGCCGAGGGACGGCTGACCGACGCCGGTTCCTGATCAGTCCGCCGTGGGACCGCTCATCCGCGGTTCGCGTGCAGGCTGAGGGCGTACCCCGGGCCGAGGTTGACCAGCTCACGGGGATTGCCGGCGCCGTACACGCGGATCCGGTTGGCCCGCAGCGTGCGCTCGGCGACGCCTTCGTCGGTGATCGTCCGCTCGGACAGCTCGCCCGCGAGGACGGTGAGCACGGCGGCGCCCGGGTCGGCGCGGTGGCCCGGAGGCCAGACCGACAGCCACAGGTCGTTCGCGGCGGCGAGCCGTACGGGCGTGCCGTCGAAGCGGGCGAGGTGCCACCAGTACGCGGGCCGGGCCGCGACCTCGCGGACGACGCCGGCCAGGCGGCCGACGGTGAGGCCGTCGACGGCCTCGTGGCTCTGCATGGTGAGATCGGGAATGGCCGAGAAGTTCATCAAGGGTCCTTCGGAGTGCGGCCGAGCGCCGCGGGCTGACGTCTACGACGAAGATCGGGTCAGCGACAACACGAAGGACACAGCGCGATGACCGCGTGGCGGGACACCACGTCGGCGGTCGAGAAGGTACGCGCTGGCATGAAGGAAAGTCTGGGTGCCACCGCGCCGCTCTGTCAAGCCGGACGACCGCCGCTACCAGGCACGAAACAGACTTGCCGGGAATTTCGGGGCCCTCGCCTTAGACTTCCCCGATGTCGCTGATCGTGGGCTGTGTGCTGTGCTTCGTGGCCGGTGCCGGGGCGGGAGTCGCCGGGGCTCTGAGCGGTCGGCGGCTGTTCCGGGTCCGGCGCTCCCTGCGCACCTACCGCAAGCGGCTCGAAGGGCCCCGTCCGGGGCTGGCCTTCTACGTCATCCCCGCCGAACTCGGTGACCCGAACGAGGTCGTCGCGGACCTGACCGGCAACCGGCGGCCCCGGCTGTGCCTCATCGGACGCCTGTGCGGGCCCCTCGCATCGGACGATCGGCCGGGCGGCGGCATCGTTCCGGAGGCCGGGTTGGAGCGCGGTGCCCTCTGGGTGGCTCAGGGGCTGCTGATCTTCGATCCGGTGCGGGAAGGCGCGGAGATGAGCGTCCTGGAGGCGCCGTACGGGGTGGAGGTGCGGGAGCCCATGGTGACCGAGGCCGGTATCCCGACCGTGACGTTCGACCTCGGTGACAGCGTGCTGGTCTTCGAGCCCACGCCCGACAACGACGCGTCGAACGCCTGGAGCCGCATCCAGAGTGTGCTGGAGTTCACCTAGCGGCAACCTTCGGTCCTGATCCCGTACCCCGTCGCGCGCCACGATCGGTGCGGTTTCGAGACGGGAGTGGGATATGAAATTCGACCGGCGTTCCTTCCTGCGCAACGGCCTCATCGCGACCGGAGGCGCCGCCCTGCTGGGGACGGGTCCACACGCGGCCGCCCTCGTACGGTCCGGGCGTCCCCGGCTGACGCACGGTGTGCAGAGCGGTGACCCGTCGGCGGACGGCGCCGTCGTCTGGACCCGCGCCGACCGGCCCTCCCGCATGCTCGTCGACGTCAGCACCCGTCCGGACTTCCGGCACTTCTCGACGGTGCGCGGCCCGCTCCTCACCCCGGACACCGACCTGACCGGCAAGGTACGGCTGGACGGCCTGCCCGCCGGCCGGCGGATCCACTACCGCGTACGGGCCGCCGACCTGGACGACGCGTCGCTGGTCTCGGCCTCGGTCTCCGGCACGTTCGGCACGGTCCCGCGGGCCCGGCGCGACGTCGGCTTCGTGTGGTCCGGCGACCTCGCCGGCCAGGGCTTCGGGATCAACCCCGACATCGGCGGGTACCGGATCTTCAAGGCGATCCAGGCCGCCGACCCCGACTTCTTCCTGTGCAACGGGGACCACTGGTACGCCGACGACCCGATCGAGCCGAGCGTGACGCTCCCGGACGGGAGGATCTACCGCAACCTGACCTCGCCGGAGAAGGCGAAGGTCGCCGAGACCCTGGCGGAGTACCGCGGCCAGCACAAGTACAACCTGATGGACGACAACCTGCGCGCCTTCGCCGCGGCCGTGCCGCAGATCAACCAGTGGGACGACCACGAGACCCACAACAACTGGTACCCGGGCGAGATCCTCGACGACGACGCCTACACCGAGAGGCGCACGGACGTGCTGTCGGCGCGGGCCCGGCAGGCGTTCTTCGAGTACGTCCCGATCGGCGGGCGGCCGCACGACGACGGGCGCATCTACCGCAGAATCCCCTACGGCCCGCTGCTCGACGTCTTCGTGCTCGACATGCGCACCTACCGCGACGCGAACGGCCCGGACGACCAGACCACCGACGCGCAGGGCATCATGGGCGCGCGGCAGGCCGAGTGGCTCAAGCGCTCGCTCGCGGAGTCGCGGGCCACCTGGAAGGTCATCGCCGCGGACATGCCGCTCGCGCTCGTCGTGCCGGACGCCGACCGCATCGAGGCGGTCGCACAAGGGAACAACGGCGCGCCGCTGGGCCGTGAACTGCAGCTCGCGGACGTCCTTTCCTCGATCAAGAAGAACCGCGTCCAGAACGTCGTATGGATCACCACGGACGTGCACTACACGGCGGCGCACTACTACGACCCGGCGAAGGCGGCGTTCCAGGACTTCGAGCCGTTCTGGGAGTTCGTGTCCGGGCCGCTCAACGCGGGCGCCTTCGGGCCCAACGCTCTGGACGAGACCTTCGGCCCGACGGTGAGGTTCCAGTCGGCGCCGCCGCAGGCCAACACCTCGCCGCTGGAGGGCTACCAGTTCTTCGGCGAGATCGCGATCAGTGGGGAGTCGGGAGACCTGACCGTCCACCTGCGCGACTACACGGGCAAGGCGCTGTGGAGCGTTTCACTTTCCCCGAAACGGCTGTCACATTAGGTGATCTTAATGTAACTTCTCGTGACATCCACGCGAGCCCCTGCACGGGATCGTGGTGGAGGTCCAGCAGGAGAAGACCAGGGCCAAGCGCCGGCAGTTACCGCGCTACGCCGCCGCGCTGTGGCTGATGCTGCGGTGCCCGGTGACGGTGCTGTGCATCTGCCCTGATTCGGACGTCGCGGCTTGGTACGCCGAGCCGATCGAGACGGGTCTGTCCGGTTATGTCTTTCGGGCCGTGGGTTTTCGGGCCGGGAGAGGTTCCGGTGATCCTCGACTCCGAGGAGGTCGCCGCCCAGCCGGAGCTCGCCATGCTGGGGGTAATGGCCCATGGCCGGAACCGGAAGGTAGTCCAGACCTTCACGGACACCCTGAAAGCCATGGAGGACAGTGAACACGCTCTGCAATACTACGAACACGCTTACCTCATGGCTTCGCCTGCGGGGCGACGCATCCTGGAGGAGTTCATGCCATCGACGGATTGGCCTGTTTACAGTCCCTTCGCCAAGAAGCACTACGGCCGCGGCAAAGCCGAGGGTCTAGAGGAAGGCGAAGTCAAGGGTGAGGTCAAGTCGATCCTGGCGATCTTGGACGCCAGGGAGATCGAGGTGCCCGAAGACGCTCGTGCCCGCATTCGCGGCTGCGTCGACGTGGAGCAGCTCGACACGTGGCTCAAACGTGCTGCCGTCGCGCACTCCGTGACGGACGTATTCGACTGACCGGGCCGGTAAGGCCTTTGTGGCGGTCGGTCATCCCGGGACCGGTGGGCGGCTCGACGCATGGCTGGGGCGGGCTGCCGTCGCGGAATCTCTCATGGATCTGTGCGGCTGAGCAGTGGCTGGTCCTGGGTTCGGAAGACGGGGATGACCTCGCTGCCGAAGCGGCGGATGCACTCCAGTTCCTGCTGGTGGTCCGGTCCCGCCGCCATGCGGAAGGTCAAGATGAGGTAGTCGGGGTCGATCGCCTCCTGGAAGGCGCGGATCGAGGCGATGCAGTCGTCCGGGCTGCCGACGATCAGGCGATCGATCCGGTGGCGGTCGAACTTGAAGTCATCTTCTTCGGTGACGTCCTGGAGGAACGGCTCGCGGTCGGCCACCCAGCGCGGGACCTCCTTGAAGTAGAACCAGTGGTCGGCGCGGACGTGCGGCCACCAGGTGCGTTCGACGTCGGCCAGGGAGTCGGCGACCCAGCCGTCACGGAGCAGGTTGACGCCGAGTTTGTGCGACGTGCCGTACTCCTCGCCAGCGCTGCGGTACACCTCGGCCCAGTGCTTCATGACGTCGATGTTGTGCAGCGGATCGGTCGGCCACGGGCAGCCGAACCGCGCCGCGCGGCGCACGCCGGGCTCGGACATCGCGCCCAGCCACAGCTCGGCGCCGACGGGCCGGGGGGTGATCCGGCCCTTGATGTCGAAGTGCCGGCCGTGGAAGTCGAGTTCCTCCCCGGCCCACGCGCGCTGCACGACCTCGATGCACTCTTCGAAGCGCGACACCTGGGTGGCGGGGTCGATCCCGTAGAGCTCGAACTCGGTCGGGAAGTTGCCCAGCCCGCACCCCAGCCGTAGCCGCCCGCCCGAGATGACGTCGACCATCGCCGCGTGCTCGGCGACATGGATCGGGTGCTCGAACGGCAGCAGGTGGATCGTCGTGCCGATCTCCACGCGCTCGGTGATCGCGGCCAGCGCGCCGAGTGCCGCCCACGGGGAGGGCGGATAACCGTCGGGCATCATGTGGTGTTCGGGTACGAAGAGGCCGTCGAAGCCCGCCTGTTCGGCAACCTTGGCGGCGGCCAGGATCTCCTGCCATCGCTCGACGATGTTCGCCGCGCCGGGCGGGTCCTGCGGACGGAACAGGATGCCGAACTTCATCTCCGACCCTTTCTCCGTGCGTCTCCCTGATGTGCCCGCCCACCAACGTATCTGCCGAACTGGCGGCTGAACATACCGAAAAGTATGGTTGATCATTCATTATCGGCCGACGTGGAGGCGCCGCCGATAATGCTCATCTACGCCGTTCAAACGCTCGTGCCGGTTGAAATCAGAGAGTGTGAACAAGGAATCCGACAAAAAGGAAATGGGAAATTGGCCGCACGTCGCGGTCCGACGGCGTCATCGGCCTCGATCCGCCGGTGAAGGTCGGTCGAAGCGGCGGGCGGGGTCGGTCCTGGCGCCAAGGTGATGTCGCTGGTGGCGGCGATGTGCGCCGGAGCCGGCAGCATTGATGATGCCGACCGGCTACGGCACGGTGCGATGCCGGTGGCCTTCGCCGGAGTGCGGGCTCCTGGCCACCGCCACCGAGACCGGCCGCACCGGCGCCCGAATCCTGCGCGCCGACTCGGAGTTCTCCACCGCCGATGTAGCGGCCGCCTGCCGCTGCGGCAGCGACCGGTTTTCGATCACGACCGGGAATCCCTCCACCGGACGAGCCATCGCCACCATCCCCGCGGATGCCTGGCGGCAGGTCCGCTTCCCCAACCCCTGAAAAAGCCGGCCAGGCCGGCCGATCAGCCCTGCCCGCTGGAGACCGGCAGCCCATCATCCGAGCGAAAAATGACCGAAAGACCATCAGCGACATTCACCGGCGGATCGAGGCTAAGGCGAACAGTTCGTTTATCTGAATCTGTAAGCTTCCATGAAAAGCCGTGAAAGAGGGTTTTTGTAGTTTATTAACCGACTTACACTCCAGTAATCCGCCGGTAAACGACCTGGCGAGACCGTCTTTTTCGTCCCCTACCGTCGCCCGACGGCCGGTCCCCTTGGCCGTCCGCGTGTCTCCCGCCTCGGAGGAATCCATGCAACGGCTGCGCTCTTCCGTACTGTCGCTTTTCCGGGTCATAGTCGGGTTCTTGTTCACCTGCCATGGAGCCGCAACCTTGTTCAACGTCCTTGGCGGCGCGCACGGCGGCGCACAACCGCACCTGGGCGAGTGGCCCGGCTGGTGGGCCGCCCTGATCCAGTTCGTTGCCGGCGGGCTGGTGACCCTCGGGCTGGCCACCCGTGTCGCCGCAGTGATCGCGTCAGGGTCGATGGCCTACGCGTACTTCACCGTCCACCAGCCGAAGGCGCTCTTCCCCATTCTCAACGGTGGCGAGCCGGCGGTGATGTTCTGCTGGTCCTTCCTGCTGCTGGCCCTGTTCGGCGGCGGGTCCTGGGCGCTCGACACGCTGCTGAGCCGCCGGGCACGGCCCGCGGTGGTCCTGGCCGTCGAACCGATTTCCGCCGAATTAGAGGTCTGACCCGCATCGCGGCGCCCAGCACCGCCCGCCGGGCGCCGCGATGTTTCGCTGCCCACCTGTCTTCAGCGCCGCCCCGCTCCAACACGAAGGCGACCGCGGCGGCGATGCCGTGGCCGGCGAGCACGGTGCGGTCATGCTCAGGTTGAGGGCGGTCGCATGGAGTTGCCCGGCGTTCTGCGCGGCCACTTTGAGGCCCGGGTGGGACGCCTGCGCGTGGCGCCGTTGACGTCAATGGCCATCGCCGTCATCTTGACGATCCGTTACATCCTGCCTGGGTACCGACGGGTCAAGTACCTGCGAATGTGGCTTGTAGAACGCGTTGTCGCTCATGTTGCCGTCCTGCTGGGCGACACAGCCAGATCACTCCGATGCGATTGCGACGAGTTCGACCTCCACCGGCTGACCTCCGGGTAGCGAGCTGACCCCGATGGCCGTGCGAGCGCCGACGGCCGCGTCACTCCAGCGCTCGCGCAGGCAAGAAGAGGCTTCGTCGGCCAGCACAGAATGACGGGTGAATTCTTTCGCGCAAGCCAGGTAGACGGTCAACCGCATCAGCGCGGTGACGGTCTCGCCGGGCTCGAGCATGCTCGTCACGGCGTCGGCTGCATTCTGCGCGGCGATGCGAACTGCACGCCGGCGCTCGTATTCATCGAGATCGTCGCCGATGGTTCCGAGGAGTGTGGCCTTGCCCCGCATGCGGGATGTCATGCCCGCAGTGAAGACGAACCGACCGTGGCGTGCGGCCGGGACGTAATCACCCTGAGGGGGCGGAGCGTCGGTCATCGGACGTGATCCTGGACGAACTGGGCAATGATTTCACCTGCTTCGATCGCCCGTTGGCGATCTTGGGAAAAGTTCAGCCGGATGTTCGATCGGAACTGGGGTCCGAACTCAGTACCCGGAGTCACGATGACGCCATACTTCGTGCGCAACAGGTCGCACAGTTCCAAAACGGAGATCGACAGGGGTGGCAGTTCCGGAAAAAGGTAGCTCCCGCCCTCCGTCGGCCGCACCCTGGCACCGTCGGCCTTGCCGATGAGCGAGACCATGTGATGCAGGATTTCCTGATGGTCCCTGATTCGCTGGTCCAGCCAGCCGTCGGGCTCCTCGAACCACACCTTGAGCACCGCTTGGTTGTAGCCGGCGGTACGCAGGGAGTGGATGGCCAGGATTTGTTCCATCCTCTTCAAGATCGAAGCAGGCCCCACCGCGACGCCGGTACGGAATCCGCTCATCGACTCTGTCTTCGATGGCCCCATAAGGGTCAGGCAGAGGTCGGAGGCTATACCGCTTGATCGCAGGTGGACGAAGGATCTTCCCGGGTAGATCAGTCGTGAGTAGAGCTGGTCGGCGACGACGAAGGTCCCGTACTCCTCCGCGATGGCGGTGATTTCTTCAAGATGATCGCGGGAGTAGATCACGCCGGTCGGGTTGTTCGGATTCGAGAAGACCAGCACCTTGGCGCCGGCACGGGCAGCGTCTTGGAGTTTCTCGAGATCGATGCGGCCCGGAGACGACGCGTCCGCGAAGTCGAGTGGAACGGGCAGGACCTCGCCTTGGAGGAAGGTGACTGTCTTGCGGTTGGCGAAGTAGTCGGGTTCGATGATCGCCACCTTGTCGCCGGGGTTCACCAAGGCGGCCAGGGCAAGGAACAGGCCACCCTGGGTTCCGGGGGTGATCATCAGGTTGCGTGCCGGGTCGACGGGAGCGCCGGTAAACTCCGCGATCTTCCCGGCGGTGGCTTCGAGGAGGTCGCTGTGCCCGCGGTACCTGGAGTAGGCCCGTCCCGCCCCGGCGACGAAAGCTTCGTGGAACGCCTCGATCGCCCCGGGGGGAGGCGGGAACGCGTCGACGTCGCCGTGCGAGAAGTCCACCAGGATCGATGCCGCTTCGTGTGTTGGGTGGCCAGCACTCTGCTGACCGGGCGCGTTCTCGATGCCGAGGGACGAAAACCGGTCGATGGTCGTCATGTGCGAGTCCTCATTCCTCACTGCGCGACGCCGAGCACCCGCGGAACTCCGCGGAGATCCGGCAGGACGGCCTGGGGTTCGGGGGTGCCTTCCCGGAGCGTTTGGCTGTTGCGGTTGATCCAGATCGTCCGCATGCCCATGGGGATGCTTCGGGGCAGGTCGACGTACTGGGACTGGGCGAGGTGGACGGTGGCCGCGGCCGCCACTCCCGCTCGCGCGAGAACGAGTTCGAAGAGAGCCGGTGCCGGCTTGTAGGCGTGAGTGGTCTCCGCGGTGATCACAAGTTCGAAGAGGTCGTCCATCCGCCGCACGGCGTGACTGATGATGTCGTCCTGGCTGTTGCTGATGATGCCGAGCCGGAAGTGTGGCGCGATCTTGTGTAGGAAGTCCAGCGTGTCCGGAAAGGGATCGGCGTCCGCCATGGCGTCGCCGAAGTCGTCGCCGTCGCTCGGGCGCACGTCAGCGGAGAACGAGCGCAGTGCGTCTTGCAGGCTGTCCTTGAGAAGGGTGCGGTAGAGCTTGAACGGTCCGGCGAGCATCGGGAGTGCGTGCCGGTAGTACCAGTTCTCGTAGAACTCCGCTTCCGAGACCGACAGGGACTTCGCGGCGATCAGGTCGGCAACGTACCGGCGCAGTGCGCTGTCCCAGTCGATCAGCGTGCCGTAGCAGTCGAAGGTCAACAGCTCGGGCCGGGGCTCAAGCGGGAATGTCATGGGGGTGGTCCTCTCGTGATCGGGTGCGTTCGAACGCGGCGGCGACGGTGAGCAGCCGGCGTTCTGCGTGCCATGGGCCGAGCAGTTGCAGGCCGACGGGCAGTCCTGTGGGTGAGCGGCCGCACGGCACGGTCAGCGCCGGAAGGCCGAGCAAGTTGGCCGCGGCGGTGTTGCGGGTGAGGGTGGATCCGACGTCGGCGACGCCGGCCGGCAGGTCGACGATCCGCTGCTGCACGAGCGGAGCGGTGACCGGTACGGTCGGGGTCGCGATGACGTCGACTTGACGGAAGACGGCTTCGGCAAAGTGCCGGCGGGCCTTGCGCGCCAGTTCGTAGTCGTCGCCGACCGCACGCGGGGCGTTGAGGATGCGGTCGAGGACTTCGGGGTGGATGCTCTCGCTCCGGTGGTCGACGAACTCGCCGAGGCTGACGTCGGCCTCGGTGGCGAGAACGCGACGCTGGATTGCGGTCATCAAGCTCATGTCGGGCAGCTCGACGGGTACCAGCTCGGCGCCGAGTTCCTGGCAGGTGGCCAATGCCCGCAGGACCGCGGCACGGACCGGCGGCTGGACGTCGTCGAAGTAGAAGGTGGTCGGCATCCCGATCCTGAGGCCGTTGAGCCGGGTCGTCGCGGTCGTTTCCCGGTGGGTGGTCCGCTGGGTGAGGACGTCGAGCAGGGTGGCGCAGTCCCCGACGGTACGGGCCATCAGTCCGACGCAGTCGAGGGTCCGGCTGAGCGGAACCACCCCGTCGGTGCTGATCCCGCCTTGAGTCGGCTTCAGCCCGACGACTCCGCAGAATGCGGCGGGAACGCGGACCGATCCGCCGGTGTCCGTGCCCAACGCCGCGAAACACAGGCCCGCTGCTACGGCGGCACCCGAGCCGCTACTCGAGCCTCCGGACATCCTGCCCCGGTCGTGCGGGTTACGGACCGGGCCGAAACCCGACACGTCACCGGTCGCCCCGTAGGCGAACTGGTGCAGGTTCGTTTTGCCGATCACGATGGCCCCGGCCGCCTCCAGCCGGTGGAGGACCGCGGCGCTGCGCGTCGGTTCCGGATCGACCGGTGGCCGCAGTCCCGCGGACGTCGGCACGCCGGAGAGGTGGATATTGTCCTTTACCGCGATCGGTACCCCGAGAAAGGGTCCAGTTTTCGCGCTCGTCGCCTGCTCGACCGCTTCGGCCTGAGCCACCGCTCTCGACCCGAGAACACTGACATAGCAGTTCAGAACCGGATCGACGGCCTTGATGCGCTCCAGCGTCCAGTTCACCAGCTCGACCGCAGAGACCGTGCCGGACGCCACGGCCGCGGCAGCGGCCGTGGCGTCCAGTCGCGGGAGGTCTGTCATGTTCAACGGGGGCTCACGAGGGTTCGCCGGCCGGAGCCGGGCTGGCGGCCGGGTTCGAGGCCGCCGCCGCCACGCTGCGGTCCTTTCCGGTCTCGCGGGACATGTACACGCACAGCAGGCTGATCAGCGACAGCGCCACCAGCCAGGCCGGCGCCGGCCAGTAGGCGCCGGCCTCGGCGACCAGCGCGGTCACGATCAGCGGGGTCGTGCCACCGACGGCCGCCGCGGAGACCTGCTGCCCGATCGAGGCGCCGGTGTAGCGCACGTGGGCGTCGAACATCTCCGCGGTCAGCGCCCCCATCAACCCGTACAGCGCGCCGTTCGCGATGCCGCCGAGTCCTTGGGCCAGCCACACGATCGGGGCAGACTGGAGCTCTACCAGCCAAAAGAGCGGAAATGCGTAGAGTGCGGTGAACGTGGCGGCGACGATGAAGACCGGGCGCCGGCCGACACGGTCGGACCAGGCGGAGAAGACGAGGGAGCCGATCAGGCCGCCCACCGAGAAGAAGATGCCGCCGATGAGCATCGTTGTTGCCGACAGCCGCACCTGGTCCGTTCCGTAGGAGACCATGTAGGTCGCGTAGACGTAGTAACCGCCGCTGGTCACCAGGAACGCGCCGATGCTCAGCAGCACCTGCTTCGGGTGGGTCCGCACCACCTCGGCCAGCGGGAGCCTGCTTGCCCTGACCCGTTCCTGCGCCCGGGCGAGGGCCGGCGGCTCCGCGATCTGCGTGCGGATGAACAAGCCGAGCACGATGAGCACTGCGCTGAGCAAGAACGGAACTCGCCAGCCCCAGCTGAGGAACTGGTCATCCGGTAGCTGAGTCACGATGGCGAAGACGGCGGTCGCCAGCAGGAATCCGGCGGGCGACCCGATCTGGGGGAAGCTGCCGTAGAGTCCGCGCCGGTTCGGCGGGGCGTGTTCCACGCTCAGCAGGACGGCCCCGCCCCACTCCCCGCCGAGCCCGATACCGCCCAGGACTCGCAGCACTACCAGGACGATCGGCGCGGCGACACCGACGCTTGCGTAGGTGGGCAGGGCGCCGACCAGGAACGTCGAGATTCCGGTGAGCAACAGGGCGGCCAGCAGTGTGGTTCGCCGGCCGATCCGGTCGCCGAAGTGGCCGAAGAGCAGGCCGCCGAGCGGCCGGGCGATGAAGCCCACCGAAAAGATCGCGAACGACGCGAGGGTCCCCGTCAGCTGGCTGAGGTTGGGGAAGAAGAGCTTGTCGAAGGCCACTGCGGCGGCCATGCCGTAGAGCTGGAAGTCATACCACTCGATGGTCGTCCCCACCAGGCTCGCCATCGCCAGCTTGCTCACCGATACCTGCTGTTGGTTGTTTCTCGTACTCATGGGTACCTCCGCACGTCCTTCACGCATGACCAGGCGTTCCTGTGGAGGGCGGATGGCTGGTTCTCCAGCCGCAAGTGTCCGTTGATGGTTTGGATGTGGTCGTTCTTCAGTCGTGCATCGCCGAGGGCTTGACGGGTGCTTCACCGGGTAGTGCGGTCGGGCCGGAAGGAGGGGTGGTCCCGTCCTGGCGTACGGTGCGGCGCAGGCTGCCGGGGTTCAACGTCTGCGGTAGCGGGAAGTCTCGGGATGGCCGATGAGCCGTCGTCCGAATTCGCGGTCGAAAGGTCGGCGGCGAAGCCGAAGCCTGCGGACGCGTGGTCCGAAGCCGCACGTTCGACCAGCGCACGCTGCGGTGTGTGCCCGTTTGCCCTGCATCTCTCGCGTTGCCATCGCTGCCTACCCCCCTCTTCTCATCCGTCCGGTCCCGCCGGCCGCAGCGATCGGCTGCTGCCGCGCGGGCGGCTGTTCGGACGATCTTCGCTCACGCGGGCAAAAGTGTCAACAGTTTCATCGTTTCTGTTAACAGCTTGGCCGTCGGCGGGTTTGGCAGGCTGAATCCGGCTGAGCGGGTGTTAGGGAACGATCATTGAGTCACGAAGGCGCTCGTAGGCGCCGAGAAGGTGGTCTTCAATCAACCGGGTGAGGCGGTCGGCATCCCCGTTGGCCAGGGCGTCCACGATCGCTCCGTGCTCGCCGACGACGACTTCCCGCGAGGTCAGGGCGTTGGTGTTGCGATGCACGAGGAACAACACCACCTGCGAACGCAGGTCCGCCCACGCCCGCTGCAGACGGCGGTGCTTCGATGCGACGTAGATGTGATCGTGGAAGGCGACGTCGAGCAGGCTCAGCTCGACGAGGTCGCGCCGGTCGAACGCCGCCGCCATATCGCGGAGCGTCGCGCGCATGCCGCTGAGGTCGCCGTCGGTGATGTTGCGGACCGCGCGCTGCGCGGCCAGTTGCTCCAACGATCTGCGCATACTGTAGATCTCTTCGATATCCCGCAGTCCCAGCTCGACCACCCGGGCGCGCCGGTTGGGCGGGGACACCACTAGCCCCTCGCGCTCCAAGACCGCCAGCGCTTCCCGCACCGGGCCGCGACTAACCCCTAGACGCGCCGCGATCTCGGTCTCCGCCAGCACGTCTCCTGGGGCTCGATCGCCGCGCAGGATCGACTCCCGAAGTTTGTCCACCACGCCGTCGCGCAGCGCCACCGCTCGACTCGTCACAACGCAAACTGTAGACACTCTGCCCCAGCGTGTGCACACCTGCTCCGGGCCCCGATAAGACGCGACATGCCACAGGTTTCCCCGACGAGCTGATCAAAAAGGTGATTAAGGAGAAATGGACGTGACAACTCTCGACTGGCGGAAGTCGGCGCGCAGTTCGGAGAGCGGCGGCAACTGCGTCGAGGTCGACGTCATCGACAACGGCGGCTGAACGTTCCCCTGACCCTTACGACCCCTCGCCCGCTCCCGGGTGGAGGGGGCGGCGCCTGTCCGCGCCGGGGAAACACCCTGATGTAGCGGCGAGCGAGGGTCACTGTTCGCGGCGGCGGGAGCGGAAGATCACGCGCAGGATGGCGATCAGGACGACGGCCGCGAGCACGAACGGCGCCGCCCAGGGGAACGACACGGTGCGGCCGCCGAGACCCTCGACCAGGTAGCGGCCCGCGATCGTCAGGAACAGGACGCCCGCGACCAGCGAGGCCGGGTCGAACCTATGCCGGAACACGCGTGACCTCCATGTCGCCGACCTTGCTGCGAATGCGCAGCGCGATCGTCGCCGTCGCGGAAGTGCCGCCCTCCGGGGTCAGCACGCGGCGGACGCGGGCACCCGGGCCGCTGGTCACCTGGTGGTCGATCGTGATGTCGCCCAGGTAGGCGTGGCCGTCCACCTCCACGCGGGCGGTGCTCGGCACCTTGACCGCCAGCACGCCGAGCGTCACCTCGGCGTTGACCTGCAGCCGTTGGCCCGGCGCGAGGGGCACGTCCGTCAGGTCGACGACACCCTGGCCGACGAAGACCTTGTGGGTCTGCTCGGCCTGGGCCGTGCCGGCCGGGCGCCACATCGTGTGGTGGGTCCGGCGGGCGACCGCCGGGTTGCCGGCGATCGAGGTTGATGCGAGGGCGAAAGACATGACCGCTCCAACGAGGACGAGCTTGCGGACCCGGCCGAACCAGGCACCGAGGAGGAGGCCGACGGCGACGACGACGAGCGCCCCGGCTATGACGATCTGAAGGCCGCTGAAGTTCGCGCGGTGGCCGAATTCGGCGTAGAGCGCCGCGCCGACCAGTACGGCGGTCAGCAGGGTGAGCCCCGTCAGGTACGACGGCCGGTGCGGGGGCCGTGGGGCGGGAGGCGGCGGGGGGCTGCCCGGGGCGTACGGGCCGGCCGGGTGGGGACCCGGGCCGGTGCCGAGCGGCTGGGTGGTGTTCTCCGGGGCCGGCGGAGCGTACGGGCCGGCCGCGTAACCGTCGGTGCGGCGGCCGAGGCGGGCGAGATCGACCATGCCGTCCGACAGCGGGTACGCGGGCGGAGGCGGAGGGGGCGGCGTCCACGAGTCCAGCGGGTGGCCCTTGATCCGGTCCGGCAGGCTCCGCGCGGTCTGGGCGAGATCGACCCCGCGCGACCGGGCCACGAGCAGCGCCAGGCCGAACACCACGACGACGCACAGCGCCTCGCCCGACCCCCAGTTGTTGGCGACGCCGAGCAGCATCCCGGCGCCCAGCGCCGCGCCGAGCAGCGCCAGTGCGGTGTCGCCGTCGAACAGGCGCTTACCGGTGCGCTCGACCCACGAGGGCCCGCCGTCGGGCGCACCCATGAGCAGGAAGGCCGCGATGTAGAGCAGGATGCCGACGCCGGTGGTGATGACCAGCAGGGCGAACCCGACCCGGAACACGATGGCGTCGATGTTCGTATAACGAGCGAGGCCCGCGCACACTCCCGTGATCAGACGGCCCTCCTGGGAGCGGAGAAGCCGCCGCGGGGAGCCGGGCGTGTCGGCGCTGTCCTCGTTCATGCGTTATATCGTCTCGCGACGCTGTCACGGTCACCATCCGGGAGGACCCTGACTCATCCCTGAGGGCCTCCGGGATCTCCCAGGGCCCTCCCCGATGCGAGAAGGACCGGAACGTGTGACCATCTCTTTTGTGCCCGAAACACCCGGCGGGGAGACCGCGCAGCAGGCCCCCGCCCGCCTCGAACGACGAGCCGGCCGACGGCTCGTCGGCGGCGTGTGCTCCGGGCTGGCCGAACATCTCGGCCTGGAGGTGATCGTCGTACGCGTGGCGTTCGCCGTGCTGCTGGCGGCCGGCGTGGGCGTCGTCGCGTACGTCGCGCTCTGGCTGCTGGTCCCGCAGCGCGACGAGCCGGCGGGTCCCCGCAACATCGGGCAGCTCTTCGCGTACGCGGCCCTGGTCGGGGGGCTGTGCCTGTTCACCTGGGGCGCGGGCGCGCTGAACTGGGCCATGTGGCCGATCGTGGCGGGCGGCATCGGCGTCGGGGTCATCTGGCAGCAGGCCGATCCGGAACGCCGGCGCCGCTGGGTCCGCAGTTCGCAGGCGATGTGGCTGCGCAGCATCATCGGCACGCTGCTCGTCGTCGCCGGGCTCGTCGCGTTCCTCGCCCAGCAGATTCATCCCGGCCAGGCCGGGCAGGTGCTGCTCGGCTCCACCGTGGTCCTGGCCGGCGTCGCGGTCGTCGTCGCGCCGTGGCTGCTGCGGATGTGGCGTGACCTGGACACCGAGCGCCGCGAACGGATCCGTTCGCAGGAGCGTGCCGAGGTCGCCGCGCACGTACACGACTCCGTCCTGCACACCCTCACGCTGATTCAGCGCAGCGCGTACGACCCGCGGGAGGTGCAGCGGCTGGCGCGGGCGCAGGAACGCGACCTGCGCGCCTGGCTGTACGAGCCGAAGGCGGACGCCGAACAGGACCTGGCCGCCGCCGTGCGCAAGGCCGCCGCCGAGGTCGAGGACCACCACGGCATGCCGATCGAGGTGGTCTGCGTGGGCGACTGCCCGCTGGACGAACGCCTCGGCGCGATGCTCCAGGCGGCACGCGAGGCCATGGTCAACGCCGCCAAGTACGCCGACGGAGAGCCGGGCGACCAGGCCCGTACGTCGTCGGTGTCGGTCTACGCCGAGGTGGTCGGCGACGACGTGTCGATCTTCGTACGGGACCGGGGCCGCGGCTTCGACCTCGACGCAATCCCGCACGACCGCATGGGCCTGAGAGAGTCCATCATCGGGCGGATGGAACGCAACGGCGGCAAGGCCGAGATCCGTACGGCCCCGGGCGAGGGCACGGAGGTACGACTGGAAATGCGGCGTGATTCCAAGTGAGGCGAGAGACCCGATGACGCGCGTGGTACTGGTCGATGACCATCAGATGTTCCGCAGTGGCGTGAAGGCTGAGCTGGGCGACTCCGTGGAGATCGTCGGCGAGGCCGGTGACGTCGACGAGGCGGTCGAAGTGATCAAGACGGCGGGGCCGGACGTGGTCCTGCTGGACGTTCACCTGCCCGGCGGCGGTGGCGTCGAGGTGCTGCGGCGCGTGCTGCCGTCGGAGACGCGGTTCCTGGCGCTGTCGGTGTCCGACGCCGCCGAGGACGTCATCGGCGTCGTACGCGGCGGCGCCCGCGGCTATGTCACCAAGACGATCTCCGGTGGAGAGCTGACCCAGGCGATCGAGCGGGTGGCGGAGGGCGACGCGGTGTTCTCCCCGAGGCTGGCGGGCTTCGTCCTGGACGCCTTCGCCGCCGCCGACGTGCCGGCCATCGACCCCGAACTCGACCAGCTCACCCAGCGCGAACGCGAGGTCCTGCGCCTGATCGCCCGCGGCTACGCGTACAAGGAGATCGCCAAGGAGCTGTTCATCTCGGTCAAGACCGTCGAGACCCACGTGAGCAGCGTGCTGCGCAAACTCCAGCTCTCCAACCGCCACGAACTCTCTCGCTGGGCCGCCGCCCGGCGCCTCGTCTGAGCGCGCTCAGCAGTAGACGCCCAGGGCCTTCTTGATCTCGGCGGGCGCCTTCTTCATCTTCGGGCTCTCGCACAGGCCGTCGGTGCCGTAGGTCACGAGGCGCACTTCGCCGCCCTGTACGCGGACCACGACGCGCGAGGGGTCGGACCCCGGATACCGCATGGGAGCGGTCGCCCAGCCGTCCTGGCACACGATCTTCGTGGAGACGATGACCCCGGTGGAATGGTCCGCCGCCGAGACGGCGTCGGCGATCTGGGCGCGCGACGGGCAGGCGGGCGATGCCGCGGCGGCCGGAGAGGTGGCGGCCGGGGACGCGGCGGTCGACCGCGCGGAGGCGGAAGGAACCGGCTTTTCGCTCTCGTCGTCGGATCCGCAGGCGGCCGGCAGGCAGGCGCACGCGACCACGGTGGCCGCGACGGCCGGTCGGAACGGGGGCACTCGGCCTCCACCACAGGCGTTACCGGGAAGATCGCGTTGCGCCCGGTCCGGTCGGCGATCAATATAGTCGCGGCGTCCAGTCGGGGAGCGGTGAATTGGCAGGCGAAGAGTGGCCGGAGACCATCGGCAAGTACCGTCCGCAGTCCTATCTGGCGGCCGGCGGGATGGGCCTGGTCTTTCTCGCTCTCGACCCCGAAGGACGTACTGTCGCGCTCAAGCAACTGCACCCTTCCATCTCCTATGACGACGCCATGCGAGAACGGCTTCGGCGCGAAGTGGCGGCGATGCGGCGCATTAGCAGTCCCCGGGTGGCGCGACTCATCGACGCGGATCTGGACGCCGTTCCGCCCTACCTGGTCACCGGCTATGTTCAGGGCCGGACCCTGTACGACGTCGTCAAGACCGACGGCCCGTTGCGGGGGGACAGGCTGTGGCGAACGGCGCGCGGCGTCGCCGAGGCCCTGGTCGCCATCCATGCCGCCGGTCACGTCCATCGTGACCTCAAGCCGTCCAACGTGATGGTGGTCGGCGACGACCCCGTGGTGATCGACTTCGGCATCGCCCAGGAGTACGACGCGACCCGCATCACGCGAGAAGGCGGCGCCATCGGAACACTCGGCTACATGGCGCCGGAGGTACTCGACGGCGCATCGGCGGGTCCGGCCGCCGACGTCTTCGCCTGGGGCGCGACCATCGCCTACGCGGCGACCGGAAGACCGACCTTCGGCGGGGGCGGTATGCAGGCGGTCGCCCTGCGGACCTACCGGGGAGCGGCCGACCTCGACGGCGTGCCGGACGAGCTGCGCCCCGTCCTGTCGGCCGCGCTCGCACCGGCCGCCGAAGCCCGGCCCGACGCGGGCGCGCTCCTCGGCGCGATGACGGCGCCGGCCGGGGCGGCCTCGTTCCTCCCGGCCCAGGCCGCACGGCCGCCGGCTCCCCGGACCGGTCGCAGGCCGGCGATGCTCGTCCCGATTTCCGTGGTGGCGGCGGTCGCCGTCGTCATCGTGGCCCTGTTCGCACTGCGGCCGACCGGCAAGGGATCGCCGGAGCCGTCCGCCACGAAGACGGTGGTGACGGCTCCGGCGAGACCCTCCTACCGAGAGCCGATCGCGAACTTCGGACCCGGCACGAAGTTCCAGAAGTTCCTCGAAGACAACAATGGCAAAAAGGTGTACATCCTGGCGACCCTGGACGAGGCCATCGTTCCCCAGGACGGGCAAGGGCAGCCGTACGACCCGTCCCATGCGGACAACGGTGCGATGTTCACGGTCTGGACGAGTTGCTTCGAAAAGCTGGAACAGGGCGAGGAGCCGAACGGCCGGAAATGCGGCGGCCTGTCGGTCGGAATCTCGGCGGGCGACCCCGCGTGGACCGGCTTTTACTGGGTCCACGGCGCCTACAAGATTCAGGGCAACTTCGAGATCGAGGGAGGGGCCGTGCACCAGGGGGTGGCGGGCTTCGTCCTGAAGCCCGCCCCCGCGGCCTGACAAAGCGCGGTGTGTTACGGCAGGGCCGGCTCCTTCGTCCGGTGCCGGGGTGCCTGGTCGAGGCGGTTCTTCCTGGCGTGGCGGCGCTCCCGGCGGGTCTCGACCATGGTGTAGAGGGTCGGGATGAGGATGAGGCTGAGCACGGTCGAACTCACCAGCCCGCCGATGACGACGACCGCGAGCGGCTGGGAGATGAAGCCGCCGGAGTCGGTGACGCCGAGGGCCATGGGGAGCAGCGCGAAGACGGTGGCCAGGGCGGTCATCAGGATGGGCCGCAGGCGGCGCCGCCCGCCCTCGGTGACGGCCTCGGTGATCGACATCCCGGTCTTGCGGTACTGGTTGATGAGGTCGACCAGGACGATGGCGTTGGTGACGACGATGCCGATGAGCATCAGCAGGCCGACCATGGCGGCGACACCGAGGGGGACGCCAGTGACGCGCAGCAGCAGGAGCGCGCCGGTCGCCGCGAAGGGGATCGAGACCAGTAGCACCAGGGTCTGCCGGATGCTGCCGAAGGTGGCCACCAGCAGCAGGAAGACGATCACGATGGCGGCGACGATGGCGAGTCCGAGCTGTTTGAAGGCCTCGTTCTGGTCGCTGGTGATGCCGCCGAGGGAGTAGTCGGCGCCCGCGGGCAGCCGGAGCTTGTCCAGGGCGGTGGTGACGGCCCGGTTGGCCGCGCCCGTGTCGTCGCCGACGGGCGTCGCGGTGACGGTGATGGTGCGGTCGCCGTCCACGCGGGCACGCTCGACCGGGCCGTTCTGCTGGGTGACGGTGGCGACGTCGCCGAGCCTGACCGTCCGGCCGGTGGCGGTGCCGATCTTGAGGTTCTTCAGGTCGGCGGCGTTGTGCGGGGCGTCGCCGGTGCTGCGCAGGACGACGTCGGTGTCCTCGCCGTCCAGGCTCACGGTGGTGACGGTCTGCCCCTGCGTGGCCTCGGTCACCGCCGCGGCCAGTGTCGTGTCGGTCAGGCCCGCGGCGACGGCCTTCTTACCGTCGGCGTGGACGACGATCTGCGGCGCGCTCTCGCTGAGGTCGCTGGTGACGTCGGTGACCTGGGACACGCCCTTGAGGGCCTGCTCGATCTGCCTGGTCGCGGCGGTGAGGGCGGTGTCGTCGGTGCCGTGCACCTGCACCTGGATGTCGTTGGAGGCCCCGAAGCCGCTGTCGGCGGCGACGGTCAGCTCGCCCGCGCCGGCGAGGCCGTCCAGCCTGCCGCTGAGGGTGTTCTTGACCGTGTCGGCGTCGGCGCCGTCCTTGAGGGAGACGGTGTACGAGGCGCTGTTCGCGCCCCGGCCGGCGCCCATGAGGCCGCCGGGAGAGCCGATGGTGACCTGGTAGGACGCCACGCCGCCGGTGGCGGCCAGCACGCCCTCGACCTTCTTGGCCGCCGCGTCGGTGGCGGCCAGGCTGCTGCCGGCGGGCAGCTTCTGGGTGATGCTGAGCGCCTGGGTGCCCGAGTCGCCCAGGAAGCTGGTCTTCAGGCCGCCGGCCAGGGCGAAGGTGCCGATGAGGATGACCACGGCCCCGGCCGGCACGCTCTTGCGGTGCCGGGTGGCGAAGGAGATGACCGGCACGTACGCGCGCTGCAGCGGTCCGTGGCGTTCCTCCTCCTCGACCCGGCGGCGGAACTCTTCGGGGTCGGCGCCGGTGGCGGGCGTCTTGAGGAACCAGTACGCCAGGATCGGGATCACGGTGAGCGCGACGACCAGGGAGGCCAGCATCGCGACCGTCACGGTGATGGAGAACGGGCCGAACAGCTGCCCGACCATCCCGGTGACCAGGGCGATCGGCAGGAACACCGCGATGGTGGTGAGGGTGGAGGCGGTGACGGCCCCGGCCACCTCACGCACGGCCGTACGGACGGCGGTCGCCTTGTCCTCGCCGTACCCGAGGTGGCGTTTGATGTTCTCCAGCACGACGATGGAGTCGTCGACCACCCGCCCGACCGCGATGGTGAGCGCGCCGAGCGTGAGCATGTTGAGCGAGTAGCCGCCGGCCTTGAGGGCGATCAGCGCGATCACCACGGACAGCGGAATCGAGATCGCGGTGACCAGCGTCGACCGGGCCGACCGCAGGAACAGCACGATCACCACGATCGCCATCACCAGGCCGAGCAGCCCCTCTTCCAGCAGGCCCGAGACCGCCTCGCTGACGGCGGGGCCGCTGTCGGACACGACGGTGAGCCTGGCGCCGTCGCCGAGTTCGCGCTCCAGGCCGGGCAGCAGCCTGCGGACGTCGTCCGAGACCGAGGAGGCGCTGCCCTCGGGGTCGAGGGTGATCGCGACGCCCAGGCTCTCCCTGCCGTCCGTACGGGTCAGCGATGTCGCCGCCGCGTCGGTGACCTGGACCGACGCGACCTGACCGAGCCGCGCCGCGCCTCCGGCCGCGCCCGCCGCGGCCGCGCCGGGGACGCCGCCGCGAGCGGCGCTCGACCGGGCGCCGCCGGACGGGGACGCCGCGGCCGAAGGCGTCAGCCACAGCTGCTCGAGCTGGGAGACGGAGGTGATCGGGCCGCCGATCTGGACGCTGACACTCTTGCCGTTCGCATCCACCGATCCGCCCGGCGCGGTGATCCCGGCCGTCTGCAGCGCGGTGGTGACCGCCGCCATGGTCAGGCCGTGACGCTTCAGCTTCGCCTGGTCGGGGACGACCCGGACGACCCGGGCGCGTTCCCCCGACACCGCGGCCTCGTTGACGCCGTCGACGGCCTCCAGCTCGGGCACCACCTGGTCGGTGAGCTTGTCGGCCAGCACACGCGGGTCATCGCGCGACGTGGCGGCCAGCGTCAGCGTCGGCAGGTCGTCGGTCGAGCCGGTCATCACCTGCGGATCGACGTCGTCGGGCAGCCGCTGGGAGATCTTGTTCAGGTCCTGCTGGATCCGCGTGGACCGGTCCTGGGTGTCGGTCCCGAAGGCGAACCGCAACTGCACGGTCGCGCTGCCCTGGCGGGAGGTCGAGGTCATCGTCTCCAGGCCGTCGGTCCCCTTGACCGCGTCCTCGATCGGCTTCACGACCTGGTCCTCGACCACCTGGGGGGACGCGCCCGGATAGGTCGCGGTCACCGCGATCGCCGGAAAGGACAGGCTCGGCAGCAGCTGCTGCTTGAGCATCGGGATCAGGTAGGCGCCGAGCGCGATGACCCCGATGGTGATCAGAAGAACCAGCTTGCGGTGCGCCAAGCTGATCTTGGAAAGCCAGGACATGGACTCGATTCACCAGGGAGACGACAGGTTCCTCCAACCCTGGTCCGCGACCGGGCCCGGCCGCATCGGAGCGGCGCGGCATTCGCGCGTACCGCACCTGCGGTAGGGGCCGGCCCCGTCTCGACGTCCACACGCGTAGCGGGCGGGTTCGAACCGGAGGCGGGGACCGGCCCTACCGGGGACGCGGGCCGCCCGGCCTGACCAGGCCGCTCTCGTACGCGATGATCACCAGCTGGGCGCGGTCGCTGACGCCGAGCTTCGCCATGGTCCGGTTGATGTGGGTCTTGACGGTGTGCGGGCTCAGGTGCAGGCGCGCGGAGATCTCGTCGTTGGACAGCCCGCCGGCCACGAGGGTGAGCACCTCCCGCTCGCGTGGCGTCAGCGCCTCCAGCCGCTCGGGGTCGGACGGCCACTCCGCCTGGTCCCGGAACCGGGTGATCAGCGCCTTGGTCGCCGCCGGCGACAGCAGCGCCTCGCCGGCCGCCACGGTCTTGATGGCCGCCAGCAGCTCGGCCGGATCGGCGCCCTTGCCCAGGAAGCCGGCCGCGCCGACGCGCAGCGCCTCGAACACGTACTCGTCGACCTCGAACGTGGTCAGGATCAAGATCTTGACCTCGGGCCGGTCCCGTTTGATCCGCCTGGTGGCCTCCAGCCCGTCCAGGCGGGGCATCCGGATGTCCATCAGCACCAGATCGGGCCGCTGCTCGGCCGCCAGGGCCACGGCCTCCACGCCGTCGGAGGCCTCGCCGGTCACCTCCAGGTCCGGATCGGCGTCCAGCAGCATTCGCAGCGTCTTGCGGAGCAGTGCCTGGTCGTCGGCCAGCAGCATCCTGATCATTGGTCTCCCAGCGGAAGAGCCGCCTCCACCAGGAACCCGCCGCCCGGCCGGTGCCCGGCGGTGACCTCGCCACCCACCGCGGCGGCGCGTTCCCGCATCCCGATCAGCCCCCGGCCCGAGCCACCGCCGGGGCCCCGCCCGGCCCCGTCGTCCGCGATAACGATCTTCAAGGTGTCAGGGGCGTAGTCGAGGCTCACCCGGGCGGTCGCGGTCGCGGCGTGCTTGCTGACGTTGGTCAGCGCCTCCTGGACGATCCGGTACCCCGACACGTCCACGGCCGAGGGCACCGCCCGTGCCTCCCCCTGCCGCCGGACCTCCACCGTCAGGCCGGCGCGGGCGAACGAGGCGGCGAGGTCGTCCAACCGGTCCAGGCCCGGTACGGGCTCGCGGAGGACCTCCGGAGCCCCCAGCAGGCCCACGATGGACCGCAGCTCCGCCAGCGCCT
This sequence comes from Actinoallomurus sp. NBC_01490, assembly GCF_036227085.1. NCBI lineage: Bacteria > Bacillati > Actinomycetota > Actinomycetes > Streptosporangiales > Thermomonosporaceae > Actinoallomurus > Actinoallomurus sp. NBC_01490. Next base: position 1,184,586 of record NZ_CP109433.1, read on the forward strand.
GCTTGGAGTCGTCCTTCACATGGGACAGTGTCTCGGCCAGCCGGGCCGGCTCGCTCTGCCCGCCCTCGTGCAGGTAGAGCGCCACCCCCGCCTGCGCGTTGATCAGCGTCAGCTGGTGGGCGACCACGTCGTGCAGCTCACGGGCGATCCGCACCCGCTCCTCGCCGACCAGCCGGGCGGCCTCCTCCCGCCGGGCCCGCTCCGCCCGTACGGCCCGCTCCTCCAGCGTCGCCACGTACGCCCGCTGGGTCCGTACGCCCGCACCCGCGGCCACCGCCAGGCCGGTCGAGGTGACCAGGGCGACCACTCCCAGCGAGAGCTCTCCGGGAGCCACGACCATCTGCGTGGTCCCGGCCGCCGCCAGCAGCGCGGCGCCCGCCACCAGGCCCGCCCGGCCGCCCCGCGCCGCCGCGACCCCGTACAGGGCGACCTGCCCGGGCAGGAACTGCGGCCCGTGCTCCCGCATCGCGCCGTGCTCCACCGCGAGCAGGATCACCCCGTGCCCCATCGCCAGCAGGACGGTGACGACCAGCACGCCCACCGGCCACCGCCGCCGCATGAGCAGTACGGCACAGGCCGCCACCGCGTACCCGTAGTCCACCGGATTCAGCACCCGCCTGGTCGGCGGACGGCCGGCGAAGCGCATCATGCCCAGCGTCAGCAACAGCGTCACGAGCACCACCGCCGCGTCGACGACCCGGGGATACCGTCGCCACCACGCCTGGTTGCCTCCCACGCTCACCACCTCACCGTACGCACCCCAGCCGGGCTCCGAGCACACCGTAAACGCCGGTCCCCGGCGGCACGTCAGCCGACCGCGTCACCTCGGGTACCGCGCCCGCGGTACACCGACGTTCCCGCCGGGAGGAGGTGGCGGCCGGGGCGTGATACCGACCACGGGCGCCATCACCTGGGGCGATCACTCACGGTGTCCGACTTGTCGACACAGCGACATCGTTCCTAGAGTGAGGCCAATCGCGGGTCCGAACCAGCACGGACGGCAGAGGGGCGGCGATGGATACCCAGGCCGGGGCCCCGACGGGGGCGACCAGGGCGCACGGGCCGCTGACCCGTCGCCTGCGAGCCCTGCGAAACCGCCTGAACGTCGCCGACCACTCCGACTGCGGCGAGATGCGACGGCTCGCCGAAGAACGCGGCGCACTCCAGCAGGTCGCGATGCTGGTGGCGCGGGGGTCCTCGCCATCGGTGATCTTCAACGCGGCCGCGTGTGCTCTCGGTGGCCTGATCAAGGCCGACTACACCGCGATCAACCGGTACGAGGGTGACCGGACGATGTCGATCATGGCCTTCTGGCGCGCTCCGGGGACGCCGGACATCGGGCCGCCCTTCGGCGGGCGCTGGACGCTCGGTGACGACACCCCGTCGGCGGCCGTGCTGCGAGGACACAAGCCGTGCAGCCGCGCGAGCGCGACGATCCGCAGCGACATCGGCGGCTGGCACAGAGCGCACCGGATCGGTCATGCCGTGGCCTGCCCCGTCATCGTCGACGACGATCTCTGGGGCACGATGACGGCCCTGTACCTCGGCACGGATCCGCCCAAGTGCGACGTCGAGGAGCGCATGGGCAAGTTCGTCGAGCTCCTGAACTGCGCGATCATCCAGGCCAAGACCCGCTGCGAGCTCATCACCTCCCGCGCCCGCCTCGTCACCGGCGCCGACGCCACACGACGCCGCATCGAGCGCGACCTGCACGACGGGGCACAACAGCGACTGATCTCCCTCGCACTCCGGCTCCGCGAGGCCGAGGAGACCGTGCCGCCCGAACACCGCGAACTCCGGCAGCGGCTGTCCGAGGCCGTCCAGGACCTGACGGGCACCGTCGACGAACTCCGCGAACTGTCCGTGGGGTTGCGTCCACCGGCGCTGGCGGTACGGGGCCTGGACGCGGCGCTCGCACAGCTGGTGGCCCGGTCCCCGGTGCCCGTCGAGCTCAACATCGACGCCGGCCGGCGGCTCGACGAGGAGATCGAGGTGAGCCTGTACTACGTCGTGTCCGAAGCACTGACGAACGTGCTGAAACACGCGAACGCGTCGATGGCGAGCGTCGACCTCGAGAAAGAGGACACCCGGGTCCGCCTGACGGTCCGCGACGACGGTGTCGGAGGCGCCGACCCCGGCCGGGGCTCCGGCCTCACCGGTCTCCGGGACCGTGTCGAGGCACTCGGCGGCACCATCAAGATCACCAGCCCGCCGGGTCACGGTACGTCAGTGGTCGTGACGATCGGCTGAGAGCCGCCGGTGACCGGCCGTGCGGATCAGGCGACGGGGCGGCGAGGGGTCGCCAGCCAGTCGCAGCCCTTCGGGGTCGGCCGGCCCGGCTCGTACGCCGCGCAGGCCGTCACGACGGCGATCTTGGCCGGGTTGCCCTGCTGGGCGTACGGGCCGCTCGCCGACGGGTGGTCGCAGGAGGGCAGGACGGCCGGGTCGCTGCGCGGGTAGCCCTGCGACGAGGCGTTGCTCTGCCAGCAGTTGCGGTCGCCCTCCTCGTCCCACCAGAAATCGACGCCGTTCGGGGCCGCGGTGCCCTCCGGGGTGACGCCCATGAGGTTGCCGACGTAGCGGTTGCCGTGGGACGTGTCGCGCGCCTTGGCGGGGTCGGTCTCGCCCCGGCGGCTCGCCGGGATCCAGTACTGGGCGAAGCCGTATCGCCAGTTGTCGTAGACCATGTTGCTCGCGTAGGTGTTCTCGTCGCCGCCCGCGAGCAGCATGCCCGTGCCCACCGGCACCGCGCGGCGAGGGCACAGCTTGTCGCAGTCGTGGTAGAAGTTCGCGTTGTTGTCGAAGACCCGGTTGGCCACGAACATCGCGTGGTTCTGCGGCATGCCGGCCGCCTGCACGCTGCTGTCCAGCATCGCGCCGGTGGAGTTGCCGTTGAAGACGTTGTCGTGGACGTACACCGAGTCGCCGGCCGTGCCGGAGTAGCCGATCAGGTTGCCGTACGACGTGCAGCGCCGGATCTCGATGGACAGCCGGCCGCCCCGCTGGTCGGAGGCCGAGGCCGTGGCGATGCCGGCGTCGCCGTTGCCCGAGGCCGAGCAGTCGGTGATCAGGCCGTGGTCGGAGGTGTAGGCCGCGAGCCCGTGCCCGCCGTTGGCCAGGCCGGTGACGTGGTCGAGGGCGAACCCGTCGGTCTCGCCGACGCTCACCCCGTCTTCGGTGAAGCCGCGGACGGTCACGCCGCGCAGGTAGAAGCCGTTCGCCCGGTCGGCGCGGATGCCGACCTGTTTCTTGCCTTCAATGATCACCGGGCCGCCGACGCCCTCGATCTGCAGGCCGGTCTGGCCGGTGACGCTGATCAGGCTCTGCAGGTGGGGGCAGGACTGCTGGTCGTCGTACGACAGGGGCGTGGCGTCGTCCAGCGATGCGCACCGGCCCTTCGGCTTACCGAGCGCGGACGGCTCGTGGTAGGTGCCGGGCAGCACGTAGATCGTCGTGCCGGGCGCGCGTACGGCGTCGACGGCGGCCTGGATCTCGTGGTAGCGGCACTCGGACGCGAGCTCGCGGGCCAGGCCGGTCAGCGAGCCGCCCGGACGGCAGACGACCAGGCGCGGCGAGGCTGCCGCCGCGCGGTAGGCGGGAACGGTGCCGGGAGACGACGTGGTCGCCCAGGCGGTCAGAGGCGTGACCGTACGCGCTTCAGCGGCCCAAGCCGATGAAGCGAACCAGACGGTGGTCACGGTGAAGACGATCGCGGCGAGAAAACGCCGCACGAACCGCCCCATTTTCCTCCCATACAGAGCCGCAGGATGCTCCCACGTGCATCATGCAGGGCCACCGGGAACATGTCGACGCCCGCTTTCGGCCACCCGAACCATGCAACCTGGTCAGAGCTTCTGGATCGGCGCGTAACGAAGAACGAAGCGCTTGACACCATAGTCACCGCCGAAGTCAACCGTGGCGGCGGCCTTCTCGCCCGCTCCGTCCACGGTCACGACGGTGCCGAGCCCGAACGCGTCGTGAACGACGCGGTCGCCGGTCGCCAGGGCGGGCACCGCGCGGTTGCCGGGCGAGCGCACGCCGGGCCGCTGGGCGACCGACGCCATCGCCGGGGCGCCCGAACTCTCCGAGCGCTCCCACTCGACCAGCGTCTCGGGGATCTCGGTGAGGAAACGTGACGCGGGGTTGTAGGACGGCGCGCCCCACGAGCTGCGCATCGTCGCACGGGAGACGTAGAGCCGGCGGCGGGCGCGGGTGATGCCGACGTACGCGAGCCGCCGCTCCTCCTCCAGCTGCTTGGGATCGCCGAGCGAGCGCAGGTGCGGGAAGACGCCGTCCTCCATGCCGGTGAGGAACACCACGGGGAACTCCAGGCCCTTCGCGGTGTGCAGGGTCATCAGCGTCACGACGCCCTCGTTCGCCCGCTCGCCGGGGGGCACGACGCCGTTGTTGCCGCCGGGGATCTGGTCGGCGTCCGCGACGAGCGCGACCTGCTCCAGGAACTCCACCAGCCGCCCCTCGGCGGGACGCTCGGCGGCCTGCGCGTCGTCGTCGCCGAGCACGCCCGTCGCCAGGCGCTCCTCGAACTCGGCCGCCACCGACTCGAGCTCGCGGAGGTTCTCGATGCGGGTCTCGTCCTGCGGGTCGCGCGAGGCCTCCAGCTCGGCGAGGTAACCGCTCTTGGTCAGGATGGCCTCGACCATCTCGGTCGGCGTGGAGGTCTCCACCATCTCGCCCAGCTCGTCGAGCAGCGCGACGAAGTCCTTGATCTGGTTGAGCGAGCGGGTGGCGATGGCGGGCGCCTCGTCGGCCCGCCGCAGCGCCTGCCAGAACGAGATGCGCTCGCGGCCGGCCAGCGCCTCGACGCAGGCCTCGGCCCGGTCGCCGATGCCGCGCTTGGGGACGTTGAGGATGCGCCGCAGGCTCACGGTGTCTTCGGGGTTGGCGAGGACCCGCAGGTAGGCCAGCAGGTCGCGGATCTCCTTGCGCTCGTAGAAGCGGACGCCTCCGACGACCTTGTACGGCAGGCCGACGCGGATGAAGACCTCTTCGAAGACACGCGACTGAGCGTTGGTGCGGTAGAAGACCGCGACGTCGCCGGGCTTGACGTCCTCGTCGTCGCTGAGCCGGTCGATCTCCTGCGCGACGAACGCCGCCTCGTCGTGCTCGTTGTCGGCGACGTACCCGGAGACCTTGGGCCCGTCGCCCTGGTCGGACCACAGCCGCTTGGGCTTGCGGTCGGCGTTGCGCTCGATGACGGCGTTGGCCGCGGACAGGATCGTCTGCGTCGAGCGGTAGTTCTGCTCCAGGAGGATGACGTTCGCGTCCGGGTAGTCGCGCTCGAACTCCAGGATGTTGCGGATCGTCGCGCCGCGGAAGGCGTAGATCGACTGGTCGGCGTCGCCGACCACGCACAGCTCGGCTGGGGCGAGCCCATCGTCGTCGCCCTGCTGCCCGACCAGCTCGCGGACCAGGACGTACTGGGCGTGGTTGGTGTCCTGGTACTCGTCCACGAGCACGTGCCGGAACCGCCGCCGGTAGTGCTCGGCGACGTCGGGGAACGCCTGCAGCAGGTTGACGGTCGTCATGATCAGATCGTCGAAGTCGAGCGCCCCGGCCTGCTGGAGCCGCGCCTGGTAGGTCTCGTACGCCTCCGCGAGCGTCTTTTCCAGATGGGTCGACGCCTGGGACTTGAAGGTCTCGTAGTCGATCAGCTCGTTCTTGAGGTTGGAGACCTGGGCGGAGAAGCCGCGGGGCGGGTAGCGCTTGGGGTCCAGGTCCAGCTCGCGGCAGACCAGGGCCATCAGGCGCTGGGAGTCGGCCTGGTCGTAGATGGAGAACCCGCTCGGGAAGCCCAGCCGCTTCGCCTCGCGGCGCAGGATGCGCACGCAGGCGGAGTGGAACGTCATCACCCACATGGCGCGGGCGCGGTTGCCGACGAGGGCCTCGACGCGCTCGCGCATCTCACCGGCGGCCTTGTTGGTGAAGGTGATCGCGAGGATCTCACCGGGCTGCGCGCCGCGCTCGCCGAGGAGGTAGGCGATGCGGTGGGTGAGCACACGAGTCTTGCCCGAACCGGCCCCGGCCACGATCAGCAGGGGGCCGCCTCGGTGCACGACCGCCGCGCGCTGGGCGTCGTTGAGACCGTCGAGCAGGGGATGGCTTACGAGCGTGGACACTCAAAGAAGCCTACGGCCTATGGCCGACAGCGCGCTGCCGGCCGCGACAACGAACCCCCGCGGGACGGGCGCGGCCGTGCTTTACGGTGAACGTTCCAGGCGCGCGGAGGTCGGCGAGTTCGCGGCAGCTTGTCAGGCCTTGCGGAACTCCCAAGCCTCGTGGGCCGCCTTGGTCACGGCGGCGACATCGGCCCCGCCGGCCGCGGCGGAGGCCGCCGCCACCGCGCCCTCCACGAAGGGCGCGTCGGCCAGCGCGACCTCGGTCCCGGCGTCCTCCCAGTCCTCCAGGAGGGTCTTGGCCGTCAGTACCGAGCTGCCCAGGTCGCCGATGAGCACGACCCCGGCGCCCTCATCGGCCTCCCGGACCGCCGCCTCCACCAGGTCCAGGCTCGTGCCCAGCCCGCCGTCCTCGGTGCCCCCGGCGGCACGTACGGCGACCTGGCCGACGCCCATCTGCCGGGCGAGTTCGGCGGCGCCCTCGGCCAGGGTCCGGCTGTGCGAGATAAGGACGATTCCCACGTTGCTCACATCACGATGATCCCTCATCACGGCCGACAGGGCGCCCATCGCACCCGCCGACGCGCGGTGTCGGCGGGCCCGACCGGTCGGAGCCGTTGAGCGTCCGTACCGCCGCCCCGTGGTCCGGACCGGTTCCGCCAGAGCGGCGGCGTCTCGCCTGGTAGAGCCGCCTAAGATCAAACTTGCGCGAAACGCGCAGACTATTGACATATTGCGTACATCGCGCACTATGCTGCCCAGCACCTCTGAGCCGGAATGCCTGTTGGCCGGGCATGAGGACCGCCGTAGTGGCCGTGGCAGACAGGAGACGTCGTGGCAGTACCGATCAAGAAGACGCTGGACCGCATCCCCGGCGGGATGATGATCGTGCCGCTACTGGTGGGAGCGATCGTCCACACCGTCTTCCCGACCGCCGGCACCTTCTTCGGTTCGTTCACCGGCGCGCTGTTCAGCGGCTCGTTGAGCATCCTCGCCGTGTTCTACGTGTGCGTGGGCGCGACCATCGAAGTGCGCAACACGCCGTACATCCTGAAAAAGGGCGGGGTGCTGCTCGGTTCGAAGATCGCCGCATCCGTGATCATCGGCGTGGTCCTCGGCCATTTCCTCGGTGAGGCCCCGGTCGGCTCCGGGATGTTCGCGGGGGTGTCGACGCTCGCCGTGGTCGCGGCCATCAACGACACGAACGGCGGCCTCTACATGGCGCTCATGGGGCAGTTCGGCAAATCCCGCGACGCCGCCGCGTACTCTCTGATGTCGATCGAGAGCGGGCCGTTCCTGACGATGGTGACCCTCGGCGTCGCGGGCCTGTCGGCCTTCCCCTGGCAGACGCTGCTCGGCGCCCTGTTGCCACTGCTGGTCGGTGCGCTGCTGGGCAACCTCGACCGCGACATGCGCGAGTTCCTGAGCCGGGCGACTCCCGTGATGATCCCGTTCTTCTCGTTCGCGCTCGGCGCCGGCATCAGCCTGTCCAGCGTGTGGAACGCGGGGCTGCTCGGCCTCGGCCTCGGCGTGGCCGTCATGATCGTCAGCGGCACGATCCTCTTCATCGCCGACAAGGTCACCGGTGGAAACGGCGTGGCGGGTCTCGCCGCGGCATCCACCGCGGGGAACGCCGCGGCGGTCCCGGCGATCGTGGCGACCGCGAACCCCGCGTACAAGGCGGCGGCCGCGCCCGCGACGGTGCTGGTCGCCGCGTCCGTGGTGGTGACCGCCATTCTGGTCCCGATCGTCACCGCCTGGCGGGCCCGGCGGGTCGCCGGTCCGGCGGCGGAGGCTGAGATCACGGAGGAGAAGGCCGAGGCGCGCTCATGACTCCGACGAAGGAGGGTTCATGACCGAGCGGAGCGAGGGAATCGAAGGCACGGCCCCGTGGGTCACGCCCTCCGACGAAGGAGGGCTCATGACCCGATTGGTCATCGTCGCGGACGACCTGACCGGCGCGGGGGACAGCGCGGCCCCGTTCACGGCGCACTTCAGCGTGGCGATAACGGTCGCGGCGGAGGCGGGCTGGCCCGCGGCCGACGTCGTCGCGGTCGACACCGACAGCCGTTACGCCACCGCCGAGGTCGCCGCCGCGCGCGTCACCGCGGCCCTGCGGCGGGCCTCCGACGGTGGCGCCCGTGTCTTCAAGAAGATCGACTCCTTGCTCCGCGGCAATGTCGGGGCCGAGGTACGGGCCGCGGTGACCGCCCTCGCCGGGTCGCGCCGTCCCGCACTGGCCGTGGTGTCGGCGGCCTTCCCGGCGACCGGCCGGACCACCCGGAACGGCGTCGTTCATGTCGACGGCCGGCCGCTGACGGGCCGCCGCGACGGTGACCTCGCCAGGGTGCTGGCCACCGCCGGCCTGACGGTACGACGGGCCGGACCGGCGCAGGTGCACGACCCCGACCTGGCTGCGCGGTTCGCGCAGTACTGGAGGGAGGGCGTCGGCGCGGTGGTGTGCGACGGTGAGACCGACGCCGATCTGGCCGCCGTGGCCGCGGCGGCCGAGGCCGCCGAGCGGGCCGGAACCCCGATACTTCTCGTGGGCACCGGCGGTCTGGCCACCGCGCTGAGCGCGAGGGCGGCCGGCCGGGCCACGACCGCACGGCCGGCCGATCCGGCGGGCGAGACCGGGCGGCGGCCTGGGAACGGCGCGGCCCTGACCGTCATCGGCAGCCATGCGAAGGAGGCACGCGCCCAACGTCTGGCTCTCATCGACGACGGCTGGATCCCCGTCGTGCTGCCCGCGGACGGCGCGGACGTTCGGGAGGCGCTGGCCCGCGGCAGGGTCGTCCTGTCACCCGACCCGGAGGCTCCGGTGGACCGCGCCGACGCCCCCCGCGTCGCGCGCGAACTGGCCGCGGCGACCGCCACGGTCGCCGGGGACCTCTCCGTCCTGGCGGTGACGGGCGGCGAGACGGCCCATGCCGTGCTCGACGCGCTGGGCACCACCGAGATCCGCGTCAACGGCGAACTGGAACCCGGCGTCGTCGCCGGGCGCCTGCCCGGATATCCGGCCCTGTTCGTCACCAAGGCGGGAGCGTTCGGCGACCCGGGAACGCTCGTCCGCGTTCTCACGCACGCAGCCGTCGCGGTGCGATAGACGGCAGAAAGGAAAGACCATGGGACGCCCGATCATCGGGATCACGATGGGCGACGCCGCCGGCGTCGGACCGGAGATCATCGTCAAGGCCCTGTCCGTATCGACGGTCTACGCGACGAGCCGGCCGCTGGTCATCGGCGACGCGGCCCGCCTGCGCAAGGCGGCCGGCATCGTGGGCGCCGATGTGGAGGTGCGCGTCACGGATGCCCCGGAGAAGGCCGCGTTCACCCACGGTGTCATCGACTGCGTCGACCTCGACTGCATCCCCGACGACCTGCTGTTCGGGCGGCTGAGCCCGGTGGCGGGCGAGGGCGCCTACCGGTTCATCGAGCGGGCCGTGAGCCTCGCGGTGGACAACCGGATCGACGCGATCTGCACGGCGCCGCTCAACAAGGAGGCGCTGCACGCGGCCGGCCATCGGTACCCCGGCCACACCGAACTGCTCGCCACGCTCACCGGCACCGAAGAAGTGTCGATGATGCTCAGCGCGCCGAAGCTGCGGGTGATCCACGTGACGACCCATATCGGCCTGGTCGACGCCGTCGAGCGCATCGACGACGGGCTGGTCGAGCGTACGGTCCGCCGTGGGCACGCCACGCTGGTCAAGGCGGGCATCGCCGAGCCGGTCATCGCGGTCTGCGGGATCAACCCGCACGCGGGTGAGAACGGCCTGTTCGGCCGGGGCGAGGAAGAAGACAAGATCGTCCCGGCGATCGAGCGGCTGCGTGCCGAGGGGATCGACGCCCATGGCCCGCTGCCGGCCGACACGGTGTTCTTCCGTGCCGTCCGGGGCGACTTCGACCTGGTCGTGGCGATGTACCACGATCAGGGGCACGGGCCGGTGAAGGTCCTCGGCCTGGAGGCGGGAGTCAACATCACCGTCGGCCTCCCGGTGATCCGCACCAGCGTGGACCACGGGACCGCGTTCGACATCGCCGGGACCGGCCGCGCCGACCACGCCAGCATGCTGGAGGCCATCCGGCAGGCGGTGGAGCTGGCACCCGATCGAGAGCGGGACAATCGACGGTCGTGAAGACCTCCGAGCGCCGTACCCGCATCCGCGACCTGCTCAGGACCCGGCCGACCAGCGTCGACGAACTGGCCGCGCTGTTCGAGGTATCGCTGTCGACGATCCGCCGCGACCTGGCGGTGCTCAGCGACCAGGGCGAGATCGTCCGCACCTACGGCGGCGCACTGTCGGCCACGCCCGGCGAGCCGACCCTGCATGAGCGGGAGACGTTCGCGCAGGCGCAGAAGGCGGCGGTCGCCCGGGAGGCCGAACGCTTCGTACGGCCTGGGCACATGCTGCTGCTCGACGCCGGCACCACGGTCGGTGCCCTGGCCGGACGGCTGTCGACCTGGAGCGGGATAACCGTCATCACCAGCGGGCTGACGAGCTTGAACGCGCTCGCCGACAGCGAGGGCGTCGAACTGATCGTGCTGGGCGGCACGGTCCGCCACGTCAGTCTCGGACTGATCGGCCCGATCGCGGAGAGCACGCTGCGAGGCGTCACCGCGGACGCGGTCTTCCTCGGCGCCGACGGTGTCACCGCGGATCGGGGTCTCTGCGAGACGACCGCCGAACAGGCGGCGCTGAAGCGTCTGATGGTCGAACAGGCCGATGAGGTCTACGTCCTGGCCGACGCGTCGAAGATCGGCCGGACCAGCGGCCACTGGTGGACGGCCCTGGACCGCCCATGGACCCTCGTCACCGACGCCGGTGCCACCGAAGAGGCGCTCGCCCCCTTCCACGCCCGGCCCGAGATCACCGTACGGATCGCCCCCCTTCCCCGGCGCTGACGTGGGCGCGCGGACGGCCGAGCGTCGCCGTCGGCCCGTCGTCTGGGAGACCGGTCGAATCGGGTGTCGATCGGGCCGGGAAGCGGCCCGGCCCGATCGATGCCTCACCGGTGCGGGCCGGCCGCCGCGGTCGGCGACGTGGAGTGCGCCTCACCCGTCGGTGGCGTCGGCGAGGGCGCGGAACAGCAGCACCGTGGAGGCGGCGCCCGGATCCAGGTGGCCGACGCTGCGTGGCCCGAGATAGCTGGCCCGGCCCTTGCGCGCCTGGAGCGGCACGGTCGCCTCGGCGCCCTTCTCGGCCGCGTCGAGGGCGGCCCGCGCCGCCGCCGCGAGACCCTCGCCGGCCGCCGCCTCGAAGGCCGCCACCGCCGGAGCCAGGGCGTCGACCATGGTCTTGTCGCCCTCCTCGGCCTTGCCCAGTTGCTGGACGCCCTCCAGCGCGGCGCGCAGGGCCGCGCCCAGCTCGGCCGCGCCGACCTCGGAGGCGTCGCCCAGGGCCTTGCCGGCGCGCCGGAGCGCGGTGCCGTACAGCGGGCCGGACGCCCCACCGGTCTTGGAGACGAGCGTCCGCCCGGCGGTGATCAGCACCTTCCCCGGCGGCAGGTCCTTGCTCAGGGCTTCGGCGGCGGCGCGCAGGCCGCGGTCGAGGTTCGAGCCGTGGTCGCCGTCGCCGATCGCCGAGTCGAGCCGGGTCAGCCGCTCGGCGTCGGCGGTCACCAGCTCCGAGAAACGGATCATCCATGCGTACGCGTCCATCAGCGCCCCCACCGCAGGCCCGGGGTCTCGACCGGCGCGTCCCACAGCTCGGTCAGCCGGGGCGTGAGCCGGCACACCGAGATCATGCAGCCCGCCATCTCCAGGCTCGTCACATAGTTGCCCACCAGCCGGCGGGAGACGGTCGCGCCGTGCCCGGCCAGCCACTTCTCCGCCGCGGCGTACGCGCCGTACAGCTCCATCAGCGGGGTCCCACCCATGCCGTTGACCATGACGAGCACCTCGGACCCGGACAGCGGCATGTCCGCCTCGATCGCCGACAGCGCGGCGTCGACGATCTCGGTGGCGGTCCGCAGCTTCGTCCGCTCGCGGCCGGGTTCGCCGTGGATGCCGATGCCCAGCTCGATCTCGTCCTCGCCCAGCTCGAACGTCGGCCGCCCGGCGGCCGGGACCGTACAGGCCGTCAGCGCGACGCCGAACGACCGGCTCCGCTCGTTGACCTCCTTGGCCACGCCGGCGACGTCGGCCAGCGCGCCACCGGACTCGGCCAGCGCACCCGCGATCTTCTCGGCGAAGACGGTGGCGCCGGTGCCGCGGCGGCCGGCCGTGTACGTGCTGTCCTGTACGGCGACGTCATCGTCGATCACCACCGGGACGACCTCGATGTCCTCGTCCTCGGCCAGCTCGGCGGCCATCTGGAAGTTGAGCACGTCGCCGGTGTAGTTCTTCACGATGTGCACGACGCCCGCACCGCCGGAGACGGCGGTCGTCGCGGCGAGGATCTGGTCGGGCACCGGTGAGGTGAACACCTCGCCCGGACACGCCGCGTCGAGCATTCCGTACCCCACGAACCCTCCGTGCAGCGGCTCGTGCCCGGAACCCCCGCCCGAGACCAGCCCCACCTTGCCCGTACGCGGGGCGTCGGCCCGTACGATCACGCGCTGCTCCAGGTCCACGCGCAAGGAGGGGTGGGCCGCGGCCATGCCGCGCATCGCGTCGACGACGACGTCGTCAACGGCATCGATCAGTTTCTTCATCTGTCCGGGATACCCCGTGGCCACGCAAAACGCCAGAGCTGTACGGGCAGAGCGCGCAAAGGGCGAAATGTCGTTGATCGTCCTAGGATGTGACGGTGATCGAAGATGTGACGCGCGCGCTCGTGGTGATGGCCCATCCCGACGACGTCGACTTCGCCGCGGCGGGCACCGTCGCGACGTGGACCGACGCAGGCATCGAGGTCACCTACCTGCTCATCACCGACGGTGACGCGGGCGGCTTCGACGACGACCTGCCGCGCGAGGAGATGGCGCCGTTGCGGCGAGCGGAGCAACTGGCCGCCGCCAAGTGCGTGGGCGTCACCGACGTCCGCTTCCTCGGGTACCCGGACGGCCGCGTGGAGGCCACCCTCGACCTGCGGCGCGACATCGCCCGGGTCGTCCGGCAGGTACGGCCCGACCGCGTGATCGTGCCGAGCCCGGAGCGCAACTACCGGCGTATGGCCCCGAGCCACCCCGACCACCGGGCGGTCGGCTCGGCGGCGCTCGACGCGATCTATCCGGACGCGCGCAACCCGTACGCCTTCCCCGAGCTGCGGGCCGAGGGCCTGGAGGCCTGGACCGCCCGCGAGGTGTGGATCTCCGGCGGCGGCCTGGCGGAGGACCATCTCGTCGACGTCACCGACGTGTTCGACCGCAAGCTGGCCGCACTGCGCTCGCACGTCAGCCAGGTCGCCGGCAACGACGACCTCGAAGGCATGCTGCGCGGCTTCCTGTCCGCCAACGCCACGCGGGGCGGCCTGCCCCCGGGCCGCCTGGCCGAGGTCTTCACGATCATCCCGGCCGAGTGAACCCCCAGGAGACTTGGTGAAACCCCGGATCCTGCTCGACTGCGACACGGGCATCGACGACGCACTCGCCCTGCTGTACCTCGCCCCGCTGATCAAGACCGGTGAGGTCGACCTCGTCGCCGCCGGTACGGTGCACGGCAACGTCGCCCCGGAGGTCGGAGCGCTCAACACCCTGCGGGTGCTCGAAGACGCGGGCGTGCGCGACGTGCCGGTCGCGGTCGGCGCGGCCCGGCCGATGGCCCAGGCGGTGAGCCTGGCCGCCGAAGTGCACGGGTCCGACGGGCTCGGCGAGATCGGCCTGGGCGATCCGGAGGGCCGGCCGATCGGGATCTCCGCGCCCGAGCAGATCGTCCGGCTGGCGCGCGAGAACCCCGGCGAGCTGACCCTCCTGGCGATCGGACCGCTGACCAACCTGGCCATCGCGCTCCTGCTGGAGCCCGCGCTGCCCCGGATGTTCCGCGAGGTCGTGATCATGGGCGGCGCGTTCGCCCACCAGGGCAACGTCACCGGCCACGCCGAGGCGAACATCTGGCACGACCCGGAGGCGGCCGAACTGGTCTTCGCGGCCGGCTGGCCGATCACCCTCGTGCCCCTCGACGTCACCCATGCGACCGTGGTCGACGGTGAGTGGCTCGACCGGCTGGCCGCGGGCGAGACCGACCGGGCGCGACTGGCCACCCGGATCCTGGTCTTCTACGCCGAGGCCTACCGTCGGCAGTTGGGCACGCGCGGCGTCGTCATCCACGACGCCCTCGCCGCCATGCTCGCCCTGGACCCGGCGCTCGGCGAGTACGCCACCCGTCCGGTCCGCGTCGAACTGCGCGGCGAACACACCCGCGGGACGACCCTGTGGGACCGCCGCCTGCACGCCGACGACGGCGACCGGCCTCCGGTGAAGGTCGCCGTGAACGTCGACGTCAAGACCTTCCGCGAACGGCTGCTCGCGAGCCTGCTCTGACGCGCTTTGACTTCGGAACATATTCCGAACTGGTGTGAGGTCGTGTCCACTCTTGTCGTCTCGTTCTCCGAACTCTCGAAGAACTCCAAACGGGTCGCCGAGGCCGTCGAGCGTGCTCAGCGCGTGCATGTCACGCGACGTGACGGCGAGGATCTCTACCTCACCACCGAGCATCACGACCGGCAGCGGGAAGAGACCGCCGACGTCACCACCCGGTTGTTCACCGCGCTGATCAGCAGTGACGAAGGTGCTCGCGCGGTCCTGCTCGCGCTTCCTCAGGTGTTCCCCTGGGCGCGGCACCTTTCGGCTGCGGAGGTGCGCGAGTTCGTCGTCGATCTCGTGGACGCCATTCGCGACGCGGCCGACCTGGATGTCCACTCCAACGTGCATCGCGTGATCGTGGAGTGGCGGGCCACCGCCAGGATTCTGGCCGATCCCGAGCTCACGGCCCGGCTCACCACACCGCTGGCCGATGAGGATCACGGCGAGGTGCCCGCCCCGTGAGCCCGAAACGCGGTGACGACGTCCCGCCGCCACCGGTCGGCGACGAATGGCGTCTCCGTTTCGCCACGAACGACGCGGCGAAAGGCTGGGCGGAGCTGTGTCACGATGCCGCGGGCAACACCCGGCGTCGCTACGAGGCGCTGCGTTACGACCCGACCTCGATGCGCGACCCCGATCGGCAACACCGACTGCGCGGCCGCCTCGCCACGGCCACGCTGGGCGGCATCGAGTACCCGCAGCGGGAATACGAGGTGACCGCCGGCGGGCGCGTACGCTACCTCGTCGACCAGGCGAGACGGACGGTCTACTTCGTCTACGCCTCACCACGGCATCCGAAGGACACGGACACGTGAGTGGATCCGGCCGCTTGCCGGGCGTTCCGGGCGAGGGCCGCCCGCTCGCGCTCTTGCTGGGTACGGCTACCCTGCGAAGAGGCTGAGCACCCCGGTAGGAGGCAGGAATGGCTGGTCCGATCCGCGTCGTCGTCGCCAAGCCCGGTCTGGACGGTCATGACCGAGGCGCGAAGGTGGTCGCCAGGGCACTGCGCGACGCCGGCATGGAGGTCATCTACACCGGGCTGCACCAGACGCCCGAGCAGATCGTCGAGGCGGCTCTGCAGGAGGACGCCGACGGCATCGGCCTTTCCATCCTGTCCGGCGCCCACATGACCCTGTGCGCCAGCCTTCTCAACCTGCTGAAAGAACGCGACGCGCTCGACATCCCGGTCTTCGTGGGCGGCATCATCCCGGACGCCGACATCCCCGAACTCGAGAAGCTCGGCGTGGCCCGTGTCTTCACCCCGGGCGCCACGACCCAGGAGATCGTCGAGTGGGTCCGCGCCAACGTGGGCGAGGACGCCCGCGAGTCCGTCGCGGAGAGCTGAACGCTCTCAGGCCGGAGGGGTCGGCAGTACGGTCTGGTTCGCGGTCAGGGCGAGGACGACCAGGGCGGAGGTCCAGCCCAGCGGGGCGACGCCGGCCTGGTTTCCGTGGGCGTCGACCTTCTCCGGGAACGACCCCAGCGTCGACCGGTTGTCGATCAGCCAGTCCAGCCAGCCCTTCGCCGCGGTGAGGTCGCCCGACGCCGCGGCCGCCAGGGCGAACAGGCCGGTCTCAGGGGTCCACGCGACGCTCGCGCCGTAGCCCTCGCCCGGCACGACGCCGCCGGTCGGCAGCCGCAGGCGGTCGCCCGTCCTCGTCACCGCGGCCAGCACGGACGGGGACGCCGGGGCGAACGGCGGCGCCAGGAACGTCACCGACGAGTCCAGCAGGCCGCCGGCGATCGGCGAACGCGGATAGCCGTACGGGCCGAAGCGGCGTTCGATGCCCTGCGCCAGACGGTCGGCGTCGCGGCTCCAGCGCTGCGCCGCGTCGTTGTCGCCCCGTACGGCCGCGAGCGACGCGGCGGCGCGCAGGCCGGCCAGCAGCGGCGCGCACACGCCGAGAGTGGCCACGTGCGGCGCCTGCTCGCGCGACGTGCCGCGCTCCCAGTAGTCCGGCGACGGCGGGGGCAGGCCGTCGGAGCGCAGGGAGTCGGCCGCCCGGTCGGCGGCGCGGCGCACCATCGGCCACAGCGTGTCCAGGTTGGCCGCCTGCGGCGCCGTCTGGTGCAGGAACCAGGTCGCCCACAGCACCCAGCCGAGGCTGTCGAGCTGCACCTGCCGCCCGTCCGCGACCGCCGTACCGTCCGGCTGGTAGCGCGCCGCCCACAGGCCGCCGTGGTCCTGGGCGCGGGCCAGGAAGTACAGGACGCGCTGGGCGTCGTCGCCGTGCCCGGTGACCGCGAACGCCGCTGCGGCGAACGCGCCGTCGCGCGGCCACATGTAGTTCCACGCGCCGTACCACGAGGCCGTCGACGCGCCGTTCGGCAGCGTCAGCATGCGCAGGTCGAGCAGGGCGCGGCCGGCGGCGTCGCGCTCGGCCGACGTCATGCCGGGGACGATGCCGTCCGCGAGCCACGCCTGGTCGGCCCGTACGGCCTCGGTCACGCGCGGGTCGTCGCGTGGCAGCGTCACCGGATCGTTCAGTCCGAACGGGATCAGCCGCGCCTTACCGTCGGGAAGGGCGAGAACGGAGCTGCCCGGGATGTACGAGGCGCCTTCGGCCTCTTCCTGCGGAACCGCGGAGCGGGAGAACGGCCAGCCGCCGCTGCCGATGAGACCCGGACTGCGCCAGTCGGGCCGCCCGTCATCCGGGATGGAGGCGGCGCAGGTCGCGGTGAGTGCGGCGACGAGCAGGAGAGAAGCGACACGGCGAACATCCCGTGCCTTGTTCCCGCTCACCGGCGACTCCCGAAAATCATGGCACCCAGTACACCAAAGACCGGCAAACACCTGTAGTTCACGTAGTCATTACCCGAGCGTCACCGTGACGCGTCCGGGGAAGTCCGGTCCGAGCTGGAATCCTTGTCCCTCAGGGCGTGAAGCGGTCGATGATGCGAAACGCTCCTTGGGACCCGGCGGTCAGCCGTGTAAGCCGTAGCGACTAGGCTGCCTGGTCGGAGCGGACCGCTGGACGCGGTCGCAACCCTGTCGATCCCGTTAAGGACGGACCCCCGTGGACCTGTTCGAACATCAGGCGAAGGAGCTCTTCGCGGAGTACGGCGTCCCGGTCCCTGCCGGCAAGATCGCTACGACGCCGGAGGAGGCTCGGGCGATCGCTGAGGAGTTCGCCGCCGCCGGCACTGCGCGCGTCGTTGTGAAGGCGCAGGTGAAGACCGGCGGCCGTGGTAAGGCCGGAGGTGTGAAGCTGGCCGATTCGCCCGCTGACGCCGAGGAGAAGGCGCGGCAGA
This sequence comes from Actinoallomurus sp. NBC_01490, assembly GCF_036227085.1. Classification (NCBI taxonomy): domain Bacteria; kingdom Bacillati; phylum Actinomycetota; class Actinomycetes; order Streptosporangiales; family Thermomonosporaceae; genus Actinoallomurus; species Actinoallomurus sp. NBC_01490. Next base: position 1,202,438 of record NZ_CP109433.1, read on the forward strand.
TTCTCGGCATGGACATCAAGGGCCACACGGTCCACAAGGTGTTGGTCGAAGAGGCGAGCGCCATCGCCCAGGAGTTCTACTTCTCGTTCCTGCTCGATCGTGCGAACCGGACGTTCTTGTCGATCTGTTCGGTCGAGGGTGGGATGGAGATCGAGGAGGTCGCCGCGACCAAGCCCGAGGCGGTCGCGCAGATCCCGATCAACGCGCTGGCCGGTGTCGACCGGGTCAAGGCCCGGGAGATCGCGGCCGCCGGGCGGCTGCCGGCCGAGGCGCTGGAGGGGGCCGCGGAGCTCATCGAGCGGTTGTGGGCGGCGTTCGTGGATGAGGACGCCACGCTGGTCGAGGTGAATCCGCTGATCCTCACCGCCGATGGTCGGGTCAAGGCGCTGGATGGCAAGGTCACCCTGGATGGGAACGCGGCGTTCCGTCAGCCCGAGCATGAGGCGCTGGAGGACAAGGCGTCGACCGATCCGCTGGAGGCCAAGGCCAAGGCCAAGGACCTGAACTACGTCAAGCTGGACGGCAGCGTCGGGATCATCGGTAACGGCGCGGGTCTGGTGATGTCGACCCTGGATGTGGTCGCCTACGCCGGTGAACGGTACGGCGGGCAGAAGCCGGCGAACTTTCTGGACATCGGTGGTGGTGCCTCGGCGGAGGTGATGGCCAACGGTATGGAGATCGTGCTGGGTGACCCGAGCGTGAAGAGCGTGTTCATCAACGTGTTCGGCGGCATCACTTCTGGGGATGCGGTCGCGAACGGGATCGTGCAGGCGGTCAAGCTGCTGGGTGATCGGGGCGAGACGGTGGATCGTCCGATCGTGGTGCGGCTGGACGGCAACAACGCCGAGGAGGGCCGCCGGATTCTCAATGAGGCCGCCATCTCGGTCATCGAGCAGGTCGAGACGATGGATGAGGCGGCGCGGCGCGCCGCTGAGCTGGCTTCGGCGGGGGTGTGAGATGGCGGTCTGGCTGACCGAGGACAGCAGGGTCATCGTGCAGGGGATGACCGGTTCGGAAGGGTCGAAGCACACCGCGCGGATGCTGCGGGCGGGTACGAACGTCGTGGGTGGGGTCAACGCCCGTAAGGCGGGGCAGACGGTCGCGTACGAGGGCCGGGAGTTGCCGGTGTTCGGGTCGGTCGCTGAGGCGATGGCCGCCACGGGGGCTGATGTGTCGGTGGCGTTCGTGCCGCCGAAGTTCTCCAAGGACGCGGTGATCGAGGCGATCGATGCGGAGATCGGGCTGTGCATCGTGATCACCGAGGGGATCCCGGTGCATGATTCGACGGCGGCGTGGGCGCATGCGGTGGCCAAGGGCAACAAGACCCGGATCATCGGCCCGAACTGCCCGGGGGTGGCCTCGCCGGGGAAGTCGAACGCGGGGATCATCCCGGCCGACATCACCACGCCGGGGCGGATCGGGCTGGTGAGCAAGTCGGGGACTTTGACGTATCAGATGATGTACGAGCTGCGGGACATCGGTTTTTCGACCTGTATCGGGATCGGTGGTGACCCGGTGATCGGCACCACCCACATCGATGCGCTGGAGGCGTTCCAGGCCGACCCGGAGACCGATGCGATCGTGATGATCGGGGAGATCGGCGGGGACGCCGAGGAGCGCGCGGCGGCTTACATCGAGGCGAACGTGACCAAGCCGGTGGTCGGGTATGTCGCCGGGTTCACCGCGCCGGAGGGCAAGACCATGGGTCATGCCGGTGCGATCGTGTCGGGTTCGTCCGGTACCGCCGAGGCCAAGAAGGAAGCGCTGGAGAAGGTCGGTGTCCGGGTCGGCAAGACCCCCAGCGAAACCGCCCGCCTCATGCGCGAGATCATGTCCCGCTGACGCGAACGCAGAGAGCCCCGGCCGCCGTTCTCATGGCGCCGGGGCCTCCGCGTGTTTCGCGGCTTTCGAACGCCAGTGACGGCGCCGGGGCCTGGTCGAGTGAGAGCCTGCGCGGGCCCTAAAGGTGCTCGACCAGGAACCTGGTGGTGGCGTCGATGCACGCGTCGCGTACGGACGGCACGTCGTACACGTCGTAGTGGCCGCCGCTGAGCTCAAGGAGCTGCTTGGGCTTCCGTACCCGGTCATAGATCTCCCGGGCGACCTCGGGCGGGGTCGTGGTGTCGGCCTCAGCCAAGATCATAAGCAGCGGGATGGGACTGATGTCCTCGGCGAACGCGCCCGGGTCATAGGGCACTATCCGGTCGAGTGAGTGCGCGGCGATCCAGTTGTGGAACGTCTCGTGCTCCTTTTCGTTGCGCCGATGCCAGTCGAGATCGGTCGGGCCGAGAACCGACTCGGTGTCCTCATCGGCGGTGATGGCGAGCGGGCGGGGCTCACCGGTGCGCGCGTACGCCAGCCGGTCGGCGAGGGTGGAAGCGAGGAAGCGTTCCCGTACGGCCGGTTCGCTGCGCCGGAAGTATCGCCATAGGCCGATGGCCGGCACCTGGGCCACCACGGCCGTGACCCGGCGGTCGAGAGCGGCAACGCGCAGGACGTGGCCGCCGCCGAACGACGTGCCCCACAGGCCGATCCGTTCGGCGTCGATCTCGGGCCGCTCCGACAGCCAGGTCAGGGCGTTGCGCAGGTCGTCGCACTGAGCCTCGGGCAGGACCTGCTGACGCGGCAGCCCGCCGGACTCGCCGAGGTAGCGGTAGTCGATGGTGAGCACGGCGATCCCGGCCGCGGCGAACGCGGTGGCGAAGGCGGGCAGGTACATCTGGCGGATGTTGGCGAACCCGTTGCCCATCACCAGGCCGGGCAGCGGGCCGGTGGCGTCGGCCGGCGCGTACAAGGAGCCGGCGCAGTCGACGCCCTCGCTGCGGAAGCTGATCTCCTCAACGCGCACGTTCATGCCGGCACTCCGGTCTGGCGCGTGGCCCGCCGTGCGCTCTGCTGTGCCGTCTGTTGGGCATCGACGAAGTCGGTGATTATCGAGAAGAGCCGGTCCGGGTCCTCGAACGGCAGCCCGTGCCCGCCCGGTACCTCTAGGTATCGGCTGTCGCCTATCGCCTCCGCCAGCTCTCGCTGGTGGTGAGTTGGGATGACCTGGTCTTCGGTGCTGGCGAGCACCAGCGTGGGCGCCAGAACCCGCCCGACGCTGTCGCGCAGGTCGATCCGGCCGTCCAAGTCGATCTGAGGGAGGATGTGCTCGCCGAGCGTTGCCGCGAACCCGGCGGCGAACTCGGCGAACTGCTCGTCGTTGAGCGTGCCCAACAGGCCGGGACCCGTCGCGGTCAAGATCAGATGCCGGGCCAGCAGCACCGGATCGGTGCGCAGCAGCCGCGCCCACAGGTCGACCATGAACACCTCCCGGGGCCCGGTCGTCACCCAGCCGGCGTGCAGCAGCAGTGAGGTCACTGCGCCCGGTTCGCGCGCCGCGACGGCGGTGGCGATCACCGCACCGAGCGAGTGCCCGACCAAGTGGAACCGCTCCAGGCCGGCCGTATGGACGGTGGCGAGGACCTGGTCGGCCAGCTCGTCGAGATCGAGTGGACCGTCCGGCGCGGGAGTGCCGCCCGCGCCGGGCAGGTTCGGCGCGACGATCGCGTAGCGATCGCTCGCCGCTTCGATGAGAGCTCCCCAGTTCGACGCCGCGTCGGCGCCGGTGCCGTGGATCAGGACGAGTCCCGGACCGGTGCCTGCAGCGATGTGATCAAGAACGGTGGTCATGAGAACCTCTCTGGTCGTTCATTTGCCAGGGAGCGTATATGTGACAGAGCTCTGATAACAAGTAGAGGTCTGTCAGTAGGTAGAATCCGGCTTATGAAGATGCCGCCGCACGAACGCCTCGGCATGCACATCAAGCGCGTCGAGCAGGAACTGATGGCGGCCAAGCACGCGGCGCTACGCCGGTTCGGTCTGACCGTGCCGCAGTACGGGGTCCTGTACACGCTCGCCGAGCACCCGGGGATCTCCGCCGCCGCGCTGGCCCGGGCCTGCCTCGTCACCCCGCAGACCATCGCCACCGTGCTCACGAATCTCCAGGCCAAGGCTCTGATCACCCGCCGGCCCCACCCCTGGCACCGCAAGGTGACCGAGGTGCAACTCACCGACGAAGGCCACCGCCTCCTCGAGAAGGCCGACGCCGAGGCGGCGGCGATCGAGCGAAAACTCGCCGATGCCTACACACCCGAAGAACGCGCCCAACTCGTCGAACTGCTGGCCCGAGCATCCAACCGCTTGGCCGACTCGGATCCCTCATCGCCGACCGACGCTCCTTCACCAGCCGCGACGTCGGATCAGAACTCTTAGGATTCCGACACGCCGGAGGCGCTGTCTCGGTTGGGGGGCTTGTGGCTGCGAGCATGGGTGGCGGTCTGTGCCCAGCCAGCCGAGGAGCGGTGACGACCCAATGAGCGACGTACGGGCACGCGTGTCCGGTGCGGATGCCGGTGACGAACCCGGTGGGGGCGAGCTCTCGGCCGAGCCCGCGGTACGGCCGCTCGCGGTCTCCGGCATCGTCGCCGCCGTCTGGTGCGCCGGGCTCGGGCTGACCACGCTCACCACGGTCACGCTCATCGGGTGGATCGCCGCGCCGCGTACCGCGCTCGGCACCGGGCTGCCCGGTGTGTTCCGTACCGCGGTGAACTTCTGGCTCGTCTCACACCACGCCGGTTTCTCGGTACCGCACGGCCGCGTCGGGCTGCTTCCCCTCGGTCTGACCGTGCTGCCGGGCGCGCTGCTCTTCCGTGGGGGCGGGTGGATCACCCGGACCGGCCGGGTTCGCGGGCGGTACCGCATCGGCGTCGTGCACGCCGCGCTCGCGCTCGCCGTCCCGTACGCGGTGCTGGCCTTCCTGCTCGCCCTCCTCGCTCGCTCCACGGTGGTGTCGCCGTCGGCGTGGCAGGCGCTCCTGGCGTGCTTCCTGCTCGCCCTCGTCGCGGGCGGGCTCGGTGCGGCGCGGGCCCTGGTCGCCTCGACCACGAAGCGCTCGCCGTGGGTGGCGATCTTCATGCTGCTGCCGCATCGCGCGCGGTCGCTCGCCGCCGGGGTCACCGGCGCCATGACCGTGCTCATCGCGTCCGGGTTGCTGATCTTCCTCGTCTCGCTGCTCTTCCACGTCTCGGAGCTGACCCACATCTACGGCATGCTCGGCACCGGGATCGTCGGCGGCATCCTGCTGACCATCGTCTCGATCACCTACCTGCCGAACGCCGCGATCTGGGCCGTGTCGTACGCCGTCGGCCCCGGGTTCGCGGTCGGCGCGGGCACGAGCGTGGCCCCGTCGGGCGTCTTCGTCGGCATGATCCCCTCGTTCCCGCCGCTCGCGGCGCTGCCGTCCCCCGGCCCGGCACCGCTGGTCTCACTGCTCGCCCTGGCCGTTCCGTTCGCCGCGGGCGTCGCCGGAGGCGTGCTGACCGTCCGGTCCCTGCCGAGCGCGGTGGGCGAGGCGGCGCCGCTGTGGGGCTTCGTCTGCGGCGTGCTGACCGGCGGCGTGGTGGCGTTCCTGGCGGCGCTGTCCGGCGGGCCCGTCGGCGGTCACCGCATGGCGGTCATGGGGCCCTCCGCCTGGCAGGTCGGCCTGATGGCGGCCCTCGAGGTCGGCGTCTCGGCCGCCATCGCCGCCTGGGCGGCCAACTGGCACCTGCTGCGCCGCATGCCGCCGGCCGAGGACGACGCGCCCGCGCCCGAGCCCGCCGCCGAACCCGCCAAGCCCTCCGACAAGGTGCAGTTCGAGGATCCGGAGCCGGTGCTGGCCACGGTAGAGGTCCCGCCGCCGTTGCCCGACGGTGTGACGCCGATCGGCGAGCGTCAGCGGCTGCCCGGAGTGCCGCGCCCGCGCAAGGAGGCCGAGCCCGGCTCGGTCTCCCCGATCCGCAAGCGCCCACCGCGCGACCGCCCACGCTGACGGCACGCGAAGGTCAGAACATCGAGCGGTAGCGGTCCATCGACCCCGCCGGCAGGTGGAGCTTGTGCTCGATCTTCGGGAAGTAGCGGTCCTGGCAGGTCTGCTTGTCGGTGATGGTCAGCGCGGAGGAGCGGCAGTTCTCGTAGTCGCTGAACTCCGTCGCGACCATCGCGCCGATGGCGATGCCGGCCACGGCGAAGCACAGCCCGACCGCCCCGACGATGATGCCCCCGATGGCGCCCGGCGCGCGGGTGAGGACGCGCTTGGCGCGGCGGCGGGCGCGTACGCCGGTGACGACGCCTGCGATCAGCAGCGCCAGGCCGAGCAGGGCGAGCCCCGGGATCGGCAGGAACAGCAGCAGCAGGCCGATGATGCTCAGCGACAGCGCGCGCATTCCGCCGCGCTCCACCGGGGTGGGCGGCAGCGGGGGCGGGGGTGCGGAAGGTGGCGGCCCGGGAAGCTGCGTCTGCGGTCCGCTCTCGCCCGGTCCTTGGGCGTCGCTCACGATGTCTCCTGGTTCGATCCGGCTGCTCTTGGGGGTCACGCTATGGCCTGCGGCTGGGGTGCGGGCGCCCGCGGGTGGCCGATCCCGGGCGGTGTGCGGCGCGTGAGGAGGGATTCACCTCGGTCACGGCTGCTGCCTCCTGGTGTCGGCTGAACCCGGCCGAGCACCGGCCGATAGGCTGGTACGGCCCGCCAACCCGTCTGTATCTCCTGGGAGTCACGGTGTCCGCCCGGCTCGTCGTCCTCGTCTCCGGCGCGGGGACCAACCTACAGGCGCTTCTCGACGCGTGTACCGATCCAGCCTACGGTGCCCGGGTCGTTGCCGTCGGCGCCGACCGTGACGGCATCGAAGGCCTGGCGAGGGCCGACCGTGCCGGAATACCGACGTTCGTGGCGCGGGTCAAGGACCACGAGACGCGCGAGCAGTGGGACGCCGCTCTGACCGAGGCGGTCGACAAGTACGACCCCGACCTGGTCGTGTCGGCCGGTTTCATGAAGATCCTCGGCGCGCGTTTCCTCGACCGCTTCGGCGGCCGGGTGATCAACACCCATCCGGCGCTGCTGCCCGCGTTCCCGGGTACGCACGCCGCGCGCGACGCTCTCGAGCACGGCGTCAAGGTGACGGGCTGCACCGCGCATTTCGTGGACTCCGGCGTCGACACCGGCCCGATCATCGCCCAGGAGGCGGTGCCGGTCCTCGACGACGATGACGAAGACACGCTGCACGAGCGGATCAAGGACGTCGAGCGTCCGCTGCTCGTGCGGACCGTGGGCCGCCTGGTCCGCGAGGGATGGACCATCGAGAGCAGCAGGAGAGTGAGGATCGGGTGACCCGGATCGCGATCAAGCGCGCGCTGATCAGCGTCTATGACAAGTCGGGCCTGGAAGAGCTGGCCACCGGCCTGCACCGGGCGGGTGTCGAGATCGTTTCCACGGGGTCGACGGCGGCCCGCATCGCCGCCGCGGGCGTACCGGTCATGAAGGTGGAGAAGCTCACCGGCTTCCCCGAGTGCCTTGACGGGCGGGTCAAGACCCTGCACCCGAAGGTGCACGCCGGGCTTCTCGCCGACCGGCGCAACGCCGACCACGTCCAGCAGCTCGAGGACCTGCACGTCGAGCCCTTCGACCTGCTGATCTCCAACCTCTACCCCTTCGCGGAGACGGTCGCCTCCGGCGCCGGCCCCGACGAGATCGTGGAGCAGATCGACATCGGCGGGCCCGCGATGGTCCGCGCCGCGGCCAAGAACCACCAGAGTGTCGCCGTCGTCGTCGACCCCGCCTCGTACGGCGAGGTCCTGGACGCCGTGCGCCGCGGCGGCTTCGAGGCGACCGAGCGCAAGCGGCTCGCCGCGGCGGCGTACGCGCACACCGCCGCCTACGACGCCGCGGTCGCCTCCTGGTTCGCCAATTCCTACGCGCCCGACGAGGTCGCCGAGGAGAGCGGCTGGGCGCCGATCGTCGCGAGCGTGTGGGACCGCAAGGCCGTCCTCCGGTACGGCGAGAACCCCCACCAGCGGGCCGCGCTCTACACCTCCCACGCCGGGGGGCTGGCCGAGGCCGAGCAGCTCCACGGCAAGGAGATGTCCTACAACAACTACGTCGACGCCGACGCCGCGCGCCGCGCGGCGTACGACTTCACCGAGCCGTGCGTGGCGATCATCAAGCACGCCAACCCCTGCGGCATCGCCGTGGGCGCCGACATCGCCGAGGCGCACCGTAAGGCGCACGCCTGTGACTCGCTGTCCGCGTACGGCGGCGTGATCGCCACCAACCGGCCCGTCTCGGCGGAGATGGCGCGCCAGGTCGCCGACATCTTCACCGAGGTGCTGGTCGCCCCCGCCTTCGACGACGAGGCGCTCTCGCTGCTCACCGTGAAGAAGAACATCCGGCTGCTCGTCTGCCCGGAGGGCCCCGCGGGCGTCACGGAGTTCCGGCGCATCGACGGCGGCCTGCTGACCCAGAGCACGGACAAGATCGACGCGGCCGGCGACGACCCCTCCACCTGGGAGCTGAAGGCGGGCGCCGCGGCCGACGAGGCGACGCTGCGCGACCTGGCGTTCGCGTGGCGGGCGTGCCGTTCGGTGAAGTCCAACGCGATCCTGCTGGCGGCCGACGGCGCGACCGTCGGCGTCGGCATGGGCCAGGTCAACCGGGTCGACTCCGCACGGCTGGCGGTCACGCGAGCCGGTGACCGCGCGGCGGGCTCGGTCGGCGCCTCCGACGCGTTCTTCCCGTTCGCGGACGGGCTGGAGGTGCTCACCGAGGCGGGCGTGCGTGCCATCGTCGAGCCGGGCGGCTCCGTACGCGACGCCGACGTGATCGAGGCCGCGGAGAAGGCCGGGGTCACGCTGTACTTCACCGGCGTCCGGCACTTCTTCCACTGATGTGCGTCTCGGCGGCGCCGGCGCGGTTCACCGACACGATCCTGTATCACGGCCGCGTCCGGCACGCCGAGCACGGGCTCGTGCACGTGCTCGGGTACCAGAACGTCGCGGCCAACTACGCCACCGGCCCGAACGCCATGCTGCTGCACCTGCCCGGCGTCGGCATGACGCAGGACAACTTCGTCGACACGAGCGGCGCCCGTTACATCCTGCGGAACATGGTCCACGCGCTCGAACCGCCCATGCTGGCGTTCGCCGCGGCGCCGGGAAGTGCGCCGGCGGGCGCCGGGCCCCCGCCGGTGCAGGTGTTCGAGCACGACATCTACACCGTCGTGCTCGCGACGGACGCCTCGCTGATCCCCGACGCGCTCCGTCTCGTACCCGAGCATCGCCGCATCCCGGTCAACCGCCCGCTGTTCGACTTCTACGCCCAGAGCTATCCCGAGCACGCCATCGCGCTGTGCTGCTTCGACAACCGCGACGCGGCCCGCTCGGACCCGCTCCTGGTCTGGTACGTTCCGCGCGACCCCGACCGCCTCGAACTGCCCGCGGTCGACTCCCATACCGGCGGCATCCCGCAGATCGGCGCATCGGCGTGGACCGACCACTGGGTGATTCTCGGCATCGACGAACCGGTGCCGTCCTCGGGGGCCTGGAAGTCCGCCCCGATGTACTGGCTGGACGCCGAACTCCACGGCCCGGCGGGCGCCTTCCTGCCCCGCGCGATCGTCGGCCGGCCGTACTCGGGGATGCTCCCGAACGGCGACTTCATGATTCCGTACGCCGACCTGGCCGCGGGCCGGCTGGAGGCGATGAGCCGGATCGGGCCCGACGGGGAATCCCTGCCGCCGCTGCCCCCGCCCTCACCCCCGAACGTGCCTCCGCCGCCGCCCCCGCCGTCTCCGCCGCCCCCGCCTCTGCCGTACGCGGCTCCGCCTCCGCCGCCCCCGTTCGCGCCTCCGCCCTCGTTCCCGCCGCGGCGTCGCCGTCGCAGGTGGCCGTTCGGCCGCTGATCGCCGCCTGGAAGAATGGCGCACGTGACCGCACAGATACTGGACGGCAAGGCGACCGCGGCGGAGATCCGTACGCGGCTCAAGGAGCGGGTCGCGGCCCTGCGCGAGCGCGGCATCGTCCCGGGGCTGGGCACGGTGCTCGTCGGCGACGACCCGGGCAGCCACGCGTACGTCGCGGGCAAGCACCGCGACTGCGCGGAGGTCGGCATCGCGAGCATCCGGCGCGACCTGCCCGCCACGGCGACGCAGGCGGACGTCGAGGCCGCCGTCGACGAGCTGAACGCCGATCCGGCCTGCACCGGCTACATCGTGCAGCTTCCGCTGCCCAAGGGTTTGGACGAGCAGCGCGTGCTGGAGCGGATCGACCCGGCCAAGGACGCCGACGGCCTGCACCCGGTCAACCTGGGCCGGCTCGTGCTGATGCAGCCGGGCGCGCTGCCGTGCACGCCGCGTGGCATCGTCGAGCTGCTGCGCCGCTTCGACGTGCCGATCCGCGGCGCCGACGTCACCGTCATCGGCCGCGGCGTCACCGTCGGCCGGGCGCTCGGCCTGCTGCTCGGCCGCCGCACCGAGAACGCCACGGTGACGACCTGCCACACCGGCACCAAGGACCTCGCGGCGCACACGCGCGGGGCCGACATCGTCGTGGTGGCCGCGGGCGTGCCCGGCCTCATCAAGCCGGACATGATCAAGTCCGGAGCGGCCGTGCTCGACGTCGGCATCACCCGTACGGACGCGGGGCTGACCGGCGACGTGGACCCCGGCGTCCGCGAGGTGGCGGGCTGGCTGGCGCCGATGCCCGGAGGCGTGGGCCCGATGACCCGCGCCATGCTGCTCACGAACGTCGTGGAAGCCGCCGAGAAGGCCGTCTAGGCCTGTCTCAGTAGCGTGTTGAGTCAGACCTAGCTCGCCGCCCGGCGGTTGGGGGCGCCGGGTGCGGCGGGGCGCCTGGGGGCGGGCTGACGTGGGGCTCCGGTCGTTCCGCCACCCGGCCGGGGGCCGTCCGGGCGCCGCGCGGTCTCCGGCGTACGGCCGCCCTGGGGTGGCACGTGCACCGGCGGCAGCGGGCGTACGAGACCGAGCGCGATGACCTCGTTGGCCAGCCGGGTGCGCCGGTTGGCGCCCTCCGGGATGCGGAACTTCTGGTAGAGCCGCAGCAGGTGCTGCTTGACCGCGGCCTCGGTCACGACCAGGTCGGTCGCGATCTCGCGCGCCGTGGCGGGCGCCACGAACGCCTCGTCGGACAGCGCCGGCCGGCACAGCGACGTGAGCACGTCGATCTCGCGCCGGGTCAGGTCGGGTGCGACGGCCCGGCGAAGTTCGACGTCGGGATCGACGTCTTCGCGCGGGATGCCGCCCATCCGGCAGCGGGCGGCGCCGAAGCTCACGACGTCGCCGTCTTCGAGGACGCGCCGGGCGATCGGCCGTCCGTTGACACGTGTGCCGTTGCGTGAGAGTCCGAGGTCCACCACGTAGACGTACGGGCCACGCCGGATCAACTCCGCGTGCAGCCGGGAGACGCTGGGCTCGTCGAGCCGGATGTCGACACCCCGCCCCCGCCCGATCGTGGTCACCTCGGGTCGCAGCGGCAGTACGGTGCCGCTCTCCTCGATCCGTATGAACGGGCCCTCCACGGCGGTCCCTCCCAGCTAGTTAGCGACCCCTGTCTGGCGGGTTACCCGGACCGGCCATGGTCACACCATCCTACTCGTCGGTAGGTAAGAGTACGGCGGGAATCTTGGGGCATGACGAGCATTTTGGACCGGTAAGTGACGGCCGCATTGACACCCTCGTGACAACCGAGACAGGACCTCCCGACCGTATTGTCAGGGCCGCGCGGCGGACGCGGCCCGCCCGGCGCTGCCAAGATAGGAGCCATGTCAGAGCCGTACGGTCCGCCTGAACCGGGCGGGTCGACCCAGCAGCCGTACGTCCCGGAGCCGCGCTCGGGGGCGGCCGATTCCGGCGGGCCTGGAGGGGATCCGGTCGGCCCGCACCCGATGCCGGGGCCCTCGACTCCACCGTCCGCGCGCGGCGGTGACCGGGCGCGGCCACGTCCGGCGGTGCCGCGCTGGCTCGGCCGGCTTCCGTACGCCTTCGTCCTGTGCGGCGTGGCGGCGGGTCTCGTCGTCGTGGCCACTAATCACTTCCGGCGAGGGAGCATGCTCATCGCCGCATCGGTGTTCATCGCGGCGCTGGCGCGGCTGGTGCTGCCCGAGAGCCAGGTGGGCATGCTCGCGGTGCGCCGCAGGTGGTTCGACGTGTTCCTCATGACGGCCGCCGCGGTCGGTATCACACTTGTCGCATTTGTCGCAAAGGGGTCCAGCGGCTGAATTACGCCGGCGCTCCGATAGCCTCATCAGCGAGCCCTACGAAGGACTGCTGACCAGTGTGGAGCGCAAGAGCCGATCGTGCCCTCGCTACCACGACGTAAGAAGGGACAGCTACAGCATGCCCAAGATCAAGGTAGCGGGCCCCGTCGTCGAACTCGACGGCGACGAGATGACGCGGATCATCTGGCAATTCATCAAGGACCAGTTGATCCTGCCCTACCTGGACGTCGACCTGCGGTACTACGACCTGGGGATGGAGCATCGGGACGCGACCGACGACCAGGTCACCATCGACGCCGCCAACGCCATCAAGGAGCACGGCGTCGGCGTCAAGTGCGCGACCATCACCCCCGACGAGGCCCGGGTCGAGGAGTTCGGCCTGAAGAAGATGTGGCGGTCGCCTAACGGCACCATCCGTAACATCCTCGGCGGCGTCGTCTTCCGCGAGCCGATCGTCGTCTCCAACATCCCCCGTCTCGTCCCCGGCTGGACCAAGCCCATCATCATCGGCCGCCACGCCCACGGCGACCAGTACCGCGCCACCGACTTCGTCGTCCCCGGCCCCGGCAAGGTGACGGTCGCGTTCGAGCCCGCCGACGGCTCCGAGCCGATGGAGTTCCAGGTCGCCGACTTCCCCGGCGGCGGCATCGCGATGGGCATGTACAACTACGACTCCTCGATCCGCGACTTCGCCCGCGCGACGATGCGGTACGCCCTCGACCGCAAGTTCCCCCTCTACCTCTCGACCAAGAACACGATCCTCAAGGCCTACGACGGCCGCTTCAAGGACCTGTTCGCCGAGGTCTTCGAAGCGGAGTTCGAGGCAGAGTTCAAAGATGCAGGCATCACCTACGAGCACCGCCTCATCGACGACATGGTCGCGCAGGCCCTCAAGTGGGACGGCGGCTTCGTCTGGGCGGCGAAGAACTACGACGGCGACGTGCAGTCCGACGTCGTCGCGCAGGGCTTCGGCTCGCTGGGCCTGATGACGTCCGTGCTGATGACCCCCGACGGCCGTACGGTCGAGGCCGAGGCCGCCCACGGCACCGTCACCCGCCACTACCGCCAGCACCAGCAGGGCAAGCCGACGTCGACCAACCCGATCGCGTCGATCTTCGCCTGGAGCCGGGGCCTGGCCCACCGCGGCAAGCTCGACAACACCCCCGCGGTGACCGAGTTCGCCAACACGCTGGAGAGGGTCTGCATCGAGACCGTCGAGGGCGGCCAGATGACCAAGGACCTGGCGCTGCTCGTCGGCGGCGACCAGGGATGGCTGACCACCCAGGAGTTCCTCACCGCGCTGGACGAGAACCTCCACAAGAAGCTGGCCTGAGCGTGCAAAGCCCCCTCACCTGCGCCTTCGCCGTAGGTGAGGGGGCGCTCGTTACTCTGGGTCGTCTATGGGCTGCCACGTGTAGTGGATAGCGCCCTAAGGACGACACTCGTCATCGCCTCTCGGGTTGCCAGGTCATCTGGGCGATGTCGTGATCTCGAGGCGCACGTACTGCTTGCCGGCTCGGTCGACAACACTTTTTCCGCGAGCGTTGATCAACCCCTCATAGCCGGCGAGCTGGCCGACGGAGGTGTCGGCCTGCTTCTGGGTCAGCCCGCCAACGCCGAGTCCGTCGTTTACCCAGGCCTGGTCCGGGAGGGTCGGGCACTGGTTCTCCGTCAGGCGCCAATGGCCCACGCCGGACCAGAACCAGTTCTCGGACTTGCCCTGGCACCAGGTCGCCCACGCCACCTCCGTCTTGCCATCCTTCGCGATCACATGAGTTCACGCGCATCGGCGGTCGCGGTGGCGCCCGGTCCGCTCTTGGTCGCCGTGGCCGAGGGCGTGGCCCACGGATCACGCGGAGGCCTCGGGTTCACTTGATCGTCTTGACCGTCTCGGAGCGGACCTGCAGCGTGAACCGCGCGTAGAACCGCAGATCCACCTGGGAGGCATCCTGTGCGGCCGTCTTCGCGGTCATCGGGGCGACCAGGGCCCCCGTGTTGTCGTCCGTCCAGGCGCACACTGGATAGGTCATGCTCGTGCCGAGCTTCTTCTGCTGTAGCACTTCGCAGCTGACCGTGGGCGAGCCACTCTGGGTGAAGTCCTTCGGTCCCACGGCCACGGTCACGCCATCGGCCTCACCGGCGCCCTTGAGCATGTTGCCGCGGGCCTCGTCGGTGTTCTTGAACCGGCCGTACATGCCGGAGAGCACCAGCCCGCCCTTGGTCTGATCGCCGCCCAGGCTGTACTGGCCGACCACGGCGTCGGTGACCTTGGCGTCCCAGGCGCCGTTCGCCTCGTCCTTGATCTTCTGCCCCTTGGAGTCGGACAGGTCCTGGGCGAGTTCGAAGCGGCCGCCGATCAGGGTCTTGGGCAGCGTCAGGGCGAACTTCGCCTCCGGAAAGCCGCCTTCGGCGTTCAGGCCGATCAGCGCGACCACCACGATTGCCACGACCACGCCGACGCCGCCGCTCACGATGCCGAGGACGGGCCCGACCCGGCGTTTCTTTGAGGGCGGCGGCACCATCGGCGGGGCGCCCCAGGCCGGGTTGGGCTGCTGGGGGTACTGGGCGCCGTACGGCTGAGGGGCGGGCTGCTGGGGGTAGGGCGCCTGGTACGGCGACGGGGCGGGCTGCCCGCCGTATGGGGGCTGAGGCGGCGGAGGTGTGGACACGCCAGAACGCTACTTCACCCCTGCGAGCGGTCAGCGGAATTCGATGTCAACAATCTTTCAATAAGGATCGCCCGTGTGCAGATCGGCGGTCAGCAGGTGCACGGTGCTGTTGCTGAAGATCAGATGTTTGGTCACCAGGGGTCCATCGTGAGTTCGCCGTGGCAACGTGATCTCGGCCACGATGAGCCGGCCACATGTTCAGAGCTCGCGATCCCGATAACGGGTGCGTGGAACCGGCCCGGAGTCCACGGGGAGTTCCCCGACGTGCAGGTTCGCGAGGAACCGTAGGCCCAGGAAGGGGATAGCGGTGTCCCTGACGGATCTTTCTGGGGCCTTAGCAAGGGCTTGGCGGCCCTCTTCGCCAGATCCGACTCGAAGGCCTTTCTCACAGGCTTGGACTCGAACGCCTTGTTCACCGACTCTTCGAGGCTGTCGCCTGTGACGTGGGATACGCCGAGCGTGATCAAACTCATCATTGACTCGAGTGGTGCGGGATGTCGCTTTATGTGGACATCCAGGCGGTGGGTCGCAATGAGCGATGGTCCAAGCTCCGGCTACGCAAAGACACAGACCGCCGTCAGGGTGCTTTGGGCCGTGGAAGGGCGGCCGGGGGCGGCGGTCAACGACCGATGGCAACCGCTCGTACGCAGGTCAGCGCCTAGCGAACGTGTGGTGCCGCACGTGGCGGACTCCAATGATCGGTTCCTCCAGAAGAAGTCCGGCCTGACCTGGCTTCTCGCACTGCCGGGGACGCCGCGTCCGCCGCGGCGTCCCCGTTCGCGTACCCACGGAGACCGCCGGAAACGCCGCACGATAACCTGACTGGTGGAATGTCTCGACGGCGAGAGACCTCCACGGAGTTTCTGCGCTCGGCGAGGACCTCGTACCGCAGGAGAAACCAACGATGACCGTCAATGTGACCGTGACCGGCGCCGCGGGCCAGATCGGCTACGCGCTGCTCTTCCGCATCGCCTCGGGGCAGCTTCTGGGACCCGACACTCCCGTACGGCTGCGTCTGCTGGAGATCCCCGCGGCCGTCAAGGCCGCCGAGGGCACGGCGATGGAGCTGGACGACAGCGCGTTCCCGCTGCTGGAGGGCATCGACGTCACCGACGACGCCAAGCGTGCCTTCGACGGCACCAACGTCGCGCTCCTCGTCGGCGCCCGCCCGCGGACGAAGGGCATGGAGCGCGGCGACCTGCTCGAGGCCAACGGCGGCATCTTCAAGCCGCAGGGCGAGGCGATCAACTCCGGTGCCGCGAGCGACGTGCGCGTCCTGGTGGTCGGCAACCCGGCCAACACCAACGCCCTGATCGCCAAGAGCCACGCGCCCGACGTGCCGGCCGAGCGCTTCACCGCGATGACCCGCCTCGACCACAACCGCGCCATCGCGCAGCTGTCCAAGCGGCTCGGCGCCGCGGTCGCCGACGTCAAGAAGATGACGATCTGGGGCAACCACTCCGCGACGCAGTACCCCGACATCTTCCACGCCGAGGTCGGTGGCCAGAACGCCGCGCAGGCGGTGAACGACGCCGACTGGCTGCGCGACACCTTCATCCCGACCGTCGCCAAGCGCGGCGCCGCGATCATCGAGGCGCGGGGCGCGTCCTCGGCGGCCTCCGCCGCCTCGGCCGCGATCGACCACGTGCACACCTGGGTCCACGGCACCCCCGAGGGCGACTGGACCTCCATGGCGGTCGTCTCGGACGGTTCGTACGGAGTGCCGGAGGGCCTCATGTCCTCCTTCCCGGTCGTCTGCAAGGACGGCAAGTGGGAGATCGTCCAGGGCCTGGAGATCAACCAGTTCTCCCGCGAGCGCATCGACGCCTCGGTGCGCGAGCTGGAGGAGGAGCGCGACGCCGTGCGCAAGCTCGGCCTCGTCTGACGTCGCCGCGATCGTAGAGCGGGTAGGCCGCCGGGTCCGTCTGTTGGACCCGGCGGCCTCTTCGTTACCGGGGCGCGCGATCAGTGCGCGCGTCGGCGTGCCTGGAGGGATCACCGACCGGACAGGATGGAACGACCTGGTCGGCGACGCCGCGGGCGAACACGGGACTCTGGCGGTGATCGGCCGCGCGGGGGCCGTTCGCGTCATTCGGCCTGGTCGGCCGCTGCCCTGGCCCGGCGTGCGCGGCGCAGAAGGTAGACCGCGGTGACGAGCGGCCCGGCGATCGCCAGCACGAGCAGGGGGATCCCGACCCAGCCGGGGATCGTCGTGCCCGTGCAGTTCCCGACGCGGTCGGACGGGCCGTCGACGTAGACGCACGTCCGGGTCGGCGAGAAGGCGATGATCCCGACCGCGACGGCGAGCCCGCCGGGCCACACGAGCAGGCCGACGAGCTTGTCGCGGAGCGTCCACCGCCGCGAGACGAGCAGCATGACCGCCCCGGCCACCCAGCCGGCCACCGGGACGATCACACCTCCGACAAGGAGAAGGAACACCGTCAACGCGTCATACCGCCGCATGCGTCCCAGCATGGCGGCTCCAGCTCACCGGCCACGCCGGTTTCCAGTGATCGGCCGGCACGGAGAGAAGGCGGTCATTCTCGCGACCGCCCGTCCGATCCCGCGTGAACCCTGAGCGCCAATGCGCCGCCGGTCAGGGAGCGTCGGTGCGGGCCGCGGTGACCACCACGGTGGTGTAGTGCATCGTGAAGCCGCCTCCGAGCGCGTCGATGGCGGCGCCGACGGCCTCCAGCACCACCGCCAGCTTGTCCGCCGGGAGGCGGGTGACCGAGCCCTGGGTGGGGATCTGCTCCAGCCACTCGTCCCGGGTGTAGAACCGCTCCCACTCGAACGGCCACTGCTCCGGCTCGCCGAACGCGCCCGCCTGCCGGATGCTCTCGGCGGCCTTGTCGAACCCTCTCTGGTAGACGTCCAGGGTTCGCGTCGTCGCGGTGAAGTCGAACGGTGCGTCGGGCACGACCTGCTTGTAGGCCGTGCCGAACGCCTCCGCCACCTCGGGCGGAAGCTGGAACACGTGCCAGAACGGCGCCAGCCGGCCGCCGGGCCGCAGCACCTGCGCCGCCTTGGCCGCGCCGGCGACCGGATCCACCCAGTGCCAGGCGGTGCCGGCGATGACCGCGTCGAACTTCCGGCCGGCGGGATCCCAGTCCTCGAACTTCGCCACCTCGACCTCGAATCCGCCGCGCCGCGCGAAGTCGGCCATCCGCGCGTCGGGTTCGACGCCGAGCACCGTGCAGCCGGCCGACCTGAACTGCCGGGCCGCCGTGCCGGTGCCGCAGCCGACGTCGAGCATGGCCGGGCCGGGGCTGGCGGCGATGATCGCCTCCACCATGGCGTCGGGATAGCCGGGCCGGGTCCGGTCGTATCGCTCGGCGTCCGTGCCGAACGACTCCGCCATCTCCCGTGCCTGATGGGCCTCGCGAGGGGAAGCAGGTGATTGCTCAGAAGGTACAGTGGGCATGCGCCCACTGTAAGTGGGCGCATGCCCACTCGTCAACGGAGCGGCGTTCGACGCCGCGAGAGGGGAGACGCGGTGCCGACAGGCGTGGCAATCCGTGACGTGCGCGAGCAGCTGTTCGAGGCCGCCGAGCGAATCCTGCTCCGGGACGGGCCGAGCGCGCTGACCAGCCGGGCGGTCACCACGGAGGCGGGCTGTGCCAAGGGCGTCCTGCACCGGCACTTCGCCGACTTCGACGACTTCCTCGCCGAGCTGGTGCTCGATCGCGCGGGCCGGATGGCCGCCCAGGCGACCGCTCTGCGCGGTGCGGCCGGGACCGGCACGGTCGTGGGCAACATCGCCGACGCGCTCACGACGATCTTCCGATCGGTCGCCGTGGCGCTCGTCGCGCTGATCACCTTCCGGGACGAACTGCGCGCCCGGCTGCGCCGGACCTGGCCGGCCGGCGTCCCGCTCCTCGCGGAGGCGGTGATCATGGTCGCCGACTACCTCATGGCAGAGCGCGACCTGGGCCGCGTCGCGCCCGGCGCCGACGTCGGGATGCTGGCTCCCACGCTGATCGGGGCCGGGCACCTGCTGTTCGCCGATCGCCAGGCGTCCCCACCGGAGCCCGAGGCCGTCCGCACCATGGTGAGCACGGTCCTGTCCGGGGTGCTGCCGAACCCTCCGGCCTCCGGCGGTGGGTGACGCCGACGGCGGCAGCCGCGCCGTCCGGTCGGCGCTCAGCGCAGGCGGCGGGCTCCGGCGGACGGGGCGGCCTCCAGGAAACGCGGCTCGGCCCAGCCGCGTCGCGCGTAGGCCTCCGTCACCGCCTCGCGTACCCGTTCGGCGCGGGCGGCCGGCGCGAGGGCGATCACCGAGCCGCCGAAGCCCCCGCCGACCATGCGGGCGCCGCGGGCCCCCGCGCGTACCGACTCCTCGACCGCCACGTCGGCCTCCGGCCACGAGACCTCGAACTGGTCGCGCAGCGACAGGTGCGACGCCGTCAGCAGCGCCCCGACCTCCCCGACCACTCCCGCGCGCAGCAGGCCGACCGTGGCCTCCACGCGGTGGTTCTCGGTCACCACGTGCTGGGTACGGCGGCGCAGCACCGGGTCGCCGAGCCGGGACAGGGCCTCGCCCAGGTCGGTGACGTCCCGCAGGGCGGGCACCCCGAGCAGTTCGGCGGCCTTCTCACATGCCGCGCGGCGGTCGGCGTACCCGCCGTCCACCAGCTCGTGTTCGGCCCGCGTGTCGATGACCAGCAACGTCAGGCCGGTCAGGTCGAGCGGCGCCTGCGTCGACAGGCCGCTGCGGCAGTCGAGCATCAGCGCGTGGCCCTCGGTGCACAGCAGCGACGCCGACTGGTCCATGATCCCGCACGGCACGCCGACGAAGTCGTTCTCCGCGCGCTGGGCGATGCGGGCGAGCTCCGGCCGCGGCATCTCGACGCCGTACAGGTCGCACAGCGCCACTGCGACCGCGCACTCCAGCGCCGCCGAGGACGACAGGCCCGCGCCCTGCGGCAGGTCCGCGTCGACGAGCAGCGATGCGCCGCCGACCTGGTATCCGGCCTCGCGCAGCGACCACGCGACGCCGGCGGCGTACGCGGCCCAGCCGTCCACCGACCCCGGCGCCGGGTCCGTCACCTCGGCGGTCGCGGGCGACTGCAACGAGCGCAGCGCGAACACCCCGTCGTCACGCCGGGCGGCGGCCACCGTGACGCCCTGACGCAGCGCGAAGGGCAGCACCAGGCCGTCGTTGTAGTCGGTGTGCTCACCGATCAGGTTGACCCGGCCCGGTGCGTGCCAGACCCCGTCCGGCTCGCGCCCATAGGTCTCTCGGAAGCCCATTTCACCGCTCCTCGAATCGAGGAGCGATCATAGCGGCAGGCCGGCGGGGCCGGCGTGGCCCGCTCCGAGGTGACGCGCCCATTGACTCGGGCACTGACGGGGTCATCATCGAAGAAACTTCCATTGATAAGTGGGGGGCGGGCATGCCGGTCAGGTTGGCGGTGGCAGGGGCGGGCATCCGCGGCCGGAGCTATGCGCGCCACGCCGCGGCGGGCGGGCGCGCCCGGCTGGTCGCGGTGGCCGAGCCGGACGAGAGCCGCCGTACGGCCATCGCCGCCGAGCACGGCCTGCCACCCGAGAACGTCTTCACCGACTGGCGGGACCTCGCCGCCCGGCCCAGGCTCGCCGACGCGGTGATCGTCGCGACGCAGGACGCCCAGCACGTCGAGCCCGCGGTCGCCTTCGCCGATCTCGGCTACCACCTGCTGCTCGAGAAGCCGATGGCGCCCACCGAGGCCGGGTCGCGAAAGATCGCCGAGGCCGCCGAGCGGTCCGGCGTCATGCTCGCCGTCTGCCACGTCATGCGCTACTCCGCCTACACCCGCGCGCTCAAGGACCTGCTCGACCGGCGGCGGATCGGCGACGTGGTCAACGTCCAGCACCTGGAGCCGGTCGGCTGGTGGCACTTCGCCCACTCGTTCGTGCGCGGCAACTGGCGCAGCGAGAGCCTGTCCTCGCCGATGCTGCTCGCCAAGTGCTGCCACGACGTCGACTGGCTCGCCCACATCATCGGGCGGCCGGCGCGGCGCGTGTCCTCCTTCGGAAGCCTGACCCACTTCCGGCCGGAGAACCGCCCCGCCGGGGCCGCCGACCGCTGCCTGGACTGCGCGGTCGAGCCCGGCTGCCCGTACTCCGCCCCGCGCATCTACTTCCGCCTGGCCGGTGTCCCGGAGCGTGGAGACTGGCCGCACACCGCGCTCACCGCCGACACCTCGCCGGAGGGCGTACGCGAGGCGCTGCGCACCGGCCCGTACGGGCGCTGCGTGTACAGCGGGGACAACGACGTGGCCGACCAGCAGGTCGTCATGATCGAGTACGAGGGCGGCGTCACCGCCTCGCTCACCGTCACGGCGTTCACGCCCATGAGCTCCCGCCGCACCCGCGTCTTCGGCACACGAGGCGCCATCGAGGGCGACGGACACCGCCTGACGGTCCACGACTTCGTCACCGGGCGGCACGAGACCGTCGAGACCGGCGACGGCGAGGCGGTCCTCGACGGTGACCACGGCGACGCCGACCGGGCGCTGGTGAAGGCGTTCGTCGCGGCCCTCGCCGCCGGCGACCCGGCACCGCTGCTCACCGACGCGCGCGCCTCCCTCGACAGCCACCGGCTCGTCTGGGCCGCCGAGCGCGCGCGGCGTACGGGGACCGTCGTCACCATCCCCGAGCAGGCGCCCGAACCCGACGTCCCCCGATCGGAGTGACCATGAGCCCTGCACGCTGGGCCGCGGCGGGAGCGGCACTGGCCGTCCTCCTGGCCGGCGGCTGCTCGTCCGGATCGTCGGCGGACTCCTCCGGTCGCGGGCCGATCACCTGGGCCATGTTCAAGGAGCCGACCGGGGCGCTGACGAAGATCGTCGATGTGTGGAACCGCGCCCGGCCGCGCGAGAAGGTCAGGGTGGTCGAGCTGCCCGAGGCCGCCGACGCCCAGCGGCAGCAGCTCGTCCAGAACGCCCAGATCAAGTCCGACGCGTTCGACGTGGTCACGCTCGACGCCGTCTGGACCGCCGAGTTCGCCGCGAACCGCTGGGTCGAACCGATCGACACGAAGACGCTGCCCACCGGCGCTTTCCTCACGCCGTCGCTGCGCACCGGGGAGTACCGCGGCCGGCTGTACGCCGCGCCCTGGCTGACCGGCGCGGGACTGCTCTACTACCGCACCGACCTGCTGAAGAAGGCCGGCATCAGCCGGCCTCCGGTCACCTGGGGCGAGCTGACCGCCGACTGCGCCAAGGTCCGCAAGATCAAGGACATCGGCTGCTACGCCGGCCAGTACGACAAGTACGAGGGCCTCACCGTGAACTTCACCGAGGCGGTCGCCGGCGCCGGCGGCCAGGTGATCGACGCCTCGGGACGCCCGGCCCTCGGCACGCCCGAGGCGCTCAAGGGCCTGGAGTTCCTCGCGAACGGCTTCAAGGACGGCATGATCCCGCGTGCCGCCATCGGGTACCAGGAGGAGAACGGCCGCCGCGACTTCGAGGCCGGCAAGCTGCTGTTCCACCGCAACTGGGGCTATGTGTACTCCACCGCCGGCAAGAAGAACGGCACCAGCAAGGTGGTCGGCCGGTTCGGAGTGGCGCCGCTGCCCGGCCTGAACGGCCCGGGCACCTCCACCCTCGGCGGCAACAACCTCGCCGTGTCGGCCTTCTCCAGGCACCAGCGGACGGCCCTGGACTTCCTGGCGTACGCGACCGGGAAGGAGGCCGAGAAGAACTTCGGGCTCACGAGCGCCTACCCGATGTCCCTCACGGCGCTGTACTCCGACCCCGATCTGGTCAAGGCGCAGCCGTACCTGCCGACGATGCTGAGGTCGATCCAGGGCGCCCGGCCACGACCGCAGGTCGTCCGGTACGGCGACGTCACCGCGGCGATCCAGAAGGAGGCCTACGCCGCCCTGCACGGCGACGCGAGCCCCCAGCAGGCCCTGACACGGCTCCAGGCCGAGCTGGGCCCGCTGACTCGCTGACGAGCGTGATCAGGACCGGATGAACTCCCACGCGTCGGCCACCATCGCCCGCAGGTCGCGCTCGGGCTTCCAGCCCAGCCGGTCGGCGATCTTGGTGGAGGAGGCGATCAGCACGGCGGGGTCGCCGGGCCGCCGGGGGCTCTCGACCGCGGGGATCGGCTCGCCGGTGACCTCGCGGCAGACGTCGATGACCTCGCGCACGGAGTAGCCCGAGCCGCTGCCCAGGTTGAAGATCTCGTGTTCGCCGGGCGCGCAGGCGTCGAGGGCGAGCAGGTGCGCCACGGTCAGGTCCACGACGTGGATGTAGTCGCGGACGCAGGTGCCGTCGGCGGTCGGGTAGTCGGTGCCGAAGATCGAGACCGACTCGCGCCGCCCGAGGGGGACGGCCAGCACGTTGGGGATCAGGTGCGTCTCGACGGTGTGCCGCTCGCCGTACGTGCCGTACGCCCCGGCGACGTTGAAGTAGCGCAGGCTGACCCCGCCGATCCCGTACATGCGGGCGTACTCGGCGAGGGTCGTGTCGATGGCGAGCTTGGACGCGCCGTACGGGTTGGTCGGCCGGGTGGGGTCGGTCTCGAGGATCGGAGTGCGCTCCGGCTCGCCGTACGTCGCCGCCGTGGAGGAGAAGACGATGCGCGGGGTCCGGTGCGCGCGCATGGCGTCGAGCAGGGCGAGCGACTCGCCAAGGTTCTTGTCCCAGTACAGGCCGGGCTTTTCCACCGACTCGCCCACCAGCGACTTGGCCGCGAAGTGAAGGACGCCGTCGAAGCCCTCGGACAGCACGTCGCCGGCCGCCTCACGGAGCGTCGCGCGGACCAGCGGAACGCCTTCCGGAACGGCGTCGGCGTGCCCGGTGGAGCAGTCGTCCAGCACGACGACCTCGTGCCCGGCCTCCAGCAGTTTCGCCGCGACGACACTGCCGATGTAGCCGGCGCCCCCCGTGACGAGAAGCTTCATCAGGACCTCCGGTAATCAGATGCGGGTACGCTTACAGGCCTAGTCTTTCCGACAACCCACCAGGACATGGACGCCCCACATAGACACTGGCGTCTCCCATGACGGGGACGCTCGCGAGCGCCGCCATCGTCTTGGCGCTCATTCTGATCGAGGCGCTGTTCGTCGCGTCCGAGATCGCTCTTGTCTCACTCCGCGACAGCCAGGTCCGCCGGATCGGCGAGCGTGGTCGCCGCGGCGTCGCCGTGGCCCGGCTGGTCAGCGACCCCAACCGATTCCTGGCGGTCGTGCAGATCGGCGTCACGCTGACGGCCCTGCTGTCCTCGGCGTACGGCGCCGTGACCCTGTCCGACACCGCCAAGAAGGCCCTGGTCGAGCACACCGGGATGTCCGAAGGGCTCGCGGGCTTCGTGGGGGTCGTCGGAGTCACGCTGATCATCTCCTACGTCACGCTGGTCATCGGCGAGCTGGCGCCCAAACGCCTGGCCCTCCAGCGGGCCGAGGGCGCGGCGCTGCTCGTCGGACCGTTCCTCGACCGTATGGCATTCGTCTCGCGCCCGGTCATCTGGCTGCTGTCCAAGTCCACCAACCTCGTGGTGCGGATGCTCGGCGGCGACCCGGCGACCTCCCGCGAGAAGATCACCGCCGAGGAGGTGCGCGCGCTGGTGGCGGGCACCACCGAGATCGCCCCGGACGAGCGGAACCTGATCGAGGAGGTGTTCGCGGCCGGCGAGCGCCAGCTGCGCGAGGTGCTGGTGCCGCGTACCGAGGTGGAGTTCCTCGACGCCACCACGCCGCTGTGCAAGGCGGCCCAGATCGCGGCCGGCAGCCCGCACTCGCGCTACCCGGTCTACCGCGAGTCCCACGACGATGTCGTCGGGTTCGTGCACGTCCGTGACCTGCTCGACCCGCAGCAGTCCGGCCTCACGACCCCCGTCGGCGACGTCGTACGGCCCGTGCTCTACCTGCCGGCCGGCAAGCGCGTGCTGGCCGTGCTGTCGGAGATGCGGCGCGAGGGCCACCACCTGGCGATCGTCGTGGACGAGTACGGCGGCACGGCCGGGATCGTGACCCTGGAGGACCTCGTCGAGGAGCTGATCGGCGACATCCGCGACGAGTACGACGTCGAGGACGCCCAGGCGCGGCGGCTGCACGGCGGCGCGCTGGACGTCGACGGCCTGCTGAACATCGACGACTTCGCCGACGAAACCGGCGTTGAGCTGCCCGAAGGCCCGTACGAGACGGTCGCCGGCTACCTCATGGCCGTTCTCGGTCATCTGCCCCAGGTAGGGGAGATGACCATGGTCGGCGGGCATCGTCTCTCTGTCACCGAGGTGGACGGGAGGCGGGTCGCACGGGTGCGCGTCACACCGCCACCGGTCGCCGAGCCGGTCCCTGAGCCGGAGCCCGACGAGTCCTGAGAGAATTCACCTATGCCCACCGAGCCGAATCCGCCGACGACCCGGCCGGACGGCGTGCGTCCGCGCGTCCTGTCCGGCATCCAGCCGACCGCTGACTCGTTCCACCTCGGCAACTACCTCGGCGCGCTGCGCCAGTGGGTCGCCCTGCAGGACACGCACGACGCGTTCTACTGCGTCGTCGACCTGCACGCGATCACGGTCCCGTACGACCCGGAGGTGCTGCGGCGGCGCACGCGGGTGGCGGCCGCGCAGCTGTTCGCGATCGGGATCGACCCCGAGCGCAGCACGCTGTTCGTGCAGAGCCACGTGCGCGAGCACGCCGAGCTGGCGTGGGTCCTCGGCTGCCTGACCGGGTTCGGCGAGGCGAGCCGGATGACGCAGTTCAAGGACAAGTCGGCCAAGCAGGGCACCTCCGCGACCTCGGTCGGCCTGTTCACCTACCCGGTGCTCCAAGCCGCCGACATCCTGCTCTACCAGGCCGACCAGGTGCCGGTGGGCGAGGACCAGCGGCAGCACCTGGAGCTGACCCGCACGCTCGCGCAGCGCTTCAACCACCGGTTCGGCGAGACGTTCGTGACGCCGGAGGCCTACATCCCCGAGGCCACCGCGAAGATCACCGACCTGCAGGAGCCGACGGCCAAGATGAGCAAGTCCTCATCGTCGCCGCAGGGCATCCTCGACCTGCTCGACGACCCGGGCCCGCTGCGCAAGAAGGTGATGCGCGCGGTGACCGACACGGGCACCGAGATCGTCGCCGACGAAGAGAACAAACCCGGCGTTACTAACCTTTTGCGCATTTACTCCGCGTTGAGCGAGACGCCGATCCCGGACCTGGAGAGCCGGTACGCGGGTCAGGGGTACGGCGCGCTGAAGAAGGACCTCGCCCAGGCGGTGCTCGACACCTTCACGCCCATTCGCGAGCGCACCGAAAAGCTCCTCGCCGACGAAGAACAGCTCGATCGCCTGCTGGCCCGCGGTGCCGACCGCGCGAGCGCGGTCGCCCGGCAGACCATGGACGCCGTTCGCGATCGGGTCGGGTTCCTGGGCCGTGCCTGACCCGGCGGAGCGGACCATCGGGGTGGCCATCCCGATACCCCACCCGTACGGCCGGGAGCTCCAGCGGTCGCGTGAGTCCTTCGGCGATCCGCTCGCCCGCTCGATCCCGACGCACATCACGCTGGTGCCACCCCTGCGCATCGCCTCGACGGCGCTGGAGGGGATCGAGGAGCACCTGCGCGCGGTGGCGGCGGGGGAGCGGCCGTTCCGGATCATGCTGCGGGGTACGGGAACGTTCCGCCCGGTCTCGCCGGTGGTCTTCGTCGCGCTGGCCACCGGCATCAGCGAGTGCGAGCACCTGGAGCTGCGCGTACGCCGCGGCCCGCTCGACCACACGCTGAACTTCCCCTACCACCCGCACGTCACGGTCGCCCACCACCTGTCCGACGACCTGCTCGACCGGGCCTTCAAGGAGCTGTCCGAATACCAGGCGGAGTTTCCGGTCCGGGGATTCTCGCTTTACGAGCACGGCGTCGACGGCGTCTGGCGACCACGGCGCGACTTCGCGTTCGGCGCCGCCGGTTCGGGATGATTCCGAAGTCGGGTTTCGGCTTTTTGCATTTTTGTGCCCTGCCGGGGTAGTCCGTCGAGATGACGGCGGTCCTGGACAGCGTGCGCCGGTGGGCCACCGCGGGCGAGGATGCCGTGAAGCGCGTGCTGCGCCGGGCGCGCGCCCGCTGGCGGACGGTCGACCACCTCGGCCGCGCCTACATCCGGTACCGCGACCAGCGCGGCGACCGGATGGCCGCCGCGCTCACCTTCTACGGCTTCCTGTCGTTCTTTCCGCTGGTCGCCCTGGCGTTCGCCGTCACCGGTTACGTCGTGGCGATCAGCCCGCACGCGCGCGACGCCGTCGCCAAGGCGCTCGACCAGCTCCTGCCCGGGCTGTCCCACCGGCTGCCGGTCGAGCAGATCGCCGCGGCCAAGGCGGGCGCGAGCGTGTTCGCCCTGCTCGGGCTCGCCTGGAGCGGTCTCGGCTGGATCGGGGTCTGGCGCGAGTCGCTGCGCACGATCTGGCAGGGCGCCGAGAGCGAGGGCAACCCGGTCGTCAACCGGCTGCGCGACCTCGGCGTGCTGTTCCTGCTCGGCCTGGTGCTGCTCGCCTCGGTGATCCTCTCCTCCACGGCCTCCTCGACCACGCACGCCGTCCTCGGCTGGTTCGGCCTCACGGACGTGACCGGTGCCGGCATCATCCTGCGGGTCATCGCCCTGGCCGTCGCGGTCGTCGCCGACGGCGTGATCTTCTTCATCCTGTTCACCACGCTCGCCGGTACCAGGGCGTCCTGGCGTCACCTGTTGCGCGGATGCCTGTTCGGCGCCATCGGGTTCGAGGCGCTCAAGATCGTTGGTGCGCTGTTCATCGCCCACACCATGCGCAACCCGGTGTACGCCTCCTTCGCCGTGATCGTCGGGCTGCTGGTGTGGATCAACCTCGCCTCGCGGTTCATCCTGTTCGCCGCCGCGTGGACGGCGACCCGCCGGGTGATCCTCGCGGTGGACGCCAAGCCCTCCGAGGAAGAGGGCAAGGACGAGGACGAGAAGGACGACAAGGACAAGGACGACGGCGGGGACACCTGACGGTCAGGGGCGCGCGGGTTCGTCGCCGTGCGGCTTGTCGCCGTCGGGAGGTTCGAACGGCCCGCGGTGGCTCCGGCCGTCGACCACGGTGTCCTCCGCGTCGTCCCGCACCGTGTCCTCGGCCCGGTCCTCGGCCGTCGCACCGTTGGAGGCGGCGTCGGCGACCGTGTCCTCGCCGGACGGTGTCCCCGGCTCGTCGGCCGGACCGTTCTGCGTCGGGTTCGGCACCGTCGACCACGAGTCCGGGCGTGGGCGGTCGCCCGGGTTCAGGGGCGCACCGGCCACCTTCACGTCGCCGGGCGGCGTGCGCCGGGTGCGCGGCGGGTTCGCGTCCGGGCTCTCGGGTGCTGCCCAGGCGCCGTCGCCCGCGTCGTGCGGCGGCGCGTCGTCCGCGGACGGTGTGTACGGGTCCGGCCCGGCCGCGGCGGGACGGCGTCGGCGCCGCAGGCCCAGCGTCAGGCCGGCGATGATCGCGACGGCCGCGCCCACGGGCAGACCGATCTTCCACCAGTCGAGGTCGCCGGAGGACGTGGTCCGTCCGCCGGCCGCCTGCTTGTGCGCGACCGCCTTCGGCGTGGGCTTGGCGGGCGGCGGGATCGGGTCCACGAGGGTGCCGACCGGCTCGGCCTTGTCACGCTCGGCGAAGCCCCAGTCGAGCAGGGCGCGGGCGTCGGGCCAGAAGTCGGACTGGGCGTGCATGAGGGAGATGATGATCGTGTGCCCGTTACGCCGGGCGGCGCCGACGAAGCTGCCCAGCGCGTGGCTCGTCCAGCCGTTCTTGCCGCCGATCATGCCGCGGTAGCGGTTGCCGACCAGGAGATGGTCGTGCGTGCCGATCTCCCAGCCGCCGGTCTTCTTGCCCTTCTTGCGCTCCTCCTTGGTCGGCGGCGCCGGCCAGTGGTAGGTCGTCGCCTTCACGTACTTGATGAAGTCCGGCAGGGTGAGTCCCTGCTTCATGATCAACGCCAGGTCGTACGCGGAGCTGTGCTGCTGCGCCAGGGTGAGCGGCGGGTCGTCGTCGAGGCCGTTGGGCGTACGGGCCACCGTGTCGTTCGCCCGGATCCGCTTCGCCTCGGCGTTCATCGCCGCGAGTGTCGTCTTCATCCCGCCGCCGGCCTCGGCCAGGGCGATGGCGGCGTCGTTGCCGGACTGCATCAGCAGGCCGTGGAACAGCTGGTCGACCGTGTAGGACATCTTCGTGTCCAGGCCGACCGCCGAGCCGGACGCGTTGACGGCGGCCAACGAGGGCTGGACCTTCTTCTTCGGGTCGAGCCGGGGGATCAGCGTGATGGCGGTGAGCGTCTTCAGCGTGCTCGCCGGGCGATAGTGGCCGTGCGGGTTCTTGGCCGCCAGCACGCGACCGGTCTCCAGGTCCGCGATGACGTACGAGGACGCCTCGATATGCGGCGGCTCCGGCACGCTCTTGTCCCGTATGTACCCGTGGCTCGCCAGCCTGTCGCCGCCGACGGTGTCCCCGGCGGGAGGAGCGGCGGCGGGCACGGCGCCTGCGGGTGCGGCACCGGCGGGAACCGCGAACCCGCACAGACACCCCGCAGTGCCACAGAGAGCGAACAAAGAGACGACTTTTCTCATGGCGGCCCATCACTAGACGACCGGTACTTGAGTGACCACTTCGGTCTACCCGCGATAATGGTGCCTGATGAACATCTCTCGGCGCGCATCAGGATTTGTACTTGGTCTTGCCGCATTCATGATCTTTGAATGGCTCATGCTCGCGAAGAATCTGGGTAGCGGCCCGGGCCGGCCCACGGCGTACTACGTCGTGCACGGGATCCTGGTATGTGTGAACATCGTGCTGGCGGTCATCCTCGGCGTCATCAGCTGGCGTGCGTGGGCCTCCCCGCGGCGCGGACAACACCAGGAACCGGAGCGGCGAGCCGACGAGCGAGTGGAGCGGCCGGTGAGGGACGAGCCGTCCGCGTAGCGAGTGAGGAGGCGAGCGCGACCATGAGCAGGGAGAGGCGAGCCCGACCATGGAGACGAGTGGAAGGGTGAGGGGCATGGATTCGGAGTCGGGACTGCCGATCCAACCGGTCTACGGCCCGGGAGCGCCGGCCGGCTGGGATCCCGCGACCGCGTTGGGCGAGCCGGGCGGATTCCCCTACACCCGTGGCGTCTACCCCACGATGTACACCAGCCGCCCGTGGACGATGCGCCAGTACGCCGGGTTCGGCACGGCGGCCGAGTCCAACCGGCGCTACCACCAGCTGATCGAGGCCGGCACCGCCGGCCTGTCGGTCGCCTTCGACCTGCCCACCCAGATGGGCTACGACTCCGACGCGAAGATGGCGTACGGCGAGGTCGGCAAGGTCGGCGTCGCGATCGACTCCATCGAGGACATGCGCCTGCTGTTCGACGGCATCCCGCTCGACCGGGTGTCGACGTCGATGACCATCAACGCGCCCGCGGCGGTGCTCCTGCTGCTCTACCAGCTCGTCGCCGAGGAGCAGGGCGTCTCCGGCGACCGGCTCACCGGCACGATCCAGAACGACATCCTCAAGGAGTACATCGCCCGGGGCACCTACATCTTCCCGCCCAAGCCGAGCCTGCGGATGGTCGCCGACACCTTCCGCTACTGCCGCGACGAGATCCCGCGCTGGAACACCATCTCGATCTCCGGCTACCACATGGCCGAGGCGGGTGCGACGCCCGTACAGGAGATCGCCTTCACGCTGGCCAACGCCAAGGAGTACGTCCGCGCGGCGGTCGAGTCCGGCCTCGACGTCGACTCCTTCGCGCCCCGGCTGTCGTTCTTCTTCGTGGCCCGCACCACGCTGCTGGAAGAGGTCGCCAAGTTCCGCGCGGCCCGCCGTATCTGGGCGCACATCATGCATGATGAGTTCG
Organism: Actinoallomurus sp. NBC_01490; assembly: GCF_036227085.1. Classification (NCBI taxonomy): domain Bacteria; kingdom Bacillati; phylum Actinomycetota; class Actinomycetes; order Streptosporangiales; family Thermomonosporaceae; genus Actinoallomurus; species Actinoallomurus sp. NBC_01490. The sequence goes on from NZ_CP109433.1 coordinate 1,233,005, forward strand.
GCGCGAAGAACCCCAAGTCGCAGATGCTGCGCTTCCACACCCAGACGGCCGGCGTCCAGCTCACGGCGCAGCAGCCCGAGGTCAACATGGTGCGCGTCGCGATCCAGGCGCTCGGCGCGGTCCTGGGCGGCACCCAGTCGCTGCACACCAACTCCTACGACGAGGCCATCGCGCTGCCCACCGAGAAGGCGGCGCGGCTCGCCCTGCGCACCCAGCAGGTGATCGCGAACGAGTCCGACCTGACGAGGACCGTCGACCCGTTCGCGGGCTCGTACGCCGTCGAGTCGATGACCGACGACATCGAAGAGGCGACCCGGGCGCTGATCGACCAGGTCGAGGAGCTCGGCGGCGCCGTGAACGCGATCGAGAAGGGCTTCCAGAAGGCCGAGATCGAACGCTCCGCCTACCGCACCGCGCTGGAGATCGACAACGGCGAGCGCGTCGTGGTCGGGGTCAACAAGTTCCGCATCGAGGACGACGAGCCGTACGAACCGCTCCGCGTCGACCCGGCGATCGGCGAGGCGCAGGCCGCCAAGCTGGCCAAGCTGCGCGAGGAGCGCGACGGCGCGGAGGTGAGCCGGCGGCTCGACGAGCTGCGCGCGCTCGCCGAGAAGGAGGGCGCGCAGGCCGAGGGCGGCGACCTGTCCGCCGGCCACGCCAACCTCCTGTATCCGCTGCGCGAGGCCCTGCGTGCCCGTGCCACGGTCGGCGAGGTGTGCGACGCTCTGCGCGACGTCTGGGGCGTGTACGTTCCGCCGGACGCGTACTGATTCCGGAGCGGCGAGCCGACGAGCGAGCGGAGCGGCCGGTGAGGGACGAGCCGTCCGCGTAGCGAGTGAGGAGGCGAGCGCGACCATGAACAGGGAGCGGCGAGCCGACGAGCGAGCGGAGCGGCCGGTGAGGGACGAGCCGTCCGCGTAGCGAGTGAGGAGGCGAGCGCGACCATGAACAGGGAGCGGCGAGCGCGACCATCGAATACTGGAGGCGGGAATGGCCGAGACGGCCTGGCAGGCGAACATCGACGGCTTCGAGCAGGCGGCACGGTCCATGATCGCGCTGGCGGGTGAACTGAGCCCGGCCGACTGGGACCGCCCGACGGAGTGTCCGGGCTGGTCGGTCAAGGATCAGTACTCCCATATTCTGGGAGTCGAACGCTGGCTGCTCGGCGACGCCGACGACGGTGAGGTCCGCACCACGGCCAACACCGGCCTCGATGTCGAGGCACGCCGCGCCGACCCGCCGGGTGAGATCCTCGGCGACCTGCGCGACGTCATCGAGCGCCGCGTCGCCCAGCTGCGCTCCGGAGCGGTCGACCTGGGCGAGGTCATCACGACTCCGTTCGGGGCGTCCATGCCCTACGGCGACTTCATGCGTCACCGCGCCTTCGACGTGTGGATGCACGAGCAGGACGTGCGCCGGGCGGTCGGGCGGCCGGGCAACCTCGACGGGCTCGCGGCGGACTGCTCGCGGCTGATCCTCGAACGCTCCCTGCCGTACGTGGTCGGCAAGCGCGCGGCGGCCGAACCCGGGCAGGCCGTGGTGGTCGAGACGCCGGAGCACCGCTGGTGCGTCGTCGTCGGCGACGACCGGCGGGCGCGGTTCCACGACGACGGTGTCGATCCGACCGTACGGCTGCGCATGGAGTGGGAGACGTTCTTCCGGCTCGGCGGTGGCCGCGTGACGGGCGACGCGGCCGACGTGGAGGTCAGTGGCGACCCCGATCTGGCGCGCCGCGTGCTGGCGGGCATGGCGATCACGCCCTGACCTGATCAATTTGATCATTAGTAGGGATTGCGCGTAGCCGAAACGGGTGGCGGCGATGAGCGGACGGGTGCTCAGCTTGAGTCAACCGCTCATCGCGGGGCAAAGACGTCGGGAGGCCGGGCGCCATCGGCGGCATCATGGTCACCTGATCCGGCGTGGGGCGCGGTCGCTGCCGCGCGTCGGACGTCCTGGCCGGATTGTGCCACGTACGCGGCATTAACCTGCAAGGATTGAGATCGGAGGTTGGCCGTGGCCATCGAGTTCAACGCATCACGAGGGGCGACTCTCGGCGTCGAGTGGGAGCTTCAGCTCGTCGACGCCGAGACCATGCGCCTGCGCCAGGACGCGCGTGAGGTGCTGGCCGCGCTGCCCGGCCCCAGCGATGCGCGGGAGAACCCGAAAATCCGGCACGAGCTCATGGAGTCGACCGTCGAGATCGTCACCGGCATCTGCGACACGGTCTCGGAGGCCCGCGCAGACCTCGCCGCGACAATCGCCGACCTGCGGTCCGTGACCGACCCGCGGGGCACCGCGCTCGCCTGCACCGGCACCCACCCGATCAGCGACTGGCGCGACGCCGTCATGGCACCGGTCCAGCGCTACGCCGAGCTCGTCGAGCAGATGCAGTGGCTCGCGCGGCGCATCCAGACCTACGGCGTGCACGTCCACGTCGGCGTCCGCTCCCCGGAGAAGGCCGTGCCGATGGTGAACGCGCTGTCGGCCTACCTGCCGCACTTCCTCGCGCTGACCGCCTCCAGCCCCTTCTGGAGCGGCCACGACACCGGCCTCGCCTCGAGCCGGGCGATCGTGTTCGGCCAGCTCCCCACGGCCGGGCCGCCGCACCTGCTCGCCGACTGGGGCGAGTTCGAGGACTACATGGACACGCTGCTGCGGGCCGGCACGATCCGCAGCATCAAAGAGGTGTGGTGGGACATCCGCCCGCATCCGGACTTCGGCACCATCGAGATCCGGATGTTCGACGGCATCCCGACCCTTCGCGAGGTCGGCATGGCGGCGGCGCTCTGCCAGTCGCTCGTCGAGCTCTTCGACCACCAGCTCGACCGGGGCTACACCCTGCCGAGTCCGGCCACCTGGGTCGTACGCGACAACAAGTGGCGTGCGACGAGGTACGGCCTGGACGCCATCGTCATCACCGACGACCAGGGCACGACGGCCCCGCTCCGCGACGAGCTGTACGAACTGGTGCACGAGCTGGAGCCCATCGCGGACCGGCTCGGCTGCGCCGAAGACCTGAAGGTCGTCTCGGAGGTGCTCGACCACGGCGCTCCGTACGAGCGTCAGCGCGGCATCATCGCCGCCGGCGGCTCGCTCGAGGACGTCGTCGGCGCCGGCATCACAGAGTTCCGGGAGGACAGATTCGTGAATCCACGGGAGGTGACACATGCGGGGATCTGAACTCCGCGGCGGTGAGCCCACGGACGGGCCTGGGACGGGAGGGTTGCGGGCGCAGCTCGACTCCTACCTCACCGGTCAGGAAGACCGGCTGATCGCCTTCCGGCGCGACATCCACATGCACCCCGAGCTCGGCTACGCCGAGCACCGCACGACCGCCCGCATCGCGGAGGAGCTGACCGCGGCCGGGCTGCACCCGGTGCCGCTCCCCAAGGGCACCGGCCTGATCTGCGAGGTCGGCTGCGGCGACGGGCCGGTCGTGGCCCTGCGCGCCGACATCGACGCGCTGCCCCTGCCGGACGAGAAGGACGTCCCCTACCGCTCGACGGTGCCGGGCGTCACGCACGCCTGCGGACACGACGTCCACACCACCGTCATGCTGGGCGTGGCGCAGTTCTTCGCCCAGCAGGCGAAGGCCGGCCAGCTGCCCGGCCGCGTGCGCCTGATCTTCCAGCCGGCCGAGGAGAACCCCGGCGGCGCCCTCGACGTCATGGCGGCCGGCGGCATCGCCGGCGTCGACCGGATCTTCGCCCTCCACTGCGACCCGCGCGTGGAGGTCGGGCAGGTCGGCCTGCGGGTGGGCCCGATCACCGCGGCGTGTGACAAGGTCACGGTCCGCGTCACCGGCCCGGGCGGGCACACCGCGCGCCCCCACCTGACCGCCGACCTCGTGTACGCCCTGGCGAAGATCGTCACGGAGCTTCCGGCCGCGTTCTCCCGGCGGGTCGATCCCCGCTCCAGCCTCAGCCTCGTGTGGGGGCGGGTGTCGGCGGGCTCGGTCGCCAACGCGATTCCGGACGAGGGCATCGCGCAGGGCACCGTGCGCTGCTTCGACGACGAGGCGTGGCACGCGGCACCCGACCTGATGAAGGCGCTTCTGGACTCCGTCGCGAGCGCGTACGACGTGAAGTCCGAGCTCGACTACGTCCGTGGTGTTCCGCCGACGATCAACGAGAGGTCGACCGTCGATCTCCTCCGCCAGGCCGCGAAGAGCGCCCTCGGCGAGGACAGCGTGGTGCCGACGCCGCAGAGTCTCGCCGGTGAGGACTTCGCCTGGTACCTGGAGTCGATTCCGGGGGCGCTCGCCCGGCTCGGCGTCGCCCCGCCCGGTATGGCCGGGGCCTACGACCTGCACCGTGGGACGTTCGACGTGGACGAGCGCTGCATCGCGAACGGCGTGCGGTTCATGGCCGCCGCGGCGTTGCTGGCGCTCGGCGAGGCCCACAACAGCGCTGTCGAGCCGGAGGCCGTCGAGAGCGCCGCGACCGTATGACGCCGGTCCTGCGGCGCGCCGACGAGAACGCGCCGCAGGTGACCGTCGGCGACTCACGGTTCTCCGCTCGTGGCGAGGCAGGCGCCCGGACGGCGCTCATAGGCCCTGACCTGTGACGATGCGCTTTCGCCTTGATAACGGACACGTTGCGACACGGTAGGTTTGTTTCGTCCGGTCCCCGGGGCCCAATAGGGTCCAAAAGATTCGTGCCAGTGGCACATTTCGGGCGGGGCTGGGACAAACGGAGGAGCTACCTTGCGCCGTGGAGTGAAGATAGTCGCCATCGCGGCGAGCGCGGTCATGGCGCTCAGCGCCGCCGGCTGTGGCGGGAAGAAGGCGACCACCGGTGGCGGCGGTGGCGACGGCAAGAAGACCCTGAAGGTCGGCCTCGCCTACGACGTCGGCGGGCGGGGTGACAAGTCGTTCAACGACGCCGCGTACGCCGGCCTGCAGAAGGTCCAGAAGGAGCTGAAGCTCGACGTCAAGGACCTCGAGGCCAAAGAGGGCGAGAGCGACAACGACAAGATCCAGCGGCTCGAGCTGCTGGCCAAGTCGGGTTACAACCCGGTCGTCGCGGTCGGCTTCGTGTACGCCACGGCCCTCGGCAAGGTCGCTCCGAAGTACCCGAACACCAAGTTCGCGATCGTCGACGACGACACCATCCAGCAGCCGAACGTGACCGACCTGCTCTTCGCCGAGCAGGAGGGCTCCTACCTCGTGGGTGCGGCGGCGGCCAAGAAGTCCCAGACCGGCAACATCGGCTTCATCGGCGGCGTGCAGACCCCGCTGATCAAGAAGTTCGAGGCCGGGTACGTCGCGGGCGCCAAGAAGATCAACCCGAAGATCAAGGTCCAGATCAAGTACATCTCCCAGCCGCCGGACTTCAGCGGCTTCAAGGACCCGGCCAAGGGGAAGACGATCGCCCAGGGCATGTACGACCAGGGCGCCGACGTGGTCTACGCCTCGGCGGGCCTGTCAGGCACCGGCTCCCTCGAGGCGGCGACGGCCGCGAAGAAGTGGTTCATCGGCGTCGACTCCGACCAGTGGCAGACGGCGTCGGCGGCCGAGAAGCCGTACGTGCTGACCTCGATGCTCAAGCGCGTGGACACCGCGGTGTTCAACTTCGTCAAGAGCGTCGGCGACGGCACCGTCCAGAAGGGCGACGTCCGCTTCAGCCTCAAGAACGACGGCATCGACTACTCCACGTCCAACCCGCAGGCGCTGGGCGACATGACGACCACGCTGAACGACCTCAAGCAGCAGATCATCTCCGGAAAGATCACGCCGCCCGAGAAGTGACGGCGTTCAGTGTTCGGGCCCGGGAGGCCGGCCGACTCGGTCGCTCTCCCGGGCTCACTGGCGTAGGAGCAGCCCATGTCCACCACTGAGCCGGCGGTCGAGCTGCACGGCATCACCAAACGTTTTCCCGGTGTCGTGGCCAACCACGACATCGACATCGAGGTCGCGGCGGGCACGGTGCACGCGATCGTCGGGGAGAACGGCGCGGGCAAGTCCACCCTGATGAAGATCCTCTACGGCATGCAGCGGCCGGACGAGGGGACGATCAAGGTGGCCGGCGTGGAGGTCGCCCTCCACAGCCCGTCCGACGCCATCGCCCGCGGCATCGGCATGGTGCACCAGCACTTCATGCTCGCCGACAACCTCAGCGTGCTGGAGAACGTCGTCCTCGGCGCGGAGAAACTCCACGGCATCGGCGGGAGGGCTCGGCGGCGGATCAGGGAGATCTCCGACCAGTACGGCCTCGGCGTCGAGCCCGACCGCCTCGTGGAGCAGCTCGGCGTCGGCGCCCGCCAGCGCGTCGAGATCCTCAAGGTGCTCTACCGCGGCGCGAAGATCCTCATCCTCGACGAGCCCACCGCGGTCCTGGTGCCGCAGGAGGTCGAGGAGCTGTTCGGCAACCTGCGTGAGCTCAAGCGTGAGGGACTCACCGTCATCTTCATCTCGCACAAGCTGGATGAGGTGCTGTCGGTGGCCGACACGATCACGGTGATCCGGCGGGGCACCACCGTCGACACCGTACGGCCCGGCGACGTCACCGCCCGGCAGCTCGCCGAGCTCATGGTCGGCAGCGAACTGCCCGTGCCGGAGCTGCGCGAGTCGACCGTGACCGACGTCCCCGTCCTGACCATGGACGGCGTGACCGTACGCGACGCCACCGGCCGCGCGGTCGTCGACGACGTCTCCCTGACCATTCACGAGGGCGAGATCCTCGGCATCGCCGGAGTCGAGGGCAACGGCCAGGCGGAGCTGGTCGAGGCGATCATGGGCATGCTGTCCCTCGACGCCGGCGTCATCCGGCTCGGCGACACCGAGCTGACCGGCATGGCCACCCGGCGGCGCCGCGAGGCCGGCATCGGCTTCATCCCCGAGGACCGGCACCGGCACGGCCTGCTGCTGGAGTCCCCGCTGTGGGAGAACCGCATCCTCGGCCACCAGACCCAGCCGCCCAACGTCAAGGGCGTGCTGATCGACCGGCAGGGCTCCCGGAGCGACACCGAGCGGATCGTTCGCGAATACGACGTACGGACGCCGAACATCGACGTCACCGCCGCCTCGCTGTCCGGCGGCAACCAGCAGAAACTGATCGTCGGCCGGGAGATGTCGAACGACCCCAAGCTGCTCATCGCCGCCCACCCGACACGCGGCGTCGACGTGGGCGCGCAGTCGGCGATCTGGGACCACCTGCGGCACGCGAGAGCCGAGGGCCTCGCGGTGCTGCTCATCTCGGCCGACCTCGACGAGCTGATCGGCATGTCCGACACGCTGCGGGTGATCCTGCGCGGCCGGCTCGTCGGCGAGGCCGATCCCGCCACCATCACACCGGACCAGCTCGGCTCCCTCATGACCGGCGCCGGAGAGGGGAGCGCCGCGTGATCTACCGCCTGTTCGCGAGGTCCTGGACCCGCACCCTCGTCGCGGCGTTCGTCGCGCTCGTCTTCTCGATCGCCCTCACCTCGATCGTGCTGTCGATCAGCGGGTTCAACCCGCCGTCGACGTTTCAGGCGATGTTCGAGTTCGGCAAGGAGCCGGACAGCATCGTCAACACGCTGAACAAGGCGTCGAGCTACTACCTGTCCGCGCTCGCCGTGGCGGTCGGGTTCCGGATGAACCTGTTCAACATCGGCGTCGACGGGCAGTACCGGCTGGCCGCGATGCTCGCCGCCGCGGCGGGCGGCGCGTGGAACCTGCCCGTCGTGCTCCACCAGATCGTCATCGTCGCCGTCGCGGTGCTGGTCGGCGGCCTCTGGGCGGCCGTTCCCGCCCTGCTGAAGGTGACCCGCGGGGTGAGCGAGGTCATCTCGACGATCATGTTGAACTTCATCGCCACCGGCATCATCGCCTACCTGCTGAATCCCGGCCGACTCGCGGTGCAGCTCGGCCCGAACAACATCGGCACCAAGACGATCTCCCACTCCGGGCGGGTACCCGGCACCCCCTTCCCCGGCACCGACCTGAAGCTTTACAGCCTCCTGGTGCTCGCCGTCCTGGCCGGCATCGGCTTCTGGTTCATGATCAACCGCACGAGGTTCGGCTTCGACCTGCGGGCGACCGGTCTGTCTCAGAGCGCGGCCGTGGCCAGCGGTGTCGACGCCCGGCGCATGGTCGTCATGGCCATGGTCATCTCCGGCGCGATCGCGGGCCTGATCGGCATGCCGCAGCTGCTCGGCGAGTCCTACACCTACTCCCTGAACTTCCCGACCGGCATCGGGCTCACCGGGATCGGCATCGCGCTGCTCGGCCGCAACGGCCCGGTCGGCATCGCGTTCGCGTCACTGCTGTGGGCGTTCCTGGACGTGTCATCGCAGATCCTGGACTTCAACGACATTCCCAAGGAGATCGTGGCGATCACCCAGGCCGCGGTGCTCCTGTCGGTGGTCGTCGTCTACGAGGTCGTCAACCGGGTCGGCCAGCGCATCGACCAGCGGCATGTCGCCGCCCAGCTCGGAGAGGTCGCCGCATGATCGAGCAGGAGATCCGGACTCCGGCGCCGGACACCGGCGACCGCGAGCGGCGCCGTACGCGGATACTGGTCGTCGGCGGGGGCATCTTCGTCGCGCTGATCCTGCTGCGGCTGATCACCGGCGAGTCCGACATCACCTCCAGCGGCACCATGGGCGCGACCCTGGCCCTCGCGGTGCCGATCGGCATGGCCGCGCTCGGCGGCATGTGGTCCGAACGCTCCGGCGTCATCAACATCGGCCTCGAAGGCATGATGACCTTCGGCACCTGGGGCGCTGCCTTCGCGTCGTACTTCAGCGGCAACCCGTGGCTCGGGCTGCTCGGTGGCATCGTCGCCGGAGCCGTCGGCGGGCTGCTGCACGCGGTCGCGACGGTGACGTTCGGCGTCGACCACATCGTGTCCGGCGTCGCGATCAACATCCTCGCGCCCGGCGTGACGCGATACCTGTCGGACCTGCTGTTCACCGACGAGAAGGGCGGCGGGGCGACCCAGTCGCCGCCGCTGCCGAGCTTTCCGACGTGGAGCGTGCCCGGGGTCGGCAAGCCGCTCGGCTCGCTGGAGAAGCACCACTGGATCCTCGTCTCGGACCTGGCGGGCCTGGTCCGCGGTGTGCTGACGAACCTCTCGCCGATCACGCTGGTCGGCATCCTCCTCGTGCCGGTGTCGTACTACCTGCTCTGGCGGACCGCGTTCGGGTTGCGGCTGCGCTCCTGCGGGGAGAATCCGGTCGCCGCCGAGTCGCTCGGCGTGAAGGTCTACCGGATGAAGTACTCCGCCGTGGTCATCTCGGGCGCGCTCGCCGGTATCGGCGGGGTGTTCCTGGCCATGGTGGCGTCCTCGAACTACCAGGAGGGGCAGGTCAACGGCCGCGGCTACATCGGCCTCGCCGCGATGATCTTCGGCAACTGGCGGCCGGGCATGGTCGCCGGCGGCGCCGGCCTGTTCGGGTACACCGACGCGCTGCAGCTGCGCGGCGGCGCCGGCGCGGTGCACGCCATGCTGTTGCTGATCGGCATCGGGCTGCTGGCGCTGGCGGTCTGGCGTGGGTACCGGCGACGGGTCCTCGCGGCGGTGATCTCGACCGTGGTCGCCGTCGGCGTGCTCGTGTGGTTCTTCCTGACCGACGCGCTGCCGCGGGAGATCGTCACGTACAGCCCGCACATCACGACGCTGCTCGTCCTCGCGTTCGCCGCGCAACGGCTGCGGATGCCCGCCGCCGACGGCATGCGTTATCGACGAGGCGGAGGACACTGATGGCCGACATCGACTGGCCCGCGCTGCGGGAGGCGGCCCGCGCGGCCATGGCCCGCGCGTACGCGCCGTACTCCGGCTATCCGGTCGGCGCCGCGGGCCTGACCGACGACGGCCGGATCGTGACCGGCTGCAACGTGGAGAACGCCTCGTACGGGGTGGGGCTCTGCGCGGAGTGCGGCCTGGTCTCGGCGCTGCACGGCACCGGCGGCGGGCGCCTCGTCGCGGTCTCGGTGGTCGAGGGCCACGGCGACCCGGTGATGCCCTGCGGGCGCTGCCGCCAGCTGCTGTGGGAGCACGGCGGGCCGTCGATGCTGCTGGAGACCACACGCGGCGTACGGCCGATGAGCGAGGTACTGCCGGACGCGTTCGGTCCTGACGACCTGGAGAAATGACTATGAGTACGGAGCGGCGAGCCGACGAGCGAGCGGAGTGGTCGGCGAGGGACGAGCTGGCCGCGGAGCGAGTGAGGAGGGGAGCGCGACCATGAGCGCGGAGCGGCGAGCCGACGAGCGAGCGGAGTGGTCGGCGAGGGAGGAGTCGGCCGCGGAGCGAGTGAGGAGGGGAGCGCGACCATGAGCGCGGAGCGGCGAGCCGACGAGCGAGCGGAGTGGTCGGCGAGGGAGGAGTCGGCCGCGGAGCGAGTGAGGAGGGGAGCGCGACCATGAAGTTCGACGCGGTCGACGTCATCCGCACCAAGCGCGACGGCGGTTCGCTGAGCCCGGAGCAGATCGACTGGGCGGTCGCCGCGTACACCCGCGGTGAGATCGCCGAGGAGCAGATGGCCGCTCTGGCCATGGCGATCCTGCTGCGGGGGATGACCCGGGCCGAGGTCGCGCGGTGGACCGAGGCGATGATCCGCTCAGGCGAGCGGATGGACTGGTCCCGGCTCGACCGGCCGACCACCGACAAGCACTCCACCGGCGGCGTCGGCGACAAGATCACGCTCCCGCTGGCGCCGACGGTCGCCGCCTGCGGCGCGGCCGTCCCGCAGCTGTCCGGACGCGGCCTGGGCCACACCGGCGGAACGCTCGACAAGCTGGAGTCGATCCCGGGCTGGCGGGCGTCGCTGTCGAACGAGGAGATGCTGGGCGTTCTGGGCAAGGCGGGAGCGGTGGTGTGCGCCGCCGGCTCGGGCCTGGCCCCGGCCGACCGCAAGCTGTACGCCCTGCGCGACGTCACCGGCACGGTCGAGTCGATCCCGCTGATCGCCAGCTCGATCATGTCCAAGAAGATCGCCGAGGGCACGGGCGCGCTGGTGCTGGACGTGAAGGCGGGCTCGGGCGCGTTCATGAAGAACGTCGGCGACGCGCGCGAACTGGCCCGGACCATGGTCGGTATCGGCAGCGACCACGGCGTGAACACGGTGGCCCTGCTGACCGCGATGGACACTCCGCTCGGCCTCGCCGTCGGCAACGCGGTGGAGGTGGCGGAGTCGGTGGAGGTCCTGGGCGGCGGCGGCCCGGCGGACGTGGTCGAACTGACCGTGGCGCTGGCCCGCGAGATGCTCGCGGCGGCCGGCCTGACCGGCGCGAAGGACCCGGCCGAGGCCCTGCGCGACGGCTCGGCGATGGACGTCTGGCGTTCGATGATCAGCGCCCAGGGCGGCGACCCGGACGCCGCGCTGCCGGTCGCGAACGAGACCTGTCAGGTGACGGCCCCGGCGACGGGCGTCCTGACCCGGCTGGACGCGTACGGAGTGGGCGTGGCGGCGTGGCGCCTGGGCGCCGGCCGCGCCCGCAAGGAGGACCCGGTGTCGCACGCGGCGGGCATCACGTTGCACGCGAAGCCGGGCGACCGCGTCCGCGAGGGCGAGCCGCTGCTGACCCTGCACGCGGACACGGCCGACCGCTTCGGCCGGGCTTTGGAGGCGTTGGAGGGCGCGTACGAGGTCGGCGAGGCGTTCACCCCGCCCCCACTGATCATCGACCGCATCGCTTGAGAACCTGAGCGCGCCCCCGCCCCGTCGCGGTATCGATCTGGAGAATGCTCAGGTGACCCGTTTCCGCGTCGCCGCATACGTGATCAGACACCGCTCCGTCTCCGAACTCCTGGTCTTCGACCACGTCGGCCTGCCGCAGGCGGGCACCCAGGTGCCCGCGGGCGGTGTCCGTCCGGGTGAGGAGCTGGAGCAAGCCGTATTGCGCGAGGTCGCCGAGGAGACCGGCCTGCTCACCACCTCGGTGATCAGGCCGATCCTCGTGGAGGACAAGCCCCATCCCGACACTCATCAGCCGCGCCGGACCACCTACTTCCACCTTCGGGCGCCCGCGGACACGGCCGACGCATGGCAGCACACCGTCGGCGGCGGTGGAGACGACGCCGGTCTGACGTTCGCCTGCCGTTTCCTGCCACTGCCGCTCGAACGACCGCTGACGGACGATCAGGACGCATGGCTGGGTCATATCGATCCCCGGTGGAGGACCCCGACCGGCGACCGTCGATAACTTGTGGATAACTCCGCCCTCCGGACCGCTGTGGCGGGGGACAAGGCACTCCACAGTCTGTGGATAACTTGTCGCGCGGGAGAGCGGCCGAGGATGCGGGATACGGCCGTTCAGCCTGGTGGTCAGGGCTTTCGCGTGGCTTTCCCCAGGGCTTCGGTAATCAACAGGCTGCGCTGGGAACTGTGGATGAAGGTGGTGATGTCCCCTGTCCCGAGGCCTTCTGTCGCCGGCGGGGAGACTGATCGGCGCCCATCCGGCCTGCCTGCGGGTAATGTGCGACACGTGACCAACCGGCCTTCGCTCGATGACATCCGGCGGGCCCCCAAGGTGCTGCTCCACGATCACCTGGACGGGGGGCTCCGCCCGGCGACCATCGCCGAACTCGCCCGTGAGACGGGCTACGACAGGCTGCCCGCCACCGACCCGGACAACCTGCGCGCCTGGTTCGCCGAGGCGTCCGACTCCGGCTCGCTGGAGCGCTACCTGGAGACCTTCGACCACACCGTCGGCGTGATGCAGACCGCCGAGGCGCTGACCCGGGTCGCGTACGAGTGCGCCGAGGACCTGGCGCGCGACGGGGTCGTGTACGCCGAGGTCCGCTACGCCCCCGAACAGCACACGCGCGGCGTGGGCGGCGACGGGTCGCGCGGGCTGTCGCTGGAGCAGGTCGTCGAGGCCGTGCTCAAGGGCTTCGCCGACGGCGGCCGTGACTTCGGCGTCCGCGTCGGCGTGCTGCTGACCGCCATGCGTCACCAGGCGCGCAGCATGGAGATCGCCGAGCTCGCGGTCCGCTACCGCGACGCCGGGGTGGTCGGCTTCGACATCGCCGGCGCGGAGGCGGGATACCCACCCACCCGGCACCTCGACGCCTTCGAGTACCTCCAGCGCGAGAACGCCCACTTCACCATCCACGCGGGCGAGGCGTTCGGGCTTCCGTCGATCTGGCAGGCCATCCAGTGGTGCGGCGCCGACCGGCTCGGTCACGGCGTCCGCATCATCGACGACGTCACCGACCGCGACGGCGAGCGGCCACAGCTCGGCCGGCTCGCCGCGTACGTGCGCGACAAGCGCATCCCCCTGGAGATGTGTCCCAGCTCCAACGTGCAGACCGGCGCCGCCAAGTCGATCGCCGCCCACCCCATCGGGCCGCTGCGGCGTCTCTACTTCCGCGTCACGGTCAACACCGACAACCGGCTGATGAGCGGCACCACGCTGTCGGAGGAGTTCGCCAAGCTGGTCGAGGCGTTCGACTACGGCTGGGACGACCTGCAGTGGTTCACGGTGAACGCCATGAAGTCGGCGTTCATCGGCTTCGACGAGAGGCTGGAGCTCATCAACGGCGTCATCAAACCCGGATTCGCGCAGCTGAAGTGGCGTTCGCACTCATGAGCGCCGGCGTGTTCCCCAAGGCGGCGCCCGGCGCCCGTACGTTCCGTTCCGGCGGCATCCGGTTCTGCGGCTGGGCCTGGATGGTGTTCGCCGTCCTCAACCTCGCCGACCTGGCCTGGCGGGGCCGCGACATCGCGTCGGCGGTGGCCGCCGCGGTGATGCTGCTGGGCTGCGGCATCGCCTACGCCGTCGCCCTGCGCCCGCGCATCGTCGCCGACGACGAGGCCGTCCGCTTCCACAACCTGCTGCGCGACCTCCACCTGCCGTGGGGGACGGTCGACCGCTTCGAGGGCGGCGACGCGGTCTACGCGTACGTCGGCGAGGAGCGGCACCGCGCCTTCGTACTGCAAACCTCCCCGCGTGCACGGGCCAAACAGGAACTGAAGGCCCGGCGCGAGGACAAGAAGCTGCCCGAGCCCGTAGCCGAGTACATGCGCGGCCGCACGGCCACCGACTTCACCGTAGAGCAACTCCGCGAACTGGCCGCCGAACACAAAGACGCCGAACACACCCCGGTGACCTCAACCTGGGCATGGCCCGCAATCATCGCCCTGGCCGCCCCAGCCATCCTGACCGCGGTAACCATCATCATCGCCTCAACCTGACACAAGACGACAAAAGGCGAGGAAGCCCTTCCCCCGCCCGCGCCAAAAGGCCGTCCTCAGGGGCAAAAAGAAAGGCCATCCTCCGGCAGCAACCCGTAGGGGACATGGGAGGCGTAGCCCTTCACATCGGCCGTGCCAGCAGGCCGTCCTGGAAGGAAAAAAGAAAGGCCCCTCTTCGGGCAGAAACCCGTGGGGGCGTGGGAGGCGTAGCTCTTCACATCGGCCGCGTCAGTAGGCCAGCCTTTCTGGACAAAAAGAAAGGCCATCCTCCGGCAGCAACCCGTAGGGGGAATGGGGGGCGTAGCCCTTCACATCGGCCGTGCCAGCAGGCTGTCCTGGAAGGAAAAAAGAAAGGCCCCTCTTCGGGCAGCAACCCGTGGGGGCGTGGGAGGCGTAGCTCTTCACATCGGCCGCGTCAGTAGGCCAGCCTTTCTGGACGAAAAGAAAGCCCGCCTCCTCCGACAGTAACCCGTAGGGGGAATGGGGGGCGTAGCCCTTCACATCGGCCGTGCCAGCAGGCTGTCCTGGAAGGAAAAAAGAAAGGCCCCTCTTCGGGCAGCAACCCGTGGGGGGCGTGGGGGGCGAAGCCCCTCACATGGGGGGTTCCAGGGGGTCGCCCCCTGGGCTAGCACGAAGAGCGGGCCCCACGGCCCTGCACCAGCAGGGCATAGGCCCCCGGCCCCGCGAGCGGACGACGGGATTCGAACCCGCGACCCTCACCTTGGCAAGGTGATGCTCTACCAACTGAGCCACGTCCGCGTGACCCCGTAAGAATACCGGATCCTCAGACGAGTCCGGCGTCATGGGCGAGCAAAGCGACCTGAACCCTGTTGTTCAGATCCAGCTTGGTGAGCAGCCGTGAGACGTGCGCCTTGACGGTCGCGACGCTCATGTACAGGTCGGCGCCGATCTGCGCGTTCGACTTGCCCTGCCCGATGGCGACCACGACCTCGCGTTCCCGCTCGCTGAGCTGGTCGAGCAGCGCCAGCGCGGGGCTGCGCCGCACCTCGGTGACCTGCGCGATCAGTCGTCGCGTGACGCTCGGGGACAGGATCGGATCGCCGGCCGCGACCTTGCGGATGGCGTTGATGATGTCGGCCGGCGGGGTGTCCTTCAGCAGGAAGCCGCCGGCCCCCGCCCGCAGGGCCCGTACGACGTGCTCGTCCGCGTCGAACGTCGTCAAGATGATGATCTCCGGCGCGTCGTCGCGGCGCCGTACCTGCTCGGTGGCGGCCAGCCCGTCCACCCTCGGCATCCGGATGTCCATGAGCACCACGTCGGGCGCGTGCTCGGCCACCAGCGCGCCGACCTTGTCACCGTCGTCGGCCTCGCCGACGATCTGCAGATCCTCGGCCCCGGCGAGCATCATCGACAGCCCCGTACGGACCAGGGCGTCATCATCAACGATCAGAACGCGGATGGTCACGCCGCACAGACTAGTGCCGTGTCAGTCAACGTTTGCCTCGTTGGGGAGGCGGGGTTGGCTGATCCTCGCTGTGGTGGGCGAGCGACTCCCCACTTTTGGTGGGACGGGCTACGGTCGGCCAGGGGACCCCGGGTGCGGTGCCGTGATGGGGGATCGCCTGGGGTCACGCCGGGACCGGCCGGCACCGGGGAGGTGCCGTCCGGCTCGACGGTGCGTGATCACCACCGGGAAGGGATTGCCGGTGGTGGTGGTGCCGCCCGGTCCATGCCGGGCGATGTTGGCGCCGCCGACCAGGTCGCGGTGCCTGTTGAACCCGCAACGAGTGCAGGTGAAGTTCCGGTTCTTGGGTTTTGGGACCCGCCGGTGGCAGGTGGGGCAGGTCGAGGAGGTGCCCCGCTCATCCACCAGCACCAGGTCGATCCCGGCTTGTTCGGCCTTGTCGGTCAGGCATCGGATCAGGTGCCCGATCCGCCAGGCCTGGACTCGTTGGTTGTGCCTTCGCCCCGCTTTGAGGGTCAGGACGCCGCGCGGGTCACCGACCGCCAGTGTGCCGATCCGGCGTGCGACGGCCCAGTCGATGACGGTTTTGGCGGCCTCGTGCTGGGCTTGGCGGACCCGACGTTTGTGGGCGGGCTTCGAGTTTGCGTTGCCGGGCCCGCAGTCTCCGCCATCGGCGTGACCCGGCCTGGCCCGGTTTGGGTGCCCGCTGCGCCATCGTGCGCTGCCGGTGTTTGGTGTCACGCAGGTGGAGATGGGTTTCGGCGCGGATGGCCCGTCCCGACACCACCAGGCCCTCCCCGTCCGGCCCGGCCACCGCGAACGGGTGAATCACCCCCGGGTCGACTCCCGCCACACGGTGTGGGTCTGGCTCCTGGCCCGATGGATAGGTCGTGACGGGGACTTCGGCGGTGACATCGACGAACAACCGGCCGCCCTCGTACACCAACGTGACCGACCGCACCTGCTCGGGCGGGTAGGGGACCGGCCGGGCCAACCGCACCCACAACGGCAAGTTCCCGCGACCGGTCGGGAGCCGTAGCCGCCGACCGTCGAGGGTGAATGTGCCGTGGTAGTACCGCACCGGCATCAACCGGCGTTTCCGCCGCGGGTACCGTGCCGTTTCCTCGCCGTCTTTGCGGCGTTTGGCCGTGGCGAACCAGGCGTCGCTGCAGCGCCGCAGCACCGACCGTGCCCCGACCGAGTCCAACTCCCCGAACGTGCCCGGCCCCGCCGCCGACAGCTCCCGGCACAACGCCTGATAACCCACAATCGGCGGCAGCTCCCGCTGCCGCCGCCAGCGGTTCATATCCAGCACACACGCCCCGGCCGAGATCCGCAGACCGACACGGGCGGTCCGCAGCAACACCTGCCCAACACCATCGTCACGTCGAGGCACCAGATGATTACAACAGGCGCATACGACAAATCCCGGCCCTCCAAGCCACCGCACAAACTCAACAGCCGACTCGCGCACCGACAGGGCAAACGTTGCCTGCTTACGGCAGGTACTAGTCGTGTCCTCGGCCGATCAGCCCCTTTCGCCCGATCCGGGGAACGGCCCTTTCACTCCGGCGGTTCAGGAGGCGGGCCAGGGGAGCCAGGCGCGGACGCGGAAGTCGCCCTGGTGCGTACGGCCGTGTTCGAGGCGGCCGCCGGCCAGCGTCGCGCGTTCGGTGAGGCCGATCAGGCCCGCTCCCGCGCCCGGGATCTCCGGGGCGGCCTTCACCAGCGGGTTGCACACCTCGACCGTCAGGCCGGTGCCGGCCGCCCCGTCCACCATCACCTGAACGGCCGCGCCGGGCGCGTGCTTGCGGGCGTTGGTCAGCCCCTCCTGCACCGTGCGGTACGCGCTGCGGCCGATGTTGGCCGGGACCATCGTCACGTCGCGGATGCGGTTCTCCCAGCGCACGGCCATGCCGGCGCGGCGTGACTCGTCGATCAGGGCGGGCAGGTCGGTGAGGCTGGGCTGCGGGCGTTCGGGCGCGGCGTCGCTCGCGTCGTCGCGGAGAACGCCGATCACCTCCCGCAGGTCCTGGAGCGCCTGGTGCGCGCTGGCCCGGATCACCCCGGCCGCCTGCGCGATCTCCTCCGAGGGCGCGTCGGGGCGGAACTCCAGCGCGCCCGCGTGCACGCTGAGCAGCGAGATCCGGTGGGCGAGCACGTCGTGCATCTCCCGTGCGATGCGGGCGCGCTCCTGGTGGCGGGCCTGTTCGACGCGGAGCTGCTGCTCGGACTCGGCCCGTACGGCGCGGTCGCGCAGCGACAGGACGAGCTGCCGCCGCGCCCGGACGAACATGCCCCAGGCGACGACGGCGCCGATGACGATGACCGTCCACAGGACGCCGACCCAGTACGACTCTCTCGGATCGGGATAGAACGCCGAGTAGATCGCGCCGCTGACGAAGTGTGCGGCGGCGACCAGCGCGACCGTACGGAACCGCCGGTGGACGGCGACGGTGAACACCAGGATGGCCCCCGCGCCGGTCGAGGTCGTCGAGACGGTTCCCAGCAGCGCGAGGACGAGCGCGATGGGCACCGGCCAGCGCCGGCGCCACCAGAGCAGCAGGCACGCCACCGCGCCGAGGGCGACGTCGGGAAGCCGCGGCGGATGGTGGGCCGGGTGGGGCCCGTGCCCGGTGATGTACAGCATGAAGGCACCGAAGCCGGACGCCAGCAGGAAGCAGAGGACGTCGATCACCCAGTCACGGGCGGACCGGCGCACGCGGTCCTCGCCGCTTGCCAGCAGTGCGGGAAGCAGCCAGGGGTATTCCGGCCGGGGGGCCTCGGTGCCGCTCATGGTCCCCTACGGTAAGCGGGCCGCCGGGCTGCGCCTAGCGACCAAAGTAGGCGCTCGGTTAGCCGGGAGTAGCAGCCGCTGGCCTGCGCGGACGCGCTCCGGACGACCCGGCCGGAAGCCCGCGCGCCGGCGTTCGCCGAACGCCTCTCAGAGACCGCCCGAAACCCCATGCCCCGCCTCGCCGCGTCGACGCCTGGACGGGAGGAGGGTTCCGGGCGGTCGGTCAGAGCCCGAGGGCGTCCGCCACGGCCTCGCGGAGGGCGGTCAGGTCCGCGGCGGCCTTCGTACGGGCCTCGTCCGCCGAGGACGTCACCGGGACGACGACCTCCAGGTAGCACTTGAGCTTCGGCTCGGTGCCCGACGGCCGGACGATCACGCGTCCGCCGCCGGACAGGCGCAGCCGTACCACGTCCGCCGGGGGCAGACCGTCGAGGCCCTCCGCCAGGTCGTCGATCTCGGTCACCGTACGGCCCGCGAGTTCGCCCGGCGGTGACTTCCGTAGCCGCACCATCGCGTCCGTGATGACCGACAGGTCCTCCACCCGTACGGACAACTGTGCCGTCGCGTGCAGGCCGTACCGCCGCGCCTGGTCGTCCAGCAGGTCCAGCAGCGTACGGCCCGACTCTTTGGCCGAGGCGGCCATCGCGGCCACCGTGAGGGCCGCGCCGACGCCGTCCTTGTCGTGTACGGGCACGCCGTCGTCGCCGCCGACCGAGTAGCCCAGCGCCTCTTCGTAGCCGTAGACGAGCCGGTCGCGGTCGGTGCCGGCCTTCATGATCCATTTGAAGCCGGTCAGCGTCTCGGCGTACCGGACGCCGTGCTCGGCCGCGATCTTGCGCAGCAGGGACGAGGACACGATCGTCGTGGCCACGAGCCGGTCGGGCCCGTCGGTGTGCCGCAGGACGTACTCCGCGAGCAGCCCGCCGACCTCGTCTCCGGTCAGCATCCGCCCGCCGGCCGCGACCGCGCACCGGTCGGCGTCCGGGTCGTTGGCGATCACCAGGTCGCGGCCCTTGCCGAGGGCGAGCGCCAGGTCCATGGCGCCGGGCTCCTCAGGGTTCGGGAAGGCCACGGTCGGGAAGTCCGGGTCGGGGACGGCCTGTTCGGCGACGACGCTCGGCTCCGGGAAGCCGCACCAGGCGAACGCCCGGCTCAGCACTTCGCCGCCCACGCCGTGCAGCGGGGTGTACGCGGCCGTCACGTCGCGCGCCGTGCCGAGGGGCAGCCGGGCCAGCGACCGCAGGTACGCCTCCACGATCGTCTCGTCCAGCACCCGCCGGCCGGTGTCCCGCGGCAGCTCGTCCACCCGGCCGACCGCGTCGATCGCCGTGGAGATCTCCCGATCGAGCGGCGGGATGATCTGCGCGCCGTCCTCCCAGTAGACCTTGTAGCCGTTGTCCTGCGGCGGGTTGTGGCTGGCCGTGACCATGATCCCGGCGGCGCAGCCCAGGTGGCGGACGGCGTACGCGAGGACCGGCGTCGGCAGCGGCCGGGGCATCAGGTGCACGGTGATCCCCGCGCCCGACAGCACGGCCGCGGAGTCCTCGGCGAACACGTCGGACTTGTGCCGCGCGTCGTAGCCGATCACGACCGAGACGCCGCCGGAGGACTCTCGGAGGTCGTCGCGAGAGGTCAGCACCGCGGCGAGGCCAGCCGCGGCGCGCATGACCGTCACGCGGTTCATGCGGTTCGGACCGGCACCCAGCGCGCCGCGGAGCCCCGCCGTGCCGAACTCCAGCTTCGCCCCGAACCGCTCGGCCAGCGCCGCCGGGTCGTCGAGCAACGCCCGCAGCTCCGCCCGCGTCTCCGGGTCGGGATCCTGATCCAGCCAGGCTTCGGCCCGCGCCCTGTCGCCGCCGTGCATGTGCGTCTCCCTCACAGGCCGCGGATGAGTTTTCCGAGGAGTTCGCCCATGCGTGTGGCGGAGGCCCGGCCGGCGGCCAGGACCTCCGCGTGGTCCAGCGGCTTTCCGGCGAGCCCGGCGGCGATGTTGGTCACGAGCGAGATCCCCAGAACCGCCGCGCCGCCTTCCCGCGCCGCGATCGTCTCCGGGACGGTCGACATGCCGACGAGGTCCGCGCCGAGCGTCCGCAGCATCCGGATCTCGGCCGGCGTCTCGTACGAGGGGCCGGGCAGCGCGGCGTACACGCCCTCGTCGAGGCTCGGGTCGATCTCCTTGGCGAGGGTCCGCAGGGCGGGTGAGTAGGCGTCGGTGAGGTCGATGAAGTTCGGCCCGGCGATGGGATTGTGGCCGGTGAGGTTCAGGTGGTCGGAGATGAGCACCGGATCGCCGACCTTCTGCCGCTCGGGCCGCATGCCCCCAGCCGCGTTGGTCAGCACGACCGTCTTCACGCCCGCCGCGAGGGCCGTACGGACGCCGTGGGCGACCGCCGCGGGCCCGTGGCCCTCGTACAGGTGCGTGCGGCCGAGGAAGACCAGAGCGGTCTTGTCACCGATCTCGACGAGGCGGATCCGCCCGTAGTGCCCCGGCACCGCCGGCGGCGCGAACCCGGGCAGCTCGGTCATGTTCACCTCGGCCGCGGGCGCACCCAGCGCGTCGGCGGCGGGAACCCAGCCCGAACCCATGACGAGGGCGACGTCGAACGCGTCGGCGGAGATGTGACGGCGCAGCCCGTCGGCTGCCCAGCGGGCGAGATCGTAGGCGTCGTTGCTCACAGCCGCCAAGATTACCCAGGTCTGGCCCGTTTCCGATCAGTCGCCGAGGGACTTGCAGGGCCGGGTGCGGAGTTCTTTGACGTAGTCGTCCGGAGCCCCGGCCTTCTCCGCCGCGTCGGCGAGAATACCCAGGTAGCGGGCGGAGGGCAGGCCGCCCTCGTAGTCGTCGAGGACATAGAGCCACGCGAGCACGTCGCCGTCGAGCGTGGCGATGCGGACGCGGATCTTGCGGTAGACGCCGAGCGCGGCGCCCTCCCACTCGTCCAGCGCCTGTTCGTCGAACTCCGGCACGTCGTACAGCACCACGAAGACGTGCTCGCCGGAGGCCTCGACCACGGTGGCCAGGGCGCCCTCGAAGCCGACGTCCTCGCCCCCGAAGGTCAGCCGCCAGTCCTGGAGCCAGCCGGTGGTGCGCAGGGGCGAGTGCGGAGCCCGCTCCGCCATCTGGTCGGGATCCATGTTGGAGGCGTACGCCGCATACAAGGCCACGATCGCCCAGGGTACGGCCTTGACGGGCGTCGCGGCACGTTAACTCCCGGAGTGCGGGAGAATGAAGCATGTGAGTACACGCATAGCCATCATCGGAGGGGGCCCGGGCGGCTACGAGGCCGCGCTCGTCGCCGCGCAGCTCGGCGCCGATGTGACCGTCATCGAACGCGACGGCCCCGGCGGTGCTTGCGTGCTGACCGACTGTGTGCCCTCCAAGACACTCATCGCGACATCCACCCGCATGGCGACTCTCTCGGAGTCCGCCTCGCTGGGCGTCCGGTTCTCCGGAGGTGCCGACGGCGTCGTCGGCGGCCTCGAGGTCGACCTCCCACTCGTCAACAAGCGCGTCCGTGAGCTCGCCTGGGCACAGTCCGCCGACATCGAGGACCGGGTCTCCGCCGAGGGCGTCCGGATCGTCCACGGCGCCGCCCGCCTCGTCGACCCGCAGATCGTCGCCGTCGGCGACGAGCGGATCCAGGCCGACGTCGTCCTCATCGCCACCGGCGCGACCCCGCGCGTGCTGCCGGGGTCCGAGCCCGACGGCGAGCGCATCCTCAACTGGCGCCAGCTGTACGAACTGCCGGAGCTCCCCGAGCACCTGATCGTCGTCGGCTCCGGTGTGACCGGCGCCGAGTTCGCCGGCGCGTACCTCGCTCTCGGGTCCCGGGTGACGCTTGTCTCCTCCCGTGACCACGTGCTGCCCAACGAGGACGAGGACGCCGCCCGCGTGCTCGAGGACGTCTTCCAGCGCCGCGGCATGGAGCTGCTGGCCCGTTCGCGGGCGGCGGGCGTCCGTCGCGTCGGCGACGGCGTCGAGGTGACGCTGACCGACGGCCGCAAGGTCGAGGGCTCGCACTGCCTCATGACGGTCGGCATGGTGCCCAACACCAAGGGCCTGGGCCTGGAGGAGGCCGGCGTACACCTCGACGACCGTGGCTTCGTCCAGGTCGACAAGGTCTCCCGCACGTCGGCGGCCCACGTGTACGCCGCGGGCGACTGCACCGGCGTCCTGATGCTCGCCTCGGTCGCCGCGATGCAGGGCCGGATCGCCATGTGGCACGCCCTCGGCGAGGCGGTGCAGCCGCTGAAGCTCGGCTGGGTGGCCGCCAACATCTTCACCGATCCCGAGGTCGCCGCGGTCGGCGTCACGCAGGCCCAGATCGACTCGGGCGAGGTGCCGGCCCGCATCGTGAAGCTGCCGCTGTCGACCAACCCCCGCGCGAAGATGCAGGGCTTCCTCGACGGCTTCGTGAAGCTGTTCTGCCGGCCGGCGACGAGCATCGTGCTGGGCGGCGTGATCGTCGCCCCGCGCGCGAGCGAGCTGATCCTAGGCCTGTCCATGGCCGTCCAGCAGCACCTGACGGTCGACCAGGTCGCCCACACCTTCGCGGTGTACCCGTCGGTCTCCGGCAGCATCACCGAGGCCTCCCGCCGCCTGATGCAGGAGTCGGCCTACTAGGACGCTGTGGCGTCCCGGCCGGCGACGTCCCGGTCAGAAGTACGTCGAGGTGAGGTCGCCGGTGGGCCAGGTCTTCACCGCGTTCGCGGCCGTGTGCAGCGCGGGGTCGATGTCGGAGTGGCTCGGGGCGCTGCCCTCCTGCCGCTGGTCGAACAGCACCGCCCACGCCAGCCCGTCGTAGCGGCGCACCAGCAGCGTGCTCGTGCCCGCCAGGCTCCCGTCGTGCCAGGTGTTCATGCCGGTGCCGCCGGTGACCGGTCGTACCATCCAGCCGCACCCGTAGTACCAGCCGTTGCTGTTGACCCCGGTCTCGGGCTTGGCGAACGCCTGCTCGATCGAGGCCGCGGTCAACACGCTCGTCCCGCCGTCGTAGATCCCCGCGCATGATGTCGGCCTGGCTGATCGGCAGCGCGACGCCGAGCGCCTTGGCGATCGTCGCGTCCTGGAACATCGGGTCGGGAGAGATGGCGCGGTCCCAGCCGCCGAGGTGCTGGAGCAACCGCAGCACCGTCACGTCCTTCAGCCGTGGGTCGGCCGTGGTCGACAGCCCGAGCAGCGTCGCGACCTGGTCGGTGAGCTTCAGCTTCTCGTCCTGGACGAGCCGGAGCACGGCCGTCGCGGTCACCGGCTTGGAGATGCTGGCGATGCGGAACAGCGAGGTGGCTGGGTGGTGAGGCTCGCGTCGTCGCTCCACGTGTAGCCGCGGGAGAGCACGAGCTTGCCGTTTCGGACGACCGCGAGCTGCCCACAGGGGATGTTCCGGTCGCGAAGATCATCTACCTTAACGGGATTCGGGGGCTCGACGGCGGCGACGCCGGCCATCCACAGGATGTGGACGACCGTCAGCGTTCGGAGCCGTCGGGGACCGGCCACGACCGTCAGCGTGCGGGGCCGTCGGGGCCGTGACCGTCAGCGTTCGTGGCCGTCGGGGACCGGTAGGCCGTGCTGGCGCAGGCGGGCGCGGCGGATGTCGTTCGAGTTGACCATCACGACGAAGGTGCTGCTCAGCAGGGCCAGCAGGCCGACCGCGACGCGGATGCCCCACGAGGCGGGCAGCAGGCCCAGGAGCACGCAGACCGGCACCATGAGCGCGAGGTGGCGGGCCAGCATGCGGCCGCGCCACCCCGCGTCGGTCAGGTCGTGCCGGACCCAGCTGTGGTTCTCCTCCGGCAGCCGGAACCCCGCGGCGTAGCGGACACGCCGCAGGGGGCCCGGGTCGCCGGGCAGCCGGCTCAGGGCCGGCTCCGGTCGGCGGGTGCCTTACCAGTCGCCCCCGCCGAAGTCGCCGCCACCGAAGTCGCCACCGTCGAAGCCTCCGAAGTCGCCGCCGCCGATGTCGAAACCGCTGTCGCCACCGCCGACGTCGCCGGAGTCGAAGCCACCGTCGAAGCCGCCGCCTCCCCAGCCGCCTCCCCAGCCACCGCCGAGACCGCCGCTGAAGATTGAGCCGAGCGCCGTGCCGATCAGCAGACCACTCAGCATGTCACCACCGCCGAAGCCGGAGTAGTAGCCCCCGGCGTACGGCGCGTACATCGGACCGGCGTCCCAGTAGGGCCGCTGGTAGCCGCCGACGGTCACCATGCGCGCGTCCGGGGCCTGCCCGGACAGCACCCGCTGGGCGTCGGCCGCGCACGCGGGCACCGAGCGCGGCGCACCGCCCGGCGGCGCCCAGGAGACGTCCTGGACCGAGGGGCCGTGCTGCGGGTTGAAGAAGCAGGGCGCGCGCCGTTCGGGCACCGGCCGTCCGTCGACCCGCGCGCGTACGGCGGTCATGAAGTAACGGCCGTCCTCCAGCGCCGTGGTGACGTTGCGCATGTCCTCGGGCCGCTGGGCGGCCTCGACCGCGGCCTTCGCCTGGTCGTAGGAGTTCAGGGCCTTCTGGTAGTCGTCGCGGGCCGCCGGGTCGAGGGCGGGGTCCATGACGTTGAGGTTGAGGGCGGAGATGTCCTCACCGAGCCGCGTGACGTCCTCGTACACGCTCTGCTTGAGCTCGGCCATCTCCTGTTCCTTGCGCCGCTTGCGCCGGCGGGAGACGAAGAAGATCCCGAACACCGCACCGAGGACGAGGAGGACGAGGACGCCGAGCAGGACCAGCCCGGCGGTGGTGCCGGAGCTCTTCTTGTCCTTGATCGCCTTGTTGAACTGCTGGTTGAGGTTGAGCAGGAGGTCCTTGAGGCTGGACGACTGGCCGCGCGCCTGCGCGACGAGGTCGCTGACCTTGCTGGTGCCCAGGCCCTCGTGGGATCCGGCGATCACCTTGGAGCCGCGGCCGTCGAGCAGGATCAGCGTGCCCTTGCGGCCCAGGGCGCGGTCGAGCTGGGTGAGGCCGCTCGCGCTGACACGCTCGGTCTTGACGACCGCGATCCGGATCGTGGAGTCGTCGTCCTTGAGCGCGCTGATCACGGCCTGCCGGTCGGAAGAGGACAGCGACGCGCCGGCGTCCTGGGACAGGTAGAACCGCTGGGACTTCAACCCCTGCACGACGCTGTTGAACGGATCCGCGCCGGCCGGCGACGCGAGTCCGAAGAGCATGGCGACGACCACGGCCAGTACGGCGGGGATCGTCAGACGGCGTATCTTCATGAGGCCTTCAGGTGAGCAGTTTTTGCCTTTGTTTTACTATGACGGACGAACGCACGGGTCGGTTCCGGATCAGCGGGGGTGAAGGTCACCGCGCAGAACCCGCTGCACCAGGTCCCCCCTGAACTGACCGTAGCCGGTTGTAGCCCACACGCTACGCGCGGGATCCACCTCGTAGTACGGAGTCGCGCCGTCCCGCAGCACGTCGGGGGTCTCCCGCGCCCGTACGGCCTTCGCGCAGGCCGCGCAGGCGCGTACGGTGATCCGCTCCCGGCCGCCGACCGCGCGCCACCGCACCGACACGGGCCCGTCGCCGTGCAGCGGGTTGAAGAAGCACAGCGGCGTGGGTCCTCGCCCGCCGCGTGCCGCCTCCGACGCGTCGTGCCCCATGTCGATCAGTACCAGCACGCCGGCCAGATCCGGCACCGTACGGGCCGCGTCGAGCGCCTTGCCGGCCGCGCTGTAGGCGTCGAGCGCCTCGCGCAGGCGGCCGGCGTCGCCCTGCGCGTCCTCCAGCGCCTCACCCAGCTTGACCAGTTCGGCCTCGGCGTGTTCACGCAGCGAGGCGACCGAGCGGGCGTCGGTCAGCACCGGCCGCGGCCGTCGCCGCCGGACGACACGCGTGCGCCGCCACCGCCAGACCGCGAGCGCCGCGACGGCGGCCACGGCGACCGACCCGCCGCCGAGGGCGTACGCGGTGGCGTGCCCACCGCTCCCGCTCTCCCGCTGCGGCTCGCGGATCCGCTGGTCGAGCGCCTTGGACTGCTTCTCGTACGCCGCGTGCGCCTGGCCGGAAGTGATCAGCTGGACGCACCGGATCAGCCGGTCCGTGAGCGAGGCGCTGTCCAGGTCCGGGTCCAGGTTCACCGCCCCGGCCGCCTCGATGGAGTCGCGGTCGACGCCGTACTCCTGCGCGCTGATGTCGTTGGGCGAGTCCTCGTCCAGGGTCAGGATGACGCAGTCGCGGGCGAGCCGGTGGTGCACCGCGTCGGCGAGATGCTCGGCGTCGGGGAACTCACCGCCGGCCGCCAGCGGCACGATGACCGCGAACACCGGTACCGGCGCCCCCTTCACCGCCGCCACCAGCCGCCGCGGATCCGGCACCGCGGAGGTCAGCGACGGCGCGACGTACACCGGAGACCGCCGCAGCGACGCGACGATCTTCGTCAGGTCACTTGCCAAGGACCCTCCCGACCAGGTCGCCGAGCTGCCCGTACCCGGTCTCGGCCCAGGGCGTCGCGGCCTCGTAGTACGGGCGGCCCCGGTCGAGGAGGACGTCGGGCGCCCGCCGGTCCCGTACGGCCTTGGCGCACGTGGCGCACACGCTCACCTCGAGCCTCGGGCGCGTGCCGGGCGCCCGCCAGCGCACCGTGATCGTGCCCTCGCCGTGCCGGGGGTCGAAGTAGCACAGCGGCGGGCCGCCCCGGCCCTTCTGGACGAGGGCGAGCACGCCCGCGAGGTCGGCGGTGGAGCGCGCCCGGTCGAAGGCCCGGCCCGCGGCCGTGTAGGCGTCGAGGGCCGGTTCGAGGGGCGGGCCTGCCTCCAGCGACTCGCCGAGCGCGACCAGCTCCGCCTCGGCGCGGGCGCGCAGTTCGTCCTCGCCCGCCTCCCGCGCGGTGCCGAACACGGTACGGGGCAGGCGCAGCGCGTCCACCGCCGCGCGGGCCCGGCGGCGGCGCAGCCACAGCAGCCCGGCCGCCGCGAGCACGACGGCTCCGGCCGCGGCCGGTACGACGACCGGGAAACCGCCGTCGTCTTTCGCGTGCGGGCGGGTCTGGGGCCGGGCGGAGGGGCGTGGGGTGAACGCCGCGTCGTGGTCCTTCTCGTACGCCTCGGAGCCCTTGCCCGTCGCGATCAGGTCGACGCAGCGGGCGAGCCGCGCCGCGAGCGTGGTGTAGCGCTTCTCGTACGAGACCGCCCACCCCGCGTCGTTCGCCGCCTGCCGCTGCTCGTCCGTGCCGCCCCACATGGTGACGTCTAAGACGTCGCCGAAGTCCGTGTTGAGCGTGACATAGGCCCCGTCGCGGCCCAGGTACGACTGCACGACCGTCGTGACCTGCGGTGAGCTCTGCCACGTGCTGCCCGCGACGATCGGGACGAGGATCACGAATATGGGGGTCTGCGAACGCCGGATCCGTTTCACGATCGCGTCGCGGCGCGCCTTCGGCAGCGCGCTCTCGTACGCCGGGTCGACGTAGATCGGCGTACGGCGCAGCGCACGGGCGATCGCGGCTCCGTCACTCGACACCGAGGTACTCCAGTACGTGTTCGGGCAGGTCCTTGTTCGTCCCTCGGATCTTCTCCCAGA
The DNA here is from genome assembly GCF_036227085.1 of Actinoallomurus sp. NBC_01490. Lineage (NCBI taxonomy): Bacteria > Bacillati > Actinomycetota > Actinomycetes > Streptosporangiales > Thermomonosporaceae > Actinoallomurus > Actinoallomurus sp. NBC_01490. The sequence continues at coordinate 1,260,864 of NZ_CP109433.1, forward strand.
GACCGGGAGCCTCGTAGTACGGGCGTTCGCGGCCGTCGATCACCAGCGCCAGCGGCCGGTGCCGGTTCGCCTTGGCGCACTCCTCGCACATCGGCTGCCGCCTGCGGGCCAGGCCGCCCAAGGCCGTCCGTACGCGGCGCGCCGCAGTGCCGTGGAGCGGGTTGACGACGCAGCGCGGCTCGGGATCGGCGGTCCCGCTCCGCAGCGCGTCCTGCCCGTCCAGGCTGAGCACGACCACGGCGAACCGGCTGCCCGGATCCTGCTTCTCGTCCCACAGCAGCTTGGCGGCGTCGTAGTCGGCCATCGCCCGCGGGTACCCCGGGTCGTCCTCAGCGGCGGCACCGATCGCCCGCGCCAGGCGTACGAGCTCCGCCCAGGCCATGCGCCGCAGCCGCCGTGGGCGCAGCGTCGTCGCGGAGCGGCGCGCGCTACGGGCGACGCCGATCACGGCGGCGACGATGCCCCACAGGAACGCGAGCAGCACGCCGCTCATGGCCAGCGCGGGAAAGAACGTCTTGAAGAACTGCCCGGCCAGTCCGACCTTGCCGGGTCTCTTGTCGGATGAATCGGCCTCGGGCGCGTCCGGCACCGGCGGGTCGGAGGGCTTGGCGGCGGGCGCGCGGGCGAACGCGTCGATGACGTCGTGCAGCCGCTCCGGAAGCGGCTTGCCGTTCGTCACCTGGGAGAACTCCAGACTGTCGTCCCGCGGCACCTGGTAGGAGGTCCAGTCGAGGCTGCCGCGCTGGTCGGAGATCAGGTAGATGCCGTTGCGGCCGAGCCGGCGGTGCAGCAGATAGGTGAGGTAGTCGGCGTCGCCGGCCGACTCGTCGTCGGAGTCCAGCGGGACGACGGCCAGGTAGATCGGCACACCGGCGCCGGCGATCTGCCGGCGGAGCGCGGTACGTTCACGCGCGTCGAGCAGGGAGGACACGTCGGGATCAACGAACACCGGCGACTGCCGCAACGCCGCCGCGACCCGATCGACCCGCACCATCGAGACGGGCGCCCCCACGTCCGCGAACGCGACCGGCGCGGGAGCGAGTGCTGCGGGAGCGAGTGCTGCGGGGGCGAGTGCTGCGGGGGCGGGGGCGAGAGCAAGGGCGAGTGCGGCCGCCGCGATCAGCCTCATCGTGTCTTTCCGCTCTTCGCGCCGTGGGCGATCCGGGTGCTCTTCCTGCTCTTGCGGCGCAGCCGGACGAGCAGGATCCAGAGTGCGGCGAGCAGTGCGACGCCCATGCCGGAGTACACGCCCGCCTGCTGGGCCAGGTCGTTGTCGTCGTCGGCCTCGCGGTACGGCTTGGGGTGCCGGCCGGCCCGGTCCTTGGCGTATGCCTTCTCGTACCGCTGCTGCGCCTGGCCGGACCGGATGTCGTCGACGAACCGTTCGATGACCCGCGCGAGGCCCGCGTTGTACGGCTCGGCGAAGGTGACCTCGCGCTCGGCGGCCGTCACCGGGAGGTTCGTGCCGAACTGCTCGACCGTCAGGCCGATGCCGCTCGGGGGCACGACGAGATACACGCCGCCGCGGTCGAGCTTGTCGTGCAGCAGTGCGATGAGTCGGTCGGGTGTCCCCTGCGGATCATTCTCCGCGGTCGTGTCGGACACGACCGCGAGGTACGTGGGCACCGGCATCCGCTTGATCGCCGTACGGACCCGCGCCGCGTCACGCGCCGTGATGGCACGTGGCGCCAGATCGGTGATGAACACCGGGTCGCGAGCGAGTCGCGCGGCGACATAGTCGGCGCGCGTGGTGACCGGCGGGGCGGGCGGTGCGGTGACCGTGAGCGCCGTTCCGATGATGAAGGGGATCATCGGAACGGCTCACGCGTCTTTGATCTCGCAGATCACGGCCCCGCTGGAGACGGTCTGGCCCACCTCGGCGCCGAGCCCGGTCACCGTACCGGCCTTGTGGGCGGTGAGCGGCTGCTCCATCTTCATCGCTTCGAGCACCACGATCGGATCACCGACCGCGACGGTCGCGCCGTCCTGCGCGACGACCTTGACGATCGTGCCCTGCATCGGACTGACCAGAGCATCGCCGCCGGCCTGCTGTTTGCTGGACTTCTTCTTGCCCTGGCGCTTCGCGGGCCCCTTGCTCGCCGTCGTGGTGGTCGCCGCCCCGAGCCCGGCGGGCAGCACGACCTCGATCCGCTTGCCGCCGACCTCGACCGTGACCTTCTCACGCTCTTCGGGCTCGGCCGCCTCGGCCGCACCCTCGTACGGCGGGATCTTGTTGTCGAACTCGGTCTCGATCCACCGCGTGTGCACGCGGAACGGCTCGTCGGTGAACGCGGGATCGTCCACGACCGCCCGGTGGAACGGAATGACGGTCGGCATCCCCTCGATCTGGAACTCCTTCAGCGCCCGCCGGGCCCGCTGGAGCGCCTGCGTCCGGTCCGCCCCGGTGACGACCAGCTTGGCGATCATCGAGTCGTACATCTGGGGAACGGTCATGCCCTGCTCGAACCCGGTGTCGAGCCGCACACCGGGCCCGCTGGGCGGGCTCCAGGTCCGTACGGTGCCGGGAGCGGGGAGGAAGTTGCGCCCGGCGTCTTCGGCGTTGATGCGAAACTCGATGGAGTGCCCGCGCAGCACGGGATCGCCGTACCCGATCGTCTCCCCGTCGGCGATCCGGAACTGCTCGCGTACGAGGTCGACCCCCGCCACTTCCTCGGTCACCGGATGCTCGACCTGCAGGCGCGTGTTGACCTCGAGGAAGGAAATGGTGCCATCCTGGCCGACGAGGAATTCACAGGTGCCCGCGCCGACGTATCCGGCCTCTTTAAGAATGGCCTTGGAACTGTCGTACAGCGTCTGCATCTGCTCGTCGCTGAGGAACGGCGCCGGCGCCTCTTCCACCAGTTTCTGGTGGCGGCGCTGCAGCGAGCAGTCACGGGTCGACACGACGACGACGTTGCCCTCTTTGTCGGCGAGGCACTGCGTCTCGACGTGACGCGGCCGGTCGAGGTACCGCTCGACGAAGCACTCCCCACGCCCGAACGCGCCCACGGCCTCCCGCACGGCGGAGTCGTAGAGGTGGGGGATCTCCTCGATCGTCCGCGCGACCTTCAGCCCGCGTCCGCCACCGCCGAACGCCGCCTTGATCGCGATCGGCAGGCCGTGCTCCTGCGCGAACGCGACGACCTCGTCGGCGTCCTTGACAGGATCTTTGGTACCGGCGACGAGGGGCGCCCCGACCTTCTGCGCGATGTGCCGAGCCTCAACCTTGTCCCCGAGCGCCTGAATGGCCCGGGGCGGCGGCCCGATCCAGGTGAGCCCGGCGTCGATCACGGCCGTGGCGAAGTCGGCGTTCTCGGCGAGGAAGCCGTACCCGGGGTGAACGGCGTCGGCACCGCTCTCTTTGGCGATGTTGAGCAGCTTGCCGATGTCGAGGTAGCTCTCGCCCGCACTCTGCCCGCCTAGCGCGTACGCCTCATCGGCCACCTTGACGTGCAACCCGTCGAGGTCCGGCTCGGAGTACACGGCCACACTGGAAATGCCGGCGTCCGAACACGCCCGCGCGATGCGAACGGCGATCTCACCTCGGTTGGCGATCAGGACCTTGCGCACGTTGCCGCTCCTCGCTCTCGCTGGATCGCCAAGAGTTTAGTGCCGCCTCAGTGAACGCTTACAGGGCGGTGTCGGAGCCGTCAGCTGGCACTACTGGGTCCTTTCGCGGGGTCATCACCAGCTACCGCCGCCTCCACCGCCGTCTCCTCCGCCGACGTCTCCTCCACCGCCGGAACCCCCTCCGCCGCCGGAGAAGCCGCCACCGGACGACCACCCGCCCGACGAGCTTGAGGACGTCCACGACGATGTGGTGTAGGTGGTGCGATACGAGCCGGAGCGGCGAGGTGAGGCCCCGTTACCACGTCGTACGGGTGAGGGCAGGGGCGGAGGTGGCTCGTTGACGACGTCGGCGAGGGCGCTGATCCGCCTGGGCGCCTGGTCGCTCGCGTCCTCCGCCGGGACGTACCACGGCAACTCGTCCTCGAGCAGATCGAAGATCTTTCCCCAGTCGCTCATTGCCCCGTCGGCCTGCCCGAATGCCACGGCGTACGGGAAGATGAACGAGACCAGCGCGGCGTCGACCTCCAGATCGCCCGGCTCCTTCGCCCATGCGCTCAGCGTGTCGGCGTAGTCGTTCACCTCCGCTGTGGCCCGCACTCCAGCGGCCGTGCGGGCGGGCCGCCGGCCGATGACCCCGACGACCACCGCACTGGCGAGGAAGGCGACGGAGACCCAGCCGAAGCCGGCCGCCGGCACGCCGCCGACCGTACCGGCGCTCACCGACAGCAGGGACACCACGCCGACAACGACGAGTCCCGCGACGACCCAGGCGGCGAAGGCACGCTGAACGCCGATCCGCCACGGGAACCACCCACGATGGCACGCCTCCTCCTCAAGGAGGTCGTAGGCCGCCTTCCACCGATCCCAGCCGCGCCTTCGCAGCGTCGCGAGGGTGACCTCGTCGCTTCGGCCGATGGCGACGTCGATCACCTTCGCCTCGTACGGGGCCAGGTCGTCGGCGGGGCCTTCGCCGCGGACGAGTTTCGTGCTGATTCGCCTCTTGGAGACCTTCGCCTCCTCAAAGCGGATATATCCCCGCGTGGCCAGGTCGAGGAGGGTCGCGCCCACGAGACGGGCACGATTGGAGCCGTTGTCGCGCAGCAGTCCGGCGAGCCCGGGACTCATCCCGGCCGGAGGGGAGTCCGCGGTGGCACCTGTCACGTTCGTGCGTCGCCGTACCGTTCCCGCCAGGCACAGCCAGCAGAATCCGGCGACGATCCCCAGCGCGAGTAGGACCAGAACAGCGGCCGCGAGGGTGAAGGCGAACGGCGCGGCTCGCCGTACGAGAGGTGGCGGAACGACCGCCGGCATGGCGGTCTGCGGCAACTCGACCTGGAGGGTGATTCCCTCACCTCCGCTGAGGCCTCGGTCACCGGCCCTGAGCGTCGCACCCGTGATGGCCGAGTCGGTACACGAGGAGGTGTCGCCTTCGAAACCGCGGTAACAGCCGGCGGAGGAGATGCCCACCGGTGCCGTCATGGTCACGGTCGCCTTGCTGATGGGTACGGTCCACCGGGTGCCGATCGCGTCCCAGTAGAGTTCGTCGGTCCCGCCATTGCGTGGGTTGAGCGCGTGGTGAACGTCGTAGTCGATGACATAGGTCTTGACGCCGCTGACGGTCGTGTCGGGATTCCCGATCTTCAACACTTCGTCGTCGCCGGAGCGAGAGACCTGAAGGTCCCCGGGACCGATGCCTTCCCCGCGTACGTGCGGATGCAGAATCTGGATCACCCGGTCGTACCGGTCGTCGACCTGCCGGTGAGTGGGAATTTTCCGGATGATGCCGTGGTGCTCACTGGCCGTGAGATCGGGGTTCGGCCCGTCACCGAAGTTGTACTTGATGGCCTCGCTGACATGCATACTGCCGTCGCGCCGCACTTGAAGCGTCACGTCGTAGGACTCGATGTGCTCGGTGTAATCGTTCGGGTCGTACGAGGGCGGCGACCAGACCGGCGTGTCGCGCGTGGCCTTGGGAGTGGGGGTGGCCTTTGGTTTCGCGCCTGCGTACGCCGGGCTGGAGACGACGGCCACCATCAGCCCGCTCAGAGCGACGAAGTGCACTGCCGCGGCCCAGCTCCGACATTGCAACGCATCGCGCACGGTTACTTCCCTTGGCCGGGGATGATTTCCGTTCGACCTCCGCACCGCCACGATCGGTTCCCCCATAAGCGACGCAGACCGAACCAACAAGTGGGATGACGCCGACCACCTCGGTTCGGCATTGGATCGAGGCAGGTCGGCCAAGCCGCTGCCAACGATCGTCCATAAAGGTCCTTGGCGGTCAGGAACTATCCGAACAAGCGATCGCGACCTCGACACAATCGCTCTCGTTGGGGCTGTAGCTGCTCTTACGCCAGTCGGAGGCGCGTGCGACTTCCCTAGCCTGGTCGAGACGGTGATTGATGCGCCACTGAACAGGGGTCGACGTCGCCACTGAGTCCTCCGGCTAGGTGTAGTTACGTGCCACCTCGTTGATCAGCTCAACGGAGTTGACCGCAGTGTGCGCCGTCGTCCGCAGATGGTCAAAGCAGAGCGCCGCACGCCTGATGTCAGCATCGCGGTCGAGATACAGCGTGCCGGTAACCGCCTCCACAGAGAGGACGTCTGGATCGTCGGCGAAGGAAAAGATGCTGAATGCCCCTGCCATGGCCACGTGGCCCCCAGCGCCGTACGGAATCACTTGCAACGTGATGTCCGGAACCCTGGCTACAGCGGCGAGGTGTGCGAGCTGCTCGCGCATGACCTTGTCTCCGCCCACCCGCCGATGAAGTGCGGCCTCGTCGATGATCGCCCATAGGCGAAGCGGCGGGTCTTTCGCTATGACCGTCTGCCGATGGAGGCGCAACTCGACACGCCGTTCGATCTCCTCTGCTGTGAGTTCGAGCGGTCTCGCGGTCGCGATGATCGCTCGTGCGTAGCCTTCGGTCTGAAGCAGGCCGGGGATCGTGAGTGGCGTGTAGATGCGCAGAGACGAGGCAGCGGACTCCAGGTCGATGTAGTTGGCGAGGTTCTTGAATGAGGCGAGGACGTCGTTATAGGGCTGCCACCAGGCCTGTTGCTTGGAGTCCTTGCAGAGCTGGATGAGCGCGGCACGCGTCGCGTCGTCGACGCCATAGACGTCGAGCAGGTCGGAGACGTCGCTCCACGGTACGGCGGCCCGAGCCTTCTCGATGCGTGACACCTTGGACACTGACCAGCCGAGTTGCTTGCCGACCTCTTCGCCCGTCAAGCCGGCAGCCTCGCGGAGACGCCGCAGCTCAAGCCCGAGCCGACGACGCCGCGACGTTGGCGACGATCGATCGCTCAAATTTCCTCCTCGAAATTTCGCGAAGCGCATTGCGATCACGACATGTAGACGACCACACTCAGTGTGCACTACGTCACGCTGCGAAATATGAGGTTCTTCCAGATGGATGCTCGTAAGTTCACCGAGCGGCTGCCAGGAGCGCCGGAACAAGTAAGAAACGCCCGTCTGATCATTGCCAAGCTCCTCGGAGACGCCCACCCGTGCATCGACGAGGCTGTGCTTCTTGCGAGCGAGACCGCCACCAACGCAATTCGGCATACCGACTCCGCGCTGCTGGGAGGCGGGTTCGCGCTGACCGTCGAGCACACTGACGTCTGGGCGCGCGTCACCGTCCGCGACGACGGGTCCTCGCGGACGCCATGCCTCTGTCCGTCGGCCCCAACGGTGGAAAGCGGCCGAGGCATCAAGATGCTTGACCTGCTGGCCTTCCGCTGGGGCTTCCGACGCGAGAAGCGTTGCAACGAAGTCTGGTTCGAGGTCGGCCGGTGACCGCGACCCCGAACCATGAGCCAGCGGAATACCTACGCACCCTGGCGTCAGGCCTTACCAAGTGCGGCATCCCTGTCCAACTTCGCACCGACGGCGACCACCGCCCGTACCTACGAGCGTCCCACCCGTCGATACCCTTGGGCACGGACGTCTACTGCGTCGGTGATGACAGCGGAACCTGGTGCTTCCACTCGGAGTGGGGAAGCCCGATCGCTCCAGCAGATGACCAAGTCTCCGCCATCGGATACCTCGTAAGGCTGTTGCGCATCCCACGGTGATGCTCATTCGTGCATCGACGACGCAGCTCTGCTGCGAGATCATGACAAGCGCTATCCCGCGTACCGAATCCGCGCAGCCCGGACAGTGTGTTCGTTCTGCCTGCGAGCACTGGAACATCTGGACGCGTGTGACGGTCCGAAATGACGGATCTGCGCGGTTGTAGAGCATGCACACGGAAGTCGACTGTCAGGCTTGGTCAGAGAGGCCGTCACGGGTAGTTCCGCAGGTCGGTGACCAGATCCGGACATGTATGCGGTGCTGCTCCAAGTCGGTGGTTGCTTAATTGGTCTAGAAAGCGAAGCCAAAGAAGCGTTAAGGTGCTCCTGGGGATGACACGCGGCGATCGTCTCTCGCGGGCGGGTGTCGACCGAGCCGGCGGGGCGGCGGGCGCAAGCGGGGATTATAACGGGGCCGGGTGGTTTGCTGTAGGACTCAGATAGCGCGTGCCATGGGCGCAGCATTTTGGACGTGCGGTGATGAACTGAATACGGTCGTAACACTCTCTCCCAGTAAACCCGGCTCTCCAGACGTAGGCCCCATTCGTTTAGATGAGCGCCTTTGTGGCGAGGCCGAAAAGCACAGTCGAAGAAGTCGCAGAGTAGTCAAGAAAGGGAATGCAATGTCCGATGTAATCGGTGGTAGTCCGGAACAGATGCAGCAGCTTGCCCGGATATTCGGCAAGCATTCACAGGGGCTGCAGGCGCTGATCAAAGACCTGAATGGTCACACCGTCAACAGCGATGCGATCTGGAAGGGTGACCACGCCACAAAATTCCGCGCATCCTGGCAGGAGGCCAAGGCGTCGTTCGACAAGATGGCGTCGGCCCTGCAGGAGGCCGACCGTTTCATCAAATCCAAGGCCCAAAGCCTCGACCAGTGGCAGCACTAACATTAGGATGCGCTACTCCGGGCCCTGACCATATTTTGGCCAGGGCTCGGAGGCGTCGATGGCGACGTGGCTGCGTTAAGCTAACTCGGCCGAGCCATCGGCGCACCGCCCAACCATTTCGTTCACAGCCTACGTATCTTACTGCGGGAGTCGAAGGTGCCGACGCCTAAGGACAAAGACTTTGCGGGAATAAATCCTCAAGCGTTCGGCCAGATGACAAGCAGCCTCGAGCGACGCGCAGCAGATGCGTCGCAGCGCCTGCGAAGCTTGGCCGGCCTTTGCGCCCAGGCCGGCGTTGGCGCAGAAGAAGTAAGCAGGATGCAGCAGAGCATCAACTGGGCTCTTGGGCAGGTGCCGACTCTCAAACGGAGGCAGAGCCTGGCGGCAGCGTGGGACCTCGGGGAGTTTGGCGCCACCGGCTACGTTCCAGCAGGTGCTGGAGACCTCGGCCAGTTCTCATCAAGTGATGCCGCAGGAAAAGCGGGCGCCGCGGACGGCAAAAAGCTGAAACAACTTCTTCGCGAGAATCGCGATAAGGATATAAAGCCGTTTATCGATAAGATCGGCGCCAACAAAGGTGATGCAGATTACGCTGCGGCGCTATACCGGGCTCTGGGTGCATCGGGAATCGCTGGACTGGGCGCATATGTAAGGAGATTGCTGTCGTCGGGCGAGAAAACGAAGGCGGACAGTGCCCAACGAGCGATCGGTGACTCGCTTGGCTTGGCAAGTCATAAGATCAAGATAGACGACAAATGGCTTGCAGGGTTCAACAGATCTGGAGACCGCTATAACTACGAGCTGATGGCTCCCTTGTTGAAATATGGGAGTTTTTCGGACCAGTGGCTTAATCTGCTAGGAAACCACCTGCTTACGGACAACGGGGGAATGCTTCCGCCGAGATCGGATAATATCTGGGAGGCCATGTCGCGTAATCCGCGTTTTGCAACTACCTTTTTTGGTCAAAATTACGGTAAAATCCTTCACATCGCAAATGGCGCTATCTCGGGACCTGACGGCGCCGAACATGGTGTGTCGGATTTCATTCACGCGGCGACCATCAACGGTCGAGATGTAAACCCTAAACAGGCCGAGGCGAACGTGCGGGATATCGCCAGCTATTACCGTACGCATCAAAATGAGCACGCGGCTCCCCAGATACGGCGTACCTATGCGGATATTATAGACGTTTACTGGGACGACCTATTTGCGAGTGTTTCATCGCCATCATTGACGTTCGGTGGCTCAGGCAAGCCGAACGATCCGAATCACGAAACGACGGCTGTCGACAACCCATTCGGTCCGGGTATTGGAATGCCGGATCAATATTGGGGAGTACTACTCCAGGAGACGCTTCGTGATCCGCAAGCTGCGGCGCATGTCCTCGCACGTTATGGAAAATGGAGGGATGATACGACAGGAGAGAGAGATAAGACTTATTGGTATAACTACTCTCACAATAAGCTCTTTCCAGAGTATATGAAAAATCAATTTTTGCAAGCGGCGGGGACTTCGGAAAGCCAGCGTAAGGCATTCAATCAGAGGCTGGAGACTATACTCGGAAAGGGAATAGATTGGTCAACTTCTCCGCAAAGCGCACTCAAAGATATGTCCTTGATGGCGGTTAAAGCGGCGGTTCATGAAGGGATCGCCGAAGTCAATCCAGATGATCCGCCGAAGGTTGATATGGATGCATTTGATCACCGCCGCGAGTGGAGTGCTTTTGCCAATCAGGAGCTCAAGCAGTCCAGCGGCACGCTGGGACATCCGATGGCATATCAGGCTCATTATGGGGTTGGCGGGGATGATGGCTTTATTGATCCGCAAACTGGTGGAGTAAAGGACATAAGTGAGATAGTTAAAAATCCTGCCGCGCTGGCGGCATACAATGCATGGCTTACAGATCCTGCTGTAGTTCAAGCAGTGCAGCCTAGGTTCAGCCCAGGAGACTAGCGAAGGCCTGCCGTGGTGACATCTGCTCTTAGCACCTCTGGTGCTTCCCTGTATAAGACGGCCAGAAAAAAGCAACACTGTATTCTGATGCTGGTGGCTATCCTGAGTCTCTATGGCGGCTTGGCTGGATGCTCGCACAACTCAGGTGATCAATCTGCACTGCAGCGTAAGGAGATCGAGGACAGTAGGGCATCGCTGAATCAGTTCGCGTCAGCATTTCAGCATAACTTTGTTTCGCTCTATGTCTCTGTTGAGGGTACTGGCCGATTCGTTGATTGTTACAAGCTGGCTGGAGGGCGCAGCTATCAAGTCAAGCTCTCCATAGAAGATACCTTCAAACCCAAGAGCTTCCGCCGTGACCTAATCGGCCGTATTATTCAATATCTTAAGGATTCTGAGTGGGGAATGGATGAAGTCTGGGGGCCAGGAACTCTTAATGATGGCAACGCGTGGGAAATATCTGCAGTGAAGGACAAGGACAAGTTTTCTCTAAAGAATGCCGAGAAGGCGTCTGTGGCGAATGTTGAGATAAATGGGCCGTGCCTAAAGCCGCCTTCTGGTGCCGGTACTCTACTAGGTGGTGTGGAAAATTTTCACGGTCCGCGCATTAGTAGTTCACCGACGGCTGGCGATTCTGAATAGAACTTGAACACATTACTTCGATCCTCCTTGAAAGGGAGTTATGGTTGCCCAGCCATTGGTGCCCAATCCTCAACATCAAAAGCTCCAAGCTCTCCTTAATCAGCTGAAAGGCGAGATCGGAGTAATCAGAGGAGCGCTCGATGATGCCAACTCGAAGATCGTGTCAGGGCAGGCGTGGGTAGGGCCATGGGCGAGAAGCTGGGGTGGGGATCTCTCTGTGAAGAGAGGCCAATTGCGATCGTCTGCGGACGACTTGGTGAATAAAGTCCAAGCTGCGCTGAGGAACTGTCCAGAAAAGGTAAGTCCTCAGGCCGCGAGATCCCAGAACGACCCACGGTACTGACCGATGGTGCTCTGTCTGCCCAAATCCTCTCGGCAGGCGGCCTGTCATGCGCTGACTGCAGACTGTATTGGCAGTGTCTTCCCTGGCTGAATAAGCAAGGCTCTGCCGGTAGGTGAGCCGATCGATATGTTGCGAGGCAGTCGAGCACCCAGAAGATCTCCATCGTCCAGTGATTCAATCGCCGTGAGAACTCCGGTCCTTGATTTGGGAACCGATGCGAGGAAGCTCTGGAAGGCTCTCGACAGCTCACTGGCGATTCCGGCAATGATCATCCCGTGCTCGCGATCTCTCGCTTGGCGGAGCAGGTTCGCGAGTGCGTCGTCCAGGGGTGTCTCGTACATGAGCTCCGCATCGTCGACGACGATGACATATCGTTCGTGATCGCTGATTGCCTCTAGCAAAACATCCTCGTCGGCATCCGCGCCGAGAACGGCGAGAACTCCCGGTTGGGATTCCAATGCCCGCAAGGGGGACCGCCTAGGGCAGATTAGGAGCACCGAAACGGTGCCCTCGCCCAATTTGGGATCCAACAATGACAGCACCATCGTCATCAGGAGCGTCGAGCGTCCGGACCTTGGAGGCCCTGCGACAGTAAAGCCAGGGCCCTCGGCGAGCAGATCCACGCCTACCGGCCCCAGTTCGTCACCCCCGGCGCCGACCAGCGCCCACAACGGAGATGGCGCGGTGAACTCAGGGTCCAAGGAGAGTGCCTCGGAATACGTGATACGGACGGGCAGTTCGTCGACGTGCATTGGGCGAAGGTCGATGGACGGGCGGTCATATATCTTCTCAGCCTCACGCCCGAGCCGCTGCAACGCCGCGACCTGAGCAGTCCCCGCTGCGTCACCATCGAGAAGCGCGATCTGCGACTCTCTCAGAGATGCACTGCCTGCGCCGACGGCTTTGAGGGCGCGGCCCGCACACATGTCCGAGGGAACTTGACGTTCGTTGATGCTGGCATAGTGATAGTCGTTCGGATCCGACATGCGCAGGATGAGGCGATCGTCGAACACTGTTGAGGCTTGGCCGCCCAGCCCCGACCGATCGCCGGTGAAGACTGCCCGAAGTCCCGCCGCACTGCCCTCACGAAGAAGCCGTAGGACCGTGTCGATCAAGCGGCCGTAGTCATAGTTTTCGAAGGCGGCTACGAAGCCCTCCCACCGGTCAAGCATCAACACCATCCACGGTAGGCGGTCCGGCGGAGCGACCGCGGCTCGCTGCTCGGTCAGTGACGCAAAGCCCATCGCCGCCAGTACCTGCTGCCTACGCGACACCTCCGAATGCAATCGAGCCAGCAACCGTTCCATGCGTTCGATCTGGTCACGGCTCACCACCGCGCCGCAGTGGGGTAGGGCTACCAACGGCAAAAGCGCGTTAGCCCCGCAATCGATCGCGTACAGGTGTACGTCTGATGGGGCGCATGTTGACGCCAGCGAGCCTGCCATTGTCCGCAGGACCGTCGAGCGACCCGACCGGGCTGACCCGGCCACGTACAGGTGGCCGCCGTGTACCAAGTCCAGCGTCAGAGCCGCGCGGGATTGGGACGACGGCAGGTCGGTCAGCCCGAACGCCAGTGGCGGTACGTCGTCCGAATCGGCGAATACCGCCGGTAGGTCGTCGAGTGTCACCACCGACGGCAGCGGGGGCAGCCACGGCGCCGGCTGCTCCTCGATGCCCGTGCGGTCGCACGCCTCGCTGATCACCTCGACCAGGACTTTCAGGTCGGTCACCATGGTCGACTCGTCGGCTGGCGCGTCCACCGGTAGCGGACGGCCTAGGCGGGGCCACGGCAGTGGCGTGACGCGCGCCGGGATCGACGACGTCGCGCTCCCCGGCCGTCGGCCGCCTATACGCGCTGCCTGAACCATCACCGGCGAACCGACGCCCGACCTCACGTAACACCGGCCCGGCGATGACTTGGAAATCCGCGCGGCCGCCGGATCGTCCAGCACGTCCGACGACTCGTCCGGGTCCGTCACGCGCAGCGCGATTCGCAGGTTCGTGTTGGCCCGGATGTCGCCGGTCACCACACCTGCGGGCCGCTGAGTGGCCAGGAGCAGGTGAACGCCCAAAGAACGGCCTCTCCGGCCGATGTCCACCAGGCCCTCGACGAAGTCCGGCAGTTCGCCCACCATCGCCGCGAACTCGTCGATCACCAGCACCAGCCGCGGCATGCGAGTGGACGCGCGCCGGTCGCCCGCGTCGAACAGATCGCAGTAGTCCTCGATGTCCTTCGCCCCCGCGTGCAGCAGCAGTTCCTCCCGCCGCCGCAGTTCGGCCCCCAAAGACTCCAGCGCCCGCTCCGTCAGGTGACCATCAAGATCCGTCACCATCCCGACCACATGGGGCAACGACGCGCAGTCCGCAAAGGCGGCGCCGCCCTTGTAGTCGATCAGGACGAACGTCATCTCGTCCGGACGATTCGCCACCGCCAGGGACGCGATCAACGTCTGCAGCAGCTCCGACTTGCCCGCGCCCGTCGTCCCCGCAATCAGACCGTGTGGTCCGTCCAAACGCAGGTCGACCGAGAACACCCCGTCAGAAGACACCCCGATCGGCACCACCGTCGTGCGGCCCCCGGACTGCCATGCCGCCTGGATCTGGGCCGCCGACGGTGTCGGCATGTGCAGAAGCTCCAGCAACCGGGCCGACGACGGGATCATCGCCTCCGTGTCGTCGCGCGAGACATCCCGTACGGGCGCCAGAGCGCGGGCCAGGCGATCGCACCACGCCGGCGTGACCTGGTCGGCCAGGACCGCGCCTACCGAGTCCAGACCGTTCCCGTGCAGGCGTACGTGCGTCGGGCGGTCCCAGTCCCACACCGCGACCGCCGTGCACTCCTCCGGCAGCAGGCGTTCGTCGTCGTCGATGCAGATCGCGTGCAGGCCGACCGACGGGCCGCCGCTCAGTACCTGCGGCATGCCCGGCACGCGGCGCAGCTGGCGGGCGCCGTCCAACACCAGCAGGATGTTGTACGGCCCCTCAACAGGAGCGCCGCCGCCGAAGCCCAAGCTGAGCGATGCCGCCGGCTCAGCGGCACGGCGGCGTTCGGTGATGCGGATGGCCAGCTCCGTCACGCGGCGGGCCACCGTGTCCGGGTCGGCGCCGACCAGGGCGACGCAGTCCTCGCCCTCGCGCGGGGCGCAGTGCGGCAGCCAGCGCACCCAGTTCCAGTGGGCGCCGGCGGAAGGGTCCGCCGACAGGACGACGATCGCCAGGTCGCGTGGGCTGTGCAGCGCCGCGGCCTGGGCGACCAGCCAGCGGGCCAGAGCCCGGGAACGGTCGCGGGCGCCCGACAGGCCGACCACGCCCAGCTCGGACAGCGGCAGGGGGACGGGTACGGCATGGGCGACCGGGGCCGGTGGCATGACCGGCTCGTCGCCGCCGCCACGGCCGGGCTTGAGCTCGATGCGGGCGGGCAGGTCGGCCAGGCCGATGCGCAGGTGGAGCGTGTCCGGGTCGCCGACGCGGCGTTCCCACAGGCGGCGGCGCGGGCCGGTCGCGGTGAGCAGGACCTCGGCCGGGTCGGGGGCGAGGGCGCGCCACTCGGCCTGGTCGGCGCGGCGCATGCTCTCCAGCGCGCCCTCGAACTCCGCCTTCTTCGCGCGGTACTCCTTCAGCGCCTTCTTGTACGACTTGCGGCCATAGAGGCGGTCGGCGATCCACTCGCCGACCTGGATCACCGGGTACGCCAGGGCCATCAGCGCCCAGTACCACTGCCCGGTGAAGACGACCATGACGACGCCGGTAGCCGCGAACAGCAGCGAGCCCAGCAGCCGCAGGCGCTCGCGCTGTCCTTTTTCGGGCTCCTGCGGCACCTCGATGCGGCGTGGCCCGGACTGCGGGCGGATGCGCGGCGGCCGGTTGTAGGCGAGGCCGCCGTCGTCGAGCGGTGACAGGTGGGCGTCCGGCGCGGCGGTGAGGGCCAGCGTCAGCACGGTCGTGCCGACCGAGAGCACGCCGCCGGGCGGCCACTCCACCGTTCCCTCGAGAGGCGTCTGGTCGAGGACGCCCGAGCCCGACACGGTGACCCGGCGGGACTCGACCGTGACCGTGAGCGCGTGCGGGGGCACGGACGGGTCGGCGAGGCGTACGTCCACGTCGGGCGAGGTGCCGATGGTGGTCTGGCCGATGCCGAGGCGATGGACGGGGCCGGCCGCCGGGCCGCCGCTCACCCGGATCTCGGCGATGCCGGTCGGCTCGCCGAGCACCGTCGCGGGCGCGGCGCCGGGATGCACGGCGACGAGGGCGCCGTCGCGGAGGACCCGGCTCGCCGGGGCCGCGGGGTCGAGCATCCGGCCGCCGGCCCAGAGCGGCTGCGGCGGATCCTCCACCCAGCGGGCGCTCGGGAGGCGTACGACTTCCGCCATCGGTTCCTTGGCGGTGTCGGCGTTCAATGTGGCAATAAGTGACCGCGCAACGGTTCCGACCGTCATATCGGAATCGCCGTTGACGACTACGTCACGGGGACCTTGATCGGTCAGCGCCGTGAGCGAGATTCGCATTCACCCCTCCACATCCCCAGCGTGCGGGACCAGGATAGAGAGGAGGCAGGATGGGAGACAGCGGCTCGGGTCGAGTCGTTTCTTGATCACTTGACAAGCCGCAGGACTCGCTGCGCAAACAATCTGTCGTCTCCACATTGACGCGCGGCGTTATGAGGCGGAACGATGGTTCGCCGCGTCCCCGTCGAACGCGATCAGCCCCCGACAGCCGAATTGGCGGAGAGCCTGTGACCACGAGCAGTGATCGCAAGACCGACGGACGTCCCTCGCTCGGGACGGCCACCGGTCAGCGCATCCCCGTTCCCCGGCGGGAGCGCAAGCCCGCGATGGCGGCACTGGCCGTGCTGCTCATCGTCGGTGGTGCGCTGATCAGCGCGTACCTCGTGATGGCGAGCGGCCAGCGCGTCCCGGTGATCAGCATCGCCCAGCAGGTCGCGGCGGGTCAGCGGATCCCGGCGTCGGCGCTGCGTGAGGTACAGGTCTCCTCGACCGGCGGCCTGGACTACATCCCGTGGGGAGACCGCGCCAAGGTGACGCAGACCTTCGCGACGGTGACGCTGGTCAAGGGCGCGCTGCTCACCAACGGCATGATCTCCACCGGCTCCTCGGTCGCCAAGGGCACCGTCGTGGTCGGTCTCGCGCTGAAGCCGGGCCAGCTGCCCGCGGGCGGCCTCCAGCCGGGCGACCGCGTCGCGCTGTACGCCGTCTCATCCCAGGGCGGCCAGAGCGGCACGCAGAGCGGCACCGTACTCGCCCCGGTCGCCACGGTGTACGACGTGGTGCAGCCGGGCCAGAACGACATCCAGGCCGACCAGGTCGCGGTCTCGGTGACCGTCCCGGTCGACCAGGCGCCCGAGGTGACGCAGGCGTCCTCGGCCGGCGCCGTGGCGGTCGCGCTGCTGCCGGCCGGGGAGAAGGCCCCGCAGACGCCGCCGCGGCAGACGGCGCCCCGGCAGTCGACCACGCCCTCCGCGGGTGAGTCGCCCGGAAACCCGCCCGCGTCGCCGCGCGACCGATCGACGGGTAACCCCTGATGGGGCTCATCGCCCTCGCGGCGGACAAGGGGGCGCCGGGCGTCACGACCGCGGCGATCGCGCTGGGCGCCGTCTGGCCCCGCCCCGTCCTGCTCGCCGAATGCGACCAGGCCGGCGGTGACCTGGTGTACCGCCTGCCCGCCGAGGGCGGTGGCATGCTCAACCCGGCGCACGGCATGCTCAGCCTCGCCGCGACCGCGCGGCGCGGGCTGCGGGCCGAGCAGGTCTGGGAGCACACACAGCGGCTCGAGGGCGGGCTCGACGTCCTCGTCGGCCTGACCCGCGCCGAGCAGGCGCAGGGCCTGACCTGGCTGTGGAGTCCTCTGGGCCGGGCCTTCGCCAACCTTCCGGGTGCCGATGTGGTGGCCGATTGTGGCCGTCTGGGCGCCGGATCGGCCTTGACCGATCTGCTGCGTGAGTCGTCAATGATCGTCCTGTTCACGCGGGCGACGCTCGAACAGGTCGCTCACCTGCGTGAACGCATCGGTTCATTGTCGAATGACCTCGGTGGGCACTCCGCACCGCCGATCGGCATTGTCGTCGTCGCCGATCCGAGCGAATACCGCACCGCCATAGCGGAGGTCGGCCGGATCATTTCGAACGCGAAACTTCCCGCTGCCGTCCTCGGGGGTTTCGCGATGGATCCCAAGGGTGCTGAAATGCTGAGGGGCCAGTGGGGCGGGCGGCTCGACCGTTCACTGCTGATCCGTTCGGCACGACAGCTCGCGGGGGGACTCGCGACGCGGGTCGCGCCCACATCGGGGGTTGATCGCGAAGCGCAGGGAGTGGCAAGTGGACCACAGCCTCGTTAAGCGCCTTCGCCAGGACGTCGGGGCCCGGCTCGCCGACCAGCGGCGGCTCGACGCGGCGAACGGCGTCGCCCCGATGAATCCCGAGGACGAGCGGCAGTTCGCGCGCGCTCTCATCGGGCAAGTGCTGGAGGAGTTCGCACGGGCGGAGATCGCGGCGGGCCGGCGTCCGCCGAACGCCGAAGAGGAGGAGCAGCTCGCCGCCGGCGTGCACGCCGCGCTGTTCGGTGTCGGCCGCCTCCAGCCCCTCCTCGAGGACCCCGAGATCGAGAACATCGACGTCAACGGCTGCGACCGGGTCTTCATCGGGTACGCCGACGGCCGTGAGGTGATGGCCGAGCCGGTCGCCGAGTCCGATGAGGAGCTCGTCGAGCTCATCCAGATCCTGGCGGCCTACAGCGGTCTGTCCAGCCGGCCGTTCGACTCCGCCAACCCCCAGCTCGACCTGCGGCTGCCCGACGGTTCGCGGCTGTCGGCGGTCATGGACGTCACCGTACGGCCCGCGCTGTCGATCCGCCGCGCCCGGCTCGGCAAGGTGTTCCTCGCCGACCTGGTCGGCAACGGCACGATCAGCACGGAGATCGGCCTGTTCCTGCGCGCCGCGGTGGCCGCCCGCAAGAACATCATGATCGCCGGGGCCACCAACGCCGGAAAGACGACGCTGCTGCGCGCGATCGCCAACGAGATCCCGACCGCCGAGCGGCTCATCACCGTGGAGCGCGCCCTGGAGCTGGGCCTCGACCAGTTCGCCGAGCTGCACCCCAACGTCGTCGCGCTGGAGGAGCGGCTGCCCAACTCCGAGGGCCAGGGCACGATCACGATGGCCGAGCTCGTCCGCCGGTCGCTGCGCATGAACCCCTCGCGCGTGATCGTCGGCGAGGTGCTGGGCGACGAGATCGTCACCATGCTCAACGCGATGACCCAGGGCAACGACGGCTCGCTGTCGACGATCCACGCGAACTCCTCCTGGGAGGTGTTCAACCGCATCGCGACGTACGCCCTGCAGTCCGACGAGCGGCTGCCGATCGAGGCGACGCACATGCTCATCGCGGGCGCCATCGACTTCGTCGTCTTCATCGAGAAGCGCAACGACTACGCGCACGGCGGGCGGCTGCGCCGGTTCGTCTCCAGCATCCGCGAGGTGACCGGCTGCGACGGCCGGGTGCTGTCCAGCGAGATCTTCGAACCCGGACCCGACGGCAGCGCCCGCCCGGCGGCGCCGATCGCCTGCGTCCAGGAGCTCGTGCCGTACGGCTACGACCCATCGCATGGAGCGGTCTGGTGACAGGGGCGTTCTCGGGGGGCCTCGCACTCGCGATCGTCGCGGGCGCGCTGATCGGTGGCGGCGTGATGCTGCTCATCGTGGCGATCCGCGGTGTACGCCCGCGGCCCGGCCGGCCGTCGGCGCGCAGCCGTGAGGAGATCGTCCGTACGCTGACGACCCGTACGGCGCTGGCGGTCGTCGCGGGCGTCCTCGTGCTCATCGTCACCCGGTGGCCGGTCGCCGGCATCGGTGCGGCGCTGCTCGTGCTCGGGTGGAACAGCATCGGCGGCGGCGCGGCCGAAGAGCGCCGCTCGATGGCGCGCCTGGAGGCGCTCGCCGCGTGGACCGAGTCGCTGCGCGACACCATCGCGGGCGCGGTCGGCCTCGAACAGGCCATTCCCTCGTCGCTGCGCGCCGTGGCGCCGGCGCTGCGCCCGAAGGTGCAGGCCCTGGTCGACCGGCTGCACACGCGGGTGCCGCTCGCCGACGCCCTGCGGATGTTCGGCGACGACCTCGACGACGCGTCCGCCGACCTCGTCGTCGCCGCGCTGATCCTCAACGCGCGGCTGCGCGGGCCCGGCCTGCGCGACATGCTGGGCGCGCTGGCCGACTCCGCGCGGGCCGAGCTCGACATGCGCCGCCGGGTCGAGGCGAACCGCCGCACCACCCGCCGCAGCGTCCAGATCGTCGTCGGGGTCTCGGTGGGCACCGCGCTCCTGCTCGCCGTCGTCAACCGCACGTACGTCGCGATGTACGACTCCGTGACCGGACAGCTCGTGCTGGCGGTCGTGGT
This sequence comes from Actinoallomurus sp. NBC_01490, assembly GCF_036227085.1. NCBI lineage: Bacteria > Bacillati > Actinomycetota > Actinomycetes > Streptosporangiales > Thermomonosporaceae > Actinoallomurus > Actinoallomurus sp. NBC_01490. The sequence goes on from NZ_CP109433.1 coordinate 1,280,741, forward strand.
CGGGCTGTTCGCGGTCGGGTTCATCTGGCTGCGGCGCCTGGCGAAGTACGAGACGCCGCACCGGTTCCTGGCCGCGGCCGATTCCGATAAGCCGGATGTGCAGGACAAGCCGGGCGTGCCGGGCGAGGTGCCCGAGACCGTCGCGCGCTGGCAGGGGCAGACGCCCGCGGGCGGCAGCCCCACCGTGCCGGGCCCGCGAGGAGGTACCCGATGACCGTCGCCCTGCTGGCCGGCGCCTTCTTCGGACTCGGCGCTTACCTGCTGTTCCGCGCGCTCTTCCCGCCCCGTCCGGGCCTGTCGGCCCGGCTCGCCGCCTTCGACGCCGCGCGCCGGCGCGGGGAGGCCGAGCCGACCGGGCGCGGCGCGAGCACGGCCGAGCGGGTCACCGGGCTGCGCGCGCGGTTCGGCCGTTCGCTGGCCGCCGTCTACGAGGCGCGCGGCTGGCAGCAGCGGTCCGTACGCGCGGACCTGACGCTGCTGGACCGATCGTTCGAGACGTTTCTGGCCACGAAGTTCCTGCTCGCGATCGGGGCGATCGTGTTCATCCCGATCCTCGTCGCCTACTTCGCCGTGCTGGGGCTCCACGTCGTGGTCGCCGTACCCGTGTGGCTCGGCCTCTTCTTCGCGCTGATCTTCTTCCTGCTGCCGGACATGCAGCTCCGCCAGGAGGCGGGCTCCCGCCGGCGCGACTTCCGGCACGCGGTCAGCGCCTTCCTCGACCTGGTCGCGATGAACCTCGCCGGCGGCCGTGGCGTGCCCGAGGCGCTGATGACCGCGGCGAACGTCGGCGACGGCTGGGCCGTACGCCGCATCCGCGACGCCCTGTCGAACGCCCGGATCACCGGGATCACGCCCTGGCAGGCGCTGGGCCGGCTCGGTGACGACGTCAACGTCGACGAGCTGCGCGACCTGTCCGCCGCCCTGGCCCTGGTGGCCGACGACGGGGCGAAGGTGCGCCAGTCGCTCTCCGCCCGCGCGGCCAGCATGCGCAGCCGTCAGCTCGCCGACATCGAAGGAAAGGCCGGTGAACGTTCCCAGTCCATGCTCGTCGCCCAGCTTCTGCTGTGCGCCGGTTTCCTGGTCTTCCTTGCCTACCCGGCGGTGATGCGCGTGGTCGCCTCCTGACTCGTTTCCCGTCCGTTCTTTTCCCCCGACTGCGAGGTGCCTCATGCAGTGGCTGAATCCGATGAACGACCCCCTCGTGACCTACATCCGGTCACACGTTGAAATGCGAATTCAACGGTTGCGTCAGGAGACCGACCGTACCCGTGGTGCGTCCGCCATCGAGTGGGCGATCATCACCGGAATTCTCGCTCTCATCGCCATCACCGTGGGCTGGGTCATCTACCGGCGCGTCACGGCCGCGGCGAACAAGATCAACGTCAACAACGGCCCCGGTAACTGACGCGGAGGCAACCAGATCGCGGGAGCGCGCGGACGTGCGCGTCATGGCGGCGCCGTTCCTCCCGGCCGTTCTCTGGTCGAGGCGCCTGAAATGTGCGTACGCCGATATGCCGGTGTTTCCACGCTGAGAACGGCCTGTACCGGCGGCCGGTCGCGGCCATCGATAAATGGTTGACAGCTTTTAGAGCTAATTCGTAGGATTTGATGTGACAAGAATGCGCGGCAAGCATGGGGGCGGGAAGTACGGGGTGCGTACGGCCGGCCGCGCGTCGACCCGCGGGCGGCGCGATCGGGGTGCGAACACCCTCGAACTCGCCCTGCTGACGCCCGTTCTGCTTCTCGTCATTCTGTTCGTCGTCCAGTTCGCCCTCGTATTCAACGCCCGGCACGTCGCGCTCGCCGCCGCGCAGTCGGCCGCGCGGGTCGCCCGCGAGCAGCGCACGGGTGACTGGCGGTCGGCGGCGAGGTCGGAGGGGATCGACTACGTCAACAAGATCGGCCCGCAGCTGCTGACGAAGGTGGATGCGGTCCCGGAGGAGAACGTGGGGGAGCACGTGCGCGGAGTCACCGTCGGCGGTTACGCCGTGCCCGTCGTGCCGTTCTTCCGGTTCTACGTCAGCGAGCACTCGAGCGGCCCGGTCGAGTGCTATCGGCCCGACAACGGTCTCGACCAATGCGAATAGCCAAGAGACGTGACGCGGGGACGATGGCCCTCGAGCTGGCGCTGCTGACGCCGGTGCTCGTGGCCTTCATGATGGTCATGGTCGGGCTGGGCCGGGTGGTCGAGGCGCAGAGCCAGGTCGACGGTGCCGCCCGCGACGCCGCGCGGGCCGCCTCCCTCGCCCGTACGACCGCGGGCGCGAACAAGGCCGCGGAGGACGCCGCAGGCGAGACGCTCAGCGGCCGCAAGTGGTGCCGCCGGCTGCCGGACACCACAGTCGACTTCTCCCAGTGGCGTCGAGGCGGCCAGGTCTCGGTGGCGGTCCACTGCGACATCGACCTGACCGGCCTGTCGCTCATCGGCTTCCGGCCCTCCCGCACGATGACCGGCACCGCGACGGCGCCGATCGACACGTTCCGGAGAATCGAATGAGCGAGCGAAGCGAGCGAATCAAAGAACACCGCGCCTGGTCTCTCCTCCGACGAAGGAGGGCTCATGAAAGCGCGGGGTGACCGGGGAACGGTCGCGCTGTTCACGACGATCTTCGCCGTGTTCGTGCTCGTCCTGGCCGGGCTGCTCGTCGACGGCGGCCTGACCATCCACGCCCGCCAGCGCGCCGCGGACATCGCCGAGCAGGCCGCCCGCGCCGCCGCGGACGACATCGACGTCGCCTACCTCCGCCGTACCGGCAAGGCGCGAATTCTGGCCACCGACGCCCCGTGCCGTCGCGCGCGGCTGCTCGCGAGCAAGTATCCCGAGGTGACGGGCCCGATCCAGTGCGACACCTCCGGCGGTGAGGCCGCGCGGGTGATCGTCCACATTCGGGTGAAGTTCCAACTGCTTAGCGCTTTCGGCTTCTCGGACATGACAATGTCCTCAGCGGCATCGGCCCATCCACAGGAGGGGATCTGACATCCCGGCCCCGCCCAGACGGGGCTCGCCATCCGGTCCTACGCAGAGGAGTGATCAGGTTGAGGTTCGCGGTTCGCCGGTCGGCCGTCCCGCGCGGCCACCACCCGTCCGAGGGCGGCCTTCCCGCCTTGCGCGACGGGCACCTGACCCCGGCCCCGGCGGCGGACCGGTCGTGGCTCCGCGACGACCGCGGCCTGCCGGTCGCCGCTCCGGGCGGCGGGATGCTCACGGCTTCGGGCCGCGGCACCTTCACCGGCCCGGGCCGCCGGACGCTGGCCCGTCTCCTTCTCACCCCCGTCGCCGGCCAGGAGACCTACGCCCCGGCCTCCGGCCTGCCATGGGCGGCGAGCGCGCCGGCCGTCCGGCCGCGCCGCGTCCCGGCCGGCCTCCTGGAGCCCGCTTCGACGGCACGGCCCGTCTACGGTCCGTGCACGGCGGCCCGGCCGGTGGCCGTCGAAGAGGCGGAACCCGCGATTACAGGGGCGGCCGACCCGGAGGCGGCGTCGTACGGTCCGTGCTCGGTGGCCGTGGTGGAGCCGGGTGGCGGGTCGCTCGTGGCTGAGGGCCGTCGGATGCCCGCGAGGCCAGGTCGTCGGATGGCGGCGCGTTTCCTCGTCGCTCCGGCCGATGACGTCGAGTGTTCTGGCGACCAGGGAGCGTACGCCTCGCGTGTCCTGGTGGGGCGGCCGGTGGTCCGCCGTGCCGAACCGGGCGTTCTTCACCTGGGTGAGGTCACTGCCGGGCTGCTGGCGCGGCATGTCTCCCGAGGGCGGCCGGCCGCTGCCCGGCGTCCGGCACTGGGCACGCCTTCGGCCGCTTCCGGGATTCCCCCCTCGGCCGTCTCCGAGATTCCGAGGAGGGAGCGGCGTTCTCTCCCCGGCCGGCGGGCCGGAGTCCTGACGCCGCGCGTCCGATGAGCTCGATCCAGCGGCCCCCGGTCCGCATCGACCGGGGGCGGAGCACCGGTGACGTCCTGGCCGGGATCCTTGCGATGGCCGCGCTCGCGGCGTTGCTTCTCGGCGTCCCCTTCGCCCTGCTGACCTTCTTCGGCTCGCCCATCCCGCACAAGCTGCCCTCGACCGAGACGCTCACCCAGCGGCTCGACGCGACCGCGCTCATGCACGTGCTGGTCATCGTCGTGTGGCTCGCCTGGATCCAGCTGACCGCGTGCGTGCTGGTCGAGGCGTACGCCGGGATCCGTGGCGTCGGAGTGCCGGCCCGTGTGCCGCTCGCCGGTGGCCCGCAGGCGCTCGCGCACCGGCTGGTCGTCGCGGCGTTGCTGCTGTTCACCGCGACCACGGCGGTCATGCCGGTGATCACCGGTGTCCGTTCGACACACATCCAGCAGCACGTGACGCCCCAGCACCGCGAGCCCCCGCGCACGGCCGAGCCCGCGGCCGACCAGGACCAGGGCCAGAGCCAGGACAACCCGGCCCTGATGGAGAAGAACGCCGTCCGGAAGATCTACCGTGTCCGCCCGCCGGCCGGACGGCACCACGAGAGCCTGTGGGAGATCGCCGAGAAGTGTCTGGGCGACGGCCGGCGCTACCGCGAGATCTACTCGCTCAACAAGGGCAAGCTGCAGCCCGACGGCACGCGTCTCACCATGGCCAGCCTGATCCGCCCCGGCTGGGTGCTCGACATGCCCGCCGACGCGACCCACGTGGAGATCATCGATAAGGGCCCGCACGACGGGCAGCACGAGCACGGCGTCCCGCACTCGCAGGTTCCGGGCGGCGTCCACCACCACGGGTACGTCAACACCGAGCAGCAGGCCGTCGAGGCCGCGCGGCACGCCGCGCAGCAGGAGGCGCGCGACGACCGCGCCGACCGCGAGGCCGGTCGGCCCCCGATCGACGAGGGACCGGACGTGACCGTCCCCGGCGACCCGGCGCAGGGCCCGCCCGCCCAGCAGCCCCCGGCCCAGCAGCCGCCCGCGCACACGCCGCGGCACGAACGGCCGCCGGAGCAGGAGCCGACGGGGCAGCCCTCCGTCCACGCGCCCGCGTTCGGCTGGCCGCAGGAGCTGGCCGTGGCCTCGCTCCTGGCCGCCGGTCTGCTCGCCGGGCTCGGCCGGCGGCGGCGCGAGCAGCTCTGGCGGCGTGCCTTCGGCACGATGATCGCCCGCCCGGAGGGCGAGGCGGCCACGGCCGAGCACGCGCTGCGCCTCGGCGCCGACACCGAGGCGACCCGCCTGCTCGACCTGGGCCTGCGGCAGATGTCGGCCGCGCTCGCCGCCGACGACCGTACGCTGCCCACCGTGTACGGCGTGCACCTCGGCGCCGACAGCCTCGACCTGTGGATCGCGCCGGCCGACCGCAACCCGCCCGCGCCCTGGCAGGAGTACGACAACGGCCAGGTGTGGCGGCTGAGCATGACCGCGCTCGACGGCATGGCGACCGCCGACTTCGCCGACGTGCTCGCGCCGTACCCGGGTCTGGTCTCCATCGGCACCAACGAGACCGGCCGCATCCTCGTCGACCTTGAGGCGGCGCACGGTCTGATCGCGCTGCACGGCCCCGACGACGTACGCCGCGCGGTCCTCGCCGCGGTCGCCGTCGAGCTCGCCACCAACCGCTGGTCGGACCACATGCGGATCACGCTGGTCGGCTTCGACGAGGAGCTGGCGCTGGTCGCGCCCGACCGTATCCGCGTCGTACGGTCGCTGGCCGAGGCGCTGCCCGAGCTGGAGGGGCGGAGCGAGGAGGTCCGTCAGGCGCTCGCGGCCTCGGGCGCCGACTCCGTGCTGACGGGCCGCTGCCGCGGAGTGTTCGGCGAGGCGTGGATGCCGCACTACCTGATCATGGCCGAGCCGCCCACATCGGAGGAGGCCGAGCGGCTCGTGGCGCTCGCCCGCACCGGTCAGCGCATGGCGGCCGGCTACATCGTCGCCGGCGACACTCCGGGCGCGACCTGGACCTGGGACGTCGCCGCCGACGGCCGGCTGCGCGCCGGTGTGCTCGGCTTCGACGTCGACGCGCAGCTCGTGCCCGAGCCGCACTACCGCGCGGTCGTCGAGCTGTTCCGCACCGCCGGACGCACCGAGGGAGTGCCGTACGGCGACCCGGACGACCCGCCGCCCGCGACGCCGCTCGGCGGTGAGACGCAGCCCGCGGTCGACATCCGCCTGCTCGGCCCGATCGAGATCGACGCGCCCGAGCCGCTCGACGAGAGCCGCCGCGCGATCTGTACCGAGGTGCTCGTCTACCTCGCGACGCACAGCGAGGGCGTGCACCCGACCGTGCTCGGCGGCGCGGTCTGGCCGCGCGGCGTGTCGGCGAGCGTACGGGACGCGACCGTCGCGCGGGTCGCCGACTGGCTGGGGCGCGACTCGCGCGGCCGGCCGAACCTCTACTACGACGAGCGCGGCCGGATTCGGCTCGGCTCGGAGGTACGCGTCGACTGGGAGACGTTCCGCTGGCTCATCTGGCGGTCCGCGGCCGAGCCGGCCTCGGAGCTGGCGTACATGGCGTACGCGCTGGACCTCGTCCGCGGGCGCCTGATGGACGGCCGTCCGCGCGGCCGTTACGGCTGGCTGGCCTCGGAGGACTTCGAGTACGAGGCGACCGCCCGTGTCGCCGACGTGGCCCACCGGCTGGCGCTGATGAAGCTGGACGAGGGCGACGCGCGGGGCGCCGTGGCGGCGGCACGCGCGGGCCTGCGGCTGGCGGAGGGCGACGAGGGCCTGTGGCGCGACCTGCTCCGCGCCACCCACGCGACGGGCGACGCGGCCCAGCTCCGCGACGTGGTCGACGAACTCCGCGGACGCGTCGCGGCCGACCCGTACACCGACCAGATGCAACCCGAGACCGAGGCACTGGTCGACGAGCTCCTCCCCCAGTGGCGCGGCGTCGCCGCCGGCGGCACCGGCTGACGCGCCCGGTACGCCCCCGCGGCCGGGACTGTCGGCACCGGTGACGGCGACCCGTCGCCGATACTCTTGATTACATCAAGAGTTGTCTGTATAAAGTGATCGTGCAAGAGACGCCTGAGGACAGGTTCTTTCGTGAGCTCGGTGGCGCCTGGGCCGAGCTGCGGCAGGCGTTCGCCCGGCATGTGGGGATGAGCGCCCAGCGCGTGCAGGTGCTCGTCCGGCTGCGGCGTGCGGGCGAGACCAGCCACAGCGACCTGCGTCAGGCGCTGGGCGTCGACGGGGCGAGCGTCACCCGGCTGGTCAAGGAGCTGGAGGCCGAAGGGCTCGCCGGCCGCCGGCTCGACCCGGCGGACAACCGCTACACCCTGGCCGCGCTGACGCCCGCCGGCGAACGGCTGGCCGCCGAGCTGGAGCGGTCCCACCAGGAGTACCAGGAGCGGCTGCTCGACGGCGTCAGCGCGCAGGAGCAGGAGACCGTGCTGCGCGTCCTGCGGCGCGTCCGTGCGAACGTGACCGGACAGGAGACCCCATGACGGAGCCAGGTGCCGAGCAGGTGCGGTCCGCGGCCCGGCGGATGTACGCGGCGTTCAACGCCCACGACCACGCCGCCGCGACCGACATCTTCACGGCGGACTTCTACAGCCATCCGATGGGGACCACGGGGCCCGGCAGCGTCACGCGGTCCTGGCAGCGGTTCCACGAAGCGTTCCCCGAGGCGCAGGTCGTCGTCGAGGACATGGTCGTCGAGGGTGACACCGCCGCCGTCCGTACGAGTGTGCGCGGCGTTCCCGGGCAACCGCCGCCGACCATGCTGGAGATCTTCCGGGTGCGCGACGGTCGCATCGCCGAACTGTGGGGCCTGTCCTCCCTGCGCCGCGCCTGACGAGCCGGACCGGGTCAGCGGTAGTTGCCGGTGTGGCCGAGGGAGAAGCGGCCGGGCTGGGGATGGACGCACAGGCCGTGCGGGCCCGGGCCGACCGCGATCCTGCGGAGCGGGCGGCCCGTGCGGGTCGAGAGGGCGTAGACCGCGTCGTCCGCCTTCGCCGACAGCCACAGCACCCGCCCGGTCGCGGACACGCCGCCCATGTCGGGCGACACCGGCACCCGCCAGCGGGCGGTCACCCGGCGGCGGGCGAACGAGATCAGCGACACCGTCCGCGCGCCGCCGTTGGTGACGTACAGCACGCGGGCGTCGCGGCTGGGGTACAGGCCGTGGGCGCCCCGGCCCGTACGGATGAAGCCGCTCTTGCGGAAGCGGGCCGCGTCGACCAGCCACACCCCGCCCCGCGCGGCGTCGGCGACGTAGAAGGTCCGCCCGTCCGGCGACAGGCGGACGTCCTGGGGGTCGGCGCCGCGCGCCAGCCTCAGGGTGCCGGTCGCCCGGTGCCGCCGCAGGTCCACCCGGACCAGCCGTCCGGACCGCGCGCACCCGACGACCAGCGTGTCACCGGTCGCGGAGAAGTCGGCGCGGGTCAGGCCCGCGCACGGCATCCGCAGCGTGCGGCGGTGCCGCATCGTGTCCGGATCGCGGACGTCGATCCGTCCGCGCCGGGAGTCCAGCAGGAAGGCCTCGCGGCCGTCGACGGAGAAGTACAGGTCCGACGGCGCGGCCACCGGCACGGTACGGCCCGCCCTGCCGGTGCGGGGGTTGATCGGCACCAGGCCGCGCGGCGAGGTCACCCACAGCGTCTTCAGGTCCCACGACGGCACGACCTGCTGCGGAGCGTGGCCGACCGGGATCCGCCGCAGCACGCGGTAGGTCGCCGGATCGATGACCTCGACCGCCGCGCCGCGCGCGTCCGGGACGTACACCCGGCGGGGCATGCCGCGAACGGCCGGGCTCAGCATCCCCGCCCGGGTCGCGGCGTAGACGTCTGGCGGCGCGTCGGGCAGGTCACCGCGCTGGTCGACCACGGGAGGCGAGTGCGTCGGCCGGACGTACGGCACGGGCGCGCCGAGCCCGGCGACGGGGGCATCGGGTCCGGGCCGGCCGCGGAACGGCACCGGCGACCGGCATCCGCTTAACAGCCCGGCGAAGACGACGAGCGCCAGCGGTATGGCGACCGTGCCACCGGGCGTTCGTCGGGACCTCCCCACAAAGGACGGACTCTACTCGCTCGGCGACAGGTTGTGAGCGGTTAACCACGAAGAGGAGGGGAGTGTCGTAGGGGCGGAGACGGGAAGCGCCTGGGTGCCACGTGGTAAGACGGGAGACGGATCCTAGGACGAGGCCGCGGCAGGATCGAACGGATTGAGCGTCCGTACGCCGGTCCGCTCGACGTCCTTGACGTTGCGCGTGACGAACGTCCAGTCGTTGACGTATGCCGTGGCCGCCATGAGACCGTCGGCGACCGGTACCGGATCCGATGCACTCCACCGCCCCCAGACGATCGCGGCGGCCGTGTCCACCGGAATGATCCGAGAGGCGTACTCCTCCTTGATCACGTTGAGCCAGTCACTGAGGCGCGCGGCCTGTGGCGCGTCGCGTCTGGCCAGCTGGTGAATGCCCCGCGTGAGTTCTCCGACGGCCAGGGAACTGATGTACTCGCCCGCACCTTCGATCGAGGTGTACCACTGCCTCACGTTGGCATCGCATCGGGGTTTGCGGAGCTCAGAGATGATGTTCGTGTCCAGGAGATAGGCCACGACCTACTCCTCGAAGAGGCGCGAGACGTCGCGCCCGTAATCCTTGTCGCGCTCGATGAGCGTGTCGAAGTCATCCGGGAACGCCGGGCCGGACAGAAGAAAGTCGTGGAAGCTCATCTTCGTGTCCCGGCCGTGGCGGTATTCGCTCATGTCGATGATGATCGCCACTTCTTCCCCGTGCCGAGTGATGATCTGAGGGCCTTCGTCGTGGACTTTCCGGAGGACCTCGCTGAACCGCTGCTTCGCCTCCTGGACCTGCCAGCGTTGCCCGGGCTCGCGTTCGTGCGCCATCGTCATACGGACCACCCGCCTTCTGTCCAGACAGTCTAGACGGGTAATCCAGTGCGTGTCGAGATGATTACCGGGCGTCCCGAGAGTCGCGAACGCGAGCGTCTTATGGCCGGTCGGGCAGGGCCGAGGCCCGCCAGGCGCCGGGGCCGTGGGGCAGCGGGCGGCGCAGGCGGCGGGAGGGGTCCGACCAGGCCGAGCGTGGCCGGGGCGCGGGCGGGGCGGCCGCCGCGCGGGCGCGCGCGGTCAGCACGGCGACCAGCGCGGCGATCTCCTCCGGCGTCGGATCGCCCCGGACGACCTGCAGGAACGGCGCCATGGGGACCTCCATCTACAGCGGGATGTTGCCGTGCTTCTTCGGCGGCAGCGTCTTGCGCTTGTCGCGGAGGGCGCGCAGGGCCCGGACGATCTGACCGCGTGTCTCCGACGGCTTGATCACCGCGTCGACGTAACCGCGGTCGGCGGCGATGTAGGGGTTGGCGAGCGTGTCCTCGTACTCGGTGACCAGCTCGGCGCGGCGCGTGTCCGGGTCGTCGGCGGCGGCCAGCTCCCGCCGGTACAGGATGTTGACCGCGCCCTGCGCACCCATCACCGCGATCTGCGCGGTCGGCCACGCCAGGTTGATGTCGGCGCCCAGGTGCTTGGAGCCCATGACGTCGTACGCCCCGCCGTAGGCCTTGCGGGTGATCACCGTGACGAGCGGCACCGTCGCCTCGGCGTAGGCGTACAGCAGCTTGGCGCCGTGCCGGATGATGCCGTTCCACTCCTGGTCGGTGCCGGGCAGGAACCCGGGCACGTCCACGAAGGTCAGCACCGGGACGTTGAAGGCGTCGCAGGTGCGCACGAACCGGGCGGCCTTCTCGGAGGCGTCGATGTCGAGCGTGCCGGCCAGCTGCATCGGCTGGTTGGCCACGATCCCCACCGAGCGGCCCTCGACCCGGCCGAATCCGCACACGATGTTCGGCGCGAACAGCGGCTGCACCTCGAGGAACTCGCCGTCGTCCAGCACGTGCTCGATCACGGTGTGCATGTCGTACGGCTGGTTCGGAGAGTCCGGGATGAGGGTGTCCAGCTCGAGGTCCTCGTCGGAGATCTCCAGGGGCGCGGGCGCGTCGTACACCGGCGCGTCGGACATGTTGTTCGACGGCAGGTAGGACAGCAGCGCCTTGACGTAGTCGATGGCGTCCTGCTCGTCCGAGGCCTGGTGGTGGGCCACGCCGGACTTGGTGTTGTGCGTGTGCGCGCCGCCGAGGTCCTCGAACGTCACCTCCTCGCCGGTGACCGTCTTGATCACGTCCGGCCCGGTGATGAACATGTGCGAGGTCTGGTCGACCATGACGATGAAGTCGGTCAGGGCCGGGGAGTACACCGCGCCGCCCGCGCAGGGGCCCAGCACCAGCGAGATCTGCGGGATCACGCCGGAGGCGTGGGTGTTGCGCTTGAAGATCTCGGCGTACAGGCCGAGGGCGACGACACCCTCCTGGATGCGCGCGCCGCCGGAGTCGTTGATGCCGACGACCGGGCAGCCGGTCTTGAGCGCGTGGTCCATGACCTTGACGATCTTCTCGCCGAACACCTCGCCGAGCGATCCGCCCGCGACGGTGAAGTCCTGGGAGAAGATCGCGACGGGCCGGCCGTCGACCGTGCCGTGGCCGGTGACGACGCCGTCGCCGTACGGGCGGTTCTTCTCGACTCCGAAGCCGTGGGCGCGGTGCCGCGCCATCTCGTCGAACTCGACGAAGGACCCCTCGTCGAGGAAGGCGTCGATCCGCTCGCGGGCGGTCATCTTGCCCTTGGCGTGCTGCTTGTCGACCGCACGCGCGGACCCGGCGTGCACCGCCTCGTAGCGGCGCCGCTCCAGATCGGCGATCTTCCCCGCCGTCGTGTGGATGTCGATCTCGGCGGCGGGCAGTGGCTCTGGGGCTTGCGTGGCCATCTCGCCAGAGTAGCCAGCCGCTCTTGAGCGCCGCTGATGGGGGTTGATCTCAGCCCGCGAGACGCCATCCGGCGCACCGACCGTGACTGGCTACGCTGAATCGCGTGTCGACTCGAAACTCCGCCCGCGAGCAGATGCCGGAGCCGCTGCGCGCCGACGTGCGGTTGCTGGGCTCCCTTCTCGGACAGGTCCTCGTCGAGTACGGCGGACAGGACCTGCTGGACGACGTCGAGGCCCTGCGGCACGCGGTGATCGCCGCGCGCAGGGACGAGAAGGACGTCGACGACGTGGCCGCCATCGTCAGCGGCTGGCCGCTGGACCGCGCCGAGCTCGTCGCGCGCGCGTTCACCGTCTACTTCCATCTGACGAACCTCGCCGAAGAGCACCAGCGGATCCGCACGCTGCGCGAGCGCGACACCGGCGAGGAGCCGCTGCGCGAGTCCGTCGCCGACGCGGTCCGCCGGATCGGCGACGAGCGCATCGGCCGGCTCCTCGACGATCTGGAGCTGCACCCGGTCCTCACCGCCCACCCGACGGAGGCGCGCCGCCGCGCCGTGGTCACCGCGATCCTGCGCATCAGCGCCCTGCTGCGCGAGCTGAACGACCCCCGCGCGGGCAGCGGCGAGCGTGAGGAGATCACGCGGCGGCTGCTGGAGGAGATCGACCTGCTGTGGCGCACGTCGCCGCTGCGCCGCACCAAGCCGGACCCGCTGGACGAGGTCCGTACGGCGATGGCGATCTTCGATGAGACGCTGTTCCGCGTCGTCCCGACGATCTACCGGTCCCTCGACACGGCGCTGGCCCCCGGCACCGGCGCGCGGCCTCCGCTGGCCCGCCCGTACCTGCGGTTCGGCAGCTGGATCGGCGGCGACCGCGACGGCAACCCGTACGTCACCGCGCAGATCACCCGCGAGGCGATCGGCGTCCAGGCCGATCACGTCCTGCGCGCCCTCGGCGCCGCCTGCACCCGGGTCGGCCGCACGCTGACCCCGAACGAGGGCACCACGCCGGCCTCGGCCGCCCTGCGCGGCGCGCTGGCGGGCGCCCGCGCGTCCCAGCCCGACCTGATCGCCGACATCGGCAAGCGCTCGCCCGGCGAGCCGCACCGCCAGCTCCTGCTCTACGCCGCCGAGCGCATCGAGGCGACCCGGAAGCGCAACGCCGACCTGGGCTACCGCGCGCCGGCCGACCTGCTCGCCGACCTGCGCATCGTCCAGGACTCCCTGGTCGAGGCCGGAGCCGTACGCCAGGCGTACGGGGAGTTGCAGCACCTGATCTGGCAGGTGGAGACGTTCGGCTTCCACCTCGCCGAGCTGGAGGTCCGCCAGCACTCCGGCGTGCACGAGCAGGCGCTGGCCGAGATCCGCGCGGGCGGCGAGCTGAGCGAGCAGACCGAGGAGGTCCTCGACACACTGCGCGTCATCGCCTGGGTGCAGGAGCGCTTCGGCATCGACGCCTGCCGCCGGTACGTCATCTCCTTCACACGTACCGCCGATGACATCGCCACCGTCTACGAGCTGGCCGAGCACGCGGCCGTCGGCGGCAAGCCGCCGGTGCTCGACGTCGTGCCGCTGTTCGAGACCGGCGAGGACCTCGACCGCTCTCCGGCGGTGCTGGACGGCATGCTGCGCCTGGCGCCCGTACGCCGCCGGCTGCTGGAGACCGGCCGCCGCCTGGAGGTCATGCTCGGCTACTCCGACTCGGCCAAGCAGCTCGGCCCGACGACGGCGACGCTGAAGCTGTACGACACGCAGGCGGCGCTGGCCTCGTGGGCGGCGCGCCACGACATCCGGCTCACGCTCTTCCACGGCCGTGGCGGCGCGCTCGGCCGTGGCGGCGGCCCGGCCAACCGCGCGGTGCTGGCCCAGGCGCCCGGCTCGGTCGCAGGAAGGTTCAAGGTGACCGAGCAGGGTGAAGTGATCTTCGCCCGGTACGGCCACAAGGAGATCGCCCGGCGGCACGTCGAGCAGGTGACCAGCGCGGTGCTGCTGGCCTCCACGCCTGGCATCGAGGAGCGCGCGCTGGAGGCGGCCGAGCGGTTCCGCCCGCTGGCCGACCGGATCAGCGCGGCGGCCGAGCAGACCTACCGGTCGCTGGTCGAGGCCGAGGGCTTCGCCGACTGGTTCGCGCGCGTCAGCCCGCTGCACGAGATCGGCGGCCTGCGCCTCGGCTCGCGCCCGTCGCGGCGCAAGGCGACCGCCTCGCTGGAGGACCTGCGGGCCATTCCGTGGGTGTTCTCCTGGACCCAGACGCGGGTCAACCTGCCCGGCTGGTACGGCCTGGGCAGCGGGCTGGCCGCCGCGGACGGCATGGACGAGCTGCGTGAGGCCTACGCCTCGTGGCCGCTGTTCGCCGCGCTGCTGGACAACGCGGAGATGAGCCTGGCCAAGACCGACCGGGCCATCGCCGAGCGCTACCTCGCGCTGGGCGACCGGCCGGACCTCGCCGCTGCGGTGCTGGCGGAGTACGACCAGACCCGGTCCCTCGTGCTCCAGGTCACCGGCCACACCCGGCTGCTGGAGGACCGCAACGTCCTGTCCCGCGCCGTGGAGCTGCGCAACCCGTACGTGGACGCGCTGTCCCACCTGCAGCTGCGTGCGCTCCAGGAGTTGCGCGCGGGGATCGAGGACGACGCCCAGCGGGCGAAGGTCGAGGACCTCCTGCTGCTCGCCGCGGCCGGTGTCGCCGCGGGTCTGCAGAACACGGGATGATCCCGGCCGAACGGGCGGTTGACTGACGTCATGGGCATCAGGCAGGCCGAGGCCCCCGACCGCGCTGCGGTGGAGGCGATCGTACGCACGGCCTATGAGCCGTGGGTCGAGGCGATCGGCGCGGTTCCGCTCCCGATGGTCGCCGACTACGGCGACCTCATCGAGCGGGGCCGCGTCCACGTCCTCGAGAACGGCGAGGTCGACGCGCTGATCGTGCTGGAGACCGATGGCGACGTCCTGCTGGTGGACAACGTCGCGGTCCGGCCCGACCGGCAGGGACGCGGACTGGGGCGGCGGCTCATGGCGTTCGCCGAGTTCCGGGCCCGGTCGCTGGGCCTGTCCGCGCTGCGGCTCTACACGAACGAGAAGATGGTCTCCAACATCGGGCTGTACGAGTCGCTGGGCTACCGTGAGACGGGACGAGAGTCTCTGAACGGCCGACATGTGGTGCACATGCGCAAGCAGTTGTAGCACCGGTAAAAGGAAGCAACCCGGGACGGAGAGCTCTGTTTAACCTAGAGTCAGGGGTGATGACTGTTCGCGACCCAGTGCCTCACCTCTCGCCGCTTCCGCGGTTCGCCATCCTCGTGGATGTCGGATACCTCTACGCCGCGGCGGGTGACCTGCTGTTCGGCATCTCCTCCCGGCGGTCCTACCGGGTGAACGCCGAAGGACTGATCAAGGCGCTGGAGGATCGCGCCGCCGCCTGCATGCGCGGTGAGCTGTTGCGCGTCTACTGGTTCGACGCGGCGCGCGACCGCGTGCCCACGATCGACCAGCGGGTCGTGGCGCCGCTGCCCCGGGTCAAACTCCGCCTCGGCAACCTCAACAAGCACAACCAGCAGAAGGGCGTCGACGCCCAGATCCGTGAGGACCTGGAGACGCTCGCCCGGCACGGAGCGGTCACCGACGCGATCCTCATCGCCGGCGACGAGGACATGGTGCCCGCGGTGGAGGCGGCGCAGACCTACGGCGTCCGCATCCACCTGTGGGGTGTCGAGCCGCCGTACGGCACCAACCAGGCCGAGCGCCTGATCTGGGAGTCCGACACCGTCGACGTCGTGGACGCCGAGTTCGTCAAGCCCTACTTCGAGCTCGACACCACGCGCGAGGAGACCGAGGAGGCGCCCGCCGCGCCCCCGATCCCGTCGCCCACCGCGGTGTTCGGCGGACGCCCGCCCCGGCCGGTGCCGACTCCGGCGTCCGTGCGCCAGCAGGTCGCCCAGGCGGGGTCGGTCGCCAAGCTCGGTCCGTCGCGCCAGCAGATGGAGGAGATCGGCGAGCACATCGCGCACAAGTGGATCCTCACCCGGGGCCGCGACAACATCCGTGACCTGCTGCCCGGCAAGATGCTGCCCACGGTCATCGACAAGGAGCTGCTGATCGAGGGCGAGAAGGAACTCGGCTACTCGCTGCGCCCGTACAAGGAGGCGCGCGACTGGCTGCGCGAGGGGTTCTGGGCCCGCGTCTACCGCGAGTTCGAGTTCGGCGTCGGCGTCTCGGGCAAGGACCCGCGCTGACCGATCACCTCGCGCGCGAGTGCGGGGTCACCAGGGGACGACGCCCTCATCGTCGAAGAAGCCGCCGCGCGGTCCGTCATCCGGCAGGGTGGCGAGCCGGATCGCGATCGCGGCACCCTGCTCGGGCGTCCGCGGCGCGTTGAAGCCGGTGAAGTCGGTCGCCACGTAGCCGGGGCAGGCGGCGTTCACGATGACATTCGTGTCGGCGAGCCGGCGGGCGTACTGCGCCGTGACGCTGTTGAGCATCGACTTCGACGGTGCGTACGCGGCCATGATCGGGCCCGTTCGGAGCGTCAGCGAGCCCATGTTGCTCGACATGTTGACGATGCGCGGCGAGTCCGCGCGGCGGAGCAGCGGGAGCATCGCGTTCGTCACCCGGACGACCCCGAACACGTTCGTCTCCAGGACGGTGCGGACGACGTCGAGGTCGAGCGTTGTCGGGTCCTGCGCGCCACCGTCGGTCCGGCCGCCGATGCCCGCGTTGTTGACGAGCACGTCGAGCCGTCCCGCCGTCCGCTCGATCGTGACCGCCGCCGCGGCGACGCTGTCGTCGGAGGTGACGTCGAGGGCGACCCCGAACGCGTCGACGCCCGCCGCACGCAGCCGTTCGACGGCCGCCTCTCGCCTGGCGTCGTCGCGAGCCCCCACCGCGACCGTGAAGCCGATCGCCCCGAGGCCCTGGGCGATGGCGAGACCGATTCCCTTGTTCGCGCCGGTGACCAGCGCGGTCTTCGTGTCGTTCACTTGATCGATGCTCGGCGAGCGGCGCACTCGTCGTCCAACACCGCCTCAGTCGGCTGTGATACCCACCGGGTATCAGTCGGTAGGCTGCTCGCGTGGACGATCTCGAGACCCGCGAGCTCCGATACTTCGTCGCGGTCGCCGAGGAACTGCACTTCGGGCGCGCCGCCGACCGGCTCGGGATGGCTCAGCCGCCGCTCTCGCGCGCGATCCGCCGGCTGGAGCGCCGGCTCGGCGTCCAGCTCTTCGACCGGGACCGTCGTGGCGTGGCGCTCACCGACGCCGGGAGAGTGCTACTGCGGGAGGCCGGAGCGGCGCTCGACGCGGTCGCGGCCGCCGCGCGCCGGACCCGGCGCGCCGGGGACGCCAAGCGGTCGCTGGTGCTCGTGACGAAGGCCGGGGCGTCCCACGAACTGCTGCGCCGGCTCCTCGACACCCTCGCGAACGAACCCGGTGCGGCACCGGTCGAGGTCCTGCTGTGCGAGGTCGGCGAGCAGGCGCGGCTGCTCCGCGACGGGCACGCCGACGTGGCACTCATGCATCGCCCGTTCGACGACCTCGCCGGGTTCGACACCGAGGACCTCTACGTCGAAGGCCAGGTCGCGATCCTTCCCGCGGGGCATCCGCTCGCGTCACGCGATCGGCTCACGCTGGCGGAGGTCCGCGACGTGCCGGACCTGCCGATCGCTCGATGGCCCCGGCTCGACGGGTCCTATCCGGACGGGCCCGGGCCGGAGGTGCGCACCCAGTCGCAGCTCGCCCAGCTCGTGGCGCTGGGCAAGACGCTGCTCGTCATCCCCGCCTCCAGCCGTGCCTGGCAGTGGCCCGAACACGTCGCGGTGCCCGTCGTCGACGCGCCGGACGTCACCACGGTGATCGCCTGGCCACCGAGCAGCCGCTCCCCGGCGGTCGCATCGCTCGTCCGCTCGGCGACCATGCTCCGCGACACCGCGCCGCCTTCGCCCGCGAGCCGTGTCCCGCCCGGCCCGCCGAGTCCGTCCAGGAGCAACGCCCGTCCCTGAGGACGGGGAGCACGTCAAATCCTCTAGGGTTTCTCCTGTGAGTCACTCCCCGTACACCGACCTTGACCGGCCGCCACTGAACGCGCGGGCGCTGAACCGCGCGCTGGTCCGGCCCGGCGGGCTCTGGCGTGAGATCCGCGTGGTGCAGGAGACCGGGTCGACCAACGCCGACCTGGCGGACCTGGCCCGCGAGGGCGCCGAGCCGGGTCTGGTGCTGGTCGCGGAGGCGCAGACGTCGGGCCGCGGCCGGATGGGCCGCACGTGGTCGGCGCCGCCGAGGTCGGGTCTGGCGTTCTCCGTCCTGCTCCCGCAGGAGGAGTCCGTCACGCGGCTGGGCTGGCTGCCGCTGGTGGCCGGCGTCGCGGTCGTGTCGGCGCTGCGGGGGTTCGCCGAGGTCGAGGGCGTCGGCCGTGGCCGGATGGCCGAGGCCACGCTCAAGTGGCCCAACGACGTGCTGATCGGCGACCGCAAGCTGGCCGGCATCCTGGCCCAGCGGGTGGAGACCGGGGTGGTCGTCGGCATCGGGCTGAACGTCAGCCTCCGTCCGGACGAGCTGCCGGTCCCGACCGCGACCTCGCTGGCCATCGAAGAGACGCCCGCCGACCGCGATCCGCTGCTCCGCGCGATCCTGCGCGCGCTGGAGACCCGCCACGACGAGCTTCGCACGGGTGGGGAGGCGCCGCTGCGCGAGGCGTACCGGGCGATGTGCGGCACGCTCGGCCGGCGGGTGCGCGTCGAGCTGCCCGACGGTTCGGCGCTCGTCGGGGAGGCCACCGACGTCGAGGAGGCCGGCCGTCTGGTGGTCCGCACGGACGATGGCGAGCATTGTCTCAATGCGGGAGATGTCGTACATGTCCGGTAGTTGACGTCAACTGGACCGGCCCCCACCGCGCCGGTTTAATGATTAAGTAATCCGTCCCCCCGGAGGTTCTTGCATGGCCAGTGTTGCGGAGGTCAAGGGCGCCATCGCCCAGGCCGGCGAAGAGGCGGAGCAGGCCGTGCAACTGCTCGTCGAGGCCGGTGGCCGGGCCGAGGCCGCACTGCAGTTCCTGGTGGCCGTGGCGCAGGGCAGCGAGCACGACGCGCTGGAGGGTTCCCTGGGGGCGATGGGGCAGGCGGTGGAGAGCATCGGCGAATGCCAGGCGCAGATCGCCGCAGCGGTGGAAGAGGCCAACAAATACTCCGACGGGCTTTGAGTCGACCGACGCGCGTGCACCGTTCCAGGACCCCAAAATGACATTAAAGCCCGCTGAGCTCCTCGCTGCGGTGCGGCAGGACGTCCGGCGAGCACGCGCGACGATTCGCGCGCGCAGGGACGACCTCGACGAGACGATCGCCGGGTCCGAGGCCGCCGTCGAACGCGCCCGCGCGGAGGCCGAGGCGACGAGCGGCCCGGAGACCGAGACGGTCCTCGAACGCTGGCGCCGGTACGCCGGCGAGGTCGCCCCCGGCGCGGCCTCGGCCCCGTGGACACGGTGGCCGTCCGAGCCGGAGCCGAGCGACGACGGACCCTGTCTCTACCGCGTCGGGTCGATCGACGGCCGGATCCCCGCGCTGGTGCCGCTGCTGGACGCCGGCCACCTGCGCATCGTCGGCGACGACCTGGCCACCGCCGACGCGATCGTGGACTCCCTGCTGGTCCGCATCGTCGCGACGACGCGGCCGGGCACGGTGCGGATCAGCCTGTACGACCCGCGCCGGCTGGGCGCCGGCCTCGGCGGCTTCCACGCGCTGTCCCGGCCCGGCCTGCTCACCGTGTACGGGGTCGAGGAGCTGAAGGACCTCCTGGGGTCGCTCGACCGCGACATCCGGCGGATCCAGCGCGACGTCCTGGGCGGTGGCCACGCCTCGCTCGCCGAGCTCGCCGCCGCCCAGAACGGACGGCGGCCGGAGCCCTGGCGGGTGGTGATCGTGCAGGCCCCGGTACGCGGCCTGCGCGACGACGAGATCGCCCACCTGGAGAGCGTGATGCACGCCGGCGCCGCCTGCGGCATCCATGTGATCTGCCGCGACGTCGCGCTGGAGCACGCACCCGGCCTGGAGACGATCGAGGTCGGCGCGGACGGCGCGGTGCGGACGTCGATGACCGGCGACCTGGACGTCGCCGCCGAGCCGCCGCCGCCCGAGCTCGTCCGCGCGGTCTGCGAGCGCGCCGCGCGGTGGGTCGGCATCGAGCGCGACCCGCCGCGCTTCGCCGAGCTGCTGCCGCCACGGGTGTGGGAGGAGTCGTCGGCGCCGGGCGTCCGCGCGCCGATCGGCGAGGACGTCGACCGGTACGAGGCGGTCGAGGTGCTGCTCGGCGACGACCCGGTGCACGCGCTCGTCGGCGGGCCGCCGGGCTCGGGCAAGACCAACTTCCTGTACGCCCTGATCGGCTCGCTGGCCGCCCGCTACAGCCCGGACGAGCTGGAGTTCTACCTGCTCGACTTCAAGGAGGGCGTGTCGTTCGCGCGGCTGGCCAGCGGGCGCACCGACAAGACGTGGCTGCCGCACGCCCGGCTCATCGGCGTCAACATCAACCAGGACCGCGAGTTCGGCCTGGCGCTGCTGCGCTTCCTCGGCCACGAGCTCGAACGCCGCGGCGCCGCCGCACGCGAGCACGAGGTCACCAAGATCGAGGAGCTGCGCGCCGCCGACCCCGACGGCCACTGGCCGCGCATCGTCGCGGTGATCGACGAGTTCCAGGTGCTGATCCAGCAGTCGGGCCGGATCACCGACGAGTCGCTGTACCTCCTCAACGACCTCGCCCGCCGCGGCCGGTCACAGGGCATCCACCTCGTCCTCGCCAGCCAGAACGTCGGCGGCGTGCAGGCACTTTGGGGACGCGGCGCGATCCTCGACCAGTTCACACTGCGCGTCGCGCTGCCCAAGGCGCGGCGCATCCTGGCCGATGACAACCTCGCCGCCCAGCAGGTCGCGCGGTTCTGCGCCGTGGTCAACGCCGAGTCGGGCGCGCGCCAGGCCAACCGCGTGGCCCGGCTGCCTGACGCCGGGGCGCCCGGCACCTTCGACAAGCTCCAGCGCGAGTTGTGGCAGCAGCGGCCCGAGCAGCTCGCGCCGCCGCGCATCTTCGACGGCGCCCACGTGCCCGAGCTGATGAGCGTGCCGGTCCGGCCTCCGGGCGAGGGCGTCGTGGGCCAGCTGATCGACCTGGCCGGCAGCGCCGCCACCGTGCGCTTCGACCGCAACCCCGGCCGGAACCTCGCGGTGATCGGCACCCGCGCCGACGAGGCGTACGACGTGCTGTCCTCGGCGGTGATCTCCCTGGCCCGCGGGCACGCGCCCGGGTCGGCGGAGTTCGCCCTGTTCGAGGGCGAGGCGGACCCACGCGTCGCGCGGCTGGCGCGCTGGCTCGCCGACGAGGGGCACCGGGTGGAGGTCGTGACCGAGCTGCCCGAGCCGGGCGACCGGCCGGTGCCGGTGTACTTCGCGCTGTTCGCGGTGGACGCGGCGACCGCGCGCTCGGCACCGCTGCGCACCGCGGTGCGGCGGCTGGCCGAGCACGGGCCCGACGGCCAGATGCACGTGCTCGGCTGGTGGCGCACGGTCGACCGGCTGCGCTCCGACGTCGTGGAGCGCACCGGCCCGGTGCGCACGGTCGACGCGTGGGTCGCTTTGGACGTACGCGACAGCGAGCTGACGCCGCTGCCGGGCGGGCAGTTGCAGAGCTGGACTCCGCGGAAGCGGCGCGCGCTCTTCTACGACCAGCGCACCGGCAGCGCGCCACAGCCGATCATCCCGTTCACCGTACTGAGCGACCAGGGTGAGTGACGTGATGGAGGGAGTGTGACGAGCGAGCGGCGTGGGCGGCCGAGGAACGAGGTGGCCCGCGGAGTGAGTGAGGAGCGCGAGCGACCCATGAGCACGTACCAGGTTGTCGATCCGCTGGCGGCGCGGCGGGCGTACAAGGAGCTGGCGGCCGAGGCGGGCCGGCTGCTGCACGCCGCCGACGACGCCCGGCGGCGGCTGGCCGAGGCCGAGGAGCGGCGCACCGCGACGTACGCCTCGGTCGAGCAGGAGTGGGCGCGCCTCGACGGTCTCGAGGAGCGCGCGGCCGGCATCTGGCGGGAGCTGACCACGCGGTTCGGCCCGCATGTGACCGGGCCGCTGCCCGAGCCGGCCGACCGGATCGCACGCGGGCCCGACGCCGAAGTGCTGCTGAACGACGCGCGCCGGCGGGTGCGCGAGCCGGTCGACCACCCCCTCGCCGGCCGCTACGCCCGGATGGGCGTCCTCGGGTTCGCCGTCGCGGTGGTCCTGACGCTGGTCGGGCTCGAGGTGAGCATGGCCCTGCACGGCGCGGGCCGGGTGCGGTGGTTCGCCGCCGGGCTGCCGGCGCTGCTCGCGCCCTGGCTGGGCCACCTCGCGGCGAACGGCTGGATCCGCTACCGCACGTCGCACGAGGAGCAGGAGTACGCGGTGGACACCGCGATCGCGGGGGCGATCGGCGGCGGGGCGGTGTGGCTGTTCGCCCTGACGTTCATCATCATCCGCGTCGCCACCTGAGCGACCCTTTCATCGTGTTCACGGCACGTCGCCCAGGCGATTTCTGTCAAGATATCCGCCATGGGTCTTCCGAAGAATTCGTTGACCGAGGATGAAAGGATCATCCTCGAATTTCATCCTCACTGGTCGACGCTCGTTTCGACGATCTTCTGGGCGATCGTCACGGTCGTCGTGGCGGGGGTGATCATCTTCTTCATCCCGGACGGGGATTCTCAGACGCTCATCCGCCTGATCGTCGCGGCCGTCGGCGTCGTGGCGATCATCGTGGTCGGCTTCCTGCCCTTCCTGCGCTGGGTCACGACCAGCTACACGCTGACGAACCGCCGGTTCGTGATGCGCCACGGCATCCTGTCCCGCTCCGGCCGCGACATCCCGCTGACCCGCGTGAACGACGTGTCCTTCTCGCACAGCCTGATCGAGCGGATCTTCGGCACCGGCACGCTCGTGGTCGAGTCCGGCGGTGAGAACGGCCAGCTCGTCCTCAAGAAGATCCCGCGAGTCGAGTACGCCCAGAACCAGCTGTACCGCCTCGTCGAGGAGCTGACGGACGGCGACGGCATCCGCCCGTGACGGTGGTCACGAGGCGATGAGCGAACTGCCGGGGCCGCGTCGGCTTGAGGAGCTGCTCCTCGGTGGTGAGCTGCGCTACACCAGGCTGGAGGCGATCCAGGCCGCCGGGGTGTCGGAGGAGTTCGCCCGGCGGCTCTGGCGCGCCCTGGGGTTCCCGCACGTCCCCGACGGCGTGGTCGCCTTCACCGAGGGCGACGTGGCCGCGCTCGCCGGGGTCGCCGGGCTGCGGGCCAGCGGCATGCTCGACGAGGAGATCACGCTCCGCATGTCCCGCGCCGTCGGGCAGACCATGGCGCGGCTCGCGAAATGGCAGGTCGACATCCTCGTCGAGACGATGACCGACCCGCTCGAACCACCGGACCCCGAGACCCTGCGGGTGATCACGGCCAACGCCGAGAGCCGCCTGGCCGATCTCGAACCCCTGATCACGCATGCCTGGCGCCGGCAGCTCGCCGCCGCCGGCGCACGGCTGCTCGCCGCGCAGGGCACCGAGGAGCTCCAGACGCGGGCGGCCGTCGGGTTCGCCGACCTGGTCGCGTTCACCCGTACGAGCCGCGACCTGGACGAACGCGAGCTGGCCCGGCTCGTGGAGCGGTTCGAGGAGACGGCCTCGGACGTCGTCGCCGAGCACGGCGGGCGGCTCGTGAAGACCCTAGGCGACGAAGTGCTGTTCAGCGCCGACACCGCACGGACCGGTGCCGAGATCGGCCTGGCCGTCGCGGAGGCGGTACGCGAGGACGAGGGCATCCCCGACGTGCGGGTCGGCATGGCGTACGGCCCGGTGCTGCCGCTGCGCGGCGACGTGTTCGGCACCACGGTGAACCTCGCCAGCCGGCTGACCGCGATGGCCCGCCCGGGCACGGCGCTGGTCGACGCGGACATGGCCGGAGAGCTGCGCGAGGACGACGCGTACGACCTGCAGCGCATCACCCGCCGCCGCGCCCACGGCCTCGGCATGGTCCAGCCGTACGTCCTCCGGCGCCGATAGATCCGGATCGGCCGGGAACGCGGCCACGGCCGCACGCGTCGGTAGTCATGATCGAATACCCGATCCGCCCATCACGCCGACATCTGTGGAGGCTTCTCGTATGACCGACGCCCAGTACCCGCCCGCCGCGGTCGACCTGCGTGAGCGCGCCCTGGCCGCGCAGCGTGAAGGACAGTGGGCGGAGGCCGAGGCGCTGTTCCGTCAGGCTTTCGAGGCCGGGCACCCCGTCGCCGCGTACGAGCTCGGCCTCGGCCTGCTCGACCATGGCGACCGCGACGGGGCGAACGCATGGTACCGGCGCGCCGCCGAACAGGGCGTGCCCGCCGCCGCCTTCGAGATCGGCTACGAGGAGCAGCGCCGGGGCGACCTGGGCGAGGCCGAGCGGCTGTACCGGCAGGCCGCCGACGGCGGTCACCGCAGCGGGATCCTCAACCTGGGGGTGCTCCTGGAGAACCGGGGCGACCTGCCCGAGGCCATGGACCTCTACCGCCGTGCCTGGGACCTCGGCGAGGACAAGGCCGCGTTCAACATCGGCAAGATCCACGATGACGACGGCAAGGGCGACCTCGCGCTGGCCGCCGAGTGGTACGAGCGTGCGGCCGAACGCGGAAACGCCGGCGCCGCGTACAACCTCGGGCACGTCCGGCGCGACCAGGGCGACGAAGCCGCGATGGTGAAGGCCTGGCAGCGGGCCGCGGATCTCAAGCATCCCAAGGCCGCCTACAGCCTCGGGCTGATATTCAGGCAGCAGGGTGACAAGGAATCGGCCGTCGTGTGGCTGCGCCGGGCGGTGGAGGACTTCGCGCACACGGGGGCGGCCGGGAAGCTCGCCGACATCTACGAAAGGGACGGCGACCGGGACCGGGCCCGGTTCTGGCGGGATGTCCCGTACGGGCTCGGCGCCTACAGCCCGGAGTTCGAGGCGTTCGCGAGCGAGGGTTCGGTCGCGGCGATCCACCGGCAGGACGTGCTGGGCGAGGCCCTGGGCGACGGCGACGTCAGCTTCGACGTCGATGAGCGGACGCTGACCACGGGGGGCCGCACCTACCACGGCGTCACGCTGCTCGGCAGCTTCTCGCACCTGGACCGGTCGTGGCTGTGGGCGTGGGCCAACGATCACTACCAGGACGACCACCCGGCCGTGGAGCCGCTGCGCGCCGTCCGCGAGTACGGCCGGGACCACGGCATCGCCGAGTTCACGGTCGGGCGCCTCGACCTTTCCGGGTTCCCGAATCCGCACCAGGCCGGGACCACGATGGCGATCGCCGCGGGGGCGCTGCTGGGCGGCAACGGCGTGCACAGCTGCGGGATCAACGACGGGCAGGGCTCGGCGTACTTCCACCTCGACGACCCGGAGCTGCCCGTCGCCGCCTACGACCCGCTCAAGGCCGCGGGCCTGGTGATGAGGGCCGTCGAGGTCTTCCCGTCCGATCCCCGCCGGGTCGTCCGGGGCCTCGTCGCCCACTACGGCTCGCGGATCGCGGAGGGCCCGGACGTGATCCAGGGACGCTTCCCGGACGGTCACACCCTCACGGTCGGGTTCACCTCCGACGGGCTCGTCGGCGGCATCACCTCAAAGCATGACCCGTCCTAGCACCTCCGATCCGTTCAGATGCCAGTCGATGACCGCTCATGGAGATTTCCCGCATGACCGATGACCAGTACCCGCCCGCGGCGGTCGGACTCCGTGAGCGTGGGCGAGAGGCCGAGCGTCAGGGCCGGTGGGCGGAGGCCGAAGGGTTGTTCCGGCAGGCGTTCGAGGCCGGAGATCCCGTCGCCGCGTACCACTTCGGCAACGGCCTGGCCGACCGCGGTGACGACGCCGGGGCGGAGACCTGGTACCGGCGTGCCGCCGAGCAGGGCGTGGCCGCCGCCGCCTTCGAGATGGGTTACCTGGAGGAGAGCCGGGGCGGCCAGGACGAGGCCGAGCGGTGGTACCGGCGGGCCGCCGACGGCGGTGACCGAAGCGGAACCCTCAACCTCGCGGCGCTGTTGGAGAAGCGTGGGGACCTGCCCGCCGCCATGGACCTCTTCCGGCGTGCCTGGGAGCTGGGCTCCGACAAGGCCGCGTTCAACCTCGGCAGGCTCTACGACGACGGCGGCAAGGGCGATCTCGCGACGGCCGCGGAGTGGTACGAGCGTGCCGCCGAACGGGGCAACGCGGGCGCCGCGTACAACCTCGGGCACGTCCGGCGGGATCAGGGCGACACAGAGGCGCAGGTGGCGGCATGGCGGCGGGCCGCGGACCTCGGCGAGCCCAAGGCCGCCTACAGCCTCGCGGTCGAGTTCAGGCGCCAGGGCGACCAGGAGTCGGCCGCCACGTGGCTGCGGCGGGCGGTGGAGGAGTTCGGCGACGCGACCGCCGCCGGGGTGCTCGCCGAGTCGTACGAAGGGCGCGGCGACCGGGACCTGGCCATGTTCTGGCGGAATGTCCCGTACGGGCTCGGCGCCTACAGCCCGCGGTTCGAGGCGTTCGCGAGCGAGGGTTCGGTCGCGGCGATCCACCGGCAGGACGTGCTGGGCGAGGCCCTGGGCGACGGCGACGTCAGCTTCGACGTCGATGAGCGGACGCTGACCACCGGAGGCCGCACCTACCACGGCGTCACGCTGCTCGGCAGCTTCTCGCACCTGGACCGGACCTGGCTGTGGGCGTGGGCCAACCAGCACTACGGCGACGACCATCCCTCCGTCGAGCCGCTGCGGGCCATCCGCGAGTACGGCCGGGACCACGACGTCCCCGAACTCACGATCGGGCGCCTGAACCTGTCCGGCTTTCCGCAACCGCACCAGGCCGCGACCACGATGGCCATCGCCGCGGGAGCCCTGCTCGGCGGCAACGGTGTCCACAGCGTCCGGATCAACGACGGCAGGGGCTCGGTGTACCTCCACCTCGACGACCCGGAGCTGCCCGTCGCCGCCTACGACCCGCTCAAGGCCGCGGGCCTGGTGATGAGGGCCGTCGAGGTCTTCCCGTCCGATCCCCGCCGGGTCGTCCGGGGCCTCGTCGCCCACTATGGCGGGATGATCGCCGAGGCTCCGGACGTGATCCAGGGGCGCTTCCCGGAGGGTCACACCCTCACGGTCGGGTTCACCTCCGACGGGCTCGTGAAGGCCATCACGTCCGAGCGCTAGTGCGGTCCACTAACGTTTCCCGGCTTGCGGGAGGACGTGGGTGGATCCTCGCCGTGAGGCGAGCGACTCCTCACCGCCCACACGCGGACCGGAAACTTAGAGTGAACAAATGGATACGTTAAGTCAATTCAATGCTGGGTCGGACTCGCGAAGTCGCTGGCGCCGACCCGGTGAACGTTCGTGGTCACCGCACTAGCCCCGGTCACGCGCAGGCGGCGTAGAGGACGTCACGGAGGCCGGGGACGTCCTCCTGGTCGCCGCGCCAGACGAGACGCAGGCTCAGCGCAGGGGCCGGCAGGTCGAGCCGGGTGAGGGTGCCGGCGTCGCGGGCGGACGCCACCGCGAACTCCGGAAGCAGCGCCACGCCGAGGCCCTGCTCGGCCCAGGCACGCATCACCGGGACACCGCCGGTCCAGACGCGCTCCGGGCCGGGCCCCACGACCCGGTCCGCGGCCATGAGGAACGAGCAGTTCGGGGCGTTGACGAGCAGGCGTTCCTCCGCCAGGTCGGCCGGGGTCAGGCCGGCGCGCCCGGCCAGCGGGTGGCGCGGGGCCGCGACGAGGGCGAGCGGCACCTCGTCCACGTCGAGGAAGGTCAGCGGCTCCGGCGGGGTGGGGAAACCCAGGTCGCCGAGGGCCTCGCCGGTGTCCAGGACCAGGGCCGCCTCCAGCCGCCCCGCGATGACGTCCGCCAGCAGGTCGGCGCGGCTCACGCTGGGGCGTACCTCGACCTCGACGCCGGGGCGGCGCTCGGCGAGCCGGGCCAGCACGCGGGGCACGTACGTGGCGGCGATGGTCTCCAGCGCGCCGAGCCGTACCTGCCGGGACCGCCCGGCCACCTCGGCGCGTGCCTGTTCGGCCTGGGCGAGGAGGCGGCGGGCCCACACCAGCAGCCGCTCGCCCGCCCCGGTCGGGCGCATCCCCGTCGGGGTCCGCTCGAACAGCGGCACCCCGAGCGACCGCTCCAGGGCGCGGATCTGCGCGGACACGCTGGAGGGCGCGTGGTCGAGCGCGACGGCGGCGTCGGTCACGGTCCGGTGGCGTACGACGGCCTCGAAGATCCGTAGCTGGTGGAACTCCATGGCCATCGCAACCCCGCCGTGGCGTTCGGAAATTCCGAACGGGCGTGCGGACGGGCCGGTGGAGCACTCGCGGCCCGATCCGGACAGTGGGGCGCATGACCACTCTGAGATCTCCCGCCCGGGAGACGACCGGGCACGGGCTCGCGCTCTTCGGCATCGCTCTGGGCTACTTCATGGTGCTGCTCGACATGACCGTGCTGTCGGTGGCCGAGCCGGACCTGGCCGCCTCGCTGCACACCTCGGTGTCCGGCCTGCAGTGGGCGACGACCGGCTACACCGTGGTGTTCGGGGCGCTGCTGCTGTCGGCGGGCGCCGTGGCCGACCGGTACGGGGCGCACCGGGTGTTCCGCGTCGCGGTCGCGGTGTTCGGGCTCGGCGCGCTGCTGTCGGCGTTCGCTCCGGCGCTGGGCGTCCTCATCGCGCTGCGGGTCGTGCTCGGCGTCGCCGGTGCGGCGTGCGTGCCGGCGTCGATGGCGATGATCGCGCGGCTCTACCCGGTGCCGGCCGAGCGCACGCGGGCCGTCGCGGTCTGGGCGTCCGTCAGCGGCGCCGCGGTCGCGGCGGGCCCGATCGCCGGCGGCGTGCTGGTCGACCTCGTGGGCTGGCGTGCGATCTTCTGGGTGAACGTGCCGATCGCGCTGGCCGTCCTCGCGCTGGTCGCGGGGCCCGCGGTGCACTGCCCCCGCGGTGACCGGCGGATCGACTGGGCGGCCCAGCTCGCCGCCTGCGCCGTGCTGGCGCTGCTGACCGACGCGCTGATCGCCGCCGGCGCCCGCTCCTGGGCGCACGTGGCCGGGTCCGGGGCGGCCACGGTGCTCGCTGCGGCCGGGTTCGCCGTCCTGGAGCGGCGCAGCGCGGCGCCGGTGCTCGACCGGGTGCTGCTGCGCGCGGGTGGGGTACGGGCCGGGCTGGCGGCCGGGGCGGCGGTGAACTTCGCCCTGAACGGTGGCCTGTTCGTGCTGCCGCTGCTGCTCCAGGAGCAGCGGCACCTCGGCGCGGCCGTCAGCGGGCTGGCCTTCCTGCCGCTCACCCTGCCGTTCGTGGCGAACCCGCCGGTGACCGGCCGGATCGTCGCGCGGGTGGGACCCCGTCCGCCGATCCTGGCGGGGATGGCGCTGCTGACGCTGGGCGGTGCCGCGCTCGGCTGGGCGGTCGCCGCCGGGGCCGGGTACGCCGTGCTCGCCGCCGGGCTGCTGCTGACCGGGTTCGGCGTCTCGTTCGTGCTGCCCTCGCTGGTCGCGGCCATCCTCGACGTCGCGCCGGAGGGGACGGCCGGCGCGGCGGGCGGGACGCTGAACGCCGTACGCCAGACCGGGGCGACGCTCGGGGTCGCCGCCATGGGCGGTCTGTACGGGCACGGGGCAGCGTACGCTCTGCTCCTCGCCGCCGCGGTGTGCCTGGCGGCGGGGACTTGGTTCGCCCGCGCCGGCGGCCGAGCCCGCAGGGTGTGAGGGGGCCCCTCACCCCGTCAAGGCGGGGTGAGGGGCCCCCTCACACGCGTTTCCGCGCGACCGGGGGGCGCGGGTTAGATTTGGCGGCAGGAGGTGCTACATGAGCGACCTGCCCGACCGGATCTCGCTGCGCGAGGTGGGGCCCCGTGACGGTCTGCAGAACGAGGAGCCGGTGCCGACTGAGGCGAAGGTCGAGCTGATCGACGCCCTGTCGGGCACCGGCGTCGGCCGCATCGAGGCCGTGTCGTTCGTGCATCCGAGGGCGATCCCGCAGATGGCGGACGCCGACGAGGTGTGGAGCCGGGTGCGGCGCGCCGGCGACGTACGCTACTCGGCCCTGGTGCCCAACCTCCGTGGCGCCGAGCGCGCGCTGGACGCCGGCTTCACCGAGCTGGAGGTCGTGGTCTCGGCCTCCGACACGCACAACCGCAAGAACGTGGGTCGCTCCACCGAGGAGTCGCTCGACGACATCACCAAGATCATCGATCTCGCGCACGGCCGTGGCGCCGCCTGCCAGGTGATCGTCTCCACCGCGTGGGGCTGCCCGTACGAGGGTGACGTGCCGGTCGAGCGGGTCGTCGCGACCGCCACGCGGGCGGTGCGCGACGGGGCGGACAGCGCCTCGTTCGGCGACACGACCGGCATGGCGACTCCGTCGCGCGTGACCCGGCTGGTCGGGGAGTTCCGCATGGCCAACCCCGAGACCTCGCTCAACCTGCACTTCCACAACACCCGGGGCACGGGCCTCGCGAACGTGCTCGCGGCGCTCCAGCTGGGCGTGGCCGACTTCGACGCCAGCGTCGGTGGCCTGGGCGGTTGCCCCTACGCCCCCGGGGCGACCGGGAACATCGCGTCCGAAGAACTGGTTCACATGGTGGAGGACATGGGCGTGGCCACGGGCGTCGACCTCGATGCCCTCATCGACGTCGCCGCCCGGGCGGAGACGATGGTCGGCCACAGGTTGCCCTCACAGGTGCTGCGCGCGGGCCCCCGGAGCCGCACGATCTCTCCCTGAGCGATCGGGCCGCCTGGGTAGCAGGAAGGTAAGCCCCCGTTGGCTTCAAGTTCAGATTGGACGGGGAGCATATCTGTCATGAGTGTCGAAGCCGGACAATTCTCCGAAGTGGAAGGCGAGTTCCCCGAAGACCGGTTTCTTGATCGCGAGGAGAGCTGGCTGCGGTTCAACCAGCGTGTGCTGGACCTGGCCGGCGACCCCGATCTGCCCCTGCTCGAACGCGTCCGCTTCCTCTCGATCTTCGCCAGCAATCTGGACGAGTTCTTCATGGTCCGGGTCGCCGGGCTGACCCGGCGCATGGCCACCGGGATCGCCGTGCAGACCGCGAGCGGCCGGCAGCCGCGCGAGGTGCTCGCCCGCACCTCCGAGGTCGCCCACGAGCTGATGCTCCGGCACGCCGCCTGCTTCCACGACGAGATCCTGCCCGCCCTCGCCAAGGAGGGCATCGAGATCCTGCGCTGGGACGAGCTGGCCGACACCGAGAAGGAGGAGCTCCACCGCCTGTTCCGGCGGCGGATCTACCCCGTGCTCACGCCACTCGTCGTCGATCCGGCGCACCCGTTCCCCTACATCTCCGGCCTGTCGCTCAACCTCGCCGTCGTCGTCCGCGACCCCGAGACCGAGGAGACGCTCTTCGCCCGGGTCAAGGTGCCGCCGCTGCTGCCGAGGTTCCTGGAGGCGTCGCCGTCGCGGTTCGTCCCGCTCGAGGACGTGATCGCCGAGAACCTCCCGCAGCTGTTCACCGGCACCGAGATCCTCGAGCACCACGCGTTCCGCGTCACCCGCAACCAGGATCTCGAGGTGGACGAGGACATCGCGGAGAACCTCCTCCAGGCGCTGGAGCGCGAACTGCTGCGCCGCCGCTTCGGCCCGGTCGTCCGGCTGGAGGTCGAGGAGTCGATCACCCCGGAGGTGCTCGAACTGCTGACCACCGAGCTCGGCCTGGACGAGAGCTCGGTCTACCGGGTGCCCGGCCCGCTCGACCTCGGCGGCCTCGACGCGATCGCCGACCTGGACCGCAGCGAGCTGAAGTACCCGCCGTTCGTGCCCTCGGAGGCGGCCCTCCCGCACGACACCGACATCTTCGCCACACTGCGCGACCACGACGTGCTCGTGCACCACCCGTACGACTCGTTCACGACGAGCGTCGAGCGGCTCATCGAGGACGCCGCCGCCGACCCGCAGGTGCTGGCGATCAAGCAGACGCTCTACCGGACGAGCGGCGACTCGCCGATCATCGACGCGCTCATCGACGCGGCCGAGGCGGGCAAGCAGGTCGTCGTGGTGGTGGAGATCAAGGCGCGGTTCGACGAGCGCGCCAACATCACCTGGGCACGCAAGCTGGAGCAGGCCGGCTGCCACGTCGTCTACGGCTTCGTCGGCCTCAAGACGCACTGCAAGCTGGCCCTGGTCGTCCGCGAGGAGTCCGACGGGACCCTGCGCCGCTACTGCCACATCGGCACCGGCAACTACAACCCCAAAACCGCCCGCATCTACGAGGACTACGGCCTGCTCACCGCCGACCCGCAGGTGGGCGAGGACGTCACGGACCTGTTCAACCACCTCACCGGCTACACGCGTGACACCGAGTACCGGCGGCTCCTGGTCGCGCCGTACTCCCTGCGCGCCGGCCTGGTGAGCCGCATCGAGCGGGAGACCGACAACCAGCTGCGAGGGCGGCCGGCGCGCATCCGCTTCAAGTGCAACGCCCTCGTGGACGAAGTGATCATCGACGCGCTGTACCGCGCGTCGCAGGCGGGCGTGCCGATCGACATCTGGGTGCGTGGCATCTGCGCGCTGCGGCCCGGCGTGAGCGGGCTGTCGGAGACGATCCAGGTGCGCAGCGTCCTCGGCCGCTTCCTGGAGCACTCGCGCATCTACGCCTTCGAGAACGGCGGCGAGCCGGAGGTGTGGATCGGCAGCGCCGACCTCATGCACCGCAACCTCGACCGCCGCGTCGAGGTCCTCGTCCGCGTCACCGACCGGAACCACTGCGCGGACCTGCTGGGCCGCTTCGACCTGGCGATGGGCATGGACACCCAGTGCTGGCTGCTGAACGAAGACGGCGACTGGACCCGGCACGGGGGCTCCACGCACATCCAGACCCACCTCATGCGGACGCGGCGATGGAGGACCGTCGATGGGTGATGGCCCCGACCCGATCCGGGCGGCGGGCGCCGTCCTGTGGCGGCCCGGAGAGAGCGGTCCCGAGGTCGCGCTGGTCCACCGGCCCAGGTACGACGACTGGTCCTTTCCCAAGGGCAAGGCCAAGGACGGCGAGCACGTCCTCCGTACGGCCGTACGCGAGGTCTGGGAGGAGAGCGGCGTCCGGCCGGTCCTGGGCCGCCGCCTGCCCGCGCGCGAGTACGAGAAGGAGCGTCGGCCCAAGCGCGTCGACTACTGGGCGGCCACCGGAGACGGCGGCGACTTCCGCCCGAATGAGGAGATCGACCGGGTCGAGTGGCTGCCGGTGTCCGAGGCCGAGCGGCGGCTGAGCTACGAGCACGACGCCGACCTGCTGCGCGAGTTCGCCTCCGGCCCCAGCCGGACCACGCCGTACATCGTGCTGCGGCACACCTCGGCCGGTGACAAGCGCGCGTGGGACGGCGACGACGGGCTGCGGCCCCTCGACGAGCGCGGTCGTGCCGGGGCCGCCGCGCTGGCCGAGACGCTGGCGGCGTACGGCCCGGCCCGGGTGTTCAGCTCCGCGACCGCGCGGTGCGTGGAGACCGTGCTGCCGTACGCCGCGCGGATGAGCACCGACATCCGTACCGACTGGGCGTTCTCGATGGGTACGCCGATGGGCGCCTCGAAGGAGGCGGGCGGCCGGTTCGCCCGGCTCATCGGCGAGGGCGTCGCGGCGCTCGTCTGCACCCACGGCGAGCTGGTGCCCGAACTGGTCGAGCGCGCCTGCGAGACGCTCGGCGCGCCCGCGCCGGAGGATCCCCGGCTGCCCAAGGGCGGCTTCTGGGTGCTGCACGTCGCCGACGGCGCGCTCGTCTCCGCGGAGCGGCACCGCTTCTAAGGCGATGTGATACTTCTCGTACATCATCGGCGGACGAAAGGGTGTGTGATCGGATGCCGCACGAGGTGCGAGGGGTCGTCGCGCGTTCCAAGGGAGCGCAGGTCGCCATCGAGACGATCGTCGTCCCCGACCCGGGGCCCGGCGAGGCGCTGGTCGAGGTCCGGTCCTGCGGCGTGTGCCACACCGACCTGCACTACCGCGAGGGCGGCATCAACGACGAGTTCCCGTTCCTGCTCGGCCACGAGGCCGCCGGTGTGGTCGAGGCGGTCGGCGAGGGCGTCACCGACGTCGCGCCGGGCGACTTCGTCATCCTCAACTGGCGCGCGGTCTGCGGGCAGTGCCGCGCCTGTCTGCGCGGCCGTCCCTGGTACTGCTTCGCGACGCACAACGCCGCACAGAAGATGACGCTGACCGACGGCACCGAGCTCTCACCCGCCCTCGGCATCGGCGCGTTCGCCGAGAAGACCCTCGTGCACGCGGGCCAGTGCACCAAGGTGAACCCCGCCGCCTCGCCCGCCGCGGCCGGGCTGCTGGGCTGCGGCGTCATGGCCGGCCTCGGCGCGGCGATCAACACCGGCGGCGTGACGCGGGGCGACTCGGTCGCGGTCATCGGCTGCGGCGGTGTCGGCGACGCCGCGATCGCCGGGGCACGCCTGGCCGGCGCCGCGAAGATCATCGCCGTCGACATCGACGACCGGAAGCTGGAGTGGGCCCGCGGCTTCGGCGCCACCGACACCGTGAACTCCCGCGAGACCGATCCGGTCGAGGCGATCCGCGCGCTGACCGGTGGCAACGGCGCCGACGTGGTGGTCGAGGCCATCGGCCGCCCCGAGACGTACGAGCAGGCGTTCTACGCCCGCGACCTGGCCGGCACGGTCGTCCTCGTCGGCGTGCCGACCCCCGAGATGAAGATCGAGCTGCCGCTGCTGGAGGTGTTCGGCCGCGGCGGGGCGCTGAAGTCCTCCTGGTACGGCGACTGCCTGCCCTCCCGCGACTTCCCGATGCTCGTCGACCTGTACCTCCAGGGCCGGCTCGACCTCGACGGCTTCGTCTCCGAGACGATCGGCCTGGACGACGTCGAGGAGGCGTTCGCCAAGATGGAGCGCGGAGAGGTGCTGCGCTCGGTGGTGACCCTGTGAGCGACACGGCGATCGGTCACCTCGTCACCTCCGGCACGTTCAGCCTGGACGGCGGCACCTGGGACGTCGACAACAACGTGTGGCTGGTCGGCGACGACCGCGAGGTGCTCGTCATCGACGCCGCGCACGACGCCGACGCGATCGCCGCCGCGGTCGGCGACCGCCGCCTGACCGCGATCGTCTCGACCCACGCCCACGACGACCACATCGACGCCGCGGCCGAGCTGGCCGACCGTACGGGCGCGCCGATCCTGCTGCACCCGGACGACATGGTGCTGTGGCGCATGACCTACCCCGACCGCGAGCCGGACCGCGGCCTCGCGGACGGCGACGAGCTGACCGTGGCCGGCACGACCCTGCGGGTGCTGCACACGCCGGGCCACGCCCCGGGCGCGGTCTGCCTCTACGCCCCGGACCTGGGCACGGTCTTCACCGGCGACACGCTGTTCAACGGCGGCCCGGGCGCGACGGGCCGTTCCTACTCCGACTTCGGCGTGATCATCGACTCGATCCGCGACCGCCTGCTGACCCTCCCGCCGGACACCGTCGTACGGACCGGCCACGGCGACAGCACGACGATCGGCGATGAGGCGCCGCACTTCGAAGAATGGGTTTCCAGAGGACGTTAAGCCCTTACTTCTTGTAAGATCGCCGGGAAGAAATGCCATTCTTACGTCGAATGTAGACAAATTCATG
Organism: Actinoallomurus sp. NBC_01490; assembly: GCF_036227085.1. Lineage (NCBI taxonomy): Bacteria > Bacillati > Actinomycetota > Actinomycetes > Streptosporangiales > Thermomonosporaceae > Actinoallomurus > Actinoallomurus sp. NBC_01490. The sequence continues at coordinate 1,316,059 of NZ_CP109433.1, forward strand.
GCAGGGGATCCTGTGCGGGTATTGGCGGGTAGGTACGAGCTGCACACGACGCTGGGGCGTGGTGGCATGGGCGTCGTACACAAGGGCCTCGACCGCGAGCTTGGGCGTACGGTCGCCGTCAAGCTGCTTCCGCCAGAGTTGCTCCGGCAGCCGGACTTCCGTGCGCGGTTCCGCCGGGAGGGACGGACCGCCGCGGCGCTCAGCCACGGATCCATCGCGGTCATGCATGACATCGGGGAGGACACCGCCGACGGTCAGCCGGTTCCCTACCTGGTCATGGAGTACGTTGACGGCACCCCCCTGAACGAGGTGATCGCGGCCGGGCCCCTGCCCCTGGACCAGGTCCGCACGATCATCGCCAACGTTCTCGACGCGTTGGAGCACAGCCACCGCAACGGCATCGTGCACCGGGACATCAAGCCCGCCAACGTGATGGTCGATCTGCGCGGCTCCCGCCCGCGCGTGAAGATTCTGGACTTCGGTATCGCCAAGCTCATGGCCGATACCGCCACGCGCCTCACCGCCACCGGCCATATGGTCGGCACGGCCCTCTACATGTCGCCCGAACAGGCCGAAGGCCATGGCGCGGACGCGAAGTCGGACATATACGCGGTCGGCTGCATGCTGTACGAACTACTCACCGGCCGCCCGCCGCTCACGGCCGAGACGCCCACCGCCGTGCTGTTGCAGCACATTCGCCAGACACCCCAGCCGCCGTCCGCCCGGCGCCCCGATCTGCCGCCCGCCTGGGACGAGGTCGTCATGCGGGCGCTGGCCAAGCGCCCGGAGGACCGCTACGCCGACGCGGCCGAGATGCAGGCCGCCGTGCTCGCGACCGACGGCGCCCCCGCTCCCAGGGTGGCGCCCGACGCCATCGGCGTCACCCGGCCGGCGGCCGAGGGCGCTCCGGCCGCTCGGCCGGCCGGCCGCGGTATTCCCTCCGCGGTCCCGATCGCCCCGATCGCCCCGACCGTGCCGTCGCCTCAGCCGCCGCCTCCAGGCCCTCCAGGTCATGACACGGGCCACTCAGAGCAGCAGTCAGGGCCCGGTAGGCCCGAGGTTCTGTCGAACATCGGCATCGTGTGCTGGGTTCTCCTCCCGCCGGCGGCGATCGTGCTCGGCCTCGTCGCCCAGAAGAGATTCCGCGCCCAGGGACGGCCGGACACGCGGGCCAGGGTGGCGTGGATCGGCGGCGTCGTCATGACGTTGCTCGGCCTCCTGGGCCTGATCTTCTAGGCGGCGCTCCTCTACTTCACCGGCGGCCGACGACGCGCCTTAGGCGGGCCGGGATTGTCTCCGGCCTGGTCGCGGCTCTGACCGCCGGGTCCGGGTCGAGGTCGATCCGCCTCGCCGGCGCGGCTCAGTCGTCGTTCGCCTCGCGGGGTGTGGCGTAGCGCTGGAGGTAGAGCTGTTCGCCGAGCGCTTCCAGCAGTTCCAGCTCGGTCTCCAGGTAGTCGACGTGCTCCTCTTCGTCCTCGAGGATGTGCTCGAAGATGCGCGCCGAGGTGACGTCGCCCCGTGAGCGCATCAGCTCGATGCCGGGGCGCAGCCGGCCGACGGCCTCCATCTCGATGGCCAGGTCCGAGCGGATCTGCTCGGGAACCGTCTGGCCGATGCGCAGCGGGTTGATCCGCTGGTAGTTGGGCAGCGCCGACAGCATGAGCAGGCGGTCGGTGAGGGTCTCCGCGTGCCGCATCTCATCGAACGACTCGGCCCTGGTGTGCTCAGCCAGCGCGGTGTACCCCCAGTGCTCCTGCATCTTCGAGTGCAGGAAGTACTGGTTGATCGCCGTGAGCTCGGCCGTCAACTGCTCGTTGAGCAGGTTGATGACGTCGGTGTCGCCTTCCATGTCTCCCAATCGTGGCACGCGCACGGCAAAGCGCGGGCAATGCCCCGCCACGCGCGCTGATCAGGCGTCAGGCGGCCGCGTCGACGGCCTCCTCGGGCTCCGCCGGGGTATCCCTGAGCATCGCGCAGATGCGGTTGACGCACGAGCCGCAGCCCGGCCGCATGCCGCACGCCGCCCGGACCTCCTTGGCCGTACAGGCCCCGGCCGCCATGTGCTCACGCACGACGTCCTCGGTGACGGCGTGGCAGACACAGACGTACATGGCGGGGGAACCTCCGGGGGACGAGGCGATTAGGTAAGGCTCCCCTAAGCTAACGCACGGACCCGGGCTTTGGCCAATCTTCGCTGGTCAGATGCGATGTAGCGTACGTCACAAAGCCTGTTCGCGCGACGCGGCCCCGCGCCGCGGGCGGACGCGGGGCCGTCGAGCCCATGGCGGTCAGGGACCGGAAGGGGGTTGGGGGCCTCGTTGGTCCAGCCGGCCTTCAGCATGATGTAGCGAGGAACCCTGGTCCTTTAGGGCCGAGAGGAATCGCTTCCTCGAGTGCGGCGCGCTAGCGCCGCCTGGACCGGTGCTGGGGTGCGCGGGAAACCAAGTGTATGTGCGAGGTGTAGGCGACGCTGTTGCCCGGTGTTTATCGGGAGATTCCCCTCCTGTGTGACACAGAGAACGCTACCGGTACTGGCTGTGAAGGTCGTGGTGCAGGTCGAACTCATGCCGCCGGTCAGGCGCTGGCGCTTGAGCGGACCCTGCGCGTGGTCAACGAGGCGGCGAACTGGGTATCGGCCGTGGCGTTCGAGCGCGGTGTGCCGCACGTGTACGAGTTGCGTAAGCACACCTATGCGGAGCTGAAGTCCCGGGGCCTGGGGGCGCAGGCCGCCCAGCATGTCATCAAGAAGGTCCGTGACGCCTACACGACGTTGAAGGCGAACCTCGGTGCGGGGAATCTCGGCAGGCCGGGCTCTCGCCGCCGTCTCAAGGCCGAGACCAAGCCGATCGTCTTCCGCCCCGAGGCCGCGCAACCCTACGATGACCGGTGCTTGTCGTGGCGGTACGACGCCGGGACCGTGTCGGTGTGGACGGTCGAGGGCCGGGTGAAGAACGTCCGGTTCGTCTGCTCGGCGGGTGCGTTCAAGACGCTGCAGGAGCACCGGCAGGGTGAATCCGATCTGGTCCGGCGTGACGGGGTGTTCTATCTGATCGCCACCTGTGAGGTATCCGAGGCCGAGCCGTACGAGCCCGGCCGGTTCATCGGCGTGGACCTGGGCATCGCCGCCATCGCCACCGGTTACCAGGCCGCCGGGCGGGGACTCAACCGGCACCGCAGGCGGCAGCTCGAACTGCGCCGCAAGCTCCAGAAGAAGCGGACCAAGTCCGCCAAGCGGCTGCTGAAGAAACGCAGCCGGAGCGAGAAGCGTCATGCGGCGAACCAGAACCACATCATCGCCAAGACGATCGTGACCGAGGCTGAACGCACCTCATCCGGAATCGCCCTAGAAGACCTCAAGGGAATCCGGCAGAGGGTACGGCTCCGCAAGCCCCAACGGGTCGCGCTGCACTCCTGGGCCTTCGCCCAGCTCACCGACTTCATCGCCTACAAGGCCAAACGAGCCGGCGTTCCCGTGGTCTTCGTCGATCCCGCCTACACCTCACAGCAATGCAGCGAGTGCGGCCACATCAACGACAAGAACCGGGCAAGCCAATCGGTCTTCATCTGCCGGAACTGCGGGGTCGTTGCCCACGCCGACCGCAACGCCTCCCACAACATCGCCCGCAAAGGCGAAGCTGCGTGGACCGCGGGGCGTGAGTCACGCGTCCCTGCCACCCCATAGCGGTGGCTGAACGGAGAAGCCCACCCAGCAGCCGGCCGGGCGCCACCTCCAAACCCGGCCCTTCAGGGCCGAGTCAAGTTGACGTAGGTCGTCGCCCCGTACTTCCCATCCGCGGTGGTGCTTTCGGCGAGCAGCGTCGCGGTGGACGGGTCGCCCTTGATCTCGGCGAGGGTGAACCGGCGATCGGACAGCTCGAAGGGACGTGAGGACGCCGGCGTGCGGTTCCCGATCTCCTTCGGGTGGCCGAAGTCTTCCGGCGGTGACGAGCTTGTTGAGCCTCTTGCGTGCTCTGGACAGCCGGGAACGCACCGCGCCGACCGGCACGCCGAGCGCTTCGGCGGCCTCGGCGTAGTCGGGTTGTAGACCGAGCGAACGTGCTCGTCGAAACAGCTCTCGGAACGCATCCGGGTCCCCGGCGTTGACACGGGCACGCATACTCATCTCCACACACACCGCCTGTCCGCCCGCACCATCGAGTTCCTGTGGTCTATCTCACACATGGTCGGTCGAGGAACGGCCCCCGGAGTTCCGGGAGGAGCCGCGAGCGCGTCCCCCCGGGCGGGGTTGAGTCGATCACTTGGGGGAAATGGACCGATGTGATGCGTATTTGGCCAGGTGACCCCTATCCCTTGGGGGCCACCTATGACGGCGCGGGCACGAACTTCTCCGTCTTCTCCGAGGCCGCCGACAGGATCGAGCTCTGCCTGTTCGACGACGCCGGCGAGGAGACCCGAATCCCCCTCACCGAGCTCGACGGCTCCGTCTGGCACGGCTACGTGCCCTGGGTCGGCCCCGGCCAGCGGTACGGCTTCCGGGTGCACGGCCCCTACGACCCGGCCCAGGGGCTGCGCTGTAACTCCGCCAAGCTGCTGCTCGACCCGTACGCCAAGGCGGTCGAGGGCGACGTGGAGTGGAACGAGGCGCTGTTCGCCTACCGCTTCGCCGATCCGGGCGTGCGCAACGACGACGACAGCGCCCCGTACGTGCCCAAGAGCATCGTGGTCAACCCGTACTTCGACTGGGGCGACGACCGCGCGCCGCGCACGCCGTACCACGAGACGGTGGTCTACGAGGCCCACGTGAAGGGCCTGACCCGGCGGCATCCGGAGATCCCCGAGGCGGAGCGCGGCACGTTCGCGGCCCTGGCGCACCCGGTGATGATCGACTACCTGCGGGGGCTCGGCGTCACCGCGATCGAGCTGATGCCGGTCCACCAGTTCGTGCACGACGACGCGCTGCTCCAGCGCGGCCTCACCAACTACTGGGGCTACAACAGCCTCGCCTTCTTCGCCCCGCACAACGGGTACGCGGCGAGCGGTTCGCGCGGCGAGCAGGTACAGGAGTTCAAGCTGATGGTGCGGACCCTGCACCAGGCGGGGATCGAGGTGATCCTCGACGTGGTCTACAACCACACCGCCGAGGGCAACCACCTCGGGCCCACGCTGGGGTTCCGCGGCATCGACAACCGCAGCTACTACCGGCTCGTCGACGGCGACCCGCGGTACTACATGGACACCACCGGCACCGGCAACAGCATCAACGTCCAGCACCCGCACGCGCTTCAGCTGATCATGGACTCGCTGCGCTACTGGGTGACCGAGATGCACGTGGACGGCTTCCGTTTCGACCTCGCCTCGACGCTGGCGCGCGAACTGCACGCCGTGGACCGGCTGTCCGCCTTCTTCGATCTGGTGCAGCAGGACCCGGTCGTCTCCCAGGTCAAGCTGATCGCCGAGCCGTGGGACGTCGGCGAGGGCGGCTACCAGGTCGGCAACTTCCCCCCGCTGTGGACCGAGTGGAACGGCAAGTACCGCGACTCGATCCGCGACTTCTGGCGCGGCACCGACGGGATGCTGCCGGAGTTCGCGCGCAGGTTCACCGGCTCCAGCGACCTGTACGCCGACGACGGCCGCCGGCCGCTCGCCTCGATCAACTTCGTCACCTGCCACGACGGCTTCACGCTGCACGACCTGGTCTCCTACGACCACAAGCACAACGAGGCCAACGGCGAGGACAACCGCGACGGCACCGACGACAACCGCTCGTGGAACCACGGCGCCGAGGGGGAGACCGGCGACGCCGACATTCTCGCGGTGCGCGAACGGCAGAAGCGCAACTTCCTGGCCACGCTCCTGCTGTCGCAGGGTGTGCCGATGATCTCGCACGGCGACGAGCTCGGCCGTACGCAGCGCGGCAACAACAACGCCTACTGCCAGGACAACGAGCTGACCTGGGTCGACTGGACCGACCGGCCGGAGAGCGGCGCGCTGCGGGAGTTCGTCCGGCGGCTCACCACGCTGCGCCGCGAGCACCCGGTCTTCCGCCGCCGCCGGTTCCCCTCCGGGGACAACGTCCAGTGGTTCACCCCCGAGGGCGGGTCCATGACGGACGGTGACTGGCAGACCGCGTACGCCAAGGCGGTCACGATCTTCCTGAACGGCGACGCGATCACCGAGCCGGACCGCCGCGGCGAGCCGGTGCAGGACGCCTCGTTCCTCCTGCTGATCAACGCCTCCGACCGCGACCTGACGTTCACCGTGCCCGAGGCGCACCGGGGGCTGTGGACGACGGTGATCGACACCACCACCAGCTTCATGCTCGAAGACGAGGAGACCGCGCCGATGACAGGCGACAAACCGTTGGTCGAGGCACGCTCGATCCAGGTGCTCCAACGTGTCTAAGGTGCCGACCGCGACGTACCGGTTGCAGCTCAGGAGGGGGTTCGGGTTCGCCGAGGCCGCCGAGCTGGCCGGCTACCTGGCCGCCCTCGGCGTCTCCCACGTGTACCTGTCGCCGATCCTCCAGGCCGCTCCGGGCTCCGCGCACGGGTACGACGTCGTCGACCACTCCCGCCTCGCGGAGGACCTGGGCGGTGACGACGCGTTCCGCGAGATGGCCGCCCGCCTGCGCGAGCACGGCCTGGGCATCGTGATCGACCTCGTGCCCAACCACATGGCCATCCCGGCGCCGGAGACGCTCAACCCGGCGTTCTGGGACGTCCTGCGCCACGGCCCGGACTCGCCGTACGCGCGGTGGTTCGACATCGACTGGTCCGAAGGGGCGGTCGTGCTGCCGGTGCTCGGCTCGCCGGAGGACGAGCCCGAGAGCGACGGCGACGTCGTCCGCTACCACGACCACGTCTTCCCGCGCGGCGGCCGCTACCGCCTCGGATACTGGCGCGACACCGAGCCGAACTACCGGCGCTTCTTCGACGTCTCCACGCTCATCGGGCTGCGCCCGGAGGATCCGGAGGTCTTCGACCGCACGCACGCGCTGCCGCTGCGGCTGCTGCGCAAGGGGCTGATCGACGGTCTGCGCATCGACCACCCGGACGGTCTGGCCGACCCGCGCGGCTACCTGCGCCGGCTCTCCGGCCGCGCGAGGCCCGGCACCTGGATCGTCGCCGAGAAGATCCTCATCACCGACGAACGGCTCCCCGAGGACTGGCCGTGCGCGGGCACCACCGGCTACGACGCCCTCGGCATGGTCGGCGGGCTGTTCCAGGACCCGGCGGGCGAGGGGCCGCTGACCGAGGCGTACACCGCCCTCACCGGCGGCCCCGGCGACTTCGAGACGGTCGAGAGGGAGGCCCGCCGGTACGCGGCCGAGCGCCTGCTCGTGCCCGAGGTCGACCGGCTCGCCGGCCTGCTCGCCGAGATTCTGCCCGGCGACGACCCGGCGGCGCTGCGCCGGGCGCTCGTCGAGCTGCTCGTCGCGATGCCCGTCTACCGCACGTACGTGGTGCCGGGCGAGGAGCCGTCAGCGCGCGACCTGGAGATCGTCGCCCAGGCCGCCGCCGGGGCCCGCGCCGCGCTGCCGGACGGCGAGCTGCTCGACCGGGTGGTCCCGCTGCTGCTCGGACTGGCGGGCCGCGACGCGCTGCGTGACGAGTTCGTCGTCCGGTTCCAGCAGACGTCCGCGCCGATGATGGCCAAGGGCGTGGAGGACACGGCGTTCTACCGCTGGTCCCGGCTCGCGGCGCTGAACGAGGTCGGCGGCGACCCCGTGCGGTTCTCGGTGCCGCCCGAGGAGTTCCACGCGTACTGCGCGGAGGTCGCGGCCCGGCGGCCCGGCACGATGACCACGCTGTCGACACACGACACGAAGCGGCAGGAGGACGTACGCGCGCGGCTGGCCGTGCTCAGCGAGCTGCCCGGCGACTGGGCCGAGGCGGTCGGGCGGTGGCGCGCCCGGGCGCCCGAGAGCCCCCTCGACCCCGACCTGGACTACCTGATGTGGCAGACGATCGTGGGGGCGTGGCCGCTGTCCGGGCAGCGGCTCAAGGGGTACCTGACCAAGGCCATGCGGGAGGCCAAGACGCGCACGGCCTGGGTGGACGGCGACCCCGCGTACGAGGAGGCGGTGCTCGCCCACGTGGACGCCGTCCTCGCCGACCCGGAGCTCGCCGACGACATCGAGGGGTTCGTGGCGCTGCTCGCGCCGTACGCGCGGGCGAACTCCCTGTCCCAGAAGCTCGTGCAGCTCACCATGCCGGGCGTGCCCGACGTGTACCAGGGCTGCGAACTCGCCGGGCTGTCGCTGGTCGACCCGGACAACCGGCGTCCGGTGGACTACGTGCGCCGCCGCGAACTGCTCGCCGACCTGGACGCCGGGACGGTGCCGGCGGACCTCGGCGGGGAGAAGCTGCTCGTCACCTCGCGCGCCCTGCGGCTGCGGGACGAGCACCCCGAGTGGTTCTCCGGCGGCCACGAACCGCTCGCCGCCCAGGGGCCGGCGGCCGAGCACGCCCTGGCGTTCCGCCGCGGCGGCGCCACCACGGTGGTGACCCGGCTGCCCGCCGGCCTCGACGCCCGCGGCGGCTGGGACGACACGCATCTGCCGCTGCCCGGCGGTCCCTGGCGCGACCTGCTCACCGGCCAGTCGTACGTCTCGCCGGCGCCGCTCACGGGCCTGCTCGGCATGCTCCCCGTCGCACTCCTGGTCGAGGCCGGATGAGGCACGAGGTGTGGGCGCCGGACGCCGCGAACGTCGAGGTGGAGACCGGTGGCCGCCGCCACGCCATGGCCCCCTCGCCCGTACGGCGGGGCTGGTGGACCGCCGAGGCCGAGGGCGAGGACTACGGGTTCGTGATCGACGGGAGAGGGCCGTTTCCCGACCCGCGGTCGCGGTGGCAGCCGGACGGGGTGCACGGTTTGAGCCGGGCCTACGACCACGGCGCGTTCGCCTGGACCGACGGCGCGTGGCGCGGGCGACCGCTCGCCGGCGGCGTCCTGTACGAGCTGCACGTCGGAACCTTCACGCCGGGCGGCACGTTCGACGCCGCCGTCGAGCGCTTGGACCACCTGGTCGCGCTGGGCGTCGACGCCGTGGAGCTGATGCCGGTCGCGGCCTTCCCGGGCCGGCACGGCTGGGGGTACGACGGCGTGCACCTGTGGGCCGTGCACGACCCGTACGGCGGGCCGGACGGGCTCAAGCGCTTCGTCGACGCCTGCCACCGGCGCGGGCTGGCGGTCGTCCTCGACGTCGTCTACAACCACCTCGGGCCCAGCGGCAACTACCTGGGCGAGTACGGGCCGTACTTCACCGAGGCCCACCGGACGCCCTGGGGACCGGCGGTCAACCTCGACCGGCCCGGGTCCGACGAGGTGCGCGCGTTCATCGTCGAGAACGCCCTGATGTGGCTGCGCGACTACCACCTGGACGGGCTGCGGCTCGACGCCGTGCACGCGCTGAGCGACGAACGGGCGCTGCACATCCTGGAGGAGCTGGCCGTCGCGGTGGACGCGCTGCGGGCCGCGACGGGCCGGGAGCTGTTCGTCGTCGCCGAGTCCGACCTGGGCGACCCGCGGCTGGTCACCTCGCGCGAGGCCGGCGGGTACGGCCTGAACGCCCAGTGGAACGACGACTTCCACCACGCCCTGCACGCGGCGCTCACCGGCGAGCGGCAGGGCTACTACTGCGACTTCGGCTCGATGGGCGCCCTGGCCAAGACGCTGCGCGGCGCGTTCTTCCACGACGGCACGTGGTCGACCTTCCGCGGCCGTTCCCACGGCCGTCCGGTGGACCGGCTGCGCACCCCCGGCCATCGGTTCGCCGCGTTCCTGCAGAACCACGACCAGGTCGGCAACCGCGCCACCGGCGACCGGATCTCCGCGACGCTGTCGCCGGACCTGCTCAAGGTCGGCGCCGGGCTGCTCCTCACCTCGCCGTTCACGCCGATGCTGTTCATGGGGGAGGAGTGGGGCGCCACCACGCCGTGGCGTTTCTTCACCGACCACCAGGAGCCGGACCTGGCCCGCGCGGTGAGCGAGGGGCGGCGGCGCGAGTTCGCCACGCACGGATGGGCGTCGGAGGACGTGCCCGATCCGCAGGACCCCGAGACGTACCGCCGGTCCGTGCTCGACTGGACGGAGCCGTCGCGGGCCGGGCACCGCGATCTGCTGGACTGGTACCGGGAGCTGATCGCGCTGCGCCGCTCCTGCCCGGAGCTGACCGACGCACGGCTGACCGAGGTCGAGGTGGAGCACGACGAGTCGTGGATCGTCGTCTACCGGGGCTCGGTGCGGGTCGCCGCCAACCTGGGCGGAGATCCCGTACGGCTGCCGGACGGCGCGCTGCTCCTCGCCTCCGCACCCGGCGTACGCCCCGGCGGCGAGCTGCCCGGTGAGTCCCTCGCGATCCTGCGCATGGATTGAGTCGGCGGGCGACCTCGGCCCGCGGCGCGCACGTCATCCGGCCGGAGCCGCCGCATCACGTACTGGTAAAGGATCAACAGCCGGGTAACCGGACACTCCGCCATGGACGTCTCTTGTAGCGCACCAGGTCACGTAACAGGAGATATCCGTTGTCCAGTGAGAATGCGGGGCGTTCTTCGACGGCCCGCCCCTTGATCCGGTCACTCGCCGTCGTCGCGGCCTTCACGGCCGTTCTGGCCGGGCTCGCCGGATGCGGAGGCGGGCGCGCCCCGGCCGGCGCCGGCGCCTCGCCGGGCGAGGTTCCGGCCGAGGACGCCCCGGCTGCGGCCGTCGCCGGTGCGGCCCAGCCCTGGTGCGGCGACACCGAGTGGCTGCCCCCGGCCGCCGGAATGTACGTGTCGGCCTACCGGAAGAAGCGGCGCCCGATCACGGCGGCCACCATCGACGCCGACCTGGCCGACGGGGGCAGGCTGTGGAAGGCCTACCGCCGGCTGGCCGACGAGGGAATCCTGCCGGCGGACACGCACGAGGTGCGGGAGTTCCTCGTGTCGGTCGCCGCCGCCGAGAAGGCCGGCACCGACCCGGAGGGCTACGCCCACCACATCGTCGCCACCTGCGAGAGCTAGATGCGCACTCTCGCCCTCACCACCGTCCTGCTCGTCGCCGGTTGTGCCGGATCGCCCCCGGCTGGGTCCGCACCGCGCCCGGCCGCCTCACCGTCACCGGCCGCGACGGGCCTGCCGGTGCCCGTGGCGGCCGGGACGGTCCACAACGACCGGACGAGCTTCCTGGTCCGGATCCGTTCCGCGCGGATAGCGAAGCACTACTTCGTCGACGGGCGCATGGCGCAGGACGCCCCGCCCGGTTCGGAACTCGTCATCGTCCAGCTCGTCGTCACGAACACGGGGCGGGCGCCGAGCCACCTGGAGGCCACCGACCCGCAGCCGCTCGTCCTCATCGACACCAAGGGGGGTACCCACGGGATCGTGCGGCAGTGGGCGACGGGCCACGACTTCGCCCCCGGCTCGGCCGTGGTCGAGCCCTACGTCTTCTACTCCACGAGCGGGAAGAAGCCGGCGTCCGTCACGGTGACCCTGACCGGCGCGGACGGGAGCCGCTCCGTCGCCAACCTGGCGCTGCCCCGGTGATATGCGGTTAATGAGCTATATGTCTGTTTTTATGGCCGGCTCCTGGTAGCCTCGCGCTTCGCGTGTGCCGTGCCGTGACGCGGGCCCGCCCTCCACTCCTGCCGGCCCCCCGAGGAGAGACCGTGCCCAACGGATTGTTCGAGGTCCCCGCCGTCATGCTGGCGCGAAGCGCGGTCCTCACCGCCGACATCCGGCCGTTCGTCGGTGTCGTCGCCGCCGTCCTGGCCGCCATTCTGGCGGCCTACGCGAGCTGGCACGTCACGGACCGCATCGTGTCCCGATGGAACCGCACCGACCGGGACGAGTTCTGAACTCACCCGGACATAGGCCGCCCCTCGGTCCGGGCATCGTTCCGAGGGGCGAGAGTGCGGGTCGGGCGGCTACTTCAGCAGGGCGCGGGACATGACGACGCGCTGGATCTGGTTGGTGCCCTCGTAGATCTGGGTGATCTTGGCGTCGCGCATCATGCGCTCGACCGGGTAGTCCTTCACGTAGCCGTACCCGCCCAGGAGCTGGACGGCGTCCGTGGTGATCTCCATGGCGGCGTCCGAGGCGAAGCACTTGGCCGCGGAGGAGATGAACGTCAGGTCCGGCTCGGCCGCGCCGAGCATGCGGCGTTCGGACTTGGCCGCGGCGGCGTACGTCAGCTGCCGTGCCGCCTCCAGCTTCATCGCCATGTCCGCCAGCATGAACTGTACGCCCTGGAAGTCGCCGATCGGCCGGCCGAACTGCTTGCGCTCCTTGACGTACCCGACCGCGTAGTCGAGGGCGCCCTGGGCGATGCCCAGCGCCTGGGCCGCGATCGTCACGCGGGTGTGGTCGAGGGTGGCCAGGGCGGTCTTGAAGCCGGTGCCCTCCTCACCGATGATCCGGTCGGCCGGGATGCGCACGTCGTCCATGATGACCTCGCGCGTCGGCGATCCCTTGATGCCGAGTTTCTTCTCCGGGGCGCCGAAGCTCACGCCCGGGTCGTTCTTCTCCACCACGAACGCCGAGATGCCGCGGGCGCCCTTGTCCGGGTCGGTGACCGCCATCACGGTGTAGTACTCCGAGACACCCGCGTTGGTGATCCAGCGCTTGGTGCCGTTCAGCACCCAGTGGTCGCCGTCGCGGACCGCGCGGGTCTTCATCGCCGCGGCGTCGCTGCCCGCCTCCGGCTCCGAAAGGGCGTAGGAGAACATGGCCTCACCGCGCGCCACGGGGCTCAGGTAGCGTTTCTTCAAATCCTCAGAACCGGAGAGCAGGATCGGTACCGTGCCGAGCTTGTTGACAGCAGGGATCAGCGACGAGGAGGCACATGCCCGGGCGACCTCCTCGATCACGATCACCGTGGCGAGGGCGTCCGCGCCGACTCCCTCGTACGCCTCAGGGATGTGCACGGCGTGCAGCTCGGCCTGGCGCAGCGCCTCGTACGCGGCCTGGGGGAACTCCGCCGTCTCGTCGGTCTCGGCCGCCTTCGGAGCGATCTTGGCGTCGGCAAGGGCCCGTACCGTTTCCCGCAGGAGCCCGTGCTCTTCGGAGAGTTCGTACAGAGGAAAGTCTGAGGTCATGTGCCGATCGTACGCCGTCTACCTACTCGCCAGTAGGGCCGGTAGCATGCCGAGCGGCCCGTGGGGAAAGTCAGTGGGGTCGGGCATCAAATTCTCATGATGGGAGGCAGGGCCTTGGCACAACGCTTGACCGTGATCGGCACTGGCTACCTGGGCGCCACCCACGCGGCTTGCATGGCCGAGCTGGGCTTCGAGGTGCTCGGCATCGACGTGGACGCCGACAAGATCGCTCGCCTGTCCGCGGGTGAGCTGCCGTTCTACGAACCCGGTCTCGAGCCCATTCTCCGGCGCAACCTCGAGAACGGACGGCTACGCTTCACCACCTCCTACGACGAGGTGGCCGAGTTCGGCGACGTTCACTTCATCTGCGTCGGCACACCGCAAAAGCCCGGCGAGTACGCCGCCGACATGAGCTACGTCGACGACACGATCACGGCGCTTGCGCCGCGCCTCACGCGCGCCTGCCTCGTCATCGGCAAGTCCACGGTGCCGGTCGGCACCGCCGAGCGGCTCGCACGCCGGCTGGCCCGGCTCGCCCCGGCCGGTGACCTGGCCGAGCTCGCGTGGAACCCGGAGTTCCTCCGCGAGGGCTTCGCCGTGGAGGACACCCTCCACCCCGACCGCATCGTCATCGGCGTGGAGTCCGACCGCGCCGAGAAGGTCCTGCGCGAGATCTACGCGCCGATGACCGCCGAGGGCATCCCGCTGATCGTCACCGACTACCCGACCTCCGAGCTGGTCAAGGTCTCCGCCAACGCCTTCCTCGCCACGAAGATCTCCTTCATCAACGCGATGGCCGAGGTCTGCGAGGCCGCGCACGCCGATGTGACCAAGCTCTCAGAGGCCCTGTCCCACGACGACCGCATCGGCGGCAAGTTCCTCGGCCCCGGGCTCGGCTTCGGCGGCGGCTGCCTGCCCAAGGACATCCGGGCGTTCATGGCGCGGGCCGGTGAGCTGGGCGTGGATCAGGCGCTGTCGTTCCTCCGCGAGGTCGACGCGATCAACATCCGCCGCCGCATCCGCATGGTCGACCTGGCCCGCGAGCTCCTCGGCGGCTCGTTCATCGGCCGTACGGTCGGCGTGCTCGGCGCGGCGTTCAAGCCCAACTCCGACGACATCCGCGACTCCCCGGCGCTCGACGTGGCGACCACGATCCGCGCGCAGGGCGGCAACGTCACCGTGTACGACCCGCAGGCCCTGGACAACGCCCGCCGGGCCCACCCGGAGCTGGCGTACGGCACGTCGGCGCAGGACGCCGTCGCCCACGCGCACGTCGTCCTGCTGCTCACCGAGTGGCGTGAGTTCCGCGAGCTGGACCCCGACGAGCTCGGGGCGGTCGTCGCGGAGCGCAACATCGTGGACGGCCGCAACGCGCTCGACCCCGAGCGCTGGCGCGCCGCCGGCTGGCACTACCGCGCACTCGGCCGCCCCTGACGGTTCGGCGGTTCACCGGTCCGGCCCCGGGCTCACGGCCCAGGTGCCCGGACCGGCGGCTCGCGGTCCGGCCTTCCGGCTCAACGGACCGGGTGCCCGGACTGACCGCTCGTGGTCCGGCCGTCCGGATCTCAGCAGTCCGGCTCTCCGGCCCCGGGGGGCGGGTTCTGGTCGTCCGCGACCACCTTGAGCTGGACGAACGGGAGCCGCAGCAGGCGCACCGCGGCGTGCACCGCCTCTTCGCTCTCCGCGGTGAACACGCACAGCAGGCGCGTCTCCGCGGGCATGTACATCCCGTTCATGTACCGCACCGGATGCCCCGACCGGGTCATCCGGTCCGCGGCGGCGGCGAGTGAGTGCTGGATCCGGGCCAGCCCGCCGGGCATGGCGTCGGCCGGCAGCCCGATCGACAGGTAAACGGTGAGGGGCCCTCCTTCGCCGGAGGGGACGCCCGTTCGGGCCGCGTCTTCGATTCCGTGTTCGGCCATGGGACTCCCATCGTCCGAGGGGGTGCCCGCTGGGGCCGTCTCTTCGATTCCCTCGCTCCGCTCGGTCACGGGGTGAGGCGACCAGTCGCCGGCGGCGCCGTACGGGTCGCCGGAAGAGCCGGGGGAGCCGGGGGAGCCGGGGGTGGGCTTCACCTGCGGCCTAGAAAGACATCGAAGCCGGAACGGCATGACCATCGTGGGAGACCTCCGTGTCACCCACGCGGACGCGCTCCGGGCGCGCGTTCGACGGATGATCGATCGCATGACGGTGTGACTGCACGTGTCTCCCCCTCTCGCCGTCGGACCTACGTTCCACCATGGGATGCGCGGGGGGTCGCCGTCTTCACGGCCACCCTCCGTTCCTTGCCCCCTGCCAGCCGTACCCCCGGATTCCGGCTACCAGGAAGCCGCGAAAAGCGCGCGTACTGTTGAGGGATGGCTGTCCGCTGCCTGATCGTCGACGACGATGACGGCTTCGCCGATGTGGCTCGCGACCTGCTGCGACGTGAGCAGATCGACGTCGTCGGCGTGGCCGCGAACAGCGCCCGCGCCATGCGACTGATGGTGAGCGCTCGACCCGACGTCATGCTCATCGACGTCAACCTCGGTGACGAGAGCGGCTTCGATCTGGTCGAGGCGATCCGGGGTGTCGACGGGCGGCCGATCCTGATCCTCATCTCCACCTACCGGCTGGACGACTACATCGACCTTCCCGTGTCCGGCGCCGCGGCGTTCGTCCGCAAGTCCGAGCTGTCGGGTACCGCGATCCGCCGGATCCTGGTCGACGCCGGAAGGCCTCCCGCCTGACCGAAGCCGGGAGTCCCGGGAAGCCCGGGCCGTCCCGAACGGTTGTGACGGTCATGAGCGACCGTTACGCCGACGAAGTCGTCATCCGGCGCATCCTCCTCGAATCCCGGACGTGGGCGTTCGTGGGCCTGCGCGACAACCCCGGGCGCACCGCGTACGACATGGCGCAGCTGCTCCAGTCGCGCGGCAAGACGATCGTGCCGGTCCATCCCGACGCGGCGACCGTGCTCGGCGAGCCCGGTGTCGCCTCGCTCGCCGAGCTGCCCTCACCGGTGAACGTCGTCGGCGTCTACCGGCGAGCCGAGCACGCCGGTCAGGTCACCGACGAGGCGATCGAGCTGTTCCGCTCGTACGGCCCGCGGACCGACGGCGAGATCCGGGCCATCTGGTATCCGCTCGACGTGGTCGACGAGGCCGCCGCGGCCAGGGCCGCCGACGCGGGCCTGGACGTCGTCATGAACCGCTGCCCGGCGATCGAGTGGGCACGCCTGCGGCTCCCGCGCTGAGCCGGGGCCCTCATCCGGACGTCCTCGCGTAGGTGAGGATGAGGTTCCCCTTCCCGAACACGCCGCTGTCGGTGAGCGTGAAGACGCGCGGCGAGAACTCGGCGCGGAAGAGCGGAATCCCGGAGCCGGCCACGATCGGGTACTGCTTGACGATCAGTTCGTCGATCTCGGGGAGCAGCTGCCCGGCCAGCTCGGCGCCGCCGCAGAGCCAGATGCCCAGGCCCTCCTCCTGCTTGAGCCCGCGGACCAGCGCGATCGGGTCCTCGGCGGTCACCTCCACCGACGGGTCGGTGCCGGAGGTGAGCGAGCGTGAGAAGACGATCTGGCGCAGATGCGCGTACGGGCTGGTGAGACCGGCGGCTAGTGGTTGCAAGAAGACGCACTGACGGAGGATCAGCCGCCATGGTCCAGAACCCGGCCCGCCGCGCCGCCCTCACCGACGCCGCCATCGACGTCCTGGCCCGGGAGGGCGCCCGCGGCCTCACCTTCCGTGCGGTCGACGCCCAGGCCGAGGTCCCGGGCGGCACCGCGTCCAACTACTTCGCCGGCCGCGACGACCTGCTCCACCAGACGGCCCGCCGCATCCACCACCGCATCGCACCGGATCCGGCCGTCATCACCGGCCTGTTGCGCGCCCCGCGCGACCGCGCCCTGGTGACGGCCCTGATGCACAACCTCATGAGCAGGATCAGCGCCGACCGGGCCGGCTACCTGGCGATGCTGGAGCTACGGCTGGAGGCCACCCGCCGTCCCGAGCTGCGGGCCGAACTCACCGGGACGATCCGCGACGACCTGGAGGCCAACATCGCCTACCACCTGGGCGAGGGACTCCCCGGAGACCGGGAGACCGCGGTCGTCCTCTACCTGGCCATGACCGGCCTGATCGTCGAGCACCTCACGCTCCCCGACGTGCTGGGCCCCGGCGCCCCCGGCACGCTGGTCGACACCATCGTCGAGAGGATCGTCCCGGCGGTCTGACGGACGAAGGGCTCAGCCCGCCGCCTGGCGCAGGCGCTCACCCTTGGCCTTGGCCTGGGCGTGCAGGTCGCGCTGGAACTCCTCCATCCGCGCCCGCAGGTCGGCGTCGCTCGCCGCCAGGATGCGTACGGCCAGCAGGCCGGCGTTGCGCGCGCCGCCGACCGCGACGGTCGCCACCGGCACCCCCGCGGGCATCTGCACGATCGACAGCAGGGAGTCCATGCCGTCGAGGTACTTCAGCGGCACCGGCACGCCGATCACCGGCAGCGGCGTCACGGACGCGAGCATCCCCGGCAGGTGGGCGGCGCCGCCGGCGCCCGCGATGATCACCTGAAGGCCGCGCGAGGCCGCCTCGGAGCCGTACGCGATCATCTCGTGCGGCATCCGGTGCGCGGAGACCACGTCGGCCTCGTACGGCACGCCGAACTCCTCCAGCGCCTCGGCGGCGGCCTTCATGACCGGCCAGTCCGAGTCGCTGCCCATCACCACGCCAACGGTCATCGCGGTCCGTTCCTCAGGTAGTCGGCCGCGTGCCGCGCCCGTTCGCGTACGTCGTCCAGGTCGTCGCCGAGCGCGGTGACGTGCCCGATCTTGCGGCCCGGCCGGATCTCCTTGCCGTAGAAGTGCACCTTCACGCCCGGGTCGTGCGCCATGACGTGGATGTAGCGCGGGTAGATCTGGGGCTCGTCGCCGCCGAGGACGTTGGCCATCACCGTGTAGGGCGCGGTCGGCCGGGTGTCGCCCAGCGGCAGGTCGAGCACCGCGCGCAGGTGCTGCTCGAACTGCGAGGTGCGCGCGCCCTCGATCGTCCAGTGCCCGGAGTTGTGCGGCCGCATGGCCAGCTCGTTGACCAGCACGCCGTCGACGGTCTCGAACATCTCGACCGCCAGCAGGCCCGTCACGCCGAGCCGCTCGGCGATGTCGAGGGCCAGCCGCTGGGCCTCCTCGGCCCGGTCGGGGTCGAGCCCGGGGGCCGGCGCGATCACCTCGTGGCAGATGCCGTCGCGCTGCACCGTCTCGACGATCGGGTACGCCGCGCCCTGGCCGTACGGCGAGCGCGCCACCAGCGCGGCCAGCTCGCGGCGGAACGGCACGTGCTCCTCGGCCAGCAGCGGAACCCCTTCGGCCGCGGCCCGCTCGATCACCTCACGGGCCTCGGCGGGGTTCTCGCAGACCCAGACGCCCTTGCCGTCGTAGCCGCCGCGCACGGCCTTGAGCACGAGCGGCCACGCCCCGAACTCCTCGGCCTCCGCCAGGCTCGCGACCGGCGCGAACCGCGGCACGGGTACGCCCAGCGCGCTCAGCCGCTCGCGCATCACGCGCTTGTCCTGGGCGTGCAGGAGCGCGGCGGAGCCGGGACGGCACGCCACCCCGGCCTCCTCCAGCGCCCTGATGTGCTCGCCCGGGACGTGCTCGTGGTCCCACGTCACCACGTCGCTGTCCTTGGCGAAGGCGAGCAGGTCGTCGAGGGAACGATGGTCACCGACGCGGACGTCGGAGATCACACGCGCGGCGGAGGCGTCGACGCTCTCGCCGAGCACGCGCAGGGTCACGCCGAGACCGATCGCCGCCTGCTGGGTCATGCGGGCGAGCTGGCCGCCGCCCACCATGCCGACCGCGGGAATACCTTGCCTGTCCGTCACCCCCGCAGCCTATCGAGCCCTCAGAGGCCCAGCTCACGGGCGATGAGCATGCGCTGGACCTCGGAGGTGCCCTCGCCGATCTCCAAGATCTTGGAATCGCGCCAGTGACGGGCGACCGGGTACTCGTTCATGAAGCCGTAGCCGCCGTGGATCTGGGTGGCCTCGCGGGCGTTGGTGACCGCGATCTCCGAAGAGTGCAGCTTGGCGATGGCGGCCTCCTTCTTGAACGGCTCGCCGCGCATCATCCGCTCGGCCGCGCGGTACCACGCGAGACGCGCGGTGTGCGTGCGCACCTCCATGTCGGCGATCTTGAAGGCGATGGCCTGGTTCTTGCCGATCGGCGTGCCGAACGCGGTGCGCTCCTTGGCGTACTTGATCGACTCGTCGAGGCACGCCTGGGCGAGGCCGGTGGCGAGCGCGGAGATCGCGATCCGGCCCTCGTCCAGGATCGACAGGAAGTTCGCGTAGCCGCGGCCGCGTTCGCCGAGGAGGTTCTCGGCCGGCACGTGGCAGTCGTTGAAGGACAGCTCGCGGGTGTCGGAGGCGTGCCAGCCGACCTTGGAGTACTTCGGCGCCACGGTGAGGCCCTCGCGCGGCGTCGGGACGACGATCGAGGAGATCTCCCGCGCCGCCCCCTCGCCGCCCGTGACGGCGGTGACCGTCACCAGGCGGGTGATGTCGGTGCCGGAGTTGGTGATGAAGCACTTCGTGCCGTTGATCACCCACTGGTCGTCGACCGCCTTGGCGGTGGTGCGGGTGGCGCCGGCGTCGGTGCCGCCGCCCGGCTCGGTCAGCCCGAACGCGCCGAGCGCGCGGCCCGTCACGAGGTCGGGCAGCCACGTGCGCTTCTGCTCCTCGGTGCCGAACCGGTAGATCGGCATCGCGCCGAGCGACACCCCGGCCTCCAAGGTGATCGCCACGGAGGAGTCGACGCGTGCCAGCTCCTCCAGTGCCAGGCAGAGGGCGAAGTAGTCACCGCCCATCCCGCCGTACTCCTCGGGGAAGGGCAGCCCGAACAGTCCCATGTCGCCCATCTGGCGAACGATGTCGTACGGGAACTCCTCGTGCGCGTCCAGTCGTTCGGCCTGTGGAGCGACGACGTCGCGGGCGAACTCCTCGACGGTCTTGCGCAGGGTCTCGTGCTCGTCGTCGAGCCGGTAGTCCATGATCACCTCGGTCGGAGAGACATGAGCCTGATCCCGTCATACCCCGGACGGCCGCGGTCGGCGGCTGCCAGAATCTGGGACCACAGGCACATGCTGCCACGAACGCCGTCTATCCTCTTCGTGCCGGGGGTAAGGAGAGTTGCGGGCCTGCCGAGGTAACGCGAGATCAACCGCGACCGCGAACGAAAGGTCTCCCTTAGTGAGGATCGCCGTAAACCTGTACCGACGATTCGCCCACCTCGTTCACGAGCTGGCAAAGTTCGGCGTGATCGGCGTACTCAACTTCGTCATCACCATCGGGATCTCCGACACCCTGCACCTGGGCCTCGGGGTGGGGCCGCTGACGTCCTTCGGCGTCGGCACCGTCGTCGCGACGACGTTCTCCTACTTCGCGAACCGCTACTGGACCTTCCGGCACCGCGACACCAGCGGCCTGGGTCGCGAGTACGTCCTGTTCTTCGTCCTGAACGCCGTCGCCCTGGTGATCACCTGGGTGTTCATCGGCTTCACGCACTACATCCTGGGCCTGCACGGCGGCATCGCGTACAACGCCGCCCAGATCGTCGGCACCGGTGCCGCCACGCTGTTCCGCTACTGGGCGTACAAGAAGTGGGTCTTCCTGCCCCCGTCCGCGCCCCCGGTCGACCCGCACACCGGCCTCCCCGAGGGCGAGGCGAAGACGACCGAGACGGCCGCCGCCGAGCGGGAGCCCGCGGACGAGCCCGAGCCGGTCCCGGCCGGGCTCGCCAAGCGTTCCCGCTGAGCGTTCTCACCGCGTCGCCGACCACCCGTTCCCGTACACCGCCGCATGGCGGTCACTGCGGCCTGTCTCAGAGTCCCCGTCCATAGGACAGCGGGGCTTTGAGAAGGTCCGCTAGGCGGGGCCGCTGACCACGCGCTCCTTGGCGAGCAGCGCCTCCTCGCGCTTGCGCAGGAAGATCGCGAAGGTCGCCGGGCGCGCCCGGATCAGCTCCAGCCGCCCGCCGTCGGCGGTGGCCAGGGAGCGCGCCAGGTAGAGGCCCAGGCCGGTGCCCTGCCGGCCGCTGACGTTGCGGTCGAACACCCGGCGTTCGAGCTCGGGCGGCACGCCCGGCCCCTCGTCGCCGACCTCCACGACGATGGAGGCCGGCGTCTCCTTGGTGTGGATGGTGACCTCGCCGTCGCCGTGGACGAGGGAGTTGTCCAGCAGCGTCGCGACGATCTGCGACAGGCCGCCGGGGCTGACCACGGCGGTCAGCCCGCGGACGCCCGACATGCCGATCCGGCGGTTCTCGCGGCGGAAGACCGGCTCCCACTCCTTGACCTGCTGCGCGACGATCTCATCCACCCCGATCGGGACCGCGTCGCCGGTCGGGTCGTGTTTGGCGCGTGCGAGGAGCTGCTCGACGACGGCGGCCAGCCGCTCCACCTGGGCGGCGGCGGCGACGCCCTCCTCGCGTACGACGTCGGGGTACTCCGCGGCCTCGATCATCTCCTCCAGCCGCATCGACAGCGCGGTGAGCGGCGTGCGCAGCTGGTGGCTGGCGTCGGAGGCGAACTCCCGGCTCGCCGCCAGCAGGTCGGCGATGCGCACGGCGCTACGGTCGAGGACCTCCGCCACGCGGTCGACCTCGGGCACGCCGTAGCGGCGGCGCCGTGGCCGCGCGTTGCCGGACCCGAGGCGGTCGGCGGTCTCGGCCAGGTCGATGAGCGGCAGCGTCAGCTTGCGCGCCTGCACCATCGCGAGCCCGACCGCCACCCCCACACCGAGCACGACGAGGCTGCCGATGAGCAGGAACGTGCGCACGGCGTCCGCCTCGACGTCGCCCGCGTCCCGTGACACCTGGACGTGGATGCCGCGGTCGTTCGCCGCCATCTTCGTGATCACATGGTCGCCCTTGGCCGGGGCCTCGCCTGCGGTGATCTGCGTGCCGTCGGCCATGGTCACCACGATGTAGCGGCCCGGGAACTCCTTGGCGATCTGGTCACCGGTGACGGACTGGCGCAACTCCTCACGCAGGTTGACGCCGGCGACGACGCTCGCCGCCTCGCGCTCGACCTGCTGCTGGGCCTCGTCGTAGATCAGGCGTTCGGTGGCGTAGGCCAGCGGGATGCCGAGCAGGAGCACGGCCACGACCGCGACGGCGAGCGTCGACAGCAGCAGACGTCGCCTCATGGGGGTGCCTCTCTTCCGACCGTGACGTGATGCCGTGGTTCACGTCACGGTCCACCGTTTTCAGTCGCCGCGCTCGAACCGGAATCCGACTCCGCGCACGGTCGTGATGTAGCGAGGGCTTCCCGCGTCGTCACCGAGCTTGCGGCGCAACCAGGAGATGTGCATGTCGAGGGTCTTCGTGGAACCCCACCAGTTGGTGTCCCACACCTCGCGCATGATCTGCTCACGGGTGACGACCTTGCCGGCGTCGCGTACGAGCACGCGCAGCAGGTCGAACTCCTTGGTCGTGAGCTGCAACTCCTGGTCGCCCATCCAGGCGCGTCGCGACTCGGCGTCGATCCGCACCCCCTGCACGATCGGCGTCTCGGTGCTGCCTCGGCGCAGCAGGGCACGGACGCGGGCGAGGAGTTCCGCCAGACGGAACGGTTTGGTCACATAGTCGTCCGCCCCGGCGTCGAGACCGACAACGGTGTCCACCTCGTCGGCGCGGGCGGTGAGGATGAGGATCGGCACACCATGGCCCTCCGCCCGGACGCGGCGGGCCACCTCGAGGCCGTCGAGTTCGGGAAGACCGAGGTCGAGCACGATCAGGTCCACCCCACCGCCCAGCGCCCGTTCGAGGGCCTGCGGACCGTCGGGACTGACTTCGACGTTGTATCCCTCCCGCCGCAACGCTCTGGCGAGAGGCTCGGAGATGGACGTGTCGTCCTCGGCGAGCAGTACTGAGGTCATGAGCCGATCGTAGAGCTATTCAGAGTTGTTTCCTCCGTACTAGAGGGGGCTTGACCTGCGATTTGCCAGTCATAGAGCTCCAAGGAACGCGCCAAATCCGAGCTAATGAGCGGTAATTGGAACGACCTTCAGACCGGCGTGACCCCGTGTCGGCGGTGCGAGAATGATCGATCTTTTCCGCGGGCGGCGGCGAGGCGCCCGGCGAGCTCGTCCCGCAGCTCCTCCGGCTCGACGATCGCGTCGACCACGAGTTCGCCTGCCAGGCGGACGATGTCGATGTCCCGCTCGTACTCCGCGCGGAGTTTCTCGACGTACGCCTCGCGCTCCTCGGCGTCCTCGATCGCCATGATCTTGTTGTAGTAGACCGCGTTCACGGCCGCCTCGGCGCCCATCACGGCGATCTTCGCGGTGGGCAACGCAATTGTGGCGTCGGGGTCAAAGCCCGGACCCGCCATGGCGTACAGACCGGCCCCATAGGCCTTCCGGACGACTACGCAGATTTTGGGCACTGTGGCCTCGGAGACGGCTGAGATCATTTTTGCGCCGTGACGGATGATGCCCTGGCGTTCGACCGCCGTGCCGACCATGAAACCGGGCACGTCTGACAGGAACAGGAGCGGTACGTTGAAAGCGTCGCACAGCTGGATGAACCGCGTCGCCTTGTCCGCGGAGTCGACGAACAGCACGCCGCCCTTGAACATCGGGTTGTTCGCGACCACGCCGACGACCTGGCCCTCGAGCCGGCCGAAGCCGACGACCAGCTCCTTCGCCCACAGGTTGTGGATCTCGAAGAAGGAGTCCTCGTCCAGCAGGCCCTTGACGTAGCGGCGCATGTCGAAGGCGACCCGCTCGCTGGCCGGCACGAGTGCGCGCAGATCGACCGGCTTGGGGTCGCGCGCCTCGGTCGCCGGCGGCTGCTGTTCCCAGTGCGACGGCAGGTAGGACAGGAAGTCGCGTACGGCGTCGAGGGCCTGCCCCTCGTCCTTGGCGAGGAAGTGCCCGCAGCCGGAGACCGAGCAGTGCATCTTCGCCCCGCCCATCTCCTCCAGCGTCGTCTGCTCCTTGACCACCATCTCGACCATGCGCGGGCTGCCGAGGTACATCGAGGCGTTGCCGTCCACCATCGCCACGAAGTCGCAGAAGGCCGGGATGTACGCCCCGCCCGCCGCGCTCGGCCCGAACAGCGCGCACACCTGCGGGATCGAGCCGCTCGCGCGCACCTGGGTGTGGAAGATCTTCCCGGCGCCGCGGCGGCCGGGGAACATCTCGACCTGGTCGGTGATCCGCGCGCCGGCGGAGTCGACCAGGTAGATCATCGGGACGCGGGTGCGGTAGGCGCGCTCGATGATCCGAATGATCTTTTCGACCGTACGCGCGCCCCAGGAGCCGGCCTTGACCGTGGAGTCGTTGGCCATGAGCGCGACCGGCCGGCCCTGAATCGTGGCGGTGCCGGTGATCACGCCGTCGGCGGGAAGGTCTTCGGCGAGCGCGTTGGCGTACATGCCGTCCTCGACGAAGGACAGCGGGTCGACGAGCATCGCGATCCGCTCGCGTGCGAACAGCTTGCCCTTGGCGGCGTTGGCGTCGTGGTACTTCGGCGCTCCGCCGCGCTCGATCGTCTCCCGGAGTTCGGCCAGGTGAGGGTGGCCCGGCTCATCCTGTGATGGCTGCATTGTGTGCTCGGTCACGATCGGACCTTACCCCGCGGCTCCCCGCCCGCCACGCCCGGCGCCTCTACTCTGTGGCCATGCCGCACGAGGATCTGCCCCGGTTCGAACTGGCCTTCCCCGGACCGCTGCGCGACCGGCTCGTCGCCGCCGTCCTGTCCGGGGTGAAGACGGCCACCACCGGGCTGTGGGAGGAGTACGAGCGGCTGGGCGAGCCGCTGCCCGCCGCGGGGGAGCGGTCCGTGGTCGTGGACTCCGGCGGCCGGCCGGTGGCCGTCGTGGAGACGACGGACGTGCGCGTCGTGCCGCTCGGTGAGGTCGACCTGCCGTACGTCATGGAGGAGGGCGAGGGCCACACGTCGGTGGCGGAGTGGCGTGCCGCGCACGAGAGGTTCTGGCACGGCGAGGAGATGCGGGCGGCCCTCGGCGACCCGGAGTTCACAGTCGACGACCGCACGCGGGTGGTGACGCAGCGGTTCCGCGTAGTGGAGCGGCTCGCCGCGCGTGCGGCCGAGGAGATCCTGGACATCGTGGACGAGCACGACAACGTGATCGGCACGGCGCCACGGGCCGAGGCGTACGCGCGCCGCCTGCGGCACCGGTGCGCGTTCGTCTTCGTCCGGGACGGGCAGGGCCGGATCTTCGTGCACCGGCGCACGCCCGGCAAGCTCATCTTCCCCTCGCGCTACGACATGTTCGTCGGCGGAGTGGTCGGGGCGGGCGAGTCCTACGACGACGCGGCGCTGCGGGAGGCCGAGGAGGAGCTCGGCGTGTCCGGGCTGCCCCGGCCGGTCCCGCTGTTCTCGTTCCTGTACGAGGGCGCGGCCGGGCACACGTGGTGGTCGCGCGTCTATGAGGTCCGGTGCGACCTGCCGGTCTCCCCGCAGGCCGAGGAGGTCGCCTGGCACGCCTTCCTGACCGAGGAGGAGCTCGAGCGCCGCCTGCCCGAGTGGGACTGGGTGCCCGACGGCCTGGAGGCCTACCACCGGCTGCGCGCTAGGCGACCGCGATGACGACCTTGCCGAAGGGCGCGCCGTCCCGGTAGTACGCGTAGGCCTCGCGCGCCTCGCCGAAGCCGAAGACGCGGTCGATCACCGGGCGCAGGAGGTTCGCGGAGATCGCCCGGTTCATCGCCTCGTGGTCGGCGCGGCTGCCGACGAAGACGCGCCGGATCGTCGCGAGCGAGGCCTTGTAGGCGTCGCCGGAGATCTCCAGGTTCGCGCCGGGCGCCCCGGCCGGGACGGTCGGCACCGACAACAGCACGACCTGGCCGTACAGCGCGGCGGCCCGTACGGACTGTTCGATGGTGGGCCGCCCGTTCGTCTCGACCACGAGGTCCGCGCCCAGGCCGCCGGTGACCTCCCGCACCGCCCGCCACCACTGCGGGGTCGCGGTGTAGTCGATCACGTGGTCGGCGCCGAGCTCCCGCAGCCGGGCGGCCCTGGCCGCGCTGGAGGTGGTCGCGACGGTCCGGCAGCCCATCGCCTTGGCGAACTGGAGGCCGAACAGGGCGACCGGCCCGGTGCCGAGCGTGAGCACCGTCTGTCCGGGCTCCAGCGGGGCGCCGCCGACGAGGGAGGTCCACGCGGTGAGCGCGGCGCACGGCAGCGTGGCCGCCTCCTCCCAGCTCAGATGCTCCGGTACGGACACGGCCCACTGTTCGTCCAGCACGGCGTACTCGGTGAGCATGCCGTCGAGCGTGCAGCCGAGCTGGTCGATCAGCTCCGGCCGCAGCCGCCCGTCGTGCCAGCGGGGCCAGTAGGCGCCGACGACCCGGTCGCCGGCGCGGAAGCGGGTCACCTCCGAGCCCACCGCGACGACCTCGCCCGCGCCGTCGCTGACCGGGATGACGCCCGGCGCGGACGGCAGCGGGTAACGCTGCTGGAGGATGAGCAGGTCGCGCCGGTTGAGGGAGGTCGCGCGGACGCGGACCACGATCTGGGCCGGGCCGGGCTCCGGTTCGCCGGTCTCGTGCCGGACGATCCCGTCGATCTCTCCCGGCCTGTCCAAACGGTAGGTGTGCATGCGGCGATCCTCAGGCCGCCGCGCGGGCCCGGCAATACCGTGCGAGGTATGGCCTGAGGTGCGGTTACGTCACTGGGGGCGGTACATCTCCCGGGTGCCGCCGTCCTCGTCGGGCGGGCTGAACGGCGGCCGCCCGGCGTACGGGGACTGCTCCTGCCGGGTCGGTTCGTACAGCGGTGGCTCGTAGCTCGTGCGCTGCGGGTCGTAACCGGCCTGCGTCTGCTCGTATCCGCTCTGCGGCTCGCCGTACACGGCCGTCTGGTCGTCCCGGGCCGCGTGACGCCCGCCGAAGGTGTCACCCGCGACGTGCTCGCTGTACGGCTCGCGGCGGGTGTCCGGCGGGCTGTACTCGTAGCCGTCGTCCGCGCCGTCGTCCCCGCGCGCCCGCCAGCGGGAGGGGAAGAACGAGGCGAACAGGAGCCCGACACCGGCGAAGAGGAGGAACCCCTCCTCCTCCAGCCCGGCGAGCGTGACGCGCTGCTCCTTGAACGGGAAGCGGTTGATCAGGTCCGCGGTCGTCTTCTGGGAGACGAAGAACATCACGCCCGCCGCGGTGAGCACGATGCCGCCGATGAGCGAGGCCAGCGGCGACAGCCGCGACGAGGCGAGGATCGCGAACACGACCGCCGCCCCCGCGATGAGGCCGCCACCGATCCACTTGTCCTGTTTGTGGAATTCGGTGAGGTAGCCGTGCTGCAACCGGTACGTGCCGTAGATCAACAAAGCCGCCAGGGCCGCCGTGAGCACGATTCCAGCAAAGAAGCCCCAGGTATGACGAGCGCCGTTGGACATCGCTACTCCTCCAGAGTGGCCGCGGCCTGCTCGGGCGTTAGTCCAGCAGGCTAGTAGCCAAATGCCATGTTTGGGGCAATAGCGACCAGCGACTTGTCGGCGAAGCCCGCCGTCCGGGGCCGACCTGCCGAGAGGGCGCGCGTCACTTGCAGAGGTTCTGGGTGGCGGTCTTGGCGTTGATCCGGCCGCCCGAGGACGACGAGGAGGCCGACGGCGTCGCCACCTTCACCTGCTTGGCGCCGGTCCAGGACGGGCCGACCACGACCTGCAGCCGGGAGCCCAGAGACGACACCGCCCTGAGCTTCGCGCCCGGGATGGCCGCCTTCAGCGTCTTCGCGGAGTCCTCCCGGCCCGGTCCGTACTGGATCACCGTCGCCGTGGCCCCGTGCTGTGTCCCCGGTGCCACGGTCGTGCCGAAGCCGGCCCGGTGCAGGTCGCGGGCGGCCCTGGTGGCCAGGCCCTGGACGCCGACGCCGTTGACGACGCGGACGTCGATCTGGCTCGGCGGCACCGTCAGGCCGTTCTTCGGGGCGGCGGACGCGGTCGGCGTCGGCTGCGCCGGCTGGATGATCGGCTTGTCGTCCTCGATCTCGTTGAACAGCCGGTTGCCGGCCGACTGGTCCCACAGCACGGTGGACTGCTGCTGCCCGCCGATCGAGACCGTGTAGTCGGAGTTGGCCAGGGGCACGGTCGTGAACGCGATGCTGTCGGTGCTCATGCCCTTCATCTGCATGGCGAGCGCGCTCAGCGTGCTCTTCGACAGGCCCTTGTCGGCGCGGATCGCATCCAGCGAGGCGCCCAGGAACGCCGGGAACTTCGCCGGCTCGCTCAGCGCCTTGTGTACGACCGCCGACATGAACTGCTGCTGCCGGTCGATCCGGCCCAGGTCGCTGCCGCCGGTCAGGGTGTAGCGGGCGCGGGCGTACGCGAGGGCGGTGGCACCGTCGACGTTGCTCTTGCCGGCCGGCAGCCGCAGGCCGCTCTTGGGGTCGTTGACCGCCGTCGGCGTGCAGACCGTGACCCCGCCCAGGGCGTTGACGACCTTGAGGAAGCCGAGGAAGTTGACCTCGACGTAGTGGTCGACGTGCACTCCGGTGGCACGCTCGACGGTCTGCACGGTCAGCGGCGCGCCGCCGTACATGTAGGCCCAGTTGAGCTTGCCCTGCCGCTGGCCGACCTCGGCGCCCTTGGCGCCCTCCACCCCGTTGGAGCGGTGCGCCGGGATGGTCACGAGCGAGTCGCGCGGCAGGCTCACCACGGTGACCTTGTCGTGCTTGGAGGAGATGTGCACCAGCATCATCGTGTCGGATCGCTGGCCGCCGACCTTGCCCAGGTGCAGGTCCCTGATCTGCTGGTCGGTCAGGCCCTCGCGCCGGTCGACGCCGGCGAGCAGGATGTTCATCGAGCCCTCGGGCCCGGCGTCGGGGCGGTTCTTGAGACCGTCGAAGGCGTCCACGCGCTGGACGTTGCCGAGCACGTAGTCCTGGAACGCCCAGCCGCCGCCGGCGAACAGGAGCACGAACGCGGACATCGCGCCGGTCGCCATGAGACCGCGGCGGTGCCGCCGCGCCCCGTGGGCGTAGGTCCGGGACGGCCGCCGCTCGACCTTGACGTGCGTGGACTCGGCGTCGCCGACCGCCACTCCGTCCGGGGGCGTCGTATCATCGCCGTCGCCGGGAGTGTCGGGGGGACCGAGTCGCGGGCGGAAGTATCGCTCCTGTGGGTCGGACCCGGTGTCTTCAGACATGCCGCTCACGCCTCCCCGAGGTGCGAAGTCTTGCCTACATTGCGGCGTTCCTCGCGTTCGTACAGTACCGTGGCGCCGTCATGAATCCCTCGCCTAACACACCCCTTGCCGGAAACCGCGTCTGGCCGGCGGTGTCAGTGATCATGCCGGTGCTCAACGAGGAGCGCCATCTCGCCGAGGCGGTCGGCGGCATCCTCGGTCAGGAGTATGCCGGTGAGCTCGAGCTCGTGCTGGCCATCGGCCCTTCTCGTGACCGTACGCAGGAGATCGCCGAAAAGCTCGCGGCCGACGACCCGCGGATCGTCATCGTCCCGAACCCCACCGGGCGCACCCCGCAGGGGCTCAACGCCGCCATCAAGGCCTCCCAGTACTCCATCGTGGTCCGGGTCGACGGGCACTCGCTCCTGCCGCCCGACTATGTGCGTGCCGCCGTGGAGACGCTGGAGGAGACCGGCGCGGACAACGTCGGCGGCATCATGGCCGCCGAGGGCGTCACGCCGTTCGAGAAGGCCGTGGCGCGTGCGATGACCTCCAAGATCGGCATCGGCAACGCGCCGTTCCACACCGGCGGCGGTGCCGGTGAGGCGGACACGGTCTACCTGGGGTCGTTCCGGCGCAGCGCCCTCGAACGCGTCGGCGGGTACGACGAGACGTTCGTCCGCGCGCAGGACTGGGAGATGAACCACCGGATCCGCCAGACCGGCGGCAAGGTGTGGTTCACGCCCCGCATGCACGTGACGTACCGGCCCCGGCCCAACATCCGGGCGCTCGCCAAGCAGTTCTTCCACACCGGCCGCTGGCGGCGGGTCGTGGGCCGCGAGCACCAGGGCACGCTGAACCTGCGCTACCTCGCGCCGCCGATCGCCGTCGTGGCGATCGTGGCCGGCGTCGTGGTCGGCGCGGTCGGCTTCTGGCCGGCCTGGATCCTGCCGGGCGGGTACGCCGCCGCCGTCATCCTCGGCTCGGTGCCGACCGGGCGCGGCCTGCCGGCGTCGGCGTGGCTGCGGCTGCCGATCGTGTACGCGACGATGCACCTGTCGTGGGGGCTCGGCTTCCTGCTCAGTCCGCCGAGCCTGGGGCGTTCTCGCGAGACGTGATCTGCTCGGCGACGATCAGGTCGACCGGGTGCGTGATCTTGATGTTCTGCTCGCTGCCCGGCACCACGACGATCGGCACGCCGGGCAGGTAGCGGTGCACCACGCCGCAGTCGTCGGTGGGCGGGTTCGCCGCGAACTCCGGATCGGCGAGGGCGCGCTCGTACGCCGTGCGGATCGTGGCCAGCCGGAACCCCTGCGGCGTCTGGAACCGGCGCAGGCTGCCGCGGGGCGGCATCTCGACCACGCGGTCGCCCTCGATCACGACGACCGTGTCCGATGACGGCACCGCCACCGCCACCGCGTCGGCGTGGTCGAGCGTCGCGACGCACTCGGCGATGATCCGGGCGTCCACGAACGGCCGCGCGGCGTCGTGGAACAGCACGCGCGTGTCGCCCGGCCGGTTCTCCAGCGCCGACAGCGCGCACAGCGTGGAGTCCGTACGGCTCGCGCCGCCCGCGATGACGCCGGTCACCTTCGGGTACGGTCCGGCGGCCAGCTCCGCGGCGGCGAGGTGACCGGGGGCCATCACGACCAGGATGTCGTCGATCTGCGGCGCGGCGTCGAACGCGGCGATCGCGCGGGTCAGGATGGGGCGCCCGCCCACCGTCGCGAGCTGTTTCGGCGCCTCGAGGCCGAGCCTGCGGCCCGTCCCACCGGCCAGGATCACGGCCGTCGTCGTCATGGGCGTCATGAGGCATTCACTCTACTGTCCGCGCCTACGGAACAGCGGTCGCGAGCGACGGTAACCTATGGGGACTCTCCATCCATCCGTCCGGCGGACGAACGGATGTTCACGCGAGAGCGGCGGCAAGGTTACGGTCGCGGTATGGTCGGCGCTCGTATCTCGCGGCGTTCGCCGGAGATGACCCCCAACACCTGAAGGACTGCCTGACATGACGTTCGGAGGGCGCCGATGACGTTGGCAGTGGTAGTCGCGACGGAGACCGTCGCGCCTGAGTCCTCGCCGACGGCCGGCCTCGCGCTCCGCGGCGGCACTGTGATCGGCCGCCTGCTCGAGCAACTCAAGTCCCTCGACGTGGGCGACCGCCGTGTGATCACCCGTCCCGACACCGCAGCCGAGCTCCGCGACCTCGGCTGTGAAGTGATCGAGTCCAAGGGGCTCGCCGAGGACCTGCGAGAGATCGCGCGCGTGGCCCGCGAAGCCACCGAGCCGATGCTGGTCATGCACGGTGACGTCGTGGCGCACCGCGAGGTGTTCGCCCGCCTCGTGTTCAACTCCAAGGCCCCCGCGTCGGCCTCCGCCACCAGAGTACGGCCCATCGGCGACGCGCCCACCCGCCCCGTCCTGAAGATCCGGCGCGGCCGGATCTCCTCCGCGGGCACCCGCTTCCACCAGGTGACCGACCCGAACGCCCTCTTCCGCGGCGTGCTGCGCGTGGGCGAGGAGGAGACCGGCACCCTCGCCGCGGTGGCCGAGCGGTTCGCCGAGCTCGTCGACACGCCCGACGGCCTCACCGAGATCAGCCCGGTGCGCATCCTGTGGAGCGGCCCGGACGAGACCGAGGCCGGGGTCCAGGAGGAGGCCGAGGCGCAGAACACCGGGCTGCCTCCGGTCCTGGCCAGCACGCCGGTCACCGGCGACGACGCGCCGGCCCTGCTGGTCACCGGCCTGGTCCGCTCCGGCGTGAAGGTCACCGCCCGCGGCAGCCGCGAGCTCGTCTGCGAGCGCGTCCTCGACCAGGAGCAGGCCGCCGCGGCCCAGCAGGCCGTCGACGCCGTCGACGAGGACCGGGTGCGGCTCAACGCGGCGGTCAAGAACAACGACGGCTTCTTCACGACCTACGCGGTCAGCACCTACTCGCGTTACATCGCCCGCTGGTGCGCCAAGCGCCGCTGGACGCCCAACGGCGTCACCGCGATCTCGATGGGGATCTCGGTGGTGGCCGCCGCCTGGTTCGCCACCGGACACCGCTGGGGCATGCTCCTCGGCGCGGTGTGCCTCTACTTCGCGTTCGTCTTCGACTGCGTGGACGGGCAGCTGGCCCGCTACACCCGGCAGTTCAGCACGCTGGGCGCGTGGCTCGACGCGACCTTCGACCGCGCGAAGGAGTACACCGTCTTCGCCGGGCTGGCGGTCGGTTCGTCCGCCGCCGCGGTGGGCAGCTCGGTGCACGGCGGCGACGTCTGGTACCTGGCGGTCGCCGCGCTGACCGTGCAGACGTGCCGGCACATGGTCGACTTCGCGTTCGGCGCCTCCAAGCGCCGCAAGCCGCCCGAGCCGATCCCGGTGCTGGCCCTGGAGATGCCCGACGACAAGGCGCTCGACGAGCCCGAGCCGACGAAGAGCCGTCCCAAGGGCGGCGGCCTGGGCCACCTGGCGGTGTGGCTGTCCGGCCGGTCGGAGAAGGTCCGGATCTTCCACTGGTTCAAGAAGATCATCGTGCTGCCGATCGGCGAGCGGTTCGCGCTGATCGCCCTCACCGCGGCGATCTTCAACGCCAAGGTGACGTTCATCGCGCTGCTCACCTGGGGCGCCATCGCCGCCTCGTACACCATCGGCGGCCGATTCCTCCGGTCCCTGACCCAGCCCAGGGCGGCCCGCCTTGACGCCTGACATCACAACTGCGACGCGAGGAGTGAGCGACCGATGAGCCGGAGCGAGCGTGCCGCAGCGAGCGGAGTGGACGGCCGAGGCACGAGGTCGGCCGCGGAGCGAGTGAGGAGCGGGAGCGACCAATGAGCACAGTGCTTCCCGGGGGTATGTCGTCTGGGGGGACGGAGCGGCCGGCTCGGAGCGAGGCGTTCATGTTCCACGGCGACCGGCTGGTCGCCTACCGTGACGACGGCCCCGTCTCCCACCTGCTCGGCCGGCTCAGCGGCGGCCAGCTCCCGCCCCTGCTGCCGCTGCTCGTCGCCGGCATCGTCACCGGCATCCTGCTGATCGCCGGCGTCAACGGCCAGGACAGTCCCGCGATCTTCGCGCCGGTGCTGGCGCTGCTGCTGTGCGGGCCGGCCTCGACGCACCCGCACAGCGGGCGCCTCGACTGGCTGGTGCCGCCGATCATGCGCGCGATCGAGTACGGCTACCTGGCGACGCTCTGCTTCGCGCACGACGTCTCCAAGCCGCTGACGTATGCCTTCATCGGCATACTCGCCTACCACCACTACGACACCGTCTACCGCACCCGCCAGCGCCTGTGGCCCGCCAAGTGGGTCTTCCGCGCGGGTCTGGGCTGGGACGGCCGCCTGCTCATCGCGGCCGTGGCCACCCTCGTCGGCGTACTCCCGATCGTCATCGCGGTGCTCGCCGTCTATCTCGGGCTGCTGTTCGGCATCGAGAGCGTCTACACCTGGACGCGCACCGGCACCGGCAAGGGCGTCATGGTCGACCTCGAGAACGAGGGAGACACCACCGGGGGAACCTCGGCGCAGCAGCAAGAAGAGGAAGCCGCGGCGGAGCAGGCCGAGGCGAAGCAAGCAGAGGAGGCCGTTCGATGATCGGCATGGTTCTCGCCGCCGGTGCCGGACGCCGGCTCCGCCCCTACACGGACACGCTCCCCAAGGCACTGGTGCCCGTGGACGGCGAGACGACGATCCTGGACATCGCACTCGGCAACCTCGCCGAGGTGGAGCTCACCGACGTCGTCATCGTCGTCGGCTACCAGGCGGGCGCGGTGGAGGAGCGCAAGGCCGGGCTCGAGAGCCGGTACGGCGTCGACATCACCCTCGTGCACAACGACAAGGCCGAGGAGTGGAACAACGCCTACTCCATGTGGCTCGCCCGTGAGCACTTCAAGGAGGGCGTGCTCATGGTGAACGGCGACACCGTCCACCCGGTGAGCGTCGAGCGCACCCTGCTGGAGAACCGCGGCCCCGACGTCCTGCTCGCCATCGACGACGTGAAGAAGCTCGCCGACGAGGAGATGAAGGTCATCCTCGGCGCCGACGGGCACCTGGAGCGCATCACCAAGCTGATGGACCCGGCGAGCGCGAACGGCGAGTACATCGGCGCGACGCTGCTGGAGCCGGCCGCCGCCGAGCCGCTCGCCGACGCCCTCAAGGCGACCTGGGAGCGCGACCCGAACCTCTACTACGAGGACGGCTACCAGGAGCTGGTGAACCGCGGTGGCAAGATCGCGGTCGCCCCGATCGGCGCCGTCGACTGGGTCGAGGTCGACAACCACGACGACCTGGAGAAGGCCCGCCGGATCGCTGGTCTTTACTGATGCCCCTGCTCACGCGGATGCTCCCGGCTCCGCTGTCGATCGACGTACGCCGGGGCGCGATCGCCCATCTCGGTGAGCTGCTCGCGGACCGGCGCATCGCGACCGAGGGCCGCGTCGCCATCGCGGTCGGCCCGGGGCAGGGCGACCAGATCGCCGAGCACGTACGCCCGAGCCTGGCGGCCTGCGAGGTGTTCCAGGTCGAGGGCGCGTCCGTCGACGCGGCCATGGCCCTGGGCTCCCGGCTGCGGAGCGGGTCGTACGAGGCGGTCGTCGGCATCGGCGGCGGCCGTACGATCGACGCCACGAAGTACGCCGCGACCCTCGCCGGCATGCCGATGGTGTCCGTCGCGACCAACCTCTCCCACGACGGCATCTGCTCGCCCACCGCCTCCCTGGAGCACGAGAAGGGCAAGGCGTCGTTCGGCGTGACGATGCCTCTCGCCATGATCGTGGACCTCGACTACGTGCGCTCGGCGCCGGAACGCCTCGTACGGGCCGGCATCGGCGACGTGCTGAGCAACTTCTCCGCGGTCGAGGACTGGATCCTGTCGAACCGGGAGCAGAACGACCCCATCGACCGGCTCGCCCTGACCCTGGCCCGTACGGCCGGCGAGGCGCTCATCCACCAGCCCCGCTCCATCGAGTCGGACGAGTTCCTGACGGTGCTGGCCGAGGGGCTCGTGCTGTCGGGGATGGCGATGTCGTTCGCCGGGTCCTCGCGGCCGGCGAGCGGCGGCGACCACGAAATCCTGCACGCGATCGACGCCCTGTTCCCCGGCACCGCCAACCACGGCGAGCTGGCCGGGCTCGGGGCGGCGTTCTGTTACCACCTGCGCGCGACGCATCTGGGCGAGGGCACCGAGCGCCTCACCGAGATCGTCGCGAGCCTCGACCGTCATGGGTTGCCCAAGGCTCCCCAGGACATCGGTCTGACCGCGGAGCAGTTCGCCCAGGCGGTGGCCTACGCTCCCCAGACCAGGCCGGGTCGTTACACCATCCTGGAGCACCTCGCCTTGGACGAAGGTGCCCTGCTGAAAGCGGTACGCGAATATGTCGGCACCTTCGCTGGCTGAGGTCAAGGCGGGCGGACAGCCGCCCGGCCTGAAGAACCGGCGCAACGAGGAACACTGGGCGGGTCGCCTCTACATGCGCGACATCTCGCCCCTCTTCACCTGGCTGTTCGTCCGGATCGGGTTCAGCCCGAATCAGCTCACCTACATGATGATCGCCTGCGGCATACTCGGCGGCGCGGCCGTCGCGGTCTCCGCGGGCGGCACCACGGGCCTCGTGTGGGCGATCGTCGGGGCCGTGCTCATCCAGGCGTACCTCCTGCTCGACTGCTCCGACGGCGAGGTCGCGCGGTTCCGCAAGCGCACCTCGGTGACCGGGGTCTACCTCGACCGGATCGGGCACTACATGTCCGAGGTCGCGCTGCTGGCCGGCCTCGGCGTACGGGCCCAGGGCGCCTGGGAGAACGGCGGGTACGTCGAGCTGGGCCTGCTCGCCGCGCTCGGCGCCGCGCTGATCAAGGCCGAGACCGACAACGTCGTGGTGGCCCGCGCCAAGTCCGGCCTGCCCGCCGACCCGGCGACCGGCGACCGCGCGCTGCGGCCCGAGTCCACCGGCCTGGCCCTCGCCCGGGAGGCCGTGTCGCTGCTCAAGCTGCACCGGATCATCGGCGCCGTCGAACTGTCCCTGCTGATCCTGGCCGCCGCCGTGGTCGACAAGGTGACCGACACCCTCACCGCGACCCGGGTTCTCGCCGTCGCGGTCGCCGTCGTCGCCGTGGTCCAGACGGGCCTGCACTTCGTCAGCGTCGTCGCCTCACGGAGGCTCAAGTGAAGCTCTCGGTGGTCGTTCTCACCATGGGCAACCGCCCGGTGGAGCTCAAGAAGGCCGTCGACAGCGCGCTGAGCCAGAAGGGCGTCGACGTCGAGATCATCCTCGTCGGCAACGGCGCGGACGTGCCGGGCTCCTGGGGCGACGCCGTACGCGTCGTGCGGCTCCCGGAGAACGTCGGCATCCCCGCGGGCCGCAACCGCGGAGTCGAGGCCTCCACCGGCGAGGTGATCCTGTTCCTCGACGACGACGGCTGGTACGAATCGACGGAGCTGGGCGCGTACCTGCGCGACCGCTTCACCGCCGACCCGAAGCTCGGCATCGTGTCGTTCCGGGTACGCGACCCGGAGGGCGGCCCGGGAGAGCGCCGGCACGTGCCCCGGCTGCGCGCGGGCGACCCGCTGCGCTCGTCGGAGGTGACGACGTTCCTGGGCGGCGCCTGCGCGGTGCGCCGCGCGGTCTTCGACGCGGCCGGCGGGCTGCCGGAGGACTTCTTCTACGCCCACGAGGAGACCGACCTCGCCTGGCAGGCGCTGAACGCCGGCTACCACATCGTGTACGACGCGGAGTGCGTGATGTTCCACCCCGCGGTCGCTCCGACGCGCCACGCGATGTTCTACCGGCTGAACGCCCGCAACCGCGTGTGGCTGGCCCGCCGCAACCTCCCGTGGCCGGTCGCGCTGACGTACCTGACGGTCTGGATCGGCATGACGGTGCTCCGCGAGCGGAAACTGTCGTCGCTGCGCCCGTGGTTCGGCGGCTTCCGCGAGGGCTGGCGCAAACCGGCGGGCCCCCGCCGCCCGATCAGGTGGCGCACGGTCTGGCGCATGACCCGCCTGGGCCGTCCCCCGATCATCTGACCCCGGCGCAGCAGCCTAGGAGTTCGTGGCGCACGGATCTCTTTGCAGGAATCCTCTAGAACTTTTTCACTTACCCTCCGTAATATGTTCACTACGTATAGTGTCCCTATCATGCCGACACGAGAACATGACGTCCTCGCCGAGTTGTTCCGCTGGCGCCCCACGCTCGCGGCCGACCTCGTCAGCACAGCCGGCGTGGACCTGCCGGATGTCCGGGGAGCGTCACACTGCTCGGAGTCCTTCACCGACCTCAAGACCAGCGAGTACACCGGCGACGCGGCCGTCTTGTTAGAACTCGATCCGGCAGGTTCGGTGTCGTAGTAGAGGTCCAGCGCGGCGAGGACAATGACAAGCGCTGGACCTGGCCGCTGTACATCGCCACACTCCGCGCCCGCGAGCGATGCCCCGCCATGCTTCTGGTGATCGCCCCGGATCGCGGCGTCGCCAAGTGGTGCGCCCAAAAGATCGAGACCGGCCACCCCGGCCACACCCTCACTCCGCTGGTCCTGCAACCGGACCACGTCCCCCCACTGACCGACCCGAAGGACTTCCTGGCCGACCCGCTGATGGGCGTGCTGTCGGCGATGTTCCACCACAGCGGCCCGCGGGGTATGAAAAGTGTTGCAGGCAGCGTCGAGCGGTATCGACCTCATCGCCGACGCCGACCGGCAGCTCGCCCGCCGCTACGTCGACTGCGTCCTCGCGGTCGTTCCCCAAGCCGCCCGCGACGCCTTGGAGGCGCTCATGATGACTGAATCTGAGTTCTACAGCGACACCTTCCGAAACGCCGAAGCCAAAGGCGAAGCCAAGGGCGAGGCTAAGGCCGTAGTGATGGTTCTGCAGGCCCGGGGCCTCACCCTGACAGAGACGCAGAAGGAGCGCATCAACGGCTGTCACGACCAGACACAGCTTGAGACTTGGATAGCCCGCGCGGCAACGGCCGAGTCGGTCGGCGAGCTTTTTGACTGACCGCGTTGCAGGGCTCGTCGTGCCGCTCGGGCGGTGGGGTGTGTTCAGGCCGAGTCGGCGACCTCCAGGGCGGTGCGGGTGCGCTTGGCGGCCAGGGCGTTCACGGCGTCGGTGAAGCGGGTCATCGCGTCCGGCTCGTCCGCGCCCAGCAGGTCGTGCTTCAGGGTCCGTCTGCGGTCGGCCATCGGGTCCTGGCCCTCCGCCGCCACGGCCGCCAGCACCTCGCTCAGGCCCGTGCAGTCGCGGGGGATGAGGTAGGCGGCCGACGCGCTCGGGTTCTGGGTGCGGAACTCCGTGTCCGGCAGGTTCGCGCCGTTCGTCACCGCGTACGGCTTGCCGCTCGCGATGAAGTCGGCGACGACGCTCGAGATGTCGGTGATGAGCAGGTCGGCCCGGTTGAAGCACGAGTACAGGTGCGGGATCGTGCCGGTCACCACGCGGTGGCGCCACCAGCCCTCGGCCGCCCAGTACGCCTGCTCGCACTGGGCCGCGGTGTCGCGCCACAGGGCGTCGCCCGCCAGGTCCGGCTCGGCCGCGCGCCGTGACTCCTCCGCCTCGTCGGCCGCGCGGCTCGACTCCCGGCCCAGTGCCGTCAGCCTCGCGGTCAGCACCTCCAGGTCGCGCCGGGCCGCGGCGTAGCGGGCCGGGTCGGCGGGCCACTGACCACTCGCGTCGCGGGCCGCGTTCGCCTCGGCGATCATGCTGACGATCTTGTTGTGGGCGCGGCGTACGGCGGGGTCGTTCTTGCCGGCCATCGGGTGCGGCTTGTAGAGCAGCCGGACGTGCGGCGCGTGGTCCAGCAGCGCGCGGACCAGCTTGACGCCCATCACCGCGACCGAGGTGTGGTACGGATCGCCGGTCCAGCCCTCCCAGGTCGGAGCGTACAGGACGGTGAACATCGGGTCCGGGGTGACGCCGGTGGTGTCGATCGGCGCGAGCTGCGGCCGGCCGACCTCGACGATCTCGTCGTCGCGCACGCCCGCGTCGCTGCGCCGGTACCGCTCGCGCCCGGCCGGCCCGGCCACCCAGACCTCGTCGTAGACCTTGCTGAACGGGCTGAAGCTGGCCGCCTTGTCGCTGTCGCCGTGGCCGATGAACACGCAGCCGATGTCCGGCAGGCGCAGCATGTGGATGTTCTTGCCGGCGTTGGCCGGGAAGAGCGCGACGCGCGTGGTCGGCGGCATCGGGAAGTTCATCATCTCGGTGCCGCCGGGGAAGCACAGGACCGGCGAGGAGGTGCGGCCGAGCAGCGGCATGTTCCCCCGCTCCCGCATGATGATCATCTTCTTGTGCGGCAGCCGGTCGAACGTCTCCAGCCACATGTTGACCTGGTACACGCAGTCGTCGGCGCCGGAGAAGTACAGCACCACCTCCGGCCCGTACGCGGCGATCTCCTCGGCGACCTCCTTCAGGATCCGTTCACGGTCGGCCAGGTGCCGGTTCAGCCGGACGTGCCAGGCGGCGAGGACGAGCGCGACCACGGCGGCCGCCAGCGCCACCACGAGCCCGGCGGCGACCGGTCCCGGGGTCTCGAGCCAGACCGTGAGCACGGCGCCCGCCAGTACCGGCACGTCGAGATAGATCATCGACCGGTGCTCCCGCACCGTCGCCGGCGGCGGTGCGGGAAGGCGCAGCCGCGTCAGGTCGATGCCCCGGGTGATCACCGGGAGCTTGCGCCGTTCGATGACGAGGACGGCGAGGGATGAGTGGGCCGTGCGCAGGACGTGCAGCAGCACCAGCGCACCCGCGGCCGTGGCGAACCAGCCGGCGGACAGCGTCGCCGACCGGGCCAGCATGACCAGCACGGCCACGTCCCGTATGGTCGCGCGCAGCGTCAGGCCGATGCCGACCTGGCTCAGCGCGGCGTTGAAGTACGTCGCGCGACGGGTCAGCAGCGGCTCGGTGACGTAGCCGGTCACCGCGAACACGGCGACGAACAGCGCGCTCGGCCACACGGCGGCGACGACGAGCAGGGCGTACGACAGGACGAGGCCGCCGGCGATGACGGGTCCGGCGGCGTCGCCTCCGAAGCGGCGGCCGATCTTGGAGAGGAGCTGTGACGGGTTCACGCTGCTGGCCGATCGTCGTCGGTGCGGGTGAGGGACTTGGCGGCGAGCGCGGAGACGGCCGCGTCGAACCGCTTGGCGGAGTCGAGGCCGTCGGGTCCGAGCAGGTGAGCGCGCAGCTCGCGCCGCCGCTCGGTGAGCGGGTCGGGGCCCTCGCCCTGGGCGTACGCCAGGATCTGCCCGAGCTCGGTGCAGCCGGGACCGATGAGGTACGCCGCGAGGGCCGCGGTCGGGAACAGCTCCCGGAACTCCTCGTCGCTCAGCCCCTTGACGTTCGTCACCGCGTACGGCTTGCCGCTGACGATGAAGTCGCCCGCCACGCTGGAGATGTCGGTGATGAGCAGGTCGGCGTGGTTGAAGCAGTCGTACACGTGCGGCCGCGGGCCGGTGATGACGCGGTGCCGCACCGGGCCGCCGGCCTGCCAGTACGCCGCGGTCCACGCCTCCTCGACCTCGCGCCGGTCGTCCGACGCGCCGGCCGCGGCGCTGTCCCGCGTGAGCTGGGCCTCGTCGCCGGCGGTCTCGTCCCCGGCGAGGGCGTCCAGGCGCCGGGTCAGCGTCTTGAGCCGGTCGGCGTGCTCGCCGCCGCTCGCCGGGCGTCCCGCGTTGGCCCGCTCGATCATCGCGACGATCTCGTTGTGACGCTGGATCGCCTTCGGGTCGCGGGTGCCGGTGAGCGGGTGCGGCTTGTAGAGCACCCGGACCTGCGGCGCGTGCTCGAGCAGCGCCCGGACGATCGCCGGCCCCATCGTCGCGACCGAGCTGTGCG
The DNA here is from genome assembly GCF_036227085.1 of Actinoallomurus sp. NBC_01490. Lineage (NCBI taxonomy): Bacteria > Bacillati > Actinomycetota > Actinomycetes > Streptosporangiales > Thermomonosporaceae > Actinoallomurus > Actinoallomurus sp. NBC_01490. The sequence continues at coordinate 1,357,022 of NZ_CP109433.1, forward strand.
CCAGGTCGTCCGACCAGCCCTCCCAGGTGGGCGCGTACAGGACGGTGAACATCGGGTCCGGGGTGACGCCGCTGGTGTCGATCGGCGCGAGCTGCGGCCGGCCGACCTCGACGATGTCCTCGTCCCGTACGCCGGTGCGCATGGTCAGGTACCGCTCGCGCCCGGCCGGCCCGGCCACCCAGACCTCGTCGTACGCGCGGGCGAACGGGTTGAAGCTCGCCGGCTTGTCGCTGTCGCCATGGTTGATGAAGGCCGACCGGATGCCGGACATCCGCAGCATGTGGAGGTTCTTGCCGACGTTGGCCGGGTACAGCGCGGTGCGGATCGAGGACAGGTCGAGCCGCACGAGGTCCATCGCCTTCGGCACGCACAGCACCGGCGTCTTCGTCCGGCCCAGCAGCGGCACCATGGGGCGCTCGCGCAGGATGATCACTGCCCGGCGGTCGAGCTCGTCCACCGTCGAGAGCCACATGTTGGCCTGGTATGCGGAGTCGGGCGAGCCGGAGAAGTACAGCGCGACCTCCGGCCGCAGCTCCGCCAGCCGCTGGTTGACCAGGTCGAAGACCCGGTTCTCGTCGCCGAGGTGGCGGTTGCGTGCGGCGTGCCGCGCCATGACAGCGAAGGCGACGAGGCCGAGGACGTACGTCGCGGCCAGGCCGCTCGCCCCGCCCCGCAGGCCGAAGAGCCCGGCGAGCAGGACCGGCAGCACGTCGAGGTGCAGCATCGTGCGCGAGTGCCGGGTGGTGAGCTGCGGGCTCGGCGCGTCCGGGATGCGCAGCCCGGTGAGGTCGATGCCGCGCGTGACGACGGGGAGCCGCCGGCGGCGGATGACGTAGAGGGTGAGCGCGGAGTACGCCCCGCGCAGCGCGTGCAGGCCGAGCAGGCCCAGCGCCAGGACGGCGAAGACGGTGTCGCCCGCGTGTCCCTGGCGCACCAGCAGCAGGAGCACGGCGAGCTCGCGGATGAGGAACCGCACCGTCACGCCGGTGTGGGCCTGGGCGAGCCGCTCGGTGACGGGGAGTTCCCCGCGCGAGGCGACCGCGTCGGCGACGTAGGCGATCAGCGCCGTGACGACGAAGGCCCAGGCGCTCGGCCACAGCGCGGCCACGACCGTCGCGGGATAGGACAGGACGAGCGCGGGGCCCGCCGCGGCCCGTACAAACCGATGAGTCATCGGGCGACCGCCGTCGGGTCGTGGCGGCGGATGTCGACGGTGTGGCCGGTCAGCCCGGAGATGAGCACGTCGATCGAGGTCATCGCCACGTCGCGGGAGGACAGCAGCGTGCCGGGTGGCTCCTGCCCGAACGCTCGCGTCCGCATCGGTGTGGCGGTCCGCTCGGGGTTGATGCAGTTGACGCGTACCCCGTCGTCGGCCCACTCGTCGGCCAGCGCCTGGGTCAGGTTGACGGTGGCCGCCTTGGCCGAGGAGTAGAGGCTGTAGCCGGCGCGGCCCCTCGTGTAGCTGCTGGAGGTGTAGAGCAGCAGCTGTCCCTTGGTCTCGCGGAGGTAGCCGATGGCCGCCCGCGCGACCCGCAGCGGGCCGAGGTAGTTGATCCGCAGCGACTCGTCGATGATCGCGTCGTCGACCTCGTCGAGGCGCCCGGTGTGCAGCACGCCCGCGGTGTTGACGACGTAGTCGATGCGGCCGGTCTCACCGTACGCCTTGGCGAGGGCGTTCTCGATGTCCTGCGGGTTCTCCACGTGCGTCCCGGTCTCCGAGCGCGAGAAGGAGTACACCTTCGCGCCGAAGGAGCGGGTCAGCTCGGCGATGTCGGCCCCGATGCCCTGGCTGCCGCCGAAGATGACGACCGTCTTGCCGGTCAGGCGGCTCTCGTAGCCGCCGTCGTCCTCCGGCGACGGTGGCGGCGCCTGGGAGGACAGCTGGAACAGCTTGTCGGCGAGGAACACGTCGACCGGGTGGGTGACCTTCATGTTCTGCTCGCTGCCGGGCACGACGACGATCGGCACGTCGGGCAGGTAGCGGAGGACGACGCTGCAGTCGTCGGTCGCGGTGACCTTCCCGCCGGTGAAGTCCGGGTCGGCGAGCGCCAGCGCGTAGGCGTCGCGGATCGTCGACAGGCGGAAGCACTGCGGCGTCTGCCCGCGCCGGAGCAGGTCGCGGCGGGGCACGTCCTTGATGACCGTACCGCCGTAGTCGTCCACCCTGATGATGGTGTCGGCCGAGGGAATCGCCACGTCGACGGCTTCGTACCGTTCCAGAGCCGTGACGCAGTCCTCGATGACGCGGTGGTCGATGAACGGCCGCACGGCGTCGTGGAAGAGGACGTTGGCCTCGGGTGAGGTCGCGCCGACCACCTCGATCGCGCGCATGGTGGTCTCGGTACGCGTGGCGCCGCCCTCGATGACGCGGGACACCTTCGTACATCCGGAGGAGGCGACGATGGCCTCGGCCTCGGTGGTGAAGCCGGGGGTCATGGCGACGATGATCTCGTCGATCTGCGGGGCACTCTGGAAGACCTGCAGCGTGTGCTGCATGATCGGCTTGCCGGCGATCTTGACGAGCTGCTTGGGGATCTCGAGCCCCATCCGCTGCCCCGTGCCACCTGCCAGGACGACTGCGACGTTGTACAACTTGGGTCCGTCCTCTGTCTGATAGGTGCAAGCGAGGATAGCGCCAGATATCCGGTAAAAAACGACAGACGAGTTATGTGAAGGCTACGTAACAGTCACCTGAGAATTCGGTTACTTGATCAACGTTTTACGTCGCCCAAGCGTCTCCTGCGCGGGGCCGCGAGGCGGCGCGACCCCCTACGACCCCGGTCCGGTGCGGCGGAAACGCCTTGACCGGTGCCGTCATGCCGCCATCATCGGTGGCAGGCGTCCAAACCCCGTACGCTCGGCAGTCCCGGATTCTGGAGGTGATCACGGTCGAGTTCGCACGGAGCCGTTGGCGCGCCGTGCCAGGGGTTCTCGTGACCTTGGTCACCGTCGTCTGCGGCGTGATCCTCGCCGACCGGCTCATCCTCCAGGCGGAGTGGTGGCAGGTGAACCGCACCGTGACCCATGCCCCGCGCCCGCCGCTCGCCGACCTGGGTCCTCCGCCCGGTCCGGTCACCGTGAGCTGGCAGCTCAGCACTCCGGTGGCCGACAGCGAGCTGCCCGCCTACGACCGGGTCGCCTACACGGTCATGGAGGGCGAGCTCGTCGTCGTGTCCGGCCACGGCCTGACCGTCCGCGACGCGCGCACCGGCCGCGAGCGCTGGCACTACTACCGCGGGCAGTGGTCCCTGCTCGGGTGGGCGCGCACCGGTCACGTGCTCGTCGCGTACCTCGAGCGCACCGGCCACCGCGGCAACCGCCTCATGGTCGGCCTCGACGCGGTCAGCGGCACGCTGCTCTGGCGCCAGCGCGGCGACGTGCCGGCCGCGACCGAACGCAGCACGCTGCGCTGGCCGGCCGGCTACGGAGTGGTCATCGTCACCGAGGACGGCCGGCACACGCTGTACGGCCGCGCGGCGGCGACCGGCCGGCGCGTGTGGAGCAAGCGCCTCGCGCACGGCTGCCTGCTGCCCGAGGCCGTCCCGTACGGCTCGGCGGCCAGCGACGGCGTTGCCGCGTTCGGCCTCGACTGCGGCGCGCGCGACCGCACGCTGGCGATCGATCCGCGTACCGGGCGCACCCTGTTCACGACGAGCGCCGCGCATCCCGCGGTGTCGGTCAGCGGTAACGTGACCGTCGTCTTCGACGGCACCGGCCTGCACGCCTACGACCGGAACGGCCGGGAGTTCCTCGTCCGCCGGGGCGAGAGCGTCTGCCGCGACATGTGCCCGGCCGTGACGAACGGCGGGCGCCTGTTCATCGCCTACGACCTGGCCCGCGGGCCGGAGAACGGCACCGAGACACGGAGGCTGGAGTCGATCGACATCGATTCCGGATCGCTGTCCTGGCGCCGCGACATGTCCGGGTACACCGCGCTGTCGGTGTCGGGCGGCCTGCTGTACGGCCTGCGCTCCCGGCTCGCCGACCCGCTGCTGCCCGCCGGGATCGACGTGATCGACCCGGCCACGGGCGCCGGCACCACGGTGCCCGCGCCGCTGGTGACCCGCCCGGGCCTGGACGGCGTACGGCCCTGGCTCGCCGCCGGCGGCGGACTGCTGTACGTGGCCGTGCCGACCGCGCGTCCACGTCCCTTCGGCGCGGCGCGGCTGGTCGCCCTGCGCGGCGGGGTCCGCGGGGCGGGGCCGCCGGAGCTGGCCGGGGTGCCGGCCCGCGACTGGCCCGACGCGTGCTCCCTGCTGACCAAGCACGACCTGCCGCGCGGATACACGCCGGAGCCGACCACGGTCCAGGTCGAGGGCGTCCGTCTGCGGGCCGGGTGCACCTACCGCCTCCGCCACCAGAAGCACCGGACGTCGGACGGCCCGGAGCGCGAGGCGGCCACCCTCTCGGTCACGGTCCAGTGGGTCGCGGCCGACGCGAAGACGGCCTCGGCTCTGTTCGGGGCGGCCCGCGACACGCAGAGCGGCGCCCGCGACCCGGTGAAGGCCGGCGACGCCGCGTACGGGCTGGGCGCACCGTCGGGGACGGTGGTGATGCAGGTGGGTCGCACGATCGTGACGGTCACCGCCAACGTGCCGAACCGGGCCACACAACTGGCCACGCTGATCGCCACCCGGCTGCGCGCCTCCGCCTGATCCCCAAGCGCCTGGGTCAGGCTCTCGCGGAGGCCCAGTCCTCGAGCTGGGCGACGAACAGGCGTGCCTGCTCGGGCCAGTGGAAGCGGGCGCGCGCCGCCTCGTGCCCGCGCTTGCCCATCTCCAGCCGCAGCGCGGCGTCGTCGCGCAGCCGCCGGACCGCCGCCGCCGTGGCCGCCGGATCCTCGAACGGCACGACCAGGCCGCAACCGCCCTGGGTGACGATCTCCGCGGCGATCGGGTTGGGCGTGGTGATGACCGGCAGGCCCCGCGCCATGTACTCCACGACCTTGGTCGGCATCGAGTGCCGGTAGTTCGGCGAGTCGTGCAGCAGCGCGAGCCCCGCGATGGCGCCCTCGGCCATGCGCAGCGCCCGGTCGTTCGGCACGAAGCCGTACCACCGCAGCAGGCCCGTCCGCTGCGCCTCGCGCAGCAGCGGCCGTACACCGGCGTCGGCCGCGCCGATGAGCTCCAGCGTGATCCCGTCGGACTGGAGGATCCGCGCGAGTTCGATCAGGTCGGCGGCGCCGCGGGCCATCGAGAGCTGCCCGACGTAGACCACCCGCTCGTCACCCGGAGGCGCGGGCGGGACGTCCGGGACGTTCGTGGTGTTCGGCACGACGAGATGGGTCCGGCGGAACCGCGTGCGGTACCCCTCCTCGGCCAGCAGCAGCTTCATCCGGCGCTCCGCGCGCCGCTCCAGCCGCCGTACGGCGAACCGCAGCGGTATCCGCATCGGCGCCGGCAGCCAGCCCTTCGCACCCAGGGCCGCCGCGGTGTCCTCGTGGACGTCCCAGACGGTGCGTGAGCGCAGACGACGCGGCACCGCGAGCAGCAGCTCCGGATCGTGCAGCAGGACGAGGTCGGCCTCCGCGCCGCGTTCGCGCAGCACGCGCCGAGCCATCCGCAGCGCGTGCAGCCGGCGGCGGCCGGTCGCCCGCGGCACGTCCACCGGAGTGATCTCCGGCCAGGGCGTGACATTGCACGCGCGGAAAGGCGCCATGTAAGTGATCTGGTGACCCGCGTCGAGCAATGCTCGAATCTGCCGGTGCAGAATTCGCGCGTCCTCCGGATGGTGCACGACCGTACAGACGAAAACACGCATTGATTTCACTTCACCGCGAGTCTCTTGTAGGAAGGAGAACATTCGGTGAATTCGGCGCGACCATCACAGCAATTCAACGCGTTCGGCGGCCGACTCGTCCGCCATTCGCGTACGGCCACGGGTGTCGAACAGCAGGCGCGCGTGCCGGGTCAGCGTGTCGGCGTCGTACTCGGCGTGGTTCGTGAGGACGACGACGAGGTCGGCCTCGGCCAGCGCCGTGTACAGCACGCGGGCGCGCGGCACCGCGACGCCGTCGACCTCCCAGTCCTCCACGTGCGGGTCGTGGAAGGTCAGGTCCGCGCCCATCTTCCGCAGCCGCCGCGCGACCGGGCGCGCCGGCGACTCGCGCTGGTCGGCGATGTCGGCCTTGTACGTCACGCCGAGCAGCAGGACCTTGGCGTTCTTCATCGCCCGGCCCTCGCGGTTGAGCAGGGCCTGCGCCCGCTCGACCACGTACCGCGGCATCCGGTCGTTGATCTCCTGGGCGAGCTCGACGAAGCGGAACGGGTAGCCGAGCGAACGCACCTTGTACGACAGGTAGTTCGGGTCGATCGGGATGCAGTGGCCGCCGACGCCGGGTCCCGGGTAGAACGCCTGGAACCCGAACGGCTTGGTCGACGCGCACCCGATCGCGTCCCACAGGTCGATGCCGAGCTCGTGGCAGAACACCGCCATCTCGTTGACCAGCGCGATGTTGACGTGCCGGTAGGTGTTCTCCAGCAGCTTGGCCATCTCGGCCTCGCGCGTGCCCTTGGCCTGCACGACCTGCTCGACGAACTTGCCGTAGAACCCGGCGGCCGCCTGGGCGCAGCCCGGGGTCATGCCGCCGACGATCTTGGGGGTGTTCTTGACCCCGTACACCGGGTTGCCCGGGTCGATGCGCTCCGGCGAGAAGGCCAGGTGGAACTCCTCGCCCGCCTTCAGGCCGGACTCCTGCAGGATCGGCGCGACGACCTCCTCGGTCGTGCCCGGGTAGGTCGTCGACTCCAGCACGACGAGCATGCCCGGCTCCAGGTGCCGCGCGACCGTCTGCGCCGCCTTCTGCACGGCCGTCAGATCCGGGCCGCCGTCGGCCGACAGGGGCGTGGGCACGCAGATCACGACCGTGCGCACGCCTTCGAGGACCGACTCGTCCCGGCTGGGGGTGAAGCCCGCCGCGAGCATCTCCTCGACCTCGGCCGGGCTGACGTCGTCGACGTGGGAGAGCCCCGCCTTGAGCCCTGCCACGACGCGCGCGTCGAGGTCCAGCCCGCCGACCCTGAGCCCGGCGCGGCAGGCTTCCCGCACGAGCGGGAGGCCGACGTATCCGAGTCCGATGACCACCAGGTCCATCCGGTGGCTCCCTTCACGATGCTGTGGAGGCGATTTCCCGGTAGCGATCGAGATATCGAGCCGTCACGGCTCGCCAGGTGCGATATTGGGCGACCCACTCTCGACCGGCTTGTCCGATTTCGCCGCGTGTCTTCGGACTGTAAATGAGCTGGTCCAGGCAATTCGCCCATGCTTCCGGGTCTTCCGGAACTGTTAACGTGCCGGTCACGCCCGGTTCGATGATTTCGCGAAGTGCTCTGACATCACTTGCTATTACCGGGATAGCTCCTGCCATCGCCTCCAAGGGCTTCAGCGGAGTCACCAGCCGGCACACACGGTCCGCGGTACGCGGGACCGCGAACACATCGAGGACGGCTTGATACCGACGCACCTGATCGACCGGCACCCGGCCGGTGAAGATCGCCGGGACGCCCAGCTCGGCCGCGCGGCGCTCCAGGGCCGGGCGCTCCGGCCCGTCGCCCACGAGCAGCAGGGTGAAGTCGCGGCGCAGGGCGGCGGCCTCGATGAGCGTGGCGATGCCCTCGAAGCCGTAGAACGTCGAGGTCAGCCCGACCACGACGGCACCGGGCGCGATGCCGAGCTCCGCGCGGAGCTTCGCACCGTCCGGAAGGGGTTCCAGGAACGAGTCGTCGACGGCGTTCGGCACGACGAGCACGTTGTCGACGCCGCGGCTCTCGATCTCCTCGCGCATGGCCTCGCCGAGGGTGACGACCAGGTCGGCCGCGCGCATGCGGGCCGTCTCGACCTCGCGGGTGAGCCGGTAGAACTCATCGTTTTCGGTACGCGCCGGGTCGCGCGACAGCCAGGAGTCCTCCAGGAAGCCGCGCACCTCGTACGCCACCGGCACGCCGTACCGGTCGCGCAGCTCCAGCGCGACGGCCGCGTTCAGGTGGTTGCTCGCCGCGTGCAGCACGGACGGGCGGAGCCGCTCCACGAGGTGTCCGGCCAGGTCGGCGGCCTTGCGGATCTCCCGCACCGGCCCGCGCGCCGGCAGCCAGGGCAGCAGGCGGTGGTAGGGGATGCCGTCCACGGCGACCTCGGCCCGAGCGTCGCCGATCCCCTGAGCGAGCGGATGCCCGAGCCGCGTCACGACGTGCGGGTCCAGACCCAGCTCCCGCTGGGCCACGACGATCCGCTGCGTCCGCACGGTGTACCCGGCCTGGGTGGCCGGCAGCGCGTTCGTGACGAAGTGCAGCACGCACGCCGGGTCGCGGAGCCCGGAGCCGCGAGGCGCGGAGGACTCTGGCCTGTGAGGGGCCCCCTGACCTTGCTCTGGGCGGGTGAGGGGTCCCCTCACACCACTTGCGGCGGGCCGCGGCGGAGCGGCGGGCTCAAGGGCCTCGACGAGTTCTCGGAGGGCGCTGGTCTCGTTCGACTTCGGGGTTGGCATCGCCCACTTCGTCAGGTGGGGGCGTGCCCCTCCCGGAACGACGCGCAGCGCCAGGCGTACGGCGAGCCGGAGTGCACGCCGCGGGTCGTCGCGCGCGTGCCGCCAGGCCAGCACAGCGGAGAAAAAGATCATCTTGGCCACCTGCATGGCGGGCGAGGCTAAGCACCTTCAATGAACGAGAGGCAAACGTGATCGCGCACGTTCTCGGCGCCCGGCCGAACTTCGTCAAGGCCGCACCCGTCATCGCCGCCCTGCACGACCAGAGAGTGATCCACACCGGCCAGCACTACGACGAACGCATGTCGGAGGTCTTCTTCCGCGAGCTCGGCCTGCCCGAGCCGGACGTCAACCTCGGGGTGGGCTCGGGCAGCCACGCCGCGCAGACCGCGGCGATCATGGTGGCGCTGGAGAAGGAGTTCATCGAGCGTTCACCCGAGCTCGTCATGGTGTACGGCGACGTGAACTCCACCATCGCCGCCGCGCTGGTCGCGGCCAAGCTGCACATCCCGGTCGCCCATGTCGAGGCCGGGCTGCGCAGCTTCGACCTGACCATGCCCGAGGAGGTCAACCGGCGGCTGGTCGACCAGCTCTCGACCCTGCTGTTCGTCACCAGTCCCGAGGCCGTCGGGCACCTCGCCGCCGAGGGCGTGGACGTCGGCCGGGTGCACTTCGTGGGCAACCCGATGATCGACACGCTGCTCGCGCACCTGGACTCCTTCGACACCGAGGCGGTGCGCGCCGCCCACGGCCTGCCGGAGCGCTACATCGTCGCGACCCTGCACCGGCCGGCGAACGTCGACGACCCGCAGGTCGCCGCCGGGCTGGTCAAGCGGCTGCACGAGATCGCCGACCTGGCCGACGTGGTCATGCCGGTGCACCCGCGCGGGCGCAGGGTGCTCACCGAGGCCGGGCTGGACGACCACCCGCGCGTGACGCTGCTGGAACCGCTCGGCTACGTCGACTTCGTCGCGGCCGTGCGCGGAGCCGCGGCCGCCGTCACCGACTCCGGCGGCGTCCAGGAGGAGACCACCATCCTCGGCGTGCCGTGCCTGACCGTACGGCCCAACACCGAGCGGCCGATCACCATCACCCACGGCACGAACCGTCTCGTCACCCCCGACGAACTCGTGCCCGCGGTCGAGCAGGCGCTGACCGCGCCGGCCGGCGAGCGTGAGGTCCCGCCGCTGTGGGACGGCAAGGCGGGCCCGCGCATCGCACGGATCACGGAGGGATGGCTCGATGGCTGAGCGGGACGCCGGGGCGCGAACCGCCCGGCTCGCGGAAGGACGCCTCTCGAAGGGACTGCTCGATGGCTGACCGGCAGGTGTCCCGGCTCAAGGCGGCGCTGGCCGACCGTGAGGCCCGGGTGCGCATCCTGGAGGCGCGGGTCGCGGCGCTGGAGGCCTCGACGTCGCTGCGGGTCGGCCGCGCCGTGACCGACGCGGCACGCAGGCCCGGCAAGGGCGTCGTACGGCTGCCGCGCGAGCTGTACCGCATGTGGCGGCACCGCGGCACGCCCAACGTCGTCACGTCGGTCGACGCTCGCGAGCGCCCGATGTTCAGCGCCCGTGACGAGGACCGGCTGATCGTCGGCTCGCCCGCGACGGGCCTGGCCGTGGCCGGGGTGCTCGGCCGGGCCGCCGCCGAGGAGCTGGGCCGTACGGCCCACGTCGTCCCGCTGATGCCGCACGACGCCGCCCTGATCCTCGACACCGCCGACGTCGACCTGGTGCTCGTGGACGCCGCCGCGGGCGCGCCCGGCGGGCCGTGGGCCTACCTGGGCGTCCCGGGCGTTCCGGACCGCGAGCGCGCCCTGCTGGGCCTGATGGACGTCGCGCGGAGCCGGGGCCGCCCGCTCGTGCTGCTCGGTTCCGCCCCGGGATTGGCCGGGCTCGGCTGGGACGCCACGCTCAGGACCGACGCGCCCCTGGATGAGGCGCTCGCCGGTCTTCACGCTCGCTTCAGCCTCGATCTGGGATGACTGTCACCACCACCACCGCGAAAGGAAATCGCGTGCGCGCTCTCGTGTACGGCGACGTGGACCTCAACATCATCGACGGGTCGGCGATCTGGGCCCAGGCGATGGTGCAGGCGCTGCGCGAGGCGGACGTCGAGGTCACCCTCGTGCTCAAGGCGCCGGTGCGCACGGACCGCCTCGTGGCCCCGCTGGAGCGGCTCCCCGGAGTGACCGTACGGCGCCGGCCCGAGGACGCCACCGGCCCGCTGACGGTCGAGGCCGCCGCCCGGCTGCTCACCGAGCTCGACGCCGCCGAGCCGTACGACCTCATCGTCGTGCGCGGGCGACGGCTCGCGGTGCGCGTCACCGCGACGCCGTTGGCCGGACGGCTGTGGACCTACCTGACCGACGTGCCGCAGAACGCCGCCGAGATGGCGGCCCCGGCGAACAAGGGCGTCCGCGGCGAGCTGGCCGCCGTCGCCCGGGCGTCGCGCTTCCTGCTGTGCCAGACCGAGGAACTGCGCTGCTTCCTCGAAGGCATGCTGCACAAGGCGGCCGGCAAGTGCGTACTGTTCCCGCCGGTCGTCGTGCTGCCCGAGGGCCTGGAGCCCACGCCGGGACGCACGCCCGGTCGGCCGCTGAAGCTCGTCTACACCGGCAAGTTCGCGCCCCGGTGGAACACCTACGAGATGACCGCGCTGCCCCGGCGCCTGGCCGCGCGCGGCGTCGAGGCCGAGCTGCACATGGTCGGCGACAAGATCCACAACGACCGTACCGACCCGGGGTTCTCCCGCCGGATGCGCGTGGCGCTGGAGTCCACCCCCGGCCTGGTCTGGCACGGCGGTCATCCCCGCGCCGAGGCCATGCGGGTGACCTCCACCTGCGACATCGGACTGTCCTGGCGGCACCCGGACCTGGACGCCAGCCTCGAACTGTCCACGAAGGTCCTGGAGATGGGCGGCCTCGGTGTGCCGGTCGTGCTCAACCGCACCCCGATGCACGAGAACCTCCTCGGCCCGGACTACCCGCTCTTCGCGAACACCGAGGACGAGGTGGTCGACGTCCTCGCCGCGGCGTCCGAGCCCGCGACGTACACCGCGGCGCGCGACCGCTGCCTGAAGGCCGCCCGCGAGTTCACGCTCCGCGCCGCGGCCGACCGGCTCCGCGGCTACCTGCGCACGGCCTTCCCGCCCGCCCCGGAGGGCGCGGGCCGTACGAAGGTCGTGGTCGCCGGGCACGACCTGAAGTTCTTCACCCGGCTGCTCGACCACCTGCGCTCCCTGCCGAACGTGGAGGTGCGGGTCGACCGGTGGCCGGCGCTCGGCAAGCACGACCCGGAGGTCAGCCGCGAGCTGGCCGCGTGGGCGGACGTCGTGGTCTGCGAGTGGTGCGGGCCGAACGCCATCTGGTACAGCGAGTGGCTCAAGAAGCACGGGCGGCCGGACCAGCGGATCATCGTCCGGCTGCACCGCTTCGAGCTGTACGGCGCGTGGCCGGGCCGCCTCGACATCGACGCGGTCGACCAGGTGGTGTGCGTCAGCCCGCACTACGCCGACCTGACCCGCAAGATGACGGGCTGGCCCGCCGGCAAGGTCACCGTCATCCCCAACTGGGTGGACGACGCGCAGTTCGGCCGGGCCAAGCTGCCGGGCGCCGAGCACCACCTGGGCCTCATCGGCCTCGCGCCGTGGCGCAAGCGGCTCGACCTGGCCGTCGACGTGCTCGAACGCCTGCGGCGCGACGATCCGAGGTTCACGCTCTTCATCAAGTCCAAGCTGCCCTGGGATCTGCCGTGGATCTGGAATCGCAGCGAGGAACGCGAGAGGTTCGAGGCGCTGTTCCGCCGGATCCGCCGCTCGCCGCTGCTCGCCCCGGGCGTGGTGTTCGACCCGGCCGGGCCCGACGTGGCCTCCTGGCTGCGACGGGTCGGCTTCGTGCTGTCCACCAGCGACGACGAGAGCTTCCACCTGGCGCCGGCCGAGGGCATGGCCTCGGGCGCGGTGCCGGCGCTGCTGCCCTGGGAGGGCTCGGACCGGATCTATGACCGGCGCTGGATCCACGACGACCCGGCCGCGATGGCCGACGCGATCGCGGCGGTCGTCGCCGAGGGCCGCTGGGAGGCGGAGCGGGCGCGGGCACGCGAGGAGGTGCGGCGGTCCTACGCCCTCGACCTCGTCTGCGACCGCTGGGCCGAGCTGGTGCTCACACGCTCTTCGGACGACGCAGCGGGACGAACGCCCACGACATGTCCGGCTCCAACGCCCAGTGCATGAGCCAGCGCACCGGCGGAGTGCACAAGATCGTCGCGAACACCGCGCCGGTCGCCGCCGTCACGGCCACGCCGGGCAGCGTGTGCAGGAACGGCATGTCGTACCAGCCCATGTACTCCATCAGCTTCGTGGCGAAGCCGTGCAGCAGGTAGGCGTACAGCGTGGCCGCGCCCAGGTTGGTGAACCAGGTCTGGCGCGCGGGCACCATCGTGAGGAACGCGATCACGAGGATGCCCGCCGCCACCAGGAGACCGAGGCGCATCCCCGAGCCGACGAGGTTGTTCACGTGCATGTCGGCGTTGCCCTTGCGCCAGTACATCCACTCGGTCGTCATGTGGCGGTCGGCGACGAAGTACGTGAAGGCGAGTGCCAGGGCGAGCGTGATCCCGCCCAGCACCCGGGCCATCGGGCGCTTCAGCGTCTCGAAGTGCTCCGGCTTGAGCACCAGGCCGAGCACGTAGAACGGCACCAGGCCGAGCGTGCGGTGCATCTCGAGCTCGCCCGGCAGGGCGGTCATGGCCGACAGCAGTGAGATCACCACGGCGGCGGCGACCGGCCAGCGGATCTGCTGCCACACCGGCGTGGACAGGCGCCACAGGAACAGCGCCATCAGGAACCAGGTCAGGTAGTACGGGTCCAGGATGCTGATCTCGAACTTCGAGTGCCCGACCGCCCAGTGATAGGTGGAGTAGGCGGTCTCGAAGACGATGTACGGCACGCCGAGATTCACGATCAGCTTCTGGGCCTTGCGGCCGCTGAAGGTGAAGTTACGCGAGAAGTAGCCGGTGATCACGATGAAGACCGGCATGTGGAACGTGTAGACGAACATGTAGAGCGCGTGTGCGGCGCGCACGTCGCGCAGCTTCACGATCGAGTGACCGGCCACGACGAGCACGATGGCCATGAACTTGGCGTTGTCGAAGAACGGGTCGCGCCGCCGGCGCGCGGGGCGCTGCTCGACGACCGCGTCGCGTGGCGCGGGGACCGTCGGGGCGGCGGAGGCGTCGGCCGGTATACCGGCCGGAGAGGCCGGCGGTGCGGTGTGTGGTGTGCTCGGCGAAGTCATCGATTCCGTTGAGAGACGACGGTGCGGCCGGCTCCGGGACATGACCGGGAGCCGCGAACGACCATACCTATCCGGACCGATGATCGGACGCCGGGTCGAAAAACTCTCCAGAAGCTCTCAGGCTTTGCAGGGGTCGTCGGAGGCGGTGACCGCGTCCGATGACTTGGGGATCGTCGTGGACCGCGTGCCCTTGAGACCGTTCCAGTCCGGGCCGAGAATCAGGTCGACGACCCCGGCCGCGACCGACTGGTCCGCCACCGGGCTGCTCGCCGGGGCGACCTGGCCGAGCGCGGCGGCCTGCTGGTCGGCGCCGCTGCCGTAGCGCAACTCGGTCCTGCTCGGCTTCGTCGTCGCGGTCCCGATGCCGGCGACGGAGTAGCCGCGCGCGGTGAGCTGGTCGCCGACCCGCTGGGCCAGGCCGGCCGTGTCGGTGCCGTTCAGCACGCGCACCTTGATCTGCGCCGGCGGCACGTTCACCTTCTGGGCCTTGGCCGGTGTCTGGATCTTGTTGTCGTTGCGGATCGCGGCGAACAGGTTGTTGGCGTCCGGCTGCCGCCAGGCGATCCGGTTGGGGTCCGGGGCGTACGCCCCCCACGGCACGGTGACGAACTGCACCTTGCCCGCCGACATGCCCTGGACGCTGCCGGCGACCTTCTTCATCTCGTCGACGGTGAAGTCCTTGTCGGTGGTGACCGACTTGGTGGCGGCGTCGAGGAAGCTGTAGAGCTTGCCCGGGTTGGTCAGCGTGCCGTTGCTGGTGGCCTTCTTCACGACCGCGCCGAGGAACTTCTGCTGGCGCTTGATCCGGTCGGTGTCGGAGCCGTCGCCGAGGCCGTGCCGGGTGCGGACGTACGCGAGTGCGGTGTCGCCCCTGACGATGTGCCGGCCGCGGGACAGGTGCAGCTTGCTGTCCGTGTCGTTGACGGCCTGGGGCAGGCAGATCTCGACGCCGCCGAGGGCGTCGACGACCCGCTTGAAGCCGGTGAAGTCGACCTTGACGAAGTGGTCGACGCGGATCCCGGTCAGCGTCTCGATGGTGTGCATGGTGCAGCCCGCGCCGCCGTTGTTGAACGACGCGTTGATCATGTTCAGGCCGCCGGGGATGGTCCGCCCGCTCGCGGTCTTGCACGAGGGGAGCTGCACCATCGAGTCGCGGGGAAAGCTGATGCCGACGGCCTTCTGACCGCCGGGGGAGAAGTGCAGCAGGATGATCGTGTCCGAGCGCTCGCCCTCCGCCTTGCCGTACTTGGCGTTGGCGCCGTTGCGCTGGTCCGAGCCGATCAGCAGGATGTTGAGGGCCTGGTTGAGCTTGGGCGGCCGATGCGTGCCGAGCTCGGCGGTGACGTCCTCTTGGGTGATGTTGCCCTGCAGCTTGCGATACGTCCCGTACGCGACGAGGCTCGTCCCGACGAGCACCACGGCGAGCCCGACCGACACCCAGCCGAGCACGCGCCAAAGGACGCCGCGCTTCGGCTCGTCGCCGAGCGCGTCGTCGTACTCCGGGTACTCATAGTCGCTGAACATTCGGCCCTAGAGGCTAGTGGTGGTTGCCCTTTCCAGGGATATACGTCTATTCAGTCGTGTTTCGTCGAGGTTTTGGCAGATTATTACTGATCCCTGCGCGACCAAGGGCCCGATCAGTCCGGAAAGTAGCCCTTCTGTTGTGGCGTAGGACACAGTCGTCAGCGTGCGAGTCTGGGGCGGCAGTCCCAGCGCCTCACCGGCGGCGACGAGCCGCGCACCGCTCATGACCTCACCGGCGATCTCCACCGCCGGGGCGTCCGCGTCGGTCACGGCGGTGAAGTGGTCGCCGTACGAGCGCACCTCGACCGCGTAGTCGGTGACGCCGGGCGGGCACTCGGCCAGCGGCGCGCCGAGCGCGTGCAGCGACAGGCCGACCACCTCGGCCCCGGTCGCCAGCGCGGCCTCCAGCCGATCCGGCGCGGCGGCCACGAGGTCGGCGTCGGCGGGGATCTCGCCCTCGTCCACCGGGATCGCGGTCAGCCCGGCCGACCAGCAGGCGAACAGCCACACGGCGGTCTGCCAGTGCACCGGCAGCGCGAGCGCGACCCGGGCGCCCGGGTCGGCGGCGAGCCCGTCGATCAGCAGGTTCGCCGTCTTGGCCACCCAGTTGTCAAAGGTCTTCACCGACAGCTCCACGCGTTCGCCGGTGGCGTCGTCGTAGAACGTGACGAGCGGGCGGGACGGCTCGGCCGCCAGCGCCCCCCGCAGCAGATCGACGGGATGTGACATGAAAGTGAAGAGTAGGGCCTGTCCCAACGGTCCCGTGGACAACCCGGGTGTCGGTGGGCTCGCCGTGGGCGTGAGGTTCGTGTCGGGGAGACCCCTCTGTTGCGCTCCGTGTCCTAGCCTGGCTCCTTGTGCTGGTCGATGAGCTGGTCCGGGACCGTACGGACGCGCCGCCATCAGGGCGACTCCACCTCCAGGCCCACCTCCAGGGCGGAGGTGACGGATCGTCGTGTCGGTAGTCGCTCCCGAACCGACGGATGAGCGGGACAGGAGAGACCCGGGCGAGGCCCGCGCGGGCGTCTTCCTGGCCCGCCTGACCGTCGCCCCGGCGCTGCTCCTGGTCTCCTGGCTGGCGGTGGCGCTGCCGCTGCTCATGGCCGGGGTGTTCACGCCGCTGCCCGCGGTCGCGCTGTTCGTGCCGGTGGCCGCCGCCGTGCTGACCTTCGGCCTGCGGGCGGTACGCCCGCCCGAGGCGCGCTGGGGTACGTGGTGGGCGGTCGGCGGGCTGCTCGCCGTCATCGTGGCGTTCTGCGTGTTGCAGCTCCTGACCTTCTCCGAGCAGATCGTGGTGCGCCGGGACCCCGCGTCGTACTTCAACTTCGCGACCTGGCTCGCCGGCCACGGGTCGCTGCCGATCCGCCCGGCCCTGGCCCCGTTCGGCGGCGCGGACCCCGCGCTGTCGTTCGGCAGCCCCGCGTTCTACCAGCGCGGCGGCGTGCTGTGGCCGCAGTTCATGGCGGGCACGCCGATGATCCTGGCGCCGGTCGGGCACCTCGCGGGCTCGTACGCCATGCTCGCGGCGATGCCGGTGATCGGGGCGCTGGCGGTCCTGTCGTTCGGCGGGCTGACCGCGCGCCTCGTCGGGCCCCGGTGGGCGCCGGCCGGCGCGCTGCTGCTGGCGCTGGCCTGGCCGATGATGATGATCTCGCGGTCGATCTACAGTGAGACCCCCGCGCTCGTGCTGGTGTGCGGCGGCCTGGCCCTCACGCTCGATGCCGTACGGGCGAACCGCGGGCTGCCCGCGCTGCTCGGCGGGCTCGCGCTCGGGCTGACCGTCCTGGTGCGCATCGACGGGCTGCGCGACGTGCTGCCCGTGGTCGCGTACGCCGGTCTGCTGGTGGGGCTGCGGCGGCACACGGGACCGGCGCTGTTCGCCGGGCTGGTCGTCGGCGTCGGCGCCGGGCTGCTCGAGGGGTACACCCTGTCGAGCCCCTACCTCCACTACGTCCGCGGCTCGCTCGTGCCGCTGCTCTACATCGGCGGGGCCGTGCTCGTGGTCACGGCGGTGGCGGTCGTCGTCGTGCGGAGGTGGGGCCTGCCCGACCTCACGAGGTTCCGGCTGCCCGACCTGGCCCTGGCGGCCGTCTTCGCGGTCATGGCGTTCTTCGCCGCCCGGCCGAGCCTGCAGACGGTCCGGCGCGTGCCGCACAACCCCGACGACGAGGCGAACGCCTCCTTCATCGCGTCGCTGCAGAAGTCGCTGGGGCTGCCCGCCGACCCGTACCGCCAGTACTCGGAGCTGAGCCTGCACTGGGTGACCTGGTACATCGGCGTGCCGGCGGTGCTGCTCGCCACGATCGGCGCGGGCCTGCTCCTGCGCAAGCTGCTGCTCCGCCGCCGTACCGACTGGCTTCTCCCGTACGCCGTGATCGCGTGGACGACCGTGACCACGCTGTGGCGGCCGGGGATCACGCCGGACCACCCCTGGGCGAGCCGGCGGCTGATCGTCGTGGTGCTGCCCGGCCTGCTGCTGTTCGCGCTGTGGGTGATGGCCTGGGCGGTGCGGAGCGTGCGGCGGCTGGGGTACGGGCCGCAGATCGCGGGCGGCGCGGCGGTCGTCGGTGTCCTGATGGTCCTGGCGCCCACCGTGCGGACCTCCGCGAGCATGATGTTCACCCCGACGGAGCAGGGCGAGGTGGCGCAGGCCCGGTCGATGTGCGCCGGCTTCGGCCCCCGCCCCACCGTGCTGATCATCGAGCGGGTGACCGCCGACCGCTTCAGCCAGCTCATCCGCGGCATGTGCGATGTGCCGTCCGCCCGGATCCGGGTGCGGCCCGGCTCCAACACGGCCGCGTCGGAGGACGTCGAGCGCATCAGTGAGAAGGTCGTCGCGGCCGGCCGCCGCCCGGTGCTGCTGGGCGCGGACGCCGTGGACGTGGCGCCGTACGGCACGGCGCGGCACGTCTATCACGTCAGCACAAGCCGCGATTCGAGCAGCCTCGTCGAGGCTCCTCACGGCACCTGGTCACTGACGATCAACGTCTGGATGGCCGTTCCCGTGTACGCAGGGTGAACAGTGCGTACCCTTGGCTCGTGTCCCAGCCAGTCCGAGTATCCTCGCCATGCGTGACTGACACGCCCCACGTGACGATCGTCCTGCCGTGCTACAACGAGCAGGACCACGTCATCGACGAGGTCGAGCGCATCTGTAAGGCGATGGATGCCAGTGGCCACACCTATGAGCTTCTCGCCGTGGACGACTGCTCGACCGACGGCACGCTGGCGCGCCTTGAGGAGGCGGCGCCGAACTTCCCGCACATGCAGGTGGTCCCCTTCCACCGCAACGGAGGCTCGGGCACCGTACGCCGCATCGGCTCCCAGCAGGCCAAGGGCGACATCGTCGTCTGGACCGACGCGGACATGAGCTACCCCAACGAACGCATCCCGGACCTGGTCGACATCCTGGATGAGGACCCGACCGTGGACCAGGTCGTGGGCGCGCGGACCAGCGAGGAGGGCACGCACAAGATCCTGCGGGTGCCGGCCAAGTGGTTCATCCGCAAGACGGCCGAGCACCTGGCCGGGCAGAAGATCCCCGACCTCAACTCCGGTCTGCGGGCCTTCCGCAGGGACGTCGCCGAGCCGTACCTCAAGCTGCTGCCCCCCGGGTTCTCCTGCGTCACCACGATCACGCTGGCGTTCATGTCGAACCAGCACGACGTCCGGTACGTCCCGATCGACTACGCCAAGCGGGCCGGCAAGTCGAAGTTCCACTTCGTGCACGACGCCTACCGCTACATCCTGCAGGTGCTGCGGATGGTGATGTACTTCAACCCGCTCAAGGTGCTGATGCCGCCCGCGCTGTGGCTGCTCGGCCTGGGCATCGCCAAGGGCGTCTACGACCTGATCGTGCACCCGGTGCGGTTCGCGAACAACACCGTCATGATCTTCGTGACCGGCATGATCATCGCGTCGCTGGCCCTGCTCGCCGACCTCATCGTGCGGTCGCGGGGAGACACGTGAAGATAGCGATCGTCGGTCCCGCCTTCCCGTACAAGGGCGGCGGCGCACACCACACGACCGAGCTGGCCCACCGGCTCGCCGCGGCCGGCCACGACGTGACGATCGAGTCGTGGAAGGCTCAGTACCCCGGCTTCCTCTATCCGGGCGAGCAGACGATCTCCACCCCGGAGGGCGTGCCGTTCCCGGGCACCCGCCGCACGCTGGCCTGGTACCGCCCGGACGGCTGGATCCGTACGGGGCGGCGGCTGCGCTCCTTCGACCTCGTGGTGCTGGTGGTGCTCTCGCCGGTCCAGGTCCCCGCCTACCTCGGCATGGCGCGTGGCCTCGGGCGTGGCGGCCCCCGCCTGATCGCCCTCTGCCACAACGTCCTGCCGCACGAGCGCAAGCCCTACGACGTCCCGCTGATGCGGCGGCTGCTGCGGCGCGCGGACGGTGCCCTGGTGCACTCCGCGCAGCAGGCGCAGCTCGCCCGCAACCTCGCCCCCGGCACGCCCGTGGTCACCGCCGGGCTGCCCGCCCACCTGCCGACCCCCGCCGGAGGGGAGCGGGTGATCAACCTCGACGCCGAGCCGGCGAACCACCTGCTGTTCTTCGGCATCGTCCGGCCGTACAAGGGCCTGGACGTGCTCCTGAGAGCCCTCGCGAACCTCGACGGCGTCTCGCTGACCGTGGCCGGGGAGTTCTGGGGCGGAGTGGACGAGACCCGCACGCTGATCTCCTCGCTCGGCCTGGCCGACCGGGTCGAGCTGCGACCGGGGTACGTCCCGGCGAGTGACGTGCCGCTTCTGTTCGCCCGCGCCGACGCGCTCGTGCTGCCCTACCGCACGGCCACGGCGTCGCAGAACGTCTTCATGGCCTACGAACACGGCATCCCGGTGATCGCCACCCGCGCCGGCACCCTCGCCGACCACGTACGCGACGGCATCGACGGCCTGCTGTGCGAGCCGGACGACGTCGACTCGCTGACCGACGCGCTGAGACGCTTCTACGCCCCGGGCGAGCCGGCCCGGCTGCGCGCGGGGGTCAAGCCGGTGGACGCCGAGCCACACTGGGTCGCCTACCTGGAGCAACTGCTCGGTCACTGACCTTCGCCCGGCGCGGCGCGCCGATCTCCGTGATCGCGTGGGCCCGGCCTCGCCGGAGATTGAAGTTCGCTTGGGCGTCGCGACGCGCCGCGCGGGGAATTCTGTGATCGCCGGGTACGGCTCCTGCCCGCCTCATGGGCGCTGTCGGGCGCACAGCTTCGGGGGATGTCAGCAGATGGCCGTAAAGAAGCCGCAGCGCAGCGGTCGTCCCGTACGGGACCTGGAGGTGAATCCCCTCTTCAGCCGGGAGCCGGTGAGCGTTCCCCGGTACGCCCTCGCGGACGGGGAGATGGAACCGGCGACCGCGTATCAGGTGGTGCACGACGAGCTGATGCTGGACGGGAACGCGCGGTTGAACCTGGCGACGTTCGTCACCACCTGGGCCGAGCCGCAGGCCCAGCGGCTCATGGCCGAGTGCTCCGAAAAGAACATGATCGACAAGGATGAGTATCCGCAGACCGCCGAGCTGGAGCTCCGGTGCGTGCACATGCTGGCCCGGCTGTGGCACGCCGCGGACCCCCGGCACGTGGTCGGATGCTCGACGACCGGCTCCAGCGAGGCCGCCATGCTGGCGGGGCTCGCGCTCAAGCGACGCTGGCAACACCGCCGCCGTGCCCAGGGCCGGCCGGCCGACCGGCCGAACCTGGTGATGGGCGTGAACGTCCAGGTCTGCTGGGAGAAGTTCGCGAACTACTTCGAGGTCGAGCCGCGCTACGTGCCGATGGAGGGCGACCGCTATCACCTGAGCCCGAAGAAGGCGGTGGAGCTGTGCGACGAGGACACCATCGGGGTCATGACCATCCTGGGCTCGACGTTCGACGGCAGCTACGAACCCGTCGCCGAGGTCGCGGCCGAGCTGGACGACCTGCGGGAGCGGACCGGCCTGGACGTGCCGATCCACGTCGACGGCGCCTCCGGCGCGATGGTCGCGCCGTTCCTCGACCCGCATCTGACCTGGGACTTCCGCCTGCCCCGGGTGGCGTCGATCAACACCTCCGGCCACAAGTACGGGCTGGTCATGCCCGGCGTCGGCTGGGTGGTGTGGCGTGACGCCGACGCGCTACCGGACGACCTGGTCTTCCACGTCAACTACCTGGGCGGGCAGATGCCCACGTTCGCGTTGAACTTCTCCCGTCCCGGCGCCCAGGTCATCGCGCAGTACTACAACTTCCTGCGGCTGGGCTTCGACGGCTACCGCCGCGTCCAGCGTACGTGCCGGGACGTCGCCACGCGGCTGGCCGGCGAGATCGCGGCTCTCGGCCCCTTCGAACTGCTCACCGACGGCGGCCAGGCGCCGGTGTTCGCCTTCCGGCTGCGCCAGGAGATCACCAACTTCACCGTCTTCGACGTCTCGGCCGCCCTGCGCGAGTACGGGTGGCTGGTGCCCGCCTACACCTTTCCGCCGAACCGTACCGACCTGTCGGTGTTGCGGATCGTCGTCCGCAACGGCTTCAGCCATGACCTGGCCGATCTGCTCCTGGAGGACATCCGCCGGATCCTGCCGCGCCTGCACCGGCAGCGCGAGCCTCACCGGGACTCCGGCGACGCGGGTGCCTTCACGCATGGCATCAAGACGTGAGGAGTGTGCGCGATGTGCCGTCTGTTCGGCATGAGCAGTTCGCCGCGGCGTACGCACGCCACGTTCTGGCTGCTGGACGCCCCGGACAGTCTCAGCGACCAGAGCCGGCGAGAGCCGGACGGCACGGGGCTGGGCTTCTTCGACGCCGACGGTTCCCCGTGCCTGCGCAAGGCGCCCATCGCCGCGTACGAGGACCGGTGTTTCGCCGCCGAGGCCAGGCAGGTCGAGTCCACGACCTTCCTCGCCCACATCCGTTTCGCCTCCACCGGGGGCCTGAAACGGCGCAACACTCACCCGTTCGAACAGGACGGGCGCCTGTTCGCGCACAACGGCGTGCTGGAGAACCTGAGCGAACTCGACGCCGAACTCGGCCCGGACATCGCGCTGGTCCACGGTGACACCGACTCCGAACGGTTCTTCGCCCTGATCACGCGCGAGATCCGGGCGCACGGCGGGGACGTCGCCGGCGGCATCGTCCCCGCGGCCCGCTGGATCGCCGATCGCCTGCCCGTCTACTCCCTCAACCTGATCCTGACGACCGCGGACGGCCTGTGGGCGTTGCGCTACCCCGACACCCACACCCTGTACGTGCTCGAACGCCGGCGCGGCGGCCACCACGGCGACCGGCACCTGGACCACAGCGGCACCGCCGGCCACATGCGCGTCCACTCCCGAGCGCTGACCGGCGAGCCCGCGGTCGTGGTCGCCAGCGAACGCATGGACGACAACCCAGCCTGGCGCCTGATGGAGCCCGGAGAACTCTTCCACGCCGGACCCGACCTGCACATCACCCGCACGGTCGCGCTTCCCCATGAACCACACCACCGGCTCACCCTGAAGGACCTGCGCCCCGAAGCCGCCGCATCCCAGCAGACCGTGTAGCGAGGCCGCGCAACCTACCTGCCCCTGCTCCCCGGATTCTCCCGCCGAACCGCCCAGAACAGCCCTGCGGTGCGCTAACCTGACGACTCCCCGACGTAATCACACAGTCGCGCTAGGTGACGCTTGATCTGTGTCAAACTGAAGTATGCGTAGTGGAGGTGAGGAAGGCGTGGCCGTGCCCCTTGAGCTCGACCTGCCCAGTGACCACTACACCGTCGAGGACTGGCTTCACCTGCCCGAGACCGTCGGGCAGCGGATTGAGCTCATCGACGGGAGCTTTGTCGTGAGTCCCACGCCGTTGTCGAACCACCAGGTTTGCGCTGGTCGGCTGCGCACACTTCTTGCGGCGGCAGCGTCGCATGATCTTGAGGTCGTCGAAGCGTTCGGCGTACGTACGGCGAGCGAGGTGCCGGTACCGGATGTAGTGGTCGGTGACGGGGAGGTGCTTCTGAGCGGGGCCACTGTGCTGCTACCCGAGCAGACCCATCTCGTGGCCGAGATCGTTAGCCCGAGCCACCGTCAACGGGACTATCACGACAAGCCGCGGATCTACGCCGCGGCCGGCATCCCGACGTTCCTCCGTATCGAACTGGCCGGGGTCGCTCCGCCATACGTCGAGGTGTTCCATCTGCACGACGGCGCGTACACCCTGGTCGCGAAGGCGAACGCGGGGCAGACGCTGGAGCTGACGCGGCCGTTCCCCGTCGCGTTCGACCCGGGGCGCCTTCTGGGGCGTCGCGCCGGGTGAACGCTTCGGGGTGAGTGGCCTGGCCCGTCTCAGGCGCTGATGCCCTCGATGTGGGGCTGGAGCTCCTTGAGCAGGGCGCGCTTGGGCTTGGCGCCGACGATCTGCTGCACCGGCTCGCCGCCCTTGAACAGCAGCAGGGTGGGCAGACCCATGACGCCGTAGCGGTTCGGGACGTCCGGGTTGGCGTCGTAATCGAGCTTTGCGATCTTGAGCTTGTCGCCGTGCTCCTCGGCGATCTGGTCGAGCACCGGGGCGATCATGCGGCAGGGGCCGCACCAACTCGCCCAGAAGTCGACCAGCACGGGCGTCTCGCTCGCCAGCACGGCCTCGTCGAAGGTCGCGTCGGTCACGGTCATGGTCTCGCCGGCCATGGGCTGTCTCCTTCCGGGCGCGCCGCCCGTACGGCAGCGACGTCTCCCGGTGAAAGTCGCGAACCGCCGAAGTTGTTCCCGCAGCCAACGGTTCGGGGTCGGTGAGCCGGGTGGCGCTGCGAACCGACGAGATCGCGGGCGGTGCATGTCAACTGCGTGCCGGCCGCTCCACGGGCGGTACCAGCGGCATCGATCAACACCGCGACGCCTTTTGCTGTTCGTCCTTCGGGGCATGGCTCGCGTTCGGCTCGCTCAAGACGCTCGCAGCCATCGCCGGTCGATCCGCAGCGCCGGTATCCCTTCACTCGTAGGGATACGCTCCCACCCAGCTCCCCAGATTTGGAGGTTCCAGCCAATTCTCCTCGCCGGTTGGGTCTGATTTCCAGTGGAAGCCTTCGCGCTTGAGGATGTCTTTTTCGATGCCGTCGAAGAGCTTCTTTGCTTTGTCTAGATCCGTGGCATATTGAGCGATCTTTCCAATGGCGTTCTTGCGCTCGTCCACCAGTAGCTTTTTTGTCTTGTTTACGGCGTTGACAGCATTCTTCGTGCGAGTCCCATCGTCGGTCACGCCGGGAAGGAAGCTCGCCCAGGCGTATTTCTCGTTGTCGTGGAGGTACTTCTTGAGCGTCCGCAGATTGTCGATCATGAATTTCTGGTATGCCAGGACGACGCGCCATGCCGCCAGCATGGCGCCCGCTGTTAGACCGGCGCCGGTCGCGAGGTCGGCATGATGGGCGAGCGGGCGGGTCGTCCAGAAACGCAGAAATGAGTCCACGGCATCGCTCTTGTTCTTTCCCACCTGGGCGATGGCGTGTGCGGGATGCGTGCTGAGGATCTGAATTTGCTTCTGTAGATTTTTCCAGTCCTGTATCGCGATATCGACGAACCAGACGTCTTCGTCCGGATAGGAGACTCCCACCCGTTCTTTGACATCCCACAGTTCGTCAGGGAATTCCAAAGCGCGCAGGTTTTCTGTCATGGCGCTTACCTGCCCTCGGCTAGGATTTGAGGAGTGGCCGGAAGATGTCTTCTATATTAATATTCTCTGTGTCTTTCATCATCTTCGCCATTTGTAGAAGCCCGCTCGAGGTCAGATTCAGTTCCGCGATGATCTCTTCCCGTGCGCCGTATCCGGCGTGCCGTGTGGCGCTGTACTTATCAGTGAATGCGCGCAACAGTGAGCTGTCGTCGTCGGGTGCCCACAGAAAGCCGTTGTCGTCCGGTATCTGAATTTTCAAACTTGAGAAAGGGTAATCGGGCTGCTGGTCAATCGCTTGATCTATCGCCGTGGCGGCATCGCGAAAGGCCTTGGTGTTGATTTCCACCGTGATCAGTCTCCCATTGCCCGCACGATGTCATGCATCATGCGATCGCAGGCTTCCAGTTGGCGTGCGTACTCGTCGTTGATCTCGGCGAGCTTTTTGTCCAGCGCCTTTTCCTCGGCGTCGGTGGCCTGTCTGACGTCCTCGAGTTGCCTGGCCCGGTCGAGTTGTGCGGCGCGCATCGCCTGCTTGAAATGGTCGGCGATGATATGCGCGTCGAGCCTTCTCGCCCTGGGGGTGAGTTCTACGGTGTCCACGAGTCCGTCGGCGGCGACCGTCACGCGTACGATGCCGCCCTTTGACTCTCCGTGGCCGTTGGCCGGGGCGTCGCCGGTGTCCGTGCGAGACCGACCGGCCATCACGTCTCCAAGCCCGAGGTCATGACTGGGCTCATCATTCCTCCGGTTTAACGGGATTTAATGCCCTTTTAATCGGGTCAATGTACATGATCGGATCAGGCGTCGCAGGAACTATCGTCCCCTTCTTCGTCTTTGGACGCGCATAGACGTGAGTGTCCGGTTATGGGCCGGACTCATCGGGGAATCGCGATCGACGGCTCGCTGACCTCGACCTTCTTCGCATGGTGCCTACCTGGAATGACCGGGCAGTGGAGATATGTGGGATCGGCGCGCTGTGGAGACCCGTGGAATGTCGCTTATCAGAATTGCGTTCGGTTGGTGGCGCACCTTCCGGCCGGGACATCCAACGGGAGATGGCGTTCCGACGGCCGCGAAGGCCGTGGTGGCGCGGCGTCAGGAAAGCGGGGACGGTGACCAGGCGGTGTCGACGCTCGTGGCGTCGAGGATCCGGCCGAGGTCGGCGGCGGAGGAGGTGACGGCTCGCAGCGCTTCCCGGAGCCGGTCGCCGGCCAGGGTGACGGCGGCGCCGGCGATGCTGACCACGCAGACGCACTGCCTCCGGCGGAACACGGGCACCGCGACGCCGACGGCATCGGCGTTGATCTCGCCCTTGCTGATCGCGTAGCCGCGCTCCCTGATCAGCGTGAGCCGCCGGCGCAGCGCGGCACGGTCGGGGGTCCGCGCGGTGAGCGGGCGGATCGGCCCGGCGAGTACCTCGTCGACGACCTCGCGGGGCGCGTGCGCGAGCAGCACCTGACCGCTGCAGCCGGCGTACAGCGCCTGTACGGAGCCGCGCTGGAACGTCAGCCTCGTCGAACGTCAGCCTCGTCGGACGTCGCGGCGTGACCCGGTCCAGGCACAGCAGCGTCGAGCCCACGCGCACGCTGAGCAGCGCCGTGTGGCGGGTGCGGTCGCGGAGGCGGAGCAGCGTCGGCTCCGCGATCGCGACCAGGTGGGCGGTGTCACGCCTGCTCTCGCCCCCGGCGAAGCGGGCCCCCACCGAGTAGAACCCGTCGACTTCGAACAGATAGCCGGACGCCTTCAGCTGCCGGACGTACCGGTACACCGTGGACACGGGCAGGTCGACGCGTTCGGCGATCTCCTCGACGCGTACCCGGGTGACCGCGGCGACGCAGTCGAGGATGCGCAGCCCACGGTCGAGCGCCGTGCTGAAGTGCGACGGCAGCTCGCCGTGCTCCTGGCCGCCCGCGTCCACCTGTGTCGGTCTCCTCGGCCTCACGTCACCTGGTCGAGTGTCGTCGTCCAGACCGCGTCGAGCCGCTCGACGGTGAACGGCTGCGAACTCTCGTCGGCGTCCACCCTCCGGTGGATCTCGTTCTTCACGAACGAGCGCAGTGCGACCGGCAGCGTCTCCAGGCGCACCCCGAGCTCGTGCCTCGCCTCGGGCGTCCACCTCTCTTCGTACGCGACCCGGTCCGCGCCGAGATCGAACAAGGACGCGTCGTCAGGCCGTTGACGCAGCTCGCCGCGGAGTCTCTCGGTCGCCGCATCGTCGACGCCGCCGCCGGTGACCACGACGCCGTAGTGCCGGGCGGCGTTCTCGACGCTGAGCAGGTCGGACCGCACGTCCGCGAGGACCAGGCGCGGATCCCGATCGAGGGGATCGCCGTAACCGCCCCCGCCGCTGCTGCGGATGGTGACGGTGTCGTTCGGCCGCAGGCGCAGGACGTCGATGCGGCCCAGCCGCCGCTCGCCGACCCTGCCCTCGTTCACGACGGTGCTCGTCAGCCCGGACGCCCGGCCGCCCGCCAGACCCCACGGGCCGAACCGGGTGCGCTCCATGCCGCGCGCCGTGACGATGGAGTTCGGCCGGAGCACACGGAACGCGAACTGCGTGCCCCAGCCGCCGCGATGGAGCCCGGCTCCGGCGGAGTCCGGCAGCAGTTCGTAGCGTTCCGCGATGACGGGG
This sequence comes from Actinoallomurus sp. NBC_01490, assembly GCF_036227085.1. Lineage (NCBI taxonomy): Bacteria > Bacillati > Actinomycetota > Actinomycetes > Streptosporangiales > Thermomonosporaceae > Actinoallomurus > Actinoallomurus sp. NBC_01490. The sequence goes on from NZ_CP109433.1 coordinate 1,384,566, forward strand.
ATCGTGTTCTCCATGCTCTCGATCGGTGTGTTCTTCAGATATCCGGCGCAGGAGTCGGCACCGGCGACGCCGTCGCACCGTCCCGTGGAGCCACCGCCGCCGAACATCGGCTGGAGCACGGCGACCTGCCGGCCACCCAGCCCCGGGCGGGGCACCGAGAGGGCGACCATCGCCGCCTGGCCGGCGCCGGCGGCCGGTACCCGGTCGGCGCACGCCTGGGCCAGCGCGCCGAGCACCACGTTGTAGAGCCGGTGCGCGGTCGCGTACCGCACGCCGACCGCTGCCGGAAATGTCGGATTAACGATACTGCCCGGTGTGGTCACGTTGCGCAACGGCCGCACGATGCCGCCCGTCAGCGGGATGTGGGAGTCCTGGGTGAGGAAGTAGTTCAGCAGGCCCTGGGCGAGGAAGGGGTGCCGCTCGCCGAACGCCGGGACGTTGAAGGCGGCGTCGACCTGCGGGTCCGTGCCCGTGTAGTCGAGCACGATGTCGTGGTCGGCGACGCGCAGCGTGACGGCCAGCCGGATCGGGATGCCTTCGGCGTCGTGGTCCATGTAGTCCGCGAAGGAGTACTCGCCGTTCGGGATCTCGCCGATCAGGTCACGGACGCGCTCCTCGCTCCAGTCGGCGAGATCGGACATCGCCCCCCGCAGCCGCTCCGCACCGAACTTCGAGACGAGCGTGGCGGCCCGCGCCTCGGCGGTGTTGAGCGCGGCGACCATCGCCTTGAAGTCGCCCCAGTTCTCCTCCGGAGTCCTGGTGTTGGCCAGGAAGGTGTCGATGAAGGCGCGGTCCAGCTCCCCGCCGCGGTACAGCTTGCGCGGCTGCACGCGGAACCCCTCCTGGTGGATGTCGTACGCCTGCGGGCTGATGCTCGCGGGCACGAGCCCGCCCACGTCGGAGCAGTGGATGAAGCACCACGCGAAGCAGAGCAGCTCGCCGTCGGCGAAGATCGGCTTCAGGAAGTGGATGTCGGGCAGGTGGGTGGCCAGGCCCATCGTCGTGTACGGGTCGTTGGTGATGACGATGTCGCCCGGCTCGTACGGCCTCGCGGCGCGGATCGTCTCAGCGAGGTTGAGGGCGACGAAGCTGGTCACGCCGACGTAGCGCGGGTACCCCACGATCTCGCCGTCGACCGTCGCGATGCCCGCCGCGAAGTCCGCCGACTCCTTGATGAAGGTGCTGTGCGCCGTCCGCTCCAGGGAGTGGCACATGCCCTCGGCGACGGCCACGAGGTGGTTCTTGATGATCTCCAGGGTGACCTTGTCGGTGCCGTGGCCCGTCATGCCTGTGCCCCTTTCTCGACGAGCAGGTTGCCGAACTCATCCGTCCGCGCCGTCCAGCCGGGTGGGATGACCGTGGTGCAGTCGGACTGCTCGACCACCGCCGGCCCCTCGACGCGGAGCTCGGTCGTCAGCCGGTCGCGGGGATGGATCGCCGCCTCGAACGACTTCCCGCCGATCATTACCGTCCGCTTGCCGGGCGCGCCGTGGCCCGCCGGGCATGGTGCGTCCTGCTCGGGTACGTCGGGCATGAGGCCGACCGCCCGGGTGCGGACGTCGACGATCTCGACTGCGGCGTCGCGGTCGCAGTGCCGGAACAGGCGTTCGTGCTCGTCGTGGAACGCGGTGCGGATGAGCTCGGGGCGCCAGTCGCGCAGCCACGGCTGTTCCACCGGCACGTCGATCTCATACGACTGCCCCACGTACCTGCACTCGAGCGACCAGCGCAGCGTCGTCTCGGCCACGGCCGGCGCCTCGTGGTCGAGCCAGACGGAGGCCCGCTCGATGAGCTCGTCCACGGCGGTGGCCAGCTCCGCCGGTGCCTCGTCGGCGACCGGGCAGCTCACCGAGCGGACGAAGTCCGACATCACGTCGGCGGCGAGCGCGCCGAGGGCACAGAGCGTCCCGGGCGAGCGGGGCACGAACACCTGCCCGATGTTGATCTCGTCGGCGAGCTGACAGGCGAGGACGGGACCGGCGCCGCCGAACGCGACGAGCGTGAACTCTCGCGGGTCGATGCCCTTGCGCTCGAACACCCCGGAGATCTCGGTGTACATGTTCGCCAGCGCCACCTCGATCACGCTGGACGCCGTCTGCGCGACGTCGAGCCCCAGCGAGGCGGCCAGCGGCCGCAACGCCGACTCCGCGGCGCCGGCGTCGAGGCTGAGCCCGCCGCTGAACGTCGCCGGGTTGAGGTAACCGGACAGCAGGAAGGCGTCCGAAAGCGCCGGCTCCTTGCCGCCGAGCCCGTAGCACGCGGGGCCCGGGTCGGCGCCCGCGCTGCTGGGACCGACCTTGAGCACGCCCGAACCGTCCAGCCAGGCGATGCTTCCGCCGCCCGCGCCGATGCTGGAGATGCCGATGGCCGGAATGATGACCGGCAGATCGCCGATCTGTTCCTCGCGGCTCAGCCCGGCCCGGCCGTCCTCGACGACCGCGACGTCCGCGCTCGTACCGCCCATGTCGAACGTGATCAGATTGCCGAGCCCGGCCGCCTTGGCGGAGTTCATCGCGCCGACGACCCCGGACGCGGGCCCCGACAGCAGGGTGTCGACGGGAGAGGAAGTGGCGGCGGACACCGTCATGATCCCGCCGTTGGAGCGCGTGATGTACGGCCGTACGGTGACGCCCAGCCGGTCGAGGGTCCGTTCGAGGTCGGCCAGGTATCGGGTCATCACCGGCTGCACGTAGGCGTTCATCACAGTCACGACCGTGCGTTCGTACTCCCGCATCTGCGGCCACACGTAGCTCGACGTGGACACGGTGAGATGGGGCAGCGCCTCGACGAGGGCGTGCTCGAGCGCCTGCTCGTGCTCGGGGAACCGGTACGAGTGCAGCAGCGCGATGACCACGCTCTCCACCTCGAGATCGCGGACGACGGACACGATCCGGTCCACCTCCGTGGCGGTGAGCTCGCGCTCGACGCCCGCCGGCGTCACGCGCTCGCGCACCGGCACGACGAACTCGCGCGGCACCAGGGGAGCGGACCGGTGCGAGTAGAAGTCGTACGGGATCGGAATCCGGACCCGCGCCTGTTCCAGGACGTCGCGGAAACCGTCCGTCACGAGCAGCGCGACGCGCGCGCCGGAGCGCTGCAGCAACGCGTTGAGGGCGATCGTCGTCCCGTGGACGAAGTACTCGAGCCGCGACGGCTCGATCCCGCGTTCGGCGAGCGCCGCGATGCCGTTGGCGACGCCCTGGGCCGGAGCCGCCGGCACGGTCGGCGTCTTCAGCTCGGTGCGCTCACCGGTGACGGTGTCGACCAGGCTGAGGTCCGTGAAGGTACCACCGATGTCGATACCGAGCCGGTACGCCGGAGCATCGGGAGAAGCGGTCATCAGATGTCTTCGGTCCTTTCTGGACGTCGGGTCAGTTCTTCCGCAGCGGGCGGCGGGCCGTCTCCGGCAGCCTGAGCACCACGAGACCGGTGACGACCGCGGCAGCGATCATGTAGAGCGCGGGTGTCGTGTGGTCGCCGGTCACCGAGATGAGCAGGGTGGAGATGAACGGGGCGGTACCGCCGAACGCCGCGACGGCGAGGTTGTAGCTGATCCCCAGGGCGCTGAACCGCACGTTCGTCGGGAACATCTCGGCCGTCGCCGTGGGACCCGCGCCGCCGATCAGCGCGACCACGCAGGCGAACACGACCTGGCCGATGATCACCGCCGCGATCGTCCCGACCGAGATCAGCAGGAACAGCGGGTAGGTGAGCACCGCGGCGAGCGCGCAGAACGCCAGCAGGACGGGACGCCGCCCGACGCGGTCGGAGAGGGCGCCCGCGAACGGGATGAGGGTGAGCATCACGGCGAGCTGGATCGAGTTGGACAGCAACGCGTTCGTCAGCTTGATGTCCGTGGTCGTCGTGACGTACGTCGGCATGTAGGTGAGCAGCATGTAGACCGAGACGGTGTACGCCAGCGTGAAGCCGAACGCACGCGCGCCGTCGCGCCAGCGGGAGGTGACGGCGCGGCCCAGGCCACTCTCCACGACCTCACCCCGCTCCCGCAGGTCGTTGAACTCCGGGGTGTCCTCCAGCCTGGTGCGCAGCAGCAGGCCGAACGCCCCGAGGACGCCGCCGAGCAGGAACGGCAGCCGCCATGCCCAGCTCTCCACCTGCGCCGTCGAGAAGACCAGGCCGAGCAGCACCCCGAGGAGCGAGCCGAGCAGCGACCCGCCGGACGCGCCGAACTGCACCCAGCTGCCGTAGAGTCCCCGGCGCCGCACCGGCGCGTGCTCCACGACGAACACCGACGAGCCGCTCCACTCGCCGCCGGTGGACAGGCCCTGCACGAGCCGGGCGACGACGAGCAGGATCGGGGCGAGCACGCCGATGCTGTCGTACGTCGGCAGCACGCCGACCATGAGCGTGCCGAGGCCCATCAGGATCACGGTCGCGGCCAGCGCCTTCTTGCGCCCGTGCCGGTCGCCGTACGCGCCGAAGACGATCGCGCCGAACGGGCGGATGAAGAACGACACGGCGAAGACGGCGAGCGTCGCGAGCAACGAGGCGACCTTGTCGCCGGACGGGAAGAAGTTCTTCGCCAGCACGGTCGCGAACAGCCCGTAGATGGCGAAGTCGTACCACTCGATGATGTTGCCGACGGTGCCGGCGGCGATGATCCGCTTGGTCCGCTGGGCGACCGGTAGGTCGACCGTGTCCGTCATCGTCGTTCTCCTCGGGTGCTGAGGGTCGGGTCAGTTCCCCCGTGCCGGCCGCACGAAGCGGCCCATCGGCGCCTCCGCGACGAGCTCGCCGTCGCGTGCCGTCACTTCGCCGCCGACGATCGTGTACGCCGTCGCGCCGGTGTACGCGCGCCCGTGGAACGGCGTGAGCCGGTGCCTGCTGTGCAACCGCGACTCGTCGAACTCGCCCCGTCGATCGAGGTCGACCACGGTGATGTCGGCGTCCGCCCCCGGCTTCAGGTTGCCCTTGCGCGGCCACAGCCCCCAGGCGCGCGCGGGCCCTTCCGACTGGCAGTACGCGTACCGCTCCAGGCTCAGCCGCCCCTCGTGAACCGCCGTGAGCATCAGCGACACGGTGGTCTCCAGGCCGGGCCAACCCGGCGTCGCGGCCCAGATGTCGGTCATCCGGTCGGCGTACCGCTTCTCCTCGTGGGTGTGCGGAGAGTGGTCGGTGCCGAGCACGTCGATCGTCCCGTCGGCGAGCGCGGCGAGCGTCGCGTCGGCGTGCTCACGTGTACGCACCGGCGGGTGCATGGTGAGCATCGTGCCGAGCCCGCGGTCCATGTCCTCGCCGTCGACCACGCAGTAGTGCGGGTTGGTCTCCGCCACGACGTCCACGCGCCCGTCCGCCTTCGCACGGCGGACCCAGTCGATGCTCGGCGCGGTCGAGACGTGGTAGAACGCGAGCCGCACACCGGTCGCCTCGGCGAGCGCGAGCGACCGTGCGATGCCCTCCACCTCGGCGACCGGAGGCCGTGCCTCGCGTGCCGCGGCGGGATCGCGCCGGCCGGCCAGCTCGAGACGGCGGCGCAGGTGCTCCAGGATCTCGCGCGTCTCCGGATGCACGCCGCAACGCAGACCCGTGCCGGCGACGACGTGCCAGGCGTCGAGGATCTCGCCCGAGGTCAGAGCCGGTATCGCCCCGACGGTTCCGGCCATCGAGAAGCGGAAACCGCAGACACCGGCGTCGGCGAGGCGCGGAATCTCCTCCACGTTGCCGGGTACGAGCGACGCCTTGATCGCGTAATCGCAGTACGACCTGCCCTTCGCGGCGGCGAGTTTGGCGTCGAGCGACTCGGTGTCCACGGTCGGGCGACCCGTGTTGGGCATGTCCATCACGGTGGTCACGCCGCCGCACACGGCGGCCGCGGACCCCGTGAGCCAGCCCTCCTTGTACTCCAGGCCGGGCTCGCGGAAGTTCACGTCGGGGTCGACGAGGCCGGGCAGGACGAACAGCCCCGTGGCGTCGACGACGGTCCGGGCCGCGGGAACGTCACCGTCCCGCGTGACGACGTCGACGACCGTGCCGTCATCGACCAGAACGTGCCCACGCCTGCTCCCCTCGGGGGAGACGACGGTCCCGTTGACGACGGCGAGTTGCACCTGATCGGCCCTCCAGAAGGAAGCTGCGGACGCGCCTCACGTTCGCAAGCACGTCCGACCGGCCGCCAGATCTCTCTCGGAGACTGAGAACCGCCGCGGACCAGGGCGGCTCGCAGCAGTTCTGTCGTTCGCGGCCGAACGGGAGGCCGGCGGTAGCGCCTCAGACGTGCCGGCCACCAGCTCCGCCACCTCGCGGGGCTTGAGCAGGTCATCGTCGTCTTTGGGGAGTCTCACGATGCGACCTCGCCGCCGGCCGTCGCGCCCCCGGGGAGCGCGCGGCGGCGCGTTCGTCATGGGTGAGCGGACCGCCGACGGGCAGGAGGGCGTGCACGACCTTGTGGTCGGCGAAGATCGTGTACGCGAAGTGCCCGAGCGCCATGACGATCTCGATGCCGCGCCCGTCTTCGTCTAACGACCCGTGTCGAGGTCGTCGTGGTCGACAGGAGGCGGTAGCTACCGCACGTCGGGCTGTTGCTCCAGCAGCTCGGCCTCTTCGACGGCCGGGTGGCGGGAGCCCAGGAGTACCGCCGCGCCCGCCCACAGCAGGTCGGCGACGGTCATCACGACCCGGGAGGCCAGGGCGACGACCAGCGGGGCGCCCGCGGGCAGCACCGGGCCCAGGGCGACGGTGAGCGCCGCCTCCCGTACGCCGACGCCGCCCGGGGCGATGACGACCAGGAAGCCGGCGGTGAACGCCAGCGCGTACGCGCCGGTGGACAGGAAGAAGCCCGATCCGCCCGCCGCGCGGACGAGTAGCCAGGCGTGCGCGCCGAACAGCAGCCAGCCCAGCGCCGTCCAGGCGACCGCGCGGATCATCGTGCCCAGGCCCGCCGTACGGTCGAGGGGCTGGCGCCGGGCGAGCCGGAGCGCCCGGTTGAGCGTCCACGCCACGATCCGCGGGTGCAGCAGGGCCAGGAAGATCGGTGCGAGGACCAGCAGCCACCAGTAGCGATGCGTGGCATCGGACGAGGTCAGCGGCAGGGTCACGGCGGCCACCGCGCAGCCGCTCGCGATCGTGGTGGCCATCGCCAGCAGCGCCGCCGTCGCGCCCCTCTGGCGCGGTACGTGATGTTCCTTCGCCAGCTCCATCTGGGCGACCAGCGCCCACACCGAGCCCGGGATGTACTTGCCGAGCTGGGAGACGAAGTAGACCCGTACGGCCGCCCGCAGGGGGAGCGGCGAGCCCATCCCGGCCAGCAGCGATCGCCAGCCCAGCATCCAGGTGGCCAGCCCGACGATCCCGGCGACGAGCGCGGCGACCATGTACGGCCAGGAGAACGCCGTGAGCGCGTGCCGGGTGTCGTCCCAGCGCGAGGCCAGGCCGTACACGCAGAAGGCGAGCGCGACGACGACCAGCGCCACGCGCGGCAGGCGACTCGCTCGCAGCCGGGAAATCACCCGGTCAGGGTAGTCGGTACCGAGAGCGATACGGGGCATGCGGATGAACAGTCGATGATCAGGAGATATCCATCCGCCGCGCCCCGTAGAGTGGGGCCGCCTTGACGTCCTCTCCCGCCTGAAGACGGGAGATTCCGACCTCTCGAACAGGAGTGCCGGTGGTGCGCAGTTCACGGCCCCGTCTGACGACTGGAGGGCTCCCTGCGCTGTCACGGCCCGCCCGGCCGCGAATCCGCTTGGCTATCGTGGACTCACTCAAAGTAGCAGAAGGGGGCAAGGGGCGTTTCCTCTCTGGCTCGCAGACCGGAGTCTCCACGCCGCGACCTCGATGAAACTTAACGACGCAAAGGCCTTCGTGGGCCATCAGGTGCACGTGTGCCGTTTCCGTGAGGCCGGGACGCTTCTCCGCTGGATGGGCGACGACCTGCGCGGCAAACGGGTGCTCGACGTCGCCGGCGGTGACGGCTACTGGGCCGGGCAGGCGCGCAAGCGCGGGGCGTACGCGGTCTCCATCGACCTCGCCCGCGGCAAGATGCTCTACGGGCGTACGCTCAAGCACCCGCCGGCGCTGATCGAGTGCGACGCTCTCAAGCTGCCGTTCGCCGACGAGTCCTTCGACGCGCTGCTGTCGGTCTGCGCGATCGAGCACTTCGACGACGGCGGCACCGCGCTGGACGAGATGTCGCGCATCCTCAAGCCGGGCGGCGAGCTGTTCATGTCCGCCGACGTGCTGAGCCGGTCCCACGACTGGCCCAAGCTCCGTGAGGCGCACTGCGACAAGTACCACGTGCAGCACACCTACACGCACGAGAGCCTGGCCGGGCTGCTCACCGAGCGCGGCATGGAGCTGGCCGACTACTCCTACCAGTTCCGCAGCCGGACCACCGAGCGTCTCTACCTGTCGCTGTCGGCGTACGGAGGCCGGGTCGGTTTCAACGCCGCCGCGCCGCTGACGCCGCTCGTGGCTCTCGCGGATCGCCGCAGTCCCAACGACCGCGGCAGCATCGTGCTGATCAGGGCGCGCAAGAAATAGTGACGTCCCCCCGTTCCGGACTGATCGGCGTAGGCTTCCGATCGGGGAGTGATCCCCACCACTTCGGCACCTAACGAGGGGGCGACTGTCAACGTGGTGCCTCGGGTCCTTGTCGACGCGACCGCTGTACCCGCTGACCGCGGTGCGCTGGGGCGATATGTCGACGGCCTGATCGCCGCGCTGCACCGCGCGGACGCCGATCTGGCCGTCGCCTGCCAGCGATCGGATGAGGAGCGCTACGCCGCACTCGCGCCGAAGGCCCGCGTGGTCGCGGGCCCGCCGGCGATCGTGCACCGGCCGGCGCGGCTGGCCTGGGAGCAGACCGGGCTGCCGTTCGTCGCCAAGCAGGTCGGCGCCGACGTCATCCACGCGCCGTACTACTCGACGCCGCTGCGGCCGGGGGTGCCCGTGGTCGTCACGGTGCACGACGTCACCTACTTCGCCGAGCCCGAGGTGCACAACCCGGTCAAGGCGACCTACATCAAGTCGGCCACGCGTACGGCCGTACGCCGCGCGGCCCGGCTGATCGTGCCGTCCAAGGCGACGCGCGACGAGATGGTCCGGCTGCTGAGGGCCGATCCGACGCGCATCGACGTCGCCTACCACGGCGTCGACCACGCGATCTTCCACCCGCCGGGCGAGGAGGAGCGGCGGCGCGTCTCCGACCGGCTCGGCCTGCACGGCCATCCGTACATCGCGTTCCTCGGCGCGCTGGAGCCGCGCAAGAACGTCCCGAACCTCATCCGCGGCTGGGTGCGCGCCGCCGACGGCCTGAAGGACGCGCCCGCGCTCGTGCTGGCGACCAGCGGCGGCTGGGACGACGAGGTCGACGCGGCGCTCGCCGACGTCCCGCACCAGCTGCGGGTGCTGCGGCCGGGCTATCTGCGCTGGTCGTCGCTGCCGGGGTTCTTCGGCGGCGCGCTCGTCGTCGCGCTGCCGAGCCGGGGCGAGGGCTTCGGGCTGCCGGTGCTGGAGGCGATGTCCTGCGGCGCGGCCGTGCTGACCACGCACCGTTCGTCGCTGCCGGAGGTGGGCGGTGACGCCGTCGCCTACACCGAGCCCGACGCCGAGAGCATCGGCGCGGCGCTGAGCACGCTGATCGCCGACGACGCCCGCCGCGGCGCGTTGGCCGAGGCGGCGGCCGCCCGCGCCGCGGAGTTCACCTGGACGGCGTCCGCCGAGGCGCATCTCGCTTCCTACCAGCGCGCCGCCGAACAGTAGTGTGGCCGCCACACCGATGAGGGAGGGACACGCTGGAAGCGATTCTGCTGGTCGGAGGTAAAGGAACGCGGCTGCGGCCGCTGACCATCTCCACCCCCAAACCGCTGCTTCCCACCGCCGGCGTGCCACTGCTGGAACACCAGCTCAGGAAGGCCCGCGCGGCCGGGATCCGGCGCATCGTGTTCGCGACGTCCTACCGGGCGTCGATGTTCACCGAGGCGTTCGGCGACGGGTCGCGGCTCGGCCTGGAGCTGGTCTACGTCACCGAGGACGAGCCGCTCGGCACGGCCGGCGCGATCCGCAACGCCGCACGCGAGCTGACGTGCGACGCCGACAGCCCGGTCGTCGTGCTCAACGGCGACATCCTGTCCGGCCACGACCTGGCGGCCCAGATCGCCATGCACGACAAGTCGGGCGCGGCCGTCACGATGCATCTGACGCTGGTCAACGACGCGCGCCGCTACGGCGCCGTGCCGACGACCTCCGAGGGCAAGGTCATCGAGTTCGTCGAAAAGTCGCCGAACCCACCGACCAACCAGGTCAACGCGGGCTGCTACGTCTTCCGGCGCTCGGCGATCGAGGCCATCCCCGAGGGTCGGGTCGTCTCGGTGGAGTACGAGACCTTCCCCGGCCTGCTCGCCGCCGGCGAGACGATCATGGGGTACGTCGAGGGCGCGTACTGGCTCGACGTGGGCACGCCGAGCACGTTCGTGCAGGGCTCGTGCGACCTCGTGCTCGGCCGGATGACGTCGCCGGCGGTCACGCCCGGCGGCGGCGTGCTGTTCCTCAACGGTTCGGTGGTCGCCCCGGAGGCGGCGGTGTCCGGCGGTACGGCCGTCGGCGCCGGGGCCGTGGTCGAGTCGGGCGCGACGGTGGAGTCCAGCGTGCTGTTCGACGGGGCCGTGGTCGAGCAGGGCGCGCGGGTCTCCCGCTCGGTGATCGGGCGGGGCGCCCGCATCTGCGCGGGCGCGGTGCTCGACGAGACCGTGATCGGCGACGGCGCGATGGTGGGCGCGGGCAACGAACTGCGCGGCGGCCTGCGGCTGTGGCCCGGCACCCAGCTTCCGCCGACCGCGGTCCGGTTCTCCTCCGACGTCTGAGTACGCCCCGGCGGTGGTGCTGGCTACACCCCGGTCGGGGGCCTGACCGGCTGGGGCGGGACAGGCGGCGTGCCTAGTTTCGTCGGCATGAAGATCCTCTCATCCGCCGCTCTCGCCGGTCTCGCCCTGGCCGGGATCGCTGCGGCGCCCGGCCAGTTGTCGGCCACCTCACATCACGTCGTCAACGCGGCCATGCACAGGGACGGTCCGGACGGACGGGGCCGCGTGGTCTCCGCCAAGAAGATCGCCGGCCTCTCCCGGGAGCAGACGGCCTCCTACCTGGACGAAATGAACTTCGGGTCGCCGGAGCCCAGGTACGGGATCGACGAGTACGCGGTCGTCTACCGGACGATCACCCCCGCGGGAGCGCCCACCACCGCCAGCGGGCTGCTCATCCTGCCGCGCAGCGAAGACCGTACGCTGCGGACGGTCGCCTACGAGCACGGCACGAACGCCACGAAACTGGATGCGGCGACGACCTCCGCCGAGAGCTATGACCGGGCCGCTGCGGCGCTCGTCGCCGGTGCCGGGTTCGGCGCGGTGGCCCCCGACTACCTCGGGCTCGGCCTCGGTCCGGGGCACCACCCGTACATGGACCACGCCTCGGAGACGACGGCCTCGCTGGACATGCTCCGCGCGGCCCGTGCGGTCGCCGCCGACCATGGCCGCTCGCTCACCTCGAAGGTGAGGGTCACCGGCTTCTCCCAGGGCGGCGCGGCGGCGATGGCACTGGGCCGTGCCCTCCAGGCACGCGGGGAACTCGCCGCGCTCGCGCCGATCAGCGGTCCGTACGACGTCGAGCACGCCGAGATCCCGGTGGGTCTCCACGGCGACCAGCTCTCGCCGCAGGAGGTCACCTTCTACCTCGGCTACTGGATAACGTCGATGAACCGGCTGCATCACTTCTACACGTCGCCTTCCGAGGCGTTCCAGAAGCCGTACAGCGAAACCGTGGAAACTCTCTTCGACGGTGACCACAGCGCGCCACAGATCGTCGCCGGACTGCCCGCGACGCCGCAGGAGCTGCTCCGGCCGGAGTTCGCCGCGCGGCTCGACCACCCCGACGGGTCCCTCGCGCGGGCGATGCGAGAGAACGACGACACCTGCTCCAGCTGGCGGCCCAGGGTGCCGATCCGCATCTTCGCCGCGGACGGCGACAAGGACGTGGCCATCCTCAACGCGCAGCACTGCCAGGCGCAGCTGCGCGAGCACCGGGTCGATGCCCCCTTGACCGACGTCGGCGCGACCGACCACACGGGCTCCGCGTTCCGCTCCATGCCGCAGGTCGTACGCTGGTTCGCCTCCTTGTAGGCCTCGCAGACACCGTCGAATGGCACAGAACCGCGCAGGTTAAGGTCAAGATGAGAACCATGCTCACCCGCGAGTGGCGGCCCTCGTGGCCGGTCGACCTGGGCCTGACGCTGGGCCCGCACCGGCGCGGCTCGGGCGACCCGGCGTACACGGTCGGTCCCGACGGCGCGGTGTGGCGTGCGTCGACGACGCCCGAGGGCCCCGGCACGCTGCGGGTCCTGCTGCGCGGCGACACGGTCGAGGGCCGGGCGTGGGGGCCGGGGGCGGAGTGGCTGCTCGACGGCCTGCCCGAACTGCTCGGCGCCGCCGACGACCCGACGTCGTTCACGCCCGCGCACGAGGTCCTGCGCACGGCCGCCGCGCGGTTCGGCCACTTCCGCGTCGGCCGGAGCCGTAACGTCTTCGAGGCGCTCGTGCCGGCCGTGCTGGAGCAGAAGGTCGTCGGCAAGGAGGCCTGGCGCGCGTGGCGCTACCTCGTGCGGAGGTTCGGCCAGGTCGCACCCGGGCCACAGCCGCCGCACCTGCGGTGGCCGCTGCGGGTGCCGCCGCCGCCCCGGGTCTGGGTCACCATCCCGTCGTGGGAGTGGCACAGGTCGGGGATCGAGGCGGTGCGGGCCCGTACGATCATCGGCGCCGCGCGGGTGGCGAGCCGGCTGGAGGTCTCCGACACGGCCGAGGCCGACCGGAGGCTGCGCTCACTGCCGGGCATCGGGGTCTGGACGTCGGCCGAGGTGCGGCAGCGGGCCCTCGGCGACGCCGACGCGGTCTCGGTCGGTGACTACCACATCCCCGGAATCGTCGGCTGGGCCCTGACCGGGCGGAAGGTCGACGACGCCGGGATGCTCGAGCTGCTGAAGCCGTACGCCGGGCACCGCTACCGGGTCACCCGGATGCTGGAGCTGTCCGGCGGCGGCCCGCCGCGCCGCGGGCCGCGGATGCCCGTACGCGACTACCGGGCGTTCTGACGGCGCCACACCGCCCCGAAGCGGCTCGGGCGGCCGTCGCGGGTGTCGGCGCCGTACACGGGGCCGATCACCGCCAGGGCGATGAAGAAGGACAGGACGAGCCAGGTCATGACGGTCTCCTCGCGGTAAGGGGTGTTCGTCGTTTCACTCATTAAGTGTGCGCGGCCGAACCGTTCAGCACCAGCGAGGAATTCTGCACGGAACCGGTAAGCGATGCTGAAGGTTCGGCCGCATCGCCGGGGGCGGCGGGAATACCGGGTGGGGCCTCGGCGTATGTTCCGGACATGAGCGAACGGAGTGAGCGAATCGAAGCCGCAGTGCGCCCGGTCCGTTCTCCGACGAAGGAGGGCTCTTGACCGATCTCGCCGGCGGACTCCCTTCGCCGACCGCCGTCCGACGGGCTCTCGCCCGCGCCCGCGACGGAAAGGCACTCGACGTCACCGAGGCCGAAGTGCTGCTCGGCGCCCGGGGAGAGCAGCTCGGCACACTGCTCGAACACGCGTCGCGCGTCCGCGACGCCGGGCTGGAGGCCGCGGGCCGGCCCGGCGTGATCACCTACAGCCGCAAGGTGTTCATCCCGCTGACCCGGCTGTGCCGCGACCGGTGCGGCTACTGCACGTTCGCGACCGTGCCCGGCCGTCTCGACGCCCCCTACCTCAGCCCGGACGAGGTGCTGGAGATCGCTCGCCAGGGCGCCGCGCTGGGCTGCAAAGAGGCGCTGTTCACCCTCGGCGACCGGCCCGAGGACCGCTGGAAGCAGGCCGGCGAGTGGCTGCACGCGCACGGCTACGACGACACGCTGTCCTACGTACGCGCCATGGCGATCCGGGTCCTGGAGGAGACCGGCCTGCTGCCGCACCTCAACCCCGGCGTCATGAGCTGGCAGGACTTCCAGCGGCTCAAGCCGGTCGCGCCGTCGATGGGGATGATGCTGGAGACGACCTCGCGCCGGCTGTTCGAGGAGAGGGGCCAGGCGCACTTCGGCTCGCCGGACAAGGACCCGGCGGTACGCCTGCGCGTGCTGGAGGACGCGGGCCGGTCCAGCGTGCCGTTCACCACCGGCATTCTCATCGGTATCGGCGAGACCGTGCGCGACCGGGCCGAGTCCGTCTTCGCGATCCGCAAGGTCGCGCGGGAGTACGGCGGGATCCAGGAGGTCATCGTCCAGAACTTCCGCGCCAAGCCGGACACCAAGATGCGGTCGATGCCCGACGCCGACCTCCAGGAGCTCGCCGCGACGATCGCGGTGACCCGGCTGGTCCTCGGCCCGAAGATGCGCGTGCAGGCGCCGCCGAACCTCGTTGACTCCGAGTACGCGCTGATGCTGCGGGCGGGCATCGACGACTGGGGCGGCGTGTCACCGCTGACCCCGGACCACGTCAACCCCGAGCGCCCGTGGCCCCAGATCGACGACCTCGCCGCGCGCACCGCCGAGAGCGGCTTCACGCTGCGCGAACGCCTGACGATCTACCCCGAGTACGTCCGGCGCGGCGAGCCCTGGCTCGACCCGCGCCTGTCCGCGCACGTCGCCGCGCTCGCCGAGCCGTCCGGCCTGGCCCGCGAGGACGTCGTTCCCGAGGGTCTGCCCTGGCAGGAGCCCGACGGCGGCTGGGCCGACCAGGGCCGCACGGACCTGCACGTCTCCATCGACACCGCCGGGCGCACCTCCGACCGCCGCGAGGACTTCGACGAGGTGTACGGCGACTGGGCCGAGGTGGGCGGCCGGATCCGCCCGGTGGAGCGGTTCGACGCGGACGTGGCGTCGGCGCTGCGCAGCGCGGAGCGGAACCCGGGCGGCCTCACGGACGACGAGGCCCTGGCCCTGCTCCAGGCCGACGGCCCGGAGCTGGACGCGCTGGCCCGCCTCGCCGACGACCTGCGGCGCGACGCGGTCGGCGACGACGTGACGTACGTCGTCACCCGGAACATCAACTTCACCAACGTCTGCTACACCGGCTGCCGGTTCTGCGCCTTCGCCCAGCGGCGCACCGACGCCGACGCGTACACGCTCTCGCTGTCCCAGGTCGGCGACCGGGTCGACCAGGCATGGGCGGCCGGGGCGACCGAGGTCTGCATGCAGGGCGGCATCCACCCGGACCTGCCCGGCACGGCCTACTTCGACCTGGCGCGCGAGGTGAAGAAACGCGCGCCCGGGATCCACATGCACGCGTTCAGCCCGATGGAGGTCGTCAACGGGGCGTCGCGGACGAACCTGTCCATCCGCGACTGGCTGACCGAGGCCAAGGCCGCCGGCGTCGACTCGCTGCCCGGCACCGCCGCGGAGATCCTCGACGACGACGTGCGCTGGGTGCTCACCAAGGGCAAGCTGCCGGCCGCCGAGTGGGTCGAGGTGGTCACCACGGCGCACGAACTGGGCATCCCGACGACCTCGACGATGATGTACGGGCACGTGGACACGCCCGCGCACTGGGTGGCGCACCTGAAGCTGCTGCGCTCGATCCAGGAGCGCACGGGCGGCTTCACCGAGTTCGTGCTTCTGCCGTTCGTGCACCAGAACGCGCCGATCTACCTCGCCGGCCTGGCGCGTACCGGCCCGACCCGGCGGGAGAACCGCGCGGTGCACGCCCTCGCCCGCATCCTGCTGCACGGCGCGATCCCCAACATCCAGTGCTCCTGGGTCAAGCTGGACGACGAGCTGTGCACCCAGGTGCTCCAGGGCGGCGTCAACGACCTGGGCGGCACCCTCATGGAGGAGACCATCAGCCGCATGGCGGGCTCGGAGAACGGTTCCTTCAAGACGATGTCGGCCCTGGAGGAGATCGCCACCCGCGCCGGCCGCCCGGCGCGCCAGCGCACGACGACGTACGGCGAGGTCCCGGCCGAACGCGCCGCGGCGGCCCGCGCCACGGACGGCGTGGGTCACTTCCTGCCCATCGTGTCGTGACGCGCGTCGGTTCGTGACGCGCGTCGGCCGTGACGCCGGTCAGCCGGGGAAGGAATCGAGGCCGACCTCGGCCCGGCGCTGCACGTCGAGCCGCCGGTCGGCGTGCTGGGCGACCAGCCAGGCCCGGCGCGCGCCCTCCGGGCCGACCAGCGTGGTCGCCGGCCAGCCGTGGTCGTCCATGATCTGGTCGAGGCGGTCGGCGTTGCGGGTGGTCACTCGGCGGTAGGCGAGCTGCGCGACGGCGTCCTCCGCCCAGCCCCGGTAGGCGTCCCCGCCCGTGCTCGCGCCCTGCTGGAGCCGCCGGTCCTCGTCGGTCATCGCGACCAGCTCCTCGGAGAGCGCCGGATCCACGGGTGCCGCCTTCGCTCCACCACCGTCGCCGTCCTGCCGCATTCCACTACCTCCCGGCGGCTCGAAAAAACGCTTCCCGACGGCAACGCTAGGGGCGCCGGAGGGCGGAGAATTCATCCTCCGGAAGGGTGACACACCTGATGAGAGGCCGCGATGATGATCCTTGGAGGCAGCACGGTGATCACCGCGGTGGCCTTCGACGTCGGCGAGGTCCTCGTCGACGAGACGCGCGAGAACGCCGCCTGGGCCGACTGGCTCGGCGTCCCCCGCCACACGTTCTCGGCCGTCCTCGGCGCGCTGATGGCGCGGGGGCGCGACGCCGCCGAGATCTTCCAGATCTTCCGCCCGGGCTTCGACTTCGCCCGCGAACGCACGCGACGGGAGGCGGCCGGGCGGCCGGAGCTGATCGAGGAGGGCGACCTCTACCCCGACGTACGCCCGGCGCTGACCGCGCTGCGGGAGGCGGGCCTGTGGGTGGGGATCGCGGGCAACCAGACCGAGCGGGCCGGGCGTCTGCTGCGCGCCCTCGGCCTGCCCGCCGACCTGGTCGGGACGAGCCACGAATGGTCGCTCCGCAAGCCGGACCCGCGCTTCTTCGCCCGCGTCGCGCGGGAGGCGGGCCGCCCGCCGGAGGAGATCCTGTACGTCGGCGACCGCTGGGACAACGACATCCGCCCGGCGCTGGCCGCCGGGATGCGCGCCGCCCACATCCGCCGCGGGCCGTGGGCCTACATCGACGACGCCGACGTGACGCCGACGATGCGCGTCGAGAGCCTCGCCGAGCTGCCAGCGGCGATCGCCGCGTTCAACGCGGGCCGGTGATGTAGCGGCGCTCAGCGGAGTTCGATGAAGTCGTCCGGGTCGCGGGGCGGGCGGTCGCGCGGGGGCGCGGCGGCGTGGCCGACGCCGACGGCGCCCATCGGGTCCCAGTTCGCCGGCAGGTCCAGGGCCTCGCGTACGACGTCGGCGCAGAACATCGTGCTCGACACCCAGCACGACCCCAGGCCCTCCACGGCGAGTGCCACGAGGAGGTTCTCCACCCCCGCGCCCATCGCGACCAGGAACATCTCGCGCTCCGCGCGGGAGCGCCGCGTGTCCGGGTAGGGATGCGCGCCGTCCGTCACCAGGCACGGCACGACCAGGTACGGCGCGCGCCGGAGCACCTCGCCCCGCCGCAGGCGGCGCGTGATGGACTCCTCGGAGAACCCGTCGCCGCGCAGGTCCGCCTCCCAGGCGTCGCGCATGGCGTCGAGCAGCCGGTCCTTGGCCTCCTCCACCAGCACGAACCGCCACGGCGTCGTGTGGTGCGGGGCGGGCGCGGTGATCGCGGCGGACACCGCGCGGCGTACGGCGGCGCGGTCGACCGGCTCGTCGGTGAACTCGCGTATCGTCCGGCGGGCCCGTACGACGTCCGCGGAGCCGTACCGGAACATGTCCTCGTCGGCGGGGCGCACGAGCACCCGCGCCCCGGGCCCGTCCTCCTCGGTGACCAGGTGCGACAGGCCGCGCACGACCGCCACCGGGACGCCGGCCAGCTTGCCCTTGACCAGCTCGGCCGCCGAGGCGATCTCGTCGGCCACCGAGGTCGCCGTGGCCGTGAGCAGGTTGCCGTACGCGTCGGTGCGCCCGCGCAGGTCGTCCATCGGCCGTACGCCGGCGGCGCCGATCGCCGCGTCGGTCAGGCCCATGCGCCACGGCCGCCCGAGCGTGTCGGAGACGATCACGCCCGCGCGTACGCCGGTCAGCTCGCGCAGCCGGGCGCGGATGCGGCGGGCCGACGCGTCGGAGTCGACCGGCAGCAGGAGGACGGTGCCGGGTTCGGTGTTGGAGGCGTCGACGCCCGCGGCGGCCAGGACGAGACCGTGCCGGGTCTGCACGATCCGGGTGTCGTCGCGGCGCGCGACGACGCGCACGGTCTCGGCGTCGATGGCCTTCTCGCGGTCGTCCGCGACGAGGACCCGCCCCTCCGCCTTGCTCACGATCTTGGAGGTGACGACGACGATGTCGCCGTCGCGGAGGTCCGCGTCGGCGATCAGCGCGGCGATGTCGTCGCCCTCGCGGACCTCGGGCAGCCCGGGTACGCCGAGGACCTCGAACGTCTGAGGCGTGCTCTCGCTTCCCTCTGTCATGCCCGCAGCTCCTCGGCGAGGTCGAGCGCCGCGCGGGCGATGCCCGCGGTGGCCTCCAGGTCGGTCATCAGCAGGGGCCGGGCCCGTACGGCGATGCCGTCCAGGTCCCCGGCCGTGTCGGCGTCCGCGGTGTCGACGAGCCAGCCGTCGAGCAGGTCCGGGCCGTAGTGCGCGGCCACCGCGCGGGCCGAGGTCTCCACGCCGATCGCGGTCAGGCACGCGTCCGCCATGCCGCGCACCGGGGCGCCGCCGATGATCGGCGAGACCCCGACCACCGTCTTGGCCGCCACCGCGGCGCGGATGCCGGGTACGGCCAGGATGGTCCCGATGCTGACCACGGGGTTGGACGGGGGCAGGATCACCAGGTCGGCGGCCTCGATCGCCTCCAGCACGCCCGGGGCCGGCTTGGCGTCGTCCGCGCCGACCGCCGCGATGCTCCGCGCCGGGGTCGCGGCGTGCAGGCGCACCCACCACTCCTGGAAGTGGACCGCGCGCTTTCCCGCGTCGTCCTCGATGACGACATGCGTCTCCACGCGGTCGTCGGTCATCGGCAGCAGGCGGACACCCGGGCGCCAGCGGTCGCACAGCGCCTCGGTGACCGCCGACAGCGGGTACCCGGCGTCGAGCATCTGGGTGCGCACGATGTGCGTGGCGAAGTCGCGGTCGCCGAGGGTGAACCACGCGGGCCCCACCTCGTACGCGGCCAGCTCCTCCCGGAGGGTGAACGTCTCGTCCGCGCGCCCCCAGCCCTGCTCCTCGTTGATGCCGCCGCCGAGGGTGTACATCACGGTGTCGAGATCGGGACAGATCCGCAGACCGAAGAGAGAAATGTCATCGCCCGTATTGCCGACGACGGTGATGTCCGCTTCGGGAGCGGTGTGCCGGAGTCCGCGCAGGAAACGGGCTCCGCCGATCCCGCCCGCGAGTGCCACGATGCGCATGTGGACAAGTCTGGCATCACTGGGCCAGACCAAATGCGACGGGCCGTCCGCTTGTGCGAAGCTGACACAAACCGATTACTCACTGGAGCTGGTTCGTGAACAAAGACGTACAGCGGCTGCGGGAGCCCGGAGCATGGGTTCTGCTCGCAGCGGTCGCGCTGCAGATCCTGTCCGGATTGATCGGCCTGCTGTTCGGCCGGGGCAGAACGCCCTTCACGATGGAAGCCTTCCAGTACGTCGTCGCCGACACCTTCTTCATGGGCGTGACGGTCACCGGCGTGGTCGTGGTGGCCGTGCTGCTGGTGACCAAGCTCGGCGGCCCGCCGACCCGGCAGGCCCGCAACGTCGCCCTCGCCGCCCTCATCGTGCTGGGTGTGGTCGGCCTGCTGACCATCATCTGCATGCTCGCCGGCCTCGGCGCGGGTTCCTCCGACTCGGGCATTCTGCTGGAGAGGGCGACCACCCAGAAGATCATGATGTTGCTGTACGGGCTCTCCAAGCTCGCGGTGCTCGCCGTCGGCGGCTACTACGTCCTGCACACCTACCAGACCTCCGCCCCGCCGGCGCCGCAGGTCCCGCAGTACCCGCAGCAGGGCTGGGGCCAGCCGGGCATGCAGCCGCCGTACGGCCAGCCGGGCTACGGGCAGCAGCCGCCGGCCTACGGTCAGCCGCCGCAGCAGCAGTACCCCCAGCAGGGCTACGTGCCGGCGCCGTACGGCACGGGTCCGTACGGGCAGCCGGGGCACCCGGGCCAGCCGGGCCAGCCGGGCCAGCCGGGCCAGCCGGGTCAGCCGCAGCCCGGGCGTCCGCCGGCGCCACCCATGCCGCCGCAGCCGCAGTCGGGTCCGCCCTCCGCTCCGCAGCCGGCCGCCCCGGCGTCCGGGCCACAGCAGGCCCCGCCGCCGACCCAGAGCGACGAGCTCGAGGGCGAGTGGACCCGCGCCTACGGCGGCATCTCCGAGTCGCCCAAGGCCGAACCGGAGGACGACAAGCCGGAGGGCTCGTCGCCGGACCAGCCGCCGGCGTCGGACCCGTACCGCCCGCCCGAGTAACCGGTCGCCCGGAAAGCCCCCCAAAAGGCGGCATGGAGCGAACACTCTCCCGGACCGGTCCGCGCTTCGTACCGCACGGTTCGTAATCGTGTCTCCGCAGGTCAACTGGGTTTCTTTAGCTTCGCTAGACCCTCGGCGCCTGATTCGGCTTGACGTCTGTGGTCAGACACGCGTGTAATTTCATCGGTGTAGTTCTGCCTTCCCGGGGGAGAGGGGAAGGCGTGACCAGGGGGGCTCCACGGGGCTAGGAGGTGCGCTATGGGCAGTGAGGTGCTCATCCCGCTGGCGCACGGCACAGACGGTGAAGAGTTGGGCTGGCAGGAGCGCGCCCTGTGTGCGCAGACGGATCCGGAAGCGTTTTTTCCGGAGAAGGGTGGCTCCACTCGCGAGGCCAAGAAAGTGTGCCGCGCTTGCGATGTACGTGCTGAGTGTCTGGAATATGCGCTTGGCCATGACGAACGTTTCGGAATTTGGGGTGGTTTGTCCGAGCGCGAGCGCCGCAAGCTCAAGCGCGCTGCGGGCTGACACCCGCCCGCGGGCCAGGCGCCCGCGCGTCGGTAGGTCGTGCGTCGGCGGGCTTTGGCCGGCTGAGCGGACGAAATACGGCTTCGGTCGGCTGAGCGGACCGGATGCGGCTTCGGTCGGTTGAGCGGACGGGATATGGCTTTGGTCCGCTGAACAGACCGGACGCGGCTTCGGTCGGCTGAGTGGATCGGACATTGCTTTGGTCCGCTGAGCGGACCGGACATATTCGGCGGGCGCCTTCGCTATCGTGGTCAGCCGTGCCGGGCAGCTGAGCCCGGTCCGGCTGACCAACTCGGATGAAAACAGTGGCGCCCCAACTCGACCGCCATATCGTCACCGCCGTACTCGTCACGCATGACGGTGCGCGCTGGCTGCCGGAGACGCTCAAGGCGCTGCTGACGCAGAGCCACCCGGTCGACCGGCTGGTCGCGGCCGACACCGGCAGCACCGACGCCGGGCCGGCCATGCTCACCGAGGTCGTCGGCGAGGGCAACCTCATCACCCTGCCGGCCCGCACCCGCTACGCCGACGCGGTCGCGGCCACGCTCGCCCACCCGGCGTCGACCATCGAGGTCCCGGACGGCGCGTCCGGGGTCGACCGCGTCGAGTGGATCTGGCTCCTCCACGACGACTCCGCGCCCGCACCCGATGCACTCGAACGCCTCCTGACCACCGCCGAGGCGCATCCGCCCGCGACCATCCTCGGTCCCAAGCTGCGCGACTGGGACGACCGGCGCGTGCTGCTCGAGGCGGGTGTCGCCATCGACCGGACGGGGCGCCGCGAGACCGGGCTCGACCCGCGCGAGTTCGACCAGGGACAGCACGACACCATTCGCGAGGTCATGGCGGTCAGCAGTGCGGGCATGCTGGTGCGCCGCGACGTGTGGGACGAACTGGGCGGCCTCGACCCGGCCTTCGGCCTCTTCCGCGACGACGTCGACCTCGGCTGGCGCGCGTACGCCGCCGGGCATCGCGTCCTGATCGCGCCGGACGCGGTCGCGTTCCACGCCGAGGCCGCCACGCGCGGCGCGCGCCGGGTGGCGTTCCCGGCCGACGACCGGCGCAGCGCGCTGCTCGTGCTGCTGGCGAACCTGCCGCTGTCCGCGCTCGCGCTCTCGCTGCCCTTCATCGTCGCCACGTGCTTCCTGCGGGCGGCCTTCTTCGCCGCGGCCAAACGGCCCGGCGCGGCGGGCGCCGAGCTCGCGGCGCTGCGCGGCGCGCTGTTCCGCGCTCCCCGGCTGCGCCGGGCGCGGCGGCCCGGACTCACCGCGAGCGGCGTCAACCGGTTCCAGCCGCGCTGGCCGACGCTGCGGCGGCTGCCGGACGTGTTCGTCGGCCGCGGCGCCACGCTGCCGTCGCCCGAACCGGGCGCCCTGTACCGCTGGCTCCGCCGCCCCGGGGTCCTGATGACACTCGCGCTGACGCTCGTCGCCCTGGTGGCCGAGCGCGGCCTCCTCGCCACCGGCGGACGCCTCGGCGGCGGCGCGCTCGTGCCCGCGTGGGGCGGGGCGAGCGACCTGTGGGCCGAGTACCTCACCGGCTGGCACCCGGTCGGCCTGGGCTCCGGCACGGGAGCGCCGCCGTACGCCGGGGTGCTCGCCGTGCTCGCGACCCTGCTGTTCGGCAAGCCGTGGCTCGCGGTGCTCGTGATCCTGGTCGCGGGTGTGCCGCTGGCCGGGCTCACCGCCTACACCGCCGCCCGCCGGCTGCGCGGCCTTCCTCCCAGGACAAGCCCAGCAGACCAGGCCCCCACGGGTCGAGGTCGTTCGTCCGTGGGGCGCTCCACCTCGACCCGTGGGGGCCCCGTCCCGGTCGCCGTCTGGGCCGGCGTCACGTACGCGCTGCTGCCCGTCGCGACCGGCGCCGTGACGACGGGACGGCTCGGCACGATCGTGGTGATCGTGCTGCTGCCGCTCATCGGGGTGTTCGCGACCGGCACGCTCACGACGTCGTCGCGGCACACGCCCTGGGCGGCGGGCCTGCTGCTGGCCGTCGCGATGGCGTTCGCGCCGCTGACGTGGGTGCTCGCCGTGCTCGTCGGCCTGCCCGCGCGGTACGCCCTGGCCGGTCACCGGCCGGGGGCCGGCCGCCGCCTGGCCGTCGCGCTCGGCGTGCCGCCGTTGCTGCTCCTGCCCTGGACGCTGCACCTGCTCGCGCATCCGTCGGAGTTCCTGCGCGAGGCCGGTCCCCGGGCGGCCGTCGCGAGGCCGGAGGCCGGCGCGCTCGTCCTGCTCAGCCCCGGAGGGCCGGGCACGCCCGTCTTCTGGGTCACCGCCGGGCTGGCCGCGGCCGGGCTGGCGGCGCTTCTGCTGCGGCGCCGACGCACGGCGGTGCTGACCGGCTGGCTGCTCGCGATCGTCGGAATGCCTGTGGCGATCCTCGTCCTGGCCCGGCCGGACTGGCCGGGTGTGGCGCTGACGTTCGCCGCCGCCGGCGTGGTGCTGGCCGCGTCCGGCATGCTGCGCGTCGCGGTGGCGAAGCTGCGGTCGCCGGGGCTGGTCGCGCGTGCGGGAGCGGTCGTCGCGCTGGCGGTCGCCGCGTCGACACCGTTGCTGGCCGCCGGCCTGTGGGTCGTCCACGGCGCGCACGGACCGCTCGCCCGCGCGAACCCCGAGGAGTTCCCGCTGGTCGTCGAGTCGCACGTGACCCGGCCGCGCTTCCTCATCATCTCCTCACGCGCGGACGGCGCCGTCGGAGCGACCGTGATGCGCGAGCGTGAGCCGATCCCCGGCGAGGAGACCGCCGAGCCTCCGGAGCCGGCGCGGCGCCACCTGCGCGCCGCCGTCGCCGGCCTCACCTCCGGCACCGGCGGCGCCTCGGCGCTGAGCCGGCTCGGCGTCGGGTACGTCCTCGTGCCCGACCCCGGCCACGACCCGCTCACCGGTGCCCTCGACGCCGTGCCCGACCTCCAGCGGCTGGGCCGCACCTCGGCGTTCGGGCTCTGGCAGCCGGTCACGCCCGCCGGGCGGCTGATGCTCATCGACGGCCGCACGGTGACGCCGCTCGCGGCCGGGCCCATCGACGCGAAGGTCCGGATCCCGCCGGGGCCCGCGGGGCGCACCCTTCTGCTCGCCGAGCCCGCGAGCGCGGGCTGGCACGCCGCGATCGACGGCCGCCCGGCGCGGTCGCGGACCCTGGACGGCTGGGCCCAGTCCTATGACGTCCCCGCCTCGGGCGGGACCTTCACGCTGCGCCGCGGCATGCTGCTGCGCCACCTGTGGGTGGCCGTGCAGGGCATGGCACTGGTGCTGATCGTCGTGCTGGCGCTGCCGTCCGCGGCGTGGGTCGAACGCCCGCGCGGCCGGCGTCGCCGCGGCGGTCACGCCCGTACGACGAAGGCCCAGCCCCAGGTCGAGGCGATGAGCGGAGCGGAGTCGTGAGGCCGTCGGTGGCGTCGGTGTACGCCGTGGCACGCCGGGTGCTCGGGCCGCCGGCGCGTCTCGCGTACCGGCTCACCCGCGCGGCGGCGCGGGCGGCGGGCGCGTACGCGGTGCGGCTGTCGTCGGCCGACACCCGGCCGGGGTGGATGAACCGGCTGCCGGCCAACCGGTTCGCGCTCGCCGCCCTCGTCGTGCTGGCCGTCGCCGCGCTGTACGGCGTCGCCTCGTTCGCCCGGCCGGCCGCCTCGGCGCCCCGGCACGGCACCACGGTCCCGGTCACCTCGGCGTACGCCGCCTGCCCCGACACGCACGGCGCCCGGGTGAGCGCGGTCACGCCGCCCGGCGCCCGCGGCTCCGGCCAGGCGTCGGTCGCGGGCGCGCCGGTCGTGCTCACCACGCCGGGCACCGCGTGGTCGGACGACGTCACCAAGGGCGCCGGCCCGTGGGTCTTCGGAGCGCAGGGGTCCCTCGCCCCCGGCCTGACCGTGGAGCAGACCACCTCCGACGGGGGGCTGGCGGGCACCCGGTGCGTCCAGCCGGCCACGGACCTGTGGTTCGCCGGTCCCGGGCCCGCCGACGCCGACGGCGTGAGCCTCTACCTCACGAACGTCGACGACCGTCCCGTGACGGCGCTGGTCACCGCGCTGAGCCCGGAGGGTTCGATCGAGACCCCCGAGGGCCAGGACGAGGTTCCGGTCGGTCCCCACTCCACGCGGCTGGTCCAGGTCGGCGTGCAGGTCGAGGGCTTCGGCCAGGCCGCGGCGGACGCCAAGCTCATCGCGCTGCACGTCCACGCCCTGACGGGGCGGCTCTCGGCGGCGGTGCGCGTCGAGCGCAAGAAGGGCGCCGACTGGCTGCCCGAGACCGCCCCGAGCCGTCGTGTCGTCGTACCGGGCGTGCCCTCGGGCAAGGGTCGCCGGCGCCTGCTGATCGCGGTACCCGGTGAGGACGAGGCGAAGGTCACCGTCCAGGGCATGGCCCGCGACGGGGCCTTCTCACCGACGGGCGAGCGGACGCTGGAGGCCCCCGCGCTGGCGGTGACCCCGTTCGACCTGGGCCTCGGCGGGAAGCCCGCCGCGCTGCGGCTGGTCGCCGACCGGCCGATCGTCGCGGCGCTCGTCGCGGAGAAGGGCGACGACTTCGGCGTCACCGCGGCCGTACCGCCCCTCGGCGCGGGCACCGGCACCGGGCTCGTCGCCGACGACCGCGACACGACGACGCTGCTGCTCAGCGCCCCACCCGAGCACGCCGCCGCGGTACGCCTGACCCAGCTCATGACGCAGGGCCCGGCCGGCACGGCGAAGGACGTCGCGGTGCCCGCCGGCCACACCGTGGAGGTGGCGATGCCACCGCCCGCGGGCGGTGACGGCTACGGCCTGGTCATCGCGCCGCGTCCGGGCTCGGGGCCGGTGTACGCCGCCCGCCTGCTCGCGATGAAGAAGAAGGGCTTCACCCTGCTGCCGGTGCCACCGGCGCGGATGACCGCCGTGCTGCCGCCGGTGGCCGACTCTCCGGTTCCCTGAGCGCACGGGACCGGGCCGTAACCGGCTGTTCGTCATGTTGCCGACATAATCATGTTAATTGGCCTATTGATTAGCTGGAGCTCATGGTTATGCTGCGCCTCGCATTCGACGAGCCCTTGCGTGGAGTCCCGGCCATTCAATTCACGGCTGGGATGAATCGCATCCAAGAAGTGCCGCGTAGCGGTGCGGGAACGGTCCGGGAGGCCGTCGGCCAGTCTAGGTGTTTGTGCCTTTTGGGGTAATTTAGTGCGGTGTCTGTGCGTGTTTTCGGTGTTCGAGCGCGTCGTGGTGTGGTCGGCAATACGCTGAGGGCCGTGAAGCTGATGGTGCAGGTGACGTTGCTTCCAGATGAGGCGAACGAGGCGGCTTTGCGGGAGACGCCGCGGTTGTGCAAAATCCGCGCAAACCATGCCTCTCCGTCACCTCCGACGGCGCCGTCCACGCCGGTGAGCATTTGAATCAGGTCCGGTACCGCAATCGCCGCCTCCGCAAGCCCCAGCGGGTCACCCTGCACTCTTGGAGTTTCGCCCCGCTCGGCGGCTACATCGCTTACAAGGCGGCCCGTGCCGGGGTGCCGGTGGTATTCGGGCTGGGCAGTGAGTCACGCTGCCGACGATGCGGCCTGACCCCTACCTGCCAGGCACGGACCAGAGCTGCAAGCTCGGCTCTTCAACTTCAGGGTCGAGAAGCTGACAGGCAGGGTTCAATACAAGGGAGCTTATATAAGGGGCCTTGGGTAAGCTTCCGGGTATGACCCGTACCCCGCAGGAAGTGGCCCTGCTCGTCAAACGGCTGCAGCACCGGCACCACCGGGAGCTGACGGCGGCGCTGGCCCCTCTCGGCATCTCCCTGGTGCAGTGGGACACCCTGCGGCACCTCGACCGCCACCCTGAGGCGTCGCTGCACGACCTGGCGCTGCTGACCTTCCAGACCGACCAGTCGTTCGGCTCGCTCGCCACCCGCATGGCCGATCGCGGCCTCATCGAACGCGTCCCCGGCCCGGGCCGCGCCGTACGGCACCGCCTCACCGAACGCGGGAAGGAGCTGCTCCGGGAAGGCACGGAGATCCACGAGAAGGTCGTCACCGGCTCCTTCGCCCCGCTCGCACCGGACGAGCTGGACCGGCTCGGCGATCTCCTCAGCGGCGTCCTGGACGCCTGGGACGACTAGACCAGCCGTCGTTCAGTCGTCGGGGGAGTCGTACGTCGGGTCGATCGACTCCGGGGAAAGCCCCAGCAGGTCGGCGACCTCCTCGACCACCACGTCGCGCACCAGGCGGGCGCGGTCGCGT
This sequence comes from Actinoallomurus sp. NBC_01490, assembly GCF_036227085.1. NCBI lineage: Bacteria > Bacillati > Actinomycetota > Actinomycetes > Streptosporangiales > Thermomonosporaceae > Actinoallomurus > Actinoallomurus sp. NBC_01490. Next base: position 1,411,759 of record NZ_CP109433.1, read on the forward strand.
TCGTCGTCGCCGCCCCGGGCCTCGACCGGGCGGCGGTAGACCACGATGCGGGGCGGCCGGCCGTCCGCCGCCGGGATCAGGCGGCTCAGCGGCACCGTGTCGGCGTCCAGGGAGTGCGGCTCGACCGACGGCACTTCCTCGACCGCGAACTCCACTCCGGCGAGCTGCCGGCTCCACCGCTGTTCGAGCCGGTGCGCCTCGTCGCGTACGAGCTCGTCGAACCGCTCGGCGCGCGTGCGTGAGATGGGCACCTCCGCCGGCGCGAGCGGCCCGCGCATGCCACGACCCCGGCGGTCACGACGGCGCGTGCCGGAGCCTCCTGTCACGCGTGATCGCACAACTTCGAGCATAGTCCGCCCGGAACGCGCTCCGGAGTGCCAACGGCGGACGAGACGCGGGCGGCGTTTCCTCGGTGGGCCGGAGCCGGGGGAGGAGGTTCGTACGTACGGCGGTCGCCCGGCGCCCGCTCCGCTCGTCCCGTGACCGGCGGCGATAAAGATCCGTTATGCGGGTGCCCGCCTGAAATACGGCGACACGAAGGCAGGATAGTGGCGCGGGTACGGGGGGAGGGGATACGTTCCCGTCGTGAGCCCCGTCCGCATCTGCTCCCGCACCGCGTGCAAGCAGTCTGCTGTCTACACGCTCACGTACGTCTACGCCGACTCGACCGCTGTTCTGGGCCCGCTGGCAGCGTACGTCGAGCCCCACTGTTACGACCTGTGCGCCGAACACGCCGAGCGCCTCACCGCCCCCGTCGGCTGGGAGCTGGTCCGGCTGCCCGCCGAGGAGTCCGAGCCCAGCAGCGACGACCTCGAGGCGCTCGCCAACGCCGTGCGCGAGGCGGCCAAGCCCGCCGCGCCCCGCGAGGAGCCGGTCGGGCAGGGCACGGAGGTCGGCCGGCGCGGTCACCTCCGCGTTCTGCGCTCCGACACGCCCCGCAAGCCCTGAGCGACCGCCCCGGCGGCGTGACCCCGACCCCGGCAGGCACAGTCTTCGATCGAGGCCCCGGTAGGCTCTGCCGTACGCGATACCGTGCCGAGCGACCCGGCAAGAGGGCAAGGGGCCAGGAGTGAGTGACCTCACCAAGATCTTCAAGGCGTACGACATCCGGGGCGTCGTCCCGGACGAGCTGAACGAGGAGATCGCCGAGGCCGTCGGCGCCGCGTTCGTACGAGTGACGGGCGCCACGGCGATCGTGACCGCGCACGACATGCGCACCTCTTCCGGCCCCCTGTCCGCGGCCTTCGCCCGGGGCGCCACGTCCCAGGGCGCCGACGTGATCGAGGCCGGGCTGGGCTCCACCGACATGCTCTACTACGCGAGCGGCAGCCTGGACGTCCCCGGCGCGATGTTCACCGCGAGCCACAACCCCGCGCGCTACAACGGCATCAAGCTGTGCCGCACGGGCGCCAAGCCGGTCGGCCGCGACACGGGCCTGACCGAGATCCGTGAGCTGATCGACAAGGGCGTGCCCGCCCACGACGGCCCGGCCGGCACGATCTCGCAGCGCGATCTGCTGTCCGGCTACGCCGAGCACGTGAAGACCCTGGTCGACCTGTCCGGCATCCGGCGGCTCAAGGTCGTCGTCGACGCGGGCAACGGCATGGGCGGCCACACCGTGCCGGCCGTCTTCGAGGGGCTGCCGATCGACCTGGTGCCGCTCTACTTCGAGCTCGACGGCACCTTCCCCAACCACGAGGCCAACCCGATCGAGCCGGAGAACATCCGCGACCTCCAGGCGGCGGTGCGCGAGCACGGCGCCGACGTCGGGCTGGCCTTCGACGGCGACGCCGACCGCTGCTTCGTCGTGGACGAGCGCGGCGAGCCGGTGGCGCCCTCGACGATCACCGCGCTGGTCGCCGTCCGCGAGCTCGGCAAGCACGGCCCGGGCCGGATCGTGCACAACCTGATCACCTCGCGGGCCGTCCCGGAGATCGTCCGCGAGCACGGCGGCGAGCCGGTGCGCACGCGCGTCGGCCACTCGTTCATCAAGCAGACGATGGCCGAGCGCGACGCCATGTTCGGCGGAGAGCACTCGGGCCACTACTACTTCCGCGACTTCTGGTTCGCCGACTCCGGCATGCTCGCGGCGATGCACGTCCTGGCCGCGCTCGGCGGGCAGGACCGCCCGCTGTCGGAGCTGCTGGGCGAGTTCACGCGCTACGCCGCCTCCGGCGAGATCAACAGCAAGGTGGACGACCAGGAGGCCACGGCCGCGCAGGTCCGCGCCGCGTTCGAGGGCCGGCCGGGCGTGACCGTCGACGAGCTCGACGGGCTCACGGTGAGCCACGACGACTGGTGGTTCAACCTGCGCCCCTCCAACACCGAGCCGCTGTTGCGACTCAACGCCGAGGCCGCCGACGAGGAGACGATGGCCGCCGTACGCGACGAGGTCCTCGAGATCGTGCGAAAGGGAAACGAATGAACATCGACTCCTGGCTGCTGGAGATCCTCGCCTGCCCCAACTGCCGGGGACAGCTGAGGACCGACGACGCGGCGGAGGAGCTCGTCTGCACCGGTACCTGCAAGTACGCCTACCCGGTCCGCGACGACATCCCCGTCCTCCTGGTGGACGAGGCCAGGACGCCTGCATGACCCACGCCGTGTCCCCCGGGGACCCTCGTCACATCGGAGGGCCGGCGCGACGATGAGCCTTCCCGAGCCCGACTACGGCCGCCTCGACGATCCGGAGGCACTGGCCGAGGCGGACCCGGGCGAGATGCTGCGTCATGTCGCCTCGGCGGCCGCACAGGTCCGTGAGGCCCGTCTGCTCGCCACCGAGGCCGGGATCGACCGAGTCGCCGGGGGCGGGCGGCCGCGTGCCGTCGTGATCGCCGGTATGGGCGCCTCCGGCGCCGTCGGCGACCTGCTCGCCACGGTCTGCGGCCTGGGCTGCCCGATCCCGGTGACGACCGTCCGCGGCCACCGGCTGCCCGGCTGGGTCGGCGTCGCCGACCTCGTCATCGCCGTCTCACGCTCCGGCTCGACCGAGGAGACCCTCGGCCTGGTGGCCGACGCCGCGCGGCGCGGATCCCGGCTGCTGTGCGTCGGCGCCGGCGGCTCGCCGCTCGCCGACATGGCCGTACAGGCCGGGGGGCTGTTCGTGCCGGCGCCGTCCGCCGCGCGCTCCCGTGCGGCGCTGTGGGGCCTGGCCGTGCCGCCCCTGCTGGCCCTCGACGCGCTGGGCCTGGCCGCCGCACCGCCCGAGGTGCTCGAACGCACCGCCGAGCGGCTGGAGGAGATGAGCCACCTGTGCCGCCCGGCCAGCGAGTCGTTCGTCAACCCGGGCAAGCAGACCGCGCTGGAGATCGCCGGATCGATCCCGGTGATCTGGGGCACGTCGCCGCTGACCGGCATGGTGGCGCGGCGGTTCGCCGCCCAGCTCGCCACCGACGCCAAGTACCCGGCCATCCCCGGTGAGCTGCCCGAGGCCGCGCACGGTCAGGTGGTGGTCTTCGACGGCCCCTTCGCGTCGGCGGGCGGCTCCGCCGGTGAGGAGGACTTCTTCCGCGACCGCGTCGACGAGCCGGAGACCACGCGGCTGCGCCTCGTCGTCGTCCGCGACACCGAGGAGCACCCGCAGGTGACGCGGCGGTGGCAGGCCTCCGTCGAGCTCGCGGCCGAACGCGGCGTGCCGGTCACCGAGCTGGTCGCCCGTGGCGAGCATCCGCTCGAACGCCTGGCCGGCCTCACCGCCCACGCCGACTACGCGAGCGTGTACCTCGCGCTCGCCCTCGGAACCGACCCGACCCCCCTGCCCGCCATCCAGGAACTCGAAGTGAGGATTTCATGATCGCCGAGGAACGACCGTGAGCGCCGAAGGCGGGGCCAAGGCGATCATCGCCGCGCTGGGAGCCAACCTCGGCATCGCGGCGGCCAAGCTCGTGGCGTTCGCGTTCACCGGATCGGCCTCGATGATGGCCGAGGGCGTGCACTCGATCGCCGACTCCGGCAACCAGGGCCTGCTCCTCCTCGGCCGCAACCGGTCCCAGCGCGCCGAGACCAGCCGGCACCCCTTCGGGTACGGCCGCGAGCGGTTCTTCTACGCCTTCGTCGTCGCCGTCGTGCTGTTCACCGTGGGCGCGCTGTTCTCGCTGTACGAGGGCTGGCACAAGGTCAGCGATCCCCACGACATCGAGGACCCCGTCTGGGCGTTCGCCGTCCTGTTTCTGGGGATCCTGCTGGAGGGTTACTCCTTCCGTACGGCGGTCAAGGAGTCCAACCGCACGCGCGGTGACCAGAGCTGGGTGTCCTACATTCGCCGGGCCCGCGCGCCGGAGCTGCCGGTCGTGATCCTGGAGGACTTCGCGGCCCTCATCGGCCTCGTCGTCGCCCTCGTGTGCGTCGCCCTCGCGGTGATCACCGGGAACGGCGTCTGGGACGGCGTGGGCTCGATCGTCATCGGCCTGCTGCTGGGCTTCGTCGCCGTCGTACTGGCGGTGGAGACCAAGAGCATGCTCATCGGCGAGTCCGCGGTGGGCGAGATCGAAAAGAGGATCACCGCCGAGCTTGAGTCGGTGGAGGAGATCGACCGGGTCATCCACCTGCGCACCCTGCACACGGGCCCGGAAGAGCTCCTGGTCGCCGTCAAGGTCGCGGTCACCTCGGACGACACCGCCGCGGAGGTGGCACGCGGCATCGACGCGGCGGAGAAGCGCATCCGCGAGGCCGTCCCGATGGCCCGCCACATCTACATCGAACCCGACCTCGACCGCGCCCGTACGGCCCCGGAGACCGAGGCCTCCTGACCCCGGCCGGATGGTGCGACGGTCACGAGGGGGATGGGAGCGCGTCCAGGTCGACCAGGTTGCGATCCGGGTCGGCGGGGTCGTACAGCACGCGAACGTGGGTCTGCCCGCTCAGACGAGGGCCCGGGTCGTAGGTGAGGGGGTCGCTGACCGCGGTGTACGTCCGGCCGGTTCCCTCATCCTGCCAGGTCGCACGGATGATGTAGGGATGCCGGTTGTTCACCAGCGTGCTGAGGTCGGGGCCCACGTGCTCGATCTTCGCCCACACCTGCAGGCCCTGCCGCCGTAGCCGGGCTCGCAGCCGGGCGGCGCGGCGACCCTTGACGAAGAGGACCGTCCCGATCGGGGTGAACACCAGGCCCAGTCCACCGACGATTAGCGGGGCGAGGTACGCCGCCCAGAACGACGCGATCCGCGCGTTGGACGGATCGTCCGGATCGTAGGCGACGGGGACGCTCTCGCCTCTCTCGTAAGCCGGTGGGTTGCTGCCGGTGGAGCTCTGAAACGAGTACGACCTGCCGTCGACGGTGAACTTCACGGTCGGATACCAGTTCGTGCTGGTTCGCGTGTGGCCGCCGGAACTCCGTGTCGTGCTGGTCCGCGCGGTGAGCTCGACCACGGTGCCGTCGGTCCGCTGGGCGGACGCGAGGAAGCTCGCCGTGGAGGCGGCCACCGCGATCCCGGCGCCGAGGAGCACCAGCCCGACCAGACCGAAGATGCCGCCGACGATGGTGAAGACCCGTCCGTTACGCATTGGACGAGTGTGTCCAATGCGGAGCGATATGTCACGCGCACGCGTTGTAGCGCCGCGCCCCCGATACCGACGTCCCGGCGCGGCCTGCTCGGATGAGTCGGCTACTCGTCCGTGGCTCCGGGGACGACCAGGCCGGACTCGTAGGCGAGCACCACGGCCTGGGCGCGGTCGCGCAGGCCCAGCTTGGTGAACACCCGGGCGACGTGGGTCTTCACGGTGTGCTCGCTGACCACGAGGCGTTCGGCGATCTCGGAGTTGGACAGGCCGCCGGCGATCAGGCCGAGCACCTCGGTCTCGCGCGCCGTGAGGTTCTCCAGCTCCGGTGCGCGTTGCGGCCGAGCCCGCCGCTGGCGGGCGAACTCCCTGATCAGTCGGCCCGTCACCTGCGGGGCCAGCAGGGCGTCGCCGCGGGCCACCACGCGGACCGCCGAGACGAGGTCGTCCGCGGTCGAGTCCTTGAGCAGGAAGCCGCTCGCCCCGGACGACAGGGCGTCGTAGACGTACTCGTCGACGTCGAACGTCGTCAGGACGAGGACCCGGGTCGCGGCGTTGGCGGGGTCGGAGAGAATGCGCCGGGTCGCCTCGATGCCGTCCATGCCGGGCATGCGGATGTCCATCAGGACGACGTCGGGGCGGTGGGTCTCGGTGAGGCGTACGGCCTCCCGGCCGTCACCGCCCTGCGCGACGACGTCGATGTCGTGCTGGGCGGAGAGGAGTGCGGCGAAGCCGGCGCGCACGATCGTCTGGTCGTCGGCGATCAGCACTCGAATCATGAACGCCGATTCTGGCCTACCGGAAGCTCGGCCTGCACGGCGAATCCGCCTTCTGTGCGCGGACCTGCGGCGAAGCGGCCACCGAGCATCGTCGCCCGCTCGCGCATCCCGACGAGCCCGTGTCCCATCGCCTTCGTGCGGTCTTCCACCCTCGTGACGGGCATGGGCGATCCGTCGTCGGTCACGCGGACGGCGAGCCGGTCGCCGAGGTAGTTCAGCTCGACCCGCACCCGTGAGCCGGGCGCGTGCCGCCGGGCGTTCGTCAGCGCCTCCTGGACGATGCGGTACGCCGACAGCTCGATCGTGGTCGACAGCGGCCGTACGGCGCCGCCCACGCTGAGCTGGGCCTCCCCGCCGGCGCCCCGATGACTCTCGATGAGCTCGTTCAGCCGGTCGAGGCGCGGCTGCGGCGTCACCTCGGGTTCGGTGCCCGGCTCGGCGCGCAGCACGCTGAGCAGCCGCCGCATCTCCTCCAGCGCCTCGCGCGCCGCGCCGGCGATCTCGCCGAAGCCCTTCTTGGCCTCCGGCGACAGCGTGCGCATCGTGTACGGCGCGGTCTCCGCCTGCACGGCGATCATCGAGACCGAGTGCGCGACGACGTCGTGCAGCTCCCGCGCGATGCGTGCGCGCTCGCGCAGCACCGCCTGCTCGTGCTGCACGGCGTTCAGCCGGGTCAGGGTCTCGCTGTTGCGCTCGCGCTCCTCGTCCATGCTGGCCTCGGCGGTCTCCACCGTACGGCGCGCGTCGCCCAGCCCGAGTGCGGCGACGACGGCGACGAACGAGGCCGGCCAGGGGATGCCGTCCAGGCTGCCGGAGGCGAGGTACACGACGCCGACGGCGACGACGCTGCCCACGCCGAGCACGCCGGTGGACTGGCGCGGCAGCTGCTGGGCCAGCAGGTACAGCGTGTACAGCCCGGCGAAGGCCGTCGTGGCGAGCAGCGGCTGCCCCGACAGCAGGCTCGCGGCGAGGGCGCCGAGCGTGATGGCCGCCGCCGGGCGCAGCGACTCCCGGCGGAACATCAGCGGCACGGTCGAGGCCAGCGCGAACCCGCCGAGGAGGCTGACCGCCTGCCGGTGGTGCAGCGGGATCTCGAACAGGGCGCCGAGCGCGAGCACGGCCCCGGTGACGGGGCCGTACCACCAGGATCGGCCGAACCGGCGCCAGGCGTGCAGCCAGCGCAGCAGCGGTGGCGTGCGCGGCGCGGGTGCGGGCGGGCCGGGCCGGGCGTACATCGTGCCGCCGGGCGTGCGGTGAGAGGGATCGGGCGGCGCGCTCCGGCCGTACAGGGACGCGACCAGGCGGCCCGTGAGCGGCTTGAGCAGGCGGCCGATGCCGGTGAGGATCCACAACAGCACCTGACCCACGGCGGTGACCACCTGGGCGGCCAGACGCCACGCCGCGGGGCCGGCTTCGTGCAGGAAGTCAGGTTTGTCGCTAGCCACCCTTTATCTTCACCTCCCAATGCCGGTGTTCGCCTCACCGTACGGAGCGATTTACCCCTCCCCGAGAGTGGGCCGGTGTCCACCTGGAGGACGATGCGAGGTCCCTCCTACAGGCGGACGCGCGGACGGGTACGGGCGGCGTAGCTTTTTGAGCGTGACAAGGGCGCGGCGTCTCCGTACTAGGGGGTCCGGGGGCGCCGGCCCGGGTCCGCCATCCGACCTTCGGGGGTGCGGATGGCGGCCGGTCTCCCTCGCCGGGTGGCCGTCGACCGTCCGAGGTCTCCCGCGGGAACTCCCCGTGGACGGCGCGATCGGGCACACCATGGGCTGGGGTCTCCCCGATCCGGCCACCCAGGCGAGGGTCTGACTTCTACCGTCGGCCGCGCAGCAGGCGCAGGGCCTTCTCCTTCTCGAAGTCCAGGGCGCGCGCCGGCGGGGGTGACAGGCGGCCGACGCGTTCGCCCAGCTCCCGCACTGCCGCCCGGACGTCCGGTTCGGCCAGCACGCGCAGCCCGAAGGCCAGCTCTCCCGGGCTGATGTCGTACCGCTTCTCCAGCGTCAGCGCGAGCGCCACCGCCCGCAGCTCCTCGTCGCCGAAACGCCGGTGTCCCCGGGGCTCACGGATCGGCGGTAGCAGACCGAGGGCCTCGCGGTAGCGGAGCATGCGGGGCGAGGTGCCGAGCCGCTGTGCGGCCTCCGTGATGCGCATGGGATCTATTCTGACAAATCAATGTTAGAAACGGCACCCGGCTCGTGCATGGCTCGACCTTCCGCGCCTAGACTCGCTCGTGACACCGAATCCAGGGGAGTTAACCAAGCATGGACTACAAGGTCGCCGATCTGTCGCTGGCGGCGTTCGGCCGCAGGGAGATCCAGCTCGCCGAGCACGAGATGCCGGGCCTGATGGCCGTCCGCAGGGAGTACGCCGAGTCCAAGCCGCTGCGCGGTGCGAAGATCATGGGCTCGCTGCACATGACGATCCAGACCGCCGTGCTGATCGAGACCCTGGTCGAGCTGGGCGCCGACGTGCGCTGGGTGAGCTGCAACATCTTCTCCACCCAGGACCACGCCGCCGCGGCGGTCGTGGTCGGTCCGGACGGCACCCCCGATGACCTGCGGGGTGTGCCGGTGTTCGCCTGGAAGGGCGAGACGCTGGAGGAGTACTGGTGGTGCACCGACCAGGCGCTGTCCTGGCCCGACGGCACCGGCCCGAACATGATCTTGGATGACGGTGGCGACGCGACGCTGCTGGTCCACAAGGGCGCGGAGTATGAGAAGGCCGGTGCGGTGCCGTCGGCGTCGGAGGAGGACCCGGAGGAGTGGAAGGTCATCCTCGACCTGCTGCGCCGTACGGTCGACGGCTCGGGGCGCTGGACCAGGACCGCCGAGCGGATCAAGGGTGTGACCGAGGAGACCACGACCGGTGTCCACCGGTTGTATGAGATGGCCAAGGCGGGCACGCTGGCGTTCCCGGCGATCAACGTCAACGACTCGGTGACCAAGTCCAAGTTCGACAACAAGTACGGCTGCCGGCACAGCGTGATCGACGGTCTGAACCGCGCCACCGACGTGCTGATCGGCGGCAAGGTCGCGGTCGTGTGCGGCTACGGCGACGTCGGGAAGGGTTGTTCGGACGCGCTGCGCGGCCAGGGCGCCCGGGTCATCGTCACCGAGATCGACCCGATCTGCGCGCTGCAGGCCGCGATGGACGGTTTCCAGGTCACGACGCTGGACGACGTCGTGGAGACCGCCGACATCTTCGTGACGACGACCGGCAACTTCAACATCATCACCGCCGACCACATGGCGCGGATGAAGCACCAGGCGATCGTCAGCAACATCGGCCACTTCGACAACGAGATCGACATGGCCGGCCTGGCGAAGATCCCCGGGATCAAGAAGGAAGAGGTCAAGCCGCAGGTCCACACCTGGACCTTCGAGGACGGCCACTCCATCATCGTGCTGGCCGAGGGCCGCCTGATGAACCTGGGCTGTGCCACCGGCCACCCGTCGTTCGTGATGTCGAACTCCTTCACCAACCAGGTGATCGCCCAGATCGAGCTGTTCACCAAGACGGAGAACTACCCGGTCGGCGTCTACACCCTGCCCAAGCACCTGGACGAGAAGGTCGCCCGTCTGCACCTCGACGCGCTCGGCGTCAAGCTGACCACGCTCACCAAGGAGCAGGCCGCCTACATCGGCGTCGACGTCGAGGGCCCGTACAAGTCAGACCACTACCGGTACTGATGTACTCATCGCTGGAGAGGCGAGCCGCCGAGTGAGAAGGCGAGCCCGACCATGAAGCTTGGAGAGGCGAGCCGCCGAGCGAGCGGAGTGGACGGCCGAGGTACGAGGTTGTCCGCGGAGCGAGTGAGAAGGCGAGCCCGACCATGAAGTACGACGTTTCGGACCCCGGGCTCGCCGAGTCCGGGGTCCGGCGTATCGAGTGGGCCGACCGATCCATGCCGGTGTTGCGGCGGATCCGTGAGCGGTTCGCCGCCGAACGCCCGCTGGACGGCATGAAGGTCGCGGCGTGCATGCACGTCACCACCGAGACCGCGAACCTCATCCGTACGCTCCAGGCCGGCGGCGCCGAGGTCGCGCTCGCGGCGTCCAACCCGCTGTCGACGCAGGACGACACGGCGGCGGCGCTCGTGGAGGAGTACGGGGCGGCCGTCTTCGCCCGGCAGGGCGTCGACCGTGACGGCTACTACCGGCACATCCACCAGGCGCTCTCGATCGGGCCGGACCTCGTGCTGGACGACGGCTGTGACCTGGTCAACACGCTGCACACCGAGCGTCTCGACCTGGCCGGCGGCGTACGTGGCGGCTGTGAGGAGACCACGACCGGCGTCATCCGGCTGCACCAGATGGCCCGCGAGGACGCCCTGCGCTTCCCGATGGTGGCGGTCAACGACACCGACACGAAGCACATGTTCGACAACCGGTACGGCACCGGCCAGTCCACCCTCGACGGCATCGTCCGTGCGACGAACACCCTGCTCGCCGGCAAGACGATCGTCATCGCGGGCTTCGGCTACTGCGGCCGTGGCCTGGCCGAACGCGCCCGCGGCATGGGCGGCCGGGTCGTCGTCACCGAGATCGACCCGGTCAAGGCGCTGGACGCGGCCCTGCAGGGCTTCCGGGTGCAGCCGATGTCACGCGCCGCCGAGGACGGCGACGTGTTCATCACCGTCACCGGCAACACCGACGTGATCCGCGCCGAGCACTTCGCCCGCATGAAGGACGGCGCGATCCTGGCCAACTCGGGCCACTTCGACGTGGAGGTCGACGTACGGGCGCTCGCCGACCTGGCGGTCGAGGTCCGCCACGAGGTACGCCCGCAGGCGGACGAGTACGTCCTGGCCGACGGGCGGCGCCTGGTGCTGCTCGCCGAGGGCCGGCTGGTGAACCTGGCGGCGGCCGAGGGGCACCCGGCCGCCGTGATGGACATGTCGTTCGCCGACCAGTCGCTCACCTGTGAGTGGCTGGTCACCCAGGATCTCGCCCCGGGGGTGTACGAGGTGCCGGAGGCGATCGACACGGAGGTCGCCCGGCTCAAGCTGGCCTCGATGGACATCGAGATCGACGCCCTGACCCCGGACCAGGAGGTGTACCTGTCCTCCTGGCGGCGCGGCTCCTGAGACGCCGCTACGGCGCTGAGCGATGAATGACCCCAGAGTCGGTGCGGGCTTGCTTGCGATCTCATCCGGGGCCACTCCTCGCGCCCCCCAGGTCCGCGCCGCGCAGGTCCGGGCTGGTCAGGTGCGGTGTACGGTCGAAGAGCACGAGGGCCGGCCCGTGGGCCTCATCTCTGCATCTCGTAGGTCAGCTTGACGATCTTCGAAAAGGTCTTCACGCCCGCGAGCCTCAGCTTGGCATCCTGCCCCTCCCGGAAGAATTGCTTCCCACTCCCGGCGATAAAGGGGTAGACCGTGAGGTCGATGACATCGATCAGCTGCTCTCGCAGAAGCGTCTCCCCGAACTGGCCGTGGCCGAAAAGTAGCAGGTTCCCGCCGTCTTGCTGTTTGAGGCGGGCCACCTCGGCGACGGCATCGGCCCGGACGATGGTCGAGTTGTTCCAGTCGGCCCTCTCAAGCGTCGAGCTGAACACGTATTTCGGGATCGTCGTGAGTCGGTCGGCCCACATCGGCTTGTGGTCTGTGTGACCGTCGTACAGTTCCGCGAATGCTTCGTAGATGCGGCGCCCGAACAGGATCGCGTCGCAGGCCGTCAACAGGCCCAGACCGTCCCGCAGATAGGCATCATCCTGGTACTCGGCCACTCCCATGCCCACCGGGTCTTCAACGACACCGTCCGCCGAGGTCAGAACGTACTCGATCACTTTCCGCATAGCGCTAACCCTCCTGATTCGGTTACCGCTACCTACGAATGAGAGGCCTCGAACTCATCGCTACTGCTCGAAGAGCGCGAACAGCTTCGGGTCCCGGTAGACGAGCAGGTGGGACAGCAGGCCGGCTGCTCCCCCCGTGAGCACATGGAGCGTGTTGGGCTGCACACCGTCGTCGGTGACGTGATAGAGCAGCAGCCCTGGTTGATGATTGGCCGAGATGAGACGCGTCTGCCGGCGGGGGCCACGCCGACGGAAGAGGTCTTCCATGAATGCCCGGTACGGAACCTGGCCGCGCAACCACTGTAGAACCGGCGGCATCTCGAAGACGACATCCGTTGTTACCAGCCGCTCCAGTGCCGCTGCGTCCCCCGCTTCCAAGGCTCGGGCGTACTGCTCGACCAGGGCGGCTTCGATGCTCCGTTGCTCAGGGCAGCCATCCGGTCGCGTCTGTGAGAGACGAGCTCGAGCGCGCTGGAGTGCGGAGTTGATCGCGGGTACCGAGGTGTCGAGTGCGGCGGCGGCGTCAGCCGAGGAGTACCCCAGCACCTCACGCAGAATGAAGACCGCGCGCTGTTGTGCTGGCAGCGCTTGCAGGAGAGCCGTCAACGCCAACCGGACGTCGCTGCCCCGCACCACAGCATCGGCGGTGCCATCCTCGCCCAACCAGCTTGACGGGGCCGGCTGCAGCCACGGGGTGTCGAACCGCGGGATCAGAGGGGCGCCCACCTCGAATCCAGGATCGCTGAGATCGCGCGGCAGCGTACGGCGGCTCGCGTTCCTAAGCCGATCCACGCAGACATTCCGAGCGATCCGAAACACCCATCCGGTCACGCTCCCTACTTCGGCGTCAAAGTCGCCCCGCGCTCGCCAGACCCGCTCAAGCACATCTTGGACGGCGTCTTCAGCATCGAACGGAGAGCCCAACATCTGATAGCAGAAGGCCCACAACTCGCGGCGGTGCTCGCCGAGGAAGCCATCCAGGACCCCCGTCCGTCCTCTGTCCACAGGACTAATATTCACTCACCGCAACAAGGTCGACGACCACACCCGGTCCGCATGGCGCCACCAGCCGAACCGCCTGGAGACGGAGATAATCGAGGGATGTCGATCTTTCTGGAGACCAATCGCCTGACACTACGCCGCTTCACCGAGGCCGACGAGGACAACCTGCTCGAGCTCGACAGTGATCCTGAGGTCATGCGTTTCCTCAACGGCGGCAAGCCGACTCCCCGCGAAGAGATCCGCGGCCAGATCCTGCGATTTCTCGACTACTACGAGCGGTTCGAAGGTCTCGGATTCTGGGCGGTGCAGGAGAAGGTCACCGGACGGTTTCTGGGCTGGTTCCACTTCCGGCCGCGCAAGACCGGACCACGGGACGGCGAGATCGAGCTCGGCTATCGGCTACGCAGGTCGGCCTGGGGCAAGGGTTACGCCACAGAGGGGTCGCGCGCGCTGATCCGCAAGGGTTTCATCGAGTTGGGGGTGGAACGAGTGGTCGCCGAGACAATGGCGGTCAATCTCGGCTCCCGGCGCGTGATGGAGAAGGCCGGTCTGACACTCGCGCGTACCTTCCATCGCGACGGACTGGACGCCGTCGAAGGCTCCGAGCACGGCGTGGTCGAGTACGCGCTGACCAAAGCCGATTGGGAGCACGAGCTTCGAGGCATTCGCTAAGCCACCTGCTCATCGACGTCCTCACCGAGGCTTCGCTCTCTACCGGACCTTCCGTACGTGGGCGGTGTCGGCGTCGAGGAGGGTGCCGTCGGCGCCGGTCGGCGCGATCTCCGGCACAGGGGCGCCGTGCCGGTCCACGAGTGTGGAGTGGATCTCGCCGGGGGCGAAGGCATGGCGTTCTCCCCACTGCCGCAGGGTGACGATGACGGGGAAGAGGTCGCGGCCCGCGTCGGTGAGCACGTACTCCTGGCGGCGGCCCGACGGTGCGGTGCGCTGCGCGAAGACCCCGTGAGCGGTGAGCTTGCGGAGGCGGTCGCTCAGGATGTTGCGAGCGATGCCGGTGCGTCGCTGGAACTCGGTGAACGATCGTGCCCCGTCCATGGCGTCACGGATGACGAGAAGGCTCCACCTGTCGCCGACGAGGTCGAGCGTACGCGCGACGGGGCAGTCGGGGTCGGTCCAGCCGGGGTCCGGAACGCACATGGTGGTGCGCGGCATGACACCTCCCGATCGGTTGCGGATTGAAACCATCATGCCGTACGGTCAAATCGGTTGCAATCTGCTACTGATTGGATTGGAGTGCGATGGACGTGTGGCGGCGGTCGCTGCTCGCGCTGGTATGTGGCGTCGCCGTGGCGAGCATCTACGCCGCGCAGCCGATTCTGGAGCCGATGGGACGCGATCTCGGCGTGCCGCCGGAACTCACCGGGTGGATCGTCGCGACCGGCCAGTTCGGCTACCTGGCGGGGCTGGTGCTGCTGGTGCCGCTCGGCGATGTGGTCGACAGGCGCCGGCTCATCGCCGTGCACCTGACGCTCGTCGCGGTGGGCGCGCTCCTGACGGCCACGGCGTCAGCCGCATGGGCGGCGTTCGTGGGGCTCGCGGCGGCCGGGGTGTTCGCGGTCGTGGTGCAGACCACGGTGGCCTACGCCGCGTCGGTCTCGCCGCCGGCCGAACGCGGACGGAACATCGGTGCGGTGACCTCGGGCGTCGTGGTCGGCATCCTGGGCGCGCGGGTCGTCACCGGCATGCTCGCCGAGCTGTGGGGGTGGCGGAGCGTCTATGCCGTTCTCGCGGTGCTGTCACTCGGGCTCGCGGCCCTCGTCCTCGGCGTACTGCCGCCGGAGGAGCGCCCTCGCCGGCCCGCGGGGTACCGGCGGGCCCTGGCCTCACTCGGCGGACTTTTCGGGCAGCGCGTCTTCCTGACGCGCGGGCTCATCGCGTTCTTCTTGTTCGCATCGTTCGGAACCCTGTGGAGCGGACTGTCCCTGCCGCTGGCGGACACGCCATGGCGGCTGAGCGAGAGCCGGATCGGACTGTTCGGCATCGTCGGACTCGCCGGCGCGCTCGGCGCGGCGCGCGCGGGACGGTGGGCGGATGCGGGACGGGCGGCCCCGGTCAGCGGTCTCGCGCTCACCCTGCTCATCCTCTCGTGGGCGGCGATCGCACAGTTGCCGTGGTCACTGTGGCTCCTCATCGTCGGAATCGTCGTTCTCGACTTCGCGGTCCAGGTCGTGCACGTGAGCAACCAGCATGTGCTCACCGCCGCGCATCCGGATCGCACCAGCGGCGTCATCGGCGGCTACATGGTCTTCTACTCGCTCGGCTCCGCCCTCGGCGCGGCCCTGACCACCGCCGTCTTCGCCGCCCGCGGCTGGGCGGGTTCCAGTCTCCTCGGGGCCGGATTCGCGGCCTGCGCGCTGGCCGTCTGGGCGACCGGCAGGCGACCACCCCTCGGCAGCACGACCCCTCGATACGAGAAGGCGGGCACGCGATGACCTCACCAGGGCAACGGCATGCGACGCTGCGTGCGATCGCGCAGTCGGCCGGGGTCGATGTCTCGACGGTGTCCCGGGTACTCAACGGATCACCCGAACAGGCCCAGCGGGCCGCGTCCCGGCAGACCGCCGAACACATCCGCCAGTGGGCCGCCCGGCTGAACTACCGCCCCAACCCCCACGCCACCAGCCTGCGCACCCGCCGCAGCGACCAGATCGGCGTACTGGTCCCCCACCTCACCGACTTCGTCCTGGCCACCGTCTACGAAGGCATCGAGGACGCCGCCGCCCGCCACGGCAAGACCACCTTCGTGATGAACAGCCACGACCAGCCCACCAAACAACGCGAACGCACCGAACTGGCACTGTCCCGCCGCGTCGACGGACTCATCTTCGGCGACGCCCACACCGACGCCGCCTTCCTCGACGAACTCGCCGCCCAGCAAATCCCCTTCGTCCTGGTCAACCGCCACGCCGGCGACCACCCCGCCATCACCTGCGACGACTACCAAGGCGGCCGACTGGTCGCCGAACACTTCCTCCAACTCGGCCACACCCGAGTCGCCGTCATCGCCGGCGAACCCTTCGCCAGCACCGGCATCGACCGCACCACCGGCTTCTGCGACCGCTACCACCAAGCCGGCATCAACGTCCCCCCCTCACACATCATCCACTCCCACTTCGACGCCACCGGCGGACGCACCGCCACCGACCACCTCCTCCACACCCACACCCACACCCGCCCCACCGCGATCTTCGCCGTCAACGACTTCGCCGCCATCGGCGCACTCGGCGCCCTCCGCGACCAGAACCTGCGCCCCGGCCACGACATCGCCATCGCCGGCTACAACGACACCCCACTCGCCGCCCAACTCCCCATCCCCCTCACCAGCGTCCGCTCCCCCATGCACACCATGGGCGCCCACTCCCTCGAACTCCTCCTCCAAGTACTCGCCGGCCAACCCGCCCCCTCCAAACGCCTCACCCCGGAACTGGTCATCCGCGCCTCCACCGATCCCGCACAGCGTTCCGGCACCATCACCGGACTCCGTCCGGATGGCTGAGAGATTCGCCGGGCGAGGGCACATGCGGTACGGCGGAGCCCGGGTCGTGGCCGGCGAAGGCAAGACCGATGACGAACCCCGCGACCTCCTCGAGCTGGCGGGCGCGGTCCAGCGGCCCCAGCACGGCCGGTGCGCCGCCGACCGCGCGTACGAGCTCACCGACGACCTCCAGCGCCGCGGGGTCGTCGCCGCACATCGCCACGGTGACGGCCGCTTCGCCCGGTCTCGTCCACTGGCCGGAGGGGAAGAGATGGAAGGCCTTGACGACGTGCGCCCCCGGCGCCAGCCCGGCGATCCGCTCCGCCATCGAGCCGTCGTGGCCGGTGAGGAGCACGCCGACGCCGTGCTCGACGGGGTTCGTGGGATCGATGAGCGGTGTACCCGCCAGCGAGCCGCCGCCGGCGCCCGCCGCGCGCAGCATGTCCTCGACGCCGTCCCACGTCACGGCGAGCAGCACCGCGTCCCGCCCGGTGACCACCTCCCGCGGCTCGGCCGCGCGTACGCCCCGGCCCACCCGGTCGGCGAGCTCCCGCGCCCTGGCGTACGACCGCCCGCCGACCACGATCTCGTGTCCCGCCCGTGCCCAGCCCTCGCCCAGTGCCGCGGCGAGGGTTCCCGTCCCCAGGATTCCGATCCGCATCGTCGTTCCCTTCCTGTTTCCGGACCTCGGGCGGCCACAGTAGGAAAGGCGCCACGCACCGATCGGTGCGTATCGCGTGCGCGACGATGGTGAGTGAGATGAGCGAAGCCCACTGCTACGAGCTGATCGCCGACTGCCGCCTGCGGGCGGCCACCGATCTGTTCGCCCATACATGGGACCCCGTCGTCCTGGCGGCCCTGCAGGGCGGGCAGCGCCGACGCCGCGAGTTGCGGGCCGCGATCGGCGGCATCAGCGACAAGGTCCTGACCGAGACGTTGCACCGCCTGTCCGCCAACGGCCTGACAGAACGCCACACCTATGCCGAGGCCCCGCCGCGCGTCGAGTACGGCCTGACCGCCCTCGGACAGAGCCTGGTCGAGGGCCCGATGAGGGCGCTCGCGCGCTGGGTGAACGAGCACGGTGACGAGCTCGCCGACGCCCAGGAACGCGCCGTACGGACGCTGCCCATAGATTGAAGCCATGCCGCGCGGGACGTACGTTCATGACTCGCAGGTCGAGGAGAGGTTCTCCTGCGCTCCGGACGGAGGGGGCTGGCGCTACACCGCCGAGCGCTCCGACGGCGGCGCCGTCGAGCTGATCGCCGACGGGCGCTGGCGGCCCGCCCGGCTCCAGGTGACCTCCGGCGAGCACGTGCTGCGCGGCGGCGCGGCAGGGGCCGAACTGCTGTGGGTCACCGGAGGGCGGGAGAGGTCGGCGCGTGCCGCCGGGTTCGTCGGTGAGTCTCCGGGGCTGCTCGTCGCCGTCGCCCGCTCGCTCGGCCTGGCCGAGGGCGAGCGAGCCGACGTGCGCCTCCTGGTGCTCACCGAGCCCGCGCTCGCGGTCCGTACGGTGCCGCAGCGCTGGGCGCTCACCGAGATCACCTGGCACGAGGCCGACGAGGCGCGGCTGCCGGTCGAACGCTATGAGATCACCGATCTGGAGACCGGGGAGATCTCGGAGTGCCACCTCGCCGGGGACGTCGTCGTGGCCGCCTCCGGGATCGAGCTGACCGGCCTGGACGATCCGCCGAACTTCACCTGACCCACTGCCCGGGCGGCAGGAACCGCGGCGCCGCGCCGGGGACCGCGCCGAGCCACTCGGGACCCGGCGCCGGGCCCGGGCCGTACGAGGGCGGCGGTGGCGGGGGCCCGCCCACCGGGATCATCGCCTGGGGCCCGATCGGCACCCCGCGGCGGTTGATCGCGTAGCGCCGGGCGGCGCGTTCGGCGAGCCGGATCTCCTCCCGGCGCCGGCGTTCGGCCAGGACCGCCGACAGGTAGATCTCCGGCCGGAAGCCCGGAGGCGGTGGCGGGCTGACGTAACGCAGGATCTCCGCCATGAGCCGGTCGCCCATCGCGTCGCGGACGCGGGGCGCCAGCTCCCAGAAGCGGGTGAGGTACTGCCGTGCGGCCATCGCCACGTTGTCCGGCAGCATGGCGAGCTCCAGCGACCGGGCCCACGGCGCGAGCGGCGGCGGCATCATGGCGACCGGCCCGAGGAAGACGTTGACCGGCACCCGGTCCTGAATGACGATCGTGCCCGCGAACAGGTCGCCGAGCCGCTTGCCGCGCTGGTTGAGCAGCGACGTGATGAGCGCGGGCGAGCCGAGCAGCGACCAGATCTCCAGGAACCCGGCCAGCGCGCGCACGAGGGCCTGCCGGAACCGCTCAGGGCCACCGTCGTCGCCGACGACCCGCAACCCGACCGCGAGCTTGCCCAGAGTGCGCCCGCGCGTCAGCGTCTCTGTGATCGTCGGATAGCCCACGAGCACGCCCACCATGAACACGATCGCCAGCCCCGCCGTCACGGCCGAGTCGAGCACCGTCGCCGACAGGCCGACGAAGATGAAGCAGATGTAGAGAATGAAGATCTGCAGCAGTATGTCGACGAACAGGGCCAGGGCGCGACTGGCCAGCCGCGCCACCCGGATGTCGAGTGCGACGGCCTCGCCGGTCACCAGTTCGATCGGCACGCGCCCTCCGGTCGGGAGTCTTTGAGAGACTGGTGGGGAATCCCCAAGAGTCTTTGAGAGTAGTCTGCCCGTTTGTGGACGTCGATGCTTTCGTGGCCGCGCACAACGCCGAGTGGCGGCGCCTGGAGCAACTGGTCAACCGGGGCTCGAGGAAGCTGAGCGGCGCGGAGATCGACGAGCTGGTCGAGCTGTACCAGCGGGCCGCGACCCACCTGTCGGTCGTACGCTCCAGCTCGCCGGAGCCCGCGCTGGTCGGCCGCCTGTCGTCGCTGGTGGCCCGGGGCCGCGCGGCGGTGACCGGCGCGCACGCGCCGATGTGGCGCGACGTCGCCCGCTTCCTCACGGTCTCCTTCCCGGCCACCGCGTACCGGGTGCGGTGGTGGTGGCTCGGTGCGGCGGTCATCTCCAACATCGTGTCGGTGGTCATCGCCATCTGGGTGGCCCGCAACCCGGACGTGCAGGCGTCACTGCTGTCACCGGCGCAGATCCGCGAACTCGTCGACCACGACTTCGCGAACTACTACACCGACCACGCGGCGGGCGCGTTCGCCTTCCACGTGTGGGTGAACAACGTGTGGGTCTCGGCCCAGGCGCTGATCTTCGGCATCCTGCTCGGCATTCCAACGATCTTCGCCCTGTGGGCCAACCAGCTGAACCTCGGCGTCTCGGCCGGCCTGATGTTCGCCCACGGCAAGGGCGCGATCTTCTTCGGCCTGATCCTGCCGCACGGCATGCTGGAACTCACGGCCGTGTACCTCGCCGCCGCGGCGGGCCTGCGCCTCGGCTGGACGATCATCGACCCGGGCCACCGCCGCCGCAGCCACGCCCTGGCCGAAGAGGGCCGCGCGGCGACGAGCATCGCCGTGGGGCTGATCATCGTGCTGGCGGTGTCGGGCGCGATCGAGGGCTTCGTGACGGGTCACGTGAACACCACGTGGCTGCGCATCGCCATCGGCGTGGTCGCCGAGGCCGCCTTCCTGACATACGTGATCGTCTTCGGCCGCCGCGCCACACGCGAGGGCGACATCGGCGACATGGAAGCCGTCCCCGACGCCGCCCCCGTCGCCGCCTGACGGCGTCCGGGGATTGGGCGTTCCAACACTGCTGAGCGTACGAGGGGGCTCACGGCCACCGGACGCGTGCAGTAGTGGAACCTGCCTGGCGCCGGTCACCGACCACGTGACCACCGTGGCCCTTGGCCGAGGGGCCGGTCAGAGGCGGCCGGCGGCCTTCAGGGACAGGTACGCGTCGGCCAGGGCCGGGGCGATCTCCTCCGGTGGGGCGTCGACGACCTCCACGCCGTACTTGCGCAGCTCCGCCGTCACGCGGCTGCGGTCGGCGCGGGCGCGTTCGGCGGCGGCGGCGTCGTACACCGCGCTCGCGTCGCCGCGGGCCGCGGCCATCTCGCTCACCCGCGGGTCGCTCACCGCGGCGACCATCACCAGGTGCTTGGCGGTGAGCTGGGGCAGCAGCGGCAGCAGGCCTTCCTCCATAGCCGCCGCGTTGAGGTCGGTCAGCAGCACCACGAGGCAGCGCTGCCGTACGCGGGCCAGCAGCGTCGAGACCATGCCCGCGGCGTCCGCCTCGATGAGCTCCGGCTCCAGCGGCGCCATGGCGCGGACCATCGCGGGCAGCAGGTTCGTGCGCGTGCTGCCCTCCACCCGGGCGCGGACCTGCCGGTCGTAGGCCAGCAGGTCCACCCGGTCGCCCGCCCGCGAGGCGAGCGCGCCGAGCAGCAGGGCGGCGTCCATCGAGCAGTCGAGCCGCGGGATGTCGCCGACCCGGCCCGCGGCCGTACGGCCGGTGTCCAGGACGAGGTAGATGCGGCGGTCGCGTTCGGGCCGCCACGTGCGGACCACGACGTCGCTCCGCCGCGCCGTCGCCCGCCAGTCGATGGACCGTACGTCGTCGCCGTCCACGTACTCCCGCAGCGAGTCGAACTCCGTGCCCTGCCCGCGGATGAGCGCGACGTGCTGGCCGGTCAGCTCCCGCAGGCGGGAGAGCTTGGCCGGCAGGTGCCGCCGCGAGGGGAAGGCCGGCAGGACGCGTACGGTCCAGGGCGCCTGCCGGGAGAGCTGGCGGGCCGCCAGCCGCAGCGGCCCGTACGAGCGGATCGTCACCGAGACGGCCCGGCGGTCGCCCCGGCGCGTGGGGACGAGGCGCATGTCGAGACGGCGGCGCTCGCCCGGCGGCACCGACAGGCGGGCCGAGCGCGGCGTCGCGCCGGCGCTGGGCGGCCAGGCGTCGCGTACCTCGGCGCGCAGCCGTCGGGTACCGGGGTTCTCCACGATGAGGGAGACCGAGGCCTCCTCGCCGAGCCGGACGTTCGTGTCACCGGAGCGGTGCAGGCCGAGCGCGCGAACGTTGCCCGCCAGCGCCAGGTCGGCCGCGATCAGGGCCACGATCAGGGCGTTCACCAGGAGCAGCGTCCACCAGCTCGGCACGATGACCATCACCGCCGCGCCGAGCAGCGCCAGGAGACCGGTACGGCCGGTCAGCGCCATGCCGCGCTCCTCAACGGGGCGCGGGGACGGTGGTGAGCACGCCGTCGAGCACGCCGTCGGTCGTCGCGCCCTCCAGCTCGGCCTCGGGCCGCAGCTGCACGCGGTGGCGGAGCGTCGGCCGGGCGAGGGCCTTCACGTCGTCCGGGCGCACGTAGTCGCGGCCCGACAGCCACGCCCACGCCCGCGCCGTCGCGAGCAGCGCGGTCGCGCCACGGGGGGAGACGCCGAGCTGGAGAGAGGGCGACTGCCGCGTGGCCCGGCACAGGTCGACGACGTAACCGCTGACCTTCGGGTCGACCCGGATGCGGCGTACGGCGTCGCGTCCGGCCGCCAGGTCGGCCGGCCCGGCGACCGGCTTGATCCCGGCCGCGTCCAGGTCGCGCGGGTCGAACCCGGAGGCGTGCCGCTGGAGTACGGCGATCTCCTCCTCCCGCGAGGGCACCGGCACGGTCAGCTTCAGCAGGAACCGGTCGAGCTGCGCCTCGGGCAGCGGATAGGTGCCCTCGTACTCGATCGGGTTCTGCGTGGCGCACACCACGAACGGGTCGGGCAGCGGGCGCGGCACGCCCTCCACCGACACCTGCCGCTCCTCCATCGACTCCAGCAGCGACGCCTGGGTCTTGGGCGGCGTGCGGTTGATCTCGTCGGCGAGCAGGAGATTGGTGAAGACCGGCCCCTCGCGGAACTCGAACTCCGAGGTCCGGTTGTCGTACACGAGCGAGCCCGTGACGTCGCCCGGCATCAGGTCGGGGGTGAACTGCACGCGCTTGAAGTCGAGCCTCAGCGCCTGCGCCAGAGTGCGGATGAGCAGTGTCTTGGCGACGCCCGGCACGCCTTCGAGGAGCACGTGCCCGCGGCACAGCAGGGCGATGACCAGGCCGGTCACCACGGCGTCCTGCCCGACGACGGCCTTGGCGACCTCACCGCGCAGCGCCATCAGCGCGGCCCGGGTGTCCTGCGCCGGAACGTCGTCCGACGGCTCGACGCCGTAGATGTCAGATCCCTGTTCCGTCACGCGCTGCGAACCTGCCTTTCGAGTTCGTCGAGGTAGCCGGAGAGCCGGACCAACTCGACGTCGTCCATTGGTGGAGGACCGTACAGCGCCGCGCCGATGGCGGCGTGCGGCTCTCCCGTGTGCGCCGCGATGCCGGCGATGATCTCGTTCGCCATGGCCGGGTCGGAGGCGGCGCTCTTCGGCATGCCGAGTAGGGCGGTGAGGCGTTCGAGCGCCCCGGCGCGGAGCGCCAAGGCCGCGCGGTCACCGGCCCCGCGCGAGCGGTACAGCCGGGCGCGTCCCTCGACCGCCTCCGCCGAGCGCACCACCACGGGCAGCGGCTCGACCACCACCGGGCCCAGCCGGCGCGCCCGCCACAGCGCGACCAGCACCACCGCGATCACCGCCTGCAGCACCGCGAGCTTCACGCCGAACGGGACCAGCTCGGTGAACGACTTCTGCCCGCCGGCGCCGGGCGGCGGCGGGGACGGCAGCAGCCAGACGACGTTCGAGCGGGAGCCGAGGAGGTTCATGCCGAGCGCGGCGTCGCCGTCGTCGGTGAGGCGCTCGTTGGTGAACGGCTCGCCGGAACCGAACACCGTGACGTTCGCGCCGTTCACCGGCAGCTGGACCAGGCCCGGCCGCCCGTCCCCGATGTAGCACTTCGTCGCACCGGCGGGGGCCCGGTAGACCTGGCCGCCGATGAGGCCGATCGAGCCGGCGTTCGCCGCGGCGGGCAGCGAGCAGCCGGGGGAGATCGTGCCGGAGGTGACGCCGTCGGGCTCGACGCCGGGGGCGAGCTCGTCCAGCGTGTCGCCGGTCGGCTCCAGCAGCAGCCGGTCGCCGGGCAGGGCGCGCAGGGTGGCCAGGTCGGTGGAGGTCAGCCGGTCCGACCGCGCGATCACCAGGAGCGTGTCGGGGTTGGTGCTCAGCGCGCCGGCCGCCGCGGACACGCTGCGCGCCACGGTCACCGGGGTGCCGTGCTGCCGGGTGATCTCGACCAGCGCGCGGGTGCCCTGCTGCCCCGGCGACTCGGGGTCGAGGTAATCCGCGCGGACCGTCGGCCGCAGCGCGGCGAGCACCACGCCGATGACGGCCAGCGCCAGCAGAACGATGAGGACGCCGCGCGAGCGGCGCCAGCGCCGGCGCGCGACCTGGCGTGCGGTCTCGGGCGCGGCCGGGGGCGCCGCCTGGACCGCGGTCACGTGGTCCCCCCGGAGACGAGCGGGGCCGGGCGCGCGGCCCGCAGGCGCCGGTCGAGCTCGGTGAGGCGTCCGTACGCCTCGGCGTCGCCCTCGCGCCCGCCGTACCAGACGTCGTCGAAGATACGTACGCCGGCGGCGAGCTCCTCGGCGTGGTCGGGCAGCGCGGCGCCCGCCTCCGCCGCCAGCTCGTCGGCGGTACGGCCGGGGCGGGGTTCGACGATGACGCGTTCTTCGAGGTCGCGAGCGATGGCGCGCAGGCGTTCGCGGATGGCCTCGGGCCACTCGCCGGCCGCCGCGTGGCGTTCGGCGGCGGTGCGGTGGTCCTCGGCGGTCGTGTGCGCGTCGTCGAGCAGGCTCGTGCGTTCGGCCGCGCTGCGGCGCACGTTGCCGAGGCGCCACCACACGGCGGCGGCCACGAGGATCAGCAGCACCACCAGCACGACCAGCGCCGTCCAGCCCCAGCCGCCGCCGGCGTGCTCGCCCGGCGTATGGCCGAACAGGCTGTTCAGCCAGTCATTGATCTTGTTCAGGATCCGGTCGAGGAACGACGGCTTGTCACGCTGGTAGATCGGCTTCTGCAGCTCGCGGCGGGCGAGCTCGCGCGCCGCGTCGCGGCCGACGGGCGGTGCGGGGGCGTTGAAGATCACCGTGGCCATCCCGGTGGGGGAGGCGGAGGCGGCGCGGGCGCCGTCCACGGGACGGCGGTACGCCGTACCTTCGGCTGTGGGCCGGAGCCCGCGGCGGTGAGCGGTCCGGGCAGCCACGCGGCGAGCGGGTCGTCCGGCGGTCGCATCTGCAGCTCCAGGTCGAACGCCTCACGCCGCATGCGGCGGTCGGCGTACACGATGGCGATCACTCCGGCGTTGAACGGGTTGACCAGCGTGCCGGCGACGATGCGGCCGACCGCGCTCACGGCCAGCAGGGCGACCAGGAGCCCGCCGCTCGGATTGGGATGGACGTTCGCCACGATCTCCACGACGACGGTGAACGGCCCCGGAATGACGACGAACTCGGCCAGCACCGTGATCACCAGGGCGAGGAACAGGACGCCGAACGTGCGCCACCAGCGCCCGCGCACCATCTCCGCGGACCGGCGCAGCGAGGCGATCACCCCACGGCGCTCCATCACGAGGATGGGCGTGCTGAAGGCGAGCCAGATGTACGCCATCACCATCGCCACGAAGGCGAGCGGTGCGCCGAGGATCCAGGTGACGGCCTGGACGCCGACGGGAGCGTCGACCGCCACCGCGGCGATCATCGGGGTGAGCGGGATCGCCAGCGCCAGGAACACCGCGACGAGGACCGCCGTGGCCGCGCCGAACAGGCGCCCCAGGCAGGGCCGTACGGCGCGCCAGGCGTGGACGAGCGAGGTCGGGCGGCCCAGCAGCGTCCGCGCCATGACCGGCGCGAGCAGCCCGGAGAGCAGCAGCACGACGTACGCGGTGAGGAGCAGGCTGCCGGCGGAGATGACGAACGCCCAGCCCACCGACTTTTCCACGGCGCCCGGTGTGATCTCGGTACGGGCCTGCGAGCCGATGAGGAAGTACTGGGCGAGCGTGACGACGACCTCGACGACGGTCGTCATCGCCGCGGACATGCCCAGCGTGGCGCGGGGGTTGCGGCGGATGTAGGTGACCGCTCCGTCGAGGATCTCCGAGACGCCGAGCGGGCGCAGCGGGATCTCGGTCTCCAGCTCGGGCTCGTCGGCGGCCGGCTCGGGCGCGGGGGATACGGGCCGGTCGGACGGGGGCCTGTCGGCGCCCGGCGTCGCCCAGACCCCGTCGGACGGAGGTGTATCGGCGCCCGGTGTCGCGCGGGCCTCGTCGGACGGAGGCGTGTCGGCGCCCGGTGTCGTCCGGGCCCCGTCGGACGGAGGCGCGCCGGAGCCCGGTGTCCCCCAGGCCCGCGGGTCGGTCACGCTGCCCCCTCCGTACTGTCCCCTGTCGATACGGGGTGTCCCCTGTCGATACGGGCCATCCTGCCACGCTGAAGAGGGCCGCGTGATCGCGTGAGAGGACTCCCTGAAATCAGGTATCAATGGGGCAAAATAGGGATGCGGAACCACTGCGCCGGATCGATCCCCCCGAAAGACCCGCAGTGGAGCCGTCCGACAGCGACCAATCCCCACCAGGTCGGGAGAGCCGGTAATGGCGATCGTCACCGCGCGAGGGGTCGCCATATGGGGGATCAGAGGTAACCTTGGCCTGCTTGGGGGGACCCACCTCTTACAACTCCGGCGATGAGGGTACATGAAAGGACGCGTGCTGGTCGTCGATGACGACCTGGCTCTGGCCGAGATGCTCGGCATCGTGCTTCGGGGAGAGGGCTTTGAGCCGTCATTCGTGCACGACGGTGACAAGGCGCTCGAGGCGTTCCGGGAGACCCGTCCCGATCTCGTGCTGCTCGACCTCATGCTTCCCGGCATCGACGGCATCGACGTGTGCCGCCAGATCCGGGCCGAGGCCGGGGTGCCGATCGTGATGCTGACCGCCAAGAGCGACACGGTCGATGTCGTTCTGGGCCTCGAATCGGGCGCCGACGACTATATCGTCAAGCCGTTCAAGCCCAAGGAGCTGGTGGCGCGCGTCCGCGCCCGGCTCCGCCGTACCGACGACCCGACGCCCGAGCTGCTGCAGATCGGCGACATCGCGATCGACGTGGCCGGTCACTCGGTCAAGCGGGGCGACCGGCACATCCCGCTCACACCGCTGGAGTTCGACCTGCTGGTGGCGCTCGCCCGCAAGCCGCGCCAGGTCTTCACCCGCGAGGTCCTGCTCGAACAGGTCTGGGGCTACCGTCACGCGGCCGACACCCGGCTCGTCAACGTCCACGTCCAGCGGCTCCGGGCCAAGATCGAGAAAGACCCGGAGCATCCGGAGATCGTCGTCACCGTACGCGGCGTCGGCTACAAGGCCGGCCCGGCCTAGTCCGGCCGTGCGGATCCCCCTGAAGACGTCGGCCCGCCGCGGCCTGCGCGTGATCCGCCGTCTCGCCCGGGCCGCGCTGGGCGCGACGCACGCGCGCTGGCGGCGCTCGATCCGCGTGCGGGTGGTCACGACGACGCTGGTCGTCTCGGCGATCGTCGTTGCCGTGCTCGGGGTGTTCCTGATGCAGCAGATCACCAACGCCCTGCTCGAGGCGAAGGAACGCGCCGCGCTGCTCCAGCTCGACGACGGCGTGGGCATCGCCCAGGGGCAGCTCGCCACCGGGCCCAGCGACCCGGAGACGCTCAACAACGTGGTGACCACGCTCGCACGCCGCAGCGGCACGGCGGGCCTGTACGAGGTCATCCTCATCGACGACCGCGACCCGGGCATCAACGGCTTCTCCAGCAACTCGATCAAGCCCGGCAGCGTGCCCGTCCGCCTGCGGCTCCAGGTCGAGCGGGCGCCGGCCAGCACGCCGTACCGCACGTACGGCCGGCTGAGCTACGACGACGGCACCTCGGCGGCCGGACTGATCGTCGGCGCCAAGGTCAACGCCTACCAGATCTACTACCTGTTCCCGCTGACCCAGGAGCGGCAGAGCCTCGTGGTCGTGCAGCGCACGCTGTTCGGCGTCGGCGCGGCCCTGATGCTGCTGCTCGCGGCGATCGCCTCCCTGGTGACCCGCCAGGTCGTCATCCCCGTGCGCCTCGCCGCCCAGTCGGCCGAACGCCTGGCCGCCGGGCGGCTCGAAGAACGCATGAAGGTCGGCGGCGAGGACGACCTCGCGCGGCTCGCGACCTCGTTCAACGACATGGCCGCGAACCTCCAGGAGAAGATCGTCCAGCTCGAGGAGCTGTCGAAGGTCCAGCGCCAGTTCGTCTCGGACGTCTCCCACGAGCTGCGGACACCGCTGACGACGATCCGGATCGCCGCCGACGTGCTCTATGAGGCACGCGAGGAGTTCGACCCGCTGACGTCGCGGTCGGCCGAGCTGCTGCAGAGCCAGCTCGAACGCTTCGAGGGCCTGCTGACCGACCTGCTGGAGATCAGCCGGTACGAGGCGGGCGCCGCCACGCTCGACGCCGAGTCGATCGACGTGCGCGAGCTGGTGCTGCGCGCGGTCGGCGACACCGAGGGCCTCGCCGAACGCAAGGGCAGCAAGATCATCCAGCAGCTCCCGGGCGAGGCGACCATGGCCGAGGTCGACCGCCGCCGCGTCGAGCGGATCCTGCGCAACCTGCTGGTCAACGCGGTCGAGCACGGTGAGGGCAAGGACATCGTGGTGAGCGTGGCGGCCGACCGCGACGCGGTGGCCATCGCGGTCCGTGACCACGGATGCGGCCTGCGGCCGGGGGAGGCCCACCTGGTCTTCGACCGCTTCTGGCGCGCCGACCCCGCCCGCGCCCGCACCACCGGTGGCACCGGCCTGGGCCTGTCGATCTCCAAGGAGGACGCCCGCCTGCACGGTGGCTGGCTCCAGGCGTGGGGCGAGCCCGACCAGGGGTCGCAGTTCCGGCTGTCGCTGCCGCGGGTGGCAGGGGCCGAGCTGCGCGGGTCGCCGCTGCCGCTCGTCCCGCCGGAGATCGAGCTCCGGCGCGCCCCGTACGCCGAACTCAAACTGGAAGCCGACGCATGAGGCGAGGGCTCGCGCTGGTGACGCTCGTGCTGTTCGCGGTCACGGGATGCGCGAGCGTTCCCTCGGGAAGCCAGGTGGTCGGCGGCCGGGTGACGGGTCACCGGCAGCCGATCGACGATCCGTACGTCCGCGTCATCCCGGTCGGCCCCGGCCGCGACTGGGACCCCGGCAAGATCATCACAGCCTTCCAGGCCGCGTCGGGCAGCTTCGACGGCCCGAACGGCGACCACAAGGTGGCCCGGGAGTACCTCGCCTGCGGCGGATGCTGGCAGCCCGGCATCTCCACGGTGGTCTACGACCGGATCGAACAGACGTCGGTGCAGATCGGCGGCGCCCGCGCGTCGGTGACCGTGGAGGTCGACCAGCTCGGCAAGATCGGCTCGGACGGGCAGTACATCGCCGACTCGCACCGCCTGAAGGTGACGTACCAGCTCCGCCAGGACGCGCAGAAGCAGTGGCGGATCAGCTGGCTGCCGCAGGAGCTGCTGCTCAGCCGCAACGACGTGAACCGCGCCTTCCGCACGCTCGACCTGTACTTCTTCTCGCCCGACCGCCAGGTCAAGGTTCTGGTGCCGAACCCGGTGTTCATCCCGATGGTCAACCGGGCGTGGCTGTCGCAGCAGCTCGTGAAGCAGCTGCTCGGCGGCCCGACGACGTGGCTGCGGGGCGCCGCCGTCCGCACCTTTTTTCCCGACGGCACCCAGCTGCGGCGGCTGGACATCTCCGGAGGCCTGGCGACGGTCGACCTGAGTCGCCAGGCGCGCTCGGGCGACCTGCGCAACATGTCGATCCAGCTGATGTGGACGTTGCGGCAGCTGCGCGAGGTCGACCAGCTCAAGCTGGAGATCGAGGGCAAGCCCGTGGAGGTGCCCGGCGCCGGCGGGACGGTGCAGCCGGCGAGCGTCTGGGCCGGTTATGACCCCGACGGCCAGGGTGACGCGCCGCGAGGCTGGGTGCGCACCGCCGACGGACGGCTGGCCCGCCTCGACTCCTCCGTGCCCCAGGTGCTGCTGCCCAAGCTGCGCGTGTCCCGCCCGGCGATCTCCTACGACGCACGGCAGGTCGCCGCCGTGAGCAAGTCCGGCGACACGGTGACGGTGACGGACATGACGACGGGCGCGACCCGGGTCGTGCTGCACGCCAAGCTCGCGGGCGGCCGGTTCTGCAAGCCGTCGTGGGACCTGCACGGAAACGTCTGGGCGGTCGAGTCGAACTCCCGGGGCTCCCGCCTGTGGGAGATCACCCCCGGCACGACGAAGATCGCCGTCGACGGCTGGACCCTCGCGCCGTACCCGGTCCGTGGCCTGCGCATCTCGCGCGACGGCACGCGCGCCGCCGCGATCGTGCAGATGGGCCAGGTCTCCCAGGTGCAGCTGGGCCGCGTCGACCCGGCGCCGACGGGCGGCCTGCAGGCGGAGGGCTTCATCGCGATCAACTCCGACCTGTCGGCGGCCGTGGATCTGACCTGGCGCGACGCCGACCACCTGGCGGTCATCGGCGCGACCGACAGCAACCCGTCGCCCCTGCTCTACGACGTGCCGGTCGGCGGAGGCGCCATCCAGCCGATCATGGGCCCGGGCGGCGACATGAAGGCGGTGGCCGCCTACCCGGGTGCCCCGCTGCTCGTCGCCCAGCATGTGGCGAGCCCCCAGCCCCTGGACAACGTGTGCTGGCTCAGCGACAAGTACGGCGAATGGAAGTGCTACGACCGCACCTCCGCCCCCGCCTACCCCGGCTGACACGTGCCCCCCTGAGCGGTCGCCGCCCGGCCGCGCCCGGCCTGTGTGCTCTCCTGCCCTCCTGGGCCGTCGGGCCATCCCGGCGAGTGCCCCTCTCCTCGTGAGCGGCGTCGCGTGGCCGCGATCACGGCGCTCGCCTGTACGTCGGCACCGGCGGCGCGCAGGGCACGGGCCGCTTCGGCGAGGGTCGCGCCCGTGGTGACCACGTCGTCTACGACGATCACTCGCCGGCCTCGAAGGGCCACATGGGACTCCATGGCACCAACGAGGTTGAGGACGCGATCCGCGGCGGTCAGGCCGGCCTGGTCGGCCACGCGGCGCCGATGGCGCAGCGCCCGCACGCACACGGCCCTCGCCCCATCCGCAGGGCGGGTGTCGCGCGTTTCGCGTGCCGTCCGTCTCGCTGCCCGCCCTGCGGCCCCGCTTGTGGCCTGTCTCGCCGCCTCCTCGGCGATGCGCAGGGTCGGGTCGTGGCCCCGGCGCCGTACGGACGCCCTTGAGGAGGGCACAGGGACGAGGAGAAGCGGCCCGCCGGGATCGGCGGCCGTCGTCGCGGCGCGTGCCAGAGCGGCGCCCAGAGGCCGCGCCAGGCCGGACAAGCCGTGCTCTTTGTGCGCGATGATCAGTCGGCGGACCGGGCCGGCGTACGGCGCGACGGCGAAGGGCGGCGGCAGGCCCACGGGGAGGGGGCTTGGCAGGCACAGCCGGGCGGGACCGGCGAGATGGTCTTCGCAGGCGCGGCACAGAAGGCCGCCGGGCTCGCCGCAGCCCGCGCACGGCTGGGGAAGGAGCAGGTCAAGAGCTGCTGCGAGAAGCCTCATGTCTGTTGAGCCTGCCGGGCCGGCTGATGAGACACCAGCCCCGTCCACACCCTGTGGAAAACTCCGTGCCTCGCGGGCGGCGGGGGGAGGGCGCGCGGCGACACGCCGAAGCCGGGCGCGCGGCCATCTCGTCGGATGCGGCTACCAGCGGTAGCGGCTTATCGCCTGTCCGCCGCACGGGCGGCGGACACGGTGGGCGACCGGGTGTTCGCGGCGAGCGAGATCGGCTCACGCCGTCTCGGGGCATCGCGCAGGTGGCGACGGTGGGCCGCCGGGCGGCCGTACCGCCGTCCCCGTAAGGCGTGGCGGGCCGCGCCGCCCGCCCGAAACCCCGGGCGCCGATGACTATCCGTGGTTTTTCTCGGGGTCCCCACCTGACATTCATGGCGTAAGGGGTTAGCGTTCCTGACATGACACCCGCCCGGGTCCGTGGTTGCGCCGAGTCTCAACCGGCCCGGCAAGCCGATGCCAGCCGCAGGCGAAACGGCCCACGTAAGGCGACTTCTCGTCGACCGATCACGGTGCGGCTTAGAGGTAAGACCTGCCCCGCCGGGGGATCAGATGTCCTCCGGACCGGGAGAAGGGCAGTAGTGGCGAGAGCGCTGCGAGACCCTCAGCAGGCGGATGTGGGGACGAAGACCAGGTCGGCCGGGCGGGTGTTTCCTCTACGTCACGGCAACCGACGTATGGAGGACAAGGAGTGTCGAGCCCGGCTGCCCCGTGCCGGGTGCTCTTGAATACCGGGAGGAGGGGGGTCCCCTATGGACATCATCGTGAAGGGGCGTCACACGGACGTCAACGATCGGTTCCGTCGTCATGTGGACACCAAACTCGCCAAGGTGGAGAAGCTGGATCCCAAGGTCATCCGGGTCGACGTGGAGGTCTCCGAAGAGCACAACCCCCGCCAGTCCGACACCCGTGAGCGGATCGAGCTCACCATCGTCTCCCGTGGCCCCGTGATCAGGGCCGAGGCCGCCGCGGACGACCGCTACGCCGCTCTCGACATGGCCCTCGGCAAGCTGGAGAACCGCCTGCGCCGCGCGTGCGACCGCCGCAAGGTCCACCACGGCACCCACGGCCGTGCCAGGCTCGCCGACGCGCTCGCGCCGGAGACCGACGTGCTCCCCCCGATCGCATCCGAACAGCCGCCGGCCCGTGCCGAGGAGCCCGCGCGCACGCCGGAGAGCGATGCGTACGCCCCGCCCGAGCCCGAGGGCATCGTGCCGATCGCGATGGAGGGCGACGGTCCGGTCGTTCTGCGCGAAAAGGCGCACAAAGCGGACCCAATGACCATTGACCAGGCACTATTCGAGATGGAACTGGTCGGCCACGATTTCTATCTCTTCCGTGACAAGGAGAGCGGCCGTCCGAGTGTCGTTTACCGGCGACGGGGCTGGGATTATGGAGTGATCCGTCTTATCGAGGAGTGACGCCGCGCTTGCGCGGCGCCACCACCTCGACCAATCTGGTCCCAGGCGGTTCCGGCGAGGGACCGCCTGGGACCACACGGTCGTATATGTCTCACCCCCGCGAAGACGCCCACGATCCCCATGGGCCGGCGCACCGTTTGGAGGAGGAGTTGAGCGAGGCTCCGCAGACTCGTGACCCCGCGGCCGGTGACCCCATCCGCGTCCTCATCGTCGACGATCACGCGCTGTTCCGCCGCGGCCTCGAGATGGTCCTCGACGACGAGGACGGCGTCGAGGTCGTCGGCCAGTGCGGCGACGGCGAGGAGGCCGTGGAACAGGTGGGTGACCTCGTTCCGGACGTCGTGCTCATGGACATCCGGATGCCGCGTCGCGGCGGCATCGAGGCGTGCACGGCCATCAAGGACCAGGTGCCCAGCGTCAAGATCGTGATGCTGACCATCAGCGACGAGGAGGAGGACCTCTTCGAGGCGATCAAGGCGGGCGCCACCGGCTACCTGCTGAAGGACGTCTCGATCGACGAGGTCGCCGACGTCGTGCGCGCGGTGCACGACGGCCAGTCGTTCATCAGTCCGTCGATGGCCTCGAAGCTGATCACCGAGTTCGCGGCCATGGCCAAGCGCGGCGACGAGCGCCAGCAGCAGGTGCCCGCGCCGAAGCTGACCGACCGCGAGATGGAGGTTTTGCGCCTGGTCGCGCGGGGTCTCGGCAACCGCGAGATCGCCAAAGAGTTGTTCATTTCGGAGAACACCGTCAAAAACCACATCCGGAACATCCTGGAGAAACTCCAGCTCCATTCCCGGATGGAGGCCGTCGTGTACGCGGTACGGGAGAAGCTGCTCGAAATCAGCTGACCCCGGCTGAGAGCCCCCGCCCTAATTCAGGGCGGCGGTCAGCGGTGCGGCGAGGGCCGGCGGGTCGATGCGTTCGACGCGGACCGCGTCGCAGCCCACCCATTCCGCCGCCTCGCGCAGCGCCTGGGCCAGGTGGGCGACCGCGCGTTCGGCCTTGCCCGGGGTGTTCGCCGCCGCCGGCTCCACGGAGGCCTTGCGGGCGATCAGCGTCGTGCCCTCACGCGCCGGGTCGACCCGGCCGATCAGGCGCCCGCCGGCCAGCACGGGCATCGTGAAGTAGCCGTGCACGCGCTTCGCCTTCGGGACGTACGCCTCCAGGCGGTGGTCGAAGGCGAACATCCGCTGGGTGCGCTTGCGATCCCACACCAGCGAGTCGAACGGCGAGAGCAGCGTCGTGCGGTGGCGGCCACGCGGCACCTCGGCCAGGGCCTCCGGATGGGCCCAGGCGGTGCTCCAGCCACGGACCTCCACCGGAACCAGGCCGGTCGCCTCGATCACCCCGTCGACCTGTTCGCCCCGGACCCGGACGTAGTCGGCCAGGTCCGCCCGCGTCGCGACCCCCAGGGCGCGGCCCGCACGGGCGACGAGCGTGGTGACGCACTCATCGTCCGACAGGTCCTGCTCGCGCAGCTCCGCCGGGATCGCCCGCTCCGCCAGGTCGTACACGCGGCGCCAGCCGACCCGCCGGGTGCAGACCACCTCACCGGTCGCCAGGAGGTATTCCGCGGCGATCTTGTGGTCCGTACGGTCGAACCACTCGCCGCCCTTCTTCGCGCCGCCGAGACCCGTCGCCGTCAGCGGGCCGTCGGAGCGGAGGCGCTCCAGCACCTCCTTGCACGCCTGCTCGGGCGTGCGGTGCCAGTGACGGCCCTTCCGCTGGTAGTCGCGGCGCCGGAAGGCGTACAGCGGCCAGTCCTCGATCGGCAGCACGCACGCGGCGTGCGACCAGTATTCGAAGGCGGCCGTGCCGTTCCAGTAGGCGCGCTCGACGCTGGAGCGGCCGACGGCGCCCAGGCGCGCGTAGGCGACCAGCTCATGAGAGCGCGCCAGAACCGAGATGGTGTCGAGCTGCACCGCCCCGAGATGACGGAGCGTGCCGAGGGCACGCCGGGCACCGGGGTCGCCGCGCAGGCCACCGCCTCGATGTGTGCTCGCGACACGCCCGAGGAGACCTTGGGCGCGAAGTTGAATCCGGCGTGCCTGCTCGGGGGTGAGCTCTACGGGAGGCATGGCCCGATGTTACGGACCACCACCGACAGGAACGTGAGGAAGATCAGCCGTGCGGCCTGGTCGTGGCCGGGTCGGTGGCCGTTCCCGGCCCACCCACCTCGCCACGGGCGCCGGCGAGCTCGGAGTGGTGTCGTTCTTCGGGCGCCTGGCGAGGACCGTCCATGATGACGTCGTCGAAGATGTGCACGGCCGCGGCGATCAGCCCGCCGACCACGACGATCCCGACGCCGACCCAGAACAGCCACCACTTCGGGTGCGGCACCAGCGCGACGCCCCCCACGCCGAATCCGATCCAGATCACGACGACCGCCAGCCATGAGCTGGCACGGCCGGCGTGTGAGTTCTGGGCCATTCATCCCTCCCCGCGGGTCGCGCGCTTTCGTTCGGTGCGGACGACCGGTCACGCGCCCGCTGCTCCAGTTTTTTACACGATCGCTTGGCACGATCATGGCGAACCCTGACCCGGTCGCGGGCATCACCGGTCTCGTGATAGTGACGGTTGTCCCGCTGTACGGTTGGACTCGCCTACGATGACACCGTACGGGTCGTGTACGCGCGCCTCCGACACGACCCCCGGCGATACCACGAACGCTGCGAGGAGCTCCCGAGAGTGCCAGTAGTCATCGACAAGATCCTTCGCGCCGGCGAAGGCAAAGTTCTGCGTAAGCTCAAGCGGATCGCCGACCAGGTCAACTCCATCGAGGAAGACTTCGTCGACATGAGCGACGCGGAGTTGCGTGCGCTCACCGACACCTACAAGGAGCGTCTCGCCGACGGCGAGACCCTTGACGATCTGCTTCCCGAGGCGTTCGCCACGGCCCGAGAGGCCGCCAAGCGGACTTTGGGCCAGCGCCACTTCGACGTGCAGATCATGGGCGGGGCCGCGTTGCACATGGGCAACATAGCGGAGATGCGCACCGGTGAGGGCAAGACCCTGACCTGTGTCCTCCCCGCGTACCTCAACGCCCTCGCCGGCGACGGCGTGCACGTTGTCACGGTCAACGACTACCTCGCCAAGCGCGACGCCGAGTGGATGGGCCGTGTCCACCAGTTCCTCGGCCTCGAGGTCGGCGTGATCCTGGCCGACATGACGCCGGAGGACCGCCGCAAGGCGTACGCCGCCGACGTCACGTACGGCACCAACAACGAGTTCGGCTTCGACTACCTGCGCGACAACATGGCCTGGAGCCTGGATGAGTGCGTCCAGCGCGGCCACAACTTCGCGATCGTGGACGAGGTCGACTCCATCCTCATCGACGAGGCGCGTACCCCGCTCATCATCTCCGGCCCCGCCGAGCAGAACTCCCGGTGGTACGTCGAGTTCGCCAAGATCGTGCCGCGGCTCAAGCGCGCCACCGACGGGCCCGAGGGCGAGGACGGCGACTACCAGGTCGACGAGAAGAAGCGCACGGTCGGCATCCTGGAGTCCGGCGTCGAGAAGGTCGAGGACTGGCTCGGCATCGACAACCTGTACGACTCGGTCAACACGCCGCTGGTCAGCTTCCTGAACAACGCGCTGAAGGCCAAGGAGCTGTACAAGAAGGACAAGGACTACATCGTCAACGCGGGCGAGGTCCTGATCGTCGACGAGTTCACCGGGCGCATCCTGCACGGCCGTCGTTACAACGAGGGCATGCACCAGGCCATCGAGGCCAAGGAAGGCGTGGCGATCAAGGACGAGAACCAGACGCTCGCCACGATCACCCTGCAGAACTTCTTCCGTCTCTACGACAAGCTCGGCGGCATGACCGGTACCGCCCAGACCGAGGCGGCCGAGTTCAACAAGATCTACAAGCTCGGGGTCATCCCGATCCCGACGAACAAGCCGATGATCCGCAAGGACGTCCCCGACGTCGTCTACAAGACCGAGCAGGCCAAGTTCGAGGCCGTGGTCGAGGACATCAAGGAGAAGCACGACAAGGGCCAGCCGGTCCTGGTCGGCACGACCTCGGTGGAAAAGTCCGAAAAGCTCTCGCGGATGCTCAAGCGGCGCGGTGTCGCGCACGAGGTGCTGAACGCCAAGTACCACGAGAAAGAGGCGCTGATCGTCGCCGAGGCGGGCCGCAAGGGCGCCGTCACGGTCGCCACCAACATGGCCGGTCGTGGCACCGACATCATGCTCGGCGGCAACCCTGACCACATCGCCGACCAGGCGCTCCACGCGCAGGGCCTGTCCCCGCTGGAGACCCCGGAGGAGTACGAGAAGGCCTGGCCGGAGGCGATCGAGAAGGCCAAGCAGGCGGTCAAGGAGGAGCACGAGGAGGTCACCGAGCTCGGCGGCCTGTACGTCCTCGCCACCGAACGCCACGAGTCGCGGCGCATCGACAACCAGCTGCGCGGCCGTTCCGGTCGGCAGGGCGACCCGGGCGAGTCGCGGTTCTACCTCTCGCTCGAAGACGACCTGATGCGGCTGTTCAACTCCGCCCGCGTCGAGGCGATCATGACCCGCCTCAACATCCCGGACGACGTGCCGATCGAGTCGAAGATCGTCTCGAACGCCATCCGGTCCGCCCAGCACCAGGTGGAGCAGCAGAACTTCGAGATCCGCAAGAACGTCCTCAAGTACGACGAGGTCCTCAACCGCCAGCGCAAGGTCATCTACGGCGAGCGCCGTAAGGTCCTTGAGGGCGCCGACCTGCACGAGCAGATCGTCCACATGATCGACGAGGTCGTCGCGGGCTATGTCACGGCGGCCACCGCCGAGGGCTTCCCGGAGGAGTGGGACCTCGACAAGCTGTGGAAGGCGTTCAAGCAGCTCTACCCGATCTCGATCAGCTCCGACGACCTGGTCGAGGAGGAGGGCGGCCAGTCCGGCCTGACCGCCGAGCTGCTCACCGAGAAGATCACCGAGGACGCCCAGGAGGCGTACACCAAGCGCGAGGAGGAGCTCGGCGGCGAGGTCCTGCGCGAGCTGGAGCGGCGCGTCGTCCTGTCGGTCCTCGACCGCAAGTGGCGCGAGCACCTCTACGAGATGGACTACCTCCAGGAGGGCATCGGCCTGCGGGCGATGGCCCAGCGCGACCCGCTGGTCGAGTACCAGCGCGAGGGTTACGACATGTTCACCGCGATGCTGGAGGGCATCAAGGAGGAGTCGGTCGGCTACCTGTTCAACCTCGAGGTGGAGATCGCCGAGGAGGAGCAGCAGCCCGCCGTGGCGGGTGTCGGCGAGGCCCCGGTCGAGGTCGCCGACACGGCCGAGGAGGAGGAAGACGACGTCCCGGAGATCGTCGCCAAGGGCCTCGACGAGGGCGGTCGGCCGCAGAGTTTGAGCTACAGCGCGCCGACGGTCGACGGTGAGGGCGGCGTCGAGACCCACACCGATGAGACCGACGACGTCTACGCCGACGTCTCGCGCAACGACCCGTGCCCCTGCGGCTCGGGCAAGAAGTTCAAGCGCTGCCACGGTGACCCGCGCAAGCAGTGACACGACGCCGCTGAGCGAACAAAACCGGCCCCGGGCCCCGCGCCCGGGGCCGGTTTCGCTGGAGGCGCCTGGAGGCGCCGTGCGGAAGCGAGCGTTACCAGTCGATCTGGGAGATCCGGGCGAGCGCGGCCTGCGTCTCGGCGGGGTCGAAGCCGTCCATTGCCTTGCGCATCAGACCGTTGACTTTTTCCGCGGCGTCCCGCTGCGCGCGTCCGACCGCTGACCGGACGGCGTCGGCGAGCCTCTTGCTGTCCAGCCGCAGCGCCCGCGGGCCGAATTTGATGTCCGTCACTCTTCCGCCTGCCGCGGCCTTCGCCGTGACCTGACCGGATTCCGCCTCTCCTACGCCCACGACTTCGTCGGCCTCGGCCTGAGCCTGCTCGATCCATGCGCGTATCGCCTCGGCTCGCTGCCCGGCGTCTTTCGTGTCCTCGCCTCGAACCTGGTCGGTCATCGGGGACTCACTTTCCGAGGATTTCGTGTGTCACCTGCTCGACCCGCCGGCGGACGAAGGTCTCGTCCAGGGGCTCGGGCATGGTCGCGGTCGCTTCCAGCGCTTCACTCACGATCTTCTGCCGCTGACGTTCGGCGTCGGACTGGGCGGCCTGAAGCGCGGTGAGCACCTCTTTGCCCAGAGCCGAGTGGTCCAGCCGCTTCACGCGTGGATCGAACCACAATTCGGTGATACCGCCGCGCCCGTCGGACGTCGCGATGATCCGGCCATCGGCGGCCTTTCCCTCGCCGGCGATCCGGTCGAGTGCCGTCTGCGCCTCCCGGAGCCTCGCCATCGCCTCACGCGTCTGCTCCAGAATCTGATCGAGCAGGCCTTCGTCATCATCAAAGCCGACATTCATCCACCGAACTCCATGAACTCCTGGCCATCGGCTTTGGCCGCTGTCGAAAGCGATGACCGATGAAAACCCCCTGGCAGGGTGACCGACAAAGGTTATGTTAGCGTGCTAATCATGAGTCCATTGCATCTCGACTATGACCGTACGAAAACGAGTGCCCAGGAGCTTGCATTCCATGGCGATAATTTTCAAGATAGTGCGGCGGCGGTTCACGGCGGCTCTTCGTGGGGCGATGTCGGCCTGATCAGCGGCTTTGTATCCACCCTCAACAACTGTCCCGTGGATGAGGTGCGCCGGCTTCTCGGCGCGAGGATCACCCAGACCGGCGACGGTCTCAGCCGCAACGCCGCGCTCCTCGGCGACACCGAGGTCGTTGACCAGCAGATGATCCAGCGGGACGTCTGATGGGCGTCACCGTTCCCGAGGGGCTGAAAGAGGTACTGAACCTCATCGGTGTTCCGTACCCCGACGTCCACACCGACGGGATGCATCAGAGCGCCGCCGACCACGCCCAGGCCCAGTCCGCCGCCGACACCAGCGCCACGCAGGCCCACGACGCCGTCGCGCGGACCATCGGTCCCGACTCGCCCGCCTATACCGGCGACGCCGCCGACGCCATGGGCGGCCACTCCGCCCAGACCGACCAGCATGTGACCGCCGCACACAATGCCATAAGTCACATTCCCGGCGTGATCACCGGTGCCGCCAAGGTTGTGACCAGCGGTCAGGTCGCGATGATCGGCATCGCCGCCGTGACCGCCGTGGCCCTCGTGCGCAACTCGCTGATCGGTGGCCCCTTCGGCCCGGCCGCATCGGCCGCTCAGATCCTCGAAAGCCGGGCGCAGGCCGAAGGGGTGGTGGCCGCGGCGGACGAGGGCACCAACGTCACGCTCTCTAAAATCCTCGAACGCTACGTGAACGGACCGCTCAGGGATCTACTCGAGAAACTACGGCTCACACCCGGCGAAGAACCACTCACCGCCACCGGACCCACCGGCACCCTCCCCGCCTCCGACACCCGGCTCGCCGCCGACAGTTCCCGCAAACTCACGACAGACAGCCTCGAACCCAACAAGGGCGAGAAACTGAACAGCTGGCGAAGAGGCGGAGGAAGTGGCGGCGGAGGCGGAGCAAGCAGCGGAGCGAGCGCCGAAGAAGCGGCCAAAGCGCGACGGCTGGCCGAACTTGAGGCACGGAAAGCCCAGGCGGAGAGGTCGGCGCGAGGTTCGGTTAGCGGATTTTTTCACGAAGAATTTACACGCGAGGCGGCTAGGCTCCAGGAAGAAATTAATAGGCTTCGGGGCGCCTGAAGAAGATGGAGCCCGCCCCGCGACCGAGGTGATCACCGGGCACCAGCCGGAGATCTGGACCTTCCTCCTCAGCTTCGTGGTGATCATCAGGCTCTGGCTGCCGCATCACAAGGCGTACCAGCACGTGCGGGCGTACTCGACGCCGTTGATGCTCTGTAACAGCGCCTGGCTGCTGGCCATCGTCGTCCTGCCATTCCTCACCGAGATGGTGGCCTGGCGCCGGCGGCGAGCGGTCGCCGAAGCCTGGAAACAAGCGGGAACCGTGACGCCCGATCACACCAAGTACCGGATGAACCGACGCGTACGCGCAGGACTTGGAGATTCGGTTGGTGATGATCGATACATACCCGCATCCGGAGACCGGTGAGGTGAGCGACAGCGAGAGCATCCGCGCGTCGCTCACCGATCCGGAGAGATTCGCCGAGATCTTCCACCGGCACTGGGACGAGATCCACCGCTACGTCGTGCGGCGGCTCGGGCCCGAGGCGGGCGAGGACGTCGGCGCCGAGACCTTCGCGGTCGCCTTCCGCGGTCGCGGCCGGTACCACCTGGACCGGCCGGACGCCCGGCCCTGGCTGTACGGCATCGCGACCAACCTCATCGGCCAGCACCGCCGGGCCGAACGGCGCCGCCATCAGCTGCTCGCGCGCACGCCTGCCGAAGGCGAGACCGCATCGTTCACCGACGGCAGCGACGCACGGGTGACCGCCGAACTGCTCGGCCCCCGAATCGCGACCGTGTTGAAGAACCTGTCCGCGGCCGACCGCGACCTGCTGCTCCTCATCGCCTGGGCCGACCTGACGTACGAGGAGGCCGCCGAGGCGCTGCAGGTGCCGATGGGCACCGTCCGCTCCCGCCTGCACCGTGTCCGCAAGAAGATCCGCCGTGCGTTCGGCGGCGTCGACCCCACACGCTTTCAGGAGGAGAACCGATGATCGACAAGGAGATCGCGCTCGTCCGTGCGGCGCGACCGGCCGACCTTCCGGACGACGCCGCGGTGAAGGCCCGGGCCTGGGCCCGCCTGCAGGCCGAGATGGCGTCGCCCGGCGGCCGCGCGTCCGCGTCCCGTCCGCTCCACCGGCGTATCGGCTGGCGGCTCGGCGCCGTGGGGGTGATCGCGGCCGGTGCCGCCGCCGCCGTGGTCGTGACCCAGGCCGGCGGATCCGCGCCGTCGGGCAAGCCGAATGTCGGGCCCGCGCCCAGCCTCGAGCTGGCCGCCCGGACGATCGAGCACCAGACGGTCCCCAGGCCGCGGGCGAACCAGTGGGTGTACGCGCCCGAGCTGCGCAACTGGGCCATGGCGCCCGGCAACGAGATCGGCACGCTGCGGGGCAAGGTGAAGGTCGAGCAGTGGTGGCGGTTCGACGGCAGGAGGATCGCCGAGTCCATCAACGGTTCGAAGGTCACCATTCAGGGTGTCCTCCGACCCGGAGAGAAGCTCCGCCCCGGCCACGCCGTTTCCGGCGTCGACGGCGGCTGGGTCTCGGGCCCGGCCATCTGGAGGAGTTCGCCGCGCTGGATGTACGACTACGTGGCCAAGCTGCCCACCGACCCGGACGCGTTGCTGGCGAAGATCAGGCACGACGTCAAGGACCGCGGGAACGACTCGTCCACCTTCGGGCGCATCCAGCAGATCCTCGACGACGACAAGCTGATCCCGCCGAAGACCAACGCCGCCCTCTACCGCGCGCTCGCGAAGATCTCCGGAGTACGGATCGTTCCAGGAGTCAAGGATTTCGCCGGCCGTACCGGCGTCGCGGTCGTCCGCGACGAGAGCACGGTCCGCGTTGAGATCATCCTCGACCCGAAGACGTACCAGTACCGGGGCTGGCGGTCCATCGCGCTCAAGGACCAGTACGCCAAGAAGACGCTCATCGCCCGGGCGGGCAAGGTCCTGAACGACACCGCCGACGAGGACGCGCGTGTGGTCGACCAGCCCGGCGTGCGCGGCTGAGCCGACTCCACGCGCGACATCCGGTGGCGTGACGCGCCCGGGAACCCGCGTGCGGGGGCCGCGGTTCCCGGGCGGTCATTCACGCCGGAACGGTCGTCTCGATCGCGGCGCAGCGCCAGCGCCGGTCGTGCTCCAGCCGCAGCGCGAGCGCCTGGACGCGCGGGCCGACCAGGGCCACCGCCGCGACCTCGGCGACACCCGGCTCGGGCTCGCAGACACGCACCGTGCCCAGCCGGGGCGCGGCCCGCCCGGACAGGCGCGACGACAGCGACCCGAGCCGTTCGAACAGGCGCGGTGTCGTACGTCCCGCCAGGTGGTGGTACGGCCGGACGCCGGCCAGGACCTCGAGGACGAGCCGGGCGATCAGCCGTGCCTCCGCCCGCAGGTCGGGCGGGTCCTCGCGTACGACGCCGAGGACGGGCCGGGGCGGCCGTCCGCGCGGCGGGCCGGAGTCCAGGGCGAGAGCGAGTGACCCGTGCACCGCGATCGCGGCCGGTTCACGCCCCTCGTACGGGATGAGGCGGATCGGCGAGCGTGCGGGCGTTCGCCTGCGCATGATGAGACCTCCCTGATGTGCGGGCCGCCGGACGGCGGCGACACACAGAGAGGTCTCAGCGGAGAGGGAGATACATCCTGGCCGGATGCGGACAGCTCACCGCCCGGTCACTTGATCGCCGCCCGGCTCCGGCGGGGGATCTCCAGCGCGCTGTGCAGCTGGTAGCGGTCGGCGCGATAGGTCGAGACGGCGAGTTCGACGCAGGTGCCGTTCATGAACGACCGCCGCTGTAGCAGCAGCACCGCGCTGCCGCGGGCGAGGTCGAGCAGCCGGGCGTCGGCCGTGTCGGCGATGCCGGCCTCGATGGTCTGCTCCCCGGCGTCGAACACGATCCCGAAGCGCGTCTCCAGCACGTCGTACAGCGACGCGTCGCTCAGCGGAGTGTCCGGCAGCCCCGGCGCGACGGTCAGCGGGATGTGCGAGCGCTCGACGGCCATCGGCTCGCCGTCCGCGGTGCGCAGGCGCTCGACGACGTGGACCCCGGTGCCCGGCGGAACGTCGAAGACCCGCGCCAGGTGGGCGTTGGCCGGCGTCGTACGGCGGTCGAGGTCGCGGGCGCCCGGTTCGAGGCCCCGGGCCCGCATGTCCTCGGTGAAGGACACGAGCCGCAGCGGCATCTCGATCTTGGGCCGGGCGACGAACGTGCCCTTGCCCGGCACGCGGTACAGACGGCCCTCGGTGACGAGGTGATCGACGGCCTGCCGTACCGTCATGCGTGACAGCCGGTAACGCTGGCACAGCTCCCGTTCGGAGGGAATGGGCGCGTCCACCGGCAGTTCGGCGTCCTCGATCAGGTCGAGGAGGATCTCCCGGAGCTGGAAGTACTTGGGTACGGGGCTGGTCGGATCGATCTTGCCCATCAGCGGCTCGGCATTCCCCCGTCGCCTTCAGGCGACGGCGGATTGTCGCCCCTGTCCGGGTTTCTTCGTTCCTGCCTCACGACGGTTACTCCCTTTGCCGAACTTTAGATGCATGGAACTGCTATGACGGTCGTGTGACTCGTCAGGTGCGCACCTCCTTAGGGGTGGCGTATGACCTCGGGCGCCACATCGTGTGGTGTCCGAAGTACCGCCGCCCGGTCCTTGGCGGGCGGGTGAAGATTCGCCTGGAAGGGTTGATCCGCGCCAAGGCCGGCGAGTACGCCTGGCAGATCGTGGCACTTGAGGTGATGTTTGACCACGTGCGCCTGTTCATCAAGACGCATCCGAAGAACTCGCCGTCGTATGTGGCCAACCAGATCAAGGGGTTCACGTCTCGCCATCTGCGCGCCGAGTTCGGTCACTTGCGCTCCCGGCTGCCCGCACTGCGGTCACGGTCCTGCTTCGTGGCCACGGTCGGCGCTGTGTCCGCCGAGACGGTGCAGCGGTACATCGAGATGCAGTACCAACGTGCCTCCAAGGGCGGTGGCCGTGCGTAGGTCGTTCAAGTTCTTGTTGCGCCCCACCGCAAAGCAGACTGCCACGCTCTCCGCCTGTTTGGACGACCACCGGGAGTTGTACAACGCGGCGTTGGAGCACCGCCGTACGGCCTATCGCAGAGCAGGCGTGACGGTGCGGTACGGCGACCAGTCGGCGGAATTGAAATACATCCGCGGAGAGGATCTGGACGGTCAGGGCCGGTGGTCGTTCTCCTCCCAACAGGCAACACTGCGCCGACTGGATAAGGCGTTCGCCGCGTTTTTCCGCCGCCTGAAGGCCGGGAAAGCCGGGCGTAAGCCGGGGTTCCCTCGCTTCAAGGGCTCCGGATGGTTCGATACCGTGGAGTGGCCCAAGGACGGGGACGGCTGCCGCTGGGACTCCCAGCCGGAACACCCGACAGCGACGTTCGTTCGCCTTCAGGGCATCGGCCATATTCGGGTCCACCAGC
Organism: Actinoallomurus sp. NBC_01490; assembly: GCF_036227085.1. Taxonomy (NCBI): domain Bacteria; kingdom Bacillati; phylum Actinomycetota; class Actinomycetes; order Streptosporangiales; family Thermomonosporaceae; genus Actinoallomurus; species Actinoallomurus sp. NBC_01490. The sequence goes on from NZ_CP109433.1 coordinate 1,456,259, forward strand.
ACCGGCCGGTCAAAGGCCGAGTGAAGACGATCAGCGTGAAGCGGGAGGGTTCCCGCTGGTATGTGATCCTGTCGTGCGACGATGTGCCCGCCGAGCCCCTGCCCACTACGGGCGCTACAGCCGGTATCGACATGGGCGTCGCCTCGCTCATCACAACGAGCGATGCCGGGCATCTGGACAACCCTCGCCATCTGGCCGCCTCCGCCAGCCGTCTGACGGCGGCGCAACAGGCGCTGGCGCGCAAGACGCGTGGTTCCAACCGCCGCCGTAAGGCTGTGGCCCGCCTCGCCGCGCTGCACGCCAAGGTGCGCCGCCAGCGCCTGGACGGCGTGCACAAGGCCGCCCTCGCTCTGGTCCGCGCGTATGACGTGATCGTGTGTGAAGACCTGCGGATCGCAAACATGACCCGGTCGGCTGCGGGCACTCGTGATGCGCCGGGTGCCGGCGTAGCCGCCAAGTCCGGTCTGAACCGGAGCATTCTTGACGCGAGCTGGGGGATATTCCTGACGATCCTCACGAACAAGGCTGAAAGTGCCGGTCGTGAGCTGATCGCAGTGAACCCCGCCGGCACCTCCCGCACGTGCTCGCGATGTGGGCACTGTGCGAAGGACAACCGCCTCACTCAAGCCGAGTTCGCCTGTACCGCGTGCGGGCACATCGCGCACGCCGACGTGAACGCGGCGATCAACATACTCAGGGCAGGGCTTGCCCTTCGCGACGCCGCGCAAGCGGCTTAGCGAGAAGCCGCTCTCTTCGGGGAGCGGGGGAGTCACGGGGTACCTCTGGCAGCGATGTCGGGGAGTGAAGTATGGTTCATACTGGTCTAGTCCGGACTAGACCACACGCCAGTTAGCGTGTCAATGCAGGTCAGAACTACGAAGATGTAACGACGCGATCACGCGCCGACGAGCACGCGGGGGCGGATGCGCAGCCGTGGATCCAACACGGCGGAGCCGTAAATACGGCGAAGGAGACCTAGTGACCGACACTTCCCGTATGCGCAGCGAGATCGGTGAGCAGGCCACCGCGCTGAACGCGACGCTCGACGCGCTGTTGCCCCGCGTGGCCGAGGTCGGCGTCCTGGGCCGGGAGACCCGGCAGGTGCTGTTCATCGCCCGCGGTTCGTCCGACAACGCGGCCGTCTACGGAAGTTATCTGGTCCAGACGCACGCCGGCCGGCTCGCCACCCTCGCCTCACCCTCGATCGCGACGACGTACAAGAAGAAGATCGACCTGTCCGGCGTGCTCGCGGTGGCGATCAGCCAGTCGGGCCGGACCGAGGAGATCGTCGAGACCCTCGACTGGGCCGCCGGCTGCGGTGCGCGCACCGTCGCGGTCACCAACGGTGAGGGTTCGCCGCTCGCCGAGGCCGCCCAGCTCGCGCTCGTCACCCGGGCCGGGGACGAGCTCGCCGTTCCCGCGACCAAGACCTACACCACCCAGCTCGCAGCGCTCGCCGTGCTCGGCATCGGCCTGGGCGCCGAGGTCGACATCGCCGACCTGCGCCGCGCGCCCGAGGAGGTCGACCGGCTGATCGCCGCGACCGAGGCCGCCGACGCGCTGCCCGAGATCGTGGAGGAGCTCGCGAGCGTGCCCGGCGCGGTCGTGTCCGGCCGCGGCATCGCGTACGGCACGGCGCTGGAGTTCGCGATCAAGCTGAAGGAGGCGTGCTACCTGCACGCGATGGGCCTGTCGTACGCCGACCTGCTGCACGGGCCGATCGCCGTCGTCGACGACGACACCCCGGCGCTCCTGGTCGCCGCCGACTCCGGGCCGACGCTTCCGGGCACGGTCGCGCTGGCCGAGCGGGTCACCGCGGCCGGCGCGAAGGCGTACGGCATCGGCGGCGGCCGTATGCTGGCCGAGGCGTCCACACGTGCGCTTCCCGGTCCGGACCTGCCGGAGTGGGTCGCGCCACTTGCCCTGATCGTGCCGGGTCAGCTGATCACCGAACGGCTGGCCCGCCGCCTGGGGATCGACCCCGACATGCCGCGCGGTCTCGGCAAGGTGACGCAGACGGATCAATGATGGGGCCCGTAGCGACAAGGGAGACTGTCTGATGGCCGAGCGCCGTGTCACGGTGCAGACCGAGGTGGGGCTGCACGCCCGCCCCGCCGCCTTGTTCGTCCAGGCCGCGACGAAGGCGCCGATGGACGTGACCGTGGGCCGCCCGGACGCCGATCCGGTCAACGCCAAGAGCATCCTGCTGGTGATCGGGCTCGACGTCCGCCACGGCGAGGAGATCGTGATCAGTGCCGAGGGCGACGGCGCCGACGCCGCCCTCGACGAGGTCGTCGCGACGGTGACCACGAACGGTGCCTGACCGCCTCAGCGGTCTCGGCGTCAGCCCCGGCGCCGGCACCGGACCGGTGCGCACGATCGCGGGCGCGGTCCCCGAGCCGCCCGTGGGTGAACGCCACGAGGGCGACGCCGCCGCGGAGACGGCACGCGTCCTCGCGGCCCTCGAAGAGGTCGCCGCCGACCTGGAGAAGCGTGGCGACCGGGCCGGCGGCGAGGCGCGGGACGTCCTGGCCGCGCAGGCGATGATGGCCCGCGACCCGGGCCTGGCCGAGCTGGCCGGGCAGAAGATCGCCGACGGCACCTCGGCGCCGCGCGCGGTGTACGAGGCGTTCGGGGTGTTCCGCGACATGCTGGCCGGCGCGGGCGACTACGTGGCCGCGCGCGTCGCCGACCTCGACGACATCCGCGACCGTACGGTCGCCGTGCTGCGCGGCCTGCCGATGCCGGGCGTGCCCGACTCCGACGAGCCGTTCGTGCTGGTCGCCCGCGATCTGGCGCCCGCCGACACGGCGCTCCTCGACCCCGCGAAGGTCGTCGCCTTCGTCACCGAGGAGGGCGGACCGACCAGCCACACCGCGATCCTGGCCCGCTCCATGGGCGTGCCGGCCGTGGTCGCCTGCCCCGGCTGCACCGCGCTCGCCGAGGGCACCGTCGTGCTCGTCGACGGCGGTTCCGGCGACGTACGCCCCGATCCGTCCGCCGAGGAGGTCGCCCGCGCCCGCTCGGCCGCCGGGGCGCGTTCGGCGGCGCTCGCGGCGACGACCGGCCCCGGCGCGACCGCCGACGGGCACGCCGTACCGCTGCTGGCCAACATCGGCGGCCCGCGGGACGTCGCGGCGGCCCTCGCCCACGGCGCGGAGGGCGTCGGCCTGTTCCGCACCGAGTTCCTCTTCCTGGACCGTACGACGCCGCCCGGCGAGGACGAGCAGGAGGCCGCCTACCGCGCGGTCCTGCAGGCGTTCCCGTACGTGGTCGTGCGCGCTCTCGACGCGGGCGCGGACAAGCCGCTGGGCTTCCTGCCGGCCACGGGGGAGGAGCCCAACCCGGCCCTCGGCGAACGCGGCCTGCGCATGCTGCGGCGGCACCCCGAGGTGCTGGCGGGCCAGCTCGCCGCCCTCGCCCGCGCCGCCCGCGGGCTGCCGGTCGAGCTGTTGGTCATGGCGCCGATGGTGGCGGACGCCGCGGAGGCGCGGGAGTTCGCCGAGGCGTGCCGGGCGGAGGGCGTCACGCGGGCGGGCGTCATGATCGAGATCCCCGCGGCGGCGCTGCGGGCCCGTGACCTGGCCGTCGAGGCCGACTTCTTCAGCATCGGCACCAACGACCTCGCCCAGTACACCTTCGCCGCCGACCGGCAGGTGGGCGCGCTCAGCCGGTTGCAGGACCCCTGGCAGCCGGCCGTGCTCGACCTGGTCGCACTCACCGCCGAGGGCGCGGGCGGCAAGGCCTGCGGGGTGTGCGGCGAGGCCGCGGGCGACCCGGCGCTGGCGTGCGTACTGGCCGGCCTCGGCGTCACCTCCCTGTCGATGAGCCCGCCGTCGCTGCCCGCCGTACGCGCCGCGCTCGCCGCCCACACGCTCGACCAGTGCCGCCACGCCGCCACCGCCGCGCGCGCCGCCCACGACGCCGCGACGGCCCGCGGTGCCGCCCGCGAGGCTCTGCCCGCCCTGGCCGCCCTCGGCCTGTAGCCCCGCCGGCTCCTGGTGATCAGTTCTGGCGTGGGTCGGCCGTACGCAGATAGTGTTCGGCGATCTCGTCGCTGGTGGTCAGCCAGACGTCCGGCTGCGCCGCCAGGTACGCCAGCGCCCGGTCGAGGTACTTGGCGCGGAACGCCTGGCCGATGGAGAACGGGTGCAGCGCCAGCGCCATCACCCGGCCGCTGTGCGCGGAGTCGGCGTGCAACCGCTCGTACTGGTCGGTGACGATCTGGAGGAACTCCGGGCCGGTCGTGCCGTTGCCGAACAGCATCAGGTCGTTGAGCTCGACCGAGTACGGAACGCTGATCATGCCGGGTACCCGCAGCGGGTACGGCTGGTCGTCGTTGGTCCAGTCCAGCAGGTAGCGGAAGCCGAGGTCGGCCAGCAGCCGCGGGGTGTGGAACGTCTCGGTCAGGCCCGGCCCCATCCAGCCGCGCGGCCGGTGGCCGGTGCCCTCGGCGATGGTGTCGGTGATCTCGGTGAGGACACGACGCTCGTCGTCGCGGTCCATACCGGTGTGCAGGATCGAGTTGGTCCGCCCGTGCGCCAGCCACGCCCAGTCCCGCTCGACGCCGGCCTTGACGATCTGCGGGTAGTGGTGGACGACGTCGGAGTTGAGCAGCACGCTGGCCCGGACGCCGTGCCGGTCCAGGATGTCGGTGATGCGCCAGATGCCGACTCGGGCGCCGTAGTCACGCCAGCCATGGTTGAGTGCGTCGGGCACCAGGTCCGCGGTGCCGGGCCAGATGCTCGTGGACGGGCGGCCGGGCAGGAAGTGCTCGACGTTGAGCCCGACGTACACGGCGACCCGGGCGTTGCCGGGCCAGGTGATCGTCGGCCGCTCGGTGATCGGGCTGTACTCGAAGAGATCCAGGTCCTGTGTCATGCCGGAACGGTAAGACCTAACATCAATGTCAGGTTCAAGCGAGGAGTGACATGCGCATCGGTGAGCTGGCGCGGCGGACCGGGGTGAGCGAGCGGTCCCTGCGGTACTACGAGCAACAGGGCCTGCTGGCCGCCGACCGTACTCCGGGCGGCCAGCGCGACTACCCGGACGCCGCGGTCGACCGGGTCATCCGCATCCAGGAGCTGTTCGCCGCGGGACTGCACAGCAGGAAGATCGCGGAACTGCTGCCCTGCATGCGTGACGCCGACGGCGGCCCCTCCGAGATCGCCGACGCGAAGCTGGTCGCCGAGCTCGCCGCCGAACGCGACCGCATCGACCGCATGATCGGCGACCTCATCACCTCCCGCGACGTCCTCGACGACGTCATCACCGCGGCATCGGAGCCCGGCGACTGACCGGTGAGGCCGGCAGCGCACCGGTCCCCATCGGGGCGGCGACGGCTCTCGTTGCTCACACGGCCTCTTTACTCACGCGAGTCATGTCGGTCGGTGCGGGGGGTTTGCTCTCCTCTCTGGGACTCATTAGCGTCGTGCGGGTGCGACGGACGTTCGGGTGGAGGTTCGTGACCGCCATCGCCGCTGGTGCGATGGCCGTTTCGGCGTGCCACGAGTCCGGCGCGCGGTCGGCCACCAGCCCGGCCGAGAGCGCCTCCGCGCGGGCCTCGGCGTCGCCGACGCCCGTCGCGCCCGAGGTCGCCCTCGTCAAGAGGATGAGCGTGCGCGAGAAGGTCGGGCAGCTGTTCATGCCGACCATTCCCGGTTCCACGCCCGCCCAGGGTGCCAAGCTGGTCGAGCGGTACCACCTCGGCGGGGTGATCTACTTCCCGGTCAACCTGCGCACCCCGCGCCAGACCGCGCAGCTGTCCAACGGCCTGCAGAAGGCCGCGATGAAGCACGGTGGCGTGCCGCTCGTCATCAGCACCGACGAGGAGCAGGGCCCCGTCTCGCGGCTGCCCTACGTCACCCGGTTCCCCGCCAACAAGTCGCTCGCCTCCGGCCGGCATCCCGACGACAACGTCCGGACCGCCGCCCGGGTCACCGGCGAAGAGCTGCGCGCGGTCGGCATCAACCAGGACAACGCCCCCGACGCCGACGTCAACATCAACCCGAACAACCCGGTGATCGGCATCCGGTCGTTCGGCGCGGACCCCAAAAAGGTCGCCCATTTCGTCGGCGTCGCCATCGACGCCTACCACGCCGCCGGCGTGGCGGTCGTGGCCAAGCACTTCCCCGGCCACGGCGACACCGACACCGACAGCCACACGGGCCTGCCGATCATCAACCACAGCAGGGCGAAGTGGGAGCGCGTGGACGCGCCGCCGTTCAAGACCGCGGTCGATCACCACGCCGACGTGATCATGACCGCGCACATCGTCGTCCCGGGCCTGGACGAGTCCCGACTGCCGGCCACGATGTCCAAGACCGTGCTGAGCGGGCTGCTCCGCGGCACGCTCGGGTACCACGGCGTGATCATCACCGACTCCCTCCAGATGGCCGGCGCGACGATCAAGTTCGGGCCGGAGGAGGCGGCGGTACGCGCGGTCGTGGCCGGCGCCGACATGCTGCTCATGCCGAGGGACCTCGGGCGCGCCTACAACGCGGTGCTCGCCGCGGTGAAGTCCGGCCGGATCTCCAAGAGCCGCCTCGACGACGCGGTCACCCACATCCTCCACATGAAGTACGAGCGGGGGATGTTCCGCTCGCCGTACGTCGACGCGGCGAAGGCGTCGCACGTCATCGGATCGAAGGAGCATCGGGAGGCCGCCCGCAAGGTGGCGGCCGACGTCCGTTCTGGCGGCTGATGTCCAGTGCTGGCCGTTGACGTCCTTCCCTGCGCGTGACTAAGTTTCAGCACGCTGGCCAGGGCCAGTCATTTTCTTTCGCGCATCTCGGGGGCGGAAGGAGTTACCGATGTCCCGTCGCCGACGGCTCATTGCCATAGGTGCGGCGTCAGTGGTGGCCGTGGCCGGTATCGGCTCAGGTACCGCCAACGCGGCACAGGCCGGGCACCAGCCCGGCAAGGACAAACGCGTCCTGAAGATCCTGAACAGGATGACGCTCGAGGAGAAGGTCGCCCAGCTCTTCGTGCTCCAGGTGTACGGCACGAGCGCGGACACGACCGATCCGGCGGCGGTCGCCGCCAACCAGAAGCTGTACGGCGTCGACAACGCCCAGCAGCTGATCGCCAAGTACCACCCCGGCGGCATCATCTACTACTACGTCGACCCGCCCAACCTCGTCAGCCCCCAGCAGATCGCCCATCTCTCCAACGGGATCCAGCAGGCGGCCATGCACGCGCGGGTGCCGATTCCGGAGACCATCACCACGGACCAGGAGCAGGGCTCCATCGTCACGCGGGTCCCCGCGCCGTTCACGCAGTTCCCGGGCGCCCAGGCACTCGGCGCGGCCCGTTCGCCGAAGAACGCGTTCACCACGTCGAAGATCACCGGCGAGGAGCTCAAGGCGATCGGGATCACGCAGGACTACGCGCCCGACTCCGACGTGAACGTCAACCCGGCCAACCCGGTGATCGGCGTCCGGTCCCCGGGATCCGACCCGTCGCTCGTGGCCCAGATCGCCTCCGCCGAGGTCGACGGCTACCAGGCCGCCGGCGTCATCGCCACGGCCAAGCACTTCCCGGGTCACGGCGACACCGACACCGACAGCCACACCGGTGTGCCGATCATCAACCACACCAAGGAGCAGTGGGAGAAGCTCGACCTCCCGCCGTTCAAGGCCGACATCGCGCACGGCGTCGACTCGATCATGACGGCGCACATCATCGTCCCGGCGCTGGACCCCTCCGGTGACCCGGCGACGCTGTCCAAGCCGATCCTCACCGGGATCCTCCGCGACCAGCTGCACTACAAGGGCGTCGTCGTCACCGACGCCCTCGGCATGGCCGGCCTTCGCGCCAAGTACGGTGACGACCGGATCCCCGTGCTGGCGGTCAAGGCCGGCGTGGACCAGCTGGAGAAGCCGCCGGCGGACGACGGCGGCAAGACGCTGTACACCGTCCAGCGCGACTCTCTGGTCAACGCGGTCAAGAGCGGCGAGATCAGCGAATCGCGCATCGACCAGTCCGTGTACCGGATTCTCAAGCAGAAGCTCGACCACGGCCTGTTCCAGCACCCGTACGTGGACGAGAGCAAGGTCGCCAAGCGGGTCGGCACGCCGTCGCACCTCGCGACCGAGCAGAAGATCACCGACCAGACCACGACGCTCGTCAAGAACGCCGTGCTGCCGCTCCCGAAGGACAACCGCAAGGTCTTCGTGACCGGGTACGGCGTCTCGACCACCCAGACGCTCGCGAACGACATCGGCAAGCGCGGGCCGGTCACGTCGGTCCTGCAGACGGGCATCAGCCCCACGCAGGCGACGATCGACAAGGCGGTGGCCCAGGCGAAGGACAACGACGTGACCGTCGTGACGACCAACGCCGCCTGGAACATCAAGGCCAACGGTCCCGGGCAGCAGAACCTCGTCAAGGCGCTCGTCGCGACGGGCAAGCCGGTGATCGTGGCGTCGGTGCGCGACGCGTACGACATCGGGTACTTCCCGGAGGCGCAGAACTACCTGGTGACGTACGGCTACACGCCCGCGTCGCTGGAGTCGCTCACCAAGGTGCTGTTCGGTGAGATCAGCCCGCAGGGCAAGCTGCCGGTCATGATCCCGGTGGCCGGCCATCCCGACCAGACGCTCTACCCGTTCGGGTACGGGCTGACGTTCGCGAAGTGACCGAACGGCCGCGGGACGGTGGGGAAACCGCCGTCCCGCGCCCGTTTCTAGGCTCTGACGCGGTGGGCGGCGAGGCGCGCGGCGCCCACCGCGCCGTCGCCCGCCGGCGTGGGCGCGACGCCGAATCGGCTCACCAGGCCCTCGCGCACCCCGTCGGCCACCGGCCCGCTCTCCAGCAGGGACCCGGCGACCACGAGGCCGAACCCGGGCTTCCCCCGGGCGGCGAGCAGCTCGTCGAGCGCGGGGCGTACGGCGTCGACGTTCTCCAGGAGATGCCGGACGGCCCCCGCGATGATCTCGACCGCGACCGGGTCGCCCTGCTCCGCCGCCGCGCTCACCTGCGGCGCCACCTGGCCGATCGTGGCAGGCCGCTCGGCGTAGACCTTCCTGATGATCGCCTGGGGCAGATCGGTGCCGGGCCAGGTGCTGCCGGCGGTCGGCGCGCCGCTCGGTGCGACGACGGACGGATCCAGGCCCGCCAGCAGAGGCCCGGCCTCCTCGCCGAGGAGGGCGCGCGGCATGGTCTCGGCGAGGACCGTCGCCCGGCCACGGCCGTCGTAGGCGCGCATCGCGGCGCGTACGCCCTCCCGGCCGATCCACACCGCGGATCCCTCGTCCCCGATCAGGTAACCGTTGGCGTCGGAGCGGCGTTCGATCTCACCGGCGTCGATGACGGCCGCGCCCGCGCCGGTGCCCGCCATGACCACGATGCCGGTGCGTTCGGTGCTCCCGGCGGCGAACGCGACCGGGATGTCGGTGACCACCTCGGGCTCGCCCGGGATGCCCGCCGCCGCCCAGGCGGCGTTGGCGGAGGCGACCGCGCGCGGCCGGTTGGCGGCTCCGGCGCCGGCGATGCCGAACACGCCGTTCACCACGCGCGCCGGGTCGAGATCCTTCAGGGCGTCCGTGAGGGCGGTGGTCAACGCCCGGGTCAGCTCGTCGGCGGTGCCGCCGCCGGAGTTGGGATTGGCGCCGGGCCCGGTGCCGTAGCCCGCGACGACGCCGTCGAGCGTGACGATCGCCGCTCGCGTGCGGGTGCCGCCGGCGTCGACGCCGACCACGTAGGGACCGATCGGGTTAGAGCACACATAGTGACGGTAGAACATCGGCCGCCGCCATCGGAACATCAGCCGTTGACATCACATGGTTTTCGTAAGAAACTTTCCGCCATGAGGAAGGTCGGGCCCGAATCCGGGCTGGGGGCCGACGCCACAGGCGCATCTCCGCTCAGCACAGTCGTCCGCGTCCGTTCGCTGTTGCCATCGCTGCCACCTGCGGAGGCACGCGTCGCGCAGCGGGTCATCGACGACCCCGAGGCGGTCGCCAGCTCCACGATCACCGAGCTCGCCCAGGCGTGTGGCACCTCCGAGACCACCGTCATCAGGTTCTGCCGCGCGATCGGCTTCTCGGGCTATCCCGAGCTGCGACTGACGCTGGCCACCGAGGCGGGCCGGGCACAGGGAGTGACCGGCGGGCGGGTCGTGGGCAGCGACATCAGCGCGGACGATACGCTGGAACAAATCGTCGAGAAGATCGCCTTCGCCGACGCCCGCGCGGTCGAGGAGACCGCCAACCAGCTCGACATCCAGGTGCTCGGCCAGGTGGTCACGGCGATCGCCGAGGCCCGCCGGGTCGACATCTACGGCGTCGGCGCCAGCGCCTTCGTGGCCTCGGACTTCCAGCAGAAGATGCACCGGATCGGCCGGACCTCCTACGCGTGGTCCGACGCCCACATCATGCTCACCAGCGCAGCGGTTCTCGAAGCCTCCGACGTCGCCGTCGGGATCTCCCACACGGGGTCGACGGTCGAGACGATCGATGCCCTCAGCGTCGCCAAGCGCCGCGGCGCCACGACGGTGGCCCTCACCAACTTCCCTCGCTCTCCGATCGCCGACGCCGCCGACCTGGTGCTGACCACGGCGGCCAGGGAGACCACGTTCCGATCGGGAGCGACGGCGAGCCGGCTGGCCCAGCTCACCGTGATCGACTGCGTGTTCGTCGGCGTCGCGCAGCGTACGACCGAGATCAGCGAACATCTGGAGGCGACACTCGAGGCGGTCAGGGTCCGCCGGGTGCGCCCCGAGCGGAGGCGCAGGTGAACGACAGCATGCCCCTGGCGATGCTGGGGACCGTACCCACCGAGGTACGCAACCCCCGCACCACCGAGATCGACGTGCTGCCCACGCTGGAGATACTCCGCCTGATCAACAACGAGGACACCAGGGTTCCGGGCGCCGTGGCGGTGGCGCTGCCGCAGATGGCCAAGGTCGTCGACCTGGAGGTCGAGGCGCTGCGCGGCGGCGGCCGGGTGCACTACTTCGGCGCGGGCACGTCCGGGCGGCTCGCCGTCCTCGACGCGGCCGAGCTTCCGCCGACGTACGGCATCGAGCCCGGTCTGGTGGTCGCACACCACGCGGGTGGCATGGACGCCATCTCCCACGCGATCGAGAACGTCGAGGACGACGCCTCGCTCGGCGCCCGCGACGCGGGCGAGGTGAACGCCGGCGACGTCGCGGTCGGCATCACCGCCAGCGGCCGTACCCCCTATGTCGTGGGCGCGCTGCGCCAGGCCGCGGCCGCGGGCGCGCACACGGTGCTGATCAGCTCCAACCCGGCCGCGGCGGCCGGGGCGGAGGTCGAGGTGCACATCGCGGTGGACACCGGACCGGAGGCCGTGTCGGGCTCGACGCGGATGAAGGCCGGCACCGCGGCCAAGCTCGTGCTGAACGCCATGTCCACGGCGGTGATGGTGCGGCTCGGCCGCACCTACTCCAACCTCATGGTCAGCATGAGCGCGCTCAACTCCAAGCTCCGCGGACGGCTGGTCAAGATCCTGGTGGAGGCGACCGGCATGGACGCGGAGACGTGCGAGGCCGCCCTGGCCGATGCGGCAGGCGACACGCGCACCGCCCTTGTCTCCCTGTTGTGCGACGTCCCGCCGGGCCGGGCCGCCGAGGCGCTGGCCGCCTCCAGTGGCTCCGTCCGCGAGGCGATGCGCACGATCCGCGGAGACGCCTGATTCCTCGGGGGTTAGAGAAAGGGTCCACCTCCTTATGCGTAAGTTCTGCACGGTCATCACGGCGCTCGGCGTCGTGCTCGCCGCCCCGGCATGCGCCCCCAGTACCAAGAGCGGCGGTGACAAGGTCACCCTCACCGTGCTCTCCTGGCGACCCGAGGACACGGCGGGGTACGCGAAGATCTTCGCGCCGTTCGAGAAGAGCCACCCGAAGATCAAGGTCAAGTTCAAGCCGATCAAGAACACCGAGTACCTCACGGTGCTGCCGACCGAGCTGAAAAAGGCGACGGGCGGCCCCGACGTGGTGCAGCTCAAGCCGTACGGGCCGATCCAGTCCCTCATCTCCGCCGGCAACCTCGCGCCGCTCGACGGCCAGGTCGACGTGAGCAAGTGGGACCCGACGGTGCTCCAGGCGGCCAAGGGCAAGCAGGACGGCAAGCTGTACGGCGTCCCGTACGCCATGCAGACGCTCTCGGTGCTCTACAACAAGAAGATCTTCGCCGACCAGCAGATCCAGCCGCCGACGACCTGGGCACAGTTCATCGCGGACTGCGACAAGCTGAAGAAGGCCGGCATCACGCCGCTGTCCACGAGCGGGCTGCAGCCGTGGGTGCTCGCCATCGACCACCAGATCTTCGGCGCGACGCGCTACGGCGGCGACGACTTCGCCAAGGCGGCGATGTCCGGCCAGAAGAACTTCACCGACCCCGACTACGTCGCCTCGCTCGACGTGACGGCCAAGCTCAAGCCGTACTACCCGGACAAGGTCACCGCGGTCGACTACCCCGACGCGCAGACCCTGTTCACCAGCGGCAAGGCCGCGATGTACCCGGGCGGTTCGTACGAGGTCGGGCCGTTCACCAAGACCAACCCGGACCTGCAGATCGGCTCCTTCGACGCCCCGCCGGCCCCGGGCGCCAAGGTGAACCACGCGCTGACCTCCGGCTTCGTCGACGGCTCCTACGGCGTGAACGCGCACTCGGAGCACAAGACCGAGGCGATGGAACTGATCAAGTGGATGGCGACGCCGGAGTTCGGCCAGCTGTACGCCAACACGCTCAAGCAGATCTCGGCCGTCCCCGGCGTGACCCCCGGCGACCCGCTGCTCGCGCAGACGTACCAGGGCTTCAAGACCCACGGCGCGACGTACATGATGGTCGTCGACTTCGGCTACGGGAACCCGCTCGGCCGTGACCAGGAGGGTGAGGCCCTGCAGAAGATGCTGGGCGGCACCTCGGCCGCGGACGCGGGCAAGCTCGTCCAGAAGGGCATCTCGGCGTGGTTCAAGCCCAGCGGCGGATGACGTCGACGACCGAGCCGGTCGAGGTCGCCGGTCCCGGCGGCGGGAGCACCCGCCGCCGGGGGCGGCGGCGCTGGCCGCTGCTGCTGGTGTTCCTGCTGCCGGCGCTCGCGCTGTACACGGTCTTCATCGTGTACCCGCTGGTGTCGGCCCTGCAGTACAGCTTCTTCGACTGGACCGGCACCCGGCAGGACGGCTTCGCCGGCCTGGCGAACTTCCGTGACCTGTTCACGAAGTACCCGCTGAGCGAGCAGGTCTGGCGGGCGCTGGCGCACAACTGCGTCTTCTTCATCGGCACCATGCTGATCCAGACCACGGGCGGGCTGCTGCTGGCCACCCTGCTGCACCGCTCCCGGCGCGGCAAGCGCTTCCTGCAGACCGCGTACGTGCTGCCGCACCTGGTCAGCCCGATCGTGGCCGGCTACCTGTGGTCGCTGATGCTCAACCCGCAGTTCGGCGCGGTCAACGCCGCGCTGCGCGGGATCGGCCTCGGCTCCCTCGCCCAGCCCTGGCGCGGCGACCCCCACCTGGCGCTGCCGGTGGCGATCGTGATCAACGCCTGGCAGTGGGTGGGCTTCCCGATGCTGCTGTTCGCCGCCGCGCTGGCCGGCATCCCCGAGGAGTACCACGAGGCGGCGCGGGTGGACGGCGCGTCGGCCTGGAAGAGCTTCTGGCGGGTGACGTTCCCGCTGCTCACGCCGGTGCTCGGCATCGTCACCGTGTTGACCTTCATCGGCAACTTCAACATCCTGGACCTGATCTACGCGTTGCAGGGCTCGAAGGGCAACCCGGCGTACTCCACCGACGTGCTCGGCCTGCTGTTCTACCGCACCGCCTTCGAGAACCCCGACGCCAACGCGATCGGCCAGTCCTCCGCGCTCGCGGTCTGCATGTTCATCCTGATCTTCGGGATCTCGGCCGTGGCGAACCGCTTCTTCCGCCGGATGGAGGCACGCCTGAAATGACCACCTCCGTGCTGGAACCGGCGGTCGCGGTCGCGCCCGCCCGGCGGCGCCGCCGTCGCCCGAGCCGTGGCGCGGTCGCCTCCACCGTGCTGCTGTGGGTGTACGCGGTGGCCGCGCTGGCGCCGCTCATCATCATGGCGCTCGGCTCGCTGCGCACCGAACAGGACCTCGCCACCAAGCCGCTCGGCTTCCCGACGCACCCGGCCTTCGAGAACTACGCGAAGGCGTGGTCCGAGGGCGGGTTCAGCTCCTACTTCGTGAACTCGATCCTCGTCACGGTCGGCGCGGTGGTGCTGGGCACGGGCGTCGCGGTGCTGGCCGCGTACCCGCTGGCGCGCTACCGCTTCCGCGGTCAGGGCCTGCTCACCGCGTACTTCCTGGCCGGCCTGATGCTGCCGATCCGGCTCGGCATCGTGCCGGTGTTCTACCTGCTCAACTCCATCGGCCTGATCGACTCACGGATCGGCCTGATCTGCGTGTACGCCGCCAGCGGCGTGCCCTTCGCGATCTTCGTGCTGACCGCCTTCTTCCGCGGCCTGCCGAACGAGCTGGAAGAGGCCGCCCGCATCGACGGGGCCGGTGAGCTGCGCATCTTCGCCCAGATCATGGTGCCGATGGTCCGGCCGGCGCTGACGACCGTGGCGCTGTTCCAGTTCATCCCCCTGTGGAACGACTTCTTCTTCCCGCTGGTGCTGATGGAGGACGACAAGTACACGCTGCCGGTGGGCCTGACCCGCTTCGTCGCGGAGTTCGAGGCGGCACACGCCCAGCTGTACGCAGGCCTGGTCATCACCACGATCCCGCTGGTGCTGCTGTTCCTGCTCGCCACCAAGCAGATCGTCGCCGGCCTCACGGCAGGCATGACGAAGTAGCCCGGATGCCTACCGGGGCCCCGGGCGTAGTCCGTCGAGGATGAGCTGGGCGATATGTGCTGAGCGTTCGCGGCTCGTCTCCGCGCCGGCGTGGCGGATCGCGGCGAAGGCGCCGGCGACCAGTGCCATCACCTCGTCGACGGTGAGGTCGTCCCGTACGACGCCGGCCGCGTGCGCGCGATCCAGCAGGTCGGCGACCTGGCGGGTGAGGTCCGCCGCGACCTCCGGGGCGGCGGTGCGCAGGTCGAACTCGGCGGCCACGAGCGCGCTCTTCACCGCGACGTTCTCGGCGCCGCTGGACATCATCCGGGACAGCAGCGTGAACAGGGCTGCGGGATCACCGGTGGCGGCGAGCACTTCCGCCTCCGCCACCAACTGCTTCAACTGATCGGTCGCGACGGCGAGATACAGCGCTTCCTTGGCCGGAAAGTGCCGGTGGACGGTGCCGGGGCCGACGCCCGCGTGGCGGGCGATCTCATCCAGCGAGACACCCAGGCCCTCGGTCGCGAACAGCCGCTGCGCGGTCCGCAGGACCCGCTCGCGATTGCGGCGCGCGTCGGCGCGCAGCCTGCGGTCGCTCCGCTGGGTTGCCGGCTTCGCCGGTGTGGGATCGGGCGGTTGGCTGGACATCTCGTCCCTAGCATAACCGGGGCGCCGCACCGTATGCTTCGTGTAACCGGGGCGGCGCACCGCTTATGGCATGGCGTCGCTCTTCCTGACTCGGCCCGCGGGCCACGAGGAGACACGCCGATGACTACACGCGGGGACGCCGGCGACCTGGTGCGCCAGATGCAGGAGTGCTTCAACAACCGGCAGTTCGACAAGGGCGCCGACCTGCACACGCCCGACTTCTTCAGCCATCCGCTCGGCGCCACCGGATTCGAGGCGGGCAAGGAGGCCTGGCGCATGCTCGTTGCCCGGCATCCCGACATACGCGTCGTCGCCCAGGACATCCTGGTCGACGGCGACAAGGCCGCCGTCCGCTCGACTTTCGAGGGCATCGCGATGCCGGACGGTGACGCGCAGCCCATGCTGTTCGAGATCTTCCGCATCGACGATGGCCGGTTCGCGGAGATGTGGGGCGCCACCACGGGATTCCCCGCCTCGGCCAGCCCTGAGGAAGTGCTCGACTAGCCGGGGAGCTCAGGCGCCTCGTCGCTTGCGCGGGGAGATGGTGTAGCTGAAGGAGATCACGAAGTCGATCGCGAGCACGAGTCCCCAGGGGACCATCACCGACCACGGTTTCAGAGCGCGGTGAAGGTCACCGACGAGCAGCGTGAAGATGCCCAGGACGGCCGCTGCCACGACGTAGGCGAGGAGATGGCGAAGCCATTGGCCGCGTTCGTAGGCCGCGTGGGCCCGTCCGGTCCTGGGTGCCTTCGCGGGTGCGGGGCCGCCTGCGAAGCGATGGGCGAACCGCTGGTCGGCCCAGCGGATCATCTGGTGGCCGAAGGCGAGCGAGACGCCGATGTAGATCGCGGCCAGGCCGTGCACGGGTGATGCGGGTGCGCCGCTCCGCAGGTCGATGACCGAGGCCGCGAGCAGGACCACGTCGACCATTGGGACGCTGACCAGCAGGATGTTGCTGAGCCGCCGGGCGCGAAGGAGATAGCGGGTCGCGAGCCCGGCCACCAGCAGCGCCCAGAACCCGATCTCGCATCCAACGATCAGGAAGATCACGACGTCCCTTATTTCGCACGGCCGTACGAAAACGAAAATAACACGGCTGTGCGATAATGGCCAGATGCCGAAGATCGTGGACCACGAGGCGCGCCGGCTGGAGCTCGCCGACGCCGTCGGCCGCGTCATCGCCCGGGAGGGGGTGAACGAGGTCTCGATCCGCTCGGTCGCCGCCGAGGCCGGCTGGTCGTCCGGCGCGCTGCGGCACTACTTCACCACCCGCGCCGAGCTGCTGGCGTTCGCCTGCGAGCAGGTGGTACAGCGGGTCACGACCCGGATCGCCGGCCTGAGGCATACCGGCACCATCCATCAGGCGGTCCGCGACACGCTGCTGGAGACCATGCCGATCGACGCGCGGCGTCACACCGAGGCCGCCATCGCCTTCGCGTTCCTGGCGCTGGGCCTGAGCGATCCGCACCTGGGCGAGGTCCAGCGCACCCACTTCGACGGCATGTACGGGCTCTGTCTTCAGCTCATCGAGGGCCTGGACTCCGAGGGCCTTCTGGCCCCCCACACCGCCTCGACCGAACTCCTCGCCCGGCGCCTGCACGCCCTCGTCGACGGCCTGTCCATCCAGCGGCTGGCCGGCCACCTGCCCCCAGAGAGCATGGTCACCCAACTCGACGCCTACCTGGCCGAAATCACCCTGGGCGCCGGCGAGACCCGCGGATGAGATCCGCACTCCCGCGAGGAGGATCTCGGAGCGGTGGTGTTCAGTCGCCTGCCGCGCCGCTGGGTGTCTTGCTGACGAGTTTCCAGCCGTGTCCGCTGCATCCGTCCTGGAGCGGCGGAAACCGGTGTCCCTTCACGTCGGTCGACCACTGATGGCCACAGTCGGAGTCGCACTCATAGATGCCGCTGACCGGCACGACCTGGCCCGGTTGGAAAACGTCGCCTTCGCTGACCTGCTGGTTCGTCATGCCGGGGTGCTACCCGATCAAGTAGGCGACATGCGTCACCCGGATCTCGCGAGCCTGAGACCGCGGCCGGGTGTGCCACCATCGTGCCCGTGACCTTGGAGATTCCGGGTGATGAGCGGATTTTCGCCCTCCACGAGAAGCATGCGCCCACGAAGGAGGCGTTCGAGCTCGTTCACACCCACTGCCAGATCGTGTGCCGGATCGCCGAACAGCTCCTCGGCCGCGCGGGCGACGGCATCGACGCCGATCTGGTGCGGGCGGGCTGCCTGCTGCACGACATCGGCGTCTACCGCCTCTACGACGGTACGGGCGAGCTCGACCACGCGGCGTACATCCGCCATGGGGTGCTCGGCCACGAACTCCTCGCCGAGGGGGGATTCTCCGAGGCGATCTGCCGGTTCTGCTCGTGCCACACGGGCGTGGGCCTCGGCCCCGGAGACGTACGGCGTCAGCGTCTCCCGCTGCCGGCCGGGGACTACCGGGCGAGGTCGCGCGAGGAGCGGCTGGTGATGTACGCGGACAAGTTCCACAGCAAGAGCAGCCCGCCGACCTTCGTCAGCGCCGACACGTACGCCGTGGACGTCCGCCGCTTCGGCGCGGACAAGGTGGCGGTCTTCGCCGCGATGCGCGAGGAGTTCGGTGAGCCGGACCTGGCGGCGCTCCGTGCGGCGTACGGCCACGCACTACGGTAGGGAACGCTCGGCCGGGCGCCGTCCGACGCCGACCGGCGCGACTGGCTGCGGACCGGCGGCAGCGCGAGTGGACCGAGCGGCGCCGGGCGAACCCTCCAGAGGACCAGTGCCGCATCAAGCGGCGTTCGCTGACGCCCCGCGTTATCCGCCGGCCTCCTGGCGAACGGCCTCAATGCCCGCCAGCACGATGTGCAGGCCGTACTCGAAATTGTCGTCGCTGTCGACGGCGTGGAGCTCCTTCGTCACGCTTGCCGTCAGGGGATACCGGGTTTCGTCGATGGTCATCGCCTGCGCATAGGGGTTGGGGCCCTCGTAGTTCTCGCCCGTGCGCGCCTGTTGCTCGATCGTGAAGCCCACGACGTAGTGCAGGACGGCGGGGAACGCGCGGGCCGCCTCGGTGGCCGAGAAACCGGCGTCGGTGAGCGTACGCAGAACCAGTTCGAACGTGCGCCCGATGGACGGACCCGTCGAGTAGGACCCGGCGGTGACCCTGGCGCCGTCGCGGTAGCGAAGCATCGCGTCGCGCATTCTGCGTGCGAGGCCGGCGATCCATTGCTGCCAGGTCTCGTTTCGGCCGGGGCCTTCGACGCCGTCGGCCGCCTCGGCCGTGATCAGCCCGGCCATCAGGTCGAGCAGCTCGTGCTTGTTCTTGACGTGCCAGTAGAGCGTGGGCGCCTGGACGTCCAGTTCCTTGGCGACCATCCGCATGGTCAGGCCGTCGAGGCCCACGTCGTTCAGCAGCCGCAGACCGGCCCGGGCGATCAGGTCGGGAGTGATGGGCACGATTGACACTCTAGCATCGTTAGAGCTATATCTAACGACGTTCGAGATTCCTCTAATATTGTTAGGGAGTGATCATGGAGGACGTGGTCATCGCCGGCGCCGGCCCAACCGGCCTGATGCTGGCGTGCGAGCTGCGGCTGGCCGGGGTGGACGTGCTCGTGCTCGAAAGGCTCACCGAGCCCACGCGTGACTCGAGGGCGGGCGGGCTGCATCCGCGGTCGCTGGAAGTGCTCGACCAGCGGGGGATGCTCGACCCGTTCCTGGCCGAGGGGCGTCCGCTGCCGGGTACGCGCTTCGCCGGGCTGCCGCTCGACCTGTCGGGGCTGCCGACCCGGTATCCGTTCCTGTTGGTGATCGTTCAGCGCCGGATCGAGCGGCTGCTCGAGGCTCGCGCCCGGGAGCTGGGCGTGCGGATTCGCCGCGGGGTCGAGGTGACGGGCCTACGCCCAGGGCCGGCGGCGCCGGCCGCGGAGCCGGTCGTGGTCGAGACCACGGCCGGGCCCGTGGAGGCGCGTTATCTGGTCGGTTGTGACGGCGGCCGCAGTGTGGTGCGCCGGCTGGCGGGCATCGACTTTCCGGGCACGCCCGCGACCACCACGTCGATTCTCGGGGACGTCGAACTGGCCGACCCGCCCGCGGAGCAGTTCTTGCTCCAGCGAACGCCGCGGGGGAACTTCTCGGTGCTCGGCTTCGAGGAGGGGTGGCGGCGGCTGATCGTGGACGAGGCCGGGACGACCGTCGGTGACTCGACGGCCATCGGCTTCGAAGATCTGCGGGCGATGTTCGTCCGGGTGGCGGGCACCGATTTCGGAATGCACAGTCCACGGTGGATCTCGCGATTCACCGACGTCGCGCGGCAGGCGGCGTGCTATCGCTCCGGGCGTGTGCTGCTGGCCGGGGACGCGGCGCACGTCCACTCGCCGGCCGGGGGTCAGGGGCTGAACACCGGGCTGCAGGACGCGTTCAACCTCGGCTGGAAGCTGGCGCTCGTCGTGCGGGGGAGTGCCGATGAGGAGTTGCTCGACACGTACCACGAAGAGCGGCACCCCGTGGGCGCTCGGGTGCTGTCGAACACGCGCGCGCAGGGCGCGTTGAGCGCACCCGGCGTGCATGTGGATGCGCTTCGCGCGCACGTGGCCGACATCCTCGCGACGCCGGATGCGAACCGGAAGATCGCCATGATGATCACGGGGCTGGACATCTCCTATGGACTCGGACCGCGCGTACCCGACCGGGACCTGCCCGACGGGACGCGGCTGTTCGAGCACCTTCGCACCGGCCGCCCGATCTTGGCCGATGTCGCAGGCGAGCCTGTGGACAGCTGCCTTGTGAGCGAGCTCAAGGGATCGGGAGAACCGCTGCTGATCAGGCCCGACGGGCACCCGGCCTGGACGGGGTCGCTGGGCCGGGAAGCGTTGTCCACAGCCCTGCGACCCTGGCGTTGACATCGTTCGACCGGAGCACAAGAGACAGCCCGGGAACCCGCCCGTAGGGGGTTCCCGGGCTGTCCCCGGGGCCGCCGGGAGCCGGTGATCCTCCCGGCGGCCGGTCCGAGGGCGGCGACGACTAACAGCGGAAGACGGCCGCCTTGTTGTCGAAGCCGTTGTTGGCGAAGTTCTTGTCCTCCGGTTTTGGCTTCGCGTGATGAATCTCGTCGCTCTGCTCTTGCGTGTACGGCACGTCGTAGAGAATGACGCCGCAGGGCGTGGTGTTCTTCATCGAGCTCGCGCCATTGGCGGTCTTGCGCTTCGTGCCCTGCCCGTGGTTGCACGCCAGATCCCTGTCGTACCTGGAGCGGTTGTCCGCGGGTGTCGCGACGACCGAGCGCATGACGGAGTCCTTTCGCCTGGGGAGGCAGGAAGGGTGGCGCATTAAATAAACGTTATACATGTCGGTTATGTAAACGGCAACCACCCTGGTCCACGGCGTACGGCCACGCCCCGACGGTGGGGTGTGGCCGTACGGAACGGATCGCGCGTCAGCGAGCCGGGGGCAGCGGGGGAGCGCCCTTGGTGCCGGGCATGACCTTGGAGCAGTGAACGCCCTTGGGCAGCGGTCCGATCTTCACGGTGCCCTTGCCGTCCACGGTCGCCTTGGTGACCAGGGCGCCGGGCGGAGCCTTGCGCGGCTGCACGATCTTCCCGGGCTTCCCCAGGGGCTTTCCGGGCAGCTTCACGCGCGCCTCGTGCTTGACGCGCTTTCCGGCCTCGCCGCCGATGATGACCTTCCCCGGCTTGCCCGCGTCCGTCTTTCCGCCGGCCTTTCCGCCGGCCTTTTCGCCGACGCAGACGATGGCGATCGGGCCCTTCGCCTTCGCCGTGGCGGGGGCGGACGAGGTGGCCGGGGAGGCGCCCGCGGCGTACGCGGAGCCGGCCAGCCCGGTGAGTGCGATGCCGCCGGCCAGGACGCCGACGGCGATGATCCTTTTCCTCATGGTTCCTCCGGAAGGGAGTCGATCAGGACGCTCCGGAGTCTCGCGGCGGGGAGCTGAAGTCACGATGAGTGCGCTCTCAGACCGTCTTCATGGTGGCTTTAGGTACGGCCGGTCACGCTGGGCCGGTGCGGATACTCGTGGTGGAGGACGAGCGGCGCCTCGCCGAACTCCTGAAGGACGGTCTGGCCGATGAGGGGTTCGCGGTGGACCTCGCCTACGACGGCCGGGAAGGGCTGTGGCTGGCCACCGAGAACCCGTACGACGTGATCGTCCTCGACGTGATGCTGCCGCGGCTGAGCGGCGACGAGGTCTGCCGCCGGCTCCGCGAGGCCGGCATCTGGACGCCCATCCTCATGCTGACCGCCAAGGACACCGTGCAGGACGAGGCGCGGGCGCTCGACAACGGTGCGGACGACTTCCTCGGCAAGCCCTTCGCGTACGTGGTCCTGCTCGCCCGGCTGCGTGCGCTGCTCCGGCGCGGGGCACGTGAACGCCCGGCCGTGCTCACGGTGGGGGACCTCCAGGTCGACCCGGCGGGGCTGCGCTGTCGCCGGGGGAACGTCCCGATCACGCTGACGCCGAAGGAGTTCGCCGTGCTGCACGGCCTGGCGCGCCGGGCCGGCGAGGTGGTGTCCAAGACCGAGCTGCTGTCGATGGCCTGGGACTTCGCCTACGACGGCGACTCCAACATCATCGAGGTCTACGTGAGTGCCCTGCGGCGCAAGATAGACAAGCCGTTCGGGCGCAGCTCTCTCGTCACCGTACGGGGCGCGGGCTACCGGCTGGAGGCCTGACGATGCGACGTCCCCGGTGGATCCGCCCGCCGCGACTGGGCGGTGTACGGCTGCGCGCGACGGTGGCCGCGGTGCTGACCGTGGCCGTGGCGCTGGGCCTGGCCTCGGCGGTCCTGCTCCTGGCCCTGCGGCACTCCCTGGAGGACAGCGCCCGCGCCGAGGCGGCGGCCAAGGCCAAGGCCATGGCCGCCATGGTGAAGGTCGGGCCGCCCGCCGAGCGCGACGCACCGGGAGGGCCCGTGGGCGGTGACACCCTCGACGTCCAGGTGCTCACCAAGGCGCAGAGCCCGAGCTGGAAGACCGGATCCGGCTACGTCGTGGCCGGCGAGCAGGTGGCCACCAAGGGCGGGACGGTGGTGATCCAGGGCCGGTCCTCGCTGGCGCCGACCCAGCAGGCGATCACGACGCTGTGGCATCTGCTGCTGCCCGGCATTCCGGCGTTGCTCCTGCTCGTGGCGCTGCTGACCTGGTTCGCGGTGAGCCGCGCGCTGCGGCCGGTCTCGGCGATCCGCGCGAAGATGGCCGACATCACCGCACACGACCTGCACCAACGGGTCCCCGAGCCCGCCACCCGTGACGAGGTCGCGGCGCTGGCCCGTACGGTGAACGCCACCCTGGACCGGCTGCGGACCGCCGTCGAACAGCACAAACGGTTCGTCGCGGACGCCGCGCACGAGCTGCGCAGCCCGCTGGCGGTGCTCCGCGCCCGGCTGGAGCTGACCGGCCACCGCGTCGGCGCTTCGGAGCTGGCCGGCCAGGCGCTGACCGACGTCGAACGCATCCAGACGCTGACCGACGACCTGCTCCTGCTCGCCCGCCTCGACGCGGGCGAACCACTGCGCGAGCAGGAGGTCGACCTCGGTCAGGTGGCGGCCGAGGAGGCGGCGCGGACCCGCCCGCGGCCCGACGTGACGGTGACGCTGGACATCGCCACCGACGTGCTCGTCCACGGCTCCGGCGACCAGCTGCGGCGGCTGGTGGCCAACCTCGTGGACAACGCCGTACGGCACGCCGCGACCGCCGTCACGGTCCGTCTCGCCGAGGACGGCGACCGCGCCGTCCTGGAGGTCACCGACGACGGCCCCGGCATCCCGCCCGAACACCGCGAGGTCGTCTTCGACCGCTTCACCCGCCTCGACGAGGCCCGCGACCGGGACCGCGGCGGTTCCGGCCTCGGCCTGGCGATCGCCCGCGACATCGCCGTCGCCCACCGAGGCTCGCTGTCGGTCGCCACGACACCGGAGGACGAACCGGGCGCGTGCCTGCGCGCCGTCCTCCCGGTCGGTGCTCCCGGCTGACCGGCGTACGCCGTCGTCGCGCGGAAATTCGATGGCAGCCGGCCCGTCGAGGCCGTTACGCTCCGTGCATTATTGCCGGTCATGAGCGAAGTGGGTCATTTATGCCTGGTTCTAGGTATATGCCCCCGAATCGGGGGTAACGGCGGACGCGGTGCCGCATTTCTCCTCGGTCGGGGCTCGCCGGTACCGCGGCGGGTCCTCGACCGCGCCGGCGCGATCACGCCGGTAGTGCCGACCCGCGGAAAGAGCGGAGCGAACGCAGGGGGAAGTGATGAAGGCCATGACGTCGTCGGCCGCGATCCGTACCCGTGAGGACGAGACCACCGGCACGCCGCCGCGCACCACGAGGCGCGGCACGGTTCCGCCGTCCCGCGCGGCACGGCCCACCACGACGCCGACCGACGGCACGAGCACCGGCACTGTTCGCGAGCGGGCCGCTGGTTCCGGCGCGGCGGTCACGTCCCGGGCGGCGGTGTCGCGCGGCACGTCGCGACGGAGCACGCGGCACCGTGGCCTTCCTCCGTCCCGTACGGTGCGGCCGGTCACGGCTCCCGCCCGCGCCGTTCGTCCCGCTCGTTCCGGCGCGGCGCCGTTCGCCCTGCTGGTCGTGGGGCTGCTCGGCGGGGCGCTGGTCGGTCTCCTCCTGCTGAACACCGTGCTCGCCCAGCAGTCGTTCGAGCGCAGTGAGCTCCAGCAGGAGAACCAGCGGCTCGAGGAGCGCAAGCAGGCTCTCCAGGAGGACATCGCACGCGAGAGCAGCCCCGAGGTCCTCCACGCCAAGGCACGGCGCCTGGGCATGCGCGACACCGGCGACCAGGTCCTCACGGACCCGCGCACGGGCCGCTGACCGGCGGCGTCCTCGGGCGTGCGGACGGCGTTCCGCGCGCCCGGGGACCGGGGCTCAGGCGGACGCGGCCTCGATGATGGAGCGGACGCGAGCCGGGGTGGTCACCGAGCGGGTGGTCTCCGGCGGGTACAGCGCGCCGCCCATGTAGATGCCGGGCGCCTGGAAGCGGGTCCGCGACCGTACGGTCTCGCTCGCGGTGAAGTGGAGCTCTCGCGCGCCGGTCTGCGCGGCCACCCGGGCGGCGGTGCGTTCGTTGATGCCGCCCGCCGGCAGGACGATGATCCGGTCCGCCGCCTTCTCCACCAGCCGGGCGATCAGGTCGGCGCCCTCCAGGGCGGACGGTGCCGCGCCCGAGGTCAGCAGCCGGTCGACGCCCAGCGCGACGACGTCCTCGAACGCCGCCTCCGGGTCGTGCGTCACGTCGAACGCCCGGTGGAACGTCACGCTGAGCGGCCGGGCCGCCGCGACGAGGCGCGCGCACAGCTCCGTGTCGATCTCGGCGTCCTCGGTCAGCGCGCCGATGACCACGCCGTCGGCGCCGGCCGCCTTGGCCACCTCGATGTCGCGGAGCATCACCTCGGCCTCGGCGGGGCTGAAGATGAAGTCTCCGCCCCGCGGACGGATGATCACGTGGACGCGGAGGCGGCCCGCCGCGACGGCCACGGCCTGCTCGATCATGCCCTGGCTCGGGGTGATTCCGCCCTCGAACAGGGCGGCGCAGAGCTCCACCCGGTCGGCGCCGGCCTCCGCCGCGGCGGCGACGCCGTCGGCGGACTCCAGGCAGATCTCGTAGCGCATGGGTTCCTCTCGGATCGGTGTGGTCGTGGGGCCTCCTTCGGCGGCCCCACGACCACGGTGCTGTGTTTTCTGGTTCCCTCGCTGCGCTCGCTCACAGGAGTTCGGGCGTCAGGTCCGGGTCGGCCATGTCGGAGTCGAACGGGAAGAGCGGCCGCCGTACGCCGTGGTGCCCGAGGCGCAGCAGGTCCTGGTCGACGCCGCCCGGGGTGAGCGCGAGCAGCCAGTCCGCCGCGAGGTCGTACAGCTCCGGCTCGAGGTAGCCGATCTTGACGATGACCACGTCGGTGTCGGCCGGCGACAGGCCGAGGGCGGTGAAGTCGGAGATCACGTGGTACGGCTTGCGCCGGCTGGTCAGGATGACGTGCAGCCCGCCGGTCCTGATCACCGCGATGTCGCCGCCGACCGGGTCGCCCGGCAGCAGGGAGTGCACCGTGCCCGCGACGGCGACCGGCCCGGAGGGACCCGCGTCGATCCGGCCGCCGGCCCGCACCATCACCTCGGCGCCCTCGCCCGCGGCGAACGCCGCCGCGACCGCCTCGGGGTCGACGATGCTCGCGTAGATCGCGCTGGCCTTGCCGAGGCGCAGCTCCTCCACGACGAGCAGCCGGCTCAGCGTCCAGGACACGTCGCCGGCGCCGCCGGCGGTCGGGTTGTCGCCGGAGTCGCTGATCAGGAACGGCCGGGCGTCGCCGGCGAGCGCGGTCGTCAGGCACTCGTCGAGCGTGCCGGTCGGCGCCACGAACGCGAAGTCGTCGCGGGCCTGCCAGTACGCCTCGGCCAGCTCGCGCGCCTGCGCGGTGATGACCTCCTCGTCGTCGCCGGTCACGACCACGGCGGCGCGGCACCGGGGCTCGTCGGCCCAGGCGTAGCCGACCCAGATCGCCGCGTCGACGACGCCGGGCAGCGCCTCCACGGCCGGGATCCGGCCGTACAGGCTCTTGGCCGGTTCGACGCGGGTGCTGGTCTTCTCCCCGGGCAGCAGCACCGGGACCTGCACCCATGCCTTCCGCGGACGCCCGCCGTCGTGGAGGCGCTCGACCAGGTTGTACGCCGCGCGCTCGCGCGACTCCCAGGCGTCCTCGTGCGGGGCCATCCGGTAGCAGGTGATCAGGTCGACGGTCTCCGCCAGCTCGCGCGACACGTTGCCGTGGAGGTCCATCGAGGCGGAGATCAGCGTGTCCGGGCCGACGGCCTCGCGGATCACGGCCGCCAGCCGGGCCTCGGCGTCGGTGCGCCCGACGACGCTCATCGCACCGTGGATGTCGAAGAACAGGCCGTGGAGCGGGCCCGCCGCCTTGGCACGTTCCACGATCTCGGCCTCGAGCGCGTCGTACACCTCGGGCTCGACCGCGCCGCCGGGCAGCGACACGGCGTGCAGGAGCGGCACCCACTCGACGCCCGTCGTCCACGGCGCGCCCATCCACTTGTAGCGGGCGAGCAGGGCGTCGCCCCGCGTGACGGTGAAGTCCGCCAGGTGGGTGCGGTGCGGGGAGAAGGTACTCGACTCGATCGCGATGCCGGCGATGCCGATCCGCAGTGCTGTCACGGGAGATTCCTAACGGGGACGGCCAGGCCCTGGTCGATGAGGCGTCGGCCGATGCCGAGCAGGCCGGCGTCGGGTCCGGCGACGCTCTCCCCGATCTGCAGTTCCTGGGTGGTGAGCGGCAGGCAGCGTTCGTAAAGCGCGCCGCGCGCGGCGGCGACGAACAGGTCGCAGGTCGCCAGCGCGCCGCTGAGGATCACCGCCTGCGGGTTGAAGAAGTTGACGATGGTGACGAGGACCTCGCCGAGCTGGCGGCCGGCGAAGCGCAGCGTCGTGTTGACCGTCGGGTTGCCGTCGCGCGCCAGGCGTACGAGGTCGGCGGTGGTGGCGATGTCGACGCCGTCGGCGCGTACGGCGGCGACCAGGGCCGCTCCGCTGGAGATGGTCTCCAGGCAGCCGAAGTTGCCGCAGTTGCAGGGGCGGTCGCCGCCGGCCGGCACGCGGTTGTGGCTGACGTCGCCGGCGACGCCACGGGCACCGCGGTGCAGGCGGCCGTCGTTGACGAGCGCGGCGCCGAGCCCGGTGCCCGCCTTGACGAAGACGAAGTCGCGCAGCTCGGGGCCGCGTACGACCGCCTCGCCCATCGCCATGAGGTTCGCGTCGTTGTCCACGACGAGCGGCGCCTGGTAGTACTCGGCGAGCCGGCGCCGTACGGAGAAGCCGTTCCAGCCGTGCATCCGGGAGGAGCCGACCACCACTCCGTCGGAGTCGACCGGGCCGGGCAGGCCGATGCCCATGCCGAGCACCGGGCGTCCGGCCGCGAGCTCGGCGAGCGCGTCGGTGACCTGCGCGAGGATCGGCTCGGGCCCGGCCGTGATGTCGATCTCCAGGTCCTGGATCGCCTCCGGCCGTCCGGCGCGGTCCATGGTGGCGATCCTCGCGTGGTGACCGCCGAGGTCGGCGGCCAGGATGACGCCGTCGCCGGCGCGGACGCTCAGCAGCCGGGGCCGGCGCCCGCCGCGCGAGCGGCCCTCGCCGGACTCCTCCAGCAGGCCCGCGTCGAGGAGTTCCTGGACGTAGGAGGACACGGTCGAGGGCGCCAGGCCGAGCAGACGCGACAGGTCCGCTCGTGACGTGGCCTGGCCGGACGCCACCAGGCCCATGATCTGCGCGGCCGACATGGTGGCTCCTTCACTGCAAGTGATCACGGTTGCGGCGGCAACACTAGCGACCGAGGCCGATCGAACTAAGTCTGATACTTGGTTCGGGAACGAAGGTTGATGCGGAAACTTGGCTGGACCATAGCAAGCCGGCGCGGATGAGTCCACCGTCGATGCCCCGTAACACGGCGGTAATCAGCGGGTTTGTCCCGATCTTGGCCGGACACTTAATTCGTTCAAGGCTTGTCTTCGTTCGATACGGGCATGTATCGTCGCCGCCAACATCCCGCCGAAAACGGTGGAAGTCCCCCATGGAGCACCGATGAAGAGACCCCTGACGCTGGCGGTGTTCGGCGCGGCCGTGGCCTTGCTGGCCGCCGGCTGTTCCTCCGGCGGAGGAGGATCGTCCGCGAGCGGTGGCACCCCCCAGCAGGGCGGGTCGGTCACCTTCGCGATGCCCCCGAACGCCACGCCGAACTGGATCTTCCCGATCGGCACGCCGGGCCACCTCGCCTCGTTCAACGGCGCCATCCGGCAGGAGGTCTTCCTGCCGCTGTACGCCTACGACGGCTACAGCGGCACCGTCGCCCTGGACGAGAAGGCGAGCGCCGCCAAGGCGCCGGTCTACTCCAACGGCGGCAAGACGGTCGACATCAAGTTGAACCCCCTGACGTGGGCGAACGGCCAGAAGGTCAGCAGCCGCGACGTGGAGTTCTGGTTCAACCTGGTCAAGGCGAACAAGTCGCAGTGGGGCAACTACAGCGCCGGTGACATCCCCGACAACGTCGCCAGGTTCGAGACGGTGAGCGACACGGAGTTCAAGCTCCACCTCACCAAGGCCTACAACCCGGACTGGTTCACCGCGAACCAGCTGACCTACGTCACGCCGATCCCCCAGTCGGTCTGGGACGTCGAGAGCAAGGGCGGCAAGGTCGGGGACTACGACCGCACCACCGACGGCGCCAAGAAGGTCTTCAAGTACCTGACCGGCGAGGCGGGCAAGCTGTCGGAGTACGCGAACAACCCGCTGTGGAAGGCGGCGAACGGGCCGTTCACGGTGAAGGAGTTCACCACCACCGGCCAGGTCACGCTCGCCAAGAACCCCAAGTACACCGGCCCCGACCCGGCCCACCTGGACAGCGTGACGTTCAAGCCGTTCACCTCCGCGGACGCCGAGCTGAACGTCCTGCGGTCGGGCGGCGTCGACTACGGCTACATGCCGGCGCTGGCCACCAGCCAGCAGAAGTCGATCGAGAACCTCGGCTACCAGGTGAAGCCCTGGGCCGGCTGGGCGGTCACCTACATCCCGTACAACTTCAACAACCCGGCCATGGGCGCGGTGTTCAAGCAGCTGTACATCCGCCAGGCCGTACAGATGTCGATCGACCAGACGACGATCGCCCGGGTCATCTGGCACAACCAGAGCGTTCCCGGCTACGGGCCGGTGCCGCAGACGCCGGTGTCGAAGTACCTGTCGGCGACGCAGAAGACCAACCCGTACCCGTTCGACCTGAACAAGGCCAAGGCGCTGCTGACCTCGCACGGCTGGACGATCCAGAACGGCGTGGCCACGTGCGCGCAGGCGGGCTCCGGCGCGAACCAGTGCGGCGACGGCGTCAAGGCGGGCACACGGCTGAACCTGACCATCGACAGCCAGAGCGGCAGCACCGAGACCGACAACATGATGCAGGAGGTCCAGTCCTCCCTGTCGAAGATCGGCATCAAGCTGTCGATCAAGTCGGAGCCGCTGAACTCGGTGCTCGACCACACGGCGCAGTGCAAGCCGAGCCAGTCGTCCTGCTCGTGGCAGCTCTCCTTCTTCGGCACGGCGGGCAGCTGGTACTTCCCGGCGTACCCGAGCGGTGAGCAGATCTTCGGCAGCACCGGCAGCTCGAACCTCGGCAGCTACTCGGACCCGACGGTCGACGACCTGATCAAGAAGTCGACCAGCTCGTCGGACCCGGCAGCGATGCAGAACTACGACGCGTACGTGACCAAGAACCTGCCGGTCATCTGGATGCCGAACCCGGCCTACCAGGTGTCCGCGATCAAGAACAACCTGCGCGGCGTCGTCCAGGACCCGCTCGTCTTCATCCAGCCGCAGCGCTGGTACCTGGCGAAATGAGACCGGCCCGGGGCGGTGGCGGACCGCCGTCCCGGGCCCACCACTTCCCGGCGGAGGCATCCCGTTGACGCGCTTCCTGCTCAAGCGGATCGGGCAGGCGGTCGTGGTCATCTTCTTCGTGACCGTGATCGTCTTCCTGCTGCTGCACTCGGTGCCGGGCGGCCCGGCCCACGGCATTCTCGGCCCGAAGGCCAGCCCCCAGGCGATCGCGGAGTTCAACCGCGAGCACGGCTTCGACAAGTCGCTGGTCCAGCAGTACTGGGCCTACCTCAGTGAGCTGTTCCACGGCGACCTGGGCGAGTCGTACACGCTCAACCAGTCCGTCGCCTCGCTGATCGGCCAGCGGATCCCCAAGACGCTCGTGCTCACCGGCCTGTCCACGCTGGTCGCGCTCGTGGTGGCGATCCCGCTGGGCGTGTGGCAGGCGCGGCGCCGCAAGGGCCTGGCCGACTACGCCGTCACGACCGTGGTGTTCGTCGGGTACGCCACCCCGGTCTTCTTCCTCGCGCTGGTGCTGGTCATCGTCTTCACCCAGAAGACCCAGCTGCTGCCGCCGCAGGCGCCGCAGACGCAGTCGATCGGCGGTCTGTTCGCCGACTCGCGGGCGCTGATCCTGCCCGTGCTCGCCGGGGCGATCGCGACGATCGCGGCGTTCAGCCGGTACATGCGCTCGGCCGTGCTGGACAACCTCGCCGAGGACTACGTACGGACCGCGCGCGCCAAGGGCGCCTCGGAGCGGCGCGTCGTGTGGCTGCACATCATGCGCAACTCCCTGACGCCGATCGTCGCGATGCTCGGCTACTACCTGCCGGTGCTGTTCTCCGGCGCGCTGGTGATCGAGTCGGTGTTCAACTACCCCGGCATGGGGCTGCTGTTCTGGAACGCCGCGCAGACCTCGGACTATCCGATCCTGCTCGGCGCGGTGCTCGTCATCGCCCTGGCCACGGTCATCGGGTCACTGCTCGCCGACATCGTCCAGGCGCTCATCGACCCGCGGGTGAGAGGAACGATCAAATGAGCGAGCGGAGCGAGCGAATCAAAGAACACGCGCGCCTGGTCTCTCCTCCGACGAAGGAGGTCTCATGAGCGAACGCAGTGAGCGAATCGGCGACACAGCGCCCATGGTCACCCCTCCGACGAAGGAGGGCTCATGAGCCTTTCCGCTCCGGTCGCCGCAGAGCCGCCGCCCGTACGGGTCGCCGGGTCCTACCGGCGCATGGCGTCACTGTTCTTCGCCAACCGGCTCGCCGTCACCGGGCTGGTCATCCTCGCCCTGCTGCTGGTGTTCTGCTTCCTCGGCCCGCTGCTCCACCACACCGACCAGACGCACACGAACCTGTCCGCCGCCAACCTGTCGCCCGGCACCGGGGGACACCTGCTGGGCACCGACGACGTCGGACACGACGTGCTGGGACGTCTGATGGTCGGGGGCCAGACGTCCCTGGAGATCGGGGTGGCGGCGGGTCTGCTCGCCACCCTGATCGGCACGGTCTGGGGTGCCATCTCCGGCTACGCCGGCGGTTGGGTGGACGCGCTGATGATGCGCGTCGTCGACGCGGGCATCGCGATCCCGGCGCTGTTCCTGCTGCTGGTGACCGCGACGATCCTGCGGCCGACGGTGCCGGTGCAGATCCTCATCATCGGGTGCGTGTCGTGGCTCGTCCCGGCCCGGCTCGTACGGGCCGAGGCGCTGTCGCTGCGCAGCCGCGACTACGTGCAGGCCATGAAGGCGATGGGCGGCAGCCACCGCCGCGCGGTGTTCCGGCACATCATCCCGAACGCCATCGGCACCGTGGTGGTGAACGCGACGTTCCAGGTGGCGGACGCCATCCTGCTGATCGCCTACGTCAGCTTCCTGGGGCTCGGCGTGCCGCCGCCCAAGACCGACTGGGGCGGGATGCTCAGCAAGGGCATCTCCTACACCTACGACGGCTACTGGTGGCTGATCTTCCCGGCCGGTGTCGCCATCGTGCTCGTCGTGTGCGCGTTCAACGCGATCGGCGACGGGCTGCGCGACTCCTTCGAGGTCCGCCTGGAGGGACGTTGACGTCCTCCCCCGTCTGAAGGCGGGGGATTCCAACCCGACTCCGCTACGTAGAGGAGGGAACAGGTTGAGGTTCGCGGTTCAAAGCCCCGCCCAACGGCTGGAGGGCTCCCCGCGCTGTCACGGCACGTCCTGCCGCGATGTTCTTTGCCGCGTTCACATCCGCATGATCGGCATGCCCGCAGGCGCGACAACGAAAGACCGCTTGGCTCTCACGGTTCTCCGCTGCGCAGTGCCCGCAGGCGTTACAGGTTTGGGACGTGTACGCGGGATCGACCTTCTCTACCCGGCTCTCGGCTTTGTCCTGCAAGCGCTTTACCAGCCGCCCCCAGCCCGCCGCGTGGATGGCCCGGTTGAGCCCGGCCTTGGCCCGTACGTTCCTGCCCGGTGCATGGATGGTGCCGTGTGCGGAACGGGTCATGTTCTTAATCTTCAAATCTTCGACGCGAATGAGGTCGAAACGACGGGCCAGATCGGTGGAGGTCTGCTCCACCCAGTCCCGGCGCCGATCGACCTCACGAGCCATCAACCGACTGATCGCGGCCTTAACGCGGTTACGGCGTCTAGACCCACGCCGTGCCCGGGCCAGTCTCCGCTGCAGCCGCTCCAGTCGTTTGGCCTCGGTCTCGCGCAGTCCTGGCACGGACAATCGCTCACCAGTGGACAGCGCAGCCGAGACGGCCACACCACGGTCCACACCGACGAGCTCGCCTATACCCGGCCCGTCGATCGGCGGCGGGATCACTGCGAACGCGACATGCCAGCGCCCCGCCAGGTCCCGGTTCACTCGAAACGATTTGACCACGCCGGGTACCTGACGGGACCAGCGGAACCGTACCCAGCCGACCTTCGGGATCCGCACCTCGCCCACCCTGCGGGACAACCGGCGTACGTCCCATTGGCTGCCGCGACGGCCGACGATCCGAAAGCCCTCGTGGACGCCCGCCTTACGCCACCTCGGCCGCTGATGGGTCCCGGAGAAGAAGTTCGCCATGGCCTGGGCGAAATCCCGCAACGCCTGCTGCTGCACCGTCTGCGAACCCGCCGCCAGCCACGCGAACTTTCTCCTGGCCTCGGTCAACTGGCGGGACTGTTCGACATACCCCGGCGCACTCGCCCGCCCCGGCCGCCAATGCAGGTGCTGCTCACACGCAAGATTCCACACATATCGGGCGTGCGCGCAGTGCTCCAGCAACGCCTCCTCCTGGGCGGGCGTGGGTTGAAGCCGGAACCGCATGTGAGCACGCTAACGACCACCACTGACAGTTCGAGGGGGGAGCGGCGTTTCCTCCCCGGTCTGAAGGCCGGGATCTTCACGCCGCGCAGCCGATGACGTCGACGACAGAGCCGAGCGGGCCGATGAGCGAGTCGATGCCTACACTCGCGATCGAGGACCTGAGCGTCACGTTCAGGAGCGGCCGGGAGACCGTACGCGCGGTCGACGGCGTCAGCATCACCGTCGCCCCTGGAGAGATCGTCGCCGTCGTCGGCGAGTCCGGGTCGGGCAAGAGCGTCACCTCGATGTCCACGCTCGGGCTGCTGCCGCCGACCGCCAAGGTGGGCGGGACGGTACGGGTCGGCGGCGTGGACGTGACGACGCTCGACGGCGCGCGGCTGCGGGCGATCCGCGGCGCCGAGGTCGCCATGGTGTTCCAGGAGCCGATGACCGCGCTGAACCCGGCGTTCACCGTCGGCTGGCAGGTCGCCGAGGCGCTGCGCCTGCACATCGCCGACCTGTCCCGCAAGCAGGCCCTCGACCGGGCGGCCGAGCTGCTGGAGATGGTCGGCATCCGGGACGCGCGCCGCCGGCTCGGGCAGTTCCCGCACGAGCTG
This sequence comes from Actinoallomurus sp. NBC_01490, assembly GCF_036227085.1. NCBI lineage: Bacteria > Bacillati > Actinomycetota > Actinomycetes > Streptosporangiales > Thermomonosporaceae > Actinoallomurus > Actinoallomurus sp. NBC_01490. Next base: position 1,489,942 of record NZ_CP109433.1, read on the forward strand.
TCCGGCGGGCTCCGGCAGCGCGTCGTCATCGCCATGGCGATCGCCTGCGAACCCAAGGTGCTCATCGCCGACGAGGCCACCACCGCACTCGACGTCACCGTCCAGGCCGAGATCCTCGACCTGCTGCGCGACCTGCGGACCAAGTTCGGCATGGCGATGCTCGTGATCACCCACAACATGGGAGTGGTCGCCGACATCGCCGACCGGGTCGTCGTCATGTACCAGGGCAAGGTGGTCGAGCAGGCGCCCGTCGACGACCTGTTCAACCGGCCGGAGGCCGACTACACCAAGCGCCTGCTGGCCGCCGTGCCGCGCCTGACCCCCGGCGAGCGACGAGAGCGTGAGGTGCGGACCGAGGCCGCGCTGTCCCTGGAGAACCTCGTCGTGGAGTTCCGCGGCAAGGGCCGCAGCCGGGTCCGCGCGGTCGACGACGTCACGCTCACCATCGCCGAGGGCGAGGTGCTGGGGCTCGTCGGGGAGTCCGGCTCGGGCAAGTCCACGGTGGGCCGCGCCGCGGTCGGCCTGATCAAGCCCGCCTCCGGCACCGTACGCCTGCTCGGCGAGCCGCTGAGCGAGGCGCGGGGACGCGACCTGCGCCGGCTGCGGCGCCACTGCGGCATCGTCTTCCAGGACCCCGCGTCCTCGCTGGACCCGCGGATGACGGTCGGCGACTGCGTGGCCGAACCGCTCGTCATCAACGGCGTCGGCGACCGCACCGAACGCGTGGTCGCCCTGCTGAAGAGCGTCGAGCTGGACCCGGCGCTGCGCCTGCGCCACCCGCACGAGTTGTCCGGCGGGCAGCGTCAGCGGGTCGGCATCGCGCGGGCACTCGCGCTCGACCCGAGGCTCGTCATCGCGGACGAACCCACCAGCGCGCTGGACGTCTCGGTCCAGGCCGCCGTGCTGGAGGTCTTCCTGGAGCTGCAGGAACGCCTCGGCTTCGCCTGCCTGTTCATCACCCACGACCTCGCCGTCGTCGGCCGGGTGTCGGACCGCGTGGCGGTCATGAACCAGGGCCGCCTCGTCGAGGTGGGCGCCCGCGACGACGTCCTGTTCGACTCGCAGGAGGAGTACACACGCCGCCTCGTGACCTCCGCCCCGGTACCCGACCCGGTCGAGCAGCGCCGGCGACGGGCGGAGCGGCACCGGCTGTGAGCCCGGTTCGGCCGCCGGTGGACGGCATGCCTACCATCGAGGCCGTGACCGTACGCGGACTGATCATCGACTGGGGCGGTGTGCTGACCACGCCGCTGCGTGACGCGATCGCGGTGTGGATCGAGAACGACGACATCGACGACGAGACCTACCGCGTGGTGATGCGGGAGTGGTTCGCGCAGGCGTACGCCGGCGACGGTGCGGCCAATCCGGTCCACGGGCTGGAGGACGGGTCGCTGCCGCCGGCCGAGTTCGAGCGCATGCTCGCCGAGCGGCTGCGTACCCGTGGCGGCATGGCGGTCGCGGCCGAGGGCCTGCTGCTGCGGATGTTCGCCGCGTTCGAGCCCGTCGAGGAGATGTACGAGGCGCTGCGCCGGGCGCGGGCCGTCGGCGTGCGCACCTGCCTGCTGTCCAACTCCTGGGGCAACACCTACCCGCGCGAGTCGTTCGGCGAGCTGTTCGACCAGGTGGTGATCTCCGGTGAGGTGGGGCTGCGCAAGCCCGACCCGCAGATCTTCCACCACGCGCTCGACCTGCTCGGCCTGCCGCCGCGGGAGTGTGCGTTCATCGACGACATCGAGCAGAACATCCGGGCCGCCGAACGCCTCGGCATCGTGGGCGTCCACCACGCCGACGCCCCGACCACCGTGGCGCGCCTGGAGGAGCTGTTCGGGGTGTCGCTCGGGTAGTCCCCATCCGGTACTGGCACACTCTTGTAGGACATGCGCGTCTACCTTCCGACCACACTCAGCGGACTCGCCGGCATCCTCCGGGATCGCAAGCTCGAACCGGCGCCGCTGACCGGCTATGCCGTGACACCGGCGCTGCGCGAGTGGTACGCCTCGGCCGATCTGGAAGAGCTGGAGTACGCCGCGATGTCGGACGCCGCGCGTGACTCGCTGCGCCTGCTCGCCGCCGACCCCGAGGCGCCGTCGCGCCGCGTCGTGCTCGCCGCCGAGATCCCCGACGAGGCGGTCGTGCACAGCGGCGGCGACCTGGGCGGCCCCGGGGAGCGCGCCCAGGTGCGCGTGACCCAGCCGGTCCCGTTCGAGCGGATCGTCTCCGGTCACGTGGACGATGCCGAGGCCGAGGCCGACGTACGCGCGGCGCGCGCCGCGAGCGACGCCGCCGACGCCGGTGACGACGACGCCCGCTTCACCGTCGACGGCGCGGCCGGTCACGAGCTGCTGTGGTACGCCACCCAGGAGCTGCCGCACCTGTTCTCCTGACCGCGTCCGTTCTCCTGACGGGCGGCGTAGGAAACTCCGCACCCCCGTGCAAGAAAGGCGACACCGGAAGGGGTTACCCGGTGTCGGACCTACACAGCACACGTGAGAGGGGGTGATGGCGTGATCGTTGCCCGAGGTGAGGACACCGGTGATGACACCGGTGATGACGCCGCACGCTTCACGTCCATTTACCGGCGCAACTACTCGAGGGTGCTGAGCTACGCGCTGGCCCACGACCGGCGTGACGTCGCGGAGGACGTCGTCAACGAGACGTTCCTGACGGCGTGGCGCAAGCTCGGCGAGGTTCCCCAGGACGATCCTCTGCCCTGGTTGCTGCGAGCCGCTCGGAACCATCGGCTCAAACAGCGCGCCGCCGGTCGGCGGCGCGAGACGATCGCCCATCGCGTCGGGCAGTTGAGCGACGAACGCGACCTGGTGGCCTGGGACACCGGTGACCTGGTGGTCGAGCGGGACAGCGTCCTGGCCGCGTTCGCCTCCCTCCCGGAGGCCGATGCCGAGATCCTCATCCTGAGCGCCTGGTACGGGCTTGACGCGGCGCAGGCCGCGACGGTCCTCGGGTGCACGAAGGCCCTGTACTACGTCCGTGTCCACCGCGCCCGCCGGCGGCTCACCCGAGCGCTGCACAAGGAGACGGGCACGGCGGCGATGGTCCCCCTGGACCTGCTGGAAGGAAACCGCTCATGACCGGTCACCGCGTCCTGTCCGCCCTCAAGCCCGTGGCCCTCGACGACCTGTCCGAGACGGACCAGTCCGATGCCGGGATGGACGCGAGGATCGCCGCCATCGTCGCGAGCCCCCGGCCCGCCCGCGTCACGAGCACGCGTCGCCTCCCCGCGCGGCCGTGGCTGCTGCTCACGACCGGCGCCGTCGCGGCCGGGGCCGCCGCGGTCGCGGTCGCGGTCACCGTCGTGCCGGTCCGCGACACCGGCCGTCCCGCGGTCACCGTCGCGCCCGCCCCGCCGCGCGTACAGACGGCCGCGCTCTCCTTCACTCGGAAGGGCGGATACCTGACCGTGAAGGTGAAGGACCCGGTCGCCGACCCGGCGCGGTACAAGAAGGAGTTCGCCGCCCACGGCCTGAACGTCGACCTCCGGCTGGAGCCCGGCTCGGCGAGGAAGGCGGGCTCGGTCATCTTCCTGGAGGACGACGGCGGCGGCCGGGTCAAGACGATCACCGCGCCGGGGCACTGCGGAAGCGAGACCTGCGCGGTCGGCATCAAGATCCCGCTGACCTACAAGGCGTTCGTCCGGGTCGTCTTCGGGCGGACGGCACGGCCGGGCGAGCACTACAACACCGGTCCCGGAGACACCCCCGGCGAGGGCGTGGGGCTGAGCGACGTTCGGGGACGTACCGTCGCCGACGTGCTCGCCGAGGCCAGGAGGCGGCACATCGGCGGCATCGGGTACCGCTACCAGCCCACCAGCCCCGACGAGCAGGGCGACCGCCAGCCGTACCCCATGGGCGTCCCGGCCGACAAGGTGAAGGGCGACTGGCGCGTCTACGACGCCGTCGCCGGAGCGGGCGGTGAGGTCCTCCTGTTCGTCCACCCCCCGAACTGATCCACGTGACGGAGAGCCGGAACGACCGCCTCGCCGTCACGGGCGGGCCACCCATGACGGCGAGGCGGCGCCGGTCACGCGCCGTTTCCGGCGCACCGGCACGGCCGGGCCCGGCCGTACGGGTGCGCCCGGACGCGGCATCGGGGACGATAGGACGTCATGCACATCGTCTGGGACTGGAACGGCACGCTCTTCGACGATCGCGATGCCATTCTCGACGCCACCAACGAGGTCTTCGCCGGCTATGGGCTGCCGCCGCTGGGGCTGGACGGCTACCGCGCGGCCTACACGCGGCCGATCTGGACGTCGTACGAGCGCATCCTCGGCCGGGCGCTCGAAGACGGCGAGTGGGAGCGGATCGACGCCGCGTTCCACGACTCCTACCACCGGCTCATGGAGCGCTGCCGGCTCGCCGCCGACGCCCGCCGCACCATCGACGCGCTCGCCGGCGACGGGCACACCCAGTCGGTGCTGTCCATGTGGCACCACGACCGGCTCGCCGCGGCGGTGCGCAGGCTCGGTCTCGGCCTGGCCTTCCGGCGGGTCGACGGCCTGCGGCCCGACGAAGGGGGTGGGGAGAAGGCGAAGTTCATGGTGCGGCACCTGGCGGCGCTGGGCATCGACGCCGCCGACGTCCTCATGGTCGGCGACAGCGTCGACGACGCGGCCGCCGCGCGGCACGTCGGGGCCCGCGCGGTGCTCTACACCGGCGGTCTGCAGTCCCGCGCCGACCTCGCCCGGTTCGGAGTCCCGGTGATCGAACGCCTGGCCGACGTCGAACAACACATCTGACCTGGATCGAAGAGCTTTTTGTCGGGTATGGCAACCCGTGCTTACGATGCAGAACGACGATGACGTCGAACGCTGGGGAGTGTTCTCATGGATGCTGTCACGAACGTCCCGGTCCCGGTGAACGAGCCGGTCAAGACGTACGCTCCCGGCAGTCAGGACCGCACCGCGCTCGAGGCGAAGATCAAGGATCTGTCGGGCGAGCGGATCGACCTGCCCATGACCATCGGCGGCGAGAGGCGTCTCGGCGGCGGCGCGCCCATCGACGCCGTCGAGCCGCACAACCACCGGCACGTCCTCGGCCGCATGCACGAGGCGACCGCCGCCGACGTCACCGCGGCCGTCGAGGCCGCCCGCGCCGCCGCGCCCGCCTGGCGCGCGATGTCCTTCGACGACCGCGCCGCGATCTTCCTGCGCGCCGCCGAGCTGCTGTCCGGCCCGTGGCGCTCCACCCTGAACGCCGCCACGATCCTGGGCCAGTCCAAGTCGGTGCAGCAGGCCGAGATCGACGCGGCCTGCGAGCTGATCGACTTCTTCCGCTTCAACGTCTCCTTCGCCCGTGAGCTGATCAACCAGCAGCCGATCTCCTCTCCGGGCGTGTGGAACCGGCTGGAGTACCGGCCGCTGGAGGGTTTCGTCGTCGCGATCACGCCGTTCAACTTCACCGCGATCGCCGGCAACCTGCCGTGCTCGGCGGCGCTCATGGGCAACGTCGTGGTGTGGAAGCCGTCGCCGACGCAGACGTTCGCGGCGCACTTCACCATGCGGCTGCTGGAGGAGGCCGGGCTCCCGCCGGGCGTGATCAACCTGGTGACCGGCAACGGCCAGGCCGTCTCGGAGGTCGCCCTCCGCCGGCCCGACCTGGCCGGCATCCACTTCACCGGCTCCACCGGCACCTTCCAGCACCTGTGGCGCACGGTCGGGGAGAACATCGCGAACTACCGGAGCTACCCGCGCCTCGTCGGCGAGACCGGCGGCAAGGACTTCGTGGTCGCCCACCCCTCGGCCGACCCGCAGGCGCTCGCCACGATCCTGATCCGCGGCGCGTTCGAGTACCAGGGCCAGAAGTGCTCGGCCGCCTCCCGCGCCTACGTCCCGCGCTCGCTGTGGAACGGCATGCGCGACGACCTGCTCGCCACCGTCGAGTCCCTGACGATGGGCAACGTCGCCGAGGACCTGTCGGTGTTCATGGGCGCGGTCATCGACGAGCGGGCGTTCGCCAAGCACCGTGAGGCGATCGAGCGGGCGAAGTCCCACGACGGCATCGACGTGCTCGTCGGGGGCGGCCTGGACGACTCCGAGGGCTGGTTCGTCCAGCCGACCGTGCTGGAGAGCTCCGACCCGGCCGACGCCATCTTCACCAAGGAGTACTTCGGCCCCATCCTCGGCGTGCACGTTTACGACGACGGCGACTACGACACGATGCTGACGCAGATGGAGAACGCCGCGCCGTACGGCCTGACCGGCTCGATCGTCGCCCGCGACCGGGCGGCCATCGCGGAGGCCACCGACAGGCTCCGCTACGCCGCGGGCAACTTCTACGTCAACGACAAGCCCACCGGCGCGGTCGTCGGGCAGCAGCCGTTCGGCGGCGCGCGGGCCAGCGGCACCAACGACAAGGCGGGCTCGATCTGGAACCTGACGCGGTGGGTCAGCACCCGCTCGATCAAGGAGACGTTCGTCCCGCCGACCGACCACCGCTACCCGCACATGGGCTAGAACAACGCGACGGCGGCATCGCCGTACTCAGACTATTTGTCGACCGCCCGTACGAACTCGTCCATATCGCGGCTTGTCTTTTCGCCGGCGATCATCTTCGAGTACTGCTCGGCGAGCCGGTCCATGAGCTTGCGGAAGTCGGTGAAGTTGTCCGCCACCAGTGAGTCGTAGGTCTTCTTCATCTTCTGGTCGAACTCCGCGACCATGGCGCGGGCACGTTGATCGATCTTTGCGTTCTTGTCCGAGAAGAACCAATCTGACACCAGCCAGGCCCATGCTTCGTTCTCCGAAAGATCACGCTGGAGGGCGCAAAGGCGTGTGTAGGCGATGGCTCGGTAAGCGTCGATCGCCGCGGCCACGACGCCGAAGGCGGGGCCGATTTTCTTGACCGAATTCTGGATGTCGGCGATGTTCCGTCCGGGAAATTTACGCCAGAAGTCGAGGCAGCTATCGACCGCGGGCCCCTCGTTGGTCTTTTGCAGCGTCTTGACGCCGTAGCCCTGCTTCCCGTCTTCCGCCGTATCCTTCAGCCTCCCTGTAGCCTTTTGTACCGGCGCCGACGACTGTGCTCCGATCCCTCCCCATGTTGCCGCGTCCTGTGCGATGGCGTCAGTGAAATCGGCCGGCCATCGGAATTTCATCACCCTTCTGGAGGCCCACTCCTTCAAGATGTCATGGATCTCGTCGGGGAGTTCTCGCGGTTCTTGCCACGGCGCCATCTAGTCACTCGCTTCCAGCAGTTTTTCGATGGTCTGGATATCGCCGATGTTGGCGTCTTCGGCGTTCTTTGCATTTTTTGCCATGCGTCGGAGGCATGCACCGAAGTAATTCATCTCATCAGCCGTGGACAGCAGGGCGTCGACTAGGTTTCCCATCATGGCTTCGTACGGCTTCGCCAGTGGGCGTGCCAAAAATATCGCATAAGAGGAATCGTAGTCGGCGGGTGGTTTGTCGGGTTCGCCGGGTGCGTCGGCGAGCCTGTTCACGTCTTTGTCGGTGAACCCATTCAGGGCCCAGCCGTTGGGAATGGTATCTATGGCGCGGTCACATTCATCTGCTGCCGCATCGACCGAGCCCGCTGTCTTTTCCAGTGCCGTGGGATTGTATTTCATCGCACAAGGCCCCTTTTTCGTGGCAGGGATTCAGCTGTCGTGGAGCTCGGCCATCATCTGGCGGAGCTCGGTCAGGCGTCGTTCGAAGGCGGCCTCGGCCTCTGCCAGGTCCTTGCGGATCCTCTCCTGGTCGGGGGGCGCTTCGGGCCCCTTGTCGAGCTTCTTCCGGAACCAGGCCGTCTGTGCTTGACGTACGGTCGCCAGAACCAGCTCGGCGAGCTCATCGGAGCCGTTCCTCATCGCTCGGGGAGCGATGGAGAGGGCGCTCACAAGTCCGTTGTCCTCCACGGTGACACGAATCCGGCCATCTTCCGTCTCGGCGTGGCTGGAGAACGGCGTTTCGGGTTCGCGAGGCCGTTGAAAAGCCATCGCTCTCCCTTCTCGTCTTGGGTAAATAATTATGTCTATCGCAGTTAGCCTTTTTGCGCCTGAATATCGGCATGACTTGGCAATAAAATAACAAGTGTTGGTATATGGCTGGTTAATACTCCAGCCGCACTCGGCGAACTCGGTCTGCCGGCGTGCCGGGCGAGGACCACCAAAGCCTCGCCGCACAGGGGCCCGACCAACAGGGGCGATCACATCGCGACAGCGCACACGGCATCAAACCCGGTGAGCTAATCCGGCTGAGCTTGACCGGTTGATCCCGTACTCGATGCCGTGCCGCTGTTTGCAGCTTGTGCGCCTCTCCTTCTGGAAGGCGTACGGATGGCCGCCTGGGCTGAGTGCGGGCGGCGCATGGCCGGGGCGGCGTGCCGGCCGGTAACCGTGATCACGCCGCTGCCCCGGTTGAACAGCGGATTTGCGTACGCAGGGGCCTTACCGCGACGATTGACCGTCGCCCCGATTCGCCGCAGGAGTCCGCCATGCCCCGTCTCGTGCTGTGGAACGTCGATCACACGCTCGTCGACGTCGGCCGGGTGACGCGGGAGGCGTACGCCGAGGCCTTCCAGCAGGTGACCGGGCGTCCGCTCGTCCGGCTGGCGCCGACCGTGGGCCGTACCGAGTCGGAGATCATCTTCGAGACCCTGGCGTTCAACGACGTCGTGACCACCGAGGACCACCTCGCGCAGTTCATGGCGGCGCTGGGTGAGGCGTTCACCGCCCGTCGCAAGTCCATCCGCAAGGACGGCCGGGTGCTGCCGGGCGCCCGCGAGGCCCTCTCCGCGGTGGCCCGGCTGCGCGACGTCGTCCAGTCCGTCCTGACCGGCTCGATCGAGCCGAACGCCGTCGCCAAGCTGACCGCGCTCGGACTGGACAAGCACCTGGACTTCAAGGTCGGCGGGTACGGCTCGGAGACCTATCCCAAGGCCGCGCTGGTCGAGCTCGCGCGCAGCCGTACGGCCGAGAAGTACGGCGCCCCGATCGCGGAGGCCGCGACCGTGCTCATCGCCGACTCGGCCAACGACGTGCGCGCCGCCCAGATCGCCCGTGCCCGGACGATCGCCGTCGCCACCGGCAACGCCACCCAGGCCGAGCTCCGCGGCGCCGGCGCCGACGTCGTACTGCCCACGTTGACGGAGACCGAACAGGTGGTGCGCGCCGTGGAGTCGCTGACCCGCGTCGACCAGCCCTGAGCTATTCGGCGACGACCGCTTCGAGGTCGGTGAGCACCTCCGAGGCGGTCACCGGGTCGAGGTCGCCGAAAGTGTGCGGTGAGTCTTTCCGGGACCTGTGTGAGAAGGCGTCGGGCTCGGGCTCGTCGCCGATCCACACCACGTCGAGCGTCTGGTGACCGGACTGGCTCACGTTCCCGACGACCAGGCTATGCGCGAGTGTCACGACGACGTACCGTCCGCCGGGGACGGGCCGGACCAGGCACTCGATGCCGCCGTCGGAATTGATGGGGCCGCGTCGCCAGCCGCGTCGTTCCAGTCTCAGGACGTTGCCGAACGGCACGGTCACGCCCTCGAACCGCGTCAGCCGCCCGGCCGCCGACTCTTCTTCCGCCAGGGCGCGGACCGGCCGCCCGAGTTGCGGGAACGGCTGGGTGATCTCGTAGTCGGCGAACACCTCCTCCCACGCCTTCACCGACTCTCCCAGACGTACCGGGTGGGCGATGCCGATGACGGCGTCGTCGCTGATCGTGACCACGTCGTCGGACACGTCCGCGAACGTCCTGTCCTCGGCGAGCCGGAAGGCCGTCACGGCGCCGTCGCGCTCGGCCGTCCAGACGAGCCGCCGGGCGATGTGCCACACCAGCGGGTGTTCGACGAAGAACTCGCGGAAGTCGGCGAGGTTCCACGTGCGGCCGGTCGTCATCGCCAGTTCCAGCCGCTGGAGCTGGATGGAGGCGATCGCGCGGACGTCCTTTTTGAGATCGGCGAAACGCCGGTAGGCCGCGGGAGCGAGGTCCGCGTCGTCGCGCGCTCCGGGCTTGGGCAGGCTCGCGCGGCGTTTGCCGTCGTCGTCGATGACGTACGACTTGAGGGCCTCGTCGAATCCGGCGACGAACCGGCGTGGCCCGTAGTCGAGGACGAGCGTGCCCCGGGCGTCCAGTCCGAAGTCGGGCACCAAGCGGTCGCCGAGCTCTGCCGCGGTCAGGCCGCGTGCCGACGCGATCTGTTCGACTTTCTCCTGCGCGCGTGCTCTCAGGCCCTTGTACTTGCTCTTCTGGGCGATGCCGTGCATCTCCCGCAGGGCCAGCTCGCTGCCGATGAGGGTGAGGACTTCCAACCCGCGAACCGCGAGGTGGTGCCCTCCGTCGCCCGGCCAGGTCCGGATCAATGGGACGAGCGCGCGCACGGTCTCGTCATCGCCGAGCCAGGCCAAGGCGCTGAACTGCCACGCGTCCTCCGCTCGCAGCCCGTCCTGCCGCCAGTGCTCGAACAGGGCCCAGCCGAACTCCGCCAGCGAACGTTCGTCGCACACCTTCAGGACCGACGCCAGCTCGGGATCGGGCTCATCGAACGTGGAGATCGCCAGCAGGGTGAGCAGATGGCGGACCGACGACACCGGGAGCGCGCGTTTCGGTCCGCGCAGCAGCAGCTGAGGCAGGACGTTCGCGTCCACTCCCAGGCGGTCGGGGATGCTTCGTACGGGCGGTCGGCCGAGCAAGCCCCGCACCAGGTCGGCGACCTGATCGCCGAACGGCCGAGCGGCGGCGACGACCGTCTCGTCCCCCTCCTGCCGGGCCAGGAAGCACAGGGCGTTCTCCGCCGCGCTCCGGTTCCGTCCGGGTTCGCCCAGAGCCACCGGCAGCAGGTAGGGGACCACTGCGCAGCCGTGCCGTGCGAACCAGGCCGTCGTGGCCTCCCGCGTCGTCTTCAGCCGCAGCAACCGGTCCGCCATCATGACGGCGACCCGGCCGTCCAGGCACGGCAGCAGCACCTCTCCAGCGCGGGTGGGCCGGGCCTTCGCGAAACGCAACGCGAGCGGCAGCGCGTCCAGCTCGAAGCGTGCGATCAGGACCTTCAGCCAGCTCTCCGGACTCCACCACCCGCCTGGGCGCTCCCACTCCGCCGGTTTCCACTTCGCGAGCAACGGCCGGACCACCTCCGCGGGCCCCATGGCCAGCAGCCCGACCGTTCGAGTGTCCTCCTCGTCCTCGTCGGTGCGTCCAGCCTGGAGGTCCGCCGCCCAGCGGTCCCAGCGTTCCTCGCGCGGCTGAGGGGGCGGAACCTCGCTGACATCGCCCCACCCGCGTTCGCTCGGCGGCAGGTGCCAGCTTTCGGGGTAGGGGGTGAAGATCTCCGTGCGAAGCCATTCCGCGCGTTCACCGGACGCCCACTTGATCCGCCCCTGGTGCGGGGGCGTCAGATCCCGGAGGACGACGGGCTCGGGCTCCGGGCCGGTCCGTGCCCACGGCGGATCGACGAGCAACCGCGGCAACTCGTCCGCCGGCGCCTCCGGCACCCGATCGTCCGTCTCGGACAGCCTCGCCACGACCGCGCGCACTCCGGCGGGCAGGTCCGGCAGAACGCGCGCCACCAGTTCGGCGTTGGCTCGCAGATGCTCGTCCAGCAGTTCGTCCGCGCCGCCCTCCGCGAGAACGCGGATCGCCCGCACCGGGTAGCGTCGCATGGTCTCGCGCAGAGCCGCCCGCATGTGAGCGTTGCCGACGCGGTCCAGCATCAACCTGAACGCCTCGTCGCTCGGAAGCCGGCCCAGCACCTCCAGCAGCGCCTTACGCCGCCGGGGCTCGTCCTGGTATCCGTCGAACGCCGAGGCCAGGAGCGGCGCGATCACCACCCCCAAACCATCGGCCATGGTGATGAGGTTTTCGATGCAGTAACAGTCGGCCACCGTGAGCCGGGCCTGGTCGCCCAGAAGGCGCAAGTGCTCCGGAGTCCCCAGGGAAAGCAGCAGCAGTTGCCTGGGAAAAGTGTCGGCGGGGGCGGCACAGCATTCGTCCACCCATTCCACTTCGGTCGGCGCCAGATAGGCACTGAGGATCTGCCCTGTCGGTGTCGTCCGCCGCTCGGCGAGAAGACCTACGACCTCCTGGTATTCGGCGTCGTCCGCCGCGGCGACCAACGCCCGCAGCCGTTTGGCCGCATCCCCCAGACGCATTTCGTCGAAGTGCGCACGGTCGTCCTGATATGCCCGCAGACCTTTCACGACGGCGCCCTGACCAGGAAGGTCGAACGTGCAGCGCCACGCGAACGCCGCGACCGCGAATCGGAGTCCGTACGAGGTCACCCAGGCGTCCACGAACTCCGCGGCCATGTCACCGCTGTAGTACTCCGACCGGGGAAAGGCCGAGACGACCGCCGCCCCCAGGGGCGAGACGTCACCGGCCAGATGGGCTCGTCCCGCCGACGCCAGCTCCGCGTCCGTGTAGGGATGGGCGAGTCCCTTTTCCATCTCGCTCGCATGACGCGCGTGCAGTTCCTTCTCGGGCGAGGTAGCGAGCTTGATCTTCGCTCCCGGAACGCCGCCACGCCGCGGATGCAGATGCCGCTTCCACACCTTCGGCATCTGCAGAACGTCCTCGTCCGGAAGAATCGCACCTTCATTGGTCATGCCGCCGCACCGTAGTGCAACCGACCGACACAAATGGTCTTTATGCCGGCGGCGGGCCGCACACACTTTCGCTCATGCCCCTTCTCCTCGAACGATTTCGCTCGGTGGACGCGGTCGGTTCCGGTGTGCAGGCCGCCGCCCGCTCCACGCTCTCGCCGCCGTCCGTCCGCGCGTCACGCTCTCACCGCCGCGGCCCGCGTCTCCGGAAGACGGGTCGACACCGCCAAGGCGACGATGGGGAGCACGAGCAGGAGCGCGAGCGCCGTGCGGATGCCGTACGCGTCGGCGACCAGGCCCAGCAGCGGTGCGACCATCCCACCCGCGGACACCGCGAGGCCCAGGGTCACGCCGCTGGCGGTGCCGATCCGGCCGGGCAGGTACTCCTGGCCGAGCGTGGTGTGCACGGCGAACGGCACGTACAGGCCGAGGCCCAGCACGAACGCCGAGACGAACGCGACCGCCGGGCCGGGGGCGAGCAGCAGGCCGAGCAGGCCCGGAACGGTCAGGGCGTAGCCGACGCGTACGGCCGTGAGCCGCCCGGCGCGGTCCGCGAGCCGGCCGCCGAGCACCGTGCCGACCGCCCCCGTACCGGTGAAGACCGTGAGAGCGGCCGACGCCGTGCCCTTCGACAGGCCGAACCGGTGGATCAGCAGGAGGGCCAGGAACGAGGAGATTCCGAAGTAGGCCACCGACCGGCACACGACGACCACCGTCAGCCAGCCGAACGCCCGCCAGTCGTCGGCCCCCGCGTCGCTCGCGGCGCGGCCGCGGGCGGGCACGGGTTCGCGGCTTCGCCAGGCCACCGCGAGGAACAGGGCGGTCACCACGGCCGGGAGGGCGAGCAGGGGAGTGCCGGCCAGGCCCGTCACCCCGAGGATCGGGGCGACGACCAGCGGCGCGACCGCGATGCCGGCGTTCCCGCCCACCGCGAACACGCTCATGCCCTGCGCCGAGGCCCCCGCCGCCTGCCGCGCCGCCCGCGCGGCCTCCGGATGGTAGGCCGCGACGCCGACGCCGGACAGCGCCACCGCGAGCCAGGTCGTCCAGTACCCGCCGCCCAGCCCGGACAGCCCGATGCCGATGCCCGCGGTCAGCAGCCCGACGCCGACCAGCCAGGGTGCGCAGCGCCGGTCGGTCAGCACGCCGAAGCCCGGCTGCAGGATGCTCGACAGGAAGGTCGCGGCGAGGGTGATGCCGGTCGCCTGCGCGTAGCCGTAGTGCCGCTCGGCGACCAGGAAGGGCAGCAGCGCCGGCACCGCGCCCTGGTACAGGTCGTCGACGACGTGGGTCCCCACCAGCAACGTCAGCATCCGCCGTCCCGAAGTCATGATCGCGACGCTATGAGAAAGGGGGCATGCCGGGAACAGGCCATCGTGCCGACCGATATCGCGATTCGGCCGTCCGTACAGGGCCGTTCGTAAAGTGGCATCGTGGAGCTCTGGGAGTACGCGAGCCACGACGCGGTCGGGCTGCGCGACCTGATCACTTCCGGGCAGGTCACCGCCGCGCAGGTGGAGGACGCCGCGCGGCGGGCGCTGGAGTCGGCGGACGAGCGGGTCAACGGGCTGGCCCTGCCGGTGTTCGAGCCGGCGCTCGACCACGCGGACGACGGGCCGCTCGCGGGAGTTCCCTTCCTGATCAAGGACAGCGGGCCGATGGCGGAGGGCGTGCCGTTCTTCCTGGGCAGCCGGGCGATCCCGGGGGTGACCGCGCGGTACGACACGGACCTCATGAGACGCGTCCGCGCCGCCGGGCTGGTCACACTGGGCCTCACCACCGTCCCCGAGCTGGTGGTCAGTTTCGCCACCGAGGCGCTGCGGTACGGCCCCACGCGAAACCCCTGGAACCTGGACCGCGGCGTGGGCGGGTCGAGCGGTGGGGCCGCCGCGCTGGTGGCCGCCGGAGCGGTGCCGGTCGCGCACGCGAACGACGGTGCCGGCTCGGCCCGGGTCCCCGCCTCGTGCTGCGGGCTGGTCGGTCTCAAGCCGAGCCGCGGCCGTACGCCGTGCGGGCCCGACCTGGGGGAGGCGGGCTTCGGCATGGCCTGCGAGTCGGGGCTGACGCGGACCGTACGCGACACCGCCCGCTATCTCGACGCGATCCAGGGCCCGGTGGCGGGCGACAAGTACACCGCGCCGCTCCCGCTCCGCCCGTACGAGGACGAACTGGCGGCCGACCCCCACCGGCTGCGCGTGGCGGTGACCACGCGTGCCTGGTCGGGCACCCCGGTCGACCCGGAGGTGGCCGAGGCGGCGGTACGCACCGCCCGCCTGCTGGAGGAGATGGGGCACGCGGTGACGGAGGCGAGTCCGCAGGTCGACTGGGACGCCGTGCTGCGGGCGATCATGACCGAGATGGTGGCGCTCGTCGCCCCGGTCCTGCTGGCGCCGAGACGGCCGGACCCCGAGAGGATGGAGGCCGTCTCACGGCGGATCCTGCGGATGGCCGAGGAGTTGAGCGCGCTCGACCTGATCGCGGGCATGGACGCGCAGAACCGCCTCACCCGGGCGGTCGGGGCGTTCTTCACCGAGTATGACCTGCTGGTCACCCCGACGATCGCGCGCCTCCCGGCCCCCCACGGCACGTTCCGCTACGACTGCCCCGGTCACACGGTGGAGAGCTGGCTGCGGGCGGAGTTCGACTACGGCCCGTTCACCTCACTGTTCAACGTCTCCGGGCAGCCGGCCGTCAGCCTGCCGCTCGCCCAGAGCGGCGACGGTCTGCCGATCGGTGTTCAGCTCGCCGCGCCGTACGGCCGGGAGGACCTGCTGTTCCGCGTCGCCGCCCGGCTCGAAGAGGCCGTCCCCTGGCACGACCGCGTCCCGCCGGCGGGGCTCAGGCGGGCCGGCGGGCGGTGAAGTGCACGCGCTTGGGCTTCGGCGTGACGCGCACGTCCGTGAGGCCGGCCGCCTCCAGGCGCGAGGCGAGCGTCCCGGGGTCGACCGGCACGAGCGTGTCGCCCAGGTGGATCAGCCGGAACAACAGGTCGGCCCGCCCGTCGCTGCCGACGAACACCCCGCCCGGGCGCAGCACGCGGCAGGTCTCGGCGAAGAGCCGGTCCTGCAACTCCGGCGCGGGCACGTGGTGCAGCATCGTGAAGCACGCGACGGCGGTGAACGACGCGTCCGCGAACGGCATCGCCGACGCGTCGCCGTGCACGATCGTCACGCCGGGCTCCAGCTCATGCCGCAGCCGCTCGGCGTACGTCTCATCGATCTCCAGCGCGGTGAGCCGCGGCACCCGGCCGGCCAGCTCACGGGTGGTCACGCCCAGGCCGGGGCCGAGTTCCAGCACGTCGTCGCCGAGGTCGACGTCCCCCAGCACCACCGGGAACAGCTCCGTGCGCATGTACTCGGCCCACCTGGCCGAGCCGCATATCCGGTTGTGAAGCAGGTTCATGCTCGTGCACATTAGGAGCGGACGACGGTGGCGTGAACGACCAAGACGGTCAAGTGATGTCGAGAACCAGCCAACTCAAGACGCGGGGCGACGGGGCGATCCTCGTCGCGGCGTTCTCCTCGGCGGGGCGCCGGTACGACACGCACTGGCACACCGCGCACCAGCTGGCCTGGGCCTCCTCGGGCATCCTCACCGTGTCCTCGCCCGACGGCACCTGGGTGCTGCCGCCGACGCGGGCCCTGTGGGTCCCGGCGGGCGTCGAGCACGCCATGGACGCCGGCCGCCACACGTTCGTCTGCTGCCCCTACTTCGCCGCCGATCGAGGGCCGGGCTGGACCGCCCCGACCGTGGTCGCGATCAGCTCGCTGGCCCGGGAGCTGATCCTCCACCTGGCCGCCACCGACCCGCCGCGGGCCGCCCGCCGCCGGGCCGAAAGCGTCCTGTTCGACCAGCTCATGCCGGTGCCGGTGACCACCATCGCGGTGCCGATGCCCCGCGACCCGCGTGCCCTCGACGTGGCCCGCGGCGTGATCGACGACCCCGCCGACGACGCCACGCTGGACATCTGGGCCCGTCGCACCGGCACGAGCACCCGCACCCTCGCCCGCCTGTTCACGGCCGAGACGGGCATGCCCTTCGGCCGCTGGCGCACCCAGGTACGCCTGCGAGCGGCGCTGCCGCTGCTCGCCGAGGGCCTGCCGGTGGCCACCGCGGCCCGTCGCGTCGGCTACACGACCCCCAGCGCCTTCGTCGCCGTGTTCCGCAAGGCCACCGGCGTACCACCGGGCGCCTACTTCACCAGCCGCTGAGCGGCGGCGGGAGCCGCCGGAGGGTCTTACAGCGGTGCGCTCGTCTCGATCGCGGCGGCGCGGAGGGCCGCGGCGAGGTGGTCGGCGGGTTCCGGCAGGGGCCGCGGGAGCCGCGCGAGAAGGAGGCGCCGTTGTTCGCGCGGTCCGCCGCGGACCGGCAGGACGCGGACACCGGCGGGGACGACGGCGGTGAGCGAGGCCGGCACGGTGGTGATGCCGCAGCCGGCCGCGACGAGATGCAGCTTGGCCAGCCAGTCGCGGGCGGTGTGGGCGATCTCGGGCCGTTCGTCCAGGCCGGGCCAGACTCCCATCACCTGGTCATCGCCCGATCCGGCGATCCAGCGCCGGCCGTGCAGGTCGGCGATGTCGACGAACTCGCCCCGCGCGAGCGGATGGGTGTCGGGCACCGCGAGGCGCAGGCTTCGTTCGGTGAGGACCTGCAGCTCCAGGGCCGGCGTCTCGCTGTCGAGCGGGCGGAACGGCGGCGCCGAGGCCACCAGGGCGAGGTCCAGCGTGCCGGCGCGCAGCGCGCGTACGAGCGCGGGGGTGCTGCCCTCGCGACTGATCACGGTGATGGCCGGGTGCGTACGGCGCAACGCGGCCAGCGCACGGGGCACCAGCCCGGACCCCGCGCTCGCGAACCAGCCGAGCCGCACCGTGCCGTGCTCGTCGGGAAGGCCGGCCAGCTCACGCGCTGTCGCGTCGACCTGGTCGATCACCGTGGCGGCGCGGCGCACCACGACGTGCCCGGCGGGCGTCAGCCGCACGCCGTCGTGACGCCGCTCCAGCAGCGGCGTTCCGGCCGCGCGTTCCAGCGAGGCGATCTGGCGGGAGACGGCGGACTGGGTGTAGCCGAGCGCGGTGGCCGCGGCGGTGAGGGTGCCTCGCTCGGCCACCTCGCGGAAGACCCGCAGAGCGGTGAGGGACGCGTCGGTGAAGGCCATGACAGTTACGCATACCCTACCTGAGAAACTTTCGCTGGCGGCATGACCATCAGGCTCCTAACGTGGCCGGCATGAACCTGATCAACACACCGTCCGGGTCCGCCGACCTGACCACCACGCCGAAGGTCGCCCTGGTCACCGGGGCCACCCAGGGCCTGGGCCTGGCCCTGGTCGAGGGCCTCGCCGAGCGCATGGCCCCGCAGGACACCGTCTACCTCACCGGCCGCGACGCCGGCCGTGTCGCCCAAGCCGTCGAGGCCATGCCCGCCGGCGGAGCCCAAGTCCGCGGCGAGTTGCTCGACGTGGCCGACCCCGAGGCCGCCGGCCGCCTCGCCGCCCGGCTGAAGGAACGGCACCAGGGCGTCGACATCGTCTTCAACAACGCCGTGATGCGGATCGGCCCGGACGACGACCCGCGTCGGTTCGTCGACACCTACGCCGAGGTCAACAACTTCGGCACCACGCGGGTGCTGCGCGCCTTCGCCCCGCTGCTGCGGGACGGCGGGCGGCTGATCGTCGTGGCCAGCTCGCTGGGCAGGCTGTACCACCTGGCGCCCGTACTCCACGACCACTTCGACGGGCTCGCGTCCCTGGACGAGGTGGACGAGCAGGTCGCGGCCTGGCGTGACGCCGTCAAGGACGGCAGCGCCCGCGCCGGAGCCTGGCCCGGCTTCGTCAACATCCCCTCCAAGATCGGCCAGGTCGCCGCCGTGCGCGCGCTCGCGGCGCAGCGGCGCGAAGAGGACACCGAGCGCGGCATCCTGCTCGCGGCCGTCTGCCCCGGGATGATGAACACGCCGACCTCCGGCCTGTGGTGGGACGTCAGCGACGCCCCAAGCCCGGCCGAGGCGGCCCTGCCACTGCTGAGCCTCGCCCTCGACCCGGTCGACCCCGACCACTACGGCCGGCTCGTCCGGCATGGCGAGGTTCTGCCCTGGTCACCCGACGCACGATAATTCCCGCCGAGGGAAGGTGGACCTCTGGAGACTGCGCGGAGTGAGTCTCACCTCCTTGACCGGTCTGACTTCACGGGGCCTCGAAAGTGTTCCGCGGTCACATCGTTCCCAGGGGTTTCGTGGTGGTGTTCTATGTTGCAGTGCGTGGCCGCCACGCTGATGCTGGGATGGCCATCACTAGCGTTTGGGAGGCTGTGACGTGTCGGTTGCCGAGGGTGACCTGCTGTGGGAGCCGTCCGATGATGCGCGGCGGCGGGCCCGTGTCGGTGGGCTCATGGACGAGCGGGGCCTCGGTTCCTACGACGAGCTGTGGCGCTGGTCCGTCACCGAGCTCGACGCCTTCTGGGACACGGTGTGGTCCTACTTCGGCGTGCTCGGCGAGCGCGGCGACGGTCCGGTGCGCGAGGGGGCCGGGATGCCCGGCGTGCGCTGGTTCCCCGGTGCCACGCTCAACTACGCGCGCAACGCCCTGCGGGCCGACCGCGACCAGAACGCCACGGCGGTGATCTTCCGGTCCGAGAGCGGCGACGAGCGCACCCTGACCTACGGTGAGCTGGCCACGTGGGTCGCCGAGGCGCGTCAGGGCCTTCGCGAGCTCGGTGTGGCGAAGGGCGACCGGGTGGCGGCGTACGTGCCGAACATCCCCGAGGCGCTGGTGCTCTTCCTCGCCACGGCCTCGCTCGGGGCGGTCTGGTCCTCCTGCTCGCCCGACTTCGGGGCGCCCAGCGTGATCGACCGGTTCACCCAGATCGAGCCGAAGGTGCTCGTCGCGGTGGACGGCTACCCCTACAACGGCAAGCGCTACGACCGGCGCGACGTCGTACGCGACATCCAGGCGGCGCTGCCCACGCTCAGCGCCACCGTGCTGATCCCGTACCTGGGCACCGACGGCGTCGAGGACGCGATCTCCTACGACGACCTGCGCCGGCCCGGCGCGGCGCCGGGCTTTGAGGACGTGCCGTTCGACCACCCCCTGTGGATCCTGTACTCCTCCGGCACGACCGGGCTGCCCAAGCCGATCGTGCACGGTCACGGAGGCATCGTCCTCGAACACCTCAAGTCCCTCAGCTTCCACCAGGACCTCGGCCCCGGCGACGTCTTCTTCTGGTTCACCACGACCGGCTGGATGATGTGGAACTACCTGGTCGGCGGCCTTCTCGTCGGCGCGACCATCGTCATGTACGACGGCGCGCCCAACGGCGACGCGCTCTGGCGGCTGGCCGCCGAGACCGGGGTGACCTACTTCGGCGTCGGCGCGCCGTACATCCTGGCGTCGATGAAGACCGGCCTGGAGCCGGGCAAGACTTACGACCTCACCCGGATCCGCGGGATCGGCTCGACCGGTTCGCCGCTGCCGCCCGAGGGCTTCGCGTGGCTGTACGAGCACGTCGGCGCGGATTTGCTGGTCGGCTCGTTCTCCGGCGGCACCGACGTCGCCACCGGGTTCGTCGGGCCGTGCCCGCTGCTGCCGCTGCGCGCGGGCGTGATCCAGTGCCGGGGGCTCGGGGCCAAGGTCGAGGCGTTCGGCGACACCGGTGAGCCGGTCGTCGACGAGGTGGGCGAGCTGGTGATCACCGAGCCGATGCCCTCGATGCCGATCTACTTCTGGAACGACGAGGGCGGCGAGCGCTACCGGGAGTCCTACTTCGGCATGTACCCGGGCGTCTGGCGGCACGGCGACTGGATCAAGATCCTGCCCGACGGCGGCAGTGTGATCTATGGACGGTCGGACTCCACGCTCAACCGGGGCGGGGTGCGCATGGGCACCGCCGACTTCTACCGCGTCGTGGAGGCGTTCGACGAGGTCGCCGACTCACTCGTGGTCGATACGGGACAGCTGGGGCAGGACGGGCGGCTGCTGCTGTACGTGCAGCTCGCCGACGACGCCGAGCTGTCGGAGGAGATCGTCGCGCGGATCCGGGCGGCGCTGCGGTCGACGCTGTCGCCGCGGCACGTGCCGGACGAGATCCGTGCGGTGCCGGGCATCCCGCGCACGCTGTCGGGCAAGAAGCTCGAAGTGCCGGTGCGCAAGATGCTGCTCGGCACGCCCGTGGAGAAGGCCGCAAACCCGGACGCCATGGCGAATCCCGAGGTGCTGGCGCACTTCATGCCCACGTCAGGACACTAGTGGCAGGGTGATCCTCCCGTCCCCGAGTCGGCGAATCCCGGTTTTCGAGTTAGTGTGGCGGCCGTGAGCGCAACACCACAACGGCGTGGTGCGGCCGCTTCCGCTTCCGGTATGCCCGGAAACGGATATGGCGCACCGGGGCGTAACTTCGGTGAAGAAGGGGGGCGCCTCACCTACGGCGCCTACCTCCGGTTGCCGACCCTGCTCGAACAGCAGGTGCTCGAGTCCGACCCTCCCGCCCGCGACGAGCTTCTGTTCATCACGATCCACCAGGTCTACGAGCTCTGGTTCAAGCTGCTGCTGCACGAGCTGGGTGAGATCCGCCGGGCGATGATCGACGACGAGGTCTGGCTGGCCCGGCACCTGTTCCGGCGGGTGCACGCGGTGGAGCGGGTGATGGTCGACCAGATCCAGGTGCTGGAGACGATGACCCCGCAGGACTTCATGGCCTTCCGGGAGAAGCTGGCGCCCGCCAGCGGCTTCCAGTCCGTGCAGTTCCGCGAGATGGAGTTCCTCTCCGGCCACAAGGACCCCGGTTTCGTCAAACGGTTCCGCGGCCTCACCGACGACGAGACCGAACGCCTCGACCGCCGGCTCGCCGAACCCACGCTCTGGGACGCGTTCGTCATGCTGCTCCGCAGGCGCGGGCTCGCGGCCGGCGACGACGACGAGATCCGAGAGTCGATGGTCACCGTGGCGGGCGACCGCGACCGTTATGACGATCTGTGGCAGCTGTCCGAGGACCTGCTGACCCACGACGAGATGGCCGCGCTCTGGCGCCAACGCCACGTCCAGATGGTCGAGCGGCAGATCGGCACGAAGTCGGGCACCGGTGGCTCTACCGGCGCGCCTTACCTCCGAAGCAGGCTTGACCTGCGGTATTACCCGTTGCTGTGGGAATTGCGAACCCTGCTCTGAGAAGGCACTGAGGGAGATATGTAGATGAGCGGCGAACCGACGGCCCGGCCGGACGACGAAGCCGAGCGTGCCAAGGATGATCTGCTGCGCCGTGCGGCGGAGGCCTGTGCCCACCACACGTACGGCGCCAACCAGGAGACCGCGGACATTCTCGGCTTCCTCCGGCTCTACTATCGGCATGTCGCGGTGGAGGATCTCGGCTCCCGCGACCCGGCCGACATCTGGGGTCCGGCGATGTCCCACCGGCAGCTGGGCGAAGACCGCCCGCAGGGCCGGGCCAAGGTGCGCGCGTTCACGCCGACCGTCGACGACCAGGGCTGGGACCCCGGGCACAGCGTCGTCCAGGTGGTCACCGACGACATGCCGTTCCTCGTCGACTCGGTGACGATGGAGCTCAACCGGCACCAGCTGTCCACCCACCTGATCGTCCACCCGCAGCTGAACGTCCGCCGTGACGTGGCCGGCCACCTGCGGGGCACGGACGACGGCGACGGCCTGATGCTCGAGGAGTCCTGGATCCACCTGGAGATCGACCGGCAGGGCGACCGCACGGTGCTGCAGGACCTGGAGAAGGACATCCGCCGGATCCTTGACGACGTGCGCGCCGCCGTCGAGGACGAGGACAAGATGCGGTCCCTGTCCCGTACGATCGCGGCCGGGCTGCGCGAGAAGCGGCCGCCGTTGCCGGAGGAGGAGACCGGCGACGGCGTCGCGCTGCTCGACTGGCTGGCCGACGACCACTTCACCTTCCTCGGCTACCGGGAGTACACCCTGGAGACCGGCGAGGACGGCGAGCGGCTGCGCGCCGTCCCGGGCACCGGCCTGGGCATCCTGCGCTCGGACCAGCGCGAGTCGACCAGCTTCGCCTCGCTGCCGCAGGAGGTGCGCGCCAAGGCTCACGAGCCGCACCTGCTCGTGCTGACCAAGGCCAACTCCCGCGCCACCGTGCACCGCCCCGCCTACCTCGACTACGTCGGCGTCAAGCGGTTCGGCGACGACGGCAAGGTGGTCGGCGAGCGCCGCTTCCTCGGCCTGTTCACCCACGCCGCGTACAGCGAGAGCATCGAGCACATCCCGGTGCTCGACCGCAAGCTCCAGACGGTGCTGCACCGCGCCGGGCTCGCCCCCGACAGCTACGACGGCAAGGATCTCATCGAGATCCTGGAGACCTACCCGCGCGACGACCTGTTCCAGATCTCGGTCGACGAGCTGTTCCCGATCGCGATGAGCGTGCTGCGGCTGCGCGAGCGCAAGCAGCTTCGGCTGTTCGTCCGCAAGGACGCCTACGGCCGCTACATGTCGTGCCTGGTCTTCCTGCCGCGCGACCGCTACACCACGCAGATCCGGCTGCGCATCCAGGAGATCCTGCGCAGCGCCTTCGACGGCACGAGCGTCGACTACAGCGCGATGGTCGGCGACTCCGCGCTCGCGCGCCTGCACGTGGTCGTGCGCGGCGAGCGCGGGCGCCCGCTGCCCGACGACGTGGACCTGGCCGAGGTGGAGGCCCGGCTCGTCGCCGCCACCCGCTCGTGGGCCGACGACCTGGTCGAGGCGATCGTCGAGCAGTGCGGCGAAGAACGCTCCGGGGTGCTGACCCGCCGTTACGCCAACGCCTTCCCCGAGGGCTACAAGGCCGACTTCCCCGCCCGTACGGCCTGCGCCGACCTCAAGCGCCTGGAGGCGCTGACCGAGCCGGGCCAGATCTCCATCAACCTGTACGAGCCGTACGGCGGCGAACCCGGCGAGCGCCGGCTCAAGGTGTACCGGCTCGGGCCGCCGATCTCGCTGTCCCACGTGCTGCCGCTGCTGCACAACATGGGCGTCGAGGTGGTCGACGAGCGGCCGTACGGCATCGACCCCGAGGGCGGCCGCCGCTCCTGGATCTACGACCTGGGCCTGCGGTACGTCCCGTCGCCCGACGTGGACGAGGCCGACGTCAAGGACCTGTTCCAGGACGCCTTCACCGCGCTGTGGCGCGACGAGGTGGAGAGCGACCCGTTCAACACCCTCGTGCTGCGGGCCGGGCTCGCCTGGCGGCCGGTCATGGTGCTCCGCGCGTACGCCCGCTACCTGCGGCAGACGGGCACCACCTTCAGCGAGCGGTACATCGAGCAGGTGCTGGTCGACAACCCGCGCATCGCCCGGCTGCTGGTGCGGCTGTTCGAGTCGCGGTTCGACCCGCGTCTCAACTCGCGGCCGGACGCCGCGCCCGACGCGCACGAGGAGCTGGGCTCGGCCATCGCCGAGGAGATCGAGGGCGCGCTCGACGCGGTCACCAGCCTGGACCAGGACCGCATCCTCCGCAGCTTCCTGTCGATGATCCGCGCCACCCTGCGCACGAACTACTACCAGCGGACCGCGGGCGGCACGCCCAAGCCGTACCTGTCGCTGAAGCTGGACCCCGAGGCGATCCCGGACCTGCCGCAGCCCCGCCCCCAGTTCGAGATCTTCGTGTACTCCCCGCGGCTGGAGGGTGTGCACCTGCGGTTCGGGTCGGTGGCCCGCGGCGGCCTGCGCTGGTCCGACCGGCGCGAGGACTTCCGTACGGAGATCCTCGGCCTGGTCAAGGCGCAGGCGGTGAAGAACACCGTGATCGTGCCCGCCGGCGCCAAGGGCGGCTTCGTGTGCAAGCGGCTGCCCGACCCCAGCGACCGTGAGGCGTTCCTCGCCGAGGGTGTCGCGTCGTACAAGCAGTTCATCGGCGGCCTGCTCGACATCACCGACAACCTCGTACGGGACGAGGGGAGCGAGGGGACCCGCGGCCAGATGCGCGTCGTGCCCGCGCCGAACGTCGTGCGGCACGACGGAGACGACACCTACCTGGTCGTGGCCGCCGACAAGGGCACCGCGACCTTCTCCGACATCGCCAACGAGGTGTCCGCGTCGTACGGCTTCTGGCTCGGCGACGCCTTCGCGTCGGGCGGCTCGGTCGGCTACGACCACAAGGGCATGGGCATCACCGCGCGCGGCGCCTGGGAGTCGGTGAAGTACCACTTCCGCTCCCTCGGCGTCGACGTGCAGAACGAGGACTTCACCGTCGTCGGCGTCGGCGACATGTCCGGCGACGTGTTCGGCAACGGCATGCTGTTGTCGGAGCACATCCGGCTCGTCGCGGCCTTCGACCACCGGCACATCTTCCTCGACCCCGACCCGGACCCGGCCGCCTCCTTCCGCGAGCGCAAGCGCATGTTCGCGCTCCCGCGCAGCTCGTGGGCCGACTACGACACCTCGCTGATCTCCAAGGGCGGCGGCGTGCACTCGCGCTCGGCCAAGAAGATCCCGCTGACGCCGCAGGTCCGCGAGGCGCTCGGCATCCCGGGCGGGATCAACGCGCTGACCCCGCACGAGCTGATCCACGCGATCCTCACCGCGCCGGTCGACCTGATGTGGAACGGCGGCATCGGCACGTACGTCAAGGCCTCCGGCGAGACCCACGCCGAGGTCGGCGACAAGGCCAACGACGTGCTGCGGGCCGACGCGACCGAGCTGCGCTGCAAGGTCATCGGCGAGGGCGGCAACCTCGGGCTGACCCAGCGGGCCCGCATCGAGTTCGCCCTCGGCGGGGGCCTGGTCAACACCGACTTCATCGACAACTCCGCGGGCGTGGACACCTCCGACCACGAGGTGAACATCAAGATTCTGCTGGACCAGGTCGTCCGCGATGGCGAGCTGACCGACAAGCAGCGCGACACGCTCTTCCTGGAGATGACCGACGAGGTCGCCGACCTGGTCCTGCGCGACAACATCGCGCAGAACGTCGCGCTCGCCGCCTCGCGCAGCCAGGCGTCGTCCATGCTGCACGTCCACGGCCGCTACCTGCGCAAGCTGGAGCGCGACGGCAAGCTGAAGCGGCGCCTGGAGTTCCTGCCGGACGACAAGGCGCTCGCCGAGCGCCGGCAGGCCGGGATCGGCCTCACCGGCCCGGAGTTCGCCACGCTGCTCGCCTACACCAAGCTCACGCTCGAGGACGAGATCCGCGGCTCGGACCTGCCGGACGACCCCGACCTGGCCAGCCGGCTCGTCGAGTACTTCCCGACGCCGCTGCGCGAACGGTTCCGCGACTACATGGACCGGCACCCGCTGCGCCGCGAGATCATCGCCACCTCGGTGGTGAACAGCATGGTCAACGACAGCGGCATCACCTTCGCGTTCCGCATGGGCGAGGAGACCGGCGCGTCCGCCTCCGACATCACCCGTGCCTACCTCGTGGCGCGCGAGGTGTTCGGCATGGAGGCCTTCTGGCGGTCGGTGGACGGGCTGGACTACCAGGTCGACACCGCGACGCAGATCCGGATGCGGCTGGAGGCCCGCAAGCTGACCGAGCGCGCGGCCCGCTGGCTGCTGCACAACCGCCGCATGCCGTTCGACATCCGCGACACCGTGGACTACTTCGCCTCCGGAGCGGCGGCGCTCTCGGCGCACATGCCCAAGCTCCTGGTCGGCCGCGACCTGGAGGACTTCGAGGACCGCCGCGACCGGTTCACCGAGGCCGGCGTGCCCGACCAGCTCGCCGAGCAGGTGGCGATGATGGTCCCGGCGTTCTCCACGTTCGACCTGGTGGAGATCGCCCACAGCACCGGACGGCCGCCGGAGGAGGTCGCCGAGGTCTACTTCGACCTGAGCGAACGCCTCCAGCTGTCCCGCCTGCGCGAGCGCATCATCCAGCTCCCGCGCGACGACCGGTGGAACTCCATGGCCCGGTCGGCCCTCCGCGACGACCTGTACGCCGCGCACGCCGCCCTGGCCCGCGACGTCCTCGTCACCAGCGAGGCGGGGGTCGCGCCGGAGCAGCGGCTGGCGATCTGGTCGGAGAAGAACAGCGCCGCCGTCGCCCGCGCCGCCCAGACGCTCGGCGAGATCTGGGAGAGCGACAACCTGGGCGTCGCCACGCTGTCGGTGGCCCTGCGCGCCATCCGCACGCTGGTCACCGCCTCGACCCTCCCCGACTGAGGGACGGAAGAACGGGTCGGCCCGGCGCACCGCCGGGCCGCCTTCCGGCATGCGAGTTCGGGGGGAGGTGAAGGCTTGATGCCCAGACTGAGGCTGGACGGACAGACGGTGCGCCACGCGGTTGGCTCCTGGCAGCGCACCGCCCGCCTCTGCACGCTCTTACTGGTCGCAGGAACTGCTCCGTTGCTCAGCGGCGCAGCCGCGCTGCTCATCATGCGAGCGTTCGCACGCTAGCCCGAAGGCGCAGCGTGGTACTCAAGCCTAGCCGGTGCCGCGCTGCGGGATCTCCGCCGTGCGGCGCGGGCCGGGGAGGACGACCGGGGCGGCGTCGGTGCCGTCGGGCCACAGCCACAGGTGCGTCTCGCCCGGGTCGTCTTTGCCGTCGAGATGGTGCAGCAACGGCTCGCGGCGGGGGCGGAAGGCCAGCCGTGCCAGCCGCTTGCTCGCCTCCGGCAGCGGCACCCACGCGGCCTCCAGGACCGACCCGTCCGGGTCGGCGGGCGCCAGGTCACGTGCCGCCGCGGCGAACTCGAACGTGAAGACCGTCCAGACCCCGGCCCAGCCGGGATCGTCGGTGACGGTGTACTGGCACAGGAAGGCCAGCCGACCCGGGGCGGCCCGCAGGCCGGTCTCCTCGCGCAGCTCGCGTACGGCCGCCTCGTGCACCAGCTCGCCGGCTTCCACCTGGCCCCCGGGAAGCACCCAGCTCGGCTCCGGGTCGTCGCCGAGCAGCTCCCGTACCATCAGCACGTCCGTGCCGCTGCGGACGAGAGCCGCCACGAGCAGTCCACTGCGGGCCGCTTGGGGGAGTGGCACCGTGTGTCCCTTCCTGATTGCGAATTCGCACAGTAGTGGATCAGTCACTGTGCGAATCTGTCGGCATGCGACGACGACTGGCCGCCCTGACGGCCGCCATCCTCCCAGTGTCCGCGTGCGGTTCCCTCGGCACCGCCCATCCCGCGATCACCAAGACGCAGGCCCAGCAGGTGCTGGCCAACTACCAGACCGTCAACAACCGGGCCAACGCCAACCTCGACGGCGACCTCCTGGCCACGGTGGAGACCGGCGACCAGCTCGAGATGGACCGGGCCGGCTACCGCCTGCGGCAGGCCAAGAAGGACAAGTACACCCCGTTCACCTACTCCCACCCGGCGTTCTACATTCCGCGCCAGGACCACTACCCCAAGTGGTTCGCGGTCGAGGCGGTCTCGGGCCAGACCCGCCACGCCCTGCTGTTCACCCAGAGCCACGCGGGCGGGCCCTGGCTGCTGGCCGCCGACCCCTTCCCCTCCTCGCCGCTCAGCGGCATCTCCCTCGACAAGGACGGCTTCGCCACGGCCGTGAGCCCTTCCGACACCAACGCCGCGCTCCAGCCCCGCAGGGTGGCCGGCGCGCACGCCGCGACGCTGTCCACCGGGGCCGGCGGCATGGCGCCCGGGCCGTACACCTCCGACTCCCGCGACGCGCTGACCAGGGTCCAGGCCGAGCTGCAGAAGCGCGGCGTGACCCTGACCTCCGACTTCGCGCCCGACGGGCAGCGCATCTACGCCCTGCGGACCACGGGCGGCGGCGCCCTGGTCTGGTACGTCATCCGCCAGAGCGAGCGCTACGACATGGTCGACCCCGGCACGGTCAACACCAACGGCGACCTCGCCGGGCTGGTCACGGGGCGGGTGGGTCACCACCTCAGCTCCACCGCGCTCATCCAGTACCTCGCGGTCGTGCCCGATCACGGCGACACCCAGGTGATCGGCACCTACCGCAAGGCCGTGCAGGCCACGACGTCGTAGCCGGTGTCCCTCATGCGGACCACGCGACCCCGCGGGGGCGGCCCCTCGTACGGCCGAGGGGCACCCCCTCGCTCACTTGGTGGGCACGCTCGCCTTGATCGTGCCGCCGTCGGCGGCGATGATCACGGCCTTCTCCGTGCTCGTCGTGTCCTTCTTGGGCGCGGGCGGCACCAGCGTGGCGAACTGCAGCGTCTGGGTCACGTCCAGCTCGTTGTGCACGAGGTCCGACGCGACGAACGGCGCCGCGTCCTTGGGGATCGGCACGTGACCGGGCTTCTTCTTGGGCTTGGTCGACACGGCGTCGCGGCTCAGCGCGTACAGGACGATGCCGCCCCCGTCGGTCGTGGCCAGCGGGAAGATCGGGAACGACGTCGTGGCGTACACCGTGTCGACCTTCAGCCCCGAGCCCTTCTTCGGCTTGGTGGCCTTCTGGTCGGAGATGTAGTAGCTCGTGGTGTGCTTGCCGGTCGCCATGACCTTGGCCGCGACGTTGCCCGGGCCCTCCTCGGCGAGCGTGGCCTGGATGGAGGGCACGTCCCGTGGCGGGATCAGCAGGCCGGTGTCGAACGTCGCCAGCGGCTTGGCGTACCCCTGGTCATCGACCGCGATCTTCGGTGGCTTCTGCTTCTTGTCCAGCAGCGTGGCCAGGCTGAGGCGCCACCGCATGGTCGGCTTGCTCTTGACGAACCCCATCAGCACGGTGTGGGGGCTCTTACCGTTGGCCAGGCTGCGCCGCACGCTCGCCACGAACCACTGCTGTCCCTCCGGTTTCAGCCGCGGGACGTACAGCGTCGGGGTGCCGTACCGGTAGCGCGGCACCGGGTCGCCGGCCGTCATCGCCCGGCGGAACGCCGCCGCCGTCAGCTGCGACTGCCCCTCGCTGGTCCACCACAGGGCCAGCCTTTCGTCGCCGCTGGCCCGTGCGACGTCCTCGTTGATGACGAACGACTGGAACGCCTTCTTGGCCACCTCGGGAGTCAGCGGCACGGGAGGGGGAGAGGTGTCGGGGCTGGACTCCGCCGCCACAGGCTTGGTGCGGGCCTGCTCGTGCGAGCCGCCCGAGCACCCCGTCAGCGCGGCGAGGGCCACCGCCGTCGCCAGAGCCGACGCAACCGCTGTCCTCATGCTCCCCGGCCGATCATGTGTTACCGATGTGGGGCAGAGTATGCCAGGCGAATCCCAGTGCCCGAACGCGAGCCCGATCAGGCGGCGGCTCGCGTACCTCGCGGACCCGGCCCCAGGTAGGCTTTTGATCGTGGCAGCCATCGACCCGTCAGAAGAGATGAAAGAGCTCGGCGCGATGCTGGAGGGCATCGAGGCGGTGCTCGACCTCGAGGGCATGCGCCGTGACATCGGCGAGCTCCGTGAGCAGGCTGCCGACCCCGACCTGTGGAACGACCAGGAGCGGGCGCAGCAGGTGACCCGGCGGCTGTCCTACCTCGAAGGCGAGCTCGGGAAGGTCGAGGGCCTGCGGGGTCGGCTGGACGACGCCGGCGTGCTGCTGGAGCTGGCCGCCGAAGAGGGTGACGACGACACCCGCGGCGAGGCGGAACGCGAGCTGGGAGCCCTCCGCAAGGAGGTCGAGCAGCTCGAGGTCCGCACCCTGATGTCGGGGGAGTACGACGCCCGCGAGGCGCTCATCACGATCAACTCCCAGGCCGGCGGCGTCGACGCGGCCGACTTCGCCCAGATGGTGCAGCGGATGTATCTCCGCTGGGCCGAGCGGCACGGCTACCCGACCGAGATCTACGACACCTCCTACGCCGAAGAGGCCGGCATCAAGTCGACGACGTTCACGGTCAAGGCCCCCTACGCGTACGGCACGCTGCGCGGCGAGCACGGCACCCACCGCATGGTGCGCATCTCGCCCTACGACAACCAGGGGCGTCGGCAGACCTCGTTCACCGGCGTCGACGTCGTACCGGTGGTGGAGCAGACCGACCACGTCGACATCCCCGAAGACGACATCAGGGTCGACGTCTACCGCTCCAGCGGGCCGGGCGGCCAGGGCGTCAACACCACCGACAGCGCGGTGCGCATCACGCACCTGCCCACCGGCATCGTGGTGTCCTGCCAGAACGAACGCAGCCAGCTGCAGAACCGCGCCACCGCCATGACGGTGCTCCAGGCCAAGCTCCTCGAGCGCAAGCGCCAGGAGGAGGCCGAGCGGATGAACGAGCTGCGCGGTGAGTCGACCAGCTCGTGGGGCACTCAGATCCGCAACTACGTGCTGCACCCGTATCAGATCGTCAAGGACCTGCGTACCGGTGTCGAGGCGGGCAATCCCACGGCCGTGCTCGACGGTGACATCGATGAGTTCATCGAGGCCGAGATCCGCTGGATGCGCCGCCAGGAGGCCGGCGAGAGCTCAAGCTAGCTCAGCCCGAACTTCAGCGCGATCAGAAGGGTCAGCGCGAGGATCAGGGCGCCGATCAGCACCGGGGAGATGCCGAACGTCCCGGGGTAGTGGACCTCCGCACGTGCGGCTCTACAGGTGGGGCAGCGCCCCTCGACGACGGGTCCCGCGCACCGAGCACAGATCAGATGTTCGCAGCTCATCTGGCTCCTCTCCACGTTGGTCGGGCCATGTGATGCTCGGTTGCACCTATGGGTGTACCCAAGTTGGACGTTTCATGCCAGTGTCCCCCTTAGACTGCTGCTTGGCCAATCGGCCCCCGAGCCGCGAGGCCCTCGCGGGGCGCCTGTCCCACGAAAGTTCAGCCGCCTCCGTCCCCCACCCCCTAGACTGACACGTCGTGATGCAGCCGTGATCCACTTTGATAACGTCACCAAGGTCTACTCGCGCCAGAGCCGGCCGGCCCTGCAGGGTGTCAACGTGGCCGTCGAGAAGGGTGAGTTCGTCTTTCTCGTGGGTCCCTCCGGGTCCGGCAAGTCGACGTTCCTGCGCCTGATCCTCAAGGAGGAGCGGCCAACGCAGGGCGGCATTCACGTCGCCGGCAAGGAGCTGAACAAGCTCACCAACTGGAAGGTCCCCCACCTGCGCCGCCGCATCGGCTGCGTGTTCCAGGACTTCCGGCTGCTGCCGAACAAGAACGTCTACGAGAACGTCGCCTTCGCGCTGGAGGTCATCGGCAAGCCCCGGCGGTTCATCCGCAAGGTCGTCCCCGAGGTGATCGACCTCGTCGGCCTCGAGGGCAAGGCGCACCGCATGCCGGACGAGCTGTCGGGTGGTGAGCAGCAGCGCGTGGCGATCGCACGGGCGTTCGTCAACCGCCCGATGATCCTGCTCGCCGACGAGCCCACGGGCAACATCGACCCGGCGACCAGCATCGGCATCATGAAGGTGCTCGACCGGATCAACCGCACCGGCACCACGGTGGTGATGGCCACGCACGACGCGGCCATCGTGGACGCCTTCCGCAAGCGGGTCGTGGAGCTCGAAGACGGGCGTGTGGTCCGTGACCAGTCCCGTGGCGTGTACGGCCAGGCGTACGGAGGCGTGTAGCCTCTAGCCTCCGTTGGGAGATCGAGGCTCCCCTATATCGGCCCATAACGGACGACCAAGGACAGCGAGGCATGCGCGCACAGTTCGTTCTTCAGGAGATCTGGATCGGTCTCCGCAGGAACCTCACGATGACCATCGCGCTCGTCGTCACCGTCGCGATCGCCATGGCGCTGTTCGGCACCGGCGTCCTGCTCAAGATGCAGGTCGACAAGTCGAACAACTACTGGTCGGACAAGGTCGAGGTCTCGGTCTACCTCTGCAACAAGCTGAGCGCCAACCCGCAGTGCCACAAGACCGAGCCGACCCAGGACGCGAAGAACCAGATCAAGTCGCAGCTGGAATCGATGCCTCAGGTGGCCAAGGTCACCCAGGAGACCCAGCAGCAGGCGTACCAGCGCGCCAAGGAACGCTTCTCCAACACCCCGGGCTTCTCCGAGACCATCCAGCTCGGCGACATCCCCGACTCCTTCCGGGTGAAGCTGAAGGACCCCAAGCAGTACGCCGCGGTGGTCGCGCAGATGCAGAACCGCCCGGGCGTCGACCAGGTGATCAACGAGCGGGCGATCCTGGAGAGGTTCTTCAAGATCCTCGGCGGCCTCCAGTGGGCAGCGCTGATCATCGCGGCGATCCAGGTCATCGCGGCCGTGCTGCTGGTCGCCAACACCATCCGCCTCTCGGCCTTCAACCGCCGGCGCGAGACGGGCATCATGCGGCTGGTAGGGGCCTCCAACCTCTACATCCAGCTGCCGTTCGTCCTCGAAGGCGCCATCGCGGGCCTGATCGGCGGTGCCTTCGCGGCCATCCTGCTGGGCTTCTCCAAGGTGTTCCTGCTAGGACGATTGACGAAGAACCTCCAGTTCGCCACCCCACTCGACTGGTTCGCCGTCGCGGAGGTCATCGTGTTCGCGGTGTGCTTCGGCGTGGTCCTCTGCGCGCTGGCGTCCTTCCTCACCCTCCGCCGCTACCTCAAGATCTGAGTCACGATCGCACGGTGATCGCCAGATCGCGTACCTTCGGGAGGGGATCGGTACCGGTCCCGCCGGCGTCGGCGGGGAGCGTGGCCGATCCCGATGTCGCGGCCGACCGCGACCGTCCGTACGGGGAGAAGGACCGAGGCTGAGTTCCAGTGCCACGCGAACAGGGGCGCAAGCTCATCGCGCAGAACAAGCGCGCGCGCCACGACTACCACATAGAGGACACCTACGAGGCAGGCCTCGTACTCACCGGCACCGAGGTGAAGTCACTGCGGGCCGGCCGGGCCAACCTGACCGACGGATTCGCGCACATCCGCGACGGTGAGGTCTGGCTCGAGGGCGTCCACATTCCCGAGTACACGATGGGGACGTGGACCAACCACGCCGCGAGGAGGCCACGTAAGCTCCTGCTGCACCGGCGGGAGATCGGCAAGCTGAGCGGCGCGACGACCGAGTCCGGGCGCACCATCATCCCGTTGTCCTTGTACTTCAAGGACGGAAAGGCCAAGGTCGAGATCGCGGTGGCGCGCGGCAAGCGCTCGTACGACAAGCGGCAGGCCATCGCGAAACGGGATGCCGATCGAGAGATGCAGCGCGCCCTCGCGGCACGGCTGAAGAGGCGCTGAGGGTGGTCATGCGACGGTTCCGGGGAGCGCTGGCGGCCATGACCGGGATGCTGCTGGCGGTCTCCGGCTGCCGGATGTTCGCCGAGCCCTCGCCGCTGCCCACGGTGCGCAACTTCCTGGTGGCCTGGCAGAACGGCGACTACTCCGGCGCCGCCAAGCAGACCAACGGCGACCGCAAGACGGTCGCCGGCGCGCTCGAGGCGCTGCCGGGCCAGCTCGACCTCGCCTCGCTGCACCTCGCGCTCGGCCATGTGCACAAGGACGGCGACGATGCCACGGCCCAGTTCGAGGTCAGGATCGACCTCGGCGACAACGGAAAGCCCTGGGACTACGGCAGCCAGATGCACCTGCACCGCTCGGGCGGCCAGTGGAAGGTCGTGTGGAGCCCGTCGATCATCCATCCGAAGCTCGGCAAGGGCGAGCGGCTCGCCGTCGTCACCGAGACCCCGCAGCGGGCGTACGTCCAGGACTCCAAGGGCCAGTCGCTGACCAAGAAGGTCAAGGTGGAGGTCTTCGGCGTGCTGCCGGGCCAGCTGGCCAGGCCGGACGCCACTCTCGCGAAGCTGGCGTCGATCACCGACCTGGACAAGGACCGCGTCCTCGGGCGCGTACGCTCCGCGCCGCCGCATGAGTTCCTGCCGCTGGTGACGCTCCAGCTGCCCGCCCAGGCCGCGGAGGCCGCCAAGCTCGTGCAGGTACCCGGCGTGCAGGCCCGTACGCGGTATCTGCCGCTCGCACCCGCGGTCGCCGGTGACGTCGTGGGCCAGCTCGGCCCGGCCACGGCCGAGCGCCTCCAGCAGGTCGGCGCGCCGTACCAGCCGGGCGACACGATCGGCATCTCCGGTCTCCAGGTGCTCGACCAGCGGCGCCTGGCCGGCACCCCGACCGTGAAGGTGGTGGCCCAGACCCCGTCGGGATCGTCCAGCCAGGTGCTGTACGAGCTGCCGGGCGCGCAGAGCCAGCCGGTACGGACGACGGTGGACCGGCGGGTGCAGGAGGCGGCGGAGAACGCCCTGAAGGGGCTGCGCCAGCCCGCGTCGCTGGCCGTCGTACACCAGCAGACCGGCGATGTGCTGGCCGCCGCCAACCATCTGACCGACGGCAAGAACCAGGCCTTCGAGGGCCACTACCCACCGGGCATGACCTTCAGCATGATCACCACGCAGGCGCTGCTGGGCTACCACCAGAAGATGAACGCCGCCGTGGCCTGCCCGCCCACGTACAAGGTGGGCGACCAGGTGTTCCACAGCTCGTCCCCGCGCGGCAAGA
The DNA here is from genome assembly GCF_036227085.1 of Actinoallomurus sp. NBC_01490. NCBI lineage: Bacteria > Bacillati > Actinomycetota > Actinomycetes > Streptosporangiales > Thermomonosporaceae > Actinoallomurus > Actinoallomurus sp. NBC_01490. Next base: position 1,524,720 of record NZ_CP109433.1, read on the forward strand.
CGCTCCAGAGCAACTTCATGCGCTCCTGCCCCACGGCCTTCGCCTCGCTCTACGGCTCACTGAGCTATCAGGACCTGCGCACGAGCGCTGCCCGCTTCGGCATCGGCGTGCCGTGGAACATCGCGCTGCCGGCGTTCTCGGGCAGCGTGCCGCCGCCGAGGAACGAGGCCGAGCGCGCCGCGGAGATGGTCGGCCAGGGCCGCATCGAAGCGAGCCCCCTGGCGATGGCCCTGGCCGCCTCGACGGTGGGAAGCGGCACCTGGCGGCCGCCGAGCCTGGTCAAGGACCCGGCGCCCGCCCAGCCGATCCAGCCACGATCGCTCGACTCGGACTCGATCTCGACGCTCCAGCCGTTGCTGCGCGGCTCGGTCACCTCCGGCGCGGCCCACGCGGCGAAGACGGCGGGCAACAAGGGCACGGTCAGCGGCGTGGTCGCCCAGGTGCCGTACGGCTCGGGTAAGACGGTCTCGTGGTTCGTGGGCTTCCGCGGCAACGTGGCCTTCGCGCTGGCGGTCGAGGGAAAGGTCAACGCGGCGGCGGTCGCGGCGAGGTTCCTGCGGGCCGTACCGGGCTGATCCCCCGTGCCGGCCGGGGCGTCGGCGACTTTATGATCTCTTGACTCATCGGACACAACCTTCGCGGCGGTCACCGACGTCTTAACAGATGACTGAGACACCGCTTGGGGGGTTGCGGACTCAGTCGCCGTGATGAGACCAGAGCCTCGTCTCGGGGGAGGCTCTGCCGTCCGGACCGGCCCGACCCTGCCGGTCGCCCCCGTGGGTGTGCCTAGTCCACGCCCACGGGGGTTCTCATCCTTTCTCGCCGGTCACAGGCGCCCCATAGGCCGGCCGCCGCGCATCGTCCAGAGCCGATCGTCTCGTGGCGGGAATCGCGTTGGCGTGGTGTGTGTTGTACGTGTACGGTCGGTGTGGTGGGTGCTTCGGCGCCCGTTGACAACTGAACATGGGGGTGATCGGTTTCGACTTCGGTATGTCGAGACATGGGGAAGCGGGCCGAGGGTTGCGGTTGTAACCTCGTAAATCCTGTGACCGCAAAACAACAAGTGCCAACTCTAAGCGCACTGAGTTCGCCCTCGCCGCCTGAGGTTAGGTAGCGAACTCTGTCAGCCCGGGAGTGTCTCCGGCCCGGGATCTGGCATCGTAAGGAGACTCAACCTGTAGTTCCGGCCGCGGGAACGACAGGGAAACCAAACAGCGGCTGAGCCCGTCGGCGACACGCCTGCGTGAGCGCCGGGGCCGAGAAAACGCCAAGCAGGCTGCGCCCGGAGAAGCCCTGTCTTGGTACCGAAGGACGCGGGTTCGATTCCCGCCACCTCCACCCAAGCGGCCTTACTCGAACACCCGCCCGTCAGGGCGGTGGCGAGTAGGGCCGTAGTTGTATTGGCGGTGGTGTCGCTCAGGTGAGCGGCGCCGCCGCTTTCGCGTTGTTCGGCCCGGTGCACGGCGATGAGCGGCGCGAACGGGTCCGTCGGCTCGTCGTCGTGTACGCGTGCGGGTGCGTCGTCGGCGTCGACGTAGAGCCGCGTGAAGATCGCCTGGTTGAGGGTCCTGCGTCCTCGTTCGCTGGTGAGCCGGTAGAGCTTGTCGGGCCGTTCGAGCAGTTCCAGGACGGTACGGAGGGCGTTGGCGCCGGCCTCCAGGTCGGGGCGGTCCGCCTGTTCGATCTTGTGCTCCAGTCGGGCGCGTTCGTCGCGGATCTTGCGGAGGCGTTCGGCGATCTTGTCTTTGGGCCAGTCGGGATCGCCGATCAGGTCGAGGTACTGATCTTCCTGGCTGTCGAGCTTGGTGATCTGCTGCTTGATGCCGTCGATGAGTTCGGCGTTGGTCGTGGCGGTGGCGCTGAGTGCGCTATCCACACCCTTGTGGATACGCTCGCGCAGGTCGGCGGGGAGTGCCACGGTGGTGTAGTGGTCGGCGACGGCCTCTTCGACGTTGGCCACGGGCATGTAGGGGAGGTCGCACGTGTGGTTCTGCCGGCCCCGGCAGATGTAGTAGAAGTACACGTTGCCGCGTTTGCCCTTGCCGCGCATGATGATCAGGCGTCGTTTGCAGCGGTGACACCAGACGGTGCCCTTGAGGTAGTGGTTGTGCGTACGGGCGCGCGTGCCGCCGCCGCGTTGGCCGTCGAGGATTTCTTGGACGCGGTCGAAGAGCGCCTGATCGATTAGCGGCTCGTGGCGACCCCTGTATTCGACGCCTTTGTGGGTGACGTAGCCGAGGTAGTAGCGGTCGCGCAGGAGCTTGCCGATGGTGTGGAGCGAGATGGGGGTACCGGCCGGATAGCGCTTGTTCGGCTTGGTCCTGAGTCCGGCGTCGGTTAGAGCTTTGATGAGGTCGTGGAAGCCGTACGTTCCCGTCGCGTACAGCTCGAATGCCATGCGAATGAGAGGGCCGCGTACGGGGTCTATGGCGATCGTGCGGACTTCCCGTCCTTCGAATCGCTCTCGGACGTTGAGGTAGCCGATGGGCGCGCGTCCGACCGAACCGCCGTTGATGACTTTCTGGCCCATCTTGTAGGCGATGTCGGCGCCGGACGCGCGTGATTGGTATTCGTTGACGGCGTCGAGAACCGTGCCGACGAGATCGCCAATCGGGGAGTCCTCGGTGTAGTCGGTGACCGAGACGAGGACCGCGCCGGCGGCGCGTAGGTCGCGTTTGGTGATGGCCGCGTCGATGGTGTTGCGGTGCATCCGGGAGCGGGCGTAGACGATTACGTAGTCGATGTCCCGCTCAGCCTTGATCCGGGCCATCATCTCCCGGAACACCGGACGGGATTCCACGGTGGTGGCGCTGCGACCCGGTTCGATGTACTCGTCAACGATGTCCGCGCCGAGTTCGGCGGCTCGTTGCTGGCCGGCCTTACGCTGTGCGGGGAGTGAGATGCCTTCGGGGTCGTAGTCGGTGTTCACCTGGCCCCATGAGGAGACGCGCAGGTAGAGGACTGCCCGCTTACGTTCGTGCTGTGGCGGCATCGTCATCGCTCCTTGTTCGCGTGCTCGGCGATGATGGCGTGGATCTCGGTGATGGCCTCTTCAGGCAGGCCGTATTGGTTGCGGAGGAGGTCGTCAAGGTCGGGGTAGGGGAGGCCTGCGAGTGTGAACAGCTCGCTCGGGCTGAGATCCAATGCCTCGGCCAGGCGCACGAGAGTCGTCGGGGACGGTTCGGCGATCTCGCCTTTGATGAGCCGGTGGATAGAGGTCATGGGGATGCCTGTCACCTCGGCGAGCCTGCGCATGTTGTAGCCCGCTCGGCCTCGTGCCTCGTCAAGACGCTGGCCCAGTGCGGGGCCGGTAGACGCGTCGGGTGGCATGGGCACCTCCGCTGTATGTGGAGCCATCACGCTACTCCGCCTGTTCCGTTTTCGGAACACGCTTCGTGGAGTTCGGCGGCGATGAGAAGCAGTGCCTGCGTGAGCCTCTCTTCGTTGATGGTGGTGCGCTGCTTGCCGTGAATGCGGATGCGTCTGGTCACGCGCGTCACCTCCTCGGCTCGTCACTGTGTGTGGTCGGCGAGGCAGGCGGTCGTGCAACGTGCACGCGTGCAAACGTGCCCTATACACGCAGGCGCGTGCGAGGTTTGCACGTTGCACGACCGTCGTTCGGTCACGAAGCGTTGAGGTTGGCGCACCACTGGCCGCGTACGATCTGGACGGCGCGGCCGGCCTTGGCGTGTTCCTTGAGCCGGTAGTAGACCCATCGTCGGCTCTTGCCCGATTCATTCATCAGCGCGTCGACCGAGACGCCGTTCTCCGGCGCTGTGAGGAGAGCGCGCCAGAGTCGCTCTTCGGCCGTTGGCTGTGAGGTCGGCGAGGGATGCGGAACAGCGTTGTGTGGCTCTTCTTCGGCTGGTGGCTGCGGTGGGTTGAGTACCGGCCGTGTGGCGCCGTGTGCGTGCGCTGTGGCCGCGACGTCGTTGTCGGTGATGAGGTACGCGCGGGCGCGTTTGGGGTGTGGGTGTTCGGGCGCGGAGATGAGGAGCTTGCCGGGAGCGTCGAGGGTGTGAGCATGCCAACCGGCGTTGTACATGCCCTGCCCAAGGACCAGGTCGACGTCGCGGCGCTCTCGTACGCGCAGGCAGATGCGTACGTCCATCTGTGAGCGGGTCGCCCCGTGCCCCATGGCTTTCTGCGTGGGGCGTTGGGTGGCGGCGAGAAGGGTCACGGCGACGGCGCGTCCGCGTCTGGCGATCGAGTCCGCATAGGTCATCGCGTCTTCTGGTAGTTCGGCGTACTCGTCGATGACGATGACCAGCGCTGGCCGGCGGGTCGTGGGCTCCCATACCCGTGCGCCGTCGTGGCCGGACTCGTCCGCGCGCCGGTCCAGTTCGGCGACGGCGTCGCGGAGGAGGTTAGTGGCCTGTTCGGGCGTGGTGGCGAGCCGCCCGAGTGCCTTGGTCCAGGGGCGGAGTTCCATGCCGCCCTTGAGGTCGATGCCCCAGATCACCACGTCGTGACAGGCCGCGAGCGCGGCGAGGATGACGTTGAGGACACCGGACTTGCCCGACCCGACGACACCGCCGATGAGGGCGTGCCTGCGTAGCAGGAGGACGGTGGCGGGTGTGGCGTCCTCGAACACCCCCAGTGGGATCGGGCGCGTGATGGTCCGAACGTCGGACGCCTGCCACGGGACGGGTCGTGAATGCGGGTCGGTGTGCAGGACACGCATGAGGAAGTGGTCCGCGCGGGCGGTGTCGGCTTCGATCCGTACGGCTCCGGGTCGGGTACCGAGCGCGGATTCGATCGCGGGAAGCTTGGCGATCGCGTCGGCAACCGTGTGGCCTCTGCGGAGCGCCATGCGGGCGGTGTAGCCCCAGGCGTCGACGACCGCCGACAGGACCCGTGAGCCTGCCAGGCCGATCGAGTCGGCGACTTCGGGCCAGGCCGCGAGCTTGCGTTCCACGCTGACTCGGGAGCGTCGGCGACGATGCGCCCACCAGGGAACCGCCAGGATCAACGCCCCGAGCAGCAGGCGGGGCATGGGCGGTGACAGCGGTCCGAACGCGGTCGCGGCGGCGCACCAGGAGCCTGCGGCCATGGCCACCGCGGTGGCATAAAGGCGTTCGCTGCGGCGTGCCAGGCCGACGCGGTGGCCGAGACCGGTGAGTGCCGAGCCGGCGACCGTGGAGAGTATGAGGAGAAGCGGCCACGCGTGCGGATGCGTGGTGTGCAGCAGCCACCCGGCGGCCAAGGTGCCGAGGGTCAGATAGAGCGGGACGAGTTCGGAGCGGTACCGCCACAGCCAACGGCCGATGAGGACGATGACCAGGTCGGGAAGCTGGTCGCCGTCATTGATGACGATCATGGGCTGAAGCCCGGCGCGCCTCATCTTCCGGGTGTGCCGCCGCATCTGATGGGTTCGCATCAGACGCGGCCTCCTTCGCTCGGGGGCAGGAAGCCTTGGGCGCTGAGTTCGTCGCGGAGGTAGTAGAGGGGATCGGGTTCTTCGTCACGGTGGGAGTTGAGCGTGGCGTGCGCGGCGGCGACGAGGTTCGCGAGGTTCAGGCGGGTTGCCGCTACCTCGGATGCGAGCCGCTTGACCTCGAAGACGAGGAAGGGAACGTCATCGATCGCGATGTTCAGGTAGTGCAGGAGGTTCGTGAGGTGGGGGATCGAGTCGGACAGGTTGGCGAGGATCGCTTTCGCGGTGCGGTTGCGGTGACGAACCTCCTGGATGTCGATCCTGACGTGCTGTGGAGCGTTGGGCACTAGGCATCACCTCTTTCGGGTCACTACTGGGAGAGGCTTCGGACGATGGCGGTGACGAGTTGGCGGATCTGTGGTGCTGCGCTGGTCGCTGCCAGGAAGAACCCGAAGAGCAGGCACACGGCGATGTGCCAGGCACGCAGACCCATGTAGCGCCAGGCGATCCAGACGATCGCGCCGAGGATGGCGATGAGCGGGATGGAGACGGTCACGAGTTGCCTCACCTCCTTTCCGCGTCGGCTGGGCAGGGGACTAGCGCTCACTGGCCGTCGGTTTTGCCGGTCTCGTCGGGTGTGGCGGTCTCCGGGACCTGGAGGCGCCGGCGGAGTTCGGTGGCGCGCGGAGTGCTGATCCGTAGTTCGGTCCTGAGCGCGTCCCGAGTGATCGGCTTTCCGTGAATTTCTTGGTACCGAGCGGATGCGGTACGAGCGGCGGCTAGTAGGTCGTCCTCCGTGCGATACCGGGAGCGGCGCCTGCGCGCGGGACGGCGGCTCGCCGGTTCGCGGACGTTCTGCGGTTCGTCCTCACCCCCGTCCTTGTCGTTGTGAGCGGCATCGGTCCTGCTGCGGAGCGCGTGGAGATGAGCCGTGAGCCCGAGGACGGCGGCCGGTACGGCGCCGACGAGTACGACGATCGGCCACGTCATGTTGATCAGACCGGTACCGATGGCGTGGTAGGTCGCGTTGCCGGTGATGCTCATCCCGATGGCGCCGAGAGCGTTGGATCGGGCGAAGCGACGCGCGGCGGACGAACGGGTTGTACTCGCCAGCCAAACGCGTGCCGAGGTCATCGCGTGTGCGTCGAGGGTGAGTGGGAGCAACCACGCCAGCCGTACGGGCCAGCCGGTGAGGGTGGCCAGCCCGTAGAGGCCGGAGAAGCTTGCGACTGCGGCAGAAGCGGCGGCGATGGTCATGCCGATCAGGACCCACCAGTCCCGTACCGGCTCCTGCGGGGGTGGCTTCGGGACGGCGGTCGGTACCGAAGCCGGAACGGTGTCGGTCGTGGGCATCGGATGTCCTCTCAGATGTCGTTGATGAACTTGCGGCGGCGCCAGCGGGCGCGGTACCGGCACTTACGGCACCGGCGGGCGGCGGCTTCGGTACGCGCGCCGCACAGGCAGGCGTCACGTCGGATGTCCTTGGGAATGCGCATACTCACCTCGTCAGGCTGTGGCGGTCGGGGGTCTCGTCCGGGGTCTGGGTTCGGACCGTGACGCCGAGGCATCGGCGGGTCGCCGACGTGGCCGGGGTCCGGGCGGTAGTGGTCAGGCTCAGCCGGCGTTCCTCGGTGTGGATGCCGACAAGCAACGTCACGAACGCGCCGGCCGCGCCACCGGCCAGGAAGACGGCCAGGAGCATCACGAGGCATCCGGTGATGGTCATCGCTCACACCTCCTGTGAGGACGTGTCGGGGGTGACGGCGTCGGCGTAGGTCTGCGCGGCCTTATGCCGGGCGCGGCAGTCGTTGCTGATCGCGGTGATCGAGTACGTCACGGGTCCGAAGTGGCGGCGCATCGAGTAGTGGCCGTGGCCCAGCGATTCGGTGTCGATCTCGGCACCGAACAGAGCGGCGAAGCGGTCCACCTCGGCGCACTTGGCCTTGTCTGTACCGCTCGGGAACACGTACAGGTCGGCGCCGAGGGGGACGGGGGCAAGGGGATTTGCCTCCAACCAGCCCGCGAGGGCACGAAGACCCGCGATCAAGTGCAGGCGCTGGGGGTCGTCGGTGTGGGGCATGAAGATCACTCCTTCGGTAGTGCGCCTTCCGGGGGCGGCGCCTCTCCATAGTGTGCGCGCACAGCTGTGCGCGTCAAGACGTTCGCACACATCTTCGCGCGTTAACCTGAACGCGCACAGCCGTGCGTGTACGGTTGGACGTACACACGTGTGCGCGCTACAGTGCGGAAAGGCGCGGGTCCGCGCAGGTGAAGGAGCGGAGAGACCATGGCTGGGGCCACATCGCCAAGCGGCGACGAGAGCACCACGGGCGCGAAGAAGGAACCGTCCCTGTGGGAGACGGTTCGTGATCAACTCATTGCAGAGATCGAGTCGGGCGCTTACCCGGCCGGCGCGCTCCTGCCGTCCGTACGCGAACTGACGGCGAAGTTGACCGTCAGCACCACCACGGCGCGCAAGGCTCTAGCGGAACTCGTCAGCGCTGGCTACGCCCGTTCCGAGGGAACGCGCGGCCATGTCTCGGAAGGCCCGAATGCCGGACGGGTAGACGTCCCCCCGGCGGCCCTAGACGTGGGGCCACGAGCGGGCACGCACGCCGTGAGCGGAACCGTAATCGTTCGTACCGCGGTACGTATCCCCGTAGACGGCGCTGTGCCTGGACAACCGCCAGGTATAGATGTTCGCAGTGAAGCGGCTCCTGCCGAGGTAGCGCTAGCGCTGCGCTTGCCCGATCCGACTGTTCCCTTGATTGTGCGTCGTCGTCTCACAGTGGATGCGCACGGCGTTCCGTCGCAATTGCGAGTCAGTTACATTGCCCCGGCGTTCGTGGAGGGAACACGACTTGCCGAGCCGGACCTGATTGAAGAGTCGTGGCAATCGGCCCTAGCGCACGCTCGTGAACTCGACGTCAAGGTGATCGAAAGTTACGTGACCGCGCGTCACCCTAACGACGCAGAAGCGGCGATGCTTGGCCTCACTCCTACGTCGTGTGTGCTGGTACGAGTCGATGTCACCCAGGCGACCGGACCCCTTGACGGACAAGAGGGAACACGGCCGATCGACTACACGATCACTGTCTGGCCAGCGGACAACACACGCCTTGATCTGGAGATTCGCCAATGACTGAGGGAACTGAACCGCAAGTACTTTGTCCAGAGTGCGGATCATCCGAGATAGGGACGACTTCGGTGATCGAGTTCGGTGAAGAGATCGGCTGTCGCCAGTGCCAGGCGTGCGGCCGCATCTTCGACTGTGGACGGGTCGAGGCGCCGTAGAACGCTCTCCGCGTTAGCCGATTTCAGTCCGATACTGGAATTCGTACCGGTCAGCGCGATAGAGGATCTTGGCAACCTCTACGGGAACGTCTCCCGCCCAAAACGTCTGCCAGATCTGGACCACAGGGGTGTCGGATTCGATGCCGAGACGAATCGCCTCATGAGGAAGAGGCATCCGGACCTTGAGAAACTCTTCTTCCGCATCAACGCGGATCCCGATCGCATCAAAGCGTGGGACGATTCCCTTGCCGCTGTGTGGCCCGTCGTGTGGCGACTCGATGGCCGTACCCTCGGTGATCGACAGCGGTTCCCACGCGACGCTGAACGAGACCGGTTCGCCTCCCATGCTGATCGCATAAGAGGTCTCGGTCACTGGATCGCCCTCGTTGATCCCGAGCCGCTCCGCTACCTCCGCGGGCGCCTCTGCGCGCTCCGTCTCGTGCTCGACATGCAGCTCCATGCCTGCGCGCGCGGACTCCTGCCGATATGTCGGTCGGCCGTCATGGCGACGCTGGAATCGATCCCAATGTACCCGGACAAGTGGCGGATCTTTCACAACAAACGCATCTTGGCCATTTACAAAGCGGATTAGTCCCAAGCTGCGGAGGGCGATCAACGCTCGTCGGACCGTGGCCGACGGGCAACCCCACTGCTCGCTCAGCTCCTGGAGGCTGGGCAACTGAGCATCTGTGGCCAGCTCTCCGAGCTTGATCTTGCCTTGGATGTCGTCAACGATGGCCTTGAACGGGGGATTCTGCGGATCAGGCTCGCCCATGCGCGAATTCTCTCACAGCACGAGAGGACTCATCCGCTGAGTTGATGGAGCGTCTTCGCGGCAGGGACACATCCTGGGGTCTCGGTTCAACGACATGCGCCTCCGCGACCTCTCACGGTCGTGTTCTTCATGAGGAACCGGCGCATCGTTCCGTAGCTGACTTCGAACTGCTCGGCGACGCGTCGAATCGACCAGCCTTGTTCGTACAGGCGTACGGCGTCCTGCTCGCGTTGCTGCTGTTCACCTGAATCGGTGGGTTCGGAGTTCAGTACGGCGATGATCTCGCTTCGACGGTAGCGGCGGTGCCCGCCGGGCGTTGCGAGAGCGGAGAGGACTCCGTCGCGTGCCCAACGGGCGATGGTGGTGGTGCGTACGCCGAACAGTTCGGCGACTTCACGTGGCCGGAGCAGGTCGTCTTCGGGTGAGGAGCCGGGGTAAGGCACGAGGGGGCCGTTCTAACTCGAATTTTGAGGAGAGGGAGACATACGACGTGCTGTCAGGGGCGGCGTAGTGGCGGTTTGCGGGCGATCCCGCCGAGGATGCGTAGGGTCGTGGGGAGCCCGATGCGGCCTGGCCACTGCGTGACGCTGGCCACGCCGGGCTGAAGGAGTTCCAGCCCGGCGAACCAGGACGTGATGTGCTCGGCGGTCCGGAAAATCACCGGCGCGGTCGCGTCCTTGTAGGCGTCTCGGATCTGGGCGATCAGAGTGGGGTCGGTGTCGCTGGAGGTCACTGCCGACAGGGCGAGGAAGCTTCCGGCCGCTATGGCGTCGGTGAAGGCGGTGATGATCCGCTGCGGTTCCTCGGCCTCGGTGATGAAGTGCAGGACCGCTGTGCACAGCACCAGGACCGGTTGCGATAGGTCGATGACGTCGTTGAACCCCGGGTCGGCCAGGATCGACCAGGGTCGTCGTATATCGCCTTCGATGATCGTGTAGCCGCCGCGGGACACTGCCGCGCGTTGGTGGCTCAAGACCACAGGGTCGTTGTCCACTCCGATCACGCGTACGTGCGGATTGGCGGCGCAGGCGATCTCAGCGACGTTGGGTGAGGTGGGGATTCCCGTGCCCAGGTCGATGATCTGCTCAACGCCGGCCTCGACACAGTCCCGTACGGCGCGCAGCGAGAAACCACGGTTCGCCCGCGCTAGCCGTGGCGCTGCGGGAAATGCATCGATGACCTTCTTTCCGGCCTCACGATCGGCGGCGAAGTTGTCCTTGCCGCCCAGATAGAAGTCATAGACCCGCGCCGGGGCTGCCTTGATAGCACTGAATGCTGGCGTGGAATAAGAATCAGGGCGCATGGGAGGTGTAGCTCTTTCCGGTCACGGGATCAATTCAGGTGTGAACGGTCTAACCGAAGTCGCGTCACGGTGAATGGGCTTGAAACTGTCGATGAGTGTGGGGGTGTGGTGGAGTTCGGCCTGCCGCATCGCATCCAGCAGCTCAGCAGAGGTTGGCTCATCCAGCACGAGTCGATCAGGAGCGAAGCAGCCGAACGCGGTGAACGTCTGATGCCAGGCGGACCACATCACCACCCAGCGACGGTTTCGCTCCTGAATTCGCTGGGCCTCTTCCCGGCATCGGGCGTCCCTCGACTTCTTCTGGGGTCTGTCGGATCTGGTCGGCCGGGCCAATAGCCCCGACGGGTCTCGGCCGGCTGACCTTCCGGCGCAGATCATCATGCCTCGACTTCCTCTGGCGGAATGATGCCGAGGTACTGCGCTCCCAGCCGTGCTATGCCCTCCGCTTCGATGATCGGACGGCTGCGTTTGGCTTCATGGAGCATGTAGTACTGTCTCGACGCATCAACCGTGAACGCCAAAGGCGTAGGCCCGAACGACACGAGCGCCAGCCGCGTGCACAGCGAACCTCGCTCGACCCCGGCGTCCTCCAGGGTGTGACACAAGCGGGAGAGGAGTTTGAACTCCGCCCGCCAAGGACCACCGTTAGGGCCGCCTTCGTTTTCTTCTCGACGTAGATCGAACGGGCATAGCGAACCCGGACCGGCAGAAATTCCATGGTGATTCATGAGTCGTTCCTCTCTGGACGGTCGGGAAACAATGTGTTGTGGAAGATCCGTGCGACGCCCGCCGGATCAATGACCGGGTGCCTGCATTGGCCCTCACGCCAAACGAAGTACTCGCCCGTCTCATCTACCGTGATCAACAACGGGCCGATATCGCTATGACGGACTATGGCCGCCGGCTTCGCGTCGCTCATTCCGACGTTCAGTCCGGCCTTCGCCAACTCCTTACATAGCTGGACAATGAGCTCTAGGTTTAGATCGCGACTTAGCTCACGGAACACATGCTCACCAACTTTCATCCCCCCGCATGAACTGGGCCGGTGCGTCTGGCGCCAGCCTCCGAAGGGTGGGTATCTGGCTCCGTGCCCTACCTTCGCGGCTTACTCCTGCCGAATGCCAGGTCCATCCGAGTTCGCGCGAGCGACTGGGTGAACCTTCCGTTCTGAAGAGCGTTCTGATCGAGTGAGTTGCCTCGTCAGGCGTGGCCAGAGTGCAGTCTGATCGCGTAAGCTCGCATCGAGACCAGTTGGCGGCTGTGAGGTGTTCTGATTGGCTCACGAGAGACGGCTCAGCCCGAACGCGCGCCTGGCCGATTTGATCAAGACATCCGGTCTCTCGTACGCGGCCTTGGCGCAGGCCGTCAATCGCCTCGGGTACCTAGCGGGCAAGACGTTGAATTACTCCAAGTCCGCTGTATCCCGCTGGATCGCAGGGGAGCAGCCCAGAAATCCGGTACCCGAACTCCTTCTTGAGGTCTTTCGCAAGAAGTTGGGCCGTGAGTTTACCTATCGGGATCTTGGGTTCGATATTGCGGAGGCGGACATCGAGATACGGAGTCTTTGGTATTCCGACCTCAGTACGACTCTGGACGTAGCGCCTTTGATGTGGAGCCATGACGTGTTCCGTCGCGATCTCTTAAAGTCCTCCGCTGTCGCGGTAGGCGCCATGACCGCGCCAGCACGAAACTTCCTTCCCTTCGAGCCGGACAGGTGTAGATCCCGCACTGGGTCGATCCCAGTCAGTCTGGGTGACGTAAAGATGATCAGGGAAGTCGCTCATCAATATTGGCGCTGGGATTCAAAATATGGAGGAGGTAGGTTCCGTGAGCAACTGGTCTACTTCCTTCACAGTCATGTCGCACCTTTGCTTGGCGGCCGTTACGGCGAGAAAGTGGGTTGCGGCCTGTTCTCTGCGGCCGGAGAGGCGACCATGTTCGCCGGATGGATGGCGTATGACATGGCCAGCCTCGGATTAGCGCAGCGGTACTACACTCAGGCGCTGCGCATGGCCCAGGCTGCGGGCGACCGCCAGCTTGGCGGAGAGATTCTGACGTGTATGGCTTATGTGGCCAATTCTGCTGGCGCTCCAGACGATGCGATACAGCTTTGCGAATACGCGCTCGATATAACTAAGGGGCGCGTTCCGCCTCGCGTGCAGTCTTATATCTACTCAGTCTTGAGCCGATGCCTGGCAAGCGCGCCCAGCTCGCCTCGGAACCGTCCTGCGGCCCTAACGGCTCTCAACGCAGCCGAACGCCACTTCGCCCGGCCTCTGGATGGTTCAGAGAACGCTTGGGTGGCGGGAATCGACTTCCGGGGGCTCCAGACGCAAGCAGCGCATGTACTGTCTGAGCTTGGAATGACCGGTCGTGCGCACGAGGCGATTTCGGTTGCTCTGGACGGACGAGATGAGAGTCACCGGCGCGCAGTAGCCTTCTGCAAACTGTATCTGGGAATGGTGCACGTCAAAGAAGACGACGCAGAGGCGGCCGTTGCGGCTGGCGATGAGGTGCTGAACCTCCTACCCGGCTTGGAAACAGCCAGAGTTCAACAGGGGCTTGCGCGCCTTCAGCGGGAGATCAACAGCTTGGGCGATACGGATCCGATCCGCACGTTCAACGAACGCGCCCGCACCCTAGGCGACCGATCTTGAGTGGGGCGCCCGCGTTACGAGTGCGTGACCAATCCGCGTCCGCCGGCCCTTGGTGGACGGCGCTCCACCGCTACCGGATGCCAGGCATTCGCGTAAGTCCGAGCGAGTCCGAGTGATCTCCCCGGAACGACAGAAGCCGCCCCGCCCCTTCGAAGATATGCGAGGCGGCCGGTGAGTGGCGCGAGCTGGATTTGAACCCGCGACCTGCAGATTATGAGCCCGGCGAGCCGGTCACGAGGGCTGAGCGACGACCGCCGGCGAGCCGATGACGAAATCGGGGTCGATCTGGGCTTCCAGGTCTTGGCCGATCGCGGCGTTGGCCCAGGCTCGGGCGTTCTTCACGTGGAACTCGATGGCCTGGCGGGTGAACTTGTCCCAATCCTTCGTCTGGCCGTCGACGGCGGATTGGAGGGTGGCCAGTGCCGAGCGGTCGTCCGGGGACAGGTCGGCGATGTCGAGGGGGCGGCCCTGCTCCATCGCCCGTACGGCGGCGGACTGGCCCACGCAGCACAGCAGTGCGTCGCCGACGCTGTCGCGGAGGAATGCCACGTCGTCGGCGTCGTGGACCTTGTTGCCGATGACGCGCAGGGCGACGTCGTAGTCCGCGGCGTAGTCGACCCACTGGCGGTAGACGGCGACGCCCTTCCTCGTCGGCTCGGCTACGAGGAACGTCAGGTCGAAGCGGGTGAACATGCCCGAGGCGAAGGACTCGGCGCCGGCCGTGCAGTCGACCACCACGTATTCGCCCGGGCCGTCGACGAGGTGGTTGAGGTACAGCTCGACGGCCCCTGTCTTGGAGTGGTAACACGCGACGCCCAGGTCATCGTCGGTGAACGGCCCGGTGACCATGAGCCTGGCTCCGGCGACCTCGGTGGACAGCCTGGCGTGGATGGGGTCGTCGCCGCCCGGCCGGAGCAGGCGGGAGCCGGTGCCGGGCGGAGTCGTCTTCACCATGGACGCCGTGGAGGCGATGCGCGGGTTGGTCCCCCGTAGGTACGTCTTGATCTCCGACAGGTGCTCCCCCATCGCCGGGATCGCGGCCGCCGCCTCCTCCGACATGCCCAGCGCGACCCCGAGATGCTGGTTGATGTCGGCATCGATCGCGACCACCGGCGCACCCGTGGCCACCAGATGCCGCACGAACAGTGAGGACAACGTCGTCTTTCCGCTGCCGCCCTTACCGACAAAAGCGATCTTCACGGTCCCTCCCAGGACGGACGGGCGCCGACGGCTCGCCGGCGCGTCGCCATGCATGGCCCATGGCTAACAGTGCACAACTGAATCGACAACTACTTACGGTGACAGTGAGGAGGTCAACCGGGATAGCCATTGTCACCGACTGTGGCCGAGTGGCGAGGGCACTCTATCGAGAGCGAAAACCGTTTTCAGCCACTTGACGCTCGAATGAGATCGATGTTGACGGATTCCTCCGGATCTTTGCGTTACTCGGCGGATCTATCCATTGATCCTTCCGCAAAAACGGTTTCGGTCCAGCCGAATCCGGCAGATGGATTGAGTCTGGAAACAGTGGGCTATCTAGGACAACCTAGGGGGGTGGTGCACCGTCGAGTATGTGCAAGATCTGGCTATTGAGCGCATCGCTGTGCCTGTCGCTCAGAGAGTGGAGGAGCGGAGCTTGGCCGACCGTGGAACCAACTTGACGGATGTGGCGCCTGGCGCTGGCCAGCTGCTGCGTCCTGTGGCGTTTGGGTTAAGGCATCAATGTCTCTAGCGACTGGGCCTGGCAGCTCCGCTCGGCGAGCTCGACGTGGCTATCGTTATCAGGATCTCCGGACTGTCGGCTACTGCCTAGGTCTAATAGACGAGACCTGGGATGAGGTAACCCCCGAAAGTGAAGAGGACGTAACTTGTCGCGGGCACCGGCCTAGCCTTACCCGCCACATCCAGATAAAGACCGTGGAGAAGCCGAATACGCTATGGTCCATCAGTTACGTCTGCCGACCGGAAACCGAGGGAAAGCCGGAGACCAGCATTCTAGGTCGGCTATTTACCGAAAAAAAGAGACTGGGAAAAGACGTACACTTCCATCTCGTCGTAAATGAAATAACAGCTGCCAATCTAAGGCCTTTTATTGTCGAACCGGCCGAGCAGGGTGATCCAGATACCGCAAGAAAATCTCAGTCCATCCAAGATGTATCACTGAGATTGAAGGATCTGCGGCTAGAGGACGGTCAGACGGTTGACGAGCTCCTCGGGCGCTTCACAATCGAGGTATCTGCTCGCGACAATGAGCAGCTTATGCTTGTTATCGCAAGTCAGGTCTCTGTGGTTTGCGGAAAATGGAATGAAGCATTGCTGCATGAAGAAGCATGCGCAATAGCCAAAATATTGGCATCGGAGATCGCGGACATCTCGCAAAGTCCAACTGTTCAAAGTCTTACTCGTGGTAACTTCGAGCCTATGTTGCGCGATGCTATAAGACAGGCGCGCGGTGAGCTTACCAGTCCTCCTAACATGCTGGACAAGCCCCTAAAGTCAAAACTTGCAGCCGCAAAGCTCGAAAGAGAGCGCATCCTGGAAGCGCAACAATATCGAGTTACATACAATCGCCGCCGGCGCGCCGCTATGGGAAGTCGCAGCGACGCGTTCCGCCGCCTTCAGGAAGACGTCTACTATGCGTGTGAGCTGCTGCAATCAAAACGTCAGCTAGGAGAAATCGGAGCTGGTCCGGCCGCTTATGCGGCCACTGTTACAGAAGTCGCACGCCTTATGAAAGAGGGCGACTATTTCAAGGAAGGGCTTAGTATTGCAGACGGCATGGGAACGCTTCATGATATCACTGCCCGATGCGTGAATCGTTATGCCTAAGAGCAAAAATGCACGAAGCATTCCGCCGCGAGTGGGCCTCGGGGTTGTCCCTCCGCTATGGGATCAATTTGATCCAGACGAGATTGTCGACTTTCATGCGGCGCGCCTATTAATCCTCTTGAATGAGTGCGGTGCCGGCGCCGTCTCGAAGCGGATAGATGGAAGAACGAAGTTAGTAAAGCTTGACTTTTTCCTTCGCTATGGCCATTTCCTAGAGCGGGCGCATCAAGAACTTGTTCAAAGAGGCCAGATTGACTCTCCATACGTCGCCGACGTTGATAAGCCGGAAGCGCCGATGATCCGATACCTATTTGGCCCGTGGGATCCACGTTATCGACGATTTATAGCATTCCTTGAGGCTCGTGGCCTAGTGAGGGTGGGGGGAACGAAGATAGAGCGTGTTTCGCTGACTAGAGTTGGCAAAGTACACGCAGAGAGACTTGCCAACGAGGCCAGCTTTGCGACCATCGTTGCACGGGCGCGAGCAATGCGCGGGAACATGGCAGATTGGACTGGCACGCAGCTTAAAGAATTTATATATGAAGTGCTGCAGGAAGAAGTAGCTGACCTAGAGCTAGGTGAGGAAATCTGATGAGCATGCCGGAAGATCACGAGCGACTGACGCGCACGCTCAGACTGAGCAACCTTAGTCTGGTTCGCAGAGATGGAGAAGTTGAGGATATTATATTCGATCCGTATTTCACGCTCATCAGAGGCGGTCGAAACTCCGGTAAGACGACCCTTTTACGCTGGATAGACTATATTCTTGGTGCTTCGCAGAGCCGACTTCCGGTGGAAAGATTCGGCTCATCCGTCGTTAGTTCCTACATTTATGGCAGTCTCCGCCTTTCAATAGTTGATCCAAGGGAAGACGAGCCTGAGGAGCACGAGATATTGCGTGCGCTGGAAGACCTTCCGGATCTTCCGCGGCAAAGTCGCGTCCAAGTGGATGGCGAGGAACTAACGCTTCCCAAGCTTGCCTCGCGCTTGATGGAGTTCCTGGACTGGCCGACGCTTCGGATACCGAAGGGCCGAAATGCTCGACGAGCTACCGAGCTAGTTACCCTTAGCTTTCGAAATATGCTTCGGCATCTGTATAGGCGAGAGGATTCTTGGCAGGTTTTTGCGAGTAAGGAAGAGGAGTACCATCGGAAGGCTGTGCTTGCCTTTTTCCTTGGATTCGCGGAGTCCCTGTATTCAGGAGAGGAATTTGAAGCTGGCGCGGCCGCGCGGAAAGTCGTTGAACTTGAGTCGCGGCTACAGGAAATAACCGTCCAGTCTCAACGGATGCTGGATGCTGTGACTGAACGGGCGCACCTCCCTAAAACCACGTTGGAGCAAATCGACGAGCGGCGCATCGAAATAGCCGAACGCAGGAAGGAACTTACAAGGCGACGCAAAGAGGTCAGCTCTGGAGTGAATCGCACCGAAGGATTCCATCCGGAGCTTGGCGAACTTTATGCAGGCATTAATTCGCGGCTTAGGCAAAAGCGGGCTCGGCGTGAGGAAATCCGATCAGCTCTTGCCAACTATCATGAATCGCTGGAGTTTGTCGAGGCTGAGGTTAGCCGACTACAACGCGCGGGTGCCGCGTTGGCGCTCTTTTCCGAAGTCCCTGTAAACGAATGTCCGTCCTGCCAACAATCGGTCGTCGCTAAGCAGGATCGTATAGATCCAGGCCATTGCTTTCTTTGCGAGCAGCCGGTCGAGCCTGACGCGCGTCGTCGCCGCATTGAGCTTGAGGAACGGGCGCTAGCTACTGAGACTGAAGATCTAGAGGACGTTATCTCTAAAACACTCGCCGAGCTCAATGAGATTGACGATGATATAAGCCGCACTGAGAGAAGCGCCCAAGACCTAGCTCGCAGGCTCAACCAAGAGCGTGCCTCGACGCTGTCGCCGTTCGTTGCGGAACTAGAGTCACTCGCAGGGGAAGTGAGTTACCTAGAACAGCAAGAGGCCGCCCTTCTGGCGGTGTCTGATGCCCTTAGGGCGCGTGAGCATCAGAAGCGATTGCTGAAGGCTGCGCAGCAAGATTTGGTAGAAGCTGAGACTAGAGCACAAAACCATCATGGGGTGTCTAAGAAAGAGATCACGAGACGTTGTAGTCTATTCGCTCATCATATGACGACATTCCTTCGTTCTCTTAAAACAGACCCCTGGCGTTTTGGTGATGTAACACTTATTGCCGATGACCTTACTTTTTATGTTGGCGAGGGTCCATGGGAAAGTGAGCTCGGTGGCGAGTCGAAGGTTTTGTTCCTTTTTGCTTACCAGTATGCGATTCTTGCGATGACCCGTGAGCTGGGTGAAATTTCTCGCGTGCCAGGATTTGTCTTGCTCGATAATCCAATTCAGCAGGGCCTTCGCGATGATGTGGTTGGCGAGGTAATGGATAAGTTTGGGCATGCCGCTCGTGATCTAGGTGTTCAAATTGTTGCTACGGTAGCTCGCGATATCCCTGTAACTGCTCCGAGAAATGAAATCGCGATGTCCGGGCAATTTGGAGGTGGTCGGATGTCGTGATGCCCACCTCTTTAGGTAAGGGACGTGGGCGTCATGCGTGATTTCATCTGGCGTGTGACGTCGCAACGTTACGCCGGCTAAGTGTCATAATCGGACACTGTGCATCGAGCAGGACAAGTTATCTTGCCGGTCGTGCTGTGAGCACGCCACTCCTATGCATGCGGTCGCACGCCGAATGTAGCAGTACAAATGGAGGTCATATGTGCGGCTTAAGTACTGTTTTGTACGCAGACTTCAGGCTAGAGCGCGTTCAAGCTCTTCGAAGCTTGCGTCACATCCCCTAACGAATCCGCTGACCAATCTTATAAGCCGGGATGAGCTCTCCCTATTCACGCCGAGGCGACTAGCGGCGGCTTCCTGCGGGGTTCGCTTGTGAACGAGGCGTTCGTACACGACAAAGTCAAGCTGCCGAGGAAGTGCGCGTGCTGCCGGGGCGTCGCTCTTCAGGCGCCAGCAAAGCTCGGCGAAAGGCTCAGCGTAGTCCGGCGGCGCAGGGAGGAAAGCTCCGATAGCGCGCGTTCGCACTTCGGGTGATGCGTCGGCGGCAGCCAGAATTCCAGCGACGAACTTGTCGACCGAATCTGACAGCTTACGCATCTGATGCATCGGCACCGAGCCCTCTGCTAGCCGCTCGCACACATAGGAATCCCAGTCCTTGCGGTCGAGTGTCATTGCTGCACCGGAGATGGTTACGAGGTTGAGTGTCAGAACACTCATGGCCTCAGCTGCCAGCCATCTCGAGGCAAGTTCCTCGTGGTCATGAAGGCGGGGAGTCCAAAGCTGGCGGAGCCGACGTAGCAAATCGATGAGCTGCTTGGATGCGAGGAATGGATCAAGAAACAACACTTCCCCGCGTAGGAAGTTAAACGCGCGCTCCAGGTCGGTCTCTCTTTTACAGATATCTCGGACCGTGCTTTCGAGAATAAATGCCTGGACGCCTTGAGAGCCAAGCTCCTCGCACCGCCCAACAGCGTCGTGCTCTCGGCGCTCGAAATCTTCGACAGTCTGCGCAGAGATGCCTAGGCCGCGGCCAAGCGCACGAGCCTTCCCTGAGACTTGGGTCGCGATAGTCAGCTCTCCAGCATCCGCCCCAACGAGCGCACGAAGTCCGCTGAGCCATACGATACGGTCCAGAGCCTTCGGAGCACTTTTTCCGGTTCCAGACTTCACCTCACCAATGTATCGACGGACCGTCAGCTGAGGATTGAAATCGAATGCAAGAAGGTCAAGATCTGTGACCTGAAGAGGTTCTTGGTAGTAGCGCTGGAAATCTACTCCTCTCCGCGTGTAGAACCCCTCCCAATACCAGGTTTGCGCCACTCGTGCTTCGAGGCGATCACCGGCCGAAGGGACTCTGGTAGCGGACTGCACGCTGGGCTTCCTTCCTCAACTCAAGAATTGTCGACGTCATGATCTCCTCAGACGCCGCGTCGTCAGGGATGGTAGTCCGGTCGCGTTCGGGCGTCACGAACCTGCCTGGGACGTTCTGAAGCCTTGTCAGCTCGGAGGATCCGCCCGTAACGCTTCCCAGGCTAGCCTTCAGCCAGTCTAGACCGTCACGGACGATGTCTTCCTTGATGAGTTTTAGATACGCCCGTTCTCCGGGGTCTCCTTCGACTCTTACCACACCAGCGGCTTCGAGCATGTGATAATCGGTCCCGATGTTAGTCGCTGGACCGACTTCTTTTCGCTTCAAAAGCTTCTCTACCAGCACCACGGGGTTGCCGATTCGTCCGTATCCCAGTGTGGCTTTCTCCTGGCCAAATAGGATGTGAGCCAAGAAGAGCTTCCGAAGATGGAGCGCCTCGGTCGTGGTGGCGTGGTCATCTTCGGTCTGGATGAGGGGAGAGAAGACGTAGGTCTGGCTAAGCGGCCGGCCTAGCGCGTTGGACTTGACCGTAGCAGCCTGGATGAGTCCTACCTTTCGAGCACCGGTGACGACACGCGAATCTCCGCCGATGGCATTTAGGGTTGATCCGGGCTTTGCTGTGACCGCCTCGCAGATACCCAAGAGAGCGTCGCGCTCGCTGGGAGGAAGGTTGCGCAGAAACGTGGCGATCTGTACCTGTCCGGTCCCCCACACGTGCGGATTGAAGACGACCTCTTCGTTTAGTTCTCGTGAAGAGATACGCTGGTTTATGCCAATCGCAAGGGCGAGGTTATATCCCCGCTCTGCGGCCTCATCGCCAACTCCTGTCCGCGCCGAGATCTGGTCGATATGCTGGGATCTGGTGAGGGGGGCCCAAGCTGCAATTTCGATACTGTGCAGGAGGGCAATCTCGTGGTCGTTCGGGTCGAGTCCGTCTAGCACCTTGAACGTCTGTGCGATGATACTCCCGGTCACGCCCACAAGCTCTTCTACGTACTCTAGCTGGCCGTGGACGTCGACAGCATAGTCAATGACATCAGATCTCTTCAGGACCGGAAGCACGTCCTGGTAAAGCTGCCGCTCGGAGGTCCCGGCTAGGCGAGCGAAGTTCTTGACTAGCTCAGGGTTGGTGATCCTGTTGAAGCCCTTGAGTCGCGATGCGAAATCCATAGCCTGGCCGGCTAGGAGCAGCGTCTCGATGTCCGCGCGGACAAGAGGGTCGCTGATCACAGGCGCCTGCTGCCACAGGAAGAGCGCGGCTCGGCCCAGCCGAGCCTTAGTCGGGTGGGGGCTGCTGCTGGACCCAAAGGTGTTCACTATGAGTTCTCCGATACGCGGGCTCAATGAGTGACTCAACCGGTCCATTCTGCCCCATCCAACCCAAACCCGGATCTACTTTTTTGAACTGGGGCTTTGGTGGGTGCCAACCCGGTGTAACACGACGGCATGCCATGACGGACGGTCGTCGCGGGACGCATGCCTCCCAGCCGCGCTCGTAGCGAGCGCGGCTGGGACACGTGCTTACGACCTGCTTGCGTCCGACGGCTCCGAGGTCGTCAGCGGGGTGCCGAACCTGGATCGCAATGCACTGACCTGGTCGTTTGTGTTCGAGTAAGCGGTCGTTATGTCCACGCGTGCCGGCCCGGGGGGACGACCCCCCGGAACCCCCCGATGTGGGGGGCTCCGCCCCCCACAGCCCCCCGCGGGCTGGGGTCGGAAGAGGCATCCTTGTTCATTCGACGGCGTTGCTCGTCCATCTGCTCTTCGGGGCGGTGGGGAGTGGCGCCGTTGTTGTTTCTGCGCTCCCTGCCAGCCCGCGCTGACTCCAGCCGATACGGCGGTTGGCCATTAGGCGATGCTTGCAACCCGGGGTTCAGCGGCTCAGCCAACCCCGCCCCTGATACGAACATGGCCGCGCCCTTCGATCGGTCGGGAACTCCACCTCCGGCAAGAACGTGGCAGCGCCACGAACTTTCCAACGACGAAGAAGTATGTATGTCCGAGCGGGACCGCCGCCGGAGTGGGAACGGGTGGATGACGAGGGTGGAGTGCCAGCCTGGAGGCATCACACCGATCCTGTGCGGGTCACCACCTGAGACTTCGATCTGTTGCGGCATCTGGGCATGGCCTTGGTCCGCTATGCGGATATGGGCCTGAGCGCCACCGCATCGGTGTTTCCCGCGCCTCCGCTCGGCCCGAACTGCTATCGAACCGACTTCAAGAACAGCTCATGAGTGGCGCTTACCCGGAACACGCCCCATGGTCGCCCTCTCGCTGATGTGGCAGCCGAAGAGCTGAGGGCGATCGCTGACGCGCCGCTTCTGGTGCACGGCCGTGGGCGGCCTTGTGCTCCGGGTCGAGCTCACTCCGGGGGTGAGGGCAACCGGCTGTCGCCCCTGCGAGTGGTCATCAACCGGTTGTGCTTTGACGGGCCGGGGGCTAGATTGAGCGCTTACTGGGCGCTGAGTAGTCAGCAAGCGCTCATAAGTGCTGAGTGGAGCGGCTCATGGTGGACGGACTGGATGTGAAGGCGGCGCGAGAGGCGGCCGGCCTGACACAGGCGGACGCGGCCAGGGCTGCGCGCATCTCGGTGGCGACCTGGCGGCGAGCTGAGGACGATCCCTCGTCGGTTTCGGCTAAGACCCGGGCAGCTGTCGAAAGGGTACTGAAGACCTCTAGGCGCAAAATGCAGGGGAAAGCGCGGGAGGAAGTTGAGATAGCCGAGCACGTACGGAGGCTCAACGCATGCTTCGGAGTGGACGGGAGCGCTCTGACGCCAGCCACGGCCGCACAACTCGCCGTTACCAGCGATTCGCTCCAAGATCTTGATGGGCAGGACTGGTCGGAGGCTTCGGGCATGACGGAGCAGCTATCTCAAGCGGTGCTGTTCCGAGTCTACGGAAACCAAGCATGGCTAAAGAGGCTCGGCGATACGTTCGAGGAGATGGCGGTTCGGATCGGTCGTGGTGCTTGGCCGTGGCCTCGCACCATGGCGGACGAGTTCGTACTTCACACGTCCATCGAATGGGGGCGCGGGACGTGGGATGATATGCCGCCTTGGGAGTACCTCAATGGACTGGAGCGTCGTGCCGACGATGGCGATTGGCGCGGCGTTATGATGGAGCTCTCCCACTTTCCGCTCGGCTTTCCTGATCTCGCTGAGGACGAGATGTCGTCGCGTGTGACTGACGGCCGTGTCTACTTGTCGAGACTGCATCCCTACCGCTGGTGGGAGCCGCTGGAGATGGCACTGGAGGAATGGCGTGCGGCTTCTCCGGAGGGAGTGGCTTCTCCGGGTTTCATTACTCGCATGCTCTTCGACTTCCTCAAAATCAACAGGGGCGTCGTCGACGAGATCTTCGAGGGTGATCTATATGGTTGCGATCTCGACGTGGCCCGTAATGCGGTCCTATTGCGGGATGCATCAGGGTTCACGGCAGTGTTGAACGTGGCGCACCCGGACGATGAAATTCGGACACGCGACGATCCCCTCCAGGCGCAGAGGTACGCTTATGCGTTCCTTCAACATCTGTTCCTTAGCCGCGAGGAGCAACTCGCGGCTAAGTGCGGGGCGTGCGGAAAATGCGATGAATGCGACCTTGGTGACCCTTTGAGTGACGATGTTGAAGGCCGGAAGGCATGGAGGAGGAGCACCGGCCTGTTGGCAGCCCCGATGCTCGTCAACGGTGTAGAGATCGAGAGCAGCGGCCAGGCGATCGGGATTAAGTTCAATGACGAGGCGGTGATCAGGGTGACGATCGTCAACAGCAGTTGAGATCGTCAGAAAGCCTGGCGGTTCCTCGGCTTCGCGCGTTCGATCGATGGTGACGAACTTGGATGGCTGACCAAGGGGAGTCCTGACGATTGGCCGTTGATCGTCTTTCCCGCCGTGACGATCAGGGTCCACCGTTGCCGGCCAACCTGACGGACACACTGTTGGAGTGGCTTCGTGGCCGCTTCGCCACCCCCGGAACCCCGGTGTGAGGCGCTCCGCCCCCCCACCCCCCCGCGGGCTGGGGTCGGGGATCAGCTTTGACGGCGTCGTTAGTGTTCGCTCTGGAGAGCGAGGACAAGCGGCGCCGTTCTTGTTTGTCAACGAAGCTGCCCGGGTGGATTGAAACACTTGAGCGTCTCGCTCGACGCAATGATCAGCATTCTAGGTAGGCACGGAATCTCCAATATGTGAATGTCGGGCTTGACTGTAATCTCGCAAGGTAGGCTCAGCGAGTACCACCCTGTCACGAGGCCGTCCGGTTCCTCTTCGGAGGGGCCGGGCGGCTTCTGGTGCCCATGGCAGCGAAACCGTTGCACCGGGTATTAGTAGGCATTGATATTTGAATATGGATCTAGGTTCGGAGCGTAGATCATTCGGGCGGTACATCAGGGAGCGCAGAGAGTCGGCTGGCTTAACGCAAGGGGAGTTGGGGGCTGCGGTGGGTGCCAGCCAGCCGACGGTCTCGGCGTGGGAGCGCGGAGAGTTGGCCGAACGGGGGTACTGCTCGCCGTTTGTCTGAAGCTCTCGGGGTCAGCCTAAAACGCCTCCTCATGGAGTGGCATGGGTTGGTCGATCCCGTGGAACAACGCGGCCGCCTCGGAGGACGCCACGTTGCGCCCCATGTAGACGTCCTGGGTCATAAACGGCTTCGCGTGCCCGAGGTGGTCGGCGATCTGCCGGGCGCTCAGCCCGGCATCGTCCAGCCGGGTCGCGACCGTCCGGCGGCACGTGTGGCTCGTCACCCACCCGAACGCGTCCGCGTCGATGCGGTCGAGGACCTCGCGGATGTCCCGATTGGCGTTGCTCGGGTTCCGTACGCCTCCGGCCAGGCCGGGGAACAGCAGACCGAGGTCGCCCGCCGCGCGCTGGCTGACCTTGCCGTCGCCGGTGACAACCGTGATCTCCCGGTCGCCGTGCGGCCAGGACATCGCCATGCGACGGCGGCATCGCTCGACGACGTGAGGGGGCAGGGCGATCACCCGCCAGCCGGCTTCGCTCTTCGGGCGCAGCTGGAGCACCGTGCCCTTGCCCTTCAGGCGAACGGCCGTCGCGCACACCTCCAGCACGTCGGCCTCCAGGTCGATGACCTCGGCGCGCACCCGAGCGCCTCGCCGATCCGCATCCCCGTACCGTCGAGGAACTCCAGCAGGTCCGGCACGTCGAGTTCGGCCGCCGTCTCGTCGGTCGCCACCTTCGTCAGCATGGCGGCCTCCTCCTCGGGCGTGAGCGCCCGCGGCCGGGACCGTCGGCCGGTCGAGATCTTCGCGACGTCACGCATCGGGTTCGCACTGAGGGCGCCGTGCCGGACCGCCATACCGAGCAGAAGCGACAGCACCGACTTGGCGGACTTGGCCGCCGACGGACCGTGGTTCTTCCGCACGGACTTGATGAACGCGTCCGCTCGCGGGACGTCGACCTCGCGCAGGAGGAGACCGCCCAGAGCCTTGACGATGCGGTTCAGCGTGCGCTCGTAGATCTCCTTCGTCTGCGCGCTCAGGTCGTCCGACTCCTCGGCCTCCGCCCACCACAGCTTGGCCGCGTAACTGAGCCTCGTGTCCGCAGTGATCTCCCCATCGGCCGGGGCGCCGGCGCGGTCGCGCAGCGCCTCCTTCAGCCGCCGCTCGGCCGCCGCCTGGGTCGGGCCGAACCGGGTGACCTCGCGGGTCTCGCCGTCGTAGTCCCGGACGTTCACCCGGGCGCGCACCCGGTGCTTCCCGAGCGTCATCGGCCTGTGCCCGTGCGCGGGCCGCCCCAGCCGGGACGAGCCGCCGCCCCGGCGCGATCGACCCGCCGGGGACACCGCACCGGACGTCGCCGCCGAGCTCGCCGCCACCAAGGCCAAGCTGCGATCACTGCAGGCCAGCCCCGCCGAGACGGGCCCGTTCACCATCGCGCGCCATCGCTCGGTCTCGACGCCGTTCCCGACTTTGTCGGCTCGGCTGCTGTGGCGTTCGGCCCGTGAGGGGGCATTGGAAGGAGAACGCACCCACTCCGTGAGACCAACCGTTCGCCCCGCCACCTGGGCAATAGAAGGGCATCAGATGACCTGATCGGGAACCGGGACGGGTAGGAAAGCACACATGAGCGAAGACGTACAGGGTATGCCCGCCATTCCCGAACCGAATGAGATGGATTCCAATACAGGCGGGCCTCAGGTCGCCGCAACGATAGGCGCCGACGGTGGCATCTGGTTCAACTCGGGAATCGCCTCTGTCACACACAACGAGCCGGGCCGTTACACCCTCCACCTGGTGGAAGGCGCGTGGAAAAGGTTTTCGGTGCCGCTCGCCACGCTGGAAAAAACCGCCGATTGGCACGGCGAGATCTACGCCAGAGTATACGACAGCAGCGCGATCGAGATCTTGACCGGCGCTAACGGCGAAGCCTCCGATCAACCGTTCCACTTCGTGCTGCCCTAACCCCCCAGCATTGCGCGGCCGGAGAACTGCTCCTTCCCCCGCCCCCTTCTCTTTAACCGGGCAGGCCCTGGCTGGTGTGGCTGCTCCGGCGATTGCCTCCGCGGCGGCTGTCATCGAGGCGTTCAGCTGCGCGAGGGCGCTGACGGGTGTGTGCTCGCCGCCGGGTTCAGGGTTCGGCATGTCGGGCTCCTGCCACTCGGCTGCGTCCCGGGCGATCGTAGCCCCGGCGCCTGGCCGCTCTGGTGGGCATGATCACCACGCCGATAGTGTTACCGGCGGTAACACTCGGGGGTGGTGGAGATGGCCGGCAGACAGGCCGACGGCCCATGACGGTGCGCGGGCTCGGCGACGTGATCATCTATCTCGGTGCGGTCGCCGGTGCTCTCACCGCGGTGGGTGTCCTCGCCCGCTGGTGCGTCGTGCGGCCCCTGAAACGGTGGCTCGCAGCCGAGGTCGGCGCCCCCCTGCAGCAGGCCCGGCAGGTAGCTGAGGACACCCACAGCAAGACGACGGCGATCGAGGCTGAGGTGTCCCACAACCACGGGACGAGCCTCAAGGACGCCGTCACGCGCACCGAGCAGAAGGTCGACACGTTGTCCGCCCGGTTCGACGATCACCTCCGCACTCACCACGAGAGGTAGCGATGATCGACATCCTCGACATCTGCGAAGGCATGGTCGGCACGCGCGAGGCCGCCGACGGCACGACCACTCCCGGGCGGTGGCTCGACGCGCAGGCCCCAGCCACCCACGACTACGCAAACGCGGACTGGTGCGCCTCGTCGGTGCTGTACGCGATCGCCAAGGTGCCGGGCGGCCTGGACGCGATCGGCGGCCTGCACAAGTCCGACGCGTACGTCCAGTCGATGCACAACCGGCTGCGGGCCCTCGGCATCGTCGACGACAGGCCCGCCGAGCGGGCGATCGTGTTCTTCAACTGGGCGGGCACGGGCGTGGAAGACAACCACGTCGGGATCGTCAAGAAGCGCGAGGGACGCACGCTGTGGGTGTATGAGGGCAACCACGACAACAAGTACGAGCTGGTCCGCCGGTCGCTCGACAGCCAGGTGACCGGGTTCGCGCACTGGTGGCCGCGCGTGGTCGACGACGACGTCGCGATGGTGGTGAGCGTCGGTGTCAACGGCTGAAGGGCTCGACTACGCGTTCGGCCGGCCCACGCTCGCCGCGCTGAAAGCAGCCGGCGTCAAGTTCGTGTGCCGATACCTGTCCCACAGCCCGAGCAAGAACCTCACCGCCTCAAAGGCGCGGCAGCTCAGCGACGCAGGGATCTGGATCGTGGTCGTGTGGGAGACCACCGCCCAGCGGGCCCTGGACGGTGCAGCGGCCGGCGCGGGGGACGCCGCCGACGCTCAGGCCCAGGCGCAGGCCTGCGGGATGCCCGCCGGCCGCCCGGTCTACTTCGCCGTGGACTGGGACGCCTCGTCGGGTCAGCAGAGCGCCATCAACGCCTACCTCGACGGTGCCGCCTCGGTGCTCGGCCGCGACCGGGTCGGGATCTACGGCGGCTACGGGCCTGTCAGCCGCGCGCCCTCCAGCGGCCACGCGACGTGGGCCTGGCAGACCTACGCCTGGTCCGGCGGCCAGTGGGCCAAGGGCGCCCAGCTCCAGCAGTACAGCAACGGACACACGCTCGGCGGCGTCGGCTGCGACTACGACCGGGCCACAACCAGCGATTTCGGGCAGTGGCGCATCGGCGTTACCCCAGCAGGAGAAGGAGACGACATGGCGCAAGTGACGAGCGTCGGTGCGGAGAAGACCGCGGCACCCCAGACGATCCCGGCAGGCGGCGACGGTCACGCGCTCCGCTAGACCAAGCAGTTCACCGACCATCACGACCTGTTCAAGCCCGACAAGGACGGCGGCGCGTACAGCATCGTCATCCTTTCCAAGGACGACGGCAGCCTGTGGGCGATCTGCGACGCGATCTTCGAGTTCCACGGCCTCCAGCCCGGCGACAGCGTGATCGTGTCCTGGGACCGTATGACGTCGCCGGCCAAGGACGGCGACTCTTCGCAGCTCAGCGACAACGCCTGGGACAAGCCCTTCTTCGCGGACAAGAACGGAGTCATCCGCGATGAGCCGCACGGCCAGTTCAGCCTGGACGCGGATGTGCGGCTCCGTCTCCGCGTCTACAACCCCAACCCCTACCCGATCACGGTCATCGGCAACGACGACACCGGGCGGCCGCGCACGATGGCGAAGGTTTCCCTGCTCAAGTACTGACCCCTGGTCCGCCAGGAGCCGACATCCCCCGAGGAGGGACCACATGTTCACGACCGTGCTCCGGTACGCCAAGGCGGTCACCGCGGCGGCGATCCCCGTGTTCACCGTGATCCAGGCGGCGGTGACCGACAACCAGATCACCACGGCCGAATGGGTCAACATCGTCGTGGCAGTCGCCGGCGCGTTCGGTGTCGCGCTGGTGGCGAACGCGCCGGCCAAGACGCGGGAACTCCCGTAAGGCCCACGAGCCGCGAGGTCCTCCAGTGCGCGACCGTGTAGCAGGGCGTCAAGGTAAGCGAGCTATCCAGCGCTTCACAAGAGAGCCGCCGTCCTCCTCCGGGATGGCGGCGGCCGTCATGTCGGTGGCCAGGCGCATACTGACCGGTGTGACGTACGACTTCCCGGATGACCTGGTGCCACTCCAGCGCGACTGGTTCGCTGTCGACCGCGACCGTACGGCCGCTGCCCGCGCCGGCGATGACGAGGCGTTCGAGTCCGCCGGCGTGCGCTTCCAGACCCTGTCCATCGCCCTTCACCGGCACCCGTGGATGCAGGCGTGCGAGACGCGCTTCCAGGCCCGTATGGCGCTGCGCGAGGCCGCAGCCCCGGCCGATTAGGTCAGCGGGCGGTTTATGCCCCGGCGTCGTGGTCGTACGCGACGACCCAGCCGCCGGCCGACGCCACCACGCGCGCCGCGAGATCGATGTCCGGGTGGGTGAGGTCGAGCATCACGACCCACAGCTGGCCACGCTCGGCCGCGCGCGCCGCGACGTCCTTGGGCAGCCAGCCGGTCTCGGTGGTGTGGAGGGTGACGGCGGTGGCCCAGGCGCGGGCGCTGTCGAGGTCGGGTAAGGTCGGCTTAGCCCATGACCAAGAGTAGCTGCACCGCTCCACACGGTAGTCGACGAGAGGGAGTCATGCGCTTGTCATTGCCCCTGACCCTGGGCGTCGCCGCGTGCGTGCTGACCCTTGTCCCTGACACTGCGGCTTCAGCTGCGCCCCACAAGCGTCCGACCTACACCTGCAAGACCGTTCGCCATCTTAAATTCATCATCTACCCGGTAACCGTGCGCGGCACAGAATGCCAAGCCTCCAACGGTGCCCCCACGGCTGGCTGGGTCAACGGCCCTTTCAAGCTGGCCTCAAGCACCAACGCCTGGGTATGCCGGGCTGGCGAAGTGGACCCCGATCTCACCGGCGGCATCAACGTTTTGGGCAGTGACTGCCGGCTCGTATCGGTCGCCGGGGCCAAAGAGAATTCCTCGAACCGAGCCGCGGATCCACTGCTGCGGGCCGTAGCCGCGGCTGAGCGTGATGACCTCAACCACGCGTCCGTACCTGTCGACCATGCGCCCGCCCACGGGCGCCAGCGTACATGACCTGTACAACCGTGGTACGGCGTTACCAGCCGTGGACCGCGAACGGCGCGCCGGCGAGGTAGGACCGGATACCGGTCGCGGGGTAGTCGATCGTGTTGCTGGGCAGTACGGCCGGGTCACACCACAGCAGCTTCCCGCACTTGTGCGGCTCGGCGTTGTACGGTTCGCCGTCCCATCTGTCGGTGGCGAAGAACATCCCAACGCGCGCGAGGTCGATGCGCTGCCGGTGGTGCACGACCGCGACGAGCCGAAGGTCTGCCGGGTCGATGCGCACGCCGATTTCCTCAAGCGCCTCGCGGGCGGCGCCGTCGGTGAGTGTCTCGCCCTCGTCGAGGTGCCCGCTGGGCAGGTGCAGCATCCCGTCGCAGTACCCGGTGCCCCGCCGCTCAAGCAGCAGGATCTCTTGCCCGCGTCGCAGGATGACGTGCACATCGATGATCGACCGGTAGCGCTCGTGCATAGGGTCCTCCAGCTGGCGAGGTCACTGGTGCGGCTGTGACCGTAGCGTCTGGATGGCGGTCTCGTGACGCTCGGTTACCAGAGCATCGGAGTCTGGTTCGTCCTTTCACAGCGGTCCGCGTCGTTGGTCGTGGGGACACCCGCCAGTCGCTGCAGTTCAGCGAGCGGGAGTGTGTGGTTGGCATCCAGGTGGTCGATGAGCGTGGGCAGCAGCATCGCGACGCCGATGGTGTCCCACATGGCACGGTGTGGCTGGCTATCGGGGGCGCACTGGGTGACATCTTCGGTGAGCCCGTAGCGTTCGAGAAGCGCCGTGAGGCTCTTTCGGTTGTCGCCAGGGTGAACATGGCGGGCGAGCCGAAGCGTGTCGATCAGGCCGGCGGGCCGGACGGTCGGGCAGCAGCGGTGCAGCAGCCGCCAGTCCACTGTGATGTTGTGGCCGGTGATCAGCCGGCCGTTGAGACGGCGGGCGAGTTCGGGTTCCACGTCGGTCAACGGTGGGGCGTCGGCGAGTGCCGCGTTGGTCAGGCCAGGGGATATCCATGGGCGCTGCTGGATACGCCGGCCGGAGTTGAGCAGCGTCGTGTAGGCGTCGGGCAGAGACGGGCGGCCTCCCGTGATGGGGACAACGGCGATCTCAAGGATTCGTTCGTCCTCGCGGTCTTGGGCGCCGGTGCCTTCCAGGTCTAGTGCGACGAGGGGAGCGTCCGTCCACGGCATGTCCGCGGTTGTTGTCATGGGGCCGCCCGTCTCGGTGCCGTCAGTGCCTAGTCCTCTTCATCAAAGCGGGTCGCGGCCACGAAAACGTGCAGCGCGGGCTGTGCGGGGCCTGGCCCTATCGGCTGACCGTTCCCGCATCACGCAGAGTGCCATTTCGGCCGACGGTTCCGAGCACCGTGGCGGGCTCATCGAGCCACAGGACTTGTCCCCGAACCGAGACGATGAGGCCGAAGCGGTCGATGCCCGGCCGCCCGAGCTCGACCCAGCGGGAGTACGCGGTGGCGTACTCATCCCACAGCCGCCGCGGGCCGTACTGCGTGACCTCGGAGGTGCCGTCCGTCGGCTCGTAGTCGCACGCCGCCCAGGAGCCCTCGGGATGCCCCACCTCGTACAGCAGCAGGCTGAACGACCCGTCGTCTCCGACGCTGCGGAAGACGCCCACGCCGGGCGCGAGCGCGGTGGCCGTAAGGATCAGGCCGTCGCCGGCCTCGTCGACGGATCGGGGGTCGATCGTCGTCGCGGTGACCTCGGCCTCGTCGGTGTGGTGCGCCCTCCACATGACCTCCGCGCGCTCGCTGCGGAGCAGCATGTAGCTGCACCGGCCGCCGAACTTCCCGAAGGCGGCCCCACCGGACTTGGTGAGCCGGACCTTGAAGCCGTCGGCCCGTCCGGGCTGCCACGGTGCGGCGATGACCCCGCCCTGGCGGGTCTGCTCGACCCAGGCGTAGGGGATCTCAGCGACCCCGCACGTGGCGTGGACGTGAGTGAATGGGGCGCGCTCTGGGCAGCCGGCCGCCCCGTCGCCGACGACGACTTGTGGTGCGAACCCGGCTGCCGTGAGGTTGACGGTGGCCTGTGCGGAGACGTCCGGGTCGACCTCGACGGTGGTCACGTTCTCCTCGCCGAGCCGGGCCGCCAGGACGGCGGAGGTGTATCCGGTGCCTGTGCCGATGTCCAGCACCTGGTGCCCGTCGCCGATCGGTGACAGCAGATCCAGGAACGCGAACGCGACACCGGGAGCCGACAGGGAACTGGACGCCAGGCCGGCCGTCGCGTCGCTGGGGTCGCCGTGGCCGTCCGCGCGTTGGGTGATGATCGCGGTGTCGGAGAACACCGCGTTCCGCCATTCGTCCGGCCGGGCCCGCCGGTCGATCGGGTACGGGGCGCCGCCCTCCGGGCATGCCAGCGCGGTGTCGGGAACGAACGCCTCGCGCGGCACGCGAAGCATGGCGTCGCGCCAGTCGGTGAGCCCGAGCAGGTCGGCGAGCTTCTCGTTGCTGCTCATACGCCCTTCTCCAACAGGTCGGCGACTGCTGCGGCGAACGGCAGTCCGGTCTCCTCTCCGAGCCAGCCGAATTCGCCGCGCTGGTTCGTCTCCAGGAACACCCAGCGCTCGCTGGTGTCGCACGCCAGATCGACGGCCCCGTACACCAGACCAAGCCGGTGGTGCAGTTCTACCAGCGCGGATGACACGGAGGCGGGCAGTTCGATCGGGGCGTAGGTGAGCGAGTCGTAATCGGATCGCCAGTCCTCGCGGGCCGTGTCACTACCCGCCTCGATCCGCACGGCGATGACCTTGTCCCGGACGACCACGGCCCTGGCCTCGTACAGCTTCTCCACCCGTTCCTGGAACAGGTGGGCGGTCAGCCGGAGCCGCTGTCGGAGGAGGGCCACATTCGTTCGACGGCGTTGTTCGTCCACGGTTCGTGAGAGCGGTGGGGAGCAGCGCCGTTGTCGTGTTTCTGCCGTTCGCGGATCAGCTCGGGCTGGCCGTCACCGACTCTCCTGGGTGAATCGCCCAGAGCAGCGCGGTGACCTGGTCATTTGTTCGAGTAGGCGGTCGTTAGGTCCACTGCGGACCTGGGGCCGGTGTGGTCGGCGACTTTGTCGCCTTTCCCATTGGTCCTTCGTCCTGTCTGCTCAGGGGGCGACCCCCTGGAACCCCCGATGTGGGAGGCTCCGCCCCCACATATTGTTGTCGTAGGTGGGCATTTTCTTTACATCGGGAGTTCTTGCTGGGAGTAACGTACGGCGGCTGATGTCACCGGCACAGCGATCGGATATAGCCAGGGAAGCCTGGGAACTCCGCTTCTGCGGCCGCTTTGATCTCCTCATTCGAGCGACGCCTCTCTGGAGCGTGGCGCTCTGCGATCAAACGCAACGCCTCGTTCGGCTGAGCGTCGTAGAGGAACCCGTTCGCGAAGTACCAGAGGAGGTCGCCGAGATCGCGAGCTATCACGCTAGGGTCTCCGTCGCTCCCGAAGTAGACGACAGGCTGCTCGTCGACCGGCGAACCGGACCGGACGAGCCAGAACCCGAGTTTGTCGCCTGCTCCCGTGGATCCGAAAATGCGAAACTCGCTTCCATCGACCTCATCGTTGCCAGTCCACAAGTCGAACGCGAACTCGTCTGGCGTCATGAACCGTTCATACGGTTCAAAGTCGATATAGGCGCCCTCTTCGTCAGGATTGTCAACATCGTCGTCCGGTGGCTCTTGCGCATAGAGCACTTGGGTGAGTTCGGTCAAAGCGGCGGGAAGGGTCAATTCTTTGCTAGTCTCTTTTGGCCCCGCCTGCCAGGGGAAAAGTTTTGAATTCGCCATAAGTAGAGATATTACAGGGTGTAGCCTCCTCTATCTGGCAGTCGATCGATCCGTGGACCGCGGTGCTGGACATCCTGCGCGGCTCGATCCTGCCGTCCATACGGGTCGGCTGTCACCGGCTCTGCTGGGTTAATCGCCCATGGAGCCCTGAGAGCAGCGCTGTGACGTCGTCGTTTGTGTTCGAGTAAGCGGCAGTTAGGTCCACTGCACAAACAAGGCTCGGCCGTAACTGGAGTTACGGCCGAGCCTTTTGCTTGTGTCTGACTATGCGTTGAGTTCGGTGAGACCAGAGCCGGAGACCCGGCAGCATCCTCTTCTGTCGATGAGCGAGTGTCGATTCCGAAACTGGCGGAGTGGGCAGGCGGATGGATCGCGTTGTCTCGAACCGCTCCGCCACGCCTGACGCGCTATCGGGCAGTGAACGCCTGCGCGATTCGCTGGAGTTCGGGCAGCGGGTGGCGGGTCGGATGTCGTGGGCTGTGCGGTCCGAGGCAGACCGGCACCTCATGCACGGTGTCCCACTCGCACCGGCCCCAGAACCGTTCGCAGGCGCGTAGCAGTTCTGAGGCGATCTCCTGCTGCTGACGCCGAGCCCCGACGGCGGCCACGGCCGCCGTCACCAGGTCGGCGGCCAGAAGGTCGGCATCCCCCACTGCCGGCAGGAGCAGGAGGAGACGTTCGGCAGGCCCACGCTCTCCGTCAGGCTGGCCGGCCATCGCGATCAATTCCGCCCATGACAAGCCGGGCCCACGGAAATGCCCATCCAGTACGGCCAGCTCGGTCGGGGTGTCAGACCCGGCTGCCGTGAGCAGGTAATCCCAGCCGGAGTCATCCTCGAAGTTACGCCAGACCAGGAAGACGCGGCTGTCTCCAGCAGCATTGATCGACATCACCGGCCACCGTTCCGTGCGGTGCAACGTCTCCAGCATGGTTTCGACGTCGGCCGGGTCGACGTCGAAGGCCCCGGCGGCAGCGTGCGATCCGCCAACCGACCACAGGAACGCCGGCCACCATCGTGGATCGTCCATCCACTCGGACGCCGCAACCAGGACCGACTCGTCGACGGGAGGTTCGTAGCCGTCGAGGTAGCCACGCAGCATCATTTGATCATTCTCGCAGTACCGTTGACGAGTCCAGCCGCAGACATGCTTATATCCGCGAATACAGCTCGCGGGGCTTGCCATGGGCCGTTCGCCACTATGGCAGGTGGTCTCTGACTACCGATCATCCTCTTCTGCCGCAGACCGCGCGCTCGGTCCAGCCGTCGGTTTGGGCCGGCAGTCACCAGCTCTACTGGGTGAATCGTCCATCGAGACCTGAGAGCAGCGCTATGAGCTGGTCGTCTGTGTTCGAGTAAGCGGTCGTTAGATCCACTGGTGCCCCTTGGGGGGGACGACCCCCCAATCCCCCCGATGTGGGGGGCTCCGCCCCCCAGGGCCCCTCGCGGGTTGTTGTCGGAGGAGGGGCACATTCTTTGACGGCGGTGGTGTCGCTCAGGCGGTGGGGCCGGTTGAGGTCATAGCATCGGCCAAAGAGCGAGTACGACACTCGTGACCATAAGCATCAAGGTGACGTCCCAGCTTGTGGTGTAAGAGATCGGGCTCCTCGGCGTGGTGGCCACGCGCCAAGGAGCCACCGTGTGATGGTCGGCAAGACCCACGCCAATGGTTCTCGCGAAAGGGACACATCACACGATGGCTCTGGACCAGTCTGCCCTGCTGGAGGTCTTGGATGCGCTCAAAGGCGCTGATGTCGAAGACCGGATCCGTCAGGCGGCCACCACGATCTACCAGGCTCTGATCGAGGCGGAGCTGACCTCGGTGATCGGTGCTGCACCGCATGAGCGCACCGAGGCCAGAACCGGTTTGCGGAACGGGCACCGGCCCAAGACGATCACCACCACCGCGGGTGATCTGCAGTTGCAGATCCCCAAGCTGCGGGCCGGGTCGTTCTTCCCCTCCCTGCTGGAACGCCGCCGGCGGGTCGACCAGTCACTGTTCGCCGTGATCATGGAGGCCTACCTGCACGGCACCTCCACCCGCAAGGTCGATGACCTGGTCAAAGCGTTGGGTGCCGACACCGGCATCTCCAAATCCGAAGTGAGCAGGATCTGCGCCGAGCTCGACGTCGAGGTCGCGGCGTTCCGCGACCGGTCGTTGGCCGATCAGCCGTTCCGCTACGTGTTCTTGGACGCGACCTACTGCAAGGCCCGGGTCGACCATCGGGTGGTCTCCCAAGCCGTCGTGGTCGCGACCGGCGTGGCCGCCGACGGACGCCGCGAAGTCCTCGGCTTCGACGTCGGCGACAGCGAAGACGGCGCGTTTTGGACCGCGTTCCTGCGCACCTTGAAGACCCGCGGGCTGCACGGAGTGCAGCTGGTCATCAGCGACGCCCACGCCGGCCTCAAAACCGCGATCCAGGCCGTGCTGCTCGGCGCGGCCTGGCAACGCTGCCGGGTTCACTTCCTGCGCAACGTCTTGGCCCAGGTCCCCAAAGGCCACGCCGAGATGGTCGCCGCTGCGATCCGCACCATCTTCGCCCAGCCCGACCCTGATCACGTCCGTGAGCAACTCACCACCATCGCCGGCATGCTCGGCCGTCAGCTCCCCAAGGTCGAGACCATGCTCACCGAGGCGGCCGATGACGTGACCGCCTTCGCCGACTTCCCCCTCTCCCACTGGAAGAAGATCTGGTCCACCAACCCGCTGGAGCGAGTGAACAAAGAGATCAAACGCCGCACCGACGTCGTCGGTGTCTTCCCCAACCCCGCCGCCCTGCTCCGCCTGGCCGGCTCGGTGCTGGTCGAAACCCACGACGAATGGCAGGTCACCGACCGCCGCTACCTATCCGAAAGCTCCATGGCCCTGCTCGACCAGCCCGCAAAAGCCAGCAAGGAGGTGGAAACACCCGCACTGCTCACGGCATGATCAGCATTACTCGCTGACCCGCACACGGTGACGATCACTTACACCACCACGCGGGACGCCACCAGCATCAAGGCGGCAACCTCTAGCAGGAGGGCGAGGAACAGCGCTCGGGCACGTTTCCGGTTCGCTCTCCTCAGCTCGATCAGTAGCTGAGCTTGGATCTCGTAACCTGCCCGCGAGCTTTCCGGGTCAGTGATGTTCCAGTCGGCCTGTATAGCGACATCTGCCAGATCGTTGGCATCGACGACCGGGGTCCGAGTAGGGAGATTGACGAGCAGGCCGGCGGCGGATGCGGCAACGAGACTAATGAGGGCCATTACGAGTACGAGCATGACCGCTGGCTGGAGTGTGTAGGACTGGCTTCGTGTCGCGAGTGCGACGAATCCCAGAGTGATCGTAACCAGGGTCCCCGATGTCGTGATGACGGCGATACCGCGTTGCTCGAGCGATCCCTTCTTGGTCCGTTCGTCCCCGAGTTGATCGAGGAGGAGCGTTTGATGGCGACTCTGCGGGAGGTCGTTGTTCGTCATGCGCGTTCGAACCGGAGGGCTGGGTTGTTCCGCTTCGGGCGGGCAAAGGCGGAGATGGGCCAAGATGATCGCCGCCAATCCAGGAGACCATGCGAGTCGGCCGGCTGCAAGCCGAGCTGTTCGGCGGCGGCCGCTACCGCAGGGCCCAGTCGAAGTTCGCCGTATATTTCGTGCAGCTCGGTTTTCAGTTTCATCACCGTTTCTTGGCTGGCTCGCTCGCTCAATGCCGCTTGTCGGATGTCGTCTTCGCCCGGATCAACGAGCGCGAACCCCATCACCTCTGGACGCTGACCGGGATAGCCGCTGTTCAGCTTGGCCAGTGTTCGCCGCAGCCTTCTATTCAGCGACTGTCGCTGCCTTCTTGGCAGGCTGCCGAGCCTGCCGTGCAGCAGTTCCAACAGCCTCTGCGCACGGGCGTCCTCGTCAGGGACAAGTGGATTGTTGTCGCGCAGCCGGGAACCCATCCATCGGCACAGCTCGGACTCTTCGCGATCGCATCGACCGGCGGCTTCCGCCAGTTCCTGCGCGAGGCGGTTCCTGTGCTAGCGCCACTCGCGGTAGGCAGTCATGGCTTGGTGATGACCCTGTTCGCGACGCCAGGCCGTTGTCGCGGCAGCGAGTTCAGCTTCCTTCTGGCTGATTTGTGCCGCCACAGGCTCTATCGATGTCTTGATCAGCTTGAGAAGGCTGTACACAGTGATATGGCTCGCCAGTTCGACTGCGAAAGCCGCCTGCTCCTGCGGGCAGACGATCACGGCACACGGCACAAGAGACTCAGAGACTCCGAAGAATTCCTGCACCGACCACGTGATCGCCTGGCGCGCCACCCACACGTCCCGAACGCCGCCGCGGCATTGGCCGACGCCACCGGGCGAGCGCTGGGACGCGCCCGCGTCCATTTGGCTGAGCCGTCTCGGTGGTCGGCTTTATGCTTTTGTTCAGCGGCGTTACTCAAAGGCTTTGATGGCCTTTTGAGTGGCGCCGTTGTTTTGTTTTTAGCCGTTGCATCCGCACCTCTCGGCGGGTTGCCGTGATCAGCGCGAGTCCTCCCAGTGCGAACCGGGGATTCCACAGGATGAGGCTCCAGTGCATTTCCAGCGGCTCGGCGCCCCGCGTCCTCGAATGCCGGCACCTCCCGGATTTATCTTCAGGCCCGACCAGCGAACGGTCGGACGACGGGCGTTCCGCCGGCGACCAGGCCCCGGCATGCCCACCAACAATGCGGAAGCAGGGCAGCAGAGCCGCCTGCCTTTCGCGTCACAGCTCCCACGATCGGGCAGGAGTGTCGACCGGACAGGTCGCGGACCGCGGGCGCCGAAAGAGACCCCGGTAGGTCTCCGAGTGGGCGGCCGGCTGCACAGCGTGCGCACGACCGGACGAGCAAGTGATAGTCTCACTATCAATTGATAGTGAGACTATCGGCTAGTGGTTTGGTTGCCGTGCAACGGTGGCTCTGACGGCGGAGAGAGTTCTTATGATCGACACCGGCACCGGTTCCGGGCACACCTCGACCACCGTCGCCGAGCGGATCGCAGATTGGGTGACCGCCCTGCGGTTCGATGATCTGCCTGCGGAGGTGGTCGAGCGTACGAAACTGGTGATCTTGGACCAGCTCGGCGTGCAGTTGCTCGGCGCGAGCCTGCCGAACGTGCAGCCGGTGCTGCGGCTGGCCGAGGGTCAGGGCGGCATGCCGGAGGCGACTTTGGCGCACTCCGGTGCGCTGACGACGGTCTCGCGGGCCGCGTGGGTGAACGGCACGCTCGGCCATAGCTGCGAGTACGACGACGCCCACGCGTTGGGCTGGCACACGGCGTCGGCGGTCGTTCCCGCCGCGCTCGCGCTCGCCGAACGCGACGGCGCGTCCGGGAGTGAGGTGATCGCCGCCGTCGCGGCCGGGATCCAGGTGATGGCGCTGCTCGGCGCGGTGACCGCAGGAATGGTCACCACCGGTTGGCACGGTTCCAAGGTGCTCGGTGTCTTCGGTGCCGCCGCGGCAGCCGGGGTGGTGCTCAAGCTGAGCGCGCCCGAGATCGTCAACGCGTTCGGGATCGCCGCCAGCGATGCCGGCGGGACCATGGAGTACGACCAGAGCGGCGGGGAGGTCAAGCGCCTGCACGCCGGGTCGGCGTCGCGGTCGGGGCTGGAGGCCGCCGAGCTGGCGCGGCTCGGGCTTACCGGACCGCCGACCATTTTCGAAGGTCACCGTGGGATCTTCCGGCTCTTCGGCGGTACTACGTCCGTCGCGGCGCTGGACGCAGCGTGGGACCGCTGGCACGTGCTCGACACGATTTTCCGGTTTTACCCGGCCGTGGGCACCGTGCACGCCCCACTGGATGCCGTAAGGCACCTGCGCGAGACGCACGACATCAAGCCTGCCGACATCGAGAAGATTCGCGTCGGGCTCGTCGACTTCGCCGTCGGCCACGGCGCCGCGATCACCCGGCCCACCGACGCGATCTCCGCGCAGTTCAGCCTCGCGTTCGGTACCGGCCTGCAGTTCGTCACCGGCCACAACGACCCCGCCGACTACCTCGATGCGGCCCGCTGGGCCGACCCGGAGATTCTCGCGGTCGGGGACCTGGTGGAGCCCTACGCGATGCCGATCCCCGACGGTGACCCTGCTTTCAGCGCCAAGGTCGACATCATCCTGCGTGACGGCACCGCGCTCAGCCACTACCAAGCGGGCTTCCGAGGCCACCCCAGCCACCCGGCCACCGCAGCCGACATCGAAAGCAAGTTTCGCGAGAACACCCGCGGGCTGATCACCGGTGAGCACGCCGACGCGCTGGTGGCCGCGGTGGAAACCCTGGAAACCTGCGACACCGTACGCTCGGTGACCACCCTCTTGGGCATCAACCACTGATCCAGGTCGCTGGAAAGGAGAGTCCATTGCCTCGTTCACCGACGCCGCCGGCAGGCTCGCAGCAGCCGGCCGGCGAGGGACTGCGCCGCGACGCCGCCGAGAACCGTGCCCGATTGCTGGCCGCGGCCGAACGTGTCTTCGCCGAACGAGGGACAAGCGTCAGTCTCGAGGACATCGCCCGCGCCGCCGGAGTGGGCCCGGCCACCCTCTACCGGCGTTTTGGCAACAAAGACGCCCTCGTCCGCGAGGTCCTGTCCGCGTTCTTCACCCGTCTGATCGACCTCGCCCACCAGGCCTACGCCGAACCGGCGGCGACCTGCCTGGACGTCTACCTCCACACCGTCGGCTGGGGGTTGGCCGCCAACCGCGGCTTCATGCACGGAATGTGGGGCGATCTCGCGCCCGCACCGCTCGTTGGGGAACTGGAGGAGTTGACCACGCGGCTGCTGGCCAAGGCCCAGGAGGGTGGTGTCAGCGGCGAGGTGACGGTCGGCGACATCGCGGCCGCGGTCTGGGCCTTGCGTGGCATCATCTCCACCAGCGGTGAGATCGCCTCGGACGCCTGGCGTCGGCACGTCACCTACCTGCTCGCCGGTTTCCGGACTCCGGTTGACCACGCCGCGACCACCCTGACCTCCCAGCAGATCGCCGCGGCCGCGGCCGCAGACCGACCTGCCCCGTGACGTCACAAGGCGTCCATCGGTGATGTGATTCGACGCGCTCATCTGTGCACACCGATAACCGGCCCGAGTAGTTGAGCAGCAGCCAGGCTGATTGAGTTCTCACATGGTGGGATCGAGGGTGACGAGTGGGCGGGTGAAGATCATTTTGCCGTATGGACTGGATTTCGGCCCACCAAGCGGGGTCGGCGCCCAGGTGCGCACCAGTGAGGGGCGAGGCCGCGCGGCCTCGCCCCTCACTCATGCGGCCGAGACGGGTTCGTGGCCGAGGGCCAATCCGCCTGGACCGGGAACCTTTATTACGTGCGTGACCCGTTCACAGCGCTCGATGCCTGAGCTATTTGATCCAGAGTTGTACAGTAAAAGCCTGGTCATAGCAGTAGTATTGCCAGCCCTCGCGCTCGTATTGCTGGCCCGCATCCACACACTCGAAACGGCTCGTATAGTTATCGACCAGTATCCACGGTGGACCCGGCACGAATTCCGAGGAGCCGCCGATCTGCGGGGCGGCCGCCTGGGCGGTCGTACTCAGTCCGCTGACCGCCAGGATGGCGAGCCCGGCACTCACGGCTGCTTTGCGTAGTCGCATCTGCGTCTTCCTTCTCGAGGGATGTTGGACTCGGATCGCGTCAGTCGTTCCACCCAATCGCCCGTGCTCACTCAATCCGCTGGAGAGCGGTTCAGCGGATCAGTCCAGTGATCGGTTAGTAAGGCGATCCGGCGGAGCGATCTTGCCGCCAAGAACGAGTAATGACTATATAAGATTCCGCGTACAAGAGTTATCGGCGACTCTATGGTTCGTCTCCATAGATGCGACCGCTCGCTACTCATCCCGCTGGGGGCACTAGCGGACAACAGGGAGCCCGGCCGTGCGGTGTCACGGAAACGGTCGGCTGCCTGCGGTGGTACGCCGTTCAGCGGCTGCGGGGGCGTGCCTTTCGCGCCGGACAGGTGTTCCCAGGGGCTGGACTCGTACGCCCGGAAACCGGCAGCCACAGCAACGACGTGACGGTGAAGAGCTTCCCTACGATAATCGGCGCGATGCCCGCCAAGCTGACCTGCGAAGATATCCTTGAGGGCGGTAAAGTGCTGGGCAACACGTACCCGAACGGTGAGGACTTCTTCCTGCAGAGCTGCAAGCAGGTGCCGCGGAAGTAGTGCCGGTACCCGGCGGCCGTGCCAGACGGACCCGCGACGTACCTGAGCCCTAGGCGCAGCAGCCCAGTGTGGCGATACCGACGAACATGAGCTCGTCGAAGGTCCTGTTCACCGGGAGCGGCGGGCCATCATGGGGACAGAATCGGGTCGTTCCTCGTGACCACCGGGTGCCTCACGGCGCTGGTTCTTGATAGGCAAGCGAGTCGAGCATCGATCGTAGCGCTGTGACCTGGTCGTTTGTGTTCACGAGTAAGCGGTAGTTAGGTCCACTGCGGACCTGGGACCGGTGTGGTCGGCGACTTTGTCGCCTTTCCCGCTGGTCCTTCGTCGTTTCTGCCCAGGTGGGCGACCCCCTGGAACCTCTGATGTGAGGGGCTCCCCCTCACAGCCCCTGCGGGGCTGGGGTCGGAGGGAAGGCAGGCATCAGCGGCGTTGCCTGGATTGTTCAGAGGAGCGATGGAGGGGGGCGCCGTTGTTGTTTCCCCGGCGGGTGATTTCGCGACCCGGTGGATCCGCATGGTGGGACCGCGGGCCCACCTCGGCCGCTAGCATCCTCTTCTGCCGATGAGCGGACGCCAAGACGATGACGGCGAAGAGCCCGTCTTTATGGTGGACGTCAGGGTTCGACGTTCGCATGTGTTGATCCCTCAGGCTGGTCCGCGGCTGTTCTTCCAGCGCGTTCCCGAGGGCAAGGTGGTCAAGAATCGGGTGCATCTTTGCGTGCGGGTCGGCACGGGGCGCGTGGGTGAAGAGCGACTGGCCGCGCTTGAGGCCGAATGCGCCTGACTGGTCGCGCAGGGCGCGGTGCGCGCGCGACCGCTGCTTGCCGATGGCTTCAACGAGTCGTGTCTCGTGGTGCAGGACATCGAGGGCAGCGAGTTCTGTCTCGACTGAGCTGACCGCGTGCCGGACGCTGATCTCCAGTGGAAAAGCGCTCCGGCCGATAAGCGATCGTCCCAGCGCCCCACTCGCGTGGTGTCAGCCGGCGATGAGTGTGGCGATCGCGCCGCCGGAGGTGACGGTGCGGCCTGTCGTGTGCTGATAGCGCCGGACCAGGCCATGATGGCGCGATTGCCGACCGAGCCGGCGTTCGGCGCGCAGCAGCAGGTTGCGTTTCGGCGGGGGAAAGGCGTCCGCGAGGTCGGTGAGGAGCGCCGGGGTATCGACGCCTACGGCGGCGAGTACCCATGCCGCGCCGGGATCGAGCGCGATGAGGGTGAGTGCGAGATGTTCCGGCCGGTGTTGGCGATCTCGGCGTGCGAGGGCGAGCCGGAGTGATGCTTCGTAGGCCGCCTGAGCGTCAAGACCGAGCGGCGGAGTCACGCGGGAGCACCGCCGGCGCGCCCTGGCCGCGGCGAGAGGTAGCAGCGGTTCGCGTGCGACCGGCAGATCCAGAACCGCTGGACTCAGACGTGACAGGAAGCGGTCGGCGTCGACGCCGAGCCGGGTCAAGATGTCGCGGTCGGCGGCGGCGCCGGCGCCCAGGGGCGCTGCCTGGTGCGCCGCGTCGAGGACGGCCGCCTCGGTCGCGCCGTGCCGACCGAGTGCGGCGCTGACGGTGCCATTCGCCGCGCTCAGGGCGAGCAGCAAATGCTCACTGCCGGTACGGGGATGGCCGAGGTCGCGAGCCATGGCCAGGCCACGGCCCAATGTACGGCGCAGGTCGGGATGATCACCTTGGAACATCAGAACTCCTCGTGGCGGCGGTGCTTGCGGTGCACGGTCTGTTTGGTGACGCCCAGCCGGGCGGCGATGTCCTGCCAGGACCAGCCGGCTCGGCGCGCGGCCACGACCTGCTCGGTCTCCAGCTGTTCCACGAGGCGGCGAAGACGGGCCACCGCCTGCAGTGCGACATCGGGGTCGCTGCCGTGTGCGGCGCGGTCAAGTTCGGCGATCGTCGACATGGCGTCAGCATATGCTGACGTCGTTGGGTTCCGTCAACATATGCTGACGCAGAACATCGCGACGCACGCTCTTGCCGCACAGCGGCGTCAGTCGGTCCAGTCCAGTCGATGGTCCGGCACGCCGACTGTCCTGCCGTAATCAGCGGCGGTGGCCCTGCCGCTCTGGTCGCATCGGCGATAGCGGAAGATCTTGTCGGCGAACACGACCATGTGGACGTCGCCGACGGTGAAGTCGGTGTACCAGCCGCCGTCGTCGAGCAGTGTGTCCGCCGGCGATTGTGCGAGCGGGTCGGCTAGGTCGTCGGCTCGAAGCCCAGGAACGGCCAGACGGACGGCT
The DNA here is from genome assembly GCF_036227085.1 of Actinoallomurus sp. NBC_01490. Classification (NCBI taxonomy): domain Bacteria; kingdom Bacillati; phylum Actinomycetota; class Actinomycetes; order Streptosporangiales; family Thermomonosporaceae; genus Actinoallomurus; species Actinoallomurus sp. NBC_01490. The sequence continues at coordinate 1,569,066 of NZ_CP109433.1, forward strand.
TGGGCGGCCGAAACCGAGGCTGACACATCGCGACGAGTCGGTCGCGTCACTCGCAGACCCGCGACATCCAGGGCGGCGCCGATTCGCAGGCTTTCCGCCAGCAGGGTTCCCTTCGGCATGCGCCGAGTCTGCCCGCGCCCTGTGACGCCCCGGCGTGCGCGGACTCCCATCGAGATACCCGGGGCCTTTCTGGCGAACGCCGTACTCTCATGCAGCAGACCGCGCGCCCGGTCCAGCCGTCAAGTTTGGAGCGGCTGTCACCGACTTTCGTCCGCGAATCGCCTATCGAGTCCTGAGAGCAGCGCTGCGACCTGGTCGTTTGTGTTTGAGTAAGCGACAGTTAGGTCCACTGGTGCCCCTTGGGGGACGACCCCCCAATCCCCCGATGTGAGGGGCTCCGCCCCCCACAGCCCCCCGCGGGTTGTTGTCGGAGGAGGGCCACATTCGTTTGACGACGTTGTTGTCCACGGCTCTTGAGGGCGGTGGGGAGCAGCGCCGTTATTGTGTTTCTGTAGTTCGTGGTCGGCGTTGCCTCGGTGAGGCAGCCGTCGCGGTGTGGTGCGGCTCCTGCGCACTAGAAGAGCTATTGAAAGCGCTGGCCCACGAGCCATGCGCCGCGAGTCGCGGTACGGTTCTGACCGGCAGGTGGTTTTGGGGGGCGGCGTGGCGTGAGCGGAGCGTTCCGAATGGACGCGGCTCAGATGGGTCTGCGCCGGTACTGGCTGGCCCGGGGCGAGTTGAACGGTGGGTGCTTCGAGGCGCCGGACGGTGACCTCGATGTCAGCTTCACTCGTGCCCGGATGGTCGACGTCGACTTCTCCGGGCTGAGGCTTTTCCGCTTTGCGGCGCACGACTCCGTGTTCGAGCGCTGCGACTTTTCCCGGGCCGTGTTCGACAACGTCAGCTTCGGCGCCACTGCCGCGGATGGGCGGTGGGACCAACTGACCTGGCCGATGACAGTGTACCGAGAGTGCGTCTTCGCTCGCACTCGGATACCCCCGCAGGCCTTTTTTGGCAACGTCCGATTCGAGCGCTGCATATTTGACGGCGCCCGCCTGCGCGACTTGATCCATACAAATACGGCACAGTTCGTCGAGTGCAGGTTCCGCGGCAAGATTCAACACGCGAACTTCTGGGGTACACCCACAAAACACACGTCGGCGCTCGGCCGAGACCGCAACGCCTTCACCGGTAACGACTTCACGGGCGCGAACTTGATCGATGTTGGGTTCAGACACATCGACCTGCACGCCCAAAGATTTCCCGGCCTACCCGACTACGCTGTCCTGGACCGCATTGATCAGCGTGTAGAGGGCGCGCTGGCCGCCATGGCTGATTGGCCGGACGCCGAGATCAGGACTAAGGCGGCACGGTCTCTGCGGTTCCAGGCCGACTGGGCGATCACGTACAACAACGGGCACGCCGTGGTGTCTCGGAACTGGGTCGATCGGCGGCTGCCACCCGATGTCCGAGATCAGATCTTCTGGATGCTCGTCGACGACGGCGAAGAGCAGCAGTAGATGTCCGGACCGTTCGACCTTGCCGACCTTGCCAGGTCCCGTAGCCGGACATGCCAGAGGGCTACCTACCCGTCCATAAGCTCATCCTCGGCCAACCGCTCGCCGGAAACGCCGGCCAACGCCAAGGCGACCTGCGGCCGCATCCGCGTGAGCCACGGCCCGTCAGCATCGGCGGAGACCACGGTGTCGTCACCGCAATCGCTGGGATATCGACCGGTCAACTCCGCGACCCGACCGGTATCCACTTCCACCGGTCGACGGGCGGCCAAGATTCGACCGCAGGGCCGCGACCTGTTCGAGTAAGCGGTAGTTAGGTCCACGCGACTCCGGTGACCTGTGCCCTTGCGGGCCGGGTCGTCGCTTCATGTTGGCCCAGGGGGCGGCCCCCTGGAACCCCCGATGTGAGGGGCTCCGCCCCCACGGGTTGTTGTCGGAGGAGGGCCACATCCGTTCGACGGCGTTGTTCGTTCACGGCTCGTGAGAGCGGTGGGGAGCAGCGCCGTTCGTTGTTTCTGCCCGATTGTGGCGGCAGCGCTAGCTGGCGGGCCGGTCGGCTGGTCAGCACGTGAGTGACCGCTGGATCGGGTGGCGCCGGAGCAGGGCGCGGGCCTGTGCACGGGACAGGTTGAGGCCGGTCCATGAGTCGCCGTGCTGAAGGGCGTCAGCGAGGTGGTGCAAGGCGCAGGAGCGCTGTGGTTCGGGCAGGCGGTCAAGGGCGGGGGCCGCGTCGGCGGACAGGCCGGACAGGTAGGCGAGGTCGGCTCTGCCGGTGTGTCGGAAATGGTGTACGTCGCGGGCGGCGATGAAACCATCCGGGTTGAGCAGGCCCAGGGCCAGCAGGCCGACGGCACCGCTCGTAGCGATCGCACGGGGCAGCCAGGCCGCCCTGAGGTAGATGCCGGCGATGGCGATGAGCACGATGACCAGGCCCATCCAGAGCTCGAAGGCGTGCACCCACAGTCGCAGCCTGGTCCAGCCGTACGCCTCCTCGTAGAGGTACAGCCGGCGCAGTGCCACCGCGACGATCACCAAAGTCAGCATGCACAGCAGGCCGAGGACTGTGCGGACGGTGGTGCGGTCCGCCCGGTTCTTCATCGGGGCGTATCTGACGGCGACGGCCACGACCATCAGGACCAGGCCGGTGACGATCAGAAGCTGCCAAAAGCCCTGCCTCGCGTACTCCGCGTACGACAGGCCGGTGGAGCGCAGCAGGCGGTCCTTGTCGGGGGCCAGCAGCACGTCGGCCTGGACCGCGACGAAGCCGAGAAACAGCAGGTCGAGCGCGGCGATCGGGAGGACCCAGGGAGCACGGCCTACATGGGAGGCCGCGGGCAGCCGGTTGAACCGTGGCGGGGCGACGGCGAGGAATGCTCCGGTCAGGACGACGGCGGTGATACAGCCGAAGATGAGGACGCGCAGGAGCAGCGGCCCCACCGAAAGATTGGGAATCAGCCCGCTGATGGCCCGGCTGAACGCGACGTCCGCAGTCGCGAACAGCGAGCCGAACACCCCGAGCAGCGTGCCGGCGATGAGGATGGAGCGGACCATTCGCCGGGTCGGCCGCCTCCCGGCTCCCGCGAGCCCGGCCAGGCCGCGACCCGCCCAGGGCACCGAGTGCGGGGCGGCCAGCAGGAGTGCGAACCCCCCGCCGAGCAGATCGATCCAGGAGCGACCGCCGGTAAGGGCGTACGAGCCGAGCGGCACGGCCAGCGCGATCGCCAGGGCGGTCACCCAGCCGGCATCCACCAGAGCGGGCAGCGCCAGCAGCGCGACCGCGAGCGCGCCGAACACCAGCGACGTGCGGCTACGGCGAGCTACCGGGAACAGCGTGGCCAGCGTGGCCACCCCTACGATCAGCACGTTCAGGCCCGGTCGTCCGGGGAAGCACATCGCGGCCAGCGTCCCCGCCACCGCAGCCCCGGCCGCCGTCGCCGGAGAGACCGGCCGTGGTGCCTTGGGCCACTCCACCAGCAGTGGCCGGTTTCGCGGTGCCCGGGCCATCGCGGCCGGATCGGACCAGGCCACCTTGGACGGAACCGGGCCGGCGTGGGCAGGGTCGGGCTGTTTCCACGGGGGCGACGCGGAGGAGGAACCTGGCCCGGGGGACTGCGGGAGATCGGTCATGACGGTCCTCCGGGAGGTTGCGGAAGTACGACGCGGATGAAGCAGCCGGTCGGGGAGTCGGCCACGGCGATCTGTCCGCCGTGCAGGTCCACCGCCCAGCGGGCGATGGCGAGTCCCAGGCCGGTTCCGCCCCCAGGGGAACCGACCTGCGAGGCGGAGCCTCGGGAGAAGCGTTCGAAGACCTGTCCCCGTTCTTCGGCCGGGATACCGGGGCCCTCGTCCCGTACGTGGAGGAGAAGCGTGTCGGCCTGCGGCTTGGCGGTCACCGTGACCGCGCCACCGGGCGGGCTGTGCCGGGCCGCGTTGTCGAGCAGGTTGGCGACGACCTGGTGCAGGCGGTCGCGGTCCGCGCGGACGGTGAGACCGGATTCGGCCCGTACCGTGAAGACCGGATCGGGATGGGCGACCTTGGCATCCGCGACGGCGGCCTCGAGGAACGGGCCGATCTCGAAGCACGCCAGGTCCAGAGAGACCGCGCCGGCCTCGACACGGGACAGGTCCAGTAGCTGGGTGACCAGACGGCCAAGGCGTTCGGTCTGCGCCAGGGCTCCTTCGATCACCTCCGAGGTGGCAGGGGTGATGCCGTCCGCGACGTTCTCCAGGACCGCCCGCAGGGCGGTGATGGGAGTGCGAAGCTCATGGGACACGTTCGCGACGAATTCCCGGCGATGTTGTTCCACCTCGGCGAGATCGGCGGCCATCCGGTTGAAGGCCCGGCCCAGCTCGCCGACCTCGTCCCGAGAGGTCGCCCGCACCCGGCGGCGGTAGTCGCCACGCGCCATCGCCCGGGCCGCGGCCGTCATCTCGCGCAACGGCGAGGTCATACCGTGTGCCAGTATCTGGGTCACCAAGACGGAGATCAGCAGCGCGACGGGCAGCGTGATTCGGCCCCGGAACCCCAGGCCGTACCCCCACACCATCATCAGCCCACCGACGCAGGCGTTGCAGACGGCCAGAAGGCCGAGCTTGATCTTGATGGACCGCATCGGGTCCAGGGGCCGGGGCAACGCCGTCCACAACCGCCGGAGGAGATTCATGGAGTGGTCTCCAAGGCGTAGCCGACGCTGTGGACGGTACGGATGAGGTCCGCGCCGAGTTTGCGGCGCAGCGCCTTGATGTGGCTGTCGACCACCCGGGTGCCGGAGCCGTCGGCCCAGTCCCACACCTGTTCGAGCAGGACCGCCCGGGTCAGCACGGTCCCCGGTGTACGGGCCAGGCTGTCGAGCAGTGCGTACTCGGTGGGCGTGAGGTGCACGGGGACCCCGTCCACCGCGACCTTGCGGGCGGCCCGGTCGATCTCCAGCGGACCGAGCCGTACGACATCCCGGACGGGCGCCGCCGCCGCCAGCGCGGCGGCGTGTTCCACCCGGCGCAGCAGCGTCCGGACCCGAGCCGTCAACTCGCGCATGCTGAAGGGCTTGGTCAGATAATCGTCGGCTCCCACCGCCAGCCCGACGAGCAGATCGGTCTCATCATCCCGCGCGGTCAGCATCAGGACCGGGACCGGCCGTTCGGCCTGGATGCGACGGCAGACTTCTAGCCCGTCCAAGCCCGGCAGCATGAGATCGAGGAGCACCAGATCGGGGCCATACGCCCGAAACTCCCCGACCGCGGCCGGGCCGTCGGCCACCACCCGCACCTCAAAGCCTTCGGCGCCCAGGCGGGCGGCGACCGCCTGGGCGATCGTGGGCTCGTCCTCGACCACAAGGATCCGTTGCATGACCGCGACACTAGAAGCCCGTCGCGGAGATCACGCGGACGATCTGTGGGGATTCTGTGAAGATTGCGCCCGTCGCCGCTGCGCAAATGAACGATGTGGAAGTCATCCTCACGCGCCGTGGGCCTACATCGCACCGAGCCGATGCTCCAAGCCCGGCAGGTGTGTCGCGCCCTCATGGCGCCTGGCCCACCAGCCCCGTGCCCGAGCAGCGCCGGCGACTCCCACCGCGTCGGTCGAAGTCCTGGATAGTGTCGACATCGGCGAGTCCGCACCGACGTCCCAGTCGAGCGACGGAGCGGCCGTCGCACGAGACGAGAGCTGACAGCCATGAAGTATGTGATCCTCATCCACTCCAATCCGCAGCCGTGGGGGCACCCCACCAGCGACTACCTTGCTGCTCACCAGGGACTGCCCGACGATGTGCGTAAGCGGCTGAACGCCGAATTCGAGCAGGTGATGTCCGAACTGCGGGCCAACGGCGAACTGATCGGCGGCGAGGCGCTCGGCGACCCTGTGGCGGCACGGCTGTACCGGTGGCAGGACGGCTCCCCACTGGCGAGCGACGGCCCATACTCGGAGGCCAAGGAGCATCTGGCCGGGTTCTTCCTCATCGACGTGGAGGACCGGGCTCGCGCAGAAGCGGTCGCCGCGAAGTTCGCCGGCCCCGGAGAGACGGTGGAACTGCGGTCGGGGATGTGGCCGGGCGGCGACGACCAGTAGCGATCTCAGGCGGATCGTATGGTGCAGCGGATACTCGCGGACGTGTGGCGTCGGGAGGCGCCACACGTCCTCGGCGCGCTTCTGCGGAGGTACGGCGACCTCGGCGACTGCGAGGACGCGGCCCAGGAAGCCGCGGAGGCCGCTGCTTCCCAGTGGCCCGTCGACGGGGTTCCGGACAATCCGAGGGCGTGGCTGATCCGGGTCGCGTCGCGGCGCCTGATCGACCGGGCGCGGACCGAGTCGGCCCGCGCCCGCCGCGAGGCGCTGGACCTGGCACGACGGCCGGATGACGCCGGCGTGGCGCCTGGAGCGGACGAGGTTCCCGGAACCGAGGTCGACGACACGACCCGCCTGCTCTTCCTGTGCTGTCATCCTGCGCTGAGCAGGCCGTCGCAGGTGGCGCTCAGCCTGCGAGCGGTGGCCGGGTTGAGCGTGGAGCAGATCGCGGCCGCGTATCTGGTACCGGCCCGCACGATGACCCAGCGCCTCAGCCGCGCCCGCGCGACGCTGCGTGGCGCAGGCGCACGGTTCGCGATGCCGTCGGAAGAGGAACTACCGGCCCGGGTCGCAGCCGTGCTCGACGTCTGCCACCTGGTGTTCACGGAGGGCTACACGCGTACCTCCGGCGAGACACTGGTCGACGTCGAGCTCGCCGAGGAGGCGATCCGGCTCACCCGTCAGGTGCACGTCGAACTGCCCGACCATGACGAGGTGACCGGCGCACTGGCGCTGATGCTGCTGACGCACGCGCGGCTGCCGGCGCGGACCGACTCTGCCGGTGATCTGGTGCCGTTGGCCGAGCAGGACCGCTCCCGCTGGCGGCGCGGTCTGATCGCCGAGGGTGTCGCGCTGTTGGAGGAGACGCTGCCGCGGGGGCACGTCGGCCGTTACCAGATCCAGGCGGCGATCGCCGCGGTCCACGCGGAGGCACCGACCTACCAGGCCACCGACTGGATGCAGATCAGCGTTCTCTACGACATGCTGAGCCGAGTCGCTCCTGCCCCGACCGTGACGCTCAACCATGCCGTCGCCGTTGCGATGGCCCACGGCCCGGCGGTCGGCTTGGCCCTGCTCGATCCGCTGCTGACCGATCCCGCGATGCAGCGGCATCACCGGCTGTACGCCGTACGTGCCCATCTGCTGGAGCGGAACGGCGATGTGGAGGCCGCGGCCGAGAATTACCGGCGGGCCGCGCAGGTGACGACGAGCCTGCCGGAGCAGCGCTATCTCAACCGGCGACTGCGCCGGCTGGCCTGCTCCGCTGCTGCGTTCCCACGGCGGTGGTAGTGCTCAGGTGGTGGGGGCGGGCCTGGGCGTTCGTTCAGATCGGGTCGGCGAAAGCGTGGCTTTGAGCCCTATGATCTGCTCCCGGTGGCCTCGCCGAGGAGTGACGCGGTCAGGCCGTCGTCCTGCAGGCGGTCGGGAGGTTCGAGAATGGGTGTTGCCTTGTTCACGCTGGGCGGCACGATATCGATGGCCGGCCATGCACATGGCGGCAAGGCGGGGCCGGTGGTCACCCGGTTGAACGGGGCAGATCTGACCGCGGCCGTACCCGGGCTTGCCGAACTCGGAGTGCCGTTGGACATCCACGACGTCGACGCGGTTCCCAGCGCGAATCTGACCTTCACGCAGGTCCTGGCCTTGGTGGAATCCGCGTCACAGGCGGTGCGGGCGGGAGCCTGTGGGGTGTTGGTCACCCAGGGGACCGACACCCTGGAAGAGACCGCTTTCCTCGTTGACCTGGTCTGGCCGCACGTTGAGCCGTTCGTGTTGACCGGCGCCATGCGCAACCCGACACTCGCGGGACCCGACGGGCCGGCGAACGTGCTCGCGGCCGCCCGCACCGCCGCCGCGCCCGCCGCCCGTGGCCTGGGTGCGCTGGTCGTCTTCAACGACGAGATCCACGCCGCCCGCTGGGTGCGCAAAACTCACAGTACGAGCACCGCCACCTTCGCCTCCCCCAATACCGGCCCGATCGGCCACGTCATCGAGGGCGACACCCGAATACTCACCACCCCCGCACGGCACCAGGCGCTGGACCCGCGGACCGAAGCACTGGACGACATCCGGGTCGCACTGCACACAGTCACCCTCGACGACGACGCCGGCACCCTCGCCGCCGTCGCCGAGGCGAGCCAGGGGCTGATCATCGCCGGCTTCGGTGTCGGTCACGTCCCGGCCAAACTCGTCGATTTTCTGGAAGTCTTGGCCGAACGCATGCCGGTCGTGCTCACGTCACGCACCGGCAGCGGATCCGTGCTGCGCCGCACCTATGGCGCCATCGGCTCAGAGACCGATCTGCAACGCCGCGGACTCATCAATGGTGGCCTCCTCGACCCCTACAAGGCCCGGATCCTCCTCCGTCTCCTGCTGGCCGACGGCGCCGATCGAGAGACCATCACCGCAGCCTTCGCTGAGCACGGCTGATCGCAGAGCCGGGCGGCAACCGATGTCTGCACCGCCCAGGTCGGACCCCGGCCTGTGGATCTCACCAAAACATCGGCGATCGTTTGGTCTCGGGCCCCGGGGCGGGAGCGGGCGCCGGCACGAGAATGGCCGCGTCCGGTTGTCGAGTCGGTCTGCGGGAAGCGAGGTCTCATGGCCGTGCGGGATTGGGAGGTCGACGGCTCGGCGCCGTTCGTGATTCGAGGCGCGGAGGTTGTCGACGGCACCGGTGCGCCAAGTGCGGAGGCGGACATCGTCGTCGATGCGGGGCGCATCCGGGGCCTCGCCGCACCCGGAAGTGTCGTGCTGGACTCCGGAGCCGTCCTGGACGCCCAGGGGCTTGTGGTCAGTCCCGGGTTCATCGATGTTCACTCCCACGCCGACAACGCCCCGCTGCTGGCCGAAGACGATCTGACCAAGATCAAGCAAGGCGTGACGACGGAGGTCACCGGCAACTGTGGCTTCTCGCTCGCTCCGATTCCGGCAGGGGAATCGGCGCGTGAGGCCACGTCCGCGCTGCGGAAGCTGTTTCCCATCGACGAGGTGACGTGGGGAAGCGTCCCGGAGTTCTATGCGGTGGTCGACGACCGCGGCACCGTGGTGAACGTCTGCCCGCTGGTCGGGCACGGAGCCCTGCGGGTGGCCGCGATGGGGCCGGGGGCGCGTGCCGCCGAGCCCGCGGACATCGACCGGATGCGGGTGATCCTTCAGGACGCGTTGGAGGCCGGGGCGTTCGGGATGTCCACCGGCCTGTTCTACGCCCCCGGCGTCTATGCCGACGCCGAGGAACTGGTACAGGTGGCACGGGTCCTCGGCCCGGACCGGGTCTACGCGACGCACATGCGCAACGAGAGCTTCGACCTGTCGGCCAGTCTGACCGAATCGGTCCAGCTCGCGCGCGCGGCCGGGTGCCGGCTCCAGATCTCCCACCTCAAGGTGACCGGTCAGGCCAACCACGGGGCGATTCCACAGGCGATCGCGTATCTCGACGCGGCCCGGGACGACGGCGTGGCTGTGACCCAGGACATTTATCCCTACACCGCCGCCTCGACGATCCTGGCGGCCTGCCTACCGCCGTGGATGCACGATGGCGGCGACACGAAACTGCTCGCCCGGCTGGAGGATCGGCAGGTGCTGGCTCGCGCCCGCCGCTTCCTCGAGTCGCCGCAGGCGCAGGACTGGGAGAACCCGATCCGCGACGCGGGCGGGTACGACGGCATCCTCATCGCCTCGACGGCATCACACGACTACGAGGGCATGACCCTCCGCCAGGTGGCAGAGGAGCTCGGGCTTGAGCCGTTCGACGCCTTGGTGCACGTGCTGGTCGCCGAGCGGCTGCGTGTCACGATGGTCGAGTTCTCCATGGCCGACCAGGACCTCGACGACGCCTTCCGTTCGCCGTTCACCTCGGTGGGGTCGGACGGGCTGGCGCCGGGTTCGGGTGGCAAGCCGCACCCACGGCTCTTCGGCACCTTCCCGACCGCGATCAGCCGGTTCGTCCGTGAGCGGCAGATCGTGGACCTGGCCGAGGCGGTGCGCCGCATGACCTCCTTGCCGGCGGCGGTCTTCGGCGTTCCCGACCGGGGCGTCATCGCTCCCGGTGCGGTCGCGGACCTGGTGTGCTTCGACCCACTGACGATCAGCCATCCGGGCGACTACGCGACGCCTGACCGGCCTGTCGCCGGCGTCGAGTGGGTCATGCAGGAGGGGCGCCTCGTCGTACGGTCAGGGCGGTGGCTCGGGGTCCGGCGCGGACGGAGACTGCGACCCCAGTGAGAAGAATGACCCCCTCGTACACTTCTGCGAGTGGAATACTCGCAGCTCATCGGACCTGTTGCCCCCTTGGCCGGGGTCCTCGAGTCGATCGATCGGGAGGCCGTCGTCGTGGCGCCCGGCACGGCGGTCACCGACCAAACCGTCTGCGACTGCGTGGTCTGGGACCCTCTCGAAGAGCTTCCTTCCGCCGTGGGCGGAGTGCTGCTGCTCGTCGGGGCGTCCGTGATGCACCCCCAACTCGGCTCGCTCCTCATGGACGCGGGCGAGGCCGGTTACGTCGCGGCCGTCATGAAACGACGCGGGCAGGACCTCACCGGGATCGTTGAGACGGCACGACGAGCGGGTCTCGTCATGCTCGTCGCGCATGACGAGCTTCCGTGGAGCGTCGTGGAGGCCCTGCTGGCAGGCGCGATCGCCTCGTGCGCCACGACGGTGCGGCGCGCCGGTTTCGAAGCGACCGACGACCTGTTCGGCATGGCGAACGCCATCGCGTCGATCGCCGGCGCGGCGGTCACCATCGAGGACCTCGAACGCCGGGTTCTCGCGTATTCGAGCATCGAGGGACAGGCCATCGATGCCGTACGCCAAGACTCGATTCTTGACCGCAAGGTGCAGGCGATTCCGGAGTACGACGCCGAATACCTCGCGGTCGCCCGCGCCGAGCGCCACGTCTGGTTCCCATCGCAGGCAGATCACGAACTGGCGCGTGTCGTGGTCCCCGTGCGGATCGGCGGCCGCCTTCTCGGCTCGATCTGGGCCATTGATGACGGCGAACCCGGTTCCACGAGCCGCGCCGTCGCAGCGCTGGAGATGGCCGCTCCCGCCGTCGCGTTGGCGATCATGTCGGCGGGGTTCCGCGAGGACGCGGCCCGGCGGCACCGATCCGAGCAGCTCGCGGCGCAGCTCGGCGCCACCGGATCGGACCAGACGAGCACGCTGCGCGATCGGCTACCCCTGGCGATCATGGGTTTCGGTCCGCTGACCGACGCCCCTGACCTCGATGAGCAGCGCATCACCCAGATCATCCGGCTCAATGTCGAGCGTATTTCGCCCGAGGCGGCCTGCGCCCGGGTGGAGGACGCGATCTTCGCTCTGGTGCCCAGGGCGGCCGGGTGCTCGTCGGCCCGGCTCAGGCGGCTCGCCGAGGACGTCATCAGGTCGGCCAACTCGAGCAACGGCGGGAGGCTGGGTTGTGCCTTCGTCACCGCGATCAACGAGACCGATCAGGTGATCAGGGCGCGGCGGGACATCTCCACGGCCCTGAAGGCGATGCAGGGCTCACAACACGCTGTCATCGACGTCGATGAGCAGCGCCACCTGGTCATTCTCGAGGAGATTCGGCGTTCGGGCGTTGCGGACGCCGATCGTCTCGTCCAGGACGTCCGGGACCTTCTCGGGTACGACGAGCGGCATCAGACGGCGTATGCGGCGACATTGCTGGCTCACTTCGATCACTTCGGCGATGCCCGCGCCGCGGCCAAGCAGCTGGGGATTCACGAGAACTCCCACCGGTACCGGCTCGCCCGTATCAAGGAGAAGTTCGGCTTTGACGCGAGTGATCCGCGATTGCGTCAGGTGATGTGGCTGCAGCTACGGTTGCTGTGGGATCGGCACCGGTCGGCCGACCAACGGTCGATCTGACCGGTGCCGTTCTCCGGGTGCTCGATCAGGTACCGCCGTTGATCTTGGCGCTTTTGTTGCTACAGCAGTCCTTGAGGCCCCATGTGTCCATGATTCGGTCATAAGTGCCGTTCTCGATGAGCTTCTTCAGCGCAGCCTGAACGGCCTTGACGAGTTCGGGGTCGGACTTCTGGACGGCGATGCCGAGCGCACCGGGCTTGGTGGGTGCGTCCGGAGGGGCGCTGGTGACGAAGAGGGGGCCGGTCTGCTTGACGATCGCCGCCGTGGAACCGCCGGTCGACACCCCGACGTCGGCCCGACCGCTCTGCACGGCCAGGACCACCTCGTCCTGGGTGCGGAAGTTGTTGATCTTGATGGCTCGCTTTCCGGCGGCGGTGCACTTCTTGGTGACGGCTTGAGCGTCGTCGGCCATCGATGTACCGGTCTGTACCGCTATCGAGTAACCGCAGGTATTCGCCCAGGTCGGGAACTTGCCCTTGTTCTCGGCCTTGACGAAGAACATCGTGCTGTTCATCGCGTAGTCGACGAAGTCGATGTGCTCCCGGCGTGACGGTCGGTCAAGGATGCCGGAGACGGCGACGTCGAACTTTCCCGCGGCTATTCCCGGGACGATGGCGTCGAAGCTGGCGTTCTGCAGCCCGGCCCTCAGGCCGAGCAACGAGGCGATCTCGTTGATGAGATCGATGTCAGCCCCTTCGATCGTCTTGTTGTCCTTGGCCACCGACTCGAACGGTGGGTACGTCGCGTCGGTGGCGACCCGGATCGTGCCGGCCGTCCTGATCTTGGCCGGCACCATCGCGCTCAGCGTCTTGTCGGCCGCCTGGGCGGAGAAGCTGGGCTTGGCCTTCGCCGTCGAGTTGGTCTCGGATGCGTTGGTGCACCCGGCGCCGAAGGCGAGCGTCACCGCTGCCGCGAGAGCAGCGGCCATGTGCGATGTTCTTTTCATCGATCTCCCTGATGGACGTGCATGCGTTACTCGCATGTGGTTCAGAGGCCGAGTGACACGGTGCGCCTGTCGATGGTGAGTTCCTCGACGATGTCGAGATCCACATCGACACCCGTGCCTGGCCCGGTGGGCACGGCGAGGCATCCGTCCTCGAGTTCGAACGAGCCGGCGATGTCCTTGGCGTAGTAGCGGCTTGTCGCCGATATGTCGCCGGGAAGGGTGAAGCCGGGCAGGCCGGCCAGGGCGAGGTTGGCCGCGCGTCCCACGGCGGTCTCGAGGGTGCCTCCGCAGAAGACGGGTATGCCGTTGGCCTGACAGACGTCGTGGATCGCCCGCGAGTTCAGGTATCCACCCACCCGGCTCGGCTTGATGTTCACGACATTCACCGCGCCCAGGCGGATCGCGACCACCGTGTCATGTACCCCACTGATCGACTCATCCAGGCAGATAGGCGTCGTCGAGGCGGCGGCGAGGGCCTGGTGCGCGAGAAGACGGTCGCGGCCGAACGGCTGCTCCAGGAGGAGCAGGTTGAACTCGTCGAGGCGGCGCAGGTGGGGGATATCGCTCGGCTCGTACGCCTGGTTGGCGTCCACCTGCAGCGGCAGGTCGTCCCCGAACGTCGCCCGTACGGCGCGGACCGGCTCGAGGTCCCATCCTGGCTGGATCTTGAGTTTGATCCGGGAGTAGCCGTCCCTGAGGTAGCCGCCGACCCAATCGATCAGTTCGTCGATGGAATCAGGGATGCCGACGGAGACGCCGACGGGGATGCGGCCCGCGGCTGCGCCCAGGAAGTCCACCAGCGGCATGCCATGTCGGCGCAGTTGGGCATCGAGCAGGGCCGACTCGACGAACGCCTTGGCGATCGGGTTGCCGGGTACGTCCTTCAGGACGGATCGGAGCCAGCCGACCGTCGTTCCCGAGGGCGGCGGCGGGCTGCTCTCCATCGCCGGTACGATCACCTCCAGGAGCGTTGTACGGACGCTCGCGATGTACTCGGGGAAGTACGTCGGCTCTGGGTCGGCGGCCGATTCCGACCAGCCGTCGACGCCGTCCTCGGACCAGCGCAACACCATGACGTGCCGTGTCTCGTCCACGCTCTTCGACGTCCGGAACGGCCGCACGAGCGGCATGGCGAGCGTGCGGATCTCAAGCGTCACGCGAGGCATGTCATTCACCTGTTCTGGTCAGCCGATAGGCGCCGTCTGAGCCGAGGCGGGTCGGGCGGTATCCCAGCGTGAACGCGTGTTCGAACACCTGGCGGGCCGCGAGTCGCCACTGGAGCGCGAGGTCGGCGTCGGCTCGGCGCATCGCCTCGATGTCCGGAGGAATCCAGACCCGGACCGTCTTGGATGCGGGAAACGCCGGAATCGACGGGGCGCCGTGCGCACCCTGCTCAAGAGCGGGTGGGGTGGCGGCTTCCGCATCCTGAATCTCCTGCGCGGGTGGAGCCTCGTCGAGGCGCCACTCGGCGTAGAAGCGGTCCGGTCGATCCCCTCGGTTGATGGCGTCGTGCATCGGGGGGTAGTAGTCGGGGATGTATTCGGTGACCCGTGCGCCCAGCTTGTTCAGGTTGAAGTGCGCGTTGCGCCGGATAAGCGGGTCGAACGTCCATAGGATGCGGTTCGCGCTCCGCGCGAGCGCCCAGTCACGCTGCCCGAACTTCAGAGCACTCCCGATGCCTTTGCCCGCCTCGGTGGAGCTGACCGCGGCGATGAGCGAATAGATCGAATCCACCCCGGGCCCGCCGGCGACGCCGACGGTGACCCCGGCGAGGTCGCCGCCCGCCGTGAACGCTCCCAGGACGCAGCCGCCGGCATGCGCGATGGACGCCAACAGGTCGGATGGGATGGGGGACGATTCCGGGGTGGTCCCCCAGATGTCGGCGAGCAGCCGAGTGGCGGCGACATGTTCCTCATGGCCGGCGAGTTCGACGACCTCGGGGCGGACGGAAGCGGGCATGGTGCCAAGGGTCGTGAGCCGACCCCTTCAGGTCATTGAGGCGTAGACCAGAGTTTCGGCGGAACTTTGGTGAAGCCGACAGCGGTCATGCGTGTCGATGTCCTCATCATTGTGTGATGGGCCGAGATTGACCGGTGAACAGAGGACGGCGAGAAGCATGGAAAAGGCGCCCGAAGCATCGACGGCGGATGCGGCTCGGGACCCGGCCGCCCCATCCACGGCCGGGACGTTCGCCGACGACGAGCTGACCGTCGTTCCGCGTCGGCACATCGGCCGCCTCATCGTCGCCGTGATTCTCCTCGCTTTGCTGGCGCTGGCGCTGAAGTCGGTCTTCACGAATCCGAGGTTCCAGTGGAACGTCGTCGGCGCTTACCTTCGGGACGTGTCCATCGGCGGTGGCCTGTGGATCACGATCAAGTTGACCATCGTGTGCATGCTGATCGGTGTCGTTCTCGGTCTCGTCCTCGCGGTGCTACGGCTCTCTAACAACCCCGTCGTCAACGGGATCGCCTTCGGCTACATCACGCTGTTCCGCGGTACGCCCCTGCTCGTCCAGCTCCTGTTCTGGTACAACCTCGCCGCGCTCTATCCGAAGATCACCTTTGGGCTGCCCGGGATCGCGCTCAACGCCAACCAGCTCATCACACCGACCACCGCCGCGATCCTCGGACTGGGCCTCAACGAGGCGGCATACATGTCCGAGATCGTGCGAGCGGGCATCCTGTCCGTGGAGCAGGGACAGTCGGAGGCGGCCGCCGCGCTGGGCCTGACGAGAATGCAGACGATGCGGCGCGTCATCCTGCCGCAGGCCATGCGCGTCATCGTGCCGCCTACCGGCAACGAGACCATCGGGATGCTCAAGATGACCTCGCTGGTCAGCGTCCTGGCCGTCCCGGACCTGCTCTATTCGGCGCAGCTCATCTACTCGCGGAGTTTCCAGACGATCCCACTGCTCATCGTCGCGAGCATCTGGTACCTCGTCGTCACGACGATCCTCACGGTCATTCAGTTCTACATCGAGCGGCGCTTCGCGCGAGGCAACCGCAACCTGCCGCCGACACCACTGCAACGGGTACGGACCTTCTTCAGGACACATGCGCCGGGCATCGCGGAGAGGACCGCATGAGCAGCGACACCACCGTCCAGGTGAGATCGGCGGAAACGTCCGCATCACCCATGGTCCGGGCCGAACGGGTCCGCAAGTCGTTCGGACGCCTCGAGGTCCTACGCGGTATCACCCTCGATGTGGCAGAAGGCGAAGTCGTCTGTCTCATCGGGCCGTCCGGCTCCGGCAAGAGCACCTTCCTGCGCTGCATCAACCACCTCGAGCGCGTCGACGGCGGACGCATCTGGGTCGACGGCAAGGTCGTCGGGTACGCCCAGCGCGGCGGCAGGCTCCATGAGCTGAGCGACAAGGAGATATGCAAGCGACGGACCGAGATCGGCATGGTCTTCCAGCATTTCAACCTTTTCCCGCACATGACCGTTTTGCAGAACCTCATCGAAGCGCCACGTCGGGCGTTGCGAGAGAAGAAGGAATCGGCCACCGAACGCGCGCTGGAGCTGCTCGATCGCGTTGGCCTCGCGGACAAGGCGGGCGCCTATCCCCGTCAGCTGTCCGGCGGCCAGCAGCAACGCGTCGCGATCGCTCGTGCGCTGTGCATGCGGCCGAAACTTCTCCTGTTCGACGAACCCACGTCGGCTCTCGACCCGGAACTTGTCGGCGAGGTGCTCACGGTCATGCGCGACCTCGCTGCGTCGGGCATGACGATGATCGTCGTAACCCACGAGATCGGGTTCGCCCGTGAGGTCGCCGACCGCGTCCTGTTCTTCGACAACGGTCAGGTCGTCGAAGAAGGGCCGGCCGACCAGGTCATCGCCAACCCGCGACACAGCCGGACGCGAGCATTCCTTTCCGCCGTGCGTTGAAGTGCTCGCGGCGGCGATCGCCGAGCCGACCACGCTCTTCTACCTCGTCGCCCTCGCCCGCGTGGCCTCCTGCCCCCGAGCCCGTGCTACATCACCCGCCGCACCATTGAGGGCAAGGCTCAGCCCGTGGCGACTCAGCCGTGTAGGTGGCGGCGGAGGAAGGTGTGCCAGGTCTGCTCGAACGAGCGGGTCAGGGTCGACGCGGCCGCGAAGCGGTCCCAGGCGTGGAACGCGCGGGCGTAGAGATGCAGGTCGACCGGCACGCCGGCGGTGATCAGCCGGCGGGCGAAGTCGATGCCCTCGTCCCGCAGCAGGTCGAACTGGGCGACGGCGACGAAGGTGTCCGGCAGGTCGGTGAGGTCGGTGGCCCGGCCGGGCGCGGAGTACGGGTGCACGTCGTCCGTGCCGAACCGGTCGCCCAGGACCGCGGCCCAGGCGAGCCGGATGTCCGGGCGGGCGAAGACGACCTCGGCGATGGTCTCGGAGCTCGACGGCGTCTCGAGGCGGTCGTCGAGCATCGGGTAGAGCAGGGACAGCGAGCACGGCCGCGGAGCCTGCCGGTCGCGCACCATGAGTGCGGTGGCCGCGGCGGGCGCTCCGCCGCCGCTGGCGCCGGCGAGTCCGATCCGGTGCGGGTCGATCCGGTGCTCGGCGGCGTGCTCGGCGAGGTGGGTGTAGGCCAGGTAACCGTCCTCGGCGGCGCCGGGAGCCGGGGTCTCCGGGGCGAGCCGGTAGACGACGGCGGCCAGGACGCAGTCGAGGTCCAGGGCCAGGGCGGTGTGGTAAGCGTCGTCGTCGCGGGCGTCGTCGCCGAGGACCTGGGCGCCGGCGTGGAACCAGACCAGCGCCGGGAGGGTGTGCTCGGCGTCGGCCGGGCGGTACAGGACCACCTCGAGTGCGGTCCGGTCGTCCCGGGGAATGTGGACGGTTTCGATCGTGACCCGGGGGTCCGGCGGGGTCGCGGGCAGGTGCGCGCGTGCCGCGCGGTATTGCGCGCGCAGGCCCGGGATGTCGGAGAGTTCGAGCAGGGTGCCGTTCGCGGCCTTGGGCATTTCGGCGAACGCGGCGGCGAGTTCAGGGTCGAGCGCGTCGTTGGTTCCAGGCATGGGAGGTCCTTTCAGAAGAGGGAGGGCTGGCCGCTGCCGGCGGTGATGCCGCCGTCGACGGGCAGGATCGTGCCGGTGATGAAACGGGCGTCTTCCGAGGCCAGGAAGCTGACCGCGGCGGCGACGTCGGCTGGGGTGCTGAAGCCGGCGAGCGCCCGGCGCTGGTTGAAGCGTTCGATCATGTCGGCGTGCGTCGTCGCCAGCTCTTCCGGTCCGGTCAGTGACGGGGCGACGGTGTTCACCCGGATGCCGAACTGGCCGAGGTCGAAGGCGAGCCCGCGGGTGAAGTTCACGACCGCGCCCTTGGCCGCGTTGTAGGCGGTGAGCCGGCGGTCGCCGCCGAGGCCGGAGGCGGAGGCGATCTGGACGATGCTGCCGCGACTCTCCTTCAGGTACGGCAGCGCCGCCTGCGCGCCGAAGAAGCAGCTGTCGACGTCGGTGCTCATGACCAGCCGCCAGTCCGCCGGCGTCGTCTCCGCGAACTCCTTGCCGAGGCCGACGCCGGCGTTGGAAACCAGGACGTCGATGCCGCCGAACCGGGCCGCGCCGGCGTCGATCATCGCTTGTACGGCGTCCTGGCTGGTGACGTCGGTGGCGACCGGGAGGGCGCGGTGGGTACCGATCTCGGCCGCGAGGGCCTCCAGCCGGTCCTTGCGCCGCGCGGCGAGGACGAGGTTGGCCCCTTCGGCGGCGAACCGCCGCGCGATGCCGTCGCCGATGCCGGAGCTGGCGCCGGTGACGACGACCGTCCTGCCGGTGAAGCGCTGTTCCATGGTGGCTCTTTTCGTCAGTTCCTGACATCAAGCTGTGTCAGAGACTGACGGTACTTTGAGTCAGTGACTGACGCAAGTAGTGTCAGTCTCTGACGGTCCGTGGTAGAGTCGGAGCCGTGCCACGGAACGGGGATGCAGTCCGGCTGCGGCTGCAGGAGGCCGCGCTCGACCTGTATCTGGAGCGTGGCTACGACAAGACCACGGCCGGAGACATCGCCGCCCGCGCCGGCGTCACCGAGCGGACCTTCTTCCGCCACTTCGCCGACAAGCGTGAGGTCTTCTTCGACGGCGAGGCGGAGCTACGGGACCTGCTGACCGGCGCGGTCGCGGCGGTGCCGGCCGGCACCAAACCGCTGCCCACCCTGCGGGCCGCGTTCCATCAGGTGGTGCCGCTGATCGAGCGCAACCTCCCGGTCACCGAGCGGCGGGTGCCGGTCATTGCCGCCACGCCGGCCCTGCAGGAACGGGCGCTGGCCAAGACCGCGGCCCTGGTCGCCGCGCTCACCGACGCCCTGCGGGCCCGCGGCGTCGCCGAGCCGCTCGCGGCCCTGTGCGCCCAAGTGGGCATGGACGCCTACTCGATCGCCATCCGCCGGTGGAGGGCCGATCGTGCCGACGACCTGCACACCCATCTCGACCGGGCCTTCACCGATCTGCGCCTGGCCGCGAACGCCCTGAAGTGAGCGGCGCCGGGTCGGCCGCGCCGTAGGTGCGGGTGCCGCCGGTCCGGCGGGACGACGGTCCACCGCCGGGGGTGAGCGCGACGAGGGTGGGGTGGCGTTGCGCGGCGAGAGCGCCGCGCACGATCACCTCCTTGTACAGCGCGGCGATCCGGCCGGTGAGGACGAACTCCACTGGACTGTCGTCCGCCCGCACGTACTGCACCAGCGCGTCCCGCCGTCCCAAGCTGATGCACTGGTTGACGTACCGGAACCGGAAGGGCCCCGGCTCGCGTCCGGCCAGCTCGTCGCCCACCGCGCGCGCCACATGCCGCGCGGACGGCAACGCGGTGGCACACGCCATGCGAAGCTCCTGCTCGTCCGGCCGCTGCATCACGGCCGCGTCGCCGATCGCGTACACCTCCGGATTCGATACCGAGCGCAGTGCCGGATCCACGAGCATTCGCCCGTGTCCGTCCACCGCGAATCCCGCGTCGCGGGCCAGGTCCGGCACCCGGAAACCCGTGGCCCACACGACGGTGTCCGCAGGGACGTGCTCACCCCCGTCCAGAAGCAGACCGTCCGCGCGCACCTCGGCGACCCGCACGCCGTCTCGGATTTCTACGCCGAGCCGGGTGAACACGCGCCGCACGTGCCTGCGGCCCCGTTCGGACAGCGCCGCGCCCAGCTGATCGGCGGTCAGCAACCGCACCGTCCGCTCTGGGTGCGTCTCCGCCAGCTCGGCCGCCGCCTCGATCCCCGTCAACCCGCCGCCGACCACCGCGACCGTGCCGTCGGCGGTGAGCCGCTCCCACAGCCGCGCGGCGTCGTCCGCGACGGCGACCGGGTAGGCATGCTCCGCCGCCCCGGGCACGCCGCCACCGTCGGACATGCTGCCCAGCGCATAGATCAAGATGTCGTAGCCGAGCCGCCGCCCATCGGCCAGCTCAGCCTCGCGTCGCGCGGCGTCGATCGCAGTGACCCGGCCGACGACGAAATCCACGGGCGCGCCGCCGAGCAGCTCCGCGATCGGCCGCGTCCGTACCCGCTGCCCCGTCGCGACCTGGTGCAGCCGCACCCGTTCCACGAACCGATCGCTCGCGTTGACCAGCGTCACCCGGGCGTCCCGGTGTCGCGCGGTCAGCCCGGCCGCGACCAATCCCGCATAGCCCGCACCGAGAACCAGAATGCGCACCGCCATCTCACTGATCCCTTCGCCGACGATGTCCTGTCGAGGGAGTGACTCGACAGGCCCGCCGATTCGTGACGGCCGCGCCCAGTGACGGTGCTCACACCTGCTGCGCCGCCGCGAAGGCGAGCTTGTCGGGGTTGAGAACGCTGCGCAGACCGGTCACCCGGCCGTCGTTGGCCTCGAGGCACACGATCATGTACAGGTCGCCGGCCTCGTGCACCACGATCGCCGGCTCGCCGTTGACCGTCCGGATCGAAACGTCCATGCGGGCCGCGCGCGGGTGGGCGGCCAGCCCGATGAACAGGCGCGCCACCGCGGGCCGCCCCTCGACCGGTCGTCGCGCAGCCGAGACCTTGCCGCCGCCGTCCGACCAGGCGACGACGTCCTCGGCGAGCAGCCCCTCCAGGCCGGCTACGTCACCCTCCAGCGCCGCGGCGAGGAAGCGGCGCACGATCTCCTCGCGGTGTCCGGGGCGGGCGGTGAACCGCCGCCGGGGGTCGCCCACGTGCTCGCGGGCACGCCGGTAGAGCTGTCGCGCATGCGCCTCGTCCATGTCCAGCACGTCGGCGACCTCCCGGTGCCGGTAGCCGAACGCCTCCCGGAGCACGAACGCCGCGCGTTCGGGAGGTGTCAGCCGCTCCAGCAGGACGAGGACGCCCAACGACAGTGACTCCCGTTGCTCGACCTGTTCCAGCGGGCCGAACTGGCCGCCGGCGGTGAACACCGGCTCGGGTAGCCATGGCCCCACGTACGTCTCTCTGCGGACGCGGGCCGAGCCGAGGCGGCTCAGGCACAGGTTCGTCACCACCTTGGTCAGCCATGCCGCCGGGACCTCGACCGGCCCGGTTCTCGCCCAGCGCAGGTAGGCGTCCTGCAGAACGTCCTCGGCTTCGGAGGCCTCCCCGAGCATCCGGTACGCCAGACCGAGCAGCCGCGGCCGGTTCTCCGCGAACTCAGCGAGCTGGTCCATGCGCCCCGTCTGCCTCCCGACCTCGATGGCCCAAGCCGACCGCCGAGTCCTCGATCTCCCGGTCGGTCCGCAGAGGCATTCTCCGACAGTACGCCTTGGTCTGCCGCGGTCTGCTCGGGTACGCGTTGACGGAGCCTCAGGTCTCCAGCACGATGTGCACGGTGTGATGGCCGGTTACGGCTGCGGGGATCACCGGTCGGCTCGAGCGGCCGTCGACGGTGCACGAGCGTACCCGGTTGCCGGCGCCGGTCAGGGTGATGTCGAGCGTCGCGTCACGATAGGGCACGCCGTACAGACCGACGTCGCCCCAGGCCGGAGGCAGGGTCGGGGAGATGCTCACCTGGTTCGGCGTGAACGTCAGGCCGAACAGGCCGGAGTAGATCATCCGCAGGTATCCGGAGGCCGACCAGGCCTGGTCGGGCTGGGACGTCCACCGCGAGTCGTTCCCCGTCTGCCAGCCGCCGTCCACCGCCCCGGTCAGCGAGTTGTACAGCTCGTAGAAGTTGTCGTCGCTGTCACCGACGAGGCTTGCCAGGCCGGTGATCGCGCGCTCGAACAGGTCGGTCCGTCCGCCGGCGGCCGCGGCGTGCCCGAACATGCTGTGCACCATCGGCCACACCATGACGTTGTGCCGTCCGGGCCGGTCGTCGCTGAACCTCGGGAAGTGCGGCCAGACGTTGACGATGCCCCGTGGCTGCCAATGTGCGTTGTTCAGCAGCAGCCTGGTCCGCCGCGCGTCGGCGACGCCGCACAGCACCGCGAAGGCGAGGCCGGCGCCTTCCTGGGACGGGTCGAGTTCGCCGGCGTGGGTATCGCCGCCATGGATGAGATAACCGTAGCTGCCGGGATTCTCCCGCCAGAGGTGACGGTTGATCGCCTGCCGCAGCGCCCGCGCGTCGCTCCGGTACCCGCCGGCCTCGCCGGACCGGCCCACCTGGTCGGCCATTCCCGCCAACGCGGTGAGCGCGCCGTGGTAGAGGCAGTTCGTGGACAGACACATCAGTTCGTCCGCGTGCGGGTAGTCGAGCACGAACGACGAGCCGATGCCGTCCGCCCAGGGCGGGCTGGGGTATCCGGCGATACCGTCGTTCATGAACGACGGTCCGGTGAACAGCCCGAATTCGGTGTTGAAGTTCCGTGCCTTGCGGGCCGCCAGCGTGTTCGCCGACGCCTGGTAGGCATTCGCGAGAAAGTGCCGGTCGCCGGTGATCGCGTAGTGGTTCCAGGCGGCGACCACCCAGATGACCTGGTCCCACCACTGGTTGTCCTGCTGGACGATGAGACCGTCGTGCTCCTGGCGGTCGATCACCGCCCAGAGCGTGTTGGCCCCCACCATCGGGCCCAGCAGGCTGGCCGCGTTCCAGGCGTTGACGGCGGCGTCGCGCGTCCACCTCTGCGGCGACGGATAGCCGCCTCCCGCGCGTACGAACGCCCCCGGGGGATAGTCGACGAGTCCGGCGCGGTCGTAGACCGCCGGGGTCGCGTAGACGGTGTTGATGCCGATCAGCCCCGTCAGCGCCGCTTCGTAGAGCCTGCCCAGGGAGTTCTGCCGGCCGACGTCCCTGAAGGACAGCGAGGGCATGCTGAACTCCACCCTGCGTGCCCGGGTGGTCGGGGGTGCTTCGGCTGCGGCGGCGCGGCTCTGGGGGACCAGCACGGTGGCCGCTGCGAGCGTTCCGTTCGCGGACAGGAACGCGCGTCGGGAAGTTCCTTGGCTTTGATCGGAATGCGACATGCGCGGATGGTATGACAACGTTGTCAGGTCAGATAGCCCTGAAATAGGGATGATTTGGCCGATTGTGGAAGTTTCCAGAGCAAAGCACTCGCGTGGCCCGGGGCTGCCCCAGTGCGGGTTAGCCGTACATTCGACGATCACTAGCGCGTTTCCACCGTCCTGGACCGCTCGGCGCGCAAGGTGGAGACGATTCAGGGACGGCTCTGTGCCCAGGCAAGGGCCACCGCGGGGGGCGTTCGTCTCGCGAGCTAGGCGTTGAGGGCGTCGATCACGACGTAGTCGGCCTCGCTCGGGTGCCGGCCAACGGCGTGCGGGTGGTGTCGACCTGATCGGTGGCGGCGCTGGAATACTTGCCCGACAGGAACCCGCTCTTCAGCGATCGGCCTGGTCGGCAGCCGCCTGACCGTCGTCGCCCGCGCGATCGAGTGGATCAAGACTCATTATGACCGGGTGATTCGCATCGACGACCTCGCCGACCACGTCGGTCTCAGCGTCTCCTCGCTCAACCGGCACTTCCGCGCGGTGACCGCCATGAGTCCGCTGCAGTACCAAGAACAGCTTCGACTCCAAAAAGCTCGCATCCAACTCATCGCGGCGCCGCACGACGTGGCCGCGGTCGGCTACGTCGTCGGTTACGACAGTCCATCGCAGTTCAGCCGTGAGTACCGGCGCATGTTCGGCGCTCCACCAGGGCAGGACGCAGCACGCTTGCAGGGCATGGCGACCGTCCAGGAATAGACGCGATGCACGGTGGCGGCCCAGGCACGGCTCTTCGACCGGTTTATCTGATCTTCGTAGGAGCGCTTGCGAAGCGGACGGCGTGATGTCGGTCCTTGCCGGTGGCAGACATCTCCAGGACCCATCCGCCTACCTATGGTGTTTCCCGCAGCGGCCAGACCTCGACAACACCGTGTGCGACGGCGCAGGGGGTCATGGACACGAGCTGGACGGCCTCCTCCAGCGTTGCCGCTTCAATGATCATGAACCCGGCGACTGGAAGAGCCGACGACATGAACGATCCGCTCTCCACGCTCACGCCGGCACCGTCATGGTTTCGTACCTGTACGGGCGAACCGGCGATCCCCATATCGGCTCCTGCCGCACGCAAGCGAGCGTCATGCGCGTGCGCCTGGTCGCGGACCGTCGCGTCGGTTCGGTCGTAACCTTCCTGGTCGCCGTACCCGATGGTCAGGAATTTCGCCATCGCAGGTCCTCCTTTGGTTCGTCCGGACCGCTCGTCAGTACTGACTTCCCTCGCGTCCTCGATTCATCGGTGCGTCCGGCACTACGGACACCAGGGGCAGCCACCGGGGTCCGCTCTCGGCGCGAACCCATGGCCTATCCGGCGAATGCCGTGAGGCAATTCGCGATCAACCGTCGGACCTCTGGTCAGGTTCGCGTCCGAAACGGGGCCAGGGTGGCGCGGACCTGGTCGGCCGCGCCCCAGTCGTCGTCGAACTGGGCCAGCACGGCGAGGTGCTGTCGCAGCTGGACAATCGGCATGCGGGCCC
Source organism: Actinoallomurus sp. NBC_01490 (assembly GCF_036227085.1). Lineage (NCBI taxonomy): Bacteria > Bacillati > Actinomycetota > Actinomycetes > Streptosporangiales > Thermomonosporaceae > Actinoallomurus > Actinoallomurus sp. NBC_01490. Next base: position 1,593,792 of record NZ_CP109433.1, read on the forward strand.
GCCAGTCGTCATCAAGGGAGGTCAGCTCCGCATAGATCTCGAAAAACCGTTGTGCCTCGGGCGGGGGCGAGGTGGACCACACGTGGGCGAGGTCGACCTCGGCCCACATGTAGGACACGGCCGGGTCGATCAGCGCGGGCCGGCCGTCCGGGGTGGCCAGGAGGTTCTGTGCCCATAGATCGCCGTGCGTCAGGCACGCCGGCCGGTCCGGCAGCAGGTCGGGCAGCCGGTGACACAGCCGCTCCAGCGCCGCCCGGTCTTCGGCGTCGAGTGCCGCCTCGACGCGGGGCTCTCCGAGCCACCGAAGCAGCCGATGCTGTGTGAAGAACGCAAAGCCGTCGTCATTCCAAGTGTTGATCTGCCGGCGGCGGCCCAGCCAGTTGTCGCGGTGCCATCCGAAGCGAGGGTGGGTCGTGCTCATGTGCAGCCGGGCGAGCGCGTGGGCGAACTGCTCCCAGAAGGTCTCGCTGCGCGGCCTCGGCCGCAGGACCGACAACACGAGCATTTCTCGGTCCGCCAGGATCACCTCGGGCGTCGCCACACCGCCGAGCTCGCGCAAGGCGGCCAGCCCTTCGGCCTCCGCGACGAAGACGTCGTCGCCGGGCGCTTCGACGAAGGCCTTCACGAACACCGACGGCGCGTGCCGGCGGGTGGCCACGCCCGCGAGCGCCGCGACCCCACCCGTCGCCGGCTCCACTGTGACGACATCGCGCATCCGGGCCCGAAGCAGGCACTCGAGCAGGGATGTCGCCGAGCGCATCACGAAGGGCTCCTTTTGTCTGGCGCGCTTGTTCGCCAGATCTTATGTAAGGAGAGTCGACCACCTTCCGAGCACCGCGCACGTGTACGGCGATGACCTGGGCGCGGAGCCGGGTGAACTTGAGTGAGGACCCTGCCCGTACCGTGTCCTCCGTGTCGACCTACTGAGCAACGGAAGGTCGACGAGCCGCACCAGGCCAGGCTTCCGAAAGGGGATTCAAGCCGGGTGCGGTGCCGTCACCGGTCCTCCTGCCTGAACGGCCCATCGGCGGAGCCCTTGGGAGGGCGGCTTGCGGCTCAGCCCGGTGAGACGCGGAAGATCGGCCAGCCGACCTCAGTACGCCATGAGCCCGGGTCCGGGTCGTCGCGCGGCCCCACAAGGTACGTCTCGTGTACCGGGCCGTCGACGACGAGGGCGTGGTCGGTGACGTAGGCACCGAGCCGTCCGTATGTCACGTCGATGTCGTCATGCGGCCCAGGATGCACGGTGACGGCGAGTTCGACGGCCGGCAGGATGACCGGCCGCACGCGGCCGACGGCGGGCGGCTCCGTGACCGGACGATAGATCAATACGTCACCGCGGCCGTCGGTGAACAGCTCGCCTGCGTATCTGCCCCCGGGCGGTCCGGTCACCCGCCGTCCGGCGAGCGCGGCGTCGAGTTCGGCCATGGCCGAGTCGTACCACTCCAGGACCCGCGCCTTGTCGACCGTCTCTCCGACCGCCGCCACCGTCATCGGCGGCACCGACCGCAGTTCGACGTCGAGCCGTCCCGGCTCCGGACGCAGCAGTCGCCGAAGCGACGTCACGGCCATCCTGGTGCGGTCCAGTTCGGATTCCAGCCGGCTCAGATGCGCGGCGACCAGGGACGCGCGGGTGTCCGGATCCGTCGCGTCCATCACCCTGCGAACCTCGCGCAACGGCATGTCCAGCTCGCGTAGCCGGTAGATGACCTGCGCGGCGGGAATCTGCTCGCTGGTGTAGTAGCGGTATCCGCTGTCGGGATCGACGACGGCCGGTTCGAGCAGGCCCCGATCGTGGTATCGGCGCAGCGTACGGACACTCAGACGAGTGATCTGCGCGAACTCGCCGATGGTGAGACCCGATCGCATGACAACACTGTGCACCCTCTCCCCGGGAGAGGGTCGACCCGGCCCCGGCCGGACTTGACCCTCTCCCGGGGAGAGGCCGCACGGTGGCCTCATGACAGACGACACCCAGGCCATCGGCCTGATTGAGCTTCCGCGAACGATCACCGATTACCTCACGGCACACCGCGACCGTGACGCGGACACGGCCATCACCCACTTCACCGACGAGGCGACGGTGATCGACGATGGGCGGACCTACCGCGGACTCGCCGAAATCCACAGCTGGCTGGACCGATCATCCGGCGAGTACACGTACACCATCGAGCTCGTCGGGGCTGAGAAGATCGATGACGAGCACTACACCGCCATCAACCATCTCGAAGGCGACTTCCCCGGTGGTGTCATCGACCTGCACTTCCGGTTCACTCTGCGCGACGGGCGCATCGCCGATCTGGTCATCGAGGCGTAACGGCATGTCCCTTGAGCGCATCGGCGTCGAGCACCCCGGCCGGTTTCTGCTCGGTATCGGTATCGGCCATCCAGCACGAAGTTCCACTCGCCGTACGACACGATGATGTCCTACCTGGACGAACTAGACGCCGCCGTCCCCGGGCCACGACCCGATGCCCGGCCACCGCCAACTGGCGAAGGCCCAACAGCGGGTCCCGAGGGTGATGTGGGTTTGCTGGGAGGTGAGCGCCGGGTGAACGTCGTCGCCGAAGCGGCCGAAGGTTCACGCCCGCCATCGGTCTTGCGGCTCACTTTGATCAGCTTGAGGTGGAAGCCGATCTCGCCACCGGCCGGCTTCGCGGACGGCCACTTGTCTGCCGCGAAGCTTGAAATGCCGCCTCCTCTTGGAAGGTAGCGTCTCAGCCATTCTCGGTCTGCGCCCAGCCCGTGTGCGGAGCCGTTCCGTGAACATGTCCCAGACGCCGGCAGCGTAAGCCGCCCTTCCCGTTCAATCGGTGAGCAGACGCGGCGCCCGCTCATGATTCGGCGCGTCGGTTCGACCGCGGCATGACGACGGCTCCGCCCCCCCGGTGCTGCGGGGGGCGGAGCCGTCACTGTCGAGCGGTGGTCAGGGCGTGGGCGTCGACCAGATACCGCGTCCGTGGGTGGCGATGTAGAGCGTGCCGCCGTCCGGGCTCGGGCTGAGGTAGACGGCCGCTGACGTGGGCAGGTTCGCCGAGGAGGTGATGTCCGCCGGGCCGAGTCGCTTCCAGTGGCCCAGGCCGTCGGCCTTGACGTCGTCGACGAACACGCCGAGGTCGGTGGCGACCGTCAGAGAGCCGTCTCGGGCGATGAACAGCCGGTTGGCGGGAGCGTCGGGGAACGAGTCGGCGGCCGTGTCGCTGCCGCTGACGTCGGTCCAGGTCTTGCCGCCGTCGGTCGTGCGCCATATGTGGCCGTAGCCGGCGCCCGGGCCTTCGTTCCAGTGCCGGGAGAAACCCGAGAGGGTGACGTAGACGGTCGCTCCCGTCGAGTCGGACGGGTCGATCGTCAGGCCCTGGATGTAGCGGTTCGGGAAGTCGCCCGGCAGGCTCAGCTGATGCCAGTCGCCGCCGTAGTCGGTGGCGATGCCGCGGCCGAAGGAACTGCCGGCGTCGCAGGAACCGCACCAGGCGGCCCAGGTCACACGCTTCTGGCTGGCGATGGCCGTGATCGAGCGGCCGGCACCCGTGTCGTACAGCTTCTGCCAGTCGGCGCCCGACGTGCTCGCCCAGGTCTTGGTGTTGGCCCAGACGTACTCGCCGCCGGCCACCCAGTAGCCCGTGTCGGCCGAGTCGGCCGCGAACGGGGCGATGAACCGTGGGGTGGGGTCACTGGGGGCGATGTTGACGATCGCCGACGGCGTACCGTCGTCGTTCGCCGTGTAGCCGCAGTTGTTGGTCAGCTGCAGCGTCAGGTCGGTGTACTCGCCGACGGTCTGGCAGCCGTTCTTCGGGTTGACCAGCTGGTCGCCGCCGTCGCCGCCGAACGGCTCGGTCATCTCGCCGTTCGGGTTGAGTTTCTCGGTGACCGGGGTGGTCGTTCCCGGGTAGGTGTAGGTGTACGTCGAGCCGGTGGGGCTCGCCATCGCCACACCGTTGTCCTGCAGGCCGCCCCAGACGGCGTCCCCGCCGCTGGGCAGGGAACCGGCCCCGACCGAGTAGTACTGCAGCGTACGCAGGGTGCCGCTCGCGTTCAGGTTGCGCCAGCCCGGCGTCTTCTGGGCGGTGGGCCTGGCGTACGCGCCGCCGTCATTGCCGACGTACACCTCGGGCGTCTTGCCGCTCCAGTCGCTGAACGCCAGCGCGTGCTGGTCGGAGTGCATGACGTTGCCGTCACAGGTGTTCTGCGCCGGCGTGTAGCTGAAGCACGACATCCCGAAGTTCCAGTACCGGCCGACCGCCTGCCAGGTCGCGCCGCCGTCCCAGGTCTCATAGACCTCTTCCAGCCCCAGGTAGAGGTGGTTCGGGTTGGACGGGTCGACGCCGAGCGACTGGTCGTACCAGGCCTGGACGCCCGGCTGGTAACCCGGGCCGATCTCGGTGCGCTTCATCGCCGAGCCGCTGTTGGCCAGGACGCTGGAGGTCGCGATCTGGTTGTACGGGCCCGCGATGTCGCCGTTCGGCGACACGTAGACCCCGGCCAGCGCGGTGCTCGCACCCTTGTTGAGCAGGGTGGGCGACTCCATGACGACGTACAGCTTGCTGCCGTCGCCGGCGTACGCGAACGTCGCGTTGCCGATCTCCTTGGGGTTGATCGCGCCGGTCGGGTTCGCGAGCTTCCACGTGAGGCCGGCGTCGTTCGAGTAGTAGAAGCCGTTGTACGGCGCGCCGCTGCGCCAGGCCACGTTCGCGACCAGCGACCTGCCGCCGCTGCCCGGCTGCACGACGAGGTCGTTGGCGATGTCGGCGTAGAACTCGGTGGTGCCGCAGGAGACCCCGGTGATCCCGACGCCGGCGCACGGTGCGAGCACCTTCTGCCAGGCGCTCGTCTGGCCGGCGTTCAGCGCGCGCCGGAAGACGCCGCGGGACGTCACCGCGAAGACATAGCCCGCCTCCGCGTCCAGGCGCAGCTCGTGAATGGACGAACTCTGCAGCTCGTCGCCACCCACCTGGTCGGCCTCGGTGAACGTCCCCCTCGACGGGTCGGCGAGCCGGTACACACCCGAGCCGACGTAGTTCTCGTACGCCGTCGTGGCCTCACCGGTGCCGAGCCAGAGCGACCCGTCCGGCATGACCGCCAGCGAGCCGACGGACAGGGCCGGGAGATGGTCCGCGATGGGCGTCCAGGTCTTGCCGTCGTCGCTGGAGCGGAAGACGCCGCCGTCGGCGCCGCCCACGTAGACCACGCCGGGATGGCCGGGGTCGACCGCCATCGCCGCGACGCGGCCCGACGAGTGGCCGGCGCCGCCACCGGAGTTGGAGGCGCTGCGGTCCCTGAAGTGCAGGGCGTCGGAGTTGAACGGCTGGGTGGTGACCTCCTTGTAGGACGCCGAGCGCACCGGCATGCCCTTGATGTGCTGCCAGGCCGCGCCATAGGCACCGGGTTGGACGGTGCCGTTCGGCGACAGGCGAGGCTCGCCGTACGACTCCAGGGCCTCCATGAGCTCGGCCGACTCGTCGCCGGCCTCCTTGACGTGGGAGGAACCCGGGGACGGCTCGGCGCCGACCGGGGGACTCGACCACAGGAGTGCCGCAGCCATGCCCGCCAGCGAAATGAATACGGCACTGTTACGCCGCGTGGTCAGAAAACGCATCTGACCTCCATACCGATCCAAGTGGGGGTGAACCCAAGAAGTGGGGCAGCGGCACGCTACCTATTTCTCCGTTCCCTGCCAAGAGAAAATGCAGGTCGTCATTCCGGCCTGCGCGGTATACGGGGTGAACGCGCGGTAGATCGGCTGATCAGGGCATGGTGAGTGGCCGGTTTACGCCACTCGTTGTTTCCGGGTAACATTTTTCTGGCTCGTGGCGGTGTAAAAGTGGGGGATTTCTATGTGTTTTCATGGTCGAGATATTCGTTCGTCCGGTGGCTTCTAAATAGATGTCGCTCACCCGAGGTTCGAGCTCGGGTCGAGGCCGGTCAGGTCGGCGGTGGCGGCCCACAGGCGCGCCGCGAGTGCGGGGTCGGCCAGGTGGCCCCGGACGGGTTCGAGGGTGGGCAGGCCGCGGATCCCGAACACCCGCGGACCCCAGAGCCCCCTGGTCGGTGAAGGATCTGCCGTACCCGGTCGTACAGGTACCGTCGGCGGATTCCACGCTCGGGTCGGGGTTCGGCGGGTCGAGCGTTATGCGATGGTTCGGTACTGCGCCGCCGCCGTGGCCATTCGACGATGTGCAGGCGTCGTCCGGCCACGGTCGGCGGTGTGAGGCGCACCGCGGACGGGCCCCCTGAACTATGCGGGACGTGTGATGGTCTCCTGGAGTTCGGTCACCCAGGTCTCGGGGTCGCCGTCGCCGTACTTGAGGTAGACCTCGCGCGCGAGGCCGGTGCTGCGGTAGCCGTTCTCCTCGATCCATCGGCCGAGCTGCTGGAACGTCGCGTCCACGTTGTCCATCGACCCGTGGTGGATGACCGTCGCCGCCTGTTCGAGCGCGGGTAGGTCGACGATGTCGAAGTCGTAGGGCTTGCCCTTCTCGGCGTTCACCGGGGCTCCGGCGTGCACCCGTACGCCCTCGGGGACCTGTTCGTAGTACGCGATCGCCGGGCCGGTGATCGCGAGTCCGGCCTCGTGGAGCCGTTTGGAAAGTTCCGCGTACAGGGGCTGGATGACCGGGCTGATCTTGTCGGACTCGTAGCTTTCCGCGACATCGCTCAACTCGGCGACGCGGACTGCGGGGACACTCTTGATCACGACATCTGCCGGCATGGCACCCTCCGTTTCGATCGCTCGGAGTCTCGCCTCGACCCGGGTCAGCCGTGCCGTTTCGTCGGCCACCTGAGCCTCCAGCTCCGCGCGGCGAAGCCGCAGCATGCCGTACAGCTCCTCCGGGCCCACCTTCTCGTCGAGGATCCGTCCCACCTGCTGGAGGCTGAGGCCGAGGTCCTTGAGCGCGATCAGCCGGTTGAGCCGGGTCAGCTGTGCCGCCTCGTAGTAGCGGTAGCCGGTGGCCTGGTCGACGCGGGCGGGCCGGAGCAGCCCGAGCGTGTCGTAATGCCGCAACATGCGTACGGACACCCGGCCGATACGTGCGAAATCTCCGATGCTGAACATGGCGTCTCCCGGTCTATGGCCTCACACGGTGTCAGGGTCAATCTCACGACGCGAGTGCCGAGATGCGCGGTCGCCGGGAGAGGCGCTCAGTACTGGTGGCCCGCGCGCAGCCATGCGATGTAGTCGGCGGCGGCGCGTTCGGTGTCGTATTCGGGCTTGTAGCCGGTGTCCTGGTGGAGCCGGGTGATGTCGAGGTGGTTCTGCTCGGTGGTCCCTCCGGTGGGGAGCTCGATCCGGGCGTCCGGGACGACCTGCTTGATCGCGGCGATGACCTCCGCGTTGGTCGTCGCGCGGCCGGACGCGACGTTGTACGTGCGGTGGTTGAGCCGGTCCGTCAGCTGGAGGAGTGCGATGGCCCGCGCGGTGTCCTTCACGTAGCACAGGTCGATCGAGTCTTCCAGGTGCGCGGGCTGGACGAGCGCGGACAGGTCGGGCCTGGTTCCGCGGACGGCGGCATGGACGAACGCGGGGGCGGGGAAGAACGGATCGGCGTGGCCCCGCGGGCCCCATGTGCCCGAGATGCGGTAGTTGACGACATCGATGCCGGTGGCGCCGGCCAGGTGGTCGTTGAGCATCTCGCCGATCTTCTTGAAGGTCGGGATCAGGTGGGGCGCGGTCATCCGCACCGGCATGTCCTCCCTGAGCGGACCCTCGCCGGCCCCGAGCGGGCCGGTGCCCGCGATGCCGGCGTAGACGCCGATCGTGCTGGCGACGCCCACTCGGCCCACACCCCAGTCCTGGGCGGCCTGGACGATGTTGAACAGGCCGCCCACGGCCTTTCGTGCCTGCTCAACGGGCTGCTCGGAGCTGGGGGGCCAGGGCATGGAGCCCGCGAGGTGCACGATGCCGGTGATCTCGTGACGCTCCCCGACGCGCAGCAGTGCGCCCGGATCGGTGATGTCGGCCTGCTCGACCGCGACCTGCTCGTCGGCGAGGTCGGCCGGTACCTCGGCGGGCCGGCGCTGGACCAGCACGCAGCCCTGGCCCAGGTCGAGCAGTGCCCGCACGGTGTGGGAGCCGATGAAACCCAGACCTCCGGTGACCAGGATCATTGTCCCGCCCTTCTGTCGTTCTCCTGATTGTCAGTACTACTGACGATCAGGTTAGCGATAGATTGGGGGCATGTCGAGCACCGATGGCGACGGCCCGGGTCCCGAGCTGAGCAGGAACCTGGTCTACCTGCTCAAACATGCGCAGCTCCGGATGGCCGAGCTGGGCACGAACGCGTTGACGCCGTACGGCATCGACGGGCGCGAAATGGGGGTGTTGCTCGCCCTCGCCGACCGTGAGCCGGCCTCTCAGCAGCAGGCGGCGCAGCGGCTCGGCATCGACCGCACGACGATGGTCGCGCTGCTGGACGCACTCGAACGCAAAGGCTTGGTGGCACGTCGCCCGCACGCGGAAGACCGGCGCCGCAACGTCGTCGAACTGACCGACGCCGGAAAGGAGACCCTCCGGTCGGCCATCAAGGCGAACGATGACGCCGAACGCGAATTCCTCGCGCCGCTCGGCGCGCAGGCCGCCGAACGGCTGCGGAAGTCACTGCAGGCGATCGTGCTCCGTCCGGACGGCCGGCGCACCTGAGGATCGAGTGGAGACTCCGAACGCGAGCCGCGCTATGTTCGCAGTCATCGCGGAAGCCTCGAGCGGGGAGCGCTCATGACGGCACTCGGTGACAACGTGCACATCTTCGCCCGGCCCCACCGTCGCGAGGCCTTGGTTCGGTGCTTCGAGACCGTGCTCGGATGTACGGTGCGGACCGTCGAGTTCCCCGGGATCGCCGAGCCGATGCTCGTGGTCAGGTTCCCCGACGGTGGCGCGCTGAGCATCGAGTTCCTCGACGACGCGCCCGACGACGACCGGCCCCGGCTGGGGGCGTGGCTCGAGCTGCGGGCCGACGACCCGGCGGCGCTGATGCGCGCCGCGATGGACGCGGGCCTCCGCGAGGTCGAGCACCCCGGCCACCCGTACTACTTCATGGCCCCAGGCGGCCAGGTGTTCACGATCGCCCCGAGGTCGGGAGGGACCGCCTCATGAGCACGCAGCTCGTACGAGGCCGGTCATGACGGCGACCGCCGGACGGTCCGGTCAAGGGGCGCCGGCCTTCCGTGCGAGGACGAGCCGGCACCGTGGGCCGCCGTCCTGACGTTGGCCGAGAGCCGTCAGGGGGACCGTCGTCACGGTGAATCCGGACGCCGTCAGGTCGTCGCGGAGCGCCGGCAGCCCGCAGGTGCGGTAGTACATGACGAACGGCGGACGCCACACGGCGTTGCGAACCCGCATGGCCAGGTCGAACCCGAGCAGCGCCCAGTACCCGGCCGAGGTGACGGGCTGCGGTCCGCTGATGGGGAAGGCGAAGAGCCCGCCGGGCCGCAGCGCGCGGTGCACCCCGGCGAACAGCGCCGGGCGTTCGGCGGGCAGGAAGTGCCCGAGCGCTCCGAAGCTGACCGCCAGGTCGAAGGCCTCGGCGAAGGGCAGGGCCCGGACGTCGGCGCGTACCCACTCGGCGTCCGGATGCGTCCGGCGCGCCTGCGCGAGCATGCCGGCGCTGAAGTCGACGCCCGTGACGCCTTCCCCGCACAGGGGCCGGAGGGCCCGCATGCCCGCACCGGTGCCGCAGCACACGTCCAGTCCCCGGCCGAACGGCCCGAGCGGGCGCAGCGCCTCGGCGGTCGCGTCGAGAATGCCGTCGGGCGTACGGAAAGGCGTGTGGTCGAACTTCGGAGCCAGCAGGTCATAGCCGCGCTCGACCGAGGACAGCGCCTGCATCGCCAGCTCACGCAGAGACGGGCCTTGAGGCGAGAACACGAGCCAAGAGTACTTCCCGACGCCGGACCGGCCCTCGGCCGGGAAAACACCTACCGCCGCCTGCGAAGACCCGGCCGAGCGGGCGTCAACCATGGCAGGGAGCGCCGACCGGCACGTGGACGGTGGCCGTCTCCCGCCCCGCCCGAACCCGCAAGGGCACGCAGGCGGCCTGGTCGAGGGAGAACCCGCCGGGGAAGACCAGCCACCGCCCCGTAGCGGCGGGCGGCGCCGGGCAGGCGGGGATGTGCAGAACGGTGGTCCACGCGGGTGCGTGGTTGCCCCAGGCGATGGAGAGGCGGGCGGCCCAGCTCGCCGGTACGGTCAGGCTTCCCTCCCGCCCCGCATGGACGAGAAGCCCGGTCTTGGCGAAGAGGCGATGGGGCCCGGCTCCCTCCGCCCTCGCGGCCTGCACCGTCGACGTGGTGTCCAGGCCCACGATGTCGAGAACGCCACGCTGCGGCCCGGTCGGCGACGGCACCGTGTCGATCGGATCGGAGCAGTCGAGATCGACCTGCCCCGGTGACGTGGCCGCACCGTCCGACGGGACCGGCGTACGTCCACGGGGCGATGCCGCGGGGTCCCCCGTGCACGCGGCCCCTAAGCACAGGACGGTCATCACGGCGACTCGAGAGACGGCGCGCATGCCCTCATTATCGGAGTCATGGCAGAGATAGAGGTGGTCCTTGGCGACATCACGCGCGAACAGACCGACGCCGTCGTCACCGCGGCGAACGCGTCGCTGATGGGCGGCGGCGGGGTGGACGGCGCGATTCATCGCGCGGCCGGTCCGCGCCTGGCCGAAGCGGGAGCGGCGATCGGTCCCTGCGCTCCGGGCGACGCGATGGCGACACCGGCGTTCGGCCTTTATCCGCCGGTCAGGTACGTGATCCACACGGTCGGGCCGGTCTGGGCGGGCGGCGGCCGGGGCGAGGCCGGTGTCCTGGCCTCCTGCTACCGCCGCTGCCTCCGGGCCGCCGACGAACTGGGCGTGCGCAGCATCGCGTTCCCCGCCATCGCGACCGGTGCGTACGGGTTCCCGGCCGAAGAGGCGGCTCGGATCGCGGTCACCACCCTCGCCTCCACCTCGACCGCCGTGCGGCGGGTCAGGCTCGTCGCCTTCGACGCGGCGACCCGCGACCTCCTGACCGCCGAACTCGCCCGGGTGTCCCCATCCGATCCCGACGACACCATGCTGCTGGCACAGCTGGACACCAGCGCCGAGCGGGTCGACGCCTGGCACCGGCTGGTGGCCGTCGCGGGCGAGTTCGCGGCCCTGCCGCACGCCGAAGACGACTGTCGCTGGGTGCGGGCGGAGAAACGGCCGGACGGCGTCATCAGGATGGGCTATCCGGTCTACGGCGAACGCGTCGACCGCGCCTGCGACGCGCTGGTCGGAGTAGGCGCGGTCACCCCGGCCTACCACTGGATGCAGCGACGCCCGCCCACCGTGCCCGCCGATGGCGTGTTGTCCCCGGCCGATGCCGTCCGCCTCGCCACGGCAACGGTACGAGGCGAGCGTTTCGGCGAGGGGACCATCGGCGACGCGGTGGAGCGGGGCACTCTGCAGGCCATTCTGACCTCGCTGTCCACCTGGTACGGGAGCCGGCCTGAACGGTGAGGGCCGTCCGTGAGTTCGCGGCTCGTGGTCAGGGGGTGAGGATGACCTTGCCGGTGACGGTCTTGGACTCGGCCAGGCGCAGGGCGTCGGCGGCGTCCGCGAGGGAGAACCGGGCCGCGATCTGCGCGGTGATGTGCCCCTCGGCCATCGCCTGCAGGACCTGCGTGAGGTCGTGCCGCAGCCGGGTGCGGAACCGCTGCTTGGCCAGACCGCGGCCGGCCCAGATGTTGTAGAAGTAGGCGTGCCGCCCGTTGGGCAGCGCGTTCCAGGCCCAGACCCGGCCCAGGATCTTGAGCACCGGGAGCTGTTTGGAGCCGGTGTCGTCGAGGGTGGCGGCGCTTCCGTAGGCGACCAGGGTGCCGCCCGGGGCGAGCAGCCGCCATGAGTCGAGCACGCTGGGGACGCCGAGGTGGTCGAAGACCGCGTCGACGCCGCCGGAGGCGATCTCGCGTACGGCGGCGGGCACGTCGGTGCGGTAGTCGATCGGGATGACGCCGAGGTCGCGCAGCCGGTCGTGGTTGCGCGGGGAGGCGGTGCCGATCACCCGGATCCCGGCGAGGCGGGCCAGCTGCACGAGGGTGGAGCCGACGCCGCCGTTGGCGCCGTGCACCAGGATCGTCCGGCCGGCCTTGACGCGGGCCTTGCGGTGCAGCATCTGCCACGCGGTGATGCCGTTCACCACGACGGTCTCCGCCTCGGCCGGGTCCAGGCCGTCGGGCACCGGCATCACGTCGGCGGCGTCGACGACCACGTGGCTGGCCCAGCCGCCCACCTTGGTCAGCGCCGCGACGCGCCGCCCGAGGACCGTGGAGTCCGCGCCGGGCCCGACGGCCTCCACGATCCCGACCAGGTCGTAGCCGGGTACGAACGGAAACGGCGGCTGGTCGTAGTACCGGCCCCGGCGCATCTGCTGCTCGGCGAAGGACACGCCTGTCGCCTCCATGCGGATCACCACCTGGCCGGCGCCGGGCACCGGGATCGGTGACGTGCGCAGTCGCAGGCCGTCGGGGGACACCACGCCCGGGAGCACGATCTCGGTGCGCTGTTCCGTGCCCATGTCCATCACTCTCCAGTCCGTTACTGCTTCTCGTATTAGTTATAGGCTCTAACGAGAGTATTATGTGCTCACTGAAGTGAAGTCAAGCGAGGGATACGGACATGGGCGATGCGGTCAAGAGCCCGCGGGCGCGTTACCGCGAGCAGGTGCGCGAGGAGATCAAGGCGCACGCCTGGGCGCAGGTCGCCGCCACGGGCGCGTCGGCGCTGTCCCTCAACGCGATCGCCAAGCAGATGGGCATCAGCGGTCCCGCTCTCTACCGCTACTTCCGCAACCGTGACGAGCTGATCACCGAACTCGTCCTGGACGCCTACCGCGACCTGTCCGACACCTGCCAGGCCGCCGTGACGCCCGGCGATCCGCCCGAGGCGAGGCTGGCCGCGATGGCGTCCGCCCTGCGCCGGTGGGCGCTGGCCGCTCCACACCGCTACCTGCTCATCTACGGCACACCGGTGCCCGGCTACGCCGCCCCGCCCGAGGCGACCACGCTCGCCGCCGGCATCATGACGCTCCTGCTCGACGCCTATGCCGAGGCCGGCACAGAGGCAGGAACGGAGGCAGGAACGGAGGCAGGAACGGCGGCAGGAGGCGGTCCGGCCTCCGATGCCGCCACGGCCCTCGACGACCACCTGGCCGCGCATCGGCAGTGGGCGGCCGACCACCCCGCTTCGGCGTCCGCCCTACGTCGCGCGCTCACCTTCTGGACCCGGCTGCACGGCGTCATCAGTCTCGAGGTCGCCGGCCACTTCACCGGCATGGGCTTCGACCCCGCCCTGCTCTACGCCGCGGAAAGCGACTCCGCCGGCGCATCGGGGGAGGTCAGAAGTCGATGAGCTCGACCTTCACCGTCGCGACGTCGCCCGCGTCGAGGGATTCGGCCGTGCGGACGGCGCGCTTGATGGGCAGCACGTAACGACCGCGCGCGCTGTCGGGGAAGATCGAGGTCGTCCACGTGCTGCCGCCGACCACGACGCGTACCCGCAGTGAACCGAAGCCGCGACGCAGCCCGCCGGCCAGGTCACGGATCTCTTCGGACTCATCGGCGGGCAGGCTGACGAAGGTCCAGGTGTCGGAGCGTCGCGCATCCCAGATCCACAGCTCGGCATCGAAGACGACCACCATGGAGGAAGCATCACACGCGGCACCGACAGTCAGGGTCGCGGGGAGCCGGGCGCGATCGTCGTCTGAGCGGCGGAGCAGAGCAGGCGCACGCTGCGGATGAACTTCTCGTCCTGGTCGTGGCGCGATGCTTCGGCCGTGGTCATCGGGAAGCGCTCGTGGAGGTCGGTGACGTCCTGCCGGTCGACGGCGGGGCCGGGGGACCGGCTCTGCTCCTGGAGCACGAACCCGGTGACGTGGCTGAGCAACGTGTCCGCGACGATGACGCGATGCTCCTCGGGCACGCCCGCGTCGCGCAGGGTCTCCAGCAGCCGTTCCATCAGGGACAGTGCGCCGGGGCTCAGCATGCTCGGGCTGTCGGCGAGCAGGAGAGGCCCGCCCGGATGCCGCCTGATGCTCTCTCGCAGCGTGAGGGCCTGCGCCTCGATCCGCGCCCGCCAGTCCGCTTCCTCCGGCAGGGCCGCCAGGGCCGCGCTGCCGGCGTCGTACGCCTGCTGGGCGATCCGATCCGCCATCAGTCTCAGCAGGGCGTCCTTGTTCCGTACGTGGTAGTAGAGGCTCCCGGCGTGCACGTCGAGACGTTCGGCCACGCGCCGCATGGACAGTCCCTGGTAGCCCACCTCGGCGAACGTGGCCATGCCCGCGTCGATGATCCGGTCCGTGCTCAGCTTCACGGCGTCACCGTAGCGCACTTTTGAACGCTGTTTGAATTGCCCCTCGGTCGGCGTTACAGTCGGCACCAGACGGATTCAAACGGTGTTCAAAAAGGCGGGCCGAGATGGGCGCACTGCTGTTCAACGTGACCACGGCGGGGCTGATGGTGCTGATGTTCAAGGCCGGTCAGGTTCTGGTGGAGCGGGACGCGATCGGGTGGCGCCGCCTCCCCTGGGCCGCGGCCGGGCTGACCGCGGTGGCACTGGCAGGCGTGGTGACCCAGCTCTGCTGGCACGGAGCGATGGCGGCCCTCGACGCGGATCCGGACAAGACGGGCTGGTGGCGCGTGGTCACCTCGGTCTTCATGCAGAACGGAGGCGTCGCCGGGGCGTCGTGGAACATCGTCACCCTGGCCGTCATCGCCGCCCTGGCCGAGCGCGTCTGGAACGGGCCGCTGACGGTGGTTCTGTTCGCCGCCGGCGCGCTCCTCCCGCGGTACGTCGACGCGCTGTTCGGCGCGACGAGCGGTAGCACCGATCCACGCGACTTCGCCGGCAGTTCCGGAGCCACCTACTTCCTCGGTGCGACCCTGGCCGGCGTCCTTCTCCTGCGCGGCCACGCCGTCAAGGAACGGCTGCTCGCCGCCGGCGTGCCGGTGTTCGGCCTGGCGCTGTGGTTCGCCCAGGGGAACGGCCACGGGCTGGTGGCGGCGTACGGCTTCGCCCTCGGCCTCCTCGTCCGTGGGCCGGCACGCCTGGTGGCCCGCCCCCAACACGGCCGGCGGCGGCTCAGGCGGGGTCCGCGCCCCGAGGACGCCGACTCCCCGCACCTTCGCGACCAGCCGCAGAACTCCTGAGTACGGCGCTCAGCGGGCGGTGGTCGCGTCGTAAGGCCCGTTCCACGGGCGCCCGGCGCCGGTGAGCGCGTCGGTCAGCGCGACCGGGACGCCGACGAGCAGGTCGACGTTGCGGTCGGCCGGAGTCCCGTGCGCCGCGGGGCCGCCGACGCTGCCGGGCTCGTTGGCCGCGGCCTCGCGGTGCAGAGCGGCCAGCCGCCACAGCCCGTGGCCGTCGGCCGGGTCGGCCGGCGCCGCCGAGTCCAGGCTGGTGCTGCGCAGCACGACGATGCCGGGCCCGGCCGTGCCCAGCTCCAGGCGCCGGCCCTGCACCGGCCACTCGGCCAGCGACGACGTCGAGATCTCCCAGAAGCCGCCGCCGGGGCCCGGCCGTGGGGTGACCCGGTTGACGTGGGTGTGCCCGGACACCCACGCGACCACGTTCGGGAACCGGTGCAGCAGGCGCTCGACGTCCGGCGCGAGCAGCCGGGGCAGGTCGGCTGCGGTCCGCTCCGCCGGGTCGGCGGGCGGCACCCCGTTGGTGAGGGTCGACAGCCCGTGGTGGGAGAAGAGGACGACGGCCCGGTCGGCGCCCGGGCCGTGCACCTCGGCGAGCCGGTCGGTCAGCCAGGCCGCCTGCCGGGCGCCCAGGCTGCCGTCGGCGTACCCGCCCGGGTTGGTCGTGTCGAGGCAGATCAGGCGGACACCGGGGACGGCGTCGTAGACGTAGTACCCCGTGCCGTCGGCCGCGTTCGCGGCGGTGAAGCCGTGTCCGGCCGGGTCGCCGCCCGCCTCGAGGTGGGCCCGGACGTACTCGGCCACCCCGACGTGGCGGCGTTCGGGATCCGGGCGCACCGGCCGCGAGGCGCCGCCGCTCACGACGGTCGGGTCGAGCCGGTACGCGTCGATGAGGTCACCGCCCGGGAGGCCGAGCGGTGGCGCGACCGGCTTCGCCGCCCCGCGGACGAGACGCTCGAGGGCCGGTGTCGTCGGCGCCCGGCCCTGGACGAGCGTGTCGTGGTTGCCGAAGCAGGCCAGCCAGGGCACCGCGAGCCCGGCCGGACGGAACGGCCGCGCCGCCTCGGCCAGCAGACCCGGCACGTCGGGAAAACCGCGCTCGCGCTTCCAGACGTCGGCCGGGCCGGGCTCGGGGTTCCAGTACGCGCCGCCGCGGACGGCCGCCGGCGTCGCGTCCAGCCCGCCCGCGCCGCGCGCCGGGTCGATCGGCGCGGCCCCGGTGAGCAGGTCGAGCCAGGTGCGCAGCTCGTTGGCCTGCGCGCTGTCGGTGTTGTCGCCGGTGGTCAGCACGAGGTCGATCGGCCCGCCGGCCGCCGCCGGGTCGCGCAGTGTCCTGATCATGGCCTCGGCGCCGTGCAGGGCGAGGAACTCCTGCGGCCGGTAGGCCGGCAGCATCAGCCGCAAGCCGGGCGTGCCCTCCCGCTCCTGCAGGAACTCCACCCGTGCCGGCGAGGCCAGGTCGGCGATCTGGAGGTCGGTGAGGTGCACCGCCCGCAGCACCACCGAACCGCCCGGCTCCGGCGCCCGTTCCGGCACCAGGTCCGTACGGACCGTATGCGGCTCGCCCGGCCCGTCGGCCAGCACGCGGTACGGCGCCACGGTCCCGGTCCGTGCCGTCGCGGCCCGCCTGATCGTCCTGGTGGTCGTTCCCGGGGCGTACGGGGGCGGTTCCACAGGCGGCTCCTCACGTCCGGTCGACAGGCATCACTTTAACGTTTGAGTCCGGAAGCGGCGCGGCCTGGTGTCCGCGGGTCAGCGCGGAGGCGGGGCGGTCGAGCCGCGGACGAGCAGCGTGGCGGGCAGGCTGACGTCACGCGTGGTGGCCGGCCGGCCGGCGAGCGCGTCGAGGAGCAGGCCGGCCGCGGTCACACCGATGGTGCGGCGGTCGACGGCCAGGGTCGTGAGCGGGGGAGCGAGCAAAGCCGAGGTGGGCAGGTCATCGTGGCCGACCACGGAGAGGTCGTCGGGGATGCGCAGGCCCTGTCCGGCCGCCGCCGCGTAGACGACGTGGGCCAGGTGGTCGCTGTTGGTGATCACCGCGGTGGCGCGGGAGCGCCGGGGACGGGCCAGCTCGGCGTCCAGGGCGGGGCCCGCCGCGGCGGCGGTCAGCTCGGTCTCCAGGATCCGGCCGGACAGCCGGCGCTCGGCGACGACGCGCAGGAACGTGTCGGCCCGCTCGGGGTCGGGGCTGCGCCGCCGGGGCGCGGAGAGCAGGGCCAGCCGGCGGTGGCCCAGGTCGGCGAGGTGGCCCACGGCCTGCTCGACGGCCGCGACACCGTCGACGTGGGTGCGCATGACGGGGAGCGCGCGCCCGAGCCGCGCAGCGTTGAGCAGCACCGTCGGACGGCCGGTCGTCCGGTGCCACTCGCCGGCCGCACGCGAACCGCCGACCGGCGCCAGCGCCAGCGCGTCGACGCCCCGGGCGATGAAGGTCCGCATCAGCTCGGTCTCGCGCCGCAGGTCGTAGTGCGAGGACGCGGTGATCAACGCGTACCCGCTCCCCGCGCACACCGCCTCGAAGCCCTCGATGACGTCGAGGAAGAACGGGTTGGACAGGTTGCGGATGAGCAGGCCGATCGTCCGCGACCGGCGGGTGCGCAGGGCGACGGCCGAGGTGTTGGGCCGATAGCCGAGGTCGGCGGCGGTCTGCCGTACCCGGGCGCGCAGGTCCTCGCTCACTCCGGACCGGTCGTTCAGGGCCAGGCTCACCGCCGACACCGAGATGCCGAGGGCGCGTGCAACGTCGTGCTGCGTGGGTGCGTTGCCGCCGGGTCCTGCCACGGGCACAACAGTAACCGGTGTCTGGACGGTGGCGGACCGAGCTGCTAGAACGTTTGAGTACCAGCAGCACCCCGCCCCGCTCGCCGCTGACCGGGAGTTCTCGTGACCACGACCGACTTCTCCGTCTTGGACTCCGAGGAACTGCGCGGTTTCCACCGCAAGGTGACGGCTCTGTCCGTCGCGGGCATGTTCCTCGACGGGTACGACCTCGCGGTGATCGCGGTCGCGCTACCCGTCCTCACCAAGCAGTGGTCGATCCCCTCGTCGATGACCGGGCCGCTCGCGGCGTCCGCCGTGTTCGGCATGCTGGTCGGCGCGCTCGTGCTCGGCCGCCTCACCGACCGGCTCGGCCGCAAGAAGATGTACCTGGTCGACCTCCTGTGCTTCTTCGTCTTCGCGGTCCTCACCGCGGTCAGCCAGAACTACTGGGAGCTCTTCGTCTTCCGGTTCCTGCTCGGCCTCGGGCTCGGCGCCGACTACTCGATCTCCTCCACGCTGCTGGCCGAGTTCGCGCCCGCCCGCCGGCGCGGCATGCTGATGTGCGGGCTGGGGGCCACCTGGTTCGCCGGTTCGGCGACCGCGTACCTCGCCGGGCTGGCGTTCTCGCCGCTCGGCGCGAGCTCGTGGCGCTGGATGCTCCTGCTGGGCGGGGTCTTCGCGGCGGTCGTCATCTACCTGCGCAGCAAGGTCCCCGAGTCGCCGCGGTGGCTGCAGTCCAAGGGCCGCACCGCCGAGGCGGCCGCCGTGCTCTCCGACCTGTCGGGCCGTCCCGTCGCGGAGGTGGAGGCGCGTCCCGCGCAGGCGCCGTTCAGCCGGCTGCTGACCGGGCGAATGCTGCGGCTCACGCTGTTCTGCTGCGGGTTCTGGTTCATGTACACGCTCACCTACTACGGCATCACGATCTACACGCCGACCATCCTCGGGCATCTCGCCTCGACGCCGACCGAGGCCCGCGTCGGGTCGTGCGTGGTCGGCCTGCTCGGCGTCGCCGGTGCGTCCATCGGCGTGGCCGTGGTCGATCGCGTCGGCCGGCGGCCGCTGATCATCGTCTCCTTCGCGGGGCTGGTCGTCGCACTCGCCGTGCTCGCGCTGATCCCGTCGCCGCCGCTGGCCGTCGTGGTGCTGCTCTTCGCCCTCGCCGTGCTGTGCGCGAACGCCGGGCCGGGCATCCTCGACTTCGTCTACCCGACCGAGCTCTTCCCGACCTCGCTGCGCGCGAGCGGCACCGGCCTGGCCGCGGCCACGAGCCGGGTCGGCGGCATCATCGGCACCCTGGCCTTCCCCGACATGGTCGCGGCCTGGGGCATCTCCAACGCGCTGTGGCTCTTCGTCGCGGCGGGCGTGCTCGGCGTGCTGATCTGCGTACGGCTCGCCCCCGAGACCAAGGGCGAGACCCTGGAGGCGCTGAACCGGCGGCTGGTCGGTGAGGCGGAGCTGCGCGAGCTGGACGAGGCCGCGGCACCGGCCGCGTGATCAGGCTCCCGTGAGCGAGCCGGAACGCTTCGGGGCGCCGGGGGCGTCGGTGGAGCGCGCCGCGGCGACCTCGACGGCCGTACGGACGAACGCGGCGAGCGCGCGGTCGCGACGCTCCTCGGGCCAGGCGGCCAGCAGGGTCGTCCGGCGATCGTCGACGGGAACGGCGACCAGGCCGCGGCCGATCCGGCAGGCGACCGACTCGGGCAGTACGGCGGTGATACGCCCGAGCGCGACCAGCTCGGCCACCTGCCCGGTGTCGGTGATGACCGGCCCGTCGCCCGGTGACTCGTCGGTCCAGCGCGGGAGGACCTCGCCGGCCAGGTCGACCGTGCGTACCGACGCGCGGCCGGCCAGCCGATGCGTGGGCGGCAGCACCACCAGCTCGCGCTCGGTCAGCAGCTCCTCGGTGGCCAGCCCGGACAGGTCGCTCTGCGGCGTGCGCAGCAGCGCGACGTCGGCGGTTCCGTCGCGCAGCAGGCTCTTCTGCTCGCCGATGCCGCAGATCAGCACCTCGACCTCGACCGTGTCCGGGTGTGTGGCGAAGCGGGCCAGGATCGGTTCGAGGAGGCCGGCGTCACCGGCCGGTTTCGTCACCACCACCAACCGCGGCTCGCGCCCGGCGCGGCGGGTCAGCCGCTCGGCCGCGGCCAGGTTGGTGAGGGCCTTGCGACCCTCGTTCAGCAGGACCTCGCCGGCGGGGGTCAGGGACACGTGGCGGCTGGTGCGCTCTAGAAGCCGTACGCCGAGCCGTCGCTCCAGGCGCTGGATCGCCCGGGACAGCGGCGGCTGGGCGATGCCGAGCCGCTCGGCCGCCCGGCTGAAGTTGCGCTCCTCCGCGACCACGACGAAGTAGGCCAGCTCCCGGGAATCCATACCTTCAGGGTATAGGTGCGCGTCCCCATCGGTCTTGGTGTCGTCCGGCGGCGGCTGGTGAGCTGGCGTCATGACGGACACGACAACGATCGCCCTGGTCACCGGGGCCAACAAGGGCATCGGCTACGCCATCGCGGCCGGGCTCGCCGACCGGAAGATGACAGTACTCATCGGAGCCCGCGACACCGGGCGACGGGACGCCGCGGTGGAACGGCTGCGCGCCGCCGGCGGCGACGTGCACGGGATGACCCTGGACGTGACCGCCGCCGACACCGTGGCCATGGCCGCCGAGGAGATCGCGACCCGGTACGGCCGGCTGGACGTCCTGGTCAACAACGCCGGGATCACCGGCGACGAACGGCAGATTCCCGGCGCGGGCACGGACGTGCCGGCCGAGGTCCGCAGGGTGTTCGAGACGAACGTCTTCGGCCTGGTCGCGGTGACCGAGGCGATGCTGCCGCTGCTCTTGCACTCGCCGGCCGGACGCGTGGTGAACGTGTCCGGGCGGGGCGGCTCGCTGACCGCGATGGCCACGCCGGACGGAGAGCTCGCCGACCTGCCACCGTTGCTGGGCTACCCGGCGAGCAAGGCCGCGGTCAACGCGGTCACGACGCAGTACGCCAAGCACCTGCGCCGGAACGGGATCCTGGTCAACGCCGTCTGCCCGGGCAGGACCGCGACCGAGGGCAACGGGTTCAGCGGCGACCGCACCGCCGAGCAGGGCGCCGCGATCGCGGTGCGCATGGCGACGCTCGGCCCGGACGGCCCGACGGGCACCTTCGTCGACGAGAGCGGGCCGATTCCCTGGTGACCCGGCGCCGACCCGCATGCGTGCCGTCCCCACGCCCCCTGCCGGGCTGGGGGCGGCGCCGTTTTATGGGTCTTACCGGCTGAACCTGCGGTCGGCGGCTTGGGTTCCAATCACCCTCACTGTGACGTTCCCATTACCTTCCGTGCAGACTTCTGTGCACACTCGTCCCCTTAACGGCCTCAGACCTTCACACCTAGTGTTCGACGGGCAACGCGCTGTGCATCTCGCGACCGTCTCCAGATGGGAGCCTGTCATGACCGACGCCATCGCCGAACCGGCGGCCGAACACGACAGGCTGAGCCTCGGCACGCAGGCGGCCCGTAATCTCGCCACCACCACCAAGACCGTCCCGCAGATGCAGGGCATCACCTCGCGGTGGCTGCTGCGCACACTGCCGTGGGTCGAGGTCTCCGGCGGAACCTATCGGGTGAACCGGCGGCTCAAGCTCGCCGTCGGCCGCGGCCGGGTCGGGTTCGTCCAGACGGGCGCCGACGACGTGCGGATCGTTCCGGAGACCCTGGCCGAGCTGCCGCTCCTACGGGGGTTCGACGACACGGCGGTGCTCGCCGACCTGGCCCGCCGGTTCGTGCTCCGCCACTTCGAGCCCGGCGAGGTCATCGCCGAGTCCGGCGCGCGGGTGACGGACGTGTTCATTATCGCGCACGGCAAGGTCGAACAACGCGGCACCGGCGCGTACGGCGACGTCCAGCACCGGGGCGTGCTCATCGACGGCACGCACCTGGGCGACGAGGCGCTTCACCGGTCCGAGCCGGTATGGCGGCACACCTACAAGGCCATCACGGCGGGAACCCTCATGGCCCTCAGCCGGCGAAGCCTTCAGGAGGTCCTCGACGGCTCGTCGCGCCTCCGGTCGCACATCGCCGAACGCCTCGCCGTCACCGGCCGGCCCGTCAACCGCAAGGGCGAGGCCGAGGTCGCGGTGGCCTCGGGACACCACGGCGAGCCCACGCTGCCGGGCACGTTCGTCGACTACGATCCGGCGCCCCGTGAATACGAGCTGGGGGTCGTGCAGACCGTCCTGCGGGTCCACTCGCGCGTTCATGACCTCTACAGCGACCCCATGGACCAGCTCGAACAGCAGTTGCGGCTGGTCGTGGAGGAGATCCGCGAAGGCCAGGAGCGAGAGCTCCTGAACAACCGCGAGTTCGGGCTGCTGCACAACGCCGAGTACGACCAGCGCATCAGCACCCGGTACGGGCCGCCGACCCCCGACGACATGGACGAACTGCTCACCCGCCGCCGCGGCACCAGGCTGTTCCTGGCCCACCCGAAGGCCATCGCCGCGTTCATGCGCGAATGCAGCCGGCGCGGCGTGTACCCCACGACGGTCGTCGAGGACGGGCAGGCCGTCACCGCCTGGCGGGGCGTGCCCATCTTCCCCTGCGACAAGCTGCCCATCAGCGCGGGGCAGACGACCACGATCGCGGCGATGCGTCTCGGCGAGGACGACCAAGGCGTCGTCGGACTGCGCCAGACCGGGCTTCCCCACGAGTACGCGCCGGGGCTCAACGTCCGCTTCATGGGCATCGACGAACGCGCTCTGACCCATTACCTGGTCTCCGCCTACGCGTCGGTAGCGGTCCTGGTGCCCGACGCGATCGGTCTGCTGGAGAACGTCGACATCGCCGCCGCACGCGACTGAGCAGCAACCCCCCACCGAAAGGAATCAGGCATGACCATCGCCAGCGTGTACCAGAACGACGTGGCCAACTACTGGAACGCCGAGCGCAACCCCGTCAACCTGCGGCTGGGCGATGTGTCGGGGATCTACCACCACCACTACGGCGTCGGCGAGGTCGACTGGTCCGTCCTCGACGTCGCCGACGACCACGCACGGGACGAGGCGGTCATCACCGAACTACACCGGCTGGAGAACGCCCAGGCCCGGCTCCTGCTCAGCCACCTGGGCGAGATCCGGCCCGAGCACCGCCTGCTCGACGCCGGCTCCGGCCGGGGCGGCACCAGCATCATGGCGAACTCCGCCTTCGGCTGCCGGGTCGACGGCGTCTCCATCTCCCAGGCCCAGGTGGACTTCGCCAACGACCAGGCGGCCAAGCACGGCGTCGCCGACAAGGTGCGGTTCCACCTCAAGAACATGCTCGACACCGGGTTCGAGGCCGGCGGCTTCCAGGCGATCTGGAACAACGAGTCGACGATGTACGTCGTCCTCGACGACCTCTTCGCGGCGCACTCCCGGCTGCTGACGCGCGGCGGCCGATACGTCACCATCACCGGCTGCTACAACGACGTGTACGGGCTGCCGTGCAAGGCGGTCTCCACGATCAACGCCCACTACGTGTGCGACATCCATCCCCGCAGGGACTATTTCCGCGCGATGGCGGCCAACCGGCTCGTGCCCGTCAGCGTCATCGACCTGACCGCGGACACCATCCCATACTGGGAGCTTCGGCAGAAGTCATCGGTCGCCACCGGCATCGAGGAGGCGTTCCTGGAGGCCTACCGCACGGGCGGCTTCCAGTACCTGCTGATCGCCGCCGACCGGATCTGAGTCCCTCCTCGCAACGACCGTGTTCGACGAAGGCAGGTGAGCAGGCATGAACCCGACGCACGGGCCGTGCGGCACCGGAGGCCGGCCCATCCCGCCGGTCGCCGAGGTGCGGCTGGGCAGACCGACCGGCCTGGGGACCGACGCGGCGCTCCTGCCCTCGCTGCTCGCCGCCGCGGGCCCCAGCCGCCGGCCGGCGTACGGCACCCTCCCGGACGCGGTCCCGGGCCCGGCGCGCGGTGGTCCGGGCTATGCCGAACGGCCGTGGGGCGACGGTACGCACTCACCGCTCTACTGCCCGCTGCCCGAACGCGTCGACCAGAGGCTCGCCGACGAGGTGGACGCCAGGCTCGGAGACTGGGCGCGCGACCGCGGCTTCAGCGACGACGAACTCGACGCGCTGGGCAAGGCCGCGTTCGGGAAGCTCGTCACGCTCGCCCATCCCGACACCGACGATCCCGACGCACTCCTCGTCGCCGCGCAGCTCAACGCCGCCTGGTGGGCGGCCGACGACTACTACGCCGACGACACCGCACTGGGTGCCGTGCCCGCACGCCTTCCGCAACGCCTCACCCTGGCGATGTCGGCCATGGACCCGGTCCCGCCCGTGGGAGACCTCACGCCTCCGCTGCGCGAGGCCCACGGAGACGACCTGGTCCTGCGGATGCTCGAGTCGGCGGTCGCCCACCTGAACCGCCACGCGACCTCGGCCCAGGTCCAGCGCATCTGTTACTCGACCTTCGCCATGTTCGTGAGCTGGACCGCGTACGCGGCCTGGCGGGAGACCGGCGAGGACCCACCCGCGTGGGAGTACCTCGCGGCGCGCCAGCACGACAGCTTCTACACCTCCATGACGCTCATCGACGTCGTCGGCGGCTACGAGGTGCCGGCCGAGCTCTTCTACGAGCCGCGCGTCCGCCGCGCCTCCATGCAGGCCGGCACCGCGAGCGTGCTGGTCAACGACCTGCACTCGGTGGCCAAGGACGCCGCCGACGAGAACCCCGTCTGCAACCTCGTCCTCCTGATCGCCGCCGACCGGGACTGCACCGTCGACGAGGCGACCGAGATCACCGTGACGCTCCACAACGACCTCGTACGCGACTTCGAGGCCGGCCACCGAGAACTCGCGGCCGTCCCGTCCGCCGAACTCCAGCGCTACCTGCGCGGGCTGCGCGCCTGGATGGGCGGCGGCTTCGAATGGCACGCCACCAACCCTCGCTACGGCCGGCAGGAGTGACGCGGCATCGGCGCGCTCACCGTCCGCGGGACGTACGCCCTACCTGGCCGGTGACACGGTCGTGGCGAGGAACTCCCGGAACGGCACGGGCGGCCGGCCGAGGAGGCGGGCGAGGGACGGGTCCACCTCGGCGAACTCCCCCTGCCGGCTCGCGACGAAGATGCCCAGCAGCAGGTCGGCCGCCGGCTCGGGAACGCCGTGGGCGACCAGCCCGGCGCGGTACGCCTCGTCGGACACGACGGTCCGGCGGATCGTCCGGCCCGTCAGCTCCGAGGCGATCTCCGCCATCCCGGCCATGTCGATCGCCTCGAAGCCGGTGAGGGCGGGGGTCAGGCCGTCGAGCCCGCCGCCGGCCGAGCCGTCGGGTTCGCCGCCGCCGGTCAGGGCGAGTGCGGCGGCCTCGGCCAGGTCGGCGTGGGCGGTCCAGGACACCGGACCGTCCTCCGGCACGGCCAGCTCGCCCGTTCTGAGCGCGTTCTCGAGCAACATGGCGCCGCTTGCCGCGTAGAAGCCGTTGCGCAGCGAGGTGAAGGGCACGCCGGAGTCCCGCAGCGCGACCTCGGTGGCGGCATGGTCGACCATCGGCGCGAAGGGCGAGGCCGGGTTCGAGCCCATGTGGCTGGTGTAGAGGATGCGGCCCGCCCCGGCCTCCTTGGCGGCGTCGATCGCCGTGCGGTGGTGGCGCACCGCGACCTCGCCCGTGGTGGCGGTGGACACGATGAGGACACGCGACGCCCCCTCGAACGCGTGCACCAGGCTCCCCGGGTCCTCGAAGTCACCCCGGCGTACGCGGACGCCGCGCGCCGCGAACTCCGGCACCTTCTCCGGGTCACGGACGCTCACGCCGATCTGCCCGGCGGGGAGGCGTTCGAGCAGCCGCTCGACGGTCGCCCTGCCCAGCTGACCGCTGGCACCGGTAACGATGATCACGCTGGTCTCCAGTCATGAAGGAGTGGGCCGGAACCCGGCCCGCGACGGCGTTTCCGTCGCTAACGCGGTGACGTTAGCATCGATATCAAAGAATCGCTAACGCTGGACTGTTAACATCGATTCATGGACGACGTCGGTTCGACCCCCTCGGCCGGCGCCCGGGAGGACACGCGGACGCGGATCCTCGCCGCGGCGGCCGACCTTCTCGCGGAGGGCGGCCGGGAGGCCGTCTCGACCCGCGCCGTCGGCGCCGCCGCCGGGGTCCAGGCCCCGACCATCTACCGCCTCTTCGGTGACAAACGCGGACTCCTCGACGCGCTGGCGACCTACGGCATCACCAGGTACCTGAGCCGCAAGACCGAACACCAACCCGGCGACGACCCGGTGGAGGACCTGCGCGCCGGATGGGACCTGCACGTCGGCTTCGGCCTGGCCAATCCCGAGCTCTACGCGCTGATGTACGGCGACCCGCACCACGGTTCCACCTCCCCGGCGGCCGCCGCGGCGTTCGACATCCTCGCCGGGCACATCGGCAGGATCGCCCGGGCGGGCCGCCTGAGAGTCGGTGAGGAACGCGCGGCACAGCTCGTCCACGCCGCCGGCAGCGGCACGACGCTCGTCCTCATCGCCCTGCCGGAAGAGGCCCGCGACCTGCGGCTGTCCTCCCTGGCCCGGGAGGCGATCATCGCCGCGATCGTCACCGACGTGCCCGTTCCGGCCGCGACCGGGCCGGTCGGCGCCGCCGTCGCCCTCCGAGCCGTCCTGCCGGAGACGACCGCCCTGACGCCGGGCGAGCGGAGCCTGCTGTCCGAGTGGCTCGACCGCATCGCCGCGGACGACGCGCCCCAGGTCCGGGCCGAATGATCGTTACGGCTCACTACGCTGGTCGGCCATGGACGAGATCGCCGGAATGGCCGGGTTTTTTGCCGCACACGGTGTCTGGAGTGTCTCCGACGGGGCGACGCTGATTCCCCTGCTCGGTTATGAGCAGGTGGACGGTGAGCGGGGCATGGACCGCCTCGTGTTCGACGACATCGCCGACGGTGCGAGAGCCGGCCAGGAGGCGCTGGAGGCGGGGCGTGACGGCCGGCTTCGCGCGGTGCTCGTCGCCGACGCCTACCTTCACCTCGACGCGGGCCGGGTCGACGCGTTGATGGTCGATGCCGTCGAGTACCTCCCGGTCCGGCGGTCGCTGAGGATCGCCGTCCCCTACCGGCCGCGGTCGGCACCTGAGGGCTTCGCCGTGTACCGGCCCCGGTTCGTCGGGGACACGGGCTTCGACGAGCCCGACTACGCGGCACTGGCCGACGCCTTCTTCGCCGGGGTCGATTCCCACGAGCAGGCGGCGGTCGTGTGGAACGCGCACCTCATCGATGAGTCCGTTGAGACCGTTCACGGCCGATGAGTGAGCGGGGCGAGGCCTACCGCCGGTGGGGATCGTCCTCGGGTAGCCAGGCCTCGGGGTCGTGGATCCCCAGGTCGCCGACGCCGTCGGTGAGTGCGTCGACGGCGGCCAGAACGGCGGGCCGATCCTCGTCGCGCCGCCAGACGAGGGACCAGGTCCAGTAGACCCGCGGTGCGATCAGCGGGCGTTTGACCAGGTCGGGCGGCAGCGAGGCGGTCCGGCCCTTGGGTGAGTCGACGATCGGGCGCGGGCTGCGGCGTACGTGGTCGAAGAAACCGGATCCGGTGATGCCGGAGTCGGGGATGCGCACCGCGCGGGCGCCGGTCTCGTGGGCGAGCCGTTCGGCGTAGACGTTCCACGACAGCCACGACGCGGTGTCGTCGGAGACGAGGACGGACGTGTCCTGGACGCGGACGTCGCCGGGGTCGGTGCCGGTCGCGACCGCGTAGAGCCGGTCGGCGCCGAGGAGCCGGGCGTTCAGCCCGTGCCGCTCGAGGTCGTCCGTGCACACCCAGCACACCGCGAGGTCCAGGCCGCCGGCGGAGACCCGGGCCGCCTGCGTGTGCGAGGGCGCGACCCAGGCGTCGATGTGCGGCTGAGCCACCGTGGAGACGCGGGGGACCAGGTCCGGGGGGAGCCAGCTGACGTACCCGAGCCGTACCGCCTCGGAGCCGGACAGTCGTGCCGCGCGGTTGCGGACGTCGTCGGCCCGTTCCAGTACGGCGCGAATGTGCGGGAGCAGGGCCGAGCCGGCGGGAGTGAGGCTGACCGAGCGGCGGTCGCGGTCGAACAGCCGTACGCCGAGGTCGCGTTCGAGCGCCTTGATCTGCTGGGAGAGCGACGGGCCGGCGATCAGCAGCCGCTCGGCGGCGCGGCCGAAGTTGAGTTCTTCGGCGACCGCGACGAAGTATCGCAGCTGACGAAGCTCCATCTCCGTCATGGTACGGCGCTGGGAGGCTGCGCCTACCAGCAGGGAGGAATCCGGTCCTGGCGTCATCCCCGGCGGACCTTGCATCGTGGAGGCATGGGAAACGCGACGGCACGCCACCGCCGGTCCTCACCGGGCCCGAGGAGAACCGCGTCCGGGCGCGCCGCGCCACGTCCCACGGCCGCGAGCTGACGAACGACTCCGCCCGGTCGCACCCGCCCCCACGGCTTCCCGCTGCCGCCCCCCGCGGCCGAGCGGGAGCCGTCCCCCCAAGGCTCCCGCCGCAGCACTCCGGGCTGCGGCGGGAGCCACCCCGCCCACCGTCCCGCCTCGCCGAGGAACTCCCATGTGCTCCGCATCGCTGCAAGAGCGCGGCGTCACCGACGCCGGCGCGGCCCGCTCGCCCCGGGCCCACATCATTCCCAGCGCCGCCGCGCTGGCGGCGGGCATGGGGGTGGGCCGGTTCGTCTACACCCCGATCCTTCCCCTGATGAACGCCCAGGCCGGCCTGTCGGCCGGGACCGGCGCGAGCTTGGCGACCGCGAATTACGCCGGTTACCTGGCCGGCGCCCTCGGCGGCATCCTGCTGCCGCGGCTGGTGCGTTCCTCGACCGTCCTGCGCTGCTCGCTGGTGGTCCTCGGCGTGTCCCTCGCCGCGATGCCGCTGACGCACGCGACCGCGCTGTGGCTGGCGCTGCGGTCGGTCGCCGGCGTGACCAGCGCCTTGATCTTCGTCATCGCCGTCAGCTCCGTCCTGGACCACCTGCGCGGCCACCCGGTCCACCTGCCGGGCTGGGCCTTCGGCGGTATCGGCGCGGGCATCGCCCTGTCCGGGCTGCTGGTGCTGATCCTGCGTTCCGTCGCGGACTGGCGCGTCGCGTGGTGGGCCGCCGCCGGGCTGGTCGTCCTGCTCACCGTCCCCTCGTGGAACCTGAGGACGGAACCGCCACCCCGGCCGGTGAACGTTGCCGGCCGGGAGCGAACGGGCGGCCGGCGCGTCCACCGCCGCTTCGCCGCCCTGTTCGTCTCCTACACGCTGGAGGGCGTCGGCTACATCATCGCGGGCACCTTCCTGGTCGCCGCGATCGAGCAGAGAGCCCCCGCCTGGATCGGCAGCGCGGCCTGGGCCCTGGTCGGCCTGGCGGCCATCCCCTCCTCCGCCCTGTGGGCATGGCTGCACCGGCGCTGGTCCCGCCCTGGTCTCCTGCTCACCGCGCTCATCGTGCAGGCGGTCGGCGTCGCCTCACCCGCCCTGGTCGGCGGTGTGGCGGCGGCACTGGTCTCGACGGCCCTGTTCGGCGGCACGTTCGTCGGGGTCAGCACCCTCGCGCTCGCCACAGGCACCGACCTGCGGTTCCCGCGCTCCGTCGCGCTGCTGACCGCGGGGTACTCCGCCGGCCAGATCGCCGGGCCGCTGGTGGTGACTCCGCTACTCCACCACGGATACCAGGGCGCCCTCACCGTGGCGGCCGCCGTGATCCTGGCGTCCGCCGCCGCAGCCGTCCTCCTCCGGATCGGCTTTCCGACCGGCGACACCGGCGGCAGGCCGGGCTGAGCCCGCGCGCCGCCCATCCCGGGGCCGATGCGGAGCTTGTCGGGGCGGCCCGTTCCTGCCACCGTGAGGACATGACCGGGGAGCGCACGCGGGTTCGCATGTCGCGTGAGGTTCGCGCCTGGCTGGCGGCGTTGCTGGCCGAGGACCACCAGATGGGCCGGGTGGTCGGTGAGGCCGTGACGGTGCTGTTCCAGGGCGGATTCGAGCCCGGTGCGCCGTTCGTCATCCCGCTGGAGTCCGCGCTTCGGGATCAGCATCCCGGGATCGCGCTGGATCACTCCTACCAGCGCCGGCTACGCCTCTTCCAGCGGGTCCGCCGGAGCGTCGCCGACCTGGCGACCGCACGCAGACGCCTGGAGCTGCGGATCGGTGCGGGCGGCCTTGATCCGGACACCCTGGCCGAGACGCGTCGGCAGTACGAGGAAGTGGTGGGGGAAGAAGCCAGGGCCGCCCTGTTCTCGCGGCGGATCCAGGCCGGACTGAACGTGTTCGCCGCACGCAAGGAGGCCGTGAAGGCGGGGTACGCCGCGGCGCTGGCCAACCGGACGATCGACGAGGCGTTCGCCGCCTTCGACGAGTCGTACGTGCCGGGCCGGCCGGTGGACGACGTGGCACCGGCCCGGGCCGCCGCCGACGACATGCTGCGCGGCGCCGCCGAGCTGGAGCAGTGGCTCGGCGGCGACACCGCGCCCGAGATCAGTGAGCTGCGGCTCGAGACCTCCGAGCTGCGTCTCCTGTTCGCGGTCGTGTCGCCGGACACGGCCGTACTCCTGGTCGTGGGCATCGGTCATGACGACTGGGACCGGTGGTACGAGCAGGCGCTGCCCCTGGCCCGGGACGAACTCGAGCTGGAGGACGGCGAGTTCACCGGCTACGACCTGACGACGTTCCTGACGGAGTACTTCCCCGGCGAGGAGGCGGAGATCCAGGCCGCCGCCCACCTCGTACGGACGTCCGGGTAGACGCACGTACAGGGCACCGAGGCGACCCGGTCTCAGGCGAAGAACGTCGCGAGGTCCGTGGGGCAGACTGGCCGCGTGCGGATCGTGGTCGGTGGCGACGACGTCCCTCTCGCCGAGCGCATGGCGAAGTTGAGCCGGGCGTACGGCGCGGAGGTGATGATCACAGGTGACGGATTCTCGGCGCTGATCGAGATGGCCGAGCGAGAGCGGCCGGACGTGACCATGACGACGGTGGGTCCGTCGTACGCGGACCACGACAAGGTACGGACGGCGCTGGACCTGCGGCGCCGGCACCCGGCGACCGGAGTCATGCTCGTCTCATCGAGCGCCGAAGTGAGCTACACGAGGGAGCTCGTGGCCGCCGGCGGCGGCGTCGGATATGTGTCGGGGAGCAGTTTCGACCGGCCCGCCGACGTCGTCCTCGCGCTGCTGCGCGTCGTCGCGGGGGAGTTCGGCCTGGACCGAGCGGTGATCGAGAATCTCGTCGGCTCGACCCGGGTGCCGGAGCTGCGCGGCCTGAACAGGGTGGAACGCGAAGTCGTGGATCTGGTCGCCGGGGGATGGTCCGACGAGGTGATCGCCGCGCGGCTGCTGTTCTCCGAGGCGACGGTGGTCAGGGTCGTCGGTGAGGTCTTCGACAAGCTCGGTCTGGAGCCGGTGGCCGACCCGGCGCGCCGGGCGCACGCCATGCTCTCTCTCGCCGCGGACCGCACACGTCCGCCGTCCTGACCTCAGTCGCGGAGCGCGTCGGCGAGCAGGATCGCGTGGACGTCGTGGGCCAGGTCGTCGAATCCGTTGCGACCGTGCACGCGCACGTCGCCGGTCTGGTCGGGCCTTCGGAGGAGCCGGCTCTCGGCGCCGGGGGCGTCAGGGGTCGCGAACCAGCCGTCCTCGGCCAGCTCGATCCGCAGGGCGGGGGCCGCGCCACCCGCGCTCACCACCAGCCGGCCGCGAGGGTCGTCCCGGTCGACGTCCTCGCGTTCGAGCACCCGCAACCCACGGCTGCGAAGGGCCCGGTCGAGTCGCCGGACGGCCTTCGCGAGCCAGTCGATCAGTTCGTCCCGTACGGAGGTGTCCGCGCCGGCGACGAGGTAGCCGCACCGTCCGTCGTCGAACACCAGGGTCTTGGTCAAGCCGACGTTGAACGGCGAGTGGCCGTTCCGGGAGAACCACGCGCGGATGTCGTCGGGGCTCGGTGGGCCGAGTTCGCGGCCGAGCGAACTCAGCCGGCGGAACGCGCCGGGACGCACTCCGGCGATCTCGACCGCTCGCTCGGTGAGCCATGGCGTGACGCCGACGCCGTACACCGCCGCCCTGCGCCAGCCCAGTTCACGTGCCAGTGGGGCCTCGACCTCCGCGATCGCGCCCTCGTTCCGCGGAAAGACGTCTTCCAGATCCCACTCGGGATCGCCCGCGTCGAGGCGGATGGAGTCGCCGGCGAGCCTGAAGGAGGTGCTGGAGTTGAAGGGGTACCACCGAGGGTTCAAGCGGGTCCACTCCCCATGGCGGGCAACGGCCGGGAGGCCACCGGGCCAGGGACCGGGTGACCGGTGTCCGCGGCTGGTCGCCGCGGGCGGCCCTCCGTTCAGGACGAGGTCGAGTGCCGAGCCGAGATCCTCGCCGAGGAGGTACCAGGCGTTGTCGTACCGAGCGAGGATCCGCCCGGTTTCGTCGACGAAAAGCCGGCCGCGGCCATTGATGTACCCCGGGCCGAGGACGTCGCCGCAATCCTCGATCAGGCCGATCGGAAAGAGCCGCGTCCCGATCTCTTCGGCGTACCACGCGTATTCCACCGGATCGATCCACGCGTCCAGCGGGAAGAAATGGATGTGGTACCCGACCTCGGCCATGTCGAGCAGGCCGAACTCCGCCAGGAGCGCGACGGCCGCGGGAAAGGCCTGATGACGGCGGCCCTGAATTCCCTCCCGGGCACAGAATTCGGTGAGCCAGGGTGTCACGCGAGCGCCGGCGTCCCGTCCCGGCTGCCAGCCCGCGCCCATCAGGGAGATCTCGACGTCGACGGTGAAGGGGGAGTCGTCGCTCAGCAACTCGTCCATCCGGTCCGGATCGTACGGAACGGTGGGCGGGTCGTTCGCCCAGCCCGACCGGTCGATCGAGCACTGGTCGACGGATCGGAGGTGCAGTTCCTCCGCGATCTCGCGATGGGCGCGAAGGGCGGACCGCGCCTTCGCGACCACGGCCGGTGAGACGGACGCGCACCGGTATTCGGCGGCGGCGATGTGCCTGAGGAATTCGGGCTGTGGCGCGTGGTGGTGGGCGATCAGGTGGTAGGCGCAGCCGTCCGACCAGATCCATGTGCCGTCGGTGTAATAGGACAGCGGGACCCCTTCGGCCGAGGCGGCCGGATCGTCGAACAGCGTGAACAGCCATGCCTGGCTCTGTTCGAGCACCTCGGCTCCCCGAAGGTAGCGGGCGATCCGGGCGCGTTCGGCGGCGTCGTCGATGACGGCGCGGGAACGCCCGTGACGCTCGGCATCACCGTCGAACCGATGAACCTCATCCGCGATACAGAACTCCTCGACCGTCGAGGGCAGGACCGATATCGGGTCACCGCCGAATACGTCCATGCCGCCATGCTATGGGAATTAATGGATCTCGTCCGCGGGTAATTGTTGTGTCATCGATATTTCAACGGGCCTGACTAGCTTCGCAGCGTAAACAGCGAAAGGCCTACTTACGGAGCCTCACGGGGGTAGCGGAGTGCCGGCGGCGTCCTCGCCGGGCCCGATGCCCGCGTTCTCCACTCCGGTTCACCGCGAACCGGCAAGCCATCGACCCGCGGTCGGCGGCTCTCCTCCTTTGCCACCCTCCGGCGCACCCGCCAGAGCCTCCCCGGGGCGCGCCGGAAAGTCCCCCAACAGCGAGGAAGGCGACAAGTGCATTCCATGTCGAACGCGAGAAGGCGACCAGGAAAAAGGCGCGCACGAAGGCTGGGACTGGCCGCGTTGGCGGTCACGGCGGCCGGCGCGACCGTGGCGGCCGCGACCATCTC
Source organism: Actinoallomurus sp. NBC_01490 (assembly GCF_036227085.1). Classification (NCBI taxonomy): domain Bacteria; kingdom Bacillati; phylum Actinomycetota; class Actinomycetes; order Streptosporangiales; family Thermomonosporaceae; genus Actinoallomurus; species Actinoallomurus sp. NBC_01490. The sequence goes on from NZ_CP109433.1 coordinate 1,627,450, forward strand.
CCCGCAGAGGGCGGCCCGCGCCGATTCCGACGTCACCTGCAGCCCGGTGAAGCTGATCTCGGTGCCCGGGACCTGGGAGATCACTCCATCCGCGGATCCGAACGCCGCGACGGGCATGCTGAAGGGCATCACGGACGGCCTCCAGCAGCAGTTCGGCTCGCGGGTCTCCACGTACACCGTGCCGTACGACGCCCAGGCCTTCACCCAGAACGAGACCTACGCCGACTCGGAGCAGGCGGGCCTCAGGGCCGCCCGGGCCGCGGTCACCAAGATCTCTCAGTCCTGCCCCGGCACCAAGTTCGTCGGCATCGGCTACAGCCAGGGCGCGGACATCGTCGGCGACCTTCTCGCCCAGGTCGGGAACGGCAACGGCCCGGTCCCGGCCGGCGACTTCATCGCCGGGGGCAACCTGGCCGACCCGCAGAAGGGCACGGACGGCGAGGTCGTTCTGGGCAACGAACTGCCCGGCACTCAGGGCCTCCTCGGTCCGCGCAAGGGCGGATACGGCGCCCTGAACGGGAAGATGGCCGAGGTCTGCCTCAAGGGCGACCTGTACTGCGCCTCGCCGAAGGACAACCACCTGACGCTGGCGCTCGGTGCGGTGCTGGGCAACGTCGGCCTCACCAACCTGCTGAACAGCGCCGACGACGACCTCACCCAGTCGCCCGACCCCAGCAAGACCGACGACCCGGACAAGAAGGAGGACGGGGCGAACCCCGACCTCAGCCTGCTGCCCACCGGCATCAAGAAGCTCGCGACCCAGGCGAAGCACAAGGACGCCAAGGGCGCCCGGCGTACGGCGACCAACCTCACCGCCCTCGTCCAGCCCGTGCAGGCGCTGGCCAAGCTCGCCTCCAACCCGTTGCTGGTGAACGCGCTGCTGGCCAACCCGCAGACCCACGACGCCGGCCAGGTGCTGCAGACCCTCGGGCAGATCGACATGGCCGGGCTCGCGAGCGACCTCGACAAGGCGACCACCGCCGCGTCCAACCAGGACCTGGACTCCCTGGCCTCGGTCGCGGCCGACGCCACCGGCAAGATCGCACCGCTGGCGGGTGTGCCGACGGGCCAGGTGGCGCAGGTCACGACGATCCTGCTGGCGCTCCAGCCGACCCATCTGCTGGGGCAGGCCAACAACATCCTCAAGCTCACGAAGATCGACTTCGCCGGCATCACGAAGGCCGCCAGGGCCCTCCCCGAGCAGATGAAGAAGGGCGACGTCAAGGGCACCTTCCGCTCGGTGAACGCCATCGAGGAGCGGCTCATGCCGCTGGCCCAGATCGCCAACGACATCGACTTCAGGGCGATCGGCGCGGCGCTGGAGCTGGTGCCCGACCAGAACGCCCAGCTGGTCGGCAAGGCGCTCATCGTCCTGGATCGGGTCAACTGGACGCGCATCGTCCGCGACCTGCGCAAGATGCAGACCGCTCTGGAGAAGTTCGACCCCCGGCACCCGCCGGTCATCGACCAGAAGCACCCGGTGAAGTCGCTCGACAACGTGTTCGGCGTCAACGTGCTCGGCATGCTGCCGCAGGTCCTCGACCTGGGTGAGCACGGTCTGCAGGTGGCCGGGCTCAAGCTGCCGAACGGCACTCTCAAGCAGCTGGTGAAGGAGGACCTCACCCCGAAGAACGTGGTGAGCGAAGGCCTCCAGGTCGCCGTCTTCTACGGATCCCAGGTCCACGTGGCCTACGGCACCCGGTCCGTCGACGGCACGGGCAAGCCCGCCGTGGACACGCTCGAGGAGTGGCTGGGCCAGCGGATAGCGGCCTCCTGAACCAGGCGCCCCCGGCCTCGCACAGGCGGGCCGGGGGCGCTCCGAGTTACGAAAGAGAAACGATGAAATACCTGAAAATCGGGGTCGCCGTCGCCGCAGCGGCGGCGACGGTCGCCGCCGTGACCGCCGCGGTGCAGTCCCCGGAGCAGAAGACGGCCGGAACCGTCGCCGCGAGCGCCGCGAACTCCGACAGCCCCGCCGCGATCCGCGCGTCGATCCTCGACGGCACCCTGTGGCGCACTCACAAGGTGGTCAACTCGTGCGCGGGTCCGAAGAAGTACCGCATCGGGTGCGACTTCGGGCTGCTCTCGGCGTCCGGTGACGCGTCGAAGCCCGCGAACACCGCACAACCCGCGGGTCTCGGCCCCGACGACCTGGCGCGCGCCTTCCACCTGCCGGCGGACAAGGGGAAGGGCGGGACCGTGGGCATCGTCACCATGGCCCACCACCCGAGCCTGGAGTCCGACCTGGCCGCCTACCGCAAGCAGTACGGGCTCCCGGCCTGTACGACCGCGAGCGGCTGCCTGAAGGTCGTCGGTGAGAAGGGCGGGAAGCCGCCGGCGACCACCGTGAGGCTGCCGCTGCTCTCGCAACTCGCGCAGAGCTACACCCTCGAGACCGTCATGGACGTCGAGATGGTGTCCGCGGCCTGCCCGAACTGCAAGATCCTGGTCGTCGAGCAGCCCATCGAACCGGCCTCGCTCGCCGCCGGCGCGGTCGGCTTCCCGCAACTCGACGCGCAGCACGAGGTCAATGCCACGAACACGGCCATACGCCTCGGCGCGGACGCGGTCTCGATCAGCTACTTCATCGGCAACGGACACCAGAGCAACATCCTCACCCAGGGCACGCTGCCCAAGGGCATGCACCACCCGGGTGTCCCGATCGTCTCCGCAGCGGGCGACCTGGGCTTCCTCGGGACCGCCCCGAAGGACCAGAACTGGCCGCAGCAGCTGCCCTTTGTGATCTCCGCGGGCGGGGTGGAGCTGACCTCGGCCGACGGCGGCCAGACCTTCACCAAGAAGGCGTGGGGCAAGGTGGAGGGCGAGAAGTACATGTCCTCCTCCAGCGGGTGCAGCACGACGCTGCCGCCCGCGAACCGGCAGCCGGCGTCCGTGTCGAAGATCTGTGGGGGACACCGCGCCACCACGGACATCGCCGCCGCCGCGAGCGGCCTGACGATCTACGACACCTACTGGCCCACCGCGAGCGCGGACCCGATCGGCGGCTGGGGCGTCGGCGTGGGCACCAGCGCCGCGTCGCCGTACATCGCCGGTCTGTTCGTCCGGGCCGGCGCGACCGAGAAGGTCAGCGGCCCGAACACGATCTACCGGGCGCCGAGCAGCGCGATCGAGGACGTCACCAGCGGCTCCAACATGCAGAACGGCGCCGAGGGCTGCAAGGACGCCCCGGCCGTGCTGTGCGTGTCCGGGCCGGGATGGGACGGTCCGACCGGCGTCGGCGTGCCGAACGGCCTGGGGGCCTTCCGGCCCGCGTCATGACGGCGGGCCGGCGCTCCCGTGAGCGCCGGCCGGCGACGGCCCCCGCAGGCCGGTGCTCCCCGCGGAGTACCGGCCTGCGGGTATTTTCCGGATAACTATTGAACGATCGGTCAATACTGCTAGTTTGCTGCCATGGTCAGGGTTCGCCTCGATACGGACCAGCGGCGCGAGCAGCTCCTGCGCGTCGGCATCGAGCTGCTCGGCACGCAGCCGGTGGAGACGCTGTCGGTCGGCACGATCGCCAGAGCCGCCGGGGTCTCCAAAGGGTTGCTGTACCACTACTTCCACGACCGGGAGGAGTTCCTCGTGGCAGTGGTGTGGGCGGCGACGGAGGAGCTCGTCGCCGCGACGGAACCGGACGTCTCGCTGCCGCCGCTGCGGCAGCTCGAGCACGCCATCGACGGCCTCATCACGTACGCCGAGGAGCACGCCATCGGCTACGCGGCGCTCGTCGAAGGGCGCATCGGCATCCCCGGCGTCGCCGAGGTGACCAAGGCCCAGCGCGAGCGGAGAGTCGCGAGCTTCGTCGACCACATCGCGCGGATGAGCCCGGCGGACCTGGAGACCGTACGCGGCTCGGCGGTGCTCAGGACGGCCATCGACGGGCAGCTCACCTTCCTCCACCAGTGCGTGCTGCGCTGGCTCGAACACCGGGACATGGATCGCGCGACGCTCCACCGCCTCCTGGTGAACGCCTTCCTGATGGCGATGCTCGCGGCGAACTCCGTCGACCCGAGGCTCCGGTTCGACGCGCTGGGCGCCTCCCCTTCCTTCCAGGCGGCCGTCGCTGAGAGCGAGAGAGCGTGATGGGAACCCTTCGGCAACTGCGGTTCACGGTGCTCGGTCCGGTACGGGCGTGGCTCGGCGACGCTCCGCTGGACCTCGGGCCGGTTCGCCAGCAGGCGCTCCTGGTGGCCCTGATGCTGCGGCCGGACGCGACGGTCAGCCGGCAGGAGCTGCTCGACGGGATCTGGGGCGCGGAGCCGCCGGGCACCGGCGGCAAGGTGATCCCGGTCTATGTGCACCGGCTGCGCGAGCGCCTGCGCGCCGCGGGTGCCGAGGACACCGTGATCAGCCGTGACCGGGGCGGATACCGCTTCGTCAGCGAGGGCGCCCGGGTGGACACGGCACGGCTGGAGGAGATCGCCGTCGAAGCGGCCTCGGCGCGCGACGCCGGCGATCTCAGTGCCGCGGTGGACACCTGGTCCGACGCCCTCAAGCTGTTCCGCGGCGAGCCGCTGAGCGGGCTTCCGGGGCCGTTCGCGGAGGGAGAGCGGCTGCGGCTGACGGAGCGCAGGATCGCTCTGCTGCAGGAGAAGCTCGAATGCCAGCTGCGGCTGGGCCGGTACGCGGAGGCGGTGAGCGAGCTGTCCGCGCTGACGGCGACGCACCCGCACAGCGAGGCGCTGGCCGGGCTGCTGATGCGCGCCATGTACGGAAGCGGCCGGCAGGCGGACGCGCTGTCGGTGTTCACCCAGATACGCGGCCGGCTGGTCGACGACCTGGCGGTCGAGCCGGGCGAGGAGCTGCGGCGGGTGCACCAGGCCGTGCTGCGCGGTGACGACGCGTTCCTCCTCGGCGGCGCACCACGGCGCGCGCCGGCCGACGAACCGGCTGCGGCGCCACCGGCCGGGCCGGGTCACTGCCGGCGCAACGAGCTGCCGGGTGACGTCGGCGAGCTGACCGGACGCGCCGCGGAGATCGCGGTCCTCACCGCGCCGTACCGTACGGACGCGGTGTCGGTCCTGGCGGTGGACGGTGTGGCGGGGGTCGGCAAGACGGCGCTGGTGGTGCACGCCGCACGGCTGCTCCAGAAGGGTTATCCGGACGGCTGCCTGTTCGTCGACCTGCACGGGCACAGCGACGGCCGCGAGCCGCCGGCCACGCTGCGCGTGCTGCGGCGGCTGCTGCGCACGGTCGGCGCCGACGAAGAGTCGGACGACCTCGACGAACTGACCGCGTCCTGGCGTGCGGCGACCGCCTCGACGCGGACCCTGCTGGTGCTCGACGACGCGGCCGGCGCCGAGCAGATCCGCCCCCTGCTGCCCGCGGGGGCGGGCAGCAGGGTCCTGGTCACCAGCCGCCGGCGGCTGGTCGGACTCGACGTGGACCAGCGGGTCTCGCTGGGACCGCTCGAGCTCGACGAGGCCGGGGAACTGCTCGCCCGCTTCGTGGGTGACACGCGTGCCTACCAGGAGCCCGCGGCGGTGCGGCAGCTGGCCCGGCTGTGCGACCGGCTCCCGCTGGCCCTGCGGATCGCCGGGGCACGGCTGCAGAGCCGGCCGATGTGGACGTTCGAGTACCTGGTGGCCCGGCTGTCCGACGACGAACGCCGCCTCGGCGAACTGACCGCCGAGGACCGCAGTGTGGAGGCGGCGTTCCGGCTCTCCTACGACCACCTTCCTCCCTGCACCCAGCGCGCGTTCCGCGCGCTGGGGCTGTCGCCGACGGTGGAGTTCGACCGGCTGACGCTGGCCGCCATGCTCGGCTGGTCGCGGCACGACACCGAACACGCCCTGGAGAGCCTGGTCGACGCCAGCCTCCTGTGGCAGCCGACCGCGGGTCGTTACCGCCTGCACGACCTGGTCGCGGCGTACGCGCGGCGGCTCGCGGCCGAGAACCCGGCCGAGGTCACCGCGGCCCGCACCGGCGTGTTCCGGCTCTACGTGGCCGCCGCGCGATGCGCGAACGGCTACGGCGTCGAGAGCTTCCCGGCGGGGCCGGGCCGGGAGTTCGTGCCCTTCGCCGACGCGAAGGAGGCGGCGTCCTGGCTGAACACGGCGGCCGGTGAACTTGCCGACGTGGCCGCTCACGCGGCGGCCGTGGGGCACATGGACGACGCTCGCCGCATCGCCGACAGCCTGGTCGACTACCTCGTCCGGCAGGGCCGGTACCACGAGTGCCGGGTGGTCGCCGAGACGGCGCTGCCGCTGGTCGAGGCGTCCGACGACCGGCTGGCGTCGTCACTGCGGGTGTGTCTCGGCATCGCGTACGGTCTGCAGGGCGAGTACGAGCAGGCGCACACCTGGCTGACCGACGCCCTGGCCATCAGCCGTCGCACGGGTGACCTGCGCGAACAGGCGCGAGCGCTGGGAGTGCTGGGGACGGTCACCCGATGGGCGGGGCGCACCTCCGAGGCGCTCGCCCGGCTGACCGAGGTGCTGAAGCTGGCCGGGCCGCTCGGCGACGACTGGCTCGTCGGCATGGCCACCTGCAACCTCGGCGCCGTCTACCAGCAACTCGGCCGGTACGACGAGGCGCTGGACCACTACGTGCGCTCCCTCCGGATCGCCGAGAAGCTCGGCAGCCCGAGGGTCATCGGCAAGACGCTGAGCCACATCGGCAGCCTTCACATGGACCGCGGCCGGCCGGCCGACGCCGTCGGGCCGCTGTACCGGGCCGCCGACCTGGCCGAGCAGGTCGGCGACCTCCCGCAGCAGGCCGCGCTCCTGACCCGGCTGGGCACGACGGAAGAGGGGCTGGGGAACACCGGCGCGGCCCTCGAACTCCATCGCCGGGCCCTGGCCGCGATCCGCGAGAAGGCCGACGTCGGGCTCGAGGTGGAGATCCGCAACCGGCTGGGCGGCAGCCTTCTCGCGACCGGCGACCTCGACGAGGCGTGCGAACAGTTCGACGCGGTGCTGGCCCTCAGCCAGACCGACGACGCCCCCGAGCAACTCGCCGGAGCCGTCGAGGTTCCCGGCCGTTGGGTGTGACGGCCGCCCGTCGCGATGCGGGTCCGTCCGGCGAGAGACCGGTGTGTTCCCCGGCGAACGCCAGGATGTCCGCGGTCAGGGCGCGTTCCTTGCTCGCGGGGGAGGCCGCGTGGGCGGTGCCGGGCTCGCGCCGCATGAGGACCGGCCGGTCGCTGCTCGTGGCGTGCTGGAGGGCCGCGCACATCTTGCTGACGTGGGCCTCGCCGGTCTGCAGGTCGGTCACCGCGCCGGCGAGGAGGAACGCCGGGTAGGGCGTTCCGGGCGTGATGTTGTGGTACGGGGAGTACCGGAGCAGCCAGCGGAGCTGTTCGGGGTGGGAGGCGGTGCCGAACTCCTCGGTCCAGGTGTGGCCCAGGCCGAAGCGCTCGTAGCGCACCATGTCACAGAGCGGACCGGCGGCGACGACCGCGGCGTACAGGTCCGGTCGCTGTGTGGCGGCGGCGGTGACCAGCAGTCCGCCGCCGGACACCCCGTAGCTCGCCAGCCGGGCCGGCGTGGTCCGGCCCGTCTCGACGAGCCAGGCCGCGGCGTCGTTGAAGTCGCTGATCGACCGGTGTTTGCGCGCGCCGCGACCGGCCTCGTGCCAGTGCTCACCCGCTTCGCCGCCCCCGCGCACGCAGGCGACCGCGAACGTGCCGCCGGCGCTCACCCAGGCGGCCGCCAGCGGGAAGAACCACGGCCGCATCGGCATGCCGAAGCTGCCGTAGCCGTACAGGAGGGTCGGGCGGGGGCCCGGGGGCTCCTCCGCCGGGGTGAACAGGAACAGGGGGATCTCCGTGCCGTCGCTCGCGCGGTAGCGAACGCCGTGGCTGTGGATCCTCGGAGCGTGCCCGGAGATCGCGGCGCCGGTCTCCCGTTCCAGCGTTCCGTCGGCGGCGTCGTAGCGGTAGATGACGGGCGGCGTGGTCAGGTCGCAGTAACCGAACCAGGCCTGACGGCCGTGCGGGAGGTTCGTGCGCAGCGACGACACGACGCCCGCCCCGGGCAGCGGCAGCCGGCCGAGCGGCCGTCCGTCGGCCAGGTCGTGCGGGGTGACGGTGGAGATGCCGTGCCGGGCGCGGGCCACCAGCAGGACGGGGCGCGCGAGCGCCGGGTCGTCCAGGACCACGCACTCGTCCAGGGGCGCTTCGGGATCCTCGGGGACCAGCGTGCGCCAGGCCGCCGGGTAGGTGTCGTGCCGGTCGGTCACGCAGATCCGGCCGCACGGCGCCTGGTAGTCGGTGACCAGCAGCAGGTCGCCGTTCGCGAGGAACCGGGGGAGCACGCGGGCCCGCGTCGTGCGCCCGTCCACCACCCGGACGAACCGCGGGGCCCGCGGGTCGATGAGCTCGGCCACGTACACGTGGTTGGGCGCGGCGGGTCCGGCCATCGCGGTGATCGCCAGGCTACGGCCGTCGGCGCTGACCGTGAGCCCGTAGTAGTGGTCCGGGGCGTCATCGTCGCCGAACACCACCGTGTCGGCCTCCCAGGACGTGCCGATCCGGTGCCACCGCACGCGCCGGTGCAGACGCGTGTCACCGGGGGCGAGTTGCTCGGCGGGAACGCGGCTGACGTAGTAGAACGCCTCTCCGCCCGGAAGCCAGGCGAGTGAGGTGTTGCGGGCGCGGGGGAGCGGCCCGTCCACCGTCTCGCCGGTACGGGCGTCCAGCACGATGATGTCGCTGCCGGGCTGCTCGGCGACCTCCAGCTGGACGGCCACGCGTTCGCCCTCCCGCGACGGCCACCAGGCGTACAGGCCGGTATGGCCGGTCGGGTCGATCTTCGCCGGATCGACGAGCACCCGCCGGCTCCCGTCGGCGTCGACGACGAGAAGCCGCCGTTGCTCGTCCTCCCGCCGCTGCTCGGCCAGGAACCTGACCGGACCGCGCGCCATGGGAGGCTCCGAAACACCGAACGACGACACCTCATCCACCAGGGACGCCCACGATCGCGCCTCGGGCCACCGGGCGCGATACGCGCGGAACAGCCGATCCTGGGCGCTCGTCCAGTCCCGTACGCTCCCGTCGTGGCCGTCTTCGAGCCACCGGTAGGGATCGGCGATCGACAAGCCGAAAAGGTTCTCCACCACATCGCCGCGCCGGGCGGCGGGATAAGAAAGCCGTGCCACCAACGACCCCCGTCCCATCATGAGCCGGGGTACCGCGGCCGGTGAACCCCGCGATACCCCGACGTATTCAGCTACGACTCGCCACGGAGAATGTCCTCCTGCCAGCCGCGTACGCCCCCGAAGCGAGGAGCCGGACTGGTCTCCTTATATGGCAGGTATCCATTCATGACAGCCTCCTGGATCCCTTTAGCAAGCCCAGAACGGGCGATTACTGACGACAGACATCCCCGTGGCTGCGATCGATAAACGAGGTATATCCCTCAACGGTTGGCAAAGTCATCATTTGGTAGATCGGCGGTAAATAACGGTGAATGCGCGTCATTCGGCGTCAGATCGGGCTCGGCGCCCGTTTGCTGAGAATTCTCTGAGATGCCGTCGTTAGCGTCGCGCCCGGACGTCGATCGCACGTCCCCGTGCTCCCGTGGAGGTGGAACCGCGATGCCCTTTCTCTCCTCGCTTCCCGACGCCGCCGGCGTCCTGGACGTCATGAAGGCCTTTCCCGAGGCCTCCGCGCCCTTGGTCGACTACCACGAGGTGGTTCTCCGCGGCCCGTCCGCGCTGACGGTCGGCGAGCGGGAACTGATCGCCGCGTACGTCTCGGGGCTGAACGCCTGTCACTACTGCCGCGGTGTTCACGGGGCGGTCGCCGAGGCGTTCGGCGTGGAGGAGGGCGTGCTGACCGCGCTGCTGGCCGACGTGGAGTCCGCGCCCGTACGGGACGAGTTGAAGCCGTTGTTCGCCTACGTGCGAAAGCTCACCCTGACGCCGAGCCGGATGGCCGCGGCCGACGCCGACGCGGTCTTCGCGGCCGGCTGGGAGGAGAAGGCCCTCTTCGACGCGGTGTCGGTGTGCGCGTTGTTCAACTTCATGAACCGCCTCGTGGAGGGCCTGGGCGTCAAGGCGCCCGACGACGCCTACTTCGCCGTCGCCGCCCGGCGCCTGACCTCCGGCCGCGACTACTCCGGCTACCGGCAACTGATCGCTCACGACCATCAGGCCTGAGGCGTGACGTCGGATATTTGCCAGCCGTGGCGCCGGCCGGTGACCACACTGCGGCCCATGGTCGATTTCTCTGAAGGGCTGGTCGATCGGTTCCTCCGGGCCAGTGCCGGGTTCGAGCGGAGGCTGGGGGCGGTCCGGCCCGAACACTGGGCCGGGCCGACTCCCTGTTCCGCGTGGAACGTACGTCAGCTGGTCAACCACATGACGCGAGGAAACCTCGGCTACGTGCGGCTGCTGCGGGGCGGGAGCGGCGCGGAGTTCCTGCGGCTGCGGGACGCCGACGCCCTGGGCGCGGATCCGGTGGGCGCCTACCTCCGGTCCGTCCAGGAGTGCGCCGAGGCGTTCGCCGCTGCCGGGGCCTTCGAGCGCGTCCTCGACTACCCGCTGGGGAAGGTGACCGGCCGCCAGGCCCTCGCGGTGCGGACGACCGACACCGTCGTTCACACCTGGGATCTGGCGCGCGCCGTCGGCGCGGACGAGGCACTCGACGGCGGTCTGGTCGCCTGGATCGATGACTTCCTCGAGGAGATCTACGCCGGGCTGGCGGAGACGCCCACCGCCGCGGAGACGACGCACCGGTTCTTCGCCGCGCCCGGCGGCGCGCTCGCGCCGGGCGCGTCCCGGCAGGAGCGGCTGCTGCACCGCATGGGCCGAGCCGGGTAGGCGCGCCGCCGTTTCCGCGGCTTGTGTATTCGCTAATGCGACGTTGGCTTTTGCAAGAGCACCGATGAGCCGGTGACGCCCCGGACGCGAGACGCGGTGTGTCCAGGGCGTCGCCTCGGCGTGGGTCAGGAGTCCTCCATGACGCGGGCGAAGTGCGCCCGCGCCTCCGCGGTGCGCCCGTTGCCGTAGACGCGCAGCATCGTGGCCAGGTCGGGATGGTGCGCCTCGATGAGCCGTGCGGCGTCCTCGATCTCCGCCGCCGACGCGAGCCCGCGCAGCAGCGCCTGGATTCCGGCGACCGGATCGGCCGATCGCGCGGCCGGTGAGGAGCGCTGCGCCGTCGGGACGCTCAGGTACGACGGCGTGGTGTTCTGGGAACGCACCTGGTCGAGCCGCTCGCGCACCTCGTCGGCCGACAGGGCGGCGAAGCCGGGCTCGGCGACCATCGACTCGACGGCCATCAGGCGGGACACCACGGCCGGGTTGCTGATCTTGGCGCGCTGCCCGGACATGAGCTGGGACAGCATCGGGGCGGACAGCCCGAGCACCTCCGCCAGGGCGGACTGGGGCAGCCGGAGCCGGTCGAGGAGCCGCCGGAAGCGGTCGTGCAGCGGCTCGCCGTACCACTCGATCTGCCGAGCTCGGTTGCGGATGACAATGTCGTCCGTCACGACCGTGCCTTTCCGACGCTGGGTCCGCGTCGCTCGGTGTGCATCTGCACACGACATTCTCCCACCCCGCCAGGCTATTCGGCGGCAGCGCGCGCCGTCGTCTCCGGGTGGGTCGCCGGCGGCGGTCCGTGCCGGTCGCGTTTGCGGACGCACAGAGAGGTCAGCGGGCGAGGGCGCCGAGAAGGCGCTCGGCCTCGGCCGCGACGACGGGCAGCGCCTTCGCCGGATCGCCGGAGCGGGCGAGCAGCATCCCCGCCTCGCACAGCGCACCGAAGATCAGCTGGCAGCGGGCCGGCAGGTCACCGTCGGCCATCGTCCCGTCCGCGGCGGCGGCGCTCATGCCTTCGGTGAGGACGCGGAGCGTGTGGGCGTACTCGATCTCGCGGACCTGCTCCCAGCCGAGGACCGCCGGGCCGTCCAGCAGCACGATCCGGCGGAACACCGGGTTAAGGCAGTGTTCGAGGAAGGTGCGGCACCCCCGGAGCAGTGCGGACCACGAGTCGGGCTCCCGCGCGGCGGCCTCCCGCAACGTGTCGGCGATCCGCCGCTGCTCCTCGACGAACACGCTGCGGAACAGGGCGGCCTTGCTGCGGAAATGGTGGTACGCGGCGCCCTTGGTCACGCCGGCGGCGGCGGCGACCGCCTCGATCGAGGTGGCGGCGTAGCCGTCCCGGCCGAACAGCTCCCGGGCCGCCGTGACGAGCATGGACGTCGTCGCGTCCGAGCGTTCGGCCTGCGTACGGCGAGGCGGGCGAGGCAACGGCGAACCCCCTTGACAGCGCGATCGGCTCGAACCTACGTTCGATGCCGGAAGTTACATACCCTCGGTACGGAAGTGGGATGGTCATGACCGCACCACTCATCGCAATCTACGGCGCGACCGGGCATACCGGACGGCTGGTGGCCGCCGAGCTGATCGACCGGGGCCAGGAGATCGTGCTGGCCGGACGCGACGGCGCGGCCCTTGGGGCGATGGCCGGTGAGCTCGGCTGCCGCGCCGTGACCGCGCCGCTGGACGACCGGGCGGCGATCCGCGGGCTCGCCGAGAGCGCCGACGTGCTGATCCACTGCGCCGGACCGTTCTCGGTGACGGGCGACCCGGTCGCCTCGGCCGCGGCCGAGGCGGGCTGCCACTACATCGACCACGCCGTCGAGCCGCACCATGTCAAGCACCTGTTCGACACGCATCAGGCGACGGCCCAGCGCACCGGGGCGATCATGATCCCCTCGCTGAGCTTCTACGGCGGCCTGGGTGACCTGCTCGCGGGCGCCGTCACCGAGGGGATGGCGGACGTCGCCCGGGTGACCGTCGCGTACGCGGTGACCGGCTGGCGGATGACCACCGGAGCGCTGGAGACCGCCCGGCAACTCTTCGCGGAGACCGCGCGGATCGGCTTCTCCGACGGTGCCCGGCAGGTGGGCTACGTGGAGCCGCGCAACGTGGTGTTCCCGTTCCCGCCGCCGGTCGGCCCCCGGTCGATGATCGCTCCCATTCCCTTCCCGGAGGCCGTGACCGTGCCCCGGCACGTGCCCGCCCGCGAGGTCGAGGCGATGCTGACCGCCCGGACGTTCGAGGAGGAGCCGGTGTTCACCAGTGAGGACGCCGACGCGCAGACCCGGGCGCGGACCGAGTTCACCGTCGCCGTACAGGCGTTCGGCGAGCACGGCGACCGGGCCGGCCACCTGAGCGGACACGACCTGTGGCGGGCCGCCGCGCTGGCGTCGGTGACCGGCGCCCTGCGGCTGACCGGCGGAGAAGCGCCCGCCAAGAGCGGGGTGCTCAGCCCCGGCGAGGCGTTTCCCGCGACACCGTTCCTCGCGTCGCTCGAACGGCTCGGCGCCTTCACCGTCACGCTGTGAGAAAGGACCAGGCGATGCGACCGATTCTCGTCACGGGAGCCGCGGGCGGCCGGCAGGGCTCCACCGGACGGCACGTCACGCGGATGTTGCTCGAACGCGGCCAGGCCGTACGCGCGTTCGTGCGCACCGATGACGCGCGAGCCGCCGAGCTGCGCGCGATGGGCGCGGAGGTGGTCGTCGGCGACCTCCGGGAGATCGCTTCGGTGATCCCGGCCGTACGGGGTGTGCGCCGGGCGTTCTTCACCTACCCGGTGACCGACGGGATGCTCGACGCCACGGCCGTCTTCGCCGCGGCGGCCGGGCAGGAGGGGCTGGAGCGCGTCGTCGACGTGTCACAACTCGCCGCCGACCCGGCCGCCGGCACGCCCCACATGCGCCGGCACTGGGTGTCGGAGCAGGTCTTCGACCGGGCCTGCGTCGGCGCCGTCCACCTGCGGGCGGCCGTCTTCTTCGAGAACCTGGCCGTGCTCGCGGACGCGAGTGACGGGCGCACGCTCGAGTTGCCCCTCGGGTCCGGCGAGACCGTGCTGCCGTTGGTCGCGGGGGCCGACGTCGCCCGCGTGGCCACGGGCCTGCTCACCGGGCCGGACGGTGAGGTGGACCCGGTCTGCCGGCTGACCGGCGAGGTCATGACCATCGGCGAGGCGGCGCGGCGCTTCGGGCTGGTGTACGCCGACCAGGACCCGCGGCGGTGGCGGCACCGTGCGACGGCGCTGTACGGGGACGCCGTCACGGTGGAGCACCTGTCCCATCTGTGGGAGCTCTTCCGGGCCATCGGCGGCGGCCACGCGCTCTACCAGGTCACCGAGGCCATCGAGCGGGTCGGCGGTCGCCCGCCACGGACCCTGCGCGACTTCACCGCGGCCCGGCCCCGGCCGGTCACCCGGTGAACGACGGGGCGCGGGTCTCGGCGCGTGGGCGACGGGTGCGGGTCCCGGCCGCATGAGGCGGTCAGGCGGTGGCGGCGGTCTGGTCCGCCGCGCGGTAGCGCCCCGGCGCGACGCCGAAATGTCGTTTGAACGCGTGGGCGAAGGCGTACGGCGAGCCGTAGCCGACCCGCCGGGCGATCTCCGGAAGCGACAGGTCGGAGTCGCGCAGCAGCCGCGCCGCGACGGCCATGCGCCACCACGCCACGTACGCCATCGGCGACTGCCCGGTCAGCGACGTGAACCGCCGGGCCAGGGTGGCGCGTGACAGGCCGGCGGTGGCGGCCAGGTCCTGGAGTCGCCACGGCCGGGCCGGATCGGCGTGGAGGGCCTCCAGCGCGGCGGCGAGCGTGGGGTCGCGCAACGCCTGGGGCCAGCCGGTCGCGGCGTTGTCCTCGAGCCAGGCGCGCACCATGTAGACGAGCAGGAGGTCGAGCAGGCCGGACACCGCCGCGTCGCGGCCGGGCCGTCGATCGACCACCTCGCCGCCGAGCAGGTCGATGGCCGCGCGGAGCCCGGCGTGCCGCCCGGCCCGGGCGGAGAGGTGCACGACCTCGGGCAGCCGCGCCAGCACCGGGTGCGTCCGCGTCCGGTCGAGGCGGTACTTGCCGCACAGCACGTCGGTCGGCCCGTCCGGCTCGCCGACCGCGTTCTCGAACGGGACGGCGTGCTCGGCGCGCGGCGAGTCGGAGAGGACGTGCGCGCCGCCGTGCGGCACCAGCACGACGTCACCGGGGCCGAGCGGCGTGGGGTCGCCGTGGTCGGTGATCAGCCAACCGGTGCCGCGCAGGAACACGTGGAAACCCGCCCCGTCGTAGGGCGCGAAGCGGTAACACCACCGGGAGCCCAGGCGCAGCCGGTCGGACGACGGCCGTCCGGTGCGCATGACCGTGATCACGTCGCTCAGCACGTCCATGAACCCGCATCCTAGTCACGGGATGAGACGATCGAACATCGATGAGCGCATCCCAAGCATTGAGATGCTCATCGGCGGGACCTAGCGTGGCGCTTATGAGTGGTTCCATGAGTTTCCAGCTCGGCGACGTCGAGATCACGAAGGTCGTCGAGTGGCAGGGCGAGATCGCCCCCGCCCGCTTCATCGTCCCGGACAGCACACCGGCGATCTGGCAGGACAACCGGTCCTGGCTCGCGCCGGACCACTGGAACCCCGAGACCGATGAGTACCGCGGCGCCGTGCAGACCTGGCTGCTGCGCAGCGAGGGCAAGGTCGTCCTCGTCGACACCGGGGTGGGCAACGACCGGCACCGGCCGCAGATCCCGCTCTTCGACCATCTGCGGACCCCCTTCCTGGACCGGCTCGCCGAGGCCGGAGTCCGGCCGGAGGACGTGGACGTCGTCGTCAACACGCACATCCACTACGACCACGTCGGCTGGAACACCCGGCGGGAGGGCGACGAGTGGGTGCCCGCGTTCCCGAACGCCACGTACCTGATCCCCAAGGCCGACCAGGAGTACTTCGACCCTCGCAACGCCCACCGCCGTCCCGCCGTGCGCGACGAGCACGACCGGCTTCGCCGGGAGGGGAGCCTCATCGTCTACGCCGACAGCGTCGCGCCCGTGCTCGGCCGGGCCGTGCTGTGGGAGGGGGAGTACCGGATCGACCGGAACCTCTCGCTGGAGCCCGCGCCCGGACACACGCCCGGCTCCTCGATCGTCCGGCTGTCCTCCGGCTCGGACCGCGCCGTGTTCGTCGGCGACCTGCTGCACAGCCCCGTGCAGATCCTCGAGCCCGCGTACAGCAGTTGCTTCTGCGAGGACCCCGCGCAGGCGGCCTCCACCCGCCGCGCCGTCCTCGAACGCGCCGCCGACACGCGTGAGCTCGTCGTACCCGCACACTTCGCCGGCGCCGGCGCGGCCGAGGTCCGGCGCGACGGCCAACGCCTGGCCATCCGCCGGTGGGCGAGCCCCACCGGCGGATGAGGCCGGCCTACGTCTGTTGCCTGCCTCTCCAGCCGTAGATCGTGTTCCGAGAGCGAGGGACGGCCGTTATTCGAGCCACTTCCCGTCGCGCATGATGACTCTCCCGCGTAGTTCCGGCTCGCCGCGCCAAGCGCGCACGGTCCTCGGGACCACGCGTACATAGAGAAAGGACCCCTCTTCCACGCGTGGATCCCACCCGAACTTGCCGGCGAACGCCTCCGCTGCGCCTCCGGGCACCTCCTGGTCCGGGAAGCA
The DNA here is from genome assembly GCF_036227085.1 of Actinoallomurus sp. NBC_01490. Taxonomy (NCBI): domain Bacteria; kingdom Bacillati; phylum Actinomycetota; class Actinomycetes; order Streptosporangiales; family Thermomonosporaceae; genus Actinoallomurus; species Actinoallomurus sp. NBC_01490. The sequence goes on from NZ_CP109433.1 coordinate 1,643,870, forward strand.
CTCCGCCTCACCCTGGAGGAGCACCACGTCGAAGGTGTCCGGTAGCGACAGGCGCACGCGCGGCTCTTCGCGGACGTTCCGCGCGGTCACCGAAGTGGCGCCGGTGCACATCCACACTGCTCGCCCATCCCACAAGAACCACAGCGGCACCTGGTGCGGCCCGTGATCAGGGTGGGCCGTCGACACCCATACATCCCGCTCGGTAACGAGCCGCTCCAGAGCGTCGCGCCTACGCTCCGCCGTCCGGCGACGAACGATTCCTGTGGTCTCCATGAGGGCCGACGCTAGCCAGGCAGGGCGAAGCGCGCCTCAGGCGCAGGACCTACTCCCGGCGACCGATGAACCCTCGGCTTTCGGCGAGTTCACCGGTGGTGCGGTTGCGACCGACCAGGAGCCGGTGGTGGCCCAGCGCCACCTCGGCCAAGCGGAACGCCGGGAAGAGGGCTTATCGGGAAAATCGCGTTCGCGGGACCGGTGGTGTCCGCGATGATGGACCGGATGAAGATCCGGCTCGCGGGTGGGGTGGTGGCCGATGGCCGGTGCGCCTGGGTTCCCGGGTCGCCGGACCCGGTGGACGGGTCCGACGCGCCCGCGGGAGCGGCCGTCGCCCTCGGGCCGGCCGAGGCCACCGACGATCAGGTCCGACGCGCGGTCGACGAGCTCGGCCGGCTGGTGGCGGCCGGCGGCGTCGTCGCGGCGGGCGCCAACGTCGATCTCGGCGCGGGCTTCCGGTCCGCGCGGCTGGCCGGGGCGCGCGGGGACCAGCGCGACGCCGTCCTGGCGGCTCTCCGGGTGCTCGGTGTGGAGGACGCCCATCGTCTGGGCGACCGCGCCGGGTTCCTCGTGGCGTTGTTCGGGCCCGCGGTGACCAGGCGGGTCGGGGCAGCGGCGGCACGCGCGATCGGTGAGGGCCGGTGGGCGGCGCTGCACCTCGCCGTCGCGGCCAGCGACACACTCGGGCCGGAACAGGTGGAGCAGGTCCTCGCCCTGCGGGCGCCGGAAGGCGTCGACCTCACCCCGGACGGCCCGCCGTCCGCGCTCGCCCACCACCTACGGCAGGTTCTCGAACCCGTGCCACGTCCGCGCCGGCTGGAGCTGGTCCTCGACCTGTGGGCCCAGGTGCTGGAGCATCACGCCGGCCTCGCGCGGCGCGCGCGGCGGCTCGCGACGCAGAGCCGCCGCGACCGGATCGGCGACCTGCGCCTGCGCCGCCGGCACGACGATGACGAGGTGATCCTGGGGTGGCTCAGGGCGTACGAGGGCCGGAATCCGTCGCTGGCCGACGCCGCGCGGTGGGTCCCGCCCGACGGGTACTGGTCGCAGGCGCTGGGCGCGCTCCTGCAGGACGCGCTCGCCACGACCGCCCTGCTCCGTACGGCGGTCGCGGTCGCCGACCACGGCCTGGAGGACGGCCTCGCGCGCTCCGCCGCGCTCATCCGCGCCGCCGACGCCGAGACCGCCTGGGTCGCGACGAGCTCCTCCCGCCCGGTGCCGGGTCTCACCGGCCTGCCGTCCCATCCCATCGCGTACGTCCGCGACATCAATCGCAAACTGACCGACGGCACGCTCCATGACGCGAAGTTCGCGGCCTACATCCGGCAGCGGCTGGCGTGCGCCCGTGACTACGCCCGGGTCGTCATGGAGACGGCCGCGGCCCTCCTCTACGCGTACCCGGGCGCCCCGGAGCACGTACGGCGGAACTGGGCCCGGTCGGACCTGCGGAAATGGCGCGCGGGAGCCGGGTACGGCCCCGCCCGGCCGCCCGCCGGGTGGGAGGGCATCCCGCCCTGGACCGTCCCTCTCCTCGGGCAGGAGGAGCCGCTGTCCCGGCGGCTCGCGGCCTCGCCGGACGCCGCCCCCGCCGAGGTGGAGATGGTCGGCGACCTGCTGTGGTACGCCGACCTCATCGACGCCCTGGCCGAGCTGTACGGAAACGACGTCGCGGGGGTGACGCGGGGCACCGGCGCTCCGTGGTTCGACCACGATCCGCCGCCGCCGGACGAGCCGCTGACCCCGCGGCTGGACTCCGTCACGCTGGCCGTCTCGGGCGCCGCTCAACTCGTCGCGCTCGGCGGCACTCCGCCCAAGGGCGTCCGCACCTGGCGCGGGCTCACCGAGGGTCTGCTGGCCGGCACCGCGATCGCCGAGGCGCTCACCGGCGAGTTCCCCATACCGGCGCCCCTGGCCGCGCTGGACGGTGCCGAGGTGCCCGGCGTGGGCGTCCGCTTCCGGGTGGCGCGGGGCGCCCGCACGCTGGCCGAATGGTCGGACTACATGGGCAACTGCATCGCCGGGCCGTACTACCTGGAAGAGGCCAGGGCGGGCCGGTCCTGCCTCGCCGGGCTGTACGACGAGGAGGGGACCCTTCTCCTCAACGTCGAACTGATTCCGCGCCGGCCCGCCGGCCGGGGCTGGCGGGTGGGTGAGATCGCGGCGAGGTTCAACGACACGCCCGACCCGGTCCTGGAGAGGCGGATCTGGGACTGGGTCGACACGATCCCCGGCACGACCGCCGATGACGCGAGCGCGGCGGCGGAACCCGCTCCGCCGGACGAGACGCCGCCCGCGCGGCCCGCCCGGAGGCATTCGGCGTCCCGCCTGATCGCGGAGGCCGGACCGGCGCTGGACGCTCTCGCGCGGCGCGCGTGGGAGGACGAGGCCGGTGAGGAGGTGCTCGGGACCTTCGCCCGCCTCGCGGGCATACCGCCGGAGGCGGCCCTCACCCGGCTGCGGCGCCTCGGCGCGGCGCGCCTCGCCGACGCCTGCCGGCGCGCGCTGGACACCGGCGCCGTCGACCTCGACCAGCTGTGGACCGCCGGGGGCATCCGTCCGCTGACGACCGCGGTCGAGGCCCTGGACCCCGCCGTACGCGACCGCTTCGAGGCGCTCTCCCTGCTGCTGGACGGGTCTCCGCTGCCCAAGTCACTGCGCAAGCTGGTCAAACTGCCGGCCGTGGCCGACGCGTACGCGCTGGACCTGGCCGCGCGCGGCACGCGCCGGGCGATCGGTGAGCTGGCGAACCGCGACGACCCGGTCGTCGCCCGCGCCGTCGCCGGCCGCCCGTCCGAACCGCTGCTCTGCGCGCTCACGGTCATGGTCACCTGCCGCGCTCCCGCGATCGAGCTCACGCCCGTGGCGCCGCCGCGTACCGTCGCCGTGCCCGGCCACCCGGTCACGTCCCTGGAGGACGAGAGCGGCCCGTGGCAGCGCGCGTTCCCCCTCGCCCGCGAGATGGGCGCCGACACCACCCGATTCTGGGACGCGATCGCCGAACACGGCCTGCGCCTGCCCGCCTCGTGGCTGGGCACGGGCGGCTGGCCGGCTTTGTGGTCCCGAGCCCACCGCCACCGCCCCGCCTAGCAGGTCGAGTGGAAGAGACCGCCGACCGGGCGGGAGGCGGCCAGGTGGTTGTAGAGCTCGACGGCCTTGCGCGTCTCCTCGACATGAACCTCGATGTTCCGGCCGCGGAGGAGGTCGAGGGTCTCCGGGCACGTGCCGAGCCGGCACTCCATGCCGCGGCTCAGCACGACGACCGCGGCTCCGTGCTCGATGAGGTCGGTCACGTCGGCGGGCTGGATGCCGGGATCGTGATGCGTGCCCGTCTCGTTCCAGTCCCACCGGCGTCCTCCACCCGGATAGAGAATGAAGTCGCGTCCGGTGCCCAGGGTCTCGACCTCCATGCGGCCCCAGGAGTTGCCGAGAACGCGCGGCGACCGGCGCGCGGCGTCCAGTGGTTTCGTGGCCATGGGCTCGCTTCCTCGCGTTGGAGTCACAGGCGGTGGTCCGCGATCTCCACGGTATTCATGTCTCTGACCTCACCGCTCGTCCGGTCGCCCGGGCAAAAGTGCTCGTGATCCGATCTATCGGCAGAAAGGGAACCTGGTTTCCCTCGAATGTGGGATTGAGCTCGTTGACGGATCGAGAGAGCCACTTCATCCCGAAGGAACCGTCGCCTTTCAACGTCGCGGTGAACCCCAAATTGCGCGTTGGATCGACGTTCAGCGTCTTCGAGAGCACGTTGTTCACCCTCAGATGCCCGAGGTTGCGCGGAACACGGTTGGCGGGTACTCCTCCGTCGAGCAGCAACGTGTCGCCGCTCGGGTAGGCGAGGAAGCGGTCGCTCGCGGGATTGTAGACGCCCGCGAACCTCGCTCCCTCGCCGAAGCGGCCGAGCGTGGCCTCGTTGTCGCCGTTCTTGAAATTGGAGAGCGCGTTCTCAACTTCCTCCGGCTGCAGCGTGTAGTGCTCCGCATCGCGTCCGCCGGCCGTCAAGAACGCCGTGGCGCCGAAATCCGTGGCACCCGTGCCTGCGGGCTTGGTCTCGGGGCCTCTGAGGAAATCCTTCATCAGCTTCGAGAACATATTCGCGCCCACGTCGCGGCCGGCCATGACGACTCCCGAGGAGATTCACGGTGCGAGGAAATGCCGGACGAAACCGCAGACTACTCCCGCGATAGGCCGTGCTCAACACGACGCGGCATCGCGCTTCAGGGTGACTCGAAGAGGCCTTCGGTGTACTCGCCGGCCGCCTGTTCGGTGGCCTTGTAGTGCAGTTTCTTGCCGGTCGCGTTCATCGGGAGAGCGTCGACGAAACGGTAGGCGCGCGGTCGCTTGTACGGGCTCAGCATCGGGTGCGTGCGGCAGTGGCGTTCGCAGTCGGCGGCGGTCAGCGTCTCGTCGGCGCGGACCACGTACGCGACGACCCGCTGGCCCCAGCGCTCGTCCGGGACGCCCACGACCAGGGAGTCCGCGATGCCCGGGTGGCCGCCCAGAGCCTCCTCCACCTGGGTGGGATGGACGTTCTCCCCGCCCGACACGATCATGTCGTCCCGCCGGCCCACGATGGTGATGTACTCGTCCGCGTCCCACGTCGCCAGGTCTCCGGTGTACAGCCAGCCGTCGTGGAACTTCTTCGCGTCCGTCTCGGGGGAGTTGGTGTAGTGGTAGCCGGACTTGGGGGAGCGGACGATGACCTCGCCGATCTCCGCGCTGTCGTGGGCGACCGTCTCGTGCGGCTCGGCGCGCCGGTCGTCGAACAGCCGTACCACGGCGACGTCGTCGTCGGTGCAGGCGCGTCCGGCGCTGCCCGCGTGTTCGGGCAGGTCGGAGGGGCGTAGGAAGGTGTTCCAGAACGTCTCGGTGGTGCCGTACCCGTTGAAGATCCGCGGCGTCAGCACCTCCTGGTAGCGCAGGCACGCGTCCCGGGTCAGCGGCGCCCCCATGGTGACGATGCCGCGCAGGCTGGACAGGTCGCGGCGGCGCTCGAGCTGGGCGCGCGTGAGCATCTCCAGGTTCGTGGGCGCGCCGATCAGGAACGTGACGCCGAGGCCTTCGACGTGCTCGAGGACCAGGTCGGGGTCGAACGCGCGCATCGGCACGGCCTGTGCGCCCGCGTAGAACACCGGGTTCGGCCCGCCGGAGAACAGGCCGCCACGGTGGAACCACGGCGTCATGTTCAGCGTGATGTCCTCCGGCGAGAGCGGGAAGTGCATGATCACGTCGTGCGCGCTGAGCACCTCGACGAGGCTGTTCAGCGCGACGCCCTTGGGCATGCCGGTGGTGCCGGACGTGTAGAGCCGCGTGGTCTCCTCATATCCGGTGGCCGCCGGTTCCGGACGGGCCGCGCCCGGCGCGGCGAACAGGTCGCCGAACGCCACCGCGTCCTCGCGTGCGGCCCCGCCGTCCCCCGGCTCGCCGAGTGCGGCGACGACGTCCGGCCGGTGCCCGGCCAGGGCGAGTGCGTCGCGCGCCGGGCCGGCCAGCGCGGCGTCGTACACGAAGACCTTCGGCGCGCTGTCGTCGAGGATGTAGGCGGTCTCGCCCGGGGCGAGCCGGTAGTTGATCGGCGCGCCGATCGCCCCGCATGCCTGCGCGGCCAGGTACACCATGGCGAACTCGGGGCAGTTGTAGAGCTGGTAGACCACCACGTCGCCCGGGCCCACGCCCGCCGCGGCCAGGCCCGCCGCCAGCCGGTCCACGTCCGAGCCCAGCTCGGCGTAGGTCCACGAACGGCCGGACTCCGGGTCGTGCAGGGCAACCCGGTTCGCGTACCGGTGGGTGTTGCGCTGGAAGCCGTGCAGGTACGTGAACTCGTGCTCGAGCACCGCCCGGAAGGCGGACGGGTCGTACTCGGCTTGGGTGGACATGCGGCTCCTTCCCACGGCCCGGCGGTCGGCTCGGAGGGTCGGCCTCCCGTGTCGTGACGGTCGTCATCCGTTTCGTGGCCGGAACGCCTCCAGGCACGCGCGGGCGCCGGGGGCGGACACCCGGTGCGTGGAGACTTCCTTGCGGGGTGAAACGATAAACCGCGATCAATCCCCGCCCGTCACGCGGGTCGGACAGAACGGGAGGAAGGCGGACATGCGCGCACCGGCCGGAACCGAGAACGAGCGGCTGCGGTGGGGCGTGTACCTGCCGACCCTGGACGCGTTCCGGCAGGGGACGCCGCCGCTGGTCGAGGCCGCGCGGCGGGCGGAGGAACTGGGCTTCGACACCGCCTGGGTCGGCGACCACCTCGTCTTCCACCCACCGCTGCTGGAGTCGATGTGCGCGCTCGCCGCCGCCGCGGCGGTCACCTCCCGCATCCGGCTCGGCGTCGGTGTGCTGCTGCTGCCGTTGCGCGACATCGTGTGGGCGGCCAAGCAGCTCACCACAGTGGACGCGCTCGCGCCCGGCCGGCTCACGCTGGGCGTGGGCATCGGCGGAGAGAACCCCGAGGAGTTCGCCGCCGCCGGCGTGCCGGTCCGCGAGCGCGGACGCCGCCTCGACGAGGCCCTGGAGATCCTGCCGGACCTGCTCACCGGCAAGCCGGTCGACCACTCCGGCCCGCTGCTGTCCGTGCACAGCCCGGGCCTGGAGCCCGCCCCCGCGTCACCGCCGCCCCTGTACGTCGGCGGGCGCAGCGACGCCGCGATGGAACGCGTCGCCCGCCACGGGGACGGCTGGCTGGCCATGTGGCACCGCCCGGACACGGTCGCCGCGCGGCGCCGGACGCTGGCCGCCCGCGCGGCGGAGCTGGGCCGCCCGGAGCCGTCCACGACGATGCTGGTCTTCGTCAACGTGGCCGACCGGGAGGACACCGCACGGGAGGAGGCCGCGGCCATGCTCTGGGGCCAGTACCGGCTGCGGCTCGACACCGTCGAGCGCTACACCCTGTTCGGCCCGGCCGCCCGGGTCGCCGAGCGCCTGGCGGCCTACCGCGAGGCCGGGGTCACCGAGTTCGCCCTGCACCCGGCCGCCCCCGACCCGCTCGCCCAGTACGAGGCCTACGCGAAGGTCCGCGAGCTGCTCGGCTGAGCGGCCCGGATTCCCCCGCCCTGCCGCGCAGCGCTCGAGACGGGGACTCTCAGCCGTCCGTCACGCCGTTGCGGCGCCACATGCGGTCGACGTCGCCGCCGCTCGTGTACGCGGTGAGGGCCCCCGCGCCGTCCACGGTGACCTCCTCCCCGGTGACGTACCGTCCCGCGTCGGACAGCAGGAACTCGATGACCGGGGCGATCTCGTCCGGGTGCGCGGCGCGGCGGAGCGGCAGCTCGTGCTCGATGGCCGTGCGCAGGTGCGGGCGGGACATCAGCGGCGCGGCCATCGGCGTGTCCATGTAGCCGGGCGAGACGGCGTTCGCGCGGACGCCGCGCGGCCCGTACTCCAGGGCGACCGCGCGGGCCAGCGAGGCCACGCCCGCCTTGGACACGGCGTACGCGGCGCCGCCCGGCTGTGGGTACCGGCTCGCGACCGACGCGACGAGGGCGACGGCGCCCTGCGTCTCCAGCAGGTGCGGCAGCGCGGCGCGTACGACGTGGAAGGCGCCGGTCAGGTTGACGTCCAGATGAGTGGCCCACGCCTCGTCCGTGAGCAGGTGCAGCGGGGTCAGGTCGTTGTGGAACACCCCGGCGCAGCCCGCCACCGCGTGCAGGCCGCCCAGCTCGTCCACGGTTCGCGTCACCGCGTCCTCGACCGCGCGCGCGTCGCGGACGTCGGCGGTGACCGTCAGCGCCGCTCCGTCGTCGGACGCCTCGGCGCGGTCCAGGGCCGCGACCGTCCACCCCCGTTCGGCCATCAGGCGTACGACCGCGCGGCCCAGGCCCGACGCCGCCCCGGTGACCAGCACGACCTTCATGAGCCCTCCTTCCGCGCGGCGTCCGTCAGCACCTTGCGGGCCACGACGAGCTGCTGGATCTCCTGCGTGCCCTCCTCGAACCAGAAGCCGCGGGCGTCCCGGTAGATGCGCTCGATCGGCGCGGCCACGCTGTAGCCGAACCCGCCGTGCACCCGCAGCGCCAGGTCGGTCACCCGGCCGATCATGTTGAGGCAGAACAGCTTGGCGGTGGACGCGGCGGCGGTGACCTCCTCGCCCCGGTCGAACGCCTCCGCGGCCCGCCGTACGAGACCGCGCCCGGCGTCGATGTCGGCCCGCATGTCGGCGAGGTGCGCCTGGATCGCCTGGCGGTCGGCGATCGGCCGGCCGAAGGTGGCGCGCCGCAGCGCGAACCGCGCGGCCTCGTCGAGCGCGCGCTCCCCGAGCCCGACCATGCACGCGGACAGCGAGATGCGGCTGTAGTCGAGGAAGTACAGGCCCACGTCCAGGCCCTCGCCCACCGCGCCGAGCCGGTGCGCGTCGTCCAGGCGCATGCCGTCGTACCGCAGCCAGGCGTGGCCGGTGCCGTGCAGGCCCATGGTGCGCTGGGTCGCGTCGATGCCGAACCCCGGAGTGTCCCGCGGGATCAGGAACGCGGTCAGCGAGTCCTTCGCCGCCCGCTCGTCGGACGCGGCGACGAGCAGGAACCAGTCGGCGCGGTCGGCGAACGTGATGAGGTGCTTCTCACCGGTCAGCAGCCAGCCGTCGCCGTCGCGCACGGCACGCGAGCGCAGGTCCCGCCCGGTCCCCGCGGTGGCCTCGGTGAGGCAGAACGCCACGACGGCGTCGCCGGTGCCGATCCGCGAGACGATGCCGCGCTGGCGCTCGTTCCCGTACCGCAGGATCGGCCGCCAGATGCCGTTGGACAGGTGCACCAGCATGCGCCCGGCGCCCGGTCCCATCGCCGCGGCCTCCAGGTAGGGCAGCAGCTCCACCGTTGACAGGCCGAAGCCGCCGTGGGACTCGGGCAGGGTCAGCCGGTAGGCGCCGATCCGGGCCGCCCCGTCGAGGACGGTCGGTGGGATCCGGTCGGTGCGCTCGATCTCCGGCGCCGCCGCCTCCACCTCGCCGGTGAAGAAGGCACGGAAATCGTTCAGCTCGGGGATGCCGGCCACGGGGGAGTTCTCCTTCTCTTTCGAGCCTTCTCTTCTCGGGTTCGGCCTCGGTCGGGGCCCGGCTCAGGGTTGGGCGACGATCCGCACCAGGCCGTCGGGCCGCCGGTCGAGCAGGTCGAACGCCTCGGTCGCCCGGTCCAGCGGCAGCCGGTGGCTGACCATGCCGGACAGGTCGAGGCGGCCGTCGCGGACCAGTGCGACCACCTGCCGCAGGTCGTCGATGGTGGACGTGTACGTGCCGGACACGCTGATCTCGCGGGTGACGAACGAGGTGATCCAGCCGAGGTTCAGGTCGCCGGGGGTGACCGAACCGAGCACCAGCCGCCCGCCGGGGCGCAGCGTCCGTACCGCCTGGGCGGGAGTCTCCGGAGAACCGGTGAAGTCGATCGCCACGTCGGCCGGGCCGACCTCGCGCCGCAGCTCCTTCAGCCGCCCGGCCGTGAACGCGGGGACGCCCAGCTCCGCGACGCGCCGCCGCGTGGCCTCGCTGCGCACGACCGCGACCACCGTCGCCTCCGGCACCAGAACGCGGGCGAGGTGCACGAGAGCGGTGCCGACGCCGCCCGCCCCGAACACGCACAGCACCCCGTCGTCGGGCACGCCGGCCACGGTCAGCGCGTGGTACGCGGTGGCCGCCGCGTCGGGCAGGATCGCGGCCGTCACCGGATCCAGGCCGTTCGCGCGCACGAGCCGCGACACCGGCCAGACCAGCTCGTCGGCCAGCCCGCCCGGCTCGTGGATGCCCAGGATCGGTGCGGTCGCGCACCGCTGCTCCCGGCCGGACGCGCACGACTCGCAGGCGCCGCACGGGGTGATCAGATGCGGCAGGACGAGGTCGCCCACGGCGATGTCGCCGGCCGGCCCGTTCAGCTCCGTGACGACTCCGGCGACCTCGTGGCCGGGCACCAGCGGATAGGAGACCCCCGGCGGCAACGGCATGCCGCGCAGGTAGTGCGCGTCGGTGCCGCAGATCCCGCACGCCACGACGCGGATGCGCGCCCACCCCGGACGCGGCGACGGCGGACCGGTCGTGTCGAGACGCACCGAACCCGGCCCGTTGATCGTTATCCGTCGCACGACATGTCACGTTAGTCGCCTCGCTCGTGCCTGTTAGTGGGTGTACGGCGTGCGGTGTCCGATTTACGGAGGCGTACTGTGTCTGCCGGGTGTGGCCATGTCGCGTAAGGGAGATGGACAGCAGGTGGCAGAGCGGGTGCTGGTGACCGGGCTCGGCGCGGTGACCCCGGTGGGGAACGACGTGGCCTCGACGTGGGAGGCGCTCACGCACGGCCGGTCCGGCATCAAACCGATCACCCGGTTCGACGCGTCCCACGACCGCGTGCGCATCGCGGGGGAGGTCACCGGCTTCGACCCCCAGCAGGTGCTCGACCACAAGCGGGTGCGTCGTTCGGCGCGCTTCTCCCAGTTCGCCGTCGCCGCCGCGCGGGAGGCCGTGAAGGACGCCGGGCTGGTGCTGGACGGTGACACCTCGCGGGTCGGCGTGGTCGTCAACAACGCCGTCAGCGGCTTCCCGGAGATCCAGAGCGGCGTCGAGACCCTGCACGAGCGCGGGGAGCAGCGCGTCAGCCCGTACTACGTCTCCTCCGTCATCCCCAACATGCCCGCGTGCGAGGTCGCCATGGACCTCGGGGTGCACGGACCGGTCACCGCGGGTGCCCTCGCCTGCGCCAGCGGCGTGTACGCGCTGCTGGACGCGCGGCGGCTGATCCTCGCGGGCGAGGCGGACATCGTCATCGCGGGCGGTACGGACGCCGGCATCACGTCGGCGATATTCGCCGGCCTCACCAACATGGGCGCGCTGTCGCGCCGCAACGACGAGCCCGAGCGTGCCAGCCGCCCGTTCGACGGCGAGCGCGACGGGTTCGTGTTCGGCGAGGGAGCGGTGCTGCTGGTCCTGGAGTCCGAGCGTCACGCGCGGGCCCGGGGCGCCACGCCGTACGCCGAGGTCGCGGGCGGAGCGCTGACCAGCGACGCGTTCCACGTCAGCGCGCCGGAGCCGGACGGCGCGTACGCGACGGCGGCGATCCGCCAGGCCCTGGAGCGCACCGGCACCGCCCCCGCGGACGTCGACTACATCTGCGCGCACGGCACCTCGACCAAGGCCAACGACGTCACCGAGACCAAGGCGATCCGGGCCGCGCTCGGCACGCACGCCGATCATGTCGCGGTGAGCTCGCCGAAGTCGATGGTCGGCCACATGATCGGTGCGGCCGGGTCGCTGTCGGCGATGGTCTGCGCGCTGGCGATCCGCGACGGCGTCGTGCCGCCCACGATCAACCAGGAGACGCCCGACCCCGAATGCGACCTGGACTACGTGCCCAACACGGCACGTCCGCTGCGCGTGCGCACCGCGCTCGTCAACGCGTTCGGCTTCGGCGGACAGAACTGCGTCGCGGTCATCCGCGAGCCCTGATCAGGCGTCCGGGTCCGGCCGGTGGAGGCGCCGGCCGACGGCCGCCGCGCCGGCGGCGAGCGGCAGGCAGCATCCGGCGATGAGCAGCACGACCGCGCTCGCGGACTCGTTCCACAGGTACACCTGGTCCGGCAGGAGCCGGTACAGGACCGCGCCGAGCACCGGGCCGGCCGCACCCGCCGCCGTGGCCGCCGCCCAGGCGCCCGTACGCCGGGCGGTCACGCCGCTCACCACGCAGGCCAGCACGAGGGTCACCACCGCGACCGGAAGCATCGTCGGCAGGTGATAGCCCAGGTTGTACGGCAGATTCGACAGCGCCGACCCCCACGGCCTCGCGAGGTCCAGGCCCAACGGCTGCACCAGGCCCGCGTACACGACCGTCGGGGAGACGAGCGCGGTGAGCACGAGCGCGGCCACCCACAGCAGCACGGCGTACGCCGCGATGCCCCGGCCGATGACCGGAGCCGCCGCGACGGCGGCCCCGCCCGCGACGCCCAGCAGGACGCCGAGCAGCACGGCGGTCCCGATGTCGGCACGGACGGCCTCACCGCCGAGCCGGGCGATGAGCGGATGGGCCGCGAGCGCTCCGACGGCCGCCGCGGGGACGGCCGCCGCGCGGGTTCCACGGTCACGGCGTGCGCCCGCGAGCCAGGCGGCCGTCGGCACCGCCATCGCGCAGTACCAGGCGACCAGGGTCACCTGAACGCCTTGGACGCGGTCGTCACCCGCCCCGAAGTCCGCATCGAGCGTAAGGATGCCGACCGCCTCCGCCACCGCGACCTGCGCGAGACCGAGTAAGGCCCCCACGGCGGCGGCCAGGACGAGGGGACCGGCGTTCCGGGCAACATTCATGAAATAAAGGACGCTTCGCACCGCGAAGGCGTTCGCCTGGACGGTGGCAAGGCCGGGGAGTGCCAACGTTCGGGCGCGCGGCTGGGAACATCTGACCGGTTCGGAAGCGGCGTACGACCTCTATCGTGGCGACGCTCGCCCACGGAAAGGAAACGCGCCCGCCATGAAGAACAGTCGGCCCGGCCCCACGCCTCGGTGGTGTTCCTGTCGTATACCGGACGACGCCGAGCAGCGGCGGGGAGTCAGCCGCAGGCAGGTGCTCGGCGGGCTGACCGCGACGAGCGCGCTCGCCCTCGCGGGCTGGCCCGGCGCGGCCGAGGCCGCCACGGCCGGCAAGGGCGGCAAGGACTCGGTGACCATCACGATCATGGGCACCTCCGACATCCACAGCCACGCCGTCGACTGGGACTACTACAAGGACGCCGCCTACAGCGACAGCGCGGGCAACGTGGTCGGCTTGGCCCGGGTGTCGAGCCTGGTGAACCAGATCCGCAAGGACCGCGGGCGCGACCACACCCTGCTGTTCGACGCGGGCGACACCATCCAGGGCACGCCGCTGGGCTTCTACTACGCCACGGTGGAGCCGTTCACCGAGACCGGCCAGACCCACCCGATGGCGCTGCAGATGAACGCCATCGGCTTCGACGCCGTGGCGCTCGGCAACCACGAGTTCAACTACGGCCTTCCGCTGCTGGACGCCTGGATCGAGCAGATGCACGCGCCGGTGCTGGCGGCCAACGCCGTGCACGCGGGCACCGACCGGCCGGCGTACCGCCCGTACATCATCAAGAAGATGCACGTCCACGGGCACCCGCCGATCAGGGTCGGGCTGCTCGGCCTGACCAACCCGGGCGTCGCCATCTGGGACAAGGCCAATGTCTCCGGCAAGCTGGACTTCCTGGATCTGGTCGAGACGGCCAAGCGGTGGGTTCCCAAGATCCGCGCCGAGGGCGTCGACGTCATGGTCGTCAGCGCGCACGCGGGTGACAGCGGCCTGTCGTCCTACACCGGCGACATCCCGGTGGAGAACGCCGCGGCCATGGTCGCCGAGGAGGTGCCCGGCATCGACGCCATCCTCTTCGGCCACGCGCACCTCGAGATCTCCGAGCGGTTCGTCACCAACAAGGCGACCGGCGAGACCGTCGTGATGAGCGAGCCGATGTGCTGGGGCGAGCGACTGTCCGTCTTCGACCTCACGCTGACCCGCGACCGCGGCCGCTGGAAGGTCGCCGGAAAGTCCGCCACCACGGTGAACACCAACACGGTGCAGGAGGACCCGAAGCTCGTCGCGCTGGTCAAGAAGCAGCACGACGCGGTGGTCGCCTACGTCAACCAGGACGTCGCCACGTCCACCGAGGCGATGTCGGCGGCCGAGTCCTGCTGGAAGGACACCGCGATCCTCGACTACGTCAACCTGGTGCAGACCGAGACGGTCAAGAAGGCCATCGCCGGCACCGCCAACGAATCGCTGCCGGTGATCTCGATCGCCGCGCCGTTCAACCGCGCCGCGACCTTCCCGGCCGGGAAGGTGACGGTCAAGGACATCGCCGGGCTCTACATCTACGACAACACGCTGCTGGCCAGCATCCTGACCGGCGCCCAGATCAAGGCCTACCTGGAGTACTCGGCGCGGTACTACGAGCAGGTCGCGGCGGACGCCCCGGTCGACCCGGCGTCGTGGACCAACGCCCACGACCTGCCCGACTACAACTACGACCAGATGTCCGGCGTGACGTACGACGTCGACATCGCCAAGCCCGAGGGCTCGCGGATCACCGGCCTCGCCTACGACGGCACGCCGGTGACCGACGACCAGAAGTTCGTGGTCGCGGTCAACAACTACCGCCAGTCCGGCGGCGGCGGCTTCCCCGGCATCACCACCGCGCCGGTCGTCTACAACGCGCAGGTCGCGATCCGCGAGGCGATCGTCGCGTACGCCTCGGCGGCCAAGACCATCGACCCGGCCACCTTCCACGTGGAGAACTGGAAACTGGTACGCGACGGCGCCCCGGTGTTCTAGGCGTCACCGGTCCGGCGGGCCGGGGACGAGCAGGCCGCGGTTGTACGCCTCGGCGACGGCCGCGGCACGGTCGCTGACGTCCAGCTTGTCGTAGATGTGCAGCAGGTGCGTCTTGACCGTGGCCTCGGTGATGAACAGCCGCGCCGCGGCCTGCCGGTTGGTGCATCCGGCCGCGACGAGTTCGAGCACCTCGACCTCCCGCCGGCTGAGCGGCCCCGAGCCCGGAGTCCGGACCCGGTTCATCAGCCGGGACGCCACCGACGGGGACAGGACCGCCTCGCCGTGGGCGGCGGCGCTCACCGCCCGCAGCAGTTCCGACCGCGGGGCGTCCTTGAGCAGGTAGCCGGTGGCGCCCGCCTCGATCGCCGGCAGCACGTGGCTGTCGGTGTCGTAGGTCGTGAGTACGAGGACGCGCGCCGCCGTGCCCCGGCGGGCCAGCTCGGCGATGGCCGTCACGCCGTCCATCCCGGGCATCCGCAGGTCCATCAGGATGACGTCGGGCCGTAGCTCCTCGGCGAGCCGTACGGCCTCGGCGCCGTCGCCGGCCTCGCCGACCACCTCGAACCCGGGCTCACGCGCGAACATGCTGCTCAGACCGTCTCTCACCACCGGGTGATCGTCGGCGATCAGCAGCCTGATCGGGCCTTCCGGGCGGCTCACGCGGAGGCCTCCGCGGGCCCGGCCGGCACGCAGGCGGAGATGCCCGTGCCCGCGCCCGGTTCCGACTCGACCTGGAGCGTCCCGGACAGGCCCTCGATCCGCTGGCGCATCGCGACGAGGCCGAACCCGCCGCCCGTCTCCGTGCGCTCGCCGGTCATCTTCGCCGGGTCGAACCCGCACCCGTCGTCCCGCACGTCCAAGGCCACCTCGTTCTCCATGTAGGACAGGGTCACCCCGACTCTCGTCGCCCGGGCGTGCCGGGCCACGTTGGCGAGCGCCTCCTGGGCGGTGCGCAGCAGTGCGACCTCCACCTCGCGCTCCATCGGCCGTGCCGTACCGGTCGTGGTGACCTCGACGGCGAGCCCGTGCAGCGCCGACCAGCGCCCGGCGACGCCGGTGAGCGCCTCGCTGAGCCGCGCCGTCTCCAGGGGCTCGGGGCGCAACGCGTGCACCGACCGCCGCGCCTCGGTCAGGCTCTCCCTGGCCAGCCGTGTCGCCGCCGTCACGTGCCGGCGCCAGTCCGCGGTGTCATCCTCGGCCTGCTCGGCCGCCTGCAGCTGGGTGATGATCCCGGTCAGCCCCTGGGCGAGGGTGTCGTGGATCTCCCGCGCCATCCGCTGGCGCTCGTCCATGATCCCGGTTTCGCGCGCCTGGGCCACGAGCCGCTCGTGCAGGCCGGCGTTCTCGGCCAGGCTCGCCTCGAGCCTGCGGTTCGCCTCCCTCGCCTCGCGGAGGGCCTGCTCGCGCTGGTCGTTCTGCTCGCGGCTCCGCCGGGCGAACCAGGCGAACCCGCACATCGGAAGCGTGTTCGCGGCCACGACGGCGAGGTACACGACGAACCCGAGCAGCGTCGTCTTGCCGATCGCGGAGGCCTGCGCGGTGCCCGCCAGCGCCGCCACCACGGCGACGCCGAGCAACTGCCACGGCCAGAGGATGAGCCGGAACGCGTACAGGTATCCGGCGGGAGCGAAGAACCCCCACCAGGGGTCGCGCACCACCAGGACCGTCATGATCGCCATGAGCACGGTGAAGAACACGGCCATGGCCGGGGGGCTCTCCCGCCACGCGGGACGCAGCGTGACCATGCACAGCATCCACAGGGCGGCGAGCCCGCAGAGCACCAGGTCGACGGTGAGGCCGCCCGAGGAGTGCTTCTCCGCCACGGTGATGGCGGTCAGGATCGCCAGCAGGAGGTACGGCGCGACGGCCACCACGAGAGGCCACTGCTCCCGCGCGTCCAGCCGGGCACGCGGCACCGGACCGCTCATGTCCGTCCTCCCTGGCGACAGCCACCTGTCCCAGGACAATCTAACCGGGGCCGTTCCGTACGCCATCGCGGTTCGCGCTCGTCACGCGCCCGCGAACAGCGATCGCAGGTGCCGGCCGTTGACGAGCACGACGACGCAGAGCAGGAGGAGCCCGCAGACGCTCTGTTCGAGCCGCAGCCACAGCGGGAACGTCCCGGGCAGCGAGATGATCACGATGATGGCCACGACCATGACGGCCGAGGCGATCCGCAGCCGCAGGAACGCGCCGCGGGAGCCGCGGGCCGCGCGGGCGGCGAACGAGAACATCAGCAGCGAGGTGAGGGCGACGATCGTGCCCCGTATCCAGACGGCGTCGTTCACCACGGAGCGGTGGCCGCGGAGCAGGACGATGGCCGCGAAGGTGACCACGCTGAGGAGGAGATAGCCGCCGACGAGCAGCTTCACGGTACGCAAGGCCGTACGGGTCTCCGGTCGGGTGTCCATGTCATGCCTTTCTGTCTTGCCTGCTTGCCTGTCTTCGTCAGGTGCCGTCAGCGTCGCAAGAGCGGGCATGCGCGGACATCGCCCGTACTCCCGGGTCGGCGGCTGAAACCGCGGACCGGCCGGACGGCCGAGCCGATCCACCGATCGGTTGATCCGGGCCGCCGGGGAGACGACGGCGGCTTCTAGACTCCGAGACATGAGGCGACTCAGCAGCACGGTGGTCGTGGTGGCGGGCGAGCAGTCGGGGAAGGTCGTCTCCGGGCTGGACGGGCTGCACAACGTCCGGGCGATCAGCCGTGGCGAGCGCTCGCCGGCCGAGATCGAGGAGGCGGTGCACCGGTCCACGGCGACGTACGTCGTGCACGACGCGGACCCGCTGGCGGCGGTCGGCGACGCGTGGGTCGGCCTCTTCGACGGCGCGGCGCCGGTCGGCGGCCTGGAGGTCGCCATCGAGACGGCCCTGGCCGGACTGCGGTCGGACCGGCTGGCCCTGCCCGACTACTACGTCGTGCTCGACCCCGACGACATGCCGGTCACGCGACGCCACTGGTGGCTCGGTGCCCTGGCGGGCAGCGCCCCGTCGCGCGTCGTACCGGCCCGTGCCTCGGCCGCCGCGGTCACGGACGCGCTGGGCCGGCTCTCGTCCGGCCGCTGGTGGTCGTCGGACCTGGAGGGCTGGCTCCGCGGCCTCACCCGGGCCGTCCCCGACCGGGTGGGCCTGCCGTCGAGTTCCGGCTTCGACCCCACACCTTGACCCGGGTGGTTCCCGGCCGGGTGGGTCCGCCGTCGACCTCCGTCCTCCACCGCACACCCTGACCTGGGCCGTTCCCGGGTGGGTGGCCTGCCGCCGGACTCCGGCCTTGACCCCGCGCGCCGATCCGCGCGGGAGCGCGCTCGCGTCGCGCCCGTTTACAAAGGCGTCTTCGGCGAACGAACGTTGTCGGTATGGGGACGAGACGGGGCCTTCGCCACGATTCCGGTCAACGGCGCCGATTCCGCACGAACCTGGCATCGCGCATCGGAAGGCTGATCCCGCCGCTGCTCACCGAGCCGCCCTTCCGGCGTTACTGGACCGGCCAGACGATCTCGTTACTCGGCGACGAGGTGTCGCTGATCGCCCTGCCGCTGACCGGCGTACTCGTGGTGCACGCGGGGCCGGCGCAGATGGGGTACCTCATGACGGCCTGGCTCGCGCCGAGCCTGCTGTTCTCCGTGCCGGCGGGTGTGCTCGTCGACCGGTACGGTCACCGCCGTCGCGCCATGGTCGCTGCGGATCTCGGCCGGGCCGCCCTGATGGCGAGCATCCCCATCGCGTACGCGGCCGGGGTGCTGACCAGCGTCCAGCTGTACACCGTCGCGTTCGCCGTCGGCACGCTCAGCGTGCTGTTCGCCGTCGCCGACAGCACACTCTTCGTCTCGCTCGTACCGCCGGAGCGCTACGTCTCCGGCAACTCCCTCCTGCACAGCAGCTACGCACTGGCGGACGCCGGCGGGCCCGGGCTCGGCGGCGCCCTCGTCCAGGCGCTGTCCGCGCCCGCGGCGCTGCTGGCCGACGGCCTGTCGTACCTGGCGTCGGCGTTCTTCCTGTTCCGCGTCAGGTCGCCGGAGCCGGCCACCGCACGGACCCCGGGGAACTCGCCGGCGGGCGGGTTCCGGTTCATCGCCGGCTCACGGGTGGTCCGCGCCGCGCTCGGCGCGACCGCGACGATCAACTTCTTCACCTACATGTTCGCCGCGCTGTTCGTGCTGTACGCGACCACCACGCTGCGCGTGCCGCCGGGGCTGCTCGGGACCGTGCTCAGCGCCGGGGCGGCCGGGGGGCTGCTCGGATCGATGATCACGGGCCGGGTGGCCTCGCGGATCGGCATCGGACCGGCGTTCATCGCCGGCTGCGTGCTGTACCCCGCCCCGCTGTTCCTCGTCCCGGCCGCGGGCGGCGGGCGGGACACCGTGCTCACGCTGCTCTTCCTCGCCGAGTTCGGCTCCGGGATCGGCGTCATGATGCTGGACATCTCGGCTGGGTCGATCTTCGCCGCGGTCATCCCGGATCCGGTGCGGGCGCGGGTGTCCGGCGCGTACCGCGCGGTCAACTACGGTGCGCGCCCGCTCGGATCACTGGCCGCCGGGGCCCTCGGCACGGCGGTCGGCCCGCGTACGACCCTCGTGATCGCCGTCGCCGGCGCGCTCGCCGGAGCCGGCTGGCTGCTGCCCTCGCCGCTGCTGCGCATGCGCACCCTGCCGATCCCGCCCCCGGGAAACGCCAGGGCGCCGACGTCACCGGCGGGCGAGGACCGCACCCCCGACGGGGCGGGCGGCCGTTCCACGACGTGACGTCAGGGCCCGCGCGGCGTCGGGTCATCGCGGCGGGGTCGACCGGGGGCTTCTCGGAAAGACGATCTGGATGCCCGAGACCGAGCACATCGGAGTGCCGTCGGCGTCGGTGAACTCGACCTGGACGTGAATGGCCTGCCGGGTCTTGCAGGTCACCTTGCTGGTGATCCACAGCACGCCGTTACGGACCGGGCGGTAGAACGTGACGTTCATCTGGGCGGTGCGGAAGGCGTTCTCATCCTCCAGCACCGACATCGCGGTGTGGCCCATGACCTGGTCGGCGAGGGCCCCGAGGTATCCGCCGAACAGCTGGCCGCCGGTGGTGAAGAAGTCCTCGTCGGTCTCCCACTTGGTGACGACCTGGCCGGGCTCCCACGAAACGATGTCGGGGAGCCGGAGAATCTCCACGACCGTCGGTTTGGGGGCCTGACCGGCCTGGATGCTGTCGAGACGATCCGTCCAGATTGTCATCTGACTCCTCGCGGCATGGTGTCCCGATCCGGAGGATCGCCCACATCGTCGGCGGCCGCAAGGGACGGTCGGTGATCGCTCACCGGTCGTCCGCCGAGTCCGATCTGGACGAAGACAGGGACTCACCTGCGGTTTTGTGTTCTGCGGCGTTTGTCGCGCGCCGACGCGGGCAGGCCTGGGAGGAATCGGCACCGAGCGCGCGACCGCAGGCCGCTGCGCACCCGGTCGCCGTCAGCGGCCATGCCAGAGAGAACCGCACGCCATGAACCCGCCCGAGGACCTGATCACCGTCCTGACGGAGGATCACCGAGAACTGAACCAGCTGTTCACGGAGCTGGAGGTGCTCTCCGGCGGGGAACCGCTGCAACGCTCGCTGACCGACCAGATGATCATCGAGACGGTCCGGCACGCCGTGGCCGAGGAGGCCTACTTCTACCCGGTCATCCGCGAGTACCTGCCCGACGGGGACCTGATCGCGGATGGCGCCTGCGGCGAGCACGAGCATGTCGAGAAGATCCTCAAGCGGCTCGAAGGGTCCGACCTGCCCGACGATCAGTTCTCTCTGCTCCTGTCCTGGGCGATCATCAGTGCGCGGCGGCACATCGCCGACGAGGAGGAGCGGATCTTTCCGCTCCTGGCCGCGCACCTGAGCCGGGAGATGCTCGTCTCGCTGGGGGAGAAGGCGAAGAAGGCCAAGGCGGGCGCGCCGAGCCGGTGCACGTCCGCCGAACCGCAGCCGCCCCTGCTGCACACGATCGTCAAGAGCGGCGTCGGGCTGGTCGAACGCGTGCGGGACCACCTCTGCGGTCCCGGCAAGGCCTACTCGCCGGCGAGCCGCGAACCGGAGTGATCTGGGCCCGGAACGGAAACGGTCCTGGGTGATGACCGTAGCGATCGCACTGTTCACGGCCGATCTGCGGACGCACGACAGCCCGGTGCTGCGCGGTGCGCTCGACGCCGCCGACCAGGTCGTTCCGCTGTTCGTCCTCGATGAGGGGATCCGCGCCGCCGGGTTCCGCACGCCCAACCGCGCGGCGTTCCTCGCCGGCTGTCTCGCCGACCTCGACGCCGCGCTGCGGGAGCGCGGCGGGCGGCTCGTGATCCGATCGGGCGACCTCGTACGCGAGGTCTGCCGCGTGGCCGAGGAGACCGGCGCGGGCCAGGTGCACGTGGCGGGTGACGTCAGCGCGTTCGCCCAGCGCCGCGAGGAACGCCTGCGTGCCGCGCTGGCCGGGATGCGCCGCGAGCTGTGCGTCCACGCGGACGCGGCCGTGGTGATCCCGCCCGGCACGATCACGCCGGCGGACAAGGGGCACTCGGCGGTCTTCACCCCCTTCTTCCGCAAGTGGAGCGCCGTGGGAGCGCGCCGGCCGCTCGGGGCGCCGCGGAAGGTCTCGGTGCCCGGCGTCGGTTCGGAACCGCCGCCCGAGGCCGTCGGGCTCGCCGGCGGCCGGCCGTCGTCCGGCCTGCCCCGGAGCGGGGAGACCGAGGCGCGGCGGCGCCTGAAGGCCTGGCTGGCCGGCCCGATCGACCGGTACGAGGACCTGCACGACGACCTGGCCGCCGACGCCACCTCCCGGCTGTCGCCGTACCTGCACTTCGGCTGCCTGTCGCCGGTCGAGGTGGTGCACCGCGCGCGGCAGCGGGGCGGAGCCGGCGCGGAGGCGTTCGTCCGGCAGCTGGCCTGGCGCGACTTCAACCGGCAGCTGCTCGCCGACCGCCCCGACGCGGCGCGGGACGACTACCGCTGCCGGCAGGACCGGTGGCGGCCCGACGGCGACGACGCCGAGGCCTGGCGGGCGGGCCGTACCGGCTATCCCCTGGTCGACGCCGCGATGCGCCAGCTCGTCACGGAGGGCTGGATGCACAATCGCGGCCGGCTGATCACCGCGAGCTTCCTCGCGAAGACGCTGTACGTCGACTGGCGTGTGGGCGCACGGCACTTCCTCGACCTGCTCGTCGACGGTGACGTGGCCAACAACCAGCTCAACTGGCAGTGGGTGGCCGGCACCGGTGCGGCCACCCGCCCGAACGTCGTGCTCAACCCGCTGCTGCAGGCGAGACGCTTCGACCCCGAGGGCGACTACGTACGCCGCTGGGTACCCGAACTGGGAGAGGTCGAGGGGCCGGCGGTCCACCGCCCCTGGCTGCTGCCCGGAGACCTGCGCCGCCGCCTGGACTACCCGGATCCCATCGTGGACCTGGACGAGGCGCTGGCCCGCTTCCGTACGGGCCGGGCGGCGTGACGAGGGGGTGGGGCGTGTGACGCTGTGTCTCGTCACGGGGGCGACCGGCTACATCGGGGGCCGCCTCGTGCCCGAGCTGCTGTCCCGCGGTCACGAGGTGCGCTGCGCCGCCCGGTCGCCCGAACGGCTGCGCGACCACCCGTGGAGCGGGCGGGTGGAGATCGTCCGCGCCGACCTGACCGACCCCGGCTCCGTACGCCGGGCGCTCGACGGCGTCGACGTCGCGTACTACCTCATCCACGCCCTCGGCACCGGCCGCGACTTCGGCGCGACCGACCGCCGCATGGCCCGTACGTTCGCCGCCGCCGTCCGCGAGGCCGGTGTGGGCCGCGTCGTCTACCTCGGCGGCCTCGCGCCGTCCGGCCCCGAACGCGTGTCGGAGCACCTGCGCTCGCGCGGCGAGGTGGGGGAGATCCTGCTCGCGTCCGGCGTACCGACCGCGGTCCTGCGGGCCGCCGTGGTGATCGGGTCCGGCTCGCTGTCCTTCGAGCTGATGCGGTACCTCACCGAGCGCCTGCCGCTCATGGTCACCCCGCGATGGGTGCGGTGCCGGATCCAGCCGATCGCGGTCCGCGACGTGCTGCGCTACCTCGCCGAGTGCGCCGCGCTCCCGCCGGAGGTCAGCCGGTCGTTCGACATCGGCGGCCCGGACGTGCTCACGTACGAGGAGATGATGGCGCGGTACGCCGTCATCGCCGGCCTGCGCCCGCGTCGGATCCTCCCGGTCGCGGCGCTCACGCCGAGGTTGTCCAGCCTGTGGATCGGCCTGGTCACGCCCATCCCCGGCACCGTCGCCCGGCCGCTCGCCGAGTCGCTGCGCCACGAGGTCGTCTGTCACGAGCACGACATCGCCGCGTACGTGCCGGACCCGCCGGGGGGACTGGTCGGATTCGACCGGGCGGTCCGGCTCGCCCTCGAACGCATCGGCAGGTCCGACGTGGCCACCCGCTGGTCGTCGGCGTCCGTGCCGGGCGCGCCGAGCGACCCGCTGCCCACCGACCCGCACTGGGCCGGCGGCAGGTTGTACGCCGACGTCCGCGAGTCGCCGGTCGACGCGTCACGCGACACGCTGTGGCGGGTGATCGAGGGCATCGGCGGGGAGAACGGCTGGTACTCCTGGCCGCTCGCCTGGGCCGCGCGCGGCCTGTTCGACCGGCTCACCGGCGGCGTCGGCCTGAGACGCGGCCGGCGCGATCCGTACCGGCTGCGCGTCGGTGACTCGCTGGACTTCTGGCGGGTGGAGGAGCTCGACCGGGGACGGCTGCTGCGGCTGCGCGCGGAGATGCGGCTGCCCGGGCTCGCCTGGCTCGACCTGTCGATCGACGAGCGGGACGGCGGCACGTGGTTCCGGCAGCGGGCGCTGTTCCACCCGCGCGGGCTGCCCGGCCAGCTCTACTGGTGGGCGGTGTGGCCGTTCCACGGGATCGTCTTCGGGCGCATGCAGCGCAACATCCGCCGCGCCGCCGAACACGCCTAGAAACCTCGTCGCTACGCCGCCGCAGCGCCGTGACAGGGCCACCGGTCTCCTCGCTCCGCCCGCGCCCGGCGACCCGGAACCCGGTCGGCCGGGCTGGAACGGGGCGTTCGTGGCGGACGCGGTAGGCGATCTCCACCTACTCTTGGCGCCGTGAGGGATTTCTTCGCCGGTGTGCGCTACTTCGCCCGCGGTCTCGGCTGGGTGGCGCGGCGGCCGAGACAGTGGCTGTTCGGCCTGATTCCGGCGCTGATCGTTCTGGTGCTGTACGCCGTCGCGCTGACGTTTCTCGGCATCTACCTCTCCGACCTGGTGAAGGCGGCGAGCCCGTTCGCCGACCACTGGTCGAGCGGCCTGCGCGACACCGTACGCGTGCTGATGGGCGTCCTCATCTTCGCCGCCGCCGTGATGCTCTCGATCGTCACGTTCACCGGTCTCACGCTCGTCGTCGGCGAGCCGTTCTACGAGAGCATCTCCGGCCGGGTCGAGGAGTCGGCGGGCGGCCTGCCGCCCGAGGCGGGCGTGCCGCTGTGGCGGCAGGTCCTGCGCGGCATCGGGGACGCGATCGTCGTCGGGCTGATCACGGGCCTGTTCGCGGTGCTCTTCTTCGTGCTGGGGTTCCTGCCGGTGGTCGGGCAGACGGTCGTGCCGGTGGTGGCGGCCCTGGTGTCGGGCTACTTCCTCACCCTGGAGCTGACCTCGATCGCGCTCGAACGCCGTGGCCTGCGCCGACGCGAGAAGTTCGCGCTGCTGCGGCGCGAACGCGCGCTGTCGGTCGGCTTCGGCGCCTCGGTTTTTGTGGTCTTCCTCATTCCGTTGGGTGCGGTGCTGGCGATGCCGGGTGCCGTGGCGGGGGGCACGCTACTCGTCCGTGAGCGCTTCGCTCGCCAGGATGTTTTCGCACGTCAAGACGCTTCTTCGGTCGACTTGGGGTGAGGTGGCTGTAACCTCGGTGCCACGCCTTGGCTAAGAAGCTGTGGCCTGAGCGTAATTAGTGACGTAAGCGAGAAATGTTGATCTTCACGTACCCTGTGCGGCATGTCGGATCAGGGGGACGCCGGGGCGTGGCGCCCGGCCACCAGCCAGAACGACCAGAACTCCGTACCCGATGACACGACCGGGCCGCTACCGAAGATCTCCGAAGAAGAGTCCGGTGGCCAGGGTTTCCCGTCCGTGACGGGCCAGTCGTCCGTCAACGGCCCCGCCCCGTCGTGGCCGGCGGATGACGATGCGCCGACCGGGGGCTTCCCGGCCGTCTCCCCGTCGGAGGAACAGCCGGCTCCGGCGTCGCCCTCGTCGCGTTCGCCGTTCGAGCCCGCCGACCGGACGGAGAGCCCGCGCGAGCCCGCGGACGAGGTCGAGGATCCGGGGCCGAACGGCGCGACGCCGAAGTTCGGCACCGAGGTGCAGAACCCGCGCCCGGCCGAGCAGTCCTTCGGGTCGTTCGACGACTCCTCCTTCAGCGACACGTCTTTCGGGGACTCTTCCTTCCGCAACACCTCGTTCGGTGACGCCTCCTTCGGTGACGCCTCCTTCGGTGACGCGTCATCCGGCAGCGGCTCCTTCGGCACGTCGTCCTTTGGCGACTCCTCCTCCGAGCCGGCCGAGCCGGAGACGCCGGGCTCCTTCGGGTCCGGGTCGTTCGGCTCCACGGGCTTCGACGACAAGCCGTTCGGCTCGAACGGTTTCGACGACAAGCCGGCCGGCGTTCCCAGGTCCTCGTACGGCCGCGAGACGTTCTCCGCAGAGTCCTCGTACGGGCGCGAGACCTTCTCCGCAGAGTCCGCGCCGGAGTCCTCGTACGGCCGCGAGACCTTCTCCGCCGAGTCCGGCGCGGCCGTCTCCTCCGGCACCGGAGCGCCGCCGGAGGGCGTCTCCTCCACCACCGGCGCCTTCTCCCTGCCGCAGGCCGAGAAGCGCCCGACCGCGGAGGACGAGGCGGCCGAGAACGATTTCTTCGCCCCCGACGACCACCCGCCCATGTGGGACAAGGTGGTCGCGCCCTCCGGCCCGCCGCCCAAGCCCGGCAAGCCGAGCAGCGGCAACCTCCGGCTCCCGGAGTGGATGCGGGAGGAGGGCGCCGCCGGTGGTGGCGGAGAGGCGGGCGGCGCGATCGCCTCCTACGACGACGAAGAGGGCGGCTCCCGGCGCCCGCTCTTCATCGGCGTCGGCATCCTGGTGGTCGGCCTCGTCGCGGTCGCGGGCGTCTACTTCCTCAAGAACAACGGAGACAGCAAGGCCGCCCCCGCGGCGGCCCCCACGACGGCGAACTCACCCTCGCGGAGCCCGTCACAGCCGGCTCAGGAGAAGGAGCCCGCACGCAAGGCGCTCCCGAGGTTCAAGGGCGTGCACACCAAGGCCCTCGGCCGGCTCGCGGACCGGCGGTCCGGCCTGTCGTACGCCCGGTTCGCCAAGCCGTGGGCGGCGGCGGCGAAGAACAGCCCGATGAACGAACTGGGCTTCAGCACGAGCCAGTTCGCCGTCACGGAGAAGGCCGGCGGGCAGCCCAAGCACTGGGCACGCCTGATGAGCGCCGAGCTCTCCGGGGCGGCCAAGGACGCCTACACCGGCCCCGGCACCGAGCGCGCCGCCGCGGCCGAGGCCGCGCGGGTGTACGAGGCGCGCATGTTCGGCTTCCAGCACAAGAAGCGCGTCCTGGCCAACGAGCCGCTGACCATCGGCGGCCACAAGGGATGGCTGGTCAGCGACTACCTGACGTACCGCCGTCCGGGCGTGAAGGCCACCGGCGACATCGTCGCCGTGGCCCTGGTCGACACCGGCAAGAAGACGCCCGGGATCGTGTTCATGACGGTGCCCAACACCAACAAGAAGCTCTGGCCGGACATCAACTTCGTGGTCCGCTCGCTGCGGGTCCTGTCAACTTGACCCGGCCCTGAAGAAGGGCCGGGTTTGGAGGTAGCTCCCGGCCGGCTGCTGGGTGGGCTTTCCGTCCAGGCACCGCTATGGGGTGGCAGGGACGCGTGACTCACGCCCCGCGGTCCACGCAGCCTCGCCTTTGCGGGCGATGTTGTGGGAGGCGTTGCGGTCGGCGTGGGCAACGACCCCGCAGTTCCGGCAGATGAAAGCCGACTGGCTGACCCGGTTGTTGCTGTTGATGTGGCCGCACTCGGAGCACTGTGCACGCACTTGGTCTCCCGCGGCGCGTAGCCCAGCCCCGGCCGCAGATCATTTCACGCCGACACGGCGTACCCAAGCTCGGATGACTCGCTAGATCATGCTGAACTCTGGGACGCTCACGGCGGTCCGCGCGTGACCGCCGTGAGCGTCCACGTGCGCGGTCGCGGCGGGGGTTCGGGATCTGTGGCCCGAATCAGGTTCGAATCGTACCGAATGCCATTCCAATACCGGCTCGGCGGCCTCTAGGGTAGGCCGTGAGAGGACGTCGCGAATGGGGTGTTGAGATGGGGATCGGGCTGACCGAGGAGCACGAGGCGCTGGCCGACGCGGTGCGTGGCTGGGCGGAGCGTTACTCACCCGTCGGCGTCGTACGGGCGACGCTCGACGCCGATGAGGAGACCCGCCCCGGCTTCTGGGCCGGCCTCGCCGAACAGGGCCTGCTCGGCCTGCACGTCCCGGAGGAGTTCGGCGGGCAGGGCGCCGGGCTGCTGGAGCTCGCGGTGGCCGTCGAGACCCTCGGGCGCGCGATGGTGCCGGGACCGTTCCTGCCCACCGTGCTGGCCGGGGCGGCCCTGCTGCGGGCCGACGAGTCCGCCAAGGCCCGCGCGGAGCTGCTCCCCGGCCTCGCCGACGGCAGCGTGATCGGCGCCCTCACCCTGGCCACCGGTCTGACCGGCCACCGTACCGACGCGGGCCTGACCGTCAGCGGCACGGCCGAGCCGGTCCTCGGCGGCGCCCTGGCCGACGTGATCGTGGCACCGGTGAGCACCGACGACGGCGAACGCTGGGTCGCCATCGACGCCTCCGCGCTGACCGTGACCCCGCTGGTGAGCCTGGACCGTACGCGCCGGGTCGCCCGGGTCGAGGCGGCCGACGTGACCGTACCCGCCGACCGGATCCTGACCGGGCTGGAGGGCCAGGAGGTCCTCGACCTCGCGGCCCTGCTGCTCGGCGCCGAGGCGGCCGGCATCGCCGCGTGGTGTGTCGAGACCGCGTCGGAGTACGCCAAGGTACGCGAGCAGTTCGGCCGGCCGATCGGGCAGTTCCAGGGCGTCAAGCACAAGTGCGCGCGGATGCTGATCGAGCTGGAGAAGGCCCGCGCCGTCGTGTGGGACGCCGCCCGCGCCTCCGACGACCCCGCCGACGAGTCGGGCTTCGCCGCGGGCGTCGCCGCCGTGATCGCGCCGGACGCCGCGCTGCGCTGCGCCCGCGACTGCATCCAGGTGCTCGGCGGCATCGGCTTCACCTGGGAGCACGAGTCCGGTCTCTACCTGCGTCGCGCCTCGACGCTGCGCGTCCTGCTGGGCCCGGCGAAGGACTGGGCCGGCTCGGTCGCGACGCTGGCCCTCGACGGCGTGCGCCGCGCGGTCGAGGTCGAGCTGGACGAGGACACCGAGCCCCTGCGCAACCGCATCCGCGCCGAGGTCGCCGAGCTGGCCGCGATCGAGGACAACAAGACGCGCTTCGCCCGGATGGGCGACGAGGGCTGGGTGTTCCCGCACCTGCCCAAGCCGTGGGGCAAGGCCGCCTCGCCGATGGAGCAGGTGCTGATCCTGCAGGAGCTGCGCGCCGCGAAGGTCAAGGGCCCGCAGCTCGGGATCGGTGCGTGGGTGGTCCCGTCGCTGGTCACGTACGGCACACCCGAGCAGCAGGAGCGGTTCCTGGCCCCGACGCTGCGCGGCGAGATGGCGTGGTGCCAGCTGTTCAGCGAGCCGGGCGCGGGCTCGGACCTGGCGTCCCTGCAGATGAAGGCCGAACGGGTCGAGGGTGGCTGGAAGCTGACCGGCCAGAAGATCTGGACGTCGGTGGCCCGGCAGGCCGAGTGGGCGATCTGCATCGCCCGCAGCTCGAACGAGCCGAAGAAGCACGACGGCATCACGTACTTCATCGTCGACATGAAGTCCGAGGGCGTCGACGTGCGCCCGCTGCGGGAGCTGACCGGCGAGGCGATGTTCAACGAGGTCTTCCTCGACGGCGTGTTCGTCCCCGACGACCGGGTGGTGGGCGAGGTCGGCCAGGGCTGGAAGGTCGCCCGCAACACCCTGAGCAACGAGCGGGTGCAGCTGTCCAGCGGTTCGGGACTCGGCGCCGGCGTGAAGGAGCTGCTGAACTTCTTCGGCGCCCGCGACCTGGACCCGGTCAGGCGCGCGGAGCTGGGGGAGTACCTCTGCGAGGGCCAGGCGATCGACCTGCTCGGCCTGCGCCTGACGCTGAAGCAGATCTCCGGCCACGAGCCGGGCGCGGAGGCGAGCGTCCGCAAGCTGCTCGGCGTGCAGTTCAACCAGCAGGTCGCCGACTTCATCTGGGAGTCGCAGGGCGCCGTCGCGGCCCTGGAGGACATGACCGGGCCGACCGGCCTGTGGGCGCGCTACATGCTGTTCAGCCGCTCGATGACCATCTACGGCGGAACGACGGAGGTCCAGCTCAACGTCATCGCCGAGCGCATGCTCGGCCTGCCCCGCGACCCCGAGCCCGGCAAGTAACACGGGAAAGCCGGGGAATCCGGCCGTCGCTCGTATCATGATCCGGAACGGAACGTCGGCCGGCTGCGTCGGATCAACGGTCGCGCAGGGCGGTGGAGCGGGAAGGGACGGCGGTCGACCGGGGATGTTGACGCGTGTGATCGCCGGCTTCCGTAAGGAGGTGCCGGCCCGGACACTGGAGTCGATCCAGCGGGCCGGCGTGGGGGTCTATCGCGCGCTCGACGACGCCGAGGCCGTACGCCGCGACCTGGCCGACCAGGGGGTCAGCGCCTGGCGCATGCCGGCCGCGGCGGCCGCCCAGCAGCTGTACGCCTGGAACGCCTACGTCCTGCAGACCCTGGGCGACAAGATGATCGACGCCGACTACCGTTCCGACTCCCGTACGGTCGGCTACCTGCCCAAGGTCACCGCCGAGCAGGTGTGGGCGTTCTTCGGCCAGGTCGAACGCTGGCTGTCGCTGAGCCGCCAGGCCGCGGCCAACCCCGGCTACCGGGTGGAGGACCCGAGGTATCTGCCGGCCGACCTGCCCGGCTGGATCGAGATCGAGCCCTGTCCGGCCGCCCACCTGGCGGCGATGATCGCCGCCTGTTCCGCCGTACAGGAACACGCCGAGGTCGCGCTCGGCACCTTCGAGATCACCGCCGCCCGCGACGGCCGTCACGCCGAGATCGCCCGGCTGCGGCAGCTGTCGGCGGAGGCGGGCACGTCGTCCGACTACGCCATGCAGGCGTTCGACCCGGCCGCCGGCCGGCGGTTGCACGAAGTCGTCGAGAAACGTTTGCAGCGGGCGCTGGAGATCTACTACCACCTCGGCCAGCTCATCGCGATGCCGAGCCTGCTGAAGACCTACGGCCGCCGCGGCGGGGCCGGGCCGACGGCCGGCCGGCTGCCGCTGCCGGGAAGCGGCGACTTCGACCCGTGGTGCCTGACCGAACGCGACGCCGTCAGACGCTGGCAACGTGATCCCCGGGCACGCCAGGCGATCAATGACCTGTGGCGCAACGATCCCGACCCCGCGGCGACCCTGGCGATCCAGGAGCAGCTCAACACCGCGCTCCGGCGCGACGACATCAGGCGTACCGGCGCGATGTACTACGCCCCGCCGTGGGCGCCGATCTACCGGGCCCAGCGCCCCGTGGTGATCGCCCGCCGATGGTTGCAGCCCGGGCAGGACTTCACCTTCGAGGTCTCCGCGGAGCCCCTCCGCTACAACCACCCCTTCATCCGCCAGATCGTCGCCGGCCCGTTCCACCAGGCCCGCCGGCACTGAGCGCCGGACCGGGTCGTGACCGCGTCCCCGGCCCTCATCGGCCCGCCGTGTCGTCGCCGTGGGGGAGGCGGAACAGGGCGGCCGCGATGAGCGCCAGGCCCACCAGGCGCAGGGTCAGGTCGGCCGCGTCCGGTGGGAGGTGCTCGCCGAACATCGGGGTGCCCGCCACCACGGTGTAGAGCGTGGAGACCACCGTGGACACCGGGGCGACGATCGACGCGCGTCCGCGCTGCAACGCCGTCTGGAAGACCACGAAGCCGGTCAGGGCCACCGGTACCAGCAGGTACAGGTACGGCGAGGCCAGCGCCGACGCGGCGATCGCCGTCGGGCCGTGGAAGTCGATCGACGCCGACAAGCCCTTGGAGATCATGCCGGCGACGCCGTACACGATCCCGGCCGCCAGACCGTACGGCACGTCGCCGGCCGGGCGGGGCCGTACCCGTCCGCGTGCGGCCGTCACGAACACCGCCACGCCGGCCAGCGTCGACGGCGCGGCGACCAGCAGCACGCGCACCGCGTGGCCGCCCGTGCCGGCGACGTCCGTGCGCGGGTCCAGCGACGCGAGGACGCAGACGACTCCGGCCGCGATCCCCGCCAGCCCGGTCCACTCGCGCGCGGTGAGCCGTTCGCCGAGGACCGTCATGCTCAGCAGGAGCAGGAACACGATCCCGGAGGCGAACACCGGCTGCGCCACGGTCAGCGGGATGCGCGTCAGGACCACGAGCTGACCGGCCAGGCCCGCGAGGATCAGCCCGAACCCGGCCAGCCAGCGCGGGGTGGTCACCAGCGTCCGGACCAGGGCCAACGGCAGCCGTACGGTCAGCGGCGGCAGCGCGGACAGCGCGCCCTTCTCCAGTACGAACCCGGCGTTGTAGGCGAGCGTGGCGACGAGCGCCAGCACCACACCGAGGATCACGGCCGCCCCGGGCGTGACCCGGCGGTCATGGCCGCCGCGCCTGGACGAGCAGGATGCTCGCGGCCGACGGCCACCGGCACAGCAGCAGGTCCAGCGGCCGCAGGACGCCCGGCACGACGTGGGACGGCGCGCCGTCCACGCGCTCGCAGACGAAGCCCCCCGCGGTGAGGAACTCCGTCAGCGCCCGCTTGGTGAACATCCGCAGGTGAC
Organism: Actinoallomurus sp. NBC_01490; assembly: GCF_036227085.1. Taxonomy (NCBI): domain Bacteria; kingdom Bacillati; phylum Actinomycetota; class Actinomycetes; order Streptosporangiales; family Thermomonosporaceae; genus Actinoallomurus; species Actinoallomurus sp. NBC_01490. Next base: position 1,675,375 of record NZ_CP109433.1, read on the forward strand.
CGGCCACCTGGCGGCCCGGCCGTCCGTAGATGCCGCGCATGCTGACCTCGGAGAAGATCGGCTGGATGCCGAGCGCGAGCAGGCCGCGGTTGTACCAGGCGGCGAGGTTCGGCGTGGACAGAAGGAGCCGGCCGCCGGGCCGCAGCACGCGGTGGAGTTCGTCGATCGCCGCGTCGGTGTCGACGAGGTGCTCGATCACCTCACTGAAGATCACCAGGTCGACGCTGCCGTCCGCGAGAGGCAGCCCGGGCGCGTCGAGCCCGCCGCGGATCAGGAGGAGGTCGTGGCGCCGGGCGTTCCGCAGCGCCATCATCGACCAGTCGACGCCGACGACCGTGTGCCCCAGCCGCCGTACGAGGCCGGTCGCCGCGCCGTCGCCGCAGCCGACGTCCACGATCACCTGGGTCCGGTCCGCCTCGGCGAGAACGGCCTCGACCATCCGGAGCTGCCGCCGGGCCCGGCCGGTGCCGGAGCTGAGCGGGACGTTCGGGTCCTCATAGAACCGCTGGAGCGCGCCGCCTCCGGTCGTCACCCTGACCGCTCCCTCCCGCGAGCCCGGCGGTGTCGCCGCAGCCGCCGCGGATCGGTCGAGCCGTGGACCGATTTGCGCCATTCTGTGGCGGTTATCATCCACTGTCAACGACGTCCCTCCACCCCCACCGGCCCCGACAGGAGAGAGCGCATGGCCGCACCCCGGACTCTTCCGCGCCGGCCGGTGGAGCCCGCCGTTCCCGGGCGTTTCCGCTCGCTGCGGCTGTTCCGCGGCTTCCTCGGTGAGCAGTCCGACCCGGACGGCTTCTACACGCTGCTCGCCGGCGACGCGGTACGGCAGATCGAGCGCCACGTGGACCTCGCGGGCCGTACGGTCCTCGACGTCGGCGGCGGCAGCGGGTACTTCACGGACGCCTTCGACGCCCGCGGCGCGCGCGGCCTCCTCGTCGAGGCGGACCTCGGCGAGCTGTCCGGGCGGGGCGGACCCCGGCCGGGGTCCCTGGTCGGCGACGGCTGCCGGCTGCCGCTTCGCGATGCCGGCGTCGACGTCAGCTTCTCCTCCAACGTGCTGGAGCACGTGCCGGATCCGGGCGCCTTCATCGACGAGCTGGTGCGCGTCACCCGGCCCGGCGGCATCGTCTACCTGGCCTACACGCTCTGGCTCTCCCCCTGGGGCGGCCACGAGACCTCGCCGTGGCACTTCCTCGGCGGGGCGTACGCGGCGCGCCGCTACGCCCGGAGGCACGGGCATCCGCCCAAGAACCGGTACGGCACGAGCCTGTTCGCGCTCGGCGCGGGCCGGGTGCTGCGGCTGGTCCGTTCCCGCGACGACGTCACGGTGCTGGAGGCGCGGCCCCGCTACTACCCGCGCTGGTGCGGCTTCGTCGTCCGGCTGCCGGGGCTGCGCGAGCTGCTGACGTGGAACCTCCTGCTCATCCTCCGGCGCGAGTCATGACGGCCACCGACCCCGGCCCCGAGGAGACCGTCGCCGGCCCCGAGGAGACCGTCACCGGCCCCGGGGAGGCCGTCACCGGCCCCGGGGAGGCCGTCACCGGCCCCGGGGAGGCCGTCGCCGAGCCCGGCCGCGCGGAGGCTGCCACGCTCGACGGTCGGCTGCTCCCACTGCTGGCGTGCCCGGTGGACAAGGAGGCGCTGCTGTACTTCGCCGGCGACGGCCTGCTCTACAACCCGCGCCTGCGCCTCGGCTACCGGGTCGAGGACGGCATCCCGGTCCTCCTCGCCGGCGAGGCCGAGGAACTCGGCGCCGAACGCCACGCGACGCTGACCGCCCGAGCCGGACGCGGCGAGGCGACGGCCACCCTCGGGCGCGACCCCGCCGGACTGGCCGGACAGGGCGAAACCGGCATGGCGGACGCCGGGGTTTGATTCCCATCGCGGTGACATGGCCAAACGATAGAGTTCCCGCGTGCAGCTTCGGTACGGCTTCCGTTTGTACCCGACCGCTGATCAGCGCACAGCGTTAGCTCAGGCGTTCGGGTGCGCGCGGGTTGTCTTCAACGACGCGTTACGTGTTCGCGAGGACGCCCGCGCCGCCGGGCTGCCGTTCGTCACCTTGGCCGAGTTGTCCAAGCGGCTTACGGTGGAGAAGAAGACACCGGAGCGGGAATGGCTCACCGAGGTGTCCTCGGTGATCCTTCAGCATCTCTGCGGGACCTGGATGCGGCTTATCGGAACTTCTTTGACGGTCTAAACGGCAAACGGCCCAAGGCGGGCCCGCCACGTTTTAAGTCCCGTAAGGACACCCGGCAGTCGATCCGTTTCACCGCGAACGCCTCTTGGCGGATCACTCAGGGGCAGAAGCTGCGGCTTCCGAAGGTTGGGGATGTGAAGGTGAAGTGGTCTCGTGCTCTGCCCTCGGTTCCGTCGTCGGTGACGGTAATCAAGGACGGTGCGGGTCGGTACGTCGCCTCGTTCGTCATCGACACCGGCCTCGAAGAGCCGTTGCCCGAGGCGACACCGCAGGTCGGGATAGACTTGGGTCTGGGGCATTTTGCTGTCCTGAGTGACGGCCGGAAAATTGGTTCACCGCGGTTCCTGCGTCGCGCCGAAAAGCGCCTTAAGCGTGCGCAGCGGGAATTGTCCCGCAAACAGGAAGGTTCGAAGAACCGGGACAAGGCCCGGCTGAAGGTCGCTCGCGTGCATGCGCGCGTGGCTGATGCACGCCGGGAGTTTCATCACCAGCTGTCCACCCGGCTGATCCGCGAGAACCAAGCGGTCGCCGTGGAGGACCTGGCGGTGAAGGGACTCGCCCGCACGCGCCTGGCCAAGTCCGTTCACGACGCGGGATGGTCCGCGTTCGTGTCCATGTTGGAGTACAAGGCTGCACGACACGGTCGGACGTTTGTCAAGATCGGCCGTTTCGAGCCCACCTCGATGGTGTGTTCGGCGTGCGGTGTCAAGGACGGACCCAAGCCCCTGCACATCCGTACCTGGACGTGCGGAGCTTGCGCGACCGTGCTGGACCGAGACGTCAACGCGGCGGTCAACGTCGCCAAGGCCGCCGGACTGGCGGTGACCGCCTGTGGAGCGCAGGTAAGACCGGTATCCGTACCGGCACAGCGCGATGAAGCAGGAACCCACCCAGACCCGCACATGCGGGTGGAAGGACTCCCGGCCGCCTAGTGCCGGGGGGAAGTCAAAACGTCAACACCGCGCTCGTGGACGGGCGGTGCGTGCCGCAGAACCTCCGGCAGGCGTCGGTCTACCGGCCGCGGTTCGTCTCCGCCCCGCTCGGCGTCTTCCGCCGCGGCTACTCCGCACCGCCCGCGCGCCCCACGTCGATCGCCCCCGGCTGGTACCGCACCTGCCCGGCACGGCGGTGACGGGCCCTACCGAATCGCGTTCGGATTTGATCTATCGTGGGCGCATGGGCATAGGACTGACCGCCGAGCACGAGGAACTCGCCGCCTCCGTACGCGCCTTCGCGGCGCGACACATCCCGCGCGAGGCCGTGCGCGCGGCCCTCGCTCCGGACGCGGGCGATCGGCCGGACCACTGGAGCGCGCTCGCCGGCCAGGGCCTGCTCGGCCTGCACCTGCCGGAGGACCGCGGCGGGCAGGGCTTCTCCCTGGTCGAGCTGGCGGTCGCCGTCGAGGAGATGGGCCGCGCCCTCGCCCCCGGCCCGTACGTCCCCACCGTGTGGGCGAGCGCCGTGCTGCTCGCGGCGGGTGCCGGGGACCTGCTGCCCGGCCTCGCCGACGGCACCCGCCGCGGGGCGGTGTCCCTGGCGGGCGGGCTGACCGGGCGCCGCGAGGGTGAGGTGCTCGTCGTGTCCGGGGCCACTGAGCCGGTGCTGGGCGGCCTGGCCGCCGACCTGTTCGTGCTGCCGGTCGCGACCGGCGACGGCGAGGAGTGGGTCGTGGTGCCCGCCGCCGAGGTCACGGCCGAGCCGCTGGAGAGCCTCGACCCGGTACGCCGGGTGGCGCGGGTCCGGTTGGACGGCGTGTCCGCGCGGGTGCTGACCGGCCTCGCACGGCCGGACGTGCTCGCGACCGCCGCCGTGGTCCTCGGCGCGGAGGCCTGCGGGGTCGCCGGTCGCGCGGTCGACACGGCGGCGGAGTACGCGCGGACGCGGGAGCAGTTCGGCCGCCCGATCGGGCAGTTCCAGGGCGTCAAGCACAAGTGCGCCCGCATGCTGGTCGGGCTCGAACGCGCCCGCGCCGCCGTCTGGGACGCCGCGTACGCGGTGACCCACGACTCCGGCGACCAGGTCGCCTACGCGGCCGGAGTCGCCGCCGCGCTGGCCCCCGACACGGCCGTCTCCGCCGCCCAGGACTGCATCCAGGTGCACGGCGGCATCGGCTACACCTACGAGCACGACGCGCATTTGTACTACCGGCGGGCGCTGACCCTGCGGGCGCTGCTCGGCCGCGCGTCGGAGCACCGGGCGTCGGTCGCCGCCCTCGCGCTGTCCGGCGTGACCCGCGAGCGCGAGCTCGACCTGCCCGCCGAGGCGGAGCCGCTGCGGCGCGAGATCCGTACGGAGGTCGCGGCACTGGCCGCACTCGGCGAGGCCGAGCGGGTCGAGGCGCTGGCCGCGGGCGGCTGGGTCCAGCCGCACCTGTCCCGGCCCTGGGGCCGGGCGGCCTCGCCCCTCGAACAGGTCGTCATCCACCAGGAGCTGCGCGCCGCCGGTGTGCAGCCGCCCGCACTCCTGATCGGAGCCTGGGTGGTGCCCTCGCTCGTCGCGCACGGAACGCCCGAGCAGCAGGAACGCTTCCTGCCCCCGACCCTGCGCGGCCAGATCATCTGGTGCCAGCTGTTCAGCGAGCCGGGCGCGGGCTCGGACCTGGCCGGGCTGCGCACCCGTGCGGAACGGGTGGACGGCGGGTGGAGGATCAGCGGGCAGAAGATCTGGACGTCGCTCGCCCAGTACGCCCAGTGGGGCATCTGCGTCGCCCGTACCGACCCGGACGCGCCCAAGCACCAGGGCATCACCTACTTCCTGGTCGACATGGCCTCGCCCGGCATCGAGGTGCGCCCGCTGGCGGAGCTGACCGGCGAGCAGATCTTCAACGAGGTGTTCCTCGACGAGGTGTTCGTGCCGGACGCGATGGTGGTCGGTGAGGTGAACGCGGGCTGGCAGGTCGCCCGCGGCACCCTCACCGCCGAGCGCGTGAACCTGTCGACCGGCTGGCAGCTCGGCGCCGACGTGCCGGGGCTGCTCGCGCTCGCCGGGGAGCTCGGCCTCGCGGAGGACCCGGTCGTACGCGACGCCCTGGGCGGGTTCACCGCCGACGCGCACGTGTTCGCGCTGCTCGGCGAACGGGCGATCCTGAAACAACTCTCCGGCGTGGACGCCGGGGCCACCGCGAACGTCGGCAAGCTCGTCGGCATGGAGCACGGCCAGCGGGTGACGGAGTACGGCTTCGGGCTGCTCGGCGCGGAGGGCGCGCTCACCGGCCGCGACACCGACGGGGGACGCCGGCACTGGACCCGCCTGCTGCTCGCCTCGCGCGCGATGACCATCGGCGGCGGCACCACCGAGGTCAACCTCAACGTCATCGCCGAACGCCTGCTCGGCCTGCCCCGCGACCCGTGAGGTAGCGTTTCGTCCTCCTATGCGAGCCACGAAGCGAGGCCGGCACACCGCGGTCGCGGCCGGCGTCGGGCTGCTGCTCGGCGCGCTGGCGCTGGGGCCGGCGCTCGCCCCGGGGTTCGTGCTGGCGTACGACATGGTGTTCGTGCCGCGTCCGGCCCTGTCCGAGGCGACGTTCGGGCTGACCGGCATGTTGCCGCGGCACGTGCCCAGCGACGCCGTCGTGGCCGCGCTGTCCCACCTGGCGCCGGCCGGGCTGGTGCAGAAGGCGATCCTGCTCGCGATCTTCGTGCTCGCCGGCGCCTCCGCGTCCACGCTGGTGCCCGGCGAACGGCTCCTGCCACGGCTCGCCGCCGGCGTCGTCTACGCCTGGAACCCGTACGTGGCCGAACGCCTGCTGCTCGGTCAGTGGGCGCTGCTTCTCGGGTACGCGGCGCTGCCGCTCGTCGTGACGGCGGCGGCGCGCGGGGACCACCGGCGGCTGGCGCTCGCGCTGGTCCCGGCCGCCGTCGGCGGCTTCGCGGCGCTCGCCGTGTCGGGGCTGGCCGCGCTCGTCGTCGCGGGCCGCCGGGGCCTGCGACCGGCGCTCGTCACGGCGGCGATCCTGCTTCTGGCCGCGCTGCCCTGGCTCGTGCCGAGCCTGCTGCGCGCGGCGAGCGCGCCGGGCGACCCGGCGGGGGTGGCGGCGTTCGCCGCACGCGCCGACACCCCGTTCGGCACGCTCGGCAGCCTGCTGCTGCTCGGCGGCGCCTGGAACGCCGAGACCGTGCCCGGCGGGTACGGCGGCCCGGTCACGGCCGCGCTCTGGCTCCTCGTCGTGGCCGCCTCGATCGCCGCGTACGCCGGTAGCGGGAGGATCCCCGGGCTGACCGCGTACCTCCGTGGCGGCCGAGCCCTCGGGCCGACCTCGCACGCCCGTGGCGAGGGAATCCCCGGGCCGACCTCGTACGCGCCCGGTGGGCGGGTTCCCGGGCTGGCCGTGGCCGCCGTGCCGGGGTTCGCGCTCGCCGCGCTCGGTGCGGTCGTGCCCGGCGTGCTGCGCGGCGCGATCGGGCTGTGGCCGGGCTTCGCGTTCCTGCGGGACGGTCAGCAGTTCGTCGCGCCGCTGGCGGTCCTCGTCGCCGCCGGGGCGGGCCGGGCCGCCGCCCGCCTGCCCGGCCGGACGGCGCCCGCGCTGCTGGTCCCGCTGCTCCTGCTGCCCGGACTGGCCTGGGGCGCGGGCGGGCGGCTGCGCGCGGTGCACTATCCGGCGGACTGGGCGCGGGCCCGTACGGCGGTGGCCGCCGATCCCGGCGACGTGCTCGTGCTGCCCTGGGCGGCCTACCGGAGTTATCCGTGGAACGGCGGGCGGCGCGTGCTGGACCCGCTGCCGCGGTTCCTGCCCGCCCGGGTGATCGTCAACGACGGCGTGCGCGTCGCCGTGCCCGGTGGGCGGGACATCGGCCTGGCCGCCGAGGAGCCGCGCGCCCGCGAGCTCGACGCCCTCGTACGCTCCGGCGCCCCGCTGACCGCGCCGCTCGCCGCGCGCGGCGTGAAGTACGTCGCCGTCGACGCCGGAGCGCCGGACGGCCGGCTCGCCGGTGCCGAACGCCTCGTCGCCGGCCCGGACCTCACGCTGTACCGCCTCCCGGGTGCCGTTCCGGCGAATTCGCCGCACATACCGCGATTGCCGGTCTACATTGCGTGGTTTATTACATTTGCGACATTTATCTGGTCCTGGCGAGTACCGACTAGTAACCTCGAAAAACGATCACTTCCGAAGGAGTCATGATGCGGATCGCCGCCGCCGTGCTCGCCGGAGCCGTCCTCGCCCTGCTGACCTCTTTCGGCGTCGTACGGGTCGTCACGACGTCCGAGAAGGACCCGGTCGCCAAGCCGCTGTACAACTACGGCACGCGGTGACCGGTGGGTCCGCGCGGCCGGCTCACTGAAGGAGCGCTGGACGTCGTCATCCCGGCGAGGAACGAGGCGGCGCGGCTCGCCCACGGCCTGGCGACCCTGTCGGGCGGGCTCTGTGAACTTCCCGTGTCCACCACCATCACCGTCGTGGACAGCGCCAGCACCGACGCCACCGCCGAGATCGCCCGCCGGTGGTCGGGCCCGGTGCCGGTGCGCCTCCTGCGCTGCCCCCGGCCCGGCAAGGGCGCGGCGGTACGGGCCGGGCTGCTCGCCACCACCGCGCCGTACGTCGGCTTCTGCGACGCCGACATGGCCACCGGCCTGGATATCCTCCCGGACGTGCTCGCCATGCTCCGCACCGGCGCCCAAGTGATCATCGGCTCCCGCCGCCATCCGGAGTCGGACGTGGAGGTCTACGGCCGTCCGTTCCGGCGCGTCGGCGCCCTCGCCTTCAACCGGCTCTGCCGCGACATCACCGGCGGCGTCACCGACACCCAGTGCGGCTTCAAGTTCTTCGCCGGTCCGCTCGCCCGGGCCGCCGCCGCCGACCTGCGCACGGCCGGGTTCGCCTTCGACGTGGAACTGCTGGTGCACTGCCGCCGCCGCGGCGCCGCCATCACCGAGGTTCCGGTGACGTGGCGCGACATGCCCGGCTCGACGTTCTCAATCACCCGCCACGCAGGAGCCTGCGTACGCGACCTGCTCCGCATCCGCGCAGCAGCAAGAGAGCCGGTGGCACCCCCCGCGAGAGCGCCGCTCGCCGACGAGCTCGCGAGGTGAGGCGAGGTGTGAGGCGAGGTGTGAGGGGTCCCCTCACCATGCCAGGGCCTGGTGAGGGGACCCCTCACCAGACCCGGGTCCACTCCCGGGGCGGCTCCCGGGTCGCGGTCGTCAACTGGCGTGATCTCTCTCATCCGGCGGCCGGCGGGGCTGAGCGGTACGCCTGGGAGATCGCTCGGCGGTTCGTCGCGGAGGGCAGGCGCGTTGACTACGTCACGGGGCGGGCGCGCGGGCAGAGTCGGCGGGAGACGGTCGAGGGCGTCCGGGTCGTACGCCTCGGCGGTCGGTTCACCATCTACCCGCTGGTGCTCGCCTGGATGCTGGTCCGGCGCCGGTCCTGGGACGCCGTGATCGACTGCCAGAACGGCATCCCGTTCTTCACACCGTGGGTGCTGCCGCGCGGCGTTCCGGTGTTCTGCGTGGTCCATCACGTGCACGACGAGCAGTTCGGCATGCACTTCCCCGCCTGGCTGGCCCGGGTGGGGCGGTTCCTGGAGGGGCCGGTGGCCCGCCGCGCGTACCGGCGTCACGCCTGCGTCGCCGTCTCCCCGTCCACGGTGGCGGCCATGCGCGAGCGCCTCGGCTGGACCGGCCCGGTGTACGTCGTGCCGAACGGCGTCGTCCCGCCCGTGTCACCGCCCGGGTCGCCGCCCGCGCCCGGCGACGGCGCCGGGCTGGTGTGCGTCAGCCGGCTCGTGCCGCACAAGCGCCTCGACCGCCTCCTCGACCTGGCCGAACGCCTCCAGACGCCGGTGCACCTCGTCGGCCGGGGCCCCGACGAGGACCGGCTGCGGGCGGAGGTGGCCGCGCGCGGCCTGGATCACCTGGTGGTCCTGCACGGCTACCTGCCGGAGGACGCGAAGAACGCGCTGGTCGGCCGCTCTCGCCTGCACCTGAGCACGTCGCGCGGCGAGGGATGGGGCCTCAGCGTCACCGAGGCGGCGGCGCTCGGCGTGCCGACCGTCGCCTACGACGTGGACGGCCTGCGCGACGCGGTCCGCGACGGCGTGACCGGCTGGCTCGTGCCCGCCGGAGAGGACGTCGGCGACACGGTCGAGCGCGCCCTGAAGGAGCTGGCCGACCCGCGGCGGCGCCGGGAGACGGCCGCCGCCTGCCGCGACTGGGCCGGGCGGTTCGACTGGGCGCGCAGCGCCGCGCGCATGGCCGCGCTGGTCGACGCCGCCGTCCGCCGGGGCACCGCGCACAGCGCCCGGCCCGAGGCGGTCGTGGTGCGCGGCGCGGACGGAGAGCGGGTCGTGGAGGGTCCGGTCCGCGACGAGGTGCTGGAGCGGGGCGAGGCCGAGCCGGTCCGCACGGCCACGGAGCTGGAGCGCCTGCTCGGGCGGGCCGGTGGATGGCCGCGGTGACGACGTCCCCGGCGGTCGCGGAGCGGCCGTCTGAGGAGGCGGCCGGCGAGCCGGATCCGGTGCTGCGCGAGCGGCTGCGCGTCCTGCTGTGCTGCGCCTGCCTGAGCCTCCTCGCCACGGCCACGCGGCCCGGCCGGATCATCCCGGACACCAAGATCGATCTGCCCCTCGCCCCGGCGCGGTTCCTGGGCCGGGCGCTGCACCTGTGGGACGTCGAGCAGTTCGGCCAGCTGCAGAATCAGGCGGCCGGCTACCTGTTCCCGATGGGGCCGTTCTACGTGCTCGGGCACCTGATCGGGCTGCCCGCCTGGATCGTCCAGCGGTTCTGGCTGGCGCTGTTGCTGTGCGCGGCGTTCGTCGGCACGCGGCGGCTCGCCGAACGGCTCGGCATCGGCTCGCCCGGCGCCCGCCTGGCGGGCGCGATGGCGTACGCGCTGAGCCCGCACGCGCTGGCCGTGATGGGCATCAACTCCTCGGAGTACCTGCCCCTGGCGATGCTGCCCTGGATCATCCTGCCGCTGGCCACGGTGACCCGCCGTGACCGTCCGGTTGGGCGCGGCAGCGGGCGGATCAGAGCGGCGGCGCGGTCGGGGCTGGCGGTCGCCTGCTGCGGCGGCATCAACGCCACGGCCGTCCTCGCCGTCGTGGTCGTGCCCGCGCTGTTCGTGCTCACCCGGCCGCGCGGCACCGCGCGGATCCGGCTCCTCGCGTGGTGGGCCGCCGCCGTCGCGTGCGCCACGGCGTGGTGGAGCGTGCCGCTGGTCCTGCTCGGCCGGTACGCCTTCTCCTGGCTGACCTACACCGAGAAGGCCGTCACGACGACCTCCTCCACGAGCCTGGCCGACATCCTGCGCGGCACCGAACGCTGGACGAACGTCCTCATGGTCGACGGGAGCCCGTGGCTGCCGCTCGGTCACCTGTTCCTGAGCCGCACCCTGCCCGTCCTCGCCACCGCCGCGGTGGCCGCGCTCGGCGTCGCGGGCCTGGCGCGGCGCGGCCTGCCGGAGCGGACGTTCCTGCTGTTCACGTTGCTGCTCGGCGTCACCGTCATCGTCTCCGGCCACGCCGGACCGTTCGCCGCCGAGGTCCGGCAGTGGATCGACGGGCCGCTGTCGCCGCTCCGCAACCTGTACAAGTTCGACGGCCTGGTCCGGCTGCCGCTGGCCCTGGGCCTCATGCACCTGCTGACGCCGCCGGGCACGCGAAGACGCCGCACCTGGCCGGTGGCGGCGGCGCTGGCCGCCCTCGCCGGGGTGGGCCTGTCCACGCTCGGTACCGGCCTGTCCGTCAGCGGCGACTTCACGTCCGTGCCGCCGTACTGGCGCCAGGCCACGTCCTGGCTCAACGCGCACGCCGGGAACCAGGGCGTCATCACGGTCCCCGGCTCGCGCTTCGCCGAGTACCTGTGGGGGCGCCCGCTCGACGAGGTCACCGAGCCGCTGATGACGGCGCGGTGGGCCGAACGGCAGATCGTGCCGGCCGGCTCGGCGGGGCTGACCCGCCTGATGGACGCGATCGACCAGCGGCTCACCAGCGGCCATGGGTCGGCCGGGCTCACCGAGGTGCTCGGCCGGATGGGCGTCCGGTACGTCCTCGTGCGCAACGACCTCAAGCGCGACGACCTGCGCGGGGCCTGGCCCGCCCGCGTCCACGAGGCGCTGTACTCCTCACCGGGGATCAGCCGCGTCGCGTCGTTCGGCGGCGCGGTGGGCACGACCCTGCCCGGCGACGCGGTGAACACGGTCGACCAGCCGTACCCGGCCGTGGAGGTCTTCGAGGTCGCGGGTGCGGACGGCGTCGTGAGCATGACCGGCGTCGACCAGGCGCTGCGGCTGTACGGCTCGCCGGAGGCCGTGCTGACCCTGGCCGACAACGGGCTGCTAGACGGGCGGCCCGTCCTGCTGGACGACGACGACCCGCAGGCGCCGGGCCGCGCGGCGGTGTCCGACTCGCTGCGCCGCGTGCAGCGCAACTTCGGAGAGCTGCGCGGGCAGACCTCCCCGACCATGACCGCGGACGAGAAACCGGGCCGGCCGGGCGACGAACGCGACTTCATGGAGAACGCCTGGGACCGCTACTCGACGGTCACCGGCTACACCGGCATCAAGGACGTCACCGCGTCCTCCTCCGCCTCCGACATCGACTCGATCGCCCAGCTCGACGACCCGGGCGCCCTTCCGTACGCCGCGATCGACGGCAACCCCTGGACTCGGTGGGAGACCGGCGGCTGGCACGGTCCGGTCGGGCAGTGGCTCAAAGTCGACTTCGGCCGTCCGGTGACGCCGCGGAACGTCACGGCGGCGTTCAGCCAGGACTCCTGGCTCGGGCCGCCGCCGAGCCGGATCGAGATCCTGACCGAGAACGGCCGGGTCGAGCAGAAGGTCGCGCGGACCACCGCCGCCCAGCCGCTGGCGGTCGCGCCCGGCCCGACGAGGTGGCTGCGCGTCCGCGTCCTCGCGCTCGCCGAGAAGCCGCTCGTGCCGTCCGGGGCGCGCGTCGGCCTGTCCGAGCTGCACATCGACGGCGTCCAGGCGCTGCGGCAGTATCGGCTGCCCGCGGTGCCCGGCGGCGGCACGGCCGTGATGACCCGCGCCCCGGGCCGGCTGCCCGCCTGCATGCCGGGCCCGATCCGGTGGGTCTGCTCGCCGCAGCTACAGCGGCAGGACGAGGAGGGCTACGGCTTCGACCGGGTCTTCACCGCACCGGCGGCGACCAGGGCGCGGCTGACCGGAACCGCGGCGCTCGTCGACACCGCGCTGATCCAGCGGTACATGAGCACCGACCCCCGCGTCTCCATCGCGGCGAGCTCGGCGTCGACGAACGATCCGGCCGGCATGGCGCGCTCGGCGTTCGACGGCGACGCGACCACGACCTGGATCCCGGCCGACGGCGACACCGACCCGACGCTGGCGCTGCGGTGGCGGCGCGCGACCGTGGTGCGGAAGATCACCGTCAAGCGACCGCCGGGCGCGAGCGGCCTGCTGAGGGTGCGTGTCGAGGGCGACCGCGGCCGGTGGCGCGAGGGCGTGATCGGCGCCGACGGCGTGCTGACCATCGCCCCGATGCGCACGGCCCGGTTGACCCTGCGGTTCCCCGGGGAGACGCCCCAGGTCACCGACATCGTCATCCGGCACGTGCCGAACCTGCGGCGCCTCCCGGCGGCGAACCTGTCGCTGCGGTGCGGGCTCGGGCCCAAGCTCCGGGTGAACGGGGTGACCGTGCCGACGCGGGCGAGCGGCAGCTTCGCCGACGTGCTCGCCGGGCGGCCCCTGCGCTTCACCGCCTGCCGCAGCGTACGGCTCCGGGCGGGCGCGAACACTCTTGACCCGGTCGCCTTCGACTCCTTCCGCGTCGACTCGGCGGTCGTGGACCCGGCGGGCGGCATCGCGTCCGTGCCGGCCGCGCGACCGTCGTACGTCCGGGTCACGCGGTGGACACCGCAGACGCGGAGCGTGGAAGTCGACGCCGAGCAGGAGTCGTACCTGACCGTCGAGGAGAACTACAACGCGGGCTGGCGGGCGACGATCGGCGGGCGGACGCTGCGCCCCGTACGGCTCGACGGCTGGCGGCAGGGGTGGATCGTGCCCGCGGGCACGACCGGCACCGTCCGGCTGACGTACGCGCCGGACCGGGTCTACCGGGCCGCCCTGTTCTCCGGGATCGGGCTGTTGCCGCTGCTCCTCGCGGTCGCGCTGTGGCCGGCCCGGCTCACGCCTCTGCGGACCCGTACGGTGCCCGCACCGGTCGCGGGGCGGTGCCGTGGCCGGGTGGCCGGGATCGCGGGTGAGGCGGCGGCGGTGCTGGTCGCGTCCGCGGTCGGCCTGTGGTCCGGCGGGATCGCGGGCGTGGCCGTGGCGGCGGTCGCGGCGGCGGCGTTCGCCTGGGCGCCACGGCGGCAGCGCTCCTGGCTCCTGTCGCCGTGGACGGCGGGCGGTGCGCTGCTCGCGGCGAGCGTGGTCGCGCCGGCCGGGGCGCGCGTGGACGGCCCGCACGCGCAGGTGTTCGCCGAGCTGGTCCCCCGGCTACTGTGCCTGGTCGTCATCGCCCGCCTGGCCGTCGCGCTCAGTGGCTCGCCCGGCCGGGGCGGTGAGCCGGTCGGCGCGCCACCGCCGCGAGGTGAGCCGGAGGATCGGCCGCTCGACGTAGTAGAAGGAGATCGTCGCGATCCCGACGGTCAGCAGGGCGATCACCGGGAACTCGGTGAGGAAGTGGCCGGTGAAGGGCGTGTGCCCGACGAGCTCGCTCCAGCCGATCAGGACCGGCACCTGCCAGAGGAAGACGCCGTAGGAGACGCGGCCGAGGAACCGCATGACGCGGTTGCCCAGAACGGCGCGCATGACGGGCTCGCCGGCGGGGGCGAGGGCGACCGGGCCGACGGCGAAGACGGCGACCAGCCCGTACAGCACGACCCGGAACTCCGACGTCCAGACGGTGTCGATGGTGGTGAGGTCGGCCGGCCCGGAGAGCGGTGACGCGGCGATGCCGTACAGCACCGCCGCGGTGAGCCAGCACGTGCCCCACGACCGCGCGACGGTGCGGGCGAACCGCGCCGCGCGCGCCGAGCCGGTGCGGGCCCAGACCGACACGACCGACAGGGCCATGCCGATCGCGAACCACGCGAAGTAACGCGGCAGCCAGGCACCGAGCAGCGGCCGGTAGGACGGGTGGAACATGAGGATCGAATAGACGAGCGACAGCGCGGCGTACGCGGCGATCGCCCAGAGCAGGCGCCGGGCCCGCCGGTCGGTGTCGGGCGCGCCGCGCTCGCGGAGCCGGGCGTACCACCCGAGGATCGCGGCGGTCACCGGCAGCAGGACGTACCAGGCGACCTCGACGGTGAGGCTCCAGATCTGCCACAGGCCCTCCGGCCCGAGGCTGTTGCCCCACCACGGGTGCGGGTCGTAGGTGTAGGTGAGCGTCAGCAGCCGCAGCCAGGTCCACGCGTCGCCGAGGTGGGCGCTCAGGTAGACGATCATCACGTACAGCACGAGCACCCAGTACGCGGGCAGGATGCGCAGCGCCCGGCGCCGGTAGTACCCGCCGAGGTCGACCCGGCCGTCGGCGGCCAGCGTCCGCGTCGCCCACGGGCGGTAGAGCAGCAGCCCGGACAGCGTGAAGAAGACCGTGACCGCGATCGCGCCGCCGGACAGCAGCCACGCCTTGGCGTCGTGCTTGAGCGTGCCGCCGGTGTCGGCCCCGATGTGCAGCACGAGCACCCCGAACGCCGCGACCGCGCGTACGCCGTCCAGCGCGTCGTAGTGCTCCTGCGGCCCGCTACGGCCGGCAGCGCGCACGCCGGTCGCGGACGGTGCGGGAGCTGTCACGGACCACCTCCGGGCCGGGAAAAGGCAAGCCTACGCACAGGTAACATGATCGTCACAAAGATCGCCCCACCCGGCGACAAATATCACATTCCCCTATGATTCAGGCATTTCCCCTTGGGAGGTGCGCGGTGCGGCGCAAGGTGGGCTTGATCTTGATCGGGGCCGGAGCGTTCTTCCTCGCACTCGCCCCGCTGGTGCGCTTCTATGTCGCGCGGCAGGTCGTCGCGGCGCCACTGAACGTGTACGAGAAGACCACGCTCCGCGCCGACAACGCCACGTATCTGGACACCTCCAAATGGCGGGTCCAGAAGGGCGCCACCGTCACCGCGACCAACACCACGCGAGGCGACGTCCGCGCTGGTGACGGAAAGATCGCCGTCTGGGACTCCTTCACCTCCATCGAGGACCCGACCAACAACGCGAAGATCGAGACACAGACCCAGCGCGCCGTGTTCGACCGCCGCACCGCCGGGATGCGCAACGGCCGGGGAGCCGCGGTGAACGGCGACTCCAACGTGCGCCAGTCGGGCGTCGGCCTCTTCTGGCCGATTGGCGTGAAGCGCAAAACCTATCCCTATTTCGACATCAGTACGAAGCGCACCTGGCCGATGACTTATGAGGGCGAGGAAAAGGTCCACGGCATCACGACGTATCGCTTCGTGCAGCAGATTCCGCCGACCGTCACCGACACGATAAAGCCGGGTGTGCCCGCCTCGCTGCTCGGCCTGCCGGCCAAGCAGGTCGCGCGGCTGCCGGGCTATGACAAGAAGAACAACGCGGTGATGGTGAATCGCGTCTACCAGGCGACCACCACGGTCTGGGTCGACCCGCGCACGGGCGCCCCGGTCAACCAGGAACAGAAGGTCACCCAGACACTGCGCACCAGCGACGGCGTCGACCGCCTCACCGTCGCGGACCTGGACCTGAAGATGGTCCCGGAGAGCCAGCGGGACCTCGTCGACCTCTCCGGCGGCCAGGCGTACAAGGTCGCGCTGGTCAAGGCCTGGCTCCCGTACGGCGGCGGCGCCCTCGGCATCGTCCTGCTCGTCGTCGGCCTGGCTCTCGCCGTCACCGGCCGCCGCGAGCCCGCGCCGGGCGGTGCGGCGGGGGAGAGCGCTGAGGGCCCCCGGCCCTCCGGTGAGCAGCCGCCCGACCGGGAACCGTCCTCCTGACCTGGCCGACCGCAGAGGATCAGTCGTCGATGAGAAAGTCCTCGATCCGGGCGATGGTGCCGGCGTTGCCGGTGTGAAGGTGGCCGGTCATACCGAGCGCCTCCGCGGCGGTGACGTTGCCGTGAGCGTCGTCGATGAACAGGACGTCGCCGGGTCCCGCCGTGAGGCGTTCGAGAGCGACCGTGTAGATCCGGGCGTCGGGCTTGGCATAGCCCACCACGCAGGAGAGGACGACCTCGTCAACGACACCCGTCAGCCCGGCCTCCGTGATCCTGGTGCGCATGTTCGGCCATGCGTTGCTGACGATGGCGGTCTTCGCGCGACCATGAAGACTGCGGAGAAGCGCCACGAGCGCGTTGTCCCACACATGCCTGGACGCCAGGTCACGCCGCAACTCGGCGAGCAGGTCCGGGCTGGCCCGGAGGCGTTCGCCGACGATGCTTCACTCTGTGATCACTGGAGCGTCGCGGCCGTACGGGGTCAGTGCGCGCAGGCCCGTGCCGCGCATGGGGGTCTTCTCGCTCAGTTCGGTGGGGTCGATGCCGAGCGGCTCATCCGTGTCGATGCCCTCGGTGGGGTCGGTGTCGCCCCATTCGTCGTCGTCGGTGACCTCTCGTTCCCAGATGAGGTCGCCGTTCTTCGCGCATGCCCACGCCGCCGTACCGCCGTAGCCGCGTCCGGCGAACCCCCACGCGACGCCGAACCGCCCGCTCAGCCGCCGCATGACGTCGCGCGTCCGGGCGTACCACTCGTCGTCCCACGCCGGGTAGCACCAGCCGCTGACGATGAGAGTCCAGCCGTCGACCTCCGGCGTGACGAACGCCTCGGCCCGCTGCTCGTGCTCGACCTTCGGCACCGTCCACCACGAGCCACTCGCGACGGCCAGGCCCAGGTCGAAGTACATCGGGCTCGGGTCGGAGAAGTCCAGGAGCTCCAGAACGGCCTGCTGGTCACCGCCCGGAACCGCGATGCAGCTGTTCTCCCAGATCTCCTGGGGACGGTCGGCGGCGGCCTTCGCCCCGAGGTGGCGTCGCCACAGTGCCCGGTCCTTCTCGGACAGGGCCTCGGGCCCGCCGATGTTCATGATCGCGCTGAAGGCGTTCGCGCGACAGGCGCCCGGTCCGGACTCGCGCACCTTCCGCAACGCGTCCAGCGTCCCGGGGCCCAGCTCTTCCAGCGCCCAGATCGCTCGTTGCCGCACGTCCGGGTCGGGGTCGCCGAGCAGCCGGATCAGCGCGCCGGTCGCCGGGAGCGCCTCGGCTCTCATTCTCTGCAGGCAGAGGGCCGCGCACTCCCGCACGTCGGCCGAGGGATGCTCGAGCGACTCGATGAGACGGTCCCAGTGCTCGCCGAAGAAACCGCCGAACGTCCACCGAGCCCGCCGGGCCGGCTCCTGCGGCAGGTCGGCGGCGACCGCGTCACGGATCGCGCAGAACGCCGCGTCGCCCAGCTCTCTCAGCAGAAAGCCCGCCTGGGCCCAGTCGAGCGGCGACTCCTCATCGAGGAGCTCCGCCATCAACGCGGGAACCCCGGCGTCACCGAGCTCTTTGAAGCGGTCCCAGGCCGGTCTCCAGATCGCCTTGTCCGGCGACGCCAGATCACTGATCAGTCCGTCGAAATCCACTTCAATGATCATAGGGAGTGGCTCAGGCCGCGGGGAGTTCGACGGTGATCGTCAGTCCGCCCTCCTCACGTGGACGGGCGGTGATCGTTCCGCTGTGAGCGTCCACGATGGCCCGCACGATCGACAGGCCCAGGCCGCTGCCCCGATCGGAGCGCAGCCGGTCCGCGTGCAGCCGCCGGAAAGGTTCGAAGATCGTCTCGATCTCGTACGGCGGCACGGCCAGCCCGGTGTTGGCCACCACCAGCTCGGCCAGGTCACCGCGCTGCCGGGTCGTCACCCAGACCTCGCCGCCGCTGTGGTTGTGCCGGATCGCGTTCTCCACGAGGTTCTGTGCGATCCGTTCCAGCAGTATCGCGTCTCCCGCGGTCGGCGCCGTGTCCATCAGCCGGTGGAGCGTCACGGTCTGCTCTTCGGCCTCGTCGGTGACCTGGTCGAGGACGTGTTCGACCACGTCGGTCAGGTCGAGCGGACGACGGTCGAGGACCGTCTGCTCGCCTTCGGCGAGGGCGAGCAGCCCGTCGATCAGCCGTTCGTGCCGGGTGTTGACCACCAGCAGTGACTCGCCGAGCCGCTTCATCTCCTCGGTCGCGTCGGCGCGGCGGACCGCCACGTCCACCAGGGTCCGGTTGATGGCGAGGGGCGTCCGCAGTTCATGGGAGGCGTTCGCGACGAAGCGGCGCTGACCGTCGAACGCACGGGCCAGGCGCCCGACCATCGTGTCGAAGATGTCGGCGAGCTCGCGCACGGTATCGGGCGGGCCCGTGTAGTCGATGCGTTCGGTCAGGTCGTGGCTCTGCGCCACCCGCCTGGCCGTCTCGGTCACGCGATTCAGCGACCGCAGCACCCAGCCCGCCGCCAGCCAGCCGAACCAGCCCGCCGCCCCGCTGACCAGCACGACCGTTATGACGCCCCAGAGCAACAGTGAATCCATGGTGGTGTCGGCGGCGTGATGGGCGGTACCGCTGAGCCACCCCTGGCTTCCCACGCCTGTGTTCTCGTCTGCTGCGCGGATCAGCGCCTCGGTCTCGCTCCGTAGGTGGCTCCGCAGCAGCAGGTGAACGACGAGGAGAAGGACGGCGCCCCAGAGGAGGGAAAGACCACCGCAGAGCAGCGCGACGCGCAGGCGGATCGTCAGCTTCATCGAATTCGGTACCCCACTCCCGGGACGGTCTCGATGATCGGAGGGTCGCCGAGCTTGCGGCGCAGCTTCATCACCGTTACCCGCACCGTGTTCGTGAACGGATCGGTGTGCTCATCCCACACCTTCTCCAGCAGGTTCTCGGCCGGGACCACCGCGCCGTTCGCCCGGAGCAGCTCGGCGAGCACGCCGAACTCCTTGCGGGCCAGGGGTACGTACCGGCCGTCCCGGAAGACCTGGCGGTGGGCCTGGTCGAGCAGCACCCCCATCCGCTCCAGCTTCGGCGGATCGGCGGGCCGGGACCTGCGGCCCAGCGCGTGTACGCGGGCGAGGAGTTCCTCGAAGGCGAACGGCTTCGTCAGATAGTCGTCGGCGCCCATCATCAGGCCCGAAACGCGCGAGCGCACGTCGGTCGCGGCGGTGAGCATCAACACCCGCACGAGCGTCCCCGAGCCGGCCAGGTGCCGGCACACCTCGTCACCGTGCACGACCGGCAGGTCCCGATCGAGGATGAGCACGTCATAGTCGTTCACCCCGAGCCGCTCCAGCGCCGCCCCGCCGTCATAGGCGATGTCCACGGCCAGAGCCGCGGCGCGCAAACCCTCGGCGATCGATTCGGCGAGCATGCGCTCGTCCTCGGCGATCAGTACCCGCACTGCCCCTCCTGAACGACCTGGCCGCCCAGGATGCCTCGGGAGGGATAACGCGGGCGTAACCAGATCTGGTTATGACCGGATTATCGGCGATTGGCTGAACTTTCGGCCCGTGGCCATTCAAATCACCGGGCCTGTCGCCCTGGTCCCTCCAGCCGTCTCCTCTGCCGCGAAGGACGGCGGCCGGAGCCGTCGGAGCAAAGCCACGTGGCTCGTCCTGCTGGGCTGGCTCGCCCAGGTGGTCCTCCGGGTGTGGACGTCCTGGCACGCGCATGCGCCTGCGGCCTTTCCCGATGAGGCGGGTTATCTGCTGGCCGCGCGCCGGCTGGCCGGCGGTCCGGGTGGAGACATGTCGTATTCGACGTTCTACCAGGGTGGATACCCGCTTCTCCTCAGCCCGGTCTACTGGGTCACCGCGGACCCCACGACCGCGTACCGGCTGGTGCTGATGATCGGCGCGGTCATCGGCGCGGCGGTCTTCCCGCTGTCGCTGGCGATCTCGCGACGGCTGGGGCTGCGCCCGGCCACCGCCTTCGGGATCGCGTTCGCCGTGGCGTTGCTGCCGGCGAACGTGTTCTTCGGTGCATGGGCGCTGGCCGACGCCATCCTGCCCGCCATCGTCGCCTGCTGGCTGCTGGCGCTGATGCGGTTCGCCGACACGGGCGGCCGCCTGGCCGGATCCGTGGCGAGCCTGGCCGCCGCCTATGCGTACGCGGTGCATGCCCGGGGCACCGTGATTCTGCTCGTACACGCCGGAGTGCTCGGTTTCCTGCTGGTCCGCGGGTGGGTGCCGCGTCGGCGCACCATGGTCGGGATCGGTGTCGCGGCCGTCGGCTACGTCGGCGCGAGCCGGCTGAACGCCTTGCTCCTCCACGCGATGTGGCCTGACGGGTCACTCGACCTGAGCGCCGTGCTGTGGTCCCGGCTCACCTCCGCCGACGGACTGCTCCGCACCCTCTCGGGTGCCTGCGGCCAGGTGTGGTACCTCATCGTCGCGACCTACGGACTCGCCGGTCTGGGGCTGGTGGCGACCGTCGCGCGGCTGCTCTCCCCGCGCGCCGATCGATCGCTGCGGCTGGTGGCGGCCGCCGCCATCGCCGTCACGGCGGGCATCGCGCTGGCCACGACGGCGGCACTGCCGGACGAGCACCGGATCGGCAACTACGCCTACGGCCGCTATCTCGCCTGCGTGGCGATCCCGTTGTCGCTCGCCGGAGCCGGGACGCTGGTCCGGGCCGGCCGCCGCACAATGATCACCGCGGTCCCGGCCACGGTCGGAGTCCTGGCCGGGGCCGCGCTCGCCGTCACGACGTATGCGGGGCCGCGGCTGCACGAGTACACCTTCATCGGCTTCGACTTTCCCGAGACCTCCTACCTGACCGGGAACTGGCGCTCTCTCGACATGCTCACCGCAGGCCTCGTCGCGGGCGCGCTCTTCGGCGGCATGATCCTGCTCCGCAGGCTGCCCATCCTCGTGGTGGCGCTGCTTCTCCTCGTGAACGGAGGATTCATTCTGCACACGCGCGCAACTTTCGTCCGCCCCGCGGGCGACCTCCGCCACGCCTTGAGCGGGAAGGGCGGGGTGGAGGTCGCCCGTGATCTCCGTTGGTGGACCGTCATGAAGCTGCGCTACCGCGTCGGGTGGACGACGGTCGGATGGTTGAATTCCGCGGCCCCGCGCGCTCAGACCTGTACCGTGCTTACCGCTTGGCCGGGCGGTGCCGCCTCATCCACGTGGCCCGGCCATCCGGACGGCTGGACGGTCGCCGACCAGAAGCCGAGCCAGTGGGTCGCCTGGCGCAGGGAGAGCTGTGCCGCCCGCTGAGCCGGCGCGGACGCGCTTCGGTGACATCCGCCCACGACGATCGGTCAGCCATCGATGCGGTGCCGGCTCCAGAAGGACGTCAGGTCGGTCGTGGTCAGCGCCTGCGCCGCAGCCTTGAACTCCGCGGTCGTCGAGACGCCGTACCAGTGCGACCGGGCGTAGTCGTGCGTCAGCCTGGTCATGGCCGTGGTGCCGAGCACCCGGCTCAGGTCGTGCAGCGCGCACTTGCCGTAGCCGTACACGACCATGGCGTACCGGCCGGGGTGGGCGTCCCAGTACGCCATCGAGTTGGTGATCTTCTCGTCCGACGACGCCCAGGACACGCTGTTCCAGCAGCCGCTGCCGGTCTTGCCCTCGTACAGGTCGGTGGCGTAGTCGGCGAAGGACTCGTCCAGCCAGGGGCTGTTGTACTCGTCGTCGCCCACGATGCCGTACCACCACTGGTGGGCCAGCTCGTGCGCCAGCGAGGTCGAGCCGACCAGATCCAGCACGAAGCCGGGATACTCCATGCCGCCGAACCAGAAGTTGTTGTCGAGCACGACGTCGGCCTCGCCGTACGGGTAGGCGCCGAACCGCTGCGCGTGCGCGTCCAGCGCCGCCGTGGCCGTGTTCAGCATCGACGTCGCCGAGCCGGCGGAGATGCCGCTCACCCGGTACACGTTGACCTTCACGCCGCCCGGTGAGGTGCCCGACGTCGCCGCGAAGGGTCCGGCCGCCCAGGCGAAGTCACGCACCTTCGCGGCGGTCGCGGTCGTCACCGTACGCCCCGAGGCGCCGGCCCGGTCCGTGGAGGTGCCCGTCGCCGGAACCTTCAGCGAGGTCGGGTGGTCGAGCGTGACGGTCCAGTCGCTCGCGAGCGAGTAGAAGGACTCGCCGTGGTTCGTGTACGGGTCCAGGTGCCAGCCCGACGCGTCGCGTACCGCGAGCACCGGCAGCGCGTTGCCGAGGAAGTAGTAAGCCCCGTCGTGGCCGAACCGGTCGGCGCCGCTCGGCACGACGATGCTCAGGTCGAAGCCCACCGTGCCCGACGCGCCCTGGGGGAGCGGCGCGGGCAGGGTGACCTTCAGCGCGGTGCAGCCGACCTCCGGCGCGCCCGCCGTGCCGCCCGTCACGTTCGTCACCGTGACCGGCGTCGACGGGCAGCTGCCGTGGTAGTTGTCCCACAGCCGCAGGTAGACCTCGGTCAGCGGCGTGGCGGAGGCGTTGGTGAAGGTCACCGACTCGTGCCCGGTCCACGTGCCGCCGGTGGCGTTGCTGGTCAGGCTGACCGTGTACGACGGCGACTCCGGCGTACGGGTCGAATCGGCGGCCTGGTGCGTGGCGCTCGCCGCCCGCGCGGCGACGAGCGGCGCCGTCGCCGCCACCACGGCGGCGACGATCGCGATCTTCGTTCTCATCAAGTACTCCCGAGGATGCAAGGGCCTGGGGTGACGAGCATTGTCACGTGGAGGCACCAGACGATTACAGCAGGTGTCCACGACAAAACCAGCCGCGCAAGGGGTCGGCACCCACGGCGCGGCGTTCGCCGGGGGAGAAGGCCCGGCGAGCCGCGCGGCGGCTCGCGCGCGGCTCACCGGGTCGTTCGTCCAGGGCCCTTCAGGCCGTACGGGTCAGGACGCGTTCACCGCGACGTCGTCGAGGACGAAGCTGGTCTGCAGGTAGGCGTCCTCGGTGCCGCTGAACGACAACGTGACCGTCTGGCCGGCGTAGGAGGACACGTCGAAGGTCCTGGCCGTGTAGCCGGAGGCGGCGTTGGCGTTGCTGTAGGTGGCGAGGGTCGTGCCGCCGATCTTGACGGTGAACTTGTCGTAGGCGGTGGACCCGCTCTCACTGGTGTCGATGTGGAGGTAGAAGGTGAGGGAGGCGTGGCACCCGGAGGGGATGCTGATCGACTGGGTGGCGGTGTCGGTGTGGGTGGTGCCGTAGCCGTCGAACCAGGCGAAGTGCGTGCCGGAGTGGGCGCTCTCACCGCTGCCGTTGGTCGAGACGACCCCGGACGTGGTCGTCCACGGTGACGTGCCGGACTCGAAGCCGCCGTTGCTCACCTTGTCGCCGGTCGAGGAGCATCCGCCGCCGACCGGGCTCACCGTCCAGGTGAACGTCGTCGAGCCGGTCGCGTTCGCGGTGTTCTTCGCGGTCACCGTCACCGATGAGGTGCCGGTCGTGGTCGGCGTGCCGGAGATCAGGCCGGTCGAGGCGTTGACCGACAGGCCGGCGGGCAGGCCCGTGGCGCTGTAGGTCAGGGTCTGGCCGTTCGGGTCGCTCGCCTGGATCTGCAGGCTGACGGCCGTGCCGACGGTGGTCGTCTGGTTGCCGGGGTTGGTCACCGACGGGCTGCCGGGCTGGCCGGGGCAGGTGCCGGGGACCGGGTCGGTGCCGGTGACGCTGACGGCCGCCCAGGCGGCGTTCACCGTGTCGTACTCGGTGCAGTGGGTGCCGTACAGGTCGGCGGCGGCCTTCAGCGAGTCGGTGCGCGCGCGGGCGTAGTTCTCGCCGCTGCTCGCGTACGAGGCGAGCGCGCGGTACCAGATCTTGGCGGCCTTGTCGTTGCCGATGCCGGTGACCGTGGAGCTGTTGCAGGTCGGGCTGTTGCCGTACCCGTGGTTGCCGCTGCCGACGGCCAGCAGGAAGAACCAGTGCGCCAGCGGGCCGAGGGAGTAGTGCGGGTCCAGCGAGCCGTTGCCGCTCGTGTAGCAGTTCGGCGACGCGCCGTCGAGCGACGGGTTGTACATGTAGCGCAGCGGCGTGCCGTCACCGTTGATGTTGATCAGCTCGCCCATGGTGTAGTCGGGCGTGTCGTGGGAGTTGTTCGCGTAGAACTCCACCATCGTGCCGAAGATGTCGCTGGTGCCCTCGTTCATGCCGCCGGTCTCGCCGGTCTCGTCCCAGCCGGTGAGGGCGCCGCTGACGCCGTGGCTCATCTCGTGCCCGGCGACGTCGATCTCGACGAGCGGACGGGCGTTGCCCGAGCCGTCGCCGTACGTCATCTGCGAGCCGTCCCAGAAGGCGTTGACGTAGCTGTTGCCGTAGTGCGTCCGCGACGGCACGCCCGCGCCGTTGCCGAAGATGCCGTTGCGGCCGTGCACGTTCTTGTAGTAGTCGAACGTCTCCGCGGCGCCGAAGTGCGCGTCGACGCCGGCCGACGCCGCGTCGCTGTTGCTGCCGTTGCCGAACGTCCCGGTGGAGTTGCTGAAGATCGTCCCGGTGCCGCTCGTGGCGTGGTTCAGGTTCGTGGTGTACCCGTTGCCGTGCGACGGGTCCCTCATCTGGTACGTGCCGCCCGACTGGGTGAGGTCGATCGGCACCGTACCGCTGTAGATCGAGTTGCCCGTGCCGGCGACGAGCGGCGTGACGCTCTTCCGCGCGGCGGCGGCCTTCTCCTGGGCGGGGGAGAGCAGGGTGTCGACCTCGTCCCGCTGGGTCACGACCTTGCCCTTGAACGCGTCGACCAGGACGTGCAGGACGCTCGGCGTCTGGTCGGCGCGCACGCCGCGTACGACGGTCTCCCAGACGAGCTGGGAGGACCGCCCGGTGGCCCAGACCGCGAGGTGCGGCTTGCCGACCGAGGTCACCGTGCCGCGCAGGCGCGCGCGGGACGTGCTCGCGGCCGCCGACGCGGCGATCTTCGGGGTGGTGGACACCGAGGCGGCGGGCGTCGCGATGTTCAGCGCGCGGTAGGAGCCACCCGGCTTGAGGTGGACGATCAGGTCGCCGCCGTACACGGGCAGCCCGTGGAAGGTCCGGTCGAAGCGGACGTCGGCGGCGCCGTTCCCGGCGACGACGACCGTACGCGGCGTGAACGCGTCACCGGCCTTCACGTGGGCGGTGCCCTTGTGCGCCGAGAGCGCCTTGCGCGCGTCGGCGATCGCCCGCTTGCGCGTGCTCGCGGGCGGGTCGGTGGTGAAGTCGTCCGGGGTGAACGCCGAGCGCCCCGCGTTCGCGGTGGGCTTGGGGGCGGCGGGGCGCTGCGGTGATGCGCCGGCGGACGGGGTCACCGTCAGCGCGGCCACGACGGCGAGTACGGCGGTCGCCGACACCGTCGCGATGCGTGGTCTGGACATGGGCGGAGGGTTCCTTTCGCCGTTGAGCGACGGGCCCGCGGTAGCGGGCCGGCGGAAAGGACAGGGCCGGAGACCGCCCCGGGGGACGGGACGGCCGTGGTCGCGGGGGCCTGGCGGGCGTGCCGCCCGCTCCGGAGGGCCTTGGCGGGGGAGGTCCAGGGAGCGGGCACCGCGGCGGCGACCCGGACACCGCTCGCCGGCCCCGGCGCGCGTTCCGGCATCCGGCGGGCGTGTTCCGGCGGCGAGCCTCCTTCCGGATCTCGGCGAAGTGACGCCGTTCGCCGCCTCCTGGGCAGGAGTCTCCGTACGAAGGCCGAAGCGGTGAAGGCCCAACCGCGAGCCGTAGGGATATCCCTAGGGGCGCCGACCGAGACCCGTCGCCGTGTCGGCGAGGCCCTCGGCTCGTTGGGCTTGGCAAGGTGAGGGGCTCCCTCACCACCGCGCCGTCTCCGGCGGCTGACCGGCCGGGTTCAGGGAGGTGGTCGGCGGTATGGCCGAGCGGCGGGTACTCGGGGCAGACGTGTGTGCGTCCGGATGGGTGGGCGTGGTCCTTGGCGACGGTCCTCCCGCCGCGTACTTCGGTGCCGACATCGACCGTCTTCTCGCGAGCGTGGTTCAGGACGGGCCGGTCGCGGTGGTGGGTGTCGACATGCCCATCGGGCTGGCCGACCACGGGCCGCGGCAGGCGGACCTGCTGGCGCGGGCGTACGTCGGTGCGCGGAGGGCCTCGGTGTTCATGACGCCCGTACGGGCCGCCATCGAGGCGACAACGCACCCGGAGGCGGTGCGCGTCAACCGCGGCCTGGCCGGAGCGGGCGTGTCGGCGCAGGCGTTCGCGCTGCGGACCAGGATCCGCGAGGTCGACCGATGGGTGAGGCGGGCGCCCTTCCGGGTCGTCGAGGTCCATCCCGAGGTGTGTTTCGCCCGTATGGCGAACCGCCGCCCGCTGCCGCGCAAGACGACGTGGGCGGGCGCGGAGACCCGCCGGCGGTTGCTGACCGACGCCGGCATCGTCCTCACCGGCGACCTCGGACCGGCGGGCGCGGCGGCCAAGGTCGATGACGTCCTCGACGCCGCCGCGGCCGCCTGGACGGCACGGCGCGTGCTGGAGGGCGAGGCCGAGAGCCTTCCGGACATTCCGGAGGTCTTCAGCGACGGGCTCCGGTGCGCGATCTGGGTCTGACCGTCCTTTCGTCGACGACGGCCGCAGAATTCAGCGCGCCGCACCGTGCCGGAGCCTCACGACATTCCGGGAAGGGGCCAGCGACGATGACCGAGATGCGGACAGGGTCGGAGGGACGCAGGGGGGACCGCCGCGCGCGGCGGCGAAGGCGTTCCTCGCCGGTCTCACCGACGACCAGAAGTCCAAGACGCAGTTCACCGTCCACTCCACCGAGTGGCGGCTGCGGAGCGACCTCGACCCCGGTGGGTTCAAGCGGCAGGGCGTCTCCCCGGCCGACCTGACGGACGCGCAGAACAAGCTGGGCACCGCCCTGCGCAAAGCCGCCCTGAGCGCCGACATCGTCGAAGCGTTCGCGGCACGCGGCACGGCGGATGTGGCGAAGGTCCGCATCGCGGAGGTTCGCAGGCACCTGAACGACACGTACACGGCCTGGATCGGCGGCACCGGGCCGTGGTGCGCTGCGGGCCGTCAGCGCGCACCCCGGCTGCGAAGTCTGGTGTGCTTGAGCAGCATCCGGCGCATCAGCCCGTAGCTACGTTGATATGAGAAAAATGCCGCTGGCCTGGAAGTCAAGTCCGCAGCGGAGCCGATCAGGATCACCGGGGCACATGTTCAGCTGTTCATCTGTCCCGGGCCTATTTCGAACCATATTTGGGGCGGTCGAGTGTCGATACTCTGCTGACATTCCGGTCAGTGCGCGAGCGAACCTGGCGTCGGAACCATCAATAGGTAGATAGCCACAAGAGACACGGTGATGATGACTATCGACCACAGTGGGAATGCGTTCATAAAGGTGAATTGACCGGCGACGGCAAGCAGCATGAGTGCGATTCCTGCCGTTCTCGCCCACGTTCGTCTTGCAAAGATCGAAGCACCAACGAAGATCTGCAAGATTCCCACAATGATCCAGATCCAGCCCCAGGCGGTGAAATTAAAGATGAGTAGCTTGCTCGATGGGACCAGATAGAGGCTCCTCTTATTCAAGGAGGTAAGGCCATCCACTATGTTAAAGAAGCCTACTATCCCAATGAGAAAACCGGCGAATGACAACAAGCCCGATGTGATCGGTTCGCGGGAAGTGTGACCACCGGCAGTACCCGGCATGGCAGCCCTCCGGTCGACGGACCTGTACAGCTACCCCCGTTCCCTGCCCGCTCTCCGTCCTAAACGGCAGGAGTCACTTAATAGCCGATTCCATGGGATGGTCTTGACACATCGAAACGATCCGCGGGAAGCCGACTAGTGGCGCGGCCACCGCGGGGCAAGGCCGTCGCGCCGTTCGAACATCGCTCGGTAGCTGGACACCGTGTCAGATGCCCCGAAATGCTCGCCGATCCAGGTGCACGTCTTGGCCGGCCTCAGATGAAAGTGAGGTGGCGAGGCGGGCGAGGTCGACGCGGGAGCGGATGTTCAGTTTGCGGTATGTTCGGGTGAGGGCGGCTTCGACGGTCTTCACGCTCACGAACAGGCGGGCTGCGATTTCGCGGTTGGTGGCGCCGTCGGCGACCAGGACCGCCACGCGGCGTTCGACGCCGGTCAGCGTGCGCAGCGGGTCGGTCTCGCCCGTCGTCCTGCGTACGCCCACGTCCAGGTGGTCCAGTTCGGCGGCGACGGCCGCGACCCAGGGCGCGGCTTTCGTGCGGGAGAAGATCCGGTGGGCCGCGCGCAGCGACTCGCGGGCGGTCGCCGGGTCGTTCATCCGGGTGCGCAGGCGGCCGAGTTCGAGGCGGGTCCGGCCCTCCTCCAGCGGATACGGTGAGGCGGCCAGTGCGTCCACGGCGCGGGTCAGGCCCTCGGCCGCGCCCTCCAGGTCGCCGCGTGCCGCCGTCACCAGGGCCGACGCGCGCTCCAGCACCGCCAGCACGCCGCGGCGGCCGAGGCGTACGGCGTTGCGCCTGGTCTCCTCGATCAATTCGGCCGCCTCATCGGCCGCGCCGGTCGCGACGAGAGCCTCCGCCAGGTCGGCGTGCCAGCGGCGCATCGCCGGCTCGACCAGGCCCTGCGTGCGCTCCAGCCGGCGTACGCGGCGCAACACCTCGGCTGCTCCGGCCGCGTCGCCGCGCAGCAGCCGGATGTGCCCGGCCGCGTGCAGCGAGTGCGGCAGGAACAGCAGGTCGCCGTCGTCCTCGTTGTGCGCGACGCCGCGCTCGGCCGCGTTCAGCGCGCGGTCGAGCGAACCGCCGGCCGCCTCGGCGAAGGCCACCGCACACCAGGCCGGCCCCCGGCTCAGCTCGCTGTCCTCGGCGAGCCGCAGGCACTGCTCGGCCAGGTCCAGCGCCCGGTCGCAGCGGCCACGGAAGATCTCCACCTGCGAGGACCCGTACAGGCACATGAACAGGCTCTCCACCGCGCCCCGCTGCCGTACCGCGTACGTCAGCGAGCGGAGCTCGGCCCGCGCCTCCTCCACCCGGTCGTGCAGAAGGTGGTGCCGGTGGCGCAGGTACACCGGGCCGTTGTGGTCGAACCGGATGGCCGGGTCCTGCGGGCCGGCGAGCGCGCGTTCGAGGGTGCGTTCGGCCGCCGGCCGTCCGGTGCCGAACTCCGCGAGCGCCTGCTTGGTCAGCGCCAGCACCTCGGTACGGCGGTCGCCCGCCTCGGCGGCGAGCCGGGCCGCGGTGGCCGCCTCGTCGCGGGCCCGCGCCGCCGATCCCTTCACCAGCCACGCCCGCCAGGCGAGCCGGTAGTGCAGCGGGGCGAGCAGCGCGGGGTCGTCGCGGGCGTCCGCGAGCGCGCGGGGGAAGACGTCGTCCAGTTCGGCGAGCGCCTGGCCGCCGGAGTCGAGCAGCACGATCCAGGCCCGTACGCGCTCCGCCGGGATCGAGGCGTGTGCGAGCACCTCCTCGGCGATGCCGCGGGCCAGCGCGTACTCGCCCGCGGCCAGGGCGTCCTCGGCGGCCGTGAGCCGCAGTCCGGTCTCCTCCTCAGCCCGTGTGGTGCGGTCGGCGGCCAGCAGGCCGAGCCGTGCCGCCGCCGCGGGGGCGCCCCGCCGCCGGGCGGCCGCGGCGGCCTCGCCCAGCGTGGCGGCCACCTCCGCGTCGCGGCCGGGAGAGACGAGGGCCAGGTGGCGGGCCCGCTCGACCGGGTCGGTGACGACGTCGGCCAGTGCCGCGTGCACGGCGAGCCGGTCGCGTTCGGGAGCCTCGGCGTACAGGACGTCGGCCAGCAGGGGATGCGTGAACCGGATGCCCTCTCCCGGCGCGACGATGCCGGCCTCCCGCGCCTCGGCGAGGTCCGCGTCGGCGCCGGGGCATCCGGCGCCGCGCAGCAGGGCGAGGGTGGGGCGGGCCACCGCGCAGGCGGTGAGCAGGGTGCGCCGGGCCCCGGCCGACAGGGCCAGCAGCCGGCCGAGCATGAGGGAGCGCAGGCTGTCGGGTACGGGCAGCGGCGCCGCCGGGTCCAGCGGGCCGTCGTGTTCGGCGAGCGCGCGGCCCAGCTCGACGGCGAAGAACGGGTTGCCGCCGCTGGCGCGGTGAACCTTCGCCAGCACGGCACGGGGCAGTTCGCGCTCGCCGAGCAGCCGGGTGATCTCGGCGGCGGTCATCGGCGGCACGTCGAACGTGCGGACCGGCGGGGGACACAGCCGGGTGCCGCCCGCTCCGGAGCGCTGCCCGACCAGGGCCCGCAGCGGCATCCCGCGGGCGCGGCGCGCGATGAACGCCAGCAACTCGGCGCTGGGCGCGTCGAGCCACTGGGCGTCGTCGACCACGATCAGCACCGGGTCGCTCGCGCACAGGGCGCGGAAGGTGGCCAGCACGGCCATCCGGAGGCCGAGCCCGTCGCGCTCGCCGACCGGGTCGCTGCGCCGGAGCAGCGCGGACTCCAGGGCGGCGCGCTGGGGCGCGGGCAGTGCGTGGAGGATCTCGTCGCCGGTGCCGGCCAGCAGGTCGATGAGGCCGAGGAAGGGCAGGTGGCGCTCGGTCTCCGACAGCGCGCAGCGCAGGATCCGGTGGCCGGTGACCTCGGCGGCCAGCGCGGACAGCAGCGTAGACTTCCCGATGCCCGCCGGACCGGTCAGCAGCACGCTGCCGCCGGTCGCGAGCTGCGCACGGGCCTCCGCGAGTAACGGCCCGCGGTCCACGAGGGCATGCGCCGAGGGCCCGCCGACCGATCCCGCCGCCGTTGGCGGGCCGGTTCTCCCGCGGACCGCTCCGATCGCTTCGGTCATGCGCGTCGGCCCTCCGGACGCTGCACTCTCAGCGTGAGCCCAGGCGCGAAAGTTAACAACCGGGCATACCGCCGTCAACACCTCGAGTTGGGGTCGCCTCATACGGGGAATCTGGTACGTGTTCCACCTACCGTCGGTGCGCGCGTCCTGGCTGCCCGTACTTGGAACTAGAACACGTTACAGTTTTGTGTGTATTGTCGAAGACGTGCGGACACGAGCCACGGAACTCTTCGGCATCGAGTACCCGATCTTCGCGTTCAGTCACTGCCGCGACGTGGTCGCGGCGGTGAGCCGCGCGGGCGGCATGGGCGTCCTCGGCGCCCTCTACTTCACTCCGGACGAGCTCGAGACCGAGCTGGCCTGGATCGACGAGCACGCCGGCGGCCGGCCGTACGGCGTAGACGTCGTCATGCCGGCCAAGTACGAGGGCGCCGGCCTCGGCGACGCGGGCGAGATCCTCAGCGGGCTGCAGGGCATGATCCCCGACGAGCACCGGCGGTTCGTGAACGAGCTGCTCGAACGGCACGGCATCGCCCCGCTCACCGAGGAGAGCGCCGGGCGCTACCTGCTCGGCTGGACCGACGCCACGGCCCGCCCCCAGGTCGAAGTGGCGTTGAAGCATCCGATCGCGCTGCTCGCGAGCGCCCTGGGCCCACCTCCGGCGGACGTCGTCGAGGAGGCGCACCGGCACGGCGTGACCGTCGCCGGCCTGGCCAGCAGCGCCCGCCACGCGCGCAAGCAGGTCGACGTCGGCGTCGACGTCATCGTCGCCCAGGGCACCGAGGCCGGCGGCCACACGGGCGAGATCTCCACGATGGTGCTGATCCCCGAGGTGGTCGACGCCGTCGGCCCGGACACGATGGTGCTCGCCGCGGGCGGCATCGGCCGGGGCCGCCAGATGGCCGCCGGAATGGCGCTCGGCGCCGACGGCGTGTGGACCGGCTCGATGTGGCTCACCGTCGAGGAGGCCGACACCCCGGAGGCGTCGCGCGACCGGCTCCTCGCCGCGACCTCCCGCGACACCGTACGCTCGCGATCCTGGACGGGGAAGCCGGCGCGGATGCTCAAGACCGCGTGGACCGACGCGTGGGAGGCGCCCGAGTCGCCCGGCACGCTCCCGATGCCGATGCAGTTCATGCTGATCTCCGACGCGCTCCAGCGCATCAACCGCGCCGGCGCCGGCGAGCTGACGACCTTCCCGGTCGGCCAGATCGTCGGCACCATGAACCAGGTCAAGCCGGTCTCGCGGGTCATCTACGAGATGGTCGAGGAGTACATCGAGACGATGGAACGCCTCGGCGCGCTCGCTGAAGACTGACCTGCGACTGTCCGATTTGACGCGAGATACTCGCGGCGGGGCACATGCCGCTCCGGGCCGTCAGCCCGTCTCGACCGGCCCGGCGGGACGTACGGCGTCGAGCTCGGCGAGGAGCGCCTGCTTACGGCTTTCGGGGAGGAACGACGCGCGAATGCCGTTGCGGGCCAGTTCGGCGACGCCGTCCGCGCCGAGGCCGAGGTCGCGCGCTGCGACGCGGTACTCATTCGTCAGCGTCGTGTTGAACATCGGCGGGTCGTCGCTGTTCAGCGTGACGTACAGGCCGTCCTCCAGCAGCCGGGGCAGCGGGTGCGCGGCGATGGAGGGCACCTGCCGCGTGCAGACGTTCGAGGTCGGGCAGACCTCCAGCGGCAGCTGCGTCTCGCGCAGGTAGGCCATCAGCTCCGGGTCGTCCACGCAGCGGATGCCGTGGCCGATCCGCTCGGCGCGCAGCTCGCGGATCGCCTCCCAGATCGTCTCCGGCCCGCTCATCTCGCCCGCGTGCGGCACGCTGTGCAGGCCCGCCGCGACGGCCGCGCGGAACGCGTCGCGGATCGCCTCCTCGTGGCCGATCCGGTCCTGCTCGATGCCGCCGATCCCGAAGCCGACGAGGCTGCGCGGCGGGTGGCTGAGCGCGTGGTCGATCGTCGCGCGGGCCGCCTCGTCGCCGAACTCGCCGGGGATGTCGAAGACGTACGCGACCTCGATCAGGTCCGCGACCTCGCGGGCGGCGACGTCCAGCGCCTCGGTGACCGCGGGTGCCGGCATCCCCATCATGACGACGTGCGTGTGCGGCGTGACGGTCAGTTCGACGTAACGGACGTTCTGCGCGGCGAGGTCGCGGGCCGCGCCGACGACGAGCGCGGCGACGTCCTCCGGCTCGCGGATGAGGCCGTTGACGGCGAGGTAGACCTCGGCGAAGTGCGGGAAGTCGCGGAACTCATAGAAGTTCCGCAGCGCCTCCTCCTCGGTCGGGACCGTGTGCCCGGTGTGCCGGTTGGCCAGCTCGAGCACGGTCGGCAGTGAGGCGGAACCGACCAGGTGAACGTGAAGTTCCACTTTCGGCAGTGCGTCGATGAAATCGTCAAGGGCGGTCATGGCCCCCGAAGCTAACAGCGGCTGTTCCGTTCAGGCGAGGGTAAATAGCGGTATCTGACACAAATGTGGAAGATTCCGCGACAAGGCACTCCGTGAGGGTCTTGGTGCCTCGGTCCTCGAGCGCGGTCAGCCGAGCTGCCTGACCCGCTCGATGATCTCCGGGGCCGCCTCGTTCGTACGGCTCAGGTAGTCGAGGATCACCGTGAGCTGCTCGTCGGTGTAGCCGTCGAGGAGCTTGCCGTACGCCTCGGCCACCGGCGCGAACCGTTCGCTCAGCTCGACCGTCGGGGCGCCCTCGGTCGCCTCCACGATGACCCGGCGGCGGTCCTCCTCGTCGCGGCGGCGGCGCACCATGCCGGCCTTCTCCAGCCGGTCGATCACCGCCGTGATCGCGCCGCCCGTGGTGAGGAATATCGCGTCCGCGAGCTGGCCCGGCGTCATCGGGCCGCGCAGCTGGAGCAGGTTGATGCACTGCATGTCGGTGACGTTGGTCCCCGACCTGCTGGCGATGGCGTTGTGGAGCAGAACCGTCCACAGGGTGCGGACGCGTGCTTGGTGGCCCAGCTCTTCGATGAGCCGCGCCCGGTCGGGCGCCGTCATGGGACCCACCTCCGCAGGGTTCATCTCTCGGAGATAGAGAGTGTTCTGGTTCCGAGTCTACCGGCGCGGAGGCCGCCGCGCGTGACCGTGCCGGCACGGGGAGTCGCACCGCCACACCGGCCTCTGACCCCACTTCCGTCGCCCTGTTGATGGAATAACAGCAGGTCAGCGGCGGTTATGTTAATTAGGCTGCCTAACTGAATCGAGGTGCGCATGACCCCAGCCATCCTCCTCACCGACGATGTGACGTCCGCCACCTGGCTGCCCCTGCACGGCGTCGAACCCGGCGCACGTGGCACCGTCTCCGTCTCCGTCACGTTCAACGGCCCCGCCGACGCCGGCGTCGCCATGTACTCCCAGGGCGACGCGACCGGCCCCCTCGCCCAGCGGCTGCGCCTTTCGATCTTCGAGAGCACCCCGTCCCTCATGCCGTTCCCCGTCTTCACCGGAACCCTGGCCGACTTCACCGGCCGGACGTGTTACGACCAGGGCATCGGCCGGTGGACCGGCCACGGCGACCGCCACGACCACACGGTGACGTACGAGGTGATCTGGAGCCTCCCGAAGGACGCCGACGCCCCGGACGACGAGCCGAAGCTCGGCCTCGTCTGGGAGGCCCGCGCCGCGGAGGCGACCGCCGCCTGAGCGTGCCCGTCAGACCAGAGACACAAGGCGCCCGGCGATCGTGGCCAGCCGGTCCAGCGTGGCGTCGACCTGGTCGAGCGGAACGCCGGGCGTCAGCAGCGCCGGGGCCCACGTCAGGATGGCCGTACCCGAGATGCGCCACGCCAGGGCGGGCCCGTCGAGCAGAACCGCGGCCAGGTCGCGCAGGGCCCCACCCGCCCACGCCGGGTCGTCGGCGTGGACGTGGAACCGCCCGTCCACGCGCGGATCGCCGATCGTGACACCCGGCCGCGCGGGTGGCACCGGCGTGCGAGGCGTCACCTGGAGACGCGGCACCGGAGCCGGCAGGTCCAGCAGGGCGGCGACCCAGTGGCCGGAGTTCTCCCGGCCACGGCGCCCGAAGCCGTCGTCGAGGATCTCCTGCTCACGCGTGTAGGCGAAGACGACCGCGGACCGGTCGCGGTAGGCGCCGCGCATCACGTCCGACAGCCGGTGCCGGTGACGGCCGAGCACCGGGTACGGGAACGCGTCCGGAGGCCGCCCGGGCAGGTGGAACGGCTCGCCACGCAGCCGATCGAGGAGCGCGTCTTCTTCCCGGCCCGAGGCGGCGAAGGTCCAGCCGCGTTCCGCCGCGAACGCCCGTGTCGCGCGAAGTCTCCGGCCGAAGCCGTCCATGGATCCCATCCGCTCGCGGTCACGCCTCTTGGGCGGTCTTCCGGGCCCAGCGGTAGTCGGCCTTGCCCGCCGGGGAGCGTTCGATCCGCTCCACGAAAGCGTACGTGCGGGGGACCTTGTAGCCCGACAGCCGGGCGCGGCAGTGGGCGTCCAGGTCCGCCGCCGCCGGCGCCTCGTCGTACGGCTGGACCACGGCGGCCACGCGTTCGCCGAAACGGTCGTCCGGTATCCCGGTGACCACCGCGTCGAAGACCGACGGGTGGCCCTTCAGCACCGCCTCGACCTCCTCGGGGAAGACCTTCTCACCGCCCGTGTTGACGCACTGCGACCCCCGCCCGAAGATCGAGATCGTCCCGTCGGCCGCGACCGTGGCGATGTCGCCGGTCAGCAGCCAGCGCGTGCCGTCGATCTCCACGAACGTCCGCGCCGTCTTCTCCGGGTCCTTCCAGTATCCCAGGGCGATCGGGCCGCTCTTGGCCACCTGGCCGATGACGCCGGAACCGGGCGTGACCGGACGCAGACTCTCGTCCAGCACCTGAATATGCGCGTTGTTCGGCCGGTACCGCAGGCCCGACTCCGGCGTGGAGCCCTCCACCCCCGAGGCCGTGTAGCCCGACTCCGACGAGCCGAAACTGTCGATGATCATCACCTGGGGCAGCAGTGCCTGCAGCCGCTCCCGTACGGCCCCGGACAGGATCGCGCCGGTCGAGCTGATGGCCGCCAGCGACGAAAGGTCGTACGCGCCCGTGGCGATCTCCTCGGCGAGCGGCCGGCCCATCGCGTCGCCGGTGATGCCGACCGTGACGACCTTCTCCCGCTCGATGGTCCGCAGCGTCTCCGCGGCGGTGAACCGGCGGTTGAAGACCATCGTCCCGCCCATCCACCAGGTCAGGAACATCGTCATCTGGGCCGCGCCGTGCATGAGGGGCGCGGTCGTCATCATCGTCACGCCGCCCGAGGCGCACGCCGCGTCGATCACCTCCTGCGGCGTCGCACGCGGCTCCCCGTACGGGTTGCCGCCGCCGAACGCCATGAACAGGTCCTCGCACCGCCACATCACGCCCTTCGGCATCCCCGTCGTGCCGCCGGTGTAGATGATGTAGAGGTCGTCGCCGCTGCGCGCCGGAAAGTCGCGCGAGGCGGAAGACGACGACAGCGCGTCCGCGTACCCGACCGCCGACGGCGACGATCCGCCGCAGACCACGCGGTGCCGCAGCGTCGGGGCCTCCGGCGCGGCGGCGGTCACCCTCTCCTCGAAGGCCGCGTCGTAGACCAGCGCCACGAGCGATGCGTCGCGGTAGAGGTACGCCAGCTCCGCCGCGACGTACCGGTAGTTGACGTTGACCGGCACGGCACGGATCTTCAGCGCCGCCAGCACCGTCGCGACGTACTCCAGCCCGTTGTACAGGTGGACGCCGACGTGGTCGGCCGGGCCGACGCCCGCCTCCGCGAGGTGGTGGGCCAGCCGGTTGGCGTGCGCGTCCAGTTCGGCGTAGGTCAGGCGGACGATGCCGTCCGTACCGGAGGCGACCAGTGCGGTACGGCCCCCGATCGCGTCGGCGACCCCCTCGAACAGGTCGGCGTGGTTGAACTCCATCGCGTCCCTCCGCCGATCGCTCAGGGCCGGTCCGACCCGACCACCCACATGGCGTAGAACTGCGCGCCGCCGCCGTACGCGTGGCCGAGCGCCCGCCGCGCGCCGTCCACCTGGTGCTCGCCGGCGAGCCCGCGCACCTGCTGCGCCGCCTCGGCGAACCGGATCAGTCCCGACGCGCCGATCGGGTTGGAGGACAGTACGCCGCCGGAGGCGTTCCAGGGGATGTCGCCGTCGAGCGCGGTCGCGCCGGCCTCGGTCAGCTTCCAGCCCTCGCCCTCGCCGCAGAAGCCGAGGTTCTCCAACCACATCGGCTCGTACCAGGAGAACGGGACGTACACCTCGGCGCAGTCCAGCTCGTTCCGCGGGTCGGTGATGCCGGCCTGGGCGTACACGTCGGCCGCGCAGTCCCGGCCGGCCCGCGGGTTCACCGTGTCGCGTCCGGCGAAGAAGATCGGCTCGGACCGCATCGACCCGCCGTGCACCCACGCGGGCGGGTTCGGCGCGCGGCGCGCCGCGTCCGCGGAGGCCAGCACCATCGCGGCGGCCCCGTCGCTGGACGGGCACGTCTCCAGGTAACGGATCGGCTCCCACAGCATCGGCGTCGACTCGACCATCTCGCGCGAGATGCCGGGGATGCGCAGATGCGCGTACGGGTTCTTCAGCGCGTTCCGCCGGTCCTTGACCGCGACGAGCGTGCCGATGTGGGCGGGCGCGCCGGTGCGCCGCATGTACGCGCGGATGTGCGGCGCGAAGTAGCCGCCGGCGCCCACGACGATCGACGGCGTCAGCGGCGGATGCGTCGACAGCGCCCAGGTGGCGTTGGACTCCGACTGCTTCTCCCACGCGACGACGAGCACCCGGTCGTGCACCCCGCCCTGGACCAGCCCGGCCGCGACCAGCGCGGTGGACCCGCCGACCGAGCCCGCCGTGTGCACGCGCATCATCGGCTTGCCCCGCGCGCCGAGGGCGTCCGCGAGGTAGGACTCCGGCATCATCACGCCCTCGAACAGGTCGGGCGCCTTGCCGACCACGACGGCGTCGATGTCGCCGAACGTCAGCCCGGCGTCCTCCAGCGCCCGCAGCGCCGCCTCGCGTACGAGCCCGGCCATCGAGACGTCCTGACGCCGCGACCGGTACTCGGTCTGCCCGACGCCGATCACGGCGCACGCCTCACCCATGGTTCTACGCCTCCATCACGCACACGAGGTTCGACTGCAGGCAGGGGCCGTGCGACGCGTGGGCCAGGACCCGGCCCGCCTCGCCGCTGCGGATCCGGGCCGCCGCCTCGCCGACGCGGATCAGGCCCGTCGCCATCACCGGGTCGGCGGCCAGCGGCCCGCCCGACGGGTTGACGCGCACGTCGTCACCGAGGCCGAGCGCGTCGCGCAGGATCAGCTCCTCGTGGCTGAACCGCGCGTGCAGCTCGGCCACCTCGACGTCGCGGGCGCCGGCCTTCTCCCCGGCGAGCGCGGCCGACTCCGACCGGGCCAGGTCGCGGGCGCCGAACGCGTGCGCGTCCGTACGGTGGTCGATCCCGCGGATCCAGGCGGGCCGTTCGCACAGCTCACGGGCCCGGTCGCCGGTGGCCAGCACGATCGCGGCCGCGCCGTCGGTCACCGGCGGGCAGTCCGACGGACGCAGCGGCGCCACCTCGTACTCCTCCTCACCCGGTTCGGCCAGGTCGAGCGCGTACGGGTTGGCGCGCCCGGCGGCACGCGAGCGTACGGCGACGGCGCGCAGGTCGTCCTCCTTGTGCCCGGCGTCGAGGTACGCCCGCGCCTGGAGCGCGGCCAGGGAGGTCTGGTCGGGTCCGAGCGGCGCCAGGTAGTACGGGTCGAGCTGGAGCGTCATCAGCTCCGGCAGGCCGGACTCGCCGTCCTCCCGTACGACCTGGGTGGACTTGCCGAACCCGTACACGAGCGCGGTGTCGATGTCGCCGTGCCGCAGCCGCACCCACGCCTCGTACAGGGCCCAGGCGGCGTCCATCTCGACGTGGCTCTCGGAGATCGGCGGCCACGCGCCGACCGCGTCGAGCGCCGAGACGAACGAGAACGGCGCCCCGGCGAGATAGTCGAGCGACCCGGAACAGGTGAAGCCGAACCGGGTCAGGCCGGTGCTCTGCTTCACCTCGGTGATGACCGGGGCGAGCATCTCGACCTCCGACAGCCCGGAGTCCTCGCCCTGGTGCTCGGTCTGCGCGAACGCCACCACCGCGATGTCGTTCATAGGTGGTCCTTCATGTCGTCGAAGGGGACGTCGGGTTCGCCGGTGGGTTCGAACCACTTGATGTTGGCCATCGTCTGACCCCACTCCTCGCGCGGGCGCCACGCGGCGCGTACCCGCATGCCCATCCGGACCTGATCGGCCGGTACGCCCGCCACCAGCGCGACCATCGCGATGTCGGAGCCGTCGAGAAGGACGTACGCCGACACGAACGGCACGTCGGGCGCGCGCGGGTCGGGGATGTTGTTGACCGCGAAGGTCGTGACCGTGCCGGTGTCGGGCACCTCCACCTCCTCGGTGGTCGGTACGCCGTCGACCGGGCACATCCCCTTCATCGGCACGTAGACCTTGCCGCAGACCCCGCAGCGGTGACCCAGCAGCCGCCCCTCGGCGACGCCGCCGAGGAACCGGCTCAGCGCCCGGCCCGCGCTCAGCCGGTAGTCCGCGCGGACCGGAGCGTTGATCATCGTCACGTCGGGCCGGAAGGCCTCGATGTCGCCGACCGTGCCGGTGCGCTCCGCCCGCCACTTCGGGCGCACGCGCAGCCCGGCGCGCAGCGTCTTCGGGGGCTTCGCCCCGGGTTCGAAGACGCCGAGGTCCAGGACGTGCAGCATCGCGGTGTCCGCGCCGTCGGGGGTGATCAGTGCCCACGCGAACGGCCGGTCGAGCGGATGGCCCGGGCGCGGACGAGACACCCAGGCGTACGCGCCGACCACGCACTCGGGCCCGACGTCGACGAACTCCCCGGTGACCGGCGTGCCGTCGGTGTCGTACTCCACGGGCGGGAACAGCACCCTGCCGTCGGCCGTACGGACGCCGACGAGCCGCCCGTCGCGCAGTTCGGTGAGGAACCGCCCGATCACCGGCCCGACGGAGCGCGTGTAGCCACCGGGGAACTCCAGCGCGTGATCCGCTGTGAGCGAGTCAAATCGCGTGTTCATGGCCCTTCCAATAAGGATCGCGGAGGCGGCGTTTGAGGAGCTTGCCGTTGGGTTCGCGCGGCATGTGCTCGACGAAGTCGAACGACTTTGGCCACTTCATCCGGGCCAGCCGTCCGTCGAGCGAGGCGAGGATCTCCTCCGCCAGCTCCGGGCCGGGCGGTACGCCCGCGGCCGGCTCGACCACGGCCTTGATCTGCTCTCCCCAGTCCTCGTCGGGGATGCCGAAGACCGCGACGTCGGCGACCTTCGGGTGGACCATGATCTCGTTCTCGATCTCGGCCGGGTAGATGTTCGCCCCGCCGGAGATGATCAGGTCGGCCTTGCGGTCGGACAGGAACAGGAAGCCGTCCTCGGTGAGGTAACCGATGTCGCCGACGGTGAAATGGTCCTTGAGCCGGGAGGCCTTGGTCTTCTCCTCGTCGCCCTTGTACTCGAACTCGATCCCGGCCATCTTCATGTAGATCGTCCCGGGCGTTCCGGCGGGCACCTCGGCGCCGTCGTCGTCCACGATCAGCAGCTCGCTGATCGGCCACGCCTTGCCGACCGTGCCCGGATGCTCCCGCCAGTCCTGCGGGCTCGCGATGGTGCCGCCGCCCTCCGTGGCGGCGTAGTACTCCCAGATGCAGTCGCCCCACCAGTCGAGCATCGCCTGCTTGATCGGCACCGGGCAGGGCGCGGCGGCGTGGATCGCCCAGCGCATGGAGGACACGTCGTAGCGCTCCCGCACTTCGCGAGGGAGCGTGAGGAGCCGCTTGAAGTGGGTCGGCACCATATGGGTGTTGGTGATCCGGTACCGCTCGATGAGCCGGAGCGTCTCCTCGGCGTCCCACTGGTCCATGTAGACGAGCGTGTGGCCCATGTGCAGCGCCGAGCCGCCGAACTGGGTCACCGCCGTGTGGTAGCTCGGCGAGGTCACCAGGTGGGCGTTGGGCGGGCCCGGGGTGAAGCCGAAGAACGTCAGCAGGAACGTCATCAGCTCGGCCGAGTCGTCGGGGTCGATGCCCGACAGTGCCCGGCGTACGCCCTTGGGCCGTCCGGTGGTGCCGGAGGTGTAGTGCATGGTCGCACCGGCCGTACGCTCGTCCGGCAGCGTGTCGGGCCGCCCGTCGACCAGGTCGTCCAGCGGCCGGAACCCCGGCAGCTCACCCGCGATCGCGAACCGGCGCCGCTCGTCGGTCTCCGCCGCGCCGGGGACGCCCTGGGCGGCGTAGCGCTCGTGCACGAAGAAGGCCTTGGCCTCGCTGTCGGCGACGATGTAGGCGATCTCGGGACCGGTCAGGTGCCAGTTGATCGGGGTGTAGTACCAGCCGGCCTGGAGCGCGGCGAGGTAGAGGACCAGCCCGTCGACGCCGTTGGGCACCAGGCCGCAGATGCCGTCGCCGGGCCGCAGGCCGAGGTCGCGCAGGCCGTGGACGAGGCGGTTGGAGCGTGCGAGGAGCTCACCGGCCGTGTAGGTGGTGCCGTCCGGATCGACCGCCGCGACCCGGCCGGGGTCGTTCGCGGCCAGCCGCCAAAAGCCCAGCGAGCCCATCGAATCCCTCCTGCTTCTCGCGTACGGAGGTGCCCTGAACCGCAGTGAATCATGTTCTCGTTTTGGGCGACAACCCCTGTTCGATGCGTGATCTCAACACTAGAATCCGTTCTCGTTACCGGTCCTTGAGGAGGCGGTCATGGCCGAGCCGCTGCCGATCAGCACCGCGCACTGCGTCGTCGAACGCGAGGGACACGTGGTCACGGTGACGATGCGCCGGCCGGAGGCGCGCAACGCGCTGAGCACCGACATGCTCGTGGGGATGGCCGACGCCTGGGCCTACATCGACGCCACCGACGACGTACGGGTGGGCATCCTGACCGGCGCGGAGGGCCACTTCTGCGCGGGCGCCGACCTGAAGGCGATGGGCGAGCCGTCGGCGGACGAGCGGGTCCGGCGCCGCGCCGCCGAACTGACCGACTTCCACTGGAAGGGACTGCTCCGCGACACCCGGCCGGGCAAGCCCCTGATCAGCGCGATCGAGGGCTACGCGGTGGCCGGCGGCACCGAACTGCTGCTCGGCACCGACATCCGCGTGGTCGCCGAGAGCGCGACGCTGGGCCTGTTCGAGGCGAAGCGCGGCCTGTTCCCGATGGGCGGCTCGGCGGTGCGGCTGCCGCGGCAGATCCCGTACACGTTCGCGATGGACATCCTGCTGACGGGCCGCCCGGTGACCCCGCAGGAGGCCCTGCGGATGGGCCTGATCACGCGGGTGGTGCCGGACGGGGAGGCCCTGACGGCGGCCCGCGAGGCGGCGGACCAGATCGCCGCCTGCGGCCCGCTGTCCGTCCAGGCGATCCTGCGGACCCACCGCCGCACGGAGGGGCTCGACGAGGACGCGGCCCTGAAGATCTCCGACGAGATCGGCTGGCCGGTCTTCGCCTCCGAGGACGCCAAGGAGGGCACCCGCGCCTTCCGCGAGAAGCGCCCCCCGAACTTCACGGGCGCGTGAGCTGATCCGCGACGACGGCGTTGCGGGGACCGCTCGGCGCGTGTGCTCCGGCGTCCGGCCGTAGACTCGGCGGTTGTGGCGGACACCCAGTACGAAGACCTGTTGAGGCTGGTACTCACCTCCGGGACGGCCAAAGCCGACCGGACGGGCACGGGCACCCGGAGTGTGTTCGGGCACCAACTGCGCTACGACCTGTCGCAGGGGTTCCCGCTGATCACCACCAAGAAGGTGCACCTGAAGTCCATCGTGTACGAACTGCTGTGGTTCCTGCGGGGCGAGTCGAACGTCCGCTGGCTCCAGGAGCACGGCGTCACCATCTGGGACGAATGGGCCGATGCGAACGGCGAACTCGGCCCGGTCTACGGCGCGCAGTGGCGCAGCTGGCCCACTCCGGACGGCCGGCACATCGACCAGATCAGCGAGGTCCTCGACACTCTGCGCCGCGACCCGGACTCCCGCCGGATGCTCGTCTCCGCCTGGAACGTCGCCGAGCTGACCAAGATGGCACTCGCGCCGTGCCACGTGCTGTTCCAGTTCTACGTCGCCGACGGCAGGCTGTCCTGCCAGCTGTACCAGCGCAGCGCGGACCTGTTCCTCGGCGTCCCGTTCAACATCGCCGGCTACGCCCTGCTCACGCACATGGTGGCGCAGCAGGTCGGCCTCACGCCCGGCGACTTCATCTGGACGGGCGGCGACTGCCACATCTATGACAACCACGTCGAGCAGGTGACCGAGCAACTCTCGCGCACGCCGTTCGACTTCCCCCGGCTGCGTCTACGCCAGGCCGACTCGCTCTTCGACTACGCCTACTCCGATGTGGAAGTGCTCGACTACCGGCACCACCCGGCCATCAAGGCCCCGGTCGCGGTTTGACTTCCTCCCCCTCTGAACGAGGGGATTCCTACGGCTCACGCCGCAGGGTTTCCTGCTTCAGTGCCGACAGCCCCGAGCGGGAGGAGCCCCGCCCGAGGTCTTACACCGGCTCCACAGGCCGACACCGCCAGTCCGGCGGCCAGAAGGTTCTTCGCCGCGTTCACGTCCCGGTCATGGGTCGTGCCGCAGCCGCACGTCCAGGAACGGACGTTGAGGGCCATCGCCTCGGCCACGGTTCCGCAGGCCGAGCACAGTTTGGAGGAGGGGAACCAGCGGTCGACCACGATGACCTCGCGGCCATACCATCGCGCTTTGTACTCGAGCATGCTGCGGAACTCGCTCCATGCGGCATCGGCGATGGTGCGGGCCAGATGGCC
This sequence comes from Actinoallomurus sp. NBC_01490, assembly GCF_036227085.1. NCBI lineage: Bacteria > Bacillati > Actinomycetota > Actinomycetes > Streptosporangiales > Thermomonosporaceae > Actinoallomurus > Actinoallomurus sp. NBC_01490. The sequence continues at coordinate 1,718,923 of NZ_CP109433.1, forward strand.
GTTTTTCAGCATGTTCTCAACGGTCAGGTCCTCGATCACGATCGTTTGGTTCTCACGAACGAGTCGAGTGGTGAGCTTGTGCAGCGTGTCGCGGCGCCGGTCGGTGATCCGTGCGTGGATCCGGGCGACCTTACGCCGGGCCTTGGCCCGGTTGGAACCATCCCCTTTGGTCTTGCGGGACAGTTCCCGTTGCGCCTTGGCCAGGCGCTTGCGGTCCCGGCGTTCGTGCCGGGGGTTGGTGATCTTCTCGCCGGTGGACAGGGTCAGCAGATGTACCAGCTCGGCATCGACCCCGACCGCGTTGCCGTTGCCGGGGAGCGGCTGGATGTCGGGGTCTTCGCACAGCAGGGACACGAACCAGCGCCCCGCCGCATCCTGGGACACCGTCACCGTCGAAGGCTTCACGCCCTCCGGAAGAGGCCTCGACCAGACGATGCCCAGCGGCTCTGCCATCTTGGCGAGGGTCAGTGTCGCTGCCTGCGCATCGGTGGGATAGAAGCGGTACTTGAAAGCACGCTTCACACGGGGGATGGTCACAGTCCGCAAACTAGCGCGTCAGAGTGTGACCGTCTGCGGGTTTTCGGGGACTGGATGCCGGATCGCCGTGACGGCGATCCGGCTACCCATGCCCTGCTCCGCAGGGGTCCGATTCCTCCCCGCCCTGAACGGCGGGGTCTCCTCGGAGGATTCAAATGAACGTCGGGCTGATCTGGGCACAGACCCTCGATGGCGTGATCGGGGCGGACAACGCGATCCCGTGGCGGCTGCCCGAGGACGTGGCGCACTTCAAGGCCGTCACCCTCGGCCATCCCGTGGTGATGGGGCGCCGGACCTGGGATTCTCTGCCTCCGCGCTTCCGCCCGCTCCCCGGCAGGCGCAACATCGTGGTGACCCGCGACCCGCACTGGACGGCCGAAGGCGCGGAGCGCGCGGGGTCCGTCGCCGAGGCCCTGGAACTCGCGGCCGAGTCGCCGGAGCCGGCCGCCGCCACGGAGTGCTGGGTGATGGGCGGCGGGGAGATCTACCGCGCCGCCCTGGGACACGCCACGATGCTCTGGGTGACCGAAGTCGACACGCCGGTGGCCGGCGACACGTACGCCCCGCCACTGGATCCGGCTTGGAAGGTCACCGAGGACCAGGGCTGGCAACTCTCGAAGTCCGGCCTGCGCTACCGCACCCGCAGATACACCCGCTGACGACCACCGAGCGTGGCGACGATGCCGCGGTCACCGACATCGTTCAGAGAGTCGGACGCGCTTACTCGTCCTTGATGTACGCGCCTGCCCGGGCCGCGGCCGTGGCCGCTTTCGCCGCGCGGTCGGCCGTGGCTTCGTCCAGCGGGTCGCCGCTGGCCAGGAAGCGGTAGTACAGCGGGGCCGACACCGCCCGGACGACCTCCTCGGCGTCGGTGCCCTTCGGGAGCTCGCCGCGGTCGATCGCCTCCTCCACGCATGGGACCCATTCGCGGATGCGCCGGGCGTAGAACCGGTGCAGGGCCTCGGCCGTACGGGTGTCGGAGGTGGCGGCCGCGATGATCGCGCCGAACAGGGCGCCCTGGCGCGGGTCGGCCAGCGTCTTTCGGACGAGGCGGGCGTTCGCCCGCAGGTCGTCCTCCAGCGAACCCGTCCGCGCGCGGGGGAGCGACTGTTCGGCCATGTCGGTGAGCAGGTCGGCGACCAGGCCGGTCACCGTGCCCCAGCGGCGGTAGACGGTGGTCTTGCCGACCTCGGCGCGGCGGGCGACGTCGGTCAGGTCGAGATGGGCGAAGCCGCGCTCGGCCAGGGCGTCGCCGGCCGCGCGCAGCACCGCCGCCCGGACGCGTGCCGTACGGCCGCCGGGGCGGATCGAGCCAGGTTCCTCCATAACGGGTCCATAGTTCCATTAAGCGTCCCTGTCGTGCTACTGTCCCGACACTAACGGAACTACAGAACCATTAAGGAGCGTCGGCATGGACTATCGACGGCTGGGCGCGTCCGGGCTCCAGGTGCCCGCGCTGAGCTTCGGCGCGGGCACGTTCGGCGGCCGGGGCGAGCTGTTCGGCAACTGGGGCGACACGGACGCGCGGGAGGCGCGGCGGCTCGTGGACATCTGCCTCGACGCGGGCGTCACGATGTTCGACACCGCGGACGTCTACTCCGACGGCGCATCGGAAGAGGTGCTCGGCGCGGCGATCAAGGGCCGCCGCGACCAGGTGATCATCTCCACCAAGACCGGCCTGCCGATGGGGGATGGCCCGTACGACGCCGGCACGTCGCGCTCCCGTCTGATCAAGGCCTGCGAGGACGCGCTGCGCCGGCTCGGTACGGACCACATCGACCTGTTCCAGCTGCACGCCTTCGACGCCGGCACCCCGATCGAGGAGGTGCTCGCCACGCTGGACGACCTCGTACGCGCGGGCAAGATCCGATACACGGGCGTGTCCAACTTCTCCGGCTGGCAGCTGATGAAGTCGCTCGCGGTCGCGGACCGCGACGGCCACCCCCGCTACGCCGCCCACCAGGTCTACTACTCGCTGGTCGGTCGCGACTACGAGTGGGAGCTGATGCCGCTCGGCCTGCGGGAGGGCGTCGGGGCGGTCGTGTGGAGCCCGCTCGGCTGGGGCCGGCTGACCGGCAAGGTCCGCCGGGGCCGCCCGCTGCCGGCGGGCAGCCGCCTGCACCGTACGGCCGCCTTCGGCCCGCCCGTGGACGAGGAGCGGCTGTACGCCGTCGTCGACGCGCTCGACGAGATCGCCGAGGAGACCGGCCGGGCGATCCCGCAGATCGCCATCAACTGGCTGCTCCAGCGCCCGACCGTGGCGTCGGTCCTCATCGGCGCCCGCGACGAGCACCAGCTGCGCCAGAACCTCGGCGCCGCCGGCTGGTCGCTGACCCCGGACCAGGTGGCCCGCCTGGACCGGGCCGGCGCGACGCCCGCTCCGTACCCGTACTTCCCCTACGAGCGACAGGAGGGCTTCGCCCGCCTGAATCCCCCGCTCACGGGCGTCGGCGCTCGCTGACCGCCGGCGCGGCGAGCGGGGTCAGACGGAGTGGAACTCGCCGGTCGTCGCGCCCGCCTCGGCCAACGCGTCGAGCAGGGCGGCGGTGGCCGGGGGCTCGGGCGGCTCGCCGTATGTCGCGGCCAGCACGTGGCGGGTCGCGTCGGGCAGCACGGCCGTGTGCACCGCCTCGTTGCGGGCGGCCAGCAGCGGCAGGCCCGGCAGGGCCGTCACGCCCAGGCCCGCGGCGACCATCGCCTGGACGGCCACGAAGTCGTCCGTCGTGAACGACACCCGTGGGGTGAAGCCCGCCCGCGCGCACATGGCGAGCAGGTGTGTGCGGCAGCGGTCGCAGCCGGCGATCCACTCCGCGTCCGCGTGGGCCGTCAGGTCGGGGGTGGTCTCCTCCGCCGTGACCAGGTAGCTCGGCTCGTCCAGCAGCCGGCGGGCCGTGATGCCGTCGTCCTCGTTCTCCCGGTCGTAGCGGAAGATCACGGCGACGTCGACGTAGCCGGCGCGCAGCATGCGGATCGCCTCCGGCGGCTCGGCCTCGCTCAGGCTCACCCGCAGGCCGGGATGGCGGTCGGCCAGCAGCGCCGCCGCCCGCGGCACGAACGTGCCCAGCGCCGACGGGAACGCGGCCAGCCGTACCCGGCCCTGGCTCAGGCCCACGTGCGCGGAGAGCTCGGCCTCGGCGGCGTCCAGGCGGCCCAGGATCTCGGCGCCGCGCTCGGCGAGGGTGCGGCCGGCCTCGGTCAGCCGGATGCCGCGCCCGACGCGGCGTACGAGCTGGGCGCCGGTCTCGGCCTCCAGCCGGGCGAGATGGTGGCTGATCGACGGCTGGGAGTAGTGCAGCTGCTTCGCCGCAGCCGTCACCGACCCCGTACGGGCGATCGCCACGAGCACGCGCAGTCGAGAAACTTCCAGCACAGAGCCAACATATCAACCAGATCTATCGTTCTGCGTCGATGTTGGCATTAGACCGATGATTGGCCCGGGAGGGACTATGGAGCGAGAAGGAGGTGGCCGAAATGGCAACACTGGTGCGCGGAGACGTACGGCCCGGACTGCAGGACCTCGTGACGGGCGTGCGCGGCGCCGTGGACCGGCACGTCGGCTGGCGGGAGACCGCGCTGCTCGTCGCCGGCGAACTGCGTCGGCACCTGCCCACCCCCGACGTGATGACCGCGGAGGAGCGGCTCGGCGACCCCGACCACTACCAGTGTCACACCCTGTACGCCGCGCCCGACGGCGCGTTCTCCATCGTCGGCCTCGTGTGGCGCCCCGGCCAGATCACGCCGATCCACGACCACGTGACCTGGTGCGTCTTCGGCGTCCTTCAAGGCGTCGAGCACGAGGAACTGTTCGTCCACGAGGGCGACCACCTGCTCAGCGCGGGCGTGAACGACAACATGCCGGGAGACGTCAGCGGCTTCGCCCCGCCCGGCGACATCCACCGGGTGCGCAACTCCGGCGACATCACCGCGCTCTCGATCCACATCTACGGCACCGACATCTCCCGCATCGACTCCAGCGTCCGCCGCGTCTACGAGCTCCCCGTACGCGGCTAAGCCCCGAGCCGTACGAACCGCTTGGACTCGGTCAGCTCGTCCAGGTAGTCCATGATCGGCTCCACCCCGAGCCCGGGGCCGGAGGGCACGGTCATCAGGCCGTCCACCAGCCGGAACGGCTCGGTGATGTCACGCGTGTAGTAGCGCTCGGACGCGGAGACGTCGCCCGGCAGGGTGCATCCGGGCATCGCGGCGAACGCCAGGTTCGCCGCGCGGCCGAGGCCGGTCTCCAGCATGCCGCCGCACCAGACGGGCACCCCGTGCGCGACGGAGACGTCGTGGATCCGGCGCGCCTCCAGGTAGCCGCCGACCCGGCCGGCCTTGACGTTGATGATCGAGCACGCGCCGAGCGACAGCGCGTCCGCGGCGGCACGCGCCGACACGATCGACTCGTCCAGGCAGATCGGCGTGGTCAGGGTGGCGGCGAGCTTCGCGTGTCCGAGCAGGTCGTCCTCGGGCAGCGGCTGCTCGATGAGCAGCAGCCCGAACGGCTCCAGCTCCGCGAGGTGCCGCGCGTCGGCCCGCGTGTACGCGGTGTTCGCGTCGACCTGGAGCAGGATGTCGCCGAAGCGCTCGCGTACCGCGCGTACCGGCTCGACGTCCCAGCCCGGCTGGATCTTGAGCTTGATCCGCGCGTACCCCTCGGCCAGGTAACGCTCGACGTGGTCCAGCAGCTCGGGGATCGAGTCCATGATCCCGACCGACACGCCGGCGGGCACCCGGGCCACCGTGCCGCCGAGGTAGGCCGCGTACGACATGCCGGCGGCGCGCAGCTCCGCGTCCAGCACCGCCATCTCGACCGCGGCCTTGGCCATCTCGTGCCCCTTGACCGGCGCGAACGCCGGGCCGAGCGCCCCCGCGGTGACGTCCGCGGGCAGCCGGGGCACCAGGAAGTCGCGGATGACCTGCTCGGCGCCGTCGACGTACTCGGGGGAGTACAGCGGCTCGGTGATGGCCACGCACTCGCCCCAGCCCTCGGTCTCCGTGCCGACGACACGTACCAGCAGTATCTCCCGCTCGGTCTCGGTCGCGAAGGACGTGCGGAACGGCGACACCAGCGGGAGACGGATCCGCCGCAGCTCGACGCCGGAAAGCTTCATCGGGAGACCTCCAGGAGGTAGTGGCCGGACCGGTTGAACCCGATCACGTGGTACCCGGCGTCCAGCGCGCCGGCGAGCGCCGTCCGCTGGGCCCGCCGCCAGGCGAGGGCGAGCGGCGGGTCATCGGCGCGCAGCGCGGCGACGTCCGCGGGTGTGCCGACCGCGATCCGGGTGGCGCCGGCCGATGAGCGTTCGACCGGGCGGCCGACCGCGTCGTCGGTGAGCACCGTGACCCCGGCGGGCGGGGGCTCGGCCGGCGGATCGCCCTTCATGGCCGAGGCCACCTCCGGAGCGTCGAGGTGCCAGAAGAGCAGCAGGCGGTCGCTCGGATCGCCCGCGTTCAGCTCGTCCGGCATCTCGCCGTAGAAGTCCGGCAGGTACTCGGTCGGCCGTGCCGCCAGTTTCGCCAGGTTGAAGTACGCGTTGCGCCGGACCAGCGGGTCGAACGTCCAGGTGATCGTCCGTATCCCGTGGGCGAGCGCCCATTCGCGCTGGTGCCGTTTGATCGCGAAGCCGGCGCCCCGGCCGCGGGAGGCGACGCCGGTGATGTGCGAGTGCAGGCTCCCGTCGGCGGCCGGGAAGGCCGCGCAGGCCCCCACCATCGCGCCGCCCTCGAAGACGCCCGAGATATAGCCGCCCAGGTGCTGGAGGACGCGCATCATCTCGTACGGCATCGGGTCGGTGGGCCGCCAGATCCCGGCGAGCACCTCCGAGGCCGTGCGCAGGTCATCGGGCGTGGTCAGCTCGCGTACGTCCATAACCCGATCGTGCCGCGTCATCGGATCGAGCGCACGACCGGGCTCACTTGACGATGGGCAGCGGGTTCCCGTTCGACGGCGTGGACGGGCTCGGAGTGGCCGCGGACTTGCTCTTTCCGCCCGACGCGCCGGGGAGCTTCACCGACGCCGGCAGCGGGATGAGGTTCTGCAGGTAGACGTCGAACCAGCGGCCGGTGCCGGTGAAGTCGGCCACCTCGCCCATGAACGGCCCCATCGCCTGGAAGGACTTGTCGAGGTTCTCCTGGTTGCGGGTCAGGATGTTCACCGTGCGGTGGAGGTTCTTGAGCGCGGGGCCGAGCGTGGCCTGGTTCTCCTGGATCGTCCCGGTGATCTGCTGGGACAGCGTCACCGTGCCGGTCAGGAGCTGGCTGATCACCTGCCGGCGCGCGTTGATCTCCTGGAGCAGCAGCCCGCCGTCGCTGACGAGCGTGGCCAGGTCGCCGCTGCGGTCGGCGAGCAGCTTGGTCACGTTGTTGGTGTGCTGGAGCAGCTCGGACAGCTCGTCGTCGCGCGAGGCGACCGCACGTGAGATCTTCTGCAGCCCGGCCAGGGTGCCGCGGACGTTCTCCGAGGACCCCTGCATCGTCTGCGACAGCGTGTCGAACGACTGGGCCAGCTGCTTGGTGTCGATCTTGCCGAGCTGCGCGCTGGCGTCCTGGAGCGCGGGCACCACGTCGTACGGCGCGGTGGTGCGCGACACCGGGATCTCCCGGTGCGGCGACTGGTGTCCGGGCCCCTTCGGCTCCAGCGCCAGGTAGTGCGAGCCGAGCAGGGTCTTGATCTTGATCTGCGCGCGGGTGTCGGTGCCGAACGGCCGGCCGCTGGTGAACTTCACCTTCACGTGGTCGCCTTCGAGGTCGACGCTCTCGACCTTGCCGACCTTGACACCCGCGATGCGCACCTCTTCGCCCGACTTGAGCCCGGCGGCCTCGCTGAAGGCGGCGGAGTAGGTGGTGCCCCCGGAGAAGTGCTGGAGGTTGAAGGCGAGCGCCGCGACGACGCCGACGGTCGCCAGTCCGGCGATTCCCATCGGCAGCGGGTTACGTTCACGGAAGGGACGCATGCGGGGGCACCTCGCGTCGATTCTCAGAGCCTGCGACGCGGCGGGGACCTGCCCGGTCACGTGAGGCCTTCACGCCCCGTCGCGGTCACCATCGCGTCCGTGAACCCTACTGACGCGTATTTTCCCACGACAAGGACGAGAGCCGGGAAAAATGCGGAAGAAAGCTACGGCATCGCGTTCTCCCAGGTCAGCAACGCCTTACTGACGTGGGGGAGTGATGGACATCACGCCCGTCCGGTCCGCGGCGGCGGTCGTGGCGACCGGCCCTCGTGCACGGTCCCCACCGGCGGAAACGCGCACTCCCAGCGCCGCGACGAGGGCGACCGCGAGCAGCGCCACGCCGTACACGACGGTCGCCGACCAGTGCCCGTGCTCGTACGCCAGGCCGCCGGCCGACCCGCCGACACTGCTGCCGAGGTAGTAGGCGAACAGGTAGAGGGCGGACGCGTGGGCCTTCGCGGTGGTCGCGCGGCGCCCCACCCAGCCGCTGGCGACCGTGTGCGCGGCGAAGAAGCCGGTGGTCATGACCAGGAGGCCGGCACCCACCGCCGGCAGCGAGTCCGGCAGGGTCAGCAGCAGGCCGCAGGCGGCGAGCGCGCACGCGCCCAGCAGCACCCGCCGCCGTCCGATCCGGTCCGCGAGCGATCCCGCGACGGGGGAGCTGAAGGTGCCCGCGAGGTACATGAGGAACACCAGCGCGACGACCGACTCCGGCAGGCCGAACGGGGCGGCGATCAGGCGGTACCCCAGGTAGTTGTAGACCGTGACGAACATGGCCATCAGGACGAGCCCCACCACGTACAGGCGGCGCATGCCGGGGTCGGCCAGGTGGCGCGCCGGCCCGCCGAGGCCCGGCCGCGACGGCGTGAAGAAGCGCGAGCGCGGCAGCAGGGCCCAGAACGCCGCGGTGAGCAGTGTGACGGCGAGCGCGGTCGCGGCCAGGCCCCAGCGCCAGCCGGCCAGATCGGTGACGAAGCCGGGCAGCAGCCGCCCGGCCAGCCCGCCGACCGTGTTGCCGGCGATGTAGCGGCCCATCGCGCCGCCGAGCGCCTCCGGATGGACCTCGTCCGCCAGGTACGCCATGGCGACCGCGGGGACGCCCGCGAGCGCGACGCCCTGCACGGCGCGCACCGCGGCCAGCGCCGGGAACGACGGGCACAGCGGGATCAGCAGGCCGAGCGGCGCCGCGATCGCCGAGGAGACCAGCATGACGCGGGTCCGGCCGAATCGCTCCGACAGCGCGCTGACCGGGATCACCGCCAGGGCGAGCGTGCCGGTGGTGAGCGAGACGAGCAGGCTGGAGGTGGTCGGGGAGACGCGGAAGGACGCGGAGAGGGCCGGCAGCAGCGCCTGGGTGCAGTAGAGCGACATGAACGTCGTCAGCCCGGCGACGAAGAGCGCCAGGTTGACGCGGCGCAGCGCGGGGGAGCCGCGGCGGTGCCGCTCGCGAGGATCTTCGAGGTCGCGACGGGACGAGCCGGGGACGGGAGACGAGCGCACGTCTTCCACAGTGCGTGACGCAAGGTTGATGCGTCCAATGAAATTTTTATCGGAAAGCTATGCTTGGCACGCATGGATCTGGTGACGGTTCGCTGGTTCCTCGCCGTGGCGGAGATCGGCAACGTCACGCGGGCGGCCGAGGAGCTGCGCGTCTCCCAGCCGGGCCTGTCCCGCGCGATTGCCCGGCTCGAACGCGAGCTGCACGCCCCGCTGTTCGACCGGGAGGGCCGTACGCTCCGGCTCAACGCGTACGGCGAGATCTTCCGCGCGCACGCCGAGCGGCTGGTCGACACCGAGAAGGCGGCCCGGCGGGCGCTCGCCCAGGCCGCCGACCCCGAGCATGGCGAGGTCGGCCTCGCGTTCCTGCACACGCAGGGCACCGCGCTCGTGCCGGAGCTGCTCCGCGCCTACCGGTCCGCGCACCCGAGGGTGCGCTTCCGGCTGACCCAGGGCAGCGCCGAGCACCTCGAGGCGGAGGTCGTCCACGGCCGCGCGGACATGGCGATCACCAGCCCGCGCCCGGAGGGGCTGGCCTGGCATCCGCTCACCACCGAACGGCTGCGCCTGGCGATGCCCGCCGGCCACCGCCTCGCCGAGGCGCGCCGCGTGAGCCTCGCCGACGTGGCGGACGAGCCGTTCATCGTGATGCGGCGCGGGTACGGCCTGCGCTCCATCGCCGATGCGCTGTTCCGCGAGGCCGGGATCCGGCCGGAGATCGCCTTCGAGGGCGAGGAGGCCACGACCCTGCGCGGCCTGGTCGCGGCGGGCCTGGGCGTCGCGCTGGTCCCGCCCGGCGACCCGGTGACGGGGGTGGCGGAGCGCGAGATCCCGGGCGCGCGGCGGACGATCGGCCTGGTCTGGGTGGAGGGGCGTACCCGCCCGCCGGTGGTGGAGGACTTCCGCCGCTTCGTGCTCGAACGCGCGGCTTCGCCTACCGGGTGAAGTAGCGGCGAGGGTTGTCCACCAGCATCGTGGCGATGTCCTTCTCGCTCACCCCGGCCTCGCGCAGGGCCGGCAGGACGTCGTTGTGAATGTGCTCGTAGTGCCAGTTCGGCATCAGCTGGTCCCGAATCCCGGTGAAGTCGTCGCCGAACCAGTCGATCCAGCACATCGCGTCGTGGCTCAGCACCATCCGCTCGGCGTAGCCGCGCTCGCACAGGGCCACGATCGTCTCGACGCGTTCGGGGGTCGTGCGGAACGCGTCGAGGCCGAACCGGTCCATGCCGAGCAGCGCGCCCGTGTCGGCCAGCCACGTCAGGTAGTCCAGGTCGCCCGAGTCGCCGCTGTGCCCGATGACCACCTTGGTCAGGTCGGCGTGCTCGGCGCGGAGCAGGTCCACGACCCAGCGGCCGGTCTGCCGGTGGGCGTTGGTGTGCACGGTGATCGGCGCGCCGGTCTCGCGGTGGGCGTAGGCCACGGCGCGGCAGACGCGTTCGACGCCGGGGGTCGGGTCGGGGTGCTCGACGGCGCACTTGAGGAACGCCGCCTTGACCCCGGTGTCGGCGATCCCCTCGGCGATGTCGCGGACGAACTCCCGGGCGAGCGGGTCCGGGGTCGCGTCGAAGATCAGCCCGGGCCCGCGGTTCATGAACTGGATCGGCGCGTCGGTGTAGTGGTAGTAGCCGGTCGCGACGATGATGTTCAGCTCCGGGACCTGCTCGTTGATCCGCTGGATGCGCGGGATGTAGCGGCCTCCGCCCCACACCGTCGGGTCCACGAACGTACGGACGCCGCGGGCCGCCACCGACCGCAGGCGCTCGATCGCGTCCGCGACCCGTTCCTCCTCGTCCCACCAGCCGGCGCCGTAGTTCTGCAGGTACTCCGTGCCGACGAAGAACACGTGCTCGTGCATGAGCGTCGGCCCGAGCTCGGCGACGTCGACGGCTCCGCGTACGGTCTCGACCGTGGGCATGCCCAGAAACTAACTCCGATTCTGGATCCCGGCCACCATCCGGCGAATACCCGATAGCCACCGATCGTGGTCGGAGGCCTTCCGGCGCACGTACTCGGCCACCTCCGGGTGCGGCAGGATCAGGAACTTCTCCGCCTCCAGTCCGGCGATCACCGTGTCGGCCACCTCCTCGGGCTCCAGCACCTTGCCCGCCGCGGCGACCGCCTTGGCCGCGAGGTGCCCGTCGAGGCCGCCGGTGAGCAGCGGCGTCCGGACCCCCTGCGGGCAGAGCGCGCTCACCCGGATGCCCCGGTCGCCGTACGTCAGCGAGAGCCACTCGGCGAACGCCACGGCGGCGTGCTTGGTCACCGCGTACGGCGCGTCGCCCGGCTGGCTCAGCAGGCCCGCCGCCGAACACGTGTGCAGCAGGTACCCTTCGCCGCGTTCGAGCATCGAGGGCAGCACGGCGCGTGCGGCGTACACGTGGGCCTGGACGTTGACCGCCCACGCGGCCGCCCACTGCTCGGCCGTGGCCTCCAGCCCGGCCCCGGTGCCGATGCCCGCGTTGGAGCACATGAGGTCGACGGGGCCCAGTTCGCCGGTGGCGGCCTCGACCATGGAACGCACCTGGGACTCCTCGCCCACGTCGGTGCGGCGTACGACCGTACGGCACTCCAGCCCGGCGGCGACTCGGGCGGCGGCGTCCTCGTCGAGGTCGGCGAGGCAGATCCCGGCGGCGCCCTCGGCGGCGAACCTCCGGGCCAGCGCGGCGCCGATCCCGCTCGCGGCGCCAGTGATCACGATGTTCTTCCCAGTCACCCGCATGGCAGGAACGTAACATTTGTCACTAGGCTGAACCTGATTCGGGTATCAGCATGAGAAGCCTGGAGCGAGAGGCGAGAGCAGCATGGGACTCGAGACCGGCCTGGCGGGCAGAACCGCGCTGATCACCGGCGCGTCACGCGGCATCGGCAAGGCGACCGCGGTGGCGCTCGCCGCGCAGGGGTGCAACGTGGTGCTGTCCTCGCGCAAACAGGACGCGCTGGAGGAGGTCGCGGCGGAGATCCGGGCCGCGCATCCGGGCGCCGGGGTGCTCCCCAAGGCCGCCCACGTCGGCGACGAGGACGCCGCGCGGGCCTGTGTGGGGGCCGCCGTCGAGGAGTTCGGCGGCGTGGACATCCTGGTCAACAACGCGGGCACGAGTCCGTACTACGGCCCCATGGTCGACCTGGACGCCTCGCGCGCGGCCAAGACCGTGGAGGTCAACCAGTTCGCCATCGTCCTGTGGACCCAGCTCGTGTGGAAGCTGTCGATGGCCGACCGCGGCGGGGCGATCGTCAACGTCGCCTCGGTCGGCGGCATGGTGACCGAGCACGGCATCGGGTACTACAACGCGACGAAGGCCGCCGTCATCCACCTCACCCGGCAGTTCGCCATGGAGCTGGCGCCGAAGGTGCGCGTCAACGGGATCGCCCCCGGCCTGGTGCGGACCCACCTGGCCAAGGCGCTGTGGGAGGAGAACGAGGCGGCGATCAACAAGTTCATGCCGCTCGGCCGGATCGGCGAGCCCGAGGACATCGCCAAGGCCATCGTGTTCCTGGCCGGCGACGCGTCGAGCTGGATGACCGGCCAGACCATCGTCGTCGACGGCGGCGGCACGATCCGCCCCGTGATCGCCTGAGGAGGCCCCGCATGTCGCGATGGGGACTGACGATCCCGCTCACCGGCGTGCCGCTCGCGCGGCACCAGAAGATCGTCTCCGAGCTGGAGGACCTCGGTTACACCGACGCGTGGTCGGCGGAGACCAACGGCACCGACGCGTTCACGCCGCTGGCCCTGGCCTCGCAGTGGGCGCCCGGCCTCCGGCTGGGACCCGCCATCGTTCCGGTCTACACCCGCGGTCCCGGCCTGCTCGCCCAGCAGGCGGCGACGCTCGCGGGCCTCGCGCCGGGCCGGTTCGTGCTCGGCATCGGGACGTCCTCGCCGGCGATCGTGCAGCGGTGGAACGGCATCCCGTTCACCGAGCCGTACCAGCGGGTGCGCGACACCCTCCGGTTCCTGCGCCGCGCGCTGGCCGGGGAGAAGGTCACCGACGAGGCCCTGAACGTCAAGGGCTTCAAGCTGGACAACGTCCCGGAGACCCCGCCGAAGATCGCACTCGCCGCCCTGCGGCCCGGCATGCTGCGCCTCGCCGCCCGCGAGGCGGACGCCGCGATCACCAACTGGCTGTCGCCCGCGGACGTACGCCAGGTGCGCTCCGAGGTGGGCGGGGACAAGGAACTGCTCGCGCGGATCTTCGTCTGCCCGACCACGAACGCCGACGAGGCGCGCGCCCTCGGCCGCTGGATGATCGCCGCGTACCTGACCGTGCCCGCGTACGCGGCCTTCCACGAGTGGCTCGGCCGCGGCGAGCGGCTCGCCGCGATGAACAAGGCCTGGGCGGAGGGCGACCGCAAGGGGGCCCTGGCGGCCGTTCCCGACGACGTCGTGGACGAGCTGATCGTGCACGGCTCGCCGGAGGCCTGCCGGGAACGCGTCCGGGAGTACGCCGAGGCCGGGCTGGACACCCCGATCCTCGCCGTCCTGCCCGCCGAGGGCGTCGACCTGCCGGAGGCGGTGCGCGCGCTCGCGCCGCGAACGTGAAGCGTTACACCGGTTACGTGGCGAATCCCGACGTTTGCGGGTCGTGATGCGGGGCATGGCAGGCGCAAGCACGGCCCCGGTCGTGTGACTCACGAACCCGACCAGAAGGAGCTGTTGACTGTGCTCACGCTGACCGACTCGGCGGTTCAGGTGATCCGTACCGTCACAAGCCAACCCGAGCTCTCTCCGCAGACCGGGCTGCGGATCGCGACGCAGTCCGAGCCCGAGCAGGCGGGCACACTGGCCCTGGCGGTGGCCGAGGGCCCCCAGGCGGGCGACGAGGTCGTCGAGGAACAGGGGGCGCGTGTCTACCTCGAACCGGACGCCGCGTCGATCCTCGACGAGATGACACTCGACGCGAGCGTCGACGAACAGGGAGATGTGACGTTCCGCCTCGCCGACAAGTCCGTCTGACCGAACGGAGCCGATCGCCCCGGACCGCCTGGTCCGGGGCGATCGGCGTTCCGGGTGGTGTTCGGGGGCCGTTAGGAACGCGTCAATGACGCGCCCGCGGGCGTGAGGGATCCGTACGTACCCGCCCGACCTGCCGTTTTCATCCCTAACGTCGGTCGCATGGATGTCATGGGACACCCGCCGGCGCCGAGCGCACTGGTGGCGCTGGTCCGCGTACGGCTGGTCGGCGGCGCCGAGCATGAGGTCTTCGAGAGGCACCTGCGCGCCGAACCCGCCGTCATGGACGCCTGGCGTCTCGCCGGCGACTGCGACTACGAGGTACGCCTCACCTGCCCGGCCCTCGCCGACCTCGACAGCGCCGTGAACGAGCTGCGCAACGCCGGCGGTCACACCTCCACCACCCTGGTCCTGCACCGCGTGACGCTGGGCGACCGATGAACATCTGGCCCCTCACCGCCGACCCCGCGCGCTCCGTGGGCGGCGTGCCCCTCACCGAGATCGCCGAGCGCTTCGGCACCCCCGTCTACGTCCTCGACGAGGAGCACGTACGGCACCGGTGCCGTGAGTACCGCAAGGCCCTCCACCCGCACCGCGTCGCGTACGCGGGCAAGGCGTTCCTCTGCCGGGCCATGGCCCGCTGGGTGGACGAGGAGGGCCTGTGGCTCGACGTGTGCTCCGCCGGCGAACTCGCCCTGGCCCGGTCGGTCGGTTTCCCGGCCGAGCGGATCCTGCTGCACGGCAACGGCAAGACGCCGGAGGACCTGGCCGCCGCGCTGGAGTACGGCGTGGGGCGGATCGTGGTCGACTCGGCGGGGGAGGTGGCGCGCCTGGCCGCGCTGGCCGGCGACCGCCGTCACCCGCGGAAGGTCCTCGTACGGGTGACACCCGGGGTCGACCCGCACGTCCACCGCGCGATGGCGACCGGCCTCGAGGACCAGAAGTTCGGGCTGTCCCTCGCCTCGGGCGCCGCCGGCGACGTCGTACGCCGCGTGCTCGGCCAGCCCGCGCTCGCGCTCGCCGGCCTGCACTGCCACCTCGGCTCGCAGATCGGCGAGCCGGACGGCTACGCGACGGCGGCGCGGCGGCTCGTCGCCTTCATGGCGGGGTTCGGTGGCCTGCCGGAGCTGAACCTCGGCGGCGGCCACGCGGTGGCGTACCGGCCGGACGAGCACGGCCTCGACGTCCACACCTTCGCCGACCGCGTGGTCGTGGCCGTCGCGCAGGAGTGCGCCGTACGCGGGGTCCCCGAACCGTCGCTGACCGTCGAGCCCGGCCGCGCGATCGTCGCGTCCGCGGGCGTGACGCTCTACCGGGTCGTCGCGGTCAAGCACGGCGCCCGGACGTTCGTCGTGGTCGACGGCGGCATGAGCGACAATCCCCGGCCCGCCCTGTACGGCAGCCGCTATTCGGTCGCCCGGGTCGGGCCGGGCTCGAGCGCGGGCGAGGCCCCGGCCACGGTCGTCGGGCGGCACTGCGAGGCGGGCGATGTGATCGCCGCGGACGTGCCGCTGCCCGCGGACGTACGGCCGGGCGACCTGCTCGCCGTGCCGTGCACCGGCGCGTACCACCACTCGATGGCCTCCAACTACAACCAGGTCGCCCGGCCGCCGGTCGTCGCCGTACACGGCGGGCGCGCCCGGCCGCTGGTCCGCCGCGAGACCCTGGAAGACCTGATCCGCCGCGACGTCGGCTGAGCCGGGACCAGGACGGCGTGAAAAGATCGTTGGAGCCGAAAGATGGGGTGAGAGGAATGCAGCTGACCAAGCTGGGCCACGCCTGCGTGCGCCTGCGCAAGGACGATCGCACTCTCGTCATCGACCCCGGCGGCCTCACGCCGGAGGACGACGCGATCACAGGCGCCGAGGCCGTGCTCATCACGCACGAGCACTTCGACCACCTGGAGGCCGAGCGCCTGCGCCGGGCCCTGGCCGACGATCCGCGTCTCACCGTCTACACGTGCCGGGCCGTCGCCGGCATCCTCGGCGACGTCGGCGACCGGGTCCGTGCGGTCGGGGAGGGCGACTCGCTCACCATCGCGGGCTTCGAGGTCTCCGTCGTCGGGCAGAAGCACGAGATCGTCCACCCGGACGTGCCGCCGGTGGACAACGTGGGCTTCTTCATCGACGAGGAGGTCTTCCACCCCGGCGACGCGTTCACCGTCGTACGGGCGCCGACGCTGCTGGTCCCCGGCCAGGCGCCGTGGATGAAGGCCCCGGAGATGATCCAGTACCTGCGGGAGGTCGAACCCAGGCGTGCGTACGCGGTGCACGACGGCCTGCTGAACGAGGCCGGCCTGGGCCTGCTGGAGAGCCAGCTCTCCGGCGAGGGCAAGCGACAGGACGCCGACTTCCAACGACTGCGGCCGGGCGAGTCCGTGGAGATCTAGTCCATCGAGACTAGGGCTCAGCGGGTGCCAGGTCTGTTCGGGAACGTGCGCGGGCCCGGAGGAACCAATGCGCGGCGACCAACGGGATGACGCCGACGGGGTACCAGGCGACATCAATGAGGTCGAACTGGGCGCCTAGCAGCTGGCGCGCGAGCCAGCTGCGTTGCGAGAGTGCCGCGGGTATGGGGGTGAGCTGTGCGAACTCGATGAACCAGCAGTATGCGATCGCGGCGCTGCCGGCGGGCAGTGGGGAGATCGGCGGCCAGATGAAGATCACTATCGTGTAGACGATGGCCGCGGAGAAGGCGGCGCCTGAGTACTGTTCGACGGGCCCGTCCATCGCGGCGCGAATCGCGTAGGCCGCGCCTGCGAAGCCGGCCGCCGATATCACCATCAGCAGCCGAGTCCGGAGCACTGCGAGCGACATCGCGCAATCATAAGTGGTAGCGCAGAGGTCGGCCCGTACGCCGGCGCGGCCACCGGCCCGCCCGTCTGGTCAGGCTTCGGGTGGGAGGTGCCAGACCTCGGGGAGGCTCTGGTCCGCGTCGGAGTAGTCGTGGATCACGTCGAGGTAGCCCGCCATCCGCGCCTGCCAGGCGACGTTGACCGGGAGGTTCTCCAGGGCGGCCAGCATGGCCGCGTAGTCGTCGCAGTCGATGACGTGGAACAGGTCCAGGCCGTCGCGCCAGATCGTCCAGTCGTGGGCGCCCGCCGCCCTGATGGCGGCCACGAGTTCCGCCGGCACCGACCGGTGGGCCTCTTCGTACTCCTCCTCACGCCCCGGTGCGAGGCGTGTGTGCAGCGCGATCCGCAACGATCCGTCCTCCTTCACTCGACTCCTGATGGATCCTCGCCGGCCTGGCGGCGGGCCCAGTCCTCGACCGCGCCGATGTGGACGGCCGCCGCGACGCGGGCGCCGTCCGGGTCGCGTTCGGCCAGGGCGCGGTAGATCTGGTCGTGTTCGGTGAACGTTCGCGGGAACACGCCCTCCTCCCGGTACCCCCGCCAGACCCGGGCGCGGAAGGTGCGGCTGTTCAGGCCGCCGAGGATCGCCGCCAGCACCGGGTTCGCCGCGGCCTCGGTGACGATCCGGTGGAACTCCAGGTCGTGTCCCACGATCTCCTCGGCGGTCGTGCCGCGCTCCATCGCGTTCATCTCGGCGCGCAGGCGGGCCAGGCCGGCCTCGTCGATGCGCGCCGCCGCGGCGGCGGCCGCCGCCGGTTCGAGGATCTTCCTGACCTGGACGAGGTGCAGCAGCGTCGAGCCCCGCGAGATCTCCGCCACCACGCCGAAGGTCTCCAGCAGGTCGCCCGGCTCCAGCCGGGTGACGTAGATGCCCGCGCCGTGCCGGGCCTCCAGCACGCCCATGACGGTCAGCGCCCGGATCGCCTCGCGCATCGAGCTGCGCGACAGGCCGAGCTCGGCCGCGAGGTCGCGTTCGGTCGGCAGCCGCTGCCCAGGCTCCAGCTCCCCGGAAGCGATCTTGGCCTTGATCTTCTCGATCGCCCGCTCGGTGACCGTGGTCCTGGCGGCGGTCTCATCCGGCACTCGCTCCTCCCTCCCCGCGCCTGATCAGCGTCTTGAGCAGCATTCTGTACGAGCGTGACAGATCCGACCAATCCGCGCAATGTAACAAATCTGCAACAGGGTATTGCCAGGAGATCGGCGGTTGATGGTGTCATGTCCGTACCAGAGGTCCGATGACTGACTCAGAGGTCGGACCAGTACACGATCCAGGAAGGACGGCTCCGTGAAGCTGCTGCGTGTCGGACCGGAGGGCGCCGAACGGCCCGCGATTCTGGCCGAGGACGGGACGCTCCTCGACCTGTCCGGCGTGACCCGCGACATCGACCCCGCCTTCCTCGCGACCGGTCTGGACGACCTGCGGGCCGCGTACGAGGCGGGTGAGCTGCCCCGGATCCAGAACACCAAGCGGGTCGGCGCGCCCGTGGCGCGGCCCGGCAAGGTCGTCTGCATCGGCCTGAACTACCGCGACCACGCCGAGGAGACCGGGGCCGCGATCCCGGACGAGCCGATCATCTTCATGAAGGCCGTCAACACCGTCGTCGGGCCGACCGACGACGTCCTCATCCCGCGCGGCAGCGAGAAGACCGACTACGAGGTCGAGCTCGCCGTCGTGCTGAAGGGCCGCGCCCGCTACCTGGACTCGCCGGAGGAGGCGCGGGCCCTCATCGCGGGCTACGCGATCGCCAACGACGTCTCCGAGCGTGAGTACCAGCTCGAACGCGGCGGCACCTGGGACAAGGGCAAGTCGTGCGAGACCTTCAACCCGCTCGGGCCCTACCTCGTCACCGCCGACGAGGTCTCCGACCCGCAGAACCTCGGCCTGCGGCTCTGGGTCAACGGCGAGCTGCGCCAGGACGGCAACACCAAGGACATGATCTTCGGGATCGACCACCTGATCTGGTACCTCAGCCAGTTCATGGTGCTGGACCCCGGTGACGTCATCAACACCGGCACCCCGGCCGGGGTCGCGATGGCCCGCCCCGGCACCCCGTACCTCCGCACGGGCGACGTCGTCGAGCTGGAGATCGACGGCCTCGGCCGGCAGCGGCAGAGGCTGGCATGAGGATCACATCGCTCGACGTCCACGACGTCCGGTTCCCGACCTCACGGCGGCTCGACGGCTCGGACGCCATGAACCCCGACCCCGACTACTCGGCCGCGTACGCCGTGCTGCACGCCGACACGGGCGCGGAGGGGCACGGCTTCTGCTTCACCATCGGGCGCGGCACCGAGGTGTGCACCGCGGCCATCGAGGCGTACGCGCCCCTCGTCGTGGGCCGTGAGCTGGACCCGGCCGACCTGGGGGAGTTCGCCCGGCGGCTGACCCACGACTCGCACACGCGCTGGCTCGGCCCGGAGAAGGGCGTCGTGCACATGGCCGCCGCCGCCCTGATCAACGCCGCGTTCGACCTCGCCGGCCGGGTCGCGGGCAAGCCCGTCTGGCGGCTGCTGGCGGACCTGCCGCCCGAGCAGGTCGTCGATCTCGTCGACTGGCGGTACCTCACCGACGCGCTGCGCCCCGCCGAGGCCCTCGACCTGCTCCGGGCTGCCCGGGACGGGCGGGCCGAGCGCGAGGCCGCGCTGCTCGCCACCGGCTACCCCGGGTACGCGACCACGCCCGGCTGGCTCGGCTACACCGACGACAAGCTCGTACGCCTCTCCCGCGAGGCGGTCGCCGACGGCTTCACCCAGATCAAGCTCAAGGTCGGCTCCGACCTGGACGACGACGTACGCCGCATGCGTCTGGCGCGCGAGGCGGTCGGCCCGGACATCCGGATCGCGATCGACGCCAACCAGCGCTGGGACGTCGAGCAGGCCATCACGTGGGTCAACGCGCTCAAGCCGTACGACCCGTGGTGGATCGAGGAGCCGACGAGCCCCGACGACGTCCTCGGCCACGCCGCGGTCCGTGCGGGGGTGCGCCCGGTGCGGGTCGCGACCGGCGAGCACGTCGCCAACCGGGTGATCTTCAAGCAGCTGCTCCAGGCCGACGCGATCGACTTCCTGCAGCTCGACGCGTGCCGGGTCTCCGGCGTCACCGAGAACGTCGCGATCCTGCTGCTCGCCGCCAAGTACGGCGTGCCGGTCTGCCCGCACGCCGGCGGCGTCGGCCTGTGCGAGGTCGTCCAGCACCTGTCCATGTTCGACTACCTCGCGGTCAGCGGCTCCACCCAGGACCGCGTGATCGAGTACGTCGACCACCTGCACGAGCACTTCACCGATCCCGTACGGGTGCGCGACGGCCACTACCTCGCGCCGGACGCCCCGGGGATGTCGGCCGAGATCAAGGCCGAGAGCCGAGCCGAGTACGCCTATCCCGACGGCCCTGTCTGGAGGTCATGACACCGTGGAGTTCACCGGCATGAGAGCGCTGGTCACCGGCGGCGCGTCCGGCATCGGGCTCGCCACCGCGCGGCTGCTCGCCGAACGCGGCGCGTCCGTCGCCTGCCTGGACCTGTCCGGCCCGCCGGAGCCGCTGTACGGGGTCAAGGCGGACGTCCGGGACGACGCGCAGGTCCGTGCGGCGGTCGAGGACGCGGCCGAGCACCTCGGCGGCCTCGACGTCCTGGTCAACAACGCGGGCATCGGCGCGCAGGGCACGGTCGAGGACAACGACGACGACGAGTGGCGGCGCGTCTTCGACGTGAACGTGTTCGGCATGGTGCGGACGAGCCGGGCCGCCCTGCCGTACCTGCGCCGGTCCGAGCACGCCGCGATCGTCAACACCTGCTCGATCGCGGCCACCGCAGGGCTGCCGGCCCGGGCGCTGTACTCGGCGACGAAGGGTGCCGTGCTGTCGCTCACCCGCGCGATGGCGGCGGACCACCTGCGGGAGGGGATCCGTGTCACCTGCGTGAACCCCGGAACCGCGGACACACCGTGGATCGGCCGGCTGCTGGAGGCGGCCGACGACCCCGAAGCGGAACGGGCCGCGTTGGAGGCCCGCCAGCCGACCGGGCGCCTGGTCAGCGCGCAGGAGGTCGCCGCGGCGATCGCCTACCTGGCCAGCCCGCTCGCGTCGGCCACGACAGGAACGGCGCTGGCGGTCGACGGGGGCATGGACGGCCTGCGACTGCGACCAGACAAATCCTGAGGAGATCGCTATGAAGCGAAAGACCCTCGCGGCCGGCGCCTCGCTCGCCGCCGCAGCGCTGCTGGTGTCGGCCTGCAACAACAGCAGCGGCGGTGGTGCGGGAGGGGGCAAGGTCGTCGGAGTCGACTACCCCCGCTCGGACACCGACTTCTGGAATTCATACATCAAGTACGTTCCGCAGTTCGGCAAGCAACTCGGACTGGACCTCAAGACCACCAACTCCGAGAACGACATCGCCAAGCTCACCGCCAACGTCCAGACGCTCATCGGCCAGGGCGTCAAGGGCGTCGTCCTCGCCCCGCAGGACACCGCCGCGGTCGCCCCCACCCTGAGCCAGCTCAAACAGAAGAAGATCCCCGTCGTCAGCGTCGACACCCGCCCCGACAAGGGCGACGTGTACATGGTCGTCCGCGCCGACAACGTGGCGTACGGGCAGAAGGCCTGCAAGTTCCTCGGCGACACGCTGAAGGGCAAGGGCAAGGTCGCCATGTTGGAGGGCGACCTGGCCTCGATCAACGGCCGTGACCGTACCGACGCCTTCAACCAGTGCATGGCGCAGAACTACAAGAACATCAAGGTCATCGGCCTGCCGACCGAGTGGAAGGGTGACGTCGGGGCGAACAAGCTGCAGACCGCCCTCGCCGCCAACCCCGACATCAACGGGATCTACATGCAGGCCGGCGGCGCGTTCCTCGCCCCCACGCTGAACGTGCTCAAGCAGAAGGGCCTGCTGGTCCCGCCGAGTAACCCCAAGCACATCGCGATCATCTCCAACGACGGCATCCCCGAGGAGATGAAGGCGATCGCGGCCGGGCAGATCGACGCGACCGTGTCCCAGCCCGCCGACCTGTACGCCAAGTACGCGCTGTACTACATCAAGGCCGCCATCGCCGGGCAGAAGTTCTCCCCCGGCAAGACCGACCACGGCTCGACCATCGTCGCGCCGCGGCCCGGCGTGCTGGAGGACCAGCTGCCCGCACCGCTGGTCACCAAGGACGGGTCCTACCCGGGCTCGCTGAAGTCGACCGACCCCTCACTCTGGGGCAATCAAATCAAATGACGGCTCCCGAAGGCGCCGCGCCCGGCCGTGCGGAGACGACACGGCCGGTCGCGGCGGCACACGCGATCAGCAAGCGGTTCGGGGTGACCGTCGCGCTGGATGAGGTGTCGCTGGAGGTGACCGGCGGGCAGGTGCACGCGCTCGTCGGCCGCAACGGCGCGGGCAAGTCGACGCTCGTGTCGGTCCTCACCGGCCTGGTGCCGCCGGACTCCGGATCGGTGGAGTTCGGCGGCGAGCCCGCGCCGCCGGTGGCCGACCGCGAAGCGTGGCGCAGCCGCGTCGCCTGCGTCTACCAGCGATCCACCGTCATCCCCTCGTTGTCCGTCGCCGAGAACCTCTATCTGAACCGGCAGGGGGCGGGCCTGATCTCCTGGGGCGGGCTCCGCCGCCGCGCCCGCGAACTCCTCGACGCCTGGGAGGTCGACGTCGACGTACGGGCGCCGGCCGAGCGGCTCAGCGTCGAACAGCGTCAGCTCGTGGAGATCGCACGAGCCCTGTCGCACGGCTCGCGGTTCATCATCCTGGACGAGCCGACCGCGCAGCTCGACGGCAGCGCGATCGAGCGGCTGTTCACCCGCATGCGCTCGCTGCGCGAGGCCGGGGTGACGTTCCTGTTCATCAGCCACCACCTCGACGAGGTGTACGAGGTGTGCGACACCGTCACGGTGATGCGCGACGCGCGGCACATCGTGACCTCGCC
The DNA here is from genome assembly GCF_036227085.1 of Actinoallomurus sp. NBC_01490. Taxonomy (NCBI): domain Bacteria; kingdom Bacillati; phylum Actinomycetota; class Actinomycetes; order Streptosporangiales; family Thermomonosporaceae; genus Actinoallomurus; species Actinoallomurus sp. NBC_01490. The sequence goes on from NZ_CP109433.1 coordinate 1,741,628, forward strand.
CGTGGCCGAGCTGGACAAGCCGGCGCTCGTCGCCGCGATGACCGGGGAGGCGACCGGCCTGATCGAACCGCCCGCCGAACGCCCGGCGCCGCGGGAGGGTGCCACGCCGGCACTGCGGGTCGACGGCCTCGGCCTGCCGGGTGTCTTCCACGACGTGTCGCTGACGGTCGCCGCCGGCGAGGTCGTCGGGCTGGCCGGGTCGGGCGGCTCGGGGAAGATGGCCGTCGGCGAGTCCATCGTCGGCCTGCGCCGCGCCGGTTCCGGCACGGTCGAGATCGGCGGCGTACGGCCCCGGCCGGGCAGCGTGCCCGCCGCGCTGAAGGCCGGCGCCGGGTTCGTCCCGCAGGACCGCCACCGCGAGGGCCTCGTACCGGACCTGTCGATCGCCGAGAACGCCACGCTCACCGTGCCCGAGCGCCTCGGCCGGTTCGGGTTCGTCGGGTCGCGGCGGCGCGACCGCCTCGGCGCCGAGGCGATCGAGCGGCTGACCATCAAGGCGGCCGGCCCCGGGCAGCCCGTCGCCGCGCTGTCCGGCGGAAACCAGCAGAAGGTCGTGATGGCTCGCGCGCTCGCGGGCGACCCGACGGCGCTGGTGCTGCTCCAGCCGACCGCCGGCGTCGACGTACGGGCCAAGGAGACGTTGCTCGCGGCGGCCTCGGCCGCCGCGGCACGCGGCGCCGGCGTGCTCGTCGTCTCCGACGACCTCGATGACCTTCGGCCGTGCGACCGGGTGATCGTCCTGTTCAAGGGCGAGATCGTTACCGAGATGCCCCGGGGCTGGGCCGACCACGAGCTGATCGCCGCAATGGAGGGCATCCGTGACGGAAACTGAGACGGTCGTCGCCGCACCGGCCGGGAACCGGATCGCCGCGCCCCGGCTGGCGCGCCTGCGTGACCTCGCGCTGGTGCCGGCGATCATCGTGATCGCGATCGTCGGCTACTTCGTCAGCCCGGTGTTCCTGCACTGGGACAACCTCGTCAACGTCCTGCAGCAGCAGTCGGAGATCTCGCTGCTGGTGCTGGCCGAGGCGCTCGTGCTGATCTGCGGGCGGATGGACCTGTCGCTGGAGTCGACGTTCGGCCTGGCCCCGGGCATCGCGGCGTGGATGACGCTCGCGCCCGGCGTCGCGCACGGCCTCGGCTGGCTGTCCGGCGCGTGGTCGATCCCGCTGACGCTGGCCGTCGGCGCGGTCATCGGCGCGGTGAACGGCCTGCTGATCGTGCGGTTCCGCCTCAACGGCTTCATCGTCACGCTCGGCATGCTCATCGTGCTGCGAGGCCTGCTCACCGGCATCACCGGCGGCAAGACGTTCTTCAACCTGCCGAGCTCGATGATCTACCTGGGCAACGCCGTGTGGATCGGCCTGCCGGCCTCGGTCTGGATCTGCCTCATCCTGTACGCCGTCGCGATCGTGGTGACCGGCTACACGCGGTTCGGCCGGTCGCTGTACGCCGTCGGCGGCAACGCCGACGCCGCCCGCGCGGCCGGCATCCGCGTGGACCGGGTGCTGTGGTCGACGCTCGTGCTCGGCGGGCTGCTCGCCGCCCTCGGCGGCCTGCTCCTGACCGGCCGTCTCGCGTCGGTGGCCGCCAGCCAGGGCAACGGCGCGATCTTCACGGTGTTCGCGGCGGCGGTCATCGGCGGCGTTTCGCTGAACGGCGGACGCGGCACGGTCTTCGGCGCCTTCACCGGCATCCTGCTGCTCTACATGATCCAGAACGTGCTGACCCTGGCCGGCGTGCCGGCGCAGTGGATCAACGCGCTGAACGGCGCGATCATCCTGATCGCCCTGATCATCAGCCGGATCACCTCGGGACAGGCACAGGACTAGGGATGGAACTGCGCCGACTCGGTGACACGACGGTCGAGGTCACCACGCTGGGCCTCGGCGGTGCCGGGATCGCCGGCCTGTACCAGGCGGTCTCCGACGCCGAGGCCACCGCGACCGTACGGCGGGCGTACGAGCGAGGGATCCGCTACTTCGACACCGCGCCGCACTACGGCGCCGGGCGGGGCGAGCGCCGGTTCGGCGCCGCCCTGCCCGGCGGGTGCGTGATCTCCACGAAGGTCGGGCGGCTACTCGTCCCGCTGGGTTCCGGCGAGCCCCCGGAGCCGGAGGGTTTCGCCGACCCGCCGCCGCTGCGCCGCATTTGGGACTGGAGCGCCGAGGGCGTCCGGCGTTCGCTGCACGAGTCGCTGGAGCGTCTCGGGGCCGACCACGTGGACATCGTCTTCCTGCACGACCCCGACGACCACGAGGACGAGGTGTACGCCTCGGCGTACCCGGCGCTGGCCGCGCTCCGCGAGGAGGGCGTCGTCCGCGCCATCGGGGCGGGCATGAACCAGTCCGCGATGCTGACCCGGTTCGTCGAACGCCTCGACCTCGACGTCGTCCTGTGCGCCGGCCGCTACACGCTTCTGGACCGGTCGGCGCTGGAGGACCTGCTGCCGGCCTGCGAGCGCCGCGGCACGTCGGTCGTCGTCGGCGGCGTCTACAACACCGGGCTGCTCGCGGGCGGCACCCGGTACGACTACCGGCCGGCCCCGCCCGGGCTGCGGGCGCGGGTGACCCGGCTGGAGGAGATCTGCGCCGCGTACGGGGTGCCGCTGCGCGCCGCCGCCCTGCGGTTCCCGCTGCGGCATCCGGCGGTGGCCTCCGTGCTGGCCGGCTGCCGGTCCGCCGCCGAGGTCGACGACAACGCCGACCTGCTCGAACTCGACATCCCCGACACCCTCTGGGACGAGCTTTGATTCACGTTGACGCGCACCACCATCTGTGGGACACGGCCGTACGGGACTACTCCTGGATGGACGGGCCGTGGGCCGACCCGATCCGGGGCCGCTTCGACCTCGCCCGCTACGCCGAGGCCGTCCCGGCACGCGAGAGCGTCGTCGTGCAGGCGGTGATGGACGAGGCGGAGACCCGGGAGCTCCTCGCCGCGCCCGTGGCGGGTGTCGTCGGCTGGACCGACCTCACGGCGCCGGACGTGGCCGAGCGCCTCGCGGACCTGAAGGCCGCCGGGCCGCTCGTCGGCATCCGGCATCTCGCACAGGACGAGCCGGACCCCGGGTGGCTGACCCGCCCGTCCGTGGTACGCGGCGTCGCGGCCGTCGGCGCCGCCGGACTCGTCTACGACCTGCTGGTCAAGCCGCCGCAGGCGGCCGCGGCCCTCGACCTGGCGCGCCGGCTGCCCGAAGTGTCCTTCGTCCTCGACCACGCCGGCAAACCGGACATCGCGCATGGCATGTGGGAGCCGTGGGCCGGCTGGATCACCGACATGGCGGCCCTGCCCAACGTCACCGTCAAACTGTCGGGCCTGGTCACCGAGGCGGCACCGGACTGGAAACCGGCCGACATCCTGCCGTACGCGCGTCACGTGCTGGCGGCGTTCGGCGCGAGCCGGACGATGTACGGCTCGGACTGGCCGGTGTGCACACTGGCGGCCACGCCCGCCCAGGTGACCGCCCTGGTCGAAGAGGTGGTCGCGGACGACGAGGCGTTCGAGGTGATGGGCGGAACCGCTCGCCGGGTCTACGGACTAAGTTGACCTTATGCGCGTCGCGCTCTTTCTCACCTGCGTCAACGACACGCTCTTCCCCGAGACGGGCAAGGCGGTCGTCCGGCTGCTGGAGCGGCTCGGCTGCGAGGTCGACTTCCCGCCCGGCCAGACGTGCTGCGGCCAGATGCACTTCAACACCGGCTACCGGGACGACGCGCGGCCGATGGCCCGGCGCTTCGTCTCGACGTTCGGCGGTTACGAGGCCGTCATCGTGCCGTCCGGCTCGTGCGCGGCGATGGTCCGCGAGTGGTACCCTACCCTCGGCGTCGCACCGCCCGGCGGGGTTTACGAGCTGACGGAGTTCATCGTCGACGTCCTCGGTGTGACCGACGTCGGGGCGTACTTCCCGCACACCGTCACCTACCACCCGACCTGCCACTCGCTGCGCTCGCTGAAGGTCGGGTCGCGCCCGCTGGACCTGCTGTCCTCGGTGCGCGGGCTGACGCTCCTCCCGCTCGGCGGGGCGGAGGAGTGCTGTGGCTTCGGCGGCACGTTCTCGCTGAAGAACCCCGCGGTCTCGGCCGCGATGTGCTCCGACAAGGTGCGCGGAGTGCTCGACACCGGCGCCGAGGTGCTCTGCGCCGCGGACAACTCCTGCCTGATGCACATCGGCGGCGCCCTGTCGCGGCAGCGCACAGGCGTCCGGGTGATGCATCTCGCGGAGATCCTCGCCAGCACCGAGGAGGGCTCATGACCGAGCGGAGCGAAGGAATCGAAGACGCGCCCCGGTGGTCACCCTCCCCGACGAAGGAGGCCTCATGACCGCTTTCGTGGGGATGCCCGCGTTCCCGGAGGCGTCTTCGTCGGCCGTGTCGGACGCGCAGCTGCGGTACAACCTGCGCAAGGCCACCCACACGATCCGCGCCAAGCGGGCCGCCGTCGTCGGCGAGCAGCCCGACTGGGCCGCCCTGCGCGCGGCGGGCGCCGCGATCAAGGACCGTACGCTCCGGCACCTGGACGTCTATTTGGAGCGGCTGGAGGCCGCGGTGACGGCGGCGGGCGGCACCGTGCACTGGGCCGCCGACGCCGCCGAGGCCAACCGGATCGTCACGGACCTGGTGAAGGCCACCGGCGAGACCGAGGTCGTGAAGGTCAAGTCGATGGCCACCCAGGAGATCGGCCTGAACGAGGCGCTGGAGGCCGCGGGCATCCGGGCGTACGAGACCGATCTCGCGGAGCTGATCGTGCAGCTCGGCGACGACCTGCCCTCCCACATCCTCGTCCCGGCCATCCACCGCAACCGCGCGGAGATCCGCGAGATCTTCGCCTCGAAGATGGCCTCGTGGGGACGGCCGGCGCCCGCCGGCCTGGCGGACGACCCGCGCGCGCTCGCCGAGGCGGCGCGCCTGCACCTGCGCGAACGCTTCCTGTCCGCTCGTGTGGGCATCTCCGGGGCCAACTTCGCCGTCGCCGAGACCGGCACGCTCGTGGTGCTGGAGTCGGAGGGGAACGGGCGGATGTGCCTCACGCTCCCCGAGACGCTGATCTCCGTGGTCGGCATCGAGAAGATCGTGCCGACGTGGCGGGACCTCGAGGTGTTCATGCAGCTGCTGCCGCGCTCGTCCACCGGCGAGCGGATGAACCCCTACACCTCGATGTGGACCGGCGCCACCGAGGGCCAGACCTTCCACCTCGTCCTCCTCGACAACGGGCGCACGTCGGTGCTGGCCGACGAGGTGGGGCGGCAGGCGCTGCGGTGCATCCGGTGTTCGGCGTGCCTCAACGTCTGCCCGGTGTACGAGCGCGCGGGCGGCCACGCGTACGGCTCGGTCTACCCCGGCCCGATCGGCGCGATCCTGACGCCGCAGCTCCGTGGCCTGGCGAGTCCCCTGGAGGAGTCGCTGCCGTACGCCTCGACGCTGTGCGGCGCCTGCTACGAGGTGTGCCCGGTGGCGATCAACATCCCGGAGGTGCTGCTCGACCTGCGCTCCAAGGTGGTCGCGCACGGGCACGTCGGGCAGCGGATGGCGATGGGCGCGGCGCGGCGGGTGCTGAACTCCCCGCGGTGGCTGTCGGTGACGCAGCGCTCGGCGGGCCGCCTGCGCCGCTGGACGCCGCGCCGCCTTCCCGGGCCGCTGTCGGCCTGGTCCGACACACGGGACGTCCCCCGGCCGCCGAAAGAATCGTTCCGTCAATGGTGGGCGGCGAACCGATGAGCTCCCGAGACCGCATCCTGGCCCGCGTACGGTCGGCCCTGTCGGATGTCCCGCGCGAGGAGAACCCGGATGACGTGCCGGTGCCGCGCGAGTACGAGCGCTCAAGGTCCGGCGTCGACGTGGTCGAGCTGCTGGTGGACCGGCTGACCGACTACCGGGCGCAGGTGCGCGAGGTGCCGGACGTGGCGGAGGCCGTGGTGGAGGCACTGACCCGCCGCGACGCGCGACGGCTGGCGGTACCGGCGGGCGTGCCGGACGCGTGGCTGGGCTCCGTCGAGGCGATCCGCGACGACCCGCCGCTGCCGAACGTCGAGCTGAACGGCTTGGACGGCGTGCTGACCGGCTGCGCGGTGGCGATCGCCGAGACCGGCACCATCGTCCTGGACGCCGGCCCCGACCAGGGCCGCCGCGCGCTGACCCTGGTGCCGGACTACCACCTGTGCGTGGTCCGGCGCGACCAGATCGTCCGCACGGTCCCGGAGGCGGTCGAACGCCTCGACCCGTCCCGCCCGCTGACCTGGATCAGCGGCCCGTCGGCGACCAGCGACATCGAACTGAACCGCGTCGAGGGCGTTCACGGCCCCCGAACCCTGGAAGTCCTGATCGTCTGACGCTCAAGTGCGGCGAGGCTCGCCGCGGTTCAGCGAACGTGCTGCTGCGGGCTCAGCCGGGGGATGTCGTGGTGGCTGTCAGGCTCTGGCCCGGAACACGAGCGCCCGCACGGCCGAAAGCGAGTTTGCCGGGATGGTCGACCGGCCGCACATCGGTTAAGCCGACGGATGGCTTCCGCCACGTCGTTTCCCGTGTAGACCACTCGGTCGTCGAGCGGCAGAGTCACCCAGTAGACGTCGGGCTGGTGCTGCCATCTTCGCGGCAGACCTGGCTCGCCGGCCGGATACCTCATCTTTCTGCACGCCAGTGGCTCAGTGCACTCGCCAAGGCGTGCATCAAACCTCTCGGTGGTGGCGGGCCGGCGTCGGCGAAGGCTCTATCGACTTCGGCGGTGAAGAAGTCCTCAGCCTCGTCGCCTCCGGTGATGGCGCCTCGCGCGGCTCGGGCTTTCGCCCAGAAGGCGTACATGTCGCGGCTCGCCATCAGATGCCGAAGCGCACCACGCAACTCGGCCAGTTCTATCGTGTGCGCTTCGTAGGCGACCTTCTGGAGGTTGAGGATCAGGTTGCAGTAGTGATCCTTCTTGGTCTCGGCGACACCTGGTGCGATGGGCGGCCAGACCTCACGCAGCTCGCGGTCACTGATGGCCATCTTGATGAGGTCGGTATGCAGTTGTCGCAGCGCGACCTCGCTGTTCCGCTGTTGCTCTTCCCTGGTGATGGCCAGTTCCTCCCGCTGGTTCTGGAGGTCGCGAGCTTGGAGGAAGAGCGTCAGGGCGATGCCGATGAACGCTACGCCTGAGAAGAAGACACCGACAGGTTCCAGTGCCTGGCCGATCTGGGACCACCGATTCAACGTCGCATCGTCCAGACGCAGGAGCATGAGGATGGGCACGGCCACACTGGCCGCCACCAGGGCCAGGCCGACCACCAGGGCGGTGGCGATGACTGCGGGTCTCATCCCCCGGCGCCTCACCGCTCGACCATAACAGCGGCGCGGGCACAACCGCCCTGAGCGTCGGATGAGGACGAGCGCTGGCCGCCTCTGCTACGACTGTTCGGTCCGTGCTTGGCGCAGATACTGCTGGAGCGGGACCGCCCCCTCGCGAAGCGCCAAGATCATCTCTTCCAGGCGAGCGAGGACATGCGGTTCGTGGGTGAGCCAACCGCCGCTCTGCCGTCCGACCTCTCCGGTGCCATAGTCGTGGATGAGGGCTGTACGCCGGTCGAACAGGAGAACATCGAAATATTCGTCGCTCGGCAGGCGAAGTGCCGGATCACAGCGAACGACCTCGATGTTCTCGCCCATCTCGGCGCGGATACCGTAGCTCAGCAACTCGTACCGCAGGTAGGGATTCAAGGGCTCTTGGACGAGGCGTATGCGCGCATAGTCCAGATGCCGTTTGTCGACATCCTCATACAGCGGCCGGTCGGCCTCCGCTTCACGCCGCAGCAGCTCACAGGCAGTTTCGATGTCGCCGTGCTCGTAAACCTCCTGTGACTCACAGGCCTGTGCCTCGCGGTACGCCTGCCAGCATTCGAGCTTCAGGAAGCGTGACTCCGTCTGCGACCATGCACGCGAGAACGCGGTGCTGAATTCCTGGAGGTCGAGCCGAGTGCTGCCCGATAGCGCCCATGTCGGCGGAAGCATCTAGTCTTCCGGGATGTCGTTCTTGGCGGCTGTGAGGGTGTTGCGGGGAACTCTCACCACCCGCTCGTTCGGAGCACAGCGTGCACCGAACGAATCAAGATCGCTGATCTGATCGGTGATGTCCACGCCGATCACTGCGAAAGCGCCGTCATCCAGCTCCACGATGTCAGGGGAACCGCTGACACCTGTGGTGTTGCCAAGCTCGGCCGGAGTCTTGCCAATGCGGCGAACGGCTTTCATTCGGCGCTCCTCGATTGCGTCGCTGAGGTATCCCCAGCGTATCATCCCATTGTTTTGGACTAAGAAAATGCGCATATCGGCTATATCGCTGCACCTCGCCGGTTGCCTGTTGAGGGACGGTGTCGCCAGAACGACGGTCACTGAGCCTCTCCGCGGCGTCCATCTAGCAGATCGCGTCCGCGCCGCACGAACCGGCGCCTGCGGAGCGCATTAACCAAAGCTTAGCCGGCAGGGCACCTCAAGATTCTCTGTATACCGAATTCTTCGGGCCACCGTCGTCTGCCAAATTCGCACGGGCGAGCTTTGAACGTTCGGATCGCATACGTGCGATAGTCGAAGAACGGAGACATGGCCGTGCACCAGCTGAACAGTTCATCGGATGGTCAGTGATGACCAGTCCATTCGTACGCCGGCGGCGGCTCGCCGTAGAGCTCCGTACGCTGCGCGAGGAGGCCGGCATGACCACGGATCGGCTGGCGAAGCTGATCCATCAGTCACGCATGAAGATCAGCCGCCTGGAGAACGCCCGCATCCGCCCGGACCTCGCCGAAGTGATGAAGATCCTCGACATCCTCGGCGCGAAAGGCGACCGCTGGCACGACATCGTCCGCATCGCCCGCGACGCCGCCGAAAAAGGCTGGTGGGACGCCTACGGCGATGCCATGGGCCCCGCCAACGCCTCTACGCCGACCTGGAATCCGGCGCCGAGACCATTCGCGAGTACAACCAGACAGGTATCCCTGCTGTCCTCCAAATCCCTGACTTCGTCTGGGCATTGGTAGAGCTGGATCGGAGCGAAAGGCCAATAACCTACAGTCCAGAACGCATGGCTGAGGCTCGCCTGCGACGGCAACGAGCGATGCTGCGACCGGACGGGCCAACGTACGAGGTCATCCTTGAGGAGTTCGTAGTACGTCGGTTGAATGTGCCCGTCTCGGTGATGGGGCACCAGCTGCGGCACCTGGCTGACATCGTCGCGGGACAGCCCAATGTGACACTGCGTGTACTTCCCTACAACGCACGGCTTGTCGGTGGGCTGTTGCCCAAGTCTTCCTTTGCCCTGTACACCTTCGCAGACCCCGCTATGGCGGTAGCCGAAACCATCAACTCCGATCTCGTCTATACCGACCCGAGCGAGACACAGCGCTATGAAGGGCATTACAGTCGCCTTCGACTGGCTTCGTTGCCCGCCGCTGACAGCAAGCTGATCCGGTCCAAGACGAAGTTTTGGCAGATGATCGGCCTGGGCACCCGGTTGCGGCCGGATCTGTTCGGTCCCGGTCAGGACAAGAAGCAGTTCCTCGTCTTCGACCTCGCCCGGAACGTCGAGTTCTTCGACTCCGACATCCCCGAGGCAGACGGCAGAGTCCAGCCCTCGCTGGGGGAGCGTCTGTTCGCCCAACGCGCCGAGCTGCTCTACACCCTCCACCAGCTCTAAGTGCGCCAGCACCTGCGTGAGGTCGACATGTACCTCGACGCCGACTGGTGGAGGCAGATCACCGCCGAGAAGCGGGACGAGCTGAAGGAGAAGCTGGCCGGTCTGCCGAGTGCGTACAAGGATGAGGAGAACAGCGAGGAGGCCAAGCGGTTCGACCTGCTGGCGCTCCGCCTCCAGCTCGGCTTGCTGGTGGGCGATCCCGGCTACGACGCCCTCCGGCAGCAGGTGCAGCGCATCGCCGAGGACCTGCTGGACCCGACGACGCTCAACGACCCGGTCGTCAGCCGGCACGCCGGCTTCATCACCGAGGTATCCGGTGACGACTGGTGGCAGGACGTCACGCTGCCGATGCTGGAGCACATGCGGCGGGTGATGCGCGGTCTGGTCCGGCTCATCCCCGTCAAGCGCCGCGGCGTCGTCTACACCGACTTCGAGGACGAACTGGGCGAGCCCACTCCTGCCGAGCTCAAGGGCATCGTCGTGGGAACGAACCGCAGCAGGTTCGAGCGCAAGGTCCGTAACTACCTGCGCCATATCCGGGGGGTCAACTGACCTGCAATGCGCGGAACTCGTCGGCCCAGGTGCGGTTCTCTCCCACGCGGCCGTTCTGGCCTTTCTGAACCGTGTACGGGCAAAGGAGGCTGTTGAGGAGCCAGGGCGTCGACTTGGGGCCGAAGTTCTGCACCATGGCGGAGCCCTGGGTCATGCCGTAGGCGGCCACCGCGAGACGTCCCGTCGCGCGGAATCTCTTGACCTGGTCGCGTAGGAAATTCTTGTTCGCCGCGAACCACGGACACGCCAACAGGAAGTCGTCCCATTTCTGCTGCGGGAACGGAGAATCGATGGACTGCCTGATGACCTGCCATACCGGCGTTCCCGGTCGCATGCTGTAGCGCTGGGCGAACCCGGCCGGTACCGCGTCGCTCAGGTGCTTCTTCCAGAACAGCACCAGGGAGAACTCGGTGGCAAGAAAGCGCTGGTCGGAGCGCATGCGAGGGAGAATGTAGTCGAGGTAGGCCCGGTCGGCGTGAGGAGCGGGCAGGTGGGGATGGATGTCGACGCCGTCGATGGCCGCAGTGCTGCGCACGAACCTCATCCAGCGCTCGGTCGCGGGCGTACGCCACGCGGGCAGGTCGAGATGGTTGAGCGCCCCCATGTAGATCCGGGTCCTGGACTTCGCGCCGTAATGCTTGTTCCGATAGTCGATGACGTGCCGGGCGAGCGCCTCGTAGAAGGCGTTGAGCCGGCCGTGGTCCTCGGCGCGGGTTTCAATGAACGGTTCATTGCCGACGGCCAGGATGTCGACCTTGTTCATAACGGCCGGAAGCAGCTTGTCCAGGCGCTGGAACTCGACGTCCATGGCAGAGCCGCCGGGCGACGGGAGAGGCCGGTGATTGTAGGGGAATTTCAGTGAGAGCACGGTGCCGTAGCCGTGTTCACCGGCCGTCAGAAGATTCCGGATCGACGGCTGGCTCGCCGGGTCACTCCGATCGGCCCGGGGCATCGGGAAGAAACCCCGCAGCCATTTCGCCGACACGTCCTGCAACTCGGCGAGGTTCACGCGGTCGAGAGCCCCGTTGACGTTGCCCGCGAGGACGCCGCGCGGGCTCGGCGCACCCGACGGCGGGCCGGAGGAGCTCGGTGCGGAGGCATGGCCATCCCCCTGGGAGGTGCATCCCGCCGCCGCCAGACCGGCGGCCCCGGCCAGACTGAGCAGCCGGCGTCGCGAGAGCCGCTGGAACCTGTCATGCCCATCCGTCGGAACAGCGGAATTCTCCGTCAAGGCTCCCTTTCCCTCCTGGTGACGCGAAAGCAGGCGGCTCGGCCGACACCCCACGTTAGTGGTCAGACGACCGCAGGTCGGAGAGCAAGGCGGGGAGCAGCCACTCCTCGCGGGCGGCGCGGCGTTCGCGGGTCATCGCGTCCGCCAGGCGGGGGTCCCAGGGAGTCGTCGTCCGGCTGCCCTTGAGGGGCTCCCTGCGGCCGGCCGCCAGGGCGTCGGCGTAGTCCCCGGCGCCCATCCGCCACGGCACCGCGGCGTACCGCTCCGTCGCGGCGGCGGTCATGCGCACGCCCGGCCAGTCGAAGTCGTTCCGCCAGTGGATCCGGGCGCCCGCCGCGGCCCTGAGCAGCCGGTCGCAGGCCGCGGACAACCGGCCCTCCGTGCAGACCAAGGCACCGGCGGCGCCCAGCTCCGCCGCCGCCCGTACCACCACCGGGCTCTCGCAGACGAAGATCTGCGGGTCGCGCGGTGTCACCGGGGCGGCCATCAGCTGCTGCAGGGTCAGCCGGAACGGCATGCCCGCCGCCGCGGCGTCGTCCAGCCAGCGGGCGACGGTGTGCTCCTCCCGTGCCCGCAGGCCGAGGACGAGCACCTGGCTCGTCAGGTCGTCGGGGACCACGCCGGCGTCACGCCAGATCCGGCGTTCGTCCTCACGGCCGGCCGGCGGCGGTGCGCCCTGCCAGAGCACGAGAGCGCGCATCACCAGGCTCGCCAGCGGCGTGCCGGACAGCGCGGTGGCGTCACCGGTCGCCCACTCGGCGAGCACCGGCAGCGGTATGTCGCGCGCGGGCAGCCGGTCGAGCACCGCCGCCGCCCAGCCGGGCAGGTCGCCGCGCCCCTGCCGTACCAGCCGCCCGACCGTGCCGTCGCGGGTCAGCGCGCCGAGCCAGCCGGTGAACCAGCCCTCGTCGGCGTACCGGCAGCGCAGGGCCGCCGTCAGCGCCGACCGTACGTCCTCGGGCCGGCCGGGACCGTCCAGCCACGCGAGCGCCCGGCACAGCCCCGCGCCGTACGCTCCGCGCAGTGCCGCGTCGAGCTCGCGCAGCGAGACGACAGGACGCCGGGAGGACTCACGCCGCCCGGTGACCCGGGTGACCACGCGCGACTCCTCATCGGAGGGATAGGCCAGCGAGACCGAGCCGGTCACCTCACCGCCGGTCTTGCCGAGCCTGCGGCGTGCCGCTGCGAGCAGCCGCCGCCACTCGTCGCCGCGCAGCTCGTCCAGGCCGGGGGCCGGCCGGCGACGCGACGGAGCCTCCTCGCCCGGTTCCGTGCCGCCGGCTGCGGCCGCGTCCCGAGCCTCGTCGTTCACGCCGCGTCCGTACCCAGGGTGCGCGCCCGCCAGTCGCCGCTTCCGTGGCACCATCGGAATCCGGACCCGGGAGGCGACCATCGCGGCACGACCTGAGATCCGGCCCCTGGCACCCGCCGCGGCCGGTGACGACGCCACAGTCACCACGCTCACCGACCTGGTCAACGAGGTGTACGCGGAGTCGGAGAAGGGCCTGTGGGCCGACGACGCCGTCCGGACGACCACGCGCGAGCTCGCCGGGCTCGTACGCGCCGGTGAGATCGCCGTCGCGCGCCTCGACGGCCGGATCGCCGGGTGCGTCCGCGTGCACCGGATCGACGCCGGGACGAGCGAGTTCGGTCTGCTCGCCGCCGATCCGCGCCATCGCGGCGTCGGCGTCGGACGGGAGCTCGTACGCTTCGCCGAGCTCCGCGCCCGGGAGCAGGGGGACGGCCGGATGCGGCTGGAGCTCCTCATGCCGCGGGAGCGGTCGCACCCGGCGAAGGAGTTCCTCGCGGCCTGGTACGACCGTCTCGGCTACGCGGTCGTCGGCACGGGCACGATGGAGGACTCCCACCCGCACCTCGCGCCCCTGCTCGCCACCCCCTGCGACGTCCTGATCTACGAGAAGGACCTGCGCGCATGACGCCGATCGAGGGCCTCGCCGCCCGCCTGCGGGAGTTCGCGGCGGCGCGCGACTGGGAGCCGTTCCACACGCCGAAGAACCTCGCCATGGCCCTGGCGGGGGAGACGGGCGAGCTGCTGGCGGAGTTCCAGTGGCTGACCCCGGAGGAGTCGGCCACGGTGATGACCGACCCGGAGGCCGGCGCACGCGTACGCGCGGAGCTGGGCGACGTGATGACCTATCTGGTCCGCCTGGCCGACGCCCTGGACGTCGACCTCGTCGAGGCCGCCCACGCCAAACTCGACGAGAGCGAACGCCGCTACGACCCACGGACCTACCGCGGCACGGCCCGCAAGGCCCCGCCGCTGCCCTGACCCTGGCCGCCAGGGTCGCCGCTGAAGAACCTCAGAGACGCCGCCCGGATCAGGACGCCGGTTCCTGCCGGGGGCGTGGTCTGGCGCGGATGTGCATGCGTTCTCCTTGGCGGCCGAACAGGTTGAGGACCTCCACGGGAGACTCGCCGGTCGGGCCGAACCAGTGGGGCAGGCGGGTGTCGAACTCGGCGGCCTCTCCCGGCCCCAGGGTCAGGTCGTGGTCGGCCACGATGAGCCGCAGGTGCCCGGACAGCACATAGAGCCACTCATAGCCCTCATGGGTGCACGGTTCGGGCCGGTTCTGCTCGGCCGGGATGATCGACTTCCAGGCTTGCAGGGGGCCCGGGTGCGGGGTCAGCGGGATCACCGTACGGCCGTTGCGGACGCGGGGCTTTGCGCGGATCCGGGGATCCCCGACCTCGGGCGCGCCGACCAGTTCGTCCAGGGGCACCTGATGTGCCTGCGCGATGGGCAGCAGGAGCTCCAGGCTGGGGCGGCGTTGGCCCGTCTCCAGCCTGGAAAGCGTGCTCTTGGAGATGCCGGTGGCCTCGGCCAGCGCCGACAGGCTCACGCCGCGTTCGGTGCGGATGCGCTTGAGGCGGGCGCCGACCTGGGCCAGCGTGGTGGCGATCGGGGATTGCTCGTCCATACCGCTCATTTCACCTCCCGCGTCCCAGGTTCGGCAACGAAAGTTGCCGGTCCGCCGCCGGCGCTCACACCATCGGGCGCGGAGGTGATCGCCGTGATCAAGGCGACGGACTTCCCGGACGGCAGCGCACCGCGCCCTGCCGATGACGGGGTCTTCGACGTGGTGGTGGTCGGCGCCGGAGCGGCCGGGCTGAACGCCGCCCTGCTTCTGGGCCGGGCCCGCCGCAAGGTGGTGGTGCTCGATGCCGGCGAGCCGCGCAACGCGCCCGCCGCGCACATGTACGGCTTCCTGTCCCGCGACGGATCGTCCCCCGCGGCACTGCTCGAACTCGGCCGCGCGGAGATCGCCCGGTACGGCGTCCAGATCATCCGGGGGCGGGTGGAGCGGATCGACCGTGATCTTGACGTCCGCATGGTCGGCGGGCCGGTGCTCAAGGCCCGCCGCGTCCTGGTCGCGACGGGGCTGCGCGACGAACTACCCGACATCCCCGGCGTGCGGGAACGGTGGGGCAGGGATCTCCTGCACTGCCCCTACTGTCACGCCTACGAGGTCCGTGACCGGCCGCTCGCCGTTCTCGGCACCCACCCGGGCGCGGTACATCAGGCCCTGCTCCTGCGCGCGTGGAGCGACGACGTCGTCTTCCTCCCGCACACGCTCGAGCCGACGGCGCAGGACCGGGACCGGCTGGAGGCGCGCGGCCTGCGCATCGTCGAGGGAAGGGTCAAGCGGCTTGTCATCGAGGATGACCAGCTGAGAGGGATCGAGCTCACCGACGGCCGCGCCGTCCCTCGCGCCGCCGCCTTCCTCTTCCCCCGCGTGGTCCCGCGCGACGAGCTGCTGACCGGCCTGGGGTGCGCCAAGGACGACAACGGCTGGGTCGCCACCGACCGCACCGGTCGCACCAGCGTCGCCGGCGTCTGGGCCGCCGGCAACGTCATCGACCCCCGCGCCCAGGTCATCACCGCCGCCGGTATGGGGTCCGCCGCCGCCTTCGCGATCAACACCGACCTGCTGGACGAGGACGTCGACCACGCCGTCGAACAGCGCCGCGCCACGGTGGCGGGTGATCGCCGGTGAGCGTCGACACCGCACAGCGGCGGGTTCCGGTCTCTCGCGGGAGGCTGCCGCTGGGCGTCTACCTCCTCGCGTTCAGCCTGTTCGCCATGGGGAGCGCGGAGTTCCTGCTGGCCGGGGTCCTGCCGGAGATCGCCGACGATCTGCAGATCAGCTTGTCCTCCGCCGGGGCGCTGATCTCGACCTTCGCCGTCGGTGTCGTGGTCGGCGGGCCTCCCTTCGCCATCGTGACGCTGCGCTGGCCGCGACGCACCACGCTGGTGACCACGCAGGTCATCTTCGCCGGCGCGGTGACGATCGGCCTGCTGACCGACAGCTACGCGGTGCTCCTGGCGACCCGCTTCGTCTGCGGCCTCGCCTATGCGGGGTACTGGGCGGTCGCAGCGGTCACCGCGGTCGGCCTCGTCGCGTCCGACCGCACCGCACGCGCCTCAGGAGTCGTCGTCAGCGGCCTCAGCCTCGCGATGATCGCCGGTGGCCCGGCGGGCGCACTGCTCAGTCACTTCACCGGATGGCGGGGCGGATTCTGGGGTGTGGTCGCCCTGACCGCCGCCGGTGCCCTCTTGAGCCTGCTCGCGATGCCGGCGACGAGCACGGGCCAGGAGCCGAGCGTACGGCGCGAGCTCCGGGCCATGAGGCGACCACGATTGTGGGTGGTCTACGCCGTCACCGTCCTGAGCACCGCCGCCTACATGATCTCGTTCAACTACCTCGCGGCGTTCCTGACCGACATCACCGGTATCCCCGGCGTCTGGGTGCCCGCCGTCCTCGCGTTGTTCGGCATCGGCGCCTTCGCCGGGCTGTCCATCGGAGGCAGAATCGCCGACAGGCGGCCCTCTCAGGCGCTCCTGGCCGGGGCGCTCGGGACAGCGGCCGGCTCCGTCCTCCTCGCGATCCTGGCGCGGCACGCGTCGGCCGTCGTGCCCCTCGTTCTCCTCCTCGGGATCGCCGGGTTCGTGCTGAACCCGGCCATTTACGGGCGGGTGTTCGCCATCGCGTCCACGGCACCGACGCTCGCCGGCGCCACCACCGTCTCGGCGTTCCAGCTCGGCATCAGCCTCGTCCCGGCACTCGCCGGGGTCGCCCTGAACGCCGGCGCCGGCATCACCTCCGTGGCCTGGATCGGCGCCGCCCTGGCGGCGGGCGTCGTGCCGATCGTCCTTCTCGACCGGGCGTTCTCCCGTCGCCGATGACGGCGGACGGGCCGGGTGCGACGGGCTGAGCCGGGCATCCGGTCTGGACGCGTGCGGCGGCCTGGGGGGCCGGTACGGCGAGTTCGTGCTCGAACCGGCGGTCCCCCAGGTCCGATCGCGGCGTCCGCGCTAGGAGGTGCCGCTGCGGCCGTCGGAACGGCATGCCCGGAGTCCCTGGACGGGGACGGGCCGGTTACTCCTCGTCCAGGGAGCCGTCCCACGCCCAGGCCAGGGCCCGCGGCAGGCCCCAGTGGCCCAGCGGTGTCAGGCGCCGGTGTTCGTCGAGCGCGCCGAGGGCCTCCCAGATCGGCACCATCAGCCCGAAGGCGAACTCGATCGGCTCGCGGTCGTCCGGTTCGTAGGAGCCCTCGATCTCCGGGCACTTGTCGGCCAGGTCGAACAGGTCCTCCGGCCAGGCGCGTGTGCCCACGCCCGCTCGGGTCAGGCCGATGACCGCGCCCGCCCAGTCGGCGTGCTGGAGGGCCATCAGCGAGCTCTCCTCGTGGCTGCCCAGCCCCGATTCGCCGTGCATCGACACGAGCGCGCCGGCGGCCTGGGTCCAGAGGGTCTCGTCGTCGGCCGGGAGCCGGCGGCCCCAGTCGGCGGCCGCGGCGAGGTGGCGGTACGGCCAGTCGGTCAGGCGGTCGCGGACGCGCTGGGACGCCGTGGCCAGTGCCTCCTGCGGAGCGGACGCCCCGGCCACGCCGGGGAGCGCCTCACGGAGGAGTTCGACCGCGGTGCGGTCGGCCTCCTGCCACTCCTGCAGGAACTCATCGGCGTCGAAGCCTTCGAGGTCGTCGTAGCCGTCCAGATCGTCGGCCGCCGGCGGTGTGACGTTTCGATCAGAGTCACTCACGCCTGACGACTGTAGTGGCGTCCGGCCCATGCTGTGTGCGCTCGAACACCAAGAGCCCGCGTGCCCCGGCTAATGCCGTAGCAGGCAACGGTTGCCCTGTCGGCGCGAGACTCGGCGGGCGTGTTGAATCTGTGCGGTGGGCTGGGGGCCGGGTTTTGTCGTAGGCACCTGTTGTAATCGCCTGGTGCCTCGACGTGACGTTGCTGATGGTGGTGCCCGGGTGGTGTTGCGGACCGCCCGGGTCGACCTGCGGTTGACTCCCGCGCAGCGGCGCCGTTGTTTCGAGTTGCTGGTCTCGGCCCGTGATGTGTGGGCGTGTGTCCTTGATATGAACCGGTGGCGGAGGCAACGCGGGCTGCGGGCGATCGTGGGCTATCAGGCATTGTGCCGGGAGCTGGCGGCGGCGGGGCCGGGCACGTTCGGGGAGTTGGACTCGGTCGGGGCACGGTCGGTGCTGCGGCGCTACAGCGACGCCTGGTTCGCCACCGCCAAACGCCGAAAAAATGGCGAGGAGACGGCGCGGTACCCGCGGCGGAAACGCCGGTTGATGCCGGTGCGTTACTACCACGGCACATTCACCCTGGAAGAGCGGCGGTTGCGCCTTCCGGTCGGTCGTGGGTGTGCGTCGTTGTGGGTGCGGTTGGCCCGGCAGGTCCCGTATGAGGCGGGACAGGTGCGGTCGGTGACGTTGGTGGCCGAGGGCGGCCGGTTGTTCGTCGACGTCACCGCCGAAATCCCCATCACCACCTATCCACCAGACCAGCAACCGGACCCGGGTCGGGTCGCGGGGGTCGATCCGGGGGTGATCCATCCGTTCGCGGTGGCGGGGCCGGATGGGGAGGGGCTGGTGGTGTCGGGGCGGGCGATCCGCGCCGAGACCCACCTGCACCTCAAAGACGCCAAACACCGGCGGCGCGCGATGGCGCGGAAGGCACCGAAACCGGGCCAGGCGGGGTCACGCCGATGGCGAAAGTACCGGGCCCGGCAACGCAAACTCGAAGCCCGCCACAAACGTCGGGTCCGCCAAGCCCAGCACGAGGCAGCCAAAACCGTCATCGACTGGGCGGTCGCACGCCGAGTCGGCACACTGGCGGTCGGTGACCCGCGCGGCGTCCTGACCCTCAAGGCGGGGCGAAGGCACAACCAGCGGGTCCAGGCCTGGAGGATCGGGCACCTGCTCCGGTGTTTGACCGATAAGGCCGAACAGGCCGGGATCGGCCTGGTGCTGGTGGATGAGCGGGGCACGTCCTCGACCTGCCCCGCCTGCCACCGGCGGGTTCCCAAACCCAAAGATCGGAACTTCACCTGCATCCGTTGCGGGTTCAACGGGCACCGCGACCTGGTCGGCGGCGCCAACATCGCCCGGCGCGGCCCGGGCGGCACCATCACCACCACGAGCATGTTTCCGGTGATGATCACGCACCGTCGAGCCGGACGACACCTCCCCGGTGCCGGACCGTCCCGGCATGACCCCAGGCGGTCCCCCCATCACGGCACCGCACCCGCGGTCCCCTGGCCGGCCGTGGCCCGCCCCACCAAAAGTGGGGAGTCGCTCGCCCCAGCGAGGATCAGCCAACCCCCTCCCCAACGAGGCAAATGTTGACTGACACGGCACTAAGATCCCGGACGCGTCAGGGGGAACGCGATGGTGTCGCGGATGTTGCGGCCGGTCAGCGTCATGATCAGCCGGTCGACGCCCATGCCCATGCCGCCCGCGGGCGGCATGCCGTACTCCAGGGCCCGCAGGAAGTCCTGGTCGAGGTCCATCGCCTCCGGGTCCCCGCCGGCGGCGAGGAGCGACTGCTCGGTGAGGTTGCGCCGCTGGACGATCGGGTCGATCAGCTCGGAGTACGCGGTGCCGAGTTCGAGGCCGAACACGATCAGGTCCCACTTTTCGGCGAGTCCCGGCGTGTCGCGGTGGGGCCGGGTCAGCGGCGAGGTGGTGGCCGGGTAGTCGCGGACGAACGTGGGCGCGCGCAGCGTCGACTCCACCAGCGTCTCGAACAGCTCCTGCGTCAGCTTGCCCTGGTCCCACTCCGGATCGTGGCCCAGGCCGACCCGGTCGGCGTGTTTCTGCAGCGTGCGCAGGGACGTCGCCGGCGTGACCTGCTCGCCGAGGGACTCGGAGACCGAGTCGTACACGGTGATCTCCTGCCACGGCTCGGCGAGGTCGTACTCCACGCCGTCGCGCACCACGACGGTGCCGCCGATGCCCGCGCGCGCCGCCGCGAGGACCAGTTCGCGCGTCAGCGCCGCCATGGTGTTGTAGTCGCCGTACGGCTCGTAGGCCTCCAGCATCGTGAACTCGGGGTTGTGCCGGACCGATACGCCCTCGTTGCGGAAGTTGCGGTTGATCTCGAAGACCTTGCCGATGCCGCCGACGAGCAGCCGCTTGAGGTACAGCTCGGGTGCGATCCGCAGGAACAGGTCCAGGTTGTAGGCGTTCATCCGGGTCGTGAACGGTCGCGCGGCGGCGCCGCCGTGCACCGGCTGGAGCATCGGCGTCTCGACCTCGAGGTAGCCGCGTTCGCGCAGCGAGTCGCGGAGGGCGGTCACGACGTCGCCGCGCAGCCGCAGCATCCGCCGCGCGTCGTCGTTGACGATCAGGTCGACGTACCGCTGGCGGACCCGCGACTCCTCGTTCAGCGCGTTGGAGGCGTGCGTCGCGGGCAGCGGGTGCAGGCACTTGGCGGTGAGCCGCCAGGAGGCGACGAGCACCGACAGCTCGCCCGTACGGGATGTGATCACCTCGCCGCGCACGCCGACCTGGTCGCCGAGGTCGATGAGCTGCTTCCACTGCCGCAGCGCCTCGGCGCCGACGGAGTCGGCCGTGAGCATGAGCTGGAGGTCGCCCGACTCGTCGCGGAGCCGTACGAAGATCAGCTTTCCGTGCTCGCGCGCCAGCACGACCCGGCCCGCGATCGCGACGGTCTCGCCCGTGTGGACGTCCGGCGCCAGGGCGCCGAACCGCTCGCGGACCTCGGCCGCGGTCGCGGTGCGCTCGAAGCCCAGGGGGTACGGGTCGATGCCGGCCTCGCGCAGGCGGTCGAGCTTGTCGTGGCGTACGCGCTCCTGCTCCGACAGCCGGCGCGCGGGCATGCGGGCGGCGTCCGCGGCCTCCTCGATCTGCTTGATCTTTCCGACCAGCGTGGGCGACGGTGAGGGCGTGTCCAGCCGCGGCTTGAACAGCGTCGGCAGGAACCCCTCGGCCCGCGCGGCGGCGAGGCCGATGCGGACCAGGTCGCGGCTCTGCGGGAAGCACATGAACCGCGGCGTCCAGACCGGGTTGTACTTGGCGTTGGCCAGGAACAGCGACTCGAGCTGCCAGAACTTCGAGGCCACCGACAGCAGCCGGTACAGCAGCCGCGAGATCGGGCCCGCGCCGATCGCCGAGCCGCGCTCGAACACCGACCGCAGCATGGCGAAGTTCAGCGAGACGCGCGTGACGCCGACCGCCGCGGCGTTCTCCGCGAGCTTGGCGACCATGAACTCGTTGAGGCCGTTCTCGGCGTCGCGGTCGCGGCGCATGAGGTCGAGGGAGAGCCCGGGCCGGCCCCACGGCACGAAGCTCAGCAGCCCGCGCCGCACCCCGGCGCCGTCGAACGCCTCCACCATGACGCAGCGCGCGTCGGTCGGGTCGCCCAGACGGCCGAGCGCCATCGAGAACCCGCGTTCGGTGTGCCCGTCGCGCCACCGGTCGGCGTCGGCGACCAGCTCGGCCATCTCGTCGCGGCCGATCGCGCCGTGCCGCCGGATGCGCACGGTGTAGCCGGCCCGCTCGACCCGGCGTACGGCCTGGCGCACCTGGCGCATGTCGCGGCCTTCGAGGTTGAACTCGCGCAGGTCCAGGATCGCCTCGTCGCCCAGTTCGAGGGCGTCCAGCCCGCAGCGCCCGAAGGCGGCGGCGGCGCGCTCGCTGGCGCCCAGCACGCCGGGGATCCACGCGTGCGCCCGGCACTCGGCGAGCCAGGCGCTGATCGCCGCGTCCCAGGCCTCCGGGTCGCCGAGCGGGTCGCCGCTGGCGAGGCTGACCGAGCCCTCGACCCGGTACGCGATGGCGGCCCGGCCGTTCGGCGACAGGATCACGTCCTTGTCGCGGCGGAGGGCGAAGTACCCGAGCGAGTCGCGCTCGCCCCACTCGGCCAGGAGGGCGCGGGCCGGCAGCTCCTCGTCCGGCGTGAGCACGGCGAGCCGCTGGCCGGGCCGGAACAGCGCCCAGACGGTGATCACGAGCAGGCCGCTGCCGAGGATGCCGAGGATGCCGTCGACCCAGATCGGAACGTCGACGTTGAGGTCCCAGCCGTTGTCGCCGGCGCCGAGGAGGGTCTGCAGCCCGGCGTAGACCAGGTGGGTCCAGGCGGCGCCGCGATGGTCGCGGTCGGTGAGGAAGACGAGGTTGGTGCCGATCACGCCGCCGACGACCAGGAGCACCGAGAAGACGACGAGCGCGAGACGCCGGTTGGCGCGGTCCGGCAGCGCGTAGAACTCCTGGCGGGCGGCGACGAGCAGCGCGACGACGAGGCCGAAGGCGCCCGCCGTGATGAGCTCGCCCGACCCGCCCCAGTCCGACAGCCCGGCGAGCGCCCAGACCGCGAAGAACAGCAGGAACAGCACGACGCTGATCCGCCAGGCGGCCTTCTTGCGCCGCCGGACGCCCACGGACACGAGGATCAGCAGCAGGCCGTACGGGAGGCTCGGGTACCAGCCGAAGTAATTGATGGAGCGGAGCACCCAGACGTTGAACATCCACTCGATCAGGCCGTAAGAGAACCAGGCCAGGACGGAAAGGATTCCGGAGACGCGGAGGTACCAGAACAGGACGGTCGGCACTGTCTCGACAACCCGCCGAGCCCACGGCCGCTCCGCGCCCGCCGCCTTCGTCGTCATCTCGCTCCTGAGGTCGCGCGCCATATTCTTTCTTTGTACCGGTGATTGGGTGAGCGTCAGGCCAACGGAGGCCTCGCGGTGGGTATCGTGGGCGAACTATGCCGGAAAACCCCCTTCTTGCGCAGCGTTATCGCCTGCTCACCGAGGTAGGCCGCGGTGGCATGGGAACCGTCTGGCATGCCCGGGACGAGGTTCTCGGCCGCGATGTCGCGGTCAAGGAAGTGATCCTCCCGCACGGCTTCTCCGACGAAGAGCGCGAGGTTCAGCACAAGCGCACGTTCCGGGAGGCGAGGACCGCTGCGCGGTTGAGCCACCCGGGCGTCGTCACGGTCTACGACGTGGTCGAGGAGGACGGCCGGCCCTGGATCGTCATGGAGCTGATCCGTGCCCGCTCGCTGCACGAGCAGATCAAGAAGGACGGCCCGCTGGAGCCCCGGCGGGTCGCCGAGATCGGGCGCCAGATGGCCGGCGCGCTGCGCGTCGCGCACGAGGCGGGGATCCTGCACCGTGACGTCAAGCCGAGCAACGTCCTCGTCGGCGGTTCCCGCGCGGTCCTCACCGACTTCGGTATCGCGCGGGCGCAGAGTGACGCGACACTCACCCAGACGGGCATGCTCATCGGTTCTCCGGCCTACATCGCGCCCGAGCGGGCGCGCGGGCGGGTCGCCGTGCCCGCTTCGGACCTGTGGTCGCTCGGCGTCACGATGTACGCCGCGGTCGAGGGCAAGTCGCCGTTCGAGCGCCCGGACGCGATGGCGAGCCTGGTGGCCGTGCTCACCGACGATCCCGAGCCGGCGCCGAACGCCGGCCCGCTGCGCCCGGTCATCGACGGACTGCTGCGCAAGGACCCGGCCGAGCGCCTGACCGTCGACGATGTCGCGGTGATGCTCGACCGCGTCCTGGCCGGCGACGCCGCGGCCGAGCCCGACGACCCGCCCGCGGACGCGCCCGACGGGGCCACCCGGCGGCTGCCGCCCAGCGTCCTGACCGCGGCGAAGGAGGCGGATCCGGCGCCGGCCGAGGAGTACGCCGACGACGTCGGCGAGGGTGCCGAGCCGCCGGCGGCCGTGGTCACGGCGCCGGACCGGACCGAGCAGATCGGCGCGTCACCGTATCCGATCCGTTCGATCGTTATCGTCGCCGCAGTGCTGCTTGTCCTTTTTGGCGTGTTCTTTTTCGCGACATTTAGCTGAATTACCCGGCCAACATGGCCGAACCGTCGCTGGCGGTCGGTATGGTCCTCAGCTATGCCGTTCGGGGAGGGTTCGGTGCTCGCGCGCCGCTATCGCCTGCTGAGTCAGGTCGGTCGCGGTGGCATGGGCCGAGTGTGGCGCGCGCACGATGACCTGCTGCACCGCGAGGTGGCGGTCAAAGAGGTCATCTTTCCGCCGGGGCTGACGGACTCCGACCGCGAGGTGCTCGTCGAGCGCACCCTGCGCGAGGCCCGGTCGGCCGCCCGGCTGTCCCACCCCGGCATCGTGACCGTCCACGACGTGGTCGAGGAGGACGACCGCCCGTGGATCGTCATGGAGCTCGTACGCGCGCGGTCGCTCCAGGAGGTCATCGACGACGACGGCCGGCTCCCGGCCGTGCAGGTGGCCGAGATCGGGTCGCAGATGCTCGCCGCGCTGCGCGTGGCACACGCCGCCGGGGTTCTGCACCGCGACGTCAAGCCCGCCAACGTGCTGCTCGACTCCAGCGCGGACGGCGCCACCCGCGTCGTGATCACCGACTTCGGCATCGCCCGGGTGGCGGGCGACGCCACCCTCACCCAGACCGGCCTGGTCCTCGGCTCTCCCGCCTACATCGCGCCCGAGCGCGCCCGCGGCGAGGGGGCGAGCCCGGCCTCCGACCTGTGGGCGCTCGGCGCGACGCTCTACGCAGCCTGCGAGGGCCGCAGCCCGCACGACCGCGTCGAGGCGATGGCGGCGCTGGCCGCCGTGCTGCACGAGCAGGCCCCGCCGCCGCAGTACGCGGGCCCGCTCGGGCCCGTGCTCATGGGCCTGCTGGTCAAGGAGCCGGCCGAGCGGATGACGGCCGAACAGGCCGCCGCCGACCTCGCTCGCGCCGCGCGTGGCGAGATGCCCGCCTCGGGCGAGCCGGCGCTTTCCGGGCCCGGCTCCACGGTTCGCGTGCCCCACCCGACGACCCCGGCGGAGCCGGCTCCGCGGGGAGAGCACGCGACCGAGCACGCGTTCGGCGCGCCCGCGCCGGGCCCCGGGGCAGTGCCGGGCCCCGCGCCCGTGCCGGGCCCTGGTGGCAAGGCCGCGAACGGCCGCTCGAAGGTGTGGTTGATCGTCGTGGCCGCCGTGCTCGTGGTGGTGGCGGTGGCCGCCACGGCCGTGCTCCTGACGCACCGTTCCGCCGGTGATACGACGCCGCCACCCACCCCCACGCCGACGACCACCAAGCCGACGGCTCCGACGCACACGCCGACGCCGACGCCCGGCCCGACCGTGCCGGCCGGATACCACCGCTCCACCGGCCCGGCGGGCTCCTCGATCGCCGTACCCGCCGGCTGGACCCGTCAGGCGCGCGAGAACTCGGTCCTGTGGAAGCAGCCTTCCACCGGCGCCTACATCCAGGTCGACGCGATCCCCTGGGGCGTCTCGGATCCCGTGGAGCACTGGCGGGTCTTCGAGCACGAGGTGCAGGCCAAGAACGTCCTTCCCGGCTTCCAGGAGATACGCCTCAGCGACCGCTTCCCCGCGCGCGGCTGGTCCGCCAGCGATCTGGAGTACACCTGGAACACCCGCGACCATGGCACCATGCGGGCGATCGACCGCGGGTTCACCGCGAACGGGCGGCAGTACGCCATCCTCGTCGCCGCTCCCATGGGCCAGTGGGCTCGCTACTCCACCGTCCTGGATGGAGCATTCGGGTCATTCCAGCCCGCTACGGGCTGACGGGCGTCACTCTCTGTAACCGGCCGTGGGGTTCCCGGGGTCTCGCGTCTCTTGTTTTCCTCACAATGTGTAATCAGGGGCTCGCGTTCTGTCACGATGGGAGCGAGAGACGTCGACCGAGCGGCACATCTCGCGAAGGGAGCTCCCGTGCATCCGATTGTGCGGGCGGCCTACCCGGCGGACCGGACCGCCGTCGCGCAGGCACGCCGGTTCGTCCGGGAGACGCTCATCGGGTGGGGCGCCGATGACGCGATCGACGACGCGGTCCTGCTGACCAGCGAACTGGCCACCAACGCCGTCATCCACGCCCGCACCCCGTTCGAGGTGGTCTGCCGGGCCGCCTGCGCGTCGGTACAGATCGAGGTGGTCGACGGCGATGCCGCGCACGTGCTGCCCGCGCCGGGCGACGGCGACGATCCCGACCGCATCAGCGGCCGCGGGCTCCTCATGCCCGTCATGCTCGCCACCGAGTGGGGCGTGTCGTACGCCGTCGGCTCGAAGACGGTCTGGTTCCGCCTGCGCACGCGGGCCACGCCGCCGTCCGAGCCGCCCGCGTACGCCCTGCCGCGGATCCCGGGCGTCGAGCACCGCCTGGTGCGCCGGGGCGAGACGTACGACGGCGCCCTGTACGACGTGTTCGAGGCGGCGCCGGACCGCTGGCGCTTCGCCCTCGGCGGCGCGTGCGGCACCGGCCCGGAGGCGGCCACCGTCACCGGCCTCGCCCGCCACGGCATGCGCCTGCTCGCCGCCGAAGGACACGGCGTCGCCGACGTCGTCACCCGCCTCAACCACGCCGTCGTCCGCGAGGGCGTCCACGGCCGGCTGATGACCCTCGTGCACGGCGAGCTCGTACGCCGCCGGGGCGCCGGCGTGCGGGTGACGCTGGTCTCCGCCGGGCACCCGGCGCCGCTGCGGCTGAGCTCCTCGGGCGAGGTGACCTCGGTGAGCGCCGTGCAGCTGTCGCTGGGCGCGGTCCGCGACGCCCGGTTCGAGGAGCACACCGTCGACCTCGACCCCGGCGACGCGCTGCTGTGCGTCACCGAGGGGAGCGCCGACGGGGTCGTGCAGGGGAACGGGGGCGCAGAGCCGGGCCCCGGCGCCGGGGCCCGTGCGGACGGCCTGGCGCGCCTCCTCGCGGGCCGTACGGACCTGACCGCCGAGACGGCGGCCGAGCACCTGTCCTACGCGGGCGACCTCGCCGTGCTCCTCCTCCGCGTCCTGTGATCCCCCTGCTCCACTGACGGAGCCCACGCGCTCTGAGAGCCCGCGTGGAGGAACCGCGCTACCGCGCGTTCCCATCCGGGCGGGCTCTTACGCCGGACTCGTCTCCGGGCTTCTCGTCGGCGGCGGAGCCGGGCTCGGGGTTCAGGCCGAGCCGTTCCACGAGCCATCTCTCGAACTCCATCGCGGCACGGATCGAGGAGACGGTCGACGACACGAAGTGCTCGACGGAGACGCCGGTGCCGATGAGCATCTGGTTCTCGCCGACGAGGCGGATCGTGCCGTCGTCGTGGGCGTGGGTGTAGACCTTGGGCCACAGGGTTTGGCGGTTCCAGTCGTCGATGGTCTCCAGGATTCGCGGCCTGGCGTCGGCGCCGTGCCGGCGGTCATAGAACGTCCGCACCGAGAAGACCTGCTGCTCGCCCTCGCCGCGGAACATGAAGTACGTCCGGAACGTCGTCCACGGCGCCCCGAGGTCACCCTCGTCATCGACGAAGTACTTCAGCTCCATCTGCTCCAGGAGCTCCTTGACCATTTCCCGGTCGGGAATGACGGGGCCGGTCGGGCCCGCCCACTGCTGCGGCTCCGCGTTGCCTCCGGGATTCGGAATCGAAGACGGATCGATGCTCACGCTTGGTCCCCTCGTACGGAATGCCGCCATTGTGTCCCACGCCCGAAGGCCGCCTGATCGTTTTCGGCGAATGTCTAGTCCAGCCAGCCGGGCTTGACCAGGCCGGTCTCGTAGGCGATGACGACGAGCTGGGCGCGGTCGCGGGCGTGGAGCTTGATCATGGCGCGGCTCACGTGGGTCTTGGCGGTGGCCGGGCTGACGACCAGGCGGCTCGCGATCTCCTCGTTCGACAGGCCCTCGGCGGCGAGGGCCATGACCTCGCGTTCGCGTTCGGTCAGGGCGGCCAGCGCGGTGGAGGCGGAGTGCGGCTTCTTCGCCTTGGCCGCGAACTCCGCGATCAGCCGGCGGGTCACCCCCGGCGACAGCAGCGCGTCGCCGGCGGCGACCTCGCGCACGCCGCGGACGAGCTCGGCCGGCTCGGTGTCCTTGACGAGGAACCCGCTGGCCCCGTCCCGCAGGGCCTCGAAGACGTACTCGTCCAGCTCGAACGTCGTCAAGATGATGATCTTGGTGTCGGAGAGCCGGCCGTCGGCCGCGATCCGCCGGGCGGCGGCCAGCCCGTCGAGCACCGGCATGCGGATGTCCATCAGGACGATGTCGGGGCGCTCGCGCCGGGCGAGGCGTACGGCCTGCTCGCCGTCGCCGGCCTCGCCGACCACCTCGATGTCCGACTGGGCGTCGAGCAGCGCGCGGAACCCCGCGCGGACGAGTGCCTGGTCGTCGGCCAGCAGTACGCGGATCACCCGTGGTCTCTTTTCCGGTAGGCGTCGGCTGTCATCGTGCCCGTGGCTCCTCACCCGGCTCCTCCTGCGCGGGTGCCTCGGCGGGACGGGGCACCGGTAGCCGGGCCCGTACGCGGAAGCCGCCGGCGTCCGTGCGGGGGCCGGTGGAGATCTCCCCGCCCAGCGCGGCGACGCGTTCGCGCATGCCCGGGATGCCGTTGCCGCCGCCGGGCAGGTCGCCGGGGGCGCCGCGTCCGTCGTCGAGGATCTCGATCAGCAGCCCGTCGTCGTCGTACCGCAGCCGTACGGTCGCCGTCACGCCGGGGCCGGCGTGCCGCGTCACGTTCGTCAGCGACTCCTGGATGATCCGGAACGCGGCCAGGTCGACACCGGCCGGCAGCGGGCGCGGCTCGCCGCCGGTCTCGGTGTGCACGGTGATGCCGGCGACCCGCGCCCGTGAGATCAGCCCGTCGAGACGCGCCAGGCCGGCGGTGGGCGAGCGGGGCGCGCTCTCGTCCACCTGGCGGAGCACGCCGAGGACCGACCGCACCTCGGTGAGGGCCTCCTTGCTGGCGTCCTTGATCGCGCTGAGCGCCGTACGGGCCTGCTCGGGGCGTTCGTCCATGAGGTGCAGCGCCACCCCGGCCTGCACGTTGATCATCGAGATGTTGTGCGCGAGCACGTCGTGCAGCTCGCGTGCGATGCGCAGGCGTTCTTCGCTGGCCTGCCGTCGTTCTTCCTCGGCGCGGGTGCGGCGGACCTCGTCGGCGCGCTCGCGGCGCACCCGGAAGATCTCCGCGCCGGTCAGCAGGACCACCAGCCAGGTGAAGACCGCGAGAGTGTGGCCCAACGTCCAGTACGCGAGCCGGAACGGGCCGAACGGCGTGAACAGGCTCACCACGGCGAGCACGCCGAGCGCGCCGCTCGGGATCGCGTACGTGAGCGCGCGGCGCCCGGCGGTCACCGCCGCGACGATCGCGATGACCGGGCTGAGGAAGACCGGGCCGAAGGTGTACCCGCGCAGAAGGTAGAGCACGGTGGCCGCCATCACCACGGCGAGTGTGGTCGTGGGGTAACGGCGACGGAAAAGGAGGGCGAGGGGCCCCGTGGCCAGCAGCGCGTACGCCGGCGGGTCGAGCAGCATGTGGGGGTACCGCATGTGGGCGTCGGCGCCCGACGACCCCATGAGCTGGAGGAAGCCGGCGATGATCGGCACGACGAAGACGGGGAGGTCCCTGGGCCGCCATCGGGCCGTCCCACGTTCGCCGGTCACATGTGAACCCTAGGAGGTCGAAGCGCGTCAAACATCGTGCACCGGTGGACATCGCGACTACGCCGCCGGGAGTAGCCACTCACTGACCTGGCATTTACCAGTCGTTTGCCGTCCATCCACAACACTGTGGGCCGGACGAGTGTCGCCATATTCGACAGGAGTGCCGGTCTTCGCGGCGACTCGGGCATGTGAGTGGGACGGGAGTGGTCGGTTTGACGGATACCGTAATCCGGCCGGGACGCGCGCGCGTCCCTTCCCCTTCCTGAGCCCTGGCGCGTTCCCGCCGGGAACGGGCCGGATCCTGAGAGGACATCGGTGGGACTGACGAGCGGGGTCCTCCTCGCCTTTCTGATCTTGGTGGCCGTCGGTCTGGGCGCGGCCACGATCTGGTGGTGGCCGAAGTTCGCCGGGCCGGGACCGCGCATGCTGGCCGCCCGGCTCGGACTGTTCGCGGGCGCTCAGTTCACGCTGTTGATGGTGCTGCTGGTCGCGGTGAACAACTACTTCCTGTTCTACGCGTCCTGGTCGGATCTGCTGGGCACGAACCACCAGCCCGTGCGCGTCCAGGCCAACAACAGCATCGTTGCCATGAAGCCGATGGGCACGGCTCAGCCGCTCGCCCGCCAGGCCACCTCCTTCGACAAGAAGAAGTCCGATCCGGCGCACGACGGCCAGATCGAGCAGGTGCAGATCCAGGGCCCGCGCACCGGCCTGACCACCGACGCGTACGTCTTCCTCCCGCCGCAGTACTTCCAGAAGCAGTTTGAGAAGCGCCACTTCCCGGTGATGTACGACTTCACCGGCTATCCGGGCCTTCCGCAGCAGCTGGTGACCCGCCTGAAGGTGCCCGCCACCGCGGCCCAGGAGATGAACACCGGACTGGTCCAGCCGATGATCATCGTGATGATGCGGCCGACACCGACCTCGGTCATGCCCAAGGACACCGAGTGCACCGACGTGCCGGGCGGCCCGCAGGTCCTCTCCTTCTACACCCAGGACGTCGCCGAGGCACTGATGTCGACGTACCGGGTGGCGGCCAACCCGCACGCCTGGGGCGTGATGGGCGACTCGACCGGCGGCTACTGCGCGGTCAAGCTCGCGATGAAGGCCTCGGACCGGTTCACCGCGGCGGTGTCGATGGCGGGCTACTTCTACCCGCGCCAGGACTGGCAGACCGGCGACCTGTACGCCGGGAACAAGCAGGTCAAGAACGACAACAGCCTGATCTGGCGGCTCCAGCACCTGCCGCCCCCGCCGATCTCGGTGCTGGTCACCACCAGCCCGGACGGTGAGCGCGACTACGGCGAGGCGCGCAAGTTCCTGCAGGCGGCGCGGGCGCCGATGACGACGGACAAGATCCTGGTGCCGGGCGGCGGCCACAACCCCCGCACCTGGCGCCGCGTCCTGCCCAGCGCCCTGCAGTGGATGAGCCGCCACCTGGTGCACGAAGGCGTCTGAGAGCCCGCGCTCTAAGGCGGCCGGGAGGTCGCGGGCGGCTCAAAGCCACGAGCCGCCGCGGCCGTCCCGCCGGCTCACGACCAGGGCGACTCCGGGCGCTCCTGCGGCTCGCCGTCGACCTCGACGTCGGTCTTCTCGTTCCAGAAGCAGACCAGGTCGCGCACCGGCTCCGCCTCGCGGAGCGGCCGCTCGTACGTCCAGGCGATGTCCTCGCCGCCGTGGCTCCAGTAGGTCGCCTCGCCCTTGTAGGCGCAGTAGCTGGTGGTCTTCGACGGCTCCAGCAGGTCGAGGCGTACGTCCTCGCGCGGAAGGTAGTAGCGGACCGGCAGCCCCGTCTCGAACAGCATGACCGGGCGGGACGACTCCGCCAGCACCTCGCCGTTCCGGCTCACCTTCACGCGGCGGGAGCTCTTGAGGATGTCGATGCGGCTGTACGGGTCGTGCGGATGCCCGAAGACCTGTTCGTCCTCTTCGTACCAGGCGTCCATGGAGTCCCAGTAGAACGCGACGTAACCCTTGAGCCAGGGCGCGATCGGGTCCGGGTAGCCCCAGACGGCGTTCTCGGCCGTACGCCCACCGGCCGTCACCGTCCAGTAGGCGGCGTCGCCCTTCACCGGGCAGTGCGACGTGCGGTCGGTGCGCGTCAGCAGGTCGGTCCGTACGTCGCTCTCGGGGACGTAGTAGACGGGCAGGATCCCGGTCTCGAACAGCAGGCCGGCGCCGGTGGTGTCGACGATCGTCTCCCCGCCGAACTCGGCCCGGATCCGCTTGTGCACCGGCTCGAAGTACAGCAGGTGTCG
Source organism: Actinoallomurus sp. NBC_01490 (assembly GCF_036227085.1). Classification (NCBI taxonomy): domain Bacteria; kingdom Bacillati; phylum Actinomycetota; class Actinomycetes; order Streptosporangiales; family Thermomonosporaceae; genus Actinoallomurus; species Actinoallomurus sp. NBC_01490. The sequence continues at coordinate 1,773,028 of NZ_CP109433.1, forward strand.
TGGGGCGTTCACATTTCCGTTGAACACGCCCGCCGGCCGGCCCGACAGGGGTGCTCCAGGCAAAGTGAGGCTCATAGAAGCGGCAACTCCCGCCGACGGCTGAGCATTCCGTTCCCCTCCCACGCGTCCGGAAGCGGTCTTGGTCCGAGCGCCGGGTACGAGTTACGGTCCTTAGACGCGGGAGGAAAAGATGACTCAACGGCGAGTCAGCCGTCCGATCTCCGACACGGAGCTGATCTACAGCCCGGACACCTACGTACGCTCCGTGCCGTACGACGCGCTCACCCGGCTGCGGCGATCGACCCCCGTCGTCTGGGTCGAGGAGCGGCCCGTCGACGACTGGCCGGCCGGTCCGGGGTTCTGGGCGGTGCTGCGGCACGCGGACGTACGCCACGTGCTGCGCAACCCACGGCTGTTCTCCTCACATCTGGGCGCCACGCAGATCCGCGACGCCGAGGACCTCGACTACGTGCGCCGCATGATGCTCAACATGGACCCGCCGGAGCACTCCCGGCTGCGGCGGCTGCTGACCAAGGCGTTCACCCCGCGCGCGGTGGCGCGGCTGGCCGAGGGCATCGAGCGACGGGCCCGCGCCCTGGTCGACGCGGTGGCCGAGAAGGGCGAGGCCGACTTCGCCAAGGAGATCGCCGCCGACCTGCCGCTGCTCACGCTGGCCGACGTGTTCGGCATCCCCGAGTCCGACCGGTGGCTGCTGTTCGACTGGTCCAACCGCGTGATCGGCTACCAGGACGCGGAGTACTCCGTCAGCTCCGCGTTCGACGCCACCCAGGCGACCGACATGGCCCGCCGGGCGATCGCGCTGCGGCCCTCCGGCCCGGTGAACCCGCGTGCGCGCGCCGGCATGCCCGACCTGTACGCCTACGCCCACGAGCTGGGCGAGTACAAGCGGCGCCATCCCGGCGACGACGTGATGACCGCGCTGATGCACCACGTCGACGACCAGGACGGCACGGTCGCGGTCGAGGAGTTCGAGAACCTCTTCTGGCTGTTCGCGGTGGCGGGCAACGAGACGGTGCGCAACGGCCTGCCCGGCGGGATGTACGCGCTGCTGAAGAACCCGGCCGAGCTGGCCCGGCTGCGCGCCGACCGTTCCCTGCTCGACACCGCCGTGGAGGAGATGCTCCGCTGGTGGACGCCGGTGATGAACTTCCGGCGCACGGCGACGGCCGACACGGTCGTCGGCAACGTCCCGGTGCGCGAGGGCGAGAAGGTGGTCGTCTGGTTCTCCTCGGCCAACCGCGACGAGGAGGTCTTCGACCGGCCGTCGCGCTTCGACGTCGGGCGGGCCGGGGGCGACCACCTGACCTTCGGGCACGGCCCGCACTTCTGCCTCGGCGCGCACCTGGCGCGGCTGCAGCTGCGCGCGATGTTCGCCGCCGTCCTCGACCGCCTGGACGACATCGAGCCGGCCGGCGAGCCGATGCGGCTGCGCTCGAACTTCCAGAACGGCATCAAGCGCCTGCCGATCCGCTGGAAGCCGCGCGGCTCAGCCGCCGGCGACGATCTCCCGTAGCGCGGGCGAGCGCGGCTCGAAGACCTCCAGCACGCCGACGGCGGTCAGCGCCGGAAGCAGGGAGCGCAGCTGGGCGGCCACCGCCTCGTATTCGGCGGTGCCAGGGGCCAGCCGCTGGAGGTTCCTGGCGTTGGCCACGAACGCCGCGACCGTGCCCTTGCGGACGTCGACGCCGTTCATCGACGCGCGGTCCACCTCGTCCGGCAGGACGTCCTCGGGGCGTACGACGGATTCACCGGTCATGAGCCCTCCGTAGCGTGTGTTTTGCACGCATCTCAGGCTACCGCAAGTGCGTGCGCTTTGCACGTATGATCGGATGGTGACCACGCCCACCGAACGCATCGCCGTGGCCTTCGGGGCGCTGCTGCTGCGCGGCAACCGCACCCATCTGTACGACCGGCTCACCGCCGGGGTCAACGGCGTCGACAGCACGACCTATCCGGTCCTGTCGGGCCTGGCACGCACCGGCCCGACGACGGCGAGTCGCCTCGCCGACCTCGTCGGCCTCGACCGTACGGTGACGACGCGCTACGCCGGCCGCCTGGAGAAGGCGGGCCTGGTCGCGCGGGCCGCGGACGCCGACGACCGGCGCGCGACCCGGCTGTCGCTGACGGACGAGGGCCGGCGCGCGGTCGCCGCGTCGCGCGCCGGGTTGGAGGCGATCCTCGCCGAGGCGCTGGAGACGTCCTCGCCCGAGGAGGTCGAGGTCTTCGCGCGGATGCTCGAACGCCTCCGTGACGCCCTCCTGCCGGGCTGAGCCTCGTCCCCGGCGCGGGCACCGCCTGGAACGCCCCATGCCGTGCTCGCGACGTCTCTCAGGTCGCGGGCCGGGCGAGCGTCGCGGCGAGGCGGGACAGTCCGTCCGCGCCGTGGCCCACCTCCACCGCGCGCCGGAGCAGCGCCCGTGACGCGGTGAGCGTGCCGGTGTCGATGCCGTGGACCTCGGCGGTGGCGATGATGTGGTCGATCCCGGCGGCGGCGGACGCGATCGTGGACCGCTCGCCCGGGTGGACGCCCTCGTCGAGCTGCCGGGCGAACCGGGTCGTCATCTCCGGCAGCAGCCCGAAGATCGACTCGGCGTACGGCGCCAGCGCGCCGCCGGAGATGCCTTCGGCGCGGGCGAGCGCGAGGCCGTGGACGAGTCCGCCGACGGAGTGCCAGAAGATGTCGAGCAGGGCCATGTCGTACGCCGCCGCTCGGCCGGGATCCTCGCCGAGGTAGGTCGCGGTGCCGCCGAGACTCGCCAGTACGGGGGCCTGCGTCCGGTACGTCTCCTCCGGCCCGCTGTAGAGCACGAGGGCCGAGGGCCGTCCGATGGTCGGTGTCGGCGTCATGATCGTGCCGTCGAGGTACGCGATGCCGCGCTCGCGCGCCCAGGCCGCTCGGCGCCGCGCCTGCTCGGGGGAGGCGGACGTCAGGTTCACCAGCGTCCGTCCGCCGCCGAACGCCACCGGGTCGAGGACCGCGTGCACGGCGTCGTCGTCCAGCAGGCAGGTCACCACCAGGGGACCGGCGGCGACCGCCCCGGCGGCCGTGGCGGCTTCGGTCGCGCCACGGGCCACCAGGGGCTCCGCCCGGGCGGCGGTGCGGTTCCAGACGGTCGTCGGATGGCCGGCGTCGAGGAACGCTCCGGCCACCGCCCGGCCCATCGGGCCGAGGCCGATGACGCTGACCGGGGTGGGTCGTTCGGACATGGAGGGCCTTTCGTTGGATGGTTGGGCGATCGTCAAACTAACATGACGGTTTGAGAAACGTCCAACAATCGAACTATGCTGTCCGGCATGAAGACGCGGGTGCGATGATGCGAGAGCCGTTCCATCCCCAGACCGAGGACATCGAGCTCGCCGCGGTCATGCACGCGCTCTCCGACCCGGTGCGGCTGGAGATCGTGGCCCGGCTCGCCGACACCGACGGGGAGAACTGCGGAGGCATCGGCGACGGCATCGACGTGCACAAGTCGACCCTGTCCCACCACTACCGCGTCCTGCGCGAGGCCGGCGTCACGCTCACCACGGTCGAGGGCCGGTCACGGGTGGTCCGGCTCCGCACCGGCGACCTGGAGACGCGGTTCCCCGGCCTGCTCGCCTCGGTCCTGGCCGCCCTCGGGCGCACCGCCTCTCTTCAGGACTGACCGCTCACGAGGGCGTCTCGCAGAGACGGATCGAGGGCGGAGCCTAGGCGCGGACGACCTTGATGCCGGCCTCCTCGTACGGGCGGGTGTCCGCGTGCTCGTCGGTGACGAGCATGTCGACCTCGCCGATGCCGCAGATCTTGGCGAACGCCCGCTCGCCCAGCTTGGAACCGTCCGCGACGACGACCACGCGCTCGGCGCGGACCGCCATCTGCCGGTTGATGCTCGCCTCGTCCTCGTTGGCGCAGGTCGCCCCGCGCTCGACGTCCAGGCCGCTGACGCCCAGGAACGCCATGTCCAGCGTCACCTGGTCGAACACCCCGTTCGCGAGCGGGCCGACCAGTTCGTACGACTGCGGCAGCGCCACGCCGCCGGTCAGCACGATCTTGATGTGCGGGCGTACGACGAGCTCGCCGGCGATGTTGAGGGCGTTCGTCACGACGGTCACCGCGGGGGAGGCGCCGTCGGAGGGCAGGTCGGCGCGGGTGGCCAGGGCGCGGGCCACCTCGGTGGTGGTCGTGCCGCCGTTGACGCCGACGACCGCGCCGGGCTCGACGAGGTCGGCGGCGACCGCCGCGATGCGCTGCTTCTCCGACGCGAGGCGGGCGCTCTTGTAGCGCAGCGGAAGGTCGTAGGTGACGGTGTGGGCCACGGCGCCGCCGCGCGTACGGGTCAGCATCTGCTGCTGGGCGAGCTGGTCGAAGTCGCGGCGGATGGTCGCGGCGGAGACGCTCAGCTCGTCGGCCGCCTCCTCGACGCTGAGCCGCCCGCGGCTCGCGAGCAGGGACAGCAACCCATTCCATCGCTCATAACGACTCATGAATCCTCCTTCGTCGGAGGAGTGATCAGGGACGCTGTGTTGTCGATTCGCTCACTGCGTTCGCTCATGAATCCTCCTTCGTCGGAGGAGTGATCAGGGACGCTGTGTTGTCGATTCGCTCACTGCGTTCGCTCATGAATCCTCCTTCGTCGGAGGAGTGATCAGGGACGCTGTGTTGTCGATTCGCTCACTGCGTTCGCTCATGAATCCTCCTTCGTCGGAGGAGTGATCAGGGACGCTGTGTTGTCGATTCGCTCACTGCGTTCGCTCATGAATCCTCCTTCGTCGGAGGAGTGATCAGGGACGCTGTGTTGTCGATTCGCTCACTGCGTTCACTCATGAATCCTCCTTCGTCGGAGGAGCGATCAGGGACGCTGTGTTGTCGATTCGCTCATTGCGTTCGCTCAGGAGTCCTCCTTCGCCCCACCTTGGGAGAGAGGAGGGTCTGGTGCGCGATCGACCGCTTCTCCCGTCCGTCCGCGTGCTCGCTCGTGGAGGCAGGGTGCAGGTCAGGGATTAGACCAGCTGCCGCCGATGAGCTTTACTGATCGTACATCCCTCGCACCGCGCACGAATGTGCATGAGCGGCTAATATGCCGAAAATCAGCCCAGCAGCCATTCCCCGGTGTTCACGCTGACGAGGCCATAGCGGGCGGCGGCGATCACGGCCTCACGCTGGGAATGCACGCCCAGTTTGGTCAGCACGCTCTGCACGTGGCTGCGCGCGGTACTCCGGGTGATCTTCATGGTGCGCGCCAGGGACGCGGTGCTCTCTCCGCGCACGAGCCGGGTCAGCACCTCGCGCTCGCGAGGGGTCAGGTAGTGCGCGAGCCGCTGCGCCTCGCTGCGCGGGCGTAGCGGCATGCGGGTGCCGGCGGCGGAGTCGACCACCACCTCGCCGGAGTGGACGCGGTCGAGCATCGCGACGATCTCGTCGGCCTGCTGGCCCTTGTGCGCGAAGCCGCACACGCCTCCCGCGAGCGCGGCGTCGAGCAGCTCGGCGTCCATCGATCCCGACAGCACGACGAACCGCGTCGCGGGCGCGGTGCGCACGAGCTCGGGCAGGCGGTCGAGCGCCGAGCCGCCCGGGAACTGCAGATCGATCAGGCACACGTCGGCCACCGCCGACGAGAGCAGGCGCAGCGCCTCCTCCGGGGAGTAGACCACGCCGACCACGTCGTGCCCGGCCTCGCCTAACACGAGCGCGAGCGAGTCGGCGAACACCGCGTGGTCGTCGCAGACCACGACCCTCATGGGACGGTCGCCGACGGCAGCAGGATGCGTACGCGCGCGCCCCCGAGCTTGCAGCGGCGGACCTCGAGCCCGCCGCCGTAGCCGGAGACCAGGTCGTGCACGATGCCCAGCCCCAGCGAGGCGAGCCCCCCGGCGCCGCCACCGAAGCCCGGTCCGTCGTCGTCGACCTGGACCACGGTCAGGCCGTCCTCGCTCGCCACGCTCACGTCGACGCGCTCGGCCGCGATGCGGCACGCGTTGTCGAGGATGTTGCGCACGGCGCGCCACAGCGCGAGCGGGTCGATGTGCGCCCACGCCGGGCTCGCGTCGTATCCCACCTGCCGGATCGACGCCAGCCGCATGCCCGAGACGATCTCGCCGACGAGCTCGTCCACGCGGATGCGCTCCGGACGCGGCGGGTCGGCGGCGGGGCCGTCGTCGTCCTCGTCGAGGCGGCGGAGCAGGTGGTCGAGCCAGCGGGTCTCGCCGAGCAGCGCCTCCACGCGGTCGCGGCTCCGCGGCCCGACGTCGTCGGCGACGGAGACGGCGGAGGCCAGCATGATGATGGTGCCCAGCTCATGGCGGATGTCATGACGGATCCGGCGCCGCCGGAGAACCGGGTCGTCGGCCGGCGGGGCCGGCAGGACCAGAGCGTCACCGGCCGTCGCGAGGGTGTGGCAGCCCAGCCGCGGGGTGGTCGCGGACGGTGAGGAACGCGATTGTCCATCGATCATGGCAGACCCCCGTCTTCGGAAAACATGAACCAACCTTTGTCGACCGTCACTCGGTAAGACGCCGGTGTCCAGGCAGCCGGCGGTAAAGACAGGGTTGCTGGCCGGAGGTGGTCATGTCGTCACTGAGGGTAAACTACGCTTCAATGCAATGCGTCTCGTTGCCGTCAAACGGCAGGGGACGATCCTCGATAAACCAGGTCCAACGTCACCGAAAGTGACCGCGGATCGCACCGGTCGGCCACCCGTTCCAGGGCCGCGCGGCTCATGCGCCGTGCCTCCGCCGGGTTGTCCAGCAAGTAGCCGACCGCGCCCGCGAGCTGCGCCGGGTTGCCGGGCGCGGTGAGCAGGCCCGTCTCGCCCGCCCGGATGATGTCCGGGCCGCCCGGCGCCGCCGTGCCCACGAGAGGCACCCCGGCCGCGGCGGCCTCCACCGCGACCTGCGGCACGCCCTCGTGCCGGCCGGTCATCGCGAGCACGTCGAAGCCGGGCAGCAGGTCGGCGATGTCGTCCCGGCGCCCCAGCCACATGAGGCGCTCGCCGCCGAGCCGCTCGGTGAACCTTCGGCCGACCCGCCCCGGCAGGCGCGCGACCGGCCCGCCGTCGCCGTCGGCCCACACCCCGTAGACGTGGTCCGGCAGCCGGGCGATCGCGCGGGCGAACACATCCGGGCGCCACGCTCCGCGCGCCGGGCCGATGCCCCCGACCACCTGCGCGCCGAGTGGCAGCCCCAGCAGCTGCCGCGCCCGCGTACGCGTGCCCGCGCGGTCCGGCAGGGCGACGACCGGCCAGATCGCGCGCAGCCGCTCCGGCGAGGCCAGGCCCAGTCGGAGCGCGCGGGAGGCCGTTCGCGTCCCCACCGCCAGGAACATGCCGGTGTGCCGTGCCGCACGCCGCTCCGCGATCGTCGGCGCGGGCGGGGAGTACCAGGTGTGCACGACGCGCGGGACGCCGGCGCGTGCGGCCGCGAGCCGCCCGGCCGTCCCCCCGTGCGTGTGAACGACGTCGTACCCGCCCGCGCCGATGGTCTCGGCCAGCGTGCCGTGCCCCGCCGCCCGCACGACCTCCACGCCCGAGCCCTCGGCCCACGCGTCGAGCCCGCCGGGCGCACCGGTGATCACCGTGTGCGTGTACGCCTCGGGATCCAGCGCCAGGGCCGCGGCGATCGCCGCCCGCGCCGGCCCGCCCTCGAGCCGGTCGAGCACCAGGGCGACACGGAGCCGGGTGCGGGGTTCGGTCACGGAACCTCCCTGCGGGCTGCGCCCTCCGCCCATGGCTGTGCCCGGTCACCAGGCCCTCCTGCGTCGGGGAGAGTGACCACAGGGGCGTGTCTGTTGATTCCCTCGCTTCGCTCGGTCATGGGCCCTCCTGCGTCGGAGAGGGTGACCACAGGGGCGTGTCTGTTGATTCCCTCGCTTCGCTCGGTCATGGGCGTTCCTCCTGCGGCCGGTACTCCGGCAGGATGCGCCGCATCAGTGCGCGTACCTCGTCGTCGGCGCCGCGTGCGGCCGCGTCGAGCAGCGCGGTCAGGGGCTCGCTCCGCCCGTGTGCGGGCGCGGTGGCGCGGGTCGCGCAGATCAGCGGATGGGCGGTCCGCATGCGCTCCTCCGAGTCGGCGAACGAACGGGCGCGCAGCCGTTCGCCGGGACCCAGCCCGGTGAACCGGATCGTCGCGTCCGGCACGCGCAGCCCGTCGACGAAGGCGCCCACCACCGCCAGCACCGACGACGGCGGGCCGGTGTCGAGGGCGAACGTGTCGGCGTCATCGGCCATCACCGTCGCCTCCAGCACCAGCTCGGCGGCCTCGCGTGCGGACATGAGGTGCCGGGTGGCGTCGGGATGGGCCACGGTGACCGGCTGCCCCGCGGCGAGCCGGCCGGCGACCGCGCTCAGCGGGGAGTCGCTCGAGCCCAGCACCCCACCGGCGCGTACGGCCGCGAAACAGGTCGAGCCGCCCGCCTCCGCGCGCAGCACCAGCTCGGACAGCCGGCGGGTCGCGCCGAGGACCGACACCGGCTCGGCGGCCTGGTCGGTGGAGACGAGGACGAAGCGTTCGACGTCATGGCGGAGCGCGGCGCGGACGAGGTTGCGCGTGCCGAGGACGTTGGTGCGCACCGCCGCGGAGGGCCGGCGTTCGAGCGGGCGCGGGTCGTGGTTGAACCCGGCCGCGTGCAGCACCAGCTCGGGCCGTACGTCCTCGAACAGCGCGTCGACGCGTGGCCTGTCCCTGATGTCCACGACGGCGGAGCGGCCGGTCTCGCTCTCGGCGGCGAGCCTGGCCAGGCCGTCCTCGTCGTGGTCGAGCTGGACGAGCGCGGCCGGGTGGAGCGTGCGCAGCCGCCGGCAGAGCCGCGCGCCGACCGTGCCGCACGCGCCGGTGACCAGCACGCGACGCCCCGAGACGAACCGCCGCGCCCGCGTGCTCGCCACGACCAGCTCACGTCGCCCGAGCAGGCTGAGCGGCTCGTCGCGCGGGCCCGCGCCGGGCGGAAGGTAGCGCACGTCGAGGCCGGCCGTGCAGACGTCGTCGACGAGCCGCGCGACGCGTACGGGCGGCAGCGAGGGGATCGCCACGATGACGAGGTGCGCGCGGACCGGCCAGGTGGCGCCGGCGATGTCCGTGGTGCCGCCGAGCACCGGCAGGCCGTCGACCGCGTCGCCCACCGGCCCGTCGTCGAGGAACCCGACCGGAGTCAGGCCGCCCTCCTTGTCCAGCAGCGCCCTGGCCACCGTACGGCCCGCACCGCCCGCACCGACGATCACGGTACGGACGCCGTCGCCGCCGTGGCACCGTCGCCTGCGCAAGCTCAGCCCCGTCCGATTCTCACGAACGCCCCTCTCGTTTGCGCTGAGAGTACGGCCGCCGTTCCTGCGCCTGAACGCGCATCAGGACGATGAGGACCTACGCCATATGGTGGACGTCGCTTCACAGCGGGGGATCATCGCCGGGATTCGACGGGCGCATCCCCGCACGCATCGCCACCGTGATCGCCTCGAGCGCGGAGTGCGCGTCGAGCTTGCCGAGGAGGTTCTGCGTGTGGGTGCGGACGGTGTTGGCCGACAGCCCGAGCCGGTCGGCGATCTCCGGCCGGCTCAGCCCGTCGACCATGCACCGGAGCACCTGGCGTTCGCGCGGCGTCAGCTCGGCGAGGTCGTCGGTGTCCGGGGCGCCGTCGGCGAACAGGCGCCGGAGCACCTCGCCGAGGACCGTCGGCGGGATCCAGCCCCCGCGCCCGGCCGCTCGCCGGATCACCTGGGAGACGAGGTCGGCGCTCTCGGTCTTGGGCAGCCAGCCCACCGCCCCGTGCCGCAGCGCGGTCACCATGGGATCGATGTCGGTGATGCCGCTGAGCACGACCACCCGGACGTCCGGATAACGCCGCCGGATCAGGTCGAGCGCGTCCAGGCCGCTCTCCTCCCCGAGCACGAGGTCGAGCACGACGACCTGGGGCGCCTCCGTCGCGATGAGCGCGGTGGCACGCCGGATGTCATGGGCGACGGGCAGCACCTCAAGGTCGTGCTCGGCCCCGAGCCGGGCGGCGAGCGCCTCGGCGAACAGTGCCTGATCATCGACGATGAGGACGCGAATGGGCCTCATGCGGGCCAGGATGACGCACCCCGGCCGATCGCGGATCCCGCATTTGCTGGAGACCGGGCGCCCGTGGCCCCGGGTCAGGCGACGGCGCCTCGCTCACGCAGGTCGGCGATCTCCTGCGGCGACAGGCCGAGCTCGGTCAGCGTCGCGTCGGTGTGCTCGCCCGCGCGTACCGGAGGCGCCGGCTCCTCGGCGGACGTACGGCTGAAGCGCGGCGCCGGGGCGGGCTGCGTCAGGCCGCCGACCTCCACGAACCCCTGGCGCGCCGTCACGTGGGGGTGTTCCGGGGCCTCGCCCAGGCTCATCACCGGCGCGACGCAGGCGTCGGTGCCGTCGAAGATCTTCGTCCACTCCGCGCGGGTACGGGTCTTGAACACCTCGGTGAACCGCGCGCGCAGTTCGGGCCAGCGGTCCTGCTCGTGCTGGCCCGGCAGGTCCTCGCCCTCCAGGCCCAGGCCGTGCAGCAGCGCGGCGTAGAACTGCGGCTCGAGCGCTCCGACGCTCATGTACAGCCCGTCGGCCGTCTCGTAGGTGTCGTAGAACGGGGCGCCGCTGTCGAGCAGGTTGGTGCCGCGGTCGCCCGCCCACAGGCCCTGGCCCCGCATGCCGTGGATGAAGGACGTCAGCAGGGCGGCCCCGTCGACCATCGCCGCGTCGACGACCTGCCCGCGGCCGGAGTGCGACCGCTCGTACAGCGCGGCGAGGATGCCGACCGCCAGCAGCATGCCGCCGCCGCCGAAGTCGCCGACGAGGTTGAGGGGCGGCAGCGGGCGCTCACCGGCGCGGCCGATGGGATCCAGCGCCCCCGCGACGGCGATGTAGTTGATGTCGTGTCCGGCCATTGCGGACATGGGGCCCTCCTGGCCCCAGCCCGTCATCCGGCCGTAGACGATGCCGGGATTGCGGGCGAGACACACGTCCGGGCCGAAGCCGAGGCGTTCGGTCACTCCCGGGCGGAAGCCCTCGACGATGACGTCGGCGTTCTCGACCATGCGCAGGAGGACGTCCACCCCGGCGGGGTCCTTGAGGTTGAGGCCGATGGAACGGCGGCCCCGGCCGAGCGGGTCCACCGGCGCCTCGCCGCCGACCGTGGCCGGACGGTCGACCCGGATGACGTCGGCGCCCAGGTCGGACAGCACCATGCACGCGAAGGGCGCGGGTGCGAGACTCGCGATCTCGACGACGCGGACACCGTTCAGCGGTCCCATGCCTCACCTCTCAGGTCGGTCGCTGCGGTACACCCTAGAACGTCGTTCTGGAGCGTCGCGCACCGCCTCCAGGGAAGGGAGATGCGAGAAACCGGTCGCTCCGTGGCGGGAAGACCACGGTGAGATGACGGCGGAGAACCGCCGCCGTGCAACGTGGATGCGGCGCGGCCTGAGCCGCGCCGGTTGTCACAGTGCGTTCACGAACCTCGACAAAGAGTTGCCCGCGTCGGCGAGGCTGCCGAGTGCGCTGTGCACCACGCGCGCCGCGCCGGACGGAGAAGTCAGCAGGTAGAACACAACAAAGGCCCCGAGTGCCCAGGTAAGGTACTTCTTCATTGGCGCTCCCGCCTCCCTATGAACGCCGATTTGCCGCCAACGTGTGGCGTGGACGGCATCCTTCCGGTTTCAGTTGTTCTGGTGCGGGCCGCCCGGTGGGCGGACCGTCATCGCGATCGTCCGTTTCCCATAGTCGAGTATCACCGCTTCGCTGGCTTCTGTCGCGTGTCAACTTTGACACACATTGGTGCGAGGGGGCGACCAAGAGTCGAGACCCCGTACAAGGTTTCGCTAATGACATCAAATGTACTGGTCACGGCACTGTCGTGGCGAAGTCATGCGTTCCGTCGTAGCGGCTGGGGTGGTGCCACCGAGATGGCGCGGAAGTGGGAGATATGCCGACGGTTCCGTCGCTGAGCGTGTCCGCCGGTCACTCCCCGTCGGCGAATCGTCGCACCGTGAAAAACGGATATAGGTGCATATATCTCCGAGTGTCCGGTCGCCGGGGATGACCGCGCTCCGGCCGCTTTCGGACAGCTCCGTCTCGTACTTCGGACACTCGTAGGTCCGGCCGGGCGGCGAGTGCTCGGCGGCTTGGGTGTTCCGGCGAACGACGCGGGCTCCGCGCTCTGCCGGGCGGGAGCCTTTCTCAGGAGGAGTCGGTCGTCATCTCGTGTATCCGGTCCTTCACCGCCGACCGGGCGTGAACGGCGGCGCCGCGCGCCACGGCGTTCTCTCCCAGCTCCGACAGGACGAGGCGCGGCTCGACCAGGAGGCGCGCGGCCAGGTGCCGGTTGAGCAGGTCGATGAGGGGTGGGCCGGAGGCCGCGACATCGCCACCGATGACGACGACCTCCGGGTCGAGCAGCAGCAAGAGCGCGGCGAGCCCCGTGGCGAAGCGGCGCGTGACGCGCTCGCACAGTGCCTGTGCCACGGCGTCGCCCTCCGCGGCCAGCTCGAACAGGACCCGGGAGATGTGGCCGAGGTCCGCGGCGCGCGCCCGCGCGTGCAGGGCCGATCCGGGGGCCGCTTCGGCCAGCGCCAGCTCCCGGATGGCGCGGGTCCCCACCAGGCGCTCGAAGCCGCCCAGCCCGTCCCGCGCGGTCAGGTCGCGCGCATCGTCGCCGGATGGCCGGTCCGGGTCGCCGGCGACGTCCAGGAAACCCAGCTCGCCCGCTGCTGAGGAAGAACCGCGGTACGGCCTGCCGTCGATCATGACGCCGGTGCCCACGCGTTCACCCCAGTGCACGTAGGCGAAGGTGTCGTTGCCCGACGCCGCGCCGAGAGAGTGCTCCGCCAGGGCGGCCAGGGTGACGTCGTTGTCGATGAAGACCGGGCACCGGAACCGCCGCCGCAGGACGGAGTTCACCGGCAGGCCGGCCCAGTTCGGGATGCTGGGGGCCACTCTGATCGCTCCGTCGGTGTCGATGATCCCGGGAGTCCCCGCCGTGACGGCCCAGAGGCGGGTGCCGTCCACGCCCGCCGAGCTCAGGCAGTGGTCGATGGCGTCGGCCGCGGCCTGGACGATCTCCGTCCCCGAAGAGGGTGCGACGACGCCCGTGGCGGCCACCGGGGTTCCCGCGAGATCGGTGAGCACGACCTGGATGTGGCGCGGGTCGATGCCGACCCCGGCGACATGGCCGATCTCGGCGTTGAACCGTACGTGCTGGGCGGGGCGGCCGACTCCCGTCCCACGGGCTTCCAGCCACTCCACCAGGCCGACCTCGCCCAGGTCGGACAACGCGCGGGTGACGGCGGGGCGGGACAACCCGGTCCGTTCCATGACCATCGCCACCGTCGCGAGCCCCGGTGCGGCGCGCAGCGACTCCAGGACCACCCTGCGGTTGATATGACGCAGTACGCCCGGCCCCCGTGCGGGCTCGTCCGGTCCCATAAGGGTCAACTATCCCACTCCGAACCCTTGACACGGTTGCCGAAAGAATACTTAATAGCGATTCGTTAATAATACCCCGCTTCTGAATCCCGACCCCCGCGGGAGTAGTCAATGCCCCACTGGCCACGTCCCCTCCGCCGCCCCTTCCGCCCGCTCGCCCTCGCCGCCGCGCTCCTGGCGACCGTCGCGCTCGTCCAGGGCGGTACGGAGGCCCCAGCCGCGGCACGGCCCCAGGCCCGGCCGTGCATCACCGACCCGAAGCCGTCCATCCGTCCAGACGAGACCGTCGGCGCGATGTCGCCGGGGCTGGCCGACCGGGTGATCCGGCGCCTGCTGCCCTGCCGGCAGGCCTCGCAGATCGTCTTCGCGAAGGCCGGCGCATCGCCCGGCCGTGACGGCTTCACCGTCTCCGGTAGCCACGCCAAGGTCCGGATCTCCGCCGACACCACGAGCGCCGCCCTCGCCGGTGCCGACTGGTATCTCAAGTACGTGCTCAAGGTGCAGGTGTCCCGGCACGCTCGCCCCGACCTGTCGCGGCTGCCCGCCAGGCTCCCCGTGCCCCGCCGGCCGATCAGCCGCAGCACGCAGATCGTCAACCGCTACATGTACAACTTCACCTCGGCGGGCTACTCGATGCCCTACTGGAACCTCGACCAGTGGGCGGATGAGCTCGACTACGTCGCCGTCGCCGGGTACGACCAGGCGCTGGAGCTGATCGGCCAGGACTACGTGTGGTACCGGTTCCTGCTCCGCTTCGGCTACACCGACGAGCAGGCACGGAGCTGGATCAGCCAGCCCGCGCACCAGCCCTGGCAGTGGATGAGCAACATGTCCGGCTTCAAGGGCCCGATCGCCAAGGACCTGCTGGACAAGCGGCTGGCCCTGGGCCGCCAGGTCGTGGCTCTGATGCGCGAGCGCGGCATCACGCCCGTCTTCCCCGGCTTCGCGGGAACCGTGCCCGCGGACTTCGACCGGCACGTGCCGCAGGCGCGGCTGGTCCAGCAGGGCGGCTGGGAGGGGTTCGAGCGTCCCGCCTGGCTGGACCCCACCAGCGAAGCCTGGGGCACCGCGGCGCGTACCTGGTACGACGTGCAGACCGAGCTTTTCGGGCCGACCTCCCACTACGCCATGGACCTCTTTCACGAGGGCGGCAAGAACGGCGATGTCCCCGTACGGACCGCCTACCGGCTGGTGCAAGAGGCGCTCGAGTCGGCGCACCCGGGTGCCATCTGGATGCTCCAGGGGTGGACGGGTACCCCCAAGGCCGGCTTCAGCGCGGACCTCGACACCTCCAAGGTCCTCGTACTGGACCTGAACTCCGACGGTGACGCGAAGTACAGCGCCGGCTACGAGGGCGTCCAGTGGGCGTTCGGCTCCATCAACAACTGGGGCGGTCGCGGTTACGTCTTCGGCCGGCTGTTGTCGATGGCGACCTCGATGCCGGCCGCGCTGGCCTCCGACCAGGGCCGCCGGATGACCGGGATCGCGTCCGTCATGGAGGACACCCAGGCGAACGACGCCGACGCGGACCTGCTGGCGGACCTGGCCTGGCGGACCGAGCCGGTCGACCTGCGGTCGTGGCTGTCCGACTACGGCGTCCGGCGGTACCAGTCCGACACTCCCGACGTACGAGCCGCGTGGGAGGGCCTGGCCCACTCCGCGTACAGCCTCGCCGGAGAGCGCTTCTACCCCGGCCACGGCGGGCCCGACGCGATGTTCGAGGCACGGCCGAGCTGGAGCTCGACGGGCGCGATCACGTACCGGCCCAAGAAGCTCTACTGGGACCCCGGAATCCTCGACGCGGCGTGGCGGCACCTGGTCTCGGCCTCGGACCGGGACCCGCGCCTGCGGAGTGACGACGCCTACCGCAAGGACCTGGTCGACGTCGGCGCCCAGCTGCTCAGCGACCGGTCCCGGTACGACTTCACGCAGGCCAAGGCCATCGCCGCCAAGCCGGTGAGCGACTCCTACCCGGCTGATCGGAAACTGGCCGACTTCGGCGCCGCCGCGCAGACCTTCCTCGACCACCTCCGGCTGGCCGACGAGCTGCTCGGCACCCGGCGCGACTCCATGCTCGGGACCCTCATCGCCGAGGCCCGGTCATGGGCCGGCTCGCCGGCCGAGGCCGACGTGCTGGAGTACGACATCCGCTCGATCGTCAGCACCTGGGGCGACACCGCACAGCGCGCGGCCGACCTGCACGACTACAGCGCGCGCCACCTGAACGGCCTCTACAGCACGCTCTACACGCAGCGCTGGACGACGTTCTTCGACGCCGTCAAGAACGCGATCCGCACCGGCGCCGACCTTCCGGACATCGACTTCTACGGGATGGAGGCGGCGTGGACCACCTCGACGGACAAGGCCCACATTCCCACCGCACCCTCGGGTGACACGGTCGAGGTCAGCGGGCGCATCGCCAAGGCCATCACCCCGGTCGACCTGACCCACGGGCAGCGGATCTCGATCTCGAAGATCCCGGCGAAGGTCACCCAGGGCGCCCCGTTCAAGGTCGCCGTGAGCATCACGAACACCGGGACCGAGCGGCTCAGCAGTCTGGCTCCCCAGCTGGAACTGCCCGACGGGTGGGCGGTCGTCAACGCCGGAGTCGCCTCCCCGACGGCCATCGACGCCGGTGCCACGGCCACGGCGACCTACACCGTCATGCCCGGCCGGCACACCCCGATCGGCACGGCCACGGTCACGGCCCGCATGCAGTGGGTCCCCGGGGACACCGCGACCAACCCGACGTTCGTCGGCACGCCCACCGCGTACACGTCCGCGCACGTCAGGGTCGGGCCGTGGGTGAAGACCCCGGGCGTCGACACGCCGTTCGCCTCGATCGCCGACGCCTTCTCCGCCGTCGCCTTCTCCGACGACACGAACCCGTCGGCAGGCGACATGGACCTCAAGGGCAACAGCTACAGCGCGCAGGCCCTGGCCGCCGCCGGGTTCACGGTCGGCGGGAAGGTCTCCGCGCTGGACACGACCTTCGACGTCGGCCGCGCCGGCAGCCCCGACGCGGTCCCCGCCGACGGATCGTGGTTCAACGTCAACGAGGAGGGGCGAAAGGGCGCGAAACTGGCGTTCCTCGGGGCCACGGCGAGCCCGAGCGCGTCCGGCACGGTCACCGTGACCTACACGGACGGCACCACGGCCACGGGCACGCTCGGCTTCCCCAACTGGGCGCAGGCCTCCATCCCGGACAACCCGGCCTTCGGCGCCAAGGTGGTCGTCGACAGCCGATACCGGAACGTGCCCACCGGCCCCGCCAACCAGGGATTCCACTACGTCGTGTGGGGCAACACGATCGACATCGATCCGGCCAGGACGGTCGCCTCGGTGCGCATGCCCGTAACGGCCAACGGCGAGTTGCGGGTGTTCGCGGTCGCGGTCGTCCCCGTGTCGTGACGCCCTGAACCGGTCGGCCTGACCGCTCGTCCGCTTACCCGCGGTCAGGCCGACTTGTGGCCTCTGGCCTGCGGCAATGCATGATCGGAGGTTCCGCAGGGTAGATCACCGTTGCCGTGCGCGGCCGTCGGGGGGGCGCCGTCCACGGCGGACACACGTGCGGCCATCGAACGAGCAACTCATCAGAGTGCGCGTCACCGTCATCGCGATGGTGGTGACGGGCTTCCTCGCCATGCTCGGCTACGGGGGGCTCCTCGCGTTCGTCCGCATCCAGGCGGGCGCCCAGATCGACAACCAGCTGATGTTCACCGCCCGTCAGGTCGCCACCCTGGCGCGGGCCGGTCACCTCGAGAACCCGATCGTCAGCGGCAACCCCGGCCTGATCCAGGTGCAGAACGACCGGCGGCAGGTCGTGGCGGCCAGCCGTTCCCTGGTCGGCCTGTCCGCGCTGCGGGCGAAGGCGCCCACCGGCGACGGCCACCTCTTCGAACGCGTCTGCCCGGGCAACCGCTGCTTCCGCGCCATGGCGATGCGCGTGACCGGCCCGGACGGCCCGCTCACCGTCTACGTCCTGGCGCCGGAGCTCGGCCTGTTCCCCCGGCCAGGACTTGCCGTCTTCCTCGCCCTGGGCATCCCGTTCAGCATCGGGGTGGCCGGGGTCTGGCGATGGTGGCTCGCCGCGCGCAGGCTGCGTCCCGTCGAGCTGATCCGCGCCGAGCTCGACGAGATCAACGCGGCCGACCTGCACCGGCGGGTGTCGGTGCCGCTCCGGCGCGATGAGTTCTCCTCGCTGGTCGAGGCCGTCAACGCCACGCTGGACCGGCTGGAGGCGGCCGTCGAGCAGCAGCGGCGGCTGGTCTCCGACGTCTCGCACGACCTGCGCAGCCCCATCGCCGGCCTGCGCGCCGAGCTGGAGGCGGCCCTGATCGACCCGGAGGGCACCGACCTGCGGTCGGCGCTGAGCCGGACGCTGAAGAACACCGAACGCCTGCAGAACATCGTCACCGAACTCCTCGTCCTCGCCCGCAGGGAGGCGGGCCTGCCCGGCCGTACCGAGCGCGTCGATCTGGGGGAGCTCGCCGAGCGCGAGGTGGCCCGCCGGCCCCGCCGGGTCTCGGCGAAGGTCGCCGCCGAGCCGGGCGTGATCGCCCGGGTGAACGACGTCGACGTCGGCCGGGTGCTCACCAACCTGCTCGACAACGCCGCCCGGCACGCCGACTCCGAGGTGATCGTGACCGTACGGCGCGAGGGCGACGTGGCGATCGTGGAGGTCTTCAACGACGGTGAGGCGATCGCCCCCGAGGACCGCGAACGCATCTTCGAGCGGTTCATCCGGCTGCCCGCCTCACGGAAGCGGGACGCGGGCGGTACCGGGCTCGGGCTGGCCATCTCCCGTGACATCGCCAACGCGTACGGCGGCTCTCTGGAGCTGGCCGACGACGACCTCGGCACCCGATTCGTCCTCACGCTCCCGCTCGCGGGGGAACCCGAGGCCTGAGCGAAGCCTCATTCGTTGCGGCTCGCTACTGCGGATTCCGCCACATGGGCCAGACGCGCGGCCCGCCTCCGGGCACGCGGATCTCCCCGGTGAGCCGGAACCCGAAGCGCTCGTAGTAGGCGATGTTCGCCTCCTTGGAGGACTCCAGGTACGCGGGGAACCGCTGGTCGTCGCAGCGGGACAGCCGCGACATCAACAGCGCCGAGCCGAACCCGCGGCCCTGGGCCGACGGGTCGGTGCCGAGTGTCGAGAGGTACCAGTGCGGTTCGATCGGGTGCGCCCGCTCGATCTCGCCGAGCCCGCGCAGCACCGCGTACGTCCGGGTGCCCAGGACGCGCAGCATGCCCGGAAGCTGCCGGAGCTGCGCCGCGAGGGAGATCCGGCCGCGGCCCGGCGGGTCCCACAGCGCGCCCGCCCGGACCCGGCCGTTCTCCTCGGCCAGCTCGTTCAGGCCGTTCGGCAGGCGTGCGTGGCGGAGCAGCATGGCGAACATGGCGGCCATCCGTTCCGGATGGCGGGGGAACATCCACGTCCAGACCGGATCGTCGGCGAAGGCGCGTCCCAGCACCGCCGCGAGCGCATCGGCGTCTGAGGCCAGGACGTCACGGACCGCGTTCATCTGAATCCTCCGAGGAAACCCCGCCCTTCAGGGCGGGAGGAATCGGAGCCCTGTGGAGCAGGGCATGGGTAGCCGAATCGCCGCCAGGGCGATGCGGCGGCCACCTCCCGAAAACCCGGTGCACGGTCACACTTTGACGCGATGGTCTGCGGTCTGTGACCACCCGTCGTGTGGCGCGTGCTTTCAAGTACCGCTTCTATCCGACCGATGTGCGGGCAGTGGAGTTGTCGCGCACGTTCGGGTGCGTGCGGAAGGTCTACAACCTGGCGCTGGAGGCCCGCACCGACGCCTGGCGGTCGCGGCGGGAACGTGTCGGCTACAACGCCACCTCGGCGATGTTGACGGCGTGGAAGAAGACCGAGGAACTGGCGTTCTTGAATGAGGTGTCCAGCGTTCCGCTGCAGCAGGCGCTGCGGCACCTGCAGACCGCGTTCACGAACTTCTTCACCAACCGGGCCAAGTACCCACGGTTCAAGGCGAAGAAGAAATCCCGCAAGTCCGCGGAGTACACCGCCAGCGGGTTCCGGTTCCGGGAGGGAACACTCACCCTCGCCAAGATGGCAGAGCCGTTGAACATTGTGTCCCTGCTGTGCGACGACCCCAACGTGCAGCCGTTCCCGGCGAACGGTAACGCGGTCGGGGCCGATGCCGGGCTGGAGCATCTGCTGACGCTGTCCACCGGGGAGAAGGTCACCAACCCCCGGCATGAGCGCCGGGACCGCAAGCGCCTGGCCCGCGCTGGGCGGGAGTTGTCGCGTAAGGCCAACGGGGATGGGTCGAACCGGGCCAAGGCCCGGCGTAAGCTCGCCCGCATCCACGCGCGGATCGTCGACCGGCGCCGTGACGGTCTGCACAAGCTCACCACTCGACTCGTCCGCGATAACCAAACGATCGTGATCGAGGACCTGACCGTCCGGAACCTGCTGAAGAACGGCCATCTGGCCCGCGCCATCGCCGATGCCGCGTGGAGCGAGTTCCGGAGCATGCTGGAGTACAAGGCGACCTGGTACGGCCGCGAGGTGATCGTGGTCGACCGCTGGTTCCCCTCCTCCAAACTGTGCTCGGTCCGCGGCGACGTGACCGGCACGCTGCCCTTGGACGTCCGCATCTGGACGTGCGGCTGCGGCGCGACTCACGACCGGGACGTGAACGCGGCGAAGAACCTTCTGGCCGCCGGGCCGGCGGTGTCGGCCTGTGGAGCCGGTGTAAGACCTCAGCGGGATCCCTCCCGGTCGGGGCTGTCGGCACTGAAACAGGAAGCCCTACAGCGCGAGCCGTAGGAACCCCCTCGTTCACGAGAGGGAGGAGCCAACTGCTGAGTGTTTCGTGCAACGATCGGTATGTGAAGATCCTGATTCGAGTGGTTACGACCGCAATCGCACTCTGGGTGGCGACGCTCATCGTGAGCGGCATCGACCTGACGACGGCCTCCACACCGAAGAAGGTCGGCACTCTGATCGCCGTGGCCATCGTCTTCGGTGTGATCAACGCCTTCCTGAAGCCGATCGTCAAGACGCTCGGCTGCGTCTTCTACATCCTCACGCTGGGGCTCTTCGCGCTCGTGGTGAACGGGCTGCTGCTGTGGCTGGCCAGCTGGGCGGCCGGCAAGATGAGCCTGCCCTTCCACGTGAGCGGATTCTGGCCGGCGTTCTGGGGCGCGATCGTCGTCGGCGTCGTGAGCTGGCTGCTCAACCTGTTCGTCCACGACGACAAGGACTGAGGTCGCGAAGGCCGCCCGGGAGTCGCGGGCAGCGGCTCCGGGCGGTCTCTCAGGCGGGCAGGTCCGCCGCGTCGAGGTGCTCGGTGCTGTTGGAGGTGACCAGCCGCAGTTCGCCGTCCTTGCGGGCCCACAGCGTGAGGGAGGCGTTCGGCACGAGGGTGCGCTCGATCTCGAGCACCTCCTTCTCGGTGAGCCGCTCCACGATGTAGCGCGTGAGGACCACGACCGCGTCGTGGGCGACGACCAGCACCCGGCCGTCGGGATGGTCGCGCTGGATTTCGGACAGCACGCTGCGGAGCCGGAGGGCGACGTCCGCCCAGGACTCGCCGCCGGGCGGCCGGTAGTAGAACTTGCCGGTGAGCCGCTTGCGCGCCACCTCGTCGGGGAACCGCGCGGCGATGCCCCGCCACGTCAGCGCGTACAGCACTCCGTTCTCCCGGTCGCGCAGCCGCTCGTCATAGCGGATCGGCACGTCGCCGACCTGCGCCAGCGCGATGCGCGCGGTCTCCGCGGCACGGACGTACGGCGAGGAGTAGACCACCGTGGGCCGCTCGTCCGGCGGCGTCGAGGCCAGCCACCGGCCCAGCGCCTCGGCCTGCCGCCGGCCGGTCTCCGACAGCGGGACGTCGGGGTCGCGCAGGCCGATGTCGATCTCTTCACGCTGGTCCGTCTCGGCCGCGCGCCAGGCGACGTTGCCGATGCTCTCTCCATGCCGGGCCATCGCCAGCCACTCGATTGAGTTCAGGAGTCCTCCTTCGTCGGAAGAGTGACCAGCCGCGTGTGTTCAATGGTTCGCTCGCTGCGCTCGCTCACAGAATCCCGACCTTACCGGGCGCTCAGGACATGGGGCATTCCTCGCCGCACGTGAGACGGATCAGCATCTCGAGGAACACCTGCTGGATCTGGCCGGGGTCGAGCGTGACGAACGCCTGGCCGCCGGTTCGCGCCGCGATCTGCTGGAGCGGGGCCGGATCGATGTCCGGTCCGAAGGCGATGGGCACGATCGCCACCGGCTTGAGCGGGTCCGCGATGCGCCCCAGCTCCTTCAGCAGCTCCTGCAGAAGGATCGTGTGCCCGGGGTCGTAGTTCATGCCGTCGGTGAGCACGACCAGCACGTTGTTGCGGTCCGGCTGGTAGGTCCGCACCGCCTCCCGGTACGCGGCCAGCACCGAGTCGTACAGCGCCGTACGGGTGCCGGGCGCGGGCCGCGCCGCGTTGAAGGCGGCGATCACGGCGTCGCGCTGGGTCCCGGCGCCCACGCGCTGGGTCAGCTGCCGGTACGGCACGAGCTGCCGGTAGTCGCGGTCACCGTCCAGCCGGGTGGAGAACTCCCAGAGGGCGACCTGGGAGTTGTCGCTGAGGATGCGGGTGCCGCCGATGGCCGCCTGGGTCGTCGCGCGCATGCGCGTCTCCTTGCCGCGCGGCACGGGATCGCCCATCGAGGGGGAGACGTCGAGCAGGATCAGCATGCGCGCGCCGAGCACGGTCCGCTGCCACATCTGCAGGATCCGGCCGACCGTCGCCGGGTCCTGCGGGCGCGTCGGCGCCGGCGCCTCGGCCGCGACACCGTACCGGGGACCGAACCCGGCACCGGCGACGCCGTCCGGGGTGCGCAGCCCGAGCGACTGCAGAGCCTCGCGCGCCGGCGACTGCGACAGCGCGTCGCGGAAGTCCTCCACGGTCCGCGACCGCTCGCGGTCAGTGGTCGCCGAGACGTACGGGAAGTCCAGCGCGAGCGTGCCGTCGGCCGGGTAACGGGCGCTGACCGGCCGTTTCGGGTCCACGTGGTTGTGCTGCCAGACCGACTGTTCCGACAGCACCACGGCGGTCGGCGGGTCGCCGCCACGGAACATCGCCTCGTACGCGGCCTTGTCGTCGGGCAGGGCGGAGCCGAGATCGGAGTAGAGCGTGATCGCGAACGTGCTGAGCCCGGACTTTCCCGCCCCGGACGCCTGGTGGGCGAGCATCAGCGCGCCGAGGCCGCTCGCCTGCGTCGTGGGATCGAGGAACCGCACGCGGACCGGCGGCCGCGCCGCGCCGGTGCCGGGCAGCCGGGAGGACAGGAGCAGCCGCCAGCTCACCTGGTTCGGTGAGCGTCCCTGCGCGGCGGCCAGGATCAGGGGCGAGGAGGCGATCGAGGTGCCCGACGGCCGTACGGCGGCGGCGCCGAGGCGGGTGCGCCGGGCGACCGGCAGCCAGAGCGAGGAGTCCGGGATCCACGCGTCGGGCCGTACGGCGCCGGGGGAGGAGCCCTGCCCGGACAGGACGCCGGCCACGTCCGCCGGCTCCTTGCGGAGCACGGTGACGCGGACGCAGGTCGTCCGGGCGTTGTAGCGGCGGGCGGTCTGCTCGACGGCCGGCGCGATCGTGGGCGCGGCGGCCACGGTGATCGCCTCGGCGCGGCAACCGTCGGCATGGGAGCCGAGGGAGCAGGCGGCGGCGGCCGGAACGATGGTCAGCAGGAGGGCCGACAGCAGGGCCGGCGCCTTGCCCCGGACAGCGCTACCGCGACGGTATGGCATCCAACACCCGTCCCCGATCATTAACGGCATCCCGTCATTTGCCCCGGAGATTAGCCGGTTAAGCGCACATCAATGTCCCTTTCCTGACATTTCGGCTGAGGTGTGGCGTGGAAGTGAGATGACTTTCGTAACACCAGTCACAGAACTTTCTTTGAGCCGCTTTATTAACACGCGATACCGGGAGAACTCGCCCTGGTCGACTCTTGGCTATTTCGAACACCTGACGTCGCATAGGTCACTGGATAAGCTCCCCGTTGTGGGACGTCATGTCTCTGCCGAGCGAAGACGTGCGCTTCGCGGCCGGTTCTTCCTCGCGCTTCTCGCGATCGGGGCCCTCGTCTGCCTGGCGGCGTTCGCCGGTTACCGGATCTGGGACGAGACGCGCGGCCGGCCGCTCTTCCGGCATGGCCGGCCGTCGCCGTCGGCGGCTCCGGCCGCGGTGACCCTCTCGGTCACGGTGACGGGTCCGAAATGCCAGGTGTTCGTGCGGGTGCCGGGCGGCGACATCCTCGTCAACCGCAACTTCACGCGCGGCCAGTCGCTGCGCTTCGACGAACAGCGGCTGAGCGTCGTCCTGAGCGACGCGAGCGCCGCACGCGTCTATGTGAACGGCCACCTGCGCCCGCCCGGAAAGCCGGGCAGGCGCGTCGCCTTCGTCGCGCTGAAGGGCTGACGCGGAGGCAGTTTTCGGTTCGCCGGAAAGGCGGGTTTCCTTCTGCCGCAATTACGGCGTACGGACACCACACGCGTACGCCGTGCGAGCGTCCGGGCGATTCGGTGCGGGTCACGAGGCGCACTGACCGGCCATCCGGGGGACGTGGTCCTCGTTCCCCGCGGCCGGGGAACGAGGACCACGGAGGCGTCAGGCCCGGCCGCCCGCGGAGCGGCGGCGGAGCAGTGCCAGCGCGCCGCCGATGACGCCGAGGACGATGACGACGAGCCCGATCCACCACCAGCCGGCGCTGGAGGTGTGCCGTACGGGCTCGGCGGCGGGGGAGGCCGGCGCCGACGACGCCGAGCCCGCCGGGGCCGTCTGGGTCGCCGACGGAGAGCCGCCGCCCTTCACCGTGAACTTGTACTCGCCGGTCACCGGGTGGCCGTCCTCGGCGACCACGCGCCAGCCGACCGTGTAGACGCCCGGCGCCAGCGCGCCGCCGACCTGCTGCGTCACGTGGTTGTCGACCGCGCTCGCCTTGCCCGCCTCGTGGTGGCCGCCCTTGGCGTCCAGCAGGACGACGCCGGGGAAGCGCACCGGGTCGGCGTAGGTCAGGCGGATCTGGGCCGGTGCGGCCACCGTCGCGCCCTTGGCCGGATCGGACGATGTCAGGGTCGTGTGGGCCTCGGCCGGCGCGGCCGTGGCCAGCACGCCCAGCAGTGCCGCCGCCGTGGCGGCCACCGCGATCCTCATGACGCGCGCCTCCGGGTCAGGCCGTACACGCCGACGGCCAGGCCCACGACCCCGAAGCCGAGGCCCAGGCCGCCGAGCAGCCGTGCGGTGCCGTCGTCCGGCGACGCCGGGGAGTCCGCCGCGGTCACTCGCGTCGACGCGTCCTTGGCGTTCGCACCGGACGCGGCGGCGACGAGATGGATGGTCGGCGCGGGGTGCTCGGGCTCCTGACCGCCGTTGCCGGGGTCCTGGTTCCAGTTCACCACGTCGCCGTCCGAGTAGGTCTGGGCCGCCTTGAACATCAGCCGGTCGACGCCGGTCGGCAGCGGGCCCATCGAGACGTCGAACTCCTGGAACTCGCCCGGCGTGATCTTCCCTCCGCTCCAGGTGATCTTCGAGACGGCCTCGGTGAGCTCCCCGCCCTCGACCTTGAGCGGCGTGGCCAGCTTGGTCTTCTCGACCTTGATCTTCCAGCCGGGCACCGGGCGGACCGACACGGAGGCGATCGGGTGGTCGGCGGGCAGGTCGACCTCCAGCTTCGTGGTGTCGGCGCTCTTCTCCTCGTTCGGGACGCGGAACGACACCTTGCTGTACGAGCCCGGCTCGGCCGTGCTCGGGTTGGCGGTGACGTGCGCCGAGGCGGCTCCGGCCGCGAGCGTGACCGCCAGACCGGCCAGGGCGGACACGGTCGCCACGCGCTGTGACATGCGCATAAAGGGACTTCTCTCCATTTGACAGTGGAACGCCGAATTACCGGACCTGCGGAGATCCGGGAGCCGTGCGGCGCTCAACCGGCGAGCGCCGCCGTACGGGCGGCGGGAGGTCCCCTTCGGATGACGACGTGACGCAGGAGGGCGCCGCGCGGCGCGGCGGCGGGTGAGGGCGCGGCCTGGAGGCGCGGCGCCGAGCGGACCGGCGGCGCCGCCGACAGCAGGGCGCGCGCCGGACGTACGAGGGCCGCGGCGACGCGCCGGGCCAGGCTCCACACCGCCCGCTCGCCGCGGTGCAGCCACCAGGCGGACACGGCCGCCGCCACGCCGTGGGCGAAGGTCATGGTCCAGCCGGCCGAGGACGGCGCCATGGTGTCGCCGTGAGTCAGGTGCTGCCCGTGCTCGGCGGCCGAGAACAGGGCGTGCAGGACGAACTGGCCCCCCAGCAGCCCACCGAAGATCGTCGCGAGGGAGCGTTCGGCGCCGGCGAGGGCCATGCCGACCACGGTCATGACCGCGAGCCCGCCGACCGCCGCGACCGGGGAGACGGTGGCGTGCGAGGCCATCATGTGACCGGTGACGGCCAGCGCGACGCACACGGTGGCGAACACCACCGCACGCGCGGCACGGTACGTCGGACGGGTCGGCATGACGCCTCAATTATCGGCGTACACCCTCTGTGCTCGCGGCCGCCTCACCCGAATCCGACACTCGCCCGCAGATGCCCTGGACGCTCGCGGTCGCCTCGCCGGAAGACCGGCGGCGTGCCGATGTCGGCCAACCTTAACGTCGCAGGCTATTGACGCCGTGATCGTTAGTACTTAACTTCCATACGACCACGTGATGACGTTGGATTTTTTCCAGAACCACCGGGAGATCCATGTTCCGGCCCGTTTCGCGTTCCTCCCGAGCCGTACGCCGCACCGCAGCCGGGCCGGCCGTCATGGCCCTGCTGCTCGGTGCGCTCGCCACCGGTCCGTCCGCCCATGCCGCTACGGAGAGTGATCACGGCCGAGGCGTACGGTTGCGGGTGATGAACTACAACATCCAGGCCGGCGCCGGCTCCGATCACGTCTTCGACCTGGAACGACAGGCCGAGGCCATCGAGTCCGAGCACCCCGACGTCGTCGGCCTGGAAGAGGTCGACGTCGACTGGGCGAGCCGCAGCGACTACACCGACGAGGCCACGTGGCTGGCCCGGCGGCTGCGCATGCACGTCTTCTTCGCCCCCATCTACGACCTTCCGCCGGACCGCGAGGGCGCGCCCGACCGGAGGTTCGGCGTCGCGTTGCTGTCGCGGTTCCCGATCATGTACGCGAAGAACCACGACATCACCCGGCTGTCCACGCAGGTTCCCGACCCGGTGCCCGCGCCCGGCCCGGGATTCCCCGAGGTGCTCCTCAACGCGCACGGCATGCCACTCTGGGTGTACGTCACCCACCTGGACTACCGCGCCGATCCGGGCGTACGGGAGGCCCAGGTGGCCGACATGGACTCGATCATGGATCGGCGGCACGGCCGCAAGCTGCTCCTCGGCGACTTCAACGCCCAGCCGGACGACCCGGAGCTGGCGCCGCTGTGGACGCGGCTGACCGACGCCATGACGGTCGTGGGGCAGCGCACCACGCCGACCTGGCCCGCCGACACACCGACCAAGCGGATCGACTACGTGACCTACTCGACCGGGTCCGGCATCCGCGCCGTCGGGGCGCACGTGCCGGACACGCTCGCCTCCGACCACCGGCCCGTCGTGACCGACCTGACGGCGTTCTGAAGGGGGATGACATGACGACACGACGAGGAGTACTCCGCGGCATCGCCGTCACCGGAGCCGCGGCGCCGTTCGCCTCTTTGGCCGCCACGCCCGCCGAGGCGAAGAAGGCCGGCGACGTGCAGACCGGCTTCGACGTGCTGCACGCGGGCGGCTACCAGCAGCTCAAGGGCCAGAAGGTCGGCATGGTGGCCAACCCCACCGCGGTCGTGCGCGACCTGAGCCACGAGGTCGACGTCATGCACGCCTCCGGCGCCGTCGATCTCGTGGCGGTGTTCGGCCCCGAGCACGGCTTCCGCGGCTCCGCGCAGGCCGGCGGCTCCGAGGGCTCCTACAAGGACCCGCGCACCGGCATCCCCGTCTACGACGCATACGCCAAGAGCGTGCAGGCGATCGCGGACGACTTCACCAAGTCCGGCATCGACACGGTCGTCTTCGACATCCAGGACGCCGGCGCGCGCTTCTACACCTACATCTGGACGATGTACGACTGCATGCAGGCGGCGTCCCTCGCCGGCAAGCGCTTCGTCGTCCTCGACCGGCCGAACCCGCTCGGCGGCACCCAGGCGACCGGCCCGGTCATGCAACCGGGGTACACCTCCGGCGTCGGCAAGCAGGCGATCTCGCAGCAGCACGGCATGACCGTCGGCGAGCTGGCCCTGCTGTTCGACAAGGAGTTCCTCGGCGGGAAGGTCAAACCGCAGGTCGTGAAGATGCGCGGCTGGCGGCGCGGCATGTTCTTCGACGAGACCGGCCTGCCCTGGGTGATGCCCTCGCCGAACATGCCGACCCTCGACACGGCGATCGTCTACCCCGGCCTCGGCCTGTTCGAGGCCCTGACGATCTCGGAGGGCCGCGGCACGACCCGTCCGTTCGAGATCGTCGGCGCGCCGTTCCTCGACTGGCACTACGCCGACGCCCTGAACGCGCTGAACCTGCCCGGTGTGCGGTTCCGCGAGATGTACTTCGTGCCCACGTTCTCCAAGTGGGCGAACCAGAACTGCGCGGGCGTCGAGGTCACGGTGACCGACCGCCGCAGGTTCGACTCGATCCGTACCGCGATCGCGATGATCGTGACCGCGAAGAAGCTCTACCCCAAGGACTTCGCCTGGCGCGAGAGCGCCCCGCCGTACTGGATCGACAAGCTCACCGGCTCCGACCTCGTCCGGAAGGGGGTCGACGGCGGCTCCACGACGGACCAGATCGTCGCCTCCTGGCAGGGGGAGCTGGCACGGTTCCGCGCCCAGCGGGCCCGTTATCTGCTGTACCGCTGAGGAGGAACCGTTGCGTCGCCCCCCACGTCGCTCCCTCATGGTCCTCGTGGCCGCCGCGTGCCTCGGCGCGCCGGCGGCCGCCCAGGCCGCCCCATCTTCGCCGTCCGCCGCGCCTGCGGGCGGCCCGCCGACCGTCACCGCCTCCGATTTGAAATTCACGCCCGGCCGTACGCTGCACTACGGCTCGGCCGCCTCCGCCGGGCTGCTGCCCGACCAGGTCGCGGCGATCGCCAGGGACGCCGCCGCGTACGAGACCGCCCTGCCCGGCGCGGCGCACCCGCTGTACCCGGGCGCGGTCGTGCTCGCCGCGCGGGGCGGCACGATCGTCCAGCACAGTGCGTCCGGGTACGCGCTGCGCTACTCCGACGACAAGCCGACCGAACTGCCGCGGGACCAGTGGATCCCGATGCGCGACGACACGATCTTCGACCTGGCGTCGATGTCCAAGCTGTTCACCACGATCGTCGCCCTGCAACAGGTCGAGCGCGGCACGATTGATCTGGACAAGACGGTCGCGACGTACCTGCCCGACTTCGCCCAGAACGGCAAGGGCACGATCACCCTCCGCCAGCTGCTCACGCACACGAGCGGCCTGGAGCCGGACCTGCCGTTCTACAACTACGAGGGCCGCGCCGCGCAGGAGCAGGCGCTGTACGCGGAGAAGCTGCAGAACCCGCCCGGCACCGCGTACGTCTACTCCGACCTGAACCTGATCACGATGCAGTTCATCCTGGAGCACGTGACCGGCAAGACCCTCGACGTCCTCGTACGCGACGGGATCACCGGGCCGCTCGGGCTGAAGGACACCGGCTACAACCCGCCCGTGTCCGAGAAGAACCGCATCGCCGCGACGGAGTACGAGCATGTGCCGCCCGCCCAGCTCAATCGCGGGCTCGTGTGGGGCCAGGTCCACGACGAGAACTCCTACGCCCTCGGCGGTGTCGCCGGGCACGCCGGGGTCTTCTCCACCGCGCACGACCTCGCGATCCTCGCCCAGATGATCCTGGACGGCGGCCGGTACGGCCACGCGCGGGTCCTTGGGGACTCGTCGGTGCGGAAGATCTTCACCGACTTCAACCAGGCGTTCCCCTCCGACTCGCACGGCATCGGATTCGAGCTGAACCAGCGCTGGTACATGGGCGGCCTGTCCTCCCCGGTGACCGCCGGCCACACCGGCTACACCGGGACCGACATCGTCATCGACCCGCTGTCCCGGTCGTTCAGCATCCTGCTGACCAACCGGGTGCACCCGAGCCGCAACTGGGGCAGCATCAACCCGGCGCGTGTCGCGGTCGCCCAGGACCTGGCCCGCGCCATCCCGGTGCGCCCGGCCGAGGGCCGTACGGCGTGGTTCTCCCAGACCAAGGACAAGAGCACCGCGACGCTCACCGCCCCGGTGACCGGCGCCACGAAGCTCTCCTTCGACCTGTGGTACGACACGGAGGAGACCGACCTCGGCGTGCTGGAGGCCTCGCCGGACGGCACGACCTGGACGCCGGTGCCGTTCTCGCTCAAGGCGGGCCGTTCTTCCTGGACGTCGGACGGCACGTTCTCCGGCTTCGAGGACCGCCGCTGGGCCAAGGCGGCGGCCACACTGCCGGCGGGCACCACGCAGGTGCGCTGGCGCTACACGACCGACCCGCTGTACGAGGGCCGCGGCGTGTACGTCGACGGCGTCCGCGCCTACGACGCGCACGGCCACGTCGTCCTCAACGGCGAGCGCCCGTCGGACGCAGCACGCTTCGTCCCGAACGGCTGGACCGTGAGCTCGAACTAGCCTCAACCGGCCCTGGCCCGCGGACACGGGCCTCGGCCTCTCCCGGCCCTGATCCCGCCGCGCGCGACCCGCGCGGCGGGATCAGGACGTTCGGGCCGGCGAGGCCCTCCGTTCGTCTGATGGAGCCCGGCGGCCGTGCACCCGGTGGACGGATGTGGACGCCGCACTGGACGGCGCCGCGTCGGCTCACCGTTCCGGTCGGGGTCCGATCAAGCCCTCTGCCAGCGGGAACCGGTGGTCAGCGGCTATCGTTCTCGATGAGGGGAGTACTTCCCAGCGTCGGCCCGGTCAGCACGGACACCCTTGGTGGTGGCCCCGGGTGGCGGCCCGCCTCGCGCGGGTGAAGGAGACCTCGGACGACGAGCCGTTCGAGGAGTCCGCATGTCCACTTCCGTCGCTTCGCCGCTGGTCTGGGTCGTGACCCTCGCGGGGGTGCTGTTCTTCTTCGCGGTGGACTTCGTGCTGACCCGGCGTCCGCACGCGGTCGCCTTCCGCGAGGCGCTGGCGTGGACGGCCTTCTACCTCGCCCTGCCGATCATCTTCGGCGTCTTCGCCTGGCAGCGGTGGGGTTCGGAGACCGCGGTCGACTACTTCACCGGCTGGCTGGTGGAAAAGTCCTTGTCGGTCGACAACCTTTTCGTGTTCATGCTGCTCATCGCCGCCTTCGCGGTGCCCGTCGCTCTCACCCAGCGGGTGCTGCTGTACGGCATCGCCGGCGCCCTCGTGCTGCGCGGCGTCTTCATCGCGATCGGCGCCGCGGCCGTCCAGACGGTCTCCTGGACCTTCGTGATCTTCGGTGCCATCCTCCTGTTCACCGCCATCAAGATCGTGAGGGACACGATCACGGGAGCGGGGCACGAGGTGAACGTGTCCTCCCTGCGCTCCGTCCGCCTCGTACGCCGCCTGATGCCGGTGACCGACGACTACCGGGGCCCGCGCCTCACCGCCCGCCTCGACGGCCGGCGGGCCCTCACCCCGCTCGCCGTGGTCGTCGTCGCGGTGTTCGGCACGGACCTGGTCTTCGCGATCGACTCGATCCCCGCCGTGTACGGCGTCACCCAGGACCCGTACCTCGTCTTCACCGCCAACGCCTTCTCACTCTTCGGCCTGCGCGCGCTGTTCTTCGTACTGCAGAGCACGCTGAGCAAACTGGTTCACCTGGGGTACGGCCTGGCGGTCATCCTCGCCTTCATCGGCGTGAAGCTGATCCTGCACTGGGCACACGGCACGTGGAAGTGGCTGCCGGAGATCCCCACGCCGATCTCGCTCGCCGTGATCGTCGTGACGCTGCTGACGGTCACCCTGACAAGCCTGCGCGCGGGCCGCCGAGACGCGGCGTCGGCGGTCGCCGACGGCCGCTGAGAGGACGTACGCTCACGGCTCTCCCGCACGTGAGGGGCCTCCTCAGGATGAGACGAAAACGCCGGCGCGTGCGGCCGCGGCGACGGCCGCGGCCGACTGGTCGGCCGCAGCGCTGTCGAGTGGTTCCGCGGTGACGAGCAGCCGCATGTACAGGGGTGCTCCGATGGCTCGGGATACGTCGGTCGGCTGAGTGCCAGAGGGAAGCTCGCCGCGGCGGACGGCGCGGGTGACGATCTCGGCGACCATCGTGGTGTGCTCGGCCCAGAACGCGCGGATGACCTGCGCGACCTGGTCGTGGTGGCCGGCCGAGACCATGGCGCGTACCAGCGCCTGGCCGGCGCGGTCCGTGAGTACGGCCAGCGCGGAGCGGGCGAGTTCGCGCAGGTCGCCATCGATGCCGCCGGTGTCGGGTGCCGGCACGGATTGGTCGGCGAAGAACGTGAGGGCGTCGACCAGGAGGCCGTCGAGGGTGCCCCAGCGCCGGTAGACCGTTGCCTTGTGCACGCCGGCGCGGTGGGCGACGGACTCCATGCTCAGCCCCGCATAGCCGGACTCGATGAGCTCGTCGACGGTCGCCTGGAGCACGGCCGCGCGGGTGCGTGCGGTGCGGCCCCCGGGCCGGGTCTGGGTCATGTGCGCCTCGACATCTGATGCGACGAATCGTTGCATTAAGCGTTCGGTCATGCCATCGTATCCATTAATGCGACAGTCCGTCGCACAAGCAGTCGTCAGGGGAGCGGATCGTGAACATTTCGACGTCAGCCGGCACATCGTCCCGGTGGGGGACCGTCGGTCAGGTCCTGACCGGGTTGGTCGCGGCCTCCGCACTCCTCGCGGCCGTCACCGCGGTCTCCGACGTGACCGCGGCAGACCATGCCACCCTTGTCGTCCAGACCTGGCGGATGTACGGCCTGTTCCTGTGCGGCGGGATGTTCGCGCTGCTCGCGCTGAGGCCGCGCGTCCACGGTGCGGTGTGGGCATTGATGATCGCCAACAAGGCGGCACTGACGGTCACGACAGTCGCCTACTCCACCCACGGCGGCATCGCGGAGGCGACCAAGACCGTCGGCTGGGACGGCACGCTGACCGTCGTCTTGATCGCCGCCTTCGTCATGTGCCGGGCGAATTCTGAGAGCCGGTCGTAAGCCACCCGCTGCTCGGAGGGTCTTCAACATGCCCTGCGTCCGGACGGCGTCCGCCCGGACGCAGGGCACTGACGCGTCGGCCGCCCGGCTCTCCGCACCGTGCGCGGCGGCCTCCGGCTGCGGTCGACCACACGTGGCACCAAAGCCTCCCGCGCCGGTGCCGCGTCGGCCCGCGTCGGTGCCGCGTCGGTGCCGCGTCGGTGCCGTGCCGGTGGGCGCGTCGCTCCTGCGTCGGTCCCGCGTCGGTCCCGCGCCGGTGCCGCGTCGGTCCCGCGCCGGTGGCGCGTCGCTCCTGCGCCGGTCCTGCGTCGCTCCTGCGCCGGTCCTGCGTCGCTCCCGCGTCGGCCCTGCGTCGGTCCCGCGCCGGTGCCGCGCCGGTGGCGCGTCGCTCCCGCGCCCGGCGGCGCGCCGGGCGCGCCCCTCCCGCGCCCCTCCCGCCCGGGGGCTCCAGCCCATCTCTAGTGTCCAGGGGTAGGAGGCGGTCGCGGAAGGGGCGTGGGGTGGCTGTGGATAACCTGCGGCCGGGTCCCTACTGGCCGGGCAGGCCCTTGTCGAGGCCGGCGCGGCGTAGGGCGTCGGCGAGTGCGCCGCCGCCCGAGCCGCTCGAACTCCCGGAGCCGCCGCGGCCCTGGCGGCCGCCGTTCCGGCCGCCGCCCTGGCGTCCGCCGCCCTGGCGCCGGGCGCCGCCGTCGCGTCGGCTCTCACCCGGTTTGCGGCGGTCGGCCTCGTCGTCGAGCCGGAGCGTGAGGGAGATCCGTGACCGCGGGATGTCGACGTCGAGGACCTTGACGCGGACGATGTCGCCGGGCTTGACGACGTCGCGCGGGTCCTTGACGAAGGTCTTGGACATCGCCGACACGTGCACGAGGCCGTCCTGGTGCACGCCGACGTCCACGAACGCGCCGAATGCCGCGACGTTCGTGACCACGCCTTCGAGGATCATGCCGGGCTCGAGGTCGGCGATCTTGTCGACGCCCTCCTTGAAGGTCGCGGTCTTGAACGCCGGGCGCGGGTCGCGTCCCGGTTTGTCCAGCTCCTTGAGGATGTCGGTGATCGTCGGCAGGCCGAACGTGCCGTCGACGAAGTCCTCCGGACGTACCGTCCGCAGCGCCCTGGTGTTGCCGATGAGCGCCGAGACGTCGCCGCCGTCCTTCTTCAGGCCGGTCGACTCGAAGATCCGGTGGACCAGGGGGTACGCCTCGGGGTGCACGCTGGAGCCGTCGAGCGGGTCGTCGCCGCCCCGGATGCGGAGGAAGCCGGCGCACTGCTCGTACGCCTTCGGGCCCAGCCGCGGCACCTCCTTCAGCGCGTTCCGCGACCGGAACGGGCCGTTGGCGTCGCGGTGGAGGACGATGTTCTCGGCGAGGCCCGAGCCGATGCCGGACACCCGCGTCAGCAGCGGCACCGAGGCCGTGTTGACGTCGACGCCGACCGCGTTCACGCAGTCCTCCACGACCGCGTCGAGCGAGCGGGAGAGCTTGGTCTCCGACACGTCGTGCTGGTATTGGCCGACGCCGATCGACTTGGGGTCGATCTTGACCAGCTCGGCGAGGGGGTCCTGCAGCCGCCGGGCGATCGAGACGGCGCCGCGCAGCGAGACGTCCATGTCGGGCAGTTCCTGCGAGGCGTACTGCGAGGCGGAGTACACCGACGCCCCGGCCTCCGACACCATGATCTTGGTGAGCCCGGGCATCAGCTTGATCAGGTCGGCGGCGAGCTGGTCGGTCTCGCGGGAGGCCGTGCCGTTGCCGATCGCGATCAGGTCGACGCCGTGCTGCTGGGCGAGCTTGCCGAGCGTGGCGAGCGCCTCGTCCCAGCGGCCCTGCGGCTTGTGCGGGTAGATCGTGTCGGTGGCCACGACCTTGCCCGTGGGGTCGACGATCGCGACCTTGACGCCCGTACGGTAGCCCGGGTCCAGGCCCATCGTGGTGCGGGTGCCGGCGGGCGCGGCGAGCAGCAGGTCGCGCAGGTTCGCCGCGAACACGCGCACCGCCTCGTCCTCGGCCTCCTGCCGCAGGCGCAGCCGCAGGTCGAGATCGAGCCGGACGAGGATGCGCGTGCGCCAGGCCCACCGCACCGTCTCGGCCAGCCACCGGCTGCTCAGCGGCACCTCGAACCGCCGCGCGATCGCCCGCTCGTACGCGGTGACCTCGCCGTCTTCCTCCTCCGGCGTCAGGGTGAGGTCGAGGACCTCCTCCTTCTCGCCGCGGTACAGCGCGAGGATCCGGTGCGACGGCAGCCTCGTCAGGGGCTCGGCGAAGTCGAAGTAGTCGGAGAACTTCGCGCCGGCCTCCTCCTTGCCCTCACGTACGCGCGAGACCATGCGGCCCTTGGACCAGAGCCGCTCGCGCAGGTCGCCGATGAGGTCGGCGTCCTCGGCGAACCGCTCGACGAGGATCGCGCGGGCGCCGTCCAGCGCCGCCGCGGCGTCCATCTCCTCCGTGACGTACGGCCCGGCCGCCGCCTGTGGGTCGAGCGACGGGTCGGCGAGCAGCGCGTCGGCGAGCGGCTCGAGGCCGGCCTCCCGGGCGATCTGCGCCTTGGTGCGCCGCTTGGGCTTGTACGGCAGGTAGATGTCCTCGAGCCGGGCCTTCGTGTCGGCCTCCATGATCCGCGCACGCAGGGCGTCGTCCAGCTTGCCCTGGGACTCGATCGACTCCAGGATCGCGGTGCGACGCTCCTCCATCTCGCGCAGATAGCGCAGGCGTTCTTCGAGCGTCCGCAGCTGGGCGTCGTCGAGCGCGCCCGTCGCCTCCTTGCGGTAGCGGGCGATGAACGGCACGGTGGCACCGCCGTCGAGCAACTCGACGGCCACCTGCACCTGCCGTTCGCGCACGCCGAGCTCTTCGGCGATCTTCTGGTGAACAGACGTCGACACGATCCCTTGCCCTCTCACTGAGCTTGGGATGCATTGTGCAGGCATCCGCCGACATTGTCGCGCCGGACGGGGCCGGTCCGGGAAGGACGACCCCGCGGAACCCCCCGATGTGGGCGGCTCCGCCCCCAACATCCCCTGCACGAGGAGAAAACTTTCCTCGGCCCACGAGCTGCGCCGGTGGGGCGGGGTCTCCCGGCCGCCATCGAGCCATCGTTCAGCGGCGTGCGGCCCTGCCGATGTGTTTCGAGTAACTCATTCATCCACAGGCTGTGGACAACCCGTGGATCAGAGATGGGCGCCGCGGACCCGGAGGTCCGCCAGGAGGTCGGCGGTGGCCTGGGTCACCGCGTCGACCGCGCGCTCGAAGACGGCCTCGTTGTGGGCCGCGGGCTTGCGGAACCCCGAGATCTTGCGCACGTACTGCAGGGCGGCCGCGCGGATGTCGTCGTCGGTGACCTCTTCGGTCATCGGTGGCCGCAACGTCTTGATGCTTCTGCACATGTCGCCCATCTAACGCCTCCGGTGTGACAGCCGCGACGCCGCGGCTCGGTCAATCGGACAGATCGGGCACCATTGGGGGGTGAACACTCAGATGCTGGGCGAGTGTCCAGGCGATACGTCGCCCGCAGCCGTCACACGGCCGGACGCCGACGCAGCCGTCACCCGGCCGCGCCCCGGCGCGGGCCCCACCCGGCCGCGCCCCGGCGCGGGCCCCACCCGGCCGGACCCCGGCGCGGCTCTCACACCGCCGGACACCGGCCCCGCACTCACGCGGCTGGCCGACCTCGTCGCGGACGGCGACGTCGTGGTGCTCAGCGGTGCCGGTCTGTCGACCGAGTCCGGCATCCCGGACTACCGCGGCGAGACCGGCCGTAAACGACGGGCCGAGCCGATGACGTACCAGACGTTCATCGGGAGCGCCGCCGCCCGCCGCCGCTACTGGGCGCGCAGTCACCTCGGCTGGCGGCACGTCGCCCGGGCCACGCCCAACGCCGGGCACCGCGCCGTCGCCGAACTGCAGCGCCGCGGGCTGGTCAGCGGGATCATCACCCAGAACGTCGACGGCCTGCAGCAGGCCGCGGGCGCGCACGACGTGATCGAACTGCACGGCAGTCTCGACCGGGTCATGTGCCTGAACTGTGGCCGGCGTACCTCCCGCGAGGTGCTCGACGAACGCCTGGGCGCCGCCAACCGCGCGTGGAGCGCCGAGGCCGGCGCGATCAACCCCGACGGCGACGCGGTCCTCGCGGACGAGGATGTCGCGTCCTTTCGCGTCGTGGACTGCGCCGACTGCGGCGGTCTGCTGAAGCCCGACGTGATCTTCTTCGGCGAGAACGTGCCCAGGTCCCGGGTGGACGAGTGCTACGGGCTGACCGAGCGCGCCGGGCTGCTGCTCGTGCTCGGATCCTCGCTGACGGTGCTGTCCGGCTACCGGTTCGTCCGCCACGCGGCCCGGCTCGGCATCCCGGTGGCCATCGTCAACCAGGGCGGCACCCGCGGCGACGAACACGCTCTCGTGACGTTCGACGCCCCGCTCGGGCCCACGCTCACCGCCCTGCTGCGGGAGCTGGGCGACGGCTCGTACGCGACGCGTTGAGGGCCGCCGCGGCGCTATGGGGGTTTCGTCCCGACGTGAATTCGCGGACCGGACTGGCGGTATTCATATCTTCCGCGGACGCGCAGGACCATACTGAGGAGGGTGAAGCCACCCCGCGCCGCCAGCCGGCGACACCTGCCCACCAGCCCGTTCAAGCCTCCGGCCGACGCTCCGCCGGTCGAGCGGTTCGCCGTCGACGACCAGGTGGTCCACGACCAGTTCGGTCTCGGCGTCGTCATCGGGGTCGAGGAGGACGTCGCCGTCCTCGTCGACTTCCGCCCGCGCCGTGAGCGCATCACGGCGCCGTACCACAAGATGACCAAGCTCTGAGCAGAGTCACGGCGACGGGAGCGGCACGGCCGCCTCCCGCCCCCGACCCGGCGGCCGCCTGACCGTACGCACCCGCCGGGCTCGGCGTTCGTTGCCGCCCATGTCGATTCCGGCATCCGGCGGAGTACGGTGCCGTGCATGCCGGCCGCCATCGTGCATCTGATGATCGCGGCCGTCTGGCTGGGCTCGATGGCCTACAGCCTGTTCGTCGTCCAGCCGCGGGTGGCGCGCTTCTTCCCCGACGAGAGCCGCCGCGAGGAGTTCCTCCTCGTGCTCGCCCACGGCAACCGGCGCGGCGTCATCGCCGTGGTGGCCGGGCTCGCGCTCAGCGCCGCCGCCGTCATGGTGACCTGGCCGGCCGTCGCGGCCGTCTACGCCGTCGCCCTCGTGCCGTACGCCGCCGCCACGACCATCTTCGTGAACGTCTCGTGGCGGCACTGGCCGGCGCGGGTGTTCGCCCTGCCGGAGGAGCTGCCGGGCTTTCACCGGCGGTTGCGGATCCAGGCCTGGGCGATGCTCGTCCTCGTCGGCGTCGCCTTCGCGCTCACCCTGTCCGCCAGCGTCGTGCGGTGGTGACCTGGACGCACCCAGGGTTTCGCGGATCGGCACCGGGTAGACCCAGGGCGAGCCGGCGATGCGCGGAGAAAGGAAATCCGGCCATGGCCGAACGTCCGGAGACGATGCCGGCGACCAACGCCGTCGCGTTGCTGTTGCGTCAGCACGAAGAGATCCGCCGCCTGTGCCGCCGGGTCGAGGCGAACACCGGCCGGCGTCGGGAGGAGGCGTTCGAGAGCCTCCGGCGCCTGCTCGCCGTGCACGAGACCGCGGAGGAGCAGGTCGTCCATCCGATCGTCCGGCGCATCGCCCCGAACGGCGACCGGATCGTCGACCGCCTGCTGGAGGAGGAGAAGCGCGGCAAGACCATGCTGCGTGACCTGGAGCGGATGGGCACCCACGACCCGAGCTTCCCGCCGATGTTCGCGCGCCTCCGCGCGGAGGTACTCCAGCACGCCGAGCGCGAGGAACGGGAGGAGTTCCCCGTGCTGAGCCGGCGCGGTCACGCGGAACTGCGCGGGCTGGCCGCCGCCATCAAGGCGGCCGAGGCCATGGCGCCCACGCATCCGCACCCCGGCGTGGAGTCGGCGAAGAGCAACATGATCTTCGGTGTCTTCGTCTCGGCGGCCGACCGTGCCCGTGACCTGGTCCGTACGCTCACACGCGGCGGGCGCCGGGGGCGCCGCTGACGCCGGGACACGCCCTACGCTCGCTTCACTCCACGATGGTGACCGTGGGGTGCCGCTCTCGGAAGTAGGCGAGATCGGCGTCGGTGAGCGCGAAGTACAGGCCCCTCGGGACGTCCGCGAGCAGATCCGTACCGTCCGGGAGGTGAGCGATCCCGGTGAGGTTCGCGGAGAAGACGTGCATGGGGGACACCCCTTCCTCGTCCCGCTCCCGGATGTCGGTGGTACCCGCGTCGCTGGAGGACGTCGTGCCATGGTCGCCGCCCCGGCTGTGCAGGCCGGTGAGAGACTCCGGGCCGCCTGAGACGCCGGTCTGGTGGCTGACGGTCCGCCCGTGTCCCTGGCTGCCCTTACGCAGCGCGGTGTCCTGCTGGTACATGCGCACCTTGAACGGCGCGTGGGCGACCTTGACGAGGCTCGTGACGTTGATCCCGAGCCGGATCTCCTCGCCGTGGTCGCCGCTCTTGACGGCGAACTCGTGGGCGAGGAGCCGGTCCACGTGCGCCAGCAGATGCGCCTGGCCGAACCTCTCATCGAGGTCCGCGTCGAGGTACCGGCTGAGCTCGGGTCCCCTGAACGGCTCGGCCGCCTGCGGCACCGCGCCACGGAACCTCTTCGGCACCGCCGCCATCGTGGCCATCTCCCGGAGCGCCGGCGCCCCGGGGAACGCGATGCGGTGGAGCAGACCGGGTTCGAGGAGCGTGGCCTGGTGGTTCAGGGGCGGGGTGTACCTTGCCCAGCGGTGCGCCTCGCCGCGGACCGGGGCCCAGCCGGGCACGCTCTCACCCTCCGCGGCGGGCCGGGTGAAGTGGTCCGGGACCGCCACCACGATGCGCCCGGGGGTGTGCTCGGTCCGGGTCTGGACGTTCCGCCGGTGGTCGCCGAACGCCGCGGCCGTACGGCTGCCGGTCCGCGCCGCGACCCGCCCGCCGGCGTTCCGGGCGGCGTCGACCAGGGTTTCGGCGGCCTTGGCCGGCAGATCCATGGACGAGATCGAGACCTCGAAGTCGACGTCGTCGTAGGTGAATTCCTGGGAGCCCTCGAGCGTCTGGCGCCGGTCGTACCTCCGCCGGCCGTCTCTGGCGGTATGACCGGACTCCGTCTGCGTGCTCTTTCCGAACGTGTGCTGGCCGCCCGCACCGACGCCGTGGTAGCCGACGATCCCCCGGACACGCCACCTGAACCCCCGGCTGGACGTGTCCTTGCTCGTCGCCGCGGTCGCGTTCTCGGGCTGGCTCCGGATCATCTGACGGAGTTCGGGGCGATCGCCGGTGTGCCTGCCCTCGTTCAGCAGGGCACGGACGGAGACGCGCGTGACGCGCGTGTGGCCGTCGCCGAGCGACGTGTGGAGAACCTGCGTCACGCCGTGGTCGAGCAGCGTCGGCAGGTCCGAGGCGAGGGCCCCGGGTCCGAACCGCTTCTCGAGGATCCGCATGTTCTGGCTCGCGGTGAGGTGCTCTCCCTTGAAGAGCGTCCCGGCGTCCTCCAGCGCGCCGACGATCCTGTCGAGCAGGTGGGGCGCCTCCACGACCTCGGGGAACGCCGAGGGCATGGCCGCCTCGGGCACGTACGTCCGCGGCCCGGTCGCCGGGGCGACGGCGGTGGACGGGCCGGACAGACCGTGCCTCTGCGCCATCCGATCGGGCACGATGAGGTCGACGCTCTCGTGGGCGAGAAGGTGCACGGGCGTGCCCTCCTCCACCGTGTGCCCTTTCCAGCGCACCGGCGTCACCGTGAAGTGAAGGTCCGCGCGGTCGAGGATGTGCGACACTCCGTCGTCCGCGTACGTCCCGCGCAGGACGGCGGTCGAGCCCTCCTCCACGCTGCTGCCGGTGTTCCGTCCGATTCCCCGGGTGAGGCCGACCTCGTGCAGACCCTCCACCGGGCCCGCGTGGAGGTGGACGCCGAGGAATCTTCCCTGCCCGGCCAGGTGCCAGCCGCCTTCGGTCATGGCCTTGGCCTCATAGCCCGTGGTGCGGTAGTACTCACTCTCGATTCCCCGGACCGGGAACTGACTCCGCGGGGCGCCGACTCTGAGCTCGATCCTGACCGCCTGCTGCCAGCCGTCCACCGTCTCGCCGACGTGCACCTTGTGACCGCCGGGGGCCGTGTACTTGCCGAAGTCGGTCTGCAGCTGCACGGGCCGGGTCGCGTCGCGGATCTCCACGGGGATGTCGAACCGGTCGTGCGGAGCCGGCCGGCCGTTCAGGTCCGCCAGGGCTCTGGCCACCTCCAGATCCAGGCCCCGGATGGCGGCCACGACCGGAGTGATGCCGGTGACCTGGCCGGACAGGTCCAGAGAGGGTCCGGTGAACTCTTCGGTACGTTCGAGACGGCCGATGTCGGCGATGGCGGCCTCGGCGACGGGGCCGCGGGGGACGTGCACCTCGGGTACCAGCACGTTGACGGTCAGGTCCTTCCCGCTGATCGTCCACGAGGCGTCCGAGGACGCCCCGTCCGGCCCGCGCACCCGCAACCGCGCCGTGTAGGCGACGCTCTTCTTGATCTTTATGGTCGGCCCGCTCGTCTCCCTCCGCGAGTACGAGGTCATGTTCTTCGCGAGCTCGTCGCCGCTGGTCCTGTCGAGCCCGACGCTTCCGGTGAGCTTGGCGGGGCTGATCTTCAGCCACTTCAGCGGCGCGAGGAGCCGGCGGAGGCGGGGGCTGCCGGGCCCGTCGGCCAGGCCGTCGAACGGCTGGAGCTCCACCGCGCCGACGGTGTCCGCGCCGACTCCGAAGACCTTGGCATGCCCGACCGTGATGCCCGACATCGTGAGATCGCGCGTGTTCACCGTCATGTCGACGGTGGAGCGATCGACGACGTCCCCCGGGTCCGCGGTGAGGGAGACGTCGATCCGATGGCCCTTGATCACGGCACTGAAGTCCACGCCGTTCACCAGGTCGGCGACCGTGCGTCCTTCGAGTCCCCGCCGGCCGAAAGAGGGCGCGAGGAGCTCCGAGAGGCGATGGGACTCCGCCTCGGTGAGATCCGGGATCGCGTCGCTGATCGCTTTCTCGATCTGCGGGACGATGCGTTCGGCGCCGGGCAGCTCGTGCAGGGTCGCCCGGCCGGAGCCACGGCCGGCCGCCAGAGCCGGTGGCTCCTCCGGGGTCCCCGTGGTCCCGTGAGCCAGGGCCGGTGCCGCGGGATGGGCGGCGCTCGGCGCGGGGTGCATGAGGCCGTCGGTCTTCTCCGCGCCCCAGATGTCGCGTTCCATCCGGGCGGCGTCCTCGGCCCGTACGGTCAGCCAGCTCGGCGCGTCGACCGTGACCGTGCCCAGATCCTCCGACTTGAGCCGGACTTCCAGTCTGGCGCGGTAGACGTCGACCGGCACTTCCTTCTGCAGCGCGGTCAGCTTCACCATGCTCGCGTCGGCGTTCATGGTGACGTGGACGCGTCCCTTTTGGTAATGCCCGCCGATGGACCACTTGAGGGCCCTTCCGGACGGGTCGAAGAACCAACTGATCTTGACCCGGCCGGCGGCCTGCCACCGTGCCCTGCTCCGTTCGCCGTCTCGGTGGATCGTGCTGGTGGCGAGGTCGTCACGGATGGTCCCCTGGGTCGTGGTCAGATGCTCCAGACGCACCACCCGCGCGCTGACCTCGACACCGCCGACGGTGAACCCGTCCAGCAGGGCCGCGCCCTGATTCATCAACGGCTGCTGGCCGAGTGGCCCGTCGGCCAGCCTGTTCACCATCTCGGTCACAGCGTCGGGCCGCATGCCCTCGGCCAGAGCGTGGCTCACCAGTTTCGCCAGGATCGGGCGATTGTCCACGGCGGTGAGGACGGGACGGTACGGGCGTACCGCGTCCGCCCTG
The DNA here is from genome assembly GCF_036227085.1 of Actinoallomurus sp. NBC_01490. NCBI lineage: Bacteria > Bacillati > Actinomycetota > Actinomycetes > Streptosporangiales > Thermomonosporaceae > Actinoallomurus > Actinoallomurus sp. NBC_01490. The sequence continues at coordinate 1,815,510 of NZ_CP109433.1, forward strand.
TCGGACGGAACCTCGTGCCGGGGGACAGGCGGCAGCGCACCGTCGGCCGCGTTCTCTCCCCGGAAGTTCTCCGGATAGGCGATGGTCATGGAAAGGTCCGGGACCCGGGCGTCGTTCGCGAGTTCGGCCCCGTCGAGGTACACCTCGATCGACGCGCGGGTGTCGAAAGCGTCATGGGCGCCCACCATCACCTTGTGACCGGGCATGACGCGCGTCACTCTCGCGTGAGACTCACTCGAGGTGGTCGACCGGGAGACCCCGGGCAGGGCGTTGTCGTCGGTCATATCGGAGATTTCTTCATTGTGCGCGGCGCCGACCGACGCCTCCCTGCCGTCGCTCCGCCCTTCCCGTACCGCCGCTTCCCAGCTTCCGAATTCCACCGAGTATTTCCGGGCCCCGCCGGTCTCCGTGAGGTGGACCGGATCGCGAGGATGGAGCCACAGCGTGACCGTGTGTTTCCCGCCCTTTCCCCGTACGGTGAACGTCTCGCCGTTCTTCAGCAGGTCGAGCAGCCGGTCCGGGCTCCGATCGGAGAGCACGTCCGCGAGGTGCCGCTCGATCGCCGTGCGGACGCGCGGATCGAGATCGGGCGCGAAGCCCCTGGCCCAGCGACGCGCCGCGGCGAGCGGGTCGGCGGGAAACTCGGCGGCCCGGATGTCCATCCCGTCGCCCGCCACGCCGTCCTTCGCGTAGTCCGGCCAGCTGACCTTCTCGGGCGGACCACCCAGGGTCCCGTGGGCACCGCGTGCCTCGCCGGCAGGGGAGTCGGCCGGGAGGGTGCCGGCGGATCCACCTCCGGCCGGCGGCGCCGGATCGCCGGTACCGTGCGCCATGGTCTGCCCTTGAAGCGGTGCCTGCTCGGCGCGGGGGACCGGGCGGTTCAACACGTCGGCGATCCGGTTTCCGGAGCCTGCGGGAAGCTTGGCGGGTGCGCCGGGAAGCTTGCCGGGAGCATCAGGGAGCCTGCCGACGGCATCAGGGAGCTTGGCAACAGAGTCGGGAAGCCTGCCCCCGGGGACGGCGTCGGGCGGCTTGGGGACGGAACCTGCGCCGGCGACATGGACGTCCCCGGAGTCGGAACCTTTGGCCGGGGTCGCGGGATGGACCGTTCCGATGTTGTGAGCCGGGGGTGTGTGGCCGGTGGAGGCGGGGAGTTCGGGGGCCTTGGCGAGTTCGGTGTACGGCGCGGATCCGATGGGTTCGCCGGTGGGCGGGTGCTCGGCGGTGGTCCCGGTGGGTTCGGTCCGCCATCCGGTGTCGGAGACGACCTCCCCCTCGTAGTCGAAGCCCTGGCCGTTCTCGGAGTGGAACCGGTGGCCGGCCGGCAGCCCCCGGGCCGGTGAGGGCTCATCCGGGACGATCTCCCCATCGACGACCCCGCCGTCGCCAGTGCCCGAAGACCCCTGCCGGAACGCCGAAACACCCGCGTGTTTGATCGTCTCGATCCCGGCCATCCCGAACCCGAACGCGGCCGCCTGCCCCACGTCCACGTGATGCTCCACCAGCGCCTGACCGGCCAGGTTCCCCGCCGTACCCGTCGTCCCGGCGAACAAGAACCGCGCCGCCCCGCCCTTGAGACCTCCCGAATCCATGAAGTTCGCCAACGCCGTGGTCAACCGGTTCCCCCGTGCCGCCACCCACGCACCCGCACCGCCCATCACCGCACCGGCGACCGCGCCTTCTCCCACCGCCTTGAGGAACTCCCCGCCATCGAAACCGTCCTGCAAGCCATAACGAATCCGCGCGTACTGGCCCGCCGCATCCATTCCGCCCGCGTACACCCCGCCGACCACCACCGCCTTGGCCAGCGCCCGCAAGAACGCCTTCAACGACGCCCCCGCCGCCCGCGTCGCCACCGTCGCCGCCTCGACCGACCCGCCCGCGGTCACCGCCGACCACACCATGGCCAACGCCCACATCGCCAGCAAGAACTCGAAGGTCAACGTCCACTGCAAGCGTCCCGCGTTCTTCTGCGCGATCACCCCCTCGACCGACCCGGCCAGCCCCTCACAGGCCTGCGCCAGCCACAACAACCCGCCTTCCTCGCCACCCCCCTGCAACGCCTCCGCGAACGACTTGAACCGATCCCTGGCCTTGCCGGCGTTGTTATCGGTCACCGCCCGCGCATGACCGGCGACCTCGCCCGCCACCAGCCGTACCTGATACGCCGCCCACCGCCACTCCCGCGCCAGCATGCCCAGACCCTCGAGGCTGCCGTCCGGCCACGGACAGCCCCCCACCAGCGTCTCCGCGAACGCCCAGATCTGCCGCAACTCCGACGGCTCGGGATCCGAACGCGCGAACCCCTGCGTCACCTCCGGCAACCGATACGGATGCGTCTGCGCCAACGCCCCCCGATCCGCCCCCTCCGGCAACGCCGACCCCACCGTGCTCGCTTCCTCGGCCAACGCGTACGTATGACCAGAAACGAGCAACATCCCACCGGTGGCCCGCAGCAGATTCACCATGTCCGCCAATGCCGCCAGCACCTGATCCCGCGACGCCCCGTACCCCGGCGACTTGTCATCCCCGTTGAAGAACGCCCGCCCGATCTCGTCCTGACCCCAGCACGCCCCCACACCCGCCAACCCATGACACAACGCGTCAACCGTGTCGCCCAGCGAATCCCCCACACCCAACATCCCGCGGCCCGACTCCACCCATGTGCCAGAACGCGCCAGATATCCGTGCATTGGCTACTTCCCTCCGGCCGACGGCATACCGTCGCAGGTCGGCATGGTGATCGCCGTGTCGATCGGATCGGCTACCCGGAGTTCACCGAGAATTATCCGACAGTTCTCCGTAATTATCCGGAAGGACATAAAAAATTAACATCCATCTAACAGGGCTGTCGGCCACCGAATATCCATCGCCACGATAACGGCTGAATACACTTGGAAAAGTGAAGAGTGGGTGGCTTGACGGTGCCGAACCGGCGACGTGGACGTGGCCGAATACCGGGGCCGGTGCTGCGCGACACCGAGGGACCGCCGGCGGGTCGAACGGCCGGCCGCCGTCCAGCCGGACGACCACCCTCGGCGGTGACCGCGCCGCGCAGGGAAAGTTCGTGCTGCGAACTGGCGGTGTTATCGTGGACGAATGGGCGAGACCGAGGCCGAGCGGATGAGTGTCGCCACTGCCCTGGTCCGCTCATCGTTCCTGGTCAACGCGGTGTACGCCGAGTCGAGCCGCGAATACGGCCTGACCCCCCAGCAGGGACAGCTCCTGTGCGTCCTGATGCCGCAGCCGTACGGCATGAGCGAACTGGGCAGCGTGCTGGGGCTGGCCAAATCGAGCCTGACGGGCCTGGTGGACCGGAGCGCGCAGCGCGGCCTCGTGCGCCGCGAGCCGGATCCGGAGGACGCACGCGCCGTACGCGTCGCGCTCACCTCGGAAGGCGCCCGGCTCGCCGAGCGGTTCTACGCCGAGACCGCCCGCCGGGTCGAGAGACTGGCCGACGGCCTCGACGCACCCGACCGCCGTACGCTGACCACCCTGCTCAGCCGCGTGGTGTTCGACAACGAGGTGCCGGTGGTCTTCATGGAGTGCGGCGGGACAACCTCAACCCCACACTGACCCTTCGCCGGGGGGTCATGCGGTGCCGAACAGCCTGGCGAAACGGCCGGTGTACAGGTCGGCGCCCTTGCGTTCGCTCACCGCAGGGGCGGGTAGCACGGTCGGGCCCTCGGGAGACGGTATCTGGCCCACCCCGCCGCTCGGGCCGAGGGGGAGGACGATCGACCTGATGTCGGAGGGGTGGTAGATCGCGGTCGGGGGTTCTCCTCGTACCTGGGCGAGGATGTTCTGTGCCACGATCTCGGCGTGGCGCATCGCGTGGCCGGCCATTTTCGCCTCATTCAGGTCGGTCAGGTCGCCGATCGCGTAGACGTGGTCGTGGCCCTCGACGTTCAGTGTTCCGGTGACCCGTACGTGGCCGCGCGCGGTGCGTGTCCTGGCCAGGTCGCCGCCGAGGTAGTCGCTGTTCGGGCGTACGCCGTGGCAGCGGAACCAGATGTCCGCCGAGATCGCGCCGCCGTCGGTGGTGGCGGCGGTGAACGGGGCGAGTGTGCCCGGCTCGGTCGGGGGCGGTTCGGTTAGCGAGGTGTTCAGGCGCGGCTCCACGCCCAGCGCGTCGAGTTGGTGGCGTAGGGCCTTCCGCATCTCCGGTGAGAAACCGGGCATCAGTTCCCCGGCCGGGTCGAGCAGCGTGACGTGCTTGTCCGGCCATACCGCCTTGATCTCTCCGGAGAGCTCCAGGCCGACGGGTCCGGCTCCGGTGATCAGTACCCGTGCCGCGCCGGCCAGTTCCTTGTGCGTCGCGCGGAGTCGCTCCAGTGCGTCGCCGGAGCTGTCGGTGTCCATCTTGGCCGGATACGGATAGTTCGAGCCGGAGGCGAGTACGAGGTAGTCGGCGTCGACACGCCGGCCGGAGGCCAGGGTGACGCCGCCGGGGTCCGCCGAGGCCGCCCGCTCGCGGACGACCGTGCCGCGCCGGAGCAGCCGGGCGTACGGGAAGAAGATGTTGCCCGCCCAGTCCGGCCGTACGAGCGCGCGCAGCGATCCCGCGGCGTGCACGAACGAGTCCTTCGGCTCCACGAGTACGACGTCGGCCTCCCCGTCCAGCGCCTTGGCGAGCGCGGCGCCGCCATAGCCTCCGCCGACGACCACGACGGTTCTGCCCACGGTTCCCTCCCGGAATCAACCAGTTCGTTGCACGAACTGTATTAGTTCGTTCTACGAACTTCAATGCCTTGCCGTCGTACGTCGAAGAGTTCCCTAGCCGGCGCCGCACCGGGCGGCCGGCGGGCCGTGCGTCACACGTCGGCGCCGATACGCCGGGCGAGTTCCGGCGGGAGGGGATAGACGCGCTCGCGGGGGAGCAGAGCGGAGGCCCTGCGGGTGTCGCCGTCGTCGAGCAGCCGGCGGATTCGGCGTACCGTGGGGGTCAGGTCGCGGATGTCGAGGGTCCACTCATCGGCGTACCGGTCGATGACGTGCCGGCTGAGCCCCACCTGAATGCTGCGCGCGTCCAGCGACCGCCCGCGCAGCGTCCGCTCCGGATCCCACTGGACGTGCACCCGGGCGCGCCGGAACTCCGCACGCCACTCGTCGCCGTCGCGGTACACGCGCCGGTCGGCGTGCGTGGGTACGGCCTCGGACAGCGCCTCCTCCCAGCCCTCACGGGAGATCCGGACGGCGAGGACCATCTCCTGCCCGGACTTGCGCGCCCAGCCGCTCCGCTCCATCAGCCACAGGAAGGACGGCTTGATCCAGGTCATCCGCGTACGGGAGAACGGCGGCACGAAACTCCCCTGCTCGACCGCCGGCCGCCCGATGTGCGGCCCGTACGCCTGGTAAACGACGATCGACGTACGGTCGTAGTCGGCTCGGATCTCGCGCGGTCTCACAGGACGCATGCTGTCCCCCGGGCGGACGATGGATCAACCCGATTTCGCACGCCGTTCCGGGACCCGTCCCGAGGTCGAGGGTGTACACCGGCGATGTCGTCCAGGGACGAGGCCGAGGAGGGTGGAATGCCAGGTGTGCGCGGTCGATCCGTACGGTGGCCGGTGCTCGGCGTGGCGGCGGCGCTGGTGATGACCGGGTGCGGTGGGCACCACAGATCCCCACGCCCGCACACGCTGGTCTTCGACGTGACCGGAAAGGGCACGCTCTCGTCGCTCACCTACACCATCGACGGGCGGGCCACGGGCCGGAAGTCGGTCGGCCTGCCGTGGCGCCAGACCTTCAGGCTGCCGGCGAGGAAGGGCGGGCACAAGTGGGATCTGACCGCGAAACTGGACTCCGGCTCGGTCTACGTCGAGGTGTATCTGGACGGCGCGCGCATGAGCAGTGGGGGCTGTGCGGGAGACGGCTGCGACAGCGGGGGCAGCGGCTCGACCGCCGACTGAGCGTGCGGGACGGCAGCGACCGTGGCCGAGGGGGGCGAGCACGCCGTTGAGGCGCCCACCTCGACCAGGTACGTCGTCTGGCCGACACGCTGCTCGAGCGCTGCCCGCGTTGACCTTCCAGGCCAACCACCTCGCGCCCTTCCTGTTCACCCGGGAACTCGCGCGCCGGAACGACGGGGTCGGCGGCGCGTACTTCGACGGCTTCACCAAGGGCGCGAAGGTCAATCCGCGGGCCGACGAGCCGGACCTCGCGGCGCGGCTGTGACTCGACGAGACCGAGTGAGCGGAGGTGCGGCGATCGCTCCCCGGGGCGCGCGACCGGTCCTCACCCGTCGAGGTCGCTCGCCGGACGAGGGGATCCGGTCATGAGGGGCAGGATGTCCTCGCGCAGTTGCCGTTCGTCCGGCGGGCTGCCGTGCAGCATCATGTGCAGGAAGACCAGCGCCGGTCCCACATCCGCCCGGGTGTCCAGGTCGGGCACCGGGCCGATGACCCGGCGGAGGCGCTCGCGGCCGGCCGCCCGTACGGGGTTGATCTTGGCCTCGCGTACGGCGGCGGCCAGTTCCGACGTGGGATCGGTCAGCAATACCGCGAGCAGGGGAGCGGCGCGGTGGCCGAGCCCTTCAGCGATCTTGACCAGGCCGGTCAGCAGGTCCGCCCGCGGATCGTCGGTGGGTTCCACCTCGCGCGCCGCCGCGGCGCTGCGCAGCGCGTCGACGACCAGCGCGTACTTGGTCGGCCAGCGTCGGTAGAGGGAGCCGAGGCCGACTCCGGCGTTGCGGGCGACCTCGGCGACGCGTAGCCCGTCGTAGCCGCGGCCGTCGAGCTGGGTCAACGTCTCGCGAAGGACCGCCTGGTCGACGGCCGGGTCGCGAGGCCGGCCCCGGGTGCGCTCGGTGCTCATTCCGTCCAGCTTAACGGAAACGTTGACTTCCGTATCTGGAGGCTGCTATACCGGTAACAGAAGTTATCGTAAATGAGGCCGTGACCCTGCGGCTCGCCGGCGCCGCGGAGCTCGCCGCCGTGCTGGGCCTGCTCCTGCCGGGCGCACTGGACCTCGCGACCGTGCTGACCCCGCCGGCCGCCGCCGGGGTGTACGTCTCCCCGGCACGACCGACCAAAGGAGTACGACCATGGATCTTGCCCTTCGCGGCAAGCAGGTTCTGATCACCGGCGCTTCCAAGGGCATCGGCGCGGCGACCGCCGAGGTGCTGGCCGAGGAGGGCTGCCACCTCCACCTCGCCGCACGCGGCGAGGCCGGGCTCCGTACGCTCGCCGAGCGCCTGCGCGCCGAGCACCAGGTGAAGGTCGACGTCCACCCGGCCGACCTGCGCGATCCCGGCGACCTCGCCCGGCTCGCGGAGGCCACCGACGGCATCGACATCCTCGTCAACAACGCGGGCGACATCCCGGGAGGATCGCTCGACATGGTCGACGAGGACGCCTGGCGGCACGGCTGGGAGCTGAAGGTGTTCGGCTACATCAACCTGACGCGGCTCGTCTACGCGCGGATGAAGGCCCGCGGGCGCGGGGTCATCGTCAACGACATCGGCGCGGCGGGCGAGGGATTCGACGCCGACTACATCGCCGGCAGTTCCGGCAACGCCGCGCTGATGGCCTTCACCCGCGCGCTCGGCGGGCGCAGCCTGCGCGACGACAACATCCGTGTGGTCGGCGTCAACCCCGGCCCGGTCGAGACCGAGCGGATCGTCGAGCTGATGAAGGCCCGTGCCCTCGCGCGCCTCGGCGACGAGGGGCGCTACCGCGAGCTGATGGCCGGCCTGCCGCTCGGACGGGCGGCCGGGCCACGGGAGATCGCCGACGCGATCGCCTTCCTGGCCTCCGAGCGATCCGGCTACACCAGCGGCGTCATCCTGACCCTGGACGGCGGCCTGTGCGCGAGGGGCGGAGCCTAGACGCCGGTCGCGGCGGCGGCCTCGGGCCTCACCGGCCGGGGAGCGCGCCGCCACAGCGGGACGGCCAGCGTGACCGCGAGGAGGCTGCCGGTGCCCGTGACCGCGAACGACCAACCGGTGCCCGCATGGTCGATGAGGAAGCCGGTGATGGGGCTGGCCAGGGCGATCCCCAGGGTCAGAGCGGTGCTGTGCAGGCCCACGGCCTCGCCGCGGGCGCCGGCGGGCACCCATCCGCTGAGGGTGTCCACCGTGGTGGAGAGGGAGGGGGCGCACAGCATCCCGGAGGGAACCAGGGCCAGGCACAGCAGCGGCCACGGGCCGACCAGGCCGACCGGTACGGTGAGCGCGGCCATGCCGCCGATCGTCACCAGCGGGGACAGGCTCCGCGGCAGCGAGCCGTACGCGAAGCCGCCCGCCAGCGACGACAGGCTCCACAGGGCGATGGCCAGGCCGGTCCAGCGGGTGGCGGCGTCGGCCTTGAGCACCGCGACCAGGTTGAGCTCCGTCGCGGTCAGCACGAAGGTCGCCGCGCACGTGATCCCCAGCAGGGCGAACAGCCTGGGCGTCAGCCACTGCCGCCGGGGGACGACGGTCTCGACGGCCTCCGGCTCGTCTCGGTCGCGCGTCCGGGGGTTCAACACCAGCAGGGCCGTACCGGACCCGACCAGCCCCAGGCCCACGAGAGCCATGGTCCGGTCACTGCCGAACGCCGTCGTGGCGGCGACCGCGACGGCCGGGCCGACCATGTAGCTCACCTCGATGAGCATCGAGTCGAGCGCGAACGCCGTACGGCGCCGTTCGACCGGAACGGCCGCGGCCAGGCACTGGCGGATCACGTTGAACACCGGCAGCGCCAGCACCCCGGCGGCGAACGCGCCGACGACGAGCGGCCAGTACGGCAGGAACGCGGCCGAGGACCAGAAGACCAGCTGGGCGACCGTGGTGACCGCCACCACCGGCCGGAGGCCGTACCGGTCGACGAACCGTCCGCTGATCGGCGCGCCGAGTGCCGTGCCGCCCGTCGAGGCCGCGCCGACCAGGCCCGCCTGGAGGAAGCCGAGCTTCATGCCGGTGACCACGTGCAGGGTCAGGGTCACCCCGATGGCGATGACGGGGATGCGCGCGAGGATGCCGACGAGCAGCAGCGGCCGGACCCCCGGAACCGCCAGTACGCGTCGGTAAGGTTCAAAGGCCACTGCGGTTACTTACCTCCCTGCGGATTGTCGCAGTGGCCACAGCGCGAGGGAAGTGAATTTTCGGCCGGACGTGACGCCGAGGCGCGGTGCTCCTACGACGGCCGCCTCGCCGAGTGAGGCAGGACCTGGCTCCGGCTCCTCATCTGTGGTGGCGGCGGGGCTGTGAGCCCGGCACCGGAGTCCGTCTCACCGGCTCCCGAGTACGGCCTGGAGGAGGCCGGGGAACCGCTTCTCCATGTCGTCGCGGCGCACTCGGACGATCCTCTGGCGTCCTTCGGTGACCGTCCTGGTCAGGCCGGCCTCGCGGAGGACCCGGTAGTGGTGGGAGATGGTCGGGTTGCTCAGCCCGAGGTCGGCCTTGTCCGCGAGCACCGCGCAGTCGATGGGGCCCTGGCTGTGATACAGCGCGGTCATGAGCGCCCGCCTGCCGGGGTCGGCGAGCGCGCTGAGGATGACGGTGAGGTCGAAGGAGTCGACCGAGGGCTCGGGCAGCGTGCGCGGCATCCGTCGCCTCCTCTCAATTGTTTGACGTACATCGAATCGTAGCCTAGCGTCCCATCGTGTGATTAATCGACAATCATCGAACGATCTAACTGTCTGGCGCCTGCTCATCCTCGCCGTCGGCACGTTCGTGCTCGGCGTCGACGGCTTCGTACTACCGGGGCTGCTGCCGCACGTCGCCGCGGACCTGTCGGTGAGCCTCGCCACCGCCGGCCAGCTGACCACCGCGTTCGCGATCGCCTACGCCGTCGGATCGCCGATCATCGCCACGGCGACCGGCCGGATGGATCGTCGCGTGGTCATCGGCGCGGGCATGTTCGCCTTCCTGGCCGGAATGGTCCTGCAGGCCGCGGGCCCTTCGTACGCGGCCGTGCTGGCCGGCCGCGTCGTCGCCGGGCTCGGTGCGGCGGCGTTCCAGGCCAACGCGTTCGCCGTCGCCGGGGTGCTGTCCCGTCCGGACCGCAGGGCCCGGTCGTTCGCGATGATCGGCGCGGGTTCCAGCCTGGCCTCGGTGGTGGGCGTGCCCTTCGGGCTGCTCGTCGGTCAGTGGCTGGGCTGGCGAGGGGCGCTGTGGACGATCGCCGCCCTGGCGGCCGCCGCCGCGGTGCTCGCCGCGGCCGGCCTGCCCTCCGTCACCCTGCCCGCGACGTCACTGCGCAGCAGGCTCGCGGTGCTCGTCGACCCGCGCGTCCTGGTCCTGCTCGTTGTCAGCGCGCTCGTGCTCGCGCCGCTCTACCTGGTGTCGTCGTACGCCGCGGTCGTCGTCGGGGTGAGCACCTCGGCCGACGGCGCCGTCCTGGCCGCGCTGTTCGTCTTCGGGACGGGCTTCTTCCTCGGCAACCGCCTGGTCGGACGGTTCGCCGACCGGTTCGACTCCCTCACGTCCCTCACCGCGGCGCTGACCGTGGCGATCTTCGCGAACGTCGTCCTGGGCGTCGTCCAGCACTGGTTCGTGCCGACCCTCGCCGCGCTGTTCGTCCTCGGTCTCGTCGGATCCTTCCTGTTCATTCCCCAGGCGGACCGGGTCTTCGTCGCGGGCGGCGACGTCGCCACCGTCGCGCTCAGCCTGAACGGGGCGATGGCCTACGTGGGCACGGCCATCGGCGCGACTCTCGGCGGCGTGGTGCTCTCGGTCGCGGGCGTGCTCTGGCTGGCCCCGGCCGCCGCCGTCCTGGCCGCCGTCGTGCTCGGCGTCACCCGGCTGACCGCACCGGAGCGCCGTACGGCGGCCGGCCGCCCGGAACCGGCGGCGCACGCCCCTTCCGAAGCCGTCCGGCCATAGGGCTCGGGGGCTCCGCCCGAGGGCGTGCGACGCTCGTCCCGATCTCAACGGCACCTCAGGACGCGACTGGTCACCGGTACGGCGGTTCGCCAACCCCGGGTCGCATGGGACGCCGGCCCTCTACTGCCGGTCTTCGCGCGGGGAGAGCTTCGCTCCGCCCCGCAGCCGGCCGGTGGCGGCCCGGCGTCGTGGCGTACCGGCTCGGGGAGGAGCGGCTCGGGGAGGAGCGGCGTCCGCCTCTGCCGGGAACAGGTCGCAGCCGGGGCAGGTGTACGTCAGCTGGGCGGCCACCTCGGCCCGGCGCCGGATCAGAGCGCGGATCTCCGCGTCGATCTCGGCGAGCTTGCGCCGTGAGACGGCGACCGACTCCGGGCACGAGGCACCCGCTTCGTGGCCCGCCCGCAGGCAGTCGACGAACGGGCGGGCGTCCTCCAGCGTGAAGCCCACCGCCAGCAGCGAGCGGATCTCGGCGACCAGCCGCAGGTCGGACTCGTCGTACTCCCGGTAGCCGTTGGCCGCGCGCCGAGCCGGGAGCAGCCCCTGCTGCTCGTAGTAGCGCAACGCGCGTGCGCTCACGCCGGCCCGCTCGGCCAGCTCACCGATCCGCATCGGCCCTCCCCGCTCCACGGGCCCTCCTTGTCCCCACCCCACGAAAAACGCTCCGCAGGCTCCGCGTTTTCCCGTGGCCCCGGGAGGAGCGGAGTGACCAGGCGCGTGTGCTCAGGGATTCGTTCGCTCCGCGCGCTGGTGGCGTCAGCGAAGTTACCCCTTGACACCGGCGTCAAGGTCAAGCCCGGAGGGCGCGCGTGGGCCGGACCGCCTGCGGTCCGGCCCACTGCGGCCTCAATCCGACCAGTCGGCGATGCGGGCGCCGGCCTGAAATCGCAGCCCGGGATCGGCGTAGCGGGCCTCGGGGACGGCATAGAGCATCGCGACGCCGAGGTTCTGGGCGTCGTAGCCGGCCACGAGCTTGGCGATCTCCTGCCCGGTGGCCGGCAGGCCTCCGCGAGCCAACGCCATGCCGATCTCGGTGACGAGCCGGGGGTCGGCCGTCGAGTCGTTCGCTGTCATGGTGTCTCTCCTCCGAATCAGACCGCTGCGGCCGTCGCGGCGGCGGAGTCGTCGGCCATCGTGGGGACGCGGCGATGCCAGTCGGTGACCTGCTGGAACGCGTCGCCGGTCGCCAGGATGGTCGCCTCCGCGAAGGCCGGGCCGGCGAGTTGCATCGACAGCGGCAGCCCCGCCGCGGTGAAGCCCATCGGCACGGCGAGGACCGGGTTGCCGACGCAGTCCCAGTACTGGGTGAAGATGAACTCGAACATCGCCTCGACGTCGATGGTGCCTTCGGCGTCGGTGATTTCGTCGTAGTGGGGTGCGGGGAGGGCCGTGGTGGGGCAGACGATGACGTCCACCTCCTCGAACAGCCGCGCCACGGCGTCCTGCGCGACTCTCCGTACGCGCTGGGCCTGGACGTAGTCCGCGCCGGACACGAGCGCGCCCCGGGCGAGCAGGAGACGCGTGGAGGCGAAGTAGTCCGCCCACCGTTCGACCAGATCGTTCCGGTGGTACGCGAGTGCCTCGGCGCACATGGTGACGAGGTTGGCGGTCAGCATCTCGTGCCAGTACGGCAGCGCGACCTCGGTCAGAGTTGCGCCGAGAGAGGTGAAGGTGGCGAGCGCCTCGTCGAAGACGGGGCCGAGCGCGGGATCGGACCGCTCGGGGAAGTGGTGCTCGCGGACGACCCCGATCCGCAGACCCTCCAGCGAGCCGGTGAAGTCCGGGGGAGAGAGCGGGAGGTCGACGCAGTCCGGGTCGCTGGGGTGGTGCCCGGCGATCACCTCCAGGACGCTCGCGCAGTCGCGGGCGCTGCGGGCGAGCGGGCCCACGTGGTCGAGGCTGTACCCGAGCGGCGCGCACCCGGACTTGGGCACCCGGCCGAAGGTCGGCATCAGGCCGGTGACCCCGCAGAACGCCGCCGGTATGCGGATGCTGCCCGCCGTGTCGGTGCCGAGCCCGGCGAAGAACATCCCGGCCGCGACGCCGTTGCCGGTGCCCGAGCTGGAGCCGCCGGGCCAGGTCCGCGGGTCCCATGGGTTCCGCGGAATCGGGAAGGGCTTGGTGGGGTCGACCATGCCGCAGGCGAACTCCATGGTGGTGACCTTCCCGGTGATGACCGCGCCGGCGGCCCTCAGCCGGGCCACGACCGGCGCGTCCCGGCCCGCGCCCCACGCCGGGTCGAGGATGAGGCTCTGCGCCGTCGTCGGTCCCTCCGCGGCGGCGAGGATGTCCTTGACCCCGAACGGGATGCCGTGCAGAGGGCCGCGGTCGACGCCCTCGGCCAGCTCGGCGTCGGCGCGTTCGGCGGCGGCGAGCGCGGTGTCGTCGAAGCGGGCGAGGTACGTGCCGAGCTCTCCGTCGAGCCGGTCGGCCCGCGCGATCGCCGCCTCGGTCAGTTCGGTGCTCGTGACGGTGCCGGAGCGCAGAGCGGCCGCGGCGTCGGTCAGCGTGACGGGTGTGGGCATGGGGGGATCCCTTCAAATGCCTCGGGAACTGGGGAGATGCGGTTATCCACAGGGAAGGGCGCATGCCTTTCCGGACTGCGGGCCCGCGCTGGACAATGTGAGTGGGGTCGGCCCCCCGGGCGGGCGGGGCTTCGACGGGCGGGGCTTCGACGGGCGGGGCTTCGACGGGCGGGGCTCAGGTGCCGGGGCCGTGCCGTACGGCTCGGGACACGAAGAGGAAGCGGTCGCCTCGGGTGTGGATGTGGGCGAGGTCGAACGGCCGCCCGGCCGCGTCGCGGATCACCTGTTCGAGCGTGATCAGCGGGGCACCCTCGGTGACGTCGAGCAGCGGGGCCGTGGTGGCGTCGGCGGGCGAACAGCCGACGACGAACTCCGACTCGCCGAGACCGACTCCGGCGTCCCGCAGCAGGGCGTACCAGTCGGAGTCGAACGGCATGGCGAGCAGCCGCTCGGCCTCGGGAAAGAGCACATAGTTGGTGGCCAGCGCGGTCGGCTCCTCGTCGAGGAGCGCGACGTACTCCAGGCGCAGGCACGGGATGCCGGGCGGCACGCCGAGGCGTTCGGCGGCGATGGCGGGCAGCGGGATGGTCGAGCGGTCGAGCACCCGCGGACGCAGCCGGCGGTTGAAGACGCTGTCCACCCTGGGGTCGGCCGCGCCGTGCGCCTCGGCCAGCCGGGCGAGGACGGCGTGCGCGACGATGTGGGTGCCGACGCCCTGCCTGCGGTCGATGAGCCCCTCGCGGCGGAGCAGCGCCAGTGCCTCGCGTACGACCGCCCTGGTCGCGCCGTATGAGGCCATCAGTTCCGGCTCGCCGGGCAGCTGCCCGCCGGGAAAGCCGCCGCGTAGGACGGCCGAGCGCAACAGGTCGCGTAGACGGCGGACGTGAGCGTCGTGCGTCCCTCCCGGCCCGTACGACCCTGCCACCATGGCCGGGGACATTACGGACGTATCGTTTCGCCGGGATTCCGGCTCCGTTACTCGATCATTACGCGGCCCGGTCAGCAGTGCTATGCCCATGGGTCAGCCGACCTCCTCGGTGGCCGCGCCGATGGGGGCGGACACCGTACGAGCCGGGGCCGTGGGCATGCCGAGCGGCACCGGTCCGCCGCCGGGCCGCCAGCTGCTGGGTTTGCACCGGTCGCGGCAGGAGCCCTCGGTGGAACAGCAGAGCGAGCAGATCGTCCCGCCGTGGTACGGGCATGCGGCCATGTCGGCGGCGTCGTACGAGCCCGCGCAGACCGCGCACGGCAGCTCCTCCTCGCCGTCCGGCAGTTCGCTGGTCCGCGCGATGTACCAGCGTCCCCGGGTTGCCGCTGCGATGATGGGAGGCAGCACGAGCGCCAGCACCAGGGCGATGAAGGGCGACAGCGCCGCCGCGGTCGCGCCGAAGGCGCCGTAGTAGGCCACGATCGCGACCGTCGCGGCGATCACCATGGAGCCGAAGCCCACCGGGTTCACGTTGTAGAGGTGGGCGCGCCGGAACTCGATGTGTGCCGGGGACAGCTTGAGCAGCCGCTTGTTGATGAGCAGGTCCGCCGCGAGTGCGGCGATCCAGGCGATGCCGACGTTCGCGTACCAGGCGAGAACCGTGACGATGTGGTGGTAGACGTCCAGCTCCATGAGCACCAGCGCCAGTCCGACCTGGAGGAACACCCACACGGCGCGGCCCGGATGACGGTGCAGCAGCCGGGAGAAGAAGTTCGACCACGACAGCGAGCCCGAGTACGTGTTCATGATGTTGATCTTGATTTGGGAGAGCAGGACCAGCAGGCCCGCGAGCACCAGCGCGGCGGTGTGGTTCCCGGTCAGCCGCTGGTAGACCACGGTGAACAGCTCCACCGGCTCGGCCGCCCGGTCCGGGGTGGTCTGCGTCTCGGCGTAGCCGACCAGCAGCGTGGACGCGAAGAAGATGACGACGGCGAACAGGGTCAGTCCCGGGCCGCCGAGGATGACCGCGAGCCGCCATCGGCCCGCCCGACCCGGCTGGGAGTCGGGCATCAGTCGCAGGTAGTCGCCCTGCTCGCCGACCTGCGCGGCGAGGGCCAACTGGGCGGCGGCGATGGTGAAGACCGCCAGCACTGTCACACCGGTGGCCGCCGTCGCGGGGATGTGCGGATGCACCATGGTGTGCGCGGCGTGCGGGGCGGTCGCCGCGGACCCCAGCGCGACGCCGATGAGCGCCACCCACAGCGGCCAGGTCCAGGCCTGGAACTTCGCGGTGAAGCTCATGCCGTAGACGGTGAGCGGGATCATCACGAGCGCGACGACGGCATAGGACACGTGCGGCTCGAGATGCGTGAGAGCGGTCAGCGCCTGCGCCATGATCGCGCCCTCGTAGGCGAGGAAGATGAGCGTGTACGTGGCGTAGACCAGCGAGGTCAGCGTCGAGCCGAGGTACCCGAAGCCGGCGCCCCGGGTCAGCAGGTCGATGTCGATGTGCTTGCGGGCGATCGCGAAGGCCGCAGTGAGCGTCAGCGGAAACGTCACCGCGGTGGCGACCGCGAAGCCGAGTAGCGCGTTGCCGAACCCGAACGTGTTGACGAACGCGGCGTCGAGGGCGTAGCCGGCCATGGCCGACAACCCGGCCAGGCAGCTCAGGAAGATCATCCAAGGTGACCAGGAACGGAAGGCGCTCGGCGCGTACCGGAGGGAGTAGTCCTCCAGCGCCGGATTGTCCGCGAGATCCATATCGCTCCCTTGTGCGTGGAACCTGCGGGAACGCTAGGGACCGCCCGTTGCCGTCCGATGACGAGGTGATTGCGCGCTGTTACGCCGGAAGTGTGCCGCTGTGACGTGGGAAGACGCGCGGAGTGACGGTGGATGCGCCACCGTTACGGGCGTTCGGCCGGCCTCGCGCGGCAGGCAGAAGTGATAGATGCAGGTGGCCCTGCCGACGGGAAGTCGAAGGAGCCGCACGGGCGTTCGCGGGGCTGGTCGCGCTGCCCGCCGCCGTTCGCTGGAGCGTCTACGGGTCCGGCGCACGCTCCGGAGAGGTCGATGGCCGCGCGCCCGTACGGCGACGATGCGCCGTTCAGAGGAGGAGGCCGCCCGTCGCGCGCAGGTTCTGGCCGGTGATCCAGTGCGAGTCCGGTCCGGCGAGGAAGGCGACGACGTCGGCGATGTCGTCGGGGTGGCCCAGCCGCCGCAGGGCGGTGAGAGCGGCGGTCTGCTCCAGGGCCTCGGGCGGGTTCGACGCGTGGAGCAGGTCGGTGTCGGTCGCGCCGGGGGAGACCGTGTTGACGGTGATCCCGCGTTCGCCGAACTCCCGTGCGGCCACGGCGGTGAACTGCTCCAGCGCGGCCTTGCTCGCGCAGTACAGGGCGTGGCCGGGCGCCGGCAGCGCGGTGTTGAGCGTCGAGAGGTTGATGATCCGGCCGCCGTCGCGCAGCACGGACGCCGCCCGCCGCATGGCGAGCAGCGGGAACAGCGCGTTGACGGTCATCACCCGGCCGAACTCCTCGGCGGTGATGTCCGCGATCGGCGCGCGCGGGTTGATGGCCGCGTTGTTGACGAGAATGTCCAGGCCGTCGCTCACCGGCGCGAACAGCGCGTCGAGCGCGGCGGTGTCCTCCTGGTCGGCGCGCACGGCGGTGACGCCGTCGAGCCGGGCGGCGAGCTCGTCGGCCTCGGCCTTGTTCTCCCTGTAGCTGAACACGACGGTGGCGCCGTCGCGTGCCAGGCGCCGCACGACGGCCCGGCCGATTCCGCGCGAGCCGCCCGTCACGATCGCCGTCTTCCCGATGAGCGTCATGCCTCGGGACGCTAGGGCGCGCGCTGCTCGACGTCTTGAAGGAATGCGAACAACTCGGTGGGCGTGACGCCGCTCATCGCGCGTACCTCGCGGGTGAAGTGCGGCTGGTCGGCGAACCCGCCGGAGGCGACCGCCGTGGCGAGCGTGGCGGACGGCCTGGTCAGCGCGTACATGGCGCGCTGGAAGCGCGCGATCCGAGCCACCGTCTTGGGCGGGAGACCGATCTGGCGCCGGAACCCGAGCTCCAGATACCGGCGGCTGGCTCCGAGCTCGCCGGCGAGCGCCTCGATCGTGAGGCGACCGGCCGGCTCCTGCAGCCTCCACCACGCGCGGGTCACCAGCGCGTCCGGTGTCCGGTCCGGCGCCAGCCAGGCGTCCAGCCGGCGGTCGAGGACGGCGAACCGCGCCGCCGGGTCCGGTGCCTCGCCCAGCTCGTCCACCAGCGGACGGGCACGGCGGCCGAGCAGGTCCTCCAGCGGGCCGGTGACCCCCGTCAGCTCGCTCATGGGCATGCCGAGCAGCGCGAACACGCCGGCGGGCGTCAGCCCGAACGCGACTCCGTGCCGCCAGCCGTCCTCGTACACGGTGGGCGTGGCGCGTGGACCGGTGACCAGCGGTACGGGGCCCGCGAAGTCGATGATCACCGTCGTCTGGGCCAGCGGGAAGAGCCGCCGCCGCGACGGCCCGGCCGTTGCCCGGAAGCCGGAGTATCCCGAGACGAAGGGGCGCAGCCGCGGCTCCGGCAGGCGCGCGACCGCCTGGCACGGTCCCGCTCCCGCGTCCGCCCGCGCCGAGTGGATCTGGACCATCACGCCCCCATCCTCTCCGGCCGGCCACCGCGTGAAAATGCCCCGGGCCACGCGCCGCCCGGGTGCGGAGCCGATGTCACCGGGTGAGGCGGCATTCCCCGGAGCGGCTCACAGGTGCGCCTTGGCGTCCTCGTACGTGCCCGTGGGGACGGATCCGGCGGGGGCGTAGACGAGGTGGAGGACGCCGGTGGTGAAGGCCGTCGAGGAGACCAGCCGCAGCGGGATCGGCTCGCCGTCGTCGAACAGCCGCATGCCGCCGCGGAGCGCGATCGGGTGGACCAGCAGGTTCAGCTCGTCGATGAGGCCGGCGGCCAGCAGCCGGCGGACGATCGAGACGGAACCGCTCATCGCGATGTCCGCCGTACCCGGTTCGTTCTTCAGCGCGGTGACGGCCTCGATGAGGTCGCCTCGTAGCTGCTCGGAGTTGCGCCAGGTGAACCGCAGCTCCTGTTCGGAGACCACGATCTTGCGGGCGTCGCCGAGCGCCTTCGCCATGGCGGCGTCCTCGCCGCCCGCGGCCTCGCGGTCCGGCCACGCGCCGGCGAAGCTGTCGTAGGTCCGGCGGCCGAGCAGGACCGTGTCCGCGGCGTCGAACTGGGCGGAGACGGCGGCGCCCATCTCGTGGTTGAAGTACGGGAAGTGCCAGTCCTGGGGGTTCTCGACGACGCCGTCGAGTGAGATGAACAGACCAGCGGTGATTCTCCGCATCGGGCCACTCCTTGGTCATCGGGTGGGACGTGTCGTACCGGTCGCCTCTTCTGACCGCCGCCGGAGCCGAGACTCATCGCGAGGCGGCGAGAAAACCGGGAAGCCCGCTCTGATGACTCCCCGGTCCAGGGGGGCCGTACTAGGCGGCGACGGAGTCGGTGATCCAGCTGACGTCGTATCGGGGGAGCGCCGGCGCGTCGTGCGCCCCTCGATCATCGGGGTTCAGGACCTGGAAGTGTCCCTTGACGCCGAGCGCGTCGCAGCCGGTCTCCCAGGTCGCGCACCAGATGCCCAGCGCCACCGGGGCGTAGTACCGCGATGCCGTGGCGGCGTAGAAGTCGAAGCGCGTCACCGTCCGTCCGGCCTCGTCCGTCACCGCGGCGCACCGTGTGGTCTGGCTGTTGAGGGTCGAGGGCGACCACCGGCAGGCCTCGTAGCAACGTTCGAACGAGGAGAACGGAGGGGCGTCGACCGCCAGCGGCCGGCGGAGGCGGGAGTCGGCGAAGAACAGCGACGTCAGGGGCAGACGGCGATGTTGCATCCGTTCGATCGCGCGGACGGTCAGCGGCTTGAAGTGTGATCGGTATCCCAGGGCGCAGACGCAGACCACGTGGTCCTCGCCGGGATCGAAGCGGCCGTCCAGGTGCGTCACGATGCCGGTCTGGTCGGCGCCCGGACCGATCCAGCAGGTGGCCACTCCCATTCGCGTGGCATGCAGGACCACCTTGTGCAGGCTGCGGCCGACGTCGATGATCGCCAGACGGTCGTAGTCGCGAGGGGCGATCGCGACGATGAACTCGTGCACGCCCACGGCAGGCCACGCGGTGAGCGGAGCGGCGACGTACTCCAGCCGGATCGGGCTGGTGCCGATCAGGTGATCGGGCCGGGTGTGCTCGCGGATCGCTCGCATGAGCTCCTCCCGGTCCGCACCGGTCAGGTCACGGCGCTGGAAGGAGCGGCAGGAGCGTCGCGAGTGGATGAGGTCGAAGCCGTCGAGATCGTCGCGTCGGCGCGGCATCGGCTCGCGGGGGCGCAGTCCCATCCTCACGGTGATCACGTCGAACGCGGCCACCGCGAGCAGCAGGGCGCCGATGCCGAACGGCAGCCAGAACAGCGGTATGCGCCACGTGCCGATCAATGCCCCGACGGCCGAGACGGCCAGGAAGACGACCGCGACGACCGCGGTGGGCAGGTACTGGAGCCAGCCGGTCCATTGGAGCCGTACCTTCACGCGTAGCACCACGGAACGGAGCGACCTGCCGGGCGCACGCGTGGTGTCGTGCCGCTGCCGGAGTCGCGGCTGAGTCATCATCGGCCTTCCGCCCGCCTCGGCGTGCACACAGGACTCATGTGACCAGACGGTAACCGCGCGTGCCGCTTAATGCAAGTCTTCACTTGCATTAAGCGCGATCTACACTTTGCGAAGACTCCGAACTTGGAGGCATATGCCCAGGCAGATCGACGTTGACAGGCTGTTCGAGACGACCGTCACCGTCTTCGCCGAGCGTGGCTACCAGGCCGCCACCACCCAGGAGATCGCGAGAAGATCCGGTGTCAACGAGGTGACCCTGTTCCGTCGCTACGGGGACAAGGCGGCGCTGATCAACGCGGCGCTGGCGCACGCCCTGGCTCGATCGGCGTTCGCTCAGCTGACGGTCACCGACGACGTCGAGGCCGACCTCGTGGCGCTGGCCCGGGCGTACGTCGAATCGGTGCAGCAGTACGGCGGCGCGATTCTCACCCTTCTCACCGAGGTGCCGCGGCACCCGGAGTTGCGCGACGCGTTCGCCGCGCTCATACCGAACATGCGCAACGCGGGCCAGGTGATCGCGGCGCATCAGGAGCGAGGGCACATGGCCCAGGGCGACCCGATGCAGCTGCTGACGACGTTGATCGCGCCGTTCATGGCGTCCGGCCTGTGGCGACGAGCCGGAGTCGTCGCGCTCGCCTCCGACGACGACCCGAGCGCCGTCGTCACCGCCTTCCTCGACGGCCACCGCGCCCCCCTGACCGGCGCCGCCGGCGAGGTCGCCGACTCGCGGTGACACGCTGACGGAGTTCCCCGACCGCCGGCCCAGGGAGGCTGACGCACGGACTGCGGGACCGGTCCCGGCGTAGTTCTCTTAATCTCCGCGCATGCGTTTTCCGACAACAGCGGCCATGTCGCGCGCGTTCGTGGGGACGGGAACGTGACGTTTCCGGCAAAGTCGATCCGACGCCCACTGGCCGGGATCGGACCCGGGGTCCGGCAGTGGCGGCAGCCGCGCGAATTCCGTATCCGGGCGACCGCCTGGCCGTCCGGTGCCCTGGCGGTCTTCGCCGAATTCGCCGAGGCCGCGGCCGCCGCGGCGGCCACGACGGCTCCGGCCGCGGGCGGGAGCTCGGCGAAAGAGACGGCCGGCCTGTCCGAGCGCTCCGTGGCGGACGTGGCGACCAGCATCTGGCGGCTCCGCGGCCGGCTGGCGAAGCCGTCCGACGGGACGCGATCCCTCACCCGCCATTTCGAGATGGCGTGGGACACCCTCACCGAAGCGGGTGTCGAGATACGTGACCACCTGAACGAGCCCTACGACTCCGGGCTCTCCCTCACGGTCATCGCCTTCCAGCCGGTGCCGGGGCTCGATCGCGAGCGGGTGGTCGAGACGGTCCGGCCGACCGTCCGCCTGAACGACCGAGTGATCCAGGTCGCCGAGGTGATCGTGGGGACCCCCGACGCGCAGAAGGAATCACGTTCATGACGAGAAGCACCATCGACTTCGGTATCGACCTCGGCACGACGAACAGCGCCATCGCCGTGATGAACGGTGTCGACGCCGAGATCATCAAGAACAACGACAGCCACGAGACGACGCCTTCGGCGCTGTGGATCGATCGCCGGAACCGGCTCCACGTGGGCCGGGCAGCCAAGGAACGCAGCGAGGAGGATCCCGCCAACACGTGCGTCGAGTTCAAACTCCGGATGGGCACCACCGGCCGGCCGAAGACCTTCGAGGCGAGCGGCCGGTCGATGGAACCGGTGGAGATGTCGGCGGAGGTCCTGAGGTCCCTCAAGGGCGATGTCGCGCAGCGGCTCGAACACGACCTCCAGGCGGCGGTGATCACCGTCCCGGCGGCCTTCGAGCTGGCCGCCTGCGACGCCACGAGGCGCGCGGCCGAACTCGCCGGGTTGAAACACGCCCCGCTGCTGCAGGAGCCCAGCGCGGCGGCGCTGGCGTACGGGTTCCAGAGCCGGGCCGACAACGTGTTCTGGCTCGTGTACGACTTCGGCGGAGGCACCTTCGACGCCGCGGTGGTCAACGTGCGCGACGGTGAGTTCACCATCGTCAACCACCGGGGCGACAACTTCCTCGGCGGGAAGCTCATCGACTGGAAGATCGTCGAAGAACTGCTCATCCCGGAGGTGGTGAGGAAGCACGGAATCTCCGACTTCCACCGGGCCACTCCCCGGTGGATCGGGGCGATCAGCAAGCTCAAGCACGCGGCCGAGGTAGCCAAGATCCAGCTGTCGCAGGCGCACACCGCGGAGATGACGCTCGACCTCAAGAGCGGCGACGGCCAGGAGTTCGAGTTCGATTACGACCTGACACGCGCCGACGTCGAGCGATTCGCCGAGCCGTTCGTCGTCCGGTCCGTGAACCACTGCCGCCAGGCCCTTCAGGAGAGTGGTCTGGGCCCGGCCGACATCGAGAAGGTGCTGCTGGTCGGCGGCCCCACGCTGTCGCCGTACCTGCGAGAGCGGCTCGCCGACCCCCGCGACGGGCTGGGCATCCCGATCGACCACAGCCAGGACCCGATCACCGTGGTCGCGCGGGGTGCCGCGATCTTCGCCGGGTCCAAGCGTCTCGACACCGTCCTGCCGCCGCCCGCGCCCACCGCCGGCACGTGCGCCGTCGAGCTGGAGTACAGCCCGACGGGTCCGGACATCGAGCCGTTCGTCGGCGGCAGGGTGACCGGGGCGGACACCGCGGGCTGGTCGGTCGAGTTCGTCAACGAGGCCGTGCGGTGGCGCAGCGGAAAGATCGCCCTGACCGCCGACGGAGCGTTCACCACCACGCTGTGGGCCGAGAGGGGACGCGCCAACACCTTCCTCATCGAGCTCACCGACGCGACCGGGGCCCGACGCCAGGCGACGCCCGACCGGCTGACCTACACCATCGGACTCGTCGACACCCAGCCCCCGCTCACGCAGGCGATCGGCGTGGGGCTGGAGAACAACGAGGTCGAGTGGCTCTTCACACGCGGCACATCGCTCCCGGCCCGGCGGAAGGTCGCCCTCCGGACGACGGTCGCCATCAGCCGGGGAGAGAACAAGGGCATCCTTCGCATCCCCGTCCTGGAGGGCGAGCACGACCGGGCCGACCGCAACCGCCGGGCCGGCCGCCTGGAGGTCGAGCCGAGCCAGGTCCGGCGCGACGTCCCCGAGGGGAGCGAGGTGGATCTGACCCTCGTGATCGACGAGTCCCGGATCATCGTCGCGCGGGCGTACGTGCCCCTCCTCGACGAGGAGTTCGAGCATGTGATCAACCTGCAGACGGTGACCGTCCCCGAGCAGGCCGATCTGGCCCGGGACGCCAAGGCCGAGAAGCACCGGCTGGAGACGGCGCGGCGGCGGGTGGAGGAGACCGACGACCCGCGCGCGGCGGAGATCCTCCGGCGCATCGACGAGGAACAGATCGTCCAGGACGTCAGCGCGATGGTCGAAGCGGCCGGCGTCGATCCCGACGCGGCCACGACGTGCGGAAAGCGCCTGCTGGACCTCAAGGCCGCCATCGACGAGCTGGAGGCGGCGCTGGAGTGGCCGCAGCTCGT
Source organism: Actinoallomurus sp. NBC_01490 (assembly GCF_036227085.1). Lineage (NCBI taxonomy): Bacteria > Bacillati > Actinomycetota > Actinomycetes > Streptosporangiales > Thermomonosporaceae > Actinoallomurus > Actinoallomurus sp. NBC_01490. The sequence goes on from NZ_CP109433.1 coordinate 1,838,917, forward strand.
CCAGGAGTCGCGGGACCTCATGCCGGCCCTGCGGGACTTCGTCATGGCGCAGGGCAACGAGAACCATCGGCGTTCCCTGGCCACCGGCGAGGCCGCGGTACGCGAGGCGATCGCCGCCCACGACGCGAACCTGCTCCGGCAGCGCCTGGACGACCTGCACAGGCTGGCGTCCGAGGTGCTGGACGACTCCGGCGAGCTGCCGTTCCTCGTGTTCGAGGACCTCAAACCGCAGCAGCCGGAGATGCGCGACCCGGCCGGGGCCGCGCAGCTCATCGCCGCCGGTGAACGTGCCGTGGCCAACCGCGACCCCGCCACTCTGCGCGCGGTCAACCACCAGCTGGTCCGCATGCTCCCCGAACCACCGCCCCCGATCGACCCGTTCAGCACCGTACGGAAGCACTGATGACCGATCAGACCGCACTGACGCTCGCGACCCGTGAGGTGGCGCTGGCGCAGGCACGGACCCTGGCGCGGCAGGGCCGCTACAGCGAGGCCGAGCAGATACTCCGCGAGATGGAGCCCGACGTCCCCGTCCTGGACCTGCTCGCGCGAATCCACGCGCAGCAGGGCCTGATCGAGCAGGCGGACGAGTGCTGGGCGGCGGCGGAACGGCTGGCTCCCGGCGCCACGGAGATCACCGAGGGCCGCAGGCGCGTCGCGAGAATGCGCGGCGGCGCGCACCCGTACCGCGGGCGCCTTCTCTTCCGCGCCGGAACGGCCGCCGGGCTGGTCCTCGCGCTCGCCTTGCTGGTGGACACGAGGGTCGAGCTCGGCAGGCACCCGAAGGCGTCCGCGCCGGTGCCGTACGTCCAGCCGTCTCATGCGCCGCCTCGGCCCACTCCGTCGGCGACCGCCGCCCTGGCCGGGATGGATCTCCGGCTGCCCGGCGTACGCGAGCGGCGACGGTCCGGTGAGGTCGAGGTCACCTTCACGAAGGGGCTGTTCCGCGAAGGGGCGACGCTCTCGCCCGGCGGACGGACGGTCCTTCGAGCGCTCGGCGCGCGGCTGCGCCCGTACGGCACGCGGATCTCCGTCGCCGTCATCGGCCACACCGACGGCCTCGCTGTGCCGCCCAGCGGCGACTACACCGACAACCTGGAGCTCGGCACCCTGCGGGCCACGGTCGTCCGGGAGGTCCTCCGCGGCGCGGCCGGCATCCCCACGGCGCGGTTCTCGGTGTCGAGCATGGGCGACGCGATGCCGTTGTTCCGCGGCCACAGCGCCGCCGACCAGGCACGCAACCGGACGGTGAGCCTGCGGATCAGCGCGCTCGGGGAGGGGTGAGCGATGGCGACGGCGTACGAACCGGTCTCCCTCGTCCAGCACGCGGGCCCGGAGCTGTACCGGAAGAACGCCTTCCGGATCACCGGGCTCGGCGTGCACGCCACGGCGCGTGACATTCGCCGGCAGGCCGAGAAGATGCGGGTCGCGGCGCGGCTCGGGACGGGCTCCGAGGCGGCGGTCCCGCCCCTCGGCGAGCCTCCCGACGACACGGCGACGCAGCAGGCCACGCAGCGTCTGCGGGATCCGGTGTGCCGGCTGCTGGACGAGCTGTTCTGGTTCTGGCCCGCGACGGACGGCGAGGCGGACGACGGGATCGAGGCCCTGCGGCGCGGCGACCTCGACGCCGCGTCCCAGAGCTGGCAGGACACGGGAACGACCGTGGCCGTGCACAATCTGGCGGTCCTGAACCACGCGCGGGCGCTCGACCATGACCGGTTCGACGCCCGCGGCCGGAAGCTGTGGAAGGAGGCGTTCGCGTACTGGCGGAGGGTCGTCTCCGACGACAGGTTCTGGGAACTGCTGGAGTCGCGCGTACGGGAGATGGCCGATCCCCGGCTGACTCCGGGCACGGCCGAACGGCTGCGCGCGGAGCTGCCCGTGGCACTGCTGTCGGTCAACGCGCGGCTGGCGGTCCGAACGGCCGGGGACGGTCGCTCCGGCGACGCGGCCGAGCACGTCGCCCTGATGCGCTCATCCGGATTTCGCGCGGAAACGGTCGATGAGGTGCTGCGCGACGCGATCGCGCCCGACACCGCCCGGATCCGGGCGCTGGGAGAGAAGGCCCAGCAGTCCGTCCGCGCCGATCCGCGGCACGGCGCCGAACCGACCTGGCGGTTCCTGGGCCAGGCCACGGCGATCCTGGACCTGCTGGAGTCGCTGCTCCCCGAGGACCACCCCGTACTGTTGGGCGCCCGCGACGAGGTCGCCGGCCGGGTGCTGCCCTGCGTCGTGCCGTACGCCGAGGAGACCGACGACTGGAAGACCGCCACCGAACTGCTCGAACGCGCCTCGGCCATCGCGGCGACGGGTGCGGTGCGGGACCGCCTGGAGGAGAACCTCGAGACCGCCCGCGGCAATCTCCTGTACGACACGTGCTGGTTCTGCCGGGAGAATCCGGCACACGATCCGAGCGCCTACGCACTGAAGATGTACGGCGACGTCGAGCGTGGCTACGGCCGGGTGCGGTGGAAGAACCTCACGATCAACGTTCCCCGCTGTGCCATGTGCAAGAACCACCGGTCCTGGCGCAATGGCGCGGTCGCCGCAGGCCTGGCCATTCTTATCGCCGCCGGGTTCGTCACCTTCGCCGGCGGCTATTCGCTGACCGGCCTTTTCCTCCTCGGCATGGTGTTCGTCGCCTCGGTCGTGGCGGGTGTGACGGGCGGCCCATTCCGCAGAGCGGTGCGGGAATTCCCTCCGGTCCAAGAACGACGCGCCCAGGGCTGGATGTTCGGCGCGAAGCCTCCGGGCGTGAACTGATTGATGAGGAGTTCGATGTCAAAGACCGGCATGATGATCGCGTCCGTGGTCATGGCCACTTCCTGCTCGGCATCGGCCGGCGCCGGCATCACGTCGTCTCCGGCCGCGGCGAGCGTGCGATGCACGCGACACGTGGCCGGCCCGCGGCAGATGCGATCGGTCCGGCCCGGCGATGTCGTCTGCGTCGACAAGGCCGCGGCGGGCCGGAGACTGGTGATCACCAAGGGCGGTACGCCCGGAGAGCCCATCACCTATTCCGGCGGTGGGCAGGCGGTCGGAGGCATCACGATCGAGGCCGACAACGTGATCGTCGACGGCTATGTGATGAACCGCCCCGAAGCGCCGGGCGTCGAGATGACCGGCGACAACATCACCCTGCGGAACACCACCATCACGAGGCCGCGCGGCGGTGACGGGGACGGGCTGCGCTTCTTCGGCGACGACCTCAAGATCCTCGACAACAGGATCAGCGGAACGAGCAACAAGTACGGCCACGCGGACTGCATGCAGACCTTCGCCAGTGACACGCCGCCGAGCCACGACGTGCTGATCGAGGGCAATCGCTGCGAGGGCATCGACAACATGTGCCTGATGGCGGAAGGTCCGAACGACGGGGAGGGCGACGGCGTAGGGCACACCTCTGATTTCACGATCAGGAACAATTACTGCGAAACGCTGAAGGCCTCGCAGAATCTGATGTTCGAGGACGTGCAGAACACCGTCATCGACGGAAATGACTTCGAGGGCGGCCCGGACAAGGCGATCGGTCTCGCCATCGGTTCGACCGGCGCACACGTCGGCCGTCACAACACCATGGGGCCGAAGATCGGATACCTGGTCGGCATCGATGACTCCTCCCGCCCCGGATACGAGGGTCCCGAGCCCGGCGGCCGCCCCTGAGCCGTCCGCCTGACCGGCTGCGCGTCACCGATACGGGTGACCACTGCGCGCCATTCCTTCGCCATTGGCCTTGACAGAAAATCTGGCTGAAAGTCCGGAAGCGTCAGAGCTTGTGCCGTACAGTGGTCGCGTTCGCTTTCGGTGATGCGCAAGTTACGCATTGGTCATGCGGAGTCCAGGTGCAGGCTGGTCAGTTGATCGCGGGCCGCTATCTGCTGGAGGAGCAGGTCGGCGCGGGTGGCGGGGGTACGGTCTGGCGCGCGGCCGACCAAGAGCTTCCCCGGACCGTCGCGGTCAAGCAGGTGCTGTCCGCCGACAGGGGGCATGGTCCCGAGCAGGTCGAACTTCTGCGGCGCGAGGCCAATTTCCTGGCCCAGCTGAACCACCCCCACGTCGTCACGCTCTTCGACGTGGTCCAGGAGGGCGCCGAGTGGTTCTTAGTGATGGAGTACATCCCCTCCGGCAGCCTGGCCGACCAGGGGATGCTGCCTCCCGAGCGGGCGGCGGGGCTCGGCGTCCAGATCGTCGACGCGCTGAAGGCGGTGCACGAAGCCGGGCTCATCCACGGTGACATCAAGCCCGGCAACGTGCTCGTGACGGAGGACGGCCGGGCCAAGCTGGCCGACTTCGGGGCCTCGCGGGCCGTACACGCCGAAGTGACGCTCACCCAGACCGGTGGCCTGGCCGCGGGCACCCCGGGGTACATGGCGCCCGAGGTGGCGAACGGAGAAAATCCGACCCCGGCCTCCGACGTGTTCGCACTCGGCGCCACACTGTTCGCCGCGGTCGAGGGCGAATCCCCGTACGGGCGCGAGCAGAACCCGATAGCGCTGCTCCGGAGGGCCGCCGACGGGCAGATCGCCTCTTCGCACCGGGGCGGCCCGCTGGCCCCGGTGCTGTCCGAACTGATGCGGGTCCGCCCCGCCGGGCGTCCCACCGTCGCGCGGGCCCGCCGGCTTCTCGAGGACGTGGCCGGCGTGTCTCCGTCGGGCGGCGGTGCCATTCCATCGGACACCGGGTCCGGCGGGACCGATCAATCGGATCCCGAGCCGCCTCCGCGGTCGTCCAGGCGCCGCGCCGCCGTCATCGGGATCGCGTCCGTGGTGGCGCTGGGCCTGGTGGCCGCCATCGTGTCCTGGACGGCCTTCGATCCGTCGCCCGGCAAGACGCGGCGGAAATCGACCCCGACACCGACCCGGACGGGCGTGCCAGCGTTCTTCGGCGATCCGCACACGGTCGATCCCTGCGCCCTTCTGAAATCGGCGAAGCTCGGCCGGTTCGGCAGTACGGAGGTCGACACCGCCTACGGCAACTTCAATCGGTGTGACTACCTCGTGCATCCGCACGGCGGCGGTGAAGTGGACGTGAAGGCGGAGTTGCTCAACCCGGACCCGAGCATGGAGGTCTCCGGGCGACCCGACAAGAACGGTATCCACGTGTTGAAAGAGTCGGACTCGGACGGCTCGTGCTCCCGGATGCTGTTGCTCCCCGACAAGAACCGGGTGGACATCAAGTCGCAGTTCGACGGCAGGATGGCGTCGAAGAAGCTCTGCGCGATCACCGAGACCGCGGTCGAAAGCGCGGTCGCGGTGCTCTCCCGCGGCCCGATTCCCCGGCGGACCACGCCTCCGGTGAAGGCGTCGCTGTTCTGGTCGGACGCCTGCGCGCTCGTGGACTCGACGGCGCTCTCCCGGTTTCCCGGCGTGGACGCCACAGATCCCGAGATCGAGTTCGGTAACTGGATGTGCCGTTGGGGAAGCACGACCCACCATGACGACCTCATGGTCATGTTCGATCAGTACGGTCCGATGACCGCGGATGACGGCCGCCTTACGAAGCTCGGTGGGCACCTGGCATACGTTCAGCCGAACGGTTACGGCGAAAAGACATGTGCCGTCCGGGTGCCTTATCGCACTTTCACCACCGCGAATGGGAACCAGAAAACAGAGCTGCTACTCGTCGTCATCGGGGGCCGGGGAAGCGCGGCCTGGCGCTGCCGCGTGGTCACCAACGTCGCCGGACCCATCATCGCCAATCTCCCCCACACCTGACCCGGTCTCGGGAGGGGTCCCGGAAGTCAGGGGGCATGCTGCCGGAAACCCATTCACGGAGGTCGAAGTGAGCAACGGACAGGGGATTCCGTACGGCCGACCGCTCGAGGCCGGGCACGCCAGCCTGGCGTTCGGCGTATCCTCGCCGAAGCCGGGCGATCTGTACGCGCTGGCGATCAGCGGTGGCATCACGGTCCGGCCGCATGAGGGACGCACCGTCGTCTTCGGCCGCAACCGCCCGGACGTGCACGTCTGCATCGGGGAGAACGACCTGCGGGTCAGCCGCAGTCACGGCCTGCTGACCTGCCGCGATCGCCAATGGTGGGTACGGACCACGGGCCGCCTGCCCGTACGGTTCCCCGACGCGCGACTGCTGTTCGCCGGGGACGAACCCATCCCGCTCGCCGAGGGATACACGCCGTTGTTCGTCCGCGGGGCCAGCGGCCGTGAGCACCTGCTGGAGCTGTACGTGGCGGGGTCGGACGAACAGCGGTCGACGTCGCGGCACCGTGACCCCACCCAGCCACCGCGGACCTGGCGGCTCACGCCCACCGAGCGCCTGATCCTCGTCGTCCTCGCCCAGCGGTACCTGCTCCACGCCCCGAACCCGCAGCCGATGGCCTGGCAGCAGGCGGCGGAGCACCTCAAGGAACTACAGCCGGACGCCGACTGGACGGCCAAGAGCGTCGCCCACAGGGTCACGACCGTCCGCACCCGGCTGTCCAAGGGCGGCGTGCCCGGGCTCACCCGGGAAGAGGTCGGCGAGCCCGTCGGCAACAAGCTGAACGAGAACCTCATCCATGAGCTGATGGAGAGCACCGCCATCGTCCCGCGGGATCTCTCGCTGCTCGACGACCCCGGCGGTCCGGAGGCGTAGGGTGGGCCGACCCGGCGCGGCAGGCTCGCGTTCTCACTCGGCCTTCGCCGCCTCGACACGCGCCTGGAACTGTTCGCGGGCCCAGATGTACCAGTCACGGCGCATCGCGAGGAAGCGTTTGCCGTATTCCATGGTCAATCGTCCGTTGTCGGCGAGCGCGCCGCCTTCCTCCCACGGCACGGTGTTCTCCAGATTTTGGAGTTCCTTCGTGCGCTCGGTCAGCGCGTCGGCCATCCGTTTGAGGTAGTCCAGGGCTTCGTCGGGCTTGATCTGGTTGAGGAAGAAGATACGCAGCAGTGGTTCGTCCCGTGGGTTCGGCTTCGGCGGGACGTCGATCAGCCAGTGACGCAGTTCGGCTCGTCCGGCCTCGGTGATCGCATACTCCTTGCGGCGGCGGGCGCCTTCGGCGGAGACCTCGATCAGGCCGGCCTCGGTGAGCCGGGCGAGCTCGCCGTACAACTGGCTCTGGGTCGCCTGCCACACCGTCCCGAGCGAGATCTCGAACACCTTCAACAGGTCGTAGCCGCTGGCGCCGTCCAGCTCGGCGATCAGCCCCAGCATCGCGTATCGCAGACTCATGACCTGGATCCTACATGTCTATGTTGACATCTCGCGAGTGAAAGTTTTAGTTTTCACATGTCTGTTCAGGAATGTTGTGGCGCTCGCGGTGCGTGCCGGGGTTCGGCGTCGTGTAGTGGATGCGGATGCCTTCCTCGCCGGGAGCGTGGGCCGGGCTCAGTACAAGGTGTTCGTCGTAGTCCCCGCCGTTCTGGTAGCGGAACGGAATCGGCTCGGTGTCGGGGAGGGTGAGCAGCCGGTTCCGCAGGCGTTCGGCCGCCACCTCGTACTCGGCGGCGGAGAGCCGGACCGCGTCATTGACGACCACCGGCGGGACCACGGTCATGCCGGTGTACCACAGGGTGCCGTGGAGGACCGGGAAGAGCACGTCGTTGATGTCGCCGTGGATTCCGCGCGGTCCGGTCGTGGCGGCGTTGGCTCCGACGGTGGTCACCACCATCGCGCGTCGGCCGACCAGGCCGCCGCTGCCGTACCGTAGCGCCCGGCCGGTTTCAGGGTCCAGGACGCCCTGGGCGAAGCCCTGGACGAACAGCCGGTCGAACCAGCCTTTGAGGATGGCCGGCGGGCCGAACCACCAGAGCGGGAACTGCACGATCAACGTGTCGGCCTGGCGCAGCTTGTCTTGTTCGCGGCGGATGTCGTCGCTGAGCGTTCCGGTCTCCAGCGCACGCTGGGATTCGTTGAGGACGTCGAGTCGTTCACCGGGGTCGTGGCCGAAGTCGCCATGGTCGACCACCGGGTTCCATCCCATGGCATACAGGTCCGACTCCACCACCTCATGCCCGTGTTCGCGCAGAACGGCGACTCCCTCGTCGCGGAGTGCACCGTTCAGCGAGCGCGGGTCGGGATGAGCGGATACCCACAACACCTGCACGCAGAGGTCCTTTCTCGAACGAGGAGTACCGACCTTTGCGATGAAGGGTCCGACAAACGCCCCGAAATGCAACAAGCCAGCCGGCGGTCCCTCCCGCGATGTCGCGCAGGCTCATCTCCTGGTTGCGGGGGTGCAGGGCCACGGACAGCATGTCGTCGTCGGTGACGCCGTTGAACGACTGGAGCCATGCCATGACCATCCCGCACGCCGTCCCCTTGGAGCCCACCCGGATCAATGTGTCCGACGAGGTCCTCGATGACCTGCGCGTCCGTCTCGCACTGACCCGTCCGCCGCTGGACGAGGGGAACGAGGACTGGTCCTACGGCGTCCCGGCCGGCTATCTCCGTGAGCTGGTCGCCTACTGGCGGGACGGCTACGACTGGCGCAGGGCCGAGGCTGCGATCAACGCGTACGAGCACTACGAGGTGAGCGTCGCCGATGTCCCGGTGCACTTCATGCACAAGCCCGGCCGCGGCCCCCGCCCGATCCCGCTGATCCTCACCCACGGCTGGCCGTGGACGTTCTGGCACTGGTCGAAGGTGATCGACCCGCTCGCCGACCCGGCAGCGTTCGGCGGTGACCCCGCCGACGCGTTCGACGTCATCGTGCCGTCCCTGCCCGGCTTCGGTTTCCCCGGGCCGCTCACCGGCTTTCCGGACGTCAACTTCTGGAAGGTCGCCGACCTCTGGCACGCTCTGATGACCGAGACCCTGGGATACGAGAAGTACGCCGCCGGGGGCTGCGACATCGGCGGGATCGTCTCCAGCCAGCTCGGCCACAAGTACGCCGACGAGCTGTACGGCATCCACATCGGCTCCGGGCTGCCGCTCGACTTCTTCACCGGCCCCCGTGCCTGGGACTTCGCCCGGAATCGGCCCCTCACCGACGATCAGCCCGCCGATGTCCGCGCCCGCATCATCGAGTTGGATCACCGCTCGGCGTCCCACCTCGCCGTACACATGCTCGACGGCGCCACCCTGGCCCACGGGCTGAGTGACTCACCCGCCGGACTGCTCGCCTGGCTGCTGGAGCGCTGGAACGCCTGGAGCGACAACGGCGGCGACCTCGAGTCCGTCTTCACCAAGGACGACCTGCTCACCCACGCCACGATCTACTGGGTGAACAACTCCATCGCCACGTCGATGCGCTACTACGCCAACGCCAACCGCTACCCCTGGGTCCCCGCCCACGACCGCACCCCGGTCGTGCAGGCCCCGGTCGGCCTCACCTTCGTCGCGTACGAGAACCCGCCCGGCATCCACACCGTCGACGAGCGCGTCGAGGCGTTCACGGCCGGCCCGCAGGCCGATTGGTTCAACCACGTCAACGTCAACGCCCACGCTCACGGCGGCCACTTCATCCCCTGGGAGAACCCCGACGCCTGGGTGAGCGACCTGCGCCGCACCTTCCACGACCGCAGGCCCTGAACGACCCTGCGGGCTCGCCTGGCGACGGGTGACGCGTGTCGCGGCTTCATAGCTCAGGTCGTACATGTCTATATTGACATCTCCCGAGTGAAGGGTTTAGTTTCCACATGTCTGTTTAGGAATGTCGTGTGGCTCTCGAGACGGGAAGGCCCTTTCATGCTGTTGCGCTACGTCCGTATGTACGCGCCCTGGATCCTGCTCGCGGTCGTGAGCGGCTGGAACGACCAGGCCGGTGCCATCACCGGCCTGGTCGCGGCCGCCTTGTTCCTCGTCCAGGACCTCCGCCGCGGTCACCGGGCCGACTCATTGATGCTCGAGATGTCCACCACGGTCTTCATGGTCCTGCTCACCGCACTCGCCCTGGCCGCTCCCCACTCGGCCGTGATGAACTACGGCGCGTCCATGGCGATCGGCTGGCTCGCCCTCACCGCCTGGGGCACCGTGCTCGCCGGCCGCCCCTTCACCGAGGGCATCGCCCGCCGCGGGGTCTCGGCCGACATCGCGGCGACAGACCTGTTCAAACGCATCACCCGGACCATCGCGATCGTCTGGGCCGCCGGCTTCACCGGCACCGCGATCGTCCTCACCTTCATCCAGCACGCGGCTCCGGACAACACGCTGCTCCTGGTCATCGCGAAGATCTGCGGCTTCACGATCCCCGCCGTCTTCACCGCTCGCTACCCCGAGGTCGCCCAGAAGCGCTACTTCGCCGAACTCGGCATCGACAACCCGCCCGCACCCGCGGCGCCGACGCCTCAGCAGATGCCCCACCAGCCGATGCCTCACCCGGGCGCGCCCCGCGCACAGCATCATCCGCAGGCCTACCCGAACCCGCAACACCCGCGGCCGAACCGCTACTGATCGGTTCTCACTCCGGCGGAGCCCACCACACAGCGGCAAGTCCACGTCCATTTTCCGGTCGGACTTATCTCGGCAACGTATTCGTCGAAATCTGCGTGAAAGAGCAAGTCGGGGAGGCGAGATGAACGTCGTGCAGTCAAGCGGTAAAAAGCGCTCCGCCGCTGACCGGTTTCAGGCCCGCAACGACGATTTCTTCGTCCGGCGCAAGGAACTGCAGGCTCGGATCGCCGGCCTGAGAGCCCGGGTGGGCGCGGACGAGCGGGACGTGACATCGGAGGTCGCGTTGCGCCGCGCCGAGCGCGAACTCGACGATCTCACCTATGAGATAATGACCGCGAACTGTGGACTGGTACGCCGATACGTCGCCGCTTTCGCGTCACGTTCCACCGGGCACAGCGAGGATTTCGAAAGTGCCGGCAATGTCGGATTGCTGTGTGCCATCTCGTCCTACGACCCAGACCGTGGCCCATTCGCGAACTGGGCGTTCAAGCCGATCCAGCGGGAGGTCCTGCGCGCGGTGCGGGACGCCGACCACCCCAACCTCAACCTCGGTGACTTCGAGAAACGCCCGATCGTCCTGGCCGCCAAGCAGGCCTTCTTGGAGGAGTTCGGGGCCGAGGCCGCACTGGACCACGCCGATATCGCCCGGCGTGCCGGGCTGACCGAGGCTCAGGTCCGTCGCGTTCTGGAGGCACCCCGGCTGGACAGCCTGCAGGCGTCGGCCGTCGTCCAGAGCGAGGGCATGATCGCCCTTGAGGAGCAGGTCGCGGACCTGTCGCTGAGCCCGGAAGACGAGGTGCTGTTGCACTCCCAGCTGCGTACCCTGGTCGACCGGGGATGGCCGACCCTCGACACCCGCGAGCGGTATGTGCTCACGCGGCGGTTCGGCCTGGACAACATGCCCGAGCAGTCGTTCCGCGTCATCGGCGAGCAGATCGGTCTCTCCCGCGAGGGCGTACGGAAGATTCACCAGAAGGCGCTCGCCAAGCTGAGCGGGCCCATCGCCGACGCGAGCTGACCGCAACCCGTCACTGGGGCGAGGCGACCCAGTGACGGGTTGCGGGCTTCCCGGGCGCAGGGACCTTCCGCGCACTCTGAACAGCACCGCGTCTCCCGGTTGGCGACCAGAGCCGCACTGCGAAGGCAGGCCGGCCGGACCGAACGGGACGCCGCCCGGCCGGCGGAGCGCATCCAGTCCCGCCTCCATCTCAGAAAGATCGTCTTCACGCCGTGGCGGTCGCACGAGCCGGAGACCCGGTCGGGAACTAACCCAGGGCGTACGCGCTCGGAGTCTCCGTCTTGGCCGACAGCGAGACGCCGAAGATCCGCGAGCCGTCCCAGTACATGCGGCTCGTCTCTGGTGCGAGGATGAAATCCTGGGAGTACGCGGGTCCGATCGGGGTCGCCTTGCCGTCGGTGATGGCGAGCCGGAACACCTGCGGTGGGTTCTCGTACGTGCCATTGATCATCGCGAGCACTGCGTCGCCGTCGAAGGCCACCGGAACGCTCGTCACCTCAGGGCCGAGCGATGTGGCCCAGCGCTGCCGGCCGGTCGCGAGGTCGAAGGCCATGATCTTGTTCGTCTCGCGTGTGCTGCTGACGGTCTCCGCCGACGTGCCGACGACGAGTGTGTCGGAGGAGACGGCCGCATGGATGAGATCGTGGCCGGCGTGGGAGTAGCCGCTCATGTCGAGCGTGCCCCAGGTACCCGTCTGCGCGATCGTCGCCTTTACGCGGAACGCGTCGTCGAGGGAGATGAACGCGCCGTGGTCGCCGCTGCTGCCGCTCAGCACGACAGGCCGGGTGGACAGGAACTGGACGTTGGCGCTGCGGACGTCCGAAGGAAGGGCGACCGGTGCCTTCTTGGCGACCGTTCCGTCTCTGGGCGACACCTGTGCCACGGTCACCGTGTCGTCCGAGTCCAGGCCGTCGAAGAGCACCATCGCGGCACCAGCGCCCGGCAGCAGGTCGCTGACGACATGGCGGTCACCGACGGCCGCCTTCACATCGAGCCGCCAGCGCTGGTGTCCGGACAGGTCGAAGCCGGTGAGGCCGCCGTCGTACTCGATCACCGCGGTGCCGTCGATGACCTCGGCACTCATGGTCTTGGACCCGAGGCCGATGCCGGACGGGAGCGTGCCCTGCCCGCGCGCCCGGCCGGTGGCCAGGTCGATCAGCGCGAACTCCTTGCACTTCGTGACGGTGTCGCCGTCGTCGGGGCCGAACCCGATCACGCCGACGTTGCCACCGGTCTCCGTGCTCACCCCGCAGATCAGCGACGGGTCTCCGCCAGGGAGCGGCGGGGACGACATCTGCCAGCGTTGCCGTCCGGTGCGGGAGTCGTACGCGACGAGCCCCTGAGGCGCGACGGCGACCGTCAGGTCGGTGGTGTGCCAGCCGCCCAAGCTGTAACTGGACAGGTCCTGCGAGGCGTGTCGGCTCTGCCAGAGCACCTTGCCCTTCAGATGGCCGCTCTTCCGTTGAGCGCCTTCCGACAGGCCGCCCCGCGCGGTCGTTCCGCCGTCACCGCCGGCGCTGAAGATCGCGTATCCGGCGGCCCCGATCACGACCAAGACGAGGACGGCGATGACGACCGGGATGAGTCGCCTGGCCCCGCCCTTCTGGCCACGGGGACCTGGCCCGCTGGGGCCGCCCGGTCCAGGCGTCCCTTGGGGCCCCTGGGGCGGTGCGCCCGGGCTATACCAGCCGGGCTGTTGCGGGGGGTGACCCGGTGGAGTGCCGGACGGCCGCCCGGTCGCTTCCTTGGACGGGCTCCAGGTTTGTGTCGTCTCGTATCCCGGCGCGGGCGTCGGAGAAGAAGACTGCCGACGGCTGTCGGGGCCGCTGTTCGAAGGTCGCGGCTCGGGTGACGTCACGGGCGAAAAGCCTCCCAACACGACAAGTGCGCGAGGAGACCGAATCAAATCCTTGCTCGAATATCGGTGCGTCGGCATCGACCCGGTCTCATGGGTCTCCGTTGAGATCGGGGTCCGCGGCACGAGGCCCAACGGCTCCCGATCGTGGTCACTGGAAGAGTCCGGCGCCGACACACAAACGCAACCAGAGCCGATCACCTTTCCCCAGCGGATCAGCCCAGCTCGACAGCCCGGGTGGTCTTGCCACGAGTGGAACGGCCGGAAAAGCCGATGGTGAACGAATCCAGCCCGAGCGGGTGCAGCAGCGGTGCGATGAGCCCGGCGTACGGGACAATCTGCGCGGTCAGCCGCGGTCCTGCGGAAGGCTCGGATTTCGGCTACTGATCGAGACTCCGTGCGTGGTGGAGAGCGTCGTTGATGAGTCGGGTAAGGCGCTCTTTTCCCTCAGCAGCGGGGATTTCGCTCTGCCAGGCGCTGACGGACTGCCAGCCGTGATCGGAGAGCGGGGGTATGGGGGCCTGCGTTTCGAGGCCGTCGGGGAGTCGCGGCAGCCTGACCATCAGCCAGCTGGTTCCGAGGGCGACGGCGGCGACGATTCCTTCGGTCGCCAGGGCGGGAACGCCGAACAGCGGGATGACCGGGATGCCGTCCGGGGCGAGTTCCCCGAGCCTTTCCAGCAGGTCGGGATGGGTGTGAAGTTGCCATTCATCGATGGCGTAGGTGTAGTCGGCGGGTGAGGTGGGGCGGCGGGCTTGCGCTCGCAGATAGCCGAGCAGCACGCGGTTGGCTGGGTGGTCGGCCACCTCGAGGCTATTTCCGCCCATGACCGTCAGCGTAGATTTCGCATGCGGCGGTGCCCATCGCCGGGAGTTCACCTTCCAGAGAGTGCAGGGTTTCCCGGGTCGGGCCGCTGGCGGTCTATCTCGTGGGCGAGCACGGTGATCATGTCGTTGACCGCGTGGTCGCCGTGCCGCTGCTTGAGTTTGAGCAGGACGCCTCTGCGACTGGCTTCGGCGAGCATGCCGGTGAGTGCGATGGAGGGGACCTCACGCCCGGCTGAGTAATCGTCGTAGACGGCTTGGGTGACGTTGTGAAGGTCCGCGTGCGGGGCGGATTCGGTGAGGACCATGCGCGAAGCGTCTTTGAGATCCATGCCTCGGAGCCTAGGCGATGTGTTCGGCGAAATCCGGGTACTGCGTCATCAAGTGCGGGCAGCCTTCTGACCCGGTATCGCCAGGCAGTAGCCGCAGGCGGGTTCGGCGAGGAAGCCCAGTCCCATGGAGCGGCGCAGACCTGGAGTCGCGGGCGGTGCCGGGGCCGTCCCCGAACCTAACCGCGCCTCGCTGGAGGCGGCTGTGCGCTAGGCGGTCGCCTGCCGGACTCGATAGTCCCAACGCCTCAAGACCCGGACTATCGTCTCCGCGCCGCTTGGATTGGCGCTATGGACGAAGATCATGCTGATGTTGAAGGGCCGGCCGTCGAAAGCTGCCTTTTCCAGCAGCGCCACGACCGGCATGATGCTGTCGTCCCCGCCCAGGTCGTGGTCGAGCCAGAGTTCGTCGATCCGGTGGTGCCGATGTTCTTCGAGAAGCAAGATGCCCTCATGGCTGGTGCGGGCGATCTGCGTGGCCCTCGGCAAAGCGCGCAGGTCGTCAACGCCGAGGATGACCGGCATCCGTGCTTCTGAGCTGTCGTGCACTCGGCCATCATCACAGCCTGGAGCCTGTCGAGCCGGGCACGAGTTGGCAGGGGCCCCGCTCCTGCTCGTCTTCACGGTGATTCCTTCGGTGAAGGAGTGGTCCGGACTGTGGCTTTGCCGGGGTTGGTCCCAGCCTTCTCGGCACCACCCGGTTCAGAAAGTCTCCGGATCGCGATGCTGGGCTCGCGTAGCTGAGAAAACCCCGCCGGTGCGAGGGGCCGTGTCGGTAGCGGCGTCGAACTGGACACCCGGCCATCCGTAAGGCGTCTCGTGCAGACCGGGGACCTGTGCCCGGGCGGGTGGGGGCGGCGCAGGGAACGGAACCTCCGGAGGCGCCCCGTGCGTCGGCCGTGGCTCGGGAAACCGTGGGCGTGCCGATGGCACGGGAGAACGGAACCGAAACGTCGCATGCTCCGCATGCGCCGGCCAGGCGCCGGGGGCGGGAATGGGGCCCTGGGGTGTGGGCACCTGGCGCATGCCCGCGAACGGGTTGCGCCAGACGTACGCGCGCAACGTGTGCCACCGGTAGCGCAGTGCCATCAGCCGGACGGCGAAGGCCACGATCGCGGCGGCGCCCGCGGTGACCGCGTTCAGCTCCCCGATGGCGGACAGCAGGGCGACCGTCCCGGCACCGACCAGAGCCGGCAGAACATAAAGGTCACGGTTCCACCGAAGTGCGGGCGGCGGTTCGTTCGCGATGACATTGGCGAGGATTCCACCGCCCACGGCGCTGCCCACGCCGAGGGTCGTGGCGGCGAACAGGTTGAGACCGAAGCTGAGCGCCTTCGTCGTACCGGTAACGCTGAAGAGCGCCAGAGCGGCCGCGTCGAGCAGATCGTACGCGCGGAAGAGCAGCTCACCGCGATGCGCTCGCGCGGTGAAGAAGACGATGAACGCGGCGACCAACGGAGCAAGGTAGTAGCCGACATCGGTGAAGGCCACCGGAGTCGTACGGATCACCAGGTCCCTGAACAAGCCACCGCCAAGGCCCGCCGCTTCCGCCAAGAGGGCGGCGCCGAAGATGTTGAAGTCCTTGCTGACGGCGAGCAGCGCCCCGGACAACGCGAACGCGAAAATGCCGATCCAATCCATGAAGTACTGGACCGTCTGCCACAGGTCCCCGGTAGCCATGAAAGGTTTCTCCTGCGAAGTCATCACTGTCGGACGGCCATGCGCCACGGCTGGTCCTCCGCGGCACCCCGGGAGCTTTCCGAGATCGCTCCCCTCATCCGGGAGCGCCCCGGATGAGGGGAGCGATGGGCTCGATCGTCGTTTCAGTACAGCAGGAGCACGGTTGACGATCATCAGCCGAAAAGGTTGTGTTCCTTGAGGTTCCCAGGGCTCTATCCGGCCAGGCTTCGCATCAGGGCCTCCAGGTCGCGTTCGCCCTCGCGGGTTTGGGCGCCCGCGGCCAGGCCGCCGCTGATCAACTGCCCCGCCATGGGACGGACGATGAGGCCGGCCCAGGCGTCGTTCTCCCGTACCAGGCCCGCGACCAGGTCGTCGGGGACGATCGCCCGCTTGGCCGCGGCGATCACGTCCTCCGGCAGGGCCGCGATGTTACGGGCGATTCGGTCGACGAACGCGTCCAGCTCGTCGGCGGGCAGGGCCCGGTTGATCCAGCCGTAGCGCTCGGCGAGCTCCGCGTCGAACAGCTCGGCGCCGAGCACCGCCTCCAGCGCACGACTGCGCCCGACCTTGGCGGCGAGGTACTGCGTGCCTCCGCCACCCGGGACGATGCCCATGAGCGCCTCGATCTGGCCGAGCCCGGCGCGGCCGATCGCCGCGAAGGCCATGTCCGCGGCCGCGACGAACTCCGCTCCGCCGCCGCGCGCCTTCCCGGCGAGCTTGACGATGGTCACCTGCGGCTGGCGCCGCAGCATCTCCCCGACGGCCTGGAAAACGTTCACACCTTCCGGGGCGGCGGCCGCGAGCCCGGCCAGCGCGTCCGGCGTGGAGGTCATATCGACGTGCGCGATGAAGAACTCCGGATCGGCGCTGTCGAAAACGATCACCCGCACCGACCCGTCGTCACGCAACGCGGTCAGCAGGTCCCGCAGGTCGGTCATGAGCGCGACGTCCAGCACATTCACCGGCGGGTTGTCGATCGTAACGCGGGCGATACCGGCGTCGTCGGCGACACGAAGAGTCTTGTAACCGTCATAGACCACGAGAGAGCTCCTGTACGTATCTGGCAGGCATCTTGGTTCCTGATGTATACCTAGGGTGATTCGGGCCGTGACCTGCGTCAATAACGCACTTTGAGCATCCCAGGGATCCTGGAGGATACCGTTATGGCCGCTTCCGAGACCGGCGCCGGCGCCATCTACCGAACCGTCGCGGGCAGCGACATCGCTTTCCGGGCTGACTGCCCGAGCCGCCCGATTCTCGACCAGATCGCCGACAAATGGTCGATGATGGTCATGGCCGTGCTCGAGAGACCATGCCGGTTCAACGAGATCAAGCGCCGCCTGGAAGGCGTGACCCAGCGAGTCCTGACGCAGACCCTGCGCCGCCTCGAACGCAACGGCATGATCGAGCGCCGTGTCCTGCCGACCTCACCGGTCGGGGTGGAATACTCCCTGACCCCGCTCGGTGAATCCCTGCGCGAGCCGTTCGGCCGACTCTACGACTGGACGGTCGACCACGCCGAGGAGATCCGAGCACGCCAGATCGACTACGACAGACGCAGCCGGAAGTGAGCGTTCGACGCGTGACTTCCGCGGCGAGTTCGTCCCCCGTGCGAGCTACCACGAGTGCGCACCACAAGGTGACGTTTTCGAGGCGGTCGGATTCGTAGCGTGGTCGTACGTGCGGCCTCCGGCCGCGGAATCTCGCAAGGGGTCGGCATGCGACTGTGGAAATATTCTCGGGCGGCGGAGCTCGCGGCGGTCGAGCGGACGCTGCGTGCCGCGGCGTCCGGGCAGGGCGGCACGGTCCTGATCCGCGGCGAGGCGGGCATCGGCAAGACGGAACTCATCGAACGGGCGCTGGACCGGGCGGCGGGTCTGTGGCGGCTCCGCGCCGGCGGGAGGGAGTTCGAGACCGAGCTCCCGTTCACCGGGCTGCACGATCTGTGCCGGCCGCTGCTCCCGTGGCTGGAGACGCTGCCCGGCCCACAGCGAACCGCTCTGGAAGTGGCGTTCGCACTGCGGGAGGGCACGATGCCGGACCGCTTCCGGGTCGGCCTGGCGGTGCTCGGCCTGCTGTCGGCCGCCGCCCGTGAGCAGCCGATCGTCTGCGTGGTCGATGACGCGCAGTGGCTCGACCACGCCTCGGCGCAGGCCCTCGCGTTCGTGGCGCGCCGCATCGAGCACGACCCGATCGCGCTCCTGTTCGCCGTCCGCGAGCCCGGAGTGCCGAACCTGCTCGACGGGCTGCCCGAGCTCGCCCTCACCGGGCTCGGCACTGAAGACGCGCTCGAGCTGCTGGCCTCCCAGCTGCACACACCGTTGGACGAGCGGATCCGCGACCAGATCATGGCCGAGGCACGTGGCAACCCCCTGGCCCTGCTCGAGCTGTCACGGAGCGTGGGCACGGGGGAACTGGCCGGCGGCTTCGGCCTGCCCAAAGCGCTCCCGGTGCCCGCCCGTATCGAGGCCACGTACCGCGAGCGCCAGGCCGCCCTCCCGCAGGACACCCGGTGGCTGCTCTTGCTGGCGGCGGCCGAGCCTCTCGGCGATCCGGTGTTGCTGTGGCGCGCGGCCGAGCAGCTCGGCGTCGGAAGCGAGGCGGCCGACCCGGCCGAGGCCGCCGGCCTGCTGGACATCGGCGTCCGCGTACGGTTCCGGCATCCGCTGGTCCGGTCGGCCATCTACCGGGCGGCTTCGCCGGACGACCGCCGTACGGTGCACCGCGCGCTGGCCCACGTCATCGACCCGCTCGTGGACCCGGACCACCGGGCGTGGCACCGCGCCCAGTCGGTGCTCCTGCCCAATGAGGACATCGCGGCCGAACTCGAACGCGCCGCCGACCGCGCGTCCGGCCGCGGTGGCGTCGCCGCCGCGGCCGGGTTCCTCGAACGCGCCACCGCGCTGACCCCCGACCCGGGTAGGCGGGCCGTACGCGCCCTGAACGCGGCGGGCCTCAAGTACTGGGCCGGAGACAACGAAGCCGCGACCGGCCTGCTGGCGATCGGGAAGACGGGTCCGGGGGACGAACGGCATCAGGCGCTCGTCGAACTGCTGGCCGCGCGGATCTCCGTCAACCATGGGCCCCGGAGCAAGGATCCAGCCCCGCTGCTGGACGCGGCGCGGAAGCTGGAGGCCCATGACCGGCCGATGGCCCGCCAGACCTATATCGGTGCGTTCGTCACGGCGATGCGCGCCGGCCGTCTCGGCCCCCCGGGGCTGTTGACCGACACCGCACGTCAGCTGGCGAAAGCGCTGGAGGAAGGTGCGAGCGAGTCCTCGGAACCGCCGGACCTCTTGCTGAAGGCGCTGATCACGCGGGCGATCGAGGGCTCCACGGCGGCCATTCCGTCACTGCGGAGGGCCGTCGGTGCCTTCCTGTCCGAGACCGAGCAGGGGGACGATTTCCACCACTGGGTGGCGCTGGCCGGCGCGACAGCGATGGACCTGTGGGAGCACGACGCCTGGCGCACGCTCTCCGAACGCCAGGTGCGGTTCATCCGCCGTACCGGCATGCTCCTCGCGCTGCCGAGCGCACTGCATTACCTCGCCTACGCGCACGTCCTCGCCGGTGAGTTCCAGGACGCCGAGGCGCTGATCGCCGAGGCCATCACGATCGACCCCACCGGAAACCCGAGCGGCCCGCCGTTCGCGGACCTGGCGCTCCGCGCCTGGCGCGGTGACCAGGAGGGAACCGCCGCGTTGGTCGAGCAGTTGATCGGCCCGGCACGTGAAGGCGGCGAGGGCCACAGCCTGTCGGTGATCGACGGTGCGAACGCGGTGCTCTACAACGGCCTCGGCCGATACGACGCCGCCTCCGAGGCGGCGGCGGAGGTCTGCCGGCACGACGAGCTGGGATTCTCGGCGTTCATCTCGCCCGAGCTGATCGAGGCCGCCGCACGCAGCGGACGGCACCGGCTCGCCAAGCCGGTGCTGGAGAACTTCGCCGAACGGACCGAGGCGAGCGGCACCGACCTGGCCATCGGCCTGCAGATGTACGCACGTGCCCTGCTCGCCGACGGGCCCGGCGCCGAGGACCTCTACCGGAAGGCGATCGACCGGCTGTCCCGTACCCGCGCCGCGGTCTATCTCGCCCGGGCCCACCTGGTCTATGGGGAGTGGCTGCGCCGTGAGGCGAGACGCGGTGACGCCCGGGCCCAGCTGCGCATCGCCTACGAGAAACTGTCCGGGATGGGCGCCGCCGGGTTCGCCGAACGCGCCGCGCGTGAACTGTCCGCCTGCGGTGAGCGTCCGCACCGGCCCGCCGCCCCGCCGCGCGACCTGCTCACCCCGCAGGAACTCCAGATCGCCCGCCTCGTCGCCGGCGGCGCGACCTCCAAGGAGGCCGCCGAACAGCTCTTCCTGAGCCCGCGAACCGTCCACGCCCACCTGCGCAACATCTTCAAGAAACTCGGGATCACCTCCCGCCTGCAACTGCGCGACCTGCCGCTGGACCTGCCAGAGGAGCCCCGCCCGGCCCCGGACCCGATTTCCGGCGACGGCCCGGAGGAACCCGATGCCCCCCACCAGGCGGACCATTTCGCTGACGGAGGGTAGGCATTGCCGATGAGGGCCGAATAGGCAACGTTGCCGATATCGCCGCCTCCTCGGGCGAAGCCATACTCGATCTGTGCCCGCCCCACGGCTCGGCGAGTGTGCGCGCACCGGCGGTGCCGTCCCACTGCCGAAGATCGCCGGGCGGGACGAGAACCGCGCGAGCGCACGGCAGGACGAGCCGCGGCTTCTCGAAAGGCCGAGCGGCCGAGCGGCCGATGTGCTTCCACGAACGACCTTCTCCGTGAAAGGCGAGCCGTCATGGCGAACGAACCGTCGGTGACCGTGGGTGGCGTGACGTATCACGTCACTCCGGAGTATCTGGCCACTGCGGCATCGGACACGAGAAGCGTGGCGGAAGAGATCAGAGGGGAACTGGCGGAGATCAAGACTTACGTCAACAGCCTCGAGGAGGTCTGGAGGGGCATCGCGCACGACCGCTTCGTGGCGCTGATGGCCGAGTACGACATCCTCGCGACCATGCTGCACGACGCCTTGACGGGCATCGCGAGCGGGCTGCACGGCAACTACGTCAACTACCGCGACTCCGAGCAGCAGAACATCACCAACCTGCAGAACATCGAGGCGGGCATGCCGGGCGGCCACACCGCCGTGGCCAACCTGAGCTGACGGCGCCCTGCGCAACCTGAGGAGAGCGGATCATGGCCGACATCGACGGCAGTGACATCTACGTCGGCGAGGGGCTGGGTGCCGCCGGCGGCTGGCTCAACGGGCGCGCCGGGGAGATCGCGGACGAGCTGGAGACCTTGAAGAGCAAGCTCGCGCCGTTGCAGGAGGCGTGGACGCGGAGCCAGGCGGCAACGTACTACCAGGGCCTGCAGCAGGAGTGGAACATCGCCGCCGAGGGGCTCTTCGGCCCGGAGGGAGTCCTGGGCCAGATCGCCCATGCCATGAACGTCAACTGGGGCAACTACACCGAGGCCGAGTGGTCGAACATCCAGACGTGGAAGCACTGACCACGACCACGGACCTTCACCTGAGCGCGTAGGGCGATGAACACGAGGAAGCGAGGATCTTCCGGTGGCCGATGAGCGGTGCCGGATCACCGTCGTGGGCGAGCGCCGGAGCGTGGACCTGGCGGTGTCGGCGGACGCACCGATCGCGGAGTACGCCCCGATGCTGGCCGACATGTGCGGGCAGCCGGACTCGGACGCCATGCCCGCGGCCTGGTCGCTCGCGCCGGCCGGGGGCGCTCCGTTCGAACCGGGCCAGTCACTCGGTGCCGTCGGCGTACTGGACGGCGAGACGCTGTACCTGCGGGACGTGCTCCAAGGCGAGCTCGACGGCCCGGTCGTCGCCGACATCGCCGAGCAGGTCGCCGAACTCGACGATGACGGCGTCGAGTGGAACGCCCGGACGCGCGCGTACACCACGCTCGCTCTCGGGCTCCTGGTCGCGCTGGCCGGAGCCGGCACGCTCGGCTTCGGCGCGTACGACGTGCCCGTGCTCGCGCCGGTGCTGTTCGCGACCGGTGTGGCCTCGGCGGTGCTCGCCCGGGTGGCCGGCGCGAAGGTGTGGCCGGTGCCGAGGGGACTGCGGCTGGCCCTGGCCACGGCCGCCTGCCCGTTCCTGGCGTTCGCGGCCCTGGCGCTGCCGCTGTCGGGCACGACGTCGCTGGTCGCCGTCTCGGTCACCGCGTCCCTCGGGGCGTTCGCGGCCTATCTGGCCGTCCCGGCGATCACCACGCTGGTCCTGCAGATGATCTGCGGGCCGGCGATGGTTCTGGCGATCTCGCTCGCGGCCCTGCGCGCCGATCGGGTCGAGGCCGCGGCCGTGGTCGCGGTGGTGGTGTTCTTCCTTCTCGGCGTGCTGCCCAGAATCGCGGCGCAGGCGGCGGCCGTGCCGCCCGGCACCGTGCAGACGGAGGACGTCGAGGCCTCGGTGCGGCGGATCCAGCGGCTGCTGGTCTTTCTGAACGCGGTGTGCTGTGTGGCGATGGGCGTCTGCCTCGTGGTCCTGAGCGGTTCCGGCGACTGGTTCGCGCTCGGGCTCGTGCTGTGCCTGGGTCTGGCACTGCTGTGCCGCGCGAGCTCGTCACGGCTGCGCGGGGTCGTGGCCGCCGTCCTGGCCAGTGGTGCGATCGGCCTGACGGCACTCGCGCTGCGGTCGTCCGGCCACCTCTTCGGGCCGCGGGGTCACCTGACCACCGCGCACGTCCCCGGCTGGTCGGCTCCGTCGGTGACGCTCGCGGCCGGCGTCGTGGTGGTGTGGTGGGGCCTGGTGCTGTGCTTCCGCAGCTCGTTGCAGAGCGCCGACCTCGCCGAGCGCAGGAGCTGGCCGGGGCCGCTCGCCGGCTTCCTGGGCGCACTGAGCATTCCGCTGGCCGTCGGCGTGTTCGGCGTCTTCGACGCGCTGATGAAGGCCGGCGGAAGGATGTGACGCCGTGCTGACGAAAAGGCCCCTCCGGGAGCGGGTCGCCCCCGGGTGGGGTGCGCACAGCACGATCGGCGCGGCCGTGCGCGCCGCCGCCGAGGGCGCCGTCGTATCGGTGCACCCGGGTGACTACCGGGAGAGCCTCGTCCTGGACCGGAACGTCACCGTCGTCGCGGAGAAGGGGCCGGGCACGGTGCGGATCACCGCACCCCACGGCCCCGCCGTCACCCTGCACGGCGGCCAGGTCGTACTCCGCGACCTGACCATCGCGCCCGCCACGTCCTCCGACACGGCGATCCTCATCCGCGGTGGGACGCCGGCGCTGCACGGATGCGAGATCGACGGCGGCCGGGTCGAGGTCACCGGCGACGCCGTGGCCTCGCTCAAGGACTGCGCCGTCCACGGCACCGACGGAGCGGCGGTCCGGCTGACCGGGACGAGCCGCACGGTGCTGGAGGACTGCGTCGTACGGTCCGCCGGCGGCGACGGCGTCGCGGCGGACGACGAGGCCCGCGTCGAATGCGCCGGGACGCTCATCGAGCACACCGCCGGCCGCGGTGCCCACCTGTCCGGAGCCGCCCGCGGCCGGTTCACCCGCTGCGAGGCGCGCGATACGGGCGCCGCCGCACTCCACGCCGAGGGCCGGTCCGCGCTGGTGGTACGCGACTGCCGTCTGTACGACACGGGCGCCCAGGGCCTGCGGCTGAGCGGTACGGCCGGGAGCCGCGCGCCGGCCGACGGCGACCGTGCGCGCCCGCGCGACGCCGCGTCCGCCGAGGAACCCGACATGTCCCGTTCACACGCGATCCTGCTCGGGCGGTGCGAGATCTTCCGTACGGCGGGTGCGGGCGTGCTCGCCGAGGACGAGGCGGCGGCGGTCCTCGACGACTGCCACATCCACGACACGCGGCGGGCGGGCATCCTCGTGACCGGGACCGGCGCGCTGGAGCTGGACGCCGTTCGCATCGTCGACGTAGCCGACAGCGGGCTCGCGGTGACCGGCGGGGCCACCGTCCGCGTCCGGGGCGGCGAGATCGCCCGTATCGGGGCCAACGGCCTGTACGCGGCCGGCGAGGCGGACATCGCACTGACCGGCCACGAGGTCCACGACACCGCGTACACGGCCGTCCACCTCGCCGGCGGGGCGCGTGCCGCGCTGACCGAATGCCGGATCCGCGACACCCCCGAGTACGGCGTCCGGGTATGCGAGCGGACCGAGGCGACCCTGGAGGACACGCGGATCCAGGACGCCGGGATGACGGGCGTGTTCGTGGACGGCGGCGACGCGGTCCTTCGCGACTGCCGGGTGTCACGCGCTCAGACCGGCCTCGACCTGCGGACGACCCACCGGCCGTTCGTGGCCGGCTGCGAGATCTGCGACGTCGCCGAGATCGGGATTCAGGTCGGTCCCGGCGGCGGAGCCGTCATCGAGGGCACACGCATCCAGCGCACCGGGTCGACGGGCGTGTTCCTGGACACCGGCAGCGTCGTACGGATCGACGACTGCACGATGACCGGCGTCGAGGGCACCGGCCTGTACGCCGGTGCCGACGCCCGGCCACGCGTTCGCGGTCTGACCGTCGAGCGGCCCGCTCGCAACGGCGTGTTCGTCGGGGGGAAGGCGTCGGGTCTGTTCGAGGACTGCCGGATCTCCGACGCCGGATATCCGGCGATCTACCTGGAGGCGGAGGCCGCCCCGGTGCTGCGCCGTTGCCACGTGTCCGGTGGCGACCACGACCTGGTGGTGTGCGACGGGGCCGAGCCCGTCATCGAGGACTGCCGGTCGGACGGGGTCCGCGACGCCGCCCTGCCGCAGGGCGACGGCGCCGCGCCGTCCGCGCGTACGGCGACGACCGTTCGCGGGCCGGCCATGGGAAGTGGTTCCGAAGCCGCGGCAGAGGACGAGACGGACAAGGCGCCCGAGGAGCGGCTCGCGGAGCTGCGCGCCGAGCTGGATCGGCTGGTGGGCCTGGACGGGGTCAAACGCGACATCGTCGGCCTGACCAAGCTGATGCAGATGGTGAAGGTCCGCCAGGAGGCGGGGCTGCCACCGCCGCCGCTGTCGCGTCACCTCGTCTTCGCCGGGAACCCGGGCACGGGCAAGACCACGGTCGCGCGGCTGTACGGCGGGTTCCTGCACGCGCTCGGCCTGCTGGAGCGCGGTCACCTGGTGGAGGCCGACCGGGGTGACCTGGTGGGGGAGTACGTCGGGCACACCGCGCCCAAGACGCAGGCGGTGTTCCGCCGGGCGCTGGGCGGGGTGCTGTTCATCGACGAGGCGTACTCGCTGGTCCCGCACGGGCAGAGCAACGACTTCGGGCAGGAGGCGATCTCCACGCTGGTGAAGCTGATGGAGGACCACCGCGACGACGTCGTGGTGATCGTGGCCGGCTACCCGGAGGAGATGCGGCGCTTCCTGGCCTCCAACGCGGGGCTGGGCTCGCGGTTCACCCGCACTCTGACGTTCGACGACTACGCGTCCGACGAGCTCGTGCGGATCGTGCGTTACCACGCCGACCAACACGAGTACGAGTGTCCCGAGGGGACCGTCGAGGCGCTGCACCGGTTCTTCGAGAACCTGCCCCGAGGCGAGCAGTTCGGTAACGGCCGCACCGCCCGGCAGGTCTTCCAGCTGATGACCGAGCGCCACGCGATGCGGATCGCCGACGACCTGACGGCCGGAGACGCCCGCGACCTGACGACCCTTCTCCCGGAGGATCTGCCGCCGGCCCAGGCGGTGTGAGGCCCGACTCCGAGAACTTCGCCAGCGAGAAGGAGGACCCGTGGAAAAACCGATCACCTCGAAATACGACAACCACCCGTTCGATCCGAACGACCACAGCCACGATAACGACACCACCACTTCGCTGGACCTGGGGAACACCGATTCCCCGGAGATCAAGGTCGCCTGGAAGAACCGCCCGTCCTTCAACACCGACCCGAAGTTCTCCCAAGATGATGGGGGAAGCGGGAATCCGCCCCCCACCTATGATCACGACGCGGAGGATTTCTCGGTCGATTTCGATAAGCTCGGCAGCTCGGTCAACACCATGCTGACCAAGTCCCGGGCACTGGTCACCCAGTACGAGAACCTGCGTTCGCATGTTCTGTCTTCGGAGGGAACCGTCTTCGGGCAGACCTCCATGCTGCCGGGCAGCAGTGGTGTATACGATTCATATTCGCATACTTGGGGCAAGGGTCATGACCCGGCCCCCACGGTATTTCAGAAGCCGGCGCAGGAATTCGCCGCGCAAATGAATCCCGCCCAGCAGAAGACGCTGCAGTCCATCGGCGCCGCGCTCGAGCTCTTCGGTGAGTACATCGCCCTCGTGAACCACTCGGGTCAGGTCTACGCCGCCGCCGACCGGCATTCGCTGTTCCCCGCGCCGCCGGCCAACGGGGTCACCGGCTGATACGCCGGCGGCACCGCGTCGCCCGGGTCCGGGCACGGACCGTTCAGACCATCGGAATAAGGAGAACATCGTGGCGGACACCGGCGGAGGCGGACAGGCCCGGGGCGACACCGAATTCATGGTCGCTCTGCAGGCGTTGTTGAACGCCATCGCCACCGTCCAGCGGGAGAGGGACAACATCTCCAAGACCCTCGAGCAGATCGAGACCAAGATGAGTCATCTGGCCTTCTACTGGAAGGGGCCTGCCTACGACTCATTCGACCCGATCGAAACTTGGTACACCAGTGCCACCTTCGATCTGATGGGCCTCCTGGACGAGATAATCGCCCGGATGCAGAAGGTTTACGACAACTACCATCGAGCCGAGTCTGTGAATGCGGCGAACGTGACGCCCGCCTAAGCCGCGAATCCGAAAGAGGAGGTGTCATCAATGGCCACCACCGACTACGACCACCTGAAGAACATGGCGATCGGGCCGTGGGGAATGCACGATACGGCGACCGCACTGCACGATCTCGCGCAGAATGTCGCGGACTCCGTCAGCCGGATCAAAACCACCCTGGAGTCGCTGACCCTCAACGACTGGGTGGGCAAGACCCAGCAGGAGGCGGCTGACTTCAACAACCAGTGGCACACGGTCATGGGCCAGATGTTCGGTAGCGAGGAAAAGCCGGAAAACGGCGTGCTGCCCGCCATGGCCGGCGGGATCGCCACCGCGGTCTACAACTACGACCAGGCCGAGTTCGGCCTCGTCGATGCCTGGAACAAGTTCGCCGGCAAGTTCACCGACGGGTCAGGCCACCCATGGCGCCGCACACAACCCCTCCGTGACAGCAATCCTCCCGCTCCGCCGGACGTGATGGACACGAACCAGACCGCCATCACGGCCGACTACCCGCCGTTCAAGTCCTGATCGCGGTCGCCGGCGCGCGGCGGACCACGTCCGCGTCCGCCGCCGCGACGATCTCACCCTGAGGCAGCCCAACCGATGAGCAGGATCGCCTTCCACCGCCCCGCCCGGATGGCACCGCCGCCCGTGCCGGAGGACAAGGTCTCCATCGCGGCACCGCCGCAGTTGCCGCCGCCGAGCGGAATGTCGACCATGCTCACGCTCCTCCTGCCGTTGTTGACCAGCGTCAGCATGGCGGCGTATCTGATCTCGACCGGCCGGCAGTGGATGATCCTGCTGGGCGTCCTGTTCATCGTCACGTCGGCGGGGTTGAGCATCGGCTTCCGGATGCAGATGCGCGGGAAGAGCCGCCAGGCCAGAGAGCACCAGCGCGAGCGTTACCTGGAATACCTGGCGGGGATCCGCCGGCAGGCGAGAGAGGTGGCCCAGGTGCAGCGGTTCGCCGCGGCCTGGGTGCATCCGAGCCCGGAGCGGTTGTGGGCGATCGCGGTCCGCCGGCGCCGCGTCTGGGAGAGGCGCCCCGAGGACCCCGACTTCCTCCGGCTGCGCATCGGCGTGGGAGACGGTCCGCTGGCCATCACCCTGATGACCACCCGGCGACCCGATCCGACCGTCGAGTACGACGCCCGTTCCCTGCACGCCGCCGAGGAACTCGTTCAGGCCCACAAGACGGTCGAACGGCAGCCGGCGTGGATCGACGTCGGGCGGGCCGGCGTGGTGAGCCTGCTGGGTCCGGCCGCGGAGACCGAGGCGGCGGCCACCGCGATGCTGTGTCAGCTCGCCACGCTGCACGCGCCGGACGACGTGCAGGTCGCCGTGGTGACGTCCGGGAACGCGCAGGGGGAGTGGGCCAAGTGGCTTCCGCACGCGCACGAACAGGACACCCGCGAGCGCGGGATCGAGGTCGTCCCCCTGGTCGCCGAGGACCTGGTCGGCCTGGCTGACCACCTCGAGGCCGAACTCGACCGGGCCGTGGCGGCCCGCGCGGAGCGGGGAACGCGGCTGGTGTCCATGACCGCCCAGGAAGGTCCGCGGCGGCGGCTCGTCATCGTGCTGAACGACTACGATCCGCAGGCGGCCTGGACCCGATCCCCTCTCGTCCTCCGCCTGATCGCGGAGGCGGGGCCCCACCTCGGCATCACGGTGGTGTGCCTGGTCACGGCCGAGGCGCACGAGCCGGAGCGCGTCGACGTGCGCGTGCGCCTCGAACCGTCCGGCCGCCTCACCCTGGAGGGCGCGAACGCCGGGCTGTACAGCGTCGTGCAGGACGCGACCGTCGACCGGATCGCGCCCGCCCTGCGGTCCCGGATCGCCCGCTCGCTCGCGCCGCTGCGGCTCACGGGCGAGCAGGAGCAGGTCCTCTCCCAGTCCGTGTCGCTGCCGGGCATGCTCGGCATCGACGTCACGTCGCTGGACCCGACCGCCGCCTGGCGCTCACCGGACGACGAAGAGCTCCTGCGGGTGCCGGTCGGCGTGACCGCCGATGGTGAGGCCCTCGTCCTGGATTTGAAGGAGTCGGCGCAGGGCGGGATCGGGCCGCATGGACTGGTGGTGGGCGCGACCGGTTCGGGCAAGAGCGAGCTGCTGCGGACACTGGTCACCGGGTTGTCGTTGACGCACTCGCCGGAGCACCTGGGTTTCGTGCTGGTGGACTTCAAGGGCGGCGCGACGTTCGCGGGCCTGACGAGGTTGCCGCACGTGGCGGGTCTGATCACGAACCTGGCCGACGACCTGTCCCTGGTCGAGCGCGTACGGGACGCGCTGGTAGGGGAGCAGCAGCGGCGGCAGCGGCTGCTGCGGCAGGCGGGCAACATCGACTCGATCCGCGACTACCAGCTCAAGCAGGCGGCCGGTGGTACGGACGTGGACGGCGCGCCGTTGCCGCCGCTGCCGTACCTGATGATCGTGGTGGACGAGTTCGGGGAGCTGTTGTCGCAGCGGTCGGACTTCATCGACCTGTTCGTGCAGATCGGCCGGGTGGGCCGCAGCTTGGGTATGCACCTGCTGCTGGCCACCCAGCGGCTGGAGGAGGGCCGGCTGCGCGGCCTGGAGTCCCACCTGTCCTACCGCATCGCCCTGCGCACGTTCAGCGCGGCCGAGAGCCGTACGGTGATCGGTTCGGCGGACGCGTACAAGCTGCCGCCCATCCCCGGCTCCGCCTACCTGAAGGTGGACGAGTCGATCTACGAGCGGTTCCGGGTGGCGCACGTCTCCCGGCTCTATGAGGACCCCGCCGCGCAGGCGGGCCGGTGGAAACCGATCGCACCGGTCCCGTTCGGGTTGCGCACCCCGCCCACACCGGAGGACACGGCGCCCGAGCCCGCGGTCAGCCCCGTGCCGGGATCCGGGACGACCGAGCTGGAGGTCGTCGTCGAGCGACTCGCGGCGAGCAGCGCGCCGACCCATCAGGTGTGGCTGATGCCGTTGCCGCCGCGCTTCCCCCTCGACCCGCTGCTCGCCCCGGTGGAGGTCGTGCCGGAGCGGGGCCTGCAGAGCCAGGCGTGGCCGGCGGGCGGAGAGCTGAAGTTCCCCGTCGCCGTCGCGGACCTGCCCGCCCAGCAGGAGCAGCGGCCCGTCGTGCTGGACCTGACCGGGATCCACGGGCACCTGGCCCTGGTCGGCGCGCCGCAGAGCGGCAAGAGCACGTTCCTGCGCACGGCCCTGGTCAGCGCGATGCTGACCCATACGCCCGAGGAGCTGCAGTTCTACTGCATCGACCACGGCGGTGGCGCGCTGCACGCCCTGCAAGGCGCCCCGCACGTGTCGGGGGTGGCCGGGCGGCGGGACACCGAACGGGTCCAGCGCGTACTGGCCGAGGTGAGCCGCCTGATCGCGGTGCGCGAGCGGATGTTCCAGGACCTGGGCATCCAGTCCGCCGCCGACTTCCGCCGGCGGCGCGACGACGGTGAACTGCCGCCGGGCGTGCGCGCCGCCGACGTCGTCCTGGTCGTGGACAACTGGGGCGCGCTGCAGGCGGAGATGGAAGACGTCACCGTGGTCGCCACCGACATCGCCACCCGTGGCCTGGGCGTCGGGGTGCACCTGATCCTGACCGCCAACCGCTGGGCCGAGATCCGGCTGGCGCTGCGCGACAGCATCCCCGGGCGTCTCGAACTCCGGATGAACGACCCGGCGGAGTCGGAGATCAACCGTCAGGAGACACGGCGGCTGGGCCGGGTGCCGGCCGGCCGGGGCCTGATGCCGCCCGGGCTCCCCTTCCACGTCGCCCTGCCCCGCATGGACGGTGCCGACGACCTCGACGGCCTCGCCGAGGCACAACACGAAGCCATCGACGCGATCATCGATTCGTGGCAGGGACCGCCGGCGCCGCGGCTGAAGGTGCTGCCGGAGCGGATCAGCGTGAAGGAACTGGAGGAGATCCTCGCCGACACGTCGGCCGTCGGGAACCCGTGGGAGGACGCCGGACGAGGACTGTCCCCGACCGAGGTCCCCATCGGACTGGCCCAGACCGATCTGCGCCCGGTGGGCCTGGACCTCACCCAGGGCCAACCGCACTTCCTCGTCTTCGGCGACTCCGGCTCGGGCCGGACCTCGTTCCTGCGGGCCTGGATGCGCGGCATCGGCCACCGGCACTCACCGTGGGACGTGCGCTTCATCGTCATCGACTACCGCCGCAGCCTCCTGGACGTCCTGCCCGAGCCGTACATCGGCGCGCACGCGGGTAATCCCGAGCTGGCTGCCGCCTTCGTCGCCCAGGTGGCCGAAAAACTGAAGGAACGGATGCCGCCGCCCGGCCTGACCGTCGACCGGCTGCGTGAGCGTGACTGGTGGGAGGGACCGGAGTTCTACCTGGTCGTCGACGACTACGACCTGGTGGCGAGCGGCGCGGACCGCGGCCCGCTCGCGCCGTTGGCCTCCTTCGTCACCCAAGGCGAGGAACTCGGCTTCCACGTCGTACTCGCCCGCCGCGTCAGTGGGGCCGCGCGGTCCCTGATGTCGGACCCGATGGTGGGGCGGCTACGGGAGTTCGGCGCCGACGGGCTCATCCTGTCCGGCGATCCGCGCGAAGGCGTCCTGCTCGGGGACCAACGCGCCGCACAGCGCATCCCCGGACGCGGCCTGCTGATCCGCCGGAGACAGGAACCGACGCTGATCCATGCCGTCGTCGATGAGGAGACCGAGCCGGTGACGTACGACGCCCGGCCGGCCGAAGCCGGAAGGGAGGTTCAGCCATGAGCGGTGAGTGGGAGACCAACATGGATGGCTGGACCGACTGGACCGATTACGTCGGCAACCTGGATCTGAACGCCATCATCCAACTCGGCAACGAGTGGATCAGGATGGGCGATGCCCTGTACACCGAGGAGCGGAGCAACACCAATCTCGTCGCGGTGATGGGCTGGCGGGGTGGCGCGTACACCGTCGCTCAGGAGGCCTGGCACAGCCATCTGTCGGTGGTATTGCAGAATGCCGCCGACGGGGCCTGGAAAATGGGCGAGACCATTCACGCCTATGCCCAGAGCATCTATGACCAAGCACAGAAGATGGCCGAGGAGAACAATAAGAACTATCTGATAACCATCTTCAGCTTCTTCCTCAGTGTGCTGACGGCTCCGGTGAACTTCGCGATCGGGGCCGTGCTCGGAATGCTGTCGAAGATAATCGGAAATCTGCTCACCATCGCCCTTGACGTCACCGTGGGGGCCGCCTCGACCTTCCTCATCGATATCACCGCCAACGCCCTGGCGTCGGCCGCCACTCACACGGCGGTCACCATCGACTGGAACGAGGAGGGTAAGAACATCGGGCTGGGCGGCGCCATCGCCGGTGGTTTCGGCGCCGCCGGCATTGCGGGGGGCAGGTTCGGTGGCTCCAAAGGTGGCCCGGACACCCCGACGGTGCCCAAGACCCCGGTCCCCAAGATCGGCCCCACGCCGACGGCGGGAACGGGTACCGGGGGCGGCCGGGTGTCGCCGAACGGTGATTCCGGAAGGACCTCGTTCGAGGGTGCGGGCAGCGGCGGAGCCGGTGCGGGGAGTCACGTGCCACCGGTGGTCAGGCCCGGGGATACCTCGTTCAGCGGTACGGGCGAGGGCGGTGACCATGCGTCGGGGACGAACGGCGCCACCGGGCGAACCGGCGATGACGTGGTCACGACCACGTCGTCCGGGCCTGGTACGCGTGTGAACCAACCGCCTCCCACCACGAACTTCAGTCCCGCGCAGAACGCCTATGCGAATCCCGGTTCCCGAAGCACCGGACACGCGAGTGGCGCGGATGACAGTGCGGCTCCGCCGGTGGTGCGTTCGGATGGGGATGGCGGTGCGGCTCCGCCGGTGGTGCGTTCGGACGGGGGTAACGGTGCGCCTCCGCCGGTGGTGCGTTCCGGTGGGGAGAGCGGCGGCTCAGGGGGAGTGCGCGGCGACGGGCCGTCGACGACCACGGGTTCCTCGAATCACGCGTCGACCTCGTCAGGCCCGGCACCCAAGTCTCCCGGTGACCAGGCTTCCGCGAAGAGCTCGGGCGAATCCGGGTCCGGTGGCCCGGGTAAGGGCGATGGCCAGGAAGGACCGCCGACCGTTTCCCGGCCAAACCGGACTCCCGAGGCGGATCAGGTGGGGGACAGGGCCCGGCGGGTCGCCTTGGACGGTGGTCTGGGTGAGAAGGAGGCGGCGGACTGGGGGAACCGGTTCGCGCAGGCTCATGACAGTGGTGGGCGTAGTGCCGTCACCAAGTTGCATGAGGAGCTGACCGCGCGGATCTCGGATCCGAACACGCAGCTCGAAAAGGCGCTGGGCAACATTTTCGGCGGGCGCTCCAAGGGGGGTGGTCCTGCCGTCAAGCCTGCGGATCCGGGTCCTTCGGATAAGCCTGTGGTGAGTGGCCGGGACGGTGGGCCGGCGGATGACGGCCCGGGCGAGAAGGGGCCGAAGCCGGGAGAGCCTGGACCGGATGCCACCCAACCTCCATCCGAGCACGGCACCGGTTCGAACAGCGGGGGGTCCAAGCATTCTCCCCAGGCGGATCAGGTGGGGGACAGGGCCCGGCGGGTCGCCTTGGACGGTGGTCTGGGTGAGAAGGAGGCGGCGGACTGGGGGAACCGGTTCGCGCAGGCTCATGACAGTGGTGGGCGTAGTGCCGTCACCAAGTTGCATGAGGAGCTGACCGCGCGGATCTCGGATCCGAACACGCAGCTCGAAAAGGCGCTGGGCAACATTTTCGGCGGGCGCTCCAAGGGGGGTGGTCCTGCCGTCAAGCCTGCGGATCCGGGCTCTTCGGATAAGCCCGTGGTGAGTGGCCGGGACGGTGGGCCGGCGGATGACGGCCCGGGCGAGAAGGGGCCGAAGCCGGAAGAGCCCGGATCGGATGCCGCCGGACGTTCACCTGGGCACGACGCCGGCTCCACCGACGGTGGAAGCAAGCCGTTCTGGAGTGATTCAAACGCGTCTGACCGGTCTGGGCCCGGTAATGGCGGGACGATGGTCATCGATCGGCCGACGACGCCCGACAAAGGTCTCGACTGGCTTTACAAGGGGCTGGCGAAATTCGAGCCAAAGAAAGCCCCCAGCGCCGACTTCCCTACGAGTTCTCGTGACGGTTCCCCCGTCGCTTCTCGCGATGGCGCGGGACATGAGGGCGGCGGGGTACGGGACGACGTTTCGTCGTCGAGTCATGAGGGAGGGGCGACGTCCCCGCCGAAGCCACGGGGTGCCGACACCTCCTCCGGCCCTGCCCGGACTCGGGACGAGAATGTGTCGACGGCCGAAACCGCTTCGGACGGGCAGAGCAACAGAGACTACTCAGCCGCACAGACGGCACGGAGTTATGAGCAGTTGGCGATTGCTCGCGGGCTGTCCGCTGATGAGGCGCTTTCGTGGAGTAACCGGTTCTTCGACGCCCAGGCGCGGGGTGACCGTGGGGCTCTCCAGGACCTGAAGAACGCGTTCGACCAACGTCTGCAGGACGAGCGCGCGTTCTCGCAGCTCATGGGCCGTGACGGCACCCGGTCGGGCGCGGCTCGTGGTTCCGCCGGCTCGGTACGGGCCGAAGGCAGCGCCGTCGGTGCAGCGGGCAGTGGTCCGGTCAAGGGGGCGACCAAGCCCGGTGACGCCGAATCGAGTGGGGGCGGCCGCGTCGAGGACGGTACGTCGTCCGGAGTACAGGATCCAAGCGTCGGTACGTCGGCTCGCGCCGGTGAGCGGCCCGGTGCCCGGGAAGCCGAGGGAACGCGGGCCACTGCGGATGCGCGCGGAGCACAGGCCAAGCCGGCTGAGGGTGGCGCCGTCGCCGAGCGGGACGGTCGCGCCGAGCCGCGGGACGGTCGCGCCGAGCCGCGGGACGGTCGCGCCGAGCCGCGGGATGGTGCGTCCGCTGCTTCCCGTCCGGCCCCGGCGTCGGAGCAGGTGGGAGTCGGGGAGGCCGCCCGCCGGGCGGCGTTGGACGGTGGGCTGAGCGAGAAGGAGGCAGCGGACTGGGCGGACCGGTTCACGCAGGCCCATGCGAGCGGTGGGCGTCCGGACGTCACGCGGCTGCACGGGGAGTTGCGGGTCCGGATCGAGAACGCGCGGACCGAACAGGCGATCCGAGACGGCCTGGAGGCGGCGGAGAAAAGGGCCCTTTCGTCGGCGCGGACCGCGGAAAGCTACGAGCGTATGGCCGTGGCCGGGGGCTTGTCGCCTGAAGAAGCGCGTACATGGGGCCACCGGTTCTATGTCGCCCAGAGGGCGGGTGACCCGGCGGCCGTCAAGCAGGTGAGGGTTGACTTCGGCCGGCGCCTGGAGGACGAAAGGCTCTTCTTCCAGGCCATCGATCGGCGGGGCTCCGTACCGAAGACAGCCGGACCCTCGGCCGAGAATCCTTCGGCCGAGGATGTGCCGGTGTCGGGGGCGGCCGAGACCCGGGCGGACACCCGCGTCACCGGCGAACCCGCCCCCTCCCGGCCCGCACGCGGAACCAACGGTTTCCGCAGTGTGTCGGGCGCGGTGTGGATCGACGGTGAGTTCGACCCGAGTTCGTCCACGGTCTCCATGGGCGATCGCGCCCGGGATCTGGACCAGCTCGTACGGTGGATCGGCAAGAACACGCCGTACGAGCCGAGCGACCCGCTGCTCCTGAACGTGCCCGGTGCCGGGGTTCGTGGGCCCGACGGCAAGCCGTCGTTCGCCGAAGCCCTCGCCGAGCGTCTCGGCGGCCGCGTCCTGACCCCCCAGGAGAGTCCGTCCGGCACCCGCGACTGGGTGGAGCACCGACCGCCGGCACCGACGGAGGACGGCGGGCCGCGTACCCGGCGATCGCCGGCCGAGTCGACCAGCGCGAGCGACGGCTCCGCCGCCGAGGGAACCGGTGCTGCGGCGGATCACGGCAATGGTCCGGCCGTCGAGCCCGACACGGACGGCGCTGACATTCCTCGAAACGACGAATCCCGGCACGTCCACCCGGGTGACGCTCCGACCTCGTCCCGAGCCGCGTCCGGAGGCAAGCGCGTCCGCTGGGCGGACCTGGAGGGTGGCGGAACCCAGGAGGCTCCCGCGTCTCCGGCCGGCGGTCAGGAGGAGACCGGTTCCGTATCCGGCGGCGTGTTCGATGAGACCGTCCCGGCGGCGAAGGTCGAGGACGTGCTCGGGGCGGCGAGGCTGTACGCCACGGCGGAGGCCCGTCCGGTGGTGCTCGATCTGCGGGAATCCGCCGAGGACGGCCTGCGGCTCGATGGGCAGACCGCCGAACTGCTCGCGAGGATCGCGCCGCCCCAGACGGTGTTCGTCACGGGGCGGGTACGCGATGGTCAGTTGATGGTCGGTGACGTGCCGGTGGACCCGGCCGTACTGGCCGCCTCGATCG
Source organism: Actinoallomurus sp. NBC_01490 (assembly GCF_036227085.1). Taxonomy (NCBI): domain Bacteria; kingdom Bacillati; phylum Actinomycetota; class Actinomycetes; order Streptosporangiales; family Thermomonosporaceae; genus Actinoallomurus; species Actinoallomurus sp. NBC_01490. The sequence continues at coordinate 1,875,024 of NZ_CP109433.1, forward strand.
AGTTCTGGGCGCCCGGGCACCAGCCCTTCCTCCTGATGCCGGGGTCGAGGAAGATCGCCGGGCCGCTCGCGACCGCGACCGGCGGCCCGGTGCAGATCGCTCCGCACGGCGTGCTCATCGATGTCGACAAGGGGACGATGACCGCCGCCGCCAGCGGCAAGGCCCCGGCCGGGCGGCCGAATGAGGCGCGCTTCGAGGTATATATCCCCGAGGAACAGCACGAAGGATCGGAATCGTCGTCGGCGTACGCCGCGCTGCCGATGAGTTATTCGGTGCTGACCGCTCCCGCCGACGTTCCCTCGACCGCCGGAACGACGAGCGCCGACGAGACGAACACGAAGCCGGTCGTGCCGAACGCCGGGACCGCTGCGCCGATGACGGACGGGGGCACGCCGGAACCACCGGTGCCGCCGCAGCCACCGGCACCACCGGCACCACCGGCGCCGCCGCAGCCACCGGCGCAGTCGGAGCCGATCAAGGTCGACCGGAGGGCGCTGTCGGCCCTGACGCCCCGGCTCGGGCTGCCGTACATGCGGCAGCTGATCGCGGCGATCCGGCAGGAGGCCGCCGCACAGGGCGTCACGTTGCCCGAGGACCGGATGCTCACCTTCGTGAAGCGGCTGGTCAGCAACTACGCGTACGCGCTGGGCGACGGCACGAACGACGCGAACACCAGCGGCCTGATCGTTCCGCTCGGCGAGGCAGAGTTGCTGGTCACCTTCGATCCGACGGATCCGCACACTCTCGACAACCCCGCGGGTGCGATGGACGGGCGCCCCGCCACCCTGCCGGCCCCGAACGGGGAGTTCGTCGGCAACGAGACGATCAACTCCTCGTACGCCACCGGCGCGCACGTCCAGACGACCAGCGGCCAGACGGAGCAGACCCACGGTGCGTTCGCGCCGACGTTCGGAATCGGCGTGGGAGTGGGCCCCCTGAACATCGTGCGGATCGGCGGTTCGGTCAGCGGGACGGCGAACCAGTCGAACCGTAGCATGAGTCATGTCGAGGACGCCGAGGGCGGTCACGTCGAGGACTACCGGGGCGAATCGACGCTGCTGGCCTTCCGCCCCAACATCTCGTTCAAGCTGCGCACCGAGCGCGAGGGTGTGAAGACGCCGGGCTGGGCGCAGATCAAGCCGACCCGCATCGCGGATCCGGGCACGGAGGAACTCCTGCTGTGGGCGCCCGAGCCGTACACGAAGGAACCGTCGGCCGATCCCGTCACCGCGACCGGAGAGGACGTCGATACTCGACGGCTTCCGCGGCATTTCTACGCCTCGGGCCTCACGAACCTGCCGGAGCTGTTCGACGAGATCCTCGGCACGCTGGCCTCACAGGGCCAGAACCTGGAGATCGGCAGCGTCACCCGCGACGAACTGCTGCAGAAGCTGGACAACCTAAACACCCACCTGGACAAGGCGGTCAACGACAAGAGGGGCTACCGCTTCACGCTGCATGACAAGTACGGCGATCCCCTCGCCACGGTGCAGCTTCACGCTGTGCGGCTGATGGAGGGCGTCCAGCGCGTGGGAGCCACCAGCGACAAGGTGCACGTGGAGGTCCCCCGGACCGGCATCGACGGGACCAGCGGCGGCCACACCGTCTCGCACTCCAGCGCGGTCACGCTGCCGAGCGTCGATGTCGGCTTCGTTCCGCCGAACCTCCCAGATCTCGGGATCTCGGCCAACTTCTCCGTCGGTTACACCTCCAGCAACACCGACTCGGTGTCGGCGGGCAAGACGGGCCTGTGGGTGATGGTGCCGCGCTATACGGGCCACACCGCCGCGTACGCCATGGAGTTCGCGCTGCAGGCGAAGGTGATGGTCCGTGCTCACGGCAAGACGGCGAACCCCCGGACGGCGACGAATCCGGTGCGGAGCCGTGGGCTGGTGCGGCTGCCCGAGCCCGAGGCGTTCAAGCATGGGCTCCCGGTCGACCGCGACGCGCTGAAGCCAGGGTTTCGCTCCACCGGCGACACGGTTCCGTATGCCCCGGACGCGCTCACCACCGGTCCCCGCGGCAAGGACGCGAAGACCCCCGAGGCGGAGCAGCGTGTCGAGCTGCCGGAGTACCTGTTCGAGGGCAAGGGCATCGGGTTCGGCACCGTCAAGCCCGACGAGGCGACCGTCGACGCGATCAGGGAGATGATCGCGTCGAAGCTGCGGCCGATGGGCTTCCTGCCGGAGGACGAGGAGGACCCGTTCGCCGGCGAGCACTGGTACACCCACGGCAACAAGATCGTCAGCCGGCTGGACAACGAGGAACTCCTGGACAAGATGGTCTCGGTGTGGGGCTTCGCCTCCCACTACGACCGGATGCTCCAGGACGGCATGAGGTTCACGCTCAAGAAGCGCCGGGGCACCACGGGCGTCGACCTGGACGTCGACTCCGTCGAGGTGGAGATCAAGGCGACGCAGCGAGCGGACACGCCGCCGAAGTACCTGCGGACCACGGACGAGTACCACCTCGTCAATCTGCCGATGGGCATGGACACCGCGGGGATGTCCACGGGTCACTCCCGCAAGCTCGCCGGCGGCTTCAAGTTCAAATTCCTGTACCGGTTCCTCCAGGGCGCGGGCTTCGGCGTCGAGGCGCAGCGGATCGTCGGCGCCACCGACGCGGTGACCTTCATCAACAACCAGCCCGACCTGCTCGAACATCCGGGTGACGCACTCGAGGTCGAGCTGACCAACGACTACCGGGTCACCCTGCGCTTCCAGCACTCCGGACAGACCGGAAAGATCCACAAGGGCGGCCGTGATCTGACCCTGCCCACGCTGGAGGGACAGAAGGCGATCGCGCACCTGATGCCGATCGACCTGGCCGAGCAGCCGGCACCGGACCAGATGTCGGTGCCCGAGCTGGTGAACGCCGAGAAGTGGACGCCGGCCGAGGTCCTGGACCAGGGGGTCGTCTTCCACACCGACACCACCGGCCTCACCGACGCCGCGGCCTCCATGCTGGGGGACCTCGTCGGACCGGCCGGAGCGGCGAACCAGAACGTGAACGCGTTCGCCGGGCTGACCGATGTGCGAGCGCATCTGAAGGAGATCTTCAACAAGGAGTACACCACCGACCAGCTGGTCGACCCCGGCCTCTTCCGCAACAGGTTCGCGGCGCTGAACATCGCCGGTGACCTGGGCCCGTCCACGTTCGTGGGCGCGACCTCCGACAACTTCGTGCTCGGCATCATCAAGCTGCTGCTGCTGGAGAGCAAGCTCAGCGCCAACAGCTCGAAGGGGATCACCTGGGACCAGCTGAACGCCGCCTTCGGAGGCAACCTCAACGACGTGGCCGCACTCACCGGCGCGAGCGACGTCAACAAGCACTGGCAGGGGAACGCGTCGCAGACCGGATCGCGGGTCGGCGGCAAGGAGTACATCCAGGTCGCCGTCAAGCGGGCGTTCCTGTACCAGGCCCCCGCGCACTTCACGGTCTCCGGCCGGATGGAGAAGCACGCGAAACTGCTGCCGTCTTCGCACACGAAGCACGAGCCGCGGCAGGTGAACGACCGCACGCTGCTGTACGTCCTGACCGAGCCCGAAGCGCTGAAGTGGTACGCGAACGGGACGCTGCCGGTGTCGGACGCCGAGCTCACCAAGTCGCTGACCCGCTGGCGCGACGGTGACCTGCGGCTGAACGGAGACGTCGTGGCCGGGGTCCTCACCCGGTGGCACACGGACCTGACCGCACGGCCCAACCCCGGGGTGGCGGAGCCGGAACTCGTCACCGAGCTGGCCCGCGACCTGGCACGGATGCACGGCAAGGGCGGCCTGCGAGTGATGGACCCCGCCACCCGGGAGCGGTTCGGCACGGCCTTCGACCTGCCGCTGACCGACCCGCCCGTCACCGGCCGGCAGGTCGACATGCCGCAGGACCTGGTCGACTACGCCACGGGCGAGCGGAGGCTGCCGAACACGCGGCTGGCGGAGGCGATGACCGAGTGGCAGGCCGGTGACCTGGAGCTGACCGGCGACGTCGCGGCCGGGATCCTGCACCGATGGAAGGCCGAGGCGCCCGACCTGCCCGCCCGCCTGCGGGTCGACCGCGCGGCCATGGCCACGACCCTGGCCGGCCGGCACACCCAGGAGGTCTCCCCGGTACGGGACGAGGCGGTCCGGGCGGCGTTCAACGAGGCCTTCGGCAAGAGCCTGCCCGAACCACCGCTCCCCTTCGAGGAGCTCCGGCTGCCGGAGTACCTCACGGGCAAGAGCCCGTTCACCGGCCACAGCGGCCTGCGCACGTGGGAGCACCGGGACGGCAGGTCGACGTACCGGTTCGTCAAGGAGCAGGTCGACGAGGTCGCGCCGGGCCTGCTCTCGGCCGGTGCGGAGGTCTGGGACCGCGAGGGCCGGGTCATCGGCCGCCTGCAGGGCGGCGTGGACGCCCTGCAGGCCTTGCTGGCCAAACGCCGTGACCAGACCATGATCGATGAGCTCCTCGGCGAGGAGGGCCTGTCCCTCTACCTGGTCCACCCGAACGGGTGGCTGCTGGCGGACGTCGTCGAGGTGAGGCTGCGCCTCGCTCTGGGCAAGCCGGAGGTACGCGACTTCGCGCCGGGGGAGAACAACGAGGTCTACCTGCACGGCTATCAGGGCACGGCCACGTCGACCTCGCGTGACGTCTCGCAGGGCGCGACCTTCCCCCAGATCTCCCCCGGTGGCCGGCAGAGCGTCTCCGGGGGCGGATCCGGTGCGCTGAAGGCCTCGGTGGGCAACCACCGAGGGGTCACCCGCGCCGAGAACAACGTCGTCGAGCAGACGGAGTACGGTTTCGACCACTACATCCTCGGCTTCGACACCGAGCTGACGGCGGAGGTACGGCGGCTCGGCATGCCCCACCGCCCGCTGAACAACCTGCTGAACAAGACGTTCGACGGCTGGACCCACCACAGTGCCACCAGGACCGCCACGATCGACGGCACGCTGGAGATCCAGTTGCCGCGCGCGCTCGCCGAGTCGGGCTCGGCGGACACCGCGCACCCCCGGCCGAATCTCACCCCGCTGCCCAAGCTGCCGGAGGACGCCGTCATCACCGGCGTGGTATTCGACGACACGGTGCGGATCGGCCGTGACCTCCTGGCGCGGATGTTCCCCCCTGGCTGGTTCAGCAAGCTGCTCGGCGAACGGCCCGGGGATCCGGATCTCCGGTCCAGCCTGTCCATGCCGACGCTGTTGTCGCGGATGCACCTGGCCGGCCACCTGCGGGACGCGACCGGTGGGGACACCTACAAACTGGGTGACAACATCTTCAGGCCCGGCGCCGACCGCAGACGGGCGACGCTGTCGCTCAAGGGCGACCTCAGCGCGCTGGAGGTGCTCGCCCCGCTGAAGGCGGGCGCCGGCGTCGGCCGGTACACCAAGCACCAGAGCGGCACCACGGTCAACGCGAGCACCGATCACGTGCGCGGTGCGGTGGACATCGCGGGGAGCGCCCACGGCCCGATGGGCGAGCACACGCCCGGCCACTCGTGGGACCTCGGCACCAGCAACGGCCGTAGCACGTCGTTCGGCGACGCCTCGGCCGGTACCGAGAACTACCGCCGAGAGCAGCACCCCAAGGAGAAGGGCCCGCTCTACCTGGTCCGGATGCGTTTCCACGGCCGCCTGCGCGCCGACCTGTTCCACCATCACCTGTTCGGCTCTCCCAAGCCGAAGGGCCGGTTCTACAGCGACCCGATCACCGGCTACGTGTACGCGGAGCTGTACCAGGCCGAGGTCCACGAGATACAAGCCAAGATCGTCAAGAGCAACGCCGAGACCCCGCCGAGGCCGGAGTCCTGGCCCGCGATGGACGAGGCGCCGAGCTTCGACCTGGCACCGCTCCTGGCCCGAGCGGCGCAGAAGGAGAGCACGGCACAGGAGGCGTACCAGGACATCGCAAAGTACATCCGGCGGCAGATCGGCGGCTACCGGCCGGTGGTGCTGACCGCCGACGAGAAGGCCATCGCCCTGCAGGCCTACCAGGCCGTGCTCGACTGGGGGCTGCGCACCATGCGGGCCGACCTCGCGGCGGCGCGGGAGGCCGACCCGGCCGTCGAGACACCGGACGCGCTCCGGCGGTCCGAGCTGCTGCCGCGGACTCCCGGCGGCTCGGCCGAGACCATTCGTGCGGCCACGAGCGACATCATCAACGCCGTCAACGAGGTGCACGCCCTCCGGCCGGACAACCCGGCCGGTGCGCCCGCAGCGCTGCCACCACTGGCGGCGATCTCCCAGCTCGACCTCGTCGAGCTGGGCCGTGACGTCGCGCACACGCTGGGAGCGCACCTACGAGTGGACGTCACCCACTCCGACGGCACCGTGCGCCAGGCCTGGAGCTCGCCCGGCGGCAGCACCTACTTCCACGACCCGGCCACGGCGAGTTGGGACCCCGGCGCCGGCCTGTGGGTCTTCGACAAGGCCGCCTCCCGGCGCCGTATGTTCACTTCGGCCATGGCCGAACGGCAGGGCCTGGTGTCGCCTGAGCTGCGCGCGGAGCTGGACCTCTACGGCCTCGGCTACCAGGAGATGGGGCGCCTCTACCTGAGCGCGCAGGTCCGGCAGCAGACGTTCGAACAGGCCGTACGCACCGAACTCGGCGACCGCACGCGACGGCTGTCCGAGCAGCACCCCGTACTGCCGGTGCTGCTGGCCCGCGCCGCCGCCGCCCACTCCCACTGGCAGGACGAAGAGGGCCGGCTGGAGCGGCGGCAGCTCCCCCCACTGGACACCTCCGCCACGGCCGTGTCCCTGTCCGAGCGGCTCCACGCGGCGCAGGACAACGCCGAGACCGCGCGCCGGCTGCTGGACGACCTGCGGGCCATGGCGCGCGGCGGCCCCGGTACCCCGGCCTGGAAGGCGCAGGACATACGGTCGGCAGCAACCGAGGCCGATCGGCTCGACGGCCTCGGACTGCCCGCTCGGCTCGACGAGCCGTCCCCGCCCAGCCGCGCACCGCGACAGGGTGACGCGCCGTCCGCGCGGGTGGCGGATGGGACCGGGACGTCGTCGGACGCGGGAGCCTCCGGGACGCAGCCGGCGCCCGGCGGCGCGGGCGACACGACATCGTCCGCCCCGGCCGCACTGTCGGTGAGCGTTCCGAGCGTGGGCGCCGCTCCTCCGGTATCCGGGGACGTCCGCCACCGGCCGAGTGATGAGAACGCGGCCGCCATGTCCGCCACCGGATCGGCCGAGCGCGCCGGCGGTGCGGACGGTACCGGGACGACCGACCGCTCCGCGTCCGATGCGCACTTCGCGGCCATGACGGCGCGACGGATCGTCGAGGTGCCGCCCGGCGTCGAGCGACCCGCGCCGAGCCGGCAGGTTCTGCGGCAGGTCGTGACGCGGATGCTCACCTACAACCGGCCTCTCGCGGAACGGGTCGACGAGGCCGCGAGGGCGGTGATCATTCCACGCGGCGCCGCTTTCACGTCTCTGCCCCGCTTCCGCCACTACGAGGGACGGACCACCGCGGACGGCAGACCGTGGGAAGAGGTCCGCGGTCACCACGGTGCCGATGTCGTCGCGATCGCGGAGGAGAACCTCCTCGGCGAGGCGGACCAGGGGGGCGCCACCTACAGCAGCGGATACTCGTCCGCGGTTCATGAGATCGCGCACCTCCTGTACGAATACCTCGATCCCGCGGACCGCGACATCATCGAGCGGCGCTTCGCGGAGAAGACCCGGGCAGGAACGGCCGTGCAGTGGCCGGACGGCCCGCTCACCAATCCGGAAAGGCCCGGCAGCAGGAACTACTCGGCGCTGAACGTGCGGGAGTACTGGGCCCAGCTGACCGCCGTCTATCTGGGCACGAATACCGGCCTGGACCATTCCACCGGTCTCCCGCGCAACAACACGCTCCAGTGGATCATCGACCACGAAGGGCCGATGCTGGACCTCCTCCAGCGGATGTACGGTCCGCCGGGGGGCATCGAGGACGCCAACCCCGTCCATCGGATCCGAATGGAGGAGTGGGCCTACCAGGGTTACCGGATGTTCATGACGAACGTCCGAGCCCTCCATCCGGACGTCCTCACCGAGCGGACCGGGGACGACCGGCAGCCCGCCGAGACCGACCCGCCGGCCGGTGCCGGCGCCGAGCGGGCGCCGGCCCCTCCGCGCAACGATGTCCCGGTCCTTTCCGGCGAGTTCGATCCCGCAACGCGAACGATCTCCATCGCCAGGCGTCCTCACGATCAGGACTCGGCCGCGTATCCCCACGACGTGGAGCAGACCGCGCGCTGGATCACCCGTCACTACACCTTGACGGACGTACCGGTCAGGGTGGTGCCGACCCGGAAGGACCCGGGCCCGGTGACCGCCGGGCCGGGAACGCCCGGCCCGGCGGGCGAGGCCCCCTTCGCCGACCGACTCGCGGCGCGCCTCGGTGTCACCGTCCTGGTGATCGACCCGTTCACCGGAGCACAGACCGAGCACCGGCCCCCCGCCAAGGCCGCCCGCTCCGGCACCGGCATGCCTCGGCATGAACGAACCATTTACTTCGCCCCTCCCACCACCCCCTCCGGGACGGTCACCGGGGCGGAGCCGGACATCCACGCTGCTGGGGGCAACAGCGGTGATACCGCCCTACCGGGCACTTATCAAGCGGGACCGCTTCGGCTCCGGGGCGTCATGGGAATGATGGTCGGCTTGTTGCTGGTCCAGTCTGCCGAGCTGGTCTCAGCCGATTATGTTAAGCCACCGGCGCCATTCGGCTCGCGAGATCTGACCAGCGGCCAGTTGACCGGCCGGCCGGCCGACAATCCGCCGACAACCGGCTTGGGCCTTGCCCGCCCCGCGGCTACGCCGCGCATTTCCCCTGCGAAGGACTATAGGAAGCTCGACGTCATTCCCCACTTGGATGTATGGGGCGAGGGGAGAATTAACCTTGAACAGGAAAATCTGGTAACAGGGTTCGAGGAGGTGTATAACCTGAACCTGAAGAACAGGGAGCGTGAGCAAAAGGTCAGCAACGGCCCGAACAGGGGAAAATCGATCCCCAATCTTGTTCCGGTAGAAGATTACGAGAATCCGGTATTCCCGCTCCTGGATGGCAGTGTCCTTGTCGTCACCCTGATGGGTGCGCCGATAAGCAAGGGGACTGCGAGAGAAATACTGCGCGTTCTTAATAAAGCTGAAGGCAAGGTGATCCTCTACGGTCCAGATCCTAAGGCTATTAAGAATTTCGAGGATGTGGTCACAAAAAGCGGTGAAAAACTGACTCGCCTAGAGGATGAGGTCCTCCGGCCACCCTTCGACGAAATCTCAGATCTTGGGGACGTCTACGTCTACGGCCCCATCCAGAACAGCAACTCCGCGGACCTCGGCGGGCAAGTCGGCCCGGCCGAGCAGACCATCACACCCGACACCGGCCAAGACCAGGCCCCCGCTGTGGCGGGCGCGGGAGCCTCCGGGACGGAGCCGGTACCCGGCGGCGCCACGAAAGCGTCCCCCCCGGCCGCACTGCCCGGGAGCATTCCGAGCGCGAGCGCCGCTCCGCCGGCTCCCGGGGACGAAGGCGGCGTAGGCCACCAGCCGGCCGATGGGGACACGGCCGCTGTGTCCGTCACCGGATCACCGCTGGACGCCGATTCCGGAGAGGCCGGAGCAACGGGATCTCCAGGGCTGTATCCGGTGGTCGGTGACCGGGATGAGGAACCGTTGTTCCCCGCGCCGTCCGCGCCGCCCTCCAGGCATCGTGGGGATCGAATCATCAGGGACTGGGAGTCACTGTCCGCGGTGCGCTTCCAGTCGCGCTCCGCTGCTCTGCAGGAAATCGACCGGGCGGTCCGCCGGCTGGGGTCGCCTCCGAGTGACCGCGATCTGCGTCGGGTGCTGCGGGCGATCTCAGAGTGGAAGGAGGACAAGACTCCGCAGAGCAGCCGCTGGGACGTGGTGAGCCGGCTGGAGGAGAGGATCCGCGAGCGGAGGGATGAGCTGCGGGTGTCTTCTGCGCAAGCCGGTCCGTCGAGCGCGGCCTGGCACGAGCCCTACGACCAGCCGGAGCTGCCCGAGCCCGGCGCGGCGTACGACCAGCCGGAGGCGTCCGGGTACGGGTCCGGTCGGGTTCATGGCGATGTGTACGACCAGCCGGAGGCGTCCGGTTCGGGTGCTCACCGGCAATCGGCGGCGGCATACCAGAGCCCGGCCGCGGTGCCGCAAGAGCGTCCGGTCACCGTAGAGGGTTTCGCGCCGGCGAGCGGGTTCGAGGTTGAGCTGCACGGATTTCGCGTGGTCCTGCCCCCAGGCGAGGATCCGCAAGGGTACGGGACCCTTGTCACCAGGCCGGGTCTGTTGGACATCGTCCTGGACACGGCGGGTGGCGTGCCCATCCTGGAGGTCGTCACCAAGGCGGCCCGCAACCTGGCCGGCGGACAGGACGATGGCCGGGCGGAGCGATCCGAGGTGCTGGATGCGTTCGCGGACGTGCTGCGGAGGCTGATGGCGGCTCGGGACGGCGCGCGGCTCTCCAGGATCTTCCGGCAGGAAGACGGGTATGAGGTCGACCCGCTGGCGGAGGATCTTCCCGTACGGCGTAATCCGGCCGGGCGTGATCCGGCCGGCGCCGGCATCATGCTCGTCCATCACACGGCGACCGCCCCGCTGAGCGGGTTGACCGAGCTCATGAAGCACGTGGCCGGGCAGATGCGCCGTGAGTCGCCTCCGGTTCAGGCCGCCCACGCCGACCTGTGGGCCGCGGTGAACTACGGCGGGTGGGCGGCGTCCCTCTATGACGGGTGGCTGGCGGACCACCCGGAGTATGAAGCGTGGTCCGATCCGGCGGACCGCACGGACCTGGAGGGTGCTCTCGCGTTCGGATTCACCCAGGTCGCTGCCACCGCACGAGGGAGGTCGACCGGGACCCTGCCGAAGGACTACTCGGCGGTCACCTCGCGTGATTCGTTGGCAGCGATACGGTCCGCACTAGGGGTTGCTCCTCGGGCGTTCCTGGAGGATCAGGCGCAGTATCTTCGCGACGGCTTCACCCACGTTTTCGGTTCAGATCCGCTGTCCCGGTTGCTGCCGCACGACTGGGGGCAGCCGAGGGCGACGATCGGCCAGTACCTCGACAACCTGCTGACAGCGAGCCCGGAGCGCCCGATCGATCAGCACGAGGCGCTGGCGGTCCGGACCAATTACAACGAGCTCGATGCCAACCCTGTCAACGGCATGCCGCTGATCAACCCGGCCGTCGTCCGGATAGAGATTCGGCCATATGCGTCGACAAGTCAGAACCTGGCGACGATTCGACAAGACGCCGAAAGATTGGCGAGGGTCTCGCTTCGGCTGTTCAACCAGGGCCGGGAACTGCGCGGGTTGGCGCCGGTCGGTGGCCCGGTGGCCCAGCCGTGGCAAGCACCGGACTGGACGTTCCCGGCGCCGGGTGCGCCGCCGCGCCGGCGGTCGGCCCGCGGCTCGACCGCGTCCGGGTTCGATTCGGTGACGTTGCGGACGTGGGCTCATCGGCCGGTGGGGCCGGTGGGGCCGGTGAAGCCGGTGAAGGAGCCCGCCAAGAAGGTCGCCAGGCCGGCGAGCCCGGACGACTGGCAGAACGAACTGCCCAAGGCACCTGTGGTGCCGGTGGAGACGGAACGCCTGGATCCGAAGTTCAGCTTCGTTACCTCTGGCGTGAACTCGCGAGAGGAGTTCGAAAAGCAGGGGGCGGGCGTTCAGGTCCGGGCGAATGTGCAGCGGATCCAGGCGGCGAACGGCACGTGGGTGCGGCATCACGTCATCGCGCTCGCGGTCGATCCGAGACCGGGCGTGACCGAGAGCGACGTGAAGAAGCTGGAGGAGGTGCTGAACGACCTCCTCGATGAGCATGTCAACGACCGGGGGTATGAGCTTCCGAAGTCGAAGGATCAGCTCAGCGTCCAGGCGATTCTGCGGATCGACCCGGGGCATCGGCAGGCTGTCCGGATCGGGACCGGTACGACGGTCCGGAAGCGGACCGGTGAGGAGGAGGAGAAGGGACCCGACGCCCGTCAATGGGGTCTGGGGGATTCGCTGCGCGACCTGCTGCATGAGTTGCTGCACTACCTCGGCCTGCCGGACGAGTACGAGAACGGGAAGTTCGTCTTCCGCAAGAGGCGCCGTTCGTCCGTCTCCGATGAGGCGGTGAGCACGGTCCGGTCGGACGGGATCATGTCGGCGGCGGACTGGGACCCCTCCCAGGAGATGCCGGCGCGCTATGCGCGGATCATCGAGAACGTCGTCGACGCCACCGCCGTCCTGCGCGACCACCCGCTGAGCACATCGAGCGGCGCGGCTTCCGGCCCGGAGACGGAGACCACACCCAGGACCTCCCCACCGGACTATCCGGTGGTGGGATCGCCGAACGACACACCGCTGTTCCCCGCGCCGTCGGCGGGAGCGGCCGACGAGTCCCCGGCTCCGCCGGTGGCGGGCCGCTCGCGCGACGACGCGGTCGAGTCGCGGGAGCGTGTTCCGGAGATCGTTGGGCTCATCGAGGAGTATTTCGGGTCGGCGGGTGAGCTTGGGGGCGGTGTGTTCGAGCCGGCCCAGGAGGACGATGGCGACGTTCTCGATGGGCTTCGTTCTTTCCAGCGGTTGGTCGAGATCCGGTTCGCTGAAACCTATGAGAAGCCGTGGTGGGACGACGTCGTCAGCCGTTACCAGACCGCCTTCAAGGCCGCGCTGGCCGGTGATCGGCGTCTGGCCGGTGCTGTCGGCCGGGCTCTTCGTGAGCTGGACCGCAGGCTTACGGTCTCTCCCTCGGGCAGGTCGGTCATCCGAGATCTGCTGGGCGTCGAGAGTGAATTGCCCGACGCCGAGTTCGAACAGCGGATCGAGGACGGCGAATGGGATCTCGCCGACCTCATGTCCGCGTACGGTTCGGTCGTCGAGTCGGTCGCCGGGTCGGTCATCGAGTCGGTCATCGAGTCCAACCGCGACGGGCTCGGCGGGAATTTGATCCAGTATCCGTCCCCTCGCGAGAAGCGCTGGGCCGATGAGATGCACGACCGTGGCTATCGGCCCGACCATCGCAGGGACGTGGAATTGGAGCTCATGTTCCTGGTCTACCGTCACCTCGGGTTCGGGCCGGAGGACCGTGCCCTGTTCTTGCGGGCGGCGCTTGCCGCCTCGAGGAATTTGTTCGAGACGCTTGCCGCGTGGCGGTTCGCCGGGTTCGGTGATGATCCCGCCCATCCGGTGCCCGAGGAGACCCTCAAGGGTGAGGCGGCCGGCCTGTACGACTTGCTCGAGACCTTCGACCCGCGTGGTCTGACCAACGATCCGGACCTGCTCGCCGACTTGGTGCCGCCGCACCTGGGTGGGCGGCCGCCGGCCGGGCTCGGCGAGGTGCGTGACCACGGCCTGGGGAGCCGGCTCATCGACCGGGCGGGCCCGGCAGACCCGGTGACGAGTCTGCCCGATCGGCTCGAGCAGAGGCTCACGGAGATGGGCGTCGACCGGCGCGTGCACGCCCTGAGTACCGGCAACCTGATCCGGCTTGTGCAGACGCCCGACATGTGGGGCCAACCCATGACGAGGGAGGACGTCTCGGCGTTCGGCGACCGGGCCGTGGGGCAACTGGCCGGCACCGTGCGCGGGATCATCGGCAGTGGTACGCGGCTGATCGACGTCCTCAGCCTCTCGCCGCCGACCGGCCGGATCCGCGAAGAGGTGAAGAACGCGCTTCTCGACGTCGCCTCACGAGAGGGCTCCGGGCCTGTTCTCGTGCGTTTCCTGTTCGCGAACATCTCGCTGCGTGACACGTTCCTGTCCGGGTTCGTCAAGGATCTGACGAAGTTCCTCAAGGACAACAAGGTGCCGTTGGGCCAGGACCGGATGACCGTCCTGGCCGGGCAGTTGTCCAACATCGCCAAGGGCTCCTGGAACCATTCGAAGATCGTTGCAGCCGATGGCGCGGTGGCCCTGGTCGGTGGTCACAACCTCTGGACGGAGACGTACGGCGGTTATCCCCCGGTCCACGACGTCTCCATCGAGATGGTCGGTGATGGTGTCCGGCACGCACACGAGTTCGCCGACTATTTGTGGACGATGGGTGGCCGCGATCTCAAGGTCGAGCAGATCACCGAGAGTTATGAGGTGAAGACCCTGTCTCCGGGTCCGGCTCGGGACAAGATCTCCCTGGTCGACCTGGCGAAACTGCCTCGCACCAAGCCGGAACCGAGCCGTGGTGCTCCGGAGCAGTGGCACAGTGGCCGGGCTCTGTCCCTCGGCCGGGCGGCGTTCCTCGGCGACCAGGCCAGTGACACCGCCAAGGAAGAGGTGATCAAGAACGCGCGTCACAGCTTGAAGATCAGCCAGCAGGATCTGGCGTTCACCGGATTCACCGCGGAGAAAGATCATCAGGTCGTCCGGTGGATCGCCGAGGCGCTCGTGGACAAGCCGGAGCTCACGGTCGACATCGTTGTGTCATCGGCCAGGGCCGGCGCGGTGAACGGCGCGTACACCTGGGGGTTCGGCGCGCCTGGCACGTACGCGATGATCAAGCGTTTTGTTCGCAGGGTGGCCGATCCCCAGGCGCGGGGAGACCGCGATGAGGTCATCGAGAGTGCCCTGCGGAGGGTGAAGGTCGCGCCCTTCGTCTTCACCGATCGTGATGGAAGCGAGAGTGGATTCGCGTGGCCGGATCCGCCCGCGAGCACCATCGCACGGCGGTACAAGCCGGACGCGAAGATCGCGATCTCGAAGAAGACCCTTCCGGAGCCGGCGAACCACGCGAAGGTCTACATCGCCGATGATGCCCTTTACTACGTTGGATCGGACAATCTGTATCCGCACAAGCTCGCGGAGTTCGGCTACCTCATCGAGGGTGAGGCCGTCCAGGACATTGTCACCAACTACTGGGACAAGCTGTGGCGCTACGCGGCGCCGCACGCCACGGACTTCCACCGGGACATCGTCGAGGACTGGAAGGCCGAATCGAGCCTGGGAATGCGGTACCCGCGTTCAGCGGTCCTGAACGGGATCGACCAGGCGCTCGACCGTTGGAAGCAGGGAGGGCGCCTGGACCCGTCCTGGCTGGACCAGAACGAACGGCAGCTCAAGGACGTCCTGCGGGCGATCGACCGGTGGCGGGACATCGAGTACGGGCGGTCCGGCAAACGGAGCAAGGCCGTGGACCGGCTGGAGGCGAGCATCAGGCGGGAGCTCGACTCCGTGGTGGCCCGTCAACGGACGACGGGCGAATCCGCCGCGGAGGGCTCGCGACGGTCTGGGCCGCGCGGGTGGTCGCCGACCAGGCGCGGCGCTGAGGAGACCGAGCGGGAGTTCCCGGACAACGCGGTCGGCATTTCGAGGTTCGAGGCCGACTACACCGCCACCACCGAAGAGTTCCCCATCGTGGTCCGTGACGAGTGGTGGACGGTGTGGGGCGCAGGGGCTGAGGATCCGGACCTGCGGGTCTTCGTCGCGAAGAGCCAGGCGCTGGGCGGGTTGCGCGGGCAGTACGACGCCGAGTCGCCGAAGGCGGGCCGGGTCAGCGACGATCAGGGCCGGCTCTACGCCGAGGGACCCGCCTGGAACTGGTATCTGCCGGGTCGCTCGGCCGCGGTGGCCTCTTCCCGGCCGAGCACCGATGAGCATCCGAGTGACCCGCAAGCCGCCGGGGCGCCTCTCAGGCGCACGAGCCGGTATCCCGTCACCGACCGTCCTTCCGCCGATCCGGCCTTCACCGCCGCGCGGCCCGGGACGCTCGCCGCCGGCCTGCCGCACGCGATGAAGTGGCGCACCGATGACGCCCCGCTGTACAAATTCAGCCAAAAGACGCCGGAGATGGTCTTTCGCGCCGATGGCGGCCTGTTCCCCAGGGGTAATCGACTGGGGCATCTGATCGACCATGTGTACAACAACCCTGAAGACACAGGGTATGTGAGCACGTCGAGGAGTCGGCGGTATCTGCGGGACTCCGCCCAGAACGACCCGGTTTCGGCCTCCCTGCTGTTCGACCACTACCGATACCGCTATGACGTGGTCCTGCCAGGCGGGATCGATGTCAACGCGACGCTCGATATCGCGTCGCCATTCCCTGACCAGGAGGAAGTCGCCTTCCCTGGCGGCATCCACGTGCGGTTCATCCGTGGCGTGCAGCCGTTGCGGGACGGCTCACCTGACGGCGAATACGTCCGCAACCCCTACTTCAACCCCTCGCCCACAGAGGCGCCGGCCGCTTCGCACCGCACCGCAGCGGAGACGACCGGCATCGTGGCCGGCACCGTCGGCGATGTGGCGGCCTCCGGCACGGACCCGTCCCACGAGCCGGGCCTGTCCTTGCGCGGTGGCGGTCTCGATTCCTCGGTGCCACGCGGGTGGGAGCACGTGACGATGGGACTCCGGGGGCTCGGCTCGGCGCTCAAGCCGCAGCCGGCGGCCGCGCGGGGCAGGAGGCTCCTGGCAACGGGATTCCGGCGTCTCGACGTGGGTTCCGCGGAAGGCGGTGCCGCGCCGGACCACGTGCCCGATCCGAGCGAGGACGTGCCCGCCGGATCCCCGGACTCGACGCCGTACCCGCTGGACCCGGAGGGCGGCTCGGGGGCCGCGGCGGATGCCGGCGGTGTCGACGACAGCGGGCTCACGCGGCCGCAGTCGGCGGCGCTCGAGCGGATGGAGCTGCGCCCGGTGCGGGTTCTCGCGACCGGTGACGGTGTCGTACACGCCTTGCAGGCGGTGGCGCCGGCAGAGACGTCCGTGGCCGCTCGCGGCCGGCCGGCGTCCCCGGCGGAGCTGCGGGGGTACCTCGCGGACACGCTCGCCGCCGACCTGAACAGCGGCTCACGGCGGCTCTGGCCGGCCGTGCGCATGCCCGTCGGCGCCACGGACGGCCAGAGGCGTGCCTTCGTCGCCGCGCTGAGATCGTCGAATGGCGGGGCCGAGGCGGACGAGGTGTTCCTGGCCGCGGCCGCCGCCGTCCTGGGGCTGCGGGTCGCCGTCCTGCAACCCGACGGCGGCACCGTCGAGTTCGGATCACCGTCCGGCCGGCCGGTCGTGCTGGTGCGGCTGCTCGCGCCCGGCCCGTACACCGCCGCCTGGGCCGGCACCGAACCGATCGCGGACGGCGTATCGCCGGTGACCCCGCCCGCACCTCCCGCGCCGCGCCCACCGGTACCCCCCGCGCCGCCCACCGGCGACGACGCGGGTGCGGCAGCACCGTCGGCGCGGAACGCCGCCTCGGCGGAGCCCGCGGCCCGGACGCCGGTCGCGAACCTCGGCGCCGACCCCTTCCGGGGGAGCGCGGGCGATGCGTCGTACGGCCGCCGACACGGACCGCTCGGATGAACGCGATACGCGGCGGCGGGGCGGTGGCGGAACACCGTCACCGCCCGCCGCAGGTCCGCCGGCCGGCCGTCGGTTTCGCCCGTCCCCTATCGCCGCTTCAGCACATTGAGGAGTACAGCAGTTGAGCGACCGTAAGGAGAACGAACGCCGGCGTCAGGAACGCGCGGACCTCGTCAGCGCCTTCACCCGGACGGCCTGGCAGTCGAGTTCGCAGCCGCGGGTGGGCCCGCGAGTCCTGGCGGGCGGGGCCGCGTTGGTCCTGGTCGCCGGAGCGACCTTCGGCCTCGGTGCGGTGGTCTCGTACCGCCACAGGCAGGCGGCCTCCGAGCGCGCGCGTCAGCTGGCCCTGGCCGCGCAGAACGGCCGTACGACCCCGTCCCTGCAGGCGCCGGTAACACCGACCGCCTCGCCGACACCGACACCCTCGCCGACCCGTCGCCCCGTCCGGAGCGTGCGGCCGGCCAAGAGCTCCAGGTCCGGTTCCTCCGGCCGGAAGGCGCCCGCGCGGGGCGCCTACCGCCCGATCCAGGCTGAGTCGTTCGCCCGGCGGTCGAAGCACCTGAGCACCGAGAGCTCCAACGACACCGGCGGCGGCCGGAACATCGCCTCCGCCGCCAACGGTGACTGGGCGCTGTACAAGAGGATCGGCTTCGGGTCCACGGGCGCGACGCAGTTCTACGCCCGCGTCGCGAGCGACAAGGCCGATGGGTACGGGCGGGTCGAGGTGCGGCTGGACGATCCGGGAAGCGCGCCCATCGCCACCCTCTACAACATCAATACCGGGGGGTGGCAGAACTGGTCGACGGTCTCGGTCGGTGCGAACGGGCCGAAGGGAGTGCACGACGTGTACCTGACGTTCAAGAGCGACCAGCTCTGGGACTTCATCAACATCAACTGGTTCCGTTTCGGCCACTGACCGCGGGCCGATGGTGAGGGAACGAGCCGGCAAGGACGACCGGCATCGCGCGGCACGGAGGAACGACCAAGGAAGCGCACATGGACGAGCAGAACACGACTGAACAGCAACGCCGGCAACGCGCGGACCTCGTCGACGCGTTCAGCCGCCGTGCCTGGCAGCCGACCGAACGGTCCAGGGTGGGCCCACGGATTCTCGCGGGCGGGGCCGCGCTGATCGTCGTCGCGGGAGCGGCACTGGCCGTCGGCGCGGCCACCTCCCATCGCCACGACCGGCCCACCGATGAGCGGGCGAGACCGGCGGCGATGACCGGAACCGCTCTGCCGACGCTCGTCCCCACCCCCACCCCGGCCACACCGAGTCCGAAGCCGAAATCGCCCGGCATGCGGCACCCTTCGGCGCACCGTCCGGCTTCCGACGGCAAGGCCGGATCGCGGTCGGCCCACGGCGTGCGACTCTCCGGCAAGAGGCGCTTGCTGATCCGCAACGTGATGACCGGCATGTGCGTCGACGTGCCGGGATACGGCGACGGACAGCTGAACGGCAAGGTCGAGCAGCACACCTGCCACGGGTCCAGCGGCGACAACCAGCTGTGGGATCTCGTGGTCGACAAGGACAGCGGTCCGCGCGGCGCCACCCTGTTCACGATCCGCAATTCGAAGGACGGACTCTGCCTCGACCTACCCGGTTCCGGCACGGTGCGCCAGGCCGGCGTCACGGAGTACGGGTGCCGTCCCGGCGCCGGCGACAACCAGATGTGGTACCTCGAACGGAAGGCGAGCGGCCGCTACTGGATCCGCAGCTATGACTCCGTGGGTCACCAGTGCCTGGATGTGTCCGGCCTCCACGGGTCGGGCGGTCAGGACGCCAACCTGACGATCTACCCGTGCAGCCTCCAGGACGACCACCTGTGGTCCTTCTCCTGACGTCCTGACGCGGCTGAAGACGACGGCGTCATATCGCCGCGGGCCACCGTCCCGGCGTCGGCGACCGGCGCTGAAACCTGGCCTGGTGGCGTCGTACGCTCGTCACACCACGCGGGAGCGTTCTGCCCGATGCCGGCCTACGGGGTTCTCGCTCGGTTCGGTGGTGCCGGTACGGCGCGGTCTGGAGCGTGAGCGTTCTGCTCGGTGTCGGCCGATGAATCTCTCGCTCTGTGTGGTGCTGCTGGAGACCACCACGGTGGCACCGACGATGATGAGCAGGAGGCCGGGCAGAGTCGACGGCTCCGGCGTCTGGCCCATCCACAGCCACGCGATGGCCGCGGCCACCGGTGATTCCAGGAGAAGCAGCACGCTTGTGGTGGTCGCCGATCCCCGGCCGAGCGCGAAGTTCAGCGAGCCCAGGCCGAGGAGCTGCGGCAGGATGAGCAGGCCGAGGAGCGCGAGCTCGGTGTTCCGGTCGAAACGCATGAGTGGTGTACCGGTGGCCAGGCAGGCGACCAGGAGTCCGATCGCGCAGACGAAGGAACTCAGGGCGGAGTACAAGGGTGTGCTCAGCCCGGTTCGAGCGCGTTCGCTGAGGGCGGTGTAGCCGGCCTGCGCCACGGCTCCCACCAGAGCGAGGAGGTCCCCGAGCAGCGCGTTACCGCCTGACCGGATGTCGAGCCCACTCGCGGCGGCCGCCCCGATCACGGCCACGGTCAAGCCGACCCAGACACGATGCGCAAGGCGTTGTCCCTGCGCGACCGCGATCAGGGCCTGCCAGATGGGCTGGGTTGCGACGAGGGCCGTGGACATGGCCACGGACGTCAGCTTCGCGCTTGACATGAACGCGGCGAAATGCACCGCCAGGCAAAGGGACGCCAGGACGCCAAGACTCATGGAACGGTACTGCTCGCCGCGTACCATCCGACGCTCACCGCGGTGTATCCGGCGGAACTCGCCACGACGAAGCGCGGTGACTATCGCACCGTTCGTCGCGGAGCCCAGCCCGTTTCTCCAGAATGCCAGGGCAAGGGCGGGCGCCGACGCGAAGGCCGTTAAAGGGGCGGTGGCCGAAACGGCGCAGACGGCAATGACCATCGCCATTGCGTACAGTGGATCGGTTCTCGATTTCATATCTGGAAAGACCGTGAAGTTTGAGCGTTGGCATGCGACCGGGCGGACATGCCGGTATGGCACAACGCTGTGAAGCGGGGGATATCGCGCGTGATCAGCGCGGCTAGCGGCCGCCTGCTCTTCGGCCTATCCGAGCGTGCCGTGCAGACGGTGGTGCGGTAGCGGCATGCACACGGTCTGTGCATGCGAAATTGCCAAGATGCGGGGCAGCATAGACCGAGTTTGGCATCGCGATTAGGAAATGCGTTATCGGCAACGTTGCCTATTTCTCCCTATCGGCACAATGCCTATTGGTTTCCCGGTCCTGGAGGGCGGGGGCGAGACCCGGCCACGCATCGGCCGGCACCCGGCCCGCCGAGGGGCGGCGCGGGCCGGTGGCCACGCGAGCCGACTTGTGCCCGGAGCCGCCGCGCCGTAGTGTTCTGAACATGTTCACTGAACGCGTTCATTCTCGGTCGGCGAAGCGGGAGGCGACACGACAGAAGGTGCTGGCGGCGGCCGAGCGGCTCTTTCGCACGCAGGGCTTCAGGGTGACGACGATCCGGCAGATCGCGGCCGACGCGGGCGTGAGCACCGGGACCGTCATGGCGGTCGGGGAGAAGGACGCGCTTCTTGTCGCCATCTTCGATGGCTGGATCGCCTCCGTGCATCGCGGCCGGGACACCGGCCATGACACCGGCCATGACACCGGCCATGACGCCGACCGTACGTCCCTGCCGGCGACTGCCACCGTCGGGGAGGTCATGGACCTCGTCGAGCCTTTCATCAGGTACTTCGCCCTCGACGCTGAGCTTTCGCGTGAGTACGCGGCGGTCATCGTCCGCGGGAACCATGAATCGGCGATTTTCCAGAACCTCGCCCTGGCGCTGATAGCGGAACTCGAGGCCGTCCTCTCCCGATCCGCGTTCACCCGCGCCGACGCCCGCCGCGGCGCGCGGGCCGTCTACTTCGCCTACCTCGGCCTGCTGATGACCGCTGCGAATGGCGCCATCGAGACACAGGACGCGATCGACGAACTACGGCAAGTGGTCGGTTTCGTCGTGTCACATTCAGGGGGAGAAGAATGATCCACGGTCCTCATCCATGGTGGCTCACGGCGCTGCTCGCGCTCGCCCTGTTCTCCGACGCGCTGATGTCCCTCCGCCCGCCGGCGTTCATCCAAAGATGCCTTGAAGGAGTCGGTTTTCCGCGTGACTGGTGGTGGACGCTCATCGCCATCAAGCTGTTGGCCACGGCCGGTCTCGTCGCCGGCCTGAAATACCCCGGCGTCGGTCTGGCCACCACGGTCGGGGTCATCGCCTATTTCGTGTGCGCGGCGTACGCCCACTACCGCGCGCGGTTCCTCAAACAGGAGTTCTGGCTCAACTGCCTGGGCATGCTCACGCTGTCGGTAGCGGCGGCGATCCCCTATGTGGTGTGAGCCCTCCACCAGTCGTCGAGGGGAGTGACCGGAAGGGCTCGCTTGTGCCGGGTCTTGAGGTAGAGCGACTCCACCTTCGCCGCAACGTCCGTCGTGACGTCGGCGCCTTCCAGATAGTCGTCGATCTGGATGTACTTCAGGCCGAGTGCCACCTCGTCGGGGAGGGCGGGCCGGTCGTCCTCGAGGTCGGCGGTCGGGACCTTTTCCCAGACACTCGATGGTGCGCCCAACTCCTGCAGCAGGGTGGCGCCCTGACGCTTGGTCAGCCCGGTCAGCGGGGTGATGTCGACACCGCCGTCGCCGTACTTGGTGAAGAAGCCGGCCACCGCCTCGGCCGCGTGGTCGGTGCCCACGACGAGCAGGCCCAACTGCCCGGCGATCGAGTACTGGATCACCATGCGTTCGCGAGCCTTGATGTTGCCGCGCACGAAGTCCCGTAGCTTGGGCTCATCGCCGAGCAACTCCCGCATGCCGAGCGCCGCCTCGGCGGCAGCGGCGTCCGCGCTCGGCTTGACGTTCACCGTGATCGATCGGTCGGGCTGGATGAACGCCAACGCGATCTGCGCATCGTGCTCGTCGGCCTGCACGCCGTACGGCAGCCGCACCGCGACGAAGGTGGCCTCATGACCCTCGGCTCGCAGCTCCTCGGCGGCAAGCTGGCACAACTTACCGGCCAGCGTGCTGTCCTGGCCGCCGCTGATTCCGAGCACATAGCCCTTTGCCGAGGTCGACCGCAAGTAATCCTTGAGGAAATCGACCCGTTGCCGGATTTCGGCCTTGGGGACAATGGTCGTCTTGACGCCAAGCTCCGCGAGAATCCGCTCCCGTACGTTCACCATCCACGTACCGTACTTTGCCGGAAGCGGTAGGAAGCCCGGCACCCTCGCCACCACCCCGGTCACCCTCACCGTCGCCGTCGCTCCCGTGACCGGCGCCCTGCTCGCCGACCAGACCAGTCGATGAGATCTACCTCGGCCTGAGCGACCGAGACGACCATGGTCGGCCACCGCGGAGCGTGCTGCTGGCCGACCCCGACGCCATCGTCGTCAACAGCTTCTCGAAGTGCGGGTTCTACGTCTATCCCGACATCAGCCACACCGGACTCACCTCCTGGAGGCTCTGCGAACGAGCACTGCAAGAGGCCCACGTCGCGCTCACCCCGGGTCGGGGTTTCGGCATGCACACGGCCGAGACACACGTCCGACTCTCATACGCGACGTCAACCGACGATCTCCACGAAGGGATCGCCCGGCTCAAGAGGTTCATGGCCACACTCCGATGAATGGACTGCGCGAACACCTCGGCCATGAATTTCTCCGATCGCGAACGGACGGCAGCGATATCCACAGACCTCACATGAGATCATCGTCAAGTTTGCGGATTGCCGACCTTTCGGGACTATCTACCCTTGGCACCCGTCACCTTTTACGAAGGAGCAGGACTTGCAGACCTTCAAGCATGCGCGGCGCGTGGCCGCGGCCGTTGTCACCGCGGCGGCCTGCGGCACACTGATGGCCGGCCCCGCCCAGGCCTCGCCGTCGCCCCGGCATGGGCAGGCCCACGCCGGATCGGCCGCGCCCCGCAGTAGCGTCATGACCGAGGTTCCACCGGGAATCCCGGGCCTGGACGTCAGCGGCTGGCAGGAGAACGTCGACTGGGACGCCGTCAAGGCCAACGGCGCCAAGTTCGCCTTCATCAAGGCGACCGAGAGCACCGACTACCACAGCGGTGAGTTCGACCAGCAATGGAACGGCTCCTACCGCGTCGGCCTGATTCACGCGGCCTACCATTACGCCACTCCGGACAGTGCGAGCGGTAAGGCCCAGGCGGACTATTTCGTCGACAACGGCGGTGGGCGGACCGGGGACGGCCGGACGCTGCCCGGCGTCCTCGACATCGAGGACAACGTGTACGGCCCGGACAAGTGCTACGGCTTCACCCCGGACCAGATGGTGAGCTGGATCCACGACTTCATCAACGAGTACCACGCCCGTACGGGCTGGTGGGCCACCATCAACACCTTCACCGAATGGTGGAACGACTGCACGGGCGGGTCCACCGAGTTCGCCGCGAAGGACGCACTGTGGATCAACAACCACGGCACCTCACCGGGCACGCTTCCCGCAGGCTGGAAAACCTACTTCGTCTGGCAGTGGGCCGAGACGGGCGTCTTCCCCGGCGACCAGGACGTCATGAACCCTGAGGTCCTCGAGCAACTACTCCACTGACACGACTGACCATACGTTCACTGGTCGTCTTAGTAATGCAGTGCCGCCCGCGCATGGCATCGGTGAAGCCGTGCGCGGGCGGCACTGTTTCGGCCGGCCCCTCCCCGGTCCTGGTCAGGTGAAATTGACGCCGTTCATGGTGGGCTGGAGCGTGCCGAGGGTGACGTCGTCGCAGATCGGTGGCTGGTAGCCGTCGTCGAGACCGCTATAGGTGAGCGGGACCCAGGTGGCGCCCCAGGCGAAGCCGAGATCGCTGGTGGCGCCGCCCGGGCAACCCTTTTCGGTGTGCCACTTGATTCCGGCGAAGGCCGAACCTCCGGGCTTCAGCGTGATGGTCATTCCGGGACCGGGATAGTTCACCCGGGTCGAGGGGACGGCGGTGTAGTCGTGCGGCCCGCCTTTCCCGATCGGGACCCAGCCGGCCGGCAGGTAGCAGCTTTCCGACGCCCAGTCGGCGTGGGTGAGCGTCAGGGTGGCGATCGCCTCGTCCCCTTGCTCGGAGCCGGAATCCTGAAGCTGCAGATACCCCCTGAGTTCGGACGCCCCGCAAGCCGGTGTGTCGCCCTGATCGGCGTACGCCGCCCCCGGACCCTTGTCGTGGGTGCTATTGGCGACCGACGACGCCTTCCCCGCCGCACCCGACGAATTAGACGCCGTCGACGCTTTATCATCGGCGTTGCAGGCGGTCATGGCGAGAGCAATCATCCCACCGCCACAAGCGATAGCGGCGGCCCTGCGCAGGTTCGTGAACTGCATGATTAAAACCTCCCTGGTTGCTTACTGACTCGGCTTGTTCGATGTTCGGTAAGGGCGCGGAGGTTCGAAGGAAAAGACGGATTTTTTGATTTCTGTACGTGATGGGTGTCACACGAACCCGGAAAGCGGGCGGTGCGTCGTACTAATAAAGAGAAGTGTGGTCGCAGTCGGTCAGCCTTGAATTCGGCCGAATTCCACTCGCTCTTGGTGACGGCGCGCCGTTTCATGAGGTCGGTTGGGTCGCGTAGCGGCTCAACCGACCGTCGTTTTCAGGGAGTGCGTCCGCGACTGGGCTCGAGGCCTGCCCAGGCAAAGGTGTCCTGGTAGAGGGCATCGACCTCGCCGGGCCGGTCGAGCCCGTACCTGTCCGTGCCGACGCGATGACCGTGTTCGGTCAGCCACAGGGAGAGCAGCCGGTAGGAGGGCCGGAACCCGGTGAGCGCATCGGCCTCCAGCCGAAGGGGAGCGCCGGGAACGGCCGGGGCCATCGTGTCCCGTTCGAAGATCGCAGTGGATGCGAGCAGGCGCCACTGGCCCTCGCGGCGCTCGACCCGGTGCAGGAGCCGGATGTAGACCGTCAGGTCGGCCTCGACGCCCGCCATCTGCCCACGGAACTCGATCGTCATCGGCACCTCGGCCACCGCGCGATGGCCATTGACCCGTATCGCGGCCTGCCCGAGGCGGTGATACGCGGGATCGGTGACCGCCATCGACACGGAGCGTTCGATGTACTCCGATACCGGACCGCTGAACCAACTGGTCTGAATCTGCGCCTCGGGGTGATAGAAGCGCGGTAGCTCTTCCCACCATCCGCGATCGCGTGCCTGACGTTCCTGGATTATGACCTGCATTATCTCAATGACGTCCTTTGCGTTATCGCTCACCGTGGCCGTCATGGCTCTCCTTCTCGCTGCCTCGAGGTACGTGGTCATCGGCTTCTCCGAACTCGGTCCGGCATCAGGTGCTGCCGCAAGACTACTCGCAGACAAGCTAGACAGATAGCTTGTTCGCGAGATACTTTACCTGTGCCTGGTCTGGGAGCCGGCCGCGCCGGTACACCGCGGACCATGCGTCAACGATCGCGCGCCAGGTCAACGGCTGTGGCTTGGCCTGCAAGGGAGTGGTCCACATGAGTTCTCGCGGCAGCGTCCGCGCCGCCGTCCGATCTTTGGTCGGTGCGGCGGACATAGAGGTCATCCCGCTCAAGGGCGCCGAGGAGAAGGTCCATGCTGTGCCTCCCGGCGCGACGATCACCATCACCTGCTCGCCGAAGTTCGGCCTGCAGCGCACTCTGGATCACAGCGCGCGTGCGGTTCGGGCCGGTTACCGGGTCGTGCCCCACCTGGCCGCCCGGCAGGTGGCCGGCGAAGCCGAGCTGCGTGCTTTCGTACGCCGGCTGACCGAGCTCGGCATCACCGGCCTGTACGTCATAGGCGGTGATGCGGAGGAGCCGGCCGGTGAGTACAGCGAGGCGGCGGAGATCCTCGATGCGCTCGCCGGCATGGAACACGGCCTCACGTCGATCGGGATCGCGTGCTACCCGGAGGGGCATCCCAAGATCGGCGATGAGGCTTTGATCGCGGCACTGCGCCGCAAGCAGCCCCACGCCCATTACATGGTCAGCCAGCTGTGTTTCGACCCCGGCGCGCTGGCGGGGTGGCTGCGGCGGATCCGCGCGGAAGGGATCGCCCTGCCGTTGCACATCGGCCTGGCCGCGCCCATGAGCATGCGCAAGCTGGCCGAGCTCTCCCTGCGAATCGGGGTCGGGGCGTCCATCCGGTACCTGTCCAAGCAGCACGGCGTCGTCGGCAGCATGCTCCGCGGTAGCTCCTACCGGCCAGAGGATCTGCTGCTCGCGATGGGGGACGCGCTGACCGATCCGGAGATGAGGGTGGACGCCCTCCACCTGTTCTCTTTCAACCAGGTCGACGCGACGGTCGCCTGGCAGCAGCGCATCGTCGGCGGCACCGCTGCTCATGCATAAGCACACAACCCAGGAAGGGCCGGCCACCATGGCGCAGGAAACACTGGAAGACAAGCTGCAGAAGGCGGGCGGCGCCGTCCGCATGCTTCGCGCGTCGGCATCAGGCGCATACCCGTTCCCGATCCCGGCCGAGTACACCAACTGGCGGGACGAACAGGCCGCATGGCGGCAGACCGCGGTCCTGTTCGACCAGTCCCACCACATGACCGACGTCTATTTCAAAGGACCGGACATCCGGCGCCTGCTGTCGGATACCGGGGTCAACGGTTTCACCACGTTCGGCAGGAACAAGGCCAAGCAGTTCGTCGCCGTCGGCTACGACGGGCACCTGATCGGCGACGCGATCCTCTTCGGTCTTGAGGACGACGAGTTCAGCCTCGTCGGCGGGCCCACAGTCCCGAACTGGGTCGCCTTCCACGCCGAGACCGGCGGCTACGACGTTGAGGTGCGCCGGGACGAGCGCACCGTGGAGAACCTGTCCGGGCGTCAGATCTACCGGTACCAGCTTCAGGGGCCGAACGCCCTGAAGATCGTCGCCCAGGCGAGCGGCGGGTCCATGCCCGCCATCAAGTTCTTCAACATCGGTGAGTTCACCATCGACGGTTGCCCGGTCCGCGCGCTCAACCACACCATGACGGGCATCCCGGGCCAGGAGATGACCGGGCTGGAGATGTGGGGACCGGCCGAGCACGGCCCCCAGGTCCTGCGGGCGCTGCTCGCCGCCGGCGAAGATCACGGCCTGGCCCGGGGAGGGGCGATCGCCTACTCCACCACAGCGCTGGAGTCCGGGTGGATCGGCACACCGGTGCCCGCGCTGTACTCGGGGCGGTCCATGAAGGCCTACCGCCAGTACCTCAGGGCCGACGGCTACGAAGCGACGACGTCCCTCGTCGGCAGCTTCGACTCGGCCGCCATCGAGGACTACTACACGACACCGTGGGACCTCGGCTACGGCCGGATCATCAACTTCGACCACGACTTCATCGGGCGCGACGCCCTGAAGGAGCTCGCGGGCCGGCCACACCGGCGCAAGGTCTGGCTGCGCTGGAACGACGACGACGTGGCGCGCGTGTTCGCCGGCAGCCTGTTCGGCGGCGACCGGCGTGCCAGATACCTGAGTGTTCCGTACGCCGTCTACGGCACCTACCAGTACGACAGGGTGCTGGCCGACGACGGCGTCATCGGGATCTCCAACCGCACCGGCTACACCGTCGGCATCGGGCACTGGTCCTCGCTCGCCATGATCGACGAGGCCGAGGCCGTCGACGGCAGGGAAGTGACCGTCATCTGGGGCGAGCCGGACGGCGGAGCGGCCAAGGCCAACATCGAACGCCATGTGCGAACCGAGGTGCGGGCCACGATCAGCACCACCCCGCTGGCATGAATCGCCATGAGGAGCCGCCCCGATGAATGAGGACAGGAGCCTTCTGCCGCTGAGCGTCGCCGATCTTCTGGCCGCCGTCGCCAAGGACGAACCGGCCCCGGGCGGGGGCGCGGTCGCGGCGGTCGCCGCCGCGCTGGCCGCGGCGCTGGCCGGCATGGCGGCCCGGTACGCGCAGCGAAGCTCACCGGACCAGAGACTGCCGCGCGGGCTCGCCGAGCAGGCCGATGCGCTGTGTTCCCGCGCCGCGCGGCTGGCCGATGCCGACACCGACGCTTACCGCGAGTATGTAAGTGCTACCCGGCTTTCCCGTAGCCCCGACCCGGAGCCACGCCGGCGGGCCATCACCGCCGCGCTGGATGCTGCGGCCGCTGTTCCCAGTGAGCTCGCCTCGCTGGCCGAAGAAATCGCGGACCTCGGTCGTCGGCTGGCCTTCGACGGCAACCCCCGCCTGCGTTCCGACGCATGCACGACCGCGCTGGTCGCCGCCGCGGCCGCGGCCGGCGCGGCCCTGCTCGTCGCGGACAACCTCGCCGCCCGCCCCGGTGACAGGCGGATCACCGCGGCTGCGGACAGCGCGGCCAGGGCCAGGAAGCTGGCCGACGCTGCTCTCAGCGGACCGAACGCCGCTCCGGAACGGACATACTCATGACCGCAACGATCATCGATGGCCGCAAGATGGCCGACGCACTGAAGGAACAAGTCGCCGCGGAAGCCCGGGCGCTGGCCGCCGACGGCATCCGCTGCGGGCTGGCCACCGTGACCGTCGGGAACGACTACGGCTCACGGGCCTATGTCACCCGCATCGAACGCATCACGAGCCGGCTCGCGGTTCCCCACCAGGCGGTCAGCTTGCCCGCGGACAGCACCCAGGAAGCGGTCCGGGATACGGTCGCGCGTCTCAACGCGGACGCATCGGTCAGCGGCGTGCTCATTCTTCGGCCGCTGCCGCCGCACCTCGATGAGGCGGGCATCTTCCAGGCACTGTCCCCTGTCAAGGACATCGAGGCGGTCCACCCGGACAACGCCGGCCTGCTGGCACTGGGCCGGCCGCGCTACCTGCCGTCCACAGCCGCGTCGATCTTCCATGTGCTCGACGGGTGGCTGGACGCAGCCGGCGAAGACCGGGCCGACTTCTACCACCGATCCCTCATCGTCGTCATCGGCCGCTCGAACAACGTCGGCAAGCCCGCGGTGTCCCTCGCCTACGACCGGCAGGCCGCCGTCGAGTCGATCGACGTCTGGGCCAGCCGTGCCGGTCGGCTCGGCTGGCACACCCGTCGCGCCGACGTGCTCATCGTGGCGGCCGGCGTGCCCGGGCTGATCAGGTCCGAGCACATCAAAGAAGGAGCCATCGTGCTCGACGTCGGCATCAACCCGCTGCTCGATCCTGCCTCCGGCCGCACCCGTACGGTCGGCGACGTCGACTTCGACGACGTCATCAACAGGGCCCGCGCCGTCACCCCCGTACCAGGAGGCATAGGTCCCGTCACCGACGTTTGGCTGGTCCGCAACACGGTGACCGCCGCCCGCAATGCCCTCATCACCTCTCCAGAACCGAAGTGATCGCCATGCCCAGCACCGCTCCCGCCGTCGCGAGCGGCGACCTGATCCTCACCCTGTCCTGTCCGGACCAGCCCGGCATCGTGTACGCGGTCTCGGGTTTCCTCGCCGAGCGAGGCTGCAACATCGTCGAGAGCCAGCAGTTCGACGACCGTGAGAGCGGCGCCTTCTTCATGCGCGTGCAGTTCACGCCCATCGGTGAGCGGGCGATCGACCCGGACGACCTGCGCCGCGACTTCGGCGCCATCGCCGACCGGTTCACGATGAGCTGGCGGCTGGCCCCGGCCACGCACAAGCCGCGGGTGCTCATCATGGTCAGCAGGTTCGGTCACTGCCTCAACGACTTGCTGTACCGCGCCGGCACGGGCGATCTCAACATCGATGTCGTCTCCGTCGTCTCCAACCATCCGGACCTGGGCGCCATGGCGGACAGCTACAACGTGCCGTTCCACCACATCCCGGTGACCCCGCGGACCAAGCCCGCGGCTGAGGCCGAGCTGCTCGACCTCGTCAACGAAATGCAGGTTGAGCTGGTGGTCCTCGCTCGCTACATGCAGATCCTGTCAACCGACCTGTGCAAGCGACTCGAGGGCCGTGCCATCAACATCCACCACTCCATGCTGCCGAGCTTCAAGGGCGCGAGGCCGTACTCCCAGGCGCACGACCGTGGCGTGAAGCTTGTCGGTGCGACCGCCCACTACGTGACCGCCGACCTGGACGAGGGGCCGATCATCGCTCAGGAGGTCGCCCGAGTCGATCACGCCATGACCGTCGAGGAAGTCACCGCTCTCGGCCGGGACAACGAGTGCCTCGCGCTGGCACGAGCCGTCCGCTGGCACGCCGAGAACAGAACGCTGCTCAACGGGCACCGCACCGTGGTCTTCAGCCGCTAGGTGTATTGACCCGCATCGCTGTGTCGGCGCGACGTGGCGAAAGCTAGGAGGATAGCTTTTGAGTTGCTCATTGTTCACATACTGTCGGGCTGTGGGCGCCGGAAAGAGAGGGGTGGGCCGGCGATGGTGAGCGAATCCCGGACCGGGCACGATCTGGTCGACAGCCTCACGGATGCGGCGCGGGAAGAGTGGCCCGAAATAGACCAGACAAAATTCGAGCTCACCCGCCGTGCGGTCCGACTGGCGGACCTCATCGAAGGCGCCCTCGCCGACTGCCTCGCGCCGCGGGAGCTGACGTTGGCGGACTACGGGGTCCTCACCGCCCTCCGCTCGGCAGGCGAGCCGTACCAGCTGCGGCCACGCGAACTTCAGGCCCGGCTGCTGCTGACCTCGGGCGGCGTGAGCGGCGTGCTCAATCGGCTGCAGAAGGCCGGGCTCATCGAGCGGCACCAGGATGCGAACGACAAGCGTAGCTCCTGGGTCCGCCTCACCGACGCCGGAGCCGAGTCCACACGCGCCACGCTGCGTGCCTGCGCGGCCGTGCAGAGCGACGTCCTCCGAAAGGTGCCCGACGACGTCGCCCGTAGGGCGGCCGATGCCCTCCGCGAAGTCATGCTGGCGCTGGAAGACACCGAGCCGCGAGGCCACCGCCACACCTGACAGCTCTCACGGCGACGACCGTCCTGCGGATACCGCGTACCACCGAGGAAGGTCGGCTGATCGTTTCTAAATTGGATCATCCTGGGATCGCCGAGATCGGCGACCGGATCACCCCGGCTCCTGACGGAGTCGGGCCAATGACGATCGCCACTCTGCCGTCCAACAGCGGAACTGCGATGACCACACCGCGCATCACGACCGATTCCCTCCAAATCGTCGGCATCCTCAACATCACACCCGACTCCTTCAGCGACGGCGGCCGCTACACCCGTCCTGACGCCGCCCTCCAGCACGCCCTCGAACTGCACCGCGACGGCGCCGACATCGTCGACATCGGCGGGGAATCCACCCGTCCCGGCGCCCCTCCCGTCGACCCGGGCATCGAGCAAGACCGCATCTTGCCGATCGTGGAGGCGCTCACCGCGCAGGGCATCACCGTCTCGGTCGACACCATGCACGCCCAAACCGCTGTCGCAGCCATCCACGCCGGCGCGAGCATCATCAACGACGTCTCCGGCGGCCTCGCCGACCCCGTCATGCTCGGCGCGCTCGCCCAGGAGGATTGCCAGGTCGTCCTCGGCCACATCCGAGGCACGCCCGCCACCATGCAATCTCATGCGGTCTACGCCGACGCCGTCGCCGAGGTCGCCGGAGAACTGCGGCAGCGCGTGCAGGCCGCATGCGACGCCGGAATCCACCCTGACCGAATCGTCATCGACCCCGGCCTCGGCTTCGCGAAGACGCCTGAGCACAACTGGACCATCTTGCGCGACCTCGATGAGCTGACGTGTTTCGGCCTGCCCGTCATGGTGGGCGTCTCCCGCAAACGCATGCTCGCCGAACTACTGCCGCAGGGCGCCCCCGCCAGCGCACGGGACCTGCCCACCGCTGTGCTCAGCGTGCTCCTGGCCCAGGCGGGCGTCAACGCCATCCGTGTCCACGACGTCCGCAAGACACAAGTGGCAGTGGCCACGCTGAACCGCTGGGTCTGGCGAACAAGCGTGACGGATGCCGCCTTTTCATCTGTCGATGGCTCCCGGCAAGCCCCACTCGGGACTGCACGGTCAGCCGGACGGACCCTCGTTACGCGCACTCGGTGCCTTCGGCCCCCTGGACGAACCGCAACGTGACGCCGGCCGTCATCGAGCCCTGTCGTCGCGCTGACGAGCCGAGGCGCGGCGATCGAGGTGGGCTCGCACCCCGTCGGCGCGCAGCCGGCCGTAGCCGACGTCCTGGAGCCGGCGCACCAGGCCGTCGACGTCCGTGTCCGTCCACCGCGGACCATGACGGCGCAGAAACGCGTCGAGATACGGTGCCGCGCCGTCGTCCCAGTCGGCCGCTTCCTGGGCGGCGAGCTCCCAGTCGAGCTCCCACAGCCGCAGCCCATCCTCGTGCCCGGCCAGAACGAAGCGGCCGTCGGGGGTGAGCACGACGCGGTGCACGCCCCGCTCGTGGCCGTCGAGGACCCGGAGGCACCGGCCGCTGCGGACGTCCCACAGCGCCATGTACGACCGGTAGCCGCCGGAGACCGCGAAGCGCCCGTCAGCGGTCATCCGGACGGTGTGGAACCCGCCCTGCGCCGGCCCGTCGAAGGTCCGTATGACCCCTCCGCTCGAGGTGTCATGCACCCGGATGCCCCCATCGAAGTCACCGACCAGCGCGAGACGTCCGTCGGCGCTGAGCGCCGCCGCCCGGTCCGTGAGTACAGACCTGCCTTTGAGGTGGTGCACGACGTGGCCGCGGTTCAGGTCCCACAACACCACCTGACTGCTCATGCGGACCGCGGCGAGACCGCCATCGTCACCGAGGTCCACCTCCTTGATGTGAGCGCCGTACAGGGTCCGCACCACTCGCGGCGGGCCGCCGGTGTGCGGATCCCACATCCGGATCGTGGCGTCCGGGCCCGCGACCACGACCCGCCGGTCGTCCGCACCGAACCGCACCGACAACGCGTCGCCTGAGAACACACGGGCGTCGACGGTCAGGACCTGCCGGCAGGCGCCGGTGTCGACCTCCCACAGCCGGACCTCACCGTCCTGGCTCGAGGACAGCAGCCGCCGTCCGTCGGCGCTCAGGCGGACCGACCGCACCGCGCCCTCGTGGCCCTCGAGAACCCGCAGACCATCGCCGCTCTCGACGTCCCACAGCCGGACCGTCCCGTCGCGGCCGCCGGACACCGCGATCCGGCCGTCGCCGGACAGGTCGACCGCGCTCGTCTCGCCGACGTGCCAGGCCCGCGACGACCAGGCCGCCCGCAGACCCGTACGCACGGCGCGGCGGCCCAGCCGCCACCAAGCGGACATGACGCGTGGCGCCCGCTCGTGCGCCTCGACCGCGCGCGCCTGCCGGAGCAGATCGAGCGCCGCCGGGAAACGCTCGGCCGCCATCGCCCGGTCCGCCTCGCCGATCAGCGCGTCCACCTGCCCGCCCAGCCGGCTCAGCTCGACGTGCCGGCGTGGCCGGCTCAGCATCGGCGCGGCGCGATACCCGTCGGGCAGCCGCCATCGCCGGACCGTCCGGTCCTGGCCGGCCGACAGCGCGGACCGGGTGTCGGCGTCCAGCCGGACCACGGTCGTTCCGCCCGGGTGTGCCTGGAAGGTCCGCAGGCATCGGCCGTGGTCCAGCTCCCACACCTGGACGCCATCGGAGTAGCGAGTGCCGGACAGCAGGAACCGCGCGTCGGCGTCGAGGGACAGGGTGCCGGGCGTGGTCCCGCCCGTCAGGACGTGCACGCAGCGACCATCGTCGAGGTCCCAGACACGAATCGTCCCGCCGTGGCATCCGGTGGCCGCGTAACGGCCGTCGGCGCTGAGACACAGGGCGGTCACCGCGGACTCGTCGCCGGTCAGCTCCCACCGGCACCGGCCGTCGGCCAGATCCCACACGCGTACGACGCGTTCCCCCTCGACTCCCCGCCCGCCGGACAGATTGGACAGTCGTGTAAGGCGTTCCTGGACGTCTCCGCGTCCGCGCCAGCCGATGGACAGCGCCCGGCGGCCGTCGGCACTGACCGCCACCAACCGCCCGGCCGCGGCCTCGTCGAGCGTCCTCACCTGTCCGCTGTGGACATCCCAGACCTGGAACGCGCGGTCCAGGCCCGCATAAAGGGCGAAGCGTCCATCGGCGGTGAGCTGGATCGCCGTGTGCTCGACGCGCAGCGCCAGCTCACCGAGCCCGTCGCTGCCGTCCCAGGGCGGCGGATCGGGGCTGGCGTACAGAAGGCGGCCCTTGGGCGAACCACCCCACCGGCTCTTGGCCAGTGCCCAGAAGCGCACGCTCTCGTCCGCGCAGACGGAGACGGCGAAGCGCCCGTCCGGTGTGAGGTCGACGGCGTGCACGGGTCGGTGGTGTCCCTTGAGCGTCCACATGCACTGCCCGCTGTGGACATCCCACACGCGGACCTGGCCGTCCCAGCCGCCGGCCGCGATGAACCGGCCGTCGGGGGTGAGGGCGAGCGCGACCTGTTCCTCCTGCTCGTCGACGTGCCAGAGATCGTCAGGGGGCGGGCGCAGCGGCCAGGGCACCGGCCATCCGCGATCGGCGCGGGCGTCGACGATCTCACCGGACCGGATCATGCGCAGGGCGGGAAGCACCTCCGGCTCATCCGGCCGTTCCCCGGCCAGCGCGTCGAGCAACGCGCGGGCGGTGCCGAGGTCGCCGCGCTCCAGGTGGATCTGGGCGAGCGCGTACCGCACCTCCCACGGATCGCCGGTGTCCGCGCGGGTCGCCTCGATCTCGGTGATGAGCGCTTCGTCGGTGACGGCGCCGCGGCGCCACCGGGCCAGTCCGGCGTTGTAGATGGCCCGGGCGTTCTGAGGATCGGCGGCCAGCGCCTGGGCGAACGCACGGTCGGCCTCGGCCTGCCGGTCGAGGTCGAGCAGCGACACCGCCCGGTTGTTGAGTTCGTCGGTGAGCAGGTCGGCCGGGCCGGCCGGCGGGCGTGGGTAGGTGTGGCCCGTGACGCGCTGGTAGATATCGATCAGCTCGGCGGCGACGCCGGCCATGGAACTCGGCCTGTCGGCGGGATCCTGCCGGAGGCACCGCTCAAGCAGGTCGCCGAGGGTCGTCGGGACGGCAACGGCGCCTGCCGCGTCGGCGGCGCGGTAGCGGGCCAGCGCGGCGCCTGCGGCAGGCCCGGCCATCCAGGTCACCTCGCCGGCGCACATCTCCAGAACCGATACCGCGAAGCTGTAGATGTCCGTACGGCGCCCGACCCGTTCGCCCGCCGCCTGTTCGGGAGAGGCGTAGCGCGGGGTCATCCCATCGCCGCCGGATACCGGAACGCTGACGCCGGGCGGCGCGTCGGGGCTGATGGTGGACACCATCGCCCGGGCTCGGGCAAGCCCGAAGTCGGTGATTTTCGCGGTGACCGTGCCCTGCTCGCCGTCCTCGAGGTCGAGCAAGATGTTGGCGGGCTTGACATCCCGGTGCACCAGGCCGTGGCTGTGGGCATGGTCGAGGCCCCACGCGGTCTGGATCGCGATGTCCAGGATCCGGGTCAGCACCTCTGCCGGGGCACCGTCGTACAGGCGCCGGTCGCGGATCCACTCATGCAGGCTGCCGCCCGGGACATACTCGGCGAACACCCGGGGCACCCCGTCGAGAACACGGACGTAATAACAGTTGCACACGTACGGATGAAGCCCCAGCGAAACCCACGTCTCCGCCTCGGCGACGAACAGCCGTTGATCCTCCGTACTACGGAACAGGTCCGGTCGCGGACTCTTGACCGCAAGGTCGATGTCCCACCCCAGGTGCCGGACCCGATACACCACCCCCATACCGCCCTGCTCGTGCACCCCGGTCACCGCGTACCGGCCGTCGGTCACCTCGCCAACACGCCACGTCAACATAGCCTCGCAATTGGTCCATGCGCTCTACCGGCTTCAGGGCGTAGTCAGACATCCGGTGCCCTCGTAGTCCGGCTGGGTTTTCGCGGTTGATGCCGGTGGTCGGCGAATCGACGATGTAGAACTCCAGCAGATGTGACCGGCCCTTTGAGGAGCCGATGAACCTCGGCGTGTAACCGGCTGCGGTCGGCAGTTCGTGGCCGGAAGTGCGAAGTAGCGCCGGCGCCAGGCCGCGCATGGAACCCGGCAACACCTGCGGAACGAACTCATCAACCGTCACCCGCGGTTTCTTCCGCCCGACTGGACGATCGCACAGTATCTTCCCGGGCCTGGGACCGGTCCCGGCCGCGGAGCGATGCGATCTTCGCCGTCCGCTGCGGCCGCCGGGCAATGCGGAGATTGCACCCTGGCCGGGGATATCGTGGCTGTTCAGGAAGGCGCGCAGCTGTGCGGCTGTGGTGAACCTCATGGTGGTGGCGGGGACTGTGACGTGGTGCTCGGTGAGCAGCTTGCGGGTCTCGGCCGATGGTGAAGT
Source organism: Actinoallomurus sp. NBC_01490 (assembly GCF_036227085.1). Lineage (NCBI taxonomy): Bacteria > Bacillati > Actinomycetota > Actinomycetes > Streptosporangiales > Thermomonosporaceae > Actinoallomurus > Actinoallomurus sp. NBC_01490. Next base: position 1,911,519 of record NZ_CP109433.1, read on the forward strand.
CGCGCGGACCTCGAGCATGTCCGCCACCGAGGGCGTCAACACCAAGACCAAACTGATCAAAAGGCAGATGTACGGTCGAGCAGGTTTCCGCCTCCTCCACTAAAACTGCCTGGATTCATCGACGGCTGGTGACTCGAGCGACGCCGGCGGCGACGGTGGTAGCAAGGATCCAGCCCGCCGTGATGAGGACATAGGAGAACCATTGCTCTGCGCCGCTGGGGTTGAAGGCGTTTTGCTGTCCCATGTCAACGATGGGTAGCAGAAGATCGAGGGTATAGATCACCGGGTTGAAGTGGGGTGCCTCGCCAGGTTTGAGCGGTACCGGGGGCATCAGGCCGTACAGAATGCTACCTACGGTCAGTAACGCGGCCAGCCATGCGAGGGCGCGCCATGGATGGTATCCGTAGGCAACGGTAACGTCCTGCAGAATGCTCCAGACCCGGTTGAGCGCGGATTCGGCGGCGCGCTGATCGCGTTCCCTTGCGTACATCACCTTGCTTGCCTCGGCGGGCTGGCCCAGGCGCGTGTAAAGCGCGGCGAGTTGTTCGTACGGCTGGGGCTGTGGGCCGTCCGGGTCGCGAGCAAGCCAGCCCAGCCGCTCCCGTGCAGGAAGGCGCGGGTCGAGGGCCTGGTATGTGAGTTCTTCGAGTCTGAGCCGTTCGGGCCAGTATGTGGGGTCATCACGGAGCAGATCGATGCGAGCGTGTCGGAAGATGACCTCGCCGCGGATTGGTGCCGCAGGCCGCAGTGAGAGGACAGTAGTCGTGATCGCGGTGGCGTCAAGAGCGGGCTGGTGTTCGCTCGCCAGGATGGCGCCGTCGAGGTCGATGCCCTGGTCGCAGCGAGAGCCGGTCAGCTTTACGCCGCCACGCACGCGCATGCCGGCGCAGGACAGGCTTGCGTCAGCGTGGATGCCTGAGAACCGAAGGGCCGTAGCAGATGCGTTGTCCAACCTGGCTTCTTCCAGCAGGATTCGGCCGCTGATTCGGCTGGTCTGGACACATACCTCGCCAGTGGCATGTAGTCGCCGGAAGAACAGCCCGCCACCAATCTCGGCGCTCTCGAGCACGAATGATTTGTCGGCGCCGCTGTTAAGCCGGGCTTCTTCCAGGTTTACGCCAGCTGCTGCGCGCGCGCCGCTGACGCTGATCGTGCCACCGGAGACCTCTAGCCGTGCGCCATCGAAATCGCCGAAGGCGGCGTGGTCGAGATTGAGCGCTACGCCGCCCGGATGGCTCAGCTTCGCATCCGTGAAGGTCACATTCGCTCCCAGTTGCGAACCGACCAGGCGTACGCCGCCGACAGCGCTGAAACCTTCACGGCACCACAAGCCGCCGCGTACCTCAAGCCCGCCGGCGCCTAAGGCGTCGCCGCCCGGATTCTGTAAGAGGGCTCCAGCGAGTTGCACACTGGCCATGACCCTCGTGCCGCGCATTCGGAGCTCGCCTTCTGCGATCAGCTCATTCGCGCCAATTCCAGCACCAATCACAGTGCGGCTTAGGTCAAGTGCAACCGCTCCAGGGTAGGAGAATCGGGCATTGAAGCAATCCAGCCCGCCGTTGATCTGCGCCCGATGAACCAGGACAGAGCCGGTGGCGAGGAAACCGTCGCACATCGCCACATCTCCGTCGACGGTAAGTCCGCGAGCCGCGATGGCGATACCCTCCGCGTCCGCCCGCGTAGTGGCGCCACGCAGCGAGACCTGTCCGGTCACCCTCGCCTGATCCAGCCAGAGCCCACGTTCGATCAGCGTGCCGTTCAGGTTCAAGATGCCTACGACCTGCATTCGGACGCCATTGAAACCCGCGAGTCGACTGTGCACCAGCCGCACCGTTCGAGTAGTGGCTTCTACCAGGCGCAGCGGCTCGTCAAACTGGCAGTATTCACACACCAGCGCCGATTCAACCGTGGCACTGATCAGGTCTAGGCGACCAGTGACCATCGCCCCGCGCAACCTGACGCCCGGAGTGTGACCGGGCTCGGTCTCGCACGCGCCAAGCAACGCCGCCTGGATCACTGCGGCACGAACAACCCGCTCTGGCTCGCCTCGCAGGTCCACCCACTGCCCACGAGGAAACGCCGTCCAAAGCCTCTTCTCCGCTGCGTTCAAATCTTCAGGCATCACGGTTACATCTTGCACCCGGACGCTCATTGCACAACGCGGCACCTGACACGAAACCGGTGGCCTCCTGAAACACTGATCTTCGTCGCACACACTGCGTCGTTAAGTGGCTCCGATTCATGCCGAGCCGATTTCGGACCACGCAGTTCCGGCACACGGGCCGTGACGCGGCTGGGCGCGCAGCCACCTGGTCACCAGAAATCTCCAGTTGATCATTTCGGCGACGGCTCGCACCGTGACACGACCTCGCCGAGAACACTAACCCCGAACGTCCGGTCGCCGGGGGACTGATCTCTCTCCTGAAGTCGGCCTGGTCTTGTGGACTGATGTCGCCCGGCTCTTGTGGACAGCTTGGTGTGTCCCGCGAGGAGTTCACAGGTGCCGATGTCACGACCGCCATATCCGCCGGAGTTTCGGCGGAAGATGGTGGAGCGCGTCTTCGTCGGTCGGTTGATCCACGCGACCTCGGGGATCTTGGGCGGTGCGGGCGTCCGGGGCAACCGTCGCGGGTTGGCCACACGGAACGCCTCGATCGTCTCGGCTCGCTTATGCTGGATCGCCTGGTGCCGATGTGGACGGTGAACGGCGTGTGCAGCCCGATCCCTGCGTGGTAATGCCGGTGATTGTAGTAATCGAAGAATGATGGCAGAACGTCTCGACCTCGTCGAGCGAGTCGAACTTCTCCGGGAACACCGGGCAGTACTTCAAGGTTTCGAACTGCGCCACGCTGTAGGGGTTGCCGTTACCCACCTTCGGGCGAGAGCGGGACTTGATGATGTCCAGATCCGCCAGCAGCGCGGTCACCGGCTTGGAGGTCATCGAGGTCCCGTTATCTGCGAACCTGCAGGTCAACGCCCCGATCCTATTTTCGTGCGGCGCACGCCTCGCCGAGCTCACCACCCATCACCGCCACCACCGGCGAACTCCTCCGCGAACTGACCATCGACCCCACCCGCGACTACCAATCACAAAGCAAAAACCCTCCGACCCCGTAGGTTCGAGGGGGCGCGACTCGCATGTTTGCGACGGCCAGCTCGTGATCGACGGCCGCTTCACGGTCGGATGGCCAACGCGATGGCTGTCAGCGACAGTGTGGACCGTGCAGCCTGGTTTTCCGAGCAGATCGGGGCGTATGAGCCGGACTGCTGCGATGGTCAAGACCACCTGGCCGAGGCGCTGATGAGCGCCGAGGTCGACGCGGTCTGCGGGGCCGGCTACGGCGAACGCTCGCTGCGGTCAGAGCTTGGGCGCGCTGGAGCGCTCCTCCTCCGAGTCACGTCGTGCTCGGCGTTCGGTGAATCGGGTGGCCGCCGTATTCAGCCGGTCTAGGAACTCTGACAGTTCCTGGCGTGCCTTGTCGCCGTCGGCGTTCAAATCTTCCAGTTCGAAGACCCGCCATTGTCGCAGGACGGGGAGTACGACATCGTCGAGGTGGATGCGCAGGTCGTAGATGCCGGCGCGTGCGATGGCGACGGATTTACGCAGGAAGTCGTCGATGGTGTGGCCGGGCATCTGGAAGTTGGTCACAACGTCGGTGACGGCGCGCATTGTCGCGTTCGGGGACATTTCGAACGCCGCGGCGAGCAGGTTGCGGTAGAAGAGCATGTGCAGGTTCTCGTCGGCGGCCACGCGTGCCAGCAACCGCTCGCATACGGGATCTCCTGAGGCCTTGCCGGTGTTGCGGTGAGAGACGCGTGTCGCGAGTTCCTGGAAGGAGACGTAGGCGAGGCCGTGGAGCATCTTGTCGCCGTGGTCGGCTTGGTAGCCGCCCTGCATGTGCCTCATGCGTGCCCGTTCGAGCGCGACCGGGTCCACGGCTCGTGTGACGGTCAGGTAGTCGCGGATGACGATTCCGTGCCGGTTCTCCTCGGCCGTCCAGCGGTCCACCCAGGTACCCCATGCGCCGTCACGCCCGAAGATGGTGGAGATCTCGCGATGGTAGCCGGGCAGGTTGTCCTCGGTGAGGAGGTTGACGATCAGCGCTTCCTTCGCGGACGGCGAGATGGTGGAATCCTCGGGCGACCATGGGTCGCCGTCCAAAGGGCCATCGAAATCGCGGCCGAGACTCCAGGGCACGTACTGGTGCGGGAACCACTCCTTCGCCGTGGCCAGATGGCGGTCGAGCTCGGCTGCGACGACGGGCTCGAGTTCGGTGAGCAGTTCGAACGTCGTCTTCGGCCCGGACGTGTACGGCATTGATCCCCCAAATCGTGGCATGAACGGCGCCTGTGGAGCGGCATCGGTGATCTTCATCCCCTGAGACCACCCTCCCCATGGCCGGTGTCGCCGTGAACGACGCCGTGCCCGGAGCCGCGGCCGCGGCGGGTACGTAGACCCGCCGGCGTCCGCGGTGCTATGACCGGTGCGATGGCAAGGGGCCGGCGCGAAGTTCCTCGGTGGCCTGCTCGGTGAACGTCTTCAGGAGCCGGCGGTGCGGGTTGCCGCGACTCGCGGGGAGCGGCGGTTCTTCGCGCGGCGACGGCCCGGCGCGGAGCCGCCGTTCCGGGTGCCTGTGGTGGTCGGAGAGGGCAAGGTGACGGGGATGCCGGAGGGTGTGCGGGCACCGGTGATGCGGCTGAGTTCGGCATCGCCGGACCGCACTCGCGTGGACTGCGGCGTGATGCCGGCGGTGGCCATCATCCGGTCCATTTCGCGGCGCTGGGTGGGCAGGACCAAGGTGACCACGGTGCCGGATTCGCCGGCGCGGGCGGTGCGGCCGCCGCGGTGCAGGTAGTCCTTGTGGTCGCCCGGCGGATCGACGTTGACGACCAGGTCCAGTCCATCGAGGTGGATGCCGCGCGCGGCGACGTTGGTGGCGACCAGCACGGTGACGTCTCCGGTGCGGAACTGCTCCAGGGTGCGGTTACGCTGCGGCTGGGACTTGCCTCCGTGCAGTGCGGCGGCGCGTATACCTCCGGTGAGGAGCTTGCGGACCAGCCGGTCGGCGGCATGCTTCATGTCGACGAACATGATGACGCGGCCATCGCGGGCGGCGATGTGTGCGGTCGTGTCGTGCTTGTCCGCCTCCGTGACCTGTAGCAGGTGGTGTTTCATGGTGGTGACCGCCCCCGCCGACGGGTCGACCGAGTGGGTCACCGGATCGGTGAGGAAGCGGCGGACCAGACGGTCGACGTTGCGGTCCAGGGTCGCGGAGAACAGCATCCGCTGGCCCTCCGGGGCCACCTGGTCCAGCAGCGCGGTGACCTGCGGCAGGAAACCCATGTCGGCCATTTGATCCGCCTCGTCCAAGACGGTGATGCGTACGTGGTCCAGCTTGCAGGCGCCTCGGTTGATCAGATCCGCGAGCCGTCCCGGGGTGGCGACCAGGATCTCCGCACCGTGTTTGAGAGCGGCGGCCTGTCGTGAGATCGATACGCCGCCGACGACGGTGGCCGATCGAAGGCCGACGGACTTGGCGTAGGGGGTGAGGGCGTCGGTGACCTGCTGTGCCAGTTCTCGGGTGGGGACGAGTACCAAGGCCAGCGGTTTACGTGGCTCAGCGCGTCGGCCGGCGCTTCGAGCGAGCATCGCCAGCCCGAATGCGAGGGTCTTCCCGGATCCTGTACGGCCGCGGCCGAGGACATCGCGGCCGTTGAGCGCGTCCGGCAGGGTCGAGGCCTGGATGGGGAACGGTTCCGTTACGCCCTGCCGGGTCAATGTGGACAGCAGGGCCGCCGGCATTTCCAGCTCGGCGAACGACGTGGCCGGGGGGAGAGGAGGCGTAGAACTCACGGGGGGTGCGAAGTCGCTTTGCCCCCGGGTGGCCGGTTGGCGCGAAGCCCTGGTACGGGAGTGGGGGGAGCGACGGTGGGACGGACGGGTGGGATGGGTCATGCGTAAGCCTTCCTGAAGCGGCCCGTTTCGAGGAAGGCTTCGCAGCTCATGGCTTGAAGCGATCGCAAGAACGAACCGAAGTGAGTGAGCCGCGAAGCAAGCGCCGAAGCCGCAGGGGAACGGCATGAAGACGGCTGATGCCCCTTCGCGGAAGGGCGTCTGAAGGCCGGACTCAGCTGGCCTGCACCAGCCTGCGGCATCCGTGTGGCGGATTTCCGCCAAAGGGCCGCACCCCGGATGACAGCCGTCGTTATCTGGGAACGAAAACCACCAGGCCAGCAGGCAGAGCCCGGAACGTCCCGTACGGGCCCTGCGATATACCGCGTGATTATTCAGACAGAAAGAATGTTCTCCGCCTGGAGGCCTTTCTGGCCCTGCGTGATATCGAACTTGACCCTCTGGCCCTCTTGCAGCTCGCGGAAGCCCTGAGCCGCGATGTTGGAGAAGTGGGCGAAGACATCGGCGCCGCCGCTGTCCTGCTCGATGAAACCGAAGCCTTTTTCTGCGTTGAACCACTTAACCGTGCCGGTAGCCATGTCTGTTCCTTCCGGGGGCGTTGACGGAGCCCGCACTCTGCGAGCCTCGCGTCGCTGTAATGACCCCCCCGGATGACTCCGGTGAAACAAAAAAGGCGCCTGAGGTGAGTACCAGCAGGCGCACATAAAGTCTATGGGAACCACAACTGCAACCGTCTGAACCTACCATCGGTAGATGGAACACGCAAGCGGGGTCGCCAGTCCGCCGACGAGGACGGACGTCCGACATACCCCTGAAAACGAATAACGCGAAGATCGTGAGCCTTGCGAGCGCAAGGCATGCACGCTGACGGAGCCTGCGTGGCAGTCGATGCGGTTCTGGCAGAGCTGGATCGGGTGCATGCGCGGCGCGGGTCGGTTCGCGCGTTCCGAACCGCGTGAGCGGATCTGGGGTATGCGTCCGGGCTGGTCGCGGGGCCAGGCGCAAGAACGGGCGGCCGCCGGCCGAGGATGCCGGCGCCATCTCGCCTGACGGGATGTAGCGGTTGTCGCGGCGGGCGGATCGGGATGTCGGTGTCGTCTGCGACGTGCGGGCGGCGGTGCTGCTGAGAAGTGGCACCACGTCAGAACGCCACTTGTGTCCGCGTTGGCGTCCCTCGGCGATGGACGGCGGGCGATTCACGCGGCTGACCCGTCGCCGTCGGAGCGATCGTCGGCGGGTTGGTTTGCGCGTAGGGACCGCCGGCTCCCGAGTCCCTGCCCTGGAGTCGTGTGTCTTGACTTCCTGAACGAGAAAATCTGCTGTGACGGAGGTAGACATTCGTTGTGCGGCTGGGTAGTGTTCCTGGTGTCGCAAGTGAAGAGAACATCGCAGAGGCACGGGAGATGACGAACTGCCCGTGAGATGAAGAGCAGGACGTCAGGTGCGTCGGGGCCGAGTAACGGTAGGTGGCTCCGGGCGGTGACGAGGGCCGTTGGACGCGCTGGGGCGAGGTTCGCAGGTCCCAGAAGGTCGCGGCCGAAGGAAAGGTAAGAGAAAGATCAGAGGAGAAGGGGAGGGTCATACGCCGTCGGATCGCCCGCTACTGGCTGTGTTTCGCCGGGCGGGTACCGCAGTCCCATCCGAACGAGAGGTGGTCTTCGGTCACGCTTACGCGATCCCCGCACTATCTGCCGCTTCAGGCCATTGGTGCGGATACGACAAGCCGGCGTCATCGCCGGTAGATGGTGTTGATTCCTAAACCCTGGGCCCCGGTGCTACGGCACCGGGGCCCTCATGATGTGGAAGGTGCGGATGGATCCAGCCCAGCAGCCCATGTCCGACAAGAAGACCGACAAATTCGATGACGAGGACTACCCCGCCTACACCATGGGCCGTGCCGCGGAGATGCTCGGCACGACGCCGGGATTCCTGCGCAGCCTGGACGAGGCGAAACTGATCACGCCGCAACGCTCGGCCGGTGGTCACCGCCGCTACTCCCGCTACCAGCTCCGCCTGGCCGCCCGTGCCCGCGAACTTGTTGATGAGGGCATCGGCTTGGACGCCGCTTGCCGCATCATCATCCTGGAAGACCAACTCCAAGAAGCACAACGGCTCAACGCCGAGATGCGCCAAGACCACTGAGCACGCCGAGGTCCACCACTGGACCGCAACCTCCGATTCATTATGCGCCGGCGGCGCACCGCCCTGCCCAGGCTGCGAGAATTCGCAGCCTGGGCAGGCACCCCGGCCCTGACGCAGCGCCTCGACCATCGACGGTCCGCGGTTCCCCGTCCCCGCCGCGTCACCCGCTGGGACGGCGATGGCCTCGTAGGGGGCCCATATGCAGAGGCACCCAGTGATCGGCGCCAGGCCGAACATCCGGCGTCGTCTGCCGGTGTTGCCGTCACCGCTGCCGTCGCTGTCGGACCGAATGGCATGGACGGCGCCATCCTTAGTGCACGCGCTCGCCGCAGACTGCGGGGTACAGCACCGCGCCTGCGCGAACGCGATCGGCTGGAACGTCAATGAGGCGTAAGCACGCTTCGGGCGAGTCGTATTCCGGAGGGATTTCGAGGACTACGTCTGTGAGCCCGATGTCGCGATGTGCATCATGTACTTCCGCTGGCTGACGGCCGTCTGGGAACGCGCCGTGGAGAACACCGAAGACAGCCACATCGCCGTGCTCGATGACAACATCATCAACCTGGAACCGCCAGTGCTGAGCTGCCTCGGCAAGTAGCGATTTGGCTCCAGGGCCTTGGGCGGAGAGAGCATCGCGCCGAGTGCGGACGTGTTCGGCTATGGCACAGCAGAGCGGAACGCCATCCGCAGAAATGGTATCGATCCTGGTGTAGTCGGCGAGGGGGTAAAGCTCGAGGGACTCTCTGAGCAAGCTCAGGCAGGCGGCCCTAGCCTTGGGATGACCATGTTCGGCGATGTCCAAGAGGATAGGAGCCGCGACGACCGCAGCGGGGAAGACAGCACCGCTGTGGTCATGGAGGATTCCTCCGCCCCTCAGCCGACTCGCAGCCAAAGCGGCTTGGAGGTTACTGGTGGCGCCCGCCAGATCACGAAGGCCATCGGCTACGCGCTCCGGGCTGTACCAAACCGTGTAAGGGAGTTGCCTTGATGGGCCGCACTCGACCCCGAGTTCCCTCAGGTCGGGCTGACGACGTCCGGGCACAACAGACCAGTCCACAGCCTCGATTGCGTCCAGCACATCCGCATCCATGGACCGCTGACCCTAGCCGCTCTGCAATTGATCTGGCCACGCCCACGCTTGCGCCTCCGCCTGGTCATCCCGTCTGCCGTTGTCCCACCCTCCGTGGGGGCTGGTCTGCTCGGTCTGTCCTGGGACGAAGGCGGACGGGATGACCAGGCTTCCACCTCAACCGCCCACCTAGCTCAACCCCTAAAGGCCGCCCATCCCGGAGCCTGAGGCCCCCGCCGGAGGCATCAATGACCGACATGGTGCGGCGGCGCTGTGGTTCCGTAGGCTCTCGCCGTGTTCAGTGAGGAGCTGCAAGACGTCATCGACGCGTTGCTCGGTCATGCCTGCCCGGATTGGCCACTCCCGCCACGGGTGGCCACGGCTGAGGACGACGCCGACCAGCGACGCTACGAGCGGATCGAGGTGACGCGTCTTCGGTTAGGCCGGGCATTGGCCGAGCAGCCCGAGCTGACGGCGCGGCTGTCCGCCACGATCTTTGAGGCGATCCTCCTTGAAGACAGCGTCACTGACCAGTTGATCGCGCCGCTCATCGCTGCGATCGGTCGCCGTGTCGTTTTGGAGCAGCTGATCGACGCAGTGAGCGAGGGACCTTGCGAGCGGCGGGTGAGGGCCGCTCAAGCTGCCTACTTTGTCCAGCACTGGCGGCACCCGCAGGAATCCGTTCTGTTCCGGTCCGCCTATGCGGAAGGCGCACGGTCATCTGCGGAGCTTCAGAGCTACGTGGCGCGTCACCTGCCGCCACGAGCCGGCGGAATCGATGCGGTCGGCGACCTGTGGCCAAGGTTCTGGCAGGTCTGCCTGACCGCCTTCGTCGAATGCGACGATGCCGAGGGGCGGCGTCTGTTGCAGACCGCGTTTCCCAACGAGCTCGAATGCTATCCGGCGGAGTTCACCGGGCTCCTGGAACAGGCGCGACGGATCGCCGCGGCCGATCCCGAACGGTTCCAGCGGATGCACGATCAGTCGGTTGGATACGGCTACCGGATCTGATGCGGGCGATATGGCTGGGCAGGCCGCCCGATCGGCACGGCCGTAGGCCTCGACGGCCACAACGAACGAGGATTGCGTCCGACGGAAGTGGTGTAAGGGTTTGTAGTGACAAGCGGTCCGCCCAGCAGCGAACGACTTGCTGAGGATGACCGAGTGTGTGCCGATCGGGAGCGTAAACCCTCTTCCGGCAGCAACCCGTGGGGGCGTGGGGGGCGGAGCCCCTCACAGCGGGGGTTCCAGGGGGTCGCCCCCTGGGTCAAACGGCGCCCCCTGCAGGATTCGAACCTGCGCACCCGGCTCCGGAGGGCGGTGCTGTACCTCGGCCCGATTGTGAGCCTGACCTGCGGCCGGGCGGGGTACGGAGACCTGCCGTGGGGAGTGCCGTGCCGCGTATATTGCGCAGTCCGGTTCGCACCGGTGCGGGGTCGGTGGCTTTCACACTGGCTCCCAGGGGCGTGACGGATCCGTACGGGCATGTCACCGTGTCGTCCACACGCCCCTGAGCGGCAGAACGTAGTGGCGGGGGGAGCTATGCTCCGGCCGTGGAATGCGCTGCCGGGCCGCCGGGCCGCTGGTTCGTGACCTTGAAGAGCGGGTCGACCCTGGAGGTCTGGGCCCACACCTACACCGAGGAAACTGGTCAGTACCTGTTCTGTGCGTTCATCAGCGCCTCGCCCGAGGAAGAGCAGCACATCGAGGTGGCTAACCCTAGTCGTGTCCCCGGGAGCGTCGCGATCGCGGTGCTGGCAAAAGTGCCCGCTCGCGAGGTCGCGTCCATCGAGGGGCCGGTGGACCTGGGGGACGAGGCGGACACGGGCATATGACATCACGTGGACTGTAAATCCGTCGGCTTAGCCTACCCAGGTTCGAATCCTGGACCCGCCACCACCTGATCAAACAGCCCCCCACCTGCGGAGACGTGCGTGGGGGGCTTCGTCGTTCCATGATCCGCTAGTCCCCCTGTCTTCCCCTTGATCACCGCCGTAACTGGCACGCTAATGGCATGCTGGGGCGCGGTCGGGAGACGGCTCAATGGCGTCCGCACGCCACGCAGGACCATCACTGCCGTCGGCGTATGGGCGGGCGGTTTCTATTGCTGTGCTTGCTCATAGAACGCTCGGACCCGGGCGGCGTGCCCGTGCTGGTCCAGCTCGACCACGTCCAGCGCGCGGTTGCCGTTCTCGCGCCGGTAGAACAGGGCGTAGCCGCCTGGGCTGGTCAAAAACGCCTCTTCGGTGAATGTCAGCTCCGGCGCGAGGTGCATGCCTCGCTCGAAGTGACGGCGCAACTCGGCCTTGCCCCGCAATCGGCCGTCCGGGCGCTCCCAGCGGGTCACAACGGTAGGCGCAGCGAAGTCGACGTCATCGGAGTAACACGCCATGACGGCGTCCAGATCGCGGGCGTGCCAGCCCGCCAGCCACTGATCTGCATGAGCCCTTGTATCCATGTCGATCAGTATCCAGTCGGCGTGGATCGTGCGCGACGGAATATTGATCGCAGTCATGAGCCACCGCCCGCCTGGTCATCCCGTCTGCCGTCGGCCCATCCTCCGTGGGGCCTGGTCTGCTCGGCTTGTCCTGGGTCGATGGCGGGCGGGATGACCAGGCTTCCACCTCAGCCACTGACCAACCGGTGCTCGGTGGTGACTCCCATCCCGGAGCCGGAAGTGCCCCCGCCGGAGGCGCTTGAACAGCACTCCGTGACCTGGTGAGCGGGGCTGCCGAAGGCCACCCCGTAGGGCGAGCGAATGCGAGTCAGCCGGCGGCCCTGCGCCGGTCCCACGAAAGCGATCGGGAGCTGATGAGGCTGAAGAGAATCCGCGGTGGGTTCTTCGTCCGCTGGGCCGCCCGATCGGCACGGCCGGAGGGACCGGCGCCCATGCCGCACGCCCGTAGGGCGTGCCGGAGCGGACGGCCAGCGGTCTGGGTTCGAGGTCATCGCCCGGCCGAGTACTTGTTCGGGGGGTGCACAGGTCATGACGGAGAAATCACGTGAGACGTTGATCGCGTCTGTTCTGGCGGGGACGCTGGAGACGGGGCGTCTGGTTGTGGGTCCGATGGCGGGCCCGTGCTGGCGGTCGTTCCCGGCGGCTCCGGAGTCGGTGTCGTGGGCGCGTCGCTTCACTGAGAGTGCGCTCGCCGAGGTCGCCGACGTCGATGCCGAGCATGTCGGTGACGTGGTCCTGGTGGTCTCGGAGCTGATCACCAACGCCGTCCGCGAGGTCGCCAAACTCGCCCCCGCCTCCGATGGTGCGCGGCCGGTTCACCTCGGTGTCGGCGTCCATGACCGGTGGACGCATCTGCATGCGGTCGATACTGCTCCGGCGTTGCCCAGGGAGGCTCATCGTGGGCCGTTGGCGGGTTCGGGGCGGGGCATCCCGATCATCAAGGCGCTGGCCGCGATGACCTGGGTGGAACAGGCCGAGCACGGCAAGACCATTCACGTCGTCATATCCCGTACCGGCGTCGAGCTGACGCCCGAGGACAGACAGACCCTCATGCCCTGAACGGGCCCTCGATCATCCGCCGGCGCATCGCGTGATGGCGGCCCCCCGATAGATGTCTCGGTCCTGAGTGCGCTGCGGCCTCCACCGGTAACCCCTCCGAACCGGAGTCGATGGCCGCGGCGATACGGCGCCCTCAGGACCGAGCTCCACCTCTCTCCCCACACCTCTCCCCACGCCGAAAAACAGGATCGGCGTATCACGATGTCTTCTCCCCACCCTCTCAGCCGGCAGCGCCTCAACGACGAACCGCCATTGCGCCCGCGCGAGGTCGCGGAACTGTTCGGTGTCCGGACCACGACGATCGCCCGATGGGCACGTGAAGGCAGACTCGCACCGGTGTTTACCCCCGGCGGTCACCGGCGTTACCACCCAGCCGGCATTCGCAAGATCCTTGACAGCGAAGCATCGGACGACCATGAGGTCCTGGTCGAGGACGCGGTACGGCTGTATGAGCAAGGGTGGAGTATTCGCCAGGTCGCCGACCGGTTCGAATGCAGCTACGGCGCCATGCGCCGCCTCCTGATGAGCCGGGTACGACTGAGGAACCGAGGCGGGCAGATGGTTGATGGTCCTGGCCTATAGGAAAGTTGCGGGCACGCGACCGAGATCCTGTAATACCCGTGCGCCCAGTGCCTCGACGGCCACGACGAACGAGGATTGCGTCCACGGAAGTGGTGTAAGGGTTTCTAGTGACAAGCGTGTCCCAGCGAACGACTTGCTGAGCATGACCGGGTGCGTGCAGATCGGGAGCGTAAACCCTTTTGCGGCAGCAACCCGTGGGGGGCGTGGGGGAGCGGAGCCCCTCACAGCGGGGGTTCCAGGGGGTCGCCCCCCTGGGTCAAACGGCGCCCCCTGCAGGATTCGAACCTGCGCACCCGGCTCCGGAGGCCGGTGCTCTATCCCCTGAGCTAAGGGGGCTCAAGACGCCTAGAGATTACCAGCATCCCGGTACCGCTCGCGCCGGTCCCGGGGGTGAGGCGCGGTTCGATGCCAGGCAGCCGGATCGGTGGGGTGGTCGTTGGCTACGCGGTGGTTTCGGTCGGTCGTCCCCCCGATAACGATGATGCCGCACGTTGTCGTTCTCCGCGTGTCCCGGGTGGTCGAACCGCTAGCTTTGCGGCCGTGACCCTTGGACGCGTGCTGGTCGTCGATGACGACGAGGTGATCCGGCAGCTCATCGCCGTGAACCTCCAACTGGAGGGGTTCGAGGTGGCGACGGCTGTCGACGGTCAGGACTGCTTGGATAAGGTGCGCGAGGTCGATCCCGACGTGATCACGCTCGACATCATGATGCCCCGGCTCGACGGCTGGGTCACCGCGGTGAAGCTTCGGGAGGATCCCGGCACGCGGGGCATCAGGGTCGTGATGATCACGGCACGGGCGCAGGAGCATGACATTCGGCGGGGGCACGAGATCGGGGTGGACGCCTACGTCACCAAGCCGTTCGATCCGTCCGAGCTGATCCGTACCGTTCGTGAGCTGGCCGGTGCCGGTCCCAGCCCGGACGACGCGAATGACGCCGGTTGATCTCTTGGTCCTCTCCAGTCCACATGCTGGTCAGATAGTCTCGTACGTGTGACCCCGGGTAGCCTCGCGCACGTGAACCCGGGTGAGTTGAGCAGTGCCGTCATCGCCGCCGTACGTGACGCGGTCGCCGATGGCGACATCAGCGTGCCCATTCCGGAGAAGGCGCCGGTCGAGGCGACCGCCACGGGGGACTACGCCACGCCGCTTCCGCTACGGCTCGCCAGGGCCGCGGGGCGGTCCGCACCTGAGGTGGCGGCGGTCCTCGCCAAGCATCTCGCCAAGCGGCCGGGGGTCCGTACCGCCAGGACGACCGGCCCCGGCTTTCTCACGATCACCATGGACACGCCGCTCACCACCCGGATCGATGAGTCGTACGGTCTGATGGCCGTTCCGCCGGCCGAACGCTGGCCCACGCGGCCGCTGACCTTCGACAACCCCGGCTTCCGCGTACGGTTCGCGTACGCACGCGCCTGCGGGATCCGGCGGCACGCCGCCGACCTCGGGCTGCGTGAGGCGGAAGGTCCGCTGGACGACCCTCGCGAGCGGCTGCTGATCGGGCTCCTCGCCGACTTTCCCGGACGGGCGGAGCAGGCGGCGCGGCAGGACGACCCGCGCCCCTTCACCCGGCACCTCGAACGGATCGCCGACGCCTACCACGACGTCCATGAGCAGTGTCCCGCGCTGCCCAGGGGTGACGAGCCCATCGGCACCCGGCACACCGCGCGGCTGGGTCTGGCCCGTGCGGTGCGGATCGTGCTGGGAAACGGCCTGCGGATGCTCGGGGAAATGCCGGACGATCGCCTGTGAGCGACCACCCGCCGATGAACGACCGTCCTGTGAGCGACCGCCCGCCGATGAACGACCGTCCTGTGAGCGACCGCCCGCCGATGAACGACCGCCCGTCTGTGAGCGTTACGGAGAGATCATGAGTCGAGTGCACCCGGCCGGTCCACGGCATGCCGACGTGCTGCCCGAGGACCACCCGCTGCCCCCGCCGCGCGACCTCAACGCGCTCGCGGCCGGTGTCTGGCCGCGCAGCGCGCGGCGCGACGACGGCGCCCTGACGATCGGCGGGGTGGACGTCCGTGACCTCGCGGGGGAGTACGGCACCCCGCTCTACGTCTACGACGAAGAGGACTTCCGGTCCCGGTGCCGCGAGTTCGCCGGCGCCTTCAGCGACGGCGACGTCTACTACGCCGGCAAGGCCTTCCTGAGTACGGAGATCGCCCGCTGGGTGGCCGAAGAGGGGCTGGGCCTGGACGTCTGCACGGGGGGCGAGCTCGCGATCGCGCTGCACGCCGGGTTCCCGGTCGAGCGCATCACCTTTCACGGCAACAACAAGTCCATCGGCGAGCTCTCGCGTGCCCTCGACGCCGGTGTGGGTCACATCGTGGTCGACTCCTACGAGGAGATCGCGCGGCTGGGCTACCTCGCCAAGGAGCGGCACGTACGGCCCAAGGTGATGATCCGCGTCACCACGGGGGTCGAGGCGCACACGCACGAGTTCATCGCCACCGCGCACGACGACCAGAAGTTCGGGTTCGCCCGGGAGACCGCGCTGGAGGCGGCCCGCCGCGTCCAGGACATCGACTCGCTGGAGCTCGTCGGCCTGCACTCCCACATCGGCTCGCAGATCTTCGATACCGACGGCTTCGAACTGGCCGCCCACCGCGTCGTGGACCTCCTGGTCGCGATCCGCGACGAGCACGGCGCCGAGCTGCCCGAGCTGGACCTCGGCGGCGGTTACGGCATCGCCTACCTGGAGGGTGACGACCCTCTCGACCCCAAGCACATCGCCGACAACCTGCGCGGCATCATCGACCGTAACTGCCGGGAGCGGGGCCTGACGGTGCCGCGGCTGACCGTCGAGCCGGGCCGTACGATCGCCGGGCCCGGCGGCATCACGCTGTACGAGGTCGGCACGGTCAAGCCGCTCGACGGCCTCCGCACGTACGTCTCGGTCGACGGCGGCATGAGCGACAACATTCGCACCGCGCTGTACGGCGCGGAGTACACCAGCGTGCTCGCCTCGCGGCGCTCCGACGCGGCCCCGATGCTCAGCCGCCTCGTCGGCAAGCACTGCGAGAGCGGCGACATGGTCGTACGCGACCTGTGGCTGCCGGAGGACCTCGCCCCCGGCGACCTCGTCGCGGTGGCGGCCACCGGCGCGTACTGCCGCTCACTCGCCAACAACTACAACCACGTGCCGAAGCCGGCGGTCGCGGCCGTACGCGACGGACGGTCCCGGCTCATCCTCCGCCGCGAGACCGAGGAGGATCTGTTGCGCCTGGAGGTCTCGCCGTGACATTGAGGATCGCACTGCTCGGGTGCGGCACCGT
Source organism: Actinoallomurus sp. NBC_01490 (assembly GCF_036227085.1). Classification (NCBI taxonomy): domain Bacteria; kingdom Bacillati; phylum Actinomycetota; class Actinomycetes; order Streptosporangiales; family Thermomonosporaceae; genus Actinoallomurus; species Actinoallomurus sp. NBC_01490. The sequence goes on from NZ_CP109433.1 coordinate 1,928,027, forward strand.
CGGTACCGAGGTCGTGCGGCTGTTGCGTGAGCAGGCCGACGACCTCGCGGCTCGTGTCGGCGTCCCGCTGGAGCTGGCCGGGATCGCGGTGCGGCGGCTCGACAAGCGCCGTGAGAGCGTCCCGGCCGAGCTGCTCACCACCGACGCCGTGAGCCTGGTGACCAGCGACGACGTGGACATCGTGGTGGAGGTGATCGGCGGGCTCGAGCCCGCGCGCGGGCTCCTCCTGGCGGCCATGAAGGCCGGAAAGTCGGTCGTCACGGCGAACAAGGCGCTGCTGGCCGAGGACGGCGCCACGCTGTTCGGCGCGGCACGGGAGTACGGCGCCGACATCTACTACGAGGCCTCCGTCGCCGGGGCGATCCCGCTGCTGCGCCCGCTGCGCGAGTCGCTGGTCGGCGATCACGTCCACCGGGTCATGGGCATCGTCAACGGCACGACCAACTACATCCTCGACCAGATGGACACCTCCGGGGCCGGGTTCGCCGAGGCCCTGAACGAGGCGCAGGCGCTCGGCTACGCCGAGGCGGACCCGACCGCCGACGTCGAGGGCTTCGACGCGGCGGCCAAGGCCGCGATCCTGGCCCAGCTCGCCTTCCACACACGTGTCACCGCCGCCGGGGTGCACCGCGAGGGCATCGCCGACGTGACCTCCGCCGACATCGCCAGCGCCAAGGCGATGAACTGCGTGGTCAAGCTCCTGGCGATCTGCGAGCGCGTGCCGTCGGCGGAGCACCGCGCCGGTCGCGGCGTGTCGGTCCGCGTGCACCCGGTGATGATCCCGCGCTCGCATCCGCTGGCGAGCGTCCGTGAGGCGTACAACGCCGTGTTCGTGGAGGCCGAGTCGGCCGGTTCGCTGATGTTCTACGGCGCGGGCGCCGGCGGGGCGCCGACCGCGAGCGCCGTGCTCGGCGACATCGTCGCGGTCGCCCGCAACCGCGTGCACGGCACCCGCGGGCCGGCGGAGTCGACCTACGCCGAACTGCCCGTGCTCCCGATGGCCGACACGATCACCCGCTACCACGTGGCGCTGGACGTCGCCGACCGCTCCGGCGTGCTGGCCCGCGTCGCCGACGAGTTCGCCGAGAACGACGTGTCGATCCAGGCCGTGCGCCAGGAGGGGCACGGCGAAGAGGCGCAGCTCGTCATCGTCACCCACCGGGCGCCCGACGGCGCGCTGTCGGCCACCATCGAGCGCCTTCGCGACCTGGAGATCGTCCGCGCGGTCGCCAGCGTGATGCGCGTCGAGGGCGACGACTAGCGGAGTGGGACCTGGCTCACCACGGTCGGTCGTCTTCACTCCTGGCCGCCTCCGCCCGCCGGGCGGCGACGCGCTCACGTGAGCGGCGACGGTCGCGCCACCAGGCCAAGCGGTCGGCGGATTCCTGGGGGAAGACGATCTGCAGGGCGAAGACAGCGAACCCGAGTGCGCCCAGAACGCACACGACCCACGATGGCGCGCCGAACAAGCCGCAACCGATGGGGAGGCCGAATCCCGACACTGGGGGGACGAGCCCTCTAAGCGCTGTGCCCAGGCCCGTTGCCGGAGCGTCGACCTTGCCGCTCGTCGTGTCATCTCTGGCCTCGTCGGCGGTCATGGAAGAGTCACGACGCCTTCCATCAACTGTTCTGCCAGTGTCGCCCGCGCCTGTTCGGAGGCGCGCGCGAAGTTTCGATGCGCCGCGATTTGATCGTCCAGCGCCCGGAGGCTCGCGCCGATCCCGCGTTGCTCGTCGATCGGAGGAATGCTCACCATGAGCCGGCCGAGGGTCTGGCCGGTGATGAAAGGGACGGCCGTGCCGGTCGATCTGTCCTCGATCCACTCCCGCACGGTGGCCAGTGACAGGAAACCCAGCAGGTACCACGGGTCCACCGTCTCAGCGCCAATCCGGCGTAGCCGGAAGAGGTTGGCTCCGAAGAGCCAGCCGTCCTGGTTCGTTTCGACGAGTGCCGGTTCGGTCATGGCCCCTGATCGGACGCAGAGGATGTCGTACGGGGAGAGCCGGAACTTCGCGAGCTTTCGCGCGAGTTCCTCGCTGACGCATTCCGCTCCGGTGGCGACGATGCGACGGTCGCGCAGATGCCGTGGCATCACGACAGGTACCGGGCCGTCCTTGGTGCGATCGTCTGTTCCGAGCCGTGAATAGGACGGCCCGGCCTGGATCAGGCAGATGTCTTCCAGGGCGAGCCGCCGCCAGCCCGAGGGCAAACCGCTTGAGGGCCTGGTAAGGGGCAGAGTCCGCAGCTCCTCGACTCGGGAGTCGGCCGTGCTCACCCGCGATCGCATGTCAGCCAGCTCGGCGAGGCTGACCGCGGTGTCCTCCGACCGCGCGGAGCGCGCGGCCCCGCGCGTGCCCTTCAGGTAGTCCGATGGGTGCAGCGAATGACCCGTGTCGCGAAGCGCGTCCGCACCTGCCACGATCGCGCTGCCGCCGCCCGCCAACTCGATCCGCTCACCTTCGGGCAGGCGGAGCCGGTCGGTGAACAGCTTTGGAATCGACTCAACGGCTTCCCTGGACAAGACCGGGCCGGCCTGGTCCTTGCCGCTCATGGCTCTGGCATCGACGAACAGGATTCGGTGGGGGCCAGGGGCGGGGCGACGAACCACCCACAACATCACGGCGGCGTCGCTCAGCGGGAAAATGTGTGCGGGCAGCGCGACAACGGCTTCAATCGCGCCCTTCTCCACCATCTCCTTGCGGATCCGGCGTTCCTCCTCGTCGGAGCTGACACCGGCCTGAGAGGTCATCAGCACGGCGGCCCTGCCCCCGGATGTGAGTGATGAGACCGCATGTTGGACCCACGCGTAGTTGTCGTTGTGCCGCGGGGGCGGGCCGAACGGCCATTCGTTGTCCGAACGCCTTCGCGCCATCGGGCGCTGCCGGTTGAACGGCGGGTTGAGCAGTACGGCGTCGGCCGGCGAGCGATGCTCATCCGGTTCATCCCATGGCGTGTCCCTTCCTGGGCGGAGCCGGGCCGTCAAACCATGGACAGCCAGGCTCATACCGGCGAGGCGCAAAGTCTCCCGATTCGGGCTCTCACCGCCTACCGTCTGGACCTGGCGCGTTCGGCTCGCGGCGCGCAGCAGTTCTCCTCCGCGAAGGTACGGGTCGTAGACCGTGCCACCCTCGGTATCTTCGGCGATGACCAGGCCTGCCATCAGACGCGCCACTTCCTCAGGCGTGAAGTAGTCCGCGCTTCCCAGCCGCCTTTCGGTGGAAAAACGACTCAGCAGCGCGTCGAAGTCGTCGTCGCCGAGCTGGTCGCAGGCGCGGATCACTTCAATGAGGTCCTCAGCGGCGCGCGGACGCAGCCGCTCGAGGACGGAGTAAACGCCGGACGGGACGCCGCGCGACCGGAGCACCTGGTCCACGCGCTCGCTGACGTGACGGACAAGACCATCGGGGCGAAGCCGGTCCGAGTCTGTTCCGGTGACCTCCATGAGTCTCGCCCACTCGTCGCGGGCGGCAACCCGCACGAAGATGAGGCAGAGCAGAAGAGAGAGGTAGTCGGCCTGGGAACCGGCGCCCCCGCGAACACTCTCCGCCAGCGGTCCGAGCAGGTGGTCGTGGGCCAGGTCGGAACTGCCACCGCCAGCGGGCGTCGTCCGACGCGTGGGCGTCTCAGGGGCATGTACGCGCCTGTGGCGCGCCCGTCGGCCGTAAGTGGCGTCGGCCGGCTCATCGGCCGCACGATTCTTCGCAGGGATCGGACGACGGTCGAGCCACTCGAGGACGCTCGCGAGCGTGAAGTACTCGCCGTCGGCCAGGTGGAGAACCTTGGGGAAGCCTTGAAGCCTCGCCCACTTCGTGATGGTGGGTCGCTTCACCCCCGCCAGCCGGGCGAACTCGTTTCTGGAGAGCAGTCGATCAGCGTTGCCCTGTTCATCCCGCACGGGGGCTCCTTAGAGATCTCGCGGCACGGCGAGCTCGACCGTAGAGCGCGAGGAGCTGCCCCAGCAAGTGAGTACCTCAGGTACTCACACTTGCCACATCAGGTGCGCAGGTGCTCTTGGCTGGGCGATGTTCTCTTGACTGAGGTCCAGTGCCTGGTGGATCGGGAGAACAGGTCCGCCGAAGGCCGCCTCCGTGATGGCAACCCTGTTGCGGCCGTCAGTCTCTTGTCCGTTGACCGACGGTGGTTCCCATCGGTGGCTAGGATGCCGGACGATGGATGCCGGGACTGCGGCGAGATCTACCGGGCTACTGTCCGTCCTGGCGCTGCCGGTCGCGGCGCTGCGCCTCGCGGCCCGGTCGTTCGTGCCGCTGGCCCTCTGGTTCGGCGCCGGGGCGATCCCGCGTTACGTGCTGATCCAGGCGATCTCCGAGCTCGGCCACGGCAGCGAGCCGGGGCTCCGGCGCATGCTCGTCCTGGTGCTGCTCAGCGTGGTCGTGCTGATCTCGCTGGTCGTCACGATCGGGATGATGTTCACGCTGGGCCGGCGCCTCGATGTGATCAAGGACCCCGACGAGCCGTACGCCGCGGCGATCGGCCGCACGCTGTTCCCGTTCGTGCTGATCTACCTCGGCTGGAACCTCTACACCGACGACCTGCGCGAGGTGCTGCGGGCGGACGCCCAGCGGCTCGCCGACGCGGGCGACCACCTCGACATCGGCAAGATCCTCAACGTGCCGATCCCCGTGGCGCTCGTGGTGGCCGTCGTCGCGTGGGGGCTGCGCGTCCTCGCCGAACGCCGGCACGAGGCCAGGCCGGGCCGCGTCCTCGCCGTGCTCGTCGCGTTCCTGGAGGTCAACTTCACGCTCTACGCGCTGTACTCGATCGTCCAGCTCGTACGGGCGGCCCAGCGCTGGATCACCGGCCGCGTCTTCTGGCACGCGCTCACCGGCCGCCTGAGCCTGCCGGACGCCGGGCCGGTCGAACAGGCCCTCGTCCTGCCGCTGGTCTGGCTCGCCATCGCGGCCGTCGTGTACGGCCTCGAACGGCACGATCGCGAGGCGATCGAGGGAACGCCGCTGGAGCGTCTCGCCGACCGTCTCACCGGGCGCCCGCGCCGGCTCGCGGAGCTGGCCGGCCGTGGCGCGCGGGAGAAGTACGTGCCGGTGGCACACGCGGTGCGGCTGGTGTTCCGTGCGGGCGCGCCGGTGTTCGCGTGGTTCTGCCTCTGCTACGTGGCGATCGGCGCGCTCATGGACCGCGCCCAGCGCGGTGTGATCGCGCTCATCGGCACCGACCACACCGTACGGTTCTGGAACCTCGTGCTCGCGCCGGTGGAGTACGGCCACCGGCTGGTGTACGAAATCCTCCGGCTCGCCCTGCTGGCCGCGATGTTCGACCTGGTCATGCGGAGGGCCGGTGGAGGAACACCAGCTCCGGACCGCCCAGCGCCGGTGACAGGTCCCGGTGCCGGTGCCGCATGACGAGTTCGAGCGAGCCGGCCGCCCGGCTCGGCACCAGCCCCATGACGTACGCCGGCTCGTGGGTGCCGTAGTAGATCACCGTGTGCCACTCGCGCGCCGTCCAGCGGTTTCCCGCGCGGTCGCGCAGCGCGAAGTCGATGTCCGAGTCGGCGGGGTTCTTCGTGAGCGGTTCGGCCTTGAGCGTGACGAGGACGAGGGTCTCACCCGGCCGGGCCGGGGCGTCGATGCCGTCCGGGGGGAGATCTCCGGGTTTGAGCACCGCCGGTCCGTACGAGACCAGCGTCCAGCGGATCCGCTGGAAGACGGCGGGCCGTCCGGGGGCGACCGTACGGGTGTGGCCGCCGGGGACGTCCTGGCGGTAGTGCCGCCACTCCGCCCGGAACGGCAGGTAGATCGCGACCATCGTCACGGCCGGCAGGGCCAGGATCCGCGCCGCGCGTTTCACGACGGCTCCGGCAGGCCGTACCCGGTGGCCGCCGTACGGGTCAGCTCGGCGGCGTCGCCGGCGGAGATGCCGAGGTCGACGTGGACCTCGGCGCTGAAGCGCACCGGGTCGTCGCGGTAGTGGCCGAACGCCGCCTCCTCGGTGTCGCGGTCGGACAGCGCGAACCGGGCGCCCGCCAGCGCGCCCGGCGGCACATCGAAGACATAACAGCCCCGGCGCGGCATCCCGGGCTGGAGCCGTACGAACCCCAGCGTGGTCACCGGCGGCCCGAGAAGTCCGCTGGATCCCAGCTTGTCGGTCGGGTAGTAGTGGCCGTACCGCGTGTCGAGCCGGGCCGCCGCGACGAACTCCGGCGAACGCCGCGCCGCGACCGTGGCGATCACGACGAGGAAGACGCCGTTCGCCGGAATGGTCTGCGGCTTGGCGCCGTACGGGCCCTCCGGCACCCGGATGGTGCGTGCGGTGACCACCTGCTCCACCTGGACGGTGAAGCGCGGCTCGGTGACCGTCCGCCCGATCTCTCCGTTCCGCACGAACGGCCCGTACGCCCGCTCGTAGCTCCAGTGCCCGGCCTGCAGGCCCACCGCCGCGCCGGCCAGCACGAGGGTGAGCGGGATCGACCACCGCCGCTTCATCGCTTCACCGGCAGCGTGACGTTGGCGACCAGGACCGGAATGATCCGCGTGACGCGGCCCGATCGGTGCGTGAACGGGTCGCGTTCGACCCTCGTCGTGTAGCGCCGCGGCTGGTAGCCCCAGTAGCCGCGCGGGTCGAGGACGCCCGCGGCGGTGCGCCGGTAGGCGGCCAGCGCGACCTTGATGTGATCGGGCACCATCGTCGTGGCGCTCAGCTCGTACTGCACGGCGACGTACGTCGGCAGCCGCGGCTGGAGCGAGCGGAACAGCGTGTCGCCCGCGATGCCCTGCGCGTCCTTCAACGTGGGCCGGGGGCCGTTACGCGTGTTCCAGTAGAGGAAGATGCCGTGCGCGAAGACGTCGTCGTCCGCCCCGGCCATGGTGCCCGTCGTCTCCCGCGTGGGGTTGACGACCCAGGCGTTGATCACCAGTAACCGGCGGGCGGCGGCGAACTTGGTCTTCGGGACCGTCGTGACGTGCGCGCCGACGAGCCGGGTGCGGAACAGGTGCTGGTCGACCTCCTGCCCGGCGCGTACGGTCGCGGGTGTGTCGGCCGCGCGCAGGCCACCGGTCAGCCAGAGGACGCCGGCCGCCACGACGACGGTCGTAGTGGCGGAGGCGGCGACGAGCGCTCGGGGACGCACGGGGCACAATGATAGATATCCCCTGTTGATCCCAGCATGTGGAACGACGTGAGACGCGAGGCTCCGCCGCCTCTACACTCGGCGTACGGTCATCGCAGGTCAGGAGGGATCACCGTGACCAAGGCATGGCGGGGGATCATCGAGGAGTACCGTGATCGGCTTCCGGTGACGGCCGACACGCCCGTCATCACCCTGCTCGAGGGCGGCACGCCGCTGCTGCCCGCACCACGGCTGTCCCAGCTCACCGGCTGCGACGTCCATCTCAAGGTCGAGGGCGCCAACCCGACCGGCTCCTTCAAGGACCGGGGCATGACGGTGGCGATCAGCCGGGCGGCCCAGGACGGCGCCAAGGCGATCATCTGTGCCTCGACGGGCAACACCTCCGCCTCGGCCGCCGCGTACGCGGTGCGCGCCGGCATGGTGTGCGCGGTGCTGGTGCCCCAGGGCAAGATCGCGATGGGCAAGCTGGCCCAGGCGCTCGTGCACGGCGCCCGGCTCCTGCAGATCGACGGCAACTTCGACGACTGCCTGGAGCTCGCGCGCAAGCTGTCCGCCGACTACCCGGTCGCCCTGGTCAACTCGGTGAACCGCTACCGGCTCGAAGGGCAGAAGACCGCCGCGTTCGAGATCGTCGACACGCTCGGCGCCGCCCCCGACGTGCACTGCCTGCCCGTCGGCAACGCCGGGAACATCTCCGCGTACTGGATGGGATACCAGGAGGTCGACACGCGTCCGCGCATGCTCGGCTTCCAGGCCGCGGGCGCCGCGCCGATCGTGCGCGGCGAGCCGGTGCTCAGGCCGCAGACGATCGCCACCGCGATCCGCATCGGCCATCCCGCCTCGTGGGACCTTGCCGTACGCGCGCGCGACGAGTCGGGCGGTGCGATCGAGGCCGTGACCGACCGGAAGATCCTCGCCGCCTACCGCCTGCTCGCCCGCGAGGAGGGCGTCTTCGTCGAGCCCGCCTCGGCGGCCAGCGTCGCCGGCCTGCTGCAGGCCCGCGAGGAGGAGCTCGTGTCCGCCGGGCAGCGGGTCGTCTGCACGGTGACCGGCAACGGCCTGAAGGACCCCGACTGGGCGATCTCGGGCGCGCCCGCGCCGATGACCGTGCCGGTCGACGCCCACGCCGCGGCCTCGGCGCTGGAACTCACGTGATCCGTGCCGTACGGGTCCGGGTGCCGGCCACCAGCGCCAACCTCGGGCCCGGCTTCGACGCGCTCGGGCTGGCCCTCGGCCTGTACGACGACGTCGAGGTGGAGGTGGCCGGATCCGGCCTGTCGATCGAGGTCAGCGGCGAGGGGGAGGAGACCGCCGGACGCGGCGCCGACCATCTGATCGCGCGTACGTTCCGCGCGACGTACGAACGGCTCGGCGGCGAACTCACCGGGCTGCGGATCCGCTGCGTCAACCGCATCCCGCACGCACGCGGGCTCGGCTCGTCCTCGGCGGCCACGATCGCCGGCATCGTCGCCGCGCGCGCCCTGCATCCAGCGGGAGAGACGTTCACCGACGACGACGTCCTGGCGCTCGCGACGCGCATCGAGGGGCACCCCGACAACGTCGCGCCCTGCCTCGCCGGCGGCCTCACCATCTCCTGGCAGGCCCCCGGGGGAGCCCGGCTGACCAGGATGGACGTGTCGTCGCGCGTACGGCCGGTGGCGTTCGTGCCCGACGAGCGCCTCGCCACCGAACGCGCGCGCGGGCTGCTGCCGGACACCGTGCCGCACGCCGACGCCGCCGCGAACGCCGGCCGCGCGGCGCTGCTCGTCGCGGCCCTGACCGCGACCCCCGAACTCCTCCTCGACGCGACCGAGGACCGGCTGCACCAGTCCTACCGCGCGCCCGCGATGCCCGCCTCGCTCGACCTGGTCGAACGGCTGCGCGCGAAGGGCGTGGCGGCCGTGATCTCCGGGGCCGGGCCCACGGTCCTCGCGCTCACCTTCCGCGACGGCGAAGTTGATTCAATCAGCGCGGAAGTGGGTACTTCGTGGCACATACACCCGCTGGATGTGGCCCCCCATGGCGCACGCGTCCAGCCGATCCATCAGTGACACGCGACATCGACCTCTGGGGAATAGCAGTGTGCCCAGGTGATGTTAGGCTAAGTGCCGCACCAGATGCCCCGCTCGGGGGCGTGGGCTCGTCGGCCACTCCGGCTTATGCCGGCCGCGTGACGCGGATGTGGTTCCCCGGCACCGAAACCGCTCGTCGTTCATTGTTCCGGCAAAGCTTCGGACGTAACGGGATCGGGGATCAGATCCGGCGACCTGCCTCCACCATCTGGCTGTGGCCAGAACTCTTCGCCGATCAACTTCAGATCAGCAGAGCTCGACTGATCCGGCGCCCCCGCCGGCTCGCACTACCGGGTTGCCTGGCCGACGGCGGCCACACCCGCTCCCTGGGAAGGACCCTTAGTGAGCGAATCCACCGAACTCCTCACGGACGCAGCCACCACAGCGCCTGACGCCACCCCTGCCGAGCAGACGGCTCCCGCTCCGCGGCGCCGCCGTAGCGGCACGGGCCTGTCGGCCATGGTGCTCCCCGAGCTGAAGGCGCTCGCCTCCAGCCTCGGCATCAGCGGCACGGGCGGCATGCGCAAGAGCCAGCTCATCGCTGCCATCCAGGAGAAGCAGGCGCAGAACGCCGGCGGCGGTGACCAGGCGACGGCGCCCAAGGCGGCCCCGAAGACCGAGGGTGAGGCAGGTGAGGCCGCCGGCCAGGCCAAGACGGCTCCCGCCGCCACCGAGACGGAGCGCGGCGAGACCCAGCAGCCCCGGCGTGAGCGGGCGTCCCGGCGCGACGACGCCGCCCCGCAGCAGCAGGGTCAGCAGCAGGAGATCAAGACGGAGACGGCCGAGTCCGAGGGCGGCCGCGACGGCCGTGACGGCGGCCGGGAGAGCGCCGGCCGTGAGGGTGGCGGCCGTGAGGGCGGCAGTCGCGAGGGCGGCGGCCAGCGCCAGCGGCAGCGCGGCAACCGCAACCGTGATGGCCAGCGTGACGGCCAGCGCGACGAGGGTCGGGGCGGCCAGGACGGCCGTGGCGGCAACCCGGGCCAGCGCGGCGGCCAGGGCCAGCGGCAGAGCGACGACGACGGCGAGGACGGCGGCGGTCGGCGCCGGCGCGGCCGGTTCCGGGAGCGCAACCGCGGACGCGGCGGCCGGGAGCGCTACGGCGACGCCGACCCGGTGATCAACGAGGACGACGTCCTGATCCCGGTCTCCGGCATCCTCGACATTCGCGACAATTACGCTTTCGTCCGCACCACGGGTTACCTCCCTGGTCCGCAGGACGTCTACGTCTCCCTCGCCCAGGTCCGCAAGTACGGCCTGCGCAAGGGCGACGTCATCACCGGCGCCGTCCGGCAGCCGCGCGAGGGCGAGCGGCGCGAGAAGTTCAACGCGCTGGTCCGCCTCGACACGGTCAACGGCATGGAGCCCGAGCAGGCCAAGGGCCGCGTCGACTTCTCCAAGCTCACCCCGCTGTACCCGCAGGAGCGGCTGCGCCTGGAGTCCGACCCCGGCCAGCTCACCACGCGGATCATCGACCTGGTCAGCCCCATCGGCAAGGGCCAGCGCGGTCTGATCGTGTCGCCGCCGAAGGCCGGCAAGACGATGGTGCTGCAGGCGATCGCCAACGCCATCACCAAGAACAACCCCGAGTGCCACCTGATGGTCGTGCTCGTGGACGAGCGTCCCGAAGAGGTCACCGACATGCAGCGGTCGGTGAAGGGCGAGGTCATCCACTCGACCTTCGACCGGCCCGCCGACGACCACACGATGGTCGCGGAGCTGGCGATCGAACGCGCCAAGCGCCTCGTCGAGCTCGGCCACGACGTCGTCGTGCTGCTCGACTCGATCACCCGCCTCGGCCGCGCGTACAACCTGGCCGCTCCGGCCAGCGGCCGCATCCTGTCCGGTGGTGTCGACTCGACGGCGCTGTACCCGCCGAAGCGGTTCTTCGGCGCCGCCCGCAACATCGAGAACGGCGGCTCGCTGACGATCCTCGCCACCGCGCTGGTCGAGACCGGCTCGCGCATGGACGAGGTGATCTTCGAGGAGTTCAAGGGCACGGGCAACATGGAGCTGCGGCTGCGCCGCGAGCTCGCCGACAAGCGCGTGTTCCCGGCGATCGACGTCGACGGCTCCGGCACGCGTAAGGAAGAGATCCTCATGTCCGCGGAGGAGCTGCGCATCGTCTGGCAGCTGCGCCGGGTGCTGCACGCCCTGGAGATGCAGCAGGCGCTGGAGCTCCTCCTCGAGAAGATGAAGGAGACCAAGTCGAACGCCGAGTTCCTGCTCCAGGTGCAGAAGACGACGCTGAACGACTGATCCCATTCCCGTGAAGGACGCCCCGTGGGCCCGTGCCCCGGGGCGTTCTTCCTTGTCCGGGCCCTGGGGTGGGGCTAGCCCCACCTTCATGAGGCTGGGACGCTCCATGGCATGAGGGGCTCCCGTCCGTGAGGCTTGGGCCGTACGGTGGATGCGGCGCGAAAGGGACCCCGCGGTGAACAGCACGCTCGAGATGGCACCCTCCTCGCGGCGGTCCGGTCCGCTGCGGCTGGCGAGGGAATCGTTGACGTGGCGGTCGGCCGCCTACCTGCTGCTGCACTTCCCGCTGGGACTGGCGTACTTCGTCGGGCTGACCGTGCTGCTGTCGGTGTCCGCGGGCACGGTGATCGTCTGGGTGGGCGTGCTCGGGCTCGCCCTCAGCATGATCCTCTGGCGGACCGCCGCGAAGCTCGAGCGTCACCTGGCGAAGGCGGCCTTCGGCGTCGACATCCCCGACCCGCACCGTCCGCTGCCGCGGGGCGTCAACCTGTTCGCCAAGTGGAAGGCCATGGCGACCGACCCGGCGACCTGGAAGGACCTCCTCTATCTGTTCCTGGCCTTCCCGCTCGGCGTCGTCGAGTTCGCCCTGTCGGTGGCGTTGTGGTCCGCCGCCGCCGGGCTCATCGCGACGCCGCTGACGATCAACTGGAAGAACGACGGCTATCTCTATCTCACCGTCGGCGGCCACGAGATCTGGTTCGACAACACGCTGACGACCCTGCCGGCGATCCCGCTCGGTATCGCGCTGGCGTTCGTGACCATGTACGTCGTCCGGGGCGTCGGCTACGCCCACGGCGCGCTCGCGCGCTACCTGCTCGGCCCGAACGAGACCCAGGCGCTGCGGGCCCGTACGGCCCAGCTCCAGGCCAGCCGGGCGCGTGGCGTCGACGCCGCGGAGGCCGAGCGCCGCCGCATCGAACGCGACCTGCACGACGGCGCCCAGCAGCAACTCCTCGCCGTGGCGATGGACCTCGGCCGGGCCCGGGCCAAGCTGGAGACCGACCCGGCCGGCGCCCAGGAGCTGATCCAGCAGGCCCACGCCGGCGCGAAGGAGGCCATCGCGGAGCTGCGCAACCTCGCCCGCGGCATCTACCCCGCGATCCTCACCGACCGCGGCCTGGACGCCGCGATCTCCGCGGTCGCCGCACGCACCGAGGTGCCCGTGGCGGTCGAGGTCGACCTGCCCACCCGCCCGCCCGCGGCCGTCGAGAGCATCGCCTACTTCATCGTCTCCGAGGCCCTCACCAACGTCTCCAAGTACGCCCGCGCGACCCGCGCCGCCGTACGCATCAGCCGCGACCAGAACTGGATCGTGGTGGAGGTCTCCGACAACGGCGTCGGCGGCGCGGAGGCCACACCGGGCGGCGGCCTGGCGGGCCTGGCCGACCGCGCGGCCGGCATCGACGGCATCCTCACCGTCAACAGCCCTCTCGGTGGCCCCACGGTCATCCGCGCGGACCTCCCGGCGGTCTGGTAACCGGTCCCCCGGAGGCCCGCGGGCAGGCCCGCGTCTCAGCCCAGGCTCTGGCGATCGGGCTCGATGAGGGCGACGACCCGCTCCTCGGCGCGCGAGTAGGGGCCGCCGATGTACTTCGCCGCGATCCGGTCGACGACCTCCCAGGCCGCGTCGCCGTCCAGCCACTCGACGACCCTGCCGCGGATGATGACCGGCTGGAACGGGTTGCCGTCCGGTGTCAGGGAGAGCGCGATCCGCGGATCGCGCCGCAGGTTGCGGGCCTTGCGGGAGCCCGGCCCGGTGAGGATGGCGACGTGGTCGCCGTGCGTGCCGATCCAGACCGGCACGGAGTGGGGAGCGCCGTCGGGCAGGACGCTGGCGAGGTGGGCGATCGGGGTGCCGTCGAGCACGCGGCGTACGTCGGGATCGAGCATCGTGGTCATCTCCTGGGTGTGGGTCAGCGTTCGACTTCGTAGTGGAGGTGGGTGACGCCCGGGGCGGGGACGGCCTCGATGAGGCGGAGCCGTACGTGCCCGGGGAGGGTCTGGAAGAAGGGACGGCCGCCGCCGAGCAGGACCGGCACCTGGTGGAGGATCACCTCGTCGACGAGCCCCGCCTTCAGCGCCTCGGTCAGGACGCCGCCGCCCATGAGGCCGACGTCGCCGTCGCCGGCGGCCTCGCGGGCCGCCGCGACCGCGTCCTCGATGCCGGTGGTGACGAGGGTCTGCCGCTCGGACATCTCCGGGGCCGGCCGGTGGCTGAGCACGAACAGGCGGGCGTTCGGGACGGGGCTGCCGCCTCCGAAACCGTCGGAGTCGTCGTAGGTGTTGCGCCCCGCCACGACCGCGCCCACACGTCCGGCGAAGGCGTCGAAGACCCGGGCACTGGGCTCACTCAGCCTGAACCCGTCGAACACCCGGCTGGGCGTGTCGCCGTCGAAGTACCAGTCGAAGAGCGTCGCCCCGTCGCCGAGCCCGCGGCCGGCGCCGGGGTCGCGCCCGGTGATGTAACCGTCGACCGACACCGCGTGGGCGCTGAAGACCTTGCTCATGCTCGCCATCCGTTCCGAGTTCCTTCAAGAGACTCCATGACCGTAGCATCCGGAGTTCCTTGAGGGAACCCAGATTGCTAAACTGGGTTCCATGCAGCGCACGAACTTCGCGGGGATGGCGTGCTCGATCGCCCGCACGCTCGACGTCATCGGGGAGCCCTGGTCGCCGCTGATCCTGCGTGACGTGTTCGCGGGGTTCCGCCGGTTCGAGCAGATCCAGGCGGACCTCGGCATCTCGCGCAAGGTCCTCACCGAGCGGCTGAACCACCTCGTCGAGCAGGGAGTGCTCGAACGCCGGCCCTATGACCGGCGGCCGCGGTACGAGTACGTCCTGACCGATAAGGGCGCCGAGCTCGTCGACCTGCTCATGGTCATGGTCGGCTGGGGGGACCGGTGGCTCGCGGGCGAGGCCGGCCCGCCGGTCCTCTACCGCCATCACGCGTGCGGTGAGATCGGCAGCGTCGACCTGCGCTGCGCCCACTGCGGCGAGCCGATGCACGCGGGCGACGTCGACCTGCTGCCCGGTCCCGGCGCGGCGGCGGGCTGAGGCCGCGCGCGGAATTCCTCTAAGCTGGGCGACCGTGCGGGTCGTGATCGCGGAAGACGCTGTGATGCTGCGCGAAGGCCTGATCCGCCTTCTCGCCGACGAGGGCATCGAGACGGTGGCCACCTCCGGCGACGGCGCCGGGCTCCTGGCGATCGTCGAGGAGCACCGGCCGGACCTCGTCATCGTCGACGTCCGCATGCCCCCGACGTTCACCGACGAAGGGCTGCGCGCCGCCCTGAAGGTGCGCGAGCGGATGCCCGGCACGCCCATCCTCGTCTTCTCCCAGTACGTCGAGGAGCGCTACGCCACCGATCTGATCGGCGGCGGTGCCGAGGGCGTCGGTTACCTGCTGAAAGAGCGTGTCGCCGACGTCGCCGAGTTCCTCGGCGCGGTCAAGCGGGTCGCCGAGGGCGGCACGGTCATCGACCCCGAGGTCATCGCGCAGCTCCTCGGCCGCCGGCGCCGGGGCGACCGGCTGGAGGTGCTGACCCCGCGCGAACGCGAGGTGCTCGGCCTCATGGCCGAGGGCATGTCCAACGCGGCGATCGCCCGCAAGCTCGTCGTCACGGACGGCGCGGTGGAAAAGCACATCTCCAACATCTTCCTCAAGCTCGGCCTCCAGCACACGACCAGCACCCATCGCCGGGTCATGGCGGTCCTCGCCTACCTCGGCCAGGGCTGACCCCGCTCAGGAGCCGTTGAGGTAGGCCAGCACCGCGAGGACACGACGGTTGTCGTCGTCGGAAACCGGCAGGTCCAGCTTCAAGAAGATGTTCGACGTGTGCTTGGCGATGGCCCGCTCGGTCACCACGAGGCGCTGGGCGATCGCCAGGTTGGAGCGGCCCTCGGCCATCAGCGCGAGCACCTCGCGCTCGCGCGGCGTCAGGTCGCCCAGTGGCTCGTCGCGGGACTTGCGGACGAGGAGCTGGGAGATCACCTGCGGGTCCATCGCCGTGCCGCCGGCGGCCACCCGGCGCACCGCGTCGATGAACTGGTCCGCGTCGAACACCCGGTCCTTGAGCAGATAGCCGATGCCGCCGCTGCCGTCGGCCAGCAGCTCGCGGGCGTACAGCTGCTCGACGTGCTGCGACAGCACCAGCACGGGCAGGCCGGGGACCTCGCGCCGGGCCTGCAGGGCGGCCTGCAGGCCCTCGTCGGTGAACGTCGGGGGGAGGCGTACGTCGACCACGGCCACGTCCGGCTTGATCGTGAGCAGCGCGCGGTTCAGCTCCGGGCCGTTGTCGACCGCCGCCGCGATCTCGAAGTCGTACGCCTCGAGGAGCCGGACGAGGCCGTCTCGCAGCAGGAACAGATCCTCGGCGAGGACGACGCGCATCCCGGCTCCTCCAGCGTCAGGGCCGGGGCGCGGTCAGCGCGCACGGCAGTTCGATGGTCACGATCGTGGGGCCTCCCGCCGGACTGCTCAGCGCGAGGACACCGTCGAATGTACCGAGCCGCCGCTCGATTCCGCGAAGTCCGGTGCCGGCGGACATGTCCGCACCGCCCTGGCCGTCGTCGGTGATCATGATGCGGAGCATGCCGTTCTCGTGCCGGAGGTCCAGCCAGACGCGGCGCGCGCCGGAGTGCTTGGCCGCGTTGGTGAGCACCTCCGAGACGGCGAAGTAGGCCGCCGACTCGACCGGCGCGTCCAGGGTGCCGGGAAGGTCGACCTCGACCTCGGCGGTGAGGGGGAGCGCCATGGCCAGGGCGCGTACGGCGTCGCCGAGCCCGCGTTCGGCCAAAACCGGCGGGTGGATGCCGCGGACCAGGTCGCGCAGCTCGGTGAGGGCCTTGGAGGAGGACTCGCGCGCCTCGGACAGCAGCTTCTTGGCCTTCTCCGGGTCGCGTTCGAGCAGGTGCTCGACCGCGCCGAGGCTCATGCCCATGGCCACCAGCCGGGCCTGCGCGCCGTCGTGCAGGTCGCGTTCGATCCGGCGCACCTCGGCCGCCTGCGTGTCGAGCGCGTCGGAGCGGGTCTCGGTGAGGCGCTCCACACGCATCTGCAACTCGCGCTCGTGCGTGGGGCCCAGCATCGAGGCGTCCAGCCGCGCGTGCACCTTCATGATCTGCGGGGTCAGCCAGACGCCCAGGCCCGCGTACACGAATCCCATTAGGCCGGCCAGCATCGCGCTGCCGAAGCCGGTGACGTGCACGAAGGTGTACCAGTCGCCGCCGCCCGCGTGCACGATCGGGTACCAGACCCCGGCCGCCAGCACCCAGCCGTACGGGCCGTAGAAGATCAGCGTGAAGGCGAGGATCGCCAGGGTGAACCCGGCGGTGGCGTCGGTGATCATCCACAGCAGGTCCCGGTACGTCGCCGGGTCCTTCATGATCCACCGGTACCGCTCCAGCACGCCGAGCACGCCGCCCTGGAACTCCGGCTTCGGCTGGTACGGCGTCTTGATCTCCACGCCGAACCACTGGTGCGCGAGCCGCCGGCGCAGGCCCATGTACGAGCGCGCGGCGGCCGTGACGACCGGCGTCACGAACAGGCCGACGCCGACCAGGGACAACGCCATGAACACGACCGAGAAGATGAAGAACACCAGCGATCCGAGCATCGCCAGCAGGGCCAGGCCCAGTCCGCGTACGGCGGCGAGCGCCGCCCTCCCAATGTTCATCATTCCTCCCGACTCCGTCCTTATCTTGCCGTGTCGAGTCTCGCGAGCGGGACGTTCCCGGTCACTGGGCTCAGGGACCTCACGGGGGTGTCACTGGCACCACCCCCGTGAGGGGGACGAGGCCACCGCGTGAGGGGTGCTGAGCGGCTGGGGAGGGCCACCGCGAATTCCTAGCGTCTCCGTCAGAGCCCAGAGGTCAGGAGACGCTCATGACAAGCAACGTTCGCGGACGCCCCGCACCTCCGTCGTCTTTCGCCGCCCGGATCGGGGGCTGGAGCGTGCGGCACCGCAAGACGGCGATCATCGGCTGGCTGGTGTTCGTCATCGCCGCCAGCGTGATCGGCGGAATGGCCGGCCAGGTCACGATGAAGCCGTACGAGAACGCCGCGGGCGACTCCGCCCGCGCCCAGAAGATCCTCTCCGACGCCGGGATCAAGGACCCGGCCGGCGAGATGGTGATCGTGCACAGCGGTACGCCCGGAGCCTGGCGCGACGCGGCGACGGACGTCTCCGCCGCGGTACGGGCCACGGGCCGCGTCGGTGAGGTCGCGCCCACCGTCGCCTCCGCGGACGGCCGCGGCGGTCTCGTGCGGTTCACCATGACCGGCGACCCGGACACGGCGGCCGACCGGGTCCAGCCCGTCCTGGACGCCGTCGCGCGGGTGAAGGCCGCGCACCCGGAGGTGACGATCGGCCAGTTCGGCGACGCCAGCGCGGGCAAGTGGCTGAACGACGTCCTCGGCAAGGACTTCGCCCGTGCGGAGTGGACCGGGGTGCCGCTCGCCCTCGGCATCCTCCTCGTGGCGTTCGGCGCGTTGCTGGCCGCCCTGCTGCCGGTCGGGCTCGCGCTCACCGCGTTCGTCGCGGCGAACGGGCTGCTGGCCGTGGCCAGCCACGCGCTGCACCTGTTCGACACGACCAGCTCGGTGATGCTGCTCATGGGGCTCGCCGTCGGCGTCGACTACTGCCTGTTCTACATCCGCCGCGAGCGTGACGAGCGCGCCGCGGGTCACGACAAGGAGACCGCGCTGCGGATCGCCGCCGCGACCTCCGGCCGGTCGGTGCTGATCTCCGGCCTCACGGTGATGCTGGCGATGGCGGGCATGTTCCTGTCCGGGCTCCTGCTGTTCAAGGGCTTCGCGCTGGCCACGATCCTGGTCGTCTTCATCGCGATGCTCGGCTCGGTCACCGTGCTGCCGGCGCTGCTGTCGCTGCTCGGCGACAAGATCGAGCTCGGCCGCATCCCGTTCCTGGGCCGCCGCCGTGGCCGCCGCACCGCCGGCGGACGTGTGTCCGCCGCCATCCTGCGGCCCGTGCTCGCCCGTCCGGCGATCTTCGCGGTGCTGGCGGCGGGCGTCATGCTCCTCCTGGCCGCGCCGACCGCCGGCATGCACACCCAGGAGCTCGGCCTGGACCAGGAGATGCCCAAGGGCACCCCGATGCTCGAGGCCTACCAGCGGATCTCCACGACGTTCCCCGGCGGGCCGGCGCCCGCCAAGGTGGTGCTCAAGGCCACCGACATCGGCTCGCCGGAGGTCCGGAAGGCCATCACCGAGCTGAAGAGCCGGACCGGCCGGGGCGGGGAGTTCGGCACACCGGTCACCGTGACCACCCACGCACGGCAGAACGTCGCAGAGATCGCCGTGCCGCTCGCCGGCGACGGCAGGGACGCGACCTCCAGGCACGCTCTGCGGACGCTGCAGGAGCGGATCGTGCCCGAGACGGTCGGGGCCGCCGGGACCGCGTACGTGACCGGTGAGCTCGCGGACTCGGTCGACTTCAACGACCAGCTTCACGCCGACATCGCACCGGTCTTCATCTTCGTGATGGTCGTGACGTTCGTCCTG
Organism: Actinoallomurus sp. NBC_01490; assembly: GCF_036227085.1. Classification (NCBI taxonomy): domain Bacteria; kingdom Bacillati; phylum Actinomycetota; class Actinomycetes; order Streptosporangiales; family Thermomonosporaceae; genus Actinoallomurus; species Actinoallomurus sp. NBC_01490. The sequence continues at coordinate 1,946,979 of NZ_CP109433.1, forward strand.
ATGCTGGTCTCGTTCCGGTCCCTGACGGTCGCGATCACCTCGATCCTGCTCAACCTGCTGTCGGTCGCGGCGGCGTACGGCGTCATGGTCGCGGTCTTCCAGCACGGCTGGGGCGCGGGGCTGTTCGGTACGGACGCGGTCGGGGCGATCGAGGGCTGGATGCCGCTGTTCGTCTTCGTGGTGCTGTTCGGCCTTTCGATGGACTACCACGTGTTCGTCGTGTCGCGGATCCGGGAGGCGCGCGACCGGGGCTTGAGAACGCGTGACGCGGTGGCGCACGGGGTGCGCTCCAGCGCGGGCGTCGTCACCTCCGCGGCGGTGATCATGGTGGCCGTCTTCGCGGTCTTCGCGACGCTGTCGATGCAGGACATGAAGCAGATGGGCCTGGGCCTGGCGGTGGCCGTGCTGCTGGACGCGACCGTCGTACGGGCGGTGCTGCTGCCGTCGGTGATGGTCCTGCTCGGCGAGCGCAACTGGTACCTGCCGCGCTGGCTCGGCTGGCTGCCCCGGGTGTCCCACGGCGAGGAGCCGGTGCCGGCCCACGCCGAGGGCGGCCCGGTGCCGGTGGCGCGCTGAACGGAAGGGGGCCCGGCCGGGCGCGGGGGCGCCGGCCGGGCCCCTTCACGCGCGGGGAATGCGTGGTGGCCTCGGCATGTTGTGGTATCTGGCACACTGGTACGCGCTGCGGTACCGGTTCACATCCCCGGATCCCCCGGGCGATGACCCGGCGACCGCCTGAAGCGAGGAGAAGTAGTGAAGCCTGACATCCACCCGAACTACGGCGTCACCACCGTGACGTGCACGTGCGGGAACACCTTCCAGACCCGGAGCACCGCGGAGAACGGCGCGATCCACGCCGACGTGTGCTCGAACTGCCACCCCTTCTACACGGGCAAGCAGAAGATCCTCGACACCGGTGGCCGTGTGGCCCGGTTCGAGCGGCGGTTCGGCAAGAAGGCCACGGGCAACAAGAAGTAGCCAGACGTCTCACGCCGACCGGAGAGGCATTTCTCCGGTCGGCGTCAGCCTGTCTGCCCGTGCTCGTCCAGCGCCAAACCAGGACATGACGTGAACCTCGACGATCTGACCAGCGAATACGCCGACATCGAAAAGCGGCTCTCCGACCCGGCCGTCCATGCGGACCAGGCCGAGGCGCGCCGCCTCGGCAAGCGCTACGCGGAGCTGCGGCCGGTCGTCGAGGCGGCACGTGACCTGACGGCGGCCCGCGCCGACGCGGAGACCGCGCGTGAGCTGGCGGCGGAGGACCCGGCGTTCGCCGAGGAGGCGACCCAGCTCGACCGGCGCATCGAGGAGCTCGAGGAGACGCTGCGGCGGTTGCTCGTGCCGCGCGACCCCAATGACGACAAGGACGTCATCCTCGAGATCAAGGCCGGTGAGGGCGGTGAGGAGTCCGCGCTGTTCGCCGGCGACCTCCTGCGGATGTACCTCCGCCACGCCGAGCGCATCGGCTGGAAGACCGAGATCATCGACGCCCAGCCCTCCGATCTCGGTGGTTACAAAGACGTCACCGTGGCGGTCAAGTCACGCCCGTCCACCGAGGGTGTGTGGGCCCGCCTGAAGTATGAAGGCGGAGTGCACCGCGTCCAACGCGTCCCCGCGACCGAGTCCCAGGGCCGCATCCACACCAGTGCGGCGGGCGTGTTCGTCATGCCCGAGGCCGAGGACATCGACGTCCAGATCGACCCGAACGACCTGCGCGTCGACGTGTTCCGCTCCAGCGGCCCCGGCGGCCAGAGCGTCAACACCACCGACTCCGCGGTCCGCATCACCCACCTGCCGACCGGCATCGTCGTGTCGTGCCAGAACGAGAAGAGCCAGCTCCAGAACAAGGAGCAGGCCCTGCGCATCCTGCGGGCCCGGCTGCTCGCCGCCGCGCAGGAGGAGGCCGACGCCGCCGCGGCGGCCGAGCGCAAGAGCCAGGTGCGCACGGTCGACCGGTCCGAACGGGTCCGCACCTACAACTTCCCGGAGAACCGCATCTCCGACCATCGCGTGGGCTACAAGGCCTACAACCTCGACCACGTGCTCGACGGTGACCTGCACAATGTCATCCAGGCGCTGGTGGACGCCGACATGGAGCACAAGCTCGCCCAAGCGACCTGACCTGACAATGACGTGACATGACCCATCTGCTCTCCGACGAGATCGCTCGCGCGACGGCACGCCTGGCCGCCGCGGGGATTCCGTCGCCCCGGGCCGACGCCGAGGAGCTGGCGGCCTTCGTGCACGGCGTCAAGCGCGCCGAGCTGCACACGGTGCCGGACTCCGCGTTCGACGCGCGGTTCTGGGCGGGCATCGCCCGGCGCGAGGCCGGTGAGCCGCTCCAGCACATCACGGGCCGGGCGTTCTTCCGCTATCTGGAGCTTCGGGTGGGGCCGGGCGTGTTCGTCCCCCGGCCGGAGACCGAGGTCGTCGCCGGCTGGGCGATCGACACGCTGCGCACGATGGACGTCGGCGATCCGCTCGTCGTGGACCTCGGTACGGGCTCGGGAGCCATCGCCCTGTCCATCGCCCAGGAGGTCCCGCGAGCGCGCGTCCACGCGGTCGAGAAGGACCCCAAGGCCTATGTCCACGCGACCCGTAACATCGAGGAGCTGGACGAGCGCGGCCGGGTCCGGCTGCACCTCGGCGACTTCGCCGACGCGCTGCACGATCTCGACGGCACCGTCGACCTGGTCGTCAGCAACCCGCCGTACATCCCGATGTCGGAGTGGGAGTACGTCGCGGAGGACGTCCGCGACTTCGACCCGCCGTCCGCGCTGTGGGGAGGCGGCGACGACGGCCTCGACGCGATCCGCGTGGTCGAACGCACCGCGCGGCGGCTGCTGCGTCCCGGCGGCTGGGCCGCGGTCGAGCACAGCGACCTCCAGGGCAACCCCGTCTACTGGATCTTCGCCGAAGAGCACGGCTGGCGCGACATGCGCAACCACAAGGACCTCACCGGCCGCGACCGCTTCGTCACCGCCCGCCTGGGCACCGAATAAACGGCCTCCACGCACAACGCGCGCGGAACCAATCATGCAAATGTTTTGCTCGTGAGAGAGTAGTTACTTAACGTCATTGCACGATTACTCTCCAAGGGGCGGAAACCCGCGTGCCGATGAAGGTCAATGAGATCATCAAGCTGATAGAGAGGATGGATGGTCGATGGTTCGGATGGCGGGGAGCCACCGGCAGTTCAAGCATCCGTCAAAGCCGGGCTTAGTGACGATCGCCGGCAAACCAAGCCGTACCTTGCCGCCAGGAACCGAGCGGAGCATCCTGAGACAGGCGGGGGTGAGGAGGCCGTGATGAGCAGGTATGCGGTGGTCATCGAGCAGGCCGAAGACGGAGGATATGGGGCATATGCGCCAGATCTGCCGGGCTGTGTTGCGGTCGGAGAGACAGAAGCAGAAGTCATCGCTTTGATGCGGGACGCCGTCGAACTGCATCTTGAAGCCATGCGAGAGGCCGGCGAGCAGGTGCCGGCTCCCTCAACGGTGAGCGTCGCAGTGATCGAGGCCGCGTGACGGGCCGGGACCGGTTCGTCGCCGACGCTCGGTGAGAGTGCCCCTCACAGGCGAAGGGTCCCTCTCGTGGGCGGTCCCGTGCGGTCCGTGCGCGGAGGGCTTCGCGGCGGTGGGAGAATGGCGGCCGTGAGCCGACGCTATGACTGCTCAGAGCCCATGGAGCGCACCCGGGGGATCGCCGAGGCCGTCTCGGCCGTACGCCGCGGCGAGCTGATCGTCCTGCCCACCGACACGGTCTACGGCATCGGCGCCGACGCCTTCACGCCCGCGGCGGTGACCGCGCTGCTGGAGGCCAAGGGGCATGGTCGTGACATGCCCGCCCCGGTGCTGGTCGGTTCCGTACGCGCGGCCCAGGCGCTCGTCGAGGACTTCGGCACGTACGGGCAGGACCTGGTGGACGAGTTCTGGCCGGGCGCGCTCACCCTTGTCTGCCGGGCCAACAGCACGCTCGCCTGGGACCTCGGCGACGCCAAGGGCACGGTCGCGATCCGCATGCCGCTGCACCAGCTCACGCTGGAGCTGCTCAAGGAGACCGGGCCGATGGCGGTGAGCAGCGCCAACCGCGCCGGCGCCCCGCCGGCCCGCGCCGCCGACGACGCGGAGGCACAGCTCGGCGACGCGGTCGAGGTCTACCTCGACGACGGGCCGAGCGGCGATGACGCCCCCTCGTCGATCGTCGACCTGACCGGGGCTGTGCCGCGCCTCCTGCGCGTCGGCGCGATCTCCGAAGCGCGGCTCCGCGAGGTGTGCGGAGTGCTGCTCAGCGACGAGGACGAGCCCGCCGCCAACGACGACGAGCCCGGCAAGACGGATGAGCCTGTCAAGGCCGACGAGCCCGCCGACGCCGAGGAGTCCGCCAGGACGGACGAGTCTGTCAAGGCCGAGGAATCCGCCGACGCCGAGGAGTCCGCCAAGGCGGACGAGCCTGTCAAGGCCGAGAAGCCCGCCGACGCCGAGGAGCCCGCCAAGGCGGATGAGCCCGCCAAGGCCGAGAAGCCCGCCGACGCCGAGGAGTCTGCCAAGGCGGATGAGCCTGCGAAGGCCGAGGCGTCCGTCAAGGCGAGCGAGACGGTCGAGAAAGAGGCGGCGAAGGCGGAGCGGTCCGGCGACGCGGACGGGAGCGCCTAGGCTCTCGAAGCCCCGCCGTCCGGCTGAGTGGGGTCCAGGCGGCGCCTCGGCGCGCTGTCGTGGGCTCGCCCGGCCGGACCGGGCCGACTCCCTACCCCGTCCTGCGGCGCGCCGCCTGGACGCCGCTAGCCACGGACGGGGGCTTCCGGCCAAGCCCTAATAGCGCCGGCGCCAGCCGCCGCACTTCCTGATCCGGAACTTCTTCTTCCGCCACCCGCCGACGCACTCCTGGGCGTACAGGTGGCCGGTGTTCGGCGCGCTGACGGTGCGCCATCGCCGTCTCCGCCCGCCGGGGCCCAGCGCCACGACCCGTACGACGGCGCCGTGCCGCCCGGTGAAGGTGAGACGGACGGCGGGGGTCCGGCCGTCCTTCCTGGTGTCCCTGAGGAAGAACGACAGCGTCACCTTCGCCGGGCGCCTGCGGTAGACGCCGAAGGCGTCCACGCCGCGCAGGCCGGTCGAGCGCCAGAAGCCGGTGTCGGCGTGGGCCGCGGGCGCGACCGGCGAGAGCACGGCCATCAGCACGCCGGCCACGAGAGTCATCGCGACACGCCGCATCGGCCAGGCCCCCCATGGTCGTCTCCTCCGGGCGGAACGGCGCAGGCAGCGGCCCGGACACTCCGGTCCCTTCCCGCGAAGGGCGCCGGTCAGCGGCCGTACGGACACGGCTGGGCGGCGCGTGACTCATTCGTGACCAGGATGCACAAACCAATGGGGTCGTTCACGGGTCTAACCGGTCAGGACGGTACCTCTCCCCGCCTCCGGGGGCCCCGTCGCGGGAAGGCACGGACTGGAGGCGTCGACGCGCTGGAGGAGCGATGTCCACCGTGGAGCCGAACGACCATCCGGGCGACGGTGCCCTCGCGCGCCACCGCGAAGCAGGGGAGACGATCCGTGACTGCCGGTCGGCGTCCGCGCCGGTGGCCGCGCGCCCGCGCGAGGCCGGCCGGGACATCGGCCGCATCGCCCAGATCGACGAGTGGATCGGTCTCGCCGCGGAGCGCGGCGGTGCCGCGCGCGGGGACGCACGCGCGGACCTGCCGGATTCCCGGCGGCACTCCGGCGAGCACCCCTGCTGAACTGCGACGTCACGCGAGACATCGTCGCAACGTGATGTGATGATCGCGCACAGTGATACCCGCGGGACGGCGCCTCCTGGTGGGCCGGGAGCAATAGAGTTGGTGCCCGGTTCGTAACGGGTATGCGGTAGCGCGCGTCGCAGGGAGGTGGACGAGTGAGGGAGTACATCCTCACCTTCCTGACGGGCGCGATCGTCACGTACCTCCTCGTGCCCCTGGTGTTGAAGGTCGCCATCTGGTTCAAGGCCATGACCCCGGTGCGCGACCGTGACGTCCACGCGATCCCGACGCCCCGGATGGGCGGCCTGGCGATGTTCGGGGGCATGCTGGCCGCCCTGCTCATGGCCTCCCGCCTGCCTCACCTGCACAAGGTCTTCACCGAGAGCCCGACCTGGATCGGCCTGTTGTCGGCCGGAGGCCTGCTCGTCGTGGTCGGCATCGCCGACGACCGGTGGGAGATCGACGCGCTGACCAAGATGGCGGGTCAGGTCGCGGCCGCCGGCCTGCTCATCATGAACGGCGTCCAGATCTCCTGGATCCCCAAGCCCGGCGACAACCTCGTGCTGCCCCCGTCCTACGGCATACCGCTGACCATCATCGTGGTGGTCGCCACCATCAACGCGGTGAACTTCATCGACGGCCTCGACGGCCTGGCCGCCGGCATCGTCGGCGTGTCGGCCCTGGCCTTCTTCCTCTATTCCTTCCTGGTCACGGTCGTCGTCCACCTCGACCACCAGTCGGCGCCGGCCCTCATCGCGGCCATCCTGGCCGGCATGTGCACCGGATTCCTCCCGCACAACTTCAGCCCCGCCCGGATCTTCATGGGCGACACGGGCTCGATGCTGATCGGGATGCTGCTCGCCGCCTCGATGATCACCGTCTCCGGGTTCGACCCGGTCGCGCTGCGCGGATCGATCAACCGGTTCCCGACGCTGCTGCCGCTGATCCCGATAGCGATCCTGGTCGTGCCGTACGCCGACATGCTGATGGCCGTGGTCCGGCGTTCCTACGACGGACGGTCGCCGTTCGCGCCGGACAAGAAGCACCTGCACCACCGGCTCCTGGACCTCGGCCACTCGCACCGGGGCGCGGCCCTGGTCATGTACCTGTGGACGGCGCTGTTCTCGTTCGGCGTGGTGGCGCTCTCGGCGGTCAAGTCACCGCTGATCGTGCTCAGCGTGGCGAGTCTCGTGGCGATCGCGACGCTGGTCGTGATGGCCTTCCCCCAGCTCCGCCCGCACGGGCGCCGGCACCGCGGGACCGCGGAGGCGCAGTCCGATCACCGACCGCGACAACCCGCCTGAACTGCGCACTTTGCCATAACTTGACGCGCAAACCGGAGTCTGAGAAGCTTGTGATATCTTTCACGAGCGGCAAGTAGCCAACACGGCATGTAGTTAACACAGTGTGAACACCCCGGAGCACTCATGCAGTCCACCGACGCCCGGATCCTCCGCGGCGCCGCGATCCCCACAGGCCTGGCAGGGCTAGTCGCGATCATCGCCGGCCTCCTGTTCGCGGGAGGCAAGGGCGTGCTGGGCGCGGCCATCGGGGCTGTCCTCGTTCTCGTATTCTTCACCCTCGGCATGCTCGTCGTCAGCTATGTCTCGAGATTGTCGCAACAACTTGTGATGATGGCCGGTCTGCTGGGTTATCTCATCAAACTGATCGCGGTGTTCGCCCTCGTGGCCGCCCTGAACCATGTGACGGCATGGAACGCCCACGTCTTCGGCTGGACTGTGCTGTCGCTCACGATCGTCTGGCTCGCCGCAGAGGTGAATGCCACGATCAACGCCCGCCAGCCGTACGTCGAATCCGGCCGCACATCCCGTGACCTCGGCAAACCGGGCACATGATGACATTGGACTACTCCAATATGACTATGCGGCAGGTAGCCTGCTATCGTCCGGAGCGCGATGACTGGAAATGGGCGTCTGCCCGACGAGTCGCAGGACCGCGAGTTCGCCAACGCCGTGTCGGCCGCCCCCGCCACCATTCTGGCTGGGATGCTGGTCTTCGGCGGTGTGGGCTGGCTCCTCGCTCGCTGGCTGGACGTCACGGCGCTGCTACCTATCTTCCTGGTGCTGGGCCTGGTCTTCGCTGGCTACCTGGTCTACGTCCGCTACGGCCGCTGAGCGCGCCGGGCGGAGCCGTGGCCCACCGAGACGACAGCAAGGTTGCCGCCTTGATGAGCTACGACCGCGAAAGGAACACCGGGTGAGTGCCCCGCACATCCTCGCCAAAGACTTCGAAGCCCCGGGCCTCGGCCTGTTCCAGTGGAAGCCCCTCTTCCACATAGGTCCTCTCGCCGTCGCCAAGCCGATCGTGCTCTGCCTGCTGGTGATGATCGTTGTCGTCGCCTTCTTCTGGGCTGCCTTCGCCAAGCCGAAGCTCGTGCCGCGCGGCTGGCAGAACGTCGGCGAGGTCGCGTACATGTTCGTCCGCGACGAGATCGGCCGGCCGTTCCTGGGCAAGGACGCCGAGAAGTGGATGCGCCTGCTGATCCCGACGTTCTTCTTCGTGTGGATCGGCAATCTGATGTCGGTGGTGCCGGTGGCGCAGTTCCCGGTCAACTCCCGCATCGCGTTCCCGATGGTGCTCGCGGTCCTGATCTACCTGACCTTCTGGGTCGTGGGAGTCAAGCACCAGGGATTCTTCGGCCTGCTGAAGAACGCGACGATGCCGCCCGACCTGCCCTGGGCGCTCTACATCATCGTCATCCCCATCGAGTTCGTCTCGACGTTCTTCATCCGGCCGTTCACCCACGCCGTGCGGCTCTTCGCGAACATGTTCGCGGGCCACCTCCTGATCGCGCTCTTCGCGACCGTCGGCTTCCACTTCCTCTGGGAGAAGGTCACGCCGCTCGGCTTCGGGGTGGGCGTCCTGGGTGCGGTCCTGACGATCGTCATGACCGCGTTCGAGTTGTTCATCCAGGCGGTGCAGGCATACGTCTTCACGCTGCTCGCCGCCTTCTACATAAGCGCCGGACTCTACTCCGACCACTGAGACCCGTCCGCAGAACGTCAACACGTGACCGGCGGAGACGACCGCCGGCCTAGCGAAAAGGAATCCGAATGTCTTTCCTCGCCGCCGCTAGCACCAACATCAACCCCGGCCTCAAGGCGATGGGGTACGGCCTGTCCGCCATCGGTCCGGGCATCGGCGTCGGCATCGTCTTCGGTCAGGGCGTGAACGCCATCGCGCGCCAGCCCGAACTGACGAGCACCATCCGCACGAACATGCTGCTGGGCTTCGCCTTCAGTGAGGCGCTCGCCCTGATCGGCCTGGTCGCGCCGTTCATCTACACCTCCTGACCGAGGTCCGACTCTGACGGAAGGCTGTGCACGCCATGATGTTGGCCGAACACGCCGCCGGGTTCGTCGCCGCCGCGGAGAAGAACCCCAACCCTCTGCTCCCCGACGCGGCTGAGCTGATCTTCGGCACGATCTCGTTCCTCATCGTGCTCTTCGTTCTCGGCAAGATGCTGATCCCGCGGATCCAGCAGACCCTCGCCGAGCGCACCGACGCGATCGAGGGCGGCATCAAGCGCGCCGAAGAAGCGCAGGACGAGGCCCAGCGGGTGCTCGAGCAGTACAAGGAGCAGCTCGCCGAGGCACGGCACGAGGCCGCTCGTCTCCGCGAGGAGGCCCGCGAGCAGGGCGCGCAGATCATCGCGGAGATGCGCGAGCAGGCGCAGACCGAGGCGCAGCGCGTCATCGACCAGGCGCACGCCCAGATCGAGGCCGACCGCCAGCAGGCCTTCACCCGGCTGCGCACGGAGATCGGCGAGCTGGCCGTCGACCTGGCGAGCCGCATCGTGGGCGAGTCCCTCGAGGACGAGGCCCGTCGCCGCGGCACCGTCGACAGGTTCCTCGACCAGCTCGAGGACCGGACGGCACGGGCGGAGGCGTAGTGAGGGGCGCCAGTAGGGCTTCGCTGGCCGAGGCCACCGAGCGGCTCGAGGCCGTGCTGTCGGCGGGTGACGCCGCGGCGCTCGGCGACGAGTTGTTCGCGGTGCTGCGGCTGCTCGACCGCGAGCACGTGCTCCGGCGGGCGCTCGCGGACCCGGCCCGGCCGGCCGACCAGCGGTCCGGGCTCGCCTCGGCCGTGCTCGACGGCAAGGTCTCGCCGGCGGCCGCCGAGTTCGTCGCCGAGGTCGTACGGCTGCGGTGGGCGCGCTCGACCGACCTCACCGACGCGGTCGAGCGGTTCGCCGTGATCGCGGAGGTGGCGAGCGTCGAGGCGTCGGGTCGGCTCGACGACCTCGAGGACGAGCTGTTCCGCTTCGACCGCATCGTCGAGGCGCAGCCGGAGCTGCGCGGCGTTCTCGTCGACCACCGCGTAGCGGGCGAGCGCAAGGCCACGCTGGTCGGTGAGCTGCTGGAGGGCAAGACGACTCCGGCGACGCTGCGGCTGGTCACCGAGGCCGTGACGCACCCGCGAGGACGTAGTCTGGAGCGTGTGCTCGCGGAGTTCGGCCGCATCGCCGCCGAGCGCCGCAACCGGCTGGTCGCGGTGGTCCGCACCGCGGTGGACCTGAGCGAACAGCAGAAGACGCGGCTCACCGCCGCGCTCTCGGCGCAGTACGGCCGCGATGTTCACGTGAACATTGAGGTTGATCCCGCCGTTTTGGGTGGAATGTCCATCCGAGTGGGGGATGAGGAAATCGACGGCACCATCGTGCGCAGGCTGAACGACATCCGCCGGCGTATCGAGCGGGCGAGCTGAACCCCAAGCATCGAACTCACGGAGAGAGACGAAGAAGAATGGCGGAGCTGACGATCCGGCCGGAGGAGATCCGGAGTGCGCTCGAGCGCTTCGTCCAGGCGTACGAGCCGGAGGCCGCCGCGAGCGAGGAGGTCGGGACCGTCGTCGAGTGCTTCGACGGTATCGCCTTCGTCGAGGGTCTTCCCTCGGCCATGGCGAACGAACTCCTTGAGTTCGAGGACGGCACGCGCGGCATCGCGCTGAACCTTGACGTTCGGCAGATCGGTGTCGTCATCCTGGGCGATTTCTCCACTATTGAAGAGGGCCAGCAGGTCCGCCGCACCGGCGAGGTCCTGTCGGTCCCGGTCGGCGACGGCTACCTCGGCCGCGTCGTGGACTCCCTCGGCAACCCCATCGACGGCAAGGGCGCGATCGAGACGACCGGCCGCCGCGAGCTCGAGCTCCAGGCGCCCGGCGTCATGCAGCGCCAGCCCGTGGGCGAGCCGCTGCAGACGGGCATCAAGGCGATCGACGCCCTCACGCCGATCGGCCGCGGTCAGCGCCAGCTGATCATCGGTGACCGGCAGACCGGCAAGACCACCGTCGCGATCGACACGATCCTGAACCAGAAGCAGGCGTGGGACAGCGGCGACCCGAACAAGCAGGTGCGCTGCATCTACGTCGCCGTCGGCCAGAAGGGCTCGACGATCGCGCAGGTGCGGGCCACGCTGCAGGAGGCGGGCGCGCTGGAGTACACCACGATCGTGGCGGCCCCGGCCTCCGAGCCCGCGGGCTACAAGTACATCGCCCCCTACACCGGTTCGGCCATCGGCCAGCACTGGATGTACCAGGGCAAGCACGTCCTGATCGTGTTCGACGACCTGTCCAAGCAGGCGGAGTCCTACCGCGCGATCTCGCTGCTGCTGCGCCGCCCGCCGGGCCGCGAGGCGTACCCCGGTGACGTCTTCTACCTCCACTCGCGTCTCCTGGAGCGCTGCGCGAAGCTCTCGGACGACCTCGGCGCCGGCTCGATGACCGGTCTGCCGATCATCGAGACCAAGGGCAACGACGTCTCCGCCTACATCCCCACCAACGTCATCTCGATCACCGACGGGCAGGTCTTCCTGGAGACCGACCTGTTCAACCAGGGTGTCCGCCCGGCCATCAACGTCGGTATCTCGGTGTCCCGCGTCGGCGGCGCCGCGATGACCAAGGCGATGAAGAAGGCCACGAGCAACCTGAAGCTGTTCCTGTCGCAGTTCCGCGACCTGGAGGCGTTCGCGGCGTTCGCGTCCGACCTCGACGCGGCCTCGCGCGCCCAGCTCGACCGCGGCGCCCGCCTGGTCGAGCTGCTCAAGCAGCCGCAGAACGACCCGTTCCCGATGGAGGAGCAGGTCGTCTCGATCTGGGCCGGCACCAACGGTGAGCTGGACGAGGTGCCGATCGAGGACATCCGCCGGTTCGAGGCCGAGTTCCTCGACTACATCAAGCGCACCGACGGGGGTCTGCTCGAGACGATCCGGGAGACCGGCAAGTTCGAGGACGACACCGTCACGAAGCTCAAGGACCTCATCGCCGAGTTCAAGAAGGGCTTCGAGACGACCAGCCACGGCCTCCTGCTGCAGGAGGAGACGGTCGAGGCCATCGACGCGGATGACGTGGAGCAGGAGAAGATCACCCGCGTGAGGAAGAAGTAGCCGATGGGTGCCCAGCTTCGGGTCGTACGACGCCGCATCGCCTCGACGAAGTCGATGGCGAAGATCACGCGTGCGCAGGAGCTCATCGCCTCGTCGCGGATCGTCAAGGCGCAGCAGCGGGTGCGGGAGTCGGGGCCGTACGCCCGGCAGATCACGCGGGCCATCTCCGCGCTGGTCAGCCACAACGTCGGCGTCAGCCACCCGCTCCTGGAGAAGCGGGCCGACAGCAAGCGGGTCGCGGTGCTGCTGATCACCAGCGACCGCGGCTTCGCCGGCGGCTACAACGCCAACGTCATCCGTGAGGCCGAGGGTCTGATGACCCTGCTGCGCGAGGAGGGCAAGGAGCCCATCCCGTACATCGTCGGCCGCAAGGGCGTCGGCTGGTACCGCTTCCGCGAGCGCGACTACGGCGACGAGTGGACCGGATTCAGCGACAACCCGCGCTTCGAGCACGCCGAGACGATCGGGCGCGCGCTCGTCGAGGAGTTCAACAAGCCGGCCGAGGAGGGCGGTGTGGGCGAGATCCACATCGTCTACACCGAGTTCGTCTCCATGCTGACGCAGACCGCCCAGGTGCACCGTCTGCTCCCCCTGGAGATCGAAGAGGCCGAGGAGCTTCCCGAGGAGCAGCGCTCCCAGGGCGCGCTGCCGGCGTACGACTTCGAGCCGTCGGCCCAGGCGGTCCTCGACGCGCTCCTGCCGAACTACATCGAGAGCCGGATCTGGCACATGCTGCTCCAGGCGGCCGCGTCCGAGCACGCCCAGCGCCGGCGGGCGATGAAGTCGGCGACCGACAACGCCAATGATGTGATCCAGAACCTGACGCGGGTGGCCAACCAGGCCCGCCAGGCCGAGATCACGCAGGAAATCAGCGAGATCGTCGGTGGCGCGAACGCGCTGGCCGAGACGTCCGCGGGGAGTGAGTGAGAGCCACCATGACTGCTTCGGTAGAAGAGACCGCCACCTCCACGGCGACGGGTCGCGTCGCCCGTGTCACGGGCGCCGTCGTCGACGTCGAGTTCTCCGTCGAGACGATGCCCGACATCTACAACGCGCTCCACATCGACGTCACGCTCGGCGACGTCGAGCGCCGGCTGACCCTCGAGGTCGCCCAGCACATCGGCGACAACATGGTCCGCGCCATCTCGCTGCAGCCGACCGACGGCGTCGTCCGCGGCGCCCCGGTGTTCGACACGGGTGCGGCCATCTCGGTGCCGGTCGGCGACGGGGTCAAGGGCCACGTGTTCAACACGATCGGTGAGGCCCTCGACGTGCCGACCGCCTCGCTGGAGGTCAGCGAGCGCTGGCCGATCCACCGGCACGCGCCGGCGTTCGACCAGCTCGAGAGCAAGACCGAGATCCTCGAGACCGGCATCAAGGTCATCGACCTGCTCACCCCGTACGTCAAGGGCGGAAAGATCGGCCTGTTCGGCGGCGCGGGTGTGGGCAAGACGGTGCTCATCCAGGAGATGATCACCCGTGTCGCCCGTAACCACCGGGGCACCTCGGTGTTCGCGGGCGTCGGCGAGCGCACCCGTGAGGGCACCGACCTGCTGCTGGAGATGAAGGAGGCGAACGTCCTCAAGGACACCGCCCTCGTCTTCGGCCAGATGGACGAGCCGCCGGGCACCCGTCTGCGGGTCGCGCTGTCGGCGCTGACCATGGCGGAGTACTTCCGCGACGTCCAGAACCAGGACGTGCTGCTGTTCATCGACAACATCTTCCGGTTCACCCAGGCGGGTTCGGAGGTCTCCACGCTGCTGGGCCGCATGCCCTCCGCGGTGGGTTACCAGCCGACCCTCGCCGACGAGATGGGCGAGCTGCAGGAGCGGATCACCTCGACCCGCGGCCACTCGATCACCTCGATGCAGGCGATCTACGTGCCCGCGGACGACATCACCGACCCCGCGCCGCACACCACCTTCGCCCACCTCGACGCCACGACGGTGCTCTCGCGTGCGATCACGGAGAAGGGCATCTACCCGGCGGTGGACCCGCTCGACTCCACGTCGCGGATCATGGACCCGGTCATCCTCGGCCGGGAGCACTACGACGTCGCCCAGGAGGTGAAGCGGATCCTCCAGCGCTACAAGGAGCTGCAGGACATCATCTCCCTCCTCGGCATCGACGAGCTCTCCGAAGAGGACAAGATCACGGTGGAGCGGGCGCGCCGCATCGAGCGGTTCCTGTCCCACCCGATGCACATGGCCGAGGCGTTCACCGGTCAGAAGGGCGAGGACGTGCCGCTCAGCGACACGATCGCGTCCTTCAAGGCGATCACCGAGGGCAAGTACGACCACCTTCCGGAACAGGCGTTCTTCATGGTCGGCAGCATCGAGCAGGCCGAGAAGAAGGCCCAGGAGCTCCAGAAGTAGCCCAGAGCCGTTCGGAGGAGAACGAAGTGGCAAAGCTACGCGTGGAGCTGGTCTCGCCGGAGCGCGAGATCTGGGCCGGCGAAGCCGATATGGTCGTGGCCAAGACCATCGAGGGTGAGATGGGCATCCTGCCCGGCCACGCGCCGGTCCTCGGCGTGATGGTGGACGGCAGCGTGGTCCGCATCCATCCGTCCGACGGCGGCGAGCCCGTCGCGGCGATGGTCTCCGGCGGATTCTTCTCGGTCGCCTCGAACGAGGTGTCGGTGCTCGCGGAGTACGCCGAGCTGGGCGGCGAGGTCGACGTCCGCGCCGCCCGCGAGGAGTACGAACGCGTGTCGGCGCAGGAGGGTGATGAGGCCGCCGCGGCACAGCGCCGCGCGCGGGCACGGCTGAGGGCCGCCGGCCAAGAAGTCTGATCGGCACCGGTCTCCGCGGGGGAAGCAGGGGGGAGTGGGCGGGCACCTGGCACTCGACGTAGGGGCGGTCCTTGCCGCCGTCCTGCTGGCGGTCATCGTCGTGTTCGCCATGCTCTCGGTGAGGCGCTGGCTACTCGAACGCCGCGGCGGCACGGTGGAGTGCAGCCTGCGCGAGCCGGACGGCCGCGGCGTGTGGCGGCTGGGCATCGGCCGCTACCACGGTGACGAGCTGCTCTGGTTCGCGATCTTCGGGTTTCGGTTCAGGCCCCGGCGGGTGGTTCACCGCCGGGGCCTCGTCGTTTCCGGCCGCCGCACGCCGAAGGCCGAAGAACAGGCCGCCCTCCAGCCGGACACCGGCATCGTCGAGGTGCGCGACGACGGCCACACGGTCGAGCTGGCCATGAGCGGCGCCGCGCTGACCGGCTTCCTGGCCTGGCTGGAGGCCTCCCCGCCCGGTTCCTCACTCAACTGATGAGCGAGGATCTCGAGGACCGGCTCGTCCGGCTCGACCAGCCGCGAGAGGTCGCCAGGCGGCCGGGCTGTGGCTTGCGGCCCGGCTGGCCGACGAGGGCTTCCGGTGGGTGAAGTCACGCCACACGCTGGAACGCCGGACCGGCGGCCGCAGGGAACGCGTCATCCTGCAGAGCTCCATGTCCAACCGGACCGGCGGTGAGGTCAGGATCCGCTCCGTCCTCAACGTACGGGACGACGACCTGCGTGCGTGGCGGCGCGCCAATCCCAGGCTGACGGCTCCCTACGTACCGAGTGGCGGCGTCTCGCTCTGACCGGCCTCCCGGCCTGCCGGGAGGCCTCCTCGCTCAACTGACGTTCTGGCGGCGGAAGGCGCGGCGGTAGCCGTCGGGGGATACGCCGACGGTGCGGTTGAAGTGCCGGCGGAGCGTGGTGGCCGTGCCCATGCCGGTGGCCTCCGCGATGGCGTCCACGCTGTCGCCGGTGGTCTCCAAAAGCTCCTGGGCGCGGCGGATCCGCTGGGTGAGCAGCCATTGCAACGGTGTGGTCCCCGTCGTCGACCGGAAGTGACGGCTCAGGTTGCGTGAGCTCATGTTCGCCTGGCGGGCCAGATCCTCCACTGTGAGCGGCAGGTGCAGTCGTTCGAGCGCCCAGGGGAACAGCGCGCCGAGAGGGCGGTTGCGCCGGTCGGGCATTGGCATGGTGACGAACTGTGCCTGGCCACCGGCCCGGTGGGGTGGTACGACCAGCCGCCGGGCGACCGCGTTGGCGATCGCCGAGCCGTGGTCGCGGCGTACCAGGTGCAGGCACAGGTCCATCGCGGCCGCCTTGCCGGCGGAGGTGAGGACGCGGTCGTCGTCGACGTAGAGCACCTCCGGGTCGACCTCCACCCGGGGGTAGCGGGCGGCGAGCGCCTCGGCGTGAGCCCAGTGTGTGGTGGCGCGCCGTCCGTCCAGCAGGCCGGCGGCGGCGAGTACGAACGCGCCCGTGCACAGGGAGGCCACGCGCACGCCGGCCTCGTACGCCGTGCGCACGGCGTCGACGAGGTCGGCGGGCGGATCCTCGTCGACGTCGGCCCACGCGGGAACGATCACGGTGTCGGCCCGCGCGAGCCGGTCCAGGTCGTCATCGGGCTCAAGCCGGAACGGGCCGCCGGTCCGTACGGGCCCCCGCCCGCAGATGACCGTCTCGTACCAGGGGTCGGCCAGATCGGACCGGTCGGCGCCGAAGACCTCATAGGCCACCGACAGCTCGAAGTGCAGTATCCCGTCGGCGACGGCCAGCGCGATCGTGCCCATGTCCGAAATTGTATGCATAGTGGCGTTCCGGACACTCGTGCGGGATCGTCGCCGTCGGCACGATGGTCCCGTGGATCACTCGAGTGCGGGAGAACCGATGGGTCACATCGTGGCGGTGTACGGCGCCTACGGGCACACCGGGCGCTTCGTGGTTGAAGAACTGCGAGACCGCGGGTTCGTTCCGATCGTCGCCGGTCGGGACGCCGAGAGGCTACGCGCGCTGGGCACTGGACTCGACGCCCGCCCAGCGCGGGTCGACGACCCCGCTTCGCTCGACCGCGCGCTGGCCGGCGCGGACGCCGTGATCAACTGTGCCGGGCCCTTCGCCGCGACGGCCGCCCCGGTCATCGAGGCGGCGCTGCGCGCCGGGATTCCCTATGTGGACGTCTCGGCCGAGATCGAGGCCGACCTCGACACGTTCGCGCACTTCGCGGACCGGGCCCGCGCGGCAGGGGTCGTGGTGGTCCCCGCGATGGCCTTCTACGGCGGGCTGGGTGACCTGCTGGCGACGGCGGCCGTGGCCGACTGGACGGCGGCCGACGAGGTGCACATCGCCTACGGGCTGAGCAGCTGGCACCCGACCGCCGGTACCAGGGCGGCGAGCAGGGTCTCCGGGCGGCGGCGGGACGGCCGGGGCGTCCGCTACACCGGCGGCCGGGTGGAGTACCACGACGACGACCCGCCGACCCTTGAGTGGTCCTTCCCGGAGCCGATGGGCACGCGTGCGGTCATCGGGGAGTTCACCATGGCCGACATCGTCACCATCCCCAGCCACCTGCGCATCCCCGAGGTGCGGACGTACATGACCGTCGAGGCGGCCAGGGACGTGACATCCCCGGACACACCGGCACCGGCCGCGGTCGACGAACGCGGCCGGTCCGCACAGACGTTCCTGGTCGACGTCGTCGTCCGCTCCGGCGGAGTGCGACGGCGCGCGGCCGCACGCGGCCGGGACATCTACGCGGTCAGCGCTCCGCTCGCCGTGGAGGCCGTCCACCGCATCCTGACCGGGCGGGCCGGCGCGGCCGGGGTGGCCTCGGCCGGCGCGATCTTCGACGCGCCCGACTTCCTCCGTGCGCTGGCGCCCCACCTCTCGTTCGAACTCGCGCTCGAGAATTCGCTGGCACCCTAGCCCCCGGCCGGGTGAGGATGCCCGTGTGGAACCCGCTGCGGAAGATCTGCTCGACCGGGCCGTCGAGCTGGCTCGACAGGCCCGGGACGCCGACGACTACGAGGCCGTCTGGGAGATCCTCCGCGAGGTCGCGGCGGACGGACCGGCGTCACTCCTGGCCGGCACGGACCTGCTCGCCTCGTCCGATCCGGTGGTCCGCGCGGTCGGCTGTGACCTGCTGGGCTGCGCCAGTGACCTGCACGAAGCGGTCCGCGCGGACGCCGCGTCCGCGCTGCTGAGGCTCGCGCCGCCGGATACCGACGGCGACCTGAGCTGGTCGATCGCGCACGCCCTCGGCAGCACGCACGACCGGCGGGCCGCGCCCGTCCTGGTCTCGCTGGCGGAGCATCCGGACTCCGACGTCCGCCTCCAGGCGGCTCAGGCCCTGCCCTTCATGCCGCCGGAGGAGGTGGTGATCCGCGCGCTGATCCGGCTCACCGCCGATCAGGATTCGCCGGTACGGAACTGGGCGACGTTCGGCCTGGGCAGCCAGGCCGAGGCCGACACGCCCGCCGTACGGGAGGCGCTCTGGGCACGGGTCGGCGACGAGGAGGAGGACGTGCACGCCGAGGCGGTCTTCGGCCTGGCGCGGCGGCGCGATCCCCGGTCCACGGCCCTCATCGTCGAGCTGCTGGAGGCGGAGCAGGGCATCTACTCCTGGGGGCTCGAGGCCGCCGCGTGCCTGCGCGACCCGGCGCTGCTGCCGCACCTGACCGGGTACGACGCGAGCTCTCCGCCGGTCGCGACGGCACTGTGCGAGTGCGACCCCGCGGCGCGACGGCGGCGGGACGACTTCGCCGCGGCACTGCTCGACGCCGTGTACGAGCGGAGCCCGGACGCGGACCCCGCGGTGTTCTCCACGCTCCTCGAGACGGGGCTCATCCTGCGGACGACCCACGCCGAAGGCACGGACACCTGGTCGGTGGAGGCCCTCATGGAACGCGCCCACGGCGACGCACGGCGGGCCGCACGGGAAATCTAGCGTTCGCCGCCCGGCTTCCACAGGACGTCGCCGGTGTCGGCGTTGGCGATGCGGCCGAGAATGAACAGCAGGTCGGACAGGCGGTTGAGGTAGCGGGCGGTCAGCGGGTTCATGTCCGCGTGGGTCTCCAGGGCCGCCCAGGTCGAGCGCTCCGCCCGGCGTACGACCGTACGGGCCACGTGGAGCAGCGCGCCGCCGGGTGTGCCGCCCGGCAGGATGAAGCTGCGCAGGGTCGTCAGGCCCTCGTTGTGCTCGTCGCAGGCGGCCTCCAGGCGCGTGACGTACTCCTCGGTGACGCGCAGCGGCGGGTACTCCGGCTTCTCCACGACCGGCGTGCACAGATCCGCGCCGACGTCGAACAGTTCGTTCTGGACCCGCCGGAGGACGGCGGCGACCGCGTCGGGGAGGTGGCCGAGCGCGATGGCCGCGCCGATGGCGCTGTTGGCCTCGTCGACGTCCGCGTACGCGACCAGTCGTGGGTCGGTCTTGCCGGTACGGCTCATGTCGCCGAGGTTGGTCGTGCCGTCGTCACCGGTGCGGGTGTAGATCTTCGACAGTACGACCGGCTGGTCGTCACGCTCCTTCGCCATGCCACCAACCCTAGGGCCTGTCTCAAAGCCCCGCTGTCCTACTGCGCGGCGCTCGCTACGGACGGGGACTTTGAGACAGGCCCTTGAGACGGATTCGCCGACGTAGGCAACGTCGGATGGTGTCTGGTGCGTCTTCCCAGGTGACAGCCGTTCCGTGGCCGTTCGTGCGGGCCGGCCTGACAAGTGGCGCCCGGCGGACCTCGGGGGCGTGCCGGGCGCCACGATATCGCGTACCCCCGGCCGCACCGCGCGGAGCGGCCGGGGTACGCCCTGACGACGCGGCCCGGAGCCCGATGCTCCGAGGCGGCCGTCTCAGCTGGTGACCAGGTTCGCGGGCGCGTGCTTCACCTGCGGCAGCAGGGCCCTACGCGCCGTGGCGTGGTCGCCGTTGACCGGCAGCGTGCTTTTGGCGAACACCTGGACGGCGTGTGCGGCGCCGTCGGCGAGTTGGTCCAGGATCGTGGAGTTGTTGTTGGCGTAGGTGTCGCAGGCCTGGTGGTAGCAGCCGTCGTACGGCTTGCCGGCCTCGCCGCCGTAGATCTTGGCCTCCTCGGCGGTCTTGAGCTTCTCGGCGCCGGAGTCCAGACCGCCGGCCGGGATCCCGTTGTCGATGAACGGCCCGTAGTCCGAGCGCCCGTCGAACGTGCTCGGGGAGGTCTGCAGCTTGCGCGTGCCGTAGTAGTTGAGGAAGACCTTCTCGATCGCGCCCGAACCGGCGGGCGGGTTGGTGCCCGCGCCCTCGGAGTCGTCACCGTCGTAGACGCCGCGGCGGCCGTTGGGCGAGCCCAGCATGTCGAAGTTGAGGTTCAGCGCGATCGTGGCCCGCTGTGCGGCACTGAGGTGCGTCACGTAGTAGGTCGAACCGAGCAGACCCTCCTCCTCGGCTCCCCAGAAGGCGAACCGGACCTTGTTCTTGATCTGGTCGCCGAGCCGGGCGATCTGCTCGGCGACGGTGAGGACCGTCGCGGTGCCGCTGCCGTTGTCGTTGATGCCGGGGCCCTTGGTCACGCTGTCGAGGTGGGCGCCCATGACGACGACGTTGTCGGCGCGCCCGCGCTCGGTGTCGGCGATCACGTTGTGCGCGGTGCGCTGCTCATTGATCGTGCTGGTCTTGACGTGCAGCGTCAGCGTGCCCGAGGTCGCGGCCTTCACCAGGTCGGTGCCGAGCTGATAGCTCGGGCCGATGACCGGGATCTGCCAGGCCTGCCCCGCCGTGCCGGAGACCGGCCCCATCCGGTCCGGCGCGGTGCCGTCGTTGTAGATCGCGATGGCGGCGGCACCGGCGGTCTGTGCGTTGCTCGCCTTGTCGGAGAACGTGCAGCCGCCCCGCTTGACCAGCGCGATCTCGCCCTTGGCGAGTCCGGTGAAGTCGGCGGGCTCACAGCCGCTGCCCACCCCGGCACCGTCCGGGTCGATGGCGCGGGCCGTCGCGGTGACGTCGCCCGAACCGGAGTAGTCCAGCGTCTCGAAGTCGGTGCCGTACGTGTAGGACGGTCCGCCGGAGCGCTCGAAGACCGCGGGGGTCTTCTCCTTGTAGTACGCGAACGGGAAGTCCTGCACGGTGGGGTGGTAGCCGGCCTTCTTGAGCTGCCTGACGACGTACTGGGTCGAGACCTCGAAACCGGGTTCGCCGGCGGCGCGTGTGCCGCCGTTGTAAGTGGCGATGGTCTGCAGGTCGTGCTGGTGTCTGCGGATGTCCTGCAGCTTGACCAGTTTGTCCAGGCGAGGATGCCCGGCCGCGTCCGCGGGAGCCGCGGTGGCGACCGAGACGGCGGCGAGGCCGACGAGGGTACCGATGGCGATTCTGCGCACGAGCGCCCCTTCTAACGGTAAAGCGGAGGTAACGCACCTGAGATTGACACCGCAGTCATCCCCCGACCAGATGCTGAGACCTACTCGTTGTGCAGATCGAAATTTGTTTCTCTAGAATCGCGTTCGGTGCACTGACCCCGTACGTCCCGATATCGGTATGGTTTGCCGAGGTTCCCCCAAGCCCCGGAGGCGGCCGTGTACGACTACATCATCGTCGGTGCCGGCAGCGCGGGCTGCGTGCTCGCCAACCGGCTGAGCGCGGACTCCAGCACGCGCGTGCTGCTCCTGGAGGCCGGACCACCGGACGACGCTCCCGAGATCCACATCCCGGCCGGGCTGCAGGCCCTGTTCAAGGGCCCGTACGACTGGGACTTCACGACGACGCCGCAGGAGAACGCGCACGGACGCGGCGTCTACTGGCCGCGCGGCCGCACCCTCGGCGGCAGCTCGTCGACGAACGCGATGATCTACATCCGTGGCCACCGGCACGACTACGACACGTGGCGCGACGAGTACGGCTGCAAGGGCTGGGGGTACGCCGACGTGCTGCCGTACTTCCGCCGTGCCGAGGACCAGCAGCGCGGCGAGTCCGCATACCACGGCGTCGGCGGGCCGCTGCGGGTGGAGGACCTGCGGTACAAGCATCCGCTGACGCGCTCGTGGGTCGAGTCCGCGAAGGCCTTCGGTCTGCCGGCCAACGACGACTTCAACGGCGCCGAGCAGGACGGCGTCGGCTACTACCAGGTGACCCAGCGGCGCGGCCGGCGCTGGTCGGCCGCCGACGCGTACCTGCGGCCCGCCCTCGACCGTCCGAACCTCACCGTGACGACCGACGCGCTTGCCACGAAGGTGCTGGTCGAGAAGGGCCGGGCGGTCGGCGTACGGTACGTTACCGGCGGCCGCGCGGAGGACGCGCGCGCCCAGCGCGAGGTCATCCTGTCCGGCGGCGCGGTCAACTCGCCGCAGCTGCTGATGCTGTCCGGCCTCGGCCCGGCCGACCACCTTCGCTCACTGGACATCGACGTCGTGGCCGACCTGCCCGCCGTCGGCGCCGGTCTGCAGGACCACCCGATCGTCCCGGTCATGTGGCACACGCCGGGCACGAAGGCGATCTGGGAGGGCGTGAACCTGCGGAGCCTCCTGCTCTGGCAGGCGCTGGGCCGCGGGCCGTACGCCTCCAACGTCGCGGAGGCCGGCGGTTTCGTACGGACGTCGCCGGGCCTGCCGGCGCCGGACCTGCAGTACCACGTGCTCGGCACCCCGTACGTGGGACAGGGCCTGGTCGACGTGGCGGAACGCATGATCTCGGTGTTCGTGACGGCGGTCGCCGTGGCGAGTCGCGGCACGATCAGGCTGAGCTCGGCCGACCCGCGCTGGAAGCCGCTGATCGATCCGGCCTACCTGCGGGAGCGCGCCGACCTGGAGGTGCTCCTGGCCGGCGTCCGTCAGGCGCGGGAGATCGCGGGGAACCGTCCGTTCGCGCGGATCAGCGGCGGTGAGGCGCGTCCGGGCGAGGACACCGACGTGACCGACTGGATCCGGCACGAGGTCGTGACGCTCTACCACCCGACCAGCACGTGCGCGATGGGCGGGACCGACGACGCGGTGTGCGACCCGGAGCTGCGCGTCCGCGGTGTCGACGGCCTGCGCGTCGTGGACGCCTCAGTGATGCCGGCCGTACCCCGCGGCAACACGAACGCCCCGACCATCGCGATCGCCGAACGCGCCGCCGACCTGATCATCGGCGGTCCGCTCCTACCTTCCGCCGATCTGACGGCCGGTGTGCCCGGAGCGGCCGGGCCGGCGGAGGCGACCACGCTGCTCGATCTGCCCGGGGCGGCCGCGGAGCCGACGACGGTCCTCGACCGGCCCGGGGCGGACATGGAGCCGACCACGGTGCTCGATCGCGTCGAAACGGACGCGGCGCCCCCGACGGTGATCGAGCCGGTCGAGACGGGTGCCGAGCGGACCAGGGTGATCGAGCCGGTCGAGGCGGACGAGGCGGACACCGAGGAGACCACCGTGCTCGAACCGGTCGACGCCGAGCCCGTCGAGCGGGCCGATGCGGAGCCGCGGCCGGCCGCGCCGGCGAAGCCCGTGGCCGACGAGGACTGAACCGGGCCCCATACGAGAAGTCCCGCCCGGCCGGAGAAACTCCGGACTGGGCGGGACTCGGCGCTCAGACGGCCGCGGCGTCACCGCGCCCGGTCCTTACGGGCCCGGCGGGTGGCCCGTACGTCCGCGCTGAGCTCACGGACGTGCTCGTTCATTAGTGCCTGGATGATGTCGGGGTGCATCGTGGCTCCTCGTGGTGCGGACCGGTCGGTCCGGCCTCGCACTCATAAGGTTCGTTCTAAGCGGGGTGCCCCCGCATCGGGACGATGCACTATCTCCGCCTCCTGACGGGCCTTGCGCGGCCTCAGAAGGACTCAGCCGGCCTTAGACCGCCTCAGACCGTCTTAGACGTCGCTTGCGAATCCTGCGGATCAGCCGCCATCCGATCAGGACGAACACGATCAGGAACAGGATGACGAGCGCCGGGATCAGCACCGCGATGAGGCTCACCGTCAGCGACATCGCGTCTTCGGCCGCGCTCACGAAGGGCGTTCCGAGGCCGACCGTGCCGGCGTTGACGACGGGACGCGCGCCGGCCTTGGTGAGGTGCACGCACAGTGCGACGACGATGCCGAGTACCCAGCCGACCCAGGGATGGCCGGCCATCCACGCGGAGTGGTCGATCCGCGCGGCCGCGTCCGAGGCGGCGAAGACGGCACCGCCGGCCGCGGGCCGTACGAACGTCTGGATCGCGTCGTTGACGTGGTCGACGACGGCGACCTTGTCGAGGACGACTTCCACGGCGAGCAGGGCCGCCACGGCGAGGAGCGCCCATCCGTTGCTCATCCACGCGAACTGGTGCGGCAGCGTGACCGCGTCGGTGAAGCGGGCGAGCAGGCCGACCACCAGGATCGGGATGTAGGCGTTCAGACCGGCCGATGCGGACAGGCCGAGCCCGGTCAGGGTCGCGAACATGCCAGGTAAGACGTCTTCGAGGCGAAGGAAGGTTCCGCCGGGAACCCCGCGCCCTGTCGCGAGCGTCGATTTTACGGGCGTATGTGACAGTCTTTGCGTCGGGAAGGCGGAGGTATGGCAGTGGTGTGGCGCCGGATTCGTACGCGGCGTGGCGCCCTGGTCGCCCTTCCTCTCGCGTTGGTGCTGCTGGCCGCGGTCGTCGCCGTGCCGATCGGGGTGTCGCGGCGGTGCCGGATCTTCGGGCAGGGCTGCCGGGCGCCGCACATCCGGCTCAAGCCGCCGCCCAGGGCACTCACCCCGCTGGAGGCCGCCACGCGCGGCGGGTACGTCGCCCTCGGCGACTCGTATTCCTCCGGCGAGGGAGCCTGGAGTCCCAGCGCCGACCGCGCGTACGCCAACGGCGGTGCGGAGGACTGCCACCGCTCACGGCAGTCCTACTTCCCGACGGTGTCGCAGGCGTACCGGTTCGCCAAGGCAGGCGGCTTCTGGGCGTGCAGCGGCGCGCGTACCGAGAACCTGCTGAACACCGGGGAGCGCGGCGAGCCACCGCAGATCGACCGGCTGGCGGCCGACACCAGCCTCGTGACGCTCAGCATCGGCGGCAACGACATCGGCTTCTCGCAGATCGTCCAGAAGTGCGTCGTGAAGCTGCCCTGGTCGTCGGCGTGCCGCGACCAGAACACCGACATCCGCACGCGGATGGCCGCGTTGCCCGGGTCGCTCCGCTCGGTGCTCGACGGGATCGCTCGGCGGGCACCGTACGCGCGGGTCCTCGTGCTCGGCTACCCGCGGCCGTTCCCGGTGCGGCCACAGCGGTCCATCGACAACATCGGCACCGCCGACCAGGGCTTTCTCAACGGGATCGTGCACGATCTCGACTACACGATCTACCTCGCCGCACGGGACGCGGACCGGCGTCTCGCCGCGGCGCGGAAGCCGGGCAGCGTGGAGTTCGTCGACACGTATCAGGCGTTCACCGGCCATGAGCTCGGCACCGCGCAGCCGTACCTCAACGCCCTCGACCTCAGCATCAGCGAGCTCGTGGCGGCCCGCAGCTTCCATCCGAACTCACTCGGATACCAGAAGTTCGGGGAGCTGATGAACCGTCAGATCCAGGCCGGCCCGGGGCGGCAGATCTACCAGTGGGGTCGGTGACTCCGCCGGCTTACGCGCGGGCCGCCTCGGCGAACGCCTCGAGCTCGCCGGGGACGTCCGGACCGGCCGGAACGTACACGACCTCGGTCACGCCGGCGGTGCCGGCCTCGTCGGACCGGGCGGCGACGGACGCGGCGTCACCGGTCCAGCCGTACTCCAGGATCGCCGGTCCCGCCGCGGTGACGAGGGCGCGGTCGCGTCCGGTCAGCCGGGAGAGGTGACCCTGGTGGACGATGAGGTGGTGTTGGCCTTCGGGCCGCGCCGCCCCGATCGCGGCACGCCACTCCCGGCCGCCGGGCATGGCGTCGACCGCCTCACCGCGGCTCTGCCACGCGGCGTGAACGATGCTCGCGTAGCCGGGACCGGCGGCCTCGATGACGCGCGGGCTGGTGTGATCCTCGCCCGGCCGCAGGACGGTGCCGAACCTGAGCAGCGCACACTCCGTCCATTCGCAACCGGAGCCACGGTCACCTTCCGGTGGCATACCGGTCATGACGACGCGTGGCACGCCGAGCTTCCGTGCCGTGGTGAATCCCTTCGGACCCGAGGCCGCCACCCACAGGGGCACGTCGATCGGCCGTGGGGGTCCGAAGCCGGGCAGGTGCGTCATCTGACACGGTCGGCCGTCGATCTCGACGACCTCGCCGCCGAGCAGCGCCCGCACCTGCCGGACCTGGCGGGCGAGGTCCGCCCATGCGACGGGCCTCCTTCCCAGGGTGTGCCGAGCCGTGTAGCCGGTCCCGAAGGCCACGGTCAGCCGGCCGGGCGCGAGTTCATGAACGGAGCCGATGGCCGACGCGGTCACCATCGGGTGCCGCAGGCTCGGTACGGCCACGCCGGTGGCGAGCCCGATGCGGTCGGTCTCGGCGGCGATGCGCGCGAGCGCCACCCACATGTCGCCGTGAAGCACCGGTGAGTCGAACAGCCGGACACGCCGGTAGCCGAGTCGCTCGGCGAGCCTGGCCCGGTCGACGACATCGGCCGTCGGCGGGAGCGCGCAGGAGTAGCCGGGGCGGTGCGTCATGACCGGCCCGCGGCGGGAGCGTGCTCATTGAGGCGGCCAAGGAGGTTCTGGCCCGCGACGGCCTGGCCGCGTGCACGGCGCGCGCGGTGGCCGACGCCGGCCCGCTGACCAAGAGCGGCCGAAAGCGGCGCTGCTGTGGTTCAGCTACTGGGTGGACGTTGCCGCCCGCGAACTGAACCAGGCGATCACCGAGCCCCGGTACGGACCTGCGCACCGGCGACGAACCCCGTTCCGGCCGGAGGGCGTCCCAGCCAGAGCGGGATTCGACGGCGGTGCGCAGACCTCGTCCGGCCCCTGCCCATCTGATGATCGGGCTAAGGAGGCCACTCCCACATGGGGACTATGCACTATCCCGGCGTCTCAGGTGGCGCCTTAGACGAAGACATGCCCGGATTTGACCGTGCCGGCCGGCGCCCGCCCTTCACGTTGCCGTGTCAGGCGTTCCAGTCGACGAGTTGGACGATCACGCCGTTGGGGTCGCGCACCTGGAAGGAACGTTCGCCCCACTCGTCCACGGTCAACGGCATGGTGATCGGTACGCCCTCGGACTTCAGCCGTTCCAGCTCGCCTTCGAGGTCGTCGACCACGAACGCCAGGATCAGGCCGGACGCGTGGTCGTCCCGCTGGTCGGCGGGCAGCGTGGCGAGGCCGCGCCGCAGGAAGACGACGTTCAGGCCGGCGTCGTCGCGCGTCAGCGACGCGAAGCCGTCGGCGGACATCTCGGTTCGGAACCCGAAGTGCTCGGCGAGGAACGCGCTGGACGCCGCGACGTCGTCGACGTTCAGTGACACGGCGGATGCGGTGATGCGCAAGGCGGCGACTCCCTTATCTCTGTACTTCGTACAATGTACATCGTACAGAGTAAATCCACGACGTCACATCGCGCGGCGCCGATGTGGCGGCGCGCGCTCGAGGGACTTCGTCGACGGGGAGAGGCCGGCGCCTACTTGTAGCGTCGTCCGTGCAGCAGGTTGACCAGTTGCAGTGCCCGGGCCATGTCCTTGTCGGTGCGTTTGAACGACGTCAGGTTCATCGCCGAGAACCGCTGCCGCGTGATCGACTTGGCGCGGGCGAACTCACGGAGGCCGTCCGCGCCGTGGATGCGGCCGAAGCCCGAGTCGCCCACCCCGCCGAACGGCAACGAGGGGACGGCCGCGAACGCGATCACCGCGTTGATCGAGGTCATGCCGCCGCGCAGGCGGCGTGCGGCGTTCATCGCGGCCGACCTGCTGCCCGAGAAGATCGCGCCCGCCAGGGCGTACCGGCTCGCGTTGGCGCGGGTGACGGCCTCCTCCAGGCTCTGCACCCGGTGCACGGTGATGGTCGGGCCGAACGTCTCCTCGCACACCGCCGACGAGTCCTCCGGCACGTCCAGGAGGATCACCGGCTCCACGTACGGCTCCTTCACCGACGCGGGGCCGCCGACGATCGCCCTGCCGCCCTGGGCGACCGCGTCGTCGATGTGGCGCTTGATGATGTCGAGCTGTCCCGGCATGGTGATCGGCCCGTACGACGCGCCGCGGTCCTCGCCCGGGCGCAGGGCGCGTGCCTGCTCGGCCAGCCTGTCGACGAACGTCTCGTACACGCTGTCCACCACGTAGACGCGCTCGACGCCCGTGCAGGTCTGGCCGGCGTTCGACATGGCGCCCCACAGCGCGGCCTCGGCGGCGGCCTCCACGTCCGCGTCGGCGTCGACGATGAAGGCGTCCTTGCCTCCGCACTCGGCCACGATCGGGGTGAGGCGCTCGGCGCAGGCGGCCATCACCTTGCGGGCGGTCGGCGTCGAGCCGGTGAAGGCGATCTTGTCCACGGCACCGCCGGCCAGTGCCGCGCCGGTCTCGCCGAAGCCGGTTACGACCTGCAGGATCGGCTGCTCGGGCACGACGCTCGCGACCATCTCGGCGAACAGCGTCGCGACACCCGGGGTGTACTCCGACGGCTTGCACACCACGGCGTTGCCCGCCGCCAGGGCGTACCCGATCGAGCCCACGGGCGTGAACAGCGGATAGTTCCACGGCCCGATGACGCCGACCACGCCGAGCGGCTGGTACTCCAGGATGGCCTTCTGGTTGACCGACAGCAGGCCGGAGGGCACCCGGCGCGGCCCGAGGACCTTCTCCGCCTTTCGTGCGGCCCAGTCGAGGTGGGTGATGGCCAGGACGACCTCGAGCTGGGCGTCCTCGATCGGCTTGCCGGTCTCCCGGTGGATGAGGGTGGCGACCCGGTTGAGCGACCGCGTGAGCGCGCCCTTGATGTTCAGCAGCCGGATCCGGCGTTCTTTCCATCCCAGATCGGCCCACCACGCCGCCGCGCCGCGGGCGCGTTCGATCGCGGCGTCGACCGCTTCCTTCCCGTGGACCGGATGCTCGCCGACGATCTCGCCGGTGGCCGGGTCGAGGGACTGGAAGCTCTCCGTGGTCTCGGCGTCCATGGTCGCTGTCATCGCCACCACCCACTAGAAGGGGATTCTGTTGCAGGTAAATTACCGCAACCGATACAGCCCGGCCCGGACGTTTCCGGCCCCTGCGGTCGAGGCACCGCAGGCACCAGCGATCACCCTTTTCCCCCTGGTAACAGCGAGGAGTGCCAATGTGGCTCGGATCACGCTCGCATGGCTTCTGACCTGGGCTTTTGTCTTGCTACGTTGCGATAAATCTTGTGGTACACCCCTAAGTCTCCCGCAAGTCCTCGGTTCGGCGCGCCCCTCGTGCCTTAGATCATCTTCCACGCGTCGGCCGGCTCCGGAGCGGCAGGAAGCCAAGGAGTCCCCCCGTGTCCCTTTCCCCTCGATATACAGCGATCCCCTTCCGTGAGCGTCTCACGCTCCCGTTCCGCGAGGGCCTCCCGTTCCGCGGGCGTCTCACGCTCCCGATCCGGGGGCGTCTCGCGGCCGTCGTCGCCGCCGTCATGGCGGTCGTGGCGGCGGCGACCATCGTGATCGGGGTGCTCGTCGGGGTCCAGCGCCCGCTCCCCACCGCCGCCGACGCGCTGAAGGTCGCCCTCTCCCAGGTCGGCACCACGGAGGACGCCGCCGGCGGCAGCAAGTTCAACCAGTGGTTCATGTCCTCGCCGTACGCCCGTGCCGGCGTGGAGCGGGACGGCGGATCGGTCGGCGACTACGCGAACGCCAGCTGGTGCGACATGTTCGTGACCTGGGTCGGCGACAAGGCCGGCGTCAAGGGGATGGGCGGCGACGCCTTCACTCCGTCACACGCCCGGTGGTTCAAGGACCAGGGCCGCTGGGGGACCGTCCCCAAGCCCGGCGCGGTCGTCTTCTTCTCCTGGAGCGGCGGCGGCATCGGCGACATCGACCACGTCGGCCTGGTCATCAGGGACAACCACGACGGCACCATCCGTACGGTCGAGGGGAACACGGACGACGCCGTGAAGATCCGCACCCGCGGCACGGACAGCGTCGTCGGCTACGGCTACCCCGACTACGGTCACTGATCTCCGGCGGGAGCCGGCGCCGCGCGGCCGACCAGTTGCCGTAGGGCCTCGACGTGGCCCTCGAAGGCCGTACGGCCTCGTGGGGTCAGGGTGACCAGGGTGCGCCGTCGCCGGCCGGCGCCCTCCTTGCGAACCTCGGCGTACCCGGCCTCGGCGAGGGTGGAGACCTGTTTGGAGAGCGCGGAGTCGGAGAGTTCGAGGCTTTCCTTGAGGAAGCCGAACTCGGCCCACTCGGTCGCCGAGAGCAGCGCCATCAGGCTCAGCCGCGTCGGCGGATGGATCAGTTCGTCGAAGCCCGCCGGGGTGGTCACGCCGCCCTCCGGTGCAGCAACGTCCGGTACACCGGCTGGACGACCGCGATGTAGGCGATGATCAGCACGCCGATCAGGGTGTGCCCCATCGGTACGTCGATCCGCTCGACCAGCCAGAGCCCGCCGAGGGCGAGGGCGCCGCTGACGGCCGCGACGCCGCCGAGGACGGCCCAGAACCGGCCGGTCAGCTGGGACCGGTGCATGACCGCCTTGGCGCGCCGACCGGCACGGGTGAAGCAGGTCAGGGCGGCGACCACGGCGACGAAGAAGAGGCCCAGTTGCACGGCCAGGGGGCCGGGAAGATCCAGTGTCGCGAAGCCGGCGAGCATCACGACCATGCCGGCGGCGTCCCAGCCGCGGTGCCGACCGCGCGTCGCGCCGTCGATGACCTGGTTGCGGCGCCTGGCGATCTCCTCGAGTCCGGCCTGGGCGTCCTCGATGTGGTTCATGGCGATCCCCTTTCCTTTGACTTGCCTACTAGGAAAGTTAACGCTTCACTTTCCCGGTAGGCAAGTCAAAGGGCGAAAACTTTTCCGCGTGCCTCGCCGGCCGCCTTGCCGGTCGTGGCTCAGCCGCCGGGAGGGGGCAAGATGCCGCGTTCGAGTGCGGCGGTGACCGCGGCCGTACGGTCGGAGACGTCCAGCTTGCCGAACGTCCGCAGGAGATGGGTCTTGACCGTCGCCTCGCTGATCAGCAGCTCGCGTCCGATCTCGGCGTTCGTACGGCCGCGGGCGACCAGCCGCAGCACCTCGATCTCGCGCCGCGACAGCTCCACCGGCGAGCGCATGCGGGACACGAGCTTGGCCGCGACCGACGGCGCCAGCACGGTCTCGCCCCGCGCCGCCGCGCGGATCGCCTGGGCCAGCTCGGCCCGCGACGCGTCCTTGAGCAGGTAGCCCGCAGCGCCCGCCTCGACGGCGCGCAGGATGTCCGCGTCGGTGTCGTACGTCGTCAGCACCACGACCCGGGTCTCCGGCCGCTGGGCGAGCACGCGCGAGGTCGCCTCGACGCCGTCGCCGCCGGGCATGCGCAGGTCCATCAGCACGACGTCGGGCTCGTGCGCGCGCACCGCCGCGACCGCCTCGGCGGCGCCGCCCGCCTCGGCCACCACCTCCAGGTCGTCCTCGGCCGCGAGCATGCCGCGCAGCCCCTCGCGTACGACCGGGTGGTCGTCCACCAGCAGGATCCTGATCACGCCGGTACCTCCACGATGATCGACGTGCCCTCGCCGGGCCGACTGGCGATCTTAAGGGTGCCGCCGACCTGGCCGGCGCGATCACGCATGCCGCGCAGGCCGAAGCCGCTCGCCGCCGCCGGGTCGAAGCCCCGGCCGTCGTCGCGTACCTCCAGGCGCACCGCCGTCTCGCCGTAGTCGAGCGCGATCTCCACGCGACCCGCCTTGGCGTGCTTGCGGACGTTCGCCAGCCCCTCCTGCGCGGTGCGCAGCAGGACCACCTCCGTCCGGGCGGCCAGCCGGCGCGGCTCGCCGGAGACGACGCACTCGGTGTCCACGTCCAGTTCCTCTCCCAGGCGGTCCGACAGCCGGCGTACGGCCTCGTCCAGCGATGAGTCGCCGAGAGCGGCGGGCGGCACGGCGGCCACGAGGGCGCGGGCCTCGGCGAGGTTCTCCCGCGCGGTACGGACGGCCAGGCCGAGCTGCCGCCGTGCCTCCGCGGGATCGGAGCCGATGCGCGGCTCGGCCGCCTGCAACAGCATCAGGATGCTGGTGAAGCCCTGCGCGAGCGTGTCGTGGATCTCGGCGGTGAGGCGTTCGCGTTCGGCCATGGCCCCGGCCTCCCGGCTCACCTCGGCCAGCTCCGCACGGGTCGCCTCCAGCTGCTCGATCAGCTCCCGGCGTTCGCGGCTCTGGTGGATGATGCGCTCCACCCAGAGCCCGAAGAACACCGAGAACGCGATGCTCACGACGGTCCAGATCAGGAACGACATGATCGAGCCGACAGTGTGCGAGCCGCGCAGGAACCGCGCGGCCGGGGCGACGTTGAGCAGCACCATCCCCAGGCACGCCAGCCACCACTCGGCGATCATGTAGCACTGCGGGCAGAGCGCGAACAGGATCAGCGCGCTCTCCGGCGCGGCCAGCGACGCGGCGGAGGACAGCGCGATCAGGCCGAAGACGTACACATAGGGGAGCGGCCCGCTCCGTTCCATCCCGAGCAGCCGCCGCCCGACGAGCAGGTACCAGGGGGCCATGGCGAGAAGGAGAACGCCTGCGACCGTCCCCGTGGGCCACAGGTCGTTCTCCGATGTCACGTAGGTGACGGTGGAGACCAGGACCAGGGCGAAGTAGCTCTCCCAGCGTCCGAGCCCCAGCTCCCACGCGTTGTCCTCGCTCATCCGTCGTCGCGTCGTTTCCAGCGGAAGGTCGTCAGGCACAGGACGAAGCCTGCTATACCCCAGGCCGCCAGGACCAGGGCGGTCCTGCCGTGCTCCCACGAGTGCGCGGGCTCGGCCGGCAGCAGGGTGTCGGGCAGCAGCGCCGACCGCAGGCCCTGGCAGATCCACTTCAGCGGGAACACCGCGCCGGCCTCCTGCACGCCCTTCGGCAGGTCGGTGAAGGTGAAGTACACGCCGGAGAGGAACTGCAGCACGAGGTAGGGCACGTTGAGCACCGCCGCGGCGCCCCGGCCCGAGCGCGGCACGCTGCTGACCGCGACGCCGAGCAGGGTGCAGACGGTCACGCCCGCCACGAAGACCCAGGCGAAGGTGAGCCAGCGCTCGGGCGTGCTCGGCGGCTTCAGCCCGAACATCAGGTTGCCGAGCAGGAAGAGGATCACCGTCTCGGCCAACGACAGCACCAGCGCCGTGATCGTCTTGCCGATGAAGTACGCGGACGGCGGCATGGGAGTGCCGTACAGGCGCTTCAGCGTGCCGTCGTCGCGCTCCTGGGCGATACCGACGCCGAGACTGATGAACGTGGTGGACGCGATGCCACTTGCGATGATCCCGGCGGCGAAGTACTGCCGGAAGTCGACGTTCGTGCCGTCGACCCGGCCCTTGAAGATCGTGCCGAAGATGAGCATGAGGACGATCGGCATCGCGAAGGTGAAGGCCGCCGCCTCCCGCTCACGGATGAAGGTCCTCAACTCCAGCGCGCCGCGCGAGAGCCCGATCCGCAGCGCGGACGGCATCACCTGGGTGGTCATCGGTCCGCTCCGATCATGGTGAGGTAGATGTCCTCGAGGGTGGGCCGGGTGACCGTCAGCCCCGGGACCTCGCCGTCGAACTTGTAGCTCAGCTCGGCCACGACCTGGGTGGGGGAGTGGGTCTCGAGCGTCTGCGGCCCTTCGGGGCCGGTCCAGCTCACGCGGGCCTTCGCCGCGGACCGGCCGCCCAGCTCCCGCGGCGTGGCGACCTCGACGAGCCGTCCGCGCGCGATGACGCCGACCCGGTCCGCGAGGGCCTCGGCCTCGTCCAGGTAGTGGGTGGTCAGCAGGATCGTCGTGCCGTCGCCCGCCAGGCTCTCGATCAGCTTCCAGAATCGCCGCCGCGCGTCCGGGTCGAAGCCGGTCGTCGGTTCGTCCAGGAAGACCAGCTCCGGGCCGCCGATGATGCCGAGCGCGACGTCGACCCGCCGGCGCTGCCCACCGGAAAGCTGCGACAGGCGCGCCCCGGCCTTCTCGGTCAGCCCGACGGCCTCGATCACCTCGTCGGGATCGCGCGGGGCCGGGTAGTAGCCGGCGAAGTGCCGCACCGCCTCCCGTACGGTGAGCTGGGGCCGCTCGTCGGAGGTCTGCGACACGATGCCGATGCGGGCCCGCCAGCGCCGCGTGGGCCGCCCGGGGTCGGTGCCGAGCACCGCGACCTCCCCGTCGGTCCGCCGCCGGTGTCCCTCGAGGATCTCGACCGTCGTGCTCTTGCCCGCCCCGTTCGGCCCGAGCAGGGCGAACACCTCACCACGGGGAATGTCCAGGTCGACGCCGTTCACCGCGTCGACGTCGCCGTAGCGCTTGCGCAGGCCGCGTACGCGCACCGCCGTTTCGTTCATACCGACAGCGTCGCGGCGGCCGGCGCCTCACGCGATCGGCGATCCGGTCATTCCCGTGTCCACCGAACGACGGACACGCGCGGCCCGGCTCACATGATCAGCCCAGGCCGACCTTCTGCCAGAACTGGAACAGGGCGTGGCCGACCGTGGTGAGGTCGGTGTTGATGCCGAACAGGTCGGTCAGGTGGTAGATGATCGAGAAGAACCCGCGGTTGATCGGGCCGATCCACAGCAGCGCCATCAGGGCGATGAACGCGTAGCCCCCGACCCGGTTGGCCTGGGCCACCCACGAGCGCGGCAGGTACGGCTCGACGATGCCGAAGCCGTCCAGCCCCGGCACCGGCAGGAGGTTGAGCACCGCGGCGGTGACCTGCAAGAAAGCCAGGAACGCCAGGGCGCTCCAGAACAGGGCGTGGTCCAGGCTCGTCGCGAGCTGCGTCAGCACGACGCCCAGGACGATCGCGAAGGCGAGGTTGGCGAGCGGGCCGGCCGCCGAGATCAGGCTGTGCCGCAGCCGGCCGCGGATCGCGCCCCGGTTGATGTAGACCGC
The DNA here is from genome assembly GCF_036227085.1 of Actinoallomurus sp. NBC_01490. Lineage (NCBI taxonomy): Bacteria > Bacillati > Actinomycetota > Actinomycetes > Streptosporangiales > Thermomonosporaceae > Actinoallomurus > Actinoallomurus sp. NBC_01490. The sequence goes on from NZ_CP109433.1 coordinate 1,981,761, forward strand.
GCCGCCGGGCAGGCCGATGCCGCCGAGCAGCAGGAACAGCACCGGCAGCAGGAAGCTCAGCGCCATGTCCGTGTACTTCAGCGGGTTGAGCGTGAGGTACCCCTTGGCGGCCATGCTGCGGTCGCCCGAACGCCAGGCGAAGAACGCGTGCCCGAACTCGTGCAGGCACAGGGACACGATCCAGCCGGAGACCACGAACACGAACAGCAGGATCCGGGCCGACTGCCCCACATCCGTGCCGTAGCGCCACACGGCCAGCCCGGACAGGGCGAACAGGCCGAGGACGAACAGGAAGACGGGGCTGGGCCGCACGGAGGACCGCAGGGCGGTGACGTTGCTCATTTGAATCCTCCGAGGAGACCCCGCCGTTTGGGGCGGGGAGGAATCGGCGCCTTGCGGAGCAGTGCATGGGTAGCCGGATCGCCGTCACGGCGATCCGGCATCCAGTGCCGGAAAACCCACAGACGGTCACACACTGACACGGTAGTTTGCGGACTGTGACCACCCCCCGTGTGAAGCGTGCTTTCAAGTACCGCTTCTATCCCACCGATGCGCAGGCAGCGGAGCTGTCGCGCACGTTCGGGTGCGTGAGGAAGGTCTACAACCTGGCGCTGGCGGCCCGCACCGACGCCTGGAAGTCGCGGCGGGAACACGTCGGCTACAACACCACCTCCGCGATGCTGACGGTGTGGAAGAAGACCGAGGAACTCGCGTTCCTCAATGAGGTGTCCAGCGTTCCGCTTCAGCAGGTGCTGCGGCATCTGCAGACCGCGTTCACGCACTTCTTCGCCGGACGGGCCAGGTACCCACGGTTCAAGGCGAAGAAGAAATCCCGTAAGTCCGCGGAGTACACCGCCAGCGGGTTCCGGTTCGGTGAGGGAAGACTCACCCTCGCCAAGATGACCGAACCGTTGAACATCGTCTGGTCCCGGCCTCTCCCGCACGGCGTGAAGCCGTCGACGGTGACGGTGTCTCAGGATGCGGCGGGGCGCTGGTTCGTGTCCCTGCTGTGCGAAGACCCCGACGTGCAGCCACTCCCGGCCGGTGGTGACGCGGTCGGGGTCGATGCCGGGCTGGTACATCTGCTGACCCTGTCCACCGGCGAGAAGATCACCAACCCCCGGCACGAACGCCGGGACCGCAAGCGCCTGGCCAAGGCACAGCGGGAACTGTCCCGCAAAGCCAAAGGGGATGGTTCCAACCGGGCCAAGGCCCGGCGTAAGGTCGCCCGGATCCACGCACGGATCACCGACCGGCGTCATGACACGCTGCACAAGCTCACCACTCGACTCGTCCGCGATAACCAAGTGGTCGTGATCGAGGATCTGACCGTTGAGAACATGCTGAAGAATCACGCACTGGCCCGCGCCATCGCCGATGCCGCGTGGAGCGAGTTCCGGCAAATGTTGGAGTACAAGGCGACCTGGTATGGCCGCGAGGTGATCGTGGTCGACCGTTGGTTCCCCTCCTCCAAACTGTGCTCGGCCTGCGGAACCGTGGCCGAGGCGATGGCCCTCAACGTCCGTTCCTGGACGTGCGGCTGCGGCACGACCCATGACCGGGACGTGAACGCGGCGAAGAACCTTCTGGCCGCCGGGCTGGCGGTGTCGGCCTGTGGAGCCGGTGTAAGACCTCAACGGGGCTCCTCCCGGTCGGGACTGTCGGCACTGAAACAGGAAACCCTGCGGCGCGAGCCGTAGGAATCCCCCTCGTTCACGAGGGGGAGGAAGTCAACGGTGAACTCTTCAGCTTTGCTGCTCTTGCTTGCTCTCTCTCTGCGAGGGCGGGGACGACGTAGGTGCGGAGGAACTCGCGGGGCTCATCCTCGCGCGGCATGACGATCATCGAGGAGATGATGCGGAAAAGGAACTCCACCGCTCCTTCAACGGTGATGTCCGCCCGGAGGGTTCCCGCCCGCTGAGCGGCGCCGAAGTACGGCCGTACGTAGTCGGAGCACAGGTGTAGCAGGCGCTCGGCGCCGCCGACGACCGCGGCCTGGGTGTGCCCGGCCGCGTCGGGCGCCAGCAGCGCGGCGACGTGCGGCTCACCGCGGACGAACGCGACGGCGTCCACGACCCCTTCGACGATCGCGTCCGGCACCGACCGCTCATGGCGCAGCCGCCCCGACAGCCGGTCGAGGAAACGCCGCAGGTCGCGCAGGACGACGGCCAGGATCACCTCGTCCCGCCCGCCCGCGAAGCTGCGGTAGACGGTGGCGCGCGAGAGCCCGGCGGACGCCGCGATGTCCTCGACCGTGGTCTTGGCGACGCCGTAACGCGCGAAGCACTCTTCGGCGGCGTTCACGATCCTCGTCCGGACCTCGGTAGCCTGCGGCATGCCCCGCAGGCTACCCGCCGGGCCGGGTCAGGCGATCGTGTAGTCGAGAGTGTAGGAGTGGCCGCCGTCGGGGCCGATGATGATCTGGCCCTCGCCGGTGATGCCCGCCAGGTCGCCGGTGCCCGTGCCTTCGGTGATCTTCCAGGAGAGCCAGGGTTCGCCGTTTTCCCCGCCGGCGTTGTGCTGGAGTACGAATCCTCCGCTGCGGCCGTCCAGAGATCCCTCGAACCGCTCGATCGCCACGTACGCGCGGGGCGTCTCGCCGGTGGCCACCGTGAGCAGTTCGGCCGTGCTGGTGCCGGTGAGATCGCCGCTGAAGGTCTTCTCGACGTGCACCCGTGCGATCTTGGTCTCCTGGTGGACGTCGTACGGCTCGTCGGCGTCGAAGACGTCGAGGACGAAGGTCCCGGTTGCGTGCTTTGTCATGGTGGCGATCCTGCCGGGGGTACCTGACACGTCGTGACAGCTTTGCCGCGCGGCGTCAGACGGTGCCCCAAGGCGTGGATCGGGCCCGCTCCACGGCCGTCTGGATGCCGGCCAGCAGCCGCTGGAGGCCGAACTCGTACGCCTCGGCGTTCGCGCCCGAGGTGCCGGCGTCGAAGCCGCCCTCGCGCCAGAGCCTCGCGATGGTCGGATGCCGGGTCATGTCGAAGTAGTCCTCCCAGAACGACCCGCGCGCCGCCCACCAGGCGTCCGCCGACTCTCCGGTCGCCCGCTCCGCCTGCTCGTACTCCGCCTCGGTCGCCGCGGCCGCGTGGACGAAGGTGACGACCGTCCCCGCCGCCGCCGTGATCTGCCGGGGCGACAGGCCGATCCCGGACAGCGCGGACAGCAGGTACTCCTGCTGTGCCATCAGGCCGGGGCCGAGCGGTGGCCGCACGGTGGAGATCTCCCGTAGCCAGGGGTGGCGCCGGTACGCCGCGCGCGTGCGCTCCGCGTACAGCTCGATCTGCTCCCGCCAGCCCCCCGGCCGTGGGTCGTCCGGGCCGGGGAGGTCGCGTTCGGCGAGCACCGCGTCGACCATCAGGTCGATCAGCTCGGCCTTGCCCGGCACGTACGTGTAGAGCGACATGGTGCCGGCGCCGGCCTCTTCCGCGACCCGGACCATCGACATCGCCGCCAGGCCCTCGCGGTCCGCCACCGTCAGGGCGGCGCGGACGATCCGGTCGACGGTGAGCTTGGGGCGGCGTCCGCGGGCCGGCCTGCCGTCCGCCCGCCCGGCGGCATGGTCGCGCCACAGCAGCGCCAGCGTCCGCTCCGGGTCGCCACCGCCGCTGCGCTCCACCGTCATGGCTTGATCCTACTTTCTCGTATGCCGTACGGTTAATATTCCCGTAGGGCATACGAGAATGGAGTGAACCGTGACGATCCTGGTGACAGGGGCGACCGGCAACGTCGGGCGGATCGTGGTCGAGCAACTCGTGGAGGCCGGTGAGCGGGTACGAGTGATCACCCGGCGGCCGGAGACGGCCGGGTTCCCCGCGGGCGTCGAGGCCGGCTACGGAGATCTCGCCGACCCCGCGACACTGGCCGGGCCGCTGACGGACGTCGAGCGCCTGTACCTGTTCCCGCACCCCGAGACCGCCGGGGAGGTGGTCGACCGGGCGAAGCGGGCGGGCGTACGGCGGATCGTGGTGCTGTCCTCGGGCGCGGTGACCGCCGGCCTGGACACGGACTTCCACCTGCCGGTGGAGCGGGCCGTGGAGGACTCCGGATTGGAGTGGACTCACGTGCGGGCCGGTGAGTTCATGCTGAACCGGCTCTGGCTGTGGGGCGAGTCGATCCGCGCGGAGGACGTCGTCCGCGATCCGTATCCCGACCAGGGCGGGATACCGGTGCACGAGCGGGACATCGCCGACGTCGCCGTGCGAGCGCTGCTCCACGACGGCCACGCCGGCGCCGCGTACACGCTCCTCGGGCCGGAGTGGATCACCCGGCGTGAGCAGGTCGCCGCGATCGCCGCCGCCGTCGGCCGGGACGTCCGTTTCGAACGGGTCGGCCGGGAGGAGGCGCGGGAGATCTACCGGAAGATGGGCGGGTTCGCCGCGGCGAACGCCGACTTCCTGCTCGGCTTCCGCGACTACGGAGGCCGGGAGATCGAACCCGAGGCGGCACCGCCGAGCGGCGCGTCCGGCTGGTCTTCGATGCCGACCGCCGAAGCGGTCACCGGACGGCCCGCCCGTACGTTCGCCCAGTGGGCCCGCGACCACGCGGCCGATCTCACGGCATAGGGCCCCGGGTCAGAACAGGGTGTCGTCGCGCTCGATGCCGCGCAGGGCGTCGTAGTCGAGGGTCACGCAGCCGATGCCGCGGTCCTCGGCCAGCACGCGCGCCTGCGGCTTGATCTCCTGGGCGGCGAACACGCCGCGGACCGGGGCCAGGAGCGGGTCGCGGTTGAGCAGTTCGAGGTAGCGGGTCAGCTGCTCGACGCCGTCGATCTCGCCGCGGCGCTTGATCTCGATGGCGACCGTGGCGTTCGCCTCGTCGCGGCACAGGATGTCGACCGGGCCGATCGCGGTGGGGTACTCCCGGCGGATCAGCTTCCATCCGTCGCCCAGCGTCGTGATGTGCTCGGCGAGCAGTTCTTGCAGGTGGGCCTCGACGCCGTCCTTCTGCAGCCCCGGGTCGATGCCCAGCTCGTGGCTGGAGTCGTGCAGGATCTCCTCGATCGTCAGGATGAGCTGCTCACCGGACTTGCCGTGCGTGACCGTCCACTTGCCCTCCTCTTCCTTGAGGGTGCAGGGAGGGTTCATCCAGTTGAGCGGCTTGTACGCCCGGTCGTCGGCGTGGACCGAGACGGACCCGTCGGCCTTGATGAGGACCAGCCGCGGGGCCATGGGCAGGTGGGCGGTGAGCTTGCCGACATAGTCGACGCTGCAACGGGCGATGACGAGACGCACGGTCGCCCACCTTAGTGGTCCGGCGCCCACCCCTCAGGCCCTCGGCCGAATCCGGATCGGACCCGCGGCCCGGCCGAGGGCGTACGCGGTGGCACAGCGGACGAAGCCGCGCAGCGCCGCCATCCGGCCGGCGACCGCGACAGGGTCAGGTCGGCGAGGAGCTGACGTCGTCGTACCGGGTCGTCGTCGATGACCTCCGGTGCGTGTGGGTGGTGCGGCGCGCCAGGATGAGGCGGAGGGTGATGGTGACGGCTCCGGCGGTGGCCGCGACGCACACGGCGATGAAGGCATCGGGTAGCCAGGTCATCAACGGGCGAAGACCGGTGCGGCTGACCAGCAGCGCGAAGGCGATCAGTGGCAAGGCGCCCGCCAGGCTCCAGGCCGTGGCCAGGGTGATCCGGCGACGCCGGGAGGCGAGGACCGCCGGCCGGCGGAGCAGCAGGGCCGAGCGTCCGGCGGCGACCATCAGCGCCAGGGCCGACGCGGTGGCGCCCCAGACGGTCAGGTAGTAGCCGGAGGTGGAGGAGTCACCGGGTGGGTGGCCGCCTGCCAGCAACTGGGCGGCGCCGAAACCGACCTGCATGACCGCTCCGTCGTTGAGAATCCCGTACAGGTTCTGCTGCAAGACCAGCGCGATGTCGCGCTCGGGCAGCAGGAACAGCATGGATGAGTAGCCGGGAGTGGCGCCGGTGTGCCAGATGGCCCTGTCCAGTGGCGCGTCCAGGCCGCCGACGCGCCAGCCCAGCCCGTAGTCCGTTGCCTCGCCGGTGGGTTGCAGCCGACCCTGCTGGCGCATCAGCCGTACGGACTCGGTGGTGAGCAGGGTACGGCCACTGGCGGTCTTGCCGGATCGGAGCTGGAGGGAGGCGAAGGCGGCCAGGTCGCCCAGGTCGCCGCCCAGGTAGCCGTAGGCGGCGCCGTGGTCGTCGACTCCGTCGGCGGTCGCGGACGGTCTGCCCCACAGCAGCTGGTGCCCTGGTGACAGGTGGTGACGGTCGGTCGAGGCCGCATCGGTGATGGCGCCGTCCATGCCCGCCGGGTCGAGCACGGCGGCGCGCAGGTAGTCGGTGAACGGCTGCCGGGTGACCGACTCGACCACCGCGGCCAGGATCAAGTAGTTGGCGCTGGTATAGGCATACCGGGTGCCGGGAGCGCCGAGCGGCTTCACGTCGTTCAAGGCGCGGAGGCGCCCCGCCGGTCGGGGGCAGCCGGAGCCGAAACAGTCGGTGACCTTGGACGTGGCCGACGAGGGCAGGCCGCTGGTGTGGCCGAGCAGATGGCGGATCGTGATCTTGGAGGCGTGCGCGGTACCGCCGAACCGCAAGTCCGGCAGATAGTCGACGACCCGGTCGTCCAGGCGCAGCCGACCGGACTGGACGAGGGTCATCACGGCCGTCGCCGTCACGGGTTTGGCGACCGAGCCCCACAGAAACGGGGTCTGGGCCGTGACGCGATCGCCCCGTCCGTCGGTGCCCCAGGACCGTTGGTGGATCGGGCCGCCGGGACCGACCACGGCGTAGGCGAGACCGGGGGCGTTCGTGGCCTTCATCTGGTGGCGGACGTAGGCGTCGATCGCGGCGTACCGGCTGGGCTGGGCGGCGGCCTCGGCGATCGGGGTGGAGACCAGCAGGCAAAGCAGGGCGAACAGCAGGGCTGTGACGCTCGTGGCGGCACGCCGCAGACGATCGGCGTTCATCGCACGGTCCTCGGCTCTCGGGCGAAGGCGGATAACCATATGGCTGTCAGCGCGCAGATCCGGGTCAGAGTCGACCAGCGGATCCAGACCGGCGTCGAACACCGGCGGCCCATCTCATGGGTCCTGGCCAAGGCGGTGGCCGAGTATCTCCCGCTGGATCGGGCCCGCCGGACCGAGTTCCGGGTCGTCCGGGCATTCGCCGGACGTGCCATCGACGTCCCGGCCCTCGCCGAGGTCGATCTCGCGACCGCGCAGGCGTTGCGTAGCGACATCGCCCAGGCCATCCACAACGGCAAGGAATGCGGGGAGGTCCTGCCGCGCCTGGACCCCGGGCCCGCTGCCGTCCGTATCGCCGCCATGATCGAAGGACTGGCGACGCAGGTCTACCGCGACCCCCATGACGTGAACGGGGTTCCCACGGCCGAACTCGCCGCCTCCGTCATCACCACCGAACTCGCCACCGTGTTCACCGGCGACTGCCGTCAGTACGACGGAAAGGGCGACGACTGAGAGACATCGGCCGGCCCCACCCCTCCGGCGGCCGGGTGCCCGGCCGCGCGCCCGGCGACCACCGCGCCGGGCCGATCGGCGGGCGTGCCAGACTGCGGAGCATGAGCGCATCGGTGAGCAGGGTGGGAGTCGTCGGGCTGGGCACGATGGGCGCGGGCATCGTCGAGGTGCTGGCACGCGGCGGCCACTCCGTCGTCGGGGTCGAGGTGAACGACGACGCGCTCCAGCGTGGCCGCGACCACCTGGAGAGGTCGACCGGCCGTGCCATACGCCGGGGCCGGCTGTCGGAGGAGGACAAGGAGGCGATCCTCGGCCGGATCGAGCTCGGCACCTCCTTCGCCGTACTCGCCGAGTGCGACCTGGTCATCGAGGCGGTGCCCGAGCGGCTGGACCTCAAGCGCCGGGTGTTCGAGGAGCTCGACAAGGTGTGCCGCCCCGACGCGGTGCTCGCCACCAACACCTCCTCGCTGTCGGTCACCGAGATCGCGGCGGCCACCGGCCGGCCCGAGCAGATCGTCGGCGTGCACTTCTTCAACCCCGCGCCGGTCATGAAGCTGGTCGAGGTGATCCACACCGTCCTCACCCGGCCCGAGGCGCTCACGGCCGTACAGGAGCTGGTCGGCGGCCTCGGCAAGGTCGCCGTCACCGTCGGCGACCGGGCCGGGTTCATCGCGAACCGGCTGCTGTTCGGCTATCTCAACCAGGCCGCCGGGATGTACGAGGCCGGGTACGCCACGCGTGAGGACATCGACGCCGCGATGACGAGCACGGGCCTGCCGATGGGACCGCTCACACTCATGGACCTCATCGGCCTCGACGTGTCGCTGGAGGTCTGCGAGGCGATCTACCGCGAGACCCGCGACCGGCGGCACGCGCCCGCGCCGATCCTGCGCCGCCTCGTCACCGCCGGGCTGCTCGGCCGCAAGACCGGCCGCGGCTTCTACACGTACGACGGGGCCGAGCAGGCCGAAGAACGGGAGACGGAGGGCGTGCCCAGCGTCGGCGTCGCCGGGTCCGGGCCGCTCGCCGTCGCCGTGATCCAGGCCGCCGTACGCGCCGGGGCGGACGTCCGCTTCGTCGCGGGCGACGAGGACAAGGCACGCGCCGTACGGGACGCCGTCGGTGAGGAGGTCACCGCCGGCACCGACCTGTCGCTGCTCGCCGACCGCGATCTGATCGTCGAGGCCGTGGCCGAGGACACCGCGGTCAAGCGGTCGCTGCTCGCCGCCGTCGACGACGTGGCGCGCGAGGGCGCGGTGCTGGCCACCACCGGCGCGACCGTACCGGTCATCGAGCTGGCCATGGCCACCGACCGGCCGCAGGACGTCGTGGGTCTGCACCTGCCGGACCCCGAGGGCGGGCTCGCCGAGCTGGTGAGCACCGTCCTGACCGACCCCGGCGTCGCCGAGCGGGCCGCCGCGTACCTCACCCGGCTCGGCAAGCGTCCCGTACGCTCCGCGGACCGGGCCGGCTTCATCGTCGACGCGCTGCGCGTGCCGTACCTCAACGACGCCGTCCGGATGCTGGAGTCCGGGTACGCCGACGCGGACGCGATCGACGCCGCGATGACCCACGGCTGCGGGTACCCGATCGGCCCGATCGCCGACCTCGACCGCATCGGGCTCGACCGGGCCGTCGAGGTGCTGCGCGCGCTGTACACGGAGTACCGCGAGCCCGCCTTCGCGCCCGCTCCGCTGCTGGACCGGCTCCGTACGGCCGGGGCGACCTTCCGCTGAGCGACCCCGGTGCCGCGCGCCGGGCGACGGACTCCGGGCGGCCTCTCACGGGCGTGTCCGGCACAGCCCGTACCCTGATCGGCATGAGTCCGCGCAAAAACCGCCGCACACGCGACATGCCACGGGAAACCGGGCGTGGCGCGTTCGGCGGTCCGCAGCGGATCGAAGAGGGGCCCGACGGCGACTGGATCGTCCGGCCCGCGGCCGGTGCCGCCAAGACCTACCGCTGCCCCGGCTGCGACCAGGAGATCCCGCCGGGCGTCGGGCACGTCGTCGCGTGGCCCGCCGAGGGCGGCGGCCCGGAGGACCGGCGCCACTGGCACCGGCCCTGCTGGGAACACCGGCTGCACCGCACACCCAAGACCCAGCGGTCCGGCCGCGGCCCGCGCTACTGAGAGGACAGTGATGCCGGACATCCGGGCGAGTACGGTGCTGCCCGCGCGCCGTACGGACATCGAACTGCAGACCGCCGACGGGCTGAAACTGGTCGGTGAGCTCGCGGTGCCGGAGGACCGGCCGCCCGTCGCGACGCTCATCTGCCTGCACCCGCTGCCGACCGCCGAGGGCATGATGGACAGCCACGTGCTGCGCAAGGCGTCGTACCGGCTGCCCGCGCTCGCCGGTCTGGCCGTCCTGCGGTTCAACACGCGCGGGACGACCAGCGACCGCGGGACGAGCGAGGGGGAGTTCGGCGAGGGCGAGGCCGAGCGGTACGACGTCGCGGCGGCCCTGGAGTGGGCGGAGTACCACGACCTGCCGCGCACCTGGCTGCTCGGCTGGTCGTTCGGCACCGAGCTGGCGCTGCGGTGGGGCCGCGACCCGCTCGTGGAGGGGGCGATCCTGCTGTCGCCGCCGCTGCACCGCGCCACCGACGCCGACCTGGACGCGTGGGCGGAGTTCGGCCGCCCGCTGGTCGCGCTGGTGCCCGAGCGTGACGACTACCTGCGGCCGCCGGAGGCGCGGGAGAGGTTCAAGCGGGTGCCCCAGGCCGAGGTGGTGGGCGTCGACGGCGCCAAACACCTGTGGGTCGGCGAGCCGTACGTCCGGATCGTGCTGAACGAGATCGTGAAACGCGTGGTGCCCGAGGCGTATCCGCTGCCCACCGAGGTCCCCTAGGCTCCGGCGGTGAGCGGTGAGCGATCCGGGGCGGACCGTGTCCGGCATCGGTACGCGCCCGGGGCCGGCGATGTGCGATTGGTGACGGCGTCCTTCCGGACGCACCATTTCGTGCCGCACGCGCACAGCGAGTACGCCATCGCGGTCATCGACCGCGGCGCGGAGGCAGTGCGCTACCGGGGTGCGGACGAGCGCGCGGGCGCCGGGAGTCTGCTGCTGCTGGACGCCGAGGTCATCCATGCCGGGCGGCCCGCCGCGCCGCAGGGATGGGATTACCGGGTCTTCTATGTGCCTCCTGGTCTGCTGGCCGAGATCGCGGGGCGCAGGCCGACGTTCCCGGCCGCGACCCCGCGGGATCCGGAGTTGGCCGCCCGTCTCGTCCGGGTGCACCGGATGCTGGGCGAGCCGGGCACCTCGCCCTTGATGGCCTGCGAGCGGCTTCATCAGGTACTGACGCTGGTGCTGGCCCGGCACGCGGCGTGCGGGCCGCCCCAGCCGTCCAAGGCCTCCTGGCCGGCCGCGATCGGCAGGATCCGGGCGTATCTGAACGCCGACATCGGGCGCACGCCCAGCCTGGCCGAACTTTCCGAGGTGGCCGGGATGCCGCGCTTCACGCTGCTTCGGGCGTTCCGCGCCGTGACCGGGGTGACCCCGCACGGATACCTGCTGGCGCTGCGGCTGCGGCATGCCCAGCAGCTGCTGACCGCCGGCCACAGCGTCGCCCGGGCCGCCGCCGACAGCGGCTTTTACGACCAGGCTCACCTGCATCGCCATTTCCGACGGACGTTCGCCGCCACCCCCGGGCAGTTCGCCCGTGCCGGACGGGCGCGCAACGACGTACAAGAGGGCCCGGCCGCCGCGCCGTAACGTCCGCAAGGTGATCGAGAAAGCTCCTTCCCACGCACCGGTTCCCGGTGATGAGCACACCCGGCCGCGGTTCGCCCGCGCCGCCCTGCTGACGATCGACATGCAGGCCGACTTCGTCTCCGGCCCGCACGCGGTGCCCGGCACCGAACAGATCGTCCCGGCGGTGGCCAGGCTCGTGCGCGCGTTCCGGGACGCCCGCCGGCCCATCGTGCACATGGTCCGGCTGTACCTGCCCGACGGCGGCAACGCCGACATCTGCCGCCGGTCGCTCATCGCCTCGGGCACCCGCCTGGTCGCCCCGCACTCGCCGGGCTCGCGCCTGGCCGACGGCCTGTCCCCGGCGAGCGCCCCATCCCTGGACCCCGGCCGGTTGCTGTCGGGCGCGGCCCAACCGCTCGCCGACGGGGAGCATGTCATCTACAAGCCGAGGTGGAGCGCCTTCTACCAGACCCCGCTGCGGCGGCATCTCGATGATCTCGGCGTGGACACGCTGGTCGTGGCCGGCTGCAACTACCCCAACTGCCCGCGGGCGACGATCTACGACGCCGGCGCCCGTGACTACCGGCTGGTGATCGCCGAGGACGCGACATCAGGGTTCGGCGAGTCCGCCCGGCCGGAGATGACCGGGATCGCGGTCCGGTGCCTGACCGTCACCGCGATCGAAAGACGCCTGACCGCAGGCACGGACGAATCCCCGACGCCATCGTCACCGGCCGTGGCCTGACCCGCCGAGCCCGGTCCGCGCGGGCGCTAAACGTCGAAGACCGATCACGGCCACGGTTATCGGCAGGACGGGAATCACGGGTGACGATGAGCGGGGTCCGGCGCGTGCCGGGCCGGGGCGGGTCGTGAGCGTCGTCCGCGGGCGGGCTCCCCTGCCCCAGGAAGTCGCCGAACGGGGAGGGGCACCGTGCAGTTGTACACCCGCGACATCGGTGGCGGGACGCCGTTGGTGCTGTTGCACGCGTTTCCGCTGTCGTCGGCCATGTGGCTGGCACAGCGGGAGGGCTTAGCGACGCGTTTCCGGGTGTTGACTCCTGACCTGCGCGGATTCGGTGGTTCGTCCCTCGGCGGCGACGCTCCCTCCATCGACGTCATGGCCGACGACGTCGCGGCCCTGCTCGACGCCAAGAACATCGATCGCGCCATCGTCGGCGGCCTGTCGATGGGCGGGTACGTCACGCTCGCGTTCTGCCGGCGCCATCCGGACCGCGTCCTCGGCGCCATCCTCGCCGACACCAAGGCCACGGAGGACACCCCGGCCGCTCGTGAGGGCCGCATCCGGACCGCCGAGCGCCTTGAGGCCGAGGGGAACGTCAGCGTGCTCCTGGAGGACCTGCTGCCGCGACTGGTCGGCCCGACGACGATGCGCAGCCGCGCCCTGGTCTACGGCCGGGTGCGGGGGCTGGTGCAGTCGACGCCCCCGCAGGCCGCCGCCTGGGCGCAGCGCGCGATGGCCGCGCGCGCGGACTCGGTCGGCGCGCTCGCCGGGTTCCGCGCGCCGACCCTGGTGCTGCACGGGGCCGAGGACGTGATCATGACCGAGGACGACGCCCGGACCATGGCCGAGGCCCTGCCCAACGCCGAACTGATCACGATCCCCGGGGCCGGCCACCTCACCGCGGTCGAGCAGCCACAGCTGTTCAACGACGCGGTCACCGAGTTCGGCGCGGCCCTGACCCGCACGGTGCGCTGAGCGTCACGGAGACGGCGGCACGGCGAGGCGCCGGGCGATCGCGTCGATCGCGTCGATCAGCGCGGGCAGCGGACGGCGCTCGTCGTGGCGCCAGTGGCGGACCTGCTCGGCGGTGAGCGCGGCGAGGAGCGTGTCGGCGCGGAGATCCGGGTCGGGAACGCCGGCGGCGGTGAGCAGCAGCCGGCAGTGCTGCCGCCAGAACCCATGAGAGCCGGTGCGCAGCCGCGCGCCCGGACTGGCGGTCTGTGACAGCGCCACGAGATCGAGGTGGGCGTCGACGTAGGCCAGGTAGGCGGAGACGAACGCGGCGAGCCGGTCCGCCGGGGGCGCTCCCGGGCCGAGTGGCGGTGGGCCGGAAAGGATCGCGGCCTGCAGTTCGGACTCGCGCGCGTCGAGCAGGGCCGCCGCCAAGCCCGACTTGTCGCCGAAGCGGCGGTACAGCGTGCCCTTGCCGACGCCGGCGGCCGCGGCGACATCGTCCATGCTCACGGCGGCCACCCCGTTGCGCCGGAACAGCTCGTCCGCGGCGGCGAGCACCTTGGTGCGGTTGCGCGCCGCGTCGGCTCGCTCCCGCGGTGCGCCGCCCGTCAGCAGTGGCAGGTCTCTGCGGTCGGCCGCGGTGACACGGTGCATGGAACCGGACTCTAGTACAGATGATCGCGGGGGTTTGACGTATCCGGACTAAAGTCCGTATATTCGCGCAACGTAACCGGACTACAGTCCGGAAGGTTGATCGGAGCGAACACATGGGAAAGCTGCTGCACATCTCCGCCTCGCCGCGCGACGATGCCTCGGAGTCACTGCGGATCGCACAGGTGTTCACGGACGCGTACCGGGAGACGCACCCCGGCGACGAGGTGGAGCACTGGGACCTGTGGGACGGGACGCTGCCGGACTTCGCCGTCGGCGCGAAGGCGAAGATGACGGTGTTCGGCGGCGGCGAGCCGCAAGATTCCGAGGCCGCGGCGTGGGCCGCGGCACGACGCACGTTCGAGCGGTTCGACGCCGCCGACCGGCTGCTGTTCAGCGTGCCGATGTGGAACGCGTCAGTGCCGTACGTGCTGAAGCAGTTCGTCGACGTGGTGAGCCAGCCCGGCTGGATCTTCAGTGTCGACCCGGCGACCGGGTACGGCCACCTGCTGGCGGGGCGCGGTAAGCGGGTCGCCGTCGTCTACACCAGCGCCGTGTGGGGCCCGGCGCTCGGCCCGGAATTCGGCAGCGACTTCCAGTCGACGTTCTTCAACGACTGGCTGCGCTGGACAGGGCTGACCGACATCAGCGAGATCCCGTTCCACCCCACGCTCGCCGGCGACTACGAGGAGGCGCGGCGGGCGGCCGACGCCCGGGCACGCGACATCGCGAAGGGCTTCTGACACCCCGGGGGCGATGTCGCTTCCGTCCGCCCACGCCGGCCTGCTGTGCGGGTCGGCGCGGGCGTGCCCTACGACTCCTCCTGGCGTGGCATCACGACCTCGCGCAGGATCAGCGCCACCGCCGCGGCGGCCGGGATCGCGAGGAGCGCGCCGATCACGCCGAGCAGCGCGCCGCCGATCAGCGCGGCGATGATCGTCACCGCGGGCTGTACGTCGACGGACCGCTTCATGACCCTCGGTTGGACGACGTAGTTCTCGACCTGCTGGTAGATCACGAAGAAGATCGCGGTGGCGATGCCGACCCACAGGCCGGAGAAGAACGATATGGCGGTCACGAAGACCGCCCCGATCGTCGCTCCGACCAGCGGGATCAGATCGGTGATCGCCACGAGCAGCGCGAGCGCGAGCGCGTACGGCACCCCGACGATCAACAGGAAGATGTACGTCGTCACGCCGGCGATCAGCGAGATGAGCAGGTTGCCCGCGACGTACCCGCCGATCCGGGCGAGGATCTCGTCGCCGAGCAGCGCCACCCGCGCCCGTCGCGACCGCGGCGCCAGCCGGTACATGAAGCCGGTGATGTTCGGCAGCGAGGTCAGGAAGTAGAGCGTGAGGATCAGCACGGTCAGCGTGCTGAAGACGCCACTGACCACGACCTGGCCGACGCCGACGACGCCGTTCGCGGCCCGGGTGCCCAGGTCCTTGCTCTCCAGGGCCGTCCGCGCCTTGTCCAGGAGATGGTAGCGCTGGTCCAGGTCCCGCAGCTTGGGGTTGTTCTGCAGCTGTTCGAGGTAGCCGTGGCCGCTGGTCAGGTTGTGGATGATCGCGGTCGTCTGCTCCGACAGGGGCGGCACGATGGCGAACCCGAACGCCACGAAGAACCCGACCAGCGCCAGGAACACCAGCAGCACCGACCACCGGCGTGCGACGCCGATGCGTTCGAGCGCCTCCACGCCCGGGTTGAGGCCGACGGCCAGGAACAGCGCGACGACGATCAGGATGATGACCGAACGGGCGTTGGTGAGCGCCTGGACCAGGATGTACGCGGCGAGCACGCCGAGCGCGCCGTAGAAGCCGAAGACGAACGGATGGTTCCGGGTGAGCGGCCGTCCGGGCCGCCCGAACGGGAACCGCTCGTCCACGCCCGCCTCGCGCTGACGGGCCTTCATGTCGGTGATCGGATCCGCCTCGCCGTCCCGGCTACGCCGCCGCGCGAGCCCCCCGTCCTGTTCGGGGATCGCGGCCGTGCCTTCAGCGAGTGTCGCGATGGTCTGGTCCGCCGCCGCGGTCGAGGCCGGGCCGTCAGCGGCCGTGGTGGTCGCGGCGGCCGTGCCGTCGGCGACCGTGGTGGTGCTCGCGGCGCCGGGCGCCGCGGACCGGCCTGTGGCGGCCAGGCCGCCGGGCTGCGCGCCTCCCGTCGTGGCGCCGGTGGTGCCCGTGCCGGTGGTGCCGGAGATCCTCTGGCGCTGGTCCCACATGCGGCGGCCCCACAGCACCAGGCGCTTCACGTGGTCCGTCGCCGCGGTGCCCGGCTTGCTCCGGCCGTCTCCCGTGTCATCGGACGCACCGGAACCGTTTTCGCGCGGCGTGCCGGTGCCGGACGAGGCCTCATGGGCTTCTCCGGCCGCGCCGGTTTCGGGCGCGTCCGTCTCCGGCGTTTCGGCATCAGCCGTATCGGAGCCGGCCCCGTCCTGGCCGGCCGGCCCCTTCGTACGGCGGCGGGCCCGGGCCAGCAGGCCCCGGTCCGCGCGCCGATCGCTCTCCGGGAGTTCCTCAGGCACCCTTCACCTCCCGTGAAGTGCCCCAAATTACGGCAAAAAGCCTAGAGGAAAAACTCCTCTAGGCTTTCCGCCCGTCTCGCGTTCTGTTGCGGGATTCGCCGTGTTATTCGGCGCGACCGCTGCTGGTCACTCCTGCCACCAGTCGTCCTCGTCGTCCTTCTTGCGCGGCTGGGACGACTGCTGCGCCTTCGGCGCCGGGGCCGGCTTGGGCTCGGCAGCGGCGATCGCGGGCTTCTCCGGCGGCGCGGAGATGGCCTCGTCGCCACCCGGGGTGGCGACGCCGCCGATGAGCTGGCGCAGCTGGTTGAGGTGGCTGGTGATGCTGTCGCGCTGGCGGGTGAGCTCGTCGACCTGGCGCTGCGCGGTGCTGCGCATCTTCTCGGCCTCGGCCTTGGTGTCCGACAGGAGCTGTTCGGCCTGGGCCTTCGCCTCGGCGATGACCGAGTCGGAGTTCTTGCGGGCGTTCGCGACGAGCTGCTTGGCGTGGTTGTCGGCCTCGCGGCGGGTCTGCTCGGCCTGCTGGGTCGCCTTGGTGGCGCGCTGCTCGGCGGAGGCGGCGCGCTGCTCGGCCTCGGCGACGAGCTTCTGCGTCGCGCTCTGCGCGGCGGCGTGACGCTCGGCGTCCTGGCGCTCGGCCTCCTCGCGGCGGGCCGCGAGCTGGATCTCGAACTCGCCCTCGGCCTGGGCGCGCTGGGCCTCGCTCTCCTCGAGGATGCGCTGGGCCTGGGCCCGCATCTCATCGGCCTGGCGCTTGGCCGTGGTGAGGATCTCGTCGCGCTCGCGCTTGGTGGACGCCCGCAGCTGGGCGACCTCGCGCTCGGTCGTGGTGCGGAGCTTGGCGATCTCGCGCTCGGCGGCGGCGCGCTTCTCGGCGACCTCGTGGTCGGCGGTGGCGCGCAGCTTGGCCACCTCACGCTCGGTCGTGGAGGTCAGCTCGTCGGCCCCGCGGCGGGCGGACGTGCGCACCTCCTCGGCCTCGCGCTCGGCCATGTTGCGCATGTCCTCGCCCTCGCGCTGGGCGGTGGCGCGGAGCTCGGCGGCCTCGTTCTCGGCGGTGGCGCGGAGCTCGGCCGCGTCGACCTTGGCCGCGGCCTTGATCTCGTTGGCCTCGGACCGTGCCGCCTGCACGAGCTCGGTGGCCTGCTCCTCGGCGAGGCGGAGTAGTTGCTCGATGCGCGCGCCGAGCCCGGAGTAGGTGGGCCGCTCCTGCTCCTGCAGCTGGCGATGCGCGTCGGACAGCTCGCGCTGCATCGCCTGGGCCTGCTCGCGGCTCTGGCGGACCTCGTTGTCAAGCTGCTTGATGTGCTCTTCGACCTGGTGCCGGTCGTAGCCGCGAAGCACCACGTCGAACTCGCGTGGGGGCGTGTCTTCGAAGAAGTTACTGAGCTGGGCGTCGATGTCGGACTGCATGAGGCTCAATCCTGCTGTGACGAGACGGCTACCGGTGGGTGGAGATGTCGGATCATGGCCGCGCGAATACTGCGTGTTACGGGGTATTGCACGCGCTGGACCACTTCCGGCGACAGCAGCGTACTCCGGACACTGCCGTGTTGGGGGCTCAACTTGACGCCCTGGGTGAAATGTCTTGGTTGTTACGAGAAGTCAGGCGTTGTGTCGACCCTTACGGGGATCTTCCGCTGCCTGGACCAGCTCGGTCAGCACCCCTCCGACATCCTTCGGATGCAGGAACGCGATGGAGGCTCCCATCGACCCGTGGCGGGGACGCTCATCGAGCAGGCGCACGTGCTTCGCCCCGATCGCCTCGAGCGCGGCCGCGACGTCGTCCACACCGTAGCCGACATGGTGCACGCCCTCGCCCCGCTTGGCGAGGAACCTGCCCACCGGCGTGTCCGGGCCCAGCGGCTCCAGCAGCTGGACGTAGGAGGAGCCGGACGGGCCGTCGGCGACGTGCAGCATCGCCTCCTTCACCCCCTGCGCCTCGTTGACCTCGCGCGAGGCCACGACCAGGCCGAACGTCGACTCGTAGAAAGCGATCTTCTCCTCGAGGTCGTGACAGGCGATCCCGACGTGATCGATGCGCGTGAGTCCGGTGAACATGGCGTTGGCCTCCCAGGAAGTGCACTGTCCCCGGGTGGGTATGTTGGCAAACGTCGTACCGATCGGGTGCTGGAGGTCTCGTTCATGGCCGGATCCGTCATCGTCGCCGGGGCACGTACGCCCATCGGCCGTCTGCTCGGCTCACTGAAGGGCTTCGCCGCCGTCGATCTCGGCGCGCTCGCGATCAAGGCGGCGCTCGAACGCGCGGGCGTCACCGGCGACCAGGTCGAGTACGTGATCATGGGACACGTGCTCCAGGCCGGAGCCGGCCAGATCCCTTCCCGTCAGGCCGCGGTCAAGGCCGGAATTCCGATGAATGTCCCGTCGCTGACGATCAACAAGGTCTGCCTGTCGGGCCTCGACGCGATCGCCCTCGCCGACCAGCTCATCCGGGCGGGCGAGTTCGACGTCGTCGTGGCGGGCGGCATGGAGTCGATGACCAACGCGCCGCACCTGCTCCCCAAGGCGCGGCACGGCTACAAGTACGGCTCGATCGAGGTGCTCGACGCGACCGCGCACGACGGGCTGACCGACCCCTTCGACGGCGTCTCGATGGGCGAGTCGACCGAGGGCTACAACGCCAAGCTGGGCATCACCCGCGAGGAGCAGGACGAGTTCTCCGCCCGCTCGCACCAGCGCGCCGCCGCGGCGGCCAAGAACGGCCTGTTCGACGACGAGATCGTCCCCGTCGAGATCCCGCAGCGCAAGGGCGAGCCGATCGTCTTCAAGCAGGACGAGGGAGTGCGCGCCGACACGACCGCCGAGTCGCTCGGACGGCTGCGGCCCGCCTTCAGCAAGGACGGCACGATCACCGCCGGGTCCTCCTCGCAGATCTCCGACGGCGCGTGCGCGGTCGTCGTCATGTCCAAGGCCAAGGCCGAGGAGCTCGGCCTCACCTGGCTCGCCGAGATCGGCGCGCACGGCAACGTCGCGGGCCCGGACAACTCCCTGCAGTCCCAGCCGAGCAACGCGATCAAGCACGCGCTCGGCAAGGAGGGCCTCGACGTCGGCGACCTGGACCTCATCGAGATCAACGAGGCGTTCGCCTCGGTCGGCGTCCAGTCGATGCGCGACCTCGGCGTGGACGAGACCAAGGTCAACGTCAACGGCGGCGCGATCGCGCTCGGCCACCCGATCGGCATGTCCGGCGCCCGCATCGTGCTGCACCTGGCGCACGAGCTGCGCCGTCGCGGCGGCGGCGTGGGCGCGGCCGGGCTGTGCGGCGGCGGCGGCCAGGGTGACGCTCTCATCCTGAAGGTCTGACCCCGGTGGCGCGTACGGCCGACGTCGACGATCTGGTCGCGCGGGCGCGTAAGGGCGAGCCTCGCGCGGTCGCGCGGCTCATCACCCTGATCGAGAACGCCTCGCCGCAGCTCCGCGAGGTCATGGCGGCGCTCAACCCGCTCGCGGGCCGGGCACGCGTCATCGGCCTGACCGGTTCACCGGGGGTCGGCAAGTCGACCTCGACCAACGCGCTGGTACGCGCGTTCCGCCGCCAGGACCTGCGGGTCGGCGTGCTCGCCGTCGACCCGTCCTCGCCGTTCACCGGGGGCGCGCTGCTCGGCGACCGCGTGCGCATGCAGGACCACGCCTCCGACGCGGGCGTCTTCATCCGTTCGATGGCCAGCCGTGGCCATCTCGGCGGGCTGGCGTGGGCGGCGCCCCAGGCGATCCGGGTGCTCGACGCGGCCGGCTGCGACGTGGTGCTGGTCGAGACGGTCGGCGTCGGCCAGGCGGAGGTGGAGATCGCCTCGCTCGCCGACTCGACCATCGTGCTGGTCTCGCCCGGAATGGGCGACTCCATCCAGGCGGCCAAGGCCGGCATCCTGGAGATCGCGGACGTCTTCGTGGTCAACAAGGCCGACCGCGACGGTGCGCAGCAGACCGTACGCGACCTGCGCAACATGATCGCGCTGGCCGCGCCGGAGGGCTGGAAGCCGCCGATCGTGCCGACGGTGGCGGTCAAGGACGAGGGCGTCGCCGACGTCGTACGCAAGCTGGACGACCACCTCGCGTGGATGGAGGAGTCCGGTGAGCTGGGCCGGCGGCGCCACGCCCGCGCCCGCGACGAGATCGAGGCGATCGCCGTCACCGCGCTCCGCGAGCGCATGGGCGACCTGCACGGCCACCAGCGCCTCGACGTACTGGCCGAGAAGGTGCTGGACGGCTCCTGCGACCCGTACGCCGCCGCCGACGAGTTGGTCGAAGGCCTCACCGAGTCCGGCTGAGCGGCCGTCGGGGGAGGGCCGTCACCAGCCCGTGGTGATCGGCAGTGCGTAGGAGTCGTCGGGCGCGGTCTCGGCGTGCCGCCGGCCGCCCTCGGCTGCCGTGCGCGAGTGCCCGAACTCCAGCGTGAGCAGCGCGACCGCGATCGGCAGCAGGCTCGCCCACGAGGGGAACACCACCGTGCGCCCGACGTAGCGAGGCTTGAACTTGCGGTTGAACAGGTACAGCGACTCGACCTTCACGAACCGGTCGAGCAGGTGGATCACGTGGTACGTGCCCTGCTCCAGCGCGCCGCGGTCCTCGGTCTCGAACAGCTCGCGGAACGCGGCGAAGTTGAGCGACACCTCTTCCACGCCGTGCTCGGCGGCGTACTCCATGATGTCGGCGATCATGCGTTCGTTGAGGCCGTTCGGCGAGCCCGGCGCGCGGCGCATCACGTCGAGCGACAGGCGGCGGGCCGACGCGCTCGGCAGGTAGCGCTGGAAGCCCACCGGCGTGCCGTCGGCGTCGCGGGCCACCACGAGCACCGGGAAGGCGTGCCGCCCGGTGAGCAGCGCGTCCATGTTCATCGAGAAGCCGCGCTCCTCCACGCCGCCGAGCGCGTCGGTGGCGAGTGCCCGCAGTCGTTCGCGGTCGTCCTCGGCCAGCGCGCCCTCGGGCAGCACCTCGGTGGTCACGCCGGCGTTGTGCGTACGGCGCACCGCCTGGCGCACGTTGCGCATGCTCCGGCCGCTCAGCCCGAACTCGTCGGGCGTGAGCAGCACCTCGTCGCCGATGCCGATCGCGCGCATGCCGTACGGGGTCCACAGGTCCAGCAGGTCCTCGCGGGCGCCGAGCACGGCCATCCGCCAGCCGGACCGGCGGGCCAGCGCGACGAACTCGGCCACGGCGTCAGGGTAGGAGTGCGGGTCGCCCACCGGGTCGGCGCCCGCGGCGGCGACGCCGAACAGGACGCGGTAGCCGATCACCGCGCGGCGGTCGGGGCTGAAGACGTAGGACTTGTCGCCGCGCAGCAGGAACGGCGCCAGGGTGTCGGAGCCGTCGGCGTCGACCAGGCGCGCCGCCTCGGCGCGCTCCTCGTCGGTGCCGGGCGGCGGCGCGGGCGCGGGCGAGAGCAGCGTGAGGAACATCGCGAGCAGGCCGCCGCCGCCCAGAACGCCGAGGCTGGCCAGGAACCAGTGGTCGGCCGAGCCGTCGAAGTGCAGCGGCCCGGAACCGGAGGCGCTCAGCCCGGCGAGGATCTCGCGCCCGGCCTCGCTCGCGGAGGGGCCCGGCGAGATGTGGTGCCGCTGGACGATCAGGATGACCAGCCCGTACGCGACGGCCACCCCGTACGTGACCAGGCCGGCGCGCACCGCGGCGCGGAACCGGCTCGGCGTGGTGTCGAACTCGCCGCGGTAGCGGACGAAGCCCGCCGCCGCCACGCCGAGGATGAGCAGCCGGCCGAAGTCGCGCACGTTGACCGCGTCGAGCATGGACAGGATGGTGAGCGCGAGGACGACGTAGTACGCCACGCGGCGGCGGAGCAGCAGACCGCGGGCGGCGGCCAGCAGGATCAGCGCGAGGAGCAGCTCCTGCCCGCCGGGGAACGGGTCGCCCACGAGAAGCTCCGCGGGCCGCGGGGAGAAGGAGGGGACGAGCGCGGGGAGACCCACTGCGACCGCGGCGGCCGCGACGGGTACGGCGAATGGCCAGGTCGGCCGGCGCACCGGGTCATGCGCGAGCGTTGCCGCTTCTGCTGCGATGGACACAGCGAATCACCCCGACTCGTCACCAACCACGCCTCATGAGGAGGTATTCCCCCGGCAATCCTTCGCCCTCATTCAGGAGGCTGTGGCAAAAGTCACCGTAACGGTTTTGAAGCCCAAAGCCTTCAACATGTTCGTGAGCATCAGCTTCGTGTTCGCGTCGGCACGCTGCGCGAGTCCGCTGGAGTTCGCCGCGTCCTGGATCTTCTGTGCCGCCAGGACGTAAAGCTGCTGCTGCTGGTTGGGGTTGGAGCCGAAGAAGTCGCCGAAACGGTCGAACAGGCCGCGCTGGGTGGCGAAGACGTAGCTGTGCTTGGGGTCGAGGTTGGTCTTCTCCAACTGGGCGTGGGGCATGCGGACGGTCACCGTCTCGCGCGCCTTGTCGACGGTGAGGGCGCCGTTGCCGACGTGGGAGAAGTCGACATAGGCGTCGACGGTGCCGTTCCCGACGAAGAGCGTGCGCTTTCCGCGCAGCGCGCTGGGCAGGAACTTCGCGTCTTTCTCCAGGTCGACGACGACCTGGAAGTTACCGCTCGCGGCCTCGTAACGGGAAAGGTTCTGGATGGAGTTCAGCACGACGGGCGCGCTGCGGTCCTTGGTCGTCTCGCCGAACGGATTGAGCCAGTGCGGCAGCTTGTGCGCCGCCTGCAGGCCCGCGTAGACCAGCGCGACGAGTACGACGACGACGGCGACCGCACGCAGGACCGGCCTGCGGGGACGCTCGGATATCTGGGTGTCCTCGGTGGTGTCCGAGTGCGCCATTTCGCATCACCTCTGGGGTCAGCTCAACCCGGCTATTCCCCAGATAGACGCGAAAGTCACCCAGTCGGCTCCGCATGTGACGTGACGGCGGCCTGTTCGACCTCGATCAGCGACTCACCACGCCGCCGGGCCTCGTACGCCTCCTTGCCACCGCGGATTCCGAACAGTCGCTTGGACACCAGCAGGTACACGACGAGGCCGGCGTTGATCACCAGCGCGCCGGCGCGGACGGCGGTGATCCGTTCGGTCAGCTCGTAGATCTCCAGCGGCAGCCCGCAGGCGGTGGCGACGACGGCGAAGTATTCGCCCCAGCGCTGGAGCAGCCACAGGCCGACCGCCTCGATCAGCTCGATGAGGCCGTAGGCGAGCAGGCCGAGGGCGAACCAGGTCAGCGTGCTGGACTTGAGCACGAAGACGTGGCGGATGCTCTCCACGACGTGGGAGTTGTCCAGGTCCCACCCGACCTGACGGGCGATGGGCTTGAGAAGCGGGATCTCCTTCTCGAAGACCTTCTCGATGGATCCGCGGTGGGCGGAGAACCGCCACACGCCGTACGCCGCCGCGGCGATCACCAGGCCGCGGATCACCCGCTCCAGCGCGAAGAACCGCATGACGAGCGCGTCGCGCAGCTCACGCCCGCGCATGACGAGCGGCGCCCGGTCGGCCGGACCCTTGCCGTGCGGCTCCCCGTGGACGTATGTGCCGCAGCGCAGGCACCGCCACGCCTCGCCGGCCGGCGTCTCGACGTGCAGCCGGTCGCGCAGGGCGGTCTCGTCCGGCGCGTACGTGATGTGGCCCTTGCGGGCGCAGGTCAGCAAACTCCAGTCCACGCCGCAGACGATAGTCAACATCACGGACGAGCGTGGGGTCTTGAGATCACCGGCCGTATCCGGAGGCGTGCGTTCGGCCGCCGGCTCAGAGGACGCGGAAGTCGAGGCCGCGCAGCGTGCAGGAGCGGTAGCGCGCGTAGTGCAGGCGCAGCCAGTGCCGGCGGCGCGACTCGGCCCAGCGGCCGAAGGCGCGGGCGGCCGCCGTGTCGGGCATGCGGGGCGGGGTCTCGTCGAGCAGCCAGGCCGACACCAGCGCGGTGTAGCGCACGCCGGCGGCGTGCGCGGGGTTGGCGCAGGTGCGGGCGTCGAGGAGGCTGATCTGGATCTCCTGCTCCGCGCGGTGTTCGTACCCGGGGGACAGGTCCTTGAGGTGGATGTAGACCACGCCGTGCCCGGGGCGCGGGAAGTCGTTGTCGGGCCGGTGTTCGACCCGGGTGAAGCCGCCCGGCGTGCCGCTCAGGCGTGTGGCCAGGGGGGTCAGGGCGGCCTCCAGCGACGGGAGTGCCGAGCGCAACGCCGGGTGCACGCACACGGTCAGCGGCCACTGGCGGCAGGAGTACTCGAACGCGCGGGGCGCGAGGGGCGCGCGCTGCTGGGCGTGGATCCACAGGGTGGTGACCGTGATCAGGACCGCCGCCGCCACGAGAGGCAGGGCGAGCCGCGCCCGCCGCGTGAGCACCCACAGGTAGCCGCTGACCAGGAGCCCGCCGATGCCGAGCGACCACAGGGCCTGCCCGGCGAGCAGCTCGGTGCGCAGGCCGGCGAACGGATGGATGTGCTCGACCCCCGGGGGCGGCAGCAGGTACGTCCACGTGCCCGGACGGGCGATCCCCCACAGGCAGGTGACGGCCGCCGCGGCGGCGACCGTCGGCAGCCGGGGGACCGCGCGGCCCGCGAGGTAGCCGATCACGGTGTAGTCGAGCAGCGTGAGCGCGCCCGCCAGCAGCCCGACCACCTGGGGATGCCCGCTCTCGACGTGCAGCAGGGTCTTCACCACGACGATCGCGGCCACGACCGCGTACGCGCTCAGCGAGACGACGCCGAGCAGCGTCAGGTCCAGCAGCGGCCCGAGCGCGGGCGACCGGGCGCTCAGCCCCCGCAGGTAGCCGAGCCGGTGTTCGCGCAGCGCCACCCAGGCGGCGAGGGCCGCGGAGGCCGGACCGAGCACGCGCACCGAGGCGAACAGCGCCGCGACGGCGTCGTCCCAGTACGCGACGCCGGGCAGCAGCGCATGCCAGGCCGCGACCCCGCCGAGCAGCGCCAGGGCGGGGACGGCCAGGAACGGGGCGGTGCGGCGGGCGTCGATCCGCAGCACCCGCCCCAGGTCAGACACCGGCCGGCACCCGGGACCACGTTCGGGAGACCTCCAAGGACTCGATGAGGCGCGCGCGGGCGATGGTGAAGACCCGGTCGCACCACCCCGTCAGCTCCGCCGGATCGGGCGCGGTCACGACCACGGCCGGCGCGAGCCCGCGCAGCAGACCGATCAGCTCGTCGCGCTCCGGATCGGTGACCGACCCGAGTGGTTCGTCCAGGAACACCAGATCCGGCCGGTGCACACAGGTCGCCGCGAGGCCCGCCCGCAACCGCAGATCGGCGGGCAGCATGTCCATCTCCAATTCCGCGGCATCGGTCAATTCAAATCGCTCCAAAATCGCCTCGACCGCGTCCTTCGGCGTGGCTTTGAAATAGGCGGCGTAGGCGACGTACTCGCGGGCGGTGACCCCGGCCGCCCAGCCGAACCGGTGCGGCAGCAGGCCGAGGCGCGGGCGCACGGCGCGCTGCCCGGCCGGCCCGGTCACGTCGTGGCCCAGCAGCTCCAGCCCGCCCACGCTGGGTCGGCGCAGCGTGGCCAGCGTCGTCAGCAGGGCGGACCTGCCCGAGCAGGGCGGACCCGCGAGCCCCACCACCCCCGAGGTGATGCCGAACGTGGTGGGACGAAGGATCCACCGCCCCCCGCGGCGGATTCCCATGTCCCGTGCCACGATCGTGGAGAAATCCGCGATCATTTACTACCCCCCGAAATCTCGGTGCGCGCTCGAGGCTTGAGGCGGATCAGCCCGATGAACGGCCGCGTCGACGCCCCCCTTTGCCGTCGCCGCACGCACCGACAACGGAACTATAACTTGCCTTGGTGATGACTGTCAGCGTTGTTGTGTCCGCCGGTGTGGGCGGCAATGATTCGAGGAGTATGCGGGAAACAATTGTTGTCATAGTTCAGTAAATGTCGGATGTCTGCTCCGATCCGCCGGGGGCCGCCGTTCCCCAGGCGCTACCGTGTCCGGGTGCCCAAGCCGCTCAACCTCCCCTTCGACCCCATCGCCCGCGCCGGTGACCTCTGGGAACGCCGCTGGGGGCGCTCGCCCGCCATGCTCGCCGTAACGTCGATCATGCGCGCCCAGGCGATCCTCATCGCCGAACTCGACGCCCTTCTCAAGCCGTACGACCTGACCTTCGCGCGCTACGAGGCCCTGGTGCTGCTGACGTTCAGCGGCAAAGGCGCCCTGCCGCTATCCAAGATCGGCGAACGGCTGATGGTGCACCCGACGAGCGTGACCAACACGATCGACCGGCTGGAGAGACAGGGGTACGTCCTCCGCCGCCCGAATCCGCGTGACGGCCGCGGCGTGCTCGCCGAGATCACCCCGAGCGGCCGCGACACCGTCGAGCGTGCCACTCGCGACCTCATGGCCGCCGACTTCGGCCTCGGCGCGTACGACGAGGAGGAGCAGGGAAGGATCTTCGATGTGCTGCGGTCGCTGCGGGTGACCGCGGGCGACTTCCAGGACTGATCGGGCTCCACCCGCCCCCGGCGAACACACTCGCGCGGGCCCGGGCAAGCCTCCGGACCGGCTCGCACCGAATCCGCGGCCCAAATTACTAGGACGTCCTAGTACCTTGGAGTGAGGAGCAACCCGGAGGAACGCTCATGGACATGCAGGACATCGAGGAGGGCCGCCGGCGCTGGCAGGAGCGGTTCGACGCGTCGCGCAGGCGGGACGCCGACTTCACGACCCTGTCCGGCGTCGAGGTCGAGCCGGTCTACGGCCCGCCGGCCGCCGACCCCAGGTTCGAGCGCATCGGCTGGCCGGGGGAGTTCCCCTACACCCGCGGCCTGTACGCCACCGGCTACCGCGGGCGGGCCTGGACGATCCGGCAGTTCGCCGGCTTCGGCAACGCGCGCCAGACCAACGAGCGCTACAAGATGATCCTCGCCGCCGGCGGCGGCGGGCTGTCGGTCGCCTTCGACATGCCCACCCTCATGGGCCGCGACTCCGACGACGCCCGCTCCCTCGGCGAGGTCGGCCACTGCGGCGTCGCGATCGACTCGGCCGCCGACATGGACGTGCTGTTCGACGGCATACCGCTCGGTGAGACCACGACCTCCATGACGATCTCCGGCCCGGCCGTGCCGATCTTCTGCATGTACCTCGTGGCGGCCGAGCGGCAGGGAGCCGACATCCACGGCCTGGACGGCACACTGCAGACCGACATCTTCAAGGAGTACATCGCGCAGAAGGAGTGGCTGTTCGCGCCCGAGCCGCACCTGCGCCTCATCGGCGACCTGATGGAGTACTGCGCCGCCGAGATCCCGGCGTACAAGCCGTTGAGCGTCTCGGGGTACCACATCCGCGAGGCCGGGGCCACGGCCGCGCAGGAGCTCGCCTTCACGCTCGCCGACGGCTTCGGGTACGTCGAGCTGGGCCTGTCGCGGGGGCTCGACGTCAACGTCTTCGCCCCCGGCCTGTCGTTCTTCTTCGACTCCCACATCGACTTCTTCGAGGAGATCGCCAAGTTCCGCGCCGCACGCCGCATCTGGGCGCGCTGGATGCGCGACGTGTACGGCGCGACGTCGGAGAAGGCCCAGTGGCTGCGGTTCCACACCCAGACCGCCGGAGTGTCGCTGACCGCGCAGCAGCCCGACAACAACGTCGTGCGCACCGCGCTGGAGGCGCTCGCCGCCGTCCTCGGCGGCACCAACTCCCTGCACACCAACGCCCTGGACGAGGTGCTGGCGCTGCCGAGCGAGAAGGCCGCCGAGATCGCCCTGCGCACCCAGCAGGTGATCATGGAGGAGACCGGCGTCGTCAACGTCGTCGACCCGCTGGGCGGCTCCTGGTACGTCGAGGCGCTCACCGACCGGATCGAGGCCGACGCGGAGAAGATCTTCGCCCGCATCAAGGACATGAGCCCGGACGGCTCGATGACCGGCGGCATCCTGCACGGCATCGAGGAGGGCTGGTTCATGGCCGAGATCGCCGACGCCGCCTTCACCTACCAGCGGCAGCTGGAGAAGGGCGAGAAGCACATCGTCGGCGTCAACCGCCACACGCAGAGCATCGAGGAGCCGCTGGAGATATTGCGGGTCAGCCACGAGGTCGAGCGCGAGCAGAACCGCCTCCTCGCCGCCCGGCGGTCCGAGCGGGACCAGGCCGCCGTGGACGCCGCGCTGGCCCGGATGGTCGAGGTCGCCCGTACGAAGGACAACCTCATCCCGGCCATGCTCGACGCCGCCCGCGCCGAGGCCACCCTTGGCGAGATCTGCGGTGCCCTGCGCGACGAGTGGGGGAGCTACTCCGAGCCCGCCCGCTTCTGAGCCGCCGGACGGGCCCCGCGCCCGGCCGGGGGGAGACGACCGGCAGGCCGCTCGTACGCATTCGCCGGTGTATGCGGCAGGATGGATGTCATGACGTCATCGGACTTCTCGTTGCACGGCGCCGTCGACCTGGGCGCCCGGCAGGCCGCGGCGAAGCGGGCGCAGCAGCGTCCGGCCTCCGCGGGTGGCTCCGCCTCCGTCATCGACGTGACCGATGCGACGTTCAACGCCGAGGTCATCGACAGGTCGCGTACGGTTCCGGTGCTCGTCGACTTCTGGGCCGACTGGTGCCAGCCCTGCAAGCAGCTCGGCCCGATCCTGGAGAAGCTCGCGAACGAGGCGGCCGGGAGCTGGGTGCTGGCCAAGGTCGACATCGACGCGAACCCGGGCCTGGCCCAGCAGCTCAGCCGCATGGGCGTGCAGGGCATCCCGTTCGTCGCCGCGGTGGTCGCCGGCCAGATGCTGCCCGTGCTCAACGGCGCGGCGTCCGAGCCGCAGGTGCGTCAGGTCCTCGACCAGCTGTTCGACGCGCTGCGCGAGCAGGGCCTGATGCCCGACGGCGCCGGCGGCGCCCAGGCGCCCCAGGAGCCGGCCGCCGACCCCCTCCAGGCCGAGGCCGAGGCCGCGCTGCAGCGCGGTGACCTCGACGCGGCGGCGAGCGCGTTCGGCAAGATCCTCGAGTCGCAGCCCGCCGACGCGTACGCCAAGAGCGGCCTGGCCCTGGTCGAGCTGCAGCGCCGGGTGTCCGGCCTCGACCCGCAGCAGGCGCGCAAGGACGCCGCCGACCGCCCGGACGACGCCGAGGCCCAGACCCGCGTCGCCGACCTCGAGCTCGTCGAGGGGCGCGTGGACGAGGCGTTCGACCGGCTGATCGGCACCGTGCGCCGCACCTCCGGCGACGACCGTGACCTCGCGCGCAAGCACCTGCTGTCGCTGTTCGAGGTGCTGCCGTCCGACGATCCCCGCGTGGGACAGGCACGGCGCCGGCTCGCGTCGGCGCTGTTCTGACCGCGCGCGGACGGGAATCATCCGGTCATGGCCGGCGTCGTGACGATCTCCGCGGCGTTCGGCGCGGGGGGTAGCGTCATCGGCCCCGCGGTCGCCGAGCGTCTCGGCGCGCCCTTCGTCGACCGTGCCATCCCCTACACCGTCGCCGCGGAGATCGGCTGCTCGCTCGAAGAGGCCCTCGACCACGACGACCGTACCGAGCACGGCCTCGGCCGCCTCCTGTCCAGCGCCGCGCGGCTGCCCAACGTCACCCTCGGCGGGATGGACACCACCCTGCCGGAGCGCGGCTTCGTGCCGGAGGAGGAGTTCCTCGTCCGCACCGAGAACGTGATCAAACAGATCGCCGAGCACGGGGGCGGGGTCATCCTCGGCCGCGCCTCCCAGCTCGTGCTCGCCGGCTTCCCGGGCGCCCTGCACGTACGCCTCGACGGGCCGCGGAGGCGGCGGCTGGCGAGCGTCCAGGAGTCGCTGGAGGTGTCCGAGCGGGAGGCCGAGCGGCTCCTGGACGACAACGACCGGGCGCGGACCGCGTACGTCAAGCACTTCTACCGGGCCGACCCGGCCGACCCGGCGCTCTATGATCTGGTCATCGACAGTACGCGGCTGGCGGCGCCGGCCTGTGCCGACATCATCGTGACGGCCGCGCTCGCCATCCTCTGAACAACAAAGCCGACGCCCGAGGCCCGGACCCCGCCGGACGCGTGTAATCATCGCGAGGCGAAGCCCTGACCAGGCAAAAGGAGCAGTTGACGTGGCGACCGTGCCCAGCGTGTCCTACTCGATCACCGTCCGCCTCGAGGTGGCGGCCGGCGGCAAAGCGGTGAGCCAGCTCACCGGTGCGGTGGAGCAGGCCGGTGGCATCGTCACCGCCCTCGACCTCACCCCGGCCGGCCACGACCGGCTCCGCATCGACGTCACCTGCGCCACCCGGGACACCGAGCACGCCCAGGAGATCGTCGACGCGCTGGAGCAGGTCGACGGCGTCACCATCCACAAGGTCAGCGACCGTACGTTCCTCATGCACCTCGGCGGCAAGATCGAGATGCAGTCGAAGGTCCCGTTGCGCAACCGCGACGAGCTGTCGATGGCCTACACCCCGGGTGTCGCGCGGGTCTCGCTGGCGATCGCCCGCAACCCCGACGACGTGCGGCGCCTGACCGTCAAGCGCAACAGCGTCGCCGTGGTCACCGACGGCTCGGCCGTGCTCGGCCTCGGCAACATCGGCCCGGAGGCCGCCCTCCCGGTCATGGAGGGCAAGGCGGCGCTGTTCAAGCGGTTCGCCGGCATCGACGCCTGGCCGATCTGCCTCGACACCCAGGACACCGACGAGCTGGTCCGTACGGTGCAGATCCTCGCGCCGGCGTTCGGCGGCATCAACCTGGAGGACATCTCCGCGCCGCGCTGCTTCGAGGTGGAGCGCCGGCTGCGCGACCTGCTCGACATCCCGGTCTTCCACGACGACCAGCACGGCACCGCGATCGTCGTGCTGTCCGCGCTCATGAACGCCATGCGCGTGGTGGGCAAGGACCTCGCCGACGTGCGCGTGGCGATGGCGGGCGCGGGCGCCGCCGGCACGGCCGTGCTCAAGCTGCTGATGCACGCGGGAGCCAAGAACATCGTCGTCTGCGACTACCGCGGCGCGGTGCACACCGGCCGCGACGACCTGGACGAGTCGCTGCGCTGGATCGCCGAGAACACCAACCACGACGGCTACTCCGGCGACCTGCGCGGCGCGGTGCGGGGCGCCGACGTGTTCATCGGCGTCTCGGCGCCCGGCATCCTCACCGGTGAGGACATCGCCACGATGAACGAGGGCTCGGTGGTGTTCGCCCTGGCCAACCCCGACCCCGAGGTCGACCCGGCGGAGGCGCGCGAGCACGCGGCCGTGGTCGCCACCGGCCGCAGCGACTACCCGAACCAGATCAACAACGTGCTGGCGTTCCCGGGCGTCTTCCGCGGCCTGCTCGACGCCCAGAGCCGTACGGTCACCCAGGACATGCTGCTCGCCGCGGCCCGCGCTCTCGCCGAGGTCGTCACCGACAAGGAGCTCGGTCCGAACTACATCGTGCCGAGCGTGTTCCACGCGGACGTGGCGCACGCGGTGGCCGCGGCCGTGCAGAAGGCCGCCACCGCCGGGCGTTAGGAGCGCAGCAGGGCGTCTCGGTTCCGCGCGCACCAGTCGGCGAAGGTGCGGGGGCGGCGGCCGAGCAGGCGTTCCACGGTGTCGGTCCGGACTCCGGTGGTGTCGGCGCGCATGACCGCCGCGGCCTCGAGGACGGCGTCGGCGAGCGGCTTCGGAGCGCCGCCGGGATAGCGGGACCGGACGATCTCTTCCGGGGTGGTCGCCGCGCGGACTTCGATGTCGCGGCCGATCGTGCCGGCGATGATCTGAACCTGCTCGGCCGTGGTGAGAGCCTCGTCGCCGGTGAGGACGTAGGTCCGGCCCTCGTGCCCGTCCTGGGTGAGGACGGCGGCGGCCACGGCGGCGATGTCGGCCGGGTCGATGGCCGCGGCCCGGCCGGGGCCGATCGCGTCGACGACGTACCCGTTCTCGTGGATGGAGGGCACCCATTCGAGGGCGTTGGTGGCGAAGCCGCCGGGGCGCAGGATCGTCGCGGGCACGCCGGACGCCTCCAGGAGGCGCTCGCGTTCGCGGTGCCAGCGGCCCATCGCGGGCACCGGGTCTCCGTCGGCCCAGATGGATGACAGCAGCACGATGTGCCGCACGCCCGCGTCGCGGGCCGCGGTGATGGCGTTCGCGGCCTGGTCGACGCCGATGCCCGGGGTGAGCAGGAAGAGCCGGTCGACGCCGTCGAGGGCGGGGGCGAGCGTCGCGGGGTCGTCCAGGTCGCCGACCACGCGCTCGGCGCTCGCGGGCAGGCCGGCCGCGCGGGCCGGCTCGCGGACGAGGATGCGGACGTCGGCCTTCGCCGCGTCGAGCTCTCGCACCAGCTCACGGCCGATTCTGCCGGTGGCTCCTGTGATCAGTATCATCGATGCTCCTAGTCATTTGCCGTCTAACGACTGACCCCACCGAGAACGTTAACCGGCAAATGATTAGCCGTCAATCGATCTGCTCGTACGGAGGCGGCGATGGCCGAGTTCCTCGACCTGCACGGCAAGACGACGAAGGTGCTGCGGGCGCTGGCCGAGACCGCCATGCGCCGGCACGGTCTGCACCAGGGGCAGAATCACCTCCTGGCCGCGCTGTGGGAGCGCGACGGCCGCACGCCCGGCGAGATCGCCGCCGCGCTGCACGTCACCACACCCACGGTCGTCAAGATGGCCACGCGGATGAGCGCCGTCGGCCTGCTCACCCGCCGCCGCGACGAACGCGACAGCAGGCTGGTCAGGCTCTGGCTGACCGACGCGGGCCGGGCGCTTCAGGAGCCGGTGGAGGCCGAGCGCCGCAGCCTGGAGGAGAAGGTCACCGCCGACCTCACCGAGGCAGAGCGCCGCTGTCTGATGACCGCGCTGGCGAAGGTCCACAAGTCGGCGACCGACCTGCTGTGACCGGAGCGCGGAGCGTCGGCTTGCTCAGCCTCCGGCGTAGCGCGTGAGCAGGGGGACCAGCACACGCGCGTCAGGGCCGCCCCAGCCGGTGACGGGGTCGTAACCGGGTCTCGCCCCGTAGCCGCTGATCGTTTCTCCGGAGACCGTCACGGTGTTGTTCCCCGTGGTCACGTCGTGGAAGGCGGTGTACCGGCCGCCGCTGTGGCCGACGCGGTAGATCGCGGGGTTGACGAAGCCCAGGTCGTGTCCGGCGGCCTGGTCGGCCAGGGCGATCAGCGCGGCCCACAGCGGGGCACTGGCGCTGGTGCCGCTCGCTCCGAAGATGGTGTCTTCGCTGCCGCTGCCGCTGCCGCTGCCGCTGCCGCTGCCGCTGCCGCTGAAGACCATCGCCATGCCGGTGCCGGGAGCGGCGTCCGCGGCCACGTCGGGCACGGCCCGTGCGGCGTCGGCGACGCCGTCCTGGTAGCCGGGCCGGGAGAACAGGTGACTGAACCCTCCACCCGTGCCCTGGGAGTGCGAGGGGACGCTCCAGGTGGTCTCGCCGACGTAGGCGCCCGTCCTGCGGTCGCCGGTGAGGATGGTGCCGCCGACTGCGAGGACGAGCGGGTCCGAGGCCGGGGCACTGACCTCCTTGACCGGGGTCCAGGCGTCCTGGGACGTCGATCCCGGGCAGGGCCTGCTCACGGCGCCGGTGTCACCGGAGCCGGCGACGACCGTGACATGACGATCCCGCGCCGACCGCAGCACCGCGTGCTGCCGGGCGACCTGGGCGCGGGTGAGGCAGTGTTCGCCCCAGCCGGCGCTGATCGAGATCACGTCGGCGTGGGAGAGGCCGCGTCGCAGCGCACCGGTCAGGGCGGCCATGGCGTTCGCCGGACTGCTCAGGGCGGTCGGCTCGACCAGGACGACACGGATGGTCGCGGCGGGGGCGACCGCGTGCAGGATCTCGACGTCCTGTACCTCTTCCTGGTTGGCGAGCCAGGGCGAGACCTCCCCGGCCAGTGCCGTGTCGACCTTCAACCGCGCGGCGGGCAGTCCGAACAGGCCGTCGAACCGCTTCAGCTCCTGGCGGATGTCGCCGACCTTCGGCGGCGCCGGCCACTGGGCGGCGAGCGCGGGCACCACGATGGTCTCGCCGCGGCCGTCGATCCCGCGGTCCAGTAGCGGCTGGATGCCGTAGGCCACTCGGATCTGGCGCGGGGTGTAGCAGGTGGTCAGGGAGTCGCAGTCCTTTGCCGCGCTTTCGGGCGGAGTGGCGGATACCGCTCGGACGGTCTGGGCGCCGGTGGGCGCGCATCCGGCCGCCGCGAAGAGTATCCCCGCCGCGCCGAGACCCGTCGCGATCCGTGGCCGAGGGTTCGGCGAGCCGGGACGGGCACTCGTTCGAAACTTGATCAGGCTGCTCCTCATCAGGCGCTCCGGCGGTGTAGGAGCCCGATGCCGACGCCGATGAGGGCTGCGGCGAGGCCGACGAACAGCGACGCCTCGATGATCTGGAACGTCCAGAACCGGTTCGCGGGCTGGTAGACGACCTTGAGGTGGAGTCCGAGTCCGCGGAGGTAGGCGTCGGCGGCCGAGCCTCGCTGGGAGATCTGGGTCTGGAGGACCGCGGAGATGGGGTGGCCGGTCTTGTCGACCAGTCCCTGGTCGAGGATCCAGCTCGGCGTGCCGGGCGTGGTGGGTACGGCCATTGGGCCGATGCCGCCCCAGTGGCCGGCGGGGGAGAGCAGGCGGGTCACCGGCGTCTGGTACCGCTGCCGCAGCCAGTACTCCACCGGAAGACGCACCGCCATGAAGGCGGCGAACGCCGCGACGATCGCCGGCACGGTGCGGCGGATCAGCAGCCCGGCCAGGACGCCCGCCGCGAAGGCGAAGAGCGTGTACCCGGTGAGGGAGAGCCCTTCGAGGTCGAACGCCCCGGGGGAGAACCTGCCGGACACGTGGTCCACCGGGCTGCGGAACCAGCCGAAGACGGCGCTGAGGCTCCCGGTGATCACCACGATCCCGAAACCGACCAGCAGGACCTTGGCCGTCAGCCATCGGGTACGAGGCACGGACTGGGTCCAGGCCAGGCGCCAGGTGCCGTGCTCGTACTCGCGGCCGAGCAGGCTCGCGCCGACGATCGCGCCGATCAGGCCGGGGATCGGAGTGAACCAGGTCAGCAGGTGGTTCGCGACGCCGTTGAACTGTTCCATGAATGTGGTCATGGCCGACTGGCAGCCGTCGCCGCCGGTGCCCCGGACCAGGCACGGTCCGACGCCGTGCTGGGCGTAGGCGTCGCGGATCGCCCGGCCGTAGGGCAGGAAGACCAGGGCGGCGAGGGCGATCAACGCCAGGCCGGCGAACGCCTGACCGCGGTGCTGCCGCCAGGTGACCCAGATCATCGGGCGATCTCCGTCGGTGCTTCGAGGTAGGCGAGGATGAGTTCTTCCAGACCGACCGGGTGAGAGCGCCAGGCCGGATGCAGGTCGGGCCGCTCGGTCCCGGTGTGGACCAGCAGGTCGGTATGACGGTCGCTGTGGGCGGCGCGTACGAGCCCGGGAACCGCTGGTTCGGCGCCGGTGCGCGGTCCGGTCAGCCTCCGGTGACCGGCCAGGACGTCGTCGATCGCGCCGGCGAGCCGAACCCTGCCGCCCCTGAGGAGCACCAGCCGGTCACAGACGTTCTCCAGATCGGCGATCACATGGGAGGACAGCAGGACGGTGATCTCGTCCTCGGCGACGGCGGTCATCACCGTGCGCATGAAGTCGCGGCGAGCGATCGGGTCCAGGTTGGCCAGCGGCTCGTCCAGCACCAGGAGCGCGGGACGTTTGGCCAGGGCCAGCGCCAGGGCGACCTGGGCCTGCTGGCCTCCGGACAGTGCTCCGGCGCGTGCGGTCAGGGGGATGCCGAGGTCGGCCAGCCGCCGTTCGGCCATCGGCTGGTCCCAGCGCGGGTTGAGTGAGCGTCCCATCCGCAGCAGGTCCGCCACCGACATGCCCCGGTAGAGCGGGTGCTCCTGGGCGACGAAGCCGACCCGGGCCAGTGCCTCGGCCGAGCCGGTGTGGGCGTCCCGGCCGAGGACCTCGACCGTTCCCTCCACCGGGCGCAGCAGACCGGTGATCAGCTGCAGCAGCGTGGTCTTCCCGGCGCCGTTCGGGCCGACCAGTGCGATCACCGAGCCGGCGGGCAGCCGCAGGGAGCAGTCCCGCAACGCCCAGGTCCTGCCGTAGCGCATGCCGAGGCCCTTGGTCTCCAGCGCCGTGCTCATGCCACCCCTTCCGCCCGCAGGTCGTTGTGGATGGTGGCGAACATGGCGGTGACCGTCTCGTCGTCCAGCCCGGCGGCGTAGGCGTCGCGGACCCACTGTTCGAGCGAGCGACGCAACCGGGCGTACGGTCCCGGGGCGACCGGCTCGACCGATGCGGTGATGAAGGTGCCCTGTCCCGGCCGGGCGCTCACCATCCCCTCGTGCTCCAACTGGCGATAGGCCTTCACCACGGTGTTCGGATTGATCGCCAGGGAGGCGACCACCTCCTTCACGGTGGGCAGTTGGTCCCCGGAGCGCAGATATCCCAGCAGCAGTGCCTGCCGTACCTGCTGCACGAGCTGGAGATAGGGCGGGACGCCGCTCGAGCCGTCCAATCGGAACTGGAACACGCTCATCCCCTTTCACTATGATGTTAGTAGTAAGGTAATTATCTCCTGGAGGTCGCGTCAAGGCGGGGGAGCTCATCTGCGGCCACCGGTCCGGCGGCAAGGCCGACGGACCGGTGGCGCCGGCAGGCGGAAGACACATGAGGAACCCCCCGGACCCGTACGGCTCCGGGGGGGAGGAGGAATCCCGGCCCACCAGGGCCGGGATGAGGTCACTTGTCGCCGAACATCTTCTCCTTGCGGCCCGGCCACTGGCGGCCGTACCAGAAGACGATCAGGCCGGTCAGCATCGCGGCGATGCCCGTGGCCACCCTGGCGACGATCATCCCGCTGTTCGGGCCCGTGTGCGGCAGCGTGTGGCCCGGCGCCTTGCGGGCGCAGTGCGCCGTACGGTCGAGGCTCTTGACCGGGACGTTGTGCCAGGTCACGGCGATCGTGGTCGCGTGGTCCTCCTTGATGGTCAAGGTGGACTTGCGGGTGGCGCCCGCCGGGATGCGGTCGGCCACCGAGATCGAACCGTCCGTGGTGATGGTGTAGTCCTCGGTCGACCTGCCGCGGTTGGTGACCGACACCAGCACGCTGCGGCCGGGGCACCGCACGGTGCCGATGGCGACCTTCAGCGGCGCGTTCGGCGTCACCGACGGCGCCGGGGGCGTGACCGGGTTCTTGCTCGGGGTCCGGCTCGACCGCGTCGGCGAGGGCCGGTGTGTGGGCGTGTGGGACGGCTTGGCGGACCTGGAGTGAGAGGCCGAAGGCGACGCCGAGACGTTGGGTGAGGGCGTGGCGCTCGTCAGCTGTGAGGGGGAGGAGCCGTTGAACAGCATCGGGATGACGATGAGCGCCCCGACGACAAAGAACACGGCCGCGATGACGACCCGGGAAACCTGCATCGGGGTCCTCCGTAGGTGGGGGGCACACCTTCGTGATCTAGTTCGTGATCTAGGCCCGTATTCTGCCGATTACCCAAGGGCCGAGGGCGCGTAACCGACGTACTCGGCCGTGCACTGTTCGCATGCGGGCCCCGGCACAGGATGATTGAGTCATGGACGACGGGATAATCGCGGGCCGGCTGCTCGTCGCTACCCCACGGCTGGCCGACCCGAACTTCCGGCGCAGCGTGGTCCTTCTCGTGGAGCACGAGGAGGAGGGCGGCACGCTCGGAGTCGTGCTCAACAGGCCCACCGAGGTGCCCGTCGAACAGGTGCTCCCTCCCTGGTCGGAGATGGTGACGGGCCCGTCCGTGGTGTTCCAGGGCGGTCCCGTCGCGCTCGACAGCGCGCTGGCGCTCGCGCACGTGCCCGGTACCGACGAGCCCCTGGGCTGGCGGGCGCTGAACGGCAGCCCCGCGGTGGCCCGCATCGGCCTCGTCGATCTCGACGCGCCGCCGGAGCTGCTCGCCACCGAGGTCGCGAAGCTGCGGGTTTTCGCCGGGTATGCCGGATGGGGGGTTGGCCAGCTCCGGTCAGAGGTCGAAGACGGCGCCTGGTACGTCGTGCCGGCCGAATCCGATGACGCCTTCCGCGACGATCCGGGGCGCCTGTGGCAGGACGTCCTGCGGCGTCAGGGCGGCGATCTGGCGTTCGTCGCGACGTTTCCCGAGGATCCGTCACTAAACTGAGCCCGTGAGTACGAAGATCCTTCCTGAGAGCGACACCCGGCCGGACCTCTCCCACGGCGACGGCGGTCACGAGCGTTTCGCGCACTATGTGCAGAAGGACAAGATCATGGAGAGTGCCGTCAGCGGCACGCCCGTGATCGCGCTCTGCGGCAAGGTGTGGGTGCCGAACCGCGACCCCAAGAAGTACCCGGTCTGCCCGGAATGCAAGGAGATCTACGAGTCGATGTCCGGTGGCGACGACGAGTGAGCGTCAAATCGGCTTGACGGACCCGCGCGTCGGGCGCTCCGCGCGGCGCTGAGGTCTAACCTCTCCGTCCCGGGGGGAATCCATGAGACGGAGAGTCCTGTGGGGCCTGTTCGGAGTCGTTCTCGCGTCGTGCGCCACGGTGCCGTCGAGCACCTGCGCGCCGGCGCCTCGCGGAGTGGCCTGCCTGCGGCGCGCCTCCGCCGCCGCGGTCCGCACCGGCCGTCCGCGTGACTCCGACGGCCTGTCGCCGGCGCAGGTCAAAGCGATGCTGCGCGACTTCACCCAGACCCTGCGCCGCCGCTACGGGGTCGCCGACGAGCGGCAGCTGGAGTCGAGCCGGCGGCTCGCGGGCCGCATCGTCGTCCCGGTCCGCTTCCACGTCATCACCGACGGGCGGAGCGGCCGGCTGACCACGGCGACCATCGACCAGCAGATCCGCAGCCTCAACGCCGCCTACGGAGGCACCACGGGCGGCGCCGACACGGGGGTGTCGTTCCGGCTCGTCAGCGCCGACGTCGTCCGCAACACCGACTGGTTCGAGCGCCCGCACGAGCTGCAGGGCCCGATGCTCGGCGCCCTCGTCAGGGGCGGTCCCGGCACGCTGAACCTCTTCACCGCCGCGGTCGGCTCGCAGGTGCTCGGCTTCTCCGCGTTTCCTCAGGCGTACCGCCTGCACCCTGCGCTGGACGCGGTGGTCGTCGATTACCGCAGCGTCCCCGGCGGATCGTTCGCCCACTTCAACCGGGGTTACACGGCGGTGCACGAGACCGGGCACTGGCTCGGCCTGTTCCACCCGTTCGAGAACGGCTGCGTCCCGCCCGGCGACGGCGTGGACGACACCCCGTACGAGAGCACGCCGACCACCAACTGCCCCTCGGTGAAGGACTCCTGTCCGCAGCCGGGCACGGATCCGGTGCACAACTTCATGGACTACGCCTGGGACCCGTGCATGACCTCGTTCACGCCGGGCCAGGGCCTGCGCATCCGCGCGATGTGGGCGGCCTACCGCGCGGGCGGGAGCGGCGCCCGCCTCTCGCTCGGCCAGGTCCGCCGGCAGCGGTAGGAGATGGGTTCCGGGCCCGTCGCCGGGCCGCGGAAACCCCGGGGAACCCCTAACACGAGCCGCCGGGGTTGCCGTGGATCACATCACGCTCGGCATGTCCTGTCGGTGCTTACGGGTAGCCTCTCTTCACCGTGAGCACGTTCGCCGCATCCGACACCCCTCCCGCGCTGCCCGGGCGGGCGCCCTGGGGCACCGCCCCGGCGCTTCGGGCCTGGCAGCAGGCCGCGCTGGAGGAATACTTCCGGACCGAGCCCCGTGACTACCTCGCCGTCGCGACGCCCGGCGCGGGCAAGACGACCTTCGCGCTGCGGCTGGCGGCCGAGCTCATGGGGCGCCGGGTGGTCGACCGGATCACCGTCGTCTGCC
Organism: Actinoallomurus sp. NBC_01490; assembly: GCF_036227085.1. Classification (NCBI taxonomy): domain Bacteria; kingdom Bacillati; phylum Actinomycetota; class Actinomycetes; order Streptosporangiales; family Thermomonosporaceae; genus Actinoallomurus; species Actinoallomurus sp. NBC_01490. Next base: position 2,021,445 of record NZ_CP109433.1, read on the forward strand.
CGACCGAGCACCTGAAGCGCCAGTGGGCCGAGTCCGCCGGGCGCGTCGGCATCAAGATCGACCCGGAGTTCAAGAACGCGCACGGCCGTACGGCCAAGGACTTCGTCGGCGTCGCCGTCACCTACGCCCAGGTCGCCGCCCACCCGGCGCTGCACCGCAACCGCACGGAGGACCGCCGCACCCTCGTGATCATGGACGAGGTCCACCACGCGGGCGACGGCAAGTCCTGGGGCGACGCGATCCGCGAGTCGTTCGACCCGGCCACGCGGCGGCTGGCGCTCAGCGGCACGCCGTTCCGCACCGACATCAACCCGATCCCCTTCGTGACGTACGAGGAGGTCGCCGGCGTCCGCCGCAGCCGCGCCGACTACACCTACGGCTACGGCCCGGCGCTGGCCGACGGGGTGGTCCGGCCGGTGATCTTCCTGGCGTACGCGGGGGAGATGCGCTGGCGCACCCGCGCCGGCGACGAGATCACCGCGACGCTCGGCGAGCCGCTCACGCAGGACCAGATGTCCCAGGCGTGGCGCGCCGCGCTCGACCCCAAGGGCGAGTGGATCCAGCAGGTGATCGCCGCCGCCGACCGGCGGCTGACCGAGGTGCGCCGCGGCGTGCCCGACGCGGGCGGCCTGGTCATCGCGAGCGACCACGAGGCCGCGCGGGCGTACGCCAAGATGATCCGCAACGTGACCGGCGCCGGGGCGACCGTCGTCCTGTCCGACGACCCGTCGGCGAGCCGGAAGATCAAGCAGTTCAGCGAGTCCGAGGACCGCTGGATGGTCGCCGTGCGCATGGTCTCCGAGGGCGTCGACATCCCGCGGCTCGCCGTCGGCGTCTACGCCACCTCGACCTCGACCCCGCTGTTCTTCGCCCAGGCGGTCGGCCGCTTCGTCCGTGCGCGGCGGCGCGGTGAGACCGCCTCGGTGTTCCTGCCGTCGGTGCCGACCCTCATGGGCCACGCCGCGGAGATGGAGACCGAGCGCGACCACGTCCTCGACCGCCCCAAGCGCGAGGACGGCCTGGACGACGACCTGCTCGCCGAGGCCAACCGCAGGCGCGACAACCCTGACGTCGGCGAAGAGCTCCCCTTCGAGACCGTTGAGGCGTCGGCCCACTTCGACCGGGTCGTCTTCGACGGCGGCGAGTTCGGCATGGGGGGTGCGCCGGGCTCGGCCGAAGAAGAAGACTTCCTGGGCATCCCGGGCCTGCTGGAGCCCGAACAGGTCGCGAGCCTGCTGAAGCAGCGGCAGGCCGAGCAACTGGCCGCCCAGCGCAAGAAGGGCGGGAAGGCGGCGAAACAGGACGACCGTACGGCCGCCGAGGACCTCCACGCGCTGCGCAAGGAGCTGAACAACCTGGTCGGCGCCTGGCACCACCGCACCGGCCAGCCCCACGGCGTGATCCACGCCGAGCTCCGCCGCACCTGCGGCGGCCCCCCGTCGGCCCAGGCGAGCACCGAGGACGTCCGCAAGCGCATCGCCAAGATCCGCGAATGGGCCGCCCGGCCGACACCCCGCACGAAGGACTAGGCGTGCTGTCCGGGGACGTCGGTGACAGGCCCTGGCGGCCCGCGCAGTTCTCCCCGGTTACGGTGACCGCATGCTGTCACTCCGGCCCACCACCATGGACGATCTCGTTGACCTCGCCGCGTGGGAGGCCGAGCCGGAGACCGCCCCATGGTTGGGCGAGACCGGACCGGCCTGGCACGCCCGCGCCCTGCACGACCCCGGCCAGGAGCACCTGGTCGCCGTGCGAGCCGAAGCCGCCGTGGGGTTCGCGGTGCTGGCGGGCCTGCGCGACGGTGACGCCGTCGAACTGCGCAGGATGGTGATCTCCCCGCCACATCGCCGTACGGGCCTGGGCCGCTCGCTGCTGACGAGCGTTCTCGCGCGCGCCTACGGGCATCACCGCGCGCGAAGAGTCTGGCTGGACGTGAAGGCGCACAACCACCGCGCCCGCGCGCTGTACGAGTCCGAGGGCTTCACCGTCACCGAGACGCTGACCGGGGCGGTCACCGAGGCCGACGGCGCTCTCACGGACCTCGTCATCATGGCGCACCAGGTCCGGTAGGCGGGCGCGAGCGCTCACCTCGCGGGGCGACGCGGGGATCGTCGGGCGGGCGTCGGCCGCATCCCGCCCGACCCGGCGGGGGACACTGAAGTGTGTGCCCGGTCACAGAGGGTGACCTGGGACGACTCCGAGGGATGCGATGGCGGGCGAGGACGTCTTCGACGTGGTGGTGATCGGTGCGGGGCCGGTGGGGGAGAACGTCGCCGGACGTGTCGTGCGGGGCGGGCTGACGGCGGCCGTCGTCGAGGAACGCCTGGCGGGCGGTGAGTGCGCGTACTACGCCTGCGTTCCGAGCAAGGCCCTGCTGCGGCCCGTGGAGCTGGCGGCCGACGTGGGCCGGATGCCGGGGCTGGAGCTGCGCGGGACGATCGACGCCCCCGCGGTGCTGGCCCGTCGCGACAAGACCGTGTCGCACCTCGACGATCGCGGCCAGGTGAGCTGGATCGAGGGGCTGCCGGCGACGTTCGTCCGGGGCCGGGGTCGGCTGGCCGGGCCGCTGCACGTCGAGGTGACCGCGCCGGACGGCACCCGTTCACTGCGGGCGCGGCACGCCGTGGTGATCGCGACCGGCAGCGATCCGCTGGTCCCGGACGTGCCCGGCCTGCCGGAGGCGCGCCCGTGGACGAACCGCGAGGCGACCAGCGTCCAGCAGGTGCCGAAGCGGCTGGTGGTGATCGGAGGCGGGCCGGTCGCCTGCGAGATGTCCCAGGCCCTGCATTCTCTCGGCGCCCACGAGACGACCGTGCTCGTACGCGGTGACCGGCTGCTGACCCGTACCGAGCCGTTCGCCGGCGGGCTGCTGGCGGCCTCGCTCCAGGAGTCGGGGATCGACGTGCGTTTCGGCCGCTCGGCCACCGAGGTCCGGCGGCCGGTGCCGGACGGCCCGGTGACCGTCCGCACCGACGACGGCGCGACGGTCGAGGCCGACGAGATCCTCGTCGCCACCGGGCGGCGGCCGGCCGTACGCGAGCTCGGCCTGGACACGGCCGGCCTGCCGGCGGACCGTCCGATCGAGGTGGACGCCGACATGCGGGCGCCGGGAGTGCCGTGGCTGTACGCCGTCGGTGACGTCAACGGGCGCAGCCTGCTCACCCACATGGGCAAGTACCAGGCACGGGTGTGCGGCGATGTGATCGTCGCCCGCGCCACCGGCACCCCCGACGACCGGCCGGACCTCCGCGACACCGCGGACGACCGGGGCGCGCCCCAAGTGATCTTCACCGACCCGCAGATCTGCGCGGTCGGGCGGACGGAGTCGCAGGCACGCGCCGACGGCTTCGACGTACGGGCCGTCGAGTACGACATGGGCGAGGTCACGGGCGCGTACCTGCGGGGCGAGCGCTACACCGGCCGGGCGAAGATGGTCGTCGACGAGGACCGGCGGGTGCTCGTCGGGGTCACGTTCGCCGGTCCGGGAGTGGTCGACCTCCTGCACAGCGCGACGATCGCGGTCGTCGGGGAGGTCCCCCTCGACCGGCTGTGGCACGCCGTTCCGGCGTTCCCGACGGTGAGCGAGATCTGGCTCCGCCTGCTGGAGGAGTACGGCCTGTGAGGCCGTGACGTACGGCACCGCCGGACGTCAGGCGCGCGGAACCAGGCCCGTGCGGTCGATGATCCGCTGGACGACCTGGTCCGGCGGGCCGTCGATGGACACGACGACCGGGTCCTCTTCGGGGCCCGGGGGTTCGAGGTCGGCGAACTGGCTGTCCAGCAGCTCCTTGGGGAAGAAGTGCCCGTGCCGGGCGGCCATGCGTTCTCCGATCAGGTTCTTGCTGCCTTCGAGATAGATCAGGCGCAGGTCCGGCCGGCCCTCCCGCAGCAGGTCGCGGTACTTGCGCTTGAGGGCGGAGGAGGTCACGACGGCGGGCGCGGTCTGCTCCCTCATCCACTTCGCGGTGGCCTGCAACCAGGGCCGGCGGTCGTCGTCGTTCAGCGGAATCCCGGCGTGCATCTTCTCGACGTTCGCCCGCGGGTGAAAGTCGTCGGCCTCGGCGTAGGTCCAGCCGAGGCGGCCGGCCAGCAGTGCGCCGATCGTGGTCTTTCCGCTGCCGGAAACACCCATCAGCAGCAAAATCGGATTAGGCATGGACTGCAACGTATCGGGCGGCATGTGATCAGCGTGCGATGACCGGCTCTCCGGTGAGCCGGACCCCGGCGTCGCTCATCTCCTGCAGCGCGCGCTCGGTGGTCGGCAGGGCCACGCCGGCGGTCATCCGGAGCAGGACACGGGTGGACAGCCCCGCGCCCCGGGCGTCCAGCGCGGTCGCCCGTACGCAGTGGTCGGTGGCGATCCCGACGACGTCGACGCTGTCGACCTCATGCTTGCGCAGCCACTCGGCGAGCGGCGTGCCGTCGTCGGCGACGCCCTCGAAGCCGCTGTAGGCCGCCTCGTGCTCCCCCTTGCTGAACACGGCCTCGATCGGCGCCAGGTCCAGGTTCGGGTGAAAGTCGGCCCCGGGCGTGCCGATCACGCAGTGCGGCGGCCAGGAGTCGGCGTAGTCGGGGTGTTCGTCGAAGTGATCGCCGGGATCGAGATGGAAGTCCCGGGTCGCGACGACGTGGTCGTACTCGCCGCGGTGCGCGGAGACGAACGAGGAGATCGCCGCGGCCACGTCCGCGCCGCCCGCGACCGCCAGCGAACCCCCCTCGCAGAAGTCGTTCTGCACATCAACGATGATCAACGCTCGACTCATGACTGCCCTCCCCAGAGTGATCCCCCACGAGAAAGCTACCCCGGCAGAGGCCGGAACATCAGTGCGTGCCCGCCGAGCCTTCGGCGACCTTCGCAACCTCAAGGCGGCTGGTCTCTTGGCAGACCGGGGTGCCCCCGATCGCTACTCGTCAGAGGAGCTCGACATGGTCGCGGTAGGGGTCCAAACGGGCGTCCATGACGTCGAGTTCGGTCACCATCAGATCGATTCCGTCCCACGGCAGGCAGCGGGCGGCCGCTCCCGTCCCGAGCTTCTGTGAGTCCACGGCCATGACGACATGGTCCGACAGCTCTGCCATGAGCCTCTTGATCTCACACTCTTCGGCGCTGAACTCGCTGGTCCCGAAGTGAGGGTCGACCGCCGCGGCGGACAGGAAGGCGCGTGCGAACGAGAACTGCTTCAGTGCGGCGGAGGCGATCGGGCCGATGAGGCTGCCGGCGTTGGGGTCCTTCTGGCCGCCGGTCAGGTAGGCGTGGACCCGCGAGTCCCGGCTCAGCGTCAGGAAGGTCTCGATGCCGTCCGTGATCACCGACAGATTCTCGGCGGGAGGCATCGAGCCGGCGAGGACGCACAGCGTGGAGGAGGCGTCCATGCAGATCCCCACCCCGCCGGAGGGCACCAGGCCGGACAGCTTCCGTGCGATCTGCTCCTTCGCCTGCAACGCGTGACTCTTGCGCGTCTCGAAGGGTTGTGCGTCGCTGACCGCCCCGCCGCGTACACGGCGGACCAGGCCCTCGTCCTCCAGTGCCTGCAGATCCCGGCGGATCGTCATGGTGCTGACCTTGAAGCGGGCAGCCAGGTCCTCGATGCGCAGACTGCCGCTGGACGACAGCAGGTCGGCCAGCGCCTGCCTTCTGCTCTCGAGGTCCACGCTGCTCTTGACGACCATGCCGTCTCCGTCCTCCGCCACTGTTACATCTTGTCAAGTTCACACATTCGGTCTCGGCTGGAGGTGCTGTCCGCCGTCGCCGTGATACGACGATAGAGGACCCGGTCAGGCTGCTCAAGTCCCTGTTACATCGGGGTTTTAGTCGACACCGCGAACCTTGTCACGCGGCTGCCCAGGCAAGATTGATGTAACGAATAGGTTACGAACTCTTGACGTCACAATGTCGGTACGTGTGAAGTTCACACGAACAAACAAACACCGGTTCCGATCCGGGAGTTCGGGTCGCGGTCGGCCCACCTGACCGCACATCGTCGCGGGGGCATCCCGGATCGGCTCTCTTCTCGCTGTCCCCTTCGCGTGTTCGGAACCGCTCAGGCACCCAGAGCCACCGACCTCGAAGCGGCCGTATCGCACACCGAGCCGGCAGGGTCCGGGTCTGGAGATCAGTCGTGGCAGATGTTGCTTTGGAGTGCCGGGACCTCGCCAAGGCGTTCGGTGGAGTGCCGGTACTGAAGGGCGTGTCTCTCACTCTCAAAGCCGGCACCGTGACCGCGCTGGCCGGGGAGAACGGCGCGGGCAAGTCGACGATGATGAAGATCGCCTCGGGCCAGGTGAAGCCCGACCGCGGTCAGGTCCTGATCGGCGGCGAGCCGCTCTCACACGGGGACCCGCAGGCAGCGCACCGCCAGGGGATCGCGATCGTCCCCCAGGAACTCGCTCCCATCATGGACATGAAGGTGTACGAGAACCTCTTCATCGGACGGGAGCTGCGCAGCAGGGCCGGCCTGCTCGACCGGCGCGCGATGGCACGCAAGGCCCGCGAGATCCTCGACGTCTTCGGGGTCGAGATCGATCCGCAGTCGACGATGCGCAAACTGCCGGTCGGGCTCCGCCAGCTGGTCGAGATCGCCAAGAACACCAGCGGCGGAGCGAAGGTCCTGCTGTTGGACGAGCCCAGTTCGGCCATCTCCGACCGCGAGGTCGAACGGCTGTACGCCGTCGTGAACAAACTTCGCGAGCAGGGCGTCGCCATGCTCTACACGACGCACAAGATGGAAGAGATCCGCGCCCTGGCCGATCGGGTGGTGGTGCTGCGCGACGGTGGGCTGGTCATGGACCGTCCGCTCACCGAGGTCAGCGATGACGACATCGTCCACGCGATGATCGGCCGTGAGCTCGAAGACCTCTTCCCGACGTTGCATCCGCCCGGTGACGAGGTCGCTCTGCAGGTCAGAGGACTCCACGTCAGCGGTTATGAGCGACCGGTGGACCTGACCGTCCGCCGTGGGGAGATTCTCGGGCTGGCCGGACTCGTGGGAGCCGGCCGAACCGAGCTCCTGGAGGCGATCTTCGGGGTTCGCAAGAGCATCGCGGGCACCGTCACCGTCGCCGGCAAGGCCACCCGGCGCAATTCACCGGCCGACGCGATCACCCACGGGATGGCCCTCGTCCCCGAGGACCGCAAAGGGGCCGGCGCCGTGCTGTCCATGGACGTGCTGGACAACGGTTCGCTGCCGCGGCTGCCGAGTTTCACCGTGGGCGGGTGGCTGCGGCAACGCAGCCGTACCCGGACGGTCGACACGGCGATGAAGTCGGTCGCGCTGCGCAGCCGGGGACTGTCACAGCAGGTCGGCACGCTCTCCGGCGGTAACCAGCAGAAGGTGGTCCTCGCACGCTGGCTGACGGGGAGCGTGAACGTCCTCCTGCTCGACGAGCCCACCCGGGGCGTCGACGTCGGTGCCCGCAGCGAGATCTACCGCATCATCACCGAGCTCGCGGCCTCCGGAATGGCCGTGGTCATGGCCTCGTCCGACATGCCCGAGATCCTGAGCCTCGCCCACCGCGCGCTGGTCATGCGTGGAGGAGGCGTCGCGGGTGAGCTGAGCCGCGCCGACCTGTCGGCTCCCGACGTTCAGAACACCATCTTCCGCCTCGCCGCCGGCCTGGACCCCCGGTCCGACCACGGCTCCGTCGACCATTCGCCCGACCACACCCCCACCTCGACCGACCACAAGGAGAACGGCCGATGACCACGCGACAGCCAACCCGGGAGCGCACGTCACCGGGCGAGACGGCCGAGCAGGCCCAGACCTGGCGGCTGTCGGGACCGTGGGTACGCGACCAGCTGATCCGCCACTCCATGGTCGTGGTGATGCTGTTGATCATCGCTTACTTCAGTTACCGGAGTGCCCGTTTCGGAACCCTCGACAACGCGCAGACGATCGGCATCGCCGCGGCTCCGTTCGCGCTCATTGCGCTGGGTCAGACGCTGGTCATTCTCACCGGCGGAATCGACCTCTCGGTGGGGAGCGTCATCGCTCTCAGCGCGATGTCCGCGGCCGCGACCGTCAAGGGCCATCCCGACCGGCTCTGGCTGTCGGTTCTGGTCGCCCTGCTCGTCGGGCTCGTCGCGGGAACCGTCAACGGCTTCCTGGTCTCCAGGGTGAACGTGCCACCGTTCATCGCCACTCTCGGCATGTTGACCACCGCATCCGGCCTCGCGTACGTCGTGGGCCACGGTGCGCCGATCAACGGACTCCCGGGGAATTTCGGCAAGATCGCGAACAACGAGATCCTCGGCCTGCAGATCCCCGTGGTCGTCATGATCGTCGGCATCGTCGCGCTCGCCCTGATCATGAAGCGGACGTCGTACGGCATGCGCGTCTACGCGGTGGGCGGTAACCCGGTCGCCGCCCAGATCGCGGGCGTCAAGACCACCCGGATCCTGTTCAGCGTCTACGCCCTCAGTGGCGTGCTCGCCGGGCTTTCCGGCGTGATGCTGGCGTCGCGGGTCATCTCCGGACCCCCCAACCTCGGTGAGGGATACGAGCTGGACGCCATCGCCGCCGTCGTCATCGGCGGCGCGAGCCTGCTGGGCGGCCGGGGCAGCATCTGGGGCACGGCGCTCGGACTGTTCCTGATCCAGACTCTCAACAACGGCCTGGACATCCTCGTGGTGCCCGCGTACTGGCAGAACGTCATCAAAGGAATGCTGATAGTCGCCGCCGTCGCCGTCGACGTCTGGTCCGCCAAACGTAGGACCTGAGACCTCTCCTGTCCGATCCCGTCCGATCCTGCCCGATCGAGACGAGGCCTCGCTTCCGAACCACCCCCCGGTCGATCCAACGAACAAGCGCGCCCAATCAATGGAGTTCCCCATGCGCAACAAGATTTTCCGTACTCTCGCCCTCGCCACGGCGGGTACGGCCCTGCTGGCCAGCGCCGCGTGCGGTGCCGGAGACCCCAACAAGGACTCCGGCGGCTCAGGCAAGGGCAAGCTCCGCATCGGCGTCAGCGTCTATGACATGTCCTCGTTCATCACCGCGGGGAAGGCGGGCATCGACGCGTACGCCAAGGCCAACAACATCGACGTGCTGTGGAACTCCGCCAACCTGGACGTCAGCACGCAGGCGAACCAGGTCGACCAGTTCATCAACGCCGGCGTCGACGCCATCGTGGTCGTCCCGGTCCAGGCCGACTCCCTGGCCCCCCAGGTCGCGTCGGCCAAGGCCAAGAAGATCCCGTTCCTCGCCGTCAACGCCGGTCTCAACAGCTCGGACCTGGCCGGCACCGTGCTGCCCGACGACGTCAAGGCCGGCGAGCAGGAAATGCAGATGATGGTCGACAAACTCGGCGGCAAGGGCAACATCGTCGTCCTGCAGGGCCCGCTCGGTCAGTCCGGTGAGCTGGACCGCACCAAGGGCATCCAGAACGTGCTCGCCAAGCACCCCGATATGAAGATCATCGCCAAGGACACGGCCAACTGGAAGCGCGACGAGGCCGTCAACAAGATGAAGAACTGGCTCTCGAGCTTCGGCGGCAAGATCAACGGCATCGTCGCCGAGAACGACGACATGGGCCTCGGGGCTCTGCAGGCCACCCGCGAAGCCAAGGTCAAGCTTCCGATCGTCGGGGTCGATGGCATCCAGGACGGCCTCAACGCGGTGAAGAGCGGGGACTTCATCGGCACCAACCTGCAGGACGGGACCGTCGAGCTGGCGACGGGCCTCGCCGTGGCCGCCAAGATCGCCAAGGGCGAGAACGTCAACAAGAAGCCCGTCTACCTGATGCCCCAGATCACCAAGGACAACGTGGACACCTACATGGAGCACGTCGTCACCAAGAAGGACGCGTTCCTCAGCACGCTCCCCGCGCTGATCGAGGCGAACCTCAAGACCGGCGACATCGCCAACGAGAAGAGCTGACCGGACCGGGCCCGGTGCGGCCGGCCACGAAACGGCCGGCCGCACCCGACACCCCCGAGCCCTGCGAGCTGAGGAGACCCTCATGACCACGATGCAGGCAGCGGTCCTGCGCGGAATCAAGGACCTCGCGATCGAAGAGCGTCCCGTACCGGCGCCCGAACCCGGCGAGGTCCTGGTCCAGATCAACGCGGTGGGCGTCTGCGGTTCCGACGTCCACTACTACGAGCACGGTCGCATCGGAGACTTCGTCCTGGAGCGGCCGATGGTGCTCGGACACGAGTCCGGAGGCGTCATCGTCGGCGTCGGACGCGGCGTGGACGCCGCCCGGATCGGGCAGCGCGTCTCCGTCGAGCCCGGCGTGCCCGACCTGACCTGCCCCGAGTGCCTCGCCGGACGATACAACCTGTGCCCCGCCATGAGGTTCTTCGCGACCCCTCCGATCGACGGATCTCTCGCGGAGTTCGTGACCGTCCACGAGTCCTTCGCCCACCCGGTGCCGGAGTCGCTGTCGGACGACGCGGCGGCACTGCTCGAGCCGCTGTCCGTGGGCGTCTGGGCGAACCGCAAGGGACAGGTGAGCGCGGGCAGCCGAGTCCTGATCACCGGAGCCGGACCGATCGGGCTGGTCGCGACGCAGTGCGCTCGCGCCTTCGGCGCCGCCGAGATCGTGGTCGCCGACCTCAACCCCCACCGCCTGAAGCTGGCCGCGGACCTGGGCGCGACCGCGACCCTCAACGTCGCGGAGACCTCGCTGGGCGACGCGGGATTCGAGCCCACCGTGCTGCTGGAGTGTTCCGGTCATCCCGGTGCCACCGGTGACGCACTGCGCACCCTGACCAGGGCGGGCCGGGCGGTGCTCGTGGGAATGGGCGACGATGGTCTGCCCCTGCCACTCGGCTACATTCAGAGCCGGGAGATCGAGGTCACAGGCACCTTCCGGTATGCGAACACCTGGCCCACGGCGATCGCGCTCGCGGCCTCGGGCCGGGTCGACCTGGACGCCCTTGTCACCGGTCATTTCCCCCTGGCGGACTCCGAGGCGGCTCTGCTCGTCGGCGAGCGCGACCCCCATGCGGTCAAGTCCGTCATCAATCCACAGCACTGATCGCCCACAGCACTGACGACCAGGTCCGCCACCCGTCGAAATCCGTCCGGAGGCAGGCAGTGGGGGAGGGCAGCCGCCCTCGACTGGAAGGACAACAATCATGACTCGTCTGTACGACGACCCGGGCACCTTCACCGAGGACATGCTCGCCGGCTTCCTGGACGTGCATCAAGACACCGTCGCGGGTGTACCGGGCGGCGTCGTCCGCGCGACCGAGACGCGGCCGGGCAAGGTCGCAGTCGTCGTCGGTGGTGGTTCCGGGCACTATCCGGCCTTCTGCGGAGTGGTCGGGCACGGGTTCGCCGACGGCGCCGTCGTCGGGAACATCTTCACCTCGCCGTCGACACAGGACGCGTACTCGGTGGGAAGCGCGGCGGCGGGCACCGCCGGTCTGCTGTTCTCCACCGGCAACTACGCCGGCGATGTGATGAACTTCACGCTTGCCCAAGAGCAGCTATGCCAGGATGGCATCGACACCCGCGTCGTCTTCGTCACCGACGACATCGCCAGCGCGCCGGAGTCGGAGATCCACAAGCGTCGTGGGATCGCCGGGGACTTCGTCGTGTTCAAGGTCGCGGGTGCCGCCGCCGAGGAGGGATACGACCTCGACGCGGTCGAACGGGTCGCCCGTCACGCCAACGACCGGACCCGCACGCTCGGGGTGGCGTTCGCCGGTTGCACCATGCCCGGCGGGACCGCGCCGCTTTTCACCGTGCCCGCCGGGCGAATGGGGGTCGGCCTCGGGATCCATGGTGAACCCGGCGTCGGTGAGGACGCGTTGCCGCGGGCCGCGGAGCTGGCCGACCGGCTGGTATCCGGTGTGCTGGCGGAGAAGCCCGCCGGATCCGGCAACCGGGTGACGGCGATTCTCAACGGGCTGGGGACGACGAAGTACGAGGAGCTCTTCGTCGTGTGGCGGAGCGTGGCCGGGCTCCTCGCGGACCAGGGTCTCGAAGTCGTCGAACCCGAGGTGGGTGAGCTCGTCACCAGCCTGGACATGGCCGGATGCTCTCTGACACTGGTCTTTCTCGATGATGAGCTGGAGCGGCTGTGGCGCGCCCCGGCGGACACGCCGGCCTACCGCAAGGGCCGGGCGGAGCCCGCGAGTGCGACTCCGGCGCGGCGTAGCACGACCTCCGGCGTACCGGCCGCGACGGCGACGCGACCCGGCTCGGAGGGGTCCCGCGCCTGTGGGCGCACCATCGTCTCGGCGCTCGAGGCCATGGCCTCCGCCATGGTCGAGGCCGAGCACGAACTCGGCCGGATAGACGCCGTCGCCGGCGACGGCGACCACGGCAGGGGAATGGTCAAGGGCGCCATGGCGGCCGCCGCCGCGGCGCGCGACGCCGCCGATGCGGGCGCCGGCGCGCGGTCGGTCCTGGTCGCGGCGGGCGACGCGTGGGCCGGGAAGGCGGGCGGTACGTCCGGATTTCTCTGGGGCGCGATGCTGCGCGAGATCGGCGAACACCTCGGTGACGACGTCGAGAAGACCTCCGCCGCGGACGTCGCGGACGCCATGCGAGCCGGGCTCCAGGCGCTCCAACGGCTGGGCAAGGCGCAGCTCGGGGACAAGACGATGGTCGACGCGTTCGTGCCGTTCGTCGACGCGCTCGCCGGGCGGGTCCGCTCGGGTGCGGCACTGCCGGCGGCATGGCAGGAGGCGACGCGGGCCTGCGAGACCGCGGCACTGGCCACAGCGGATCTGCGACCCAGGGTCGGCCGGGCACGACCGCTCGCCGAGCGGAGTGTCGGTACCCCGGACGCGGGGGCGACGTCGCTGTCTCTGTGCGCCGGCGCGGTCGGCGGGGTACTGGGGCCGGCGCGCTGAGCCGCTGCCGCAATGAAAGAACACGAAAGGGGTGGGCGCCATGCCTGACAAATGGCGGATCGTCGTCGGTTGCGACGACGCGGGGCTGGACTACAAGAACGTCCTGAAGGCGGACCTGGAAGCCGATGACCGGGTCGCCGAAGTGATCGACGTCGGAGTCGGGGCCGGGGACACGACACCGTATCCGCACATCGCCGTCATGGCGGCACGCAAGGTCGCCGCCGGCGAGGCGGACCGTGCGCTCATGGTGTGCGGCACCGGGCTGGGAGTCGCGATCAGCGCCAACAAGGTGCACGGCATCCGTGCGGTGACGGCGCACGACAGCTTCTCCGTCGAGCGGTCCGTGCTGAGCAACGACGCCCAGATCCTGTGCTTCGGGCAGCGCGTCGTGGGACTGGAGCTGGCCCGCCGCCTGGCGAGCGAGTGGCTCGACTACCGCTTCGACGAGAACTCCAGATCCGCGGCCAAGGTCCGGACCCTGACGAACTACGAGTCGGGCCACGACCTGGCCGACCAGGCCGACACGCTCCGGGAGAGCGAGGAACTGGCGCGCTCATCGGCCGTCCTGACGATCGAACCGGAATCGAAGCAGACCAAAGCGATCGACGAGGAGTAGAGGACATGGCGGCAGCAGAGAAGGCCCTTGACATGACCTTCGGGCTCGACGGCAAGGTCGCACTGGTGACCGGTGGCGCGTCGGGGATCGGCGCGGCGATCGCCGACACCTACGCGTTGAAGGGAGCCAAGGTCGCCGTGGTCGACGTCAACGGCGAGGCGGCCGATGCCAAGGCACGGGAGCTCGGGGACGGGAGCGCCGGATTCACGTGCGACGTCTCCGATCCCGCCGCGGTCGGCTCGGCGGTCACCGCCGTTCTGGAGACCTACGGCCGGATCGACATCCTGGTGAACAGCGCCGGTGTCGCGATCCTGGCCCCGGCCGAAGACCTGGAGCCCGGTGCGTTCGACACGACGATCAACATCAACCTGAAGGGTACCTTCCTCGTGTGCCAGGAGGTCGGACGGCATATGCTCGCCGCCGGCTCGGGGAAGATCATCAACCTGGCGTCGCAGGCCGCCAGCGTCGCCTTGGACCAGCACGTCGCCTACTGCGCCTCCAAGTTCGGTGTGGTCGGCCTGTCCAAGGTGCTCGCCTCCGAATGGGCCGGCCGCGGAGTGACCGTCAACACGATCTCCCCCACCGTCGTTCTCACCGATCTGGGCCGCAAGGCCTGGGCCGGGCCGAAAGGTGAGGCGCTGAAGGCCCAGATTCCGACGGGACGCTTCGCCTACCCGGAGGAGATCGCGGCGACGGCGCTGTTCCTCGCCTCGAACGGCTCAGACATGATCAACGGTGCGGACATCGTCGTCGACGGCGGCTACACGATCCGCTGATCCAACGACGGTCATCCCTCACACCCGCACCGGCCGGCACAGCTTCTGGATCGACTTTCCGGGGCGGCCCCACTGCGGTTCGTCCCCGTTACACGGTTGGCATCGCCCCTGCCCTGGGGTGAGGCGCTGCGGCGTCCGTCAGGCGTCGCGGAACTCCGTGGGAATGGCCGGGTCGCCGCGGGAGAGCTGGAAGGCGCGGGGTGGGAGTTCGGACAGGGCGCGCTCGTGGCGGGCGCGGGCTTCGGCCAGGGGCTCGCGGCCGACGATCTCCCCGTCCCGTACGAGCTCGGTCAGCAGCGGCCGGTCGTACGGGCCCGGCGCGGGTTCGGCGGTCGCGACCATCTCCGCGATGGCCTTCCCGTCGTCGCCGATGTGGCGGACCGCCCACTTGCGGCCGCCCCGGCTCGGCTTGCCGACCGAGCGCTTGGCCACCGGGCGCAGCGGGCCCTCTTCGGACTCCGCCCGTGCCACCAGCTTGTACACCAGGGCCGCCGTCGGCGCGCCCGAGCCCGTCACCAGCGACGTCCCGACCCCGTACCCGTCGACGGGCGCGGCGGACAGGCCCGCGATCGCGTACTCGTCCAGGTCGCCGGTCACGATGATCCGCGTCTTCGAGGCGCCCAGGGAGTCGAGCTGGGCGCGTACCTCGTGCGCGGTCTCGGCCAGGTCGCCGCTGTCGAGCCGTACGGCGCCCAGCTCCGGTCCGGCCAGGTCGACCGCCACGGCGACGGCTCGGGCCACGTCGTACGTGTCGACCAGCAGGGTGGTGTCGCGGCCGAGCGCGTCGAGCTGGGCGCGGAAGGCGTGCCGTTCGCTGTCGTGCAGGAGGGTGAACGCGTGGGCGCTGGTGCCGGCCGTCGGCACGCCGTAGGACCGGCCGGCCTCCAGGTTCGAGGTCGAGGTGAACCCGGCGAGGTAGGCGGCACGCGCCGAGGCGACGCCGGCCATCTCGTGCGTACGGCGGGAGCCCATCTCGATGATGGGCCGGCCGCCCGCGGCGTGCACCATGCGGGAGGCGGCCGAGGCGATCGCGGCGTCGTGGTTGAGGATCGACAGCGCGAGCGTCTCGAGGATGACCGCCTCGGCGAAGTCCGCCTCGACGACGAGGATCGGCGACCCGGGGAAGTACAGGTCGCCCTCGGAGTAACCCCAGATGTTCCCGGAGAACCGGTAGGAGGACAGCCACGCGGCCGTCGGCTCGTCCACGATGCCCTGGGAGGTGAGGAAGTCCAGCGCGGGCCCGTCGAACCGGAAGGCCTCCAGGGCGTCCAGGAAGCGGCCGATCCCGGCCACGACGCCGTAGCGCCGGCCGGCCGGCAGGTGGCGCGCGAAAACTTCGAACACCGCCCGGCGTGCCGCGGTGCCGCCGGCGAGCGCACCCCGCAGCATGGTGAGTTCGTAGCGGTCGGTCAGCAGAGCCGTCGTCGAAAGATCCACGAATGGCAGATTACGGTGAAGGTGTGCACGATGATTGAGGGGAGCTCCCGTTAAGGAGGCACCAAAGTGACCACGGCTCCCGTCGAGCTCGATCGACCGGACGCCGCCGAGGACGTGCGACCGGACCGTCCGTGGGTGGCGATCGTGTGGAACGATCCCATCAACCTCATGTCCTACGTGACCTACGTGTTCCAGGCCGTGTTCGGCTACTCCAAGCGGAAGGCCGAGAAGCTCATGCTCGACGTGCACCACAAGGGACGCGCGGTCGTCTCGAGCGGCACCCGCGAGGAGATGGAGCGCGACTGCGAGATCCTGCACTCCTACGGGCTGTGGGCGACCGTCAAGCAGGACATCTGATGAACGGCGGCTTCACCGGCGCCCGCGGCGGACGTGTGCGCCTGCGCATCGGGTCGGAGGAGGCGGCCGTCGTGCGCCTGCTCATGGGCCAGCTGCTCGACCTTCTCGGCGAGGGCGACCAGCCGGAGTCCGGGTCCGGGGCCGACGCCGGCATGCCCGACCTGCAGCTGTCGGAGAACACCGCCGTCTCCGACGATCCGGTGCTGGCCCGGCTCTTCCCGGACGCCTACCGCGAGGACCAGAACGCCTCCGCGGAGTTCCGGCGCTACACCGAGGCCGGGCTGCGCGAGGGTAAGCGCGCCGCGGCCAAGACGGTGCTCGCGACGCTCGGCGAGGGCGGCGAGGTCGTCCTCGACCCCGACGAGGCGCAGGCGTGGCTGCGGGCCCTCAACGATCTTCGCCTGGCGCTCGGCGTACGCCTCGACATCACCGAGGAGACGCTTGACCAGATGCGGACGTTCGACTGGGACGATCCGCGCAATGCCGGGTACGCCGCGTACGACTGGCTGACCTACCTCCAGGAGAGCCTCGTACGCGCCCTATGGTGAACCGGCCGCCGAGGGACCGTCGCTACGCTGTGCCCATGCTGACGATCGAGCGCGCCATCGTTGACCAGATCATCGCGCACGCGCGTGCCGACCACCCTGACGAGGCGTGCGGCGTCGTGGCCGGCCCGATCGGCTCCGACCGGCCCACGCGCTTCGTCCGGATGGCGAACGCCGAGCGCTCGCCGACCTTCTACCGGTTCGACTCGATGGAGCAGTTCCAGGTGTGGAAGGAGATGGACGACCGCGACGAGGAACCGGTCGTGATCTACCACTCCCACACCGCCACCGAGGCGTACCCCTCCCGCACCGACATCTCCTACGCCTCCGAACCGAACGCCCACTACGTGCTGGTCTCCACGCGCGAGGCCGACGAGACCGAGTTCCGCTCGTACCGGATCATCGACGGCGAGGTCACCGAGGAGGAGGTCTCCGTCGTGGAGGCCGGCGAATCCGACTCGGTAAACTGACCAACGTGATGACGACGACGATGGTGAAGCGCCGCGGACGCGGGCGTGTCGTCGCACCCGTGCAGAACTTCCTGTTCGGCCACAGCCGGGCCGAGATCGTCTACGACTGTCACTGAGGCATTTCCCCCGAGGCCTGGAATCCCCGGGCGATGCCATGTGTTGGCGTGCGTTGCCGGGGACCGTACGACGAAGGAGCACATCGCCATGGCGATCGAGGTTCGCATCCCGACGATTCTTCGCAACTACACCGACGGCGCGAAGGCCGTCGAGGGTGGTGGGTCCACGCTCGACGAGCTGTTCACCGACCTGGAAGGGCGGCACCCGGGCCTGCGCGACCGGCTGGTCGACGACAAGGGCCTGCGCCGGTTCGTCAACGTCTACCTGAACGACGAGGACGTGCGCTTCCTGGGCGGACTGGAGACCAAGGTGTCCGACGGTGACACCGTCACCGTGCTGCCCGCCGTCGCGGGCGGCTGACGTGCGCTACGACTCGCTGCTCGACTCGCTGGGCCACACGCCTCTGGTCGGCCTGCCGAGTCTGTCGCCGTCGCCCGACGTACGCCTGTGGGCCAAGCTGGAGGACCGGAACCCCACCGGCTCCATCAAGGACCGGCCGGCGCATTGGATGATCAACAAGGCCGAGAAGGAAGGCCTGCTGACGCCGGGCTGCACGATCCTGGAGCCCACGTCCGGCAACACCGGCATCTCCCTGGCCATGGTCGCCCGCCTGCGCGGCTACCGCATGGTGTGCGTCATGCCGGAGAACACCTCCGCCGAGCGCACCCAGCTGCTGAAGATGTGGGGCGCCGAGATCATCCCCTCACCGGCGGCGGGCGGTTCCAACGAGGCCGTACGCGTCGCCAAGGGGCTCGCCGCCGAGCACCCCGACTGGGTGATGCTCTACCAGTACGGCAACGAGGCGAACGCGCGGTCCCACTACGAGTCCACCGGGCCCGAGCTGCTGGAGGACCTCCCGACGATCACTCACTTCGTCGCCGGTCTCGGCACGACGGGCACGCTGATGGGCGTGGGTCGGTTCCTGCGCGAGCGGGTGCCCGGCGTCGCGATCGTCGCGGCCGAGCCGCGCTACGGCGAGCTGGTGTACGGCCTGCGCAACATCGACGAGGGGTTCGTGCCAGAGCTGTACGACGAGTCGGTGCTGACCACGCGCTACTCCGTGACGTCGGAGGACGCCCTGCGGCGCACGCGCGAGCTGCTGGCGGCGGAGGGCATCTTCGCGGGCATCTCGACGGGCTGCGCGCTCCACGCGGCGCTGGGCATGGCGGCCAAGGCGGTCAAGGCGGGCGAGCGCGCGGACATCGCCTTCGTGGTCGCCGACGCCGGCTGGAAGTACCTGTCCACGGGTGCGTACGACGGCACGCTGGACGAGGCGGAGAAACGCCTGGAAGGTCAGCTCTGGGCATAGGCGCCCATAGGTTGCCTTTGAACGGGATAGGCAACCTGTGGTTGCACTCGCTCATGAGGCAACCTATGGTTGCCTTATGAGCGACTCCGTGGTGACCCTGGACACCTTGATCGATCAGGTCCGCACCGGGTTCGAGACGGCGCCCGTTCTCGATCGGCTCACCCGCGCCGTCGACGTCGCGGCGCGAGTCAGCGAGCTCGGTGAGAACCTCATCGGGTACTACGTCGACGAGGCCCGTCGGGAGGGCGTCTCCTGGGCCGACATCGGCACCCGGCTCGGCGTGAGCCGGCAGGCCGTGCAGAAGAGGTTCATCCCGGCCGGCGACGCACGCGAGGGTGACCGGGAGGGATTCTGGAGCCGGACCACCGAGGGGCTGCGCGCGGTCGTCGGCGAGGCCCGCGAGGAGGCGCGCCGCCGTCGCAAGACCTACCTCGGCACCGAACACCTCCTGCTCGCCCTGATCTCCCGCGAAGACGACCCCGCCACCCGGGCGCTGGCCGCCTGCGGCGCCGGTCCGGCCGCGCTGCGCGCGGCGGTCGACGGCCGCGTCGGCATACCCACCGGTGATCCGCTGCTCGACGAGACGCCCTTCACCCGGCTGTCGCTGACCGTCCTGCGCCACGCGCTGCGCGAGGCGCTGCGCGCCGGCACCGAAAGCGTCGACACCGGACATCTCGCCCTGGGTCTGCTCACCGTCGGCGACGGGCTGGCCCACGACGTCATGGTCAACCTCGGTCTCGGCTATGACTCCCTGCGGGCCGCCCTGGCGGAGGCCGGTGGCACGGCCGACGGCGAGCGGCCGTAGAGAGGGCGCGCGTCCGGGCCGTCCGTGGGTCAGTCGCGGTCGGTCGGCGGGGGTGTGAACTCGCCGGTCTTGGCCAGCCGTTCGGCGACGTCGCGCAGTTTGACGTTCGTGTGCTGGGACGAGGCGCTGAGCATCGCGAACGCCTCCTGGGCGTCGATCCGGTAGCGCTCCATCAAGATGCCCTTCGCCTGTCCGATGACATCCCGGCTCTCCAGTGCGTTCCGCAACTGGCTCCGCTCGCCGACGGTGGCCATCGCGATGGCGGCGCACGCCGCGACCGAGCGGCCCACCCGCTCGGCGCCCGGGGTGAAGGCGTACGGCTTCGGCGAGTACAGGCTCAGGGCGCCCACCGTGCCGATCCGTACGGACAGGCGGAACGCCAGGACCGAACGCACGCCCCGGGCGACCGCGACCGGGGCGAACCGCGGCCACCGAGGCTCGTAGGCCAGGTCGTCGGCGCGTACGGTGTCGGCGAGCAGCGCATCCAGGCAGGGGCCCTGGCCGACGTCGTACTGCAGGGCGTCCAGCCGCGCCGCCAGATCGCCGGTGTACACGGGCGTCGACGCACCGTCCTGGCCCAGCATGGTCGCGCCCGCGTGGGCGGCGCCGGGGACCTCGTTCTCGGCCAACCGCAGGATCTGCTGGACGACGAGGGCAGCGTCGTCCTCAGCCTCCAAGAGCCGCGCCAGCCCCGCCAGGTGATGGCTCACTCCATCAACCGGCGTCATCTCGTCAGACGGCATCGCCTCGCGGTTCTGATCCGGGCCGGGCACACCGCCCGGACATTCTCCAAACAAACGATCCCAACGGGGCGGCCGACCGGAAAGCCAGGACGCGAACGGACCGCCTCGTACTATCCGGAGAGCGAAGGGCCCTCGCACGAGTGACCGCTCTGGAGCATGCCGGTATGGTTCATGCCGAATGTCGTTCTAATTTTGGTGGGGGCTGGCATGAGCGAACGGAGTGAGCGACTCAAAGAACACGCGCGCATGCTCTCTCTTCCGGCGAAGGAGGGCGCATGAGCGAGCGGAGCGAGCGAATCAATCAACACGCGCGCCCGGTCACTCCCCCGACGAAGGAGGGCCCATGAGCGGGTTCGGCGAGGCCACGGCGGTACGGCGTACGGGCGAGGGGCGTTACGCCGTCGCGCTCGACGGCGACTTCGGGTTCGAGCAGGCGCTCAACGGCGGTTACCTGATGGCCGTCCTCGCGCGGGCCGCCCTGGACGCCTCCGGCCGTCCGTACCCGATCTCCACCGCCGCGAGCTTCCTGCGGGTCGCCAAGCCCGGCCCCGCCGAGGTGCTGGTCGAGACGCGCAAGTCCGGGCGTACGGCCGAGGTCGCCCGCGTCTCCCTCGTCCAGGACGAGGCCCCGATCGTCGACGCCCTGATCACCACCGGAGCCCTCGACGGCGACGCCGAGCCTCTCTTCTCCGAGGTCCCCGGTCGCCTCCCGGCGATCGAGGAGTGCGTCACCTTCGGCGGCGACAAGGAGGACGGGTTCACCGCCCGGATCGACATGCGGTACGACCCGGCCACCATGGGCTGGCTCGACGGCCGCCCGGGCGGCCGGCCGGAGATGCGCTCCTACTTCCGGCTCCGGGAGGCGTACGAGCCCGACGGCGTCCTGCTGGCGCTCGCCGTCGACGCGCTCCCGCCGGTCGTGCTCAACACCGGACGGTACGGCTGGTCGCCCACGGTCGAGCTGACCTGGCACATGCGGGCGGTACCGGCGCCCGGACCGCTCGCCCTGTACGGCAGCGGCCGCCTCGTCAGCGACGGCTGGTTCGACGAGGACGTCGAGGTCTGGGACGCGGCCGGCCGTCTGGTCGCCCAGAGCCGCCAGATCGCCCGCGCGGGCCGCCGCCCCTCCTGAACCTCCGCTAGAAGTCGTTCCACTCGTAGGTCGGCTGGCCGTACCTGGAGGCGTCGGCGTTCCACAGCCGGACGAAGGCGCGTTTGGCGTCGGCGGCCGTCTGGTTGGCCTTGTTGATCGCGTCGTTCCCGCCGGCGTCACTGCACACGCTGCTCGACGCGGCGCGGCGGGCCCAGGTGAGGTACCTCTTGTCCGCGGTCAGCGTCGCGACGATCATCGAGATCAGTGCCTGCCGGAGCCCGCCTCCGTCGACGATGTCATCGACCCGCAGGGCGGTCGCCTCGCTCACCTGCTGGGTGCGCTCCTGGACGACCTCGGCGAGCAGCTCGACGTTCGAGGCGGCGTACTCGCACGCGCCGAGAGTGTCGGGCATCTCCGTCCGGGTCGACTGCACGGTCTGCAGGAAGGTGTTCATCGCCGTCAGTTCTTCGGCCGGGTCGGGCAGCGGCGCGGAGTCCTGGACGGCCTGCGCCGCAGCGGGCTTCACGGGCCAGTGATGGTAGGAGGTCACGCCGCCGAGGCCGAGTCCCGCGGCCGTGCACAGCGACACGGCGAGGCTCTTCCACTGCGCCGCGCCGGCCCCGGTGCGTTCGCCGTCGTCCGGTGGCTTCTTGTGCCGTGCGGTCTGCTCGTCGGTCACCGGCTTGGGGAAGAGCTCCTCGTTGCAGTGCGCGCAGAGGACGCGAGGCAGGAAGTTCGTGTTGGAGCACCAGGGGCACTGCATATGATCGGGCTCCTTACGCAGTGGCCGGAAAGTCCGGTTCGGTGTCGAGCGGCTTGTAGCCGCGCCGGATCCTCGTCTGTTCGAGCCACTTCCGGCCGTCAGCGGCGACCGTCTCCAGCAGGCTCAGCGCGCCGGTGAGGTCGGCCAGGTCGGGCGACGGCGGCGCCTGCTGCTCCTCCAGCAACTGTTCGAGCAGCACCGCGTTGAACGTGTCCACCGTGATGCCGATGGTGTGCCGGTTGACGAGCTCCAGCCGGAACTCCTGGTAGATGGGCACGGCGGACTGCCTGATCCGGTCCTTCTCCTCGTCGGTACGTGGCAGGACGACCTCGCGGTGGCCGTCGTCGAACCGGATGCCGACCTCCTCCACCTGGGCCGAGGCGATGGCGTCATAGCGGAAGGCCGTGCGCTGCTGGTCGCTCGCGACGCCGGTCGGGAAGTCCAGGTGCATCTTCACCTGGCGTACGCCGGACACGGTGAGCAGGAACACCCAGACGACGTACGCGGAGAAGCGCGGCTGCCCGCCCTTGACGCGGGAGCGGCGCGCGGTCTCGGTGCCCTCGGGCAGGACGGCGTGGGTGATCAGGTCGCGGTTCGTCAGCCCGTACTGGTTCATGGCCAGCGTCTTGAGATAGATCTTGTCGTAGTCCAGCCACTGGGCCATCTCGTCGTCGTCCGGGCGGTCGGCGAGGAGCTCGACCCGCTCCTCGTGGGCGAACGTCTCCTCCTCCAGGATCCGGTCGGCCTCGGCCTGGTCGGCGGCGACGCTGTGCCGCCGCGCGACGTACACGTCGGCCCGGCTCCGCGCCAGGAGAACGGCACCGGCCACCAGCCACAGCACCGCCACGGTCGCGACCGTCTTCTGGACCTTGGTCATCTCGTCCAGCGCGTAGTACCAGCCGCCGACGAACGTGCCGAGCCCCACGGCCAGCATCGAGAGCCTCAGCAGGCGGTCGGGGTCCTCCGGCTCGCGGGCGGTCCACCGGCGTGCGGTGTTCTCGGCGTACCAGGCGATCAGCCAGTCGACCGCGCCGGGCGACACCTCCGGGTCGGCGTACCGGTCGACGATGTCCTGCGCCAGCAGCGTACGGGCCCTCATGGTCGCGACCGCCCATCGCGATCGCTGCGCGGCCGACGTCGGCGCGTGCTTGTCGAACTGCTGCCGGACGGTCCGCTCCACGTGGGCGCTGAAGTCGGTCGGCGCGGGCCGTGGCCGCCGGGGATACAGCGCCGAGTACCGGCCGGGCAGCTGGCCGGGCCCCCAGAGCAGCAGGATCCAGGTGCCGGCGAGGACGACGCCTCCGGTGATCACGGCCGTGTCGGCGCTGCCGAGGGTGACGAGCGTGAACGCCAGGGCGAGCCCGCCCGCGACCAGCGCGGCTCCGCAGACGGCCGCCGCCTGCTCGAACGGCCCGAAATCGGGCCGTCGTAACGGCTTCGGCCGCGGTGGTTCGGGATCCGGCTCGAAGAACTTCCACACCCGTTCCTCGCGGTCGTCCGCCGTGCGCTGCCTGCGGGCGATGTCGAGAAGGTCGGCCTCCCGCCGGTCCCGCAGCACGTTGGACAGGATGGGGTCCAGGTGGCGGTAGATCTCACGGCGGCGGTCGTCCGGGAGCCGGTCGAAGGCGGACAGGAAGGCGTCGAGCGCGCCCGAGTCGAACGTGCCGGTCTGCTCCTGACCCTGGAGGCACGCGATGAGTCCGGTGACCGCGCGGTGCGCGTCGCGCCACGAGTCGGCGGGGCCCTTCTGGCAGAGCCACCGTGCCCGGTCGAGCGCGGCGAACTCCTCCCGCTCGAGCACCTCGAAGGGCTGGTCGCTCAGCACCGCGATCGTCCAGTAGTAGGCGACCTCGTTCACCAGGGAGCGGGTCGACTCCGGGGTGACGAGCGCCTCCTGGACGGCCTCCTCGATGAGCCGTCTCGCCTGGGGCGGCATCTTGCCGGCGAGACAGCGCTTGGCCACCGCGAACTTCTTCTCGGGCGGGTCGCCGTCCTTGATCTCGTACCGGACGTCGCCGATGACCGTGCCCTGGATGCCGATGCGCGCGTTGTCCGACGCGGTGTTGACCGTGGACGGCCGGGGCCGTCGCCGTTCCCGAGCCGGGCTCATCGGCCGTCCCGTTCGTCCCGCGTGAGGAAGTCGCCGAAGTTGATGTCGCCGACGATGGTGCCCGCCTGCATGCCGACCCGTGCGTTGCCGTAGGCGTTGTTCACCGTGCTCCCCGCCGGCGGGACCACGTTCGCGTCGCGGAGCTCGGGCACCAGCTCGATGAGCGTGGTGGCGAGCCGGTCGAGGTCGGCCTCCATGTCGCGGCTGCGGAGCCGGACGTACTGGCACGTGGCGAGGCGTTCGAGCCCGGCGGGGAGGGCGTCCTTCCGCAGGGGTTCCGCCTCGCCGATCAGCACGGGCACCACGCGGATGCCGAGGTCGAAGGCCTCGACGATCTCCCGCCGCACCCAGTCGGACGCTTTGTCGATCTTGCGGACGTCGTGCTCGTCGCGGACCTCGAGCCAGCGGGGACCGATGACGGCGAGGAGAGCGGAGCTTCTGCGCACGCCCCTCAGCAGCGCTTCTTCGAAGTCGTCGCCCGGCTTGATCGACTTGGCGGCGCGGAAGAAGACGTCGGAGGCGAACCGCTCGGACAGCGCGTGCTCGAGCAGTGCGGCGACGTTCTCCTCGTCGCTCGTACGGTAGTTGACGAAGACGGTGGTCATGGCTCTCTCCCTTGATCGCCGGCCTGGCCGAAGTCATGTCTTTGGTGGGTCGTCCGGAGGGCGGTGTTCACACCGCCGAGGTCTCCAGCGCCGCGGTGAGCGCGGGATAGAGCTCGCGCACCGTGGGATTCGAGTGCCGGCGCGACAGCGTCCGGGCCAGGCGGCGCAGGTCGGAGGTGATCGTCGCCGAGCTGACGACCGAGGTGATGCCGAGGAGGCGCGTCGTCAGCGCGCACGCGTGCTCGATCTCGCCCGCGGCGGCGTGCGCCAGTGCCTGGCGCACGCCGTACCTGGCGCGGGAGCGGAGCGCCTCGGGCCGGATGCGGGCGACCTGGGCGTCGAGGATCTCGCTCGCCTCCTTCGGCCGGCCCAGCTCGTAGAGGCACCAGCCGGTGACCGTCGTGACGGTGTCGGGCAGGTTCGTCGACCCGAGCACCGGCGCTTCCGTGCTCCCGGCGGGCGCGGAGAGGAGCTCGCGGGCCCGGTCGAGGCTGCGCATGCAGGTGTCGTAGTCACCGGCCAGCGCGTGGCCCTGGGCCTCGCGCTGCGCGGCCAGCCCGCGGATGCGGGGCGGCGTTTCCGAGTGGGCCTGCGCCTGGCGCGCCAGCGCGACGGTCTGCCTGGCGTCGCCGCGGTAGAGCGTCACGAGGGCGCGGCGGATCAGCGCGTAGACGGCCAGGTCGTGGTCGTCGCCCGCCTCCGCCATGCTGACCGCGCGGGCGGTCAGCCAGAGAGCGGCCTTCTCCTCTCCGGACTCCTGGGCCATCCAGCCGGCGTACTCGGCGAAGCGCGCCCCGAGTGTCAGCAGGTCGTCGCGGTGGCCCGCAGGTGCCTCGGACGCGAGGACGCTCAGGATGCGGGTCTGCGCGATGACCGGCGGCAGCACGATGCCCGGGCTGGCCGTCTGGCCGAGGGTCCGGTAGTGGTCGAACAGTGATCGGAACGCCGTGAGCGCCGTCGGCTCCTTGGCGGTCGCGGAGATGCCGTGCGCGCTGAGGGTGAGACCGGCCATCGATGACGCGCTCACCGCGAGCGCGTCCCGTCGGCTGATCGGGCGGAACCAGCCCGCCCCGTCCGGCCCGAGATTCATCAGCCATACCTCGCCATCGTCGGTGACCATTTCGAGCGACGGCATTTCGGAAGACGTGACCTCGGTCGGCCGTTCGGCGACAAGAGAAAGGAGCGCCCCGTCGGCGTGGAGTTCGGTGTCGCACATTCGTGCCAACTCCGCCGAAGGTGATTTGCGTCCGGTCTCGATCTTGCTGAGATAGCCCTTGCTGTAATGCAGGCGCTTACCGAACTGTGCCAGTGAGAGGCCGGCCTCCATTCGCATTCGCCGAAGCTCGGAACCGAATAATTTCAGCGATTCCGTCATAATGGCCTCCGTTTCCCGTTGCCGAATCAACGGGGCGTACTGGAAAGTTCGTTCGGGGATCGGACCGGAGGGCCGGGCCGGACGCCGGTGGGGCTGGGCGCGGCGTCGTCGCGGCCGGGACGGTGATCCACGGCGGGGAGGGGCGGCTGCGGCCGGCGAGCCGGAGTCCACGGCGACGGAATCCCTCGGGGCGTTTCGGCGCTCCCGGCGGGGCGCATCCCTGTGGTGGATTCGTGGCAAGAACTCCGGACCCCCGTGCAGTGTCAATGATGGTAACACTGCGACAAATCATGTCGAAGGACTCGCTGAAAAGTGAGTCGACGGGGTGGGTTTCCCGTTTCCTTCTGTAGGAGGTGACCGGAAACCCCCTCGCCGTGGGCGTGTCGGCTGGACCCGGACAAGGCGCCTTGGCGGTACGAGCCGGCGGTGTTCGCCGTGCGATATTTCCGCTATGTGCAATATGGCGCATTCGGACAAGTGATTTCCGTGGAGGGTCCATTATTGATCATGGAATTATCGATCATGGAATGCCCGGGCCCGAGCGGCGCTCCGCTCGCCGCGGCCCTCCCGGCCGCCGGACGGGACCGCTGCTGGACGGGAGCGCTGCTGGACGGGCCGTGCCCGACCGCTGGACGGGGCCATGCCCGGCCGTCCTCCCGTACGGGCCGTGGTCTGATCCCGTCAGACCGCCCGGGCGGGTCGTAACCGCCACCGACCGGGCGCGCGCCGCCGTGAGGTCGTCGAAATACCCGTGTGACATGCAGCGCATTGATGCCGTGTTCCTCACGGCGTTCTCTAGCCTGTGGGGTCATGTCTGACGCTTCGATCGGAATCTTCGACAGCGGCGTCGGCGGGCTGACCGTCGCCCGCGCGATCCTCGACCAGCTCCCGGACGAGCCGCTCCTGTACGTCGCGGACACGGCGCGTTTCCCGTACGGGCCGAAGCCGATCGCCGAGGTGCGCGCGAACGCCCTCGAGGTGCTGGACCACCTTGTCGAACAAGGCGTGAAAATGCTCGTGATCGCCTGCAACAGCGCGAGCTCCGCGGTGCTTCGCGACGCGCGGGAGCGTTATCAGGTGCCGGTGATCGAGGTCATCCAGCCCGCGGTGCGGGCGGCGGTCAGCGCGACGAGTACGGGAAACGTGGGATTGGTCGCTACTCATGCGACGGTGACCAGTCGCGCTTATGACGATGCGTTCGCCGCTGCGCCTCATGTGACACTGACAAGTGTCGCCTGCCCGCGTTTTGTGGAGTTCGTGGAGCGGGGCATCACCATGGGCGACGAACTACTCGACGTCGCACGAGAGTATTTGGCACCGATTGTCGAAGCGGGCTGTGACACGCTCATCCTCGGTTGCACGCATTATCCCTTGCTGACCGGAGTGATCTCCTACGTCGCCGGAGACGGAGTGACCCTCGTCTCCAGCGCCGAGGAGACCGCCAAAGACGTCTACCGGGTACTCCACGACCGCCGCCTGGCCAGAGCGGAGGGCTCCCCGGAACCGAGCCACCGGTTCCTCGCGACGGGGGATCCCGCGCCGTTCGGCGCACTCGGCCGCCGCTTCCTCGGCCCGGAGATCGGGCTTGTCGAATCCGCACCGGTGGGCATCACGTTCTCGGCGTGAGAACGGCCCGCGGGACACTGGAGAGGGGAGCGTCGATCCAGGTGGATGACGCACGAAGGCGACAGCGGAACCGATCGTCCTGCTTCCGGGCGACGTGAGGAGGCCGGCAACGTGCGGATTACGGTGATCGGCTGTTCGGGGAGCTTTCCGGGGCCGGACAGCCCTGCCTCGTGTTATCTGGTCCAGGCCGGCGGCTTCGCGCTGCTGCTCGACCTCGGCAGCGGTGCCCTCGGCGCCCTGCAGAACCACATCGGCCTCTATGACATCGATGCGATTCTGTTCACTCATCTGCACGCGGACCACTGCCTGGACCTCTGCGGTTACTGGGTGGCGCGCAAGTACGCACCGGACGGCCTGAAACCACGCATCCCGGTCTACGGGCCGGACGGAGTGGCCGAGCGGATGGCGCGCGCGTACGACCTGGACCCCGAGCCGGGCATGTCGGAGGCGTTCGACTTCCGCACCCTGGCACCGGGGACGTTCGAGGTCGGGCCGTTCACCGTGACGGCCGCGACGATGAACCATCCGGTCGAGGCGTACGGCTTCCGCGTGGAGCACGGGGGCGCGGCCCTCGCCTACACCGGCGACACCGGCGAGTGCGAGGCGCTCGTGGACCTGGCGAGCGGCGTCGACCTGCTGCTCGCCGAGGCGTCCTTCGTCGAGCGGGAGGGGCTGCCGGACGACCTGCACCTCACCGCCCGGCAGGCGGGTGTGTACGCCACGCGGGCGGACGCCGGGCGGCTCGTCCTCACCCACCTCGTCCCGTGGAACGACCCCGGCCACACCCTGGCCGAGGCGAAGTCCAGCGGATATCGAGGTCACATCGAACTGGCCAGCCAAGGAGCCGTTTACGAGCTTTAGACTCCGGCTCGACGCCCCTGCCGTCCCACCGCGCGGAGGGAGGCTCCGAGACGGGTCCCGGAGATCGCGCCGGGCCGCCGCGACCGGCGGTCCGGTCTCGATAGGGTGAACGACATGGCTCGTCCCGACGATCGTTCAGCCGACCAGCTCCGCCCCGTCACCATCCGCCGCGGATGGCTTACCCACGCGGAGGGCTCGGTCCTCGTGGAGTTCGGCGGCACCCGCGTCCTGTGCGCCGCCACGGTGCAGGGCTCGGTGCCCCGCTGGCGCCGCGACTCCGGACTCGGCTGGGTCACCGCCGAGTACGCCATGCTGCCGCGCGCCACCACGACGCGCAACGACCGCGAGTCGGTCAAGGGGAAGATCGGCGGCCGTACGCACGAGATCTCCCGGCTCGTCGGCCGGTCGCTGCGGGCCTGCGTCGACTTCAAGGCGCTCGGCGAGAACACCATCCTGCTCGACTGCGACGTGCTGGAGGCCGACGGCGGCACCCGCACGGCCGCGATCACCGGGGCGTACGTCGCCCTGGCCGACGCGGTCGCCTGGATGCGCGACCGCAAGATGCTCAAGTCCAGCCCGCTCGTCGGTTCCGTCGCCGCGGTGAGCGTCGGCATCATCGACGGCGAACCCCGCCTCGACCTGTGCTACGAAGAGGACGTCAGGGCCGAGACCGACATGAACGTCGTCTGCACCGGCGACGGCCGCTTCGTCGAGGTCCAGGGCACGGCCGAGGGCCAGCCCTTCGACCGTACGGAGCTCGACACGCTGCTCGACCTGGCGGCCGGCGGCTGCGCCGAGCTCACCCGCATCCAGCAGGAGGTCCTGGCCTCGTGAAGGTCGTTCTCGCCACCCGCAACCAGGGCAAGATCGTCGAGCTGCGCCGGATCCTCGACGGCGTCGACGTGGTCGGCCTGGACGAGTACCCGGACGCGCCCGACGTCCCGGAGACCGAGCTGACGTTCCAGGGCAACGCCCTGCTCAAGGCGCGGGCGATCGCCGCGCACACCGGCCTGCCCGCCGTCGCCGACGACTCCGGCCTGTGCGTCGACGCGCTGAACGGCATGCCGGGGGTCTTCTCCGCCCGCTGGTCGGGCCGGCACGGCGACGACGAGGCCAACATCGATCTGCTCCTGGGGCAGCTGTCGGACGTCGCGCCGGAGCTGCGGGGCGCCCGCTTCGTCTGTGTGGCCGCCGTCGCCTGGCCGTCGGGCGAGGAGGACACGGTCGAAGGCCAGCTGTCCGGCCACCTCATCGGCGAACGCCGCGGCACGCACGGCTTCGGCTACGACCCGATCTTCGTCCCGGACGACGAGACCCGTACGACCGCGGAGCTCTCCCCGGAGGAGAAGGACGCCATCAGCCACCGCGGCAAGGCGTTCCGCGCCCTGGCCGAACGCCTGGCACAGCGGCCGACGACCTCATAGCTGCCGCTACCAAGTCGCCACAATTAGGACGTCGAGGCATGACAACGACAAAGGCGCCTCAGACGTCAATCAACCGTGTCTAGACTGATCATGCGCCGGACGGCGTTCCTTCTCGCCCTGCCGATCCTCGCTGCGGGCTGCGGTGGCTCGTCCTCCGGCGACCCGCACGGCGGTGGCTCCGGCGCCCCGGCGCAACCGGCCGAGACCCGGTCCGCCGCGGCCGGTGCCGCGAAGACCGGCTACACGACGCCCATGCAGATCGCCCAGAAGATCAAGAATGCCGGTCTGGGCTGTGCGAAGCCCCGCCCGGCCGAAGTGGCGGGAGGCAAGAAGGTGACCTGCACGGTCAACGGCGAGCAGGTCAACATCGAGGTCTATCCGTCGGAGCAGGTCTTCAAGCAGGTGATGAAGGCCGTCTGCGGCACGGGCGTCAAGCTCGCGTCCGTCTCCGACAACCGGCGGTGGGACGTCACGCCGGACACCGCGCGTACCGCCAAGCGCCTGCAGAAGGTGGTCGGGGGACGGGCGGAGATGCTCTGCGCCCACATCTAGACGCCTCCGCGCGCACGGCTGCTCGCCGGGCCGGCACTCAGCGGGTGCGGACGCGCAGGCGGACGTCGGTGCCGTCCGGGCCCGTACGCAGTTGGACCAGCGGGCACAGCATGCGGACGCCCCACAGGCCGAAGCCCGCGCGGACCAACGGGTCCGGCGGCAGAAAACCCGGCAGGCCCTCCGGCTGCCAGTGGCCGCCGTCCGTCACGTCGACCACCACGTCGCCGTCGTCCGCCCACGTGCGGCAGGTGACCGGGGGCAGGCCGTGCCGGATCGCGTTGGTGGCGACCTCCGTCGTCGCCACGAGCAGGTCGTGCAGGCGGGCGGAGGAGATACCGTGGCGCTCGGCGTGGTCACCGACGAAGGCGCGCAGGCGCCGCAGGTCGATGTCGTCGACCGGCATCTCCTGCGCGTCCGGGGGGACGGGCGGCAGCGGCCGCCGGTCGATCTCGGCGTAGATCGTGGCGGGATCGGCGTAGGCCTCGTTGGCGTGCGGGCCGGACTCGCCGAGCACCTCCGGGTGGGTGCGCAGCGCGCCGTCGAGCACCGCGGCGGCTGTGGTGCGTGCGTCGTACAGGCACAGCACGGACGCGTCGATCTGCGCGAACGCCTGGTTGACGATCGACTCGTAGCGGACCCACTCGGCGATCTCGGCCGATGAGCCGCCCCCCCAGCCGGGCTCGGCGAGGACGCGGATGCGCCGGCCGGGGTTCTGGTCGATGACGGCGCTGTACGCCGCGATGGTGCGCGTCGGCTGGGAGTACCAGTGCACGGCGTCGCGGAACTCCACGCCCGAGGCGCCGAGGGCCTCGCGCAGAAGGTCGAGGGA
Organism: Actinoallomurus sp. NBC_01490; assembly: GCF_036227085.1. Lineage (NCBI taxonomy): Bacteria > Bacillati > Actinomycetota > Actinomycetes > Streptosporangiales > Thermomonosporaceae > Actinoallomurus > Actinoallomurus sp. NBC_01490. The sequence continues at coordinate 2,052,666 of NZ_CP109433.1, forward strand.
GGAGCCGGGCGCGACGGCGAGCACCACCTCGTCGGCGGCCAGCCCGTCGCGGAGAAACGGGGCCGCGGCGTCGAGGAAGGTCCGCTCGTCGGCGTAGACCATGGCGCGGTGAGTGAACTTCGTCATGGCCGCTCACCCGTGCCGATCTTCAGCCAGGGAAGCATCGGTCCGCCCACGAGCCGGACGACCTCGGTGAGGTCGGGCGGCGGCTCGTCGAGGGTCAGGCTGCCGCGGCTGGCCATGCGGATCGCCGCGCCGGCCATCATGTTCAGCGCGCCCAGGTCGATGAAGCGCAGGTCGCGAAGGTTGAGGTGGATGTCGCCGCCCTGGGCCGTCACGGCGTGCAGGGCCTCGGCGAACACCGTGTGCCGCGCGCCGTCGAGCTCACCCTTCAGGCGGAGCCCGCGCGGCGCGAACATGCGGGTGATGGTGAGGACTCCATCGTCGAATTCCGGATCGGCGCCCACGAGAACCTCGTGTGTCTCTTTGAGTGCGGTGAGCTCGTCACGCGTGCAGGAGCGCCGGTCGACCTGGCAGATCGCCATCGCGGTGGTGCTGGGGGCGATGGCCGCGTCGACGCCGGCCTCGCAGTCGAGCACGCGCATGCGGCCGCTGCGCTGCCGGATCGCCCAGGTCATGTCGGCGGTGATGCGGACGCCGCGGAACCGGTCGCGCGCCGCACGGGCCAGCGCGTCTTCGAACGAGGCGGCCATCCGGCCGGGGTCGAGGACCCCGGCCGTCAGGCAGGTCTCCGCGCGGGGGAGGACGGCGAGCTGTCCGGTGCGGACGTAGCCGTCGAGGTCGAGGCCGTCACCGCGGCGCAGGCCGGGAAGCTCGTGCGGGTCGGCGTCGGCCACGTAGATGACCTTGTCCGCCGTCAGGAGCCCGTCGCGCAGGAAGGTGCCGATGACGTGGTCCTGCTCCTCCTGGCTGGAGTAGGAGAACCAGGCGTGATCTCCGGGCAGCAGCTGCCCAACGGATCGTTCGGCGAACCAGGTCTCCATGGGCTCCACCCCGGCGGGCTCCGGTAGTGACCATAGCTTAGAGCCAACGACTCACCGTGACGACTCTTTCACTCGTACTGCTTACGTATGCGGATCGAAGCGCCCGTACCGGCCATGGTGGTACAGGAGCGGCTCGCCCGAATCGCCGAGTTCGGAGCCCACGGCGAGGCCGACGACGAGCCAGTGGTCACCCAGCGCGATGGTGTCGTACGGCTCGCAGACGAGGTGGGCCGTCACTCCGGACAGGATCGGCACGTCGTACGGGCCCGCGCGCCAGCGGGTCGGGGCCGCGAACCGGTCGATGCCACGCACGGCGAACCGCGCCGCGAGCGCGGCCTGGCCGCTCCCGAGCACGTTGACCGCGAAGTACGGCGCCTGGCGCAGGTCCGGCCAGGTGGCCGAGTCGCGGTTCACACAGAACGACACCAGCGGCGGGTCGAGGCTGACCGAGGTCAGCGAGGTGGCCGTCATCCCGACCGGGCCCGGGCCCGTCACCACGACCACCCCCGCGGCGTGCCGGCCCAGCGCCCGGCGGAACCGCGCCGCGTCCACGATCGGGGTCTGACTCAATCGCGAGCCCATACCGCCTCCGGTATCCGCAGCGCGGCCGCCCATTCCGCCAGGATTTCGTCGATGCGTCCCAGGTCCGACTCGACGACCGCGAGGCCGGGAGTCGGCACGGTCGCGCCGAGCTCGACCAGGAGCGGGCGCAGGTGCACCTCGACGGCGAGCGCGTGGCGCGGGGAGCCCATCACGAGCAGCGGAACCGCGGTGACCCCGGCGAGCGAGCGCACCCGGTCGAGGAACGCCTTGAGCAGGCCGGTGTACGTGCCCTTGTACGTCGGGCTCGCCACGACCAGGAGCCCGGCCGAACCGGCGCGCTCGACCGCGTCCTCGACCGCGGCCGAGGGCGCGGGGCCCAGCAGGACCGGGGCGAGCGCGGTCAGGTCGATGACCTCGGGCGTCGTGCCCGGCGCGAGGGCGCGCGCCGCACGTACGGCGACCTCGTGCGTACGCGACGCCGGGCGCGGGTTCCCGACCAGCGCGACGACGCCTCCGCCGTGCCGGGTCGGCGCCGGGGCGCTCACGCGGTCCCGCCTTCCCGGCCGGAGCCGGTACGGCCTGACGCGGCGGGTGTGAGCAGGAACGATCTCACGCGGCCTCCTTCAGCAGGCCGAGGCGGCCCAGCTCCGGCAGCACGCCCTCGCCGAACCAGTACGCCTCCTCCAGGTGCGGGTAGCCGGACAGGATGAACTCCTCCAGCCCGAGCGAGGCGTACTCCGCGATGCGCTCGGCGACCTGGGCGTGGCTGCCGACGAGCGCGGTGCCCGCGCCGCCGCGCACCAGGCCGACGCCGGCCCACAGGTTCGGGTAGATCTCCAGGTCGTGGGCGGACCCGCCGGTCCGATACTCCTCGTGCAGCGCGCGCATCCGCGCCTGGCCGACCGACTCGCTGCGCGCCAGGCCCTCCTGGGCGGCGGCGATCTCGGCCGGGTCGAGCTCGTCCAGCAGCCGCTCCGCGGCCCGCCACGCCTCCTTGGCCGAGTCGCGGGTCACGACGTGCAGCCGGATGCCGAACCTGATCTCACGGCCCTCGCGGGCGGCGAGCTCGCGGATCCACTCGATCTTGCGTTTCACCTGGACGGGCGGCTCGCCCCAGGTCAGGTAGACGTCCACGTGCCGGGCGGCGACCGGCCCGGCCGCCGCCGAGGATCCGCCGAAGTAGAGCCGGGGGAGCGGGTCCGGCGGCGTGGAGACCGTCGCGCCCTCCACGTCGTAGTAGTCGCCGTTGAAGTCGTACGGCCGTCCCCTCCACGCGCCGCGCAGGATGGCCAGGAACTCATCCGTACGGGCGTACCGCTCGTCGTGGGAGAGGTGGTCGCCGAAGCGCGCCTGCTCGGCCGTCTCGCCGCCGGTGACGATGTTGAGCAGCAGCCGCCCGCGCGACAGGCGCTGGTAGGTCGCCGCCATCTGCGCGGCGAGCGTGGGCGACAGCACGCCGGGGCGGAAGGCCACGAGGAACTTCAGGCGTTCGGTCTCGCGGGTGAGCGCGGCGGTGGTGAGCCAGGCGTCCTCGCACTGGGTGCCGGTGGGCGTGAGCACGCCCTCGAAGCCGAGCTGCTCGGCCGAGCGGGCGATCTGCGCGAGGTACTCGATGTCCGGGGGCCGCTGCACCCCGCGCCGCGCGGCGCCGTGCCCCCCGCCGACGAGGTTGCGGCCGTCACCGCCCGTAGGAAGGAACCAGTGAAAAGTCGTCATGACGAGCCTCCGGGAACGATGTCGTTGAAGCGCCGGTCGACGAAGTCGGCGATCTTCAAGCGGCCGGGGATGAGCTTGGCGTCGGCGAAGGCGTCGGCGAGCGGCTGCTCGCCGGCGATCATGGTGTCGTCGACCGGCACGGGCTTGGTGATCCGCCGGTGCGCGGCGACCTTGGCGACCGCCAGGGGCAGGCCGATCTGCGCCGACCACGTCTTGGCCCACTCGTCCGGGTGGGTGGAGGCCCACAGGGTGGCGCGTTCGAGGCGGCTCAGATAGTCGTGGATCGCCGCGACCCTGGCCTTGTCCTTCAGCGCCTTGGCGGCCGCGACGTTGAAGTTGTAGTTGGTGCCGAACCCGTTGCCCCACACCAGGATGCGGGCGCCGGTCTGGGCCTGGGCCTGCGCGGTGTAGGGGTCCCAGATGGACCAGGCGTCGACCTTGCCGCCGCTGAACGCCGAGAGTGCGTCGGCGGGCTGGAGGTACTCCGGCCGGACGTCGCCGAAGGCGATGCCGGCCTTCTTCAGCACGCCGAGCAGGAGCGCGTGCGCGGAGCTGCCCTTGGCCAGCGCGATCTTCTTGCCCCGGAGGTCCGCGATGGTACGGATCGGGGAGTTCTTCGGCACCAGGATCGCCTGCGCCGCGAGGTTCTGGGCGCCCGCCGCGACGATCTTGATCTTGGATCCGGCGGCGGCGGCGAAGATCGGCGGGGTGTTGCCGACGGCGCCGATGTCGATGGCGCCGGCGTTCGCGGCCTCGAGCAGCGGCGGTCCGGACGTGAACTGCGACCAGGCGATCCGGTACTTGACGCCGGTGAGCCCGCCGGCGGCCTGGAGCAGCGCCTGCGACCCCGCCTTCTGGTCGCCGACGTGCAGCGTCACCTTGCTCAGGTCGACCGAGCCGTCCTTGCGGATCGCCGCGTTCTCGGCGCCGTCCGTACCGCCGCAGCCCGCGAGGACGAGGAGCGCGCCGAGCAGGGGAAGCAACCGTCTCATCGGGTCCCCTCCTCGACGCCGAGCTGCCCGAGCAGCCGGGCGCGCAGAGCGGTCAGGTCGGTGATCCGGCGCGGCCGCTCGGCCTCGATCCGTGACTCGTGCGCGATGCGTCCCTCGCCGAGTACGAGGACCCGGTCGGCCAGGAGCAGCGCCTCGTCCACGTCGTGGGTGACGAGCAGCACGCTGGTGTCGCGCGCGTGGCGGTCCCACAGGTCGAGGACGAGCCGGTGCATGGTGATGCGGGTCAGGGCGTCGAGCGCGCTGAACGGCTCGTCGAGCAGCAGCAGGCCGGGTTCGCGTACGAGGGCGCGGGCCAGGGAGGCGCGCTGCGCCTCGCCGCCGGACAGGGTGAGCGGCCAGGCGTCGGCGCGGGCGGTGAGGCCGACCTCGTCCAACGCGTCGCGGGCCCGTGCCCGGCCGCCGGGCGGCAGGCCGAGGGCGACGTTGTCGATCACCCGTTTCCACGGCAGGAGGCGCGGCTCCTGGAAGGCGACCGCCACGGTGCCGTCGACGGTGAGTTCGCCGGTGGTGTCCCGGTCGAGGCCGGCCAGCGCGCGCAGGAGGGTCGACTTGCCCGAGCCGCTGCGGCCGAGCAGCGCGACGAACTCCCCGCGCTCGATGTCCAGGTCGAGCCGGTCGAGGACGGTGCGTCCGCCGAAGGCGCGGCTGAGCCCGCGAACCCGCGCGGTGTGTCCGGGTGCTTCGTGCTCGGTCGCTGCGCGGGTTGGAACTACGCGGGTTGGAAGGCGCGTCGCCATGCCAGTGCCCTTCTCTCGATGAGGCGTACGAGGGCGTCGGTGAGCAGCCCGAGGGCGCTGTAGACGATCAGCCCCACGACGATCACGTCCGTGCGCATGAACTCGCGGGCGTCGTTGATCATGTAGCCGAGGCCTGCGTCGGCGTTGACCTGCTCGGCGACGATCAGCGCGAGCCAGGCGACGCCGAGGCTCTGCCGCAGCCCGACCAGCGTCTGGGGGAGCGCGCCCGGCAGGATCACGTGCCGGATGAGCGCGGTGCGGCCGAGCCGCAGCGTCCGTCCCGCCTCGATGAGCCTGCCGTCGGCGCCCCTGATGCCGGCGTAGGTGTTGAGGTAGAGCGGGAACGCGACGCCGAGCGCGACGAGCGCGACCTTGGGCGTCTCGCCGATCCCGAACCAGAGGATGAACAGCGGGATGAGCCCGTAGAACGGCAGCGCACGCAGCATCTGCATGGGCGGGTCGATGGCGTTCTCGCCGACGCGGCTGAGGCCGGCGGCCAGGGCCAGCGCGACCGCGGCCACCGCCCCGATCACGAAGCCTTCGACGACTCGCTGGAGCGACACCCCGATCGCGTTCGGGAGGGTGCCGTCGGTGGTCAGGTCGACCGCCGTACGGGCGATCTTCACGGGCGCGGCGATGAGGCGTTGGGGCAGCAGGCCGGAGGAACTGGCGGCCTGCCAGAGGAGGAGAAGGACGATCGGGCTGATGAGCCGTTGGAGGCCGGGCGACCGCGGAACGCGGACACGTTCTCGGACGGCCCGCCGGGCCGGCCCGAGGCCGAGGGCAGGTGAGGACATGAGAGACAGAACCCTTTGAGCGTGAGTTGTGCGGAGCGGAAGGCGCTCCGGAAGCCGAGGATCGTTGGCTGCGGGGATCAGGAGGACGGCGCACAGAGTGCGCTGGCCTGCCGCCGGAGATCGACGTGCGGGCGCGTCACGAGGAGCTGACCTGTACTCACGCGCCCATCGTGAGCGAGTCATCCGATAAAGTCAACCGGTAATATAGGGAATATCGCCCGCTCGGTACGATCGACGGCATGGCAGTCGTGGCGGTCGTCACCGGGGCGGCGAGCGGTATCGGACGGGCGACGGCGCTGGCCCTGGGCGCCCGCGGGCTCACCGTGATCTGCGCCGACGTGGATGAGGAGCGCGCCGCCGAGGTGGGCGTTTCGTACCGGGTCGACGTGAGCGACGCGGCGGCGATGGAGCGGTTCGCGGCATGGGTGCGCGAGGAGCACGGCGCGCCGGCCGTCCTCGTCAACAACGCGGGCATCGGTATCGGCGGGTCGTTCTTCGACCACACGGTCGCGGACTGGCGGCGGATCGTCGACGTCAACCTCTTGGGCGTCGTGCACGGCTGCCTGTTCTTCGGCCCGCAACTGCTCGAACGCGGGCGCGGGCACATCGTCAACGCGCCTCCGCGGCGGCGTACACCCCGACGCGGGTCCTGCCGGCGTACGGCGCGACAAAGGCCGGCGTGCTGATGCTCAGCGAGAGCCTGCGGGCCGAGCTGTCCGGCACGGGCGTGGGCGTCAGCGCGGTGTGCCCCGGATTCATCGCGACCGGCATCTACCGCGCGGCCCGGTACGCGGGCGTCGACCCGGCGGAGGGGACGCGCCGGGGAGAGCTGGCCGGGCGCCTCGCGGGCCGCTGGGCGCCGGGCCCGGAGACCGTCGCGAGGGCGATCGTACGGGCCATCGAACGCGACCGTCCGCTGGTGCCGGTCACCGCGGGAGCGTGGGGCGCGTACGCCCTGTCCCGCCTGTCACCCGCGGCGATGCGGCGGCTGGCCCGCCTCGGCGGCGACGATCCCTTCCGCCTGGCGGAGCGCTTCGCCGGGCGGTTCTTCCGGGCGAACCCGTAGACGGCGGGCGCGCCATCGAGTCGCGGTGCGCGCCCGCCGCCATCGCTTCCTCAGGAGGAGGGAACGGTGCCGATCCGGTCCACCCAGCCCTGGCGTTCGAAGGCCAGGTACTCGCCGGCGGCCCCCCGGGCGAGGTCGGGCAGCTGCTCGTAGTCGAGGAGCCGGCCGGTCGCCGGATCCACCACGAGCCGTACGTCCGTTCCCTGGGCGGTGATTCCCACGCCGGACCTGCCCTCACGGTCGCGGATCCGGCCGGTGAGGTGGACGGAGGAGGAGTCCGCGAGGATCCGGTAGAGCGCCGCGCGCGTGCCGGGGGTGGTCGGGGCCATGAACAGGTCCCAGGCGCTGACGAAGACGTACTGGCCGAAGTCGGCGGGGGCCGTGTAGCCGTGCGCGCCGCCCTTGCGGTCCTGCTGCCACAGCCTCCGCAGGTACGCCTCCAGGCCGCTCTTGGTCGCCGGCAGCTTCGGCACGGTCCGCCACTCGATCTCGTGGGAGCCGATCTCGGGGTTCACCAGGTGGGAGCCCTTGTCGTACGTGACCGTGTGCGGCTTGGTGGCCGTCGTGCCGCCGTTGACGTCGAGCGGCGGAGAGCCCGCCGCCTTCCAGGCCGCCTCGTCCTTCTTGGTGGGGAAGGTGACCCGGACGTCCAGCGGCAGGTGCGTACGGAACCGCATGCCGGTCCCGCCCGGCAGGGTGCACCTCCAGTCCTCGGTGCTGCTCGCGGTCCGTGCCTGGAACGTACGGCGGCGCTCCACCTTGGGAGTCGGGACGCCGGGGCCGAGCTTGAAGGGCACCAGGTCCTGCCACATGCGGGTGCGGGAGTACCAGCAGGTCCCGTGGGTGGCGGGCTGCCTGGCGGCCGTCTCCGCGCTGGCCAGCAGGAACGTACGGGCACCGCTGGTTCCGCTCGGTCCGTTGCGGCGACCACCGTGACCGCCGGACAGCGAGCCGGCGACCAGTACCGCCGCCGCCACCACCCCCGCGGTCGCGCCGAGGGCAAGGGCAGGCCACGGTGTCCGGGCCGGACGCGGGCTCGGGGCGGACGTGCCGGCGCGCGCGCGGACCAGCGCCGCGTCGGGACGCCGTTCGTAGGCGGCGTCGGCGAGTTCGTCGACCGTCGCGGGCCGCAGGGCGTTGACCACCCGGTCGAGTTCGTCGTGCTTCACGGCTTCTCCTGAATGACTCGGGAACGCGGAGCGGGTGCCTCCGTGGCGGGGTCGGGGGATGCGTCGAGTGCCCTGGCCAGCCGGCGGCGGCCACGGTGCAGCCGGACGGTGAAGGCGGTGCGTGAGCAGCCGGCGACCTTGGCCGCCTCGGCGGGCTCGAGCCCGTACCAGGCGGTCAGCGTCACCGCCTCGACCTCCTTGGGGGACAGCGCGCGCAGGGCGGCGAGCGCCTGGTCGCGGGCCACGACGTGGTCCGCGGCGTCCCAGGCGTGCCGGTCGGCGTCAGTGGTCAGGCCGGCCAGCCGGTCGACCAGGCCGCGCTCGTGGCCGGTCGCGCCGTGCGACCGGCGGGCGAGGTTCTTCGCCACGCCCAGCAACCACGGCAGGGCACGCTCGGGAACCTCATCGATCTTTCGCCACGCGATCGTGAACACCTCGCCGGTCACGTCTTCGGCGGCCTGGGGCGCGACCCGCAGGACGACGTAGCCGAAGACGTTGCGGTAGTACGTCTCATAGAGGCGGGTGAATCGGGCCTCTCGCTCGTCCACGCCACCTCCTCTCTTCTCGGGGCCATACCTCGAGAAGTCGCGATACGCCCTACCGGATTACGTGAGCGACCGAGGATTCCTCGCGAGTGGACCGTACGGGGGCGTCGCCGCCCGTGTCCGTGCCGGAACTTTCCGCTTCCGGCCAAGCCGTAGGACCTTTCGGATGTATGGGTTAGTTTCGGCTTGCTCAAGGGCTTTACGGCTATTGACCGTGACGCGGTATTCCGCGTTCGGGATAGAGATCAGTCCCTGTCCAGGAGGTCGGATTTGCACCCCCGAAGACTCGCCGTCGTCCTCACGGTCATGATCACAATGGTCCTTACTCTGTCCTCCGTCTCCTCCGCCGACGCCGCCACGAGCACGTCGAAGCTCAGCGTCGGGTTCGGGTGTGCCTCGGCGACGGGCGCCGGGCGACTGCACTGCTTCGGGCGCATCCGGGCGCACCGCGCGAGCAACGGAAGGATCGCGCCGCTGACCGTCACCAGCCCGACCGGGCTGCTCCCGGCCGACCTGCAGTCGGCGTACAAGGTGGCCGGCCTGAGCGGCGCCGGCCGTACGGTCGCGATCGTGGACGCGCAGGACGACCCCAACGCCGAGGCCGACCTCGCCCACTACCGGTCCCAGCTCGGGCTGCCCGCCTGCACGACCGCCAACGGCTGCTTCAAGAAGGTCAACCAGAACGGCCAGGCCTCGCCCCTGCCCGCCGCCGACTACGGCTGGGCGGAGGAGATCAGCCTCGACCTGGACATGGTCTCGGCGATCTGCCCCGGCTGCCACATCCTGCTGGTCGAGGCCGACGAGCCGACCGACGCGTCGCTCGGCGCCGCGGTGGACACCGCCGCCGCCACGAGCGGCGTCGTGGCCATCTCCAACAGCTACGGCGGCGCGGAGGACTCGACGATCCTCGCCGCGGACGCCCACTTCAACCACCCCGGCATCGCGGTCACGGCGAGCTCCGGTGACTCCGGCTACGGCGTCAGCTGGCCCGCCTCGTCGCAGTACGTCACCGCGGTGGGCGGCACGACGCTGAAGAAGGCGAGCAACAGCCGCGGCTGGACCGAGACGGCCTGGTCGGGGGCGGGGTCGGGCTGCTCGGCGTACGAGCCCAAGCCGTCGTGGCAGCACGACACCGCCTGCGCCAAGCGCACGGTCGCCGACGTCTCGGCGGTGGCCGACCCGTCCACCGGCGTGGGCGTCTACGACACCTACAACAGCTGCGGGACCAGCTCCTTCTGCGACCTGCTGATCTCGCTCGGGCTCGCCCAGGGCCTGGACGGCTGGGCCGCCGTCGGCGGCACGAGCGCGTCCTCGCCGATCATCGCGAGCGTGTACGCGCTGGCGGGCAACACCGGCTCGACGACGTACGGGTCGTATCCCTACGCGCACACCTCGTCGCTGTTCGACGTCACCTCCGGCTCGAACGGAAGCTGCGGCGGCACTTACCTGTGCACGGCCGGAACCGGTTACGACGGGCCCACCGGGCTCGGCACGCCCAATGGGACCGGAGGCTTCTGACAGGCGGCTTGACCAGGCCGTACGTGGCTCTCTCCGGAGAGCCGCGTACGGCCGTCGTCTTTCGGTCGGGGAGATGTTGACAGCACTAATCAGTAATTAGTCCCTGTTGTCCTTGGTAAGGATCGTGTAAAGATCGTCGCGTCGTACCCCCCGCTCGCTCTTGAGAAGGAGAGCACATGCGACGACGCATCACCGGGACCGTGCTGGGCGGACTGATCCTCGCCCTGGTCCCCTTCCTCACCGCACCGGCCCAGGCGGCGGTGCCCTACCACCACGCGTGCGCCACCGTGCACAAGGGACGGGCGAGCTGCACGGCGCTCGTCCGCAGCGACATCGCCATGAGCGCCAGGTCGCTGCGGGAGAAGGCCGCGGCCCCGTCCGGGCTCGCCCCGGCCGACCTGCAGGGCGCGTACAAGTTGCCGTCCTCCAGCGCCGGCTCGGGCCAGACGGTCGCGATCGTGGACGCGTACGACGCCCCGACCGCAGAGGCCGACCTCGGCGTCTACCGCAGCCAGTACGGGCTGCCGGCGTGCACGACCGCGAACGGCTGCTTCAAGAAGGTCGACCAGAAGGGCGGCACGTCCTACCCGAAGACGGATGGCGGCTGGGCGCAGGAGATCTCCCTGGACCTGGACATGGTCTCCGCGGTCTGCCCGAACTGCAAGATCGTCCTGGTCGAGGCGGACTCCGCGTCCTTCGCCGACCTCGGCGCGGCGGTGAACACGGCCGCCGGGCTCGCGAACGTCGTCAGCAACAGCTACGGCGGCTCGGACGCCTCCGACGACGACTACGGCTCGTACTACAACCACCCCGGCGTCGCGATGACGGTCAGCTCCGGTGACTCGGGCTACGGCGTGGAGTACCCGGCCTCCTCGCAGTACGTCACGGCGGTCGGCGGCACCTCGCTGAAGAAGGCGAGCAACAGCCGCGGCTGGGACGAGACCGTCTGGGACGGCGCGGGCAGCGGCTGCTCGGACCAGAACCCGGCGCTGTCGGGCCAGGCGGACGCCGACACCGGCTGCTCCGGGCGCGCCGTCGCCGACGTCTCCGCCGTGGCCGACCCGGCCACCGGCGTCGCCGTCTACGACAGCACCGCCTACCAGGGCCAGAGCGGCTGGATGGTCTTCGGCGGCACCAGCGTCGCCGCGCCGATCATCGGCGGCGTGTACGGTCTCGCCGGCAACGCCTCCGACGTCGACAACAACACGCCGTACGCCCACAAGGACGCCCTGTTCGACGTGACGTCCGGGTCCAACGGCTCCTGCTCGACCGCGCAGCTCTGCACGGCGCGGGCCGGCTGGGACGGCCCGACCGGCCTCGGCACGCCGAACGGCACCGGAGCCTTCTGAGACGGGCACGCGGTAACGGGCCCGGCGTCACAGCGCCGGGCCCGTTTCAACCGTTCTTCGGCGGAAACGGCAGGCCGGCCTCGACGTGGGCGAGCGCGCGGTCGATCGTGGCGCCGAGATCCATGTCCGGATCCCGCGGCCAGCGGAGCATGATGTCGATGAACACGCCCAGCACCGCGCCGCTGAACGTACGGACCGCCGGGTCGTCCACCGGGAGCTCCTCCCGCGCGGCCACCATCTCGGTCAGCATCCGCAGAGAGTCGGTGAGGTTGCGGAGGCCGGCGCCCCAGAGCGCCGGTACGGAGATCGTGAGCATCATGCGTTCGCGGTGGAAGGCGAGCTCGGTGGCCGGCATGTCGTCCAACGTCATCCGCATGGCGTTCCGCAGCACCTGGATCGGGCTCAGCCCGGCGGGCTGGGCGGCGAAGGCGGCGATCAGCACCGGGTCGTAGTCGTCGGTGATGACCAGGTCTTCCTTGGTCGGGAAGTAGCGGAAGACCGTGCTGGGGGAGACCTCGGCCGCCTCGGCGATCTGCTCCACGGTGGTGGCGTCATAGCCCTGCGCGAGGAACAGGCGCAGGGCGTGCTCCTGGATCGTGGCCCGGGTCCGTGCCTTCTTGCGTTCCCGTAGCCCCGTGGACTCAGACGGCTGCCTCATGGTCCGATTGTGGCCGTTCGGAGCCGGCCGGCCCAACCCGACCGGCACGCCGGGACGGCAGGAGCAGGGCGCCCAGCGCGCAGAGCAGGCCGAGGACGGCGGAGACGACGAGCAACAGGTCCATGCCGTGGGTGTACGCCGCGCGTACCTGCCCGGCGAGCGCCTCCCGCCCGGTGCGGTGCGCCACCTCCAGGCCGCCGTAGACGCCCTCGCGTACGGCCCGCGCCGCGGGCGGGGCGAGCCCGGTGAGGTCCAGGCGCCCGCGGTAACCGGCGTTGAGGACCGAACCCAGGATCGCCGCGCCGAGGCTGCCGCCGACCATGCGCACGGCCTGGATGAGCGCCGACCCCACACCGCTCCGCTCCTCGTCCAGCGTGCCGATGGCGGCGTCCATGGCGACCGGCATCACGAAGCCGAGCCCGAGCCCCGCGACGGTCGTCCAGGCGGCGGCCAGGCCGAATCCGCTGTCCGCGGCCGTCGTGGCTCCGCCGAACATGGCGCCGGCCAGCAGCGCGAACCCGAGGCAGACCGCGCCCCGCGCGCCCGCCCGCGCCGCGAACCGGTCGGCCACCACCGCGCTCGCCAGCATCCCGCCGATCAGCGGGAGGAGCCGTACGCCGCCGCCCATCGCGTCGGTGCCGAGGACCGCCTGGAAGTACTGCGGCACCGCGAACAGGACCCCGAACATGACGAAGTTCACCGCCGTGCTGAGCAGCGTGCCCACCGTGAACCCCGTCTCGCGGAACAGGCGGAGGTCGACCAGCGGTTCGCCGGTCCGGCGCTCGCACAGCACGAAGACGGCGATCAGCACGACGCCTCCGGCGAGCGGCGCGACGGACGTCACGTCGCCCCAGCCGTACTGCCCGGCCTGGATCACGCCGTACGTGAGAGCGGCGAGGGCGGCGCTGGAGGTCGCGATGCCGGGCAGGTCGAGCCGCCGCGCCCGCGCCGCACGCGACTCGGGCAGCCACGCGAGGACGGCGGCCACCGCCAGCACGACGACGGGCACGTTGATGAGGAAGACCGCCCCCCACCAGAAGTGGCCGAGCAGCCAGCCGCCGAGGATCGGCCCGACCGGATAGCCGACCATGGCCGCCGCCATGACCATGGCGATCGCCCGCCGCCGCTCGCGAGCGTCGAACAGCGTCGGCACGACACCGAGCACCATCGGCAGGATCACCGCGCCGCCGAGCCCCAGCACGGCCCGCGCGGCGATGAACGCTCCGGCCGACGGGGCGTACGCCGCCGCCAGGGAACTGACGCCGAACACGACCAGCGCGGCGACCAGCATCTTCTTGCGGCCGAACCGGTCGCCGAGCATGCCTCCGGGGATCATCGCGGCGGCGAACACCAGGGTGTACGCGGCGACGAACCACTGGAGCTCGGAGGTGGAGGCATCGAGTCCGGTCGCGAGCGCGGGCAGCGCCAGGCTGAGGATCGTCACGTCGAACCCGACCGCCAGCACCGCGAGCACCATCGCCCCGACCGCCCACCAACGCCGCATCCCTGAGGCCATCGTGACACCTCGCCATCTTTTGAGAGTCGACTACTAAAATATAGGCTACTCCCAAATGAGGTCCGGACGAGGCGAAGTCAGCGCCGTGGGCTTTCCTGGTCGTCTCGCCCGACACCGGGCGCAGACGTAACGGGGCGAACGCTGCGACTCCGCCGTACAGCGTCGTGCCGCATTCCACGATCGGTGCCGGGTGGACGAGTCGTGCACGGCTAGTGTCGGAGCGATGGCGTGGATTCCGCGAAGTGCAATGCCGAAGAGTGGAAATGCCCCGGATATCTCCTGGCGTTCCGGTCACCGGCATGCCGTCCGCCATCGCGGTCACCGTGTCTTCCGATGCCGGCCGTCGCCGCCCCGCCGCTTCTCGCGTCCGTACGGCCTTAACGGCCTGCGTGCCGGCTCTGGTCGTCGCGGGCTGCGGTGGCACGACCGGGCCTGCGTGTCCGGTGATCGTGCCGCGAAGCGGCGTCCAGGTCGACGTCTCCGCGTACGTGGCCGCTCATCCCCGGGCGCAGCGCTGGTGTGTGAATCGCGTCTGCGCGCCGACGCGGCCTGCGGCGTCGCGTCTGGTTCCATCGCACGACGGCTCCGGCGCGTCGCCGTGACGGTCACCGTGACCGGGCCGGGCGGCGTGACGTCGCTCTCGGTGTTCCGTACGGTCGCCCTTCGCCATCCGCATATCGGCGGCCCGCACTGTGAAGGCAACGCGCTGGTCGGCAGGCTGTCCGTGGCGGCGGACGGATCGGTCGCGACCTCCTGACGTATCCCCGGCGCCCGGCATCGGCCCCGATCGAGCCGGGGCGAAGACGTGACGCCGACGCCGACGAGCATCGCGACCTCCCCGCGCCGCAGCCCCGGCGTGCGGCGGCGAGGTGCCCGGCGGCGGGCCGGTCCTCTGCGGGCTCGATGAGCCTCGAGGAAGCCGGCCGGCGCGGCCCGGCGCGGTCGGATGGCGGCGTCGGGCGTCACGGCCGACCCCTCATCCTGATTCCCCGCCTGCGACGGTACGGAGAGGGTCTGACATTTTCCGGTCAGCCGCCCACGAGGGCCTCCGCGCGGTCCTGGAGGTAACGCTTCTCCGGCGCGCTCTCCGCGTACCGCGCCGCCGTACGGTAGCTCTCGCGGGCCTCGTCCGGCCGTCCGGCCCGTTCCAGCAGGTGGCCGCGTACGGCGTGGAGGCGGTGGTGCCGGGCCATCCGCTCGTCCGCCTCCAGCGGGTCCACGATCTTCAACCCGGCCTCCGGCCCGTCCACCATCGCGACGGCGACGGCCCGGTTCAGCGTCACCATCGGCCCCGGTGCGATGCCCTCCAGCAGGCGGAACAGCGCGACGATCTGCGGCCAGTCCGTCTCCTCTGCGCTCGGGGCCTCGTCGTGCACCGCGGCGATCGCCGCCTGGATCTGGTACGGCCCGAGCCGGTCGCCGCCCGACAGCGCCGCGGTGACGATCGCGACGCCCTCCTCGATGAGCGCGCGGTCCCACCGGCCGCGGTCCTGCTCGGCCAGCGGGATCAGCGAACCGTCCTCGCGGGTACGCGCGTCGCGGCGCGCCTCGGTGAGCAGGATCAGCGCCAGCAGCCCCGCCACCTCGCCGTGGTCCGGCAGCAGCCGGTGCAGCAGGCGGGTCAGGCGCAGGGCGTCGCCGGTGAGGTCGTGCCGTTGCAACACCGGCCCGGCGGTCGTGGTGTGCCCCTCGGTGAGCATGAGGTAGAGCGCGTGCAGCACCGCCCGCAGCCGCTCCTCGCGCTCGTCCGGCGGCGGCAGGGAGAAGGTCGCCCCGGCCTTGCGGATGGTCTGCTTGGCGCGGCTGATGCGCTGCGCCATCGTCGCCTCGGGTACGAGGAACGCCCGGGCGATCTCGGCCGTGGTCAGACCGCCGACCGCGCGCAGGGTGAGCGCGATCTGCGAGGGCGGGGAGAGCGCCGGATGGCAGCACAGGAACAGCAGCGTGAGCGAGTCGTCCCGGCCCTCTGGCGGCTCGTCGGCGGGCGGGGCGACGCGCATCGACGGCGGCGTGGTGAACAGGTCGGCGTCCTCCCGCCGGCGCCGGGCGCTGTCGCTGCGCACCCAGTCGACGAGCCGCCGCGTGGCGACGGTGACCAGCCAGCCGTACGGATTGTCCGGAACACCGTCCTGCGGCCACTGGGTGGCGGCGGCGAGCAGCGCCTCCTGCACGGCGTCCTCACAGGGATCCAGCGCCCCGTGCCGCCGCATGAGCGCCCCGAGCACCTGCGGCGCGAGGCGACGCAGCAGGCCCTCCAGAGACTCCCCACTCACCGCCCCGCCCTACCTGAGATCGCGCTCACCGGCGCTCCCTTCCGACGGCTTGGGTCGTCCGGCCGGATGACCTGGGCGGTTTCGTATACGTCGGACGATAGCCTGGCCAGAGGACAGGATCGGTCCGCCGGCCGGGGGCGGGTAGGTTCCGTCGGGGCGCGTGGTCGGTGCCGGAGTCGCCTGCGCGGCGTACGTCTTCTCCGCGTCTTCTGCGTCGCCGAGCGGGTCCGGCGCCATGGGGGACAGGAGGCGCCGTGCAGACATTCCTGCCGTATGCCGGCTTCGCCGCCAGCGCTCGGGTGCTCGACCAGCGGCGGCTGGGCAAGCAGCGGGTCGAGGCGTTGCAGGTGCTGCGCGGTCTGACCGTGCCGGGCTACGGCTGGCGGCATCATCCGGCGGTGCGGATGTGGGCGGGTTGTGAAGAGGCGCTGACCCGCTACGGCCTGGAGATCTGCCGCCAGTGGTGCCGCGCGGGCCGGCGTGACACGTGTGCCGCCGCGCTGGTGGCGGAGCTGCGCGCGACGTTCGATCTCGAGGCGCCCCGGAGCCAGGCCGCGCTCGGCCGGGCCGGCGCTCTGCCCCGCTGGCTGGGCGATCCGGAGTTCCATCGCAGCCACCAGTCGGCCCTGGTGCGCAAGGACCCGGCCTACTACGGCCCTCTCTTTCCCGGGGTCCCCGCCGACCTGCCCTACGTGTGGCCCGGCCCGGCCGGCGCGTCGTCCTGACCAGGCGGGTCGGCGGTCAGCCGGCCAGGCCGTCCTCGCAGAGCCCGAGCGCGGCGCAGGCGGCGTCGACGGTGGCCTTGCGCAGTGGTCCGGTCGGCACGTGCGGGAACTGGATCGTGCAGTCCTGGAGCCCGCCCAGGGCCAGCGCGGCCCGGGTCGCCTGGTCGAGCGTGGGCTCGGGGCCGAACAGCAGGGTCGCGAGCCGTTCGCGCCAGGTCAGCACCGTCTCGATCAGGCCGAGCTCGGTCAGCGTGGTCAGCTCCGTCAGGACGAACACGATGCCGTCGCGGTGCCGGTGGTGGAAGTCGAAGTAGCCCTCGAGCAGAGCCCGGGGCTCCACCTCGTCCAGCGCCTCCTGCTGCGAGACGAACGCCTCGCCGTCGTCGATCAGCGGTTGCACGATGCTGCGCACCAGGTCCTCGCGTGAGGCGAAGTGGTAGTACAGCGCCGGTTTGGTGATGCCGAGCCGGTTCGCGATCTCCTGCAGGCTGGTCTTCTGCACGCCCTTCTCGGCGAACAGCTCCCGCGCGACCATCTGGATGCGCTGCTTGGTGTCGGACGGCTTGGACACGGATCTCACCCTAGCTGACTTAACGATAGGTAAGCTACGATGCCGCTACTTACCTATCGTTAAGTAAGGAGCCTCATGCGCATCCTCGTCTCCGGCGCCAGCATCACCGGGCCGGTGCTGGCCTACTGGCTGACCAGGTACGGCTTCACCGTCACGGTGGTCGAGCGCGCGCCCCGCCTGCGCAAGGCGGGCGGCCACGCCGTCGACCTGTTCAGACCCGCCATGGACATCTCCGAGAAGATGGGCGTGATATCCCGCATCGAGAAGATGAAGACCGGCACGGACCGGATGACCGTCCACCGGCCGGGCGTCCGGCGGCCGGTGACCGTGGACCTCACCAAGGTGTTCCACGCCACCTCCGACCGGCACGTCGAGATCATGCGGGACGACCTGAGCGAGATCTACTACGACGCCACCCGCGACGACGCCGAGTACGTCTTCGGCGACTCCATCACCTCCATCTCGGCCGACGGCGAGGTGACCTTCGAGAACGGCGCGCCGCGGCGCTTCGACCTGGTGATCGGCGCGGACGGGCTCCATTCCAACGTGCGGCGCCTGGTCTTCGGCGAGGAGTCCCGGTTCAGCAGGTTCATCGGTGCCTACCTGGCCGTGATGTCGGCGCCCAACGACCGGGACCTCGACGGAGAGTCGATCGTGCACATCGACGTCGGCCGGATGGCCGGCATGTACGGCGCGCGGCAGCTGGACGACGCGCGGGTGAGCTTCCTGTTCCGGAGCGTCCGCGAACTGGACTACCACCATCGCGACGTACGGCGGCAGAAGGAGATCCTGCGCGAGGCGT
Source organism: Actinoallomurus sp. NBC_01490 (assembly GCF_036227085.1). Taxonomy (NCBI): domain Bacteria; kingdom Bacillati; phylum Actinomycetota; class Actinomycetes; order Streptosporangiales; family Thermomonosporaceae; genus Actinoallomurus; species Actinoallomurus sp. NBC_01490. The sequence goes on from NZ_CP109433.1 coordinate 2,070,668, forward strand.
TCGCCGGGATGCACGCCGACGTGGACGGCTGGCTCGCCCTGCTCGACGACACACCGGCGTTCTACTTCGACTCGATCACCCAGCTCCGCATGGACACCTGGTCGCGGGGGCGGGTGACGCTCGCGGGCGACGCCGGCTACTGCCCGGGGCCCGCCGTCGGCGGCAGCACGAGCCTGGCCGTCCTCGGCGCGTACGTGCTCGCGGGCGAACTGGCCGAGGCGCGAGGTGACCACGAACGCGCCTTCCCCGCGTACGAGCGCGCGATCATGGATCTCGTCCAGGGCAGCCGCAGGTTCGCCCTGACCGCGGCCAAGAGCCTCATCCCGGGCTCCCGCGCCGGCCTCTGGGCCCTGACGCAGGGCGTACGGCTGGTATCCGCCCTGCCCGCCGGAGTCAGCCGCGCGGCGGCGCACCTCAACTCCAAGGGCGTGCGCCTGCACGACTCGATGACCGTCAAGGACTACGCGGCCACGAAAGGCATCTGACCCCCGTCATCCGGGATCGGTGGAGGCGCGGATGACCAGTTCCGGGGTGAGGCGTTTGGAGGGGGCGGGTTGGCCGGCGAGTACTTGGAGGAGGAGTTCGAGGGAGTGGGCGCCCATGGTGTGCATGGGGGAGCGGACGCTGGTGAGGGGGATGGGGAGTTGGGCGGCGAGTGGGGTGTCGTTGTAGCCGGCGATGGCGATGTCGTGGCCGGGGCGCAGGTTCTGGTCGCGGAGGGCGCCGAGTGCGCCGATGGCGGCGAAGTCGTTGACGGCGAAGATCGCGGTGGGGCGGGTGTGGGTGTGGAGGAGGTGGTCGGTGGCGGTGCGTCCGCCGGTGGCGTCGAAGTGGGAGTGGATGATGTGTGAGGGGGGGACGTTGATGCCGGCTTGGTGGTAGCGGTCGCAGAAGCCGGTGGTGCGGTCGATGCCGGTGCTGGCGAAGGGTTCGCCGGCGATGACGGCGACTCGGGTGTGGCCGAGTTGGAGGAAGTGTTCGGCGACCAGTCGGCCGCCTTGGTAGTCGTCGCAGGTGATGGCGGGGTGGTCGCCGGCGTGGCGGTTGACCAGGACGAAGGGGATTTGCTGGGCGGCGAGTTCGTCGAGGAAGGCGGCGTCGGTGTGGGCGTCGCCGAAGATGAGTCCGTCGACGCGGCGGGACAGTGCCAGTTCGGTGCGTTCGCGTTGTTTGGTGGGCTGGTCGTGGCTGTTCATCACGAAGGTGGTCTTGCCGTGGCGGGCGGCGGCGTCCTCGATGCCTTCGTAGACGGTGGCCAGGACGAAGTCGGTGAGGTGGGGGACCAGTACGCCGATCTGGTCGCTGCGGCGGGTGCGCAGGCTGGTGGCGTGGGGGTTGGGGCGGTAGTTCAGCCGGGCGGCCCACTGGCGGATGTGTTCGGCGGTCTGCCGGGACGCGGCCCGCTGGGCCTGTTCGGGTGATCCGTTGAGTACCCGGGACACCGTCGAGACATCGACCCCGGCCGACTGCGCGATCGCACGCAGCGTCGCATGCCGTTGCCCGGTTCGAGCCACCCTGGTCCCGCCTCTCGTGGTGCCGCGCCGGCAGCGATCTTTTCATCCCGGCCCTTGACAGTTCAGCGACCTGCGCCTTTCATACTACCCAAACGTTTGCGCCAAACGTTTGGGTAGCGACTCTCCTGCGCCCAAACGTTTGGGTGAAAGGAGGTGAAGCGGTGCGATGCCGCCAGAACGCCCCCGGCGCCGGACGCAGCGCGCCTCCGGTCCGGTGCCACGTGCGGTGGGCCCGGTGAGCCGGTTGCCGTCTCCGGCCGGAGCGGGCTACTTCGCCCGGCACACCGTGACCGCGCTGGCCGCCGAACTGCGCGCCGGCCGCGTGTCCCCGCAGGACCTCACGGAACAGGCGCTCGCCGAGGCCGCCCGCCTCGAACCGGAGCTCAACGCGTTCGTCACCCTCGACGAGGCCGGGGCGCGGGCGGCCGCCCGCCGCGCCGCCGAGGAGCTGGCGGCGGGCGTGGACCGCGGCCCGCTGCACGGAATTCCGGTGGCGGTCAAGGACGTGGTCGACACCGCCGGGCTGCGCACCACGATGGGCTCACGGCACTTCGCCGACCGGGTGCCGGACCGGGACGCGACCTGCGTACGGCGGCTGCGTACGGCGGGCGCGGTCATCATCGGCAAGACCGCGACGCACGAGTTCGCGTACGGGCCCACGGGCGACCGCGCGGCGAACGGAGCGACGCGCAACCCGTACCGGCCCGACCGCATGACGGGCGGGTCGAGCAGCGGGTCGGCGGCCGTGGTGGCCGCCGGCGTCGTCCCGGTGAGCGTCGGGACGGACACCGGTGGATCGGTGCGCATCCCGGCGGCCCTGTGCGGTGTCGTCGGGCTGAAACCCTCCCACGGCGGCGTGCCGCTCGACGGCGTGTACCCGGTGGCGCCGTCACTGGACACGGTGGGGCCGCTGGCGCGTACCGCCGCGGACTGCCGCCTGCTCTGGCACGTGCTCTCCGGCCGTACGGCGACCGAGCCCGGCGGTGCGCGGCGGGTCGGCTGGATACCGCCGGACGTGATCCACCACGCCTGGCCCCAGGTGGCCGACACGGCCCTGCGGTTCCTGGCCGGCGGCGGATTCGCGGTGGAGGAGGTGACCGTTCCCGGCGTCGCCGCGCTGGCGCGGGCGTACCACACGATTCAGAGCAGCGAGGTCTACGCCGTGCACGCCGACCGGATGGCCACCGCCGCCGATCTGTACGACGAGGAGGTCGCCGAACGGCTCCGCGGGGCCGCCCGCGTGCGCGGCTGGGAGTATGTACGGGCACGCGACCTGCGCGAACGCTCCCGCGACGCGATCACCGCGCTGCTGCGCGACCATGACCTGCTGGCCCTGCCCACCGCGCCGATCACCGCACCGCCGCTGGGCGCCCGGCGAGCGGACGGCGTCCCCGACGTCCGTACGGCCCTGCTGGCGCTGACCAGCCCCTGGAGCGTGCTCGGGCTGCCCGCCGTCAGCGTGCCCGCCGGGCTGGTCGACGGGCTGCCCGTCGGCCTGCAACTGGTCGGGCCGGCCGGAGGCGAGGACCTGCTGCTGGCCGTGGCGCAGGAGCTGTACGACGCGACCCCCGAGACCGACCTTTCCGTACCGTCCCCGCACTGAAGGGAACCCGCCATGTCCACCCCTCCTCTGGACGCCACCAGCCCGGTGATGGCCGCCGCCATCCAGTTCGACCCCCAGGTCGGCCTGGAGAACAAGGACCGCAACCTGCAGCGGACACTGGACCTGGTCAACGAGGCCGCCGACCGGGGAGCGACCCTGGTCGTGCTGCCCGAACTGGCCAACACCGGTTACGCGTTCGCCACCCGCGAGGAGGCGTACGCCCACGCCGAGCACGTGCCGGGCGGCCCGACCACGCAGGCGTGGACCGAGCTCGCCCGGGAGCGCGGCCTCTACCTGGTCGGCGGCCTGACCGAGCAGGACGGCGACGGGGTACGGCTGTTCGACACCACCGTGCTCATCGGCCCCGAGGGGCTGATCGGCAAGTACCGCAAGACCCACCTGTGGGACCGCGAGAAGCTGATCTTCACCCCGGGCGATCTGGGCTTTCCCGTCTTCGACACCAGAATCGGCCGGATCGGCCTGCTCATCTGCTGGGACATCTGGTTCCCCGAGGCGGCGCGGCTGCTGGCCGTCCAGGGCGCCGACGTCATCTGCAGCGCGAACAACTGGGTGTGGACGCCGCCGCCGCTGTTCGACGAGGCCGGCCGGTGCATGGCCTCCTACCTGACGATGACCGCCTCGCACGTCAACAACGTCGCGTTCGTGGCCGCCAACCGGGTGGGGGAGGAGCGGGGCGGCAAGTTCCTCGGCTGCTCGCTCATCACCGGCACGAACGGGTGGCCGATCGGCCCGGTCGCGCCGGCCGAGGACGAAACGATCGTGTACGCGGACCTCGACCTGGTCGCCGCGCGTTCGGCGCTCATCTGGAACGACCTCAACGACCTCGCCCGCGATCGCCGTACCGACCTGTACGACCCGCTCCTGGGCTACCGCCGCGGCGACGCCTTCCCTCGCTGAAGGAAGGAAGGCTCATGTCCACCGAACGCGCCACCCGCCCGGCCCCCACGACCGCGTCCGCGACGGCCGGACAGTGGCTCGCCGGACTCGTCCTGATCGGGGTCACCGCCGCGGCGGCCGTCGCGCTCACCCGCGTGACCGGCCGGCTGCCCCACCTCCTGCCCGGCTACGCCCACTGGCAGCGGCAGGCGTACACCCGGATCCCGCAGTTCCTGCGGTGGTGGATCGGCGACACCACCGAGGCGGAGTTCTTCAAGACCGCCCTGGGCGGGCTGGGCATGCTCGCCGGCGGCTGGGTCGCCCACGTCGCCTGGAGGCGCGGCCGTCGCCGGGCGGGGTTCCCCGTCGCGTACGGCACCGGCCTGTGGCCGTGGCTGGCCGGTTCCGCCCTCCTCGGCCTGCTGCTGTCCGACGCCGCCTGGGGCTGGACCCTGCCCGCGTCCGGTGCCTGGCAGCCCACGTTCGTGCCGTTCGTCTCGGTCCCGCCGGCCATCGTCCTGATCTACGGGGCGGGCTGGACGGTCGCGGCGACCGGCGCCGCGCTCGGCGCCACCCTGACCACCCCGGTCGCGCTGCTGGTGGTCAACTGCTTCTGCCTGCCGCTGCACCTGCCCACGGTGATCGGCAACGTCACCGGCATGTGGGTCGGCGCCCTGATCGCCTTCGCGCTGTGCCGCCACCTGCCGTGGATGCCGCCGACCCTGGCCGCGCGGTCCACGCCGGCACCCGACTCGCCGGACGTCCCCGCCGCGTCGCCGCCGGACCAGGGACCGGGCTGGGTGGTCCGACGTGTCCTGGCCGACTTCACCGAGGCCCAGTTCTACGCAACGAACTCGCCTCGATCGGCCTGGTCGGCGGCACCGTACTGACCTTCCTGCTCAACCCGCTGACGCCGGTGTACGGCGGCGGCATGCTGCCCGCCCTGCTGACCGCGCAGGTCATCGCCGCCACGGTCGGGGTCCTGGTCTACCGGCGGCGCTGGGCCGAAGACGGCTGGTACCCCACCTTCGTGCCGGTCGTCTCCGTCGCCCCGGCGACCGTGCTGACGTACGGATCCACCGTCCAGGCCGTCGTCGCCGGGGCCGTGCTCGGCGCACTCGCCGGCCCACCGCTGGCCGCGTGGATCTCCCGACGACTGCCCGCGGACTTCCACCCGTTCATCGGCAACGTCGTGTCCATGACGGTCTGCACGCTCGTCGCCATACCGCTGCTGGGCGCGCTGCCCGGCTTCACGGCGATCTGACCCGTCCACCGAGTCGAGAGGCCTCGGCATGCGAACGCTCACGTTCGACCACAAAGGCACGGCCATCAGCGCCCGGACACGCGACGGCGACGGCCCGCCCCTCGTCATCCTGCCCGGCGTCATGGCCGACGCCGCCACCTGGCAGCCCGTCGTCGACGGGATCACCCTCCCCAACCCGGTCATCGTGATCAACCGGCGAGGCCGCACGCCCAGCGGCCCGCTCGGCGCCGGCTACACCGTGCGAACCGAGATCGACGACCTCCACCAGGTGCTCGACGCCCTCGGCGAACCCGCGCACCTGTTCGGCTGGAGCTACGGCGCCCTGATCGCCGCCGACGCCGCCACCGAGCGCGGGGGCCTGCGGACACTCACCCTGTACGAGCCGGTCGCGCACCCGTTCGCCCCGGAGGCGGTGCCCTTGTTGCGCGAGGCCATCGGCCGCGGCGACCTCGACCGTGCGGTGGAGATCGTCAACACCACCGTGTCGGGCTTCAGCGCGGAGTACGTGGCCGCGCTGCGTCAGGACCCCGTCTGGCAGGTCCTGCGCCCGCTGGCCGCCCCGCTGGCCGACGAACTCGCCGCCATCGACGACCACCGCCCCGCCTACGAGAAGTACCGCGACATCGCCCCACCGGTCACCCTGCTCCTGGGCGAACTCAATGAAGACGCAGTTCCGTACGGCATCGCCTTCGCCCCGTTTGCCCAAGCGCTGCCCCAGGCGCAGGTCGTACGACTCCCGAGCCAGGGTCACCTGGCCCACGCCCAAGCTCCACGACTACTCGCCGAGACCATCACCGAAGTGCTCGCGACCGCCGAATGAGGGAGACATGCCAGACCGCGCTGAGCGTGGGAACCCTCCTCCGACAGCAGCCCGCTGGGGGGCGTGGGGGCGGAGCCCCTCACATCGGGGGTTCCAGGGGGTCGCCCCCTGGGCGGTGGAAACGCGACGACCCGGCCCGCAAGGGCATAGGTCGCCTGAGTCGCGTGGGGCCGGTGGGATTCGAACCCACACTGGCGCGATCCTAAGTCGCGTGTCTCCTGCCTGATTGGACTACGACCCCTGGTGCGAGCGCCGGTCAGACGCCGAGCTCGCGCAGAATGCGTTCGACGTGGCCCGTGGCCTTCACGTTGTAGAAGGCCTTCTCGATCCTGCCGTCCGCGTCCACGATGAAGGTCGACCGGATCACGCCGACGACCGTCCTGCCGTACAGCTTCTTCTCCCCGTACGCGCCGTAGGCCTGCATGACCTTCGTGTCGGGGTCGGCGAGCAGCGGGAACGTCAGGCTCTCGCGTTCGCGGAACTTGACGAGCTTGGCGGGCTCGTCCGGGGAGATGCCGAGGACGGCCACGTCGGATCCGGTGAGGTCTTCCAGGTGCTCCTGGAAGCCGACCGCCTCTTTCGTGCAGCCGGGGGTCATGGCGGCCGGGTAGAAGTACACGACCACGCGCCGGCCGCGGAACGACGACAGGGAGACGGGGTTGCCGTCGGCGTCGGGGAGAGTGAACTCCGGGGCGGCGTCCCCGGGCTCCAGCCGCTGTTCCGTCACGAGAGTACCTTTCCGTTCGAGCCAGGGTCTGTTCCGCGAGCCTCACTGTGCGGCACGGGACCGGGAAACAGAACCTTGCCCAACCCTACTCGTCAGGGTCCCCCGGCAACGGGATCGGGTACAGAGTGGGCAGGACGCGGTGTCGCGGGTCCGTTCCTGAGAGACTGATCATTGCTTCGCCCGGTGGACAGCGCCGCAGGAGGTACGAAACGAGATGGCCGACAAGACCCGCGACCCCGCGGTGATAGAGCGCGAGATCGAGCTGACGCGTCAGGAGCTGGCGCGCAGCGTCGACCTGCTCGCCGAGCGCCTGAGCCCCAAGCGCTTCGCGCAGCGAGGTGTCGCCAGGGCCAAGGAGGAGGCCGGGCACGTCGCCACGGACATCCGAACGATGGTCCGGCGCGAGTCGGCCGAGCGGCTGAGCCCGCTGACCGGCCCGGTGCTGATCGGCGCCGGCCTCCTGGCCGCCGGCGTCGCCCTGCGCCTGCTCCTGCGCCGGGGCCGGCAGGACTGCTGACCGGCGACCGCCGGGGCACCCGGGTCCCCGGCGGTCCAGGGGGCGTTCAGTCCGACGCGGTGGCGAAGCGGCCCGAGCCCGAGCGGCGGGGCGTCGCGACGTTCCTGATCGACACGCCCGCCGTCTCCGGGATCGAAAGGATCGGCACCAGGGCGATGAGACCGGCGACGACCAGGTAGAACGCCGGGATGTAGTTGGTGTGGAAGACGCTGATCAACGAGTCGATCACCAGCGCCGACGTGCCGCCGAACACCGACGTCGAGATGTTGTAGCCGATGGCGAACGCCCCGTACCGCACCTGCGTGGGGAACATCGCCGGGAACGTCGACCCGATCACGGCGAGCATCAGCACGAGCAGCGCACCCATGATCGCGAAGCCGGCGGTCACCGTCACCGGGTTGTGGAGCTGCATCAGCTTGATCGCGGGGAAGCTCAGCACGATGTAGCCGGTGGCGGCGGTGGCCAGCAGCGGTTTGCGGCCGATCCGGTCGGACAGGCGGCCGAGCGGCGCGATCACCAGGAGCATGCCGAACTCCACGCCGATGGTGGTGAGCTGGGCGGCGACGTCGCCGACGCCGAGGTTCTCGGTCAGGTACGACGGCATGAACGTCAGCAGCGTGTAGTCGGCGACGTTGAGCAGGATGACGATGCCGATCAGGTTGAGGATCATCCGCCAGTGGTGGAGCAGGGTCTCCTTCAGCGGCGAGGACGCCTTGTGTCCCGTCTCGTCGATCTCCTTGAACGCCGGGGTGTCCTCCAGCCGGATGCGCACGTACAGGCCGACGAGGCCGAGCGGCAGGGCGAGCAGGAACGGGATGCGCCAGCCCCAGGCGTGCATCCGGTCCTCGCCGAGGCTCAGGTTGGCCAGCAGAACGAGGCCGGAGCCGAGGATGTAGCCCCACAGGGTGCCGAACTCCAGGAAGCTGCCGAGCACCCCTCGTCGTCGCGTCGGCGCGTACTCGGCGATGAACGTGGCGGCTCCGCCGTACTCGCCGCCGGTGGAGAAGCCCTGGATGAGGCGGACGAGCAGGAGCAGGATCGGCGCCGCGAGGCCGATGGTGTCATAGCCGGGCAGGATGCCGATGACGAAGGTCGACCCGGACATCAGGATGATCGTGGTGGCGAGGACGCGCTGCCGGCCGAGCCGGTCGCCGAGCGGGCCGAAGAACATGCCGCCGAACGGCCGGATCACGAACGCCGCCGCGATCAGCGCGAACGACTTGAGGGTCGCGCTGCCGGTGCTGTCGTGCGGGAAGAAGACGGTGCCGATGATGGTCGTCATCACGCCGGCGCTGAACACCCCGAAGTCGAACCACTCGATGCAGTTGCCCATCGCCGAGGCGACGACGGCTCGGCGGACGGTCGCCTGGTCGGGTGGCTCCTGATCTCCGGAAGCGGTCGGCTCGACGTGCTCCACCATGGAGTGTCCTTCCTCCTCGACGGACGAGGGCGGCGGGACCCGAAAGACCGTAAACGGACGGTCTTGAACCCGTCACCGAATGCCAGACCGAGGTTGCCCGGACAGACGACTCCCAAACTTCGAGCGGCCGCTCAGCTCAGTTCGGCGGCGACGCTCGCGGTGCCACCGGCCGTCGCCTCGAAGGCGACCGCGAGCGTTCCGGTGGCGCCCGGTACGGTCACCGTGGTGGTGCCGGCGCGGCCGATCTCGACCTTCTTCTGGCCGAGGATCCCGCCGTCCCAGACATAGGCGTACGCGACGCCCGGACCGCCCGTGCGCAGCCGGAAGGTGACCGAGCCGTCCCCGACCTCGGGCCGCCCGGCCAGGCGTACGGCGAACGGCGCGGCCGGCCCGGCGGCGAGCGGGACGCGCGTCGACGCCGCCTGGATGATCGACTGCGGTGAGTTGACCGACAGCGCCGCGGTCTGCGGCATCACCGGCGGCGGGGCCGTCGTGGGCCGGCCGGGCGGCGGCGTGTAGCCGGGCAGGGTGGCCAGGCCCCAGCGGTACGGGTCGCCCTGGACGCCGCCCCACGTCGACCAGCCGATGCGCGTCTGGCCCGTCTTGTCGGTCGTGTCGGAGTCGTAGACGAAGATATCGAGCGCGAACCGTGACGGGTCGACGGCCGCGGGCAGGTCGGCGAGCGGGATCTTGGCCTCCACCGTGTAGCCCGTGTACGGCGAGGACACGGCCGAGGCGACCTGCATGCCCGGAGCGGTCTCCGCGCCCGGCCCCTGGTGGTTGTCTGCGTCGCGTTCGAAGCACGGCCCGTCGCCGGAGGTGAACGGCAGGATGCCGGTCTTGAAGGTCGTCGAGGTGTTCTCCGCGTCACCGCGCGGGTCGAGCGCGATCTCCACCGAGTCGGTACGCCAGTGCCGCTTGCAGTCGGCGGCGTCCAGCGCGCTGCCCTGCTTGTCGTCCTTCACCTGGACCAGCACGTAGAGCGCGTCGTCGTACCAGGTCACCTTGCCGGTGGCCGAGCAGTCGGCGGCCGACGAGCACGCCGTGCCCTCCCACAGCCGCGAGAGGTTCAGCGACGGCCCGGAGTACTCCCCGGCCGCCTCCTTGCCGTCCACGTCCGGTGCCGCGCTCGCCTGGGGGATCGTCGTCTGCGGCACGAGCTCCAGCGCGGCCTTGGCGACGTCGGTGGTCGCGCCGTCGGCCGTCGTGCTGATCGTGTAGTCGTAGTCGCCCGCGTCGCCGCCCTGGTTGGAGGTCGGCAGGGAGGCGTCCGTGTTGCGCACGGTGAAGGTCACCGAGCCGGTCTTGCCGGCCTCCAGCGAGTACGGCAGGCTCGCGGGCTCGGCGGTGAAGCCCTGCGGCAGGTTCAGCGTGACGGTGCCCTGGTGCGGGTGGTCCGTGGTGTCGGTCAGGTCGACGCGCACCGTACGCGACCCGCCGGAGCCGAGCGTGAGCACGCGCTCGACCCGCCCGGACAGCTGCGGGACGCCGGTGGACGCGGCCCACGCGTCGAAGTCGGACACCCGCGGCAGCGGCTGCTGCACGCCGGTGACGGCGTCGCGCACCTCCACGGCCCGGTCGGTGGTGCCGGTGCCGTGCGCGGTGGTCACGGTCGCGCCCAGCCGTACGCGCCCGGCCTTCGCGTCCGCGGCGGGGGTGACGGTGAACTCGGCCGTGCCGTCGCGCACCGTACCGGAGCCGGCGGACGTCCAACCGGCGGGCAGGGAGAGCGCGACCCGGCCGGCGGGGGCGTGCGCGGTGACGGTGAACGGCTCACCGGCGGCCACGCCGAACGCGCTGGTGGTCAGGGAGAACTCCGTGCCCTGCGGCAGGCCGCCCCGGGCCGGGTAGACCGCGCCCTCCAGCGCCGCGTCCGGAGCGTGGTTCCCCGGGGTGAAGGGCACGCGGCTGTCGACCTGGGTGAAGTAGTCGCAGCCGATCTGGTTCGGGTCGGACGGCGGGTCCGGGGTGCCGGCCCAGCCCTGGCTCGCGTAGAAGCGATCGGCCTCGGCCTCCACCTGCGCCCAGGTCGCGCCGCTCCGCGACCGGCGCCCGGCCCAGACGCCGTACACGTCGGCGGACGGGTCGGTGGGGGTGAACGTCGTCTCGCACGCCGGGCCGGCGTCGCTCTTGACGAGGTGTTCCTGGTGGAGGAGGCGGCCCGCCCGCCAGGTGTGCAGGTGCTCCTTGGTGAGCTGCCCGGGGAAGGCCTTGGGGTCGGCGGCCAGGTAGTACGCCTCGACCGCGAGCCGTCCGGCCTCCTGGTGGTTGCCGTGCTGGCCCGGGATCGGCGACGGCGTCATCGTGACGATCACCTTGGGCCGCGTCTCGCGGACGAGGCGGACGACCTTGGCGATCGTGGAGTCGTGGTCCCACGCCTTGCGGGTGAGTTCGTCGCTGACGGTGTAGTAGAAGTCGACCTTGTCGAGGTAGTCGATGTCGGTGATGCCCGCCTTCGCGACCGCCTTGCGCTCCTCGGCCTCACGCAGCAGGCCGAGCGCCGGCCCCTCCTCGGTGCCGACCGCGTTGCCGCCGCCCTCGCCCCGGGTGATGGTCAGCACGCCCGTACGGAGGTGGCGCTGTTCGTTCCACTGGCCGAACGTGGACAGGTCGCCCGACTCGTCGTCGGGGTGGGCGCCGACGAACAACACGTCGAGTCCGCCGGCGCGGGCGGCCGCGGGCGTGCTCGCCGTGGACGTGGGAACGTTCCGGCCGGGCACCGCCCGGCGGAGGGCCGGCGCGGCGGGAAAGACGGCGGGCCGGGCGTGCGACGCCTCGGTGTACGCGCTCGCCGCGGCGTTGACCTGCCTTGACTCGGGCGCCGAAGGCTGCCGCGGCGACGTCGGCGGGACGGCCGAGGGCAGCAGCGAGACGACCAGACCGGCGGCGAGCGCCATGGGCGCCCCGAACCCTCCGCGCATGGAGGCCAACTCCTCTTAAACGATCACTCCCGATCGACTGAGAGTACGTTGCGAACTCATTCTTTGACAGCCCCGGAAAGCATGCCCGCGATGAAATGCCGTTGGAGGAAAACGTAGACGACGACGACCGGCGTGGCCACGATCAGGGCCCCGGCCATGAGCAGCTGGTACTCGGTCTGGTGCTGGCCCTGGAAGATCGACAGGCCGAGCGGCGCCGTGCGCCGGCCCTCGTCGGAGTTCACGATCACCAGGGCGAGCAGGAACTCGTTCCAGGTCCACATGGCGATGAGCAGCACCATCGTGAGGATGGCGGGCCGGCCGACCGGCACCAGCACCCGGCGCAGCGTGGTCCAGCTCGAAGCCCCGTCGATGCGCGCCGCCTCGATCAGCGAGCGCGGCGCGGAGCGGAAGTAGGCGCGCATCCAGAAGACGCCGAACGACACCGACTGGGCGATCTGCGGGAGCATGAGGCCGGGCAGCGTGTTGTCCAGGCCGGCCGAGCGCAGGTCGAAATACAGCGGGATGACAATGGCCTCAGAAGGCACCATCAGTCCCAATAGGAACACATAGAACAAAGCGGTCGAACCGCGAAATTCCATGGTGCCCAGGGCGTACCCGGCCAGGATCGACAGCACCGACGCGACCACGACCACCACCGTGACGACGATGACGCTGTTGGTCAGGTAGCGGGCGAAGTGCCCTTGCCGCCAGGCCTCGGTGAACGCGCCGAACGACAGGTGTGGCAGGCCCAGCGCCTGCGCCGCGACCGCGAGCAGCGGGAAGACGGCCACGACCGCGAACAGGCTCAGGACCCCGTACGTGGCGAGGCGCTCGTTACGAGAGGTCATGCACGTCCTTCGACAACACGCGTTATCCCGGCGGTGAGGACGAAGACGATGATCGCGATCGTGATGCCGATCGCGCAGGCCAGCCCCACCTCGCCGGTGTTGAACGCGCGGTTGTACACCTCGTAGGCGGGCACCTTGGTCGCGTCGCCGGGCCCGCCGCTCGTCGTCAGGTAGATCAGGTCGAAGTTGCGCAGCGCGGCCACCGTCGTGAGCGTCAGCGCGACCGCCAGCTCCCGCCGCAGGCCCGGCAGCGTGACGGCGAAGAACTCCCGTACGGCACCGGCGCCGTCGATGCGCGCCGCCTCGTACAGCTCGACCGGGATCTTCTGCACGCCGGCGAGGAACAGCACCATGGCCAGCCCGATCTCCACCCAGGTGCCGATCAGGCCGACCGACGGCAGCGCCCAGCCGAAGTCGCCGAGCCAGCCGCGCGTCAGGCCGCCCAGCCCGAAGAACCGGAGCGTGCCGTTGACCGGGCCGTGGTCGGAGTAGATCCACTGCCAGGCCACCGCGACGGCCACCATCGCCACGACCTGCGGCAGGAACAGGACCGTACGGAAGAACGTCATGCCGCGCGGGCGCGAGCGCGACATCACCGACACCAGCACGAACGCGATGCAGCAGGGCAGCACGGCGTAGAAGAACAGCAGGACGAAGGCGTGCCAGAACGACCCGCGCAGGCTCGGGTCGGCGAACGCATGGGTGTAGTTGCCCAGCCCCGCCCACGTGCCGAGGGTGAGGCCGTCCCAGTGGAACAGCGACAGGTACGCCCCGTGCACCAGCGGCCACAGCAGGAACAGCGCATAGACCACGAACGCCGGCAGGACGTACAGGTAACCGATCCGGCGGGGCTCGCCCGGCGGACGGGCGCGCTCTTTCCGGCCGGAAGCCGAGCGGCCGCTCTTCTCCCGGCCGGGTAGGGAGTACTGCCGCGCGCTCACTTCTTCGCCAGGAAGCCGCTGTAGTCCTTCTGGGCGACGGCCATGCCCTGCTGTGGCGTCTTACGGCCCGCGATGACCTCCTGCAGCGCGCCGCCGAGGGTGTCCAGGAACGTCGTCGTGGCGTAGTCGAGGTACGGGACGAGGAGGTCCTTGTCGCTGGCGGTCCGGTAGGCCTGGAACACGTCGCGCCCGACCGGCGTGGACGGCGTGGCGCTCGCCGGCTTGGCCGAGGGCAGCCCGCCGGTCTGGACGACGACGTCCATCGCCTGCGGGCTGGTCATGAAGTTCAGGTACGCCGCGGCGACGTCGGGGTGCTTGGACTTGGCGGTGATCGCCAGCGGCAGGCCGGGGCCGCCCAGCGTGGACGGCTGGGCCTGTCCGGCCTGCGGAGGTGGCGGGAGCATGAAGCGGACCTTGTCCCCCATCTTCTTCTGCAGGTCCGCGGCGAACCACGGCCCGCCGATGAGGAACACCCCGTCGCCCTTCGCGAACGCCGACGGCGAGTCGTTGTACTTGCCGGCGTTGGCGGTGCGGGGCAGGTAGCCGTTCTTCGCCCAGTCGGCGAGCTTCTGCACGGCCTGGACCACCGGCGGGTCGGTCCACGCGCCGCCCTGGCCGAAGACCAGGTTGCGCAGCGCGCCCTTGTCGGCGGTCTGGCCGAGCAGCACGCCGAGTTCGTGGATGGCCGGGAACTTCTCCAGGTTGGCGAAGTAGATCGGGGTCTCGCCCTTGCTCTTGGCGAGCGCCAGGTCCTGCTCGAACTGGCTGAAGCTCGTCGGCGGCTGGATGCCGAGCTTGGCGAGCTTGTCGGTGTTGTAGTAGATGCCGACCGCCTCGCCGGTCATCGAGACGCCGTACAGGTTGCCGGAGCCGATCGTCTTGCCGTCGCCGGTGACGCTGTTGAGCTGGGAGACGCCCGCGGGGAACCGCTTGCGGAAGCCGTAGACCTTGTCGTACGGGTCGAGGGGGATCAGCGCTCCCGCCTTGACCAGCGCCGCCATGATGCCGTAGCCCTGGTTCGCCTCGACGACGTCGGGCGGGTTGTCGCCGGACAGCGCGAGGCGCAGGGTCTTCTCCAGGTCGCTGAACGACCGCGACACCCGCTTGATCGTGACGTTGGGGTACTTGGCGTGGAAGGCGGCGTTGAGCTTCTGCATCTGCTCGTTCTGGCCGCCGAGGACCTCCTGGTCCCAGACGGTCAGCGTGACCGGCCCGGCCTTGGCGACGTCGGTCTGCACCGCGCTCGGCGGCTTCTGCGTCGGTTTCGGATTGTTCGAACCGGGGGCGCAGGCGGACACGGCGATCAGCATGGCGGCGATGGTCACGATCGGTTTCCGCATGGCGGGGGCTCCTTCGTCAACCGAACCGAGGCTTCGGTGCCTTTTTACAAGATCTTCATCTCACGCGCACCGGTTCTGGGGAACGGTCCATCAGGCATTCACCACGCTCCGCGTACGGTGGGCTCGGCGCGCGTGACGTTGATCGGGGCCGCGTCGGGGATGTACGGCACGAGGAACGAGTAGTCGCGGAGGATCTCCTCGGGCAGCTCACCGGACTCGCCGAACGCGGCGATATCGCCCCAGCAGGGCGAACCCAGCGAGCCGCTGTGGTGGCGCACGGACAGGCCGGCGCACAGGTTGGCGAAGCGCAGGCGTTCGAGCAGCGGCCACTGCGCGAGCGTGCCGTAGACGAACCCGGCCCCGAACACGTCGCCGGCCCCGGTCGGGTCGAGGGCCTCGACCGGCAGCGCCGCGGCCTCGGCCCGCTCGCCGGTGGTGCCGTCGATCGCGATCGCGCCGTCGCCTCCGCGCTTGACCACGACGACCGGCACCCGCTCGCTGAGCGCCGCGAGGGCCAGCTCGGGCGTCGCGGTGCGGGTGTAGGCCATGGCCTCGATGGCGTTGGGCAGGAACACGTCGACCTGGTCGAGCCGGTCGAGCACGTCGCTGGACCAGGTCTCGGTGGAGTCCCAGCCGACGTCGGCCACCACGGTCGTGCCCTGGCCGCGCATGTCCCGCGCCCAGTCGGGCACGGGGTGGTCGATGTCGAGGAAGCAGGTGCGCGCGGCGGGCGGGGCCGTGATCAGCTCCTCGGGCATCACCGGCATCGGCCGGTGGTAGGTGACCATGCTGCGGTCGGCGTCGTACGCCAGCGACACCGTGACGGGCGTGGGCCAGCCGGGCAGCCGGCGTGAGAGCTCCAGCCCGACCCCCTCCTGCTCGGAGAGGGTGCGCCACAGGTAGGCGCCGAACATGTCGTCCCCGAAGGCGGCGGCGAGGCCCACGTTGAGGCCGAGCCGGCTCATCGCGACCGCGATGTTGGCGATGCCGCCGGGGGCCGACCCGAGTCCGTCGGTGATCAGCTCGGTGCCGGGCGGGGGCAGGCCGGGCAGCCCGGTGAAGATCATGTCCATGAAGACGGTGCCGGCGAGGAACACGTCGAGCCCGCCGTGTCCGGGATGCAGCAGCTCACCGGCCGCGCCGCGCTCGGCGCAGGGGTCGTGCAGCCGGGGCTCGGGCGCGCGGCCGGGCGGGGCCGCGATGTTCTCCACCTGACCCATGGGGCGCCTCCCTCACCGGATCTCCGGGCCTGAGGTAACGACCATACGCGCCCGCGCAAGCCGCTCATCGGCCGCTCAGACCGAGCAGGCCGATCAGACCGATCAGGCCGGCCGGGCGGGCGGCCACAACCCCATGCTCCGCTGCGAGGAGGATTCCCAGGCGGGCTCTCAGAGGAACGTCTTGCCCTCGCCGCGGTAGGTGGGGACGGTGTCGACGACCCGGTCGCCGTCGATCAGCTGGAGCTCGGCGAAGCGCTCGCACAGCTCGCCGGCCTTCGCATGCCGGAAGTAGACCCGGTCGCCGATCTCCAGCCCGTCGGCGGCGCTGCCCACCAGCGGTGTCTGCACCTCGCCCGCGCCCTCGTTGGAGTCGAACCGCAGCCCGGTCGGCAGGAAGGGCTGCGGCAACCGGTTGCGGTCGGCGACGCCCGACGCGGGATAGCCGCCGCCGAGGACGGTGACCACGCCGGGGCCCGGACGGCGTACGACGGGCAGGGCGAACAGCGCCGCCGGACGGCCGGTGAAGTTGGTGTAGTGGTCGAACAGGACCGACTGGTAGAGGCCGGAGCCCGCCGCGACCTCGGTGACGGCCACTTCCGCCGCGGTCTTCTCCACGCTGCCGGTGCCGCCGCCGTTGACGAACTCCAGGTCCGCCTCGGCCCGGACCGCCTTGACGATCGAGGCGCGGCGGCGGGCCAGTTCGACCCGCGACTGCGCCTGGACGAACCGGACCGCCCGGGAGAACAACGGCTTGCCGGGCGGGTTGTCGCCGACCCCGGCGATCTGCGACTCGTAGGCCATCAGCCCCACGAGCCTCAGCGTGGGCCGGCGGGCGATGTCGCGGGCCAGCGCGGCGGCCTCCTCGGCGGTACGGATGGGGGAGCGCAGCGCGCCGATCCGCACCCGGCCCCCGGCGGGGCGCCACGCGGCGTCGATGTCGATGCAGACGCGGATCGGCCGGTCGCCGCCGGCGGACCGGGCGATGCCCTCGATCAGGTCGAGGTGCTCGGCGCAGTCGACCATGACGGTGACCGTCGCCGCCGCTCTCTCGTCGCGGGCCAGCTCGGTCAGCACGCTGCGGTCGACGGTCGGGTAGGCCACCAGGATGTCGTCGCTGAGCCCCTCGGACGCCAGCCAGAGCGCCTCGGGCAGCGTGAACGCCATGATCCCGGCGAACCCCTCGGTGGCGAGGACCTGCGCGAGCAGCGCGCGGCAGCGCACCGACTTGCTCGCCACCCGGATCGGCTTGCCCCTCGCGCGGCGTACCAGGCCGGCCGCGTTCGCGTGGAAGGCGTCGAGGTCGACGATCGCGAACGGTGGTTCCAGGTGGGCCGTCGCGGCGTCGTACCGCTCACGCAACGTCATAGGCGCAGCGTGCCATAAACCCGGCGAATATGAAAAGCCTTCACCTTCGGCCGTGGCGGGGTGGCATCCTGGAGGGCGACCACGGCGGCGGCCAGCGCCAGGGGTACGGCGACGGCCAGCGCCAGCGCGGGCACCGCGATGCCCGAGTCGTTCACCGCCCCGCCCACCACGGCGGTGACGAAGGCCCCGGAGAGCCCGGCCCGCAGCATCGGCGCACGCTCGTACGCGCGCCGCAGGCCGCCGGCGCCGGCCCGCCCCGGCCGGTGGAGCACCAGCAGGACGAACAGGAACCCCACCACCACGACCGGCAGGAGCGTCAGGTTGCCGAACGTGTGCGCCATCGCGGTGAACTTGCGTTCCAGCCAGGGCAGCGAGTCACCGTCGACGAGCTGCCCGAAGAACCGGCCCATGTGCGTCTGCCGCGACGGCGGGCGCAGGTAGTCGATCCAGGCGACGCCGAGGACGAGCGCCATCCCGGTCGCGCGCAGGAGCTGGAGCCGCAGGAACGACACCCGCCGCCCGGCCACCAGCAGCGCGGTCGTCGCCAGGCCCGGCACGAACGCGACCAGGCCGCCGAAGTCGCTGCCCCACGCGGTCCAGCTGTCCAGCAGCGCCGCGGTCAGGGTCATGGCGAGCACGGCCGCGACGGCGGCCCGGCGGCCGGCGCGGGGTTCGAGCCACTGGGCGACCCCGGCCGCCGCGAGCAGGGTCGAGGTGGCCAGCACCGCGAACGCGATGTTGCCCATCCCGTAGTACCGCCCGCCCACCAGCGGCGAGTACCCCATCATGCTGTTGAGCTGCAGGTGGTTGCCGGTCAGCAGGTCGCCCGCCAGCACGGCGGCGGTCAGGGCCGCGATGACCGTCCCGGGGCCGAGGAGGTGACGGCGCCACGGCCCGCACATCGCCAGCGCGGTCACGAGCACGTCGGCGGCCACGATCCCGGCGACCAGCCAGAACGTCGGCCGCGACGTATGCCACCACGGCACGAGGTTGACCAGGTAGGTCGAGACCGGCACCGCGGCGGCGACGAGGGCGGTCAGGCGCGTGGCCGACAGGATCCGGCGGCGCCGGCGAAGGGATCCGTGCCGCAGGGCCAGCGCCGCCGCCGCGTACAGGAGGACCTGGCTGATCACGAATCCGGCGAAGAACCGGGGGAGCAGCCGCCGGTGGGTCTGCGCCGCGAGGTCCTCCGAGGACAGGTCGGCCACCGAGTCGGCGAGCGCGGGCCGTACGGTGTCCGGCAGCAGCGGCGTGCCGATCAGCCCGGCCGGCGCCGGGATTCCCGCCGAGGCGAGCAGCGTCGAGGTCAGGTCGGGCAGGATCACCATGTTCGCGCGCCGGGTGGAGTCCGAGCCGAGGTACCGGCCCGCGGCCCCCGGGCCGGTCGCGAGGACGAGCCGCAGGTGCGGCGTACGGCCCTCGTCGGCCACGCCCGCCACCACAACGCCGGTGCCGGCGGCCAGACGCGTGAGCACCGACCCGACCGTCGCGTCCGCCCGGCGGACCGCGGAGGCACGGTCGCCGCCGCCGACCGTGCCCGCGTCGACGATCGAGACCGCGCAGCGGGCCCACGCGCCCGGCGGCAGCGCGGCGGGCGCCGGGGCGTACGTGTCGACGCGCCCCCGGCCGTCGGCGGCGGCCAGCGCGGCTCCGGGGCCGACGGCGTTCACGCAGCCGCCCGTCCGGTGCACCGCGTCGGCCAGCAGCCCCACCGGCCCGAAGCCCGCGTTGATGTGCCGGATCCACGCCGTCTCACCGACCACCGCGCCCGCAGCGCTCCGGGTGATGTGGACCGGCCGGTGGCAGTACGGCCCGGCGGCCGACCGGGCCCCCGCCGAGACCGTGACCCAGCCGTCCGCCGGACAGGTCAGGGTGCCGACGGCCCGTACGGACAGCAGGCCCGTCGCGGCGCTGCCGGCGAGACGCCACAGGTTGGGCGTGACCGAGGGCCCGACGTCGCTCCACCGGAGACCGGGAACGCCGATGAGGACGACGTGCCGCGCCGGGGATGTGTGGGCGGGCGGCGTGTGGGGCGTGTGCGACGGGGCCGCGCCCGCGCCCGGGGAATGGGAGATGAGAGCCGCGACGGCCAGTGCCAGCGCGGCGGCGACGCGTTTCGGCAACGATCGGCTCCCCGTCGAGTTCGCGACATGGCGGGGGGATCATGCCCGCCGCTCGAGGCGCCCCCGCGCCGCGCGAGTTACGCGCCCCCGTCCGCTCGGTGAAGTATGGACGGCACCCCTACGGCGGGCGACGCCGTTCACCGGCATGTCGCCGGTCTTTGCCTGTTGCTGGCCCGGGCCGCCCGAACATACCGGGCCCAAGCGGCACGAGCGGGCCGGTGGTGCCTGCTACCGGCACGATCGGCCCGGCCGCCGGTACGCGCGGCGGTGACGCGGTCACCCTGCGGCGTGGTTACCGTGGGGGCCATGGCTCACCCCTCCGATGTCACGCCGGAGACACTCGCGCGCCGGGCCTCGTCGTTCGGGGCTCAGGCCGCCGCGTACGCGGCCGAGCGGCCCGGCTATCCCGAGGCCGCCGTCCGCTGGGTGCTGGAACCGGTCGCCGGGCGTTCGCCGCTGCGGGTGCTCGACCTCGCGGCGGGCACCGGCAAGCTGACCGCGAGCCTGCTGCGGACCGGCGCCGAGGTCGTCGCGGTCGAGCCGGACACCGGCATGCTCACCGAGCTGCGCCGCACGTTGCCCGGCGTGCGGGCGCTGGCCGGTTCGGCGGAGCGGATCCCGCTGGCCGACGGCTCGGTGGACGCCGTCGTGGTCGGGCAGGCGATGCACTGGTTCGACCTCGACCGCGCCGTGCCCGAGATGTCGCGCGTGCTCACGCCGGGCGGGGTCGTCGGCGGCCTGTGGAACCGCGAGGACGACGACGTGCCCTGGGTCCGCGGGTTCCAGGAGATCGCCCGGGGTGGGCCGGCCGTCCGCCGGCGGGAAAGGGTCGCCGGGCTCGACCTGGGTCCTCACTTCTCCGCGCTGGAGCGGGAGGACTTCCGCCACTCCCAACGGCGTACACCGGACTCGCTCGCGGCCACGCTCGGCACCCACTCGCACGTGCTGGTGATGCCGGAGGAGGAGCGGGCCGCGCTGCTGGATCGCGTCCGGGAGTATCTGCGCGCGACGCCCGAGGCGGCCGGGGAGTTCGACCTGCCCCTGGTGACCATGACGGTCCGGGCCGTCCGCGCCTGAAGGCGCAAAGGACCTGTCTCAGGAGGCGGTGAGGTTCTGCGTGCCGACGACCTTGAGCAGGCGGAGCGCCTCGTGTGACGGGGTGCCGGGGGCGGCGGTGTAGAGCACGATCCACTGGTCCTGGTACGGGTCGTGCAGCGCCTCGCAGTCCAGGTCGAGCCAGCCGACCAGCGGGTGACGCAGCCGTTTGGTCGCCGACCGGCGGACCTGCACGTCCTGTTCGGCCCACAGCTCACCGAACTCCGCGCTCGCGGCCAGGAGCCGGTCGACCAGCCGGCGGATGCCCGCGTCCCGGGGGTACCGCGCGGCGGCGGCGCGCAGATCGGCCACGGACTCGCGGGCGAACCGGCGCCCGCCCTCGGCGTCGTGCCGGTCCCGCGCGGACTCGTCCGTGAAGAACCGCCAGATGATGTTGCGCTCGCCGGGCGGCAGCGCCGAGAAGTCGACGATCAGGGCGGTGGCCATGGCGTTCCACGCGAGGACGTCGTACTTGGCGTCGCAGACGAGCGCGGGAGTGTCGTCGAGCCGGTCGAGCAGGTGCGCGATACCGGGCCGGACGTCGCGCCTCGGGCCGGGCGGGGGTCCGGGCACCTCGCCGACGAGATGGTGCAGGTGGGCCCGTTCGTCGTCGGACAGGCGCAGCGCGCGGGCGATCGCGCCGATCATCTGCCGCGACGGACGCGGCCCGCGGCCCTGCTCGAGACGGATGTAGTAGTCCACCGACATGCCGGCCAGCTGGGCGACCTCCTGGCGGCGCAGGCCGGGGGTGCGCCGGCGGTGGCCGGCCTCCAGGCCGACGTCGGCGGGCTGCACCCGCGCACGCCATCTCCGCAGGAAGGCGGCCAGTTCCGCCCGGTCGAAGTCGTTCACTCATCCAGAGTGCCGCGCCGGCGCCGCCGCCACCATGGGACCGCCGATACCAGCCTCAGGCGTGCTCTCCCGGCCGCGCCGGGCGGAGGTCAGGGTGAGGGCATGACCACCGCAACGGACAACAAGATCGTCCTGATCACCGGTGCCAACAAGGGCATCGGATTCGCCGCCGCACGTGAGATCGCCCGCGCCGGGCACACGGTCCTGCTCGGCGCCCGGGACCCCGGCCGGGGTACGGAGGCCGCCGCCGACCTGGCCGCCCAGGGCCTCGACGTACGGTTCGTCCGTCTGGACGTGACCGACCCCGAAACGATCAAGGCGGCGACCGACCTGATCGACACCGAGTACGGCCGCCTGGACATCCTCGTCAACAACGCCGGAATCTCCCGCGACCGGCCGCACCCGCCGACCGAGCTGCCGGTGACGGCGCTGCGCGAGACCTACGAGACGAACGTGTTCGGCGTCGTCGCGGTGACCAACGCCATGCTGCCGCTCCTGCGCAGGTCGCCGGCCGGCCACATCGGCAACGTCTCCAGCGGGCTGGGCACCGTCGACTTTCTCAGCACCCCGGACTCGCCGCTGTGGCGGTACGCCAACCTGCTCGGCTACAACTCCTCCAAGGCCGCGCTCAACGCGATCACCCTCATCTACGCCAACTCGCTCCGCGACGCCGGGATCAGGGTCAACGCGCTGTCTCCCGGCTTCTGCGCGACCGACCT
Source organism: Actinoallomurus sp. NBC_01490 (assembly GCF_036227085.1). Taxonomy (NCBI): domain Bacteria; kingdom Bacillati; phylum Actinomycetota; class Actinomycetes; order Streptosporangiales; family Thermomonosporaceae; genus Actinoallomurus; species Actinoallomurus sp. NBC_01490. The sequence goes on from NZ_CP109433.1 coordinate 2,092,854, forward strand.
GAACGGCCACTCCGGGCCGCTGACCGCCGCCGAGGGCGGGGCCCACATCGCCCGCCAGGTCCTGTCGCCCGACGAGAGGACCACGGGCGTATTCCTCAACGAGAACGGCGGCACGTACCCCTGGTGAGGAGCGATCACCCGACGCGCGGGGTCGGGCGGCCTCGAACGGCGGATTTCGGCGGCACCCGCCATTCGCCCAGCTCGGGGGCGTACCCGGCGTTCAGTGCGTACCGAACGCTGACGATCTTCGCCGCCCTGGGTACGGCGAAGACGATGTAGCCGCTCCGGACCTGCCCCTGCGTCAGGCTCATCACGCGGGGGAAGCCCGGTCCCGCCGACACCGTCGCGACGGTCGGGTCGTATCCGTGCCCGGCCGAGTCGATCACCTTCGCGCCGAAGGTCGGGCTGTCGTGGTACGGCGCCGCCCCCATGTTCTTGAACACGAACCGCACGGCGGCGAACCGCTCACCCTTGCGGGGCTTCTCGAACGCGCCGCGTCCGATGGCCGTGGAGACGACGTTCTTGACCTTCACGGCCATCCGCAGCGTGCCGGTGCCGCTCGCGCCGTTCACGCCGGTGAGGACGACGGCGTCCCCGACGTTCACCCGGCGCACGCGTGGCCGGGAATCGCTGGGCTGGGGATTCTTGGCCGTCTCGGCGGCGGACCCGCACCCGCCGACCAGCACCGCGAACCCCGCGGCGAGAACCAGCCTCCGCACGTCCCTGGTCCTCCAACGCCGACCCGACCCTCCAGAACCGGATGATCATGATAGGCGCGCGGACGGCCCGAAACGACCGATACGGCCGGGCTGGGTCTCAGACGGCCGTGGCGAGGCGGCGCAGGGCGAGTTCGGCGAGCAGCGCCGACCCGTCGGGCAGCACCGCGTCGTCGAAGACCGCCGTCGTGGCGTGGTTGAACGGCGCCGTGCTCGGGTCGCGGTCGGGCGGGCACGCGCCGAGGAAGACGAAGGCCCCCGGCACCTCCTCCAGGACGTAGGAGAAGTCCTCCGCCGTGGTCATCGGGTTCGGCACCCAGACGAAGCGCTCCGGCCCGTACAGGTCCGCGACCACACCGGCCGCGAACTCCGTCTCGGCCGCGTCGTTGACCGTCACCGGGTAGCCCATCTCGTGGTCGAGTTCGGCGGTGAGCCCGTGGGCGGCCGCGATGCCGCCGATCAGCTCCCGTACGCCCTCGGTGACGCGGGCGCGGGCCGCGGGGGAGAAGGACCGGATGGTCAGGCCGAGCTGCGCCTCGTCGGGAATGATGTTGGGAGCCGTGCCCGCGTTGATGCTGCCGACCGTGATCACGACCGGGTCGAACGCGTCGAACCTGCGGGTCGCGAACGTCTGCAGCGCCGTCACGATCTCGCTCGCGGCCGGGATCGGGTCCTTCGCCAGGTGGGGCTGGGACCCGTGGCCGCCCGCGCCGCGTACGGTCACGCGCATCTGGTCGGCGGCGGCCATCAGCGGGCCGCGCCGGGTGACGAACGTCCCGGCCGGCATGATCGACGAGGTCACGTGCAGCCCGTACGCCGCGACGGGCCGCGCTCCGGCCGCGTCCAGCAGGCCCTCCTCGATCATGATCTTCGCGCCGCCGTTGCCCTCCTCGCCGGGCTGGAACATGAAGACGACGCTGCCCGTGAACGACCGCTCGGCGAGCAGCCGGGCCGCGCCGGCCAGCATCGCGGTGTGCAGGTCGTGCCCGCAGGCGTGCATCCGGCCCGGGATCTGCGAGGCGTACGGCACGCCGGAGCGCTCGGTGAGCGGCAGCGCGTCCATGTCGCCGCGCAGCAGCACGACCGGGCCGGGCGACGAGCCGCGCAGCACCGCGGTCACCGAGGACAGCGCCGTCCCGGTCGTGATCTCCAGCGGCAGCCCCTCCAGGGCGGCGAGCACCTTCTCCTGAGTGCGCGGCAGGTCGAGCCCCAGCTCGGGTTCGCGGTGCAGGTCACGGCGGAGGCGTACGAGGTCGTCGTGGAGGTCGCCGGCGGCGGCACGCAAAGAGGACATGAATCCTCAGAGTACGCGGCGCCCCCCATCAAGGTCATCACGCTTGACCCGGAAGTCGATCACACCGCCGAGGTCGGCGCGGCCCAGCGTCGTGCGCAGGCGGGTCATCGCGTCGTCGCGGATGCGCCACGCGAGTTCGCCGAGGTCGGCGTCCGCGTCGCACATCACCCGGACCCGCATCGCGGGCCGCCGGGCGCTGCCGGACAGCCGCGGGCGCACCCGCCGCACCCCGGGGTAGGAGGTCACGTCGGCCGCGATGGCGCGGATCGCCACGCGCGCCGCCAGGCGGGTCGCCCCCGCGCGGGCGTCGCCCATCGCGAGCCGCCGCAGCGTGCGGCACCGCCACTGCGCGGCCAGCCACACGCTGCCCAGCATCGCGACGGCCAGGGAGCCGCCGGCGACGGCGGGCCAGAACCAGGGATGCGCCGCCACCCACCGTGACGTCGCGGCGGTGACGAGCGGACGGCCCGCCCGCACCAACCCGGCGGCCAGTGTCGCGCCGCCGCCGCCCAGGAGCACCAGGCCGGTCAGCGCCAGCCAGACGCGGTTGAACATCCGATCAGTCCTTACGCTCGGAGACGCGTACCGCCACCTCGGGCACGCGTACGGGGTCGAGCTCCTCCAGCCGGTCGCGTACGGCGTCGGCCACCTGTTCGCCGAGGTTCCCGTGGTCGGTGAACCCGGTGACCGCGCGGATCTCCGCCCGTGGCCGCAGCCGCCCCCGCAGGCGTACGGTCGCGGCGTCCACGCCGGGCACGCCCAGCACGCTGGCGTGCAGGTCCGCGCGCAACGACGCGCGGCGCAGGCCCATGACGAACCTCGGGTCGTCGCCGGCCAGCGGCGCCGTGCCCGTACGGCCGGGCAGCACCGCGGCCAGCACGAACAGCAGCCCGGCCAGCGTCAGGCCGCCACCGGCGGCGGCGACGGCCGGGTCGTCCCAGGTCAGCCGCGTGAGCCGCGCGGTGAGCTCCGGACGCAGGACCGGGTGGCCGAACCGGCGGGAGATGACGTGGATGGCGACGGACGCCCCGGCGGCGGTCAGCAGCGAGGCGGCCAGGCTCGCCGACAGCACCCGTCGCGGGCGGAACGCGCGCACCGCCGCGCGGCAGGCACGGGAGCGGTCGTTCGTCTGGTCACCTCGATCACGCACCGTGGCATTGAACCACGCTGCGTGATGCGAGGTCGCGGACGACAGGTCAGCGGAGCACCACGGTCCGGTCGGCGTTGATCAGTACGCGGTGCTCGGCGTGCCAGCGGACCGCGCGGGCCAGCGCCAGGCACTCCATGTCGCGGCCGACCGCCATGAGCTCCTCCGGCCCGTGCGTGTGGTCGACGCGGGCGACCTCCTGCTCGATGATCGGCCCCTCGTCCAGGTGCGGGGTCACGTAGTGCGCGGTGGCGCCGATGAGCTTCACCCCGCGTTCGTGGGCCTGGTGGTACGGCTTGGCGCCCTTGAAGCTCGGCAGGAAGGAGTGGTGGATGTTGATGATCCGGCCGGGCAGCTTCGCGCACAGGTCGTCGGACAGGATCTGCATGTAGCGCGCGAGGACGACGAGGTCGGCTCCGTAGTGCTCGACCAGCGCGAGGATCTCCGCCTCCTGTGCCGCGCGGTTGTCCGCGGTGACCGGCAGGTGGTGGTAGTCGATGCCGTACGACTGGGTCAGCGGCCGCATGTCGGGGTGGTTGGAGGCGACCGCGACGACGTCGATGCCGAGCAGGCCGGAGCGGTGGCGGTAGAGCAGGTCGTTGAGGCAGTGACCGTGCTTGGAGACCAGGATCAGCACCCGGGTGCGCCGCGCGAGGTCGTGCAGGCGCCAGTCGAGGCCGAACTCGGGGGCCAGGGCGGCGAACGCCTCGGTGAGCGCGTCGCCCAGGCCGTCCGGCGCGTCGAACTGCGTGCGCAGGAAGAACCGGCCGGTGCCCCGGTCGCCGAACTGCTGGCTCTCCACGATGTTGCAGTCGCGCTCGGCCAGCACGCCGGACACCGCGGCCACGATGCCCGGCCGGTCGGGGCAGGACAGCGTGAGCACGTACTGTGTCATGCCCCGAGCTTACGGCGAACGCCGCACTTCAGCGGCCCCGAGCGTCGTGGCGCGCCGTCGCCCGGCCGCTGTGCCGCCCTGGCGGAGCGTCGGTGCCGGCCGATACGGGTCACGTGGCGGGCAAGGTTAGACATGCGCCGTATCTCTCTCCACCACCGGGGCGCCCGGCTCGTCGGAGAGACGATTCTCGAACTGACCGGTGACTGGGACTACGACGCGGTGGGCGGGTTGACCTTCGGCGTCGACCCCGTGGCCTGCGCGGTGCTGCATGCGGCCGAAGGGCGGGGGCGGAGGCTGGACGGCTTCTCGGTGCGCAAGAGCCCCAAGCTGCACGGTCTGCAGCGACGGATCGAGGGTCCCTCCGTCGAGGGCAGGCGGGTACTCGTCGTCGACGACACCACCACGACCGGACGCAGTCCCCTCGCCGCGGTGCGGGCGCTCCGCGAGGCCGGTGTCGAGGTGGCCGGGGTCGCCTCGGTGGTCGACCGGGGCGCGTCGGAGAACTTCACCGAGACCGGGCTCGACTACCGATTCGTCTTCTCGCTCGAGGACCTGGGCCTCGAGCGAGCGCCACGTCCGGGGTCGCGGACACCGGTCGTGAGACCGCGACCGTACGCCACGCTCCGGCGGCCGCGACGCCCAGCAGCGCGGCGAGCAGCACGGTCACCTGGGTGAGCCCCTGGGCTGAGGTCCGCGCGCCCAGATAGACGCCGCCCAGCGTCGCGATGGCCAGGACGTTCGCGAGCAGCGTGCCCGTGTTGGTCAGCGCCGACACCGCGGACGCGCGCGCCGGGCCGGCCGTGGCGGCGAGCCGCTCGACGAGCGGGCTGAAGCCCGCCGCGTGACCCGCCCCGGCCACCACCAGCAGCGGGATCGCGAGCGGGGACCAGCCGTGCCGCACCGCCACGGCGACGAGCGGGGCCGCCACGGCGAACACCAGCAGCCCGGCGACCGGCAGGCGGCCGTGCGCCGGCAGGCGAGGCCAGGACAGCCCGGCGGCCGCGAAGCCGACGGTGTAGGGCAGGAAGGCCAGACCCGCGGCCAGCGGCGACAGGGCCAGGCCGCTCTGCAGGTGGAGGGCGAGGGCGAAGATCAGGCCCGCGTAGGCGCCCATCACGGCGCACGCCGCGAACAGCCCCGGCGCGACACCCGGCGCGCGCAGTACGCCGAGGTCCAGCAGCGGGCTCGCCGCGCGTCGCTCGTGCCACGCGAAGACGGCCAGGCCCGCGCATCCGGCGGCCAGGCACACCCAGGTCCACGGCGGCAGGCCCTCTTCCCGGCCGAACACCAGCGGCACCACCACGGCCGTCATCGCGGTGGACAGGATCAGCACCCCGGGGACGTCGAGCCGCGACCGTACCCGCTCCCGCCCACCCGGCAGCGACCCGCCGACGGCGATCAGCACCGCGCCGACGGGCACGTTGAGCAGGAACACCGGGCGCCAGCCCGCCGCGCTCACGATGACGCCGCCGGCGATCTGCCCGATCGCCACTCCCAGCGCGAGCACCATCGAGTACAGGCCGAGGGCCCGTGCCCGGGCCGGCCCGGAGAAGCCGAGCTGGATGAGGGACAGCACCTGCGGCAGCACGAGCGCCGCCGAGCCGCCCTGCGCGAACCGCGCCGCCACGAGCGCCGGGCCGTCCGGTGCGAGCCCGCAGGCCAGCGAGGCGGCGGTGAACCCGGCGAGGCCGCGGCGGAACACCCGGCGGTGCCCGTACAGGTCGCCGAGCCTCGCCCCGGTGACCACGAGCACCGCCATGGCGAGGATGTAGCCGCCGGTGACCAGCTGCAGCAGCGCTCCCGAGGCGTGCAGTCCGGCGCGGATGTGCGGCAGCGCGACGGTGACGATCGATCCGTCCATCGACACCATGACCTGCCCGGTCAGCAGAACGACAAGTGACCCGCGACGCATGCGCCCTCCCAAGACGACCTCGGGCAGTCTGCGCGTTCGTGGCGGGCGGTGGCTTGACGATTCTTGCTCTCTCGCGCCTTGGCCGCTCGCGCGGGGAAATGGCGGCGGGCGTCACTAGGGTTACGGTGTGCTGTCCAGGGTTTCGCTCGCCGACGGACCGGATTTCTCGGTCGCGGCGGTCCGTTGCGCGGGGCACCGGCACGGCTGGTCGCCGCCCGAGCCGGCCGGGCGGCATCAGGTGGTGCTCGTACGCTCCGGGCGGTTCCGGCTGCGTTCGGAGGGGCGTGACGCTCTCGCCGACCCCACCGCCGGCTACCTCCAGGTGCCCGGCGACGTGGCGAGCTTCGCCCACCCGGCCGGGGGCGACGTCTGCACCGCGGTGACGTTCTCACCGGCCCTGTGGCGGTCGGTGGCCGGCGACGACCGGCGGCGGCCGGCCTCGGCGCCGGTGTACCTCGACGGGCGGCTCCAGCTCGCGCACCGGCGGCTGCTGCGCGCCGCTCCCGACGCCGCGTTCGGCATGGCCGAGCAGCTCGTCGGCCTGCTCGACGGGCTGCTGCGGGTGCCCGGGAGCCCCGCCCCGCACCGCGTGGGCACGCGGGCGCTGGCCGACGACGCGCGTGAGGCGCTGCTGGCGGACCATCCCGAGGCCGGCGGGCTGATCCCGCTGGCCCGGCTGCTCGGCGTGTCGCCCAGCCACCTGAGCCGGGTGTTCCAGCGCGAGACGGGCACGAGCCTCACCCGCTACCGCAACCGGATCCGCGTGACCCGCGCGCTCGACCGCATCGAACAGGGCGCGGGCCACCTCGCCGGCATCGCCGCCGACCTCGGCTTCGCCGACCAGGCTCACCTCTGCCGTGCCGTACGCGCCGAGCTCGGCCGCACCCCCACCGAGGTCCGGCGCCTGCTCGGTGCGTAATCGGCCATTCACCGGCACACTCCGAAATTTTGCTCAAAAATGGCACCCCGATTCTTGTAGAGGTTGTCGCTAGCGCTAACACGGAGCGTGTGCCGAAGGCCGTAAATCGTTACTGAATGTCGCAGGACCGGTTTTTGTAAGTCACCTGTCAGTTTCCGCAAGACCTCCAGTCATAACGTGACGGCCACATGCGGACGGTGATCATAGTCAAGCCTTGAGTCAATATCGGCTTGTTCAGTGACCCCTATCGGGTCTCGATCCCCCCCGCTGAGGAAGGCTTGCATGCCCCAACCCCCCGGGACGCGGCGTACCCGCCGCGTGTCTGTCCTCGCCGCGGCCGATCCCGCGGCGAGGCGACTGAGCGCCTTGCTGCTGGCGCTCGCCGTCGCGGTGGCCACGGTGATCGCCGTACCCGCCGCAGCCAGCGCGTCCACCAAGACACCCGTTCCCCGTTCCAAGGCCACCAGTCCGACCTCGGCCGGCCAGCACCCGACCCACAACGTCTGCGCCGAGCCCGAGAAGGCCGGTCAGGCGTCCTGTCTGTCCGTGGTCCGTGACGACGTGATCGGGCCCAAGGGTGTCCAGCCGGCCGACGCGCCCGCCGGCTTCGGCCCGGCGGACCTGCTCAGCGCCTACAACCTGCCCTCGGGCGGGGCGGGCCAGACGGTCGCCATCGTCGACGCGTTCGACGACCCGAGCGCGGAGAGCGACCTGGCGGTCTACCGGCAGCAGTACGGCCTGCCGCCGTGCACGACGGCGAACGGCTGCTTCAAGAAGATCGACCAGCGTGGCGGGACGAGCTATCCGCCGCCCGACGCCGGTTGGTCCGGGGAGATCTCGCTGGACGTCGACATGGTCAGCGCGATCTGCCCGAGCTGCGACATCCTCCTCGTCGAGGCGGACGACAACTACATGGACAACCTCGGCGCGGCCGTGAACCAGGCCGTCGCCCAGGGCGCCAAGTACGTCTCCAACAGCTACGGCGGCGGCGAGGGATCCGACGAGACCCAGTACGATGACTCCTTCTTCCACCACCCCGGCGTCGCCATCACCGCCAGCACCGGCGACGACGGGTACGGGACCAGCTACCCGGCCGTGTCCCCGTACGTCACGGCGGTCGGCGGCACGTCGCTCGCCAAGGACACCTCCAGCCCGCGCGGCTGGACCGAGGCGGCGTGGAGCGGGGCCGGCAGCGGCTGCTCCGCGTACGAGACCAAGCCCTCGTTCCAGACGGACTCCGGCTGCTCGCGTCGCTCGGTCGCGGACGTCTCCGCGGTGGCCGACCCGAACACCGGCGTCGCGGTCTACTACGGCGGCTGGCACGTCTACGGCGGCACCAGCGCCTCCGCCCCGATCATCGCGTCGGTCTACGCGCTCGGCGGTACGCCCGCGGCCGGATCGTCGCCCAACTCCTTCCCCTACGACCAGACCTCCGACCTCAACGACGTCACCTCGGGCAGCAACGGCAGCTGTGACCCGGCGTACCTGTGCAAGGCCGGCAGCGGCTACGACGGCCCGACCGGGCTCGGCACGCCCAACGGCACCGGGGCGTTCCACTCCGGCCCGCGCGGCATCGTGTCCGGAACGGTCACCGACGGCACCAACGCCCTGGCGGAGGCAAAGGTCAGCGTCGGCGACACCACCACCACGACGGACGGTCAGGGCCACTATTCCCTGAGCGTTCCGGCCGGGACGTACGACGTCACCGCGAGCAAGTTCGGATACACCTCCAAGAGCGTCTCCGGCGTCGCGGTCGAGAACGGCCAGACGGTGACCGAGAACTTCGCGCTGACCGCGAAGGCGAGCGTCAACGTCACCGGCACCGTACGCGACGGCTCGGGCCACGGCTGGCCGCTGTACGCGACCGTACGGGTCAAGGGCGAACCGACGGCGGTCGCCTACACCGACCCGAAGACCGGCCGCTACAGCATCAGCGTGCCCGTCGGTGACACCTACTCGCTGCAGGTCGACGCGCTCTACCCGGGCTACACGCAGGGCGCGGCGGACGTCACGGTCGGGTCGTCGGACGTCAACAAGGACGTCGACGTCGCCGTCGACCAGACGACCTGCAGCGCGGCCGGCTACACCTACCACTACGACGGCGGCACCACGCAGTCGTTCGACGGCACCACCGCGCCGAGCGGGTGGACCGTCGACGACAAGGCCGGCAACGGTCAGACCTGGGTCTTCACCGACCCCGGCAACCGGACCAACCACACCGGAGGGTCCGGCGGTTTCGCCAACATCGACAGTGACAAGTACGGCAACGGCGGCACGCAGGACAGCTCGCTGATCAGCCCCGCCGTCGACTTCAGCGGGAAGGCCCACCCGTACCTGTCCTTCCGCACCGACTACTACGGCATCAGCTCATCGGTGGCGGAGGTCGACTACAGCGTCGACGGCGGCCAGACCTGGAGCAACGTCTGGCACCACGCCAGTGACAGCGCTCGCGGGCCGCGGACCGAGTCCGTGGACCTGTCCGCCGCGGCGAACAAGAGCGCGGTCCAGGTGCGGTTCCACTACACCGGTAAGTTCAGCTGGTGGTGGCAGGTCGACGACGTCTTCTTCGGCAGCCGCAGCTGTGACCCCACATCGGGCGGCCTGGTCGTCGGCCAGATCCTGGACAAGAACACCGGAACCGGCGTGAACGGCGCTTCGGTCACCTCGGCCGACCAGCCGTCGGAGCGGGCCACCTCGGCCGCGACGCCGGACGACCCGAACCTGGGCGACGGCTTCTACTGGCTGTACTCCTCGGCCACCGGAAGCCACAGGTTCACCGCCGCCGCGTCGAGCTACACGTCCCAGGACGCCACCGTGAACGTGGCCGCGAACTGGGCGACGGAGGGAGCCTTCTCGCTCGCCGCACCCCGGATCACGATCACTCCGAGTTCGGTCACCAAGACGGTCGCCTGGCAGGGACAGGCCGCTCAGACCGTGACCCTGAAGAACACCGGCACCGCCCCGGTCACCGCCAAGATCGGTGAGCGGACGGGCACCTACCAGCCCGCCGCGAAGGGCGCCCCGCTGCAGAAGGTGAAGGGAGACTACTCGTCCGGGCGGTTCCAGCCCGGCAAGCTGGACGCCAAGGCCAAGGCGAAGGCCGCCGCCGCGTCCGCCGCGGCGCCGTACGCGCCGCCGTGGACCACGGTCGCCGACTACCCCATGGCGCAGATGGACAACGGCGCCGCGACGATCGACGGCAAGGTCTACTCGGTCGGCGGTATCGAGGGCCTGGCCACCAGCGCCAAGGGCTACGTCTACGACCCCGGTGCCCAGGCGTGGAGCCCCATCGCGAACATGAGCACCGGTCGCGAGGCTCCCCAGGTCGCCGCGGTGGACGGCAAGCTGTACGTCTTCGGCGGCTGGTCCGACTCCGGAGACACGGTCGCCAAGACGGAGATCTACGACCCGGCCGCCAACACCTGGACGACCGGGGCCGACAATCCCAAGCCGTACGCCGGCGCGGGAGTGACCGTGGCCGACGGCAAGATCTACCTGGTCGGCGGCTGCACCGACGCCTGCGGTGAGACGGGCGTGCAGGTGTACGACCCGGCGTCGAACTCCTGGAGCTCGGCGCACGCGTACCCCGAGGCGACCGCCTGGCTCGCCTGCGGCGGCCTCGGCGACGAGGTGGTCTGCGCCGGCGGCACCGCGGGTTCGGCGTCGTCCAAGCACGCCTACGCCTACGACGCGTCGTCCGACAGCTGGAGCGCCGTCGCCGACCTGCCGATCGACCTGTGGGCGATGGGCTCGTCGACGGCCAACGGCCAGCTGCTCGTCTCGGGCGGCGTGACCAACGGCAACAGCACGCTCACCAACCAGGGCTTCGCCTACGACCCGGACGCGAACACCTGGACCGCGCTGCCCAACTCCAACAACACCCTCTACCGCGGTGCCGCCGCCTGTGGTTTCTACAAGATCGGAGGTTCGACCGGCGGCTTCAACCCGGCGAAGAACAGCGAGCAGCTGCCGGGCTACGACCAGTGTGACGCCGCGGGCGGCGACGTCCCGTGGCTGTCGGAGGACAAGTCGGAGGTGACGATCAAGGCGGGCGGTACCGCCAAGGTCAACATCTCGGTCAACGCGGACATCGACACGATCACCCAGCCGGGCACGTTCACCGCGCAGGTCACCATCGGCGCCAAGACCCCGTACGGGGGCCTGGCCGTCCCGGTGACGCTCACGGTGAACCCGCCGAAGACCTGGGGCAAGATCACCGGAACGGTGACGGGCGCCGGCTGCACCGGCACCCCGGCACCGCTGACCGGGGCGACCGTGCAGATCGACTCGTGGACGGCGAGCTACACGCTCAAGACCGACAAGAACGGTCAGTACGTGCTGTGGCTCGACACCCGCAACAACCCGCTCACCCTGATCGCGGCCAAGGACGGCTGGGCGCCGCAGACCAGGTCCGTCAAGATCGCCAAACTGGCCACGACCACGGCGAACTTCGCCCTGAAACCCGACCACACCTGCAACTGACCCGACGATGACCTGACCCAACGATGACCGTGCGGGCCGCCCCCGGGCCCGCACGGTTCCCTCTCCGCCCCCACGAGTACCGTCTGCCGTTTCCGCGACCCCTCGGGGTCCGCGAGGCCATTGGTCTCCTGTGAGCGGCACCCTCGCCTGGGGCCTCAAAGCTCTTGACCTCCTTGGCCCCGGCTTTCAGTCTCAGCGTGCTGCCTCATCCAGTTGGGGTTGAGCGATCTTGGAGCGGGCGGACCCACCGACGTTGTGGTCCCTTCTCGACGAGGGTGCCATTGACCGCTCGGCGAACGATCCCGAGGTGATGCGGAAGCAACTCGCTCGACTTTTGGAGGAGGCCACCAGCCTAATATCTCAATCCGAGCGAGGCCCCGATCGGCCGGTCTCCATGCTGGTTAGGCGGCTCGTTCAAGATCTTCTACCACGAGCTGGGTGACGTCGCCTATTCCGAAGCGCAGTTCGGTGGCAGGCTCGCGGTCTCCGCTTCTGAAGTGCGGGGCCTTGCTGTGCAGTATGACCGGATTGGTGCTCATGCACTTCCTGAGAATCAATCTCGGGAGCTGATTAAGATATACATGGAGGCCAGTGAATGACGCCAATTTACTGGTCAGAGAGCAGCCGAAACAGCGCCCAGGGTGCGGATTGCGTCGAGGCCGCGTACATCGGCGGCGAAGACGCCGAGCGGTTGGCCGAGTAAAAGAGCGATCGGCACTCATCCGGCTGGTTCGCGCATGATGCCGCATCATGCCTGCGTTGCCGTCCTCATCCGCGCAGGCGGCTCGGCTCGCCTCAACTCGGTGTGGGTTCGTCCGTAAGGGCCTTCTCCAGGCGCTGGATGTCGTAATACTGCCGGCGCGCCATGCGCTGGAGGTTCATGACGACGCGAAGAAACTGGTCCATCTCGCCGGCTCGGCTGAGGATCTCGTCGGGCACCCTCGCATCTCGCCGGCAGGCGTCCTGTCCCTGTTGGAGCAAGGCTTGTGCCCATGCCTGGGTGAGGGGCTTGAACATCGCGGGATGGTTGGCCACGATCCGGGCCCGGACGGCGAGATCGTTCTCGGCAGCCTCCACGTGAAGGCCGGTGTCCTTGTTGCGTATCCCGACCAGCGGCTCGGGAATGTGGTGAGCCTGGAATCCTCGCTCAGCGCAGCCGATCCAAAAGTCCCAGTCCTCGCCGGCTCTCATGCCCTCGTCGTAGCCGCCGACGACCTCCCATGCCTCGCGGCGGTAGAGCGAGCAGTAGAACATGATCAGCCGCTGGAGCAGCAGTTCCTTGTCGTAGGGCGGAAGGGCGAGCACCTGGGGCGGAAGGTCTTCGGCGTCGGTGAAGACGAACAGGTCGGTGGAGACGATGGTGATGCCGGGCTCGGAGTCGAGTGCCGCGGCCGTCTTCTCCAGCATGGCGGGGGCGAGCGCGTCGTCGGCGTCCAGGGGCAGGATGTAGCGGCCCATCGCGGTGGCGATGCCGGCGTTGCGTGCGGCGGAGACTCCGGCGTTGGCCTGGCGGAGCAGCCGGATGCGCTGGCCGGGATGGCGGTCGATGTAGTCCTGGGCCACCGCCGCGGAGTCATCGGTGCTGCCGTCGTCGACGATTACGATCTCCCAGTCGCCGAACGTCTGCCCGAGCACACTGTCCAGTGCCTGGGGCAGGTAGCAGCCGTAGTCGTGGCACGGGATGATCACCGAGACTTCGGGTTCGCGTCCGTCACTCATTCCTGGTCCTTCGCGTCGGGCATTGATGGTCCTTCGCTTCGGGCGTGAGTGGGGGCGGCCCTTGCTTGACGACGCACCTCTTCAGGCGATCGGTGTGGCCGGTTCGCTGAGCGAGGTCGACCAGTGGTGGGGGTGTACGACTTCGAGCCCGGGCAACGCCCAGCACGTCGTATCCATATCCTTGGCCATGGCCGCAAGCCCCTCGGTCTCCACGAGATGCTGGTAGGGGATCGGGGGAAACACCAGACCCGCACGGTGCAGGTCCGCCCGTACCAGCAGCACTGTGCCCCCGACCGAGTCGATGCGGACGAGTTCGTACGCGCCGAGCTCGTCGAGATAGGCCCTGCCGAATCCCCGCGGGGGCTGCAGGATGCCGTCGCGGAGCCACTGATTCCAGTTCAGGGCACCGGCGTCCGGCCGCAGGAGAAAGGTGTTGAGGTCGTACGTGGGCCCGCCCGGCTCGCTGACGCAGTGCGGCACGACGATGTCCTTGCGTGCCGCCAGCAGCCGTTGGATGAGGTCGGGTGGGTAGCTGGTCACGTCGACATCGATCCAGAGCACCCACTCCTCGTCCCGGAGGGCGCGCGACAGCAGATGGTTGCGGATCCGGGCCAGTGTGGACCTGCGTTCCCGCTGGACGCCGGGCTCCCAGCGCTGCCCGGGCAGGCGGACTCCGGCATGCTGGCGCACGAGCGTCAGGCGGTGGTATCGCTGCTCGAGTTCAGGCCGCGCGCGCTGGAGCACGTCCCAGGTGTCGTCTTGGCTGTCGCCCTCGAGCAGGCCAAGGGAGATCGCCTCGTGCGGATAGTCCAGGCCGCGCAGGTTGTCCAGATAACCGGGCAGGAACCCGGCCGCGTCCTTGACCGGGGTGAGCACCAGGACCGAAGGACGCTCGCGTACGGGCGGTGGATCCGGCTCGCTGATCACCCACTGCGCGCGGTGGTTCCGAAGAGCGTCGGTGTCGGTCGCGGCGCGGGGATCCGCACTCGCGCACATGCCGGTGCTCGTATTCGCACCGGCGCCCGTGTCCGTACCCGCTTCGGCCTCGGCGTCGATGAGGTCGGCAGGGGCGAGCGGAAGCCGCGCCGCCATCGTCAGGACCTGCTCGGCGTAGTCGTCGCCGCGCCACACCTGGGGCGCGGCATCGAAGATGCGTTGGAAATGGGCGGGGCCGAAGGTGTTGTCCTCGTGGCACACATAGGTGCAGAGTTCCGGTACGTCCACGGAGACGACCCGATTGCCGCTGATGATGTGAGCCGCGACGGGAGTGTCTTCACCCCGGCGCTGCGCCGGGTAGCGCGGGAGCACGTCCTTCGCGCAGACCATGGTTCCCTCCCACACGCGCACATGAGAGATGGCCAGCTCGCGGCGGGCGGGCCGCCACAGTCGCTGCCGCGCGAGGAAACATGCCTCGGCGCCGAGCGCGAGGAGGGCCGTCATCTGCACCTCGACTCGCTCCGGATCGTACAGATCGTCGTCGTCCCACTGGCACACGTACGTCCCGGTCGCGTACTCCACTGCGATATTGCGCAGCTCTCCGAGCGGTCGCCCCTCCGGGGGGAGCCGATGGAAGTGGATTCGCGCATCGCCGAGACCACGAACGTGGACTTCCAGGGCGTCGCTCGCCCCATCGTCCACCACGACCAGCTCTTTGTTCGGATAGGTCTGGGCAAGGAAACACCGGATCGCTCGCTCGGCGAAGGACGGGCGGTCCTTCGTCACCATCAGACAGGACACCGGCGGTGCCAGTGCACCGTCGGCCCAGCGGCGGCGCTGCTCGTCCAGGCCGAAGGCCCCGTCGGCGAGGGGACACAGGCCCTGACTGGCCCAGAACCTCACCCTCCGGTCCGATGAGGGCCGCGGCGCCCAGGACTCCTCCGTGGCCCAGCTCCCGGCCCCATGGTGTACGGCACAGGCATGGTCCAGATCGGCCTCACGCGGCGCGAACAGCTGGTTCGCATACGGGCTCACCTTGGGATAGAGCGATGCCGAGCCCACCACGGCGATCGAGTCGGGCTCCGGGGCGCTCTCCAACGCGCGCGTGAGGAAGAAGGGGCCCGACACATCGAGAGCGTTGGGCAGACGGTGGGTGCGGACCAGCTCCCGATGCGCGTGCGCCCAGAACGGGTGCCCCGGCCTCGACGCGATGAACGCGTTGCCCACGATGCGCCCCAGACCCCGCCGGCGTGCCGGAGGCAGGCGAGCGTGCACCGACGGCTCGCACCCGAACACAAGGTCGCGGCCGGCGAGCATCTCGTCCACGGGCCGCAGGCACTCGACATCCAGGTCGGCGTACACCCCGCCGAAGTGGTCGAGCAGGAAATACCGGATGGCATCGGCTCGCATGACCGGATTGGGGTAGCCGTCGTAGATCGGAAGAAACCACGGATAGTGCTCCTCGAGAAAGGAGCGGCTGTCCGCGTCGGTCCACAGCCGGTAGTCCCATCCCGGGTGATGCCGCTTCCACGACCTTGCCCAGTCGCGCCATCGGGAGGGTACATCCCCGTCCCTCCACGCCTGGTGGATCAGCGCCGGAATGCTTCTCGGCTCAGGCATCCGCACAGAACTCCCGATAACGTAATCGCACAATCGCGTTATGAGGTGCAACGCCGCGGACAGGAGTGTGCGGAGTCGACGGGCCGTGTAATGATCTCCGGGTCATCCTCGCGTCCATCGTGCATACCCCTTATGGGCAATTGCAAAACACTCTTCAGTGGGGGTGTCGGAACCGATACGGTCGCCTTGGTGTCTTTTCAGTCGTTATTCGTGCGGTCCTTGTCGAGGCAACGGGCGACACCGCTTTCAGTCGTCATCGCGGTTGACGCCGAGTCCTCCATGATGATGGTGGTCGTTGAGGTGCAAATTGAGATTGGACTTGTCGTGCTGTACGGCCACCGCCCGCGGATTCCGGCGTCTGGGTAGCGTAGTGCAGGTGACGTTCGGCCTGCTGATGGGCATGATCACCATGTTCCCCATGCTCGAGGGCGAGAGGGAGTCGAGGGAGACCACGTCGCATCCGTCCGCGGGCGAAGCGTCAACGCGCTCACTGAATTTGCCAAAAGTCTGTTCGAAGTCCAGACTTTTCGCCTCTGCGCTGCCCGCCCCCAGCATGACGGTCCCCACCGCCGCGGCCAGGAGTGCGGCGGACTCGGCTATCTGCATAGCGACCTCTAGGTTCTTCTCGTAGCCATCTATCGTGTTCGGATCGTGCATACCCTTGCCGATAAATCAAAAACGCCCACAGTACGTGGCGGCATGCGAGGCGAAGCGCATGTGGTCAGTGCTCGGCATGCCATCGCGACGCTTTTTCGCGGGGCAAGCGGATGATGGGGATATGTTCCAAGTTGACGGTCAATAGCCAGATTTTCGAATACTATTCGAAGGGCCGGAGTGCGACAAATCGGCGGCAGTTGCATGCGTCGCGTTGCCCGCCAGCCCGTGCGGCGGCCGATGTGCCGTCACCGCAGACGCGGCGCCGGCCTGTCGTGGATCCGCCAGGTACGAGCCGTCTGGTCCCAGGTCAGCTCGTGGCCGCGGCTCGCCTCGCCGGCGAGGTCCAGCTCGGCCACGGCGGCCGTGGCCTCATCGGTGACGACCCGCGGCAGGACGAGCAGTGTCGGCACCGGCGTGCCGGGCAGGGCGATCTCCACCCCCGCAGGCCGGTCCCCGCCGCGGGCCGGACGGATCCACCCGGACACCTGCTCGGCGGTCTCCCCCAGCTGCGCGCCGAGCGCCACCTTGAGCGCGTCGAGAAGGGGGAGCTGCTCATCGGCGAGGCCGGTCCTCGCGGGCCGCGGCGGCCCCTCGAGGTACGGGCACAGCACCTCGTCGTCCATCAGCTGGTCGAACAGTTCGCGGGCGTCGGCGTCCGTGAACGGCCTTCCCCCGAGCCTGTCGTCCAGCCGCGCGTCACACCACGCCGCGTGCTCGCGCAACCGTACGGCCGCCGCACCCCGGCCCAGCAGGTCGAACGCCTCGGCGGCGCTGCGGTAGGCCTTGCGGGCGCCGTGCAGACGGCGCAGTTCGTGGGTGAGAGGCCCCGTCTCACGCTCGATGCCGGGTGCGAGCGCGGCCAGCGCCGAGGCCGCCCGCGCGACGGCATCGCGGTCGTCGACCGCCCGCGCCGCTTGCAGGCCGGTTTCGTACCAGCTCGCCGCGGTCCCGAAGCTGTTCCGGGCGGCGAAGGTGCGTCCGGCGGAGAGGCAGACCCGGGCCACGGCGTCCTGGTCGTCGATCCGCCACAGGGCCTCGTACCGGAAGATCGGCTGTTCGGTAACCGCGTCCGACACTGCCGCGCAGATCCGGGTGACCGCGGCCTGGTCGGCGCGCCGCCGCGCCTCCGGAAGCTCCACGAGCAGCATCGCGTTGTAGTCCGGCCCCGAGCCGCCGGCTCCCCGTCGCTCGTCCACCCGCCTCATGCTGCCCGGTGATCATCCTGACTCGCCGAGAAGCCACGGAAATAAGGGGCGAGATGGGATGATGGCCGCCCGAACCGACGGTCGCCTCAACCGATGTGAGGAAAGCTGTATGAATCCGCCTGCGACCATGGACCCGAAGCGCCTCGGCGCCATCGTCAACGTGTTCAGCGGTGCCTTCATCGAGACCCCGGAGGACGCGGATCTCGTCGACCGGACCCGCATGGCGCTGAAGACGCTGCCGGACAAGACGGTACGGGAACTCGACGAGGCCATCCGCACTCTGGCCCTGCTGACCAAGGAACGTCTCGCGGAGCGCCGGGCCCCCGGCTCCACCGGCTGATCCGGAGCTGATCCCACCCACCGTCACCGAGGTGAGACGACTGGCCGACCTGTTCACCCACAAATGGCACAGCATGGGTGGGGACCTTCAACTGTCCCGGGTCAGCCGGTCCAGAGCCGGCGGTGCCACCATGGGGCGCCTCGATCGCCGCGAGGATCGGGCAGTGTGCGGGACGTCACCTCGCGGTCGATCGCGTTGACGGCGGCGGCGAGGAGCCGGCGAGTTCGGCCGGACTGCACGTGCAAGGCGTCTTCAAGGACATCACGGATGTAGGGGGGTGAGGCCCAACGGTGTCCGATCTCCCGGAACATGTCCTCGGTCGTGCGAAACGGCTCGAAGCGTGGCAGCATTGCGCATTTCACCCACATGTAGAGCGCCTCGGCGATGTCGTCGCTGAGCATCGGCGCCGCTTCGGCGACCTTGCGCCGGACGGCGGCTGGGAGCCTTTGGGGCATCTGTCGTGCGGCGGGCAGCACCAGGCGTGGGCGGGGACGCAGGTCCGCCCGTACGGCGGAGGGCGGTCTACGCGGCACGGCCCTTTCTGTTGATCGGCACGACCCGATTGTCGCACGCCTTGGCGTGCGCGGTGCGCGCTTGAGCACACACACAACTTCCCTGCGTCCACACCGAGTCCGGCCGGCCGGAAACGGTTGGCGTGAGACTCTACGATCCCTTGCCGAAGCCACAGAAGGATCTCAGCACTCGATGACGTTGACGGCGAGGCCGCCGCGTGAGGTCTCCTTGTACTTGTCGAGCATGTCGCGGCCGGTGTCCCTCATCGTCTTGAGCGCCTTGTCGAGCGAGACGAAGTGGCGACCGTCGCCGCGCAGGGCCAGCCGGGAGGCGCTGATGGCCTTGATCGACGCGACCGCGTTGCGCTCGATGCAGGGCACCTGCACCAGCCCGCCCACCGGGTCGCAGGTCAGGCCCAGGTTGTGCTCGATGCCGATCTCGGCGGCGTTCTCCACCTGCTGCGGTGTGCCGCCGAGCACCTCGGTCAGGCCCGCCGCCGCCATCGCGCACGCCGAGCCGACCTCGCCCTGGCAGCCGACCTCCGCCCCGGAGATCGAGGCGTTCTCCTTGATGATCACGCCGATGGCCCCGGCGGTCAGCAGGAAGCGCACGACGCCCTCGTCGGACGCGCCCGGGACGTACTTGTCGTAGTAGTGCAGCACCGCCGGGACGATGCCCGCCGCGCCGTTGGTCGGGGCGGTGACGATCCGGCCGCCGGCGGCGTTCTCCTCGTTGACCGCGAGGGCGAACAGCGTCACCCAGTCCATCGCGTGCAGCGGGTCCGCCTCGGTCTCCGCGAGCAGCTTGCGGTAGAGCAGGTGGGCGCGGCGCCGCACCTTCAGGCCGCCCGGCAGCAGCCCCTCGTTCGTGCACCCGCGCGTGACGCTCTCGCGCATCACCCGCCACAGCTCCAGCAGCCCGGCGCGGATCGTCTCCTCATCGCGGCCGAACGCCTTCTCGTTCTCCATCATCAGCGCCGGCACCGACAGCCCGGTCTCCTCCGCCAGCGACAGCAGCGAAGACCCGGTCGCGAACGGGTACGGCACCACGGTGTCGTCCGGTTTGATGCGGTCCGCGCCGGTCGCGTCCTCGTCCACGACGAAACCGCCGCCGACCGAGTAGTAGACGTTCTCGCGCAGCACCTCGCCCGCGTCGTCGCAGGCGGTGAAGCGCATGCCGTTCGGGTGGTGCGGCAGCGACTCCTTGCGCTCGAAGACCAGGTCCGTGCCGACGACGAACGGCACCTCACGCGAGCCGAGCAGCCGGATCGTGCCGCGCGAACGCGACGACTCCAGCCGCTTCGGAACGCCGTCGACGTCGACCGACTCCGGCCGGTCGCCCTCCAGTCCCAGGATGACCGCCTTGTCGCTGCCGTGCCCCTTGCCGGTCAGCCCCAGCGAGCCGTACAGCACCGCGCGTACGGACGCGGTCTTCTCCAGCAGACCGTCATCGAGAAGCGACCGCACGAACCGGTGCGCCGCCACCATCGGCCCGCCCGTGTGCGAGCTGGACGGGCCGATACCGACCTTGAACAGGTCGAAGACGCTGATCGCCACGACTACTCGACCCTGGCGCCGCGAGCCTCCATGGCCTGCTGGTAGAGGCGTCCGGCGCGGTAGCTGGAACGCACGAGCGGCCCGGACATGACGCCGGCGAAGCCGATCTCCTCGGCCTCGGCCTTCAGCTCGACGAACTCCTCCGGCTTGACCCAGCGCTCAACCGGGTGGTGGCGGGGGGAGGGCCGCAGGTACTGCGTGACGGTGAGCAGCTCGCAGCCCGCGTCGTACAGGTCGCGCATCGCCTGCGAGATCTCCTCGCGGGTCTCGCCCATGCCGAGGATGAGGTTGGACTTGGTGACCAGCCCGTCCTCCCGCGCCTGCGTCAGCACCGACAGCGACCGTTCGTACCGGAAGGCCGGCCGGATCCGCTTGAAGATCCGCGGCACCGTTTCCAGGTTGTGCGCGAGCACCTCGGGCCGCGAGGAGAACACCTCGGCGAGCTGCGACGGCACGGCGTTGAAGTCGGGGATGAGCAGCTCGACGCCGCAGCCGGGCAGCGCGGAGTGGATCTGCCGTACGGTCTCGGCGTACAGCCAAGCACCGCCGTCCGGCAGGTCGTCGCGGGCGACGCCGGTGATCGTGGCGTACCGCAGGCCCATCCGCTCGACCGACTCGGCCACGCGCCGGGGCTCGTCCGGGTCGTACGCGGCGGGCTTGCCCGTGTCGATCTGGCAGAAGTCACACCGGCGCGTGCACTGGTCGCCGCCGATGAGGAAGGTGGCCTCGCGGTCCTCCCAGCACTCGTAGATGTTCGGGCAGCCCGCCTCCTGGCAGACCGTGTGCAGGCCCTCGCTGCGCACCAGGTCGGTCAGCTCGCGGTACTGCGGCCCCATCTTGAGCTTGGTCTTGATCCACGGCGGCTTGCGCTCGATCGGGGTCGCGGCGTTGCGCGCCTCGATGCGAAGCAGCTTGCGGCCTTCCGGGGCGATGGTCATCTCATCTCACAGACTCGGGTAGAGCGGATGCTGCTCGGCCAGGGCGGTGACCCGGGCCGAAAGCGCCGCAGCGTCGTACGACGGCTGCAGCGCGAGCGCGATGATGTCGGCGACCTCGGCGAAGTCGGCCTCCTGGAAGCCGCGGGTGGCCAGCGCGGGCGTGCCGATCCGCAGCCCGGAGGTCACCATCGGCGGGCGCGGGTCGTTCGGGACGGCGTTGCGGTTGACGGTGATGCCGATGTCGTGGAGGCGGTCCTCGGCGTCACGGCCGGTCAGCTCCGAGTCGACCAGGTCGACCAGGACCAGGTGAACGTCGGTGCCGCCGGTCAGCACCTTCACGCCGGCCTTGGCGGCGTCCTCGCGCGACAGCCGCGCCGCCAGCGCCTTCGCGCCCTCGACCGTACGGCGCTGGCGCTCGGCGAACTCCTCGGACGCGGCGATCTTCAGGGCCACGGCCTTGGCGGCGATCACGTGCTCCAGCGGCCCGCCCTGCGTGCCGGGGAACACCGCGGAGTTGATCTTCTTGGCGAACTCCTCGCGGCACAGGATGAGCCCGCCGCGCGGCCCGCAGAGCGTCTTGTGGGTCGTGCTCGTGACGACGTCGGCGTACGGCACCGGCGAGGGGTGCAGCCCGGCGGCGACGAGGCCGGCGAAGTGCGCCATGTCAACCATGAACAGCGCGCCCGTCTCGTCGGCGATGCGGCGGAACGCGGGGAAGTCGAGCTGCCGCGGGTACGCCGACCAGCCGGCGACGATCATCTTCGGCCGGTGCTCGCGCGCCAGTTCGGCGACCTCGTCCATGTCGACCCGGCCGTCCTCGCCCACGTGGTAGGCGGCGACGTTGAACATCTTGCCGGAGTAGTTGATCTTCATGCCGTGGGTCAGGTGCCCGCCGTGGGCGAGGTCCAGGCCCAGGATGGTGTCGCCCGGCTGGAGCAGCGCGAAGTACACCGCGATGTTGGCCTGCGCGCCCGAGTGGGGCTGGACGTTCGCGTGGTCGGCGCCGAACAGGGCCTTGGCGCGGTCGATCGCGAGCTGCTCGGTGACGTCGACGTACTCACAGCCGCCGTAGTAGCGGCGACCCGGGTAGCCCTCGGCGTACTTGTTCGTCATCACCGAGCCCTGGGCCTCGAGCACGCCCACCGGGGCGAAGTTCTCCGAGGCGATCATCTCCAGGGTCGACTGCTGGCGGCGCAGCTCTTCGGCGATGGCCGACGCGACCTCCGGGTCGATCTCGGAGAGAGGGGCGTTGGACAGGCTCATCTCACGCCTCCTCGATCAGCTTGGAGTAGGCCGGGGCGTCCAGCAGGTCGGGGCTGTCGCCGTCAGTGCGGATCTTCAGCAGCCAGCCCTCCCCGTACGGGTCGGCGTTGATCACGGCCGGGTCCTCCTCGACCGCACCGTTCACCGCCACGACCTCCCCCGTCACCGGCGCGTAGATGTCACTCACCGACTTGGTCGACTCCGCCTCGCCACAGGGCTCTCCGGCCTCCACCGTGGCGCCCTCCTGCGGCAACGAGACGTACACGATGTCACCGAGGGCGTCGGCGGCATAGGCGGTGATCCCCACAGTGACAACACCGTCGGACGGCTCGGTAATCCACTCGTGCTCTTCGGTGTAGGAAAGGGTCTCGGGAACGCTGCTCACGGGGTCCTCCTATAGAAAGGCAGGGCGACCTTGTCGACCGGCTCATGTTTGCCGCGGATGTCCACCGCGAGATCGGTGTCTTCGGCGTGGTCCGCGTCGATATAGCCCATGGCGATGGGCTTGCCCAGTGTCGGGGATGGCGCGCCGCTGGTCACGACTCCGCACGGCGTGCCGTCCGATCCCACGATGTCGTACCCGTGCCGGGGCACCCGCCGTCCCCTGGCGACGAGCCCGACAAGGGTCCGCTTCGGCGTCTCGTCGGCGATCGCGGCCAGCGCGGCACGCCCGACGAAGTCGCCCTTCTCGAACTTGACGGTACGGCCCAGGCCCGCGTCGAACGGCGTGGTCTCGGCGGTCAGCTCGTTGCCGTAGAGCGGCATCCCGGCCTCCAGGCGCAGCGTGTCGCGCGCGGACAGCCCGCAGGGCCGCAGGTCGTCGCCGCCGGCCTCGGTCAGAGAGTTCCAGACCGCCACGGCGTCGCCGGCGGAGACGAACAGCTCGAAGCCGTCCTCGCCCGTGTAGCCGGTGCGGGCGATCAGGGCGTCGACGCCGGACACCGCGCCGGGCAGGATCGCGTAGTACTTCAGGTCGCCGAGCGCGGCGTCGGTGAGCTTGCCGAGGATCTCCTGGGCCTTCGGCCCCTGGACCGCGACGAGCGCGTACGCGTCGGACCGGTCGTCGACGGCCGCCTCGTCGAACTTCTCGGACCGCGCGGTCAGCTCGGCGAGCACGGTGGCGGCGTTCGCGGCGTTGGCCACGACCAGATAGGTCTCGGCGGCCAGGCGGTAGACGATCAGATCGTCCAGCACGCCGCCCTCGGCGTCGCAGATCATCGTGTAGCGCGCCCGGCCCACGGCGAGCGCCGACAGGTGCCCGATGAGGGAGTGGTCGAGCGCCGCCCCGGCCTGCGGGCCGGTCACGAAGATCTCTCCCATGTGGGACAGGTCGAACAGCCCGGCGCTGGTGCGGACCGCCTGGTGCTCGGCGGTCTCGCTGCCGTAGCGCAGCGGCATGAGATAGCCGGCGAACTCGGTGACGGTGGCGCCGAGGCCCTCGTGGACCTCGTGGAGTGGTGTCTTCTTGGTGTCCGGAACGGACATCGCGGCAGGCTCCTTATCGCGCGGGCGATCCGGGGGTCATATCGTCCCACTGGTTCGCTTGCGGTCTCGGCGCCTCCCCCTCTGTCATCGGCGCCTGAGAGCTTCGCCCGGGGGGCTTGCACCTTCGGCGGGAGCGTCGCTCCGCTTTCCAGAGGTCGCCTGCTCCGCGCGGTCTTCGTCGCCTGAGAGGTTCCGGGGAGGAGTTGCTCCTTCGGCGGCCCGGACTGGCGGCCCGGGCGCTCTCCCGCGCGGGATCAACGGCTGCCGCCAGGCTAGCAGCGCCCGTCGCGCGACGACAGCCCACGCTTCGTCTCACCTGGCCGGGCGTCTGTACATCGAGTGTATAGACGGCGAGTATACGCGCGGCGTACTTTCCTTCTCATGAGCGTCCCCTTCGCCCTGCTCGGCCTGCTCGAACGCGAGCCGAGCCACGGATATGACCTGAAACGCGACTACGACGCGCTGTTCGGCCGGGGCAAACCGCTGCCGTTCGGCCAGGTCTACGCCACCCTCGCCCGGCTCGCCCGCGCCGGGAAGGTGGTCGTGGGCGAGACCGAGGCCGGCGCGGGCCCCGACCGCAAGCGGTACGTCATCACCGAGACGGGGGCGACCGAGTTCGAGTCCTGGCTCGGCGAGCCGGTCGAGGCCGAGCCGCACCTGCAGACCGTGCTGTTCACCAAGGTCGTGCTCGCGCTGCTCCTCGACCGCGACGCCGAGGCGTACCTCGACGCCCAGCGCGCCGCCCACCTGAAGCGCATGCGCGAGCTGACCGACACCAAGCGGAACGGCGACCTGGTCGACGCGCTGCTCGCCGACCACGGCCTGTTCCACCTGGAGTCCGACCTGCGCTGGATCGACCTCACCGCGGCCCGGCTCGACGCCCTGAAACGCGAGGTCCTGCCGTGACACCGCTGATCGAGGCGCGCGAGATCACCCTGTCGTTCGGCAGCACGCCCGCGCTGCGGGGCGCGAGCCTGTCGGCCGAGGCCGGCGAGATCGTCGCCGTCATGGGGCCCAGCGGCTCGGGCAAGTCGACCCTCCTGCACTGCCTGGCCGGGATCCTCACGCCGGAGTCCGGGCAGGTCCGGTTCGACGGCAGCCGGGTCGACACCATGGGCGAGGCCGAGCGCAGCGCCCTGCGCCGCGACCGCTTCGGCTTCGTGTTCCAGTTCGGCCAGCTGGTCCCCGAGCTGACCGCCGAGGAGAACATCGCGCTGCCGCTGCTGCTCGGCGGCCTGCGCCGGGGCGCGGCCGTCCGGCAGGTCCAGCCCTGGTTCGAGCGGCTCGGCCTCGGCGGGCTGGAGCGGCGGCGGTCCGGCGAGCTGTCCGGCGGGCAGGCCCAGCGTGTCGCGCTGGCCCGTGGCCTGGTCGCGAGCCCGCGGGTGCTGTTCGCCGACGAGCCGACCGGCGCGCTCGACTCGCTCACCGGCGAGCAGGTCATGGAGCTGCTCGTGTCCGCCGCCCGCGAGCAGGGCACGACGGTCGTCCTGGTCACGCACGAGCCGCGGGTGGCGGCGTACGCCGACCGCGAGGTCATCGTCCGCGACGGGAGGACCACCGCGGTCGGGGTGGCCCCGTGATCGGCTTCGGCCTCCGCCTCACCGTCGCCGGCGGCCGGGAGGCCGCCGTCCGGCTCGTGGTCACCGCGGCCGCCGTCGCGCTCGGCGTCGGCCTGCTGCTGGCGACCCTGGCGGGCATCAACGCCGTCAACGCGCAGAACGCCCGCTACGCCTGGCTGAACTCCGCGGTCCCCGAGGCCACGGCGGGTGTCACGCCCTCGCCGGACCCGATGTGGGCCACCCTCGGCTACGAGCGCTACGAGGGCAGGACGATCACCCGGGTCGAGGTCGCCGCCACGGGGCCCCGCACGCCCCTGCCGCCCGGCATCCCGCGCCTGCCCGGGCCGGGGGAGTACTACACGTCACCGGCGCTGACCGCGCTGCTGCGCGCGGCGGCGCCCGACCGGCTCGGCGACCGCTACCCCGGCCGCCGGATCGGCACGATCGGCCCGTCCGCGCTCCCGTCCCCGGACTCGCTGTACGTCATCGTGGGTGCGAGCGCCGCCGAGCTCTCGCGCGCCCCCGGCGCGGCGAAGGTGACCGGCATCGCCACCAGGACGCCCAGCAGCTGTTCGAGCTGTAACGCCGGTACGAACGCGAACGGCATCGACCTGATCCTGTCGGTCACGGCGGCGGCGCTGCTCTTCCCGGTGCTGATCTTCATCGGCACGGTCACCCGGCTCGTGGCCACCCGCCGCGAACAGCGCTTCGCCGCGATGCGCCTGGTCGGTGCAACGCCCCGGCAGATCTCCCTGGTCGCGGCCGTCGAGTCGAGCGTGGCGGCGGTCGCCGGAACCGCGGGCGGCTTCGGGCTGTTCTTCCTCTTCCGGACGCGCCTGACCGCGATCCCGATCACGGGTCAGCGGTTCTACGCCGCCGACGTGTCGCTCACCGCGCTCCAGATCGGGCTCGTCGCCGTCGGCGTCCCGCTCGGCGCGATGATCGCGGCGCGGGTCGCCCTGCGCCGGGTGCGGATCTCCCCGCTCGGCGTGAGCCGGCGCGCCACTCCGCGCCCGCCCCGCGCGTACCGGCTGATCCCGCTCGCCGCCGGTGTCGCCGAGCTCGCGTTCTTCGTCGGCCGCCGTCCCGCCACCACGAACGGCCAGATCTGGGCGTACTTGACCGGAATCTTCCTGATGATGGGCGGGCTGGTGATCGCCGGGCCGTGGCTGACCATGGCCGGCTCACGCGTCGTGGCGCGGTACGCCCGCCGTCCCGCGACGTTGATCGCCGGGCGGCGGCTCGCCGACGACCCGAAGGCCGGCTACCGCGCGGTCAGCGGGCTCGTCCTCGCCCTCTTCGTCACCAGCACGGCGGTCGGAGTGATCAACACGATGGTCGCCGAGCAGGGCGTGCCCGAGAGCGACGCCGCGGCCCGCGGCACGATGGTGGCCGAGTACTCCCACGGCTGGACGAGAACGCCGGGCGTGCCCCGTGCCTCCGTCCCGGTATCGGACCAGGTCCTGGCCCGGCTGCACTCGATCCCCGGCGTACGGGGCGTCATGCTGATCCACACGAACCCGCTCGGCACGACGCTCTCGCTGGGCGGCCCCCGGCCCGTGGTGGCCGGGCTGATGTCGTGCCGCGAGCTGGCCGGGGTGCCGGGCTTCGGGCGGTGCGCCGCCGGCGCGGACGTGGTCTCGGTGCCGCCCGACTACGTCTTCGACTCCGAGCGCCTTCCCGACACGAACTGGCCCGCGGTCGCCGTGTCCTCGTCGCGGGCCCGGCGTCTCCCGGTCCAGACGGTCGTCGTCGGCACGGACGGGTCGGCGTCGGCGATCGAACGGGTGCGGACCACCCTCATCGCCGCCTTCCCGCACCGCGAGCCGCCGGCCACCGTCGGGGAGATCCGCGCGAACACCGACACCGCGCAGCTGCTCAAGGGCTATGAGCGGCTGGCCGACGTGGTGATCGTCGTCAGCCTGTGCATCGCCGGGTGCGCCCTGGCGGCGAGCGTGGTCGGCGGCATGAACGAGCGCAAACGCCCGTTCAGCCTGCTGCGGCTCACGGGCGTCCGGCTCGCGACCCTCGGCCGGGCCGTCGTCCTGGAGAGCGCGGTCCCGCTCCTGGCCAACGCCGTCGTGGCGACGGGAGCGGGATTCCTGGCCGCCGGGCTGTTCCTGAAGTCGCAGCTGGACTACCCGCTCCACCCGCCGGGCGCCGGCTTCGCCGTCACGGTCGTCGCGGGGCTCGCCGTCTCCCTCGGCGTCATCGCCGCCACCCTGCCCCTGCTCCGGCGGATCACCGGGCCCGAGACCGCGCGGAACGAGTGAGGGCTCACCGTACGAAGGTCACGTCGGGGTACCGCGACGACGGCCGGTCCAGCAGGCCGTCGTCGCGTCCGCGCAGCCACCGGTCGAAGAAGGCCGCCAGGTACGCCCGCTGCTCGGCGACCGCCCGCGAGGAGTCGATCCAGCCGGTGTCGGCGTCCGTCCTGAGCTGCGGCGCCAGCGACTCCAGGTCGGTGTAGGTGTGGTGCGCCGAGCCGCGCAGGTGCAGGTCGCGCCGCCGGCCGGTGCTGTGGTCCCACAGCGCCTCCCACGACCGTACGGTGTGGTGGTCGCTCGCCTGGCTGCCCATCAGCAGGAACGGCCGGCGCAGGCCGCTCTCGGCGAGCGGCGACAGGCCGGGACCGCCGTCGTCCTGGTCGAACCCGACCGTGCCGTCGAGGTTCGCGGCGGCCCGTACGCGCGGGTCGTCGTGCAGGACCTGCAGGGCGGTGAAGCCGCCGGCCGACTGGCCGGCCATGCCGATCCGCGCCGGGTCGACGGCGGCGCCCAGCCCGTACGGGAGCGTGCTCAGCCGGTCGAGCACGAACCGCGTGTCGGCCACCCGGACGCTCATGACCTTCTTCAGCGTCGCGATCGGGTCCCCGTCCAGGGGCAGCTTGAGCGGCTCGACCCGGCCGCCGGGGAACTCCACCTCCGACGCGTCGTAGGTGTGGTCGACCGTGACGACGATGTAGCCGCGTGAGGCGAGGTCCTCGGCGAAGGTCGTGCCGAGCGTGCGCGGGTCGCCCAGGCCGGGGGAGTACAGCACGACGGGGTGGCGGCCGGCCGCCACCGGCGCTCCCTGGTGGGAGTGCGTCATCGTGGCGCCCCAGTCGACCGCGCCGGGCTTGATGTTCAGCCCCTGGTGCACGGGGGTGCCGAGCGAGGCGTCGAAGTGCTTCGCGGCGGCCGGGGTCATCTGCGGCGCCACCGGGTACGCCGCGGCGTCGCGCGCCGGGTAGAAGACGCTGACCATCAGCTCCCGGTACGCCTGCGCGGGCACCCACGGGTCGTGCCGCGAATCGTCGACCAGGCGCAGCGCGACCGTGCCGACGTCGTCCGGCCCGGTGGGCGGCGGCAGCGTGAGCCGCGCGGCCGTCGCGGACGCCGCCGCGTGGACGCCCGGCCGCAGCGGCACGGCCGAGGAGACGGTCGGCCCGGCCGCCGCCAGAGCGGCCGTGGCCAGTCCGCCCGCCAGCAGACCACTGATGAGACGCGAACCGCGCATGACGAGACCTCCGGTGTTGTGGGGATGGTCTTCATGCTGGTCGGCTGGGCGTGGCGGCGAAATGGTGCCACCACGCCGATCACGGGTTCGGTTTTCCCGACCTTTCCCGGCTTCTCAGACGACGGCGGGGGCGGGGATCATGGCGGCCGTCACCAGCGCGGAGAAGATCGCCACCTCCGCGTCGGCCTCCGGGTGCCACTGGACGCCGATCGTGAACGGGTGCCCGTCCAGCTCGACGGCCTCGATCAGGCCGTCGTCGGCCCACGCGCACGCCGTGAGGCCCCGGCCGAGCCGGTCGATCGCCTGGTGGTGCGAGCTCGGCACCTCCAGCGTCGTACGGTCCAGCGCGCGGGCCAGGCCGCAACGGGGGTGCAGGTGCACGGCGTGCCGGACGAAGACGCCCTCGCCGCCCGTGTGCCCCTCGTGGCCGACGACGTCCGGCACGTGCTGGTGCAGCGTGCCGCCGAGAACGATGTTCATGAGCTGGAGGCCACGGCAGATGCCGAGGATCGGCAGCCGCTGCGCGAGCGCCTCCCGCAGCAGGGCCAGTTCGGCGGCGTCACGGACGGGGTTGACCGGGCCGTTCGCCCGATGCGGCACCGCGCCGTACCGCGCCGGGTCGACGTCGCCGCCGCCGACGAGCAGCAGCCCGTCGAGGCGGGACAGCACGCCGTCGACGCCGGGGAGGGCCGGCAGCACCACCGGCGTGCCGCCGGCGGCGAGAACCTTGTCGAGATAACGCTGGGGCACGACGCTGGCGGGCATGTCCCACGCCGCCCAGCGGGCCCGTTCGGCGTACGCACTCACGCCGATCACAGGTCTGGTCACGGCAGAAGATGAAAGCGTGACACAACGTTACGCCCCACCGAACTGGGTCTCGCGTGGCCACGATTTGACCTGCCGCTGACCGGGCGGACGCTCAGCCGCCGCGGGGTTTGTTCCAGATCAGGGAGTAGCGCCAGAGGAGGTGCCGCCGGAACCGGCAGCCCGGCAGCAGCCGGCGCGCGTCACGGCGGATCTCACCCCAGCTCATGGCGGGATCCTTCATCGGCAGGCCGTCCGGGTGGCCCTTGCCGCCGTTGCGGCGCCGGTACCACCGGGCGGCGGGGACACCGGCGCCGCTCAAAACCCAGTCGAGCGGCGTCCGGTTGCGGGCGAGACCGACGATCACCGCGCGGCCACCCGGGGCGAG
Source organism: Actinoallomurus sp. NBC_01490 (assembly GCF_036227085.1). Lineage (NCBI taxonomy): Bacteria > Bacillati > Actinomycetota > Actinomycetes > Streptosporangiales > Thermomonosporaceae > Actinoallomurus > Actinoallomurus sp. NBC_01490. The sequence goes on from NZ_CP109433.1 coordinate 2,122,700, forward strand.
CAGGCGCTCGACCGCCGCGAGCGCCGCCGCGAAGTCGACGTGGTGGATGACCGCGACGGCGCTGACGAAGTCGAACCGGCCGTCGCCGAGCGGTTCGCGGTCGGGGCGCAGGAGGTCCGCCTCGGCGAACGTCACGTTGCCGAGGTCCGTGTTGCGTTCGCGGGCCAGCCGGACCATCTCCGCCGAGACGTCCACCCCGACCACCGCGTCGCTCCGGCGCGCCAGCCTCCGGGCCAGCAGCCCGTCGCCGCAGCCGATGTCGAGCGCGGCACCGCACCCCTCGGGAACCGCGCGGAGCACGAGCGGGTGATAGTGCACGTTGTGGTTCCAGTAGTCCTCCGCCATCGGCGCACCCTACTCAAGGCGGCTTTGCTGCGCGGCTTCCTGACATGAGTTTGCCTTTTCGGCATACGCTTGTCCGACTGGGGCGTCGCCCGTCGCCGTTCGGGGAGCCTCCGGCACGACTGATGTGGAGCATTGGATGAGCTGGCTGTTCGTGGTGGGCATCGTCGTCTTCTTCTTCGGACTGCTCGCCTCGATCGCCCTGCATGAGCTGGGCCACCTGTCATTCGCGAAGCTTTTCGGCGTGCGCGTGCCGCAGTACATGGTCGGGTTCGGCCCGACGATGTGGTCGCGGCACACGGGCGAGACCGAGTACGGCGTCAAGTGGATCCCGCTGGGCGGCTACATCCGCATGATCGGCATGCTGCCTCCGCGCAAGGACGACCCCGAGGGCATGCTGCGCGCCTCCTCGACCGGGCGGTTCCAGACGCTGATCGAGTCCGCGCGCGGCGCCTCGCTCGAAGAGGTCGGCCCCGGCGACGAGAACCGCGTGTTCTACAGCAAGAAGTGGTGGCAGAAGGTCATTATCATGTTCGCCGGGCCGTTCATGAACATCCTGCTGGCCTTCGTGTTCATCAGCATCGTGGTCATGGGCATCGGCGTGTCGACGCCCCAGCCGGTCATCGCCGAGGTGGCCAAGTGCACGATCTCGGCGGCGCAGGCCGGCCGCGACTGCACGGCGAGCGACCCGGCGACCCCCGCCGTGAAGGCCGGGCTCCGGCCGGGCGACCGGATCACGTCCTACGACGGCCACAAGATCACCTCCTACGACGAGCTCCAGGAGCTGATCCGCGCCTCCGGCGGCCGTACGGTGGCGATCGTCGTGCGGCGCGGCGGGCAGACCCTCAACCTGAGCGTTCCGGTCACCACCAACCAGATGCGGTCGCTGACCGACCCCGACAAGACCGAGCAGGTCGGCTTCCTCGGCATCACGCCGACCGACGCGCGTGTGCACCAGGGGCCCGGCACGGTCGTCAGCACGATGTCGGACCTGACGACGCGCACGCTCGGCTCGCTGGTCAACATGCCCAAGAAGATGGTCGGGGTCTGGAACGCCGCGTTCAGCGACAAGAAGCGCGACCCCAACGGCCCGATCGGCGTGGTCGGTGCCAGCCGCATCGGCGGAGAGATCGCCGCGTCCCACGAACCCGGCCTGGACAAGCTGGCGTTCTTCCTGATGATGCTGGGCACGGTCAACTTCGCCATCGGGATGTTCAACCTGGTGCCGCTGCTCCCGCTGGACGGCGGGCACATCCTCGGGGCGCTCTGGGAGGGCCTCAAGCGCGGCCTGGCGCGGTTGACCCGCCGCCCCGACCCGGGCCACGTGGACGTCGCCAAGGCGCTGCCGCTGACGTACGCCATGGCGGCCGTGATCATCACGATGGGTGCGCTGCTGATCTACGCGGACCTGGTGAACCCGGTGCGTCTCAACGGCTGAGCGGGATTACGCTTCGCTGACCTGGTATTTCCCTCTGGGGCAATCGTCGCCGACGGCCGGAATGGGTCATGATGAGGGCGTACGAACTCGGGGGCGAATCGTGGGGGAGTTCTTCACGCAACGAATCGTGGATACCGGCCGGTTGCCGCTGTTCTGCTTCTTTGTGGCGTTCATCGTCACGTTTGTGGCGGTACGCATCAACGTGCGGCTTATCAGGGCCAAGGTCCGCTGGTGGTTCAAGAACGTGCAGGTCGGCGACCTGCACATCCACCACGTGGTCTTCGGCGTGGTGCTGATGCTGGTCGGCGGCGTGGCCGCGCTGTCCATCCCGGACGCGTACACGATCTGGTACGCGGCCGCGGCGAGCGTCTTCGGTGTCGGTGCGGCACTCGTGCTAGACGAGTTCGCCCTGATCCTGCACCTGCGGGACGTGTACTGGATGGAAGAGGGCCGCGCGTCGGTCGACGCGGTGTTCATCGCCGTGGCCGTGACGGGCCTGATCCTGGTCGGCGTCCGCCCGGTCGGCTTCAGCGACGTCCGGGATCTGGGCCCGGACCGCGCGGTGCCGGTCGGGGTGTTCCTGCTGGTCCTGTCGAACGTGCTCGTCAACCTCGTCCTGGCCATCGTGACCCTGTTCAAGGGCAAGATCTGGACCGGCCTGCTGGGGCTGTTCCTGCCGGTGGTGCTGGTGGTGAGCGCGTTCCGCCTGGCCCGGCCCGGCTCTCCGTGGGCCCGCTGGCGGTACGGGGTGGACACGAAGAAACTCCACCGGGCCCTGCGCAGGGAGGAACGCCTCAGACGCCCCCTGATCCGGGCGAAGATCTGGGTGCAGGAGTTCATCGCGGGCCGCCACGACCTGATCGTCCAGGACCACCACCGCCGCCGCCACCGCCGCTGAACAGGCGGTCGGCCGGCTCAGAAGGTGCTGGTGGTGCGGACGCCGTCGATGGTGCCGGCGCGCTTTTCCTCGAGAGCGGCGGCGGTGGCGCTGCCGGCCGTGGTGGTCAGAAGGCGGCGGTGGCGCGGACGCTGTCGATCGTGTCGGCCTCGTCGGCGGTCTTGTCCGGGCGGTGGCGGAGCACACGGGCGAAGCGCAGGGCCAGACCGCCCGGGTAGCGGGGGCTGCGCTGGACGCCGTCGAAGGCGATCTCCACGACCAGCTCCGGCCGGACGTAGACCGTCCACTGGTCGCGCCGCTCCTCCAGGGCCAGGAGGCGCTCGGTCTGCCAGCGGAGCATCTCGTCGGTCAGGCCCTTGAACGTCTTGCCCAGCATGACGAAGCCGCCCGACTCGGGATCGCGGGCGCCGAGGTGCAGGTTGGACAGGGTGCCTCGCCGCCGTCCGTGGCCCCACTCGACCGCCAGCACGACCAGGTCGAGCGTGTGCCGGGGCTTGACCTTGATCCAGCCGGCTCCCCGGCGGCCCGCGGTGTAGGGCGTGTCGAGCGACTTGACCAGCACACCCTCGTGGCCGTGCGCGAGCGCGTCGCGGAAGAACGCGGTCGCCTCCTCCACCGAGCCGGTCACCAGGCGCGGCATGCGCAGCGGCTCCGGGACGAGCGCCGCCAGCCGCTCGCTCCGCTCGGCGCCGGGCCGGTCGATGAGATCGGCGCCGTCGGCGTGCAGCACGTCGAACAGGAACACCGACAGCGGCACCTCCTGCCCGGGGCCGCGGCGGGCCACCCGCGCCGACGTCACCTGGAATGGGTGCGGCCGCCCGTCGTCGCGCAGCGCGATCAGCTCGCCGTCGAACACCGCGGAGCGTACGGGCAGGGCGCCGATCGCCTCCACCGCCTCCGGCAGCCGGGCGGTGATGTCGTCGAGCGTGCGGGTGAACAGGCGCACCTCGCCGTCGCGGACGTGGGCCTGCACGCGGATGCCGTCGAGCTTCCACTCGACCGTCGCCGGGCTGACCTTCTCCATCGCCGCCTCGACCGACGGGGCGCTGGCGGCGAGCATCGGCTTGACCGGGCGGCCGACCTCCAGCCCGAAGGCGCGCAGCCCCTCGCGGCCCGACGTGAGCGCCGCCTCGGCCACCGCGCCCAGCGAGCCGCGGAACATCACCGCGCGCCGGACCTCCGTGGCGGGCACCTCGGCCGCGGCGGCGATCGCGTCGGCCATGACCCCGTCGAGCGCGCCCTGGCGCAGCTCGCCCGAGAGCAGCCGGAGCAGGAAACCGTGCTCGTCGGCCGTCGCGCGGGCGAACAGCTCGGCCAGAAGGGCTTTCCGTGTGGCCACGGAACCCTTACCCGAGACCCGGCCGATCGTGGTGAAGGCGGTGTCCACCTCGGCCAGGGTGAGGGTCGCCTCCGCGGCCGGAGAGGGCCGCTCGCGAAGGGCCGCCCAGCCGACGCCGATCTGGCGTTGCGGCAGCTCACCGGACAGGTAGGCGACCGCGATGGCCACCTCGTCCGGCGCCGCGCGGCGGAGCCGGTCGGCGAGCAGCTCGCGCTTGGCGAGACGCGCCGACGTCGCGGCGACCGCGCCTGAGGTCTCGGCGATGTCCGTCAACAACACATTCGCATTGTCGCCCTGGGGACCGACAATCGACACGACCCCACCCCCCGGAGGAACAAGGAGCGGCATGGCCTCCCGTCACAGACCGGCGGCATCACCGACATCGACCGAAACCGGCCCTGGTATCCGGGACCGTCCGCCGGTTACCTTCTCAACGAGCGATCGTCCCGGCCGCGCGGCCGGGGATTGGGGAGAAGGATTGGGTCTGCCGCGCCTACCGGAGCCCTTCCACCGGGTGTACTCCCCGCCGGACGCGCCCAAGGCGAAGGCGCGCCGGTCGGGCGTCATCGGCGCGATCCTCGCCGTGGCCGCCGCGGTGGCCGTGGCCGCCGTGGGGGTGTTCGCGTTCGCTCGCGACGGCGCGCGTCCCAAGGCCGGGTCGACGATGGTCGACCGGCCGCCGGGGCGGTCGAGCGTCTCGGCGACGGCGCGGCCCTCCCAGGCACCGGTGTTCGCGACGATCCCGAACGCCTGCGACGTCCTCCAGCCCGCGACCGTACGCCGGTTCGTGCCCACCGACAGCCCCACCGTCGACAAGATGGGCGCCGAGACCGCCGGCGTCTGCAAGTACTCCCTGTCGCAGGGGCACCGCTACCGCGCCGTCCAGGTCGACGCCCGCGCCTTTCTGCCCAAGTACATGCACGGTCAGGCGACCAGCATGACCGTCTGGTCGTACGAGGCCCAGTGGAAGCAGGCCGTCAAGGACCTGACCCCCGACACCCGCTCGCTGCGCCGCATCGGCGGGCTCGGCGACGCGGCGTTCGAGCGCTACTGGATCGACCGGGACGTGCACGTCGCGGTGGGTGAGGCGACGGTCCGCTACCACAATGTCGTCCTGCGTATGCAGTACATCGAAGAACAGCCGCCGGCCGGAGACCGCGCGGCCAGCGAACGGCGGTGCCTGGAGAACGCCATCGCCGCGGCCCGCGCCGGCCTGCCGGCCTTTCACTAGACGGAAGGGGCAGCCGAGGCGTACCGGCAGACGTCCCTTAGGGTGCGAATCATGCGCGATGTTGTCGTCTGTTCCCCTGTCCGTACACCGGTCGGCCGCTACGGCGGCGCGCTGCGCGACGTCGGGGCCGCCGAGCTGGCCGCCACGGTGATCCGCGCCCTGGTCGAGCGTACGGGGATCGAACCGGGCGAGATCAGCGACGTCATCCTCGGGCACGGCTACCCGAACGGCGAGAGCCCCGCGATCGGCCGGGTCGCCGCGCTCGACGCCGGGCTGCCGGTGGGGGTCGGCGGCTACCAGATCGACCGCCGGTGCGGCTCCGGGCTCCAGGCGGTGATCAACGCGGTGATGCAGGTGGGCAGCGGCGCGAGCGACGCGATCATCGCGGGTGGGGCCGAGAGCATGAGCGGAGTGGAGTACTACGCCGACGACCTGCGCTGGGGCCGCCCCGGAGCGGAGATCAAGTTCGTCGACCGGCTGGCGCGCGCCCGCGTCACCGCCGGCGGCAGGCACCACCCCGTGCCCGGCGGCATGCTCGAGACGGCGGAGAACGTCCGCGCGCGGTACGACATCGGCCGTGAGGAGCAGGACGAACTGGCCCTGCGGTCGCACCGGCGGGCGGTCGCGGCCCAGGAGGAGGGCCGGTTCGCCGACGAGATCGTGCCGGTCGAGGTGACCGACCGCAAGGGCACCCAGATGATCGACCGCGACGAGCACCCGCGCGCGGACACCTCCCTGGAGCGTCTCGCCGGCCTGCGGACGGTGATGAAGATCGACGGCGCGACCGTCACGGCGGGCAACTCCAGCGGCCAGAACGACGGCGCGGCCGTCTGCCTCGTCACCACGCGCGAGAAGGCGGACGCACTCGGCCTCGCGCCCCAGGCACGGCTCGTGTCCTGGGCGGTGGCCGGCGTGCCTCCCCACCTCATGGGCCTCGGCCCGGTGCCGGCGACCGCCGAGGCGCTGCGCCGCGCGGGGCTGAGCCTGGACGACATGGACCTGATCGAGCTGAACGAGGCGTTCGCCGCCCAGGTCCTCGGCGTCCTGCGGGAGTGGAAGCTGCCCGACCTCGACCGGTTCAACGTCAACGGCTCGGGCATCTCCCTCGGCCACCCGGTCGGCGCGACCGGCGCCCGCATTCTCGCCACGCTGCTGTACGAACTGCGCCGTCGCGAGGCGCGGTACGGCCTGGAGACGATGTGCATCGGCGGCGGCCAGGGCCTGGCGGCCGTCTTCGAGCGCGTCGCCTAAGAGATCATCTGCAGTCCCCGGAGACTGTTTCGCCGAAGGCGGCGATCCGGGGAATAGTCGTGCCGCGTCAGGTGATTGGACTCTGGGTGGCCCCCTGGGCCGGTCTGCGTCCCTCTCGACTCCCTCCTGATGCCTTATGACGCTTCAGCCTGTCTCCTTCCGAGTCGCCGAGCCCTTCAACCTCATCCGTCGCCGTGCCCAGCCGACGGCCGCGCTGATCGGGCGGCTGACGGCGACCGCCACGGCCGCGTACCTGATCGCTCTGCTGTTGCCCGGCACGACCACCAAGCCGACTCTCGCGCCGCTGACCGCCCTGCTGGTCCTTCAGGTCAGCCTGTACCGGACGATGCGCAGCGCGGTCCAGCGGATCGGCAGCGTGGTCGGTGGCGTTCTGCTCGCCGTCGTCCTCGCCATGGTCCTCGGCTTCACCTGGTGGACCCTTGGCCTGGCCATCGGGGTGGCGCTCATCCTCGGCCACGTGCTGCGCCTCGGCGAGCACATCCTCGAGGTGCCGATCAGCGCGATGCTGATCCTGTCCCTGCCGACCGGCGTCAACGCCACCGACCGGGTCGTGGAGACCCTGGTCGGGGCCGCCGTGGGGCTGGGGGCCGGTCTGATCCTCTCGCCGGTGCGCGTCCAGCCCGCCGAAGAGGCGATCGAGGACGTCGGCCTGGAGATGGGCCGGCTGCTCCAGGAGATGGCCGACGGGCTGCGCCACGCGCCCTCCCACGAGGAGGCCGTCGGCTGGCTGCAGCAAGCGCGCACGCTCGGCAAAGAGCTGGGCCGGGTCGACCGCGCCCTCGGCGACGCCGAGGACAGCATCCGGCTCAACCCGCGCGCGACCGGGTTCCCCCACGCGTCCCTCGTGCTCCGTACGGGTCTCGACTCCCTGGAGCACCTCTGGATCAACATCCGCGTCCTGGCGCGCGTCATCGCCGACAGCACGCGTGAGCGTGACGACCCGACGTTCGGGCGGGCCGCCCAGGAGCACCTCGTGGGCATGCTGGAGGAGCTCGCCGCCGCCATGCGGGTGTACGGGCGCGTGATCAGGTCCGAGGTGGCCGGTGACACGGGCCCCGCGGACGGTGAGCTCCGCCGGTGCCTGGGCCGGGCCGAGCACCATCGCGACCTGCTGGCCGAGGAGCTGCTGAGGATGCCCGCGGGCGACTCCGGCGAGTGGTCGCTGCGCGGCGAGCTGCTGGCCCACCTGGACCGGCTGACGGATCAGCTCCGCCTGGAGCACCGTATGCACGCCCGGCAGGGCCGGGCGCGCCACCGGTCGATGCGGCGCCTGCCGGTGAGGGGCGGCGGATCCCGTCCCGGAGTTTCTCGCCGTACGGTCTGGCGCGGTTCCCGCGGTTCCCACCGTTCCCAGCCGCACCCCCATGGTGCAATCTGAGCGGACCTCTGCCGACATGCCCGGTTCGTCAATTATCTCCGGCGTATTTTCGGGCGGAGATACACTTTCGAGCCGGGCTGAGCGGCTTCATGCGGCGATCGACCGATAAGAAGATGATCCACCCTGCGTCGCGGGTCGAGCGTTTTCACGGTGATAAGCGACGTCTGTTCACGATGCGGCGCGACGTCCATTGCCGGCCCGTCGTGGTGTCCGGCGTGGGCGTCGCGTGCCCGGTGCCCGTACGCGGCAGGATGTCGGATGGTGTCGCAAAAGTGAACCGCCGAAAGCGGCTCTGACGCCCTCGTCTCATCGTCTACCACGCCACAACGACCCTTTGTGCGACGACCTGCCTTAGCGAGCTACAAAGCCGGACAAGAAGCACCATTCCACTGCTCGCGACGGACGAAATCGGCCGTTCTCCTAAGCCGCATGATCTGCACCGTAATCATTAGCTCAAGAGGATAGTGATCTTGGTCGTACTGCCCGCATTGCGGGAATGAGGGGGCTGGTGGCGATGCCGGCAGCCGGGAGGAGTCCGGGCTGCCGCTGACATCTAGGGGGGACCCATGAGGGTCAAGACTCTGACCCTGACAACCGCTTCAGCGGCCGCACTGACCATCGGCTTGGCCTCACCCGCGCTTGCCCTGGCGTCAACGGCCGACATGATCGGGGCAGTGCACAACCAGACGGGTTTCGGGGCGCACCACCAGGGTGTGCTCCACAACGGGATGCACCAGGTGGCGCTTCCCAAGGGTGACGATGACGACGACGATGCGGGCGACGACGACGGCGGCGGCGGCGACGACGCCGAGATCGGCGGCTTCCACCGTACGCGCCACACCGGCCCGCGTGGCCTCTGTGGCGTCGGTGGCCACATCGGCGGTTTCGCGCACGGCTGTGGTGAGGAGGCCGGGGACGACGACGATGACGACGAGGGCCCCGGCGGCGGCGACTTCGCCTCCGAGCACACGAGCGCATGCTGTGCGGCTGGGCACGTGAGGGTGTCGCGACCGGCTCCGGCTCCGCCGGCTGCTCCCGCTCCGCGCCGCCACTACGTTCCCATGGGGGCGGTGCGCACGGGCTTCGGCGGCTCGCAGGGGACGAACGTCCCGCTGGGTGTCGCGGGGATGTCTCTGCTGCTCGGCGGTGCGGGGCTCCTCCCGCTGGCCCGCCGGCGCCTTCAGGCCAGTGCCCGTTCCTGACTCATCGGCACGACCGCGTGGCGGCCGTCTCCTCACCGGGACGGCCGCCGCCCTGATCGCGGCGGGCTCGGCGGTCCTGGGGTTCGACGCCTGTCAGAACTCCGGGCCGCCGCGGCCTGCTCCGGAGGCGGCCCGGCCCCACGCCGCGACCCCGTCATCGGGACCCGTCCTGGCGGCCTCCACTCCGGTCCACGTCGACATCCCGCGGATCGGCGTCCACTCGAAGCTGCTGTCCCTCGGGCTCCAGCACGACGGCACCATCGCCGTGCCGCCTCTGTCCGAGGCGCAGCTCGCGAGCTGGTACGACAAGGGGCCGACACCGGGGGAGCGTGGTCCTGCCGTGATCGTGGGACACGTCGACACCAAGAAGGGGCCGGCCGTCTTCTTCAAGCTCGGCAAGCTGCGGCCCGGCGACATCGTCGACGTCACGCGCAAGGACGGGAAGGTCGCGGCGTTCTCGGTGGACTCCGTGGAGAACGTCTCCAAGAAGCACTTCCCGACCAAGCGGGTCTACGGCGAGGTCCGCTTCGCGGGCATCCGGCTCATCACCTGCGGCGGCGACTTCAACGGCCACAACTACGAGGGCAACACGATCGTGTACGGGCACCTCATCGGCCAGCGACCGCGCTGAGTGACCACGGCTCGACCGCGCTGAGTGACCACGGTTCTGACTCGTGGCCTTTGCTCACGGACCGGGGATGGTTAACGTAGTGATGCCGGTCACAGCGAGTTGGGAGGGCCCCATGCGCATCTCGGAAGTTCTCCGGAGGAAGGGCGGAGAAGTGGTGACGATCGAGCCGGAGGCGGACGTCCGTCACCTGCTCGCCCTGCTCTCCGAGCGCAACATCGGTGCCGTCGTCGTCTCCACGGACGGGACCACGATCGAGGGCATCGTCTCCGAGCGCGACATCGTCCGCCGGCTGGGTGAGCGCGGGGCCGCACTGCTCGACCAGCCGGTCTCATCGATCATGACGGCGACCGTACGCACCTGCGCGCCCGGCGACAACGTCGAAGACCTGCGCGCGACCATGACCGAGCACCGCATCCGCCACCTGCCGGTCGTCCGCGACGGGCGTCTCGCCGGCATCGTCAGCATCGGTGACGTGGTCAAGTCCGCGATCGCCGAGCTGGAGAGCGAGCGCGAGCAACTGGTCGACTACATCAGCCGTTGAAGGGCCGCGCCGAGGGCCCGCGAGCGCGCCGCCGCGGGGCCGGCGGCACCATGGAGGGCATGATCGTCCAGCCCCTGACCCTCTACTCCATGGACGGCGTGCGCATCGACGCCGGGCACCTGCCCGGCGCGGACGGCCTGTGCGTGGTGCTCGCGCACGGCTTCACCGGCAACCGGCGCCTGCCGGCTCCCCGCCGCATCGCCGCCGCACTGAACCGCGTCGCCGGCGTGATCGCCATCGACCTTCGCGGGCACGGCAGGTCCGGCGGCCTGTCGACCGCCGGCGACCGCGAGATCCTCGACGTCGACGCCGCCGTACGCCACGCGCGTCACCTCGGGTACGAACGCGTGGCGCTGGTCGGCTTCTCGATGGGCGGCATGATCGTCGTTCGGCACGCGGCGCTGCTCGGCGGCGTGGACGCCGTCGTTTCGGTCAGCGCGCCCGCCCGCTGGTACTACCGTGACACCAGGCCGATGCGCCGGGCCCACTGGGCGATCGAACGCCGCAGCGGTCGCGTCGCCGTGCGCCTGGCCCGGCGAACGCGCATCACCCCACGGGGCTGGGTGCGGGAGCCCGAGGCGCCGTACGCGGTCGCGGGACGCATTTCTCCCGTGCCGTTCCTGGTGGTTCACGGTGACAGTGACCCTTTTCTTCCGGTCGAACACGCAGAGCAGTTGTACGATGCCGCAGGTGAGCCGCGCGAGCTGTGGGTCGAGCCCGGCTTCGGGCATGCGGAGGGTGCCATGACCCCTGCGCTCATGGGGCGCATCGGCGATTGGGCCGCCGCCCGTTCGCTGGAAAACCGCCGGTCTCATTCCTAACCAGGCACGATTACAAAAAGTATTTCCGAGAGTCACGGAGTGCACCGCCGGGAATGCTCTAATCCGCTACCGTTACGCACCATACGAGTAACGGTGACGCGGGTCGCCGGGTGCGTGTGCGGGGCGCGCCGTCGGGCGATCCGCCAGGCGCCGTGCGCCCGGTTCGTGGTTCGGGAGGCGCGGGTGAAGAGGCTGCTGCTGGTGATGGTGGCGCTGGTCGGGGTCGCCGGATGTGGCAGGGGCGATCAGTTGCCCACCTCGGCGTCCGTGGCCCCCTCGCAGTCGAGCACCGTGGCGATGCCCGCGTTCCTGCGGGTGACCGGACGGCCCACCAGCTCGATGATGGCCGTCGTCTGGCGCAACGGCGTCGCGACGATCACCAGCCGGCTCAGCGGCCGGAAGACCACGATCTCCGGGAAGGCCGGGCGCTACACGCGGAACGGCCGGCTCCTGGCCGTCGTCCGGAACTACCGCGACGGCGTACGCCTGAAGGACGCCGGCGGGGTCACCCTCTGGCGCGCCCGGATCTCACGGACCCAGGTGCAGATCCGGCGCGGTGAGACCGAGGTGCGGTACACGTTCCGGCCGTACGGCGACGACCGGATCATCGTCCGGCAGGGCACCCTTCTGGTCGGAAGCGTCCGCGCCGTCGAGAACGGCGCCGAACTGCTCGACGCACGCGGCGTGCGGCTGGGGCTGTCGTCCTCCCGGCCCGGCAACGACATGGCCGTGCTGCTGTGCTCGGAGATCCCCCCGGACCTGCGCGCGATCCTCACCGCCGTACTCCTCCGCCGCCGCTGAGACGGGTGACCGGACGCTCCCCGGCGTCCCGTGTCAGGACGGATCTCCCGCCGAGCGGCAGTCGAGCAGGACATGGCCCGACGGAGCCGTCCGGACGTCGGTCACCTCCAGCCCGGCGCTTCGGGTCAGCGTGCCGTAGTCGTCCAGGCCGCGCTCCCGCCCGCCGCACAGCACCAGCATGCGCAGGTCCATCTCGGCCACCATGGCGGGAGCGTCGTCGGCGGTGCCGCGCCACTCGACGATGACGACGCGACCGGCCTCACCGGCCGCCTCGGCGCACCGGCGCAGGATCGCGGCGGCCGGCTCGTCGGCCCAGTCGTGCAGCACGTTGCTGAGCAGGTAGACGTCCGCGCCGGCCGGCAGCGGATCGAAGAAACTCTGCCCGGAGAACTCGCACCGCCCGTCCAGCCCGCGCTCGGCGAGGAACCGGCGTCCCCGGGCGACGGTCTCGGGCAGGTCCACCAGCGTGCCGCGGACGCCGGGGTTGTCGCTCAGCACCTCGGCCAGCAGCGCCCCGGTGCCGCCGCCGACATCGACGACGTGACACACCCCGGACCAGTCGTAGCCGGTGGCCGTCATGCTCCGCGTCGAGTCCGCCATCGCCGCGTCGAACGAGGCCGCCAGCGCCGGGTCGGCCGCGAGGTGCTCCCAGAACGGGGCGCCGAAGACGGCCTCCCAGGCGGGCCTGCCGGTGCGGACGGTGTCCATCAGCCCGGTGAACGCCAGGTCCATCCGGCCGCCGAACCCGTCCAGATCCAGCCACACGCGCATCCCCGACGGATGGTCCGAGCGCAGGAGATCGGCCGCCTCGTTGATCGCGAACCGGCCGGGTGACGGCTCGGCGAACATGCCGTGGCAGGTGAGATGGCGCAGGAGCCGGCGCAGCGCGTCGGCGTCCGTGCCGGTCCGCTCCGCCAGCTCGTCGACGTGCCGGGCGCCACCGGCCATCAGGTCGGCGAGGCCCAGCGTGGCGGCCACCCGGACCGCCATCGGTGTCACCAGATCCATGACCGGAGCCAGCAGCTGCCAGGCCGACGCCTCGCCCTCGTTCGCTGTCATGCGCCGCACCGTAACCGCCGCACCCACCGGCCGGATTGGACGAATGTGACCTGCCCACGGCCTCCGGACGCGCGGGCCTGGGCGCCCTCGCGGGCTCGTCGGCGGGAAAGCGGGTGGGCGGGCGGCGTCCGGGCTGGTAACCTTCCCGCGGCTGTGACATCACGCGAGGAGGTGAGACCCATGAACCACTGGACACACGTGGGTGCTCCCCTCGTCGTCACGGTCGGGCGATTGACGTAGGGGTCGCCGGGAGCGCCTCGATGACAAGGCACTCCCGAAAGGCAACACCTTTGCATTCTTTGCGTTTCACCGCGGAGACGTCCTCGAACGGCGTTCTCGAACGCGACTTCACCGTGGGCGAGGTCACCGGCGTGCTCTGGTCGCCCGCCTCCGGCTCCGATCATTCCCCGCTGGTGCTGATGGGTCACGGTGGCGGCCTCCACAAGAAGACGCCGGGTCTCATGGCCCGTGCCCACGACAGCGTGACCAGGTGGGGTTTCACCGTGGTCGCCATCGATGCGCCGGGGCACGGCGACCGCCCGCGCACGGCGGAAGACGATCAGGCCCGTGCCGAGATGCGGCAGGCGATGGAGTCGGGCGAGCTCGAACGTTTCGAGTCGATCAGCGTCCGCTACAGCACCTCCCTGGCGGAGCGTGCCGTACCGGAATGGCAGGCGACCCTGGACGCCCTTCGAGAACTGCCCGAGATCGGCACCGAAGCGCCGATCGGCTACGGGGGCGGCATGTCGTTGGGCACCGCGATCGGAATCCCGCTGACGGCGGTCGAACCCAGGATCACCGCCGCGATCTTCGGCGGCGGGTTCTTCGCGCACGAGGCCCTGATCGAGGCGGCCAGACAGATCACCGTCCCGGTCCAGTTCCTGCTCCCGTGGGACGAAGAGTACGTCGATCGCCGATCCGTTCTCGCGTTGTTCGACGCCTTCGCCGCAAAGGACAAGACGTTGCTCGCCAACCCCGGCACTCATCGCAACATGCGCTGGGTCGGGGTCGACAGCGAGTTCTTGGTCCGCCATCTCGGCCGGGCCGGCACGTCACCGGCCTGACCTGACCGGTGTCGGCGTCCGGCGCGGAGCCGGACGCCGGCACCGCCCTCGTGGAGCCTCACCTTCCCCGGCGGCCCCGAGATCGACGACCTCACACCGCGTCGGAGGGAAGTACCCGGCTTCCCGGCCGGTTCCGGTATCGCTCATAATGTAGAACGACGTCCCGTACAACGGAACGAGGGAGCCGGAATGGATCAAGCCGCGATCGAGCGGGCGATCGGGGAGGCGCGTCTGCTGCCCGTACTCCGCACCCCGGACGCCGGGGGAGCCGTGCGGGCGGCTTCGACGCTCCTCGACGCGGGCCTGGGCGTCGTCGAGCTCACCGCCACGACGCCGGGCTGGGCGGACGCGCTGCGCGACGTACGGCGGGCGTACCCCGATGCGCTTCTCGGCGCGGGCACGGTGACCGCCGACGCCGACGCGCGCCGCGCGATCGAGGCGGGTGCCGACTTCCTCGTCAGCCCGTACCCGGCCGAGGACGTCCGGGCGTTCGCCGCCGGCACGGGGACGGTGTTCCTGGAGGGCGGGTTCACGCCGGGGGAGGTCGCGGCGGCGTCCGGGCGCGGCATCGCCAAGCTGTTCCCCGCGCACGTCGGCGGCCCGGCGTACCTGCGTTCGGTGCTGGCCGTCCTGCCGGGCGCGCGGATCGTTCCGACCGGCGGCATCGGCCTGAGCGAGGTCCGCGCCTACCTCGACGCGGGCGCGTACGCGGTGGGCGTGGGGTCGGAGCTGGTCAAGTCGCCCGACCCGGCCGCGGCAGTACGTGAGCTGCTGAAGGAGCTGTCGTGAACGAGCGAAGCGAGCCAACCGGAGAACACGCACGTCTGGTCACTCTTCCGACGAAGGAGGGCTCGTGAACGAGCATCCGGATGTCGTCGTCATCGGCGAGCCGTTGGTGGAGTTCTCCGCGGCCACGCCGTTGACCAGTGCGGATACGTTTCGCCTGTCATTCTCCGGTGACGCGCTCAACGCCGCGGTCGCGGCCGCCGCGGCCGGGGCGCACGTCGCTCTGGTCACGCGGACCGGCGAGGACGAGTTCGGCGAACGCCTGATCGCCTTCGCCGGGGCGCACGGGATCGACACGCGCTGGATGTGGCGCGGGCCCGGCCATTCGGGCGCGTACGCCGTCGGTGCGGACCCGGCGGGCGAACGGGCCTTCGCGTACATGCGGTCGGGCAGCGCGGCGTCACGGCTGTCCCCGGCGGACGTGGTCGCCGCACCGGTGGCGACGGCCGGAGCGGTGCTGCTCTCCGGCATCACCGCGGCGCTGTCGGAGTCCTGCGCCGCCACCGTCGTGGCCGCGGCGGAGGAGGCCCGTGGCGCGGTGGTCTACGACCCGAACTTCCGCGGCCGGCTGACCACGCCGGAGGCGGCGCGGGAGATCCTGGCGAAGGTGGCTCCGCACGCCGCACTGATCACTCCGTCCTGCCCGGCGGACAGCGTGGCGCTGCTGGGCACCGCCGATCCGGAGGAGGCCGCCGAGGCCTGCCTGGGGCTGGGCGCGGCGGCGGTTGCGGTGACCCGTGGCGCGGACGGCGTGCACGTGGCGTCGGCGGCCGGCCGTACGACGGTGCCGGCCGTACCGGCCGAGGTGATCGTGGACGCGACGGGCGCGGGCGACGCGTTCGCCGGCGTGGTGACGGCCCTCCTGGCCACCAAGGCATCGCTGGTGGACGCGGTGAGAGCGGGCACCGCGGCGGCGTCGGTGTCGCTGGCGGGCCAGGGCGGCACCGGCCGGGTGGCGACCGCGGCGGAGATCGACGCCCTCCTGCGCGACGCGTAGGTCGTCGCCTGGAGCACCGAGTCAGCGCGTCCGTGGCGATGAGTGATCCGTCACGGACGCTTCGGTGACGGCCATCCCATCGACGGTGCGGGCGAGGTTCGTCGGGGCGTGGTCCAGAGGGGCGCCCAGCGCCAGGGAGACGTCGCGGGCGGCGGTGACGACCTCGTCGGCGAGGTGCTTGTCGTCCGGGTCGACCTCGAACGTCAGGCCCGAGATGGAGATGCCGCCCATCACCGTGCCCGTGTGGTCGAACACCGGGGCGCCGACGCAGCGGATGCCGGCCTCGTTCTCCTCGTCGTCGACCGCGTAGCCCCGGCGGCGTATCTCCGCCAGGTGGTCCAGCAGCGCCTGCGACTCGGTGATCGTGTGGTCGGTGCGGCGGCCGAGCCCGGTGCGGGAGGTGATCGAGGCGACCTCCCCGTCGCGCAGCTGGGCCAGGAGCGCCTTGCCGATCGAGGTGGAGTGCAGCGGCATGCTCATGCCGACCCGTGAGGCCATCTGGTACGGGCGCAGGCCTTCGACCTTGCGTACGTAGACGGCCTCGTCGCCGCTGCGGACCGCGAAGTGCACGGTGAAGCCCGTACGGTCGCGCAGGCGCTGCAGGGCCGTGTCGGCGTGCTGCGCCGGGTCGAAGCGGCTCATCACCTTGCCGGCCAGCGTCAGGATGCGCGGGCCCGGTACGTACCCGCCGCTCCCGTCGGCGCGGGCGAAACCCCACCCGACGAGTGACTGCAGGATGCGGTGGACCGTCGACTTCGGCAGCCCCGTGCCGGTCGCGATGTCGGTCACCCGCCGGTGCTCGGCGAGTGCTTCGAGCACCATGAGCGCCTTGTCGATGGAACCGCCGCCGGTCGAGGTCACCACACGCTGAGCCTATCCCCGTGGCCGACCGCGAAACCGGGCAGCTCACCGGCGCGTACGGATCGCCGGGGCCGCCCCGGTCCCGCAGGCCGTGCGGCCTGCTCCGGCGAGCAGCCGGAGGTCAGCACCAGAAGGCCGTCATGCGCCAGCGGCCGTGGTCGCACTCGAGCTCGTACGTGCGCTCCGGGGTGTCGGAGGATCGGGCCCGTACCTGCCAGAGCTGGGTGTCGACGCCGTCCTGTGGGCGGCGGAAGGCGAGCATCTTGAGGAAGGTGATGACCTCGTAGTCACAGTCGTCCTGACGGAAGCAGGCCGGACTGTCGCCGCGAATCTTGACCTGGACCGGTTGATCGCACGTTCGCCGCTTCATGTCTTGATTGTATCGAACACAGGTTCGAACGGCACGCATCTCCGGCCTCAGCGCGAACAGGTTTCCCTGCCCGCCAGGGACGGCCGTAACCCGCCTTTGCCGAGACTTTGCTGGAACAT
Organism: Actinoallomurus sp. NBC_01490; assembly: GCF_036227085.1. Lineage (NCBI taxonomy): Bacteria > Bacillati > Actinomycetota > Actinomycetes > Streptosporangiales > Thermomonosporaceae > Actinoallomurus > Actinoallomurus sp. NBC_01490. Next base: position 2,139,850 of record NZ_CP109433.1, read on the forward strand.
GACTATGGGATGTTTCATTACGGTGAAATCCGCCGTGACCAGCGGATTCATCCATTGCGTGATGGTGCGGATCGGCCTAGTCTCCCCCCAGCGCTCGCGGTCCACGCCTGTCCGCGGCGAGCGGTCGCGGCTGTCCGGAGGAGGCCGTGAGCGCCTCGTGGACGACACCCGAAGAGACCCTTGCTTATGGAGGCGGCATGGCGACCACCACGACCGGCGCAGTCGGTTCGGGGAGACATCTGCGCCGAGATGTCGGATTTTGGGGACTCATGTTCGTGTCCCTGGGTTCGATCATCGGGTCGGGTTGGCTGCTCGGCGCGCTGACGGCGGCGAAGCTCGCCGGACCCGCGTCCCTGCTGTCCTGGGTGCTCGCCGCGATCATGCTGACCCTGCTCGCCCTGGTGCACGCCGAGCTCGGCGCGGCCTACCCCGTCGCGGGCGGCACCGCGCGGTTCCCGGCCTTCGCCTTCGGGCCGCTGGCCGGTTTCGCCGCGGGGTGGATGGCCTGGCTGCAGGCGGTGTCACTCGCCCCGATCGAGGTCGAGGCGACGCTGTCGTACTCCGATCACATCGGCTGGATCCACCGGAACTTCCCGCTGCTGCGCACCGACGGCACCCTCACCGGCACCGGGCTGATCGTCGCCAGCGTCTTCATGCTGATCTTCATCGTGATCAACATCGTCGGCGTCAAGCTCCTGTCGGAGTCCAACTCGATCACGGTGATCTGGAAGACGGCGATCCCGCTGCTCACGATCGTCGTCCTGTTGCTGCTGACGTTCCACGCCGGCAACTTCTCGGCCGGCGGCGGGTTCGCGCCGTTCGGCGCGCACGGCGTCTTCGCCGCTCTTCCCGCCGGTGTGGTCTTCGCCCTCCAGGGCTTCGAACAGGCGATCCAGCTCGCCGGTGAGGCCAAGAACCCGCAGCGGGACGTCTCCCGCGCGGTCATCACCGCCACCGCGATCGGCACGATCGTCTACATCCTGCTGGAGATCACCTTCATCGGCGCCCTCGACCCGGCCAACCTCGCGCACGGCTGGGCCAACCCGATCGGCAAGGGCGACTTCGGCCCGTACGCGACGCTCGCAACCGGAGCCGGTGTCGCCTGGCTGGCGTGGATGCTCTACGCCGACGCCGTGATCTCGCCGGCGGGCACCGGCCTGGTCTACATCGCGACCTCCTCCCGCCTGTCCTACGCGCTGGGCCGGGAGAAGGCGCTGCCCAGGCAGGTCGCCCAGGTCAGCAAGAAGGGCGTGCCGCTCGTCTCGATCATCATCGCGTTCGTCGTCGGCGAGCTCTGCTTCCTGCCGTTCCCGAGCTGGAGCAAGCTCGTCGCCCTGGTCACCGAGGCCACCGCGATCATGTACGCGTTCGCGCCGATCGCCATCACCGCGCTGCGCCTGCGCGACCCGGACCGGCACCGGCCGTACCGCCTGCCCGCCTTCAAGGTGCTCGCGCCGGTCTCCTTCGTCGCGGGCAACCTCGTCATCTACTGGTCGACCTTCCAGGCCGAGTGGAAGCTCGGGGTGGCGTCTCTCCTGGGCCTGGTCATCTTCGCGATCAACCGGCTGAGGCTGCCCGCCGGCGAGCGCGTGCCGCTCAACATGAAGTCCTCGGCCTGGATCTGGCCGTGGTTCGGCGTGATGGTCATCATCGGCGCCCTCGGCCGGTACGGCGGCAGCAACACGATCCCCAACTGGTGGGACATCGTGATCGTCGGCGTCTGGGCGCTGGTCGTCTACTACGTCGCGGTGCGGCTCGCGGTCTCCGGCGCCGAGGTCAAGGCCGCCGTGGAGGCGGAGGAGGCCGAACTCAGGGCGGCCCCCACCCTCAACCTCGCCGACTGACGGTGATGGCTGACCCGGCCGGGCCGAGCCGGGTCAGCGGGACGTCAGGACAGCAGCCGCAGCCGGACCGTGGTGGGCAGGTCGCGGAGCTGGCCGATCACGTCGGAGGTGTACTGGCTGCCGATGTCGGTGATCACGTACCCGAGGTCGCCGCGGGTGCCGAGCAGCTGGCCCTCGATGTTGACCTCGTGGTCGGCGAGCACGCTGTTGATCGTCGCCAGCACGCCGGGCGTGTTGCGGTGCAGGTGGGTCAGGCGGTGCCCGCCGTCCTGCGAGGTCAGCGAGACCGGCGGCAGGTTCACGCTGAGCGAGGTGTTGCCGGTGGAGACGAAGTCGTGCAGCTTGCCGGCCACGAACTGGCCGATGTCCTGCTGCGCCTCTTCGGTCGACCCGCCGATGTGCGGGGTCATGATCACGTTGGGCAGCCCGCGCAGCTCGGAGACGAACTCGTCGCCGCGCGCCCTGGGCTCGTTGGGGAACACGTCGATGGCCGCGCCCGCCAGGTGCCCGGACTCGATGTGGCTCCGCAGCGCCTGGTGGTCGACGACGAAGCCGCGCGAGAGGTTGAGGAACAGGCTGCCGGGGCGCATCCGCGCGAACTCGGCCTCGCCGAACAGGCCGCTGTTGCCCGGCCGGCCGTCGACGTGGAGCGTCACGACGTCGACCGTGGCGAGCAGCTCCTCCATGCTGGAGCAGCGGCGCGCGTTGCCCAGGGCGAGCTTGTCGGCGGTGTCGTAGAAGAACACGGACATGCCGAGGTTCTCGGCGAGCACCGAGAGCTGGCTGCCGATGTTGCCGTACCCGATGATGCCCAGGCGCCGCCCGCGTACCTCGTGGCTGCCCTCGGCGGACTTGTCCCACACGCCGGCGTGCATCCCGGTGTTCTTGTCGACGAGGCGGCGGGTCAGCGCGATGATCTCGGCGATGACCAGCTCGACCACGCTGCGGGTGTTGGAGAACGGGGCGTTGAAGACGGCGACGCCGCGCTCGGAGGCGGACGCCAGATCGATCTGGTTCGTGCCGATGCAGAACGCGCCGACCGCGAGCAGGTCGGGCGCGGCGGCCAGCACGGCGTCGGTGACGGTCGTCTTGGAGCGGATGCCGAGCAGATCGACACCGGCGATGCGGGCGATCAGCTCGTCCTCGTCGAGCGCGCGAGCGACGGTCTCGACGGCGTAGCCGTTCTTCTCCAGACCGGCGACCGCGTCGGGATGAATGTTCTCCAACAGCAGTGCGCGGCGGGGTGCACTAGCGGGGCTCACCTGGAAGGTCCTCCTACCGGATTCGGTCGGTTTTCATGGTATGTGAGGCCGCCGCTCCGGTACGCCACCGCTGCGGTCAGCGCTTACGAGCGTACTGGGCGGGGGAGATGCCCAGCGTGCGGGTGAAGTCGCGGGTGAAGTGGGACTGGTCCGCGTAGCCCAGTTCGGCGGCCAGCGCGGCCCAGTCGGCGCCGGGTCCGGCCGCCGCGCGCTCGGCCGCCTCCTGCATCCGGTGCCGCCGGATCACCCATTTCGGGCCGACACCGACGTACTCGGCGAAGATCCGCTGGAGCCGCCGCGGCCCGATTCCCAGGGCCGCCGCCAGGTCCGCCACGCGCAGCAGGGCCGGATCGGCGGCGATGCGGTCCACGATGGCGGCGACTTCGGCGATCATCGGGTCCGGCCGTTCCGGCAGGCGGGAGCGCAGCAGATCCTCGGCCATGGCGACGGCCCGGTCCCGGTCGGGCTCGGCGATGATCGCGTCCGCGGCGGCGCGCGCGGTGGGGCCGAAGATCTCCTCGACCGGTGTGAACCGGTCGGTGAGGCCGGACACCGGCCCGTCGAGGAAGGGCCGGAACCCGCCCGGCCGGAAGCAGACCCCGACGACACGCCCCCGGCCCGCGATCGTCTCGCTGAACACGTCGCGGACGACCCCGACGACCCGCGCCCTCCCTCCGGTCGTGAAGGTCAGGTTGACCGCCGGGCGGGTGAGGACCCGTTGCCGGTGGGGCTCGCGTTCCCGCAGGTCCCAGGTGAGGATCCAGAGGTAGTCGGCGACCGCCGCCAGGTCCGGCGAGGGCGCCCGCCGCTCGATCGCGAAGCGTTCGAGCGCCGTGCGACGCCGGAGGATGCCGCGCCCGCCGCCGTACGCCCCTTCGGCCATGGGAGCAGTGTCGCATTTGTTCAAGACCGGCCCGCCGGAGCGCCACTACGGTGGCGTACCGGTCATCGCCGACCGTGAGATCGGAGGAGAGAGGTCATGGAGTTGCGGCCGCTGATGGTACGTGCCGTCGAGACGGCGAACGCGGTGCTCCTGGGGATCGGGCCGGAGATGATGGACCGGCCCACACCGTGCCCGGAGTTCGACGTGCGCACCCTGCTCGGCCACCTGTCGGGCTGGATGACGGAACCGGCGCGCGGGGCGGCGCTCAAACGGCCGAGCACCGGCGCCCCCGACGAGGACTTCCAGCCCGAGCCCGGCTGGGCGGAGAGCCTCGCCGAACGGACCCGCGCGACCGCCGAGGCCTGGTCCGAGCCGGCCGCCTGGAAGGGCACCGCCACGCTGTCCGGAGAGATGCAGATGCCCGCCGAGACGATCGGCGGGCTGGTGTTCGCCGAGTTCCTGCTGCACGGCTGGGACCTGGCCAAGGCGACCGGCCAGGAGTACGCCCCCGACGACGACCTGGCCGAGGCGCTGTTCGGCCAGGTGTCGTCGATGGCGGACATGGGCCGCCGGTACGGGGCGTTCGGACCGGAGGTACCGGTTTCCGCGTCGGCCTCGCCCACCGACCGTGCGCTGGGTCTCGCCGGGCGTGACCCCGGCTGGCGGCCCTGAACGCGGACGGACAAGGTTCCCGGGCGGTCGCTCAGCCGCTCAGGCGCGCGAGCGGGCCTTGCGGGCGCGGCGCTTCGTGGCCTTGATCCGGCCGCCGGACTTGGCGCCCGTGGACTGGCGCTTGCCCGCGGCGTACGCGAGGGCGGCCGTCATGGCCAGGACGACGAGCGGCAGAATCGGACGGCGCGAACGCGAGAATCCCATCGTGGCACTCCTAGGTACGGTCACCGCTCCGAGCGGGCGGTGGTGGGTGTGATGAACCCGGTATGCCCGGACATCGGTCACGACCAGATCGTGCTCGCGTCAAGTTCTGGACCGTCGATGATCGAGCGGGTTTGACGTGGGTGCCGGCGTCGGGCGCCGGCACGGGCGCTCGCGCCGGGTCAGTGCTCGTCCCAGTGACCGCTGTGCGCGGCGTGCCGGTGCCCGTCGTGGATGTAGTCGACGTGGTCGCCGTGCGGGACGGCGACGTGCCCGCAGCCCTCCCGGTGCTGGTGCTCGTGGTGGTCGTGCTCGCTGTGGCCGCTGGGCTCGCACTCCTCGCAGTGCCCCTCGCGCATGGCGTCCAGGTGGCCCTCGTGGGCGTAGTCGACGTGGTCGCCGTGCGGGACCGCCACGTGGCCGCAGGCCGGCCCGTGCGCGTGGCCGTCGTGGTGCGACATGGTTCCCCCTTGTTGTCCCCTTGTGACTGATATTCCCGAATTCACGCGGACGGACCCGCCGCACTAGGTTGATCATCGGTTCCGCGAGGGAAGGAGTCCAAGGTGCGGGTGGGTCTGGCACTGAGCCAGTACGGGGCGTTCGCGCGGCGCGAGGCGGTCATCGAGGTGGCCCGGGCCGCCGAGGATCTCGGCTTCGACGGCCTGTGGACCGGCGACCGCATCCTCGACCCGGTGAACCCGCGCGACCGCTACCCCGGCACCGCCGACGGGCGGATGCCGGCCGAGTACACCACCTTCCTCGACCCGCTGACCGTGCTCACCGCCGCCGCCGCGGTCACCGAGCGCGTCCGGCTCGGCACCAGCACGCTGAACGCTCCCTGGTACTCCCCGGTGCTGCTCGCGCGGACCCTCACGAGCCTCGACGTGCTCAGCGAGGGCCGCCTCGACGTGGGCCTCGGCCTGGGCTGGTCCTCGGACGAGTACGCGGCGGCGGGCGTGCCGTGGGCCGGGCGCGGAGCGCGGCTGGAGGAGATCATCGACGTCCTGGAGCGGATCTGGACGGACGACCCCGTCACGTACGAGAGCGGGTCCTTCTCCGTGCCGGCGTCGCGCATCGAGCCGAAGCCGGTCCAGCGCCCCCGCCCGCCGATCTACCTGGGCGGATACTCTTCGGCGGCGCTCGACCGCATCGGCCGCCGCGCCGACGGCTGGCTGGCCGCGGGCGTGCCGCTCCCGGTGCTGACCCCGATGTGGGACGCCGTACGCCGTGCGGCCGAGAAGGCCGGCCGCGACCCGGACTCGCTGCGGATGATGCTCCGCATGAACCCGCGGATCACCGACGAGCCGGCCGCCGCCGACCTCGTGCCGCGGGCCGGCACCATCGAGCAGATCGCCGAGTACGCCCGGTCGACCGGCGCGTACGAGGTCTTCGCCGACTTCCAGCAGACGACCGCGGACCTGCCCCGGATGCTCGACCTCGCCGCGCGTTTCCGCGAGGCCATGGCCTGATCAGAGTTCCGCCAGGACGGGGTCGGGCGTGCGGCTCACCGGGAGCCCGGCCCGGCCGGCGAACCGCCCGAACCGGATGGCGTCGCGTACGGCCGCACCGCCGGGGTCGTTGTTGAAGTAGACGTAGGCGTCGTCCGGCCACGCGTCGCCGATGCGCCCGGCCCAGGCGCGCAGCGCCTGGTCGCCGTAGCTCGGCCACGGCCTCGCCGCCCCCTCGTGGAACCGCACGTACCCCCAGCCGGCCGTCCGCCACAGCGGCGTGAGCGGCCGGCCGAGCCGGTCGGCCCAGCAGAGGGCGGCGCCGCGCTCGGTCAGCAGGTCCCGTACCTCGTCGGTCCACCAGGAGTCGTGACGCGGCTCGACCGCGACCCGTACGCCCGCCGGAAACGCCCGCAGGCAGCGGTCGAGCCGCTCGGGCTCGGCTCGCAGCGTGGGCGGGAGCTGGACCAGGATCGGCCCGAGCCGGTCGCCGAGGCCCCGCACGGAGTTCATCAGGCGCGCGACGGGTTCCTCGGGGTCGACGAGCCGCTTGATGTGGGTGAGGTAGCGCGAGGCCTTGACCGCCATCACGAACCCCTCGGGCGTCCGGCCGCGCCACCGTTCGAACAGCTCGGGGGCGGGCAGCCGGTAGAAGGCGTTGTTGTTCTCCACCGTGCCGAACCCGGCGGCGTAGGTCTCCAGCCAGCGGTTCTGCGCCAGACCGGGCGGATACAGCAGCCCCCGCCAGTCCTTGTACTGCCAGCCGGACGTGCCAACGAGGATCGGCATGTCGCCTACATACCCCTGGCGGGCGAAGTACGCCCGCGGGTCTCTCAGAGACCGCCCGGGATTCCTGCCCTGGCCTTCCTGGCGGGCGGTCCCGGCTTCACGACCGGTCGCGGCCGACCCGCGCGACCAGACGCCGCAGGGCGTTCTCGGTGATGGCGAAGTGTTCGCCGGCGATCTCGGCGGCGCGTTCCGCGTCGCCTGCGAGCACTGCCTCGCCCAGGTCGCGGTGGTGCGGTCTGGCCTCTTCGTAGATCTCCCAGGTGTACGGCTCCTCCGATACTCCCAGGCTCACCTCCGACAGCAGGAGCTGGTGCAGACGTACGAGGCGTGCGTTGTGCGTCGCGCGGGCGATCACCAGGTGCAACTCGGTGTCGTGGCGCCGGGCCTCGGCCGGGTTCGCCGACGCCTCGAAGGCGGTCAGCGCCGCGCGGATGGCCGTGCGGTCGGCGTCGTCGGCGCGCTGGGCGGCGGTGCGGGCGATCAGGCTCTCGATCAACCGCCGGTAGTCGAACAGGGCCTCGAAGTCCTCCCACTGCGCGAGCAGCGCCTCCCGCACCGAGTTCTCGCTGATCTCGGCCCATTCGGCGCGGACGAACGCGCCGCCGCCCCGGCCCCTTCGCACCTCGATCAGGCCGGCCTCGGCCAGCCGCCGCAGGGCGGCGCGTACGCTCTCGCGGCTCACCTCGAGCAGGGCCGCCAGCTCACGCTCGCTCGGCAGCCGGTCGCCCAGGCTGAACTCGCCGAGCGCGATGGCCGTCGAGAGCCGGTGGGCGACCTGCTCCCCGGTCGTCGCGGCCCGTAGCGGGCCCAGCGGTGGCGGTTCCTCGACCAATGCGCACCCCGAAAGTCACCAGGTAAAGGTCTGGAATCTAGACCTTTACCCTCTTATGCTGCGTTGAACGTGATCCCCAACTCTAGGAGGGTCTGCCGGTGAACGAGGGATACGCCGACTTTCGCGGTTACCGGACGTGGTACCGCGTGACCGGGGATCCGCACGCGGACAAGGCGCCCCTCGTGGTCCTGCACGGCGGGCCCGGCTGCACGCACGACTATCTCGACTCCCTGACCGAGCTGGCCGGCACCGGACGGGCGGTCGTCCACTACGACCAGCTCGGCAACGGCCGGTCCACGCACCTGCGCGACAAGGGCGCCGACTTCTGGAACGTCGAGCTGTTCGTGAAGGAGCTGGACAACCTCATCGCCCATCTCGGCATCGGTGACCGCTACCACGTGCTGGGCCAGTCGTGGGGTGGCATGCTCGGCGCCGAGCACGCCGTGACCAGGCCCGCTGGGCTGCGGTCGCTGGTCATCGCGGACTCGCCGGCGTCGATGGAGCTGTGGCTCGCCGCGGCCGGCGAGCTGCGCGCACGGCTCCCGGCCGACGTGCAGGCGACGCTGCTCCGCCACGAGGAGGCCGGCACCACCGACTCGGAGGAGTACACCCGGGCCACCCGTGTCTTCTACGACCGCCACGTCTGCCGCATCCCCTGGCCCGAGGAGGTCGCGCGGACATTCGCGGCGATGGACGAGGACCCGACCGTCTACCACACGATGAACGGGCCGAGTGAGTTCCACGTGGTCGGGACGCTGAAGGACTGGACCGTCATCGACCGGCTCGACCGCATCGCCGTGCCCACCCTGCTGATCTCCGGAAGGTATGACGAGGCCACTCCCGAGGTCGTCCGGCCGTACGCCGACGGCATCGCCGACGTCCGGTGGCAGATCTTCGAAGATTCCAGCCACATGCCGCACGTGGAGGAGAAGGACGCCTGTCTCAAGGCCGTCGCCGCCTTCCTCGACCAGCACGACTGAGCCCGACGAGCCGCGCGAGCGGCACGACCGAGAGGCCCCCGCCCCATGTCCTCAGAGACCCTCCGCTCCTTCGGGTACGAGCAGGAGCTGAAACGCTCCCTCAGCCTGGCCGACCTGATGATCTACGGCCTGGTGTTCATGGTTCCGATCGCGCCGTTCGCCATCTTCGGCGTGGTCTTCAACGGCGCCAAGGGTATGGTGCCGCTCACGTACGTCATCGGGCTCGTAGCGATGCTGTTCACCGCGCTGAGCTACCGCGAGATGTCGCGGGCCTTCCCGATCGCCGGCTCGGTGTACTCCTACGCGGGCCGCGGCATCAACGACAAGGTCGGCTTCCTGGCCGGCTGGGCGATCCTGCTCGACTACCTGCTGGTCCCCACCCTGCTGTACGTCGTCAGCGCCGCGGCGCTGACCTCGCTGCTGCCGGGCGTGCCGCAATGGATCTGGATCGTGGCGTTCGTCCTGGTCAACACGGTCGTCAACTACCTCGGCATCGAGTCGACGGCGCGGCTCAACCGGCTGTTCCTGCTGCTGGAGATGATCGTGCTGGCGCTCTTCGTGGCGTTCGGCATCGCGGCGGTCGCGGCGCACAAGAACGGCGCGCACTTCTCGTTCGATCCGCTGCTCAAGCCGCACCTCGTCACGCCCGGCCTGATCTTCGGGGCGCTGTCCATCGCGGTGCTGAGCTTCCTCGGCTTCGACGGCATCTCGACGCTGTCGGAGGAGGTCAAGGACGGCGACCGGCGGCTCGTCGGCCGGGCCACGGTGCTGTCGCTGTGCGCGGTGGCCTTGCTGTTCATCGTCCAGACGTACGTGGCGTGCCTGCTGGTGCCGCACCAGACCTCGTTCGCCGACGGCGACCCGACCAACACCGCGTTCTACGACATCGCCAAGACGGCGAGTGGCGCCTGGCTCAAGACGACCGTCGCAGTCGCCTCGGCGCTGGCCGCGGGCGTCGCCAACTCCCTCGTCGCGCAGGCCGCCACCTCGCGCCTGCTCTACAGCATGGCGCGCGACCGCAAGCTGCCCGCCTTCCTCGCGCACGTCCACCCCACGAGGAAGATCCCCGAGCGCGCCATCCTGTTCGTCTCGGGGCTGTCGCTGATTCTCGGGCTGACGTTCGTGGGTCAGGTGGACCTGCTGTCGTCGCTGGTCAACTTCGGCGCGCTGTTCTCCTTCCTGCTGCTGCACGTCTCCGTGTTCGTGCACTTCGTGCTCAGGAACAGGAGCCGCCGCTGGCACCTGCACCTGGTCGCCCCCGCCGTCGGCTTCGTGATCATCGGCTACGTCCTGGTCAACGCGGACACGCGCGCCAAGATCGGCGGGATCATCTGGCTGGCCGTCGGCGCGGTCCTGCTCGTCTTCTACCGGCTGACCGGCCGGGGCACCGAGCTCTCCCTGGAGGACTGACCATGCACATCAAGCGGACCGAGACGCACACCGCCTGGGACCGTGCGCTGGCCCCGATCGCGACCGTCGCGCCCGGCGACGAGATCACCGTCGAGACCGCCGACGCGAGCGGCGGCCAGCTCACCGCCGGCTCGACCGCCGCCGACGTGCCCGGCCTGGACTTCACCCGCGTCAACCCGGTCACCGGCCCGTTCGCGGTCGAGGGCGCGCGGCCGGGCGACGCGCTCGTGGTCGACATCCTCGACGTGGAGGTCGGCTCCTGGGGCTGGACCGCCTGCATCCCGGGCTTCGGCCTGCTCGCCGAGGACTTTCCCGATCCCCACCTGCGCGTCTCCACCATCGCGGCCGGCCGCGCCGAACTGCTGCCCGGCGTCTCGGTGCCGGTCGTGCCGATGATCGGCACCATCGGTGTGGCCCCGACCGAGCCCGGACCGCATCCGATGGTGCCGCCGAGCCGTTGGGGCGGCAACCTCGACGTGCGCCACATCGGTCCCGGGGCGCGGCTCGTGCTACCGGTCGGCGTCGAGGGCGCGCTGCTCTCCCTCGGCGACGCGCACGCCGCGATGGGCGACGGCGAGGTGAGCGGCACGGGCGTGGAGACCGACGCGACCGTACGGCTGCGGATCGGCCTGCGCCGCGACGCGGCGCCGGGGACACCGGTCATCGAGACGCATCCGCGCACGCACCGCACCGGCGCGGCGCTCGCGACGACCGGCGTCGGGCCCGACCTCATGGCCGCGGCCGTGGAGGCCACCCGCGCGCTCGTGGCGGAGATCGCCGACCGCGCCGGGCTGGACCCGGCCGACGCGTACCTGCTGGCCAGTGTCGCCGCCGACTTGAAGATCTCTGAGGTCGTGGACGCGCCGAACTGGGTGGTGTCGGCGCATCTGGAGCTCGCCCACCTGGGCTGAGGGTTCAGCCGAGGTGGAGCGTCACCGACGCCTCCGTCTTCTCCTGGACCACGCTGTAGCCCGTGTCGCGCAGCAGCGCGGTGAACCGGTCGCGCGGCCCGCCGTCCGGCACCTCGACGCGTGCCCGCGCCGCCGGGGAGTAGCGCCGGCGGATGGTCGTCCCGTCGTACTGGTACAGCCCCCACTGCGCCCACGGCACGTCCGGCGCCGGGTCCTCGTGCTGCATCCAGGCCATCCAGACGTCGCCGTGGACGTACCAGCAGTGGATCGCGCCCTTCCGCCAGGCGCCCCGGTGACGGATCCAGACCCAGGGGTTGCGAGCCTCGACCCGATGAGAGCCGGACGGATAGTGATCAAGCTGACGGGCATCGTGCATGATCAGGCATTCTCGAACACAAGTTCGAATGATCGCAAGTACGCCCTGGTCAAGGATTGATCCGTGTCGTTCGACGGATCGAAGTGCCGATCGGCGCGCGTCCTCCGCGGTTCCACCGGCCTTTCGGAACGGCCGCGGCGAACCGGCGCGGCGACCGTGACGGGTGGGCCGAACGCGCGGCCGGCGTCGCGCCTACGGGCCCGTCGCCCTGCCGTTCACCGCGAGGACGGCGGCCGCGCACGCGGCGCCGACCTCCTCGATCGTGGGCGCCGGAACGTCCTCACGCGCCGGTTCCGGACGCAGGTCCGCCGACTCGCCGATCAGCGTCACGCCGCTGTCCAGCAGGTCGGCGACGTCCTCGGCGCTCCAGTCCGCGACGCGCGACCGCCAGTGCGCCGGGATCGCGATGCGCGGCCCGCGCTCGGCGCGCGGCTGGAAGCCGTCGGTCAGCACGGCCTCCCGCAGCCGCCGTGCCCGGTCCGAGGGCCAGCCGGCCGACGCCAGCGCGGCGTTGAGCGAGGTCAGGACCACGGCCTCGGGCGCGGTCAGCCCGGTGTGCACGGGCCGGCCGGCGTCGTCCGTACGGAACGTGAAACCGGGCACGCCGATCGCCTCGGCGAAGCGCGTCCACAGCAGCTCCGGCGGACGGCCGGGGCTGGTCACCACGCGCACGCGGGACTCGCCCACCTCGCGCGCCCAGCGCCGTACGAGACGGCCGATCGCGAACGCCCGCCACAGGTGCAGGCCGGCGTCTTCCTCGATCCGCGCCGCCGGCATGCGGCGCTGCTCTCCCAGCATGTCGAGGTACCGCTCGAACCCCAGGCGCCGGCCGTTGCGCACGTGTTGCTGCCACAGCGACGGCAGCGTCCGGCTCAGGCTCCGCGCGGTCACCACGATCTCGACGTCGCTCACGGCCAGCCGGTCGAGCAGCGTGCGGATCGCCGGCGTGCGGATCACCGAGAGCGCCTCCGCGGACAGCAGCACCGTCCCCTTCGTGCGGGCGACCTGGCGTTCGAGGGTCTTCCACGCGCCCTTCTCCGCCGCGGCCCGCTGCTCGGACACCCAGGGATACTCCGGCCCGAGCAGGCCGTAGGAGGCCCACTCGTGGTTCTCCGTACGGCGCCGTCGCCGGCCCGCGGGCGCCACCGGGTAGACGACACCCGCCTCGGCCAGCTCGCTGGCGCCGCTCGCGATGAGCTCCTGGAGGTAGGTCGTGCCGGACTTCTGCAGGCCTATGTGCAAGATCAAGCGGGATGCCATCGGCCACCGTTCGCCGCAAAGGAATGGTCAAGGGATGGCAAACGACCCTAGACGTCGCGCGATCGGTCGCCGTTGCCGTGCCGGAATCACCGGGTGAACAGCTCATGACCAGAACCGGACGCCGGGATGAGAGTTCGCTCGACGTCGTTCGCGTGTCTCCTGGTGAGAGAGAGGAGGCCGCCGATGATCCGTGAGAACCCGCCGGTGCTGTTCCGCGCGGCCCACGTGCTCACGCTCGACGGACCGGAGGCGGAGGCGCTCGCCGTGGACGGCGACCGGATCCGCGCGGTCGGAGACCTGGCCACGCTGCGCTCGCGCTTCCCCGGCGCCCGCGAGGTCGACCTCGGCGCGTCCACGGTCGTCCCCGGCCTGCACGACGCCCACGTCCATCTCGTGAACACCGCCGACGACCTGCTGCACCTGGACCTGTCGGCGGCGGCGGTGAGCGGGGTGAAGGACCTGCTGAACCGCGTCGGCGCGCGGGCGCGGACGACCGAGGCCGGGGCCTGGATCCGCGGCGGCCGGTACGACGACGCCAAGACCGGGCCGCTCACGCGCTGGGACCTGGACCGGGTCGCGCCGGCCAACCCGGTGATCGTCGTGCAGGTCGCCGGGCACTGGGGCGTCGTGAACTCCCGCGCGCTGGACGCGCTGGGCATCGGCGAGACCTCGCCGCCTCCGGCCGGCGGCCGGTACGGCCGCTCCCCGGACGGACGCCTGGACGGGCGGCTGATCGAACGCGCGCTGATGAACGTCGTCTATCCGGGGACGGCGCGAGGCGGTGCGGCACTGCCCGCCGCCTCGCCGGAGGACCGCCTGCGCGGCCTGGAGCGCGCCGTCGGGCGGTGGCACGCCGCGGGCCTCACCTCGATCTGCGACGCGCTGGTCGCGCCGTCGGACGTGGACCTGCTGCGACGGGCGCGGGAGCGCGGCCTGCTGACGCTGCGGGTCGGCATGCTGCTGTCCATCGACCACTACGACCGGGCGCGCGCCCTGGGCGTCGGGAGCGGCTTCGGCGACGACTTCCTGCGCTTCGTGGGGGTGAAGGCGTTCGCGGACGGCGCGATCGGCGGCCGTACGTGCCTGCTGTCCGAGCCGTACGCCGACGGCGGCGGCCACGGCATGCAGACGACCTCGACGGAGGAGCTGTTCGAGGCGGTGGCGACGGTGCACCGGAACGGCGACCGGATCGGCGTGCACGCGAACGGCGACGCGGCGATCCGCCTGGTCCTGGACGCCTTCGCCGCCGCGCGGCGGGACTTCCCCCGGCCGGGCCTGCGGCACCGCGTCGAGCACTGCTCGGTCGTGGACGAGGAGATCCTCCTGCGGATGAAGGAGCTGGAGGCCGTCGCCGTCCCCTTCGCGGGCTACGTCGCGTACCACGGGGACGCGCTGAACCGCTGGTACGGGCCGTCACGCACCGAGCGAATGTTCGCGCACCGGTCCTTCCTGGACGCGGGCGTGACCGTGGCGGGCTCCTCGGACCACCCGTGCGGCCCGTACGAGCCGCTGGTGGGCATCCAGTCGATGGTGACGCGGGAGGGCCTGGACGACGGGGCCCCGGTCGGCGTCTCGCAGCGGGTGAGCGTGGAGGAGGCGCTGCGCGTCTACACGATCGGCTCCGCCGAAGCGGACGGCGTGGCCTCCACCCGCGGGCGCCTGGCGCCCGGGTACGCGGCCGACTTCGTGGTCCTGGGTGAGAACCCGCTGACCGCCGACCCGCACGGCATCGCGTCCATCCCGGTACACGCCACGTACGTCGCAGGCCGACGCGTCCACGGTTGACGGGTCCACGGTTGACGGGTCCACGGTTGACGGGTCAGCCGACGAGTTCCAGGGCGAGGGTCAGGCCGGCGGCGTGGCGTTCCTCGGGGGTGGTGTCGGTCTCCTGGAGCGCGAACATCGCGGCATTGATCGAGGCCAGGGCCATCACGCACTTGAGCTGGGCAAGGGCCGGAGCGTCGCGGTCGGTCAGCAGGCGGACCATCGTGCGCATCCGCTCCTGGAGCTGCTCGCCCACGGCCAGCTCGCGCATCGAGCGCACGTCCTGGAGCAGCCGCCGCATGCCCGGCGGGCTGTCGTGCGCCAGGCGGGCGTAGCGCTGCACCAGCTCCCTGCGGGTCTCCGGGGTGCGGGGCCGTTCGCGGAACCAGGCGATGGTCGCGTCGATGTCGGCGATGAGGCCGTCGAAGAGGCTGACGACGATGTCCTCTTTGCTGTTGAAGTGGTAGTAGAGCGCCGCCTTCGTCACGTGGAGACGCTCGGCGATCTGCCGCAGCGAGGTCTTCTCATAGCCGTGCTCGGCGAACAACTCCAGAGCGGTTGCCTGGATCCGCTCGCGAGTGTCGCTCCGGCGCTCGCCCATCGCCCGCCTCACCTGCCTTACTTGACGCCCGGTTAGTTGGTAGCTTACCGTACGGCAAGTAAGATTGCTATTTGGTGGAACGGGGTACCTCATGTCGTTTCGGGGAGGGGTGGACCAATGACGGTCACGGACACAGCGGAGGTGGCTCCGCCGGGTACTGCGGCACCCCCGAGGAGCACGCGATCGATCTACATCGCGATGGTCGGCCTCATGCTCGGCATGTTCCTGGCCATGCTCGACAACCTCATCGTCGGCACGGCCCTGCCGACCATCGTCGGGGACCTCGGCGGCCTCGCCCATCTCTCCTGGGTCGTCACGGCCTACGCGCTCGCCACGGCGGCGGCGACGCCCATCTGGGGCAAGCTCGGTGACCTGTACGGCCGCAAGGGCATGTTCATGTCCTCGATCGTCGTGTTCCTGGCGGGCTCCGCGCTCTCGGGCCTGTCGCAGAACATGGACGAGCTCATCGGTTTCCGCGCGCTGCAGGGCCTGGGCGCCGGCGGTCTGATGGTCGGCGCGATGGCGATCATCGGTGACCTGGTCCCGCCGCGCGAACGTGGCCGCTTCCAGGCGCTGATCGGCGGCATGATGCCGGTGGCGTTCGTCGGCGGCCCGCTGCTCGGCGGATTCCTGACCGACCACCTCAGCTGGCGCTGGGCCTTCTATGTGAACCTGCCGCTGGGCGCCGCCGCGCTGCTGGTGACCGGCCTGGGCATGCGTCTGCACACCCAGCACATCAGGGCCAAGATCGACTTCATCGGGGCATTCCTGCTGACCGTCGGTGTCGTGGCGCTCACCCTCGTCGCGAGCTGGGGCGGCACGGAGTACCCCTGGGGTTCCTGGCAGATCATCGGGCTCGCGGTCATCGCCGTCGTCGGGCTGGTGCTCTTCGTGTACGCCGAGAGCAAGGTGTCGGAGCCGATCCTGCCGCCGCGCCTGTTCCGCAGCCGCAACTTCACCGTCGCGCAGATCCTCAGCTTCCTGGTCGGCGCCGCGATGTTCGGCGCGGTCAACTTCCTCCCGCAGTACATGCAGTACGTCCGGGGCGCCTCGGCCACGGCGAGCGGCCTGCTGCTCCTGCCGCTGATGTTCGGCATGCTCGTCGTGATGCTGACCACCGGCCAACTCATCACCCGCAACGGCCGCTACCGGATCTACCCGATCATCGGTGGCGCGCTCCTGACCGCCGGCATGCTCATCCTCCTCCTGCTGAAGGTGGACACCAGCACGGCGGCGAGCTCCGCGCTGACCGTCGGGGTCGGCCTGGGCATGGGCTTCATCATGCAGAACACGATGCTCGTCACCCAGAACAGCGTCGAACTGCGTGACATGGGCGCGGCCAGCGGCTCGGTCACCCTCTTCCGTACGATCGGCGGCTCGCTCGGCGTCGCGCTGCTCGGCTCGATCTACACGAACCGCCTTGAGCACACCCTGACCGATCAGCTCGGCTCCAAGTCCGGCGGCTCGCTGACCGCCGGCGGCGTCAACCTGTCTCCCGCGGCCCTGCACAAGCTGCCGCAGATGGTGCAGGACGCGTTCAACCTGGGCGTTACGAACGGCGTGCACGGAGTGGTCGTCGGCGGGGCCGTGCTGGCGTTCGCCGGGTTCCTGGTCGCCTGGCTGATCCGCGAGGTGCCGCTGCGCGGAAGCGGCCCGGCGGCCGCCCCCGCCGCCCCGGCGGCTCCGGCCGCCGCCTCGGCCGCGCCCGCGGCTCCGGTCGCGCCGGATGCTCCGGTCGCCTCGGCGGCCGGGCCCGCGCCGGGCGCACACGCTCGGGGCGGGGGCCGTCACGCGGCCCCGGCGAGCGGCAGCGTGATCCACGGTTTCGTCGGCAGCCCCGACGGCGTCCCGTCGACCCGGGCGGTGCTCACGCTGATCGACATCCAGGGCCGCCAGCTCGGCCGCACCTCCGCGGGAGCGGACGGCCGGTACGAGCTGACCACGCCGGGGCCGGGGACGTACGTCCTGGTCGCGTCGGCCGAGGGCCACGAGCCCCAGGCGAGCACGCTGGTGGTCGGTAACCGGCCGGTGGAGTTCGACCCGGTCCTGGAGGGCTCGGCCGGGCTGACCGGCCTGGTCCGCGACGCGAACGGCGAGCCGGTCGCGGACGCCCGGGTGGTCGTGGCCGACCTGCACGGCGAGGTCCTGGCGACCGGCACCACGGGCGCCGACGGCGGATACTCCTTCTCCGGGCTGCCCTCCGGCACCTACACACTGGCGGTCAGCGCGGCGGCGCACCGCCCGGCCGCGGTCCCGGTCGAGCTGGACGGCGCGCGCACCCACAAGGAGATCGAACTGCCCGCGGGCGCCCGCATCGGCGGCACGGTCCAGGCGGAGGGCCGCGGCCCGCTGTCCGACGCCCGGGTCACGCTGGTGGACGCGCAGGGCAACGTCGTGGGCGTCACGACCACCGGCCCGGACGGCACGTACACCTTCGGCGACCTGTCCAGCGGCCAGTACACGGTCACGGCCTCCGGCTACCCGCCGGTCGCCTCCGCCGTGGTGCTGAACGGCAAGGACGAGGAGGCGCACGACGTCTACCTGAGCCACGAGCCGACCATCTGACCCGGACGCGTCCGGCCTGACTCACGGGCGACCGCCGTCGACGGCGGTCGCCCGTCGCGTTTCAGGAAAGGTCGGACAGGTCGAGGACGAAGCGGTAGCGGACGTCGCGTCTCGGACGGTAGGTGGGCGCTCGGTCAGGGGGCGACGGCCTGGGCGACGCACTCGCGCAGGAGGGCCCGGCGGCGGTCGTGGTCGGTGGCGGGCTCATCCGCGGTGGCGGTGTAGAAGCCGCTGGCCGGGGACCAGGCGCAGGCCATGGCGATGACCAGGGCGATCAGGTCGAGGGGGTCGCCCTGGCGGAGCCGTCCGGCGGCCTGGGCGGCGGCGATGGCGGTGAGTTTCGGTTCGTCGTCGGGGGCGTCGGTGAGGCGTCCTGCCGGACGTCGTTCCAGTCGCAGCCAGGCCATGAGGCGGACCAGTTCGGGATGGCGCAGGTTCTCGTCGTACATCCCCACGGCCCAGCCGGGCAGGTCGTCGGCGTCGAACGCGACGGCGCTCATGAGCCGGTCGGCGTGGTCGGCGATCACCGCGTCGAACAAGCCGTCCTTACTGCCGAAGTAGCCGTACACCTGGGCTTTGTTGGTGCGGGCGGTGGCGGTGATGCGGTCGATCCTGGCGCCGGCGATCCCCCGCTGTGCGAACTCCTCGGTGGCCGCGTCCAGAATCCGGCGCCTGGTCGCGGCGCCCTTCGGCGTGGTCGGCAGTTCGGGCATGACCGCAGCCTAACAGACAGACTAGTTGGTTTGCTTCGTGGTCGACTGCGCTCTACGCTGAAAACAGACCGAATAGTCTGTTTGGAGGCTTCATGCGTACCACCACCGGCTGGATGACCGCTGAGGGCACCACCGCGCTGCGGCGCGTCCGGATCGAGCGCCGCGACCTGCGCGACGACGACCTCGCGGTCCGCGTCGACTACTGCGGCGTGTGCCACAGCGACCTGCACCGGATCGGCGGCCTTCTCGGCGAGGGCGCTCTGGTCCCCGGCCACGAGTTCACCGGTACGGTCACCGCCGTCGGTGCCGCGGTGACCGCGTTCTCGGTGGGTGACCGGGTCGCGGTCGGGACCGTCGTCGACTCGTGCGGGGTTTGCGAGATGTGCCGGATCGGACAGGAGAACTACTGCTACGAGGGCCCCGTCACCACCTACGGCGGGACCGACCGCGTCGACGGCACCAGGACCCAGGGCGGCTACAGCCGCGAGTACGTGGTGCGCGACCGGTTCGCCTACCACCTTCCGGACGGGCTCGACCAGGCCGCCGCCGCCCCGTTGATGTGCGCCGGGATCACCGTCTGGGAGCCCCTGCGCGCGGCCGGGATCGGGCCCGGGAGCCGGGTCGCCGTGGCCGGCCTCGGCGGGCTGGGGCACCTGGGGGTGAAGCTGGCCGCCGAGCTGGGCGCCGAGGTCACCGTCCTCAGCCGCACGCCCGCCAAAGCCGATGACGCCCACAAGCTCGGAGCGGCCGACACCCTGGTGACCACCGATGACCGGCAGACCCGGCGGGCGCGCGGCCGGTTCGACCTCATCCTGGACACCATCCCCGTCGCGCACGACCTGTCCCCGCTGCTGCGCATGGCGGCCCTGGACGGCACCCTCGCCCTGCTCGGCTATCCCCTGGAGCAGGCGGTCCGGATCCTCGACCTGGTCCAGGGCCGCAAGAGGCTGACCTCCTCGGGCACCGGCGGCCGCCGCCGCACCGCCGAGCTGCTGGACTTCTGCGCCGACCACGCCATCGCGGCCGACGTCGAGGTACTGCCCTCGGCGCGCGTCCAGGAGGCACTCGACCGCCTCGGCGGCGGCGATGTCCGCTACCGCTTCGTGCTCGACCTGTCCGACCTCGACCGGCCCGCCGACTCATGACCCCCGGCCGCACGACAGGCCCGGCCGGCGGCGCCGCGCGGCGCGAACGAGGTGTTCCAGATCGGCCTGCGACGGCTCGACCCCCGACTCAGGGCTGGATGTTCTCCAGGTCCTCGAGCAGGCCGGGATGTGTCGGCTGCCACCCGAGGGCGTCACGGGTACGGGCACTGGACGCCGGCTGGTCCATCGCGAAGATCGGGCCGAACGGGCCGAAGGTCTCCTCCGGCACCGCCTCGACCGGCAGGCCCAGTCGCCGTCCGACGACCGTCGCGATGTCTCGCACCGCGTCGCCCTCGTCGGCGACGGCGTGCCAGCACGTCCCGGGCGGTGCCGACTCGAGGGCCAGCCGGAACAGGGCCGCTGCGTCGAGGGCGTGCACGGCCGGCCAGCGCTGGGTGCCGTCGCCCGGGTAGCCGGCCACTCCGGAGCGGCGCGCCGCATCGGTCAGCAGGCCGGCGAATCCGCCCTTGCCCTCGTTGTGAACCGTGCGCGGCATGCGGACCGCCGTGGCGCGGACACCGCGCGAGGCCAGCTCCAGCAGGGCGTTGACCGAGCGGCCTCGACCGCCCACCGGTCCGTCGGTCGGCAGCGGATCGGCTTCGGTGGAGGGACGGCCCGGTACCCAGGGCGTGCCCGAGACGGTGACGATCGGACGGTCGCTTCCGGTGAGTTCCTCGCCCAGCGCGGCGAGGGCGGCGCTCTCCTGGGTGACGGCCTGCGCGAGCGCGTCCGGATCGCCGTAGTCGCGGCTGAAGGCGAGGCTGATCACGCCGTCGGTCTGCGCGGCGCCGGCGCGCAGGACGTCGAGGTCCGCGATCTCTCCTCGCAGCACCTCCGCGCCGGCGTCCTTGAGGGCCAGCGCGGAGGTGTCCGAGCGGGCCAGCGCGAGAACGGTGTGGCCGTTGCGGAGTAGTTCGGCGACGACGGCGGAGCCGATGGTGCCGGTACCGCCGGTGACGAAGACGTGCATGAGGCTCTCCCGAAGTGATGGGACTCTTGTCCCGTCACCGTAGCAGGACGACGGGACTCTTGTCCCATCACCTATGATGGCGACATGGCTCGATGGCAACCGGGGGCGAAGCAGCGACTCGTCGTCGCGGCCGTCGACCTGTTCGCCGAGCAGGGGTACGACGCCACCACGGTGACGCAGATCGCCGAGCGCGCCGGAGTCACCAAGAGCACCTTCTTCCGGCACTTCTCCGACAAGCGTGAACTCCTGGTCGCCGGCCAGGAGACCCTGAGCAGGCTGCTCGCCGACGGCATCACCGAGGCGCCGGCGAGCGCCAGCCCGCTCGAAGCGGTCGCCGCCGGTCTCGAGCGCGCGTCGAGCGCGATGGGGCCGGCGAACCGTGAACTCGG
The DNA here is from genome assembly GCF_036227085.1 of Actinoallomurus sp. NBC_01490. NCBI lineage: Bacteria > Bacillati > Actinomycetota > Actinomycetes > Streptosporangiales > Thermomonosporaceae > Actinoallomurus > Actinoallomurus sp. NBC_01490. The sequence continues at coordinate 2,160,865 of NZ_CP109433.1, forward strand.
CCCTCGCATCAAGGCGGCCGTGGCGGCCAGCACCGAACTCCAAGAGCGGGACGCCCTCAAGAGCGTCGGTCTCGCCGCCGCCATGACAGCCGCGCTCCTCGCCCGCGGCGTCCCCGACCCGACCGCGCATCTCGCGGCCGAGCTGGGGGTCCTCGCGTTCAAGCGAGGCTTCGCCCTGTGGTCCGACGGCGATCGTGATGACGGCAAAGGGCTCGCCCAGCACGCGCTGGCCGCCCTGGAGGACCTGCGCACGGCAACCGCGTCGCTGGGCTGATCGACCCGAGGCGTTCGTGGGCCGGGGCCTGGCGGCGCCGGCCGTACGTCATCTCCATGCGGGCGATCTCCGGGAGTCACGGTGAATGTCATACGAAGCGGCGATTGCGAACACGCCGGTTTCTCGGATAGTCAGGCGAGATGACCGCCACGTACGTCGTGCCCGCCCTCGCCGAGCCCGTGGAGATTCTGGTCGACCGCTGGGGCGTGCCCCACATCTACGCGCGCTCGCCCGACGACGTGTTCGTCGCGCAGGGCTTCAACGCCGCGCGGGACCGGCTGTTCCAGATCGACCTGTGGCGGCGGCGCGGCCTCGGGCTGCTCTCGGAGGTCTTCGGCGCCGAGTACGTCGAGCAGGACCGCGCCGCCCGCCTCTTCCTCTACCGCGGTGACATGGCCGCCGAGTGGCCCGCGTACGGGCCGGGCACCGAGCGGGTGACCCGCGCGTTCGTCGCGGGGATCAACGCCTTCGTCGCCCTGTGCCGGGACCGCCGCGAGCACCTGCCGCCCGAGTTCACCGACCATCTCCCCGCGTACTGGGCGCCCGAGGACGTGGCGCGGATCCGCGGCCACGGCCTGTTCGCCAACCTCGAGGACGAGGTCGCGCGGGCGCTCACCCTGCGCGATCACGGCCCCGACGTGGAGGACCTGCGCCGCGTACGGGAGCCGGCGGGCCCGCTGCGCGTGCCCGAGGGGCTCGACCTGTCCGTCATCCCGGACGACGTGCTGCGCGTGTACCGGCTGGCGACGGGCGCGCCCCGCGCCGGGCTCGACGGCAGCAACAACTGGGTGATCGGCCCGTCCCGTACGGCCTCGGGGCGCCCGCTGCTCGCCAACGACCCGCATCGCGCCGTCACGCTGCCGTCGCTGCGCTACATCGCCCACCTGTTCGCCCCCGGCATCGACGTCATCGGCGCGGGCGAGCCCGCGCTGCCCGGCATCTCCATCGGGCACAACGGGCGGATCGCCTTCGGGCTGACGATCTTCCCCATCGACCAGGAGGACCTGTACGTCTACGAGACCAACGACCGCCACGAGTACCGCTACCAGGGCCGTTGGGAGCCGATGGAGCGGGTGCGCGAGACGGTGCCGGTGCGCGACGGCGATCCCGTACCGGTCGAGCTGTGGTTCACCCGGCACGGGCCGGTCATCCACGAGGGCGAGGGGACCGCGTTCGCCGTACGCGCGGCCTGGCTGGAGCCGGGCATGGCGCCCTACCTCGGCAGCATGGACTACATGCGGGCGAGCGGCCCGGAGGAGTTCGTCGCCGCGATGCGCCGCTGGGGTGCGCCGGGGGAGAACCAGGTGTACGCCGCGCCGGACGGCATGATCGGCTGGCGCCCCGCCGGCCGCGTGCCCCGGCGGCCGGGCTGGGACGGCACGCTGCCCGTTCCCGGCGACGGCCGGTACGAGTGGGACGGCTTCGCCGACGTGGACGAGCTGCCGTCCGTACGGGATCCCGAGCAGGGTTGGTGGGCCACCGCCAACCAGCGCAACGTGCCCGACGGCCACCCGGTCCTGGTGACCCGCGACTGGTACGCGCCGTTCCGGTACGAGCGCATCCGTGAGGTGCTCGCCGCGCGCACCGGCTGGACGGTCGAGGACTGCCTGCGACTCCAGACCGACTACGTCAGCCTGCCGGCGCGGCTGATCCAGCCGCTGCTGGACGGCCTGCGCGACGACGACCCGAAGGTCACGGCCGCCCTGGAGACACTGCGGGGATGGGACGCGACGCTGTCGGCCGGTTCGGGCGCGGCGGCGCTGTTCGAGGTCTGGTACCGCCGCCACCTGCGGCCGGCCCTGCTCGAAGCGGCGCTGTCCCGGCTGGTCCCGGCGGACCGCCGCGCCGACGCGCTCGCCCGCGTCCTGCCCCCTGAGGACGAGGCCGCCGACCCGCGCGTGGACCTGGACCTGCTGCTGTCACCCGGCGACCGCCTCGGCCCGCCCGGCACCCGCGAGCGGATCATCCTGGCCACGCTCGCGGACGCGGTGGCCGACGTCGAGCGGCTCCTGGGCACGGACCAGGCCGGCTGGGCGTGGGGACGGCTGCACCGGGCCGAGCCCGCGCATCCCATCGAGGACCGCGGCATCGGTTCGCAGCCGCGCGGCGGCAGCGGGGACACGGTCGGCGCCACCCCGTACACCCCCGACTTCCGCCAGTCGGGCGGCGCGACGTTCCGCCTGGTCGTGGACGTCGGCGCCTGGGACGCGTCGGTGGCGATGAACTCCCCGGGCCAGTCCGGAGTTCCGGACAGCCCGCACCACCACGACCTGTTCGGGAGCTGGGCCGCCGACGAGGCGTTCCCGCTGCTGTACAGCCGCGAAGCGGTCGAGCGTAACCTCGGCGACCGCATCATCCTGCGCCCGGCACCGGAGGACCGGTGACCGCCGCCCGCCCGCTGCTCTTCCTCGACGTCGACGGACCCCTGATCCCGTTCGGGGGCGGACCGGGGCGGAGCCGGGAACTCCCGGAAGCCTCCGGAAACCCGCTCCTCGCCAGGCTCGACCCCGAGCACGGACGGAGGCTGCTGGCCCTGCCGTGCGACCTGGTGTGGGCCACGACCTGGATGGAGGACGCGAACACCGAGGTCGGCCCGCGGATCGGCCTGCCCGGACTCCCGGTGCTGGACTGGCCCGAGTCGGCCGAGGACGACGGCCGGCTGCACTGGAAGACGCGGGCTCTGGTCGAGTGGGCCGCCGGACGCTCTTTCGTCTGGGTCGATGACGAGATCGGTGCGATGGACCGCGCATGGGTGGCGGCACACCACCGGGCACCGGCGCTCCTTCATCGCGTCGACCACCGTCTCGGCCTCACCGGCGAGGACTTCGATGCCATCGCCCGATGGCTGACGCTCGAAAGGGAGGGCGCGTGCCCGGACTGGCGGAGCTGACCTACACGACGCTCGGCGGTGTGGCCGGTGCCGCCGCGTCCGGCTACCTGACCCGGCATCACGAGCGGCGCCAGCTCCGGGCGGCGGTGATGCAGCGGCTGCACGCGGTCGCCGAGGTCACCGCCGGGGTCCGTGACGTCGAGCTCGGCTGGGCGCCGGTGTCCCGTACCGCCGACGGGCGGCGGCGCCTGACCGACGTGCTCGGCGTCCGGGCGGTGCTCGGGGACGGCACCGACGCCGAACACGCGCAGCGGGAGGCGTTCGCCGGACTCACCGTCGCGGCACTCGCCGCAGGCGTCCCGCGGCGCGTCACCGACTTCGCGGCCGGATCCTGCGAGCGGACGCTCGAGTGCACCGTGATCGCGCTGGCCGACCGCCGTATCGGCGGCGTGCTCGGCGACGACGCCGAGGAGCTCGTTCGGCGCGCCGACGAGTACCAGCGGTCGGCGGTCGGCCTGCTTCTTCACCGGCTGTGGCACCCGTGGCGGGCGCGGCCGGTCACCCGGCGCCGGATCCGTGACCTGCGGGTCGATGTGGCCGTTCTCGACCGGCACCAGCAGGCCGCACGGGAGGTGCTCACGCGGACCGAGCACGTCGAGCGGTTGTCCGCCGGTCTCGAACGCGGCCCGGTCGCGCCGCCCCGCACCGCGGAGGGCGGCGCGGCGTAGGCAGGGCTCAGCGGCTCCAGGCGGTGGAACCGGAGGTCAGCGAGTCCGCCACGGTGTCGCGTACCTCGGCGTCCGACGGCATCGGGAGGCCGCGTGCGTCGGACACGCGGCGCAGGGACGTCATGGTCACGTCGTGCAGGCCGCAGACCGTGAAACGGTCGAAGGCGCTCATGTCCGGGTCGACGTTGAGCGCGAAACCGTGACTGGTGACGCCCTGGCGGATCCGCATGCCGATCGAGGCGATCTTGTGATGGTCGGGGGTCCAGACGCCGGCCAGGCTGCTGGCGCCCGGCGGTGTGTCGCGGCGGAGCGCGGGAAAGCCCAGCCGGTCCAGGGCGTCGATGAGGCCGTTCTCCATCCAGCGGACGATGTCGACCGGCCCGTGCCGGCCGATGTCCGCCACGAGGTAGCCGACGAGCTGCCCGGGGCCGTGGTAGGTCGCGAACCCGCCCCGGTCCACCTCGACCGTGCGGATCCCCAGGTCGGCGGGGAGGTCCGCGGTGGCCGTGCGCGGACCGTACGTCACGATCGGCGGATGGCTCAGCAGGAACAGCCGGTCTCCGGCGAGACCCTCACGGCGCTCCTTAACCCACCCCGCCATCCGCACCCGCGCGTCCTCGTAATCGACCTCACCGAGGTCGACGCGTTCGAGCATGATCACCCTCCGGCGAGCTTGATGAACACCCGTCAGTATCGTCCGTGCTCAGGCATGGCGGGACGGGGGATCGATCCGGCGCAGGCCGCGCTCGGTGGCGGCGAGCACGCCGATGCCGTGCCGGGAGGCCAGGGCGTTCACCCTGCCGGTGGCGTGGTCCCGGCCCGCGGGCCGGCCGGTCTCGGCGTCCAGCCACACGACACCCGAGTCCAGGCCGACGGCCAGCCAGGAGCCGTCGGGAGTGAAGCACAGCGAGGCCGAGGCGGCTTCTCCCGGGGCACCGGCGATGTCGTCGTCGATCTGTCGATGCCAGGTGAGTTCGCCGGAGTGCGTCGAGACGGTGGCGACGAAGCCGCGATGGCCGCCCGGCCCGTGGCGGCCGTGGTCGGGGCGGACCCAGGTCGCGAACCTGCGCCCGTCCGGGGTGAACGCGACGTCGGTGACGATCTCGGAGCGTCTTCCGGTGGGAAGCTCGTCCTCACGCTTGTAGCGGCGCCGGAGGTTTCCGTCGTCATCGACGTCGAGCACGGTCAGCCACCACGTGCCCTGCATGGAGTTGCCCACCGCGAGCGAGGTCCCGCCGGGCGCGAACCGTGGCACCACGCTCCAGTCGCCGAAGCCCGCCACCTCGCAGACCGCCTCACCGCGGCCGACGTCGATCAGGCGCACACACTCACACGAGGGGACCACCAGATGGCGCCCGTCGGGGGACAGCACCGGCGTGCCGTACAGGTCGTCCGGGAGCGCCTCCGGGGGGATCTCGCGAGATCGCCGTAGGTCGGCCCAGTCCCGCAACCACACCGAGTCGCCGTCGGAGAAGGCCGGCGCGGGGCCGGCGCCGTACGGCCCCCGGACGGGTTTGCGCCCGCCCGTCCGGATGACCTCGACCGGCTCGATCGCCGGTGCCAGCCGCCACCGTACGAGCACCGTGCCGGAGAACATGGTGGTCAGCGCCTCCGGCCGATCCGGATGGACCGCGACCCGTCCCTGCGGGCCCACCGCGGCCTCGGCCGGCGTCAGTTCCACCGGGCGCCCGGACGCCTCCACCATGGCGATCAACCGTTGCCGCAGCTCGCGCGGGCCGTCCTCGCCGAGCAGGTCCGACGGCAGGGCGCCGAAGCGGTCGCGCAGCCCCGGGTCGGCGCCGCGTTCGAGCAGCAGCTCGGCCACCGCCACCCAGCCCTCATCGGAGGCGGCCCGCAGGGCGGCGCGGTGCAGCGGCGTGCTCGGCCCACCGGTCCGCTGCGGAGCACCGGCCTCGACCAGCAGCCGTACGATGCGCGGGTCGCCGGCCAGGTCCAGCGGTGTACCGCCGTTCGAATCGAGCGCGGTGGTGTCGGCGCCCGCGGCGAGCAAGGCCCGCACCACGTCCACGCGGTCTTTCTCGACCGCGACGTGCAACGGCGTCTGGCCGAAGAGGTACCGCGCCGCCAGCCCACTCGGCCCGGCGGCGGCGAGGAGTTCCGCCACCTCGCCACTGGCCGCCCAGTGCAGCGCCCCGTCCCCGTTCTTCCGTACGGCGAGCGGATCCGCGCCGCGTTCGAGCAGCAGCCGGACCACCGGCGCGGAGTCGGCCCGCCACGCGGCCGCGATCAGCGGGGTGATGCCCATCCAGCCCCGGACGTTCACCGACTCCGGTTCGGCGTCCAGCAACTCCGCCAGCCGGTCCAGATCCCCGGCCTCCGCCGCCTCGATGATCGGATGATCGTTCCGCAAGACACTCCTCACCGACTCGCCGACGCCGACGACCGACCGCAATCTATCGATGGATCAGCGGGCGTACGCGGCGGCGAGGGCGTGGAAGATCTCCTTCGGCTCCCACCGGATCTCGTCCAGGAACTTCACCACCCCGTACGAGGCGAGGTCGAGGTCCTCGCGCGGGTCCGGGCGGTGCGGCAGGCCGTACCCGGCGAAGGTGAACCAGAAGGCGGCGTCCACGCCCTCCTGCTCGAAGATCTCCCGCAGTTCCCGCAGGTAGGTGACCTGCTCGGACTCGTCCCGCACGTAGTCGCCGTCGATGCGGGAGGACGCGCGGTCGGCGATCATCCAGCCGGTGCCGCCGCGACCGGCCGCCCCGCGGTACGCGCAGCAGCCGAACTCCGTGACCACGACCGGCTTGCCGCAGGCGAACCGCCGGCGCAGGTCGGCGCGGAACCCGGCGGCGTTCGACTCGTCCCGGTAGGCGTCGACGGAGACGATGTCGAACGGCGCCCAGTCGACGTCCTCCCACAGGCCCGACGCGTAGGTGACCTGCCCGCCGAACCGCCGCCGTACGGCGCCGGCCGCCTCGGCGAGGAAGTCGTTGACCTTCCGCGCGATGCCGGGGAAGGCGGCCACGACCTCGGGGGCGCCGGACATGACGCCGTGGATCCGCCGGTAGACGTCCTCGCCGGGCAGGAAGCCCGCCGCGAACAGGCTCAGCTCACAACCGGTGACGAAGACGACCTCCGTGCCCCCGCGCCGCAGGTCCTCCGCATGCCCGGCGCACTCCTCGAAGAGACGCAGCATCGCCTCGGGCGCCTGGTCGCAGGGGAACGGCGAGAACCAGACCTCCAGCCCGGCCTCGGCCGCGTACCGCCCGGCGACGGCCAGCCGCTCCGGATCGTCGCCGGTGACGCGTACGGCCTCGCAGTGGAGACGGTCGGCGATGACGCGCATCTCCCGCCGTACGGTCTCGTCGTCGAACCGCTCACGTGACAGCCGGCCTCCCGGGCGGAACCCGGTGTCGTAGGTGATGCCTCCACGCATGGGTGCTCTCTCTCGTGTCGCTTGCGTGCGACCAGCGTGGTCGAGCCCTCGGGTGTCCGGCAGGTCGGTGTGTCCATGATTCGTAGGTACAAGTGTCCTAATTCGCAAATTTTTGGGTATCAGTGCGGCGTCCCTGACCAACGACCTTTGACGACTGTTTGAAGCCGACTGGTTGAAGCCGACGCCGAGCCGGCCGGGCGTCGACCGCCTCACCAGCGGACATAGCCCCTTGGAGGTAGTTCATGAGAGTCACCACCGCCGTGGTCCTCATCTGGCTCATCATCGGCGCCATCGCCGCAGGTCAGCGGCACTATTACAGCCACGGTCCGAGCAACTGCTCCCAGGCCGGCACGCTCCTCGTCACGATCGTCGCGGGCCCGCTCAACTACGTCGGAGTGAACCCGAAGATCTCCTGCAAGACGCCCGAACCCAGCAAGTGACCCCGGCCCTCCGTCGAGGCGAGGGCGGCAACCGCGCTCGGCCGCCCTCGCCTGACGCCGAATCACCCGCTCGTCATCGGGTCAGGTCCCACAGCCGGACGCTCCGGTCCTCGGCGCCCGTGGCCAGGGAGCGGCCGTTCGGGCTGAACGCGAGCGCGTCGATCCGGCCCTTGTGTCCCAACAGAACGCCGAGCCGGGTGTTGGTGGCGATGCCGTTCAGGATGACCTTGTGGTCCTGGCCGCCGCTCGCGAGAGTGCGGCCGTCCGGGCTGATCGCGACGGCGTCCACGACCCCCTTGTGACCGGTGAACACGCCCATGCCGAGGTGGGTCCGTACGTTCCAGAGCAGGACCTTCTCATCCTCCCCGCCGCTGGCCAGCATCCGCCCGTCGTGGCTGAAGGCGATCGCGCGCACCGGCGCGGTGTGGCCGTTGAGCACCGCGGCCTGCGTCCACGACGCGGTGTTCCACAGGCGTACGGTGCGGTCCAGCCCGCCCGCCGCCAGCAGGGTGCCGTCCGGGCTGAACCGCACCGAGGTCACCGCGTCGCGGTCGTCGCGGAGCACGCGTACGGTCCGGCGCGACCGCAGGTCCCAGACGCGGACGGTGTGGTCCCGGGAGCCGCTGGCCAGATAGCGTCCGTCGGGGCTGAAGTCGACCGACCAGGCCTCGGAGCGGTGACCGGACAGCACGGCGACCTGCCGGCCGGAGGACAGGTCCCACAGGCGTACCGTCCGGTCGTCGCCGGCCGTGGCCAGCAGCCGGCCGTCGCGGCTGAACCGCACGCCCTCGATCGGCGCCGTGTGGCCCGGTAACTGCGCCAGCTCGACGCGCCGCGTCACGTCCCACAGGCGGACCGTGTGGTCCGACCCGGCGCAGGCGAGCGTCCTGCCGTCCGGGCTGAACGCCACCGAGAAGATGTTCGTGTCCGACTTCAGCCGCGTGGACGGGAAGTGGATGCCGATGTGCACGACCGGCGGCGCGGGCGCGGCCGCCGGCGCCCGGCGCGGGGGATGGCGGGGCAGCCAGATCGCGGCGGCGGTGCTCAGCGTGATCGTGAGGAGCAGGGCCAGCAGGAGCGGCGTACGCGAGCGGCGCCGCGGTGTCGTCTCCTCCTCTGGCTCCTCTGGCGGGGGCGGCGGCGCGGCGGGTTCGCGAGCGCCGCCGGCGAGGCGGGTCAGGTGCGCCGCGAGGACGTCGGCGGGCATGCGCATGCCGGGTTCTTTGGCGAGCAGGCCGGCGATGACGGGGGCCAGCGGCCCGGCCCGGCCCGGCGCCGGCGGGTCGGTGGTCAGCAGGGAGACGAGGACGGTGGCGACCGTCTCCCCGTCGAACGGCGGCTGCCCCTCGACCGCCGCGTACATCGTCGCGCCCAGCGACCACAGGTCCGACGCCGGCGTGGCGTCCGCGCCGCGCGCCTGCTCGGGCGCCATGTAGGACGGTGTGCCGAGCATGGCACCGGTCTCGGTGAGGACGGTGCCGCCGTCGAGCGAGGCGACCCCGAAGTCGGTGAGGACCGTACGGTCGCCGTTCAGGATGACGTTGCTCGGCTTGACGTCACGGTGCACGACCCCGGCGGCGTGCGCCGCGCGTAACGCGGTCAGGATCTGCGCGCCGATCTCCGCCACCCGCGACGGCGGCAGCGGTCCGTCTTCCTTGAGCACCCGCGCGAGCGTACGGCCGCGGACCAGCTCCATGACGATCCACGGGCGGCCGTCGTCACGGACGACCTCGTGCACGGTGACGATGCCGGGATGGCTCAGTCGCGCGGCGGCACGCGCCTCACGGAGGGTGCGCGCCCGCAGCGCCACGACCTGCTCGTCGTCCAGACCGGCCGGGAGCCGGATCTCCTTGACGGCCACGTCGCGGCCGAGTGACTCGTCGTGCGCCCGCCAGACGACCCCGATGGCGCCTTCCCCGAGGACTTCGATCAGCCGGTACTTCCCACCGACGAGTCGCTCACTCCCCATCGTCACGCTCCGAGCGTAACCGGACGCGAAGCGTGCATCACGGAATCATCTGTTTTAGGTCGCGGGGCCGCACCGCGATCATGCGTTCGGCTATCTGACGACCAGGTGGGACTTCTCGGAGAGCCGGCAGCGGACCCTGTGCTTGCACAGCTGTACCTGGGTCACCGTGGCGCCACCGGAGTTCGCGTTGATGACGGTCTGGGCTCCGCGGATGAAGTTGGGGCTGTTGAACGGAGCGGAGACTCTGTTGTGGCTGCCATTACCGTCGTGCTGGTGGCCGCCTCCCCGGTACACGGCGGGTGCCACGGCGAGGCGCTGGGTCGACGCCTGAGTCTCGGTCGCGGTCGTCAGGCAGCCCACGGCCGGAAGCAGCAAGACCATGGCGTAGAGCGCACCGCGCTCGCGGCGACCGAGCATTCTTCCTCCTGAGGGCGTGAGTGCGCTGCCGGTGATGGCGGTAGTACCCGCCGGCCGCCGGTGGCCACCCCCTTTGTACTCGCCTATTACGAATGACGTTCCTGGGTATTTACTTGCGCGTCGTAGGCATCCTGGGCGGCGGTGACCTCCTCGATGTGCGTCTCGGCCCAGTCCTTGATGGCCCGCATCACGGGCAGCAGGCTGACGCCGAGCGGGGTGAGCTCGTAGTCGACCCGTACCGGGACCGAGGGGGTGACCGTACGGGAGACCAGGCCGTCGCGTTCGAGTGTCCGCAGCGTCTGGGTGAGCATCTTCTGGCTGACGCCGGCGATGGTGCGGGACAGGTCGCTGTAGCGCTGCGGGCCCTCGGCGAGCGCGTTGAGGAGGAGGCTCACCCACTTGTCGCTGATCCGGTCGAGCAGCCGCCGGGCCGGGCACGTCGCGAGGTAGGCGTCGTAGGCGACACGTGCGTCCTGGCGTCGCTGGGCGGCGGTGCGGGTCGTCATGGCTCTCCTCCGCGTACGGTACGCACCTTCAAGTGCGTACTTTCTGGCAGAGAGTAGCTCTCCCTAGGGTCGTTCCAAAGCCTTCTTTCGAACGTGGGGAGATCTCATGCGGGCGGTCGTCATTCGCGGTTTCGGCGGGCCGGAGGAACTGCGGCTCATCGACGTGCCGGTTCCGGTCCCGGCGCGGGGCCAGGTGCTGATCCGGGTCGAGGCCGCGACGGTCAACGCGGTGGACGTGGCCACCCGTTCGGGCGCGCTCACCGAGGCGGGCCTGCTGCCGGGCCTGGTGCCGCCGCGCGAGGCGATCGGCATCGGCTGGGACGTGGCCGGCGTCGTCGAGCGGACCGGGCCGGGCGTCACCGGCCTGGCCCCGGGGGACCGGGTGATCGGCCTGTCCGACCGGCTCGATGTGCCGCTCGGCACGCAGGCCGACCATGTCGTCCTCGACGTGGACGCCGTCGCCGCCGCGCCCGCCGGTGCGGCGCCCGTCGAGGCCGCGACGTTGCCGCTGAACGGGCTCACCGCGGTGCAGGCGCTCGACCGGCTCGACCTGGGCCGCGGCGGCACGCTGCTGGTCACCGGCGCCGCCGGGGCGGTCGGAGGGTACGCGGTGCAACTCGCCGCCGCGCGCGGCCTCCGGGTGACGGCGGTCGCCGGTCCCGCCGACGAGGCGCTGGTACGGGAACTGGGTGCGGCGGAGTTCGTCCCGCGCACCGCGCGTCTGGGCGAGGCGGTCCGCACTCTGGTACCCGGCGGGGTGGACGCGGCGCTGGACGCCGCGTCGGTCGGCGTGGCCGCGCTCGACGCGGTGCGGTCGGGCGGGGCGTTCGCCGCGGTGGTCGGCGGTGCGGCGCCGGCGCCGCTGCGCGGCATACGGGTCTTCAACCACTGGATCCACGCCGACGGCGCTCGCCTGCGCGACCTGGCCGGCCTGGTCGAGGCGGGCGCGCTCACACTGCGAGTCGCCGGAACTCTGCCCTTGGCACAGGTCGCGGAGGCCCACCGTCGCTTGGAGAAGGGCGGTCTACGAGGCCGCCTCGTACTGACGCCGTGACCACCCAGGGGGCGACCCCCTGTGGGCGGCTCCGCTCTCACGGGCTGAGGTCTCAGCGTCCCTCCTGTGCGGAAAGGGGGTACGCCCAACCTCCGGCCATGCCGTTCCCGGGGGGCTGTTCGATCCGCACGCTACCGCGACGCGCGGCCTGAGACGGTCAGAGATCGTGGTGCCAGTCGTTGCAGCGCATGAAATGGCCCTTGGGGAACTCGAATTCGTGCTCACCGGCGAACGTGAACCCGGCCTTGCGGCAGATCGCGTTGGACGCCGGGTTGTCGACGGACGGGTACGCGTGGAGACGGCGGTGGCGCTTCTCCGCGCGGGCCCGTTCGACGATCGCCGTGGCGGCGGCCCCGGCGATGCCGCGTCCCTGGTGTTCCGGCAGGACGTTCCACCCTGTCTCGTACACCGTCTCGCCCTGCCACTCGCGCTCCCAGTAGCCGATCGTGCCGGCCGTGACGCCGTCGGGCAGGACCACGGTGAACATCTGGCCGGAACCCGGCGCGCCGAGGTCGAGGTAACGCTTGTGGCGCTCCAGGACCTTCTCCTCGGTCTCCGGGCCGCCCAGATGGGCCCAGATCTCCGGCGTGTTGAGCCGCCGCAGCAGGTCCAGGTCGTCATCGGCCCACGGCTCGAGTGCTATCTCGATCATCGTCCTCACCTCAGGCCGCAGTCTGCCGTGGCCCTCTGACACTTCACCGACGATTCACCAGGGGACGGTCCGGCCGAAGCGGTCGAGGAACTGCAGGCCAGGGGTCCCCTGCTGGGAGAGTATGACGTTCACCAGGTCGGGGATGCTGTCCTGGATGCTGAAGGGCGCGTCCGGGCCGCCCAGGTCCGTACGGATCCATCCGGGCGCCATGGCCAGCATGGTGCGTGAGGATCGGGGCTGCCGGGCCGCGAAGCTCCGCATGAACATGTTCAGCGCCGCCTTGCTGCCGCGGTAGACCTCTCGCAGTCCGGTCTCGTTGTTGCCGATGCTGCCCTGCCCGGACGACATCACGCCGATGATGCCCGTGGCCGGGACCAGGTCCTGGAGCGACTCGATGACGCGCATCGGGCTCAGCGCGTTCGTGACCATGACGCTCGTGAATTCCTCGGTCGTCACGTCCCCGATCCTGATGTGCTCGTCGGCCGTGGTGACTCCGGCGTTGACGAACAGCATCTCGAGCGTCCTGCCTGCCAGGCGGTCGCGTAGCGCGGCGATCTGCGCCGGCTCGTTGATGTCCAGGGTCTCGATCTCCACTCGGCCGCCGGCGGTCTCGGCCAGATCGTGGAGCTTGGTTCGCGACGTGCCCGGCCGGACCGTGCCGATGACGTGCCAGCCCTTCTTCAGGAACTCTTCCGCCATGGCGTGCCCCAGGCCGCGTCCCGCGGCGACGATCAAGGCGGTGGGGGCCGGATCGGGGGCAGGCCCGTGGCCTGGTCTTTCGCTGGTTCCGTGGTGGCTCATGGCGGCGATGCTAGGATTTAGAGCGTGCTCGAAGTCAAACCGGCAGAAGTCAAGCCGGCATCCGCGGCCACCGGACGGAAGGCGCGGCCCACCGCCGTGCCCGCGGAAGGCGTGACCATCGCCGAGGCGGCCCGCCGCACCGGGGTGAGCGTGCACACGCTGCGGTACTACGAGCGCGCCGGCCTGGTCGTCACGCCGGTCGACCGTACGAGCGGCGGTCGCCGCAGGTATCGCGAGCTCGACCTCAAGTGGATCGTCATCTGCACCAAGCTGCGCGCCACCGGCATGCCCATCAGGGGTATCCGCCGGTACGCCGAACTGGTCGCCGCCGGGCCGGGCAACGAGGAAGAACGCCTCGCGCTCCTGGAAGCCCACCGCGCCGAGGTCCTGGCCAGGCTCGGAGAGATCCAGGAGAACCTGAAGATGATCGACCACAAGATCGAGGTCTACCGGGGCAGCCTCGCCGCCGGTGAGGCCGACCGGCTCTGGGCGCCCTCCATCACCGGCGCGGCCGAGAGCTGAGCCCGGACCCGACCCCGCCGGAGACCTTTCACAGCTCGCGGCGCATGCAGACGCGTGGCCAGCGGTCCAGCCCGTACGCGGCCTCCCGCCGGCGGATCTCCCGGAGACCGGGTGTCAGTGTCGCGTCGTTCAGGCGCCGGAACCCGCATCTCTCGTAGTACGGCGCGTTCCACGGCACCTCGGCGAATGTCGTGAGCGTCAGCGCGGGCAGGCCGCCGGCCGTCGCGACGTCCGCGACGTGGTCGAGCAGGGACCGGCCGACGCCGCGTCGCGCCGCGGCCGGGTGCACCGAGACCTGCTCGATGTGCATCGCCCCGCCCACGACCTCGGCGATCAGGTACGCGACGGGCCGGTCGGCGTCGTCCGCCGCGACCCACGCACGCCCCTTCCGCCGGTAGCCCGCGAGGACGTGGACCGGGAGCGGCTCGTCGTCGGCGATCTCGGGCATGCCGATGTCGCGGAACCACTCACCGGCCGCGCGCTCGATCGCGCACAGGACCGGCAACTCCTCGTCACGTACCGCACGGATGCGCATGCGGGGCATCGGATACCTCCGAGGAGACCCCCGCCTTCAGGCGGGGAAGGAATCGGACCCCTGCGGAGCAGGACAGGGGAAGGCGATTCGCCACCAGGCGGACCGCCGTATCGAACACACACCCGATTCTTAGCTGATCGTGCGGTAAATTGTGAGACATGGCGCAGATCGTGAAGCGGGCCTACCAGTACCGCTTCTACCCGACCCCCGAGCAGGCCGAAGAGCTTGCCCGGACGTTCGGCTGCGTCCGTCTCGTCTACAACAAGGCCCTGGAAGAACGGACCCGCGCTACACGCTGGAAGGCCGTCGCGTCTCCTATGCGGAGTCGTCCGCGCGCCTGACGGCGTGGAAGCGCAGCGGAGAGTATGACTTCCTGTCCGAGGTGTCGTCGGTCCCTCTTCCGCAGGCGCTTCGCCATCTCCAGGCCGCGTTCGCGAACTCCTTCGCGAAGCGCGCCAAGTACCCGACTTTCAAGTCCCGCAAGAAGTCGCGGGCGTCGGCCGAGTACACCCGGTCGGCGTTCCGGTGGCGCTACGGCCAATTGACGCTGGCGAAGATGGACGCCCCTTTGGAGATCGTGTGGTCCCGTCCGTTGCCGGAGGGTGCGGAGCCGTCCACGGTGACCGTGTCGAAGGACGCTGTGGGGCGCTGGTTCGTGTCCCTGCTGGTCGAGGAGGAGATCAGCCCGCTTCCTCCCGTCGCATCGAATGTGGGGATCGACGCCGGGATCACAGCGCTGGCCACCCTCTCCACCGGCGAGAAGATCGTCAACCCTCGGCACGAGCGCCGCGATCGGCGCAAGCTCGCCAAGGCTCAGCGGGCGCTAGCCCGCAAGGAGAAGGGGTCGAACAACCGGGCCAAGGCCCGCCTGAAGGTGGCCCGCGCTCACGCCCGGATCACCGACCGTAGAAGGGATCACCTGCACAAGGTCACGACACGGCTTGTTCGCGAGAACCAAGTGATCGCCGTGGAAGACCTGACCGTCCGCAACATGGTCAAGAACCACAGCCTGGCCGCGCCATCTCCGACGCCTCCTGAACGAGAGTTCTCTCGGGCGGGCAACCGGCGATGAAGCAGGAACCCTCACGGGCGACCGTGGGAATCCCCCTCCTTCAGGAGGGGGAGAATGTCAACACGCGTGGTGTCCTGCCCTCGCGAGGGTCCGCGACGTGCCGTGGTTGGAACCGGGGCAGGGCGTGTTTCCCGACGATCTCGAGGAGGCCGAGCGTCGCCAGGGTGTCCGGGTCCGATCCGGCGATGCGGTACTCCCGCGGACCGGCTATGGCCGCGCCCGGCACGAGGCCGGTGAGGCCGGCGGTTTCACGCAGGCCGGCTGGCACGCGTCCTGCCTGCCGTGGCTGCATGAACGGGAGGTCGCGCTGATCGGCGCCGACACCCCCCAGGACGTTCAGCCGTCGGGGTACGACGACGTGTTGATGCCGGTCCACGCCGTGAGCCTCGTCGCCATGGGTCTGTGGCTGCTCGACAACTGCGACCTGGAGGTGTGCGCGACGACGGCTGCCGAGCTCGGCCAGTGGGACTTCCACCTCGCAGTCGCGCCGGTCCGCTTCGCCGGTACGTCCGGCAGCCCGATCAACCCGATCGCCACATTCTGACCCCGGGACTCGCGCCCGACAGTGCCGGCACCCTTCTGCCGGAGTAGGCCATCTTGCTTCCTGACCAGGGAACCCCTGGTGCGGGTTCAGCGGTCGCGGAGTTCTCGCAGGATCATCGCGCAGCGGGATGCGCCGTCCGCCCAGGGCAGGTCGGTAGTGATCGGGCGCAGCGCTTCGTAGGCGGCGCCCCGGGAGTCCCACCACAGTGCGCCGCGCAGCGCCACGGTCAGCCCCCACAACCGCATGGCCCGGCTCCTGTCGTCTTCGGTCATCCGGTGCTGTTCGGCGGGGTCGTTACGCGAGTCCCTGGCGCGGCGTGCGTCCACCAGCCAGCCGCGGATACGGCATCCCAGGTCTGAGTCGGCGGGCACGTCCACCTTCCTCCCGAGTTCGGCCGCCGACAGGGCTTCGGCCACGTCCGGCAAATGCGCGACGTCCAGCAGCTCGGCGAGGCGACGGACCTCCCGGACGATGATGGGCCGTCGCAGTGCGGCCGGGGCGGCGTCCAGGGCGTCGGCAAGCCCCTCCTGCCGGGGACGGTAGACGGCCGGGGGCTCGGCCGCCGTGAACCACGGTTCGATGTGCGCGCTCGGTATCGGGCCGTCCGGGAGGTCGGGCAGTGTCCCGATGATCTGGCCGACAAGGCGCAGCGCCGCGACATGAGGGTGCATCAAAGGGTCACGGTCGTCATCCGCGTCCAGATCCACGCCCGCGGCCCGCATCTGCGGAAGGAACCGGTCGAGCTCGGTTCCCCACCGGAACGCCGCGCTGCCGCCGGTGAACGAGGTCCGCACCGTCCCGTCCTCACTGAAGGAGAAGTGGTCCTCGGCATAGTCGTGGCGAAGCACCGACAGCGCTTCGGTTCCTCGTGACACCGCCTTCAGCAGCTGGCCGTCAGAGCCGTGAAACCCGTCCGGCTCGATGATGACGGTCCATTCGCCGAGACTCAGCGCCAGCGCGATCGCGGGGTACCCGGCGTCGTAGGACCTCATCTCCTCCCGCGCGTCCGCCGTGGTGCGGGGCCGCATCGTGTCCTTTAACCCGCCCATGCGCAGCAGGGCCTCGGTCTCGTCGATGTCCCGGACGAACGTGAGGCAGTAGATCTCACCCAGCATCTCTTCGTATCGGTCGAAATGACGTGCTGACATTTCCTGGCATCCTTCATCGGGTCGGGCGGGACGTCGCCTCGGCCAGTTCGGAGAGGACTTCGGAGGCGGTGACCGGGTCGAGGTCGCCGAAGGGCAGCCCGGTGCGCCGCGGCGTCCAGTAGCCGTCCTCGGGGCGGTCGTCGAGGCGGATCTCCTCCAGCTTCTGGTCGGCGCTGTACTCCATGCCGCCGATGACGATTCCGTGGTCCAGCTTGATGTTGACGTACCGGCCGCCGGGGACCTCGCGGAAGACGCAGAACTGGATTCCGGCGTCCATCGGCGCGCTGCGCCGCCAGCCGCGTCGTTCGAGTCCGAGTATGGCCCCGGGCGGTACGGTGACGCCCTCGAACCGCTCCAGCCGCCGGGCGGCGCGTTCGGCGTCGGTCAGGGTGTGCACCGCGCGGCCGAGCTGCGGGAACGGCTGGAGGATCTCGTAGTCGGCGAACAGCGTCGACCACGCCTCCAGCGCATCGCCCAGCTCCAGCGGGTGGGCGATGCCGACGCCCGCCGACTCGGGCGGCGTCAGCACGTCGTCGTCGGCGTCGGCGAACGTCCGGTCCTCGGCCACGCGGAACGCGGAGGTCTTGCCGCCGTCCTCGCTCACCCACACGAGCCGCCGTGCGATGTGCCAGATCAGCGGATGCTCCACGATCAGGCGGCGGAACTCCTCGGTCGTCCAGCGGCGCCGGGCCACCATCGCCGACTCCAGCCGGCGGATCTGGTCGGCGGCGACCGTCCGCACGTCCTTCTTCAGCGTGGCGAACCGCTTGTACGCGGCGGGCGCCAGCTCCTGGTCGTCCTTGGCGCCCGGCTTGGGCAGGGCCTTGCGGCGGGTGCCGTCCTCGTCGGCCACGTACGGCTTGAGCTCCTCGTCGAAGCCGACGAGGAAGCGGCGCGGCCCGTAGTCGAGCACGAGCCCGCCGTCGGAGTCCAGGCCGAAGTCGGGGACCAGCCGGTCGCCCAGCTGCTCCGCCGTCAGGCCCAGACCGTCGGCGACCTCCTCGATCTTCTCCTGCGCGCGGGCCTTGAGGCCCTTGAACTTCACCTTCTGCGCGATGCCGTGCAGGTGCATCAGCGCCACGTCCGTGCCGATCGCCGCCAGGACGTCCAGGCCCGCGACCGCCTTGGCGTGGCCGCCTTCCCCCGGCCACTTACGGATGAGCGGCGTCAGCCGGCGTACGGTGTCGTCGTCGCCGAGCCGGCCCAGCTGCGCCAGCGCCCATGCGTCCGCCGACGGCGCGTCGTTGCGGCGCCACTCCTCGAACAGCGCCCATGCGAACGCGGCCAGCGACCCGGCGTCGCAGGCCTCCTTGACGAGCCCGACGCCCGCGTACACCTCGCCGGCCTTGGACATGGCCAGCATCGTCAGCAGATGGCGGACGGCGTCGGCCGGGAGCGCGTCGTCCCGGCCGCGGAGCCGGATCTGCGGCAGCGACCGCACGTCGGCCCACTCACCGACCGCCGGCAGGCGTTGCGGCAGCAGCTCCAGCGGATCGATCGTGAGCATCGCCCGCAGGGCGTCCGCCGCCGCACCGCCGTGTGCGCGTGCCGCCGCCTCGACGGCCTTCTCGGCTCCGTGCCGTCCGGCCAGCAGGCGCAGCGCGGCCTCGGCCTCCCGGCGCGCGGCGGCGGACCTGCCCAGCGCGGCGGGCACCAGCAGCGGCACCGCGTCCACGCCATGCCGGTCGAACCAGGCGAGCGCGAGCTTGCGGCGTTTCGGCTTGGCCAGACCCGCGGCCATCACCCGCGCGACACCGGCGTCCAGGAACGGCAGCGCCCGGTCGGCGAGACCCGCCGGATCCTCCTCCGCGATGCGCCGCGCGACCGGCAGCGCGTCGACGCCGAACCGGGCCACGACCGGCCGCAGCCAGATCTCGGCCTCCCACAGCTGCGGCTTCCAGTCGGCCAGCAGCGGGCGGACCTTCTCCACAGGGCCGTACGTGAGGACGCCGAAGCCGTACCCGTAGGCCTTACCGGCGCGGAACTCCTCGATCAGCTCGTCCCAGTCGTCACTGGCCGGGACCCGGTGCCGCCCGTCGGTCTTCGCCCACTGCTCCTGCTCGCCGGGCTCCCAACGCATCGCGGGCTCGGCGGGAGGAGTGAGCCCGCCGACGACGACCGGGTCGGCCGCCTTGGCGGTGCGCAGCCACGGCGGGTCGGCCAGCGGCCGGGGCAGCGCGTCGGCCGGGGCGTCCGGCAGCCGCTTCTCGTCGTCCGGGGAGCCGATCCGGGCCCGCAGCGCGGGCGGCAGCCCGGCCACCAGCTCTTCGTGGGTCCGTGCGTGCGCGGCCAGCAGGTCGGCGACATGCGGCGCGTCGGAGGCCGCCGCCAGCAGCCGCAGGGCCCGGGCGGGGAAGCGTGCCATCGCGGTGAGCAGGGCGGGCCGTACGTACTTCTGCTCGGCGCGGTCGACCAGGGCCTGGAAGGCCTCGTCGCCCGGCACGATCGCGAGCGTCTCCAGGATCAGCCTGCGAAGGTCCGCGACATAGGCATCGGCGTCGAAGGCCTTGACGAGCAGCGCCGTGGCGGCCGTGCCCACACCGTCCAGCATGGTGACCAGGCGGGAGCGGTCCCACGAGTAATGGTGGACGACTCCGTGCGGGGCGATCAGGTCGACATGGCGCGGCGACCCCAGCGCGCAGTACAGCATCCACCAGAAATCGGCCTCGTACCGGGTGTCGGGCGGAGCGGCGCAGCACTCCTCGACCCAGTCGTGCCGGGACGGCACCAGGAAGGAGACCACCGTCCGCTGCGACGCGGTGCGGCGACACCGCGCCAGGGCCTCGACGGCCTCCTCGTACTCGCGGTCGCCGGCGACGGCCAGCAGGCCCCGCAGCCGTACACCGGTCTTCGCGGCCGGCGTCGAGGCGACCGACGAGGCATAGCCGTTCGTGGCCCGGTCCCCGATGGGGGAGAGCCCGGAAGAACCCCACTGGAACTGGCTGAACTCGGCGAACGCGCAGGCGGCGAAGGACAGCCCGTGCTCGGTCACCCACGCGTCCGCCAGCGGCACCGCGAACTTCTCGATCGCGTAGTCGTACGGCACCTCGGCGGCCAGCAGCGCGGCGGCCATGCCCGCACCCAGCGGGTTCGCGCCGCCGGAGGCATACTCCCGGACGGCCTCGGCCATCTCCGGCGCGACACCGGCCCGCTCGGCGAACGGCCGCGCGGCCTCCAGCCGCTGGAGGCGTTCGCGCACGTCCCCGACCGCGGAGCGATCGACCTTGATCGCCGGCCCCGGCCGCCCGCCGCGCCGCGGATACAGCCGGCGCCGCCACGACTCCGGGATGTCCAGGGCGTTCTCATCCACTACCGCATGGTTGTCTCCCACGGCGCCCGACCATAGAACAGACGTACGACAAGGGCCGCCTGAATGATCATGAATGAGAGGTGAACGAGGTCGGAGCGGTGCCGCGCAGCGCGCCCTGCATCGACGCCCGCCAGATCGGGCCGACGTTCGCGCCGAAGACGCCCGGGCTCGGGTCGCCGAACGGCGCGGCGGGGTCGCCGAACCAGACGGCCGCCGCCAGGTCGGGCGTGTAGCCCGCGAACGCCGCGCACGCGAACCCCTCACAGGTGCCGGTCTTGGCCGCCGCCGGGCGGCCGATGCCCAGGCCCCGGCCCGTTCCCTTGGTGAGCACGCCCTGGAGAATCCGCGTCACCTCGTCGGCGACGCCGGCGTCCACGGCTCTGCGGCATCCGGCCCCGGGCACGTTGATCTTCTTGCCGGTGGAGTCGGTGACGCCGGTGATGGCGATCGGCGCGCAGTACCGGCCGTGGGCGGCGAAGGCGGCGTACGCGGCGGCGAGATGGGTGACGTCGATGTCGCCGGTGCCCAACACCTGGGCCGGCACCTGCTGCAGGGGCCGGCCGGTCGCCTGCCTCATGCCGAACCTCTGCGCCATGCGGACCGAGTCGCACAGGCCCACGCGCTGTTCGAGGTAGGCGTAGTAGGTGTTGAGCGACTCCCAGGTACCGGTCGCCAGGTCGGCCGACGACGCCTTGGACAGCTCGGCGTTGCGCACCGACCAGGGCTCGAAGCCGTGCCCCTTGCAGTCGGTGTAGCCGCTGACGGTGGTGCTGTTGGGTGCCGGGAGGGTGGTGCCGACGCTGTAGCCCTTGTCGAGGGCGGCGGCGAGGGTGAAGATCTTGAAGGTCGATCCGGCCGAGTAGCCGCCGTTGCCGCCGTGGGCGTAGTCGGCGGCGAGGTTGAGGGTGGTCTGGCCCTTCTTCTTGCTGTCGCCGTAGGTCTTGCTGACCACCATCGCCTTGATCTCACCGGTGCCGGGCTTGACCATGGCCTCGGTCGCGGTCTTGCTGTGGCTCGGCCGCAAGGCCAGTGCCTTTTGCGCGGCCTTTTGTGCCTTCATGTCCAGCGTCGTGCGGATCGTCAATCCGCCGCGGTACAGCAGCCGTTCGCGGTCGGCCGCGGTCTTGCCGAACGCGGGGTTGCCCAGGGATCTCGTCCTTGACGTACTCGCAGAAGAACGGCGCCTTGCTGTCCACGCAGTCGGCCTTGGGCTTCTTGATGTGCAGCGTGATCGGCGTGGCCGCCGCCGCGTCCGCCTGCGCCTTGGTGATCATTTTCAGCTGCGCCATCCGGTCGAGCACGGTGTCGCGGCGCCCCTTGGCGTTCTCCGGGTTGGTCTCCGGGTCGTAGGCCGACGGGCTGTTGGTGACGCCTGCGAGCAGTGCCGCCTCCGGCAGCGTCAGTTGGGAGGCGTCCTTGCTGAAGTAGTACTGGGCGGCGGCCTGCACCCCGTACGCGCCCGAACCGAAGTAGGCGATGTTGAGATAGCCCTCGAGGATCTGCTGCTTGGTCAGCTGCTTCTCCACGTTCACCGCGTACCGCAGCTCCCGGAGCTTCCGCCCGAAGTCCGGCGCCTTCGCCGCCTCGGCCTCCTTCTCGTTCTTGGCGTTCTCCACCAGCAGGTTCTTCACGTACTGCTGCGTCAGGGTCGAGCCGCCCTGCTTGATGCCCCCGTCCTGCGCGTTGGTGACGAGCGCGCGGAAGGAGCCCTTGAAGTCGAGCGGGCCGTGATCGTAGAACCGGTCGTCCTCGATGGCGACGACGGCCTTCTGCATGATCGGGGCGATCTGGTTGAGGCTCACCGACTCGCGGTTGTGCTCATAGAACACCGCGAGGACCTCACCGTCGGCGGAGTACACCGTGCTCCGCTCCGGCGGAGGCGAGAGACTGAAGTCATCCGGCATGTTCTGGAAGCTGTCCGACGCGTCCCGCGCCGCCATTCCCACACTGCCCACGCCCGGCAGCGCCAGCAGGCCGACCAGCACTCCCGCGAAGGCGGCCGCCCCGAGCAGCCGCAGCAGTTTGACCAGCACCCGTACCCGCCCGCTCATCCGGCGGCCCGGAGGAACTTCGCCGCGATGGGCGCGGCGGCTTCGGAGCCGGTTCCGCCGCCCTCGACGATCACGGCGAACGCCAGGTCGCCGTGGTAGCCGATGAACCAGGCGTGCGTGGGCGGGTCGTCGCCGGTCCCGTACTCCGCCGTGCCGGTCTTGCCCGCCGTCCCGGACGGGAAGTCGACGCCGGCGGCGGTCCCCTCGCTGACGACGGCGGGCATGAGGGAGTGCAGCGCCCGCTCCACCGCGGGTTGCAGCCGGTGCGGCGCCTCGGGCTTGTGGCCGCCGGCGTCGACGGCCTGGGACACGAGCGAGGCGTCGACCAGGCGGGGCGAACGCCAGGCGCCGTCGGCGGCGGCCGCCGCGACGCTCGCCATGTTCAGCGGGCTGGTGAGCACCTGGCCCTGCCCGAACGAGGCGGCGGCGAAGGAGGCGTCGTCCTTGTTGTCCGGGAACGAGGCCCGTACGGCGGGGAGTCCCGCGATGATCGGGGCGTTGAAACCGAACTCGGTGGCGACCTTGCTCAGCGCCCGTTGGCCGAGCCGGTCCACGGCGAGACGCGCGAACGTGGTGTTGCACGAGTGCGCGAACGCCTCCCGGAGCGCCACCGTCCCGAAGTCCTCGTGCTGGTAGTTGCGGAACGAGCGGCCCCCGATCGCCGTGGTGGCCGGGCAGCCGACGCGGGTGCCGGCGTCCATGCCGCCCGCGACCAGCGCCGCCGCCGTGACCACCTTGAACGTCGAGCCCGGCGGGTACTGGCCCATCAGCGCCCGGTTGTAGCCGCCGGGCTTGTTCGCCACGGCGAGGATCTCCCCGGTGGAGGGGCGCAGCGCGACCAGCGAGGTGGGCTTGGCCACGTCGGCGAGGGCGTCACGGGCGGCGTTCTGGACCTTGGGGTCGATGGTGGTCCGCAGGGGCCTGCCCTCGGTGCCGCCGAACCGCTGGAGCGTCCGTACCGGTGTGCCGTCCGCGCCGACGATCTGTACGGCGAGGGCGGGCGTACCGGCGAGACGCCGCTCGTACTGCCGCTGGAGCCCGTCCACGCCGATCGTGTCACCCGCGCGGTACGGGGCCCCGAGCTTCTTCGCGGCGGCGGCGGACGCGGGGCCGAGCGGTCCGGCGAGCTGCTGGACGGACCCGGACGGCGACCGGCTCAGGCTGCTGCCGTCCGCCGCCTGGATGTCCGCCCGGGCCGGCCACGTGCGCGCGGCGCGGAGCCGCTGTCCTTCCTTGAGGCTCGGGTACATGACCTGCGGGGACCACGCCACACGCCACTTGCCGTCGCGCTCGACGAACGTCAGTGAACCGCCGTACGTCCAGGCCCGTCCCCCCGTCAAAGTCAGTGCGGCGCGGTAGGAGCCGCCCGCCTCCCCGTGCTTGGCATCTCCGACCGAGGCCACCTCGTAGTGCTGTCGCGTGACGCCCAGGTCGTCCCGCATGCGGGCGAACCGGGTCTCGAAATCGGCGGGTGGACGGTCGGTCAGGGCGTGCATGGCGGCGAAGTCGCCGCCGCTCCAGGCCGCCAGGTAACGCTTCGCGGTCTCCCGCGGCCCGTCGTCGTCGCGCAGCGACCACACCGCTCCCACCCCCACGAGTACGGCCACGGCCGCGATGGCGGCGGCGGCGACCATGCGGGATCGGCGCATCATCGGACTCCCCTCTGTCCGGAAGGCTTCGTCAGGCCGACAAGGACAGCAGCTGGCCAGCGAAAAGTCCAAGATGCATATGAATGTGACGGTAATACCTGTTCAGATATCACTGCTGGTCATGCGGCAAATGGCGGCTCTCGCATCACCGCTCGGCCGGAACAGTGCGTGGCGTACGGTTCCGTACCGGCCTCTCTCGGACGATGATCAACTCGTCCGATGCGCATCCGTAGGAGGCCTCTCATGCTCAGACGCATGATCGCGACGATGGCGGTCGCCGCGTCGCTCGTGGCGCCGGCCGGCGTGGCACACGCCGACGACGTCGGCAGCGCCAAGGTCGTGCCGGTCCAGGTCACCGGCGATCCGGCGAAGCGGTTCAACGTCGTGATCCTCGGCGACGGCTACACCGAGGCCGACATGCCGAGGTTCCGCGAGAACGTCGACCGGGAGATCAGCACGCTCTTCGCGTTCGAACCGTGGAAGTCCTACCGCAGCTACGTCAACGTCTACCGGGTCGAGATCGTGTCGGGGGAGTCGGGCGTGAGCTGCGACCCCTCCGTGACCTCGCCCGAACGCACGACGCCGCTGAGCATGCGGTTCTGGAGCGGCTGCCGGACCGACGGCATCCAGCGCCTGCTGGTCATGGACGATGAGGCGGCCGGCAGGTACGCCGACATGGTCCCCGGCACCAGCGCCGCCAACCGGCAGATCGTCGCGCTGGCCAACAGCACGACGTACGGCGGCGCGGGCGGGACGTACGCGACGGCGTCCGGCGGAAACGCGATGTCCTCGCTGATCATGCCGCATGAGATCGGTCACTCACTCGGCGGCCTGCAGGACGAGTACAACTACTACCAGCGGGGCGTGCCCGGCGGCGCCTACACCGGCGGCGAACCGGACTCCATCCACCACACCCTCCTCACCGAGCAGCAGATGCGCGAGCAGCACGCCAAGTGGTGGCGCTGGCTCGGCGCTCGCAGCACGGCGGGTGGCGTCATCGGCCGCTACGAAGGCGGGATGTACGACACCACGGGCGTGTGGCGGCCGAGCGAGCACTCGATGATGAAGACCCTGGGATACGCCTACGACCAGGTGGAACGCGAGCGGATGACGCAGGCCATCTCCGCGAAGCTCAACCTGGTGCAGGACCAGACCCCGACCGGGGCTCCCATCGGCGCCGACCGCGTCGTCTGGCTGGAGACCCTGCACCCGGTGAGCCACCCGCTGCGCATCACCTGGACCCTCGACGGCCGGACGGTCCCCGGGAGCACGGACCGGCACAACGTCGACCTGGCCCGCCGGCACCTCCGGCCGGGCACGCACACCCTGACCGCGAAGGTCCAGGACCCCACCGGCTTCGTACGCGACCCGGCGATCAGGTCCTCCGCGGCCCTCACCCAGACCCGTACCTGGACGGTGGACACCCGGATCACGACGGCGCCGGCGACCACCGCGGTGGGCTTCACCGACTCCACTCCGGCCGGTACGGACGTGGGCGCGAACGATGTGATCTACGCGGAGACGACGCACCCCACGGAGTCGGTCCCGGCGGTCCGGTGGACCGTCGACGGCAGGCGGGTACAGGTCACGGGGAACGATCGCGACCTCGAGCTGGGACGCTTCCACCTCACCTCCGGGACGCACACCGTGACCGCGCGGGCGGTCGACCCCGCCACCGGCGCCCAGTCACCGCCGCTGTCCTGGAAGGTCGACGCCCAGCGCCCGGCGGTCGCCGCGCAGTTCTCCACGCCGGCCGCCACGCACGGCGGGACGAAGGTCTTCGACGACCGGTTCACCATGAAGCTGAACCCGTCCGACGACGGGTCCGGAACCACGCTGGCGGAGTTCCAGGTCGACGGGGACGGTTGGTACCGCTACTTCGGCTGGCCGACCGACTCCAGCGCGCCGTTCCTGTTCACGCCGCTGGGCACGAACATCGACGACCTGTTCTACGGCAAGCTCGGCAAGCCCGCGAGGGCCGTCGCCTGGGAGAACGTCCCGCCCGGCTACGGTCGTCACACGATCGAGTACCGCGCCATCGACGCCGCCGGAAACGTCGGCCGGACCACCAAGGTCGAGGTGGTCCTCCGTAAGACCGGCTGACGCGCCTCCCGGGCTCGCCGCGGAACGGCGGGCCCGGGAGATGATCGTTGTCGCCGGCCGCGCCAGGGGCGGCGGAGTACCGGCCGGGCCGGATCAGGGTGCAGCGCCGAGAAACGAACGATCCGCGGCTCGTCGCGCCGCGCAGAGGTCAGAGGCCGAACGCTCTCGTCACGCGCCCATCGAGGTCATCTTCGGTCATCGCGGTGCCGACCTGAACGGTGCGCAGCCCGAGACGCCCGGTCTCCTCCCGCAGGCGTCTGGTGAACATGGCGTCGCGTTCGGCGAGGTTGCTTTCGGCCCGCGCCGGATCACTGGTCCTCCAGACGAACCTTCCTTCCGGTGCGGACCGGCTGCGGAAGGCGGCCTGACGGAAATCGGGTGTGGGCAGGAGCCAGACGGCGTGCTCGGGTTCGGCGAGTAGTGGCTGCACGAGGTGCGGCAGCAGCCGGAAGCCCTCGACGACGACGCATGGTTCCCGCGGCAGGCGAAGGAGGTCCTCGACGATCAGATCGAAGCCCTCGCCGCGGAACCAGTGGAAGGTCTCGAGCATGACCTCCGGGGATCGGTTCACCCATCGCTCGTCCATGTCCATGGCGAGGAACTCGTGCAGGAAGGGCGCCTCCTCGGGGGTGGTCCGCCCGGCGTGGTCCCGCATCGTGCCGTCGGTCGCGTAGAGCCGCCAGCCGTGACGGTCGGCCAGCCGGCGGGCGATCGTCGACTTGCCCGCGCCGGTGCCGCCGCCGATCCAGTAGACGTGCCGCAGCCGTTCCGGAAGCTCTGCGGCGTCGGCCATCTCTTCGTACCGTCCGGGCTGCATCCCTCTCCCATCCGATGAGACCACCGAAGAGAACCTATCCCACGAACACGGGTGAAGGCCGCTATCCGCGGCTGGCACACTAGTCAGAGCATAAGCGACATTTCTTGAGGAGTCGCTGGATTTTCGGGCGCAAACGGTGCGATGGCGCGCTGCCGTTGTCGGCCGGACAAGTGGCGTCGAAGATGGGCCATTTGCCCGGCGGCTATCGCCTTGCATTGACACTCCGTAACCGGGCCGACGCCCA
Source organism: Actinoallomurus sp. NBC_01490 (assembly GCF_036227085.1). Lineage (NCBI taxonomy): Bacteria > Bacillati > Actinomycetota > Actinomycetes > Streptosporangiales > Thermomonosporaceae > Actinoallomurus > Actinoallomurus sp. NBC_01490. The sequence continues at coordinate 2,187,934 of NZ_CP109433.1, forward strand.
GGGTGATGTCTTTAGCAGTGCGAACAATCGGGGCGTCCTAAACGAGCGCTGGTGACGTTACGTGAGACGAGGCCGGGGATGGCTGGGGTGTATGTGCGACTATGCCACCCCATTCGTCCGGCTCTGTCGTGTGTGCGATGTCACGCAGGGTGACAGATAAAGTGTGCGCGAAGAAGCGGTGCGCGATTGACTTTCCGAAGCCGGGTAATGGCTGCTGGATTTCCTTGGTCATTTTTGCGGGAGGAATGCGGGTGAGAGTGAGCCGGAGCTTCACAACAGAAAACCGCGAGACCGTCCCGCACCGTACCGCCAGGGTCGGCGATGGTGTGGCCGGTCGCGCACCCGATGTGAATTGTCCCGATTCGCTCTCGCGAATCAGGCGCGATGCAGGAGTGTGATGAAATGGCAATGATGACCATTTCGCTGCGGTTCATGGGTGATCGTGGCGACGACCCGCTACTGTCCGGACCTACCGCACGTCACGCCTCGTCGGCCTGGGCGCACGACGCGACCGGGAGCGGCGGCGGGCCGGACCCGGCCCCCGGCGGCGGTCGTGGGTGACCAGGCGCCGCGGTCCCGGCGCTCCGGAGACTCCGGGTGCGACCGGGGCCGGGCGGGCCGGCGCGGCCCGCGGCGCTACCGCGTCATCCTCTTCGTCGTCGGTGGCCTCCTCGGGCCCGGCTACTGGGTGTACGGCTCGGTGTGGGGCGGCCGGCTGTTCGGGACGTCCCCGGCGGAGGGCCGCTTCACGGAGTTCGTCCTCGCGATGATCGTCGTGGTGGTGGCGTCCTGGGGGCTGCTGCTGATCCTCGGCGAGGCGCTGCTCTTCGCACTCGCCGTGGTGCGGGCCGACGACCGGGAGCGCTACGACATCTACCGCAACCTCATGATCCTCTGGGGGTACGTCCTGACCCTCGGGATTCCCCGGCACTTCCGCAAGCTGCCGGCGCAGTTCGGCACCCTGCCCGACGACGCGCGGACCAGGGCGCGCGGAAGGACACCGGAGCGCGGCGGCGAAGGCACCCGCCGGCACGGCCCTCAGCACGACGGGACTCACCGCGACGGCGCTCACCGGGACGGGACACACCGGGACGGTGGGCATCGCGACGGTGGTCGGCCGAGCCGGGGCTCGGACGTGCGCGACGACCCGACAGAACGTGAGGAGGAGGGGCGGGAGGTGACTCCTCGCCGGCGGGCGCGCGGTGGAGCGGCGTCGCCGCGACCGCGTACGGGCGGTGGAGCGGAGAACCGGGCCCGTACGGGCGCGCCGGACCGTTCGGCGGAGGCGGCTCCTCGGGAGCGGGCCGCCTCGCTCGGCGCGGTCGCGCGGGAGCGCTCCGCGCCGCTGGGGCCGATCTTCCCGCCGCGACCGGCGGCCGAGGCCGAAACGGCACCCGGCCCGGTGGCCGCGGGCGCGCCCGTCCCGGTCGCCGCCGGCCCGGCCGCGGAGGCACGGCCGGAGAGTGAGCTGCGTGACGCGCTCGACCTCCTCATGCGGTACGCCGCGCGCTTCGGCGCCGCCGACGCCGACCCGCCGCGGCCGGCGCCGCACAGTCCCGATCCGCCGCGCCCGGCGCCGCCCGGCTCACCGCCGCGCGACTCCGGTCCACCGCCCGATCCCGGTCCGCCGTCCGGCGTCGTCGCCGAGGCTGGGGGAGACGCGTGACCGTGCCGCCCATAGCGTCCAGAGACCGCCCGGAGAACCCCGTACCGTCGAGCGACGGGCGAGGGTTCCCGGGCGGTCGCGCACAGGCCGCCGGAGGCTCGTCGCAGGGGTGTGGCGCGGCCTCCGGGGTGCACTCCGGCCGGTTCGCCGCCGTGGACGGCCGGTGGGTCAGAGGGCGACGAACGTGAGGCCGCGCTTCTGCAGGGTCGGGATGACGGTGCGCAGAGCCGCGATCGTCTCGGACCGGTCGCCGCCGCCGTCGTGGCAGAGCAGGATGTCGCCCGGCTTGGCGGCCAGCAGCGTTTCGCTGATGTGGCCCGTGCCGGGACGGGCCCAGTCGCGGGGGTCGACCGCCCAGTCGATGTTGATCATGCCGTGCTCGGCGGCGGTGTCGAGCACCTGGTTCGACCAGGCGCCGCCGGGGGAGCGGAAGAACTTCGGCGCGACCCCGGTGGCCTGCGCGATCCGGTCGTGCGCCTCGCCGATCTCCTGCTTGATCTTGCTGGATCCCATTCCCGGCAGGTCGAGGGGGTGCGTCATCGTGTGGTCCGAGATCTGGTGTCCCGACGCAACGATTCGCTTGACCAGCTGCGGAAACTCGATCACTTGCTCGCCGATAAGGGAGAACGTCGCCGGCACCTTGAACTCCGCGAGCAGGTCCAGCATCTTCGGCGTCCAGGTCGGGTGCGGCCCGTCGTCGATGGTCAGCGCGACCGCCGTGGGCGGGGCGGGCGGCGTCAGGTCCTTCAGCCCGTGCACGGGACGCTGGAGCGCCTGGATCGGCCCCTTGGCGTACCCCGGGTCCGGATGGCGGTGCACGGCCGTCGGGCGGGCCCGGAGCTTGCGGGACCTCGTGTCCGGCTGGACCGCCCGTACGATGACCGGCCCGCCTCCGGCGAGAAGGCCGACGGCGCCGGCGGCCACGGTAAGCATTACCTGACGTCGGTCAAGTCCGCCCATTGTGCCTCCCCGAGTGTCGGTCCTCTTTGGTGACTTGCCCCGACATGAGAATGCGGATACTCCCCGCCAGGTTCATCCTTCGGTGAAGGAAGAGTATTGCCGCGTCCTCGGGCGTACCGTCGGTTTCCGTGGCGTGTCGCCGACCGTGTCGAAAAAGGGGGCGCCATACCAGGATCGCCGCCGCGAGGCCATAATCGTGTGGTGTTCGGAAACGGACCGCGCTTCCCCGTCATCGAGTCGACGTGCGGCTGGTCGGCGGCGCCCGTGGTCAGCGACGACCTGATCCTGCTCGCGGGCGGTGCGAGCGGCCAGGAGGTCGGCGACGCGCCGATCCTGCAGGCGATCGACCACGAGAACGGCGCCGGCGAGCGGTTCCGGCTGACCCGCGAGACCAGCGGCCGGGAGATCGAGCCCGGCGAGATCACCACCACTCCGGGCGGTGACATCGTCCTGCCGGTCTACGAACACGACACCTCGCTCCACGTCATGCGGATCACACGCGAGGGCGCCGTGCGCACCGTGGACGCCCTGCCCGACGACGAGCCGTACGACATCGTCGCGTACGACCTGGGCAGCAAGCTCCGCGTCGCGGTCCGCGCCCTGGACGACGAGGGGTACCTGTGCTCGTGGCTGTACCGGCAGGGCCGTCGCCAGGGCATCACCTACCGGCGCTGGGGCGAGGACGGTTACCTGTGGGGCAGCGAGGAGTGGCTGCTGCACGCGAGCGACGACATCGTCGTCGGCGCGACCTCCCCCGACTACGGCCGGCCGGGACCGGCGCAGCGCTGGGTGGGCCGCGACATCGCCACGGGCGCCACCCTGTGGTTCACCGACACCGGGGGGTACGTGCTGGTGGGCCGGGCCGGTGACGCGCTGATCGCGGTCGACCTGGCCTCCTTCGACCGCTCCGACCGCGGGGAGCGCGACGAGGACTTCGTCACCTGGGCGCACGACACCGGCGTCCACGCCATCGACCTGGCCACCGGCGCCCGGCGCTGGACCAGCACCGTGCCGGGCCGGGTACACAGCGCCGCGGTCGGGCCGGACGGAGTGGCGCTGTGCGCGGAGTCCGCCGACGACGGCACCTGGCGGGTGCACCACCTCCGCCTCGACGGCGCGTACGCGGGCGTGACGCCGCTCGGCGGCCACGCGTGCGTGGTCGCGCGTACGGCGGAGCACACGTTCGCGCTGGTCGAGGGGCAGTGGCTCATGGCGCTGGACAACCCCGGCACCGCCGCGCCCGGTGCCGCCGAGCCCTGGACCATTCCGATCCCGCTCGGCGGCCTCGCCCCGAGCTACGCCGCACGGGTGGCCGACATGCGGCTCGACACGGTGCCGATCACCCTTGCCGGCACCCGTTGCCACCTCCGCGGAATCGACAGTTTGCAGATCATCGAGATTTGAAACGGGAAATGGGGACAGCGATGACCCACTCCGACCAGCCTTCTCCACCGGATCCGTACCAGCCCCCATTCGGCACGCACCCGCCGTACGGTGCGCCAGGGACCTACCCGCCCTCGCCGCCGTACGCGGGTCACGCGCCGTACGGCGCTCCGGGCTTCGGCGTCTCTCCGGCCGTTCCCATGGTGCCGCTCGCTCATCGGGGCAAGCGTCTGGCCGCCCGCGTGATCGACGTGCTTATCGTGAGCCTGCTCGCCGTCGCGCTGATCACACCGCTGATGATCCTGGTGACCTCGCTGGACCCGGACGGCCGGACGGCGTGGGTCGGTGTCGGGATCGGCGGCTCGGTGCTCATCCTGTTCGGAGGTTGGCTCCTTTACGAGGGGCTCCAGCTCGCGCGGTGGGGAAGGACACTGGGCAAGCGGTGGATGAGGCTCCGGGTCGTGAGTGCCGCACCGCCCGGCGCGCCGCTGACCCGTGGCAAGGCCATCGGCAGGGCCGCGATCTATCCGCCGGGTTTTCTGCTGGTGAACGTCCTTCCGGTTGTGTCGTTCGTCGGCCTGCTCAATCTTCTGTGGCAGTTCTGGGACAAGCCCTTCCGGCAGTGCCTGCACGACAAGATCGCGGGCACGATCGTGATCGACGACTCGACGGCGAGCGATCCCCGGCGTTGAGCCACGTCGCGATCATCCGGCTCCCATGCCCCGTCGTTGACAGGGCATGGGGGTGCCGGGCAGTCGCTCAGGCCGGTACGGCGGCGGTCTCCCGGTTGAAGTGGCGGTGGGCCGCCACGGCGTCGCCGAGTTCCTTGACGAAGGCGCCGTCCGGCCGGTCCGTGACCACGACGCCCTGGTCGAGGCCGCCGTCCGGGACGTGGGCGGTGGACAGCAGCTCGCTGCCCTCGCCGAGCGCGCCGATCGCCTTGTAGTGCTTGTACGCCTCGGTGAGGAAGTACACCGCGCTACCGTCCTGGGACAGCGTCCGTACGGACTCCGCGCCGCCGGGCACCACCACCGCGTCGTACAGCACCGAGTCGACCGTCGGCAGCGCCCGGGTGACCTCCACGGACGCGCCGTCGGCGGACCGTACGGCGCCGTCGCGCGGGGCCAGGACCTCCGGGATCGCCCCCAGGTCGCGGAGCCCGTCCCGTACCGCCCCGACGTCCTCGGCGTTCACCCCGTCGGCGACCAGGATCGCGATCTTGCGGGTGGCGGGGCTGTGGGCGGTGTTGGCCTGGCTCAGGGCGGGCGAGCTGCGGCCGTGGTTCTCGGTCACCGGCTTGTCCGGCGGCTCGACGCCGACCCCTTCGGCGACCGCGACGGCGAGGTCGTGGTCGACGTGGTTGAGGTGCTTCACCACGCCCTCGCGCACGTGGTGGTGGTCGACCTTGCCCAGCTCGAACCGGAACGCCGCGACGATGTGCTCCTTCTCCCAGTCCGCCATGCTGTTCCAGAACAGCGTGGCCTGGGAGTAATGGTCGGCGAAGCTCTCGGGGCGTCTGCGGATCTTGTGACCGGCCAGGTACTCCGGGAAGTGCGTGTACGCGTTCTCGTCGGCGAGGGCCGGGCAGCCGCCGCCGAGGGAGTTCTTGTGGTACATCGCACGGCTCTCCGGGATCCGCGTCTGGTGCGGCCCGTCCTGCTGGTGGTTGTTGACCCGTGCGAGCGGCTGGTTCACCGGCAGCTGCGGGAAGTTGGGCCCGCCGAGCCGCAGCAGCTGGGTGTCGAGGTAGGAGAACAGCCGTGCCTGGAGCAGCGGGTCGTCGGTGAAGTCGATGCCCGGCACCACGTTGCCCAGGTGGAAGGCCACCTGCTCCACCTCGGCGAAGAAGTTGTCCGGGTTGCGGTCCAGCACCAGGCGGCCCACCGGCCGTACCGGGACCTCCTCCTCTGGGATGATCTTGGTCGCGTCGAGGAGATCGAAGTCGAACCGGCCCTCCTCGCCCTCGGGCACGAGCTGCACGCCGAGCTCGTACTCGGGGTACTGGCCGGACTCGATGGCCTCCCACAGGTCGCGCCGGTTGAAGTCCGGGTCCTTGCCCGCGACCTTCTGGGTCTCGTCCCACACCAGTGAGTGCGTGCCGAGCCTGGGCTTCCAGTGGAACTTCACGAACGTGCCCTTCCCGGCCTCGTTGACGAGCCGGAACGTGTGCACGCCGAACCCCTGCATCATCCGGAAGCTGCGCGGCAGCGCCCGGTCCGACATCAGCCACATCATCATGTGCATGGTCTCGGGCTGGAGCTGCACGAAGTCCCACAGCGTGTCGTGGGCCGAGGACGCCTGCGGGATCTCGTTGTGCGGCTCGGGCTTCACGGCGTGGACGAAGTCGGGGAACTTGATCCCGTCCTGGATGAAGAAGACGGGCATGTTGTTACCGACGATGTCGAAGTTGCCCTCCTTCGTGTAGAACCGGGTGGCGAAGCCGCGGACGTCCCGCACGGTGTCGGGCGAGCCGCGCGACCCGGCGACCGTCGAGAAGCGCACGAAGGTCGGGGTGCTCACCGAGGTGTCGCACAGGAACCGCGCCCGCGTGTACTCGGCGAGAGACTCATAGAGCTGGAAGTGCCCGTACGCCCCCGCGCCCCGGGCGTGCACGACCCGCTCCGGGATGCGCTCGTGGTCGAAGCGCGTGAGCTTCTCGCGGAAGTGGAAGTCCTCCATCAGCGTCGGTCCGCGCTCGCCGACCGTCAGGGAGTTGTCGGTCTCGCCGACCGGAATGCCCAGGTCCGTGGTCATCTCGGAGGCGCGCGGATCGGTCCGATAGGCGTCGAGCTGACGTTGCTTGTCATCCGGAGATGTCATGTCTTCCCCCCGATCGAGTTCCGCCCGGGGCCGGGGCGGCGAACGCGATGTCTGGGCCCCTCATCCCCAGACTAAGCCGCAGGTCACGGCCGGTTCACGGGGGTGAGGGGCCCAGGGGCGGGCTCAGGCGTTCAGTGCCGCGTGCACCATCGCCATGATGTCGGCGGCCATCAGCACACCCAGCCCGGCCATGCCCAGCCGGTTGTCGTTCCGGGGGAACATCGCGACGAGCAGGGCCACACCGCAGAACGTGACGATCGTGACGCAGATGGCAAGAGTGGACATGGAGGCGTCTCCACGTGGAATCGGCGGACGGCGGAAGAGGCGTCGTCCGTGGATGACACGGGGTCCCGTCGGACACCGCGGGCGCGAGCCGGCCCGGCCGGGCGGTCCTCCCGAGACCACCCCGCCCGAGAGACCGTCCGGAACCCTCCGGGCGGTCTCCGAGGGCCTGTGCTCACAGATTCGCGGTGAGAAGGCCCTGAACCGGTGGGGAGGCCGGGGGAGCCCGCCCGCCACGCGGCGGGCGGCCCGGGGCTCCTCGCGCGACCCGCGCCGGGCTCCGGCGGCGCCGGCGGCCGAGCAGCAGGACGGCGAGCAGCGCGGACGGCGCCGTCGCGAAACCGTCCGGCCGGGGCGTGCCGAGCCGGAACTGGACGTGGAGATCGAGAACGGCCTGCGGCCCGGGGGCGCCGGCCGCGGAGGTCACCATCGGGTGGCCCCCGCCCGTGCCGGCGCCCGCCTGTGCGGCGCCGCTCAGCCCGAGTGCGAGAACCAGCGCGACCAGCAGGCAGGCCAGCGGCGACCTGCGCGTGCGGTCGGCGGCCGGCATCGAACCTCCTGGTCGGATGACCTCTGAACCTAGTCCATACCCCGCTTCGGCCCAGAACGGTTCGGTGATCAAGCCAGGGTCAGGCGAACGTGCGCCGGCGTACGTGAACCGCCTGGAGCAGGCCCAGCGCGACCATGTTGGCGAGCGTCGCCGATCCGCCGTACGACAGGTAGGGCAGGGGCACGCCGGTGATCGGCATCAGGCCGAGGCACATGCCGACGTTCTCGAAGGCCTGGAAGCCCAGCCAGCACGCGACACCCGCGGCCAGCAGGACGCCGAAGCTGTTCTCGCAGTGGATCGCGATGCGCAGTGCCCGCCACACCACCAGGCCGAGGAGCCCGACGATCAGCGCGGACCCGACGAAACCGAGTTCCTCCCCGGCCACGGTGAAGATGAAGTCGGTGTGCTGCTCGGGCACGAAGTGACCCGCGGTCTGCGGCCCGTGGAACAGGCCCCGGCCGAACACGCCGCCCGAGCCCACCGCGATACGCGCCTGCGCGGCGTTGTAGCCGACGCCCTTGGGGTCCGCGGCCGGGTAGGCGAAGGCGATGAACCGGTCGACCTGGTACGGCTTGAGCACGTGCATCTGCCAGCCGGCGACGGCCGCCGCCACCGCTCCGCCGGACAGCCCCAGCAGCCAGCGCCTGGAGACCCCGGACACCGCCACCATCGCCAGGATCAGCACGCCGAGGACCATCGTCGTGCCGAGGTCCGGCTGCATGACGATCAGGCCGACGACCGCTCCCGCGAGCGCTAGGGCGGCGAGCAGGTCGCCGGTCCCGGGCTCGGAGTGGCCGTCGCGCGGCTCGCCGAGCAGGACCGCGAGCATCATGACCAGCCCGACCTTGCCGAACTCGGCCGGCTGGAGCTGGAAGCCGCCGCCCACCTCGATCCACGAGTGGTGGCCCTTGATCGTCGAGCCGAGCGGTGTGAGCACGGCCACGAGCCCGACGCAGGAGGCGGCGTAGAGCACCGGCGCGTACGCGCGGACCAGCCGGTAGTCCAGCATGGACACCGCGAGGGCCAGGACCAGGCCGACCGCCACGGTCAGCAGGTGCTTCTTCAGGTAGCTCTCCGGGTCGCGTCCGGCCTGGAGCAGCCCCGGCCGGGTGGCCGACCAGACGAGCAGCGTGCCCAGCCAGGTCAGCCCGAGGACGGCGCCCAGCAGCACCCAGTCGAGGCGCCGGACCATCGACCCGCGGCCGATCGCGCGCCACAGCGGCGCGCGCCGGAACGTGGGCAGGGAACCGCCGTAGCCTGCGGACATGCAGGGTGCCTACCCCGCCGGGCCGCGGCGGCGCCCCGATTCCCCTCTCACTCACGCAATTGTTTGACAAGCCCGATGAGGTGCGGTTTCACTGAAAACGGCGCCTCATGGCGAGATGTGACGCATGTCCTGAGGAGGTGAGACGGAGTTGAGTTCCTGTCATCCCGGCCGGTGTCTCACCGGCGACGATCCGTCGCACCCGGCATGCGCCACCGCTGACGCGTGACGGGTCCGGCGCCGCGCTCTTCGGCGCGGAGACGGGAGGTCCGTCATGACCATCGTTATCAGCATCCCCGGCGACCTCGCCGCGGCGATCCGCGCCCTGCTCCCGTTCGTCGAACCGATCGCGCTGGCCATCGCCGGCGCCTGCGGGGCGGGCGTCCTGACGCAGTTCGGCCTGGACCTCGGGTTCCGGCTCGCCCAGCGCGCGCTGCGCGCCTGAGAAAGCGGGTCACGACTCCGGGCGGCGCTTGCCGGAGGTGGCCGAGCGCAGGCCCGGAGCCAGCCCGCCCAGGTCGGCGTCCGGCCACTTCTGCCGGAGCGCGCGCACCAGCGCGATGACCATCCCCCGGCCGCCGATGCCGGGGGAGGCCTTTCCGGAGAGACGGGTCCACAGGTCGTTGAGGATGTCGACGTAGGCCTCCGACGGCGGCACGCAGGCGGCCTCACGGAGGAGGTCGACCGTCGTCGCGACCGGGAGCGACCGGGCGTCCTCACGCAGCCGGAGCAAAACCGGCCGGACCAGCTCGGGGAACGACGGCAGGGCCTCGAAGCAGGGCGTGTAGTAACGCACCCGTTCCCACGCGGGCGTCTCCTTGGTGTGGTCCAGCAGCGAGAGCAGGTACGCGGGCAGGACCGCGGCGTCCTCGCCCCGGCGCCAGCGGATCTGCTCGCCCATCGCCCGCAGGTACGGCACGGCCTGGAGCAGGAGCATGCCCGTGTGCCAGTTCGGCAGGAACGCCAGCTCCCTGATCGACAGGCCGAGGTAGCTCGACGCCGGCACGGCGAGGTCGCACTCCTTGGGGTCGTGCGACAGCAGCACGTCGTAGTCGGTGGTGTCCGTCGTCGTGCCGGGCGGGACGATGACGAACGTCTCCAGCAGGCGCGCGGGCGAGCCGTCCTCACGGGTCAGGGTGACGTCGACGCCCTCCTCCCCGCGGCTCACCCGTCCCCGTACGGTGTTCACCAGGCCGCTCCACTCCGACGCGGTCAGCTGGCCCTTCCACAGGTGGCCGTGCTCGATCCAGCGTTCGACGGCGGCGCCCGCGCCGGCGAACATCGCGCGTACGCCGATCCCCTCGGCGGACAGCAGCACGAGCAACACCGTCAGGTTCGCGGAGTAGGCGGCCAGGCGGCGGGTGAGCGGGTGACGCGCCGGCTCGTACGCCGTGTACGACCGGCTCGGATGGGTGTACAGCGCGCCGTCGAGCACTTCGAGCAAAAGCTCGCGGTAGCCGTCGCGGGTCTCCGCGGGCAGCCCACGGAAGATCGCGGCGAGGAAGTCGGTCACGGGCGCCCGCTCGGCCAGGCACGCGAACGACAGGACCGAGAACAGGAAGCCGTCGTCGAGCCGCCCGGCGGCCGCGGTCGGCCGGTCGCGGACCAGCTCGTGCACTGCCACGAGGTCCCCGAGCGTCCGGTTGGTCAGCCAGGCGACCAGGAACTCCCCGAACGTCGTGTGCAGGAACTCGTACGTGCGGGTGCGGTGGCCGCGGGCGTGCGCCTCGGACCGGTGGATGAAGAAGAACCGGCCGATCGCCCGCTGGGCCAGGCTGAGCGCCGCCTCGTCGCCGGGCTCGGCGGCGTCGTCCGGCTCCGGGCGCAGGAGCGCCAGGTCGCGGTCGAGTTCGGCGTCGGTGATGCTCTGGCGTCCGCGGGCGAACATGCCGAGCGCGACCATCGCCAGCCGGTCCAGCTCGTTCTCGGCCAGCCTGCGCTGCCTGGGCGCCGACAGGGACTGGTTGCCGGGGTACTTGCGGATCTCCCGGAGCGCGAAGTCCATCAGCAGCGCCTCGTACAGCTCGGCCTGGCCGAGGCCGGCGTCGCGTGTCACCAGGGCGTTCTCGGTCGCGTCGAAGATCGCGAGCATGAGCAGGAGCAGCGGCTGGCAGGCCAGCTCGCGGTGCGACAGCGCGGCCTCCGGCGTCAGCGGGAGCAGCCCGCGCGCCCGCAGCAGGTCGGCGTTGTGCCGCCGCCAGACCTCCAGCCAGTGCCGCACCTGGGCGTCCGTGAACGGCTGGAGCTGGAGCGCGATGCTGCCCGCCGGGTACCGCACCCGGTCGGCGACGACCGTACGGCTCGTGACGAGCACGACGACGGGACGGCCGAGCGCGAGCTGCCGTCGCTGGAAGTCGCGCACCTGCTCCAGGTAGTCGTAGCGGTTGACCCCGGCGGCCTGCAGGAGCTCGTCGAAGCCGTCGAGCATCACCACCGGCAGCGCCCCGGCCGCCGCGTCGAGCAGGTCGTGGAAGGCGACGCGCTCGCCCGTCTGCCGGAAGATCGCCTGTTCGATCTGCTCCTGGATGAGCGACTCGGCCTCGACGTCGCGCAACTCGACGCGGATCGGCAGGAAGTCCTGCTCGGGCAGGCGGGCGGCGAGGACCTCGGTGAGCTTGGACTTGCCCGAGCCGGGCTCGCCGAGCACCACCAGCGGCACGCGCACCGCGCGCGGCAGCGTGAGGTACCCGGCGAGGAACCTCTCGACGGACGGCACCGGCTCGTGGGCGTCCCACCACTCCTTGCCGGACGGCGTGTCACCCGGGCCCACCTCGGCCGCCTTGCAGCGCGGGCTGACGTACGCCTCGCCGAGCGCGGGCAGCGAGACCCACTCCGGCGCGTGCCCGGTGGCGACGAGCGGTTCGGCGAGCGCGGCGCGGTAGGCGCGGATCAGGTGGCTGCGCGGCCGGTCACCGGCCTGCCGGCCCGCCATCTCGCCCAGCAGCCGGCCCACCTCGGCCAGCCCGGCGCTCAGCCCGGACGCCTCGGTGAAGCTGGCCCACACCTCGAACTCGCGGTTGTCGGAGGCCAGCCGGCGGAACGCGTCGTCGTAGGCGCTCAGCGCGTGCGGCGGCATCCGGCGCACGGTGTCCAGGACGCGGTCGCGCTCGCGCCTGGCCAGGGCGTCCCACTCGGGCGCGGCGCGCAGCAGCGTCGTGAGCCGGCGCGACATCAGGTCGTAGACGCCCTCGATGGCCTCGCGCGTGCGGGCGTACGGCACGTGCGGCTCGGGCATCGGCAGCCGGTCGCTGAGCAGCCCGTCGATCAGGTCGACGTACCCCTTGGGCGGGCTCTCGCCGTGCGTGAGCCGCTCACCGGCCGTGACGGCGAGCTGCTCCGGCGTGAGCGGCAGCTCCGTACGGTCCAGGGTCTCGAAGTAGGAGGAGACCACGAGCACGGCGTGCGCGGCGGCGAGCCGCTGCGTACGGTCGTACCGGGACAGGCCGTTGCGGCGCTCGGAGATCCGGCGCACGGCCTCGTGCCCGAACCGGACCACCTCGTCCTTGAGGTCGAAGAGGTTCGTCGGCGCGGACGGGTCGCCGCCCATCGTCCACGCGGTCGCCGCCCAGGTCGCCAGGCCCGCCGACATCACGCCGTCCAGGAGGCTGACGAGCCGGCTCTGACGATCACCAAGGATTTTCAGCGCGTCGACATAGGTCAACGACTCTGACACATCGTCTCCACACGGCTTTTCGGGGAAGTGGCGGGATGTTTCATCATCGCCCATTCCCATGCCCCCGGAACAGCGCCGCGTGTCCGCGGGAGCCGTTCCGGGCGGACCTTTCGCCTCATTCGACGAGCGCGGGTCGATCGGGGTGGTCCATGCGCACGACCAGATCGGCGGTTCCGGCCGGGTCGGCCTCGCGTTCGTACCGTTCGTAGGCCGGCAGCGTCCACGCTTCGTCGGCCGCGACCTTGCGCCGCAGCGCCGCCGGAGAGAGCCACAGATGCACCGTCAGGTCGAACGGGAGCCCGCGGCCGAGCAGCAGCGCGCCGTCCACGAGCACCACCCCGCCCGGCGGCAGCGTCACGTACGCGGCCCGTACGGCACGGTCGGTCTCGCTGTCCCACAGGGCGGGCAGCACCCGGCCCGTGCCCCCGGGGTCGAGCGGGCCGAGGACCTCCCGGGCCAGCGCCCCGGTGTCGAGCCACTCGTCGTAGAACACGTCCGGATCGGTACGGCCGTGCTCGAACCGCAGCGACGCCGGGCGCAGGAAGTCACGCGCGGAGGCGCGCACGACCGCGCGGCCCAGCACCCGCAGCGGCCCGGTCAGGGCGTCGGCGAGATCCTCCGGGCGCGCGGGCGGAGCCCCGTCGACGGCGACCCGGACCCAGGGCGTCCCGGCGGACGCGACGCGGTCGGCGATCTCATCGGTCAGGAGGGCAGGAGTGATCGGCCGGATACGCACCCCGCCATCCTGCCCGCCGGCGCGGGTGTGCCTGGGTACGTACCCCAGGGAGGAGTCCTCGGAGGAGATGAGAGATCAATGTCGATCCAGTTGAACCACACCATCGTCGCGGCCCGTGACAAGGCGGCCTCCGCGGAGTTCACGGCTCGCGTGCTGGGCCTGGAGGTCGGGGCGCCGTTCGGCCCGTTCCTGCCGGTCCACACGGCCAACGGGGTCACGCTGGACTTCATGGAGGTCGAACCGGACCGGATCGTGCCGCAGCACTACGCGTTCCTGGTGTCGGATGAGGAGTTCGATGCGATCTTCGGGCGCATCCAGAACGCCGGAATCGACTACTACGCCGACCCCGCCCACCACGAGGAGGGGCAGATCAACCACCGCGACGGTGGCCGCGGCGCGTACTTCGACGACCCGAACGGCCACAACCTGGAGATCCTCACTCGCCCGTACGGCAGCGGCGGCTGATCGATCGACAGGACATCGGTCGGGGCGTTCACGGCCGGGATTCGTCGTCATCCCCGAAGTCGGGCATGTCGTCGGACAGCAGGTGCTCGGCGCCGCCTTCGAGGGCCGTGGCCGTCTCGACGGAGCGGGGCAGCATGGTCTTCTCGTAGACGCGGACGGCGTCATCGACGGTGGCCGCGTTCGCGAGGGCGAGCGCGAGTTCGCTCGCGTCGAGCATGGCGAGGTTGACGCCGACGCCGAGCGGAGGCATGAGGTGGGCGGCGTCGCCGAGGAGAGTCACCGTCGGGTCGTGCTCCCAGGTGTGCGGGACCGGGAGGGCGAAGATCGGGCGGTCGACGTAGGGGCCGTCGTTCCCGGCGATCATCTGACGCATGCGGGGCGACCAGTGGGCGTACTCGCCGAGCAGCAGGGCGCGGATGCCGTCGGTGTCGCCGGGGGTCAGGCCGTTCGTTTCGGCCCAGTCGACCGGGACCCGCCGGATGAGGTAGACGCGGATGTGGTCTCCGCTGTTGCGCTGGGCGAACAGGCCGCGCTCGCCGTCGCCGGCGGCGGCGCTGCCCTGGCCGACCAGCTCGGCGATGTCGGGATGCCGCTTCTCGACGTCGGAGAACCACGCCTCCAGGAAGCTCACTCCGGTGTACTCGGGGACGGCGGGGGACACGGCCGGGCGTACGTGGGAGAAGGCGCCGTCGGCGCCGATGACCAGATCGGTCTGGACGGTCGTGCCGTCGGCGAACCGCAACCGCCTCGGCCCGTCGGCCGGTCCGCCGACCGTGTCGAGAGCGTGGCCCCAGCGCACGGTCCCCGGGCGTAGGGAGTCGAGGAGCAGGTCGCGCAGCTGGCCGCGGTCGATCTCCGGCTTGAACAGCTCGCCGGCCTCCGGGACCTTGTGGAACGTGATCGTGCCGGCCGGATCGAGCCGGCGCATCTCCTGCCCTTCGGGGCGGGCCAGTGCGAAGAACTCGTCGAGCAGGCCGGCCTCGCGCAGGGCGATCTGGCCGTTGTCGGCGTGCAGGTCGAGGGTGCCGCCCTGGTTGCGCGCGCCGGGGCCGGGGTCGCGGTCGTAGACGGTCACCGGGATGCCGCGTTGCTGGAGGATGCGGGCGCAGGTCAGCCCGCCGGGTCCGGCGCCGATGACGCTGATCCTGGCGCGGGCGGGCGCTGGTGAGTTCATGGGGGTTCCCTTCAGGGGATCGGGTGAGCGGAGCCTTGCCGAGGAAGACGCGCCGCTCGGGGCTCCGCGTCTCTAGAAAAGCAGACCAAGTAGAAAAGTGCAACGAGTCAACTTAGCCTCCCATGCAACTTTCGGATATGCTCCGGCTATGACCTCGCCCCCTGTGGGCCGCCGCGAACGCAAGAAGGCGGCCACCCGGCAAGCGATCGCGGACGCCGCACTGCGGCTCTTCCTGGAGCGCGGCTACGACCAGGTGAGCATCCGCGACATCGCCGACGCGGCCGACGTGTCGACCACCACGGTGTTCAAGCACTTCACCGGCAAGGAAGCGCTGGTGTTCGACCAGGACGAGCACCGCGAGGCGGCACTGACCGCCGCGGTGCGGCGGCGAGCCGACGGCCAGAGCATCCTCGATGCCCTCCGGCGGCACGTCCTCGACAGCTGGCTGCCGCTCGCGGCGCATCCGCAGATGGCCGAGTTCACCGATCTGGTGGACTCCACACCGGCGCTACGCGCGTACTCCGAGCGCATGTGGACCCGGCACACCGACGCTCTCAGCGCGGCCATCGCCGACGAACTCGGCGTGCGGCACGACGACCTCGCCTGTGCGGCCCTCGCGCGGTTCGTCCTCCAGATCCCGGTCCTCGCCCGCGGCCGGCCGGACCGCCGGGCCGCCGTCGAGGCGCTCTTCGACCTCCTCGCCCACGGCTGGGAACCGGCAGGCCGCCCGGCGGTTCAGAGCTAGGCGGCCTGGCCGCCGCGGCGGCGGGTCACCTCCTGGCCGATCGCGAACAGCAGCCAGCCGAACGCCGTGGCGTCGTCGATCACGCCGACCGGCAGCAGGAAGTCGGGGACGATGTCGATCGGTGACACGATGTAGATCACCGCGATGACCATCGCGATGATCTTGCCCTTGCTCGTCCGGTAGACCCGGTCCCGGCGGCCGGCGATCCGCTGCCGGCTGCCGCGGCGCAGGCGCAGCAGGCCCGCGATGAGGATCAGGCCCCCGATGATCATTACGATGACGCCGACCGTGCCGACGCCGACACCCCCCACGTCGCCGTGGACGGCGAAGGCCAGGACCGCGCCGACGAGAAGCGCGAGAACGCCGGGAAGGATCATCCGATCTCCTCCGTACTCGGGGGTTCCACGCGGAGTATGTCCCGCCTGACCGCTTTCATTCGCGAGCGTGACCGGGCTTCCCCTCCCCGGCCGTCGCACGAGAGCCTGGAGCCACGTAGTTTCGGACCGAACGCGTGCTTTGGAGCTGACATGACCCTGGACCTGGTATCGATTCGCGCAGCGTACCCGGCACTGCGCGATGGCTACGCCTACCTGGACGGAGCGGGAGGCACGCAGGTTCCCGAGTCGGTGATCTCCGCGATCGCGGGCGCGTACGAGCGCGGCATCGGCAACGTCGGCGGCGCGTTCCCGGCCAGCGACCGCTCCGGCGCCATCGTCGAGGCCGCCCGCCAGGCCGTCGCCGACCTGGTCGGCGGAGATCCGCGCGGCGTCGTCCTCGGGCCCAACATGACCACACTGACCTACCGCTTCGCGTACGCCCTCTCGCGTACCTGGCGTGCCGGCGACGAGATCGTGCTGTCCCGCCTGGACCACGACGCCAACGTACGGCCCTGGGTGCAGGCGGCCGAGCGCGCCGGCGTCACCGTCCGCTGGGCCGAGGTCGACGTGCCCGCCGGCGAGCTGCCGGCCGAGCAGTACGACGCGCTCCTCGGCGACCGCACCCGACTGGTCGCGGTCACCGCCGCCAGCAACATCCTCGGCACCATGCCCGACCTCGCGGCGATCACCAAGCGCGCCCACGACGCCGGCGCGCTCACCTACGTCGACGGCGTGCACGCCACCCCGCACACCCCCGTCGACGTGTCCACGTTCGGCGCCGACTTCTACGCGACCAGCGCCTACAAGTGGTCCGGCCCGCACATCGGCGCCGTCGTCGCGGCGCCGTCCCTGCTGGAGACGCTCCAGCCCGACAAGCTCGCCTCCTCCAGCACCGACGTGCCCGACCGCTTCGAGACCGGCACCGCGCCGTTCGCCGACCTCGCCGGCGTGATCGCCGCCGTCGACCACCTGGCCGGCCTGGACTCCGGGGCCGCCGGCACCCGCCGGGAGCGCATCCTCGCCTCGATGGCCGCGGTCGAAGCGCACGAACAGGCCGAACTCGCCAACCTGCTCGACGGCCTGGCCGCCCTGCCCGGCGTACGGCTCGTCGGCTCTCCCCGGCGCCGTACCGCCACGGCCTACTTCACGGTCGACGGGCACACGCCCGGCGCGGTCGCCGAGCACCTCGCCTCGCGCAAGGTGAACGTCTGGAGCGGACACAACTACGCGTGGGAGCTCACCGCCGCCCTGGGCATCCGCGACCGGGGCAGTGCCGTACGCGCCGGGCTCGTGCACTACAACGACCGGTCCGACGTCGAGCGGCTGCTGGCGGCCATATCAGAATTGCGTTGACCACCCATCCCGACAGCGTCAGTGAGGACACAGAACAGATGACGTACACCGTCGATTCCGGCCACCTGGAGCGCGCCCGTGCACTGCTCGCCGGCCACCCCGTGGTGGACGGGCACAACGACCTTCCGTGGGCGCTGCGCGAGCAGTCCGGGTACGACCTCGACGCGTGCGACATCGCCGCCGACCAGACCGGCCGCCTGCACACCGACCTCGCCCGCCTGCGCGCGGGCGGGGTGGGCGCGCAGTTCTGGTCCGTGTACGTGCCCTCGGAACTGGCGGGCGAGCACGCGGTCAGCGCGACGCTGGAGCAGATCGACTGCGTCCGCGCCCTCGCCGCGCGCTACCCCGACCACCTGCGCATCGCCCTGACCGCCGACGACGTGGAGGCGGCGTGGGCGGACGGCCGGATCGCGTCGCTGATGGGCGCCGAGGGCGGCCACTCGATCGACAACTCGCTGGCCACGCTGCGCGCCCTGTACGCGCTCGGCGTCCGCTACATGACGCTGACGCACAACGACAACGTGCCCTGGGCGGACTCGGCCACCGACGAGCCGGCGGCGCACGGCCTCACCCGCTTCGGCGAGGAGGTCGTCCGCGAGATGAACCGGCTGGGCATGCTCGTCGACCTCTCCCACGTGGCCGCCGACACCATGCGGGACGCCCTGCGGGTCAGCCGGGCGCCGGTGATCTTCTCGCACTCGTCCTCGCGCGCCGTCTGCGACCACCCGCGCAACATCCCCGACGACGTGCTGGCGTCGCTGGCGGCCAACGGCGGGGTCGCGATGGCGACGTTCGTGCCGAAGTTCGTCCTGCCCGAGGCGATCGAGTGGACCCGCGCCGCCGACGAGCACCTCCGGGCCAAGGGGTTCCACCCGTTCGACACCGCCGCCGAGGCGGCCGAGGTGCGGCGGGAGTTCGAGGCCGCCAACCCGCCGCCGATCGCGACCCCGGCGACGGTCGCCGACCACCTCGACCACATGCGCGAGGTGGCCGGCATCGACCACCTGGGCATCGGCGGCGACTTCGACGGCACCCCCTTCACCCCGGATGGCCTGTCCGACGTGTCGGCGTACCCGAACCTGATCGCCGAACTCCTCGGCCGCGGCTGGTCCGAGGCGGACCTGACCAAGCTCACCTGGAGCAACGCCGTACGCGTCCTGCGCGCCGCCGAGGACACGGCCCGCGAGCTGGGCCGTACGGAGGCGCCGTCGATCGCGACGATCGAGCAATTGGACGGCTGAGGGAACCCGACTCGCGGGTTCGCCGTCTGATGGACATCGACGGCGATTAAATATGTTGCCCTCGCGGCGAGGGTTCTTATGATGGAAGCATCAGGACGGCAGGAGAGGAGGAAGTGCGAATGAATAACTCGCACTGGCGGCAGATGTCGCAGGGCACGCGATATGAGCTGCTGCATGTCCTCCTTACGGGAGCCTCGGGATAGGTCGCACCTGTCGTTGTGGGCCGCCCGGAGGACACCGTCCCGGGCGGCCCTTTTCATGAGTGACACGTCTATGGGTGAGCCAACGGATAGGCGGCCGGTTTCCAAGTCCGGCGAGAAGCGGGTTCGACTCCTGCCACCCATGCTTTTCCTCTGCTCTTGTGCTCTTGGGCGAGGAATGCTTTTTGACAACTCCACAGCGGAAGACATTTGCTCGCGGCGGCTCTTTTCCTGGTTCCGGGTTTCCGGCCGCCGCGCCCAGCCTCTGTAGCTCAGTGGACAGAGCGCCCGCTTGCGGAGCGGGAGGCCCCAGGTTCGAGTCCTGGTGGAGGCGCGTACGTGGTCATTCCCTGGTCGTCCAACCGGCAGGACACGCGATTCTGGATCGCGGAACCGAGGTTCGAATCCTTGCCAGGGAGCGAGGCCGCCGCACACGGCTTGTGACCCCGCCTTCGTACGGCGGGTGGCCCGGGTCGGCACCGGGTGGCGGCTCTTTCAAGCGCTCGTGGCCCAACTGGCAGAGGCACCGGCCCGAGGAGCCGGAGGTGCGGGTTCGAGTCCCGCCGAGCGTACGTGGTGTCTTGCCGCCATAGCCCAACAGGTAGAGGCGTCGCGCTCAGGACGCGAAGGTTCAAGGTTCGAATCCTTGTGGCGGTACGCGAGAGACGACCGGGCCGTCCCGGCGGGGGCGACGGCCCGGTCATCGACGCAGTGGAAGGTTGGCGGAGTCCGGTATCGCGCCCGTTTCGAAAACGGAGGCCAGGGTGACCTGCGGGGGTTCGAATCCCTCACCTTCCGCGATAAGAAAAGTCGCCCTCAGCGGCGGCGCACTGCGCAGTAGGGGAGTCAGGCCGTCCCCACCGGCCCCATAAGCCGGTCATCGTGGGTTCGAATCCCACCTGCGCGACCGATCCGGTGTCATCCAACGGCAGGATGCGCGGCTGTTGACCGCGTCATGCTGGTTCGAAACCAGCCACCGGAGCGATGTACCCACACCCTCGTAGCTCAGTGGACAGAGCATCCGCCTCCGGAGCGGTGGGTCGTCGGTTCGACTCCGGCCGAGGGTACGAAACGACCGGTAGCTCATCGGTAGAGCGGCGCCTTCACACGGCGCGCGTGGCAGGTTCGACTCCTGCCCGGTCGACCGCGTCCCACGGAAAGGGACGCCGTGGTGTTCATGGTGTAACGGAAGCACGCCGGGTTGTGGTCCCGGAAGTGGCGGGTTCGAATCCCCCTGTTCACCCTTTGCATGGGCCTGGTCATGGGTGAGACCAAGCGGCTTTGACGCGCTCCCCGGCCTTTAGGCTAGGGATTTCGGCCTGGGTCGTTTGACCCTTCCGGCGGCTTCCTGATTCAACACGCTGTGCCGGGACTTTCGCCCTGGTCTTACTTGCGCTCCGCGAGGCGTTTAGCCTGTCGGCCCGTCCGGCCGCCAGGATGTTGCGTGCTGCGTTAATGTCGCGATCGTGAACGGTTTCACACTCTCCGCAAGCCCACTGTCGGACGTTGAGGGGTTTGGGACCGTCCTTGACACCGCAGGCCGAGCACACCTGAGAGGTCGGTTCAAAACGACCGATCTTGCCGACATAGCGGCCGTGTTTGGTGGCCTTGTACTCCAGCATGCGCACGAACTGTGCCCACCCCGCGTCGTGTACCGACTTGGCCAGGCGGGTGCGGGCTAGGCCGTTGACTGCGAGGTCTTCCACGTAGACCGCTTGGTTGTCGCGGATCAGCTTGGTGGAGAGCTTGTGCAGCCAGTCTCGGCGCTGGTCGGCCACGCGAGCGTGCTGGCGTGCGACCATGACCCGCGCCTTGGCCCGATTGTTGCTGCCCTTGGCCTTACGATTGAGGGCTTTTTGCATCCTCTTGAGCTTCTTTTCCGCACGGCGAAGGAAACGCGGAGAGCCGACCTTGGTCCCGTCGGCCAGCACCGCAAAGCGCCCCAGCCCGAGATCCACGCCGGTCTCGGAGCCGATCGCAGGCAGGTGCTCGGGGGCGGTGTCGATGACGAAGCTGACGAAGTACCGGCCGGAGCTGTCTTTGGTGAGACTCACTGAGGACGGTGCGGCGGGTAGGGGACGGGACCATTTCACCTTCAGGTCACCGACCTTGGCCACGTACACCGCGCCGCTGTCCCGGATGGAGAAGGCGTTGGTGTTAAGGCGGATCGAGTGCCGGGTGTCCTTCTTCGACTTGTATCGGGGCGGCCCGACCTTGGGGCCCTTGCGCTTACCCTTGGCCGAATCGAAAAAGTTCTTAAACGCGGTATCCAGGTCCCGCAGAGACTGCTGCAGGATGACCGCTGACACATCGGCCAGCCACTCCCGCTCTGGGGTGCGCTTGGCATTGGTGATGTAGGTCTTGGACAGCTCCGCCGACGTGACAAACGGCAGCCCGGCGGCGTGCGCTTCCTTGCGAACGCGCAAGCAGTCGTTCCACACCACGCGCGCACACCCGAATGCCTGGGCCAGTGTACGGCGCTGGGTGGCATCAGGGTAGGCCCGGTAGTTGTAACGGAGCCGCATGACCAAAACCATAGTGCTTAATTACTTCTGCCGATGACTTTTCGTCGTAGCAGATGCATAGTCGCAGCTTGTGCAGTTACTCGTTTTAGGGCATACCGGTATAACTGGTGAGCGAGTTGTGGTCGTGGTGTAGCTGATCAGGTACCGGTTATGGCATCGCCCGCTTGGCGCTGTTGTGAGGGTTCGACTCCTGCCTTATGCGCGGTGTCTTCCGCTGTAGAGGGTCGTTCAGGCTTCGAGGGCGTCCCCACTCGGCAGATCGGCGAAGCGGGCGCCTTGACGCCGCGGCTGAGGATGGCCCGGCCGGTCTATCCCGCGTGCGCGTCGATGATCAGGTCGTGGGCGCCCCGAGAAGTTCCGGTCCGGCGTGCGTGGCGATCAGCCGAGCAGGGTGAGCCGCGGTGGTATCGGGGTATCCGTGAAGGATCAGGCGTCGGCCCACGAGTCTGTCTTCTCGGTTATCAGCAGCGCCAGTGCGTTCTTCACGTCCTGGACGAAGCGGTTGTCGGGAGGCTGGATGCCCTCCAGGGCGGCACGCAGATCAGCGCCGATACGCCGGTGGGATGGACCGATCTCGGCGACAAGGGTGGTTCCTCGGGTGATGATGACGGTGCCACCGCGCTCGATGGCGTTAAGCAGGTCAGAGAAGTTCCTCGATGCTTCGGTCGCGGTCATCGTCTTCAATGAAGTCAGAGTCTCATCATCAGACTCCCCTCCGGGCCCGTCGACTCGGCTTCGATCGCCTCAAAGGCCTGGCGGCAGGCCGAAGAGGGGGAACAGGCGGTCGACGTCGAGGAAGAAGTTGAGGTGGATCAGGCGGTCGCCGCGGAACTCCAGCACGTGCAGTGACCACGGCTCGTGGCGGCCGCCCGGGCCGCTGGGGCGGTATTGGCCGAAGGCGGGGGAGCCGTTCGCCGCCGTCGGCAGCAGCCGGGAGCCCTGGCACTCGATGCCCGGCCCGCTCCACCACTCGCGCATGCTCGCGGGGCCCCGGACCCACATGTCATAGGGCGGCATCGACTGGGTGGCGTCCTCGTGCAGCAGCGCGACGAGCGCGTCGAGGTCGTAGCGTTCGAAGGCGTCGCAGTAGCGCGCCACCAGGGAACGCTGCGTGGCGTCCAGCGGTTGCAGGTCGGAGGAGTCGCTGAGGCCGAGGTCGTCGAGCGTCGCGCGGGCCCGCTGAAGGGCGCTGTTGACCGAGGCCGATGAGGTGCCGAGCAGCTCGGCGACCTCGCTCGCCTTCCAGCGCAGGACCTCGCGCAGGATCAGCACCGCCCGCTGGCGGGGCGGCAGGTGCTGCAGCGCGGCGACGAACGCCAGGCGTACGGTCTCGCGCGCGACCGCCTCGTCGGCCGGGTCGCCCCCACCGCCCGGAAGGACGCGGGCGTCGGGCGCCGGCTCGACCCAGGTCGACTCGGCGAGCGGTGGGTTCAGCGCGGAACCGTCCCACGCGGGCCCGAGGTCGATCGGCCGCGCACGCCGCCCACGCCCCTTGAGCAGGTCGAAGCAGACGTTGGTGGCGATGTGGAACAGCCACGACCGCAGCGCCGCCCGGCCCTCGAAGCGGTCGAGCGCCCGCCACGCCCGTACGAGCGTCTCCTGGACGGCGTCCTCCGCCTCGAAGGGGGAGCCGAGCATCCGATAGCAGTAGCCGGTCAGCTGCACCCGGTGCGCCTCGAGCTCGTCGGGATGTGGCTGAGCTGCGGTGACGTCGGCCACGTGGACCACCTCCGGGGGAACGATGCGCGTAGGGCGGCCCATGCTAGGCGCTGCCACCGACACCCGGGACGGATCAAGCCCGGCCGGTACGGGAGGCCTCACGCTGACGGCTCCGGCGCAGATCGAGTCCGGCGGCCGCGCGCTTGACTCTCGGGCGGCCCGAGACTTTCAGAATGGTCTCGTGCTGAGCATCGGTAGCTTCTCCCTCGTCACCGGCCTGTCGATCACCGCGTTGCGGCACTACGACGACGTCGGGCTGCTCACTCCCGCCTACGTCGACCCCGGCAGCGGGTACCGCCGGTACCGGCCCGACCAGGTGAGCGAGGCGCGCCTGTACGCGACGTTGCGCCGCCTCCAGGTGCCGGTCGACGCGATGCGAACGGTTCGCGAGCGTGGCGTCCACGCCGTGCTCGCCGAGCACCGTGACCACCTGCTGGGCGAAGCCGACTCGCTGGCGCAGCTCATCGAGACCGTCGAGCACTACCTGGAGAAGGGGCTACCCGTGAGAACCCGCCGCATCGCCCAGGTCACGATCACGACCGGCGACCTGCCCACCGCGATCGCGTTCTACCGCGACGCCT
This sequence comes from Actinoallomurus sp. NBC_01490, assembly GCF_036227085.1. Taxonomy (NCBI): domain Bacteria; kingdom Bacillati; phylum Actinomycetota; class Actinomycetes; order Streptosporangiales; family Thermomonosporaceae; genus Actinoallomurus; species Actinoallomurus sp. NBC_01490. Next base: position 2,211,648 of record NZ_CP109433.1, read on the forward strand.
TCGACGCCGGCTATCACGAGGAGATCAGTTCGTTCCAGTTCGGCGCCTATCCCGACGACGACTTCTTCCTCGTGACAGTGGCCGATCCGCAGCGGCACCCCTGGCCCGGCGGGCCGGCCAGGTTCGGCCTGCTCGTCGACGACATCGACGCCGCGCACGCCCGCGCCCTGGCCGCCGGTGCCATCGAGATCGAGCCGCCGGTCGACCGGCCGTGGAAACCGCGCTCATCGACGGTGAAGGACCCGGACGGCAATCACATCGACCTGTACCAGGCATAGGGCCCCAAGGCGTCCCCGCCACGGGCGCCGGGTTGAGAAGGGATGGTGAGCCGACCGCGACGCCTAGGTCAACCCGCTGTAGATGACCAGGGTCTGCTCCGGCCGCTCCGCGACGTGGAACGCGGTGTGCGCCAGGGTGATGACGCCGAGTCTCGGATGGCGTAGGCGCTTGGTGCCGGCGCGGCTGATCTGGATGTCGTAGCGGGGCCACCAGGCGCGTACCTCCGGGCTCGCCGCGTGGAGTTCGTCGACCAGGCGGGTGAAGCGGGGATGGTCCGGGTGGCGGCCGGCGGCGGCGCGCAGGCGGGCCAGGACGTTCTGCGCCTCCTGGTCCCAGTCGACCAGGACCTGCCGCGCCGCGGGTTCGGTGAAGACCCAGCGGGCCAGGTTGGGTTCCGGCATCGCGGACATGCCGGTGAACAGCTCCGCGGCGGCCGCGTTGTGGCACAGCACGTCGTAGCGCACGCCCGTAACGTAGGCGGGGTTGGGCTCGACCAGCGCCGGGACGCCGGCGACGCCCGGGGCCAGTGGCTCGGGGGCGTCGGCCTGCTCGTCGCGGGTGTCGCCGGCGAGGTGGAACAGGTGGTCGCGTTCGTGCTCGCTGAGCCGCAGCGCCGTGGCGAGCGCCTCGAGCACCTGGCCGGACGGGCGTACGTCGCGGCCCTGTTCCAGGTAGGTGTACCAGGTGGCGCTGATGCCCGCGATCAGCGCGATCTCCTCGCGCCGCAGCCCCGGGGTGCGCCGCCGTCCCGTCGTCGGCAGGCCGGCTTCGGCGGGGGAGATGCGCTCACGGCGGCTGCGCAGGAACGCGCCCAGCTCGCGTCGGCGTAGCACCGAGGTAGTCACAGTTCCAGAATAAACCGGCTCTGGATACCAGGCTGAGACGCTCGCAGACTGGCCGGTATGCGTGCATGGAAACTGGAAGAAGCAGGACAACCGATACGACTGGCGGAGGTGCCGGAGCCGGCGCCGCGCGGCGGCGGGGTGATCGTCAGCGTGCTCGCCGCGTACCTGCCCGCCTATACCGAGGCCCTCACTCAGGGGGCGCGGGGCACCATCCCGACGCCGCTGGTCCTCGGCGCGGGCGGCATCGGACGGGTCGAGTCCGTGGCCGACGACGTCTTCAACGTCGCGCCGGGCGACATCGTAGTGATCAACCCGCTGCTGAGCTCCGGCGAGACGGACGGGCCGCAGGAGATACTCGTCGGCTGGACGGGCGTGGGTGGACGGGGCAAGGCGACCGCGACGACCACCGCGATGCAGGCGGTGTGGCGCGACGGGCTGTGGGCCGAGCGCGCCCTGTGCCCCAAGGAGACCGTCGTACGGCTGGCCGGCGCCGAGGAGTACGCGCGGCCGGACCGGCTGGCCTTCCTGGGGTGGCTCGCCATCGCGGCCGAGGGGCTGAACAGCGCCGGTCAGCGGCCCGGCCAGACCGTGGCGGTCATCGGCGGCACCGGCCAGCTCGGCGCGGCGACGCTGCTGATGTCGCTGGCCCGCGGAGCCGCCCGGGTCGTGGCGGTCGGCCGCAACACCGCCGTCCTGGACCGGCTCGCCGGGTTGGACCCGCGCGTGCGGACCGTGGCATTCACCGGGGACCGGGCCCGCGACGCCGCCGCGATCGGCGAGGTGGACGTGGTGATCGACGCCCTCGGCGCCGTGCCCGGCCCGGACCCGACGCTGACCGGCTTCGACGCCCTGCGTCCGGGCGGGACGATGGCGCTGATCGGCGGGGTGAGGCAGGACCTGCCGCTGCCGTACGGCGACATCATGCGCCGTCGCCTCACGGTGCGCGGCTCGTGGATGTGCCCGCCGGAGACGGTCCTCGACGTGTGGCGCATGGTCGCCGCCGGAACGCTGGACCTCGACGTTCTGGAGCCGCACCCGGTCGGCCTGGACGATCCGGCCGGCGCGGTCAAGCTGGCCGCCGGGGCGTCCGGGCCGGAGTTCGCCGTGCTCGTCCCGGGTGCCGCCATGCGTTGACATGGAACGATGGCAATCGGAAGATCCGAAATATGCCTCTTTTGCCTGGTAATCCCGAGTCGGTGTTCACCTACGGCGCGCCGCAGCTGAAGTTCGGCGCCGGTTCCTCCGCGGAGATCGGCTACGACCTCACCCAGTACGGAGCGCGGCGCGCCCTGGTGGTCACCGACCCCGGCGTGGCGGCCACGGGCGGCCCGCAGCGGATCGCCGGGCAGCTGAAGGAGTACGGGATCGAGGCGGAGGTGTTCGACCGGGTCCACGTCGAGCCGACCGACGCCTCGATGAAGGAGGCCGTCGCGTACGCCCGCGAGACCGGCCCGTGGGACGCCATCGTCGCGGTCGGCGGCGGGTCGAGCATCGACACGGCGAAGGCGATCAACCTGCTGACCACCAACGACGGTGAGCTGGCCGACTACCTCAACCCGCCGATCGGGGCGGGGCGGGCCCCGGCGCGTCCGCTGAACCCGCTGGTGGCCGTGCCGACCACGACCGGCACCGGCGCGGAGAGCACGACCGTCTGCGTGCTCGACGTCCTGGACCTGCGGGTCAAGACCGGCATCAGCCATCCGCGCCTGCGGCCTGCGCTCGCCGTGGTCGACCCCGAGCTCATCCGCACCCAGCCGGCCGGGGTCACCGCCTCGGCCGGCATGGACATCGTCTGTCACGCGCTGGAGAGCTACACGGCCCGCGCGTACACCTCCTACGAGCGCAAGCGGCCCGAACAGCGCGTGCCGTACTGCGGCGCCAACCCCGTCTCCGACATGTGGTCCGAGCACGCCCTGGCGCTGATCGCCCGCTCCTTCCGCACCGCCGTGCGCGACGGCGACGACCTGACGGCCCGTACGGAGATGGCCCTCGCCGCGACCTTCGCCGGACTCGGCTTCGGCAACGCCGGCGTGCACATCCCGCACGCGAACGCGTACCCGATCGCCGGGCAGGTCAAGGACTTCCACCCCGACGGCTACCCGGAAGAGGAGCCGATGGTGCCGCACGGCATGGCCGTGGCGCTGACGGCGCCGGAGGCGTTCCGGTTCACCTTCGAGGCCGGCCCGGACCGGCATGTACGCGCGGCCGAACTGCTCGACCCGGAGCTCGACCGGAGTGCCGACCCGTCGGAGTACCTGCCGGCGGCGCTGCTGCGCCTGATGCGCGACATCGGCCTGCCGAACGGGATCGGGGCGACCGGCTACACCGAGTCCGACGTGCCGGACCTGGTCGTGGGCACGATGAAGCAGCAGCGACTGCTGGCCACGGCGCCACGCGAGGTGACCGAGGAGGACGTCGCGGGCATCCTCACCCGCTCCCTCGCGCTCTGGTGACCCGTCGCCCGGCGAGCCGCCGTGGTCAGGTCTTGAGACCGACCGCGCCGTACCCCCACGCCTGCTCCGGCCGTTCGAACTTCAGGTCCCCCTCCTCCGGGCGCCACTGCGGGAGGTAGACCAGGCCCGGATCGAGGATCTCAAAGCCGTCGAAGAACGCCTTGACACCCGCGTGGTCGCGCGCGCGGCCCGGCGCCGAGGTGCGGGAGTACAGCTTCTCGATGGCCTCGCCGACCTGCGGGTCGTGGCCGTCGAGCGTCGCGTGGGAGATGACCAGGTAGCTGCCGGGCGCCAGGGCGTCCGCCAACCGCTTCACCAGGTCGCCGGGGCGCTCCTCCTCCGTGATGAAGTGCAGCACCGCGACGAGCAGGAGCGCCACCGGCCGGTCGAAGTCGATGAGCCGCTCGACCTCGGGGTGGGAGAGGATCACGTCGGGCTCGCGCAGGTCCGCCTGGATGATCGTGGCCCCCTCGTTGCCGGCCAGGATCGACTTGCTGTGCGCGATGGCGACCGGGTCCGTGTCGACGTACACCACGTGGGCGTCCGGGGCCGCCGACTGCGCGATCTCGTGCACGTTTCCCGAGGTCGGTACGCCGGAGCCGATGTCGAGGAACTGTCGAATTCCCGACTTGACGAGAAACCTGACCGCACGACCGAGAAACTGCCGATTCGCGCGTGCGGCCTCACGTGATGACGGATTGATCGCGGTCAGTGCGCTCGCGGCGTCCCGATCGACGGCGAAATTGTGCGAGCCACCGAGCAGGGCGTCATAGATCCGTGCCACGTTGGCCCGCTCGACATCGACTTCGGGAGGCGCCCAGCTCTCGTGTTCCACGTGCCTGCCATTCGTGTACCGGGGTCAGGGATGCGGCCGGAACGCTGACAGAACGCCCGGCCCCGAGTCAGCCTAGAGCGTGGCGCGGCATCGGTCGATGGAAGCGCGACTTATGCCAACATAGTCGGCAAATGTCGGACCGGACGATATTCGCCGCTGACGCGCGCGTATCGAGGAGGATCGAGTGACCATCCCCGGGCTGAGCGCGCTCGTCACCTTAGGGGTGGCCGCGACCGGTCACGTACTGCGCTGGGGACCGGCCGCGGCCGAGCTGTTCGGCCGGACGGACGCCGAGGTGCGCGGGCGTGACCTGTGCGACGCGGTGTTCGCCGGCGAGCACCGTGAGGCGTTCGGCGCGGCCGTCGCGCGCGCCGCCGCCGGAACGCCCTCGGTGACCTTGCTGCCCGTACGGCTGCCCGGCGGGGCCGTCGTCCCGGTGGAGTTCCGCTGCGAGCCGGTGACCGAGGCCACCGGCGAGGTCACCGTGGGGATCAGCGCGCTGCCGCACCGCGACTCCCCACCGGGGGAAGACCCCCTGCCCGAGGAACCGGACCAGGCGGTGTTCGGCATCGGCGCGACACTGGACCTGCGGCAGACCGCCCGCGAACTCGCCGACGCCCTCGTCTCCCGCCTCTGCTACGGGGCCGGCGTCTACCTCCTCGAACGCCTCCTGGTCGACGACCACCTCCCTTCGCATGAGGACGGCGGGTCCCGCGTCGTCGTACGCCGGATGGCGCTGAGTGTCGCCGACGGCACGCAGCCCGAGTGGTCCTCGGCGTTCCCCGCCGACGAGGTGATCGCCTTTCCGGCCGACACGCCGGTCGCCCGCAGCATGACCACCGGTCGCCCGGTCGTCTTCACCGCGCTCGACAGCACGACGTTCGGCCGGTTCGTCCACCGGCTGTCGATCCGGCCGCGCATCAACGACGCGCTGAACTACGACGGCTTCCTGACCGTCCCGCTCATCGCGCGCGGCAACGTCCTCGGCTTCGCCATCCTCGCCCGCCGGTCCGGCGACCGGCCGTTCGGCGTCGCGGAGGGCGGGCTCGCCCGGCGGATCGCCGACCACGCCGCCGTCTGCATGGACAACGGCCGCCTGTACGACCGCGAACGCCGCACGTCGAAGACGCTCCAGCGCAGCCTGCTGCCGGTGGCGCTCAAGACGCCGCCGGGGATGCGGATCGCCCACCGCTACCTGCCCGCCGGCCAGACCAGCCGGATCGGCGGCGACTGGTACGACGCGATCCCGCTGCCCGGGGGAAACGTCGGGCTCGTGGTCGGCGACGCCATGGGCCACGGCACCGCCGCCGCGCTCGTCATGGGCCAGCTCCGTACGGCCGTGCGCATCCTCGCCCGGCTCGGCCTGCCCCCGGCCGAGCTGCTGGGCCACCTGGACGAGATCGCCCAGGAGCTGACGACGGCACAGTTCGCGACCTGCGTGTACGCCCTCTGCGACCCGGGCCGCCGCCTCCTCACGATCGCCCGCGCGGGCCACGTCCCGCCGTTGATCGCGGCCGCCGACGGTTCGTCGGAGATCATCGACCTGCCGCCGGGTCTGCCGCTGGGCGTGGGTGAGGCCAGCTACGAGGCGCTCGAACTCCACGTGCCGGAGGACGGCACGCTGATCCTGTGCACGGACGGCCTGATCGAGAGCCGCACGCGCGACATGGACGCGGGGCTGGAGGAGCTCCGCTCCCTCCTGCCCGGCGCGTCCCCCGACATCGAGGGCACCTGCGACGCCATCGTCAAGCACCTGCACGCGGGCGAGAGCTCCGACGACGCCACCCTCCTCCTCGCCCGCCTGGAACCCGCCGAGCCACCCCGCTGATCCGCGCGGCCGCCGGACTCAAGCGCCGGTGGCGCGGGTGAAGCGGGCGCCCCATTCGCGGATGAGGTCGGCGAGTTCCGGGGAGTCGACCAGCTCGAACTCCGCACCGACCGTGCCCAGGGCCAGGGCCGGCCAGGACAGGGACTCGGCGGTCATCCGCAAGCGGCAGCGGTCGTCGCCGTCCTCCTCGACCGTCGCCCACGGGCTCACCTGGGCGCGGACCTGTTCCGCCGGCGCGTGCACGATCGCCTCGACCGTGTACGGCGTGGGGATGGCGTCGATGCCGGCGCGGACGAACGCCACCGGGTCCCCGCCCGGCAACTCGCGCGGACGGAAGCGTTCGCTCGTGCTCTCCGGGTCGTCGAGCCGGTCGAGCCGGAAGTTGCGCCAGTCCTGCCGGGTCAGGTCGTACGCCACCAGGTACCAGCGGCGGCCGAGCGAGACCAGCCGGTGCGGTTCGACGAAGCGTGCGGTCCGCTCGGCGCGGTGCGCCTGGTAGGAGAACCGCAGGCGCACCTCGTCGCGGCACGCCTGGGCCACCGTGGTCAGCACGCCCGAGTCGACGGTCGGGCCGGTGGTCCACACCGCGGGCACCGTGGCGGTCCGCAGCGCGTCCACGCGCCGGCGCAGCCGGGGCGGCATGACCTGGACGACCTTGGTGAGCGCGCGGATGGAGGACTCCTCGATGCCGGCGACCGCACCCTGGGCGGCGGCGCGCAGGCCGATGGCGAGCGCGACCGCCTCCTCGTCGTCGACCACGAGCGGGGGCAGCGCGGCGCCCGGAGCGAGCTGGTAACCGCCGTCGACGCCCCGCTGAGCCTCCACCGGGTAGCCGAGTTCGCGCAGCCGGTCGACGTCGCGGCGCAGGGTGCGTACCGAGACCCCGAGGCGTTCGGCGAGTTCGGCGCCCGGCCAGTACCGATGGGTCTGCAACAGGGAGAGCAGCCGCAGCGTCCGTGAGCTCGTGTTCGCCATGGCCTCATCATGCACGCGCCAGCGGTCAGGAACCGGCCGCTATTCGGTCCCTGCGCGGCGGTCGCCCGGGTCAGGACGCGATCGGTATCTCGACGTTGAGGGCCGTGCCGGCGCCGGCCGGGCTGATCACCTCGATCGTTCCGCCGAGCGACTCGATGCGCTCCTTCAGCCCGGTCAGGCCGGAACCCCGTGCGGGGTCGGCCCCGCCGATGCCGTTGTCGTCGATCCGCAGCCGCAGCGTCCCGTGCTCCAGCGTCAGGAGGATGTGGACGACGGACGCGTGGGAGTACTTCGCCACGTTCGTGAGCGCCTCGGACACCGTGTAGTAGATCGCGACCTGGATGTGGTCGGGCAGCGGCCGGTCGACGCGCATGTCCAGCCGCGCCGGCACCTCCGACCTTTCGGCCAGCGACTCCAGGGCGCGCCGCAGGCCGCTGCGGGACAGCGCCGTCGGAAGCAGGCCGTGGGAGATCTCCTTCAGGTCGTCCAGCACGCTGTTCACGCCCTTGACCGTCCTGGCCAGCTGGGTTCTCAGCTGGTCCTGTTCCGGCGTGACGATGGCCTGGGTGCCCCGCAGCTCCTCGCCGAGGGCGGTCAGGCGCCGTTGCGGCCCGGTGTTCAGGCTGTGTTCGATGAGGCGCCGGGCCTCGTCGGCGGCGGCGACGATCCGCGCCGAGGAGGCCAGCAGCTCGTTCCGGTTCTCGGCGTTGGCGATCGCGGTCGCGAGAAGCTCGACGAACTTCATGAGGCGGTCCTCGGTGTTGTCCGGCGGCGGCCGGTCGTCGGCCGAGAACACCGCGATCATGCCCCACAGGTGCCCGCCGACAGTGATCGGGCAGCCCACGACGTACCGGATCCCGTGGAGTCGCGCCCAGACGCCGATCGTGCTCGTGGCCTCGTCGGTGTTCATCCGCGCCGGCATGCCCGTCCGGATGATCAGGGTGGTGACGCTTTCCTCCTCGATCGGCCAGTGGCCGCTCGCCGGGGGCAGGATGTCCGGCGCGCCGGGGGCGGTCCAGTGGCCGACCGTGGTGAGGGCGGGGGCGGGGTCGAAGCGATTGAGCACCGCGTACTGCGTCCCCTGGGCGCGGCCCAACTCGCTGGCGACCGCGGTGAAGATCTCCGCCGGTGACACGCCACGGGCGATGAGCGTCGCGATCCGCCGGAGCGCGCCCTGTTCCTCCACGACCCTCCGGAGCTGTCGCCGGTCCGCCTCCAGCGATACCGCCATCACGTTGAACGTCCGTTCGAGCACCCCGACGTCGCCCCCCGACACCTCGGGGATCCGTACCGACAGGTCGCCGCCGGCCAGGTCGCTGGCGATGGCCGCGGTGCGCCGCACCGGGCGCAGGATGGCGCGCGTCAGGTACCCGGAGAAGAGCAAAAGGAGCAGGAGCGCGCCGCACGCGCCGCCCGCCGCGATGGCCGTGGCCCGGGTGGTGTCGGCGTTGGAGCGGTTCTCATGCGCCTCGACCAGCGCTCTCTGCGCGGCCATGAAGCGGTCGAACTCGTCGCGCAGCGGCTGGAGGCGTTGCTCGCCCTCGGCGATCGTGGCCAGCGCCCGCGCCGAGGCGGGCTGCCGCCGGATCGCCGCCAGCAGCGGAGTCGAGTAGTCGCGCACGTACGCCTCGGTGGCGCTCACGATCCGGCGTGCCTGTTCGGCCTGGGCCGGATCGCCCCCCGCGGTGAGCCGCTCCAGCCTCCGGCCCTCTCCGATGGCCTCCTCCTGGGCACCGGTCACCGGTGCCAGCAGCCGCCGGTCACCGGTGATGATGAACCCGCGAACGTCGGTCTCCAGGTCGGTCACCAGCCGTTCCAGCCGGTTCGCCGACGACAGGACGGCCTTGGACCGGGTCGCGACGGCGGCGGAGTCGCGCAGATCGATGATCACCGAGAACAGCAGCGCGTACGCGCCGATCGCGAGCAGCATGACGATGCCGCCCGCGACGACGATACGGCGGGTCAGTCCTCCCCGCGGACCGGACGCCGACCGGACGCGGCGTAGCGCCCGTGCGCCCACTGGTCATCCCCCCGAACAGCCCGTGACGCGCCTCTGCCTGACACTTTACGGGGAAGAACGATCGGTGACGACCGTCGCCGCCTCCCTGGTCAGCGGGGTGACCAGGCGTTTCTTCGGTATCAGGGCGTCGTGGCCGGGGCGGTCAGCGCCGGAGACGGTTCACGAGCGCCCGGAAGCCGTCCCGCCGGTACCACGCGATGATCGCGAACAGGACGCCGTACGACGCCGGCAGCAGCGCCCACGCCGGAGCGAGCACGAGCAGCTGGGTGAGCACCGCGCCGATCATGAGGCCGATGAGGCCGATCGCGGCGGGCGTGGCGAGGCGTGGGATCAGCAGGCCGATCGCGCCGGCGGCCTCGCAGACGCCGGTGAGGTAGCGGAGCCACTGGCCCCAGCCGATCTGCTGGAAGGTCTCCACCGCGTCCCGCTGGCCGGCGAACTTGGGCGCGGCGGAGGCGATCAGCAGGAACGCCGCCAGCAGGATCTGGACCGCCCACAGGGCGATGTTCACGGCCGTACGCCGGTCCGCCGACGTGGTGGGCGTCGCGAGGGTCTGGGTGCTCATGTCTGTCGTCCTCTCGTTGAAACAGCGTGAGACCGTGTCTCGATCCGGCCTCGTGCTCACGCGTCGAACGAGGAACGGCCGGATCGACACCCGCGCCGGAATTTTTTCCGGCGAATTCTTCGGGCGGGGTGTCGATCCGGCCGTGTCCCGTTCGACGCGTACGCGAAGGCCGGGATCGGACCCGGCCCGAGACCGCTTCGAACAAGCGCACAGAAGGAGACACGCGATGCGATTCCTGCTGATGACCACGGACGACGGGTCCTCCGCCGGCAACCCTCCGGACGAGAAGCTGATGAGGGAGATGGGGCAGTTCATCGAGGAGATGACCAAGGCGGGCGTGCTGCTCGCGACCGGGGGGCTCGACCCGAACGGCATCCACATCAAGAGTTCCGGCGGCGAGGTCACGGTCACCGACGGGCCCTTCGCGGAGGCCAAGGAGGCCGTCGTCGGGTTCGCCCTGATCGACGTCAGGTCCCGGGAGGAGGCGATCGAGCTCTCCAAGCGGTTCTGGTCGATCGTCGGCGACGGTCAGGGCGAGATCCGTCAGGTCTTCGGCCCCTGAGCCGGCCGTACCCCTGACCGGCGGCGGATTCGGTTTCCGGCGCCGGGCCCAGGGCCGCGCCCGTCCCCGGAACCGCGTTCCGGGGCGGGCCGGTCCCCGCTTGCGCCCCGTGCGGAGACGATGCTCTGATCGGTCGCGTGACCGCTTCGGATGTCCATCGCGCGATCGACGCGGTGTGGAGACTCGAGTCGGCGCGGATCATCGCCGGCCTGATGCGGATCGTCCGCGACGTCGGCATCGCCGAAGAACTCGCGCAGGACGCCCTTGTCATCGCCCTGGAGAAGTGGCCGGAGACGGGGGTCCCCGCCAACCCGGGCGCCTGGCTCATGGCGACCGCCAAGCACCGGGCGATCGACCGCGTCCGCCGTGACGTCCGCCTGGAGAGCAAGCAGGAGCAACTCGGTCATGAGCTGCGGACCGAGCAGGTCTCCGCCGAGGACGAGGTCGACGCCGCGCTCGACGACGAGGTCGGCGACGACCTGCTGCGCCTGATGTTCATCTCCTGCCATCCGGTGCTGTCCACCGAGGCGCGCGTCGCGCTCACGCTCCGCCTGCTCGGCGGGCTGACGACCGACGAGATCGCACGGGCGTTCCTCGTGCCGGAGCCGACCGTCGCCCAGCGGATCGTCCGTGCGAAGCGGACCCTGGCCAGGAAACAGATCCCCTTCGAGGTCCCGCCGGCGGACGAGCGCGCCGCCCGGCTGTCCTCGGTGCTGGAGGTGCTGTACCTGGTCTTCAACGAGGGATACTCGGCCACCGCCGGTGACGACTGGATGCGCCCGGCGCTGTGCCAGGAGGCGCTGCGCCTGGGCCGGATCCTGGCCGAGCTGGCGCCGGACGAGCCCGAGGTGCACGGCCTCGTCGCGCTCATGGAGATCCAGTCCTCACGCGCGAAGGCGCGTACCGGCCCCGGCGGCGAGCCCATTCCGCTCCTGGAGCAGAACCGCGGACGCTGGGACCAGCTGCTGATCCGCCGTGGTTTCGCCGCGCTGCTCCGCGCCGAGAAGATCGGCGCACCGCTCGGCCCGTACGTCGTGCAGGGAGCGATCGCCGCCTGCCACGCGCAGGCCGGGAGTGCGGAGGAGACCGACTGGGAGCGGATCGCGACGCTGTACGGGGCGCTCGCCCACCTGACCCCCTCACCCGTCGTCGAGCTGAACCGCGCGGTCGCCCTCGGCATGGCGTTCGGCCCGGCCCGGGGGCTGGAGCACGCCGACCGGCTCCTCGGGGAGCCGGCGCTCGCCCAATATCACCTGCTGCCGAGCGTGCGCGCCGACCTGCTGGCCCGTCTCGGCCGCGCCGACGAGGCGCGTTCGGAGTACGAGCGCGCGGCCTCGCTCACGCGGAACGCGCGGGAACGGACCCTCCTGCTCGAACGCGCCGCCGCGTGCGCCCCGTGACGGAGCGCGGACAGGGTCAGGTGGTCTGGGCGACCGTCTCGGGCACGAAAAGGCGGGTGGTGCGGACGAGCAGGGCTCCGAAGGCGATCTGGAACGCCACCTGCCCCTGGAGCAGGAAACCGTGCTTGGGCAGCACGTAGACCGCGCAGAACACACCGCTGAGGAACTGCGCCAGCAACAGCCCGGCGGTCCAGCCGTCACCGCCGCTCCAGCCGAGCATCCGCAGGCCGAGCACCAGTTGCAGCACGAACAGGAAGGTGCCGGCCAGGGTGTGCACCCAGTCGAACACCAGGTTCGCGCTGTACGGGGTGAGGACGACGAGGACGGACATGGCGGCGAGGCAGTTCGCCATGCGGCGCACGTAGACCGGTGCGGGCGCGAACGGCGCCGCCGTGCGCAGCGCCGTCCAGATGAAGTAGCCAGGGCCCAGGATCGCGATCGCGTACGGCACGACGGTCTGCCGGAAGATGCCGTAGTAGCTGATCCCGTCGTTGGCGCCGAGCCCGTCGGGCTTGAGGGCCACGCACATGAACAGGCCGACATAGAGGACGGCCTGACCCAGTATGAGGTTTCCGACCACCTTGCGTGTCATGATCCCCGATCTCCCGGAACTGCGCGCGGCGGATTCCAGCCGAATCAGGGTGGACCGCTGCAAACTGATCGCAGCACCGAGGGTAACCCCGGCCGGTGAGTGCGGCGCGCCCGGCCGACCGGTTTCGGCCCAGGTCAGGGGTTGCTGCGGCCTTTCCCGGGCGATCGCCTGATGTGTCGGTGGCGAAGTGAAGACGGCGGCCCCGTGTGCCGTTCGCGCCTGATCCCGGTTCTCCCCGATGCGCTAGTCGGTGACGTCCTTGGCGCCGGTGAGCTCCAGGCTGCGCCGCCACAGCAGGGCGCGGGCGGCGGGGTCGTACGCCTGGGCGTCGGCCCGAGCCTCCCGGGTGCGGTCGAAGAACCGGCCGGTGGTCGTGGCCAGGCTCTCGTCGCTGACGAGCCGGTCCGTCGCCGCCAGGCCCGTCGCCAGGCTGTCGGCGCTGTGGCCGATCTCCTCGAGCACCATCTTGGTCGGCATGTACGTCGCCGGGTGCAGGCTGTTGACCGTGACCTCATCGGCCGGCAGGCGTCCGGCCAGCTCGAAGCCGGACATGATCTGCGCGAGCTTGCTCTGCCCGTACGCCCGGCCGCCGCTGTAGCCGTGCTCGATCATCAGGTCGTCGAAGTCGATCGGGTACTGGCCGAGGGAGGCGATGTTCACGATCCGGGCCGGCGCCGATCGCCGCAGCAGAGGGAGAAGCTCCAGGGTGAGCAGGAAGCCGGCGAGGTAGTTCACGGCGAAGCGCAGCTCGTACCCGTCGCGGCTGGTGCCCCGCTCCCGTCCCGCCGGCAGGCCCGAACCGATGCCCGCGTTGCTGACCAGCACGTCGAGTCGCCCGGTCGCCTCGCGGACCTCGTCGGCGAGCCGCCGTACCTGGTCGAGTTCGGCGAGGTCGGCGCGCAGCGTGCGCGGGCGGCGTACGCGGTGGGTGTCGCGGATCTCGTCGGCCACGACGTCGAGCCGGCCCTGGTCACGGCCGTGCAGCAGCACGGCCGCGCCGCGCGAGGCCAGGTGGCCGGCGAGCGCCCGGCCGAGCCCGTCCGTCGCGCCGGTGATGAGGATGGTCCGCTCGTCGGTCAACTCTGCCTCCTGGTGGTGAGTACGGTGACCAGCTCGTCGATGAGTGCCTGGTCGACGGGCCGGTGGGCGGCGAGGACGCGGTACCACAACGTGCCGAACACGATGTCGATCACGGTCTGGGACGTCAGGCCGGACGGCAGTTCCCCGCGGGCGACGGCGCGCTCGACGATCGTGCCGAGGGCGGCGCGCCGCTGCGCCAGGAACGTCTCGCGGAACCGCTCGCCGAAGGCCGCGTTGATCTGCGCCTCGGCCATGAGCGCCCGCAGCAGCTCGACCACCTGCGGCCGGCTGCCGAGGGCGAACGTCGCGGCCAGGAAGGCGCGCAGGTCGGCCTCGTACGTTCCCCCGTCCGGGATCGGGATGTGTGATTCGAGACGAGACGTAACGGTTCGAAATAAGGGACCTCATCGATGACCCAGGGCCGCTCGGCCTCCCCGGCTCGCGGCCGTTACTTGACCTGGTCGGCGGCCCATTCGGCCCACTCGTGACGCATCGCGTTGAAGCGCAGGCCGTACTCCAGGGCGATCCGGCCGTACAGCGACAGGTCGCTCTCGTCCCACTCGATGCCGCGCTCCAGTTCCCGCAAGGCGTTCTCCTCTTCGGCGAAGCGCGTGGCCAGCCCGGCGAGGTAGGCCTCCGACTGTTCGCGGCTCAGCACCCCCAGGAAGAACACCCGCAGCAGCACCTCGCTGCGGACGTTGGGCTGTGGCTCGGTCTCGGTCAGCCACCGGCGCAGCTCGGTGAGGCCCTCCTCGGTGAGCGCGTACTGCTTGCGCCCGCGCGGGCCCTCGGCCACGACCTTGATCAGCCCGCCGTCGGCCAGCTTGTTCAGCTCGGCGTAAATCTGGCTCTGCGTGGCCGGCCAGACGTTGGCCAGCGAGGAGTCGAATAGTTTCAGCAGGTCATAGCCGCTTGCCGTGCGGTCGGCGAGGAGTCCGAGCAGGGCGTGTCGTAGGCTCATGCGACCAGATTACCTTCCAATGTTGACATGTCGCCACCAGAGCTTCTAACGTCGACATGTCGAAACAGGAACGTCGCCCCAGGAGCCCACGATGACGTACGTCCGCACCTTCCTCCCCTGGATCGTCTACGCCGTGATCCCCTCCGGCAGCTGGAAGTGGGGAGCGCTCGCCGCCCTCGTCGTCGCGCTCGTCCTCGTCGCCACGCAGGTGCGGGCGGGCCGGGGCGCCGATGCGATGATCATTGAGATCGGTTCCTCGGCCTTCTTCGCCGTGCTCACGGTCATCGCCTTCGCCGATCCGCACTCGGGCCTGCACCCCTACTCCGCCGCGCTCGCCAACGGGACGCTCGCGCTCATCTCGCTGGTCTCCCTCGCCGTCCGGCGGCCGTTCACCCTCGGCATCGCCAAGCAGACGACCCCGCGTGAGTACTGGGACCTGCCCGCCTTCGTCCGGGTCAACACGATCATCACGTCGGTGTGGGCCGCCTCGTTCGTCGTGGCCGCGGTGGTGCTGACCGTGGTCGCCGCCGTCGCCCACGGGAACGTCGCCGCGACCGTCGCCGTCCAGATCGCCGCCCTGGTCATCCCGATCGTCTTCACCCAGCGCTACGTCTCCCACGTCCAGGCCAGGGCCCAGCGCGCCTGACCGCCCGCGCCCCTGACCGGCCAGCGGACGCCCCGAAGAAGCAAGGAGAAACCGATGCCCGCAGCGCACCTCGCCGGGAACTACGCTCCCGTCGCCGAAGAGCTCACCGCGTACGACCTGCCCGTGACCGGCCGGGTGCCGGACGCCCTGAGCGGCTGGTACCTCCGTAACGGGCCCAACCCGCACGACGCCGCCTCCGGGCACTGGTTCTTCGGCGACGGCATGGTCCACGGCGTACGCCTCGACGGGGGCCGCGCCACCTCGTACCGCAACCGCTGGGTCCGCACCAAGACCTTCACCGACGGCGCGCCGCTGCGCGACGGCGAGGGGCGCCTCGACCTCGCGGCCGGCGTCGCCAACACCCACGTCGTCCGGCACGCGGGTCGTACGCTCGCGCTGGTCGAGTCGTCCTTCCCGCACGAGCTGCACCTGTCCGGGAGCGCGCCGCTGCCGCCGGGCGTCTGCGACCTCGACACGGCCGGCCCGTACGACTTCGGAGGACGGCTGACGACCGCGATGACCGCGCATCCGAAGACCTGCCCGACGACCGGTGAGATGCACTTCTTCGGGTACGGCGTCGAGGCGCCGTACCTCACCTACCACCGCGCCGACGCCGCCGGCGACCTGGTGATCAGCCGGCCCGTCGACGTCCCCGGCCCGACGATGCTGCACGACTTCAACCTCACCGCCGGCCACGTCGTCTTCATGGACCTGCCCGTGGTGTTCGACCTGGAGCTCGCGCTCGCCGGCACCATGCCGTACCGCTGGGACGACGGGTACGGCGCCCGCCTGGGCGTCCTGCGCCGCGACGACCCGTACGGGACGGTCCGCTGGTTCGACATCGACCCGTGCTACGTCTTCCACCCGCTCAACGCGCACGACGACGGCGACCGCATCGTCGTCCACGTGATGCGCTACGCCGAGCTGTGGCGGGGCGGGCCGCGGTCGGGCGGCGTGACGGAGGAGGCCACGCTGTGGCGCTGGACCCTCGACCTGGCCGCCGGGACGGTACGTGAGGAGCAGATCGACGACCGCTCGGCGGAGTTCCCGCGCGTCGACGACCGTCTCGTCGGGCTCGACTCCCGGTTCGGGCACGTCACCACGACCGGTGGCGACGCGGAGGGCGGCGCGCTGCTCCGGTACGACCTGCGGACCGGTACGGTCACCGCGCACGAGTTCGGGCCGGGGCGGTTCCCGGCAGAGGCGTCCTTCGCCCCCGCCGACGACGTGCCGGGCGGCGCCGGCTGGCTGCTGACCTACGTCTACGACGCCGCGACCGACCGCAGCGACCTGGTCATCCTGGACGCCGGTGACCTGGCCGCGCCGCCGGTGGCGAGCGTCCACCTGCCCGTCCGCGTCCCGTACGGCTTCCACGGCAACTGGCTCGCCGACCGGTGAAGCCGGTGAAGACCGCCATATGCCGGTAATCGGTGGGTTCGGGGTCGTACGGTGGCTTGTGGTCCCCGTGCGGCCCCGAACGGCCGTCGCGGCTGATGGAGGTGACGCATGGCGCAGCACGTCTGCTCGTTGAAGTTCGACGCCGAACGGGACGGCGGCCCGCTGTCCGTCGCGCCCGGCGATGACTACCACCTCGTGCCCTTCCCGTACGGGTCGGCGGAGAGCTACGACCCCGACAACATGCACGCCGAGACGCGCGACGGGACCCGCCATCCGTTCCCCTCCGACCGGGCGAGCGGGCTGATCTGGCCGGGCCACCAGGCGTGGGGACGCCTGTACGCGATGATCCAGTGGGAGACCGCCTCGGGCGGCGCGGCCACCGAACTGCGCGACCAGTTCGCACGCGACCCGCTGGGCAAGATCGACACCACCTGCACCGAGCACCGCAGGGCCACGCCCGGCATGCAGTGCTTCGCCAAGTCGTGGGCCATCTTCGTCTCACCGGACGTGCCGCTGGGCCTGCGCGTCGCCCACAACGCCTCCCGCTCGCTGGACGTCGTGCTGGCGGAGTTCAAGATCGAATACGAGGCGTGAACCCGCGCGGAGACTGTCGGAGCCGCTCGTTACCGTGTCCCGCGAACCGCTCGAACGGACGTCTGTGGAGGCACGCGTGCGGCATACCGAGGTGGCCGAGCCGGCGCCGGGGGGAGACACCCTCCCGGACGAGGAGACCTTCGAGATGCCGGCCTCCTGGCGGCGCGTCGCGCGCCGCCGGCGCGGCGGGCCGCCCCGCACGCCGGTGACCGTCGACGGTGGAGCGGCCGTCAGGGTCGCCGGGTGGACCGAGCGCGCGGCGGAGCGTACGGCGCAGTCGCTGGCCGACCCGGAGAGCGACCAGGCCCTCGCCGAAGAGATGCGCGCCCACCTCGCCGGCCGGGTCACGCCGCGCGCCGCCGCCCTGCTCGCGCACGTCGCCGCCGCGCCCGACGACCACGAACGCTCCGCGGTGGACGATCACGCGGCCTTCGCCGACGCCTGGGCGTCGGCACACGGCCTGGCGTTCGCCGCCGCCGCGACGGCCGAGATCGCCGACACGGGTCTGCAGGTCTGGTGGCAGGGCACGGCCCGGCGGGAGCGCCGGTGGCGGCTGCGCGCCCATCCCACCGGCCAGCACTCGTTCTGGAGGTGGCCGTGGCAGCCGGTGGCCGACCGGATGCGCGACCTGCTGGCCGACGCGCCGGAGGAGGACTACCGGGCGGCCGTCGAGACGCTCGCCGCCCACCGGCGCACCGGGGTGCAGCGCGTGCTGGTCTCGTACCTGGTGCCGACCGAGACGGCGTGGATGGACGAGTGCTGCGCCGAGGCCGCGTCTCACCGCCAGGCGGTCCTGGCCACCATGCTGTTCTGCTCGGTCGGCTCGGCCGGGCAGCTCGCCGCGCTCACGGCGAGCTCGAGCCTCGGGTACGGCCAGTGGTCCCGCCGTGTGCTCGCCACGCTGATCGAGGCGGCCGGTGTCGACCCGGTGGTCGCGCTGATGGCCGGCGCCTTCGGCGCCGCGTACGCCGACGACCGCCAGGTGGGCGCCGAGGTGCTGAGCCGGCTGCCCACCGACGAGGCCTTCGGCGTGCTGCTCGACCACCGGGGCGAAAAGCACGTGCAGCCCGCGCTGCTCGACGCGATGAAGCGCTATCCGGTACGCGCGGTGCGGCTGCTGGCCCCCGCCGCCGTCGGTTCCTCCAAAGAGGCCGCCGCGGCGCTCGACCTGCTCGCCGGACACGTCCGGGACCACCCCGAGGCGGCCGCCGCCGCGCTGCCCGCCCTGGCGGCGGAGGCGCGGGCGACGGTCGAGCGGCTCGCCGCCGAGACGGCCGACCGGGCCGAGCGGGTCGCGACGGCGCCGGCGGAGGCGTTGCCCCCTCTCCTGGCCGCACCGCCGTGGACGCGCCCCCGCAAGCCGGCCAGGCCGATCGTGATCGCGGACCTGACGCCCCCGGACGGTTCCTCGATCGTCTGGCCGGACGGCCGGCGCGACGAATGGCTGCGGTCGGCCTCGGAGTACGCCGACCACCTTGTCAGAAGTGACTGGCCGGACATGATCCGCCGATACCGGGCCCGCGAGCTGAACTTCGTCGAGGAGGAGGCACTGTTCACTCTGGGGC
This sequence comes from Actinoallomurus sp. NBC_01490, assembly GCF_036227085.1. Classification (NCBI taxonomy): domain Bacteria; kingdom Bacillati; phylum Actinomycetota; class Actinomycetes; order Streptosporangiales; family Thermomonosporaceae; genus Actinoallomurus; species Actinoallomurus sp. NBC_01490. The sequence continues at coordinate 2,230,246 of NZ_CP109433.1, forward strand.
CGGTGGACGCCCTCCGCCCGTACGTCGCCGACTGGACCACCCCGGTGCACTACTACGGCGCGGAGCAGTGGATGCGCCCGATCATCGCCCGCTTCGAGCTCGACGCCCTGCGGCCGACGCTCGGCATCGTCGTGGGCGAGTCGCCGAGCGTGGTCGGCGGGCTGCTGCTGCCCTTCCTCGACGTCCGCGTGGCCCGGCTGATGGCCGACTGGCTGGTCCGGCTGAAGTCCGCGCGCAAAATCGCGACCGGCTGGCTCGCCTGGCACGGCCTGAGCACCGTGCCCTTCCTGGTCCCCGACGCCGTCGGCCCGGCGGGCCGGTCCCGTACGGGCGCGGAGGCGGCGCTGCGGCACCTCGCGTCCACCCACGACGCGCACGCCGTGGTCACGGCGGCGAAGTTCCACGGCGACGAGGCGGCGGCTGCCGTCGAGGCGATGCTCGCCGCCGACCCGCTGGACAGCGTCCCGGCCCGGCTGCCCAAGGTCGGCGACTGGCTCGAGCAGAGGCGGCTGCCGCAGGTGCTGCTCCGCGACCGCGCGCAGGCGCTGCCGCCCGAGGCCGCCGGCCACATCGTCACGATGCTCACGATCTCCATGGCCGGTGAGCCGTACGCCGGGCTGGAGGTCGTCCGGGAGACGTGCGACCGGGCGTCCCTGGCCGAGTTCGGCTGGGCGGTGTTCCGGCAGTGGCGGCTCGCGGGGATGCCGGCCAAGGACGGCTGGGCGCTGGCCGGGCTGGGCCGCCTGGGCGACGACGAGACCGTACGCCGGCTCACGCCGATCATCCGGGCCTGGCCGGGCGAGGGCGGTCACACCAGGGCCGTCGCCGGGCTGGAGGTGCTGGCCGGGATCGGATCCGAGATCGCCCTGATGCACCTGAACGGCATCGCCCAGCGAGTGAAGTTCAAGGCGCTGAAGGACCGCGCCCGGGAGAAGATCGAGGAGGTCGCCGAGGGGCTGAGGCTGAGCCCGGAGCAACTGGCGGACCGGCTGGTACCCGACTTCGGGCTCGACGACCAGGGGAGCATGGTCCTCGACTACGGGCCGCGGCGGTTCGTGGTCGGCTTCGACGAGCAGCTCAAGCCGTACGTTCTGGACGAGACCGGCAAGCGGCGCAAGGACCTGCCGGCGCCGGGAGCGCGCGACGACGACAAGGCGCTCGGCGAGCGCAAGCGGTTCGCCGCGCTGAAGAAGGACGTGCGGACCGTCGCCGGCGACCTGATCCGCCGGCTGGAGACGGCCATGGTCACGCGGCGCGGCTGGAGCACGGCGGAGTTCGCGGACCTGTTCGTCGGGCATCCGCTGACCTGGCACATCGCCCGTCGCCTGGTCTGGGTGGGCGTCGGCGGCGCCGAGTTCCGCATCGCCGAGGACCGTACGCTCGCCGACCGCGACGACAACACCGTGCCCGTGCCGGACGGGCCGATCCGCATCGCCCATCCGCTCGACCTTCCCGGCACGCTGGAGGCGTGGTCGGAGGTGTTCGGCGACTACGAGATCCTGCAGCCGTTCCCGCAGCTCGGACGGCCGGTGTACACCCTGACCGAGGAGGAGCGGGCGGGTTCGCGGCTGACCCGGTTCGAGGGAGCCACGGTGCCGACCCGCGCGGTGATCGGCCTCGAACGCCGCGGCTGGCTCCGCGAATCTCCCCAGGACGCCGGCATCCAGGGCTCGATCTCCCGCCCGGCGGGAGACGGCCGCTACGTCGTGATCTTTCTGGACCCCGGTATCGCGGTGGGCGCCCCGGAGATGTTCCCCGATACCCGGCTCGACTCGATCTCGCTCACGGACCGGCCGGACGGCTACGGGTCCCGAGGTTCGCTGCGGTTCGGCGACCTCGACCCGGTGACGGCGTCGGAGGTCATCGCCGAACTCACCGAGCTGACCGCCTGACCCCCGGAGCACCCGAATGACGACCGAAGAGACCTTCCAGCGCCCGCCCGCGGAGATCCGTTACGCCGACGAGCTGGCCCGGCTGCGCGACGACGACCGGGGCGGCCGGCCGCCGGGCTGGTCGCTCAGCCTCCAGGCGGCGCGCGCCTTCATCGTCGGCGACGAGCGGCGCGGGATCCGCCGCAAGTTCGTCGGCGACCCCTCGCTGATCGATCGCGCGCTGGTGAGCCTGGCCACGAGCCGCGGCCTGCTCCTGGTCGGCGAGCCGGGCACCGCCAAGTCGCTGCTGTCCGAGCTCATCGCCGCCGCGGTGAGCGGCACCTCGACCCTCACCATCCAGGGCGGCGCGGCCACCACCGAGGATCAGATCAAGTACTCCTGGAACTACGCGCTGCTCGTCTCCGAAGGTCCCTCGCCGCGGTCGCTCGTCCCGGCGCCGCTGCTCACGGGCATGGCGGAGGGCAAGATCGTACGGTTCGAGGAGATCACCCGTTGCCCGCTGGAGGTCCAGGACTCGCTGCTGTCGCCGCTGTCCGAACGCGTGCTGGCGATCCCCGAGCTGAACGGCGCCGACGGCATGGTCTTCGCCCGCCAGGGCTTCAACATCATCGCCACCGCCAACACGCGCGACCGGGGCGTGAACGACATGAGCGCGGCGTTGAAACGCCGCTTCAACTTTGAGACCGTGTTCCCGATCGCGGACTTCACCACCGAGCTCGACCTGGTCGAGGCCGAGGCGCGGGCACTGCTGGAGGCCTCCGGCGTCACCGTGCCGCCGCGTCGCGACGTACTGGAGGTGCTGGTCACCACCTTCCGCGAGCTGCGCGCCGGCACGGCCGCGGACGGTGCGCCCACCGACCGCCTGTCGACCATGATGAGCACCGCGGAGACGGTGTCGGTGGCCCACGCGGTCGGGCTGCGCGGCTGGTTCCTGCGCGGAGAGCCGGGCACCGCGGCCGACATCGTCGCCTGCCTCGCCGGCACGGCGGCCAAGGACAGCGCCGACGACCTGGCACGACTACGCCGCTACCTCGAACAGCAGGTGCCCCGGCGGCGCGGCGACCAGTGGCGGGCCCTGCATGACGCCCGGCACCTGCTGCCCGGCTGATGCCCGTCACGTTCATCGGGGTCCGGCACCACAGCCCGGCCTGCGCCCGGCTGGTCGAGCGCACCATCGAGGCGCTGCGGCCCGCGTACGTCCTGGTCGAGGGGCCGGCCGACGTCAACGACCGGCTCGACGAGCTGCTGCTCGGGCACGAACTCCCGATCGCGATCTTCAGCCACTACCGCGACGACGAGCGTTCCCACCTGTCGTGGGCGCCGTTCTGCGCCTACTCGCCCGAATGGGTGGCCCTCACGGTGGGCCGCGCCCACGGCGCGGAGCTGCGGTTCATCGACCTGCCCGCCTGGCACCCGGCGCTGGCCGGCCGCCGCAACCGGTACGCGGACGCCGAGCAGCGCTACGCCGACGTGGCCGACCGCCTCTGCCGGGCGTTCGCCGTGGACAACGTCGACGCCCTGTGGGACCGCCTGGTCGAGGTCGAACCCGACGACGGCCTGGACGAACGGCTCGCGACCTACTTCGACCTCGTCCGCGGCGACACGGAGGCGGGAGAGGACGATACGGCACGTGAGGCGTACATGGCGGCCTGGGTACGCGCGGCCGCCGCCGCCGCGGGAGACCGCCCGGTCGTCGTGGTCACCGGCGGCTTCCACCGCCCCGCCCTCCGCCGCCTCGTGGCTGAGCCGGGTGGTGATGAGGCGGGTGGTGGCTGGCCGGAGATTCCCCGCCCGGCGGCAGGGGCCGTGGCCGGGAGCTACCTGGTGCCCTACTCCTTCCGGCGGCTCGACGCCTTCTCCGGATACCAGTCCGGCATGCCGTCGCCCGAGTACTACCAGCGGCTGTGGGAACAGGGTGCGGACGCCGCCGCGGACGGCCTGGTCGAGGCGGTCGCGACGAGGCTGCGGAGGCGCGGTGTCGCCGTCTCGACCGCCGACCTCATCGCCGCCCGCACTCTGTCCGCGGGGCTCGCACGGCTGCGCGGCCACCCGCACCCGGCCCGTACGGACATCCTCGACGGGCTGGTCAGCGCGCTCGTCTCCGACGATCTCGACCAGCCGCTGCCGTGGACCCGGCGCGGGGCGCTCGCGTCCGGTGCCCATCCGGTCGTGGCCGAGATGGTGGCCGCGCTGAGCGGCGACCGGACCGGCCGCCTGCACCCGGACACGCCCGCGCCACCGCTCGTCCACGCCGTCGAGGCCGAGCTGACGCGTCTCGGCCTCGACCGTACGGGCACGGTCGAGCTGGACCTCAGCGACGGCGGCGATCTCATCCGCGCCCGTGTACTGCACCGCCTGCGGGTGCTGGGCATACCCGGGTACACGCGGGTATCCGGGCCGGCCTCCGGCGCGGACCCGGTGCTCGACGAGCGCTGGGAACTCACCGACCACGAGGCGCGCACGCCCGCGCTCATCGAGGCCGGGGCGTACGGCGGCACGCTCCGTGACGCCGCGACCGCCGTGCTCGCCGAGGGAGTCGCCGCCGCAGGGACGGATCCGGGCGCCCTCGCCGCACTGCTCTTCGACGCCGCCCTGTGCGGCGTCACCGACCTGTCCGAGCAGATCACCGAACTCATCGCCGCGAACATCGCCGGCGCCCGCGAACTGGGTCCGCTCGGTGAGGCGCTCGCCACGGTGCTCGGCCTCTGGCGGCACGACCGCGTGCTCGGCACCGCCGGCAGCCCGATGTACGCCGCGGTGATCGACGGTGCGGTGACACGGGTGCTGTGGCTCGCCGAGGGCGTGCACGGCGGCCCCGCCCCGGCCGACCTGGCCCGCCTGCGCGCGGTCACCGCCACCAGGGACGCCCTCCTGCACGCCCACGAGGTGCTCTCGACCGGCAGAGACGCCGCCCTGGACGTCATGGCCCGCATCGGCGCCGACCGCGACGCGCCGCCCGACCTGCGCGGCGCGGCGTTCGGGTTCGGCTGGTCGCTCGGTGCCTCCGTCGACCCCGTACGCGCGCTGCGCGGCGCCGCCGGCGCGGACACGCTCGGCGACTGGCTGGCGGGCCTGTTCGCCCTGGCCCGCGACGAGGTCCTCGCCGCCGGGAGGTCGGCCGGGGTGGGTTGGTCGGGGGAGGCCGGGAGGTCGGCCGGGGTGGGTTGGTCGGGGAAGGCAGGCGGGTCGGCCGGGGGCGATGGGGCGGGGGATGCCGAGGGTGGTGTGCTCGCGGTGCTGGACGACCTCATCACCACGATGCCGGACTTCCTGGCCGGGCTGCCCGCGCTCCGGCAGGCGTTCGCCTACTTCCCGCCGCGCGAGCGGGAGCTGATCGCCCGGCGGCTGCTCGAACGCCGTCGGCTCACCGGGTCGGCCCGTGCACTCCTCCGTACGACGGCCGACCCGCCACTGATCGCGGAGGCGAAGGCGCTCGAGGACCGGGCGGGCCGACTGCTCGCCGGAGAGGGACTGCTGCCATGAGCGAGCGAGGCGAGAAGACCGAAGGCGCGGTTCCGGCGGTGGCCGGCTCCGGTGGAGGAGAGGTGCCGGGCGAGCGGGATGAGGAGGTGGAGGGCGCGGCTGCGGTGGTGGCCGGCCCCGGCGGAGGAGGTGCGGTGGGCGAGCGGGGTGAGGGGATCGAGGGGGCGGTTCCGAGGGTGGATGCCTCCGGCGGGGGAGGTCACGTGACCGCGCTCGATCCGGGGCTCGAACGCTGGAGGCTCGTGCTCGGGGCGCCCGCCGAGACGTGTACGGGCGGCCTGACGGGGGACGCCGTCGCGAGCGACAGGGCGCTGGACTGGCTCTACGGCCGCGACCCCGACCTGGCCCGCCGCGGCGTACGGCGTGGTGGTGGCCGTCAGGCCGGGTCCGGGCCTTCGGCGCTGACCACGGTCGACTGGCTCGACGACATCCACCGGCTGTTCCCCCGGGAGACCATCGAGCGGCTCGAACGCGACGCCGTCGAGCGGTACCAGATCCACGAGGTGGTCACCGACCCCGACGTCCTGTCCCGCGTCGAGCCCAACCCGACCCTGCTCCGCGCCGTCCTGCGCACCAAGCACCTGATGAACCCCGAGGTCCTCCGGCTCGCGCGGCGCATCGTCGAGGACGTCGTACGTGACCTGATGAAGCGGATCGCGCCCGAGGTACGGCAGGCGTTCAGCGGCACCCGCTCACGGAGGCCGAGCCGGCTGCGGCAGGCGCGCAATTTCGACTTCCGCGGCACGATCCGGGCCAACCTGGCGCACTACCAGCCGGAGGAGCGGCGGATCCTGATCGAGCACCCGAAGTTCGTCTCCCGCGTGCGCCCGCACCTCGAACAGTGGCAGCTCGTGCTCATCGTCGACCAGTCCGGTTCGATGGTCGGGTCGGTGATCCACTCCGCCGTGACCGCCGCCTGCCTGTGGAACCTCCCCGGCCTCAAGACCCACCTCATCGCGTTCGACACCAGCGTGGTCGACCTGACCGCGGACGTCACCGACCCGGTCGAGCTGCTGCTCAAGGTGCAGCTCGGCGGCGGCACCGACATCGCACGCGCGGTTGAGTACGGCGCGGGCCTGATCGAGAACCCGCGCCGCACCATCCTCGCCGTCATCACCGACTTCTACGAGGGCGGCGACGAACACCGGCTCGTCCGCACCGTGGCCCGGCTGGCGGAGCAGGGCACCCGGGTGCTCGGGCTCGCCGCGCTCGACGAGGAGGCCAACCCCTCCTACGACCGTGCGCTGGCCCAGCGGCTCGCCGACGTCGGCGCCCACGTCGGGGCGATGACACCGGGGCAGCTCGCCGCCTTCGTCGCCGAACGGATCGGCCGATGACGCGCGCCGACCTGCTCGCCCTCGACACCGACGCCCTGGTGGCGCTGGCCAACCGCGGACTGGTCAAGCGGGCGGCCAGAGAGCTGGACGCCGGCGCCGTACCGACCCTGTCGACCGACGCGGACGGCGCCGTACGCGGGCGGTTCCCCGACGGTGTCGAGGTCGTCTTCCCGGTGGGCGCCGGGCTCGACACGGCCTCGTGCACATGCCCGGCGACGGGTGTCTGCCGGCACCGGGTCGGGTTGGTCCTCGCCTACCAGCGCGAGACGGAGTCCGCTGAGTCCGGACCGGCGGAGGAGTGGTCGCCGGGAAGCATCGACGATGAGACGCTCCGCCAGGTGCTGGGCGCCCGAACGGTGACCGCCGCCCGCCGCCGGCGCACCGCGGGCTACTACGCCCACGTCCACCGGGACACGCCGGCGCCGTGGGTCGAGCTGGCGACCTGCACCGTACGGTTCCTGGTCCCGGGGGAGCTCGGATACGCCCACACCGATGCGGTAGGCCCCGACCACGACGAGGCGATCGTGCTGGCCATCTGGGCGTTCCGCGAAGCAGACGAACGCGCCCCGGGCGAGCGCGACGTCCGCCTCGACCTGGGCGGCCCGGAAGAGACACCGGGCGATACGCCGAAGGCCGGTGCTGCGCCGCCGGACCACGGGCCCGAGCGGCCGCGGAGCGGTGCGCCGGAGTCGGCTGACCAGGCCGAGGCGTCGGAAGCCGATGTGGTGGCTTCCGGCGGCGGGTCCGAGCCGCGGCAGAGTGATGGGGCGGGTCCGGGGGACGCCGCTGCGGTGAATTCGGGTGCTTCGGCCGGGGTGCCGGAGGGCGGTGAGGCCGCGCCGGGACGCGCCGACGTGGTGGAGTCCGGTGGTCGGGTCGGGGTGCCGGAAGGCGGCGTGGCGGAGTCCGGTGGTCGGGCCGGGGCGCCGGAGGGCGGGGAGACAGGGCCTGGCGGTGCGGCAGGAGTGGGCGGTGCAGTAGGGCCTCGCGATGCCCGCGGGGCCGAGGACGACGTCGGATCTGGTGCCCGGTCGGGCGGCGGGATTCGGGTTCACGTCGGTATGGAGTCCGCGGTCGAGCTTGCCACCGAGTTGCTGGCCGAGGGGGCCATGCATGCCGGTCCCGTTCTCGGGGCGGCGTTGCGCCGGATGCGCCGGACCGTTGGTGAGCAGGGGCTGCACTGGCCCGCCGGGGCGCTGGATGATCTCGCCGAGCAGCTGGACGCGTACGCCGCCCGGGGCGCGCGTTACGCGGCGGAGCGCTATGCCGAGCTGCTCACCGAGCTGCACGCGCGCCGGCGTGCGGCTGCCGCTGGGGGGTTGCGTTCGCAGATCCTGGGGGCCGGGGAACCAGGGCGGACACCGTTGCGGCGCGTACGGCTCGTAAGCCTTGGCTGCCGCGTCGGCGGCACTGTGGACGAGCGCGTCGCCGACGTCTTTCTCGCGCACGCCGGGGACGGCACGGTCCTGGTGCTCCGGCGGCGCTGGGACGTACCGCCGGAGGAGCAGCCGACAGGCCACGAACTGACCAGGCGCCGGGTCGCGGGCACGTCGCTCGGTGCCCTGGCCGTGGCGAACCTGGTCTCGGAGTCCGCCTCGCGCAGCGCCAGCCGGGTCGTGCACATCGCCCAGGGCCGGATCGCCAAGACGACGGTCATGCCGGTGGGCGACGCCTGGTCGCGGCTGCCCGAACCGGTGATGGTCCGCGACCTGGCGGCCGCCTCCCGCGCGCTGGAAGAACTGCCGCCCCGGCTCATCCGGCCCCGTGTGGCGGCCGAGCACGTACGGGTCGTCGAGGTCGCCGAGGTGCGCCAGATCGGCTACCACCCGGGCGACCAGCGGCTGGACGCCGTGATCGCCGACGCGGCGGGAGGCACCGCCACGGTCGCGGCGGAGTACCGCGCGCACTGTCCCGGAGCCCTGGACGCCCTCGCCGCCGCGCTGGGTGACGGCCCCCGCCTCATCACCGGGTTCCTGCGCCGCGGCCGGGGCGCCCTGCTGATGGACCCGATCGCGGTTCTCGGCGCCGGCGGCATCACGGTGCCGGACCTCGCTCCGGGGGAGGGCGACGGTGAGCTGGCCGTCCAGATGCCCACCGCCCGCGACCGGCTGGACACGGCGCTGGAGGCCGCGCTCACGGGCTTCGCGGAGATCGCCCACCGAGGTCTGCGCCATGCGACACCGGGTGTCCACCGGAGGATCGAGGAGGCGGCCGCCGAACTCCGCCGGGTCGGCCTGACGGCGACGGCGGACACGGCGACCGCCTTCCTGACGGCCTGCCGGACCGGCGACGCGGACGCGATGACCCGTACCTGGGTCGACGCCCAACTCCGCCTCATCACCACCGCCGAACTCCGATGAGAGACCACCGGCCACCCCCACCCGCCGAACCGCAGAGGTCATGAGTGTGGGCACCGGATCGGTTCGAGCCTGGGCGTCGGGGTCGCGGATACGCCGGCCGGGGAGTGTCAGCGCGTTGCCGAGGCGGCCCGGGGCCAGGACAGAAGCCGGTTCACGTGCCGGCGGGTCAGACCGTCGTCCGGGTCGACCGGAACGAGCAGGATCCCCCGGTACGGCCATGCCTGGCGCCGGACCCTCAGCGGGATGACGTCGTCGACCCATGCGAACGGACGGCCGTCGGCATGGCGGAGGATCGGGGCCCACTTGCGCGTCTCGAAGAGCTGCAGGACGCCGAACCTCGGATCGTCACGCCGGCGCCGGTACGCGGAGAACTCCACGACCGGCAGCTCCGGAAGACCGAGCAGCGGGCCGAGGTGCTCATTGGCGAGATGTTCCCACGTCGTCGCCCAGACGAGCTCGTACCGTGCGGACAGCTCCCGCAGCCACTCGCCGTGCTCCGGGAACAGCCGTACGGCCGGTCCGCCGGTCTCGTGGCGCACGAACCGCGCCGGGTCGGACGGCGCCAGCGGGTTCAGCACGCCGTCCACGTCCAGGTACAGCAACGGACGCGCGGCCGGCCGGCTCCCCGGCCGGGGAACACCCCCGATGCCCCACGCCATCGGATCAGTACGAGTGAGTGCCGGGCGCCGGGTCAGACGGCGCGGTGGTACTGGTCGGGCCAGGACGGGGCGGCACCGAGGTCCCGGGCGGCGCGATTGGGCCAGTACGGGTCGCGCAGCAGCTCACGCCCCAACAGTACGGCGTCGGCGTGCCCGGCGGTGATGATCTCCTCCGCCTGCCGCGGCTCGGTGATCTCACCGACCGCGCCGACGAGAAGGTCCGTCTCGGCCTTCACCCTGGCCGCGAACGGAACCTGGTAGCCCGGCCCGGTGGTGATCCGCGCCCCGGGGGCGATGCCACCGCTGGAGACGTCGAGCAGGTCGACGCCGTGGGCGAGCAGCTCCTTGGCCAGGCGTACGGTGTCGTCGGCGGTCCAGCCCTCGCGGTCGTCCTCCGGGTTCTCGCTCAGCCAGTCGGTCGCCGAGACGCGGTAGCACAGCGGCAGCTCGGCCGGCCACACCGCGCGGACGGCGTCGACCACCTCCAGCGCGAACCTCGTCCGGTTCTCGAACGACCCTCCGTACTCATCCGTGCGCCGGTTGGTGTGGGGGGAGGCGAACTCGTGGAGCAGGTAGCCGTGCGCGCCGTGGATCTCGATCACCTGGAAGCCCGCGTCCAGGGCGCGCCGGGCGGCGGCGGCGAAGTCGCCGGTGATGCGGTGGATCTGCTCGCGCGTCAGCTCCGCCGGCACCGGGTCACCGTCGTGGAACGCTCGCGGGCTCGGCGCGACCGGCTGCCAGCCGTACGGGTCGCCGGGTGCGATGGCCCGGCCGCCACGCCAGGGACGGTCGGTCGAGGCCTTCCGCCCCGCGTGGGCGAGCTGGATGCCGGGCACGCTGTCGTGCTCATGGAGGAAGCCGGTGATGCGGGCCAGCGCGTGCTGCTGGCGGTCGTTCCACAGGCCGAGGTCCGCCGGGCTGATCCGTCCCTCGGGGCTGACCGCGGTGGCCTCGGTGAAGATCAGGCCGGCGCCGCCCACCGCACGCGCCGCCTGGTGCGCGAAGTGCCAGTCGCCGGCGACACCGGTGTCCGGCCCCGTCTCGGGCGCGGAGTACTGGCACATCGGCGACATCCAGACCCGGTTGGGGATCCGCAGGTCGCGCAGGGTCAGAGGCTCGAACAGTGCGCTCACGGCCGTGCTCCTTCAGCAGGAATCGTAGTACGAGAGTCGCCGTATTACGGCAACTGTCAAACTACGATACACATCGAACTACGGCGTACAATGGCCGGAGCCGGCTGCGAAGGGACTTCGACCGTGACCGTCCGGACCCTCGATCATCCCGCCCGCGCGGACATCAGGCTGGAGGCCGTCCTCCACGCGCTGTCCGATCCGGTGCGCCTCCAGGTGGTGCGCTTCCTGGCCGGTCTGGCCGAGGGGGAGGAGGCGCCGTGCTCGGCCATCGACCTGGCGGTCACCAAGTCGACCACGACCCACCACTTCCGGGTGCTGCGCGAGGCCGGCCTGATCCACCAGGTCTACCGGGGTACGGCCAAGATGACCGCGATCCGCCGGGCGGACCTCGACGCGCTCTTCCCCGGCCTGCTCGACGCGGTACTGACCGCCGACGCCGCCCGGCGGTCGCGCGTGCCGGTCGGCTGACCGGCACGTCCGCGCGCCTGATCCGCGACGCCTCCAGCAGGTGATCATGGCCTCGTGGCGTCGGTACGGATACCCGCCATCCGAGTTTGGTGGCGTGCCCCCATGTGCGACGGCGCCGGCGGCGGGATCCTGAGGGCATGGACATGCGTTGCCTGATCGTCGACGATGACGCCGGGTTCCGCACCGCAATGGGTCACCTGCTCGAACGCGGCGGAGCCGTCGTCGCCGGCACGGCGTCCAACGGCGCGGAGGCGGTCGAACGCGCTCGCGACTCCCGGCCCGACGTCGTGTTGATCGACGTCCGCCTGGGATCGGAGAGTGGTTTCGACGTCGCCCGTCGCATCGACGAGAGCGCCGCCGATACGGGCTGGACGCCGGTGGTCGTACTGCTGTCGACCCAGGCCGAGGACGAGCTGGCCGCGAGCGTCGCCGCTCATCCGGCGTTCGGCTTCCTCGACAAGACCACCGTGTCCACCGCGCGGATCGGTGAACTGCTGTCCGCGGGCCGGGGACGTCAGGAGGTCAACCGGCGTTGAGGAAGGCGAGGACGGCGAGGACCCGCCGGTGGTCGGCGTCCGTCTCCGGCAGGCACAGTTTGGTCAGGATGCTGTGCACGTGCTTCTCCACCGTGGGCTCCGTTATCCACAGCTTGTGGACGATGCCGGCGTTCGACCGGCCTTCCGCCATCAGCGCGAGCACCTCGCGTTCGCGCGCGCTCAGCTTGGCCAGCGGGTCGATGCGCCGGTGGGCCGCGAACAGCCGCTGGACGAGGTACGGGTCGATCACCGAACCGCCCTTGCGGATGCGCTTCAGCGCGTCGGTGAGTTCCGACGGGTCGGTGACCCGCGTCTTGAGGAGGTAGCCGATGCGGTCGCCGCCGGACAGCAGTTCGATGGCGTGGTCCACCTCGACGTACGCCGACAGGACCAGGATCGCCACGGAGGGGAACTGCCGGCGGATCTCCGTGGCCGCCTGCAGTCCCTCGGTCGTGCCCGTCGGCGGCATGCGTACGTCCACGATCGCCAGGTCGGGAAGGTGCTCGCGGACCAGTTCGAGCAGCCGCCGGCCGTCGCCGGCCTGGCCGACCACGTCGAAGCCCGCGCGGGTCAGCAGGCTCGCCACGCCTTCACGCAGCAGGACGTCGTCGTCGGCGAGGACCACACGCCCTCGCTCCGGGTCATCGGGTTCGAGCACGAGCCGCCACTCTCCTAGTGCGGTGTCCACTGACGTTTCCCGGCTTGCGGGACGACGTGAGCGGATCCTCGCCGTGAGGCGAGCGACTCCCCGCCGCCCATCGGTGGGCGGACGAGGCGGGCCACCGCCGGCCAAGAGATCTGCCCGCCGATGTCCTGCCGGATGTGCCATGACGCAGCCGCCGGCCCGGCGAACGTCATGGTCCCCGTACTGGCATCACCAGGTTCCATGCTACGCGCGCCACCGTACGACCAGCGGTGATGTCTGACCGTAACGGTGTAATCCCGTGGTGTCACCTTTGGAGGAGATCTGCGGCGACATATTCGCCAACCAGCGACTTGTCACTTAGGGTCAAAACCAGTACGGCGACGGGGGATGTCGCGTACGGCGACGCCAGGCTCGCCACAACATCATCGTTCAGGCCCCAGCCTGGACCGTTCAGCTCCCGCCCGTGTTCCTGCCGGGCGGGGCCGGAAGTCACGGCCGCCCGTTTCCGTCCGCCGGACTGCGGACATGGGCGCCGCCGACGCCTCACTCTCCGACCACATCACGTCAGTCCGGCGCACCGGCTCGTGCCGCGATCACGCGCCCCTGGTGAGCACCGGGGTGCCGGCCGTACGGGCGGAATCCGGCCGGTGAGGCCCACGGAACCCAGGGGCCGGCATCCGGCGGTGACGGGGGGAAATCCAGGTGAGCACGATCGTAGAAGAAGTGAATCATCCGCCCGGCGACGGGTGGATCCGTGTGAGCGAGCTCCGGCCGCTGCTGGCCGCGATGCCGGCCTTGCGCGACGGCGACTTCCGGGTGCGGTTGCCCGCCGAACACGAGGGGATCACGGCGGACCTGGCCCGGGCGTTCAACCAGATCGCCGACCGGCAGCAGCACTTCGCGGACGAGCTGGCACGCGTGACCCGCGAAGTGGTCCGCCACGGCCGGCTGGACGAACGCCTGTGCCCGGCGCCGGGCGGCGCCTGGTCGGGGAGCGTCGAGTCGATGAACACGCTGATCGACGCGCTGGTGATCCCCACGGCGAACGCCACCCGCGTCCTGGACGCGGTCGCGGGCGGCGACCTGTCCCAGCGGATGGACACCGGCGACGGCAAGCACCCCCTGCGCGGTGACCTGCGCCGGCTCGGCCAGCGGATCAACCAGATGGTCGAGCAGCTGTCGATGTTCACCGGTGAGGTGACCCGCCTCGCCCGCGAGGTCGGCACGGAGGGCCGGCTCGGCGGGCGTGCGAAGGTGCGCGGGCTGTCGGGGAGCTGGCGTGACGTGACCGAGGCGGTCAACACGATGGCCGACCGGCTGACCGCCCAGGTGCGCGACATCGCGGTGGTCACCAAGGCGGTGGCGAGCGGCGACCTGACCCGGTCCGTGACGGTCGAGGCGACCGGCGAGCTGCTGGAGCTCAAGCTGACCGTCAACACGATGGTGGATCAGCTGTCGGCGTTCGCCGGTGAGGTGACGCGGGTGGCCGGTGAGGTCGGCACGGAGGGGCGGCTCGGCGGCCGGGCCCAGGTGCGTGGGGTCTCGGGGGTGTGGAAGGACCTCACCGACAACGTGAACTTCATGGCGTCGAACCTGACGTCGCAGGTGCGCAACATCGCCCAGGTCACCACGTCGGTGGCGAACGGCGACCTGTCCAAGAAGATCACGGTGGACGCCCAGGGTGAGATCCTCCAGCTCAAGTCGACCGTCAACACGATGGTGGATCAGCTGTCGGCGTTCGCCGGTGAGGTGACGCGGGTGGCCCGTGAGGTCGGCACGGACGGCAACCTCGGCGGCCGGGCCCAGGTGCGCGGGGTCTCGGGGGTGTGGAAGGACCTCACCGACAACGTGAACTTCATGGCGGACAACCTGACATCGCAGGTCCGCAACATCGCCCAGGTGGCGACGGCGGTCGCCCAGGGCGACCTGGGCAAGAAGATCGACGTCGACGCCCGCGGCGAGATCCTCGAACTCAAGACGACGATCAACACGATGGTGGATCAGCTGTCGGCGTTCGCCGGTGAGGTGACGCGGGTGGCCCGTGAGGTCGGGACCGAGGGCAACCTCGGCGGGCAGGCGCAGGTGCGCGGGGTGTCGGGGGTGTGGAAGGACCTCACCGACAACGTGAACTTCATGGCCTCGAACCTGACCTCGCAGGTGCGCAACATCGCCCAGGTCACCACGTCCGTGGCGAACGGCGACCTGTCCAAGAAGATCACGGTGGACGCCCAGGGCGAGATCCTCCAGCTCAAGACCACGGTGAACACCATGGTCGACCAGCTCTCCGCCTTCGCGGACGAGGTCACCCGGGTGGCCCGTGAGGTCGGGACCGAGGGCGACCTGGGCGGCCGGGCGCAGGTGCGCGGGGTGTCGGGGGTGTGGAAGGACCTCACCGACAACGTCAACTTCATGGCCGCCAACCTGACGTCGCAGGTCCGCAACATCGCCCAGGTGGCGACGGCGGTCGCCCAGGGCGACCTGGGCAAGAAGATCGACGTCGACGCCCGCGGCGAGATCCTCGAACTCAAGACGACGATCAACACGATGGTCGACACACTGTCCTCGTTCTCCTCCGAGGTCACCCGGGTGGCCCGCGAGGTCGGCAGCGAGGGACGGCTGGGCGGTCAGGCGCGGGTCGAGGGCGTGCACGGCACCTGGAAGCGCCTGACGACGAACGTCAACGAACTGGCCGGCAACCTCACCACCCAGGTCCGCGCGATCGCCGAGGTCACCTCGGCCGTCGCCCAGGGCGACATGTCCCGCCACATCACGGTCGAGACGCACGGCGAGGTCTCGGAGCTGAAGGACAACATCAACCTGATGGTCTCCAACCTCCGCGAGACGACCCGGGCGAAGGACTGGCTGGAGACCAACCTGACCCGTCTCGCCGGCCTGATGCAGGGCCACCGTGACCTGGTGGAGGTCGCCGACCTGATCCTGCGGGAGCTGACTCCGCTGGTGAACGCCCAGTACGGCGCGTTCTTCCTCGCCGACACCGAGGCCGGCGGCGACTGGCCCGGCCGCCGGGCCGGCCGTGAGCGCGGTCTCGCGCTGATCGCCGGGTACGGCCTGCAGGACGGAGACACCGCCGAGTGCGGAGCGCTGGCCCAGGGCCTCGTGTGGCAGGCCGCCCGAGAGAAGAAGCGGCTGCTCCTGGAGGACATCCCGCCGGACTACATCAAGATCAGTTCGGGGCTGGGGCAGTCGTCTCCGGCCAGCATCGTCATCATCCCGATCCTGTTCGAGGACACGCTGCTCGGCATCATCGAGCTGGCGTCGTTCTCCCGCTTCTCCGACGTGCACCTGGCCTTCTTCGACCAGTTCGTCACCACGATCGGCGTCGCGCTCAACACGATCCTCGCCAACGCCCGTACCGAGATGCTGCTCGCCGAGTCCCAGAACCTCGCGCAGCAGCTCCAGGAGCGCTCCGACGAACTGCAGCGGCAGCAGGCCGAGCTCCAGCACTCCAACGACGAGCTGGCCGAGAAGGCCGCCCTGCTGGCCTCTTCGTCGCAGTACAAGTCGGAGTTCCTGGCCAACATGTCGCACGAGCTGCGCACGCCGCTCAGCTCGATGCTGATCTACGCGCGGCTGCTGGCCGACAACGCGCGGCAGAACCTCTCGGAGGAGGAGGTGACCTTCGCCACCAGCATCCACCGCTCCGGCTCCGACCTGTTGCAGCTCATCAACGACATCCTCGACCTGTCGAAGGTGGAGGCCGGCCGTCTCGACATCCGCCCCAAGAAGCTGCCGCTGGCCACGCTGCTCGACTACGTGAACGCCACGTCCCGGCCGATCGCCCTCGACCGCGGCCTGGAGTTCGCGGTGCACGTGGCCGAGGACGCGCCCGGCGAGCTGTTCTCCGACGAGCAGCGGCTCCAGCAGATCCTGCGCAACCTGCTGTCGAACGCGATCAAGTTCACGCCGCGGGGCCGGGTCACGCTCCGCGTCGAACGCGCCGCCACCGACGCCGCCCGCGAGGCCGGGGAGGTCATCGCCTTCACCGTGGAGGACACCGGCATCGGCATCGCCCGCGAGAAGCTCGGCACGATCTTCGAGGCGTTCGAGCAGGCCCACGGCGCCGGCAGCCACAAGTACGGCGGCACCGGCCTGGGCCTGTCGATCAGCCGGGAGCTCGCGTCGCTGCTCGGCGGCCGCATCACCGCGGAGAGCGAGCCCGGCGTCGGCAGCTCCTTCACCCTGTACGTCCCGGTCGTCCACCACGGCCATCCGACGGTCGGAGAGCCGCTGATCCGGATCGCCGAGCTCGAGCCGGGGCCCGGCGTCGAGGAGCCCGGCGCCGAGGAGGAGGACACGGACGCCATGCGCTGGCAGTCGCGGGACGACCGGCCCCGCGCCGCGACGCGGTTGGAGGAGTGGAACGCCGAACGCGCCGCGCGGATGCTGTCCGGCAAGATCCTCATCGTCGACGACGACATCCGGATCGTGATCGCGCTGACCCGGCTGCTGGCACGTGTCGGCCTGCCCGTCCGGTACGCGCTGAACGGCCGGGAGGCGATCGAGACCCTCGAACGCGACCCGGAGGTGTCCCTGGTGCTGATGGACATCATGATGCCGGTGATGGACGGGTACGAGGCCATCCGGGCGATCCGCGCCGAACCGCGGTACGCGGACCTGCCGGTCGTCGTGCTCAGCGCGAAGGCCATCCCTGGCGAACGCGAGAAGGCCATCGCGGCCGGGGCGAACGAGTACCTGCAAAAGCCCGTCGTGGACGTGGACCGGCTGCTGAAGATCGCCTGTGACCTGCTCGACCCGATGGCCGAGGAGAAGACCGCGGCCTCCGACGACGGGTCCCAGGCGGAGCGGCCGGGCCCGCGCGTCCCCGGATCGGGCTCGGAGGTCCGCCAGGCCGGTCGGGCGGACGGGGACACGGACGCGAGCGGGTAGCCGTCGGCTGTTCGTGCGCCCGGTGGTGCCCGGCCGGGGCAGGCGCCTCTTCGGACCCGGCGTC
This sequence comes from Actinoallomurus sp. NBC_01490, assembly GCF_036227085.1. Taxonomy (NCBI): domain Bacteria; kingdom Bacillati; phylum Actinomycetota; class Actinomycetes; order Streptosporangiales; family Thermomonosporaceae; genus Actinoallomurus; species Actinoallomurus sp. NBC_01490. Next base: position 2,247,732 of record NZ_CP109433.1, read on the forward strand.
ATGCCCGCGACCATGCGTCACGTGGCGGCCCGGACGACCGGCGCCGGCGTCACCGTTCACACCTACGAGCGCGCCGGCGACCCGGCGCCCGGCTCCTTCGCCCTCGACCCCGAACGCCCCGAACGCCCCTGACGACCCGCGGGGAGCAGCCCCGTGCGGGTGGCGGCGGCGACCGCCTCGCGGCGGCTGTGCGCCCCGAGCTTGCGCAGGATGTGCTTCACGTGGTCGCGGGCGGTGTGCTCGCTCATGCCCAGCCGGGCCGCGATCGCCCGCGCGCCGAGGTCCTGGCCCATCAGCGCCAGGACCTCCCTCTCCCGCCGGGTGAGGGAGGGCCGCTTCTCTTCGGCGGCCTGCGCGTGCCCGGCCCGGTGGAACTCGGCGACCAGCGCCGCGAACGTGCCGCCCGCTACCATCGCCCGTGCCGCCGGGGGCGTGCGGATCGCCGTGAGGACGTCGGGGAACGGCCCGTCTTTGGCCAGGAACCCGGCGGCGCCCGCCGCGAAGGCCGCGGCGAACAGCTCCGGCGTGGCGTCCCCGGTCAGGATGAAGATCCGGGCGTCCGGGCGCTCCGCCTTGATGAGCCGGGTGCCGTCGATGCCGTCGGCGCCCGGCAGATGGACGTCCATGAGCACGACGTCCGGATGCCGCTCACGGGCCAGCAGCAGCCCCTCCTCGGCGGTGCCCACCGCGCCGACGCACTCCAGGTCCGGTTGCGCGTCGATGGCGATCGCGAGGGCCTCGGCGAGGGTTCGCTGATCTTCCACGAGCAGTACTCGCGTCATCCGAACGCACGGCCCATGATCGGCACGCCTCCCGAGGGCCCGTGACCGCCGCCGACGCCCGTTCCGGTGTCCGGACCGTACGGCGCGGGTAGGCCGAGAACAGGACATTTCCCAGCGTACCCAGGCGTGCTGCTCCTCCCGTGGCCGAGCGCGGCGAGAGAAACCTGAGCGCGGCCCGGTGATCGCTTCCTCCGCCGTGGGGGGACCAATGATCGACTATTCCTTCCGGCTCTACGTCGCCGGGCGGACCGCCAGGTCCCAGGCGGCCGAGTCGAACCTGCGGCTGCTGTGCGAGGCGCGCCTGGCCTGCCACGCGATCGAGATCATCGACGTCACGGAGCGGCCCGACCAGGCCGAGGAGGCCCGGATCCTCGCCACCCCCACCGTCATCCGGCTCACCCCGCCGCCGCAGCTGCGGGTCGTCGGTGACCTGTCGGACCACGAACGCGCGGCCGCCGTGCTCGGGCTGCCCGGCCCGGTGCTGGAGGAGGGATCGCGATGACGGCACGCGCGCCGATCGAGCGGCTGCCGACCGGGATCAGCGGCTTCGACGACATCGCCGGGGGCGGCCTGCCCAAGGGCCGGCCCGCGCTCGTGACCGGCACAACCGGCAGCGGCAAGACCTTCTTCGCCATCGAGTTCCTCGCCCGCGGCATCCAGCTCTTCGGCCAGCCCGGGGTCTTCGTGACCGCCGAGGAGACCGCGGACTCCATCCGGCGCAGCGCGGCCTCGGTGGGTTTCGACGTCGAGGCGTGGGAGCGCGAGGGCCGGTGGGCCTTCGTCGACGCCTCGCCGCTCGACGGCGAGGAAGCGCCGGTCAGGACCGTCGGCGCGTACGACTTCGGCGCGCTGATGGCCCGCATCGACCACGCGATCCGCCGCAGTGAGGCGCGGCGGGTCGCCTTCGACTCGTTCAGCTCGATCATCGGCCGCTTCGACGACGTCGGCGTCATGCGGCGTGAGCTGGTCCAGATCGTCGCGGGCCTGAAGTCGCTCGGCGTCACGCTCGTGCTCACCTCCGAGCGGAGCGACGAGTACGACGGCATCTCCCGGTACGGGGTCGAGGAGTTCGTCCTCGACAACGTGGTCGTGCTCCGCAACGTCCTGCGGGACGAGCGACGGCGGCGGACCGTCGAGATCGTCAAGTTCCGCGGCCTGCCGCACCGTACGGGAGAGTGGCTGTTCACGATCGACCCGCGCGAGGGGTTCGTCGTCATCCCGCTGGGCGTGGCCCGTCCGCCGACGCGGGCGTCCACGGTCCGCGTGTCCACCGGCAACGCCGGGCTGGACGAGATGGTCGGCGGAGGCCTGTTCAAGGACGCGATCGCGTTGCTCACCGGGCCCGCCGGTGTCGGCAAGACGCTCACCGGCCTGAACTTCGCCTGCGGGGCCGGCACGGACGAGCGTTGCCTGTACTGCACGTTCGACGAGACCCGTGACCAGCTCGTACGCGACGCCGCCGGCTGGGGCCTGGACCTGGACGCGATGGAGGCGGCGGGCCGGCTGCGGGTGTTCGCCGACTCCCCCGAGTCGGCCTCGCCCGAGGAGCACTTCATGCACCTGCGGCACGCCGTGGCCGACTACGCGCCGAGCCGCCTCGTCATCGACACCCTCTCGTCGCTGGAGCGGGTCGTCTCGACGCGGTCGCTGCTCGACTTCGTCATCGCGCTCACGACCCTGGTCCGCGACCGGGAGATCACCACGCTCATCACGGCCGCCTACACCGGCCAGTCACCGCCGGGCGGGCCGCCGTCCGGCGGGATCGACATCGCCCGGGTCACCGACGTCACCATCATGCTCCGCTACGTCGAGCGCATCGGCGACATCCAGCGCGCGATCGCCGTGCTCCAGGCGCGCGGCAGCGGGCACGACCACGCCATCCGGCAGGTCACCATCGACGACGCCGGGATGCACATCGGCGATCCGCTGCCGCGAGTCGCGCACGTGCTGTCCGGCAGTGCCGCGCTGACCGAGCAGCCGCCGTGGCCGGCAGCGCCGGACGCGGCCGTACGGGAGCCCGCGGGCGGCACCGGCGCCGCGGGCGGAGAGCAGGCGGGCCCATGAGCGCCCCGACGTCCGGACGCTCCGCGCGGACCGGCCGGGACGCCGGGCAGGCGATCGTCTCGGCGTCGGCGGACGGCATCGTCCTCGTGGGCGACGACGGGCGCATCCGCTTCTGCAACCCCGCCGCCGAGGAACTGTTCGGCCGCCCCGCGGACGCCCTGCTGGGCGGCCCGTTCGGCTTCCCGATCGTCGCCGGCGGCGCCAGCGAGGTGGAACTGGTGCTGCCCGACGGCGGCGAGCGGATCGTGGAGATGCGCGTCACCGGCACGATCTTGGACGGAGAGCGCCTCCACGTCGCCGCCCTGCGCGACGTCACTCGCCGGCGCCGCCTCGAACAGGACCTGACGCGTGCGCTGGAGCGCCAGCACGCGACGGCGGCGGTGGTGGCCCACGAGCTCCGCAACCCGCTGGCGGCGATCCGTACGCTCGCCGACGTGCTGCGCGACCCCGCCGCGACGCTCACGCCGGAGCGGAGGGCCGACGTCGTCGACCGCATCGCGGAGCGTGCGGCGTTCCTCCAGGCGATGGTGGCCAAGCTCCTCACCGCGGCGCGCATCGACGAGGACACCGTACGGGCGCCGCTCGAACGCGTCCCCGTCCTGGAACTGACTCTCGAACACCTGGCGGAGTTCGGCGAGCGGGCCCGCGAGGTGGCCGTCACCTGCGACGCCGACCTGGTCGCGCACGTGAACCGCGGCGAGATGTCGGAGATGCTCGTCAACTGCCTGGAGAACGCGTTCGCCTACGGCCGGCCCCCGATCGAGGTGAGCGCGACCGAGGAGGACGGCCGGATCGAGCTGCGGATCAGCGACAGCGGCCCGGGCGTGGCGGAGGAGTTCGTCCCCTACCTGTTCGACCGCTTCGCCCGGGACCCGGACGCGGAGCGGCGGACCGAGGGCTCGGGGCTGGGACTGTGGATCGTCCGCCGCCTCGCCCGCGCGAACGGCGGCGAGGTGCGCTACGAGCGCGGCGACCGGGGCGGCGCCTGCTTCCGCATCAGCCTGCGGAGCGCGTCGGGCTCCTGACCTGTCAGTCTGTACGGCGTCCTCCTGACAGTGACCGAGGAGTCCGATGAGATCGAAGGTGCGAGTCGCCCTGATCGGCCTGGGCCGGATGGGCCGCGTCCACGCGCGCAACCTGGCCGGGCGCTGCCGGTCGGCGGAGCTGGCCGTCGTGGCCGACGCCGACGCCGGCATGGCCGAGGCCGCCGGCGCGGAGTTCGACGTGCCCTGGACCGCCGACGCCGACGAGATCCTGGGCGATCCCACCGTGGACGCCGTGGTGGTCGCCACCCCCACCGCCACCCACGCCGGTCTGGTGGTCCGCGCCGCGCGGGCGGGCAAGCACGTCTTCTGCGAGAAGCCGATCGCCCTCGACCGGGCCGCGACCGTACGCGCCGTCGAGGAGGTCGCGGCCACGGGCGTGCGGTTCCAGGTCGGTTTCCACCGGCGCTACGACCCCGACTGGGTGGCCGCGACCCGCCGCATCCACGCCGGCGAGATGGGCGAGCCGTACCTGTTCCGTACGTCGCTGCGCGACATGAAGCCGCCGCCGGTGGAGTTCCTGGCCGGATCCGGAGGGTTCTTCGTGGACATGACCATCCACGACCTGGACACCGCCCGCTGGATGGTCGGGGAGGTCGTCGAGGTCGCCGCGTACGGGACGGCCATCGCCGACGCCGCCATCGGCGAGATCGGTGATCTCGACACCGCGCTGGTCGTGCTGAGGTTCGAGAGCGGTGCGCTCGGAGTGATCGACAACAGCCGTGCGGCGGGGTACGGCTACGAGTGCTCGACCGAGGTGATGGGCCGGGCGGCCACGGTGCGGATCGACCGGCCGCAGCACCGCCACTACCAGTGGCTGACGCCGGACGGCGCGACGTACGGGATCAACCGCGACTTCGAGGAGCGGTACCCGCTGGCCTACGCCGAGGAGCTGGAGGCGTTCGCCCGCTGCGCCCGCGACGGCACCGCGCCCGCCGTCACCGGCCTGGACGCGCTCGCCGCGTTCGACCTGGCGACCGCCGCGGACCTGTCGTGGCGGACCGGCCGCCCGGTGCCGGTCGTGCCCGAGCGGAGGGAGGACGGCGTCGTCTACTCCTTCGCGGGGCGGGACCGCTGAGTCCCGCCCGGGGCGGCCGTCGTCGATCAGGGGAAGGTCACCTGGTGGATGTGGCAGAACCGCACCCGCTTGCAGAACGCGTTACGGCTGGAGCCGACCCCGCCCGCGTTGGTGTTCGAGATGATCTGGAAGCCCTTGTTGTGGGTGGGGCTGCGGATCGAGAAGGCGTTGTGGTTGTGCTTGCCGTTCCCGTTGTGGTTGATGTCGCCGTTCAGGACCGTGAGCGTGCCACCGTACGCCGGGGTCGCGGTCAGGCAGATCCCCACGGTGAGGAGGACGACGAGACCGCCATTCCCTCGCATCGGCGAATTCCTTTCGGCGGGAGCGCGGACCGGCTCGGTCGGGACATCGCGTGCATTCGCCTCCATACCCGGTCGCCGCCCGGGCAGTGCGTACGTACGCGGATGATGGCCCTCTCTTTGCCCCCGCCGGAATCAGGCGAAGAACCCGAAAGGCAGGGAAAAGGAGCCGGTGTCCGCCGAGGCCCCGAAACGCGCTCCCGAGTCCGACGCCATCAGCATGAACCCGTCCGGCCCCATGTACATGAACGGGGTGCGCGGGCGCGGCCTCGGCGCCGGCCTGACCTGCGGCACGATCGCCTGCGGCGCGACGGCCTGCGGCGCGACGGCCTGGGGCACGACGGCCTGGGGCGTCACGGTCTGCGGTGGGGCCTGGGCGGAGGCGGGCGCCGGGGCGGGCCGCTCCGGCTGGATGATCGTCACCTTCTGGTTGATGGTGCACGAGGTGACGTGCCGGCAGAGCCCGTTCTGGACCGGGTTCGTACCGCCCGCGTTGCCGTTGTTGGTGTGCTGGTAGCCACGGTTGTTCGTGGGACTCCGTGACGACAGGACGTTGCGGTTGTGGTGTCCGTTGCCGTGGTGGCCGCCGTCGCGGCGTACGGCGGCGGGCAGACGCGCCGCGTGCGCCGGCGGCGTGCGGGTGGCCCCGATCAAGGTCGTCGCGGCGGAAATGGCGACAACATGGTGAATCATTCCTCGTGACCTCTTGTGCGTCGGGGATCGAGCGGTGCGCGTTCCGCTGGCCTACCCGGTGCCGGAGCGGCGATCGTAGTCCCGCCGTTTACGGGCGCGATTATTACCGCCCCTTGGCGATGACCCGCCCCGCACTCCAGCTCCGACGGCCGTGCTAAGGCAGGCACCGAAGGCCCGCAGCGAACATGTGCGGCGGCGATGAATCGAGGCTGGCAACCCTGGCGAAGCGCGAGCGTCTGGAGCGAACGTATGTTTTAGTGAGTGTGTGAAGCTTGCGGAGTGGGCGAGGTCGCAGGGCATTCATCCGCCCGCTTACCGGCGGTTCCGGGAGGGTAAGACGCCTGTCCCCGCCCGCCGTCGGCCCACCGGCACGATGGGGGTGTACACCCCGCTCCCGCTGCGGACGGTCGCCGCGGCCGAGGCTAAACCCGGCGGAGACCGCCTGTGAAGGTCGTTCAGGCGTATCGGTACGCGCTGGATCCCACGCCCGCTCAGGCTGCGGCCTTGGCGTCGCACTGTGGTGGGGCTCGGTTCGCGTTCAACTGGGGGCTCGGGCAGGTCAAGGCGAACCTGGCGCAGCGGGAGGCGGAGAAGACCTACGGCATCCCCGAGGAGCGGCTGACGCCGTTGCTGTCGTGGTCGATGTACTCGCTGCGGAAGCGGTGGAACGCCGCGAAGAGCGATGTGGTGCCGTGGTGGGCGGACAACTCCAAAGAAGCGTATGCCTGCGGTCTGGACCGCCTGGCGGCCGCGTTGAAGAACTGGGATGCCTCCCGCAAGAGTAAGCGGGCGGGTGCACGGGTCGGGTTCCCGCGGTTCAAAGCCAAGCATCGCATCGTCCCGTCGTGTCGGTTCACCACCGGCGCCATCCGGGTAGAGAGCGACCGGCGTCATGTGACGCTGCCCCGGCTGGGCACGATCCGCACGAGCGAATCCACTCGCAAGCTCGCCCGGCATCTGGAGCGCGGCACCGGCCGGATCATGGCGGCCACCATCCGGTACAAAGGTGGGCGGTGGCTAGTGTCCTTCACGTGCGAGATCGAGCGGGCCGAAGGCGTCCCCGCACGCCCCGATGCCGTGGTGGGGGTGGACCTTGGGGTGAAGGATCTCGCGGTGCTGTCCACCGGTGAGCTCGTCCCCAATCGGCGGCACCACGCCGCGGCGCTGCGTGAACTCCGCAGGCTCGGTAAGGAACTCGCCCGCCGTCAGGGTCCCCGTACCCCCACGGGTGACAGGCGTGAGGCATCCGCCCGCTGGCACAAGACCAAAGCAGCGCTCGGCCGCGCGCACGCCAAGGTGGCCAACCAGCGGCGTGACGGAGTGCACAAGCTCACCAGTCGCCTGGCCGCCGACTACGGCACGGTTGTGGTCGAAGACCTCAACGTGTCGGGGATGCTGGCCAACCGGCGGCTGGCCCGCGCGGTGGCCGATGCCGGCATGAGCGAGGTACGGCGGCAGTTGGCCTACAAGACCACCTGGAACGGCGGGCGGCTGATCGTGGCCGACCGCTGGTTCCCCTCCAGCAAGACCTGCTCGGGTTGCGGCGCGGTGAAAACCAAGCTCGCCCTGTCCGAGCGGACCTACACCTGCACCACCTGCGGACTTCTCCTCAATCGGGATGAGAACGCCGCACGCAACCTGGCCGCACTCGCGGTCGACGTCGCCCAGAGTTGCGGGGAGACGGAAAACGCCCCCCGGGAGACCGGGCGGGACGGCATCGGCCGTTCCGGTGGAGCCGGTGTAAGACCCGCCTCAGGTGGGCCGTCGGCACTGAAGCGGGAACCCCGGAAACGGGGAACGCCGGGCCGCAAGGCCACGGCTGCCTGATATGCACCCCGCATTTGAGGTAACGGGAGCCACGCGATGAAGCCGGGTCGAGTTCACACGGTCATCACCGATCGGCTCGGCGGGGTCAGCGCCGCGCCGTACGACAGCCGCAACCTGGGCGGCGCGGTCGGCGACGATCCGGAGGCGGTCCGCCGCAACCGCGAGAAGACGGCGTTGGAGTTCGGGGCCGACCCGGCGCGCGTCGTCTACATGCGGCAGGTCCACAGCGCGGACGTCGCGTACGTGACCGCTCCGTTCGGGGACGAGCCGCCCGCGCTGGACGCGGTGTTCACCGACGAGCCGGGCCTGGCCCTGTGCGTGCTCGTCGCCGACTGCACGCCGGTGCTGATCGCCGACGCGGACGCCGGGCTGGTGGGCGCCGCACACTCCGGGCGGGCCGGCACCGCCCACGGCGTCGTGCCCGCGCTGGTCCGCGCGATGACCGCCCGCGGCGCGGATCCCGCCCGGATGAGCGCGCTGATCGGCCCGTGCGCCTGCGGGCTCTGCTACGAGGTCTCCGCCGAGCTGCGCGACCAGGTCTCCGCGGGGCTGCCGGAGTCGTGGTCCACGACGCGCCGGGGCACCCCGGCCCTCGACCTGCGGGCCGGCATCACCGCCCAGCTCGCCGCCGAGGGGGTCACCGAGATCCACCACGACGGCCGCTGCACCATCGAGACCCCCGAGCTGTACTCCTACCGCCGCGACCGTACGACGGGCCGCTTCGCCGGCTACATCCGTCTCGACGGCTGACCACGCGGGCCCGGCCCGCCATCAAGGGAGGACGCATGATTCGCCGCTGGAGCCCGGACGGTCTGGCAGCACCGATCGGACAGTACAGCCACCTGGCCTCGGTGCCGCCCGACCATGAGCTGGTCTTCATCTCCGGGCAGGTCGGCGCGCTCGAGGATGGCACGCTCGCCGGCCCGGACGCGGAGTCGCAGACGCGTCAGGCGTTCGCCAACATCGCGACGCTCCTCGACTCGCTCGGCGCCGGCCCGGCCCACCTCGTCAAGCTGCTGACGATGGTCTCGGCGCGCGAGCACCTCGCGGGCAGCCGTGCGGCGCGGGAGAAGATCTTCGCGGCGTGGTACCCGGAGGGCGACTGGCCCGCCCACTCGCTCATGGTCGTCGACTCCCTGGCCGCGCCGGAGCTGACGGTGGAGATCGAGGGCGTCGCCGCGGTGCCCCGCCGCTGAGGGCCCCTGCGGTCAGCGGGAGCGCGGCGGCTCGCCGAGGGCGCGGCGGAAGAGGGCCTCGATCTCGTCCCGCGTGGGCGGCGGGTCGGCGAGCAGGGCCTGCATCACCAGGCCGCAGAAGGCCGCGGCCAGCAGCCGCCCGGTGACCGCGTCGGTACGCGAGGCGAACAGCTCGACCAGTGCGTCGTCCCAGTTGTTGCTCGCATGCCGGAGCGGCGGGCGGTGGAGCGCCGCGACGTACAGCTCGTACTCCACGACGGTCTGCGGGCGTTCTTCGGTGAGGCCGCGCACCACGAGGTCGGTGAGCGCTGCGGCGAGGTCGGCGTCGGCGGGCAGATCGCGCTCCCAGGCGCGCAGGCGGGCGACGTTGTGGTCGGCGGCCGTGCGCAGGGCGACGGCCAGCAGGTCGTCCAGGGTCGCGAAGTGATACGTCGTCGACCCCAGCGGCACGCCCGCCGCCGCCGCGACGGCGCGATGGGTCACGCCCTCGACGCCGCGTTCGGCCACGACCGCGATGGCCGCCTTCGCGATCTTCTCCCGGCGGGCCGGATCGGTCGGCCCCCGCCCTCGTCTGCCGAGGTCCCCGTCCGTCGACATAGGTCAGCAGTCTCCCAAACCCCGCGCCGCCGCGCAGCGGGCGCATTGACGGCGGCCACCTCATTTATGTACAAACGTACGCAAGGGGAGCGGAGGGATAAACGAGAGGAAATTCGGCATCAAGCGGCTCTACCTCGACGGCGCCTGGGCGAACTCCTCCTCCGGAGCGACGTCGACGACCCTGAATCCCTTCGACGCGACCGTGCTGGAGACCGTGGCCGAGGCGTCCGCCGACGACGTCGATCGCGCGGTGGCCGCCGCCCGCGCCGCCTTCGACTCCGGCCCCTGGCCGCGTACGCCCGCCACCGAGCGCGGCCGTACGCTCGCGCGGATCGCGGACCTGCTCCAGCGCGACCGCGAGTCGATCGCCCGTACGGAGAGCCTCGACACGGGCAAGACGCTGAGGGAGGGGCGCGCCGACGTCGACGACGTCACCGCGGTGTTCCGCTACTACGCCGGTCTCGCCGGCACCCACGCCGGCCGCGTCGTCGATCCGGGCCGGCCGGACGTCGTCAGCCGGATCACCCATGAGCCGGTCGGCGTCTGCGCCCTCATCGCGCCGTGGAACTACCCGCTGCTCCAGATGTCGTGGAAGCTCGCCCCCGCCCTCGCGGCCGGCAACACGACCGTGCTCAAACCCAGCGAGCTCACCCCGCTGACCACGGTGGCGCTGGTCGAACTGGTCGAGGAGGCGGCGGTGCCGCCCGGCGTCGTCAACCTCCTGCTCGGCGCCGGCGGCACGGTCGGGCGGGCCATGGTCGCCCACCCCGGCGTCGACCTGATCTCCTTCACCGGCGGGCTGTCCACCGGACAGGAGATCATGGCCGCCGCGGCGCGGGGCGTACGCCGCGTGGCGCTGGAGCTCGGCGGCAAGAACCCCAACGTCGTGTTCGCCGACGCCGACTTCGACACCGCGGTGGACTACGCGCTCACCGCCGCCTTCCTCCACTCCGGCCAGGTCTGCTCGGCCGGCGCGCGGCTGATCCTCCAGGAGGAGATCCACGACCGGTTCGTCGCGGAGCTGGCCGCCCGCGCCGACCGGATCCGCCTCGGCGACGGCCTGGACCCCGGCACCGAGTGCGGGCCCCTCGTCTCGGCCGCGCACCGCGCCAAGGTCGAGAGCCACATCGAGCGCGCGCTCGCGGACGGCGCGCGGCTGCTCGCCGGCGGCACGCGCCCGGCCGACCCGGCACTGGCCGGCGGGTTCTTCCTCCGCCCCACCGTGCTGGGCGACTGCACCCGGGACATGGCGGTCGTCCGCGAGGAGGTGTTCGGGCCGGTGGTGACCGTCGAGCGGTTCGGCACCGAGGAAGAGGCGGTACGGCTCGCCAACGACACCGGCTACGGCCTGGCCGGAGCGGTCTGGACGGCCGACGCCGGACGGGCGCAGCGGGTGGCGGCGGCGCTGCGGCACGGCACCGTCTGGATCAATGACTTCCACCCCTACCTTCCGCAGGCGGAGTGGGGCGGCTTCGGCAAATCGGGGATCGGCCGGGAACTCGGCCCTTCAGGCCTTGAGGAGTACCAGGAAAAGAAGCACATCTACCACAACACCGCCCCCGAGCCGACGCGCTGGTTCTCCGGCTGAAGGGCGTCGATCGAACAAAGGAGCCGGCCATGGCCGTCCATGGCGAATCACTCCCCGTCAACCACCAACGCGACGACTCCGACAGCGCCGACCTCGCCGGGTTCGGCTACAAACAGCAGCTGGAACGGTCCCTCGGGTCGTTCTCCAGCTTCGCCTCCGGGTTCAGCTACATCTCGATCATGACCGGGGTCTTCCAGCTGTTCTTCTTCGGCTTCGGATCGGGCGGCCCGGCGTTCATCTGGACCTGGCCGCTGGTCTTCCTGGGACAGCTGGCCGTGGCGTTCTGCTTCGCCGAGATGGCCGGCCAGTACCCGCTCGCCGGGTCGGTCTACCAGTGGTCCAAGCAGATCGCACGGCCGGTGACCTCGTGGTTCGCCGGCTGGATCATGGTCATCGGAGCGGTGGTCACCGCCGCCGCGGTGGCCGTGGCGTACCAGATCATCCTGCCGCAGGTCTGGTCGGGCTTCCAGATCGTGGGCGGCGCCGCGGACATCGGCGCGACCTCCACGCCGGGCGGCGCGAAGAACGCCATCGTGCTCGCCCTGGGCCTCGTCGTCTTCACCACGATCATCAACATCGTCGGCGTCCGGGTGATGGCCAAGATCAACAACTTCGGCGTCACGGTCGAGCTCGGCGGCATCATCCTGCTGATCGTCGCGCTGGCGGTGCACATCAAGCGCGGCCCGCAGGTGGTGCTGCAGACGAGTGGTGCCGGCGCGGGCCACTCGGCCGGCTACCTCGGCGCCTTCCTGGTGGCCTCGCTGATGAGCGCCTACGTCTTCTACGGCTTCGACACCGCGGGGTCGCTGGCCGAGGAGACCGTCGAGCCGCGGCGGCACGCGCCCCGCGCGATCATCCGCGCCATCACCGCCGCCTTCATCGTCGGCGGCCTGCTGATGCTCGTCGGCATGATGGCCGTGGGCGACATCCACGCCAAGGAGCTCAGCGTCTCGGGCATGCCCTACCTGCTGAAGTCCACCCTCGGCAACACGCTCGGCGACGCCTTCCTCGTCTGCTCGGCCATCGCGATCACGGTCTGCTGCCTCGCCGTGCAGACCGCCGCCATCCGCATGATCTTCGCGATGGCCCGCGACGGGCGGCTGCCGTTCGGCGCGTCCTTCTCGCGGGTCTCGGCCCGCTCGAAGACACCGATCGTGCCCGCGCTGGTCACGGGCGTGCTCACGATCGTCGTGCTGTTGATCAACATCGGCAACCAGCGTGCGTTCTTCGTGCTCACCTCGACCGCGATCATCCTGTTCTACATCCCGTACCTGATGGTGACCGGGCCGATGCTGCTCCGGCGGCTGCGTGGAGCGTGGCCGGGACCCGGCCACGGGCCGTACTTCCGGATGGGCCGGTTCGGGCTCGTCGTCAACGCCTTCGCCGTCCTGTACGGCGTCGCCATGGTCGTCAACCTGTTCTGGCCGCGCGGCGCGGTCTACGGCACCGACCACTGGTACTACCAGTGGGGCGCGCTGCTGACCAGCGTGCTGATCGTCGTCGTGGGCGGCGTGATGCTGGCGGTACGCCGCCGGGCGTGGACGAGGCCGGACGACTCCGAGGTGGTGTCGTGAGCCGCGAGCGGTACGACTACGTCATCGTCGGGGGAGGGTCGGCCGGCAGCGCGCTGGCCAACCGGCTGTCGGCGGACGCCGGCAACACCGTCCTGGTGCTGGAGGCCGGCCGCCCGGACTACCGCTGGGACGTGTTCATCCACATGCCGGCCGCGCTGACCTTCCCCATCGGCAGCCGGTTCTACGACTGGGGCTATGAGTCCGAGCCCGAGCCGTACATGAACGGGCGGCGGATCTACCACGCCCGGGGGAAGGTCCTCGGCGGATCCAGCAGCATCAACGGGATGATCTTCCAGCACGGCAACCCGATGGACTACGAGCGGTGGGCCGCCGACGAGGGCATGCGGGACTGGGACTTCGCCCACTGCCTGCCCTACTTCAAGCGGCTGGAGAACTGCCTGGCCGGCGACGAGACCTGGCACGGCCACGAGGGCCCGCTCGTGCTGGAGCGCGGACCGGCGGTCAATCCGCTGTTCGAGGCGTTCTTCGCCGCCGCCGAGCAGGCCGGCTACCCGCGTACGGACGACGTCAACGGCTACCGGCAGGAGGGCTTCGCGCCGTTCGACCGCAACGTCCACCGGGGCCGGCGGCTGTCGGCCGCCCGCGCCTACCTGCACCCGGTGATGAACCGGCCCAACCTCACCGTACGGACCCGGGCGCACGTCACGAAGATCCTCTTCGAGGGGGATCGGGCGGTGGGCGTACGGTACGGCCGGGGCCGCGAGGCGTACGGCGGGGAGATCATCCTGTGCGGCGGGTCCATCAACACGCCGCAGCTGCTCCAGCTCTCCGGCGTCGGCAACGCCGCCGAGCTGCGCGCCCTGGGCGTCGACGTGGTCGCCGACCTGCCCGGGGTCGGGGAGAACCTCCAGGACCACCTGGAGGTCTACGTCCAGTACGCCTGCAAGCGGCCGGTCTCGGTGCAGCCCGCGCTGGCGAAGTGGCGGCGGCCCATCATCGGCGCGCAATGGCTGTTCCTGCGCTCCGGGCCGGGCGCGACCAACCACTTCGAGGGCGGCGGGTTCGTCCGGAGCAACGACGAGGTCGCGTACCCGAACCTGATGTTCCACTTCCTGCCGATCGCGATCCGCTACGACGGCTCGGTGCCGGCCGGCGGCCACGGCTACCAGGTCCACGTCGGCCCGATGTACGCCGACACGCGAGGGTCGGTGAAGATCCGCTCGACCGATCCGGCGGAACACCCGGCGCTGCGCTTCAACTACCTGTCCACGGAGAACGACCGGCGCGAGTGGGTGGAGGCGATCAACGTCGCGCGTGACATCCTGAACCAGCCGGCGCTGGACGAGTTCAACGGCGGGGAGATCTCCCCCGGCCCGCGGGTGCGGAGCGAGGAGGAGATCCTCGACTGGGTCGCGCGGGACGCCGAGACCGCCCTGCACCCCTCGTGCACGGCCAAGATGGGCACCGGCCCGATGTCCGTCGTCGACCCGGGCAGCATGCGGGTCCACGGCCTGGACGGGCTCCGGGTCGTGGACGCGTCGGTCATGCCGTACATCACCAACGGCAACATCTACGCGCCGGTGATGATGGTGGCGGAGAAGGCCGCCGACCTGATCCTGGGCAACACCCCGCTGGAACCGGACGCCACGGAGTTCTACCGCGCCGTACGGAGCTGAGAGACCGGTTGTGCCGGATCGCGGCGGGGACGCCCACCGGCACGCGGGGCCCTGAGAGACTGGCCGCAGGACGCGGCGTGAAGGGGGATCGGTGCGGATCCTGGTGATCGGCGGCGGTGTCGGCGGGCTCTCGGCGGCACTCGCCCTGCACAAGGCCGGTGCCGAGGTGACGGTGTACGAGGCGCACCCGGCGAGCGGCGACGACATCGGCGCCTTCCTCACGCTCGCCACCAACGGGATGATCGCGCTGGCCCAGGTCGACGCCGCGCGCCCGGTGGCGGACGCGGGCTTCCCGCTCACCTCCATGCGGGTGACCGGCACCGACGGCGCCGCGCTCGCCACCGTGCCGTTGGGCCGCCACGACGAACCGCTCGCCCGCTACCGCTGCCTGCGGCGTGCCGAACTGTGCGCGGCGCTGCGGGCCGAGGTGCTCGGCCGCGGCATCCCCGTACGGCACGGCCGGCGGCTCGTCTCGGTCGACGAGGGGGCGGACGAGGTCGTCGCGCGCTTCGCGGACGGCGACGGCGCCGCCGGTGACCTCCTCGTCGCCGCCGACGGACTGAACTCCGCCACCCGCGCGGTGGTCGATCCGGACTGCGGCCCACCGCGCTACGCCGGCCAGCGCGTCTTCTACGGCTACACCACCACCGCGTTCGGCGAGCCCGAGCGGATCGAGATGATCCGCGGCAGCGCCGCCGCGTTCGGCCACGCCGTCTCTCCCGCGGGAGAGACCTACTGGTTCGCCCGGGTCGCCGGGGCCGCGCTGACCGCGGGGGAACTCACCGGCGGCTCGCCGGAGGCGTGGCGCGAGCACCTGCTGCCGCTGCTGCGGCCCGATGCCACCGTGGCCGCGGACATCGTCGCCGCCACCGGCGAGCGGCTGATGGCCACCAACGCCTCGGACCTGCCCCCGGGCGGGCGCTGGCGTACCGCGCGGACCCTGCTCATCGGCGACGCCGCGCACGCCGCCTCCCCGGCGACCGGGCAGGGCGCCTCCATGGCGATGGAGGACGCGGTCGTGCTGGCCAAGGCGCTGCGTGATGCGCCGTCCACGGAGGCGGCCCTGGAGGCGTACGAGCGGCTGCGGCGGCCTCGCGTGGAGCTCAACACGGCCACCAGCGCCCGGCTGACGGCGAGCCGCGCACCCGCCCGGCGGCCCGGTACCGGGCCCGCGGGCGTCCCCGACGAAGAAGAGGTCGTCCGCACGCTCGACTGGTCCGCCCCGCTCTGAGAGCGGAGCGGCGTCGGCCGGGAATGTCGTATCCGGCGTTTACCATGCGATGCGTCCGTATCCCGAATTCGTTGTGGACGCGAGGACGACCTGATGACCAACCGGCGCTTCACGCAGGCGCTGGAGTCGATGCGGAGCCCGGACGCGCGGCTCCGGACGCACGGCTTCGACTTCCTGCGTGAGCATGCGGACGCGTACGTGGACGAGCTCATCGCCGAGTTCGGACGAGAACCGGACGACGAGTTGCGCTGCTGGCTCCTGGAGCTGATCTCCGAGGCGCGGTCGCCGCGCGCGCTGGACGTGCTGGCCGGTGAGCTGGAGAGCGACGACGACTCGGTGCGGTTCTGGGCGATCCGTGGGCTGGAGATGCTCGACACCCCGGGCGCGCACGAGGCGCTTGAGCGGGCGCGGGAGGGCGGCTGGATCACCTGAGCGTGGTGTGACGGAGGCCGGGGACCCGGGGGCGGGATCCCCGGCCTCCGTCTGGCGGGGCCGATGGTGGTTCAGCCGTGTGACAGGCAGGTGGTCCGCGAGGCGTGCGCCGGGTCCAGGGCGTTCTCGGTCTCGTGCAGCACGACCGGGTCGAAGGCCATCGCGATGTGCTCGGAGACGTCGGTGGCGCACAGGTTCTGCAGCGTCACGTTGTGCACGCCGCCGCCGCTGAGGAACTGGCCGGAGTACGGCGTGACGACCTCGTCGTACCGGCTGGCGATCACGGTGTAGCTCACGCCGGGCACGGTGTCGCCGCCGGAGTTCAGCCGGGTGAGCAGGTCCGATCCGACGACCTGGTCGGCGCAGGCGGGGCAGGCGGAGTTCAGGACGTCGGTCGCGCCCGGGAACTGCGCGGCCAGCACCGCCAGGCCGTCGAGCGTGGTGCCGTGGTTGGAGGGCGCCAGGCCGACGAGCGTGTGCACCTTGGCCGCGCCGCCGAGGAACTTCAGGTAGTAGCGCGGCATCATGCCGCCCTGCGAGTGCCCGACGATGTCGACCTGCGACGCGCCGGTGGCCGCGAGGACGCCGTCGACGAACGTGGACAGCTGCGCGGCCGAGTCGGCCACGGGCGCGATCGCCCGCAGCACCGGGACGCCGGCCTTCGCCCCGTACGTCAGGGCGAACACGCAGTAGCCCCGCGACGCGAGGGCGGGAGAGTCGGCGATCCAGTTCACGGTGCCGTCGGCGAACGTGCCGTGCACGAGGACGACCGGTCGCGGGTGGGCGGCGCTCGGCCGGCACGACCAGTCGTTCGCGCCCGGCACGCCGGGTGCGGCGAGGGCCTTCGCGGCGTCGACGGGGTCGGTGGCCTGGGCGACGGGGCCGAGCAGCGTCGTGCCCAGCAGGGCGGTGGCGGCGACGAGCAGCGACCGTAGTGCGCGGCGGGGCAGCACGGATCCTCCCGGGGGCGAGGGGGAGCAGGGGACGGCGTGCCGAGGCTGTGAAGCAGATCACAGGACGGTTACTGACCAGTAAATTAACCCTGTCACGAGAAATTGACCAGCCGGTAACAAGTAACGGTTGAGTAACGCCATCTCCCCGGGCCCTGCGCCCGCCGGGAGGCCGATGTGGGCGTCGGTGCCGGAAGGCGCGATGATTCTGGGGGACCGGCCCCTGCGGGAGGAGAGGCGATGGACGACGTACGCGCGACCCTGGCGGAGGTCGAGGCCGCGAGCGCGCGGCTGACGGCGACCGTGGACAAGCTCACCGACGACGACCTGCGCGCCCCGTCGCGGCTGCCCGGCTGGACCCGCGGGCACGTGGTCGCGCACCTCGCCCGCAACGCCGACTCGTGCTGGAACCTGCTCGAATGGGCCCGGACGGGCGCGATGATCCGGCAGTACCCGGACGACCGGGTGCGCGACACCGGCATCGAGGCCAACTCCGGCCGTCCCGCGGCCGAGCTGCGCGCCGAACTGCGCGTCGCGGTCGAGCGGTTCGCCCTCCAGGCCGCCACGCTGCCCGCGACCGCGTGGCGGTCCACGGTCGCGGCCCGCTCGGGCTGGACGCACCCGGCCTGGTACGTCCTGTACCGCCGCTGGCGGGAGGTCGAGGCGCACCACCTCGACCTGGACTTCGGCTACCGCCACACCGACTGGTCGCCGGCGTACGTCCGGTGGGAACTGACCGAGACGCTCGAGGCCATCCGGCTCGACGGCGGCCTGGCCGCCGGCCGCGTCCGCGCCACCGACCTCGACGTGGACGTGCGCCTCGGCGACGGCCCGGAGATCAGCGCGCCCGGCCACGAGCTGTTGGCCTGGCTCACCGGCCGAGGCGGCGCCTCCGCGGGGTGGCCCGCCCCGCCGCCCTGGCCCGGGCCCGCCGCCCACTGGCGCGAATCCTGAGCAGGCCGGGGTGACCGCGACGACTCCGGAGATCCGGCGATCGCTGTTCCTGCACGCGCCGATCCGCCGGCGGCCCCGCGTCGTGCTCGAGGGCCTGCTCGACCTGGTGGACGCCGACACGCCACCCGACGGGCCCGACGGCCCGATGGCGGTACTGGAGCGCCGCCTCGCCGGGCTGCTGGGCAAGGAGGCCGCGCTGTTCTTCCCGAGCGGCACGATGGCTCAGCAGGTCGCGTTGCGGGTGCACGCCGCACGGAGCGGGCGGCGCGGGTTCGCCGCGCACCCGCTCTGCCACCTCGAGCAGTGGGAGAAGCAGGGCTACAACGTCGTACACGGCCTGTGGCTCCACCGCGCCGGTGACCCGAACACCCTGATGACCGCCACCGACCTCGCGGCGATCGGCGAGCCGCTCGCCGCGGTGCTCTGGGAACTGCCGCAGCGCGACCTCGGCGGCCTGCTCCCCGAGTGGGACGACCTCGCCGAGCAGGTCGCGGTCGCCAGGGCCGGCGGCGCGGCGCCCCACCTGGACGGTGCCCGCCTGTGGGAGGCCCAGACATACTACCGCCGTCCGTTCGAGGAGATCGCCGGCCTGTTCGAGACGGTCTACATCTCGCTCTACAAGAGCCTCCAGGGCACGCGCGGTGCCGTCTTGGCCGGTGACGCGGCCACGATCGCCGCCGCCGGCGTGTGGCGTACCCGCCTCGGCGGCGCGATTCCCGACGCGTGGCCGCTCGCGCTGACCGCGCTCGCCGGCCTCGACACGATCCCGCCGCGCATGCCGGTCTTCCGCGAGCACGCGCTCGCCATCGCCGCGGCCGTCAACGCCGACGGTGCCGCCCGTACGTGCCCGGACCCGCCGCAGACGCCCCTGTTCCACATCCACCTGCCGGCGCCGAAGGAGGCGGTCGAGCGGGCCGGTGCCGCGCTGCTCGCCGAGACGGGCGTGCAGCTCTTCCCGCGCGTGCGCTCGCTCCCGGACCCGCGCCGGTGCGCGTTCGAGATCAGCGTCGGCGAGAACGCCATGGAGTTCACCCCCGGCGAGGTCGTCGGCCTGATCCACGAGCTGCTCGACCGCGCCGATTCGAGCTGATGTCCGCGGCCCATGTCCCTTACGGGGGTTTCCGTTCGTCGTACGAGGTGAGGCGGCATGAGGAGGATCCGTGAAGTACCTGTTGTTGATCTGCGGTGACGAGTCCGCGGCCGAGCACGCCGAGGACGGCTGCGGCGGCTGGAGCGAGGAGATGCTGCGCCGGGGCGTCGTGCGCGACGGGGGCGGGCTGCGGCCGCCGTCCGAGGCCACGACCGTACGCGTGCGCGACGACACCGTGCTGCTGTCCGACGGGCCGTTCGCCGAGACGAAGGAGCAGATAGGCGGGTTCTGCCTCATCGACTGCGCCGGCATGGACGAGGCGCTGGAGATCGCCGCGAAGCATCCGGCCGCCGGCTACGGGACCATCGAGGTCCGGCCCGTCCGGCAGCGATGACGACCGAGGTCGAGGCCGCCGTCGACCGGGCCTTCCGCGACGAGTGGGGCCAGGTCGTCGCGACGCTGATCCGGGTCACCGGCGACTGGGACCTCGCCGAAGAGTGCGCGCAGGACGCCTTCGCGCTCGCCCTGCGGCGCTGGCCGCGCGACGGGATCCCCCGGCGGCCCGGCGCGTGGCTGACCACCACGGCGCGCAACCGCGCCGTCGACCGGCTGCGTCGCGAGGCGGTCGGCGCCGCCAAGCTACGGGAGGTCGCCGCCTTGTCCCTGACCGAACCCGGCGAGGCCGCCGACGACGGGGGCTTGCCCGACGACCGGCTGCGCCTGATGTTCACCTGCTGTCATCCCGCGCTGGCGTCCGAGGCGCAGGTCGCCCTCACCCTGCGCACGCTGGCGGGGCTGACGACCGCCGAGATCGCACGGGCGTTCCTCGTCGGTGAGGCGACGATGTCCAAGCGGCTCGTACGGGCCAAGCAGAAGATCCGCCACGCCGGCATCCCGTATCGGGTACCCCCTGCGCACCTGCTGCCCGAACGCCTCCACACCGTCCTGGTCGTGCTGTACCTGCTGTTCAACGAGGGCTACTCCGCGACGGCCGGGGCCGACCTGATGCGCCGGAACCTCAGCGCGGAGGCGATCCGGCTGGCCCGCGTCCTGGTCGCGCTGATGCCGGACGAGCCGGAGGCCGTCGGCCTGCTCGCCCTCATGCTGCTGCACGATGCTCGCCGCGCCGCCCGCCTCGACGCCGCCGGCGACCTGGTGACACTGGAGGACCAGGACCGCCGCCGCTGGGACGCCGCCGAGATCGAGGAGGGTGTGGCCCTGCTCGACGGCGCGCTCCGGCGCGGCGCGCCGGGCCGCTACCAGGTACAGGCCGCCATCGCTGCCTGCCATGCCACGGCCGCCGACCCGGCCGACACCGACTGGCCCCAGATCGCCGCCCTCTACGGACGGCTCGCCCGGCTCGTGCCCACCCCGGTCGTGGAGCTGAACCGCGCGGTGGCGGTCGGCATGGCCCACGGACCGCGGGCGGGCCTGGCGCTGGTGGAGCGGATCGAGGCGTCGGGTGCCCTGGCCGGATACCACCTGCTGCCCGCGACCCGCGCCGACCTGCTCCGCCGGCTGGACCGTACGCACGAGGCCGCGGCGGCTTACCGTGCGGCGCTGGATCTGACCACCACCGACACCGAGAGGCGCTATCTCGGCCGCCGGCTCGCCGAGATTTCGGCCTGAGGCGGTCCTTCGGCGCCCGGCCCGTTCGTCGGTGGGACGTACCGCAGAACCCGAGACAACGGAGGAGACGGCAATGGCCGACCTCGACGATCTGCGCCGACTGGCGCTCGCCCTCCCCGAGACGGAGCAGGGCACCCACTTTCGGCTGGTGGACTTCAAGGTGCGCGGCAAGGGCTTCGCCGGGCTGCTGCCGAACGGCCACGCGGGCGTGTCCGTGCCGGCCGAGCAGGTGCCCGCGCTGGTCGCCGAGCACCCGGTCCTCACCGAGCTGCGGCGCTTCGACAAGGTCATCGGCGTCGAGCTGGACCTGGGCGAAGTGGAAGAGGACCTGCTCGGCCGGCTGGTCGAGCTCGCCTGGCGCTCCCGCGCGCCCAAGCGTCTGGTGGCGGCGTGGGAGGTCGGGAACCGATGAGCGAGATCCGCGAGATCCGCGGGTGGATCGCGGAGGAACGCCGTGAGCTGGCCGCCGTGCTCGCGGGCCTGCCCGCCGACGCGTGGGACGCGCCCTCCCTGTGCGCCGGCTGGCGGGTGCGCGAGGTCGTGGCGCACATGACGATGGCGTTCCGCTACTCGGTCCCAAAGGTGATCTTCGGGCTGGTCCGGGCGAGGGGGAGCTTCGACCGGATGCTGGACCGCGCCGCCCGCCGCGACACGGCCGTGCTGCCGGCCGAGGAGTTGACCGCGGTGCTGAAGGACAACGCCGAGCACCCGTGGAAGCCGCCGCGCGGTGGGTACGGTGCGGCGCTCACCCACGACGTCGTCCACGGGCTGGACGTCACGGTGCCGCTCGGTCTCGACCGGAAGGTCCCCGAGGCGCGCCTGCGCCTCGTCCTGAGCGGCCTGGCCACCGAGAAGGGCCTGAAGTGGTTCGGCGTCGACCTGGACGGCGTCCAACTGCGCGCGGACGACATCGACTGGTCGTACGGCTCGGGGGAGCCGGTCACCGGGGCCGCCCAGGACCTGGCCGTGCTCCTGTGCGGACGCCGGCTGCCCGCCGGCCACCTGACCGGCGCGCCCGCCGCCCGCTTCACCCGCGAGGCAACCGGCTGACGGCCGGCGCGTCAGTTCGCTACGGGCCGGACTCGCCGGCCGTGCCCCGTGCGCCGTAGCGGAGGCCGTCCATCAGCAGGTCGAGGATCCGGCCGGCCTGCTCGCGCTGGGTGGGCTCCGCGGCCATCAGGGAGACGCCGCCGAGGCTCGCCACCACGTCGGCGGCGTCGACGTCGGGCCGTATCCGGCCGACGGCGGCCCCGGCCCGCGTGAGCGTCGTGACGGCCTCCGTCAGGCGGGCCTTGCTCTCGGCGAACGGGTTGCCGCCGGAGGCGATGACGGCGCGCAGGGCGTCGGCCATGCCGCGCTTGGCGGTCATGTAGTCGACGAAGCGGTCCATCCAGGTGCGCAGGGCCTCGTCGGGGGGCAGGCTCGCCAGCAGCTCCGACGTGGCGTCGCACAGGCGCGCGAGCTCCTTGCGGTAGGTGGCCTCCACCAGCGCCTCGCGGGTGGGGAAGTGCCGGTACAGCGTGCCGATGCCGACGCCCGCGTCCTTGGCGATCGCGTCGAGGGTGACCTCCGCCCCGCCGGCCTTCGAGAAGGCGTGCGCGGCGGCGTCGAGGAGGCGGTCGCGGTTGCGCTGGGCGTCAGCGCGCAGCGGTCGGGGGCCGGTGGGTGGCACGGCTCCTCCTCGGATGGCGCGAGTTTGTAAATGGAGGATCCTCCGCTTAGAGTCGGAGTCATTCGGAGGTTCCTCCGGTTCACATCCTACCGGCCGGGTCCCCGCATCGCAGGACCCGGGGAGACGGAAAGATCATGACGACACGCATCACCACGCCCTTCGGCTTCGCCTCCACGGCCGCCGAGGTGCTGGACGGCGTGGACCTCACCGGCCGCCGCGCCGTCGTCACCGGCGGCGCGTCCGGCATCGGCATCGAGACCGCGCGGGCGCTGGCCGGCGCCGGAGCGGAGGTCACGCTCGCGGTCCGGCGCCGCGACGCCGGGGAGCGCACCGCCGAGGACATCATCGCGACCACCGGCAACAAGCAGGTCCTGGTCGCCGACCTCGACCTCGCCGACCAGGCCTCGGTGCGGCGCTTCACCGCCGCCTGGGAGGGCCCGCTGCACATGCTCGTGAACAACGCCGCCGTCATGGCCGCGCCGGAGACGCGCACGCCCGAGGGCTGGGAACTGCAGTTCGCCACCAACCACCTCGGCCATTTCACCCTGACCACCGGCCTGCACGGGGCGCTCGCCGCCGCCGGAGGCGCCCGCGTCGTGTCCGTCAGCTCCAGCGCGCACCTGCGGTCGCCGGTCGTCTTCGACGACATCCATTTCCGCGAGCGCGCGTACGAGCCCTGGTCCGCGTACGGCCAGTCCAAGACGGCCAACGTCCTGTTCGCGGTGGAGGCGACCCGGCGCTGGGCCGGCGACGGCATCGCCGTCAACGCCCTGACGCCGGGCAGCATCCGTACCAACCTGCAACGCCACGTCAGCGACGAGGAGATCGAGCGACTCCGCGCCGAGGCGGGCGCCGGCGCCTCGCAGTGGAAGACCCCCGAGCAGGGCGCCGCGACGTCCGTGCTCGTGGCGGCCTCCCCGCTGCTCGACGGGGTGAGCGGGCGCTACTTCGAGGACTGCGAGGAGGCCGGGCCCAACCGGCCCGGCACACGCTTCGGCGTCGCGGCCTACGCCCTCGACCCGGAGGCGGCGGAGCGCCTGTGGCAGGTCAGTGTCGACACTCTCGGGTGAAGATGGAGTGTGGCCCCGTGGGTGTTGCACGTCGACCTCGACCAGTTCCTGGTCGCGGTGGAGGTGCTGCGCCGCCCGGAGCTGCGCGGCCTTCCGGTCGTCGTCGGCGGCGACGGTGACCCGGCCAAGCGGGGCGTGGTCAGCACGGCCTCCTACGAGGCGCGGACGTTCGGCGTGCACTCCGGGCTGCCCCTCCGTACGGCCGCGCGACGCTGCCCCGGCGCGGTGTTCCTGCCGGTCGACCGGCCCGTGTACGAGGCGGCGTCCGCGGAGGTGATGGCGGTCCTGCGGGCGTACGGCGCGGTCGTCGAGGTGCTCGGCTGGGACGAGGCGTTCCTGGCCGTCGACACCGATGACCCGGAGGCGGACGCCCGCGAGATCCGCCGTCGCGTCCACGCGGCGACCGGCCTCGACTGCAGCGTGGGGATCGGGGGCAACAAGCTCCAGGCGAAGGTCGCCACCGG
This sequence comes from Actinoallomurus sp. NBC_01490, assembly GCF_036227085.1. Classification (NCBI taxonomy): domain Bacteria; kingdom Bacillati; phylum Actinomycetota; class Actinomycetes; order Streptosporangiales; family Thermomonosporaceae; genus Actinoallomurus; species Actinoallomurus sp. NBC_01490. Next base: position 2,271,602 of record NZ_CP109433.1, read on the forward strand.
GTTCGGCAAGCCCGGCGGGGTCTTCCGGCTGACCGGCGAGACGTGGCTCGACGTGCTCGGCGACCGGCCGTGCGACGCGCTGTGGGGGATCGGGCGCAAGACCGCCCGGCGGCTCGCCGCGCTGGGCATCGGCACCGTGCGGGGGCTCGCCGAGACCGACCCGGACGCGCTGGCCGCGCGGTTCGGCCCGGCGACCGGGCCGTGGCTGGTCCGGATCGCACGGGGCGAGGACTCCTCGCCGGTGAGCGCCGCGCCGCACGTCGCGCACTCGCGTGGCCGGGAGACCACCTACCAGCGTGACCTCGACGACTGGGCCGAGGTACGCGCGGAGGTGGCGCGGCTCGCGCGGCGGGTCGCCGAGGAGGTCGCCGCCGACGGGCGCCGGGCCGTCCGGATCGTGGTCAAGGTGCGGTACGCGCCGTTCACGACCCGGACGCACGGCCGGACGCCGCCCGCGCCGACCGCCGAGACGGACGCGTTCGAGCGTGCCGCGCTCGACGCCCTCGACGGCTTCACCCCGGACCGGCCGGTCCGCCTGCTGGGCGTACGGGCCGAACTGGAGCGTTGAACCGCACGCCAGGCCGACCCGTCCTACCGGTACCGAAACGTGCTTGGCATGATCGGGCATGGGGACGGCGGGGTCGAAGGAGCGTGATCCGGATGCGCGTTCGCCTGATCACCGGGGACGGGGCCGAGGATCGCCGCGCCGAGGAGCTGCCGGCCCTGCTCCGCGGCGAGGAGGGGCTGGTCTGGGTCGACATCCCGGCATGCGACGAGGAGGCCGCCCACGCGCTGTCGGAGGTGTTCGGCTTCCACCCCATGGCGGTGCGTGAGTGCGTCGAGCGCAACCGCGTACCCAAGATGCACGCCTATCCCGACCACGTCTTCGTCGTCCTGCACACGCCCGAACGCGGCGAGCGCGGCCACGTGCACTACGTCGAGCTCGACCAGTTCATCGGCAAGAACTACCTGGTCACCGTGCACGGCCCGGTCAATCCGGCGGTGCCCCCGGAGGCCGCGCTGCGCGAGACCGGCGCCGTGCTGCGCCGGATCCGGGCGGGCCGGCTGCGCCCCTCCTCGTCGTGGGAGCTGTCGCACGCGATCGTCTCGGCCGTGATCCGCAGCCAGGAGGAGTACGTCGAGACGGTCACCAAGGACGTCTGGCGGCTCGAACAGCGGGTCACCGGCGGGCAGGTCGGTGACCCGGAGGAGTTCCTCACCGAGCTGTTCCGCGCCCGGCACGGCCTGCTCGCCGTACGGACCATGGGTGCGCTCGGAGCCGCGATCTACGGGCGGATGAAGGCCCTCACGAGGATCTCATCCGCCGGCCGCCCGCTGGTGGCCGACGCGGCCGACCAGCTCGGTCGCGTGCGCGACATGGCCGACAGCGAGCAGGAGTACCTCCAGGGCGTCATCGAGTTCTACCGGACCGTGCTCACGATCAAGTCGACGCTCATCGGCCAGGCGCAGAACGAGGAGGTCAAGCGCCTGACCGAGGCGAGTTACGCGCAGAACGAGGAGCTGAAGAAGATCTCCGCATGGGCGGCGGTCTTCTTCGCTCCCACGTTCGTCGGCACGGTGTACGGCATGAACTTCGACCACATGCCGGAGCGGCACTGGGTGGGCGGCTATCCGTTCGCCCTGATCCTGATGCTGGCCGCCTCGATCGTGGCCTACCTGCTGTTCAAGCGCCGCGGCTGGCTCTGATCAGCTCGCGCGCCCGGCCGCCTCCTCCAGGCCGCGGCGGGTCAGGACGCGGGCCAGGTGCTTGCGGTAGTCCGGGCTCGCGTTGCGGTCGGCGAACGGCGAGGTGCCCTCGGCCGCCTGGGCCGCAGCGTCCGCGATCGAGGCGCCCTCGGCCAGCGCCCGCTCCGTCGCGGTCGCCCGCAGCGGCGTCGAGCCCATGTTGACCAGTCCGACCGACGATCCCTGGACCGCCACCGCCACGATGGCCCAGTCGATGGCCCGGCTCGTCAGCTTCTGGAACGACCAGCCGGGTGAGGCCGGGCGGGGCAGGCGGATCTCGGTGAGCAGCTCGTCGGGCTCCAGGACCGTCTCGAACGGGCCCAGGAAGAACTCGCTCGCCGGGATCTCACGTACGCCCGACGGGCCCGAGGCGACCAGCGTGCCGTCCAGCGCCAGGACGACGGCGGGCACGTCCGAGGCGGACTCGCCGTGCGCGAGCGAGCCGCCGATGGTGCCGCGGTGCCGTACCTGCGGGTCACCGACCTTGCCCGAGGCGTGCGCGAGCAGCGGCAGCTCCGCCGCGAGCAGCTCGGAGTGCTCCAGGTCGTGGTAGCGGGTGAGCGCGCCGACCGCGATGTGGTCGGCCTCGCCGCGGATGTAGGACAACTCGTGGACGCGGCCGATGTCGATGAGGTACTCGGGCTGCGCGAGGCGCAGCTTCATCAGTGGTAGCAGCGAGTGCCCGCCCGCCAGGATCTTGGCCTCGTCGCCGTACTCGGCGAGGAGGCTCACCGCCTCTTCCGCCGAACCCGCGCGCCGGTAGTCGAACTTCGGGGGGATCATCGCGCACCCTCCGTGCTCTCGGCGGCCGACATGATCGCCCGGACGATGTTGTGGTAACCGGTGCACCGGCACAGGTTGCCCTTCAGGGCCGCCCGCACCTCGTCCTCGCTCGGGTGCGGGTTCTCGCGCAGCAGCGACGTCGCGGCCATCACCATGCCGGGGGTGCAGAACCCGCACTGCAGTGCGTGGTGCTCCCGGAAGGCGCGCTGCACCGGGCCCATCTCGCCATCGTCGCCGCCCAGGCCCTCGAGCGTCTGCACCTCGTCGCCGTCGACCTGCGCCGCGAGCACGGTGCACGACTTGACCGACTCGCCGTTGACCAGCACGGTGCACGCACCGCAGGTGCTGGTGTCGCAGCCGACGTTGGTCGCGGTGAGGCCGACCACGTCCCGCAGGTGGTGGACCAGCAGCGTGCGGTCCTCCACCTCGTGGCTGGTCTTCTCGCCGTTGACAGTGATCGTCACGTTCACTGGGCGGTCCTCGCTTCGTTGATCGCGGTCCAGACGCGTTCGGGTGAGGCGGGCATGTCGATGTGCCGTACCCCGAGGTGGCCGAGCGCGTCCACGACGGCACTCTGCACGGCGGGCGTGGAGCCGATGGTCCCGGCCTCGCCGATGCCCTTCACGCCCAGCGGGTTCACCGTCGTGGGCGTCTCCATCGGCACCAGTTCGAAGCTCGGCAGCTCGGCGGCGCTGATGAAGGTGTAGTCGAGCAGCGTGGCGGTCACCGGGTTGCCGTACTCGTCGTAGGCGACCTCCTCGAACAAGGCCTGCGCGGCGCCCTGGGCGATGCCCCCGTGGCGCTGGCCCTCGGCGAGGATCGGGTTGACCACCGGTCCGGCGTCGTCGACGGTCACGTGCCGTACGAGCCGTGGCCGGCCGGTCTCCATGTCGACCTCGACGACCGCGACGTGCGCGCCGAACGGGAACGTCGACTGGTCCGTGGCGAACGTCGTGTCGGCGGACAGCCCGTCCGGCCCGGCGCGCTCGGCGAGCTGCGCCCAGGGCACCCCCCGGCCCGGCACGCCGCGTACCGTCCACGTGCCGCTCTCCAGATCCAGTACGAGGTCGGCCGGGTCGGCCTCCATCTCCTCGGCGGCCAGCTCGCGCGCCCGCTCCTTGATCTCCACGGCCGCGTTGTGCACGGCGGTGCCACCGAGCTGGAGGGACCGGGAGCCGAAGGTGCCGACGCCCTCGGTCAGCACGTCGGTGTCGCCGTGCCGCACGGTGATGCGGTCCATCGGGATGCCGAGCTCGTCCTGGACGAGCATCGCCCAGGCGGTCGCGTGGCCCTGCCCGTGCGGCGAGCTGCCGGTCCAGACGGTGACCGTGCCGTCGGGGTGCACCGAGACCCGGGCGGTCTCGCCCGCCTCCGGGCCGCCTCCGGTGATCTCCACGTAGGCCGAGACGCCGATGCCGAGCTGGATCGGGTCGTCGCGCTCACGGCGGCGCCGCTGCTCGGCGCGCAGCTCGTCGTAGCCGGCGGCCTCCAGCACGGTGTCCAGCGCCTTGGCGTACTCGCCGGTGTCGTAGGTCGCCCCGGTCGGCGTCTGATAGGGGAACTTGTCGGGCGCGACGAAGTTGCGCCGGCGGACCTCGGCGGGGTCCATGCCGATCTCGGCGGCGAACAGGTCCATCGCCCGCTCGATCGCGGCGGTGGCCTCCGGACGGCCCGCGCCGCGGTAGGCGCCGATCGGCGTCGTGTTGGTCACGACGCTGCGGAAGGCCGTCTCGACGCGCGGCAGGTCGTACACGCCGGTGGCCATGAGCATCGTCAGGAACGGCAGCATGCCGCCCATGCGGACGTACGCGCCGCAGTCCTGCACGATGTCGAGCCGGTAGGCCTGGACGCGGCCGTCGCGACCGCCGCCGATCGTGACGGTCTGCAGCTGCCCGCGGCCGTGCGACATGGCCATGAGGTTCTCGTTGCGCGTCTCGACCCAGCGCACCGGCCGGCCGGTGCGGCGCGCGGCCCAGCCGACCACGACCGTCTCCCGGTCGGCGCCGATCTTGGCGCCGAAGCCGCCGCCGACGTCCGGCGCGATGACCCGGACCGCCTCCTTGCCGAGGCCGAGCCGCCCGGTCAGCTCGTCGCGGACCCCGTGGACGTTCTGCGTGCTGGACCAGAGCGTCAGCCGGTCGTCGGCCCACCGCGCGGCGGCCGCCCGGACCTCCAGCGGGGCCGCGGCCACGCGCTGGTTGACGATCGTGCGCTCGACGACGACCTCGCAGCCGGCGAAGGCCTCGTCGTCGAACTCCTTCGCGCCGCCCTTGGCGAGGACGTTCGTGCCCTTGTCGGGGAAGAGCAGCGTCTCGTCGGTGAGGGCCTGCGGGATGCCGACGACGGCGGGCAGTTCGTCGTAGTCGACGCTGACCAGCTCGGCGACGTCCTCACCCTGGTAGTGCTCCTCGGTGAGGACGATCGCGACCGGCTCGCCGACGAAGCGCACGACGTCCTTGGCGAGCAGGGGTTCCGCGCCGGCCGAGGGCTCCGGGAGGTCGTCGAGGTCGTCCGCGGTCAGCACGGCGACCACACCGGGTTCCTCGAGTGCCGCGGAGACGTCGATGCCGGTGATCCGCGCGTGGGCCATCGGACTTCGCACGAACGTTGCGTAGGCCGCGCCCTGGAGCTCGGGCAGCCGGAGATCTTCGAGATAGCGCGCGCCGGTGGTGAGCAGGCGCGGATCCTCGGTACGCACGACGCGCGTGCCGACAATGCTCATAACCCCTCCGAGGTCAAGGGCCGGATTGACCACATCCTATGAATCGCGACATCGGGCGCGAAAACGGGTGCGGCATGTCCTATTGATCATTTCACTGGCCGGGGCGGCACGGCCACCATTCCACGCCGCGTCCGGCGCACCGCCGGGCCCTCGATCCCTCATCGGTACAGCGATCGCCGGCAGGCGCATGGCCCCGGCGCCTCGAAAGGTGCCGGGGCCGTCCGCCTCCCCTTACTGGACGTTGATGGTGAACGTCGACGTCGTGTTGCGGATGTCGACGGCGTTGTCGCTCAGCTTGAGGTTGTTGAAGGTGGCCGAGCCGACCGCCGGGCCCTGGCCCGCCTCGGGCAGCTCGTTCGCCCAGATGCCGAAGCCGGACTTGGCGTCGTACGCGTCGCCGCTCTTGTGCGCGCCGGTGATGGTGACGTTGGTCAGGACCGTGTCGGTGACCGGGTTCAGCGCCCGGCCGCCGCTGTAGTCGGTCTGGAACATGATCCCCGAGTACGTCGGGTCGACGATGTCGACGTCGTTGACCCGGATCGCGCGGAACTGCTTCGAGGCCGAGAACATCCAGATGCCCGGGAAGGTCTGCGCGCCCCAGAAGTGGCCGCCGGCCCGGACGATCGAGATGTTGCCGAACGTCGTCGGGTCCGGCCCGAAGTCCTCCATCGGGTAGCCGAAGTCGAGCGAGCTGATCGTGATGCCGGAGTAGGTCAGCGTGTCGGCGATGTAGACGTTCTTGACGGTGTTGTCCTGACCGCCGTACACGGCGACGCCCGCCGCGCGCCACGGCAGGATCGCCGTGAGGTTCTGGAAGACGTTGTTCTTCTCGCCGGTGCCGCCGGAGTCGGTCGCGGCGAACAGCGCGAAGCTGTCGTCACCGGTCGCGCGGGCCTCGTCGTTGGACACCAGGTTGTCCGAGCTGCCGTTGGTCATGTTGACGCCGTCGGCGAAGGTGTCGCGGATCCGGTCGTTGGTGATCGTCATGTGGTCGGTGTTGTTGCCCCAGTACATGCAGACCATGTGCTCGACCCAGATGTTGTCGATCGTGTCGTTCGCGACGTTCTGCAGGTCGAACACCTTGCCCGGCCCGTCGATGCGCGAGGTGTAGTTGCCGAAGTAGGCGAACCCGGAGAACGTCGAGCCGTTCGCCGACGCGTCGGCCCGGATGCCGACGTCGGTGTTCTCCTGGCCGGTCGGCGCCTGGAACTGCGTGTACCAGGGGCCCGCGCCGACCATCTTGATCGCCTTGCCGTACACCTGGAGCTTGCTCGACGTCTGGTACGTGCCCGCGGGCAGGTAGACGCCGACGAGGTTCGGGTCCTGCCGGGCCTTGTCCAGGGCGTTCTGCACGTCCTGCTGGGTGAACCCGGCGGGCACCGCGTACCTGCTCGGGTCGGGGTTGGCGATCGGGGAGACCTGCTCGGTGTCGATGAAGTCGATCGAGTAGTACGCGGCCGTGTTTGACGCGTCCTTCTGCAGCCGGATCCTGCTGCCGGGCGGAACCGTGGTGCCGAGCATCACGTGCGCCTCGTCGTAGATGTGCCGGGGCGTCGAGCTCGGCGCGTTGTTCGGGTTGGTCTCGTCGCCGTACAGCCAGGCGAAGTGCGAGGTCAGGTCGATCGCCTTGAGGAACGTCCCGTTGACGTAGACGTCCAGCGTCGCGTTGATCCCGCCGCCGCCGGAGGCGTCCGGTATGGCGAACCGCGTCACGAGGGTGTTGGTGCTCGCCTTGGTGGTGAACTCCACGCTCGCGCCCGTGCTCGCCAGCTTGACCGCGCGCCGGCCGGAGGCCTCACCGGCGAGGTCGCCGATCGTACGGTTCGGGCCGACGATCGTGGCGCCCCCGGCCAGGACGCCGTCCTCGGCCTCGTAGGCGTCGTAGGGCATGTTCGCGCCGCGGCCGACGAAGAACGGCGTCGTGCTCGTGTTGTTGGCCCGCTTGACCGGCAGCTCGTTCGGGTCGTCGGCGAGGACGGTCTTGACGGTGTACCTGCCGTTCGCGGCCGTCCACGAGCCGAGGGTGACCGGTGCGGCGGTGGCGCCCGCGGCGATCGTGCCGCTGACCGAGCCGGTGAACGTCTTGACGACGGCGTCGTCCGCGTCGAGCAGCGAGAGCGTGATGCCGTGCGAGCCGGAGCCCGAGGCGACGGTGCCCTGGTTCCTGACCGTGACGCTGAACGACACGTTGTTGCCGCTCGCCGGGTTGCCCGGGGTCCAGCTCACCGCCGAGGCGACCAGGTCGGAACTCGCGACGGGCGAGACGACCAGGGACGCCGGGTCCGTGTAGGCGTTGTTGTTCTCGTTCAGCTCCAGGACGCTGCCGGCCTCGTCGACCTTGCCGGCGAGCTGGTACGTCCCGGCGCTCCGTGTCCCGATCGAGGCGGACACCGACGTCGAGGCGCCCGCGGCGATCGCGCCGACCGGCGCGGTGCCGACCTTCTGGCCGGACAGGTAGAAGCCGACGTCCGTCGCGTCGGACGCGGCCGTACCGGTGTTCTTCACCGTGGCCTTGAGCGTGACGGTGTCGGTCTCCACCGGCGAGGCCGGGCTCCACGATATGTCGCCGATGGTCAGGTCGGGCGCCGGGGCCGGGGACCCCATGACCTGCAGCTCGCCGACCTGCCCGCCGGGCGCGCCCGAGTTGCTCGTGAACGCGAGCTGGACGTCGGCGACCGTGGCGGAGACGGGGATCGTCACGGTGTTCGCCCCGTTGTTCGGGTCGAAGGAGTAGCTCTTGGCGCCGACGAGGGTGGTGTAACCGCCGGAGTGCGTCGCCCGGCCGAGCACCGCGACGGTCTGCGTACGGGCGGCCCAGACCGGGTCGGGGTTGAGCTTGATGACGACGGAGCTGATCACGGCCTTGGCGCCGAGGTCGACGCTCAGGGTGGCCGGGTACGCGCCCGGGGCGCTCTCCCAGTACGTGCCGACGTTGCCGTCGTCGGCGTTCGTCTCGACGTAGTCGTACACGTGCGAGGAGGCCGTGATCGGCCGTCCGGCGGCGAGGTTGGTGTCGGCGGAGGTCCGGACGGTGGACGCTGCGGCGGGGCTCGCCAGGCCCAGGGCGGTGAGCAGGCTGATCACGGCGGTGGCGGCGATCAGCCGCAGGCGTGTGCGGTGAGGTCTCATTGCGCCTCTCGTCTGCGACGGCACCGGCCGCGCGCGACCGGCGCTCTGGAGGGGGCACGTGCCTGGGGCAGGCATGTGGGACGCATCACAGAGACTAGATTTACCGACAAGCCAACGCAATAGAAGAACAAATATCTGCAAAAAGCCGATGCGCAGTGGCTGTCGTACGCTGCCCACGACTTTTCGCGGACCGAGAGGGGCGTGGCGGATGCCGGAGCGGGTGGCGTTGGTGACGGGGGCGTCGAGGGGCATCGGGGCGGCGACCGCGCGGCGGCTCGCGCGGGACGGGATGGCGGTGGCGATCAACAGCCATCCGGAGGAACGCATGGTCGCCATGGCCGATCGGGTCGCGGCCGGGATCCGCGACGAGGGCGGCCGGGCCGCGGTGTACGTCGCGGACATCGGCGAGGCCGGCGCGGTGGAGGCGATGTTCGGCCGCTGTGAGGAGGAGCTGGGCCGGGTCGGCGTGCTGGTGACGAACGCCGCGGTGACCCGGCGTACGGAGTGGACCGACCTCACCGAGGCCGACTGGGACCGGATCCTCGGGGTCAACCTCACCGGCGCGTGGCTGTGCGCGCGGCGCGCCTTCGGTGAACCGCCGGCCGGAGGCGGCGCGATCATCACCGTCAGCAGCGTCCTGGCCCGGGTGGGCGCGGCGGACTCGGTCCCGTACGCCACCACGAAGGCGGGCCTGCTGGGCTTCACCCGCTCGATGGCCCGCGCGCTCGGGCCGGCGGGCGTACGGGTCAACTCCGTGATGCCGGGCGCGATCCGGACCGAGGAGGAGCTGGAGGCCTACCCGGACCAGGAGGCCATGGAGCGCGAGGCCCTGTCCCGCCAGGCCCTCCAGCGCCGGGGCCTGGCCGAGGACATCGCGAACGCGGTGAGCTTCCTCGCCGGCCCCGACAGTGCCTTCATGACGGGCCAGACCGTCTGCGTGGACGGAGGCTGGGTCTTGCACTGACGGGACGCTCGCCAGGCGTGCGGCTCAGCTCACCGGGAGTTCGAAGCGTCCGAACAGCCAGGTGCCGGGCGCCGCCGGGTCGTCGCCGGCCCAGAACTCGGTCCACAGCCGGACGAACTCTTCGCGTGAGAGGTGGCCGTCGCCGTCGAGGTCGAGCAGGTGGAAGACCGCGTCGGTGTCGGTCGGACGGCCGTTCCACGCCTCGATCAGCCGGTTGTACTCCTTGGCGGAGATGCGTCCGTCGGCGTCCTCGTCGACGGCCTCGAACATCACCTCCGCGGTGTCGGTGACCGCGCCGGGCATACCCCCGAGGCGGTCGACGACCAGCAGGACCTCATCGAGGGTGACCTTGCCGTCCCGGTCGGCGTCGGAGGCGGCCAGCAGCGTGTCCCACCAGCCCATCATGATCGAGGTCAGCCGGATGCTGCCGTTCGTGCCCCGGACGGCGATCCAGCGGGCGGTCAGGGCCGCGAAGTCGGCCTCCCGGAGGAAGCCGTCGCCGTCGGCGTCCATCGCCTCGAACACCCCGGCGATCTTCTTCCGCTGGAACTCGCTCGCCATGTGATCGGTCCTTCCGGTACGTCCGATGTGCAGGTGAAAGCGCAGCTTCATGGTGGTGACACGCTTTCGCCGCTTCAATCGCCCGCGAGCGCCAACCTTCTTCTCCCTCGGTGACTGGACCGTCACCCAAAGTGGGAGGTCAATTCCGAGACATCCGTCTATGCCGGGAACGCGGCCTATCGGGGGAGATGCGGTCTATCGAGGGGGTGCGGCCCGTCGAGGGGTGAAATGCTCACCGCCGCCACCACGTGCGGCGGCAGACCCTGGCCGGCGAGCGTGGGGGCGCAGGCGCCGGTTGGGGAGATGACCAGGGCCAGGTGATGACGGCGGTGAGCGTGCTCGCGGCGGGCGGGGGAGAACCCGCCGCGCGGACGCCGAACGCATGAGGCGTATCCGGACGCCCAGAGGGTCCGGTGCCGGGGGGCGCGTTCGCGGTCACGCTTCAGGTATAACCCGGCAGATCCAGGGAAGGGGACGAAGTTCACGAAAGTTGAATCGCGGGCTGATACCGGGCGGCCGGTCACGTACCGTGAAACCGTGGAACTACGGCAACTGGCGTCGTTCCTGGCGGTCGTCGAGGAGGGGCAGTTCGCCCGCGCAGCCGCCCGGCTGTTCCTGTCGCCGCCCGCGGTGACGGGCCACATCCAGCGGCTCGAACGCGAGCTGGGCGTGCAACTGCTCGAACGCTCACCGATCGCGCTGACACCGGCGGGCGAGCGGCTCGTGCCCCACGCCCGTACGATGCTCGCCGCGGCGAACGCCGCCACCGACGCCGTCGCGGACCTGCGCACCGACGACGATGTGCCGCTGCGCATCGGCGTGATGGCGCCCGGCTCCCCGGAGCTGACGCCGGTGATCCTGCGGGCCTTCCGCAAAACCCAGCCGAACGTCCCGCTGACGGTCGAGAACCTCAGCTTCGCCGAGCACACCACCGCGCTGACCGAGCACAAGGTCGACCTGGCGTTCGTCCGCCCGCGGCCGGACGACGAGCGCCTCACCGTGGACGTGCTCACCACCGAGCCCCGTGTGCTGATCGTGCCCTCGGCCGGCCCGGCAGGCGACGCGGACGCCCTACGGCTGAGCGACGTGCTCGACCTGGCCTTCGTCGGCCTGCCCGAGGGCGTGCCCCGGGTCTTCACCGACTACCTGTACTTCGCCTCGGCGCGCAACGGCATTCCGCCGCGCCGCGGCATCGACGAGGCGGCGACCATCCAGGACGTGCTCACCAGCGTCTCGGCCGGGCGGGCGATCGGGGCCGCGCTGCACTCCTTCTCCCACCTCTACCGCTGGCCCGGCATCAGGTTCGTCCCGGTGGTCGACGCGCCCTGGGCGCAGAGCGTGCTGGCCAGCCGCACGGACGACATCCGCCCGCAGGTACGGGCCTTCCGGGTGCTGGCCACCACGCTGGCCCACGACCTGGGCCCCCGCCTCGCGTCCGCCGCTCCAGGCTAGCTCAGTCCACCTCGGCGACGGCCTGGGCGAACTGCGCCGTGTACAGGCGCGCGTAGGCCCCTTCCGCCTTGAGCAGCTCGTCGTGGGTGCCCTGCTCGACGATGCTGCCCGACTCCATGACGAGGATCAGGTCCGCGTCGCGGATCGTGGACAGCCGGTGGGCGATGACGAAACTGGTGCGGCCCTCGCGCAGGGAGTTCATCGCGCGCTGGATGAGGACCTCGGTGCGGGTGTCGACCGAGCTGGTCGCCTCGTCCAGGATGAGGATCGACGGCCGGGCGAGGAACGCGCGGGCGATGGTGATCAGCTGCTTCTCGCCCGTGCTGACGTTGGACCCCTCGTCGTCGATGACCGTGTCGTAGCCGTCCGGCAGCGTACGGACGAACCGGTCGACGTGCGTGGCCCGGGCCGCCTCCACGATCTGCTCGTGGGTCGCGTCCGCCGCCCCGTACGCGATGTTCTCCGCGATGGTGCCGCCGAACAGCCAGGCGTCCTGCAACACCATGCCCGTACGGGCGCGCAGGTCCTCGCGGGTCATCTCGGCGACGTCGACGTCGTCGAGGGTGATCCGGCCGCCGGTGACCTCATAGAAGCGCATCAGGAGGTTCACCAGTGTGGTCTTGCCGGCGCCGGTCGGGCCGACGATCGCGACGGTCTGGCCCGGCTCGACCGTCAGGGACAGGTCCTCGATCAGCGGGATGTCCGGGTCGTAGCTGAACGAGACGTGCTCGAACGCGACCCGTCCGCGGACGTCCTGCGGCCGTACCGGCGTCTCCGGGTCCGGCGCCTGCTCGTCGGCGTCCAGCAGCGCGAACACGCGTTCGGCCGAGGCCACCCCCGACTGGAGGAGGTTCGCCATGCTGGCGACCTGCGTGATCGGCTGGGTGAACTGCCGGGAGTACTGGATGAACGCCTGCACCTCGCCCAGCGACAGCGACCCCGAGGCCACCCGCAGCCCGCCGACGACGGCGACGAGCACGTAGTTGAGGTTGCCGATGAACATCATCGCCGGCTGGATCATGCCGGAGATGAACTGGGCGCGGAAGCTGGCGGCGTACAGGGTGTCGTTGTGCCGCTCGAAGGTCTCCCGCGACTCCTTCTGCCGTCCGAAGACCTTGACCAGCGCGTGCCCGGTGAACATCTCCTCGATGTGCCCGTTGAGCCGGCCGGTCGTCGCCCACTGCTTGACGAACTGCGGCTGGGCCTTCTTGCCGATGCGGGCCGCCACGAACACCGACACCGGCACGGTCACGAGCGCGATCAGCGCCAGCAGCGGTGAGATGACGATCATCATGACCAGCACGCCGACGATGGTGAGCAGCGAGGTCAGGATCTGGCTGAGCGTCTGTTGCAGCGTCTGCTGGAGGTTGTCGATGTCGTTGGTGACCCGGCTGAGCACCTCGCCGTGCGGCTGCCGGTCGAAGTAGCCCAGCGGCAGCCGGGCCAGCTTGGTCTCGGTCTGCTGGCGCAGCCGGTACATCGACCGCTGCACGATCGTCGTGGTGAGCCGGCCCTGCAGCAGCCCGAACACCGCGGCGACCACGAAGAGGGCCAGCACGGTCAGCAGCACCGTGCCGACCTTGCCGAAGTCGATGCCGTGGCCCGGGACGAAGTCCATCGAGTTGAGCATGTCGGCGAGGGTGCCGTGGCCGCTCGCGCGCATGCCCGCGACCATCTGTGCCTTGGTGACCCCGGCCGGCGCCTGGCGGCCGACCACCCCGGCGAAGATCAGGTCGGTGGCCCGGCCGAGGATGCGCGGGCCGATCACGCTGGTGGTGACGCTGGCGACGGCCAGCAGCAGCGTGATGACGATGAGGGGCCGTTCGGGCCGCAGCATGCGTAGCAGGCGCCGGCTCGATCCCTTGAAATCCAGGGACTTCTCGACCGACTGACCGGCCATGAACCTGGCCGGGCCACGGGCCGTCCCGGGCGCCGGTCCGGGACCGCGGCCCGGAACGGGCCGTTCGCCGGAAGAGGGGGAGCTCATGCGGCCTCCTGCTCGGTGAGCTGGGAGAGGACGATCTCCCGGTAGGTCTCGTTGGTGTCCATCAGTTCGTGGTGGGTGCCCGTGCCGACGACGCGGCCCTCGTCGAGGACGATGATGCGGTCGGCGTGCCGGATGGTCGAGACGCGCTGGGCGACGATGACGACGGTCGCGTCGGCGGTCTCGGTCGCGAGCGCCGCCCGCAGCGCCGCGTCGGTGGCGTAGTCCAGCGCGGAGAAGGAGTCGTCGAACAGGTAGATCTCGGGCCGGCGCACGAGGGCGCGGGCGATGGCCAGGCGCTGCCGCTGGCCGCCGGAGACGTTCGTGCCGCCCTGGTCGATCTTGGCGTCCAGGCCGCCGTCCATGCGCTCGACGAAGTCGCGGCCCTGCGCGATCTCCAGGGCGCGCCAGAGGTCCTCGTCGGTCGCGTCGGGCTTGCCGTACCGGAGGTTGGAGGCGACCGTCCCGGAGAACAGGTACGGCTTCTGCGGCACGATCGCGACCGCCTCCGACAGGACGTCCGGGTCGAGCAGGCGCACGTCGACGCCGTCGACGAGCACCTTGCCGGCGGTGACGTCCATGAGCCGGGGGATCAGGTTGAGCAGCGTGGTCTTGCCGCTGCCCGTCGACCCGATGATCGCGGTGATCTCGCCCGGCCGCGCGACCAGATCGACCCCGCTCAGCACGGGCTCCTCGGCGCCGGGGTAGCGGAACCCGGCGTCCCGCAGCTCGAGATGGCCGTGCACGGCGAGCGTACGGACCGGCTCGTCCGGCGCGACAACGCTGGGCTCGGTCTCGAGCACCTCCTGGATGCGCTCGGCGCAGACCTCGGCGCGCGGCACCATCATGAACATGAAGGTGGCCATCATCACCGACATCATGATCTGCATGAGGTAGCTGAGGAACGCGGTGAGCGCGCCGATCTCCATCGACCCGTCGTTGATCAGGTGGCCGCCGAACCACAGCACGGCCACGCTGGAGACGTTGACGACGAGCATCACCGTCGGGAACATGAAGGCCATCAGGCGCCCGGTGCCGAGCGAGACCTCCAGCAGTTCGGCGTTGGAGGTGGCGAACCGCTCCTGCTCGGGCCGGTCCCGCACGAACGCCCGGATCACCCGGACCCCGCTGATCTGCTCGCGGAGGACCCGGTTGATCGTGTCGATGCGCTCCTGCATCAGCCGGAACAGCCGGCGCATCCGCGTGATGATCAGGGCGATCACCACGCCGAGCACCGGCACGCTGACCAGCAGCAGCGACGACAGCTCGACGTCCTGGTAAAGCGCCAGGACGATGCCGCCGATACCCATGATCGGCGCCGAGACCATGATCGTGAACGTCATCAGGGCCAGCATCTGGACCTGCTGCACGTCGTTGGTGGTCCGGGTGATCAGGGACGGCGTGCCGAACCGGCCCACCTCGCGCGCGGAGAACTCCTGCACGCGGTTGAAGATCCCCGCCCGTACGTCACGGCCGAGCGCCATCGCCGTACGGGCGCCGAAGTAGACCGCGCTCGACGAGCAGACGATCTGTACGAGGGCGACGGCGAGCATGATGCCGCCGGTCCGCATGATGTAGCCGGTGTCCCCCTTGACCACGCCGTCGTCGATGATGTCGGCGTTCAAACTCGGCAGGTAGAGGGTCGCCAGGGTCTGCACCAGCTGAAACGCCACCACGAGGGCCAGCGGCTTTCGATACGGGCGCAGATAGGCGCGCAGAAGTCGGATCAGCACACGCAACTCTTCCTGTCGGCCAGGGAATCCGGGCGAGCGGTCACCGTCTCCGCGGGAGATGGCAGGGGGAGACCGGTAGGAAAAGTACCTCTAACTTAGAGGTGTTTGCGCACGATTTTTCCGGAAGCTGAATCCTGCCCGCTGGCATATCAGCAGGTCGTGCGCCGGCCGTAGGACCCTGGGTCGCGGCCGTAGAACCCTGCCCGACCGGCCGATACGGGAACGCCGTTCTGCGTGGAACATGGCGGAGTTGGCCGCTTCGTCGCCGGTGGCCACCTGTGATCGCCTGCCGTTCTGACCAGGAGGAATAGCGTGAGGGTGCCGGCACCGGGCCCCCGGTGGAACGTCGCGCGGCGCAGGAGGCCGATCTCTTGGCCGATCCTCGTCGGCGGTGCCATGGTGCTGCCGATGATCGGCGCGTTCGTGCTCCTGTTCGCGGCGGTGACCGACCTGCGGGGCGCCGACACGGTGGCCCGGCGGTCCGCGGCGGTGCTCACCTCCGCCGAACGGCTCGAACGGCTCGTGCTCTCCCTCGATGAGGACACGCGCGCCCTGGCGCTCACCGGCGCACCCGGCTTTCGCCACGCCTACGACGCCGACCGGGCCGCCTTCTCCGGAGAGGAGGCGCGCTTCGAGCGGCTCACCGCCGGGAGCGGTCCGGACGAGGCCCGCCGGGCCGGGGAGTTCGTCCGGGCCGAGAACGCCTACCTGCGCGATCAGCTCACCCCGCTGGTGAACGCCGCCCGCCGCGACGGCGCCGGGGCGCGGACCCTGGCGAGCGACGGCCGGGGGCTGCCGCAGCTCGCGTCGCTGCGGGAGCGGAGCGCGGGCTTCGAGGCCGCCCAGGGGAACGCGGCCGTCGTCTCCGCGCGGCACGCCGCCGACGCGGCGCACCGGACCGCGATCTTCGTGACGGTCTGCGCGGCGGCGGCGCTGCTGCTCGTCTTCTTCGTCGCCTTCCTCCCCAGGGCGATCATCCGCCCGATCCGGCACGCCGCCGACCTCGCCGGCGCCCTCGCCGACGAGCAGCGCGCGCTGCGGCGCGTCGCGACGCTCGTCGCGTGCGGGGTCCCGCCGGCCAGGGTGTTCGCCGCCGTCGCGGCCGAGGTCGGGCGTGTCCTGAAGGTGGACTACACGGTGATCATCCGGTTCGAGTCCGACGAGACGGCGCTGGTGGTCGGCCATTGGAGCGACCCGCGCGTGCCCGAGGTCATGCCGCCCCTGGGCGGGCGCTGGCCGGTCGAGGAGGGCACCGTCACGGCCGAGACGCGCGGCACCGAGGGCCCCGCGCGGATGAAGAGCTACGAGCGCGCCACCAGCGCGATCGGCGTCTGGACGCACCAGGCGGGGATCCGCTGCGTGGTGGGCTGCCCGGTGAAGGTCGAGGGGCGCGTCTGGGGCGCGATGCTCATCCTCTCGCTGGATGAGGAGCCGCCGCCGGGGATGACCGAGGCGCGCATGCGGGACTTCACCGAACTCGTCGGTACCGCGATCGTGAGCGCCCAGGGCCGCAGCGACCTCCTCGCGTCGCGGGCCCGGGTGGTCGCCGCCGCCGACGAGAGCCGTCGCCGCATCGAGCGCGACCTGCACGACGGGGCCCAGCAGCGGCTCGTCACCGTCGCGCTCAGGCTCCGCACGCTCGAGACCGCCGTCGCCCCCGGCCAGGAACGGCTCAGAGAGCAGTTGTCCGGCCTCGTGGACGATCTGTCCGGCGTCCTGGACGACCTCCAGGAGGTCTCGCGCGGCATCGTCCCGCCGATCCTCGGCCGCAGCGGCCTCGGCCCCGCGCTGCGCTCCCTGTCCCGGCGCTCGCCCGTCGGCGTGCGGCTCAACATGGGCTTCACGGGACGCCTGCCCGAACGCGTCGAGGTCGCCGTCTACTACACGGTCGCCGAGGCGCTGACGAACGTCGCCAAACACGCGCGGGCCTCGGAGGTACGGGTCGACCTGATCCTGGAGAACCGGACCGTACGGCTGTCGGTCCACGACGACGGCCGCGGAGGAGCCGACCTCACCCGCGGGTCCGGCCTCGTCGGCCTGAAGGACCGGGTCGAGGCGCTCGGCGGAAGCATCGAGATCATCAGCCCGCCCGGCAACGGCACCTCCATCCTCGTCGGCATCCCCGTGGAGCCCGCCGACGACGGCGCCGAAGGCCCGGACCGGCCGGTGCCGGATGCGGGCGCGAGGACGTGAAGAGCTCGCAAAGAAAGGCTCTGACCTGCTCTAACGGGAATCACCCGGGTAGAGTCGATACAAAAGACACCGCGACCCGCGGTCGGCCGCGTCGCAGGCCCCGGCACCCGGCCCTGGCGATAAGGATCTTGGCCGGCGGACGGCGGTCCTTCCGGGCGGGCCCAGGGGCACGCCTTCCGCGAGGCGGCCCTCGTTCCCTCCGCGGACTGGAGGCCACGGCCTGGCGGCTTCCGCGCCCGCCACCGTGGTCATGTATCGCTGATTCCTGGGTCGCGCAGGGGGGAGATGGCATGAAGTGCGGAAGTCAGATCGCCGTTGCCGTCGTCGGGGGTTATGTCCTGGGGCGGAGCCGTAAGACCCGGCTGGCGTTGCTTCTGGCGCTCGCGGCGGCGGGGGGCGGCAAGCTTCCCGTCGGGCCTGAGGACCTGCTGCGCAAGACGCCGCTGGGCGGGCAGATCGACAAGCTCACCGGGGATCTCCGCGGCCAGCTCGTCGACGCCGGCATGTCGGTCGCGAAGAAGGCGGCGAGCAGCCGCATCGACTCGCTGAGCGACCGGCTGCAGGAGCGCGCGGAGACGCTGCGGACGGGCACCCGGAGACGCGGAGAGGCCGCCGAGGAGGACGAGGAGGCGCCGGAGCGCGCCCGGCCACGGCGCGAGCGCGCCGAGCCCACCCGGCGCAGGCGCGAGGAACCGGGTCGCCGCGAGCGGGACCGCGAGGAGCCGTCCCGGCGCGGTCGCGTACGCGAGCCGGAGTACGACGAGGACGAGTACGACGAGTACGACGAGTACGACCGCGAGGACTACGACCGCGACGAGGACGAGCGCGCGGATGACCGCCGTGGCCCCGAGCGCACGAGGCGGCGCGGCGACTACGACGACTACGACGAGTACGAGGACGACGACTACGACCGGGACGAGTACGACGAGGAAGAAGAGGACGAGCGCGGCGGCTACGAGCCGGAGCGGCGTCCTCGTCAGGACCGCCGCCCGCCTGCCCGTTCGTCGCGGCCGGAGCCGCGCCGCCGGGCGCCGAGGCGTGAGGACGACCGCCCGAGAAGGGGACGGTCACCTCGCTGACGGCCCTCCGGGGCCGCCGTACCCGTGAGCCGGGGCGTCCGCCGGGGCCCATCTCGCGACCCTGAGCGAACGCCCAGGGGAGGGAGCAGCGATGACCGAGGGCGACCGGATCGGCCGGGAGAGCGCCGACCTGGCCGAGAACCTGCCCACGCAGCGACTCGCCAAGGAGGCCAAGAGCCTCCTGGAGGCATTCGCCGAGCGAGTCCTGTCCTCGGTGGGGGACAAGGTCAGCGACAAGGTCAACGAGCTCAGCCGCGGGCTGCTCGAAAAGGTCGGTGACGCGGAGGGCGCCAGTCCGGGGGTCAAGGCCGCGATCTCGGGGCTGACGGCGCTGACCCAGGGCAAGAGCCCGATGCGTGCGGCGCTCGGCGCCGGCGCGACCGGGGTGAAGGAGAAGGTCAAGAAGATCTTCGGCGTCGGCAAGGGCAAGAAGGCCAAGATCACCAACATCGTCGAGACGATCGACATCGGGGTGCCGCTGCGGGTCGCCTACAACCAGTGGACCCAGTACGAGGACTTCCCCTCGTTCATGAAGAAGGTCGAGAGCGTCGAGCGCCCGGAAGACGAGAAGTCGAACTGGAAGGCGCAGGTCTTCTGGTCCCACCGCGCGTGGGAGGCGACGACGCTGGAGCAGGTGCCCGACTCGCACATCATCTGGCGGGCCAAGGGCGCCAAGGGGTACGTCGACGGCGCGGTGTCCTTCTCGGAGCTGGCCCCGAACCTCACGCGCATCCTCCTGGTGATGGAGTACCACCCGCAGGGTCTGTTCGAGCACACCGGGAACCTCTGGCGGGCCCAGGGCCGGCGCGCACGCCTGGAGTTCAAGCACTTCCGCCGCCACGCGATGGTCCACGCGCTGCTCAAGCCCGACGAGATCGAGGGCTGGCGCGGAGAGATCCGCGAGGGCGAGGTCGTCAAGACCCACGAAGAGGCGCTCGACGAAGAGGAACGGGGCCGCGAGGAGGAGGAAGAGCGGGCGCGCGGCGAGGAGGCTCCCGAAGAAGAGCGCGAAGAGGAAGAAGAGGAGCGCGAAGAGGAGGAGCCCGGCGAAGCCGCCGAACGCGAAGAAGGCGAAGAAGGCGAAGAAGGCGAAGAAGAGCCGGAGGAGCCCGAGGAAGAGCCGGAGGAGGAACGCGAGGAGCGGCCGGCACGGAGGCCGAGACGCCGGGGCGACGAAGAGGCGGAGGAGGCCCGGCCCCGCCGCCCGGCCCGGCGCCGCCGCCCGGCCGAGGAGTTCGAGGACGAGGACGAGGAGCGGCCGGCGCGGAGTCCGAGGCGCCGTGGACCCGCGCGCCCTCGCGAGGACGAGACCGAGTGACCGGAAGCAAGCACGGCGAACGGAGGTGACTCCCCATGACGGTCTCCCCGTACGAGGCAGGGTCGGGGCCCGTCCAACGGTCGTCCGGAAGCGCGCTGGTGGATGTGATCGACACGATCCTGGACAAGGGCCTCGTCATCGACGCCTTCGTCCGCGTGTCCCTGGTGGGCATCGAGCTGATCACCATCGACGCCCGCATCGTGGTGGCGAGCGTGGACACCTACCTGCGCTTCGCGGAGGCCACCAACCGCCTCGACCTGTACGAGAAGGGCGGCACGGGCCTGCCCGGGCTCGTCGGCGAGCTGACCGAGAAGGGCACCCAGGGCGGCGCCAAGGGCAAGACCAAGGGCATGCTCGACGCCGCGCGGGAGACGGTCGGCGAGGTCCTGGAGGAGCGCGCGGAACGGGCGGAGGAGCGGGATACGCGCCGCCGGTCCCCGCGTAGGGAGCGTGAACGGTGACGACACGACCGAAGAGCGACGCGCCCGAGCGGGTCCCCGGCGACATGGCCCTGGCCTGCTACGTGTACGGCGTGGTCCACGCGGACGCGCGGCTGCCCGAGGACCTGACCGGGATCGCGGGCGGCAAGGTGTCCCTGGTCCGGCACGGCGACCTGGGGGCCGCGGTGAGCGAGATCTCCCCGGTGCAGGCGCTGGGCACCCGCGACGACCTGCTCGCGCACGAGGCGGTCGTGGAGGCCCTCGCGAACGAGACCACCACGCTGCCGCTGCGGTTCGGCGCGGTGGTCACCACGGCCGACGCCCTGGCCGAGGAGATGCTCGGACCGCACGCGGACTGGTTCCTGGACGTCCTGGACGACCTGAGCGGCGCGCGGGAGTTCGCCGTCTCCGGCGTCTACGTCGAGGACGTCGTCCTCCGGGAGGTCCTCCACGAGGACCCGGAGGCGGCGCGGCTCCGCGAACGGATCCGCGAGCTGCCGGAGGACGCCGCCTACTACGACCGGATCCGCCTGGGCGAGCTGATCGTCAAGGCGCTGGACGACAAGCGCCAGACCGACACCGACGAGCTGATCACCGCGCTGGAGCCGTACGCCACCGCCGTGGCGCCGCGGGCGCCGGCCGGCGAGGACGCCGCCGCCGACGCGGCGTTCCTGGTGACCGACCGGAGGCTGCCGGAGTTCGAGCAGGCCGTGGACCGGCTCGGCGAACGCTGGTCCGGCCGCGTCCGGCTGCGCATGGTCGGCCCGCTCGCGCCGTACGACTTCGTGCCGCCGCCGCCCGGAGAAGAGGCCTGAGACATGGGACTGTTCACCGGCCTGCTGACCCTGCCGCTCGCGCCCGTGCGAAGCGTCGCCTGGCTGGCCGAGCGCATCCTGGAGCAGGCCGAACACCAGCTGTACGACCCGGCGGTGATCCGCCGGAAGATCGCCGAGATCGAGGCGGAGGTGCGGGCCGGCCGGCTGCCGGAGGACGAGGCGGCCGCGCTGGAGAACGAACTGCTGGCCCGGATGATGTCGCGGCAACGCTCCGGAATCCCGGAGGGCGGGAATGGACGACCGCCGGAACGATGAGCCGAGGCGGCCCCGGCGCCGGCCTCCGGCCACCGCGGGGCGCGTCGCGCGGCTGGCCGCCGATCACGTGGCCGAGATGACCGGAAAGGAACCCGAAGGGATCACCTCGCTGGAACAGGCGGAGGACGGCCGGTGGACGGTCGGCGTGGAGGTCGTCGAGACCCACCGGATCCCCGACACGACCGACATCCTCGCCGTGTACGAGGCCGAGCTCGACCCGGAGGGTGAGCTGCTGGCCTACCGGCGCGTCGACCGCTACATCCGGTGCCAGGTGGGGGAGAGATGACGTGACGGATCCGATGGAGCGGGGGCTGACCGGCTACGGCTACGGACGGCAGCCCGCACCGACGCGGCGCCCGGAGTCGGCGAACCTCGCCGACATCCTGGAGCGGGTGCTCGACAAGGGCATCGTCATCGCCGGCGACATCCAGGTGAACCTGCTCGACATCGAACTGCTGACCATCAAGCTGCGGCTGGTGATCGCCTCGGTCGACCGGGCCAAGGAGATGGGGATCGACTGGTGGGAGCACGACCCCACCCTCTCGTCGGCGGCCCACCGGGAGGAGATCGCGGCGGAGAACCGCCGGCTGCGCGAGCGGCTCGCCGCCCTGGAGGGCGAGGACGAGGAGGAACGCGCCGAACCGGAACTCGGGCGCCGCGACCGCCGGGCGGTGGACCGCGCGGCCCGCGACGAGGACGAGTACGACGATCACGACCGCGCGTACGGCTACGACGACGGCTACGAGGAGGAGCCGGAGCCACGCGGTCGCCGGTCCCGGCGGCGTCCACCGGGGGAGGACGACCGTGGATGAGACCGCGATCTACGTGTACGGCATCGGCCGTGACCTGCCCGCCGAGGCGGTGGCGGGGGTCCGCGGTGTGGCGGGCGCGCCCGTGCGGACCCTTGACGCCGAGGGGCTGACCGCGGTGGTGAGCCCGGTGAGCCTGGCCGAGTTCGGCGAGGACGCCCTGCGGCGGAACCTGGAGCACCTGGACTGGCTGGAGGCGACCGCCCGCGCGCACCACGCGGTCGTCGACGCCGTCGCGGAGCGCGGGGTGATCGTCCCGCTCGGGCTGGCCACGGTGTACCGGAACGAGGACCGGGCACGCGCCGCGCTGCGCGAGCGGAGAGAGGAGTTCGCCCGGGCGCTGGCGCGCATCACGGGTCGCACGGAGTGGGGCGTCAAGATCTACGCCGACCTCGCCGAGACCGCGCCCCGGGAGCGGAAGCCGGCTCCGGCGGACGCCCGGCCCGGCACCGCCTACCTGCGGCGACGCAGCGCCCAGCGGCACGACGAGGAGGAGACGCGCCGCGAGATCCTCACGCTGGCCGGTGACGTCGACGACGAGCTGTGCGCGATCGCCGCCACCCGGCGCCTGCACCGGCCGCAGGATCCGCAGCTGTCCGGCGAACGCGGCTGGATGATCCTCAACGCCGCCTACCTCGTCGACGACGAGCGCGCGGAGGACTTCCGTACGGCCGTCGCACGCCTCGCCGGGACGCGTCCGGAGCTGCGGCTCCAGCTCACCGGCCCCTGGGCGCCGTACTCGTTCGCCGCCGAGGAGGAGGCGTGGACCGAGCGCTGAGCGACCTGCCCGACGCGCGTACGCCGGTGCCCGCGCGAGGACAGCGCATCGCCCTGGTCGACCTGCTGGACCGGCTCCTCGCCGGCGGCGTCGTGATCACCGGTGACGTGACCATCTCGATCGCCGACGTCGATCTCGTACGGATCTCGCTCCGGGCGATCATCGCCTCGATCCGGCCGGAGATGGAGCGGGTGGTGGCGGCCGAGCGCTCGGACGAGCCGATCGAGGGCGTCGTGACCTGGGAGGACCCGGGGCCGTGAGTGAGCGGGGCGACGCGTACCGCCCGCGCCACGCGGCCCCCCAGGACGGGCGCGGCCACCGGCTGCCGCACCGGATGGAGACCGACTCCGAGCAGGTACAGCGCGACCTCGTACGTCTCGTGCTGACCGTGGTGGAACTCGTGCGCCAGCTCATGGAGCGCCAGGCCCTGCGCCGTGTCGACGCGGGCGACCTGCCGGACGACAAGGTCGAGGAACTGGGTCTGGCGCTGATGCGGCTGGAAGAGGCGATGGAGGAGCTCCGGGAGCGCTTCGGCCTCGACGCCCGCGACCTCAATCTCGACCTCGGCCCCCTCGGCCCCCTCCTGCCGCCCGAGTGACCGCGCGGCCGATCCGGCCGCTCGGTCGCTCGGGGACGACGACGCCTGACGGGCGCGCCTGCCGGGAAAGTTCACTTTTGAGCCTCTCTGTGCGGGTAAGGCGTTAGTACCGCCCCTGTGCCGACGCCGGATCGAGGGAGAGACCGTGGCACGCCATATCGAGCTGGAGCGCAAGTACGACGCCGAGGCCGATCTCGCACTGCCCGACCTGCGCCAGGTCGGCGGATGTGTGCGGGTCGGACCGCCGCAGACCCACATTCTCCGCGCCTCCTACTTCGACACCGAGGACCTGCGACTCGCCGCGCGGGGCATCACGCTGCGGCGCCGGGAGGGAGGAGGAGACGAGGGCTGGCACCTGAAGCTGCCGGCCGGCAAGGACACGAAACGCGAGATACGGACCTCGCTCGACGCCGGGGTCCACGCGGTGCCGCCGGAGCTGTCCGAGCTCGTCGCCGCGCACGTCCGCGGTCGCCCCCTCGTGCGCGTCGCGGAACTGGAGACTCACCGCACCGAACGCGACCTGCTGGGCGAGGACGGCACGGTCCTCGCGGAGCTGGCGGACGACACCGTGCGCGCCCGCCGCCTGAGCCGGGACGGCCGTGAGGTCGCGCTGCTGCGCTGGCGTGAGCTGGAGGTCGAGGCGGTCGAGGGCTCCCGCGAGGTGGTGGAGCGTATCGGCGGCCGTCTGCGTGAGTCCGGCGCCCGCGAGTCGGCGGCCACGTCCAAGCTGGCGCGGGCGCTGGATGACGACATCGCCCCCGTCCGGCGGCCTGCCGCCACCCGTACCGCCGGCGACGTGCTGCTGACGTACCTGGGCGAACAGGTCGAGCGGCTGCTCGCCTGCGACCCGCAGGTGCGGCTCGCCGAGAGCGACGACGACTCGGTGCACAGGATGCGCGTCGCCGTTCGCCGGATCCGCAGCGTCCTGCGCACCCACCGGAGCATCGTCGACCCGGCACGGGTGCGGGCGCTGGACGCGGAGCTGCGGTGGCTCGCCGGCGTGCTCGGCGAGGTACGCGACCTGGAGGTGCAGAACGCGCGCTTCCACCGCCGCCTCGCCGAACTGTCCGGCACCCACCAGGAACCGGCCTGGCTGCTCGAGATGGCGACCGAGGAGCACCGCGCCCGCGACCGGGTGCGCGAGGCCCTCCTGACCCGGCGTTACTACGACCTGCTCGACGCCCTGGACGCCTTCCTCGCCGATCCGCCGATGAACGCCCGCGCCGGCCGTCCGGCCGCCGAGGAGACGCCACGGCTGGTGGCCAGGGCGTGGCGGAAGATGATGCGCCGGTACGACCGGGCCGCGCGCCTGCCCGCCGGGCACGACCGCGACGCCGCGCTGCACGGTACGCGCAAGGCGGCCAAGCGCGCCCGGTACACCGCCGAGGCCGCCTCGGCGGCGCTCGGCTCGCCCGCCGCCAAGCTCGCCCGCCGCGCCGAACGGCTCCAGGACATCCTCGGCGAGCACCACGACGGTGCCGTCGCCGTCGAGCGCCTCGCCGCCACCGTCGGACGGCCGGACACGCCCGCCGCCGACACGTTCGTCGCCGGCCGGCTGACCGAGGTCGAACGCCGGGAGTCGGCACGGGTCCTGGAGGACCTGCCCGCCGCCGCGAAGAAGGCGGCCAAGCGTAAGCCGCTGCGCAAGCTCGGAAAGAAGTAGCGCCGATGACCGATACCTCCCTAACGGAGCACGCGGAGGAGGGCCGCGACGAGACCGGGATGGAGCGACGCGGGCCCCGCGGTGACGCGGAGCGGGCGGAGGAGGACCGCGACGAGACCGGGATGGAGCGCTGGGACCGTAACTTCGTCGAGTTGCTGCAGGAGTTGCGGGTCGCCCAGACCGGCGTGCAGATCCTGTTCGCGTTCCTGCTGACGCTGCCGTTCACCAACCGTTTCGGCGACGTCGGCGACCGGGACAGGGCCGTGTACGTGATCACGCTGGTCGCGGCGGCGACCGCGACGGCGCTGCTGATCGCGCCGGTCAGCGGGCACCGCCAGGTCTTCCGGCAGGGCCGCAAGCCCCAGCTCGTCCGTACCGCCTCGGCGCTCGCCCAGGCGGGACTGGTGGCCCTGCTGATCGCCATGATCGGCGCGGTGTTCCTCGTCCTGGACGTCGTCGCGGGCCTCGGCTGGGCGGCCGGGCTCGGTGCCGTGATCGCGGCGTTGTTCGTCGTGCTGTGGTACCTGCTGCCGAAGCTTATTCGGGCCGAAGGTCCCTGATCTCTCCGTGTCCCGGCGGCTTTACCCGCCGAATACCGGTACGCGGGTTTCGGGCGCGCCGCCGGGGAAGGGGCGTGAGGGGAGGCCCACCGTGGAAAGGAGAGATCGCCATGGCTCCTACCGTTGCGGATTACCTGTTGCAACGCCTGCGCGAGTGGGGCGTCGAACGGGTGTTCGGCTATCCGGGGGACGGGATCAACGGGATCATCGCCGCGCTGGGCCGGGCCGATGACCAGCCTCGGTTCGTCCAGGCCCGGCACGAGGAGATGGCCGCCTTCGAGGCGACCGGTTACGCGAAGTTCAGCGGGAAGCCCGGGGTGTGCCTCGCGACGAGCGGTCCCGGGGCGATCCACCTGCTGAACGGCCTGTACGACGCCAAGCTCGATCACGTCCCGGTGGTGGCGATCGTGGGGCAGACCGCCCGCAGCGCGATCGGTGGCAGCTACCAGCAGGAGGTCGACCTGCTGACGTTGTACAAGGACGTCGCCGGTGCGTACGTGCAGGAGGCGGCCGTCTCCGCGCAGCTGCCGAACCTGCTCGACCGCGCGATGCGGATCGCGATGGCCGAACACGCGCCCACGGCGATCATCATCCCCTCCGACCTGCAGGAGGAGGAGTACGAGCCGCCGGCCCACGCGTTCAAGAACGTCCCGTCGTCCACGCCCGGCTACCAACCGCCGGTGACGCGGGCGCCGGACGCGGAGATCGAGAAGGCCGCCGGGATCCTCAACGAGGGTTCGAAGGTGGCGATTCTCGTCGGCCAGGGCGCCCGGTCCGCCGCGGCGGAGGTCATGGAGATCGCCGAGCTGACCGGCGCCGGCGTCGCCAAGGCGCTCCTCGGCAAGGACGTGCTGCCCGACGACCTGCCCTACGTCACCGGAGCCATCGGCCTGCTCGGGACGCGACCGTCGTATGAGCTGATGCGCGACTGCGACACGCTGCTCATCGTCGGGTCCAACTTCCCGTACAGCCAGTTCCTGCCGGAGTTCGGCGACGCCCGGGGCATCCAGATCGACATCGACGGCCGGATGATCGGGATGCGCTACCCGACCGAGGTCAACCTCGTCGGCGACGCGGCCGAGACGCTGCGCGCGCTCATCCCGCTGGTCAAGCGCAAGAAGAAGCGCTCCTGGCGCGAGACGATCGAGGAGAACGTCGCGCGGTCGTGGTCGGTGATCGAGCGGCAGGCCCACGTCGAGGCCGACCCGGTCAACCCGATGCTGCTGTTCTGGGAGCTGAACCCGCGGCTGCCCGACGACACGATCGTGACCTCCGACTCCGGCTCGGCCGCGAACTGGTACGCCCGCGACCTGAAGTTCCGGGCCGGCATGCGCGGATCGCTCTCGGGCACGCTCGCCACGATGGGCTGCGGCGTGCCGTACGCCATCGGCGCGAAGTTCGCCCACCCGGACCGTCCGGTCATCGCCTTCGTCGGTGACGGCGCGATGCAGATGAACGGCATGAACGAGCTGATCACCATGAAGCGCTACATGTCCGAGTGGAGCGATCCGCGGCTGATCGTGGCGGTCCTGCACAACAACGACCTGAACCAGGTCACCTGGGAGCTGCGGGCGATGAGCGGCGCCCCGAAGTTCGTGGAGTCCCAGGCGTTGCCCGAGATGTCGTACGCCGGGTTCGCCCGGTCGCTCGGCCTGGAGGGCCTCGAGGTCGAGAAGCCGGACGCCATCGGCCCCGCGTGGGACCGGGCCCTGGCCGCCGACGTGCCGGTCGTCATCGACGTCCGCTGCGATCCCGACATCCCGCCGATCCCGCCGCACGCGGAGTTCGAGCAGATGAAGGACGCCGCCGAAGCGATCATCAAGGGCGACCCGGACGCCTACGGCGTCGTGCGCAAGGGCCTCAAGACCAAGGCCCAGGAGATGTTCGCCCGCAAGAGCTGACGCCGCTGAAAGGAACTCATGACCAGGTTCGGGTACTTCCTGTCGAGCGAGGAGCATTCGCCGCGCGATCTGATCCGCCAGGCACGGCTCGCCGAGCAGGCCGGGTTCGAGGCGCTGTGGATCTCCGACCACTACCACCCGTGGCTGGACGAACAGGGCGAGTCGTCGTTCGTGTGGTCGGTCGTCGGGGCGCTGTCCGAGGCGGTGTCCCTGCCGGTCACCACGGCGGTGACCTGCCCGCTGATCCGCATCCATCCGGCGGTCATCGCCCAGGCCGCGGCCACGAGCGCGGAGCTCAATCCACACGGCTTCGTGCTGGGAGTGGGCTCGGGGGAGGCGCTGAACGAGCACATCGTGGACTCCCGCTGGCCTCCGGCGAGCGAGCGGCTGGAGATGCTGGAGGAGGCGATCGGCCTGATCCGGCGGCTCTTCACCGGAGAGCTGGTGACGCACCACGGGAAGCACTACCACGTGGACACCGCCCGGCTGTACTCGCTGCCGGAGCGGCCTCCGCCCATCTACATGTCGGGCTTCGGCGACCGGGCGGCCGAACTGGCCGGGCGGGTGGCGGACGGGTTCATGAGCGTGAAGCCGGACGCGAGCCTGGTCAAGACGTTCCGCGCGGCGGCCGGGGAGGACAAGCCGGCCCAGGGCGGCTTCAAGGTGTGCTGGGCCCCGGATGAGGCCCAGGCCCGCCGCACCGCGCACCGCCTGTGGCCGAACGACCAGCTGCCGGGGGAGGCCGCGCAGCTCCTGCCGCTGCCCCGCCATTTCGAGCAGCTGTCGTCGCTGGTGACCGAGGAGATGGTGGGCCGGAACGTGCCCTGCGGACCGGACCCGCAGCGGCACATCGAAGCCCTGCGCGCCTTCGTCGACGCCGGGTACGACGAGGTCTACGTCAACCAGATCGGCCCGGACCAGGAGGGGTTCTTCGCCTTCTACGCCGAGCAGGTGCTCCCGGAGGTGTCCGCCTGACGTGACCCGCCGCGGCCCCGGGCGAGTGTCACGGGACCGCGGCGGAACGCGCCCGGTGGCCGGTGCGGACGTGCGCTACCGCGCGCCCCGTACGTCCCAGTCGTTCGGCCCGATGCGCGTGCCGCGCTCGCCGGTCTCGACCATCTCCAGGGCGGTCAGGCGGTCGAGCGCGGCGCGTACGGTGTCCTCGTCCAGGCCCGTCTTGCCGACGACCACGCCGACCTCCATGGGGCCGCGGAGTGTCGCGACCGCCTCGTAGACGATCAGCTCGTCGCTGGTCAGGACCTGCGTCTCGTGCTTCGGCGCGGCCCGGGCGTCCTGGTGTTCGTGTGCTGTCCGGTCGCTCATGGGAGCGTCCTCTCGTCGTGCCAGTCGGCTCGATGAGACTCCGGGATGCCCGGTCGGCCGGGGTGTCAAACCTCCCGGTACGGGCGGCTCGGCCCGTATACGGGCACCGGCTCTCCCGCGGCCCGATCGTGTCACTGCGGCGGAGCGTGCCGATCTTCGTCGCCTGCTCCTCGACGGTCGCCCGGCCGGATCGATGAAGCTCTCCGGCGAGGCATGGCCGAGGACGATGGGGTAGAGATTGAGGGAAGGCCAAGTCGGGACATAAGCGGCATCGGGGTGCGTCGGATCGCCGAGCCCGGCCGCGGGATCCGGGGGAGGAGCGTCGGCGCTTGTCCGTTGACACCCGCGATGACGGCCATCCGGCTTCGGACGAGGTCGCCGGGCGGCGCTGGCAGGCGCTCGCGGTCTGTCTCGTCGCCGCGTTCATGACCCTGCTGGACGTCAGCATCGTCAACGTCGCGCTGCCGTCCATCCGTTCGGGCCTGCACGCCTCGTCGGACGGCCTGCAGTGGATCCTGAGCGGGTACGCGCTGGCGTTCGGGCTGGTGCTCGTCCCGGCCGGCCGGCTCGGCGACGCGCGCAGCCGTCGCGCCGCCTTCATGGTCGGGCTGACGCTGTTCACCCTCGCCAGCGCCGCCGCCGGGATCGCGCCGACGATCGCGTGGCTGGTCGTGGCGCGGCTGGTCCAGGGAGTCGCCGCCGGCATCGTCAATCCGCAGATCGCCGGGCTGATCCAGATCCTGTTCCGCGGGCACGAGCGGGGCCGCGCGTTCGGCGCGCTGGGCGCCACGATCGGCCTCGCGACCGCGGCCGGGCCGCTCCTCGGCGGGGCGTTGATCTCCCTCGCCGGCGCGGAGGAGGGCTGGCGCTGGGTGTTCTATGTCAACATCCCGGTCGGCGCCGTCGCCCTTCCGCTCGCCTGGCGCCTGCTGCCGCCGCCGGGCGAGGGCCGCCGCCGCGAGAGCCTGGACCCGGTCGGCGTGGTGCTCCTGGGTGCCGGAGTGGTCGGCCTGCTCCTGCCGTTCGTGCAGGAGCAGCAGTGGCACGGGAACGCCAAGTGGCTGCTCCTGCCCGCCGCCGCGCTGATCCTGCTCGGCTTCCTGCGGTGGGAGCGGCGGCACCGGCAGCCCCTGATGAACCTGTCCCTGTTCCGCCTCCGCTCGTACGCCCTGGGCTCGACGATCGCCCTGCTCTACTTCGCCGGGTTCACCTCGATCTTCTTCATCTTCACCCTCTACCTGCAGAACGGCCTGCACTACAGCGCCCTGCTCGCCGGCCTGTCGATCACCCCGTTCGCGCTGGGTTCGGCCACCGGGTCCACGATCGGCGGCCGGATGGTCGGCCGCCTCGGCCGGCCCCTGGTCGCGCTGGGGCTCGCCCTGGTCGTCGTGGCGCTGACCGCGACCTTCCTGTCCGTACGGGCGGTGCCCGGGTCGCACGCAGCGCTGGCCACCGCCCTGCCGCTGCTCGTGGGCGGTTTCGGCAGCGGCCTGGTGATCTCCCCGAACCAGGCGATCACGCTGTCGGAGGTGCCGCCGGAAGGCGGGGGAAGCGCCGCCGGCGTCCTGCAGACGGGCCAGCGCATCGGCACGGCGATCGGCATCGCCGGGGTCGGCGCGGTCTTCTTCGCGGCCGTCGGCGCCTCTCACGGAGACTGGGCCACGGCCTTCCGCCGGGGGCTGCTGGTGGTGACGGCGTTCGTGCTGATCGCGCTGTGCGCGGCCGTCGCGGACCTGATCGCCGGACGCCGCGCCGAACCCCGCCGGTAGCCCGCGCGAGACCGGACCACGGCGAACGCCGCGGATATCGGCGGCGGTCACCGCCGGACGCCGCCCCCTTACGCTTCGGCGGGCGATCGGGTTGGATGGCGGACCATGAAGGCAGTAGGTGTCCGGCGGTTCGGTGGACCGGAGGCGCTGGAGGTCGTCGAACTCGATGACCCCCACCCGGGGCCGGGCGAGATCCGCATCCGTGTGCACGCGACGGCCGTGAACCCGACCGACACTCTCTTCCGCTCCGGCGTGACGAGTGCGGAGGCGCTGCGTGACCGGCCGCCGCCGTACGTGCCCGGTATGGACGTGGCCGGCGTCGTCGACGAGGTCGGCGAGGGCGTGCGGCAGTCCGTCGGCGACGACGTCATGGCGATCACACTGCCCCGCAGCAGGCTGGGCGGCGGCTACGCCGAGCACGTCGTCGTGCCGACCGACTCGGCCACGGCGATGCCGCTCGGGGCGACGTACGCCGAGGCGTGCACCCTGCCGATGAACGGCATGACCGCGCAGCTCACCCTCGACCGTCTCGCGCTCGCCCCCGGCCGTACGCTCGCGGTCACCGGGGCCGCCGGGGCGTACGGCGGGTACGTCGTGCAGCTCGCCAAGGCGCGCGGGCTGCGGGTCGTCGCCGACGCGTCGCCGGAGGACGAGCCCCTGGTCCGCCGGCTCGGTGCCGACGTGATCGTGGCGCGCGGCGACGGGGTCGCCCTGCGCATCCGGCAGGCGTTGCCGGACGGCGTGGACGCGGTCGCCGACGGCGCGGTCATCGGCGCGCCCCTGCTCGCGGCCGTACGTGACGGCGGCGCGCTCGCCGCGGTGCGGGGCTTCGGTGCCGAGACCGAGCGCGGCATCGTCGTCCACGCGATCTGGGTCAGCGAGTACGCCCGCGAGTGGGAGAAGCTGGACGAGCTGCGCCGCCTCGCCGAGACCGGCGCCGTCACGCTGCGCGTCGCCCAGACGTATCCGCCGGAGCGGGCGGCCGACGCCCACCGTCGCCTGGAGGCGGGTGGTGTCCGCGGCCGGCTGGTGATCATGTTCGGGCCGTGACCTCGGCGGCGCGCTCGCGTCGTACGCCGGGCAGCAGGAGCGCGGGCACCAGGGCGAGCGCGCCGAAGCCGATCGCCCACCAGAAGGTGTGCGCGTACGCCGTGCCCCGCGGGTGCGCGGTGAGCTGCCACTGCAGGATCACCGCGAGCATCGCGGCGCCGAACGACCCGCCGACCTGCTGCAGGATCCGCGTCGCGCTGCCGGCGTGCGGGATGTCGGCGGAATCCAGCCCCTGGTACGCCGCGGCCATGACGGCGATGTTCGCGCCGCTCATCCCGGCGCCGCGTACGACGAGGGAGCCGGCGAGCAGCCACTCCGGCCCGCCCCGGGCGAAGGCCAGCGTGCCGAGCGCGGTCAGCACGGTGCCGAGGAGGACGAACGGCCGCGGGCCGGCGCGGTCGACGAGCGTGCCGAGCGGGCCGCGCGTGAGCAGGCTACCCAGGCCCTGCGGCGCGAGCAGCAGCCCGGCGGCGATGACGCCCTGGCCGCGAACCTGCTGGTAGTACAGCGGCAGCAGCAGCATGGCCCCGAACAGCGACAGGCCCGACAGGAACAGCAGGGCCGACGACGCGGCGAACGACCGTACGCGGAACAGCCGCAGGTCCACGGCCGGTTCGCCGTCGGTGCGCAGGGCGTGGACGACGAAGGCCGCGAGTAGCACCGCTCCCGCCGCCAGCGGGACCAGGACCGCCGTGTGCCCGAAGCCGCCGTGCGCGCCCACCTGCGACAGCCCGTAGATGATCGCGGCCAGCGCGGGCGACAGCAGGACCAGGCCGAGCAGGTCGAGGCGCTGCCCGCCGCACGGCGCGTCGGCGGGCAGGCCGCGCCAGGCCAGGACCAGCGCGACGGCGCAGATCGGCACGTTGACGTAGAAGATCCACCGCCAGCTCGCGTCGCCCACGATCAGCCCGCCGATCACCGGGCCGAGGATCGGGCCGACCAGCGCCGGGATACTGATCGTGGCCATGAGCCGGCCGAGCGACCGCCCGCCCGCGGCGCGCAGCAGCAGCGTCTGCAGGATCGGCAGCATCAGCCCGCCGCCCACGCCCTGCAGCGCCCGGAAGGCGATGAGGCTGCCCGCGTTCCAGGCCACGCCGCACAGCACCGACCCGACCAGGAACAGCGCCAGCGCCGTCAGCCACATCCGCTTGGCGCCGAACCGCCCGGTCAGCCAGCCGGTCGCCGGGATCGCCATCGCGAGTGCCAGCAGGTACGCGGTGACCACCCACTGGATCGCCGCCAGCGACGTGTGCAGGTCGCGGCCCAGCGTGCCGATGGCGACATTGACGATCGTGCTGTCCAGCAGTGGCGTCAGCGCACCGACGACCAGGATCATCGCGAGCTTGAGCAGCGCCGGGTCGAGCCGCTCCGCCCGTGCCGTGTCCACCATGCTTCACCTCCCGACAAGAGACGGACCGTCTCTAATGCGGGGAAGTGTAGGATGGCGGCGTTAGGAGACGCAAGGTCTCTTATTGGAGGACGCGGTGAACGAACGGGCCGTACGCCGGCGCGGCCCCGAGCTGGAGGCGGCGATCCTGGACGCCACCTGGGAGGAGCTCGGCGCGGTCGGTTACATGAACCTCACGATGGAGGCCGTCGCCGACCGCGCCCGTACCGGCAAGCAGGTGCTGTACCGCCGCTGGCACAACCGGGCCGAGCTGGTGCTGGCCGCGGTGCGGTCGCGCGTCGTGTCGATCAGCGACGACGTCCCCGACACCGGTGAGCTGCGCGGCGACGTCCTCGCCGTGGTCGGACGGATGGCACGCCGCTACCACGACATCGGCCCGGACGTCCTGCACGGCCTGATGGCCGAGGTGCGCGATATCGGCCCCGAGTTCTTCTCGGCCATGGCCGACGTGATGGAGACCATCCTCCAGCGCGCCGCCGATCGCGGCGAGATCCCGTCCGGGGCGGCCGGCCGGCGGATCACCACCCTGCCGGTCGACCTCCTCCGGCACGAGATGCTGCTGACATCCGGCCCGGTGCCGGAGTCCACGCTCGTGGAGATCGTGGACGACGTCTTCCTCCCGCTGGTCACCTGCCGTGCGGGTCGGCGGAGTTGAGCATCTGGACGACCTGGTCGTAGTCGCCGCGCGCCTCGCCGTACCGCAGGAACTTCACCTGCTCGACCTGGATCTCCTTCGCGTCGGGCTGCGCCTCGATCAGGGCGACGACCTCCGCGACGAACTCATCCAGCGGCATCGCGAACTCACTCTCCTCCTGCCCCGGCAGCAGCGCGGTGCGGACCGAGGGCGGCACGAGCTCCACGACCTTCACGGTCGTGTCGGCGAGCTGGAGCCGGATCGACTCGCTGAGCATGTGGATCGCGGCCTTCGACGCGTTGTAGCTCGGGGTGACCTTGAGCGGCGTGAACGCCAGGCCCGAGGAGACCGTGACGATCGTGGCGTCCGGCCGGCTCCGCAGGTGCTCGACGAACGCGGCGATGAGCCGGATCGGGCCGAGCACGTTGGTGGTCACGACGGACTCGGCGGAGGCGAGGAACGACTCGGGCCGGTGCCAGTCCTCGATCTTCATGATGCCGGCCATCGTGACGAGGACGTTGAGGTCGGGGTGCCTCGCCAGCACCTCCTTCGCGGCGGACTCGATGCTCGCGGCGTCCGTCGTGTCGATCTGGACGGTGTCGATGCCGGGGTGCTCGGCGGCGATCCGCTCGAGCAGCTCGGTGCGACGGCCGCCGACGATGACGGTGTTGCCCCTGGCCCGCAGTTCGAGGGCGAGGGCCAGGCCGATGCCGCTGGTGGAACCGGGGATGAAGATGGTGTTTCCGGAGATGTTCATGCCCTGAGCCTCGCCCGCCGGCCGCCTCGGCGGCAGAGACCGGTCATCGGGGGATCGGCGATCCCTGGTTGGGCTCCGGAAACGCCCGATAATGGATGTCATGGATCGGGCAGCACTGGCGGACTTCCTGCGCCGCCGCCGCGAGGCGTTGCAGCCGGAGGACGTCGGGCTCCCCCCGGGCGCGCGCCGCCGGGCGCCGGGCCTGCGGCGCGAGGAGGTCGCGGCCCTCGCCGTCATGTCGACCGACTACTACACGCGGCTCGAACAGCGACGCGGACCGCAGCCGAGCGAGCAGATGCTCGCGTCGCTCGCCCGGGCACTCCGGCTGACCGGCGACGAACGCGACTACCTGTTCCGGATCGCGGGGCACAGCGCCCCGACACCGGTCTCGGCCGCGACGCATGTCGCCCCCGCCCTGATGCGGGTGCTGGACCGCCTCAACGACACCCCGGCGCTCATCCTGTCCAACCTGGGCGAGACGCTCGTGCAGAACCGCATGGCCGACGCCCTGTTCGGCGACAAGTCGGGCTACACGGGTCTGGCCCGCAGCGAGATCTACCGCTGGTTCACCGACCCGGCCGAGCGGCTGCGCTACCCCGAGGACGACCGCGACCGGCAGAGCCGTGCCCTGGTCGCGAACCTGCGCGCCGCCTACGGCCCGATGGGCCCGCGGTCCCGGGCCGGCGAGCTCGTACGCGCGCTGCGGAAGGCGAGCACGGAGTTCGCCGAGCTGTGGGACCGGCACGAGGTGGCCAGGCGGTTCGAGGACCACAAGACGCTCATCCATCCCGAACTGGGCCCGATCGAACTCGACTGCCAGGTGCTGTTCACCGAGGACCAGTCCCAGGCGCTCCTGGTGCTGACCGCACCCCCGCGCACCGAGGGCTACGAGAAACTGCGCCTGCTCTCGGTGCTGGGAGAGGAACAGTTCGCCGCGACACGGCCCTGACGTTCTTCGCCTGGAGGCCGGGCGCCGGCTGTTACATTTCCCCTGATCCTTACGATTTACGATTTGGCGATCACCGCGTGCGACGGGGATGGGGAACCACGTGACGGAGCTGCTGCGCTGGGAGACCGACCAGGGGCCGGTCGTCGTCGAGGTCGACGAGGAAGACGCCGGGTACGCCTCGATCTCCGCGAAACCCGGTGAGGTCGTCAAGGACGTCAAGGGGAGTTTCGAGGACGCGTTGGAGAGAGTGCGCGGCGCGGCCGAGTCCGCGCTCGCGACGTTCCGTGACGAGGTCCTGGATCCCGACGAGGTCTCCATCGAGTTCGGCGTCAAGCTCAACGCCGAGGCCGGGGCCGTCATCGCCAAGACCTCGGTGGAGGGCCATCTCGTGGTCGGCCTCCGCTGGACGCGCGGTGGCCCGAAGCACGGCTGATGGGCGGATGGCAGTGGCGGGCCCGCATCGAGAGTGACGCCGAGCAGGTGCTCGGCGCGGGCTTCCTGGTCGACTCGACCCACGTGCTGACGTGCGCGCACGTCGTCATCGGGCGGGAGCGGGCCCGCGTGAGCTTCCCCGGTGGCGGTGGCACCGCGCTGCCGGCCGCCGTCGGGATGTGCACCGGCTGGGCGAAGGCCGGCGACGACGGTGACATCGCGGTCCTCACGCTGGACGAGCCCGTCGCCATCGCCCCGGCCGTGTTCGCCACGCCGGACGCGTTGAAGGGGCCTCACCTGACCGACCTGGGCGCCTACGGCTTTCCGCGGAGCAAGGAGGACCCCGGATCGGTCGTGACGCTCAGCACGCGCTGGGACATGGACCTGAGGAACGAATGGTGGCAGCTCGATGTGCCCCAGGCGCACCTGGAAGTGCTCAAGCACGGGTTCAGCGGCGCGGCGGTGTACCTCGCCGGCAGCGGCGAGATCGTCGGCATGGTCACCGACATGGACAAGGGGCTGGACGGCCGCAGCGGCCGGATGCTCCCGCTGCGCGGTATCCGCGCGTACTGGGAGGACGTCGACGACCTGCTCGAGCTGGGGTGGCTGACCGCGGAGGCGCGGCGCCGCCTCCGTGAGATCGTCCGTGACGCCGCGCCGACGGTGCCCGTCGACGACATCTGCCGTGCCGCGCTGCCGGAGTTCCTGCTCGAACGGCGCCTGAGGTCGGTGTGGGACGCGATCAGGTACGTCGCCGAGGAACATTGTGAGGAAGACGCGCTGAAACGCCTTCTCCTGGGCCTGCTGGGCCACCTGGACAAGGGCCGCCAGGGGCGGCTGACGGCCTGGATGCAGCGCTGGATGCCGGCCGCGAGTCCCTCGCGACCGGCAGCGCCGACGTCGATCATCGTGCGGCTGGATCGCAAGATGCGCACCGAGACGTACGAGCTCACCGTGCATTCGCTGGTCGACGGGGCCACCGGGCCGTCGACCGGCCCGGTCGAGGTAGGCGCCGACGAGATCCGCGAGCAGGTCGAACGCACGCTGCCCCGCGTGCGCGACGCCGTCTTCGGCCGTGACTGGATCATCGAGTTCGCGCTGCCGGTGCCGTTGTTCAACGAGCCCTTCGAGACCTGGTACCTGGAGAGGGACGAAGAGAACGGCATCAAGATCCGGATGGATTCCTACCCCGTGGTGGTCCGCGACGTCCTGCGCATGAGCCCCAGCTCCACCCGGTGGGACCTGACGACGCGACGGTGGCGGCGGCTGCGCGAACGCGGCACGACGCTGCCGTACAAGGTCGACTGCCGGCATTCGACGGACGAGGAGGAGTTCCAAAACCGGCTCGACGCCGATGAGGAGTGCTGCGTCGTGACCTACGCCGCCGCGCCCTCCACCGACATGCTCAACGCGGCGCTCAACTCCGGAATCCCGGTCATGCTGTGGCCGCGCCGGACCTGCCCGGACCGGCCCCACGACGACTGCGCCGCCGGCCGGACCCTGGAGGCGCTGACCACGGCCATCGCGAAGACCTCTCCCGATGACATACCGGGGACGGTGATGAAGCTGCGGAAGCAGGCGAAGACCCACAAGGCGGGGGAGCACCACCACGGCCGGGAACTGGCCCTGCTCTGGGACGACCCGGCGCGACTGCCGGACCCGCCTCTCTCGATGGGAAGAATCTGACATGCCGGATTGGAAGATCTTCACGGGCGGCCGGGTCCCGCACGACCGGATCAGGGACCTTCCGGACCCGCCGCCGTGGCGTGACTTCCAGGGCGGGCCGCCGGTGGCCCCGCCCGCCCGGCCCCCGGCGAACCTGCACCAGGCGACGACGTACCGGCCGACCGGCGAGGCGATCGACCAGGTCAACGCCGCGCTGTACCTGCGCCGGCCACTGCTGGTGACCGGCCCGCCCGGCACCGGGAAGTCCACACTCGCCGACGCCGTCGCGTACGAACTCGGCCTCGGGCCGGTCCTCAGCTGGCCGATCACCAGCCGGGTGACGCTGCGCGACGGCCTCTACCAGTACGACCCGCTGACCCGGCTGTACGCGGCGGGCCGCCGGCGGAGACCGGAGGAGATCGAGGACGACATCGGCCGCTACATCCGCCTGGGCCCGCTGGGCACCGCGCTGCTGCCGTACGAGCGTCCCCGCGTGCTCCTCATCGACGAGATCGACAAGAGCGACATCGACCTGCCGAACGACCTGCTCACCATCTTCGAGAAGGGCGAGTACGAGATCCTCGAACTGGCGCGGCGGGCCGACCCCACGGCCGAGGTGATGACGGCCGACGGCACCGCGCGGGTGACGATCACCAAGGGCACGGTGCGCTGCCGGGCCTTCCCGCTCGTCATCATGACCAGCAACGGGGAGCGCGAGTTCCCGCCGGCCTTCCTGCGCCGGTGCGTCACCGTCCAGCTCAAGCCTCCGCCGGACGAGTCGGAGCTGACCGCGATCGTGAACGGTCATCTCAGCGACCTGACGAAGGACCAGGCCGCACTGGTCGACCAGCTCGTACAGCAGTTCTTCGCCCGCAAGAGCCAGGGCGAGCTGGCCACCGACCAGCTTCTCAACGCCGTCTACCTGTGCCACCACGCGGCCCGCGCCGGGAGCGTCGACCTCGCCGACCTGGCCGCCAAGGTCATGCCGTACCTCACCAGCCCGACCGGCCGCGATGACGATTGAGCGCCTCCACACGGTGCTGAGCGCCGTGGCGGCCTCCGGCCCGGGCCCGCCGCCCTCGCGGGAACCGCCGGTCACGGCCCAGGAGCTCGCCGAGATCCTGTGGCTGGCCGTCCACATGGGCGAGCCACAGGTCACGACACCGGTCTCGGAACCGTCTCCGCCGCGGGCTCGCGACGCCGCCCCGGACCCGTCTCTCCGGGAACCGGCTCCGCCCGAGGCCGACCCGCCCGCGGCACCGGCGCCGCAGCCGCCGCCCGTACGCCACGAGTTGCACGGACCGTCGGCCGATGCCGGGGAGGGCTCGGGCGCGGCCGGCGTGCTGGTGCCGACCGCGCCCATGCTCGATCATCCGCTGGAGCTCCAGCGTGCGCTGCGGCCGCTCAAGCGCCGGGTGCCGTCGAAACACGCAGAGGTGCTCGACGAGGAGGCCACGGCGGCGCGCATCGCCGACCGCCGACGCTGGATGCCGGTGATGACGCCGGCGCCCGAACGCTGGCTGAGCCTCGTCCTCATGGTCGACACCGGACCGACGATGACGCTGTGGCGGCCGCTGGCGCGGGAGCTGCGCGAGATGCTGATCCGGCTGGGCGCCTTTCGCGACCTGCGCGTCTGCTGGCTGAAGGGCGCCGGTGTCTCCTCTTCTCCGGGCGCGCCGCCGCGGGACGCCGCGACGCTGATCGACCCCTCCGGCCGGCAGGTCGTCCTCGTGCTCAGCGACTGCTCCGGCCCGCACTGGTGGGACGGCCGAGCCGGGCGCGCGCTGCGCCTGTGGGCCACCGCCGGGCCGGTCGCGATCGTCCAGCCCCTCACCGAGCGCCTCTGGCGCCGCACCGCCGCCCCCACCACGCCCGGTCAGGCCGCCGCCGCCCGGCCCTGCGCGCCGGGCACCGCACTGCGGTTCACCCCGTACGACGGCGATCCCGGCGTCCGGCCCGGCGCCGTGCCCGTTCCCGTGCTGGAGTGCGCGGCGCCGTGGCTGGCCGACTGGGCCCACCTGGTCTCCGGCGACAACCGCGCCCGCCCGGCGGCCATGGCGTACGTCGGCGGGCGACCGGGGCGCGGCGCCGAGCCCGTACGGCGCGAGCACGCCCTGCCGATGCGGGACCGGGTCCGGCGGTTCCAGGCGAGCGCCTCGCCGGAGGCCGTACGGCTGGCCGCGCACGTCGCGGTCTCGTTCCCGGCGCTGCCGGTGATGCGGTTGATCCAGCATCGGATCCTCGGCGGCTCCCAGCCGGGACACCTGGCCGAGGTGCTGCTCAGCGGCCTCCTCCGGCCGGCCGGCGGGGAGTCGTACGCGTTCGTGCCCGGGGCGCGCGAAGCCCTGCTCGCCACCCTGCCGAGGTCGGCGGCGTGGCACACCGCGGACGTGCTCGAACGGATCTCAGAAGAGATCGAACGCCGGGCCGGGCACACCGCCGAGACGTTCCGCGCCGCACTCCGCACCGGGGACGGCACGGGCGACCACGCTGCGGCCGACAGCCCGTTCGCACTGGTCAGCGGCGACGCGCTCCGGTTGCTCAGGCCGACCGGCACGGCCACGGGTCCGGCCTCCGCGACGGGTGCCGCCCATGCGACGGAGGCCACCGCCGAGGCGCCCGCGGTGACCGGCGACCGGCCCGCGCTGCCCGACCCGGAGCGGTCGAACGCCGTCCTCATGGTCCTCGACCGGTACGACCTCCGACTGCCCGCCGCCGACGACGACGCACGGGCGCTCGGGGACGTCCTCACCGCTCCGGACCTGGTGGGCCTGAGCCCGGACCGGTGCTCGGTCCTCGAGGGCCTCCTGGCCCAGCGTGTCCACGCCGTCATCGCCGATGCCGCCTCGTCGGCCGGAGACACCCTCATCGTGTACGTGCAAGGGGAGATCTTCGACCATCCGGAGGAGGGCATCCTGCTCATCGAGCCGGGCAGCACCAGGTTCGCCCTGCGGCGCGGCGTCCGCCTGGAGGACATCCGCAGCCAGGTGCGCGGCAGCGCCGCCCGCAACAACCTGCTGATCGTCGACGCCGTGCACGCATCCGGTACCGCGCCGACCCTGAGCAGCACGCTCTCCTGGGGCGCCGACGCTCCCCAGACGAACACGTACGAGATCATCGGTGTGCGGGCGCCGGGCGAGGTGTCGGTGGCGCGGGTGCTCGCCGACGCCATCCGGGCGGGCAGGCCCGGCGGCCGGCCGGCCCTCACCGTCGGCGAGGTTTTCGGACGTGTCCCGGAGAACGTCACCACGATCTCCTTGGAACGCGGCGGCCCGTTCTGCCTGACCCGGAACGCCGCCGTCGCGACCGTGGCCCCGGAGGCTCCGCGTACGACGCCCGCGCCCGAGGACGCGGCACCGCGGCTGACCCGGCGCCAGGCCCGCCGCCACCGCCGGTTCGACGAGGAGTACCGCGAGTACGTTCTCGGGTCCGCGACCTACGTCGACCAGCGAGGACTCGCGACGATCGGGTCGCGCTCGCCCCGTGTTCAGGACGTCTTCGTGGACACGTTCCCCACCGAAAACCCTCCTGACCCGACCGCGACGCCACGGCTGTCGTTCGCGAACTGTGTTCATTCCGGCCGGCCCGCCGCCCTGACGATCGTCGGCAGCACGGGCAGCGGGAAGACGACGCTGTTGAAGTACGCCGCCCTGGAGGTCTGCCGGGCGAACACCACGCGGCGGATCCCGGTGTTCCTCTACCTGCGGGACCACGTCGCGGAGATCGTCAGCGGCATCGACAACGGGCTGCCGACGCTGCTGCGCAACGCGGTGGGCAGCCTGGCCGAGCGCATGCCGGAGGGCTGGCTGGAGCGGCACCTGGGGGAGGGCCAGTGCGTGGTACTGCTCGACGGTCTGGACGAAGTGACGGACGACCGAGAGCGCGAGGCGGTGAGGACCTGGATCGAGCGCCAGATCGC
Source organism: Actinoallomurus sp. NBC_01490 (assembly GCF_036227085.1). Lineage (NCBI taxonomy): Bacteria > Bacillati > Actinomycetota > Actinomycetes > Streptosporangiales > Thermomonosporaceae > Actinoallomurus > Actinoallomurus sp. NBC_01490. Next base: position 2,313,012 of record NZ_CP109433.1, read on the forward strand.
GTGGTATCAGGGAAACCAGTACATAATCACCTCGCGACCGGGCAATTTCAGCGCGCCTATCGCCCGCTCGGACACGTGGCTGCTGGAGCCCTTCGGTGACGAGCAGATCGCCGAGTTCGTGCACAAGTGGTACCGCGCGATCGCCCACGGGGAGCCGGACATCTCCCTGGCCGGCGAGGCGAGCGAGGACCTGCTCCGGCGGTTGCGAACGAACCCCCCGTTGTTGCGACTGGCCACCGACCCGCTGCATCTCATCATGATCATCAACGTCCATCGGTATCGAGGGGCGCTGCCCGATAGTTCGTTCGACCTGTACCGCGAGATCGTCGACGTGGCTCTGCGGCGTGAGGAGGCCAAAGGGATCCCGTCACGGGTGCCTCCCGCGCGGATGAAGGACGGCCTGGGCGATCTGGCGTTCACGATGATGACGAGACGGGTACGCGACCTCGCGGCCGATGAGATCGTCGCCGAGCTACCCGCCGAGGACGAGGCGGTGTTTCTCGAGCAGGTCACGTTCCGGGCGGGCCTGCTGCGCGAAGTCCGGCCCGGCTTCTACGGGTTCGCCGCCCTCTCCGTCCAGGAGTACCTGGCGGCAATGCACCTCCGGAACTCAGATCGCGGCGAGATGCTGATCGACGTGGTGTCCGATCCGTGGTGGCGGGAGACGATCCTGTTCTACGCGGCAGAGGGTGGCGCCGACGCCCTAGTCCAGGCCTGTCTGAATGACGGTGGCGACTACGCTCTCGCCCTCGCCCGCGAAATCGTTGCCGCGGCCGACGAGGTGGCTCCGGAGCTGCGGGAACGCCTGTACGGGCCGGATCGGTGAGCGCGGTGGAGTCGCCATAAGGTGCACGGGCATTCGCCATTTTGTGCACTGGCCGGGAAATCATATTTTTCCGGCTGTTACTCTTCCCGAGTGAATCGCCGTTACAGGTTTTTCCGGGCGCTTTCCGGTTTCGGCCTGCCTATTGCCCTGTTCACCGCCTGCTCGGGGAACGGTTCCACGGAAAAGTCGAGTGAGCCCGCGTTGAGTCCTCTTCCGACGAAGACGACGATCGACGCCGCGCTCGGCACCACCATCAAACTGAGGTCGGGCACCGGTACCGACAAGCCGGACCCCAACCTCGGGCCGCCGGAGATCGAAGTGGCCGCCACCAGGTTCGTCGACCCGGTCAAGGGCGGCGACGACCCGCTGTCGGGTGCGGCTCCCGGCAACCGCCTCGTCGCGGTGCGGTTCGCGTTCACCGACCGGGGGGTGAACCCCTTCAAGACGGCGGTGGACGCCGCGACCGTCGTCGACGCCCAGGGGAGGTCCTACAAGGACAAGGTCGCGTTGAGCCTGTCCGTGCATCCGCTGATCACCACGGTCAACGTGCCGGCGGGCGGCACGCAGACCGGCTACATCCCCTTCGAGGTACCCCGGGGAGCGTCGATCGCCAAGGTCCGTTGGGCGATGGACCTGGGCGTCGGCCAGATCGGAGAGTGGAAACTCGGCTAGCTGTACTTGGCCGACTCGCTCCGCCGGACCTGAACACGCAGACGGCCGGAGTGTCCGGAGGTCGCTCGCCCTCGGGTCAGTGCACTCACGCCCCAATCGGGAATTACTAGGAGGCAAGGACCATGGCAAACACGAAAAACTGGATCTACATAATTTTCTCGCCGATCATCGGGATCGCACTGCTGCTGTTCAGAGATTACGTCTGGGCGGTAATAGCGTTCGCGGCGGGCGCCGTGTTGCTGGCAATCGAGCTCAGAAGGCGTGCCAGGGAGACTCCCGGCCGGGACCAGGGCTGATCAGATTCCCGTTCCCTCGTCAGGGCGGAATCGGGGTCAGGAGGCGTTCCCGTTCACGGCCTCCGTGAGGAGGTCCTCCTCTGTCGCGCCCCGGCGCCAGTAGCCGGTGAACGTGACCGCGCGGCGGTCGAAGCCGCGCTCGCCGACCAGGTGGCGGCGGAGCGCGCGGACGGCTCCGGCCTCGCCCGCGATCCAGGCGTACGGGACGCCGGCGGGGAGCGCGGCGGCGCGGATCGCCTCCACGGCCGATCCGGCCCGCCCGCGGACGAGCCAGGTGATCTCCGCGTCGGCCTCGGTCGGCAGCCGCCGGATGTCCTCGGCGTGCGGTACCTCGATCCACGCGCGGGCGCGCGTGCCGGACGGTAGCCCGTCCAGGATGCCGGTCAGGGCGGGCAGCGCGGTCTCGTCGCCCGCGAGCAGCACCCAGCCGGTGTCCGGCGGCGGGCGGAAGTCGACGCCGCCGTTGTCCTCGGTCGTCGGGCCCAGGACGGCCACCCGGTCGCCGGGCCGCGCCGAGGCCGCCCAGCGGGAGGCCGGGCCCCCGTCGCCGTGCAGCGCGAACTCCACGTCGAACTCCTCCGGCTCGCGCCGCTGCCCGGACACCGTGTAGGTACGCATGACCGCGCGTACGTCGGGGTCCATGGCGCGCCAGCGCGTGTACCAGTCGTCGTCCCCGGTCGGTACGACGGGCGTCTCCTGGTGCGGGTGGGGGAGGAACACCTTGATCCGCTGGTCGCGTCCGCCGCACGTCAGGCCGGCCAGCCCACCGCCGCCGAAGGTGATCCGCATCATGGTGGGGCCGAGGCGCTCGGCGCGGACGACGTGGACGTCGAAGAAACGGAACGGCGCCGTACGCGGGCGCGTCGCCGTGGGTGCCACCTCAGCTCACCTTCTTCGCGTCGCGTAGGGCCTTGGCGAAGGCCTCCAGAGCCGGCGCGCAGGCCGCGTAGCTGAACCGCGGCTCGCTCTCCCAGGGGATGACCTGGCCGGCCTTGACCGCCGGCAGCTTCGACCAGCTCGGTTTGGCGGCGAGCTCCTTGGGCTGCGACGCGGAGGTCCGGGCGTCGAGGAAGATGAGGTCGGCGGGGTATTTATCGGCGTTCTCCCAGCTCAGGGGCTCGAAGAAGCCGCCGCTGACCTTGTTCGGCACGACGAAGTCGACGCCCAGGCTGCTGAAGTAGGAGGTGTCGGCGTACACGCGGGGGTCGGAGGCGTAGAACAGGTCGGGGCTGCCGGACGCCGCCAGCACCTTGATGCCGGGGTTGGCCTTGGCCGCCGCGCGTACGGACTCCACGGCCTTGTTGAAACGCGCCTTGGCGGCGGTGACCGCCGCGGCCTTGGTGTCGGCGCCGAGCGCGGCGGCGAGCTGCTCGTGCCGCTGGAGCGGCCGGGGCAGGCTGACGTGCGAGGTGGTGAACCCGATGCTCGGTGCCAGCGCGAGGATCTTGCTCTTGCTGTCGGCCGGGACGAACCACAGGTCCGGCGGCTGGAACATGTCGGTGACCAGCAGGTCGGGGTGGAGCGCCGCGTACTTCTCGATGTTGAACTCGCCGTAGGCGTTGCCGATGATGGTGACCTTGTTCACGTCGAGGCTCCCGGCCATGGGGTCGGGGCGGCCGTCCTTGAGCTTCGTGGGCCCGAAGACGCCCACGAGCTGGTCGCCGACGCCGAAGTCGTGCAGCGCGGCCGCGGTGCCGACGTAGGCGACGACCCGCTTCGGACGGCTCTTCGTGGTGGCCTTCTGGCCGCGGTCGTCCGTGAACGACCAGCCGCCGGAGGCCGCGGCCCGGCCGCCGCCGTTTCCACCGCAGGCGGCGAGCAGCGCGCCGAGTCCGACGGCGCCGCCGGTGGCCAGCAGGCCGCGGCGGGACAGGTCGTGAGTTCCGGGCATGGCGGAAGCCTTCTCTCGTCACTAGGAGGGAGCGGTCACCGAGGTCATGCGAGGGCTGATCATCAGGGCTGACTTAGGTTAACCTAACCTAAGTCGTCCCTGTCCAGTAGGGCCGGGCCCCTCGATCCGTATGGAGCTGGTACGTGCCTGTCATCGACTCGGCGCGCGTCGAGCCGCGACCGGACGCGCCGGCCGGCGTCCGCCCGCGGGCGGCGCGTGTCGCCGGCCCGTTCGCGGCGGCGCTGTTCTTGCTGGCCGTGCTCGTGCTGAGCCTCGCGTTCGGCGCCAAGCAACTCTCCCCGTCCGAGGTGTGGCACGGGCTGACCGACCCTCACGCGCCGGCCTACACCGTCGTCCGCCAGATCCGGCTCCCCCGTACGCTGCTGGGCCTGCTGGCCGGTGCGGCGCTGGGACTCGCCGGCGGCCTGACGCAGGCCCTGACCCGCAACCCGCTGGCCGACCCCGGGCTGCTCGGCATCAACGCGGGCGCGGCCTCCGCCGTCGTCTCGGCGATCTCCTTCTTCGGCATCACCTCCTTCACCGGCTACGTGTGGTTCGCCTTCGCGGGCGCCGCCGCGGTGTCGGTCCTCGTCTGGGCGGTCGGCGGCGGGCGCGGTGCGACCCCGGTACGGCTGGCGCTCGCCGGTATGGCCGTCAACGCGGTGATGTACGCCTACGTCAACGCGGTGCAGCTGCTCGACACCGACTCGCTGGACCGGATGAGGTTCTGGACGGTCGGCTCGCTGGCCTCCGCGCGGCCCTCCACGGTCACCGGCATCGTGCCCTTCGTCGCGGTCGGGACCGTGCTCGCGCTCCTGCTGGCCCGCCCGCTGAACGCCCTCGCCCTGGGCGAGGAGTCCGCGAACGCGCTCGGCGCCCGTCCGGCACGCACGCGGGCGGGCACCATCGTCGCCGTGACCCTGCTGTGCGGCGCCGCCACCGCCGCCTGCGGGCCGATCGTCTTCGTCGGCCTGATGGTGCCGCACCTCGTACGGGCCCTGGTCGGCCCCGACCTGCGGCTGCTGCTGCCGTACTGCGCGCTGCTCGCGCCCACGACCCTGCTCGGCGCGGACGTGCTCGGACGGGTGCTCGCGCGGCCCGGCGAAGTGCAGGTGGGCATCGTCACCGCGGTGCTCGGCGGCCCGTTCTTCCTGCACGTCGTACGGCGAGGGCGGTGGGCGCGCGCATGATCCTGCGGACTCCCGGCGGATGGTCGGTGCGCGTACGGGGACGCGCCCTCGCGGTGGGGGCGGCCTGCGTGCTGGCCGCACTCGTGTTCGCCGTCGTCGCGATCGGCAGCGGCGACTACCCGATGAGCCCGGCGGCGGTGGTGCGGACGCTCGCCGGGTACGGTTCGGCCGCCGACGCGTTCATCGTGGAGCAGGTACGCCTGCCCCGGGTCCTCACGGCCCTGCTGACCGGCGCGGCCCTCGGTCTCTCCGGCGCCCTGTTCCAGTCGCTCGTGCGCAACCCGCTGGGCAGCCCCGACCTGCTGGGCTTCACCCAGGGCGCGGCGGCGGGCGCGCTGGCGGCCGTGATGATCGGCGGCGGCAGCGTCGCGCTCATGGGCGGCGCGGTGGCAGGCGGCGTGGTCACCGGCGCGTTGATCCACGCCCTCTCCTGGCGGCAGGGCGTGCACGGCTACCGGCTCGTGCTCATCGGCATCGGCGTCGCGGCCATCCTGACCGGCGTCAACGGCTACCTGCTGACCCGCGCGAACATCCCGGACGCCACGCGCGCCGTCCTGTGGCTGACCGGCAGCCTCAACGGGCGCGGCTGGAACGACGTGGTGCCGGTGCTCGTCGCGGTGGCGGTCACCGTGCCGCCGGTGCTGCTCGGCGGCGGACGCGGCCTGCGCATGCTGGAGATGGGCGACGAGACGGCGTGCGCCCTGGGCGTGCGGGTCGAACGGCTGCGGCTGATGCTCCTGGCCGCGGCCGTGCTGCTCGCCTCGTTCGCCGCGGGCGCGGCCGGCCCGGTCTCGTTCGTCGCGCTGACCGCCCCCCAGCTCGCCCGCCGGCTCACCGCCGACCCGGGCCCGAACCTCGCCGCCTCCCTGTGCATGGGCGCGGCGCTGCTCACCGGCGCCGACCTGGCCGGCCAGCGGATCGTCCCGGGGCACCAGCTGCCCGTCGGCGTGCTGACCGGCGTACTCGGCGGCGGCTATCTCCTGTGGCTGCTCGCCACTCAGCGAAAGAGGGGCCGGATATGACACGTCTGCGGGCGGACGACCTGACACTCGCGTACGAGCGGCGTACGGTCGCCGAGGACCTGAGCGTGGCCGTGCCCGACCGGTCGTTCACCGTGGTGGTCGGCCCGAACGCCTGCGGCAAGTCCACCCTGCTGCGCGCCCTGGCGCGCACGCTGAAGCCGCGCTCGGGCACCGTCCTGCTGGACGGGCAGGACATCCACACGCTGCCCACGCGGGCGGTCGCCCGTACGCTCGGCCTGCTCCCGCAGTCGCCGATCGCGCCGGACGGCATCACGGTCGCCGACCTGGTCGCCCGCGGCCGCTACCCGCACCAGCGCCTGTTGCGCCAGTGGTCGGGCGAGGACGAGCGGGTGGTCGGCGAGGCGATGGCGGCGACGGGCGTCGCCGACCTGGCCGGCGCGTACGTCGACGAGCTGTCCGGCGGCCAGCGCCAGCGCGTGTGGATCGCGATGGCGCTCGCCCAGGAGACCCCGCTGCTGCTTCTCGACGAGCCGACGACGTTCCTCGACATCGCGCACCAGATCGACGTCCTCGACCTGTGCGCCCGGCTGCACCAGGAAGAGGGCCGGACCCTGGTCGCCGTGCTCCACGACCTGAACCACGCGGCCCGCTACGCGACGCACCTGGTCGCGATGCGCGACGGCGAGGTGGTCGCGGAGGGCGACCCCTCGTCGGTCGTGACGGCGGAACTGGTGGAGAAGGTCTTCGGCCTGCCGTGCCGCGTCATCCCCGACCCGGAGACCGACACCCCGCTGGTCATCCCCGCCGCCCGTCGGTCGGCCACCGTCTGAAGCACGCCGTGGTGTGAGCACCCCCGGCCCTGGCCGAGGGTGCTCATTCACATCGGGGCTTGCTGCGTCTCGACGAATCACCGGGGCAACGGCCGCCCGGAACGACGCTCGGCGGTTTCCGCTCGGCGGGTGCGTGTCTCCCCGCGGCCGGGCTCGGGCGTGGACGTTGGTCGGCGGGGGGCCGCGGCGTCGGGACGGCGACCACCGCCGCGGCCAGGCCGCTGTCTACCGGTGGCTGGGCTCAGGGGTCGCCGGCTCGGGCGTCGGTCGTCGGGGGCGGGCCCGCAGCATCAGGACGGCGACCACCGCCGCGGCCAGGCCGCCGACCACGCCCACGACGGAGACCGTCGTCATGGCGTCCACGAACGCGCCCTTGGCGGTCGAGGCGAGGGCCGAGTCCCCTCGGGCGGCCGCGATGGCCAGGGCCTCGCCGATCGAGTGGCGCGCCGGGCCGGTGACGCCGTCCGGCATGCCGGACGCGTACGCGGCGGTCAGCACGCTGCCCAGCACCGCGATGCTCAGCGCCTGGCCGATCTGCGACACCGTGTCGTTGACGGCCGAGCCCACGCCCGCCCGGTCCTTGGGCAGCGCGCCCAGCAGCGTCGCGTACGCCGCGGGGCCCGCCGTGCCGCTGCCGGCGCCCATGACGACGAGTGCGATCACGAGCGTCCCGTAGCCGTCGCCCGGCGACAGCAGCGAGAGCAGGCCGAAGCCCGCGGCCAGCAGGACCAGCCCGGTGGCCAGCGTCGCCCGGGCACCGAACCTCTTGTCGACGGCCACGCCGATGCCGTTGAAGACGATCACGGTCACCAGCAGCGGGACGAACGCGATCCCCGCCTTCATCGGGCTGAATCCCAGCACGAACTGCAGGAACTGGGTGAGCGCCAGCATCAGGCCGCCGGAGGAGAACGACAGCAGCACGATGGACAGGCCGGCGCCGCTGAAGTCGCGGTCGCGGAACAGCTCCAGCGGCAGCATCGGCGTCCGGGTGATGCGCTGCCAGACGGCGAACGCCGCCAGCGCGACGACCGCGACGACGAAGCCGCCGATCGTCTGCGCGGACGACCAGCCGTCCTTCGCCGAGCCGATGACGCCCCAGACCAGCGCCGTCATGCCGACGGTCGACAGGAGCGCGCCGAGCAGGTCGGGCCGGCCCGCCGGGCCGCGGCTCTCGGGGATGAGCAGCAGGGACGCGACGATGCCGAGCGCGGCGATCGGGACGTTCAGCAGGAACACCGATCCCCACCAGAAGTGGTCCAGCAGCAGGCCGCCGACGACCGGGCCGCCGAGCGCGCCCAGCATGAGCACCGAGCTCCAGATGGCGATGGCCTTCTTACGCTCCTCGTCGTCGAAGACCGTCGTGAGGATGGACAGCGTGCCCGGCATGAGGAAGGCCGCGCCCGCGCCCATCAGCGCCCGGGAGGCGATGAGCTGGCCGGAGGAGCCGGAGAAGGCCGCCGGGATCGACGCGCCGCCGAAGAGCACCAGGCCGATCACGAGGCCGGTGCGCCGGCCGTACCGGTCGGAGAGGGCGCCCGCCGTGAGGAGGAGGCCGGCGAGGACCACCACGTACGCGTCGAGGACCCACTGGATGTCGGCGTTGGTCGCGCGCAGGTCGCGGATGAGCGAGGGGATCGCGACGTTGAGAACCGTGTTGTCGATCACGACGACGAGCAGGCTCAGGCACAGGACGCCGAGGATCAGCCATCGCTGCGGATGAGGTGCCGTCGCCTCCGGGGAGGGCGCGGTGCCGGGGGGAGTGGACATGAGCCTCCGTTCGTACGCTGTGCGAGATAATCGCACAGCGTACTACTGCATCGAACAGTGTGCGAGTGGCGTTATCCTGCGGTGGAGCCGTTCCTCGTGCGAAGGACGTCCGATGCCACGCGACACCGACCCGATCACCAGCTCGGTCTGGGTGCGCCCCTCACGGGCACGCCGGGGTGAGCAGCCCACCCTGAGCCGGGAGCAGATCGTGCGTGCCGCGATCGAGTTGCTCGACGCCGAGGGGCTGAGCGGCCTGAGCATGCGCCGGCTCGGCGCCAAGCTGGGCGCGGGCGCGACATCGGTCTACTGGTACGTGGCGAACAAGGACGAACTGCTCGAACTCGCCCTGGATGAGGCCATGGGCCAGGTCGAACTCCCCGATCCGGCCGTCGCCGACTGGCGATCCGCCGTCGGCGACGTGGTCCGGAGCGTACGGACGGTGATCCTGCGCCACACCTGGATGGCCGGCCTGTACGGGATCCACCCCGCGATCGGCCCCCAGGCGATGCGGCTGAGCGACCGGTTGATCGGGGTGCTCACCGCCGCCGGTTTCGCGAACCTCGATATGGCCTATGCGAGCTCGCTGCTCATGTCGCACGCGTTCGGCTCGGCCGTCATGGACGTGGCAATGCACACGGCGACCGCTCTGGCCGGCAAGGACGCGAATGACCTGGTCCGGCAGCTGGAGCCGTACATGGACCGCATCGCCGGGGAGTACCCGCACTACGCGAAGTGGTGGGCGCAGAACAAGGGCGCGGACATGGAGCGGATGCGAGAGGACGGCTTCGAATTCGGCCTGCAACGCCTGCTCGACGGCCTGGAGTCGTGGCTCCGATCTGATGCCTGACCACCCACGGACCGGCCGCGGTCCGTGGAGCCCGGTGGCGTGGCTCGGCCGGTGGCCGAGCCGTTGTGGGGTAGGGCGGCCGGTCCGCGGTGTGCGTGTTCTCCCCGGGTGCTTTCGGGGACGGAGCGGCGTGCGGTTGCGGACCGGCCGTGGTTCGAGGAGCCCGGTTGTGGCTCCGCCGTGCGTTTATTTTTCGGATGCCTCCGGGAACGGGCTGGCGTCCGGCTCGCAGACGGTCCCGGCAGGAGGAAGGGCGCCGGTCAGCAGGTAGCGGGTCTCATACTCCATGGCGCAGGCGCTGGGATTCGAGAAGACGGTGTGGCCGTACCCATCGACGGTCAGGAGGCGGGCACGGGCCAGCTCGCGCGACAGCGCGACCGCTCCCTGATACGAGGTCGCCGGGTCCTTGGTGTTGTTGAGAAGAAGGATCGGATTGGCCGTGCGCCTGTTCCACGGTCCTGTATACCGGTCCTTGCCCTGCGGCCATCCCGCGCAGGGCTCCGTGATCCACGCGGGCCCCCGCCCCATGGGCCCCGACCTGGCGTAGGCCAGCCGCGAGGCGGTCGTGTAGGCACTCGGGTCACGCGGATTCGGGCTGTCGGAGCAGATCATCGCGAGGAACTGCTCATGCCCGGTGTAGACGGCCGGCGCCGAGGCGTCGGAGCCGGGTCGCGCCCGAGCTCGCGGCTTCGTAGCGGACGCCGCAGACGTCGCGGACGACATAGAAGCCGCGGACGACATGGGGACGGCGGGCGTTGTGGTGGTTGTGGTCGGGGTGGGTGCGGTGGGTGAGGGGATGGCGGAGGTTGTGGTGATTGTGGTCGGGGTGGGTGCGGTGGGTGAGGGGATGGCGGAGGTTGTGGTGGTTGTGGTCGGGGTGGGTGCGGTGGGGCCGGCTGGCGAAAGTGATCGCCGTCGACTCCTGCCGCAAGAGCACGACGGGGCGCCTGGACACCACGGGCAGCCGGATCGTACGGGTCGAGTCGGCGAAGCCGCACTGGATGGCCCGCCGGAGCGCCCGGCCGCGCATCCGGGCGCCGGCGCGCTCCCCAAGGCCGCCCACGTCGGCGACGAGGACGCCGCGCGGGCCTGTGTGGGGGCCGCCGTCGAAGAGTTCGGCGGTGTGGACATCCTGGTCAACAACGCGGGCACTAGCCCGTACTACGGCCCCATGGTCGACCTGGACGCCTCGCGCGCGGCCAAGCGCCGCACCGATCGCCGTCGACACCAGCCCGTCGATGCCGCTCACGCGGAAAAGGTCCACCGCTCCGGCGCCGAAGCGCTCGCCCCGGCCCAGCCCTACGGCCGTACCACCGAGCAGGGGGAACGGCACATCGCCGCCGATCCGCGCGCCCAGGTATACCGCCGGCGTCGCGAGGAGACGCCGCAGGCACCAGCAGCGATACCGAAGTCGCGATCAAAGGCCCTGGCCCGCTTCGGGCGTACTGTCGGCCGCGAGGAGAAGATCATGGCGATGCGCTTCGGCCCGTGCGACGGGGCACCGCGGCGCTACGCCACAGGTGGCGCCAGCACCGTGGTGTCGGTGTGCCTGCGGTAGACGGTTTCGATCACCAGGATGGGCGTCAGGTGGAGAGGCAGTACAGGCGCCACTCGTTGCGCGACGAAGACGTCAAGGCGGGTCGTTGGTCAGGGGAGGGGCTGGATGCGGGCGGTGGCGGTGGCGACGGCGACCGTCTTGCCGTCGGGTGCGGTGAGTTCGCCGGACAGGAAACACACCTCCCTGCCCCGGTGGACGACGCGGCCGTGGCCGGTCAGGCGACCGGGGCGGGCCGGGCGTAGGAACTGGACGTGCAGGTCGAGGGTTGGCGCGAACCGGCCCTCCGGCAGGGTCGCGACCAGGGCCGGGCCCAGCGTGTCGTCCAGCATCGCGGCGAGGAAGCCGCCCTGGATCACGCCCGCCGGGTTGACGAACCGTTCGCTCGCCTCGAAGGCCACCTCGATCGTGCCGTGTTCCGGGTCCACCGCGACCAGTTGCCAGCCGAGTGTCTCGGCCGCGGGCGGAGGAGCCACCCGCCCCGCGAGAACGTCCCAGAACAGTCCTTGCCTTTCGTCGTGTTCTGTCACGCTTCCCATTTCACCAGCCCCCGCCGACATTCCCACGAGGGAACATCTGTCGCGGTGGGAAAGGCCGGCAGGTTTTCTCACTCGGGTGCGGCCGGATCGCGGGCGGGGAGTGATCTTTCAGAGCGCTGGGTCACGGCGCGCCAGGATTCGGCGTTTTTCCCGTTCATCGGTGACGTCGAGCACGGTGAAGTCCTCCGGGAGCAGGGAGGCCGGCTCGCCGGGGGCCAGGCACCACGCGGCGGGCAGCGGGCGGTGCCGCCGGGCGTCCTCGGTGAACGCCTCCCATGCGAGCGCACCGCCCGGAAGCACCGCAGCGGCGGCCGGGCCGAAGAGTTCGCGGTCCCAGTAGCCGAAGCAGCGCACCGCCGCGTACGACGAGGGGGGCGGACGCCATTCGAGCAGGTCGGCGTGGACGAGTGTGATCCGATCCTCGAGCCCCCTACGGCGTACCTCCGCGTCGAGACGCTCCAGGGCCACGTCGGAGACGTCCACCGCGGTCACCGCGCGTCCGGCCTCGGCCGCCGAGAGCGGGTCGCCCGAGAGCCCGCACGCCAGATCCAGCACCGGGCCGTCCGGCAGGGGCGGCGCCAGCGCACGAGCGGCCAGGGGATGGACGGAAAAGGACGGCGTCGTCCGCGCGGCGTACTTGGCGTTCCATCGAAGCCGGTCGGGTGAATTCACGCGCCGCACGTTACTCCGGCGCGATCGGTGGCCTGGACCGGAGGGGCATTTCAAAACGGTTCAACAACGATTTCAGCATTTCAGTAAAGATGGGCCTATCGTTCTGACATGACGCAATCGCCTGATCACCCCGAGGAACGAGCAGGCGCCGAAGGTGCCGCTCCGCCACCCGATCCAGCCCCAGAGGCGACCTCCGCGGCACCCCCACCTCCACCCCCGCCCGCAGAGCCGTACCCCGCCGCACCGCCGATCTCCGAGCCGTACGGCCAAGCACCCCCGCCCGGAATCACCGGGGAGCTCGCCGGCCGCTGGTCCCGCCTGTTCGCGGGGATCATCGACGGGATCGTCTTCACCGCCATCGGCTGGATCGTCGCGGCACCGATCGTCGGCGTCGGCGCGATGTACGACAACAAGCACCTCGGCCCCCGGCTGGCCGCGGACGGCATCACCGTGGTCATCGCGATCATCTATTTCACCTGGCAGCACGGCAAGTGGGGACAGACGCTCGGCAAGCGCGCCCTGGGCATCCGGCTCGTCCGGGCACAGGACGGCGGCCCGATCGGCTACGGCAAGGCCGCGTGGCGCGTGCTGTTCACCTACCTCATCACCTACGTCACGTGCGGGCTCGGCGGGTTTCTCGACGACCTGTGGATCCTGTGGGATCCCCGCAAGCAGGCCCTGCACGACAAGGTCGTCAAGACATACGTGATCAAGGCCGAAGGCCCCGACCCGTACGCCGACCACTGAGCGAGGCGACGCCACGCGCGTAACCCGCCGCCCTCAGCGGTCCGGGGCCGGTTACCGGTAGCGGAAACCGTCGAGGAAGCGTCGGAACACGCCGCCCTCGCGCGGCAGCGGCTTGGCCGGTGGGGGCGTGACGTCGCGCTGCCGCGCCACCGGCTGGTCGTAGTCGGTGCGGGCGATGGCGTCGACGACCTGCTCCTCGGTGAAGTCCGCCGAACCCTCGATCTTCGGCACGAAGCCGACGAGCATCCCGTTGCGCATGACCTGGGCCTCCAGGCCGGCGGTGCCGTCGGTGTCCCACTCGGCCTCGCGGCCGCCGGGCAGCGACACGCGTACGCCGTACTGGCCGACGCCGGCTCGCAGCAGATGGGCGTTGATGCCCCGATCGCGCAGCGCGTCAACGACCCGTCGTGCTCGGTTCTCCTCCATGCGCTCAAGGTAGCCGCCCAGGTGGGCGGCCGGCACGGTCGACGGTCCGAAGGCCCGGTGGTCCGACGGTCGCATGGCCCGAGGTCCGACGGCCCGTCCGGGCAGGACGGCCCGTCCGGGCAGGATGGCCCGTCCGGGCAGGATGGCCCGTCCGGGCAGGACGGCGCTCCAGGCGGGAACGCCGCCCCGGAACGGGCCCGGAGGGACGGTGGCCTTGGAACGCCGCGTCAGGCGGCGCGTTCGCTGTCGCGGCGGTGGGTGCGGATGAGATCGCCGTACCGGTGTCCGCTGCCCTTGATGATCCGCTGCTGCGTCTCGTAGTCGACGTACACGAGCCCGAAGCGCTTGTCGTACCCGTACGCCCACTCGAAGTTGTCCAGCAGCGACCAGACGAAGTACCCGGCCACCGGTGCGCCGCGGCGTACCGCGCGGATGCAGGCGGCCAGGTGTTCCTCCAGGTACCGGATCCGCTCAGGGTCGTCGACCTGCCCGTCGGGGCCGACCACGTCGGGCCAGGCCGAGCCGTTCTCCGTCACGTGGATCCGCGACGCGCCGTAGTCCTCGGTCAGCCGCATGAGCAGCCGCTCCAGGCCCTCGTCGCGGATCTCCCAGTCCATCGCGGTACGGCGGACGTCCGGCCGGTGGACCTCGCGCGTGTACGGCGGTGGTCCGGACGGGTCGTCGGCGATGGTGGTGGGGAAGTAGTAGTTGAGCCCGAGCCAGTCGAGCGGTGCGGCGATGGTCTCCAGGTCGCCGGGGCGTTCGGGCAGGTCGACGCCGTAGACCTCGATCATGTCCGCCGGGAAGCCGCGTCCGTGTACCGGGTCGAGCCACCACCGGACCGAGTGCCCGTCGGCGCGGCGCGCCGCCGCGACGTCGGCCGGGGAGTCACTGGCCGGCTCGGCGTACCCCAGGTTGTTCACGATGCCGACCTCCGCGTGCGGCACGGCCGCGCGGATCGCCTGTGTGGCCAGGCCGTGGCCCAGGAGCAGGTGGTACGAGGCGGGCACCGCGACCGTGATGTCCGACAGGCCGGGCGCCATCGTGCCCTCGAGGTGGCCGATCCACGCCGAGCAGAGCGGCTCGTTCAGCGTCGTCCACGAGGTCACCCGGTCGCCGAGCGCGGCGGCGACGTGCGCGGCGTACGCGGCGAAGTGTTCGGCGGTGTCGCGGGCCGGCCAGCCGCCGCGGTCCTGGAGCACCTGCGGCAGGTCCCAGTGGTACAGGGTCGGGTAGGGCGTGATGCCGGCCTCGAGGAGCGCGTCGACGAGCCGGTCGTAGAAGGCGAGGCCGGCCGGGTTGACGGCGCCGTCGCCGTCGGGCACGACACGAGGCCAGGCGACGGAGAAGCGGTAGGCGTTCACGCCCAGCCGCTTCATGATCTCGATGTCCTCGGGCCAGCGGTGGTAGTGGTCACAGGCGACGTCGCCGTTGTCGTTCCCGTCGATCTTGCCGGGGGTGTGGGAGAACGTGTCCCAGATGGACGGCGATCGGCCGTCCTCCGCGACGGCACCCTCCACCTGGTACGCGGCGGTGGCCACGCCCCAGACGAAGTCGGCCGGGAGAGAGGTGAGGTCGTGCACGGACTGCCCTTCTGTGTCGATCACTTGACGGCCCCGGCGGTGAGGCCGGTGACGAGGTAGCGCTGAAGGAGCAGGAACCCGGCGACGACCGGCACGCTGACGACCAGCGAGGCGGCCATGACCTGGTTCCAGTAGACGTCGTACTGGGTCGAGTAGCCGCGGAGGCCCACGGCGAGCGTGCGGGTGGTGTCGTTGGTCATGACCGAGGCGAACAGCACCTCGCTCCACGCCGTCATGAAGGCGTAGACGGCGACGGCGACGATGCCGGGGATGGCGGCCGGGATCACGACGCGGAACAGCGCGCCGAGCGGTCCGCACCCGTCGACCATCGCGGCCTCGTCCAGGCCGCGCGGGATCGACTCCATGTACCCGGCGAGCATCCAGATGGAGAACGGCAGGGAGAAGGTCAGGTAGGTGATGATCAGCCCGGCCCGCGAGCCGTACAGCGCGATGCCGGTGGCGTTCCCGATGTTGACGAAGATCAGGAACAGCGGCAGCAGGAAGAGGATGCCGGGGAACATCTGGGTGGACAGCACGGTGATCGTGAAGATCCGCTTGCCCTTGAACCGGTAGCGGCTCACCGCGTACGCCGCGAAGACCGCGATGAGCACCGACAGGCCCGTCGCCGCCGCGGAGACGATCGTGGAGTTCACGAAGTAGTGCGCGAGCGGCACGGTGTGCCAGATGTCGACGTACGGCCGGAGTGTGAGGTGGCCCGGGAACCAGCGGAACTTCTCGGTGACGTCCCGCAGCGGCTTCAGCGACGTGCTGATCATGACGTACACCGGCAGCGCGGCGAAGATCGCCATGAGGGTGAGCACGATCCGCCGGGTCCACACGAACGACATCGGCCGGGCGGTCGGCGACCGGTACGTGCTAGGCATTGCTCCTCCGGTTGCTCAGGGAGGTGACGGTAAGGTACGCGGCGGTCACCAGGAGCAGGAAGAGCAGCATCAGCACGGACATGGCCGAGCCGGAGCCGAAGTTCCAGGTGTGGAACGACGCCTGGTAGATGTGCACCGAGATCAGGTCGCCCGCCGGCGGCGCCGACTGGCCGAACAGCACGTACGGCACGTTGAAGTCGTTGAACGTCCACAGGAACAGCACCAGGACGAGCACGCGGTTGATCGGGCGCAGGGACGGCATGGTGATCCGCCGGATCTGCTGCCAGACGCCGGCGCCGTCGATCGCGGACGCCTCGTACAGCTCGTCGGGGATGTTCTGCAGGCCGGCCATGATCACCAGTAGCGCGAACGGCCAGTTGCGCCAGACCGAGACGACGACCACCGAGATGAAGCTGTTGTCGCCGATCAGCCAGAACGCCGGCTTGGCGGTCAGGTGCAGCTGGTCGTGCAGCACGTGGTTCACCAGGCCGTTGTCGTGCTGGAGCATGAACGCCCAGATGATGACGGAGGCGTAGACCGGCAGCGCGTACGGCGTCATGAACAGCGCGCGGAGGAAACCCCGCCCGCGGAAGGTGTCCTGCATCAGGATCGCCCCCGTGATCCCGAGCAGCCAGGAGAACCCGACGGCGAGCACGGCGAACGCGCAGGTGATGAGGAAGGAGTGCAGCAGGGCACTGCCGACCGCGCCGTTGAAGTCGACGACGACGCGGTAGTTGTTCAAGCCCGCCCCGGGCGCCGCGCCCCAGTTACGAATGTAGAACTGGGTGAGCTCCTTGAAGCTCATCACGACGCCGACGACCATCGGCACGAGATGGATCAGCAGCTCCATGACGATGGCGGGCAGGACGAGCAGGTACGGAACGGCGCCCCGCCCGATCGAGTAGCTCCGCCGGGGTTTCTCGCGCCCCCGCGCCGGGCCGGAGCTGTCACTCCGGCCCGGCGCGGTCGCGCTCGTGGTCGCGGCCATGGACGACCTCAGCCCGCCATCTGCTGCTGGGCCTTCTCCAGGCGCTTGCGGACCGAGTCGTCGGTGACCGGGCGGCCGGCCGCGGCGTCGGCGAACAGGTCCTTCAGCGCGGGGCCGACCAGGTCCTCGAACTGCGACTCCTTCGCCACCTGGGGAAGGGCCACGGCGCTCTTGGCGAGGCCCTGCCGAAGGACGGTCTGCTCGGGGTTGGCGAACTGCGGGTCCGACTGGGCGGAGGTCACCGGTGGGATCGAGCCGTACTTGCCGTTGAGGATCTTCTGCTCCTCATCGCTCGTCATGAACTTGACGAACTTCAGCGCGCCGTCGCGGTTCTGGGTGTTCTTGAAGACGGCGAGATTGATGCCCGCGACCATCGTGTCGACCTGGGTGCCCTGGCCGGGGGTGCCGGACTGCACGGGCACCGGGGCCACGCCCCAGTCGGCGGCCTTCATGCCGCGCTGCGCGAGCTGGACGCCCGCGGCCTGCCAGAGCAGCATCGCGGCCTTGCCGGTGGCGAAGTCCTGCAGCGACTGGTTCTGGGCGTACTCGGCGTCGCCCGCCGCGGTGATCTTGTCGGCGGCCATGAAGTCGACGTACTGCTTGACGCCCGCGACCGCACCGGGAGAGGTGAAGGTCGGGTTGCCCGAGGCGTCGAAGAAGTCACCGCCGTGCTGCTTGGCGAAGATGTAGGCGTGGTGGATGTTCTCGGCGTTGTTCGCGCCCTCGACGGCCAGGCCGTACTTCCCGCCGTGGGTCAGCTTCTTGCCGTCGGAGACCAGCTCGGACCACGTGGCGGGCGGGTTCGCGATGCCGGCGTCCTTGAAGAGCTTCTTGTTGTAGTAGAGGCCGTAGGCGAGGGAGTAGAGCGGCACGGCGGCCGGAGGCTTGCCGGCGACGCCGGTCGAGCCGAGTGCGGAGGCCACGAACCGCTGCTTGCCCCCGATGGCGCCCCACGTGCCATCGTCGAAGGGCAGCAGCGCGCCCGTGGCCTGCAGCGACGCGGACCAGGTGTTGCCGATGTTGAGGACGTCGGGGCCCTGGCCTGAGGAGGTGGCGGTCAGGATGCGGTTGAGCAGATCCGGCCAGCCGATCACCTCGAGCTTGACGTGGATCCCGGTCTGCTTCTCGAACTTCTGCAGCTCGGGGGTGAGCTTCTGCTTGTCGTCGTCGAGGTTCTTGCCCTGGTTGCTCGCCCAGTAGGTGAGCGTCTTGGGATTCTTGTTACCACCGTTTCCGGTGGCGGTGCCGCCACCGCAGGCGGTCAGGGCGGCGGAGGCGACGGTGATGGCTGCTATCGCAGCGGTGATCCGGGTCCTGCGCATGGTCAGTGGGCCCTCTCCGGAGGCAACTTCGGCGGGGAAGTTAATTTAGGTTATGAGTTAAGACGTGAGAGAAGATCCTCGTCAAGACTTTGGGGGCGGTAGGTTGCGTCATCGGGGAGGATGTCCGTGATGAGGGATCGGGAGAAACGGACGGTGCGCGACCTACGGCGCACGAACCGCTCCGCCGTGCTGCGCAAGCTCTACTTCGACGGGCCGCTCAGCCGGCAGGAACTGGCGCCGGCCACCGGGCTCAGCTCCGGTTCGATCAGCAACGTCGTCGCGGAGCTGACCGCCGACGGGCTGCTGGAGGAGGCGGGCTCGGTCGATTCGGACGGGGGCCGTCCCCGCACTCTGCTGCGCGTCGCGCGCCGCAGCGCGTACCTGATCGGCGTCGACGTCGGCGAGACCCGGGTGGGCGTGGAACTCTTCGACCTCGGGCTGACCGAGCTGGCCCGCGCCGAGAGGCCGCTCGCCGCGCACGGGTACGACGTCGACCGGGTCGTCGGGCTGATCAGCGACGCGGTGGCCGACGTGCTGCGCGACGCGGACGTCGCGCCCGAGTCGCTGCTCGGCGTCGGCGTGGGCGTTCCCGGCATCGTCGACCGCAGTTCGCCCGGCGGTGCGGTCGTGCACGGCCAGACCGTCGACTGGGACGGCGTGCCGCTCGAGTCGCTGCTGCGGGAGGCCGCCGCCCTGCCGCCGGAGGTGCCGCTGTTCATCGACAACGGCGCCAAGACCCTCGGACAGGCCGAGATGTGGTTCGGCGCGGGCCGGGGAGCGCGCCACGCGGTCATCGCGCTGATCGGCTCCGGCGTCGGCGCGTGCATCATCACCGACGGCGTCCTGTACGGCGGCGCGCACAGCAGCGCGGGCGAGTGGGGCCACACGACCCTGCAGGTGCGCGGGCGCCCGTGCCGCTGCGGCGCGCGAGGTTGCCTGGAGGCGTACGCCGGCGCCGAGGCCGTGCTGGAGCGCTGGGCCGAGATCGGCGGCGACCCGGGAGAGGCCGACGAGGAGACCGCGCTCGCCGCGTTCCTCGCCTCCGCGGCGCCCGCCGACCCGGGCGAGGCGGACGACAAGGCCGCCGCGCTGCTGGAGGAGACCGCCGAGTACCTGGGCGCCGGCATCGCCGACCTGGTGAACCTCTTCAACCCCGAGCGGATCATCATCAGCGGGTGGGCCGGGCTCATGCTCGGCCGCCACGCCCTGCCCGCCGTCCGCGAGGCGGCCGCCGCGTACGCCCTCCGCCATCCGCTCGAACGCACCACGATCGAGCTGGGCCGGCTCGGCCCGGACGCCGTCACCGTGGGCGCCGCGACGCTGCCGCTCGCCGACTTCCTCAGCCGGGGCGGCCGCGGGCGCGAGTCGGCCCCGGCCGTACGCTGACCCGGCCCGAAGAGATCATGGAAGGATCGTCACATGACGACCGCTGACGACCCTTTCATCGCCGTGCCGGACGGGGCGCGGCACCGGGCGCTCGCCGAGCTGGCCGCGGCCGGCCCGGTGCACCACATGAGGCTCGCCACCGGCGCGGACGCCTGGGTCGTGACCGGCCACGCCGAGGCGAAGGCCGTGCTGACCGACCCGCGGGTGGTCAAACAGGGCGCGTCCACCTCGCCGTACGGGGACGAGCTGCCGGCCGAGCTGAGCTCGGCCCTGGACTCCCACATGCTGAACACCGACCCGCCCGAGCACACCCGGCTGCGGCGCCTGGTCTCGGCGGCCTTCACCCGGCGGCGGGTCGAGGCGCTGACGCCGCGCATCGAGCGGATCTGCGACGAACTGCTCGACGGCCTGGAGGAGACCCTGGAGGCGAAGGGCGAGGCCGACCTGATCACCGTGTTCGCCGCGCCGCTGGCCATCACCGTGATCTGCGAGCTGCTCGGGGTTCCGCCGGGGTCGCGGGAGGACGTGCGCGCGTGGGCCGGGCCGCTGCTGGCGGGCCGGTTCGCCGGGTACGAGGCCTACCGCCGCGCCTCGGAGGAGATGGTGGCGTTCCTGCGCGGGCTCCTGGCGGACAAACGCCGCGCACCGGCCGACGACCTGCTGTCCGCGCTGGTCGCGGTCCGCGACGGCGACGACCGGCTGAGCGAGGACGAGCTGACCTCGATGGTCCACCTCCTCCTGCTCGCCGGCCATGAGACGACCGTCAACCTCATCGCCAACGGGATGAACGCCCTGTTCGCCGACCCCGCCCAGCTCGCGCTGCTGCGGGCCGAGCCGGAGCGGCTGCCCGCCGCGATCGAGGAGCTGCTGCGCTACGACTCCCCGGCGCAGGTGCCGATCCCGTCCATCACCGCCGAGCCGATCGAGGTGGCCGGGCAGCGCATCCCGGCGGGGGAGAACATCGTCGTCGCGCTGCTGGCGGTCAACCGCGACCCGGCGCGCTTCGCCGACCCCGGCGTGCTCGACCTGACCCGTGAGGCCGCCGGTCATCTGGCGTTCGGGCACGGCGTCCACCACTGCCTGGGTGCTCCGCTGGCGCGGTTGGAGACGCGGATCGCGCTGGACGCGCTGCTGCGGCGGTTCGGCGACCTCGCGCTCGCGGTGCCCGCGGAGTCGCTGGAGCGGCTGCCGTCACTGATCATCAACCGGCTGGCGACGCTGCCGGTGAGACGGGAGGGCTGATGGTGAACCGGGCCGGCCCGCACCCAGCCATGGCGGGCACGGGCCGGCCGGTTCCGGCCCATTGAAACACGGCGCTTTGATCAGGGGAAACTGGTGATGTTCACCGGGACCGTGTCGGTGCCCTGCGCGGCGGCACCGGTGCTGTTGATCACGTGGTTGATGATGCCCTTGCCGCCGAGCGACACCGTGAGCAGGTCGTGGAACCGCACTCCGGAGTTGTTCGGCACCTCGAAGCCGTGCTCATCGACGATCGAGGGATCGACGTCGAAGTTGCAGTAGCTGCCCAGGCCCCAGCCCTCATGGCTGGTGACGTTGTCGGCCACCTTGTAGGCGGCGTAGCCGCGGGTGCTCCCGTTCATGTAGGCGGCCTGGTTCGGCGGGTCGTACGGCAGTTCGTTCTGGAAGAAGATCGTCTTACCGCCCTGGCCGTTCCAGACGACGTTGTACTTCTGGTAGTGCTCGACGAACAGGCCGTACGCCGTGACGTTCGCGCCGTTCACGATGAGGCCGGTGTCGGCGGTGTTGGTGGTCCACCCGACGCCGCTGCCGTGGTCGGCGCGCCAGGCCCAGATGTGGTCGATGATGGTGTTGGCGCTGTTCACGACGAGGCTGTTGGTCGCCTTGCCCGCCCCGGCGCCGCCGATGCGGAAGAAGACGTCCTGGATCGAGGTCGGGTCGCTCGCGTGGCTCGCCGACGAGCCGCTCGGGCCGACCTGGAGCAGCACCGGCGAGTTGGTCGTCCCGGCGTCGAACAGCAGACCGGCGAGCTTCACGCCGTCGACGTCGGCGACCGACATGGGCGTCACGCCGCCGTCCGGCACGATCGTGGCGTACCCGAGCCCGAGCACGACGGTGTTCGCCCGCGTCACGTTGATCGTCTGGCTGACGTGGTAGACGCCGGGCGTGAACAGCAGGTTCAGCCCCGAGTTCAGCGCGGCGTTGATGGTGGCGGCGCTGTCACCGGAGTGGGCGACGTAGAACTGGCTCAGCGGGATCGACGTGCCGGGGGTCGAGCCGCTCGCCCAGGTCGTGCCGCGCGAGTTCGTGCGCAGGCTCGGCACGAGCACGTTGTAGTTGCCGGCGCCGTCGACGTACAGGTACGGCTTCTCCCGGGTCACCGGGCTGTTGGCCAGCACGGTGTACGGCGGGTTGGGGAAGCTCTGCGCGGGCGCGCCGACCACCCCGGAGAAGACCATGTTCCAGACCCCGTTGAGCCAGCCGCCGATCTGGCTGTCCCGGGTGAGCCACTGCTGCTGGGAGTACGGCTGGACGGTGCCGTCGATCTTGGAGTCGGCGATGTACCCGCCGCTGGCCCAGCCGTACCCGGTCGGGGCGAGGTTGAGGTCGCCGCGGACGTGCATGCGCCGGAACGGCGCCGCCTGCGCCACCGCCCAGCGGTCGTACCCGCCGGACGGGGTGATCGACAGGTTCTCCGCCGAGCGCCAGAAGTTCTGCGTGGCGTTGCCGTTGAACCAGCCCGCGTCGACGGTGACCCCGCCGTTGATGTTCACGTCGTCGACGTTCCGGCCCAGGCCGGCGATCGAGGTGTAGAAGCCGATGTTGGCGTTGACGTTGTAGCTGCCCGGCTTGAACAGCAGCGCGTACCGCTGCGAGCCGAACTGGTTGCTCTCCTGCTGGCTGAAGACCGAGTCGAGCTGGCTCTGGATGCTGCCGCTCGACATCGACGGGTCGAAGACCTTGACGTTCGGCCCGAGGTCACCGCCGCCGGTCGGCGGTGGCGTGGTGCCGCCGCCGGAGCCGTACACCTGGAACTCCCACAGCGAGTAGCCGTACTGGGTGTGCCGGGCGGTGCCGTACATGCGGACGTAGCGGCCGGTGCCGCTGACCGTCAGCGTCTGCGTGCCGCCGGTGCCGCTGGTCGTGGAGTAGACGGTGCTCCAGTTGGAGCCGTCCGACGACACCTGGATCTGGTACGCGGTGGCGTACGCGGTCTCCCAGTTGAGGACGACCCGGCTGACGGTGGCGGAGGCGCCGAGGTCGACCTGGAGCCACTGGGGATCGCTGAAGGCGCTGGACCAGCGGGTGCCGGTGTCGCCGTCCACGGCGGCGGAGGCGGGGGTGCCGGCGTTCTCGGTGGAGGAGGCGGTGGCGGGTTTGTCCTGGGAGAGCAGCGTGTCCGCGGCGTGCGCGGGCCGGGGCGGTGCGACGAACACGACGGTGAGTGCGACGACCACGGCCCAGAGGACCGTGGCGACGCGGGGGAGGGACAGAGATCTCATGGATCGTCTCCTGAGGGGGAGTGGAGACCCGAGCGGCTCTGGCGGGGCCCTGGGTCTCCACACGGTCCGGGGCTTAATTCATGGCGTGATTAAACATGCGGAAAACAGGCCCGTCAAGAGATCAAACCGCTGGTGAATGGCTTCTTTATCGGCTTGATTAAAGCTCTGAAGTGCATCTCGGTGCTTCTCTTCCCCGGTCCCCGCGCTGACCTGGCGGGTCAGTACTGCAGTTGGTCGCGGCGGCGGGTGAGGTAGGCGGTCTCGGCGGGGTTGCCCGCCAGTTCGATGGCTTTGTCGTAGGCCGTGCGTGACCGCCGGCTGTGGCCCAGCCGGCGCAGTAGGTCGGCGCGGGTGGCGTGGTAGGCGTGATAGCCGGTCAACGCCTCGGCGAGGCGGTCAACGATGGCCAGTGCCACGTCCGGGCCGTCGAGTTCGGCGACCGCGATGGCCCGGTTGAGGGCGATGATCGGCGAGGGGTCGAGGCGGATGAGCTGGTCGTAGAGGGCGAGGATCTGCGACCAGTCGGTGTCGCGCATGTCGCGGGCGGAGGTGTGCACGGCGTTGATCGCGGCGAGGATCTGGTAGCGGCCCGGAGCGAGTCCGGCGGCGGCAGCGGCGAGGCGCTCGCGCACCAGCCGGTGGCCCTCGGCGATCAGCGTCGTGTCCCAGGCGCCACGGTCCTGCTCGGCCAGGGGGACCAGTTCGCCGCCGGCCGAGACCCGGGCGGGGCGGCGGGCCTCGATGAGGAGCATCAGCGCCAGCAGCCCGGCCACCTCACCGTCGTCCGGCAGGAGGGCGCGGATCAGGCGAGTGAGCCGGATCGCCTCGGCGGTCAGCTCATGACGTACCGAGTCGGTGTCGGGGCCGGTGGCCAGGTAACCCTCGTTGAAGACGAGAAAGAGCACGGCGAGCACGCCGGACACGCGTGCCGGCAGATCCTCCACGGACGGCACCCGGTACGGGATGCGGGCCGCCTTGATCTTGGCCTTCGCACGGGTGATCCGCCGCTCCATGGCGGTCTCCTGCACCAGGTAGGCGCGGGCGATCTCGGGCACGGTCAGACCGCCGACCATGCGCAGCGTCAGCGCGACGCGGGTCTGCATCGCCAGCGCCGGGTGACAGCAGGTGAAGATCAGCCGGAGCCGGTCGTCGTCGATGGCGCCGACAGGCGAAGGCGGGTCGTCGTCGTACACCAGCCGAGCCTCCTTGTGCTTGTCGTCGCGCTTGTTCTCGCGGCGGATCCGGTCGATGGCCTTGCGGCCCGCGGTGGTGGTCAGCCAGCCGCCGGGGTTGGGCGGTACGCCGTCGGCCGGCCACCGCTCGACGGCGGTCGCGAACGCCTCGGCCGCCGCCTCCTCGGCGATGTCGAGGTCGCCGAAACGCCTGGTCAGGGAGGCGACCACCCGCGCCCACTCCTCGTGGTGGGCCCGGGTGATCGCCTCGCGGACGTCGACTTCGTTCACAGGAACGGCCGCACCTCGATCTTCCGATCGCAGACCTTCGACGCCTCGGCGGCGAGCTTGAGCGCCACATCCAGATCGGGGGCCTCCCACACCCAGACGCCGGCGAGGTACTCCTTCGACTCCACGAAAGGCCCGTCGCTGAACACCGGCTGCTCGCCCCGGTTGTCGATGACCGTGGCCGCGTCGGTGTCCGCGAGTCCGCCCGCGAAGACCCAGTGGCCCTCGGCGATCAGTCGTTCGTTGAACGCGCTGATGGCGGGCTGCCTGTCCGTGCTGCCGGGATTGCTCTTGTCATCGATCACGGAAACCAGGTACTGCATGAAGATCATCTCCTGTTGTGTCAAGACAGCGTGGTTCGGTGGTCAGGGACGTCAAGCCGTTGGCGCGTACTGCGGGCGCCCGGCCGGCCGGTAGACCTGGATCGTCACGCCCTTGGAGTCGACGCGCGACTCGACCAGGTCGAGTGCGAGATCCGGGCCCGCGTCGGGGAACAACCGCGCGCCCTGGCCGACGACCACCGGGACGGTGATCAGAGTCATCTCGTCGACCAGATCGTTTCCCAGCAGCCACCGGGTCAGGGTGCCACTGCCGTGTACCTGCAGCTCACCCCCCGACTCGGCCTTCAGCTTCCGGACGGCGGCCGCCACGTCTCCGGACAGGACGGTCGTGTCCCCCCACGACGGATCGGTGAGCGTGGTCGACGCGACGTACTTGGGCCGTGTGTTCAACGCTTCCACGACGGACTTCCAGGCAGGGACATCCTGGACCGTAAGGGTCCCCCACGAACCGGCGAACAGCTCGTAGGTCCGCCGCCCGAACAGGAACGCCTCGGCGCGCCGGTAGGTCTGGTTGATGAACGCGTGGGTCTCGTCGTCGCCCTTCCCCAGGGCCCATCCGCCGCGCTCGAATCCGCTCCTGCGGTCCTCATCCGACGCGCCGCCGTTTCCCTGCATCACTCCGTCGAGGGTGACCTGAGTCACGGTCGTCAGCTTCATGTCGCGATTCCTCTGCCTTGGCGCCGCCCCCTGTGGACGGTCTCACCCCTGCTACGAACACCACCGCCCCGACCCGACACCGCCTCCCCGGATTTCTTCAAAACGGGTCATGTCACGTTCTCACCGGCTGTGCTGTCTTGGGGGCATGAGGAAGACCTTTCTTGTGACCGGCGGCACCGGGCGGCTCGGCACGCTCGTGGTCGGCCGGCTCCGGCAGGCCGGACATGAGGTCCGCGTCGTCAGCCGGCGTAGCGGGCCCGGGCTGTTCACCGTGGACTGGAAGACCGGCGCGGGGCTCACGGCCGCGCTCGACGGGGTGGATGTGGTGGTGCACTGCGCCTCCGCGCCCGGAAACGTCGACATGGACCGCAGGCTGGTCAAGGCCGCGGCCGACGCCCATGTGTCGCATCTGCTGTACATCTCGATCGTCGGCGTGGACCGGAATCCGCTCCGGTACTACCGGACCAAGCTGACCGCGGAACGGATCGTGGAGCAGTCGGGTGTTCCGTACACGATCCTGCGCGCCACTCAGTTCCACGACCTGATCCGCATGCTGCTCGCGACGCTCGCGCGGATTCCGCTGATGCCGGTGCCGGACCTGAGCTTCCAGCCGGTGGACGTGTCGGAGGTGGCCGCCCGGTTCGCCGACCTCGCCATGGCCGAACCCGCCGGGCGCGTGGCCGACATGGGCGGCCCGCAGGTCCTGCGGCTCACGGACATGGCCAGGACCTACCTGAAGGCGACCGGACGCCGTCGCCCGATCGTGCCGTTCCGGTTGCCGGGCAAGGTCTTCGGCGCCTTCCGGGCCGGCTACCACCGGGCGCCCGACCACGCCGACGGCCGGATCACCTTCGCCGACTACCTCGCGACACACTCGGACGAGCGGGCCGCTTCGCATCGAGGGTGAACCTCGCCGGTGGGCTCGAGCGCACGGAGACCAGAGTGTGATGCCGGGCGCGAGGTGTTCACGAACGGCCTTTCCTCGACTAAGGTTAGCCTTACCTTACTTAGGGAGGCTGGATGTCCGCCACCGATCACCTCGCGGCGCCCATCGCGGAACCGACCCCCGCCGAGCTGGTCCGTTCCGTGCTCGCCGCGGCCCGGTCCCTGACCCTGACGACCGCGGCGCACCGCGTCGACCTCGTCGGCCTGCACGCGCTGGAGACCCCCGGCCGCCTGCTGCTCAACGTGCCGGCCGAGAGCCACGTGGGCGCGGAGATCGTCCGGGCGCCGGGTGGTGACCTGGCGGCCTCGCTGGAGTTCACCGACGTCGCGCCGGTTTCGGTGCCCGACCGGGTTCGCGCCCGGGTGCTGCTGGGCGGCCGGCTGAGCTTCGACCGTCCGGGCGCGAGCGCGGAGGCGCTGTGCTTCGCGACGGCGACCGCCGAGCTCCGGCACGACGGACGGCGGTACGAGCCGACGATGGACGAGTTGGCCGCCGCCGAGCCGGACCCGCTCGCCGCGACCGAGGCGGAGCTGCTCATCCACCTCGCCGACGCCCACGGGGACGCCGTCGAGCTGCTGGCCCAGCTGGTCGACCGCCGGTTCCTGCTCGGCGTGATCCGCGTGGACCCGCTGCGGCTCGACCGCTACGGTGTCGTCCTGCGCCTGCGCCGGGCGGGCGGCCACCGCGACGTGCGCCTGCCCTTCCCCACCCCGCTGCGCAACCCGGCCCACGCCGTGCTGCAGATGCGCGCCCTGCTGGCCCAGGGCCAGGCCTGCGCTCGTCGCTCACGGCGCTGATGATTCGACCGGTGTCGAAATGATTCGCGGCTACGGTCTCGGCCCATGGAGACTCCCGTGGCCGCTGCCGCCGAACACCAGGTCATCACGCCGAGCATCCTGTACTTCGGGACGCCCGTCGTGCTGCTCAGCACCGAGAACGAGGACGGCACGGCCAACCTCGCGCCGATGTCGTCGGCCTGGGCGCTCGGCCAGACGGTGGTCCTCGGCCTCGGCGTGCACGGCCAGAGCGCGCGCAACCTGCTCGCGCGCCCCGAGCTCGTGATCAACCTGCCGGCGCCCGAACACTGGCCGGCCGTCGAACGGCTGGCGCCGTTGACCGGACACGACCCCGTTCCCGCGCACAAGCAGGGCACGTTCCGGTACGAGCCGGCCAAGTTCGAGGCCGCCGGGCTGCGTCCGCTGCCCGCCGACCTGGTCCGGCCGCCGCGCGTCGCGGAGTGCCCGATCCAGCTGGAGGCCCGCGCCGCCGATGTACGGACCGACACCGCGGGCGCGTTCCTCATCGTGGAGGCGACCGTCCTGCGGGTCCACGCCGACCCCCGGCTCATCGTGCCGGGCACCCAGCACGTCGACCCGGCGCGGTGGAGCCCGCTGATCTACAACTTCCGTCACTACTTCGGCCTCGGCCCCGAGCTGGGCAGTAGCTTCCGCAGCGAGACGCGCACCGCGCCGTGACGCCCGGCTCAGTCGACGATGGCCTGGTAGACCAGCTGCCTCAGCCGGGTGCGGATCGGATGGGCGTTCGAGGGCAGCAGCTGGGTCAAGAAGACCACCGTCAGCTCCTCGGCCGGGTCGACCCAGAACGCCGTGCTCGCCGCGCCGCCCCAGTTGTACTCGCCCTTCGACGTCAGCGACTTCGTCCTCGCCGCGTCCTCCACGACGGCGAAGCCCAGGCCGAAGCCGATGCCCGCGTAGGAGACCTCGGCGAACACCGGGCGGTCGAACTCCTCCAGGTCGGCGCCGCCCGGCAGGTGGTTGCGCGTCATGTACGCCACCGTGCGCGGGCTCAGCAGCCGTACGCCGTCCAGCTCGCCGCCGCGCAGCAGCATCTGGCAGAACCGGTGGTAGTCGGCCGCGCTGGAGATCAGGCCTCCGCCGCCCGACAGCGCGAGCGGCGGCCGGAAGGCGCTGTCGCCCATGTCGAGCAGCGTGGCGCGGCCGTCGGGGCCCGCGTAGTACAGCGACGCCATCCGCTCCGCGTCGTCCGCGCCGACGTGGAAGCCGGTGTCGGTCATCCCGAGCGGGCCGAAGATCCGATCGGCGAAGAAGCGGTCCAGCGGCTGCCCGGACACCACCTCGACCAGCCGCCCCAGGACGTCGGTCGCCATGGAGTAGTTCCACTGCGAGCCGGGCTCGAAGAGCAGGGGGAGCCCGGCCAGCCGGTCGACGGCGCCGGCCAGGTCGAGGCCGCGCGGCGTCGTACGGTCGAAGCCGGCCGCGCGGTACAGCTCGTCGACCACGCTGACGCGCTGGAACCCGTACACGAGCCCGGACGTGTGGCTGAGCAGGTGCCAGACGCGGATCGGCTCGGCGGCGGGACGGGTGATGGGGGCCTCCGCCGTGCCCTTCTCGTACACCCGCATGTCGGTGAAGGCCGGGAGGAAGCGGCTGATCGGATCGGTCAGCTCGAAGGCGCCCTCCTCGTACAGCATCATCGCCGCGACCGAGGTGATCGGCTTCGACATCGAGTAGATGCGGAAGAGGGTGTCGGTCTCGACCGGCGTGCCGGAGCCCAGGTCACGCGCGCCGTACGCCGACAGGTGGGCGATCTCGCCGCGGCGGCTGACCAGGGTCAGCCAGCCCGGCAGGCGCCCGTCGTCGACGTACGGGGCGAAGTGGGAGTCGATGCGGCGCAGCCGCCCGGCATCGAGGCCGACATCCGCAGGATCGCACGTGACCTTCAACTCGCCGCCCATCGGCCCCTCCGTGATCGCGGAAGCGTGTTTTTAGAACGTCATTCTAGTGTAGGGGTGCGCACAAGGAGAGGTAGCATGGCTGCGCATTGATGGGGAGTAAGTGCGGATAACGAGGTTATGCGGTGGCGGCTGGAAGCATTGTGCGGTTCGACGAGGTTCGCGGCTACGGATTCATCGCGCCGGAAGGCGGCGGCGAGGACGTTTTCGTACACGCCAACGACCTCATGGCGGACAAGTCACTGTTCAAGGTCGGAGCCAGGGTCGAGTTCGACATCTCCGAGGGCGACCGGGGGCTCAAGGCGTCCACCGTGCGCCTCGTGAGGCAGTCCGCCCCGCCGGCCCGGCGCGGGGACCTCTCCGACGCCGACGAGCTGTGCGACGTGCTGTCGGCGGGCGAGTTCACCCAGGACGTCACCGAAGTGCTCCTCCGCGTGCCCAGCCTCACCGGCGAGCAGATCCTCCAGCTGCGCAGGCACCTGCTGGAGCTGGCTCGCGACCGCGGCTGGGTCGACTCCTGACCGACGCGGGTGTCCGGCGTCACGTGTCGACCTTGAACGGGTCGTGTTCGGCCAGCAGCTTGTCCAGCCGGGCCTGATCCACACGCCCCACGAAAGTGGCCGTCTCCAGCCGGTCCCGAACGCACTTGGCGAGCGTGAACGTGGACGTCACCGCGTACAGCAGCGCGAGTGCCAGAAACGCCCTGATCCATCCGCCGACCGGCAGATAGGCGATGCCGATCACGCAGGCCGCCAACGACACTCCGAACGAGATGGCCGCCTGAACCAGGAACGCGGCCGTGGTACTTGATCTGACCGTTGTGCTCATGCCCACATCGTCCGCTCGCGCGAGCCGGCCCGCATGAGTAGGAGTGCTCAACTCTCGCGGTGTCCCAGGCGCCTGCTGGAATCGGCCCGCGACCGAGGCGCCGGCGACTCCGGATGGTGCCCGCCCCGGCGATCACTACCTGAGAGGCGGTTCCCTCCAGTCTCCGGCCTCGGTTTCACCGAGGACGAGCCGCCGGGTCTGTCGATTCGGGGCACTTCAGGCGTCACTCCGTGGGCGAGGGCATCGGAGCCGCGCCGCCGGGTGAGCCCGCCGCGCCGGAGCAGTCGGGGCTCGGGTAACCCGCGGCGTCTGTCAGGGCCACCTTCACCGAAGGTCGTTCGGGCAGCATGAGCCCGGTGCAGTAGATCTGCGTGTACGCCGGCTCCAGGAGCTTGGGCATGCGCGGCACCGTCTCGATGAAAAGCGCCCGGCCGCCGAGATCGCGGACTGTGATCTGCTTGATCCCGGTCAGCTCCGTGGTCAGGCCCTTCGCGCGCTCGGCCGAGGTGGGCCCGCGCAGCAGTTCGTCGAAGACCTGCTGGGCGTCCCAGGGGCTGACCGCGCGGCCGACCGGGAACGGGAACCCGCGGAGCAGGAAGAAGACCTGGGACCGCGACGACGCCGAGGCGGTGGCGACCGGGGGCTCACCCGCGTACACGACCCCGGTGGGGCGCACGCCGCAGCCCGCCAGCAGCGGGAGCGTCAGCAGGCCCGCGACCAGGCGCCTCACGCGGGAATCCACACGGTGAAGACGGCGCCGCCGCCCGGCGCGTTGGCGGCTTCGATGCCGCCGCCGTGCAGGGCCGCGTTGGCCTGTGCGATGGCGAGGCCGAGGCCGCTGCCCTGGCTCGCGGGACGGGCCGGGTCCGCCTTGAAGAACCGGTCGAACACCTTCGGCAGCAGCTCCTCGGGGATGCCCTTGCCCTGGTCGATCACGCGTACCTCCACTCCGGGCGGACCGGACCGGGCGATGACGCGCACCGGCGGCGCTCCGTGCGACAGCCCGTTGCCGATCAGGTTGGCGAGGATGACGTCGAAGCGGCGGGGGTCCAGGCGGACCCGCAGGTCCGGCGGTACCTCGACGACGATCTGGTCGGCCCAGCCGCGTGTCGTCACGCACTCGCGGACCAGGTCGGCGAGCGGCACCTCGTCCAGGACGAGCTGCGCCGTGCCGGCGTCCATCCGGCTGATCTCCAGCAGGTCCTCCACGAGCGCGTTCAGCCGCCGGGTCTGGCCGGCGATGAGCCGGGCCGCCGTGCCCGTGTCGGCCGGCAGGTCCGCGGCGTCCTCCTCCAGCACGTCCGTGACGGCGGTCATCGCCGCGATGGGGGTGCGCAGCTCGTGCGACACGTCGGCGGCGAACCGCCGCGCGCCCGCCTCCAACCGGCGCAGCTCGTGCACGGTGAACTCCAGGGACGCGGCGCTCTCGTTGAACGCGCGGGCGACGTCGGCGAGCTCGTCGCGGCCGCGCACCTCGACGCGCGCGCCGAGGTCACCGGTGCCGAGGGTACGGGCGGCCCGGCCGAGGCGGCGCAGCGGCCGGAGCACGCTCTGCCCGAGCAGCACGGCCAGGACCAGCGCCAGCAGGAGCGTGAGGGCGCCCGCGCGGATGAGCGCCCGCTGGATGCCGTCGAGATCGGCACGCTCTTTGGCGAGCGAGGCGAACACATACACCGACAGCGGGGAGGACCCCCGGTCGGCGGTGTAGACGCGGGTGGCGACCACCAGCCACGGAGTGCGGCGCAGCTCGACGCGCTGGAAGTACAGGCCGTACTCCGCCCGGCTGACGAGCGACGGCGGCACGTCCCGGACGCCGAACTCCCCGACGCTCACCGTGTCGTCGCCGGCGGTGACGACCACGGCGCGGTCGGGCCGTACGAGGGCCTGGGCGACGTCGCGCAGCGTGTCGCCCGGCACCGGGTCGGCGAGCGTGCCGGGCACGACGCGGGCGAGCGTGTCCCGGGTCTCCACGAGCACGGTGTCCTGGGCCCGCTGCAGGACGGCCCTGCGGACCAGGACATAACCGATGCCGGCCACGAACGCGGTCGAGGCCAGGCACGCGACGATGAACGAGGCGAACATCCGCCCCCGCAGTCCGGTGATCACGAGGCGACGAACCGGTAGCCGAACCCGCGGACCGTCTGGATGAACGCGGGTGCGGAGGCGTCCGCCTCGACCTTGGCGCGGAGCCGCTGCACGGTGGCGTCGACGAGCCGGGAGTCGCCGGCGTACCCGTGGTCCCACACCTCCCGCAGCAGGTGCCGCCGGCTGAGCACCTGTCCCGGGTGGCGGGTCAGTTCGAGCAGCAACCGCAGCTCGGTCGGGGTCAGGTGCACGTCCGCGCCCGCCCGCGAAACCCGCAGCGCACCGCGGTCGATGACGAGGTCGCCGTAGGTGGACCGGTCGCCGGCGCCGCCCACGGCCCGCCGCAGGACGGCGCGGATGCGGGCGTCCAGCACGGCGGGCTCGACCGGCTTGATCACATAGTCGTCCGCGCCCGCCTCCAGCCCGATGACCACGTCGAGGTTGTCGCTGCGGGCGGTCAGCAAGATGATCGGCATCTGGTCGGTCCGCCGGACGCGGCGGCAGACCTCGAACCCGTCGACGCCGGGCAGCATCACGTCCAGGATGACGATCTCCGGCCGGCGTGCCCGCGCGTGCTCCAGGCCCTCCTCGCCGGTCGCGCACGCGGTGACCGAGTGCCCCTGGCGGGTGAGGGCGAGCTCCAGGCCCGTACGGACCGAGGGGTCGTCCTCGACGAGAAGAATGGCGGCCATCGCCCCATTATCGGGCGACCGCCGGGCCCTCGGCCGTACGTCACAAAACCCGGACATTTTCCGGAAAGCGTGACGCTGTTGCGACGCCGGCCGGACGTCCCGCGCCAAGGCTTGATCGACATGGGACGACGACTTCCGAAGGGACGACGACGGCTTCCGAAGGGACGGCGACGGCTTCCGAAGGGACGGCGACGGCTCCCGAAGGGCCGCCGGCGGTGGCGGCTGGTCCGGCGCGGGCTGTACGTCCTGGCCTTCGGCTTCGGGGCCCTGTGCGTGGCGGTGGGCATCATGTACTCACGGACCAAGCTGCCGCCGGTCAACGCCGCCGCGCAGGCCCAGGCGAGCATGTTCACCTACCGCGACGGCTCCACGCTGGCCCAGGTCGGGCAGCTGAACCGGGTGGCCGTGCCGCTGCGGGACGTGCCGCCGTACGTGCGCGGCGCCGTACTCGCCGCCGAGGAGCGCGGTTTCTACCACGACCCGGTCGTCTCGCCGAGTGGGCTGGCGCGGGCGAGCTGGGCGGCGGTCTCCGGCGGGGACACTCAGGGCGGTTCCGGCATCACCCAGCAGTACGTCAAGGTGGCCTACCTCAACCCCGAACAGACGATGTCCCGCAAGGTGAAGGAGCTGTTCATCGCGGTCAAGCTCAGCCGCGCCCGGTCCAAGGACTGGATCCTGGAGCAGTACCTCAACACGGTGTACTTCGGCCGGGGCGCGTACGGGATCCAGGCCGCCTCGCAGGCATACTTCCGCAAGAACGCCGGTGCGCTGACCCCCGCCGAGGGCGCCCTGCTGGCCGGGCTGATCCAGGCACCCTCCTACCTCGACCCGGCGCTCGGGCACACGGCGGAGACCCGGGCACGCTGGCGCTACGTGATCAACGGGATGATGAGCACGGGCGTGCTGCCCAGAGGGCCGTTGCCCGCGTTCCCGAGCATCGCCCCGGCGCACACCGAGCCGACGTACGCCGGCCAGCGGGGCTACCTCATCGAACGCGTCATCGCCGAACTGCACGACCACGGCTTCGACGACGACCAGATCTACCGGCGTGGCCTGCGCGTGACCACCACCATCGACCCGCGGATTCAGGCGGCGCTGCCGGAGGAGGTCGCCCGCGCTACCGGCACCGACAAGGACCTGGAGGTCGGCGTGGCCTCGGTACGGCCCGGCACCGGCGAGATCATCGCCGCCTACGGTGGCCGCGACTACCTCACCCACCAGTACGACAACGCCTTCCTCGCCGCGCTGCCGCCGGGATCGTCCTTCTCGCCCTTCGTCCTGGCGACCGGCCTGCGGGCCGGGATCGGGCTGCGCAGCACGTTCGCCGCGACCCCGGCCGGCTCGGTGGTCAACGACGGTGACGCCAAGGTCGAGTCCGCCGACCTGCTCACCGCGACCACCCGCTCCTACGCCACCGTCTTCTCCCGGCTCGGCGCGAAGGTGGGGGCGTCCGGGGCGACGCGTGTCGGGCTGCCCGGCCGCCTTCCGCCGTCGGGGGTGCACGCCGTCGACCAGGCGGCGGCGTACGCCGCGCTGGTGAACGGCACCTACGCCGCGCCGCACATCCTCGCCAAGGTGACGGACCGGTCGGGAAAGGAGCTGCTCACCGTGCGGCCGCGCACGCGGGCGGCGTTCCCGCCGGCGGTCGCCGCCGACGTCACCTACGCCCTGCAGACGGCGCTGCTGTATGACGGCAAGAAGGGACCCCGTCAGGTCGTGCCGGGCCGGCCGGCGGCGGGCACGATCGGCACCACGGACCACAACGCGGCGGGCTGGTTCTGCGGTTACACGCCGGACATCTCCACCGCGGTCGCCGTCTACCGCGCCAGCAACCGGCCGGTGGTCAACATCGGCGATGCGCCCCAGCGGAGCAGCGCGGACGTACCGGCCGAGATCTGGGGGTCCGTCACCAAGAACGCCGAGTCCGGCCTGCCGGTCCGGACCTTCCCGCCGCCCGCCCTGATCGGATCGGACAGGAACTTCGGCTCCCCGTCTCCCGCGCCCCGCACCCCACAGCGCTCGCCGGTGTCCTCGGCACCCGCAAAACCAGTGCTACGGCCGAAGATGCCGGCGACGGACAAGCCGGGCGCCGGGTCGAGCGGCAAGCCGCCGGTAGAGACCCCGCCGGTCACGACTCCGCCGAAGGGGAAGACGCCGCCGGGCAAGGCACTGGAATCCGCCGGCTGAAACCTTCGAAACCTCACCTGGCGAGGCGTCCTCGCTTCCGGGAGAGGTAATCGACGCGCCCTGACGACGGCGTGTCGCGTAAGGGGGTGCCTCTCCACCCGGTCGTCGCAGCCCCGGGTTCACGCGGTCATGCACCGTCTTTGCCATGTTTCCGCATGTCAGACAGGTTCCTGGACGACATCGGGTAGGTGGCGACGTAGACGGCGTCTGCGGAGGGGCGAGAGATGGAGACGGTAGCGCTCGGTCGCACAGGGCTTCAGGTCACGCCGATCGCCTACGGCACGTGGCAGTTCGGCGGGGAGTGGGGCGAGGTCGAGGAGCGGGCGGCGATCGAGAGCATCTCTCACGCCCGTGACCTGGGCATCAACATCTTCGACACCGCACAGGGATACGGGTTCGGGACCGCGGAGCGGCTGCTGGGAAGGGCCTTCGCCGGTGCGATGGACCAGGTGGTGATCGCCACCAAGGGCGGGCTGCGCATGGACGGCGAGACGCTGGTCCGCGACTCCAGCCCGGCCTGGATCCGGCGCGGCGTGGAGGAGAGCCTGAACGCTTTGGGAGTCGACCACATCGACCTGTACCAGGTCCATTGGCCCGACCCGAGGACTCCGCCGGCGGAGACCGCGGCGGCCTTGTGGGGCATGGTCGATGAGGGGCTGATCGACCATGTCGGCGTCTCCAACTTCGACGCCGAGCAGATGCGCGCGTTCTCGGCCGAACGGCAGGTCGAGGCGTTGCAGTCGCCCTACCACCTGTTCCACCGGGACATCGAGGTGGACACCCTGCCCTATGCCGCCGAGCACGATGTGGGCGTGCTCGCCTACGGTCCGCTGGCGCACGGGCTTCTGGGCGGCCGGTTCGACGAGAACACCACCTTCCCCGCGAACGACTGGCGATCGGGCAGCCCCGACTTCACCGGTGAGACGTTCCGCCGCAACCTTCAGGTGGTCGGCGAGCTTCGTCGCTTCGCCGAGGAGCGGGGCGCCACGATCGGGCAGCTCGCCGTGGCGTGGGTGCTGGCGCACCCCGCGGTGCAGGTCGCCATCGTCGGCTCCCGCCGCCGGGCCCATCTCGAGGAGACGGTCGGCGCCCTGGACATCGGCCTGAGCAAGGAGGACCTCGCGCACCTGGACAAGATCATGTCCGGGGCCGTACCCCTCCGCGCGCCCGCGCCCGAGGGTGCGTGACCGCCCTTGGACATTCGCTGCTCGTGTCCTGGACCTGCCGAATCAAGCAGTACCGCCGAGCTCCGGCTCGGCAGAAACGAGGCGGCATGCTCGATCTCGAGCCATCATTCCGGCCGATTCACCTGCGCGGCGGGTACCTGCCGTTGGAGGATCTCGGCCTGATCGGGGACGGCGCGACGGCGGCGCTGGTCGGCCTGGACGGTTCCATCCCGTGGATGTGCCTTCCCCGCTTCGACTCCGAACCGCTGTTCTGCGGGCTGCTCGATCACGCGCATGGCGGCCACTTCACGGTGGCGCCGGAGGATCCGGTGGAGGCCCGGCAGCGCTACGAGCCGGACACCGGCGTGCTGACGACCGAGCTGCGCAGCGCCACCGGCGTCGTCCGGGTCACCGACGCGCTGGTCCTGCGCTCCGGCGCCGATCTCACCGATGACGCTCCCGTCGACCGGGCCGAACTGGTCCGTTCGGCCGTCGTCCTGTCCGGGAGCGTCCGTCTGCGGGTGGACGTGAGGCCTCGCGGCGGCGGGCATGCCCGGGCGCTGTTCAGCGGGCTGGAGGTACGAGCGTCCCGGCGGCCGGACCTCCGGCTGCACCTGCGCTCCAACCGCCCTCTGACCGCCCTGTCCAGCACACACGACCTGGAACAGGGCGATCGCCTCGACCTGGTGTTGTCCTGGGGGCGTTTCCATCGCCACCATCGGTTCGACGCCGAGGCGATGTTGCGGCAGACCGCTGAGGCGTGGCGCCGCTGGATGACGCATTTCAGCTACCGCGGCCCTGACGAACCACTGGTCCGGCGTGCTGCGATCACCTTGAAGATGTGCGACGACTGGGCCAACGGCTCGCTGGTCGCGGCGCCCACGTCCTCCTTGCCCGCACCCGTCGGCGGGATCCGTAACTGGGACTACCGCTACGCGTGGATCCGCGACGCGGCCTACGCCGTGTTCGCCATGCGCCGCATCGGTTTCGGCGGCGAGGCCGACGCCTTCCTCGGCTGGGTGCTGGACGCGTTCGAGCAGAGCGGGCGACCGCGGATCATGTACGACCTCGGTGGCAATCCGGTGCCGGGCGAGGTCGAGGACTTCGAGTTGGAGGGTTACCGGCGTTCTGCTCCGGTGCGATGGGGCAACGGCGCCGCCGACCAGCGCCAGCACGACGTCTACGGCGAGATACTGGACTGCGCCGACCAGTGGCTGCGCTCCGGCGGTGAGCTCCAGCCGACGCTGTGGGCCGACCTGGCCGCGCTGGCCGACGCCGCGGGGAGCTCCTGGCGGCAGCCGGACCAGGGCATCTGGGAGGTGCGCAGCGAGAGCCAGGTGTTCACGTACTCGGCCGGGATGTGCCAGGTGGCTCTCGACCGGGCCGCGGCGATCGGTGAACGGCTCGGCCTGCCCGGGCGGATCGCGGCGTGGCGAGCCCAGGCCGACAAGGTCCGCCAGCTCATCCTGGACCAGTCCTGGGACGAGGAAGCACAGACCCTGAGCGTGTATCTGAACGGCGGCGGCAGCCTGGACGCCAGCCTGCTCGCCCTTCCGCTGCGGCGGGTCATCCCGGCCGATCACCCCCGGATGGTGGCGACCACGACGGCCGTCGCCGAGCGCCTGTCGGCCGGCGGCGGCCTGCTCTACCGCTACCTGCATGATCAGTCACCGGACGGTCTCGCCGGCGACGAGGGTGCCTTCCTGCTGTGCAGCTTCTGGCTCGTCGACAATCTGATCGGCCAAGGCAGGATCGAAGAGGCCGAGGAGCTCTACGCCTCGCTGTGCGCGCGGGCGAGCCCCCTCGGGCTGCTGTCGGAGCAGATCGATCCGTCCACGGGCGAGTTCATGGGCAACTTCCCGCAGGCGTTCAGCCACATCGGAATCATCGCCAGCGGCGTGAACCTCGCGCGGGCGAAGGCGGGTGCGGCATGATCAATCGGCTGGCCGTCTTCGGCGCGACGGGTGACCTCAGCGCGCGTTACCTGCTGCCGGCGCTGGCCGCGCTGCGAGCGGCGGGACACCTCGGTGACCGGTTCCAGCTGACCTGCGCCGGCCGGGAGGACTGGGACGGCGAGCGGTTCCGGCACTGGGTGGCCGGCCGGCTCGACCGGCACGGCGCATCCTGGCCGGCCGACGCGAGGAAGGCGATCGTGGCTTGCACCCGTTACCGGCGGGCCGATGTCACCGACCCCGCCGACGTCGCGTCGGTCATCGCCGGTGATGGGCCGGTCGCCGTCTACCTCGCCCTTCCCCCGGCGGTCTTCCCCGCCGCGGTCACCACGCTGCACGACGTGGGCCTGCCGCCGGGCAGCCGGATCGCGCTGGAGAAACCCTTCGGGGAGGATCTGGAGGGCGCGGTGGAGCTGAACCGGCTGCTCGCCGACCTCGTACCCGAGCAGGCGGTGTTCCGGGTCGACCACTTCCTGGCCATGACGACCGTCCAGAACGTGCTCGGCAGCCGGGTGGCCAACCGCATGCTGGCGCCCATCTGGAACAGCGTCCACATCGCCGAGGTGGAGATCGTCTGGGATGAGTCCCTCGCGCTGGAAGGCCGGGCCGGCTACTACGACGGCGTCGGGGCGCTCAAGGACATGGTGCAGAACCACCTGCTGCAGCTGCTGTGCCTGGTGGCCATGGAACCGCCGATCAGCCTCGACGAGCGCGAGCTGCGCGACCGGAAGGTCGATGTGCTGCGCTCGGTACGGCCTCTCACCGAGAAGGACGCCGTCCGCCGCACCCGCCGCGCACGCTACAAGGCCGGCCGGATCGGTGATCGCCCGGTTCCCGCCTACACCGACGAGGAGGGCGTGGACCCGGGGCACCACACCGAGACCTTCGCCGAGGTGGAGCTGGAGCTGGACAGCCCGCGCTGGTCGGGAACGGTCTTCCGGCTTCGCAGCGGCAAGGCGCTCGGACATGACCGCAAGGAGGTCGCGGTGCGCTTCCGGCCCGTACCCCACCTGCCCTTCGGCCACAGCGGGGAGGCGCGGCCCGACGTGCTTCGATTCGGGCTCGAGCCGGAAGGTCTCGCCATGGACCTGATGGGCATCGGTTCTCGCGCCCAGACCCTGGTACCCCTCACGCTGACCGCACGGATGGACCCACCGGACCTGCCCGCCTACGGCCAGGTGCTGCTCGACGTACTCAGGGGGGACGCCGCCCTGTCCGTCCGCGCCGACGAGGCCGAAGAGTCATGGCGGGTCCTAACGCCGGTGCTGTCGGCCTGGTCGAAGGACCTCGTCCCGCTTCAGGAGTATCCGGCGGGCTCGAACGGACCGGTTCCCCCGCGGCGAGACGCACCCTGCTCGGCGTGAAACGACCACCGCCGGAGGCAGGGCCTGGCCGCGGCGGAACGCCGGTCTTTGCCATATCTGCGCAGGTCACGCGGATTTTCGCGCGTTGGCGCCGGGTAAAGGCGCCGTAGGGGACTCGGGTAGGCCGGCCAGGAGAGCACCTCATGCCACCGACGAAGCGCACCACGGGAGGCCTGCGGAGCCAGGCCTGGTGGGACAACGCGGGCAATCCGGAGATGACGGCTCTGTACCTCGAGCGCTTCCTCAACTACGGCCTCACCCCGGCCGAACTCCAGTCGGGCCGGCCGATCATCGGCATCGCCCAGACGGGCAATG
The DNA here is from genome assembly GCF_036227085.1 of Actinoallomurus sp. NBC_01490. Lineage (NCBI taxonomy): Bacteria > Bacillati > Actinomycetota > Actinomycetes > Streptosporangiales > Thermomonosporaceae > Actinoallomurus > Actinoallomurus sp. NBC_01490. Next base: position 2,352,604 of record NZ_CP109433.1, read on the forward strand.
ACCTGGTTCCGTGCAACCGGCACCATCTCGCCCTCGCCGATCGGGTCAGGGACGGCATCCGCGACGGCGGTGGCATCCCGTTCGAGTTCCCCGTCCATCCGCTGCAGGAGACCGGCAAGCGCCCCACCGCGGCGCTGGACCGCAACCTGGCCTACCTCGGGCTGGTCGAGGTGCTCTACGGATATCCGCTCGACGGAGTGGTCCTGACGACCGGCTGCGACAAGACCACGCCCGCGTGCCTGACCGCGGCGGCGACGGTGAACATCCCGGCGATCGTCCTGTCCGGAGGGCCGATGCTCAACGGCTACCACGACGGCATGCGGACGGGCTCGGGGCTGGTGATCTGGCAGTCGAAGCGGCTCCTCGCCGGCGGGCAGATCGACTACGACGAGTACATGGCGCGCGTGGCCGCCTCCGCGCCCAGCATCGGGCACTGCAACACGATGGGCACCGCGCTGTCGATGAACAGTCTGGCCGAGGCCCTGGGAATGTCCCTGCCCGGCTGTGCGGCGATCCCGGCCCCGTACCGCGAGCGGGCGCAGATGGCCTACGACACGGGCCACCGGGTGGTGGCCATGGTGCGCGAGGACCTGACCCCACGCAAGGTCATGACCCGGCAGGCGTTCGAGAACGCGATCGTCTGCGCCTCGGCCATCGCCGCGTCGACCAACGTGCCCATCCACATCAACGCCATCGCGCGTCATGTCGGGGTGCCACTGTCCAACCAGGACTGGCAGCGGGTCGGATCCGACATCCCGGTGCTGGTGAACCTCGCCCCGGCGGGGGAGTTCCTCGGCGAGGACTTCTACCGCGCCGGCGGCGTCCCCGCGGTCCTGCGGTCGTTGCTGACGGCGGGGCACCTGCACGGCGACGCCATGACGGTCTCGGGCCGTACCCTGGCCGAGAACCTCGACGGCGTCCCGCCCGCCGACCCGCGGGTCATCCGGCCCTGCCATGACCCTGTCGCCGCGCGGGGCGGGCTTCTCGTCATGTCCGGCAACCTGTTCGACTCCGCGGTCATGAAGACCTCGGTCGTCACCGACGACTTCCGGGCCCGCTATCTGCCGCGCCCCGGCGATCCGCCGGTGTTCGAGCTTCGCGCCATCGTCTTCGACGGGCCCGAGGACTACCACGCCCATATCGAGGATCCCGAGCTGGGCATCGACCAGGACTGCGTTCTCGTCATCCGCTACACCGGGCCGATCGGCTATCCGGGATCGGCCGAGGTGGTGAACATGGAGGTGCCCGCCGCGCTGATCCAGCGGGGCGTCACCGCGCTGCCCACGCTCGGTGACGGCCGGCAGAGCGGCACGTCGGACGCACCGTCCATCCTCAACGCCAGCCCCGAGGCCGCGGCCGGCGGCAACCTCGCCATCCTGCGCACCGGCGACCGGATCCGCGTCGACCTGGACAACGCGCGTGTCGACGTCCTCCTGCCGGAGGAGGAGATCGCCGCGCGGTGGGCCGAGTACACACCTCCCGCGCTGGAGAACCAGACACCGTGGCAGGAGATCTACCGCTCCACGGTCGGGCAGCTGGACAGCGGAGGTTGTCTGGAGCTCGCCGTGTCGTACCAGGATCTCGTACATACCAAGGGGATTCCGCGTGACTCGCACTGACCCTGGCGGAACGGTCCTGATCGCCGACTTCGACTTCGGCGACGTGGACATCGAACGCGAGATCATCGAGGGCGCCGGCTTGAAGCTCCTCGCCGCCCAGTGCAAGAGCGAGGACGAGGTGATCGAGAAGGGCCGTGACGTCGACGGCGTCCTGACCCAGTACGCGCGGGTCGGCGCCCGCGCCATCGACGCGTTCACCCGTTGCCGGGTGATCGCTCGCTACGGTACGGGCGTGGACATCGTCGACGTCGACGCCGCGACCCGACGGGGCATCCAGGTCACGAACGCCCCGAACGACTGGTGCGCCGACGAGGTCGCCGATCACGCCGTCGCACTCTGGCTCGCCGCCGCCCGCAAGATCTGCGAGTACGACCGGGCGACCCGGCTGGGCGAATGGCACTGGAAGACCGGGCGGCCGATCTGGCGGCTGCGGGGACGGGTGTTCGGCCTGCTGTCCTTCGGCGCCATCGCACGGCTCATCGCCGAACGCGCCCAGGCGTTCGGCGTCGAGGTCTGGGCGCACGACCCGTTCCTCGACGAATCGGAGATGCGCTCGCGCCAGGTGCGGCCGGTGTCCTTCGACGAGCTCGTGGAGGGCGCCGACTACCTGGTGATCCAGTCGCCGCTCACCCCACAGACCCACCACACCTTCGACCGCGCGACGCTTCGCAAAATGAAGCCGACCGCCATCCTCATCAACACCGCACGCGGACCCATCGTGCAGGACACCGCGATCTACCAGGCACTCACCGAAGGGTGGATCGCCGGCGCGGCACTGGACGACATCGAGGAGGAACCCGCGAAACAGCGCGACTGGCGTCCGAGCAACCCCCTCTTCACGCTCCCCAACGTGATCATCACGCCTCACGCCGCCTACTACTCCGAGGAGGCCATCGCATCGGTGCGGCGCATCGCCGCCGAAGAGGCCGTACGGGTCCTGACCGGGCAACCGGCGCGCTCACCGGTCAACGACGTGACCGGCACGCCGTGAGCCCTGACCGGTCCCGGAAGGACACGGCCCGGGGCTTGACGTCACCGACGGACTCCTCGAAGTAGGCGGCGCTCTCCGCGTCCATCGGGTAGTACGACTCGATCGCGACCTCGTCCAGGGTGATGTCCATCGGAGTACCGAACGTGGTGATGGTCGAGAACAGCTGCAGCTGTCGTCCGTCGACGTGAAGGATCATCGGGATCACGACATCGGATTCGACCGATCGGCTCGACGCGTCCTCGGAGCCGGGCTCCAGCAGTTCCTCATAGAGCGCGGTGAGCTCGGCGTCGGGAGCAACGGCGAGTTGACGTCTGATCCGGGAGCGGAACACCGCACGCACGTCGGCCAGGTTGAGGACCAGAGGAGCGAACCCGCGCGGGTCCAGTCCCAGCCGAACCAGGTTGATCGGCGGCCGTAGCAGGTCGGGATCGACGTCCGCGAAGAACGGCTCGACGGCGCGGTTGGTCATCACGATGTTCCATCGGCGATCGAAGGCCAACGCCGGGTACGGCTCATGCGCGCGGAGCACCCTCGCGACCGCGCCCCGGGCCGCCGACAGCCCGTCGTCATCGAGTGGCCGCTCGGCGTACCGGGGTGCGAAGCCGGCCGCGAGCAACAGCCGGTTGCGCTCACGCAGCGGCACATCGAGCCGGTCGGCGAGCCGGAGAACCATGTCGGCGCTCGGGTTGGACTTGCCCGTCTCGACCAGGCTGACGTGACGAGCCGAGACGTCGGCCGAGATCGCAAGATCGAGCTGGCTGAGTCGTCGGCGATGCCGCCACTGCCGCAAGAGTTCCCCGACCGTGTGCACGGTCATCGAGAGTACTCATCGTGGAGCCGTACGCCATGAAATCGGATTTCATCGACAACCGTCGCGACCGCGGAAACACTGCGTCCATGACCACGGACAACAAGAGCATCGTTCAACGGGCACTGGCGGAACTGATCGAGACGGGCAGCGCCGATGCGCTCGAACCGTTGCTGAGCGATGGCTTCGTCCATCACCGGCCGGACTCGACCTCCTCGACCAAGGCGGAATGGCTCGCCGCCGTTCACGCGGCACTCACCCCGCTCGCCGGTATGCGGGTCGAGGTCCACCACCTGCTGGCCGACGGTGATCACGTCGTGATGCACTCGCGGCGACGGCTCCCCGACGCCGGGCCGGAGATCGCCGTCGTCGATATCTGGCGGATCGACGATGGGCTGATCGCCGAGGGCTGGGAGATCATTGAGCCGGTGGCCCAGGCGGCCGCCAACCTGGTGTGGTGGGAGCCTGCTGAGCGCTGACGGCGGGCATCCGCCTTACCCGTGAGGTAATCGACCGGATGACCCGCGGCGGCGAACCTTACGGCATGACCACCGCGATCATCGAAAGACCGGCGCGGGACCACGCTCGCGCCGTACCCGGATGGGGCACGCTGCTCGTTCTGCTCACCGGGACCTTCGTCACCACCCTCGACTTCTTCATCGTCAACGTCGCGATCCCGGCCACCCAGCGGGACCTGCACGCCGGGCCCGCCACCATCCAGTTCATCGTCGCCGGCTTCGGGCTCGCGCTGGCCTCCGGGCTGATCACCGGAGGACGGCTCGGCGACCTGTACGGCCGGCGCCGGATGTACACGCTCGGGCTGAGCCTGTTCACGCTCGCCTCGCTCGCGTGCGGGCTCGCGCCGAGCGCCGGGTTCCTCGTCGCGGCGCGCGTCGCGCAGGGCGCGGCGGCGGCGATGCTCATGCCGCAGGTGCTCGGCATCGTGGGCACCGTCTACACCGGCGAGCGCCGGGCGCGGGCCTTCAACGCGTACGGGCTGGCGATGGGGTTCGGCGGTGTGTTCGGCCAGCTCATCGGCGGCCTGCTCATCAAGGCCGACATCGCCGGGCTCGGCTGGCGCAGCGTCTTTCTGATCAACGCTCCGGTGGGGCTCGTGGCGGTGCCGGTGGCGATGCGCCTGGTGCCGGAGTCGCGGGCGCCCAAGGCCCGGCTCGACGTGCGGGGCGCCCTTCTCGTCACCGCCGGGCTGGTCCTGATCGTGCTGCCGCTCGTCGAGGGCCGCCAGGAGGGCTGGCCGCTGTGGACCTGGCTGTCCCTGGCGGCGGCGCCGTTCGTCCTCGCCGGCTTCGCCGCGTACCAGCGGCGCGCCGGTGAGCGCGCGCTGATCCACCTCGGGCTGTTCCGGCACCGGGCGTTCAGCGTGGGTGCCATGATCGCGGTCCTCAGCCAGATGGCGGTCGCCTCGTTCTTCCTGATCCTCGCGCTCTACCTCCAGCAGGGCCGCGGGCTGTCGCCGCTGGAGTCGGGCCTGATCTTCCTGGCGCTCGGCGCCGGCTACTTCGTCTCCTCCGCGCGGGCGGTCCAGGTCGCGGCCCGGCTCGGCCGTCAGGTCCTCGCCGTCGGCGCGCTGACCATGGCCCTCGGGTACGGGCTGCTGGCCCTCGTCGCGGGGGCGACCGGCGGCGGGATCGGCTGGCTCATCCCCGGGCTGCTCCTCGCCGGCTGCGGCATGGGCCTGGTCATGTCACCGCTTCCCGCGACCGCGCTGAACGGTGTCGAGGCGCGGCACGCCGCCTCCGCCGCCGGGGTGATCTCCACCGCGCTGCAGTCCGGCGGGGCGATCGGCGTCGCCGTCGTCGGTGTCGTCTTCTACGACGTCCTCGGTACGGCCCGTTTCTCGGCCGCGTTCGTCGCCGGCCTCGCCACGGCGGGCGCCTGCTGCCTGGCCGCGACCGCGCTCGTCCAGTTGCTGCCAGGCCGGTCCAGGTCGTGAACCGGCGGGCGGGCGCGGTCGGGATCCGCGTCCGCCCGCCGGAGTTCTTCTATTCGCTGATGGTGTAGCCGTCGCCGTACACCTTCCAGGTGAGCGGCGGGGTGAAGTCGAGGTTTCCGTCGTTCAGGAAGACGCGCTGCTCGGTGTCGACGCGGCTGGTGTCGCTGTGCGCCTCCTCGCGTTTCATCGCGGCCTTCCGCGCGTCGAGGAACGCGTTGAGATAGGCGACCTCGCCGCCGCCCTGCGCCGGAGGCTCGGCCTTCGCCAGGGCGGCGGCGCGGATCCCGCCGAAGCTGTCGGCGTCGTCTCCCGGGCCGTGCATGACCATGGCGTCGTAGTAGATGAACTGCCCGAGCGCCCGCAGGCCGTCGCTCTTCGCCTGCCGGACGGCGGGGTCGAAGTACATCGAGTCGCGCTCGTCGTCCTGCGCCCGCTGGAACGCCGGGTCGGCCGCCGCCTCACGCCAGTCGGCGGGGAAGCCCGGGTCGAGTCCCTCGTGGGAGTCGGTGCCGTTCACCGCGCGCAGCGCCGGCAGGTACTCGGCGAGGACGTTGCCCGGCTCGGCGTCGGTGTAGGCCTGGACGATCTCGAGCATGTCGCCGGTGCCGGAACAGAAGCCGATGATGCCGGCGGTGTAGCCGCGCCCGTCGCCGATGTCCTCGATGTACTTGTACTGCGCCCGCCAGTCGAGCGAGGAGTTCTCCGCGCTGGAGACCACCTGCATGGCGATGTCCTTCTCGTGCGGATCGGCCAGGTCGACGGCCGTCGCCCGTGCGGAGAGCACGGCCGGCGTTCCGGACGCATGCCCGTCACCGGTGAAGGCCACGAGTGCGGGTACGCCGCCGGCGAGGAGGACGACGAGGGCGGGGATCGTCCATCGAGCGGATATCCGTGGCAAGAATGATCCTGTCGGTCCGGGAGCGCGGGGCGAATGGCGCTGGCGGCGAGTGACGAAGGCTGCGCGATTCGTTAATGGCCTTCCTGGCGGGCGCTGGGATAAAAGCATGGATTTCGGCCCGTGTCAACGATTCAGTTAGGAACGTACTTATAACGGAAAGTAGGGTCCCCCAGGCAACAGGGCGAAAAACGAGCTAAATAATAAGACCGCGCAGGAATGCGGCCTGGCCGGCGTGCTGTGTGTCGTCGTTGATCACGCTGACGAGCCGTACGCCCAGCGTCACCGGCGGGTCCCACGCCTCGTCCACCACACGGTCGAGGTCGGCGTCCTTCAGCCCGGCGACGTACCGCAGGGTCTGCTCGTGCACGGCGTCGTAGTAGCCGGTGAGGAGCTCGCCCGACTCGACGCGGACGGCGTCGACGGCCCGTGCGTCGTGGCCGTACCCGGTGTCGGACGGCGGCAGCGGCAGGCCGAACCGCTCGGCCCACCCACCGGCGGTCCACACCTGCTCGACGCCCGCGACGTCGGCGATGTGGTCGTCCTGGACGCGTGTCAGGTGCCAGACGAGCCACGCGATCGAGTTGGAGTCGTCGGTCGGCCGCGTGGCGAGCCGGTCCGGGGACAGGCCGTCCACGACCTCGTGTACGGTCTCGCGAACGCGTTCGAAGGCGTCGGTCAGCAGTTCCGCGCTGTTCATCGGCTTGGCTCCCTTCCTCGCCCGGCCGCGGCGTCCTTCGGTCGGCCGGGGGCGTCATCGGTCCGCTCGTTTCGAGGATGCCAGGCTCGGACGCGACGCCGGGGCGCGGGTGGGGCGGCGGAACCGTCCCCGGCGTCGGGACCCGCCGGACGGCTCAGCGCAGCTCCTGGATGCGGACCATGTTGCCCGCGGGGTCGCGGAAGGCGCAGTCGCGCACCCCGTACGGCTGCTCGGTCGGCTCCTGGACGACCTCGGCGTCGCCGGCCTGCACCCGTTCGAAGGTGCCGTCGAGGTCATGGGTGGCCAGCAGGATCCACCCGTAGGTGCCCTTGGCCATCATCTCGGCGATGGTGCGGCGCTCGTCGTCGGTGATGCCGGGGTCGGCGGCCGGCGGCGCCAGGAGGATGGACGTGCCGGGCTGGTCCCTGGGGCCGACCGTGATCCAGCGCATCCTGCCCTTTCCGACGTCGCTGCGGACCTCGAAGCCGAGGGTGTCGCGATAGAAGGCCAGCGAGGCCTCCGGGTCGTCGTGCGGCAGGGCGCAGGTGTGAATCGTGATGTCCATACTGCTCACGCTAGTCAGTGTCGGCTCCTGACCGGCCGGGTCACCTGTTTCGCCACGCACGACGGCATCTCCTCGGTCGCCTCCATCGCCTGGTGCCGGTAGACGCTGGGCGACACACCGACCAGCTCGGTGAAGCGCGTGCTGAAGGTGCCCAGCGACGCGCAGCCGACCGCGAAGCAGACCTCGGTGACGCTGAGGTCGCCACGGCGCAGCAGCGCCATCGCGCGCTCGATGCGCCGCGTCATCAGGTAGGAGTACGGCGACTCACCGTAGGCGAGCCGGAAGCGGCGGCTGAGGTGCCCGGCCGACATGTGCGCGCCGCGGGCCAGGGCCTCGACGTCCAGCGGCTGCGCGTACTCCCGGTCGATCCGGTCCTTGACGCGGCGCAGGCGCGCGAGGTCGCCCAGTCGCTGCTCCTCGGCGAGTGCGCGGCCCCACGAGGGGTGACACATGAGAGAACTCCGTTCAGCTCCGCGAGTGCGTCAGCTCACCGCCTGCTTCACGAGCGCGCTGATCCGCGCCTCCACCTCGGGGGTGATCTCGGTCAGGGCGAAAGAGGTCGGCCACATCGTCCCCTCGTCCAGTTGCGCCTGGTCGCTGAACCCGAGGTTCGCGTAGCGGGTTTTGAACTTCGCCGCGGGCTGGAAGAAGCAGACGACCTTGCCGTCCAGCGCGTAGGCGGGGCTGCCGTACCAGAGCCGCGGCTCGAGGGCCGGGGCGCTGGCCGTGACGATGGCGTGGACACGCTCGGCCATGGTGCGATCCGAGCCCTGCATCTCGGCGATCTTCGCGAGCACGTCTCGCGCCGCCTCCGCCGCCTTCTCCGCGCGCGAGCCGCGGCGCGACGCCTTCTTCATCTCCTGGGCGTGGTCCTTCATCGCGGCCCGCTCCTCGGCCGTGAATCCCTCGTACGTGCTGCTCATGCCGAATTTCCCCTCAATGTGACTGTGGTGACCTTATGTGATGAACGATGGGTTTTGCCCGGTTTAAAGCGACGCGGTCTTCGCCGCCGGCTCCCACGCGAACCCGTCCGGGTCGGTGAACGGCGTGCCGTCGCCGTTGATGACGAGCCGGTGCGATCCGGTGCCGTCGGGCGAGACGCCGGCGTCTTTGGCGAGGGCCCGGCGCCCGTAGAGCGCCAGCTTGACGGGGCTCGACCCGGTGTCGAACTCGACGTACTTGCGGCCGAAGCTCTTCGCCACGGTCAGACCCTGCTCCAGGTAGAAGCGCTTGCTCGCGGCCATGTCCGCGACCCCCAGCAGGAGCACGACGGAGTCGATCTTTCCGGTGGCCGGGCCGGTGTCCTTCTTCGCCGAGGTGGCGACCTTCCAGATCGCCCCGTCCGGGGCTCGCACGACGCCGCCGTGGCCCCAGAACGACTTCGTGACCGGCTTCAGCACCGAGGCGCCTGCGTCGAGTGCGGCGTCGACGAGGGCGTTGACGTCGGCCGGCTGGGAGACCGTGACCGACAGCGTGAACCCGCGGAAGCCGGTCGTCGGCGCCTCCGAGGCGCGCAGGCGGATCTGGGTGTCCACGCCGAGGGCTTCGGCGTAGAAGCGGTCGGCGGCGGTGAGGTCGGCCACCTCGAGGGTGACGGATGCGATGGAGGTCATGGAGAACAGGCTAGGAACGGCCCGGTGAGGTGCGCTTCTTCATTCCTGACCGGTCTGGCCACCGGACGCCCGCGCACGCCGCGACTCCACGGGCCACCGGCATGGCGTCGGCGATGCTGGGTAGCGCTGCTCGTGAATGGAAGGTAAGCGACCGAGGGGGAGTTCGATGGGCGGCAGTCGTGTCGTGGTGGTGACCGGTGCGAGTGGAGGGATCGGCCGGGCGGCGGCCCGTGCGTTCGGCGCACGGGGCGACAAGGTCGCCCTGCTGGCGCGGGGTGAGACCGGTCTGAACGCGGCGGCCGAGGACGTGCGCGCGGCCGGCGGCGAGGCCCTGGCCATTCCCACGGACGTGGCCGACTACGACCAGGTACGCGCCGCCGCCGAGCGCGCGGAGGCCGTGCTCGGCCCCATCGACGTGTGGGTGAACGTGGCGTTCAGCTCGGTGTTCTCCGAGTTCGTCGACATCGAGCCGGCGGAGTTCAAGCGGACCACCGAGGTCACCTACCTCGGCTTCGTGCACGGGACGAAGGTCGCGCTCGACCTGATGCTGCCGCGCGACCACGGCACGATCGTGCAGACCGGGTCCGCTCTGGCCAAGCGCGGCATCCCGCTTCAGTCGGCGTACTGCGGCGCCAAGCACGCCATCCAGGGCTTCTACGAGTCGCTGCGCACCGAGCTGCTGCACCGGGGCACCAAGGTGCGCACGACCATCGTGCACATGCCGGGGGTCAACACCCCGCAGTTCGACTGGGTGGAGTCGCGGCTGCCGAACCACGCCCAGCCGGTGCCCCCGATCTACCAGCCGGAGGTGGCCGCGCGGGCACTGGTGTACGCCGCGGACCACCCGGCGCGGCGGGAGTACTGGATCGGCGGGAGCACCGTGGCGACCCTGCTCGCGAACCGGATCGCCCCGGGCCTGCTGGACCGCTACCTCGCCCGTACGGGGTTCGACTCCCAGCAGACCGGCAAACCGCGTGACCCGCACCAGCCGGCCAACCTGTGGAAGCCCGCCGACGGCAAGGACGGTCACGACTACGGCGCGCACGGAAGCTTCGACGACCAGGCACATCCGCGCAGCTACCAGATGTGGGCTAGCCGGTACCGGGTGGCCGTGGCGACGGCCGCGGTCGCGGGGGTGGGCCTGGCCGGCCTGGGCCTGCTGCGGGGCCGGTGCCGGTGAGGGGCCTGGCCGCGGCGCGACTCGCGTGGGGCGGGCTGCTCGTGACCGTGCCGGACCTGGTCCTGAACACGCTCACGGGCCGTCCGGCGACGCGGTCCCAGACGTGGGTGCTGCGGGTGCTCGGCACCCGCCATCTCCTGCAGGCGGGGGTGGAGCTGGCCCACCCCACGCGCGCCCTCGCCCGCGCGGGCGCGGCGGTGGATCTGCTCCACGCGGCGACGTGCGCGGGCGCGGTGGCGCTCCTGCCGGCCTGGCGGCGGGCGGCCCTGGTCGACGGTACGGGCGCGGTGGTCTTCGCCACCGGCGGCCTGACCCGCGCCCGCCTCACGTCGACCGGTGCCTCCCCGTCGGCCGGCGTCGCCTAGTGGTTGCGCAGGGCCTTGACGAGCTGGGCCTTGGTCATCGTCGACCGGCCCTTGACGCCGATCTCCCGGGCGCGTTTGACCAGGTCGTCCTTGTTCCAGTCGTCGTACGACGGGCTCTTGCCGCCCTTCTTGCCGACCGACTTGCGTGAGCTGCCCGCCGACGCGTTGGCGATCCGGGCGGCCTTCTCCTTGCTCTCGCCCTTCTCACGGAGCTTCTGGTAGGTCTTCTCGTCCTTGATCTGTGCTCTCGGCATCGATGTGCTCCTTTCCCGGTCGGCCGTTACCGATCGCCTACCCACCCTGCGCGTTTCACACCTGCGCACGAGGACGCGCGGCCGGTGATAGGCCGGAACGGCCGCGGGTAACGGGAGAAATGTGGATGACACGCGAGAGGACGCCCTGACGGTCGAGCTCGTGCGCAGCGACCTCGGCGGTCCGGGCATTCGCCGGAGACGGTGTGGCCGCGGGTTCCGCTACTTCGACGGGGAGGCCGTCGCGATCAGGAATCCGGACACGCTCGCCCGCATCAAGGCGCTGGTGATCCCGCCGGCGTGGGAGGACGTGTGGATCTGTCCCGACGAGAACGGGCACATCCAGGCGGTCGGGACCGACGCGGCGGGCCGGCGGCAGTACCGGTACCACGACCGGTGGCGTGAGCGGCGCGACCGGGAGAAGCACGACCGGGTCCTGGCGTTCGGCGCCGCCCTGCCCCGCGTCCGTGAGCGGGTCGAGCGTCACCTCGACGGCCGGGGACTGGGCCGCGAACGAGTGCTCGCCGCCGCGATTCGCCTGATCGACCTGGGATTCTTCCGGCCGGGCGGCGAGGAGTACGCCGCGGAGAACGGCACGTACGGCCTGGCGACCATCCGCCGCGAGCACGTCACGTGCTCGCACGGCGAAATCGTCTTCGACTACACCGCCAAGGGCGCCAAGGAGCGCGAGCAGGCCCTCGTCGACGACCAGGTCATGGCCGTCGTACGGAGCCTGAAGCGGCGCCGGAGCGGCGGGGAGGAACTCCTGGCCTACCGGAGCGGCCCGCGCTGGCACAACGTCACCGCCGCGGACATCAACGACTACCTCCGGGAGATCTCCGATGGGGAGTTCACCGCCAAGGACTTCCGCACCTGGCACGCCACCGTGCTCGCGGCGGTGGGGCTCGCCGTCTCCAGACCCGCCGCGACCACCGCCAACGCGCGCAGGCGCGCGGTCGTCCGGGTCGTGCGCGAGGTGTCGGAGTACCTCGGCAACACCCCCGCCGTCGCGCGGGCCTCCTACATCGACCCGCGGATCATCGAGCTGTACGAGCAGGGCGTCACGGTCGAGCCGGCGCTCGCCGACCTCGGCAAGGGACGCGACCTCGGCGAGCTCGCCACGCGCGGTCCGGCGGAGAAGGCCGTCCTGAAGATCCTCACCGACTGCGCCGGGTCACCGTGACCCTCCCGCGGCGACGGTCGCGCTCCGGCCGGCCCGTAAGGCCGGCACGGCGCGCCGGGGGCCGAAGGAGCGCTGGACCAGGCTGCCCAGCTCGTCGGTGACCGCGAGTGCCGTCGCGGTCCGCGTCCGCCGGACCGCGATCCCCTCGCGCAGGGCCCACGGGCAGACCTCGGCCTCGTCCAGGCCGAGCGTCGTCATCAGGGCCTCGGCGACGATCGCTCCCGCGACGATCTGGTGCACCCGGCTCTTCGCCACGCCCGGCAGCCGGGCCCGGCGCCGGTCGTCGCACGCGACGAGCTCGGGGATCCGGTCGCGCAGCAGGTCGCGGCGCAGGACCCGGTGCGCGTACGGGCCGGCCGCGCCTCCCGGCGCGCCGGTCAGCCGGGCGAGCTGCTTGAAGGTCTTGGACGTCGCCACCACCCGCCGCGCCGGGGGAAGCCCCCGGATCCGCCCGCCGACCCCGGCCAGGCGCTCGTACACGAACCGCCGCAGCAGCCGGACGTCGCGTGGGCGCGGCGGGTCGCCGGGCAGGAAGGCGCGGGTCAGCCGTCCGGCGCCCAGCGGCAGGGACAGGGCCGGCGCGGGCTCCTCGCCGTCGCCGTAGGCGAGTTCGGTGGATCCGCCGCCGATGTCCATCAGCAGCATCGGACCGGCCGAGCAGCCGTACCAGGCGCGGGCGGCCAGGAACGTGAGGCGCGCCTCGTCCTGCCCGGTCAGGTGCCCCAGCCGGATCCCGGTCTCGGCCGCCACCCGCGCGAGGACCGGCTCGCGGTTGGCCGCGTCGCGCACCGTGGAGGTGGCGAAGGCGATCAGCTCGTCGAGGTGCTCGTCCTCGGCCGCGCGGGCCGTCGCGCCGACCGCCGTGACCAGCCGCTCGACGGCCGGCGCCTGGATGCTTCCGTCCGGGGCGATCGCGTCGGCCAGCAGCGTCGGGTGCTTCACCGACCGGACCGGCCGCGGAGGCTCCCCGGGACGGAGTTCCACGATCTTCAGATGGGCGGAGTTCGATCCGACGTCGAGGACACCGAGGCGCATGGGTAACGCTCTACCCGCCGTTCCGGAACATCACTCGACGTATCGGCGTGGCGGAGGTTTACGGACGTGACTAAAGGTTCTTGCGGTGCTCTTCGGGCGCGTCCTGACGCGGGGCCTCGCCGGTGAGGATGTTCTGGCCCGGGTCGCCGTGGATCGCTCCGCCCGAGACCGGTCCGCGCCTGAGCCTGCCGCCGGGGTTCCTGCTCTTCATCGGGTGCCGGCTCGCTCGCACGGTCATGAAGATCCAGCCGATCAGGACGATCACGATCAGGATGAGCCCGAGGACCGCCAGAATCCCGATACCACTCATGAGACCTCCTTCGTCCGTCAGGAGCCCTACCCAGCGCGCACCGATCATGCGCTCATCCGAGCGTCGTGAGGAAGTGACCGAAGCCGTGCGGCGCCCGGTAACGGTGCCGCGCGGAGGTGATGACCCTGACCTGGGGTGTGTGCAGCACGCGGTGGCCCGCGGCCGTCATCGCGGCGACGAGCGCGCGGTCCTCGCCCGTACGGAGCGGCGGGAAGCCGCCGGAGGCCACGTACGCGTGCGCGCTGAAGCCGAGGTTGGCGCCGTGGACGGGGGCGGGGTCACGCGCGTAGTGACGGGCGTAGGCGGCGATCCGCCGGGGCTCGTGCCCGGTCCAGTCCGTGACCTCGACCGTGCCGACGACGGCGTCCCAGCCCCGCGCCGCGTACCGCAGCTGGGAGGCGAGCCATCCCGGCGGCACCAGCGTGTCGGCGTCGGTGGTGGCCACCCACGACACCCCGCGCCGCAGCAGCGCGCGAACCCCGGCCGCGCGGGCGGCCCCGACGTTGCGGGCGGCGATCTCCACGACCTGCGCCCCGTGCCGTCGGGCCACCTCGGCCGTACCGTCGGTACAGGCGTCGGCGACGACCACGACCGGAACGCCACGGAGCGCGGCCAGGCAGGCCGGCAACCGTTCCTGCTCGTTATGCGCCGGCACCACCACGCCTGCTTTCTGGTCGCGTCCGCTCCTCACTCGCTCCGCGGGCGGCTCGTCCCTCACCGCCCACTCCACTCGCTGCGTCGCTCCCGCTCGGGCTTTCTGGTCGCGTCCGCTCCTCACTCGCTCCGCGGGCGGCTCGTCCCTCACCGCCCACTCCACTCGCTGCGTCGCTCCCGCTCGGGCTTTCTGGTCGCGTCCGCTCCTCACTCGCTCCGCGGGCGGCTCGTCCCTCACCGCCCACTCCACTCGCTGCGTCGCTCCCGCTCGGGCTTTCTGGTCGCGTCCGCTCCTCACTCGCTCCGCGGGCGGCTCGTCCCTCACCGCCCACTCCACTCGCTGCGTCGCTCCCGCTCGGGCTTTCTGGTCGCGTCCGCTCCTCACTCGCTCCGCGGGCGGCTCGTCCCTCACCGCCCACTCCACTCGCTGCGTCGCTCCCGCTCGGGCTTTCTGGTCGCGTCCGCTCCTCACTCGCTCCGCGGGCGGCTCGTCCCTCACCGCCCACTCCACTCGCTGCGTCGCTCCCGCTCGGGCCTTCACGTGAGCCCCTCGGCCGTGGCCACCGAGACCGGTTCGCCGTTCACGTACACCTCGGCGACGAAGTCGGCCTCCCGGTGCTCGGCGAGCCGGGCCAGGCCGGTACGGGCGAGGGCCGCGTGCACCGCGTCACCGGTCTGCGGATAGTCGGCCACGGGGTGCCGCCAGTGCACCGCCAGGAGGGTGCCGTCCGGCCGGAGGGCCTTGGTGGCCAGGTCGAGCACCTGACCCAGGTCTCTCTCGTCCAGGTAGTAGAGGAACTCCGAGAACACGATCAGGTCGAACGTCCCGTCCGGCCAGTCCTCGGGGAGCGTCCGCCGCTCCACCCGCGCCCCGGGCGCCCGCCGCCGGGCCTGCCGTACCGCCTGCGGCGCGACGTCGCAGGACAGCAGGCGGTCGCAGCGCGGCGCGAGCATCGCGGTCAGCACGCCGATCGAGCAGCCCGGCTCGAACGCGTCCTCGTAGTGCCGCCGCGGCAGCATCGCCAGGCTCAGCGCGTACTTGCGCTCCTCGTACCAGCGGCTCGTGAATCCCCACGGGTCGGGCGAGCCGGCGTAGACCCGGGCGAAGTACTCCGGTCCGAGCGTCACCGAAAGAGCACCTCCCACGGGCGCGCGAAGTGGTCCACGACCCCCGGCGGCAGGATCGGCTCCGGCCCTTCGAGCTGGCTGGTGAAGCAGCCGATCGCCGCCTCCTTCCGTTCGCGGGCCTCCGGGGACAGCGGCACCCGTACGGCCCGGTCCCAGGGCAGCCGCGGGTCGCCGGGCCGTGCCCAGTGCCAGGTCCAGATGGGGAACCGCCACACCTGCCCGCCGCAGGCCAGCGCGGCGCGCCCGACGGCCTCGTGGTCGGGGTGCAGGTCCTTCTCCCAGGGCGCCAGGCACGCGTCGAAGCCCGCGGCCAGGTCCGGCAGGAGGCGGCGCAGCTCCTCGTCCCGTACGCCGCTGTCGGGCAGCCCGAGCCGTACGGTCTCGCACGCGCCGATGTGCCTCAGCGCGGCGGCCGACTCGGCGATCCGGCGGGCGGCGATCTCTCCGGGCGGGACGGCGGGGTGGGAGGCCTCGCCGTCGGTCACGGCGACGAGCCGCAGCCGCACGCCACGGGCGGCGAGCAGGGACATCAGGCCGCCCGCGCCGAGAACCTCGTCGTCGGGGTGCGCCGCGACCACCACGACACTGCGCCACGCGGCCGTGTCGAGCACGGGCAGCGCGGGCAGGCCGTCCCACGCGCGCCACTCGTGTTCGGCGGTGCCGGGAGCGTCGATCGGGTTCGGCTCGGCGGGGGCGGTCTCGGCGGCGTCGGGTGCGATGGGTGCGGGCTCCGGGCTCACCAGGTGTCTCCGGTGACCGTCGCGCCCAGGGCGGCCAGGTCGCGCTCGGCGTGGTGCTGGCGGATGTAGACGGTCAGGTCCGCCACCCGCCGCGCATGCGCCTCGTCGTGGGAGAGCGGCCCCGCGCCGAGAGCACGGCCCGTACGGTCGAGGACCTCCGCCGCGACCTCGGCCACCAGCGACCGCACCCGCAGGGCGCGGGCCGCCGCCTGCTCCTTGCGGTCGAGCGGGTCCGCGTCCATCTCGGCCGCCGCCCGCTCGAGCGCGTCGCGCGCCGAGGTCAGCGCGATCTCGACCGCGCCCAGGTGCGCCAGCGCGTGCGGCTCGCGGACGCCGAGCAGGGGACGGGCCACCGCGCGGGCGCCGCCGTACCAGACCGCGGCGACGCCGACCCCTCCGTGGTGGAACCCGGGCCGCCCGGTGTACCCGCCCGGCGGCCCCACCTGCTCGGCCGGAGCGTCGGTGAACCGCACGTCGAGGCTGTCGCTGGCCGCCATGCCGGTCGCCGGCCACGTGCCCTCGACCGGCTCACCGGGCCGCACCGCGAACAGCAGGTCGCCGGCGGTCACGAGCGCGCGGGTACAGACGCGGGCTCCGCTGCAGTACGGCCTGACGCCGCTGACCCGCCCGCCGGAGGCCTCCAGGCTCGGCGGCTTGGCCGCCCACACGCCCCAGAGGTCGCCGGGGGCCGGGTCGGGCCCGTTCAGCTCGGCGAGGATCGCCACTGCGTCGAAGTGTCCCTCGCTGAGCCGGGCGAGGGAGAGGTCCTCTTCGGCGAGCCGGGCGAACAGGGCCCACCGCTCACGCGTCGCCCCGCCGCCGGGCAGGGGGACGCGCAGCCCGGCGACCTCGCGAAATCTTCGTTCGACATGTCGCTGCCATGGAATCACCCGCCTCGCGCTACCCCGATTTCGGCCGCTTTAGCAGACCCCGGCTGAGGTCCGGCGCCGGGTTACGGCCGTCGCCGGTGCTCCCGGCCGGGAAGTACGGCAGCCCGTTACCGCCGCGGAATCCCGAGGAGCGCGAGCAGGGTCGTCGTCGGCACTTCGCCTCAGCCGGGGACGCGCAGGTCCCAGTCGAGCTCCCAGCGCCGTACGGTGCCGTCCGTGCTCGCGGAGAGCGCGAACCCGGCGTCGGCGCCGACCACGACGGCGGTCACCTCTCCCTCGTGACCGTCGAGCGTGCTCAGGCATCGTCCGGTGGCCAGGTCCCAGATCCGCACGGTCGCGTCGGTTCCGCCGGAGACCGCGAACCGCCCGTCCGGGGTGAACCGCACCCGCTTGGAGACCACCTTGGGCACCGAGTCGGCTCCTCGCGGGCTGTCGGGCTCGTCGCCGAAGACGCGCAGGCACTCGCCCGTCGCGGTGTCCCACAGGCGGATCGTCCGGTCGGTGTACGCGCCCGCGGAGAGGGCGTACCGGTCCCCGGGGCTCAGGCAGACCGACATCACCTGATCGGTGTGGCCACACAGCGTTCGCAGGCACTGCCCGGTCCGCGGGTCCCACAGCCGCACCACCCGGTCCGCTCCGGCGGACGCGGTCAGGCGCGGCCCGAGCCAGAGCGCGCAGACCTTTCCGGCGTGTCCCGTCAGCTCGTGCTCGCACGCGCCGGTATCGAGGTTCCAGAGCCGGATCGCCGCGTCCGCCCCGGCCACCAGGGCCAGCCGGCCGGCGCGGTCGAACGCCGCCGCGGTCGCGCCCAGCGCCAGCGGACGGTCGAGGCCGCCGATCCGCTCACCGGTCTCGACCGACCACACGGCGATGGTCCCGTCGCGGCTCGCGGACATCGCTCGGGACCCGTCGTCGCTCACCTCGACGGTGTTGACGGCGCTGAGCTGCTTCCCGGTCACCCGCAGACAGGTCCCCGCCTCCACGTCCCACACCCGGACCGTGCCGCCCGTCCCGCCGGACACGGCGATCCGGCCGGCCGCGTCCACGTCCACCGCGAACGCCGCGGTGTCTCCCTCGAATACCCCGGCGCTCCAGGCCGAACGCAGGCCGATCCGGTCCGCGGACCGGCCGAGTTCCCGCCACGCCGCGAGCAGCCGCGGCTCACGCTCGTATCCGGGGACCGCCCTGGCCTCGGCGAGCAGCCCCAGAGCGTTCCGCGGATCCGTGGCCGACCGAGCCCGGTGCATCAGGTGCGCCACCGTGGCGTCGAGGCCGCTCAGCTCGGCGTGTTCGCGCGGCCTGCTCAGCCGGGGCGGCGCGGTGCGCCGCGGGGGCACCGCCCACCGGCGCAGGAGACCGGCCTGCCATGCGGACAGCAGCACGCCCGCGTCCGCGTCGAGGTGGGCCGCCCGCACGGGGCCGCCCTCCCCGCGGAAGGTGCGCAGGCAGCGTCCCTCGTCGAGCGTCCACAGCCGGACCGTGTCGTCCGCGGCCGTGGACACGAGGAACTCGCCGGACACCGCCAGCGAGCCGACCACGCGGGTGTGCCCGCGCAGGGTACGGGTGTGGCCGCCGTGCAGGTGCCAGACCCGGATCCGCCCGCCGGCGGCCACCGCCGCGATGCGCCCGTCGGCGCTGAGGCAGAGCGCGTCGACCCCCTGGTAGCCGTCGCGTACGCGGCCGTCGAGGACGCGGACGCAGCGCCCGGTGGCGACCTCCCACAGCCGGACCGTGCCGTCCTCGCGGCCCGCGGTGAGCACGAGCCGCCCGTCGTGGTCGACCGCCGCGATCGCGTTGCCGTCGTGCCCGTCGAGGGCCGGCCGGAGCCGGCCGTCGGGGAAGTCCCAGACGAGCACGGTGCCGTCGTGGTTCGCCGACACCGCGACCCGCCCGTCGCCGCTGAGACGCACCGACGCCGACCACAGGCTCCGGTCCCAGCCTTCGGGGGCGTCCAGCACACGCAGGCGGCGCTCGTTCGCCAGGTCCCAGAAGTGCACGGCGTCCGGCCCGGCCGTGACGGCGTACCGGCCGTCGCCGCTGACGTCGAACCGCCCGGCCGGGACCGCCAGTTGCCGCAGGCAGCGTCCATCGCGGACGTCCCACACGCGCAGTACGCCGTCGCATTCGGTCACCGCGCGCCCGCCGTCGTCGGTGAAGCGGATGTGCATCGACGGCGGCTGCCGGCGCATCCGCATGCCGAAGAACGTCCCGTCGTGCTCCTGGTAGACGTACCACGGGATGCGGAGCGCGCCGTCCGATCGCCCAGGCCGGACCGTCGACGCGCGGCCGACCAGCGCGTCCGCCTGGTCGCGGTCGCCGCGCTCCCGATGCACCTCGGCGAGGAGCCGGCGGGTCTGCCCGGGGTCGGCGCCGCCGGCGACCGTCGCGTCGAGAGCGGCGAGAAGGTCCTCGTCGGTGCACTCGCCGCGCCGCCACCGGAGCAGCCCGGCGTTGTAGGTGGCGTTCAGGTGCTGCGGGTCGGCGACCAGCGCGGCGGCGAACGCCTCGCCCGCCTCGTCCGGACGGCCGAGGTCGAGCAGTGAGACGCCGCGGTTGTTGAGCTCGTCGGCCCGCAGGTCCGCGGCGACCGGGGCCGAGCGCGGGTACGGCGTGCCGACCACGCGCCGGTAGATCTCGGTGAGCTCCGTGGCGACCTCGCCCATGGACGCGGGCCGCCCGGCCGGGTGCGGGCTCAGGCACCGGGCCAGCAGGTCGGTCAGGTCCTTCGGCGGCTCGGGTATTCCCGGCTCGGGCCGCTCGCGGCGGGCGGCCAGCGCCGCACCCGCCGTCGCGCCGGACATCCAGTTGATCCCGCCGGTGAACATCTCCAGCACGGACACCGCGAAGCTGTACACGTCGGTGCGCCGGTCCACCCGCCGGCCCGCGCTCTGCTCGGGCGAGGCGTAGGCGGGCGTCAGGCCGTGGACGGACACCACCGGGTTCACCTCGGACGGGGCGGCGTCCGCGGCCATCGGCGGCGCGCTCACGGCCCGGGCCAGCCCGAAGTCGGTCACCTTCGCGACGGCCCCGGAGGCGGTGACGTCCATCAGCACGTTGGCGGGCTTGACGTCCTGGTGGACGAGCCCACGGTCGTGCGCGTGCGCCAATCCCCACGCGAACTGCACCGCCACGTCCAGGACGCGGGCGAGCGCCTCCGCTCGGCCGCCCGCGTACAGGCGGCGGTCGTGGATCCAGTCGCGCAGGCTGCCGCCCGTGACGTATTCGGCGAACACCCGCGGAATCCCGTCGAGGACGCGCACATAGTGGCAGGCGCAGACGTTCGGATGCAGGCCCAGCGACACCCAGATCTCCGCCTCGGCGACGAACAGGTCCCGCTGTGCCCTGGTCCGGAACAGCTCCGCGCGCGGGCACTTCACCGCCAGGTCGGTGTCCCACTCCAGGTGCCGGACCCGGTACACGACGCCCATGCCGCCGCTCTCGTGTACCTGAAGGACCTCGTATCGTCCGTCGACGACCTGGCCGGTCCGCCACACCCCGTCTGCCGCCATGGGTGTCTCAGCCCCGTACGCGTGCCGGGGTCGCTTCCTGGTCGGTCACCGGCCGGAGGCGGTGCCCGGTGCCGGAGGACCGGGCACGAAGTCGGGCAGGGCGGCGAAGGCGGGGTCGACCTGTGCCGTGGCCAACACCCATCGCACCCACGCCCGTACGCGCGACAGCGGATGATCGGGGAACTGCGCGTCCCACGCCGGATCGTCGCCGCGGTGGTACGGCAGCGCGCCCTTCAACTCGGGGGCGTAGGGATGCGGCATGACCCAGCCGTCCATCATGAGGCCGAGCTTGGCCATGATCGTCGTCTCGCGCACTCCGGTGATGCCGCGTTCCTCGGCGGCGCAGCCGAACATCACATGGCGGTCGGCCTTGGCCAGGAAGATGTTCGCAAGGAAGACCTGCCCGCTGGGCGCGTTCGGGATGGGTACCTTCACCACCTGGACCACCCCGCGAACACCGCCGAGCACCACCGGTTCGGCCTCGATGAGACACCCCATCTGCGCGTACTCGATGGCGAGGTTGCGCCGCATGGCCGGGATGTTCTCCAGCCAGGCCGGCTCGGTCAGCGGGCTGTTGTTGAGTTTGAGATTGATCCAGTCCCCGGTGGCGGGGTGCGACCAGGTCGCCTCGTCGACGCGCTGCAAGCCGCTTGTATCGAAGGTGACGACCACGCTCAAAACCCCTCAGAAGCCGAACCGATGACACGCTGCCGCTCGCAACGTACAGCACCGCCTCCGGGACCGCTCCCGACCAGCATGTCCGCATTTGCGTACGAGACGTGTCTCGCGGAACTCGCCAGGAGAAAGGGCCGCTGAGGAGTGACTCAACTCATCCAGACTGTTCGTCGATGATCACCTTGACCTCAACGCAGTTCGGGTTGTTGCCCCCGCTGCGGGTGCTCTTCCGCCAGCCGTCGTGGGTGATGAGCCTGTTCACCTCTGAGCCTCCATTTGCGCTGATGAAGGAGGGCCCCTCGGGAGAGGGGGCTACTTGGGGACGAGCTGGTTCAGGCGGACTGCTCGAGTACCTTGACTTCTACGCATTCAGTGCTTCCACTACGGGTGCTCTTTCGCCAGCCGTCGCGGGTGGCCTGCTTGTCCATCAGAGAGCCTCCATGATTCGTTGGATCATCTCTCGGGACGCCGATGCGGGTAATGCCGCTTGGCCGATTCGTTCATACCGGAGGCCATACTCCCGGACCTCATCGGACGAGGCCACAAGCCTTCCTCCGCCTGGCGACTCGGTGTAGGCGACGTCTCCATCTTTGCCCGATATGAGGGAGAAAGATCCATCTACCCCAGCATGGGCTCCTGCGACCCGGGGGACAACCCTCAGGCTGACGTTGGGTTGAGTGGACAGGTCCAAGAGGTGGGCGAGCTGCTTCCGCATGATCTCTGGCCCGCCGATCGGCCAGTCGATGACGCTCTCCGTGACGATGGCCCAGCACAGGGGTGGGGTGCTCCTTTTGAGTACCTCCGCTCGCGCCATGCGCTTGCTCAACGGGCCCTCGATGTCGACTATGCCCAGAGCTCGGAACAGCTCGGTCGCATACTCCGGGATCTGGAAAAGACCGGGCACGGTGATGGCCTGATATGTCTTGATCAGCCGGGCCTTGGCTTCGAGGTGGGCGTACTGCTTGAACCAGTCCGGGTCGTGACCGCGGCGGGCGAACCGCAGCAGTCTGGAGAAGTGGCCGCCCGTCACGAACCGGACGTCGAGGGCCAGGGCCTGCTCGTCGGTGAGCTTCCGCCGCCCGGCTTCGATGTTTGAAACGTTCGAAGCACTGCTGATGATGACCTGCCCCAGCTGATGTTGCGTCAGGTTGTATTTCTTCCGATAGAACCGCACGTCGTAGGCCAGCCATGCCCATAGTGACGACTCGGGATCGACCAGATCATCAGTCATTTCGCCCCTCCTTCTCTTCGAAGCCTTCGAAATCTATCGCTGCTTTACGCGGCGGGTCCAGGCTTTCTCTAGAGAAACCTAGGGGGTAGGTATGGGGCGCTGCAAAACGCAAGAATTCGGACCAAGTATCCAGAATTCCGACAATCCACTTCGGCAGGAAAGGCGCTTGCCGCCGTTTCTCTCCTCGGCCGGTGTGGCACGCGACTTCGTCGCCTCGAGGCTTCGCCTCTGGGGACGGTCGCACCAGGTCGATGACGGTGTTCAGCTCATCAGCGAGATGTTCAACAATGCCCTCATTCATGCGCCGAGCCCGGATTACGTCGTCGCCGTCGACTGGAACGGCGGACGGATCCGCCTGGAGATGTGGGACTCGTCGCCGCACCGCCCGACCGTGCTCCCGATCGACGTCGAGGAGGAGCACGGCCGGGGCATGCACCTGATCGCGGCCCTCGCGGAGATATGGGGGAGTCGTGTCGCGGCGTCCGGCAAGTGCGTATGGGCCGTCCTTCCCGGCACGCCGGACAAGGTCAGACGGGCGGCACCAGATCGCTCTCGCTGATGGTGTACGTCAGCATGGGGTAGACGAAGTCCGTTTCATTGTTCTCGCGGCGCCGTAGTCGGTAAAACTCGTGCCTCTGCTCATCGTCGGCCGGCGTGAGGCGCGCCCCTTGGGGGAGGTGTGCATGTCCGTCGCGGAACCGAACGAGGGTCTTCGATGTTCGAAAGGTTACGCCCAGCCATTGATTGTCCGCCGCCCGGCCGGGCGTCTCCAGCACGATTTTATGCTTGAGTCGCCGATTCGAGTCGACAGAGAACGCGACGATGCTGTTGTGGGCGAGGGGGATCTCGAACTTCTCGCCGGCGGACCCCTTTGATTCGAAGATCAGCTTCCTCGGCGGGCTCGCTTCGGGACGTTGGTAGCAGGAGAAGACGGCGATGAACGACTCGTCGGCCAGATCGAGGGCTTGGTCGGAATGGCTGCCCATGGTCGTGTAGGCGTTCGTGTAGATCTCCATGAGGGCGTTGTTGAAGCCGACCGAAATCGCCGCACTTTCTTGAATCCGTTGCGCCAGCCGCTCGTGCACCGCCCGGAAACGCTGCGTCGGACTGCCGTATCGAGTGGTAGTACGTACGAGAGGCGCACCACCCGCCTCGTCGACCTTGGCGAGCACGGCGCCTCGCCGGCCTTTTCCTACGTCTTCCAGGCGAGTCGACGCAGATAGCTCCGCGAAGAGATTCCCCTCGATTGGAAGAGCGCACGAGAGGACTTCATCCGCGATCCTATATCCGGGGGGCAACGTAATCTCCCGTGTTCATGCTGAAGAATATTTCGTCGCCGTAATCAATGAAGGACGAGGTCCTGTTCTCCTCGGCGTACAGTCTGCGCAGCTCGTCCATGCCGGCCGGTGTGGGCGGCTCTAGCCTCACCACATCTTCGGCCATCTTGAGGAACGTGTGTCCGTTCTTGTGAACGGCTTCGGCACTCGAACAGCGCACCACATATCCCAGGCGCGTCGGGAGCAAATCGGCGCCCAACGCCGACGGCCGGATCTCGTGCGTGTACAGGCGGTTGGTGGACAGCGGCATGAAGAAGACGGAGCCGGGATAGAGAGTCAGGGTGAACTGCCGGGGGAGCGCGACCTCGTCCCGTTCTTCGTCCGGCTCCTTGAGGCGGAAGTGGAGCCTGGTCAGTCCGCTGGCACCCGTCACGCCGTAGTCGAAGGCGTCTTCGGCCAGGGGCTGCAGCTTGTCGAGCCGGTCATAGAAGGTGCAGAAGGCCATGATGCCGTTGACGGGCATGTCCTTGGTCTTGTCGGCATGGGCCGAGATCTTGGCCTTGGACTGCTTGCGCCCGGTCGTGGCAGGGGTGTTGTGGTAGATCTGAGCGAGGACGTGATTCAGCGGTGCCTGGTTCCGGAAGACGGATGCGGCCTCGCGGTTCAGAGCCTCGACGATGTGCGTGTCGGTCGGGCGAAAGCTCTCGGTCGGCCCCGAGAAATTCGTGGAGCACCGGAGCAGGCGGAAATGCAGTTCGTCGCCGTCTCGTGTGACGGGCGTCAGATAGATTCCGCTGCGATGGGCTGTTCCAGGCTTGGTGGACTCCGTCAGGGACTGGAACGTGTGCTCCGCACGGATCCGTCCGAAGTGATCGGCGTCGAGTCCGAAAAAGCGGCGGTAGTACACGCCGACGCCGTGGACGCGGATGGGAACTCGACCGAGGTCGATGAGGGCCCAGTGTTCGTCGACGCCCTCGTGGTAACCGTGTGACAGCTCCCGGATGACGAACACCCGGGCAGCCGCACGCAGCCGGCGACGGCTGATCCCGGATATATCGCCACACAGGTAAACGGTCTTCTGCGCGAGGTCGGGCGCGCCGGAAGCAAGGTCCTCTGGCGTGATCATGGACCCGAAGAATTCCCTGATGAAGGAATCGTCTTGCAACGTCGAAGGCGCAACCAAGGTGTTGCTCGCATCCTCGATGCATGCTTCTGATCGCTCTTTTGTGTACATCGAACTGGACCTGCCATTCGCAGATCTTGGCTGTATTGCTCAAAATCTTGGACATGGCAACGGCGAAAAGGAGACGGGCCGTTGATGTTTGATGCTCTCACGGGGCTCGACAGCGGGCAACGGGTTATGCGCAAGTCGGGGAGATGGACGTCAGGCGCCGGCACCGCGACGACCTTTCACGATCGTGGTGTGCCGGCTGCTTCCCGATCGGAGTGTCGATCGCTCCAGGGGCCACCGCGACCACTCGAACCCCGCGAGGGGCCAGCTCCACCGCCCAACTGCGGGTGAGCAGTTCCAGGGCGGATTTCGTCGCGGCATAAACCGCGTTGCCCGGCCAGGCCCGTTGCCCGGCCGACGTAGTGATGTTCACGATCACCCCGCCGCTGGTCTCCAACGCGGGCAACGCGGCCCGCGCCAGCATGACCGGCGCAACCAGGTTGGTCGCCAGCTGCGGACCGATCAGACCCCGGCTGATCGTCCCCAGCGTCCCGCCGCCGACAATCCCCGCATTGTTGACCAGCACGTCCAGCCGACCATACGACTCCATGACCGCACGCATGATCTCCTCAGCGGCGCCCTCGGCAGCGACGTCGGCGGTCAGCGGATGGATGCCGTCATAATCGGCAGCGGTTTCCGCCAACGGCTCCGCTCTGCGGCCTACGGCCACCACCCGCGCGCCCATCCCAGCGAACATGCGCGCTGACCGACCAGGAAGGGCAGAAACTGCAGCAGATCGTGTGCCGGGGCAGTACCAGCTCGGTGCGCCGAAGGATCCAGAGGTCACGCTCGTGAGCATCCGTACGACACATCGCGCTCTGCTGGGCCGTCTGCTGCCCGACGACAAACCGGACGACCTTGCAGTACGTCAGGGGCAATTCCACATCGTGGTCATTGGCTCAGACCGCGTCGTGTGCCTGCCTCGCACCCGGGCAGCGGCCGCCCGGTTGCCCCAGCGGGCGGCCGCACTACACGCACTCGCCGGCCTCGACCTCGGCTTCCGCACACCTGAGCCGCTACTCCTGGGCGACGCCCACGACACCGACGAGGCGCCGTTCCTGGTACTCAGCCGCATTCCCGGGGAACCGCTGGAGACCGACGCCATCAACGATGCCCAAGTGGTCGACACCGTGGCGGCGCAGTACGCCATGCTGCTGTCCGGTCTGGCCCGTGCCGGCACCGACGAGAGGGTACGAGCAGTTCTCCCTCAGGCGCCAGAAGGCCGGTGGCGGCTGTTCGCGGAGAACGTGCGCGCGGAGTTGTTCCAGCTCATGTCCGACAGCGGGCGCCTACGGGCCGAGCGGGAACTCACAGCACTCGACGGCCTTCCCCACGTCACCCGAGCAGTGGTGCATGGCGACCTCGGTGCCGAAAACGTCCTGTGGGAGTGGACGCACGGGCTGCCGCACCTCTCCGGAGTACTCGACTGGGACGATGTCACACTCGGCGACCCGGCCGAGGACCTCGCAGCCATCGGTGCCGGCTACGGCCCTGAGCTCCTGGAACGGGTACTCGCCCTGGGCAGCTGGTCAAACCACGGACTCCTTACCCGCATCGCCGCGATCCGCGGCACATTCGCCCTGCAGCAGGCCCTCTACGCAATCCGCGACGGCGACGAAGAAGAACTCGCGGACGGCCTGGCCGACTACCGCTGAGGCACACCGGCACATCCGCCTCATCGAGCACTTCATATCAACAGCAACCCCGCGAACTTATGCGGTCACAGCACTAGCTATATCTAGGGGACGACGGTCACCGGCCAGCGGCCCGCGCGGACCAGGCGGGAGGCGACCGAGCCGATGAGCCGGTGGCCCGCCTGCTCGGACGCGCCGACGACCACCATGTCGGCGTGGAGTTCGGTCGCCGCGTCGCGCAGTTCGACGAACGCGTCGCCGCGCCGGACGACGAAGGTGATCGGCACGCCGATCTCGTCCGCGCGTTCGCGGATCTGGGTGCGCAGATCGTCGATCAGCTCTCCGAACAGCTGTTCCTGCGCGGCGACCGCCGGTCCGGTCGACATCCCGGTCCACAGCGACGGCGCCGCGACGTACACGAACACCAGGCGGGAGCGCTGGCGGCGGGCGAGCCCGGCGGCGTACGAACTGGCCCGCATGGCCGTCGGTGAGCCGTCCACGCCGGCGAGGATCAACAGGGGACCGTCGGTGCCGCGTTCGAACACGCCCGGAGACCACTCGGGTCCGTACTCCTCGACCAGCTGGACCGGCCCGGTCTCATCGCCACTCACCCAGCCAGTATCGATCACGGAAGGCCCTGCCGGCGACGGGGCCCGGGGGAAGGATCGCGGAGGCTCATTGGTTGTGCCCGAGCGAAGATCCCGATCAGATGAGGTGAGGCACATGCTGTTCGGCCGGGAGCACGTCGAGCGCTACCAGGAGACCGATGGCGCCGAGGGGCACGACTGGCAGGGTACGACGGTCCTGCTCCTCACGACGGTCGGCCGTAAGAGCGGGCAGAAGCGCACGAGTCCCCTGATCTACCGCAAGAAGGACGGCGATACCTACACGGTGATCGCCTCCAACGGCGGGGCCGACGAGCCGCCGCTGTGGTACGCCAACCTGCAGGCCGACCCGGAGGTCGAGGTCCAGGTGTGGGGCGAGAAATTCGTCGCACGGGCCCGTACGGCCACGCCGGAGGAGAAGCCCGCGCTGTGGGAGGCCATGGCCGAGACCTGGCCCGCCTACGACGACTACCAGAAGAAGACCGAGCGGGAGATCCCCGTCGTGGTCCTCGAACGCGTCTGACGCGACCGTCCCGCTCGGCGCCGGGTGCGTCACCCGGCCACCCGGCGGCCGGCGGGGCCGGGTAAATCCCGTTGCCCCGCGGAGCGGTCACCTGCTGTAATCGCGCCGACCAAGGAGCCGACCGACGGAGAGAGCAATGCGCCAGGCGTCCATGTCCCCACGCAAGGGAGTTCTCGCCTACCTCAAGGACATGACGCTCGGTGACAACGCTCAACCTCGGGATTCTCGCCCATGTCGACGCCGGTAAGACCAGCCTGACCGAGCGGCTCCTCTACGCCGCCGGTGTCATCGACGCGGTCGGCAGCGTCGATGACGGCAACACCCAGACCGACTCGTCGGCGCTCGAACGCCGGCGCGGCATCACGATCAAGTCCGCCGTGGTGTCGTTCCGCCTCGGCGACGTCACGGTCAACCTGATCGATACCCCCGGCCACCCGGACTTCATCGCCGAGGTGGAGCGGGTGCTCGGCGTGCTCGACGGGGCCGTGCTGGTGGTCTCCGCCGTCGAGGGCGTACAGGCGCAGACCCGCATCCTCATGCGTACGCTGCGCCGCCTGCGCATTCCCACGCTCATCTTCGCGAACAAGATCGACCGCCGGGGCGCGCGGTCCGACGGCCTGCTGCGGGCGCTGGCCGAGAGGCTGACGCCCGCGGTCGTGGCGATGGGCGCGGTCCGCGGACTCGGCACGCGCGACGCGGCCTTCACCCCGTACGGTCCGGGCGACGAGGACTTCCGCGCGGCCCTCGCCGACCTGCTCACCCGACACGACGACGACCTGCTCACCGCGTACGTCGAGGACGCGCTCACCTACCCTCGTCTCCGCGACGCGCTCGCCGCCCAGGTACGGCAGGGGCGGGCGCATCCGGTGTTCTTCGGCTCGGCGATCACGGGTACGGGTCTGGACGCGCTCACCGCCGGCATCCGTGAACTGCTGCCCCGGGCCGGCGACGACGCGGACGGCCCGGTCTCGGGCACGGTCTTCAAGATCGAGCGCGGGGCGGCGGGGGAGAAGGTCGCCTGCGCGCGCCTGTTCTCCGGCACCGTACGGGTGCGGGACGCGCTGCGGTTCGGTGACGCGGGGGAGGCGAAGGTCACCGGGATCAGCGTGTTCGACGGCGGCGCGGCGGTGCCGCGCGGCCGCGCCGGCCCGGGTGACATCGTCCGGCTGCGGGGGCTCGGCGGCGTCCGGATCGGCGACTCGCTGGGCGAACCGCCGTCGGGCGACGCGACCGGCCACTTCGCGCCCCCGACGCTGGAGACGGTGGTCGTGCCGCGCCGCCGGTCCGACAGGGGCGCGCTCCACGCCGCGCTCACCGAACTCGCCGAGCAGGACCCGCTGATCGGCCTCCGGCAGGACGACCTCGGCCAGGAGATCTCCGTGTCGCTGTACGGGGAGGTGCAGAAGGAGGTCATCCAGGCGACCCTCGCCGACGACTTCGGTCTCGACGTGGAGTTCCGTGAGACCACGACGCTTCACGTCGAGCGGCCCGCGGGCACCGGAGAGGCGGTGGAGGTCGGGCAGAAGGACGGCAACCCGTTCCTCGCCACGATCGGCCTGCGCGTCGACCCGGCCCCGGCGGGCTCCGGCACGCGCTTCCGGCTGGAGGTCGAGCTCGGCTGCCTGCCGTACGCCTTCTTCGCCGCGGTCGAGGAGACCACGCACGCGACGCTGCGCCGGGGGCCGCGCGGCTGGCAGGTCACGGACTGCACCGTCACCATGACACGAGCGGGCTACTTCCCGCCGGTCAGCACCGCCGCCGACTTCCGCGGCCTGACCCCGAGAGTGCTGAGGGCGGCGCTCAGGAGGGCGGGCACGGTCGTCTGCGAGCCGTTGCAGCGCTTCCATCTGGAGGTGCCCGAGGACACGTACGGCGGGCTGGCGCCCGTGCTCGGGCGGCTGCGCGCCGTACCGCGCACCACCGAGGTCCACGGCACGGTCCGTACGGTCGAGGGCGAGATCCCGGCGGCGCGGGTACACGAGCTGGAACGCCGGCTGCCGGGCCTGACCCGCGGCGAGGGCCTGCTCGAATGCACCTTCGACCGGTACGCCCCGGTGCACGGCGAAGCGCCCGGACGCCCGCGCTGAACGACATCGCGTCAGTAGTGACCGAGTGCCGCCCGGATCCGGTCGAGCCACTGTGTGCCCAGCCGGCGTCCGTTCGGGAGTTGGTCGTCTCGATCCCAACGCCATGTCGTGGCTATCGCGAGCGTGAGGATCCGGCACCGGCGAAGCAGGTCCGGATCGGCGGCTCGATAGTGCTCGTCGACCTGCTCGGGCGCATGGGCGAGGTCGAACTCGACCGGTCCGCGGCAGCATGTCTCCAGGTCGATGAACAGCTGCCCGGTCTCCGTCCGGAGCACGTTGCCTGGATGCGGCTCACCGTGCAACAGCTGCTCATCGGCGCCGCGGTCGCCGATCTCGCGGCTCAGGCGCGTCAGCGTGTCGCCGAGCAGTCCGCGCTCCGCCTCACCGAGCTCCGGGGTACGCGCGCGGTCGCCGACCAGCCGCTGCGCCTGCGCGACTCGATCGGTGAAGTGCGGCGCGGGAACGTCGATCCGCCGCATGCCGGCATGCAGCCGCACGAGCGCCCGCGCGTACTCGGCGGGCGCGAGGCCGGGTGATGGCACAGGCTCGTAGTACGTCCACAGCGTGACCACGAAGCCGTCACGCACGTACGCGCGGGGCTCGACCCGAGGCTCGAGGCCGGCCACCGGGCTGTCCGTTTCGGCGAGTCGCCGAGCGAGCTCGACCTCGAACTCGGCATCTGCCCGACGTGCGACATACGCGACCCGGGCGAGAACGCCACAAGGCCGCAGGCGCACGGCGATCCGGTTCGAGTCGTGCAGGACGACCGCGTCATCGACGCTCAGGCCGAGCGCGGTGGCCGTGCCAACGGCCGCGGCCACCGCTCGCGGGACATCTGATGCCTTCAACGCGCCTGGTCCCCTCTGCCTCGCGTGGCCGGCCGCCGGCGTTCAACTGTGGGTGGTCAGGTGGTGCAACGAGTATGTGGTCAGTCGTTCGTGAGGTGCGGTATCGCCAAGGCGGCGAGTTCGGTGCGGTTCGTGACGCCGAGCTTGGCGTAGACGTGGGAGAGGTGGGTCTTGACGGTACTGCGGCTCATGAACAGCCGGGCCCCGATGTCGGGGTTGCTGAGGCCCTCGGCGGCGAGCCGTACGACGCTGCGCTCGGCCGGGGTGAGTCCGGCCCAGCCGCTCGACGGGCGGCGGCGCGGGCCGCGGGCGCGGCGAGCCCACTCCACCGCCGCGCGTACGTCGAGTGCACTCCCCTCGGCCCACGCGGCGGCGTACGCGGTCTCGCCCAGCGCGGCGCGTGGGCCGGGGTCGGCGGGTACGGGGCCGACGCCCATGTCCGTACGCGCGCGGTCGCAGGCGGCGAACAGCCGGGTCGCCTCGGTGTGCGCCCCCGCCTCGGCCGCGATCCGGGCGAGCGCGTCGAGGCCGCCGACGCAGGCGAGCCACAGGCCGTGTTCCGCGCGCAGGGCCAGGGCCTCGTGGTGCAGTCTCTCCGCGTCGGCCGGGCCGGCGAGGCGGGCCCGCTGTTCGAGCGCGTCGGCGGCCACCCGGGGCATGCCGACCGCACGGGCGACGGCGAGGGCGCGTTCGCACGCCGACGCCGCGGCGGCGTCGTCCCCGGCGGCGTGGAACGCGGCGGCGAGCCCGGTCAGGGTCTGCGGGGACAGCGCGGCCTCGTGGCCCTCACCGAGCCAGCTCGTCTCCGACGCGAACCAGGCGACCGCCTCGCGCGGCCGGCCGGACCGCAGTTCGAGCTCGCCCATGGCACGCGCCAGACCGGGCACGAACGGCGGACGCTCGGCGCCCTCCACCAGCCGGACCAGCGGGGCGAGGATCGCACGCGCCTCGTCGAGCCGTCCGGCCGCCGTCTCCACGGTGGCCAGCACACCGGCGGCCGACCCGACGCGATGGTGGTCGGCGAGCGGGCGGGCCGTCTCCACGGCCTCGGTCGCGAGCGCGCGTGCCCGTACGACGTCACCCGTGTAGAGCGCCCCGCAGGCCCAGAACCCGAGCGCCGTCGAGGCGACGCCGCGGTCTCCGCGCCGCAGCAGGCCCTCGGTCGCGCTCCGGAAGAGCTCCTCGGCCTCGTCATGCTCGTCGCGCAGGTGCCGGATCATCCCCATGAGGGCGGTCGCCCCGTCGGCGACGAACTCCTCACCGGCCGCACGCGCCTCGACCCGCGCCGTCTCCGCCAGCGACCAGGCGGTGTCGAAGTCCGTGGAGAACAGGGCGACGGCCCGCAGGAGCCGGGCGAGGCAGGCGGTCGCCACGTCACCGGCCTCCACCGCGATCTCCAGCGCGGCCTGTGCCGCGTCGTGGTCCGGTCCCGCCGGGTGGGTCGTGTCGGCGACCAGCGCCAGGCCGGTCAGCAGCCGGGCCTGGAGCGCGGTGCGGTCATCCGGTGTGCGGGCGACGGCCCGGCGCAGCAACTCCAGCCCCTCGTGACCTCGCGTGGTCAGGTGCCACAGCCAGGGCAGGCCCGCCAGGAGCCGGCGTCCGCGTCCGGGATCGTCCCGGGACAGGCCCCAGGTGGCGGCGGCGCACAGGTTCTCGTGTTCGGCGCCGACCGCGGCACGCCAGGCGTCCTTGTCGCGGGCCAGCAGGGGACGGGCGTCGTCCGTCAGCGCCAGGTACGTGTCGAGGTGCCGGTCGCGGACCCGGCCGGCCTCGGCGGAGGCCGCCAGCCGCGCCACGGCGTACTCGCGGACCGTCTCGAGCAGGTGGTACCGCGCGACGCTGCGGTGCGTGTCCGCGACGACCAGCGACTTGTCCACGAGCCGCCCCAGGCCGGCCAGCACCGCCATCCGGTCGAGCGGGCCGAACGCGCAGACCCCGCGGGCCGCCTCGAGCGTGAAACCCCCGTGGAAGGCGCCGAGCCGGCGGAACAGGACCTGGTCGTCCTCTGCCAGCTGGTCGTGGCTCCACGCCATCGACGCCGCGAGCGTCTGGTGCCGCGCCGCGACCCCGCGCGGGCCCCGTACGAGGAGGGAGAACCGGTCGTCCAGGCCCTGAAGGATCTCCCGCGCCGAGAGAGTTCCCGACCAGGCGGCGGCGAGCTCGATGGCGAGCGGGATGCCGTCGAGCCGGGCGCACGCCGTACGCACGGCGTCCCGGTCCGGCGCCGGCGTCGGGCCCGAGCGCTCCTCGAAGAGGGCGACGGCGTCCTCGGCGCCGAGCGGCGGAACGCGCCAGACGACCTCGCCCGGCACGCGGAGCGGTTCGCGGCTCGTGGCCAGCACCGTCACGCCGGGGCAGGCACGCGTCAGCTCGGCGGCCAGCTCCGCGGCGGCCTCGACGACGTGTTCGCAGTTGTCCAGGCACACGAGCATCCGGCGGTCGCCGAGCTGCCGGGCCAGCGAGGGGATCGTGTCCCGGTCCGGCGCGGGGAGGACCCCGGCGGCCGTCGCGACCAGCTCGGCGACGACGAAGGCGTCGCCGGTGGTCGTCAGGTCGGCCCAGCAGACGCCGTCCCGCCGGTGTGCGGCCTCCGCCGACGCCGCCTCGATCGCCAGCCGGGTCTTTCCGCAGCCGCCGGGACCGGCGATGGTGACCAGCCGCGCGTCGCCCAGCGCGGCGGCGAGGGCGCGCAACTCCGGTTCGCGGCCGACGAAGGTCGTCGGCGGAACCGGGAGATCGTGTCGGATCGCGGACATCGCGCCACAGTCTGCCAGCCGGTCTCTCGCCCAGGGGCGATCCCGGTATCGGCCAGGTGGCCGATGTTCCGCACCGCGCGCTCGGCCAGCCTGGATCTCGTCACCGAAGAACGAGAAGGAGATCCGAAATGGGCAAGGTCATCGCCAACATGTCGATGTCGCTGGACGGCTTCATCGCCGACCCGGCCGACGGGATCGACCAGCTGTTCGGCTGGATGGGCAACGGCGAGGTGGAGGTGCCCACCGCCGTGGAGTGGGCGACGTTCCGCATGTCCGAGGCGAGCGCGGCGTACATGCGCGAGTCGATGGCGGGCGTCGGCGCGCTGGTCGCGGGCCGGCACCTGTTCGACATCACGCACGGGTGGGGTGGCACCCATCCACTGGGCGTGCCGGTCGTCGTGGTCACCCACGAGCCGCCGGCCGACCGCCCGGAGACCTTCGCCTTCGCCGGCTCGGTGGAGGCGGCGGTGAAGCTCGCCCGCGAGGCCGCGGGCGACAAGAACGTCGTGGTCGCCAGCGCGAAGATCGCCCAGCAGTGCCTCGACGCGGGGCTGCTCGACGCGATCCACGTCGACCTGGTGCCCGTGCTGCTCGGCACCGGCGTCCGGTGGTTCGAGAACCTCACGACGGCGCCGGTCCGGCTGGAGGGCCCGGCGGTCATCGAGGGACACGGCGTGACGCACCTCGCCTACACCGTCCACCGGTCCTGAGCGTTCCGCCGGCGTCAGCCCGGAATGATCTGGTTCTTCTCGATCACGCGGACGCCGCTCGGCGTGACGGTGAAGCGCTCCTGGTCCTCCTCCAGGTCCACGCCGATCCGCGCGCCGTCCGGCACGTGCACGTTCTTGTCGATGATGGCGTGCCGTACGACGGCGCCGCGCCCGACCCGTACACCGTCCATCAGGACCGAGTCGCACACCGACGCGCCGGAGTCCAGGTGGACGTCCGGCGACAGGATCGACCGCTCGGCTGTGCCGCCGGACAGGATGGCGCCGGGGGAGACCATCGAGTCGACCGCGTACCCGCGCCGTCCCTCCTCGTTGAAGACGAACTTGGCCGGCGGCAGCGGGTCGTGGCCCGTGTAGATCGGCCACTTCCGGTTGTAGAGATTGAAGATCGGATGCACCGAGATCAGGTCCATGTGCGCCTCGTAGAAGGCGTCCAGCGTGCCGACGTCGCGCCAGTAGCCGCGGTCGCGGTCGGTGGCCCCCGGCACCTGGTTGTCGGCGAAGTCGTACACCTCCGCCTGCCCGGCCTGGACAAGCTTGGGGATGATGTCTCCGCCCACGTCATGGCGGCTCACGGTGTCCAGCGCGTCCTGCTTGACGATGTCGATGAGCACGCGCGTGTCGAAGACGTAGTTGCCCATGGAGGCGTAGATCTGGTCGGGCGCGTCGGGCAGGCCGGCGGCGTCCTTCGGTTTCTCCAGGAACGCCGCGACTCTTCGCCCGTCAGGGGCGGTCTCGATGACACCGAACTGGTCCGCCAGCGACAGCGGCTGGCGGATCGCCGCGATCGTGACGCCCGCGCCGGACGCGATGTGCTGGTCCACCATCTGCCGTGGGTCCATGCGGTAGATGTGGTCGGCGCCGAACACCACGACGTGGTCGGGGCAGTCGTCCTCGATGAGGTTGAGGTTCTGCAGGATCGCGTCGGCCGAGCCGGCGAACCAGCGCGGGCCCAGCCGCTGCTGCGCCGGCACCGGGGTGACGTAGTTGCCCAGCAGGGTCGACATCCGCCACGTGCGGGAGATGTGCCGGTCGAGGCTGTGGCTCTTGTACTGCGTCAGCACCACGATCCGCAGAAATCCGGCGTTGGCCAGGTTCGACAGCACGAAGTCGATGAGTCGGTACATGCCGCCGAAGGGCACCGCCGGTTTGGCCCGGTCGGCCGTCAGCGGCAAGAGCCGCTTGCCCTCGCCACCTGCCAGCACCATGGACAGGACCTGAGGCGTCGCCATGGGATGACGATAACCGCCCAGGTCACCCCCGGAACAGACGAAATGGGATCTTTCGCTTTACGCTACTGAGCATGCGCGTCGATCTGCTCAGCCGTGAGTACCCGCCGGAGGTCTACGGCGGCGCGGGGGTGCACGTGGAGTACCTCGCGCGGGAGCTGCGCGCGCTCTGCGACGTCCGGGTGCACGCCTTCGGCGCCGAGCGCGACGAGCCGGGTGTCTCCAGCCACCGCGTTCCCGGCGGCCTGGAGTCGGCCAACGCCGCGCTCCAGGTGCTGGGCGTCGATCTGGAGATGGCCGCCGCCTGTGCCGGGGCGGACCTCGTCCACAGCCACACCTGGTACGCGAACCTCGCGGGGCATCTCGCCAAGCTGCTGCACGGCGTCCCGCACGTCGTCACGACGCACAGCCTGGAGCCGTTGCGGCCGTGGAAGGCCGAGCAGCTCGGCGGCGGCTACGCGATCTCCTCGTGGGCCGAGCGCACCGCCATCCTCGCCGCCGACGCGGTCGTCGCGGTCTCGGAGGGCATGCGCCGCGACGTGCTCGCCTGCTACCCCGAGCTCGACCCCGAGCGGGTCACCGTGCTGCACAACGGGATCGACACGGTGCAGTACGCGCCCGATCACGGTACGGACGTCCTGAAGCGGTTCGGCGTGGACCCCGGTCGGCCCTCGGTGGTGTTCGTGGGCCGGATCACCCGGCAGAAGGGGCTGCCGTACCTGCTGCGGGCGGCCCGGTCCTTCGACCCGTCGGTGCAGCTCGTGCTCTGCGCCGGTGCGCCGGACACCCCTGAGATCGCCGCCGAGGTCGACGCGCTCATCGATGGCCTCCGCCGCGAACGACAAGGCGTCGTGTGGATCGCGAAGATGCTGCCTCGCCCGCAGGTCGTCCAGCTGCTCAGCCACGCGAGCGTGTTCGTCTGCCCGTCGATCTACGAGCCGATGGGCATCGTGAACCTGGAGGCGATGGCCTGCGAGGCGCCGGTCGTGGCCACCGCGACGGGCGGCATCCCCGAGGTCGTCGCCGCTGGGGAGACCGGGCTACTGGTGCCGATCGAGCAGGTCGCCGACGGTACGGGCCTGCCGGTCGACCCGGAGCGTTTCGTCACCGACCTGGCCGAGCGGGTCAACGCGTTGATCGCCTCCCCGGACCGCGCCGCGATGGGCCGGGCGGGCCGCCGCCGGGCGGTCGAGCACTTCTCCTGGCCGCGGATCGCCGAGCGCACCCGGGAGCTGTACGCCCGGCTCGTCTGAGCCTCGGCGCACCGGTGCCGCCCAGTGGAATGTGACATAAATCACATCGTCTTCGGTGGAATTGATTGACCGGGCGGCCAGTTATGGATGGGTGATTGACCGTCCGGCCAGTCAAAAGAGACGGAGGTGGCATTCATGAAAGCCTGGACTCGATGGCAGGACTGGGTGGCGTTGGTCGCGGGTCTGTACGCGGCTCTGTCTCCGATCTGGGTCGACACCACGCATGAAGGCGGTGCCGTCGCCTCGCTGATCGTTCTGGGCGCGCTGCTCGTCATCACGAGCCTCGTCTCCCTCGCCCGCGCGGCCGGTGCCGTGACGGAGTGGCTGATCGCGCTCTGGGGTGTCCTGCTCTTCATCGCGCCCTGGGTGATCACCTACACCGGGCACAGCGGTGCCGCGTGGACCTCCTGGATCGTCGGTGTCATCGCCGTGCTGGCCGGCCTCAGCGTCGGTGTCACCGGCGACCTGACGCACCGCCGCGCCGTTACCCACTGATCCCCCACCGACACACGTACGCTGACGAGGGGCCGGGCAGGCAGCCCGGCCCCTCGCCGTATCTCACCGGAGGAGTCCGCGATGCCCGGCACGTCACGCGTCCGCTCGGCCGAGGACAGCCGCGCGCGCATCCTGGACGCGGCCGAGGGGCTCTTCGCCGAGGAGGGGTACGACGCCACGCCCACGTCGCGCATCGCCGAACGCGCCGGCGTCTACAAGGGGCTGGTCTTCCACTACTTCGCTCGCAAGATCGACATCCTGCTGGCCCTCGTCGACCGCGTGCCGATCGAGCAGATCGCGTCGCTGGAGGCCGAGGTGGTGCCCGGCGACGTCGCCGCGACCCTGCGCAACGTGGCCGCCGACTTCGACGTCTGGTACACCCGGTCGTCCGGGGCGCGGCTCATCCTGTTCCGCGAGGCGGCCACCCATCCGGAGGTCGGCGGTGCGCTCGCCGAGGTGAACGCCAAGCTCATCGGCCTCGTACGCCGGGCCATCGACGGCGCGCTGCCCGACCCCGCCGTGCCCGAAGGCCGCCGGACCGCGGCCGCGACGACCTTCGCCGTCGCCCTGCTCAACCACGCGCACTGGCGCGACGTGGGAGTACCCACCTTCGATCTGGGTGAAATCGCCGAACTTCTGAGCGCCGGCCTCAACCCCAGCGCCAGCCTGTGAAGGGGTCCCCGGCCTGCTGAGGGGCACCCTCACCAGGTTCTGGCCGGGTCAGGGGGACCCTCACAACTCGTAAGCCCTTGCACGCGCCCACGCGGTCGCCGCTCGGCGGCCCTCGCGTCAAGGGCCGGCGCTTGATGCCACCGTCCCTGGGGCGGATGCGCCCACAGCGGATAACCTGTCACACAGGGGGCGTGAGTTAGGTTGACCTAAGCAACCCGTTGAGGAGTCAATCAATGGCGAACGATAGACCGGCCCGCAAGGGCAGGAGACTGACCCGGGCGAAGGTCCTGCGGGTCCAGTGGATCACGCCGCACATGATCCGCGTGTTCATCGGCGGTGAGGGCCTGGCCGGCCTCGGCGTGGGTGAGTTCACCGACCACTACATCAAGCTGCTGTTCCCGGTGCCGGGGGTGAGCTACCCCGAGCCGTTCGACATGGAGGTCATCCGTCGTGACCTGCCCCGCGACCAGTGGCCCCGCATGCGCTCCTACACCGTACGGAGCTGGGACCCGCACGCGCTGGAGATGAGCGTCGACTTCGTCCACCACGGCGACGAGGGCCTGGCCGGCCCGTGGGCCGCGAACGCCCGGGCAGGGGACGACGTGCTGTTCCTGGGCCCCGGCGGCGCCTACCGGCCGTCCCCGGAGGCCGACTGGCACCTGCTGGTCGGCGACGAGAGCGCCCTGCCCGCCATCGCCGCGTCTCTGGAGGCCCTGCCGCAGGGCGCTCCGGCCCGGGTGTTCATCGAGGTGACGGGCCCCGGCGAGGAGCAGGAGCTGATCACCCAGGGCGACGCCAAGCTGGTGTGGCTGCATCGCGGCGACGCGCCGGTCGGCGACGCGCTCGTCGAGGCGGTACACGGGCTGGAGTTCCCGGACGGCGACGTGCACGCGTTCGTCCACGGGGAGGCCGGCTTCGTCAAGCGCCTGCGCCGCCACCTGCGCGTCGAGCGCGGCATCCCGCTGGAGCAGCTGTCGATCTCGGGCTACTGGCGGTACGGCACCGACGACGAGGGCTGGCGCGCCGGCAAGCGCGAGTGGAACCGCCAGATCGAGGAGGAGGAAGCCCGGAGCGCGGCCGGTTAGAGGACGAAGCCGGTCGGCAGTGGATCGGCCGGGTCGAGCAGGTAGTTCGCCGTACCGGTGATCCAGGCGCGGCCGGAGATCTCCGGGACCACGGCCGCGACCCCGCCGACGCGCGTCGTGTCCACGAGCCGGCCGGTGAAGCGGGTGCCGATGAACGACTCGTTCACGAACTCCGCCCCCAGCGGCAACTCGCCCCGCGCGTGCAGCTGCGCCATCCGGGCCGAGGTTCCCGTGCCGCACGGCGACCGGTCGAACCAGCCCGGGTGGATGGCCATCGCGTTGCGCGACAGCCGCGCGTCCGAGCCCGGCGCCAGGAACTGGACGTGCTTGCAGCCCGTGATCAGCGGGTCGGCCGGGTGACGCGGCGGGCGCTGCTCGTTGATCGCCGCCATGATGGCCAGGCCCGCCTTGAGGATGTCGTCCTTGCGGGCGCGGTCGAAGGGCAGGCCGACCGACGACAGCTCGACGATCGCGTAGAAGTTCCCGCCGTACGCCATGTCGTACCGCACCTCGCCCAGGTCCGGCACGTTCACGGTCAGGTCGTGGCCGAGGGCGAACGACGCGACGTTGCGCAGCGTGACGCGTTCGGCGTGCCCGTCGCGGACCGCCACCCGCGCCTCCACCAGGCCCGCCGGGGTGTCGAGCCGTACGACGGTCTCCGGTTCGGTGACCTCCACCATGCCGGTCTCCACCAGCACCGTCGCCACGCCGATCGTGCCGTGGCCGCACATCGGCAGGAAGCCGCTGACCTCGATGTAGACCACGCCCCAGTCGGCGTCCTCGCGCAGCGGCGGCTGGAGGATCGCCCCGCTCATCGCCGCGTGCCCGCGCGGTTCGTCGACCAGGAAGCGGCGCAGGTCGTCCAGGTGCTCCACGGCGTACCGCCGGCGTTCGGCCGCCGTCGCGCCCGGGATCGGCGCCACCCCGCCGGTGACGACCCGCGTCGGCATGCCCTCGGTGTGCGAGTCGACCGCGCTGATCGTACGGATCGACCTCACCGGGCGGTCCTCCTCCGCTGCTTGGCCAGGGCCGCGATCGCGCGGTCCATGTCCGCCTTCACCTGGGCGCGCTGCTCGCCGGTCAGCGGCCCGCGCGGCGGGCGGCAGGGGCCGCCGTACCTTCCGACCATGTCCATGCCCAGCTTGATGGCCTGGACGAACTCCGTACGCGAGTCCCAGCGGAAGGCCGCCACCAGCGGTTCGTACAGCTCCCGCGCCTCATCCAGCCGGCCCGCGACGCCCAGTTCGTACAGCCGTGCCGACTCGGCGGGAAAGACGTTCGGGAAGCCGGCGAACCAGCCGGTCGCGCCCATGAGCAGCGCCTCCAGCGTCACGTCGTCCGCGCCCGCGACGACCTCCAGGCCCGGCGCCTTCTCCTGGATCTCCAGGACCCGCCGCACGTCGCC
Source organism: Actinoallomurus sp. NBC_01490 (assembly GCF_036227085.1). Taxonomy (NCBI): domain Bacteria; kingdom Bacillati; phylum Actinomycetota; class Actinomycetes; order Streptosporangiales; family Thermomonosporaceae; genus Actinoallomurus; species Actinoallomurus sp. NBC_01490. The sequence goes on from NZ_CP109433.1 coordinate 2,392,728, forward strand.
GGAGAACTCCTTGACCGCGACGACGTTGTCGATCTGCGCGATCTCGGCCAGCAGGTCGGGTGTCAGGTCCACCTTCGTGTCGATCGGGTTGTTGTAGACCATGACCGGCAGGCCGACCGAGGCGACCGCCTCGAAGTGCGCGATGACGTCGGCGCGGCTCGCCCGGTACATCGTCGGAGGCAGGCACAGCAGGCCGTCCGCGCCGTCCTCGGCCGCCAGCTCCGCCCAGTGCCGGGCCAGGTGCGATCCGGGGGCGTGCACGCCGACCACGACGACGGCCCGGTCGCCGACCGCCTCGATCGCCGTACGCGCGACGCGGCGGCGCTCCTCGTCGGTCAGCGAGGAGTACTCGCCGAGCGAGCCGTTCGGGCCGACGCCCCGGCAGCCGCCGTCGATCACCCAGCGGCAGTGTTCGGCGTACCGCTCGTAGTCGACCGCCAGCCCGGCGGGCGCGGAGGCGTCCTCACGGTAGGGGAGCGCGGTCGCCACGATGACGCCGCCGAGCCCTTTGACCTGCCTGGTCACGTGGTTTGCTCCTTTTCGGGGGGATTGGCGAGCTCGCCCAGCCGGATCGGCCAGGCGACCGGCCGGTGGTGCGGGTTCGTGTCGAGCAACTCGGCCAGCGCGGGCCCGCAGATCCGCGCCTGGCACGGCCCGAGCCCGGCACGCGTACCGAGGCGCACGGCACGAGCATCGAGCCCCGGCGCGCGGGCCCCTTCACGAAGGGGGGTGGCTTGGGCGTGGGCGGCTTGGCGGAGGGTGCCGTAGTCGGTCTCCTCACAGCGGCACACGATCGTGTCCGGGCGCAGCCACTCCGTCCAGCGGCGGCCGATGGGATGCGCGGTGGCCAGTCGTAGGGCGAAGGCGCGGCCCTCGTCGCGCCGCCGGAGTATCGCGCGCAGCCGCTCGGGGGAACCGCCGCCCGCGACCCAGCCGGCCACCACGCCCTCGGCGCGGGCGGCCGGCGCGCCGGCGATCCCGGTGACCTCGCCCGCCGCGTACACGCCGGGGACGCTCGTCGCCTGGTCGCCGTCGACCATGACGAAGCCGCCGAGGACGGCGCAGCCCGCGGCGACGGGCAGTTCGAGCCGCGCGGTGAACCCGTGGGTGACGCACAGCGCGTCCACGGCCGAGGTCCGCTCACTGCCGGGCACCACCGACCAGTCGGCGCGGAGCCGTGCGGTGACGGCCTCCTCGATGCGACCGTCGCCGCGCGCCTCGATCACCGCCCGCCCGGTCCGGTACGGGACGTGGCCACGGGCGAGCCTCGCGGCGTACGCGGCGAGTTCGGCGGCCTTGCCCGCCTGTCCCGCGAGCTCCCAGGGACGGTGGGTCCAGCCGCGCAGGACCGCGCCGGCCGTGTTCGCCTCCAGTACCGCGATGACGTGCGCGCCCACGTCCAGCAGCGACGCGGCCACCGGCAGCAGGAACGGCCCGGTGCCGGCGACCAGCGCGCGCTCGCCCACGGCGACGCGTTCGCCCTTGGCCAGTGCCTGGGCGGCTCCGGCGGTGACGACGCCGGGCAGGTCCCAGCCGGGGAAGGGCAGCACGCGGTCATGGGCGCCGGGGGCGAGGATCAGTGCGTCGGGCCGGAGGACGTACCGGCGGCGTTGGGCGCCGTCCGCGTCCGAGCCGCGCACGACGTGTACGAGCGGCGGGCCGGAGTCGCGTCGTTCGAGCGACCAGACGGCGGCACCGGGCCACCAGTCGCAGCGTTCGCTCTCACGGATGCGGAAAGGGCGTTTCTCCTCGTACGCGTCCGTCGGCATCCGGTGGTACTGCCCGCCCGCCTGGTCGGCGGCGTCGATGAGCGTCACCCGCGCCCCGGCCCGTACGGCGGCGGTCGCGGCGGCGAGCCCGGCCGGTCCCGCGCCGATGACGACGACGTGGCGCGTCACGGTGTCTCCTCCGCGATGTCCTCGGCGCGGGACTGGGTGGTGACCACGTCGCCGTCGCGGGCCCTCCGGAGGCAGGCGCGCACGTCGCGGACGCCGTCCACGGTCACCAGGCAGTCGAAGCAGACGCCGATGCCGCAGAACACCCCGCGCGGCGCCCCGGACGGCGCCCGCCGCCACGACCGGTGCCCGGCGGCGATGAGAATCCCGGCGATCGTCTGTCCGTCCCGGCCGCTCAAAGGCTCCCCGTCGACGGTGATCCGGGTCATCGGCACGGCCTCGTTCGCCCGGCGGCTTCGTGTCATCCGGCGGCTCCCTGGGGCAGGACGGCGGGTCGGTCCACGCGGAACGGGGCGGCGTCGACCTCGGGCGTTCGTCCGGTCACCAGGTCGGTGAGGAGGCGTGCGGTGCCCGGGGCGAGGCCGATGCCCGCGCCCTCGTGGCCCGTCGCGTGCCACAGGCCGTCGACGCGAGGATCCGCGCCGATGATCGGCAGATGGTCGGTGACGTACGGGCGGAAGCCGCCGTACGCGCGCATCGCCGGTACGCCGGACAGGCACGGGAACAGCCGCAGCGCCCGCTGCGCGATCACCGAGAGGACCTCTGGGCGCAGCCGGTCGTCGAATCCGGCGGCGCGGCGCGAGGAGCCGAGCAGCACGGTGCCGGCGCGGGTGGACTCGACCACGGCCGAGGCCTGGAGTTCGTCCGTGTCGCCGCCCACGGCACCCACGTAGTCGGCGTCGTACACCTTGTGGAAGACGGTCGGGGGCAGCGGCGTCGTGACCAGGATCTCTCCGCGCCGGGGGCGTACGTCGATCGGCGCGCCGAGGCGGCGGCTCAGCACGCCCGCCCACGGGCCCGTGGCGTTGACGAACAGGTCCGCCTCCAGCGTGCCGGCCGTGGTGTGGACCGCCGTGAGACGCCCGCCACGCGAGTGTGCGCCGAGGACCTCGCAGCCGGTCAGCAGTGTGGCGCCCTCGCGCACGGCGGCGTCGAGGAGGACGTTCGCGGCGCCGGCGGGCTGGACCTGGGCGTCGTCCGGGTAGTGGACGGCCGCGGTGACGTCGAGAGTGAGGTGGGGTTCGGCGCTCGCGAGCTCGGCCGGGCCGAGCGGCTCGGCGCGTACTCCGGCGGCCCGCTGCGCGGCGGCGAACGCGGTGAGCTCGCGGGCCCCCTCCTCGGTGGTGGCCACGACGATGCCGCCCTTGGCCTGCCACTCGGTGCCGTCGCCGGTCACCTCCGGCCACAGCCGCCGGGAGAACTGGGCCAGCCGGAGCTCGGCACCGGGCCCCTTGTCGGAGACGAGGACGTTGCCCTCACCGTGCGCGGTGGTCGCCCCGGCCACGCCGGCCCGGTCGACGAGGGTCACGTGGACACCGGCGAGAGCCAGCTCACGGGCGCACGCGGTGCCGATGATCCCAGCGCCGATCACGATCGCCTTCATCCGTTCGATGATCCGAACGTTATGGCGGCTCTCGCGACGACGTCAACGGCCAGGCCGGGAGGCCCTCGGCGTCGAACACCTCCGGCCGAGCGCCCGTGCGCGAGGTCACAGGGGCATCGGGGAGAAACCCGGGTCGAGGCGTTCGCGGCGAAGGAAGAAGGTCACGTGCGGGTGTTCGGCGCCGAGCGACCGCTGGTAACGAACAAGAATGTCGGCGCGATCGGTCCCCGCCTCCTGCTGCCGGCCGAGGTCCGACAGCACCAGCGTGAGATTTCCGGCGCAGGCCAGCGTATGCGGGTGGTCGGGGCCGAGTACGCGCCGCAGCCCGGTGAGCGCGGTCCGCGCCTCGGCCGCCGCGTCGTCCAGGCCGCCGGAGTCCGCCAGGGCGTTCGCACGCGTGGTCATGGCGGTCAGCGTGTACGGGTGGCCGGCCCCGACCGTGCCGTGCAACCCGCTCAGGGCCCCGTCCAGCAACGTGATGGCCGCCGCGGGGTCTCCGCTCTGCCGGTGGGCCGCCGCCAGCTCGATCGCGCAGGCGTGCGTGTAGGGATGATCGGTGCCGAACGTGGACCGGTAGCGGTCGGCGGTGTCCGTGAGACGGTCCAGAGCCTCCTTCGTGCGACGGCTCATCCGCAGCGCGGAGCCGAGAGTCACCGCCGCGGCGAGTGTCTGCGGATGGTTCACGCCGAAGATCCGCCAGCATCGGTTGTGCACGTCCGAGGCGGACTCGTAGGCGTTCGGGACACCCGCGTCGGCGCGTGCCGCCGCGAGGTCGTTGCCGTGAGCCAGCACCCATGGGTGGTCCTCGCTCAGGATCCCCCGGTCGATGACCGACCGGTATCCCTCGTTGACCTGGTCGGCGACCTGGAGCGCGGCGTGGTAGCGGCCGGCGTGCCGCAGGCTGCGCGCCATCGCGTTCTGGTAGTAGAGAACGGCTGGATGATCAGCGCGGCCGTAGAAGTTCAGAGCGTCGCGGTAGACCCTCTCGTCCTCGCGCGCCGCGTCGTCGTGACGCCCGTTGAGCGTGTCGTCGATCGCGACGTTGTTGCGGGCCATGAACGACTGGGGATGGTCCCGGCCGAACACCCGCAGGTGCGCGCGCAACGAGGCCCTGTCGGCCTCGAGCGCCTCGGCGAAACGTCCGCGCATGCGCAACTCGGCACCGACGGACCTCCCGAGGATGACGGTCTCCTCGTGGTCGTCGCCGAGGGACGCCTGAGCCCGGGCCAGGGTGGTCCGGCTGAGTTCGAAGGCGTCGTCGTACGCGCCGAGGGCCCCCATGGCATCGGCCTTGGAGCGGTTGACGGCCAGGTGCATGGTGAGAGCATCCAGGTCGTCGGGGACCGACGCGGGCCATTGCCGCAGGGCACGGTCCGCGAGCGCGCGTGCCTGCACCGGATCACCGACGACCCGCAGGTAGCGCACGATGTTCAGCACCAGGCGCTGAGCGGACGGGTCGCGGCAGCCCTCCAGGCCGGAGGGCGACATGTGCCCCCGGAGTTCCTCGTAGTGCGGCCAGTTGTCGAAGTCGTCGGGGTCACCCGGATCCGCGGCGGCCAGCAGGAGATGCACGTCGTGTCGCGACTGCTCGACGTCCGCCGCGCTCAGCCGGTCGCGTACGACGGCCTGCACGATGCGGTGCACCTGGATGGTCCGGCGCGCCGGATCCACCCGGGCGAGCGCCGTCCGCCCCAGCGCGCCGATGGCACGGCTGCGCGTGATCGGGTCACCGAGGGTCGTCTGGAGAGAGGAACGGGGAAGATAGCGTCCGCGTTCGAGCGCCTCCAGCGGGATGGGCCCGGCACCGAAGAACGCGCAGCACCGCAGCAACTCGAGTGCCGGCGGTGTGTCCTGTCGCAGTCGTTCGATCGCCGCGTCCCAGCTCTCGGTGACCGATACCGGATAGCCGGACGGCTGATTCGCCGACAGCAGCCGCCGGGGAGCGGCTGCGAGCCGGGTGAGGTACTCATCGAGAGGGATCCGCGACTCGGCGGCGTGTTCGAGGACCAAGGGAAGATCGCCGGCCGCCTCCGCCAGCCGATGGGCGTCCGCCTCGCTGAGCCCACGTATCCGGCGCGACAGGAACTCGACGCTCTCGCGCCGGGAGAGCACGTCCAGCTCGTGCAGCTCCTCGAAGGCCCTCCACCGGCTGTTGCGCGTCGTGATGATGATGTTTCCGCGTTCCGGCGGCAGCAGATCCCGGACCCGGTCGGGGTCGTCCGCGTTGTCGAAGACCAGGAGCCACTGCCCGTAGGGGCGGCCGAGGCGCAGCGCGTCGATCACCGCGGCGGCCCGGTCTTCGTCGGTCATCTCCGTTTCGCCGGCGATGCCGATCTGCGCCAGGTCGGCGAGAGCCCGTTCGCGTGTCTCCGCGGAGATCCACCAGACCAGGTCGTGATTGCCCTTGAAGTGGTTCGCGTACGCGATGGCCACCTGGGTCTTGCCGACGCCGGCCAGGCCCTGGACGGCGATGACGCCGCCCCGCCCGATCAGACGGCGACGCATCTCCTCCAGCACGTCCTCACGGCCGATGAAGTCGTGCACGATCGGCGGCACCGGTCCCCACAACGTGCTCTCGGCCGTGTACGGAGATGGATCATCCGCCGGGGCGGCGGGCGAGGTGGGGGCAGGTGCCGTGCCGCTCTTCTCCGGTCGTGGGCTCCGCGTTCTCCGGGCGCCCCCGTAGCCGACGTCGCGGTGTCCCGCCATGGCCGCGTCCCAGCGGTTCTTCCAGTCCGCCGGGGTGCCGAGCGGGTCCGGATCCAGGCCGCTCTCGGCGGCGGCCTCGCGGCACGCGGTGACGAACACGGCCACGAACCGCCACTCGGGAAGACGGACCCGCTTACCGGTGAGGACATCGCTCATGGTCGAGCGGCTCAGGCGGTGGTCGCTCAGCCGCTCCAGGGTGGAGTAACTCGGCATGCCCGCGTCCTGACGCAGCCGGACCAGATCCGCGACGAAGCTCGGTGCCGCCTCCTCCCCCGAAGGGTTCATCCTCACCCGCCTTCGGCCGCCGGATGTCCACGTGGATGCTGTCCCAAATCCTCCGGATTCCTCCGGACTCATCCGTAGTGTGCCAGGTAGGAAAGGCGATGACTATGTCATTTATGCACCATTCGTGCGGTCACTCCTGACGGATGCGTTTTTGGACGGCGTAAAAATCGAGTATGACCACGTCGCCGCTGCCGTGACACGGTGACCGGAGCCATCGCGGCCGGCCTTTCGGCCGGCCGCCGGCTCGTGTGCTCCTCGAGCCGGGGCGTGAAGCTGAGGGCTCGGGCGAATTCGCGGTAGATCGGCAGCCGCTGGTCGCTCGGCGCGCCGTGGAGCGTCAGCCTCAACCCGATGAACAGCGTCAGGCAGCGCAGTGTCGCCGCGACGACGGTCCCGCCGGCCAGAGCGACGAGCGGCCATAGACATGCCTGGCTCAGGATCACGGAAACGACCTTCCTTGTCGGCCTCTGGTTCAAGCAAACGAGGTCGGTGCCTGGCCGGACAAGGTCATCAGCCGACGTCGGAGGACTCCGGCGTCCGTGGGTCCGGATGCGGCGGCCGGTCCGGACGAATCAAGAAAGACGAGATCCCGGAAATATCGGTCCTCTTCCGGAAGGGGTCGGAATATCGCGGAGTGTCATCCGGCTCGCCCTCCGAGCGGAGGTTCAGAGCCGGTTCTGAAAGCCCGCGGACGCTTCGGTGGTGGCCTCGTCTTCCGCGAGTACGCGGCGAAGTGCCTGGTCCAACGCCCCGTCGGCGTCGACGCGTAGCTCACGGAGAGGCAGCCGTGACAGGTTCGGCAGATCGCGGATCGCCGGAAAGGCGTCGTCGCTCATGTGGTCCCTTTGCTCGCCCATCGATACTGGTAGCAGGCACATCGTAGACCGCGGTGCCAGCCCGGGAATCGACGGCCGGCGGGCATCGGTTCCGGGGTCGGAACGGCCTCCCGGGACGGTCGGCGGCGACGGAAATGCCATCCGGGAACGGATGAAAACGCCGTTCGGGGCGAATAGTCGGCGGAAGTGGCGACATCAGGGCCATGGGTGCTCGGTCGGCGGAGTCTTATGATGTGGACGCATCCGATCCGCCGACCTGAATCCGGAGGTAGGAGCATGGCCATTTCCGGGGAGTCAGGGCGAATGCCGGAGGTCTGGGGCGGAGTGCCGACCCGGAACAAGAACTTCACCGGACGCTCCGAGCTGCTCCAACTCCTGCGGGCACGGATCGGTGACTCGGCCACCGCGGTGCTGCCGAGCGTCGGGTCGCGCCGTACCGCCGGTCCCTCCCATGCGCTTCAGGGCTTGGGCGGCGTCGGCAAGACCCAACTCGCCGTGGAGTACGTCTACCGGTACAGCGCCACGTACCAGCTGATCTGGTGGATTCAGGCGGATCAACCGGCGCTCGTGCGGTCTTCACTGGCCAAGCTCGCCCCTCGCCTCGGGCTGCCGTCCTCCGAGCGCAGTGGCACCGACGGGGCGGCGCAGGCCGTCCTGCGGGCCCTGGCCCGAGGCGAACCCTACGATCGCTGGCTCCTCGTCTTCGACAACGCGGTCGAACCGGCCGACCTGAAGGACCTGATCCCCACGGGTCCGGGCCACGTCCTGGTGACCACGCGCAACTACAACTGGAACGGCCTCGTCGAGACGCTCGAGGTCGACGTCTTCCGGCGCGAGGAGAGCGTGGAGTTCCTCCGGCGGCGGAGCGCGGTCGCCGAGTCGGAGGCCGATCGGCTCGCGGAGGCCCTGGGCGACCTGCCTCTCGCCCTTGAGCAGGCCGCCGCGCTGAAGGCGGAGACGGGCATGTCCGTCGACGAGTACCTGGGGCTGCTCAACGAACGGACCCGGGAACTCCTCGAACAGAGCCGGCCGGCGGACTATCCGACGTTCGTGTCCGCGGCGTGGACGGTGTCCGCCGAAACGGTGGAGGCGAAGCTGCCCGAGGCCATCGAGCTGTTGCGATGTCTCGCGTTCTTCGGCCCCGACCCGGTGCCGCGCGAGATCCTGCGCGCCTCCGGCGAGCTGCGCCGGCCCCTGCTCAAGGCGACGCTCGCGGATCCCATCATGTTGACCCGGGCCGTCGGTGAGCTGGGACGTTTCGCGCTCGCCAAAGTCAGCACCGGCGACCGGTCCATCGAGGTGCACCGGTTGATTCAGGCGCTCCTCCGCGATCAGCTCCCCGCGAAGGACCGGGAGTCGCTGCGCAACGACGTACACGTCCTGCTGGCGCACGGGGCGCCGGCGAACCCCGACGACGGCTCTCAGTGGCCGCGCTACGCCGAACTCGTGCCTCATCTCGGGCCGGTCGGGATCGTCCGGAGCGTCGACATGCGGGTGCGGGACTTCGTGCTGAACGTCGTGCGCTACCTGTACCAGTCGGGCGACCGCCAGGCGGCACGGTCGATGGTGGAGGACGTCCTGCGCCGCTGGGACGACACCCCGGGCGAGGACAACGACCGCCTGCTCCTGACCGCCGCCGCTCACCGCGGTGACATCCTCCGCGATCTCGGGGACTACGCCGCGGCGCTGGAGACCGACCAGGAGGCGTTCCACAACGCCCAGCGGGTCTTCGGGCAGTACCACGAGATCACCCTGCGCCTCGCCCGTGGCATGGGCGGCGACCTGCGCGGCACCGGCAGTTTCGCGGAGGCGGCGGCCCAGGACGACTCCGCGCGCGAACGCCACGTCCAGGCGTTCGGCGCCGACGACCGCAGGACGCTGCGCAGCGTCAACAACCTCGCCCTGGACTACGGCCTCGTGGGCCGCTACAAGGAGGCGCGGGAGCTGCACCTGCTCGCCTACACCAGCCAGCGCGACCCGGAGAGCGGAGCCAGCGAGGTCGAGATCCTCAGCTCCTGGAACGGCCTCGCCCGGGTGATCCGGCAGAACGGTGACTACGCGATCGCGCGTGACCTCGGCCGGGACGCGTTGGGGTACGGACACAAGGAACTGGGTGCCGAACACCCCTGGACGTTGCGGACCGGCCGGGACCTGTCCATCGCGCTGCGCCGGGCCGGTGAGTTCGAGGAGGCGCACGAACTCGCGGAGAGGGTGTACGCCGCGTGCCGCCGGCTCTTCGGGCCGGACAACCCCGACACCCTCGCCGCCGCGACCTGCCTGGCCAACGCCGAGCGCAGCGTCGGAAACACCGACAAGGCCTTTGATCTGGCCGAGGACGCGCTGCGCCGCTATGCCCCGGTCTACGGGCAGGAACACCCCTTCACCATCGCCTGTCTCGGCAACGTCGCGCTCCTCCACCGGGTGAAGGGCGCCGTACGGACGGCACGAGAGCTGGACCAGGAGTGCCTCGCGGGCCTGCGGGACACGGTCGGTCCCGACCATCACTACTCGCTCAACGTCGCGATCAACCTGGCCAGCGACCTGGCGGCGCTGGGCGACATCGCCGCCGCCGTGTCCTTGGGCACCGAGACGCTGGAACGCGTACGCGCGGTCCTCGGCGAGGGGCATCCCGTGGCGATGGGCTGCGCGGCCAATCTGATCAACGACCTGACCGCGGCGGGCGACCGGGAGGCGGCGGCCGTGCTCTCAGCGGAGACGTTCCCCCTGTACGAGCGGCTCTTGTTCCCCAACCATCCGGATGTCAGAACCGCCCGGGAGGGCCGGCACCTCGACTTCGACTTCGATCCACCGCTGATCTGAGCACCGCTGATCTGAGCACCGGGTCAGCCGGACGCCGCAGTGGTGGTGTTCCGCCGCTTCCAGGCGTCGTGGTGCCGCTGGTTCTCGTCGGCGGCCCGGGCCATCGCACGCGCCGGGACTTCGTCTCGCTCCCAGCCGAGCAGCGTGGCGCGTACGCCGGAGACGAACTCCTCTCCCGCGGCGGTCAACCGGCCGCTGTTCAGCAGGGTCTCCGCGCCGGCGCGGGCGGCGGCACGCCAGCGGGCGAACTCGCGGTCGGCGGTTCCGGTGGTGTCGAGGGAGCGTTCGCGGCGCCAGAAACCGGTGACGCCGAGGTACGCGTACACCCCCTGGAGGAGGCCACTGGCCGGGCGTGGGTCGTCGCGCCACGGCGCGTAGTAGCGCGTGCCGTCGTCGGGGAGCACGAGGCGCACGATGTCGAGCAGCCCGGTGAGCTTCGCGTGCCCGACCTCGTGCGCCAGAGTCTCGGCGCAGGACCGCGGGTCGGTGGGCACGGACATCGCGATGGAGCCGAAGGTGTCCCGCCCGGTCGCGCTGACCTGGCCGTGCTCGGGTGACCGCAGCGGAGTGAGCACCCGCAGGGCGGCCCGGACCTCGTCGGCGGTGTCCGGGTGGTGACGCGCGAGGTGTTCCCAGCCCGCCGGGAAGACCTCCTGCCACTCGCGGACCTGCCGGTCGGTGAGCGGGCCGGCGAGATCGGGCATCGCGGGCATGCGGTAGGGGTCCGTGTCATCGACGATCAACTCGATACGGCGGCTCGCGCCGCCGGCGGACAACCTGGGCAGGGCACGCCAGCCGGGGACGTCGTGGCGTGGATCGGCCGGCAGCGTCAGGCGGTCGACCGCGGCGTCGTCGGCGACGCGAGCCGGGGCGCCGCCGGGAAGGCAGCGGATCTCGGCACCGTCACCGCTCACGTCGATGACGGCCCGGTCGCGCCGCAGGAGCGCCCGGCCCAGCGAAGGGAGTACGAGCACGCCCGCGGGCGCGGCCACCTCGACGGTGGCCGGGACGCCGGCGCGGATCGCGGCGGCGGCGGCGAGGGCGCCGAGACGGCCGAGGTCGGCGTCGGCGTCGCGGGCGGAGGAGGGGCGGGTCAGCGTACGTGCGGCATGCCGCGCCCAGGCCCGGACCGACGGGTGGCGGAGCGTGGCCTCCACCTCGTCCGGCGCCTTGTCGTGCAGCGAGGCGAGCTGCTCGAAGGCGCGCTCGGCGTCGAGCGCGCCGGGACGGCCCGTGGCGCGGCGGAGTACGCCGGTGACGAGCAGCAGGAGCTTGCTGTAGGAGATGTCCGAGAGCAGGCTGATCGCCGTCGGCCCGCCTCCTCCCGCGGCGATGGCCGAGAACGTCTCACGCGAGAGCTGATGAGATCTCATGCTTCTCTGTTTCCGTTCGCCCGGGCGATCAGGTCGGTCTCCATCACGCGCGCCATGTGGGAGATCAGGCGGAGCAGATCGGGGCAGTACACGGAGGGATTCGCGAACCCCGACCCAGGCCGGTAGCGGTGCGCGTACAGGCCCGCTCCACAGACACGGTGGACGGCGCAGCGGCGGCAGTCGTCCGCGAGGGCGAGCTCTCCGAGCTGACGTGCGGCGACCGAGGGCAGGGCGAGTGCCGCGTCGAACGGATCGCGTGCGACGTGAAGGCCGGTGACCGGCGCGCCGGAGTAGGCGGACTTCAAGATGTCGGACTGTTCGATGCTGCCATCGGTCTCGACGACCACCACCGTGACCGGCGAGAGCCCGACGCTCTCACTGGCCGACGCGCCGCCGAGCAGCAGGTGCATCAACTCGCCGAACAGCCGGACCCGCGTCTCCTGCCGGGGGGCGGCGTACCAGTGATCGAACACCTCGATCAACCAGTCGGCGTACGGCGTCGCCGCCGAACCGGGGTGCCGGCCGGGTGGCGGCGCCGTCCAGTTGCCGTGCGGGAGAAGAAAGTCGATCGCCGGCGGGTCGAACTCGAGCAGGGCCGCGTACGTGTCGAGCGGTGGGTTGCGCAGGTCGACCGTGCACAGCAGGCCGCTGAACAGATGCCGGTGGCGTTCGGACAGAAGACGCACGTTGGCCGCGACCGTGTCGTAGCTGCCCGCGCCGTGCGCGTAGCGCCGGTGCCGGTCGTTGGCCACGGAGTCCCCGTCGAGGCTGACTCCGACGTGGACGCCGAGCCGGTCCAGCAGTTCGAGGTGGGCGGCGAGCCGTACGCCGTTGGTCTGGAGCGCCATCCGGACCTCCACCCCCGGCCCGACCGCCTCGCGAATCGTGGTCACGGTCTCGGTGATGGCCTCCGGGCCGGCCAGTAGGGGCTCGCCGCCGTGCAGGACCACGTCGATCGAGGTGAGCCCATGGGACCTGACGTGCTCGCCGATCCGGGAAGCGGTCGCGGCGACGACCTCCGAGGACATCCGGAGCGGCCGGTCTCGCCAGCTCTGGTCGGCCATCGCGTAGACGTAGCAGTAGTCACACGCCAGGTCGCAGCGGCTGTGGATCTTCAGGACGAATTCCCGGAACGGGCGAGGCCGCCAGCCGGTCCGTACCAACCGCCCCACGTCCAGCGACGCGGGCCACTCAGGGACGGCCTCGGCTGGCAAGTCTCATCAACCCCTTGCAGGGATCGCGTAGTCGCGTCGTCCAACGCGCGACGCCGCTCGGCGAGCCCGGCGCGTCGTGCGGGCATCAAGCTACTGGTTCACGTACACCGGTGGGGGGAGGCGACCAAGCGTGTTGGGCGGCGGCTCGACGGGCGTCCCCCGGTGTGCCCGGAGGCGGCTTCGATACGGCTTCGGCCTCGCGACGGTGAGGTCGCGAGGCCGAAGAGGACCGATCGAAAGGCGTCAGTGCATCGTCATCGCGGCCGGGCTGTCGGTGGAGCTCGTCGGGTCCGGGCGGTGGCGGGGCATGAGCAGGGCCGGCAGGAAGGCCAGGGCCAGCAGGCCGACCGCCCACCAGTAGGTGCTCTGGAACGCGTCCGCCATCGGGCCGGCGATCTTGTGCATGAGCGCCGGAGGGATCTTCTGAGCGGAGGACAGGCCGCCGCCCGAACCGGCGCCGAGCTTGTCGGTCAGGTTGTTGGCCAGCAGCACCGACATCAGGGCCGTGCCGATGGAGGCCGACACCTGCTGGATGATGTTCAGCATCGTGCTGGCCCGCGGCACCTCGTCGTGAACGAGGGTCTGGATCGCGGCGGCCATGGTGGGCATCATCGTCAAACCCATGCCCAAACCCATCACGAACAGCACCGCGCCCAGCGACCAGTACGAGGTGTCGGCGTGCAGCAGGCTCGTGAAGCCCGCGACCGACGCCACCACCACGACCAGGCCGATCAGCACGACGCGGCCGGGGCCGATGCGGTCGGTGAGCTTGCCGCCCACCGGCATCGTCACCATCGCGCCGATGCCCTGCGGGGCGAGCAGCAGGCCCGCCGCCAGGGCGCTCTCCTGCCGCACGACCTGGTAGTAGAGCGGCAGCAGCAACATGGCGCCCATGAACGCGCACATGAACAGCACCATCGTGCCCGCCGCCGCGGCGACCGAACGCCGCTTGAGCAGGCGCAGGTCGATCAGCGGGTTGGCGGCCGTGAGCGCGCGGACCGCGAACAGGACCACCAGCACCGCACCGGCGATCGTGGTGATGAGGACGTCGGTCGCGCCGAAGTCGCTGTTCTGTGCGCCCTTGGCCAGGCCGTAGATGAGCGCGGCCAGGCCCGGGGACAGCAGGAGGACGCCGAGCACGTCGAGGCGCTCACCCGGACGCGGGGTGTCGCGCTTGAGGATGCGGGCGGCCAGGAACAGCGCCACGAGGCCGATCGGCAGGTTGATGAAGAAGATCCAGCGCCAGGACACGTCGTCGACCAGGTAGCCGCCCAGGATGGGGCCGCAGATCGGGCCGAGCAGCATCGGGACGCCGACGATGCTCATCACCTGGCCGACCCGCTTGGGGCCGGCGGCCTGAGTGAGAATCGTCATACCCGCCGGCATGATCATGCCGCCGCCCAGGCCCTGCAGCACCCGGAAGGCGATCAGCGACTCGGCCGACCAGGCCATTCCGGCCAGTGCCGACCCGATCACGAAGAGCGCGATCGAGATCATGTAGAGCCGTTTCGTGCCGAACCGGGCGGAGGCCCAGCCGGTGAGCGGGATCACCGTGGCCAGCGCCAGCGTGTAGCCGGTGGCCACCCACTGGATCGTGGACAGCGGGGACTTGAACTCGCTGGTCAGGTGGCTGATTGCGACGTTGACGACGGTGACGTCGAGGATCGACATGACCGCGCCGAGTACGACGACCATGGCGACGGCGAGCACGCCCCGGTCGAGCTTCCCCGACGAGTCGGACGCCTCGGGTGGGTCGCTGGCGACCTCGGGTGAGGAAAGGGTGCTCAATGAAGGGTTCCAATCGTCAATGCGCGGGGGGGCCGTTGTCTTGGGATAGTGCGGCAACATGATGGCGGGGCGCACTGACATTTTGGCAAACGAATTAGCCGCCTTGATCAGCACCCCTGTGCTCGGGAACGCCCTTCGCGACGCTGAGCACACCCTCGCTCGCCGACCGTGAGAAGGGCAAAAGTCGCGATCCGAGCGGCTCGGTGACGCCGGCGGATTACCGGCCCGTTACCGGCCCGCGGAAACGCGCGTACGCCGGCGCCGAGGCCCTTCGCACCGCCGGACCCGTCGTTCTAGAGTCCTGGATGTGGCAGACGTCGAGGGATTCTGTGACGAACGTTTCACCGCCGTGCGCGAGGCGCTGGCCGCGAACCTGGCCGGCGGGGCCGACGTGGGCGCGTCGGTCGCCGTGTACCTCGGCGACGAACCCGTCGTCGACCTGTGGGGCGGGCAGACCCACGACGGGCCGTGGCGGCGCGACACCATCACCAACGTCTGGTCCATCACCAAGACGATGACCGCGCTGTGCGCCCTGATCCTGGCCGACCGCGGCGAGCTGGACTTCCACGCGCCGGTCGCGCGCTACTGGCCCGAGTTCGCCGCGGCGGGCAAGGAACGCGTGGAGGTCCGTCACCTCATGGGCCACACCGCCGGCCTGCCGACGTGGGCCGAACGGATCGACGGCTCCCTTCTGTACGACTGGGAGAAGGCGACGTCACTGCTGGCCGCCCAGGCGCCGGAGTGGGAGCCGGGCACCGAGTCCGGCTACCACGCCGTGACGCAGGGCTACCTCGTCGGCGAGGTGATACGCCGGATCACCGGCCGTACGGTCGGCACGTTCTTCCGCGAGGAGGTCGCCGGTCCGCTCGACGCCGACTTCCACATCGGCCTGCCCGCCGAACACGACCACCGGGTGGCCCGGGTCATCCCGCCCGAGGACGCCCCTCCGCCCGCCCCGCCGCGTCAGGCGGCCGAGGCGAGCTGGACCACCGAGTGGCGCCGCGCCGAGATCCCCGCCGCCGGGGGCCACGGCAACGCCCGGTCGGTGGCGCGGATCCAGTCGGTCCTGGCCACGGGGGGCGGCTCGCTGCTGTCCGCCGCCGGCTGCGAACGCGTCTTCGAGCAGCAGTCCGACGGCGTCGACCGCGTCCTGGGCACCTGGGTGCGCTTCGGCCTCGGGTACGGCCTGCCCTCCCGCGGCCTGCCCCTGCCGAGCCCCCGCAGCGTGGCGTGGGGCGGCTGGGGCGGCTCGGTCGTCGTCGCGGACCTGGACGCCGGGATGACCGTGTCGTACGTCATGAACCGCATGGTCGGCGGGTTCACCGGCGACGCCCGGGGGGTCGGCATCGTCCTCGCCGCCTACACGGGACTCGCCGAGAGCTGACCGTGCGGCGCCGCCCGGCGCGGCTCAGGCCCGGGAGATCCAGCGGACGCCCGGCAGGCGTTTTTAATTTTTCGCTAACCTTCGGTGTATATCCGAAAGGTGGAGGTATCGGCATTTCCCACAACCGACCGCCGAAGCGCTTCAACCCCGCGGTGCCCAACGAAGCGCGGATGTTCGACTATGCGATGGGCGGCAAGGACAACTACCGAGCGGATCGGGACGCGGCGCATCTGATCGGGACCGCCCTTCCCACGGCGCTGGCCGCGGTGCGGGAGAACCGCCAGTTCATGCGGCGGGCCGTGCGTCACCTGCTGTCCGCGGGCGTCCGGCAGTTCCTCGACCTCGGCTGCGGCATGCCCGGACGCGGCAACGTCCACGAGCTCGTGGCCGCCGTCGACCCGTCCGCCACGGTCGTCTACGTCGACAACGAGCCGATGGTCGTCAACCACTTCCAGGCGCTGCTGTCCAGCTCCAGCGTGGCGACCGCGCTGCTCGCCGACATCCGCCGGCCGGGCGACGTCCTCTCCAGCCCCGAGGCGAGCAGGCTGATCGACCTCCGCCGGCCGGTGGGGATCGTCCTGGCCGCGGTACTGCACTACTTCGAGGACGAGGACGACCCCGCGGGCGTGGTGAAGGAGTTCGTCTCCGCCGTTCCCCCGGGCAGTCACGTCGTTCTCACCCACTACCACGCCGAGGGCATCCCCGCCGAGGACCGGGCGGTGACGGCCGAGTTCGCCGAGTCCCTGGACGTGACGATGGCCGAACGCGACCGCGCCCAGATCGAGGCGCTGTTCGGCGAGCTCGTCCTGGTGGAGCCGGGCCTGGTCCCGCCGCCCCGATGGCGCCCCGACCGCCCGCTGCGCGACCCGACCGGATGGCTTCTCGCCGGCGTCGCCCGCAAACCGTGACCGAAGCCGGCGCGGAGGCCTGAGGATCGGGCCGTGCGACGCACCGGCGCGGAGGCCTGGAACCTGGCCGCGCACGCAACGGAGGCAATCTTGACGCGTTACCTCGCCAACTGCTCGATGCTGTTCACCGAACTCCCGCTGCTCCGCCGTCCCGACGCGGCGCGGAGGGCCGGGTTCGAGGCGATCGAGTTCTGGTGGCCGTTCGCCTCGCCGGTGCCCGGCGACGCCGAGGTCGAGGCGTTCGTGTCCGCGATCGAGGACGCGGGCGTACGGCTCGTCGGGCTGAACTTCTTCGGCGGCGACCTGGCCGGGCCCGACTGCGGCGTGCTGTCCATCCCGGAGCGGGCCGGGGAGTTCCGCGACAACGTGGAGGTCGCCGTCGGCATCGGCGAACGCCTCGGCGTCCGGGTGTTCAACGCCCTGTACGGCAACCGGGTCGAGGGCACGGAGGCCGGACTCCAGCACGAGACGGCCCTGGCGAGCCTCGCCCTGGCCGCCGAGGCGGCCGGCCGGATCGGTGCCACCGTGCTGATCGAGGCGGTGAGCGGGCCCAAGCCGTACCCTCTGCGCACCGCCGACCAGGCCGTCGCGGTCGTCGACGCGGTGAACGCCGCGACCGGAGCGGCCGGCGTCGGGTTCCTGTGCGACCTGTACCACCTGGCGACCAACGGCGACGACGTCGGCGCCGCCATCGCCCGGCACGCCGACGTGATCCGGCACGTACAGATCGCGGACGCGCCCGGCCGGGGCGAGCCCGGCACCGGCGATCTCGACCTCGCCGGCCACCTTGCCTCGCTGCGGCATCATGGCTACGACGGCTGCGTCTCGCTGGAGTACCGGCCGTCGACCACGACCGAGGAGAGCCTGGCCTGGCTGCGCCGGGGTGATCTGGAGGAGACACGATGACGACCGTCGGCTTCATCGGCCTGGGCATCATGGGCGGCCCGATGGCGGCCAACCTGGTGGCGGCGGGTTTCGACGTCATCGGGTACAACCGCACTCCGGCCAAGACCGAGCGTCTCGTCGAGCGCGGCGGGCGCGCCGCGGGCAGCGTCGCCGAGGCGGTGCGCGACGCCGACATCGTCGCCACGATGCTGCCCGACTCACCGGACGTACGCGCGGTGCTGACCGAGATCTTCGAGCACGCGCGGCCCGGCACGCTCATCATCGACTTCTCCACGATCCGGCCCGACGTCGCGGCCGCGCTGGCGGCCGAGGGCGGCGAGCGGGGGTTCCGCGTGCTGGACGCCCCCGTGTCCGGCGGGGAGCAGGGCGCGATCGACGGCAAGCTGTCGATCGCGGTCGGCGGGGCCGACCGCGACTTCGCGGACGCCGTCCCGGTCTTCGAGGTGGTCGGCGCCACCATGGTCCACGTCGGCCCGTCCGGCGCCGGCCAGACCGTCAAGGCGGCCAACCAGCTCATCGTGGCCGGCAACCTCCAGCTGCTCGCCGAGGCGCTCGTCTTCCTCGAGGCCCACGGCGTCGACACGGACGCCGCCCTCCAGATGCTCCGCGGCGGCATGGCGGGCAGCACCGTGCTCGAACGCAAGGGCGCCTCGATGGTCGCCCGTGACTTCAAGCCGGGCTTCCGCGTCGAGCTGCACGACAAGGACATGGGCATCGTCACCAGCGCCGCGCGGGAGGCGGGAGTCGTGATCCCGCTGGGCTCGGCCGTCGCCCAGCTCCTCGCCGCGCTGCGTGCCCAGGGCGACGGCGGCCTCGACCACTCCGCGCTGTACATGCTGGTCAGCCGGTTGTCCGGCCGTGACTCCTGAGCGCGGTTGACTGCGGACGGTCGCCGGGTGGATGGTGGAGAGAGCCGCCCACCGGTCGCCGGCGGGCGTAGGGGTCCAAACACGCGGCCCTCACCATGGAGCGATGTGAGGAGCCGGCATGTATGCCATGACGCCATTGCAACTCCCCGTGACGACGGTGCGTGGAGACACGGTCGCCGTACTGCCGTCCGAGATCGACGCCCA
This sequence comes from Actinoallomurus sp. NBC_01490, assembly GCF_036227085.1. NCBI lineage: Bacteria > Bacillati > Actinomycetota > Actinomycetes > Streptosporangiales > Thermomonosporaceae > Actinoallomurus > Actinoallomurus sp. NBC_01490. The sequence continues at coordinate 2,411,363 of NZ_CP109433.1, forward strand.
CAACGCGCCGATGATCCGTGATGCGCTGTTCAACCTGCTCGACCAGGGCGTGCCCTCGTTGATCGTCGATCTGACGGGCACGAACTTCTGCGACTGCGCCGGCCTGCGCGCGCTCACGCGCGTACGGCGGCGGGCCGACGTCCTGCACACTCCGGCGTGCGTGGCGCTGCCGGACACCGGTTCCGTCCGCCGGGTCGCGGAGCTGTCGGGCTTCATGCGCGACGACCAGGTCGCGACCGGCCTCGCGGCGGCCCACCGCCGCCTGCACCCGGTCTGAGCGACCGCCCGGCACCGACGCCGCGCCGGCTCCGGAGCGGCGCCCGGGTTCCTCCGACCTCGTACGGGTAGGGCGCGGGCATGACTTCAGCGAACGCGCCGGTCCACGGCACCGGCTACCCGAACATCGCGGTCATCACCGGTGCCGACTCCGGCATCGGCAAGGCCACCGCGGTCACACTGGCCGAGCGCGGCCTGGACGTGGGGATCACCTTCCACCAGGACGAGGACGGCGCACGGCGTACCGCCGAGGAGGTCCGCTCACTCGGCCGGTCGTGCGCGGTGCGACGCCACGACCTGACCGACCCGGTCACGGCGGCGGGCGCCGTGGACGAACTCGCCGACGAACTGGGCGGGATCGGTGTGCTGGTCAACAACGCCGGCACCGGCAGCGGCCGTTCGCTCCTGGAGATGGACTACGACGAGTGGCGGTCCGTACTGTCCGTCGACCTCGACGGCGCCTTCCTGTGCGCCCAGCGGGCGGCGCGCCGGATGACCGAGCGAGGCGGAGGGGGCCGCATCGTCAACGTGACGAGCGTGCACGAGGAATACCCGCGGGTCGGCGCCGGGCCGTACTGCGCGGCCAAGGGTGGGCTGAAGATGCTGGCACGCGTGCTCGCGCTGGAGCTGTCGCCGTACGGGATCACCGTGAACACCATCGCGCCGGGCGAGATCGCCACGCCGATGACGGGCCAGGAGGACCAGCCGCCCCGGCCGGACACCCGGCCCGGCTACCCGCTGGCCCGGCCGGGCGACGCGCGCGAGGTGGCGGCGGCCATCGCGTTCCTCGCCGACCCGGCCGCTTCGTACGTCACGGGCGCCTCGCTGTTCGTCGACGGCGGGATGGTCCTGATGGGTCCCCAGGCATCGGGCGCCCTCGACTCCGCCGGTTGGCGCCGCGGCTGAGCTTGGTCCTCCCGGTGTGAGCGGGTCAGCAGAGGCACTCGGCGGCGGTGACGATCTCGGCGCGCATGTTGCGTTCCATCATGCGCAGCGCGGCCTCGCCCAGCTCCGGGTCGATGCAGGCCACGGCGTCGCGCGGGATCATGATCCGGAAGTGGCGCACGTACGCGTCCAGGGCGCTGTAGAGCACGCACTGCTCGGTCACCTGCCCGGTGAGGATGAGCTGCTCGGCGCCGATGCGCTGGAGCACGTACTCCAGCGGCGTGCCGTAGAACACGCTGTGCCGCACCTTGGTCAGGAACGTCGCGTCCGGCGGAGGCAGGATCGGCTCCACGATGTCCGGCCGCCGGCCGTCGAGGGCCTGGTCGATGAGGTCCTGCCGGCTCGCGGAGAAGTCGCCGAAGTTGTCGTTGACGTAAAGGACGCGGACGTCGTCACGCTCGCGGGCGCGTCCGATCAGCCCGTGCAGCGGTTCGGCGATCCGCTCCGCCTCGGCCGCCAGCCGGTCACCGTCCTCGTGGTCGTACGAGTTGAGCATGTCGATGACGATCAAAGCCGTGACACTCACGGCGCTCACCTGCCCCCACGGTCACGGCCTCATTCACCGGATTCCCAGAACCGCGGCGTCCCCGTTCCCCGCCGGTCGGCGGCGCCTATGCGTCGCTGTCGCGGGAGCGGTCGGCGCGGGCCTCGGCGCCGGTCTCCTCCGCGTAGCCCACGTCCTGGCCCGCGACCCGGCCCACGAACTTCTCGTTCGGCGTGGTGCCCGTCGTCGTCGCCTGGTCGGGCTGGTCGGGATCGGGGACGCCCCCCGTGTCCCGGCTGGCGGCCACGGCCTCGTCCGGCTCCACGTCGCTCTCGGTGTGCTTGTTCCGCTTCATGGTCCCGGCCCTACCCACCAGGTCAGGGACCATTCGGGCGTCCCTGCCGCGCCGTTTCGGCCCGGTCCGCGCGGGTAGCGCGCCGACCGTACCCAGCGGGGATCGGAGGGAAGGTCATGACGGAAAAACCGGCACAGAGTCAGCCGTACCCGGGCAGACCGGTGAGATGACACCGAGGCCGCGCGACGAGATGCGCGACTACGCCGGAAGCGGGCTGCTGGAGGGCCGCCGGGCGCCGGTGACCGGAGGAGACTCCGGGATCCGGGTCAACTGCGTCGCGCCCGGCCCGGTCTGGACACCGCTGATCCCGGCCACGTTCGACGCCGAGCGGGTCGAGGGCTTCGGCGAGCAGTCGCCCATGGGGCGGGCGGGCGAGCCCGACGAGATCGCCCCGTCCTACATCTTCTTCGCCAGCAACCGGCTCTCCTCCTACTACACCGGGCAGAACCTCGTGCCCGCCGGAGGTGAGATCCATCCGGGTTGAGAGTGCGCCGACCGGCGGCGGCACCCGTACGAGAACTGACCCGTGCCGACCGTGATCACCGGCCTGGCCGGCGCCGGCCCGGCGCGGCCCGTGCCGGTCGGGTCGGCTCTGGCGGAGTTCGGCTCCGCGCTGCACGTGCTGCGCGACCCCGGCCACCACGGCGCGTTCTTGAACCTCTGCGGCGTCCTGTCCGCCGGGAACCACGCGCTCGACCTGATCGCCACCGAGCTGCGGGAGGCGTTCGGCCGGCGGTGACCGACCGGTCGGCCGCTTGGTCGCGACGGCCGGAAGCGGCACGGGTTGTCACCGGCGGGCCGTAGCGCCCATCGGATCCCCGGTTCACGATGGAGGAAGGGGATCACGGGGAATGATCCGGGCGGCGGCGGACAGAACAGCATGTCCTCGGGACGGGTGGGTAGAGCGGGAACCCGGTGACAGGTCGGCGGCCGATGAAGGGGGAGACCCATGGCGTCACGTGTGACCGTGGTCATCGCGACCCGGAACCGGCGGGACGAGCTGGCGCACACGCTGCGCCGGCTGCGGGCGCTGCCCGACCGTCCCGAGATCATCGTCGTCGACAACGGCTCCGCCGACGGGACCGCCGAGGCCGTACGCCGTGAGTTCCCCGGCGTGCGCGTGCTCGCCCTCCGGCGCAACCTCGGGGCCGTCGCACGGAATCTGGGGGTCGAGGAGGCGCGCACGCCGTACGTCGCGTTCAGCGACGACGACTCGTGGTGGGAGCCGGGTGCGCTCGACACCGCCGCCGGGCTGTTCGACGCGCATCCGCGCCTGGGCCTGATCGCCGGACGGCCGCTCGTCGGGGACGAGAGGCGACCCGACCCGATCGCCGGCCGGATGGCGGACAGCCCGCTGCCGCCCGACGACCGCCTGCCCGGCCCCGCGGTCCTCGGCTTCCTCGGCTGCGCCGCGATCGTGCGCCGCGCGGCGTACCTGGAGGTCGGCGGTTACAGCGAGGTGCTGTTCTTCGTGGGGGAGGAACGCCTGCTGGCCTACGACCTGGCCGCGGCCGGATGGGGGCTCAGCTACGTCTCCTCGGTCGTGGCGGTCCACCGGCCCTCGCCGGTCCGCGACACGCCCGAGCGCCGCCGCGGGCTGGAGATGCGCAACGAGGTGCTCACGGCGTGGCTGCGGCGTCCGGTACCGCTGGCGCTCGCCCGGTCCCTGCGCCTGGCGGGCCGGTCGGTGACCTCGCCCGCCGCGCGGTCGGCCTGGCCGTCGGCGCTCGTCCGCCTCCCGGCCGCGCTGCGCGACCGGCGACGGCTGCCGGAGCCCGTCGAGCGCCACGCGCGGCTGCTGGAGTCCGTCGAGCGTCACGCGCGGTCGCTGGAGACGGTGTGAGGGCCCGCGACGAGCGGGTGACCGTCGTCATCATCACTCGTGACCGGTGCGGGGAGCTCGCCCGCACCCTCGGCCACATGGTCGCGCTGCCGGAACGCCCGGAGATCATCGTCGCCGACAACGGCTCGCGGGACGGCACCGTCGCCATGGTCGCCGCCCGCTTCCCTCGGGTCCGGCTGCTGCGGAGCGACCGCAACCTCGGCGCGACCGCGCGCAACCTGGCCGTACGCCAGGTGACCTCGCCGTACGTCGCGTTCTGCGACGACGACACCTGGTGGGAGCCGGGCGCCCTGAGCACGGCGGCCGACCTGCTGGACGCCCACGACGGGCTGGCGTCGGTGACGGGCCGGATCGTGGTCGAGCCCGGAGGCGAGGAGGACCCGATCGTCGCCGAGCTCGACGGGTCGCCGCTGCCCGCACCGGGCTGGCTGCCCGGGCCCGCGCTGCTCGGCATCCTCGCGGGCGCCAGCATGCTGCGCGTGACGGCGTTCCGCGAGGTCGGCGGATTCTCGCCGCGGCTGTGGCTCGGCGGTGAGGAGGAACTGCTCGCGATCGATCTGGCCGCCCGCGGATGGTGGATGTGCTACCGCGGCGACGTCGTCGTCCACCACGCGGCCTCGTCCGCCCGCGACGCCACCGAGCGCCGCCGGCTGGGCATCCGGAACACGCTGTGGACGACCTGGCTGCGGCGGCCGGTCCGGGACGCGCTGCGCCGTACCGGCGTGGTCGTCGGTTCCCTGCCGCGCGACACCACGAGCGCCCGTGCGCTGGCCGCCGCCGTCGCGGGGCTGCCGTGGGTGGTGCGCGAACGACGTGTCGTGCCGCGCGACGTCGAGGAGGGGCTGCGTCTGCTGGAGGGGCCGCAACGCCGGTCCGTCGCCCGAAGGTATGTCGGGTAATGCCAGAGAAAGGGAGCGATCTGTGACTGTGCGAACCTTTGCGCGTGCCGTGGTCACCGGCGGGGCCGGTTTCCTGGGCTCGCACCTCTGCGAACGTCTGCTGGAGACCGGCGCGGAGGTCATCTGCCTGGACAACTTCCTGACCGGCACCCCGGACAACCTGGCGCACCTGCAGGAGCATCCGCGGATGCGGATCATCCGCTGCGACCTGACCGACTTCGTGCACGTACCGGGGCCCGTCGACCTGGTCCTGCACTTCGCCTCGCCGGCCTCGCCGATCGACTACCTGCGCCTGCCGCTCGACACGCTCAAGGTCGGCAGCCTGGGCACGCTGCACTCGCTCGGCCTGGCCGCCGAGAAGGGCGCGCGCTTCCTCCTCGCCTCCACCTCGGAGGTGTACGGCGACCCGCTCGTCCACCCGCAGCCGGAGTCGTACTGGGGCAACGTGAACCCGGTCGGCCCGCGCGGCGTGTACGACGAGGCCAAGCGGTTCTCCGAGGCGCTCACCACGGCGTACCGCGCGAGCAAGGACGTCGACACCGCCATCGTCCGGATCTTCAACACCTACGGCCCCCGGATGCGCCCCGACGACGGGCGGGCGATCCCCACCTTCATCCGCCAGGCGCTGCGGAACGAGCCGCTGACCGTCGCCGGCGACGGCTCGCAGACCCGCTCGATCTGCTACGTCGACGACACGGTGTCCGGCATCCTCGCCCTCGCCGCCTCCGGGCACCCCGGCCCGATGAACATCGGCAACCCCGAGGAGATGAGCGTGCTGGACCTGGCGACGAGGATCCGCGCGCTCGCCGGCTCGTCGTCGGAGATCGAGTTCATCGAGCGGCCGGTGGACGACCCGCGCGTACGCCGCCCGGACTGCGCGCTCGCCGAGCGCGAGCTGGGCTGGCACCCCCGGGTGAACCCCGACGACGGCCTCGCCCGGACGATCAAATGGTTCGAGGAGTACCTCGCGGGGGCGTGAGCACGCGCGCCGCCGCGTCGAGGACCTCCTCGACGGAGATCTGCAGCAGGCGGGGGTCGGTCTCGGCGCCGTGGGCGTCGCCCGGGCGGTCGCCGGAGCCGTGCCAGAGGGCGACGTGCTCCGGCCGGCCGGGCGGCGGGCCCCACAGGGCCGGGGACACGGGCCCGAAGAGCGTGACGGAGGGCGTCCCGTACGCGGTGGCCAGGTGTGAGGTGCCCGTGTCGTTGCTGATCACGGCGCGGGCCGACGCCACGAGGGCGGCCAGCTCGGTCAGCGTCGTCTCCAGGGCGGCGCCGGCGGGCAGGCCGGCCTCGGCCGCGACCCGCCGGGTCAGGTCGCGCTCGTCCGGCGCGCCGGTGAGGACCACGCGGTGCCCCTCGCGGGCCAGCGCGCGGGCGACCTCCGCGAACCGTCCGGCGGGCCACCGGCGGCCCGCGCTCGCGGCGCCGGGGTGCAGCACGACCGCCCCCGCGTACGGAGAGGGGCCCGGCGAACGCAGCCGCAGGTCGCCCGGATCGGCCCGTACGCCGTACCACTCCAGCAGCCGGCACCACCGCGTGACCTCGTGCTCGCCAGGGTCCCACCAGGGCCCCTTCGCGTCCGGTGCCTGCGGCGAGGCGTACAGCAGGGTCAGCGGGGCGGACAGCGCCTCCACGACCTGATGGCTGGCCGGGCCGTTGCCGTGCAGGTCGACCGCGACCTCCGGAGGCGGTCCGGACCAGGCGACCGGCTCCAGCTCACCCGCCGGCAGCAGCCGGTCGATCGCGCCGGTCAGCTCCGCCAGGGGCGCGAGCACGGAGGGCGCGGCCAGGATCGTCTCGTGCCCGGGGTACGCGGCGCGCAGCGCGCGGTAGGCGGGCACCGCCGTGAGAAAGTCGCCGAGCCCGAGGGCCCGCAGCATGAGCACCTTCATGACCGGTGCGCGAGAATGCGCGTCGTGGAGCGTCCGGGCAGGTAGGGCAGCACCACCGTACGCCCGCCCCAGCTCGCCACGACCGACGCCTCGGGGAGCCGGTCGACGGTGTAGTCGCCGCCCTTGACCCACACGTCCGGGCGCAGCCGGCGCAGGACCTCCTCCGGCGTGTCCTCCTCGAAGACCTCCACGGCGTCGACGCACTCGAGCGCGTTCAGCACCGCGGCCCGGTCGGCGGCCGGGTTGACCGGCCGGTCCTCGCCCTTGGCACGGCGCACCGACGCGTCGGAGTTGAGGCAGACGACGAGGCAGTCGCCCAGCGCCCGTGCGGAGCGCAGCGTCGCCACGTGCCCGGCGTGCAGGACGTCGAAGCAGCCGCCCGTCGCCACGACGGTGCCGCCGGCCTCGCGTACGGCGGCGACCGGGTCCCGTACGGGCCGGGGCCGCGGTGCCCGGGACAGGGTGGAGGCCGCGCCCCGCTCGACGAAGGCCGCGGCGGCGGCCACGGCGGCCTCGACCGCCTCGGACGGCAGCGCGCCCCGCCCCAGCAGGCCGGCCGCGGTCGCGGCGAACCTGTCGCCCGCTCCGCACGTGTCGCGGCCGGTGACGGGCTCGGCGGGGAAGATCTGCGGTGCTCCCGAGCCGTGCGACAGCAGCGCGCCCCGTTCGCCCATCGTCACCGCGACCCCGTCGGCCCGGTAGCGCCGCACGATCTCCTCCGCGCTCCGGGTCACCGCGTCGAGGTCGTCCTCCCGCCGGTCGCACCAGGAGAGGGCCTCGCTCAGGTTCGGGCAGATCAGCCGGGCGCGGGGCACCGGATCGGCGCCGCGCGGATGCGGGTCCCACACCAGGGGCACCCGGCGAGCGGCGTCGGCGAGCAGCGCGCGCATCCGCGGCTGGGCCACCGCCCCCCGGCCGTAGTCGGAGACCAGCACGGCCCCCGCGTCGGCGAGCACCGCCTCGGCCTCCCGGCCCGGCTCGCCCACGACCCCCGGTGCCGACCGGTCGATCCGCACCAGCGGATGGCCGCCCGCCCGGACCCGGGTCTTCTCCGCCGGGCTCTCGCTGAGCGGCAGCGCGACCACGCGTACGCGCGGCGCCAGCAGGTCCCGCAGCGTACGGCTGACGCGGTCGGCGCCGAGCGGCGTCACCAGGACCACGTCCGGACCGTCGTCGGCCGCCAGGAGGGCGGCCAGGCCCGCGCCTCCGGGACGCGTGTGCTCCTCGACGGCGTCGACCACCGGAACCGGGGCGTCCGGGCTGAGCCGCTCGGCCCGCCCGTCCAGGTCGCGGTCGAGCATAACGTCGCCGACGATGACCAGGGGCTTCATTTGATCTCCTTCACTGGCTCGCCGCCATGGGCCGCCGCCGCGCCAGCCGGTCGTAGACCGCCTCGGTGCGCGCGGCCACGTGCTCCCAGGAGTAGCGGGAGCGGGCCCGCTCGGCGCCGGCGCGGCCGTACTCCGCGAGGCGCGCCGGGTCGTCCAGCAGCGCGCGCAGCGTTTCGGCCAGCACGTCGGGCCGGCGCGGGGGCACGTGCTCGCCGGTGACGCCGCCCGCCACCGTGTCGACGATCCCGCCGACCGCCGAGGCGACCACCGGGACGCCGCACGCCATCGCCTCGACCGGCGCGATGCCGAACGGCTCGTACCAGGGGGTGAAGACGGCCACGTCGGCCGAGCGCAGCAGCGCCGGCACGTCCGCCGGGGGTACGCCGCCCAGCATCACCAGCCGGTCGGCGACGCCCACCTCGGCGGCGACCTTCCGCAGCCGGCACGCCTCGCGGTCGCCGTCGAGCTCGCTGGCGGCTGGGCCGCCGGCGACGACGAGCTCGGCGTCCGGCAGGTCGACGAGGGCCCGGATGGCCGTCTCCACACCCTTGCGCTCGACGAGACGGCCGACGTAGATGAGCCGGTGGCGTTCGCGTCGCGGCACGCGGTCGTCGACCGGCCCGTCCGGGCGGAGTCGCGCCAGGTCCACGCCGCAGGGCACGACGGTCGTCCTGCGGTGGGTCACCCCCATCTTGGCCAGCTCGAACACCTCGTCGCTGCACGTGGCGATGATGTGGTCGGCGTCCTGGCCGATGCGGCGCTCGACGTCGAGGCGCTCGGCCGGGCTCGGGTCGTCCTCGCCGAGGTGGCGGCGCTTGACCGTGCCGAGCGCGTGGTAGGTCAGCGCGACCGGGACGGCGCGCTCGCTCGCCGCGAGCGAGGCCAGCCCCGACATCCAGAAGTGCGCGTGCGCGACGTCGGGCGGGCGGGCCCGCCACCGGCGGCCCAGCTCGTGCCCGAACTCCCGCATGTGCGGCAGCAGCAGGTCCTTGGGCACCGGCTCCGGCGGCCCCGCCGGCACGTGCTCGACCGTGTATCCGGCGTCGGTGCCGACCCGGTCGGGCAGATCGGGGTCGTCGCGGCGCGTGTGCACGGTCACCTCATGGCCACGCCGGCAGAGATGCTCGGCGAGCGCCGCGACGTGCACGTTCTGCCCGCCGGCGTCCTCCTCGCCCAGCACGGCCAGCGGGCTGGCGTGTTCGGAGACCAACGAGATCCTCATGCCGTCACCTCTTTCAGTACGCGGTCCCAGTCGTCGAGGAACCGCTGGAGGCCGTACCGGTTCAGCACGCTCTCGCGGGCGGCGCGCCCGGCCTCGGCGGCCTCGGCGGGATCGCCGAGATACCGCCGGATCGCGGCGCGCAGCGCGTCGACGTCGGTCGAGACGACGCCCGCCTCGGGCGGCACCGCCTCGACCACCTCGGTCGTGGCGAGCGCGACCACGGGCATCCCCAGGTGCATCGCCTCCAGCAGGGACAGGCCGAGCGAGGTCCACCGGATCGGGTGGACGTAGACGCGGCGGCGGGCCAGTTCGGCGTGCATGCGGTCCTGGGGCAGGTCCTCATAGGTGCGGCAGCCGGTCAGCCCGGAGACCTTCATCCCGAACACGTCCAGCGGCGCGTCCAGCCGGGGCAGCAGGTCGGTGCCGACGTAGCGGCCCCGCCGGATCGGCTCGTTGACGACCACGGCGGCGCGCGGGATCTCCCCGGTCCACAGCGGTCCCGGGTCGACCACCCCGTGCTCGACCACGGTCGCAGGCGTCGTGCCGCAGTCCCAGAACAGGTCGTTGAAATGGGTGACGTGCACCAGGCGCAGGTCCGGCCGGTCGGCCATCGGATGCCGGGTGAGCGGCACGTCGCCCCAGGGGGCGTCGTGTTCGAGGTAGACGGTCGGCACCCGGCCGAGCGGGCGGACGAACTCCTCCTCGTGCGGCCGTTGCAGGATCACCACGTCGGGCTCGGCCTCGGCGATCCGGTCCAGGGGCACCTCGCGTACGGACGCGGGCCAGTCCCAGGTGCGCGCGCGCCCGAGCCCGTCGGGGCCGCGGTCGGGCGTCACCGGGACGAAGTACTCGTGCCGCCCCTGCACGAGGGCCGTGGTGTACGAGCCGTGCACGTGCCAGAGCAGGATCCTCACGTCAACAACACCTCCTCGACGGCGGCGACCACATCGGCGGGCTCCACCGAAGTCAGGCACGGGTGCCCGGCGACCGGGCACTCGCGTGCGCGCGTGTCACGACAGGGGGCGTCCTGGTCGCCGAGCAGCACGTGCCGCACGCCGTACGGCGCCCAGCGGACCGCGGGCACGACCGGCGCGAACAGCGAGACCACCGGTGTGCCGACGGCGGCGGCCAGGTGCGCGGGGCCGGTGTTGCCGGCCACGACCGCGCTCGCCCCCGCGAGGACGCCGGCCAGCTCGGCGAAGGTCGTACGGCCGCCCAGGTCCAGGCCGGCGTCGCCCGCGACCCGCGCGGTCAGCGCGCGTTCGTCCGGCCCGCCGGTCACCACGACCCGCCGGCCGCGCGCGGTCAGGTCGCGTACGGCCCGCGCGCAGTGCCCCTCGGGCCAGGCGCGCGCCGGTACCGACACTCCGGGATGCAGCACGACGTACCGGCCGTCGAGCGGCGCGGGCGGCAGGGGACGCCGGACGGCGAGGCGGCCGTCGTCGCCGTCCGGCAGGTCGAAGCCGGCGGCGCGGGCCAGCGACAGCGCGCGCTCGGCCTCGGGGATGTCGTCCTGGACCCGGTGCCGTACGTCGAGCAGGGAGCCCGGGTAGTCCTCGCTGATCGCCGCGATGTGCCCGACTCCGGCGAGCCGCAGCAGCAGCGCGGCCGGCAGCGGCGACTGGTGGAAGGAGGTCAGGATCAGCGCGCGGTCGTAGCCGCCGAGCCGCGCGACCAGGTCCGCCACCTCCCGGCGGTCCACCGGAGGCGGGTCGAACCCGGCCCAGGGAGCGCGCCACACGATCACGTCGTCGACGCCGGGCAGGAGCCGCGCGGCGTCCGCGCCCTCCGGTCCGGCGAGCAGCGTCACGTGGCGCGACCCGGCGGCGGCGGCGCGCACCGCGGGTCCGCACAGCAGGACGTCACCCGCGTTGTCCAGGCGCACGACGAGGGTCCTCATCGGCGTTCCCCGATCGCGAACCGCACCGCCTCGGTGAGCGACCCGGCCACCCGCGCGCCCCGGCACTCGGCCTCCAGCGTCTCGGCGGTCGGCACGAGGACGCTCCGGGCCCCGGCGGCGCGGGCGGCGGCGATGTCGGAGCCGATATCGCCGATCACCACGCACTCGTCCGGGCGGACCCCGAGGGCCGCCGCGGCCTGGAACACCAGGCCGGGCGCCGGCTTGCGGCAGGCACATCCGCCGTCGTGCGGGCACACCTGCCACGTGTCGAAGGGCCCGAGCAGCTCGTCCACCCGCTTGTTGACGCGCTGGACGTCGTCCTCGGTGATCAGGCCGCGCGCGACGCCGGACTGGTTGGAGACCACGCCGACGCGCACGCCCGCGTCACGGGCGAGGCGCACGGCCGAGGCCGCGTCCGGCACGGGCTCGACCTTCTCCGGGTCGCCGTTGTACGGGACGTCGCAGATGAGCGTGCCGTCGCGGTCGAACAGGACGGCCTTCGCCGGGCCCGGCCAGGCGCGCTCGCCGCGGGTCGTCGCGAGGCCGCGCAGCCAGTGCCAGGAGGCCATCGGGGGGATGAGCGCGCTGGTGGCCGCCATGGTCAGGATCTCGTCCGGGGTACGCGGGCCGGGCCTGACGCGGGCGGCGGCGAACTCGGCGATCCCGGCGAGCGCGGCGGCGCCGGCCAGGGCACCGGTCTTGCGCCGTCCCGTGACGGCCAGCCCGGCGGCGAGCGTGCCGGCGGCGGTGATCGCCAGGTGCCGCCCGCGGCGTCCGGGATCGGCACGGGCGCGGCTGTGCCAGCCGGGTCCGTGGACGGCGCGCATGAGCGCGTCGTCGGCGTTGCCCGCCTGCGCGCGTACGCTCGCCCACCGCGACGCGGCCCGTACCGGGTGCACGGTGCGCCGCTCACCTTTGGTCAGGACCCATCCGGCGTCCATCGTCCGCAGGGCCATGTCGGCGTCCTCGCGGAACGCGCGGGGGAACCGCTCGTCGAAACCGCCGGTCTCGACCAGCGCGTCATGCCGGTAGGCCATGTCCGCGGTGATCCACCAGGCGTCGGCGAGCCCGGCGGTGCCGCGCTCCCAGTCGGTCGGACGGCGTCCGTCCGGCAGCGGCACGGTGACGCGTCCCTGGATCCCGCCGGTCTCCGGGGAGGCGTTCTCCAGGTCGCGCCGCAGGTCCTCCCGCCAGGTCTCGGTGACCCGCACGTCGTCGTCGAGGAACGCCACCCAGGGCGCGGTGGTGATCCGCCAGCCGGTGTTGCGGGCCGCCGCCGGCCCCCGGCCGCCGCTGCGGACGACCGTGCCGGGCACGTCGAGCGGCGGGCCGCCGCCCGGCCGGTCGTCGACGACGACGATCTCGTCGGGCTCCGGACCCCGGGACCGTTCGAGGGCACGCAGGCAGTCGGCGAGGCAGGCGCGCCCGATGGTCGGGATGACGACGGCGTACCTGGTGCCGCCGGGCCTCGTGTCGGCGTGCCTCGTGTCGGCGTGCCTCGGGCCGGCGTGGCTCATGACGGCCTCCGGACGGCGAACGGGCCGATCGCCAGGAGGTCGACCGGGGTCGAGCCGAAGCACTCCAGCGCGTCGCGCGGGCTGTCGACCATCGGGCGGCCGGCGGTGTTGAGGCTGGTGTTGACCACGACGGGCAGGCCGGTACGGCGTTCGAACGCGGTGAGCATCCGGGCCACGAGCGGCTCGGCGGCGGGGTCGACGGTCTGCACGCGCGCGGTGCCGTCCACGTGGACCACGGCCGGGATCCGGTCCTGCCAGGCGGAGGTCACGTCGTGCACGAAGAGCATGTACGGGCTGGGCAGCGGGCCGCGGGTGAAGATCTCCGCGGCCCGGTCGGCGAGCACCATCGGCGCGACCGGGCGGAACTGCTCGCGGCCCTTGACGTTGTTGAGCCGCTCCAGGTTCGCCTTGCGGCCGGGGTGGGCGAGCAGCGAGCGGTGGCCCAGAGCCCGCGGGCCGTACTCGGCGCGTCCCTGGAACCAGGCGACGATGCCGTCGTCCGCCAGTGTCTCCGCCACGGCCTCGGCGACGTCGGGCGGCCGTTCGTACGGCACGCGCGCCGTCCGCAGCGCCTCCTCGATCTCCGCGTCGCCGAACTCCCGCCCGAGGTCGGGGGCGAACTCCAGCGGCCCGGTCCGCGCGAGGTGCACGGCCGCGCCGAGCGCCGTGCCGGCGTCCCCGGCGGCGGGCTGCACCCAGACGTGCTCGAACGGGCCCTGCTCCGACAGCACGGTGTTGGCCACGCAGTTGAGACCCGTGCCGCCCGCGATCATGAGGGTGCGGTCGCCGGTGCGCTCGTGGATCCAGCGGGTGAGGTCGAGCAGGACCTCCTCCAGCCGCCGCTGCACGCTCGCGGCCAGGTCGGCGTGCTCCTGCGTCCACTGCTCGTGCGGGGCGCGGGCCGGCGCCAGCCGCTCCCAGTCGATCGTGCCGGTGACGAACCCGCCGTCCTCGGTGGCGCGCACGGCCTCCCGCAGCAGGTCCAGGTGGCGTGGTTTGCCGTACGAGGCCATCGCCATGACCTTGTACTCGTCGCTGGAACGCAGGAAGCCCAGGTGCTGCGTGAGGTCCTCGTACATCAGGCCGAGCGAGTGCGGCAGCTCCTGGCTCGCGAGGATCTCCAGGCCGTCGGGGGAGTGACGGCCGCTCAGGTGGGAGGCGCGCTCCCCGCGGCCGTCGCAGACCAGGACGCTGCCCTCCCGGCCGAGCAGCGCGGAGGCGGCGTGGGCGACGTGGTGGGGGACGAACCGCACCTTGGCCGGATCAAGCCCCGGCAGGGCGTCGGCCAGCAGGCTCGGGGCCTGCTCGGCGTACATGATCCGCAGGTGGTCCCAGGGGTCGTTCAGGCCCATCGCCTCGGCCGGCCGTACGAGCGAGGGATCGTAGGAGAAGCCGACCAGATCGAGGTCACCGGGCCGCAGGCCGGCCTGCTCCAGGCACCAGCGGGCCGACAGGACGGGCTGTTCCCAGGCGGAGAAGGGCACGGGTCGCTTACCGTGTTTGCGCCTGCTGAAACGCTCCTCCTCGGCCGCCGCGACGATGCGGCCATCGACCACGAGCGCCGCGGCCGGATCGTGGAAAATCGCGTTGATCCCGAGTACCCGCACGACCTACCTCCCTCGCAAGAGCCTGCCTGTCGCCTTTTCCCGGAACACAGAGCACTCGCGCTGCCCCAGAAGTCGCTCCGCAAACACCGGCCGCCGATGCCCGAGCTGGGCACCGCTCGCTATGGGCGGGGCTTCGCGGTAGGCCCTACGTTTGCCGGTGGGTGGCCCACAGGTCCGGCCACATGCTGTTCTGGTCGCAGGCGTCGGGGTCCTTCGGGGTGCGCGGTCGGCGTGGTCGCGTCTCGCGTGCCGGTTCAGGCGGGAAGTGTTCGCGTACGCGGTGGGTCAGGTCGCCCTCGTCGCGTGGGTGGGCGGGAGTGGTGAGCTGCGACCGGCTCGGGGCGCGGTTGAACGCGGATTCGACCCGTTCGCCGAGCCGTCGCAGGTCCTCCGGGCTCGCGTGTTCGGCGAGGCGTGGGAGCAGGGCGTGCTGTTCCTCCCGCAGGTGCTCGTGTACCTCGTCCGCGAGCCGCCGGGTCAGTGACGCGAAGGCCCGGTCGGCGGTCGTGGAGCGGCGGAGCTCCTCCAGGAGCCGTTCGACCTGTGCGTTGTCCGAGGCGCACTTGTCGGCGACCTGGGCGCCGTCCGGCAGGTGCCGGCGTACCGCCGGGTACAGGTGCGTCTCCTCCACGACCGCGTGCCAGACGAGCTCGATGGTGACGTCGTCGAGGATGCGGCGGCGTTCGCGGAGGTTCCGTGCGACGGTCAGCTCGCCGAGCAGGCCCTCCAGCTCTCGTTGATCATGGGTCAGGATGTCGATCAGATTCGTCATCAGGCTCCCCCGTCCGGTGACGACCAGCGAACCGTGTTGTCTGGTTCTCTACCCCGCTACTCGGTCATACAGGTCAAAACACACGGTTATCGCGTGAAAGCGCCGCCGATCACCGTCCTTCGCGCGTACGGTCAGGCGGCGGAGGTGGCCAGCCGGGTGCCGGCGCGGAAACGCAGCTCTTCCAGCGTCTCCGCCTGCCGCTTCGCCCGCTCGAGAAGATCGTCGAGTCGTTCGGGATCGAGCCGGTGGTCGTGCTCGGCCAGGATCCGCAGCACGCGCCAGCAGGCGGACTTGCCGGCCACGCCGAGCGCCATGGTCTCCAGCTCCTCCAGGTCGCTCAGCGGCGACCGTTTCAGCAGCCGCCCGTTGGGTTTGAACCGGCCGGCCTTCTCAGCCGTCCAGCCCAGCAGGACCTTGTAGTGCCGGACCGGAACCTCCAGGGCCGCCATCAACGCGATCAGCGTGGCCCGGTCCTCGCGGATCTCCGCGGCGAGGCGTTCGAGGACGGCGCCGTCCTCCGAACCCCGGTGCGCCGAGGTCAGCCGCGCCGCCAGCTCGGTGCCAAGCGTCGCCCCGGACAGGTGGTCGTTGAGGTAGACCCCGAGCAGTTCGGGATCGGCGTTGGCGTCGGCCGTCCGCCCATCGCTGTGCATGGTCCCTCCTTGCCTGAGCCTCTGACCCGGGACCTACCCGCGCGTGCCTGCGCCTATCGTCGGAGTACAGCCGGTGCACAGAGCGGGTTTCACCCTTCCCGCGCCGGTGGCCCTGGCTCGGCGGACCGCGCGGATGGGCCTGGCGGCGGTGCGCGACGGCGACGCCCGCGCCGCGCTGGTGGCCGCCGCGCTGCGCATGCCGATCGCGCTGCGCCGGCGCCGGCCGGTGCCGGGACCGGTCGAGAGCGCCATTCGCCTGATGATCGAGGAATGACTGCCGCGAACCCAACGGTAAAAACTTATTGAAGCCCTTTGACCTAATAATTTACGCCATTTCTGGTGTGGTCGGCCTGCTCGGGTAAGTGGGGTTTCGGTGCTTGTTATCCGGTAATTGTGTTGATATGGCCTGCCTGATAAAGGAGTGACTCTTGACGTCCTCCCCCGCCTGGAAGCGGGGGATTCAGCCCGATCCCCTACACGTAGGAGGGAACAGGTTGAGGTTCGCGGTTCATGGCCCCGCCCAATGGCTGGAGGGCTCCCCGCTCGGGAGGTCGGTCGGGGTCGGTTGGTCGGGGCAGGAACGTCACGGCACGTCCTGCCGCGATGTTCTTGGCCGCGTTCACGTCCGCGTGATCGACATGCCCGCAGGCGCGACAGCGAAAGACCGCTTGGCTCTCACGGTTGTCCGCTGCGCGATGCCCGCAGGCATGACAGGTCTGGGACGTGTAGGCGGGATTGATCTTCTCCACCCGGCCGGCGGCTTTGTGCTCCAGTCGGGTCGCCAGAAGGCCCCATCCGGCCGCGTAGATGGAACGGTTGAGCCCGGCCTTGGCCCGAACGTTCACCCCCGGCGCGGCGATCGTGCCGCGCGCGGAACGGACCATGGCGCTGATCTTCAAATCTTCGAGGCGGATCACATCGAAGCGGCGGGCCAGATCGGTGGAGGTCTTCTCCACCCAGTCCTTGCGCCGATCGGTTTGGCGAGCTTTCAGCCGGGCGATCGCGGTCTTGACCCGCCTGCGCCGGTTCGACCCACGCTGCGCACGGGCCGGCCGACGCTGCAACCGCACCACACGCTTGGCCTCGCTGTCGCGCAGGCCGGGCACCGACAACCGCTCACCGGTCGACAACGCGGCCGACACGGCCACCCCACGGTCGACACCGACGATCGTGCCCGTACCCGGCCCCTCGATCGCCGGTGGGATCACTGCGAACGCCACATGCCAGCGGCCCGCCCGGTCCCGTTTGACCCGGAACGACTTCACCTCGCCGGGGATCTGACGGGACCAGCGGAACCGCACCCAACCCACCTTCGGGACCCAAACCTCACCGATCTTGCGGGACGGCCGCCGAACGTCCCAGTGAGCGCCACGGCGGCCGACAATCCGGAACCCCTCGTGAACGCCCGCCTTACGCCACATCGGACGCCGAGGAGTCCCGGCGAAGAAATTCGCCATGGCCTGGGCGAAATCCCGCAACGCCTGCTGCTGCACCGTCTGCGAACCCGCCGCCGGCCATCCGAACTCTCGCCTGGCTTGGGTCAGCTGCCGGGACTGTTCGCCGTAGCCCGGCGCACTCGCCCGCCCCGGCCGCCAATGCAGATGCTGCTCACACGCCAGATTCCACACATGACGGGCATGCGCACAGTGCTCCAGCAACGCCGCCTCTTGGGCGGGCGTGGGTTGAAGCCGAAATCGCATGCCACGACGCTAACCACCACCACCGACAAACGGGGGAGGGAGCGGCGTTTCCTCCCAGGCCTGAAGGCCAGGGTCTCCACGCCGCGCAGGCGATGAAGATCGAAATGGTCTCGGAGCACGCCAGCCCGCTCGCGCGGGTGGGTGGTCCGGACGCGGGCGGCCAGAACGTCCACGTCGGCGCGCTGGCCGTCGCGCTGGCGCGGCGAGGCCATGAAGTGGTCGTTCTCACGCGGCGTGACGACGCGCACCGGCCGACGGTGGTGCCCTTCGCGCCCGGGGTCACGGTCGAGCACGTCCCGGCGGGGCCGCCCCGCAGGGTGCCCAAAGATCGGTTGCTGGCCTATATGGACGACTTCGCCGCCGCCCTTTCACGGCGGTGGGCGGTACGGCCGCCGGACGTCGTGCACGCGCATTTCTGGATGAGCGGACTCGCCGCCCTCGACGGCGCGCGGGGCCGCGGAATTCCCGTCGTGCAAACATTTCACGCCCTCGGCAGCGTCAAACGCCGGCACCAGAGACAGGCCGACACCAGTCCCGCGAGCCGGATCCACCTGGAGCGGCGGATCGCCTGCGAGGCGGACGCGATCATCGCGACGTGCACCGACGAGGTGAGGGAGCTCACCGCGTACGGAGCGCCGCCCGGCCGGGTGTTCGTCGTGCCCTGCGGCGTGGACACGGCCTGCTTCCGCCCGGACGGCCCGTCGGACGCGCGCGACGGGCGGTTCCGCATCGTGACGTTCGGCCGGCTGGTGCCGCGCAAGGGCGTCGACACGATCATCGAGGCGCTCGGCCGGACGCCCGACGCCGAGCTGCTCGTCGCGGGTGGCCCCGACCGCGGCGCCCTGTGCCGCGACGCCGAGGTGCGCCGCCTGGCGGGAGTCGCGCGGGAGGAGCACGTCACCGGCCGGGTGACGTTCCTCGGTCGGGTCGCGCACGAGGACCTTCCATCGCTGATCCGCTCCGCCGACGTGGCCGTGTCGGTGCCCTGGTACGAGCCGTTCGGTATCGCGCCGGTGGAGGCCATGGCCTGCGGGGTGCCCGTGATCGTCTCGGCGGTGGGCGGGCACCTCGACACGGTCGTCGACGGAGTGACCGGCCTGCACGTGCCGGCGCGGCGACCAGGCGCGCTCGCCGCGCAGCTGCGCCGCCTGCTCGCCGATCCCGAGCTGCGCTGCACGCTGGGGGCCGCGGCGGCCGAGCACGTCCGGGACCGCTACACCTGGGAGCGGATCGCCGCCGAGACCGAGGCCGTCTACGAACGCCTGATCCCGGCCTCCGCCGCCCCGGTCGCCGTCGCGGACCGGGCATGAGCGAGCGGAGCGAGCGAATCAAAGAACACGCGCGCCTGGTCTCTCCTCCGACGAAGGAGGGCTCATGAGCGAGCGGAGCGAGCGAATCGAAGAACACGCGCGCCCGGTCACTCCCCCGACGAAGGAGGGCTCATGAGCGAGCGCATCGACGAGCACGGACTCCCCGGCCTCTCCGCCGACGCGGGAGGTCTCCATGCCGTGTCCCCCCACCTCGCGGAGCTGGAACGGGCCGTGTGCCGGTTCGCCGCGCACGCCGCCCGCATCGAACAGTGGGGGCGGCGGCTCGCGTGCGTGCTGGAGTCCGGCGGCCGGCTGCTCGCCTGCGGGAACGGCGGCAGCGCCGAGCAGGCGCAGCATCTCACCGCCGAACTGGTGGGCCGGTACGAGGACGAGCGCCCGCCGTACGCGGCCATCCCGCTGCACGCCGACCTCGCGGCCCTCACCGCGATCGCCAACGACTACGGGCCGCGGGAGATGTTCGCCCGGCAGGTGCGCGCGCACGGCAGGCCCGGGGACGTGTTCATCGGGCTGTCCACGAGCGGCGAGAGCCGCAACGTCATCGCCGCCGCCGAGGCCGCCGCCGGTCTGGGCATGCGAACCTGGGCGCTGACCGGCCCCGCGCCGAACACGCTCGCCGGCGTCTGCGACGACGCCGTCGCGGTCGACGCTCCGCGCACCGCGACCGTTCAGGAGATCCATCTCGCCGCCATCCACATGCTCTGCGCGTCCGTCGACGCGGTCGTGTGTCGTCCGGGCCGCGCGGCCGGAGAAGGCCTGGCCTCATGACGGAGGAGGCCACGTGACATCTCGGGGCGGGCCGCTCGTCGTGGTCGGCGACGCGCTCCTCGACGTCGACATCGAGGGGACCGCGGGACGGCTCTGCCCGGACGCCCCCGTACCGGTCGTCGAGCGGACACGTGAGCACCGGCGCGCCGGCGGCGCGGGCCTGGCCGCCCGGCTCGCCGCCGAGATCACCGGAAGAGACGTCGTCCTCGTCACCGCCGTGGGCGACGATGAGGCGGGACACGGCCTGGGCACGCTCCTGAAGGCGTACGCCGACGTCGTCCGGATGCCGATGGCCGGGACGACCAGCTGCAAGACCCGGGTCCGCGCCGGGGGCCAGACCCTGGTGCGGATCGACGAGGGCGACGGCCGCGCGGCCGACGGGCCCCTGCCGCCGCGGGCGGCGGAGGTGCTCGCGCGCGCCGGCGCCGTACTCGTCTCCGACTACGGGCGCGGCGTCGCCGCCCACCCCGGGATCCGCCGCCTGCTCGCCGCCCTCCCCGACGGCGTGCCGGTGACGTGGGACCCGCATCCGGCCGGCCCGCCGCCCCCGCGCGGAACACGCTTGGTGACGCCGAACCACGCCGAGGCGCGCCGGTTCGCCGGAGGAACCCCGGCGGACGAACCGCTCTCGCAGGCCGCCGCCGACGCGGCCGCCCTCGTCGGCCGGTGGCGGGTGACCGGGGTCGCGGTGACGCTGGGCGAGCACGGCGCCCTGCTGTCGATGGGCGAGGCGGCGCCCCATGTCGTCCCGGCTCCCGTCGTCGCGGGACCACGTGCGGACGGCTGCGGGGCCGGTGACTGCTTCGCGGCGGCGGCCGCGCACGTGCTGCGCGACGGCGGCATGGTCACCGAGGCGGTCACCGAGGCCGTACGGCGCGCGAGCGCCTTCGTGGCGGCGGGCGGGGCCACCGCGCTCGGCGCGCCGGCCCCCTCCGTGGACACGGCCGCCGTGGAGGAAGACGACCTGTGGGACCTGATCCGGCGCACCAGGGCCTCGGGCGGGCGCGTGGTGGCCACCGGCGGATGCTTCGACCTGCTGCACGCGGGCCACGTCAGCCTGCTGCGGGAGGCCCGGCGGCTCGGCGACTGCCTCGTCGTCTGCGTCAACTCCGACGCCTCCGTACGCGCGCTCAAGGGCCCGGACCGCCCGCTCGTGCCGGCCGCCGACCGGGTGCGCGTGCTGGCGGCGCTGGAATGCGTCGACGCCGTCGCCGTCTTCGACGAGCTCACCCCCGTCGCGCTGCTGGAACGCCTGCGGCCCGGCATCTGGGTCAAGGGCGCCGACTACGCCGGCATCGACCTCGCCGAGGCCGGAGTGGTACGCCGCCACGGCGGCGAGGTGGTGCTGCTGCCCTACCTGGACGGCCGTTCGACGAGCCGCCTGGTCGCGCGGGCCCGCGAGATCACGAGCGTTCTTCCCGGAGGTGATGGCCAATGATCGGACACGCGGTGGTCACCGGGGGAGCGGGCTTCCTCGGCTCCCACATCTGCGAGCGGCTGCTGGCACAGGGCGCCGCGGTGACCTGCATGGACAACTTCCTCACCGGATCGCCGCGCAACGTCGCGCACCTCCTCGGCGAGCCCGGGTTCCGGCTGACCGAGTGTGACCTGACCGGCTTCGTGCACGTGACCGGCGGCGTCGACCTCGTCCTGCACCTGGCGTCGGCGGCCTCACCGGTGGACTACCTCCGGCTGCCGATCGAGACCCTGAAGGTGGGCGGGCTCGGCACCCTCCACGCGCTGGGCCTCGCGCGGGAGAAGAACGCCAGGTTCGTCCTGGCCTCCACCAGCGAGGTGTACGGCGACCCGCTCCGGCACCCCCAGCGGGAGGACTACTGGGGCAACGTCAACCCGGTCGGGCCGCGCAGCGTGTACGACGAGGCGAAGCGCTACGCGGAGGCGCTGACGACGGCGTACCGCGTCAGCCGCGGCGTGAACACCGGCATCGTGCGGATCTTCAACACCTACGGGCCGCGCATGCGGCCGGACGACGGCCGGGCGATCCCGACGTTCATCTGCCAGGCGCTCATGGGCCGGCCGCTGACGGTCGCGGGCGACGGCGGCCAGACCCGGTCGATCTGCTACGTCGACGACACGGTCGCCGGGATCCTCGCCATGGCCCGCGACGACTTCGCCGGCCCGGTCAACATCGGCAACCCGGAGGAGATGTCCGTCCTGGACCTGGCCATGACCATCCGCGACCTCGCGGAGAGCGAGTCGCCCATCACCTTCGTCGAGCGCCCGGCCGACGACCCGGCCGTGCGCCGGCCCGACACCGCACTCGCCCACGACCGGCTGGGTTGGCGGCCCACGGTGCCGAGTAAGGACGGCCTGCGGCGGACCATCGACTGGTTCGCCCGCGAGCTGGACGTACGAGCGGCCGACGGCGCCATCACCACCTGACGGTCCCCGCTCGCCGGGCACACTGCCGCAACGGCGCCGGCGACGTGGGGTGACGACGACGGGCCGCAGGGATGGAGCCCGGCGGAGCGTCACCCACGTCGGTGGCGTCCAGGGGACAGCACCAGGGGGCTGGCACCAGCAGAACCGGCCAGCTCACCGGATCGTCCCGGCGCACGCCGGAACCTAGCGTCTTCTCTAGCTCGAACAGGAGCACCATTGACGTCCTCCCCTGCCTGAAGGCGGGGATTCCAACCCGCCCTACGCTGAGGAGAGGACAAGTTGAGGTTCGCGGTTCAGCGCCCCGCCCAACGGCTGGAGGGCTCCCCGCTCGGGAGGTCGGCCGGGGTCGGTTGGTCGGGGCAGGAACGTCACGGCACGTCCTGCCGCGATGTTCTTGGCCGCGTTCACGTCCGCGTGATCGACATGCCCGCAGGCGCGACAGCGAAAGACCGCTTGGCTCTCACGGTTGTCCGCTGCGCGATGCCCGCAGGCATGACAGGTCTGGGACGTGTAGGCGGGATTGATCTTCTCCACCCGGCCGGCGGCTTTGTGCTCCAGTCGGGTCGCCAGAAGGCCCCATCCGGCCGCGTAGATGGAACGGTTGAGCCCGGCCTTGGCCCGAACGTTCACCCCCGACGCGGCGATCGTGCCGCGCGCGGAACGGACCATGGCGCTGATCTTCAAATCTTCGAGGCGGATCACATCGAAGCGGCGGGCCAGATCGGTAGAGGTCTTCTCCACCCAGTCCTTGCGCCGATCGGTTTCGCGGGCTCTCAACCGGGCGATCGCGGTCTTGACCCGCCTGCGCCGGTTCGACCCCCGCACGGCACGCGCCAGCCGGCGCTGCAATCGCAACAGACGCTCGGTCTCGCCGGCGCGCACGCCCGGCACGGACAACAACTCGCCGGTGGACAAGGCGGCCGAAACGGCCACACCACGGTCGACACCGACGACCGCACCGGTCCCCGGCCCGTCGATCACCGGCGGGATCACCGCGAAGCAGACGTGCCGGCGGCCGGCCCGGTCCCGGTTGACCCGAAACGACTTGGCCTCGGCGGGGACGCCACGGGACCAGCGGAACCGCACCCAGCCCACCTTCGGGATCCGAACCGCACCGACCTTGCGGGACAGACGTCGTACGTCCCAGTGACGGCCGCGCGCTCCGACGATCCGGAGCCCCTCATGCACGCCCGCCTTGCGCCACGTCGGGCGCCGAGGAGTCCCGGCGAAGAAATTCGCCATGGCCTGAGCGAAGTCCCGCAACGCCTGCTGCTGCACCGTCTGGGACCCCGCCGCCGACCACGCGAACTCTCTCCTGGCCTCGGTCAACTACCGACGGTGTTCGGCATACCCCGGCGCACACTTCCGCCCCGGCCGCCAATGCAGATGCCGCTCACACGCCAGATTGCACACATAACGGGCGTGGGCGAAGTGCTCCAGCAACGCCGCCTCTTGAGCGGGCGTGGGCTGAAGCCGGAATCGCATGCCACGACGCTGACCACCACCACCGACATTCCTAGGAGGGAGCGGCGTACCCGCCTTGGCCCGAAGGCCAGGGTCCCGACGCCACGCAGCCGATGAACACGCCACCTCCGCCCCTCACCGAGCCTCCGCCCGAGGCCGCCGTCGCGCTGCGCGGCGTGCGTAAGACCCACGGGCGTCACGCCTCGGCCGTCCAGGCGCTCGACGCCGTCGACCTCGACTTCTTCGGTGGTACGTTCACCGCGGTCATGGGCCCGTCGGGGTCCGGCAAGAGCACGCTGCTGCACTGCGCGGCGGGCCTGGACCGGCCCAGTGCCGGCACGGTGCTGCTCGGCGGCACCGACCTGGCGCGGCTGTCGGAGACGGAGCTGACCCGGCAGCGCCGCACCCGCGTCGGCTTCGTCTTCCAGGCCTTCAACCTCGTGCCCGCGCTCACCGTGCGGGAGAACATCCTGCTGCCGTCGCGGCTGGCGCACGTGCGGCCGGACCGGCGGTGGCTGGCCGAGGTCGTGGAGCGGGTGGGCCTGCGGGGGCGGCTGCGCCACCGGCCGGCGCAGCTGTCCGGCGGTGAGCAGCAGCGGGTCGCGATCGCCCGCGCCCTGTCCGTACGGCCGCAGGTGATCTTCTGCGACGAGCCGACGGGCGCGCTCGACACGACCACCGCGGCGCGCGTGCTGGCCCTGCTGCGCCAGGCGGTCGACGCCGACCGGCAGACCGTCGTCATGGTCACCCACGACCCGGTGGCGGCGTCCTACGCCGACCGTGTCGTGTTCCTGGCGGACGGGAGGGTCGTCGACGACCTGGCGGCGCCGGGCGTGGACGCGATCGCCGAGCGCCTCGCGCACCTCGGCGCGGCGCGCGCCGGAGGCGAGACGCCGTCATGGTGAGGATCGCCTGGCGGATGCTGACGCAGCGTCCCGCGAGCATGCTCGCGACCTTCCTGGCCCTCTGGTTCGCCGTCGTGATCGTGACGATGTGCGGCGCCATGCTGGAGTCCGGGATTCGCTACAACGGCACGGTGGCGCGCTACGCC
The DNA here is from genome assembly GCF_036227085.1 of Actinoallomurus sp. NBC_01490. NCBI lineage: Bacteria > Bacillati > Actinomycetota > Actinomycetes > Streptosporangiales > Thermomonosporaceae > Actinoallomurus > Actinoallomurus sp. NBC_01490. The sequence continues at coordinate 2,435,773 of NZ_CP109433.1, forward strand.
GCCGCGCCCGTCCTCGTCGCGACCACCGACCTGCAGGTGACCTTCGGCTCGGGCGAGGACCGCGAGACCGAGCGTTACCCGCTGGCCGAGCGCGGGCGGCTGGACCCGTCGCTGCCCGCGCGGATCGCCGCGGCGCCCGGCGTGCGTGAAGCGGTCACCGACGTCGCGCTGCGGGGCCGGCTCGACGCCGACGGCCGTACCGCGCCCGTGGAGGCGCACCCGTGGTCGGCCGCGCGGCTCGCGCCGTTCACGCTCCGCGCGGGCGCGGCCCCGGCGGCGGCCGGTCAGGTCGTGCTCGACCAGAGCCTCGCCGCCCGCGTCGGCGCGCGGCCGGGCGCGCGGGTGCGCCTCGGGCTCGCCTCCGGCGTGCGCACCTACACCGTGGCGGGGGTCGCCGCGCCGGACGGCAGTGCCCCGGAGGCGCCCACGGTCTTCCTCGGCGACGCCGACGCCCGCGCGCTCGCGGGCGGCGCCGCCCAGGTCATCGGGGTCCTGCCGGATCCCGGCGTGGGACCGAAGACCCTGGCCGGCGCCGTACGGCGCGTGCTCCCGCCGTCGCCGGCCCGCCTCGCCGGTGCCTACCCGCACGTCTACTCCGGCGCCGGCCGCGGCACCGTCGAGTCACCGGACGTCGGCAACGGGCGTGAGTTCGCCATCTCCGTCTCGAGCGTGTTCGGGGGCTGCGCGCTGCTCATCGCCGTCCTCGTCATCGCCGGCACGGTCGGCCTGTCGGTACGGCAGCGCCACCGCGACATCGCCCTGCTCCGCGCGCTCGCGGCCACGCCGCGCCAGGTCCGGCGGATGGTGGTGCGGGAGGCCACGGGCCTCGGCCTGCTCGCCGGCGCGCTGGGCGTGGGGCCCGGCCTGCTGTTCGCGGACCGGCTGCGCGACCAGTTCGTCGCGCGGGGCATGGTCCCTGGCACCTTCCGCACGCACCTCTCGTGGCTGCCACCGCTCGTCGCCGCCGGGTCCGCGCTGGTCATCGCGGTCGCCGCGGCCTGGATGGCCAGCCTCCGCGCCAGCCGGATCCGGCCCACGGCGGCGCTCGCCGAGACCGCCGTCGAACGCGGCGGCGTCGGCCTGGTCCGGTCCGCGCTCGGTCTGGTGGCGCTGGCCGGCGGGATCACCCTGTGCGTGGTCGCCGGTTCCGTGTCGGGCGACAGCGCGGCCGGCACCTCGGTCGGCACGGTGTTCACCCTCGTGGTGGCGGTCGCGCTGCTGAGCCCGCTGCTGATCCGCGCCGTCGCCGCGACGTTCGGCCGGCTGCTGCACCTGGCCGGCGTCACCGGCCGCCTCGCCAGGGCCACCACCGCGACCTCGGCCCGGCGGCTCTCGTCCGTGGTGAGCTGCCTGGTTCTCGCGGTCGGCCTGGGCGGCTCGCTGTGGTTCATGCAGACCTCCGAGCTGCACGTCGCGGACCGCCAGAGCCGGGCCGGGCTGCTCGCCGACCGGGTCGTCACGCCCGCCGCGCCCGGCCTGCGGCCCGAGGCGACCGCGGCGATCCGGCGCACCGGCGGCGTCACGGCCGCCACCGGGGTCGTGCACAGCACGCTCTTCACCCGCCAGGCCGGAGGCATCACCGACTTCCCGGCCCAGGGCGTCGACCCCGAAGGCCTCGACCGGACCCTGGACCTGGACGTGACCGGCGGCGACCTGGCCGGCCTGCGGGGCGACACGGTCGCCCTGGACGCCCTCACCGCCCAGTCGATGCACCTTCGCGTCGGCGGGCGCTTCCGCGGCTGGTTCGGCGACGGCACGCCGGTGATCCTCCGCGTCGTCGCGATCTACACGCGGGGCCTCGGTTTCGCCGCGCTGACCCTCCCGCACGACACGCTCGCGCCGCACACCGGCACCGGGCTGGACGACGCGGTGCTCGTCGCCACCACGGGTCCGCGCGCGGTCGCGGCGCTCCGCGCCGAGTTGGACACCGCGGCGCCGGGCTCCTCGGTCGTGAGCCGCGACGCCTTCCAGGTCGGCCTCGACCACAATCTGGAGGAGAACGCCTGGACGAACAAGGTGGTCACCGCGGTGCTGCTGATCTATGTGGTGATCGCGGCGGTGAACACCCTGGCCATGTACGCACTGGGCCGCCGCCGGGAGTTCGCCGTACTGCGCCTGTCCGGGACGACGCGCACACAGGTGCTGCGCATGGTCCGGCTGGAGCAGGTCCTGCTGCTGGGGCTGGCGCTGGTGGTCGGCGCAGCGATCGCCGCGGGCACGCTGATCCCCATGGTCAAGGGCATCACGGGCTCGGCGACGCCGTACATCCCGCCCGGCGGATGGATCGCGGTGATCGGTGGCGTCGTGCTGATCAGTGTCGTGGCGACTCTCCTGCCGGCCCGGCGGGTCCTGCGGACCCGCCCGGTCGACGGGGTCGGCCTCCGCGAGTAGGAGCAGCCACGCGCCGCCGTACGACCTCCGGCGGGAGCCGTCCCTCTCCCGGGGGACACGAGAAGGGTCCCCCAGGGCGACGCGCGCCGGCGTCCGCGTCCCTAACGTAAGAAGCAGCAGGTCATCCCGAGGAGGAAGACGACATGAACGGTCTTTACCGCCCGCGCCAGGGTCGCGTCATCGGCGGCGTGTGCGCCGGGCTCGCCCGCCGGTTCGGGCTCGGCGCCTGGACCGTACGGCTGTTGGCGATCATCTCCTGCGTGCTGCCCGGGCCGCAGTTCCTCGTCTACATCGCGCTGTGGATCATCATGCCGGACGAGCGCAAGTACGCAGCCTCGCACCCGACGATGTGACGGCCGGCGGCCCAGGGCCGGAGGGGCCTGTTCCGAAGCCACGCCGTGCCAACCGCGCGCCGCTCGCCACGGACGAGGACTTTGAGCCAGGCCCTTTAGGCGATCTTGTCGACAAGGATCTCAAAGCGGCGCTCTCCGTCGCGGGTGTGCGCGCCGGCGGCCAGTGCGGCCTTGGCGAGACGGGCTGCAGCGGGTTCGCCGAAGAGTCCGTTGAGGAGCTCGTTGGCCGTCCGCAGACCGTGAGTGGTCGACTCGACCGCGGCGTCGACCGCTTCGGTCGCGGCGCGGGCGACGCCGGGAGGCATGGCGGCGATGCGGGTGGCGATGGTGTCGACGACGTGGTCGAGTTCGGCGTCCGGCACGGCCCGGTTCACCCATCCGATCCGCTCCGCGGTCGCGGCATCGATCAGCTGCCCGCCGAGAATGATTTCCAGGGCGCGTGCGCGACCCACGAGACCGGGCAGGTATGCGGTGCCTCCCGCGCCCGGGATGATTCCCAGCCGACACTCCATCTGCGCCATGCCGGCGCGCTCGAGCGATGCGAACCGCATGTCCATCGCGGACAGCAGTTCCGCCCCGCCGCCGCGTGCCAGTCCGCGCAGCTTGGCGATGGTGATCTGGGGCAGCGACCGGATACGTTCGTGGAGCCGCATCATCGGGTTGAGGGACTGGTCCTGCTCGGGTGCGATGGGAAGTTCAACGAACGACGCGGAGTCGTCGGCGGTCGTCATATCGCCGTGCGCGACGAAGAAGTCCGGGTCCGCGCTGTCGAAAACGATCACCCGGATGTCGTCGTCTCCGGACACGGCGTCCGCGAACCGGTCCAAGTCCGTCATCAGGGCGGCGTCGAGCAGGTTGATCGGAGGGTTGTCGATCACGACGTGCGCCACGCCGCTGGTGACAGAGATCCTGAGGGTCGAGTATGCGTCAGTCATGATTCCCGTCTTCGCCGTCCGGCCAGTTGGTATCTGACGTATATCTAGTAGTCCGCGTATACTTCAACGAAACCAGGTATCGCGAGGGAGACCGACGTGCCCGAAGTAGAGCTCGACGGCGACGGCCGGCGTCTGCTCGACCAACTCTTCGACAAGTGGTCTCTCCTGGCACTGGCCGCGTTGTGCGACCGCCCCCGGCGCTTCAACGAGCTCCGGCAAGACCTGCCCGCTGTCACACCGAAGTCACTGACCACATGCCTGCGGCGGCTGGAGCGCAACGGCATGGTCGAGCGAGCGGTCGTGTCCACGGATCCAGTGGCGATCGAATACCGCATCACCCCCCTGGGCCGAACCCTTCGGTCCCCTGTGCGCGCCATGCTGGAATGGACCGTCGATCACCTCGACGCGGTCGAAGCCGCCCGTTGCCGCTACGACGAGCGGCACGTGGACCACTGACGTCCCGGCACGTGTCGCGAGGACGGCGCCAGGACTCCCGACCGGTCACGCCGAGCCGTTCGCCATGTGCGGCCAGAGCCAGGCCGGTACCGAAACCGCTGTCGCGGCATTCCGACAGGAGCTCTAAAGGCGCTCGACGGTGTCCGACGGCGGCAGCACGCCGCGGGTGTCCAGCACCAGCGCCGCACGCGTCGCGACGAGCGACAGGTCGAAGGACCGGTGCGGCTGGAGCAGGATCGCCAGGTCGGCGGCGTCGAGCGCCTCTTCCAGGTCGTGGACCCGCCGCACGGGCACCCCGCCGGCCGTCCACTCGTCGATGAGCGGGTCGTGGTAACTGACCCTGGCCCGCGCGGCGTCCAGCCGCCGGGCGAGAGGCTCGGCCGGCGACTCGCGGCCGTCGGCGACGTCGGGCTTGTACGTCACGCCGAGCAGCACCACGTCGGCGCCGTTGGCGCAGCGGCCGTGCCGGTGCAGCAGACGCGCCGCCCGCTCGGCGACGTACGCCGGCATCCGGTCGTTGACCTGCTGGGCGAGCTCGGCGAACTGGAACTGCTGCCCCAGGCGCCGCACCCGGTGCGACAGGTAGCTCGGGTCGATCGGAATGCAGTGCCCGCCCACACCGGGGCCGGGCCGGAACGGCTGGTAGCCGAACGGCTTGGTGGCCGCCGCCGAGATCGTGTCCCACACGTCGATCGCCAGCTCGTCGCACAGGACGGCGATCTCGTTGACGAGCGCGATGTTGACCTGACGGTAGGTGTTCTCCAGCAGCTTGGCCATCTCGGCCTCGCGGGTGCCGCGCACCGGCACGACCTGCTCCACGAGCTTGCCGTAGAACGCCATGGCGCGGTCCAGGCACGCACTCGTCACCCCGCCGACGATCTTCGGGGTGTTGCGCAGCTCGTAGACCGGGTTGCCGGGGTCGATCCGCTCGGGTGAGTAGGCCAGGTGGAAGTCGATCCCCGCGGACAGCCCGCTCTTCTCCAGCAGCGGGCGCAGCACCTCCTCGGTCGTGCCGGGCCACGTGGTCGACTCCAGCACGACCAGGGTGTCCGGGCCGAGATGGTCCGCGACCGTGCGGCCGGCCCCGATCACCGCGCCCAGGTCCGGCCTGCGGTCCTCGTCCAGCGGCGTGGGCACGCAGATCACCACCGTGTCGGCGGCGGCCAGCACGCGCTCGTCCGAGGTGGCGCGGAACCCCTGCGCGAGCAGCGTCGTGATCTCGCCGTCGGAGATGTCGTCCACGTGGGAGATCCCGGCATTGAGCCGGGCGATCCGGCCGGGGTCGACGTCGAGCCCGGCGACCCGCATCCCGCCCCGTACCGCCTCGCGGACGAGCGGCATTCCCACATAGCCCAGGCCGACGACGACGAGGTCCCATTCGACGAGTCGATCGCCTCGTGACTGATCCATGATGTGTCCCCCCCGGTTGCACGAGTTGCCATGGTCGAAACGGCCCGTCGAACGCCCCCTGCCGGACAGGCCTGAGCGAACGCCGCCGGTCAGGGCGCGGCGGCGTACACCGGACGCCCGCGGAACCAGGCCACCGTCCGCCGGAGCCCCTCCTCCAGGGGCACGGCCGCGGCGCCGGGAAAGAGCCGCCGGAGCCGGTCGTCCGCGGCCTGGGACTCCCGGACGTCGCCCGCGCGCGGCGGGCCGTGCCGCACCTCGACGGGGGTGCCCAGCACCACGGACAGCCGGCGGGTCAGCTCCAGCACCGACACCCGCGTGCCGAACGCCAGGTTCACCGGCTCGTCGCTCGTGACCCGCCGCAGGACGGCGTCGGCGAGCACCCCGGTCACCGTCCCGACGAAGGTGAAGTCACGCGTCTGGTACCCGTCCCCATGGACGAGGAGAGGCTCCCCGCGCATCGCCGCGTCGACGAAGGTCGGCACGACGGCGGCGTACGCGTGCCCGGCCGGCTGCAGCGGGCCGTAGACGTTGAAGAACCGGAAGGCCAGCGACGGCAGCCCGAAGCTCGCCCCGTACGCCAGGACGTACGCCTCGGTCGCGAGCTTGCTGGCCCCGTACGGGCTGAGCGGCCGCGTCGGCAGGTCCTCGTGCTTGGGCAGCGACGCCACCGAGCCGTACACCGAGGAGGACGAGGCCGCCACCACGTGGACCGTCTCGCGCCGGCAGGCCTCCAGGACGCGGACCGTCCCGGTGGCGTTCACGTCGTGGCTGGCCACCGGGTCGGCGAGCGACCGGGGGACCGACGGACGGGCGGCCAGGTGCACGACGGCGTCGGCCTCGGCCACGAGCCGGCCGAGCACGACGGTGTCGAGGATGCTGCCCTCGACGAGTTCGGCGCCGGTGCCGTCGAGGTTGGCGGCGCACCCGGTGCTCAGGTCGTCCAGCGCGACCACCCGGTCGACCTCGGGCCGCCCCATGAGTTCGCGGCACAGGTTGGCGCCGATGAAACCGGCGCCCCCGGTCACAAGGACCTTCATCGGGCCCCCTCCTTCTGTCGTACGGGCCACCAGCCCCGCTCCTGGGCGATGGACGCGTAGATCCCGGTGATGTCGGCGACGAGGCGTTCGGCTCCGAACCGCTGGGTGGCCCACGCCCGTGCCCGGCGGCCCATCTCGCGGCGCCGCGGGTCGTCCAGGAGCAGGCTCGCCGCCCGGCGGGCCAGCGCGCCGGCGTCGCAGGGCGCGAGCAGGCCGGTGACGCCGTCGTGCACGACCTCGGCGACGCTTCCGACACGGGTCGCCACGACCGGCACGCCGGACAGCCCCGCCTCGATCAGCGAGACCGGCATTCCCTCGTTGTCCGAGGTGAGCAGCACCAGGTCGGCCGCGGCGTACACGGTCTCGATGTCGCGCCGCCAGCCCACCATCCGCATCGCGCCGCCGAACTCCGGCACCGCCGCGGTGACCTCGCCGGCGGCGTCACCGCTCCCGCAGATCACGAACCGCACGCCGGGGACGAGTCGGCGCAGCTCCCGCGCGACCTCCACCAGCCGGTCCGGCCGCTTGACGCCCGTGAGGCGGCCCACGAACGCGACGACGGGCTCGCCGCCGGGCACGCCGAGCGCGAGCCGCGCGGAGGCGCGATCGGGCGGTGTGCCGAGCTCGGTGCCGGGCGGCACCACGGTGTACTGCTCCGCACGGCCGATGCCCGCCGCGACGAGCTCGTCGCGCACCCGCGTGCCGACGGCCACGAGACGGTCGCAGAGGTGGGCGGACATCCGCTCGCTCTGCACCACCATCTTCGTCTTCGCGGGTGAGAAGTAGCCGTAGAGCAGGTGGCCGTGGTAGGTGTGCACGCGCACCGGCACCCGGGCGAGCACGGCCGCCGTGCGCCCGAGCAGCCCGGCCTTGGCCGTGTGCGTGTGCACGATGTGCGGGCGGAACCGCCGCATCGCGGCGACGAGAGAGGCGACCGCCCGCGCGTCGTCGGCCGGACGGATCGACCGGCCCAGAGTGGCGATCCGGTGCGGCGTGACGTCACGCGCACGCAGGTCGAGGTAGTCGGCCTCGCCCGGTTCGACGCTCCCGGTGTACAGGCGCTGGTCGAACAGCTCCCGGTCCAGGCCGCGCATCAGCACGCTCGCCTGCAGCGCCGGCCCGCCGACGTTCATCCGCGCGATGACCCGCATCACCCGAATGCGCTCGTCCGTCATGAGTCCTCCTTCGTCCGGCAGAGACCAGGGACGCTGCGCTGGTTCATGAGTCCTCCTTCGTCGGGGAGGGACCAGGGACGCCGTGCTTGCCGCTTCGCTCGCTCACGGCGACGGCACCAGGTCGGGTCGGGGGGCGGCCTCGCGGCGCGCCTCGGTGATGGCGTCGCTCAGCACGTCGGCGAGCGTGTGGCGCGGCTGCCAGCCGGTGAGCGTGCGCAGCTTCGTCGTGTCGGGCACCCGCCGCTGCATGTCCTCGAAGCCGGCCCCGTACGCCTCGTCGTAGGGGATCAGCTCGATCCGCGACCTGCTCTCGCAGCGGGCGACGATCGCCTCCGCGAGGCGGCCGATGCTGATCTCCTCGGAGGACCCGATGTTGAAGGTCTGCCCGATCGCCGCGTCGTCGTCGAGCAGGCGGAGCAGCGCCTCCACGACGTCGAGCACGTGGGCGAAGCAGCGGGTCTGCCGGCCGTCCCCGTAGACGGTCAGCGGCTCGTCCCGCAGCGCCTGCTGTACGAGCCGTGGGATGACCATGCCGTACGCCGGGCTCTGCCGCGCGCCGACCGTGTTGAACAGCCGGACGACGATCGTGGGCAGGCCGCGCTCGCGGTGGTAGCAGTTGGCGAGGATCTCATCGACGGCCTTGGCGGTGCTGTAGGCCCAGCGGACGATCGACGGGCTGCCCAGGATCCGGTCCGCGGTCTCGTGCAGCGGTCCCAGGGAGTTCTTCCCGTAGATCTCCGACGTGCTGGTCATGAGGATTTTGCGGCGGTACCGATGGGCCGCCTCGATCACCACCTGCGAACCCCGGATGTTGGTGGTGAGCGACTTCAGCGGCTGTTCGACCACCAGCCGGACGCCCACCGCCGCCGCCATGTGCACCACGACGTCGCACTGGTGCACCAGCTCGTCCACGACGAGCTCGTCGAGCACCGAGCCGTGCACGAAATGAAAGTGTGGAGACTCGCTCGCCTCTTCCAGATTGGTGAGCCGCCCCGTCTGTAGATTGTCCAGGGCGACAACGGTGTCACCACGGGCTAATAGGGCATTGACCAGATAAGAGCCGATGAAACCGGCGCCGCCCGTCACCAAATAGCGTGTTCCAGTCCTGTCCGCCATGACACGCCCTCTCGAAATTCCGAGTGGTCAGTGCAGGTAGCACTACCCTTCGTGATCACGCAGTCACTTCAGGTCGGAAACTGGTGATCAAAAAGTCGGTCATCAGTGCACACGGCCACGACATCATCGCGGTGCCGGATCGACAGAGTCCGCGCCGGCGGGCGGGGGCGATGCGACGAGGCGGCACGACCACGGAGGCGCGCGCGGCTTCGCTCCGCCGCGCGGCGGCCCGGCCGTCGTCCCTGCTGCCGCTGTCCGCACCCGTGGTCGCCTTCCTGGTGGTCGACCGCTCATGGCCGGTGGTCGGCGCGGTGGCGATGCTCGCGCTCGGCGTGCTCACCGTGTGCGGCCCGGCGGGCGTCCTGGCCGTGATCCCGGTGAGCCTGCTGGCCGGGCTGTCCGGCGCGACGTCCGTCACGCTCGGCGCCATCGCCGCGGTGACGATGGTCGTGGCGGTCCAGCTCGTGGCCGGCACCCGGACGCCGCGCCCGGCGCACCTGTGGATCGCGCTGCTCGGGCTCCTGGTGCTCCTCGCGTACGTGCTGCCCGCCGGTGGGCCGGGGACCGCGCCCGACCGCTTCTCGGACCTGATCGGCCTGCTCGCCGGCCTGGGACTGCTCGCGGCCGTCGCCGCGTCCCCGCCCCCGGCGGGCCTGATGGCGCGGGTCGTCGCCCTGGCCGGGGCGGTCGCGGCCGGATGGGTCCTGGCCGCCGGGCAGCGGGAGGGCGGCCGGCTCGTCGGCTTCGCCCAGAACCCCAACTTCCTCGGCGCCCTCCTCGCCCTGCCGTTCGTCGCCGCGGCCGGGCTGGCGCTCCGGCACCGGCGGCCCGCGTGGCTGGTGCCCGCCGGTGTGTGCGTGGCCGCGATGGCGGCGACCCAGTCGCGGGGCGCGTTCGTCTCGGCGGCGGCCGGGGTGGCCGTCGTGCTCCTCCAGGGCAGACGGCGCGGGATCCAGGTGGCGGTCGTGGCCACCGCCGTCGTCCTCGGCACGGTCTTCCCCACCGCGATCGACACCGTCGAGCACGTCGCGGTCGGCGACCGGCCGGCGGCGGAGCTGAGCCAGAACTCCTCCGTCCGCGAGCACGTCGCGTGGTATTCCGCGAAGGTCGCGGCCGAACATCCGCTGCGCGGGATCGGCTACGGCGTCTTTCCCTCCTATGCCGAAAACTCCCCCCAGCTCGGTATTTACATCGCCACCCACAACGACTACCTGCGATTGGCGGCCGAGACCGGAATTCCGGCGCTCATCGTCTTTCTCGTACTGATCTGGCTCGGCATGAAAAGCCCGGCATCGGGCGAGGCGGCGGTCCAGCGCGCGATGGTCGCCGCCTACGCGGTCGGCATGCTCTTCGCCAACCCGTTGGCGAATCTCGTGGTCAGCACGCCGTTCTGGCTGGCCCTGGGCTGCCTGCTCGCCGCGCCGGCGTCGCGGGAGCACCCCATCACCTCGGCACTAGGAGTGAAGACATGATCGACGGCCGGCAAGAGGTCTTCGACGGCGACCGGTTCGCCTTCGGCAGCAACTGGCGCGCCTTCGTCGAGCTCGTCGACGAGAGGAGGATCAAGGACGCCGTCGGCTCGCTCGCCGGTGCGCTCGGCACCACCGACCTGACCGGCCGGAGCTTCCTCGACGTGGGGTGCGGCAGCGGCCTGTTCTCGCTCGCCGCGCACCGCATGGGCGCGCGCGTCCGCTCCTTCGACTACGACCCCGAGTCGGTCGCCGCGACGGTCGCGCTGCGCGACCGGTTCGCGCCGGACGCGGACTGGACGATCTCGGCGGGATCGGTCCTGGACGAGGAGAACGTCGCCGGGCTCGGCCGGTTCGACATCGTCTACTCCTGGGGCGTGCTGCACCACACCGGCGAGCTGTGGCGCGCCATGGAGAACGCCGCCGGCCTCGTCGCGCCGGAAGGCCTGCTGTTCATCTCCGTCTACAACGACCAGGGGTGGGAGAGCCGCATGTGGCGGCGGGTCAAGCGCCGGTACAACAAGTCGGGCGCGCTGGCACGCCGGCTGCTCGTGCTCGGCAGCGCCGCGTACATCTACCGCCACAAGCCGCTGGGGACCGCGCTGGGGATGATCCGCGGCGGTGAGATCACGCTCGTACGCCCGCGGCGGGCGCGCGGCATGTCGGTACGGCACGACCTGATCGACTGGGTCGGCGGCTACCCGTTCGAGGTGGCCAAGCCGGAGGAGGTGTTCGCCTTCATGCGCGAGCGCGGCTTCGAGCTGCGTCACCTGAAGACCTGCGCCGGCGGCATCGGCTGCAACGAATACGTCTTCGAGCGCTCCTCAGACGCCCCGGCGCGCGGCTGATAGCCCCAACCGGCCCCGCGCGTACGCCACCTCGGCGGGGCCCGGCAGCAACTCGCGGGGCGACACCCCGCTGGCGCGCACGAACCACGCGGCCTGCAGGCCGGCCAGCGTCACGTACGCGATGCTGGAGGCGACCGCGCTGCCGACGATGCCGAAGAACGGCACGAGCGCGAAGTTCAGCGCCACGTTGACCAGCAGCGCCGCCACCGACATGGACGAGGCGAGCATCGGGCGGTCCAGGCGCAGCAGGTACGCCCCGATCGGCCGGGTCGCGCCGAGCGCCAGCAGCCCCGGGGCCAGCGCGATCAGCGACGGCACGCTGCCCGAGAACGCCTTCCCGTACACGAGAGGCACCAGCGGCGGCGCGGCCAGGCACATCAGGACGGCCGAGGCGACCGCGACGATCGTGCTGAGGCGCGTGACGGCCAGGGTCGCGGCGGCGGCCCCCTTGTCGTCGGTGCCGAGCTGGCGGGGCAGCGCGATCTGCGCGATGGCGTCCGTGACCAGCCGCGTCAGCTCCGCGAGGCTGACCGCGAGGGAGTACAGGCCGACCGCCGCGGTCGTCGTCATCGCGTCCAGGATCAGGATGTCGGAGCGGAACAGCAGGAACAGCGAGGTCAGCCCGAGGTGGTACCGCAGGCCGCGGTCGACGGCCCGCCGCGCGAGCGACCGGTCCCAGTGGCGCAGCCGCGGGCGCGCCGCCGGCACGACCACCGCGAGCGGCACTGCCACCGACACCGCCCACAGCAGCACCACCTCCGCGGACGACAGGCGGGTCAGGTACGCGAGGAGCAGCAGCGGCCCGCACTGCAGCACCCCGCCGAGCAGCGCGGCGGTGTTGACCACCTGCACCCGCGAGCGCAGGACGAGGATGTTGTTCAGGTAGACCACGGCCATCGCGTACGGGATCGCGGCGAGCGCGGTGGCGAGCTGCCCGTAACCGGCGATCGGGATGACGTCCTGCCCCAGCACCCCGACGAGTACCCCGGCGGCGACCGCCGCGAGAGCTCCCACGGCCAGCCCGAGCACCAGCCCGTTCGCGGCCAGGGCCCGCCGGTCGGCACCGCGCGACCACAGCCACACCTGCGACTGCTCGATGGACAGGTGGCCGACGGAGATCGTGATGGTGGCGATCGTGGTGATGACGTAGTACGCGCCGCGCCCCTCCGGCTGGAGCGCGCGGGCGATGACGACGCCGCTGACCGCGCCCAGGACCACCAAGAGGGCGCGGATGCCGACCGTGTGCGCGACCTGGCGGACCGCGGCCGTCACCGCAGCAGCCGCCGGTACACCGCTTCGTGCCGGGCGGCGCACTCGTCCACGCTCAGCCTTTCGGCGGCGCGGCGCCCGGCGGCGCCCATCGCCCGCCGCAGCTCCGGGTCCCCGGCGAGCCGCTCGATGGCGGAGGCCAGCGCGGCGGGGTCGCGCGGCGGTACGACCAGGCCCGCCACGCCGTCGGCCAGCACCTCGGGCACGCCGCCGACGCGTGTGGCGACCACCGGCAGGCCCGCGGCCATCGCCTCCAGGACCGCGTTCGGCAGTCCCTCGGTGTGGGAGGGCAGCACGGCGAACTGGTAGTCCGCGAGCAGCGCACGCGCGTCGGGCACGCCTCCGGCGAGCCGGACGACGTGACCGAGCCGGCGCGCCCGGATCAGCGCGGTGAGCGGCTCGCGCTCGGGCCCCTCGCCGACGAGGCAGACCGCTGGAGGGGAGTTCAGCAGGGCGAGCGCCTCGACCAGGTCGGCGTGCCCCTTGTAGGCGATGAGGTTCGCGACCACGATCCCGCGCGCCGGGCTCCGGGCGGGATCGGCGACGCGCGCGGGCGGCTCGACCCCGTTGGCGATCACCTCGATGCGGTCGGCGGGCACCTTCTCGTCCCGTACGAGGCGGGCTCCCAGGGCGCGGGAGTTGGTCACGTAAAGGCTGGAGGAGCGGTGGCCGGCGAAGTCCAGCGCCGCGCGCAGCAGCCCGGTCGGCTCCTGCGGCGACGCGCCCCGGCGCCCGTTGACCCGCGCCGGCACGCCTGCCAGCCAGGCGAGGGGCAGGACGTGGGTGTAGCAGGTGAACAGGAACCCGTGGCAGACGTCGGGCCGCAGGGTCCGCAGGTGCCGCCACATCGCCAGGAGCTTGCGGATCTCGGCGAGCAGGATCCGCGGGTCCCGGCGGCCGGAGGAGTCGCGCGTTCGCAGGCCCGCGTAGGAGAAGACGCGCGTGGGCACGCCCAGGGCCCGCAGATCGTCCTCGTACGGGCCGCCGCGGCTGACCGCGAGGACGTGCACGTCATGGCCGCGGGCCGTCAGGCGCCCGGCCAGCTTGACGAGCTGGGACTCGGTCCCCCCGACCTGGAGGGACCCGATGGACAGCACGATGCGGAGCGGCCGGTCGGCCATCAGGACCGCCAGCTGTCGGCGCCCGCCGCGATGGCCGTGCCGGCCTGCGTGTGCGCGCCGTCGATGAAGACGCGGTGCCACAGCTCGAACTGGATCAGCGCCCAGATGCGGGGGCTGTGGTCGGTGCCCTCCTGGTGCTGCCGGAGCAGCCGCTCGATCGCGTCGTGGCGGAACAGGCCGCGCGAGCGCGCCGTGTGGTCGGTGAGCAGGTCCCAGGACAGGCCGCGCAGCTCGGTCCGCAGCCAGGACGCGAGCGGCACCCCGAAGCCCATCTTCGGCCGGTTGACCAGCTCGGGCGGCAGCCACTCCGCCACCGCCTTCTTCAGCAGGTACTTGGTCGTGCCCGAGCGGATCTTCAGGTCGGCCGGCAGTCTCGCGGCCCACTCCATCAGGTGCTGGTCCAGGAAGGGCGAGCGTCCCTCGATGGAGTTGGCCATCGTGGTGATGTCGGACTTCACGAGGAGGTCGCCCGGCAGATAGGTGTTGATGTCGACGTCCATGATGGCGCCGAGCTGGGACCCGGCGCGCGAGGCGGTGAACGCCGCGTCCAGGATCTCGTAGCTGTCCACCCCGGCGAGCTGCTCGCGCAGGGCGTCGGAGTAGATCGCCAGCTTCTGCTCGGGCCCGAAGTAGGACATCATCCGCGCGTAGCGGTGCGACAGCGGATGGCTGAGCAGTTCCAGGACGCGCCCGGCCTGCCACGGCGGCGACTGCGGCGCGCCGCGCGAGGTCAGCAGGGCGCCGATGCGCCCGAGCCGGGGGCGCAGCGCCGCCGGCAGGTGGATCCGCCGCGTGCGGTTCATCGCGACGTACCGCCGGTAGCCGCCGAAGGTCTCATCGCCCCCGTCGCCGTTGAGCACGACGGTCACGTGTTCGCGGCTCATCCTGGCGACGTAGAAACTGGGGATCGCCGACGAGTCGGCGAACGGCTCGTCGAAGTGCCACGCCAGCGTCGGCAGCACGTCGAGCGCGGACGGGCGTACGACCAGCTCCTGGTGGTCGGTGCCGTACCACTCGGCCAGCCTGCGCGCGTAGTGCCGCTCGTCGAACTCCTGCTCGTCGAAGCCGATGCTGAAGGTCCTCACGCGGCCCGTGGTCTGGCGTGCCATCGCCGCCACGACCGCCGAGGAGTCCAGGCCGCCGGACAGGAAGGCGCCCAGCGGGCGTTCGCTGACCATGCGCACGCGGGTGGCGTCCAGGAGCCTCTCGCGCAGCTCCTCCGCCGCCTCGCGCTCGTCGGTGACCGGGCGCGGCGTGCAGTCCAGCCGCCAGTAGCGGCGGAGCTCGTGCCGGCCGTCCTGCCACACCAGCACGTGGCCGGGCGGGAGCTTGCGCACGCCCTGGAGGATCGACCAGGGTGCCGGGACGTACTGGTAGGTGAGGTAGTGGTGGAGCGCCACCGGGTCGACCTCGCGCGGTATCGACGGATCCTGCATCAGCGCCTTCAGCTCCGAGCCGAAGACGAGAGAGGTGCCGTCGGACCGGTAGAACAGCGGCTTCTTGCCGACGCGGTCCCGGGCGAGCAGGAGGCGGCGACGGCGCGCGTCCCAGAGGGCGAACGCGAACATGCCACGCAGATGGTCGACCAGCTCGTCGCCGTACTCCTCGTACAGGTGGACGAGGCACTCGGTGTCGCCCTCGCTGGTCAGGCGGTGCCCGCGGCGGCGCAGCGCGTCGCGCAGGTCGCGGAAGTTGTACAGCTCGCCGTTGAGGACCGCGGCGATCGTGCGGTCCTCGTTGTAGACCGGCTGGTCACCGCCTGCCACGTCGATGATGGCGAGCCGGCGCATGCCGAGCGCGGCGTGGTCGTCGGTGTGGAAGCCCGCGCCGTCCGGCCCCCGGTGCACGAGAGCGTCGCACATCCGGTGGACCAGCCCGGCGTCCGGTGCGCCGGCCGACACGGTTCCCGCTATTCCGCACATCGGCGCTCCAGCAGCTCTCGGTAGATCTGGACATGGCGGTCGACCATCGCGTCGACGTGGAGGTGCCGCAGGCTCCAGGCGCGCGCCCGCGCGGCGAGCCGCTCGGCCAGGCCGTGGTCGCGCAGCACGCGGCCGATTCCCTCGGCCAGCGCCGCGCCGTCGGAGGGCGGCACCAGGACGCCGCGGTCGCGCAGCAGCTCGCCGGTTCCCCCGACGTCGGTGGCGACCACCGGGCGTCCCGCGGCCATCGCCTCCATGACGGCGTTGCTCATGCCCTCGTGCAGGGACGGCAGTGCCACGACCTGGGCGCGGGCGAGGAGCGGCTCGACGTCGGTACGGGTGCCGAGGAACCGTACGTCGGCGCCCAGGCGTGCCGCCTGCTCCTGCAGCGCGCGGCGCTGCGGCCCGTCGCCGACGAGGGCGAGGGTGGTCGGCAGGCCCTGGTCGCGGAGGCGCGCGACGGCGTCGATCAGGTACCGGTGTCCCTTGTCGGGCTTGAGGTTCGCGATGCACAGGACGACCGGCGCGGTGGTGTCGATGACCGTGGGGGCGGCCGGGGCGAACGCCGAGTCCGGCAGGCCGTTGTACACGGTGATGATCTTGTCGGGGGAGACCTTCTCCTGGCGGCGCGTGTCCTCGGCGACGGCCTCGGCGTTGGCCACGAGCAGGTCGGTCATGCCGGTGGCGAGGCGTTCGACCGCGAGCATGACGTGGCGGCCCCGCTTGAAGTCACCGAGGCTGCGCCGGCCCGCGACCAGCACGCGGACGCCGGCCAGGCGCGCCGCCGGGGCGGCGGTGACGTAGCTGTGGAAGAGGAAGGCGTGCAGAACGGCGGGCCGCAGCCGCCGCAGGTGACGGACGAGCCGCGCGAAGGCGGCCGCGTTGGCCGGCAGCATGCGCGCTCCCGCGGCGGCGGAGACGAACCCCAGGTGGGTGACGGGTATCCCGGCCGCCCGCAGCGCGCCTTCCCGCGGACCGCCCTCGAACATCAGGAGCACGTGAACGTCGATGCCGCGGGCGCGCAGGCCCTGGGCGAGCAGGACGAGCTGCTTCTCGGTGCCGCCGAGGCCGAGCTGGCCGATCAGCAGGCAGACGCGTGCGGGCCCGCCCGGGAAGGCCGCCGCCGGCCGCCGGTCCCGGTCGGTGGTGCGGCGGCCCGTGCGCTCGTCGCTCGTGCGTTCGTCGCTCGTGCGTTCGTCGCTCGTGCGAAGTTCAGCCATTGCCGGCCACCACGCATCTCCATTCTGGGGCGGTCGCCGCCGTGTGCGTCAGACGCACACGGCGGCGACCGCCGGTGGAACGCGGGTCAGTTCGTGCAGCCGAACAGCGAGCCCAGAGGCACGCAGTTGTTCGGTGTGTTGTTCTGGATGAGGCTGTTGTTCAGCGACACCCGGCTCGGGACGCCGGCGTTGAAGACGCCACCGCCGCTCGCGGCGGTGTTCAGCTGCACCAGAGTCCTCTGCAGGATCAACCGGGCGTCCGCGGCGTTGTAAACACCACCACCGTTGGCGCCGGCCGTGTTGTGGTCGAGCGTGGTCCGGTACAACTCGGCCCGGCCGCCCTGGCCGTTGTAGAGTCCGCCGCCGTTCGTGTTCGCGCGGTTAGCCCGGATGATGCTGTTGTTCGTCGTCATCGAGCCGTCGTTGTACACGCCGCCACCGCCGCCACCGCTGGCGCGGGTCGTGTTGTTCTGGATGAGCGTGCTGCTGACGACCAGCCGTCCGCTGTCATTGGAGATTCCGGCACCGTTGTCCGCGGTGTTGCCGGAGATGGTCGTACGGTACAGGCGGATGGTCCCGCGGGAGTTGAGGATGCCGCCGCCCGAGTCATTGGTCGGCGTCGTGTTGTCGGTAAGTCCTCCGGAGACGAAGACGTTCCGCAGGTCGAGTCTGGCGCCCGATGTAACCTCCATGATCCGGAACGCCGGGGCGGCGGCCGACCTGGTGATCCGCGTCGAGTTACCGCCGATGATGGCGATGTCGCCGGTGATGAGCAGCCCGTCCGGACCGCGCCCGGTCCCCGACGCGGTGGTCAGGACGTAGTCGCAGTTCGAGGCCAGCTCGAGCGTCCCCGAACCGATGCTGTTGACGCCGTTGACCGCCGCGATCAGCGCCGCCGTGTTGCAGGGCACGTTCACGGTCTGGCGGGCGTACGCCGGCTGCGCGACGGCCATTCCAGTCATCATCAGTGTGGCGGCGGCGATACCACCGGATACTCTAATTGCCGAACCCATCAGGCCCCCCTGGCCAATCTGGACATTTCGTTATCCGTGCGATTGAATTGCTTTCTGTGCCACTCCAGAAAATGGCATCCGTGGTCCCGTTCCAAAACCAGGCCGCACGCTATCATGCTGCGCCGGTTCATTGAAACCTTGGAAATATTGACCATTGTTGGCAATCTTTTGTTCGGTCGAATGTTTCGATTCGCGGTGTCCTGAATCGTGCACCAGTGTGCCGACTGGTCTGCCGTGCACCGGTGTTTTGCGGGCCGCGTCCCGCGGTAACAGAGCTGAGAAGCTGCTGCCGTCAACGAGAGACCAGAATCAATGGCAATGACGTGGGTGGCGGTCGCTGCATTCGTATTGGTCGGGGTATTGACCGAATTCGTGCGCAGGCTGGCCGTTCAGCTGTCGTTGACCGATCGGCCCGACATGCGCAAGAGTCACGAGCGGCCGACGCCGTACCTGGGAGGCGTCGTCATCGCCGTCGGGGTGATCGCGCCGACGATCGCCGCGCTGAGCGGCGGCGATCCGCGCCTGCGGATCCTGCTCGTGGCCGCGACGGCCGTGGCGCTGCTCGGCCTGGTCGACGACCTGCGGCCGCTGTCGCCGTACCCGCGGCTGACCGTCGAGGGGCTCGCCGCCGTGGCCGTCGTCGGCGCGGGCGGCCACGTGAAGATCTTCGGGAACTGGCTCGACTACGTCCTGCCGGTGCTGTGGATCGTCGTCATCACCAACTCCTTCAACCTGCTCGACAACATGGACGGAGCCGCGGCCGGCGTCGCCTGCGTGACCAGCGCGTCCCTCGCGCTGCCCGCGATGATGGTGGGGCAGAGGGGCGTGAGCGTGCTGCTCGTCGCGCTGGCCTGCGGATGCGCCGGGTTCCTGCCGCACAACTGGACGCCCGCGCGGATCTTCATGGGAGACGCCGGATCGCTGTTCATCGGCTTCGTGATCTCGGCCTCGGCGCTCTTCGTGTTCGCGCGGACGGACGACACGGGCGTGGCCGGGCCGCTCATGGTCACCTTCGTCGCCACCGTCGACACCTGCGTCGTCCTGGTCTCGCGGCGCCGCGCGGGCCGGCCGCTGATGCTCGGCGGCACCGACCACGTCTCGCACCGGCTGCGCCGGCTCGGTCTCAGCACCGGGCAGGTGGCGTTCGCGCTGTCCGGCACCGCCGCGGTCACCTGCCTCGCGGTCGTCCCGGTTCTGAAGGGCTGGGTGCCGGCGCCCGTGCCCCTCGCGATCGGCGCCGGGCTGGGCGGCGTGTTCGTGTGGCTGCTGCTCAAGGTGCCGGTGTACGCCAAGCCCGACGAGCAGCTTCGCACGACCTAGGGATCCGGCCGAAAGGGGAGCGGGATGGAACTGCTGCACTACCTTCGTCTGCTGCGGCGCCGATGGAAGCTGGTGGCGGCCTCGATCCTGCTCGCCCTCATCGCGGCCGCCTTCGCCACGACCCGGATGAGCCCGCGGTACGCCGCGACGATCACGATGATCGTGTCCGCGCCCGCGAACGGGGGGAACGCGGCAGTGGCCTACCAGGGGTCGCTGCTGTCCCAGGACCGCGCGAAGTCCTACGCCAAGCTGATCCAGAGCCGGACCGTCGCCACCGCCGTGGCGACGGCCCTGGGCGACGGGATGACCGCCGAGGAGCTGCGGCCGAAGATCAGCGCGATGGCGGTGCCGGACACCGTCCTGGTGCGCGCCACGGTCACCGACGCCTCTCCAGAGCTGGCGACGCGGATCGCGCGGACCATCGGCACCACCTTCGCCGGCTACGTGGACCGGCTCGAACGGCCGGACCGGACCGCGCCGGCCGGCGTACGGGTCACGGTCGCCGACGACGCGGACCCGCCCCGCGCGCCGGTGAGCCCCCGGCCCCTGCTCAACCTGGGGATCGGGCTGGTCATCGGCGCCGCCGTCGGCGTGGTCGGCGCCGTCCTGCGGGACCGCACCGACACCTCGATCCGGTCGGCGGGCGCCCTGCGCGAGGTCGCGGGCGGCACCGTGCTGGGCACGGTGCCCGCCGACGGACGCATGGACCTCGGCGTACGCGGCGACGCGCCGCTCGCCGAGGCGTTCCGCCGGATCCGCGCGAACCTGCGGTTCGCCCAGGGCGGCGACTTCCTGCCCCGATCGGTGGTCGTGACCAGCGCCCTCCCCGGCGAGGGCAAGACCACTGTCGCGTGCAACCTCGCGGTGTCGCTCGCGGAGGCGGGCTGGAGGGTGATCCTGGTCGACGCCGACCTGCGCGGCTCCTCCCTGGCCTCCCGGCTCGGCGTCGAGGAGGCCGACGGGCTGGCGGAGCTCCTGAGCGGCGGCCGTGCCGTCGATGAGGTGCTCTGGCAGTGGGGCCCCGACACGCTGTCCGTGCTGCCCGGCGGCGCGGCCAGGGGCAACCCCGGCGACCTCGTCGCGTCGCGGATGATGTCCTCGATCCTCCACGAGCTGGGCGACCGCGCCGACATCGTGCTCATCGACACGCCTCCGCTGCTGTCCACCACCGACGCCGCGGTCCTCGCCCGCGGGTGCGCGGGCGCGCTCGTCGTCGCCCGGCACGGCCGGGCCCGGCGGGAGGACGTCGCCCAGGCCGCCGAGCGACTGGAGACCGTGCACGCACGCGTGCTCGGAACCGTCCTCAACGGCGACCAGCCGGCACGCGGCGCGTACCCCGGCGGTGACCTGCGCCTGTTCCGCCCGGCCGTCCGCCGGCGGCTCGCCGCCCAGCGCTGAGCGCACCGTCTGTTCCGCCTCGCCGCACGGCGGCGGCTTTGTGGCGCAGGGCTGAGCGCACCGCCGTCTGTTCCGCCTGGCCGCACGGCGCTGGGCATCATCTGTTCCGCCCGGACGTACGGAGGCGGTTCACGGTGCGGCGCTGGGCGCGTCGCCGGGGACCGCCTCCTTTGTGATCGTCCCCACGTCCAGGTGCGTGTCGCCTGCTCAGCGGGCGGAGCGATGGGCGGTTCGGCGGTAAATCGGTGTATCTGTAGGGAAATAAGGGGATAACCTCCTGGCAAGGGGAGCGTCTCATCGGAGTGGTCGCCGCCGGGCGGGGGATGCCCGGTGCCGCGAATGCGAGACACCGCCGGGGTTCGGATGCGTGCCGTGGGGGAGCGCGGTGTCCCGGTGAGACGCGTTGTCGCGGTCCAACAGTGAGACCGCCCCACCATTCGGAATGGCACAAGGGGGATCTGGATGGTACGGGCCGTGGTTTCCGCTCTGCCCACCTGGCGCACCAGCCGCTACACGGTCGTCGAACTGCCCGAGCAGATCGACACGTCCAACGCCGACGGGGTCCGCGAGCAGTTGCTCGCGCTGCTCAACTCCGGCGGCGAGCCGATCATCGCCGACCTGACCGGGACGACGTTCTGCGACTCATCGGCGGTCAACGCGCTGCTGCGCGCGTACACCCGGGCCCGTGCGACGGATCGCCCGCTGTACGCGGCGGTGCCGCCGGGCGGCATCGTCCGCAAGGTGTTCGAGATCACCGCGGTCGCGCGCGTGATCCCCACCTTCGACGACGTCGGCTCGGCGGTCGCGACGGCCGTCGTCGCGGCCCTGGACGAGGACTCCTCACCCGGCGGCACTCCCGCCGGGACACCGCGCTGAGCCCGTCTACCGCTGCGTCCGTCTACCGCTGCGTCCGCCTACCGCTGAGCCCGTCTACCGCTTGGCGGTCCGCGCGAAGTCGCCGAACGGCATGCTCGTGCCGCGTCCGACCGCGCGGACCTTGTCCATGAAGCCGCGGTCGCGGGCCTCCGCCTCGTAGTCCGGCAGCCCCGACTTCATGACCGTGTAGTCGTCGTAGTGGACCGGCACCACGCGGCGGCAGCGGATCATCTCGGTCCAGTCGGCGCCCTGCCGCGCGTCCATCGTGACCATGGACAGGCCGAACAGCGTCGTGCCGCCCAGGTGCACCACGCCCAGGTCGATGTCGGGGTAGCGGCGGGGGATCTCCTTCAGGTCGTCGTACATCAGCGTGTCGCCGCTGATGTACATCCGCAGCTCCGTGGCGCCGCCCGCCGGGCCGAACTCCAGCATCGAGCCCATCACCGGCGGCAGCAGGCGGCCCGCGAGCCCGAAGCCGTGCCGTCCGGGCATCGCGGTGATCCGTACGCTGCGGCCCTGCTTGATGAACTCGTGCTCCTGCCACACTCGCAGGGGACGGGTGCGGCCGAAGCCGCGCCGGGCCAGCCCCCGGGACGCGTGCGACGTGGTGACGATGGGCAGGTCGCGGTCGAGATGGCGGGTGGTGACCCGGTCCCAGTGGTCGCCGTGCAGGTGGGACAGGATGACGGCGTCCATCCGGGGCAGCTCGTCGATCGAGATCGCCGGGTCGCGCAGCCGACGCGAGTTCAGCCCGTAGCCCAGGAACGCCCGCTGGCCGCGCCGCAGGAAGTTCGGGTCGGTCAGCAGGGTGAACCCGCCATAGCGGATCACCATGGTGGCGTTGCCGATGAAGTACAGCCCGTCGGCGTCGGTCAGACCTGCCATCGTTCCCCCTGGTTCCCCCGGTGCGCCGCTCACGGCGCGGGCCAGAACGTACCCGCTACGGAGAGTGATCAGTCGCGCCGGTGGGGGCCGGTCAGGCGGCGGCCGTGACGTGGGCGAGGGCCCGGCGCAGGATGGAGGCGAACGGCTCGGAGTCGTCGCGTTCGATCCAGTGGCGGCCGGCCACCCGGATCGCCCCGGCGACCGCCGCGGCCATGACCCGGGCGAACAGCTCGTCGCCGCCGGTGCGCTCGGCGATCGCCTCGGCCAGCGGGCCCTCCGCCGTGGTGAACGCCTTCAGCGCCTCGCCCTCCAGCGCCGGGGTGCACATGATCATGCGCAGGCCCGCCCGGTCGGGCTCGGCGGTTCCGTAGTACTCGGTCACCGCCGCGGTGACGGCCTGGCCGAGCGGCTCGTCGGCCGGGCGCTCCAGCAGCGCCTGCCCGAGCCGGCGTGCCTGGTCGGACTGGAAGGCGCAGATCGCCTCCTCCCGGCTGGAGAAGTAGTTGTTGTAGGTGCGGGGCGACACCCCGGCGGCCTCGGCGATGTCGCGCACCCGTACGAGCGCCAGCCCCTCGGGTCCCCGCTCCAGCGCCAGGCGCAGGGCGGCGGTGCTGATCGCCTCCCGGGTGGCCTGGCGGTTGCGCGTCCGCATGTCCACTGCGTCTTCCATGGGTTACATCCTAGTCATCGATTGCGTGTTGCGCACTAATTGCTTATCGCGCACTATATGCGTGGCACGCAAGTTGTGGATAGAGTGCGCGGCGGTGCCGGGCGGACGCGCCCGGTGAGTGCCGGCACGAGGGGTGGGCCGGGGGGTGAGGCCCGTTCGCGGGCCGTCCGTCGCGGGCGCCGTCCCGGTCCGCCTTCGCCGAAGAGAACAGGAGCAGAGATGTCCCCGAAGATGATCGTGTTCGATGAGGACGCGCGGCGCGGCCTCGAGCGCGGCATGAACCAGCTCGCCGACGCCGTGAAGGTCACCCTCGGTCCCAAGGGCCGCAACGTCGTGTTGGAGAAGAAGTGGGGTGCTCCCACGATCACCAACGACGGTGTGTCGATCGCCAAGGAGATCGAGCTCGAGGACCCGTGGGAGAAGATCGGCGCGGAGCTGGTCAAGGAGGTCGCGAAGAAGACCGACGACGTCGCGGGTGATGGCACCACCACGGCCACCGTCCTGGCCCAGGCGCTGGTCCGCGAGGGCCTGCGCAACGTCGCCGCCGGGGCGAACCCGATGTCGCTGAAGCGGGGCATCGAGTCCGCGGTCGAGCGGGTGAGCGAGGAGCTTTCCAAGATCGCCAAGGATGTGGAGACGAAGGAGCAGATCGCCTCCACGGCCTCTATTTCCGCCGGTGACACCTCGATCGGTGAGATGATCGCCGAGGCGATGGACAAGGTCGGTAAGGAAGGTGTGATCACGGTCGAGGAGAGCCAGACCTTCGGTCTGGAGCTCGAGCTGACCGAGGGCATGCGCTTCGACAAGGGCTACCTCGCCCCGCAGTTCGTCACCGACGCCGACCGTCTCGAGGCGGTCCTCGACGACCCGTACGTGCTGCTCGTCGCCGCCAAGATCTCGGCCAACCGCGACCTTCTCCCGGTGCTGGAGGCGGTCAAGAGCACCTCGCGGCCCCTGCTCGTCATCGCCGAGGACGTCGAGACGGAGGCGCTCGCCACCCTCCTGCTCAACAAGATCCACGGTGTGTTCAAGTCCGTGGCCGTCAAGGCTCCGGGTTTCGGTGACCGTCGGAAGGCGATGCTGCAGGACATCGCGATCTTGACGGGTGGCCAGGTGGTGTCGGAGGACATCGGTCTGAAGCTGGAGAACACCACGCTGGACATGCTGGGCCAGGCCAAGCGTGTCGTGGTGACCAAGGACGAGACCACCATCGTCGACGGCGCGGGTAACACCGACGACATCGCGGGCCGGGTGAACGAGATCCGGGTCGAGATCGACAACAGCGACTCCGACTATGACCGGGAGAAGCTGCAGGAGCGGCTGGCCAAGCTCGCCGGTGGTGTGGCCGTCATCAAGGCGGGTGCGGCGACCGAGGTGGAGCTGAAGGAGCGCAAGCACCGGATCGAGGACGCCGTCCGCAACGCCAAGGCCGCCGTGGAGGAGGGCATCGTCCCCGGTGGTGGCGTGGCGCTGTTGCAGGCGGGCACGGGCGCGTTCGACAAGATCGACCTTGAGGGTGATGAGGCCACCGGTGCCTCCATCGTCAAGCGGGCGCTGGAGGAGCCGCTCAAGCAGATCGCGGTCAACGCCGGTCTGGAGGGCGGTGTGGTGGCCGAGCGGGTTCGCTCGCTGGAGCCGGGTCAGGGGTTGAACGCCGCGTCCGGTGAGTACGTGAACATGTTCGAGGCGGGCATCATCGACCCGGCCAAGGTGACGCGTTCGGCGCTGCAGAACGCGGCGTCCATCGCGGCGCTGTTCCTGACGACCGAGGCCGTCGTCGCCGAAAAGCCCGAGAAGGAGAAGGCCCCGGCCGCTCCCGACGCGGGCGGCATGGACTTCTAAGTCCTGCAACGTCAGGGGCGGCCCTCAGCGTCCGGCTCTCAGGCGGTCTCGAGGGTCAGCAGGGTGCGCTTGGCCTCGGGGCCGCCCGCGTAGCCGCCGGGCGTGCCGTCGGAACGCACCACCCGGTGGCAGGGCACGACGATCGGCAGCGGGTTGGTGGCGCACGCGGTGCCCACCGCCCGCACCGCGCGCGGGCGGCCGGTGGCCGCCGCCACCTGGGCGTACGTCTCGGTGCGGCCGTAGCCGATGTCCGGCAGGTGGGCCAGCACATCGCGCCGGAAACCCCGGGACAGCCGCCAGTCGAGCGGCAGATCGAACCCGGTCCGCCGGCCGGTGAAGTACTCCTCGATCTGCCGGCTCACCTCGTCCAGGCGTACGGGCGCGTGGAGGACGCGGGGGCTGACCTGGTCGGCGAGCAGCCGCAGCGCCGCGTCGTGGTCCTGGACGGCGAAGGCCACCCGCACCAGCCCCCGTGCGGTGGCGGCGAGCAGGAGCGTGCCGACCGGTGTGTCCAGCGTGCGGTACGCGACGTCGAGGATCCCCTCGCGCTCGGCCCGGTCCGCGAGACGGTCGTGCAGACGGGCCAGCGCGGGCCGGTCCTCGGCGGGCAGCGCCGAGAGCGGGTGCCGCGGGTCGGATGCGGTGTTCATCGAGCCATCTCCTCCTGGTCGGTGGCCGGGTAGGTGGAGCGCAGGGTCTTCAGGCCGTCGGCCGCGGCCCTGCGCGCGGCGTCCGTGCTTCCGCCGAGCAGGCCGGCGATCTCCTTGTACGGCAGTCCGGCGAGATAGTGGTACGCCACCGCCTGGCGCTGTTTGGCGGGCAGGTCGCGCAACGCCTGCCACAGGTCGCCGTCCCAGTCCTCCGGCCGGCCCGTACGGCTGGGGTGGTCCGGCAGGGTCTCGACGGGCGTGGGCCGGCGCGCGGCGGCGCGGGTGACGTCGATCGCCTTGCGGTGGGCGATCGTCACGAGCCAGGCCTCGACGTTCGCATCGGCGGGCAGCCCGGGGTAGGCCCTGATCGCCGCGACGAAAGTCTCGGACCAGGCGTCATCGGCGTCTTCCGGCCCGAGCACGGCCCGGCAGACGCGCAGCACCATCGGGCCGTACTCGGTCACGATCTGCTCGAACGGTCGCATGGTCACATCCTGCAGACGCCCGACGGCGCGGAAACGTGAGATCGAGAGCGGCGGGCGCCGGGGCCGGCAGGATGGGGGGAGGGCGCTGGCGGCCCCGGCGTCCGCCGGGGGGATCCCGTCGCGGCCTGGCCGGTGACACCACCTTCCCTCCGGCACCGGCGGGGGACACCCGGATTAATACCCGTGTCGCTACCCGTGCCGTGACGGGGGAGTCCGCTCTCTCAGAGGTCGATGACCTCGAACGCGACGCCGTAGCGGACGCCCAGCCGCGTTCCGGCCGGACCGGCGATCGACGCGAGGAACTCCTCCGGGTCGGCCATCGCGTTCTCGCCGAGCCCCCGCAGGTACTCCGCGTGCGCCCGCAGGGACGCGACCCCGTCGGCGAAGGTGTCGGTGACGTCCACGCCGTGCGCCGCCAGCGGGCTGGAGGCCACGAGCACCCGCCCGGCGCGCCACGGCGGCAGGCCCTCGTCGAGCAGTTCGCGGAACACCCACCGGTTCGCGGCGTCGCGCACCCCGTCGATGACCGCGCGGCCCACCGCGATGTGGTCGGCCTGGTTGGGCGCGCCGGGCGCCCACGTGTCGTGGTGGTTGCCGGTGATCACCACGTCGGGCCGGTGCCGTCGTACGGCACGGGCGATGTCACGCCGCAGGTCCAGGCCGTACTCGATCACGCCGTCGGGATGGCCGAGGAACTCGACCTCGTCGACGCCGACCAGCGCCGCGCCCGCGCGTTCCTCGGCCTCGCGCAACGGCCCGGCCTCTTCGGGCTCGATCGCGTCGATGCCCGCCTCGCCACTCGTGGCCAGGCAGTACACGACCTTCTTGCCCTGGCGCGTCCAGCGGGCCACGGCCGCGGCGGTGCCGTACTCCAGGTCGTCGGGGTGCGCGACCACGGCCAGCGCACGCGACCATGATTCGTCGACCGTGTCCAGCCGGTCACTCGGATGACTCATGTCCGCCGACCCTACTCGGCGGCGGAAACCACCCGGCTCGCCGCGGCACGTTCCGGGCCGGCATGAATTCTTGTTCGCGGAGCAGAGAATGCGCGGGGAGGAAAAGGTGAAGCCCGGGAGAAGAGACTTCTCCCGGGCCTCGGGTTCAGCGGGTGGCCGGTTCAGGCCACGGCCGTGGCGTACTTGGGATTCGGCCCGTATTGGTTGTCGCCGGGCTGGCCGTCGGTGACCAGGAAGACGAGCAGGATGATCGTGCCGATGATGGGAATGAGGCCGATCAGCAGCCACCATCCGGTCCGGCCGGTGTCGTGCAGGCGGCGCACGCCCACGGCGATGGCGGGGATCAGCACCGCGAGAGCGTAGATCAGGTCGATGATGCTGAACGCCTTGGCCCAGGTCGCGAGGATGTTCAGCACGGCGGAGATGACGAAGTTGACGAGGACGAACATCCAGTATTCGGTGCGGCGCGCCCGGCCGCTGAAACCCGCGTAGTTCTTGAGTACCGCCAAGTACCAGTTCACGGCATTCCCCTTCTGCCCCGCGTCGCGTTTAACCCCCAGGTTTCCGCGAGAACAAAAACAGGGTAAATCGAATAATGCGCGGTGGCCAGTATCCGCCGGGGCGTCAGCGTCTGCCAGATTCCGCCCGTACGTCCGTCGCTTCCCTACTAAGATCGCTTGTCGCGGCGGGGAGGCATCGTGTCGGCGCGACGGGCCGTCGGCATGGCTTGGACGGAGGCATTCCCATCGGACAGCAGAGCGATCCGGCGATCCCCCAGATCGACGTCAGCCGGCCCAGCGTCGCGCGGATGTACGACTATTACCTGGGCGGCAAGGACAATTACCGGGTGGACCGTGAGGCGGTGGACCGCGTCGCCGAGGCGATGCCGAACGTCCGCCAGTTGGTCCAGGAGAACCGCGCGTTCCTGCGGCGTACGGTGCGGTACATGGCCCGGCAGGGGATCCGGCAGTTCATCGACATCGGCTCGGGTCTGCCGACCGTGGGCAACACCCATGAGATCGCGCAGGAGATCAACCCGGACGCCCGGGTGGTGTACGTCGACAACGACCCGGTGGTGCTCAACCACGGCCGCGCGCTGCTGGCCGCCGACGACAACACGGCGGTGGCGACGGCCGACATGCATCGGCCGGAAGAGGTGCTCGAGCACCCGCAGACGCGCAAGCTGATCGATTTCAGCGAGCCGGTCGGCGTGCTGATGATCGCCATGATCCATTTTCTGACCACGGAGGAGCGTCCGGCGGTCATGGGCCGCCTGCGCGACGCGCTCGCGCCCGGCAGCCACCTGTCGGCCACACATGGCACTGCCGACGGCAAGTCCGCGGAGGCCGCTGCGGACATCGAGGCGGTGTACGCGACGACGCCGACGCCGGTCTCCTTCCGCAGCCACGAGGAGGTCAGCCGTTTCTTCGACGGGTTCGACCTGGTCGACCCGGGCGTGGTCACGTTGGATCGGTGGCGGCCGGACCCGCAGGACCCGGCGCCGGAGGCCACCGGCTGGATGTACGGGGGCGTCGGCCGCAAGAGCTGATTCGCCCCGGCGCTCCGGCGTGCCGCGGCACGTTCTCGCCAGGCCGGCGATTCGCGTCAGTGTCTGCCGGCATTTCTCGCACGTCCGTCGCTTCTCCGACTAAGATCATTTACTGCGGCGGGGAGGCATCGTGTCGGCGCGACGGGCCGTCGGCATGGCTTGGACGGAGGCATTCCCATCGGACAGCAGAGCGATCCCACGATCCCCCAGATCGACGTCAGCCGACCGAGCGTCGCGCGGATGTACGACTACTACCTGGGCGGCAAGGACAACTACCGGGTGGACCGTGAGGCGGTCGACCGCGTCGCCGAGGCGATGCCCGAGATCCGGCAGCTGGCCCAGGAGAACCGCGCGTTCCTGCGGCGCGCGGTGCGGTACATGGCCCGGCAGGGGATCCGGCAGTTCATCGACATCGGCTCGGGTCTGCCGACGGTGGGCAACACCCATGAGATCGCGCAGGAGATCAATCCGGACGCCCGGGTGGTGTACGTCGACAACGATCCGGTGGTGCTCGCTCACGGCCGCGCGCTGCTGGCCGCCGACGACAACACCACGGTGGCGACGGCCGACATGCATCGCCCGGAAGAGGTGCTCGAGCACCCGAAGACGCGCAAGCTGATCGACTTTGACGAGCCGGTCGGTGTCCTGATGATCGCCATGGTCCACTTCCTGACCGTGGAGGAGCGGTCGGCGGTCATGGGCCGGCTGCGCGACGCGCTCGCACCCGGCAGCCACCTGACGGCGACCCACGTCACGACCGACGGCAAGTCGGCGGACGCCGTCGCGCAGATCGAGGCGGTGTACGCGACGACGCCCACGCCGATCTACTTCCGCGACCGCGAGGAGATCGGCCGTTTCTTCGACGGGTTCGACCTGGTCGACCCGGGCCTGGTGACGCTGGACGTGTGGCGGCCGGACCCGCAGGACCCGGCGCCGGACGCCACCGGGTGGCTGTACGGAGGGGTCGGCCGCAAGAGCTGACGGACCGGCGGTAGGCGGACCCGGGGCAGGGCCCCGGATCCGCGCGTCACCGGTGGTTCCCGCTCAGCGGTGGTCCCAGTGGTAGCGGCCGACCCGCGGGTCGTACCGGTAGTACCCCCAGCGCGGGTCGTGGCGGTAGTAGCCCCACCGCGGGTCGTAGCGGTTGCCGTTGCGCGGGTCCCAGCGCGGATCGCGGTGGTTGTCCCAGCGGTCCCGGCCGTGGTCGTGGTCGTGGTCCCAGCCCGGCCATCCGGTGTGGCCGGCCGGAACGGCGGAGGTGTGCCCGGCGGGTGTCGCCGCTTCGGCGGCCTGCGCGGCGCCGGCGAGCGCCCCCGCGACGATGGCCGGCCCGACGAGAAGGCCCGCCACAGTGGACCGAATCGATTTCATGGATCCCCCTGATGATGTGGTCCGTACTGACCAACGGCTCTCTACCCGCGTGCGACGGAATGGCAAGCCCAACGAATATTCAACCCAAGGCCGAGAATTGCGGTCCGCTATATCCCGCAAAAGCGCGCCGCGGCGTCATCGGTTACGCCAACTAATGGTTCTGTCGCGAACCTAGAATATGGCCAGGTAGCAGGCCTGGTCTGACAGGTGATATCGCCGTCGCCCGCACGAAGAGGCGGAAAACCGGCGCTCGGCAGAAGGGCGCTCGCAGAGCCGGTCGCTCATTCCCTTACCCGCTGTTCTCGCGTCCGTCACTTGCCGTACTAGATGGCGGCCACGTTCGCCTGTTCGGCGAAGACCCAGTTGCCGGCGTTCGTCCGCAGCCCGGGCAGCCAGGCGCCCGGAGTGTCGCGGCAGGCCGCGAGCTGCTGCGCCGCGTGTTCGCGCATGACGCTGTGGGCGTGGGCCAGGTGGAGGCCGACCAGGCCGAAGCCGGGGTAGCCCACGTCGTTCCCCTGCGCCTGGTCGTACGCGCCGGCGAGTGTCCTGGCGGCGCCGCGGTCCAGGTCCCGGCCCAGGGCCGTGATCGACGCCGGGTCGATCTCTTTGATCGCGTCCTGGTCGGCCGCGCCGGCGGCGCGGTAGCCGGTGGGCGGCGCCTCGCCGGGCTTGAGCCGCCGGGGCCAGTGCAGCGTGGTGCGGGTCTTCTCGAATGCCGGCTCTGCCCGGGCGCCGATGTAGTACCCGCTCAGGCCCCCCGCGCCCACCCCGGTCAGAACGGGCAGGGCTTTGATCTCCGCGGTGATGCCGCCGATGATCGACCCGGCCACGTCGTTGACCTTCGCCAGACCGCTGATCAGATCTCGAACCACCTGGGACGCATTGAGCATCCGTTCGTTGGCCACGAAGGTCGTGGCCACGTTCGCGCCGGGCACGGCGGCGGCCGCGAGCAGGCTCGCGACGTAGTTGAGGACCGCCGCCCCGATGACCGCCGACGCCAGGCCCGCCATCGTGTAGCCGACCGCGCACCCGAGGAGGGTGTCATGCACGTTGTCGTACATCTTCGCGGCCTGACCGAGCGTGTCCTGGTAGGGCTTGACCCGGTTGGCGACGAAGGCGTCCCTGCCCTTTTCCTTCCAGTGGTCCGCGGAGGCGTGCCGGTCCACGGCCTGCGAGATCTCCGAGCTCGCCGTCCGGATGTGCTCGGCGACCGTGCCGTACCGCTTGCCGGCGTGCCACATCTGCGCGGGATCCGACACGACCGCGGCGAGCGGCACCGCGACGAACGCGGCGAGCGGGTAGACGCTCGCGGCGCTCGCGGCGTCCGTGGCGCCCCACACGCTCGGCATGGAGGTGATGACATCGGAGGCCGTGATGCCCATGGCGTCCTCCCCGCTGCCGGACTCGCCGTGATCAATGAGCGTAGGACGTGCCGCCCCGCCGCTCAACGCATTCCGCGGAGCACGCCATGGCCCGTCCGCCGGGAGGCGGCGCAGACTGGAGGACATGACACCGGAAGAACGACGCCAGTTCGTCCGCGACCACCGTACGGCGATCTTCGGCTACGCCCGCAGGAACGACGGGCCCGCGATGTCGGTGCTGTACTACATCGTGGAGGGCGACGAGATCCTCGTCTCCACCATGCGTGCGCGAGCAAAGGCCGCCGCGGTGCGCCGCGACCCGAAGGTCTCGCTGTGCGTCCTGGACGAAAAGTGGCCCCCGACCTACCTTAACGTCTACTGCGACGCGGTCCTGGACGAGGACCCGGAGGCCGGCGCCGACCTGTTCTTCAAGATCATGGGCGTCATGGCGGGCCGTCCGCTGAGCGAGGACTCGCGCGCCGAGGTCGAGGCGATGGCCCGCCGGGAGGAGCGGGTGGTGCTGCGCCTGCGCCCGTACGCGACGTTCGCCACCCCGCCCCGCCACGTCACCACCGAGGCGGACCTCGCCGGCCTGACCCACTGGACCAGCGCCTCGGTCCCCTGGGACGTCTGAGAGACATGCCCTGCCGCGCGGCGTCCGGACGCTCGCGGCGAGAGAGGGATCCGGGCGGTTTCTGAGAGACCGCCCGGCCGGTCGCGGACGCCGGTTCCGGGTGGACCTCCGAGCACTCGATGCCACATTTCCCGTCGGGGCCGTCCGGGGTCTTCCGGCTCGGCGCGATCAGCGACCGCAACGGCCACCGGATCGAGGTCCTCTACGGCGACGGTGCCGTGCCGCGTGAGATCCGGCATTCGGGCGGCTACCGCGTCGGCGTCGAGAGCGACGGCGCGGGGCGCGTGACCGCTCTCCGCCTGCTCACCCGCGACGGTGGCGTGCCACTGGCACGGTTCGGATACGCGTCGGGCCGCCTGGCGTACGTGGCGGACGCGTCGGATCGGCCGCTGAGGTTCGAGTACGACGCCGATGGGCGGCTGACCGGCTGGGTCGACCGCAATGGCGGCTGGTACCGCTACGTCTACGACGAGCGCGGCCGTGGCGTCCGCGGCACGGGCGCGGACGGCTACCTCGACGTGCGGCTCTCCTACGGCGAAGGCCTCACCGTCGTGACCGACTCGCTGGGCGGCCGGACGAGGTTCCGCCTGAACGAGCGCGGTCAAGTGACGGCGCGGACCGATCCCCTCGGGCACGTCACCCGGTCGGAGTGGGACCGCCACGATCGGCTGCTTTCGCGCACCGACCCGCTGGGGGGCGTGGCCCGCTACACCTATGACGAGATGGGCGACCTCACCGAGGTCGTCCGCCCGGACGGCGTCCGGTTCAGCGCCGCCTACAACGCGCTCGGCCTGCCCGTCGAGGTGACCGGGCCGGACGGCGCCACGTGGCGTCAGACCTATGACGAACGCGGCAACCTCACCGAGTCCGTCGACCCGGTGTGGCGCTATGAGTACGACGCCGCCGGTCACCTGGTCCGCGAGACCGACTTCGCCGGACGCGTCCTGAGCCACGCCTACGACGCGTGCGGGCGGCTCGTCGAGCGGATCGACGGCCTGGGCCGGACACTCCGCCTCACCCACGACCGGCTCGGCAACGTGACCGAGGCCAGGACCGGGGACGAGGTGACCACGTTCGGCTACGACCGCATGGGCCGGCTGGTCCGTGCGGTCAACGCCGACGCGGACCTGCGCCTCGAACGGGATCCCTGCGGACGGTCCGGTCCTCGCCGAGCAGACCGAGACGGTGCCGGCGGTTCCCGGGGGCGCGAGCGGATCCGTCACATGGGAGTGCGTCCCCGGGGATCTGCGCCCGCTCACCCAGCTCGAACGCCGGGGCCCGTGGACCGGTCTCCACGCCGTCATCACCGATCGCACCGGCGCGCCCGCCGAGCTGGTCGATCCGTCCGGCGACATCGTCTGGCGGTCCCGCGCCACTCTCTGGGGCGTACGGTGGCCGGGCACGGCCGACCGCGTCGCCTGTCCGCTCGGGTTCCCCGGCCAGTACCACGATGCCGAGACCGGCCTGGCGTACAACCTGCGGCGCTACTACGACCCGGCCACCGCCCGTTACCTCAGCGCCGACCCGCTCGGCCTCGTGCCCGTGCCCGGGCCGCCGTACGGGCTGCGGGTGCGGGTCCCATCCGGCGAGATCGGTGTGCTGGACTCCGCTTTCGTCGGCGACGGTCCCGTCGATCCGGCCGACTGGCCGCAGGTCGGCTCGGAGATCACCGTGGTCTCCGGCGGCCGGACCAGCGGTGGCCAGCTCCGCCTCAGCACACGCCCGAGCCATCTTGCGCACGCTCGTGAACTGGCCCGCCGTCACGACACCTGAGACCACCTCGAACGCCGCATGTTGCATAAATCACATTAACGCCTTCTTTTTTGGGCGTAGAGTTCCGCTTCGGAGCGCCGGGAAGCCTGGTCGGCAACAACGACAGGTATGCCGGGGGAGGCGCGAGAGATGACGGAATTCCTACGGGCGGCATTGGGTTTTCCGGCGGCCATTCCCGGTGTTCTCCTGCTTGTGGTTCTCCTCTACTGGACGCTGGTCGCGTCCGGGGTGCTGGACGCGCTGGCCGGCGCCGTCGTCGCCGTCAGGGTGTCGCTGCTCGTCGCGATCGCCTGGTTCGCCACCCTGTCCGGCGCCGTGCTGCTGCGCCGTGGCGACCTGTCCGGCGTGCTGCCCTCCGCCGGTGTGCTCGTCGCCGCCGTTCTGCTGTCCGCCCTGGTCACCCGCCTGCTCATGCGCCCGCTCGGGCGAATGATGGCCGAGGAGGCCGTGCCCACCCGGCGGGACTTCGTCGGACGGATGTGCGTGATCAGCACCGGGCGGGTGGATCTCGCCTTCGGCCAGGCCGTGGTGCGGGCCGCCGACGGATCGGCCGCCGTGATCCAGGTTCGGCAGCAGCGGAACCGAGACGACGAACCCGCCCTCAAAGCAGGTAACACCGCACTGATATTCGACTACGACGCCGAGGGCGAGTTCTTCTGGGTGATGCCGTACGACGCGGAGCTCGACCCCCACCGTTCACCTCGTTGATCCAACTCCCGCAATAAGGACCCACTGATGGATTCGCTGTTCATCGGGCTCGGCGTGCTGCTCGCCGCCATCCTGCTCGTGTTCGCCGGCGTCATCGTCATGCTCAGGCTGTTCCGCAAGGTCGAGCAGGGGCACGTGCTGATCGTCTCGAAGATCAAGAAGGTGCACGTCACGTTCACCGGCGCGATCGTGCTGCCGATCCTGCACAAGGCCGAGGTGATGGACATCTCGGTGAAGACCATCGAGATCGAGCGTTCCGGTGCCGAAGGGCTGATCTGCCGGGACAACATCCGTGCCGACATCCGCATCACGTTCTTCGTCCGGGTCAACAAGACCGTCGAGGACGTCATCCAGGTGGCCCAGGCCATCGGCACGGCGCGCGCCAGCCACGAGGACACGCTCCAGACCCTGTTCAACGCCAAGTTCTCCGAGGCGCTCAAGACCGTCGGCAAGCAGATGGACTTCGTCGACCTGTACACCCACCGCCACGAGTTCCGCGACCAGATCGTGCAGATCATCGGCACCGACCTGAACGGCTACCACCTCGAGGACGCGGCCATCGACCACCTCGAGCAGACGCCGCTGGACAGCCTCAACCCCACGAACATCCTCGACGCGCAGGGCATCCGCAAGATCACCGAGCTGACCGCGATCGAGCACGTGCGCACCAACGAGTACCAGCGGAACGAGCAGAAGGAGATCACGCGGCAGAACGTCGACGCGCGTGAGGCGATCCTCGAGCTCGAACGCCGGCAGGCCGAGGCCGAGGTCAAGAAGAAGCGCGAGATCGAGACGATCCGGGCCCGCGAGGAGGCGGAGATCGCCAAGGTGCAGGCCGAGGAGCGGCTGACCTCCCAGAGCGCGCACATCCGTACCGACGAACAGCTCGGCATCCAGCAGGAGAACCGCAACCGGGAGATCGCCGTCGCGGAGAAGAACCGCGAGCGCGTCATCGCGGTGGAGACCGAGCGCATCGAGAAGGACCGCATGCTCGAGGTGATCGCCCGCGAGCGCGAGACCGAGCTCTCCCGGATCGCCAAGAACAAGGAGGTCGAGGCGGAGAAGCGGGAGATCGCCGACGTCATCCGCGAGCGCATCGCGGTGGAGAAGACGGTCGCCGAGCAGGAGGAGAACATCAAGAAGCTCCGCCTCGTCGAGGAGGCCGAGCGGACGCGCCAGGCCCTGGTCATCCAGGCCGAGGCGGAGGCGCAGGAGAACCTCGTCAAGGACATCAAGGCGGCCGAGGCCGCCGAGGAGGCGGCCAAGTTCCAGGCGCGCCAGGAGCTGCTGCTCGCCGAGGCGCGCCAGAAGACCGCCGAGCTCGACGCCCAGGCCAAGATCCGGCTGGCCGAGGGTATCCAGGCCGAGGCCGCGGCGGAGGGCCTGGCCGAGGTCCAGGTGCGCGAGCGGGACGCCGAGGCCATCGAGAAGGTCGGCAACGCCGAGGCCGCCGTCGACCGCCAGAAGGCCCTCGCCGCCGCCGACGGCATCCGCGAGAAGCTCAAGGCCGAGGCGGAGGGCCTCACCGACAAGGCCGCCGGCATGGCCGCGATGGACGACGCGACCCGGGGGCACGAGGAGTACCGGCTGCGGCTGGAGGCGGAGAAGGAGATCCGCATGGCCGGCCTCGACGTCCAGCGCGAGGTCGCCAGCGAACAAGCAACAGTACTGGCGTCCGCTTTGGAGAAGGCCGACATCGACATCGTCGGCGGGGAGAGCACCTTCTTCGACAAGGTCGTCGGCGCGATCAGTGTCGGCAAGGGCATGGACGGGTTCGTCGAGCACTCCGACGTGGCGCGGAGCCTCGTCGGGCCGTGGCTGAACGGCGACCGCAGCCTGCCCGAGGACCTCACCCGGCTCCTCGGCTCGGTCAGCACCGATGACGTGAAGAACCTCACCCTGTCCGCGCTGCTCATGCAGCGGATCCGCGGCGGCGGGACGGACGGCGCCAAGGCGCAGGAACTGCTCGACCACGCCGAACGCCTCGGCGTCGCCGACGCCGCCGTCTCCTCCGTGGCCGTCATCGACCAGTGACGACAGAAGAGAAGAAGCCTGAGCCGAAGCTGGACGCGGGCACCTACGAGGTGCTCCGCGCCCGGCTCGGCGAGCAGGCCGAAGCGCTGGCGGGCCGGGCCGAGGCGCTGAACGCCCGGCGCGTGGAGACCTTCGGCGGCGCCGAGCTGCGGCTCGTCGGCGCCGAGCGGATCCGCACCGAGAACAACTGCGTTCCCCGCGACGTCGCCGCCGTCGGCGACCTGCTGCTGTTCGGCTACAACGTCTTCATCGGGCTCCGCCCGGAGACGTCGGTGGACGACGTGTTCGCCTTGCACCGGTTCGTCCGGGACGGTGAGGAGTTCCGGTTCGAGCCCGCCGAGTCCGGCCTGCTGCGCGACCCGCAGTTCGAGCGCGACTTCACGGAGCTGTACCGCTACTACCGCGACAGCCGGCTGCTCCAGCTCCGCCACGTCGAGGGCAGGCTCCTGGCCGTCTTCCAGACCGGCCTGGAGGCCGAGCACGACACGCGCGTGCTCCGGTGGAAGACCGGTACGGACGGCACCGTCGTCTACCAGGACAACCTGGGCGAGCCGGACCACGTCTTCCCGCCGTCGCACGACTTCACCTGGACCGAGACCACCCGTGACGACCACGTCCTGGGCCGGCACCCGCACATCTCGATCGAGGACGAGGTCTTCGTCGAGACCGTCGGCGGCGACCTGACGGTCAAGCTGGAGAACAACACCGAGACCGGCGAGGGCATCTACCGTGAGCCGGTCGCCGAGCCGCTGCAGAGCCTCGCCGACGCCGAGGTGGACTACGCCCGCGTCGGCGCACTCATCCTGCTGCGCGTGCGGCCGTACAAGGAGGAGGACCGGCGGCACCTGGTCTTCAACACCCGCACCCGGACCGTCGTACGGCTCGACGGCATCGGCCAGGCGTGCCGCCGGCTCCCGGAGGACCAGGGGATCATCTTCCCCGGCGGCTACTACCTGGTCACCGGGGCGGTCAAGACCTTCGACACCGCCACCGACCGGCTGGAGTACGAGCGCGTCATCCGGTCTCCGAACGGAGAGGACGCGCTCTACGTCTTCCACGCCCGCGAGGCCGGCCGGTACCTCCTGCTGCCGTACAACCTGATCCGCAAGGAGGTCGCCACCCCGATCACCTGCCACGGCTACTCGCTGTTCGACGACGGCACGATGATCTCGTTCCGCGCCGACTCGGCCGAGCCCACCCGGGTGCACCAGATGCAGGTGTGGCAGACCCCCTACGTGTCGGACACGTACGCGGCGACGCAGCCGGTCGGCACCGGGCCGCTGGAGCGCGTCGGCAACGCCGACCTGGTCCGCGGCATCTCCGACGCCCTCTCGATCGCCCGTACGGTGGCCGAGACCGCGCCGTCGGAGGCGATGCTCGAGGCGCTGATCGCGTCCTGCGACCGGGCCGCCGACCGCTACTTCTGGTTCGGCGAGCAGGGCCTGCGCGAGCCGCTCGACGGCGTGCGCGCCACCGCCGAGCAGGTCCTGGAGGAGTACGAGAACGTCCAGCGGCTCACCGCGCAGGCGTCCGGCGCGCTCGCCGATGCCGAGGAGCGGATCACCGCGCTGATCCGGCAGACGAGGGGTGAGTCGCCGGCCACCGCCGAGGCATGGGTGAGCCGGCTCGCCGAGCTCCGCCGTTCGCAGGGCCGGCTCGAGACACTGCGCGAGATGCGGTACGCGGACACCGACGGGATCGACGCGCTGGCCGGGCGGCTCGGCGAGGAGCTGACCACGACGGGCCGGCGCGCCGTGGCGTTCCTCCAGGGGCCGGACGCCTTCACCGGATACCACGAGCGGATCGGCCGGATCGCCGCCGACGCCGAGGCGATCACGACCGCGGCCGAGGCCGATCCCGTACGCGAACGGCTCGCCGAGCAGACCCACGGCCTGGAGACGCTCACCGAGGTCGTCGGCTCGCTCGACGTCGCCGACGCCCGCGTCCGCACCTCCATCCTGGAACGCATCGGCGAGGCGCTCGCCGAGATCAACCAGGCCCAGGCGAGCCTGACCGCCCGCCGCCGCGAACTGCTCGACGCCGAGGGCCGTGCCGCCTTCGCCGCGGAGTTCGCGCTGCTCGGCCAGGCCGTGACCGCGGCGCTGGCGATGGCCGACTCTCCCGGCCACTGCGACGACCAGCTCGGCCGCATGATGCTCCAGCTGGAGAACCTCGAGTCGCGGTTCGCCGAGTTCGACGACTTCGTCGCCCAGCTGTCCGCCAGGCGCGAGGAGGTCTACGAGGCCTTCTCCGCGCGCAAGCAGGCGCTCGTCGACGAGCAGGTGCGCCGCGCGGACCGGCTCGCGGAGTCGGCGGAGCGCATCCTGGCCGGGATCGAGCGGCGCGTCGCGGAGCTGGACTCCCTCGATGAGATCAACACCTACTTCGCCGCCGACCCGATGGTGGCCAAGGTCCGCGGCGTGGCCGATCAGCTGCGGGACCTCGGCGACTCCGTGCGCGCGGAGGAGCTCGACGGGCGGCTCAAGGCCGCCCGCCAGGACGCCGGCCGCGCCCTGCGCGACCGCGTCGACCTGTACGAGGGCGGCGGGCAGACGATCCGCCTCGGCCGGCACCGGTTCGCGGTCAACGCCCAGCCCCTCGACCTGACCCTCGTGCCGTACGAGGGCGGCATGGCGTACGCCGTGACCGCGACGGACTACCGGGTGCCGGTGCGCGACCCGGACTTCGCCGCGACCCGGCCGTACTGGGATCAGCCGCTGGTCTCCGAGACGCCCGAGGTCTACCGGGCCGAGTACCTGGCCGCGGACCTGCTCACCGGCCCGTCGCTCCCCGCGCTGCGGCGCGCGGCCGGGTCCGGCGACGGCCTGCTCGCCGAGGTGCGGCGCGTGGCCGAGACCCGCTACGACGAGGGCTACGAGCGCGGCGTCCACGACCGCGACGCCGCCCTGATCCTTCAGGCGCTGCTGCGGCTGCACGACGGTGCGGGGCTGCTGCGCTACCCGCCGGCCGCGCGGGCCGCCGCCCAGCTGTTCTGGGCGCACGGCACCACGAAGGAGGCCCGTACGGCCTGGGCCGCGCGGGCCCGGTCCCTCGCCCGTGCGCGTGCCGCGTTCGGCGACGCGGCGGCGCCGGCGGAGCTGCGCGCCGAGCTGACCACGGCGATCGCGGCCTCCGCCCTCGACGCCGGGCCGCCCGAGCTCGCGGGGGAGTACCTGGTCGAGGAGCTGGCCGCCGCGCCGGAGGGCTTCGTCACCGGTGCGGGCGCGCGCGCCCTGCTCGAGGGGTTCCGGCGGGCGCTCGGCGACGATCCGGGGTACGCGGCCGACCTGCGCGAGCTGGGCGATGACCTGGCGGCCCGGCGCCAACTCGTCGAGGCCTGGCTGAGCGCGTACGTGTCCTCGACCGGCTCGGCCGGCGACGACCTGGCCGAGGCGGTGGCGATCGAGCTGTGCGGGTCGCTGCCGCGCCATGAGTCCTCCGCGCCACTGACCACGACGGTCGAGGGCCTGCTCGGCACGCATCCGCGCGTCACCGCCCGGCGGCTGGAGCTCCGCCTCGACGAGGTGCTGACCCGCACCCGCCGGTTCCGCGCCGAGCACGTGCCCGCGTACCGCGCGTACCAGAAGCGGCGCGGCGAGCTGGTCGCGGCGGAGCGGTCGCGGCTGCGGCTGGAGGAGTACCGGCCGAAGGTGATGAGCGGGTTCGTGCGGAACGGCCTGCTGGACGAGGTCTACCTGCCGCTGATCGGCGACAACCTGGCCAAGCAGCTCGGCGCGGCGGGCGACGCCAAGCGCACCGACCAGATGGGCCTGCTGATGCTCATCTCCCCGCCCGGGTACGGCAAGACGACGCTGATGGAGTACGTCGCGGGGCGGCTCGGCCTGATGTTCGTCAAGGTCAACGGGCCGGCGCTCGGCCAGTCGGTCACCTCGCTGGACCCGGCCGAGGCGCCGAACGCCACCGCGCGCCAGGAGGTCGAGAAGATCTCCTTCGCGCTGGAGATGGGCAACAACGTGCTGCTGTACCTCGACGACATCCAGCACACCTCACCGGAGCTGCTGCAGCGGTTCATCTCCCTGTGCGACGCCCAGCGCCGCATCGAGGGCGTCTGGCAGGGCCGTACCCGCACGTACGACCTGCGCGGCAAGCGGTTCGCGGTGTGCATGGCGGGCAACCCGTTCACCGAGTCGGGCCGCAGGTTCCGCGTGCCGGACATGCTGGCCAACCGCGCCGACGTGTGGAACCTGGGCGACGTCCTGTCCGGACGCGAGGAGCTGTTCGCGCTCAGCTACGTGGAGAACGCCCTGACCTCCAACCCGGTGCTGGCCCCGCTGTCCACCCGCGACCGCGCCGACGTCGAGCTGTTCGTACGCCTCGCGCGCGGCGACTCCACGGCCGTGCCCGACCGGCTCGTCCACCCGTACTCGGCGACCGAGGTCGAGCAGATCACGGCCGTTCTGCGCAGGCTGCTGCGGGTACGGCAGGTGGTGCTCGCGTGCAACCGCGCCTACATCGCCTCGGCGGCGCGAAGCGACGCGTCGCGGACCGAGCCGCCGTTCCAGCTCCAGGGCTCCTACCGCAACATGAACAAGCTGGCCGAACGCATCGTGCCGGCGATGAACGACGCCGAGCTGGAGGCGGTCATCGACGACCACTACCTCGGTGAGGCGCAGACGCTGGCCTCCGGGGCCGAGGCGAACCTGCTGAAACTGGCCGAGCTGCGCGGCACGCTGACGGCCGAGCGACGCGAGCGCTGGGCGGAGGTGAAGGCGGCGTTCGTGCGCTCCCAGGCGCTGGGCGGCGCCGAGGACGATCCGATGAGCCGGGCGGTCGGGGCTCTCGGCCTGCTCGCCGACCGTATCGCCGGAGTGGAGACCGCGATCGACCGCGCGAGCCACCCGGACGGCTCGCCTACGGGATGACGGTCAGCGGAGAGCCGTGGAGCGCCGGTGGACGGGAGGCCCCGGCGCGCACCGCGAGTTCGTCCACCAGTGCCGTACGGATGTGGTCGAATAGCGCGAAAAGGTCGGAACAGTAAACCGATCGGTGGTCGAACCCTTTTTGGTCCTGATAACGATGGGGATAATGCCCGCCCGCACATACCGCCGCCCAGCGGCACGGGCGGCACTCCCCGGGTATTCCGGTCGTGCCTAATTGACGGGCGACGGTGGCGGGATGGCGTAACGCGGCGTCGAAATCGTCGTCCACGACGTCCAGGCCGAGGTATGCGGCGCCGTCGAAAGCCGCGGCGAGGATATCCGACTGCTCGATCTGCCCGTCGGTCTCCACGACGATCATCGCGGCGGGGCTCGTCCCGATTCCCTCCACGGCGGAGGAGCCGCCGAGCAGCACATTGATGATCTCCTCGAACAGCCGGATGCGCGTCTCGCGCACCGGAGCGTGGAACCAGCGGTCGAAGATGGGGATCAGCCAGGACGCGTACGCGCCCGCCGGCCCCGCCGGAGGATTGCTCCAGGTGGCGTGCGGCAGCAGCAGGTCGATCGCGGGCGGTGAGAAGGCCAGCAGCGCCTCGTAGGTCGCGATCGGGTCGTTGCCGAGGTCGATGACGCACAGCAGCCCGGAGAACAGGTGACGGAACTCCGGGCGTGTGAGCTCGGCCAGCCCCCGTGTGACCTGGGCGTGGCTGCCCCCGCGCGCCCTCCGCCGAGCGCGGTCGTGGGCGGCCTCGTCGCCGTCGAGGCTGACGCCGACACGGACTCCCAGCTCGTCGAACAGGTGCAGGAACCCGCGGTCGAGCAGGGTGCCGTTGCTCTGGAGGGAGAAGCCGACCGTCGCACTGTCGCCCACCGCGCCGCGCACGGCCTCGACGACGTGGCGCAGCCGGTCGGGCCCGGCCAGGAGCGGTTCGCCGCCGTGCAGGACGACCGCGATGTCGGTCAACCCGTGCGCACGTACGTGTTCGGCGATCCGGTCCGCGGCTAACCCGGCTATTCGGTCGGACATGACGGGTGGCCGATCCCGCCAGCGCTGATCGGCCATCGTGTACAGATAGCAGTAGGTACAGGCGAGATTGCACCTACTGTGCACCTTGAGAATGAACTGGCGGAAGGGGGTGGGCTTCACGATCGGCCGATTGCGGCCATTAAGTCCCTTGATCATGATCTAGAGCCTACGTCCGGTCGGACGACTCGATAGTGTCGAGTGACGCTTTACAAACCACTTTAGTGGGGGAGCATGTAAAAAGCGGTGTCTATTATAGAAGTCGGTTCTGGGCGTGGGTGGTGGAGGCATGCGGGGAAACGGGCAACCGGCTCTGGTGGATCTCTCAGGGGTCGATCTGGAGGCTCCGGACCTACAACAGGACGGGTCGGTCATGGGCTGGGCGCTGGCCCGGATACGCCGCGAGGGCGATGAGGGCGCGCGGGGATACGCCAGTTTCATCAATGACACGGTCCTCGAAAGTCCGCCCCGGGCGGCGCGCGGCACCACGCCGGGGCGTCCGGCGTGAACGGCCGGCACACCAGCCGCTGCGTGACGTTCACCTCCGCCGCGCGGGGGCTCGGCCGCACCGCGGCCGTCGCGAACACCGCCATGATCCTGGCGGGCGCGCGTGAGCGCGTCCTCGTCGTCGACTGGAGCGGCGAGCGGCCCACCGGCCGCGGCTACTTCAAACGCTTCAGCGTCGGTGAGCCGCCCGAGGTCGCCCGGCTCGGCGAGCTGCTCGACGGGCTGACCGCGCAGGAGCCCGGCACCTGGCGGCCCGAGCGGTTCCAGCCTCCCGGAGACGCCGGCCCGATCGACCTGGTCACGCCCCTCGACACCGGGAGAGCCGACTCGCTGCCGGGGCTGCCCTGGACCGAACCCGTCGACGTCATCGTCCAGCGGCTGCGCGACGCGATGGAGGATCTCCCGTACCGCTACATCCTCGTCGACGCGCCCACCGAGCCGAACCCCGACATCGTCGACGTCATCGCCCGGGGCAGCGACGTCGCCGTCGTGGTGTTCGGGCCGGGCCGCCTCGCGGCCCTCCAGGCGGCGAACCTCGCCGAGACCATCCAGACGCAGGCGGCGGCCGGGATCGACCTGCTGCCACTCCAGTCCGGCCCCCGCACCACCGGGCCGGAGACCGCTCAGGTCGACGCGGGCTTCCTCGCCCAGCTGTTCGAGTCGCCGCCCGGCGCCGGCAAGGCCGGCAAGGAGGTCATCGCCGTCCCGTTCCTCTCCCGGCAGGCGGGCCGGTCCATCCTCGCCACGCTCGCCGAGGAGCCGGGCAGCGAGGTGGTGCGCGCGTACGCCCGGCTGGTCGAGCGGCTCTCCGGCGGCGTCGTCACCGGCCACGCCGAGCTGCCCGCCGCGCTGCGCGCGAACTACCGCATCGCGGTGGGCCTGGACGAAGCACGGGACACCGAGCGGTTCACGATCGTCCACGACCGGTCCGACCGGCGCTGGGCCGACTGGGTCCAGGCACAGCTGCGGGGGCTCGGCGCCGACGTCGCGCTGGCCGCGGCGGACGAGCCGGTCACGGGCCGGGCCATCGTGATCGCATCGCCCCGCCTGCTGTCGACGCTCCCCGACGGACGGCCCGGCACAGACCCCGACCTCGTGCTCTGCGTGTCCGACGGCGTCGCCGAGCGGCTGCCGGACACGACTCTCACCCTGGACCTCTCCCGCCGGGGACAGCCCGAGGCGATCCGGCTCTTACAAGGCCATCTCGGCCTCGTGTCCGGCGGCCTCGACCCGACGCCCGTGGGCTTCGTCCCCGCGTACCCGCTCGACCGTCCGCGCGGTGTCGTCACGAACCACGTCCCGTCCGACGACGGCCCGGTCGTCGGGCGTGAGGGCGACCTGGCCGCGATGCGCGACCGGCTGATGTGCGACGTCGACGGCTGCGAGCCGTACGTCCTGAGCGGCCCGCCGGGCATCGGCAAGACCGCCATGGTCGAGCACTACATCCGGGCCTTCGGCGACGACTACAAGGTCATCTGGTGGATCTCGGCGCGCACGCCCGAGCTCGCGCGGCTCGACCTGAACACTTTGGCCCGGCGGCTGGAGATCCCGCCGGAGGGCGACCCCGCGGTGGCCGTCGTCGCCGCGCTGCGCTCCTCCGGGCAGGACAACTGGCTGCTGATCTACGACGACGCCGACGACCTCGCCGCGCTGGAGGACCTCATCCCGTCCGGCGGCCCCGGCCACGTGCTCGTCACGAGCCGTACGGCCGAGGGCGCCGACGACCGGCTCGCGCCGGTCGGCACCGGCCCGGCGATGCGTTTTCTGCGCGAGCGGATCGACGGGCTGACGGACGAGCGCGCCGAGACCGTCGCCGGCCTCGTCGAGGGCCTGCCGCTCGCGCTCAGGCTGGCGGGAGCGTGGATCCGCGAGACCGTCGACTACCTCCTGGCCATCAGGGCGCTCGACACCGACGGCGCGACGGCCTGGGCGGTGACGGAGTTCACGGCGCGCGTCGCCCAGCGGATGCGGACCCCCGGGACGGAGGTGACCACGGCCTGCCTGGACGTCACGTTCGAGTCGCTGGAGGACGGCCCGCTCGGGTGCCTCGCGGCCCGGCTGCTCGAGCTCTGCGCCTGGCTGGCTCCCGAGGGCGCCAGCCACCGGCTGCTGTCGTCGGCGTCGTTCCTCGACCGGCTCGCCGCAGCGGCCGATCCCGTGGGCGCCGAGCTCATCGCCGACGACAGCATGGTGCTGGACCAGCTCCTGCGGCTC
This sequence comes from Actinoallomurus sp. NBC_01490, assembly GCF_036227085.1. Lineage (NCBI taxonomy): Bacteria > Bacillati > Actinomycetota > Actinomycetes > Streptosporangiales > Thermomonosporaceae > Actinoallomurus > Actinoallomurus sp. NBC_01490. The sequence goes on from NZ_CP109433.1 coordinate 2,480,663, forward strand.
TGCGTGCGGTTCGGCCTGGCCGACGTCCAGTGGAGCCGCGATCCGCGGATCCGGGTGCACCGGAGGGTGCAGGAGCTCATCCGGGGCCGTCTCTCACCGGACGAGGCGGGCGAACGCCAGCGGCAGACGGTCTGCGCACTGGCGGACATCGTGCCCCCCGAGGCCGACGGCCCGGTGAGCCTTCACCATGAGGTGTTCTCCGAACTCCACCGGCATCTCGGCCCGTCCGGGGCCGCCGGGAGCCTCGACGCCCACGCTCGCCGCTGGCTCGTCGAGGAGGTGCGCTTCCAGTACACCACCGGCGACCGGGGGAGCTGGCGCCTCATGCTCCCGACGATCGAGCGGCTGCTGCCGACCTGGCCGGACGACCTGCTCAAGGGGCGGCTGCTCGTCCAGGTCGCCAACCTCCGCCGCGACCTCGGCCGGTTCGAGGACGCCCTGCGGGCGAGCGAGCAGGCGCTGACGATCCTCCGCGAGGCGGACGCCGCGGGCCGCTACTGGGCGCTGACCGCGGGCCGCGGCCGCACCGGAGACCGGCGCGGCCTGGGGCAGTTCGCCCAGGCGCTGGGGGAGATCGAGGGCATCTACGAGGAGACCCGGCTGCTCCTCGGTGACGGGCACCGCGACACGGTCATCGCCCGTAACAACCTCGCCGAGGCCGCCTTCCTCACCGGGCAGCACCAGCTCGCCGAGGACACGGCCGTGAGCGCCTGGCGGCAGCAGGTGGCCGAGTTCGGCGAGACCGACCCGATCGCGCTGCGCATCGCCCGCCGGGTCGGCGACTACAAGTTCGCGAACGGGCGGAAAAACGAGGCGCGGCGCCTGCTCGCCGTGAGCCTCGGCCAGGCCCGTGACCAGAAGACGCCCGACCGGCTCAGCGAGCTCGACCTGCTGCGGAGCCTCGCGATCGTCGACCGGCAGCGGGGCATCGACGCGGCGGACGAGAAGATCCGGAAGGCCGTGCGCGGCTACCGCTGGGTCCTGGGCGCCGACCATCCCAGCACCCTGGCCGCCGAGCTGAGCCAGGCGATCGAGCTCGACGAGGCCGGCGATCATCTGGGGGCCGCGCGCCTGGGCCGGCGGCTCCTCGACGGCCTGACCGCCGCGTACGGTCCGGACCATCCCTTCGTCCAGCTGTGCCGGCTCGACCTCGCCCTGTTCGAGAGCGCGATGGAGGCGCCGGAGAACACCCTCGCCGCGGTGCGGGACGCGAGGAGCCGGCTCGTCGCCGCACTCGGCGAGCAGCATCCGTGGGCGATGGTGGCCGCGCTGCACGAGGCGCGGGCGCTGACCGGCCTCGGCCGATCGGACGAGGCGCTGCGGCTGCATGAGACGACGGCCACGGACATGCTTGATTATCTGGGGGACGAACACCCCTATACCGCGATCGCCGCGGAGGCGCTCGAGACGGGTCAGGATCTGACCGAAGCGAGCATTACGTCCGCAATTTACCTGGACATTCCAACCATCTGACGGGGAAAAAGCGGATTTTGAGGAGGCGGCAATGGGGGACCTTCGCACAAGCCGTGCGAGCGTCCATGAATGGACGGGAAGCCGCAGCGCTGAGCCGGTTACGGTCAGCACTTTTCACGACTACGTATGCCGGCGTGGAGGGCCGCACTACCTGGCCAAGTACGACCACGGGTTCTATGAGTTCGCCGTGGACGTGCTCGACGACCCGAAGCTCTTCTCGAGCGGTTCCGACGCGTCACCGGACCGCCGTCACTTCTACCAGGCGGCCGCGCAGCAGCTCGCCTTCATGATGACCGCCCTTGACCAGCGGCTGAGCGACCTCGAGACGGGCCGGCTGATCCGCATGGTGCTGCACGCCGAGCGCGGGGCCATGTTCTCCATGTCCGTGACGCCGAAGAACTACGTGCTGGCGATCGTCTTCGGGGCCGCCGCGGCCGTGAAGGGCCGGGCGACCCGGGTGCTGCCGCACGTCGATCTCGTACGGGACGCCGACCGGTTCGTCAGCGGTATCGCCGACGGCCTCCGCGACAGGCTCGGGATCCCGTCCCAGAACCCCGGTGGCTGGAAGACCTCCATGCCGGCGGTGGAAGCGCCGTCGGCGGCACCGCCGGTGCCGGAGGTGTCGTCGGCGGAAGCATCGTCCGCGGAGGCATCGCCGACGGAAACGCCGTCACCGGAAGCGCCGGCGCGCGGGGAGGCCGTTCGCTCCGCGGTCCAGCTCCGGAGCTCGCCGCTGTCCACGCTGGGCGGGCGGCTGCCCGACCTGCTGAGCCCGGACGAGCTGATCTACCTCGCGCACTGCCGGACGGGAGACATCCTCGCCGAGGCGGACCTCCTCGACCACGAGCAGGTCATCGAGCTGCGGCCGCCGCATCTGCCGCCCTCGGCGATGCGGACGCTCTACCGGCGCATGGCCGAGGAATTCGCCATGTTCACCCGGCAGCTGAGCCAACTCGCCCGCCAGGCGATTCGCGGCCGAATGCTGCGTATCGTGCTGGATGTCGAACAGGGTGCGTTTTTCTACTACCGCCTCGGTCCCCGCGACTACCTCGTCGGCGTGACCACCAATCAGAAGCGCGTGAGTCAGGCCGACCAGGCGATGGGAGAGCTGGTGGCAGGCCTTATCGGCGCCGGAGTGAGTTTCGGACAGTAGCAATTGCCGTCCGTCTGACAATATTCTACACTCGTCACGACAGTGTCGTCATTGCCTTGTCCCCTGCTCGCGGGAAGTGTCCGGCGCCATGGCGAAGCGATTTGTGTTAATGCTCGGAATAGTCGGATTAGGCCTTCTCGCGGGCGGATACTTCGGGCATGTCGGAGCGCTGCTCAACAGCGGTTTTTATGCTCCCGTGGTGACGGCGTTTCTCGCGCTCGGCCTCTATGGCAGCACGCACGCCATCGACCTCAAGCATCTGCGTGCGGACCTGCGCACGGTCGTGCTCGCCGTCACGGTGGGCGTCGTGCTGAAGGCCGCGCTGATCAGCGCCGTCATGCTCGCGTTCTTCCCGAGGCCCGGCTCGCTGGTGCTGGGCATCGCCGTGGCGCAGATCGATCCTCTGTCGGTGGTGGCCCTCGGCCGTTCCTCCCGGCTGTCTTCGCGCGGGCGCGGGCTGCTTCTCGCCTGGGCGTCCTTCGACGACCCGGTGACGACGCTCCTCACGATCTACGTCGCGGCTCTGGCGCTCTCGGCGCGGCACGACGGCTCGTCCGCCGCGCTGGACCTCGGCGGACCCGGGTCCTTCGCCCTCGATCTCCTGGGCAACCTCATGCTGGCCGGCGTGGTGTTCCTGCTCTACCGGTGGGTCCGGCGGTTCCGCCCGTGGCCCCGGCTGGTGGTCACCTGCCTCCTGCTCGCCGGCACGGCCGCCATCGCGATCTGGCAGGTGTGGATGCTGGCCGTGGCCCTCATCGGCCTGGTGGCCCGGCCGGTCATCCCGGGCAGACCGCTCGCCGTCGGCCGGCTGCTGGACCGCGCCGTCGACCTCGCCTTCGTCGGGGCCACCGCTCTGCTCGGCCTGATCCTCTCGCTCGGGATCTCGCCCGGAGCCGGGCTCGTCCTGGGCCTCGCGGCGTTCTGCGCCCAGGCGGTGGTCAGCCTTCCACTGACGCGTTCCCAGAGCACCGGCGACACGGTGTACCTGGCGCTGGCGCAGCAGAACGGCATCACGGCGATCGTGCTGGCGCTGCTCCTCGAACCCGCGTTCGCCGGCACGGTGGCCGTGGTGGCCCCCGCCATCCTGGTCATCAACCTGCTCTATCTCGTCACCAACGCGGCGTACGCCCGGCGCGCCCCGTCAGTGGCCGTGGAGCCCGCCGGGGCCCGCGCCGGCGAAGGCCTGGCGCACCCGGTGCCCAAGCTCGCTGAGCAGCCCGTACATGTCGGTCTGCCGCCGCGAGCGGGTGTGGTGTTCGATGACCGCGGTCCGCGATGACGACCGCGGGAGCAGGTCGCCCAGCGTGTTCAACTGGTAGATCGGCAGATCCTCCAGCACCGTGTCGAAGGCGCGGCAGAAGACGGTCAGCCGTTCGAGCTGCCGTGCGCTGGGCGGCCCGTCCAGCTGCCCATGCCAGTCCTCGACGGCGGTGCGGAAGGCCGTGATCACCGCCTCGGTCAGCTTGGCGACGCCGACCGTGCGTACGGCCTCGCTGTTGTGCAGCCGCAGCAGGACGCCGGTGATGCTGCCCGGCGACTCGGCACCGAACATCTCGCTCAGGGCGGCGTCCAGGCCGGTCAGCGCCTTCAACTCGGTGACCGCCTCGGTGAAGAGCATCTCGACGTCTTCCGGCAGCGGCCGGCGGCGGCGCGCGGGATCGAGGTCCTGGAGATCACGGGCCAGGGCGGCGTACTGGCGTTCGGTGGTGTCACGCATCGACTGGACCTGAAGCGCCAGTTGCTCCATGTAGCGCTGGGCGTTGGTCTGCGCCGCCGCGAGCCGGCTGATGTTGGCCCGGATCACGGCCGTCTCGTCCTCGGTGGCCTCCAGCGGTCCGGTCAGCCGGCGCAGGAGGAGCTCGAAGTCCTCGGAGAACCGCTCCCTGGCATAGATGAGAGGCGGCTCGGAGAAACCGTCCTCAAGGTCCCTGCGCACCGTGTCCACCACGAAGCCGTTGACGATGAGCGCGGTCCTGACGCGGGGAGCCGTCGTACGGACCGCCCTGGCGCTCGAGATCAGCCGCTGCGCGTCGGTGTCGTCCATGACCGAGTCGGTGAGGAAGATCGCGCAGCCCGTGTCGTAGACGGGGACCCAGTAGGGGACCCGCGGGCCGTCCTCGCCCCCGACCGGATGATCGGTGTGGTACTCGCGGGCCTGGTTCTGCAGCTCACCGCCGATCTGCTGGCGGACCGTCCGCTCATCGACGACCTCGGACCTGCCCTTCGCCGCTCGGCGGACCATGGATCGGTCGACCCGGCGGCTCTCGAGGGACATGCGGTAGCACGACTGGCAGATCTGGACGACCCGGCGAGCGTTGCCTCCGGCGAGCAGAGAGATGAACTGGACGATGTCCGCGCTGAAGGGGCCCAGCCCCGGCCCGTAACGCGTGGACGCCATGCTCCCCCTGATGTAGGTGAGCACCTGGTCCGTCGACAGACCGTCGTCGGTGGAGATCGTCGCCGTGATGGTGTGCTCGGTGTTGTTCTGGCCGATCGCCTCCAAGAACTCCGGCAGGCCGCAGAGCACGAGGAAGATCCCCTGCCGCGTCGCGAGATCGGTCAGCGCGCGGAAGGCCGCGATGGTCTCCGCGGGTGGACGGCTCGAACTGGGCAGCACCTTCTCCAGTTCGTCGAAGACGAGGACGAAGTGGCGGGACCGGCCGCGGTAGAGGAGCGCCAGCACGCCCATCGCCTCGAGCGCCCGGGGCTCGTCGTCGATCCGGCTGGTGATGCCCCGCTCGCGGAGCAGGGGATCGGGCTCCTCGCCGCGGAGCCACTCCCAGACCTGATCGGCCAGATCGTTGCGGAGAAGGAGCATGAGCGCGGTGCCGTACTCCTCATTCCGGGTGACCTTCGCCAGATCCGCGTTGAGCCGTTGCAGGAAGGTGCTCTCGGCGAGGTTGAACTGCGTGACGAAATGCTGTGGATCGATCTCCAGCTCGCGCAGGCGCCGGGTGACCTGAGCGGGGAATCCGGTGTTCTCAAGGGAGTCCGCCACGATATGTGCGTAGTATTCGCGAATATGGCGGATCACGTCGTCCCGGTTGAAAGTTGCAAGAAAGTTGCCGCGATAAAGGGTGTGAAATCCGCCTCCGCCCTCCTGTGCGCCCACATAGGCGTAGCGCGCCTCGTCGCCGGGCAGCGAGCGTGCCTTGCGGAGTAACTGCGCGGCCAGATGGGTCTTGCCGGTGCCGTAGTCGCCCGAGACCGCCAGCACGACACCCTCGGTGCCGTCCTCGGCGAGGTGGGCGTCGAGCAACCGCATCGCCTCGTCGATCGCGGGAGTCGGCACACTGACCACGTCGACGCCGAGTTCCCACGGGTCGGCCGAGGGGCGGGGGAAGGGGTTGTCGTCAATGAACTGCTCGTCGCGTGCATTAGGGGCATTCATCACAATTTTCCCGCCCGCCCCTCTAGATCCTTCTCGATGAAGCTTGTCAAGTCGCGCCGTCTTACTATATCTCCAGTCGGCCACGGATTATTCTTATAATGTTCGTAGATCATCCATAGCAGCGTCTGCACGGATCCAATGGACAAGTCTCGACCTCCGGTGAATTCGTCAATGGCGTCGGGGTCCAGATCGGGAAAGGTTTCTCCCCGGCCCGGAATATTGATTCTGGCGTTGCGGAAGGCGACGCCGTCGCCCGGTCGCAGGGGCCCGGTCCTCAGGTAGACCGGCTGCGCCACATTGTTGATCTTCCATTCGTTCTTGCGTCGATGGAGGCCCTCGTCCGACGACTCGGAGAACACGAGCATCTTCTGCTGGGTGCCCGCCCAGTACGCGGCGACCTCGTCGGCGCGCTCGGCGGGTGGGGCGATGACGATGAGGACGGTATCGGGCGCCATCGCCCTGCTCAGCGCGTACGTGAGCTCCTCGAGGTCGATCTTCCGGTCGATCTGCGGAAGGTCGGCCGTGACGAGCTGCTGGGTCGAGGAGACCTCCTGGTACATCCTGGTGCCCACCTTGCGGACGCGCCGCTCGATGGTCTGACCGTCGCGTTCGAGGCCACTGAAATTGAGCAGAAGGGTCTTGGTGTTCTCGCTCTCCAGCCTCTTTCGCGCCCAGGTGGCACATCGGTTGACCAACGAGGTCTTTCCGCAGCCGGTAGGGCCGCCCACCGCGACGAAGAGGCCGGCCTCCTGTAGCGTCCCGACGCCCTTCAGCGCGGTCTGGAAGAACTCGTAACTCTCGTTGGCGTGGTCGATGTCGACATGGCACGTGCAGTGCTCGTCATGGGAGCACTTCAGTGGCGGATTGGGCGTGGTGAGCGCCTCGTCCCTGCGGAAGGGATTGACGCGTTGGTTCGGCGAGGGGTCGCTCATGACGCGTCCGGCGGCGTTTCGGCGGGTCCGGCCTGCTCGGCCGGCACCGGTCCGTGCCGCCGCCAGGGGCGGTCCAGCCGGGAGACGACTCCCATGACGTCGGCGTGCCGTGCCTCCAGCCGATCGAGGAGCCGCTGCGTGAGGTGTCTCAGCGCCTCGGTCTCGGTCGGCCAGTCGGCTTCGCGGATGTCCCGGTCGAGACCTCTGATCGCGGTGATGAGGCGTTCGAGCCTCCACCGGGGATGACGGCTCTTGCAGCGCTGGAGCTCGGCCAGCAGCCCGCTGAGCGGCGCGTCCATGGCCGCTTCGAGGGACCGTCCCTGCCCCCGGCGCCACGCGATCAGACAGTCGCGGCAGGCCCGTTCGTACGCCGTCGCCGCGGCGTGCAGCTCTCCCGCCTCCCTCTCGGCGCTCGCCTTCCGTGTGGTCAGCAGGCCGGAGCCCAGCGCGAGCAGCGCGCCGACGGCGACGGGAATCAGCCCGATCACCGTCTTGACCAGATCGCCGGTCCAGCCGCTGGAGGTCTTCGGCAACTTCCGGACCGCGACGAGCGCCGCACAGGCACGACCGAAATCGGCGGGGAAGGTCCGTCTCCAGTCCGTGACCGTGAAATCGCGTCCGTTGACCTTTAGCGGCTTGTCGTGAGTTCCCGAGTCGGCCATGCCCAGGGCCACCGCGGTGTCCACAAGCGGACGCGTATTTTCCGGTTTTGCGCAGTAAAGCGTCTGGGCGTCTCCCGTCGCATCGGCACGGGCGGGGGAGGCGCCCAGGCCGCAGACGGTCTCTCCCAGCAGCGCGGCGACCATCAACCACCTGGTCTGCCGCCGCATGTGAGGACTCCCCCTTTGCCGACCCCAAACCACGATAACGTCGAAGAAGCAGCAAGATAAGAAGCTTAACGGAATCTCTATCGGTTCCCCTGGGTGGGGTTTTGCTGCCGCTGCATTTGCAATAGCGGACGCCCTTCGGCCGGGCGCTCGGCAACGCGCGGGCCGTGCTCGTCGCCCGCATTGAAATGCCATTTTCGGTATGTCCTAAATGCGGGTGGAATGGCGCCCGCCGGGGCACGCTCGCGCCGACGGCGTGGCCGGCGTCCGGCGGCGATCCCGCTGCCGCGCCGGGCCGCCGCCCTGCTCGCCGTCCGCCACCACCGGTGCGCGGCACGCCGCGCGACGCCGGGGCCGGACGAGCCGGTGGGTTAGATTCGGGTGCCGGACCCGCCCCGACCGCCACCGGAGGCACCCGTGCTCCGTCCTCAGGAGACCGCCAGCCGCGAACGCGTCCGCCTCGACGGGCTCTGGGCCTTCGCCTTCGACCCCGGCGACCGGGGACGCGTCGAGGAGTGGTGGCGCGGCGACCTGCCCGACGCGTCGGAGATGCCGGTGCCCGCGAGCTACAACGACGTGCCCGCCACCCGCGACGCCCACGAGCACGTCGGTGACGTCTGGTACCAGCGCCAGGTGCGCGTGCCGGCCCGGTGGGAGGGGCGCCGCGTCGTGCTGCGCTTCGACGCGGCCGCCCATCGCGCCGTCGTCTGGTGGAACGACGTCGAGGTCGGGCGGCACGAGGGCGGCTACACCCCGTTCGAGTGCGACGTCACCGGGCACGTAAGGTTCGGCGAGACCGCACGGGTGACCGTCGTGGTCGACAACCGGCTCGACCTGACCTCCATCCCGCCCGGCATCGTCGACGTCCTGCCGGACGGGCGCCGCCGCCAGCGGTACTTCCACGACTTCTTCAACTACGCCGGGCTCCACCGTACGGTCTGGCTGTACACCACGCCTCCCGTGTACGTCGAGGACATCACCGTCACGACGGAGGTGGACGGCGCCGACGCCCGGGTCCGCTACCGCGTCGACGTGGCCGGCGGGCGGGTCGCCGAGGTGGTGCTCGCCGACGCCGACGGCACCGAACGCGCGCGCGCCACCGCCGCCGAGGGCACGCTGGAGGTCGCGGACGCGACGCTGTGGCGGCCCGGCCACGGCCACCTGCACCGCCTGACGGTCCATACGGCCGGCGACGACCCCGACGAGTACGTCCTGCCGGTGGGCCTGCGCGACGTGCGGGTGGACGGCGACCGGTTCCTCGTCAACGGCGAGCCGTTCCACTTCCGCGGCTTCGGCAAGCACGAGGACAACGCGGTGCGCGGCAAGGGCCACGACGACGTGCTCATGGTGCACGACTTCGCGCTGCTGGACTGGATCGGCGCGAACTCCTTCCGCACCTCGCACTACCCGTACGCCGAGGAGGTGCTGGAGTACGCCGACCGGCACGGCGTGGTCGTCATCGACGAGACGCCGGCCGTCGGGCTCAACTTCGAGATCGCCCACACGCTGGTGCCGGGCGACCCCGCGCACGTCTTCGCCGCCGTCGGCGACGCCACACAGGAGGCGCACCTGCGCGCGATCCGGGAGCTGATCGCCCGCGACAAGAACCACCCCAGCGTGGTCATGTGGAGCATCGCCAACGAACCCGACTCCGCCCGGCCCGAGGCGCGCCCGTACTTCGAGCCGCTCGTCCGCGCGGCACGCGCCGCCGACCCGAGCCGGCCGGTCTGCTTCGCCCAGGTCCAGCTTCCTCCGGACCGTGACGTGATCAGCGACCTGTTCGACGTCATCTGCCTCAACCGCTACAACGGCTGGTACGTCGACACGGGCGACCTGGTCACGGCCGAGCGCGAGCTGGAGGCCGAGCTGCGGGAGTGGGTGCGGCGGCACGGCAAGCCGATCATCGTCACGGAGTACGGCGCGGACGCCGTCGCCGGCGTGCGCTCGGTCGCGGCCGGCACCTGGACCGAGGACTACCAGGTGGAGCTGCTGGAGACCTTTCACCGGGTGTTCGACCGGATCGACGCGGTCGTCGGCGAGCACGTCTGGAACTTCGCCGACTTCGCCACCGGCTACGGCGTGAACCGCGTGGACGGCAACAAGAAGGGCGTCTTCACCCGCGACCGCCGTCCCAAGGCCGCCGCCTTCGCCCTGCGCCGCCGCTGGACGGGCGCCGACCGTTAGGCAATTCCCCTTAATAAGCATTAGCTCGTCCACCGTCACCTGTTCGCCGCCATCGCCGACGTCCTCGGCGACGCGGTGACCGCGGAGGTGGCGGCGGCCTGGGACGAGGTGTACTGGTTGATGGCGGGCAGCCTGATCACGCTGGAGACCCGGCTGTACGCGCAGGCCGGTGTGGCCGACGGTGACGTCTGGCGGCCGTGGACGGTGGTGTCGCGCATCGAGGAGACCCCCGAAGTGGCCACCTTCATGCTCCGCCCGGCCGACCGCGCCCCCAGCCCGCCGTTCCTGCCCGGACAGTACGTCTCCGTCCGTGCCGACCTGCCCGACGGCGCCCGCCAGATCCGCCAGTACAGCCTGTCGTGCGCGCCGAACGGCACCGACCGGTGGATCTCGGTGAAGCGGATCGGCGGCACCGGCGACTCGCCCGAGGGCGAGGTCTCCAACTGGCTGCACGCCAACGTCCGTGAGGGCGACGTGCTCAGCGTCAGCACGCCCTTCGGCGACACGGTCCTGCACGACGGCGACTCGCCGCTGGTCCTGGCGTCCGCCGGCATCGGCAGCACGCCGATCATCAGCATGCTGGCCCACCTCGCCGCCACCGGCTCGACCCGTCCGGTGATCACCGTGCACGCCGACCGCTCCGAACGCACCCACGCCTTCCGCGCCGAACTCCGGACCTGCGTCGGCAAGCTGCCGCGCGCCCAGGCGCACGTCTGGTACGAACACCCCGAGGGCCCGTGGCCCGCGGACCGTACGGGCCTCGCGGACCTGTCGGCGATCGAGATCCCCGACGGCTCCCGCGCCTACCTCTGCGGACCGGTGCCGTTCATGCGCTCCGTCCGCTCACAGCTCCTCGACCGCGGCGTCCCCGCGGAGCGGATCCACTATGAGGCCTTCGGCCCGGACATGGGACTCGAGACCGCCGCCTGAGCGGTGGTGGGGATGCCGGACGGCGGGTGGCCGTCGCGGTGACCGAAGACGGCGCGCCGTCGCCCGGCTAAGGTGCGGCCATGACCGTGAGATGGGCCGAGCGGGTCGCCGACCTGCTGGAGTTCGTCCGGTTCGAACCGGTGCTGGGCGAGTCGGTGGTGGTCAAGACCGCGGACGCCATCCTGCACACCAGGATGCTGCGTGACCCGCCGGATCGGGTGGCCGCCGCCATCGACGAGGGCCTGGCCGGCACGGTGCGGCTGACGGAGTTGGCCCCCGGTGGTCGGGACGAGGCGGACTTCCGCGACTTCCTGGCCCGGCTGCGGCGCCGGCTGGAGGACCTGCGGCCCTGGCCGGAGTGGCGCTACGAGCAGGTCGGCCGGTCCGCCTGGGGGGCGTCGGGGGTACGCCCGGTCGCGCACCTCGCGCTGTCCACGGTTCGGCTGGGCAACCTGCTCGGCGTGCTGTTCGAGCGGGTGACGGAGGCCGGTACGGCGGTGGACATGGTCGTACTGCGCCTGGCGGACGGCCCGACGGTGGCCCTGGCCCGCGAGGTCGGTTCGTCCCGGCCCGGCACCGGCCTGCTGGTGCGGGGCGTCGAGCCGGCGGACGCCGTCCTGGCCGCGTTCCTCGGGGCCACCGGCATCGGCCGGGACCAGGTGACGTGGGTGGCCGATGACGGTGTTCGGCGGGAGAGAGCGCGCATGACCGGCCCGGTGGGACTGCGGCACGGCCGCGCGTACGACGTGGACACCGGGCGGATCGGCGTCGGCCACGTCAGTGATCCCGCGAGTGGCCGGCCGGTGGAGGTGGAGTTGACCGTCGCGCCGTACCGGGGCGACGAGCGGGACCTCACGCTGCGCGCCGGGGACCGGTTCCAGGTCGGATCCGCGAGTTGGCGGCTGGTGCGGGTGGACGGCGCCGGCGGCTACGACTACGTGGTGTGGATCGCGCCGGCGGACGAGGCGACCTGACCACTGCGGACCGGGGTGGTGTCCGGGCCGCGGTTCGTGGCCGCCCTGGAGCGGCCGGGCGGGGTACCGGCGGCGCCGGGCGGGTGACCTGGCCCGCGCCGGTGCCGTCGGCGTACCGTTCGGCGGTGGGCGAGGACGGGACGACGCTGTGCGTCGGCGCGCCGGGCCGGGCCTGGGCTCTGCGGTGGACGGTGAGAGGAGCGCGGCGATGTGGCTGGTGACGCCGTGGTTGAACCGGCGGGCGGTGCGGCGGTGGGAGCGGTTGCACATCCGGGCGGTGTCGACGCTGCGCTGGGAGGAACAGGGCCGGTGGGCCGAGGTGGCCGACGAGCTGGCCTCGATCATCGCCGGGTACGGCCGGCTCCGCCGGCTGCCGGACGTCGTCGACTCGCTGATCAGCGCCCGCATCCGGCGCTGCAACGCGCTGATCCGCGCCGGCGGCGTCCGGCAGGCGCTGGCCGAGGCCGATCAGCTGACCGCGATGCTGCGGCCCGACAGCGCGTCGCTGCGCCGGTTGCGGGAGACGGTCGTCGCCGCGGCGCGGGACGCCCACGACGACACCGCCGAGCGACTGGTCGCCGAGTGGCGCGCGGCGGCGTGCCCGTCCGACGGCTTCCGGCTGGCCCGCGCGGTGGACGTGCCACAGGACGCGAGCGGCGGTGCGGCCCTGGCCGGACCGGGGCTGGAGACCGAGGAGCGGGCGGCGCTCGTCCGGTACCTCACCGAGGCGCCGCTGGTGGCCGTCGCGTGGGGTTACGACCCGGACCCGTTCGACCCGGACCGGCCGGAGGTCGTCCCGTTGAACCTGCACACCGACGGCACCTGGGTGTGGTCGGAGAGCCTGGCCTACTTCGCCGATCGGTACGGCATCGCGCCCGAGCCGGACCTGCTCGCGGCCATCCGGCAGCGCGGCTACCGGCCGCCCGAAGTCGACGAGGCCACCGTGCACCGGGCAGCCGCCTGGGTGCGGGAACGCTAGGGCGTCCGGCCGGGCCGGCCACCCCGTGGGATGACCGGCCCGGCGGAGGTCAGCGGCCGACGCCGAGGGCGCGGCTCAGGGTGTGGAACAGGTCGGTCTGGTCGGTGACGCCGACCACGTTGGCCGCCTGCGGGCCCTGCGCGGCGATGCGGACCTCGGTGCCGGTGTGCTCCTGGGAGACGCCCGGCTTCGTGGTCGCGTAGTTGATCTTCATTTCGGCCCCGTCGGCGGTGATCAGCGTGGCGGTCTGGCCCGGGCTGTCGGCCTCCACCGGGATGATCTGGCTGGTGTGACCGTGGTCGGCGGTGACCACGACCAGCGTGTCGGCGTGGTGACGTGCGTAGTCGAGCGCGGACTTCACCGCGTTGTCGAACTCGATGTGCTCACCGATCTGGCCGCACGGGTTGGCGGCGTGGTCCTGCTTGTCGATCGACGCGCCCTCGATCTGCAGGAAGAAGCCCTTCTTCGCGTGCCTGGTCTGGGCATCGAGGAGCTGGAGCGCCTTGCCCGCCATGTCGGTCAGGTGCGGGCCGGTGAACTCGGCGTTCGGCGCGCAGCGGGACGGTTCGGTGCCGCCGGCCTTGGCCAGGGGACCGGTCTGCTCCAGCGGCAGGTTGCCGTCGGCGAACAGGCCGAGGAGTCTGCGGTCCGGCCTGGCGGCGGACAGCCCGGCGGTGTCGGTGACGACGTTGTAACCGGCGGCCTTCGCCTGGTCGATGACGGTCCTGCCCTTGTACGGCCCCGCCTTGACCGTCTGGGCGAACCGCGCCCGGCCACCGCCGAGGTAGATGTCGGCTCCGGTCTGCACCTGCTGCTCGGAGATCGAGCCCGGGCCGCCGTTGACCTTGTCCTGCTTCGGGCACTTGGCCATGTCGGCCGGTCCCTCGCAGGACCGGTCCGCGACGTGCGCGGCCAGGACGGCCGGGGTCGCGTCGCCGAGTTCGGCCGTCGTGACGTCGCCGGTGCGGAAACCGGCCTTCTGGGCCAGCTCCAGCACGGTCGGCTGCGCCTTGCCGTCCGGGGTGACGGAGATCGCCCCGTTGTAGGTCTTGTGGCCCGTCGACCAGCCCGTGCCGCTGGCGGCTGAGTCGGTGACGTAGTCGGGCCTGCTCGGGTCGGTCTTGCTCACCGCGTACGTGGTGTACTCACCCGTCAGCGGCAGCGTGTCCATGGCCAGCCGGCCGGCCGCGCCCTTGGCGTAGTTGCGGGCGATCGTGATCTCCGAGTCGCCCATGCCGTCGCCGATCAGCAGGATGACGTTGCGGGCCTTCCCGCCCTGGACCGCCGCCCGGACCGCGGTGGTCCTGTCGCCACCGGAGGCGAACGTCGGCAGGGCCGCCGCGGTCAGCGCCCCGAGGGCGACGACGGCGACGGCGCCTCGGCGGATCAGCCTCGACGATGAGGTCATGAAGAGTTCTCCTCTGCGGGGAAGGGACGTTGCGAGAACGTCATCAGCGCCCGATGGCCACCAGCCCCGAAAATGGCGAAGGAAGGGTAAAGCAAGAGCAAAATGACCAGGTCGTGTGCTCGTACTCTCACGCTCGGTCGCCATGCGGGCCGCCCGTGCGAATGCGAACGGCCCGGGTGGAGGTCCCGGGCCGTCGGCGGAGAGGAGGTCAGGCGCGCTTGAGGAAGATGGGGTTGGTCAGGGCGGCCATCGGGCCCCAGACCAGGGCGGGACCCATCGTGTTGCCCTTGCCGGGGCTGCCGTCGGTCATCGGGTGGCGGACCTCGGCCCGCACGTACGCCGCGAGCGACGTCGTCGTCCGCCACACCACGGTGCCGGTGCCGGAGGCGGGCAGGGACTCCTGGTGCATCTGACCCTCATCCGTGATGAGGCGGACGGTGCCGTTCGGTACGCCGGCCACCTCCAGCCGTACGTCGACCGGATCGTCGGCGCGGGCGGTCAGCGTCCCGGCGATGCCCACCTGCCGCCCGGCGGCGCCGGCGGTGAACGTCAGCCGTACCGACGACGACTCGGCGATCCAGTTACGGCCGGCGCGGATCCCGCTCATGATGGCGGAGGTGGTCAGGTCGTCGGCGTACACCACGTTGTGCGGCAGTCCGATGACCTGCGGTTCGCTGTGGGCGTCGCTGTTGCCCACGGCGGGCAGCCAGCGGCTCCCCGTGCGCACCGCCTCGGCGAGGCGGGCGTCCCAGGTGTCGACCGCGGACTCGTCGTCATAGGTCCACGGGCCGTTCCACACCTCGACCGCGTCGGCGTAGCCGAACTTCCACTGGGTGGCGATGTACGGACAGTACGGGTGGGCGGGCACCACGAGACCGCCGGAGCGGCGCACCTGCCGGGCGAACCGGCCGAAGGCGTCGTCGCGCGAGCGGTACCGCCAGTCGATCCACTCGCCGGCGGGCAGGCCGAGCGCCAGCCAGTGGCCGTTCCGGGTGGTGACCTCCTCGCCGGTGATGATGAGCAGGTCCTCGCCGGCGTACTCGCCCCAGACCGCGTGCGAGGAGGAGGTGTTGTGATCCGTCGAGACCATGAAGTCCAGCCCGGCCTGCCGCGCCCCGGCGGCCACCTCCGCGGGGAGCCGCCTGCCGTCGGAGTGCACGGTGTGCAGGTGGCCGTCACCCCGGTACCAGGCGCGGCCCCGGCCCTTGGCCCTCGTCGGCGGGTGGTTCGGCGTGAGTTGCCGGGCGTGCCCGCCGGCACGGGCGGCTTGTCGTAGGAGTACTCGACGGCCATCTTCCGCACGCCCTCCGGCACCTCGACCGGGAGGTGGACGAAGCCGGCCGCGCCGGTTTCCAGGCGCCCGGTCACGGTACGCGTGACGTCGCCGTCGGCGGGTGTGCCCTTCGGCGTTCCGGCGTCGGCGCGCGCCGGGGCGAAGGAGACCGGGGCGAGGGTGAGCGCGACTCCGGTCGCGGCGGCCATCAGCAGCCGCCGCCGGTCGAGCGTGCCGGTGCTGTCGTGGTGGCCGGCCGCGGGCGGGGCGGCCCCGCCGTGCTCACAAGGTCCGTCAAGGCACATGATGATCCTCATCGAGTCGGTCAAAACCGCACGTAATGCGGCATAAGCCCCTGAATGCTCGGCCAGTGCGCCGAATTTCAGATGATCATCCGATGTCGCGACCGGATCGCGGACGTGACGAATGCGCCGCCCTCGGCGTCACGGCGGCGTCACGGCGTCACGGCGGCGGCGGTCACCGGTTTGCCCGGCTTCATCCCGGGGATGCCAGGCGGCGTGAAGTTCATGATGCGCGAGCGCGTGTTCGGGATCGGCGACGACTTCTGGGTCGAGGACGAGACGGGTCAGCGCGCCTTCCTGGTCGACGGCAAGGCGTTGCGGCTCCGCCAGACGTTCGAGCTCAAGGGGCCGGGCGGTGAGGTCCTCGCCGTCATCCGCAAGAAGATGGTCAGCATCCGCGACACGATGGTCGTCGAACGCGACGGCGAGACGGTGGCCAAGGTCCGCAAGAAGCTGTTCAGCCCGATCCGGCACTCGATGACGATCGAGCTCGCGGACGGGCAGGAGTGGACCGCGACCGGCGACCTCATCGAGAAGAACTACGAGATCGAGAGCGACGAGGGCACCGTCGCCACGACCTCGCGCAAGTGGTTCCGGATCCGCGACACCTACGGCATCGAGGTCGGCCACCCGGACGTGCCGCTGGTCCTCGCCGTGGCCGTCGCCGTGGACGAGCTCGCCGCGGCGGACCGCGACAAGGACAAGGACGACGACGACTGACCCGGCCCTGTCGGCGCGGTGCGTTCAGCCGACGCCGGCGGTGGCCAGGTCGTACCCGACGTACACCGGGCTGACCGCGGCGTTGGTCAGCCGAGTGCCGCGGTAGAGGACCACCTTGTCGTACACGAGCGGCACGATCGCGCCCGTGGCCATCACCGCCTGGTCGATCCGCGCGGTCAGGCCCTCACGCGTCTTCTGGTCCTTGGCCTGGTCCGCCTGGTCGAGCAGCCCGTTGATCGTGGAGTCGTTGAGCTCGGCCAGGTTGTTGTTGCCGGTCGGGAGGATCTGCCGGCCGTCGACGAGCAGCGGGAAGAAGCCGGCCGCGGTCGGGAAGTCCGGGCCCCAGACCGACAGGATCATGCCGAGGTCGTGGGCGTGCGCGTACGACGGCTTGCCCGCGTACTCGGTGTAGAAGCGGGCGGCGTCGTACGGCTGGATCTTGACGGAGATGCCGGCCCGCCGGAGCGCCCCCTGGACCGCCTCCGCGACCGCCATGTCCTTCGGCCGGTCCTGCCGGATCGCCATCGTCGCGCTGAACCCCGACGGCTTGCCGCACGCCGCCAGCTCCTGCCGCGCCTTGTCGGCGCTCGCCGGGTACTGGTCGAACTTCTGGCGGCCCACGAGAACCGGCGGCGCCAGGTTCGTCGCGATCTCGGCGCCCTGCGGGCCACCGTCCGCCGTCTGCGCCGCCGTACGGTCCACCGCGTACTGCACGGCGCGCCGGCAGTGCACGTTGTCGAACGGTGCGACCTTGGTCGACAGCGCGATGTAACGCAGGTATCCGCTGGTCAGCGAGTCGGTGTTCTTCGTGAGGCTCGGGTCGGCGAGCGCCTTGGCCCGGGCGGCGTCCGACAGTCCCACGCCGTTCGGGTTCAGCTCGGCCCGCCCGCCCAGGAGTTGCTGGTCGACGGCGTCCGCGGCCAGGCCGAACTGCACCTCGACCCGGTCCGGCAGCTGGGTGCGGATGCCGTCGGGGCTCCACGCCGGGTTGCGGACCAGCGACAGCGACTTCCCCGGCGAGTACGACTCGAACTTGTACGGCCCGGTGGAGGCCGGATGGTTCTTGTACTGCGCGCCGTCGTCCTTGGCCGCCGGCACCGGTGCCGTCTGCGGCAGGGCGGCCAGGGAGTCGAAGTCGGCGAACGGCTTCTTCAGGTGGAAGACCACCGTCTGGTCGTCGGGCGTGGTGACGCCGTGGAAGTCGTCCAGGTCGTGGTCCTTGTACGGCCCGGCGTACGATCCGGCGTCGAGCATCTGGCGGAAGTACGTCGGGCCGAGGTAGTGCACCTCCGTCGCGAACGTCCGTGCGACCGCGTACCGCACGTCCTTGGCCGTGACCGGCGTTCCGTCGTCGAACTTCACGCCGGTACGCAGCTTGTAGGTCCAGGTCTTCAGATCGTCGCTGGACTGCCCGGGCCCGCTCGCCAGGTCGGGCACCGGGCGCAGCGCCGCCGCGCCGGCTCCGGCCCGGTAGGTGAGGAGCGACCGCGCGTACAGGCGGCTGATGTTCCACGAGCCGGCGAAGTACATGTCGGCGGGGTCGAGCGAGTCGAAGTCATCGGCCTGCGCGAGCTTCAGCGTGCCGCCCTTGGCGGTCGAGGGGTTGACCACCTTGGTGAGCGCCGCGTCGGCGGCCGGCGCCGCAACGGCCGTTTCCGTCGGGCCCGGATCGGGGTGCTCGCCGTCGTGGACGAGCCGTACGACGGCGACCGATGCGGCGGCCACCAGCGCGACGCCGACGGACGCGGCGACCGCCGGCACCCAGCGGCGGTTCTTCCGTACCCGTGGGGGCGGCGTCGTGTCCCGCGGCGGAGCGCCCCACGGAGACTGTGACGGCGGCGGCGCGTCGGGGGGAAGGCTCTGCCAGCCGCTCTCCCACTGGCCGGGCCCGGCGCCCCACGGTGAGGCCGGCGCGGGCAGGACGGCCGGCCGCGGCGCGGGCGCCGGAGCCGGGCTCGGAACACCCGGTGCCGCGGTGGCCTCGCCGAGGTCGGTCAGGAGCCGGGCCACGGTGGGCCGGTGCGCCGGGTCCTTGTACATGCAGTACCAGACCAGCTCGCGCAGCGGGCTCGCGATGGTGCCGATGTCCGGGTCGCCGCTGAGGATCCGGTTCATCGTCGCCGGGATCGAGTCGTGGCCGAACGGCGACCTGCCGGTGGCGGCGAAGACCATGGTCGCGCCCCACGCGAACACGTCCACCGCCGGCGTGAGCCGGTGCCCGTTCAGCTGCTCGGGCGCCATGTACGCGGGCGTGCCCACGATGCCGCTCGTCATCGACATCGTCGAGTCGAGAGCACGGGCGATCCCGAAGTCGATCACGCGTGGCCGGCCGGCGCCGAGCAGCACGTTGCTCGGCTTGAAGTCGCGGTGCACGACGTTGGCCTGGTGGATGGCGGCGAGCGCGCGCAGCGTGCCGATCGCGAGGTCGTGCAGCTCGGCCCCGGACAGCGGGCCCCGCTCCCGCACGATGTCCGACAGCGCGCGGCCGTCGACGTACTCGCTGACGATGTACGGGGTGCGGCCCTCGACGTCGGCCTCGACGATGTGGGCCGTGAACGAGGGGTCGATCCGCTGCGCGGCGGCGAGCTCGCGGGCGAAGTAGCGCCGCGCCCGCTCGTCACCGCTCAGGTGGGTCCGCAGCAACTTGATCGCGAACCGCTCCGGGCGTGCCGTCCCGTCCTCGCCGTCGGCCGTCTCAGCGTCGGAGGAGTCGGTCTCGGACGGCTTGGTGTCGTCGATCCGTTCGCCGAGATAGACGACACCCTGACCGCCCTCACCGAGCAGGCCGATCAGTCGGTAGTCGCCGAGCCGCTCCGGATCGTCCGGCCGTAGTGGTCGGGGATCCGGCATGGTCGCCTCCGGGGAGCGGTCGGTGCGCTGGGGTCGGTGCGCTGAGAGAACGCCCATTGTCCACCGTGTGACGGTATGCCTGCTACGCGCCTGGCGGCGCCGCGCCCGGGCACCGGGTGCGGCGACCGGCGCCTGGTCGCCGGTGACCGGCATTCGTGCAGGTCACGTACGCTGTCACGGTGAGTGTCATGGTCGATCGGTACGGGCGGCGCGTCGAGGTGATCCGTCTCGATCGGGGTCATGGCCCGCAACAGTGGATCCGCGTCTCGTGGCGCCGGGTGCTCCTCGGCCCGGGGACTCCGGGTCTCGGCCAGGGCTACTACCGGTCGGCGGCGGCCGCGCTCGCCCACGTCGACGTCGAGAGCCTCGTCGAGCTCATCGAGTTCCACCGCTGACCGCGCCCGGGGCCTCGCCGACCAGGGCGGCGATGCCGTCCAGGAAACGCTGCAGGCCGAAGTCGAAGACGTCGTCGAGGTCGAAGTCATACCCCTCCGTGGCGAGCCGCTCGAAGATCGGAAACCGGCCGGTGGCGAGGATCTTCCACAGCTCCGGCTCCTGGGTGTCCATCCACTCCTCGGCGTCCATGCCGCTGAGAGCCTCGGCCTCCGCCTCGGACTCGATGTTGATCGCGTGGCCCCGCACGTAGTTGAACAGCGCGATGTGGGCGGTGAGGATCGTCTGCAGGTCGAGGAGGCCGTCCAGCGAGCCGAGTACCCATTCGGTGTACGGAATGCCGTTGGGGATCGGCTGCGGCCGGGTGGCCGAGAGGGCGGGCGCGAGCCAGGGGTGACGGCGGAACATCGCCCACAGCGTCCGGGCGGCGACCTCCAGCCGGGCACGCCAGCCCTGCGGCGGATCGTCGGGGAGCGGCCGCTCGGAGAAGGCCGCGTCCATCATCTGCGCGAGCAGGTCCTCCTTTCCCGCGACGTGCCGGTACAGCGACATCGTCGCCATGCCGAGTTCGGCGGCGACCCGGCGCATCGAGACCGCGGCCAGCCCCTCCGCGTCGGCGACGGCGATCGCGGTCGCGACGATCCGGGCCGGCGCCGCCTCTTCGTCCCCGCCCCGCCGGCGTGGCCGCGACCCGCTCGGCCGCGCGGTGGGCCGTGGCGCGGGGCCCGCGTCGGTCGCCACCACCGTGCCGACTCCCGGCACCGCGCGGACCAGGCCCTCGTGACGAAGCTGCGTGAGCACCTTCGTGGCGGTCGCCATCGCGACGCCCCACCGCCGGGTGATCTCCCGGGTGGAGGGCACCCGGTCGCCCGGCGCCAGCTCACCCGTCACGATCCGCTGCCGCAGTTCCGCCACGATCCGGCCCGAACGCGACGCTCTCTGTTCTCCCGGGCTCTGTTCCGTCGATCTCTGTTCCACCGAACCACCTCCGCACTAGTGCACCCTGCGGCGCCGCCACCCTAGCCGCCATGCTGCGCCGATGCCCGTGACCGCCTTCTCCCCGGGCGCACCGTGCGCCTAGCGCCCTAGTGCACCAAATGAGATATGGCTGGTCAACGCGCTTGCAGTGCAGCTTATGTACGCCGTACATTCCGGTCATGCGAAACACCGAGATTCTCGTTTCCGGCGCCGGGATCGCCGGAGCGGCAGTGGCGTACTGGCTACGCGCGGCGGGCTTCACGGTCACGGTCGTGGAGCGCGCCCCCGCCCCCCGTCCGGGCGGGCAGACCGTGGACCTGCGCGGCGCCGGCCGCGAGGTGATCATCCGCATGGGACTGATGGACCAGGCGCGTGCGGCGGCCGTCGAGCAGGACGGCATAGCGATGGTCGATGCCAAGGGCCGGGTCAAGGGGACCATGTCGGCCGACGCCTTCGGCGGCGAGGGGATCATCTCCGAGATCGAGATCCTCCGCGGCGACCTCGCCCGCGTTCTGTACGAGGCGACACTGCCGGACACCGAGTACGTCTTCGACGACACGATCACCGGCCTCGACCAGGACGACGACGGCGTCACCGTGACGTTCGAGAAGGCGCCCTCGCGCCGGTTCGGGCTGGTCGTCGGTGCGGACGGCATGCACTCCGTGGTGCGTGCGCTGGCCTTCGGCTCCGAGGCGGACTGCGTCCGCCCGCTGAACCTCTACAACGCCTGGTTCACGATCAACGAGGGCATGGACCTCGGTGGCTGGTACCGCATGTTCAACGCGCCGGGCGGGCGCGTGGCGTCGGCGCGGCCGGGCCGGATCCCCGGGGAGGTCAAGGCCGCCCTCGCCTTCCGGTCCCCGCCGCTCGCCTACGACCGGAGCGACCTCGGTGCACAGCGGACCCTGGTGGCGAGCCGCTTCGCCGGCGTCACGGGCTGGGAGGTGCCGCGGCTGCTGCGCGGGATGGAGACCGCGCCGGACTTCTTCTTCGAGCCGATGGGACAGGTGCACCTGGACGGCTGGTCGCGCGGGCGCGTGGCGCTCCTCGGCGACGCGGGTTACTGCCCGACGCCGCTCACCGGGCTGGGCACCAGCCTGGCCCTGGTCGGTGCGTACGTGCTGGCGGGCGAACTCGCCGCGACCGGCGACCACCGGGCCGCGTTCGCGCGCTACGACGAGATCATGCGCCCGTACGTCACCGAGGCGCAGAAGCTGCCCCCGGGCGGCGCCTCCGGCTACGCGCCGTCCAGCACCCTGGCCATCCGCATGCGGGCCGCCTCGATGCGCTGGATGACCCGCTGGCCGATGCGGCCGCTGATCGCCAAGCAGTTCGCCAAGGCGGGCAACATCACCCTGCCCGAATACCGCCGGCTCGCCGTGCGGTAGGGCCTGGGGCGGCCGGGCCGTCACGGGCGCGAGGCCGTGCCGCCCTGCTGCTCGACCACCCATGCCGCGATCTCCGCCCGGCCGGTGAACCCCAGGCGGCGCAGGATGGCGCTCACATGAGACTGGACGGTACGGGGACTGAGGAACAGCACCGAGGCGATCTGCTTGTCCGTCTTCCCCTCGGCGATCAGCTCGGCCACGGCGCGCTGTTTGTCGCTGAGCAGCCGGTTCGCCGACCGCTGCCGGGAAGGGGCGCCGGACCGGGGCGTGGACGGCTGGCCCAGCGCCAGGTCGACCGCGGCGCCGAACTCCATCTCCACGCCGTGCCCCTCGGCCTCGTCGTACGCCGCGTCGCCGAGGGCGAGCCGCGCCTGCTCGACGCAGGCGGTGTGCGCCTCCAGCCAGGGACGCAGCCGGTGGATGGCCACGCCGAGCGCCTGCTGCATGTTTCGCGAGGCGCCCAGCAGCACGGCCGCCTCCTCGTGGTGACCGCGGGCCACCGCGCACCACGCGAGCGACTCCACGCCCCAGATCGACCCCCAGCGGTCGCCGATGTCCCACTGGGTGCGCAGCACGGACCGGAACATCGCGGCGGCGGCCGGCGGGTCACCGTGGCGGAGCTCGGCCACGGCACGGGCCCACTGGGCCCAGGAGGCCGCCCAGGTCGCGCCCCGGGCGCGGGTGTCGGCCAGGTGCCGGTCGGCGATGGCGAACGCCTCCGGCGCCGGAGCGGTGAAGGCGGCCGCGATGGCGTGGAACATCTCGGCCATGGGCAGCAGGCGGGTGTCGTTCATCGCGGCCAGCTCGTCGCGTACGGCGGCCCACAGCATGAGCGCCGCGGGGTCGCCGTGGACGAACAGGTCGGTCGAGGCGGTGAGGAAACGGTGGGCGGCCAGCGCGAACGCCGCCTCGTCTCCTCCGGACACCGCCGGCGCCAGCGCGCCGCACCGGCGCAGCAGGGTCTCGGCGTTGACCTCGTCGCCCAGGCACAGCGCGATCCAGCCCGCCTGCGCGAGCACCGTCAGCCGGAGCGGGGCGGCCGCGGCGTTTCCGGCCAGGGCCTCCTCGGCCCGGGACAGGGCCCGCATGCCCTCGCCCAGCGTGCCGCCGAAGAACCACAGCCGCAGGGCGGTCAGCGCGGAGGCGAGCCGCGCACCGACCTCGGCCTCCTCCAGCGTCGTCGCGGCGGCGCACCGGTCCAGGACGGCGCGGTGGTTCGGCAGGTCCTGGCGGGCCTCTCCCAGGTAGCGTGCCTCGTCGGGCCCGTACCAGTGCCGGCTGTACCACTCGGCGCGGTCGAGTAAGTAGGCACTGAGCCGGCGGTGTGCGACCGTCTCGTCGCCGGACGGCGGCGCGGGCCGGCCCTCCGGGTCCGGCAGGTCCCCGGTGCGCGAGCCGAGGCGGGCCAGTCCGTACTCCCGTACGGTCGCGAGCATGGAGTACCGGGTCGGAATCGAGTCGGTGTCGGCGACGACGATGCTCTTGGCGGCCAGTTCGCCGAGGACCACCGGCACCTGGACCGCCTCGATCTCGCCGTCGGCGGCGACGGCCATCGCCGCCTCCATGGTGAAGCCGCCCGCGAACACCGCCAGCCGGGCCCACAGCAGCCGCTCGGCCGGCGAGCAGAGCTGGTAGCTCCACTCGAAGCTGTCCCAGAGGGTGCGGTGCCGGGCCGGGGCGCTCATGTCCTCCGAGAGCGTCCGCAGCCGGAACCCCGACAGCATCGACACGATCTCCGCGACGGACATCACCCGGACCAGCGGCGCCGCGAGTTCGATGGCGAGCGGGATGCCGTCCAGCATCGCCACCAGGCGGGCGACGTCGGCCGCGTTCCGCGGCGTGATCGCGAAGTCCGCGCGCGCCGCGGAGGCCCGCGCCTCGAACAGGCGTACCGCCTCGTACTCGGTCACCACGGCGCGCTCGGGGTCGGCCGGGACGGTGAGCGGAGGCACGTCGATCACGTGCTCGCCCTCACAGCGGAGCGGCACCCTGCTGGTCGCGATGATCCGGAGCGCGGGGCAGTCGCGCAGGAGGCGGACCACCAGCGGCGCGAGCGTGCGGATGAGGTGCTCGCAGTTGTCGAGCACGAGCAGGGCCGCCCGCCTGCTCAGCGCCGCGACCAGGACGTCGCCGGGCTCCCGCGCCGACACGTCGTCGACGGGCAGGGCGTCCAGGATGACCCGGCCGGCCGAGGCCGGGTCGGTGTGGGAGGCGAGGTCGACCCACCACACGCCGTCGGGCTGGGCGCGGCGGGCCTCGTTCGCCAGCCGCATCGCGAGCCGGGTCTTGCCCGTGCCGCCGGTCCCGGTCAGCGACAGCAGCCGGACACGCGGGTCGGACAGCCGCGCCTTCACCGAGGAGAGCAGCTGCCGGCGGCCGATGAGTCCGTTGAGCTCGGCCGGGACGTAGCCGTCGCGCCAGCCGTCCGCGGTGCGTTCCGTCACTCGATCCGCCCGTCTTCACGTCCCCGCCGCAGGAACGCGTACGTCACATGACCAACCGATCGTAGTGATTCCGGTGCGAGGCCGCGCTCGAGGTGCTGCGCGATCCGGTGACCTTGCGGTCCGCGATCCTCATCGCGACGGTCGCCATCGACAAGCTCCTCGACGCGGTATCGGGGCAGGTCAGGTCCGGTCGGCAAACGGCGACGACTATCACGGTAGTACTACCGGAGAGTACTCTCGGCGGAATGAGTGCTGAGCCCCCCGCGCCCGAGCCTTCCGCCGAGCGGTCCACCCGCGGTGGCGTCCGGCGTCAGCCCGGAATGCTCGAGGACGAGGTGCTGGCCGTGCTCTGGACGGGCGGGCGGGCGATGACGCCGGCGGAGGTGCGAGGCCGGCTCGACGACCGGCTCGCGTACACGACCGTGATGTCCACCCTGGCGCGGATGCACCGGAAGGGGCTGGTCTCCCGCCGCCCGGTGAAGAAGGGGTACGCCTACCTTCCCACCGTCGACGAGGCCTCCCACACCGCCCGGGCGATGACCGACCTGCTGAGCCGCCGGCATGATCACGCGGGTGTGCTGGCGAGGTTCGTGTCGTCGCTGAGCCCGGAGGACGAGGCGTTCCTGCAGCGGCTGCTGCGCGGCGAGGACGCCTGACCGGACCCGCTCGTACGGTTGGCGATTTTCCGTTGGAACGTGGCACTCACGCCACTGGGGGCCGCCGCGCCGTCTGCGTACCTTGACGATCCATGCGCAGCCGGATCGTCGGGCCGGCGGCGGGACGAACCTCAGGGGAATGGCACATGCTCCACTACATCGCGCCGGTCGGCATCGGCATCGCCTACGCGCTGCTCATGTCCCTCATCCGCGAACCGCACCGGCAGCGCGTCAACGCGCTCATGATCGCCGGAGCCGGCGCGACGTACCTCAGCGGCGGCGGCATGGGCGTCTGGGAGCCGGCGTTCAGTGCGGTGCTCGTCTACGTCGCCTACCGTGGCCTGGACTCGTGGACGTTCATCGGGATCGGCTGGTTGCTGCACACGGCCTGGGACATCGTCCACCATCTCAATGGACACCCCATCCTCCCGTTCGACCACGGCTCGTCCCTGGGCTGCGCCATCTGCGACCCGGTCATCGCCCTGTGGTGCTTCAGTGGCGGCCGGACCCCGCGTGAGTTGTTCCGCCGCGCCAAGCGCCCGGCGACGATTCAGGGGCAGACCGCCTGAGCACCGTCCGGTCCGGCACCGGGGCCGCGCGGCGGCGCCCGATGGACCCGGCGACCACCCTCGGCCCCGGCTCTTGACTGATCGTCCTGACTTATAGATCGTCAAGGTCCGCAAAGCGATCCTCTGTTCGGGATATCGAACAGAGACGCCTTCTGTCGCTGAGAGGGCACCGATGTCCGGAAACCTCCGTGCCGGCACCGCCGCCCGGCTGCTCGTGGCCATGTCGCTCGTCCTCGCCGCCCTTCCCGCCAGGGCACAGGCCGCCGCGCCGCCTCCGAGGTCCGCCGCGGCCGAACATGTGGCCGACACCGGACGGAGTGTGGATTTCGACCAGGACTGGCGGTTCGCCCTCGTCAACCCCGAAGGCGTCACCGATCCCACCGGCGCCTACGCGCACGCCGCCGATCCGGGCTACGACGACTCCTCGTGGCGCCGGGTCGACCTTCCGCACGACTGGAGCATCGAGCGCGACCCGACGCCGGACGGCGGCACGAACAGCGGCACCGGCTTCCTGCAGGGCGGGCTCGGCTGGTACCGCAAGACCTTCACGCTGCCGTCCTCGATGGCCGGCCGGAAGATCTCCGCCGAGTTCGACGGCGTCTACATGGACTCGGTCATCTACTTCAACGGCCGGCAGGTCGGCGCCCACCCGTACGGCTACACCGGATTCGACGTGGACCTGACCGATCTCGCGCACACCGACGGGAAGACGCCGAACGTGCTCGCGGTCGAGGTGCGCAACCAGCTCCCCAGCAGCCGCTGGTACTCCGGCAGCGGCATCTACCGCGACGTCCACCTCACGGTCACCGCGCCGGTCCACGTCCAGCGGCACGGCGTCTTCGTCACCATGCCGGACCTGGCCAAGACCGTGAAGGCGGGCTACGCGGACGTCCAGGCCCGTACGGACGTCGCCGGCGCGACCGCGGACACGCGGGTCGTCGCGACCGTACGGGACGCCCGCGGCCGTACGGTCGCGCGAGGCTCCTCCGGCGTGACCTCGGGGACCGCGACGGCGGACCTGCGTGTCGATCATCCCGCCCTCTGGTCCACCGCCCACCCGTACCTCTACACGCTGCGCACCGACGTCGTCGTGGCGGGCCGGACGGTGGACACGACCATGACCCGCTTCGGCGTCCGCTGGTCCACCTTCAGCCCGGACGGCGGTTTCTCCCTCAACGGGCAGCGGATGAAGCTGCAGGGCGTCGACCTGCACCACGACGGGGGCGCGCTCGGCGCGGCCGTCACGGAGGACGCCCTGTACCGGCAGATGAAGATCATGAAGAGCATGGGCGTCAACGCCTTCCGCACCTCGCACAACCCGCCCTCGCCGGCCATGGTGCGGGTCTGCGAGGAACTCGGCATCGTGATGATGGTCGAGGCGTTCGACACCTGGCACACGCCGAAGGTGAAGTACGACTACGGCCGGTTCTTCGACGCGAACAGCGACGCCGACATCACCGAGATGGTGAACGCGGCCAAGAACTCACCTGCCGTCGTGATGTGGTCGATCGGCAACGAGATTCCCGACTCGACCTCCGTCGAGGTCGGCGTGCCCATCGCGCGGCGGCTCATCGCCGACGTCCGGGCGGTCGACACGACCCGGCCGATCGTCATGGGGTCGGACAAGTACCGCAGCGTGCCGGCGCCCGGATCGGCCCAGGACCAGATCCTGCGGATGCTCGACGGCATCGGCCTCAACTACAACACCGCGGCCTCGATCGACGCGTTGCACGCCCGCTATCCGGACAAGTTCTTCTTCGAGTCCGAGTCGTCCTCGGAGACCTCCACGCGCGGCGTCTACCAGGACCCGCAGCAGCTCAACACCGGCGAGAACTACACCCCGGGCAAGCGCGGAACCTCCTCCTATGACAACAACCTCGCCTCGTGGACGATGAGCGGGGAGTATGGGCTGAAGAAGGACCGCGACCGCGGCTGGTACGCCGGGGAGTTCCTGTGGTCGGGCATGGACTACATCGGCGAGCCCACGCCGTACAACGTGTTCCCGGTCAAGTCGTCCTTCTTCGGGGCGGTGGACACCGCCGGCTTCCCCAAGGACATGTACTACCTGTTCCGCAGCCAGTGGACGACCGAGCCCATGGTCCACCTGCTGCCGATGAACTGGACCGACCACCGGCGCGGCGAGCCCGTGCAGGTGTGGGCGTACTCCAACGCCGACACAGTGGAGCTGTTCCTGAACGGTCGGTCACTCGGCGTCCGCCGGTTCGACCACAAGACGACCACGGACGGCCGGGCATACCTGGAGACGACGGAGGCGACCCACGACGACAAGACGGTGACCTCCGGGCCGTACCCGGGCAGCTACACCAGCCCGAACGGCAGCGCGGGCAAGCTGCACCTGACCTGGGACGTCCCGTTCGAGCCCGGCACGCTGAAGGCGGTCGCCACCCGGAACGGGAAGGTCGTGGCGTCCGACGTGCTGAAGACGGCGGGCGCGCCGCACACGGTCCGCCTGTCGCCGGACCGCCGGACGATCGCCGCGGACGGCCGGTCGCTGTCCTACGTCACCGCCGACGTCGTCGACGCGCACGGCGTGACCGTGCCGGGTGCGGACGACTCGCTGCACTTCACGGTGACCGGCGGCTCGCTGGCCGGGCTGGACAACGGGGAGGAGGAGAGCGCGGAGAACTACAAGGCGCCGGTGCGCTCGGCGTTCAACGGCAAGGCGCTGGCGATCGTACGGTCGGGGACCGCGCCGGGCCCGATCACGGTGACGGTCACCGCCTCCGGCCTGCGCCCCGCGTCCACGGTCATCCACGCCACCGGCGGCACACCCGGCGCGACCGCACCGGCACCCGTGCCGGTGCGGGCAGCCCCGGCACCTCCCGCGACCGTGACCGCGGACGCGAGCTACTCCGGCGCGCCCGACACGCTGCCGGCCGCCATGCTCGACGGCGACACGGCCTCGGGCGGCTGGTCGAACTACTACGACAAGCACGCCACGGCGCTGCTGCCGGCGTTCAGCCTGGCGCATCCGCGCGAGTGGGTGTCGGTGACCTGGCCGAAGACCCGTACGCTCGGCGGCGTCACGCCGTACTTCACCGTCGGCGCCGGGCGCGCGCTG
Source organism: Actinoallomurus sp. NBC_01490 (assembly GCF_036227085.1). Classification (NCBI taxonomy): domain Bacteria; kingdom Bacillati; phylum Actinomycetota; class Actinomycetes; order Streptosporangiales; family Thermomonosporaceae; genus Actinoallomurus; species Actinoallomurus sp. NBC_01490. The sequence goes on from NZ_CP109433.1 coordinate 2,509,569, forward strand.
CCGGCGTCGGTGGCCGTGTCGTACCTGCGCGGCGGCCGGTACGTCCCGGTGCGGCACCTGAGCATCACGTGGGCGACCGGCTCGAACCAGCCGACCGCGATCACCTTCGATCCGGTCCGCACCACGAGCGTGCGGCTGGACCTGACGAGCCGCGCCCCGGGCACGCCGGACGGCTTCCTCCAGATCGCCGAGTTGCGCTTCCCGGGGGACTGACCGCACCCCGTCTCACCGGGGTGGGGCGGGGTGCCGGCGCGTGTCGCCGCGGGGGAGGAGCAGCCGGAGCGTCGTCCGCGCGTCCTTGCGGCGCCGCGGCGTGGGGGCGGCGACGGAGGTGATGGCGGTGACGGCGACCGTCAGCGCGTAGAGGACGCCGGCGGCGCCGCCCGCCGCGTACACGTGACGGAGCAGTGTGTGCATCGAGAACCTCCCGGGAACGGGCCGGGGTGGACGCCCCGGCGGGGATCCCATGAGTGCCCTGTCTGGGACGTTTCCGGCGAACCGGCGTCAGGTAGGCGGGCCGCGACTACCCTGGTCGGGCAGCGGATTTCCGATTTTCCGGGCGAGGCGGGGAGCCGATGGGTACGGGCGGTGCGGTGGAGCGTTTCTCCGCCGAGCTGAGGTCGCTCCACCACGCGGCGGGCCGCCCGACGCTCGACCGTCTCGTACGCCACTGCCGCGCCCAGAAGCCGCCCATCACGACCAGCGACGCGACCATCCACGGCTGGCTGACCGGCACGAACATCCCCTCGGAGCGGTCCGAGCGCGCCTTCTCCCACATCGTGGGTTACCTCCGGGAGGAGGTGCGCGAGCGCGGCGGCGATCCCTCGGCGTACTTCCCCGACGGGTGGAAGAACGCGCTCGCGCGGGCTCGCGCGCAGAAGCGGGCGAACCGCGGCGGCCGGCCCCGCCGGACGAGGGCGCCCCGCGCCGCCGGCGGCCCGCCGCCACGGCCGGTTCCGATGACGCTGCCGCCCGACCCGGCGGGCTTCACCGGCCGCGCCGCGGCCCTGGCGGAGCTCGCGGAGCGCCTGGACGGCGCGGACCAGGCGATCACGGTGGTCACCGGCATGGGCGGCGTGGGCAAGACCGCGCTGGCCGTGCGCGCCGCGCACCGGGCCGGCCGCTTCTCCGGCGGCACTCTGTTCCTCGACTTAGGGGGGTACGGCCGAGACCGGCCGTTGGACGCCGGCGACGCGGCGGAACGCCTGCTGCGCATGCTCGGTGTGGCAGACCCCGGCGGCACTCCGCCCGAGCCCGTCGGCCGGTGGCGGACGGCGCTCGCCGCCTCGGCGGACCGGCCCCTGCTGATCGTGCTGGACAACGCCGCGTCCGCCGGCCAGGTCTCGCCGCTGCTCCCGGACCCGCCGCACCACGTGATCATCACGTCGCGCACCACGCTGTCCACACTCGCGGTGCACCGGATCGGCCTGGCGCCGCTCGACGCGGGGGAGTCCGTGCGCCTCCTCGACCGGGCGCTGCGGAGCACCCTTCCGGACGACGACCGGGTGACGGCGTGCCCGCAGGACGCGGAGCGGCTCGCCGCGCTGTGCGGGCGGCTGCCGCTCGCGCTGCGGATCGTCGCGGCACTGCTCCTCGACGACCCGCACCGGCCGCTCGCCGACGAGGTCGCCGCGCTGGGTGCGGCGCGCGACCGGCTCGACCGGCTGCGGTACGACGACGTCGACGAGCAGGGTCGTCCCCTCGGCGTCCGTGCGGCGTTCGACCTCTCCTACGCGCGCCTCGGCGCCGAGCAGCGACGGGCCTTCGACCTGCTCGGCGCGGTCCCCGGCCCGGATTTCGGGCCGGAGGCCGCCGCCGCGGTGCTCGACCGGACGCCGCCGGAGGCCGAACGCCTCCTGGCCGGCCTGACCCGTCTGCACCTGGTCCAGGGACGCCCGGGTCGCCGGTGGGATCTGCACGACCTGGTCCGCGTCTACGCGACCGAACACGTCCGCGCCGACGCCGCGGAACACCGAGACGCGCTGGACCGGCTGCTGGAGCACTACGAGAGCGCCACCACCGACGCCGACCGGCGGTTCACCGCCCCCGGCACGCTCCGCCTCTTCCACGTCAACCGGTTCGCCTCCCGGGCCCAGGCGCTGGACTGGCTCGACGCCGAGCACCGCAACGTCGCCGCCGCGGTCACGGCCGCCCATGAGGCGGGGCTGTGGCGCCGGGCGTACGAACCGGCCATCAGGCTCGCCCGCTACCTGGAGTTCCGCCGCCACGCCGACGAGTGGATCGCCTGTGCCCGTCTGGCCCTCGACGCCGCGGAGCACCTGGAGCCCGAGTGCGTTCCGCCGGCCGCGCTGTCGCTCGGCAACGCCTGCCGGGTCGCCGGACGGTACGAGGAGGCGGAGCGGCAGCTGCGGCGGGCCCTCGACCTGGCCCCGGATCGCCCGGCCGAGGGAAACGCCTGGCACAACCTCGGTCTCGTGTATTTCAACACCGGTGACCACGCGAAGGCCGTGGAGTGCCACCGGAACGACCTGCGCATCTGCACGGACGCCGGCGATCTGCTCGGCGCCGCCCAGTCGCTCTGCGCGCTGGGCGACGCGCTGCGGATGCGGGAGGAGTACGAGGAGGCGGCCGCGTCGCTCGTGCGTGCCATCGAGGTGTTCGAAGAGCTTCAGGACGCCGGAGGCCTGATGCGGGCCCGGATCAACCTCGCGCTCGTCCTGTTGGGCTGGAACCCGGTGTTGTACGGCGCCTGCGGGATCTGGCACCTCTGCCACGCCCTCCGGCTGGCCCGGGAGCGGGACGACCACCACGGCGAGGCCGTGGCCCTGCTCGACCTCGGCGCTCTCTACCTCAGCATCTGCCCGGCGTGCTACGGCAGCGCCGTCGTCCGGTGCGCGACGCGGGCCGTGGCCCTGTTCGAGAAGCACGATGAGCCGCTGCGCCGGGCGCACGCGACCAGGGCGCTCGGCCGGGGCCTGCTGGCGGTCGGCGACCTCGCCCGGGCGCGCCGGGTCCTGGACCGGGCGAGTGACTCGCTGGAGGCGCTCGGCGTCCGGCCGGACGACGGCGTCCCGGCCGACGTCGGAACGAGGACGCCGCACATCCCCGGCTGCTTCGGCCGGCAGGACGAGAAGCGGTTCCGCTGGCTCGCCCGGCTGCCCGACGACGTGATCCGGGGCAACTTCCGGCACCTGGACGGGTTCACCTGGATCGGCTTCCGCTACCTCACGCCGGCGGACAAGGAGTCCTCACCGTAGAGCAGGCCTGGCTGGTTCTGGACGCTGAAGCCATCTACTTCGGCGGCTTCGACGCGGACGGCGACCAGGACCTCATGGCGGCGCGCGCCGTTCCGTCTGGGTTCCGTGGGTCTTCGCGAGGTCAGGTGTTCTGCCGCTCGCCCCGCGCCATGAGGCGCAACTCGGCGGCGGTCAGGCCGAACTCCTTCTTCAGCGCCCGGCTGAGGTGCCCGTGGTCGCGTATCCCCCAGTGAGCGGCGATCACCGCGGTGGTCCGGGTGGCGAGCGCGGGGTCCAGGAGGTCCCGGCGGATGCGGATGAGGCGTTCGCGCCTGACCCAGGCGGCGAAGGTGAGGCCGCGCCGCCGGAACAGCTGGTGGAGGTAGCGCGGGGAGATGCCGTGGTGACGCGCGGCGGAGTCCACCGACAGGGTGGGGTCACCGAGGTTCGCGAGGGTGTGGGCGAGGATCCGGTCGGTCAGGTCGTCGCCGATGTCCGCCGATTCCGGTGCCGGCTCCGCGAAGGCCGCGACGACCAGGGAGACCAGGGCGTCGGCCAGGTGAACGTCCGGCATGTCGGTGAGTCCGTTGATGCGATCACCCAGGCTCGACAGGAAGGCGGCGAGGACCGCCCAAGCGCCGCGGTCGCACCGCTGCGGGGTGGCGACGTAGCGGCCGACGAGGTCGGCGTTGGCGCCGAGCATGCCGTGCGGCAGTTCGACCACCACGACGTCGCAGGCGCCGGTCACCGAGAGCTCGTACGGCCTGCCGGTGTCGAGGGCGACGAGGTCGCCGGCCCTCGCCGGGAAGCGGCGGTCGTCCTGCGCCACCTGCGCGGTCCCGCTCCGGTGCAACACCACCGCGAACCGGTCGCGCTCGGCGGAGATGACGCGGTGCACCTCACGCGAGGTCCGCGGGAAAACGCCGCGAACCCGGGCCACGGTCATCGAGCCGACGCGAGCGAAATCCACCTGGGTCCGGAATGGCGCGGCGCAGATCGGGTTGACTGTTGTGGAAGGGGCCGCGGTGGTTTCCATGACAGTGGACACGGTCATCAGTAGAACCGTTGACGTGAAGAAATGTCAACCTGAATGAAACCGGTAGCGCCGTCATCCACGCCAGTCGAACGCGGGCTCAGCCGCCAAGAGGCTGGTACGACACCAGCACGACCCCGGAGCTGAACGTCGTGGCGCCGATCAGGCGCATCCGGACCGGTGACCTGCCGTTCTCGATCGGGCGCAGCCCCTCGCCCCAGACCACCGGGTGCAGCCAGAACCTGACCTCGTCGACCAGCCCGTGGCACGCCAGGCTGTGGGCCAGCTCACCGAAGCCGTACGAGAGAAGGTTGCCCGGCAGCTCCCGCTTGAGTTCGGCGACGCGCTCCGGAACGTCACCCTCGAGGAGGCGTGCGTTCCAGGTGAGCGGCCCCTGGAGAGTCCGTGAGGCGACGTACTTCGGCAGGCCGTTGATCTGGTCGGCGAAGCCGCCGGGGTCTCCGGTCATCGTCGGCCACACCGAGCTGAAGAACTCATACGTCTCCCGGCCGAGCAGGAGCGCGTCGGCGGCGCGCAACTGGTCGGCACCGTGCTGTTCGGACTCGCGCTCGGCATCGAACCACTGGTCGTTCTGGTCCATGACGGCATCCGCCGTCATCTGCGCCGACACGATCAGCCTGCCCATGACGACATCACTTCCCGGGTTCCAGATCGGTGAGGAGCCCGGCCCTGAGCCGTGCGGTCGCACGTCGGGAGCGGGGGATGAGCCGTCCCTTATCGAGCGCCTTCGACTGCCGGGCGATCGCCGACCGCGAGACCTCGTGCGGCACGGCGAGTTCCCCGACTGTAGCGCGCCGACCTCGCTCTGACACCCGCGCTCCGTACGGGGCGGGACCGGCCATGCGGGCCTCAGGGAAGACCTGCACCCGGGCGCCCCAACAGCCGGCGAGCAGTTCGGCGCGGCGCCGGTCGGTGGTCAGCGGCTGGGTGTTTCGCCGCCGGCCCCGGCGGCCTCCGGCGTTTCCGGAAGGTTCGAGAACCCGCCCGTGTAGCCGAGTTCCTCGGACAGAGTGCGCGCCGTGCGCAGCACGATCTCCGTCGCCCTGGTGCGCTGGATCGGGTCGCGCATCCGGTTGCCGGCCGCGGCGAGCGTCACGCTGGAGACCGCCTGCGCGGTGGAGGCGAACACCGGTGCCGCGACCGCCCAGACGTTCTCGTCCAACTCGTTCTCACAGACGTCGTACCCCTGCGCGCGTACCTGCGCGAGATGGCTCTTCACCTGCTCGAGGGAGCGAAGGGTCCCCGTCGTGAACGCCGTCAGGTCCCGTTCGCGGAACAGCGTCTCGACGACCTCCTCCGGGAGGAACGCCAGGATGCTGCGGGCCGAGGCGGCGGCGTGAAGGGGCACCTCCTGTCCCACCTGGACGAACAGCCGGAGCGGATGCCGGGCCTCGACCAGGGACACGCAGACGAGCCGCAGGCCGACGATCTCGGTGAGGAAGACCGTCTCGCCGCTCTCCTGAGCCGCCTTGAGCACGGGTGCCGGCGGGGTGACGAGCGTTCCGCGCGTCGCGGAGGAGATCCCGACGAGCTCGGCCGAGGCGGGTCCGAGGAAGTAGCGGCGGTTGATGGGCGACCTGGTGACGTACTGCTCCTCGGCGAGGGCGGCGAGGACGCGGTGCATGCTGCCGATGGGGATCTGGAGCTCCTCATGGAGTTGCTGCAAGGTCATTCCCTGCCGGCTCGCCGCCAGCGTCTTGATCACTCGTAGCGCTCGCGTGAGAACCTGCATGCTCAGCCATCCGTTCACCTGGTGATGCTTGTTCAATTGGCATACGATGCCGCGTCCCTCGCCTCGTCCGGTGTACCGGTGGTGCGGCCTACGCGCATCAGCCCTGAAGGTTAGTCACGCCGAGCCGGCCGGGGCCGGTTCCGCCAGCGACCGCGCGGCGTGCGCCGCGAGCCTCAGCATGGCGACCTGCGCGGGTTCGTAATCCTCCAGCCAGGCGTCGGTGGCCCGGTTGGCGTGCGCCACCAGCAGGGCGCCGGCCCGCAGCCCCATCGCCGCACCCACTGCCAGAACGGTCTCCGCCTCCATGTCGACGCCGTCGACGCCGAGGTCCCGCAGCGCGCGGTACCGCGTGGCCGCCTCCTCTTCGTACCCGGGAAGGGGTCGGCCCTGGCCCAGGTAGTAGGAGTCGGACGATGCGACGGTGACGTCCGTCAGCGCGATGCCCAGTGCGTCGGCCTGGGCGTGCAGACAGCGCAGGACCAGGGCGTCGGCCGCGCGGCCGCCCGTCCCCGCGGCGTACGGCGCCGCGGCTCCGCCCCCGGGCACGGCACGCGTCACCGCGCACACCGACCCGGGCGCGATCCGTTCCCGCAACGCGCCCATGCCACCCGTGCGCAGGACGGTCGTCACTCCCAGCCGGGCGAGTTCGACGACCGCGATTTCGGCCGACGGACCGCCGATGCCGGTCGAGCACACCGCGATCGGCGTGCCCCGCAGGCGTCCCACGCCGAGCCGGAACTCGCGGTTCTGGCCCACGATCGAAAAGTCCGCGAGCACCGCCGACGCGAGGTCCACACGGGCCGGGTCTCCGGGAAGCAGACAGACCCGAGGCAGGGTGCCCAGGCGGGCCGGGATGTGCGGGGCGGTGCCGTCCCGCCAGGGATCCCGGGCGCTACGGGACATCAGATGTCCTCCAGATGTGGATGGCAGATTTCCAGATCTGGAAGTTTGCATCGTTGCTCAGTGTGACGTCAATGCCCCGGGTGGCGCGGAATTCCGGTGTGGCTGAGCCGCAGAAGCTGGCGTATGTCCAGCATGTTACGGATGAGACCGGTCTTGACAGTGTCCGGAATGGGCAGCACGATGTGTCACTCCATTGGTGGAAGCATGCATTCCGTCTATGGAAGTTCCCAGGAATGATGCGGTTCCGCGCCGTACGCGGAGAGGCTCGAAAGACCGAGGGGTATTCGTGTGAGGTTGTCAGGGGAGATGCGACGGCGGCCGCCGGTGGCCGCGGACCGGCGCTGCCCGGCTCGAGCCGAAGAGACGGCGAGCCGATGACCGGGTTTCTTTCGCTCCGGGGCGTTCGTAAGACCTACGTCGGAGCGAACCGCCAGCGGGTCGTGGCCCTGGACGGCGTGGACATCGACATCGCCGAAGGTGAGGTGGTCGCGCTCATCGGCCCGTCCGGGTGCGGCAAGTCGACGCTTCTACGGATGATCGCCGGGCTCGACACGGACTTCCAGGGCGAGTTGTCATGGACCCGGCAGCCACGGCCCGGCAAGGACATCGGCTTCGTGTTCCAGGAGCCGGCATTGCTTCCATGGCGCTCGGTGGAGCGCAACGTCTCTCTCGGCCTGGAGGCGCAGCGCGACCGGTCCGCCGAAGGGCGGAACCGGGTGCGCACCCTCCTCGACCTCGTCGGTCTCTCGGAGTTCTCGCAGTCGTTTCCCAAGGAGCTCTCCGGCGGAATGCGGCAGCGTGCGGCCATCGCCCGCGCGCTCGCGTACGACCCGCAGATCCTCCTCATGGACGAGCCCTTCGGGGCGCTCGACGCCATCACCCGGGACCGGCTGCACGATGACCTGCTGCGAATCTGGGAGAGCACCCGCAAGACGATCATCTTGGTCACTCACAGCGTGGAGGAGGCCACCTATCTGGCGGACCGGGTCGCGGTGATGTCCTCGCGGCCGGGCCGGATCAAGGCCGTGCACGAGGTTCCGCTCTCCCGTGACCGCAACCCCACGACCCGCCAACTGCCGCGGTTCGCCGAGTTCGCCGGCCTGCTCCGGCAGGAGCTGGAATGACCGGCGGCAGCGCGGCGCGGACCCGCCGGTCCGGCGGAGGCCGCGCCGACGACCGGACGCTGCGTCGGTCCGAACGCCGCCGCGGCCTGACCCGAACCGGCGTACGCGCGCTCAGCGCGGTCGCGTACGTCGTCGTCATCGTCGTGGCCTGGAGCCTGTACGTCCGCTGGGCGGACGTGCCCGGCTATCTCCTGCCCCCGCCCGGCGACGTGCTGTCCGCCGCCGGCCACCTGGTCACCGGCGGGCAGCTCTGGCCCAATCTCGCCTACACGTTGCGCAACATCGCGGGTGGCTTCGTCGGCGGCTCGCTCATCGGCGTCGCGCTGGGCTGGCTCCTGTGGTCGTCCCGGATCGTCCGCGAGGTGCTCAGCCCGTACGTCGTCCTGCTCCAGGCCGCTCCGAAGATAGCCGTCGCGCCCCTGCTCGTCCTCTGGTTCGGACTGAGTTTCACCTCGCAGTTCGTGCTGATCCTGCTGCTGGTCTTCTTTCCGATGATGGTCGCGGCGATGCTCGGCCTCCGTGACGTGTCGCCGGACGTCGCCACGCTCGGCCGGCTGCTGCACCTGCCGCGGTGGCAGTACCTGCGGGTCATCCAGATTCCCGCAGCGATGCCGGCGCTGTTGGCCGGCGCCAAGATCGCCGTCATCGACGCCATGACCGGGGCCTTTCTCGCGGAGTACCTGTCCTCACAGCGCGGGCTCGGCTACCTGATGGTCCTCGGCAACACCTCGAACGACACCCCCATGCTCATCGCCGCCGTCATCATCACCGTGCTCGTCGGGCTGCTCGGCTTCGGCCTCATCTCGCTGGCGGAGAAGCGCATTCTGCGCTGGGACCGCTGACCCGGCCGTCCCGTTTCCAAGGAGAGTCATGAAGAAACACCTGCGTCACCTGCCCGCGATCGGGTCCGCCCTCCTGGCGGTCGCCGTCATGGCCGCGTGCAGCCCCGCATCGTCCTCCGGCTCGAACGCGAAGACCGGGCCCGGAGGCACCAAGAAGGTCACCATCCAGATCGACGGCACGGCGGCCCCGTACTACGCGCCGCTGTACGAGGCGAAGGAGCAAGGGTACTTCGCCAAGGCGGGTCTGGATGTGAACTTCACTTACGCGCAGGGCTCGGACATCGTCAAGAACGTCGCCGCGGGCAACGTCGACTTCGGCTTCCCGAACGGCGACACCGTCATCACCGCCTTCGGCAAGGGCGTCAAGGTACGCGTGGTCCACACCACCTACCAGCAGGGCATCGGCGCGCTGCTGTCGAAGGCCGGCGCGCACATCAACACCCCCGCCGACCTCAAGGGCAGAACGGTCGCGGTCACCGACCTGGGCAGCCCGAACTACATCCAGCTCCAGGCCATGCTGAAGAGCGTGCACATGGGCGTCGGCGACGTGAAGGTCAGGACCATCGGCACCGGCGCCATCGTCGACGCGCTGAAGAACGGCCAGGTCGATGCGATCGTCTTCTCCCGGCTCCGCTACTACGCCCTGCAGTCGGCGGGCGTGGACGTGCGCCAGATCCTCAGCGACCAGTACCTGCCCTCGTTCGGCAACGTCGTCGTGGCCGGTCCCACCCTGGTGAAGAACGACCCGAAAACGGTGAAGGCCTTCGACGACGCCCTCGACCAGGGCATCGATTACACGACGAAGAACCCGGCCGCCGCCGTGGACATGTCGGTGAAGAAGTACGCGCCCACCTTCAACGGCCAGCAGAAGCAGATCACCACGATCGTCAAGGATGTCTTCGCCAAGACGCTCTGGCATTCGGACGTCACCGAGAAGAACGGTCTCGGCTATCCGGATGAGGCCCGCTGGCAGAAGGCGATCAACGCCCAGGCCGGCTTCAAGCTCATCGACTCCTCGTTCAAGGCCGGTGACCTGGTGGTGAAGCCGAGTGCGCTCGGCTGACGCGGCCCCGGGCCGTAGCGGGCTCGGCGCCTGGCTGTCCTCGGGCAGGCCGCTGGCGGTCGGCGTGGTCTCGCTCGCCGCCGGCGTCCTGGTGTGGTGGCTGGTGACCGCGGCCTTCTCCATACCGGCCTACAAACTGCCGTCGCCCGGTGCCGTCGTCCAGCACGGCTGGACGCTCATGCGGCAGGGCGCGCTCACGGTGCACATCGAGCAGACACTCGCCGAGGTCGTCCAGGGTGTGCTGCTCGGGGGCGCCATCGGGGTGGTCGCCGCGATCGTGTTCGCGCGCCTGCGTCCCCTGGAGCGCGTGCTGATGCCGCTGATCGTCGTCGCTCAGGTGACACCCAAGATCTCGATCGCACCACTGATCGTTCTCTGGCTGGGCCTGGGCATCGGTTCCAAGATCGCGCTCATCACCCTCGTGTCCTTCTACCCGGTCCTGATCAACATGAGCATGCGGCTGCGCGCCGTCCCCGCCGGGGTAGACGACCTCGCCCGCATCCTGCGGATCGGCCCGATCGCCCGTGCCGTCAAGATCGATCTCCCGTTCAGCCTCCCCGCGATCGCGGCCGGCCTGCGCCTCGGAATCCTGCAGGGAGTGACCGCGGCCGTCATCGGCGAGTTCATCGGAGCCCAGGCGGGCCTCGGCTACCTGGAGAGACAGGCCCAGGACAACGACGACGTCCGGCTCGTCATCATCTCCCTCGGGTTGCTCTGCCTGCTGGCATGGGTCCTGTACGCCCTCGTCGGGGTGCTCGAGCGCAAGCTGAGCAGCCGGTTCGGCGCCGCCTGACGGCGGAGGAGGCGGCGCTTCGCCGAGCCGTGCGGGGGGCTCGGCGAAGCGCGACGCCGGAAATGGCGTGCCCGATCGGACCGGCTCGTGCCGGTCCGCGCGATGACACCCCGCGCTCCGTACGGGGCAGACTGGCCATGTGGGTTCTCCGGCGAGAGGGAGCGTGGAGAGATGGCCGACGACCAGCCCCTGCGTCCCGGGCGGTGGCCGCTGCGTACCGTGCCCCGAGGGCGGTGGTCGGCGCAGACCCCGACCGTCGATGACGCCGACCCGGCGCTCATCGCGGCGGCGCTGAAGCGCGCCCAGGCGCGGCCGTCGGGCAACTGGTTCGTGGTGGCGTCGAGCCGTGTCGTACGTGCCGACCGTCCGCTCGGCACGAAGGTCGCCGGCCGGGAGGTCGTGCTGTGGCGTGACCGTACGGGGCGGCCGGTGGCCGGTCCGGGCGCGTGTCCGCATCTCGGCGCGCCGCTCGCCGACGGGCGCGTCATCGACGGCTGCCTGACGTGCCGGTGGCATGGCCTGCGCCTGCCCGCCGAGGGCACCGACGAGTGGCGCACCCTGCCCGCGTACGACGACGGGGTGCTCGTGTGGGTGCGCCACGACCGGGCCGGTGGCGAGGCTCCGCTCGACGCGCCGGTGCCCGCCGCCCGGCCGCGTCCGGACGGCGGCGTGGGCGCGGTCGCCCGCATGGTCGGCGTCTGCGAACCCGGTGACGTGGTCGCGAACCGCCTCGACCCCTGGCACGGCGCCTGGTTCCACCCGTACTCCTTCACCCGGCTGCGGGTCGAGTCCACGCCGGACGAGGCGGACGACCGCTTCCTGGTGCGGGTGACGTTCCGGGTCGGGCCGTGGCTGGGAGTGCCGGTGCTCGCGGAGTTCGGCTGCCCGGACCCCCGTACCGTGCTGATGCGCATCGTCGAGGGCGAAGGTGAGGGCAGCGTGGTCGAGACCCACGCGACGCCGCTGGGGCCGGGCCGCGACGGCCGGCCGCGTACGGCGGTGGTCGAGGCGGTGGTCGCCACGTCCGGCCGTCCGGGCTTCGCCGCCGCCCGTGCCCTGGCCCCGCTGATCCGCCCGGCCATGCGCCGGGCCGCCGCCCGCCTCTGGCGTGACGACCTGGCCTACGCCGAACGCCGCTACGCCCTGCGCTCACGAACGCTGTGAGCCCAGCGTGGGCAGCCGCCCGCGCAGCGGCACGGTCGTCAGCGGATGACCGGCCACGCCCCAGCCGGACAGCAGCAGGTTGGCGGCCTGCCAGCCGGTGGTGGCGGCGCGCTCCATCAGGGCCACGGGCAGGTCGACGCGGATGCCGTCGCCGGCCAGCACGAGGCCGGGGACCGGTCCGGCCACCGTGGGCCGGTCCGCGAAGGTGCCGGGCGCGAACAGCGGGCAGTCGGCACGCCATTCGCTGAACTCGCCGAGGACCCGGGCGGCCGCCGTCTCCGGGTAGACCGCGTGCAGACGGTCGAGCAGCCCCGCCGCGGCGTCCTCACGCGAGCCCGTGACCGCGTACGCGTGCAGTTCGACCACGGATCCGCCGGCGGTGGCGGCCCACGCCGCGGCCTCGCGGTCATAGCGTTCGAGCACGCTGACGTTGTCGAGCGGCGGCAGCCCGCCGGTCGCCAGGAACGCGGGGCGGTCGGCGGCGACGGGCCGGTTCAGCCAGAGGCGGCGGACGAGGAACGGCGGCGCCGTCCGCTGGGCGGCGATCCGCCGCCGCCAGGCCGGGGTGCCGAGTTCGGGTGAGGCGGCGACGAGGTCGCGCAGCCCCGGAACGTCGAGGGCGAGGACCACGGCGTCGGCGTCCACCGTGCCGTCCGCGACGTCCACCGCGAACCCGGACCCGCCGGGCCGTACGGCGGTGACGGGCGTGCCCGTGTGCACGCGCCCGCCGAGCGAGGCGAGGTGGTCGCCGAGCGGCGTCCAGAGCCGGGGCGGCGGCACGCCGGGCACGTCGAACAGCAGGCCCTCGGCCGAGCCGAGGAAGTACAGGTGGAACATGACCGCGAGCTCGGCCGCGGACAGCCGGCCGGGCGGAGCGAAGAAGCTGCGGGAGAACACCTCGAAGGCCAGGTGACGCGCTGCCGGCGGGAAGCGCAGCCGGGCGAGGAAGGTCTCGGCGTCCAGGTGGTCCAGCCGCTCGTACGTGCCGGGGACGCTGACGCCGATCAGTGGCAGCGCGGCGCGGGCGTTCAGGCGCAGCAGGTCGCGCGGCCGGAAGGTCGGGCTGCGGAGCGCGAAGAACAACGCGTTCCACGGCGGGGTGCGGGGCAGGCCGCGGAAGGTGTCGGTACGGCCCTCCGCGTCGACGAGCGGGTAGTCCGGCACGGCGGTGAGCCGCTTGAGGTCCGGGTCGGTGCGGCGCAGCAGCGTGCGCAGGTTGTAGTACTGCCGGAAGTAGGCGTGGAAACCGCGGCCCATGCCGACGCGCGTGCCGTCCGGTAGCGCGGCGTCCCAGCCGCCCGCGCGGCCCCCGAGATGGTTCTCCCGCTCGTACAGGTCGACGGCGACGCCGCGTTCGGCCAGGGCGACGCCGGCCGTGAGCCCGGCGATGCCCCCGCCGACGACCACGGCCCGCGGACGCCGGGACAGCCGGTCGGCGCTCGGCGCCCCGGGCGGCGGCGGATGGTGCACCCGGCGGCGGTCGGCGCCCGGCGCGCGCCCGGCCGTCATGACGCCCCGTCCGGTCGCCGGCCGCCGAACGCGTGCACGATGCCGCGCTGCCAGCCGGTCATGGTGGCGACGCGCACGTCGGTGAAGCCGGCGCGGCGCAGGCGCCCGGCGAACTCCGGTGGCCGGTCGAACTCCAGCGCGCTCCGCCACAGGTAGCGGTACAGGCCCGCGTCGCCGGTGGTCAGCCGGCCCGCCGGGACGATCACGCCCCAGCACACGGCGTGCCAGACCAGCCGGGTGAGCGGATGGTCGCGTACGGAGTAGTCGTGCACGATGAGGCGGCCGCCGGGGCGCAGCAGGGACCACAGCGAGGCGAGCACGGCGTCCGGGTCGGGCAGGTTCCGGATGAGGTAGGCGGCGAAGACGCCGTCGAACGGCCCGGTGATCCCGGCGTCGGCGAGTTCCTCGGCGCGGGCGTGCACGAACTCCACGCCGGCCGGCCACCGCTTGGCGCGCGCACGGGCGAGCATGCCGGCCGAGGCGTCGACGCCGACGACGCGGGCGTTCGGGGCGGCGGCCAGGAGCGCCGCGGTGGAGGCGCCGGTGCCGCAGCCCACGTCCAGCAGGCGGACCGGCCGGTCGCCGAAACCGAACGCGCGGGCGGACCGCCGCAGGTGCGCGTGGTAGCCGGGGTTGGCGCCGACGAGCCGGTCGTACGCCGCCGCGCCGCGGTCGAACGCCTCGGGCACCCGCCGCCGTACGAGGGGGGTCATCGGGGGCTCCGAGCGTGTTCCCACAGGAGCAGGGTCGCGGTGATGAGGGAGAAGCCGAAGAGGAAGTCCTCCACCGGGATGTCGAACGGGATCCGCAGCCCGGAAAGCTGGTGGGGGTCGTAGCTGACGACCGGCGCGGACAGCTTGGTCAGCCGGCCGTCGACCACCGTCTGGAACGCGAACACGATCACCATCGTGATCCAGTACGCGCCGCTGCGGAACAGCCCGGTGCGCAGCCGCCCGAGCTCCAGCGCGACGACGGCCACGACCGAGACGACGGCCGGGACGGTGTACCCGAGGCCGCTCACCTGACGTCCTCCTTCTCACGTGCCGGGCTGCGCCGCCGGGGGGCGAGGCGGCGGACGGTCTCCAGCGTCAGCACCCCGCAGACCGGGATGACGAGGAAGAACAGCACCTCCTCCAGCGGCAGCGACAGCGGCAGGGTGATGCCGGTGACGTACCGCGGGTTGTACCACCAGACGCCGGCCGCGATCGCGATCACGTCCCACACGACGAAGACCGCGGCGACGGGGAGCACGGCGCGGGCGAGCCGCCGGGGCCGCCGGTAGACCCGGCTGCCCGACAGCTCCAGCGGCAGGGTGACCGCCACACACCCCGCGAGCAGTGCCAGGTACTGCAGATGGTCCATGTCGATCCTTTCCGCCGCTTTCACCGTGCCCGGCCCGTCGTCACCGCATCCGCCCGGGTGCGCGCCCACAGGGAGCGGGCGACGGCACCGCCGGCGAGCACCACCCGGCGGCCGACGCCCACGGAGACGCGCCCGTCGAAGACGTTGTAGTCGCGGGCCTCGATGCGGTCGAGGATGTGGGAGTAGAGCGTGCAGGCCGTCGCGATGCAGGGCCGGGAGACGGGGTGCAGCAGGTCGATCCCGGGCCGGGCGCGGCCGTACACCTCGCGCGTGCGCGCGATCTGGTCGGCGAGCGCGCGCCGTACGCGCGGGTCGGCCCGGCCGGTCCGCCGGCATTCGGCGAGCACCTCGCGGTCGACGCCGAACGCCGCGAGCTCGTCGGCGGGCAGGTAGACGCGGCCACGGTCCAGGTCCTCGGCGATGTCGCGCAGGAAGTTGGTCAGCTGGAACGCCTGGCCGAGCGCCGCGGCGGCGCCGGCGGCCTCGGCGGGGTCGCCGACCGTGCCCAGCACGGGCAGCATCTGCAGCCCGATCACCTCGGCCGACCCGTACACGTACTCCCGCAGCGCCGCCCGCGTGGCGTATCCGGTCACGGTCAGGTCCATCCGCATCGAGTGCAGGAAGGCGTCGAACAGGCCGGCGTCGATGCCGTGCCGGCGCGCCGTGTCCACGACCGCGGCGAGCACCGGGTCGTCGCTGCGCCCGGCGCGCAGGCCGCCGGCCAGCTTGGCGGCGAGCCGGTCCAGCGCGGCGGCGATCCGCGTGAGCGGGGTGCCCGGCGCGGGTTCGTCGACGATGTCGTCCGCGTGGCGGGCGAAGCCGTACAGGGCGTGGACCGCCGGCCGTCGCGACGGCGGCAGTAACCGGGTCGCGAGGAAGAAGGTCCGGCCGTGCCGGGCGTTGAGCGTCCGGCACCGGAGGTAGGCCTCCCGCAGGGACGGCTCGGTGATCCCGGCCGCGTCGAGCTCCCGGCCGGTCATGAACCCTCCTTCGCCGGGGAGGGTGACCACAGGGGCGTGTCTTCGATTCCCTCGCTCCGCTCGGTCATGGGCCCTCCTTCGCCGGGGAGGGTGACCACGGGCGCGTGTCCTCGATTTCCTCGCTCCGCTCGGTCATGACGGCACGGCGCCGGTGATCCGGTCGGCGGCCAGCCGTCCGGACACCAGTGCGGTCGGGACGCCGACGCCGGGTACGGTGCCGCAGCCGGCCAGCACCGCGTTGTCGGTCGTCCGGGGGAGGTTGGCGGGCCGGAACGGGCCGGTCTGGCCGAACGTGTGCGCCAGGCTGAAGGGCGTGCCGGCGAGGAGCCCCTGGCGGCGCCAGTCGGCGGGGGTGATGACGTGCAGAACGTCCTCCATGCGCATTTTCAGGCCGGACCGGGCGGCCGTGGCCTCGATGAGCTCTTCCGCGTACGCCGGGCCGATCCGGTCCCAGTCGAGCCGGGCGCGGGCGAGGTTGGGCGCCGGGGCGAGCACGGACACGAGCTGGTGCCCGCCGGGGGCGAGCGCGGCGTCGGTGACCGTCGGGCGGGTCAGCAGCAGCGACGGGTCGCGCATCGGCCGGCCGTCGCGGATCAGGTCGTCGAAGGTCGTGTGCCAGGCCCGGCCGAACAGCAGGTTGTGATGGGCGGTGCCGTCCGCGCCGCACCGCCCGTCGCCGGACACGCCGGGCCGCCCGTCGCCGGAGACGCCGAGGTGCACGACGACGGCCGACGGCGCGGCGACGAGGCGGGCGGGCCGGCGCGGGACGCGGCCGAGCAGCCGGTAGGCGGCCGGCAGGTCGCAGGTGAGGACGATGGCGTCGCACGGGATCCGGTCGCCGCCGTCGGTGAGCGCGGCGGTCACGCGGCGCCCGCGGCGTTCGAGCGAGGTGACGCGCGTGTCGTAGCGGAACTCCACCCCCGCGTCGGCGGCGGCGCCGGCGAGGGCATCGGGGAGCGCCCGCATGCCGCCGCGGGGAAAGAACACGCCGCCGACGGTGTCCATGTAGGCGATGACCGCGTACAGGGCGAGCGCCCGGCGGGGAGACAGCCCGGCGTACAGCGCCTGGAAGGTGAACACGCGCCGCAGCCGTTCGTCGCGCAGGAACCGGCCGACGGCGTTCTCCCAGCGCCCGAAGCCGCCGAGCGCCGTCAGCCGGGCCAGCTGCGGGGTGAGCAGGCCGAGCGGCGAGTCGACGTTCGCCGCGATGAAACCGGCGTACTCGACCTCGTACAGCCGGGTCAGCCAGGCGCGCAGCCGCGCGTACCCCGCCGCCTCACGGGGCCCGGCGAACGCCCGGACCGCCTCGGTCATCGCCTCGGCGTCGGTGCGCACGTCGAGCGACGTGCCGTCGGCGAAGAACGTCCGGTACGCCGGGTCCAGCCGGATGAGGGGCAGCCGCTCGTCCATCGAGGCGCCGGTGGCCGCCAGCGTGTCGCGCACGATGTCCGGCATCGTGAGCACGGTCGGTCCGGTGTCGAGCCGGTAGCCGCCGACGTCGAGGCGGCCCGCCCGGCCGCCGGGCACCCCGTCGCGTTCGAGCACCGTCACGGCACGGCCGCGCCCGCACAGGTGCGACGCGGCGGCCAGCCCGGACAGCCCCGCACCGACCACGACCACGTGGTCGGTTCTGCGGGGCACGGTCGAACAGCGCGTCATGTCGCATCGACTACCCCGAGAGCCCACGTGGTAATGCCGAACCGCGCCACGGTCCTTCGCGGAACGACGACGGCCCGAGGGGGCCGAACCTCAGGTCGCAGGGGACCTGTCGACTGCTAACTGTTGACAGAAGGCCTCTGAGCAGCTTCGATGGTCGCACGTCCTAATCCGGACGTATTGGGGTCCGGGTTCTCCGCGATGTCGACGATCTCGTGCGGCCTGCCTCGTCCCCCTCTCCGCATCGGCCCGCGCCGCCCGCGGCGGCCGGATCGGATGCGAACGCCCGTGCGCTCCCGCCCCCCAGGAGTGACCATGCAGGTCGACCCGTCCCCCTACCGTCCCAACCCCGCCCCCGCCCCCGCCGGACCGGCGCCCGCGATCGACCGGAGGGTCATCCTCGCCGGGGCCGTCGGCTCGATCATCGAGTACTACGACTTCGGCATCTACGGTTACCTGTCCGCGTCGCTGGCCTCGGTCTTCTTCGTGCACGGAGATCCGGCCGCGGCCCTTCTCGCCACGTTCGCGACGTTCGCGGCGGCGTTCGTGCTGCGCCCGCTGGGCGGGCTCATCTTCGGTCACATCGGCGACCGGATCGGCCGGAAGAAGACCCTCGCGGCGACTGTCATCGCCATGGCGCTGGCCACGTTCGCGATCGGGGTCCTGCCGAGCTACGCCGCCGTCGGCGCGTTCGCGGCGGTGCTGCTGGTCCTCGGGCGATGCGTCCAGGGTGTGGCCAGCGGCGGCGAGATCGGCGGCGCCGCCTCGTACGTCGCGGAGTGCTCGCCCCCGCACCGGCGCGGCCTGCTCTGCAGCACGACGCAGCTCGGCGCGCTGACCGGCGCACTGCTGGCCTCGGCCGTGGTCACCCTGTTCACCACGGTGCTGGGCGACGAGACGATGAAGGCGTGGGGCTGGCGCATCCCGTTCCTGATCGGTCTGCCGCTCGGCCTGGTCGGCCTGTGGATCCGCGCGCGGCTGGAGGACTCGCCGCAGTTCATCGACCTCGCCGAGCGGGGTGAGGTCGCCAAGGCCCCGGTCGTCCAGCTCTTCGCGAACAACCGCGCCGCGCTGGCGCGCACCTTCGGCCTCTCGGTGCTGCTGTTCGCCGCCTACTACGTCGTGTACGTGTACGCCGCGACGCATCTGCAGAAGACCGGCGGCTTCTCGGCGCTGACCGCCTTCTGGTCGACGATCGCGACGCTGGCCGTCTCGTGCGTGCTGATGCCGGTGTTCGGTGCGCTGTCGGACCGGGTGGGCCGCAAGCCGATCTTCTTCGGCGCCTCCATCGCGACGCTCGTGCTGGTGTTCCCCGGGTTCATGGCGATGGACGCGCACGGCACCGCGCTGGCCGTGCTGGCCCAGATCGTGCTCGGCATCCCGGAGTCGGCGCTGATGGCCGTGGCCTTCTCCACGTTCGCCGAGATGCTGCCCGCGCGGGTCCGCTACAGCGGCATCGCGCTGGGCTTCAACCTCGCCAGCATGGCCGTGGGCGGCACGGCGCCGTACATCTGCACGTGGCTGATCAACAAGACCGGCGATCCGCTGTGCCCGGCCTGGTTCCTCGCCGGTACCGCGCTCATCACCCTCGCGACGACCTTCAGCTTGCGAGAATCCGCCGGTACGTCCCTGCGGACGTCCTGACGACACCGACCGACGATTGAGGACCGAAATGTCGAGCAGTCACCTCCCGGGCCCGCTGGAGCGGCGGGCGCAGACCTTCAGCGGACGCAGCGTCGAGGTGCTCCGGGACATGGTGCTGTCCGGCCGGCTCAAGCCCGGCCAGCGGCTGAACGAGGTGGAGCTGGCCCGCGCCCTGGAGATCAGCCGCGGGCCGCTGCGCGAGGCCATCCAGCGCCTGGCCAGCGAGGGGCTGCTGCGCATCGTCAGCCACCGCGGAGCGTACGTGCGCACGTTCGACGCGGACGAGCTGCGCGACCTGTACGAACTGCGCATCGCCCTGGAGACGCACGCCGTACGCCTCGCGGCGGAACGGATGACCGCCGACGACGTCGCGGACGTCGGCGGTCTGCTCGACGAGACGGGCGACATGCTCGCCGCCGACGACGAGCGCCCCTATCCCGAGGAGCTCGACTTCCACCGGCGGATCGTGGCGCTGACCGGCAACCAGATCCTGCTGTCCGCCACGGTGGAGGTGCACCAGCAGATCCACCTCGCCCGGTCACGCTCCGGACAGCAGCCGCGCCGGGCGCGTCACGCGTACGACGAGCACCGTGCCGTCGTCGACCACGTGGCCGCCGGCGACGGTGAGGCCGCGGCGAACCTCATGCGCGCGCACCTGTACCGGTCGCTGGAGAACGCGCTGCGCATCTTCGACGCGTCGCCCGGCGACACCTGACGGCGGCGCGCCCTCCCATTCACACGACCACGGAAAGGTTCCCGGTGAGCGACAATCTCAATGCCCGGCTCCGCGCCCGGATCGAGCCCGGACGGCCCCTGCTGCTGCCGGGCGCGCCGAACGCGCTGACCGCGCGGATCCTGGAGGAGACCGGCTTCGAGGCCGTGTATCTCTCCGGCGCGGGCATCACGAACACCTACCTCGGCGCGCCGGACGTCGGGCTGCTGTCGCTCCCGGAGCTGGCCGACCACGTCGCCGCCGTACGCGACGCGGTCGAGCTTCCCCTGGTCGTCGACGCCGACACCGGCTTCGGCAACGCGATCAACGTGCGGCGCACGATCCGCTCCCTGGAACGTTCCGGCGCGAACGCGGTCCAGCTCGAGGACCAGGTGGCGCCCAAGCGCTGCGGGCACTTCACCGGCAAGGCCGTGATCGACGCGGGGGAGATGGTCGGCAAGATCCATGCCGCCACGGACGCGCGGCAGGACGACGATCTGCTGATCATCGCGCGCACCGACGCCCGCGCGGTGTCCGGGATGGACGAGGCGTGCGACCGCGCCGCCCGCTACCTCGACGCGGGCGCCGACATCGCGTTCGTCGAGGCTCCGCGGTCGCGGGAGGAGCTGCGGGAGATTCCCGGGCGGGTGCCCGGCGCGCACGTCGCCAACATGGTCGAGGGCGCGCTCACGCCCATCACCCCCCTGGACGAGCTGGCCGCGTACGGCTTCGCGGTGGTGCTCTACGCCAACACCGCGATGCGCGCCGCGATCAAGGGCATGCGGTCCGCGCTCACCGACCTGCGCGCGAAGGGCGACAGCCTCGCCCTCGGCGACCGCATCGCGAGCTGGGAGGAGCGGCAGAGCCTGGTCCGCAAAGACGCATTCGACGCGATGAACGAGCGGTACGCCGGCTGAGCGCCGAGAAGATGAGAGGAGCGAACATGACGGAATACGACCTCCGGCTGACCGGTGGTGACGTCGTACTGCCCGGTCTGGGGCGCACGGCCGTGGACGTGTGCGTGCGCGACGGACGCGTCGCCGCCCTGGTCGAGCGCGCCGACCCGGCGCCGGCGCGTGAGGTGCTGGACGTGACCGGGCGGGTCGTGGTGCCCGGCGCGATCGACGCGCACGTCCACCTCGGCCAGGACATCACCGTGCCGAAGACCGCCGACGACGTGGCCCCGGAGACCGCCTCGGCGGTCGCGGGCGGTGTCACCACGATGCTCGCCTACCTGATGAGCCCGAAGCCGTACGAGGAGAGCTTCACCGCGGCGCACGACGTCATGGCGGCCGACGCGTACACCGACTTCGGCTTCCACTTCTGCCTGGTCTCCCAGGAGCAGGTGGCCGCGATCCCGCGCTACGTCGAGGAGTTCGGCGTCTCCAGCTTCAAGTTCTTCATGAACTTCCGCGGGAACGAGGGCGCCTACCTCGGGCTGCCGGGCAACGACGACGGCTTTCTCTACGACCTGCTGATGGCGGTGGCGGAGAACGGCGCGATGGCCGACCCGCACGCGGAGAACATCGAGCTGGTCTGGAAGCTGCGGGAGAGCATGGACAAGCCCGCCGACGCCGGGCTGGACGCCTGGAACAGGACCCGCCCGGACTTCGTCGAGGCCGAGGCGCTGCAACGGGTCGCGTACCTCGCCAGCGTGCTGGGGGCGTCGGTGTACGCCGTGCACACGACCTGCGCCGCCGCGCTGGACGCGATCACCCGGCAGCGCGCGCACTACCCGAACCTGTTCGTCGAGACCTGCCCGCACTACCTCACCCTCGACGAGACCTCCTCGATGGGCTCGCGGGCGAAGGTCAACCCACCGCTGCGCACCGTCGGCGACCGGGAGGCGCTGTGGGCGGCGGTGGCCGACGGCCGCGTCGACGTCATCGGCTCCGACCACGTGCCGCGCCACTTCTCCGCGAAGGACAAGGACATCTGGTCGGCGTCGGCGGGGTTCCCCGGCACCGGCACGCTGTTCCCGTCCATGGTCGGTGAGGGGCACCAGCGGCGCGGCCTGCCGCTGGAGCGGATCGTCGAGGCGACCTCGACCCGGCCCGCCCAGCTGTTCGGCATGTACCCCCGCAAGGGCGTCATCGCCGTCGGCGCGGACGCGGACCTGGTCGTACTGAACCTGGAGGAGGGCTTCACCGTACGCGCCGAGGACCAGCACAGCGCCGCGCGGTACTCCGTCTGGGAGGGGCTCGAGGTCGGCTGCTCGGTCGAGCACACGCTCGTACGCGGCCGGTTCGCCGTCCGCGACGGAGCGCTCGGTGAGGCCGCCGGCGCGTACGTCTCCCGCCCGAACAGCGGCGCCGCCGCCCTGGCCGCCCAGGGGGTGTCCCGATGACCGAGCCGTACCGCCCCTGGGCCGACGTGATCACCGATGACGACGAGCGACGCTACGCCACCGCGGGCTTCGGCAAGCCCGTCGGGACGGGCAAGCGCCCGGCGCTGCTGATCATCGACGTGCAGTACCGCACGGTCGGCGACACGCCGAAGCCGTTCTATGACTCTCTCGCGGACTACCCGACGAGCTGCGGCGACGTGGGCTGGGACGCGGTGGGGCGCATCGGTGAGCTGCTCGGCGTCTTCCGCGAGCGCGAGCTGCCGGTGATCTACCCGCACGTCGCTCCGAAGGAGTCCTACGACGCCGGCCGCCTCGGCGCGAAGGTCCCGGCGATCATGGGCATTCCGCCGCAGGGCTACCGGTTCGTGGAGGAGGTCGCACCGCGCGACGGCGACATCCTGCTGCCCAAGCGGCACCCGAGCGCGTTCTTCGCGACCCCGCTCGTCAGCTACCTCGTCGATCTCGGCGTGGACAGCCTCGTCGTGACGGGCTGCACCACCAGCGGTTGCGTGCGCTCCACGGTCGTGGACGCGTTCGCGTACAACTTCCGGGTGACCGTCCCGGCCGAGGCGGTCTATGACCGTACGCCCACCGTGCACCAGGCGAACCTCTTCGACATGGCGCAGAAGTACGCCGACGTGCGCCCGGTCGCCGAGGTGGTCGAGGCCGTTCGCGGGGTGGAGAGCACATGAACGACGTCGACGTGATCGTGGTGGGCGCCGGCGGCGGCGGGCTCGCCGCCGCGCTCGCGGCCCACGACGCCGGCGCGTCCGTGGCGGTGCTGGAGAAGCTCGACCGGCCCGGCGGCAACACCGGCCTCTCGACGGGGTCGATCCCCGGCGCCGGCACCCGCTGGCAGAAGGACGCGGGCATCGACGACGACCCCGGCCGGTTCGCCGACGACCTGCTGCGGCAGAGCGGCCCCCACGAGGCCGAGGAGCTGACCCGCCTGCTGGCCCGGGTGTCGGCGCCCGTAGTGGAGTGGCTCGTGGACCGGCACGGCGTGGAGCTCCTGCTGATCACCGACTACAAGCACGTCGGGCACTCCGTGCCCCGGCTGCACGCGCCGGCCGCGCGCAAGGGCCAGGTCCTCGTCGATGACCTGGTACGGGCCTGCGGCGACGCGGGCATCGAGATCGTGCTGAACAACCCCGTCGCGTCACTGATCGTCGAGGGCGGCGCCGTACGCGGCGTGCGCGTCGACGGCGACCGGATCGGCTCCTACGACCTGCGCGCCGACGCGGTCGTCCTCGCGGCCAACGGATACGCGGCCAACCCGGAGCTGGTCCGTGCCTGGGCGCCGGACATCGCCGGGGCCACGTACTTCGGCGGCCACGGCAGCACGGGCGAGGCGATCGAGTGGGGGATCGCCCTGGGCGCCCGCACCGGCAACCTCGGCGCGTACCAGGGGTACGCCGCCGTCGCCTACCCGCACGGGTCCATCGTCTCCTGGACCACGGTGGAGATGGGCGGGGTCATGCTCGACCGCGACGGACGGCGGCTGGGCGATGAGACCCTCGGCTACTCCGGCTTCGCCGAGACCGTGCTGCGCGGCACCGAGCCCCCGGCGTACGTCGTCTTCGACACCCGCATTCGCGACTACGTGGCCGCGCACGAGGAGGAGTTCCGCGACCTCCTCGAGGCCGGCGGCGTCCGCGAGTTCGCCACCGCCGACGCGCTCGCCGAGTGGATCGGCGCCCCGGCCGGGAACGTCCGCTCCACGCTGGATGACTATCAAAGCTCCGTGGCCGCCGGCCGCGACGCGTTCGGCCGGTCCGCCTTCGGCATGGCGCCGCTGACCCCGCCGTACGTGGCCTGCCGCAGCACGCCCGGCCTGTTCCACACCCAGGGCGGCCTGGCCGTCGACGGCGACACCCGGCCCACCCGCGAGGACGGGTCGGTCGTGCCCGGCCTGTACGCGGTCGGCGGCGTCGCCGCCGGGATCAGCGGGCGGTCCGGGGGCCGCGGGTACTCCTCCGGCAGCGGCCTGCTCGCGGCCGTCGGCCTCGGATACCTCGCCGGCACCGCCGCCGGCGCCGCCGCGGCCGGGTGAGACCCTAGGCCGGGCCGAAGACGTCCTCCAGGCGAGTGAGGGCGTCTTCGGCGTGGTGGCAGGCGGCCAGCCGCGCTCGCTCCTGCGCCTCGGACGGCCGGCGCAGCGACGGCACGTCGGTCCGGCAGTCGTCGCGGGCCATCCGGCACCGGGTGTGGAACCGGCATCCGGCCGGGGGACTGGTCGGCGACGGCGGGTCGCCGTCGAGCACGATCCGTGCCGCCATCCGTCCGCGCCGCGCCCGGTCCACCACCGGCGAGGCGGACAGCAGCGCCTGGGTGTACGGATGGGCGGGCGCCTCGTAGACGGTGGCGGTCGGTCCGATCTCGGCGATCCGGCCGAGGTACATCACCGCGACGCGGTCGGCCACGTGACGGACCACCGACAGGTCATGGGCGATGAACAGGAGCGTCACGCCGAGTCGCCGTTGCAGGTCGCGAAGGACGTTGACGACCTGCGCCTGCACCGAGACGTCGAGCGCGGAGACCGGTTCGTCGCACACCAGGACCTCCGGGTCCAGCGCCAGTGCGCGGGCGATCCCGATCCGCTGCCGCTGTCCGCCGGAGAACTGGTGCGGATAGCGTTCCATCAGGTCGGGCGCCAGGCCGACCAGGGAGAGCAGCTCGGCGACCCGTTCGCGCCGCGCGGCCCGCGTGCCCGTTCGGGACGCGGCCAGCGGCTCACCGACGATCTCCAGCACGGTCATCCGCGGATCCAACGAGGTGTAAGGGTCCTGGAAGACCATCTGCACGCCTCGCCGCAGCAGCCTCCGGTCGCCGCGACGGGCGGCGGTCACGTCGCGGCCGCGGTAGCTGATCGAGCCCGAGTCCGGCACCTCCAGGCCGACGAGCATCCGTGCGAGGGTCGACTTGCCGCAGCCGGACTCTCCGACGATCCCCAGCGACTCGCCGGCCCGCAGTGACAGGCTGATCCCGTCCACGCTGGACACGCGGGTGCGGCCCAGACCGCCACGCCCGGTGGTGAAGGTCTTCACCAGGTCGTGCGCCTCCAGCACGACCTCTCCGGGCGCCGCCGTTCCGGCCGGCTGCGGCGTGTGGGGGCTACTCGTTGCCGGCACCGACGACCTCCTGACTGCGGTGGCAGGCGGAGTCCCGCCCGCTCCGTATCTCGATGAGAGCCGGGCGTGTCTTCCGGCAGTCCTCCACCGCCCATGAGCAGCGGGGATGGAAGGCGCAGCCCGGCGGGACCCGCTCCGGGTTCGGCGGGTAGCCGGGGATGGTCACCAGGTCCCGGCCGAGGCCCTCCGCCTGCGGCACCGATGTCAGCAACGCCTCGGTGTAGGGGTGCGCGGGCCGCGCGAGCAGGTCGTCGCCGCTGCCGCGTTCGACGATCCGCCCGGCGTACATGACGGCGACCCGGTCGGCGACCTCGCTGACCACCCCGAGGTCGTGCGTGATGAGCAGGACCGCCATGTCCAGCTCGCGGCGCAGCCGGTCGAGCAGTTCCAGGATCTGCGCCTGCACGGTCACGTCGAGCGCGGTGGTCGGCTCGTCGGCGAGAAGCAGCTCCGGTTCGAGCGCGATCGCCATGCCGATGAGGATCCGCTGGCGCATCCCGCCGGAGAACTGGTGCGGGTAGTCCCCGACCCGCCGGGACGCCCCGGGGATGCCGACCATCTCGAGCAGCTCGACCGCGCGGGCGCGGGCGGCACGCCGTGAGCTGTCGGTGTGGGCGCGGATCAGGTCGCCGATCTGGTCGCCCACCGAGAGCACCGGGTTCAGCGCCGACAGCGCGTCCTGGAAGACCATGCTCATCCGGTGTCCGCGTAGCCGGCGGCGCTCGTCGTCGCTCAGCGCCAGCAGGTCGGTGTCGCCCAGCCGCATCTCGTCCGCGCTGGACCGCGCGTTGTCCGCGTCGAGACCCATGATCGAGCGCACGGTCACCGACTTGCCCGATCCGGACTCCCCGAGCAGCGCCACGAGCTCACCCCGCGCGACGTCGAGATCCACGCCCCTGACCGAGGGCACCGGACCCCGCCGGGTCCGAAATTCGACGGACAGGCCGCGTACGCGCAACGCGGATCGCGCCGCCGTCGGTGAGGTTGACGTAACCGCCACGAAACCCCCTAGCGCCGGATGTAACAAGCTGAGACGTGTATTCGGCCGGAATATTGCCGATACCTTGACACTCCCGCCGAAGTTTGGCAAGAGTATGCGGCCATACGACCTCTCGACTATCGGACGTGCCGCAACGGCGATAACGGTCCGAGGTGAGTCGGGAGACGAGAGGAGAGCCAGTGCTCGAGCCCGCGAAGCGCTACACCGGTTACACCGCCTACGAGTACCTCGAGCGCGGCAAGGACTACCGGGACATCACCTACGCCAAGCAGATCGGCCGGGTGCCCCCGTACCAGGGCCTCGAGCTGTCCGACGCGCAGCTGGAACGCACCAAACGCCTGTTGACCGACGAGGTCGTGATCTCACTGCACGAGCACGTGCAGGTCTTCCCCGACGACATGTCCGACCTCCGGGAGCACATCAGGCAGGGCCGCGAGCCCACCGGCTACGAGGGCCTCTCCCGTTCGGGGATGACCGCCGTGTTCGACAACGGCATGGACGGCACGTGCTGCATCAGCAGCGACGCCGGCTGGAAGTACCAGGACGTCCTGTTCGACCTCGGCGTACGGATGGCGGACCTCGCCCACCAGGACTTCGTCGTCAAGGGGGAGACGGTCAAGGACATCCATGACGCTCACGCGACCGGCCGCGTGGCGCACATCTTCGGCCTCGAAGCCGCGACGATGATCGAGAACGAGGTCGACCGGCTCGACGTCCTGTACGGCTTCGGCGTTCGCCAGATGGGCATCGCCTACTCGGAGGCGAACACTCTCGGCAGCGGCCTGAAGGAGCGCGGCGACGGCGGGCTGACCTACTTCGGCGAGCGCGCGGTCGAGCGGATGAACAAGCTCGGCATCGCCATCGACGTCTCCCACTCCGGCGACCGGACCGCCATGGACGTCATCGAGAAGTCCACCAAGCCGATCTTCATCACGCACTGCGGGTCACGCGAGGTCTGGCCGACCAACCGGATGAAGCCCGACGCGGTCATCAAGGCCTGCGCCGAGCGCGGCGGGGTCCTCGGACTGGAGGCGGCGCCGCACACGACGCTGTCCCACGCCCATCCGCGCCACTCGCTGGAGTCGGTGATGGACCACTTCGTGCACTGCGTGGACCTCGTCGGCATCGAACACGTCACCTTCGGGCCCGACACCCTCTTCGGCGACCACGTGGGCCTGCACGACGCGTTCTCCGCCAACCTCTCGATCGGGCAGGCGCACAGCGGCGTGGAGTTCCCGAAGGTGGAGTACGTCGACGGCCTGGAGAACCCGGCCGAGTGCTTCTACAACATCATCGGCTGGCTGGTCTCCCACGACTACTCCGACGACGAGATCCGCGCCGTGGTCGGCGGCAACACCCTACGCGTGCTGGAAGAGGTGTGGGTGTGATGCGTCGGCGCACCGGACTCATGGCCGGCACGGCCGCGGTGACCGTGCTGACCGGCGCGCTCGGCGCCTGTGCGCCCAGCAAGAAGGCGGCGGAGTCGGGCTCGGGCGACCAGCTGCGGATCGCCACCACCACCGACGTGGTGAACTTCAACCCCCTCATCGGCAGCAGCCGGACCGACTACTGGCTGACCAACCTGATGTACCCCCACCTGCTGACGATCGGGAACGACGGCAGCAAGCAGCCCTCGCTCGCGACCAAGTGGGGGTACACCAGCCCGAAGACGGGGTTCTACGAGATCCGCGGCGACATGAAGTGGAGCGACGGAACGCCGCTGACCGCCTCGGACGTGGCGTACACGCTCAACGCGGTGAAGAAGGACAAGCCGTCCGGCACGCTGTACGGGCAGCTCGCGAACTTCTCGTCGGCCAAGGCCGTGTCACCCACCCGGGTCGAGCTCAAGCTGTCCAAACCGGATGCCACCGTCATTCCGGAGGTCGGCTTCTGGGGCAACGTCGTCCCCGAGCACGTGTTCGGCAAGGCCGGCAGCGTCGCGAAGTTCGCCAACAACGCGAACTGGGTCAGCGCCGGGCCGTACAGGCTGACCAGGGTGGCGAAGGGGCAGAGCTACACGATGGAGCGGGTCACGCCGTACCCGCTCGCACCGGGTGGGCGGCCCACGGTGAGCGAGGTGGTCTACAAGGTCTACCCGGACGTCAACACCGAGATCCTGGCGCTGAAGAACGGCGACGTGGACGCGATCGCCAACGCGCTGCCGCCCGCGCAGGTGCAGCCGCTCAAGCAGGCCGACGGCATCACGGTCGAGGAGGTCCCGGGTCTGGGCTACGCGCACCTGGCGTACAACATGGACAAGAAGCCCCTCGACAACGTCAAGGTGCGCCAGGCACTGGCCCACGCCGTCGACTACGAGGCGATCCGCAAGGTCGTCCTGCAGGGCCAGGCGGTCTCCACGGGCAGCAGCCCGCTCATGCCGGTGCTCAAGCAGTTCCACGACCCGTCGCTCCAGGAGTACACGTTCGATCCGGCGATGGCGCGCAAGCTGCTGCGGGACGCGGGGTACACCGCCGACGGCAGTGGCAGATTCCCGCTGTCGTTCCGGATGATCTACTCCCTGCAGGACCCGGTCACCGCGCAGTGGGCGACCCTGGTCAGGGACGACGCGGCCAAGGCGGGGATCACCATCAAGCCGCAGGGCCTGGAGCGCAACACGTACCTGGCCAAGACGGACGCGGGTGACTTCGACATCTACGCCGGCAACTTCGCCATCATGGACGACCCGGCGACGAACATGACCCTGACGTACCTGCCGAAGGGCATCATCAACTACTCCCACGTCGACGCTCCCGACCTGTCGGCGCTGGTGACCAAGGCGCAGGCGACGACCGACGTGAACGAGCAGAAGAAGCTCGTCCAGGCCGCCGCCAAGCTGGTGCACGACCAGGTCTACGACAACGTGATGTACACGCAGAACCTCTACGTGGCGCACCGCTCGAACTGGACCGGGTTCGTCGTCAAGCCGAGCGAGCTGCTGTCGATCGTCGATCCGCAGTCGCTGTCCAACGTCAAGTCGAACAGCTGACGAAGGGCCACCGCCATGCCGCCTCTCGCCCGATTCGCGCTGCGACGGCTCCTTCGCGGAGTGGTCACGATCTGGTTCGCCGTGACCGTCACCTTCCTCATGCTCCGCCTGCTGCCGGGCGACCCGGCGCTGGCGGTGGCCAACCCCA
Source organism: Actinoallomurus sp. NBC_01490 (assembly GCF_036227085.1). Taxonomy (NCBI): domain Bacteria; kingdom Bacillati; phylum Actinomycetota; class Actinomycetes; order Streptosporangiales; family Thermomonosporaceae; genus Actinoallomurus; species Actinoallomurus sp. NBC_01490. The sequence continues at coordinate 2,538,916 of NZ_CP109433.1, forward strand.
ACATGACGAGGGAGACACGGCAGGCGCTGCTTCACCAGTACGGCCTGGACCAGTCGCTGGCCGTGCAGTACGGCAAGTACCTGTGGCAGCTCCTGCACGGGAACCTCGGCATGTCGTTCAGCCAGTCGGTGCCGGTCACCACGGCGCTGATGGAACGGCTGCCGTGGACGCTCCTGCTCACCGTCTCCGCGCTGGTCGTCACCATCGTCATCGGCGTCCCGCTCGGGGTGGTCGCGGCCTCGCGCCGCGGGTTCTGGGACCGCGCCGTGCAGCTCAGCGGCGTCGTCGGGCAGTCCCTGTTCGTGCCCAGTATCGGGATCTTCCTGCTGTACCTCCTCGGCCTGAAGCTGCACTGGTTCCCGATCGGGGGCGCCTACACGGAGAACACCTACGGGATCGCCTGGTACGGCAGCGTGCTACGGCACCTGGTCCTGCCGTGCCTGTCGCTGGTGCTGGTCCAGCTCGGCTCGTACGTGCTCACGCTGCGGTCCACGCTGATCGACGCGCTCGGCGAGGACTACTGCATGCTGGCCCGCGCGAACGGGCTGGGCGAGCGCAAGGTCCTCTGGAAGCACGCTCTGCGCAACGCGCTGCTGCCGACGACGACCCTCGTCGGGCTCCAGCTCGGCTTCGTCGTCGGCGGCGCCGTGCTCACCGAAACGATCTACGCCTACCCGGGGATCGGGCGCGGCATCTACGAGGCCGTGACCCGGCTGGACTTCCCGGTTCTGCAGGGCGCCTTCGTGCTCCTGTCGGCGACGGTGATCGTCGCCAACCTGCTCACCGACCTCGCCTACGGGCTACTCGATCCACGGGTGCGAACCGTATGACCTCACTCATCGAGTCCACGGCCGGCACGGCGGACGTGGCGGACGCGGCGGACCGGCCCACCGCGGCGAAGGCGACCTGGGACGCCTTCCGCCGCAACCCGCTCGGCATCCTCGCGATGGCGCTGCTGGCACTGCTCATCGTGGTCGCGCTCGTCGCACCGCTGCTCGCGAGCTATCCGCGCGGCCACGGCACGGCGATCCTGCGACCGCCCTCGGCCGCCCACTGGTTCGGCACCGACAACCTCGGCCGCGACGTGTTCGCCGAGGTGGTGTACGGCACGAGGGCCAGCATGCTCGTCGCGGCCGGCGCGACCGCGCTGGCGATCGTCATCGGCGTGACCGTGGCCGTGTGCAGCGCGTACTTCCGCTGGGTCGACGGGGTGATGGGCGTACTGGTCGACCTCTTCCTGTCGCTTCCGGTGCTGCCGCTGATGATCCTCGTCGCCGCCCTGGTCGGGCCGAGCCTGCAGACCATCGTGTTCGTCCTGGCCTTCTTCTCCTGGCCCGAGGTGAGCCGCGTCGTACGGTCACAGGCGCTCGCGGTCGTACGGCTGCCGTACGTGGACGCGGCGCGGCTGGCCACCGGCTCACCGCTGTGGATCATCCGTAAGCACCTGCTCCCGGCCGTGGCGCCGGTGATCGCGGTCTCCGTCGTGCTCACCGCGTCCCGCGCGGTGCTGTCCGCGGCGGGCCTGGCGTTCCTCGGGCTCGGGGACCCGAACAGCTGGTCGTGGGGCCGCATCCTCTTCGAGGCCCAGCAGTCCGGCGCCATGCAGGAGGCGTGGTGGACGACGCTCTTCCCGTCGTTGGCCATCCTCGCGCTGGTGGTGGCCGCGACCCTGCTCTCCATCGCCTACAACGACGCCCGCGACCCGCGGACGAGGAAGGACTGAGCGTGCCGTTCGACCAGCGGCTTCCCGCCACCTTCTACGCCGACGTGCAGGACCGCGTACGCGCGGCCCTCGCCGACGAGCGTGTGGACGCCCTTCTCACCGACTCTCCGGAGGACGTGGCGTACCTGACCGGGTTCTTCCACCATCCCTGCGAGCGGCCGGTCGCGGTGTGGATCGGCGTGGACGGGACCGCCGCCCTGCTGCTGCCCGACCTCGAAGTCGAGCACGCCCAGGTCCAGAACACCGCGGCCGAGCTCGTGGTCTACCCGGAGTACCCGGGGCTGGTCCCGCCCTTCGACGCGCTCGCCGGGCACGTGCCCGGCGCCCGGCGCGTCGGCCACCCGGGCGGCATGGCGGTCGACCGCCTCGCCGCCGTCCGCGCGGCGTTCCCCGGCACCGAGTTCGTCCGGACCGGCGTCGCCGAACGCGCCCGCCTGCGCAAACGGCCCGAGGAGATAGCGCTGCACCGGGAGGCCGGGCGGATCACCGACGCGATGCTCACCGCCGGGCGGGAACTGATCGAACAGGCCGTCGCCGCCGGCGGGGAACTGCCGAGCGAGGCCGAACTGGCCGCGCACGTGACCTCGTTCGGCGGCCGCACGATGTACGCCGAGCACGACGACGTCGTGGTGGTCTCGCCGCTGGCCGGCGGCCTGGTCTACGCGGCGGAGAACAGCGCGCGCCCGCACGGGCTGCCGTCGGCTCGCCGGCTGCGCCCCGGCGACACGTTCGTGCTCTCACTCGGGTGCGCGGTCGGCGGCCGCTTCGTCGAGGGCGAGCGGACGTTCGTGCTCGGTGAGCCGTCGGCGGAGCAGCGTCGCTACTACGAGGCCGTACGGGAGGCCCAGGCGGTCGGTGCGGCGAGCATCCGTCCGGGGGCGCGGTGCGCGGACGTGAACCGCACCTGCCTGGACGTCATCCGGGACGCGGGGCTGGAAGGGTTCCTCAGACACCGCCAGGGACACGGCATCGGGCTGGGGATGCACGAGCCACCATGGCTGGAAGACGGCGACGCCACGGTCCTGGAGCCGGGCATGGTCGTGTCCAACGAGCCCGGCATCTACGTCACCGGGCACGCCGGATACCGGATCTCCGACAGCATGCTCGTCACCGATGACGCCGCCACCCCCTTCACCTTCTATCCCCGCACGCTCGACGACGTGGTCGTCCCCGTCTAGCAAGGAGGGATCGTGTTCGTCACGATCAATGGCAACGAACTGGCGGTCGAGGTCTTCGGGGAGGAGGGCGCGCCCGTCCTCATCGCGCACCACGGCGCTCCGGGGCTGGGCTCGCGCGCCGAGCCGCGGGCGACCTTCGCGCCGTTCGCCGACACCTTCCGGGTCGTCGTCTTCGACGCCCGCGGATCGGGGGAGAGCGGTGGCAACCCGCCGTTCACCCACGAGCAGTGGGCCGCCGACGTCGATGGGCTGCGTGAGTGGATCGGGGCCGAGCAGATCGTCATGGCCGGCGGCTCGTACGGCGGATTCATCGCGATGGAGTACGCGATTCGCCACCCGCGGCGGGTCAAGGCGCTCGTCCTGCGCGACACCTCACCCGACCACGACAATGAGGAGGCCGCGCGCCGCAACGCCCTCAACTCGACGAGGGTCACCGTCGATGTGGAGAAACTCGACCGCATCAACAACGGCCTCGTACGCGACAACGATGACCTGCGCGACTGCTGGCGCGAGATCCTGCCGCTCTATGACCATGTCTACGACCCGGCCAAGGTCGAAGAGAAAGTGGCGGCCACCCCTTACCGGTACGAGACGCATAACTTCGCCTTCGCGGTCAATCAGCCGAGTTACGACATCAAGTCGCAGCTGCCCGATATCATCTGCCCGACCCTCGTCACCGTCGGGCGTGACGACTGGATCACCCCGGTCGAGAGCAGTGAGAAAATCGTGTCGCTCATTCCTGACGCCCGATTGGTGGTCTTCGAGAAGTCGGGGCACTCTCCGCAGATCGAGGAGGCCGCACGGTGGCGGAAGGTCGTCCGCGACTTCCTGCGCGACGTGGGCGCCGATCAGCGATAAGGAATGAGCATCAATCCGGTTCTGAAAGAACTCGACGACCTCGACCGGCGCATCATCGTCGCGCTGCAGAGCGATGGCCGGGCGAGCTGGACCTCGGTCGCCGACGTCTGCGACACGTCGGTACCGACCGTGGCGCGCCGCGCCCAGCAGCTCCTCGCCGAGGGCATCGTCCGCGTCGGCGTGACCCCGGACATCAGCCACGCGGGACCGGTGAACCTGTTCATTCTCCGCATCGGCTGTGAGCCGGGCCGCCAGACGAAGGTCGCCCTGGAGCTCGTCCGCCGCGACGATGTCCGTTTCCTCACACTGGTGACCGGGGAGACGGACATCATCGCCGAGCTGAACGTGCGGACGGACGACTCGTTGCACACGCGCCTGATCGACGAGGTGCTGGCGATCGACGGCGTGTCGCGATGCGAGACCGACCTGCTGCTGCACACCTACAAGGCCACGAACGACTGGAGCCGTCAGCTCCTGACCGGAAAAGAGCACGTCTACACGCCCGTCGAGCCGCACGAGTGCGACTCCAGTCACTTCAACGACACCGACCGGGCGATCGTCGCCGTGCTCCGCGACGACGGCCGGGCCAGCTTCCAGGGCGTCGCGGACGTGATCGGGGTCAACGAGAGCACCGTCCGCCGCAGGTTCGAGACGCTGCGGGCGAGGGGATGCATCCTGGTCAACACGCTGGTCCCCGCGCCCGCGCTCGGCTTCGAGTCCGAGATCATCTTCATGATCACGGTGACGCCGGCCAACCTCGACTCGGCCGCTCGTGAACTCGCCACCTATCGAGGCGTCCGATACGTCGCGGCCACACTCAACGGAAGCTCGTTGATGTGCGAGGTGATCCTGCCGACGACGCGCGACGTGTTCGACTTCGTGACCAGGACGCTCGGACCGCTCCCCGGCGTCCAGGGGTGGACCGCCAACATGGAGATGCTCAACCTCAAACGGGGCTTCATCGAAACTCCCTGGTGGCGCGGACGCCTCAACGCGTCCGGCCCGAGCGGCGGACACCACGGGGACGCCTGACGGGATCGACGCTAGATCTTCATCTCAGATCGCATGCGAGAGGGTTATGCTCCGCCCTGATACGGTGCCCCCCCGGAGGCCGGATGAGTTCGGACCCACCACTTCGCGTCATGGTCGTCGATGGCGACCCCTCTCTCATGTCGTCGCTCAGGAGCAGTGACGAGGTGGAAGTGCTTCCTGAGCCGGGCGAGCCGATCGAGGCCGCCGAGCGCCTGAGGCCGGACGTCGTCCTGCTGGGTCTGTCCTCCGCCGCGCACACCGCCCCGCTGAGCCGTACGGCCCGCGTGTTCGTCCTGTGCCCGTCGCCGGCGGCGGCGACCGTGGCCATGCGCGAGGGCGCCAGCGGCTGCCTCCGCCCGAAGGAACTGACCGCGAGAAGGCTGATCCAGGCCGTCCGCGAGGCCGGCCGCGCCCACCTGGGTCTGTCCACGAGAGAGACAGAGGTCATGGACCTGATCGCGAGCGGCCGCTCGAACGGCGAGATCGCCAGGGAGCTGTTCCTGAGCGAGAAGACGGTGAAGAACCACGTCAACCGGATCTACGCCAAGCTCGGCGTGAACTCCCGGGGGGCCGCGATCAGCCTGTGGCAGACCCAGCCCTGAGCCCGGATCCAGGGGGAGGATCGTTCGATTCGCGAGGGTGGTGAGGGGGCTGCTAGAGTAACGGATGTCGCAAGCGCCGCTAGCTCAATTGGCAGAGCAGCGGACTCTTAATCCGCGGGTTCGGGGTTCAAGTCCCTGGCGGCGCACCCGTGCTGAGCTGGGCATTCCCGACACTGTCGGGAGTGCCCAGTGTTCTTTTTGGGGCGGTTTGCGGTCCGCGGATACTCGGTGGGTGCTCGAATGTCATGATCTTGTTGGACGGGGTCGTCGGCCAGCAAGCAGCAGTGCTGGCGCTAGGTGATTGCGGACGGTCCGAACCCTGACGTGTCGGCGCCGAAAGTTCGTGGGCTTGTCAGTTCGCGGTCATGCGGACCGCACCGCTGGCACCAGGGTAGGAGTGATCCTCACCTTGCCTCGGCTTCCGGGCCAATGGGTTGGACATCGACTGCTTCCGGGCCATCCCAAAGCCGACCGGAGAGCCCGGGCCAAAGTCGTCTTGCGGGTCACCCTCCCTCTCGGACAACTCGCCTTTCCCGGAAGCGCCACTTGACCCGCCTGCCACCGCGTCCCTGCTGGACCCTCTAATCACCTATAGCGATATCCCAAGCAGGGGCGGGGGTCTGTCCAGTTAACGGCTCTGTCGCTCTTTCGCAGCGGTCGTCGGCGTCCTCCTGTCCGGCTACGCCGGCGGCGGAGACCTGACCATCGGCGATCCGTACATGTTCGAGACGATCGCCGCGGTGATGGTCGGTGGCACGTCGGTCCAAGGCGCACGGGTCGATTATTGGCGGACGGTCCTGGGAGCACTCCTGTCGACCCTCATGACGACCATCCTCATCGGAAGCGGCGTCTCCGACGCGGTGGAACAAGTCATCTTCGGTGCCCTGATCCTCGTCGTCGTCTTCGGGTACGGGCGTGGCCGCGCCGGATCGGCCACGACCTGGCCGCCCGCTTCCCGCTGGTCGGTCACGACCCGGCACAGGCCCGCGCGTCGCTGATGGCCGAGGCCGAGGCCGCGCGCGAGCTGGCCGACGCCGCCACCGTGCCCACCCCGGAGCCGGTGGCGATCGGGGAGCCGGGCGCGGGCTGTCCGCTGCCGTGGAGCGTCCGCGACACCCCGGCAGGCGTATTGCGCGAGCGCTTCTCCGACTATGACGGGGCGCAGCCGAACGACCCGGTCAAGGCCGCGCAGGCGATCCTGCGGGCGGTCGACGATGACACGTCGCCGCTGCGCCTGCCGCTTGGCCCGGAGGCCGTCACCCTCATCCGCCGCAAGCTCCAGCGCCAACTGGCCGACCTGGACTCCTGGGAGACGGTCTCGTTCGACACCCGCTATCCCGGCGCCTGAGCCACGACGAGCCGAACACCGGCGCTCCCGGCATGTGCGGTACGACGAACCATCTTCGCCAAGCAGATCAAGGCCGCGTAGGACGGCCCCTGTCAGTGAACCCGTGAGCAGAAAGGCCCCCCGGACTCGTACGATGGGCGTCGAGATCGTTCGCCCGGGTGGCTCCCACCGTGGCTCCCCGGATGTCTCGGCCCATGCGTGACTTCCGGCGGTCGCGCGTCACGCATCCGGTATGTCCGACGGACGCGCCGCTCGGCGTCGCTGCCACGGCCAGCTGCCCCCCAACTCCACCTCGAGCGAGAAGCTGAGGACGGTCCGCACCGCCACGATCAGCGCGAGCACGCCGACGCTCGTGAACGTCGGGGATGCGGCAACGGTGCGGATGATGTCACCGGCGACCAGGAACTCCAGCCCGAGCAGGATCGCCCGCCCGAGGTTCTGCCGGTAGAGCCGGTACGCCCCCGGAGGCCGGCCGCCATCGCGCCGGAGACGACCCGCGAACACGGCCGTCACGACAAGGGCGCCGACGACAATGACCGCCACCCGGACGAGGTCGACACCCGCGCCGACCACCTCGGCGATGCCCGCGAGGTCCACCACGTGATGGTCATACCCAACCGCGGCGTCGTCGACTTGACCTTGATCGAGCGCTGTTGATCTGCACCACCGACAACGGGTCATCAGGTCTCCGCACGCCCGCCGGGCGTGCCGGAGCGGGCGGCCTGCGGCGGCGCTTGCGCCGCCGCCTTGATGAGCGGGGCTTCGTTCGGGTCCTGAACCCGGTGGCTCCCAGCGTGGCTCCCACGACAGGGGCGGCACTGCCCGTCATCGCGGCCAGCGCGGGCGTCGCCCTGCCAGCGATGATCTTTCTGACGGGTCGTGGGCGGGGGCCGGCACGTCGGTGACCCAGCCGTCCAGGTGCTCCGCGCCGCCGATGTGGACGATCAGCGGGTGGGAGGGCGGGCGCCCCTTGACCTGGAAGGTGCGCGCGACGGCGGCGGGATCCTCGGCGTTGGGCCCAGACCGTAGACGGTTTCGGTCGGGAAGGCCACCAGGCCTCCGGCGCGCAGCACGCCGGCCGACTTCTCGATGTCGCTGGTTGTTGCCGTCACTCTCGTAATCCTCTCACTGTTCCGCTCTCCACACTTCCGCGGGTTCGAGGACGGGCCGCCGCGGCGGGCGGTGCGGTGGTCGCCGGCCGTAGGGGTTGGGCCTGGTGGGCAGGGTCGGTCACTCGGCAGAGGATTCGTCCACAAGGAGGAGGGCGGCCCAGGGGCCCGTACAACGTGGCTCTTCCGCGCCCCTGGGCGCGCGCCCTGCCTGAGGGTGAAAAGCCCCGGCCGGCGGCGGCCGCTGTAACAGACCCGATCGGCTTGGCGCTGGACCTGATGTGGTCCGGCCCGCCGAGGTTCGCCCCGCGACCGCAGCGCACGTTCCCAGCCGACCCGGGGGTTCGTCGCCCCCGGGTTCGGCTCACACACCGGCTGGGGCTCGGGCCGGCCGGGCACTCATCAGCAAGGGGTCTCCCAGATGCGTACTGCCGCCACCGTGAGCCCGGCCGCCCTCCGGCTCGTACTCGCCGGCTCCAGCAGCACCAGCCCCGTTCTCAAGCGAAGGTCAGCGGCACCTGCACCCCGGGACCGGCCGGACCGCGGGCAGCACAGGTATCTTGACCTGCCGTAAAACCGTATACCGAGGGCAAATACGGACAGTCCACATATCAGTTTGGAGAACTCAGTATTGTGACGCCTGTTGTCGATCCCGGCCCCCGCCCCAAGGACACCGATGTCTGAGTTTCACCAGCCTGCCGCCGCTTCTGAACGCCGCGAATCCGGACGGCATGGCAGGCCGTCCGGCCGTGGCAGGAATCGTTCCACTGGGGTTCGCGCCTTTCATTTGTACATCTCAATCCTGCCGGCCGCCGTTATGGCGTTGCTTGGTGTCTTCGCAGTAGTCGATCTGTTCGTCGTCGGCACCTCCTCGCCGAAAGGTCGTCTGGCGCTGGTGCTCCTCGCCGCCGCCGCGGTCCTCGTTCTCGGCGTCGCCGTTTTCGCCGCCGACGCCGCGACCCGCCGGGAGCGGCTCGTCTTCGGCCACCCGGCCGCGCCAGGGCCTGAGCAGCTGCAACGTCGCCTCGGTGAGCTCGGCTTCCTGATCTCGCGCGGCCGGCAGGACGTGCAGGAACTGCGGGACCGGGTCGCCGCCGGGGACGTTCCCCCGCCGCGGAGCATCGACTCGCGGGCCGTGCCGGGTGAGGATCCGTTCGCGCACCTCGCGCGGGAGCTGCACAAGGCGCAGGCCGAGGCGTGGAACACGGTCGTCGGCGCGGCGAGCCGGCCGAACGGCCAGAGGTCGGCGCAGCGGGTCGAGGTGTTCGTCAATCTCGCACGGCGAATGCAGACGCTGTCCCACCGGGCGATCCAGGGGCTGGACGAGCTGGAGAACCAGGTCGAAGACCCGGACCTGCTCAAGGGCCTGTTCCGGGTCGACCACCTCAGCACCCGCATGCGCCGGCAGGCCGAGAGCCTCGCGGTCATCGGCGGGGCCGCGTCCCGGCGCCAGTGGAGCCGGCCGGTGACGGTGTACGAGGTGCTGCGCTCGGCCATCGCCGAGGTCGAGCACTACAATCGGGTCAAGGTCGTCCCCCCGGTGGAGGGCACTCTCGACGGCAGCGCGGTGGCGGACGTCATCCATCTGCTCGCCGAGCTCGTCGAGAACGCCACCAAGTTCGCGCCGCCGCACACGCAGGTCCTTCTGCGCGCCGAGCCCGTGACCGCCGGTCTGGCGATCGAGATCGAGGACCGCGGCCTCGGCATCCCGCGCGAGACGCAGCGCCGCCTCAACGACCTCCTCGCCGACCTCGAGCGGATCGACATCGACGAGCTCGTGCAGGACGGCCGCATCGGCCTCCTGGTGGTGTCGGCGCTCTCCCGCCGCCACAATGTCGCGGTACGACTGCAGACCAACGTGTACGGCGGCACGCAGGCCGTGGTCGTCGTGCCGAAGGAGCTGATCGGCTCGGAGGAGCAGGAGGCGGCCTCCCGGCTCGAGGCGCCGGCCGAGCCCGTACCGGCGCTGTCGACGGCGGCTCCGGCCACGTCGACGGCGGCTCCGGCCACGATGTCCTCCGCGCCCGTCTTCAGCGGCCCTCCGAACCCGCCGGCCGCCCACGACGAGCCCCGTCCCCCCGCCCACGACGAGCCCCGTCCCCCCGCCCACGACGAGCCCCGTCCCCCCGCCCCGTCCGCCGGAGGAGCCTGGGCGAACCACAGCGCCGGCCGTACCGAGGACGTTCCTTCTCCTGGGGACGCCGGTCGGCGCCCGGAGCTCCCCAGACGCCGCGCCCAGACAAACCTTGCCCCCGAGCTGGTCAACGCCTCCGCCCCCCGGGAGGAAGACACCGACACCCTCCACACCCCGGGGCTGATGGCGGCGTTCCAACAGGGAATGCGTAACGCCCAGGACGAGGACAACCCGACGGGCGGGACCGGTGGCACGGGCTGATGCAACACCACATATTTAGAAGGAGCGTCCATTGAGCGCCGTCTCTCCGAACCAGGCAGCAGATCTCGCCTGGCTGCTGAAGGGTCTTGCCGAGGAGGTTCCCGTCATCCGCGGCAGTGTGCTGCTGTCCTCCGACGGGATGATGAAAGCCGCTCACGGCCTCGACCGCACCGGCGCGGAACACCTCGCGGCACTCGCCTCCGGACTCTTTTCCATGGCGCGCAGTGCCGGCGGCAAGTTCGACGGCAACACCGAGGTCCGGCAAGTCGTCGTCGAGCTGAAATCCAGCCAGCTGTACATCTCCTGGGCCGGGTTCAACTCGGTCCTCGCGGTGCTGGCCAAGGGAGAGGCCGACCCGGCCGTCGTCGGTTTCGAGATGGCGCGGCTCATCAAGGCCGTCCGTCCCTTCCTGGACACGGCGGCCCGGCCGACGGCCGTCTCGGACGGCCGGATGACATGACCATGTCTCCATCCCCCGACGACGACATATGGCTCGATGACGACGCAGGACCACTCGTACGCCCGTACACGGTCAGCGCGGGGCGGACCCGCCCCACAGTCGAGCTGGACCTGCTTTCCCTGGTGGTCGCCACGTCCAAGCCGCCGCGGGGCGTGGAGCCGGAGCACATGAAGGTGCTGGGCCTGTGCAGCGCGCCGACCTCGGTCGCGGAGGTGTCGGCTTACATGCGCCTCCCGATAGCGGTCACCAAGGTCCTTGTTGCCGACCTGGTCGAATGCGAGGCCATGGCCGCGCGAGCTCCGCGTCCCATGTCCGGCGGCCCTGACCGAAACCTATTGGAGAAGCTGCTCGATGGACTACAAGGAGTCTGAAGCGTTCCCCACCCAGGTCAAGATCTTGATCGCGGGCGGGTTCGGCGTCGGGAAGACGACGTTCGTCGGCGCGGCGAGCGAGATCGAGCCGTTGAACACCGAAGAGCTCATCACCGCGGCCAGCGTAGGCGTCGACAGCCTCAACGGGATCGAGGGCAAGTCCACGACCACGGTGGCCCTGGACTTCGGCCGGATCACGATCGAACAGCACGACATCGTGCTGTACCTGTTCGGCACCCCAGGGCAGGAGCGGTTCTGGTTCATGTGGGACGAGCTGTCCGCCGGGGCACTCGGCGCGATCGTGCTGGCCGACACGCGCCGCCTGCAGGACTGTTTCGACGCGGTCGACTTCTTCGAGAGCCGCGGCATCGACTTCCTCGTCGCGGTGAACGAGTTCGACGGCGCGTTCCGGTACGAGCCGGAGGAGGTAAGGCTCGCGCTCGAGCTGAGTCCCCGGGTGCCGATCGTCATGTGCGACGCCCGCGACAAACGGTCGGCGACGGCCACGCTCCGATCCCTGATCAAGCATCTGCTCACCGCTGTACCCGCCACGTCCGCCTAGTCCATCGACCGACCTCACCCCATGTGGAGATAGCCGTGACGTACGACCAGATCTACGAGCCCTCCAGCCATCTGCTGACCCCGGCCGACCCTGAGGCGCCGCAGCGCGCGGCGCGTCTGCGTGAGCTCGGCCTCGGACAGGGCCCGGACCCCGAGCTGGATGAGTTCGCCCGCGAGCTCGCCCACGCGGCCCGCGAACTGTCCGGGGCGGAGCAGACGCCGTTCGCCATGGTGAACTTCGTCACCGACCGGCAGTACCTCGGCGGGCTGTACACCCCGCCGAGCCCCGACGGCGCCGTCGAACTCGGCCGGGAGGTCCCGCTGGACCACGGCTACTGCCCGCACGTCGTCGTCCGCCGCAAGGCGCTCGTCCTGGACGACGTGTGCGACTACCCGCGGTTCGCCGGCAACCCGGTCGTCGACAAGCTCGGCATCCGGACCTACGTCGGCGCCCCGCTCATCGACCGTACGGGCGCGGCCCTCGGCACGATCTGCATCGTGGACAGCGAGCCGCGCCCCTGGGGCCATCCGGGGCTGAACCTCATCAAGAACCGGGCAGAGGAGCTCATGAAGATCATCCGCCGCCGCGAGGGGCTGCCCGGCTAGAAGGGATGTCCCGCGGCCGGCGTCGGCCGCGGGACGGCACCTCCCCTCGGTCACATGGCCGGACCGGCAGGGATGGAGCGGGAGATCACGGTGTTGGCGGGCGGTGAGGCGACCTCGTCGTCGCCGACCACGCCGGTGTCCGCGAGGGCGAACTCCGAGGCGACACCCGTGATGTCGTGCTTGAGGAACGCAATCGCCGTACGCACCCGCTCGGGGTCGGCGCCGGTCTCGGCCGCCCACCGCATGACCTCGGTCATCGCGAACAGGTAACCGATGGCCCGGCCGGCCAGTACCAGGTGCTCCTGCTTGAGGTCGCGGTCGAGGAAGCGCAGGTCCGGCCGGTACGCCTGCACACCGGGCCCGGTGAGCGGCCACTCGGCCAGGAAGGCGCTGAGCGGCCGGCCCTCGAGCCTGGCCAGGCAGTACTCCGCGAGCTGCTGGCTGAGCAGGTCGTTGGTGCCGTCGAAGATCGTGAAGACACGGGCGTCGAGGAACGCCTGGGCGGAGATGTTGGTGGGCGAGCCGCAGCGGTACCCCTCACCGCCGACCAGTTGCTGGTAGTGGTGCGCCGCGCCGAGCATCCGCTCGGTGGCCACCGTCTTGATCGCCTGGACGGCCGGGAACGAGCCCAGCATGTCGGCCTTCATGTTCAGCCGTGTCCGCAGATGGTGGTTCAGCGCCTCGCAGATCGTGTACGAACTGTCGATCGCGGCGAGCCTGTAGCGGGCGAACCTGATCGCCGACAACGGCGCGGGGCCGATCTGGCGGCCATCGGCGTACGAGTGGGCCTCTCGGCTGATCCGTCTCAGGAACCCACAGCCCATCGCCGCCATCATCGCCCGCGACGCCATCAGCATCTCGACCATCGGCCGAAGATTGCGGCCGCCACCGGTCGGGATCCGCCGGTACGCCGGGACCACCGCGTCGATGTCGTTGAGCCCGTAGTCGATCACCTTCAGGCCGAGCGGCTCGTACCGCTCCGCGGTGCGGAACCCCTCGCTGCGCTTGACGATGAAGTAGCCGTACTCGCGGCCGTTGTCGTCGTTCTTGGCGCTGACGAGCCACCAGTGCGCGCTGAAGCTGAACGCCTGCCAGTGCTTGCGGCCGCGGATCCGGTAACCGCCATCGACCTCCTCCCACGTCGTCGTCATGCCGGACATGGCCGAGCCGCAACCGGGCTCGGTGGAGGCGAAACCGGCGATCATCGGATCGCTGCCGGCGAACAGCGGCAGCACCTCCCGCTTGGCTTCCTCGGTGGCGTACAACGCGATCGGACGCAGCGCGACACCGGTGACGATCGTCGTGAACATCCCCAACGGGAGGTGCCACTCCGAAAGGGTCTCCACGACCCGACACATCTCAACGTGGCTGTCGCGGCCGCCGTACTCGCGGGGCAGCGTCGGGAGCAGCACCCCGCTGCCCACGAGCAGCGCCCAGTCGTCAGAGGGGAGGTTCTCCTGCGGATACGTTGCGGAGTCGAACTTCGATGCGACCGATTCGATGCCGGCGATGAACTCGTTCGTCGACAGGGACAGAAGAGTCTTGGTCATGGTTCCGCTCTCATAGGTCGGGTGTCGGTTAGGGGAAGAGGTGGCGTCCCGACGACGGTGAGCGGCCTAATATCTGATACGCGGCGTAAGAGCCGGTCACGCGAACCTCCTGCTAAATGCCGTGCCGTGCCGCGGAGCGGCCTTCAGGCATCATCGTGAATATGTCGGTCACAAAACGCAAGGCATCTTCGGATAGCTGTAATCACCCACGGGAGGCCCGCGTTCGTGTCTGACAGCGTTGTCTTGACGAGATGTTGATCTTAGTCCGCTCTCTAAGCTTGGCGAACCCACCTACTTGACCAGCGGCAGGGCAAGAGGAAGGCCTGATGCGCCCACCGCGAAGAGCCTTGCGGACCGTGAGTATGTGATCACTTGCGCTCATAACGACACGAGCTCAGGGCCCTCTGCCGTCAAGATGACGGCGCATTGGACCACCATTCCGTAGAACCGCAAGTTCACTGCGCGATCAAAAACGGTCTGACCGTTATCGTTAAGGACCGGTCCGCATGTGGCCACCGATGGAAGGCGGGTGCCGCACGCCGCGAGGCCGGCTACCCAGGGGAACGCCTGACGCTCGCATGTGACCGGTGCGGTGGCCTGGCCTTCGAGATGGAGCGGGACCGAACAACGTGCAGGCCTTCCGTCGCAGGCGTGCCCCGTCCCGGGCTTTCGGGGGCGAAGCCCGGGACGGGCGGGGGCGAGGCGGCTCTGGGAGAGCCGCCATACGTTCCCTACAGCGCCCCGCGCCCTGCGATCGTTACCCACCGATGTCCGCGCGGCGCCGACGCTCGCCAACAGGATCGGCCACGCCGCCGACGATGAGCAGCGGTCGGGTACGGAGATCCGATGGATGAAGGCGACCCGGCGGAGCGTGTCCCGGCTGTAACGGCGTTGGTCACCGAGGGTACGCCGACTCTCGGTCCGTCGACATCGAGAAAGAGTAGCGGGCGTTGTGCGGAACCTTTCACGACCGCCGATAAGGATCTTCGTGTTCTGGACCTGTTGCGGCATCGGGCAGGGTACGCGGCAGGCCGAATGTCGAAAACAGCGCCGGATCCTGGAATGAGGTCACTCGCGTGATGCGCGCCGCCGCGATGGTGAGGACCTGGATCGAGTGTGCGTGGTGGATTCCGTCGCGGTCGCGTCGGTAGGTGGCGAGTGCGGGTTGACCGTTGGCGGCGGTCGGGACGACGTGGATGTCGGCGGGATTCGCGGGGATCCGGGAACCGAGGAAACGCCCGATCACCTGGCGGCCGGTGAACCAGGTCGGGATCGGCGGCATCTCGTACACGGCGTCGGCTGTGAGCAACCGCATGAGGGCGGTCACGTCGGCGTTCTTGAACGCGGTGGCGTACCTGTCGAGCAGGGCGCGCTGCTCTGGGTCGGTCGGTTCGACGAGCTCGTCCTCGGCGAGCGTAGCGCGTTCGAGGTTCGCTCGGGCGCGTTGCAGCAGGCTGTTGACCGCGGCGACCGAGACTTCGAGGAGCCCGGCGACCTCGGACGCCTGCCAGCGCAGCACGTCGCACAGGATCAGAACGGCGCGCTGCCTGGCAGGCAGGTACTGCAGGGTCGCGATCAAGGCCAGCCGCATCCCCGCGCGGGAGGCGACGATCGCGGCGGGGTCGGTCGGCGCGGTGCCGAACAGGGTGTCGGGGATCGGCTCCAACCAGGCGACCTCGTGCAGCGCCGGAGCCACGGACGCTTCCGGCCCCTCGGCGGGACCGCTCAGGCCGGAGGGCAACGGACGGCGGTCACGGTTCTCCAGCGCTCTCAAACAAACGTTGGTCGCGATCCGATAGAGCCAGGTACGCAGCGACGCCCGACCCTGAAACCCGTCGTAGGAGCGCCACGCGCGCAGCAGGGTCTCCTGCACGAGGTCTTCGGCGTCATGCACCGAACCGAGCATCCGGTAGCAGTACGCCAGCAGCTCACGACGGTACGGAGCGGTGAGGTGAGCGAAGTCCTCACCGCTTGACGTCATCGTTTCCTCACGCTGCATCGCTGTTCCCAACCCCCGTCACACGAGCAATTCCACGCCTGGATCCGCCACCTGTACAGATCCCCGCCACCGCAGAAACTCATCGGTCTTCGGTGCCTCGCGGGCCGATGAAGTCGAGCGGTCGGCCGTATCTGTACGAGTGACCGCGCACGGCCGGTTCGCTGGCGACGTGCCACCAAGGGTGACGTGCCACCAAGGGTAAGGAGCTCGAACGATGGTCAGTACGGATCTCATGGCCCGGCCGCCAGGACCGGCCACCCAGCGAGCAGGGCGGCTCTGGCTCATGCTGGTCGTGCTGTTGCTCGGCCAGTTCATGGGCCTGCTGGACGTCACCATCGTCAATGTGGCGGTGCCCACGATCGGGACGGATCTACACGCCTCCGGAGCGTCCCTTCAGCTGGTGGTCGGCGGGTACACGGTCGCATACGCGATGCTGCTGATCACAGGGGCGAGGCTCGGCGACCTCTACGGCCGGCGGCGGATGTATCTACTCGGTGCCGTCGTCTTCACCCTCACCTCGCTGATCTGCGGGCTCGCGCCGAACAGCGCGACGTTGATCGTCGCTCGCTTCGTACAGGGCGCCGGCGCGGCGGTGATGGTGCCACAGATCATCAGCGTCATCCAGACCCGCTTCGACGGTATGGCACGCGCCAAGGCGCTGTCGGCCTATGGGGTCGTGTTGTCGACCGGCGCTCTGGCGGGCCTGGTCCTGGGCGGCATCCTGGTCGACGCCGACCTACTGAACGCCGCCTGGCGATCGGTCTTCCTGGTCAACGTGCCCCTGGGAGTGCTCCTGGTGGCGCTCGTCCCGGCGTTCGTTCCGGCCGACGAGCCCCGGGGCACCCGCCGGCTCGACTTCGCCGGTCTCGCCATCGCGGTGCCGGCAGTGTTCCTCGTGGTACTGCCGTTGGTGCTCGGGCACCAGGCCGGTTGGCCACTCTGGACGTTCCTCTGCATCGCCGCCGGCATCGTGCTGGCCGGGATCTTCGTCCTGGTCGAGCGGAGCATCGCGGCCCGCGGCGGTGACCCGTTGCTGAGCCTGTCGGCGCTGCGCGCGCCCGGAATGGCGTCCGGCGTGGGCACCCTCACCTGTATGCAGGTCGCCTACGGCGGATTCATGTTCACTCTCGCGTTGCACCTGCAGGGTGGTCTCGGGGACAGCGCACTGCGTGCCGGCCTGACCTTCGTGCCGGTCGCCGCGGTGTTCGGGCTGGTGGGGTTTTACTGGCGGGCGCTGCCCAGATCCATTCACCACGCACTGTCGCCGACCGGCCTGGCGATGTGCGTCCCGGGCTACCTCGGCATCGCCGCCGGCTTCCACGACGGGACCCAGGACAGCCCGCTGTTGTGGGCCGGGCTCGTCGTCTGCGGGCTCGGCATGGGTCTGACGCTCAGCCCACTACTGGCCCAAGCGCTGGTCCACGTGCCACCGACGAAGGCGGCCGACGCCAGCGGAGTGCTGACCACCACGATGCAACTCGGACAGGTCATCGGCGTCGCAGTCTTCGGCAGCCTCTACCTCTCCCTGGCCGAGCCCCTCCCGCAGCATTCGCCGGCACGAGCGCACTCATCGGCACATGCGATGTCGACGGCGGCGGAATGGATGGCTCTCCTGAGCGTCATCGGCGTCGTCGGCGGTATCGCCCTCGCCCGCACCGTACGCCGAGCCCGGCGGCCCAACGTGGCCGGATAGCGACTCGGACGCGGTCACGGCGTCGACAAAGGTGCCCATGCAGGCCGGAAGCCCATCTCGAATACCTGGAGGTCCCAATGAACAAGATCAATATCGTGCAGTACGAGATTCGTCCTGAATCCGCCGATGAGAACCAACGGCTGATCGAGGAGGTCATGTCCGAGCTCGCGCACAATGACCCAGGCGGGCTGCGGTACGCCGCGTTCCGCCTCGACGACGGGGTCACCTTCGTTCACATCGTGGTCAGCGAGGGCGACCGTGATCCGCTGTCGCGCTCCGCCGCTTTCAAGGAGTTCCAGCGGGGAATCGGTGAGCGCCAGATCCCCGGCACTCGCGTACGAACCGCCGCGACCCTTGTCGGGTCGTATCGTTTCTGGAGCCAGACCGCCCCTGACCTGACAGGCGGGGCGTGAAGATGCGGAAAACCGTTCTGCCGGAACCTGTTCTGGCTCGTACGGTCCGTGGTTCCGGTCCCGGCCTGGTGCTCTCCCATGGCGCGAATGGCAGCATCGAGCGTCAGTTCGGACCGATCCTTGACGGGCTCGCGGCGGATCACACCGTCGTCGGGGTCGACCTCCCGGGTTCGGGCGCGACGGCTCGATCCGAAACTCCGCTCGACATCGACCAACTCGCGGATCAGCTGGTCGCCGCCGCCGACGCTGAGGGCCTGGACACCTTCACGATCGCCGGCATCTCTCTCGGAGGCCCCATCGGCATCCGCGCCGCCGTCCGCCACCCCGATCGGGTCACGGCTCTCGTACTCACCGCCACCTTCGCCCGGCCCGATGCCAAAGTGCGCCTGTTCAACTCGATCTGGCGCCAACTCTACGAATCCGGAGACCGTAGGCTTCTCGCCGAATTCGGCGCCCTCATGGCCTTCAGTACCCGCACTTTGAACACGATGCCGAGCGAGAGGCTGCAGGCCACGATTGAACGGATCGCCGGGGCGTTCCCGCCGGGCACGCCCGAGCAGGCCGATCTGCTCGAGCGGATCGACGTCAGCGATGACCTCTCGCAGATCGAAGTTCCAGCGCTCGTAGTCGTCACGATAGGCGACTGGCTCGTTCCTCCCGAGACGCAACGATGCCTCGCCGACCGCATTCCCGGTGCGAAGTCAGCCGACATCGCCACGGGCCACGCGCCGTTCGGTGAAGATCCGGACGAGTGGCTGAGGACCATCACGGCATTCCTACGGCGCAACCGGCCGCAGGATGCGGAGGAGGCGGGGCGACCCGGTTGACCCGAGTTGGCATCGCTGACGAAGGCCGTCGGCGTCTCTCGGCATAACGGCTGGAGGGAGGCGTTCGTCTCTCTCCAGCCGCTGTACGACCTGTTCGACAGGGTGCTGATCACACGGTTGAGCCGGTCGACACTGTCATCCGCCGCGAGGCCCCGGACCAGCGAGCGCGGGTGAATGAAGATGAGGTGCAGCGTGTAGTCACAGTGGTAGAAGTCGACCTCGTAAAAGGTCTCCGTGAAGAGTTCGGCGAGCGATAGGCTCCTCGACTTGATCCCATCAGAGTGTCAGCCCTTCACCTGACCTCCGGATCGCAGCACGAGATGTCGGGGAACTACCTCTATATAACCCCCGATGACCCGCTCACGTGTCGTTGTCATTTTTTATGAGTGTGCTCGCGATGTAGAGGCGGAAGTCGTAGTTCGCCCCGCTGTGCCCCAGCCCGTCGACGAGTGTGACCGTGACCGTTCCGAGCTTGACCTGCGTGCTGGACACGTTCGTCACGCCGATGATGAGCTCGACGTTCCGATTGATCGAGGATCTGACGGTTTCAGCGAAGGCCGGGGCGGGTGCAAGTGTCGCGGTGAGCGCGATTCCGCCCAAGCCGACCGATGCCATTCGAAGAGCGCTGAATCGTTGACGCATGGCTGTGAATCCCTTCGATCTCGTCGAAGCCGGAAAATCCCGCTAACCATACGACCGGCAGAATGTGCGCACCATATACAGAACACATGCGTATTGGTGTTGATCGCATAAATGCGATCGCCTGATATCGCGACTCTTGGAGCGTGGACGTTGGGCGACGGGGTTTCGATGACGTAACGCCGGTCGTCGGGCAGTGACGGTCCTCTCCGGACGCTCCGCTTCCCTGGCATCTCAACACAGGCACCCGTCCGGCCCTCAGGTTGTCTACGCGCGACCGCAGGACGGCCTCAGCCGGACTTGCGGAGGATCACCTCCGGCGGCGTCGACGGCGCGGTACTCGATCGTGTGCCAGGCCGTACCCGGGCGGCACCTCCTCCCAGGCGACGGCCCTCGCGGGCCTGCCGAGTTTGCCGTAGAAGGGGTCGTCGACGTTCGTGCCCAGCGGCGTGAACAGGAACGGCGCGTTCGAGTCGGTCGGCCAGCCGAAGTAGCGGTACCAGCCGTCCCCGTCGACCTGGAACTCCGCCAGCGTGGCCCCGGCGGTGTCGTCGGAGGGGCTCAGCTTCATGGTGAACCGGTCGTCGAAGACCTTGGCCCGGCCCTCTGTGGCAGGCACACCCCGCGCTGGTAGTAGTTGTACTCGTCCTGGAGACCGCCGAGCGAGTGCCCGATCTCGTGCGGCATGATCAGCGAGGACATGGCGTTGCCGCGGACGCCGTGGCGTACGTCCCGCCGGCGCCGCCGTAGGTGCCGCTGTTGGCGAGCGCGACGATCTGGCGCCCGCGCGCCCGGTATAGCCGTCTCCGAGGATCACGACGTTGAACCGCTTCGCCGGGTCCCCGCTGACCTGCACCGGCACGACTCTGCGACGCAACCCCAGGCCGCTGAGGGGGTGAGGCGCTACACCACGATCGCCTGCGGTCCGCCCCGGGCTCCTAGACAGTCCGTTCGGGCACGACGGCCGGGCGCAGGGCGGGGCCGTCGGGAGCGAAGAAGAACTGGTCGAGGTGGTCGATTGCATAGTCGATGGCACCGAGCACCACGCACTCGTCGCCCAGCGTGGACCCGCGGAGCTTCGGCATGCGCAGGCAGACACGCTCGAGTCGGCGGCGCAGCGGCGGCAGCAGCACGTCGGCCGAGCGAGAGAAGCCTCCGCCCAGCACCACGATCTCTGGGTCGAGCAGGAGGATCGCCGCGGCGGCGCCGACTGCGAGCTTCTCGGTGAAGCGCCCGACAGCGTCCAGCGCCGCCGGATCGCCGTTCCTCGCTGCGGCCAGAGTGAAGCCGGCCGCGTCCTCGATCGGCGTGCCCGCCGGGACGATCGGGCAACTGTTCAGATCATCCGGCGCGGTGACCCAGCGGGTCTCCGGCAACATGACGATCTCCCCTGCCGCCGCACCGAAGCCACGGTGCAGCTTGCCGTCAAGAATCAGACCGGTGCCCATACGCCGCCCGACGTGGAGAAACACGACGTCCCTGGCGCCTCGCGCCACCCCGCGCCTCGTCTCTGCCAGTGCGGCCAGGCGGCTGTCGTTCTCGATCAACACGCGGCAGGGGAACGTCTCCCTCAGCAGACCCGCCAGATTCAGGTCCTTCCACGCCGATATCGACGCCGACATGATGATGCGCCCCTCGGGAGTCACCAGCCCGGTCGTGCCGACCGCCACCATCCATAGGTCGGACATCGTCGGCCCGCCCAGATCGAGGCAGCCCATGACCGCACGCTTGATCGCCGCCAACCGCTCCTCAAGCGACGCGTCTGGCTGCGCCGCTTGACGCGTCTCGGCGAGGACGTTGCCGTCGAGGTCGGCGAGAGCCGCGCGGATGTTGTGTGCACCGATGTCGACGCCCACGAGATGGCCGCCGTCCGCACGGAACCGGTAGCGTCGCGCCGGCCTGCCCATGGTGCCCGCGGCGGGGGGAACCTCTTCCACCCATCCGAGGCCGGTCAACTCGTCGACGACATCCTTGGTCGACGGTCGCGACAGGCCCGTGCGCTTGGCGAGCATCGATAGGGTCGCGGGCTCCGCACCACGCAGCGCCTTGATCACGGACACCGAGTTGAGCTGCCGCAACCTGGACAGATCACCGCCTTTGGGTGACATGGTCGACATCAGAAGGTTCCCTTCTAAAGTCAGGCGATCCCGTCGGCTTGCAGTAGGCAAAAGCCAAGATACCTCCTCCATGCCATTGCCATCGACCGGGATGCCGGGGTACTAATGATGGTCTCCTTTGTAAGTAGCTCCCGAAGTGGGGTGTTTGATGCCGTTCACCGACGTCGGAGAGATCACGGTCAC
This sequence comes from Actinoallomurus sp. NBC_01490, assembly GCF_036227085.1. NCBI lineage: Bacteria > Bacillati > Actinomycetota > Actinomycetes > Streptosporangiales > Thermomonosporaceae > Actinoallomurus > Actinoallomurus sp. NBC_01490. Next base: position 2,560,580 of record NZ_CP109433.1, read on the forward strand.
CTTGCGGACGCGGGTCTTTGAGTTCGGCTGGCAGTCGTGGAGCCCGACCGGCATCTACCGTCTCGAAGAGACCCCGCCGCGGGCCGGCGACGACAATATTCAGACGATCTGCTATCGCCCGCAGACACCGGTCCCGGCCGGAGTCTTCCAGGGCGAGGGCCTGCTGGCCGTGGATCCTGGCGACGGCGGCCCGGTGTCGGTTTTCTCGGCGCCCGGTCCGACGCTGGTGCCCTCCATCCGGGCCCGCCGGCACGGCGACCGGCTGCGGGTGTCCGCCGACGGTCCCGTACGCCACACGGCGAGCGACGGCGATCTCGGCGCGGCGCTCCGGCACTGGGCGGCGACCGTGGCGGAGGGTCACACGCCCGCGGAGTTCCCGGCGGTGCCGCCGATGTGGTGTTCCTGGTACGGCTACTGGGACAAGGTCACCGACACCGACATCCTCGACAACCTCGCCCTCGCCGAGCGGCACCGCATCGGCGCCGACATGTTCCTCATCGACGACGGTTACGAAGCCGAGATCGGCGACTGGCTGGAGCTCCGGCCGGGCTTCGGGTCGCTGGAGCGGGCCGTCGGCGCCGTGCGCGAGGCGGGCCGGCGGGCCGGTATCTGGGTGGCCCCGTTCCTCGTGGGCCGGCGCAGCCGGATCCACCAGACGCACCCGGACTGGCTCGTACGGGACGCGGACGCGGGGACGATGTGGGATCAGGACCTCGCGGTACTCGACGTCACCCATCCGCAGGCCGCCGCTCACCTGGTCGAGGTCTTCCGCAACCTCGCCGCGCTGGGCATCGATCACTTCAAGCTCGACTACCTCTACGCCGGTGCCCTGCGTGGTCGGCGGCGCGAGGACATCGATCCGATCGCGGCCTACCGCCGGGGTCTGGAGCTTATCCGTACAGGCGCCGGTCCGGACGCGACGTTGCACGGGTGCGGCGCTCCGATGCTGCCGAGCATCGGCCTCGTCGACATCATGCGGGTCAGTCCCGACACCGCGCCGCGGGTCCTGCCGAAGGCGGGCGACATCAGTCAGCCGTCGCAACTGGGCGCTCGGCTTACTGGAGCGGCGCGTGAGTTCCTGCACGCCCGGTGGTGGGTCAACGACCCCGACTGCATCATGGCCCGGCCCGAGGTCGAGGCGCGGGCGGAATGGGCGGCACATATCGAAACGACCGGTGGCCTGCGCGGATCCAGCGATCCGATCGCCGCGCTCGACATGTGGGGCCTGGACACCACCCGGCGGCTCATGGTCCCGACACGGACGGACCCGTCATGACGCGCGGCACTGAGGGCGGCCTGACCGTGCAGGCCGACCGTGGCGACCCGACCGACCGGGCGGGCGCCGTAACGGCAGGAGCCCGGCGTCGCCGCCGGCGCGGTCGCAGCGACCGGTACGCCTACCTGTTCGTCGCGCCCAGCCTGTTCGGTGTTTGCGCCTTCCTGCTGCTGCCGCTGCTGATCGTGCTGGGCCTGAGCCTGTTCCACTGGGAGCTGTTGTCCGAGCCCACCTTCGCCGGCCTGGCCAACTACCGGCGGCTCGCGGGGGACGGCGGCACCTGGCATTCGGTGTGGCTGACCGTGCTGTTCGTGCTCCTCTGCATCCCGCTGCAGACCGTGCTCGCGCTGCTCCTCGCCCTCCTGCTGAACCAACGGATCCGAGGGGTACGGCTCTTCCGCGCGCTGTTCGTCGTGCCGTGGATGGCCACGCCGATCGTGATGGGCCTCGTGTGGACCTGGATCTTCGATCCGCGGGACGGCGCGCTCAACCGGCTGCTCGACCTCGCCGGCGTGAGAGGGCCGAACTGGCTGACCGACCCGGCGTGGGCGCTGCCGTCGGTGGCACTGGTGAACGTCTGGCAGTACACCGGCTACACCATGCTGTTCTTCCTGGCAGGGCTGCAGGGCATCCCCCAGGAGCTGTACGACGCCGCGGCCACCGACGGCGCGAACCCGGTCCAGCGCTTCTTCCGCATCACGCTGCCGCTGCTCAACCCGACCATGTTCTTCGTCACCGTCACGAACCTGGTCGGCGCCTTCCAGGTGTTCGACACGGTCTACGCGATGACGGACGGCGGGCCGAGCCAGAGCACGGAGGTCCTCAACTTTCGGATCTTCGAGACGGCCTTCCGTCAGTTCGACTTCGGCTACGCGTCGACGCTCGCCGCGCTTCTCTTCGTACTCATCCTCGCGGTGACGCTCGTCCAGGTCCGGTTCTTCACCAAGCGCACCACCTACGACCTGAGCTGAGGAGAAACATGGTCAAGCGCATCGTGCTCTACCTCGTGCTCGTCGCCGGCGCCCTCATCTGCGTCTTCCCCTACCTGCTGGTCGTGCTGACCGCGCTGAAGACCCGGCGGCAGCTCAACTCCACTCAGCCGTGGCTGCCCGCACTGCCGCCCACGTTCGCGAACCTCGGCCACGTGCTGCACTCCGGCTTCGCCGGCTACATCGCCCACTCGGTGCTGATGACCGCCGCGCTGACCGTGGGACAGCTCGTGTTCACGACCTTCGCGGCGTACGCGTTCGCCCGCCTGCGTTTCCGCGGACGGGACGTGCTCTTCTGGCTGTACGTCGCCACGATGATGGTGCCCAGCGCGGTCACCATGATCCCGCTCTTTCTCATCATGCGTGAGCTGCACCTGGTCAACACATGGTGGGGACTGCTCGCGCCGTACCTTCTCGGCACGCCGTACGGGATCTTTCTCATGCGGCAGTTCTTCCGCGCCCTGCCCGCCGGGCTGGAGGACGCGGCGCGCATCGACGGCGCGGGGCCGCTCACCATCCTGACGCGCATCCTCCTGCCGCTGTGCCGGCCCGCCATGGGCACTCTCGCGATCATCACCGTCATCTCGTCATGGAACAACTTCATGTGGCCGCTGATCATCACCAGCGGCGACGACACGAAGGTCGTGACGGTCGGGATCGCCGGGCTGAAGGGCGCCATCGGAGTCGACCCGAACTTGATGACGGCCGCGGGCCTGATCGCACTGCTGCCCATGGTGGCGATCTTTGTCGCCTTCCAGAGATTCATCGTCCGCTCGGTGGTCCTCACCGGACTCAAGTAAGACCGAACAAAGAGAGGTCAGCCCCTGATGTCCTCCTCCCGATTCCGTTGGGTCGCGGCTCTTCTCGGCGCCGCGCTGCTCTGGACCCTGGCCGCCTGCGGAGGCGGTTCAGGAGATTCCGGAGGCAAGGTGACGCTCACGTACCGGCTCTGGGACGACCAGCAGAAGGTCGGCTACCAGAAGGTGATGGCAGCTTTTGAAAAGGCCAATCCCAACATCCACGTCAAGATCGAGCTGCTTCCCTACGACCAGTACTGGACCAAGATGACCGCGGACGCGGTCGCGGGCACGGCACCGGACGTCTTCTGGATGCAGACCACGGAGTTCCCCGAGTTCGTGACCAAGGGTGTGCTGGCGGACCTGAGCTCACTCAACCTCAATACCACCCAGTACCAGCCGAACGTCGTGCAGTCATACACCTACAAGGGCAAGCTGTACGGCGTGCCGAAGGACTTCGGCATCGTCGGGCTGCTCTACAACAAGGACCTGTTCAAGAAGGCCGGCATCACCATGCCGGACAAGCTCACCTGGGCGCCCGACGGCTCAGGCACGCTGCTGCAGATCGCCCGGAAGCTGACGGTCGACGACAAGGGCCGGCACCCGGACCAGGCCGGCTTCGACGCCAATGCGGTCAAGCAGTACGGCTTCGCGTCCTGGAACCACTATCAGACCCAGTGGATGAACTGGGTGGCCTCCAACGGAGGCAAGATCCTGGATCGGCCGTTCGGCAAGTACGTCTTCAACGACGCCGCCTCGGTGGCGGCCCTGCAGTTCGGCGTTGACCTGGTGAACAAGTACCACGTGTCCCCGCCGGCCGCGCAGACCAACCCGCCGAGCGACAAGATCAACGAAATGTTCGAACATGCCCAGGTGGCGATGTTCCCCGCCAACAACGCACTCCTGCCGTTCGTGGCTCCCGATGCCGGCTTCGGGATCGGCATCGCGCCGATGCCGGCGGGCCCCGCCGGGCGCGCGGTGAACATCAATGGGCTGTCCGAGGCCGTCTACGCCAAGTCCCCGCACAAGGCGGCGGCCATGAAACTCGCCGGATTCCTCGGCGGCGCCGAGGCGCAGAAGATCATGTCCGACGACGGCTACGTCTTCCCGGCGCTGAACGGTCTCTCCCAGGGCTACGTCGACTACTGGAAGAAGAAGGGCCTGGACGTCTCCCCGTACCTCGAGGAGTCCAAGGGCACCACCTTCAATCTGCCCATCACCACCGGCTTCACCGCTTTCGAGAACAAGCTCAACCAGACGTTCAACGACATGTACCTCGGCAAGCTCACGCCCCAGCAGGCCGCCGACCGCGCCGTCGCCGACGGCAACGCGCTCGTCAAGTAGCCGAGGAACTCACCCCGGCGAGCCCGCCTCGCCGGGGGTATCAACCATCGCCGCCGCACCGGGCGCCACTGGTGTGCGCGCGGCGACCCGCCGTGCCCTGTGACCGATGTGTTCCACCGACACGAAGATCACCTGCGAAGAGTAAGGGACATAGATGATCATCCCGAAGCCGGTGCGTCTCAACACCAGCCCGGGCCGGTTCGTCCTCGACCGGCACACCGCCCTGACCACCGATCCGGCGTTCAGCGAGGTGGCCGCCTGGCTCAGAGCCGAACTCGGACCGGTCGTCGGCGGTGAGCTGCTACCGGGAACGGGTTCGGGCACGATCACGCTCTCCGCACGCGAGATGCCGCCGGAGGCCTACCGGCTGTCGACGGGAGCCGGCGGCGTACTCATCGAGGCCGGCGACCCGGCCGGCGCCTTCTACGGTGCGCAGACATTCCGTCAGCTTCTCCCGCCCGAGGCGTTCCGCAGGGCGGCCACCGGACGGCCCCTGCCGTTGCCCGCCGTACGCATCGAGGACCGGCCGCGTTTCGCCTGGCGCGGCTGCCTCCTCGACGTCGCCCGGCACTTTCTCACGAAGGCGGATCTGCTGCGGTTCATCGACCTGATGGCCCTGCACAAGCTGAACGTCCTGCACCTGCACCTGACAGACGACCAGGGCTGGCGACTTCAGATCAGACGCTACCCCCGGCTGACCGAGGTCGGCGCATGGCGCCGGGAGAGCCAGGTCGGCTGGAACGGCGCCATGGACGGCCGCCCCCACGGCGGCTACTACGCCCAGGACGACATCCGGGAAATCGTCGCGTACGCAGCGCGTCGGCACATCACCGTGGTCCCGGAGATCGACCTGCCCGGACACACCCAGGCGGCGATCGCCGCCTATCCCGAGCTCGGCAACCTCGACGTACCCCTCGAGGTGGCGACGACCTGGGGTGTCGGCGCGAACGTCCTGAACACCGAGGAACGCACGATCACGTTCTTCCAGAACGTCATGGATGAGGTCCTCGAGCTCTTCCCGAGCCCGTACATCTCTGTCGGCGGGGACGAATGCCGCAAGGACCAGTGGCGGACGAGCCCGGCCGCGCAACGCCAGATCGGAGAGCTCGGTCTGCGCGACGAAGAGGAGCTGCAGAGCTGGATGATCGGCCGGTTCGCCGACCACCTGTCCTCCCACGGCCGGCAGCTGGTCGGCTGGGACGAGATCCTGGAGGGCGGAGCGCCCGAAGGCGCCGTAATCGCCTCGTGGCGCGACGACCACGGCGCCGTGGCCGCCGCGAAGGCCGGGCACGCCGTGGTCACCTGCCCGAACACCTCGACTTACCTCGACTACCGGCAGGCGCCGGATGAGGACGAGCCGGTGCCGTTCGGCACGGTGCTCACCCTCGAGGATGTCTACTCCTTCGAACCCGTACCGGCCGCGCTCGCCGGTGACCAGGCCGCCGAGCACGTCATCGGCTCACAATGCTGCCTGTGGACCGAGCTCATCGACTCCCCACGGTACCTGGACTACATGGCCTTCCCGCGTCTCGCCGCGTTCGCCGAGACGGTGTGGAGCACCTCGGACCGGGACCTGGCGGACTTCCGGCAGCGACTCAACGAGCACCTGCCCCGCCTCGCGGCGCTCGGCGTGGAGTACCGCCCGGACGGCGGACCACTGCCCTGGCAACAGCGGCCCGGCGTACCTGGACGGCCCGAGGAGACCGACACGTGGCGGGCGAAGGTCGCCGACTGGACCCACAACCTTCGCGAAGGCCGGTGAAACGGTCTGACCAGCAGGCGGGCCCAGAGCTCTTGTCCTCCTGGCCACAAGCCTCATCAGCGGCATCAGCGTGCGGCCCCGTCCGGCGGCCCACCACAGGCGAAAGGAGCCCAGACGGTGACTCGGGCAGGAAAAATCATCTGGCCCGACAGCGGAACGCTGCGGGTGAACTTCCTCGGGGACTCCGTCGGCTACCGGGGATCCTTCGCCAGCACCCTGGGAAACTCCTGGCGCCATCTCATGCGATCCCGCCTGGAGTCGGCCGGACCGGTCGCCTACGGCACGTGCGCTCACGCCCATGATGCCGACGGCAACACCGTCTTCACCTCGTTCTCCAACGTCAGCGGTGGCGAGGACGTGACGTTCGTGATGCTGGGCACCAACAACGTGCGGGAGGCGCAGGACTACAGCGCCTTCTCCTCCGACTGCGCCTCCTTGCTGGACCAGGTGCGCACCGCCGCGCCGGACGCGCTGCTGGTGGTCGGCGGGGTGTGGATGCCGAGCGACGGAGGGACGTGGACGGACTGCCGACGCGTCGCGCGTTACAACGCGCTGATCGCGGAGCGGGCGTACGAGCACGACGGCATGTACGTACCGTTCACGGACTTGTTCGACTGCGACGCCAACCGCCATCCGACGGGGGTGCCCGCGTTCGGCGAGTACAGCACCGACGGGTTCCATCCGAACGACGCCGGGCACCGGGCGATCTATAACCGGTACCGGATCGCGCTCGGACTGTAGTCGACGCGAATCCAGCACGTGTACACCGAGGTTCCGGCTGCGGATCTGTTGTGCGCGGGCAGGTTCGACGAGAAGCCCGGCTTCACCGTCTACCGTGAGCACGGCGCCCGGAACTGGATGCTGAGCCTCACCGTCAGCAACACCGCCGACTACTGGGCCGGCGGGCAGCACCTCGTGACCCACCCGGGCGATCTCGTCCTGATCGCACCGGGCACGGTGCAGCACTACCGGGCCTCGCCCGACGGTGGCCCGTGGGGCTACTGGTGGGCGCACTTCCAGCCGCGGGCAGCCTGGTTCTCCTGGCTGCGGCTGCCCGAGATCTCGCCCGGCTTCAGCCTGACCCGGCTCGCCGGCGACCGCCTCGCCGAGGCCGTCGCCGCGTTCGAACGCGTGCACCGCAACGCGACGCAGTCCACGATGGACGTGGCGGAAGGGCGACTGATCGCGCCGTCCCGTGAGCTGACGGGCATGTTCGCGGCCGAACTCGCGCTCAATGCGATCGAGCAGATCCTGCTGCTGGCCGTGGGCGAGCACGAGCAGCGTAAGAAGCACCGACCCGATCCGCGGATCCAGTGCGTGCTTGACCGCATCGTCGCGGACCCCTCGCGCCAGGTCACGATCGAGGAATTGGCCCGCTCGGTCGCGCTGTCGCCGTCCCGGCTGTCGCACCTGTTCCGCCAGGAGGTCGGCGACTCGATCGTGAACGTCGTGCTGGCCACCCGGCTGCGCAAGGCGGCGTCGCTGCTGGAGCTTTCGGACCGGCCGGTCGGCCGGATCGCGGCTGACGTCGGCTTCTCCTCGCCGTACTACTTCAGCCGTCAATTCCGCAGCCGCTTCGGCGAGAGTCCCTCCGCCTACCGGGCTCGCGTCCGGCGGCACGAGCACGCCTGACAGTGAGGATGTAGGTGAGCGCCTCCCGGTGGGTCTGGCGGAACCTGCGGGTCGCCCGCCGTAGCGCCATCACTCAGGTGCCACTGCCCAACGTCAGATCACGTATCCGAGGATCCCTTCCGTTCACAAGGTCAGCGGGATCGGGCAAAAGCACAGCCGCCCACTGCATGGGGAACCGCCGGGTGCCGCCCTATGTTCTGTCCGTGCGTCCCCAGCGCACGCCACCCCCGACCTCTTGAGCCCATTGTGGACGCCCGTCCCATCGGCGCGTCGTGGGTGGCTGCTGCCCGCGAACACGGGAGATCCCATGGACAGCAACGCGATGCCGGTCAGCCGCCGTGCGATGCTACGCGCCGGCGGGGCGGTGGCGGCCGGCGCGGCCGTCGGCTCCACCGCCTTTTCCACACGCGCCTCGGCGGACCCGGCCAGTGCCACCGGGTACGTCGACGTCCAACTGCTGAACATCACCGACCTGCACGGGTACCTGCAGCCGCCGGCGCCGAACGACGGCGGAGTCATCACCGGCGCCGACGGGATCAAACTCACCGTCGGCGGCGCCGGATACCTTGCCACGCACCTGAACCGGCTCCGCGAGGGCAACCACAACTCGATCTTCTGCTCGGCCGGCGACAACTTCTCGGGCTGGCCCTACTACGTTGATTCGCAGAACAACGAGCCCACGATCGAGGTGTTGAACGCTCTCGGACTGCGGTTCTCCTCGGTCGGCAACCATGAGCTGGACAAGAGCCCGAGGTTCCTGATCGACCACATGGAGAAGGGCGCGCCGTACCATCTCGACGAACCGTTCAGCGGCTTCGTCGACTCGACCGGCCGCGGTTTCCACGGCGCCGACTTCCGGTACTACAGCGGCAACGTGGTGTACCGGGACAACGGCCGGCTGATCGTCCCGGCGTACAACATCGAGTACGTCGACGCCGGCCGGGGGCGCCGGCTACCGATCGGGTTCGTCCACGTCACGGTCGACGGCTGTGTCGACGGTCCCGGATTCAACTGCTCCTACCAGCCGACGCTCGCCACGACCGACTTCGTGGCGGCCGCCAACCGGTCGGCAGCGGAGCTGAAGCGCCGCGGCGTCCGGGCGATCGTCATCGTCATGCACGAGGGCGGGTACGCCGGGCCGGACTTCAACTCGGGTGTGAGCCCGACCGGCCCGGCGTTCGAGCTGGCGGCGAAGGCCGACCCCGACATCGCCGCGATCATCACTGGTCACTGGCACTGCCGCTTCAACATGATGGTCCCGGACCCGAACGGTGTGCCGCGCCCCGTCGTCGAGGCCGGCTACTACGGCCAGGTCATCAACGAGATCCAGCTGAAGCTCGACCGGGACACCGGTCACGTCATCCGCGAGCTGACCACGTCCACCAACCATGCGGTGACCCGCGATGTGCCGGTCGATCCGCAGATTCAGGACATCGTCGACTACTGGACCCGCAGCTCCGACAAGCTCTACGCCACGCCGATCGCGCGGCAGACCGGCGATCTCACCCGGATGCCGAACGCCGACGGTGAGAGCACGCTCGGCAACCTGGTCGCCGACTTCATCCGGTGGGACACGCTGCAGAGCAACCACGGACACGCGCAGTTCGCGTTCACGCCGGTCCTGCCGCCGAAGGGACGCGGCCCGCTGTCCGGCGACCTGCCGTACGCGAAGGGGGCCAACGCCGCGGACACCGACGGGACGATCCTCTTCGGCGAGGCATGGACCGTGTACGGTTTCGACTCGCCGATCGTCACGGTCTCGATGACCGGCGACGCCTTCCACCGTGGGCTCGAACAGCAGTGGCAGACGCAGCCCGACGACTCGGTGCGGTACTGCCCGGTCGCGGTCTCCGCCGAGGTCCGCTACACGTACGACCCGACGAAACCGGTCGGGGAGCGCATCGACCCCGCGAACCTGCTGATCAACGGCACTCCGATCGACCTGCACGCGACGTACCGGGTCGCGACGAACGCCTACACGGTGCTCGCGTACGACGGGTACCCGGCGTTCACCGAGTACACCGACGCGGTGCGGCACAGCCTCGACCACGAGGGGTTCATCCGGTACGTGCGGACACGCGGCACGATCGACCCGCCGGCGCTGGGCCGGGCCACGTCGACCACGCTGCGCGGCGCCGCCCCGGCGTACGTGCCGCCGCCGGCCACGGGCCGCGACACCCGGCCGCCGCTGCCGCCCGGCGCCCGCTGCTGATGCCTCCGACGACGGCCGGGCGGCCCCCAGCTCGGGTCCGTCCGGTCCGCGCTTCCACGAGCGTGAAGTCGCCTCCTACCGGCAGGTCGTGCCGTCCCTGGAATTCGCCCATCCAGATGGCTCTGACGCGATGAGTTCTTGTTGCTTCCTTGGTATGTACGGGTAAGCCGCCGTAGAGCGGTCACAGCCGGGCGGGGTGCTACGGCGGCTCATCCGACTCGCTGCCCAGGGCGGTGCCGACGCTGGGATGCGAGACCGGTCGGACGTTGCCTGTCTTGGAAGGCGGGGACAGTGGTGGATCAGGAAGACTTCGAACGCGCGATCAGCCCGCACAGGCGCGAGTTGATGGCCCACTGTTACCGCATGCTGGGCTCAACGGACGACGCGGAAGATCTGGTGCAGGAGACCTTTCTGCGTGCCTGGCGTTCCTACCACACCTTCGATGGTCAGCGAGCGACGCTCCGTACCTGGCTGTACCGGATCGCGACCAACGCCTGTCTGAGCGCTCTGGAACGCCGTAAGCGCCGGCCGCTGCCCGCAGGACTGAGCAGCGCGAGCGACGATCCGCGGGCATCTCTGGAGTCGGACTCGGACATCCCATGGCTGCAGCCCATCCCCGATACATTGTTCGATGAGGCCGACTGGAAAGATCCATCGAAGATCGTCGCGGCGCGAAGCAGCGTCCGCCTCGCTTTCATCGCCGCGCTGCAGCACTTGCCCGCCCGGCAACGCGCGGTATTGATCCTGCGTGACGTCGTGGCGCTGCGGGCCGCGGAGGTCGCCACGGTGCTCGGGATCAGCACCGCGGCCGTGACGAGCTCGCTGCAACGAGCCCGCGAGCAACTCCGGAAAGTGGCGCCAGTCGAAGACGAGGTCGTCGAGCCGGCCGAGCCGGGCCACCGCGAGCTTCTCGAGCAATACGTCATGGCTTTTGAGAACTCTGATATTGACGGTCTCCTCGGCCTGCTGCGTGACGACATCACCTTCGAGATGCCCCCTTACCTGACCTGGTTCGCCGGTCACCGGCCCGTTTCTGCTTTCATCTCCTCGCACGTCCTCGCCAACCGGGGCGTCTGGCGGGTCATCGCCACGCGCGCCAACGGTCAGCCTGCGGCGGCGACGTTCCTCCACGGCCGAGACGGCGACTACCACGCACATTCCATTCAGGTACTCACGATCGTCGACCAACAAGTGTCGCGGATCGTGGCCTTCCAGAATCCGAGGCTCTTCGAGGCCTTCGGTCTCCCGCGGACCCTTCCTGCGGCCGGTGGCCGCAACTGAGAATTCGTCCGCTTGATCGATGAGTTTCGGTTCGCGCCTCGGTATCCACATATAGGGACCCATTCCTCGGGCTCCCCACGTGTACGGATGCGAGGTGAGGATGACATGCGCGAGACCGCACCGGTCTGGTTCCCGTTCTGACGGATAGCCGCGACCGCACGAAAAAGGGGCGGCAGGCCCGAAAGGCCTGCCGCCCGCGACTTTCTGCTCGCTCTCGATCAGCCGCCGAGAGTGAACGCGCGGTCGGTGGTCCGTTCGACGCGGTTACCTCGGCGTCCCACGCCACGAGCCAAGGAGACCGCACCGGTGGTGGCGAGTTTCGGATAGATGGTCGGTCGCGGTGCAGTTACCGTCGCGGCCGTTGTTCAGCGACGCCGCCGACCACCTTGATCCTGACCGGCCGGGCGGATGCTATTCGTACAGCGTCGGCGGTAGGCCGAAGTGCAGCAGGACATTGTTGTCGACGAAGCGGGTGAGCCCCGAGATTCGATCGCCCGCGAGAGTGAGCACGATGAGGCCGCTGGCGCGGGCGATCGGCGCCTGGAGGTCTTTGAGATAGCAGCCGAACGCGGGCTGGGCGTTCGCGCGGGTGGCCACCAGCCGGAACTCACGGGTTCCCCCGCGGAACACAATGGCGGAGAGAACCCGCGCGGCCGCGGCCCGGCCCTGGTATTCGAACGGCAGGGGAGGCGTCGTGAGCCAGACCCCGTCGGTCAGGAGGGTGGCGATGCCCTCGATGTCGCCGCGTTCGAACGCGGCGACGAAGCGTGCCACAAGGTCACGTTCGCACGGGGAACCGGGCAACGGAGGCCGCTCGGATTCGCTCGTACGCAGGTGGACCGTGAGCGTGGTGCGTGCCTGCCGGAGGTCGCTGGTGACCGTACTCTCACTGCGATCCAGGATGTCGGCCACCTCCGCGGCGGGAAAACCGATCACGTCGCGGAGTACGAGCGTCGCGCGTAGCGTCGGCGGAAGGTGCTGCAGCGCCGCGACAAAGGCCAGCGAGATCGACTCTGTCATCTCATACCGTGGCTCGGGCCCCGGCGCCTCTTCCGGGAGCCCGTCGAGTAGCGCGTCAGGATAGGGCTCGAGCCAGAGCGGCTCACCCAGCCGGATGGGCGCCGGCAGCGTGAATGCTCCCGCCGGCCGCTGCCCGACGGAGCCTCGGCCGGCTTCGCGCCACGCGTTCAACCGGCTCGCCGCCATGCGGTAGAGCCACGCGCGCAGCGGCGCGCGTCCCTCGAACTTCTCAAATCCACGCCATGCGGCCAACAGAGTCTCCTGAAGCGCGTCACGTCCTCATAGATACAGACCCTGTCCATGCCGAAAAGTGTTCGGCGCCGACGACCCGTCCCAGCCCGGCACCACGATCGAGGACGTGATGGACCGTGCGGGGTGTGGATTCAGTTCTTCAACGCGTACCGGTTGACAACGATGCCGCAAGCGTACGCCTGGGAAGCGATATGAGCGAGCCGCAGGCCGTTGTTCTGCGCACTGCCGAAAATGGAGCCTCCCGCACCCACGGCCGTAGGGTTGACGAATAGCTGAAGCTCATCGGGCAGGCCATGTCTGATCAGCGATTCGGCGAATCGGGTCCCGCCGAAGGTGATGATGTTCGAACCATCGCCTTGTTTGATCTTCCGGACGACATCACCGAGGTCGCCGTTGGCGATCGTCGTCTTGTCCCACCTGGAGCTCAACCTCTTGCTGGTCACCACGACTTTCTCGACATCAGTGATCTTGCGCGCGAATCTGTATTCGGGATCGCCGGTGTGCTGTTCGGCCGTCCGGCGCCAGTGGTCGAGATAGCCTTCTTCGATCATGGGACGGCTCAGCAGAATCGTGCCGACGTTGTCGAAGACCGAGTTGAAGTACTCCCGTAGTGCGGGGTCCCAGTTCCAGTCGGGCCCCCAGTTCCAGACCTGCCAGTCAAGGTCTTCTTGTGCGGCCGACACGTACCCGTCGACCGAGGTCTGCATCTGCAAGATGAGTTTGCGCACGGGACAATCCTTTCCGATTTCTCCAACGATTGTGGTGCTCGACACGCCTGTTCCGCTCCATGGCCGGTACGCCGAGCGCGCGTACGTCAGGGGAAGTGCTCCCGGCGGGAGCGCTTCCCCTCTACGGTCGCCGGATTTCAGCCGAGGAACGCCTTGGCGTTGCGCCGCGCGAACTCGGCGAAGCTCGTGGGCTCCACACCGAACGCACGGTGGGCTTCGAGGCGTACGTGGGACTCGGGGTGGCGGGCGCGCTCGACGAGCTGCTGCTCGACGATCCGTACGGCGGGTTCGGGCACTCCTCCGTCCCTGAACTCCTGCAGCTTGTCCTCGAGACCGACCTCCACGTACCGGAAGTCGGTGCCCGTGGCGTCGGAGATGTGCTCGACGACCTCCTTCATCGACAGCGCCTCGGGGCCGGTCATGTCGTACGCCTTGCCCTCGTGGCCCTCGGAGCGCAGCAGTCCGACGGCGACCTTGGCGATGTCCTCGGTGTCGACGGGTGAAAGCCTGATGTCGCCGATCGGCAGGCGAAGCTCCCGTCGCCCGGGGTCCACGCCGGTGAGGGCTCCCGGCAGGTAGCGGTTCATGAACTGGCTCGGACGCAGGTGGGTCCAGGCCAGGCCGGAGGCTTCGAGGTACCGCTCGATCTCCTCATGCTCGCGGGTGCCCTGGAACCTGTCGGCGTCGAACCCGATGCCGGACTCCTTGCCGGAGAGCTTCACGATGTGGGGGATGCCCGCGGCTTTGGCCGCGTCGACGAAAACGGATTGCGTCTCCACCATCCGCTCCTCGGGCGAGGAGATCATGAGGACTCGCTCGACGCCGCGAAAGGCCTCGGTCAGCGACTCGGGGCGCAGCATGTCGCCCTGGACCAGCTCCACGCCCACCAGCCCGCGGAACTGCCGGGCTTTGTCGGGGTTTCTGAACAGCGCTCGGACGGGAGCGCCCTGCCGGGCGAACTCACGAATGATCGCCGATCCGGTGAGGCCCGTCGCGCCGGTAACAAGAATCATGGCTACGACTATAGGAGTCACTACTACATAAAAACAAGTTACTTGTCTGAACTGTGTAGCATGTTGGCATGACCACGGCCCGCACCTACGGCGACCCGTGCGCCGCCGCTCGCGCCCTCGACCTGATCGGCGAACGCTGGGCACTGTTGATCGTCCGGGAACTCCTCTTCGGCCCCAAGCGCTACAGCGACCTGCAGAGCGGCCTGCCTGGCGCCAGCCCCACCGTGCTCTCCCAACGGCTTCGCGACCTGGAGCAGGGCGAGGTGATTCAACGTCGCAAGCTCGGCCCGCCGACCCGGGCGTACGTCTACGAGCTCACCGACTGGGGACGGCAACTGCAGCCGATCCTCGTACGGCTCGGGCGCTGGGGCCGCCGGACCCCGGCCAGGGAGACGACGATGACACTCGGCACCGACTCGCTCATGCTCGCCCTGCAGAGCCACCTGCGCCCCGCCAAGCTGGACGGGCTGAACGCCACTTTCCTGGTCGACCTCGGTGAAGACCTGTTCACTCTCGACGTCGTCGACGGCGACCTCACCATCCGGCGAGGCGAACCGGCCCGGCCGGACGCCGCGCTCCGGACCGACGCCGCCACCTTCAAAGCCCTGGTGATCAACGGACACCCCGCCGGTGAGCTCGACGACCGGCTGGAGACCACAGGTGATCACAACGCCCTCTACCGGCTGCTGGACGCCCTCGACGCGTCGTGACCTCGCGCCGCGCCGGCCGATGAGGCGCGCAGGAAGGGGTTCGGAGATGCGCGCCCAAATTTTCTGCTGGCGACCGATAAGTTTCGGTTCGCACCCGGGCCTGTACTTGTAGAGACGGGCGATGAGAGGGGATCCGCAGTGTCGGCGGCAGGCGTACCCACCGGCGCGGGCTCCCTGACCGCGATGACGCTCGCCTCGTCCCCGTTTCAGGACCCCCGGTCCCCCCTCCCCCCAGAGCGCCGGGCCCGGCCATACCCCTGAGATGGTCGGGCCTGGCGCTCAAACGTGGAGCCCATGCATGGCCGAGCAGTGCGCTGCCGCCGATGTGGGAGGCAAGAAGATTCGGGGTGATGCGTGATCGCGGCCACCGCCGACCTGGCGGAGGTCCGCTTTCACGAGCGCGGTGACGAGTGGACCGCCCGCGACGAGGAACGCGCGCCGGCTCTCCGACCTGCTCAGGACACTGCCGGACTGCCCGGTACGGCCGCCGCCCGGGCGATGACCGGCGGGGAACCGGCGAGGCGGCTGCGGTCGTCCTCACATGGGGACGTCCAGATCAAGAAAGTTCGAGCTTCATGCTGATGAACGGAATGTTGATCCCGGAATCGCGGAGCGGTTGAGGGGTCTCGACGACCCCGTCCGGCGTGAAACCGTACCGCCGGTAGAAGGCGGGTGCATCCGTGTCCTTGGCGACATCCAGATAAACGGTCACTGGCCGGTTCAGCCCGTTCAACGCCGTGTCAACGAGTCTCCGTCCGAGCCCGGTCCGGTGGTATTCGGGATCGACGTACAGACCCCCGATCATCGCGGACTGATCTGCCTCCTTCCTGGCGATCTGGCAAAACCCCACGACGTTCGTACCCGACCGGGCGACCGGCCAGCTCTCGCCAAGCACCGCTTCCTTCCAGTACGGCTCCTTGCGGGCCGCCAGGCCCGTAATGAACTTGCCGAGAGCGACCTGATCCATTCCTTTCACCCTCGCGAACGAATGGTGAGAGGCTGCTACGTGGACGCGTAGTATTCCTGGCGCATCTTCTGGCATCACCCGGCTTATCCGCACGCCGGTCGCGTCGACGACGCTACGGCTTCGCGGCGACCGAAAGAACATAGAAAGGCGGCCGAACAGAGCTTCACGCTCACTCGATCCGTGAAACATCAGGATTCCTTCTCAGGCGGTGCCGCCGCCGCTCAGCCGCGCGACGTCCGCACTGATCCGCGCGCGAACATGGCCGACGAAACGCAGCATGTCAGCGCAGTAAATTGTCGGATTCCGGAACCCGCTGCCCTCGCGGTATCGGTGTGTATAGTAGCCGCCACCGCATATTTCCCGCTCCGCGCACCCGCGGCAGGCGTCGCTCAAGGCCGCGACGCCCAATTGGCGGGCCGCCATCGCAGGAAGGCGCAGCGCCGCGTCGAAGGGTGCGTCGCGGACCGAAAGCCCGGTGGCCGAAGCACCGTCGTACGCGGACTTGAGCGTGTCGACCTGCTCGACAAGGCCGTCCGTGTCGACCACGACCACGTCGGCGGGATCCAGCCCGATCTGCTCGGAGACGGCGTGACCTCCGAACAACAGGCTCAGGGTGTCCTGGAAGAGGCGAACCGCTGTTTGCTGCGTGGAGGCGCCGTACCACTGGTCGAAAGCCGCGATCAGCCAATCTCCGTACGGCGTGGAGCCCGGGTCGTCCTTCCACCCCGGAGGTGGCGCGCTCCAGTTGCCGTGAGGGAGCAGGAAGTCCATCCCCGGCGGCTCGTGTTCGAGCAACGAACGGTAGGTCCTCACCGGGTCGTTGTCGAGGTCGATCGTGCACAGCAGCCCCGAATACAAATGTCGGTAGCCGGGCGTACGAAGCGCGTTCAGACCCTTTACCACGGCTTCGTGACTGCCACGGCCGTCGGCATATCGGCGATGGCGGTCGTTCGCTTCGGCATCGCCATCGATGCTGACCGCGACGTTGATATCGTGCTCGGCGAGGACCTCCAGCATGACGTCACTCAAGAGCGTCCCGTTGGTCTGAACGGTGAAGCGTACCTGCGTGGCCGCAGCCGCCTCACGGCGTACCGATGTCGCCACCCGAGCGAGCGTCTCGGCTCCGGCGAGCAAGGGTTCGCCGCCGTGCAGGACGACGTCGACCAGTGGCACGTCGTGGGTGTGGGCGTGCTCGCCGATCCGGTGGGCGGTGAGGTCGATCACCTCGTCGCTCATTACCTTCGAGCTACGCCGCCAGGATTGGTCGCCCATCTCATAGAGGTAGCAGTAGTCACAGGACAGGTTGCACCTGCTCTGCACTTTGAGCACAAAGCATTGGAATGGGACCGGTCGCCAACCTGAGTTCTCGAGCTCATCGACACGCACGACTCCATCGGGCCATTCCGACCGCCTGAGGAGATCTACTGGATTGACTGGCAATGAACACTCCAGGTGTATTGGGAGTGCCCGGACGACGTGTTGGCGCCGTCGTCCGGGGTTTGTTTCGCTAGGAACTCGTCAGGCTGACGATGTCGTGCGCGATCGTGGGGAACCGGCGTCGGTTGATCAGTTGATCGCCGTTGTCAGTGTGCTGTTGTGCGCGCCCGCGATCGTCATTGGACCGTTTTGTGCTCAGTGGGCGCCATGGCGCTGTTGAAGCTGCCCATAGGTCTTACCGTGGTGTCCCGGTGACGACCGATGGCCTGGGCGAGGGCGGACTGACCGATCGAAGCAAGGGCCTCCTGCGATACGTCGGAGACGCTGATCGATGGATTAGCCTCATTGGCCGACGCGCTCGACGCATCGGCCGGTTGCGTAAGGCCGGCCACCGCGGCAGCCACGATGGTAGCGGCGACGGCAACGCCGGACGTCGTGACGGACTTGCGCTTCTTTTCCATGAATCTCCTTCACCGAGGAATGGTCGTGTGGTGCCCTCCAACTGAATACGGCGACGAAATCCGCCGCCGGTGAACGCCCCTCCCACCGGCGGCGCGCAGCCGCCCTGAGGATCGCCTGGCACTGGACACCGCCACGCGCCCGACCGTAGGCGTGGCCTTCCATACGTGACCAGATTGGTTTTGCACAGTGATGCCGATCACCGGGTAAGAGAATGCTGAGCCAGCGACAGAAAGTCGTCCAGACCGCGACCGGCGCCGTACGCCTGTTCGCCGCGTGCGCGCATGCGCCGTGGCCCGCGTTGCCGGGCGCCGGATAGGCCCGTGTGAGGGCCTGGCCGGGGCGGGCTCCCCGCCGCCGGCCTCCGTCCGGCCCTCCGGTCTCTCAGGCGACCTCGGCGCGGGCGGCTTCGGAGAACAGCGGGTTGGTCATGGCCACGACCTTCGGCGTGAACCGGCCCTCGCCGCAGACCAGCCCCGTGGCCTTCTCCCGCGGCGCCAGCGTCGTCGTGCCGATCTCGTGTTCGTACTGCCCCAGCGCGTCCGAGACATCGTGCTTCGTGCCGCCCGTGTCGGTGAGCGAGAAGTAGAGGGGGTTCACCTCAAGCTTCTTCTTGGTCTGGTTGACGACCATTACCTTCACACACGACAACGGGTGGCCGCTGGACAGCACGCTCTTGGACGCCTTCGCCCTTTTCGCCACCAGCTTGATCGGAACCGGCTTCGAGGCGGCGCCCTTTCCGGCTGCTTTCCCCGGCTCGGAGGACTGAACCGCGGTGGGTTTGTCCGCCGACGCCGAGCATCCGGCGAGAGCGACAACGCCGACTGCGGACAGGAAAACAACGATGCTCTTCATAAGAGTTCCTTTCTCTACACACGAAGCCTTGATTCGGCTTCGCCCCGACGGGGTCCGCCCTGCTCGCCACTCTCACTGGACTCGATCGGGCGGACCTCCAGTAACACCGCTGCGGGCGCGGGTTTCCCGCAGGCGGTCCGCACCATCGCGGGGCTGAGGTGCTGCTCCGTATCCAGGCGGACCAGCCGGCCTGCCGCTGCGGACCGCATGGCAAGCCGGCTACGCCGGAAACCCCGTCTCCCCGCGAATTCAGATCGACTCAAAAACCAGCGCCTCGACGGCATCATCCACGAATGCGCCAAGGTCGCCGCACGATCTGAATGAGATTGTCGCTACGCATGAGGCTCGATCGCCTCTGCTCCCCGGTTCCAGAAATGCCGTTTCCACGTCACCCGGCCTGATGAATATCCCCGAAGGCGTTCTCCCTGCTCAAGTGAACATCGGCTCGCTCGCAGGCTAGGGAGCGCGGCGGACGCCGAACCAGAATCATCTTGCACAGTGACGCGGCCGTCCGGTTTCAAAGTGCCGGGTCAGGCCGAGCGGTCGATGGAGGCCCACCGCCACGGTGCACGAACACATATTCGATCTCTGGGAAGAGCGGAATATTCGCTGTCCGACCGATTAATTCTGGCTCGGGCCCGGGTCTATAAGAGGGGCGTTCGATGCCGCGGTGCCGTGGAACCGCCGGGAACGAGAAAGTGGTGGTGACGTGCTCACGCTCAGTGCGCTCGTGAAGCAGTCCGCGCTCGGGCCGTGGCCGCTCGGGGGAGAAGCCACGGACGCGGTCGTGGTGGAGTCGGCGTTCATCGTCTCCGCCGTTGACCTGGCCGGCTGGTCCCAAATCGACGCGGACGCCTTTCGCCGGGTCCTGGTGATCGTGTCGCTGTCCGGCGAGCCGCCGCAGGACCGGATCGAGGCCGCCGTACGGCAGGCCGTCCGGGCGGATGCCGCGGGCGTGGTCCTGGCGACGGGGTCCTCCGGAGCCGGCTCGCTCGAAAGTGATGCTCTGCGGGTGCTGGCGCGTTGCCACGGGATCGCGTTGCTGATCGCGCAGGAGGACCCCTCCCAGGTATGGATGCGGGCGATGAGAGTTATTCGGAAGGAGCGGGAACCCGCCACGAGACACACTGGTGTCGAACTGCGCGAGATGCAGCGTGAGTCGACCCGGCCGGATGGCTTGAAGCGTCTCCTGCGGCGGCTGGCACGGCAGGTCGGGGGAAGCGCCGTTCTGCTCGGCCAGGAGGGCGCGCCGCTGCACGCCTTCCCGGAGCTTCCCGCCGACGTTCTCCAGGAGGCGGCGACCGAGATCGAGCGGGTCGTGACCCGCGAGATACGGGCCGCCGCCGCCGACCTTCAAGACTGCGTCGTGCACGTCCAGTCGATCGGTGGGGATGAGACGGGTGCCACGCTCGTCGTGGTGCGGAAGGAGCGGTTCTCTCCGGCCGTGCGGGAACTCGTCACGGACGTCTCGCGGCTACTCGCACTGTGCTGGCGCGTGGACGATCTCAGCCGTCGGCAGCGACGCGCCGACCTGGCGGACACGCGCATCAGAGAAGTGGTGCTCCAACTGCTGATGACCGGCAACGTCCAGGCCGCCCGGCGCGTCGCCGGAGCGCTCGGCCCGAGTCTGTCCGAGCGGATCCGGGTCTATGTGATGGCCGGCCCGCCGGACGATCGGGACCGGTTGGTGGCCCACTGCGAGCGGGCGTCGGGTGGCCGGGCCTGGATCATACGGTGTCCGGTCTACGTCGGGCACATCATCATCCTCGCCCCGGTCACGGACGAGGTGGACGAGGTCGGAGACGTGCTCCAGGTCTATGCCGGCCAAGTGAACGTCGACGTCGGCGGCAGCACCACCGTGGCGCTCCGGGAGATGGCGTCGGGATACACCCAGGCGTTCCACGCGCTCGCGGTGGCGCAGGGGAACGCCGGCCGCTTCGCCCGGTTCAGCCCGCGCGGAGACCTCGTGGCCCTGGTGCGCTCCCGGGGGCACGAGTGGGCGAGGTCGACGCTCGAGCCGCTCACGGCCTACCGGCCGCACCGGGCGCAGGACCCCGACTCCGCGGAGTTGATCACCACCCTCCGCTCCTGGCTGGACTTCTACGGCGGCGCGGCGCGGCAACTGAAGATCCACCGCAACACGCTGGCCGCACGGCTACGGCACATCGAGCACCTGCTCGGTCACCCGCTGGATGACATCGAGACGCAGTCGAAGTTCTACCTCGCCCTGCACATCCTCGACGGACCAGGAGAAGACGGCGGCCCACCGACCCTGGAGGCGGTACTCGATGATCCCGATGTGCGCCGGTGGGCCGGCATTCAGGTGACGCCGCTGCTCAGACGGGACCCCGAACTCTTCATGAACACATTGCGCGTGTGGCTGGACAACAATGCCGGCCTCGACGCGACGGCGTCGGCGCTCGGCATCTCGGTTCCAGGCGCGCGCAAACGACTGACGCGCATCGAGGAGATCATCGGGCACTCGCTGCTGAGCGGCCCGTCGGCGCGCTACGAGATGTGGTTCGCCCTGAGAGTGCACGACGTGTGAGGCGACTCGCCGAAAACCGGAGGACCGGCACGCCATCGTGGCGGTGCGGGACGCTCGCCGTCCCGTTGACGAGACAGGCCGCCCGAGCCGCGCGCGCATCGCTGAGCGCACTCAGCGCCGCGTTCGGCACCGGCCTGATGATCTTGGGTACACGGTCGTGGACGGTGTGGGCGTCCACCAGGCTCCGACATGGCGTACAGCGGCCGGCTGTTCCTCCTGCAGGGGCCGGTCTTGCCGATGCTCGCCCTCATCCGGCGCAAACGCGACCGGCCGGCGCAGCTACGGCCGTCGCTGGCCGCCGGGATCGCGGGCGGTGTCGTGTCGGCGCGTACGGCCTCGTCCTGTGGGCGCAGACACGCGGCGCCTGGCTCCCATCGCCGCCCTCCGGGAGACCAGCATCATCGTGGGAGCGGTCACCGACACGGTCTTCCTCGGCGAACGCTTCGGCATCAAGCGCGCCGTGGCCGCCATGACCGTCCTCATCGGCATCGTGCTGATCAACATGCCGTGACGGCGGGACCCCCAGCACGGTTGGTTCAGGGTTCGCGTGCGACCGCGCACCAGGCCGATACCGGCCCGGAGGGCCGGGCGTCCGGGTCCGGACGCCACTGCGGATACTGAACCAGCCCCGGCTCCAGCACCTCGACGTCTCCCAAGAACCGCGTCACCTCGTCATGGCCGCGGCGATCTGGCTAGCCCGTAACCCCAGGAGTCGCTGGCTAACATCAACCACCGCCCCGGGTGGAGGGCCAAGGAGATCTTCGCTACTGGTGAGGCCAGGGAAACGTAGTGTGCGGAGGCGTCTTCAAGGTCGCTTCGGCCGGGGCTTGAAAGCCGTGTTCGTCGAACAACCGGGCGAGGCGCGCCATCGCCACGTCGAGCTCGCCTCGCAGCTCGATCTCGAGCGTGAAGTCCTTGCCGTCGTAGCCCCCGATGTCGGCCCTGCCGAGACCCAGCTCGTGCAGCACCGAGCTGAGTGGACCCAGCGTGCTCGGTTCGCCCACGATGTGGAGCGTGTGCCGGGGCCGAGGTCGCCAGGTGGCCGGGCTGAAGTGGCGTCGGATCAGGCTGCCCGGCTCCGCACCAGAGAGCGTCTCAATCACCTAGCACGCCTGCACGGGTATCACCGGCTCGGCCAGCGCGGCCAGCACGGTTGCGTTGTCGCAACCCGCCTTACGGAGCGCCGTGAGCAGGGAACCCGTGGCGCTTAGGTCGCCGGTTGCGGTGATGTCACCGAGCAGCTTGACCACATCGGGGGTACGCCAGGCCGGATCGGGCGCGTCGGCGAGCCGACGTCGGGCGCGCGCCTCACAGGCCTTCAGCTCCGCGAAGGGGAAATCGAGGTTGGAGAGCTTCCGGTAAGAGTAGAGCGTGCGATCGCCGTGTGACTTTTGGTCGAGATACCAGCCCGCGTCCGGGTCGTGCCGCCAGTAAAGGTCGGCGTCGCGGAGGTCACACAACTCCATGAAGGTCTGCACGTATCGGTCGGGCAGCCCGGCGGCGCTCGCGGTCCCGAATTCCCCGTACGGGTCGGCGGCCTCGGCGATGTGGCGCAACGCAGCCTGCAGGAGCGCAATGGCCATGCCGGCATCATCACCCTCCACGATCGGGATGAACGGCGCGAGCAGGGCCACCGCCACACCCGGGTGCGGCAGGCCGGGGGTGTCCCAAGCCGCGCACCGGCCGATCAAGTCAAGCTCGGTCCAGCGCAGGCCCAGCGGCATCGGATGCGCCTCATCGAGGTAAGCGATGCAGGCCGGCTCTGCCGCCTCAGGGCACCGCAGCATCAGGGCGCGGAACTCGATCTCGCGCATCTCCAAGACCAGGCCGTACTCGTCATCGACCGGAAAGGACAGCGAGATATCCGCCAGCTCCGGATATCTCTCCGCCCCCTCGAAGGTCGCCCCGAAGTAATCGGTCCAAAAACGCCGATCGCCCATGCGCCGGCGCAATTCGTACTCTGACATGCGGCCATCCTGGCCCGCCGCTCGGGTTCGTGCGACCAGATGAAAAGCGGCTCTGCGTAACTCTGGTGACTGATGGACATGCCGTCGTTCGGCGTCAGCTGCGGTGGAACGCGAGCTCGACACCTCCGTCCGGCCCGACCTGGCCCGCCAAGCCGCCGAAGACGTCGCCGCAATCCCCAAACCGACTCCCCGCGCTATCGACCGGGCCTCCTGAGGCGGGCAGGCTAGGGCGAGGACTACTGGCTGATGCCGAGGACTGATTCGGCTCTGACTGTTCCAACTTGGGCGGCCAGGTGGACTGTTCGCCTCTGCTAACGCTCCAGCACCTCAGAAATCTGTTCCCGGAACGTCCGGCGCGGGCACCGCCAGTCCCGGCAGGCGAGCCGATGCACCCGCACGTTCACCACCACCCGCCGCCCGTCGAGGGGAACGTCGGCGCAGTCCTCAGGGAATGGCGGCGATGAGAGCACGTAGGGTGACGACGTCGCGCAGCGCACGCTCTACGGGATATTCGCGAAGGTAGCCGTAGCCTCCGTGGAGTTGGATGGCGCGTTCGGCCACACGTACGGCGGTACGGGCGCAGCGCTGGGCGCACGCCCTGGCCGCGTCCGGGGACGGCTGGAACCACGGCGCCGACGCGGCAATGGCACCGGCGAGTTCGATCATCTCGACGGCGCAGGCGTGTGCGTCCTGCTCCATCTCGGCGGTGAGGGCCGCCACGGCGGGCAGGTCGGCGATGGGCGCGCCGAACTGGTGACGCGTGACGACGTAGCCGCGCGCCGCGGCGGCGGCCGAGGACGCCACGCCGGCCGCCGCCGCGCCCAGCAGCAGCGCCCGGGTCTCCCTGCTCCGTTCGGGTGTCGCTGGGAGGACGGCCGCGCAGGTGACCTCGGTGAAGGTGACCGTCCGGGGTGCCCATCCACGCAGACCGGTACGGGCGATCGGCTGGCTCAACCGGCAGGCCGCCGGATCGATTATGAGCGCGCCGGCCTCGGCGTCCACGACGACGAAGGCGGAGGCTTCTCCGGCTCCCTCGACCCGCGCGGCCGTCCCGTTGATCATTGCGCCGTCGCCCGTGGGGGTGATCTTCAGGGATGTGAGCGGGTCGGCGGTGTCGATGGGGACGGCCGGGAGGCCGTCGCCTGCGATTAGCGCGGCCGTGTCCTCGTCTCGGACGGCGTGCAGCGCGCCGTGGACCGAGCCCATGGCGGCGGCCACGGCCGGGGCCGTGGTCGCCGCGTTGCCCGCCGCGAGCACAAGGGCGAGCGGATCGGCACCACCGCCGCCGTGCCGCTCGTCCGCGCCCAGTGTCCACAGGCCCTGCTCGGCGGGGCGTGCGAACAGATCGGCGGAGGGCGTGTCGGACTCCTCGGCCGCACGTACGGCCGTGGCCAGGCGCTCGCGTGCGAAATCGGCGATCGTGTCGGCGAAGGTCCGCAGGTCGGGATCCAGTGCTGGGGTCGCGAACGTCGTCATCGCAAGAACCTCTCCGGGTTCGGTGACCGGCGCTCGGCGAACGACGCGGACATCTCCTCGTGCTCCTCCGTCGTCAGGTAGTAGGTGAGGAGCTGGTCGTGGCCCAGCCGCGCTTGACCGGACACGCCGTGGTTGCGCGCGGAGAACGCGGTCTTGAGCGCCGCCAGCGCGCCGGGCCCCCGGCGCTGCAGCTCGATCGCCAGCCCGTGGACGTGCTCGCGAAGCCGGTCAGCGGGCACGACTTCGTTCACCAGGCCCATCTCCAGGGCCTGGGCGGCGGTGTACTTCCGGTTGAAGTACCACATCTCCTTGGCGCGCTTGCGCCCGATCGTGTCCTCCAGGTACCAGGTGCCATAGCCGGGGTCGAAGCTGCCGACGCTCGGCCCGACCTGCCGGAACACCGCGTTCTCTGACGCGATCGAGATGTCGCAGACAACGTGGAGCACGTGGCCGCCGCCGACCGCGAAGCCGTTCACCGCGGCCAGCACCGGCTTGGCCACGGTGTCGATCAGCTCGTACACGTCCACGATCGGCATGACCTGGGAGTAGTCGTGCCTGCTGACGGGCTTGTCGTGCTCGCCGCCGATGCAGAAGAACTTCTCTCCCGACCCGGTCAGCACCGCCACCCGCCAGTCCGGCTCGGCTCGGAAGCGGCGCAGGACGTCCGCGAGTTCGAGCGCCGTGTGATCGGTGAACTTGTTGCCGTGCTCCGGACGGTTGATCGTGATGGTGGCGACGCCGTCCGCGACGTCGAGCAGGATGTCGTCGTACTCGCTCATGCCGTGGTCTCTCCTTGCGCGTCGTGTTCGGGGCGGACGTGGAAGCCGTGGCCGGTCTTGTCGCCGAGCCGTCCGGCCTCGACCATGCGCCGCAGCAGGGGCGGGGCCGACAGCATCGGGTCCCGAGTGGCCGCGTAGGCCGCCTCGGTCGCGTGCTCGTGGACGTCGAGCCCGATCAGGTCGAGGAGCTTGAGCGGGCCCATCGGGTAGCCGAGGCCGAGTTCGAGCGCGGTGTCGATGTCCTCCGCGGTGGCCAGCCCGTCGTCGTAGGCCTGGATCACGTCGTTCAGGTACGGCATCAGCAGCCGGTTGACCAGGAAGCCCGGCCGGTCCTCGACCACGATCGGCGACTTGCCCGCTGCCTCGGCGAACGCCGTGAGGGCCGCGACGGTCTCCGGGCTCGTCCGCACCGCCCGCACGACCTCCACCAGCGGCATGATCGGCGCCGGGTTGAAGAAATGCAGGCCGCCGAACCGCTCCGGGCGGGGGACGGAGGCGGCCAGTGCCGTCACCGACAGCGCCGAGGTGTTGGTGGCGATCAACGCGTCCTCGCCGACCGCCTCGGCGACCTGGGTGAGGAGTTCGACCTTGACCGCGTGCTCCTCGGCGACGGCCTCGATCACCAAGCCCGCCCCTGCCAGGGCGGAGACCTCGGTGCTTCCGGTGATCCGCTCCAGGACGGCATCCCGCCCGGCCTTGTCGATCTTCCCTCGGCGTACGCCGCCATCCAGGAAACCGGCCACCCGCCGCCGCCCCGCCTCCAGCAGCTCCCCGGTGCGGTCCAGGACGGTCACCTGATGCCCCGCCTGCGCGGCGACCTGCGCGATGCCGGCGCCCATCGTGCCGAAGCCGAGCACGGCCACGGTCGTTTTCTGAGTCTGTGCCATGATCCCTCCCGCTCAGCTGCCGAAGAGCCCGGCGCGCTCGTAGGTGTAGAAGCCGCGTCCGGTCTTGCGCCCCAGATCGCCTGCGGCGATCATCTGGTCGACCAGGGGCGGCGGAAAGAATCGCGGGTCGCGGAGCTGGTCGTAAAGGCTGGTGGCGACCGCCTTGTGGATGTCCAGGCCGACGATGTCCAGCAGCCGGAAGGTGCCCATCGGGTAGCGCAGGCCCTTGGTCACCGCGGTGTCGATCGACTCCACCGTGCCCAGACCCGCCGCCAGCGCGCGGATGCACTCGTTCTCGAACGGGATGAGGAACCGGTTGACGATGAACCCCGGGACGTCGGCCGTGGTCACGGTCGTCTTGCCGAGGCCTTCCAGGAACGTCAGCGTGCGACGGTAGGCGTCGTCGCCGGTCTGTCGCGCCTTCACCACCTCGACCAGCTTCATCAGCGGCGCCGGGTTGCAGTAGTGGGTGCCGACGACCCGCTCGGGATGCCGCGATCCGGCCGCGATCGCGGTGGCCGACAGCGTCGAGGTGTTGGTGTGCAACAGCGTGTCCGGACGGACGATCTCGTCGAGTGCGCCGAAGGTCTCGGCCTTCAGCGCGGTGTCCTCGAAGATCGCCTCGACCACCACGTCGCAGCCGGACAGGTCCTCCAGCCGTGTAGTGCCGGACAGGCCCGCCAGGGCGGTGTCGCGCGTCCTCGCGTCCAGCTTCTTCAGCTCTACGCTGCGGTCCAGGAACTCGCGTACGCCGGACAGGCCGCCGGCGACCCGGTCGTCGTCGACGTCGCGGACGATCGTCGGATGCCCGGCCCGTGCCATGACCGAGGCGATGCCGACGCCCATGGTCCCGGCGCCGAGCACCCCCACCGTGAGGCGTTCGTTCTCGACCACGTCAGGTGTCACCTTCCCCCTCGTTCGGAATTTTGATCATTTCGCCAGCTGCCCTCCGTCGATCACGATGGTCTCGCCCGTGATGAACCGGGTGGTGGGGTCGGCCAGCAGTACCGCCCAGCGGCCGAGCTCGTCCGGCTCGCCCATCCGCCCGGCCGGGATCTGCCGCCTGATGCGCTCCTCGGTCCGCGCGTCGGCGCGGGCGGCGGCGTTGATGTCGGTCGCGAAGTACCCCGGGGCCAGCGCGTTGACCTGCACGCCGTGCCGGGCCCACTCCACCGCGACGGTCCTGGTGAAAGCGATGATCGCCGCTTTGGACGCCGAGTAGGACGCGAACCCGGGGACGCCCTTGTAGGCGAAGTTCGACGCGATGTTGATGACGCGCCCCGACTCCTGGGCGACCATCGTCCGCCCGGCTGCCCGAGTGGCGAGGAACGTGCCGCGCAGGTTGGTGGCGACGACCGCGTCCCACTGCTCGTCGGTGGTGTCGAGGACGTTCGCGTTGTGCAGGATCCCCGCGTTGTTCACCAGGATGTCGAGCTTGCCGAACGCGTCCACGACCGACGCGACCATGCGGTCGACCTCGGTGGTGTCGGTGATGTCGGTACGCGCCACATGCGCGCGCCGTCCCAGCTTCTCGATCTTCGCGGCGACCCGTTCCAGGGTGGACGGGGTCCGGCCGGCGACGGCGACGTCGGCGCCCGCTTCGGCCAGGGCCAGGGCGACGGCCTCGCCGAGCCCCTGCCCGCCGCCGGTGACGATCGCGGTCTGACCCTTCAGCGGACTCATGACGTCTCCTTATGGGTTCCCCCACGCCCGCCGGCAAGAGTCGCGCCCCTGCCGTCGCGTCGTGCGGTCATGACGCCCTTCTCGACGCGGCGGGCGGTGTCGCGGCCCAAGAGGAGTCGCTGCACCTGGTTGGTGCCGTCGTAGATCTGCGTGACCTTGGCCTCGCGCAGCCGCCGCTCGGCGCCCATCTCCGCCAGGTCGCCGAGCGGGCCGAGCAGGTCGGTCACCTCGTCGGCGGCGGCCATGGCCAGGTCGGTGCAGGTGAACTTCATCATCGCGATCCCGGCGGCGGCCGCCTCCTCGTCCTCGTCCACCTGGGCCGCGACCGAGTAGAGCAGCAGGCGGGCGGATGCGATGCGGGCGCGCAGGTCGGCGAGGTGGAACTCGACGTCCTGGCGTCCGCCGCGTCCCAGCGCGCCGGTGGCTCGCGCCCAGCCCAGTGCGACGGCGTACGCGCCGCGCGCCAGTCCGAGGCCCTGCGCGCCCGCGCTGATCCGCGACTTGACGACCGAGCGCATCGACAGCGACCAGCCTTCGCCCTCGGCGCCTAGGCGGGCGGACGCGGGAAGCCGCAGGTTCTCCAAGAACAGTTCGGCGGTGCTGGATCCGTGCATGCCGAGCTTGGCGAGCGTACGGCCGCGGGTCAGCCCCGGAGCGTCACCGGGGACGAGGAACGCGGTGATGCCGCGGCGCCCCGCCGACCGGTCGACGGTGGCGAAACAGACGATCACATCGGCACGGTCGCCGGTGGTGATGAACGTCTTGCCGCCGTCCAGAATGTAGCCGCCGTCGCCGTCCGGCCGCGCCGTGGTACGCATCGCGGCCACGTCCGACCCGGCCTCGGGTTCGGAGATCGCCAGCGACCCGTACGCGGTCCCGGCGCACAGCGCCGGCAGGTACCGGCGCCGCTGCTCCTCGGTGCCGGCGATCAGGATCGGATAGCCCGCATGGGTCTGGGTCATGTAGATCAGCGCGGTCGAGCCGCAGGCCGCCGCGATCTCCTCCATCGCGACCGCGTAGGCCAGGGTGGACGATCCGCTGCCGCCGTAGGCGGGCGGGAAGATCAGCCCGGCGAGACCGGCGGACGCCAGCGCGTGGTATCCGTCCCCGGCGAACTCGCCCGTTCGGTCCCATTCGGCGGCACGCGGCGCCACATCCTTGGCCACGATGTCCCTGACCCGCCCGCGAACGGCGTGTTCCGCCTCGCCCAGCAGCCGGTCGGTCAGCGGTTCATCCAGCAGGGACGGGTCGGCGGGCGCGAAGCCGGGCAGCAGTTCCTCGTTCACCGCTCGGCCTCCTCGCCGGTGAGAGCGGGCGTGGTGAAGGCGGGGGCGCGATGCTCGCGGAAGGCCGCGATGCCTTCCGCGGCCTCCGGATCGGCGACGCAGAGCGCGGCCAGTCCCGTCTCCAGCCGGAGCCCGGCCTCCAGCGACGAGTCCAGGCCGGAGGCGACGGCCTCGAGCACTCGTCCGGACGCGTGCGGTCCGCGGCTCGCGACCGTGGCGGCGATCCGCTCGGCCGTGGCGTCCAGGTCCTCACGCGGGACGGGCGGGACGGCCACCATCCCCAGACCGTAGGCGCGGTCCGCGGTGATCCGCTCGCCGGTCAGGATCGCGTGCAGAGCGGCCTGCCTGCCGATGAGCCGCGGCAGTCGTTGGGTGCCGCCGTAGCCGGGTATCAGGCCGAGCCCGGTCTCGGGAAGGCCGAATGAGGCACGCTCAGCCGCCACGATGAACGAGCAGGCCAGCGCCAGTTCGAAACCGCCACCGAGGGCGAGTCCGCCGACCGCTGCGATCACCGGGACGGGCGAGCGTTCGAGCCGGCCGACGATCCTGCCGCCGCGTGCCAGCACCTGGTGCGCCCGTTCGGCGGGCAGCCCGGCCAGTTCGCCGAGGTCGGCGCCGGCGGAGAAGGCCTTGGTTCCCGCCCCGGTCAGGACGATCGCGCGCACGCCGGTGTCGGCGGCCGCCTCGTCCAG
Organism: Actinoallomurus sp. NBC_01490; assembly: GCF_036227085.1. Classification (NCBI taxonomy): domain Bacteria; kingdom Bacillati; phylum Actinomycetota; class Actinomycetes; order Streptosporangiales; family Thermomonosporaceae; genus Actinoallomurus; species Actinoallomurus sp. NBC_01490. Next base: position 2,590,632 of record NZ_CP109433.1, read on the forward strand.
CGCGTCGTCCAGTCGTCCGAGCAGTTCGGCGTTCAGCGCGTTGTGGACGCCGGGACGGTTCAGCGTGAGCCACAGCGTCGCGTCCCGCCGCTCCGTCAGCAGGGTCATGTGCCCTCCTTCGTCGGAGGGGTGACCACTGGGGCGTGCCTGTTGATTCCCTCGCTTCGCTCGGTCATGCGCTCTCCTTTTCCTCGGGCACCGCGACCGCGCCGGTCGCGGTGAGCTCGCCGATCTCCTCGGCGGTGAACCCAAGGCCGCGCAGGATCTGCACGGTGTGGCCACCGACCGGGCCGACCGTGGCGGGGTCCGGGAGGGCGGGACGCGGCTCCATTCGCCATGGGGACGCGACCACGTCCACCGTCCCGTCCTCCGTTGCCAGGGACTGGATGGCCGCGCGGGCCTTGACGTGCGGGTCGTCCACCACCTCCGAGAGCGAGCGGATCGGCGCGGCGGGCACGCCGGCCTCGGCGAAGGTGTCCAGCCAGTGCGCGGCGGGACGCCTGGCCAGCCGCCCGGCGATCAGCGGCAGGATGCGCGGGCGTCCCGCGCGCCGTCCCGCGTTGTCGGCCAGGGACGGGTCGGCGGCCAGGTCGTCCAGCCCGGTGACCGAGCAGAACCGGCGCCAGATCGCGTCGCTGCCGACGGCCACCACGATCGGCCGGTCGGAGGTCTCGAACGCCTGGTAGACGGCCAGCACCGAGTCGGTTCCGCCACTGGGACGGGGCTCGGGCTCACCGGCCAGGAACGCGGCGATGCGCGGCGCCATCAGCGCCAGGTCGGTCTCGAACAGCGACACCTCGACCAGTCGTCCGGTGCCGGTGCGGTCCCGCTCGCGCAGCGCCGCCGTGATCGTGAACGCGGCCATCAGGCCGGTGACGATGTCGGACAGGGCGGTGCTGACCCGCTGCGGGGTGCCGTCCGCAGCGCCCGTCACGCTCATCAGACCGGATCTGGCCTGGGCGACCAGGTCGTACCCGGGCAGGTCGGAGTCCGGTCCGGTCAGCCCGAAACCGGAGATGGCGCAGTACACCAGGTGCGGATGCCGGGCGCGGACGGCCTTCGGGGTGAGGCCGAGCGACTCCAGCTTGGCGGGGTTGAGGTTCTCGACCAGCACGTCGGCCTTCTCCAGCAGCCGGTCGAGCACCCGGCGTCCGCCGTCGCCGCGCAGGTTGATCGCGATGCTGCGCTTGCCACGGTTCGCCGAGTGGAACCACGCCGAGTCCGCCCCGCGGAACGGCGGCCCCCAGGCCCGTGCGTCGTCGCCGTGCCCGGGACGCTCGACCTTGATGACGTCCGCGCCCATGTCGGCGAGGTACATCGTCCCGGTCGGTCCCGCATAGGAGGTGGACAGGTCCACCACCCGGATCCCGGCGAGCGGACCACCGTCCGATTTGGGTCGTGTTATCACCCTTGTCACCTTTCCAATTCCTCGCCGCAGCCACACGCCCGGCGGCCCAGAATCAGCCGCCCGGTCAGCCCGCCGCGTTCGAGCCCGGCCAGCGCCTCGGCCGCCTTCTCCAGCGGGAACACCGCCTCCACCGGAGCTCGCAACGCGCCCTTGACGCGCAGCGCGAGCAGTTCGACCAGGACCTCGCGCATATACGCGGGCTCCCTGTCCCGGTAGTCGCTGGCCTGCAGGCCGAGCACCCCGATGTTCTTGACCAGCAGATGTCCCGCCTTGACGGACGGGATGTCGCCGCCCGCGAAGCCGACCACGACCAGCCGTCCCTCCCAGGCGACGCAGCGCAGGCACGCCGCGAACAGGTCCCCGCCGACCGACTCGACCACCACGTCGGCGCCGTGCCCGCCGGTCAGTTCGCGGACCTGGTCCCGCAGCGTCGCCGGATCGGCCATCAGCGCGTGGTCGGCTCCCTGGCCGAGTGAGGCGGCGCGGCGGCGCTCGTCCCGCGCCACCGCGATCACGGTCGCGCCCAGCGCCTTGGCGAGCCCGACGGTCGCGCCGCCGACACCGCCGCCCGCGCCCGTGACCAGGACGATCTCGCCCGCTCGCAGCCGCGCCCGCCGTACCAGGGCGGCGTGGGCCGTCAGGTGCACCAGGCCGAACCCACCGGCCTCCGCACATGACATGCCGTCCGGGACGGGCACGCACAGCTCCGCCGGAACGGCCACCCGTTCGCGATAGCCGCCGTACTCCAGCTGGGCCATGACCCGTTGCCCTGGTCGCGGGGACACGACGTCCGGCGCGGCTTCCACGACCACGCCCGCGACCTCCTTGCCGGGACTGAACGGCAGCGGCGGACGCACCTGGTACCGGCCGGAGACGACCAGCAGATCGGGGAAGTTCAGCCCGCTGGCATGCACGTCGAGCACCACCTCGCCGGGGCCCGGCTCCGGCGACGGCACGTCCTCGACGACCACGTCCGCGAGCGCCCCGAAGGCATGGACCTGGACGGCGCGCACCGTCATTCGTCCCCCTCCCCGAGGCCGAGCAGGCCGGTGTCGGCACCGAGCGCGGGGACCCCGGAACCGAGATCACCGCGCACGCCGTCCGAGAGCGGGAGCGGCAGCGCGGGAACGGACCGGCCGTCGCTCCGTGCCTCGCCGGCACCGGCGAACAGGCCGGCGAACTGAGGATCGGCGACGGCGTCCTCGAGCGAAGTCACGACGCTGACGCACACGTCCAGGCCCTCGATCGCCTTCCTCCAATGCGCGGTGCCGTGCGCCGCGACACACCGGCCGACCTCGGCGATGGTGGCCTCGGGGTCGGCATCGTCGGCGCGGAACCGCTCCGGCAGCCCGATCAGCTCGCAGAACCGCTCCCAGAACCGCTGCTCCAGCGGTGCCGCAGCCAGCCAGCCGCCGTCGGCGGTGCGATAGAGCCGGTAGCGGGGGCTGCCCCCGGTGACCAGCTCTCCACCCGGCCGGGGCCACCGTCCCGTCGCCCCGGCCGTGGCCAGCGCCCAGTACTGGAGCGGGAACAGGTTGGACGCCATCGAGACGTCCAGGTGCGTGCCCCGCCCCGTCCGGTCGCGGGAGCGGAGCGCGAGCAGGATGTTGATCAGCGCCGGGTACGCGCCGCCCGCGATGTCGGCGATGAGCGCCGGCGGGACGGCGGGGGCGCCGGTGGAGTCGCGGGCAAGGTCCAGCAGCCCGGTCTCCGCGGCGTAATTGAGATCGTGCCCGGCCTGACCGGCACGCGGGCCGTGCTGCCCATACCCGCTGATCGAGCAGTACACCAGGGCGGGGTTGCGCTCGGCGAGGTCCGCGTAGCCCAGACCCAGCCGGTCCATCACCCCCGGCCTGAACTGCTCGATCAGTACGTCCGCCGTGTCAACCAGCTCGCGGACCGCGGCGGCCTGCCGCGGGTCCTTCAGATCGGCGGCGACGCTGCGCTTGCCCTGGTTGAGCAGCGCGAAGTTGGCGCTGGTCGAGCCCACCCGCGGGAGGTAGGAACGCATCTCGTCCCCGCTCTCCGGCCGCTCGATCTTGATGATCTCGGCGCCCGCGGCGGCCAGGATCAGCCCGGCCAGCGGCCCGGGAAGCAGCGTGGTGAAGTCGACGACCCGCACGCCGTCCAGTGGGCCGGTCAACTCAGGACACCTCCGTGGGCTCGTGGGACGCGGACCCGCCCGGCGCGGGCGCGGAGGCCCGCATGTCGACGTCGCGGGTCTCCGGTCCGGCCAGCGCGCCCACCACGATCAGCACTCCGGAGATCACCAGCAGCACCAGCGGGGTGTAGTCCTTGGCCATGAACGAGGCCAGGCCCGACTGGTAGAAGGCGTAGAACGACGGGATGATCACGGCCAGGCTGTAACCGAGCCCGTACCCGGAGGCCCGAACGCCGGTGTGGAACCGCTCGTTGATGTAAGTGGTGATGATCCCCCATAGCGACAACGTGACCACGCCGAGCACGGCCACCATCAACGTGACCGCCGCCAGGCCGCTGACCGCGCCGGCCACGATCAGCCCGTAGACGATCGGGGACGCCACGATCACCAGCACACCCGAGACGACGAGGGACGGCCGCCTGCCGGTGCGCTGACTGATCACGCCGGCCGCCACATACCCTGCGGTGACGAACAGGTAGGTGACGATCAACACCCCGGACACCTGGGTGGCAGACAGCCCCACCGGGCCGCTCAGCGTCCCCGGCAGCACCGCCGAGATCATGTTCAAGCTGCCCCAGACTCCGGTCATCATCAGGAAGACCTGCAGGAAGTCGCGCTTGCCCGCACCGCGGAACAGAGCCACCAGCGACGACTCGCGCTTGGCCGGACGCTCACCGGGGCCCCGGCTCTTCGCGGCCTCCTCGGCCCAGGCGGGCGACTCGGTGACCTCGCGGTGGAACCACCAGACGAACCCGAAGGCCAGCAGCGCGCCGATGACGAACGGGATGCGCCAGCCCCACTGGACGTAGGGAGAGTCCAGGCCGTCGGCCGGAATCAGCTTGAGCAGGGCGTAGGTGATCACCGCGACCGTGCAGTACGCGAGCGGATACCCGGTCATGATGAGCGCGCCGTTGAGCCCGCGCCTGCGCCTGGGCGAGTGTTCCAGCGCGAGCGGGGTCGCGCTGGTGTACTCGCCGCCGAGGAAGACCCCGTCCAGGAACCTGAGCAGGATCAGCAGTACGACGGCGGTCATCCCCCAGGTGGCGTAGCCGGGGAGCGCGGCGATGATCAGGGTGACGATGCCGAAGCCGCTCACGGCCGCGATGGTGACGCGGCGGCGGCCGATCCGGTCGGCCAGATGGCCGAAGAGAACGGCGCCGACGGGGCGGCCGAGCAGCGTGGCCGCGAAGATCATCGCGCTGATGATCGAGTTGGTGCCATCGGACACTCCGGTGGCCTTGAAGTAGACCGAGGCCGGTGCCAGGGCGAGGACCGGCAGGTAGATGTCGAACATGTCGACGTAGAAGCCCAGCCAGGCGCCGAAGACCGCGTTGCGGATCTCCTTCTTCTTCGCGTGTGCCGAGCCGCCGCCGGCGGCGGCAGGTGTGTGGTGGCGTGTACTGGACATCGCTGGGGTCCTCCTCGTCCGGCGAGCCCCCGAAACAACAGTGCTGCATAATGTCCAACATTTGCCAGCAATGTCAATACTGGTCTAGGGAACCCCCCAACTGTAGGGTCTTTAGCGGTACCTACCTGGTAACTCGGCACGGTCTGAGAAATAACAGACCTTAATCAAGATTGGCTGGGCCGGCGCGAGAGCCGGGCCGCGGGGACGCAGAGCGAGGAGATCCGATGTCCGGAACCACCCACCTCGACGCCGCCGGGACGCGCCTGGACGAGGCGACCGTGCGCGAGTACCTGGCCACCGGAGCCTGGCGCGACCGTCCCCTCAGCTCCTACCTGCGGGTCGCGATCGCCGCGGTCCCGCACCGGACGGCGGCCGTCACCCGCCGCGGCCAGGACCGCACCGCCCTCACCTACCGCGAGCTCGGCGCGCTGGTCGACCGTGTCCGCACCGGCCTGCGGCGGCTCGGTGTCGGGCCGGGGGACGTGGTGTCGGTGATGCTGCCCAACACCCACGAGTTCGCCGCCGTCATCTGGGCGATCTTCGAGCTGGGCGCCGTCTACTCCGGCGTCCCGACCGCCTACGCGCGGCGTGAGGTCACCTTCATGCTCAACCGGGCCAAGTCGAAGGTGTGGATCGTCCCCAGCGAGTACCGGGGACGCGACTACGTCGCCTTCGCGAAGGAAGTCAGGGACCAGGCGTCCACCCTCGAGACCGTCGTGGTCCTGAACCTCGGCGAGGGCTCGGGGAGCCCCGAGCGTTATGGAGACCTCGGGAGAGACGAGGGCCTGATCGGCTTCGACGAGCTGATAGCGGGCGCCCCCGAGCCGGTCCCAGCCCCACCGCCCGCTGCGGCGCTGAGCCATCTCGGGTTCACCTCAGGAACCACGGGCGAGCCGAAGGCGGTGATGAACACCCACCAGACGCTCGACGCCGTCCTCGCCTCCTGGGTGAAGCACGTCGGGCGGGACACCTACGGCGAACCGCCCGTCAACCTCGTCCCGTCCCCGATCGGGCACCACACCGGGTTCCTCTGGGGCGTGCTGCTCTCCGCCTACCTGCGCGGCACCGCCGTCTACTGGGACCGCTGGAACCCGGACGCGGCGCCCGGCGTGATCCGGGACGAGGGCGTCACCATGATGGTCGCCGCCCCGACGTTCCTCCAGGACCTGGTGCGCGTGGTCGGCGACGACCCGTCTCCGGTGGTCTCGCTGCGCATGATGGCGATCCCCGGCGCCCCGATCCCGCGCTCTCTCGTGCCCGTCGCCCGGGAACGACTCGGCTGCTTCATCTGCCCGGCCTGGGGGATGACCGAGTGGGGCATCGGCGTCTCCGCCGCTCCCGGCCTGCCGTCCGACCGGATCGACGCGACGGACGGGGTGGCCGTGCCCGGCTGCCGCGTCCGCGTCGTCGACCCGTCCACCCGCGTGGAGCTTCCGCCGGGACGCGAGGGCGCGCTGGAGATCACCGGTCCGGGGCTGTTCCTCGGATACTACGACCGTCCCGACGCCACCGCCGAGGCCATCAGGGACGGCTGGTTCGCGACCGGTGACCTGGCCGTCCTGGCCGAAGACGGACAGGTGACGCTGGCGGGGCGCACCAAGGACATCGTGATCCGCGGCGGCGAGAACATCCCGGTCACCCAGGTCGAGGATCTGCTGTACCGGCATCCGGACGTGCTGGACGCCGCCGTGGTGGGGGTGCCCGATCCCCGGCTGGGCGAGCGGGCGTGCGCGGTGCTGGCCGTGCGTCCCGATAGCATGCTTACGCTCGCCGACGTGACGAGGTTTCTGCTCGGCGAGGGATTGTCCAAGCACTTCCTACCAGAACGCCTGGAACTCGTCGATGCGCTGCCCAAGACCATGAGCGGCAAGATACGCAAGGTCGAGCTGCGCGACTGGCTCAGCGGTTGACCGAGAGCGTCGGTGACCGCGGTGGGCCCGCGTCCAGTCCGGCAGGTGGAGGGGAACAACGGTGGCGCAGACGAGCGGCAAGGTGATCGGCCGGAAGGTGCTCCGCCCCCGCCAGCAGGTGGAGGAGCAGATCCGCGCCGCGATCCTGTCCGGTGAGCTGCGCGGCGGCGAGCGGCTTCCCTCCGAGGCCGAGCTGGCCCGCCAGTTCGATGTCAGCCGCACCACCGTCCGGGAGGCGCTGCGCTCGCTGACCACCCAGAACCTCATCACCAAGGTGCCCGGCGCCAAGGGCGGCAGCTTCGTCTCCACCGTCGACTACCGGTCGCTCGGCGCGGTCCTCGCCGACTCCATGACCAACCTGCTCACGCTGGGCAGGATCGAGTTCGAAGAGGTCGCGAACGTCCGCCAGTTCCTGGAGATCCCCTCGGCGCGGCTGGCCGCCGCGCACCGCACCGAGGGCGACCTGGAGACGCTGCGCGGCATCGTCGAACGACAGCGCGCCATATCCGTCGACGACCCGCAGGTCCCCACGCTGGACGAACAGTTCCACATCACCATCGGCCGCGCCTCGGGCAACCGCGTGCTGGCCTCCTTCGTGGCGGCCCTGCACCATTCCACCGAGCCGGTCAGCTATCTCGACCTGTCTCCGGAAGTGGGACGGACGACCGTGGTCCAGCACCAGCAGATCGTCAAGGCCATCGCCGCCCGCGACCCCGATGCCGCCGAGGTCGCCATCATCGAGCACCTGACCTACCTGCGTGAGCACATCACCGCCTACAACTCCTCCCAATGAACTCGGTACACCCCGCCCGGCGATTCGGCTCCGCGGCGATGTGGCGTCCGGCCTGACGCACTCAGCCGAATGCCCGGCAGCGCGACCTCCCACGCCGTGGCCGTGGGCTCGCCCGCAACGAATTCGGGCGCGTACACCCGCAGGCCCGTCGCCGGTATATAGCGAGAAACAAAATGGTGTTTGGGACTTGTGCATTACCTCGAAACGGCTCCCGAGGTGAACGTCGAGCGGGCGCCCGGCGCCACGGGCTCGGTGCGCATCTCCACAGTGGGCCGGGACACGAAGGCCACGGCCACCCCCGCGACCGGCACCGGGCTACCGGGCGCCGAGACCACGATGAGCCTGCCCGTGATCCACGGTGAGGCGGTCCGCACCCGCCGGTCGAAGGCGGACGCCTTCTGGTCGGCGCTCACCGGCAGGGCCCGGCACGACCGCACGCCGTCGGCTAACAAGACCTCCGGGACGTCGGGCGCCTCGGCGGCGTCGCCGTTCACCGCCGGCGTCGACAAGGTGTGGCTCGACGGCAGGGCGAAGACGGACCTCGCCGACACCACGGCGCAGATAGGCGCCCCCGCCGCCTGGTCCGCCGGAGGCACCGGCGCCGGGGTTCGTGTCGCCGTCCTGGACAGCGGGGCAGACACCGCCCACCCGGACCTGGCGGACCGCATCGTGTCGTCCAAGAGCTTCGTCCCCGGCGAGGACGTCATCGACCGGCTCGGGCACGGAACCCACACCGCCTCCACCGTCGCCGGAACGGGCGCCGCCTCTCACGGCGAGGAGCGGGGGGTCGCCCCCGAGGCCGATCTGCTGGTGGGCAAGGTGCTCAGCAACAAGGGAATGGGGCAGGACTCCTGGGTCATCGCCGGCATGGAGTGGGCGGCACGGACCGAGCACGCCAAGGTGATCAACATGAGCCTGGGCGATCCGTCGCGGCACGGCCAGAACGACCCGGTGAGCCAGGCCCTGAACCAGCTGAGCGCCGAGACGGGCGCGCTTTTCGTCGTCTCCGCGGGCAACGACGGACACGGCAGCTCCTATCACCTCGGCGCGCCGGGAACCGCGGACGCCGCGCTCACCGTCGGGGCGGTGGACCGTTCCGACAATCTCGCCGAGTTCTCCAGTGCCGGGCCGCGGCTGTTCGACGACGGTCTCAAGCCCGACATCACCGCTCCCGGTGTGGGCGTAGTGGCGGCACGCTCGCAGTACATGGCGACCGGCACGGGCTACTACGTCGGGCTCGACGGCACCTCCATGGCGGCGCCCCACGTCTCCGGGGCCGCCGTTCTGCTGGCCCAAAAGCATCCTGAGTGGAGCGGGCAACAGATCAAGAACGCTCTGATGAGCTCCAGCGCGCTGACCTCCGACCACAACCCCTACGAGGCCGGAACCGGCCGGGTCTCGGCATCCGGCGCGTACTTCGCCCACGTCGTCGCGACCGGGTCGGTGGACGCGGGACTCGTCTCCTGGCCGCGCAGCACGCCGCCGCAGCCGATCAAGCGTGAGATCACCTACACCAACGTCTCGGACGCCACCGTCGCGCTGGACCTCTCCGTCGATCCAAACGGCTCCGCCGGAGGGGTGTTCACGTTGGGCGCCGACCACCTCACCGTTCCCGCGAGGGGAACCGCGCAGGTCGACCTGACGGTGGACCCGAAGGGGCTCGATGCGGGCCAGTACACCGCCCAGGTCCTGGCCAAGGACGGCGGCGGCGCCGCGGTGGCGCATACCGCTGCGGGGGTCTCCGTCGAAGCCGAGAAGCGCAACCTCACCGTCCACATGGAGGACCGCTCCGGCCGGCCCATGAGCGGCGCGGTCCACGTCGCCGGCGACAACGGAGTCGAGTCCTGGCTGTGGCTTCCCGAGGACGGCACGCTCACCAGCCGATGGGCTCCGGGCACGTACGTGCTCAGCTCGTTCGCGGACGTAGAGGGGGTGCACGGGTCCCACTCCCTTGGGGAGGCCGTGCTGGTCGCCCCGGAGGTCGACCTGACGACGGACCGGGACGTGGACCTCGATGCCTCGCGGGCCCGGCGGGTGAAGGTCGCGACGCCCAAGCCGACCGCTGTCGTCGAGAGCAGGCTCGACGTCTGGCGCTCCTTCACGTCCAGCAAGCCCGAGCCGGGCACCGGGGCCATCTTCGACGTGCTGTTCCCCTCGGCCGACTACGACAGCGTGTGGGCGCTGCCGACCAAGGATGAAGTGACGAAGGGCAGCTTCGCCTTCGGCACCAGGTTTCGTGCGGAGCAGACGCCGCTGGCGATCACCTACGAGGGCAACCGCCTCGACGGCGCGCTGGCGCAGCCCGGTTCGAGGCCGCTACCGGACGGCACCTCCCGCCTGGACGCCGTCTTCGCCGGCAACGGTACAGCGGCCGACTACGCCGGTCTGGCCGCCCGTGGCAAGGCCGTGGTCGTCCGCAGCGCCGACGCCGTGCCGACCGATCAGGCGGCGGCGGAGGCGGCGGGCGCGGCGATGCTCATCGTGGTCGACCAGGAATCCGGCCGGATCAGCGACTGGTGGTACGGCAGGCCCGACCACACCACCGCCGGATCGGTGCCGGTCGCCTCGGTGAGCCGGGACGAGGGGGAGGAGTTGATCAAGAAGCTCACCGCCGCGGACCAGCGGCCGGTACAACTGGCGGTTGAGGCCCACCCCACACCGAAATATCTCTATGACCTGGCCGACTACCATGTCGGAAGGGTGCCTGCAGACCCGTCCGCCAAGACGGACCTCCGTAGCCTCGCTCGGGTCGACCTCGACTTCGCCGTGCCCTCCGGCAAGCGGGGCCTCGAGAAGCGGGAGGATTTCCCCCCGTACCAGTGGCCGGGCGACCCGGCGTTGCAATGGGGGAACGCCGTCACCCTTCCGTTCGCCAACGAGCCGGTCGCCGCGGGGACCCGTACCGACTGGATCTCCGCCGGAACCGGCGTCCAGTGGCGGCAGTCCGGCACACTGCGGTACGCCAACAGCCAGTCCGGCGCCGTGCAGGCGTTGACGACGCGTGCCGACACGATGAGTTACGAGGCGGGCAGCACACACGAGGATCGCTGGTTCGGCCCCATCATCCGGCCACGGTTGATCGCCAACAATGCCCTGTACCGGTACGCGGACGGCGCGTTCGGCATGACCGTCGACGGACTCGGCGATGCCGGGTCCGCGCACGCCGGTCCCGCCTACGAGACGCTCTCGCTCTACCAGGGTGCCACGCAGATCTTCCAGATTCCCTACTACTACTACTTCTACTGGAGCGGGCTGGACAAGCGGGAACTGCCGTACCGGCTGGTCGTGGACACGACGGGGCAGCCCGATCTGAGCCCCTACTCCACCTCCACCAGTACCGAGTGGCGCTTCACCTCCGGTGCCACCACCGAGATGCGTGAAATCCCCTTGGTCCAGCTGGACTACGCGATGGACCTGGACCTCGCGGGCCGGGCGGAGCGCCGGACCGGCGTCTCCGTTACGCCATCGGTGCTCGGTGGCACCTCCGCGAACGACACGGTCTCCGCGGTCGGACTCGACGTCTCCTACGACGATGGAAGCACCTGGCAGCCGCAGGATCTGAAGGAGAAGAGGGGCACGTGGCGGGCGTCGCTGAACGCGCCGGCCGGGGCCTCGTACGTCTCCATCCGGGTCACCGCCAAGCAGCGGAACGGCGGCGGCGTCACACAGACCGTCATCCGCGCTTTCGGCCTCAAACCGTGAGGATGGTCAGCGACACCGTGGGTGACGGTGATGAGGCCGGCGTGGACGTGGACGACCCGGTCGCCGGCGGACACGGCCTGCCCACTGTCGCGGCCTACTTCGCCGACACTCTCTCCCTGGCGGACGGCGGCAGCGGGACGCGGCTGTACACGGACAGGTCCACCTCGCGGGACGCGGTCCAGTAGTCGAGCAGCGGGTACGGCCATACCTGTGACACGCGGCCTGCGGCGTTCTTGTACCAGCTGTTCACCCCGGCCGCGCCCCAGGCCATCCGCCGGTTCTCGGCGTCCAGGGCCTCGTTGTACCGCTCGTAGGCGTCCTCGCGGAGGTCGAGTGCAGCGTCGCCGCGGGTCAGCAGGCCCTTGATCGCGGTGAGGATGTATTCCACCGACAACTCGGAGAACAGCACCGTGCTGCCGTTGACGACCAGGTTGGTGTTGGGTCCGTAGACGCAGAACAGGTTCGGGAAGTGCGGGATGGTGATGCCGAGGTAGGCGCGGGCGTCGCCGTGCCAGTACTCCTGCAGGTCCAGGCCGTTCACGCCGGTCACGGAGAACGACGACAGGAACTGCTGCGCGGAGAACCCGGTGCTGTAGATGATGACGTCGAGTTCGTGCTCCACCCCGTCGTCGGTGCGGATCCCGTTCGGGGTGAACTCGAGGATCTTTCCGGTCTCCAGGTGGGCGTTGTCCTGCTTGAGTGCCCGGGACCAGGCGCCGTTGTCGCGCAGCATCCGCTTGGCCCCCGGAGGGTAGGCCGGGATGACCTTTTCCAGCAGGTCGGGGCGGTCGCCGAATGTCTCGGTGAGGAACTCGGTCAGCTTCTCGCGCAGGTGCTCGTTGGCCGCGGACACCGAGCCCGGCTTGTCCCAGCCCGGCTCGGCCTGGCTGAACCGGCGGCGACCCTCCACCGATGTCCAGAACTGGTAGAAGCGGAACCACTGCGCGTAGTGGGGGACCGTGCGGAACAGCCACAGCTGGTCCTCCTCGATCCGGTCGACGTAGTTCGCGCTCGGCAGTATCCATGGCGGGTTGCGCTGGAAGACGGTCAGCTCGGCGACCGTCCCGGCGATCGCGGGCACGACCTGGAAGGCGCTCGCGCCGGTGCCGATCACGCCCACCCTCTTGTCCGCCAGGTCCACGTCGTGACGCCACTGGGCGGTGTGGAAGCTCGGGCCTGCGAACAGCTCCTGCCCGGGGAACGCCGGGATCAGCGGGGTGTTCAGCTGGCCGACCGCGCTGATGATCGCGTCGAACGTCTCGGTCACCGCAGGGCCAGAGGCGCCGCGTGAGGTCACCCGCCAGGTGGCGGCGTCCGTGTCGTACGCGGCCGACAGCACCCGGGTGCTGAACCGGATCAGCGGCAGCAGTCCGCTGTCCGTCGCGAAGTCGGCGAAGTACTGCCTGATCGAGTCCTGGGTGGAGAAGTAGCAGGGCCAATCGGGCTTCTGGGCGAAGGAGTAGCTGTAGGCATAGTTGTGGGTGTCCAGCCGGCAGCCCGGATAGGTGTTCTCGAACCACGTGCCGCCGACTCCTGGGTTCTTCTCGAACACCACGGTCTCGATCCCGGCCTGCTTGAGCCGGTACGCCGCGACGAGGCCGGACAGACCGGTGCCGATCACGGCAACGCGAAAGGGCCGGCCGGGCGCGACCTCCGTCAGCGTCCAGCCCGGCGCGCCGCAGTCGTGCGGGACGTCGAGCTCGTGCGCGAGCAGCGGCAGATAGACGTCCGGCGCGCCGTGGGCGATGTAGTCGAGCAGCTCACGGAGCCGGGCGGGCTCCGGCTCCGTGACGGCGGTGAACCCGCCGTCACGGAAGGCACGCAGCCCCTTGAGGCACAGCGCGCGGGCGCGGGCTTGCTGCTCCTTGTCGAGGCCGCCCTGGTGCAGGCCACCGACGGCGGGCGGCACCGAGACCGGGCGCAGCGATTCCGGTATACAGCCGTCGTCGCCGAGCACCTGGGCGAGGGTGACGAGCAGCGATGGGAGGTCGGCGACCTGAAGTGCGCGGATCAGGTGCTCGTCGCTCCAGTCGCCTGCCGGTCCCTGGGGCACGGCGGTGGGTTCAGACATGGCGGGATCTACCTTCACTGGACTACTGGGAGATGAGCCGGGCCGACGCGGCGCGGGCGTTCCAGGCGGCCGGCAGCCACGGTGCGTACAACGCGAGCTGACCGAGTGCGACGGGCTCGCTGCCCTGCTCGGCGACCGCGGCGACGTACCGGTCGGGGCGTACCAGGACGGTGACCGCTGTGCCGGCGAGCGCGGAGATCTCCCCGGAGGCGACCGTGACGGCGAGGGACGTGGGCCCGGGGCCGTCACCGGGCGGCGCCAGCGGGATGACCTCCACGGTGCCCGCCGCGCCGCGGCCGATCCGTAGCGCGCACCAGCCGGAACCGAGAAGCGTGTCAAGCGGGACCCGATCGCCGCCGGGCAGCGTGACGTCCGGCTGGGACAGCGCCCGGCCGACCATGTCCCCGACGGCGCGGCGCACGTCCCGGCCGGCCGGCACGACACAGCCGTCGGTGAAGTGCGGCTGCTTGAGGAACTTCATCCCTGCCAGCCACGCCTTCGCCGGCGGCACCAGGTTCGCGGCCCGGGCCAGCAGGTCCCGGCCGCGCGTCACCCGCGCGTCGGTGCCCATGACGACCTGCCCGATGCGGCGGGAGATCGCGATCATGTCTCTGGCGTGCGGCCGGCGCTCCGATTCGTACGTTCTCACCAGCTCGCCGGTCCCAGTGCCGGAGACCGCGGCGGCCACCTTCCAGGCGAGGTTGGCCGCGTCCCTGATGCCGGCGTTCAGGCCCTGTCCGGCGAACGGCGGCATCATGTGTGCCGCGTCGCCTGCGAGCAGCACCCGGCCGTGGATGAAACGCCGCGCGACCAGCTGGTGCGCGACGTACACCCTGGCACGGCGGATAGCGGTCGGCGCCACCCGGTAGCCCAGGTAGGGTTCGGTCAAGTCGGCGACCGCATCGGGCGTGGTCATCTCCTCGTGGGTTTCGCCCGGCAGCAGCATGAACTCGAACCGGCAGCGGCCCTTGACGCCGGGCACGACGACCGCCGGGCGGGTGCCGTTGCAGTGGAATTCCGCGAACGGTTCATGTGCGCCCGTGTTGAGCAGGTCGACGACGATCCACTCCTCCACCTGCGTGGAGCCCTCCATGGGAATGCCGAGCGCGGTCCGGATCGGGCTGCGTCCGCCGTCGCAGGCGATCAGCCAGCCCGCCCGTACCGAGGTGGCACCGTCCGGACCGGTGAGTGTCATCTCGACGTGGTCTCGGCGGACGACGAGGCCGCCGGCCTCGGTGGACATCCGCAGATCCACCTTCCGGCGGCGGGCCGCATCGAGCAGCAGCTTCTCGAGCACGGGCTGGTCGAACTGCGACTTGCCGGGCTGCCCGAGCCGAGCGCGGCCCGGCCGCACCTCGGCGAGGAGCTGACCGCGTGCGCCGAAGTAGCGCGCGCCGGTGTCGAGCAGCATCTCCGGTGCCAGCCGCCCGAGGATCCCGATCTGCTGCATGACCCGCAGCATCTCGTCGGTCGCGCTGATCGCGCGCGGCTCGTCGCTGGTGACGGCGTTCCGCTCGGCCACGATGACGCGCACGCCGTAGTCGGTGAGCAGGTTCGCGGCGGTCAGCCCGGTCGGCCCCGCGCCGACGACGAGCACGTCGGTCTCAAGCACCGCGCCCATCCAGTTCGGAAACGATCCTGTTGCGCAGCACGCCGAGGCCGGTGATCTCGACCTCCACCACGTCGCCCGGCGACAGCAGGCCGGGCGGGTCCATGAACATGCCGACGCCGCCGGGGGTACCGGTCACGATGACGTCGCCGGCGGCGAGGCGAGTGAACCCGGTGACGTACGCGATCAGCTCGGGAATGGGGAAGTACAGGTCGGCGACGCTCGCGGACTGCCGTACCGCTCCGTTGACGCGGGTCTCCAGCTTCAGGTCACTGACCGGGCCGAGGTCGGCGGCCGGCACCAGGTACGGGCCGAACGCTCCGGTGCCGGGGAAGTTCTTACCGGGAATCCACTGGCTGGTGACGCGCTGCCAGTCACGGGCGGTGAAGTCGTTGTAGGCCGCGTACCCGGCGACGTAGTCGTAGGCGTCCGTCTCGGCGACGTGGAACGCGTCCCTGCCGATGACCAGGGCCAGCTCGCCTTCGTAGTCGAACCGCGTGCTGGCGGCGGGGTAGACGGCGGGGGCGAGGTGGCCGATCTGGGTGTCGGCGAACCGGGTGAAGACGGTCGGCGCCTTCTGCTCGGTGCGGCCGGTCTCCTGCTGATGGGTACGGTAGTTCACCCCGATGCAGATGATCTTTCCGGGGTCGGTGACGGCCGGCAGGAACGTGATCTCGGCCTCCGGCCTGGCCGGGGCTGCGGCGTGGTCACGGACCGTTCCGAAGACGCCGCGCGCGACGGCGTCCTTGAGGCCGGCGGCCAGCCCCAGGCCGGTCGGCCCGAGGTCGTAGGCGGTCCCGTCGATGATCACACCCCAGGTGGGCGTGCCGTCTGCGGCGGTAAAGCTCGCGTAGTGCGTCAAGGGAGGTCCTTAATTCAGGAGGAACGGCCGGTGCCGTCACTGGCACCCACCCGCTCCGCGCTCAGGGCTGGTAGGAGATGGCGGCGAGCAGCTTGTCGGTGGTCGCGTCGGCTTCGATCGCCAGGCACTCGGCGGCGATCACCCGGTCCGGACGGATGAACAGCACCCCGTAGGGGCGCACGTCGAACCACTCCTTGATCCGGCCGGCCGCGTCGCCGATGGCCAGCACGCCATCGCCGGCGTGCGCGGACGCCCAGCCACGCTGTACCTCGGGCACGGCGGTCACCAGGACCGCGCCGATCCGCGTCAGCGCGTCGGCGTGTTCGGCGGTCAGCAGCCGCCTGGGGTCGTTGTTCCACGCGATGACCGCCCAGCGGGGGCCGAGCACGTCGTCGAGCAGCCGCACCGTGCCGTCGGGGCCGGACACCTTCGGCTGGATGAACAACTTGCCCGCCGACGTGGTGATGCCGTGCTCGGGGATGATCGACTTATACTCCCGGACCACGGTGGGGACCACGGCGCCCTTGGTGTAGCTCGGCATCGGCTTGAACTTCATCGAGCTGAAGTACTGCTTGACGGCCGGGATCCGGTCGCCGACGAAGCCGACGGCGGTGCGGAAGACCTCACGGACGATACCGGTCCCGGCGAATGTCCTGCCCATCTGGACGGACAGGTCGACCATGCCCTTGACGTGGTCGCGGCGCTCGGCCTGGTAGGTGTCGAGCAGCGCGTCGGCCGACGTTCCGCTGAGCACGGCGGCGAGCTTCCAGCCGAGGTTCATCGCGTCGCGGATGCAGGAATTCCAGCCCTGCCCGGCGTTGACCGGCATGATGTGGGCGGCGTCGCCGGCGATCAGCACCCGGCCCTTGCGCCAGGCCGTGGCGACCCGGGCGTTGTGGGTGTAGACGCGGCGGCGGACGATGTTCAGCCGGGCGGGGTCCGGCACGTGGTCGGCGAGCATCTTGTGCACGAACTCCTCCGACTCGGCGTACTCGGCGGTCTCGGCGGGGTCCAGGTTGAACTCCCAGCGGCGGATGCCGTGCGGCAGCCCGAACGTCGCCCAGCCGCGCCCGGTGTCGGCGCCGAAGATCGCGTTCGGCGACCCGATCGGGTCATCGGCCACGTCGATGACCAGGCACTGCTTGAGGGTGGTGCCTTCGAAGCCGGCGCCGATCCACTCCCGGGTGAACGACCGGCCGCCCTCGGTGCCGACCATGTAGTCGGCGGTGACAGCGGAATCCTGCTCGCTGAGGAGGTCTTTGACGGTGACCGTGACCTGCTGCCGGTCGGCTTCGATGGCCACCATCTCGGTGTTGAACCGGACCTCGACGCAGTCGAAGCGCTTGAGCCCGGCCAGCAGTTCCCGGTCGACGAGTGGCTGGATGAACCCGTTCCGCCGCGACCAGCCGAACTCGTCGGTCTGCGGCGCCATCTCCGCGACGACCTTGCCCTGGCCGTTGACCGCGCGCACCATGTGGTGCGGAACGGTGTGCGCGAGCACCTCGTTGACGAGGTCGATGGCCTGCATGGAGCGCAACGCCTCGTCGTCGATGCCGATGGCGCGCGGGTAGTCGATCAGTTCGGGCAGCTTCTCGACGAGCAGGGTGCGGACGCCGAAGCGGCCGAGCAGGTTGGCCAGCATCAGCCCGGTGGGCCCTGCGCCGACGACGACGACCTGGTAGTCACTCATCGCTCACCCTCGGAAGCTCTCGATCAGGGCCTTGCTCGCGCCCGCCAGCAGGCCGACGTCGGTGCCGAGCCCGACGAAGTCGACGTCGCGCGCCTCCGCGAGCGCGCCGGCGTACGCGCCGGACAGGCAGAAGATGCCGACGGCGATCCCGGCCTTGCGCGCGCCGGCGATGACCTCGTCGATGGCCGCGCGCACCGGCCCGTCCGCCCAGTCGAGGCGAGGCGGCCGGCCGAGGGAGACGGCCAGGTCCGCCGGGCCGATATAGACGCCGTCCAGCCCTGGCGTCGCCAGGATCTCGTCGAGTGCCGCGAGCCCGGCGGCCGACTCGATCTGCGCGTAGCCGCGGACGGCGTCGTTGGCCGCCGCGAGCGGGCTCGGCCCGGCGTACAGGCCGGGCCGCAGCGGCCCGAGGCTCCGCCCGCCGGCCGGCGGGAACTTGACGGCGGCGACCAGGGCGGCGGCCTGCGCGGCGGTCTCGACCGTCGGCGCGATGATGCCGCCGGCTCCGGCGTCGAGCACGGCGCCGATGATGCCGGAGTCGATTCGGGGCACCCGTACCAGCGTGCGGGAAAGGGAGCCAGGGATCGACCGGATCAGCGTGGTCGCGGAGCCGAGGTCGTGCTCGCCGTGCTGCATGTCGACGACGACGCCGTCGAACCCGCCCGCCAGGGCGTGCTCGGCCATCAGCAGCGACCGGGTGGACAGGTGCAGGTACGTGGGAACGGTCATGACCGAGCGAAGCGAGGGAATCAAAGAACGCGCCCCAGTGGTCACACCCTCCGACGCAGGAGGGTTCATGACCCGATCACCGGCCGAGGTGCGTCCGTGTTGACGAACACAGGCTTGATGTTCCGCTCGGCCAGCAGCCATTCGCCGTCGACCAGCTCGAAGCGGTCGTGCCACTCGCCCACCGATGCCGGGGTGGACGGCTGCGCGCTGCTGTCGCGGAACACGACGTAGTACGAGGTGGCCCGCAGTTCGCCGTCCTCGCCGCGGAACACTCGCGTGTTGCTGACGACATGCCGGACCTGGCTCGGGTTCAGCACCCGCTTGGCGCCCCAGGCGCGGAGCGCCTCACGGCCGATCATGGTCCCCATCGGCCCGTCGGAGGTGTAATCCTCGGTGACCAGTTCCCAGAGCCGGTCGGCCTGTCCGTGGTCGTTGCGCCAGGCGTGCTCGGCGACCAGGGCCAGGACGGCCAGCCGCTCTTCGGTCGTAACAGTGCTCACGGCGCTCACTCCACCTCGAACCGGGCGGTCACCGTACCCAGGCCGGAGATGTGCGCGGCGTAGGTCGGCCCGTAGTCGAACCACATGATCATTCCGATCGAGCCGGGCAGCAGCACCTCGCCGGCCTGCAGCGGGATGTCCTGCTCGATCGCGGTCTTGGCGAGCCAGGCGACCGCGTTGAGCGGGTTGCCCATCACGTTCGAGCCGACGCCGGAGGTGATCTCCTCACCGTCACGGGTCAGCGACAGCGTGACCTGGCTCAGGTCGATGTCGCCGTACTTCTGCTCGGGCCCGAGGATGATGCCGGCGCAGCCCGCGTTGTCCGCGATCGTGTCGGCGATCTTCATGCCGTAGTACTCGTAGTGGAAGTCGACCAGCTCGAACGACGGGGCGACCCAGTCGATCGCGTCCTCGATCGCCGGGATGTCCCAGGAGTGCAGGTCCTTCGCGAGGCCGATCGCGACCTCGGACTCGATCTTCGGCGCGACGTACTTCTTCGGGTCGAACACGACGCCGTCGTGGAAGACCATGTCATCCATGATCGTTCCGTAGTCCGGCTCGCTGACCCCGGCGGCCTTCTGCACCATCGGGTTGGTCAGGCCGACCTTGCGGCCGACGCGGGTGCGGCCTGCGGCGATCTTTCGCGCGTTGATCCGGCGCTGGATCTCATAGGCGGAGTCGGTGTCGTCCTCGGCGATGAACTCCCGCACGAACGGCATCGGCTTGACCTGGAGGTTCGCTTCCCAGAGGAGGTCGGTCACCTTGTCCAGGACCTCGGGCGCGGGCGGTGCCTTCTTCGCGTTCTCCCTCATGCTGTCATCCCTTCGAGGAATCGGAGTACCGCGCCGTTGAACAGGTCCGGGTTCTCCCACTGCGGCCAGTGCGCCGCGTCCTCCACCAGCAGGAACCGGCCGTGCGGCATCAGTTCGGCGAGGTGACGGCCGGTCTCCGGGTCGCCGGACGGCTCGTGGTCCGTCCACACCAGCAGCGCGGGGAGCTTCTGGGCGGCGTAGTCGTCGTCGGTGACCGCATTGCGCCGGCGGATCTCCGGGGTGCGCAGCGCGCCGATCGCCTTCATCGAGGCGGCGAAGCCGGGACGGCTGTAGACGGCCTTGCGGATGGCGATCAGTTCGTCGCTGATGTGGTCGGCGTCGTGGATGACCACGTTCAGCCGGGCCTTGACGTTCTCCCACGTCGGGTCGGCCACGGCGTCCGTGGACACCGACTGCGTCTTGTTCAGCCGGTCGTCGGCGATCATCCGGCCGCCGGGCGCGGACAAGATGAGCGAGGCGAACCGCTCCGGGTGCTCCCTGGCGACCTTGAGGGCGATCCAGCCGCCGAGCGACTCCCCGCACAGGTGCGGCCGGTCAAGGCCGTAGTGGTCGAGCAGCGCGAACAGGTGCCTCGCGTAGTCCGCGATCTCCAGCGTGCCCCCCGCCACCAGGGTGGAGTACCCGTGTCCGGGGTAGTCGTAGGCGACGATCCGGTACTTCGCGGCGAGCGCCCGGATGTTGTGGGTGTAGGCCTCGATGTGGCCACTGGTGCCGGCCATCATGACGATGGTCTGGCGGTTCTCGTCGGGCCGGCCTTCGCCGATGCGCAGTACCCGGGTGCGGATCCCGTCGATGACCGGGAACTCCAGGACGTGCGGCAGGTCGGCGATCTGTGACCAGAACGTCTGGTGGTGGATGCCGGGCTCGCTCACTTGCCCGTTCCCTTCGCGGTGACGACGCCGAACCCGGCGCCCCACGGGCCGGACGCCCAGTAGTTCTCCTCGACGGTGGCGTAGCCGCCGCCGGCCGCCCTGCTGCCGGCGGAGAGGGCGGCGAACGCGGCCAGCCAGGAGCGGATCTCCTGGCCGCCGGACCCGCCGTTGTCGGTCACCCACTCGTTGGTCCAGCCATCGGCCTGCGCCAGGTCACCAGAGGCGAGCACGCGCAGGATCTCACGGTCCCACGCCTCGTTGACCTGCTTGAAGCCGCCCTCGCCCGTGGCCTGCTTGGTGGCGGCGGCCATGATCATGGCTTCCCGCTCGGCCACCTGCTCGGGGGTGACGTCGGCGTGCGTGATGCGCTCGCGGACCGGCGGGGGAGCGGTTTCGAAGTCGGCGATGGGCGGGTCGTGCGACAGGCCGCCCGAGGCGGTGAACAGCACCCGCTTGTCGAGGGTGGCGGCGGTCGCGCCGACCGCCTCGCCGAACAGACGCATCCGCTGCATGGGGCCGAGCGGCCTGCCGACGCAGTTCACGAACACCGGGACGAACGGCCGGGGCAGGTCGGAGCCGAAGATGAACTCGATCGTCTGCAGCATGCCGTGGTCGACCTTGAGGCGCTCCGAGCGCGGCACGTCGATGCCCCGGACGAGCACCCCGGCATGCAGTGCGCGCGCGGTGGCCGAGTCGACGGGCAGCGGGCCGCGTCTGGTGCCCCAGTCGCCCACGCCCTCGGCCTGGGCCCCGATGGCGAACGGCGGCATCATCTCGTAGAGCACGCCGTTGAAGTGGTCAGGCCCGAAGGAGACGATCACCTCCGGGTCGAACTCGGTGACGAACTTCCGCACGCGCTCGATGGCGTCGACGATCTCCGCGAAGATCGTGCCGCCCGGGTCGACGCGGCCGAACGTCGGGGCGTGGCTCATGGCCGCAACCGCGAACTCCATGACACCTCTCGTCTCTGCTCTGCCGGCGGTTTGATTAGCATCTAGATCCTAGAATCAACATACTAGTGACCCAAAGCACCGGCAAGGGTCAATCGCGGCAGGTCAGCGTCGGTGGCGCGGAAGCGCATTCGGTTATGGCCATGTCCGTCGAGCAAGGCCCTTACGGCACGCCGGTAACGGCGCTGAGAGAACGGTTAGGCTTAACCGCATGGCGGAGCGTAAGAGCAGACAGGCGAGGTCGGACAACTCGAAGGAGCTGATCTTGAAGGCCGCGCTGCGCCTGGCGGTCGAACGCGGCTTCGCGGGCACCACCATGGCCGACGTCAGCGCCGCCTCCGGGCTGCCGATCGGGTCGGTCTACTGGCACTTCAAGTCCAAGGAGCAGCTGTTCGTGGCGCTTCTCGAGCACAGCTACGAGGAGTGGCAGAAGATCTACACCGACGAGGTCGGCCTGCGGGACAAGGTGACGCGCGGCATCCTCGGGCTGGCCGGCTCCGCTGATCCCAGCCGGTACACCGATGAGGAGGCCTTCCTCAAGGTCGCCCAGATCCTGGCGCTGGACAAGCGCCTCGGTGGCCTGGGCGCGGAGAGCCCGGTCACCCAGGCCTACGTAGCCGTCCGGGCCAAGATGTTCCAGGTCAACGTCCGGCGGGTGGCCGCCTCCCTGCCGCCGGAGGTGACGGAGGCTCACCCCGAGTTGCCGCAGCAGCTCACCGTGCTCGGCCTGGCCATGACCGACGGCCTTTACGTGCACGCGAACTCGGAGGTGCACCTCGACTTCGCCGCGTACGCCGACGTCGCCGCCCGGGCGCTCGAAGCGCTCGTCGAGCAGTACGCCGCACCCTCCGGTACCCGCCGCGAGGGAACCGGCCGCGAACGGGTGAGTGCTACCCCGGCCGCCGACTGACGGTTGGGCAGCACCGGGCAAAACGCATGGCGCCCGCCGCCCGTCAGACGCTGCGCGTCGACCCGCCGTCGACGCGCAGGCTCTGCCCGGTGATGTACGCCGCGTCATCGGATGCGAGAAACGCGACCGTGCGAGCCACGTCGCCATGGCCGGCAGGCCGGCCAAGCGGAATATGGGAAACCCGCTCAGCAGGGATCGCGGACGGGTCGGCCACGGTGAACCCGGGCAGCACGTTGTTGATCCGCACCCCGTCCCTGGCCGCCTCGGCGGACCAGAGCTTCACCCAGGTCGCCATCGCGGCCCGCGCCACCATCGACGTGGGGAACATCGGCGACGGCTCGGTAGGGGTCGAACTGGAGATGTTCACGATCGACCCTCCGCCCTGGGTGCGCATCACCGGAAGCGCCGCTTGCGCTGAGCGCACTACGTTGTAGAAGTACAGCTCGAACCCGCGGGCGTAGTCGGCCTCGGTGAGCTCGGTCATCGCGCCCTTCGGTCCGTGCCCGGCGCTGTTGACCAGTACTTCCAGGCGCCCGAAGGCGTCCGCGGCGCGCGCCACCGCCGCCTCGATCGCGCCGGGCGCGGTGTAGTCGCCACGGACCGCGAGGCCGTCGATCTCCGTGGCGAGCGTGTCAACCGCCTCGCTGCGGGCCATGACGGCTACCCGGTACCCGCGCGCCGCCAGTTCGCGCGCGCACGCCGCGCCGATCCCGCCGGATGCCGCGATGACCAGCGCCGCCCTCGCCTGCTCCGTCACTTCTGTCCTCCTCGTCAAGCCGTGATGCCCGGTGGCCGGCGGACCCGGCGCTGGGGCGATGTGCACGAACGTCGCGGGGTGTCCGGCACCCTCTGGTACGGGACACCCCTGATTCGGCTGGGCTCAGCCCTGCGTCGTCGCCACGGCCGGTGCCGTGACCGCCGCCTCGTCGCCTGCCGGCGACCGCTTGTCGGCCCTCAGCGCCAGCACCACCACAGCGGACAGCACCAGCGGGATCGCGAAGACCCAGAAGGTCAGCTGCGGGTCGACCTTGTCGGTGAAGAAGTAGCCGCCGAGCGTCGGGGCGACGATGCCGCCGACCCGGCCGATGCCGATCACCAGGCCGTAACCCGTAGAGCGGGCCTTCTCCGGATACAGCCGGGGCACGATCGAGTAGAAGCCGCCCGTGGCCGCGGACAGGAAGAACGACAGCGCCGCGATGGCCAGGTACGGCGTGACCTGGACGGTCGCCGCGTGGCCGAACACGCCGAGCAGCACCGCGGAGGCCACCAGCAGTACCGCCGTCGCCAGGGCCAGGTTGATCCGCTGTGCGAGGACGGCGAACAGCGCGACGCCGATGATGCCGCCGACGCTGTACCAGGTCATCAGGTGGGGAGCGGTCAGCGGGTTGTGCGTGACCGCCGCCATGTAGTTCGGTGCCCAGTTGGTGGCGAAGTAGAAGGCGAGCATGAACAGGAAGTAGCCAACGGTCGACAGCACGGTGCTGCGCAGCAGCGAGCCCTTCAGCACGACGGTGACCGGCGTCTTGACCGGGATCAGGTTCTCCGCCCGGGGCAGCTCCGGCACCGGGGCGATGCCGACGCGGCGCAGTGTCTTGTTGAACCGCTTGAGTGCGTCCGCCTTGCGGGAGATCGCCAGGTAGGCGAGCGACTCCGGCAGGAGGAACACCGTGAGCGGTATGCAGGCCAGAGCGGCGACCGTGCCGAGACCGAACGCGACGTGCCAGCCGTGCTTGGCGACGACCGGGCCGATCCACTGCGAGCCGATCAGCGTGCCGAGCGGGATGGCGGCCGCGTACAGGGCCATGACCACCGCGTAGGCCTTGGAACTGACGAACTCGGAGAAGATGACGGCGACCGACGCGATGAGCGTGCCGATGCCGGCGCCTGCGACGAGCCGCCCGAAGGCCAGCAGCCCGAAGGTGGACGCGTACGTGGAGATTCCCATCCCGGCTGCGACCAGGACCGCGCCGAAGATCGCCGTGTTGCGGCGGCCGATCTTGTCGCCGAACGGCGCGATCACGACTGTACCGATGAACAGACCCACCAGCGCGCCTGACCCCACCAGGCCGAGCCGGGTCGGGTTGATGTGCAGCCCGGCCGCGATGAACGGCGAGGCGAACGATGTGATGGCGATGTCGTATCCGTCGAGGACGACCAGGGCCAGGCCCACGATCACTGTGACGTACTGCATGGGGGACATTCGCCGGGTCTTGAGCGACTCGAGCACGTTTTCCGTTGCCACGTTGCTCCCTGCCTTGGACTGAGGGCCACGGGACACACCGACCCGTAGGCAGATGCTCTAGAGCATAGATTCCAGAATCATCATTCTGGCGAATGTAGCCAGCGTCACGTTTGGCCGTCAATGGCTGGGACGCTAAAAGTTTTCAGCCCCGAAACCCGGTCTCGGCATGGTGCGACCTGCGGTTTCGCGTGCTTCTCCGCAAGACGGCGCCGAACGTCCTACGCTGGAGCCGTGGGGTATGTGGCGCCGATCTGTCCTGCGGCGCGGGCGGGGGGCGAGGGCTGCGTCTGCGGGCGAGTCGGCATTCAGCCTCTCTTCAAAAGGCAGGTTCGTCCGAGCTGACCTGTACGGCCAACGCGTCGGCGGCAGCGGCCAGCCAGCGGCCAGGTTCTCGCATCGCGGCCGAAACGGTGGGCGCGAGCCCGGTCAGCGAGACTGCCGTGTAGGCGGGCGGGGGCGGTGCCATGTCAAGGATTCCGGCGACGATGGCCACGGGGGTCCGGCGCTCTGTGGCCAGGTCGAGGACGTGGCCGACGACCTTGCCGTGGGTTGATTGCCGGTCGAAGCGTCCTTCACCGGTGATGACGATGTCGGCTTCGGCGAGGTGGGCCGGTAGCCCGGCGGCGTCGGCGACGGCGGCCGCTCCACTGGTCAATCGACCGGCCCAACAGGAAAGCAGCCCGAACGCGGTGCCTCCGGCGGCGCCTGCACCGGGCGTGTCGGGGTCCATCGGCCGGGGCGCCGCTGAGCCGAGGACGGTGACATATCGGGTCAGAGCGGCTTCGAGGACGGCGGTGTCGGCGGTGGTGGCGCCCTTCTGCGGTCCGTAGACGGCGGCCGCGCCATTGTCGCCGAGCAACGGGTTGGTGACGTCGACGAGGCACTCGAGGCCGGCGATGGGCCCAGGCAGGAGATCGTCCAGCGTCACGGAGGCCAGTCGGGCGAGCGCGGCGCCGCCCAGGGGAAGTTCGTGGCCGGCCGCGTCGAGAAGGCGGGCGCCGAGGCCGGTCAGAGCGCCCGCTCCGCCATCGGTGGTGGCCGAGCCGCCCAGTGCCAGAAGCACGCGCGTGGTGGCGGGATCGGTGACGGCCAGCCGCAGCAACTCCCCGACGCCGAACGTGGTGGAACTCAGCGGCCGCGAAGTGTCCAGCTGGGTGATGCCGGCGGCCTGGGCCAGCTCCACCACAGCCGTGCCGTCGGGTCGCAGCAGCCACGTCGCCTCGACCGGTTCGCCGGCCGGGCCGTGCACCGTGGCGGTGCGCCGGCAGTGGGATGGCAGGCCGCTGGCGAGGGCGTCGAGAGTTCCCTCGCCGCCGTCTGCGAGCGGCACGCAGATCACCTCGTCGCCTGGTCGGCGCCTGGTCCATCCCGTCGCCAAGGCCGCTGCGGCATCGACCGCCTCGATGCTTCCCTTGAAGGAGTCCGGGGCGATGACAACTCGGCGGGTCGAGTCCCGCAGGGACCTACGCGACATCGCTGCCCTGCGGCTTTCCGTCTGCGTAGACCGGCCGCCCGGCGGACGGCGGAGCAGGCGTTGAGTGGGCGAGCACTATGTGACCTCCGATACGGGCGGCGTAGGGCAAGTGATCGAGGGGGTCGCGGGACGGGTTCTCCGCGTCACCCGAACGCGTCCGTGCTCACGCTGCTCTTCGTACGCCCCGATCAGGCCGCCGAGAAAAGGGCGGCATTCGATCCGCCGACCCGCAGGTGGATCAGGTCCGCGTCATCGGCAGGAACTCGAAGACCCAAGGAGCGGGGCCCAACAGGGACACGCAGCTTGACCTGGTTTTCGACGGGCGCAGGGTCACAGGCCCGAGATGCGTTTGATCAGATATTGCCCCAGTTCCTCGATCCGCGAGTCGGGGAGCCGGCTGGACGGCCCGGATATCCCGACCGCGCCGATCAGGGAGCCGCGAATCCGCGCCGGCACCGCGATGCAGCTGACGCCGTCGAAGGTCTCGTCTCTGTCCACGGCGTAGCCGACTTCGCGTGTCTCTTCCACTCGGCGCCGTAGCTCGATGGGGCCCTTCGCCGCGTGTTCGGTGCCACCGGCATAGGACAGCCGCGCCAGGTTGACGTCGAGCGTCTCCGCGTCCAGCGCGGACAGGTACGCCTTTCCGAGCGCCGAGCAGTGCATCGGCCGGACCGTGCCCAGCTGTTCGGAGACCGCCACCATGTGAACGGTCGGAAAGAACGCCAGGTAAACCATGGTGTCCTTGGCCGGCGCCGCGAGGATGGTCGCGTCGCCGAACTCGTCGCGGATCGACGCGAGGACGGGGTCGAGAATCTGGCTCCAGTCGGTGTCCGGCGTCTGGATCAGGCCGTAGAACTTGGCGGAGACGGTCGCGAAACGCTTCGTCGCCGGGTCGCGAGCAACGTAACCGGTGGCGACCAGCTCCGAGAGAAGCCGCAGCGCGGTGCTGCGGTTGACGTCCAGTTCACGGGCGAGTTCGGCGGCGGTGAGAGGTTCGACCGCGAGAAGCTCGATGGCGTGCAGTGCACGCTGGACCACCGACCCGGCACGGCCCTCGCCCTCAGGCGGAGCACTCGTATCGGGTTTCTGCTTTGTCGTCATAGTCGGGGCCGTTCAGTTGTTCAGGCCGAACAAGTGCTCCAGGGCGACGCGGCACGTCTTGAAGGAGCTTTCGGCCTGGTCCTCCCATCCGAAGACCTGGATCGTAAGAATACCGTCGAACCCGATGGACTCCAGGGCCTGGCGTACGTCCGGCCAGTCGATTTCACCGCGGCCGAGGTCGAAGTGCTGGTGAATACG
Source organism: Actinoallomurus sp. NBC_01490 (assembly GCF_036227085.1). Taxonomy (NCBI): domain Bacteria; kingdom Bacillati; phylum Actinomycetota; class Actinomycetes; order Streptosporangiales; family Thermomonosporaceae; genus Actinoallomurus; species Actinoallomurus sp. NBC_01490. The sequence continues at coordinate 2,618,055 of NZ_CP109433.1, forward strand.
GCACGAGACTTTCGGAGGGTTGACGATCGTGCGTTCGGGCCGGAACGTGTCGGCGATGTGGACGTGGTCGAACCAGCCGCGGGCGTACTCCACCTGCTCGGTAACGGTGCCGCCGAGGTGGTACGTGTGCGGCACGCAGTGCAGGTAGCGCAGCCGGGGGTTGTCGACCTGCTTGATCAGATCGACTGCGGCGGTGGTCGTCTCGATGAAGTCCCAGGGGTGCGGCTCGACGACGATCTCGACGTCTTCTCGATCGAGTACGGGCAGCAGCTCCTCGATCGAACGCAGGAACGCGGCCCGGCATGCGTCCGGCTGGTCCGGGTGGCCGGAGAGCTCCGTGTTGATGCGTCGACAGCCGAGCTCCACCGCCGCGGCGATCCCGTCCTTCCACCACGAGACCGCCTGGGTACGGGCGTCCTCGTCGGGGCTGGACCAGGACTGGATCACGGCGACCGAGGCGATCTCCACCTCGGCGGCGCTCGCCGCGTCCCGGAAGCCGCGTAGCTCGGTCGGCGTGGCGCGCATCGGACCGAACGCCGGGATGAAGTCGTCGCGGTTGCCCATCTCGAGGTATCGGTAGCCGGCCTCGCCGGCGGCGCGGGCGGCGGCCTCGACCGGCTTTGCCCGGAGCATGGCCGGATCCAGCGCGAGCTTCATGAGTTGTCCTTCCACACACTGTCGGGGACGATGACCGCCTTACCGGGCACCTGCTGAGCGCGCAGCGCGGTGAGCGCGTCGTTCGCCGCGGAGAGCCGCCATTGGGCGATCTCGGGAAGATGTATCTTCTTGGCCGCGGCGAGCGCGATGACCGACTCCAGATCCTCGCGACGACCCGATCGGATCCCGCGGATGTCGACCTCCTTGCGGGAGACGACGGCGAAGTCCAGTTCGGGTACACGCGCGTAACCGGCGAGCACATATATGCCGTGCGGGTTCAGGGACTCAAGGCCCGGCGACATGACCATGGGGACACCGGTGCAGTCGATGACGGCGTCGAGAGGCGTCACGGCGGCCTCTATCGAGGGCACGACATCGTGGCCGATGTCTTCGAGCGCCTCACGGCGCAGCGGGTTGGGCTCCACCACCTGGACCGGGACGTCGCGCACGCGTAGCAGTTCGGCGCAGAGGTAGCCGATGGGGCCGCCGCCGAGGACGAGCACGCGGCTCGGTTCGTGGGTCAGTGCGACACGGACGCTGTTCGCGGCGGTCGCCCCGCCGTCGACGAGCGAGGCCGCGTCGGCCCACGACAGGCTCGACGGCACCTCGACGAGTTGACGTGCGTGGACGCGGACATATTCGGCGTAGGCGCCCCACACGCCGAGGACACCGGTGATCGAGACGAGGTCCGGGCAGAGCCGCTCATCGCCGGCTTGGCACGCCGGGCACGAGCCCTCCCCGGTGAAGAGCGTGATGGTGGCCCGGCGGTCCATCCACTCGCGCGCCGCCGGCCCGGCGTCGACCACGATTCCGACCGGTTCGTGGCCGAGAACGAACGGGAGCACCGGCTTGTAGGAGTGCCCGGCGAGGATGTGCAGGTCGGTGCCGCAGATGCCGCATGCCTGGACGCGCAGCACGACATCGTCGTCGGCCTCGGGTACCGGATGGGCGACGTGCGTGTACTCGAGCCGTTCGCTCGGGATCGAGGTGGCCACGGCCGCCCGCATGGTCGCCGTCGTCGTGGGTGCTTCCACTGGACACCTTCCTCCGGTCAGGTTCGCTTCGCCCGCTCAGCCCAGAACCAACGTTGCAAGATCCGCAACCATAGTCGCCTACTCGCAACACAGTGATGCCACACCGTCCGTCGATATGCAACCCGTCGCCAGGAAACAAGCACGTAACAAGGGTTGACATGAGGTTCATCTCGCTCATAGCGTCTGAGCCCGCGAAGCGCTTTCGTGCAACACAGTTCGCTCGGTGCAACAACCAGGGGATCGCTACCGCTCTCCCGAGCCGGTCGTGCCCCGACGAAGCCGGCCGTCCTCATCGCCGCCCATCTTGTGGATCAGATCCCGACAAGAGGCGCGAGGAGTCACCCCCATAGAAGTCCTCCGGCGTAGGCGCGGAGGTTCTGTGGCTCATTCTCCGAACAATGAGCTGGAGGAAAGCATGTTCCGACACCGTCGCTCCGCGATGGTTCTGACCGCTGTCGCCGCGGCCGTCGCGGCCGGCATCACGGGCTGTGCGGGCTCCCCGAGTCCGAAACCGGCGAAGGCGCTGACGAACGTGGGCACGTCATGCACCAAGTACGGAAACATCAGCCTCACCGTCGGCATGTCCGAGGCCGGCGAGGCCATCGCCGACGAGTTCAAGAAGCAGGTCAAGTCGTTCGAGGCGGCCAACACGAACGTCAAGGTCAACCTGCAGATCAAGGACTGGGCCTCGTCCGCCAACACGATCAAGCTCGTGATGTCCGGCAACAACCCGCCGGACGTCATGCAGGGCAACGAGGGATGGGCCATCAACGGCGCCCTGTGGAAGGCCGGGCTGCTGATGAACCTGGACCCGTACGCGAAGGCGTTCGGCTGGAACGACAAGTTCCCGGACTCCGCGCTGATGGTGAACAAGTTCACCGACGACGGTAAGACGATCGGCGATGGCCACCTCGTCGCCGTGCCGCCCGCCATCCAGTACGTCGGCGTGTTCTACAACAAGGCCGTCCTCAACAAGCTGGGCATCACCGACGTCAAGACCCTCGACAACAAGGCGGCGTTCCTCCAGGCCCTCGACAAGGCCAAGGCGGCGGGCGTCACGCCCGTCATGCTCGGTGACTCCGAGAAATGGCCGGCCCTGCACAACCTGTCGCTGTTCAACGGGTGGTACGTCTCGCCGAGCGCGATCAACAACTGGGTGCTCAACCGGGAGGGCAGCACCTACGACGACGCCGGGCATCTGAAGGGCTCGACCGACTTCCGCACCTGGATGCAGAACGGGTACTTCAACAGGGACGCGCTGGCGACGAGCTTCACGGACGCCACCAACCGTTTCGGTAAGGGCAAGGCCGCCTTCTTCATCACCGGTTCGTGGGCCGTCGGCGATGTCAGCAAGGCGCTGGGCGACGACGCCGGCTTCATGCTCTTCCCGGCCGGAGACAGTGGCAAGCACGCGGCCGTCGGCGGCTACAGCCTCCCGTTCTCCATCTCCGCCAAGACGAAGTACCCGGACTGCGCCGCGTCCTTCATCAACTACGTGACCGCCGGCAACGAGGCCATCGCCGCGCAGACCGCAGCCGGCCGCCCGTCCGCGACCAAGGCCGGCCTCGACGCGGCGATCAGTGACCCGCTGCTCAAGCAGATGGTCAGCGAGTACAAGCGGCTGAACGCCGAGAACGGGCTGTTCACCTGGGAGGACTGGCCGACGCCGACGATGCTGACCTTCCAGGGATCCGAGGCCCAGCGGCTGCTGTCCGGCGAGATCACCCCGCAGAAGTACGACCAGGAGGTCCAGAAGAACTGGGCCGACTACATGAAGACCCGCTCCTAGCGGCTCGGGCGCCTCGTCCGGCGGGCGAGGCGCCCGACTCCACCACCCCCATGCCGACCCGGCCGTAGGACCTACGCACCGGCAAGCCAGAAAGGCCATTGATGGATAAGGTCGTCATCACGGTAACCGTCGACTGCTCGATGTCGTATCCCGGCTTCAAGGGAATGCCGAAGATCGACGACGTTCCCGCCGTCGCCGACGAATACGTCCGGGCGATCGACGCCGGCGCGTCCCTCGTGCACCACCACGGTGTGCACTACCTCGAGGACACGATTCAGGAGGACGGCCGTCAGCTGTCCCGTACCGACTTCGACGGATGGCGCGACCTCACCGAGAGCATCCGTTCCCAGCGGGACGCCATCGTCCAGTTCGGCATCGCGAGCGCCCGGCTCGAAGAGAAGGTCGAGCTGATGAAGCTGCGGCCGGAAATGATGTCCTACGCCTTCAACGTCCACGACGAGTACTTCCAGCCCGACCCGGCCTACCCGCCGAACGAGCAGTACGCGATCCACCCGCGCTCCGAGCTGGAGGCCTTCTGCAAGGCCGCACAGGAGCACGGCGTCAAGCCGGAGGTGGAGTCCTTCTACACCGGCGCGTTCTGGAACCTGGAGTACATCCGCGACCGGGGCCTGCTCGACGACCCGGTGTGGACCACGCTCTTTCTGGGCTGGCCCGGCGGCGCCTGGACGCCCCCCACCGAGGACGCGCTGCTGTACCTGGTCCGGCACCTGCCGCCCCGGGTCAACTGGAATTGCAGCGTCATGAACTCGAAGATGCAGTGGCGTCTGCTCGCCCTGGCTCTGAGCCTCGGCGGTCACGTGCGCGTCGGGTGGGAGGACAACCCGTACCTGCCGGACGGCTCGCCGTCGCGCACCAACGCCGAACTCGTCGACAAGATCGTCGAGATCGCCCGCCTCATGGGCCGCGAGCCGGCGACCGCCGAGGAAGCGCGTGAGATCACCGGCCTCAACGCGAAGACGCCGGCGGCCGCCGGGAACGGCGAGTGAGCCTGCTGAGCACAGGCCGCGCGGCGGGTGGCGAGACCACCGCCGCGCCGGCCCCGGCATCTAGGGAGTAGATCCACCATGGCCGCCACGGTCACTACGAACGCCCGCACGAAGGAGTCGTCGGGTCGGCGGCACCGCCGCAGGTATCGGCGGCCCGACGACGCCCGGGCGGTGCCGTACTTTCTCATCCTGCCCGGCTTCGCCTTCTACGCGTTGTTCGTCATCGTTCCGATCATCGACACTGTGCGCCTGTCCTTTTTCTCCTGGGACGGGCTTTCGGAGCAGGTCTTCGTCGGACTGGACAACTTCAAACAGGTGCTGACCGACCCGAACACCTGGTCGGCGTTGAAGGTGTCGGTCGTCTTCGTCGTCTTCAGCTGCGTGCTGCCGGTAGTGATCGCGCTGTGCCTCGTGGGCATCATCGCGCGAACCCGGATCCGAGGGCTGGCCTTCTTCCGGTTCGTGTTCTTCCTGCCGTACACGATCGCCCTGGCGGTCGTCGCCATCGCGTGGCGCTGGATCTTCGCGCTGGACGGTTCGGTCAACGAGATCATCAAGTTCTTCCTGGGATCTCGCTTCGTGCGCCCGTTCCTCGGCGACACCCACCTGGCACTGCCGGCCCTGGGGATCGTCGGATTGTGGGCCACGTTCGGGTTCGTGCTGGTCATGCTGCTCTCCGGCGCCCAGCACATCCCGAAAGAGCTGTACGAAGCGGCCCGCATCGACGGTGCGGGCCCGGTGCGGGAATTCTTCGCCGTGACGCTGCCCGGGGTTCGTCACGAGCTTCGGGTGGCGCTGGTGATGACTCTCATCATGGCTCTCCGCGTCTTCGACCTGCCCCTGATGGCCACGCAGGGCGGACCGGGCTACGCCACCACCACACCGTCTCTGATGATGTATCGAGACGTATTCGTCAATGGCCAGATCGGGCCGGGAGCAGCCATCGCGGTGCTACTCACGATCGTCATCTTCGTCGGCGTGGGTGTGGCCAACCGGGTCATCCGATCGGAGTAACACAATGAATTCTCGACGCGAACAGACCTTCTCCTACGTCGTCCTCTTCCTCTTCGCGCTTTTCGCGATCTACCCGTTCATCTCCACGGTTCTCGTCGCATTCAACCCACCGGACGCGTCCGTGAGCGGGCTGGCCTTCCCGCACCATTGGTCGCTGGGCAGCTTCACGAGCGCGTGGCACAACAAAGACGCGGGCATCGGACGATCGCTCCTCCACAGCATCATCCTGTCGGTGGTGGTCGTGGTCGTGTCGGTGTTCTTGTCGATCCTGACCGGCTACGCGTTCGGAACGATGAGATTCCGCGGCTCGTCGATCCTGTTCGCCCTGTTCGTCCTCGGTCTGATCGTGCCGTACGAGGCGACCGTCATCCCGCTCTACTACCAGTTCCGGCAGTACAACCTCGTCGACACCTACTGGGCGATGATCCTGCCGGACATCGGCGGCTCGATGGCCTTCGGCACGTTCTGGATGACGGCGTTCTTCAGATCGTTCCCGCGGGAACTCCTGGAGGCGGCGCAGTCGGACGGGGCCAACCGGTGGCAGACGCTGTGGCGGGTCGTCGTGCCCACCGCCGGTTCGCCGATCATGGCCCTCGGCACCATCCTTTTCATCTGGACGTGGAACAACCTGCTGCTGGCGATTGTGATGATCTCGAAGCCGGATCTGCAGATGGTTCCGGCCGCGCTCAATTACTTCGTGGGTCTGCAGTACGGCAGCAATTACCAGATCACCTGCGCGGCGGCGATCATGGTCGCGCTGCCGGTCATGGTCGTGTACTACCTGCTCCAGCGTCGCTACGGGGCCGACGTCCTCGCGGGCGCGGTGAAGGGCTAGCCCTCTCAATTCATCTAGGAGACACAAAAATGGCAGTGTCGAAGCTGGGCGTCGGCATCGCAGGTCTCGGCCTGATCTCAAAGACGCATGCGGCGGCGTACCAGCGGATGTCCGACGTCGTGGATCTCGTGGCCGGTTGCGACGTCGACGCGACGGCGGCCACGAAGTTCGCCGACGAATTCGGCGCTAAGACGTACTCCAACCTCGAAGACCTGATCAACGACCCGGCGGTCGATGTGGTGGACCTGATCCTGCCGCACCACCTGCACTACGAGGCCGCGATGGCGGTGCTGGACGCCGGGAAACACCTTCTTCTCGAAAAGCCCGTCGCGCCGACGTTCGAGCAGTCGGTGGCCATCTACAAGAAGGCGGCGGAGTCCGGCGTCCATTTCATGGTCGCGGAGAACACCCGCTACATGGCGGCCTATCAGGCGGTGCACCGGCTCGTGCAGGAGGGCGCCATCGGTGAGGTCGTCCACGCCAGGACGTACCTGCGCTCCAACGAGAAGGCCCACCTGTCGATGAAGGGTAACTGGCGGACCGAGTTCGCCATGGGCGGCGGCCTGGTCATGGACACCGGCGCGCACTCGTTCTACCTGCTCAAGTGGCTGCTCGGTGAGATCGACGAGCTGACCGGCATCGCCAAGAAGGTGTTTCCGATCGACAACGAGATCGAGGACACCGCCGAGGTGTACGGCCGGATGAAGAGCGGCGCTCACTTCTCGTGCGGGTTCACCTCCGTGTCGGAGGTTCCGCACAGCGAGCGTCTCGAGCTGTACGGGACCGACGGCGGCATCCTCGTCGACCAGATGTCCGAGCCGGTGGTCAAGCTCTTCCGCGGTCAGTACGACTTCGCCGGCGAGGCGGTCGGCGACGTCCCGTTCGGCCCCGACGCGTGGCACCCGGGCGGCTGGCACTACGAGTCCGTGCTCACCGAGGTGACCGACTACGTGCAGTCGCTGGTGGAGGGACGGGCTCCGCTGATCAGTTCCGGTGACGCCGTGTACGCCCTGCGGATCGTCGAGGCCGCCTACGAGTCGATCCGGTCGGGCAAGACGGTCAGCATCCCCGCCGACGCCGCGGCCGGTCTGTGACGCCGGCGAGAACCTCCCACCGAAACACCACACCTGCATCGGGGAAATCTTCATGAGACTCATGCGGATCGGGGACCGTGGCGCGGAGCGCCCGGTCGTCGCGATCAACGATGAAACCTATGTCGACGTGTCCGACGTCGTGACCGACTTCGACGGGTCATTCTTCGCCTCCGGCCTCGAAGCGCTCGCGGCGACCGTCGCCGAGCGGGTGGCCTCAGGGTCGGTCCACCGCTTCGCCGGCGAACGCGTGGGCGCACCGATCACCCGGCCACACCAGATCCTGTGCGTCGGGCTCAACTACGCCGACCACGCCGCCGAGTCGGGCCAGGAGCCGCCGGCCGAGCCGATCGTGTTCACCAAGGCCCCGAACACGCTGGTCGGGCCGAACGACGACGTGTACATCCCGCGCGGATCGTCGGCCACCGACTGGGAGGTGGAGCTCGGCATCGTCATCGGGGCCCGGGCCCGCTACCTCGACAGCGACGATGCCGCGCGCGCCGCGATCGCGGGATACGTACTGGTCAACGACGTCAGCGAGCGTGACTTCCAGTTCCAGCACGGCGGCGGGCAATGGATCAAGGGCAAGTCGGCCGAGACGTTCAACCCGTGCGGGCCGTGGCTGGTGACGCCGGACGAGATCAGCGACGTCAAGGACCTCGGCCTGTGGCTCGACGTCAACGGAGAGCGTCGGCAGGACGGCTCGACCTCGAAGATGCTGTTCGACCCCATCTTCATCGTTCGCCATCTGAGCCGGTTCATGGTCCTTGAACCCGGCGATCTGATCAACACCGGGACTCCTGCGGGCGTCGGCATGGGCCTTACGCCGCCGGTCTACCTGCGGCCCGGCGACCGCATGGAGCTCGGCATCGACGGATTGGGCCGGCAGAGCCAGGCGGTCGTCGCCGCTCCGTAGCCGCGCAAACGGTCTGGTCTCGCCTGACGTATGCCCGGCGAGACCAGACGACGCGGGCTTGGCTTTCGCCCGGCTGGGATCGGACGAAACGGCCCCGGTCAGCTCAGGTTCTTGGTGACCAGTTCGGCCGCACGCTCGGCGACCATGAGAGTAGGCAGGTTCGTGTTCCCCCGAGGGATGCGGCGCATCACCGAGGCGTCGACCACGCTGAGGTTGGACACGCCCAGCACGGCGCAGTCCGGAGCGACGACCGAGGTCGGGTCGGCGGGGTCACCCATCGCGCAGGTGCCGACGGGGTGATAGGTGCCGAAACTGCGTTGACGGACCGTCCTGGCCCGCCATTGCGGGCTGGCCAGCCGGCCCTCGCCGACGTCACCGCCGGCGATGCCCCACTTGAGCAGCAGGCGGCGCAGCGTGGACGGGCCATCAAGCAATGTGGACAAGCTGTTGGTCACCACAACGTTGGCCGTACCTGGCTGGTTCAGCGCGCGCACAACCCGGGAATAGCCTGCCGCGAACGCCTCGTTCCGGATCGCCATCACGGCGGGATCGCGCATGAGCTCGGCGGCCACTTCGAAGCCGTCCATCATGCGCTGCAGGTCGTTGGGCTCGGAGAGCATGTTGAAATCGATGGCCGGCCGGACCTGTGGATCAGCGGATCGCAGGCACACCGTGCCGCGCGAGTCCGGCTTGTACAGGCCGACGCTGAGCCCGGCGACGCAACTGCCGAGCCCATGCCAGGACGATTTGTTCAGTACGAACATGAGCATGTCGCCCTGCCGGTCCGGGGCGGTACCGGAACTGAACCGTAGTCCGGTGGTGAATCCCGGCCGCAGCGACGGCGCCTGGCGTCCCTCTCTGCGCACGTGTGCGGCGAGATAGACGACCGGATGATTCTGCAGGTTCGCACCGACGCCTTCCCGGTCGGCCACGACCTCGATGCCGAACCGGCCCAACTGCCGTTGCGGACCGACGCCCGAGCGCAGCAGCAACGCGGGCGACTGGATGGCCCCGGCGGACAGTACGACGTGTCCCGCACGGATGTGGAACTCCCGGCCGTCGCGCCGGGCCGCCACCCCCACGCACCGGTCACCGTCGAAGAGCACCCTGGCGACGACCGTGTCGCACTCGACGGTGAGGTTGTCCCGCCGGCGGACCTCGGCCGTGAGGTAAGCCGACGCCGCGGACACCCGGGCGGACAGCGTGGCACTCAACGGCAGTCCCGAATACCCGTCGCGGAAGTCGGCGTTGAGGTCATCGAGCGTCTGCCAGCCGAGCCGGCCGCCGGCCTCGGCAACCGCCTCGCAGAACGGAGGCCAGTCGGCGGGCAGGGCACGGCGGATGTGCACGGGGCCCTGGCCGCCGTGCATCGGTCCGGAGAAGTCACGGTCGGTCTCCACCCGATTGAAAAACGGCAGCACGTCGTTCCACGCCCAGCCCTTCGCGCCGGCGTCGGCCCACTCGTCATAGTCGTGCGGAACGCCGCGCAAGGAGACCATGCCCATCACGGTCGATCCGCCGCCCATGACCCGGGCTTGGGGAAAGCCGCTGGGTCGCCTGTCGTGGCCCAGTTGACGGGCCTCGAGGCCAGGCCACATGTACTTGGCGTTGTAGTAGGACCGCGGGTACAGGTCACTGATGTCGTCGGGCACCGCTCCGGGCGGGGTGTCAGGCCCGGCCTCCAACAGGAGAACGTACGCTCCCCGCTCAGACAACCGGTTCGCCATGACGCAGCCGGCCGTTCCCCCTCCCACAACGATGACGTCGTACCGACGGGACGACACGGGTGTCGCAGGACTCATCTCAGTCGTTCCTTTGCCAACCTGCACTTCCTCGACGACCAGGAAGTCGGTGTTCGCGCTGGGTGTGCAACGCGCCTGCCATGACCGCTGCACCGGCCAGCCGGTTCGGTCAATATTGTTGCGCTATGTGAACTACGTTGCACGACGATGTTGGGTGCCATGTGACGTTATTCGGGCAGGAATAGCATGTCAACCCCGTCATTTGCCCTTAGATCGCCGCTGGGTCACCTGGTGGGACGTCGACCGCCGTGTTGCCATGTTGCGTTGCAGTAGAGGAATAAGTTGCATCTACCGCAACACGCTAGTGATCGCGTCGTCGGCGCTGTGGGTGCTCGTTGGGTGCTCGCATGTCACGGCGCTGGATCGCGGTTCCGTGACTGGTGATAACTAGCGGTAACAGGTTCGTCGGGTCTGGCGCTGAGTGTGATAGGGCCGAGTTTTCGGTGGCCGCTGCGTCTGCCGTTTCGGGTTTCGCCTCGAAGTCTGGAGCGTCCGCAAGGTCTTGTTGGCTGGAGTCGTCTCGACGGTCGGAGGGGCGTACGGATGGTGTCGTTGTCAGCGACTGGCGAAGGAGGCTCGGTTCTGCCTCCCGGTGTGAAGCTGCTTGAGGCCACGGATCCTGCCGAGATCGGCGGCTATGAGCTGGTCGGCCGATTGGGATGCGGGGGGATGGGCGTCGTCTATCTGGCGAGTGATCGGCGCGGTGGCCTCGTCGCCGTCAAGGCCGCTTACAAGGACGCCACCGACCAGGAGCGGCGCCGCCTTCGAGCCGAGGCGGCCTGCCTACGTCGGGTTCCGTCGGCGTACACGGCTCGGCTGCTGGCTGACGGTACAGATCAGATGCCGCCGTACATCGTCACCGAGTATGTGCAAGGCCGTTCGCTTGAGGACATCGTCGAGAACGACGGCCCGCTCCCGTCTGTGCAGCTGCGGGCGCTGGCCATGGGCGTCGCGCGTGCGCTGGCCGCTGTCCATCACGTCGGGTTGATCCATCGGGATCTGAAGCCGGCCAACGTCTTGTTGCCCCCTTCTGGCCTTCGCCTGATCGACTTCGGTATCGCCCGGCAGATCCTGGCGTCCGGGGGCATGACCAGCAGCGGCGTCGTGATGGGTAGCCCTGGCTGGATCTCACCGGAACGGCTCACCACAGGCCCCGCCACTCCTGCGGCCGATGTGTTCGGTTGGGGCTGCCTTCTCGCCTATGCCGGAACTGGCCGTAATCCCTTCGGCCAGGGCGACTTCGAAGCGGTCGCGCAGCGGACGATCCACGAGCCACCCGATCTCGACGGGCTGGAGCCGTCACTGCGGCGAGCAGTGGAGGCGGCGCTCGCCAAGGACCCGGCGGAACGTCCGTCCGCCCGCGAGCTTTCCGCCTGGCTCAGTCCCGAGGTCCGCCCGGTCGCTGAAGCCCCCGCCGATCCCGAGGCCCCCGCCGATCCCGAGGCCGCCGCTGGACCTGAGGCCGCCGTCGTGTCCGAGGGCCGTGTCGAATCGCCGGGCCGGGAGCCCCGTCGCCCGCGGCACTCCCAGCGTGCTTCCGCGACACGACGGCGCGTGAGGGCATTCGCCGGTGCCTCGGTGGTGCTGGCGGTGGTCGCGGCGGTGACCGCGATGCTCGCGGCCCGCATCGATTGGCTGGTAGGCCGAAAACCCGGCGCCGCCGCGGCGCCACCGACCCGATCTGCCACGCCCTACCGCCCGGTCTCCCCGCGGCCTCGGGGATCGGCCGGTGGGGATGCCCGTTCCACGGAGACACCGCGCAGGGCAACCGCCGTTCCGAGCCCGCCCCGCCGGCCTTCTGGGAGCCCCACGGGCCATGACGGGAGACAACGCTCTGGCACCGACGCCGACCAGGGCCCCGTAGGGACCACTGGAAGAACGGTGACCCGCGCGACGAGCGCACCGCCGACCACTGTGATCGACAAGCTGCTCCCGCCCGACTAGAACCTCCACGGGCCGAAAATCTGCAGAAGCTTCAGGGAAGGTGGGTTCCGCACTCGGCAGCAGGCTTCGGCTGACCTCGTGCGCGCACGCCTGCGGGCGGCCTCGCGGCCAGTGATCGTTGTGGCTGGTTCGAGCCGGTCAGCGGCGGTAGCAGCCGTGTACGCATCGGACATGGCCAGGGACGTATAGCGTCTCATCGCTTCCGGGGGTTTCAACGCCGATCGGAGTGACATAGATCGGTTCGCCGCAGGTAGGGCAGGCCGGACGCTCGATCGCGCTGAATTCGGCCCAGGTGTATCCGTTCGGGCGTGGTCGTCCCTTTTCAGTGAGCGTGAGTGTGTCGGCGTCGATTCGCCAGTCAGCCACGGTCGTCTCCTCGGTTGTGGGTCCCAGCCGGCGGCGGTTCGTTTGGCGATGGGATGTGCGACGGTGACATCCCGGCGTGCGCGGTCGCTGCGGGTCTGCGGGGGACGGGTACGGCGGGAGAACGGCGGTCGCGGCGTTCGCCGTTCATCCCGTGGGATGTTTTGGTTGTCGGGTTTCGGCGGGCTTCTGTTTGGCCGGCGATCGTGGCGTGCGGTCACGGTGGGGGATCGGTGCGCTGATTCCCCACCGCGACGGTCGGGGTGTGATGTCAGCCGGTCACGGGAAGGTCGCCGGGGACCGGGGTGGGCGCCGGTGCCTCACCAGGCGGCGTGCTCGTGGTCGGCGTCGGGCTGGGGGTACCCGGGTCGCCGGGGGGCGGGGTTTCCGACTTCGCGGGGCCGCAGGTGACTGAGGCGATGCCGACGGTTTGGGTCTTGCCCGCCGCGAGGCGCAAGTTCAGCTCGATCGCGGTGACGGTGATGCCGCCGCCGGGGCCCTGGACCTGCTTGTTGAGAATCACCGAGGCCGTGCCGACGCCCTTGATCGGCACCGTGATGCGGGTGTTCGGCTTCGGGCTCACCTTGAGCTTCTTACCGGCCAGAGTGGCCTTGCCCAAGTGGGAGACGCCATTGCCGTTCTCGCACTTGGCGAACACCAGCTTGGCCGACAGCCCGGCCTTGGCCAGCCGTACGTCGGTGACGCTGGCCCGCCCGTGACCGGCCCAGGCGGACACCGACAACACCGACGCGGACACCAGTGGATTGGACGGCAGCCCGGCGAGTCTCTTGCGGGCCGGCTGCTTGGCCTCGGACGACACGGCCGGTGTCGGGGGGATGGTCACCAGGCCGGTGGCGGCGATGCCGAACGCCGAGCCACTTCCCGCGGCGGTCGCCGAGGCGGGAGCCGCGATGGCCGGCGGCGTGGCGATCACACCCGCGGCAGCCGCGATCACGGTCAGTTGAGTCAGACGCACAGAAATGTCTCCTTCAAGGTGAAAAGGGGGTCGTGACCGAAGCGGGGGTCGGTCTTCATGAGGCCGGGTACGTGACCGAGATCAGTCCGTGACCCAGACAGTGGTCCCGAGCGGTACTCGGGACAGTTTGCTCAGCGCGTCCGCGGGCACCCGTACGCAGCCATGTGTGGCCGCTTTGCCGAACACGGACGTGTCCGGCCAGCCGTGGAGCGCCACCGTGCCGGGTCCGCCGCCGAACGAGTCCAGGGTGTCGGAGTGTGCGCCGAGCGGCAGGATGAGCGGGCTGTAGGTCGCCTTGGCGGGAGCCAGTGAGGCGAGGAGGAAGGTACGCCCGGTGGGTGTGGGCGTCTTGGCGGCGCCGACCGCGACGCTCCAGGTGCCGAGCGTGCGGCCGGCCTTGATGAGCGTGAGCCGCCGCGCGGACCGCTGGACCTTGATGAGGTAGGAACTGTGCGCGGTCTGCTCCTTGCCGCTGGTGGGAATCCATCCCGTCGTACGGTTCGGCCGGGACGGCAACAACACCCGCTGCCAGCCCGGTTTTGTCTCCACGACCGGCACCCAGGTCGGGCCGCCCAACTCCTTGCTGGGGAGCACCGCCACCGGCGGCCCGCCCGGTGTGGCCGATATCGGGACCGACACCGCAGGATGCACCACCGTGCCGCCACCGCCGCCGGCCGTACCGGAATCCAGCGACAGGCCCTTCAGCGTGGTGAACGTGGTCGCCTGCGGCAACGCCGCCGTGGCCGGCGTCGGACTCCCGCCCGAACCCGTCTGGTGATGCCCTCCGCAGCCGGTCGACACGGTGGCGGCGGCCACCACGACCACCGAAGCCGCCACCAGCCTTTGTGGCGTGCTGAGGGGCGCGCGTGACCGTGCCGCACGACCGTACGAGCGCTGAAAACATTCGTTCACGAGAACTCCGCTCTCTCATCTGCGTCGTCAAATACGCATAGAAGCCGCCATAGGTTGCACGGCGCCCCAAAGATTCTTAGACGGCCCTATATAGGCACAATTCAGGCATGGGAACGAAGCCCTTGTCTCTCGGCGCGTTGAATGCGGTTCGCCCGCGACGAGGACCTCGCGAAAGAGAGGCAAGGACCAACACCGGTTCCACCGTCCGAGCGGTGCGAAGCGTCACAGCCACGCGGGCGGGCTCAACGCTTCGGCGGATCGCCCTTTGGCCCGCTCGATCGTTCTTCGCCGAGACTCGGTCCGGGCTCGTTGGGCCGGCCGTTTCACCGAGGCCGCCAAGGGCGGCGCCTTCAGCGCCCGGGCCGCCCCGCGCCGCTATGAGGTGACAAGACCGTTAAGCGTGGCAAACAGTAAACCGCGTAGCCTGTTAGTAAGGGTCGGTATGGGTGGGGGGGCGGGGGAGAAACGATGGCAGGCGAGCGGTCTCGACTGGGTGGATTTAACCCAACTGTGCCGAATATCGCCCGTTCCTCGACATCGGCACTGGCCTTCCCACCCAGCAGAATGTGCACCAGATCGCGCACGCGGTGAACCCCGGCGTCCGCGTGGTCTACGTCGACTACGACGAGCAGGTGGTCGCGCACGGGCGGGCACTGCTCGCCGGCTCGGGACGCACCGAGATCATCCAGACCGATCTACGCCGGCCGTGGGAGATCCTGGACCACCTCGAGATCAAGCGGCTGCTGGATTTCAGCAGGCCGATAGGGCTGCTGCTGATCGCGACCCGAGACGAGGTGATGGGCCTGTTCGGCGACTTCGCGTTGGCCGCGTTCGGGCTGGTGTGGGCGCCGCTGTGGCGCCCCGAGCGCCCGGTGAGCATGGAAACGGCCCGGCGGATCTGGTTCTACGCGGGCGTCGGCCGAAAGCCGTGAGGTGATGGCGGACCGCCCACGATCAGTCATCGTGAAGGCACCAGCCGAGGGGAAGTACGACATGCGAGCGACAACGGTCGGGGCCACGCTTGAGAACGCGATGGCGCGAGGCAAAGCGTTCCTGTACGACGGCGAGGACACCATCACGTTCGCCGAGTTCAATGAGCTGACCGACCTTGTCGCGGCCGGGCTGCTGGCTCGCGGGATCCGGCGAGGCGACCGGATCGGGCTGCTGGGGCTGAACACGCCGCAGTGGCTGGCCGCCTTCTTCGGCGCGGCGCGGATCGGCGCCATCGTCGTCCCGCTCAACGTGCGCTACCGGGAGCAGGAGCTGTCCCACATGCTCGGCCAGAGCGGCGCCCGGATGGTCATCTGCCTCGACGCCACCCCTGATTTCGACTTCGCGGCGTTCTTCGCGGGGTTCCGGCCACAGGTCCCTGGCGTGAGTGACTACGTGTTCTTCGGCACGGGGTTCGCGGGGAGCGCGTCGTTCGACGAGCTGACCGCGACATCGGTCGATCCGGCGGCCCTGGCGGCGGCACGCGAGGCGGTGGCTCCGGCGGATCCGCTGGCGATCCTTTACAGCTCGGGAACGACCGGCCGGCCCAAGGGCGCGGTGATCACGAATCGCAGCATCCTGGCCTCGGCAACGGCGCAGGCGAGCCACTGCGCGATGGGCGAGGGCGACGTGCTGCTCGGGCACCTGCCGTTCAACCACGTCGGCGGCATCACCTGCACGATCATGGCCGCGCTGGTCAGCGGCGCCTCGGTGGCTCTGCTGCCGGCCTTCAGCCCGGATGCGGCGCTGCGCGCCATCGAGCGCAACCGGGTGACCTTCCTGGGTGCGGTGCCGACCATGTACGTGCTCATGCTCGGCCGGGAGCGCTTCGCCGACCACGACGTCTCGTCGGTGCGGATCTGCACCGCGGGCGGGTCCAACGTGGAGCCGGCGCTGGCCGAGGCGATCCGGCGTGGCTTCCCCGAGGCGTCGTTGTACGGGCTGTACGGGCTGTCGGAGTCCTCGGGGGCGTGCGTGCTGTCGCGGCCGGACGACGACACCGAGACGGTCTCCCGCACTCTAGGCGTGATGATCGGTGACTTCGAGGCCCGGGTGGCCGGACCGGACGGGACCGTCCTGCCGCCGGGCGAGACCGGCGAACTCCAGGTCCGTGGCGCGTGCGTGGCCGCCGGCTACTGGGACATGCCGGAGGAGACCGCCGAGGTCTTCTCACCGGACGGCTGGCTGGCCACCGGGGACATGGTCGCCGCGGAGCCCGACGGACATCTGGTGCTGCGCGGCCGCAAGAAGGAAATGTACATCCAGGGCGGCTTCAACGTCTTCCCGGTGGAGATCGAGAACGTGCTGGCCACCCACCCGAAGGTCGCAATGGCCGCCGGGATCGGTGTGCCCGACGAGATACTCGGTGAGGTCGGCCGGTTCTACGTCGTGCCGCGCCCGGAGACCGATCCGCCCACAGTGGAGGAACTCACCGCCTACTGCCGGGACCGGCTGGCCGACTACAAGGTGCCCCGGCAACTCGTCATTACCGCCGAGGTGCCACTGACCCCCGTCGGAAAGATCCACAAGGCGCTGCTGAAGGAACGCAGCCTCTCGAAACACCAGCCTTGAGCCTTCGCCATAGCCTTTGGCGCTCCACTCAGTCGTCCTCGGACCGTGCACGATCCGGGTAAGGCCGTGGCGGATCTGACGCCGATGCTCGAACTCGGCGGGGAATGCCTGGCCGACGTGGCGGTGCCACGCCCGTGAGGGTGCCGATAAATCTGCGGACCGCCGACGTTGTCGATCACGATGTCGACCGGCCGGTCGAGGTCCGCCAGCCCGATCAGGACTTCGGTGGCACCCGCCTTGGCCAGCCCCTCCCCGCGGCCGGCCGAGCCGACAGAGGCGATCACGTGGGCGCCTGCGTGCGCCGCCAGTTGCACGGCGAACCGGCCGACACCGCCCGATGCGCCGGTGACCAGGACCCGCTTCCGCGAAGTCAGCCCGGCCGCGCAGAGAACGCAGGGCGGCAAGACCCGCCACGGGCAACGCCGCCGCGGTCACCAGGTCGACCGACTCCGGAACCGGGGCCAATCCGTCGACGCCGACCGTGGTGCGCTCAGCGAAGGCCCCAGCGGTCAGGGCCACCACCCGGGTGCCCACCGCCGGGCCTGTGATGGCATGCCGTGCCGAACGGTGGAGTGTCCTGGTCCGGCATCCTGGCAATTGCTTGCCATGTATTATCCATGCGGATAACGTTATCCGCATGGATAATAACCTCTATGGCGCGTTCGCGCCCTCTTCGACGCTGCGGGCGTCGTCCCGATCACCACGCTTGGCGTCGTGGCGCTCATCGGCGGCGACATCGCGGTACGGCGCTGCGGCGCCATGGTCATGACCACCCGTCAGGCGGCGACGGCGGCTCGCAGGGAGCAGATCATCCGTGCCGCGATCGCTCTGCTGGCCGAACGCGGCTACCAGACGACCACCTTCGAGGCCATCTGCCAGGAGGCCGGGCTCAGCAGCAAGCGGTTGATCACCTACCACTTCTCCAGCAAAGACGCGTTGTTCGCGGCCGTCGCCGACCAGATCGTCGCCGACGGTGAGACCTTCATGCGGTCCGCCATCGAGGCCGCGACCGGCGCTCGCGAACTTCTCGCCACCGTCATCCGGGCGAATGTGGCGTTCATCGCCGACCACACGCCGCAGGTGCGGGCGCTCCGGCAGATCTTGCTCAACGGCGGTCTGGGCGACTGGGAGCGGCACCACATCGAGTCGGTGAACCGGCTGGCCCGCCTCTTCGCCGACGGACAGCGCACCGGTGCCTTCCGCTCATTCGACCCGCAGGTCATGGCGGCGGCGCTGAGAGCCTCGATCGACAGCACGGCCACGCTGCTGTCCGCCGGCCTCGACCCCGGCGTATGCGCCGGCGAACTGGTCGAACTCTTCGACCGCTGCACGCGAGAAGAGTCCTGACACGCAAGTGCGAGTCGGGACGGAAACACGAAAGGAACCTGATGACGTACACAGGGGTCGCCGGGCGTACGTACGTCGTGACCGGCTCGGCGTCGGGCATCGGGGCCGCGACCGCGGCGCTGCTCCGCGAGCGCGGCGCCGAGGTCATCGGTTGTGACCTCGGCGAGGCCGACATCCAGGCGGACCTGTCCACGCCTGCCGGCCGGCAGGCGTTGGTCGACCAGGTGACCGAGCGTGCGCCCATCGACGCGGTGCTCGCCATCGCCGGGGGCGGCAGAACGGGGCTTCTCGAGACGAACTACTTCGGTACCGTCGCGACGCTCGAAGGGCTACGACCGCTGCTCGCGCAGAGCGAGGCACCCCGGGCCGTGGCCGTGTCGTCGACTTCTTCGCTGGCGCCCGCGCCCGAGCGCGTGGTGCAGGCGTGCCTTGACGGCGACGAGGCCGCCGCCGTCGCCCTCGTCGACGCGGAGCCGTCCATCGGTGGACCCACCGGTGCCTACGGCATCGCCAAGCGCGCGCTGAATCGCTGGGTGCGCAGAGCCGCCCCGACGCCCGAATGGGCGGGGGCCGGCATCGCCCTCAACGCGGTCGCACCCGGCGTCGTCGACACACCTGCCGCCGCCTGGATCCTGGCGAGCGAAGACGTGCGCACCGCCGTGGAGACCGCGGCGCCGCAACCGTTCGGTGGCTTTCCCGGGCGGCCAGAGTGGGTCGGCGAGCTCATCTGCTGGCTCGCCGACGCGGACAACCGTTTCGTCACCGGACAGATCATCTTCGCCGACGGGGGTGCGGAAGCCACGATGCTAGGAGATCTTCATTGGCGCTGACGACCACCGATCTCACGGGCTCAAGGCAGCCATCAGACCATTCAGACAGGCTAAGCGGGGGCGACGATCTCGTGGCCGGCGGCCTGCAAGGCGGTGACCGCGCGGTCGCGCTGCGGCTCGGGCGTCAATACCAGATCGGCTTGGTAGGTGGAGGCGACGAATACCGGTACTGCGGACTCGGCCAGCGGCTGGATAACGGATGCCAGGAGACCAGGGACATCCAGGCCGTGTCCCGCGTCGGCGTCATAGATGCCGATCCAGCGGTCCGCCGGGGCCGTTTGCCCGGATGCCTCTCTGATCACGGTAAGCCCCTCGGACGTGCGCACGAGTGCGTGCCAAGAGTCGTCACGGGGGTGACGGTGATCCGCGAGGTGCTCGACGGCGAACACCGTCGGCAGGACCGTCAGGCGCAGTGCGGGCCGGGCTGCGACGCGCTCGTCGCTCTGGCCGCCGGCCTGCGGCTGAGCGAGATCGAGCGCGAAGACGACCCGGTCGAGTCCGGGGCCGTCGTAGTCCGGTTGGATCGGCAGGCCATCGACGCCCGGTGCCCCGGACAGCATCTCGAAGCCGAGCCGGCCGTGGAACGCGCGAGACGTGGTGTTGCCAGGGCTGGTGATGCAATGGACGTGACGGCGACCATGCGTACGCGCCTGCTCGAAGAAAGCTCGGTAGAGGGCGGTGCCTATACCGCGCCCGTGCAGGGCCGGATCGACACCGACGAAATGGATGTAGGCCACCGCTGGATCGCTCTGCGAGAAGAAACCGATCAGGAAGGCGGCGAGGTCACCGTCGGGCCGTTCGGCCAAGTAACTGGTCGTGGCGAAATGCTGAAAGAAGAGCCGTGGCAACAACAGCGCCCGCTCCGTCGACCCCGCCTCACCCCCGAACCCGCCCCACCAACGATCGAGCACCGCGAGCACCCGCGCGTGATCCATGGCCGTCGGGCGGCGCACGGTCAAGCCCTCCGGAAAATCGTTCATCATCTGCCAACTCTCACAACTCGTAGCCCCAGAGAACAACGCCTCGGATATTTGCGCTACGCGAAACCGCCATTGGCATGCAGATTTTGGCCGGTGAGCCAACGACCGTCCGGCCCGGCGAGGAAGGCGACGACGTCGGCGATGTCGGCCGGCTGTCCGATTCGGCCGAGCGGAGTGAGGCGAGGAATCTGCGCGAGCGCCTGTTCACTGTTGCTGCCGCGCAGAAGATCGGTATCGGTGAATCCCGGTGACACGGTGTTCACGGTGATGCTGCGCGATCCCAATTCCCTCGCGGCTGCCGCGGTGAGTTGCTCGATCGCACCCTTGCTTGCGGTGTACATGGCTATACCAGGGGCCGGCCGTACCGTGTTCACGGTGGAAATATTGATGATACGTCCCGCATCACGCATATTCCTCGCAGCGTAACGTATGGTCAGGAAGGTCGACTTCGTATTGGCTGCCATGACCTGGTCATAAAGACCTTCGTCGGTATCGGCGATCGTTGTCGGGGTGAAGGCCAGGGCCACGTTGTTCACCAATATATCGAGGCCATCGAGTAGGTCATCGGCCTGCTCCATGAGTCGTTCGGCATTGACCGGATCGGTGAAATCGGCCTGGATGCCATGAGCCTTGCCGCCGGCTCGTGAAACCTTCTGCTCGACTTCGACGGCGTGGTCCTTGTCCTTCGCATAGCTGAACACGACGTGTGCGCCTTCGCGTGCGAGCCGCTCCACGATCGCCCGGCCGATTCCTCTGGAGCCTCCGGTGACCACGGCCGTCTTACCCTGCAACGTTCCCATCCTCAACCCTTCAATCATCAGAGGAAGTTATCCGTGTGGATAACTTTATCCATGTGGATAAGCCGCAGCAAGTTCAAAATCTGGCATCCCATGCTCTGTTGCGTCTCAGGCTCAGGCAGGGCCGCCGCGCCAGTCGGGCATCGCCCGCTCGCCCACGGCGACGTCGTAGGCCGCTCGGGCCAGCAGGCGGGTTGAATCCAATGTCGGCAGGGGTGAGACGTCGGGTGTGATCAGCAACGGGATCTCGGTGCAGACGAGCGCGATCGCGTCGCAGCCTCGGTCGGCCAGCCGTTCGATGACGCGGAGGTAGGTCTGGCGCGACGAGTCGCTGATCACGCCGTTCACCAGTTCCGTGAAGATGATCTCGTTGACGAGGTGGCGGTCGTCGGCGTCCGGCAGTTCCGCGGCGATCCCGCGGGCGGCGAGCGCACGCGGGTACAGCGGGCCGTCCATCGTGTACCTGGTGCCCAGCACGCCCACGCGTGCGCGCCTCTCGGTCGCGGCCTGGTCCGCGACGACCTCGGCGATGTGCAGGCCCGGCAGGGGGAGGTCCGGTCCCGGCACCTCCAGAGCCATGTGGGCGGTGTTGTCGGGGCATACGAAGAAGTCGGCGCCGGCCTGGGCGAGCCGCTGCGCGCTGGTGGCCAGGGTGGCCCGGACGCTCGCGTGATCCCCCGCGTCCCAGGCGGGCATGCTGTATCCGAAGGCGATGTAGTCCATGGTGACGTCGGGATGTTCGTTGCGGCCGGTCCGGTGGAATCCCTCCTCGCAGAAGGTGAGGAAGCAAAGGGCGGCTCCCCCCGTGCTGTGAGCGAGAACTCCGAGATGTTTCACGACGGCTCCGGCATTGTCCGGGGATCGGGACGACTTCATTCTTTACCGGGGGATCTCCACGTGCCTACTGTGAGGCATCGGGTGATATGACGCCCATGCTGTGGAGGTATGGATGGATCTACGGTTGCTGGGTTATGTGGTCGCGATCGCCGAAGAGGGGTCCATCAGCGGAGCCGCCCGCCGCCTCCTGCTGACCCAGCCGACCCTGAGCCGGCAGCTACGTGACCTGGAACGACGCTTGGGGGCCGAACTCTTCGTACGCGCCGGCCGCGGCCTCATTCCGACCGCCGCGGGCGAGGCGCTGCTCCGGCGTGCCGTGCACATGCTGGCCGATGCCGAAGCCGCCCTGAACGACGTACGGCTGGCGGCCGAGGGCAAGACCGGTCGTTTGACGGTGGGGTTCGCCGGGTCCGGAATCAATGGCGCGTTGGGAGACGCCCTCGGCCGGCTGCGAGCCGAACTCCCCGACGTCGACCTGTCCCTGGTGGAACTGTTCGACGACGCCGAGATGTCGGCCGGCATCCTTGACGGAAGCCTCGACGTGGCAGTGCAGCGGCTACCGGTCCGCGACGCTCGCCTCGCCACACGGGTCTGGGCGCGCGAGCCGTTGGCCCTCTTCCTGCCGGCCGGGCACCCGCTCGCCAGGACCCGTGAGCCGGCACCGGTGTCCGTACTCGGCCAGATCTCCCTGGTGCTGTGGCCACGCGAATCCGCGCCCCATGCGCATGATGAGATCACCTCGTTGTGCCACCATGCCGGGATCGTGCCACGCATCGGCGCACGAGGACGGACCGTTCAGACGATCCTCGCGCTGGTCGCCGCCGGTTTCGGTGCCGCCGTGATGGCCGACTCCTATCGAGTCCTGCACCGGGAAGGCGTGACACCTCGACGACTCGCGGGTACCGCCACCACCTTGCATCTGGTCTGGCGAGCCGGGGACATGAGCCCCCTCCTCACCCGTTTCATGACCGCCCTGAACGCCGTGCAGCCTCGGCCTGGCGATGAAAGACCCGAGGCTCCCGCAGGAATCGCCGGGCTACAGTCATAGATATTGACGGGCGGAAATCGATGGCCGGCGAATGTCCGCCATCTGATTTGCCGGCTGACAGTTCGTTATAACGTGCGAGGCGAGATGGTCCAACGAGGCGCAATGGGTCTCGGCGGCGCTGAGTTCCTGTACCGCCCGCGATGTCGTCGTCCTCGCCGGGGTGGCGGTTGATCGAGGCGATCAGCCGCCGCAGGCCTCCGACCTCCCGGTCCGAGTTGACCAGCACTTCGGCCTGCATGGTGCCGTTCGCCCGGCGGTTGCAGGTTAGTCTCCGGGGATGGATCATGCTACCGTCGCGATTGTGGCGCTGACTCTTATGCGGAAACATGTCTGCATATACAGCCGCCGTGCCGATTGCCGTAGCGCAACCGACGACACTTCATTGGTCGGCAGCGACATCAACTGATCAATGCTCATCTGTCCGTCGCTGCGGAATACGGGTAGGTCGCGCCGAGCCTTTGTCCTGGTGGTGCTTCCGGGAACGGCTTTTCTCCAGACCAAGACCAAGGGGACGGCTAGAGGGAAGGTGCTCCGTCGTGTCGGATGCCGAAGGAATCACCTTTGCCGTGCTGGGTTCCCTGGAGGTGCGACAGGCGGATCGACTCATCCGTCTGCCCGGCAAGCAACGAGCGGTGCTCGGCGTGCTCCTGCTGGACGCGAACATGACCGTTTCTCGGGACCGGCTTACGGCCGCACTCTGGGACAGGCCCCCGCATTCAGCCGTTGCCAACGTCCATACCTATGTGTCCGGGCTTCGGCGAGCGCTCAAGAGCGTTACGCCTGACCAGGCGTTCCGGCTGGAGACGCGGGGGAGCGGTTACTCCCTGACGGTCGACCGGGCTGAGTTGGACCTCCTGGTCTTCGCCGACATGGCGGAGCGAGGCCGCCGATCCGCCGCGCACGGAGATCTCACCGCTGCCGAGCGGGAGCTCGCGGGCGCCGTGGCGCTGTGGCGGGGGAGTCCCCTGTCCGACGTTTCGCTCAGTGACCTCGTGGCCCCACGCCTGACGGAGCTCGAGGAGCGATTCCAGCAGGTGTGGAGCGACTGGATCGACGTGTGTCTGTCCCAAGGAGACCACGAACGGCTGGTCGGTGAGTTGCGGCGGGCGGCGGAGACCCAGCCGCTGCGCGAGCCCATCTGGGAACAGCTCATCTTCGCACTGCACCGGGCACGGCGGCGGGGCGAGGCACTGGATGCCTACCAGCGGGCGCGGACGATCCTGGTCGAGGAGTTGGGGATCGAGCCGGGCCCTGAGCTGCAGCGGCTGCACGCCGCCATCCTGAACGAGGACTTTTCCATCACCTGGCCGCTGGTGGAGTGCGGAGATTCGGCCAGGCTGCGGCAGAAAGGTCCGGGCGACCCCCCTGCGCCGGCGTCGGGCACGCGGGAAGAAGGACCGCCTTCTCCGGCCGTACCGCCGGATGGGAGACGCGACTCCGGCGACCGGAGCGGATTCACGACCGATCGGAGCTGGGTCAAACCCGCCGAGGTACCCCACGACGTCCGGGGATTCGCCGGGCGCGGGAGAGAACTGGCCGCGCTCAGCACGAGCCTCGCAGCCGACCGACCAGGGCTGGTTCCCGCTCCGGCGAACGTCTGGGTCATCAGCGGTACCGCAGGCGTCGGTAAGACCGCGTTGGCGGTACGTTGGGCGCACACCGTAGTGGACGCCTTCCCTGACGGCCAGCTCTATGTAGACCTCCGCGGGTTCAACCCGAAGCGAGATCCGGTGGAGCCCGCCGCGGCCCTGGCGCAGCTGCTTCTGAGCCTCGGCGTCGATCCCACCCGGATCCCTGAAGGCCTCGATGAGCGGGCGAAGCTGTATCGATCCGCGATCAGGGGAAGGCGGATCCTGCTGCTTCTGGACGACGCGCGTACCGCCGAGCAGGTCCGTCCCCTGCTGCCCGGACACGATGGCGTGGTCGTGCTGATCACCAGCAGATTTCGCCTGAGCGATCTCGTCGTACGCAACGACGCGGCCCCGCTGCCACTCGCGGCACTCAGCCGGGAGGGCGCCCGTGAAGTCCTGTTGCACGTCCTGGGCGCCGAGAGTCTGGCGGCCGAGCCGGGAGCCGCCGACGATCTGGCACGGCTGTGCGGGTATCTACCGTTGGCGCTACGCATCGCCGCGGCCAACATCGTCGGCAGCCCGGCGGTGACGATCGCCGGCATGGTCGTCGCGCTGAGCCAGGGGAATCGGCTCACCCAGCTCGCCGTCGACGGAGATCGTGAAGGAGCCGTGGGAGCGGCGTTTCGGCTGTCGTACCAGTCGCTTCCATCCGAGCAGCAGCGGATGTTCCGGCTCCTCAGCCTGCTTCCCGGACCGACCTTCACGCCTCGGGCGGTAACAGCGATGATGGACCGCGATATCGCCGTCGCCACCAAGGATCTGACCGCCCTCACCGCCGCCCACCTGATCGAACACCAGGGCGCGAACCATTACCGCTTCCACGACCTGGTACGGCTGTATGCGGCAGACCGTGCCGAGCACGAAGAGACGCCACAAGATCGTCAGCGGGCAAAACACGCCGCGTTCGCCTACTACCTGCATGGCGCGAACGCCGCAGGGGCGACGATCAGTACGAGCACCTTCCCGTTTTCCCCGGAGTCGTCCGCCCGAGCCGCGTTGGCCGCCGCCGATTTGGGGGACACCGCTGCGGCCCTGGAGTGGCTCCAGGCCGAGCTGGACAACATCATCGCTACCGTCTCCTACTGCATCACGAACGGTCCGCGGCCGTTCGCCTGGCGGATCATGGACGCACTGCGGCCGTTCCTGAGAGTGGGGATCTACCGGGAAGAGTGGCTGGAGCTGGGCCGGCGAGGGCTTGACGCCGCCGAACGCGCCGAGGACCGGCTGGCCCAAGCGACGATGCACATGAGCCTCGGCGTCGCCCGGCTCGTCCTCGGCAAGCCGGATCTGGCCGTACATGACCTCGAGCAGGCCTTGGACGCGAGCTGCGAGTGCGGCTGGCCGGACGGAGTCGCGGAGGCGAGCACGCATCTCAGTGGCGCGCGTCAGCAGCTCGGCGATTTCGACGGGGCCGCCAACCTGGCTCGTCGCGCCCTCGAACTGCACAACGAACTCGACCGGCCGAACGCGCAGGCCGCGGCCGACGCCGTTCTCGGCTCCGCGCACTGGTGGTACGGCGATCTGGGCCAGGCGCTGCAGCATCAGGAACGCGCCTACGCGCTCTACGAGAAGACCGGGAGGGTGTTCGGCCAGGCCATTTGCCTGACCGAGCTGGCAGCAACGCTGCACGAACTGGGTGACCTGGCCGGCGCGTCTCGGTGCTACACCAAGGCGCTGGGCCTCTGCGAGCACATCGGAGCGACAGGGCGGCAGGTGCAGACGTTCGCCGGGCTGAGCCGCGTGAACGGCGAGATGGGAGACCGCGAGCAGGCCCTGCGTAATGCGGAGCTGGCGGTGATGTTGTCCGATTCGGCGAGAGATCGAAGAGTGCGGGCCATCGCGCTCGACGCGGTGGCGCGAGCCTGCTTGGCCGCCGGTCGGCATGATGACGGATACGAGTATCAGCGCAAGGCTCTGGAGATCGCCGAGCAAGTCGGCGTGGCCTGGGATATCGCGTACGTGCTGATAAGCCGGACCGAGAGTCACCACGCTGGTTCCAACCAGGAGGATTTTCGATCCTCCGGTCGCCGCGCGCTAGTGATCACACGGGAGCATCGATTTCGCCTGCTCGAGGGCAAGGCGGCTGAGGCACTGGCCAGGATCGTCGATCCCGACGAGGCCTTCTTCTACTACCGGATGGCGTTGAGGGCCTACCAGCAGACGAACCACCGCTCGGCGATCGACCGCATTCGGCGCCTGCTTGAGCCATCCGATCTCGGGGCGGGCCTGGAGGCAAAGGATCCTCGATCCGATCAGCCGCCCTACGGGCCACGCTAGGGCGAGGTCTGGACGGGCAGGTCTCGTTCGCGGCGATCCGAGCCCAGCTCAGGGCGCCAGTCGGTCACGTGTAGGCGCGTTATAGCTCTCTTATGGCGATTCTATGGGGTGATTGTAGGGCTGTCCGCCATTATTGTTCCGATAGTGTCGACTATGCCATCGCAATGACTCATTCCTTGATTGTGGTCATAAGGTGGACATGGGCATGGCATAATCCTCCGGCATGACATATCCACCTGATTCCTTCCATTCCGAAGATGTTTCGGCTCCTGAGCATAATTACGGAGAACAGCAGGCGTTCGGACCGGGCGTCCCGCCGCAGCGGCCGGGCCCCCCGCTCCACCGATCGTCGAGCGACAAGGTCAATGGCCTGGCCATCGGGAGTCTGATAACTGGGATCCTGGGATGCGTCTCGTTCATCGGACTTATCCTCGGCATTGTCGCGCTTCGCCAAATCAAGCAGCGTGGCGGACGCGGTCGCGGAATGGCCATCACCGGCATCGTCCTGTTCTGCGTCTGGACAGTGATCGCCGTGGTCGGCGTCATCGTCTCTCCTGACTCCGGTCCGACTTCCGCGTCGGGTGGTATCACGACCCCCAAGCCGACCCATACCGCGCCAAAGAAGACCGAAATTCAGAAGATGCGCGTCGGACAATGCATCAACGACGCCGGCACCGGCGCGGTGGACAGCCTCAAGGTGGTCCCATGTGACCAACCCCACGACGGTGAGGTCATGGCCATCGGGACGCTGCACGGCCTGATTCTGCCCTCCGAAGCCCAGATACGGCAGAAGGCCCGGACACTCTGCAGTCAACTCGCCGAGAAGAAGATCGAGCGCGATCCGGCCGCCGACGTACTCACGATCACCGACTACTACCCCACGGTCGAGGCCTGGCGGGGAGGGGATCATGGCGTCACCTGCCTCGCCGAGCACGTCACGGAGGGCAGGAAGCTCACCCGCCCGATCCGGAGCTAACCCCCCAGCGTGGGTGACGGAACATCTTCTCCAGCATCGAAATGCGCCAGGAGGCGGAGGAAAAATGCTCAATACATCATCGACTCGGCGGGCTGTCGCACTGGCCGCGGCGGCTACCGCCATGCTGATGACTGGAGCGTGCAAGAGCTCATCGGGATCGGAGAACAAGGGAGATGAAAACGGCGAGAAAGCCGCCGCTTCGCCATCCGCCGCGCCGTCCTCTGCCGCCCCCGTTGATAATGGTGTGGCGGCGAAGCCGGCGTCGGTAATCGCGCGCGAGGCGCTGGCCGCGCTGAAGGACGCCAGGGCCGTACGTCTCAAGGGTCGCATGCGGAGCGGCGGGCAGATGATTCAGATCAACCTTCGCTCCGCGCGCACGACGTTCACGGGTACCGTCCGTGGCCCGCTCGCCGGCGGCATGAGGACCTTCGAGATACGTCAGGTGAACAGGAAGGTTTACGCCCGCTACGGTCAGACGTGGAAGTTGGCCGGCTCGTCACGGCAGGCGGCCGCTCACGGCTTGTTCTTCACCACGGTCGGGTTCGCCGATTTGATGAAGCCGTCCGGCCGGGTGGTGAAGGGCGAACCGGCGAAGGTGGGAGGAGTTCCGGCCATCAGCGTTCGCTACTCCGGCAGCCGGCTGTACGTCGCGACCACCGGGAATCCGTATCCGCTCCGCTTCGGCTCGGTGAAGGACCGGCGCGATGCCGTTGACTTCACCGAGTACGACAAGCCCTTCAAGGTCACCGCGCCGACCGCGGCCTGATCCGACCGGGGCGGCTACGCGAGGGCCGGCCGCCGTGGGTGCCATGGGATGTGGATACCCGCTTGCTGATATCCCAGACTGCTTCTACTGTGATCCCAGCTTTTCGGATGGAGAAGCTGGAAGGGAACCTGTCATGGCCACCGCACTGATCATCGGTGACGTCCAGCAGGGCATCACGAGCGGCTACCCGTTCGCCAGGCAAGTCGTGGCGCCGCTCACCGAGCTGCTCCCGCGCGCCCGCGCGGCCGGTGCTCTCGTTGTGTTCGTGCACTTCGCCGTCCGGGTCAACGGAGCCGACCTGCCGCCGGGCAACGCGATGTTGAGGACGTTCTTTGATGCCGGGGACGCCTTCCACGAGGGATCGGCCGGAACCGAGATCGATCTGCCGGTCGCCGACGAGGACGTCGTCGTGATGAAACGCCGCGCCAGCGCGTTCGCCGGCACAGATCTTGACCTTGTGCTCCGCGCGGGCGGCGTCGACACTCTCGCGATCGCCGGAGTCGCGACCAGCGCAATGGTGGCTGCGACGTGCTACGACGCGGCAGACCGTGGCTATGAGGTGACCGTGCTGCGGGACGGTTGCGCCGATGGTGACCCGGCCATGCACGACTTCTTCATGGACGCGGTCTTCCCCAGCCGGGGATTCGAGGTCGTGTCCTGTGCCGGTTGGCCCGGAGAACCACGATGAGCCATGGTGAACGCCTCAAGCAGAGAACCCGCACCCCGGTGTGACCAAGCTCCGGCAGACGCGCATCTAGGCCGGGGGGAGCGACGACGCCGGAATCTCAATGTGCGCCCTGCTGACGGAGTGGCTCTTCGCCAGGACCTGGAGCACGTCGCGACGTACGCGCTCACAGCGCCTGCGCATGGCCTCGTGGGCGCCGTCCGCATCCCGCGCGCGCAGTCGCTCGAAGATGGCCTCGAGTTCCCCGGGCGGGCTCGCGGCCTCGGGAGCGATCAACGCGGCCATCCGCAGGACCCGCTCCAACTCGTCGAGCACGTCGATGATCGCCTTACCGAAACGGTTGTTGCCGCTGAAGTTGGCGATGATGGCCTCGAACTCCATCGCGGCCCGCAGCGCCTCCTCGAGTTCCACTTCGCCCGCTGCGAGCGCGAAGTGCACCTTGGACAGCACTTCGAGCCGTTCGAGCGCCGGCGCCTCGACGCCTCGGCGTGCCGCCGCGGCGGCGGCCTCGCAGGAGAGCAGCGTCCGCAAGGCGCAAAGATCGTCGGTGTCCTGGAGGGTGATCGGGCTGACGACGTAGCCCGCGCGCGGAAGCGCATCCACCAACCCATCGCGCCTCAACCGCGCGAGCGCCTCGCGCACCGGCGTCTTGCTGATGCGCCATTGCTGCGCGAGCGATGCCTCACTGAAGCTGCTGCCGGGCGGCAGCGTCAGGTCGATGATCTGGCGCCTGATCGCCCTGTATGCCCGAGTGGTGCGGTCGAGGCCGGTCTCTTCCGCGCCGGCCAGCAGCAGCGCGGGGATATGAGGCGCTCCCATGATCACGGGATGGATATC
Source organism: Actinoallomurus sp. NBC_01490 (assembly GCF_036227085.1). NCBI lineage: Bacteria > Bacillati > Actinomycetota > Actinomycetes > Streptosporangiales > Thermomonosporaceae > Actinoallomurus > Actinoallomurus sp. NBC_01490. The sequence goes on from NZ_CP109433.1 coordinate 2,647,968, forward strand.
GCGCACCACGACAGTATGCCACTGCGGAGCGTTGATACGGCAGAACCTCCTGTCCACGGGCGCATCTGCCGAGGTTCGCAGACCAAGTTGATATCTCAATCACCTAGACCGCTTGTATGCGGCGTTCCGCCTCAGTCCCTTGGATTCTCCCCGTCAGTCAGCGCCGTCTCGGGCGGTTTCGGGGTTCGGCAGGAGCCGGCGGAGGTGGGCGGCCACGGAGTCGATGATCCGCGCGCCGGCGCGGGAGATCCCACCGCCGATGACCAGCATGTCCGGGTCGAGTACCAGCAGTAGCGGAGCCAGGCCGGCGGCGAGGCGGGCGGCGACGGTATCCACCACCTTCCGCCCGACCGGATCATCGGCGGCCGCGGCCGCGAATACCGTCGGGACGTCGAGCGTCGGCCGGCCGGCGAGCGACGACGTGTGTCCCGGCCTGGCCGCCAGTTCGTGTGCGAGGCGGATGATCGCGCGGGCCCCGACCTCCGCTCGAACGGCCCTCGTCCTTCGTCGTCTGGTTCCGCGACGGCGGCATCGTTGCTGAGGACGGTGAGGTATCCGATCTCGCCGGCAGCGCCCGCCTTGCCACGGTGTACCTCTCCGTCGATGCAGATACCGGCGCCGACGCGCTCTCCCCACAGGACGAACACGACGTCGTCGGTGTCCTGGGCGACGCCGCGCCAACGCTCCCCGAGCACGGCGAGGTCGACGTCGTTGTCGAGAAGTACCGGGCAACGGAAGAAACGCCCAAGCTCCTCGCCGAGGTCGAGCGCCGTCCATCCTGGCAACCCCGGTGCCCGTACGACGGTGCCGGCTCGCCGGTCGATGATGCCCGGGCTGCCGACCGCGACCGACAGAACCGCCTGCTCGGTCACGCCTGCCTGCTCCAGCGCCGTCTCGATCGCTGAGCGCACCGCTGCCAGCAGTTGATGCTGGTCGTGCGCCGATGACGTGGATCGCCGGGTGGTCGCGACCGATCGGCCGTGCAGGTCGGCGACGATCACCGCGGTTTGGTGGGGTCCTATGTCGATCCCCAGTACGTAGCCGGCCTCGGCCCGGGCGTGAAGGCCGCCGCTGTCCGCGTGGGCTGGTACGGCGACGTGTACGGCATCGACTGGGGCAACCTGGAAGCCGCATGGCCGACCGGCGCCTTCTCTCCCGACGACCCATGGGTGACCAAGAGCCTGAAGGTGTGGGACGAGCAGACGTTCGAAGGCATCTTCGGCTACCCGGAAGGCGGCATGGAGAACCTTCTGCACAGCTACACGACGTCCTCGATCGGGATCACCCATGTCCGGCGCGGCGACCAGTCGGAGGCGCTGCAGTACCTCTACGGGATGCTGATCCACACCTCGGGCACCCACATGGCCGCGGAAGCGATGCGAGCCTATGAGCGGTGGGGACGCCACGGCTCGCAGACGGACACCATGCCGCACGGCGAGTTCTCCGGTAAGTACCTCACCACGCTCCACGACATGCTCGCGTTCGAGGGCCAGGACGGCACGCTGCACCTGGCCAACGTATGGGCGCCCCAGTGGGCGAAGCCCGGCCGGCGCGTCCAGTTCGCCGGCGACACCGACTTCGGCCACCTCGCCTACACCATCGACGTCGCGGACGGCGGGGCGGTGATGCACCTCGACCCGCCCACGCGAGACGCGCCGAAGAGCACCGTCGTGGGCATCCCGCAGAACGACGCCGTGACCGCGGTCACCGTGAACGGGCACAGCCTCCACACGTTCAGCGGCGACCGCATCACGCTCCCCAAGCTGACCGGACCTGCCACGATCGAGATCGGCTGGAAACAGCAGGATCCCGCCCCGGCGTACTCCTTCGCCCGTGCGGTCTCCGACTACCTGGCGAGCTACCACAAGATGACGTCCCCGCCGAAGGCCCGGGTCGAGGACACCGCGACGGCCCACCCGACGGTCCGGGCCGGCGACCTGTTCCAGGTCACGGCCAACGTCGTCAACACGGGCGGCGCGGGTTACCTCGATGACCCGCGGGTCCGGCTGTACGTCGACGGCAAGCCCGCCCAGACCGACGACCGGGCACTCGCCAAGGGCATCGGGTTCACCACACCGGAGAGCGTGATCTCCTTCAAGCGACACTCCGAGGGCGTGGTGCCGGTCGGGCTCGCCACCACCGTGTGCCGGCCCGGTGAGCACACGCTCGGGGTCGCCCTCGGCGACTCGCAACCCACACGTACGGTGACCATCAACGTACTGCCGTTGGTGCCCACGCAACCGGCGCCGCCGGCCGACCTGGCGCTCGACGCGAGCACGGCGTTCGTCGGCTCGCACACGGCCGCGACGGCGGCTACCTGCCGGTCGTCAATGGTTCCATGACGCTCGGCAAGGGCACCACCGGCCTCGCGGACGCCTCCTTCTTCACCGGGTCGATCGCAGCGACCAAGATCACGGTCGAGTGATCAAGGAGTTACATCGAAGACCGGACGGTCCCGGTCGGCCGTTGAGCCCGGGTCGGCATGTAGTGCGTAGGCACCAGGAGATGCGCGTGGCTGGTCCGGGTGCACCAGGGGAAGACGGCGGCGGGAGACGATGCCCACGCCGGGCGCCGGAGGGAAGTGTTGGAAGCGCGTGAATCTCGCGCATTCCCCTTGCCCAAACGGCGTCTGGAGTGATCAACAAGTGGCGAAGACTCTATACCGGCTCGGACGGTGGGCCTTCCGGCGACGCCGGCTCGTAGCTGGTGTGTGGCTGGGTGCCCTGGTGCTGGCCGTGGCCGCCGCCGCGTTGGCGCCGGCCGGGGAGGAAGAGGACCTCTCCATGCCCGGCACCGAGTCGCAGAAGGCGTTCGACCTGCTGGACGAGCGCTTCCCCGAGAGCAACTCCCAGGGGGCCGAGGCCCGCCTGGTGTTCAAGGCCCCGGACGGGCAGCGGGTGACGGCCAGGGAGAACAGGGCGGTCGTCGAGCACACGCTCGACTCGCTGGACGGAGGCGCCCAGGTCGCGTCGGCGACCGACCCCTATGAGACCGGTGCCGTCAGCGAGGACGGCACCATCGCCTACTCCACGGTCACCTACACCGCGGACGCCGTCGACCTGACCGAGGCGACGAAGAGCGCCCTCCAGGACACCGCGAGCCAGGCCCGGCACGCGGGGCTGACCGTGGAGATCGGCGGCTCGGCCCTGGACACGGAAGAGGAACCGGGCGGTACGACCGAGCTCATCGGCGTGGTGGTGGCGGCGGTGGTGCTGATCCTCGCCCTCGGGTCGCTGGTCGCGGCCGGACTGTCGCTGCTGACCGCCTTTTCGGGGGTGGGCATCGCCTTCGGCCTGGTCTCCGCGCTGGCCGTGCCGCTGGGCCTGTCGTCCACCGTCGCCATCCTGGCGCTGATGCTGGGGCTGGCGGTCGGCATCGACTACGCGCTCTTCATCACCTCCCGCTTCCGCGACGAGCGCGCCCAGGGCAGCGAGCCGGAGGAGGCCGCCGGCCGGGCGGTGGGCACGGCCGGATCGGCCGTCGTCTTCGCCGGCGCGACCGTCTCCATCGCCCTGGTCGGGCTGGGGGTCGTCGGCATCCCCGAACTCACCAAGATGGGCATGGGCGGTGCGGGCGCGGTGGCCCTTGCCGTACTCGTCGCACTGACCCTGGTCCCCGCGCTGTTCGGCTTCTTCGGCCGGCGGGTACTGCCCCGAGCCGTCCGCAAGGCGTCCTCGTATCGCCGGCCGGGAAACGAGCGCCCGCACCGGGTGCCCACCGCGGCCGGCCGGCCCGGGCTCGGCACCCGCTGGGCGCGGTTCGTGCTGCGGCGGCCGGTGGCCGTACTGCTGATCGCCGGACTCGGTCTCGGCGCGGTCGCCCTACCGGCGCTGCGCCTGGAACTCGGGCTGCCCGGAGACGAGTCCAAGTCGGTGAAGACCACCGAGCGCCGTGCCTACGACCTGCTGTCAGAAGGCTTCGGCCCCGGCTTCAACGGCCCGTTGACCGTGGTCGTCGACACGTCGGACTCCGCGGACACCCGGGCCACCACGGACCAGGCCGTCAAGACGGTACGGGGAGTGGACGGCGTCGCGTCGGTCGGTGATCCGGCTTTCAACCGGGCCAAGGACACGGCCGTCTTCACCGTCGTCCCGAAGACCGCGCCGGACAGCGGCGAGACCAAGGACCTGGTGCATTCGATCCGGGGCGCGGTTTCCGGCGTCGAGGCGGACACGGGCGCCGGCATCCTGGTGACCGGCACCACCGCGATGAACATCGACATCTCCGAAGCCATGTCCGACGCCCTCATCCCCTATCTGATCGTGGTCATCGGCCTGGCGGTGCTCCTGCTGATGGTGGTCTTCCGCTCGATCCTGGTCCCGGTCAAGGCCGCGCTCGGCTTCCTCCTGTCGGTGGGTGCCGCCTTCGGCGTCCTCGTCGCCGTCTTCCAGTGGGGCTGGGCGGCAGACCTGCTCGGCATCGAGCAGACCGGACCGGTCATGTCGCTGATGCCGATCATCATCATCGGAATAGTGTTCGGCCTCGCCATGGACTACGAGGTCTTCCTGGTCTCGCGGATGCGGGAGGCCTACGTCCACGGCGCGTCTCCCGGCGAGGCGATCGTCAGCGGTTTCCGGCACAGTGGGCGTGTGGTGGCCGCGGCGGCGATCATCATGATCAGCGTGTTCGCCGGATTCGCCGGGATGAACAGCCCGACCATCCAGACGATGGGCGTCGGCCTGGCCGCCGCCGTCCTCTTCGACGCCTTCGTGGTCCGGATGGCGATCGTCCCCGCGGTCCTGGCACTGCTCGGCCACCGGGCCTGGTGGTTGCCTCGTATCCTGAACCGCATGCTGCCGAATGTGGACATCGAGGGTGAGGCGCTGGGCAGGCATGCCCCGGTCTCCGCGACCGTACCGGACGCGGCGGTGCGGCCGTTCGCCGTCCGTCGGCACTGAGCCGGCCATGACGAACACGGATGGCGGTGACCCGCGACCGCGTGGCACGTGGTGGCGGGAGGGGGCGGTCACGGGGACGGCGTTCGTGCTCTGCCTGCTCGGCGGCGTGGTGCAGGCCGACGGCAGCACGCTGTCACCGCCGTCGGCCGCCGGCTACCTCATCGCGGTGGTGTCCTGTGCGGTGCTGCCGGTGCGGCACCGGGCGCCCCTGGCCGTCATGGCGGCCACGACCGTGTGCGGTGTGCTGGTGCCACCGCTGGGTCTCCTGCTGAGCCCGCTCATCGTGGCTCCCGCTCTGATCACCGCCTACTCGCTCACGGCGCGCGCCGAGCGGTACGCGGTGGTCGCGGTGTCGCTCAGCTCCGTGGCGCTGCTGGTCGCCTCCACGCCCTTGTTCGGGGCCCTGTCGTGGAAGGACGTGAGCAGGGTGGGAGCGGTGGCGGCGTTTCCGCTGGTGGCCGCCCTGCTCGGTTACTCGGTGCAGAACCGGCGGGCCTACCTGGCGGCCGTGGAGGAGCGGGCCCAGCGGGCCGAGAAGAGCCGGGACAGCGAGGCGCGCCGGAGAGTGGCCGAGGAACGGGTGCGCATCGCCCGGGAACTGCACGACCTCGTGGCCCATCAGATCACCCTGGCCAACGCGCAGGCCACGGTCGCCGCCCACCTCTTCGACGCCCGCCCGGAGCAGACCCGCAAGAGCCTGAAAGAGCTCGTCGAGACCACCGCCAACGCGCTCGACGACCTGCGGGCCACGGTCGGTCTGCTGCGTCAGTCCGGGGACGCGGCCACGCCCGCCGACCCGGCGCCCGGGCTGTCCCGGCTTCCCACGCTTCTCGAGTCATTCCGCCGCGCGAATCTGGAGGTCTCGGTGCACCAGGAGGGCACGGCCAGACCGCTGCCGCCGGGAGTGGACCTCACCGCCTACCGCATCATCCAGGAGGCCTTGACCAACGTGACCAAGCACGCCGGTACCGGTAGCGCTCGGGTGCACCTCGCCTGGAATCGTGATCACGTGACCATCACCGTCGCCGACGAGGGACGGGGCGTCCGTACGGCGCCGGTCGCGTCCACGGCGGCGCACCGTCCGCCCGGTTACGGTCTCATCGGGATGCGTGAACGCGCCACCGCGGTCGGGGGACACCTCTCCGCGGGCAGGCGGCCGGAGGGCGGATTCCTCGTCTCCACCCAGCTGCCCCTCCCGCCCGCCAAGGACATGACGCGGAGGGCGGACGGAGCAACGACCATCGACGCAGAGACCGGGGATGCGCCGTGACGCTCCGGGTGCTGCTCGCCGACGATCAGGCCCTGCTGCGCGGTGCCTTCCGGCTGCTTCTCGACTCCGCCGCCGACATCACCGTGGTCGGCGAGGCCGCCGACGGCAGGGAGGCGGTGAGACTCACCCGGGAACTGCGCCCGGACGTGGTGATCATGGACATCCGTATGCCCGAGGTGGACGGTCTCACCGCCACGTCGGAGATCTGCGCGGACCCGGAACTGCGTGCCAGCCGCATCCTGATCCTCACCACGTACGAGACCGACGAGTACGTCGCTCAGGCGCTGCGCGCGGGGGCCAGCGGCTTCATCGGCAAGGGCATCGGGGCCGATGACCTGCTGGACGCCGTGCGTACGATAGCCGACGGCGACACTCTTCTGTCGCCCGCCGCGACCCGCTCCTTGGTCACCCGTTTCCTGGCCACACCCGACGTCCCACCACACGACCCCGAACGGCTCGCCGTGCTCACGCCGCGCGAACGCGAGATGGTGGCTCTGGTCGCGACCGGCCTTTCCAACCAGGAGATCGCCGAGCGGATGTTCCTCAGCCCCTTCACCGTCCGCGCCCACGTGCAGCGCGCCATGACGAAGCTGGACGCCCGCGATCGGGCGCAACTCGTCGTCATCGCCTACCAGACGGGCCTGGCCCACGCCACCCCGAACTGACACCGACCGCCTGTCGTAGTCCGATACCGGGTTCGCGGAGTTCGCGGCCCGGGCTCGCCGCACCGAGCGCCGCGGTCAGTCGGCCGTGCGGGTGCGCTGGTAGTGGCGGCGGGCCTTCATGCGGTTGCCGCAGACGGCCATCGAGCACCAGCGGGCGTTGTTCGGGCGACTGCGGTCGATCAGGAACAGCCGGCACTCTGTGTTCGCGCAGGGGCGCAGGCGGCCGGGGGCCGAGACTCGCAGCGCGTCCCAGGCGAGCACGGCTCGTACGGCGGTGGACCGGCCGTCGGGTAGGTCGAGGGTCCACTCGATGCCCTCGTCGGCGAACGACGCGCGCCGGCTCACGCCGGTCACGAAGCGCGCCAGCGCCGACGGAGGCGCGTCACCGCGTACGACGGCCTGAAGCGCCGGACGTACGTCCCGGAGCTCTCGCCACTCCTCCTCCGACACCGGCCCCCCGTGGGCGGCGAGCCAGCGCCGCCCGGCCTCGGCGTCGGCCAGGTCGTCGCGGGGCACGCCGTCGATGACGGGTGTGGTGTTCAGGAGATCGAGCAGGAGGGTCTCGTCGGCCTCGCTCATCTCTAACCTCCAAAGCTGCATTGACAGGTTACATCATCGCATGCTTAGGTTCTAACCAGCAAAACAATCTAAGGGGGTTACTAATGATGGTTCACCACCGCTACGCGACCGTCCAGGGCCGGCGGCTGTTCTACCGGGAGGCCGGTCCCGCCGACGCCCCGGTGCTCGTGCTGCTGCACGGCTACCCGACGAGCTCGTTCATGTTCCGCGGCCTGATCCCCGCGCTGGCCGACCGGTATCACGTGATCGCCCCGGACCACCTCGGCTTCGGGCTGTCCGACGCCCCGCCCACCGAGGAGTTCGACTACACCTTCGACGCGCTCACCGAGCTGACCGCGGGGCTGCTCGACCAGCTGGGCGTGACGCGGTACGCCATCTACGTCCAGGACTACGGCGCCCCGATCGGCTGGCGGCTGGCCCTGGCCGACCCGAAAGCGATCACCGCGATCGTCACGCAGAACGGCAACGGCTACGAGGCCGGCTTCGTACCGGAGTTCTGGGAGACCGTGTGGGCCTACCACCGTGACCCGGAGGACGAGAGCGGGATCCGTACGGCGCTGACCCAGGAGGCGGTCCGCTGGCAGTACCTCACGGGCGTGCCGGACGAGAGTCTGGTGAGCCCGGACACCTGGCACCACGACGTCGCGCTGCTGTCCCGGCCGGGCAACGACAAGATCCAGCTCGCGCTGTTCCGCGACTACGCCACCAACCCGCCGCTGTACCCGGCCCTGCACGAGTACCTGCGCGCCCACCGGCCGCCGGTGCTGGCGGTCTGGGGCCGGGGCGATGAGATCTTCGCTCCCGCGGGCGCCCGCGCCTTCGCCGACGACGTTCCGGACGCCGAGGTCCACCTCCTGGACGGCGGCCACTTCCTGCTGGAGAGCGCCGGCGACGAGGTCGCCGAACTGATCCACGACTTCCTCGACCGCCGCGTCCCGGCCGGTCGCTGAAACCGGGCAGCGAGACGCTGCGGGAGTAGCAGGTCACGACATAGGCGCGAATTCGGGCAGCGTAATGGCCGAGTGCTCCGGTCGTGTCGTCGCGGAGGGCATGGTGACGAGGCTGCGCAGCATGGTGTTGCGTTGCTCCAGGGCCTGGGGCGTGGTGGGGAAGAGCGTGGCCGCACCGTTGTCGACCAGCGCCTGATTCACGCCGACGAACGCGCGCATGTTGCGTTCGTAGGCGGCGAAGGCCGCGGTGTGGTCCCGGTTCGTGGCCAGGGAGTGGGCGAGCGTGTAGGCGCCGACCAGCGCGAGGCTTGAGCCTTGTCCGGTGAGGAACGAGGGCGCGTACGCGGCGTCGCCGACGAGCGCGACGCGGCCGCTGGACCAGTGGGGCATGCGGATCTGACCGGCCGTGTCGAAGAACAGGTCATCCGCGTCGCGCATCGCGCTGAGCATGCCGGGGACCTCCCATCCCGCGTCGGCGAAGACCCTGGCGACCAGGTCCCGCTGGGCGTCGGGGTTCCGGAGGGCATCGAACGGCGGTTCTGGCCGGTGGAAGTTCAGGAAGGCGTGCAACTCGTCGTTTTCCCCGACGGCGTAGAGGGCTGCGGCTTTCCCCGGGGCGTTCCACATCATGAGCTCGCGGGAGAGCCCGAAGGTGTTCGGCATGGTGAATATGGCGAAGCAGTAGCCGAGGTAGCGGTGGAACCGTTCCTCGGGGCCGAACAGGGCCTCCCGGGTGTAGGAATGCATACCGTCGGCGCCGACCACCAGGTCGAATGTGCGCCGTAGCCCACCGCGGAAAGTAACGTCGACTCCTTGTTCGGACTGGTCGAGGGTGTCGATGGAATCGTTGAACAGGAATTCCACGTCGTCGCGGACGATCGCGTAGAGGGCCGCGGCCAGATCCCCGCGACGTACCTCGAGGTCCTGTCCCTCGGCATTGCCGGCAACGGCACCCGGGACCGAGGCCGCGATGCTGCCATCGGCGTTGAGGAAGGTGTAACGACGCGAGTCGATGTGCGCGTCCTGCAGTCGCGGCAGTATCCCCATCCGCCGGACCACCTCTGTGGCGGTTCCACGGATGTCGATCGGATAGCCGCCGCCGCGCAGTGCGCCTGCCTTCTCCACCACGGTGACCGCGAATCCGGACCGGTGCAGCCAGTACGCCAGCGCGGGTCCGGAGATACTGGCCCCGGAGATCAAAACCTTGCGCTCGGCGGTATTACCTGCGTCCATCCGTGTCATGCCTGGGCTCCTTTTTTCGTGATGCGGACAACGAGCAGTGACAGTGCGCCGACGAGGCCGGCGACGGCGAAACCTGTCACGAAGGCCGATTCGGTCGGCAGGCCGGTCGTCGGGTCGGCCGCGGCGCCGAGGATCGCGCCGCCGACCTGGGCGCCCACGGCGACGCCGATCACGCGTGTCACCACGAGCAGGCTGGTGGCGATGCCGGTGTCCCTGGCATCGACGGCGGTGGCGGTGCCGGCGAGCAACGCCGTGGTACCGACGCCCGCGGCGAACGCGGTCAGCACCTTCGCGAGGACCAGCTGCCATTCCGCGGTGTGCGTCGTCGCCAGGGCGATCATCGTGGCCGTCGTGACGACCGCGCTCACGATGACCACGGCACGCGGACCGTAACGCCGCGCCGCGAACCCGCCGGCCGAGTCGCTTGCCGCCCCGACGATGGCGCCGGGCAACAGGTACAGTCCGATGTCCGTAGTGTCGACTCCGAAGCCGTATCCGTCGGCCGATACCGCGAACAGCTGCGGGAGTAGAAAGATCACCATCCCGGAACTGATGGTGATGACGAAGGTGAGCACGCACGAATGCCACACTGCGGGCTTTGCCAGCATTCGTAGATCGACCATCGGCGAGGCCGCCCGGCGCTCGACGACGACCCATCCGGTCGCGAGGGCGGTCACGACCACCGCGATGACACCGGCCGCGACCGGCGACAGGCCGCCACTCGTCACCCGCACGAGCCCGATCATGAACACCAGCAACGTGCCGCTCAGCAGCACCACGCCGGGCCAGTCGATCCTGTCGTCCGATTCGATCGGCGGATCATGCGGCATCAGCCGGGTCACGGCCAACGTCGCCGCGATGATCACGATCGTCGGCAGCGCGAACATCCAGTGCCAGGACAGTCCTTCCGCGACCGGCCCGGCAATCGACGTTCCCACCATGCCGCCGCCCGTGAACAGCGCCACGACCACCCCGATCGCCGCCTGTGACTCTCCTGCCGGGAGGTGTTTGCGCACCAGGATGAACGAAAGGGGCAGCACACCCACCATGACGCCCTGCATTACCTGACCGAGCAACAACACCGGCAGGTTCGGCGCCAGGCCGGCCAGCAGGCCACCGGCCGAGACCACGGCCATCAGCCCGACCAGCACCCGCTTTCCGCCGTAGCGGTCACCGAGTTTGCCCGCGACGGGTGCGACGACCGCGCCGGCGACGAGTACCGCGTTGCCGACCAACGCTCCTTCGGCGGGACTGACCCCCAGCTCACGTTGCAGCAGCGGGATCGCAGGCTCCACCACTGACTGCAGGGTGCCGAGGGCGAGTGCCAAGACGCCGAGGACACCGATCCACAGCCTCCCGAGGCGGGCCGTCCGCCCTCGCGGTAGGACCGGTCCCGCGGGGCCCGGCCGGGCCGACGCCGCCGCGTCGTAACGAGATGTCGCCACTTGCTGATCACTCCAGACGCCGTTTGGGCAAGGGGAATGCGCGAGATTCACGCGCTTCCAACACTTCCCTCCGGCGCCCGGCGTGGGCATCGTCTCCCGCCGCCGTCTTCCCCTGGTGCACCCGGACCAGCCACTCGCGTGTCCTGGTGCCTACGCACTACAAGCGCTGCCCACGGCAGCGGGTGAGTGGCCGGGGGATACCTGTCGTACCATTCCGGCCATGCCGCATCGTGTTGCCGTCCTCGCTCTCGACGGAGTCCTGCCCCTGGATCTGGGCATCCCGGCCCGGGTGTTCAACGAGGCGTGCACTCCGGACGGGACCCGTCTCTACTCGGTGAGCACCTTCTCGCTCGGCGGCCGGCCGGTCCGTACGCACGAGGACTTCCAGATCCTCGTCGACCACGACGAGTCCGTGCTGCGGACCGCGGACACCGTGGTGATCGCCACCCAGGAGCCCAGCGAGCACCTGCTCGCGACGGGGACGCTGCCGGGCGACCTCGCCGCGACACTGGATCGGATACGGCCGCGGACCCGCATCGTGAGCCTGTGCACCTCGGCCTTTCTGCTCGCGGCGGCCGGCCTGCTCAACGGCCGGCGGGCCACCACCCACTGGGCACTGTGCGACACGTTCGCGCGGCTGTTCCCCGACGTTGAGGTCGATCCGAACGTGCTGTTCGTCGACAACGGGCGCATCCTGACATCCGCCGGCGGAGCGGCCGGCATCGACATGTGCCTTCACCTGGTTCGCCGGGACCACGGAGCGACGGTCGCGGCGGCCGCCGCACGCCGGTGCGTGGCGGCGCCGTGGCGCGAGGGTGGACAGGCCCAGTTCATCGAGCACCTGGTCCCTCAGGACACCGACCGTTCCACCTCGGCGACCCGGCAGTGGGCACTGGAACGACTGGCCGAACCGATCACGCTGGAGGACATGGCACGACATGCGCACATGAGCGTACGTACCTTCACCCGCCGTTTCCGCGGCGAGGCGGGCACCAGCCCACTCAAATGGCTGGCCCAGCGCCGACTGGCACACGCACGCCTGCTACTGGAGTCCACCGACCTCACCATCGCACGCGTTGCCACCGCCTGCGGCTTCGGTGACCCGGTCACACTGCGCAAACAGTTCCACACCCACGTGGGCCTGTCTCCGCTGGCCTACCGCCGGGCGCACAACCCGCCAGAGCGGCACTAGGGCGCCCTAGATCGGTAGTGGATCGAAGTCGAGGTCCAGCCGCCGTCCTTGCCGTGCGGACTGGACGGCCGGGTGATCGGGGCCGAGCCTCTGCGCGTAGACACGGAGGGTCGCCTCGCGCAGGGTCTCCCCTTCGTCGGTCTCGCCCAGTTCCGTCAGGTCGGCGGACAGGTTGGCCGCGCATGCGAGCGTCATCGGGTGGGTTTCACCCAGGAGTGTCCGGAGTCGCGGAAGAATTTCGCGCCCGAGCCGGGCGGCGGCGGCGACGTCGCCGAGGGCCGCCAGATCGCCGGCGAGGTTGGCGGCCACGGTCAGCGAGAAATGGTGGTCGCGGCCGAGCGTCGCATCGAGTGCCGCGAGGACGCTCTCGTTGAGTCGCCCGCCTTCCCGGGCGTCGCCCGAGAGCCGGTGCAGGAGAGCGAGGTTTCCGGTGTGGCCGAGGGTGTACGGGTGGTCCGCTCCGTAGACGTTCGTGGCGCGCCGTGCGGTGTCGGCGGTCAGGTCGAGAGCGGCATCCAGTTCGCCGGCGACGCGCAGGCTCATGGCGAGGCAGGTGGCGGCGGCAAGGGCGTCGGGGTGGTCGGTCCCGAGCCGTCGAACGATGCGGGCGTGCACGTCCCTCGCGCGGTCGAGGGACGCCCCGAAGTCACCGGATCGGCGCAAGGCCGTCGACAGATCGATGGCCGTGCGGAGCGTCCAGGGATGCTCCGGCCCGAGCTTGCCCACACTCTGGGCGTACGCCACCTCGCCCACGTCACACGCTTCCGAGTAGTCGCCGCAGAGGCGGGTCGCGCGGGCCAGATCGCTCCGCGTACTCAGGAGCAGCGTCTCGCCGCCGGGCGGTAGGGACAAAGACGCCTGGTAGGCACGTTCGTGAAGTGCCTTCGCGCCTTGAAAGTCACTGCTCAGGGCGAAGTCGAGTGCCAGTTTGTTCAGCACACGGCACGTTTCCGGGTCGTCCGTGCCATAGAGCCTTTCGCAGTGGAACAGGGCTTCCTCGTCCCGGATCCTGGCCGCGGCGAACTCTCCGCGGCCCCGCATGTCGGTGGCGATACTCACCATGCTTCGCAGAGTCGCCTCGTGCTCTCTGCCGACGGTGGACTCGAGCCTGGCCAACGTCGCCGTGTCGACGTCGTAGGCCGCCTGGTAGTCGCCGAGGGCGCGAAGGATGTCACCGAACAGCTGGTGGGCGAGGGCGATGTCCAGCCCGTCCTCATCAGGCTCCGTGCTCCACGCGGCGATCAGCCGTTCGACCATGGACCGAGCGACGTCATAGGCGCCGGACAGATGCAGGTACCGAATGACGTCCAGCGCGAACTCGCGAACAGCGGGGTCCGTGCTCTCCTCGACGCCCAACGGCTCAACGTGGGCCAGTGCGCTGGAGTAGGTGTTCCACGTCTCGGGATCGGCCGGATCCCCTGATGCGTACCCGGCCAGCAAGAGTCGCGCGTCGCTCCTCATCCGCTGCCGTTCGGCCCCGGTCATTTCTTCACGTACGACGGCCTGGACCAACCGGTGAAGCTGGATGGTGTTTCGAGCGTGATCGACTCTGGCGAGTGCGTAGTAACTGAGCGCGCGGATCGCGCGGGCCAGCTTGAGCGGATCGTCGACGAGAAGAGTAAGCGGTGGCGTTATATCTCCCCGCGCGGGGCGCCTGAAGATGGCGCGGGGGATCGGGTCGGCTCCGAAAAGAGCGCAACAACGGAGTAGCTCGACCGCTTCGGGCTGGTCTTCGCGGAGCTTTTCGATCGACAGGGTCCAGGCGGCGCTCACCGATGTCGGGTACTCGGCCGACCCCACCTCATCGAGGTGTTCGCCCGTGTGCTCACGCAGAAGCGCGAGATACTCGTCGGCCGCGGTCCCGGTCTCCACCTGGAACGCGGCCGCCTGCTCCAGCGCGAGCGGGAGATCGCCCAGTTCCTCGGCGAGGCGGTCGGCGGCAGGCTCGGTGATCACCCGGGCGGTGCGCGCGGAGAGGAACTCCACGCTCTCCCGGCGAGTCAGGACATCGATGTTCACCGTGTTGGCCACGTCCGTCCAACGGGCGTCCCGCGAGGTGATCAGAACATGGCCCGGTCCATCGGGAATGACGTCGTACAGACCTTCTGGCCCCCACGCATTGTCGAAGATCAGTAGCCATCGGGAATAAGGGTCACCACGTCGGAGGGCGTCGAGAACGGCTCTCGCCGCCTCCTCGACACCGGTCGTGTTCGCGTGGGGCAGCCCAAGGTGGGTGGCGAGCGAGGCGAGCGAGGATCGGACGAGAAACGGCTGGTCGGACGGTATCCACCAGACGAGGTCGTAGTCGGCGAGGTATCGATAGGCGTACTCCAACGCCAACTGTGTCTTGCCGATGCCCCCGAGGCCATGAAGGGTGACGGGCAATATCGCGGTCACCCCGGTGGTGATGCTCTCCCTGAGCCTCGCCAGCAACTCCTCGCGCCCGATGAAGTGAGCGTTGCGGGGCGGGACGCCTCCCCAGACCTCGGGCACATGTCCACGAGCCGTACCCTCAGTGACCTGCGACGACAGCTCGGAGCTTCGGGTCCCGGCCGACACCTCCCACGCGGCGGCGAACGGGAAGCGTTCGGCGAACTCCCGACCGCCGGTCCTGGCGAGCCCGTTCAGCTTCTGCCGGGCCGCCTGGTCCTGTTCCGCGGCCAACGCGGCCAGCAGCGGCACGCTGATGTCCAGCGAGCGCTCCTCCGAATCGGCGATGCGGCGCAACAGCGACACGCCCTCCGGTTCGGCGCGGTCCGGTGTGGTCATCCGCGCCACGACCCGGCCCGCCTCCAGGCGCTCCTCGACGGTCAGGGCGTCGTCGAGGATGACGTCCGCGAAATGCTCGTCCCAGCCGGACTCACGGCGCTGAGCCATCGCGAGGACGGCGAACAGCCGGTGCCGGGGGAGGACGGTCGTGCTGCCGGCGATCTGCCGCACCCAGTGCCCGGCGCTGACGCTGGAGGTGTCGACGTCGAGAACGGTGAGATCGTGGCGTCCGGCGCGGGCCTTCTCGTCGTCGGTCGCCTCACCGAAGTCGATCAGCAGCAGGAGGATCCGGTACTTGAGCCACGAGTCATCGGCGGTCTCCAGCACATGGCGCAAGAGGCGGATCCCGGTCTCCCGCGCGACGCCGCAGAGCTCCTCCGCGGTGTCGGCTCTGACCCAGTCCGGGTTGCCCGCGTCCTCGACGAACCGCGTCAGCCGCTCCAGGACCTGCGGATCGGTGGTGAGGTCGATGAGAACGCGAATGGCCTCGGCCGTGGTCTGGTCCTCCTGGGCCAGCTGCCGCGCGAGGTCGGCGATGACGCGGCGACGGAGCGGATCGCTCATCTCGATGCCGTCGGCCGCGATCGCCCCGGCCACGCAGGTCTCCATCCTCCCTCGTTCGAGCAGCATCTCGACGAGTGTGTCGGCGAGCCGGTGCCCGGACGGCCGTGCGGCCGTCTGCGGGAGGCGGGCCAGGATGAACAGGGCGAGATTGCGGCTGTCCGGGCTGAGAGCGTCGGCCAACCACGTGTCCAGGTCGAAGGCCTCCGCGCGCGGGCCGGCGGCCAGATATTCGGCGAAACTCGGATGAACGAACCGCAGCCCGCCCGAGCTGGGCACGATAAGGCTGGTGGCGGTGAGCAGCCGGCTCAACGCGGTCTCCCAGCCCGGCACGGCGTCGAGCAACCCTCCGGATCGCTCTTTTATCCAGGCTATCGCGCACTTTGTCACACTCGGCGAAGTGGGGGAAAGGTGCCGGTCGGCGACGCCCTCGAGAAGGGCCCTGATATTGTCCCGCAACCAGTTCCACGCACGTCCTCCCACGGCTCCCGCGGCGCTGAATTCCGGACTCGGCGGCATCGTCTGCAACTCTCGTGATGTGAGCAGTTGCTGCACGTACCTCTCGTACAGCCCGGCGCGGCTGGCCGGCAGGTCCGTCTCCTGACTCCACTCGAGCACCAGCGCGGTGATCGTCGCGATCAGTGGGGTCCGGGCCAGCGAGGACAGCGATGCGGAGGAGACGCTCGCCATGAACCTCTCGACGGTGATCGGGGCCGCCTCGATACCCGACACGTGATGGTCCCGCCGATAGGCCACCCATTGGGTGATGAACTTGCGCAGGCCCGCTTCGTCGAACCTTTGCAGTACGTACCACCCGACATGGTCCGTGCCGAGCCGGCCGAGTTCTCCGCCCAGCAGAGGACGAGTAGTGATCATGAATCGATAGGACGTGGGTGCCTGCTCGATCCAGCCGCCCAGACGGGCGAGTACCCCCTTGCGTTCCTGGGTGAGGAGAATCTGGTCGATCCCGTCGAGCAGAATCAGCCAGGAGCGCCCACCGGGCGGCGGGACGTCGAACATCCGCGCGGGAGCCTCGAGGCCGGTCAGCAGCCTGCACTCCATGGCCATCGCCTCGGGCAGGCTGTCGCATCCGTGGAGATTGGCGGGCAGCGCGATGGGCACCGACGGTCCGTACGGGGCGTCCTCGGGTTTGGCCGTCCTACGAGCGTTCAGCCACCACGCGCTCTGCTCCTGGAGTACGCGCGCGACCGACGTGGACTTGCCGACGCCGGGTTCCGCCACAACGACCGAGAACCGGCTGGCGTGGAGCATCTGCGCCAGCGTCAACGGGCCGGCTCGGTCCTTGTTCCGCGCGGCCATGGGCGACGGCAGAAGATATTCGGTCCGCTGCTCGACGTAGATGTCCGGCATGGGCGGTGCGGTGCCGTCCCAGTAGTTGTATTCGTGCTGCAGGGACGCTGTCGCGCGCTGCCTGTCCAGCAGTCTCCGGAGCGCGGCGGGAAACGGCTTGGGCTGCCGCCGCCACCACAGGAACCGCGCCGACACAAAGACGCAGGTACCGGCGCTGGTCACCACCACGAGAAGGACCGAGGCCGTGCCCAGCCCGGACGGAACCGACTTCGTGGCGCGGAGGGCCAGGACAAGGAGCGCGAGGCACCCCGACGCCACCGGTACCACCAGCCATGTCCGCCGGGCGCCGGCCTCCTGCTCCGGCTCCGGGGCGTCCTCGTGGCGTTCCACGAACAGTTGAAGGAGCGCGACCACCATGACCAGGACCAGGCCGACGACCAGCGCGACCGGCGCCCAACGCCGGTAGGGCTCCAGGCCGAACGGCAGCTTCCCCGACGTCACGACATTGCCGAGCAGCCCGGCCAATGCGGAGAGCAGAACACTGGCGGTGGACACGGCGAGCAGGCAACCCGATGGTCCGCCGCCACGATGTCGCATTTATCGATCCCCTGCTGTCCGGCCGCCACTTATGGCGCGCAGCGCGCCCTTCCACGCGCGGGCGAACTCGGTGATATCGCTCGCCATAAGTTACCGGAGGCCAATGTCGCGAACAGGGAGAAAGGCCCACTCGATTCCCATGGCAGATACGGGAGGGGGGCCAGGCACGGGCCACCTATCGCCTGATGCGCGACTTCGCCGCCCTGTCGGGCATGGCCATGCTCTGCGTGACCGGCGGTACAGCGCGGGACCTGGAGGAGTTCGACACGCTCTTCGCCGCCTCAGGATGGCGCCGCGGCACGACCTATCCCGTCGGCGGCGGCTACCACGGCCCGGAACTTCACGCTGTCTGAGCGTTCGGCCCGGCGAGGCGTCTCGTGGACCGCCCGTTCATCCGCACGAGCCGGCCAGGGTGCCGGCCTCGCCGGATTCGGCCCAGCGGTGCGAGTCGGTGAGCGCGTCCACCGCGTCCACGATGGCCCGTGCCTCGGCCAGGACCCGCGCGCCCACGGGGGTCACGGTGACCCGCCGGCTGGTGCGTTCGAACAGCCGGATGCCCAGTTCGCGCTCCAGGTTCTGGATGTGGCGGCCGAACGGCTGCGCGCTGATGTAGTGCCGCTGCGCGGCGCGGCCGAAGTGCAGCTCCTCCGCTAGCGTGATCGCATAACGAAGCGACGAGAGGTCCATGCATTCCCTCCGTGAATGCGAGTGAGGTCCCGGACGGCCGCGTGAAGTGGTGGCCGTCGCGCGCGGCCGGCTAGTCGTTCTGGATGCTGACGTAGCACTCGGCTTTTCCGTCGGCGCCCACGGTCTTCCTGTCGCGTTCGTCGCCGTCCACGACGATCCGGCAGGTGGTGCCGGGGGGAGCGCCGGAGACGGCGAGACGGTTGAAACCGAACCCGGCGTCGGCCCGTTTGATCCAGGCCAGCTTCTCCCGGCGGGGCATGGAGGCGTCGGACCCGGAGAAGCCGTAGGAGATCTGTGCGGATCCGGAGCCGGTCACCTCCATCCGTACCTGGTAGGTCCTGCCGAACGGCGACGAGCATCCGGCGGCGGCCGACACCGCCGCGGCGGCGAGGACGAGGGCGGCGAGTGGCTTCCTCAGGGGCCGCCGCGGGGCGGTCCCGGTTCTCGCGAGGACGGTCACGGGCATCGCGGGGCCGGCTTGCGCAGGAGTGGCGGACTCGGTCGTCGGCATGGTCGCTCCTTCAGCGGCCGGTGGCGTACGGCATTGGGAGAACACGGGAAGAGACTGCCGTGCGCCGGGGCCCGGAGGGATCCGCCGCAGGGCGGATTCCACGGGGACGACTCCGCCGAAAGTCAGATACGCCGTCCCGAACCGGCATCTAAGGTTGCCGCATGCTCTCCCGAGTCGCCGTCCCGCAACCGCGGATGGCCGCCGCCGTGTTCGGGGTCGTGTTCCTCCTCTACCTGGACGCGTCTCTGGTGACCACCGATCCGTCCGGCATCGCGCTGATGAGCATGGGCGTGATCATGCTGGGGCTGGCGGTCGCGGCACTGCGGTACAACGTCCCGGTCACCGGGGTGGCGCTGACCGCCGTGGCGCTGTCCTGCGCGTTCACCTACGTCCTGCACGAGACGGTGACGCAGCGGACGTTCGGCGCGACCGAGTTCGCGGTTCTGCTGGGGCTGTTGGTGGCAGTCTGCCGGAGCGCGAGCCGTGTGCAGGCGTTCGGCGTCGGCGTCGCGCTGAGTGTGACGATGATGATGTTGCGGAGCCGGGTGACCGACCCGTGGGTCGGCGACGAAATGCGGCTGCCGATGGCGCTGCTCGTCCTCGGCGCCGTGATCGCGGGCGTGTACATGCGCGGCGAGGACACCCGGCGCGCCGCGCGGGCCGACCGCGTGCGCCGCTTCGAGCGCTTGGAACTGGCCCGCGACCTGCACGACCACGTCGCCAACTTCATGACCGCGGTGGTGGTGCAGGCGCAGACCGGCCAGGAGCTCGTGCGGGACGAGACGGCCGGCAGGCTGTTCACCAACATCGAGCGGGCGGGCCAGGACGGGCTGGTCGCGATGCGGCGGATGGTCCACCTGCTGCGCGAGGACGGTGACGGGTCCGGCTCGGCCTCGCGCCGCGAGACCCCGGGGATCGAGCAGATCAAGGCGCACGTGGAGCAGTTCGCGCGCGGCGGGGCCAGGGCGGATCTGCACCTGGACCCCGACCTGGACCTCGCGTCCCTGTCGCCGGAGCTGGTCACCACGGTGCAGCGGGTCGTGCAGGAGGGGCTGACCAACGTCCTGAAGCACGTCCGGAACCCGACCGGTGTCCGGGTGCTGCTGTCGGCGCATCGCGACACGGTGCGGGTGGCCGTGCGCAACGACGGCACCGGGCATGGACGCCGCGGACGCCGCTTCGCCCGCAGCGGGTTCGGGCTGCTGGGCCTGTCCGAGCGAGTGGAGGGGCTCGGCGGCGAACTGTACTGGGGGGCGCAGCCCGAGGGCGGTTGGGAGCTGTCGGCGTCCCTGCCCAGGAGCTGACCGCGTGGCCGTCCGCGTGCTGGTCGCCGACGACCAGGAGATGGTCCGCAGCGGGTTCTGCCTGATCCTCCAGGCGCAGGACGGGATCGAGGTCGTCGGCGACGCGGGCGACGGCGCGCAGGCGGTCGAGCTGGTGCGGCGGCTGCGCCCGGACGTGTGCCTGATGGACATCCGGATGCCCAAGATCGACGGCCTGACCGCCACTCGCACCCTGCTGGGCTCCCCGCTGACACGGGACACCAAGATCATCGTGGTGACCACGTTCGACAGCGACGAGTACGTCTACGAAGCGCTGCGCGCGGGCGCCGCGGGGTTCGTGCTGAAGAACTCCGGCCCGCGCTTCCTCATCGACGCGGTACGCGCCGCGGTGGACGGCGGCGCGCTCATCTCGCCTTCGGTGACGGTACGGCTGCTGGAGCGCTTCGCGCACGCCGCGCCGTCATCGGAATCCGGGGGGCCGGCGTCGGCCCGCGAGGACGGGCGCGGCGGGCAGGCCGCGGAGGCGCTGACGTCCCGGGAGCGTGAGGTCGCCGCCAAGGTGGCCAGAGGACGGACGAACGTCGAGATCGCCACCGAGCTCGCCATCACCATCGGAACGGTCAAGTCGCACCTGATGCACATCCAGGACAAGCTCCAGGCCCGCAACCGCGTCGAGATCGCCGCCTGGGCCTGGCAGCGGGGCCTCGTCCGCTGAGCCGGAGGACGGCCGATGGGCCCTCCGCGTCTCATGCGGCGGGCGTTCACCGCTCGGGCTCGCCCCCGATGAGACGCCGCAGTGCGGGAAGCAGCGCGTCGAGGTCTTCTCCCGTACGGAACACGGCGACGGTGGTGCCGCCGTCGGCGGCTCGGGGCCGGGACTGGGGCCCGGGGAAAAGAGCGAGCACCTCGCGCATCGCCTCGTCCACCTCGGCGATCGGGTCGGGGGAGTCCCCGCGGAGCCATCGGCGCAGCACGTGGTTGTGGGCGGCGACGACCGATGCCGCCATCAGCTCGGCTCTGAGTGACGCCGACTCCGTGGGGTCTCCCATCCAGTCGGAGATGAACTCGCGGAACAGTCGCTGGTAGCGGGCGACGCTGGCGATCTCGCGGTCGCGGAGGGCGGGCACCTTGCTGGTGAGCGCGTACCGCCGGCGTGCGAGGTCGCCCTCGTCGATGTAGTGCAGCAGCACCAGGCGTACGGCGTCGGAGACGGCGACCAGGGCGGTGCCGTTGCCGGTGGCCGCCAGGCGGTCTCTGATCAGCTGGAGCAGCCGGTCGTGGTCGGGGAAGATCACGTCTTCCTTGGACCGGTAGTGCCGGAAGAAGGTGGTGCGCCCCACGCCGGCCCGCTCGGCGATGTCGTCGACCGTCGTCTGCTCGTACCCGCGCTCGTCGAAGAGCACGAACGCGGCCTGTGCGAGCCGAGCCCGCACGGTCGGTTTGCTCATGACCGTCCATCCTTCCCCGTCGCTGCCCAGGCGGCCACTTGGCGACGGCCCACCCGGCGACGCCGGCCACTCGGCGACGCCGGCCACTCGGCGACGCCGGCCACTTGGCGGCATTGCCGGTACTCAGTACCATTCAAAAGGTACCCAGTACCAGAAGGGATCCGGCGAATGCATGTCCCCTCGCACAATGAGTCCGGGCTGCCGATGCGGCCGGTCTATGACCCCTCCACGCTGGAAGGCTTCGACGCGGACGCCAGGCTGGGCGCTCCGGGCCGGTTCCCGTTCACCCGCGGGGTGTACCCGTCGATGTACACCGGCCGGCCGTGGACGATGCGGCAGTACGCCGGCTTCGGTACGGCGAAGGAGTCCAACGAGCGCTATCACGAACTGGTCGGCGCGGGCACCGGCGGGCTGAGCGTGGCCTTCGACCTGCCGACGCAGATGGGCTACGACTCCGACGAGCCGATCGCCCGGGGCGAGGTGGGCAAGGTCGGCGTGGCGATCGATTCGATCGACGACATGCGGACGCTGTTCGAGGGGCTGCCGCTGGAGAAGGTGTCGACGTCGATGACGATCAATGCCACCGCGTCGGCACTGCTGCTGCTGTACCAGCTGGTCGCGGCCGGTCAGGGAGTCGAGAGCCGGCTGCTGACCGGCACGATCCAGAACGACGTGCTCAAGGAGTACATCGCCCGCGGCACCTACATCTACCCGCCGCAGCAGTCGCTGCGGCTGATCAGCGACATCTTCGCCTACTGCCACCGGGAGATTCCGCGCTGGAACACGATCTCCATCTCCGGCTACCACATGGCCGAGGCCGGGGCCACGCCCGTACAGGAGATCGCGTTCACCCTCGCCAACGCCAAGGAGTACGTGCGGACCGCGATCGCCGCGGGACTGGACGTCGACGACTTCGCGCCACGCCTGTCGTTCTTCTTCGTCGTCCGTACGACGCTGCTGGAGGAGGTCGCGAAGTTCCGCGCCGCCCGCCGCATCTGGTCGCGCATCATGCGCGACGAGTTCGGGGCGAAGAATCCCAAGTCGCAGATGCTGCGCTTTCACACCCAGACCGCCGGTGTGCAGCTGACGGCGCAGCAGCCGGAGGTCAATCTCGTCCGGGTCGCCCTTCAGGGCCTGGGGGCGGTGCTCGGCGGGACGCAGTCCCTGCACACCAACTCCTACGACGAGGCCATCGCCCTGCCCACCCAGAAGGCGGCGCGGCTGGCCCTGCGCACCCAGCAGGTCATCGCCTACGAGACCGACGTGACCAAGACCGTCGATCCCTTCGCCGGGTCCTACTTCATGGAGGCGACGACCGACGAGCTCGAGGCGGCGATCCTCGAGCTGATCCAGGCCGTCGACGACCGCGGCGGCGCCGTGGCAGCGATCGAGCAGGGCTTCCAGAAGTCGGAGATCGAACGCTCCGCCTACCGGATCGCCCAAGAGATCGACAATCGGGAGCGGACCGTGGTGGGGGTGAACAAGTTCGCCCTGGACGAGGAAGAACCCTACGAGCCGCTGCGCGTCGACCCGCAGATCGAGGTCGATCAGTGTGAACGGCTCGCGGCCCTGCGCAAGGAACGCGACAACGCCGCCGTCGAGCGAGCCTTGGACGCCCTGCGCTCCACCGCCCAGGGCACCGGCAACGTCCTGCTTCCGATGCGCGAGGCCCTCGGGCTTCGCGCCACGGTCGGCGAGGTCTCCCACGCCCTCCGTGACGTCTGGGGCGTCCATGTCCCGTCCGATGCGTTCTGACGAGGAGGCGGCATGCTGACGAAGGTGCTCATCGCCAATCGTGGCGAGATCGCGGTCCGCGTCGCCCGTGCCTGCCGGGACGCGGGGATCACGAGCGTGGCCGTCTACGCCGAGCCGGACCGCGACGCCGTGCACGTCCGTACGACGGACGAGGCGTACGCGCTCGGCGGTGACACACCGGCGACCAGCTACCTGGACATCGCCAAGGTCCTGAAGGCCGCCGCGGACTCCGGCGCGGACGCCGTCCATCCCGGCTACGGCTTCCTGTCGGAGAACGCCGACTTCGCCCAGGCCGTCATCGACGCGGGCCTGACCTGGATCGGCCCCCCACCCACCGCGATTCGTGCCCTGGGCGACAAGGTCGCCGCCCGTCACATCGCCCAGCGTGCGGGTGCACCGCTGGTCGCGGGCACCAAGGACCCGGTGCGGGACGCCGACGAGGTGGTGGCGTTCGCCCGGAACCACGGCCTGCCGCTCGCGATCAAGGCCGCGTTCGGCGGCGGCGGGCGCGGCCTGAAGGTGGCGCGCACCCTGGAGGAGATCCCCGAGCTGTACGACTCGGCCGTACGCGAGGCCGTGGCCGCGTTCGGGCGCGGGGAGTGCTTCGTCGAGCGTTACCTGGACCGGCCCCGGCACGTGGAGACCCAGTGCCTGGCCGACCGGTACGGCGACGTGGTGGTGGTCTCCACCCGCGACTGCTCACTGCAGCGGCGCCACCAGAAGCTGGTGGAAGAGGCGCCGGCGCCGTTCCTCACCGACGAGCAGAACGCCGAACTGCGCCGGGCGTCAAAGGCCATCCTGCGCGAGGCCGGGTACGTCGGCGCGGGCACCTGCGAGTTCCTCGTCGGGCAGGACGGCACGGTCTCCTTCCTCGAAGTCAACACCCGGCTGCAGGTCGAGCACCCGGTCACCGAGGAGGTCACCGGCATCGACCTCGTACGGGAGATGTTCCGGATCGCCGACGGCGAGAGACTCGGGTACGACGACCCGGCACCGCGCGGCCACTCCTTCGAGTTCCGCATCAACGGCGAGGACCCGGGCCGGGCCTTCCTGCCCGCCCCCGGAACGGTGACGAAGTTCGCCCCACCGTCCGGCCCGGGCGTGCGGCTGGACTCAGGCGTGGAGTCCGGCAGCGTGATCGGCCCGGCGTGGGACTCGCTGCTGGCCAAGCTGATCATCACCGGCGCCACCCGCGAACAGGCCCTGGAACGCGCCCGGCGCGCCCTGGCCGAGTTCCAGGTCGAGGGCATGGCCACCGCCATCCCCTTCCACCGCGCGGTCATCGAGGACCCGGCGTTCACCAGCGCGCCGTTCACCGTGCACACCCGCTGGATCGAGACCGAGTTCACCAACACCATCCCGCCGTTCACCGGTGGCGCCGGGACCGAGGACGCCGGCGAGCCGGGACGCGAGACCGTGGTGGTCGAGGTCGGCGGAAAGCGGCTGGAGGTCTCGCTGCCCGCGTCGCTGGGAACCACCCTGCCCCGCGCCACGGCCGCGGGCGGCGCGCGCCCGAAACGGCGTGCCGCCGGCAGATCCGGCCCGGCGGCCTCCGGCGACACGCTCACCTCGCCGATGCAGGGCACCATCGTGAAGGTGGCCGTGGAGGAGGGCGAGCACGTCGGCGAAGGCGACCTGGTCGTGGTGCTGGAGGCGATGAAGATGGAGCAGCCCATCAACGCCCACCGCTCCGGCACGATCAAGAGCCTGACGGCGGAGGTCGGCGCCACCGTCTCCGCCGGCCTCGCGATCTGCGACATCAAGGACTGACGACCGCAACCGCCTCGCCGGCAGGACGGCGGCGGCCTCCGGCCGCGTCACGCGTGACCGGAGGCCGCATCACGGCTTGGTCGCCGTCACCTCCCCTGGGACCTGCGTGCCGTCACCTTCATGGAGACGTCGACCGTGCCGTGCTGGTAGGGCGAATCCGTGTCCAGCGACAGCCTGGCGGCGTAGCGGCCCGGCACGCTGACACGAGCGTTGGTCATGATCGTCAACGTCGCCGAGTGGCCCGGTGCGAGTCTGAGCTGGGTGCGGTTCTCCTTCAGCCAGGACACGTCGTCTCCGCCGCACGAGTCGTAGCCGGGGAGCACCTCGCCGACCGGCGACGCGTCGCCCCCCACCCCGCCGATCTTGTACAGCCCACAGCTGCTGCCGACGTAGTACGCGGCGTAGCGCATGCTGGGGAGCGCGTGCCAGGTGCCGGCGACCGGGTCGAACTCCGCGGCCCGGTCGGTGGCGGCCTGGCCGTTGACACCGCCGGCGACCTGAAGCCTGCCGTTGGCTCCGCCGTACGCCATGTAATAGGCGCTGTAGGGCATGTCGGCGAGGCGGGTCCAGGTGTTTCGGCGTGGGCTGTAGGCGTAGGTCTCGGTGTGCGCGACGAAGGGCGCACTCGCGGAGGCCTTGCTGACCCCACCGGCACAGATGATCTGATCGCCGGCTCCGACGCAGGCCTCACCGTCCACGGACATCGGGTAGTCGGCGACGCGTGCCCAGCGATCGCGCTGCGGGTCGTAGCGGTACACCGCCGCCGACGACGCCTTGCTGCAGTCCTCCACGCAGCCGCCCACGACGTAGAGCCGCTCACCGAGCACGGCGACGGCCCCCCGGTCGACCGGGGTCGGCAGGTCGGCGAGCCGGGTCCAGCGGTCGCTCGCCGGGTGGTACGCGTACACCGTGGACGACGGCGTGGCGCTGTGAGATCCGCCGACGACGTACATCGTGCCGTCGAGGAAGATCCCGGCGGCGTTGTACAGGGGCTGAGGCAGGTCGGCGATCGGGCTCCACGTGCCGGCCGCCGGGTCGTAGACGTACCCGGCCGAGAGGGCCTTGCCCGGTGTCACACCGCCGACCGAGTAGACCTTGCCCTGATAGCTGCCGACCGTGTTGCTCATGACCGGGACCGGGTACTCCGGGATCTCCGTCCACGCGGTGCCCTGCGGGACCGCGCTGGTTCCGGCCGTCGCACTGTGCTCGCCGATCGAGACCCGCAGGGGCGCGCCGCCGGTGTTGGTGAGCCGGACCTTCTGGGTCCGGCCCGCGCGTCCCAGGGTGGTGTCGACCGAGACGGCGGTCGTGCTCAGCGAGAGCCGTCCGGCCCGCAGAGACCAGTCGTGGCGGGTCACCGCGTCGGGAGCGACCTTCACCGTGCCGGTCGAGGACGCGTAGCGGTCGGCCGACGCGGTCAGCCGAGTCTTCCGGGCGGTCCCGGCGAAGGTCCAGAACCAGCCTTCGGCCGTGCTGGGCGTGGAGCCGTCGACGGTCGCGCCTGATACCGGCCGGCCGGTGTTGGCGTCGGTGACGGTGCCGCTGACCAGTCCTCCCGGCCGTGCGGTACAGGCACCGACGGTGACGTTGTCGAGCTGCCAGGTGGAGACACCGCGACCGGCGTAGTGGAAGCGCACCCGGACGTCGGACCGGCCCGCCGCCTGGGGGATCGCGATGCTCGTCGGTGCCGCGAAGTCGGCGATGGGGTGACCGACGGTGGTCCAGTTCGTGCCGCCGTCCAGGCTGAGCTGGACGTCGCCCACCGTGCTGTCGTCCGAAGGCACGTAGGCGTTGTCGAACTGGATCTGTGGCGCGCTCTGTCCGGACAGGTCGATCTTCGGCGAGGTGAGGTAGGTGTCCTGTGCCGTGCCGTCGTGGACGAACGGAGCCGCGCCGGCGAAGTTGCCGGTGGCCCCGGTGAGGTTGGCCGGGTCGCCGGTGAACTCCCAGCCGGGGGTGGATCCGCTCACCGTCCAGCCGTCCTGAGGAGTGGTGCCGGTCCAGCCCTCGAAGTCGACGCGGGCCGGGTAGGCGTATCCCGGGGCGGTGCAGGGCTTGCGATCGACCGCGAGGGCCGCGTCCGCGCTGGTGTCCTTGTCACCGACGCTGACCCGCTGGACCTTGGTGGTGTATCCGGGGTAGTCGGCGGCGATGTGGAAGGTGTAGTCGGCGTCGAGGGGGAGCTTGACCGTGTAGCGGCCGGTGTACGGGTCGGTCTTGACCGTGCCGTCCGGGTAGCCGTCGATGGTGATCGACGCCGCGAGCGGCCAGGCGTGGTCGGTGTCCCCGGTGATCTTCCCGGACACCGTACGACTGGGCGTCGTCCTCATGGGGATGTCGGCGGTCACCGTCTGGCCGGTCGTCACGACCACGCCGGTCTTGGTCGCCTTGGCGTAGCCGAAGCCCGAGGCGGTGAGGGTGTACGTCCCCGCCGGCAGCACCAGCGTGTACGCACCCTGACCGTCGGCGCCGGTGTGGTAGGTCCTGCCGTTGTCGTCGTTGCGGGCGGTGATCTCACCATTGGTGACCGGCTTACCGGCGCTCTGGTCGGTGAGGTGGCCGGTCACGGTGCCGGCCGGGCCGAACGCCAGCCCCTTGACGCCGTTCGGGCTGCCGAGGCCGGTCGGCCCGTCCCAGCCGGGACCGGCCTGGCACAGCACGTTGCCGCAGGTGCCGTTGACACCCTGGCTGACGTCGAACAGGTCGGCCGACCCGGCGGCGGAGTAGGGGTAGGTCACCGGGTAGGTGCCCGTCGCCGGGGTGCCGGCGAGGGCGTACATCGCGGCGACCAGCGGGGCGGACAGGCTGGTGCCGCCGTACTGCACCCACCCGGTGTGGCCGTCGCTCGTGATGGAGTGGTAGACGGCCAGCCCGCTGCTCGGGTCGGCGTCGGCCGCGATGTCGGCGGTCGCCCGTCCGCTCGGACAGTTGGTCTCGATGCGGCTCTGGTAGTCGGGGCGTGGTTCGTACGGCGAGCAGCCCGATCCGCCGTCGGCCCACGCGCTCTCGCTCCAGCCGCGATCGGTGGACGTGTCGCGGACCAGCTTCGTTCCGCCGACCGCGACGACGTTGGGGTTGCCGGCCGGCCAGCTGTTGAGGTTGCCGGTGTCGCCGGTGGACGCGGTCACCACGACACCGGGATGGTCGTACCGGTCGTCGTAGGCCTGCTCCCCGTCGGCCTCACCGGGGATGCCGTAGGAGTTGGAGACGAACTTGGCGCCCAGGGCGACGGCGGTGTCCGCCGCCGTACTGAGGTCCTTGACGGAGGCGGAGTTCGCCTCCACCAGGAGGATGTTGCAGTGCGGGCAGACCGCGGAGACCGCGTCGAGGTCGAGCGCGCTCTCCGCCTCCCAGCCGGCGTCGTCTCCCGGATAGTCGGTGCCGCCGTTCTGGTCCACTTTGCGGAAGCAGCCATTGGCCGTGCTGCACTCCGGCAGGCCGTACTCGGCCCGGAACACCGCGAGGTCGCTCTCGGCGACGGAGTAGCCGTAAGCGTCGACGATGGCGACCGTCTGCCCCTTCCCCCCGTCGGGCAGGTTGTACGCCGACCGGATGTCTTCGGGCGTGAGCGCGGTCGACGGCGGTTTTTCCGCCTTCGCGGCGATCTTCGCCTGCTTGGGGGTGTAGACCTCCAGGAAGCAGTGGGCATGGCCGGCGGGCAGGTCCACCCGGTTGCAGGCGGCCGGGGTGTGGTCAGGCTGAGGCATGCCGGGCAGCGGCTCGGCGGCTTGCGAGGCGGTGGGCGGAGGCGCGGCCTGTGCCGGCGCGGCGAGCACGCCGATGCCAAGGCTGAGGGCGGCTGCCAACGTCACGAGTCTGCGCAGACGCATGGATTCTCCCGATCAGGGCGGCTCGTGGTCACGCCGGCGCTCCGGACCGGAAACGCCGTCGTCTCGGACCGGCTCGTCCGGCCGATCAATCATCGGAGCCGTGCGCGGCGCTTGCTATTGGGCGGATGACCTAAAGTTCTGCCGGGAGTTCGCCGGGCCCGAAGCCGGCCTGGGCGGCGGCGACCGCCAGTGCCGTGCGCGAGGAAACGCCGAGCTTGCGCATCGCGGAGTTGAGCTGCGCGGCGACGGTCTTCGGCGAGCGGGACAGCGCCTGCGCGATCGCCTTGTTGCTCTGGCCCGTCATCAGCAGCCGGACCACTTCGAGTTCCCGCGGTGACAGTTCGCTGCCGTAGCCGCGGCGCCCGCCCCGCCAGACGCGCCGCGCGGCGACGCCGTGGCCGCGCAGCCGTTCGACGACCCGGTCGGCGTCGCCGGTGGCACCCAGCCGGGACAGCCCCCGGAGGACCTCGGTCAGCAGTTGCAGCCCGGCGTCGCGCCGCCCGGCGGACACGAGGCAGGACGCCTGTCGCTCGCGGGTGAGCAGTGCCGCGTAGGGCCGCGACAGGGCGTCCCATTCCTCGGCGGCCCGGGCGTACGCGTCGACGGCGGCCGCGGGCCCGCCGTGCGCCTCGGCGAGCCGACCGCGACAGTCGGCCAGCGCCGCGTGCGCGCTCGGCGCCCCGCAGTCCCGCAGGCCGCGTTCGTACTCCGCGGTGAGGTCGGCGGCCTCCGCCGGCCGTCCCGCGGCGACGAGGGCCTCGACCCGCACCGGCAGGAGCTCGGTGGCCCAGAGCCACGTCTCCTTGGCCGCGATCAGACGCATCGGTGCGTCGGTGAGGCGTAGAGCGGCGTCGGCGTCCTGCTCGGCCAGGCACAGCCGGGCCAGGCCCGCGGCCGGCTCCTGCGGGACCCGTACCAAACCGCGCCTGCCGGACTCGCCCAGCACCCACCGCAGCCGGGCCCGCGCGCTCGACCGATCCCCCCGGGCCGCGTCGAGCAGCCCGGCGATCGTCTGCGCGTCCAGCTGGATCTCCGCCTCGCCGTCGAGTTCGGCGAGCCGTGCGGCCCGCTCGGCGAGACCGTCCCACCGGCCGGTGAACCAGTCCAGGTGCGCGGAGGTCACGGCGATCATGTCGTGCAGCCGCACGTAGCCGTGGTGTTCGGCGAGCCGGGCACCACGGGCCAGGTGCTCGCGCGCCTCGCCGTACCGGCCCCAGTCCATGGACGCGTTCCCGATGTTCAGCGCCGCCCGCGCGAGCGGAGCGACCTCGCCCGGCGCGGTCGCGCCGTCGGGCAGTCCGGCGGCGACGGCCCATCCCTCGGGGTCGCCGAGGGACAGCAGGCCGGTCGCCCGGCTGACCTGGAATTCGAGAACCTCCCGCTGCGGGAGCGACGCCTCCGCCACCACGGCGGCGGCCCGGTCGAACCAGCGGCGGTGTTCCTTCGCCGGACGATTCGTGCTGTACGGCATGCCCAGGCCCGTCATCGCGTAGGCCTGCCGGAAGGGGTCATGGCCGAGATCCGGGACGGCGCTTTCCAGCTCGGCGACGGCGGCCTCGGCCTCACCGCCGCGGATGAGCGCCGCGCCGAGCTGGGCGCGTATCTCGGCCCGCTGCCGCCTCGAGAGCGCGGCCCGGTCGAGCATCGAGCGCAGCCCCTCGACCAGGCCGCTGCTGCGCAGGTAACCGCTGGACGCCAGTGTCGGCATCTTGCCTGCGACGCGGATCAGCGCGTCCGCGGGCAGGTCCGCGCCGAGCAGGTCGAGCAGATGTCCGGCCGCGGCCGCGTCGTCGCCCACGGAGAGCGCGAGGTCCGCGGCCCGCTCGGCGTACCGGTGCCACCGGCTCGTGTCGCCGGCCTGCCGGAAGTGGCGGGCCAGCCGCGACGCGGACGGCCGGCCTGCGGCCTCCAGGGCCCGCCCGGCCCGCCCGTGCAGCATGCGGCGGACCGGACCGGGCACCGCGTCGTAGATGGCCCGGGCGGCGAGGACGTGCGCGAACGCCAACCGGCCGCGCTCATCGTCCACGAGCAGGCCGCCCGCGATCGCGTCGACGATCCCGGCGCGGCACTGCCGCTCCGGCAGGTCGGCGACCGCGCGAAGCACCGCCTCCTCGGCGGGCTCCGCGAGCACCGCGGCGGCGTGCAGGAGCGTACGGGCCGGCTCGTCGAGGCGGCCGATGCGCTCCAGCACCGCGTCGCGGATGGTCGGCGGTACCGCGATCTCGTCGAGACTGCGCCGCGTCCACTCCTCGTGCACGCGGACGAGGTCGGCGCGGTCCCGCAGGAGCCGCACGGATTCCTCGATCGCGAGCGGCAACCCGTCGGTCTGGGTGTGCAAGAACTCCGCGAACGCGGCCGACACGTGCTCTCCGCCGAGCATCGACGACACGAGCGCGGCGGTGTCGGCGGTGTCGAGGGGGTTCAGCGTCAGGCGCAGGTGCCCCGACATGCCGCGGGCCCGCGAGGACAGCCGGCGCAGCAGCGACCCGGCCGGCACATCCTCCGGCCGGTAGGTCACGAGCACGCTGATGCCGGGTGGTTGCCGCGCGGTGAGGAACAGCAGCAACTCGAGGGTGGCCTCGTCCGCCCAGTGCGCGTCCTCGACGACGAGCAGCTCGACACCGAGCCGGTCGAGCAGCTCGGCCAGGGCGCGCAACAGCCGGTGCTGGGTGGCGGCCGCGTCCAGCAGCGGTTCGACCGGGTCCGGCAGCTCGTCCGCCCAGTCCGGGAACAGCGGCCGCAGCGCGCCGGCGAGCCCGCTCAGCCCCAGTCCGGCGGCCGTCACACCGGTCTGGCGGATGGCGTCCACGACCGGGCCGAGCGTCGACGCGTCCTGGAACGGGGGGCATACCGCGACGAGCACCCGCCGCCGCTCGGCGACGGCCTCCTGCACCAGCCGGGTCTTGCCGATTCCCGCCTCACCGTCGACGAGCACCAACGCGGACGGACTCGCCACCGCGCGGCGCAGTCGCGCCAGCTCCGCGTCGCGCCCCACCATGCGCGGCACACGTACGAGGGGAACAGGCGCCTCTTGTACCCGAGCCACCGACAACCCTCACCCTCCGCGGTACCAGAGCAGACCTCGCACCGCCGCCGGCCAACAAGTTCTGCCCGGAAATCTTCGCATGGCACATGTTTGGTGCGATAGGTGTCAATAGGGGCTCAGGGGTGGCGAGGCCGCCGAGGCATCGGTGTCGTCCTCGTGCGCGTGCCAGGGCCCGTCCGCGCCTTCTAGGTCCGGTGGCTCTGGGGTCGGAGACCGTCCAGGAGGAGATCCAGGAGCCGCCCGGTCCGCCCGCCCTGCCCGGCGGTGACGGTGAATATGCCGATAAGGCTCGCTGCGATGTCGTCGGCGGCGACATCGGGGCGCAGGTCGCCTGCGGCGCTCCCGGCGTCGAGGATGCCGGTGATCGCCGCGAGCAGCTCGTCGCGAGTCTCAGTGTGCGCGATCTCGCCGGAGTCGATCATGCCGCGCAGGGTGTCGATCATGCCGTGCTTGGTCATGAGCCAGTCGCCGAAGAGGTCCATCCACGCTCGCATCGCCTCGCTCGGCGGGAGCCGCCGCAGCAGCTTCCCGGCTTCCTGGGTGAGCCGCTGCACCTGGTCCTGATAGACGGCCTCGACCAGCGATTCCCTGGTGGGGAAGTGCCGGTAGAGCGTGGCGATTCCCACGCCGGCCTCGCGCGCGATGGCCCGCATGGACGGCTCCGTGGCGGACGCGGCGAAAGTCCGGGTGGCCGCCTCCAGCAGGGCTTCCCGGTTGCGCGCGGCATCGGCTCGCAGCTCGGCCGGATCGGCACCCTTCAACCGGATCACGCTCCACTTATCGTGCGTTCACGGAGTAAACGGAACGCGATCCAATTTATCCGACCGTCTCGACGTGATCGGCGCGCCGGTGCCGGTCAGTCGGTGGGCCGGGGCCCGGCGGCGCGGCGGAGGCGGTTGGCGATCGCGAGCCCGAGCCCCTGCTCCTCCGGCAGGGAGGCGATGATCACGTCGCACCCCGCCTGGTCGAGTTCGCGCAGGAATCCGTACAGCCCGCGCGCGTAGGCGGCCATCGAACCGGGGACCGTCACCACGGCGTGCGCCTTCACCGGGGCGTCGGCGAAGGAGGGGGGAAGGAAGACGCCCACCTGCCGCCCCAGCTCCTGCGCGCGCTGTGCTTCGGCGACGACGTTCTCGGGCTCGACGAGGATGACCCGCGCACGGGGCGCGTAGTGCGACGGATGCTGGCCCGGCACCCGGACCCGGCTCGTCGAGTGGACCGCGAGCGGGCGCCCCAGCGCCGTTTCGAGATCCTCGCGCGTCACCCCGCCGGGCCGGAGGACACTGAGGGTCTCGCCGGTGGCGTCGACGATGGTCGACTCGACGCCGACCTCGCACGGGCCGCCGTCCAGCACGAAGTCGACGGCATCGCCGAGTTCGGCACGGACGTGGTCCGCCGTTGTGGGACTCACCGAGCCGAAGCGGTTGGCGGACGGGGCCGTGACACCGCCGCCGAAGGCCGACAGCAGCGCCAGCGCGACGGGGTGGTCCGGCACGCGCACCGCCACCGTCTCCAGGCCACCCGTCGCCTCCAGGGGCACCCGGCGATCGCGCCGCAGAACCAGCGTGAGCGGTCCGGGCCAGAAGCGTTCGGCCAGCAGGCGCGCCGTCGCCGGCACGTCCTGCACCCAGTCGTCCAGGTGCTCCGCGCCGCCGATGTGGACGATCAGCGGGTGGGAGGGCGGGCGCCCCTTGACCTGGAAGGTGCGCGCGACGGCGGCGGGATCCTCGGCGTTGGCGCCCAGACCGTAGACGGTTTCGGTCGGGAAGGCCGCCAGCCCTCCGGCGCGAAGCACCTCGGCCGCCTTCTCGATGTCACTGGTTCTCGCCGTCACCCTCGTAATCCTAGGTGCACCTCGAGGACCGGCGGCGGTCGGTGCGTCTCGGGGGAGGGCACCGGCGGGCGGGCGCATGCCAGCGGCAAAGCGGCAGGTCAGCGCATCAAATCCCGCATACACTCCATCTGATGGAGATGGCAGGGGCGGATCCACTCGTCGGGCACGTGCTCGACGGGCGCTACGTCGTGGGGTCCCGGGTCGCCCGTGGCGGCATGGCCACGGTCTACGCCGGTCACGACACCAAGCTGGACCGTGCGGTGGCGCTCAAGGTGATGCACGCCAACCTGGCCGGCGATGAGGATTTCGTACGGCGCTTCGCCGACGAGGCCAGGCACGCCGCGGCGCTGTCGCATCCGAACGTCGTCGCGATGTACGACCAGGGCACCGATCAGGGGCGCGTGTTCCTCGTGATGGAGTACGTCGCCGGGCGCACTCTGCGTGACCTGCTGACCGAGCGGGGCCGGCTCGGGCCGCGCGCGGCGCTGCGGATCATGCGGCCGATACTCGCCGCGCTGGGCGCCGCGCACCGCGTCGGTCTGGTCCACCGTGACGTCAAGCCGGAGAACGTCCTGCTGGCCGCGGACGGGCAGGTCAAGGTGACGGATTTCGGCCTGGCCCGAGCGGAGACGGCGAGCAGGCACACCAAGACGGGCATCCTCATCGGCACGGTGGCCTACCTCGCGCCGGAGCAGGTCCTGACGGGCGACGCGGACGCTCGCACCGACGTGTACGCCGCGGGGATCATGCTGTTCGAGCTGCTGACCGGATACCAGCCGTACCAGGCGGGCACCCCGCTGGCCGTGGCGTACCGGCATGTCAACGAGACGGTGCCGCCGCCGTCGAGCGTGATCCCGGGACTGCCGCCGCAGCTGGACGCGCTGGTGGCCGGGGCGACCGACCGCGATCCGGCACGGCGTCCGCCCGACGCCGACCGGTTCCACGCGGCGGCCGGTGAGGTCCTCCGGTCGCTGCCGCCGGACATCGACGCGATCTCGGCGTCCGCCGTGCCGGTGCCGCCGGGGCCGTCCCCGGCCGCCGGCGGAACGCAGGCGCCACCGCCCGAGAGGGTGACGCAGAACCTCCACGCCCATCCGGACGTGTCGTCGTCCGGCCGGGACGGCACGACGCGGACGCCGAGTTCGCACACCATGGTGATCCCCGACCACGAGGGGCCCTCGCGGAAGTGGCGGCGTCGTCCACGGACGTACGGGCTGTTCGCCGCCGCGGTCGTCGTCGCGCTCCTGCTCGGGGGCTTCGTGTGGTTCCAGACGGCGGAACGCACCGCGCGCGTGCCCCAACTCGTAGGCCTGTCGGAGGCGGATGCGCGTCTCCGGGCCGAAAGACTCGGTCTCAAGGTCAAGGCCGGTTCGTTCCGCCAGGACCCGAGCGTGCCCAAGGACAAGGTCGCCCAGGTCGAGCCGGGCGCCGGCACGCAGGTCAGGACGGGCACGCTGCTCACTCTGACGCTGTCGTCGGGCCGGCCGCCGGTCGCCGTGCCGGACGTCCGGAACCAGCCACTCGGCCAGGCGGAACAGCGGCTGCGGCAGGCGGGACTCCAGCCGGGCCGGCGGCTCCGGCAGGACAGCGCCACCGTGCCGCGCGGCGACGTCATCACGACCAGACCGGCGGCCGGGAAGAAGCAGAACCCGGACGAACCCGTCACCGTCGTCGTCAGCCGCGGCATGACGATGCCGGACCTGAGCGGCCTCACCCCCGATCAGGCCGCGCGGAAGCTGGCCGCACTGGGGCTGAACGCGCAGTGGCGGCAGCAGCCCCCGGACGGCGGCCGGCAGCCGAACACCGTGGTCGGCCAGGACCCTCCCGCGGGACGGCCCGTCAACCGGGGCGACGACGTCCAGGTGACCTTCACCGACCAGCGCCAGTGCGAGTGGGGCCCCTTCTGCTCCTACGGCGACGGCCAGGACGGCGGCGACGGGTAGGCCCCGCCCGGCGACGAGCCCGCACGTCCGCCGAGAGGCTCCGCGCTACGCGAGATCGTTCTCCGCATCTCGTACGGCCCGTGAGCGGGAGATCGCGGCGGCGAGACGGGCTCGCAGTACCGGTTCGACGGCGGGCCATTCGCCGGCGACCACCGCGAACATGGCCGAGTCGCGGACCTTGCCCTCCTCGCCGCGTGCCCATGACATCGACCAGGCGCGCAGCACGCCCTCGAAGGGGATGCCGAGCCGCTCCAAGGCCCGGCGGCAGCGGTGGTTGCGGGCATCGGTCTTCAGATCGACGCGGGTGACGCCGAGAACGTCGAACGCATACGACAGCAGCAACAGTTTCGCCTCGGCGTTGATCCCGGTGCCCTGCGCCGAGGCGGCCAGCCAGGTGAAGCCGATCTCGATCGCTCGCAGGCCCGGCCGATCCGGCCAGCCGCGAGGATCCCACAGGCCGGTGCATCCCACCGCCTTGCCGTCGGCGAGCCGAACCTGGGCGAACGGGGTCAGCCCGTCGCGGGCGAGCTGGGCCGCCACGTAGTCCGGTATCTCATCGGCGCGGGGCACCAGCGTGAAATCGTAGGACGACCGGTCCTCCTCGACCGCCTCCGCGAGATCCGGCGCGTGCCGCACCGTCAGTGGCTCCAGGCGCACCACATCACCGGCAAGGGCGGGAACATCGAGCCGCACGCTCATGAGTCCTCCTTCGTCGGAGGAGAGACCCGGCGCGCGTGTTCTTTGATTCGCTCGCTCATCAGCGCTCCTTCATCGTTCCTGGCATTGGCACCTTTCCCGCGGGTTCCCGCCGGGAGGTTGCCGGACCGTCACAGGGCCAGGTCCCTCGGATCCTCTGGATGAATTACCGGCTCACGATCATGCCTGCCCGGTCGTAGGCGGTCAACCCGCCACAGGGACCGCCGGCGCCGTCGACGAGTGGTTCAAGGGACGATGTCCGGGTCTTCCAGGCGCTCCAGTACGGGATTGCGGACCTGCTGGAAGACCACCGATGTACGGAAGCCGGCGACCTCCTTGCGCGTGCTGACCCGGTCGGTCAGGAACGCGTGCAGATGGTCGAGGTCCTGGACCGCGACGTGCACGATGAAGTCGTCGTCTCCGGAGACGACGTACACGCTGAGCACCTCGGGCAGCCGTGACGCGAAGTCCTTGAAGGCGTCGATGGCCGTACGGCTGGAGACGCGCAGCTTGACGGACACCAGGCCCTGCACTCCCCGGTTGAGCGCGGGCAGGCTGATGTCGGCGTGGTAGCCGCGGATCACTCCGCGGCGGGTGAGCGTACGGACGCGTTCCATGCAGGTCGACGGCGCGATGTCGAGCTTGCGGGCCAGTTCGCGGTAGGACTGCCGGGCATCCGTTTGAAGAAGTCGCACGATTTCGGCGTCACGTTCGTCCACAGCTGGATTCTGGCACTCATCTCGACCGAGCGTTCGCCAGGGCAGTTGTTCTGCCGGTCGATTGTCTACCTTCGAGGCTCTCCATCGATCAATAGAACGGCAGGGACGACGGTGAGCGGACGTACGATCGAGGATCCACTTGGGCACCGACTCGGTCCGGCCCAGGGCACGGCGCTGTTCGTGGGGGCCGTGCTCGGGCCCGGGGTGCTGGCCCTGCCGCACCTGGCGGCGGTGGCCGCCGGGCCGGCCTCGATCCTGGCCTGGGCCGCGTTGCTGGCCCTCAGCGTCCCGGTGGCGATCACGTTCGCGGCGCTGGGCGCCCGGTTCCCCGACGGCGGAGGAGTGGCGGCGTTCGCCGCGCGGGCGTTCGGGCCGCGGACGGCGGCGGTCGTGGGCTGGTGGTTCTTCGCCGCGGTTCCGGTGGGCGTGCTCGCCGGCGCGTTGATCGGCGGGGACTATGTCGCGTCGGCCGTCGGGCTGGGCCGCCCGGCGGCCGTGACGGTCGCGATCGGACTGCTGGTGGGGGCGTTCGTCACCAACCACGGAGGCCTGCGGGTGTCCGGGCGGGTGCAGCTGCTCCTGGTGGGCGCGCTGGTCCTGCTGCTGACGGCCGCGATCGTCGCGGCCGGGCCGGGCCTGCGGCCGGCGAACTTCACGCCGTTCGCCCCGCGCGGCGGCCTCGGCGTGGTGCACGCGGCCGGCGTGCTGTTCTTCGCCTTCTCCGGATGGGAGGCGGCCAGCCACCTGTCCGCCGAGTTCGCCGACCCGCGGCGCTCGCTGCCCCGGGCGACCGCGTCGACCCTGCTCATCGTCGGCGTCCTCTATCTCGGGCTGGCCGTGACCGTGACCGGAGTGCTGGGGGAGCGGGCCGCCTCCTCGCCGGTGCCGCTGGCCCTGCTCCTGCAGGAGGGCATCGGCGGTACGGCCCGGGTGGTCACCGGTGCGGTGGCCGTCGTCCTGAGCTTCGTCGCCGTCAACACCTACATCGCCGGCGGTGCGCGACTCGGCGCGGCGCTCGCCCGCGACGGCGCGCTGCCCGCCCCGCTCGCCCGCGGAGCGGGGGCCGGACGGGTGCCACATCGGAGCCTGCTGCTGCTGGCGGCGCTCACCGGCCTGGTCACGGCGGTCGCCGTTCCGTACGGGCTCGGCCTGGACACGTTGATGCGGGCGACGTCGGCGTGTCTCGCGGCCGTCACCGTCGCGGGGATGGCCGCCGCCGTCCGGCTGCTGCCCCGCGGCCGTACGCTCGCCGCAGCCGCGACCGTTTTCGCCGCCCTGGTGCTGCTGTCGTGCGGGGTCTACCTTCTCGTCCCCGCCGTCCTCGCCGTCGCGGCGGTGCCGGCGACCTCGAGAGCGCGTGGTCGCCGGGCCGGGGACACGGCCTCCACCTGCCGCGAACCGACCTACGCGTCCCCGCCGGCCCCGTTCAGCGCCAGCCGAGGTCCGGTGCCACGTGGGTGAGGATGTTCTCCAGCAGGTGGACGTTGTAGTCGACTCCGAGCTGGCTGGGGATGGTCAGCAGCAGGGTGTCGGCGGCCTGGACGGCTTCGTCCTGGGCGAGTTCCTTGACCAGGACGTCGGGCTCGGCGGCGTACGACCGTCCGAAGATCGCTCTGGTCGTTTCGTCGATCATGCCGATCTGGTCCTGGGAGTTGCGGTCGTGGCCGAAGTAGGCGCGGTCCAGGTCGGTCGTGAGAGCGAAGATGCTGCGGCTCACCGACACCCGGGGCTCCCGCCGGTGGCCGGCCTCCTTCCACGCCTCGCGGAACGCTTCGATCTGCTTGCGCTGCTGGACGTGCAGCGGTTCACCGGTCTCGTCGTCCTTGAGCGTGGAGCTCTGGAGGTTCATGCCGAGCTTGGCGGCCCACACGCCGGTGGCGTTCGATCCCGAACCCCACCAGATGCGCTCGCGCAGGCCCTCGGAGTGCGGTTCGAGCCGTAGCAGTCCGGGCGGGTTGGGGAACATCGGCCGCGGGTTCGGCTGCGCGAAGCCCTCGCCCTCGATCACCGTGAGGAACGTTTCGGCGTGCCGGCGGGCCATGTCGGCGTCCGTTTCGCCTTCGGCGGGGCTGTAGCCGAAGTAGCGCCAGCCGTCGATCACCTGTTCGGGGGAGCCGCGGCTGATGCCGAGCTGGAGCCGGCCGTCCGCGATGAGGTCGGCCGCGCCGGCGTCCTCCGCCATGTACATCGGGTTCTCGTACCGCATGTCGATCACGCCGGTGCCGATCTCGATCTTCGAGGTCCGTGCCCCGATCGCGGCGAGCAGCGGGAACGGGCTGCTCGCCTGGCGGGCGAAGTGATGCACCCGGAAGTACGCCCCGTCCAGGCCGAGCTCTTCGGCCGCGACCGCCAGGTCGATGGACTGGTGCAGGAAGTCACTCGCGGTCCGGGTCCGCGACTGCGGGCTCGGCGTCCAGTGCCCGAAGGACAGGAAACCAATCTTCTTCACAGGAACTCCCAGCGCGTAGCGGACACGTTTGATTCCGGCACGGGCTCCGAAGCGTACGTCGTTCGGGGACGAAGGGCATCCCGCCCTGGCGCCTTGGCGGGCGGGAGGCCGTCCCCGCCTGATCAGTGACGATGACATCGCGTTCATCGTCGCGACGGACTTGGTCTAGAGGTCGATGACGACCTTGCCGCGCACGTGCCGGCCGGCTTGGAGCTCGGCCGCGCGGCGGATCTGCTCGATCGGGAAGCTCGCCGCGATCGGCACCCGCAGTCGACCCGCCGCGACCAGGCGGGCGATCTCTTCCAGGGCACCGGGCGCGGCGTTCGCTCCGTTGCCCGTCGACACGCCGTCGACCTGCGCGGCGATGGTGCAAATGCGGCCGTCCGGGACGCCGAGTTTCCTTGCGGCGTGCACTGTCTCCGTCCCGTGCAGGTCGATGGCGGCGGTGACACCGCCGGGAGCGAGGGCTCGGACCCGGTCGACCAGGCCGTCGCCGTAGGCGACCGGCTCGGCTCCGAGATCGCGCAGATGATCGGCCGATGCCGACGACCCTGTCCCGATCACGCGCGCTCCCGCGATCCGGGCCAGCTGGACGGCGAACACCCCGACCCCGCCCGCCGCACCGCCGATCAGCACCGTGTCCTCCGGGCCGGGGCCGACCACGGCGAGGGCGGCGGATGCCGTGCGGCCCGCGATCGTGAGGGTGGCGGCGGTGCGGTCGTCGACGCCGTCAGGCGTGTGGTGGGCCTCGTTCGCCGCGGTCTCCCCGGCCGGGTCGACCACCACGAAGTCGGCGACCGCGCGGGACAGGGCACCCCCGAACACCCGGTCGCCGGGTGCGAAGCCGGTCACCCCGTCACCGACCTGGTCGACCACTCCCGCGTAGTCGGTCCCGAACCCGACCGGGAGGCTCAAGCCGAACCGGGCGGCGGTGTCCGCGTCGGCGGTCATGATCCAGTCCATCGGGTTCAGGCCGGCCGCGGTGACCCGCACCCGGACCTGTCCCGGGCCGGCCTGCGGCGCGGGAATCTCCCGGATGTCCAGGACCTCGGGGCCGCCGAACGAATCGAGCCGGACCGCCCTGCCCTTGCCCGCCGACGGTTGATCGCTCTGTTGCTGCATGGACGCCTGCTCTCCTTGGATTGAGGGAACGCAGCGAACCGGAATACGCTCCGGTTACCTGGACGACCCTAACAGAAAACGGAGCGCGATCCGGTTTGGCCGTTGCCGGAGAGGGGCGCGCCACGGGGGAGGCGGCCCGCAACCGCGAGAGCTTCAGGCGGTGGTCCTCGAACGGAGGCCGTCGAGGAGAAGGGTGAGGCCGAACTCGAAGCCGCGGTCGCGGTCCTGTTCGGGCTGCCCGAGTTTGCGGTTCTGTTCTTCGATGGTGAAGCCGTTGACGTAGCTGGTGAGGACGTCGGCGGCGGCGGCCGCGTCGGTGGCCGGCAGGCCGGCCTCGCGCAGCGCCTTCACCGGTATCGCCATGAAGGCATGGCCCATCGGACCCGGGCCGGAGATCGCCGTGATGACCCGTGCGCCATCGGTGTGGGACAGCAGGGCCCGGCGGTAGGCGCGTGCGAACCGGAACAGGCGGACGTCCCAGGCGTCGGTGGACGGCTCCGTCAGGGTCAGTGGTTCGAGGATGCGGGCGGCGATGGCATCCACGAGTGCCTGTCTGTTCTTGTAGTGCCAGTACAGCGCGCCGATCCGGCGAGGTCGGAGGGGTGGCCATGCATGTGATCGTCGTTGGCGCGGGGATCGGCGGGCTGTGCCTGGCGCAGGGGCTGCGGCGAGCCGGGATCACCGTGGACGTCTACGAGAAGGACCCGGGCATCACCGCCCGCTTCCAGGGCCACCGGATCGGAATCGACGCCGGTGGCGAGGCCGCCCTGCGGGCGTGCCTGCCCGAGCGGTGGCACGACCTGCTGGACGGCACGATGGGCGACCTCTCCGGGGCGCGATCGGTGCTGGACCCGCGGCTGAACCTGATCGACGAGTGGCCGCCCGCCCAGGGCTCCGCCGCCGACCGGCACGTGCTGCGCCACCTCCTGCTGACCGGGCTGGGGGAACGCCTGCACACCGGCAAGCGGCTGACCGGGTACCGGAACCGCCCGGACGGCACGGTCGAGGCGCTGTTCGCGGACGGTACGACGGCGACCGGCGATCTGCTGGTGGGCGCGGACGGGATCAACTCCGCCGTGCGCGGCCTGCTCGACCCGGAGCTCACGCCGACCGACACCGGGGTCCGGTTCGTAATCGGCCGTACGCCGCTGAGCGACCGCTTCGCCCGTCTGGTGCCTGGTTTCGGTACCCAGATCGTCGACGGCGAGGTCAGCCTGGCGCTGGGCCTGATGCGATTCCGCCGACCGGAGGCGGCTTCGGAGGCGGCGGCCCACGGGATCGAGCTTCCGCCCATCGCCGACTACGTCCGGTGGGTCATGCTGCTGCCACCGGATCACCCCGGTGACGCGGCGGGCGCGCAGGAGACCGTCCTGGACAGGATCGAAGGCTGGCACGCCGACGTGCGCGCGCTCATCGCCCGGGCCGATAAGGACAACACCACCTCGCTGGCGATCCGCGTGGTCCATCCGGTACGCCGCCGGCCGCCGGGCCCGGTGACGCTGCTCGGCGACGCCGTCCACGCCACGTCGCCCAGCGGCGGCAACGGCGCCAACACCGCACTGCGCGACGCGGACCTCCTGCGGCGCAACCTGACCGACGTCGTCCAAGGCCGACGAGAGATCCGCGACGCCATCGACGACTACGAGACCCAGATGATCGAGTACGGCGCGGCCGCCGTCAGGTACAGCGTCGCCGCGCTCGAGAAGTTCCTTCCCGCAGGACGGCGCGGACCGACGAGGCCGGAGGCCACCGCCTCTATCTCGGCAGCGGCGGTGAACAACACCGGGAACCGGCGGCCGCGCTGCGACGAGACTGCGACCTGACGCGGACGGCACCTCCACACGGGCCCGGCACCGTCGGCGGCATGACGCGAGTTCAGGCCGCCGCGGCCACGAGGCCGACCACGAGGCAGACCGCCGGGCGGAGGCCGCACCTCCCCGCGCTGGACGGGCTGCGGGGTGTCGCGATCCTCGGAGTGCTGTTGTTCCACACCGGCCATCTGCCCGGTGGCTTCCTCGGCGTGGACCTGTTCTTCGCGCTGTCCGGCTACCTCATCACCGGCCTGCTGCTGCGGGAGATCGAGGCGACCGGCGCCGTCTCGCTGGCCGCCTTCTGGGGCCGGCGGGTCCGGCGGCTGCTGCCCGCGCTGGCCACCATGCTCACCGTGGTCACGGTGCTGGTCTGGGCGGTGGGACCGCCGGACCTGGTGCGGACCACGCTCGCGGACGGCCCGTGGGTGCAGGCGAACCTGGTCAACTGGCACCTGCTCGCGGAGTCGGCCGCCTACTGGGACCGGTTCGGGCCGGACCGGCTGTTCGAGCATCTGTGGAGCATCGCGGTCGAGGAGC
This sequence comes from Actinoallomurus sp. NBC_01490, assembly GCF_036227085.1. Classification (NCBI taxonomy): domain Bacteria; kingdom Bacillati; phylum Actinomycetota; class Actinomycetes; order Streptosporangiales; family Thermomonosporaceae; genus Actinoallomurus; species Actinoallomurus sp. NBC_01490. The sequence continues at coordinate 2,690,888 of NZ_CP109433.1, forward strand.
AGTTCTACCTGGTGTGGCCGGTGCTCGTGCTGGTCATCGCCCGGGGCGGGCGGCGGGCCGGCCGCCGCGTCGCGGTGACCGCGGCCGTCGCCTCGGCCGTCTCGCTGGTGCTGATGGTCGCGCTCGCCGGCGCGCCGGACCCGACCCGGGTCTACACCGGCACCGACACGCGGGCGTTCTCGCTGTTGCTGGGCGCCGTGGTCGCCACCCGGCCGGCGCCCGCCGCATCGGCCCGTACGGCCGGCCGGTGGGCGGGGGTCGCGTCGGTGTCACTGGCGGCCGGGATCGGCGCGGTGTGGTCGTTGGCCGACGGGGTGAACTCGCCCTGGCTGTTCACCGGCGGGCTCTTCGCCCACTCGCTGGCCGCCGCGCTGCTTATCGGGCTGTGCGTACGAGAGCCGCGGACGCCGGTCGCCACCCTCCTCGCCCGGCGGTCGCTGCGGTGGCTGGGACTGATCTCCTACAGCCTGTACCTGTGGCACTGGCCCGTCTTCGTGCTGCTCTCCCCGCAGCGCGGCTGGATCCGGACGGTGGCGGCGTGCGCCCTGTCGATCGGTCTCGCCGCGCTGTCGAAATACCTGATCGAGGACCCGATCCGGTTCCGCGCCACGTGGGCCAGGGGGCGGAGCGGGGTGCTCGCGTTCGCGGCGGTCATGGTCGGGCTGGCCCTGCTGTGGTCGGCGCTGCCCGCTCCGGCCCCGCCCACCGTCGACATCGGCAGGCTCGGCTGATCACCCGAAAGCGGGTCACCTGAACAGCGGGTCACCTGAACAGCGGGCAGGTCCGCCGCTTGGCCGACTCCGAGGTGGTCAGGGTGAAACGGATCTGCACCTTCGTGCTCCGCGGCCCGCCGCTCCGTACGTGGACGTCCAGTGCCGTGCAGACGATCTGGTCGATGCCCAGCGGGGTCACCTCGTGAATCGACAGGGGCACCATGAGCCGGATGAGGCCCGGCGCGGTGGTCACGACGACCTGTGTCGTCGCGTTCGGGGGGAGCTCCGTGTGCAGGCCCGATTCGTGGGGCCCCGCCGACAGCAGCAACGACATCGCCTCGGAGATCGTGCCCAGGTGGCCGGTTCGCCGCGGCTGCGGCCGGAGCGCGCCTCGCGCGTCGACGAAGTACAGCGTCACCCCGGCCGCCACGCCCGTCGGGGCCCGGCCCCCGTCGGTCACCCCGGAAGGGCGCACTCCACAGCCCGCGACCAGCAGCAGCAGCACCGCCGCCGCCCACCAGATCCGCTTCACCGGTCCTCCAGATCCCGCGGCAGCTCCAGGACGAACCGCGCGCCGCCGCCGTCGGCGTTGCCCGCGGTGAGGTCGCCGCCGTGCAGGCGGGCGTTCTCCAGCGCGATCGCCAGCCCGAGCCCGCTGCCCGGGGTACGGGTGCGAGCGGCGTCGGCCTTGTAGAAGCGGTCGAACACGTGCGGCAGCACGCGTTCGGGCAACCCCGGTCCGCCGTCGGTGACCTCGATCCGCACCTGCTCCCGTGACGCCGAGACGCGGACGCGCACCGGCGGCTCGCCGTGCCGCAAGGCGTTCCCGACCAGATTGGCCACGATGACGTCCAGCCGGCGCCGGTCCACCCGCAGCAGGATCTCCTCCGGCGCCATCAGGCCGACCCGGTCCAGCCAGCCTCGGGTACGCAGGCAGTCCCGTACGGCGCGGGCCACGTCGACCTCCTCCACCCGCAGCCGGACGGTGCCGGCGTCGAAGCGGGACACCTCCATCAGGTCCTCGACGAGCCGGACAAGCCGGTGGGTCTCGGTGATCGCCAGCTGCGCGGACTCGCGTGCGTCCGGCTCCATCTCATCGGTCACGGTCGCCAGCACCTCCACGACCGCCGTCAGCGTGCTCAGCGGGGTCCGCAGCTCGTGGGAGACGTCGGCGGCGAACCTCCTGGCGTCGGCCTGCATCCGCCGCATCGCCGCCATCGACGCCTGCACCGACGCGGCCATCTCGTTGATGGTGACGGTGAGTTCGGCCAGCTCGTCGGCGCCCTGGGGCGGCGACCGCGCATCGAGGTCGCCGGCGGCCAGCCGGCGGGCGGTGTCGCGGAGCTCGCGCACCGGGCGCAGCACGCTGCCCGCGGCCAGCAGCGCCAGCAGCATCGCCAGCGGCAGCGCCAGCGCGGCGGTGCCGGCCGCGGACCTGGCGAGGCCGTCCACCTGCCGCTCGACCCCGCTGAGGTCGCGCACGGCGTACACCTCGATGCCGGACGGAGTGCGCGCGCCGTCCGACGCGGTGATCATGATGGGCGCGCCGACCAGCAGCCAGGGCCTGCCCTTGGCGGTGATCCGCTGCGTGACCAGCCGGTTCCGGGCGCGTACGGCGGTGCGCAGCGCATCGGTGACCAGCCCGGTGCCGGTACCATCCGCGGACCTGAGGTTCCGGTAGGTCACCAGGGTGTTCGCGCCGACGGCCGCGCGCAGCCGGTCGAGGGTGCCCTGGTCCGGCGGATAGGTCAGCTGGGGAGTGATCGCGCGGATCTGCCCGGCGATGGTCTCGGTAAGCCGGCGCTGCGCCGAGGCGACCAGCGCGGTGCTCGCCGATCCGGCGCTCGACCAGGCCGCCGCAGTGGCACCGAGCACGGTCACCAGCACGAAGGCGACGACCAGCCGGGCACGCAGCCCGCGCGGCCACAGCTGCCTGGTCATACCGGTCCGAACCGGTAGCCGAACCCGCGCACGGTCTGCACGTACGCCGGAGTCGCGGGATCGGCCTCGATCTTCGCCCGCAGCCGCTGCACGCAGTTGTCGACCAGCCGGGAGTCACCGAGGTAGTCGTGCTCCCACACTTCCTCCAGCAGCCGCTGCCGGGTGAACACCCGCCCCGGAGCCCGCGACAGGGTCAGCAGCAGCCGGAGCTCGGTCGGCGTCAGCGTCACCGGCCTGCCGTGCAGCGACACCGTCAGCGCGGTGGTGTCGATGCGCAGGTCGCGGTGCACCCGTACGCCGTCGGAGGCGCCCGTGCTGCGGCGCAGCACGGCGCGGATCCGCGCGTCGAGCACGGTGGGCCGGGCCGGCTTGACGACGTAGTCGTCCGCGCCCGCCTCCAGGCCGCCGACGACGTCGAAGTCGTCGCCCCGTGCGGTGAGGATGATCACCGGTATCTCGCCGGCCGCCCGGATCCGGCGGCACACCTCGAATCCGTCGATGCCCGGCAGCATGAGGTCGAGCACCACGAGGTCCGGCATCGACGAGCGCAGCTCAGCGAGACCGTCCTCGCCGGTATCGGCGGTGCGGACGTCGTGGCCGTGCCTGGACAGTGCGAGCTGGAGCCCGCGCCGTACCAGGGGATCGTCCTCGATGAGCAGAATCGCCGGCACCCGTCCAGTATGGGCGGGGCCGGGCCGGTTCGACGGCGGCGGCGTTCTCCTGCGACACAACCGCGACACGACGGCGCAGGCGCCGGGACACGGCGGCGGCACCGTCGAGGCCATGACCAAGACACGAAGCCTCATCCTCGGGCTGACCGGCCTGATCCTGCTGACCACCGCCTGCTCCGGCCGCTCGTCCGCGACCGGTGCCCCCTCCGCCTCCGGCTCGGGCCTGTCCAAGGTGCTCTTCCTCGGCGACTCCATCGCCGCGGGTGAGGCGCTGCCGCTGGCCGCCGCCTTCAAGGCCAGTGGTGTCGAGTTCGCGTCGATCGCCGCCGACGGCGGCGGGAACGTCGTCGGACCGTTCTCCGACAAGAACTGGACGAAGCTGCCCGGGCAGATCACCTCCGCCCGGCCCACCGTGGTGATCTACCAGCTCACCACGTACGACTGGGGCAGCCGGCAGGAGCAGCGGGCCGCGTACGGCAGGCTGCTGACCACGGTGAGCGGGGCCGGCGCGAGGCTGGTATTCGTCACCGCGCCGCCGATCAGGCCCGACGACTTCTACCGGCCGCACATGCCCGATCTGAACCGCGCCCCGGACGCCGCCCGCGCGGTCGCGGCGGGGTCCTCCGGGAAGGCCGGTGTGCTCGACGCCCGCGCGGTGTGGGGGAGCACCTACCGGCGGGTCAGGGACGGCAAGGCCGACCGCAGCACCGACGGCATCCACACCTGCCCGCAGGGTGCCGCGCGCTTCACCCACTGGGTGCTCACCCGGCTGGCGAAGTCGTTCCCCGGCTTCACCCCGGCGGCGCCGCGGGCCTGGGCCAACACCGGCTGGTCCGCCGACGACCGCTTCAAGGGCTGCTGACCGTGGTGCCGGCCCATGAGACGACGACTTACTTGAGCCGCAGGGCGTTGAGGGTCCGCCGGATGATGTAGGACCATTCGTCGCGTATGCGGGGCTTGTCCTCGTCGGTGGCGTCGGCCAGGGCCAGGCCGGCTCCGCCGAGGATCCAGAACGAGAAGCGAATCGTGGTCTCGACCGCCCGGCCTTCGAGGTAGCCCGCGTCGATGAGGGCGTGAACGAACCGTTCGACGAGCCCGTAGGCGTACTTCTCCTCGCATTCGCGCCAGCGCTTCCATCCCAGCGCGGTCGGCCCCTCCTGCCACACCAGCCGGCCGTACGCCGGATCGCAGCACTTGTCCAGGAAGGCGTCCAGGGCGAGCAGTGCCGCATCCCACGGATCCGTCGCGGTCGCCGCCGCGGCGATCTCGTCGATCGCCTGCTTCTCCTGGGCGTCGAGCACGGCCTCGAAGAGCGCCTGCTTGTCGGCGAAGTGGTGGTAAACGGCGCCACGGGTCACCCGGGTGGCCGACGCGACGTGCTCCAGGGACGTCGCGGCGTACCCACGCTCCGCGAACAGCGTGGTCGCCTCGGCCAGGATCGCGGCCCTGGTCGCTTCGGAGTAGGCCTCGCGCCGGCTCTTGACAGGTGACATACGGTGAGTCTAATGACATACACAGCGTATGTGACATTCAAAGAGTAGGTGATCACCGTGGCCGGATGGGAGCAAGCTCGGCGCAGGTACCGGCTTGTGCACGATGTCGCCGGGGACTTCGCGAGGAACGGGCCGGGGGCGCTCGCCGAGTGGCGGTCCGCGATCGAGACGGAGTTCGGCGGCCTCGACGACCTTCTGCGAGACGTCCAGCGGCGTTTCCACACCACCGCCGAGGCCCGGCTGGACGCCTTGATCGAGGCGCCTCCCGCCGACCCGGAGGCGTCGGTCGTGGCGGTCCTCGACGAGGTCGCCGAGATCCATCCGGACCTGAAACGCCTGCTGGACGCGTACGCCGACCACCCCGCCGTCGCGGAGGGCACCGCCCGGCTCCACCGGGCCGTACGCGCCGCCACCGGCGTCGACCTCACCCGAACCCGAAACCGAACCCAGTCCGGCCGCTCGCGGTATGAGGAGAAGGGACCCAGCCATGACCGAAAGCCCGCCTACCGAGCCCGTCTTCGACCCGTTCGCGCCTGGCTTCACTGACGATCCGTATCCGCACTACGCCGAGATGCGCGAGCACGCGCCGGTGCATCGGCACCCCCTCGGGTTCTGGCTGCTCACCCGGTACGAGGACGTCTCGTGGCTGCTGCGGGCCGGACTCTCGGTCGAGGAGCGCAACGTGGCCGAGGGCAACCCTCTCCGAGAGATGCGGGAGGCCACGTACGGCGACCAGATGCCGCGGTTCGACGGACGGTCCATGCTGGACCGGGACCCGCCGGACCACACCCGCCTGCGCCGGCTCGTCTCGAAGGCGTTCACCCCCCGTGCGCTACGAGCGCTGCGGCCTCAGGTCGTCGACCTGGTCGACGGAATGCTCGACGCGATGGCCCGCGCCCGCCACGTCGACCTCATCGAGTCCCTCGCGTTCCCGCTGCCCTTCGCGGTGATCGCCAAGATGCTCGGCACGCCCTCCTCCGACCATGAGCGGATCCGGGAGCTGACCGGCGTCGTCGTGCGTTCCCTCGAACCGGTCGCCGACCCCGACCTGGTCTCGGCGATCGTGTCGGCCGACCACGAACTCGGCGGCATCGCCGCGGAGATGATCGCGTGGAAGCGGGAGAACCCCGCGGACGACCTGCTCACCGCCCTCATCAACGCCGAGGACGAGGGCGACGTGCTGGACGAGGACGAGCTCATCGCCCAGACCCTGCTGCTGTACATCGCGGGCCACGAGACGACGGTGAGCCTCATCGGGGGCGGAACGCTCGCCCTTCTGCGCGATCCCGGGCAGACGGCGCTGTTGCGCGACGATCCCGGTCTGGTCGCGAACGCCGTGGAGGAGATGCTGCGCTACGACAGCCCGGTGCAGGCGAGCCGGCGTATCACCGTCGAACCGGTCACGGTCGGGGGCGTCGAGATCCCTGCGGGCGCGTTCGTCACGGCGAGTCTCGCCTCGGCCAACAGGGACGAGCGTTTCTGGGGGCCGGACGCCGGAGAGCTGCGGCTGAACCGCGAGAACGCCCGCCAGCACGTGTCCTTCGGCGCGGGTCCGCACCACTGCCTCGGCGCGTCCCTCGCGCGGATGGAGGCCGGCATCGTCTTCGAACGGATGACCGCCCGCTTCCCGCGCCTGGCACAGGACGGTGAGGTGAGGTGGAACGGCCGCATCAACCTGCGCGGTCCGTCGTACCTGCCGGTGTCGACCGGGTGACCGGCCTGGCGGTCAGTCGTTCGCCGGGTCGTCGGGGGCGGTGGCCAGGCGGAAGGTCTTGATGGCCAGGTGCAGCAGGAGGCGGTCGGCCCCGGAGTCCAGGTCGAGGCCGGTCAGTGCCTTGATCCTGGACAGGCGGTAGTACAGGGTCTGCCGGTGCACCGACAGGGCCTCGGCGGTGCGCTGGGCGTGCCCGGCCTGGTCCAGGTAGGTCTCGGCCGTGTGCAGGAGGTCGGCGCGCGCGGGGTCCAGGAGCGGCACCAGAGCGGGGTCGGCGGGCGGTGCCGCGGGGGTCGCCATCGGGGGCGCGGCGATCAGCCGGTAGGCGCCGAGCTCGTCCCAGCAGGCCACCGGTCCCAGCCGGGGTTCGGCGCGCGCCGCCCGTACGGCCAGCCGGGCCTCTTGCCATGAGCGGGGCACATCGGACAGGTCCGTCTTGGCGCCGCCCACTCCCGCGAGTGTCCGGGGGGAGCCGGCGGCCGGTTCGAGCAGCCCGGTGGCGATCGCCCGAGCGGCTGCGGTGTCGGCGGCGTCCGGGAGCGGCACGAGGAGTGCCAGGCCACCCGGGCTCCGATGGGCCGGCACGTCGTGCGGGATCCGGCCGACGGTGAACGGCGGGGCGGGGCTCGCCCAGACGACGGTGACGGACGCGGACGCCGCCGCCGGGTGCCGCAGCGCCCCGAGGGTGCGGGCGGCCTCGGCGCGGTCCGTGGCCGAGCCCGACAGCAGCGCCGCGAACGCCCGCGGGGCGGCCTCTCTCTGCCAGGTATCGGCGGCCAGCAGCTCTCCGGCCCGGGTCGCCAGGGCCATCACCCGGGTCATGCGGGGATCGCCGGGATCGACGGTGCCGTCGTCCAGCAGCCACAGGTAGCCGTAGACGGCGCCCTCGTGCCGGGCGGGCACGCACAGCCGCGCGCGGACCCCTGCCGCGGGGTCGGCGGGGGTACGGGTCGGGCCGGTCGCGCGCGCGATCCCGAAGCCCTCGAACCAGGCGCGTACCGCCGGAGAGGAGCGGCGGCGCAGGATCGAGCGCGTGCGTACCGGGTCGAGGTCGTCGTCGTGGGAGCTGAAGGCGATGAGCGTGAACTCCCGGTCCTCCAGGGTGACCGGCGCCTGGAGGAGGGCCGAGACCTCGTCCACCAGGCCCTGGTAGTCGCTCATCTCATACAAATGTACAAGGAGCGGCGGCCAGGGTCGTGACCGCTGTCGATGGTGGCAGCGCCGAGGCGGACCGTAGCTTCGAGGGCACCGACATTCACTGCTCGACCTGGGAGGTCACCGGTGTTGGGCCCTGCCTTGCTCGCCGCCTCGCGCAGTGACCGGATACGCCGGCTCGTCAGCGGGGCCGCCGTGACCCGGCCCGTCGTCGACCGCTTCGTCGCCGGGGACGGGCTGCCCGAGGCGCTGGAGGCCGTCCGGGCGCTCACCGCCCACGGCATCGACGCCACGCTCGACCACCTGGGCGAGGACATCACCGACGCGGCCCAGGCCCACCGCAACCGCGACGCCTACCTCGGGCTGCTGGAGGCGCTCGGCCGCGAGGGGCTGGGCGGGCACGCCGAGGTCTCGGTGAAGCTGTCGGCGTTCGGCCAGGGTCTGCCCGGCGGCCACGACCTCGCCCTGGCGGGCGCCCGCCGGGTGTGCGAGGCCGCCGAGGCGATCGGCACCACCGTCACGCTCGACATGGAGGACCACACCACCGTCGACTCCACCCTGACGATCCTCGCCGAGTTGCGCCGCGACTTCCCGCGGACGGGCGCCGTCCTGCAGGCGTACCTGCGGCGCACCGAGGACGACGCACGGGCACTGGCCGTCGAAGGGTCGCGGGTGCGCCTGGTCAAGGGCGCCTACCGCGAACCCGCCTCCGTGGCCTACCAGAGCAGGCGGGAGGTGGACCTGGCCTACGCGCGCTGCCTGCGGATCCTCATGGCCGGGGACGGCTACCCGATGATCGGCTCGCACGACCCGCGGATGATCGAGCTGGCCGTCCGGCTCGCCGCCAGGTACGGCCGTTCGCCGAGCGCCTACGAGTTCCAGATGCTGTACGGAATCCGCGACGCGGAGCAGCGCCGGCTGGCCGCCGAGCGGCGGCGGATCCGCGCCTACGTGCCGTACGGCGCCGACTGGTACGGCTACTTCATGCGCCGCCTGGCCGAGCGGCCGGCGAACCTCGCCTTCTTCCTGCGTTCGTTCACCACCCGCCACTGAACCCCGGGAGACTCCCCATGGACGCCATCACCCGCGTGCCCGCACCGGCCAACGAGCCGGTGCACGACTACCGGCCCGGCAGCCCCGAGCGTGCCCGGCTGGAGGCCGAGCTGGCCGCCCTGTCGGCCGGCGGCGCCGAGCTGACCTGCACGATCGACGGCAGGGAGCGGATGGGCGGCGGCGAGCGGTTCCCGGTCGTCCAGCCGCACAGCCACCGGGAGGTGCTGGGCACCACCGCGAACGCCGACCACGCCGACGCGCGGGCCGCGCTGGACGCCGCCCGCCGGGCCGCCCCCGGCTGGCGGGCCCTCGATTTCGACGACCGGGCGGCGATTCTGCTGCGAGCCGCCGACCTGCTGTCGGGGCCCTGGCGGGAGAAGATCGCCGCCGCCACCATGCTGGGTCAGTCGAAGACCGCCCAGCAGGCCGAGATCGACGCGCCCTGCGAGCTGGCCGACTTCTGGCGGTTCAACGTTCACTTCGCCCGGCAGATCCTGGCCGAGCAGCCCGTCTCGTCGCCCGGCGTGTGGAACCGCGCCGACCACCGGCCCCTGGAGGGCTTCGTCTACGCGGTCACCCCGTTCAACTTCACCGCGATCGCCGCGAACCTGCCGACCGCGCCCGCGCTCATGGGCAACACGGTGATCTGGAAGCCCTCGCCCACCCAGCAGTTCGCCGCGCACTTCACCCTGCGGCTGCTGGAGGAGGCCGGGCTGCCGCCCGGCGTCATCACCATGCTCACCGGGGACGGCCGCGCCGTCTCCGACGTCGTGCTGGCCGACCCCGACCTGGCGGGCGTGCACTTCACCGGCTCGACCGCGACCTTCCAGCACCTGTGGCGCACCGTTGGGGAGAACCTCGCCGGCTACCGCTCCTATCCGCGTCTGGTCGGCGAGACCGGGGGCAAGGACTTCGTCGTCGCGCACTCCTCGGCGGACCCGGCCGCCCTGCTCACCGCGCTGATCCGCGGCGCGTTCGAGTACCAGGGGCAGAAGTGCTCGGCCGCCTCCCGCGCCTACGTGCCGCGTTCCCTGTGGGGGCGGATCAGGGACGAACTGGTCGCCGAGACCGAGGCGCTGACCATGGGGGACGTGCGCGACCTGCGAAACTTCGGCGGCGCGGTGATCGACGCCAGGTCCTTCGGCCGGCTCCGGGACGTCCTGGAGCGCGCCGCCCAGGACCCGGCCATCGACGTCCTCGCGGGCGGCACCTGCGATGACCGGGAGGGCTACTTCGTCCGCCCGACGGTCCTGGTCTGCGACGACCCTGGGCACGAGGTGTTCCGCAGCGAGTTCTTCGGGCCCATCCTGGCCGTCCACGTCTACGACGACGACGACTTCGAGCCGATGCTCGCCCAGATGGAGTCGGTCAGCCCGTACGCGCTGACCGGGACGATCTTCGCCCGTGACCGGGCCGCGATCGCCCGCGCCACCGAGGTGCTGCGGTTCGCCGCCGGCAACTTCTACATCAACGACAAGCCCACCGGCGCGGTCGTCGGCCAGCAGCCCTTCGGCGGCGGACGCGCCTCGGGCACGAACGACAAGGCCGGCTCCGCCCAGAACCTGCTGCGCTGGACGTCCACCCGCACCATCAAGGAGACGTTCGTGCCGCCGACCGGTCACCGCTACCCGCACATGGGCTGATCCGCCCACCGAGCCACCGGCCCCGCACAACGGCGTGCGGGGCCGGTTACGTGTCGGCGGGACATCCTCAGCCGGGATTCCGGGTGCTCCGGGGGGCGCGCGGGACGTGCAGGACGCCGAAGCGCTCCCAGAGCTCTTCGGAGCGGCGCAGGCTCTCGGTCGTACGGGCGGGGTCGCGGGCGGCGAGCTGGGCGCAGAGGGCCTGGGCGACGGAGACGGCGGCGGTCAGGGCCGGGAAGAAGGCCGCGCCTTCGGCGGGCACCACCAGGACGTGGTGCGCGGCGTCGGCGAGCGGGGTGCTGGCCGAGTCGGTGATGGTGCACACCGTGGCGCCGCGTTCGCGTGCGACCTGCGCCGAGCGGACCGTCTTCGCGTACAGCCGCCAGAGGCTGATCGCGATCACGGTGTCCTGCGGGCCGACGTCGGCCAGGGCGTTGAGCATGTCCGACTTGCCGTAGCCGCCGAGCAGTTCGACCGGGTAGCCCGCCAGCACCGCGTTGTGCACCAGCGCCAGGCCGATCGTGGCGTAGCTGCCCTCGGCGATCACCAGCGTGCGGCGGGCGGCGGCGATCGCCTCCACCATGTGTTCGGCGACCGCCGGGTCGAGGTGCCGCCCGGCGAGCGCGACCGACTCCAGGTCACGGCGCAGGGAATCGGCGAACACCCCGCTCTGGGGCGCGCGGTGCTCGGCGGCGATCTCGGGCACGCTCAGCGAGGTCAGGTAGCGGGCCCGCAGCTCGGTCTGGAGGGCGGGCCAGCCGGAGAAGCCGAGCGCCTGTGCGGCGCGGGTCACGGTCGCGACGTTCACCGCGGCGGCGCTGGCGATCTGCTGGGTGGAGCCGTAGGTGCTCATCCGCGGCTGGGTCGCCAGCACCTCCAGGACGGCCCGCGCCTTGGGGCTCAGCGAGAACCGGGAGGCGCGCTCGCGCAGCCACTCCGCCACGACGGCGGAGGCCGAGCCGTCGGCTCCTTCGGACTCCTCGGTCCCTTCCACCGGGCTCCCCCTCGGTCTCGGCGCCCTCGCGGGCGATCTGCATCGTACGCCGCCGTGTCCAGACGGCATTGCAGTGACTATTGCTCACAGCGAACCATGCAACGTATATTGCAGCTCACTCGGACTCTCGCCGTCCCTCCCATGCCCCCATCGTCGAGAGGTGCGCTGATGAACCTCCTCGCACGCGTGGACAGACTCCCGCTGTCCCGGCCGCACTACCTCCTTCTGCTGATCGGCGGGCTCGGCTACACCTTCGACGGCATGGACGCCGCGGTCGTCTCGTTTCTGATGCCCAGCACCAAGGAGCTGTGGCACCTGGGCGGCGTCCGGCCCGGCATGCTCGCCTCGTCCAGCGCCTTCGGCTACCTGCTGGTCGCCGGTCTCACCGGCGTGCTCGCCGACCGCATCGGCCGCCGCCGCGTGATGATGTACGCGCTGGCCTGCTACGCCTTCTTCTCCGACACCGAGCAAGGAGCACTCTCTTCGTGACCAGCACCACCGGTTCGAGCGCCGCCCTGATGCTGCGCAACGCCCACCTCCTCGATCCGATCAGCGGCGACTACACCGAGGGCGATCTGCTCGCCGTCGACGGGCGGATCGCCGAGACCGGCCCCCGCCTGACCGCCCCGGAGCGCGCCGAGGTGCACGACCTGCGCGGTGCCTACGTCCTGCCCGGGCTGATCGACGCGCACGTCCACGTCACCGCCATCACCGCCCATCTCGCCTCGCTCGCCACCACCTCCCCGCTCTACGTCGGCGCCTACGCGGCCAAGATCATGAGCGGCATGCTGGACCGCGGCTTCACCACCGTCCGCGACATGGCCGGCGCCGACCACGGCATCGCCGCCGCCCAGGCCGAGGGCGCCATCCGTGGTCCCCGGCTGGCCTTCGGCGGGCGGGCGCTCTCCCAGACCGGTGGTCACGGCGACCACCGCGGCCCCGGCGCGCACCTTCGCGACGAACACCCCTGCTGCGGCGACCACTGCAGGATCGCCGACGGCGTGGACGCGGTACGCGCCGCCGCCCGCGACGAACTGCGCAAGGGCGGCCACCACCTCAAGGTCATGGCCTCCGGCGGAGTCGCCTCGCCTACCGACCGGATCGACTCCACCCAGTACTCGATGGACGAACTGCGCGCCGCGGTGCAGGAGGCCGAGGCGTTCAACCGCTACGTCGCCGCCCATGCCTACAGCGCCCGCGCCGTCAACCGGGCCCTGGAGGCCGGTGTCCGCTCCATCGAGCACGGCAACCTGATCGACGACCGCAGCGTCCGGCTCCTCCTGGAGCGGGACGCCTTCCTCGTCCCCACATTGGTCACCTACTGGGCCCTGAAGGAAGAAGGCCGCCGGTTCGGTCTGCCCGAGGGCAGCTGGCGCAAGGTCGACGAAGTGCTGCACGCGGGCCTGGCCGCCCTCGAACGCGCCCACCGCGCGGGCGTCACGATCGTCTACGGCTCCGACCTGCTTGGCGGTATGCACGGCCACCAGAGTCGAGAGTGGCGCATCCGCGCCGAGGTCCAGGAGCCCATCGACATCATCCGCTCCGCCACCGGCAACGCCGCCCGTCTCCTCGACCAGGAAGAGCAGATCGGCACCCTCGCCGTCGGTGCCCACGCCGACCTGGTCGTCCTCGACGCGGATCCCCTCCGGGACATCGGCGTCCTCGCCGCTCCGGCCGAGCACATGCCCATGGTCGTCCAGGCCGGGGCCGTCGTCCGCGACGACACCGCCGGGCGTCGCTGACGGCCGGACTCTCCCGGACCGGCCGGTGTGGTCATGTAGCCCAGGATGGGACGATCTGGCCCAGCCGGGTCGGGGCGGTCAGTCCGAGGATCGTGGTGATCACACCGTTCACGACCGTGAAGGCCAGGACCGTGACCGGTCGCCCGCCGACGGTGATGAGAACGCCCGGGACGCCGTCCACCAGTGCCGGATGCGCGAGCGCGTCCCGGCGTGCGTACGTGCTCGCCGTGGCCGCGACCCGGTCCGCGCCGCGGATGACGGTGGGCCCCTCGGGACTCTGCGTCCGTAGCTCGACCTCGGGCGCGAGCATGGTCAGCAACGTGGCGACGTCGCCCCGGCCGGCCGCCGCGAGGAACGCGTCCACGACGTCCCGGGCCGCGGCATGGGCATCGGCCGGGGGCGTGCCCGGCCGCAGGCGCCCCCGCGCCCGGCTGGCGAGCATCTTGGCGGCCGCCGTACTCCGGCCGAGGACGGCCGCGATCGCGTCGAACGGGACCTCGAAGACGTCGTGGAGCACGAACGCCACCCGTTCCGCCGGGGTGAGGGCGTCCATGACGACGTACAGCGCGAGGGCGAGGGAGTCGGCGAGGACGGCCTCCTCCTCCGGATCGACCCGGGAGCCCCCGGCCGCGTCCCAGGCGAGCGCGCCGACCTCGAGTTCGAGTGGCTGCTCGCCCCGCACCCCGCGCCTGCGAAGTGTGTCCAGGCAGATCCGGCTGGTCACCGTGGTGAGCCAGCCGCGCAGGTCCTCGATGCCACCGCCGCCGGTGCGCGCGAGCCGCAGCCACGCCTCCTGGACGGCGTCGTCCGCGTCGGCGTGCGAGCCGAGCATCCGGAACGCGATCGCGTGGAGATAGGAGCGCTGGGTCTGGAACTCCGCGGCGAGCTCGTCCTCTTCGGTCACGGTCCTCCTCGGCGTACGGCGGTGTCACTACCAGGACGCGTCACGCGCCGCTGAGGTAACGCCCGGGCCGGCGTTACCTTCCGCCGTGGCCGGACGTCGTAGTGCCGTCCACCGATCGACCCGTTCCCTGGGGGAGACATGACGGCACGCATCCAGAACGCGACCAGCCGACCCGACATCACGCCGGCCGTCCAGCACCTCTTCAAGGAGGTGTACACCGGCGGAGTACCGCGTCAGACGCTTGAGCTGGTGCATCTGCGCGTGAGCCAGATCAACGGCTGCAGCGCCTGTGTCGACGCCGGCGCCGCGAGCGCGGCCAAGGCCGGTGTCGGCTCCGAGAAGCTGGTCGCCGTCGCCGCCTGGTACGAGAACCCGCTCTTCGACGACGCCGAGCGGGCCGCTCTGGCGCTCGCCGAGGCGGCGACCCGGCTCTCCGACCGGCCCGGCGCGGTCACCGACGAGATCTGGGCCGAGGCACGCGGGCACTACGACGAACGGCAGCTCGGGTCCCTGGTGCTGATGGTGGCGATCACCAACTTCTTCAACCGGATCAACACCACCTTCCGGGTGCCCGCCGGGACCAGATGGGACTGACGGCCTTCGCCACGGGGACGTAGCCCTCGCCGCGATGACGGAGCCGCGGGTCATCCGGGCCGATGAGCGGCCGGGGCGGGCGCCGAATCCGGCCGCGGCGCCGGCTCGAGGCCGGACCGTCGTGTCTCCGGTCCCACGAGCAGTGCCACCAGGGTGAGCGCGGTGAGCAGGCCCAGATAGACGACGACCGGCCACCAGTGCCCGGACCAGGTGAGCAGCGCGGTCGCTATGAGCGGCAGGAACCCGCCGGCCAGGACCGATCCGATCTCACGGGCGAAGGCGAAACCGGCGAGGCGGGTCCTGGTGTCGAACAGCTCGGCGAACCAGGCCGCCTGCGGCGCCAGCATGGCCGGATAGCAGATGCCGAGTCCGACCACGAAGGCCAGCGTGATCGCGACGGGGGAGAGGGTGTCCAGGATGAGGAAGAACGGCGCGCTCCAGGCCAGGGAGGCGATGGCCCCTACGGCGTAGACGGGGCGGCGGCCCCAGCGGTCGGAGAGCCAGGCGAACAGCGGGATGGCCGCGATCTGCACGACTGACGCGACGATGACCGCGACCAGGCCCACGGACTCCGGCGCGTGCAGTTGGTGGGCGAGGAACGACACCGCGAACACCGGGAACAGGTAGGCGAACCCGTTCTCGGCGAACCGTGCGCCCACGACGACCAGGAAGTTGCGCGGGTGACGGCGCAGCGCCGCCAGCAGCGAGACCTCGGGCTGTTCGGAACGCCGGGCGGCCTCGAACGCGGGGGTCTCATGGATACCTCGGCGCAGGACGTAACCGATGGCGAGGACGAGGGCGCCGAGCAGGAAGGGCACCCGCCAGCCCCAGGCGCGGAACTGCGCGTCGGGCATCAGGATGAGCAGCTGGAAGACCCCGGTGGCCAGGAGGGTCGCGAGCGCGTACCCGGCCGGCGCCCACGCGCCGGCCAGGCCGCGCCGCCGCTGGTCCCCGTACTCGACCGAGAAGACGACCGCGCCGGCGTACTCGCCACCGGCGCCGAACCCCTGCACCAGCCGTAGCACGATGAGCAGCAGCGGCGCCCACATCCCGATGGAGGAGTAGGTGGGCAGCAGACCGATGAGCGTGGTGGCCGTGCCCATCATCAGGAGGGTCGCGATCAGCATGGTCTTGCGGCCGAGCCGGTCGCCCATGCTGCCCAGCACCATCCCGCCCAGCGGCCGGGCGAGGAACCCCACGGCGTACGTGGCGAACGTGGCGAGGGTGCCCGCCGTCGAGCTCACCGAGGGGAAGAACAGTTTGTTCAGGACGAGGGCGGCGGCGGTGCCGTAGACCAGGAAGTCATACCACTCCAGGGTGGTGCCGACGAGCGCCGCGATCCCGGCGCGGCGCGCCTGGCCTGGGGTGTGGGCCATGAAACGTCTCCCGTTCAAGGTGGATGGGCTCAGCGGCGCCGGGGCCGGCGGAGGACCGCGCCCTGCTGGATGGGGCCGACCAGGGCCGCGTACTGCCCGAGCCAGCCGCGCTCTGCTCCCGGATCGCCCGCGGTGACGGGCTCGCCCTGACGCAGGGGGGCGGCGTCGACGGTCCGCGCGTCGAGATCGATGCTGATCGCGTCGCCGTCGCGCACTCCCGCGAGAGGTCCGCCATCGGCCGCCTCGGGCATGACCTGGCCGACGACGAGCCCGTGGTTGAGCCCCGACAGCTCGCCGTCGGTGACGACCGCGACCCGGCCGCCCAGCCCGGCGCCGTTGAGAGCCGCGACGAAACTCGCGGCGAACACCGTGCCCGGGCCGCCCCGCGGGCCCATTCCCCGCAGCACGATGACGTCGCCCGGCTCGATGGCGCCTTCCCCCAGAGCGGCGATGGCGTCGTCCTCGCCCGCGAAGACCTTGGCGGGGCCGGAGAACCGCCGCCGCGCACCGCCCACACCCGCGACCTTCACGATCGCTCCGTCGGGTGCCAGCGAACCGCGCAGGATCACCAGCCCCGGCTCGTCGGCGACGGGCCGGCTCAGCGCGTGCACCACGTCACCGTCCGGTTCCGGGGCCTCGGCGATGAGGTCGGCGACGGTACGGCCGGCCACCGTGCGGGCGCCCGTGTGCAGGCGTGGTTCGAGGGCGCGGAGCACGGTCCGTACGCCGCCGGCCTCGTCGAGGTCCCATACCTGGTGCGTCCCGTTCGGGCGGATGGCGGCGAGTTGCTTGGCGGTGCGCCCCTTCTCCTCGAACAGCGCCACCACGTCCAGATCCAGGTCGGCCTCGGCGGCGACGGCGGCGAGGTGGCGGATGCAGTTCACCGAACCGCCGAGCGCGAGTGCGACCTCGATCGCGTTCTCGACGGCCTCCCGGGTCAGCACCTGCCGGGCCGTGAACCCCTCGCGTACCAGGTCGACGATGCGCCGCCCCGCGGCCGAGGCGCGTTCCAGCATCGCTTCGGAGTTCGCGCGTACGGGCGCCGAACCCGGCATGGTCATGCCGAGCGCCTCGGCGAGCACGTGCATGGTGTTCGCGGTCGCGAGGCCGGCGCACACCCCCGGCCCCTTGATCGCGCTGTCGGCGAGTTCGGCCAGCTCATCGACCTTCAGCCGCCCGGACGCGACCGCGCCGACGGACTCGTACACCGAGTCGATGTCGACCGAGCAACCCGCATAGGTGCCGCCGCGCTGATAGCCGCCGATGACGACGATGGCGGGCAGGTCGAGGCGGGCCGAGGCCATCAGGTGGGCCGGGGTCGTCTTGTCGCAGCTGGAGAGCAGCACCATGCCGTCGAGTTGCGCGCCCTCCACCGCCGCCTCGACGTCGTTGACCACGAGGTCCCGGGTCGGCATCAGGTAACGCGCCTTGCGGCCGGCGCTGGTGACGAAGTCGCTGGGCGCGGTGGTGCGAATCTCCAGAGGCAGACCGCCGGCGGCGCGGATCGCGTCGGCGACCACTGTCGCCACATCGTCCAGATGCGCGAAGCACACCGACAGCTTCGACGACGTGTTGACCACAGCGATCTTGGGTTTCTGCTGGTCTTCGACGCTGATGCCCATCGCGCTCCACTGCGCGCGACGTACGGCCCAGCGCGTCGTTCCGGGCTCGAAGTTGCTCCGTAGCCGTTCCATGGGTGTTCCTCCTGTCAGCTGAGGGAAAGGGCGCTGCCGTTGGCGGCCATGGCGGCCCGGACCTCACCGCCGGGCAGCTCTCGGTAGGGGATGTCCCCGTCGAGGGAGAGCACGGTGGCCATGGCGGCGGCGTGACCGTATTCGAAGCACTGCGCGGTGACGCGGGCCGAGGCGAGTGCCTCGTGCTCGGCGGACAGGCACCGTCCGGCGACGATGATGTGCTCGCCGCGGTCGGGAACGAGCGTGCCGTAGGGGACTTCGTAGTAGTCGTCCAGCAACCATGTCAGCTTCGGGCGGTCCCCGGCGTGCAGCTCGATGGGCCACGGCACCCGGCAGATCCCGTCGTCCCGCTTGCGCGCGGCGAGTACGTCGTCGTTCGTGAGCCGCTCGATCCCGGCGATGGTGCGGGTCTGGCGAATCCCGGCCTCGACTCCGGTGTCGACGACGAACGCGTTCTCACAGCCGGGGAACCGCTCGATCATGAACCGCGCGTAGTCGCGGACCTGCCGCCGGCCCAGGATCTCGGCTTCGGTGAAGTCGGCCGGGTCGATGACGTTGAGCATCCTGCCGTCGCGCCCGCTGAGCCGGGTCGCGTTGACCATCAGCTCACCGGGCCGGGGCGTCGTGAAGATCCAGATCTTCTGCCGCGGCAGGTTCAGACCGGCGTTGCGTCCGTCGATGATCGCCTCGGTGACGTGCGGTGGGCAGATCGCGTCCGCACCGTAGAACTCGGTGAACCGCCTGACGTCGACGTTCCCGAGCCGGAAGAACATGGTCGGGTTCTGGATCACGCCGTCGTCGCCGAACGTATAGCGATGGCCGGCGCGGGCGACGACCGCCGCGTCGCCCGACGCGTCGATCGTGCGATCGGCCAGGACCACGGCACGGCCCGCGTTGGACTCCACCACGACACCGCGATGCGTCACGCCGTCCAGGACGACCCCGGTGACCACGGTGTGGAACAGCACCCTCACCCCGGCGCGTTCCAGCAGGGCGTCCGCGGTCTCCCGCCACACCAGCGGATCGTGTGCGACCGTCCACGTCTTGCCATAGATCTGGGGAGCGGTCAGCCCGCCGCGGCGTGTCAGCTCCCGACGGAACCGTTCGGTGAACCCGCCCACGACCTGGCGGGGTTCCCGGTCGTTGTCCGAGGCCAGGTACAGCCCGCAGATCGTGCCCGACATGCCCGCGACCGCCGCGCCGCCCGCGAAGCCGTACCTCTCCACGATCAGGACGGACCTACCGGCCTCGGCCGCCACCGTCGCCGCCGCGACCCCGGCCGCACCGGCGCCGACGACCAGGACATCGACCTTCGCCAGTACGTCAAGCCCCTGTTCAGGGTGTGGGTCCGTCAGCGACCAAGCCGATATATCAGTCATGTACTGGTTGTACACGGCCGATCAAGGTAGTGTCTACCCCAGACCGGAGCAGGAGGGACGCCGTGCCCAACAAGGCCGACCACGCCTACGAGGTGCTCGAGCGGATGATCACGTTCCAGGAGCTGCCGCCGGGGACACTGGTCTCCGAGGCGCGGCTGATGGAGCGCACGGGGCTCGGCCGCACCCCGGTACGCGAGGCACTCCAGCGCCTCGCGCGGGAGCGGATGGTCGAGATCCACCCGAACCAGGGGGTGTTCGTCCCCCCGACGTCGATCGAGGCGCAGCTTAAGGTGCTGGAGCTACGCCGTTCGGTGGAGGAACTCGCCGTACGCCTGGCCGCGCACCGCGCCACCACCGCTCAGCGCGAGCGGATCCTCGCCCTCGCCGATGTGCTCGCGGAGTTCGACGGCGGCAGCGTCGAGGAGTTCGGCGGGCTGCTCAAACAGACGCACGACCTGATCGTCGAGGCCGCGCACAACGAGTACCTCTCGCTGACGATGGCGCCGCTCCAGGGGCTGTCCCGGCGGTTCTGGTTCGCGCACCTGCACGACGAGAAGACCGACCTGCGCAAGGCGGCGGACCTCCACGGCGACATCCTGCGGGCCATCTGCCACGGCGACGAGGCCAAGGCCACCGAAGCGTCGCTGCACCTGAACGACTACCTCACCGACTTCACCTACCGGACGCTGCGGAACCGCTAGGCCGGCCTGGGCGCCGCTTACGCGACATAGCCCTCGGGGGTGCGGGATGTGGCGAGGACCGGTGCACGTTTTGGCGGCTCGCCTCGGCGCGGCGGTTCTAGTTTGACGGCATGGGAAGGTCCGCGGGGGCGATCGCCGGGGGCGCGACAGCCGTCCGCGCTGGTCGCCATCATCGGCCTCCGGCCATAACGGGGCCGGGTGGCGATGGCGGTGCTGTGCGGTTCGAGGTCCTGGGGCCGCTGGCGGTGCTGGGCTCGGGTGGCGCGGTGGACCTCGGGCCGCCGAAGGCCCGCGCGCTGCTGGCGGTGTTGCTGCGCCGCCCCGGCCGGGTCGTGGCCGGTGACGTCCTGGTCGAGGCGCTGTGGGGGGACGATCCGCCCAAGAGTGCCGCCAAGAACGTTCAGGCCTACGTTCATCAGCTACGCCGCCGTCTGGGGGACCCTGGGCGCATCGTCCATCAGCACTCGGGCTATCTCCTGCGGGCCGGGCGCGACGAGCTGGACGTCGCGCGGTTCGACGACCTGGTCGAGGCCGCGCGTGCGGTGGAGGCGGGCGGCGAGCCGGAGCGGGCGAGCGACCTCCTGCGCGACGCACTGGCGCTGTGGCGCGGCGAGGCCTATTCCGGCATGGCCGACATCCCGATCGTGGCGGCGGAGGCCGCGCGCCTGGCCGAGGCCAGGCTGTCCGCGCTGGCGCAGCGGGTCGACGTCGACATCCGGCTGGGCCGCCACGCCGAGCTGGTCGGTGAGCTGACCGCGCTGGCAGGGGAGCATCCCCTGCGGGAGTGGATCTGGGCGCAGCTGATGCTGGCGCTCTACCGCTGCGGGCGCCGTGCGGATGCGTTGCAGGCCTATCTGCGCGCTCGGGACGCCCTGGTCGAGCAGATCGGGCTGGAACCCGGACGTGAGCTGCGGGATCTGCACGAGGCGATCCTGACCGGCGCCCCTTTCCTCGATCTTCCCGCCGCGCCCGGGGCGACGGGCGCGCGGATCACCGCCCCGTGGGAACCGGATTCGCCGGTGGCAGCCGCGCCACGGATGCTGCCGGGGGACATCGGCGACTTCACCGGCTACGACGCCGAGCTGACCGGTATCGACGCGGTCCTGCGCGGTGACCGCGCGCCGGACCGGCCGACGTCGGTCGTGGCCGTGACGGGCGAAGGCGGAATCGGCAAGACGACGGTCGCGGTGCGCGCCGCGCACCGGCTGCGGACGGCCTACCCCGGCGGTCAGCTCTTCGCCGCCCTGGGCGGCGCGCGGTCGACGGCCGCGGACCCGTACGAGGTGCTCGGGCGGTTCCTGCGAGCGCTGGGCATGCCGGACGCCGCCGTACCCGGGAACGAGGATGAGCGTGCCGCGGCCTACCGGAGCCTGCTCGCCGATCGCCGGGTCCTCGTGGTCCTCGACGACGCACGGGACGAGAGGCAGGTCGAGCGGCTGCTGCCCGGCAGCGGGACCTGCGCGGTCATCGTCACCGGCCGGCCCAGGCTCGGCGGGCTGGCCGGAGCGCACCGGATCGACCTCGGGGGCCTGCCGGACGCGGACGGCGAGGCGCTGTTGCGCACGATCGCCGGACGCGGGCGGATCGAGGCCGAACCGGCCGAGACGAAACGGCTGCTGGAGCTGTGCGCGGGGCTCCCGCTGGCGCTGCGGATCGTCGGTTCGCAGCTCGCGACGCGACCCCACTGGAAGGTCGGCGACCTGGTCGCCCGGCTGGCCGACCCACGTCACCGGCTCGACGGTCTCCGCCACCGCGGCCTGGAGGTGCGTGCGAGCTTCGGGCTGGGCTATGGGGCGCTCGCGGCGCCGGCGCGCCGCCTCTTCCGGCTGCTCGGCCTGCTCGACACACCGGACTTCCCGGTGTGGACGGCCGCCGCCCTGGTGAACACCACGCCGCCGACGGCCCAGGACCTGCTGGACGACCTGGTCGACGTGCGCCTGCTGCGCGTCACCATCTCCTCGGCCGTCGGCGGCGTCCGGTACGGCTTCCACGAGCTGGTCCGCATCTACGCGCGGGAGCGTGCGGAGGTGGAGGAGCCCGCGGAGTCACGCCGGGCGGCTCTCGCGCGGGCGAGGACGTGTCCCCCCATCCGGGCGGCCGGATAGGGGGACACTGGTCCCGTCACGGCTGTATCTGAGCGTCCGTCGCCAGGGGAGGCCCCGGCCCTTCCCCCGCCGGTCACGTGATCCCCATCACCTGGTTACGATCAGTGTTCCGGTGGCTATGGAGGAAGGAAAGTCATGTCGGCTGACTACGAGGCGGTGTTCGCGCGGTACGACACCGATGGCGACGGGCGGCTCACCGCGCACGAGGTGACCTCGGCGATCGCGGGGATGTTCCCGGCGGCCGAGGTGAACGACCTGTCCGGGATCGTCAAGGCGCTGTTCGACCAGTACGACGTCGACCAAGACGGGCTGCTGTCGGTGACCGAGTTCGTGCCGCTGGCCCAGAACCTCCCCGAGCTCGGTTCCTGACGGTGAAAGTACGCCTTGCCTACGGTGAGACCGGCTTGGACGTCGACGTCGACCCGGAGAAGACCACCGTCGTCGAGCCGGTCCATCACGAGGCGGCCCCTGATCAGGCCGGCGTCCTGACCGCCGCGCTGCGCGACCCGGTGGCCGGGCCACCGCTGCGGGAGCGGGTGCGGCCGGGGCAGTCGGTGGCGATCTCCGTGTGCGACGGCACCCGACCGCAGCCCAGGCACCTGATGGTCCCCGCCGTGCTGGCCGAGCTCGACGGGATCGTGAACCTGGACGACGTGGTCATCCTCGTCGCCACCGGCACCCACCGCGGCAACACCGAGAGCGAGCTGCGGCAGATGCTCGGCGACGAGGTCGTGGACCACGTGCGCATCGTCAACCACGACGCCCGCGACCGGGGACAGCTCGCCTGGATGGGCACCTTCGGCAAGGACGTCCCCGTATGGCTGAACCAGGAGTGGGCGCGGGCCGACGTACGGATCACCACGGGGTTCGTCGAGCCGCACTTCTTCGCCGGTTTCTCCGGCGGGCCCAAGCTCGTGGCCCCCGGTCTGGCGGCGCTGGAGACGGTGCTCGTCCTGCACGACGCCGCCCGCATCGGAAGTCCGCGGGCGACCTGGGGCATCACCCACGGCAACCCGGTCCACGACGACGTACGCGCCATCGCCGAGGCGACCGGCGTCACCTTCGCGCTCGACGTGGTGCTCAACCGCGACAAGGAGATCGTTTCGGCCTTCGGCGGAGACCTGCCGGCCATGCACGCCGCCGCGACCGCGGCCGCCAAGCGGATCGCGATGCGGCCGGTTCCGGCGCCGTTCGACGTCGTGGTGACGACGAACTCCGGTTTCCCCCTGGACCAGAACCTCTACCAGGCCGTCAAGGGCATGTCCGCCGCCTACCAGGTCGTACGCCCGGGAGGGACCATCGTGTGCGCCGCCGAGTGCCGCGACGGGTTCCCCGACCACGGCTCCTACCGGCAGGTGCTCGCGTCGGCGCGGTCCCCGCGGCACCTGCTCGAGACCATCGCGGCACGGTCCGCCGGCGAGACGGTGCCCGACCAGTGGCAGGTGCAGATCCAGGCCCGCATCCAGTGCGACAACCAGGTCGTGATGCACACGTCCTATCTCAGCGACGACGACCTGGCCTCGGCGCACCTGCGGCAGACCGGTGACGTCTCCGAGGCGGTCGCCCAGGCCCTGGCCGCCGCCGGGCCGGACGCCCGGCTCTGCGTTCTCCCCGAAGGACCCCAGACCATTCCCTACCTGAGCTGAGGAGGATGACGCGCGATCGCCGTCGCGCCGACGGCGCCGGTGCTCACTTCGGCCACTTTCGCTCGCCTGTACGGCCTCGGCTCTGAGAAATGCGAGAGCAACGTACGGTGAAGTCAGTGAGCGCACACGTGTGAAGACGGCCGGAGCGCAACATTACGTTGCGCGATCATCCCCTGCATTACCCGGGAAATGCTGCCCTTTCGGCCTCCGACTTAGTGGGGACGGACGAAACCGAGGACCCCTCCCGGATAGTTCTTGTAGGGATAGATCTTGATGACGTCGCCGGTGTGCGGCGCTTCGATCATCGTGCCCGCCTTCGGGTCCAGCACGATGCCGACGTGCCCGGGCCGCCCGGCGCCGTCGGGGTGGAAGAAGACCAGGTCGCCGGGCTGCTCGTGGCCGGGCGTGATGTGCGGACCGGCCGACCATTGTTCTTCGGAGGTGCGCGGAATGCTGATCCCGGCCGCCGCGTAGGCGTGTTGGGTGAGACCTGAGCAGTCGTATCCCCTCGGCCCATTGCCGCCCCAGATATAGGGAAGACCGAGCTTCGACTTCGCGAAGTTGAGCACTTGCTGTGCTCGGGGATTGGGCGCGAGGTTGGCGAAGTTGGGTGGCACCGGGATGTTGCCGGAGGTCGAGTAGTCGACCGGAGCGGCCGGGGTGCCGTGTCCACTGCCCGTGTCGGTTCCGGTGCCGGTGCCGTTGCCGCCCGCCAGGTCGGTCTTGCCGGGCACCAGGCCGCGCAGTGCGGACGCGGCCGAGTTGTCGGCGGCGGTCGCCTCTCTGAGGGCGGCATCGATGTCGGCCTGGTACGTTTTCATGAGACTCGCACGGTTCTGGGTGGCCTGCGAGTCCGACTGGCCGTTGTACGGTCTCGTGTCGGTGACGTGACCGCCTGCGCAATCGAAACCGTTGGCCTTCGCCTTTGAAACGGTCGCCACGAGCTTGTTGTGCGCATCCGCGAAATTCGAGTAGGCGGAGCTCAGCGTGCGCGACACCTTGTCCAGGACGCCGGCCGCCGTCGTGGCCTTCAAGTGCCGCGCGTCGATGAACGCGCTGGCCTCGGAGGCCGCGACGCTGCCCCAGTTAGCGGACACGTGCTGATTGACGAGGCGGAGTCCATTGGCGTGCGTGGTCACGGCCTCCCGCCACTTACCCCATGCTTCGGCAGTGGTCTTGTAGTGGTGCGGAGTGGCGTTCAGCAGGTCGTCGAATGAGATGCGGTAGGCCACTTGATCACACTTCCCGGACCGCGGGCGGCACCGCCATGGCGCGGCTGCGTCGATCCGAATCCCATTCCGCATCGGCGTAGCCGGCGTGTGTGCGGTGGATCCGTTGACCGATGTCATGGGCGTCGTCAACGATTCCACGCAGGTGGGAGGCCCATGCCTCGACGCATTCATTCAGCGCCGCGGTGGTCTCCCAGCCCTTGTGGCTGTCGCCGGCCGCCGCGCAGCCGGCCAGGTGTTCGTTGACCTTGCCGGTCAGAATGTTGGCGGCCTCCCGGCTGTACCGGGTGGCGCGCGTCAGGCCCGCATAATGCACGTCGAGCGGCTGCTCGGTCATATCGCACCCCCAAACCGCATAGCGTCGAAAATGGCGGCACCAGGTTAACGCCTCAGACCGGAAATGGGCAGCGTTCGATGATCTCCATTCGGCCGCCCGTATTGGACTCGCCGAAACCGGAATATCGGGGCTAGGCCTGTCCCGCCGCGGTGACCGTACCGTCGCTGACCGTCGCCACCGGCACGATGTGCGCGGCGGGATCGAGCGCGATTCCGCGGGCGTCTTCGTAGCCGCGGTGTGGCGGGGGCGCGCCGGTCAACCGGAACACGGTCGCGTGGCGTACCACGCCGTCCTCGGTCAGCCAGGGTTCCGGCGCGCGTAGGGTCTCGCGCGGCGCGTCGGTCACCGCGGTGATCACGTCGTCGAGCGGCATGCCGCAGGCGAGCAGCTTCGTCATCGTCGTCGGCAGGTCGTGGACCGGTCCCCGGATGTTCCGCACGTGGACGTCGGTGCTGATCGAGTGCGGCGGGAACCCGGCGGCGATGGCGCGGCGCGCGACGTCGGCCGCGAAACTCGCCGCGCCGTGACCGACGTCGAGCCGCACACCGCGGTCGAGTGCCCGGTCCAGGGCCGGGGACGGCCGGCCGTCGGCCCGCCAGGGGTGACCGGTCTTGCCGTGGTAGCAGTGGGTCACGACGTCGCCGTCGCCCAGTAGGTCCAGCACGTCCTCGATGAGCGGCGGCGCCTCCCCGATGTGCACCATGAGCGGCAGCCCCGCCTCGCGTGCGACGAGCCGGCCGAGTTGCAGGGGCTGAAGTCCCATCGCGCCGACGATCACCCCGCTGGAGCGGACCTTCACGCCGCAGACGACGTCGCGGTGCCGGTCGATGGCCGCCAGCGTGGCGTCGACGTCGATGTCGCGGATGTCGGCGGTCTCCCGCATGTGCACCAGGCCGTACGACCCGATGTTCACCCACGCGCGGATGCGCACGCCGGCGGCGGGGATCACGTACTTGACCAGCCCGTCCAGGGTCGCGGCGCCCGCGCTGCCGGCGTCGCCGAGCAGGTGGACGCCGGTGGCCAGGCCGACGTCGTCCGCCGCCACGCCGATCTCGGTCATGCCGTCGTAGACGTGCGCGTGCGCGTCGGCCCATCCCGGGCCGACGTACAGCTCGCCGGGCGGCTCGTCGCTCGGCCTGAGCTTCACGGCGCCGTCCGGACCCGGCTCCAGCCGGGCCGTACGACCGCCGATGACCCGCAGCGGCTCACGGATGATCATGACGCCGCCAGGCACGCGGTCACCGCCGCGTTGTGGAAGCGCGGCCGGAGCCGGGTGATCGCGTCGGACTCGCGGGTGGGGTGCACGCGGTTGGTGAGCAGCACCACGAAGACGTCGAGGACGGGGTCGACCCAGATGCTCGTGCCGGTGAACCCGGTGTGCCCGTAGGCCGCCGGGGTCAGCAGGTCGCCGCCGCTGCAGCGGTGCGGATCGCGGCCCTGCCAGGCGAGCGTCCGGCGCAGCGGGAGCCGGTCGGTCCGCGGCTCGGTCATCACCGCGAGGGTGCGCTCGGCGATGATCCGGCCCGCCGTTCCCCGGCCGCCCCGGCAGAGGGCCTGGCCGAGGGCGGCGAGGTCGTCCAGCGTTCCGAACAGCCCGGCGTGCGCCGCGACGCCCCCGAGTACCTCGGCGTTCTCGTCGTGCACCGTTCCCTGCACGACCCGGCCGCGCCACGGGCAGTCCTCCGTGGCGGCCGCCCGCGCGCGGTCGCCCTCGGGCAGCAGGA
This sequence comes from Actinoallomurus sp. NBC_01490, assembly GCF_036227085.1. Classification (NCBI taxonomy): domain Bacteria; kingdom Bacillati; phylum Actinomycetota; class Actinomycetes; order Streptosporangiales; family Thermomonosporaceae; genus Actinoallomurus; species Actinoallomurus sp. NBC_01490. The sequence goes on from NZ_CP109433.1 coordinate 2,717,696, forward strand.
AGCGGGTCTCCTTCATGCCCGCGGGCACGGTGACACGCTCGGCGACGAGCGTGTCGAGGGGAGTGCCCGAGGCGCGCTCGGCGATCAGCCCGAGCACGATGAACCCGGCGGAGCTGTAGTCCACGGCCGTGCCGGGCGGGGAACGCAGCGGCAGGCGCGGCAGCGCGGCCAGCAGCTCCGCGCGGGTCGCGCACCGCCGCCACAACGGCTGCTGACCCGGCAGGCCGGAGGTGTGGGTCAGCAGTTCGAAGACGGTGAGCTCGGCCTTGTCCGTGCCGGCGTACTCCGACAGGTGGGCGGCGATCGGGTCGTCGAGGGTCAGCGCTCCGGACTCGACCAGGCTCATCACCGCGAGCCCGGCGATCGGCTTGGTCACCGACGCCAGGTCCCAGAGCGTGTCATCCCGGACCGGCTCGCCGTCCCACGACAGGGTGCCGAGCGTGCCGCGTCCCACGATGCCGGCGCTGCCGCCGAATGCCCAGGCCGCTCCGGAGAACGTCCGCTCCGTACGAGCCCGGGCGACGATGCCGGCGGGATCCACCGTCATGAACCGTTCCTTTCCGCGGGCATGCCCAGTGCCGTGGAGATGCGGCGTGCCGCCGCCACCACCATGGGCCCGAGCAGCCCGACGTCGTCCTCTTTCAGGGTGAACGTGAGGCCGGAGACGCTGATCCCGGCGATGGCGGTGCCGTGCCGGTCGCGGACCGCGGCGCCGACACAGCGGACGTTGCGCTCGTTCTCCTCCTCGTCGACGGCGTACCCGCGTTCGCGCACCTCCGCCAGCGCGGCCAGCAGCAGGTCCGGCTCGACGATGGTCGCCGGCGTGTGGCTGATCAACGGGGAGGCCGACGCGATGATGGCGCGGACCTCCTCGTCGGGGAGGCCGGCGAGCAGCGCCTTGCCGATGGCCGTGCAGTGCAGCGCGACCTGCATGCCGACCTTCGACGCCATGCGGTACGGCTCCTGGGATTCGACCTTGGCCAGGTACACCGCGACCGTGCCGCTCCGTACCGCGAAGTGAACGGTGTGCCCGGTCTGGCGCTGCAGGTTCTCCAGGATGGGCCGGGCCACGGCGCCGAGGTCGCGGTCGGCCAGGGCGGAGCCGGCCAGGGCGAGGAGCGCCGGTCCGGACGCGTACGCGCCGTCGCCGCTGGTGACCGCGTACCCCTCCGCGGTGAGGATCTGCAGGATGCGGTGGGCCGTCGTCTTGTTGATGCCCGTTCGTTCCGCGATGTCGGCGAGCCGCCGCGGTTGGTCGGGGCTGGAGAGGGCGCGCAGGACCGCGAGTGTCTTCTCCACCGAGTTCATTTACGCACCTAAAGGGTTGACCGGCCGGACCGATATGCGGCATATTCAACCATACGACACGGCGTTTCACAATGCGAAACGCAAAAGACTGTTCGCCCCCCTATTCGTCACCCCTGTCCCCTGGGCGCGGCGCTGCGGGAGTTACGAGGAAGGCAGCGAGACGTGACCGAACGCACCACGATGGGCCGCCGTGATCTGCTGAGATTCGGCGGGCTGGCGGTCGCCGGGATATCCATGCCGGGCCTGCTGACGGCGTGCAAGGCCGGCGGCAACCCCGCGGGCAAGGCGGGCAACGTCCTGCGCGTGTCCCAGCCGGCCGACGCGACCACGCTGGACCCGCAGAAGCAGGGCGATCTGCCCTCGATGAACGTCCTGATCAACATCTTCGACACGCTGACCGTGCGCGACGTGAACGACCGTCTGGTCGGGGGCATCGCCGAGCGCTGGGAGTCGGTGTCGCCGACGACCTGGCGCTTCCACCTGCGCAGCGGGGTGACCTTCCACAACGGCGAGCCGTGCGACGCCGCCGCGGTGGCCTACAGCATCCAGCGCCTGGTCGACCCGGCGACGAAGTCCCCGATCGTCGAGCTGCGGTTCGTCACCAAGGCCAAGGTCGTCGACGAGAAGACGGTCGACGTGATCACCAGCCAGCCGGACCCGATCCTGCCGCAGAAGGTGTCGCTGTTCGGCGGCGTCATCGTGCCGCCGAAGTACATCAAGGAGAAGGGCGACGCCGCCTTCGCGGCCAACCCCGTGGGCACCGGGCCGTACGTCTTCCAGTCCTGGCAGCGCGACAACCAGATCGTGCTGAAGGCCAACCCGAAGTACTGGGGCGGCAAGCCGGCGGTGGAACAGGTCACCTTCAAGGTGATGCCGGACGCCGCCGCGTCGCTGGCCTCGTTGCAGTCCGGTGACGTGGACATCGTCTCCCAGCTCAGCCCGGACGCGGCGCAGCAGCTCGGGAACGGTCCAGACCTGAAGGTGGTGACCTCGCCCGGAATCCGCACGTTCTTCGTGTCCATCGACACCCTGAGCGGCGGTCCGCTGGGCAAGAAGGAGGTCCGCCAGGCGCTCAACATGGCGCTCGACGTGCCCACGCTCATCAAGTCCGTGCTGAACGGCGCCGGGCAGCAGACCCCCACGCTGATCCCGCACCAGTCGTTCGGCTACGACCCCTCGATCCAGGCGTTCCCGTACGACCTGGCCAAGGCCAAGACCCTCCTCGCGCAGGCCGGCTACCCGAACGGCTTCACGACCAAGCTGACGGCCTCCGCGGTCGACAAGGACATGGCGCAGGCCATCTCGGGCCAGCTCGCCAAGATCGGCGTGAAGGCGACCGTGTCGATCATGGACGCCGCGAGCTTCAAGCAGCGGCTGGTCTCCTCGAACAAGCAGGCCCTCGGCCCGATGTACTTCACCGGCAACACCGGATGGACGATGGACGCCGAGAGCAACCTGCAGTCGTTCATCCGGCACGACCGCCGGCAGAGCCGCTGGAACAGTTCACAGGCGGACAAGCTCATCGACACCGAAGAGGGCTCGGTCGACTCCGCGACCCGTAAGAAGGCCTTCACCAAGCTCCAGCAGCTGCTGGTGGACGAGGCGCCCTTCCTGTTCCTCTACCAGGCCAAGAGCCTGTTCGCGGTCAACGACCGGGTCCAGTGGAAGACGAACTCGAACGGGACACTCGCCATGGCGAGCGCGAAGCTGACATGAGCGGTGACCTGACGGCCCGATCCGGTGCGCTGACGCTGCCCCGGATCGGGGACCGCGCGCTGTGGTCCTTCATCGGCCGGCGGGTCGGCCATGCGGTGCTCGTGCTGTTCTGCGTCGCGACCGTGTCGTTCTTCCTCGTCCGGATCTCCGGTGACCCCGTACGCCAGATGCTCCCGCCCGACGCCACGGCGGCGCAGGAGGCGGCGCTGCGCGCCCAGCTGGGCCTCGACCGGCCGTTGCTCGGCCAGTACGTCTCCTACATGACCGGCCTGCTGCACCTGGATCTGGGCCAGTCGCTGTTCTTCCACCGTCCGGCGTTCGACGTGATCGCCGAGCGGCTGCCCGCCACCGTCACCCTCGCGGCGGGCGCGCTGGTGGTGGTGCTCCTGGTGGCGATCCCGGCCGGCATCGTGTCCGCCCTGCGGCGCGGCACCGCGACGGACTCCACGGTGATGGCGGCCGTCCTCGTCGGCCAGTCGACGCCGGCGTTCTTCGTCGGGATCCTGCTGATCCTGGTCTTCGCGGTGAACCTCCAGGTGCTGCCCGCGTCGGGGATGGGGGGAATCGAGAACCTCGTGCTCCCGGCCATCACCCTCGGGCTGTACTCGATCGCGATGATCGCCCGGCTGTTGCGGTCGTCGCTGGTGGACGTGCTGGGCGAGGACTACATCCGTACGGCACGCGCCAAGGGCCTGACCGGATGGCGGATCGTGACCGCGCACGGGCTGCGGAACGCCTCCCTCCCCGTGGTCACGGTCGCCGGCCTGGAGATCGGCAACCTCCTCGGCGGAGCGATTCTCACCGAGCAGGTCTTCGCCTGGCCCGGCGTCGGACGGCTGACCGTCGAGGCCGTCACCTACCGCGACTACCCCCTGATGCAGGCGACCGTGCTCTTTTTGGCCACGGTGTTCGTGGTCGTGAACCTGCTGGTCGACCTGTCCTATGCCGCCCTCGACCCCCGAGTGAGGCTGAGCTGATGACCACTGCGACGGCCGGGCGGGCCTCCGCCCCGGCGCGGCCCGCCCCGAACACGATGCGGCACGCCGTCCGGCGTGCGCTGCGCCGCAACCACGCCGCCAAGGTGGGGATCGGCGTCCTCGTCCTGGTCGTGGTCGTCGGGGTGTTCGCGCCGCTGATCGCGCCGCACGACCCGAACGCCCAGAACCTCACGCTCAAGCTCCGTCCGCCCTTCTGGTCGGCCGGGCACGAGCCCGGATATCCGCTCGGCACCGACATGCTCGGCCGCGACGTGCTGAGCCGGGTCGTGTACGGCACCCGGATCTCGCTGCTGGTCGGCGTCGCCTCGACGCTGCTGTCCGGTGTCGTCGGCACCGCGATCGGACTCATCAGCGGCTACTACCGCGGATGGCGTGACCAGGTGTTCATGCGGCTCGCCGACATCCAGCTCGCCTTCCCCACGATCCTGCTCGCGCTGGCGATCATCGCCGTGCTCGGCCCGAGCCTCTGGTTCGTCATCCTCGTCCTCGGCCTGACCGGCTGGGTCTCTTACGCTCGCGTCGTCCGCGCCGAGGTGCTGTCGCTGCGATCTCGGGAGTTCGTGGTGGCGGCCCGGGCGATCGGCGACAACGACCGGCAGATCATGACCCGTCATCTTCTGCCGAACATCGTCGCTCCGCTGGTCACCATCGGTACCCTGCAGGTCGCCGCGATGATCATCGCGGAGGCGTCGCTGGGCTACCTCGGGCTCGGCGTGCCACCCAGCATCCCGACCTGGGGCGGCATGCTGTCCGAGGGGCAGCTCTACCTGCGCAGCGCCTGGTGGATCGCGGTCTTCAGCGGAGCGGCGATCATGCTCACGACACTCTCGATCAACGTAACCGGCGACATGCTCCGGGACGTCGCCGACCCGAAGGCGTACACGAAATGAACCTCGCGTCCCACTATGTCTGCGACGACTGCCATGCGCGTACGCCGCTGGACACTCCGGCTCTGCTGTGCACCGCGTGCGGTGGACTGCTGGAGATCGAATACGACCTGACGCGCGCCTCGCGCGAGATTCTCACCCGCGCGGCCGGCCGCCGCGACATCGGCCTGTGGCGCTGGGCGGACCTGCTCCCGGTGGCCGACGGCACGGAGCCGCTGTACCTGGGCGAGGGGGACACCCCCCTGCTGACCACCCGGGTGCTCGGCGACCGCCTCGGGATCCCGAAGCTGCGCGTCAAGAACGACACGTTGATGCCGACCGGCAGCTTCAAGGACCGCGGATTCGCCGTCGCGGTCGGCTTCGCCCGCTCCATCGGGGTCGGGGAGGCGTTCACCTACAGTTCGGGCAATGCGGGCGCGTCCTTCGCGACCTACGCGGCCCGCGCCGGGATCGACGCCACGGTCCTCGTCGAGGACGTCGCCAACCCGACGAAGGTGGCGGCGATCAGCCTGTACGGCGCCCGGGTACTGCGGCTCCACTACCGCTCCAGCCTGGAGATCTTCGCCGGTGTCAGCGCGCTCGCCGACGCGGGCTTCTACTCGTTCGTCAACTTCATCAACCCGGTCCGGCACGAGGGGATGAAGACGTACGCCTACGAGATCTGCGAGGCGCTCGGCTGGCGGGCCCCGGACGTGATGGTGCACCCGGTCGGCACGGGTGGTGGCCTGTGGGGTGCGTGGAAGGGCTTCCGCGAGCTGCGGCGCATGGGCGTCATCGACCGGCTGCCGCGCATGATCGGCGTCCAGCCCTCCGCCTCGGCCCCGATCGTGCGGGCCTTCGCCGAGGGGCGGCCCATCGCCGGTGCGCACGGCGACGCGACGCGGACCGTCGCGCAGAGCATCGCCGGCGACGCACCGATCCAGGGCGGGGCGCGCGTCCTGCGCGCCATCTACGAGTCCGGCGGCCGGGCGATCGCGGTCGACGACGGCGAACTGTTCGAGGCGATGCGGCTGCTCGGCGCCGAGGGCGTGACGGCCGAGCCGTCGGCGGCGGCGTCGGTCGCCGCGCTGCTCCGGGCCCGCGCCCGGGGCTGGGTGGCGGAGGACGACGTGGTCGTCGCGGTGGTCACCGGCTCGGGACAGAAGCAGCCCGACGCGCTGGAGCGCGCGGCGCCGCCGCCCGCCGGCGACGTCCGCGCCGACCCGGACGAGCTACTCGCCCTGTTCGGCGCCCCGGTGAGGAGCGGCGGATGAGCGCCGGCGCGGCGGTGATCGAGCGCCTGGCGGCGTGCGTCGCGCTGCCCAGCCCCACCCCGCCGGGCGACGTGACCCGGGTCGCCGACTGGGTGGCCGACTGGGCGGCCGGCTTCGGCGCCTCGGTGACCCGCCAGCACGTCACCCCGGTCGCGGACAACGTCCTCGCCCGCCTCCGCTTCGGCGACGGGCCGCGCCTGGTGTTCAACAGCCACCTGGACGTGGTCGACCCGTCGTCGCAGGACTGGGCGACGCCGCCGTACGAGCCGGTCGTCCGGGACGGGCACATGGTCGGACGGGGCACCTGCGACGCGAAGGGCAGCCTCGTCGCCATGCTCTGCGCCATGGAACGGCTCGCCGCCCGGCCGTCCGGGCTGACCGGCGAGATCCTGCTCACCGCCGTCATGGGCGAGGAGGCCGGCGGGCTCGGCAGCGCGCACCTGGTGGCCCAGGGGCTACGGGCGGACGCGGCCGTGGTCGGCGAGCCGACCGGCCTGACGATCGCGCGGGCGCACAAGGGCACGTACATGAAGCGCCTGCGGTTCCGCGGCCGGGCCGCGCACAGCGCCTCGCCGTGGCTCGGCCGGAACGCCGTCGCCGACGCGGCGGCGTTCGTGACCGCCTGCGAGGAGGAGACCACGCGGCTCACCGCCTTTCCGCACGAGGCGCTCGGCCCGGCCACCATGACCGTGACCGTCCTGTCCGGCGGCGCCCTGCAGAACACCGTCCCGGACGAGGCGACGCTCATCGTCGACCGGCGGCTCGTCCCCGGTGAGACGCACGAGGACTGTGACCGGCGGCTCGCGGCGATGCTGGACGACCTGCGGGCCGCCAGGCCGGGGATGGACGTGGCCGAGCCGGAGGTCGTCGTGGCGACCGTCCCGTCCGAGACCGCGGCCGGCGAGCCCGTGGTGGCCGCCGCGCTCGCCGCGCTCGGCGACGCGGGACGGCCCGCCGACCGGGCGACCGGCTTCAACGCCGGCTGCGACATGAGCAAGCTCGTCGGCGCCGGCATCCCGACGGTGATCTGTGGCCCGGGAAGCCTGGCGCACGCACACCGGCCGGATGAGTCCGTGCCGCTCGACGAGCTCGTGGACGCCGTCGACGTCTACGAGGGAATCGCCCGCCGCCTGCTGGCCCGTACACGGGAAGGGTGAACGCCGTGCCGGTACTCGAGGTCAATGACCTGCATGCGGAGTTCCGCCTGGACACCGGGACGGTCCGCGCCGTCAACGGCCTGTCGTTCTCGGTCGAGCCCGGGCAGACGCTCGCGGTCGTGGGGGAGTCCGGTAGCGGCAAGACCGCCACCGCGCTCTCGATCCTGCGGCTGCACCCCACGCCGCCGTGCGTGTACACGGGCGGTCAGATCATCGCCGGTGGCCGCGACCTGCTGACCCTGCCGGAGCGCGAGATGCGCCAGGTCCGCGGCAACGAGATAGCGATGATCTTCCAGGACCCGATGACCAGCCTCAACCCGGTCAAGACCGTCGGCGCGCAGATCGTCGAGTCGCTGCGCCGGCACCGGTCGCTGCCGCGCGGCGAGGCGCGCGCCCGCGCGGTCGAGGCGCTCCGCGAGGTCGGCATCGCCCACCCGGAGGCGCGCGCGGGCCAGTACCCGCACCAGCTCTCCGGCGGCATGCGGCAGCGCGTCATGATCGCGATGGCGCTCGCCTGCCGCCCGAAGCTCCTCATCGCCGACGAGCCCACGACCGCGCTCGACGTCACCGTGCAGGCGCAGATCATGGAGCTGATGGCCGATCTGCAGGAGCGGTTCGGGATGGCGATCGTGCTGATCACCCACGACCTGGGGGTCGTCGCGCAGGTCGCCGACCAGGTCCTGGTCATGTACGCCGGGCGGCCCGTGGAGGCGGCCGGCGCCGACGACCTGTTCGAGCGCCCGAGGATGCCCTACACACGGGCGCTGCTCGAGTCGATGCCCCGGCCGGACGTCCCCGGCGGCGCGGTCCTCGACCCGATCCGCGGCGCGCCGCCGAACCTGCTGGACCTGCCGCCCGGATGCGCGTTCCACCCGCGCTGCGAGTTCGCCCGGCCGGAGTGCGCGAGCACTGTACCCGTCCTGGAGGAGAAGGCGCCGGGGCACGCCGCGGCCTGCGTCCTGACCGACGATGACCTCCCGGGAACGAGCGAAGGAAGGCGGGTGAGCGGAGCATGAGCGCGCAGGAGGAGCCGCTGCTGTCGTTGCGGGGCGTTCGCAAGGAGTTCGCGGGACGCGGCATGGGACACCCCGGATCGACGGTCCTCGCCGTCGACGACGTCTCGCTGGACGTTCACCCGGGTGAGACGCTCGGCCTGGTCGGGGAGTCCGGGTGTGGCAAGACGACGCTCGCCCGGCTGATCCTGCGTCTCATCGACGCGACCGCCGGCGAGATCCGGTTCGGCGGACGTGACCTGCTGAAGCTGTCGCAGCGCGAGATGCTGTCGGTGCGGCAGGACCTCCAGGTGGTCCTCCAGGACCCCTACGCCAGCCTGAACCCGCGCATGCGCGTCGGAGAGATCATCGCCGAACCCCTGATCACCCATCACAAGGTGCCCCGGGGCCGGCGTGGCCGCGCCGTCGCCCGCGAACGCGTCGAGGAACTCCTGGGCGACGTCGGCCTGGACGCCTCGGTCCAGGACCGGTACCCGCACGAGTTCTCCGGGGGACAGCGGCAGCGGATCGGCATCGCCCGCGCGCTGGCGCTCGAACCGAAACTGGTGATCTGCGACGAGCCGACGAGTGCCCTGGACGTGTCCATCCAGGCACAGATCACCAACCTGCTGAGGCGGCTCCAGCGCGAGCGTGGCCTGACGTACGTGTACGTCTCCCACGATCTTTCGATGATGCGGCAGATGGCCGACCGGGTGGCGGTGATGAACCTCGGCCGCATCGTCGAGCTGGCCGGCACCGAGGAGCTGTTCACCAGCTCGCGGCACCCGTATTCGCACTCCCTGCTGTCGGCGGCGCCGATCGCCGACCCGAAGGCCGAGCGGACGCGGCGCCGCATCGTGCTGCACGGTGAGGCGCCCTCGCCCGCCGACCCTCCGTCCGGGTGCGTCTTCCGCACACGCTGCCCGATCGCCCGCGACGAATGCGCCCGGACCCGTCCGCCGCTCGTCGACCACGACGTGCCGGGACATTCGGTGGCATGTCTCTACCCGGTCCGCGCGGCGGCGGACCTGCTGAACACGACGACGAGTTGAAGGAGCACCGATGACACGACAGGAAGTACGGACCGAAGACGCCCCGCGCCCGGCCGGGGCCTACTCCCAGGGCATCGTCGCGAACGGTTTCCTCCACACCGCGGGGTTCGGCCCGCAGGACCCGCGCACCGGGGCGGTCGCCGACACGATCGAGGAACAGACCGCGCAGGTCATCCGCAACGTCGAGGCGGTCCTCGCCGCGCAGGGCCTGACCTTGGCCGACGTCGTCAAGGCCACGGTGCACCTCCAGCATCTGCACCGCGACTTCGCGGGCTTCAACGCCACGTACGAGTCGCTCATGCCGAAGCCCTACCCGGTGCGCACGACGGTGGGTTCCGACCTCGCGAACATCCTCGTCGAGATCGACGTCGTCGCGGCACTGCCGGACGGTCGCCCCGGCGAATAGCGGGACGCATCGACCACTGGCACATCGATTCGCCAGGTCGGCCTATTGACGGCCGGCCTGGCTTTCTTTTAGTTTCAGGCTGTCACACATTCTAGGATGCTGTCATGAAATATAGGACAGATAGCACGGACTCTGCAAGCGCGAGCACGCGGCCGATGTCGTCGGCCCTGAAGCTGCTGCGGCTCCTCGACGTCGTGGGGGAGTCGGAGGAGCCGGTCCGGGTCGCCGATCTCGCGCGGACCCTGGGCGCCACCCGGTCGGAGGTGCATCGGCACCTCGTCACGCTGGTCGCCGCCGGGTGGATGGAGCGGCTGCCGGACGGCGCGTACCAGCTCACGGTGAAGGCCGCGCACCTCGGGCACGCGGCGTTGCAGCACGCCGGGTTCGGCGAGCGGGTCTCGGCGATGCTGGTCGGGCTCGCGGCGGAGACGGGGCAGTCCGTCTGCCTGGCCGTGCTCGACGACGACGCGACGCGCGTGGTCAAACGGGCCGAGCCCGGCACCGCCGCCCACGTGACACTGGCCCTGGGGCGGCGCCTGGACCTGCGGTTCGGTGCCACCGGACGGGTGCTGCTCGCGTACGCCGACCCGGCCGTCGTCGCCGGCCTGCGCGCACGGGAGGTCGGCGTGCCGACCGACGCGGAGCTGGCCGAGATCCGCGAACAGGGGTACGCGCTCATTCCGGAGGCCGACCCCGACGGAGGGCTCGCCGCGATCGCCTTCCCGGTCTCCGGCCGTACCGGGCGGCCCAACGTCGCGCTCTGCGCGGTCGGGCCCAGGGCCGTCTTCGACCCGCTCACCGCACGCGAGCCGCTCGCGGCCGCCGCCGTCAGGCTGTCCCGCCTGACCACCAGCGTCGAACCGGGGGCGGCCGCCCCCTGGGACTCCTAACCCACCACCCGTACAGGAGGGACATGCAGACCGCCGCGCCCGACACCGATCCGACGCTCGGCCCCGACCCGGAGGCGTTCATGCGCCCGGAGCGGCTCGCCACGCTGCCGCCCACCCGGCTCTCGGCCGGCCGCGCGCTGGTCAACCGGATGAGCCGGGAGCGCTGGCGCATCGAGATCGTCCGGTTCGACATCGACGACCGGGCCAGGGGAGACGCGCTGTACCGCGTGCACGCCCCCGGCCGGACGTTCGACTTCATGGTGTTCTCGTTCGAGCCCAAGCTGGAGGGCCGCACCGGCCGGATCATCGGTACGGACTGGGACATGATGGGCTCGCTCGTCGAGGGCGAGGCCGGCGAGGCGGAGATGCGCGCCACCCGCGCCGAGTTCCCCAAGCTGTACGCCGGCCGGGCCACGCCGGGCACGCTCGTCTGGTGCCGGTCCAACCGCAGCCTGCGGCTGTTCGACCACGTCATCGAGCGGCTGGCGAGCGGGCGCCAGCCGGACGTGGACGAGCTGTGGCGCGTCGGGTACCTGATGCGGAACACCGGCCTGGACGGCAACGGCACGTTCGGCACCCGTTCGTACCTGGCGCTGGAGGACGACCACCCGCTGCGCGGCCCCTACCAGGCACAGATGCTGTCGGCGTATCTCATGCGGGAGTTCTCCTTCGACCTGGCCGAGCACCTGGCGCGGCTGGCGGACCCCGGCGCAGCCCGGCTGGATCCGGATCTGAAGCGGTTGCTCGGGCTGGGCAACGGCTCGGCGCTCGGCCTGGTCTTCTTCGCCAACAACCACCCGGCGCTGCTGGACCGCTGGCTGACCCTCCGGTTCGCGGCCGTCGCCGAGGCGCGGGCCCGGCCCGCGGTGCCCGGCGGCGCCGAGTGGAACCGCGCGGTCGAGCTGCTGGAACGTGCCATCGCGTTCTACGACGAGGACCCCTTCCGCTACCACTCGTTCACCCCGGCGGCCACGGTCGCCGACGGCCTGCGGCGCATCGCCAAGGCCATGGCCGGGGCCGAACCGCCCGGGACGTTCGGCGAGCTGGTGGACGCCGCCGCCGAGGTCGGCCCGGACGCCGTCGAGGTGGGCAACGCCATCCTGCTCGAACTCCGCCCGGAGGCCACCGACGCGTGGCTGCGGTACCAGCCGGTGGACGAGACGCTGACCCGCCGCCCGGCGCAGCGCGTCGGCGAACTGCGCGACCTGCTCGACCGCGAGTACGCGTGGACGCGCCGGTTCGAGATGGCCGATCCGGCGCAGCGGCGGTTCCGCTGGTACAAGTCGCGCGACGCGGAGGAGCCGCGGCGCGGGCCGGTCGAGGAGGTGCCCGAGGGCTTCGAGTGGGCGCTCGACCTGCCCGGCGACATCCAGCGGCTGGCCCGCGCGCTGCGGGACGAGCCGGCCGACCGCACGGTCGGCGAATTCCTGGCGGCGCACCCGGCCGAGCGCGCCACCGTGCAGCGCGTGCAGGGCCTGGCCGGCCGGCGGTACCACTCGCCGCACATGAACATGCTGGCCGGCGACTTCACCCCCGCGCACGTCGTCCGGCTGATGAACTCCGCGTTCCACGGGCTGGACAAGACCGTGGACGGCCTGGGCCGCAACGTGCTCGGTCTGCTGTTCCACGGCGCACCCGTCGCGGCCGACCTCGAGGCCGGGCGCGCCGCCGACTGGATCTACCCCCGCCGTCCGGAGGAGCGATGACCATGCCCGAGACGACCGCGCCGCCGGAGCGGACCGGCCCGGACCCGATCAACGTGTCGCTGCGGGAATGCCGCCTGGTCGCCTACCGGGTGCTGTGGCACCACGGAGCCCCGGTCGGCACCATCCCGGCGATCGTCGACGTGATCGTCGCGGCCGAGGCCGCCGGGCTGGAGGGGCTCCGCGCGCTGCACGCCGACGCCCCGGCCATCGGCGCCACGGCCGCCCGCCCCGTGACGTACGCGGAGGCGGGGGACGAGCTGGTGATCGACGTGGCCGGCAAGCACGCGCTGGCCGCCGTTCCCGACGTCATCGACCTCGCCGCCGCCCTGGCGAGCGACGACCGGCGTACGGTGCGGATCGCCGGAGCGGAGCGGGACGGCCTGCTCGCCGTCCTCCCGCACGTGGCGCCCGACCACGGCCTGGCGCTGACCCCGGCCGGTCCGGGCCGCTTCACCTGCCGCCCCGTCGCCTCCGCCCGCGACGGGCTGCCGTCGGCGGCGGGCATCCTGCGCGACGGCACGGACGTGCCCGCCGAGCTGTGGTGGGCGCTGTTCCACCTCGGCAACCTCGCGCTCACGCCCGACTCGCCGGTGTCCCGGCGGCACACCGGCCGGTCGGTCTTCGACGCGCAGGGCCGCATCGTCGGCGAGCTCGGCGAGGACGCACAGGACCCCGACGACGCCACCACGCCCGCCACCCGCTGAGCGCGCGAACACCCCGAGACGGAAAAGGACAGCGCACCATGTACATCGACGGCCTGGAATGCAGCGTCTACGACCGACAGGTTTTCCAGGAGCTGCGCGACGGCGGCCTCGCCTGCGTCACCAACACCCTGGCGTTCTGGGAGGACGCCGGGGAGACCATGGACGAGATCGGCCGCTGGCGTGACCTGGCGCGGGAGAACGCCGACCTGATCACGATCGCCCGCACCGCCGACGACATCGAGGCGGCGTACGCGTCCGGCCGCACCGCCATCCTGCTCGGCACGCAGAACTCCTCGCCGATCGAGGACCGCATCCGGTACGTCGAGCTGTTCCACGACATGGGCCTGCGGGTCATGCAGCTCACCTACAACAACCAGAACGCCATCGGCGGCTCCTGCTACGAGCCGCACGACTCGGGGCTGACCCGCTTCGGCCGGGAGGTCGTGCGGGAGATGAACCGGGTCGGCATGGTCGTGGACCTGTCGCACGTGGGCGAGCGCACCGGCATCGACGCGATCGAGGCGTCGGAGGTGCCGGTCGCGGTGACCCACGCCAACGCCCGCTCGCTGTATGAGCACGCGCGCAACAAGGGCGACGACCTGCTGCACGCGCTGGCCGCGAACGGGGGCGTGATCGGCCTGGCGACGTACCGCAACATCAGCGGCCCGTGGGCGGACTCGCGCGAGGCGTGGTGCGACATGCTGCGCCGCACCGTCGACATCGTCGGCCTCGACCACGTCGGGATCGGCACGGACCTCAGCCGCAAGAGCGGCGACAAAGAGCTCCAGTGGATGCGAAAGGGCCGCTGGACGCGCACCACGCAGTACGGAGCCGGATCGGCCGGAAACCCCGGCAAGGCCAAGCCGGTGGAATTCATGACCTCCACCCGCGACTTTCCCGCGCTCGCCGAATGCCTCACCACCCGTGCGGGATTCAGCGACGAGGAGACCGCCAAGATCATGGGCGGCAACTGGATGCGTTTCTACCGGCAGGTGTTGAAGGGCTGACCGCCCGGCACGGGTGAACGCGGAAATCGAAGTTCCCGGTACAGAAGAAAGCGAGTGTTCTCCTCGACTGATCCCGGCGTCGCCACGTGTGACGCGTTGTGCCGAAAGGCGATGGTCATGGCTGTATCCTCCTCCTCTCAATCGTCCTCCGACACCCACGATGACGGGCGCGTCGCCGCCGCGTACGCCGAGGTGGCGGCACGGCTGGACCGCCTGCCGTTCACCTCGGTGCAGCGCGGAATCCTGCTGAAGGGCGGCCTCACCACCACGTTCGACGGACTGGACAACGGAATCGTCTCGTTTCTGCTGCCGATCGTCACAGGCGTTTTCTCGCTGTCCGGAGTCGAACAGGGATTTCTCGGCAGCTCCTCGCTGATCGGCGCGTTCGCCGGGGCGATCGCGGTGAGTTTCATCGGTGACCGCACGGGCCGCAGAAATCTGCTGCTGTACTCCATGGCGTTCTACAGCGCGGCGATGATCGTCGGCGCGGTCTCTCCGGACGGCGTCTTCCTGATCGTCACGCGGGTGGCCGCCGGCGTGGCCATCGGAATCAACGTCAACATCATCATTCCGTACCTGGCGGAATTCGCGCCGGTGAAACAGCGCGGCCATTTCGTCGGGTCGCTGGCCGGGTTCTTCGGCTTCGGGTTCGTGCTCGCCGCGCTGATCGGCTACTTCGTCATCCAGACGATGGACCAGGGCTGGCGGGTCGCGCAGCTCATCGTGGGCCTGCCGATCATCCTGGCCGTCCTCTGGCGGCGCAACCTGCCCGAGTCGCCGCGCTACCTGCTCTCCAAGGGCCGCATCGACGAGGCGCGGGCGATCATCGACGACCTGGAGGCCAAGGTCTGCCGGGTCACCGGCGCCGACCTGCCGCCGGTGGACGCCGACGTGCGGTACAAACCGGACGAGCACCTGTCCATGCGCAGCGTGCTCCAGCAGTTCCTGGCGCTGTGGCGGCCGAAGATGCTCCGGCAGACGATCCTGATCTGGGTGCTGTGGTTCTGCTTCAGCTTCGCCTACTACGGCTTCCTGGTGTTCCTGCCGACGCTGCTCGTGGACAAGGGCCTGACCATCAGCGAGAGCTTCGGCTACTCGATCGTGATCGAGGTCGCGCAGGTCCTCGGGTACTACCCGGCGGCGGCGCTGTCGGAGAAGCTGGACCGCAAGTGGAGCATCGTCATCTTCCTGGCGGCCGGCGCGCTGTCGGCGGTCGGCCTGGCCGTCGCGGGCGGCAACGTGCAGGTGCTGATCTTCGGCATCGCCCTGGCGTTCTTCCTCAACGGCGCCTACGCGCCGCTGTACACGTACACGCCGGAGGTCTATCCCACGCCGATCCGCGCCACGGGGGTGGGCGCGTCGGCGGTGTTCAGCCGGGTCGGGGCCGCGCTCGCGCCGATCATCATGGGCGCCACGTACACGTCGCTGAAGTTCTCCGGCGTGTTCCTGACGCTGTGCGCGATCATCGCCGTCGCGGTGGTCGCCGTGGTCACGATGGGCGTCTCCACCCGCCGGCGCTCCCTGGAGGAGATCACCGGCTGACGGAGCGGCGAGCGTGAGCAGCGGACCCGCCGGGGCCCGGCACCCGCGCCGGTGCCGGGCCCCGGTCCGCGCCGGGTGTCATGTCGCCAAGGTATCGAGCCATCCCAATGCGGTGTTGGACGTGAATCACGGGCTCTTCCTACAGTCGCGGTACACCCGCACTCCCGCGCCAGAAGGAGACCGTGGCATGGCCAACCTCACTCCCGGGGAGGTCGCCCGGCATCTCGGGTCGGGCCTCCTGTCCTTCCCGATCACCCACCTGACCGGGGACGGTGCCTTCGACGAGCCGGCCTACCGGGACCATGTCGCCTGGCTCTCGGAGTTCCCGGCCGCCGGCCTTTTCGCCCCGGGCGGCACCGGCGAGTTCTTCTCCCTCACGCTTTCCGAGGTCGAGAGGGTCGTCACCGCGGCCGTCGACGCCGCCCCCGAAGGACTGCCCGTCATCGCCCCCGCGGGGTACGGCACCGCCACCGCCGTCGAACTGGCCCGGGCCGCCGAGCGCGTGGGCGCGCACGGCGTCCTTCTCTTCCCGCCGTACCTCACCGAGGCCGGGCAGGAGGGGCTGCGCGCTCACGTGCGGGCGGTGTGCGACGCGACGAGTCTGGGCGTGATCGTCTACAACCGCGCCAACGCGCGGTTCACCGACGAGACGGTCGGCCGCCTCACGGAGGAGTGCCCGAACCTGTTCGGCTTCAAGGACGGCGTCGGCGACATCGAGCAGATGGCGCGGATCTACGCCCGGCTGGGCGACCGCCTCACCTACATCGGCGGGCTGCCGACCGCCGAGATGTACGCCCTTCCCTATCTCTCGCTGGGCCTGACGACGTACTCGTCGGCCATCTTCAACTTCCTGCCGCGGTACGCCGCCGGCTTCTACGACGCCGTCCGCCGCCGTGACGACGCGGCCGTGATGTCGGCGCTGTCGGAGTTCGTGATCCCGTACACCGACCTGCGCAACCGCCGGCCCGGGTACGCGGTCAGCATCATCAAGGCCGGGATGAAGGTGATCGGGCGCCCGGCCGGCCCGGTCCGCCCGCCGCTGACGGATCTCGACGACGCCGAGCTCGCCGAGCTCGCGACCCTGGTGAAGAAGGTGAGCTGACGTGCCGGAGACCGTATCCGAGAACACGGCGATCACCGGCCGGTCTCTGGTCGGCGCGGCGGACGTCATGGGGACCGGTGGCACGTTCCACGCCGTCGACCCCGCGACGGGCGCGCGGCTCGCGCCGGGGTTCGGCGAGTGCGGCACCTCGGAGGTCGAGGAGGCCGCCGAGCAGGCCTGGAGGGCCTTCGACACCTACCGCTCCACCGCTCCGGAGGTACGCGCGGCGTTCCTGGAGTCGATCGCGGCCGAGATCGAGAACGTCGCGCCGGCCCTGGCCGCACGGGTCCAGGCCGAGACCGGACTGCCCGCGGGCCGGGTCGCCGGGGAGACCGCCCGCACCACCGGCCAGCTCCGGCTGTTCGCCGGCGTCGTACGGGACGGCGGCTGGAGGCAGGCACGGATCGACCCGGGCGACCCCGGCCGGCAACCCGTGCCCCGCCCCGACATCCGGCAGCGGTCCGTCCCGGTCGGCCCGGTCGCGGTGTTCGGCGCGTCGAACTTCCCGCTCGCCTTCTCCGTCGCCGGCGGCGACACCGCGTCGGCCCTCGCGGCCGGCGCGCCCGTCGTGGTCAAGGGCCATCCCGCTCATCCCGGGACCGCCGAGATCGTCGGCCGCGCCGTACGTGCCGCCGTGCGCAAGCACGATCTGCCCGCGGGCACGTTCAGCCTGCTCCAGGGCACGAGCAACGAGCTCGGTCACGCGCTGGTCACCCACCCGCGCATCCGGGCGGTCGGCTTCACCGGGTCCCGGCGCGGTGGCCTGGCGCTGGTCGAGGCGGCCGCGCGCCGTCCGGTGCCGATCCCGGTCTATGCCGAGATGTCGGCGGTCAACCCGGTCTTCCTGCTGCCCGGAGCACTCGCCGAGCGGGCGACCGCGCTCGCCGCCGGGTTCGCCGCCTCGATGACCGGCAGCGCCGGCCAGCTGTGCACGAAGCCGGGACTGGTCTTCGTCCTGGACGGACCGGACGCCGACCGCTTCGTCGCGGCGGCGAGTGAGGCGGTCCGGGCCGTCGCGCCCGCCCCGATGCTCAGCGCCGGGATCGCCGCCGCGTACGAGAACGGCGTGGCGGCGCTGCGATCCAACGACGCGGTCGAGGAGACCGTACGCGGCGCCGGCACCGCGCCGTTCGCCTGCCCGGGTGAGCCGGACCTGTTCGTCACGACCGTCGAGGCGTTCCTGGCCGACGAGCGGCTGCACGAGGAGGTCTTCGGCCCGGCCGCCGTCGTCGTCCGGGTCCGCGACGAGCGGCAGCTGGCGGAGATCGTGGAACGCCTCGAAGGGCAGCTCACGGCGACGGTCCATGCCTCGCCCGGCGACCACGACCTCGCCGCTCGTCTCCTGGGCCGGCTCGAACTGGTCGCCGGACGCCTCATCGTGGACGGCTGGCCGACCGGCGTCGAGGTCGGTCACGCGATGGTGCACGGCGGTCCGTTCCCCGCCACGTCGGCGCCGGCGACGACGTCCGTCGGCGCCCGCGCCATCGAGCGTTTCCTCCGGCCGGTCGCCTACCAGGACGTGCCCGCGAACCTGCTTCCGCGCGAGCTGCGCGACGACAACCCCGACGGCATCGTCCGGTGGCGCGACGGCAGACCGGACACCGGCGGGACGGAACGGAGCGGCGACCGATGACCGACCGGATCGCCCACGTGAAGCTCTCCTCCATCGTGCTGCCGCTGGCCGGCCCGATCAGCGACGCGAAGGTGCTCACCGGCCGGCAGCGGCCGATGACCGAGGTGGTCTTCCTCTTCGCCGAGGTCGTCAGCGAGGCCGGCCACGAGGGCATCGGGTTCTCCTACTCCAAGCGGGCCGGCGGCCCGGGCCAGTTCGCCCATGCCCGGGAGATCGCGCCCGTCCTGATCGGGGAGGACCCCTCCGACATCGGCAGGATCTGGACCAAGCTCACCTGGGCCGGCGCCTCCGTCGGCCGCTCCGGACTCGCCGTCCAGGCCATCGCGGCGATCGACGTCGCGCTGTGGGACCTCAAGGCCAAACGCGCGGGGCTCCCGCTCGCCAAGCTGCTGGGCGCGCATCGCGACTCCGTCCGCACGTACAACACCTCCGGCGGCTTCCTGCACACCCCGGTCGACGAGCTCATCGAGAACGCCGGGAGGTCGCTGGCCGCGGGGATCGGCGGCGTCAAGCTCAAGGTCGGCCAGCCCGACTGGCGCCAGGACCTGGCGCGCGTGACCGCGGTGCGCGAGGCGCTGGACCCGGACGTCCCGCTCATGGTCGACGCGAACCAGCAGTGGGACCGCGCGACGGCGATGCGGATGGGCCGGCTGTTCGAGCCGTTCGGCCTGGTCTGGATCGAGGAGCCGCTGGACGCCTACGACGCGGAGGGCCACGCGAACCTGGCCCGCGCGCTCGACACCCCGATCGCCACCGGCGAGATGCTCTCCAGCGTCGCCGAGCACGTCCGGCTCATCGACGCCGGCGCGGCCGACATCGTCCAGCCCGACGCGCCCCGCATCGGGGGCATCACGCAGTTCCTCAAGCTCGCCGCCTACGCGGAGCACCGGCAGCTGGAGATCGCGCCGCACTTCGCGATGGAGATCCACCTGCACCTCGCCGCCGCGTACCCGGTCGAGCCCTGGGTGGAGCACTTCGACTGGCTGGCGCCCTTGTTCAACGAGCGGCTGGAGACGCGCGACGGTCGCATGTACGTCTCCGAGCGGCCCGGCCTCGGCATCACCCTGACCGAGCAGGCGCGTGCCTGGACGGTGGGAACCGCGGAGTTCGGCGAGCGGCCCTGACCGTCCGGCCGGACGGTCGGCCCACCCGGGGGCCGGGTCAGCGGACCAGCGCGGGCCGCTTCGGGTCGAAGGACCAGTCCGGTACCAGGGACCGCATCGCGACGGTGTCGTCCCGCGCTCCCAGCGCGTGCCGGACGTACCGCTCGTGCGCCGCCGCCAGCGCGTCGCGGTCGAGCTCGACCCCCAGGCCGGGACGCCGCGGGACCGCGATCCGGCCGTCGTGGATCTCGAGCGGCGCCGTGGTCAGCCGCTGGCCGTCCTGCCAGATCCAGTGGGTGTCCAGAGCCGTGATCTCGCCCGGTGCGGCGGCGCCGACGTGGGTGAACATGGCCAGCGAGATGTCGAAGTGGTTGTTGGAGTGCGAGCCCCAGGTCAGCCCGAAGTCATGGCACAGCTGGGCGACGCGGACGGCCCCGCGCATCGTCCAGAAGTGCGGATCGGCCAGGGGGATGTCGACCGCGTTCGCGCGGACCGCGTGCGCCAGCTGGCGCCAGTCGGTCGCGATCATGTTGGTCGCCGTCGGCAGGCCGGTCGCACGGCGGAACTCCGCCATCGCCTCCCGCCCGGAGAAGCCGTCCTCGGCGCCGCACGGGTCCTCCGCGTACGCGAGGACGTCGCCGGCGTCGCCGCACAGCGCGATGGCGTCGGAGAGCGACCAGGCGCCGTTGGGGTCCAGCGTCACCCGGGCGTCCGGGAAGCGGGCGGCGAGCGCGCGCACGGCCTCCATCTCCTGCTCGCCGGCGAACACACCGCCCTTGAGCTTGAAGTCGGCGAATCCGTAGCGTGCCTGGGCGGCCTCGGCCAGCGCGACGATCGACTCGGCGTCGAGCGCCTCGCGGCGGCGCAGCCGTTCCCAGTCGTCGGCGGCGCGCTCCTCCACGACGTACGGAAGGCCGGTCGCGGCGTGGTCGCCGACGTAGAACAGGTAGCCGAGCACGGGTACGGCGTCACGCTGCGGGCCGTCGCCGAGCAACGCGGCGACGGGGACTTCCAGGTGCTGACCGAGCAGGTCCAGCAGCGCGGATTCGAGCGCCGTGACGGCGTGGACGGTCGTGCGCTGGTCGAAGGTCTGCCGGCCGCGACCGCCGCGGTCGCGGTCCGCGAACCGGAGGGCCACCTCGCGGAGCAGGGGGCCGAGCAGCGCGACGGGCCGCCCCACGAGGAGCTCCGCGGCCTCGTTGATCGTGTCGGCGATCGGTGCGCCCCCGGGGACCTCGCCCAGTCCCGTACGGCCCTCGCTGTCGGAGACCACGGTGATGTTCCGCGTGAAGAACGGCCCGTGCGCGCCGGACAGGTTCAACAGCATCGAGTCGTGGCCGGCGACGGGGACGACCTCGACCGACGCGATGGTGGGCGTGCGAGCCACGTGCTCACCCTTCGTAGGACCGGTGGGAGTGCCGTACGGCAGGACCACGGTAGAACGGCCCGCGATACCCGGCCAGGATCAACTTTGCATCGGCCGATGCTCGCGGAGCATCGCGCCGGTCACACCGAGAACCCTTCGAAATGGGTGAGGACCTGCCACAGGGCGGGGTTCTTGGACTCCTTCAGCCAGAGCAGGTGCAGCTCCACCGGCTTGTCGACGCCGGCGAGCGGGAGGAACTCCACACCCTCGATGCCCAGGCGTGTGGCGGCCTCGGGGACGAAGGCGATCCCCCGGCCCGCGGAGACCAGCCAGACCATCGTCAGCACCTGGCTGACGCTGTGCACGACGTTCCGGTGGCTGATCGGGACGAGGCTGACGACGAGGTCGTAGAAGTAACGGGCCTTGGTGGGAGCGTGCATGATCAGGGGCTCGCTGGCCAGGTCCGCCGCCTCGACGGGACGGCCGAGGCCGGTGAGCCGGTGACCGGCCGGGACGGCGAGCACGATCGCCTCGCGGCTGATCACCCGGGAGTCGAAGACCTCCGGGTCGAACGGCGGCCGTGCCACGCCGAGGTCGAGCTCGTGGGCGAGCAGCGCCTCGATCTGTTCCCCGGTGACCATCTCGTGCAGGTCGACGTCGACGTCGGGCAGCCTCTCGTCGATGCGGCGCAACACCGTGGGCAGGACGGCGAGCATCGAGACCGCCGTGAACCCGATGCGGACCGTGCCCGCCGACCCGGCCGAGATCCTCCGGGCCAGGTCGGGCGCGTTGTCGGCGAGTGCGAGGAGGCGCCTGGCCTCGGACAGGAACGCCCTTCCCGCCGCGGTCAGCTCGACGCGGCGGTTGTCGCGCTCGAAGAGCTGGACCCCGATCGCTCGCTCCAGCTTCTGGATCTGCCGGCTCAGCGGCGGCTGCGTCATGTTGAGCCGCTCGGCGGCACGCCCGAAATGGAGTTCTTCGGCCACGGCGACGAAACCGCGAAGCTGGTCGAACGAGAACATGATGCCGTAAAGGTATCACTTGATGTCTCATCGGGTTTGGACACGCATTAGTCGACGATTCTACGCTCCTCGATACCACCGCCAGTGATCTCCATCACATGGCACGGCCACGCCCGCGCGCCGCGCTCGGGACGCGCTCGGGCCGCGCCGCCGGAAGGAGAGCGAAATGCCCCTGATAATCGTGGCACTCGCCGTAGTGCTGCTGCTCGTCCTGATGACCAAGTTCAGGATCAACGGCTTCATCGCCCTGTTCATCGCCGCCCTGTTCGTGGGACTCGCGCGGGGCCTGTCGCTCACCAAGGTCTACGACGCGATGGTCACCGGCGTCGGCGACCAGCTCGACGAGCTGATCCTGATCCTGGGGTTCGGTGCCATGCTCGGCAAGGTCCTCGCCGACAGCGGCGCCGCGCAGCGGATCACCACCTCGCTGGTCAACGTGTTCGGCATCGGCCGGGTCCAGCTCGCGATGGTCCTGACCTCGATCTGCATCGGCATCACGATGTTCTACGAGGTCGGCTTCGTGCTCCTCATCCCGCTGGTGTTCACCATCGTCCGTGAGTACCGGCTGCCGCTCCTGTGGGTCGGGCTGCCGATGTCGATGACCCTGTCGACCATGCACAGCTTCCTGCCGCCCCACCCCGGCCCGGCCGCCGTGACCGGCACGTTCCACGCCAGCCAGGGCCTCACGCTGCTCTACGGCCTCCCGATCGCCATCGTCTCCGCCTCGATCATCTGCTACGTGTGGCCGCGGCTGGCCTTCGTCAGGCGGGTCAACCCGCGTGTCCCGGTCTCGCTCATCACCAACCGGGTGTTCGCCGAGGACGAGCTGCCGAGGTTCGGCACGTGCGTCACGATCGTCGTCATCCCGATCGTGTTGATGGGCGCCTCGGCCGTCGCGGAGCTCAGCATGAGCGACGGCAACGCGGTCCTGCCCTACCTGGAGTTCTTCGGCGAGGCGCCGGTCGCCCTGCTCATCGCCCTGCTCCTGGCCGTCGTCCTCCTCGGCCCCAAGATCGGGCGAGCGGAGGACACCGCCGGGTCCGCGGCCGAGACCGGCGACGGCGCCCCCGCGCCCGGCGGCGCCGAGGGCCCGGCCGGCGGTGAGGGCGTGGCCACGGCGACCGCCCCTCCCGCGGTCTCCGCCACCGCCGTCGCGCCGCGGGGCCGTTTCCAGGCCGCGATGGACTCGTGCGCCGAGGCGGTCAAGCCGATGGCCATGATCATCCTGGTCATCGGCGCGGGCGGCGCCTTCAAGGAGGTCCTCGTCAAGTCCGGGATCGCCGACTACATCGCCGACTTCACCCGGGGCTGGCACATCTCCGCGATCTTCCTGGCCTGGGCCATCGCGGTGCTGCTGCGCATCGCCGTCGGCTCGGCCTCGGTCGCGGTCGTGACCGCCGCGGGCATCGTGCTCCCGCTCGTGCAGAGCTCGGGAACCTCACCGGAGCTGATGGTGCTCGCCGTGACCTGCGGCAGCATCGCCGCCAGCCACGTCAACGACCCCGGGTTCTGGCTCTTCAAGCAGTACCTGAACCTCTCGGTGATGGACGCGATCAAGATCCGTACGACGTACACGACGGCTCTGTCGGTGCTCGGCCTGGGCGGCGTCCTCCTCATGAACACCTTCGTCGGCTCGTAACCCGCGGCCCCCGTCCGTGGTGCCTGTCCGTCCGTGGTCCCGCCCGTCCGGCCGCCGGAAGCGTCTTGCGAAGGCCGGACCGCCCCTGCGAAGATCGCGGCGCAGTGCCGAGCCGGGTCAGAAGGAGCCCTCATCAACTCGTCCCGCAGCCTGGTCGTGTCCGCGTTCGTCGCCTTCGCAGCCTTCGGTTCGTTCTGGGGCGTGTGGGGCGCCTCGGTGCCCCGGGTGCAACACCAGGCCGGTGTCAGCGACGGCCGGCTCGGGTTCGCCCTCCTCTTCGTGGGAGCCGGTGCCCTCCCGGCGATGCTGCTGGCGGGCCGGGCGCTCGACCGCTGGGGTCTCAAGGTCGCTGCCGGCGCGATCGGCCTGCTCGGTGTAGTCGGCGCCGGCCTGGCCCTGACCGCGGTGAACCTGCCGAGTCTGTGCGTCGGTCTCGGGGTCGCGGGCGCTTCCAGCGGCGCGGCCGATGTGACGATGAACGCGGTGGCGGGCCGCGCCGAGAAGATCGCCGGACGGCCGGTCATCACCCGTGTGCACGGCGTCTTCTCCACCTTCGTCGTCCTGACCAGTCTCGGCGCGGGGGTCACTTCCGCCGCCTCGTGGCCGCTCGCCGTGCCGTTCGTCGCGGTGACCGTTCTCTGCCTGGTCGCCGGGGTCGTCATGCTCGCCGCGATCTCGCGCAGCGCCATCGCCGACGACGGGGCGGCGGTGGGCGAGGCACCGGCGCCCGCCCGTGTCCGCCTCGCCCCGCTTCTGCTCGTCGGCGCGCTGGGCGCCCTCGCGTTCGCCAGCGAGAACGCCCACCAGAGCTGGAGCGCGGTCTTCGCGCAGGACGAGTTGCACGCCGGGGCATGGCTCACCACCGTGGCGCCCGCCGTCTTCGCGGGAACCGTCGCGATCACGCGTTTCTCGGCCGGAGGCCTGAAGACCACCCACGCCCGGTCCGTCATTCTGGCGGGCGCGCTGGCCGCCGCCGGCGGCGCGCTCGTCATCGCGGGCGCCCCGACGCTGCTCGTCGCCACGCTGGGGCTCGTGCTGGCCGGCGCCGGAACCGCAGTGCTCTTCCCCACGCTCCTCGGCATCGTCTCGCGCAACGTCGAGGAGGCCTACCGGGGGCGCGCGACGTCCATCGTGAGCACCGTCTCCTACCTCGGCTTCCTGCTCGGCCCCGTCTACGTCGGCGCGTGGGCCGACGCCGCAGGACTGCGCGGGGCGATGATCGCCGTCGCCGCGATGGCGGCCGCCCTGCTCGTCCTCACGCCGGTGCTCCTGCGCCTCAGCGGATTCGCCGTCACCGCGGTGACGGCCGGCACCTCCGAGCCAAGCGCGGACACCCGCGTGTGACCTCGCCCGGGGTGACGTGTGGTCGGCCGCTCGCAGGCCGTCGAGTGCCGCGTCGGCGAACGCCGCCGACCGCGAGACCCGCGACCTGTCCCTCGGCCGCGACATCGTACGCGCGACGCCCTCGGGTACCGAACCCGTCACGGGCCTGACCGCACCGGAACGCGCCGCACGCCGTCGCCGGGCCGTCTCTCAGCGGCGGCCCGGACCGACGGGCGAGCGTTTCCGGGCGGTCTCTGGGAAAAGCGTCAGCCGCCCGCCTGGCCGCTGTCCTTGAAGCTGCCCCAGCCGTGCCAGCGGTCGATCTCGATCCAGGCGCTGACCCGGCCGCGGTCGCGCTGCGGGTACGGCTGCCCGGTGTACTGCTGGGACAGCCGGTCGATGTCGGCCAGAGTCTCGTCGGCGCGCGTCTCGGCGACGTGGCCGATCAGGGTGACGTGGCTGTACCAGTCGTCGCCGTCGAGGACCGTCAGCGAGACCCGGTCATCGCCCCGGATGTGGTCGAGCCGTTTGCGGCCCTCGTCCATGTTGATCAGCACCCGGCCGTCGTCCCACAGATACCAGGTGGCCGTGGAGATCGGCTGGCCGTCGGACCGCAGGGTGGCGATGACCGCCGGGTTGGCCTTCTTGAGCATGGCGACCGCGGACTCCGGGAGCGGCGGCTTCGACATGTTGCCTCCTCTTTCGCATGGTGACGGCCCCGCCGGTCGATCGATGCGACGGGTCTCCCACGCTGTCACACGGGAGATCCCGCCTCACCGGCGGCCCGACGGCCCCCGGCCGATCCCTGGATGCTGTCCAGGAGGCGTTCGAGGCCGTACTCCCAGCGCTCGTCGAATCCGGTCAGGGTGCGGCCGGCCTCCGCGGTCATCCGGGCGAACATCGGGTGGTCGCCGGCGCTGACGACCGATTCGATGTACGGGAGCTGCCGCCGCATCCAGTCGGAGAGCTCCAGGCCGGTGCGTCTCTGCGCCTCCTGATCGGCGAGTTCGATCTGCACGAACCCGTAGACGTGGACGAAGATCATGATCATCGTGGTGAGCATCGCGTCCATGCTCAGCTCCAAGGCGTCCAGGACGCCGAGGACCTGCTCGAAGAGCCGGATCCGGTTGGGGCTCGCGGCCTGGCGCCGTAGGCCGATCTCCGCCAGCCAGGGGTGGCGGTGCATGGCCGACCGCATGCGTCTCGCGAGACCGCGCAACTCGGTCCGCCAGTCGCCGCACGCCGCACCGTCCGGGCGGAGGAACTCCGCGGTGACGGCGTCGACCATCAACTCGATGAGCTCGTCCTTGCCGGTGATGTAGGAGTACGGCGACATCGGCCCGGCGTCCAGGTCGGCCGCCAGCCGTCGCATGGACAGGGCGGCCAGTCCCTCGGCGTCCGCGATGGCGATCGCGGCCCGGGTCATCTCCGCCCGGCCGAAGCGTGGCCGGGGACCGCGCGCCGGCTGCTCGGGCCGGAGCCAGAGATTCTCACGCTCCTTCACCCACCCAGCTTCCCATCGAAGGAAAACTCGATACGCTGTATCAAGTTAACTCCATACGGTGTCTTGAGTTTCCGAGTTCGGGGGCGCAGATGTTCGAGCCGCCAGGCCTGGGCCTGTTCGAATGGAAGCCGCTGTTCCGCCTCGGGCCGGTCGCGGTCCACAAGCCGATCGTGCTGTGCCTGCTCGTCACGGCCGCCGTGCCGGCGTTCTTCTGGGCGGCGTTCGCCCGGCCGGCGATCGTGCCCGGCCGGATGCAGAATCTCGGCGAGCTGGCCTACCTGTTCGTCCGCGATCAGATCGCCCGGCCGATGATGGGCGTCCGGGGCGACCGCTGGATGGGGCTGCTGTTCTCGCTGTTCTTCTTCGTCTGGATGGCGAACCTGATGGCGGTGGTGCCGCCGGCCCAGTTTCCGGTGACCGGGCACATCGCCTTTCCCGCCGTGCTCGCCGGGCTGGTGTACGTGATCATGTGGGTGGTCGGTGTCCGGACCCACGGCCTGGTCGGCTTCATCAGGCACGCCACCTGCCCGCCAGGCCTGTCCAGGGGGGAAACCGTTCTCGTCGCGCCGCTGGAGTTCCTGTCCGCGTTCGTCCTGCGGCCGTTCACCCACGCCGTGCGGCTGTTCGCCACCATGTTCGCCGGCCATCTGCTCGTGGCGCTCTTCGCCACGGTCGGCTACCACTTCCTCATCCAGGCACCGACGCCGCTCGGCGTGCCCGTCGGCGTCGTCGGCGTGGCCTTCACGGTGGTCGTCACCGCCCTGGAGGTGTTCGTCCAGGCCGTTCAGGCGTACGTGTTCACGCTGATCGCCGCCTACTCCATCGGCGACGCGTTGGGCGTGTAGCTCCCGATTCACGTCGTACGCGCCCGGGTCGTACGGGCGTCATCCGGCGGGTATGCCCCGAACAGGGACTCTCCATAAGGAGGCGTGACATGGCGCTGTTCCTGGCCCTCATCCTCGTGGCGGTGGCACTCGGCATCGCGGGGTGGGTGGTGAAAGGCCTGTTCTTCCTGCTGATTATCGGGATCTTGGTCTTCCTCGCCGACTTGGTGTTCAGCGGAATCCGGATCGGCCGCCGTCGCGGCGGCGCCCGCGCCGCCCGCTGATCGACCGCAACGCCAAGGGCCCGGCCACCAGTGATGACCGGACCCTTGGTACTGCTTGGGGTGAGTGAGGGGACTTGAGCCCCTCGACACCCAGGACCACAACAGGGGGCACTGTGACTGAATGGGCCCAAGATTCGACGTTGGCGCAGCTCGGAGCCCAATGACGCCCCAACCTGACCGCGTCTGACCGCGCCAGCCGGGAGCCCACCGCTCCCGCGGACGGACCGCTCTTACCGCGTGCAGCAGTTTAGGAAGGCTTGTTCGCGCAGTGTGCTGACGTGGCTTCTTGAATCTCTGCGTGCTTGTGCCCGCACTCTGCCCGTGAGGCTCGAGCGCCCCGCGCAGCATCCTGAGCGGTTGATCACGGTGTGGGGATGAACCTCAGACTGGCGATATTCCGGAGAGACGCCGGACAAGGCAGTGTTCGGGTTCGACCCGGCGACCGGAGCCATGCGATGGACCCTAACCCTCTCACCGGTGTCGCAACCCGGCGACCTGGTCGATGCCTTGGGGGTTGTCAACGGCCGGCTGGCCGTGGCGGACGGAGACACGACCGACCTCCTGGACTCGGCGACCGGCCGCATCATCGCCAAGCGGCGGTGGAAGAACCAGCACGCGCTCGCAGCGGACGGGGGCTCCAGGTCAGCTCCTGCGAGGACAAGAAGGACAACGCCATCTGCGGCTTCGATCCGGCCACCGGTGCGGAGCTGTGGCGCAGCCCGATCCCCGAATCCGGCTACCTCCCCCAGCTCGGCGAGAGCCTCGCCATGGCCGACGGCCGGGTCTACATCGTGTCCCTCAGAAACGACACCGTCGTCTTCCATCTCGTCGTCTTCGACGGCCGGACCGGCAAGATCCTTGGCCGCATCCCGATCACTGGTGATGCGGAGTTCATCTATGGACCTGTCACCGACGGCGTCATCGCCATCGGCCGCGGCACCAGCCAAACCGACCTGTACGCCGAACGCCCCGATATCCGGAGCACACGCAAACCCCCGTCATAACAGCCCGGGGCACCGGATGGCGCCGGCGATCGGTCCCGGTGCCTGCAGGCCTTGGCCGGTCCCGTCCTCGCGGTAGGCAGCTCACGACAGAATGCCGCATCGGGGACGTGCGCAGGTCGTTAGACGCAGTGGCCCGCGGCTGCCGAGACGCAACAGAAGGTCCTCGCCCCAGTCCGCGACTCGTACGGACCCGCCGACCCTGCGTCCACGGTTCTGGAAGGCTGGGGATGTCACGTCTGTGACGTGCGGGAACTTCTGATAGCTGGCGGCCGTGCCCGTGGCCTGCCCGTCCTTGACTCCGTTGCCAGGTGCGCCGAGGTCGACCTGGCTTCCACAGGCGTGGGAACGTCTACACAGAGCCTGCCTGAGCAACTACGCAAAGAGCCCCTTGCCTTAGCGGGTCAGCTCATGCTCGACAAATCTCCGCCCGAGGCAGATATTTACCCTGCGGTACCTGATACCTACAGGCTCGCTTGAGGCTCGCCGGGCGCTGGCACCCTGTTCGGGGAGTGCCGCTTCTGAACACTCTGCTACGCGATTCCACGGCGCGGTGAAGCATGATCGCTCCCAAAATCGGACACTCCGACTGGAGCGGAGACGGGGAGCAACACCAAGGGCCTGGTCGTCGATGCCGATGACCAGGCCCTTAGCCTTCGTACTACACGGGGTGAGTGAGGGGACTTGAACCCCCGACACCCAGGACCACAACCTGGTGCTCTGCCGACTGAGCTACACCCACCATGACCGCACGAGGCGGCATGAAGCAGTGTAGCGGTTCCCGGCGGGTCTTCAGTCACCGATCTTCGCCGCGATGGCGCGCGCGGTCTCCGAGTCCGGGCCCGGGTGGGGCACGAACACCGCGGCGCGGTAGTAGCGCAACTCCGTGATGCTCTCGGTGATGTCCGCCAGGGCCCGGTGGCCGCCCTTCTTCACCGGGCTGGCGAAGTACGCCCGGGGGTACCAGCGGCGGGCCAGCTCCTTGATCGAGGAGACGTCGACCATGCGGTAGTGCAGGTGGGCGTCCAGCGCCGGCATGTCGCGGGCGAGGAAGGACCGGTCGGTGGCGATCGAGTTGCCGCACAGCGGGGCCTTCTTCACCCCCGGCACATGTGAGCGCACGTAGTCGAGGACCTTGGTCTCGGCCTCCGCGAGCGTGATCCCCGCAGGCAGTTCTTCGAGCAGGCCCGAGGTCGTGTGCATGTCATGCACGACGTCGGACATCTGGCGTATGGCCTCCTCCGGAGGCTTGATCACCAGATCGATGCCCTCGTCGAGGATGTTCAGCTCACCATCGGTCACCAGAGCCGCGATCTCGATCAGCGCGTCGTGCCGCAGATCGAGCCCGGTCATTTCACAGTCGATCCAGACCAGCCGGTCGTTCATGACCTTCACCATAAGTCCTGCCAGGACACTTTGCGTGAGGAGAACCGCGGATCCGGTGGCCGAGGCCGGAAGACTGTGGGGCACGTCACACGTAGGCGACGCCCGGGCGCAGCCTCGGGTCGGGCACGGGGGGCCCGAACGACTGGACCGCCGGCAGCAGCCCCGCCCACACGTCCAGCGCGTAGTCCTCCTCCTCGTCGCCGGCCCATCCCTGGCGGGACTTGACCGACGCCTCCTCCAGGGACAGGGCCAGGACGGAGGTCGCGGCGAGCTCCTTGCGGGTGGGCCGGCGGGCGACGTTCCAGCGTCCCGGCGTCAGCTGCTCGACCAGCGCGCGCAGGCCGGTGAGCTTCTCCTCCAGGTCCGTCACCGTACGGGGGCGGCCGAAGATGACGGCGCTGCGGTAGTTGACCGAGTGGTGGAACAGCGACCGGGCGAGGACGAGGGCGTCGAGGTGGGTGACGGTGACACAGACCTCCTCGGTGGTGCGCAGGCTGGTCGCGCCCGTCGAGCCGTGGAGGTAGAGGGTGTCGCCGTCCCGCCCGTACCCGGTGGGGATGACGCGGGGCGCCCCGTCCATGATCACGCCGAGGTGGCAGATCCGGCCGGCGTCGAGGACCTCATAGAGGGCCGAACGGTCCGACGCGGCGCGTTCGGGCAGCCGCCGGACCCGGGTGCGCTCGGTGCTGGAAAGGGGCGCTGAAGTGCTCATACGCCCACGTTAGGATCTAAGTGGCCCAGTGCGAATGGCCACTGAGACATCGAAAAGAGAAGCCACTTTGCCGCGGAACCAGTTCGACCTGCCGGTCGTCGTCGAGCGCGACGCGGAGCAGCCGCTGAGCGTGCAGCTCGGCCGCCAGCTCCGCGAGGCCATGAACGACGGGCGCGTGCGCGCGGGGGAGCGGCTGCCCTCCAGCCGGGCGCTCGCCTCTGCGCTCGGTGTCAGCCGCACCGTCGTCACCACCGCGTACGAGCAGCTCTACGCGGAGGGCTGGCTGGAGGGCCGCCACGGTTCGGGCACGTACGTCGCCGACATCGCCGCCCAGAGCGTCCCGGCCGAGGTCGCGTACGCCGCGCCGGACCGGCCGGCGGAGGCCGGCGTCATCGACCTGCGCCCCGGCATTCCGTGGGTCGCCGCGCTCGACACGCCCGCGTGGCGGCGCGCCTGGCGCCTCGCGGCGGCGATACCGCCGGTCGCGCGGCCCGACCGCCGCGGCCTGCCGGGGCTGCGCGCGGGCCTGGTCGACTACCTGCGGCGCAGCCGTGGAGTGTCCTGCCCGCCCGAGCGCGTGCTGGTGACCCGCGGCGCGACGAACGGCTTCGACCTGCTGGCCGCGACCGTCCTGCGGCCCGGCGACCGCGCGGGCGTCGAGGAGCCGGGCTACCCCAACGCGCGGGAGGTGCTGGCCGCGCGGGACGTGGAGGTGGTGCCGTGCCCGGTGGACGCGGACGGGCTGGTCGTGGACGCCCTGCCCGCCGGCCTGCGCCTGGTCTACACGACTCCGTCCCACCAGTACCCGCTCGGCGGCCGGCTGCCGGTGCCGCGCCGTCAGGCGCTGCTGGCCTGGGCGCGGCGCGAGGACGCGCTGATCGTCGAGGACGACTACGACAGCGAGTTCCGCTACGACGTCGCCCCGCTGCCCGCCCTGTACGGCCTCGGCCCCGACCACACGGTCTACCTCGGCACCACGTCCAAGACGCTGACGTCGGGCGTCGGCACCGGCTGGCTGGTGGCCCGGCCCGACCTGGTGGAGGCGATCGCCGAGACCCGGCTGCGTCTGGGTGACAGCACGGCCGTCGTGTCCCAGGAGGCCGTACGCATCCTGCTCGAACGCGGTGACCTCGACCGTCACGTGCGCCGCATGCGTGCCGAGTACGGCCGCCGGCGCGCCGCGATCGTCGAGACGCTCGGGCACCTGCCGCTGCTGGGAGACACCGCCGGCCTGCACATCGTCGTCCAGCTGCCCGCCGGGGTGCCCGGCCCGGTCATCGAGCGCGCCGCCGAGCGCGGTGTGCTGCTGGCCTCCCTGGAGGAGCGCTACGCGTCCGTCCAGGACGTGCACGGGCTGATCCTCGGGTACGGCGGCGCGACCGTCTCCCAGGTCAGGTCGGGGTGCTCGCTCGTACGGGAGCTGGTCCGGGAGGCGAGCCGGCGGTAGCCGCCGCGGCGGGCCCGCCGGGGGCCTCCGCCGAGGCGGCGCCGGAGACCAGGCGCGCGATGGGCAGGTCCTCCGCGCCGCCGGGCAGCGACACCTCGCTCGCCGTGATCCGGGGCAGCTCCGGGGCCACGGCGGGGCCCGTGATCCTGCCAGTGTCGATGGCGCCGGGAGCCGGGCTCTGGGCGTGCGGCACCTGGGACACGCCGAAGTGCCCGCCACGCGCCCATGCTCTGCGGTCCCGCGGCGCGCCGTAGGCCTCGGGAGGCGCGAGCGGCGCGCCCGCCGGCCACCGCCGTGGGACCTGCCACGCGTCGAGCCAGTCGAGGATCAGGCCGAGACTCTGCATGGCGCCGCCGGTGAACGGCTCGCGGGCGAGCCCGACCACGAGGATCTGCAGGCACCGCCGGCCTTCCCGGCCGATGCCGTCCGGGAGCAGGAGCGACGACTGGGTGGCCGGCACCATCTGCACGATCTGGCCGGTGAAGGGATTCCAGACGACGTGAGCGTTGGTCCCTTGCTGCTCGAGATTCTGTGCCACCGAGTGCGCGGAGACCGCCAGTGGGTCGTGCTCGCTCGTATGCCAGACGGCACGGGGCGCTCCGCCCCGCGGTGAGCCACCGTCGTGTCGGGATTGCAGTCGTACGGCGCCGGGCAGCCATGCGTCGGCCACGATGAGTCTCCCCAGTCGGGTCGGGTCGTGTCCCGAACGGTCACTGTGCAAGTCTTTACCAAGGTGGGGCGGGAGTTCGCTCCGGCCAAGTGAACTTTGCGAACTTATGTGCCAACCTCCCCTGTTCATCCAGTTTTGATACATCGACGGGTTGACGGCCTACCCTTCGTGACTCCCCGCCACCCGTCCGGGGCCGCATCCGGCCGATGTGCGGCGCCGCCCTCGGGGACGCGGCCGACGGCGTTGGCGCGGCGGGCCCTCGCGGGCCACGGCCGGACCGTCACCCGGGGTCGCGCGTGTCGACCGAGTCGCGTTCTAATAGGCGCGGGAGCCGAACGAGGAGGGCCCATGACCGAGCGAAGCGAGGGAATCAAGGACGCGCCCTTGTGGTCACACTCTCCGACGAAGGAGGACGCATGACTGAGCCGGTGTCCGTCCCCGGCATCGACGTTCCCCACCTGTCGTCCTGGCTGGCGGAGACGCTGCCGGGGGAGGGGCGGATCACGGGGATCGACCTTCTCGCCGGAGGCCGGTCCAACCTGACCTATCTCGTCCGGCTGGAGAACCGCCGCGTCGTACTCCGCCGCCCTCCGCTCGGCCACGTCCTGCCCACCGCACACGACATGCGCCGCGAGTACACCGTGCTCTCGGCCCTGGCCGGCAGCGACGTACCGGTCCCGGCGCCCCTGGCCCTGTGCACCGAAGAGGAGGTCATCGGCGCGCCGTTCTACGTCATGGACCACGTCGAGGGCCGGGTCATCCGCACGCCCGAGGACGCCGTCGACGTCACCGCCGAGGAGGCGTACGCCCTGTCCGAGCGGCTCGCCGAGGTGCTCGCCGCGATCCATCTCCTCGACGTCGAACGCGCCGGGCTGAGCGACTTCGGCCGTCCGCACGGGTACATGGCCCGGCAGCTCAAGCGCTGGTGCCGGCAGTGGGAGTCCTCGCACCCGGCCGAAGACGGCGGGCGGACCGACGAGGCGTACGACCGGCTCGTCCAGCGGCTCGGGGAGCGGCTGCCGTCCGACGGGCTCACCGGGCTCGTGCACGGCGACTTCCGGCTCGACAACGCGCTCGTACGCCTGCGGCCGGAGCCGCGGATCGCCGCGGTCGTCGACTGGGAGATGTCCACGCTCGGCGACCCCCTGTCCGACCTCGGGCTCACGCTCACCTACTGGGCCGACTCCGGTGACGCCGCGCGTACGCCGACCGCCGTCGGCTCGACCGTGACCTCGGCGCCCGGGTTCATGACCCGGGCGGAGTTCGCCGGCCGGTACGCCGACCTGACCGGCCACGACCTGTCCCACCTGGACTTCTACGTGGCGTTCGGCTGCTTCAAGCTCGCCGTCATCCTCGAGGGCATCCACGCGCGGTACCTGCAGAAGGCGACCGTCGGCGAGGGCTTCGAGCTGATCGGCGCGTCGGTCCCGGTCTACCTCGACCGCGCCCATCAGGTGCTGGACGAGGGCGCGCTCTGACCTTCTGCCGGACCCGCCGCCGAGGACGCGTCCGGCGGGCGGCGCGTCCGGTCAGCAGTTGAAGGTCACGGTGGCGGTGATGTTCGCGTTGAAGGTCACCGAGGCGCTGGGGACGCCGATGCACCACTGGTCGGTCCGGGTGACGGTGACCGAGGCGCTCTGGCCCGCGCGGAGCCGCCCGCTGCCGCTCGCCCTGATGGTGCCGACCGTCCCGGTCACCCGCCAGCTGATCGGCCCGCCCTTGGCGGTGACCTTCACCGAGCAGTGACGGGTGCTGGGCATGTGGCAGCCGGTCACCGACAGCGTGCCCGGCCGCTGCGGCGAGCGCGGGCGCTCCGGGTACCGCGTCGGACGCGCCGGCCTCGGGGTCTTCTCGGCCGGCTTCGGGCTCGGCGTCGCGCTGCCGCTGGGCTCGGGCGAGCCGAGCAGCAGGCGGGCGGACGTGGACGACCGGCTCGGTGAGGGCCCGCCGCTCGCCGCGTCCCCACCCGGTCCGGGCGCCAGGAGGAACACCCCGCCCACGGCGAGCACGACGCACGCGGCGGCGCCGAGCATGGGCCACAGGCGCCGTTCGGTGCGCTCGGGCTCGGCTTCGGGCTCGGGCTCGGGCGGGGGATCGGCGCGCTTCGCGATCGTCGCCCGCAGGTCCGCGAGCCCGGGGGCCGAGGCCGTGTCGAGCACGCGGGCCCGCAGTGCGCCGGGGAGGGCCACCGCGGGCATGGCGCGCAGGAGCTGCGCGTTGGCGACCGTGAGGTCGCTCCGCGAGCCGCAGATCGGGCAGCTCGCGATGTGCCGGACGAGCTTCCCGCAGGTCCCGTCGTCCAGCGGCGTACCCGGCGGGGCCAGCTCCGCCACGTCCGGGCAGTCCTCGCGCCCGGTCGCCGCCACGACGACGGCGGAGAAGGCGTCGTTCACGTCGTTCCGTGCCTGCGCCACGCGTATGGACGCCTCGTGCGGTGTCACGCCGAGGACCTCGGCGAGGTCGTCCGGGTCCAGCTCGTGCCGCAGGAACAGGTCGAGCGCCTCGCGCTGGGAGGCGCTGAGCACGGGCAGGGCGGCGTGCACGAACGGACGTGTCGCCTCGTCGTCCTCGGCCCCGTCCGCCTCCGGGACGAGCCGGCGCTCGCCCGGCGGCTCACCGTCCGCGCGGCGGCGGAGGCATTCCTTCCGCGTCACGGTGTACAGCCGGGCGCGCAACGGCGCGTGGGCGAGCCGTTCGGTGCGTTCCTGAAGGGTGATCAGGGAGTCGTGCAGGGCCTCCTCCGCGGCCTCCTGGTCGCGGAGGAGGACGTGGCAGTAGTCGAACAGCCGCGGACCGTACGAGTCGTAGATCTGTGGCAGTGCGGTGGGCTCGCCCGCGATCAACGACTCGGCCAGTCGCCCGTCGGCGTCCCTGTCGAGACTCGGCCATCCTGCCACGAGTGCTCCTGCTGAACTATGGGACACGAGGTCACAGGGGGTCCCACCAGTCGTGGGAACCAGGATCCTGCCACCATCGAGCGCAGCTTTGGAGCGTTTGATTGCGATTTAATCGCAATGGCAGTTTGTTGAAATCCATTCCGGCCGGAACAGGGTCAGTACGGCGCCACGCCCTCCCGCAGCCGTCCGGCGAGGTCGCCGAGCACGGCCATGGTCGCGCGGTGCAGGCCCGGCCCGAACGTCACCCGCGCCACGCCCAGTTCGGCGAGCCGGGCCGGTGACGGCACGCCGGGCCGGTAGAGGATGCTCACCGGTCCGGGGATCCGCTCGACCAGCGTGCCGATCACCTCCTCGTCCGTGACCATGATCGGGAACACGCAGTCGGCCCCGGCGTCGAGGTACGCGCGGCCACGCGCCACCGCCTCCTCCATGACGTCCGCGGGCGAGGCGCCCGGGAGCGCGCCGTCCATGAACACGTCGGTACGCGCGTTGATCACCAGGTGGGGATCGGCCTCCCGCAGCTCACGGACGCGGTCGGCCTGCACCTTCAGGTCCGCGAGCACGTGCCGTGCCTTCGGCCGCCGGCGCTCCTCACCCCCCACACTCGCGACTTCGCCGGCCGCCTCACCGTGGAGGGTGTCCTCCAGGTTGCAGCCCACGGCACCGGCCTCGCGCAGGCACTCGGCGAGTTCGGCGGGCGTCAGGCCGTAGCCGGACTCGGCGTCGACCGTGACCGGCACGTCGACGCTGCGCGCGATGCGGGCCGCCGCCGCGAACATCTCCTCGGGCGGCGCGCCCTCACCGTCCTCGTAGCCGAGAACGTGGGACACGGCGGCGCTGGCCGTGGCGAGCGCCGGGAACCCGGCGGACGCGAGCGCCTGGGCGCTCGCGGCGTCCCACACGTTGGGCAGGATGAGAAGCGGCCCGCTCCGGTGCAGCTCGCGCAGCCGCGCGGCCTTGTCGATGAGACTCATGAGCCCGACCGTACGTCCCGGCGCGGCCGGGCAGAAGGGCCACTTGGGGTCCACCGCGCCGGACCACCCGGCGCCAGGGCCCGGTCAGCAGCTCCAGGTGACCGACGCCGACGCGCCGGAGTCGAACCTCACCGAGCCGCTGCCGCTGCCGAAGCAGAAGCTGTCGGTCCGGGTGACGGTGACCGAGTCGCTCTGGCCCGCGCCGAGGCTTCCGCCGCCGCTCGCGCTGACGCTGCCGCTGGTCCCGGTCACGCGCCAGTCGACCGGGCCGCCCTTGGCCGTGACCGTCACCGAGCAGTGCCGGGTGCCGGACATGTGACAGCCGGAGACCGACAGCGTGCCCGGACGCTGGGGCGCGGTCGGCCTCGGGCGGTGGGTGTGCCGTTTCGTCGTGTGCGGGGTCGGCGTCGGCGTCTTGCTCGACTTGGACGGGGTCGGGCTCGGTGTGTCGCTGGTGCTCGGCTCGGGCGCGGCCGAGTCCGACGGGAGGACGTCGTCGGCCGACGACGACTCGCTGGGTACGGCGAGCGGCTGCCCGCCGCTCGTCTTCTCCTCGCCCGAACCGGGCAGCAGGAGGAACACCCCGCACACGATGACCAGGACGCACGCGACGGCGGCGAAGATCGGCAACAGGCGCGGGCCGGTGCGCTCCGGCTCCGGCTCCAGGTCGGGTTCGGGCTCGGGCGGGGGGTCGGAGCGCATCGCGATCGTCTCCCGCAGATCCGCGAGCTCGGGGGCCGATGCGGTGGTGAGCACGCGGGAGCGCAGCGCGGCGGGGAGGGCCGCCGTGGGCATGGCGTTCAGGAGGCGTGCGGTGGCGACCTTGCGGCTGCTCCGCGAACCGCAGATCGGGCAGCTCGCGATGTGGCGCGCGAGCTTCCCGCAGGTCTCGGTGTCCAGCGGCGCGTCGGGCGGACCGGCCAGCGCCGCCACGCTCGGGCAGTCATCGCGCCCCGTCGCCGCCACCACCACGGCGGCGAACGCGTCGTCCAGGTCGTGCCGGGCCTGGGCCACGTGCACGGAGGCCTCGTGCGGCGTCACGCCGAGGACCTCGGCGAGCTCGTGCGGGTCCAGCTCGTGCCGCAGGGACAGGTCGAGCGCCTCCCGCTGGGCGCCGCTGAGCACGAGCAGCGCCTCGTGCACGAGCCGGCGCGTCGCCTCGTCGGCCTCGATCCCGTCCGCCTCGGGCGCACGCTGTCGCTCGGCCGGCAGCTCGGCGTACGCGCGGCGGCGCAGGCACTCGTCCCGGGTCACCGCGTACAGCCAGCCGCGGAAGAGACGCGCGTCGGGGATGTGCCCGATGCGCTCCTGGACGGTGATCAGGGAGTCGTGCAGGGCCAGCGCCGCGGCCTCCTGGTCGCGGAGGAGGACGTGGCAGTAGTCGAACAGCCGTGGGGCGTACGAGTCGTAGATCTCCGGCAGGGCGTGGGGGTCACCCGCGTACAGCGCCTGAGCGAGTCGCTGGTCGGCGTCCCTGTCGATGCTCGGCCATGCGGCCACGGAGTCCTCCTGCTGAACTGGTGGGGCACGAGGTCACAGACGTCCCACCCGGGGCGTGGGTTCACAGGATCCTGCCACCATCTACAGCTACTTTGGAGGATTTAATGGCAAATATGTCATATCCGGCTACTGGCTGTTGATGTGATTCGGTGATGTCCCAGGAGGCCGTGACCGACGGTGACCGGTGTGGCGCCGCGCACCGCCGGGCGGCGGCGTCTCCCGGAGCCTCACCGGCACGGCGCGCGGCCCGCCCGATACGAGCGGACCGGCGCCGATTCGCCTTTTCGGCCCGTCAGCCCTTCAGGTCGGGGAAGTCCTCCTCGCGGAACTCCTCCGGGCGGCGCTCGTCGCCCTCCAGACCGCGCAGCTCGACCCGGCGGATCTTGCCGGAGATCGTCTTGGGCAGGTCCGCGAACTCGACGCGCCGCACCCGCTTGTACGCCGCGAGGTGCTCCCGGCAGTGCGCGAGGATCGCGCGCGCCGTCTCGGCCGTCGGCTCGTGCCCGGCCGCCAGGCTGACGTACGCCTTCGGCACCGCGAGGCGTACGGGGTCGGGCGCGGGGACCACGGCGGCCTCGGCCACCGCCTCGTGCTCCAGCAGCACGCTCTCCAGCTCGAACGGCGAGATGCGGTAGTCCGACGCCTTGAACACGTCATCCGTACGGCCCACGAACGTGATGTAGCCGTCCGCGTCCTTCGTCGCGACGTCACCCGTGTGGTAGTAACCGTCGGCCATGGCCGCGTCGTTGAGCTCGGCGTCACCGTGGTAGCCGACCATCAGCGCCGCCGGGCGGTCGGACAGGTCGATGCAGACCTCGCCCTCGTCGCCCTTCTCTCCGGTGGCCGGGTCGATCAGGGCGATCGTGTAACCGGGCAGCGGACGCCCCATGGATCCGGGCTTGAGCGGCTGGCCGGGA
The DNA here is from genome assembly GCF_036227085.1 of Actinoallomurus sp. NBC_01490. Classification (NCBI taxonomy): domain Bacteria; kingdom Bacillati; phylum Actinomycetota; class Actinomycetes; order Streptosporangiales; family Thermomonosporaceae; genus Actinoallomurus; species Actinoallomurus sp. NBC_01490. Next base: position 2,756,618 of record NZ_CP109433.1, read on the forward strand.
GAGTTGCCGATCTGCGCCGTCGTCTCCGTCTGGCCGTACCCGTCGCGGATGGTGAGGCCCCAGTGTTTCTGCACCTGGTCGATGATCTCCGGGTTCAGCGGCTCGCCGGCCGCCACCACCGTGCGCAGCGGGAGCCGCCACGCGGACAGGTCCTCCTGGATGAGCATGCGCCACACGGTCGGCGGGGCGCAGAAGCTCGTGACCTCGCAGCGCTTGAGCACGTCGAGCATCGCGGGCGCGGAGAAGCGCGTGTAGTTGAACACCAGCACGCAGGCGCCGGCGTTCCACGGCGCGAAGAAGTTGCTCCACGCGTGCTTGGCCCAGCCCGGCGAGGAGACGTTGAGGTGGATGTCGCCGGGGCGCAGCCCGATCCAGTACATCGTGGACAGGTGCCCCACCGGGTACGACGTGTAGGTGTGCTCGACCAGCTTCGGCTTGTTCGTCGTGCCCGAGGTGAAGTAGAGCAGCAGCGTGTCGCCGCCGTGCGTCGTCTCCGTGCCCCCGGCGTACGGCTCGGCGCCGTACGCGTCCTCGTACGACAGCCAGCCCTCGGCCGGGCCGACCGAGATGCGCGTCCACTCGCCGGCGAGACCGTCGAACTTGGCCGTGTGGCCGGTGCCGGTGACGACGTGCCGCACGCCGCCGCGTTCGATGCGGTCGGTGAGGTCGGCCGGGGTGAGCAGCGTGGTCGCCGGGATGACGACCGCGCCCAGCTTCATCGCGGCGAGCATCGTCTCCCACAGCTCGACCTGGTTGCCGAGCATGAGCAGGATCCGGTCGCCCCGCGCGACCCCGTGGCTCCGCAGCCAGCCCGCCACCTTGCTGGACCGGTCGGCGAGCTCGGCGAACGTGAGCTTGGCCTCCGAGCCGTCCTCTTCCACGATCCACAGCGCCGGGGCGTCCGGCGACTCGGCGGCGAGCACGCCGTCGAACCAGTCCACGGCCCAGTTGAGGCCGGGCGCGTCGGGCCATCGGAACCCGCTGCGTGCGGCGTCGTAGTCTTCGGCCTGCGCCAGGAGGAAATCGCGGGCCGCTTTGAAGGTGGCGGCATCGGGGGTCATGTGTCGCATCCTGGCACTGCCCCGCCGATCACGTAAATACCGTGGCGATCAGCCGAAGATGCCGCAGGACCAGGAGACGCTGATGGAACCGTTCGGGGAGAAGAACACCTCGGCGCTGTCCGTCGGACAGGCGCCGGCGTCCTTCGTCACCGTCACAGTGGCGTGATCGCCCTTCGCGAGGCGGCCGCTCGACCTGTCGAGCGATATAGGCCCGGAGGCCTTGGCGGTCCACGGGACCGCGCCGCCGACGGCGGTCACCGTGACCTGGCAGTCGTCATCTCCGTCATCCAGCGCACAGTTGCCGGTGACGGACAGGGTGCCCGGCTTCGGCTTGGTGGTCGGCCTGTGGGTCTTCGGCGGGGCCGGGCGGTGGGTGGTCGGGGTCGGGGTCGGCGTGTGCTTGGTGGGCGTGGGCGTCGGCGTGTGCTTGGTCTTCGACGGGGACGGCTCGACGCTGTCGCTCGGCGAGGGGAAGGCGTCCGACGGGCTGTCGCTCGGACCGGCCGCGACGTTGCCGGGGACCTTGTTGTTCAGGTTCTTGGGGTCCTCCGACCCGCCGCCCGTCAGCAGGAAGATGGCGCCGATGACCAGCACGACGCACGCGGCCACCGCGACGGCGGGCAGCAGGTGCGAGGACGTGCCGTCGCCGCGCCGGTCCTTGCGGGCCGGCTGCGCGCGGCGTTCGAGGCTGGTCGGCCAGCCCCAGACGTCGAACGGCTCGGCGCGCTGCGCGATGCGCGTGCGGTTCTCGTGCTGGTCGGGCGCGTCGGCGAGCGACAGCACGGCCATCCGCAGGTCGGAGGGGATCGCCGCGACCGGCAGCACCTGCATCAGCCGGTTCGTGGAGACCTTGCGCTTGCGGCGGTCGCGGCAGACCGGGCAGGACTCGATGTGGCGGATCAGCTTGCGCGCGACGTCCGACGGCAGGGGCCACTCGTTCTCGTCCACGAGGGCGGCCACGCTCGGGCAGTCGCCGCGTCCCGTACGCGCGATGATGGCGGCGGCGAGAGAGCTGTCCAGGTCGTCGCGCGCCTGGGCGACCAGCTCGGTCGCCTGCTGGGAGGAGATGCCGAGCACGCCGCCGAGCTCCTCGGCGGACAGGTCGTGCCGCGCGGACAGGTCGATCGCCTCGCGGTGGCGGGCGGCCATCCCGGCGAGCGCGCTGTGCACGAGCTGCCGGGTCTCCTCGAGCCGCTGGCGCTCCTCGGCGTCGAGGAACGCGTCCTCGTTCTGCTCGGGCGCCCCGTGGCGCTGCTCGGGACGCTCGGGGTCGGCGAGCTGCCGCAGGCACTCGTTGCGGACGATGGCATAGACCCAGCTGCGGAAGCGCTCGGGCTCGCGCAGCTTGCCGATGTGCTCCTGCGTCGCGATGAGCGAGTCGTGCAGGGCGTCCGCGGCCATGTCCTGGTCGCGGAGCAGCGCGTGACAGTAGTCGAACAGGCGCGGCGCGTAGAAGTCGTAGATCTCCGCCAGTGCGGTGGCGTCACCGTCGCGCAGGGACTGCGCCAGCCGACGATCCTCTACACGGCCGAGACTGGGCCAACCGGCCACAGGTTCCTCCCGAGAGTGTCATGCCCGGACAGGCCCCCGGAAGTGAAGAAGGAGGCCCGACGCCCCGCTCCCGTCGGGCCTCCTTCATGTACAAGACGCCGCAGCCGGGAGCCTGGTTTACAGGATCCTGCCACTAGTCCAAGAAAATCCTCCGCTGAATGAATAGACCGATATGAACTCGTGTTGGCGATTTCAGTGGCATTGCGGCGAACAGATGCGCCGCGCGATCGTCTCCAGCAGGAAGCGTTGCACGTCCTGAGGCTTCAGGGCGTGGAACGCCTCGCCGTTGGTCTCCGACGCGATCTTCTGCATCGCGGACATGTCCACATCCGGCCCGAAGCCGATGAAGACGACCTCGACCGGCCGGTCCGGGTCGGCCTCCTTCTTCAGCGTACCGAGCAGGGAGGTGAGGGAGATGCCGTTGTCGTCGTCGTTCTTCCCGTCGGTCAGCACGAGGACGGAGTGGTAGTAGCCCGGCTTGTAGCTCTTCTGCATCGACCGCACGCTCGCCAGCACCGAGTCGTACAGGCCGGTGTTCCCGGTCGGCTTCGGGCGGATGCGGCCCAGGGCGGACAGGATCTCCTGTCTCCGTGTGCCCGACCCCAGGCGGGTGGACAGCGGCCCGATCGGCACCTCGCTCCGGTAGTCCAGGGCGCCGTTCAGATTGGTGGAGAAGGTCCACAGCCCCAGGTCGGTGTCGTCGGGCAGCATCGCGAGGCCGTTCTGCGCGATCTGGGCGGTCGCCTGCATGCGGGTCAGGCCGTTGCCGACCGGCTGGGCCATCGACCCCGACACGTCGAGAAGAGTCAGCATCCGGGTGCGCAGGGAGAGCTTGGTCCACGCCTGCATGACGTCGGTGACGTCGCCGGCGGCCGGCGTCGGCAGCGCGCGGGGCACCCGGGGGCTCAGCCCGTTCTGGGCGGTGAAGCCGTCGCCCGGATGGCCGTCGGGGGTACGGAAGCCGAGCGCGCGCACGGCGTTCTTCGCGTCGGCGCCGCCGAGCGCCTGCTCGAGCAGGCCGGCCGCGCTCACCTTGTCATCGTCGTCGGTGGCCAGCGTGAACGGATAGTCCAGGCTCAGCAGGCCCTCGCTGGGATACAGCGCGGTGGCCGGAGTGGAGGGGTTCCCGTGGTTGAACTTCCATACCGCCTGCTCGGGCACGATCACGACCGGCGCACGTCCGTGCAGGTCGCGGTGGAAGCTGGCGAACAGGGCCTGCGGCGTCGGCGACAGGCTGTTCTGCACGTTGCGGACGATCTGGGTGAAGATCGGGTCGGCGTTCGGGTCGCCCTGCAGCAGCTCGCGGGTCATCACGACCGCGCCGATGCCGCCCGCGTTGCGGTTCGGGTCGAGGATCTGCAGGTGGACCGAGTTGGCCGGGAGCATGTCGTTCTTGCTCACCGCACCCGCGGCGAGGGCGTCGGTGGCCTTGAGCAGCATGTCCCACGTCGGGCGGATGCCCTCACCGTGGATCTTGTTGGCGAACGTCCGCGACGTGGCGACGACGATCGGCGTCTTGGCCAGTGAGGTCGGCGTCAGATGGACGCTCGACGCGCCCTTGGCGGTGCTGCGCACCATCGTGACCCACAGCGAGGAGTCGGGGATCCACACGTCCGGGTCGGCCTCGCCCGGCACGGACCCTCCGCCGGACAGCACCGTGGACATGCCGGCCGGGTCCGACGCCTTGACGGTCGCCTGCACGCACTTGCCGTTCACCGAGTGCCGCGCGTCGTCGAAGGACTTGGTGACCTGGCTGATGGCCGGGGCGATCTCCGGCGCCGCCGCCACGTTGAGCTTGATCGCGTCGCTGCCGCAGCCCCGCGGGCCCGCGAGCGCGTACACGCCCGCGCCGAGGAGGATGGCCAGGCCGATCGCGCCGGCGAGCGGGCCGATCAGCGTGCCGAGCGAGCGGCGGCGCACGGCCCGCCGTCGCCCTCCGCCCCCCGCGCCCGATCCCGCCCGGCGGCGTCCGCCCTCCTCGCGGCCGTTCTCACCCCGGCTCCGGTCGTCGCGTCCGTAGCCGTCGTCGCCCGAGCCTCCCTGGCCGGAGGCGTTCTGGCCTGGGCCGCCCTGTGGGGGAAGGTTCTGACCCGGTCCGTTCGAGGGTGTTCCGTAGTTGCCGTACCCCTGGCTGCGAAAGTCCGAGCCGCCGTACCCGCCGGCCGGTATGCCGACGCCGGACCGGCCGAGGCCGGGCCCGATGTAGCCGTCACGCCCCTGCCCGGGACGCCGGTCGTCGGCCGGGCCGCCCGCATACCCTCCGCCACCCGGGGGACCGTTCGTGCGGCCGCCGTACGGATCGCGTCCCCCGCCCGTGCCGTACGGATCGCGTCCCCCGCCCACGCCGTACGGGTCGCGTTCGCCACCCATACCGTACGAGTCGCGTCCGCCGCCCGCGCCGTACGGATCGCGCTGGGCCGGTCGGCGATGGGGATCCGCGTCGCCGGGGTTCGCGCCGCCCGGTGGCATCGGACGGCCTGGCTGCCCGTCGTCCGGCGTGCCGCCCGAGGGCTCCTCCTTGCGGCGACGTCCGCTCACGGTTGTCCCTCTTTCGCGGGAGATGGGTGGATCTAGAGCGGCACTGTAGCCTCCCCTTCCCGATGTGACCAAAGAGACCAAGGAGAACTTTCCGCAGGTCAACGCGGGCCGGTCATGACTGGAAAGCTTGCCGGCCGGTAAAGAAACGAACTTCCGCGCACCGCCTTGAGTTGACTCCTGGGCCGATACGCTGCGCCGTCGCGGACAGGCTCCGGTAAGAAATCCTGTTACGTCCGGTTGACCCCACCGCCCGGGGCGAGCGCCGGTGACGGCCCGCCCACGTGGCGTCAACGGATTCGGTCTGGTATACGGCCGAACCTGAACCCGCCGCTCAGCTTCGTCGTGCACAGTAGGGCAGGGGCCCACGGCTACGGGGGGAGCGCAGCATGACGAGACTCGCGACCGTACGGGACGACGACGCGACGGCACGACCGGCCACTCGGCGGCGGTGGACAACGGTGATCACCTGGATTCTCGTGGCGATCTGGCTGCTCTGGGCGGCCGCGCGCCTCGTCGGTGTCGACCGGATGTCCTCCTTCTCCTCGATCCTGATCCCGGCGATGGCCGTGGTGCCGTACGTCGCGGCGGGCGTGGTCATCCCGCTCGCCGTCGCCGCGCTGACCCGCAACTGGATCGCGCTCGGGGTCACGGTCGCCGTCGCCGCGGTGTACGCCGGCATCGTGCTGCCGAGGGCGTTCGGCGGCGGGCAGCCGGACGCGACCGGCCCGCGCCTGCGGATCCTCACCGCCAACCTCAAGTTCGGCCAGGCAGGTGACGCCGGCCTGGTCGACCTGGTCCGGCGTACGGGCGCCGACGTGCTCAGCGTGCAGGAGTTCACCCCGGCGGCGGCCGAGCGGCTCGACGCGGCGGGCATCGAGGGCCTGATGCCGTACCGGGTGATCGATCCGCGCGGCGGCCCGGAGGGCACCGGCCTGTACTCCCGCTATCCGCTGACCGAACGGCCCGACCGCGGATCCACCACCTTCGCGATGGTGAACGCGACCCTGCAGGTGCCGGGCGCCGCGCCCGTGCGCTTCACGGCCGCGCACCCGCCGGCGCCGCTCGGCCCGGACGCCGCGAGGTGGCGGCACGACCTGAAGCAGATCCCGACGCCCACCCCGCACGGTGAGGTCGGCATCGTCACGGGCGACTTCAACGCCACACTCGACCACGCACCGCTGCGCCACCTGATCGGCGAGGGCTTCACGGACGCCGCGGACGCGACCGGGCAGGGCCTCGTGCCGACGTTCCGGCCGTGGCCGCCGATCACGATCGACCACGTGCTCGCCGACCGGCGCTGCGCGATCGAACGGGTCAAGATCTACCTCCAGCCCGCCAGCGACCACCGAGCGCTCTTCACCGAGCTCCGGCTGCCCTGACCGGGCCGGGCGAGGCGCCCGGGGGGCGCTCGGGTCGCGATACTGGAGGCATGGCCCGCCTGATCCCCGTCGCCGACCCGGCCGACCCGCGTCTCGCCGACTACACCCGCCTGCGCGACGTCAACCTCCGCAAGAGCCTGGAGGCCGAGCACGGCCTGTTCATGGCCGAGGGGGAGAAGGTCATCCGCCGGGCGATCGCCACGGGCCATCCCGTACGCTCCGTGCTGGCCGCGCGCCGCTGGGTCGAGCCCCTGTCCGACGTGCTCGGCGACGCGCCGGTGTACGTCGTGGAGGACGCGGTGGCCGAGGCGGTGACCGGGTTCCCGGTGCACCGCGGCGCGCTCGCGTCGATGGAGCGCCTGCCGCTGCCGCCGACCGGCGCGCTCCTGCCGGGCGTACGCCGCATCCTCGTGCTGGAGGACCTCGTCGACCACGGCAACGTCGGGGCGATCTTCCGGTGCGCGGCGGCCCTCGGCGTCGAGGCGGTCGTCCTGTCACCCCGGTGCGCGGACCCGCTGTACCGGCGTTCGGTCAAGGTATCGATGGGCGCGGTCTTCGCCGTGCCGTACGCCCGGATGACCGACTGGCACGGCGGCCTGGACGAACTGCGCGCGGCCGGGTTCACGCTGCTGGCGCTCACCCCGGACCAGGCGGCCACGCCGATCGGCAAGGCGCCGCGGGGAGAGCGGGTCGCCCTGATGCTCGGCGCGGAGGGCGACGGCCTGTCCTCCCGCTGGCTCCGCGAAGCCGACGAACCCGTCTGCATCCCGATGAGCGGCGACGCGATGGACCGCGGCGTCGACTCGCTCAACGTGGTCGCGGCCGCGGCGATCGCCTGCCACGAACTGATGCGCCCCGGCGTCCTGTAGCGCGCGCGGCGCGGACGTCAGTGCGCGCCGCCGCCGGGACGGCGCGTCCTGCGGTGCGCGCCCTTCTGCTTCGGCGTGCGAGCGTGGGCCCGGCCGAGCCGTACCTGCGTCAGGAGCAGGGAGAAGGCGACGAGAAGCGCGGCGAGCCAGGCCGCCTGGGTGCTGGCCAGCTTGTCGAAGGTGAGCTCGTCGGCCGCGTCGGCGGTCCCGCGCATCTGCTGGGAGTTGCTGGTATTCATGACCGGAGCGGTCGACGGCGTCTGCGACGGCGCGATCGAGGGCAACACGGCCGGATCGTTCGACGGAGCGACGGACGGCGCCGGCGTGCTCCCGGACGACCCCAGCCCGCTCGGCAGATCCGACGTACTGGAACTGCTGCTACCGCTGCTGCTCTTACTCGACCCGCTGCTCTTACTCGACCCACCGGACTTCGAGGATGACGAAGACGAGGACGATGACTTGGCCTTCACCGACAACGACAGGGACGGGCTCGCGTTCGCCACGGGGGTGTTGTCCGCGTCGGCCTGTGCCCACACCCCCACCTTGCGTTTGGTGGACATGTCACTCGGGACAGAAACGGTAATAGCTACCGACTTCGTATAGGCCAGCGACTTGATGGCGAGGTCGTGCTTGCTGTTTGACTCGAACAGGACAGTCGCCTGTGAGCTTCCGACATGCAGCGTGAGCCCGGTCGGGGCCTTGGAACCGTCGGGAATATGCGGTGTGACCTGCACATACATCGTCGCCTTTTGCCCTTGGCGCACTGAGCTAGGCACGTGCGTAAAGGTCACAGACAGCGTTGGGTCGGGCGGCGTGGGGGTCGGGGTCGGGCTGGGGCTCTCGGAGCCCGAGGCCGACGTCGTGGGGGACGGGCTGTCCGTCGCCTCCGCGAGGGCTGCCGCGGTGCCGCTGACCAGGACGATGCCTGTGCCAACGCTGATGATCAGTGGGGTTCGTACCGATCGTGCGAGCACCGCCCACGACCTCCTCAACGCTTGTCGTTGATTTCAACCCTACGCTTCGTCATGCGTGAGGTAAGAATCATGCGATCACGTCAAGGCCGATCAATCAACAGGGCAAGCGAACTTGTCGCCCCGAATGCCCTAAATGTTCTCCTCGCGTAGTTGGTCGATCTCTTCGCGTGAGACCCAGATCTGGTACACGCCGGCGTCGACCGTCTCCAGGCCCAGCGCCGCCGCGACCGGGGCGCGGCCACCGGCGTACTCCAGCCGCACCCAGCCGCTGTGCTCCCCGATGACGACGAAAGGCTCTCCGCGCCACGTGCAGTGCGTCCGGACGTACCGCAGGTCGTCCACCTCGGCGTCGCGGACCACGCGAACGAACCGGGCCGGGCCCACCTCGTCGAACCCCTCCGCGGGCTCGGTGGCGTAGAGCCGCACCTCGCCGTCGACGCCGGGCGTGGCGTCGTACTCCGCGCCGCGCCAGCGTGCGGTGTAGCCGTCGCGAATCACTCCGTGTCCCCCCAGACCAGCCGGTCGGCGTCCCAGCGCGCGACGAAGCGTTCGGAGGCGTCGCTGCCGATGGCGTACATCTCCGAGCCGTGCGGCAGGCGCATGCTGTCGACCTTGTACTCGCGGATGCTGCCGGCGCTGCCCGGCGCGAAGCCGTCACCGCCGAAAGGCGGGTGCTCGAGCACCCAGCCGCCGTCGCCCCACGCCCGCATCGCCTCTTCGGTCTGGCCGCCGAACGGGATGCGGTAGAGCCCGGACCGGTACGCGGGCCAGCGGATGACGTGGACCTCGGTGTCGTCCGGGTGGAACGGCGAGCCCTCGCGCAGCAGGCCGAGGGACTCGTACAGCAGCTTCGGGGTGTTCAGGTCGACCACGTCCTGGACCCGGTGCACGAAGCCGGCCACCCGGTCGTACGCCTGCTCCAGGTGCCACGCGACCTGGTCGTGCGGCACGACCTTCTGCATGATGGCGAACGGCCCGCGCGGCGCCTCGGCCGGACGGTCGGCGGTGGCTTCGGGCCGCGCGCCGGCCTCCTGCGGCACGTCGGTACGCGCCGCCTCGGCGTCGTCCTCGCGGCGCGGTGCGCCGGCGGGCGCCGGAGCGTCGCCGAGCGGCACCCCGCCCTCCAGCACGGGTGGCGGCATGTCCTCGGCCACCCGCTCCAGGCCGACGGCGGACAGCGCACGGAGCTGCTCACCGGACAGGACCAGCTCGATCGGCGTCCCCGGGTTGACCGACACGCTCCAGCCGTGATCCGGCCAGCCCGCCACGAGCTCGGCGAACGTCGGCATGACGAAGCCGGTCGTGCCGACCGCCGCCTTCATCCAGTCGAAGGAGGTGAACGCGAGTACGGACGGCCGCCCGCGTACGGGAACGGCCGACCAGGGGAACGACGGGTCGCCCGGCCGGGTCTGCACGGCGGGCGGCGTACGGCTCCAGACCGGCAGGAAGACCGTGGCGTCCATGAGGACCTTCACGACCATGTCGGCGTCGCCGCGCACGTCGAACATCTGGCGTTCGGCGTCGCTCTGCGCCGGGAAGTCGCGGGCCAGCCGCGCCGCCGCGGCGGCGTCGACCTGCTCGGCCATCGGGGTGACGCGGTCGCCGGGGACCGACGCGCCGATCGCGGTGCCGCCGTTGATGACGAGCTCCAGCGCCGGGTCCGGCCAGAAGCGCAGCACCTTGGCGAGGTCGGACAGCACGAACGGGTGACCGCCCATCGCGTCGCGCATCCGCCCCGGTCCGGTGTAGATCGGCACGACGGGACGGCCGGAGGAGTCGTCGACGTACCACTGGAAGCCGGGGCGCCCCGGCGCCAGCATCGAGTCGCCGCCGTCGACGACCGGCACCCAGATCTGGCGGACGCTGAGCAGGGTCCGCAGGAACTCCTCGCGGTCGCCGCGCGTGGCCGCCTCGAGCAGGCTCCGCTCCTCTTCGTCGAGCGGCGTGAACTCGGCGTCGGGGGTGAAGTGCAGCACGAGCGGTGACGCGTCCACGTCGAGCGGCCCGTCGAGCGGCGGCGGCACGTCGTACGCCGGGGCGGGCGGCGGCGTGCCCGGCGCGGCCTCGGCGGCCGGGTCGGCGGCGCCGGCCGGCACCGGCTCGGCGGCGGGTACGGGCGCGGGCTCGGCGGGGGCGGGCTCGGCCGGTGGGGGAGCGGGCAGGCCGGACTCGGGCGCCGGCGCGGGCTCGGACGGCTGAGGCGCGTCCTGCGCCGGCACGGCCGGGATGCCGTCGTGCACGGTCGTCTCGAAGGCGTCCTCGGAGGGGACGGGGCCCGGCTGCGCGCCGTTCTCCGCGGACGCCGGCGCGACCTGCTGGAGCGGCGCGGTCGGCGGCACCGGCTCCTGAAGCGGCGCGGACGGCGGCGCGGCGTCCTGGAGCGGCGCCGGCGGCGCGGGAGGCGCGTCCGGAGCCGGTGCGTCGCCCAACGGAGCGGGCGGAGCGGCCTGGATCGGCGCCTCCTGCGCGTGCTGCGACTCGTGCGTGCCCTGCGACACCGGGGAGGCCTGCTGGGCCGGCGGCGCGGTCTCCGCGCCGGGAGCCGCCGCGGCGTCCTGCGGCGGCGACTCGCCGGGAACCGGCGAGATGCCCGCGGTGAGCTGCCCGATGAACCAGGCCGGCAGGTAGCCCTCGATGGGCAGGCCGGAGTTCAGCGCGAGCCACCACTCCTGGTCGGGCCACGTGCGGGCCATGTCGGCCAGCGTCATGTGGACGAAGTGCTGGTAGGCCGGGCCCAGGCACGCGCGCCCGGCCTCACCGGAGGTGTAGGCGAGCACCTGCGTACGGCCCTCGCGGGTGCTCGTCGGCCACGTGAACGACCCCGGGTTGGCCAGCACCGACTCGGCCTCGCCCGGCGGCAGCGGAACGAAGAGTTCCGCGCCGCTCACGAGTTTGAAGTAGGTGTCCTGGTCGCCATCGCGTAGCGCGTCACGGAGCTGGTGTTCGAGCTGATTCGCGGGCTCCCACGCGTCGGTCAATGTCGCCACCCCCCGGAAGCTCGATAGCGGAGTGTCCACCGTACCCGGATGAAACCGGCGGTGCTTCGGAGTATGCCGAGTCTGGTGGGACGGCACGGCGCGCTCCGGACATCTGGGTCGCCCTGGCGGCACACTTCGTCGATGACATGCGACTTTCAGTGACCGAGCCGCCGCAGAGCGGTGAGGAGCCGGTCGATGTGCCGGTCGGTCGTGCCGATGCCGAAGCTCGCGCGCAGCGCCGTGCCGTCGCCGTCGTCGCAACCCCCGGCGCCCTCGCCGAGCAGCCGCCGCAGGAACGGATGTGCGCAGAACTTTCCGTCACGAAGCCCGATGCCGTACTTCTCGGACAACTCGGTCGCGACGTCGCGTGCGCTGCGGCCGTCCACGACGAACGACACGATGCCGACCCGCGGGCTCAGGTCGCCCCACAGGGACAGCTCCCGTACGCCGGGGATCGCGGCCAGGCCGGTGCGCAGCCGGGCCAGCAGCCGCTCCTCCTCCGCGATGAGCGTGTCCCAGTCGGTGAGCGCCTCGCACGCCGCCGCGAGAGCCACGACGCCGAGGACGTTCGGCGTGCCCGCCTCGTGCCGCGCCTCCGGGTCGGTGGCCCAGACGACCTGGTCGCCGACGCTCGCGGTCGCGCCGCCGCCGAACAGGTACGGCTCGGCGGCGCGCAGCCAGTCGGCCCGGCCGACGAGGCAGCCCGCGCCGAACGGGGCGTACAGCTTGTGCCCGGAGAACGCCACGTAGTCCACGTCGAGCGCGGTCATGTCCAGGGGCCGGTGCGGGACGAGCTGCGCCGCGTCCACGGCGACGCGCGCCCCGTGCTCGCGCGCCACCCGGGCGAGCTCGGCGACCGGCCACAGCTCGCCGGTCACGTTCGAGGCGGCGGTGACGACGAGCAGGCGCGGACCGGCCGGGGCCGAGGCCAGCGCCTCGTCCGCGGCGGCGACCGCCGCCGACGGCGAGACCGGGGCCGGCAGCCGGACGACCCGGCCGCCGCGCTGCCACGGCAGGAGCGTCGCGTGGTGCTCGGACTCGAAGACCACGACGGTGGTGCCCTGCGGCAGCGCGTGGGCGAGGAGGTTCATCGCGTCGGTGGTGTTGCGGGTGAACACGACCGCGTCGCGGCGCCAGGCGCCGACGAACGCGCGCACGGTGTCCCGCGCGCGTTCGTACCGGTCGGTGGTCACCTGCGAGGCGTGGCCCGCCCCGCGGTGGACGCTGCTGTAGTAGGGCAGGGCGGCGTCGATCGCCGCGCGCACGGTCTCCAGACAGGGCGCGCTCGCGGCGTAGTCGAGGTTGGCGTACGGAACGCTGCGGCCGTCCGCGAGGGGGACGGGCACGTCCTGACCGATGACCCGGAGGGGAGCGGGGGCGAGGTCGACGACGGCGGACGCAGGGGACATGGGTAACCTCCAGCGGGGACCAGGGACCCGCAGAGGGGTCCGCGCTTGTCCGGCACGGTCGTGCCGGACCTGGTCATCACCCGGGGCACCCCGCCACGGACGGAGGGTTGCCGGCCAGCTAGCCGGGGCTTGACGCTGGCGCTCATGACCTGACGGAGAGAATACAACACCCGCCCGAAGCGTCCCGTAGACAGGGCCTACGGGCGGGTGCTCCGGGCGGGTCTGCGCGTGCGGGGTCAGCCGTACAGGTGCGGGATCCGATGGCCGTGCCGCTGCAGGTTGCGCTGCGTCCCGCCGGTCGGCGGCGGGTCCGTCGGCTGGTCGCCGCCACCGCCGCCACCGTCACCGCCGCCGTCCCCGGGCGGGCCGTCGGTCGGCGGGACCGGATTCGTCGGGCCCGTCGGCGGCGGGGTCACCGGCCGCGACCCGGTCGGGTGCGGGCGCGGGTTGATCGGGACGGTCGTCGACCGCCCGCCCCCGCCGGTGTAGACCGACGGCGCGCCGAACGACTTCGGATCCAGGTCGAGCACCTGGTCGGCCTGCACCATGTACGAACGCCAGATCCGGGCCGGCAGGTCACCGCCGTACGAGGAGTAGCCGGGGATGGACAGCGGCTTGTTGTCGCTGCGGAAGATGCCGACCGAGGCCGTGAGCTGCGGGATGAACCCGTTGAACCACAGCTGCTTGCCGTCGCTCGTCGTCCCGGTCTTGCCGGCGGCGTTCCGGTCGGGCAGCCCGGCGTTGGTGCCGGTGCCGGCGTCGACGACCTTCTGCATCGCGTACGTCGCGTCGCGCGCCACGGTCGTGCTGAACGCGCGCTTGCCCGGCTCGGTCACCTTGCGCGTCTTGCTGCCGGGCGCGGTGACCGACCTGATGACGTGCGGCGCGTGGTAGACGCCCTCCGAGGCGAACGTCGCGTAGCCCGCCGCCTGCTGCTCGACGCTGACGTCGGCGACGCCGAGCGGAAGCGTCGCGGCGTCCTTGTGCGGCTCGAGCTGCGCGGCCGGGATGCCGGCCTTCTCCGCCATCGACACCACCTTGCCCAGGCCGACCTTCTGGCCGAGGTTGACGTACGCGGTGTTGATGGAGTCCTGCGTCGCGGTGACGAGGTTGACCATGCCGAAGTTCTCGTTCTCGTCGTTGTGCAGCGCGACTCCGGCGAAGGTCTGCGGCGAGCTGCCGTCGACGTAGGTGTTGAGGCTCTCGCCGTCGTCCAGCGCGGCGGCCAGCACGTACGGCTTGAAGCCCGAACCCGCCTGGACCTTCGCGTCGAACGCGTTGTTGAACTGCTGGTCGATGTAGTCCTTGCCACCGTAGAAGGCGTTGACCTCGCCGTTGTCCGGATCGATCGACACGAGCCCGGTGAGGATCTTCTTCGACGTGCCGGCCGGCATGTTCTGCTTGACCGCCTGCCGCGCGGCGGCCATGAGGTCCTTGTCGAAGGTCGTCCGGACCTTCAGCCCGCCCATGTTGATCTGGTTGTCGGTGTAGCCCATGCGGCGCAGCTCGGCCTTGGCCAGGCTGACCATGTAGCCCTTGTCACCGGCGTAGATCGATTTCTGCTTCTGCTTGGCCGGGGTGGGGAACTTCATCGTCGCGACCTGCTGCTGGCTGATGGCGCCCATCTGGACCATGCCGCTCACGACGTACTGCCACCGCGACCGCATGTACGACTGGGCACCCGGGATGGTGAGGTCGCCGGCGTAGGTCGGCACCTGGATCGCCGCCGCGAGGTAGGCGCCCTCGGCGGGGGTGAGCTGCTGCACGTCCTTGCCGTAGTACGCCTGCGCGGCCGACTCGATGCCGTACGCGTCGCGGCCGAAGTAGATGGTGTTGAGGTACTGCTGGAGGATCCAGTCCTTGTCCTTCTCGCGCGAGACCTTCAGCGCGATCATGATCTCTTTGAGCTTCCGGCTCGCGGTGCGCTGCTGGGACAGGCCGCTGTAGTAGTTGCGCACCATCTGCTGGGTGATGGTCGAGCCGCCCTGCATCGAACCACCGGTCAGCGTCGCCCAGACCGCGCGCGCCGAGCCCTTCACCGACACGCCCGAGTCGCTGTAGAAGCTGCGGTTCTCGGCCGAGATGACCGCGTCGCGCACCTGCGGGGGGACGGCCTTCAGGTCGACCGGGCGGCGGTCGAAGTCGCCGGTGCGCGCGATGACCGTCTTGCCGTCGTTGTAGTAGAAGACCGACTGCTGCGCCTTGGCGGTGGGCTGGGCCGAGCTGGGGACCGGCGTCATCAGGTAGACGACGACGAAGCCGATGATGGGCAGCAGCACCAGGACGCCGAGCACGTACGCCGCGCGCCGCGCGTACTTGATGCGGCGGTCCTGCGGTTTCTTGGTCTTCTTTCCCGGTTTTGCGGGCTTTCCGGGTGTGTCCTTGGAGGAGGCCGCCGCGAGGCGTACGCCCTGCGAGGGCTCCTCCGCCTCGTCCGCCTTGTCGTCCTCGGGCGGGATGATGACCGGCTTGGTCACGTCGGCCGGAGCGGGCTCGTCCGCGGAGTGCGTGCCGGGTTCGTCGGTGGAGCCGGGGGAGAGGGTGTCGTCGTCCGCGCCGCCGGACGGAGGGGTCTTCGCGGCGGTCGTTCCGTCGTCCTTTTCGCCGTCGTCGTCGGCGAGTTCGCGTTCGTGCGCGTCGTCGTGCCGGTCGTCTTCGTCCCGCTCGTCGTCCGGCCGCTCGTCGTCCGCGTCGCTCGCACCGGCGGCGGTCGCGGGGCCGCGCTCACCGGCCGGGGTGTCCTCGGCGGCCGGGCCGGAATCCCCGGACGCGGAATCCTCGGGCGCGGGATCGCCGGGCCCGGAGTCGCTCACCGGCGTCTCGTCCGCCGCGTCCTGGGGGCCGGCGTCGTTGTCGGCGTCGTCCGTGACCTCGTCATCGCGTGCGACCACGTCGTCCTCGTCCGGCTCCCGTCGCGAGCCGCCACCGCCCGCGGACAGGTTCGCGTCACCGTTATTTACTGGCTTGTCAGACATTTCGGGCTCCCCAGCCCCTGATGACGTCGTTGATGTCGCTCATCCATCCCCCGTGACCTGCCGGAGTTCGCGAACCCGCCCAAAGGGGCTCGGCTGATCGGTTCAACCGTATTGGGCGTCCGGGGTCTTGACGATCCTAAGCCAAAGAGGCTAAGGATCCTGTTAGGCGGTGGCCACTTTCACACCGCGCGGCCGGGCATTCTTACGCACCGGCTGCATCGCGTCCCTTATCCGGCGACGACGGACGCCGAACGCGAAATTCCTCGTACGCGGACCGGTCGAACGAACCCGCGAGAGGCGCGAGCACGGCCGCGGCCGACAGCGCGGCGGCGTCGGTGAGGAGCCGCGGCCACGACACCGCGCCACCGGCGACCAGGCCCGCTGCGAGCGCCGCCACCACCGCGTCGCCCGCGCCGGTCGGGTTGCCGGACACCCGCCGCGGCGGCGGGGCACGGTGCACCCCGTCGGCGGTGACGGCGAGCAGCCCGTCGGCGCCCAGCGACACGACCACCGCGGGCGCCCCCAGCATCCGCGCGCCCGCGACCGGGTCGCCGGTGCCGGTCGTCTCGGCGAGCTCCTCGGCGTTGGGCTTGACCGCCCAGGCGTACGGCGCGGCGCGCAGCAGGGCGTCTCCGGACGCGTCCACGATCACCGGGAGGCCGCGGGCGGACAGCCGGGCGGTCAGGCGGGCCACGGCCTCGCCGTCCACGCCGGGCGGCAGGCTGCCCGAGATCACCAGCACGTCGGCGTCCGGCACGCGCTCCTCCAGCGCCGCCCACTCGTCCGGGGCGACCGCCGGGCCGGGTTCGCCCAGCATCGTCGCCTCGCCGCCGGCCACCACGGTCACCGTCCGCCGCGTCTCTCCGGCGGTCGGCACCAGGTCGTGCGCCAGCCCGGACGCCTCCAGCTCCATGCGTACGGCGTCGCCGGTCGGCCCGCCCGCCAGGCCGAGGACGAGCACGTCGTGGCCCAGCGACCGCAGGACCCGCGCGACGTTCACGCCCTTGCCGCCCGCCCGCGCGTGCACCGCGTCGACCCGGTTCGTCTCGCCGGGGCGCAGCTCCGTCACCTCGTACGTGACGTCGAGCGCGAGGTTCGGCGTGATCGTGACGATCATGCCGTGACGACTTTCCGTACCCCCAGGTCGTCGTCCAGCACCAGCAGGTCGGCGCGGAGCCCGGGGGAGACGGCGCCGCGGTCGGACAGCCCCAGCAGGGCGGCGGGGGTGGTGGAGGACATGCGCACGGCCTCCTCCAGGGACAGGCCGGAGTCGCGCACCGCGCGGCGGAAGATCTCGGCCGCGGTGGCCGTGCTGCCCGCGATCGAACCGCCCTCGGTCAGCCGCGCCACGCCCTCGCGTACCTCCACGCCGAGCCCGCCGAGCTCGTACTCGCCGTCGGCCATGCCCGCGGCGGCGATGGAGTCGGTGACCAGCGCGGCGCGCCCGGCCCCGGCCGTACGGGCGACGTGGCGCACGACCGCGGGGTCCAGGTGCGTGCCGTCGCCGATCACCTCGACCACGACGTCCGGCGCGTCCAGGAGGGCCAGGATCGGGCCCGGTTCGCGGTGGTGCAGGGGACGCATCCCGTTGAACAGGTGTGTGGCCACCCGCGCGCCGGCGCGGACCGCCTCCCGCGTCACCTCGTACGTCGCGTCGGTGTGGCCGACCGCGGGCAGGGCACCGGCCTCCCGGACCCGCCGCAGCGCGTCCAGGCCGCCGTCCAGCTCGGGCGCGATCGTCATCATGCGTACGTGCGGGACCTTGAGCAGCCGCTCGACCGTCGCGGGATCGGGGGCGCGCAGCAGTGTCGGGTCGTGCGCGCCCTTGCGCGCCGGGGACAGGAACGGCCCCTCGTAGTGGATTCCGGCGACGAGGCCGTCGGCGGCGAGCTCGGACAGCACGGACGCGCGGCGTTCGAGGGCGTCCGGCGCCGCGGTGACCAGGCTCGCCACCAGCGTCGTGGTGCCGCGCTCGCGGTGGAACGCCGCCGCGCGGGCGCACTCGCCGGGGTCGGCGGAGTCGAACGAGGCGCCGCCTCCGCCGTGGCAGTGGAGGTCCACGAAGCCCGGAACGATCACCGCGCCGTGCAGGTCGGCGCGCTCCGGCACGCCCTGGCCGACGGCCGTGATCCGGCCGCCCGCGACCTCCACCCAGCCGGGTTCGAGGACGCCGTCCAAGGCGACGACCTTGTCCGCGCTCAACACCGTCATTGCGTCTCCAACAGGTCGAGTGCCCACAGTCCGGCGCCCACACACCCCGCCTCGTCGGCGAATCGCGCGATGGTCAGGCGCGGCCTGCGGTGGAACGTCAGGCGTGACTCGATGTCATCGGCGAGAGGTTCCAGCAGCAGGTCGCCGGCGCGGGACAGGCCGCCGCCGATGACGATGACCTCGGGCGCGGTCAGGACGGTCGCGGCGGCGAGCGCGGTGCCCAGCCAGCCGACCGTCTCGGCCCACACCGCCACGGCGTCCGGCTCGCCCTCGGCGACCAGCGCCGCGACCGCGTCCGCGGTCGTCTCGCGCCCGGTGCGCCGGGCGTACCGCCGCGCGACCGCCGGCCCGGACGCCACCGCCTCCAGGCAGCCCGTGCCGCCGCACACGCAGGGCTCGTCGGCACCCACCGACATGTGGCCGATCTCCCCGGCGTAACCGTTGCCGACGCACAGGTGGCCGTCGATGACCATCGCGGCGGCGATGCCGGTGCCGATCGGCACGACGAGGGAGTTGCGCGCCCCTCGCGCCGCGCCGAGGCGCTGCTCGGCCGTGCCGCCCGCGCGTACGTCGTGCCCGACCGCGACCGGCAGGCCCGTGCGCTCCTGGATCAGGGCGCGGAAGGGCACGTCGCGCCAGCCGATGTTCTCCGACCAGACGGCGACGCCGGTCTCGTCGTCGACGATGCCCGGTACGGCGAGGCCGACCGCCTCGGCCCCGGGGGCCTGCGCGACCAGATCGCCGACGGTGTCCAGGACCGCGGCGACGGCGGCCTCACCGCGCGGGGTGGGCCGCCGTACGGTCGCCGTCCGCTCCAGGGAGTGATCCATGACCGCGCCCTTCATCGACGTGCCGCCGACGTCGAGAGCGACGATCATGGGAGGACGACCGAGCGCGTGAGGGACCGCGGCCGGTCCGGGTCCAGCCCCCGGGCCCGCGCGCGGGCGACGGCCAGCCGCTGGGCGACGATGAGGTGCGCCATCGGGTCCAGGTCGCTCGCGGCGTACGCCGCCCCGGCGGCGGCCACGTCTTCGGCGAGCCCGTCGGGCGCGGGGCCGAACATCCAGGTCAGCCGGCCGGGCTGGGCGATGCTGATCGGCCCGTGGCGGTACTCCATCGCCGGGTAGGACTCGGTCCACAGCTGCGCCGCCTCGCGCGCCTTCAGCGCCGCCTCGTCGGCCAGGCCGACCGTCCACCCGCGGCCGAGGAAGGTGATCTGTTCGGCCTCCAGCCACTCGGGGGCGAGCGGTTCGCCGAGCGCGCGCGTCGCGTCGGCGTCCGGCACCGGGTCGCCGAGGGAGGCGCGCAGCAGCGCGAGCGCCGACGTCGCGAACCTCGTCTGCACCACCGACCGCTCGTCGGCGAACTCCAGGACGACGGTGCGGGTGCCGTCGGGTATCGGCGCGTCGGGCACGGCGGTGATCGCGGTGGTCGCGGCCGTCTCGGGCAGGCGCTCGATGGCCCGCAGCACCTCCGTGGTCGTGCCGGAGCGGGTGATCGCGACGTGGCGGTCGTATTCTCGTTCCCGGCCGGGAGGCAGCTCCGAGGCGGCGAACGCGTCGGTGACCCCGAGGCCCTTGGCCTCCCGGAGGGCGGCGTACGCCTTCGCCATGTACAGCGACGTGCCGCAGCCGAAGACCGCGACCCGATCGCCGTCGCGTGGCAGCGCCTCCCGTACGCCGGGTAGCCGCTCGGCGGCCTGACGCCAGCACGACGGCTGACTGTCGATCTCCGCCTCGACGTGATAATCCGCCAAACCCGCCTCCACGCGTGCTCGTTCATGCGCGAATCGTGCTCGCATCATGCACTAATGAACACATACTCGCCAAGGGAGCGTAATCGGGGGAAGGCGGGTCCCGGATCACCGGTCGTGATGGCGGCTGACGTCGCGTTCGAGCAGGTCGAGGCGGCCGGCGACGCCGATGGAGCCATCGGGCGGCCGGGCGTCGTCCCTTCGCGAGCCGGGTGAGCGCCTCCTCCACCGCGGACTGCGCGGCGAACGGGCACGGCGATCCAGGGGCAGCCCGTAGTGGGAGGCGGCGAAGCCGAACCCTGGCACGAAGAGCCCGTCGTAGTGGCGGGCCGCGACGGACGCGGGGAACATGTGCCGATCTCTCCCGTCGATTTCACGCGTCACGCTGATCGAGCGGGCCTTCGTCCCGGCGAAGCCGTTGGTCGAATGTGGGTCACCTCGCCGCGCATTTAAGATCATTTCTATAAGCGGCTTGACTTGTGCCTGCATTACGGGCGGACCCGCAGGTGGCGGCGGGGTCTCGGCGGTGTCCGGAAGTGGTCGCTCCGGGGACGTGTAAAGCCGTTCGGGCGGGCCGTTCGGCGTTCATCGTGTGCCGCATAGCAGGTCATTAGTCCCGATAGTGGACATGCCGCGAGGTATTCCATCTGCGTACGCCGTCGAACGGCGGGAATCGGCCCGTTTCACGGCTTCACCATGGTCACCCAATGTGATAGTCAAATAACGCTCAGCAATGCCGGGCGTCCGCCCCTCCCCGCCAGCCACCCAAAGACCTGGAGCCGGTCATGCTCGTCTGCATTCTCGCCGTCGTCGCGGCGGTCGGCGTCGTCGTCGCGGCGGCCCTGCTCTTCCGCAAGTTCGGCCGCGGCTCCGACGACGGCGATCCCGGCGGCGCGACCGCGGGTCATGCCGGCTCGATGCTGTCGGCGCTGTTCCTGCTGGTCTTCGCCATCGCGATCGTCGTCCCGTGGACCACCGCCGACTCCGCGCGCGAGAACACCTACACCGAGGGCCGCGCGCTCGTCGAGGCGTACTGGGCGGCGGCCGCGCTCCCCGCCCCGCAGGGCCACGACGTGCAGGCCGACCTGCGCGCGTACACCGACCTCATCGTGGGCCGCGAGTGGCGATCGATGAAGCGCGGCCACGTCACCGCCGAGGGCGACGACCGGCTCACCGCGCTCCGCGCGAAGGTCAACGCCCTGCCGGTGGCCGACGACGACCAGAAGGACGACCGCGACGCGGTCGTGGAGCAGCTCCAGGCCCTGGCCACGGCGCGCGGCCAGCGCGCGATGGACGCGAAGGCCCGCCCGCCCGTGGGCCTGCTCTACATGACCGTCCTCACCGGTCTCGTCGTGCTGGTCTTCCCGTTCATGGCGGGCGCCCGGCCCCGCGCGATGACGATCGTGCCGCTCGGCGTGATGGCGGCCCTGCTGGGCGTCGGCGTCTTCCTCGCGTTCGACATCTCCCACGTCTTCACCGGTGCACTGCGCGTCAAGCCCGACGCGTACATCACCGCCCAGCACGAGTTCCAGCAGATCCCGGAGAGCCGCTGATGCGCGTCGCCCTCACCCCTCGTTCCGCCGGCACCGCCTGCGCGGCCGTCCTCGCGGCCGGAACGGTCGTCGGCCTGACCGCCACCCCCGCGCTCGCGACCGGCACGAACCCCGACCAGACGTCCGCCGCGCGCACCGACCAGCGACGGGCCCGGCCGCCCGACGCCGGCGCGGCGACATCGCCGGGCACTCGCGCGAGACCCGTCCGCTCCAGGGCGGCCGCCCCACGACCGGGCACCGGCACCTCCCGAGCCGAAGGCGCGGGGCCGGAGTCCCCGGAGGAGGAGGCGCGCCCGGCGGCCGCGCCGATCCGGCCCGCTCAAGCGCCTGCGCGGCGCGCTCGGGACCGGGGCGCCGCCTCACCCGTCGCGGAGAGTCCCATCGGTGATCCGCCTTCGGCCGGAGCCTCCCGGCGGACGGACCCGGGCGCTGCGGGTGAGCCTGTCCGGTCCGGTCGGGCGCCCGCCGGGCGTTCTCCGGCCGGACCGCCCGTACGAGAGGGGAGCGCCGGGACTGTTCCGCGGTCGGACGTCGGCGCGTCGTCGTCCTTCCCGCGCGCGGCCCGCGGTGATGACACGGGCGTCGCCGAGTCCTCGCGGCGGGAGCCGGGCGCGCCCGGGACGTCCGTAGCGGAGGGGAGCGCCACCGATCCGGCGGTCGCCGGAGCCTCTCCAGGCCTGCCGGTCTCGGCTCTCGACCCCGGCGGCGGTCCGCCGGCCCTGGTGGCCGCTCTGCGGCTGGGCGGCGGTCCCGGCCCCCTGTCCGTGCTCGCCGCCGACGCCGGGGTGGGCTCCGCGTCCTCGGTGGCCGCCGGACGGCCGGACATCGCGCACGTGAGCGTGCGTGTCCTCTACCCCCTGTGCGTCGACCTCGGCGTACTGAACCTCGTGACAGTGCGCGCGGAACTCGGCGACTGCGGTCCGGTGCCGTCGCCACCCCCTGGGCCCCCTTCGCCCGCGCCGCCGGCTCCACCCCCGCCCGTGCCGCCGCCAACGCCGTCGCCGCCGAACCCGCCCCCTCCGGCGGCTCCGCCGTCCGCGTCCTCTCCGGCCCCGGTGGCGCCCGTGGTGGATCGCGTCGTGCCGGCCGCCGCGGCGCCCGCACCGCACCGGCCGTCCGCGCCGATCACGGCACCGCCTCGCCGGGCGTCCGTGCCCAAGGCCGCACCCGTGCCGCCCCGGCGCAAGAACCCGCTGACCACGCTGATGGTTCTCGTCGTCATCACGGCCGTCATCGCGGCGGGTGCCGGCGTGGCGTTCGCGGCCGCTCCGTGAGCGCGGGCGGGCCCGTGGCGACGGTCGCCGGCGCCCCGGGAAACGACCTGCGATTGCCTATTGTGATCAAAGGGATACACAACGTAATGTCATCCGCGAGCAAAGGTGTTAATTCAATGCCGGGCCAATGTGCCGCCCTTCCTGGCGGCCGGTTCGGTAGCTGAATTCACCCGTCGGGTTCCCCAGTCGGTACGAACACGGAATGGTGGTGTGTGTCGTGACGGAGTCGGCGCAGTCGGGTCTGGGTGTTGAGGGTTCGCCGTTGAGTCTGGGTACGGCGGCGGCGCGTAATCTGGCGACGACGACGAAGTCGGCGCCGCAGATGCAGGGGATTTCGTCTCGGTGGTTGTTGCGGATGCTGCCGTGGGTTCAGGCGTCGGGTGGGGTTTATCGGGTGAACCGGCGGTTGAGTTATGCGGTGGGTGATGGGCGGGTGAGTTTTTCTTCGACGGGGTCGGAGGTGCGGGTTGTTCCGCCGGAGTTGTGTGAGCTTCCGTTGTTGCGGGGGTTTGCGGACGAGGGGACGTTGAATGCGTTGGCGGGGCGTTTTGTGCAGCAGGAGTTTGATGCCGGGGATGTGATTGTGGAGGTGGGGAGGCCTGCGGATCAGGTGTTTTTGATCGCGCATGGCAAGGTGGGTCGGGTGGGGGTTGGTAAGTATGGTGATGAGACGGCGTTGGGGGTGTTGGCCGATGGTGATTACTTCGGTGATCGGGCGTTGGCCGGGTCTCAGGAGACGTGGGATTTCACCGCCAAGGCCCAGACCAAATGCATCGTCCTGACCCTCTCCGGGATGGTCTTCCAGGAGATCGTCGACCAGTCCGACACTCTCCGCGCGCACCTCGAGCGCTACCGCGAAGGTCCCGCCGGAGACCACAACGAGCACGGCGAGGCCGCGATCAGCCTGGCGTCGGGACACACCGGTGAGCCGGTGTTGCCGGGGACGTTCGTGGATTATGAGCTGTCGCCGCGGGAGTACGAGCTGAGCGTGGCTCAGACGGTGTTGCGGGTTCATACGCGGGTGGCGGATCTGTACAACCAGCCGATGAACCAGGTGGAGCAGCAGCTGCGGCTGACGATCGAGGCGCTGCGGGAGCGGCAGGAGAACGAGCTGGTCAACAACCGCGAGTTCGGCCTGCTGCACAACGCCGACCTCAAGCAGCGCATCTACACCCGCTCCGGCCCGCCCACCCCGGACGACATGGACGAGCTCCTGTCGACGGTCTGGAAGAACCCCGGGTTCTTCCTCGCGCACCCGAAGGCCATCGCCGCGTTCGGCCGTGAGTGCAGCCGCCGGGGCGTCTACCCGCAGAGCGTCGACATCGCCGGCAACTGGGTGCCCGCCTGGCGCGGGGTGCCGATCTTCCCCTGCAACAAGATCCCGGTGAGCGACACCCGCACCAGCTCGATCATGCTGCTCCGCGTCGGCGAGGACGACCAGGGCGTCATCGGCCTCCACCAGACGGGCATCCCGGACGAATACCAGCCCGGCCTGTCGGTCCGCTTCATGGGCATCAACGAGAAGGCGATCATCTCCTATCTCGTCAGCGCCTACTACTCCGCGGCCGTTCTCGTACCCGACGCACTGGGCATCCTCGAAAACGTCGAAACCGCTCCGACGAACGAATAGCGGGCCGCCGATGGGCGCGGGGCGATATGCGCTCCGCGCCTGTCCCCGTACGGATCAACAACCAAACGATAAAATAGAATGGTGGTGTGTGTCGTGACGGAGTCGGCGCAGTCGGGTCTGGGTGTTGAGGGTTCGCCGTTGAGTCTGGATACGGCGGCGGCGCGTAATCTGGCGACGACGACGAAGTCGGCGCCGCAGATGCAGGGGATTTCGTCTCGGTGGTTGTTGCGGATGCTGCCGTGGGTTCAGGCGTCGGGTGGGGTTTATCGGGTGAACCGGCGGTTGAGTTATGCGGTGGGTGATGGGCGGGTGAGTTTTTCTTCGACGGGGTCGGAGGTGCGGGTTGTTCCGCCGGAGTTGTGTGAGCTTCCGTTGTTGCGGGGGTTTGCGGACGAGGGGACGTTGAATGCGTTGGCGGGGCATTTTGTGCAGCAGGAGTTTGATGCCGGGGATGTGATTGTGGAGGTGGGGAGGCCTGCGGATCAGGTGTTTTTGATCGCGCATGGCAAGGTCGGTCGGGTGGGGGTTGGTAAGTATGGTGATGAGACGGCGTTGGGGGTGTTGGCCGATGGTGATTACTTCGGTGATCGGGCGTTGGCCGGGTCTCAGGAGACGTGGGATTTCACCGCCAAGGCCCAGACCAAATGCATCGTCCTGACCTTGTCGCGCGAACGCTTCGACGAGCTCGCCGAGCAGTCCGAAGAGCTGCGCGACCACCTCGCCGCGCTCCGCGACCAGGAGCGGCCGGCCCAGAACAAACACGGCGAGGCCGCGATCAGCCTGGCCTCCGGGCACGCGGGTGAGCCGGTGTTGCCGGGGACGTTCGTGGATTATGAGCTGTCGCCGCGGGAGTACGAGCTGAGCGTGGCTCAGACGGTGTTGCGGGTTCATACGCGGGTGGCGGATCTGTACAACCAGCCGATGAACCAGGTGGAGCAGCAGCTGCGGCTGACGATCGAGGCGCTGCGGGAGCGGCAGGAGAACGAGCTGGTCAACAACCGCGAGTTCGGCCTGCTGCACAACGCCGACCTCAAGCAGCGCATCTACCCCCGTTCCGGCCCGCCCACCCCGGACGACATGGACGAGCTGCTCAGCCGCCGCCGCAAGACCCGCTTCTTCCTCGCGCACCCGAAGGCCATCGCCGCGTTCGGCCGTGAGTGCAGCCGCCGGGGCGTCTACCCGCAGAGCGTCGAGGTGGAGGGCCACGCCGTGAGCTCCTGGCGCGGGGTGCCGATCTTCCCCTGCGACAAGATCCCGATCGGCGACGACCGTACGACCTCCATCATCGCGATGCGGACCGGTGTCGACGACCAGGGCGTCATCGGCCTCCACCAGACCGGCATCCCGAACGAGGTGCAGCCGAGCCTGTCGGTGCGCTTCATGGGGATCAACGATCAGGCCGTCCTCTCCTATCTCGTCAGCGCGTACTACTCCGCGGCCGTTCTCGTGCCCGACGCACTGGGCATCCTCGAGAACGTCGAGATCTCCCGCTGACGAGAGGTGCCCATGACTGAGCCGAGCGAGGGAATCGAAGGCATGCCCCAGTGGTCACGCCCTCTGGCGAAGGAGGACTCATGACCACCACCGACCATCCGAGGACCACCCGCGCGGCGGGCGAGATCCTGGCGTGGAGCCGGAGCATGGTCGATCCGGCACTCCGGTCGGCCATCGACACGCTCCCCGCGTCGATGCGGCTGGTCGCGGGCCACCACTTCGGCTGGTGGGACGAGCGCGGTCAGCCGACCAACGCCGCCGGAGGCAAGGCGATCCGCCCGACGCTCACCCTGCTGGCCGCCGAGGCCGTCGGTGCAGAGCCGTCGTCGGCGGTGCCCGCCGCAGCCGCGATCGAGCTGGTGCACAGCTTCTCTCTGCTGCACGACGACGTGATGGACGGCGACCGTACGCGCCGGCATCGCCCCACGACCTGGGCCGCGTTCGGGGTGGGCGCCGCGATCCTCGGCGGCGACGCCCTGCTGACGCTCGCCTTCGACGTGCTGGCGGCCAGCGAGCACCCGGCCGCCACCGCCGGCATGCGGTGGCTGAGCACCGCCGTGCAGAGGCTCGTCGCCGGTCAGAGCGCCGACATCGCGTTCGAGACGCGTGCCGACGTGGAGCTGTCCGAGTGTCTGTCGATGGCCGGCGGAAAGACCGCGTCGCTGCTGGGCTGCGCGTGCGGCCTGGGCGCGCTGTTCGGCGGGCAGCCCGACCAGGCGGTCCGGCTGCGCGCCTTCGGCGAGCAGCTGGGCCTGGCGTTCCAGCTGGCCGACGACCTGCTGGGCATCTGGGGCGACCCGAAGCTCACCGGCAAGCCCGTCTACGCCGACCTGCGCCGGAGAAAGAAGTCGCTGCCGGTGGTCGCCGCACTGACCTCGGGCACACCGGCCGGCCGCGAGCTGGCCGCGCTCTACCGCCGAGACCTGCCGCTGTCCGACGCCGAGCTCATCCACGCCGCCGATCTGATCGAACGCGCCGGAGGCCGCGCCTGGTGCCGGCGAAAGGCCGGCGACCTGCTCGCCGACGCCCTCCACCACCTGCGCTCGGCCAACCCGGCCGCGCGCCCCGCCGAGGAACTGACCACACTGGCCCGAATGATCACTCACCGCGATCACTGATGGGGCGTCGGGGACGCGAGGTCCGAATCAGGAGGTGATGGGATAAGCGGACTGGAAGGCCAGCCGCCGGTCGGCGCCGGCGGCGAGTTCGGTGAGCAGGTCGTCGAGCGCCATGAACACCTCCCACGGCTCCCGCCCGGCCGTGGACACGAGGTGGTCGACGACGCGCTGCTCCAGGTCGGGCACCCGTTTGCCCTTCCACACCTTGTCGGCCAGGCTCACCAGCAGATCCTCGAACGTGACGTCCGGTCCGTCCCAGGTGCCATGGGTCCCGGCGAACCGCGCGAGCCTTTCGTCCACACCGTGGTCGAGGAGCAGCCGATGCCCGCGCGGC
Source organism: Actinoallomurus sp. NBC_01490 (assembly GCF_036227085.1). Lineage (NCBI taxonomy): Bacteria > Bacillati > Actinomycetota > Actinomycetes > Streptosporangiales > Thermomonosporaceae > Actinoallomurus > Actinoallomurus sp. NBC_01490. The sequence continues at coordinate 2,783,719 of NZ_CP109433.1, forward strand.
TCGTGCTCCGAGCCGGGTCCCGAGAGCTCCTCGGTCACGTAGGCCTTGCCGACGTCGTGCGTGGCCGCGCCGTACCGCACCGCCTCCTGGTCGACGTCGACCCCGGGAAACCGCTCGCCCAGTGAGTCGAGCAGCCGGCACGCGACGTCGTGCACCGCCCGCAGATGCGCTCCGAGCCGAGGAGGCGCGTCGAGCCGGTGGAGCAGCCCCTCCACATCCTCGGGCAGCCGCCGGAGCCCCGCCTCGTCCCGCAACGCCCGATCGAGAGCCGAGGATGCCATCCGCGCACGATAGTGAACCCCGGCCGATCCGCACCACCCGGCCGACGTACGTCCCGGCGATCTGGCGAGGACGGCGCTGTCGGCGCCGGACGCTACGGTCTCGGCATGAGCTACTCGCTGACCCTCTATCTCGTCGACCTCGAGAAGGCCCGGGGCGCCATCGGCTCCGGGGACGACAAGCTCCGCCGGATGATCGGAGGCCGGTTCAAGACCGCGCTCGCTCACGCGGACGAGTGGTTCGACAGCGAGATCGAGTCGGGTGCTCCCACGCGGTACGAAGCGGTCAAGGCCGTGATCAACGGCGGGCCCTACGACGCCGCGCACGGCTTCCAGTACGGGTACGCGTACCAGACGATCTGCGAGTTCTACGGCAGGTTCCTGGACAACAACGATTTCTCGCCGTTCCGCGGTGAGTGGCTGGAGATGGTCGACGAGGGCCTCGCCAAGCTCGGCATCGGTGTTCGCGTCACCGACTTCATGTACGGCTCCATTCCCTCGCAGCTGCCTCGTCCTGAGCATCTGCCCTGCTACGGCGAATGGTCGCCGCAGGAGTGCGCACAGGCCTTGGCCGAATGGGAGGCCACGACGGCGGAGCAGCGCGACGCTCTCGACCGCGAGGTTCTCGCGGCGATCAACTCGTGCATCGGCTGGACGCGCGAGGCGCAGGCCAGGCCTGGTTGGGGCGTCGCCGGCTTCGGCTTCTGACTCCCGGACGGCATCGCCCTCACCTTCGCGGCGCGCTGCCATGGCCGGACACATCGCCATCCGCGGCAGGAATGCGCGGGCCGAATGGGAGGCCGCAGGGCGATCGCAGAAGAGATTCTCACCGGCGTCGCGGCCGGTGGAACCGAGGCGGGCGGAGACGCGGCGTACGACTGTGCGAGGCTGGTCGGCATGGTGGCATTCGACAGCCATGATGGTGTTCGCCGGACTTACGACGCGGTCGCCGAGCCGTACGCGGCCGGCTTCCGGGACGAGCTGGCCCACAAGCCGCTCGACCGGGCGTTGCTCACCGCCCTGCTGGAGCAGGCCGGTGCCGGCGCGCCGGTGGCGGATCTCGGCTGCGGGCCCGGACACGTCACCGGCTGGCTCGCCGGCCAGGGTGCGGCCGCGGTCGGCGTTGATCTGTCGGGTGCGATGGTCGAGCTGGCCCGCAAGGAGCATCCCGCCGTCGAGTTCCGCCAGGGCGACCTGCTCGATCTGCCCGCCCGCGACGGGGAGTTCGCCGCCGTCGTCGCCCTGTACTCGATCATCCACCTGACCGCGGCCGAGCTCACCCGCGCCTTCCAGGAGATCCACCGGGTGCTCCGCCCGGGCGGCCGGCTGCTCGTCTCGTTCCACATCGGCTCCGAGGTACGGCACCTGACCGAGTGGCTGGGCCGCGACGTCGACGTCGACTTCCACTTCTTCACCCCGGACGACATCGCCGACGAGCTCGACGCCGCCGGCCTCACGACATACGCGCGGCTCGAACGCGGGCACCACCCCGAGGAGGTCGAGACCCGCCGCGGGTACCTCATGGCGCACCGCCGATGACCACCCTCGCCTGATCCTCGCCCGCCACGGAGCGGTCCGCCGCACCTGCCGGCCATGCTGGGTGCCTGTCAGGCCTGTTGACCGCGCCGGGACCCAGCCCCGCCTGCCGGGCCTTGCCGGAGCGGCCCGTTGTGCCTGTCGACGGTGCCTGAGCGATCCGCTCCACCCCCTAGCCGGGCCGGGCGTGACCTGCCCCGCCTGACGGACTGGGTGGGGCCGTTGCCCGGTGTGGCCGGGCCATGGCCGGGCTGAGCGCTATGGCCGGTTTAGGTCATATATCGGCGAGTTTGCCCAATGTTTGTCTGCACGCTCTCCCCGCGCAAACCGTGATCTTTAGGTTCCTGGTGCTGAAGATCAAGCCAAGGGAGATCCACATGCACGGGAGCCCCGCAGTCCGGGGTCGCGGGATCACGAAGTCCTTCGGCGACGTACTCGCGCTCGACGGCGTCGATCTGGACGTGGCGTGCGGGCAGGTGCACGGCCTGGTCGGGCCGAACGGCGCGGGCAAGACGACGCTCCTCGGTCTGCTGCTGGGCCTGGCGATGGCGGACAGCGGCAGCCTCGAGATCCTGGGTTCGCCGGTCGGCCGGACGCTCGCCGTCCCCGACGGCGTCGCGGGCTTCGTCGACGGGCCCGGGCTCTATCCGTCGCTCACCGCGCGGCAGAACCTCTCCGCCCTGCTCTCCCTGCGCGGGTACGACACCGGTCACGCGGTCGGCGTCGACGACGCACTGGAGCAGGTGGGGCTCACCGACGTCGCCGACGATCGCATCCGGGGGTTCTCGCTGGGCATGCGCCAGCGACTCGGGCTGGCCGCCGCCCTGCTCACCACACCGCGGCTTCTCGTGCTCGACGAGCCGTCCAACGGCCTGGACCCGGCCGGCAAGCACCACGTGCACCGCGTCATCACCCGGCTCGCCGAGGACGGGACCGCGGTCGTCCTGTCCAGCCACCGGATGGACGACCTCGCCGCGCTGTGCTCCGAGGTCACCCTCCTCTCCACCGGGCGGGTCGTCTTCTCCGGGCCGGTGGGCAAGCTCGCCGCCGAGAGCGGGGAGCTCGACTACCGGGTACGCACCTCCGACCGAACGGCGGCCCACCAGATAGCGGTGGACACGCCGGGGCTCCGCGTCGTACCCGGTCGTGACCGCGTCGAGCCGGACGCCGACGTGCTCGTGGTCCGCGGCCCCGTACCGGCCCTCGACGAGCTGGTGGTGCGGCTGGTGCACGCCGACGTGGCGGTACGAGAGCTGGCGCCCGTGGTGACGCCGCTCGAGGCCGCGTTCCTGGCCCTCACCGGGGCCGGGCAGACCGACGAGGAGGACCTCTCGTGACCGGGCGAAGCGAGCGAACCGGAAGACACCGCACCTCGGCAGTCCCCCAGTGGGAACGCGGAGTGCTTTCGCCGGCTGGGCCGGGGGAGGGTTCATGACCGCGACCGTCGCTCCACCGCCGGTCGAGGCCCGGCCGGCGCCGGTGTCGCGGAGCTACCGGTTCGAGCTGGTCAAGCTGCTGTCCCAGTGGCGGATCCGCGTGCTGCTGCTCGCCTGCTGGATCGCCCCCGCGGGTTTCGTGGCCGTCGTGAGCCTGCAGAGCATGCTGCCCGCCGACACGGTCTTCGGCCGCTGGATGCACAGCACCGGCTGGGCGGGGGCACTGGTCGTGCTGGACTTCTCGCGCAGCTGGGCGCTCCCGCTGCTCACGGCCCTGGTCGCCGGGGACGTCTTCGCGACCGAGGACCGGCTGGGCACCTGGCGCCACCTCCTCGTCTCGGTCCGCTCGCCGAGGCGGATCTTCGTGGCCAAGGGCATCGCCGCCCTCACCGTGCTCCTGCTCCTGGTCGCCGGGCTGGCCGTCTCGGGCATCGCCGGCGGCCTGGCCGCGGTCGGCAACCGGCCGCTCGTCGGCATGGACGGCCATCTGCTGTCCCCGGGGGACGCGGCCGGCACGGTCCTGCTCTCGTGGGCCTGCGTGCTCGCGCCGACGCTGGCGTTCGCCGCGATCGGTCTCCTCGGCTCGGTGGCCCTGGGGCGTTCGACGATGGGGCTGCTGACGCCCGCGCTGCTCGCGTTCGCGCTGCAGCTCGCGCAGCTGCTCCCGCTGCCGGTGGCCGTACGGCTGGCCCTGCCGAGCCACGCCTTCCTCGCCTGGCGCGGGCTGTTCACCAGCCCGGCGCAGGTCGGCCCCCTCCTCATCGGCCTCGTGGTGAGCCTGGCGTGGGCGGTCGTCGCCACCGCGTTCGCCTACCACCTGTTCGTCCGCCGCGACTTCACCGACCTGGCGTACGACGGGTCGGGCCGGCGTGTGCTCGTCGCCGGGGCGCTGCCGCTGGCCGGGCTGGTCGCCCTCACCGTCGTCGTGCTCATCGGCGCGACACCGGCCACGGGCTCCGGGATCGAACGGGCCAAGGTCCAGGACTCGCTCGCCACGGCGTACGCCCACCTGTACCGGATGCAGACGCGGGAGCTCCATCGCCCCGGCGTCACCGAGGCCCGGCTGCGGGCCACCGCGTCCTGCGACAAGGGCGGCCCCCGCGTCCCCGACCACGGACCGGGCAACGACTGGCGGTGCGTCGTGTCCTGGCATCTGCCCGGCACGACCGCCGTCGGCCAGGCCATCTACCAGCTCGACGTCACCGCGGACGGGCGGTACGTCGCCGACGGAGACGGACCGAAGGAGGTGAACGGCTACTTCCAGGTGCGCACCCCGACCGGGGACGCCCCCAATCCTCTGTGGCAGTTCGACGGGAACGTCGACCTGCTCGCAAGCACCAAGGGATAACTCATGCACGTCACGCGCCAGCGCGTCGCGAAGTCCCGCCGTAGGTTCTTCGAAAGACGCACGGGCCGCCGGATCAACACGGTGGCCGCCGGCACCGCGGCCATCGCCGTCGCCAGCGGAAGCATCGCCTACGCCTCCACCGAGGGGTTCGGCACCCAACAGGTCGGCCAGACCACCAAAAAGGGCCAGGTCGTCTCCAGCGACCAGTACATCAACCCGATCGGCAAGCGCCTCGTCATCAACAACGGCAAGATCATGTCGTCCACGGTCAGCCCGGACGGCACCCACGTCGCGGCCTCGGTCACCGACGGTGGGATGGCGCTCGCCATCGTCAACCTGAAGGACTGGAAGGTTCAGCAGCTCGTCGGCAACAGCGCGGCGGCGAACCTGAAGATCGGCGGCAACGACGTGGGCCAGGAGGGCCCCACGTACTCGCCCGACGGTTCGCAGCTGTGGCTGGGCCAGACCGACGGCTACACCAGGTTCACCGTGAACTCGGACGGCACCCTCGCCGACCCGACGTCCATCAAGATCCCGGCGGACGGGCCCAAGCACGCGCTGGTGGCCCAGGCGGTGTTCTCGCCCGACGGCAAGACCGTGTACTCCGCCGTCAACGGCCAGAACCGCGTGGTCGCCATCGACGCGGCGACCGGGGCCATCCAGCAGAGCTGGAACGTGGGCAACGCCCCGCGTGGCATGGTCAAGGTCGGCAACAAGCTCTACGTCAGCAACGAGGGCGGGCGCCCGGCGAAGGCCGGCGACACCACGATCAACTCCTACAACACCCAGGTGCCGGCCGACCCGAAGACCGGTGCCACCACCACGGGCACGGTCAGCGTCATCGACCTGGCGAACCCGGCCGCCGCCCCGGCGAGCATCGCCGTCGGCCTGCACCCGACCGCCCTGTACGCCACGAACGGCGCGTTGTTCGTCACCAACACCGCCACCAACGACGTGTCGGTCATCGACACGTCCAAGGACAAGGTCGTCCAGACCATCGCCACCCGGCCGTGGCCGGAGGCGTCGGTGGGCTACGAGCCCGACGCGGTGACGCTCACCAAGGACGGTCACCTGCTGGTGACGCTCGGCCGCGCCAACGCGGTCGCCGTCTACCGGTACACCAGGCCGCTGGAGCCGGTCAGCTACGTCGGCCTGCTCCCGACGGACTACTTCCCCGCGGAGATCACCACCGTCGGCAAGGACGTGCTGGTCTCCAACACCCGGGGAATCGACGCCCTCCGCACGCCGCCCGCCAACAGCGCCGGGCACGGTACGCACGACACGACGTCGAGCCTGCAGAAGTTCACGCTGCCGAACGACGGCGTGATCAGGTCCTACACGGCCAAGGTCTTCCAGCAGAACGGCTGGACCCCGGGCTCGGTCAAGACCTCCAAGGGCAAGGGCGCCAAGCCGGTCCCGGTCCCGGTGAAGCTCGGCGATCCTTCGACGATCAAGCACGTCTTCATGCTCGTCAAGGAGAACCGGACCTACGACCAGGTCTTCGGCGACATCGCGAAGGGCAACGGTGACGCGTCGGTGGCCCAGTTCGGCGAGAACGTGACGCCGAACCAGCACGCGCTGGCCAACCAGTTCGGGCTGTACGACAACACCTACGACATCGGCACGAACTCCGCCGAGGGGCACAACTGGCTGATGCAGGCCGACGACCCGGAGTACACCGAGTCCTCGGCCGGTGAGTACCTGCGCAGCTACGACACCGAGAACGACGCCCTCGGCCACCAGCGGAGCGGCTTCATCTGGACCGGTGCGCAGGCGGCGGGCAAGACCGTGAAGGACTACGGCGAGTTCCAGTCGATCGAGACCAAGCCGTCCGGTGCGACGTGGCAGAACCTGTACTGCGACGCCAAGACCATGTCCGCGACCGGGAAGCCCACCGCCTACCCCATCGGAACGGGCTCGGCGATCCCGTCGCTCAACCAGGTGTCGGTGCCCGGCTTCCCGATGTTCGACACCAGCGTCCCGGACGTCTACAAGTACGAGATCTGGAAGCAGGACTTCGAGAAGAACGGTCCGGCGAACCTGAACATGTTCTGGTTCTCCAACGACCACACCGGTGGTCCGGCGAACGCCGCCGCCCAGGTCGCCGACAACGACCTCGCCGTCGGCAAGGTGGTCGACGAGATCTCGCACAGCAAGTACTGGAAGGACTCGGCGATCTTCGTCGTCGAGGACGACTCCCAGGCCGGCCTCGACCACGTCGACGGCCACCGTGCCCCGATCCAGATCATCAGCCCCTGGGCCCAGCACGGCACCGTCGACAGCCACTACTACTCGCAGATCACCATGATCCGCACCATCGAGCAGATCCTCGGGATCCACCCGATGAACCAGAAGGACAGCGCCGCCACCCCGATGACGCGGGCCTTCACCAACAAGCCGGACAACACGCCGTTCACCGCCGTGCCGAACCGCACGTCGCTGACGTTGGGCGTGTCGCCCCAGCCGACCTGTGGCGCGGACACCCCCGCGGCGCAGAACCCGAAGGCCGCGCCCGCGCCGACGACGACGAAGGTGCCGGCGGCCGAGCAGCAGGTAGCGGCGCAGTGGCAGAAGTGGCAGTCACAGCAGCACTTCACCGGGCCGCTCGCCAAGGCGGACTCCGCCAACCCCGAGCAGATGAACCACTTCACGTGGTACCAGACGCACGGGTTCGCCAAGCCCTACCCGGGCGAGACGAAGATCTACGCGCCGGACAAGGTCCCCGGCGCCTACATCCCGTCGTCGGACAACGACTGATGTAGGGATCACATAGGAGGGCCCCTGGCCGGCGTCGGCCAGGGGCTTCTTCTGTTCCCCGTGCGGCGAACCGGGGACTCAGCGGCCCACCGCGATCTCCCGCGCCATGCCTGACAGCTTCTCGGGGTTGCGCATGAAGTACAGCCCGGTGACGAGGCCGCCCTCGACCCGCACCGCCATGACGCCGTCGATCTCTCCGCCGAGCCGCAGGACGAGACCCGGGGCGCCGTTGATCCGCACCGGCTCGAGCGATATCTGGGCGCCGACCAGGTCCAGCCCGGCGGCCAGCAGACGAGCCACCTTGCGGGCCCCCACGACGGGCCGTCTCACGGCCTGCTTGATCCCACCGCCGTCGCTCAGGGCGACGACGTCCGGCGCGAGGATGTCGAGCAGGCTCTGCAGGTCGCCGGTCTCGACCGCCCGCTGGAAGGCCTGCAGGGCGGCGCGGGTCTCGGCCGGGGAGACGACGTCGCGTGGTCGGCGCGCGGCGACGTGGGCCCGCGCGCGGTGGGCGGTCTGGCGGACCGCGGCGGGACTCTTGCCGACGCCTTCGGCGATCTCGTCGTACTCCAGCTCGAACACCTCGCGCAGCACGAAAACCGCCCGCTCGGTCGGCGTGAGCGTCTCCAGCACCAGCAGCATCGCCATCGAGATGCTGTCGACGAGCTCGACGTCATCGGCGACGTCGGGCGCGGTCAGCAGCGGCTCGGGCAGCCAGGGGCCGACGTAGGTCTCCTTGCGGCGGCGGAGCGTGCGCATCCGGGTGAGGGCCTGGCGGGTGGTGACGCGCACCAGGTACGCCCGCCGGTCGCGCACCGTGTCGAGGTCGATCTCGGTCCACCGCAGCCAGGTCTCCTGCACGACGTCCTCGGCGTCGGCGACGGAGCCGAGCATCTCGTAGGCGACGGTGAACAGCAGGTTCCGGTGGGCGACGAACGCCTCGGTGGCAGGGTCCGGGCAGGCGGCATCGCTCACGCCCGCGCCGGGTGCCGCGTCCTGCTCCGCCATCGGTGGCTCCTCATCCGTCACCCTCGCATGCCCCCCGCGAGACGCGGACCGCACTTTTGGGCGGCCCGGCAGACCGGCGAGGGGACGAAAACAGGATCACATCACGGCCGGCCGGCGGTCGCCATCTGCCTATGGTGCACGTCACACGCATGAGCTGTCACAAAGGTCGCGGCACCGGCACCTCGTGTACGAGAACGCACGAAGGAGACATCTCATGAACCTCGCCCTGTGGATCTGCGCCGGACTGCTGGCCGTGGTGGCCCTGACCGGCGGCATCAGCAAGACGTTCGTGCCCAAGGAGAAGCTGGCCGCGGCCCGTGGTGGGGGATGGACCGAAGACGCCGGCGTCGGCTTCGTCAAGGCCCTCGGCATCCTGGAACTCCTGGCCGCGGCGGGCCTGATCCTGCCCGCGGCGGTCGGCATCGCACCGGTCCTGGTGCCGGTGACCGCCGTCTGCTGGGTCTTGCTGATGGTCGGAGCGATGATCACTCACGGCCGGCGCGGCGAGGCCGGGTTCGTGATGCTGAACCTGCTCTACCTCACACTCGCGGCATTCATCGCGTGGGGCCGCTTCGGTCCGGGCTCCTTCATAGGCTGACCAAGTACCGGGCGCGTCGTCACCCGAGGCCGTGACCGCCGGATAGAACGGAGGTCCAGCGCCGGTGGGCCTCGTCTGGAGGGCTGTGATGCGTGCCATCGTGATCGAGGAATTCGGGGGACCGGACTGCCTGGTCTACACCGAACTGCCGGACCCCGAGCCCATCGAGGGGCATGTCGTCATCGACATCAAGGCATTCGGCATGAATCACGCCGAGATGCATATGCGCAGGGGCGAATGGGCCGAGGCCGCGAGGGTGAGCGGCATCGAGTGCGTAGGCCTGGTGAAGGCCTGTCCGGGCGGTGAGTTCCCCGTCGGTGCCAAGGTCGCGGCGCTGATGGGCGGCCTGGGGCGCACCATCGACGGCAGCTACGCGGAGTACACTCGGGCGCCGGTGTCGAACGTGGCCCTGATCGAGTCCGATCTCCCCTGGGAGGTCCTCGCCGCCATTCCGGAGACCTACGCGACCGCGTGGACATGCCTGTTCCGCAACCTGGAGATCGCCCGAGGTCAGACACTGCTCATCCGGGGCGCGACCTCCGCGTTCGGCCAGGCCGCGATCAACCTCGCGGTCGACGCGGGCGCACGGGTCATCGCCACCACGCGTAGCCCCGAGCGCTTCGCCATGCTGGAGGAGCTCGGCGCGCAACGCGCCGAACGCGAGCAGCCCGAGCTCTCCGGGCGAATCGCGGAGGCCGGGCGGCTGGACGCGGTACTCGACCTGGTGGGCAACAGCACGATCCTCGATTCCCTGCGGCTCCTACGGCGCGGCGGCCGCGCCTGCCTGGCCGGCTGGCTCGGCGGCCTCGACCCGATCCGCGACTTCGACCCGTTGGGGCAGATGGCAAGCGGCGTCTACCTGACCTTCTTCGCGAGCTTCGTCTTCGGCACCCCCGGCTTCCCGCTGTCGGACGTGCCCCTGCAGACGATCGCCGAGCGGGTCGCGGCCGGCCGGCTCAGGGCCAAGCCGTCGCGCGTGTTCCGCTTCGAGGAGGTCCGTGAGGCACACCGTGTGATGGAAGCCGGCCAGGCCAAGGGAAAGATGGTGGTCGTCAACCCCTGAACGCGACCGAATCGGCGCGGCAGGCGGGCGCCGCCCCCGTCAACTGGTGTAGAGGTCCGGCGTGCAACTGTCGCCCATCGGATGGCCGACACGGACCTTGACCGGGTCAAAGGATAGTGAATGTTCCCTTATGTCCTCTTCGCCCACTTCCCGGACAACTGAAAAAACCCTCCGTCGTTTGCAGGTACAGGCCACCCGGTCGATCGGTCATGCTTGCTGATCGACGGTCGGCGTAGTACAGAACAACGGCGAACCGGCCATCGGGGGAGACCGCCGCCACCCTCTGCTCGTTCGAGTAATCCACGAGTGTCGTGGTGAGCAGGCACCAGGCAATGCTCGCGAGTGCTGCCAGCGCCGTACAACCGGCGCAGAGCGCCGGCAGCCAGGACCGGACGCCACGCCCCGCGATCGACAGCCGCACACCTGCGACGCTGAGCAGGACGAACCCGGCGGCCGCCAGCGAACACCAAAGCCAGAGCCGGTCGCCGAGGCCGGTGAAGCCGTAGGGGTTGATCACCGCCGGCCCTGCGATGACGACCAGCAGGCCACCGAGCGCGAGCAAGAGACGGGTCCATCTCATCCCCGTATGATCGCGTAGGGAGTGCCGGACCTCGGTGAGGACTCCGTCGTCACAGCGGCACTCGATCAGGTTGCCGTTACGGTCGCCGACGGCGTTCCAGGTGGACGACGGTGCTGGCGTACTCGCCGCGGGGCAGGTCCAGCGGCAGGCCGTGGTGGGTCAGCACGCCCGCGTCGTACTCCGCTCCGGTGCTCGTGTCCCGGTAGCGGGCGGACCGCGGCAGGCCGGCCAGTGGCAGCGGCGGCACGCCGAAGCCCATCCGCGGTGTCTCGCGGAAGGCGAACACCACGACATCGTCGTCGTCGGCGAACTGCAGCGCGCACAGCCCGTCGGCGTCCGGCGGGCGCAGCCGGTAGAGCCGGCCCTGCTGCACGAGCGGGCGGATCCGCTTGTACAGCGCGACGAGTGAGGCCGCCTCGCAGCGTTCGTCGTCGGACCAGGCGGCCAGGTCGCCGCCCAGCCCGAGCACGCCGGTCATCGCCACGTGGAAGCGGAACGCGAGCGGCGTCCGCCGCCCGGTGACGGTGTTCGGGCTGTCGGTCACCCACGCCTCCAGCACGCCGGGCGGGTAGAGCCGGGTGAAGCCGTCCTGGATGCGGAGCCGGTCGGCCGCGTCGGTGTTGTCCGAGGCCCAGACCTGGTCGGTGCGCGCGAGGATGGCCAGGTCCAGGCGGCCCCCGCCGCCGCTGCACGACTCGATGCGCAGGTCCGGCCAGGCGGCGCGCAGCCGGTCCATGACCAGGTGGACGCCGCGCGTGTGCTCGATCCACAGCCGGTCCGGGTCCGCCGCCCCCGGCTGGCCGGCCTCGCTGAACGTCCGGTTCATGTCCCACTTGAGGAACACGGCGCCGGTGTCGCGGACGAGCCCGTGCAGCCAGGCGCCCGCCCACGCGCGCACGTCGTCGCGGCCGAAGTTGAGCACGAGCTGGTTCCGCAGCTCCGTACGGGCGCGGTGCGGCTGGTGCAGCACCCAGTCGGGGTGGCTCCGGTACAGGTCGCTGTCGGGGTTGACCATCTCCGGCTCGACCCAGATCCCGAAACCCATGCCGAGCGAGCGCACGTGCTCGGCCAGCGGCGCGAACCCGTCGGGGAACAGATCGGGGTTGACCCGCCAGTCGCCGAGGCCGGCGCGGTCGTCCTGGTACGGCCGGAACCAGCCGTCGTCCACGACGAACAGCTCGGCGCCGAGCTCGGCCGCCCGGGTGGCCAGCGCCGACTGCCGGGCGACGTCGATGTCGAAGAACGTCGCCTCCCAGGAGTTGTACAGGACCGGGCGGATCTCCTCCGGGTGCGGCAGGACGTGCCGCCGTACGTGGGCGTGCCAGGCACGGCTCGCGGCGCCGAACCCGCCGGGGGTGAACATCCCGGCGCTGACCGGGCTGTCCAGCCGCTCGCCGGGCGCGAGCCGCCAGGAGATGCCGTCGTGCCCGAACCCGGTGGAGACCGACAGCCGCTCGAGCGGTGTGCGCTGCACGGTCATGCGCCACGAGCCGCTCCACGCGAGCGCGACGCTCCACACCTCGCCGTGCTCCTCGCCGGCCGTGCCGTCGTCGGCCATGACCCAGGGGTTGGCGTGGTGGCTGGTGATGCCCCGCCGGCTGGTGAAGACCGTCTCGCCGGCGGCCGCGACCTCCCGCCGTAGCCGGGTCTCCGCGCCCCACATGCCCGTGACGTGGGACAGCCGGTAGTCGTCACGGTGCGGCAGCGCCCAGGAGGCCGCGTCGAACCGCAGCACCTCGATCGGTTCGGCGTCGCCGAGGTTCGTCAGCGACACGGAGCGTTCGAGCACGTCGGAGTCGGGCCGCAGGCGGTAGCGCAGGGCCACCTCCACGGGGTAGTGCCGGTCGCGCAGCCGGATCGTCAGCCGGTCCACGGTGATCTCGTCGCCGACGGGCTCGAGGTCGAGGCCCCGCGCGCCGTCGGCGAACCGGACCTGCAACGACGGCACGCCGTACCGCACGCCGCCGTCCCAGGCGTACTCCTCGGTGCCGTCGTAGCGGGCCTCGAAGCTGGTGCTGCCCCGCTGCCGGGCCCCCGACTCGGCCCGCACCGGCAGCGCGGCGGCCTCCGCGTCGGTGAGGGCGGCGCCCCAGTAGACGTGCGCCAGGCGGCCGTCGGTGAGCCGCAGCGCGTACGTGGTGTTCGGGGTGTGCAGGAACCAGGTCGCGGTGTCCGGGTCGAACCCGGTTCCCGTGGGCCGGAGCGCCGTCACTGCCCCTCCTGGTCGATCGTGTACGAGTACAGGTCGCCCCGTTTCTCCATGAAAAGGCATTCCATGTCAAGGCCTGCAGTCTTGACATGGAATGACATTCCACACCACTCTGAGCGCCCCGGACCCGGCCCACAGGAGGTCGTTCATGGTTCAACGCGATGGCCGGGCGGCCGTACGGCGACGTGTCGCGCCGGTCGCCCTGGTGACGGTCATGCTCGGTGCGTTCGTGGCGTACCGGCCCGCCGCGGCGGGCGGCCAGACGCCGCCCGGCACCGACCCCGGCAAGGCCATGACGTTGGTGCCGAACGCCGGCTTCGACGCCGGCGACCGCGCCGGCCATCCGATCGGCTGGTCCGTCGAGGGCGACGAGGCCGGCGCGAACATCGTGAACCTCTCCGCGTACCGCACGGCGGGGCTCGGCTCCCTGGAGGTGAACGACCGGGGCGACGCGGTCACCGTCTCCAGCGACCGGATCGTCGCCGCCGCGGGCCGGGAGTACCGCCTGTCGGCCAAGGTCAAGGGCAAGAGCGGCAAGCCGGCGGCGCTCTCGCTCGACTTCACCGGCTTCGACGGCAAGGACCTGGGCGACCACGTCGCCACGCCGGAGCCGGGCACGGACTGGCAGACCGTCACGGTCTCCGGCGTCGCGCCGGCCGGCGCCGCACACGTGACGGTGCGCGTCGCCGCAGGGGACGAGGGCGTCTCGTACTGGGACGAGGTGAACCTCGCCGAAACGCCGCAGGCCTACGACCCGAACCTCGGGCCGGCGCGGGAGCTCTTCCTCGACGACTACCGGATCGCCTCCTCCAAGGACGTCGGCCGGGTCGTCCACCCGGCGAAGAAGCTGCCCGAGCCGGTCATCCGGCCCGACCGTCCGTGGGAGTCGTCGGCCTACACCTACGGCTCGGTGTTCAAGATCGGGGGTGTCTACCGGCTCTGGTACGACTGCAACAACGACGTCGCGCCCGGCTACTACCTGTGTTACGCCGAAAGCCGTGACGGCAGGAAGTGGACCAAGCCGCTGGGCCGGGGGAGCGTCGGCTACAAGGACATCCCGGCGTCCAAGACCAACATCGTCATCGCCGGCGGCGGCACCGTCGCGTACAACCCGGAGGCGAGCCCGGACCGGCGGTTCGCCCTGATGCAGTTCCACTCGGGCGTGGTCAACCAGACGCTCGGCGAGGACAAGCCGGCCCTCCTCGACGGCGACGTCTCGCAGGTGACCTGGGATCCGCGTACCAAGCGGTACATCGCCACCATCAAGAAGCGGATGTTCACCTCGCGCACGCCCGGCATCTACGACCGCGCGGCGTTCGTCTCGACCAGCAAGGACTTCCTCACCTGGAGCACACCCCGGCTAGCGGTGGCCGGTGACTACGCCGACGACGGCGCGGCCGAGGCTCTGAACGGGCTGGAGGGGCAGATCTACGGCATGCCGGTGCTGCCGTACGAGAGCACCTATGTCGGCATCCCGTGGGTCTTCCTGACCACCGACTACACCACCGGATCCCAGTCGTCGGCCGGCGCCGGACCGGTGCTGCCGCAGGTCGCCTCCTCGCGTGACCTGACCGACTGGAGCCGACCCGTACGCGACCCGGTCCTGCGGCCCGGCGACCCCGGAGCCTGGGACGACGGCGCGCTCTACACCTCCTCCAACGCGCTGGTGACGGACAGGACGATCACCATGTACTACGGCGCGTTCAACGCCGGGCACGGCGGTCAGGACCAGACCGCGCCCGACCCCGACCCCTACGTCGGCCAGACCGGCATGGCGACGTGGCGGCGCGACGGCTTCCTGTCGCTGACCAACGCCTCCAGGCCGGGCACCGGCGAGCCGGGCGAGCTCACCACCAAGCCGGTCGTCTTCCACGGCGACACGCTCAAGGTGAACGCCGTCGTGCACTCTCGCGGCTCGCTCACCGTCGAGGTGCTCGACGCCGCGACCGGCAGCCCGATCCCCGGTTACGCCGAGAGCGACGCGCTACCGGTCACCGGCGACCAGTACGCGGCGACGGTGAGGTGGAAGGGCGGCAGGACGCTCGCGTCGCTGTCCGGCCGCCAGGTGCAGTTCCGGTTCCACCTCACCGGAACGGATCTGTACTCCTACTGGGTGCCGTCGGCCTGATGGGGCCGAAAACCCCCTGATCGGCCACGATGCCCTCTTGACGTGGGGGACTCCGCACCTTCATTGTGTACGTGAAATTTCGTTCCATGTCGGCGCGGACCCCCCGGTTCCCCATGAACAGACCGACTTTGCGAGGTTGCGATGGCAAGACGGTTCAGATACGGCGCCTTCGGCGTCGCCGTTCTCGCGGCCGTTTCGGCCGCCGCTTGCACCGGTCCGGCGGCGGACTCGGGCTCCGGCGGTGCGTCCGGTAAAAGCGCTATCAACGTCTACCTCTACCAGGAACCGGCCGGGATCTTCAGTCCACTGGCCCCCTCCAGCGGCCCGGACAACCAGGTCATGTCGTTCCTCGACCAGGGACTGCTGGCCGTCGACCCGAACTACAAGCTCCAGCCGCAGCTCGCCCAGAGCTACGACGTCTCCCGCGACGCCAAGACCTTCACGTTCCACCTGCGCCAGGGGCTCAAGTGGAGCGACGGGCAGCCGTTCACCTCCCAGGACGTGCTGTTCAGCTACCGGCTACTGGCCGACCCGAAGAGCACCAGCGCCACGGCGGGCAGCTACACCGCCGTCGAGGGCGTCAGCGACTTCGTGTCCGGCAAGGCCAAGACCATCTCCGGCTTCAGCGCGCCGGACGACGACACCTTCGTCATCAAGGCGACCAAGCCGGACATCGGGCTGCTCGCCCAGATCGGCACCGCGTACGTCATGCCCAAGCACATCCTCGGTGACGTGCCGGTCGCCCAGGTCGCCAAGAACTCCTACTTCCGCGCGCCGACGGCGACGCTCGGGCCGTACAAGTTCGTGGACTACAAGACCAACCAGTACGTCCACGTCACCGCCAACCCGGGCTATCCCTCGCCGGCGAAGATCAAGGACGTCTACCTCAAGCCGATGACCTCGGACGTGGCGACCGCCCAGCTCGGCAACGGCGGCATCGACATCGCGTCGTTCTCCCCGGCCGACCTCAAGACCGTGCAGGGCTTCGACGACGTCGCCGTGCAGGAGAAGCCCGGGGCCGGGTTCGTCCGCATCGCGCTCAACCAGACCAAGTCCTACTTCAAGGACGTCCGCGTACGCCAGGCGTTCCTGTACGCCATCGACCGCAAGGCGCTCGTCGACAAGGTGCTCGGTGGCAAGGCGACCGTGCAGAACTCCGACTTCTTCGCCGGCAACACCCCGTCCGGGATCAACGAGTACGGCTACGACCCCCAGAAGGCCAAGTCACTGCTCGCCGCGGCCGGCTGGGACCCGAACCGCACCGTCGAGCTGCAGTGGGTGCCCGGCCAGCGCGACCGTGACTCGACCACCACGATCGTGCAGAGCCAGCTCGCCGCGGTCGGCGTGAAGGTCAAGCTCAAGCAGGTCCAGGCCGCGCAGATCGCGCCGACCTACGACAAGAAGTCCTACGACATGACGCTCTACGGCGGCGGCAACTACGCGGTCGACTCGTGGAACGTCAACGTGATCACCGCCTGCGACCAGCAGTACCCCAAGGGCGGCAACATCGTCTGGTTCTGCGACAAGAAGCTGGACGACCAGATGGCCGAGGCCAACGGCACCGCCGACGCCGCGCAGCGCAAGGCGCTGTACGACCAGGCCGTGCTGGAGGAGAACTCCCAGGCCGACCTGATGTGGCTCTACGACCCGACGGGTCTGTGGGCGGTGAACAAGCGGATCAAGGGATTCCAGGCGCCCGGCTCGCAGGACAGCGCCTTCTGGAACCCGGCCGGCTGGTCCCTGTGACGACGGCACCGATCTCGGCGGGCCGCGCGCCGACGACGCCGCGCGGCCTGGCCGTATCCACGAGGGGAGGACGATGGGCGCCTACATCATCCGCCGCCTGCTGATCAACATCCTGGTCTTCTTCCTCATCACCGTCGTGATCTTCTGGCTGGTGCACAAGGCGCCCGGCGACCCGATCGCGATGATGGTGCCGCCGGACCAGCTCAACGCGGGGAGCGCGGCCTTCATCGCCGCCAAGCGGCACGAGCTGGGCCTGGACCAGCCGCTGGTCGTGCAGTACTGGCACTGGCTGACCGACGCCCTCCACGGTGACTTCGGGTACTCCCTGGTCAACGGCCGGTCGGTGACGTCGCTGCTGGGCGAGCGGTTCGGCCCGACGATCGAGCTGATGGGCACCGGCCTGCTGCTGTCGCTGGTGATCGCCTTTCCGCTGGGCATCGTCGCCGCGCTGCGGCGCAACAGCAGAGTGGACTACGCCGCGACCGTGGTCAGCCTCGGCTCGGTGTCGATCCCCGCGTTCTTCCTGGCGCTGATCGCCATCTACCTCTTCACGGTGAAGTTCCCGATCCTGCCGTCGTCGGGCATCTCCGACCCGAGCGCGCCGAGCCTGGTCGACTCCCTCCGGCACCTGGTGCTGCCCGCACTGATCCTGGGATTCGCGGGCTCCGGGCCGTACATGCGGTACGTCCGCAGCAGCATGATCACCGAGTTGGGCGCCGACTACGTGCGCACCGCCGAGGCCAAGGGCGCGACGCGGCGCCGGGTCGTGGTGCGGCACACGCTGCGCAACTCCCTGATCCCGGTGCTCACCTATGTCGCCGCGAACCTGCCGCAGCAGCTCGCCGGCGCGGTCGTCATCGAGCAGGTCTTCGCCTGGCCGGGCATGGGGCAGCTCGCGGTCAGCTCGGTCGGCCGGCACGACTACTCGGTGATCATCGGGTTCGCCTTGATCATCGCGGTGCTGGTGCTGATCTCCAGCCTGCTCGCCGACGTCCTGTACACACTGGTCGACCCGAGGGTGAGGCTCGGATGAGCGCGATCGAGCTGGAAGCGCCGGCGCCCGAGGTCGCGCGCCGGTCGCCGGGCCGCCGGGCGCTGCGCCGGTTCCTGCGCCACCGGATGGCCGTGGCCGGTGCGGTCGTGCTCCTGCTGATCGTGCTCGCGGCGGTGTTCGCCGGCCCGATCTCCGGGCACGACCCGAACGCCACCGACCTGTTCGCCACCCGCGCCGCGCCGTCGGGCGGCCACTGGCTCGGCACCGACGCCACCGGCCGCGACGTGCTCGCGCGCCTGCTGTACGCCGGCCGGGTCTCGCTCGGCGTCGGCATCGCCGCCGCGCTGCTCGCCGTCGTGGTCGGCACGATCGTGGGCAGCCTGTCCGGCCTGCTCGGCGGCTGGGTGGACCAGACGGCGATGCGGCTCGCGGACGTGTTCATGTCCTTCCCGTCGCTCGTCGTCATGGTGGTGATCGCGGGTGTCATCGGGCCCAGCGTCACCGCGATGGTCATCGCCATCGGCCTGTTCCAGTGGCCCCAGTGCGGGCGGCTGGTCCGCGGCGTCACCCTGGCGGTGCGCGAACAGGAGTACGTCCAGGCCGCGCGCGCGGCCGGCGCCGGACCGCTGTGGCTGATGCGCCGCCACATCGTCCCCGCGGCGCTTCCGCCCGTCAGCGTCGTCGCCACCCTCGCGGTGGCGCAGGCGATCGGCCTGGAGGCCACCATGTCCTTCCTCGGCCTGGGCGTGCAGCCGCCCGCCGCGAGCTGGGGGAACATGCTCACCGACGCGCAGAGCCTGACGGTCATCTCGAACATGCCGTGGCTCTGGCTGCCGCCGGGCCTGGCGGTCGCCGTCACGGTGCTGGCGGTCAACTTCATCGGCGACGGCCTGCGCGACGCGGTCGACCCCCGGCGGACGTGAGGAGGAGGACGCCCATGACCGATGCCCCGCTTTTGTCCATCGAGAACCTCGTCGTGGACTTCGACACCGACGACGGCCTCGTGCACGCCGTCGACGGCGTCAGCCTCACCGTGCGCGCCGGCGAGATCGTCGCCGTGGTCGGCGAGTCGGGCTCGGGGAAGAGCGTGACCGCGATGTCGATCCTCGGCCTGGTCCGCACCCCGCCCGGCATCATCCGCGAGGGCCGCGTCCTGCTGCGCGGCGAGGACCTGCGCGCGGCGAGCGGCGAACGGCTGCGCGAGATCCGCGGCGGTGAGGTCGCGATGATCTTCCAGGATCCGATGACCGCGCTGAACCCGGTCATGACGGTGGGCCGGCAGATCGCCGAGGCGCTGCGGCTGCACGACCGCGACCTGGGCGCCGCCGAGGCGCGCACTCGCGCCGTCGCGCTGCTGCGCGAGGTCGGCGTGCCGGACGCGGACAAGCGCCATGGCCAGTACCCGCACGAGTTCTCCGGCGGCATGCGCCAGCGCGCGATGATCGCCATGGCCATCGCCAACGACCCGGACCTGCTCATCGCCGACGAGCCGACGACCGCGCTGGACGTCACCATCCAGGCGCAGGTGCTCGACCTGCTGCGCACCGCGCAGCGCGACACCGGCGCGGCGACCATCCTCATCACCCACGACCTGGGTGTCGTCGCCGAGCTGGCCGACCGGGTGATCGTGATGTACGCCGGGCGGATCGTGGAGGAGGCCGACGTGCGCGCGCTGTTCGCCCGGCCGCGGCACCCCTACACCGTGGGGCTGCTGTCGAGCGTGCCGCGCGCGGACCTGGACGGCGAGCTGCTGTCCATCCCCGGCAGCCCGCCGAACATGATCGATCCGCCGAGCGGGTGCGCGTTCCACCCGCGCTGTCCGATGGCCCGCGAGCGGTGCCGCACCGAGCGGCCCGAGCCGTACGACCTCGGCGACGGGCGGCACAGCGCGTGCCACTACGCGGACGAGCTCGACGAGGGCCTGGCGCTGTACGCGGCGGGGGAGGAGGCCGGGTGACGACGACGGAGACCGAGCTGCTGCGGGTGGAGAACCTGCGCAAGTACTTCCCGATCCGGGGCGGCGTGCTGCGCCGGCACCAGGGCGACATCCGCGCGGTCGACGGCGTGAGCTTCACCCTCAACGCGGGCGAGACGCTCAGCGTCGTCGGGGAGTCCGGGTGCGGCAAGTCCACGACCGGCCGGATGATCGTCCGGCTGCTGGAGCCGACCGGCGGCCGGATCCTCTACCGGGGTGAGGACCTGACCGCGGCCCAGGGCGGCCGGCTGCGGGCGCTGCGCCGCGAGATCCAGATCATGTTCCAGGACCCGCACTCCTCACTGTCGCCGCGGATGACCGTGCACGACATCGTCGCCGAGCCGCTGCGCGTGCACGGCCTTTACCGCGACGGGGGCCCGGCGCGGGTGCGGGAGCTGCTCGACCTGGTCGGCCTGTCGGCGGAGTACGAGAACCGGTACGCGCACGAGTTCTCGGGCGGCCAGCGGCAACGCGTCGGGCTGGCCCGCGCTCTGGCCCTGGACCCGAAGCTGCTCGTGCTGGACGAGCCGGTCAGCGCCCTGGACGTGTCGATCCGCGCCCAGGTGGTCAACCAGATGCGCCGGCTCCAGCGGACGCTCGGGCTGGCGTACGTGTTCATCTCTCACGACCTGTCGATCGTGCGGCACATCTCGCACCGGATCGCGGTGATGTACCTCGGCACGATCGTGGAGATCGGCACCCGCGACCAGGTCTTCACGGCGCCGCGGCACCCCTACACGCGTGCGCTGCTGTCGGCCATCCCGGTGCCCGATCCGGAGCTGCGCGGCGAACGCGAGCGCATCACGCTGACCGGCGATGTGCCCGATCCCAGCGATCCGCCCTCCGGATGCCGGTTCCGTACCCGATGCTGGAAGGCGCAGGACGTCTGCGCCACCGAGACACCCGCGCTGACCGGCCGTACGGGCGATGGCCATGCCAGCGCCTGTCACTTCCCCGACAATGAGGTCGCGGTGGTCCCCTGACCGGGATCCCGCTCCCCATTCCTCGACCGTACCGCCCGTGCAGGAGGCAGATCAGGTGGCCGCTACATCGCGCCGCAAGCAGGCGCCGATCGACGATGCGCGTCCCGCGTCGGCGAACTACCACGCCAACGCTCTGGCCCGCGGCCTCGCACTGCTCGAACAGATGGCCATGCGGCCCGAGCCGCCCACACTGGGCGACTTCAGCGAGTCCACCGCGCTGCCCAAGAGCACCCTCGTACGGCTGCTGAGCGTGCTGTGCGAGCTGGAGTACGCCGTGCGGGTCGACGACCGGCCCTCCTACCGGCTGGGCCACAAGGTGCAGCGGCTGGCGACGGCCTACGTCTCCTCGCTGGACCTGTCCGAGGTCGCCGGGCGATACCTGCGGCCGGTGGCGGACCGGACCGGCCAGACCGCCAACCTCGGCGTGCTGGACGGCTCGCAGGTGTTGCACATCTGCGTGACCGAGCCCGACCGGCCACTGCGGTTCATGGCGCCTCCGGGCACGCGCGACCACGCGTACTGCACGGGGCTGGGCAAGGTGCTGCTCGCGCACACCGACCCCGCGCAGGTGCCCGCCTCGACGCCGGACGAGCCGTTCCCGGCGTTCACCGAGGCCACCATCACGACGCTGGAGGCGCTGACCGAGGAGCTGGCGCTGACGCGCGAGCGCGGCTACGCGCTGGACGACAACGAGCGCAGCGGCGGCCTGCGGTGCGTCGCCGTGCCCCTGCTGATCGGCGGTGAGTGCCTGGCGGCGATCAGCGTGTCCGGGCCGTCGGGGGAGTTCACCGAGGAGCAGCGGGAGCGGTACGTCGCGGAGCTGCGCGCCGCCGCCGAGGGCCTGACCTCCGACCCGGACTTCGACGCGGCCCTGCGCATCGTGCACCGCTCCCTGCGCCCGGCCGGTTTCACCCCGGCAGGGGAGCCGTGACCGGCCCGCTCACTGAGTGAAATAGCACGGCGGGTGCGCGGGGTCGGCGGAGCAGACGAACAGGCCCCCGTGGCCGGCGCGGCCGACCGTCATCCCGACCGGCTGCCGTGCCAGGTCGAACGCCGGGTCGTCCCGCTCCAGGTGGCGTTCCTCCAGCGGCCAGAACCGGTGCGGCTCCCCGTCCGGTCCCCAGGCGCCCAGGGCCCACTCGTAGGTGTCGAGTTGCAGGAGGAGGGTGAGCCGGGCCTCGCAGGAAGGGCAGGCCAGCGACCTGGGCATGTCGGAAACCGACCAGTTCATGCTGCCGCCGACCTTATAGCCGGGAATGGCGGAGCCGTTGTCGTACAGGTCGCTCTCGGCCGGCCGGGTCGCGACGCGGTCGCGGAGGTCCTCAGGGAGCTCTTCCTTCCATGGGTACTCGACCAGGCGTTCCGGCTGGAGGACGCAGGCGCGGGGGATCATGTCCCACTCGTAGTCCCAGTGTTTCTCCGGATCCGGCTGGTCGGCCAGGACGTCGGTGACGTCGGCGGCCCGGCGCCAGAACACCCGGCACGCCTGGCCCCAGCCCTCGGGGTGCGGCTGGTCGTGCCACTCGGGGCACCACAGGATCTGGAGCAGATCCGTGCCGGCGGGGAAGCCGGCCTCGGGGACGTCGGCTGCGGTGAGCTGGGCGATCGGGACCATCGGGTACGGCTCGCCGGCACCGCCGTGGCTCTTCCGGTCGGTGCACTCCGGCCACGCCTCGCCGGCCGGCCACAGCAGCGGGCCGCCGATGTGGCTGTCGCGCGTGCCCGGTTCGCCCCGCCGAGGATGCAGCCGGACGGTGGTCCGGGCGTACGGGATCAGTTCGGGGAACACTTGGCCGAGGTCGACGGAGGGCGCGCCGGTCGTGAGAGACATGTCCGGAAGCATCCCAGGTGCGGCGGGGCCTCCGGCCCGGAGGCCGCCTCGATCCCGTCGCACCCGATGCGAGGATCTGTGAGACCTGTGCGGGACAGGGCGCCGGTCCACGGTGCCACGCGGCGCTCGTCCTGCCGAAGGGACGGACGCGGGGTCGAGTCTGATCTCAGGAATCTGGTCCGCTCGCTCCGCGGCGTCGGAGCCGGACGCCGTTGCGCAGGAGGAGGCGGCGCGTCGCGCCGTAGCCGACGTCGAACTTCTCCGCGACCTGTCTGATGGACCATCCCTGGTCATAGAGGCGAACCGCGTCTTCCGCCGCGCGGCGGCCCAGGCCCGCCTCTGTCGGTACGGAGTGGTCGAGCAGGGTGCGCACGTGGCCCAGTCGATAACGGCGATGCCCGCCCGGAGTGGTGAGAGAAGTAAGACGTCCCTCGCGCGCCCACCGGGCTATCGTCGTCGTGCGTACGCCGAAGAGCTCGGCCACCTCCCGGGGCGTGAGCAGGTGATCGTCGCCGAGCTCGGAAATCCGCTGAATCGCTGCCTCCCTCTTCGCCGGGTTCATCAGCCGATGGGCTTCGGTTCGATCGGGAGAACGGCCCAGACGCATTTGCCCGAGGCCGCGACGCGCGAACCCCACGCTTCGGAGAGCGCGTCGACGATGCGCATTCCTCGTCCATGCTCGCCGTTGAGATCGAGAGGAAGCTTCTGCGGCCTGAACGGGGACGAGTCCCACATCTCCAGCCGGATCATTCCGCCGTTCCAGTCCACGGCCACCACATACTCGGGTGAGGGGGCGTGTGTGATCGCGTTGGTCCACAGCTCTCCCGTGATGACCTGGGCGTCATCGACGATGCCGGCCCGCCCCCACGCGCGGAGGCGGCCCGTCACGAAGTCGCGCGCCACTCCGTGGGAGGACCTGAGGGGCGGGAGACGCCGTTCATGTCTGAGTGCGTTATCGGGGTTATGGGTAGATGGCGTGATTGGCGGCATTTTGCGCGTCCTGCCTCCTCTATCGTGTTGTTTCCGCCGCCAATCGTCGCTGGTGGAGAATACGCTGGGAACCGATAACACGCCTGCACCTGACAGTAAAGACCTGCCCCCCACCTACCCGAGGAAGTAGGCACCCAATGGCATCGAAACGGTCCACTGCTCTGCAGCGCTGGGGTAAGGAGTTCGCGCGCGCGAGGGAGGCGGCGGGCTTCAGCCAGGTGACCCTCGCGCAGCATCCTGATGTGCACGTCTCCGCGCAGTTGATCTCCCATTGGGAGACGGGCCGGAAGATGCCAAAGATCACCGATCGGGAGACCGGGGAAATCAAAGACCTTGATGACTGCGAGGTCGCGATCGCAACCAACGGGTACCTCAAGCGGCTCCTGCTGGAGTGGGTCACTTTGGAGGTCTCGCCCGAGTGGTCCGAACGGATGGCGGTGGAAGAAGAGGCGCTAGGCCTTCTCGACTACGAGAACTTCGTCCTCCCCGGCCTCCTCCAGGCTCCTGCATACGTCGAAACCATTCTGCCGCCGGAAATAGTGGAACAGCGCCTGGAGAGGCAGCGCATCTTCGATCGGGGTACTACTCCCTTCTTTGAAACCCTGATAGACGAAAGCATCCTCTATCGCAACGTCGGTGGTCCCGAGGTGATGGCAGCGACGCTGACCCACCTCGTGGCGATGGGTGAACGAGACGACGTAATCATCCGAGTACTTCCGCTCGCGGCGGATTACGTCAGGCTCTCTTCTCAGTTCGTGCTGGCGACGGTGGAGACCGGCAAGCAACTCGCTTTCGTCGAGGACGCGCGCAGCGGTAGAATCTTGGAGCGCCCGTCAGACATAGCAGAGCTCCAGCGCTTGTGGGGCAGGTATGGTGCGCTCGCTCTATCGGAGCGGGAGTCGGTGGATTTGATCATGAAGGTGATTGAGGAAAGGTGGCCGGTCATATGAACTGGCAGAAGTCGAGCTATTCGTCGAACGGGACGAATGCCTGCGTGGAGGTCGCCGTTGTTGAGACCTCCGAGCGAGACTGAACATGAACTGGCAGAAGTCGACCTACTCGTCGAACGGGACGAATACCTGTGTCGAGGTCACAGTCGTCGAGACGGATCAGTCCTTTTCGCCGAGATAGGCGATCGCCTCGATTTCCACGCGTACGTCGGGGTGGCCGAAGTCGACCACGACCGTCGTACGGGCGGGCGGCACGTGGCCGAGGCGGCGCGCGTACAGCTCGTTGAACGGGGCGAACAGCGTCGCGTTCGACAGGTAGGCATTCACCTTGACCACGTCGGCCAGGCTCGCGCCGCCGGCTCGCAGGACCGCCTCGACATTGTCGATCGTGGTGTTCACCTCGGTGGCGAAGTCGCCGACGAACACCGTACCGTCCGGGCCGGTCGCCACCTGACCTGAGACGAACAGAAGGTCGCCGGCGCGCACGCCGTGGCTCAGTGGGACGGCGGGCGCCGGGAAGCTCTCGGGGTGGATCGTTCGCATGTCCTGCCTCTCTCTCGTGGTCCTGCAACCCTACCGTTGACATGGAACGGCATTCCGTGTCGTATTTGCGAGGAATGCCAAGAGAGAGGGCGCCGTCGATGTTTCGGACGACCAGACCCCTGCATGTCCTGCCCGCCTTCGTCCTCGCCGTCGCGGCGGCCGGCTTCGTCGCGAGCCCGGCGAATGCCACCGTCACGGTGCGGACCTATGAGACCGACCCGGTCGGCCAGGTGCCGTCCGGCTGCTCCACCCCGTCGGGCGCCGCGTCCGCCGTGGTCAGCTCCACCCGCGGGCGGGCCAGCGCACGGTCCCTGCGCGTGTACGACCCCAGCACCACCGCGATCACCAAGATCGCCTGCTCGCAGCCGGCGCAGCAGGGTGCGGAGCTGAGTTTCTACGCCTACCCGGCCGCGCTGCCGAACGGCTTCCTGGTCGACCTCCTCGGTCACCAGAAGGACGTCGCGTCCCAGCAGACGGCGTTCCACCTCGTCGTGGACGGCAACGGCCGGATCCGCTGGTACGACGCCGCCAACTGGACCCAGGTCGCGCCGGCCGGCACCGTGCCGCTCACCAAGTGGACCAGGATCGACATCCAGGTGCCCGCGGACATGAGCGCCGCGCACGTCTACGTCGGCGGGAAGTACGTCGGGGACGGCGGACCGGTCGGCGTGCGGGCCCTCACGGACATCACCGGCTACCAGTTCTCCAGCGACGGCACCGCCCCCACGGGCGACGACGTCTACCTCGACGACGTCGGCTACGGCCCGGCGGTGAACACCCCGCCGCCCGGCGGCACGGCGCCGTTCACCATCGCGCCGCCGGTGACGATCGACCAGTCCTCGGACATCGTGGAGATGCCCAACGCCGCCGTCATCGAGCCGCACGGCTCCGGCCGGCGGGTGCTGGTCGCCTACCCGGCGCACGGCGACAACAACACCACGAGCGGCACACGGATGGCCTACTCCGACGACATGGGCAGGACCTGGGTCGACGACCAGGCCGCCAACCCGATGCCGGACGCGGCCTCCTTCAACCTGACCCGGCTGCGCAATGGCGATGTGCTCGCCGTGTCCTACCACACCTACATGGTCGCGGGCTCCGGCGACCTCAAGGCCGAGGTCGACTCCAGCGTCTCCCACGACGGCGGCGCGACCTGGACCGCCCGTACGGGTCAGATGACGACGCCGACCGCCATGCGCCCGATCTCCACGCAGACCGACCGGCCGGGGTACTCCCAGGGCGGGTTCGTGCTGGTCCACCCGGCCGTGGAGGACCCGGACGGCACGCTCCACCAGTCCGGATACGGCTACTACGCGGGCGACACCAAGTACCGGCAGATCGTGCTGAAGTCCACCGACGGCGGCGTGAACTGGACCGTCGACGCGACCGTCGCGGTGAACCCGAACCTGACGACCGCCGCCGGGTACGAGGGCTTCTGCGAGGGCGCGCTCGAACGCGTCCGGGACGGGTCGCTGCTCATCGTCATGCGGATCGGCAGCTACCTGCCGATGTACGTCTCGCGGTCCACCGACGACGGCAGGACCTGGTCGGCGGCGACGCCCCTCGTGGCCGGGCCGGACAGGCAGAACGTGGTGAGCGTCTACCCGTCGCTGTCGCTGCTGCCGGGCGGGCCGCTCGTGCTGATGGTCGGCCGCCCCGGGCTGGCGCTGCTCAGCTCGCCCGACGGCAGCGGCCACACGTGGACCCGCCCGGTCGAGGCGGACTACCAGAACTCCGCGAACGGCGTGCTCCTGCCGACCGGCTCGCACAGCATGCTCGTCTTCGGCGACCGCGGCGCGAACTGGTCCCACCCGACCCCGTCGCCCTACTCGATCTGGTCGCGCGCGGTCACGGTGGCCCGATGAAGATCCTCACCATCTACGCCCACCCGGCCGACACGATCACCAACTGCGGCGGGACGCTGGCCCGTCACGCCGCGGCCGGTGACGAGGTCGCGGCGCTGATCCTCACCCACGGCGGGCGCATCCACGCCAACCGGTACGCCGAGGAGTGGCGCAAGGAGGCGCCCGACGAGGCGATCGCCGGCGCGGGGCTGGACGAGATCGTGGCGCACAAGAAGGGCGAGCTCGAACGCGCCGCCGAGATCGTCGGGATCGGGAAACTGCTCACCCTGGACCTCGACGACACGATGGCGGTGGTGCGCGAGGACGTCGTGGACGAGGTCGCCGCGGTCATCGCCCGGGAGCGGCCGGAGGTCGTCATCTGCGACTACCCGCAGAACCCGGCGATGACCGCCAACACCCACACGGTCGCCACGATGACCGCGCTCGCCGCCCTCGGCCGCGCCGCCACGCACCTGAAGAACCTGGACGGACGGGCGGAGACGAACGTCCGTCAGGTCTTCTTCACCTCGGTGCCGGTCGCGGTCACCGACGGGCTCAGCCTGTACGGGGTGCGCAACGACCTGTTCGTCGACATCACCCCGGTCGTGGGCACGAAGCTGGCCGCGATGGACTGCTTCGAGAGTCAGGGCTACGCGGGCCTGTTCGCGCGCAAGCTGGTCGAGTCGAGCAACGGGGAGTTCGGCCGGGCGGCCGGGGTCAACTTCGCCGAAGCCTACTCCCGCCTCTACAACGAGACCCACGACCTGCTTCCGCTGACGGAGGCCGCGCTGCGGACCGACCCGCTGACGAGGCACGTGGAGTACTCCCGCATGGACGTACGGGCGAGCTTCCCCACGTCGTGAGGGTGAGGACGGTGTCCCCGCGATCGTGGGGACACCGTCTCCTCCGGTGCGGATCGCTCGGTGCCGCTCGTTCGTGTGCGTGCTCGTTCAGCGGCGGGCGTGGACGAGCCAGTGGTCCACGACCTGGTCGTCCTCGACGACGTGCAGGCGGCTCCACATGTTCGTCGTGCCGCAGGCGTGGTTGGGGACCACGCGGAGCAGGTCGCCCACGCGCAGGCTCGCCGTTCCCGAACCGGTCAGGTAGCCGTGCTCCTCGTTGCCGTCGCCGAACACCACGCCCTCCAGCGGCCGGCCGGACACGTCGCAGACGGTGCCCAGGGTGCCGCCCGCGAGGCCGTCGGAGCTCATCGCCTTCACGCCCGCGTCGATGATGACGGTGCCCGGCCGCTGCGCGCTGACCACCCGGGTGAGCACGGTCTGGGCGCAGCGGTCGAGCGTCGCGCTGCCGAGGCGTACCTGGCCCGAGTCGTAGTACACGTAGGTCCCGGGCCGGGCCTCGGTGACGCCCTCGGCGAACGGCGCGGACGTCGCGCCCGGCGTCGAGCCGACCGACACGATCGGGCAGTCGAGCCCGGCCGCGCGCAGGTCCGCCGCGACGGAGGCCAGC
This sequence comes from Actinoallomurus sp. NBC_01490, assembly GCF_036227085.1. NCBI lineage: Bacteria > Bacillati > Actinomycetota > Actinomycetes > Streptosporangiales > Thermomonosporaceae > Actinoallomurus > Actinoallomurus sp. NBC_01490. Next base: position 2,811,986 of record NZ_CP109433.1, read on the forward strand.
AGCAGCCCCGCTCGCCGGCCCGCCTCCTCCAGAGCCGTACGGTCCCGGTGCCTGCCCAGGTGTCCCTCATGGGTCATGACGCCGCGCAGCTCCAGGCCCGGCAGCCCGACGATCCGCGTCGCCGTCTCCACCGCGCGGTCCGGGTCGACGCCGGTACGGCCGAGGCCCGTGTCGACCTCCAGCAGGAACGGCACGGTCACGCCGCTCGACGCCAGCGGCGCGGCGACCTCGGCCGAGTCCAGCCCGAGCGTCAGCCCGCCGCGCCGGAGCGCCTCGACCGCGAAGGCGACCTTGGCCGGGCCGACCGGCTGGTGCGCCCACAGCAGGTCGCCGACTCCCTCGTCCTGCAGCAGCCGTACCTCGGCCGGCGTCGAGCAGGTGAAGCCGATCGCGCCATGGTCGAGCTGGCGGCGGGCCACCTCCAGGCACTTGGAGGTCTTGAAGTGCGGACGCAGCGCGACGCCCGCGCCCCGCAGGGAGGCGGCCATGTCCGCGACGTTGCGCTCCAGTCTCGTACGGTCCACCAGCAGCGCGGGGGTCGCCGGCTCGGCGAGCGGTGTCACGCGAGCCCCATCTCGGCCCGGGGGTCGCCGTCCAGCAGCCACTCGATCGTCGAGGGCCTGATCGGCGGGAACCCGGACGGATGGGAGGACGCGAGCGACCGCAGGCCCTCGGTCGCCTCGGCCGGGGTCCACAGCGGGAAGTCCGAGCCGAACACCAGCTTCTGCACGACGTCCCACTCTTGCGCGCGGGCCAGTGCGAGGTAGCCGTCCAGCGGGCGGGCCCAGGAGGCCGACACGTCGGAGTACACGCGCCGGTTCTTGCGCAGTGTCACGATCGTCTCGCGCTGCCACGGGTGGCCGAGGTGCGCGATGATCTGTACGAGGTCCGGGTGCCTCCGCGCCACCTCGTCCACGACGAGGGGGTTGCTGACGGACAGGTCGCCGGCCGGGCTCGGCGTCGCGCCCATGTGCCAGAGCACGACCAGCCCGTTGTCGGCGGCGGCCCGGTAGAACGGGTCGTGCTTCTCGTCGCGCGGGTCGAACAGGGCCAGCACCGGGTACAGCTTGATGCCGCGCAGCCCCCGCGCCACACCGTCGGCGAGCTGGTCGAGCACGTCCGGATCGGTCGGGTCCAGCGCCATGAACCCGATCGTCTCGGTGGAGGTCTCGGCGCAGAAACGCTCGGTGAAGTCGTTCGGCGTGAGCACCCCGGCGGCGGTCGCCCGGATGCCGAACACGCACGCCGCCGTCACCGGGGCCATCGCCCGGTCGTACTCCTCCGGCCCGTAGTCGTGCGCGTCGCGGCCGTACACCGGCCGCCAGTGCTTCTCCCACTCACAGCCCCAGTGCTCGGGCCGGTGACAGTGGGTATGAAAGTCGATCACTTGTCCTCCTGCTTGGCGCGGAGCACCTCTCCGGGGCGTTCGCCGAGGTGGGTGCCGTCCTGGACGACGATCCGCCCGTTGACCAGGACGGCGCGGACGCCGTCCGGGTACTGCTGGGGGTCGGCGTAGGTGGCCCGGTCGCCGATCCGGTCCAGGGCGAACACGACGACGTCGGCGGCCTTGCCGGGTACCAGCTCGCCGCGGTCGGTCAGCCCGGCGCGGGCGGCGGCGGCCCCGGTGCACTTGCGGACCGCCTCGGCGAGCGGGATCCGGCCGGTCCGTACGTGGTCGGCGAACAGGCGCGGATAGCAGCCGAACGAGCGCGGATGGGGAACGCCGGCGCCGGTCGGCCCGCCGGGATCGAGGGCCTGGCCGTCGGAGCCGATCACGGTCGCCGGATGCCGCAGGACGGCCAGCAGGTCCTCCTCGCTCCGCCCGCCGGCCACCATCATCACCGCGTTGCCGAACTCCCCGACCAGGTCGAGAACGACGCCGGCACCGTCATCGGCCAGGTCCGCGACGGTACGGCCCTCGATCCCGGGCCGTTCGGCGGGGATGCGGCTGACCGTGATGTCGGACCAGGCGTTCGGCAGGTCCCGCCACTCCTCGCGGATCCGGTCCCGTACGCCGGTGTCGGCGAGCCGCTGCCGCATGGCGTCCTCGCCACCGGCCTGGGCCCAGGCGGGCAGCAGCTGGGACAGCGGCGCGTTGCCCGCGAGGTAGGGGTACACGTCCGCGGCGACGTCGACGCCGCGGTCGCGCGCGGCGTCGATCAGCTCCAGCGCACGGGCGACCTTGCCCCAGTTGCGCCGCCCGACCGCGATCAGGTGGGAGACCTGGGTGCGGCACCCGGTGGCCTCGGCGACGCGCAGCACCTCGCGCACCGAGTCCAGCAGGTGGTCGCCATAGTCGCGGATGTGCCAGGAGAACAGCCGGTCGCGCGAGGCGGCGACACGGCCCAGCGCGGTCAGCTCCTCCTCGCGGGCGAAGGTGAGCGGCGCGTACATCAGGCCGGTGGAGACGCCGGCGGCGCCCGCGTCGAGAGCGTCGCCGAGCAGCCCGCACATCCGGTCCAACTCCTCCGGCGACGCCGGCCGGTCGCCGAACCCGACCACGCCCGCGCGCAGCGGGATGTGCGCGACGAGCGAGGCGACGTTGACGGCCGGGCGCGCGGCGGCCAGCACGTCGAGGTAGCCGGGCAGGTCGGTCCAGTCCCAGGCGACCGTGGGGTCCAGATCGAGGTACCCGGCGGCGCCGCGCAGCGCGGCGACGTCGCCCAGCACGGGCGTGACACCGAGGCCGCAGTTGCCGATCAGCTCGGTCGTGACGCCCTGCCGGACCTTGCTGTGCGCGTACGGGCTGGACAGCAGGGTCAGGTCGGAGTGCGTGTGCACGTCCACGAACCCGGGGCACACCACGCACCCGGCCGCGTCGAGGGTTCGGGCGGCGGGCCGCCCGGCCAGATCGCCCACGGCCTCGATCCGCCCATTGGAGATCGCCACATCGGCGGTGCGCTCCGGCGTCCCCGTCCCGTCGGCGACCAGGCCGCCCGTGATCAGCAGACCCGTCATCAGAGCACGCTGTTGACCAGGTCGCCGACGCCGGCCAGCCGCGCGGTCATCCGGTCTCCGGCCTTGAGGAAGCGGCCCGACGCGAGCCCGACGCCGGAGGGCGTCCCGGTGTAGATCAGGTCACCGGGTTCGAGGGTCATGATGCGGGAGGCGAAGGCGATCTGCTCGGCCACGCTGAAGATCATGTCACCCGTGCTGCCGTGCTGCATGACCTCGCCGTTCAGCTCGAGCGAGATCTCCAGGGCCTGCGGGTCGGGCACCTCGTCGGCGGTCAGCAGCCACGGGCCGAGCGCGGCGAACCCGTCGAGCCACTTGCCGTTCAGCCAGTCGAAGAACCCGACGGCGGAGTCATCGGTGTCCCGCTCGTAGCCGTAGTCCATGGCCCGCGCGGACACGTCGTTGCCGACGGTGTAACCGGCGACGTGGTCGAGCGCGTCGTCCACCGCGATGTCCTTGCCGCCGCGTCCCAGCACGACGACCAGCTCGACCTCCCAGTCGATCCGGTCGCTGACCGAGGGCAGCGCGATGTCCTCGCCGGGGCCGCTGATCGCGGTGGGCGGCTTGAGGAACAGGCGCGGCGAGATCCGCGACTTGTCGATCCGCTCGCCGCCGGTCTCGGTGACGTGGTCCTGGTAGTTCGCGGCGACCGCGAGGATCTTGCCCGGCCGCAGGAGCGGCGCCAGCAGGGTCACGTCCTCCAGCGGGTACCGCACGCCGTCCGTGCCGGGTCCGGGGCGGCCGAGCAAGGGGGTGACGTCGCCGGGACCGAGGTCGGTCACGTGGGTGTCGTCGATGATCCGGCCATGGCGGACCTGGCCGTCCTTGCGGTACGTGGCGAGCTTCACTTGCGGCCTTCCTGCGAGTGTTCGGGGGAGAGGGAGACGGGCCGGCCGGTCTCCAGCGACCGCCGCGCCGCCTCGACCACGCGGATCGCGGCGAGCGCGTCGGCGGGGCCGACTTCGGCGGGACGTCCGCCGGTGATCGCGGCGTGCAGTTCGGTGAGCATCCGCGCCACCGTGTCCGGCCCGGTCCAGGCGGTCCGTACGCCGGTGGCCGTGCGCAGGGTGGCGCCGGGCTTGGTGGCGTCCACGTTCATGACGCCGTTCGAACCGCTGATCCGGTAGCGGTGCACCGCGAGGCCGCCGGGCCGGACATCGGCCGTACCGGTGATCCGGCCGACGGCGATCGCGCTGGTCAGGGCGCGGTCGTGGTCGAGCAGAAGCAGCGTGACGCCGTCGCCCGCGCGGGCGTGCACGCGGCGTACGGGCAGGCCGGTAAGGGCGAGGACGACGTCGACCGGGTACACGCCGAAGTTGGTCAGCTCGCCGAGCGGGCACGGGTCGCCACCGGCGACGAGGAAGTCCGCCTGGACGTTCCAGGGCAGGCCGACCCGTCCGGAGGCGAGCGCCGTCCTGGCCGAGCGGAGCGCCGGCGCGAACCGCTGGTGGTGCGCCGGCATGCAGACGGTGCCGGACTCGGCCGCCGCGGCGGCGACCGCCTCGGTGTCCTCGGCGGTGACGGCGAGCGGTTTGTCGGCGAGCACGTGCCGGCCGGCGCGCAGCGCGGCGACGATCGCCTTGGCACGCTCGCCGGGCGGCAGGCACACGCTCACGACCTCCGCGTCGCTCTCCGCCAGCGCCGTGTCGAGGTCCGGGTAAGAGGGGACGCCCAGGTCGTCCGCGCCGACGGCGCCGGCGACCGTGAAGCCGGGGTGGGCCTGGAAGGCGGGCAGGTACATGGCGCGCTGGTGGTCCTGCCCACCGCCGAGGCCGCCGAACCCGGCCAGCAGAACGCGCGTCATGAGCCTTCCTCCGTCAGTACGTCGTCGATCCGTACGGGCTCGCCGGTCGCGATGGACCGCTCGGCCGCGACCCCCATCGCGACGGCGAGCACACCGTCGTCGGGACTCATGAGCGGCTCCGCGCCGCCGATGGCGTCGAGCCAGGCTCCGAGCTGAACGGCGAAGCCGTTGGCGCCCGCGGGCGGGAGCAGTCCGGCGCCGGACTCGCCGGTGACGAGGCTCGCCTCGGCGTCCCAGGGCAGGGTCAGCACGCCCCGCTCGCCCACGATCAGCACGTCACGCGCGGCGTACGTGGCGGGGCGGTGGCCCCGGCTCATCTCGCACACGGCGGTCGCGCCGCCCGCGAACCCGACCGTCATCTCCAGGTAGTCGTAGATGTCCAGCTCGGCGGAGGTCTGCTTGCCGCCTCGCGCGTACACCGTCTCGGGCCGGTCGCCGGTCCACCAGGTGACCAGGTCGAGCAGGTGGACGCCGTTGTGCAGGGCGTGTCCGCCCGAGCGCGCCGGGTCGAGCACCCAGGCGCGCCAGTCGGGCCAGATCCACCCGCCGAGGATGGCCAGGCGGAGGAACTCCGGGCGGCCGAGGTCGCCGAGCGCCTCCTTGACCGCGCGGGCGTAGTCGTAGCAGCGATGAGTGTGGGCCGGCATGAGCACGCGGCCGGAGCCGGCGAACGCGGCGGCGATGCGGCGCGCGCCGGCCACGTCCGTGGCGAGCGGCTTCTCGATGAGCAGATGCCGGCCGGCCTCGGCGACGGCCACCGCGATCGGAGCGTGGGTGTGGTTGGGCGTGCAGACGACGACCGCCTCGACCTCGGGCCTCGCGAGCGCCTCGGCCAGATCGGTCCACCAAGGCACGCCGCCGTTCGCGCGCGCGGCCGTGGCCGCGCGGCCCGCGTCGACGTCGACGATGCCGGCGAGGTGCGACCGCGGGTCGGCGTGGATCGCCGCGGTGTGCTGTTCGGCGATGAACCCCACGCCCACGACCAGCATGCCGATCGACGCGGAATGATGTTCCATGTGAACGGATACTGAAGCGCCGCGCCGAGGGCTGTCAAGGGTCCGCCGGGGCGATATGGACCAGGTCACACGCTGTGGCGACCCTTGACATGGAATGACTTTCCATGAACGCTTCGTGGAACACGGCCGCGGCCCGGTGCCCGCCGCGACGGTGGCCACGCATGCGCCGGGGCACCACGACTTGGGGGCCTGTCCATGACACCCGCGGATCACACCGGCGACACCTCGACCGGCGCGAAGCTCCTCACCGCCGCCCGGGACGTGATCCCCGGTGGCGTCAACTCGGCGACGCGTCTGGTCGGCGCGCCGTACGTCCTCACCGAGGCCGCCGGCGCATACGTGACCGACGCCGACGGCCGCCGCTACCTCGACTACCACGCCGCGTTCGGCGCGATCCTGCTCGGGCACAACGCCCCGGTGGTGGACGACGCCGTACGGCGTGCGGTCGGCGGCATCGACCTCGTCGGCTGGGGCGTGACCGAGCCGGAGATCGAACTGGCCCGGCTGGTGGTGGAGACGATCCCGTCCGCCGAGCAGATGATCTCCGCGATGAGCGGCAGCGAGGCGGTCGCGCAGGCCGTACGGCTGGCCCGCGCCGTCACCGACCGGCCGCTGATCCTGAAGTTCCAGGGCGGCTTCCACGGCTGGCAGGACGCGGTCGCGCGCAACGTCATCTCCACGCCCGAGCGGGCGTACGGGCGCGACCCGCTCTCGCGCGGCATCCTCGACGACGCGATCGAGTCGACCGTCATCGCCGAGTTCAACGACCTGGACTCCGTACACGAGCTGTACGAGCGGTACCCCGAGCGCATCGCGGCGGTGATCCTGGAACCCATCCCGCACAACGTGGGCGCCCTCGTGCCGGAGACGGAGTTCCTCCAGGGGCTGCGGACGATCACGGCCGAGCAGGGGTCGCTGCTCATCTTCGACGAGGTCATCACCGGGTTCCGGCACGCGCTGGGCGGCTACCAGCAGATCTGCGGCATCCGTCCCGACCTGACCACGTTCGGCAAGGCGATGGGCAACGGTTACCCGATCGCCGGGCTGGCCGGGCCGCGCGCCCTCATGGAGCGGTTCAGCTCCGCGGGCGGCGACGTGCTGCTGGCCGGCACGTTCAACGGCAACGCGGTGTCCTCGGCGGCGGGCATCGCCACCATCACGTACCTGCGCGACCACCCGGACTTCTACGAGCGCACGCACGCGCTCGGCGACCGGATGCGTACGGGTCTGGGAGCGATCGTGTCGGAGCTCGGCATCCCCGCGGTGCCGGCCGGCTTCGGCGGCGTCTTCGCCCTCTACTTCACCGAGGGCCCGATCCGCGGCTACCGCGACCTGCTCCGCGACAACAACGAGGCGTACGTGGCCTTCCACCGTCGCATGACCGACCGCGGCTTCTTGATGCTGCCGCTGGCACTCAAGCGGAACCACATCTCCGCCGCGCACACGGAGGAGGACGTCGACCGCACGCTGGAGGCCGCCCGCGACGTGCTGCGAAGCGTCCGCGACGACGGCCTGCTGAGCTGAGCGCTACGCTCGCTTTCCTTCTCGAGCTCAGGACGGCGACGACCGGCCGATACCGGTCACACTGTCTGTATTGTCCTGCCGGAGCCGATCAACGCATACTTCGCACCGCTCCAACAGGACCACCGTTCCCGCCGGGACCGGTCGGCCCTCCGTCGTCCGCGTCAAAAGTCAAGGCGGGTAGCGTGCGCAGTCCTCTCCCAGTCTTCCGGCACTCCCGCCGCGCGATCGCGTTGGCGGCCATCCCCGTCCTTATCGGCATCGCCTCCACCTCCGCCGGCGGCGCGCCGGCGGCGGCGGGCACCAAGGCGGCTCGTGCGCCTCATGCCGCGGGGTGGGTGACGACCTGGAGCGGCTCCGCGATGTCACCCACACCGCTGGCGTCGTCGGTGCAGTCCCTGAACGACCAGACGGTGCGCGACATCGTCTACACGAGCGCGGGCGGGGACGCCGTGCGGATCAGGGTCACCAACGCGTTCGGCGACGCACCGCTGACCGTGCGCTCGGCGACGGTCGCCCGCCAGTTGCGCGGCGCGGCCCTCGACCCGGCCACGACGCACCGGCTGACGTTCGGCGGCGGACCGTCCGTCGTGGTGCCGAAGGGCGGTTCGGTGCTCAGCGACCTGATCCGGATGCCGGTGCCGGCGCTGAGCTCGCTCGCCATCAGCCTGTACGCGCCGGGATCGGTCACGCAGGCCACGTATCACCAGTACTCCCAGACGACGAACTACCTCGCGGGCGGCGACCACGCCGCCGACGCCGACGGTGTGGCGTTCACGAAGAACGTGAGCACCTGGTTCCTGCTCGACGCCGTCCAGGTCCGCTCGCACGCTCGGGGCACGATCGTCGCGATCGGCGACTCGATCACCGAGGTCCAGCAGCAGCGGGACGACAACAGCCGCTGGCCGAACTTCCTGGCCCGTTCGCTCGCCGCCCGGTACGGGAAGAACGCGCCGGCCGTGGCCAACCAGGGCATCTCCGGCAACCGGGTGCTGTCCCCGTCCGCCTGCTACGGAGCCGCGCTGGTCACGCGCCTGGACCGCGACGTGTTCAGCCAGCCCGGCGTACGCGACGCGGTCCTCCTCGAGGGCATCAACGACCTGGGCTTCAGTCAGGAGCCGGACACCGGCTGCTTCACACCGAACACCGACGTCACCCCGCAGGACCTCATCGACGCGTACCAGCGGATCGCCGCCGCCGCGCACGCCCACGGCGTCCGGATCCTCATCGGCACACTGACGCCGGCCGAGGGCTATTCGTACTGGAGCGCGACGGCGGAGAGCAAACGCCAGGCCGTCAACGCCTGGATCCGCGGAAACCACGTCTATGACGGCGTGATCGATTTCGACGCGTTGTTGCGCTACCCCGGGCATCCCGAACTGCTGGACCCGCGGTACGACAGCGGTGACCACCTGCATCCGAACGCCGCCGGCCGACAGGCGATGGCCGACGCCGTCGAACCCGCCCTCACGCGGTGATGTGCGACACGGGCCGGGCGACCTTCATACCAAGAACGCCGCGATGGTCGCGGTGAACCGGGCGGCGTCGTCCAGCCAGGGATAGTGGCCCGCTCCCGGCTGAATGACGACCTCGGCGTCCGGGAACAGCGCGGCGTATTCGGCCACGGCGTTCGGAGGGGTGTTCGGATCGGTCTCTCCGCCGAGCAGCAGCACCGGCGCGCCGAACGCGGCGAGCGCCGCGCGAGTCGCCGGCGGGTCGAAGGCGCCCGCGGCGCCGAAGGCGGCCGCCACTTCCTCGTTCCGCTCGGCGTTCGCGGCCGCGTTGTGCGCCTGTGCCGCCGCGTCCCAGCGTCCGTAGAAGAGAGGATCGATGGCCTTCCAGCGGTCGTCGGTGACGTCGCCCGCCACGACCGCTTCAAGAGCCGAGAAGGCCGCGGCGAACCAGGGCTCGGCCTCGTGGAGCCGCGCGATCTCGAGCCGCGCCTCTCCGGTGACCTCGATGCCGACGGCCCGGGTGCTCGGAGTGATCAGTGCGAGCCTGCCGACGCGTTGGGGGTGCCGGGCCGCGTACAGCGCCGCGAGGTTCGCGCCGGCGCTGTGCGCGAGCAGGTCCAGCCGGTCGAGGCCAAGGTGCTCGCGCAGCGCTTCGACGTCGTCGACGAGCCGGTCACAGCGGTACGAGGCGGCATCCTTCGGTATCGCGGACCGGCCGGTGCCCCGAGGGTCCACCATGAGCAACCGCCGATGTGCGGACAGGCCGCCGAGCTCGCCGAGGTAGGCGGAGCTGAGCATCGGGCCGCCCGGCAGGCAGACCAGCGGGCTACCCGCTCCGAACACGCGGTAGGCGAGATGGGTCCCATCATGTGCGAAGTAGGTGGGCATGACGGGAATCCTGTCAGCGGCGTTCCGGCCAGGGCAATCAGCCGACCGGGCCGGTGGACGCGAGAGGGCCCTTGCGCCCGGATGGTCCGGAGGCAAGGGCCCCGTGCGGTCGGCTCGGGTCGCTCACCTGGCGCGCAGGGACACGTCCGATGTCTTGACGTAGCCCACCCGGTGGCCGATCTGGATCTGGTAGTAGGCGGTCTTTCCCCTCACCATCACGTGCTCGCTCAGGTTGAAGGTCTTGGCGTAGTAGTACTGGCTGCGGTTTCCGCCGCCCACCGCGTAGCCCTGGCCGGTGGTGAACTGGTACGGCAGCGCCGAGATCTGCTGCACCGGCACGTTCTTCGGGTAGGCCGACGCTTCGGGGAAGGGCCACCCGTACACCGGTACGGAGGTCACCCCCTTCCGCGGGACCGCCACGAGGCCGTGTACGGGAACCGAGACCGGTGCCGAGGCCGGGTCGTGGAACCAGGCGCGCTGGCCCAGGTACCAGATCGCGGTCCAGTCGCCCTGCCGGCCGGCGACCAGGTACCGCTGGCCGGTCGCGGCGTGTGCGCCCATGTCCGCCACGTCCATCGTTGCCGTGCCGCCGTTCGCCGGGTGCATGGCGACGTCCTTCACCAGCGGCGCGGACTCGCTCGGCGCCATCCGCAGGACGACCGCCGACGAACCGTGCTGCGGGCAGGGGGTGCTGGATCCGCTCTTGTCACAGCCCGTGTAGGGCACGGTGTTGGTGGCGTACTCCGGGCGGATCATCACCAGGTCGGACGAACCGGCCTTCGCCGTCCCCTTCAGCGGTTTGCCCATCAGAGCGAAGTAGTGCGCCCAGTCCCAGTACGGGCCGGGGTCGACGTGCATTTCCGCGACGGCGCTCGTCGTCTGGCCGGGCACCATGTCGTGGCCGAGGATGTGCGCCCGGTCCAGCGGTATGCCGTACTCGGCCGCGAGATGGCGGACGAGCTGGGCGGAGCTGCGGTACATCGCCTCGGTGTACCAGGTGCCGCCCTGAGCGAGAACGCCCTCGTGCTCGACGCCGATGGAGGTCGTGTTGACGTACCAGTTGCCCGCGTGCCAGCCGATGTCCTTGGCCCGCAGATGCTGGGCGACGGCACCGTCCGCCGACCTGATCGTGTAGTTCCAGGCCAGGTAGGTCTTGTCCTGGGCGAGCTGCAGCGACTGGTCGTAGGTGGCCTCGGTGTCGTGGATGACGATGTACTTGATCTTCGTCGTCCGCGGCCGGTCCGAGATGTCGTGGTTGCCGTACTTGGTGGAATCGTTGGGATCAAGCTGGACGTACGGCGCGGGGACCCAGCTGCAGTCGAGGGAGGCCGGGCAGTCGACCTCTGACGACTGCCGGTTCGCCTGAGCCGGGGCACGCAGGGTGGGCTGGGCGGCGAGCCGCATCCCCTGCCCGTCGTCGGTCGTGCGCGACGCGCCGCTGCGCATCACCGAGAAGACCTGGTCGGCGAACCACTGGTCGCCGGTGCGCAGGCTCGACGCCGCGGTGGAGGCACCGCTGGAGGCCGCGCCGTAGGCGGCGATCGCGTCGTGCCAGGCGGCGGGGTTCTGGCTCAGCGGGTGGTGCAGGGCGCGCTGGTACGCCGCGAGCAGTGCCGCTCCACCGACGATGTTCGCCGCGGGATCCGTGCGCAGCCGGGTGACCGAGATGCCGGTGCGCCGCGCCGCCTGCTGGAGCGTCTGGGACGCGTAGTGCTTCGCGGGGTCGGCCGCCGGCGCGGCGATCGGCCGGCCGCCCTGGCCCCGGGGGTCACCGGTGCCGTTCTCGATGCCGCGGACGGCGCGCGTCAGCGTGCCGTCGACGAGGTGCATCGGGCCGTACCCGGCGCTGACGCTCGGGTGCCCGGCATTGGTGTTCCAGCCCGACTCCAGGTAGGAAACGGCCAGGAGCACCGACTCGGGAACGTGGTAGGCCTTCGCCGCCCGGGCGTAGTTCTGTTGGCGGGAGACATCGTGTGTCGAGGCCGTTGCGGCGAGTGCCGCCTGCGCGGCGGGCACCGGCCGGTCGCCCTGCCGCTGGGAGACGTACACGGCCGTCAGCGAGGCGACGGCGGCGGTCGACGCGACCAGCGCAACGGTCAGACGAGTGGGGGACTTCGGCAATGTCGGACCTTCGGGAGCGGGGGGTGGCAAGAAACCAGGCGTAAACCCGGAGGTGTCAAGTTAGTGGATCTTTGCGGTGAGTAAGGATGTTCGGTGGAATTCGGCCGGTGGAGCGTGAGCCGGCGGCGATGGCCGTGGCCGTGCCGGGCCTCACGTCACCATTCGGAATCGCTCGTCCGGGCCTCGCCGACTGTCAGCAGCCCGGCCAGGCTGTGCGCCGTGTCGCGGCCGGCGCGGTTGGCTCCGACCGTGGACGCGGACGGGCCGTAGCCGATCAGATGCACGCGCGGCTCGGCGGCCACCATCGTCTTGTCCATGACGATGCCGCCGCCCGGCCCGCGCAGCCCCAACGGGGCCAGATGGTCCAGCGCCGCGCGGAAGCCGGTCGCCCAGAGGATCGCATCCGCTCGCTGGAAGCCGCCGTCGGCGAGCCTCACCCCGTCGCGTTCGATCCTGGTGAACATCGGATGACGTTCCAACTCGCCGCGGGCCGCGGCGGCACGCAGCGCCGGCGTCCATATCAGGCCGGTCGCCGACACGACACTTCCCGGCGGCAGGCCCTGCCGTACCCGCTCCTCCACGCGCGCGACGGCGGTGCGACCGAACTCCTGCCGGTCGAACGGCTCATCGATCCAGACCGGCGGGCGCCGCGTGAACCACGTCGCCGTGGCGACCTGGGAGATCTCCACGAGTAGTTGCACGGCCGAGATGCCGCCGCCCACCACCAGCACGTGCCGGCCGGAGAAATCCTTGGCCGATACATAGTCGGCCACGTGCAGCTGCCGCCCGGCGAACTCCCCCTGCCCCGGGTAGTACGGCCAGAACGGCTTCGTCCACGTCCCCGTCGCGTTGACGACCGCTCGTGCCGACCATGTCCCCGCGCTCGTCTCCACGAGCAGCCGGCCACGCGGATCGTCGTCGGCGCGGCGCACGGCACCGACCCTGACCGGCCTCAGCACCGGTAGCTCGTGCTCCGCCTCATAGGCCGCGAAGTACCTCGGCAGCGCATCGACGCTCGGCTCACATGGATCCGGCTCCGGCTGTGCCATTCCCGGCAGGTCGTAGATGCCGTTCACCGTCGCCATCCGCAGCGAACGCCAGCGGTGCCGCCACGCGCCTCCGGGTCCCGCCTCGCCGTCCAGGACCACGAATCCTCGGCGCTCCGCCGAGGTCCGGCCGGCAACGGCCGCCGGGACGAAGCCTCGGCGCCGCAGGTGATACGCGGCCGAGAGACCGGCCTGGCCCGCGCCGATCACGACCACGCCGACCGGCCGGACGGGTGTCTCGGCGTCGGGCGGCCGGTACTCGAGAGAACGGACGCTGCTTGACCCCACGTCCCGACAACACCCGCGCCGCCCGGCGGCTTCCTTCGTTCAGCCCTTGCGGCTCATGCCCGGTCGACCACGTTGAGGAGCGGGCGGCCGTCGGCGAAGCGGCGCAGCTGCTCGGCGATCAGGCGTTCGGCGCGGGGGTAGAACGTCGCCGAACCGCCCGCGACGTGTGGGGTGATGAGCACGCCCGGGACCCTCCACAGGGGGTGGTCGGCGGGGAGCGGTTCCGGGTCGACCACGTCCAGCGCCGCGTACAGCCGGCCGGACGCGGTCTGGTCCAGCAGGGCGGCCGTGTCGATGGTGCCGCCCCGGCCGACGTTCACCACCAGCGCGCCGTCCGGCAGCGCGGCGAGCTGTTCGGCGCCGAGCAACCCGGTGGTGGTGGCGGTCTGCGGCAGCGTGAGGATCACGATGTCCGCGTCCGGGAGCAGGCCGGGCAGTTCGTCGATGCCGTGCACGCCGGGCCGGGCCCGGCGCGCCACCCGAACGACCTCCACCTCGAACGGCAGCAGCCGTGCCTCGACCGCGGCGCCGATCGATCCGTACCCGATGAGCAGGGCGCGGGAGCCGGCCAGCGAGCGGGTGAAGTGCGGCGCCCAGCGGTGGTCGTCCTGCCGGCGTACCCAGTGCGGGATGTCGCGGAGCACGGCGAGGATCAGGCTCAGCGCGTGCTCGGCGACGCTCGCGTCGTGCAGGCCGCGCCCGTTGCACAGCACCACGCCGGGCGGAAGCTGCGGGAGCAGTTTGTCGACCCCGGCGCTGAGGCTCTGCACCGCCTCCAGCGCGGGCATCCGCGCCAGCAGGGCGGTGGCATCGGGCTTGGCGTACGGCAGCACGTAGAACCGTACGGCGGACAGGTCCGGCGGCGGTTCACCGGTGCCGTCGTAGACCGCGACCGGCAGCTCGTCCGGCCAGCCGTCCATCAGGTCGGCGACGTGTGCCCAGGGGACCAGCGCCCGGGGAGCGCGAGGTGTCTGCGTCATGCGGTTCTCCCGCCCGTCCGTACGAAAGGCATCACCGCCGAGGCCGCGGCCAGGGATCCGGCCAGCATCAGGAAGGACGCGCTCCGGCCGCCCGTCGCGTCGTCCAGCCAGCCGACGAGGTATGTACCCAGGAAACCGCCCAGGGCGCCGAAGGCGTTGATGAGCGCGACCGACGGCCCCGCCACGGGCCGGGGAAGCAGCTCGGGGATGTAGGCGAAATAGGGGCCGTACGGCGCGTACATCGCACCGCCGGCGATCAGCAGCAGCACGAACGAGGGCCAGAAGTGCGCGGCGCCGACCAGGTACGACCCGTAGAAGGCCAGTGCGCCCAGCACGAGCCACGGCCACACGTGGCGGCTTCGGCGGGCGCTGCGGTCCGACATCCGGGAGTTCACCACCATCAGGATGGCGGCCAGCAGGTACGGCGCCGCCGAGATCAGGCCGGTCGCGCCGATGCCCGCGCCGGAGCCGGCCTTCACGATCGAGGGCAGCCAGAAGACGAACCCGTACACGCCGAGGCTCCACAGCAGGTACTGCACCGACAGCAGGACGACCGCGCGTGAGCGGAAGGCCGCCCAGTAGCCGTTGACCGGGGTGATGTCCTGCTGCTCGTCGGCCAGCGTGCCGGTCACCGCGTCCCGTTCGGCCGGGTCGAGCCAGGCGGCCTGCTCGGGGCGGTCGTCCACCTTCGCGCGGAAGTAGAAGGCCCACAGGATCGCCGGCAGACCCTCGATGACGAACATGCCGCGCCAGGACGTGAGCTCGATCAGATAGCCGGACAGCGCGGTCAGCCACAGCACCGTGACCGGATTGCCCAGGATGAGCACGCTGTTGGCCTGTCCGCGCTCGGATCTGGTGAACCAGCGGCTCAGCAGGATCACCATGGCCGGGAGCACCGCGCCCTCGACGACGCCGAGCAGGAACCTCACCGCGACGAGCGCCGTGGCCGAGGACAACAGCCCCTGCACCGACGCCAGCACGCCCCACGCGAGCAGGCTCCAGAAGATCAGCCCTTTGACGCTGCGGCGGTCGGCGTAGATGGCCCCCGGCACCTGGAACAGGAAGTAGCCGAGGAAGAACGAGGCCCCGATCAGCGCGGACGTGCCGCCGGTCAGGCCGAGATCGCTCTTCATGCCACCGGCGATTCCCACCGAGAAGTTGGATCGGTCCAGGTAGGCGAGGCTGTAAGTGACGAAGGCGATGGGCAGCAGCCGTACCCAGCGCTGCCGGCCGGGCAGGGCCTGCCCGCGCGGGATGGGCCGGAGGGGACTGTCTGGGGCGGAGGCGGTCACGGAGCACTCCTTTGTCTGCGGGGAGATCTTTCCGTAATATGGAAAGCCTATCCGGAATGCGGTAAGGTGAGTGTCGTGCTTGCGTGTCGTCGGCGTCAAGGGGCTGTTCACGTGGGTTTCGGACGCCGAGGCTGTCCGTATCCGGCGGGAAAGGTGCTGACGAAATGGCCGCGAAGGGGGATCGGTCGGACTCCGACGCCGTGGGCAAGGCGCTGCGTCTGCTGTGCCTGCTCGGTGAGCATCCCGAGGGCGTCGGTGTCTCACGGCTGGCCAGAGACGCCGGCTACCCGGTCAGCACCACCCACCGGCTGCTCGGCTCGTTGCAGCGGGACGGGTTCGTCCGCAGCGACGACGAGAGCCGGCGCTACAGCCTGGGGCTTCGCATGTTCGAGCTGGGGCAGCGCGTGTCGCAGGCCCGCGGCTTCACGGGCGTGGCGCTGCCGGTCATGCGGAGGGTGACGGAGCTGACCGGCGAGCCCACCCTGATGTCGGTGCTGGACGGCCGGCACCAGCTCTACGTCCACCATGTGCAGGGCCCGCGCCGCATCCGGGTCATCGGGGAGCCGGCCAAGCACGGGCCGCTGCACTGCACGTCGATGGGCAAGTGCCTGATCGCCTTCGCGCCGGACGAGGTACGCGCGGAGCTGGTCGAGGAGTTGGAGCTGACGCCGCTGGGCCCGGCCACCATCACCGACCGCGCGCGGTTCCGCGAGGAGATCGATCGCGTACGGGAGCAGGGCTACGCGGTGTCCGACGAGGAGCACGAGGCCGGCATCCGCGCGGTGGGCGTGCCGATCGTCGGGCCGGGCGGGACCGCGCTGGCGGCCCTGTCCACACCGGCACCCGCGTACCGGGTGACGATGCGGGAGCTGACCGGGTCGTTGCCCTTCCTGCTCGAGGCGGCGGCCGAACTCGCCGTCCTTCTCCCCACCGTCTGATCCCGCGCGCCGGATGCGAGCGACCGTCAGGACCGGTGGACGGGAGCCGCGCCGACCCAGCGGTGATAGGCGTCCACGTCGACGTTGCTGCCGCACACGATGGTGACCACGTGGCGGCCGGCGAAGCGGTCAGGGTCTTCGAGGATCGCCGCGACGCCGAGCGCGGCCGACGGCTCGACGACGAGGCCGGCGTGGTCGAGGAGCATCCGCATGCCGGCGATGATCGAGCTCTCCTGGACCAGGACGGCGTCGTCGGCGACCAGGAGGAGGTCGTCCAGGACGGCCGGGATGGGACACCGGCCGGCGACGCCGTCGGCGATGGTGTCGGCCGAGTCGGTGGTGACGACGCGCCGCGTGCGCCAGGAGTGCGTCATCGCCGGTGCGCCGAGCGGCTGGACGCAGATCACCTCGACGCCCGGTGCAAGGTCCTTCACCACATGGCCCACGCCGGTGGCCATCGCCCCGCCGCCCAGAGCGATCAGAACGGCGTCGAACGGCGGCACGGTGTCCGCCAGGTCTTCCACGAGTTCCAGGCCGATGGTGGCCGCGCCCTCGCAGGTCTCGATGTCGAGGCTGTCCTCGACCAGCCGGATTCCGTCGTGCCGCGCGATGGCCGCCGCCCGCTCGCGGGCCAGTTCGTGGTCGCCGTCCACCAGCTCCAGCCTGGCACCCAGTGCGCGGATGCGATCGAGCTTGGCCACCGTCGCGTGGCGGGATGCCACGACGGTGACGTCGAGCCCCCGGCCGCGACCGGACCAGGCGAGGGCCTGGCCGAGGTTGCCCGCGCTGGCGCACACCACGGCGCGCGGACCGTCGTCGGGGAGCAGGCTCGCGACCAACTCCGTGCCCCGGGCCTTGAAGCTGCGGACCGGGTTCGCCGTTTCGAGCTTGATGCTCACCGCGCACCCGAGGCCGGGCTCCAGCGCCTCACAGCGGTACAGCGGAGTGTCGAGGAAAACCGGGTCGATCACCCGGCGAGCCGCCCGGATCCGAGCGGTGTCGAGGCGCGTCTGCTGCACGACACAGGAGCGTAGCGTCGCCGGCGCCGCTCCCCTCGGGCGAGCGCCCGGTGCCCGAGCCGTTCGGCGCGACGCTCCGCGCCACCGCGTGTCAGCGGGTGGCGTCGGCCTTCCGCAAGGGCCGGAAGAACGTACGGATCTGCTCGGCGACCGTTTCGGGCTCCTCCAGCGGCATGAAGTGCCCGCCGGCATCGGCGTCGCGCCACTGCCGGATGTCGGAGTAGCTGCGCTGGGCGAGTTCCCGCGGGTAGTCGGCGTCCTCGGTGCTGAGGGTGACGGCCGTCGGCACGTGGATCAGCGGTCGCGGCGGGTTGTGCGGGTAGTCGTGATAGGTGCGGAACGAGGTGCCGATCGAGCCGGTCGCCCAGTAGAGCGTGATGATCGTCAGCAGCAGGTCCTTGGAGAACCGCGACTCGACGTCGCCGTGGCAGTCGCCCCAGGCGCGATACTTGTCCACGATCCAGGCGGCCAGGCCCGCAGGGGAGTCGAGCAGGGCCGCGGCGAGCGTGTCGGGGCGGGTGATCTGCATGGCGCTGTAGCCGCCGTCCTCCTCGTCCTCGACGGCCCGCCGATCGAGATAGGCCTGTTCGGCCGCTGAGAGCGGCCGCTCGGGATCGAGCTCGGTGGGCAGCTTCGGATGGATCGTGTGGATGCCGACCAGCCGGTCGGCGTGCTCGATCGCCAGCCAGTTGGTGACATCGGCGCCGATGTCACCGCCGTGCGCGCCGAACCGCTCGTACCCGAGCTCGGACATCAGCCGCACCCACAGGCCGGCGATGACCGGACGGGTCACCGGCCCGTCGGGAACCCCGGAGAACAGGTGCCCCGGCAGCGAGGGGATGACGACGTCGAACGCGTCGGCCGGATCCGCGCCGTGGGCGCCCGGGTCGGTGAGCAACGGCACCAGCGGCAGCATCTCCACGAAGCTGCTGGGCCAGCCATGGGTCAGCACGAGCGGCAGCGGCGGGGCCGCGTCCGGAGCGTGCACCCCTCTCACGTGCAGGTAGTGCACGGGAGTGCCGTTGATCTCGGCCAGCCGGTGCGGCAGCGTGTTGAGCTCGGCCTCACGCGCTCGCCAGTCGAAGCCGTGCGCCCAGTAGGCCACCAGCTCCCGCAGGTAGGACGGGTCGGTGCCGGCCGCCCACGGCCGTCCCGGGGTCGCCTCCGCGAACCGCGTGTGCTCCAGGCGATGGCGGAGGTCCTCAAGAACATCCTGCGCGATGCCGATCGTGAACGGCGTAGGTGTCATGGGCTCAGCATGGCCGGGTGCGGTGACAGATCACCGGCCCCGGCTGTCGTGCCTACTGGCGGCTCGGGAGCATCGCCAGCGCCTGCGACCGCTGGGCGACCAGATCGTCGTAGGTGCCGTCGCGCTCGGCCCACCGGTGCATCAGCACGCCCTTGACGAGGATCTCGCGCGGGGTGGGGTCGGTCTGGAGCAGGTCCATCACCTCGGTGGCGAACTCGGCCAGGTCGAGCGCGCGGGGGTTGAGCCGAGCCTGCTCCGGCGTGGTGGCGACGGCCGGGGGGACGAGTTCGGAGACCTCGACGCCGGTGCCGTCCAGCTGCGCGCGCAACGCCTCGGAGTAGGCGTGCACGGCGGCCTTCGATGCCGCGTAGGTCGGCATGACCGGGAACGGCAGGAACCCGATGCCCGAGGTGACCGTGATGATGGTGCCGGCGCCGCGCCCGACCAGGTGCGGGGTGAACGCGTCGATGACGCGGATGGTGCCGAGGAGGTTGGTGTCGATCGTCTGCCGTGCGGCACCGAAGTGCGCGGGATCGCGCAGGTCCTCGGGGATCATGACCCCGGACATCGTCACGATCGTGTCGAGGCCCGGGTGGCTGCGGAGCACCGCGTCGCGGGCACGGTCGACGCTGTCCTGGTCGGTCACGTCGATGGGAACGGTGTCGAACCCCTCGGCCGCGAGCCGGTCGAGCAGATCGGCTCGCCGGCCGCCGACGACGGCGGAGCTGCCGGCCGCGGCGAAGCGGCGAGCGAGCTCGAGACCGATGCCCGAGGTGGCGCCGGCGATGAAGACGGTGCGTTCGGTGATGTCCATGGATTACTCCCGCTCAGGGCGCGCCGGTCGGCGACAGGCCTGTGACCGGCGCGGTTTCGGTATCGCCGCCTCTTCCGCGGCGACACCTTCAGTGTTGGCCCGTTCTCCGCCGGGAGGGAGTGCCCCCGTCTTCCGGGGTCCTGTCAGGGCCCCCTTTGAGGGAGAGAGTCCGAATTACGATGGCGGACATGAGCGACGACGACCGCGCCAATCTGCTCGGCGGTTACCTCCGTGCCCGGCGGGCCCTGGTCACCCCGGAGCAGGTCGGGCTGGCGCGGGGGCGGAACCGGCGCGTTCCGGGGCTTCGCCGTGAGGAGATCGCCATGCTCGCGGGCATCAGCGCCGACTACTACCTGCGGCTGGAGCGCGGCCGCGACAGGAATCCCTCACCGCAGGTTCTCGAATCGCTCGCGCGGGTCCTGCGCCTCGACGAGCTCGAACAGGAGTACCTCCTCGCCCTGGCCGCCGCACGCCCCAGGCCTCAGCGGCGCAGGAAGCCCGAGCGCGTCCCCGCCCGGTTGCACCAGCTCCTGGCGAGCGTGCAGATTCCCGCCTTCGTGGAGGGGCGCGCGTTCGACGTGCTCGCGTCCAACCGGCTCGCGGTCGCGCTCTCTCCGCGCCTCCAACCCGGGTACAACCGCCTGCGGTCGCTGCTCCTCGATCCCGAGGAACAGGCGTTCCAACAGGACTGGACGCGCGCCACGGAAGGATTCGTCGCCGCCTTCAGGAAGAGCGTCGGCGACGACATCGACGACCCGAGGTTCGTGGAACTGGTGGGCGAACTCGCCCTGTCGAGCGAGCGCTTCCGATCCCTCTGGGCACGCCACGACATCCGCAACCTCGACGGCGGCACCACGACCGTGAACCATCCCGTCGTCGGTGAGCTGCGCCTGCACCGGGACAAGCTTCCAGTGGACGACCTGCTCGTGGTCCTCTACTACGCCGATCAGGGCAGCGAGAGCGACGAGAAACTACGCCTCCTCGCCTCCCTGCAGCCGTACTAGCCGGAACGCCCCGTGTGCGTCCGTCGCACGCCATTTGGCAGCCAGCACTCCAGTGCCATGTCGGCGATGTCCTGGAGCTCGTCCCGGCCGAGGCCGCTGGCGGCCTGGACGGCGATGCCGAACGTCACCGTCATGACATATCGGGCGAGCCGTCGGGGGTCGGCGTCGCGCGGCAGATCGCCCTCGTCGACGGCCCGCTGGAAACGCTCCTCAAGGCGTAGAGCCGAAGCGTTCCGCCACTCGACCAGCATGTCGTGCGCGGGCCGCCCCGCTTCGCTCAACGCCAGCGCGACCTGCACGCCCAGGCATCCCGCAGGGCCGTCGGGACGCGTCGTGGTCCGAACCGCTCCGCGGAGAATCGCCTCGGCCACGCCTCGTGCGGTCGGCTCCTCCAGGGCGCGCGTCCCGTAGTCGGCCGGGCCCTCGGTGTAGCGCTCCAGGGCTTTGCGGAACAGCTCTTTCTTGTCGCCGAAGGCCGCGTACAGGCTTGGCTTCGCCCCTCTGCGACAGCCGACGCGACGAGAGCGCGGGAGCGTCGCACGTCATCAGCACCCGGTACCGCCCGAGCCCGGGCGACAGAGAGGCATCATGTCTGACACCGACCTGCGCGACATCGAAGCGCTCAACGCCCGTAAGTCCGACGGCATCGCTGTTGTCACCGGCGCCGGCCGCGGCATCGGGGCGGCCATCGCCGGCCGTCTCGGCGCCGACGGGTACACCGTCGCAGTTCACTACCGCCAGGACTCGGCCGCCGCGGCCGACGTCGTCGAGAAGATCACCGCGGCCGGCGGCACGGCGTTCTCCTTCGCCGCCGACCTCGCCGAACCCGACATCGGCACCGCCTTCTGGGCTTCCTACGACGCGGCCGCGGGCGCGCTGCGCGACGTGCCCGTGCGGGTGCTGGTGAACAACGCCGGGATCGTCGTGAACGGCGTCATCGAGGAGACCGCCGCCGAGGACTTCATCCGCCAGCAGCAGATCAACACCACCGCGCCGTTCCTGATCATCAAGGCCGCCCTGCCGCGCCTGGCCGACGGCGGACGCGTGGTGAACGTCTCCTCGGGCGCCACCCGCGTCCCCATCCCCGGCATCATCGGATACACCATGACCAAGGGAGCCCTCGAAGCTCTCACGCTCCCGCTCGCCCAGCACCTCGGCCCACGCGGCATCACCGTCAACGCCGTCCGACCCGGCACCACCGACACCGACATGAACGCCGACTGGTTGCGCGGCAACTCCGAGGCCATGGCCTCCATCGTCGCGCAGCGCGCCCTCGCCCGCGTCGGCGAACCCGCCGACATCGCCGACGTCGTCGCTCTTCTCGCCTCCCACGACGCCCGGTGGATCACGGGTCAGATCATCGACGCCACCGGCGGCGAGCGCCTGTAGGCGGTACCCCTCCGGGGACACGGGTGAGATCCGGGTCAGCGGTCACCGCTGACCCGGTTACCTCCCGAGGGCGGCGTTCTGTCGGGCCGGGCAGAACGCCACGTCGTCGTTGGTCCTTGCGGCGCCGCCGCGTGCGCGGAGGGTCTACTTCGACTCGACGCGTCCGATCGGTGCTGTGCTGCCGGCGAGCACTGCAGTGGCCTGCGTCCAGGCCGGATCTCCGGGGTAGAGCTCGCTGCGCAGATAAGCCCAGATGAGCGCTCGTACGGCAGCGACACGGTCGGGGTTCTCGTCGGTGGTCTCGGCTGCATCGAAGGTCGAAATACCGCCCAGCCCATGCTCAGCGTCGAAGATCTCCAGTCGAGTCTTCGGCGCGGGAGCCGCCGTGTAGGGGTCGCTTCGCCAGTCCTGTCGGTCGGAGAAGAAGGGGTGCCAGTCCTTCTCTCCGACGACGATGAGGACCTTCGGCGTCATGCCGTCGAAATTGGTGCTGGTGAGCGCCGCGTAGGGCTGCGCCGCCGGGCCGTTCAAGTCCTCGCCGCGGCCGGGAGCGGCAATCATGACACGGGCGCCGAAGCGTCCGTCGACGGCTCCCACCGTCGACCCGTCGCTGGTGTCGGTGATGGTCTGGCCCGAGATCAGGCCGACCGTGTGACCGCCGGCCGAGTGACCGACAGCGGCGATCCGGCCGGTGTCCAGGCGCCCTGCCAGTCCCGGAACGGTGCGCTCGATATCGCCGAGGTGGTCCACGATCTGGCGAAGATCTTCGGCCCGTGACTTCAGGTACAACGGTGCATCCAGGTCATCGACCTCTCGTAGGCCGAGGAAGGTGGCGTCGAGGTGCGTGGGCTGTATCACGACGAACCCGTGCGCGGCCCAGAAGTTCACCATCGGACCGTAACCGTAGAACGAGGGAACGAAGTTCGATGGGCCGTGCCCGTGTGAGAGAACGATTACCGGCAGATCACTGCCGACGGCCGGAGCCGACACGCGAACCGCCAGCGGAATCGGGCGCCCCGGAACGTCGATCAGGACGGGATGGTACGAAGAGACGGGCGTAGGGCTCGTCACCGGGAACCCGGCAGCATACGTCGACGGGTCTTTCGCAGAATCGTTGCGTTCCACGGAGTGCTCCTTCTCAGTTGTTTGCAACGTCCAGGTGCTGGTCACGGCTCCAGTCTGCGCTCGTTCGGTTGAACTCAGAATGCTTGACAGGGCGGATTTTCTTCGTGAGAGTTCAGCCATGGCCATCGATCTTTTGTCAGAGGTGTTCGACCTCGTCGAGGTTCGCGGCCAGATCTCCGGCGCGTTCGCCGCGCGCGGACACTGGGTCACGCGGTCCGTCATCGCGACCCCGCTGAAGCTGTCGGTGATGGTTCGCGGCCGGTGCCGGCTGTCGAC
Organism: Actinoallomurus sp. NBC_01490; assembly: GCF_036227085.1. Lineage (NCBI taxonomy): Bacteria > Bacillati > Actinomycetota > Actinomycetes > Streptosporangiales > Thermomonosporaceae > Actinoallomurus > Actinoallomurus sp. NBC_01490. The sequence goes on from NZ_CP109433.1 coordinate 2,835,165, forward strand.
CGACGGGCTCGATGCCCCGATCGAGATGGAGGCCGGCGATGTCGCGGTCCTGACCGGCCGCTCGTGGCTGCGTGCCGAGGGCGGCGCCGGTGACGGTCCGCCCGTGGAGTTCGAGCCCGAGGCGGGGAAGTACACCCTGCGCGTCGGCGGCGCGGACTTCGCCGTCGACGACGTCGTCCTCGGCGGTCACGTCGAGCTCGACCCGGCCGGTGCGGCGCTGTTGACGCAGGCGCTGCCGCCCGTGGCGCTCATCCGAGCATCCGACTCCGCCGCGCCCGCCCTGCGCGCGTGCGTCGATCGGCTGGTCGAGGAGGTAACGGGCGAGCGGATGGGGGCTGCCTTCGCGGTACGCCAGCACGCCCAGCTGTTCCTCCTGGAGGTGTTCCGGGCGTACCTCGGCCACGCCGGGCGGGGATGGCTGCGGGCGCTGGCCGACGACCGGCTGCGTCCCGCGCTGACTCTCATGCACGGCGACCCCGGGCGACCCTGGGGGCTGGAGGAGCTGGCTCGTGCGGCAGCGATGTCGCGGACGTCGTTCGCCGTGCGCTTCCGCTCCGTGGCGGGTGTCCCCCCGCTGACCTACCTCAACTCCTGGCGGATGCTGCTGGCCCAGCGGGCGCTGCGCGACGACGACGTCAGGATCGGGGCCCTCGCCGCGCAGCTGGGCTACACCTCGGAAAGCGCCTTCAGCACCGCCTTCAAACGCGAGGTGGGCGAGGCGCCCCTGCGCTACCGGCATCGGCTCCGGCAAGCGTCGTGACCATCGGCGTCGACGCCGGATCCCGTGTGCTCCCTGCAGGCAAGGACCGTCGACGATGCCCTCGCCGACTTCCTCGGCACCACCGACCTGCAGCCTCCTGCTCGGCACCGGTGATGGCGAGGGTCTGTTCAGCGCCCAAAGCCGCGTGGCGCAGCGACGGACCAACACCTGACCGAGCCGGCGTTCTACCTGTGTTCCGGCCCGGACGACACCATCATCGACAACTTGTGCGTGTCGCCGGCGCCCGGCGCCAGTGACGTCATCGCCGTCCCTGTGGGCGATCCCGCTGAGCAGCGACGCATCGTGGAGCTGCTGGCCGCCCTCGACGAGCCGACCCGCCTACAGACCCCGCTCCTTGCGCCACGCGTGCACGTAGCCCGCGGCCGCACCGTACGCCTGCATGCTTAGATCGTTCTCCAGCGTGCGCACTGGAACGGACCGGATGGTCCCCGTGCGCACGTCGTACCCGCTGAGGACGGCCGTCCCATGAATGGTGGCCCCCGACTCCGTGCTGCCCGCGAAATGGCTGGCCATCATGTTCCTGGTGTGCACGTTCTTGTCGGCGTGGTAGTTGTCGTCCCACCGCAAAATCGCATCCTCGGGCAGGTGGGAACCACCACCCCGCGCCCTCGTGTGGAAGAGCGTCAGGCCGGGCGCGCGCCCGGGTCGGGACACGGCGGCCGGGCCCTGGACGCGCGCCGGGTGGTCGGCCGGGTAGTTCAGCAGGTCGGCGATCTGACCGGCCGCCTCACGCGGATCCTTGGCCAGCGTCAGGAGCTTCAGTTCCTTCTCACCGGCCTCGATCCGGGCCACCACGATCCCGCCGCACACGTCCTCCGGCGTCCTCGGCTTGGGCGCGAAAACCCGCCAGGTGGGATGGACCTCCAGCGCGTCGCGATCGGCCGGTTCGGCCCGCGGGTCGTCCATGGCCGCCAAGGCCAACCCGGCCTCGGACGCGGGCCACCGCTTCTTCTGGCTCGCGTAGGCGTACAGAGCATCCGCGGATCGCGGATCGCGGAGCAACAGGAGTTTGTAGGCCGCCCATTTGGCCGTGTCCAAGCCCATATCCAGTTCTTGGCAGATCTTCTTGAGGGTCTTCTCCGTGACCTCGATTCTCTCGCCGCCCTTGAGGCGCGCCTCGCACTCGTTACAGAAACCCTTCGGGATGAGTTTTCGGCCCTTCCCCGTGAAGTTGCCAGGGTCACCCTGCCGGCAGAGCTGGCACTTGGGTCGGCGCCGTGAGAGCACTGACATGACCGGATCATACGACGATGTCGCCTTCGCCGGCCGGTCCGCGCCACAGCCGGCGCGTTCAGCGCGTGGCGCCGCCAACTGCTGGGCGACGGCGGCCTGGTGCCGGCTAGCGTCAACCAGGGCCTGGCCGGTGTGGACCTGCTGCACCATGTCGGCGCGGACCTGACCCTCACCCTGAAGCGGGCCCGGGTGCCCCAGCCCGGCGCCCTCAAGGCGCTGTATGTGAGGGGCACGTTCTCATGGTTCGCTGGTACCGAGCCAATTGCAGCGTGAGCGTCATCCGTTGCGTTCCAATCGATCAGGCTGAAGCCCAGCCGCGTCGCGCCGGTCTTGTTACCCACCGGCTCCCAGTCGCCGGCCAGCAACGTCCGCGCGGCGATCAGCTCTTCCGGCTCCCACTCCCGACGCACCCCAGCCGCCCTTCCACCCGATCGATCCCTGAGAACGGTCAACACGATCGGGCGGCGGGCCGACGCCACGACCCGGTATGGCCGACCTGTGATGGTTACGAACCGCAACCGTGGTCTTCCTCACCGCTACTTTGGGGCTGGGGTCACGTTGGGGAGAAGGACGCCGGATCGAGCACCACGTGTATGAGGTCCTCAAGGTCGCCCGGCTACCGATGAAGACCTCGATGGCAGGACGGAGATCGCCGTCACGTTGCTGGTCGGTACCGGCTCCCCGCCCTGATTACCGCCGGTCATGCGATACGAATGCCGGACTGGTGAGAGGTAAGAAGCTGCTCGCGCTCCTCGCTACCCAGGGATGTGTTGGATCAGGTCGGCGGGCAGTGTGCGGTAGACCTCGGCGGCCGCGCGTGCCACGGCCGCCTTGGCCGTTTCAGCGTCGGTCGTTCCTTGCCCGGAGCGCCGGAATGTGCGAGGGGTCCTCACACGGTTCGGTGCGTCGTCGGCCCTCGCGAGCGTAGGTATCGGCGACGTCGGCCGCCTCGTCGGCATCGAAGATGACGCGGATCGACGGCCAGGCGCCGGACCGCTCGGTCACCTCGATCAGGCCGGCGCGCTCCAACGCGGCAAGGCGGCGACGCCCGGTGGTCTGTGAGGCGTGAAGCCTGGCCCCCAGATGGGCCACAGTTGCCTCGAACGTCCGCGGCCGGCCGCTCCGGCATGCACGGTCGACGCAGACCGCGTACAGCTTCCAAGCCTCAGGGGAGACGCGCCCCGCTGGGCGGCGTCGTCCGGCCCACACCAGCTTGAGCGTTCAGGAGGGTACCGGGGCGAAGGCCTCGCCGGTCTCCCCTGGGCAGCCGGAGAGCCGTGTGTTCGACCTTGCGCTGGAAGCCGGGTGGGGCCGACCGAGACAGGAATGGGCCACCGGACGTCAGCGCCAACAGCTCACGTCGAGCGTGGTTGTCGACACGCCGGCCTGGTCGGCGACGAACCGGCGGCCTGCGAAGGCTGGGGTCGCGTCCGCCGTCGGACCTGTGCCGCATGAGCGTCTCGTACGTCGCCCAGACTCACGCGGCCAGTGTGCTGTGATCGGAGGAGTACAGCAACGATCGGGGCAGCCGTACATGCCCACGAGGCGAGTCGGCGGCCGCCATCACCAACTGCCCCCCCACCCGCACGCCGGCGGAGGGGCAGATCATTCCGTGGATATTCCGCGCCCAGTAGCACGAGGGTGCCGCCGATGGCACGGCATGGCACACCACATCGACCGGGAAGACGCCGTATGCGAAGCTCAGGCGGGTGATCGTTCTGGCGGCGGTGGCGCGCCCAGAGGGATTCGAACCCCCGACCGTCGGATTAGAAGTCCGATGCTCTATCCGGCTGAGCTATGGGCGCCGGTCGATCAGAGTGTACGGACTCCGGAGCGTTGATGTGATGCCGGTGGCCGCTTACCGCCATCGACCCCCTGTCGGGCGGGCTCCGGAGTGGCCGGAACCGGCCGTATCCCCTGGAGCTGCGGCGATGCATATCAGTCGCATAACTTGTTGGATCTTTGTCTGACATAGACGATCAACTGGAATCCACCTGTCTTGTTACGGATTGTCACGACTCGGAGTGAGGGGCCGGTTCCGGCCACGCGCGGGCGGTCGTTCGGTGCGACCGGAAATCCTTCATCGGACGGTCCGTCGACCGGAGTGCCGGGGTGATGACGGCCGCGCGGCCCGGGGCTCCTACCCGAGGTCGTAGACCGTCGTGCCGTCGACGGTCTTGGCGGTGTACGTCTTGGCCACCCACGTGGCGATCTGCTGTGCGTCGTCGCTGCCGGAGCCTCCGCGGCCGCCCATGGGCATCGAGGTGGCGATGAAGTAGTGGACCTTCTTCTCGCGTACGTACTGCTGGAAGCGGGCCAGGGTGGGGGCCGGATCGGTGCCGTTGAACCCGCCGAGCGCCATGACCGGGTCGCCCGTGGCGAGCTGGTAGCCGGCGGCGCTGTTGGAGCCGACCGTGGCGGCCGCCCACGTGTACTTGCCGGCGTTCTGCTTCAGCAGCGAGGTGAGCGCGGCGCCGGGAGTGGGGGCGTCGAGCAGCGCGCCGGGTCCGCCCATGCCGCCGCGGCGCATCCCGCCGCCGCCCGGGCCACCGCCGCCCGGCATGCCACCGCCCGGCCCGCCGCCGTTTCCGGTGCCGTTCGGCGGCTGGGGCATTCCACCCTGTCCGCCGCCCGCTCCGGGGAAGCCGCCGCCCTGCCCGCCGCGCGTACCGTTGCCGCGCGGGCCGCCGGGGAAGCCCCCGCGACCGCGCGTTCCGCCCGGGCCGCCGCCCATTCCGGAGGGGCCGGCCGACGGGATGGCGCCGTTGTGCGCGGTGGTCGCGGTGTCGACGGCGTACGCCGTGGGTCCCGCGATCGACACCGCGACCGCGAGGACGCCGCCGGCGGCCAGTACCCGCCCGGCGAGGCCGGACTTCCCATGGTCGTCCCGGGGCGAACCGGCCGCTGAGCGGTGCGCGAGCCAGGCGCCCGCGAGCAGTCCCACGGCGGCGATCAGCCCGCCGGCCAGCACGGGAAGGCGCAGCCAGGGCGCGAAGTCCGGCGTACGCCCGAGGAGGCGGTACGACCACCAGGCCGTCAGGACGACGACCGCGACCAGTGCGCCCGTGGCAGCCGGGTGCCGGCGCCGCGCCCACAGAATCGTGCCGCCCAGCCCGGCGAGCGCCGCGATCGGCGGTGCCAGCGCCACGGTGTAGTAGCCGTGGAAGATCCCCTGCATCAGGCTGAACACCACGTCGGTGACCAACAGCCAGCCACCCCACACGAAGAGGGCGCCCGCTCCGGTGTCGGTTCGCAGGCCTCCGGAGGCCGGGAGGGCGGCTCGCGAGGCCTCGGACGCGTCGTCGCCTTCCACGCCGTCCTCACCTCCCGCGCTCCCACGCTCGGCGGCGCGGCGCACGCGGCCGGCGGCGAGCGTCCACAGGCCCGCCACCAGGAGGATCAGCGCGGCAGGGAGCAGCCAGGAGATCTGCCCGCCGAGTTCGGTGCCGAACATGCGCATCCAGCCGGCGTCCTGGTTCGTGTTGCCCAGGCCGCCCGTCTCGTCGCCGTTGAGACGGCCGATGCCGTTGTAGCCCAGGGCGAGTTCGAGCACGCTGTCGTGCTGGGAGCCGCCGATGTACGGCCGGGAGCCCGCGGGGACGGCGGCGACGATCGCGACCCACCAGCCGGCCGACACGATCATCGCCACCGCGGCGACGGCCAGCTGCCACAGCCGGCGCCGCAGGGGAGCCGGCGCCATGATCACGTACACCAGCCCGAACGCCGGCAGTACGAGGAACGCCTGGAGCATCTTGGCCAGGAACGCCAGCCCCACGCAGCTCGCGGCCACGACCAGCCACCGTGTGCTCGCCCGCTCCTGCGCGCGCAGCAGCCCGTACGCCCCGGCGGTCAGCAGCAGGACCAGCAGCGCGTCCGGGTTGTTGTAGCGGAACATCAGCGCGGCGATCGGCGTCGTCGCGAGGGCCGCGCCGGCCAGCAGCGCGCCGCACGCGGCGGCACGCGGGCCGAGCGGCCGGAGCGAACGCCGTACGCTCGCGTACAGCAGGCCGACCGTGGCCACGCCGATGAGGGCCTGCGGCACGAGGATGGTCCAGGAGTTCACCCCGAAGAGGCGCGCCGCCAGGTCCATCGGCCACAGGGCCAGCGGTGTCTTGTCGACGGTGATGAAGTTCGCCGCGTCGGAGGAGCCGAAGAAGAACGCCTTCCAGCTGTGCGCGCCCGCCTGGACCGCCGCCGAGTAGAACGCGTTGGCCCACCTGGAGGAGCCCAGCCCCCAGATGTAGAGCACGGCCGTGGCGGCGAGCAGCGCGATCAGCGCCGGGCGTGCCCAGGCCGGGTCGCCGGAGGAGCCGCGGGAGGCTCGGGCCGCCGGCACGGCGCGCCCGGGAGGCAGGGAGACAGACGTCGGCAGGCTCATGGATCAACGGTCGGCGCCCGAGATTGGCCTTTCGATGAGGCGATCATTAAAGGCGCGTGAGAACCCGATCAACGCCGGGAGGCGCAGCCGATGCAGGTGCGGGCCGTGGGGCGGGCGGCGAGGCGTTCGGCGGCGATCGGGGCGCCGCAGACCTCGCACCGGCCGTACGCGCCCTCGTCGAGCCGGCGCAGGGCGCGGTCCAGCTCGGACAGGTGGTGGCGCGACTGGTCCAGCAGGGCCTCGATCTGCTCCCGTTCGAACGCGATCGTCGCGCCCTCCGGGTCGTGTTCGTCGTCCACGCCGGTCGACACGGTGGACTCGATGACGCCCTCGCGGTCGTGCGCGAGCGCCGCGATGCGCTCGAGCGTCTTCTCGCGCTCCGCGTTCAGCTGATCTGCCAGTGACGACGGATCCATCACAGGAAGAACGACCTGGTGCGGCCACGAATTCCTCAAGTGGAACCGCGAACGGCCACCTCGAGCCGGAGCATGACCTCCCGCACGGCCCCGAAACCGGTCCCGGCCCCGCTTCCGCGCTCGTCGATCCGCCGCAGCAGCAGCTCCATCGCCGCCCGTCCGGACTCCTCCAGCGGCTGCCGTACGGTCGTCAGGCCGAGGGCCTCGGCCAGTTCGCCGTCGTCGAAGCCGACCACGGCGACGTCTCCGGGCACCGCGAGGCCGAGCTCGTGGGCGGCGCGCATGACCCCGGCCGCCAGGGTGTCGTCGGCGGCGAACACCGCGGTCGGGCGCGGCTCCGCGGACAGCAGCTCGCGCGCGGTGGCCAGGGCCCGTCCGAGCTCGTGACGGGCGAGCCGTACGACGGGCGTGTGACCGGCCTCGGCCAGGGCCGTGCGAAAGCCGGTGAGCCTGCGCTGCGACGGCGAGACGTACCGGTCCGATCGCTGTTCCTCGCCGACGAAGGCGAATCTCGCGTGTCCCCGGGACAGCAGGTGCTCGGCGGCGAGCCGTCCGCCGGCCTCGTCGTCGGTGTGGACGGAGTCGAAGCCGGGGTGGCGTACGTCCACCAGCACGGTGGGCAGGCGCAGGTCACGCAGCCGGGTGGCCACGGCGTCGTCCAGCGGACGGCTCACCAGGATGATCCCGTCGAGCCGCCCGGTGACCGGGAGACTGGCCAGGAGCGGCGAGGGGCTCCGCGCGGCCGACTCCTGGTCGAACAGCACGATCTCCAGCGGGCGGCGGCCGATGGCACTGATCACGCCGTTCACCCGGCGGGCGGCCGAGGGGTAGGCGGAGAACGCCGCGAGCACGCCGATCCGGCCGACCCCGCGCCGCGCCCGCGCGACGGCGTCGGCCTTGGGCACGAAGCCGAGCGCGTCGACGGCCGCCAGGACCTTGCGGCGGGTCGGCTCGCTGACCCGCTCGGGCGCGTTGAGCGCGAGCGACACCGTCGAGACGCTGACACCCGCCTCGACGGCCACATCTCTGATCGTCGTCATCGAACTGTTTCGATCGAAGTTTTTTGCAACACTAGGGCAGAAACGGCGAAAGGAGAAGTCGTGGGCCGTTCGTACGTGGTCACGGGAGGAGGCCGGGGCATCGGCCGGGCGGTGGCCGAGCGTCTCGCTCGCGAGGGCGGCACCGTCGTGGCGATCGAGCGCGATCCGACGGCGCTGACCTGGGTGGACGGGCAGGTCGGCGCAGGGCGTGTCATCGCGCTGGCCGGGGACGCCGCGGACGAGAGCGTCGCCGAGCGCGCCGCCGACCTCGCCGAGGCGGCCGGGCCCCTCGCCGGCTGGGTCAACAACGCGGCGGTGTTCGGGGCGGCGGCGTCCTTTCACACCGTCCCGGTGCGGGGGATCCTCGACCGCGTCTCGCTGAACCTCGGCCTCGCCCTCGTCGGCTGCGCGACGGCCGTGCGGCGTTTCCTGGCCGCCGGCACCCCCGGCGCCATCGTCAACGTCTCCTCGCACCAGGCGCTCCGCGCGGTCCCGGGCTGCGTGCCGTACGTGACGGCCAAGGCCGGGATCGAGGGGCTGACCCGGGTGCTCGCGGTGGAGTACGGGCGGCGGGGGATCCGCGTCAACGCGGTCGCGCCGGGGTCCGTCGGCACCGAGCGGTACGCGGACTTCCTCGCGGGTCAGGCACCGGACGACGCGGCGTGGATCGAGGAGGAGATGGCCCGCGCTCATCCGGCCGGCCGCGTGGGCCGGCCGGATGAGGTCGCGGCGGCGATCGTGCATCTGCTCTCGGAGGACGCGAGCTTCGTGACCGGCGCGACCGTGCCGGTGGACGGCGGCCGCTCGGTGCTCGCACGCGATCCCGAGGCGCTGGATCAGTAGATGACGCTCAGGTATCCGTTGGCGACGAGCCACGTGACGTTCAGCGTCGAGGGCGCGCCGGGGAGGTAGGCGCTCATCAGCACGTACTGCCGGCCTCCGCCCCGCTGCTGGAACGCCGGCGCGATCGGTCCCGCGTCCACGTCGAACGCCCGGCTCACCCGGTACAGGTGGTAATTGCACAGATGTGACGGATCGCTGCTTTTCGTGTTGAGGCTGTCCGGTGGCAGCGCGCGGGCGCCGAAGGCACTGCCCGCCGGGGCGAGAAAGGTGCCGTACGGGCTGCCGAATCGGTCGAGAAGCGAGCCTTGGGGAAGTGTCTCCCGTTCGCGAAGAACGCGGCCGTTGCTCCAGCCGCCGGAATGGGCGAACCCGAGATCCGGGGGATAGCGCCAGTAGGCCGGATTGGCCGTCTCGTCCCAGTAGCGGGTGATGAATTTCGCCGGGCTCAGCCCTCCGTACCGGACATAGCCGCGGACCAGGGATCCGAAATAACCGACACGAGGCAGATGTGCGGGGCCGAGCTCGCCGTGGTCCTTCACGTACGGGCTGCCGCACGCGTCCGGCGTGGAACGGACCGCCGTCCGGGCCGCCGCCGCGGCGGCCTCGGGCGTCCGCGGCACGTCGGGGCGGGCCGCCACCAGGGCCGGAAGGGTGTGCGGCCGCTCCACGGCCGGCCGCTGCACGCCCGGCCGCTCCATGGCGGGGCAGGCCGTGCCGGTGCAGGAGCCGTCGGCTCGCGCGCCCCGGTCCGGTGGCAGCGCGACGGCCGCCAGGACGCTCGCGGCGCCGAGCGCCGTGGCGGCTGTGATACGTCCTCGAATGCCCTTCATTAAGCCCCCTGTCGCATTTCTTCCGTGCCCTCGTGGAACGAGGTCGCCGGCGGCTCACGGTACAGAAATGCGCGACCGAAAAGTCTGTCGAGGAGAAAAGCCCGGATTGTGGCCTGTCGCGGCTGTTCAACTTTGTGTTGCTGTCATTTTTACCGGGTGATCTGGTATTCGGCCGACGGGCTCGGGTATCACCCTTACGTGTCGAACGGAAACGCTGTCGCGGCCGTCCTCCTGACGGCCGCCATTCTCACCGGGATGCACGAGGCGCGCGGAGGCTCCGTGCGCCGGCACGTTCCCCACCGGCACTGGTCGAACTCCGCACACTGGTCGAGCCCCGAGCGGGTCGAACTGGGCAACGCGACCATCCCGGTCCACGCGGTCCGCCGGCGCACGTCGCACACGTCTTCAACCTCGCCGTCGAGCGTGCGCCCGGAGGGTAAGAGCGCCGTGGTCCACCGGGCCGGCGCCGAGGAGTCGCCCGAGATCATCATCGGCTACGTCGATCCCGAACACGGCCCGGCCGCCTTCCACCGCCTGACGAAGGTCGCCGAGGGCGACCGGGTGAAGGTGGTCCGGCGCGACCACAGCGTCGCCTGGTTCAAGGTCGACTCCGTACGCCGGCTGGAGCGGGCCCCGTCCGGCGACCGGCGCTCGGCCGACGCGGTGAGGCACGCGATCGCCCGCGAGCGTTCGGCCACCGGCCGCCCGGAGCTCCGCCTGATCTCCGTACGCCGCGGAGCGGACCCTCCGCGCGGTGACACCCCGCGAAACGTCGTCGTCTCCGCCCATCTCGACCGCCCGTCCGGCTGAGGCGCAACCGGTAGGGTCGGCATGAGGAGGGGCGATGCCGACCCGAGACGACGAGCGGGCCACGCGAGAGCCGGTGGTGCTGGCCATTCCGGGCACGCTCTGCGCGCCCGCGGTGTTCCGGCCGCTGGCGCGACGGCTGGCGGGCCAGGCCGAGTTCGACGCGGTGTCCTGGATGACCGATCCCGGTCCCTGGGACCTCGGCGCGATCGCCGACCGGCTCGGCGCGCGCATCACGCGGCGGCACGGCGCACCGGTCGTGGTCGTCGGCCATTCCACCGGCGGCGCCATCGCGCTGCGCCTGGTGGCCGGGCACCCCGGGCTGGTGGCCGGCCTGCTGCTGGCCGACACCGGTGCGCACATGCGGGGCCACGGTGACGTGGACGCCATCCTGGCGGCGCTGGCCGACGACTCGGGCCCGCGGTTGCACGCCGGCGTACTGGACCGGTCGTTCGCCACCCCACCGGATCCGGCGTTCCGCGACGAGCTGCTCGCCTACGCCGCCCGGGTGCCCGTCCAGGCGGCGCTGGAGGCGTTGCGCAGCCAGCGGGACCTGGACCTGACCCCGGGGCTGGCCGCGATCGACTGTCCGGTCACCGTGGTGCACGGCCTGCGCGATCCGGCGAGAACACCCGACCAGGCGCGGGAGCTGGCCGCGGCCATCCCGGGCGCGCGGCTGCGCCTGCTCGACACCGGGCACACCCCGGTCTACGAGGCCCCGGACGAGGTGGCCACCGAGCTGCTCGCCCTGCTCGCGCGCCGGCACGAACGCCCGGTGTCGTCCTGATCGACCGCGGGGTCGCGAACCAGCAGGCCCGGCATCGTGATCGTGTGCGGCGTGTAGCGCGCCAGGCCCGCGCGTAGGACGCGGCGCAGGCGTTCGGGCGCGCCGAAGGCGAGGAACAGTTTGCCGGTCGCCGTGCAGTACGCCGGCAGCCGTCCGCCGACGCGGGAGATGATCGGCATCGACCGGCGTCCGCTGACCTTCTCCAGGAACAGCGTGTCGATGCCGTCGAGCATGCCGATCAGGCCGTTCGCGACACCGCCCGCGACGTGCAGGTTCACGAACGACGGGCGGCCGGTGGCGCGGGCGTGCCCGTCGGCCATCGCCACCACGGACGCCTCCTGCAGGCCCAGCACGTACGACAGGTCGGGCACGCCGGCCAGGGCGTCGATCAGCGGCAGCTCGGTCGTCCCGGGGTCGCCGAAGATCCGGCGCACCCCCTCGCCACGGACGATCTCCAACAGGGCGTCGATGAGTCTCATCCGGTGAGTTCCTTCCCGAGCCGGTCGGCGACCCTGGCGGCCGGCGCCATGATGGTCAGGGACGGGTTGACCGGCAGGGACGCCGGGATCAGCGAGGCGTCGCCGACGTACAGTCCGGCGACGTCGTGGGACCGGCCGTTCGCGTCCACGGCCGAGCGCGCGCGGTCGGACCCCATCGGCACGCCGCCCTGCATGTGCGTGGTGCTCAGCCCGGTCCACAGGACCTCGCGGGCGCCGGCGAGGGCAAGGCCGTCCTGCTCGCCTCCACCGACCTGGCCGAGCTGGTCGACCTCTGCGACCGCGTCCTGGTCTTCCGGCGAGGCCGCATCACCGAGGAGATCGCCGCCGAACTGACCGAACAGAACCTGAGCCTGGCGATGAACGCGTCACCGGGGGAGGAGCCCGGTGCGGCTCAGGAGCCCAGGTAGCGGAGGACGGCGAGCACGCGGCGGCTGTAGCCGCCGTCGCGGGGCAGGTTCAGTTTGTCGAAGATGGCGTTGACGTGCTTCTCCACCGCGCTGAGCGAGACGTGCAGGCGCGTGGCGATCGAGGCGTTCGTGTGGCCCTCGGCCATGTGGGACAGCACGTCGCGTTCGCGGGCGGTGAGCGTCGCCAGCGGATGGGTCGTGCGGGCGAGCAGCTGGCGGACCACCTCCGGGTCGAAGGCCGCGCCGCCCGCGCCCACCCGGTCCAGCGCGTCCAGGAACTCCTCGACGTGGGCGACCCGGTCCTTGAGCAGGTACCCGACCCCCTGGGTGTCGGAGGTCAGCAGCTCGGTGGCGTACCGCTTCTCCACGTACTGCGACAACATCAGCACGCCGACGCCCGGGTGGCGGCGCCGGATCTCCAGTGCCGCGCGCAGGCCCTCGTCGGTGTGGGTGGGCGGCATGCGCACGTCGGCCACCACCACGTCCGGCGGGTCGGCGGCCACCGCGGCGAGCAGTGCCTTCGCGTCGCCGACCCCGGCCACGACCTCGTGGCCCTCCTCGGCGAGCAGCCGCGTCAGCCCCTCGCGCAGCAGCGTGGAGTCCTCGGCCAGGATCAGCCGCACGGCAGCTCCGCCTCGATCACGGTCGGCCCGCCGGCCGGGCTGGACACGGTGAAACGCCCGTCGAGCGCCGCGACGCGCCGGGCGAGCCCGGCCAGCCCGCCGCCTCCGGGGTCGGCGCCGCCCGTACCGTCGTCGGTGATCCGCACGACCACCATCGTGCCGTGTCCGGCGATCGAGACGTCGATGCGGGCCGCCCCCGCGTGCTTGGCGGCGTTGGTGACCGCCTCCCGCACGGTGAAGTAGGCCGCGGTCTCGACCGCGCGGACCGGCCGTTCGGGCAGGTCGTAGTGGATCCGCACCGGTACGGGGCTGCGCTCGGCCACCGTGGCGAGCGCGTCGTGCAGGCCCAGTTCGTCCAGCGCGGCCGGATAGACGCGCCAGGCGATGTCGCGCAGCTCCTCCAGCGCCCGCTGTGACTCGTCGTGCGCCTGCCCGAGCAGGTCCTGCGACCCGTTGCGCCGCGCCCGGCCGATCAGCATGCCCAGGGCGACGAGGCGCTGCTGGAGGCCGTCGTGCAGGTCGCGCTCGATCCGCCGGCGTTCGGCGTCGACGGCCGCGACGATGCCCGCCCGGCTGGCCGACAGCTCGGCGATCCGGCGCCGCATCAGCTGCCGCTCGTCCGGGCCGAGGAACCGGCGGGCGGCGCCGCGTTCGAGCGCGCCCACCGCCACCAGGCCGGCGAGGTCGAGGAAGAGCAGCACGGCCGCCGCGACGGTGAGATAGAGCACGATCGGCCAGGTCGGCGCCATGCCGTCGGGCCGCCCACCTGAGATCCACGCGGCGAGCACCCCGATCGCGCTCACCGCGCCGTACCCGCCGAGGAAGATCACGACGCCGCCGAGCAGCCCCACCGGGCAGCGGGCCGCGAGGTACGCCACGCCCCGCCGGAGGTCGTACTCGCCGAGGTCGCCGACGCCGAGGAGCGCGGCGAGCCGCCACCGCTCGGCCCGTACGAGGACGCCGAGTGGCGGCGTACGGCCCAGCACGATCACCGGGACCGTCGCGACCAGAGCCACCAGGGCGGCCACGGCGGTCACCGCGCCCAGCGCCGCCCCGAGCACGAGCCGGAGCCCCGGCAGGACGACACGCGTCACGACCGGGCTCGGGAACGCGTCAGCCGGGTCACCACGAACCAGCCGACGGCCAGCACGGCCACGATCACCACTGCCTTGGACACCAACCCGCCGTACTCCTCCACCAGCCGCCAGTTGTCACCCAGCCAGTATCCGGCCAGCACGAACACGGAGTTCCAGATGAGGCTCCCCAGCGCGGTCAGGGCCGTGAACGTCGCCACCGGCATCCGTTCGATCCCGGCCGGGATCGAGATGAGGCTGCGCAGGACGGGAACCATCCGGGCCAGGAACACCGTACGCGCCCCGTACCGGGCGAACCACGCCTCCGCCCGGTCGATCTCGTGCGCCCGCACGAGCGGGATCCGCTCGGCGATCGCGCGGGTGCGCTCGCGCCCGAGCAGCGCCCCCGCCGCGTACACGACGAGAGAGCCGAGCACCGAGCCCGCCGTGGCCCACGCGATCGCCGCGGCCAGGCTCATCCCGCCCTGCCCGGCGGTGAAGCCCGCGAGCGGCAGGATCACCTCGCTCGGCACGAAGGGCAGCACCGTGTCCACCGCGTTCGCCAGACCCGCCCCGGGCGCGCCGAGGGACTCCATGAGATGGGCGGCCCAGCCGGCGATCCCGCCGGCCGGTGCCGCACCGTTCGCTTCGATCATGCGGTCAACGCTAGAAATCGGCAGGTCAGCCCACCATGAGGCCGACCGTCGACCTGGGGTGCGGAAAACCGCAGTACGCCCGTGTCCCGCCTTACCGCGAGGGTGGGCGAAGGCCGTCCATGAGGACGGTGATGTAGGCGCCGGTGAGTTGTTCCGTGGGCCGGGAGCGCGCGATCGCGTAGGCGGTCTCACCGATCAAGGTGGTGGCGACGGCGGGGTCGAGGTCGGTGCGGATCGCGCCCTCCCGTCGCGCTCCGGCGAGCATCTCCTCCACGGTGCGGACGAGGTCGGCTCGCAGGGCCGCGGTGGCGGGCAGGTCAAGGCCGCTCAGCTGGTCGTTGATGGCGTGGTGCGCCGACTGGAAGGCGATCAGCTCGGCGAGGAAGGTACGCAGGGCCTGCTCCGGGGCCGCCTCGTGCAGCAGGTCGCGGGCGCGCTGGACCACCGGTTCGAGCAGGCCGGCGACGGCGGCGTCCAGGAGGGCGTCCTTGCCGCCGAAGGCGCGTACGACGGTCGCCGACCCCAGACCGGCTCTCTGGGCGATGGCCTCGACGGTGAGGCCGGCGCCCGGTTCGGACAGCAGCGCGGTGGCGGCGGCCAGGGCCAGTTCGCGGTTGCGTACGGCGTCGGCCCGCCGGCGGCGTCCAGAGTCGGTTGACAAGTGAAATGCCCCTTCCACATAATCAAGTGGAATGTGTATTTCATTTATATTACCGAGGGGAACCCGGTAAACGAACGAATCCTGATCTCCGGAGCGAGCATCGCCGGGCTGACGCTGGCGTCCTGGCTCGCCCGGCACGGCCTCCGGCCCACCGTGGTCGAACGCGCTCCCGCGCTGCGTGCCGGGGGCAACGGGGTCGACGTGCGGGACCAGGCCGTCACCGTGGCGGAGCGCATGGGGATCATGGAGGACGTCCGTGCCGCGGCCGCCGACGTACGGGGCATGAAGTTCGTCGACGCCGACGACCGTGCCGTCGCGCGCGTCGCCGTCGGCGAGCCCGGCGCGGTGGAGATCATGCGCGGCGACCTGGTGGCGCTGCTGCGCGGGACGGCCGACGTGGAGTACCTGTTCGACGACTCGGTACGGCGTCTGGACCAGGACGACGACGGCGTGACGGTCACGTTCGAGAACGCGCCCGCCCGCCGCTTCGACCTGGTCGTCGGCGCCGACGGCATGCACTCCACCGTCCGCCGCCTGGCCTTCGGCCCCGAGGAGCGGTTCGTCCGGTTCCGGGGCCACTACTTCGCCTTCGCGGACGCCGACGCGTCGCTCGGCGAGGACCGCTGGGTGACGATGTACAACCGGCCGGGACGGATGGCCGGGATCTACCGCTCCGGCAACCACGCCCAGGCCAAGGCGTACTTCGTCTTCCGCTCGGCGCGGCCGGCCTACGACCCCCGGGACCTCGCGCAGCACCGGCGCCTGCTCCGCGAGGCGTTCGCCGGCGACACGTCCTGGCACACGAAGGAGCTGCTCGCCGCCGCCCTCGCCGACCCGGACTTCTATTTCGACGCCCTCGGCCAGGTGCGCATGGACTCCTGGTCGACGGGCCGGGTGGTGCTGACGGGTGACGCCGCCTGGTGTGCCTCCCCGGCGTCGGGTGCCGGCGCGGAGCTGGCCCTGGTCGGCGCCTACCGGCTCGCCGGCGAGCTCGCCGCCGCCGGCGGAGACCACCGGGTGGCGTTCCCCCGCTACGAGGCGGGCCACCGGTCGTTGGCGGACAAGAAGCAGCAGATCGGCCCGAACGTCCGGATGATGGTCCCCAGGACCACCGCGGGCCGGATGCTGCGCGACGCCGTCGCCCGTTCACCGCTGCCGCGCGTCATGGACGCCCTCGAACAACGCCTGCGGACGGGGCCGCGGCCGCTGCCGGAGTACGCCCCGGCCCGTTAGGAAACCGGAAGGGTGGTTTCGCGGAGGGTGGCGTGGACGGCCCGGACGGCCGGCGACCTCCATCGGGACGACGGCGCGGCCAGCCACAGGTGCTGGCTGGCCAGGCCGGCGGGCGGTCGCAGCTCGACGAGCCGGCCGTCGGCGAGCTCGTCGGCGACCGTGACCGTCGGCAGCAGGGTCACGCCGAGACCGGCCGCGACACACCGCTTCAGCGTCTCGATGCCACCGAAGCGGGGCGGGGTCGCGGTGGGATCGGTGGCGGCGATCAGACCGGCGAGTTCATCACTGTAGGAACAGCCCTTCTCCAGCAGGAGGATGTCGGCCGCGGACAGCTCCGCCGGCGTGATGGGACGATGCCGGGGAAGGCCGGTGGTGGCCGCCGCGACCAGCGACAGCCGTTGGGCCCCCAGATCCACCAGGTCGACGCCGGGCGGGTGCACGGAGGGCTCGAGCATCAGGGCCAGGTCGGCGCGACGGTCGGCGAGCGCGGTCAGCGCCGTCCGCGTGTCGGCGGGGAACAGTGACAGGCTCACGTCCGGGAACCTCGTCCGCACCTCGGGCACGAGGGGCGCCAGGCGGTAGGCGCACACGGACTCCGGCGCACAGACCCGTACCGGGCCGGTCGGCGCGGCGGCGGCGGTGGTGAGCTCGGTGAACATGCGTTCCTCCAGGTCGAGGATCCGCTGGGCGTGCTCGGCGAGCAGCGAACCGGCACGCGTAGGGGAGACACCGCCCGGGTGCCGGTCGAGCAGCGGCGTTCCCACCATGCGCTCCAGCGCCTGGATGTGCGTGGTGACGGTGGACTGCACGAATCCGAGCTCCGCCGCCGCGGCGGTGATCCCGCCCGCGCGTACGACGGTGAGGAAGCTGCTGAGCAGACGTGTGTCCATCGACCATCCCGATGTTATTGATCAAAATTCATCGTTGGACGCGATGTCATCCTAGGGAGCAGACTCCCGGGCATGAACGACACCGCACAGCAGAAGAGCGAACGATCGGCGGTTCTGCGTTACACCGCCTTCGACGTGGACGGCCAGGGCGGTAACCCGGCCGGGGTCGTCCTCGACTCGCGGGGGATGGACGCCGCGCGGATGCAGGAGATCGCCGCCGAGGTCGGATTCTCCGAGACCGCCTTCCTGCTGGACGACGGGGACGCCGGCGGCTTCCGGATCCGGTACTTCAGCCCCTTGGCCGAGGTGGCCTTCTGCGGGCACGCGACGATCGCCACCGCCGTCGCCCTGGCCGAGCGGCAGGGGACCGGAGATCTCCGGCTCGTCACCTCCGCCGGGGAGATCGGGGTGGAGACGCGGCCGGCGAACGGCCGGATCCTCGCCACGCTGACGAGCGTCGCCCCGGCCGTCGGTGAGGTCGCCGAGGCCGACCTCACCGACGCGCTGACGGCCCTGCGCTGGAACGCCGCGGACCTCGATCCCGCGCTGCCGCCGCGCATCGCGAACGCGGGCAACGATCACCTGGTGCTCGCCGCGTCATCCCGGGCGCGGCTGGCCGACCTCGACTACGACCAGAAGTCGCTCGGCGAGCTCATGGCGCGCCGGGGCTGGACGACCATTCACCTCGTGTGGCGGGAGACCGAGACCGTCTTCTACGCACGCGACCCGTTCCCGCCGGGCGGGGTCGTCGAGGACCCCGCCACCGGCGCCGCCGCCGCGGCCTTCGGCGGCTACCTGCGGGCCCTCGGACTCATCACACCTCCCGCCGAGTTCACCATCCACCAGGGACAGGACATGGGCCGGCCCAGCCGCCTGCTCGTCGAGGTGCCGTCCGGGACCACCGGTGGCATCAGGGTGAGCGGCACGGCGGCCCCCATCCCCGGCTGAGCGTCACACGGCTCTTGGCCTGCGGTCCGTACCGCCGCAGTCGATCTCGCCGGCGATGGCGGCGCCGCCACCGACGGTGGACAGCGCCTCCAGCCCGGTGCGCTTGGTCTCACGGCGTGCCTACCTCAGGGAGAAGGTGCTGAGTCGCAGGTCGCCGCGGAACACCAGGTAGACGTCGTGGCGGCCCTTCGCGCCGTGCAGCGCGGCGGTCGTGGTCGCGTACCTGTAGACGTCCCCGGTGGCGGCCGCCGTGGCGGTGCCCGCGAGCGGACCGGTCGGCGAGTCGAGGTGGACCTCGATGGAACCGCCGCCGGCACTCGCCGTCGATCCGGTGAAGGTCGCCGCGCCGGCGCCGAGCGACACGTCGGTGAACCTCAGCCAGTCGCCGCCGGTCGCGCCGACCGCGTCACCGCGCTCCTTCGTCTCGTCGACGAGCCGGACGCCCTGGTAGTCGTCGAAGTCGACCGCGCGGGTCGGCTTCGCCAGGTCGCGGGCCGGGATGATCTCGCCGTTCACGCGCAGCGCGGCCCGCTGCCGGATGTCGGCCGACGAGGCGCCAACGAGCACGTCGTACGTCGATGTCTCGACGACGTTCCTGTCCCGCGTGACATCCCAGTGCGCCAGGTCGGCGGTCTGGAACGTCAGCCGTACCGTCGCGCTCTCGCCCGCGGCCAGGTGGACCCGCTGGAAGGCGCGCAGCTGCCGGACCGGCTCCTTGTCGCGGGAGGTCCGCTGGTGGGTGTACAGCTGGACCACCTCGTCACCGGCTCGTTTCCCGGTGTTGGTGACCTTGACGGTGGCGGTCACCCGCCCACCGGCCGAGCTCACCCGCAGGTCGCCGTAGCGGAACGACGTGTACGACAGGCCGTGGCCGAACGGGTAGAGCGGCGTGCCCTTGTAGTACTGGTACGTGCGGTCGGACTTGATGATGTCGTAGTCGAGGAGGTCCGGCAGGTCGCCGTCGGAGCGGTACCAGGCCTGGGTGAGCCGCCCCGCCGGGTCGCTGTCGCCGAAGAGGGTGTCGGCGACGGCGTGCCCGGTCTCCGCGCCGGCGTGCGTGGTCCACAGGATCCCCGGGACGTTGGCCTGCTCCCAGTTCAGCGTGGTCGGGTAGCTGTTCTCCACCACCACGACCGTGTGAGGGTTGGCGGCGCGCACCGCCTTGATCAGGTTCTCCTGGCTCTCGGCGAGGGCCATCGTGGTGCGGTCGTGGGCCTCCCGGCCGTTGATGAACGGCATGCTGCCCACCACGACGACCGCGGCGTCCGCGCCCTTGGCCGCCTTGACGGCCTGGTCGGTGCCGCTACGGACGACGTCCCTGCTGAAGTGCGACGCCTCGTCCTTGGTGGCCAGGACGAGCGTGCCGTCGTCGCCGGCCCTGAGGTACCTCTTGTCGCCGTACCAGGACTCGTCCGTCTCGTAGCCGGCGTACCGCAGCAGGTAGCTCCCGTCGTTCTGCTTCTCCAGGGTGAACATCTGCTGGACGTACCAGCCGTTCGGCTGCGCCTGGTCGTTGACGATCGTGTCGCCCCCGTTGTAGCGGCCGGCATATTCGCCGTTCGCGACGCTGCGCAGGGTCAGCTTCCCCTGGCCCCAGTCGAAGACGTCGAACTGGGTGGTGGTGTCGGGGCTGGTGGCGCTCTCCTTCAGCGCGGCCCCGGACGGGCCGGTCCCGGCGGTGACGTACTTGCCGGTGTCGACGTCCTTGAGCGCGATGCGGTCGGTGCCCTCGCTGTCGGTGACGGTGCCGGTGGAACCGAGCCGCTCCCTGATGCCATCGAGCGGGGTGACCTCGTACGGCAGCGCGGCGGAGTACCAGTCGGTGTAGAGGGTGTTCTCCAGCGGGCCGACCACCGCGACCTTCGTGCCGGCCCGGGCGCTCAGCGGCAGGGCGTGGCCGGAGTTCTTCAGCAGCACCGTGGCCTGGTCGGCGGTCTGGCGGGCCAGTTTCCGGTGGGCCGGGCTGTCGATCACATCGGTGCCGATCCGGGCGTACGGGCCGCCGTCCGGGTCGAAGTCGCCCAGCCGCACCCGGATGCTCAGGATGTGCCGCACCGCGGTGTCCACGTCGGACTCCTTCAGCAGTCCGGTGGACAGCGCCTCCTTGACGGCCGTGGTCGTCGGGCCCGCGTTGGTGTCGTCCGTGGTGAAGCTGTCCAGGCCCGCCTTGAGCGCCGCGGCGTCACCCTCGGCCAGGGTGGGGTAGTACTTCTCGCTCCCGACGAGGTTGTTCGGGGCCCCGGCGTCGCTGACGTTGAGCAGGTCCCGCCGGGTCCACGTCCGTACGACGTCGTTCAGGTCGGGGCTGACCGTGTTGGGCCGCCCGTTGACCAGGTTGTAGGAGGCCATGACGCCGGTGGCCGCGTCGGCGGAGATCGCGGCGGAGAACGCCTTCCGGTCGTACTCGTTCTCCACCCGCGGCCGCAGATCCGAGGAGGTGGTGTCCCGGTTCGCCTCGTTGTTGTTGGCCAGGTAGTGCTTGAGCACCGGCGCGGCCCTGAGGTGGTCCGGGTCGGGCCCCTCGATGCCGGAGCCGTACGCCGTGGAGATCGCGCCGGTCAGGTACGGGTCCTCGGAGTACCCCTCCTCGTTCCGGCCCCAGCGGGGGTCGCGGAGCAGGTTGACGACGGGCGCCCACAGTTGCAGGCCCCACACGTCCGGGTTGAGCGTGTTGTATCCGCGAGCCTCGTCGCCGACCGCCGAGCCGACCTGCTTGATCAGTGCCGGGTTCCACGTCGAGGCCAGGCCGACGGCCTGCGGAAAGACCGTGCCCCGCGCGGTGACGACGGCGCCGTTGTTGTGAATGTCGGTGGACCAGGCGACCCCGTGCAGCGCCTCGGTGCCCGTCTTGAACGCCTTGACGCCCAGGCGGGGAATGGCCGGCTCGTACTGGTGGAGCAGTGACACCTTCTCATCGAGGGTGAGCCGCCCCAGCAGATCGTCGACACGGGTGCTGAGCGACAGCTTCGGATTCTGGAAGGGATACGTGGTCTTGGCGTGGGCCGGACTGCTCACCCCGACGACGGCCAGCAGGGCCGCCGCCAGGGCGCGTCCATAACTGAGGGACACGGTGACGACCTCCTAGTCGAAAGGCTTCGACGACGGCCCCCGAGTGAAAGTGGCGATGTGGTCGCGGTACCAGTGCGCGCTGTCCTTCCAGGTGCGCTCCTGGGTGGCGTAGTCGACGTGGACGATGCCGAAGCGCTTGGAGTAGCCGTGGGCCCACTCGAAGTTGTCCAGCAGCGACCAGACGAAGTAGCCGCGCACGTCGGCGCCGGCCTCCATGGCCCGGCCGACCGCCGCGAGGTGGTCGCGCAGGTAGTCGATCCGCCGCTGGTCGTGCACCCGGCCGTCGGCGTCGACGCGGTCGTCGAACGCCGCGCCGTTCTCGGTGATCATCAGCGGCAACGATGGATGGTCCCGGTGCAGGCGCAGCAGCAGCTCGGTCAGGCCGGTCGGGTCGATGCTCCAGCCCATCTCCGTGTACGGTCCGGGCTGCCGGACGAACTCCACGTCCTCGCAGCCCACCCACGGCGACGCGGTGCCGTCGCCGTGCCCGTCGGCGGTCGCGCGCGGTGTGCCGCCCTCCCACGGCCGTACGAGCGTCGGCGTGTAGTAGTTCACGCCCAGCACGTCCAGCGGCGCCGCGATCGTCGCCTCGTCACCGTCGCGTACGAAGGACCAGTCGGTGATGTGAGCCGTGTTCTCCAGCAGGTCGGCGGGGTAGGCGCCGTCGAGCATCGGCCCGAGGAAGACCCGGTTGGCCGCCGCGTCGACCTTGCGGGCGGCCTCGGCGTCGCCGCGCACGTGGTGCAGGTTCAGGGTGACCGACACCCGGCCCGGCAGCACCCGCGCGGCCAGGCCGTGGGCGAGGTTGAGGTGGTGAGCCGCGGCGAGCGCCGCCGCCGGCTCGGTGCGGCCCGGGGCGTGCACGCCCGAGGCGTAGCCGAGGAAGGCCGAGCACCACGGTTCGTTCAGCGTCGTCCAGGTGTGCACCCGGTCGCCGAGCGCGGCCCCGATCCGCTCGGCGTACTCGGCGAACCGGTACGCCGTGTCGCGCTCCGGCCAGCCGCCGGCGTCCTCCAGCGACTGCGGCAGGTCCCAGTGGTACAGCGTGGCGACCGGCGCGATGCCGCGCTCCAGCAGCGCGTCGACGAGCCGGGAGTAGAAGTCGATCCCGCGCCGGTCGTGGATCCGCGGCCACGCGACGGAGAACCGGTACGCGCCCAGGCCGAGCGCGCTCATCGTCTCCACGTCCTCGGCCCAGCGGTGGTAGTGGTCGGTGGCCACGTCGCCGGTGTCACCGTCGCGCACCCGGCCCGGCGTACGGCTGTAGGTGTCCCAGATCGAGGGCACCCGGCCGTCCTCGTCGACGGCCCCCTCGATCTGGTACGCGGCGGTGGCCGCACCCCACACGAAGCTCATCCAGTGACTCCCCTCACAGTGATGGCGTCTCCACGGGCTTCGACCAGCAGGCCCTGGTCGTGCTCGGCGGTCGTGCCGCCCTCCACCGAGACCGCGGCGGGCCGGACTCCCGGCAGCAGCAGCCGCCACCGGTCCGCGCCCTCGGCGGTGACCCGGACGACGTCGCCGTCGCGGGTGGTCGTGAACGTGGCCGCGGTGTCCCCGCCCGGGCCCGGGATCTCGGTGGTCACCCGCGCGCCGTCGGGCAGCGCGTACGCGTGCAGGGTGACGCCGTCGGCGTGGTCGTAGTCCGGCCGGTCGTCCACCGCGCCGAACGGGATCACCGAGCCCGGCCGGGCCAGCAGCGGCACGGAGGAGAACCCGTGCCGCTCGCGGACCCAGCGCCCGCCCGCGACCGGCTCGCCGGTCAGCACGTGCGTCCAGGTGCCCTCGGGCACGTAGTAGTCGACCTCGCCGTCCGCGGAGAAGACCGGCGCGACGAGCAGGTCGCCGCCGAGCATGTACTGGCGTTCGAGGTGGGTCACGGCCGGGTCGCCGGGGAACTCCAGCACCATCGCCCGCATCATCGGCAGCCCCTGCCCGTACGCCTCGCGGGCGGCCCCCTGCAGGTACGGCATGAGCCGCGCCTTCAGCCGGGTGAACGTCCGCAGCACGTCGACCGCCTCCTCGTCGAACAGCCACGGCACCCGGTACGACGAGCTTCCGTGCAGGCGGCTGTGCGAGGACAGCAGGCCGAAGGCGATCCACCGCTTGAACAGCGCCGGGTCCGGCGTGCCTTCGAACCCGCCGATGTCATGGCTCCAGTAGCCGAAGCCGGACATGCCCAGCGACAGGCCGCCGCGCAGGTTCTCGGCCATCGCCTCGAAGGTGGACTCGCAGTCGCCGCCCCAGTGCACCGGGAACGCCTGCGAGCCGGCCGTCGCCGAGCGGGCGAACAACACGGCCTCACCCTCGCCGCGGCGCTTGCGCAGCAGCTCGAACACGGTCTCGTTGTAGAGATAGGTGTAGTAGTTGTGCATCCGCTCCGGATCGGAGCCGTCGTGGTAGACGACGTCGGTCGGGATGCGCTCGCCGAAGTCGCTCTTGAAGCAGTCGACGCCCATGTCGAGCAGCGCCTCCAGCTTCGCGGCGTACCACTCGCGCGCAGCCGGGTCGGTGAAGTCGACCACGGCCAGGCCGGGCTGCCACTTGTCCCACTGCCAGACGTCGCCGTTCGGCCGCTTCAGCAGGAAGCCGCGCGCCTTCCCCTCGGCGAACAGCTTCGAGCGCTGCGCGATGTAGGGGTTGATCCAGACGCAGATCCGCAGCCCCCGCGCCCGCAGGCGCTCCAGCATGCCGCGCGGGTCGGGGAAGGTCCGCGGATCCCACTCGAAGTCGCACCAGTGGAACTCGCGCATCCAGAACGTGTCGAAGTGGAAGACCGAGAGCGGCAGGTCCCGCTCGGCCATCCCGTCGATGAAGCCCGTCACCGTCTCCTCGTCGTAGGAGGTGGTGAACGACGTGGACAGCCACAGCCCGAACGACCAGTCCGGCAGCCGCGCGGGCCGCCCGGTCAGCGCGGTGTACCGGCGCAGGATGTCCTTGGGCGCCGGGCCGTGGACGATCAGGTACCGCATCGTCTGGCCCGCGACGCTGAACTGCGTACGCGCGACGTTCTCGGAGGCCACCTCGAAGGACACGTGGCCCGGGTGGTCGACGAAGACGCCGTAGCCGGCGTCGGTGAGGAGGAACGGCACGTTCTTGTACGCCTGCTCGCTGGCCGTACCGCCGTCGGCGTTCCAGATGTCGACGCTCTGGCCGTTCTTGACGAGAGGGCCGAACCGCTCGCCGAGCCCGTACACGTGGTGGCCGACACCGAGGTCGAGCTGCTCGCGGATGTGGTGCCCGTCCGGGGTCTCCATGAGCGCGGTGCTCTTGGCGCCGTTCCCGGTGAGGACGCGGCCACCGGCGGAGAACTCCACGCGCCACGGCCCGGTGCGGGCGACCCGTACGGACAGCGCGCCGGAGGTGAGCACCGCGGCGTCGTCGTCGATCGACACCACCGCCCCGGCGTCCTCCTCGCGCAGCGTGAACCGGGGCCCGCGCGGCTCCTCACCGGCGAAGTGCGTGATCGTCACCGAGATGACGTCCGGCATGGGGGAGGAGTACGTCAGCGTGAGCGCCGGTCCCCTGAGCAGGTCCCCCCGGTGCCGGATCGGCTGCGCCGGCGCGTGCACGGTGAACGAACCGGGCGCGGTCTCGACGTCGAGGACCCCGTTCGGATAGGAGGCCTGAACGCCGTCGCGCAGCATCCAGTAGCCGTCGGTGAACTTCAACCGGGCCCCTTACCTGGCCGAACCCACGGTGATGCCGCGGGTGAGAGTGCGCTGGAAGATCAGGAAGAACACGATCGCGGGGAGGATGCCGAGCAGCGCGGACGCGCTGGTCGTCGTGGCGTCCATCATCTTCTGGCCCTGCAGGACGCCGAGTGCCACCGGCACGGTCTGGTTCTCGTTGGAGATGAGGAAGACCAGGGGGAGGAAGAACTCGTTCCAGGTCCAGATGAAGAAGAAGACGAAGAGCACGCCGAGGGTCGGCCGGCTGATCGGCACGACGACCCACCACAGGATCCGCAGCCGGCCGGCGCCGTCCATCCGGGCCGCCTCGAGGATCTCGCGCGGGAACGCCGACAGCACCGAGGACAGCAGGTACGTCCCGAACGCGGTCTGGATCGCGGTGAAGATGATGATCACGCTGAGCCGGGTGTCGTACAGGCCGGCCTTCTTGGAGATGAAGTACAGCGGGTAGACGAGGACCTCCTGCGGCATGGTGTTGGCCAGCAGGAAGATCACCATGATGGAGACCCGCCCTCGCACCCGCCCGATGCCGAGCGCGTAGGCGTTCAGCACCGACAGGATCACCGCGAGCACGGCCACCGAGCCGCTGATCAGCACGCTGTTGGCCAGCTTGGTGCTGAAGTCGACGCGTTCCCAGAAGTCCTTCAGGCCCTGGAGGTACAGGCCCTTCGGCAGGCTGAGCGGTCCGTGGGAGGAGTACTCCGCCGGCGACTTGACCGCGTTGAGGGCGATGATGGCGAACGGCAGGAGCATCACCACCGCGAGCACGATGAGCGACACGAGCACCGCGTACGACCCCGGCGTCCTTCTGCGTACCGTTACAGAGCTCATCCGTTCGCCTCCTCGGCGCGGGCCTGGCGCCGCAGGAACACCACGGTCAGCACGACGGTGATCAGCGTCAGCACGGTCGCGATCGCCGCGCCGTACCCGACCTGCGTCTTCTCGAAGAAGTTCTGCCAGGAGTAGAAGGCGGGCACCCGTGTCGCGTTGCCCGGACCGCCGCCCGTGAGGATGTAGACCTTGTCGAAGCTCTTGATCGCGGCGACCGTGCAGATCAGCAGCACGACGTACAGCTCGGGCCGGATCTGCGGGATCGTGATGTACCAGAACCGCCGCCACCACGACGCCCCGTCGATCTCGGCGGCCTCGTACAGCGACGGGTCGACGCGCTGGAGGCCGGCCATGAAGACGATCAGCGGGAAGCCGATCTGCACCCACACCATGACGCCCATGACGGTGTAGAGCGCGAGCTTCGGGTTCCCGAGCCAGTCCTCGCGGAGCGAGCCGAGACCGACCGCGCGCAGGGTCTCGTTGAGCGCGCCGTCCTCGGGTGCCAGGATCCAGGCCCACACGATGCCGGCGACCGCGAACGGCAGCACCTGCGGCACGTAGATGCAGGCCCGCAGCACCGAGGCCGTCCGCGGGCCGAACCTGCGGCCGATCACGTCGAACAGCGCGGCGGCCAGGACGAGCCCGATCGCGGCCGGAATGATCGCCATGGCGATCACCAGGGCGACGTTGTGCCCGAACGAGGCCCAGAAGTCGCCGTCGGACAGCAGCTTCGTGTAGTTGCCCACACCGGTCCAGCGGGGGCTGCCGATGCCGTCCCACGTGGTCAGGCTGATGCCGATGTTCATCACCAGCGGCACCAGGATGACCGCGACGAACAGCGCTCCGCTGGGGATCAGGTAGACCGCGTAGGTGAGCTCGCGCCGTCGCCGGGGGCCGGGCCTTCGCGTCGCCTCGGCGGGCGGCGCGCTCAGCGTCTGTGTCATCGGTGACCCGGCGGCTCAGTGGCCGACGCTCGACAGGTTCTCGTCGTACGGCTTGGCGAACGAGTCGAGCACCTGGGCGGGCGAGGACGTGCCGTTCATGAGCTTCTGCGTGCCGGCCACGAGCACGTCGTAGTAGCCGGGCGCCGGCCAGTCGGGGTAGAAGCCGAGCCCGTCGTTGTTCACGAGCGTGCGGTAGTTCTCGATCAGCTTCTTGTTCTTCGGGTCCGTGACACCGGCGGGGTCGGCGTCGACCGGGACGCCGCCGTTGTTCGCCAGCAGGTTCTGGATGTCCTTCTTCATCGTGATGGCGATGAAGTCATAGGCCAGCTTCTTGTTGGACGAGCCCTTCGGCACCACCCACAGGTTGCCGCTCGACCCGAGCGTCATCCTGGTGCCGGGCCACAGGAACGTGTCCCAGTCGAAGTTCTTGATCTCCTTCTCGAAGCGGCCGTACCACCAGCTCCCGGAGAAGAACATCGGGTTCTTGCCGGACATGAACGCCGTGCCGGCCGCCTCGGCCTTGGTGCTCACGGTGTTCTTGGCGATGTAGCCCTTCCGCACCCAGTCGGCGAAGGTCGTCGCGGCGTACGTCCACGCCGGGTCGTGGAAGTCGACCTTGCCGGTGTAGCGCTCGAAGCGGTCCACCCACGGGCGGTCGGCCCTGCTCAGGGCGAGCTGGTACAGGTACTGCTGCGCCGGGTACTCCGCGCCGCCGTTGGCCAGGGGAGTGACACCGTTCTTGACGAAGGTGTCCATCGCCGCGGTGAGCTCCTCGAACGTGGTCGGCACCTTCACGTGGTACTTGTCGAAGAGCTTCTTGTTGTAGAAGACCTGCAGGTACTCGGCGTAGTTGGGCACGCCGTACCACTTGTCGCCGCCCATGACGCCCTTCGCGTCGTACTTGGCGGTCTCGGCGACGTTGGGGCTGAGCTGCTTGTCCCAGCCGCGCCCCACGACCTCGGCGGACATGTCGGTCAGCAGGCCCTGCTTGGCGAGCAGGCCGGTGGTCGCGTTGCCCTTGTTGTACTCCAGGATGTCCGGCGCGTCCTTGGAGTTGAGCACCATCGGCGCGGTCTTCTGGATCTGCTCGAAGTCCTTCTCCTCGAACTTGACCTTCACGCCGGGATGGGTCTGCTCGAACTCCTTGATCGCCTGGCTCCACGCCACCCCCATGGCGCTGTCCGGGGCCTCGTAGTGCCAGAGCCGGAGCTCCTTGGCCGAGGAGCTCGATCCGTTGCCGCCGCACGCCGACAGTGCCAGCAGGCCTGCGGCGAGCGCCGCGAGCGTCTTTCCGGTCTTCAACATCGGGGGTTCTCCTCAGGGGAGGGGCGGAGTGCTCGACCGGACGACGAGGCGCGGCGGGAGCAGCGTCGACGCCGGCACCTCCTGCCCGTCGAGCTTGGCCATGAGCAGGGTGACCGCCTGGGCACCCACCTCGTCGGCGGGAATGGCGATCGAGGTGAGGCCGAGACGCTCGGCGAGGTCGTCGGGCGCGATGGCGATGACGGACAGGTCGTCGGGGATGCGGCGGCCGGCCGCGCGGAACGCCGTCAGCAGCGGTTCCGTGGCCGGCTCGTTGTGGACGGCCACCCCGGTCAGGCCCGGGTGGTCGCGGAGGAGCCCGGTCGCCGTCGACCGGGCGTCCTGAGGGTCGCAGGGCCGGACGACCGCGCGGACGCCGCGCTCGGCGGCGGCGCGCTGGAAGCCCGTCTTGGTGCGCTCGGCGAAGCCGGTGCCGCGCTCGTACACGGCGGGCGGCGCGCCGACCAGCGCGATCTCCCGGTGGCCGAGGTCGGCCAGGTGCTCCGCGCACGCCGCGCCGGCCGCCTCGAAGTCCAGGTCGATGCAGGTCAGCCCGGTCGCGTCGGCCGGGAACCCGATGAGCACCGACGGCCGGCCGAGCGAGCGCAGGACCGGCAGCCGTACGTCGTGCAGCTCGACGTCCATCACGATGATCGCGTCGACCAGGGCCGTGCCCGCGACGCGTTCCAGCCCGTCCACGCCCTCGTCCTGGGTCAGCAGCAACACGTCGTGGTCGTGGGTGCGGGCGGTGGTGACGGCGGCGATCGCCATCTGCATCACCACGGGCACGTGGATCCCCGAGCGCAGGGGGACGACCAGGGCGATGACGTTGGAACGGCTGCTCGCCAGGGCACGCGCCCCGGCGTGCGGGCGGTAACCGAGCGTGCGCACGCTGTCGAGGACCCGGCGGCGCGTCTGCTCGGAGATGGAGCGCTTGCCGCTGAGAACGTACGACACCGTGCTCGGCGAGACACCGGCGTGCCGGGCCACGTCAGAGATCTTCACCACGTCTCGCTCCCGCCGTCGAAGCGCTTCGACTGCCGAATGTTAAAACCGTCACATCCCGGACGCAATAGGCTCGGCCGGATTTGTGGGAGCGTTCCCACCGCAGGTCGGAGGCGTTACCTTGGTGATCTTGAGGAAGGTGGCCCGCATCGGCGGGTCTATGGACCCCTGCTTTCCGCCGAGCGACATGCGGTCATGCGGTTTTATTGGGAGGATTGTCGGCTGAGGTGGTGCATGGGGCGTGTGAGGCGATAATCGCCTCCACTTCATGGGGGAGGACACGTGGCCGGCTGGCCGAATATCGAACGGGCCGAGGACCGGTGGCTCGCGGAGTCGCTGGGCTCCGACCGGGCCGCGCCGGCTCGTCTGTACGACCTGTACGCCGCGCGGCTGTTCGACTACTGCCACGTCCTGCTGCGGGACGAACGGGCCGCCGCGCAGGCCCTGCTCGACGCGCTGCTGATCGTGCGCGAGGGCGGTGGCGACCCGGCCTCGTTCCGCGGCCGGCTCTATGCCGTGACGCGTGAGGTGTGCCTGCGCCGCCGGCCCGAGGCGCCGGCCGAGCGCCGGCGCGCCACCGAGGCGGCGGGCGGCACGACGGACGAGGCGACCCGGCGGCTCGTGCACGCCGCGCTGCTGGTGCTGAGCGGCCGGCAGCGCGAGGTGCTCGACCTGGCCCTGCGGCACGGCCTGCGCGCGGACGACCTGGCCCCCGTCCTGGGCATGTCGCCGGACGACGCCGCGTCGACCGTCGTCCGGGCCCGGCGCGAGCTGGACGACGCGTTCGCCGCGGTCCTCATCGTGACGACCGGCCGCGCCGACTGCCCGAGCGTCTCGGCTCTCGCCGGGCCGGCGGACCGGCCGCTCGACGCGCGCACGTGCGGCATCCTCTCCCGCCACATCGACGGCTGCCCGATCTGCGGCTCGCGCGACGACCTGGCGGTCTCCTCCGCGCGGCTGCTGGACGCGATGCCGGTCGCGGCGATCCCCGACGACCTGCGTGAGCAGTTCCTCGCCGCCACGGCCGACGACCCCTGGTTCGCGGACGCGCGTTCCCCGCTCACGGCGGCCGCCGAGGCGGCCACGGCGACGACCGCCATGCCGGCCGCCGGGCGCACCGGGCGCAGGGCCGCGCGCGAGCGGCCGCGGACGGGTTCGCGCCTGTGGCCCGTCGCGGCCGGAGTCGCGTTCGCCACCGCGATGGCGGGCGGCACCTTCTACGCGCTGTCCGGTTCGGGCAGCCAGAACGCCGGCAACGACCAGGCCATGCCGTCGCGCTCCGGCGACCTGCTGTCCGGCGCCCCGTCCGCCTCCGACTCCAGTGTTCCGCTGTCCGGCCGGGGCAGTACCTCACCCAGCCCGACGCCGTCCGACTCCAGCGGCACGCCCACCCCCACGCCGACGCCCAAGCACAGCACGCCGGGGGACAGCCCTGACCCGACCTCGTCCTCCCCGCACTCGCCGGCCCAGCCCCCGCCGCCCGCGGCGGGCACGCTGATGGTCTCCGGATGCTCCATGCGCAGCCACCACAGCTGCACGGTCACGGTCACCGCGTCGGGCGGCCCGGTGAGCTGGAGCGTCACCGGCACGAGCGGCGGCGTCAGCGCGAGCGGCAGCGGCTACCTGAACGCCGGAGAGTCCGCCGGCGTCACGGCGTACCGCGGCAACGACTGGTGCTGGGGCCACCACAGCGGCTCGGTCTCCTTCTCCAGCGGCGCGAGCGCCTCGGTCGACTGGAGCTGCTGACCGAGTACTAGCCTCGGACGATGGCGATGATCGCAGTCGTGGGCCCGGGAGCCATCGGCACGACCGTGACGGCGGCCCTGCATGAGGCCGGCCGTACACCGATGATCTGTGGCCGCACCGCGCGGGAACACCTCGAGCTGCACGCGGAAGAAGGTCGCGTCGTCGTGCCGGGACCGGTGCGGACCGACCCGGCACAGGCCGACGGACCGGTCGACCTCGTTCTCCTTGCCGTCAAGTCGACGCAGGTCGAGGCGGCGGCACCATGGTTGACGGCACTGTGCGGCGCGGACACCGTTGTCTGTGCCCTGCAGAACGGCGTCGAGCAGGAATCGATCGTCGCGTCTCACCTCTCCGGCGCCCGGATCGTCCCCTCGGTCGTGTGGTTCCCCGCCCAGGCGCAGCCCGACGGTTCGGTGTGGTTGCGTGGCGAAGCGCGCCTCACCCTGCCGGACACGCCGGCGTCTCGTGTGGTGGTCGACGCTCTGCGCGGCACTCGGTGCTCGGTCGACCTGGCCACGGACTTCACGTCTGTGGCGTGGCGCAAGCTGCTGCAGAACGCGGTCGCCGGGCTGATGGTCCTCACGGGCCGCCGCTCCGGCGTGTTCGCCCGGGCCGATATCGCCGAGCTGTCTCTGGCCTACCTTCGGGAGTGCCTGCAGGTCGCCCGAGCCGAGGGCGCGGCACTGGGCGACGAGGTGCCGCAGGAGATCCTGGACGGCCTCCAGGCCTACCCGGCCGATCTGGGCAGCTCCATCCTCGCCGATCGCGAAGCCGGCCGGCCGCTCGAATGGGACATCCGCAACGGTGTCGTGCTGCGCCGCGGACGGGCCCACGGCATCCCGACGCCGATCAGCGATCTGGTGGTGCCACTCCTGGCGGCCGCCAGCGATGGCCCCGGCTGACTCCTGGCGTCACGCGCCGGCTCACTGGCGGTGAGAGTCGCCGGATCCGCGTCTCAGCCTCGCGGCGATGGCGTAGTCGATCCGCACGTCGCGGTAGACCACCTTCTCGGCCACCTGGTCCGGGAGGTTCGTACGGACGCTGCCGGACGTCGAGTCGGAGTCGGCGTCCCCGGTGAATTCCACGGAGGTGTCGGGAACCGCGTGGAAGCGGAGCTCATCCGCCCGCACGGTCGCCCTGAACACGATCTCCGCTGACCGCCGCAGGCTCCGCCGGGGATAGGCGCCGCTCACGGGCGATCCTCCCCTCGTCGCGGGCCACGTGCCGGGGACCGGGTGCGCTTGGACGCCGCCTGCAGGAGTGCCCGGCCGAGTTCGCGGACCGACTCCTCGGTCTCCCGCAGAGCGCCGTGGAGTGCCGTCGTCTCCGCACCCTCGTCACGGCCCGCGCGGGGCGCCGGCTCGGTCTCGGCCGGGTGGCCGGCCCTGGGGCGCCGCCGGGCCTCCCGCTCCCGCCGCGGCGTACCGCCTCCCGCTTCGCGCGCCAGGCCCTCGGCCGCCGGAGCGCTCTCGCCCACGGACCGGACGGTCTCGCCGGCGGCTCCGGCCGCGTTCCGGACGGCTCCGCCCGTACCTCGGCCGACCTCGCCGACCGTGCCACGGGCGCCTTCGCCCACGTCCTCCACCGTGCCGCCGACGCCTTTCCCCACGTCTCCCAGCGCGCCACCGGCACCCTTGCCCACGTCCTCCACCGTGCCACCGACGCCCTTGCCCACATCTTCCAGCGCGCCGCCGGTGCCTTTCCCCACGTTCTCCAGTGCGCCGCCGGTGCCTTTCCCCACGTCCTCCAGGGCGCCGCCGGCGCCCCTTCCCACGTCCTTCAGCGCGCCGCCGGCGCCTGCGCCCACGTCCTCCACGGCACCGGCCACGCCTGTGCCCAGGTCGCCGACGGCCCGCCCGGCGCCGCCGCCGACGTCCCGTACCGCCGACTCCAGGCCACGGCCGATGTTCTGGAGGATCTCGGGATTGCGATCGATCGTGGTGAGGACGCGATCGACGATGTCGGCCACGTTGTCCAACCGGACCTCGAGGATCGCCTGCGCCTCCACCCCGGTGATCTCCAGGTTGACCTTGCCGAGGGACACGTCCGCGCCGACGTTGAGGCGGAGCAGGTCGAGGACGGCGGCGTCGAGTGACACGTGGGCCTCGAGGTTCTCGACGTCCAGATGGATCTCGTCGACCTTGAGGATCGGAACGTCGAGGTAGACGTCCGGTCCCTCGCTCGCTGCCCGCTTCGGCGGCGGCGCGTCGCGGTAGGTCCCCTTTTTCACGCCGCGCTCGCCGGCGAACTCTCGCCCGCGGTCGGGCTCTCGCCCGCGGTCGGGTTCCCGCCTTTTCGGTGCGCTCTCGACCATGATGGTCCCCCTCGCCCCCGAATAACCCGCTACCCGAGCCCCTGATCGGCGAAACTCTCCGCCCGAAGGGGCCGGGCTCGGCGTCAAGAGCCCTGCTCAAAGTTTCAGAAAATTTGCGAAAGAACCCCGGGAGGGTCCGGTGGTCTTACCGCAACGGTCTGCCATCCTGAACCGCCGTTCAGCGGTAGATTCGACGTCGTGAGCACGCGCCTGGCGGACATCGCCGCCCAAGCCGGAGTGAGCGAGGCCACGGTCAGCCGGGTCCTCAACGGCAAGCCGGGAGTCGCGCCCGCGACCCGGCAGGCGGTCATCGAGGCGCTCGACTCCTTCGGCTACGAGCGCCCGGCCCGGCTGCGGCAGCCGCGCGCCGGCCTGATCGGCCTCATCGTCGCCGACCTGTCCAACCCGATCTTCCCGGCCTTCGCCGAGGTGATCGAGAACACCCTGGCCGTGCACGGCTACACGGCGGTGCTGTGCGCGCTGGCGCCCGGCGGCATCAACGAGGACGACTACACCGACCTGCTGCTGGAGCGCGGGGTGTCGGGCATCATCTTCGTGTCCGGGCTGCACGGCGACTCTCAGGCCGACCACGGCCGCTACAAGCGGCTCACCGACCGGGGCCTGCCGATCGTGCTGATCAACGGCTACACCCCCGAGGTCGACGCGACCTTCGTCTCCAGCGACGAGTCCGGGTCGATGGAGCTCGCCGTCGAGCACCTGGTGCAGCTGGGGCACCGCCGGATCGGCCTCGCGGTCGGCCAGGAGCGGTTCGTCCCGGTGATCCGCAAGACGGAGGGGTACCGCAAGGGGATGGCCGACCGGCTCGGCGTCACCGACGTGGACCGCTGGATCGCCAACACGATCTTCACGATCGAGGGCGGCGAGGCCGCCGCCCGCCAGTTGCTCGACAGCCACTGCACGGCGATCTGCTGCGCCAGCGACATGATGGCGATCGGCGCGATCCGCGCCGTGCGCCAGCAGGGCCTGCGGGTGCCCGAGGACGTCTCCGTCGTCGGCTTCGACGACTCGCCGCTGATGGGCTACATCGACCCGCCGCTGACCACGGTCCGCCAGCCGGTGCGGGAGATGGCGCTGGTGGCCGTCCGCAGCCTCCTCGACGAGATCCAGGGCGTGGGGTCGCCCCACACCGAGCTCGTCTTCCGCCCGGAGCTCGTGGTCCGCCGCTCGACCGGTCCGGTGGCGGCCGACGCGGAGTAGCGCATTTCACAAGTTTTCCGCAAGTGTTTCAATCAGGCTTCACCGCTGTTACATTCTGCGCAACCCGAATGATGCTCGGGGGGTGACGCACGCTGTCGTCCTTGCGGAGGAGTTGCGGAATGCGCCGTGAAGGAATGGTCCTGACTCAGCAGTTCGCCGACCCGGCCGGGTCCGCCGATCGCGACGCGCGATGGTGGCGTGACGCGGTCATCTACCAGATCTACCTGCGCAGCTTCGCGGACGGCGACGGGGACGGCGTCGGTGATCTGCTCGGTGCCCGCAGCCGGTTGCGCTACCTGTCCTGGCTCGGCGTGGACGCGCTGTGGCTCACCCCGTTCTACCGCTCGCCGATGGCGGACGGCGGCTACGACGTGGCCGACTACCGCGCGGTCGACCCGGAGTTCGGCACCCTCGGCGACGCCGAGGCCCTGATCCACGAGGCGCACCGGTACGGCCTGAAGGTCATCGTCGACATCGTGCCCAACCACACCTCCGTCGCCCACCCCTGGTTCGAGAAGGCGGTCGCCGCCGGGCCGGGCTCGCCCGACCGCGACCGGTACATCTTCCGGCCGGGCCGCGGCGACCTCCCGCCCAACGACTGGGAGTCCATCTTCGGCGGTCCTGCGTGGACCCGCCTGCCGGACGGCGAGTGGTACCTCCACCTGTTCGCCCCCGAGCAGCCCGACCTCAACTGGGAGAACCCCGAGGTCCACGCCGAGTTCGAGGACATCATGCGGTTCTGGCTCGACCGGGGCGTGGACGGCTTCCGCGTCGACGTCGCGCACGGCATGGTCAAGGCCGAGGGCCTGCCGGACGCCGGGCACACCGGCCAGATCCAGATGCTCGGCCACGCCGAGCTGCCCTACTTCGACCAGGACGGCGTGCACGAGATCCACCGGTCCTGGCGGCGCCTGCTGGACTCCTACGGAGGCATCGCGGTCGCCGAGGCGTGGGCGCCGAACGCCGAGCGGCTCTCGCACTACGTACGCCCCGACGAGCTGCACCAGGCGTTCAACTTCCACTATCTGCAGGCCGGCTGGTCCGCCGCCGCCCTGCGGCGGGTCATCGACGACTCGCTCGCCGCGACCGGTCTGGTCGGCGCGCCGACGACCTGGGTGCTGTCCAACCACGACGTCCAGCGCCACGTCACGCGGTACGGCGGCGGCGAGCTGGGCCTGCGCCGGGCGCGGGCGGCGGCCCTGCTCACGCTCGCGCTGCCCGGGTCCACCTACGTCTACCAGGGTGAGGAGCTCGGCCTGCCCGAGGTCACCGACCTGCCGAAGGAGTACCTCCTCGACCCGCAGTGGGGCAACGGCCTCGGGCGGGAGGGCTGCCGGGTGCCGATCCCGTGGGCCTACGCCGAGCCGCCGTTCGGGTTCGGCCCGCCGACGACGGAGGAGACCTGGCTGCCGGTCCCGCCGGAGTGGCGCGAGCTCACGGTGACGGCCCAGGCCGGCGATCCGCACTCGATGCTGCGGCTGTACCGCGACGCGCTCCGGCTGCGCAGGGAACACCCGGCCCTCGGCGACGGGGGGCTGCGCTGGCTCGACGCGCCGGAGGACGTCCTGCTCTTCGAGCGCGACCCCGGCTTCGTGTGCGCGGTCAACATCGGCGCCGCCCCCGTACGGCTCGAGGTCGATGGAACGGTCCTTTTGGCGAGTGGGCAGGTCGGCGACGGTGAGCTGCCCCCCGACACGGCCGTCTGGTGGACTCGCCCGTAACCGTCCGGAGCCCGCGGACCGGTCACCGTTTCACGGTGGCCGGTCCTTGTCGTTCGCGGCACAGAAGGCGGAGCGGCCGTCACTTCCGAGAGCAGTGCTCTTGACGCGCGATCCTCCGTTCGTGCACACTGCTCTTGAACGAGAGCACCGCTCTCAACACTGAAGGAGCGAATCATGACCGCCGAACCCCGGGTCATCAAGGGCAACAACCTCATGGACCGCGTCTCCCGCCGGCTGGTCAGCGGCCTGACCCGCATGGGGATCAGCCTGCTGGGCTCCCGCATCCTCTACGTCCGCGGGCGCAAGAGCGGCGAGTGGCGCACCACGCCGGTCAACCTCCTCGTCCACGAGGGTGAGCGCTACCTCGTCGCCCCGCGCGGCCACACGCAGTGGGTCCGCAACATGCGCGTGTCGAGCGGCGGCGAACTCCACCTCGGCCGCCGGGTCGAGGTCTTCACCGCCACGGAGGTGGCCGACGGCGACAAGCCGGAGATCCTGCGGGCCTACCTGCGCCGCTGGAAGTTCGAGGTGGGCATGTTCTTCGACGGCGTCGGCCCGGACGCCTCCGACGAGAAGCTGCTCGAGATCGCTCCCGGCTACCCCGTCTTCCGTCTGGGCTGAGCGCCTCCATATACCTATCAGTACGCAATGCGTGGTTTTTTAACCACTGTTTAGGACAAGCAAGCATTTGCCAGACTAAGAATAATAAGCTTTGCTTAGTGTGTGGACGAGGATGAGACGCGGTCGATCGCGAGCACGCTGCGCCAGGCGATGGGGCAGCTCGGCCGCCGGCTGCGCGCCGAGCGCGTCAGCTACGGCCTGAGCCGCAGCAGGCTCAGCCTGCTCAACCTGCTGGCGCTGAACGGCCCGATGACCGCCTCCGCGATGGCCGCCGCCGAGCGCCTGCAGCCGCAGTCGCTGACGCGGATGCTCTCCCGGCTCGAGGCCGACGGCCTGATCGTCCGGAGCCCGGATGACAAGGACCGCCGCCAGGTGCGGATCGAGATCACCCACAAGGGGGCCGCCGTGCTCGACGAGGACACCGTCAGAAGAGAGGCGTGGCTGACGAAGGCGATGGCCGAGCGGCTCACGCCGACCGAACGCGAGCTGCTCCGGCTGGCCGCGGGCCTGATGGAACGGCTCGCCGATGGCTGAGCGCGGCGGCACGCCGGGCGCACTCGCGGCAGGGGGCAGGGGCGGCTGGATCCGCCGGATGCTGCCGTTCGTGCTCCGTCAGCGCGGCAGCCTGCTCCGCACGTTCGTCGCGGGCCTGATCTGGGCGGGCGTGAGCACTCTGGTCCCGGTGGTCGAGCGCCACGTCGTCGACGACGTGATCCTGGCCTCCCGCGCGCCGCTCACGCCGTGGCTGGTGCTGCTGTTCGGCCTCGGCACCGTCGGCTTCGTGGCCGCGCGCACCCGCCGGTTCCACTCCTCGAAGATCATGCTCGAGGTCTCGTACGGGCTGCGCGGTGCCATCCACCGCGAGCTGCAGCGGCTCGACCTGCAGGCGCACAACGGGATGGCCACCGGCCAGCTCGTCTCCCGCGCCAACTCCGACATCAGCCTCGTGCTCACGGTGCTGCGGGTCCTGCCGACGCTGACGAGCAACCTCGTGCTGATGATCGCCTCGCTCGGGGTGATGTTCGCCTTCTCGCCGCTGCTCGCGCTGATCAGCCTGGTCATCCTGCCGATCCTCGTCATCGGGGCCTACCGCATGCGCACGCGGCTCTACCCGGCGACCTGGGACGTCCAGCAGCGGACCGGCGACGTCGCGCAGGTCGTCGACCAGGCGGTCACCGGCGTCCGCGTCGTCAAGGGGTTCGGGCAGGAACGACGGGAGTTCGAGCGCCTCGCCGCCTCGGCGTCGGACCTGTACGGCTCCAGCATGCGGGCGATCCGCCTCCAGGCGCGCTACCAGCCGCTGCTGGAGTCGATTCCGACGTTCGGCCAGGTCGGGGTGCTCGCGCTGGGCGGCTGGCTGGCCCTGCACGACAAGATCACCGTTGGCACGTTCCTGGCGTTCGCCTCGTACCTGGTGCTGCTGATCAACCCCGCGCGGCTGATCGCGCGGATGCTCAGCGCGGCCCCGCAGGCCCGTGCCGGCGCGGAGCGCATCTTCGAACTCCTCGACACGACGCCCGCGGTGACCGACGCGCCCGGAGCGCGCGAGCTGCCCCGGCTGCGCGGCGAGATCTCCTTCGAGAACGTGCGGTTCGGCTTCTGGCGGTCCGAGCCGGTCCTGGACGGCTTCGACCTGCGGATCGCCCCCGGCGAGGTCGTCGCGCTGGTCGGCGCGTCCGGATCGGGCAAGTCCACCGCCGCGCACCTCCTGTCGCGGTTCCACGATCCCCAGGAGGGGGCCGTACGCGTCGACGGCCACGACGTCCGCGAGGTCACGCTCGCCTCGCTGCGCTCGCAGATCGGCATGGTGTTCGAGGAGAGCTTCCTGTTCTCCGAGTCGCTGCGGGACAACATCGCCTACGGGCGGCCCGACGCGACCGACGCGGAGGTCGAGGCCGCGGCGCGCGCCGCCGAGGCGCACGAGTTCATCGCGCGGCTGCCCGAGGGCTACGACACCATCGTCGGCGAGCGTGGCCTGACGCTGTCCGGCGGCCAGCGCCAGCGGGTCGCCCTGGCCCGCGCCCTGCTGTCCGACCCGCGCATCCTCGTGCTCGACGACGCCACCAGCGCGGTCGACGCGAAGGTGGAGGAGAGCATCCACGCGACGCTGCGGCGCGTCATCCACCGGCACACGACCCTGCTCGTCGCGCACCGCCGGTCCACGCTCCGCCTCGCCGACCGGATCGCCGTGCTGGACGGCGGCCGGGTGATCGACGACGGCACGCACGCCGAGCTGATGGGCCGCTGCCCGCTCTACCGGCGGCTGCTGTCGGGCGAGGGCGACGACCTGGAGCCCGCGCCGGGCCCGGCCGCACGCGCCGAGGCCGGGGACGAGCGCCGGCCGGGCATGGGCGGGGCGTTCGCCCACGACGACATGCTCCGGCGCGTCTCCGCGCTGCCGCCCTCCGACGACGTGCCCAAGGTCGACGTCGCACGCGAGTCGCAACCGGAGCCGCGGTTCACGCTGTGGCGCTTCCTGCGGCCGTACCGCGCCCCGCTCGGGCTGGGCCTGCTGCTCGTGATCCTCGACGCGCTGGCCGGCGTCGCCGGCCCGTACCTGTCCCGCGACGGCATCGACCAGGGCGTCCTCACCGGGTCGCAGCGGGCGCTGTTCCAGGCGGCGGGGATCTTCCTCGGGGTGGCGCTCGTGGACCTGGCGATCTCCCGCGCGGTCACGCTCGTGGCCGGGCGTACGGGGGAGCGGCTCATGTACGCGCTGCGGATCCGGGTCTGGGCCCAGTTGCAGCGGCTGGCCGTCGACTTCTATGACCGCGAGATGGCCGGGCGCATCATGACCCGGATGACCACCGACGTGAGCGCGTTCTCCTCCCTGCTGCAGGACGGCCTGATCAGCGCGGTCGCGTCGCTGTTCACGTTCGTGGGCGTCGCCGTGGCGATGTTCGTCATGAGCCCGGTGCTGACGGGCGCCACCGCGCTCGTGCTGATCCCTCTCTTCGTCGCCACCGTGGCGTTCCGCCGATTGTCGGCCGAGCCGTACCGGGAGGCACGGGAGCGGATCGCGATCGTCAACGCCAGCCTCCAGGAGAGCATGGCGGGCGTACGGGAATCGCAGGCGTTCACCCAGGAGAACCGCAGGCAGCGGGAGTTCAAGCGCGTCACCCGCGGGTACACCGACGCCCGCCTCGCCGCGCAGCGCCTCATCTCGCTGTACTTCCCGTTCGTCGACTTCCTGTCCGACGTGGCGGCCGTGGTCGTGCTGGCCCTCGGCTACCACATGGTGCGCGGCCACTCGCTGACGCCCGGCGAGCTGATCGCGTTCGTGCTGTACGTCAACCTGTTCTTCTCCCCGATCCAGCAGCTCTCGGAGGTCTTCGACGACTGGCAGCAGGCGCGGGTGTCGATGGCCCGAATCCGGGACCTGATGGCCGAGCCGGTCGCGACTCCGGTCGCCGCCTCGCCCGTCGACCCCGGCCCGCTCCACGGGGAGATCCGGCTGGAGGGCGTGCGGTTCGGCTATCCGGGGGTCGAGGAGGAGGCGCTGCGGGAGGTCGACCTGACGATCGAGCCGGGGGAGACGGTGGCGCTCGTCGGCGCCACCGGCGCGGGCAAGTCGAGCCTGGTCAAGCTGCTGGCGCGCTTCTATGACCCGCAGGGCGGCCGGATCGTCATCGATGGACATGATCTGCGCGACCTCGACCTGGACGCCTACCGGCGCCGGCTCGGGTACGTCCCGCAGGAGACCTTCCTGTTCCGCGGCACCGTGCACGAGAACATCGCGTACGGGCGGCCGGACGCCTCCGCCGACGAGGTCGAGCGGGCGGCCCGCGCCGTCGGCGCGCACGACCTGATCATGCGGCTGCCCGGCGGCTACGACCACGAGATCGCCGAGCGCGGCGCCACCCTGTCGGCCGGGCAGCGGCAGCTCATCTGCCTGGCGCGCGCCGAACTGGTCGATCCGGCGATCCTGCTGCTCGACGAGGCCACCGCCAACCTCGACCTGGCCACGGAGGCCCGCGTCACCCGGGCGATGAACAGCGTCGCCGCCGGGCGTACGACCGTGCTGATCGCGCACCGGCTGCAGACGGCCCGGCACGCCGACCGGATCGTCGTGATGGCGCACGGCCGGGTGGTCGAGGACGGCACGCACGACCAGCTGCTGCGCGACCGCGGCCAGTACGCCTCACTGTGGCAGGCGGCCTGACGACCGAATGACCTGGAGTCTTATCCTCGGGCCATGAGCCCGGAGCCGGTGGTGGTCGCGTGTTGGTGTTGAGCCTGTTCGGCGCGATCGCCGCAGCCGTGTGCTTCGGGGTCGCGAGCGTGATGCAGGCCGTGGCCGCGCGGACGGCGCCGGTCGGCGCGGGCGTCGATCCCCGGCTGCTGGTCCGCCTCCTCCGGCAGCTTCCGTTCGTGCTCGGCACCGCACTGGACATCCTGGGCTTCTTCGCCGAGCTGGCGGCGCTGCGCTCCCTGCCGCTGTTCGTCGTCCAGGCGGCGGTCGCGGCCAACCTCGCGGTGACCGCGGTGGTCGCGGTCCGCGTGCTGCACGTGCGGCTCAGCGGGCGCGAGTGGGCGGCGGTCGCGGCGGTCTGCGCCGGCCTGGCCATGCTCGGACTCTCCTCGGGCCACGAGAACCCGGCAGCGGTCAGCCTGCGGTTCAAGCTCGTGCTGCTGGGATGCGTCGCGGTGGTCGGCGTCGGCGGCGCCGTGGCGGGGCGGCTCCGGGGCCGGGCCCGCTCCGCCGCGCTCGGCCTGGCCGCGGGCCTCGGCTTCGGCTTCGTCGCGATCGGCTCGCGCGTGGTCCGCAGCCTGGCGCCGTGGGACCTGATCCGCGACCCGGCCATGTACGTCGTCGCGGCGGGCGGCCTGGTGGCGTTCCTGTTCTTCGCGACGGCGCTGCAACGCGGCTCGGTGACCGTGACGACGGGCACCGTCGTGGTGGCCGAGACGCTGGTGCCCGCTCTCGTCGGCGTGCTCTTGCTGGGCGACCGGACCCGCGACGGGTACGTCGGCCTCGCGGTCGTGGGCTTCGCGCTGGCGGTGGCCGGCGCCCTGACGCTCGCCCGCTTCGGCGAACCGTCCGCGGAGCCGGCCGAAACCCCGCCCGCCGGAGAGCCGGCGAATCCGGTCAGATGATCACGTGATCACCCGGAAAGGGGCCCTCGGGGGAGGCCGGTCGAAACCGCACCCGCCGATCGGGCGGGTGCCTGCGCTATGCCGGACCGGACGCGAAGACGGCCCCGGTGAAGGGCCGGGCGCCTCCGGTGTCGCGTTCGGGCCGGGGTGTCAGGCCCGCCGAGACGGCCCAGGCGTCGACCAGCCCGGCGGGCCAGGGCGCCTGGCCGCCGGTGAGCAGCACGACCGTGCCGCCGGGGCTGACGGCCCGGCCCAGCTCGCGGACCGTGTGCCGGGGGAACGGGAACGTCTGCGGATCGAGCCGGCAGACGAGCACGTGCGCGGCGGAGTCGGCGAACGGCAGGTCGATGCCGATGTCGGCGACGACGGGCGTGACCGCCGAGCGCTGCCCGGCCCGTCGCAGCGCCCGGCGCAGGGCGCGCGCCCCGCGACGTCCGGGTACGGTCGCCTCGACGGACAGTCCGTCGACGACCAGCCGGGTGGCGAGATCGTGGAGGTGCGCGCCGACCAGACGCACCGGGCCGGTGCCGGTCGCCGCGACCGTGGCGAGGAGACTGCCGAGGGCGACCTCGTCGAGCCGGTTACGGCCGGCCTCGGCCGCCGCGGGGCTGTTCACCGCGCGTCGGGGGACGAGAGGGCGGTATGGGGGTGGTGGATCACCGGGCCCCTCCTATGTCGCAAGTTTATGTGCAAGGTGCATACGTATCCTAATATGCACTGTTCGGCCAGGCCAGATGAGTTGCGGCCGACTTAGGTCTACTCACAGGATGCGTACATGCGGCACGTTGATGTGGCAGTGGCAGGGCTCGGGCTCTCAGGAGCGGCGGTCGCGTGGGCGGCGACGCGGCGCGGGCACACCGTGGCGGCGTTCGAGGCGTACGTCCCGGGGCACCGGCGCGGCAGCTCGCACGGGCACGCGCGGATCTACCGCCGCGCGTACCTCGACCCGTTCTACATCGAGCTCACCGGGCGGGCCGGCCGGCTGTGGGAGCGGCTGGAGACCGAGGCGGGCGAACGGCTGCTCGACCGCGTCGGCGGCGTGGACCACGGGCCGGGCCGGGAGCCGGAGCGCATGGCGGCACTGCTGCGCGAGCACGGGGTCGCGGCCGAGTTGCTCGACCCGGCGGACGCGGCGGCCCGGTGGCCCGGCATCCGGTTCACCGGCCCCGTCGTACGCGACCCGGAGGGCGGGGTCGTCGACCCCGAGGCGGCGATCGCGGCGATGACCCGGCTCGCCGTGGCCGAAGGCGCCGACGCCGCGTACGAGACGCCCGTCCGTGACCTCGAACCGGACGGAGACGGCGTCCGGTTCCGCGCCGGCGGGGACACCTGGCACGCGCGGACCCTCGTCGTGGCGGCGGGTGCCTGGACCGGTCCACTGCTCGACGGGCTCGTCCCGCTGCCACCGCTGACCGTCACCCAGCAGCAGGTCTTCTTCTTCGAGCCGCGCGAGCCCGGTCCCTGGCCGACGATCGTGCACAGCTCGTCAGGGGAGGGGCTGGACATCTACGCGCTGCCCGAGGGCCCCTGGGTCAAGCTCGGTGAGCACCTGGGCAGCACGGTCACCACCGCCGAAGCCCGTGACTTCACGGTGGACCCGGAGGCGCGCGAGCGTGCGCTCGCGTACGTGCGGGAGTGGCTGCCCGGCCTCGACCCGGCGCCGCGCTCGGAGGTGACGTGCCTGTACACCTGGGCGCCGGGGGAGGACTTCGTCCTCGACCGCCACGGCCCGATCGTCGTCTGCTCGCCCTGCTCGGGGCACGGCGCGAAGTTCGCCCCGCTCATCGGCGAGCTCGTCACCGATCTGCTGGAGGGAGCGCCGCCGATCGACCGTTTTGCCCTCCGGCCGCCGCAGGCCCAGTAGGTTCTCCCCATGGACAAGGAACGGGTGGCCGCGTGGATCGACGGCTACGAGCGGGCTTGGCGCACCCCGGGCACCGAGTCGCTGGCCGAGCTCTTCACCGCGGACGCCGTCTACCGGCAGGGCCCGTACGACGAACCCCTCGCCGGTCTGCCGGAGATCGCCGACATGTGGGAAGAGGAACGCACCGGCCCCGACGAGGTCTTCGAGATGACCAGCGAGATCGTCGCGGTCGACGGCGACACGGCCGTGGCGCGGGTGGAGGTGACGTACGGCGAGCCGGACCACGAGGAGTTCCGCGACCTGTGGATCCTGCGCTTCGCCGAGGACGGCCGCTGCCGCTCTTTCGAGGAGTGGTGGTCCACGCCCGACTAAGAACCCGCGCGCTCTAAGGAGCCGCGCCTCCGGGAGGGACGATCGGCAGGCCCGACGGGGCGCCCGACTCGATGAGCTTGGTCAGCGCCTCGGTGTCGAGATGGTGTTCGACGAGGTCGCCGAGGGCATCGAGTTGGGCCTCGCGCAGCGCGGCGAAGTCGGTGTCCGGCGCGGGCGTGAAGTCGCGCCCCGCCGTACGGGCGACGTCGGCGAGGA
Organism: Actinoallomurus sp. NBC_01490; assembly: GCF_036227085.1. NCBI lineage: Bacteria > Bacillati > Actinomycetota > Actinomycetes > Streptosporangiales > Thermomonosporaceae > Actinoallomurus > Actinoallomurus sp. NBC_01490. The sequence continues at coordinate 2,879,283 of NZ_CP109433.1, forward strand.
ACGCCCGGCGGAACCCGTTGTTCTCCAGCGCCCCGTGCCAGGTCGTCCCCCACACGGAGCCCTCGCGGCATCCGTCGAGGAACGCTTCGCCGCCCTCCACGGCGACGATCCCGTGGTGGATCTCGTACGCCTCCACCGGCTCGCCGTACGCCGAGCCGGCCGGGCGGCGCAACGTCTTGTCCGGGGCGAACTCCACGCGCGCCGGCAGCAGGGCGAGCCCCGCGACGGCCCCGGCACAGGACTCGACGTCGTCGAGGATCTCCCGCGCCAGCATCTGGTAGCCGCCGCAGATGCCGAGCACCGGCCGTCCGGCTCGGGCGCGCCGGACGATCTCGGTGGCGAGGCCGCGCTCGTGCAGCCAGCCGAGGTCGGAGACGGTGGCGCGCGAGCCGGGCAGCACGATCAGGTCGGCGTCGGCGAGCTCGCCCGGCGTCGTCGCGTACGAGACGATCACCCCGGGCTCGGCCGCCAGCGCGTCCACGTCGGTGAAGTTGGAGATCCGCGGCAGCCGTACCACCGCGACGCGCAGGGTGCCCTCGCCCGCCCGCGGCGCCGTACGGCGTCCGTCCAGCGCCAGGGAGTCCTCGACGTCGAGGCCGAGGCCCTCCAGCCAGGGCAGCACTCCGTAGACGTCCCGGCCGGTCAGCGCGGTGATCTGGGTCAGGCCCGGAGCGAGCAGTTCGGGGGCGCCGCGGAACTTGTTGATGACGAAGCCGGCGACGAGCCGCTGGTCCTCCGGCTCGAGCAGCCCGACCGTCCCGTACAGCGCGGCGAACACCCCGCCGCGGTCGATGTCGCCGACGACGATCACGGGCAGCCCGGCGGCGCGGGCCAGCCCCATGTTGGCCAGGTCGCCGCGCCGCAGGTTGATCTCGGCCGGGCTCCCGGCCCCCTCGCAGATCACCACGTCGTACTCCGCGCGCAGCCGGGCCAGGCTGGCCGTGACCACCTGGCGGAGCCGCGCCCGGTGCTCGCCGTACCCCAGGGCGTCCACCTCGGCGACCGGGCGGCCGAGCACGACGACCTGGCTGCGGCGGTCGGAGCCGGGCTTGAGCAGCACCGGGTTCATGTCGGCGGTCGGCTCGACGCGTGCGGCGGCGGCCTGCATGACCTGCGCCCGGCCGATCTCCGCGCCGTCGGCGGTGACCATCGAGTTGAGCGACATGTTCTGCGCCTTGAACGGCGCGACGCGCATCCCCTGGCGGGCCAGCCAGCGGCACAGCCCGGCCGTCAGCACGCTCTTGCCCGCGTCGGAGGTCGTCCCGGCGACCAGCAGCGCGCCCTTCACCGGCCACGCCCGAACGCGAGACGGGCGCCGGCCGCCAGGCCCGCGGCGGCGAACCCGACCACGCGCGACAGCCGTACGGCACGGCGGATGTCGTCGGGCTCGGGCGGGCGGCCGTCGCCCAGCTCGGGCCGGTGCTCGACGCGGCTGCCGTAGACGTTGACGCCGCCGAGCCGTACGCCGAGCGCGCCGGCGAAGGCCGCCTCGCAGCGACCGGCGTTCGGGCTGGGGTGCGCGGCGCCGTCGCGGCGGAGCACGCGGTACGCCCCGCGCGGCGAGCCTCCGGCCAGCGGCGCGCACGCGACGGTGAGCAGCCCGGTGAGCCGCGCCGGGACCCAGTTGGCGAGGTCGTCGGCCCGTGCGGCGGCCCAGCCGAAGTTCGCGTAGCGGGGGCTGCGGTGGCCGACCATCGCGTCCAGCGTGTTGACCGCCCGGTAGCCGAGCAGGCCGGGCGTGCCGAAGAGGGCGCCCCAGAACAGCGGCGCGACCGCGGCGTCGGAGGTGTTCTCGGCGACCGACTCGACGGTGGCGCGCGTGATCTCCTTCGCGTCGAGAGCCTCCGGGTCGCGTCCGCACAGGTGCGGCAGCCGGGCGCGGGCGGCCTCGACGTCGCCGGCCTCCAGCGCCGCCCGCATCGCCCGGCCTTCGCGCGCCAGGGAGGTGCCGCCGAGGACCGCCCAGGTCGCGGCGGCGACCGGCACCGTACGGCCACGGGCCACCGCTCCGAGCCCGGCCGCACCGAGGACGCAAACTCCGGCGAACACCGCGCCACGGACCTTCGAGTCGCCGTACAGGCGGCGTTCGAGCGCCGCCGCCACCCGCCCGAACGCGGCCACCGGATGCCCGCGCCGCGGGTCACCGGTCAGCGCGTCCAGCACCGCCCCGGCGAACAGACCCCGTGCGATCGTCATGTGATGACCCTAGAGGGAGCCGTCGCCGAGGAGCTCCTGCAGGCGTCCCATCGCGCGGGCACCGGCGATGACGTCCGCGTAGTCGCGGCTGTGCCGGATCAGGCCGTCGCGAATGGTCATGACCATGATGTATCTGCCGGACACCCGCTCGCCCGACTCCCGTAGCCGGCGGTGCAGCGTGTATTCGGCGACGACGACCTCCGGATCGGTGGTCTGGTGGATCGAGATCTGATCGGCGCCCTCGATCCGCCACGTCTTCTCGGCGGACTTGAACCGGGCGCGGAAGACCTCGCGTCCCTGGGACGTCGTCGGAACACCGGGCGGCGCGAACGGAATCTCGATCACCGCGTCTTCCGCGTAGAGATCCGCCAGCTCGTCGTAGGCGCCGCGTGACGACGCCTCGAGAAAGCGGTGAGTGATGTCCAGCGCGGTGGGCTTCTGGGTGGGCACGACCGTTCTCCTTGTCGCTGTGAACCACTAAGCGGAACGATCGCCCCGCATTTCCCGCCGGACGATACGGAACGCTCGCCCCGGTTGTCAACGCGGCGCGATACGCTGAGCGGATGACGGCCGAGGACGGAGCCACGCGGGCGCAGGGCGGGGGCAGGGGTGGCGTGCCGATGCGCGCGGACGCGCGGCGCAACCGTGAGCGCGTGCTCAGGGCGGCCGAGGACGTCTTCGCCGAGCAGGGGATCGCCGTACCGCTCGATGAGATCGCCCGTCGCGCCGGTGTCGGCGCCGGCACCGTGTACCGGCACTTCCCGACCAAAGAGGCGTTGTTCGAGGCCGTGATCGCCGGCCGGGTCGAAGTCCTGATGGCCGATGCCGACCGGCTGCGCGCCCATGACGATCCGGGTGCGGCGTTCTTCCAGTTCTTCGCGCACAAGGTCAAGCAGGCCTCGCTCAACAAGGCGCTGTCCGACGCGCTGGAGGCGTCACGGGGATTTCGCTACGGCACGCAGGAGACGCACGACTCCTTCTGGCGGCTGGTCGACGAACTGCTGACCGGCGCGCAGCGAGCCGGTGCGGTCCGCCCGGACCTGGACCGCGACGACGTCAGGGCGCTCATCGTCGGCTGCCTCCGGGCCGTCGACCAGGTCACCGACCCCGGGAAGGCCGACCGCCTCATCGAGGTCATGGCCGACGGCATGCGCGCGAAGTAGTCGCAGAACCCGTGATTTTGTCACAGTCAAGGCTTTTAGTTAGGAAATTATCGACTTACCGTCACATCGAATACCCGACCGAAAGGGGTTCGACGTGGCGTGGATCAAGCGAAGCGGCCTGCTGGCCGCGATGAGCGCCGGCGCCGTCATGCTCGGCGCGACGGCCGCGGACGCGGCGACCGGAACGGTCAACACGAGTGGCACGGCTCTTTCCGTCCGTTCCGGTGCGGGCACGAGCTACCCGACCGTCGGCAGCGTGGCGGACGGGAAGTCCGTCACGATCACCTGTCAGACGCGCGGCACGACGATCACCGGCACGTACGGCACCAGCAGCGTCTGGGACAAGATCACCAGCCCGGCGGGCTACGTCACGGACGCCTACGTCTACACCGGTTCTGACGGGACCGTCGCCCCGCCCTGCATCACGACGCTGACCAACGACTACCCCTACAAGTCCGACTCCTCCAGCCAGGCCGACCCCTGGAACTTCTACAAGCGGGAGTGCGTGTCGTTCGCGGCCTGGCGGATCCGCCAGCGGCTCGGCGTCGACTTCACCAACTCCTACCGGGGCGTGCACTGGGGCAACGCGAACAACTGGGACAGCGCCGCGGCATCCGCCGGGGTCAAGATGGACCACACCGCCAAGGTCGGCGCCATCGCCCAGTGGAACACCGGCAGTTACGGGCACGTCGCCTACGTCGCACGGGTGAACGGCGACGGCACCATCCTGCTGGAGGAGTACAACTACCTGAGCGCGCACAACTACGACACCCGCACGGTCAGCGCGAGCAGCGTGGGCAACTACCTCCATTTCTGACCCGGACCGCCGACCGGAGGAGGATCATGAAAGCCGGTCGAGGGAAGGATCAGCGTGTGACTCCTCCGTTCCCTGATGGGAGCGGCTTCTCGCTAAGCCGCTTGCGCAGCGTCGCGAAGGGCAAGCCCTGCCCTCAAGATGTTGATCGCCGCGTTGACGTCGGCGTGCGTATTGTGCCCGCACGCCGTACACCGGAACACGGCCTGGGCGGTGCGGTTGTCCTTCGCGCAACGCCCGCATTCGGCGCACGTGCGGGAGGTGTTGGCAGGGTTCACCGCGATCAGCTCTCGACCGGCGCTTTCAGCCTTGTGCGACAAGATCGTCAGGAACACCCCCCAACCCGCATCCAAGATCGAACGGTTCAGCCCGGATTTGGCGGCAGCGCCGTTGGGCAGGTGACCGCCGTCGCCGTCCGGTTTGGGCGCTGCCCGCTTGGTCATGTTGGTGATCTTGAGCGCTTCGTGCGCGATCATGTCGTGGTCGCGGACCAGCCTCAGCGCGGCCTTGTGCGCACTGTCGAGGCGTTGGCGCCGCACCTTGGCGTGCGGGGCGGCGACACGGGCGACGGCGTTACGCCGCCGCTTACTGCCCCGTTTCTTGCGGGCGAGGTCACGCTGTGCCGCCGCGAGACGGCCGGCGGTCACGGCGAGGTGACGCGGGTTGGTCAGATGTTCGCCATCACTGGTCGTCACCAGCGACGCGACTCCCAGGTCGATCCCGGCGGCCGCGCCCACCGCGGGCAGTGTCTCGGTGGGCACGTCGTCACACGACAGCACGACGAACCAGCGGGCGCCTTCCCGCTTGACGCTGATCGTCTTGACCGTGCCCAGCACACGCCGGTGCCGATGGACCCGCACATGCCCGACGCCCTGCAACCGCACATACGTCGCGGTCCGGTGGTGGGGCTGGGAGTCCCACCGGCACCCGTCGCCGTCCTTAGGCCACTCAACCGTGTCGAACCAACCCCGCCCCCTGAAACGCGGAAACCCCGGCGTGCGGCCCGCCTTGACACGGTCGAAGAACGCACGGAACGCCTTGTCCAGCCTGCGGAGCGTGGCCTGCTGGGAAGAGAACGACCACCGACCCTGACCATCAAGGTCACCGGCGCGGATGTGCTTCAACTCCGCCGACTGATCGCCATACCGCACCCTCACCCCCGCCCTGCGGTAGGCCGTACGACGGTGTTCCAAAGCGGCGTTGTACAACTCCCGGTGGTCCTCCAGACACTGCCTGAGCGCAGCGGCCTGCTTACCGGTGGGGCGCAACAAGAACTTGAACGACCTACGCACACCCACCCCTCACGCTCGGTAACCAGAACACCACGGTATCGACTGGCGCCGACAAACCAGCAAGGAAACAGGAAATCTGTGATGCGCACACCTGACAGGCCAGGCCACACTCGGACCTTGATGGCCCGCCCGCTCCCGATCCCCCCGCCGCCCAAAGGCGACGGTCCCCTCGGGAGACTCTGATGGAACTCACGGCGGAGCCCTGTTCGCCGGTGCGGGTCGAGCACGCCGAGGGGCCGTTCTGGCACGGCGACCGGTTCGGCTGGGTGGACATCATGGCCGGGCGGCTGTGGCTGGCCGGCTTCGACGGGACGACCTTGACCGAGCCGCGCTCCCACGACGTGGGGCGGCCCCTCGGCGCCGCGGTGCCGGGCGCGATGGGCGGCTGGGTGCTCGCCGCCGGCACGGCGTTCCTCCAGCTCGACGAGGACGGCCGGGTGACGCCGCTCACCGAGGATCTGGCCGACCCGACGCCCGTCCGGATGAACGACGGCAAGTGCGACCCGGCCGGGCGGTTCTGGGCCGGCACGATGGACTACGACGAGGCGAACCCGATCGCCTCGCTGTACGTCTTCGACGGGCGTCCCCGTACGGTGCTGGACGGCGTGACGATCTCCAACGGGCTGGGCTGGAGCCCGGACCACCGCCTCATGTACTACATCGACACCCCGACCGGGCGCGTCGACGTGTTCGACTACGACGAGGACTCCGGCGCGGTCTCCGGACGCCGGCCGCTCGTGGAGGTCGAGGGCGGCCACCCCGACGGCATGACCGTCGACGACGAGGGCTTCCTGTGGGTGGCGCTGTGGGGCGGCGGGGCGGTGCATCGCTACGACCCGTCGGGCCGCCTCGCGGGCGTCGTACGGCTGCCGGTGACGAACGTGTCGAGCTGCTGCTTCGGCGGCGCCGACGGCGCGACGCTGTTCGTGACGACCTCGCGGCAGGGCCTGTCGGCGGAGCGGCGCGAGGCCGAGCCGGACGCGGGCCGGATCTTCCGGGTCACCCCGGGCGTCGGCGGCCCGCCCGCGACCCCCTTCGGCTGACGTTTACCTGTCCGGAACCTGCCGATCGGGGAATTTCCCACCGAGGCGGCGCGGAATGCGTCATGATCTCCGCGTGGACGAATGGTCACTCAACGGATACACCTCCCTTCGCGAGCTGGGACGGGGCGGCTTCGGCCGCGTCGTGCTCGCCCGGCACGACGCCTCGGGTACGCACGTCGCCATCAAGTACCTGCACGTGCCGGATGAGAAGTTCCGCAGTGAGTTCCGCGCCGAGGCGAGGATGCTGCGCGGGCTACAGGACCCGCACGTGGTGCGCCTGTTCGACTACGTCGAGACGCCGCAGGGGGCGGCGATCGTCATGGAGGCGATCGACGGCGTGTCGCTCCGCGCCCTGCTCCACGAGCGGGGCAACCTCGAACCGGAGGCCGCGCTCGCGGTGCTGAAGGGGTCGCTGCTCGGCCTCGGCGCCGCGCACCGTGTGGGCGTCGTCCACCGCGACTACAAGCCCGCCAACGTCATGGTCGGCGGCGACGGGCAGAGCAAGCTGATCGACTTCGGCATCGCGCTGCGCTCCGGCGACTCGGGACAGATCGTCGGCACCCCGCCGTACATGGCGCCGGAGCAGTGGGCCGGCGCGCCGGCCTCGCCCTCCACCGACGTGTACGCCGCGACCTGCGTGTTCTTCGAGTGCGTGACCGGCCGCACCCCGTACCGGGCGGACACCATGGCCGCGTACCGGGCGCAGCACACGATGAGCCCGATCCCCGCGGACCAGGTGCCGGAGCCGGTACGCGCGCTGGTCGAACGCGGCCTGGCCAAGCATCCGCAGGGCCGTCCGCCCGGTGCCGCGGAGTTCGCCGCCGAGCTGGAGGAGGCGGCCACCGCCGCGTACGGGCCGGAGTGGGAGTCCAACGGCTGGCGGCGTCTGGCCGAGGCGGCGGCCGGCCTGGCCGCGCTGTTCCCGTTCGCCATGCTCGTCGCGAAGGTGGCGCCGGGCGGGGGCGCCCACGCCGGCGCGGTGGCGGGCAAGGCCGGGCACGGCGTGCTGACCAAACTGCTCGGCGGCAACGTCGCGACCAAGGTGGTGGCCGTGGCCACCGGCGCGATCGTCGTGGGCGGTGCGGGTGCCGCCGCGATCGTGCTGACCCAGCACAAGCCGAAGAAGGCCGCCGTGGCGCCGCTGCGCGTGGAGCTGGCCTCCTACAACCGGTCGGTCACCGGCCTCGACCTGAGCGGCGCCCGCTACGTCCAGGTGAGCGGCGGCAAGGACGCCGCCCTGCGTGGCCGTGTCAACGCCGCGCTGGCCGCCCCGCTCGAATGGGCGGTCGACGAGATGCGGCAGATGACCGCCAAGCATCAGCCGCCCTGCACGAAGCCGACCGTGCTGGGGGCGAAGCCCGAGATCGGGCTGCGCGGCCCGCACCTGGTGACCGTACGGTACGAGCTGCCGAAAGAGCTCTGCTACCCGCTCGACTTCGAGCTGCCGCACGTCACCGTAACCGTCGACCTGCGCACCGGGCAGTCACTGACGGGCGAGCAGGTGTTCGCCTCCGGCACGCCCACCACGAGCGGCATCGCCACGTTGATGCGACGCGTGCAGCCGCACACCACCAAGCCCGACCTCGCGCTGGTGTGCACCGAAGGAACGGAGCCCGCCGACTTCCGTCCGGGCCAGCCGTTCAACACCAAACGGCCACAGCCACCGCGCGTCTCGCCGTTCCTCACCCCGAAGGGCCTGGACGTCACGTGGTCGCACGTCGGCAGCGAGTGCCCGTTCTACTCGGTCACCCTGCCGTACTCCGAGGCCAAGGACCTGCTCGCCCCGAACATCGTCGCGGAGCTGCCCCACTAGAGGCGGCGTTACTTCAGGGGCCGCCCCGAGCACCTCACCTCACTGATGCGCCCACACCGCCGTTCGAACTGGTCTGGTTGTTCACGTCGGCGTTCTGGTCGTGGCTGTAGTTCTCGGCGGTGTTGTCGGGGGGAGGGCTGGAGTTCGACGTCGAGGTCGGTGTCGGGGTCGGTGTGGGCGTCGGCGTGGGGGTCGGCGTAGGTGTCGGCGTAGGTGTCGAGGACTGCTGAGGCCCGCTCGTCCCACCGCCGGTGTCCTTGGCGTCGCCGCCGTTGTCGTTGTTGTTGCTCTCCTGCGGTCCGTTGTTGTCGTGGTTGTAGTTGGCCGTCTTTTCGTCGTCGCCGTTGGTGTTGTTCTCCTGCGGGCCGTTCTGGTCGTGTTCGTAGTTGGCGCCCTTGTTGATATCGGCACCGTCGGCGTTGGCGTGGCCGCAACTGCCGTCCTGCCAGCAGTGGCCTTGGGCGCCGGGGTTGTCGGTGATGCTTCCGCTGGGGCCGCCATCGGATTGGTCGTCGTCCTTCCCGGAATGAACGGCGAAGTTCAATGCGTTCTGGGCGTGACGGTAGTCTTCCTCGGAGTCGGTGAGATTCTGCTGCGCGTTGTCCGCGAGCGCGGACTTGTCGCCGGGGTCGAGCCCGGGATCGATGTCCGTGTTCGACTGCGAGGTCTTCTTGGCCTGTTCGAGCGCCGCGTGGGTGGAGTCCACAGTGGTGACGGCTCCCTTGATCGCGTCGAGCCGTTGCTGTGCCGCCTCGGCGTCGTTGTAGGCCTTGCCCAGCGCGACGGCGGCATTGGTCGTCTCGGTGGAGAGTTCGCTCTTCTCGTCGGTGGAAAGATTCGGCGGAATCTTCGTCTTGTTCCTCGTCTCATCAACGTCGTGCCGATTCACGGCCACGACGAGGCCGGCGCCGGCCGCGTCGGCCGTGGCGGAGGCGACCGGGTCGCTGGGATCGGCCTTGGCCTGCTGGGTGGCCTTGTCGGCGTCGTTGACCGCTTTTCGGACGTCGGGGTAGCGGAGCGCGTACGACTTGACCTTCTGAGCCTGGGTGCCGGTCTTCCAGATCGTGTCGGCGTCCTGCTGTTGCGACGTCTGTGAGGAGGACTGGACGGTGTCGCCGCCGTTCTGGTGGATCAGTTTCTGCTCTCCGCCCGTCGGCGTGATCTTCGATATCGCCGCGCCACTGGTGATGTCGGCGTCGCTCACGCTCGCGTCGTCGGCGAGCTGCTTGGCGGAGGCCTCACGGCGGCCCACGCAGTCCGTGGCGGACTCTCCGGACAGGCATGGCAACTGCGATGCCAGCACCATCGCGTGATAGAGCTTCGTCTGGTACGCCGTGTTCAGCTGGTCGTAATACGACCGCGCGTACTTCGTGTTCGCCGCAGCGAATGCCGCCTGGTTGGCGCTGTTCGCCGCCGCTGTTCCGTAATAGTAGTAGCTGCCGTCGCTCGCCTTGAACAGCTTTCCCTGGGCGACGAATTCTTGGAGCGCTTTTTCGTACGCGAGCGTGTTCGCCTGCTGTTGCAACCGCCAGTCGGCACCTTGGGCCTGGACGTTCAGGTCGTGCCCCAGCGCCAAGGTCGCCGTCTGAGGGTCGATCGGAGAGTAGGTGTAGACGGGCTCTCCGGCACCGCCCACGCCGCTCGGCCGGTACGTCAGCGCGGAGACCAGCGACCCGGACGTCGGCTCGAACACCGGTACACCGGCGACCGGTGCGCCCTGGTGCGCCATGTCCATCGCGGCATAGGCCGTGGCGTTCTGCTGCGGCGACTTCGTCCAGTCGTAGGTGTAGACCGACGACCCGCCCCGGCCCGACGCGGCCGGCGAACTCGCCGTGAGTTCTCGGTAGGCCGCGGCGTTCTGCCGTGCGTTCTTGCTCGGGTCGGGGGTGAACACCCGCGTCGCGTTGTCGATCTGCGCCGCCACCGCGCCATAACGCGTCCGCAGCGCTGCCTGCGCCTGCCACGTGGCGGCCTGTGGATCGGTGCCGAGCAGGTCGATCGCGTTCTGCGGCACTCCCCACCGCTGCCACTGCTGGGCGGTCGCGGTCCGTTGCGTCGCCATCCGCTGGAGATACTGGCGCGCCTTGGCCTTGTCCGCGTCCGACGCCGAGTTGTACATCTGCGCGATCTGCTGCGGTATGACCTTGCCCTGGCCGTTCGCGACCGCCTGCCCGATGACGCCGTAGTACTCATCGCTGTAGTGCGGGTCCTTGAACTTCGCCAGATCCTGGTCACCATACTTATCCATCACCCAGGCCAGCGCCCGCGTGTGTGCGCCGGCCTCCAGGTCGTCGAACGCCTTGGTGACGGCCGCTCGCTCCTCGGCCGAACACGAGTTCGGGTCCGTGACGCACGGGTGGTTCGCCAGCGAGACCGCCTGCGGATTCTTCAACAGTATTTCGACCGTCAAACGGTTCCAGACCGCGTCGTTGCCGGCGTCACCCGTAGCGGCATAGGGCTCACCGCCGAGCCAGTCACCAAAGTTGTCCTTGTACCTCGGCGTGGTGTAGTTCCACACGATTCTCGGGGAGTCGATGCCGTCCTGCGCCGCCGTCGACACCGCCGTCGCCAACAATGCCGACTGCTGTGCCCGGTTCACGACGGGCGCGGGAGCGAACGGATTCTCGGCGCGATGCGGAAGCCCGGTATCGGGCAAATCCTGCCCCCACGCCGCCGAACGTCCCGCCATGTCCTGCCGGCCTTGCGACTGGGCGGACAGATACGCCCACCGATTTCCGTCGTTCACCATGTTGTCCACGGTGCTGTAAACGGTGCCCAGGGCGAACAGCGGATCCAGGGCCTCACCTGCGATGCCGAGGACCTTGCCGACCGAGCCGAAGACTTCTCCGGTCTTGCCGAACCTGATTGAAGATGAGACGTCATCGAACGCGCCGCCGCTCTCGGGCGGCACAGGCCTCATGAGGGCATTGGTCTTGATCGTATAGTCACTCGGTCCGTTCTCTGGAAGCACGGTGACATCTCCCTCGACCCACCCGGACGACGGACCGAACAGCGACTCTTGTGTGGTCGCGGTCTTCTCGGCGGCCAGTTGCTTCGCATAGTCCGGGGTAAAACCGGCTCGTTCGTAGAGGTCGGTCAGGTCTTGGAACGTTTGTCCGCTGCGTGCCTGAACCATCCTGTTCAGGGCCGAGGATCCGGCCTGTGCGCCGCTTTGTTGTTTCAGCCTGGTGATGTCTTCGGAGGCGCTGTCGAGGATCGCGTTCTGGCCGGTGTTGATGTCATGAAGCCACTCGTCGACGACCGAGCCGCCGTCGAAGGCCGCGAAGGTCCCTTCTTGCGAGGGCTCCTGTAGCGCAGCACCATCGTCGGCCGAGGTCCGGCCGAACACGACATCGTCGCCGTAGGTCTTCCGCACGGCATCGCCGTACAGCGGATCCAGCGTCACCACGCTCTTACGTGTGGCCAGCAGCCGGGCCTCCTGCGCGGTATGCGCCTCACCGTAGAGGCGCACCAACTCCGTGTACGCCTGCCGGCTCCGGCTGATCACGAGGTCCTTCAGGTCTTGCCAGCCGAGCTTGCCGAGGTTTTCCCGCACGATCGCGTTGATGTCCGATGTCGCCGCATCGACGATCGGTTGTGCCCTGTCGTCGAGTAGGGCGTCCTGCCGCATGAACTGGCCATGCAACCAGTCTTCGAATGTCGCCTGGCCGATCGGCGTACGACCGTCGCCTCCTTGCGGCCTGTCCTCCGCCGGGGATCGGGCCGCGACGTCGTCGGTGCTGAGAGGCGACGCCTGATGAGGAACTTCGGTGCTTGCCGGGCGCTCGGCATTCACCGGCACGAGATCCTTCTGCGCGGAAGACCGCCTGAACAGTTCGGCCAGGTCATCCGCCGTACCCGTCTCGGCCGCGAACTGATCGGCGTCCGTCTGGCCGGTCAGCGGTTCCAGAGCATGGGCGACGTCCTTGTGCGCCTGTTCAGCGGCCGTTTCCAGGAAGAAGGCCGACGTGCGGGCGGCCTCGCGCCGGGCGAGGTCCTCGGGCAGGCCGGCGTCCTGGTAGGCGCGGAAGACGTCCTCGGCGAGCCTGCCGGCCCGAGCGCGCATCCATGCGGCCGGTTCGTTCCACGGTCGGCTGTCGTCTCGTTGCCGCAGTTGGTCCTGGAACTCCTGCCGGGCGGCCGAGACGATCTGCTGTACCTGAGGCTGGGTCGCTCGCCACGCCGTCGCGGCTCCGGCCAGCGAAACATCCACCGGCGGTACCGGTCCGGTGTCGAACGGTCCGGTCCGCGGCTCGTTCGCCCGGCCGGTCGGCGCGCTGTTCGTGGACGCGGCGGTATCGGGCAACTCCACGCCCTCGGCCCGCAACGCCTCAGTGACCTGCGCGCGCTCTCGCGCGAGCAGCCGGTCGATCTCCCGGTAGGCCGCGTCACGGTAGCTCAGTGCCGCATCGCGGGCCAGCGCGGTGGCCTCGCGGGCGGAGAACCCCTGGGCGAGGTACTGACGGATCAACTCGTGGTACCAGCGCCGCGCCTGCCGATTCGCGGCGCTACGCAGATCACGGCGGTGGAAACGCTCGGTGGAGGAATAGGTCTGGGCGATGTGCCTGGCGCGCTGCCGGTCACCCGGCACGTCACGGAGGAGGTTTCGCAGCAGGGAATCCTGCGAGTCGCTCCAATTCTCCACATTCGCGCGAGCCCGTGCGATGCCGTCCTGCCGGCCCCTCTCGACGGCGAGGGCGAGAGTGATCCGCCGCGCGGCATGGCGACGGAATGTCTGCGCTGCCTTTTTCGCCGCCTTCTGGATCGCCTTGTTCGTGGTCTTGTGTGAGCGGTCGCCCTCGGCCTTCGCCTCCTGCGTACGTTGAGCCGCGAATTCGTGCCGGAGCCTTTCGGCGATCAGATTCGCCTGTGCCCGTGCCGCCGACTCGAGCCGGGCGGGGTCTCCGTCCGCACCGAGCAACCCGGCGATCACCGCGTCCAACCGCGCTCGCGCGGCGGCCGACGCATCGCCTGTCGCGGGACGCACGGCGGCGACGGACCGCTGGAACGACGGTGGTTTCGCCGCACGAGAAGCACGGGCCGCCGAGCCGCCGTCCGACACCGGTGGGCGGCCACCGGTGTTCTCGCCCGCGGAGTCGCCGGCGCCCATCCGGGCCAGCCAGTCCCGGTACACCGCGCGCCGCTGGTCCTGCGCGGCGATCGCGGCGCGGGTGCCGGACGTCAACGCGTCGGGGACCTGGTCGCGCAGGAGCGCCTCCGTCGCCGCCTCGTCTCCGACATGCGCTTCGAGATAGGAGAACTGTGCGACGGAGACCTCGAGCGTGTAGCGAAGCTGGGCGACGGCGGCGCTCGGCCGGCCGGTGCGGCCCGCGGCCTCCTCCTCCCGCCGTAGCGCGACCGCGGTGGAACCGGCCCGCAGGTAGATCCGCTGGGCGAGCACACGCTGGAGTGACACGGTCGCGGTCATTCGCCCGGGGTCCGCCTTCGCCAGCCGCGCCAGCAGTGTCGTGTAGCGCCTGCGGCTGATCGTGGGAACGGCCTGCGGCACGATGCGGGAGGGCTGCTTCGGGTAGGGCGCCAAGATCGCGCGTATCTGTTCGGTCAATGCGTCGAACGGGCCGCTGATCCGGTTCTCCAGCGCGTCGAGGGCGGCGAAGACCTGCCCTGCCGCCCGCTGGTCGTACCGGCCCGCATCGGCGTCGCGGAACAGCGTGAGGATCTGGTCGCCCGCCCCCAGCCCGGCCAGGTCGTGGTAGAGGGACAGGAGCGCGTCCCGTTGATCGTGAAGAGTGGGATGGTAGGCGTGTGCGACGCCGCGCTCGTACGGCAGGCCCGTGTCGCCGCCGGGAAGGACGGCCTCGGCCTGCAGGGTGCCCAGGTAGCGTTTGGCGCGCGCGATACGGTCGAGTTTCCCGCCGAGTTCGGTGCGGCGGCGGTCCAGCGCCACGACGTTCTCGCGCACGTCCTGCGGCACGCCGGTCACCCGGCCGGCGTAGAGGGCCTGTCCCCGCGCCTGGTCGAGGAGCTCCTGAATCCGCTGCCGGTACTCCCGTCCCGTCGCCGTCCGGTCCTCGGCCAAGGCACGCAGCCAACGCCTCATGATGACCAGCCCGTCCTCGATGGCGGTCGGGTCCGCCCCGTCGCGTCCGGGTCGTCCGGCGGCGGCCTCGAGGGCTTGGTCGAGTCGTGTCCAGTCGGCGGCGGAGACACCGGCTGCCACATGAGGAGAGCCGGATTCCGGATGGTCGGAGTAGTGGCGCGTGAGGCCGCGAACGACCATCAGCGGAATGAGGTTGTCGATGGGCGGAGTCCCGCTCGTGGACCGCCCGGTGTCTTCACCGAGGAAGGCGATCGCGGTCTTGATCGCGTACTGCTGCGCTCTGATGTCGAGCAGCCTGCTCCGCAGCGCCGTGGCCGCCGGGTCGGTCCGGACGAGCGCTTGGAAGTCGTTCGCGACGGCCAGGTCGCCCGTGCGTGGATCGCCCCTGCGGTTGGCGACGAAGACGGTCCCGCTCCAGGGGACACCACGCTCGTCGGTGTGCTTCTCGAACACCGTGGAGAAGCCGAGCCGCGCGTAGCTCGCATGGCGGAGGTCGGCCCACGACGGCCCGGCCAGAGCCCCGTGACGTACGCCGGCCAGCGGATGGAAGTGGACGTACTCCTTGTCGCTGGGGAGGGTGACGCCCGCCGCCGTCGGCCCGGCCAGCCTCAGGGTGGAGACCGTTCCGCCCGGTGTCTGCTTCTCCAGGCTCCCGGCGACCTCCCGGGGATCGCCGATCTCGCTGCTGAGCTCGGCGTGCCGCACCAGAGTGTTCAGGGCGGCCTGGGTCTCCGCGACGCTCAGCCGTTCGCGTCCGTCCGGCCCGTCGCGCCACAGCAGATCGCCGTTGACATCGACGAACCCGAGCACGCGACGCTCCAGCGTGAGTCCGGCCTCGCCGTTCGCCGGATGCGCGAAATCGAGGTACGGCTCGACAGGGCCCGTCACGCCGAAGCGAAGCAGATCGAACCGCTCATCGGTCCGGTAGACCGCGTCGAGCACTCCCCGCCACGAACCGTACTTGACGTACAGCTGGTCGGCGGTCGGGCCGGCGGGGTCGCCGTATTCCTCGAGGTCGCGTGCTTCCAGTTCCTCGACCTGTCGCGGGTCCGGCATCTGGGCGCGGGCCGCGATTCTGAAGCCGTTTCGCAGCCCGACCAGCCGCCGTGCGATCTCCTCCTCGGACCTGCCCTCCGCCCGCATGGCGTCCTCGACACGTCCCAGCTGGGCGATCTGGTCCAGATACCACTGACGGATCCTCCTGTTCGACGCACCGTCCAGGGCGTTCGAACCCCGTGCCGAGGCGTCACCCATGGGTTCGGTCGCCCCCGCGGTGCGGGAGGCGAAGGGGAGATCGCCCGTCGTCCTCGCATCTTGGTTCGGGAGGGGATCGCCGAACGACCACCCCGGGACCGTGCGCTTCGCGCGATACCGCGCCGCCTCGATCTGCGCGTTCCAGCGGTTCACCCACCTCAGCGTCTGGGTGACGACGCGAGTGGGGTTCTTCCGGCTGAGAGCGAACTCCACGGCGCGGTTCTCCCCGGCGAGTTCGCTGAAAAGCTCGTACCGGCTGATGGCCAGATCGAGCTCATTGCTCAAACGGGCGACATGAGTCGTCACCTCGTCCGGGGAGCGCTCGAGTTCGTCGGCGATGCGGTTGATGCGATCGACCAGGCTCTGCTCGAACTCGAGTTGCCTGTCGGCCTCATCGGTGAGCTGGGAGTCACGCCGCAGGTCCAGCGGAAGGTCCACCGGCTTCGTTCTCATCGCCCGCCGCCTGGCCTTCATGGTGTCTGCTATCAAGGCTCTGACCTGCGGGCGTACGGACTCATCGAGACGAGGGGCGACGCGCGCCGCCGGCGGCCGGGTGGAGCGGCCGTGCACAAGGCTCTGCCACTGGTCGAGGAGGCGCCGGAAACTCTCCTCCTGCTCGTCGCCGAACCGCTCGAACTCCATCAACGCATCGAGCAGTACATTTTTATCGCTTTCGCTCAGCGGCCCGGGCTGTTTCGATCGCGACACGACCGTAGTGAGCCGGCCGGCCAACGAACGCTGTGGGTCATCCTTGCTTCTGATGTTCTTGAGGCCGATCATGTCGCGTCGAAGCGCCTGAACGAAGGCCTCTCGTTCGTCTCTGTTGATCAAATGGAAGTCATAGGGGACCCGGACGTTTCTCTCGGCCCGGTCGAAGATCTGGAGAAGGAACCCGGTGGCCAGACGTACCGTGCGCAAGGTCTTCGCGCCGGAGTGGACCTGACGGGTGAGTTCGCGCAACCGGCGGTCGACGTCGGAATCGGGAAGATCCAGCGGCTCGGCAAAGGGATGATCCGAGATCAGAGACGTTTGGATCGATTCGATCTGCTCGTCGAGGCCGGCCAGCCACCGGTCCATCAACTTGATCATCCAATGTTGATTCGGTCGATCAAGCAGACGCGGAGATCTTCCCAGTGACTTCTTGAAAGCCTTTATCGCTGACGCCAGCCTGCGGCGTTCCTTTTCGCTGGTCACGGTGAAGTCGTCGACCTCTTCGCCGGCTGCCAGCCTTTCGAGCCTGGCGATTCCGGACTTCAGCTCGTAGCCGTATCTCAGTGTGCCGGAGTGGCCTGACAGCTTGGACCGGATGTTGTGCTGAAGGTGGAGAACCGCCGTCCGTGCTCCGCGAAGGTCGGCAAGCCTTCTTTCGAGCGGCCTCATCCGGTAAGCCGTGTCGATGTTTCGCGGCAGCGTCAGCGGGCCGTCGATGACCGAGTATTCGCCGTCGTGGTCGTAACGGACGGTCGACCAGTCGTCGTAGTCCCGCGCCATCAGGTAGGCGAACTCGACAGGCGTCTTCCTGAGGTGGCCCAGATCCCCGCCACCATCGTCCCGGCCACTTGGCTCGAGAGAGCCGCTCGGTTGGTTGTGGAACAGGCCGGCGCCGCCTCTGGGGCCGTATATCGCCCCCGTAGAACCCATGCGGAAACTGATCCACCACGGGAATGGACTGGTGGAATCCATGTACCGTGCGGTGGGTACCGCGAAAACGCCGAATTCCCGCGCCGATCCGAGCTCTGCCGCGGCGTCGGCGTGAGCGGTCAGCCAGGTGACAAGATACTCGAATTCGCGTCGGCTCAGCCGAGGCGCGTCCGTGAACGGCCCACGGTCGAGAAGCTCCCCGGTGACATTGTCGATCGGTCCGAGGAACCATTCCTGCAACGGCAGCCCCGCCCGTTGCGGATCCGAGGAGTTCGAGAGCGGACCTCGGAGGTCCTGCACGGCAGGCGGTAGGGGCTGGTCTTCGGCGTTCGTTCGCTGGGCGCGGCCGGAGAGGTCCGGCTCCGTGCTCCGGACCTCCTTCACATCGCCGATGGCCCGTGGGACGCGCACGATCTCATCCGCGTGCCGATCGACGCGGTACTCGGTGTCGGTGGTGCCGCGGCGGACGATGACATGGGCGGGGAGCCGGCCGACGTAGTCGTCGAGCCCGGTGACGACATCGGCCGGTGAGATCGAGTTCGGGGCACCGGTGAGGTCGAGGAGCAGACCGCGCGGGCGGGTGTCGCCGGGGGACAGGCCGCCGGCGGCCCGCTCGTACGCGGTCAGCGCCCTCCCGATCTCCTGCGTGAGTCGCTGCCGGCCGCTCAGCCCGAAGACGCGCTCGACGCGGATCTCGTGCGGGACGTACAGAACGCCGTTGACGGTGGTGAGCCCGGCGAGCCCGGACATGTAGCGGTCGTGCAGTTCCTGGAGGCGGTGGTGGGGAACGGCGGCCGGGGTGCCGTCCTGCTTGAGTACGAGGATCTCGTCGGGTAGGTCCGGGACGTAGTCGGCGAGGGCCTCGGTGAGCGCCCCCACGGTGACCTGCGGGTCGGCGCCGGACAGGTCGATCAGGAGGCCGGGCCGGCGGGCGCTGCCCGGGACCGCGCCCTCGATACGGTCCGTGTACGCGTTGGCGGCGGCCTCGGCGACCTGGACCGGCGTGGCGCCTCCGGACACGTGGTGGACGCCGTAGGGCGTACCACCGACGAGGAGGACGGGTTCGCCGTACAGGGTCGCGTTGGGTCGCGTCTCGACCTGGCGTCCCGACGCCTCCAGCCCGCGGGCGACCCGCGTCACGGCCGGTGACGGCGGTGCCCGCGACACCTGGATGTACGCGCCGGACTGGTCGACGAGGACGAGATCGGCGGGCAGGCGGGCATGTCTCGCGCGGAGGGCGTCGATCACCTGCCGGGTGTCGACCGGAGTCGCCAGACCGGTCAGGTTGACGATCAGGCCGGGGAGACCGCCCGGGCCCGCGGCACGATTCTTGGCGACGGCGCCCACGGCGATGTCCTGGGGAGTGGTCCTGGTGCGTGGTGAGTAGACGCGATACCGGGTGCCGTCCACGGACAGGGCATGAGCGCGGGTCGGGGACAGGGTGACGTCGCGCCGGTCGGCGGTCGCGATCTGCCCGATCCGGCGTACGACGGCGGGGGTCCGCGGGGCGGAGCCATCGGGCAGCCAGTCGCGGGCCTGCCGGATGGCGGCCTCCTGGTCGAGTGCCTGCTGCTCGGCCTCGGCGAGGGCACGGGTGAGCGCCTCTTCGATCTCCTTGCGCCTGCCCTCGCCGATGCCGGGAATCTTCGCCAGGAGCCCGGCCGCCAGATCCTGGCCGGTGCCGACCTTCTCGCCGAAGACCACGTTGCCCGGAACGCCGGTGATGTTGCCGACGTACGGAGGGATGGCCCAGGAGGTGTAGGGGATGGGAACGGGCGAGCCGCCGACGGCGATGAACGGTGAGAGAACCACCTCGCGTCCGACGCCGATCTCCCATTGACGTTTCGTCCTGGGATCGGCCGGCTGGGTCCTGATCTGGTTCTTCGCCTCACCGGTGTACTGGACCTGAACGACGAAGCCGACCGAGCCGACCTGGTGGGCCGGGTCGGCCGGTGGTGTCGTCAGGATGGGCTGGGCGGGCAGGGGGGCGCTACCGTGAGCGTGACCGAGGAGTCCCGCGATCCAGTTTCCGAGCGCCACCAGGTCGCGTGTGTCGATGGGCCGGACCACGACCAGTTGGGCTCCGGCGCCGCTCTTCAGCTGAGGGGCCGCCCAGCGGGGTCCGGGGCTCTCCGGAACGAGGGTCTTGCCGGTCGCCTCTTCGGAGTGGGTCCATTCCGCGGGACGGCCGTCGGGGATCTCGGTATCGCCCTTGGTGACGACCAGCCTGACCTTGCCGGGGTAGGCGAAGACGTCGTCGGACCCCGGCAGCAGCAGCCCGGACTCCCGGCTGAGGTAGGTGCCGAGCGCCACCTGCACCTTGCCGAGGGGCACCGGCACATGCGAGGTGAGGTCGAGAGAGCCGAACGGGACGCCGGTCATCGGTGATCCCGGCAGGACGAACGGCCCCTTGAGCAGGTCACCGCCCAAACGCGTCATCTCGGTGAGGCTGCGCAGCTCCGCCTTTCCGAACGCGAACTTCTTCGTGTACGAATAGTGGTTTCCGGCATACCGCAACTCGGCGTCGAACCTCGCGCTGTCGTTGCTCCACACCGGCAGCAACCCCCCGAACGGCCACCAGGGCACCGCACGCGCCACGAGATAGTGGCCCTTGGTGTCGCTGACCTGCGTGGCGTGGATGCCGCCCCACGACTCGATGTCGCCGGGCGCGGTCACCGGGGATTCGACGTTGTCGCGCCGCTCGTCCATCGTGGCGACGACGAGTTTCTTGCCGGTCCTGGGGTCGGTTCCGTACGCGGGCACCGTGAACACGCTCTCCGGAGGCCGCGGCTCCGCGGTCACCGGGTCCAGCGTCCACGCGGACAGGTAGCGGGAGAGCAGCTCCACCCGGTCACGCGCTCGGCCGAGTTCCTTGCGTTCGGTCCTGGTCAGGCGGCTTCGGCCGGTCAGCCGGCTCACGGTCTCCATGGCCTGGTGGAGAGCCTTCGCCTGCCGGACGAAGCCGTCTCTGTGCCGCCGGACCGTCTCCGCGGCGGCGAGACCGGCGCCCGGCCCCTGGGCGGGGAGCTGGGAGACGGCCGCCAGGTCGCCCTGGTTCGGCCACATCCGTGGGGGCGGCTCGTCCAACCGGCGGGCCACCTCGTCGGCGATGGTGTGCGCTCTGCGGACCGCGGTACGGCGGTAGCGGCTCAGGTCGCGGGCCGTGACGGACCGGCGCCGGGCGGCGGCCGTGACCGCGGAGATCTGGGCTTGGGCGGCGGCCCGCTGCTGTTCGAGCGCGGCGGTCCGCGCGGCGTCACGGCGCAGCCGCGCCGACGTCAACCGCACGCCGATGGCCGTGATGTGCTTTCGCAGCGGTTTCAGACGGGTGGCCGTATTGGCGCCGGCCGGATCGTAGCCGGTCAGCCGAAGCCTGCCGGAGGACTGTCTCAGCTTCCACACGCCGGTCACGGCGGGGTCCCGCCGTTCGAACCAGTGGTGGACCGCCACGGTGTAGTGGATCTTCGCGGCGGCATCCGCCGGCATCCCGGCGGTGATCTCGGAGAGCCGCTTCTCCAGATCGGCCGGGAGCGGTTCCGAGGCCGCCCGCGCCTCCAGCCGTGCCAGCCGGTCGGCCGCACCGATCGCGTGTTCGGCCTGGGCGGCCAGGTCCCCTCGCCGCCGCCGGGACGCCTTCCCCGCGAGTGCGCGCCGGAGCTCGGCCAGGGCGGTGGACGCCTCCCCCCGGAGGCCGGTGCGGAAGTCGTGCAGCGCCATCACGTACTCGGCCGCGTCGGTGAGGGGCGCCCACTGGTTCGCCTCGGCCCTCAGCGCGTCGAGTCTCGCGTCATCCTGTCCGAGCAGTGCCTCCTGCCGGCGGATCTCCTGCTCCACCGCCTGGAGCGACTGTACGGCCGGCGCCGCCGAGGTCCCCGCGCCGCCGCGGACGGGCGCGGACGAGGAGACCCGCACCGTCTGCGCCTGCCGGACCACGGCGGGCCGTACGGTCCGCGGCTGCGGCTGCCGCGGGTTCATCCGTGAGGCGTACGCCCGCGTCGACACGGAGACGCCGGGGCTGCCCCGTTCGCCGTTCGCCACGTGTCGCGGCGCCTGGGGCGGATTCACGGTGCCGCCGGTCAACGCGACGATTTGGGCGATCTGTGCCGCGGTGAACCGGAAGCGCGCGTCCGGCGCGAGCCGCAGGGTCCTGACGGCGGCGGCCACCCGCTTCGCGAGCGCGACGCGCTGCCGGGCGTCGGCGAGGGCCGTCGGCGACAGCCGGGGCCTCAGCTCGCGAGCGATCGCCAGCGCGGTGTCGTCGGTGATGACGACTCCGGCCGCGGCAAGCGTCCGCAGGATGTCGTCGCCGAGCCGGTCGAGCCCCGCGTCGTCGTCGCGCGTGCGCGCGGGCGGGGCGTCGCCGCCACCCGTCGCGTTCTCGCGGTCCGCCGAAGACCTCGCCGGCGCGTCCGTGTCCTTGCCCGGCGGTGCGAGCCGTCGGAGCATTCGCCGCAGCTCGTCCCCCTCGGGTTCCGGCGTCGAGGCCTCGCGCTCGGCCTCCTTGTTCAACCGGCCGATCGTCTTCTTCAGCTCGGTGCCGAGCCGGTTCACGTCGTCGGGGACGGGCCGGCCCGTGGAGGACACCGTGTCGGCCCGTGCCGTGCGTGGACCGGTCAGTCTCGTCGGTACGGCGAGGTCACCGACCAGAAGCGCCATGGCGACCGCGATCGCCACCGCGCCCAGGGCGGAACTGATCCGGCATCGGCTCAGCGCGCCGGCGCAGCCGAAGACCAGCGCGAGCGTGCCGAGCACGAGCCGGATCAGTTCCAGGGTCTGCATTCAGCTGTTGTCCTGCCAGGCGGACGGCCGGCCGTCGTCCGACGGCGAGCCGTACGGGATCGTGTCGGGCGTGGACGCCCGATCGGGCGTCGTGTACGGAGACCGGGTCGCACCGGACAGGTCCTGACCCGAGGTGTCCGGTGAGTAGGTCGTGTCCCCGTTCAGGAGGCACAGAGGGACGATCACGCCGCCGGCCTGCCGCTGCGAGGTGGGGCAGGGAGCGCACGGCCGGTACGAACCGTTGTCGCCGGGGCACAGCAGGACCTGTCGTGTCCCGGCGGAGGTGTCGCTCTGCTGTACCGCCGTCCCGTCCTCGTCCACCGTGTCCTGGGAGGGATCGAGCGCCGCGCACACTCGCCGCAGCGACTCGAGTGCCTCCAGGCCGGCCGTCGCCGAGGTGACACCCTGCTGGGACGCGTCGGCCGGGCAGGGCACGCAGCGCTGGGGCAGCGTCGTCGGGGTGCCGTCCGAGGAGGCGCCCTCCTTGATCAGGCACACGCCGGCGTTGCGCGAGGAGACCGACGAGGTCGGTGCCGTCGTCGTGTCGCTGCCGTCGGAGACCGGTACGCAGATCCGCGGCACGGCCGTGGTGGCGTCGTCACGCGCGGAGGAGACGTCATCGGTCAGGTCACCGTTCAGCGGGATGCGCCGTGAGCAGACGGTGCAGTACTGCGGCGTCGCTCCGGTCACCGACGCGTCGCTGCCGTTCAGGGCGCACATGTCGGGCCGTTGCGCCGTCGCCGTGTCGCTGGAGGCCGGGTCGTCCGAGGCCGGGTCGTAGACCGGTACGTCGGCCGAGTCGGCCAGGTTCGCGAGCGGCTCGCCGGCCGAGTCGGTCAGGTCGGCGAGCGGGTTGCCGGCCGAGTCGGAGTCGGCGGTCGTCGTCTTCTTCTTCGCCTTTCCGGTGGGCTCGTCGTCGCCGGCGAGGACGATCGAGTCCTTCTTCGGAGCGGCTGCGTGAGCGGTCTTCCACGAGCGGGCGGCGGCGACGAGCCGGGTCTGCTCCGCGGCCAGGCTCTTGTCTCGGGCGCGAAGCTGGGACTCGAGCCGCTTCAGCTCGGTCGAGGATGTGCCGGACCGGCCGGTGATCGTCTGCTGCATCCGCGCGATCGTGCTCAGCGACTTCTTGACGAGCCGGCGCTGTTCCTGGTTGGCGCGCAGCTTCTTCGCGTACGGAGTGCCGGCCGCGGCCTTCGTGTACGCCGCCGCCTTCACCGGCGCGGGCTTGTCCGGGCGAGCGTTCTTCTTCGGCGCCTTGCGGTGCTGCGCGACCTTGGGGGTCGCCGGAGCGGTCGGAACCGGCTCCTGTCGCGCGGCCGAGCTCTGGCCGCCGTCCCGGCCTATCGACATGCCCACGGCGATGACACCGCAGACGAGCGCGACGACGAGGAAGAGCAACGGCCATGGCGAGCGTCTGTCGTCGTCTGATTCGCGTGTACGGCGGGCGGGAGGGGAGGGCTTCTTCACGGGAGGACTCCTCGTCGGCTTACCGGGTCGGGGTGCCCGACAGCGCCGGCGCCTTCATGCGGCGTCGGGCGTCATGACGCCAGAAGGGCGCCGAGGGCAGGGAGAACAGAAGAGTGGGCGGTATTCCGCCGTCTCGCGCGTCGCGGCCTGGCCGGCGACCCGCCTTCGAGCGCGTCAGGGAAGATCACCCAACACACCCGGTATGCGAAGACCAAGAATGAGCCCGGCGGGCTCCGCTGTCAAGGAGCGCCTGCGCCGTGCGACTTGACGTGGGATGGATCTTTACTCAGACTGTGAGCTGCCATCGGCGCGATGGCGGAACCGCTGCGTGACCTGTCCGCGGTGGTCATCCGGTTGAGCCGGCTGCTGAACAAGTGGTGGGCGTGCCGCGTCGGGATGGTGCTCATTCGCCGTGACCTGGCGGAGCACCCGTGCTTTGCACTTCTTTCGACCCCTTGTTCCGTCGTCGACAGGTGCAGGCCCACGCCCTGGCGTTGCCGCGCACCCGAGGAGCAGCAATGTCCCGTCGCCTACCTCTCAACCGGCTCCATCTCCCGTGGAACCACACGAAGCTCCGCCGTATGGCGGCCCGGCTGCGCCCCGGCCCGGGTGCGGTGCTGTGGCCGGTCCTCGCGGCCACCACGTTCACCGCGCTGGCCGCGGGCGCATCACACCCCGGCGTGATCGAGATGGTCACGCCGTCGAAGACTCCGCATCACGGCGGCGCGGCTCCCCAGCGGTCCGTACGCCAGGTGCGGCAACAGGACAAGAACGACCTGACCAAGGTCAGGAGCGCGCTGCGTGCGCTGGAGACGGTCCGGAGCGAACTCGCCGGAGTTCGCGGAGCCTCGCCCGTGACCTACGACCGCGCCACCGCGGACCTCGCCAGGCTGGAGCGGACGCTGGCACAGGGCACCACGGCTCCCGGCCGCGGCGCCGAACCGGCATCGAGCGAAGACGTCTCCCAGCAGGCCGACTCGGCCGACGCGGTCCGGGCCCGGATCAGCCGCAAGGTCATCGCCTACGCCCGCGCACAGATCGGCAAGCCGTACATCTACGGTGGCGTCGGCCCGCGCGGATTCGACTGTTCGGGGTTGACGATGAAGGCCTACCGCGCCGCGGGCGTCTCGATTCCGCGAACCTCCGACGTCCAGTACTTCCATACCCATCGCATCGCCAAGGGCAAGGAACGCCCGGGCGACCTCGTCTTCTTCGACTATCACCGCGGCATGAGCGGTCCCGGTCACGTGGGCATCGTGCTGGATCCGGCCCGCCACACGATGATCGCCGCACCGCACACGGGCACGACGGTGAAGATCCAGAACTACGTGACCGTGGGCAGGGCGGACGGCTTCGTCGGCTTCACCCGGCCGGGCCACAACGGCGCCGGCGAGGCACCCAAGTCGCCGAAGCCGAATAAGTCCCCCAAGCCGGACAAGCACCGCGAACCGGCGACGGGCCATCGGCACATCGCCACGGCTGTCGTGCCTGCCGCCCAGACGACGTCCACGGGACGTCCGGCCCGCACCCCGGAGGCACACGTCCGCCGGCCCCAGCCCGCCAAGAGGCACGCCGTGAAGAAGGCGAAGAAAGCGGCGGTGAAGAAGGCGACGCGGAAGACGCGACGCGCGCAAGCTCCCGCCGGTCCGCAGATCCTCTCGTCTCCCGCGCCGACGGTCGTGTCATCGAGCGTGCCGTCGGCAGGAAGGGCGTTCACGCCGCGACGCGTGTCCGGCCATCCGGGGGAGCGGATGAGAGAGCAGCGGCACGCGGGCTCGCGGCGCGGTACGGGTTGCGGTGCGACCGGGCGTCATGGCGGTTCCGGCGAGCACGGCGTCAGGTTCTGGATCGGCCGCACGGGGCAGTCGGGAACCGCAGGCCATCGGACATCCGCACATCACGCACACCGGCCGAGTGATCGCCGGTGACGTCGACGAAGGCCACCGCAGGGCGTACCTGCGCTCTTCCCGGATGTGACCGGCCGGTCGTTCCGACGACGGACGGCTCGCCCCGGCTGTACTGCACACCGGACCACCGTGCCGAAGCACGTCGCCGCAGACGCGCCACCTCGCCCGCCTCGACCGCCGCCGAAGCGCCCGGCGCGGCGCGGAAGGAGCGCGAGGCAGGAAAGGGACGCCCGGCCCGAGCGGCACCGGAGGCGACCGGAGCCACGCCGGGTACCGGCAGGAGACGGTCGGTTTCTCGGGCAGGCGGCGTAGGGCGCGGTTCCGGCGGGGAGCATCAGGCGCAGTCGGTTTCCCGGGCGGGCGGCGTGGGACGCGATTCCGGCAGGGGACGTCTGGAGCGGTCGGCCCGCAAGGCGCCGTCGGGACGCATCGCGCGGCCCAGGGCCGTCGCGGCACGGGGTCCGCTGCGGGCCTTCCGGAGAACAGCCTTGCCTGCCCGGCCGGCGGTGGCCGGGGTGCGGCGAGTGCGTTCGCGCATCGAGCGCCGGTGCCGGTCGACGTCGGCCGGGGTCCTCGGCGGCACGCGGCGGATCCTGGAGCGGCCGGCGTCTCGGCGAGCGCTCGTCGGGCTGACGGCTCTCGTGCTCCTCATCGGCCTCGCGTCCGCCGACCGGCCGTGGGCCGGAACCGGTGTCCGGCCCGCGCGGGCCGCGGTGCCGTCCACGCGAGCACGGCCGATCGGGGTTGAGGCCCTGATCCGGCAGCGCTCCGCGACGGTCCCCCGGTCGCTGGCCCTTGCCACCCGCCGCCTCCGCGCGGTCCGCGACGCACGGCGGAAACTCGATGATCTGCCCGCGTCCCGGAAGAACGCCAACATCACGGCTGCGGCGCACCAGCTCGCGCAGCAGGAGAGGCGGCTCAACCAGGTGATCAAGACGCTGCGGGGTTGGACCGCCGACGCCGCGAGCCGCTCCCGCGAGGTGGCCCGGCGAGGCCGGATCGACGGCGATCTCGCCGATGTCGAGCGTGCGCTGACGGCACTGCGCGGATTGCCGCCGAAGGAGACCACCCCGTATCTCCGGGCGGCCACCCGGCATCTGCTCGAACGGCGTACCGGCCTGCGCCGGCAACGGGCGGCGGTCACGGAGGCGATCGCCGGCCTGGAGAGGAGGCTCACCGTCCCGCTTCCGAACTGAGCGTCGAGCCCAGCGTTTCAGAGCGCCGGGAGGTCGTTATCCGGTCCAGGACGCGAGTTGCTTCTGCGCCGGCAGATTCCACAGCGTGCCATGCCCCTCCGCGATGACCAGCATGTCGCCGCGGGGGCTGAGCGCCAGCGTCTTCGGCGTGTCGATGAGCCGAAACGCCGACGTCTTCTTGGCGCCGGGAATCTCCCAGATATCGATGATGTCCTCGTCGGTGCTCGAGTCGGCGCTCGAGTCGGTCGAGGTAACGGCGAGGGTCCGGCCGTCCGGGCTGAACACCAGCCCGCCTTCGGGCGCTGTCCAGAGGCCGTCGGGCGCCACCCAGGAGCTGTGCAACTCGATGGTCTTGGTGTGGGAGGCCACGTCCCAGAGTTCCAGCCGGCCGTCACGCGTGCTGGAGAACACGATGGTCTTGCCGTCGGGGCTGAACGCCATTCCGTCAGGCTCGGCCCCAGGCCATGAGGTGCGCTGCCTGTTCTCCTTGGCGTTCCAGATGAAGATGCCGCTGCCGCCGCCTTCGCTCTGGTAGTAGCCGCAGGCGACGTCGTACCCGTCCGAACTCAACGCCGTGCCGAGGCAGCCGGACGGCATCGTGCTGGCGACGCGCCTTCCCGTACGGACGGTCCAGATGGCGATGTGACCGTTCGTGCCGACGGCGGTGAGGGTCCGGCCGTCGGAGCTGTATCCCAGCGCGTCGACCACCTCATCGATCCCGGAGTACTCATGCTTGTGACGAGTGGCGAGGTCCCAGGTGTCGACGGACCCGCTGTCGAGGGCGGCGGCGACGGTGCGGCCGTCCGGACTGAAGGTCAGCGCCTGGATCTCGCCGTCGGTCTTCCAGGAGCGCCGTAGCCTGCGGGTGGCGGTGTCGTACACCCGCACGACCTCAGAGCTTCCGCCGAACACCACGGCGTCGCCGTCCGGGCTGAACGCCGTCTGGTCGAAACCATCGGGGTCATCCGGCGGCTCGCCCCCGGTGGGCGGCCCGGACTCGGTCGGCAGCGGATCGCCCAGCGGGACCGACGGCGTCGCGGCGGGCGCACTCGCGGGCGAGTGGCCCGAGCCGGCATGGATCCCGGTGTACAGCACGGTGAGGCCGAGGACGACGAGTGCCGTGATGGCCAGGACTCGGCTGGGTCTGACGGCCGGCGGCGGGCGGTGAGGCAGGGCGTCGACGGGAGGGATCCGCGGATCCCGGTCCGAATTCCGGTGCGGCGGCGGGACCTTCCGTACGGGAGAGTCCTCGTCCGAGCGAGCCGGGCCGGCGGTCTTCGGCGGCGACGGCGCGGCCGGCTTCTCGCTCACCGCCGGCTTCTCGGTGGCAGCGGGCGCGATGGCCGGTCTCTGGGGGATGGCGGCCCTGGCCGTCGCGCCGTCGGGCTCCTCGCGCAGGATCTCCGCGAACCGGTCGGCGACCTCCTCGGCGCTCAGACGCCGCTCCGGATCACGGCGCAGCAGCGCCGTGATCACTGGTGCGAGCGGACCCGCGCGCACGGGAGCCGGCGGGTCCTGGGTGAGCAGGGTCAGCAGGACGGTGGCGTGGTCCGGGCCCTCGTACGGCGGTCTGCCCTCTGTCGCGTTGAAGAGTGTGGCGCCGAGGGCCCACAGGTCGGCGGCGGGACTGGCGGCGGCGTTCTCGGCCTGTTCGGGGGCCATGAACGCCGGGGTGCCGGTGATGTCTCCGGGCTCGTCGGTGCGCTCGCCGACCCGCTGGGCGACGCCGAAGTCGGTGATGACGATCCGCCGGTCGCTGATCAGGATGTTGGCGGGTTTGAGGTCACGGTGGACGACGCCGGCGGCGTGCGCCTCCCGCAGCGCTTCCAGCGCCGCCCTCCCGATCTCGGCGACGCGCCGGTACGGCAGGCGTACCTCTTCTTTGAGGATGTCGGCGAGTGAACGGCCGGGGAGGAGTTCCATGACGATGATCGGGACGCCGTCGTCGTCGATGACGTCGTAAATCGTGATGATCCCGGGATGGTTGAGCCGGGCGGTGGCACGCGCCTCCCGCAGGGCGAGCGTGCTGAGTTCGGCACGTTCGTCATCGTCGAGGCCGGGCGGCAGAGTGACCTCTTTGATGGCGACCTCGCGGTCGAGCATCTCGTCATGACCGCGCCAGACCGTGCCCATACCGCCCTGCCCGATCACCTCGACCAGGCGGTAGCGCCCGTTGATCAGCTGACGCCCTTCATCCATGACCCCACCCATGATCGGGTTCGACGGGAGAGGGACATCGTCGGTTCCCGGGGGACCGCACTGGCGAGTGGGGGAGAGCGCGGCCTCGATGACCTCCAGGCCCGCGATGGCGTCCTCCAGCGTCACCGGAGGGGGGTGCGCAAGTAACGACCACGTCAGGCGGGGTTCGGCTCGAACTCATCCAGCAGCTTCAGCAGCTGGTCCACGCGTTCCACGATGACCGTGCGCAGTCGCTCGGCGAGCCTGTTCCAGTCTTCGGAGGCCGGCGGCCGACCGGGTGGGAGGGCCGCGAGCGCCACGCGGATCTCTTCCAGGGTGAGCCCGACCCGCTGCGCCGCGCGGATCATCGCGACGCGGCACAGCACGTCGGCGAAGAAGCGGCGCTGGTTGTCACTCGTCCGCTCGCAGGGCAGCAGGCCCTGGTCGGCGTACCAGCGCACCGCCGACCTGGCGATGCCCATGCGCTCGGCGACCTGGCCGACCGTGAGGCCGGAGACGTGCCACTCCGCGGCCCCGCGGTCGCGCGGGCTTGCGTTCAAGTTCACTTGACCCCCTAGCGTCTCGGCCATCTCACCACGAGACGTACAGGAGGAACATCATGGCCGAAACGCTGCAGGTCGGCGTCCTCGTCGGCAGCACCCGCCCGGCCCGGCGGGCCCGGGCGGTCGCCGAGTGGATCTGCGCCGGCCCCGAACCCGGCGAGCTCGCCCTCGATCTCACCGTCGTCGACCTCGAAGAGGTCGGCCTGCCGATGCTCGCCGAACCCGAACCGCCCGCGTTCGGCCGGTACGCCCTGGAGCACACGAAGGCCTGGGCGGAGCTGGTCGCCGGCTTCGACGCCTACGTGCTCGTGTCACCGGAGTACAACCATTCCACCACCGCCGTGCTGAAGAACGCGCTGGACCACCTGTACGCCGAGTGGCAGGACAAGGCCGTGGCCTTCGCCGGCTACGGCACCGGCGGCGGGGTCAGGGCCGTCGAGCACCTGCGCGGCGTCACCGCCGAGCTCGGTATGGCGGGCGTCGGCCCGCAGGTGGCACTCGACCTCTTCGAGGACTTCGACGACCAGGGCCGGTGCGCACCACGGGCGCGACAGGACGAGGCGCGCCGCCGGATGCTCACCGGCCTGGCGCGGTGGGGCCGGTCGCTGAGGGGCCTGCGCGCCGCCCCGCCGCCGGACGGCGAGCGGCCGCACCTGCACTCGCCCGCGGAGGACGCCGAGGCCTCTGCGGCGGTGGAGCGGCTCATCGAGACGCTCCAGGCCGGCGGCGACACCGTCGACGCGGACGAGTACGACCGGATGTTCGCCGGAGACATCCTCTGGGGCAGCCCCTACGGGCGCACGCTGGCGGGCTACACGCCGCTCAACGAGATCCACCACAAGCTCATGGCGAAGAGAGTCGCTCCGCCTTCGCGGTTCGAGCCGGTCCAGGTCCTCGCGCCGGCGCCGGGCGTGGCCGTCGCACACATCCGCCGGCGGGCCCTGACCGAGCCGGGCTTCTCCGAGATGGCGATGTACGTCCTGATCAAACGGCAGGGCACCTGGTGGCTGGCCGCCGCCCAGAACACCCCGATCGCCGACCCGCCCCCGGCGCCGTGACGCCGGAACACGCTCCGCCCGTCATCGGTCGAGACTACGCGCGGGAGCGAACATTCCCGGTCGCGCGGACACCCGCGGACGACTCATCTAGAGCACGCGGCCCAGCGCCGTCTCGATGACCTCCAGGCCGGCGACGGCGTCGTCCAGCGTCACCGGAGGGGGTGCCTCGCCGCGGATCGCGGCGGCGACCGCCGGATAGAAGTCCTGGTAGCGGCCGTGCTCGGTGGGGTGCGGCTGTGTCCGGCCCGGGGTGCCGAGCAGCCCGTACGCCTCCGGCGGTGTCACGCCGAACCCGGGGTCGTCCGGTGTCCGGCCGTCGCGGAGCTGGGCCTCCTGGCCGTCCAGCCCGTACGAGGTGTACGCCGCCCTGTCGCCGAGCACGCGGAAGCGCGGGCCCAGGTCGGCGCTGATGGCGCTCATCCACAGGTGCGACCGGACGCCGTTCGCGTGGGTCAGGGCCACGAACGCGTCGTCGGCGGCCTCCGCGTCCGGGCGGCGGACGTCGATCTCCGCGTGGACCGAAGACGGCGGGCCGAACAGGGTGATCGCCTGGTCGATGAGGTGCGACCCCAGGTCGTACAGGACGCCGCCGGCGGCGGCCGGGTCGGCGGTCTCCTTCCAGCCCGGCTTGATCTGCGGGCGCCAGCGGGTGAACCGCGACTCGAACCGCAGCACCCGGCCCAGCGCGCCCGACGAGCACAGCCGGGCGACCGTGCGGAAGTCGCCGTCCCAGCGCCGGTTGTGGAAGGGGACCACGAGCGGGCCACCGGCGAGCGACCGCGCCTCGGCCGCGGTCGGGGCGACCGGCTTGTCGACCACGACCGGCAGGCCGGCGTCGAGCGCCGCGCGGGCGAGGGAGACGTGCGAGCGGTTCGGCGTGGTGACCACCACCAGGTCGTATCCACCCGCCCACACCGGGTCCGTACGATCCAGGATCTCCGTGTCCGGGTACCGGCTGCGGACGCTCGCCCGCCGGTCGGGGTCGGCCGTCACGACGGCGGCCAGTTCGAGTTCCGGCGCGGCGGAGATGAGCGGAGCGTGGAAGACGGCACCTCCGGTGCCATAACCGATCAACGCGACCCGAAGGGTGTCCACAGATGGCCTCCTCAGAATCTATTTGATCACGCTCCGGGTCTGTCCCGGCACGGCCGCCCGGCCTAGTGTCGCTGGGGGGCCCACGATGGGGAGGAGCGCGCATGCCCGGACCATCCCCGGATGCGAATCTGGCGGAGGTGCTCAGGCAGTGGACGCACGCGTTCGGCTGGTCTGAACGGGCCGCGTTCCTGTGCGGTGACGACGTCTACACCCACGGCGAGGTGCACCGGGGCGCGGCCCGCGTCGCGTCACTGCTGCGCGCGTACGGCGTCGCGCCGGGCGACCGCGTGGCGATCGCGCTGCCCGGCTCGATGGAGCTCGTCTGGTCCTTCCTCGGCGCCGTACGCATCGGCGCGGTCGCGGTACTGGCCGATCCGGACGCCTCGGCGCTGCCCCCGGCGGCCTTCGCGGTCTGCACGCCCGGACGCCATCCTCATACGATCACGCCGGTCGAGCTGATCGGCGCGCTGCCCGCCGCGGCCTCCGCCGACCCGCACCCGGTGCTGCCCGACGCACCGGCGTACGGCCAGCACGCCGCGACGTACGCCCACCGCGACCCCGAAGAGTCCTACCTGGCGATGGAGCCGTTCGGGCTGCGCGAGAACGACGTGCTGTTCTCGGTGTCGAAGACCTACGACCCGGTCGGCCTGCGCAACACGATCTTCCTTCCGCTGTTCACCGGCTCGTGCGCGATCCTCGACTCGCGGCAGCGCTCGATCCCCCTGGTCGCCGAGGGGGTGCGGCGGCACCGGGCCAGCGTGTTGCTGTCGACGTCGGCGTTCCTGGGTCGCCTCGCGGCGGAGCGGCCGCAGGGCGACTTCGCACCGCTGCGGCTCGCGGTCTCCCAGGGGACGACGCCACCACCGAGCCGCGTCGAGCAGTGGCTCGGCTGCCCGGTGGTGACGCCGTAGGGTCAGCTCCCCGCCCCCGCGTAGGTGCCGAAGCTCCAGAAGACGCCCTCGGGGTCGCGCACGGTGAAACCGCGCCCGTACGGCTCGTCGAGCGGCTCCCGTACGACGGTGGCACCGGCCGCGCACGCCCGCTTGAACAGGCCGTCCACGTCATCGGTCACGACGTAGACCGATCCGGTGCCGGCCGGCAGACCGGCGATGGAGCTGTCCTCGCGGGAGGAGCTGCCGAGCATGACGCCGCCGCCGAGCGGCCAGCGGAGTTCGGCGTGGTCGACGCGGTCACCGTTCTCATAGACGGCGACGCGTTCGAAGCCGAAGGCGTCGACCAGGAACCGGATGGCGGCGTGGGCGTCGGAGTAGCGGAACGACGGCCAGATCATGGTTTCGCTCATGGCCCTATCGTCCGACGGCGTCCTCGCCCCCGTCTTGGATGAATGGGAGATCCTCGCCGGTCAGCCACGCCGAGGGCGGGCAGCCGCAGAGCTCGTTCCACTCGCGCGCCAGGTGCGCCTGGTCATAGAAGCCGCACACGGCCGCGACCTCGGCGAGCGCCGGCCGGTCCGGCCGCGACAGCAGCCGCTTGGACCGCTGGAACCGTACGACGCGTGCCGCCTCCTTCGGCGTCAGGCCGTACTCGGCGGTGAACCGCGCGGCCAGGTGCCGCCGGCTCCAGCCGACCTCGGCGGCGATGTCCGCGACGCGCACGAGGCCGGCGTTCCGCGTGATCAGCTCCCAGGCGTGGCGCACCTCGTCCGACGGCGCGCCCGGCCGGCCGGCGTCGCGGGACAGCACCTCGTCGAGGACGGCGAACCGCGCGGGCCACGAGGCCGACTCGGCCAGGCGTTCGATCAGCTCACCCGCCCGCGTGCGCAGGAGCCCGTCGAGTGGGACGACCGTCGACGACAGCTCGCCGGCCGGCATCCCCAGCAGCGTCCTGACTCCCCGCGGAGTGAGGTCGAGCTGGACGCCGTACTGGTCGCCGTCGTGTTCGATCAGCACCGGGCGCGTGTGCATCCCCCCGGCGAGCGCCGCGAATCCCGTCGCGTCCGAATCACGGCCGGGCTGGGTCGTACGGGTCGGCTTGCCCAGGCTGAGCACCACGGTGACGTACTGGGAGGGCAACCCCCGGTGCGTGCCCGCCGGCAGACCCTCGTAGCGGTAGCCGGAGTAGCGGGCGACCAGCGGCGCCACGCGCGCCGGCGGTGTCACGTCGGCACGCTCCGCGATGAGAGCCGAGCTGCTCATGTCCACCACGGTAACCGCGACGAACGGCACGTAGCGCCCCTGCCGTGGCGAATCTCCCTCTCGTAGACTGGCCGCGCGACGGCGAGGCAAGGAACCCGGTGCGATTCCGGGGCTGTCCCGCAACTGTGATCGGGTAGCGCACCCGCACGTACGGCCACGGCGACGAGCCGGAAGGCCGCGGGTGTGCGGTGACCCGAGAGTCAGGAGACTTCCCGCCGTCGGCGATCGGCACCCGAGCCGGGGCGAGGACCCCCGAGGGAAGGACCCACACGTGCGTGTCTTGCTGCTGTCCACCGCCGACACCGAGTTGCTGTCGGCCCGCTCCGCCGGGTACCTCACGGGCAACCCCACCCGGCTCGCCCTCGCCGACCTCGACGCCCTCTGCGCGGACGCCGACGCCGTCGTCGTCCGGCTCCTGGGCGGCCTGAAGACCTGGCGCGAGGGCGTGGAGGACCTGCGGCGGCGCGGCCTGCCGCTGGTCGCGCTGGGCGGCGAGGCCACGCCCGACGCCGAGCTGATGGCGCTGTCCACCGTTCCCGCCGGCGTCGCGGCCGAGGCCCTCGACTACCTGCGCGAAGGCGGCGTCGGCAACCTGCGCGAACTACGCCGCTTCCTCGCCGGGATGCTGTCGCCGGGCGACGAGGAGCCCTGGGCGCCGCCGCAGCGGATGCCCGAGTACGGCGTGCACGGCGAGCACGAGACGCGGGCGGACCGGCCCACGGTGGGGATCGTCTTCTACCGGGCGCACGAGCTGTCCGGCAACACGGCGTTCGTCGACACGCTCTGCGAGCGGATCGAGGCGGCGGGCGGCAACGCCCTGCCGGTGTTCTGCGGCTCGCTGCGCTCGGTCGACGAGGGCCTGCTGGAGCTGCTCGGCCGTGCCGACGCCGTCGTGGTCACCGTGCTCGCGGCCGGTGCGTCCGCCGGAGCGGCGAGCCGACGAGCGAGCGGAGCGGTCGGTGAGGGACGAGCCGCCCGCGCAGCGAGTGAGGAGGGGAGCGCGACCATCGACACTGACGGCTGGGACGCCGGTGCGCTGGCTGCTCTGGACGTCCCGGTCATCCAGGGCATGTGCCTGACGACCTCGCGGGAGGTGTGGGAGGCCTCCGACGCGGCGCTGTCGCCGATGGACGCGGCCATGCAGGTGGCCATCCCCGAGTTCGACGGGCGGCTGATCTCGGTGCCGTTCTCCTTCAAGGAGGAGGGGCCCGACGGCATCCCGGTGTACGTCGCCGACCCCGAGCGCGCCGCCCGCGTCGCCGGCATCGCCGTGCGCCACGCGCGGCTGCGTCACACGCCACCCGCCGAACGGAAACTCGCGATCGTGCTCTCGTCGTACCCGACCAAGCACGCGCGTGTCGGCAACGCGGTCGGCCTGGACACCCCGGTCTCGGCGGTACGCCTGCTGACCGCGCTCAAGGAGGCCGGCTACCAGGTCGGCGACCACCCCGCCGACGGCGACGAGCTGATCCACTCGCTCATCGCGGCGGGCGGCCACGACGTGGAGTGGCTGACCGAGGAACAGCTCCGCGCCGCGTCGGCGCGGGTGCCGCTGGAGGACTACGAACGCTGGTTCGCCTCGCTCCCGGACTCGCTGCGCGAGGCCGTACGGGAGCACTGGGGCGAGCCGCCGGGCGAGCTGTACACGGACGGCCCGGGAGGTCGGTCGGGGTCGGTTGGTCGGGGGAAGGTCGAGATCGTGCTCGCGTCACTGCGGTTCGGGAACGTGCTGCTGATGATCCAGCCGCCGCGCGGCTTCGGGGAGAACCCGGTGGCGATCTACCACGACCCCGACCTGCCGCCGTCGCACCACTACCTGGCCGCCTACCGCTGGCTGGACGCGACGTTCGGCGCCGACGCCGTCGTCCACCTCGGTAAGCACGGCACGCTCGAATGGCTGCCCGGCAAGGGCCTGGGCCTGTCCGCGGAGTGCGCGCCCGACGCCGTACTGGGCGACCTGCCGCTGGTCTACCCGTTCATCGTCAACGACCCGGGCGAGGGGACCCAGGCCAAGCGCCGTGGCCACGCCGTCGTCGTCGACCACATGGTGCCGCCGATGGCCCGCGCGGACACGTACGGCGACCTGGCCAAGCTCGAACAGCTCCTGGACGAGTACGCCACGGTCCAGGCGCTGGACCCGGCCAAGCTGCCCGTCGTGCGCGCGCAGATCTGGACCCTCGTCCAGGCGGCCCAGCTCCACCAGGACCTGCACGTGTCCGACGAGCCGGACGCCGACGCCTTCGACGACTTCGTCCTGCACGTGGACGGGTACCTGTGCGAGGTCAAGGACGTGCAGATCCGCGACGGCCTGCACATCCTGGGCGACGCGCCGGACCCGGAGCAGCGGGTCAACCTCGTGCTCGCGGTGCTGCGGGCCGCCCAGGTGTGGACCGGCGGATCCGGCGCGCTGCCGGGACTGCGCGCGGCCGTCGCCGCCCGGTACGGGCTGGAGGAGAAGGCGCTGCTGGCCGAGCCGGGCGCCCCGGCGGACGCGGGCGGCCTCACCGAGATCGCCGACGGCCCGGCCCGTACCGCCTCGGACGTCGTCGACCTGCTCGAGGCGGTCGCGCGGCGGCTCGTGGTCGGCATGGAGACCCTCGGGTGGGACGCGTCCAAGACGCCGGCGGTCTGCGCCGAGGTGCTCGGGTCGGCGGATCCGGACGTCGTACGGCTGCTGGAGTTCGCGGCGCGCGAGGTCGTGCCGCGGCTGGAGGCCACGTCCGGCGAGATCGACGCCGTCCTGCACGCGCTGGACGGCGGGTACGTCCCGGCCGGACCCTCGGGTTCGCCGACGCGCGGCCTGGTCAACGTGCTGCCGACCGGGCGCAACTTCTACTCCGTCGACCCGAAGGCGATCCCCTCCCGCAACTCCTGGGAGGTCGGCGTCTCCCTGGCCGACTCGCTGATCGCCCGTCACCTCGCCGACACGGGGGAGTACCCGCGCAGCGTCGGCCTGACGGTCTGGGGCACCTCGGCGATGCGCACCCAGGGCGACGACATCGCCGAGGTCCTCGCGCTGATCGGCGTGCGGCCGGTGTGGGACGAGGCCTCCCGGCGGGTTACCGGCGTCGAGGTGGTCCCGCGCGAGGAGCTCGGCCGCCCGCGCATCGACGTGACGCTGCGCATCTCCGGCTTCTTCCGCGACGCGTTCCCGCACGTCATCACCCTCGTCGACGACGCGATCGCGGCCGTCGCCGAGCTGGACGAACCCGACAACCACCTGCGGGCGCACGCGCTGGAGGACGCACGCGAGCACGGCGACTGGCGGCGCGCCACGAGCCGCATCTTCGGCTCCAAACCGGGCGCGTACGGCGCGGGCCTGCTGCCGCTGATCGACGCGCGCAACTGGCGCGACGACGGCGACCTGGCCGAGGTGTACGCCGTGTGGGGCGGCTACGCGTACGGGCGCGGCCTCGACGGGCGCGAGGCGCGCGGCGACATGGAGGCGGCGTTCCGGCGCATCACGGTCGCCGCCAAGAACCAGGACACCCGCGAGCACGACATCGTCGACTCCGACGACTACTTCCAGTACCACGGCGGCATGGTGGCCATGGTCCGCACGCTGACGGGCCGCAGCCCGGCCGCGTACGTCGGCGACTCGGCGCTGCCGGAACAGGTGAGGACCAGGACGCTCGGCGAGGAGACCCACCGGGTGTTCCGCGCCCGGGTGGTCAACCCGCGCTGGATCGCGGCGATGCGCCGGCACGGCTACAAGGGCGCGTTCGAGCTGGCCGCGACGGTGGACTACCTGTTCGGCTACGACGCGACGGCGGGCGTGGTGGACGACTGGATGTACGAGAAGCTGGCCGAGGAGTACGTCTTCGATCCGGAGAACCGGGAGTTCATGGAGCGCTCGAACCCCTGGGCGCTGCGCGGCATCACCGAACGCCTGCTGGAGGCCGCCGACCGCGACCTGTGGGCCGAACCGGATCCCGAGACCCTCGACCGCCTCCGCGAGACCTACCTGCGCCTCGAAGGCGACCTCGAAGGCGGCGAGTAGCGGGCCCCGCTCGACGACGGTCTTGAAAGGCGGAGGGTAACGGGCGTCGCACGTCACGGTGAAATGTCGTGGCGAAAGGGGCGACCATGGACCGGTGCGGGTCTAGACTTGCGTCGTTCGTTGTCTTGGACCATTCGCGTTATGAAGGTAGGTCTGGCGCCATGACCGCATCCCAGACTCCCACCCCTGCCGAGGAGTTGCGCGGTGCCGGCCTGCGGGTGACCGCCGCCCGGGTCGCGTTGCTCGAGACCGTCCGGCACGGTGACCACCTCGACGTCGAGGCGATCGCGTCCGGAGTGCGCGATCGCGTGGGCCATGTCTCCCTTCAAGCGGTGTACGAGGCACTCCACGCCCTCACCGCGGCGGGGCTCGTACGCCGCATCGAGCCGGCCGGCAGCCCGGCGCGGTTCGAGGGACGCGTGGGGGACAACCACCACCACGCCGTGTGCCGGTCGTGTGGTGCCGTCGCCGACGTCGACTGCGCGGTCGGCGATGCCCCCTGCCTGACAGCTTCCAACGACCAGGGCTTCACGATCGACGAGGCCGAGGTCATCTATTGGGGCCTGTGCCCCGACTGTTCCACCACAAATCGGAAGGATTCCCGTGGCTGACACTCCTGACGCCGTTGTTGGAGAGACGAACGAGAGCGCGGGCGGGTGCCCGGTCGCGCACGGGCGCGCGCCGCATCCCACCCAGGGCGGCGGCAACCGCGGCTGGTGGCCGGATCGGCTCAACCTCAAGCTGCTCGTCAAGAACCCGCCCATGGCCAACCCCCTGGGCGAGGACTTCGACTACGCCGAGGCGTTCAACAGCCTTGACCTCGCTGCCGTGAAGCAGGACATCGCCAACGTCCTCACCGACTCGCAGGACTGGTGGCCGGCCGACTTCGGGAACTACGGGCCGCTGATCATCCGCATGGCGTGGCACAGCGCCGGCACCTACCGCGTCAGCGACGGCCGGGGCGGCGCCGGAGCGGGTCAGCAGCGCTTCGCGCCCCTCAACAGCTGGCCGGACAACGCGAGCCTCGACAAGGCCCGCCGCGTGCTGTGGCCGGTCAAGAAGAAGTACGGCCGGAAGATCTCGTGGGCCGACCTGATGATCCTGGCCGGCAACGTCGCCCTGGAGACGATGGGCCTGAAGACCTTCGGCTTCGCCGGCGGACGCGAGGACGCCTGGGAGGCCGACGAGGACGTCTTCTGGGGTCCGGAGACCGGCTGGCTGGACGACGAGCGTTACAGCGGCGACCGTGAGCTGGAAAAGCCCCTGGCCGCGGTGCAGATGGGCCTCATCTACGTCAACCCCGAGGGCCCGAACGGCAACCCGGACCCGCTCGCCGCGGCGCGCGACATCCGCGAGACGTTCGCCCGCATGGCGATGAACGACGAGGAGACCGTCGCCCTGATCGCCGGCGGCCACACGTTCGGCAAGACGCACGGCGCGGCCCCGGCGGACGCCATCGGCCCCGAGCCC
Organism: Actinoallomurus sp. NBC_01490; assembly: GCF_036227085.1. Classification (NCBI taxonomy): domain Bacteria; kingdom Bacillati; phylum Actinomycetota; class Actinomycetes; order Streptosporangiales; family Thermomonosporaceae; genus Actinoallomurus; species Actinoallomurus sp. NBC_01490. Next base: position 2,918,429 of record NZ_CP109433.1, read on the forward strand.
GAGGGCGCCCCGCTGGAGGACCAGGGCCTGGGCTGGAAGAACACGCACGGCACCGGCAAGGGCCGCGACTCCCACACCAGCGGCATCGAGGTCACCTGGACGCCCACCCCGACGAAGTGGGACAACAGCTTCTTCGAGCTCCTCTTCGGCTACGAGTGGGAGCTGACGGAGAGCCCGTCCGGGGCGAACCAGTGGCGGCCGAAGGACGGCGCCGGCGCCAACACCGTGCCCGACCCCGAGGACGGCACGCTGAACCGCCAGCCGGGGATGCTGACGACCGACCTGGCGCTGCGCTACGACCCGATCTACGAGCCGATCTCGCGGCGCTTCAAGGACAACCCCGAGGAGTTCGCCGACGCGTTCGCCCGCGCCTGGTTCAAGCTGACCCACCGCGACATGGGCCCGATCCAGCGCTACCTCGGGCCCGAGGTGCCGGCGGAGACGCTGGTCTGGCAGGACCCCGTCCCGGCGGTGGACCACGAGCTCGTCGACGCCGACGACGTCGCCGCGCTCAAGGCCCGGCTCCTCGACTCCGGCCTGTCGATCTCCCAGCTGGTCTCCACCGCGTGGGCGTCGGCCGCGTCGTTCCGCGGCACCGACAAGCGCGGTGGCGCCAACGGCGCGCGCATCCGGCTGGAGCCGCAGAAGAGCTGGGAGGTCAACAACCCCAGCGAGCTGGCGACCGTGCTGCGCACCCTGGAGCAGGTCCAGGAGGCGTTCAACGCCGAGCAGACCGGCGGCAAGCGGATCTCCCTGGCCGACCTGATCGTGCTCGGTGGGTGCGCGGCCGTCGAGCGGGCCGCGAAGGACGCCGGCCACGACGTGGTGGTGCCCTTCACCCCGGGACGCACCGACGCGTCGCAGGAGCAGACCGACGTGGAGTCGTTCGAGGTGATGGAGCCGACGCACGACGGGTTCCGCAACTACCTCATGAAGGGGAACCTGCTGCCGGGCGAGTTCCTCCTCATCGACCGGGCGAACCTCCTCACCCTGAGCGCGCCCGAGATGACGGTACTCGTCGGTGGTCTGCGCGTCCTGGGCGCCAACCACGGGCAGTCGTCCCTGGGCGTCTTCACCGACAACCCCGGGTCGCTGACCAACGACTTCTTCGTGAACCTGCTCGACATGGGCACGGTGTGGAAGCCGACGTCCGAGGAGTCGGAGACCTTCGAGGGTCGCGACGCCTCGGGCGAGGTCAAGTGGACCGCCAGCCGCGCCGACCTGGTCTTCGGGTCGAACGCCGAGCTGCGCGCGGTCGCGGAGGTGTATGCGAGCGACGACGCGAAGGAGAAGTTCGTGACGGACTTCGTCGCGGCGTGGGACAAGGTGATGATGCTGGACCGGTACGACCTCGCCTGATCCTCGCGTGATCGATCTCGTCTGACCGACGACGTCCGGGCCGGCCCATGGATGGGCCGGCCCGGACGCTTTTTTGTGGACCCGTGGACGGGGCGGCGCTGGACGCTTTCAGGCGGCCGGTGCGTTCGGCGCGGGTTCGAGGAGAGCCTGCCGGTGGCCGCGCCGCGCCCGGCGTACGGCGAGTGGAGCGGCCAGCCCGGTCAGGGCGAACAGCGCTCCGACGACGTACCACCCGGGACGGCCCCAGGCGATGCACAAGGCGATGAGCACGCTCGGCCCGACGGCCTCGGCCAGCCCGGCGCCCAGGCCGAACACACCCAGGTACTGCCCGGTGGCGTGCTCCGGAGCGAGGGCGAAGGACACCTCGAAGCCCCCGCCGGAGTGCCACAGCTCGCCGACCGTGTGGACCACCACCGCGGTCATGAGCAGCGCCGCGGCGGCCCACGCCGGCACCCCCGCGGACAACGAGATCAGCGAGCAGGACAGGAGGAAGGCCACGCCCGCTCGGCGGTAGGCGACTCCTCCGGCCGTGGGGGAGTCGATGCCGCGGCTGGCCCGTACCTGGAACACGACGACGATCACGGTGTTGACGACCATCGTTCCCGACACGAGCCAGCGCGGAGCGGTGGTGGCCTCGACCAGCCAGAGCGGGACGGCCACGGTGAGCACCTTGAACTGGACCGCCATGATGCCGTCGAGCGCGGTGAGCAGAAGGTAGGGGCGGTCCCGTAGCGCGATCCAGCGGGGCCCGTGGACGACGGGCCCGGCCGTGACCGGCGGCAGGAAGGCGAGGATCGCCGCGGAGGCCGCGAAGGCGATCGCGTTGCCGACGACCAGCACCTGGTACGCCGTGAGGGTGCCCACCTGAACCGCCCATCCCGCCAGCAGGGCACCGAGTGAGATGCCGACGTTGGTCACCGCGCGGAGGTAGGCGCGGAACTCCTGGGGCCGGTCCCCGCCGTAACGCCTGATGAGCGGACTGCGCGCGGCCAGCCCGGCCGCCTTGGCCCCGGTGGCCGCGCCCACCGCGAGAACGAACGGCCAGAAGCCGTCCACCAGCACGAACCCGGCCGTCGCGAGCGCCTGGACGACGAGGGTGGCCGCGTAGACGCCGCGCGCCCCGCGCCGGTCCGCGAGATGGCCGACGACGATGCCGACGGCGAGCGAGAGAAGCCCGGCGATGCCGAGCCCGAGTCCCACCTGGCTCGCCGGCAGGTGCACCGCCTGGGTGAAGAACAGAACCCCGGCGGTCAGGTAGAGGCCACTGCCGACGGTGTAGACGAAGTTCGAGGCCGCGACGACACGCTGTGGTCCGGTGTCCGGTACGAGGTGGGGCATGACGTGGCTCCGCTCCCGGGCAGGCGGTGAGGACCGGAGCTCATCTTGTTGCAACTATATTGCAATAGCAAGTGAGATGTGACTGCCGAGCCGTAGACTCCTCTCGTCGTCTGGTCCGGGAACTGATGGAGACCTGCACATGACCTCCACTGACGGAGATCGATCCGAGCGGTGACGCTGCGCGCCGACCTGACCGGATTGCTCGCCGATGCCGACGTCGTCGACGTGGACATCGACAGGGCCCTCGAGGACGAGCACGTGCGCTGCTCCGCATATCTCAGAATTCTTTCGGTGCTCGCCGCCGCACGGAGCCGTGACCGTGACCGGGAAGTCGTATCGACGATCCTGCGCGACCCCGAGGGGTCGGTGGCCAAGACGGCGGTCGTCGCACTCGTGGACGGCATCGCCATGAAGACGGATGACCCGGCCGAGTTCCGGCGGTGGGCGGCCGGACTGATGCCGGAGATGGATCGGCTCATGGCGGATGGGCACCGCGGCTTCCTGCACCGTCGAATCCACGACTGGACGGTCTATCTGACCATCCTGACCGGCCGTACTCCGGCCGCCGCCGAGATCGCCGGGCTCACGGACTGGATGCAGCGCAAGATCGCGACTGAATCGACCTCGCCGCCGGTACTCGCGATGCTCACCGAAACGGGCCGCACACGGAAGATACGGAACATCGCCCGAAACCGCGCCGGCAGCCGCGCGGTCAGAAACGAACTACGCCCGTGGCGGAGGAGCGCGATGGACATTCCACTGACGGAGTTCGATCCGAGTGGTGACGGGCTGGTCCCGCCGGCCCCTCCTCCGCTGAGCGAACCACTGCCCGAGCGCGTGGTGATGTGCTTCTTCCCCGAGGTCGTCGACGGCCTCCCGGAGACGTACGGCGCGCGGCGCATCGGCGCGTACTCCCGCGAACTGGGCGGCCACGCGATCTACCGGATCGTCCACGACGGTGTCCCGGTCGCGGTCTTCCACCCCGGCGTCGGCGCGCCGCTGGCCGTACAGCACTTCGAGAAGGCGATCGCCGCCGGCGGACGGTACTTCGTGGCCTGCGGAGGGGCGGGCGCCGTACGGCCCGGCCTGGCGCTCGGCCACGTCGTCGTGCCGGACGCCGCCGTACGCGACGAGGGCACCTCGTACCACTACGCCGAGCCGTCCCGTCTGATCCGCGCCGACCCGACCGCCGTGGAGACCGCCGTGGCCACGCTCGCCGCACACGACGTCCCCCACGTCACGGGAACGACCTGGACGACGGACGCCCCGTTCCGCGAGACCCCGGCCCGCGTAGGAGCGCGCCGCGAGGAGGGCTGCGTGACCGTCGAGATGGAGACCGCCGCGTTCCTCGCCGTCGCGACCTTCCGCGGCGTGCGCTTCGTCCAGTACCTCTACGCGGGCGACGACGTGAGCGGCGAGGCCTGGGACCACCGCGCGTGGACGACGGCCGCCGTACGCCCGGAGCTCTTCGCACTCGCCGCGGAAACGGCCACCCGCCTGTGAACGAGGGAAGCGCCCGGCCGACACCGCCCGGTGCCATCTGGTACGCCGTGGCCGCGGCGATCCTCCTCACGGGCTGGGGACCCATCTTCATGTTCCTCGTCCTGCCGGTGGGTTCCCCCGAAGGCGTACACCTCGGGGCGCGGTTCCGGCCCGACACGACGATCACCGTCTCGCTGCGCGCCGGGGATCGCCTGGCGATCCACGCCGGCACGACCGGGATCTATCGCCTGAGGTGTCACAAGCCTACGGTGATTCCCGCGGAGCCCCGGACCTGACCGGCCACCCGGTCACCCGGCTGATGATCGGGATCAGCCGGGAGGCGACCTTGAGATGGCCCGCGACGGTCGGATGGACCGTGTCGGTGTAGTCCGCGGTGCTGTGCCGGTCCAGCCAGCCGTCGGTGTTGACGAAGACCATCCGCGGATCGGCGGCGTTCGCCACGTCGGACTGGATCGCGGCCGAGTGCCGGCCGATGAGCGGCTCCATCGCGAAGATCCACGCGTGCGGGTTCGCCGCGCGGACCTCGCTCAGGTAGCTCGCGTACGCCGGCGCGAACTGCTCGTCGGTGACCGTGCTGTCGTTGGAGCCCTCCAGCAACACCACGACGTCCGGGACGAACCCGGAGTCGGCCGGTGATCCGGCGAAGTTGTATGGGAACGACTCCGGCGCCGTCGGCACGTTGCCGACTCCCTCGCGCATGACGCCCTGCTTGCCGAAGCCCACGAGCTGCATGTCGGCGCCGAACGAACGGGCGGTGACGGCGGCGTACGTGCGCGTGCCGTCCGCTCCGTCCGGGGTCAGCGGCTGCCCGAGCGCGCGGATGCCCTCGGTGATCGAGTCGCCGAAGAACGCCATCCGTACGGGCGCCGGCCGGGGCGGCGGAAGCAACCGGCCGCGAGGTGCGAGGCGGAACCCTCGGAGGATCACGGCGTCGCCGAGCGGCGGCAGCCAGCGGTTGGTGACCTGGTCGGTGTCCTTGACGTCGACTCGCAGCGTGTGCGCGCCCGGACGCAGCCCGGGCGGTGCGAGGTCGATCTCCGGCCGGTCCACCGTCACCAGTGACCGGGGCCCGCCGTCGACGGTCACCCACAACTGCGGCGGCACCGCGATGGTGGAGACGTCGAACAGGCCGGTCACCCGACGGCCGGTGAACCGCAGACGTACCCGCGATCCCGAGTTCACCGTGGCCGCTTCGTCGCCCGCGTAGTGGCGCTCCCAGCGGCCGACGAATCCGATCCGCGGATCGGAGGACGCGATGGTCGTCCCTTCGCCCGCCGGTTGCGCCACCGCGCCCGGCGTGCCGAGCAGTACTCCGGCCAGCACGGCGGCCGGGAACGCCCCGGCCGCCGCCGCCCGTCTCCGGTCGCTCCGCATGTCAGCGTGCGGAGAAGGTGATGATCTGAGCGGTGCCCGGCGCCACCGTGACGGTCGACCTGCCACCGGAGACCCGCACCGGGGTGGCGTCCGGCCGGCCGGACGGGACGCCGCGGTCGGAGATCGTGCGGCCGCCGAGCCTGATGGCGGAGGCGTCCAGGGAGGCCAGGCCGTCCGAAGCGGAGGTCCGCAGTGTCACCGCCTGGCCGCGGCGGTAGGCGGACGGCAGATTCACCGTCACGTCGTCGTCGCCGGTCGAGGCGGCCGGGTCCTGGATGTTGATCAGGACCATCGTCAGCCCGCCGTTCCGGTTCTCGACCGCGTACGCGCGCAGCTGTGACAGCGCGGTGTCCGACAGGCCGACGTCGAGGAACCTGCCCTCCGGAACCTGGTGGAACGCCCACAGCCCGTAGTACAGCGGCGTGGCCGACAGCCGGTTCGAGTCCAGCGCGTGCCGGTCCGCGGCGCAGAACGCCCCGTAGTACCGGTAGGAGATCGGGTAGTCCTCCGAGTCGCGCGGTTGGAAGTCGCCGCAGACCGCCGCGGTGTTGGTGTGGAACTGCAGCTGGGAGACGCGGCTCTGGGCGGTCTGCAGGAGGTAGTCCAGCGACCACAGGCTGGTCGCGTACGCGTCGCTGACCCCGGGCTGGCCGCTGCAGGACGCGCTGTTGGACTCATTGATCACCGCGGGTATCCCGCTGTTCAGCCGGCCGGTGATGTCCATGATGCCGGTCAGCTTGTTCCGGTCGGTGACGTAGGTGCTCGGTGACAGCAACCCCGCGATCGTGGCGTTCGACGAACCGCAGTGGCTCTGCGGGTACAGGTGGTTGGTGAACTCGGCGATCATCTGCCGCGGGTCGCTGCCCGTGTCGGCCTGCACGGCGGACACGAACCCGTCGAGCTGGGTGTTGGTCTTCGCGGTGTTCGCCGACGGCCCGGTGACCTTGATGTTCGCGTGCGGGACCGCCTGCTTGATCGCCGCGTGGTACTTCTTCATCGTCGCGTAGTACTCGGCCGGGGTCAGCGTCGTGACGTTGTCGTACTCGTTGCCGACCTCCACGGCCAGCAGGTCGTCGCCGAGGATCTCGTGCGCCGCCTTCACCTCGGCGACGGCCTGGTCCAGCGTCACCGGCGGGGACGGGTCCTTGGTGGGGTTCTTGATCTTCGATGGATCGATGATCTTCTTCAGCGGCACGCCGAGGGTGGCCTTCCAGCCGCTGTCGCGCAGCAGGGCCTTCAACCGGACGAGGTCGGACCGGTCCACCCGGCCGCCGATCGCCTCCGGGGGCGTGGGGGCGTCGCGGTAGTCGCCGAACGCGGGCCAGACCAGATCCATCGAATAGCCGCCCAGCCGCAGCACGCCGTGCCGGCCGAGCGTCTTGAGCCACTGCGACATCCGCGGCTTGGTCAGGAACCCGTGCGCGAGGTCGGCCGACTCGACGGAGAAGCCCAGGTTCTCGCCGGTGACCGCCCCGAGGTCCGGGGCGACTTTCGGAGTCAGTGTGATCGCGGTGGGGTCGGCCGAAGCGGTCGGCGCCGCCACCGCGCACGCGGTGGCCAGCGCGGTCGCCAGCCCGACCGCCGACAGAGATCGCCGTACGATCCCGCCCGTACCGCGACGACCTACGATTTCTCTCACCATCTGCAGGCTCCCAGTGTCCTATCGCCGCCGTCTTGATTCAGGAGGTCAGCCCCGAGAAACCGGTTTCTGGTGGTGCAGTTCAGCACCGTTCGCACCGAACGTCAATAGATGACCGGACCGTGAGGGTGTTCCTCGCCGGTGAGCGCTGGTCCTCGCCGTGCCGTCTGCGGTTACCGTTGGCGTGTGCCCACGAAACGCGATCCGTCCGGTGCCGGCGGGCGCCGGGTGACCATCGCCGACGTCGCCGAGAAGGCCGGCGTCTCGCGTGCCACCGTGTCACGGGTCCTCAACGGCCAGGACACCGTGGATCCGGTCCTGGCCGGACGCGTCCGCCAGGTCAGCCGCCGCCTCGGCTACCACCCGAGCGCCATCGCGCAGGGTCTGGCCCGCGGGGCGAGCCAGACGGTCGGCGTCGTCGTCCCCGACCTCGCCAACCCGTTCTTCCCCGAGGTGGTCAAGGCGCTGACGGTCGCGGCCGGCAACGACGGGTTCAGCGTCGTGGTCGCGGACTCGGACGAGGACCCCGAGGCGGAGCTGCGCCTGATCCAGGACGTCTCCCGCCGGGTGGACGGCCTGGTCCTGTGCTCTCCTCGCGCTCGAATCGCGGACCTGCGCCGCGTCGTCCGCAAGGGGCTGCCGATGGTGTGCACCAACCGGATGGCCGACCCGCCGCTGACCGCCTCCGTCATGATCGACTCAGGCCGGGGGATGCAGGCGGCCATCGCGCACCTGAGCGAGCTCGGGCACCGCCGGATCGCCTACCTGGCCGGGCCGCCGTCCTCGTCGTCGAACGCCGACCGGCTGCACGCGCTGGAGCGGAGCCTGCCCGACGCGGTGGTGATCCCGACCGGATCGAAGAGCCAGGAGGGCTACACCTCGGCCGCCGCGGCGGCCGAGGCCGGTGCCACGGCCATCATCTGCTTCAACGACCTGGTGGCGTTCGGGGCGCTCGCCCGGCTCCGCACGCTCGGCGTCGCGGTCCCGGCGGAGATGTCGGTGGTGGGGTTCGACGACATCCCCGCCGCCGACTTCGTCCATCCGGCGCTGACGACCGTCCGCCTCCCCAAGGCCGAGCTGGGCCGGAGAAGCTGGGAGGTCCTGCGAGACCGGCTCGCCGACCGAGGGACGAGCGCGTCGGTCCGCCTGGAGCCGACCCTCGTCGTACGAGAGTCCACGGGCAAGGCGATCGACACGGCGGAGGACGCCGCCGGGGAGATCGTTTCGGGCGCGACGATCACCGCCGGGGAGCGCGCGGGGAGCTGAACCCGGCCGTACGCGTCGCCCGCTCGGTGTGGGCACTCGAATCGCAGGCGGCTATTGACCGCTTCCATGATCGGTGCTGGACTGCCTCACCAGAAACCGGTTTCTCAGAGCTGACCTCGGGAGGAGTGCCATGACAGTGAGCCGTTGGCGCTGCCTGGCCACCCGGATCGCGTTCGGTGCGCCGGTCACCGCCCGCCTCGTCGTCGACTCCGAGAGGAACCAATGAAGGTCCGGACCGCCCGTGTGGCGGCGGCACTGGCCGCCGCCGCGCTCGTCGCCCAGCCCGTCACGAGCGCTGCCGCGGCGTCGTCACCGCCGCAGGCGTCGGTGACCCTCGACCCCGCGCACCAGAACCAGGGCGGCATCCCGCGCCATTTCGTCGGCTTCAGCGTTGAATGGTCGCTGGTCGAGCGGTACATGGGGCCGGCCGCGCGGCCGGCGTTCGCGAACCTGCTGGGCAACCTCGGCACGGGCGTGCTGCGCATCGGCGGCTCGTCCCAGGACCTCATGCCGTTCGAACCGGACGCGCCCGACACCAACCGGGTGATCACGCCGACGGACCTGCGCGCCATCCGCTCCACGCTCGACGCGGTGAACGGCCGGAGCCGCACGCCGTCGTGGGGTGTCGTCCTCGGCACGGCGATGGCGCCGCCCAGCGCGTCGCGGCCGTTCGTCGGCCCCGACCACGCCCGCGCGTTCGTCCGGCAGGGCGTCGAACCGGCCTTCGCCGGCGCGGAACGGGACATCGCCGGCATCGAGCTCGGCAACGAGCCGGACCTGTCCTACCACTCCGACGTCGACGCCTACCTGCACGACCTGAGCGAGTACGCCGACCCGGACGTCACGGGGCCCCTCCCGCTGATCGTCCCCAACACCAGCGAGGACATCCTGCCCTGGCAGGACATCGACCAGCGGGCCGTGCCGACGCGCTTCTTCTGGGACTGGCCGCGGATCCTCGACACGGCCGCGCCGTCGATGCGAGCACGGGCGGGAGCGTTCGGCGCGTACGCGAGCGACCACTTCTATCCGCTGGCGCGCACCTGCCCGAACAAGCCGTACCGCTGCCCGAGCATCGGCGCCCTGCTCTCCGACGAGCACCTGGCGAGCCTGGACTACCAGGTCTACACCCACGCGAGCGAGGCGCGCGACCACGGTCTCGGCTACCGCCTCGAAGAGACGAACACCGCCGCGGGACGCGGCGCGGACGGCGTGAGCAACGTCGCGGCCTCCGCCGCGTACGGGCTCGACCTGATGTTCCACGCCGCCTGCCCGCAGCCCCCGGCCGACCCCGCGGCGAACGCCACGTGCGGTACCGCCGCCGTGGGGGTCAACTTCCACAACGCCGAGGTACGCGCGTTCTTCGCGCCGGAGGAGGGCAACGGCTACTACAACGCGATCGACTACGACGTCACCCCCGCCATGGGTGCGCCGACGGCGGCGCCGCTGTACTACGCCGCCCTGGTGTTCGGCCGGTTCGCGCAGGGCGGCACCGGGCTGCGCCCGGTGCCGGTGACCGCGAACGACCCGGCCGCGGCGCAGGTCAAGGCCTGGCGCGCCGAGGGCGGGTCCGGTGAGCGGCGGCTGTTCCTCATCAACAAGGGCGACCAGCCGGTGACGCTCACCGTGTCCGCGCCCGGCTCCACCGCCCTGATCGACCGGATGACCCCCTACGATCCGTCCGGCGCCGGCCGGACGCTCGACGCGCCGCAGGTACGGGTCGACGGCCGCCAGGTCGCCGCCGACGGGAGCTGGCCGGGATTCCACCCCACGGCCGAGCGGATCCACGGCCGCCGGATGACCGTGACCGTCGCGGCCGGCGAGGCGTCCGTGATCACCTTGCGTGATCACAGCTAGCCGTACTTGGCCGGGAGCGTCAGTGCAGGGCGGCGTCGGCCGGTCCAAGGACGAATCCGGTGAACCGGACGGTCAGGCCCTCGCGCTGGGGTGAGCAGCAGAACGGCCCGGCCGCCGCCGTCGCGTCCGGGTCGAGCGGCGCGAGCCGTACCATCCGCCACGGTTCGTCCTCGCAGCGTGCCCGTACCGTGACCGCGTCACCGGCCCGGCTCGCCCGTACGGTGACCCGGCGCCCGGACCATTCGGGTACGGGTGCCACCGACCAGTCCGAGACCCCGCGCGTCACGACGGCGCCGAGCTGCGGCAACCCGTCACTGAGCTCGATCCCGGCCTTGATCCAGTTCTGCGCGTCGACCCGGACCATGAGCCCGGCCTGGTCGTACAGCTCCTCGAACCGCGCCACGAACTCCACCTCGACCGCGGACCCGGGCGGGAAACCGGTGAGCAGAGCGTGCCCGTCGTCTCGCACGAAGCCGTAGCTCGTCGTCCGCCAGAAGTCGCTCTCGCGCCGGGTCGTGACCAGCAGCGCGTCCCCGTCCTCCTCGGCGTGCGGCGGCGGGTTGAGCCACGTCGCGTCGGACCACCCGACAGCCTTGCGCCCGTCCATGTTCGGTCTCCTGTGATCCCGGTCGTGTTCTCGGAACGAGTCTGACCGTACGCTCATCCGTCATGGAACCGGATGTTCTGGGCGCGGACTACGAGGCGCTCCGGCTGACCTTCGAGGACGACGCCGAGGGGGAGGTCGTCGCGACGCTGGTCCGGCGCCGTGCGCCCGGGCGTAAGGCCGTGCTGTACGTCCACGGCTTCGTCGACTACTTCTTCCAGGCGCACCTCGCCGACTTCTACGTCGAGCGCGGCTACAGCTTCTACGCGCTCGACCTGCGCAAGTACGGCCGGTCGCTGCTGCCGCACCAGACCCCGTACTTCGCCCGCAGCATGACCGACTACTTCCCCGAACTCGACGAGGCCGTACGCCTCATCCGGGAGGACAACGACGTACTGCTGATCAACGCGCACTCCACCGGCGGGCTCATCACCGCTCTGTGGGCCGATCGCGTCCGCGGCCGGGGACTGGTCGACGGGCTGTTCCTCAACAGCCCGTTCCTGGAGCTGAACGTCCCGGCTGCCGCGCGGGTGCTCGCCGGGCCGCTCGTGCGGGCGGCGGCCCGGGTGTGGCCCAAGGGCGTGATCCCGCGCGGGCTGTCGGAGTCGTACGTGCGGACCATCCACCGCGACCACGACGGCGAATGGGACTTCGACCTGGCCTGGAAGCCCGAGAAGGGGGCCGTACGTCTGGGCTGGCTGGCCGCGGTCCTGCGGGCGCACCGGCAGGCGCACGCCGGGCTGGCCGTCGACGTGCCCGTGCTCGTGATGGCCTCCACGCGCAGCGCACGGCGCAAGAAGGACGACATGACCAGCGCGGACGCCGTGCTGAACGCCGACGACATCGCCCGCTGGTCGACACGGCTCGGGCCGCACGTCACCTGTGTGCGGATCGACGGCGGCCTGCACGACCTGTGCCTGTCCGCGGCGCCGGTACGGGAGCGGTTCTTCGCTGAGCTGGACCGCTGGCTGGCGGCCTACCTGGATGTCAGAACTCCTGTTCCCCGCCCTCCTGGCTCACCGTGAAGATGTGCCGGCTCGCGGCGCAGATCGACTCGAGGATGTGCACCGGCGTGTCGTCGGTGGAGTAGGACGCCCGCAGCACCTGGACGGCCCACTCGCCCAGGTCGAGTTGCAGGGCGTCGGCCTCCGGGCGCGTCGCTGGACGGGCCATCAGGGTCTCCTCCGCGTGGCCGAAGCTGTGTCCCAGCTCCTCCAGGCACTCGCGCAGCGAAGGCCGGATGGGGTCCGGCTCGGCCACGGAGGTGCCCGCGAACAGGTCGGCGCGGAAGTAGGAGGTGACCAGGCGCACCGGTACGTCGTCGGCGAGGATCAGCCGGCGCCGCGCGATGACCTCGTCGCCCGTCTGCACGCGCAGACACGTCGCGACGTGCTCGCTCGACGGCTCGGCGCCGACGAACAGCATGCGGTGGCCGGGGCGTACGCCCTGCCGCTCGGCGGCGGTGACGAAGGCGGCGCCGTTGCCGAGGGCGCCCGGTGTCGTGGGCAGCGCGCGGTGCACGATGACCTGCGGCCTGGTATCCGGCGGCGGCTGCGGGGCGCGCGACGCCGGGCCCTTGCGCATCTGGGAGATGCGGCCGGGAGAGACGCCGAGGACACTCGCGATCTCTTCGAGCCGATGGCCGCTCTCGCGGGCTTCGGCGATCGCCTGGCGGCGCATGCGGGCCGCCTCCTCGACGAGGCTCTGCTGTTCGGTCATGGCGCGGCCGAGCGCGCAGGCACGCTCGATCGGGTCGGAGATCGTGGCGATCTCGTGGAGGGTGTTGAGGTTCACTGCGTCGGCACTCCGGTGTTCGAGACGAACTCGGCCCCCTGTTGCATGGTCACACATTGTGGTCGTATGCTCACAGCATAGTTTCTTTACCCTCTCTAAACCTCGGCTTGAGGTGTGATGCCGCCATGCGCGAAACACCGTTCGGTCATCCCGGCGATCGTGATATAGGCGAAACGGGCCTCGGTGGCGAGATCGGTGCCCCCGGTGAGCGGCCCGGCGTCCCGGCCGGAACCCACGCGGCGGCGGCCGCTGGCCCGGCGCGAGCCGCCGGTCCGGTGCTCGGCTCGATCACGCTCGCCCGCCGCCCCGAGGAGGTCGCGACGGCCCGCCGGTTCGTCGCCAAGGTCCTCGGCGAGCGGCCCGAGACCGCCACCGCGGTGCTGCTGACCAGCGAGGCGGTCACCAACGCGGTGATCCACGCCACCGGCCCGGCCGTGACCGTCGCGGTCGCCGAGACCGCCGCGGGCCTGCGCGTGGAGGTCGGCGACGGCGGGGCCGACACCGTCCCGACGATCCGCGAGCGCGGCGACCTCCGCCCGGACGGCGAGCTCCGCGAGGGCGGCCGCGGCGTGCTGCTGATCCGGCGGCTCGCGGCCCGATCCGGCTTCCGCGCCGACGAGAGCGGCCTCACCTACTGGTTCGAGTTATGAGACCGCGGCGGCCGTGAGATCAGTCGATCTTGGACAGGTCGAAGTTGTCGTACAGCACCTGCGTGCCGTTGTCGCTGCCGTTCTCCAGCCGGCTCATCAGGCCGACGCCGCCGCTCGGCAGCGGTGCGTCGCCGTCGGTGGTCTCGGCGGCGAGCTTGCCGTTGACCCACATTCGCAGGTGGACCTTCTTCCCGTCCTGCTCGCACGCCGCCTGGAGGCGGTTCTTCTTGCCCTTCTTGAAACCCGGGGCCTTGTTCTTCTGCACCAGCTCCTTCGACCCCGCCTTCCCGGACTCCTTGCGGATCAGCACGCCCCGCCCGTCGGCCCGTACGAAGAAGTCGTAGGAGGACGAGTCATCGACGTTGCCGTCGCCGTCGCCGCGGCAGTAGACCCCCATCTGGCCGTACGGCGGGCTCTGCTTGACCGTCGCGTCCGTGCTGACCAGAAGTTTGTCCGGGGCCTTGTCGACCGGAGCCTTCGACCAGCGCTCCGTGTAGGCGCTGCCGCCCGCGTCGATGCGGTAACCGCTCTGGAAGTACCCGCTGTCGGAGATCCAGATCGAGCCGGACCAGCCCGAGTCGGTGTTGGAGAAGTCGTCCGAGAAGACCGTGGCGGTGTTGGACGGCGGCCCGCCGTCGTGCGCGTCCAGATACACCCCGACGCCGAGCAGGATCACCAGCACGACCGCGGCCGCGGCCAGCACGGGCGGCCGTCGCCAGACCGGCCGGCCGCCCGACGCCGGCTGGGACTGGGGCGACCACGCCTGCGTGGGCCCTCCCTGCGGCGGCCACGCCTGCGTGGGGCCGCCGGGTGGCTGCCATGCCTGCGTCGGGCCTCCCTGCGGGGGCACGCCCGGTGGCGCCTGTGCTCCGTCGGGCACGGTGTGGGCCCAGGTGCGGCCGATGGTTTCGGCGGTGGCGGCGGCTTCGGCGTGGGGGCGCCCGGTGAGGACGTCGAGGAGTTCTTGTGCGGTGGGGCGGGCTGCGGGGTCTTTGGACAGGGCGCGGGTGACGAGGTTGCGCAGGCCGTCGTCCAGGCCGTCCAACGAGGGTTCGCCGTGGGTGATCTGGTAGAGGACGGAGGGGACGGTGGGGCCGTCGAAGGGAGCGCGTCCGGTGCCGGCGAAGGCGACCACGCAGGCCCAGGCGAACACATCCGAGGCCGGTGACGCCTTGGCGCCGGAGATCAGCTCGGGGGCCATGTAGGCCGGGGTGCCGATGAACTGGCCGGTGCGTGTGGCGCCGGAGACGGTGTCGAGAGCCCGGGCGATGCCGAAGTCGATGACGCGGGGGCCGACCGAGGACAGCAGGACGTTGGCGGGTTTGAGGTCGCGGTGGACGACTCCGGCGCCGTGGATGGCGGTGAGTGCGGTGGCGACGCCGACGGCGAGGTGTTCGAGGCTGGAGCCGCGCATGGGGCCGCTGGCGGTGACGAACTCTTGAAGGTCCGAGCCGTCGACGAACTCGGTGACGATGAACAGGGTCTCGCCCTCGAGCTGGGCGTCCAGTACCGGGGCGGTGCAAAAGCGCCGCACCTTGCGGGCCGATTCGACCTCCCGCCGGAACCGTTCGCGGAAGGTCTCATCATCGGCCAGCTCAGGACTGATCACCTTGACCGCCGCGCGTTCACCGCCCGCGGACTCGGCGAGGTAGACGATGCCCATCCCCCCGCGCCCGAGCCGCCCGACGATCCGATAGTCCCCAAGCCGCTGCGGATCGCTGGGCCGCAAAGGGCTTGTCACGTGGTTTTCGGTCACAGCGGTCCAGATCCTCCCGTGTCAACAGTCGATAAGACTAGTGGGCGGACCGCCTTGGTTCCCCATGATTGCTGGCAAGTGCGAACGAAGGTTGACAATTGGAAACCGCGGCGGCCGTGACGGTCGATGGAGCGGCGCCGAGATCAGCCGGATCCGGACTCCTTGCGGATTCCCCGTGCAACGATCGACAAGACTGACGGGCGAACCCGTCCAGATGATGGCAATGGCGAATGAACATTGGCAAATGTAAACGGCGGCGGCCCGGTCATGGGCCGCCGCCGCTCGTCACCTCCGTGACAGGTGACCTGGTCGATGGCTACGCGTAGACGGCGTCGTCGGTGATGTCCACGCGCGAACGGTCGGGCAGCAGGGCGGTCGCGATCAGGGTCAGGACGGCCGCCAGTACCATCATCGCCGAGATCGCCCACCAGCCGTAGTCGTGCAGCAGCCAGGTCGCCAGCAGCGGCGCCGGGCCGCCGGCGATCACCGAGGCGAGCTGGTAGCCGATGCCCGCGCCGCCGTACCGCAGGTTGGTCGGGAAGACCTCGGCGATGAGCGAGGCCTGCGGCCCGTACTGCAACGCGTGCGGCACCTCGGACAGCATGACGGTGAGGAAGATGACCACGCCGATCCCCGTATTGATCAGCGCGAAGTACGGGAAGGCGATGATCGCCGTGAGGAGCGCCCCGGCGGCGTAGACCCGTTTGCGGCCGATCGAGTCACTGAGGTGCCCGGCCAGCGGGATGAGGACCAGCGCCACGATGGCGGCGGCCGCCACCGCGTTCAGCGCGAACGTGTCGGACCGGCCCGCGTGCTTCTCCATGTACGTCAGGGCGAAGGAGGTGAAGATGTAGAACGGTGCCTGCTCCGAGCAGCGCAGCAGCGCGCTCAGCACGATCTCCTTGGGGTGGCGCCGGATGACCTCGGCCACCGGCACCTTGGCGACCTTCCGCTTCTCCACGACCTCGGCGAACAGCGGCGTCTCCATGACGCGAAGCCGCACCCACAGGCCGATCGCGACGAGCACGAGGCTGAACAGGAACGGCAGCCGCCAGCCCCAGTTCTTGAACGCGTCGCCGCTCGCGCTGGCCACCGAGGACATCGCGACCGTGCCGAGGATGAGCCCGATCGGGACGCCCATCTGCGGCCAGCTCGCCATGAGCCCGCGTTTCTTCTTGTCGCCCCACTCCATCGAGAGCAGGACCGAGCCGCTCCACTCGCCGCCGACCGCGACGCCCTGCAGGACGCGCAGCGCGACCAGCAGGATCGGCGCGGCCACGCCGATGGAGTGCGTGCCGGGCAGCACGCCGATGAGCGCGCTGGACAGCCCCATGAGGACCAGCGTGACGATCAGCGTCGCCTTGCGGCCGAGGCGGTCGCCCCAGTGCCCGAAGATCGCCGCGCCGACGGGGCGCGCGGCGAACCCGACGGCGTACGTCGCGAACGACGAGAGCGTCCCGGCGTAGTCGCTCGACGACGGGAAGAAGACGTCTTTGAAGACGACCGCCGCCGCGGTGTTGTAGAGAAAGAAGTCGTACCACTCGATCGAGGTGCCGACCACGCTCGCGATCGCGGCCATCCGGACCTGCGCCCCGCGTTCGTCGTCGTCGAGGGAGCGTGCTCGCCGTGCCTCGCCCGGCTCCAGGACCATGAATCCTCCTGTCGCCCCCGATGCTCGATGAGAAATCGACAGGACGTTACCCGGGGTTTCGGGCGCCGGAACGCACCTAATGTGACGAAAAGCGCGCCGGATCGTTGGCAATCTCGGGGACAGGGCGAAGCCCGTGACGAGGTCAGATGAGAGCCGCCGCGCCCTCCACCTGGCGGCCGGCGCGTACGAGCAGGCTCAGCAGCGCGGCCGCGAACATGATGCCGACGCTGACGGTGAAGGCCAGATGCATCCCGTCGATGAAGGACAGGTTGCTGGCCCGGACCAGCAGCCGGGCCACCTCCGGCCGGGTGTTCGCGGGCACCGGCGCGACGCCCTGGGAGATCGCCCCCTTCATCAGGTCCACCTGCGCGGGAGTCGGGACCGGCAGCCCGGCGTCCTTCATGTGGCCCGGAAGCACGTTCGCCACCTTCGCGGTCATCACCGCGCCGAGCACGGAGGTGCCGAGCGCGCCGCCGACCTGCATCGCCACCTGCTGGAGACCGCCCGCGACTCCGGCCAGGGCGACCGGGGCGTTGCCGACGATGATGTCGGTGGCGGCCACGAGCACCGGGCTCAGCCCGATGCCGAGCAGCGCGAACCACGGCGTCATGTCCCAGAAGCCCGCCTCGACGCCGATGCGGGTCAGCCCGAGGAAGGCGACGGCGGCGAACACCATCCCGGCGACCAGGGGAAGGCGCGGCCCGACCTTGCTGATCAGCCCGCCGGCCGCGGGCGAGGCCACCATCATCGCGAGCATCATCGGCAGCAGCCGTACGCCGGTCTGCACGGGGGACAGCAGGTGGACGCTCTGCAGGTAGAAGGTCAGGAAGAACATCCCGCCGAACATCCCGAAGGCCATGAGCATCATCAGCACGGCCCCCACCGACAGCGGGACGGACCGGAACAGCCCGAGCGGCAGCAGCGGCTCGCGGGCCATGGACTCGCGCACGACGAAGACGGCGAGCAGCACGACGGCCGCGCCCAGGAACGCCAGCGTCTTCACGTCGGCCCAGCCGTACGACGGCGCCTTGATCACGGCCCACACGAGCGTGAACAGCATGCCGGACAGCAGCAGGATGCCGGGGATGTCGAAGGAGGAACCCCGGTCGCCGCCGCGGGCGTTCAGCAGGAACAGGGCGCCGACCACCAGGGCGACGACGCCGACCGGGACGTTGATGAAGAACACCGACTCCCAGTTGATGTGCTGGACGAGCAGGCCGCCCGCGATCGGGCCGGCCGCGGTCGAGGCCGCGATGCAGGCGCTCCAGATGCCGATGGCCAGATTGAGGCGCTCGGCCGGGAACGCGGCGCGCAGGAGCCCGAGCGCGGTCGGCTGGAGCATCGCCCCGAAGACGCCCTGGATGACGCGCAGCGCGATCATCAGTCCGATGTCCCTGGACAGGCCGATGCCCGCCGACGCGAGCGCGAAGCCGACGACGCCGATGAGGAAGACCGGCTTGTGACCCAGCCGGTCACCGAGCTTGCCCGCGGTGATCAGCGACACCGCGAGCGCGAGCAGGTACCCGTTCGTCACCCACTGCAGGTCCGAGAGGGACGCACCGAGGTCGCGGGAGATCGCCGGGTTGGCGATCGCCACCACCGTGGTGTCGAGCGTGACCATGATCACGCCGAGTGCGACGGCGACCAGCGTCAGCCATGGGTTGCCGTGCCCGCGGCGGCCCGTACGGCCGGAGGCCGCGGGTACGGAGTGCTGTGCGACCGGCTGAGACATCCATCCCCCTCGATAGGTACGAGCGCGGCCTCCTCCGAAGTTATGGCAGCTACTGACAAATGACAAACGCACTTGAACAGTCACTTGCTGTCATATGGCAGACTATGAACGAGGACGGGAGGCGAGAGCGCGATGGCAGGCATGACCGACGCCCACGTCGCCGGCCTGCGCGAACGCAAGAAACAGCGCACTCGCTGGGCCCTGGTCGACGCCGCGCTCGACCTGTTCCTGGCCAAGGGCTACGAGGCGACCACGATCGATGAGATCGTCGCCGCGGTCGACGTGTCGCAGCGCACCTTCTTCCGCTACTTCGCCGGCAAGGAGGACATCGCCCTGTCGTTGCTGACCGGCTACGACACCCTGTTCATCGCGGCGCTGGCCGAGCGCCCGCCCGCCGAGCCGCCGGTCCCCGCGCTGCTGGCCTCGCTCGACGTCTCCCTTGAGGCCATCCGGGAGAGCGACGAGGCGGACACGGCGCGGTTCCGCAAGCTCCACCGCCTGATCGACGGCACGCCCGCCGTCGCCGCCGGGCAGCTGAGAAGGTTCGCCGAGACCGAGCAGGCCGCGGCGCGGATCATCGCGCGGCGCGCGGGCACCGACGTCGTGACCGACCCGCGGCCCCACCTGGTGGTCGCGTCGTTCATGTCGGCCGTCCGGGTGGCCTACGAGACCTGCGTACGGGACGAGGTCGTCGAGCCCGCCGACGTCGTGCCCCGGGTGCGCGGGCTCATCGCGCTCGCCGCCGAGACCCTGCCCGGAGCCTGGTCCGCCGCTCCCTGAGGTCTCAGAGGAGGGCGGCCGGGAGGTCGCGGGTGTGCAGCACGGTCAGGTGCGACACCGCGCGGGTCAGCACGACGTACAGCCGCCGCAGCCCCGGCGCGACGCCGCCGTCGCCGGGCGCGACCACCGGCTCGGCGTCGGCGATGTCCGCGGGCTCGACGACGATGACCTGGTCGAACTCCAGGCCCTTCGCCTGCGTCGCGGGCGTGAGGACCAGGCGCGCCCCGGCGAAGCCGTCCGTGAGCGTCACGTGGTCGAGTCCCTCGGCGGTCAGCAGCCGGGCGAGCGCGGGCACCGTCGCGTCGGCCGTGATCAGCCCGACCGAGCCCTCGCCGGCGAGCGCCTGCCGGCAGGCGGCCACGACCGCCGCGTCCGCGTCGGCGCCGTCGACCCGGCGGATCTCCAGCGCCCCCGGCGCGGAGCGTACGGAGGTCGGCGGGGCCAGGCCCGGCGCGATCGAGGGCAGCAGGCGGCTCGCGAAGTCGATGATCTGGCGCGGCACCCGGTAGCCGCGGTCCAGGACGGTCCGCTCCGCCTCCGGCTTGCCGAGGTGGCGCAGGAGCGTCGCCCAGTCGCCGACCGCCCACGGCGTGGTGCCCTGGGCGATGTCGCCGAGCACGGTGGCCGAGCCGGTCTCACACCGCCGTCCGACCGCCCGGCACTCCATCGCCGACAGGTCCTGCGCCTCGTCCAGGACGACGTGGCCGAGGCTGGGCGTCCGGTTGATGATGTCGGCCGCCTCGTCCACCAGCACCGCGTCCGCGCGGGACCAGCGTGCCGACTTGGGGCCCCGGGCGGGCCGGTCCCACAGCAGCGCGGCCTGCTCATCGGCGTCGAGCAGGCCCTCGGCCGCCCCGGCGAGGAAGTCCGCGTCGGACAGCAGCCGCATCACCACGCGTACGGGGTCGAGCGCGGGCCAGGCCTGGTCGACCATCGCCTTCACCGGCCGGGTACGGCGCACGGCCTCGTGCGTACGGTCGTCGCACGCCTCGCCGGCCGACTCCATGCGGATGAGGATCGCGTGCGCGATGCGGTGGGAGAGCAGGTCGCGGCCCGCGCCGTACCGGACGCCGCGGGCGCGCAGCTCGCCGGCCAGCTCGGCGATCTCGTACGCCGGGACCCGCCAGCGCCGGGTGCCGCGCGGCAGCACGAGCGCCTCGTCCGGTTCGCGCAGGTGGCTCCAGACCGCCCGGTGCAGCACCTCCGCCATCCGCGCGTCACCCTTGATCCGCGCCGTCACGGGGTCGTCCAGGCGCTTGACCGGGACGGTGTCGAGCAGCCCGTCGAGGGTCTCCTGCTTGACGTTGATCTCGCCGAGCGCGGGAAGCACGCCGCGGATGTAGTCCAGGAACGAGGCGCTCGGCCCGATGACGAGCACGCCGCCGCGGCGCATCCGCTCGCGGTGGGCGTAGAGGAGGTAGGCGACCCGGTGCAGGCCGACCGCGGTCTTGCCGGTGCCCGGGGCGCCCTGCACGCACAGCGTGTGCTCGGCGCCGGCCCGGACGATGTCGTCCTGCTCGGGCTGGATGGTGGCGACGATGTCGCGCATCGGGCCCACGCGAGGGCGTTCGATCTCCTCGATGAGGATGCGCGACTCCGCCTGCGTGGTGAAGTCCTCGTCCTCGAACGCGGTCAGCTCGCCCCCGGAGTAGCCGAACCGCCGCCGCAGCACGAGACCCATCGGGTCGGCCGTGCTCGCCTTGTAGAACGGCCGGGACATCGGCGCCCGCCAGTCGATGACCAGCGGCTCGCCGCCCTCGTCGTGGACGTGCCGGCGGCCGATGTAGAGGCGCTCGTCCGGATGGTCGAGGCGCCCGAAGAACAGCGCGGTCGAAGGGTCGTCGCGCAGCGCCTCCGCGCGCTTGGCCAGCTCGCCCGCCAGGACCTCCGCCGACACCCAGTCGCCGGCGGACGAGGCGTCCAGCGTGAGGACGTTGTCCCGCATCCGCCCCAGCGCCGCCCGGGAACGCCGCAGATAATCGCGCTCGGCGGTTATCTCGGCCTCGATGTCCTCGGCTTCCTGGGCAGGCATGACAGAACCCTTCCGGTCGGTGGGGGAGCGCAAAGTCACCAACGTAGTACGGACGACGCGGCGGCTCACCTCAATTTCCCCGCCGGCCGTGCGCTAAGTTCGAAACGGATCGAACCACCGCTCTGGGAGGTCACATGCGTGCGATCGTCGTCACCGAGTTCGGCGGATCCGAGGTCCTGCGGGCCGCCGACTACGAGGACCCGCGGCCGGGCCCCGGCGAGGTCGCCGTCGACGTCATCGCGAGCGGCGTCAACTATCGCGACACCTACGAGCGCACCGGCGCCTATCCCCGGAACCTCCCCTACATCCCCGGCCTGGAGGGCGCGGGCCGGGTCAGCGCGGTGGGCGAGGGCGTGACCGGCACCGCCATCGGCGACGTCGTGGTGTCGGCCGAGATCGACGGGGCGTACGCCGAGCGCGCCGTCGTGCGCGCCGACCGGGCCGTGCCGGTCGGCGACGCCGACCCGGAGCAGGCCGCGGCCGTGTTCCTGCAGGGGCTGACCGCCCACTACCTCACCCACTCGACGTACGCCATCAAGCCGGGCGACACCGCCCTGGTGCACGCCGCGGCGGGAGGCGTCGGGCTGCTGCTCACCCAGATGGTCAAGCTGCGGGGCGGCCACGTGATCGGGACGGTCTCCACGGAGGAGAAGGAGAAGCTCGCCCGCGACGCCGGTGCCGACGAGGTGGTGCGCTATGAGAACTTCGCCGAGCGGGTCCGCCACCTGACCGGCGGCGTGCACGTCGTCTACGACGGCGTGGGCAAGACGACCTTCGACGACAGCATGTCGGTTTTGCGGCCCCGCGGCATGCTGGCGCTCTACGGCGCGTCCAGCGGCCCGGTGCCGCCGGTGGACCCGCAGCGGCTCAACGCCGCCGGGTCGCTGTTCCTCACCCGGCCCACCCTCGCCCACTACACCGCCACGCGCGAGGAGCTGACCCTGCGCGCCCAGGACCTGTTCGGCTGGATCGCCGCGGGCGACCTGTCGGTGCACGTCGGCGGTCGCTACCCGCTGGAGGACGCCCGCCGGGCGCACGACGACCTGGAGTCGCGCCGCACCACCGGCAAGCTGCTGCTCATCCCTTGACTACTCCCCGCCCTGAAGGACAGGGATTCCAGCCCTCACGGGCTGGGGTTCCTGCTTCTGTGGCGACTGCACCCGGGAGGACCTCGGGTGTCTGACGTCACCTCCACAGGCCGACACGGCAAGACCTGCCGCCAGAATGTTCTTGGCCGCGTTGACGTCCCTGTCGTGCAGGGTGCGACAAGACGGGCAACACCATGCCCGGGTGGAAAGACTCAGCTCGGCGAGCAGGTGCCCGCACGCCGAGCAGGTTTTGGAGCTGGGATGCCAGCGGTCGATCACGATCAGTCGACGACCGTGGCGGTCTGCTTTGTATTCCAGTTGGCGGCGGAACTCGCCCCAGCCGCAGTCGGAGATGGTTTTGGCGAGCCGCCGGTTACGGACCATGTTCTTCACGGCCAGGTCCTCGATCACGATCACGTCGTGATCGCGGACCAGCCGCGCGCTGGTCTTGTGCAGGAGGTCCCCGCGGGACGCGGCGACCTTGCGGTGTGCGCGGGCGACCTTCGCCTTCGCCTTCGCGCGGTTGTTCGACCCGCGTTGCTTCCGGGCCATGCGCCGCTGGTAACGGGCCAGATTACGTTCCCGTCTGGCCAGGTGGCGGACATTTGCGATCTTCTCGCCGCCGGACGTGACCGCGAAGTCCTTGATACCGAGGTCCACACCGACTACCGCGCCGGTTGGCGGCGCTTGCTCGGGGTCTGGGGCCTCGACGGCGAGCGAGATATACCAGCGTCCGCACGGCTCGCGCGAGACCGTCACCGACGTCGGCACGATCACGGCTGGATCGACATCCGGCCAAGACCAGACCACCTCCAGCGGTGTGTCCATCATCTTGGCCAGATACAGACGGCCCTGCCGCCAGCGAAACGCGGCCCGGGTGTAGGTCGCCGACTGCCGGGCCTGCCGGGACTTGTACCTGGGATAGCGGGTACGCCCGGCGAAGAAGTTCACGAACGCCGTGTGCTGATGCCGGAGCCCCTGTTGGAGTGGCACGCTGGACACTTCGCATAAGAACTCCAGGTCCGGGTCCCGCTTCAGTTCGGTCAAATAGCGATCGGTCTCGGCATAGGAGGTCGCGATGCCCTGGGTGCGGTAGCGGTTGCGTCGCCATTCCAGGACTTTGTTCCACACCAGTCGTACACAGCCGAACGTGCGGTTCAGCACCGCCGCCTGCTCCGGGGTGGGGTAGGCCCGCATCTTGTAGCTCGTACGCACGTTCGAAAGCATCGCAGCACCACAAGATCAGTAACGACGAACGGAAGAAAGGGGTGGAAAGACGGTTATGAACGCTTCGTGTTCGAGGGTGCCCCGGCTGTGCCGGGCCGCCCCTTCCGGGGTCCGGATTCGTCCCGGCCCTGAAGGACCGGGCCTTCTCCGGACTTATCGATGACCGGCGGCAGGATCCTCCATCGGATCAGCGTCTCCACCAGGCCGGTGCTGGCCGGGAGGCGGCGCAGCTCGTCGGGGGTGACCCATCGGGCGTCGGACGCGTCGTCGCCGGGCGTGAGCGTGCCGCCCGTCACGACGGCGGCGTAGTCGTGGATGTCGTAGGTCACCCCGGCCGGACCGGCGCGCTCGACCGACCCGACGAGGCGGCCCGGCGCGACGTGCAGGCCGGTCTCCTCGGCCAGCTCCCGCGCCACCGCCTCGGCGTCGGACTCGCCCGCCTCGACCCGTCCGCCCGGCAGCGACCACAGTCCCTCGCCCGGGGGATGCCCCCGGCGGATGAGCAGGAGACGGCCCTCGGCGTCGTGGACGATCGCTCCCACGCAGCGCACGTGCATGCCGACAGCATGCCCGCGTGACCACGGCCGCGGCCAGGCGCCGCGTTACAGTGATCTCCTTAGATAAACCGGTTAAGTCCGGCCGGCCCACCGGGAGTCCGAATGAAGCGTCCCACGATCGCGGACATCGCCCGGCGCGCCGGCGTCACCAAGAGCACCGTCTCCTTCGCGCTGAACGACCGCCCCGGCGTGTCCGACACGACACGGGCCCGCATCCTCGCCATCGCCCGCGAGATGGGCTGGCAGCCAAGCCGGACCGCGCGCGCCCTGTCCGGCGGGCGCGCCGGCGTCCTCGGCCTCGTCGTGGACCGGCCGGCCCGCACGCTCGGCGTCGAGCCCTTCTACATGCAGCTCATCTCCGGCATCGAGGCCGAGCTGTCGAGCCGCGACATCGCACTGCTGCTCCAGGTGACCGACGACGCCCGCACGCAGGAGGCGACGTACCGGCGCTGGTGGGCCGAGCGCCGCGTCGACGGCGTCTTCGTCGTCGACCTGCGCGTGGACGACGAGCGTACGAAGGTCCTGACCGAGCTCGGCATGCCCGCGGTCGTGGTCGGCGGCCCGCACGGCCTGGGCGGCCTGCCGGGGGTATGGAACGACGAGGTCGCCCCGGTCCGCTCGGTGATGGAGTACCTGGTCGCGCTCGGGCACCGGCGCATCGCCCGGGTGGCCGGGCTGCCCGGCCTGTGGCACACGGTCATGCGGGACGAGGAGTTCGAGCGGGCCGCCCGCGAGCTGGGCGTGACGCCGTCCGGGGGCACCGCCGACTACACCGGCGACGCGGCGGCCCGCGTGACGCGGCGGCTGCTCGCCTCCTCCGCCCCGCCGACAGCGATCGTCTACGACAACGACGTCATGGCCGTGGCCGGGCTGGGCGTCGCGGCCGAGATGAACATCCGCGTCCCCGACCGGCTGTCCATCGTCGCCTGGGACGACTCGGCGCTCTGCCGCCTCGTCCACCCGCCGCTGACCGCCGTCGGCCTCGACATCGCCGCGTACGGCGCGGAGGTGGCGCGGTGCCTGGCCGACCTCGCCGCCGGGCGGCCGGTGACGAGCGCCTGCCACGCGACGGCGGTCCTGTCGCCGCGGGGGAGCACCGGACCGGTCCGCTGACCCGATCGCAACCTGTTCGCCTGTTGACGCTAAACCGGTTTAGTGGTCCGATGCATGGAACCGGAGCCGGGGGCGTCCTCACACGACTGACAGGTGATGGGAGACACAGGTGAAGGCACGCGGTATCGCGGCACTCGCGGCGAGCGTCACGCTCGCCGCCGGGCTGTCGGCCTGCGGGAGCGGCGGAGGCGACGACTCGTCGCCCAAGACGCTGACCTACTGGGCGAGCAACCAGGGCCGCAGCATCCAGCAGGACCAGCAGGTGCTGGGGCCGGAGTTGAAGAAGTTCGAGACCAAGACCGGTATCAAGGTCAAGCTCGAGGTGATCGGCTGGCCCGACCTGCTCAACCGGATCCTCGCGGCGACCTCCAGCGGCCAGGGACCGGACGTCGTCAACGTCGGCAACACCTGGTCGGCCTCGCTCCAGGCGACCGGCGCGTTCCAGTCCTTCGACGACGCGACCATCGCCAAGGTCGGCGGAAAGGCGAAGTTCATCCCCTCGACGCTGACCTCCGCCGGGGCGCCGGGCAAGCCTCCGGCGTTCGTGCCGCTCTACGGGCTGGCGTACGGGCTGTTCTACAACAAGAAGCTGTTCGCCGACGCGGGCCTGCAGCCGCCGAAGAGCTGGCAGGAGCTGGTCGCCGACGCGAAGAAGCTCACCGATCCCGCCAAGAAGCAGTACGGCGTCGTCATGGAGGGCGCGAGCTACACCGAGGGCGCGCACTTCGCCTTCATGTTCGGTAGGCAGAACGGCGCGAACCTGTTCCAGGGCGGGCAGCCCGGCTTCGACTCCCCGCAGATGGTCGCCGGGGTGAAGCAGTACGTCGACCTGATGTCCACGGAGAAGGTCGTCAACCCGAGCAACGCGGAGTACCTCAACGACGCCGACATGCTCAAGGACTTCGCCAAGGGCAAGGCCGCGATGATGATGATCCAGAGCTACGCGCCCAAGGGCCTCGCGGAGAACGGCATGAAGGCCGGGGAGTTCGGCGTCGTGCCGATCCCGGCGCCCGACCCGCTGCCGGCCGGCGGGCACAAGGTCAGCAGCCACGTCGCCGGCATCAACATCGGCGTGTTCAAGAACACCAAGAACAAGGACGGCGCCCTCAAGCTGATCGACTTCCTGACCAGCCCCGACGAGCAGAAGATCCTCGACACTCAGCTGGGTCCGCTGCCGGTGGTACAGGAGGCGTACAACGACCCGAAGTTCCAGACGCCGCTGATCAAGACGTTCCGGGACATCCTCGCCAACGCCTCGGAGACCCTGCCGATGATCCCGCAGGAGGCCCAGTTCGAGACGCTGGTCGGCAACACCGTCAAACAACTGATCGCCGACGCCGCCGCGGGCAAGCCGGTCGACGACCAGACCATCCGGAGCCGTCTGGCCGCCGCGAACAAGAAGATGCAGTCCGGCGGATGAGCACCACCGTCACCGCACCCGGGGACGCGCCGCCGCGCGCCCCCGGGGCGCCCCGGAGGCGGTTCCGCAGGCCCGGCCGTGCCCTCCTGCCCTATCTCCTGGTGCTGCCCGCCCTCATCGCCGAGCTGGCGATCCACGTCATCCCGATGCTCGTCGGCGTGTGGATGAGCCTGCTGCACCTGACCCAGTTCTTCATCCGCAACTGGACCGCGGCGCCGTACGGCGGCCTGGCCAACTACCGCGTCGCGGTGGACACGCACGGTCCGGTCGCCAAGGACCTGCTGCACTCGTTCCTCATCACGGTCGGGGTCACCGCCGTCGTCGTCGCCCTGTCGTGGCTGTTCGGGCTGGCCGCCGCGGTCTTCCTCGAACGGCCGTTCCGCGGGCGCGCGGCGCTGCGCACCCTGTTCCTCGTGCCGTACGCGTTGCCGGTCTTCACCGCGGTGATCACCTGGCGGTTCATGTTGCAGCGCGACAGCGGCATGGTGAACAACGTGCTGTCGGACAAGCTGCACCTCGTCCACGGCCATCCGTTCTGGCTGCTCGGCGGCAACAGCTTCGTCTCGCTCGTCCTCGTGAACGTCTGGCGGCTGTGGCCGTTCGCGTTCCTCACCCTGATGGCCGGACTGCAGAGCATCCCCGGTGACCTGTACGAGGCGGCGGCGATCGACGGCGCGGGCTTCCTGCGCCGGCTGAGGTCGGTGACCCTGCCGCTGCTGCGGCCGGTCAACCGGGTGCTGGTGCTCGTGCTGTTCCTGTGGACGTTCAACGACTTCAACACCGCCTACATCCTGTTCGAACAGCCCCCGGCCGACGCGGACATGATCTCCATCCACATCTACAACGCCTCATTCCTCACCTGGAACTTCGGCCTGGGCTCGGCGATGTCCGTGCTGCTGCTGGCGTTCCTGCTGATCGTCACGCTCGGGTACCTGGGCGCCGGAAAGTTGAGGAGCCGCCATGCGTGAGTCGTCGGCGGTGCGCTGGACGCGCCGGGTCGTCCTGACCCTCCTCACGATCTTCACCGTCCTGCCGCTGTACGTGATGGTCACCTCGTCGGTCAAGCCGCTGCGGGACGTGCAGGGCGCCTTCCGGTGGATCCCGACGCACGTGACCCTCCGGCCGTTCGTCGACATGTGGCACACCGTGCCGCTGGGCCGTTACTTCATCAACAGCCTGGTCGTGTCGGGCTGCGCGACGGTCTGCTCGGTCATCATCGCGATCTTCACCGGATACGCGGTCAGCCGGTACCGGTTCCCCGGCCGCGGCACGTTCATGACGGCCGTGCTGTCGACGCAGATGTTCCCGGGCATCCTCTTCCTGCTGCCGCTGTTCCTGATCTTCGTCAACATCGACCGGTACACCGGCATCACGCTGTACGGCAGCCGGCTCGGGCTGACCATCACCTACCTCACCTTCGCGCTGCCGTTCTCGATCTGGCTGATCGCCGGCTACTTCGACACGATCCCGCGCGAGCTGGACGAGGCCGCGCGGGTGGACGGCGCCGGGCCGATGCGGACGCTGTTCCGCGTCATCCTGCCGGTGGCCGCCCCGGGCGTCGTCGCGGTCGCCATCTACGCGTTCATGACGGCCTGGGGCGAGGTGCTGTTCGCCTCCGTCCTCACCGACCACTCGACCCGCACCCTCGCGGTGGGCCTTCGTGAGTACTCCAACCAGGGCCAGGTCTACTGGAACGAGGTGATGGCGGCCTCCCTGGTCATCAGCCTGCCGGTGGTGGTCGGCTTCCTCGCCCTCCAGCGCTTCCTCGTCCACGGCCTCACCGCCGGCGCGGTCAAGTCCTGACGGGCCCCTGCAGAAAGGCACCTCTTTGCACCGCAACTTCGCCAAACTGCCCGGCGCCGCGTGGCTCGGCGTCAACTTCTGGTCGCGCACCGGCGGGCCGCTGATGTGGCGCTCCTACGATCCCCGCGTCGTACGGGAGGAGCTGGACGTCCTGCGCGAGCACGGGCTGAACACCACGCGCTCCTTCTTCTACTGGCCGGACTTCATGCCCGAGCCCGACCGGATCGAGGAGACCCTCGCCGGGCACTACGCGGACTTCCTGGAGGCGCACGCCGAACGCGCCATGGCCACCATCCCGACGTTCATCGTCGGCCACATGTCCGGGGAGAACTGGGACCCGGCCTGGCGGGCCGGCCGCGACCTGTACGCGGACGTGTGGATGGTCGACCGGCAGGCGTGGTTCGCCGAGGAGATGGCCCGGCGCTACGGCGGGCACCCGGCGATCGCCGGGTGGCTGATCACCAACGAGATGCCCATCTACGGCGGTAAGGCGCCGACCGAGCAGGTGACGGCGTGGGCCCGGCTGATGGTCCGGGCGGTGCGCGCGGGCGGCGCGGCCGAGCCGGTCTCGATCGGCGACGGCGCCTGGGGCGTCGAGGTGACGGGGGAGGACAACGGCTTCTCGGTACGCGAGCTGGCCGACGTCACCGACTTCGTCGGCCCGCATGTGTACCGCATGGAGGACGACCTGGTCCGCCAGCACTACGGCGCCGCGTTCATCTGCGAGCTGGCCGGGACGTACGGCCGGCCGGTCGTGCTGGAGGAGTTCGGCTGTTCCTCCGACTTCGTCTCCGACGACAACGCCGCGCACTACTACCGGCAGGTGCTGTACAACAGCCTGCTCGGCGGCGCGACCGGCTGGCTCGGCTGGAACAACACCGACTTCGACCTGGTGGACCAGCCGCCGTACAGCCACCATCCGTTCGAGCTGCACTTCGGGCTGACGCGGGCCGACGGCACGCCGAAGCCGGCGCTGGAGGAGATGCGCCGGTTCGGCGCGACGCTCGCCCGGGTCGACCTGGCGGCCTGCGAGCGCGCCGCGACCGACACCGCGCTCGTCGTGCCCGCGGTGCTGGACGCCGGTTTCCCCTTCACCCAGGCCGCCGACCGTACCGACGTGTTCGGCGCGCTGCGGCAGGCGTACGTGACCGCGCGGGCCGCCGACCTGCCGGCGGGCCTCACCCGCGAGAGCGACGGCATCGCGCCGGACGCGCGGCTGTACCTGGTGCCGTCGGCCAAGCAGCTCACCGGGCCGGGCTGGCACCGGCTGGAGGAGCTCGCCGAGGGCGGGGCCGTCGTGTACGTCTCCTACTGCGCGGGCTCGCACGGCTGGCAGCGCGGCCCGTGGTACTCCCACATGAACGCGATGTTCGGGGTCGAGCACCGGCTCCGGTACGGCCTGGCCGACCCGATCGAGGACGACGTCGTCGAGCTGACCTTCACGGCCGCCCTCGGCCCGCTCGCCGAGGGCACGACGCTGGCGTTCCGCGCCGCCGGCACCGAGCACAGCCGCTCGTACCTGCCGGTCCGGCCCACCACGGCGGAGGTCGTCGCGGTGGACGGCCATGGGCGGCCGGCCGTGCTGCGCCGCCGGCACGGCGACGGCTGGCTGGTGCTGTGCACGTACCCGCTGGAGCACATGGCGGCGGTCACCCCGCGGGTGAACCCCGAGCCGACCTACCGCCTCTACGACGCGCTCGCCACGCTCGCCGGGGTGCGCCGCCCGGTCACCGTCGCCGACCCGCGCGTGTCGGCGGACGTGCTGGTCCGCGCCGACGGCACTCGGTTCGCCGTGCTGGTCAGCCAGGCCGGCGAGGAGCTGAAGGCCGTCGCCGAGGTCGCCGCCGCCTCCGCGGGGGCCGAGCCCGCGCGTGAGGAGGTGGCGCTGGAGCCGTATGGTGTGCACGTGCTGGAGCTTCGACCTTGACCGACGTGCGTGAGACGGCGTCCGCGACCCCTGCGACCTCCGCGACCGCCGCAGAGACCAACGATCCGGCCGCGAGCGTGCTCGCCATCGACATCGGCGGCACCAAGCTCGCCGCCGCGCTCGTCCGCCCCGACGGGCGCCTCGGCCCCCTCGCCACCCGCCCGACGCCCAAGGGCGACGCCGAGGAGGTGTTCGCCGCCCTGGCGGCCGTCGCCACCGAGGCGGTCGGCGGCGAGGAGGTGTCCGGCGCGGGCATCGGTTCGGCCGGCCCGCTCGACGCCATCGCCGGCACGGTCAGCCCGGTGAACATCCCGGGCTGGCGCGGCTTCCCGGTGCGGGACCGGCTCGCCGCCCTGCTGGGCGGCCGGCCGGTCGCCCTGGTGAACGACGCCGTGGCGGGCGCGATGGGGGAGTACCACCACGGCGCGGGCCGCGGCGTCCGCGCCATGCTCGGCATGGTGGTCTCGACCGGCGTCGGCGGCGGTCTCATCCTCGACGGCCGCGTGTACGCCGGGGCCACCGGCAACGCCGGGCACATCGGGCACACGGTCGTCGACCTCGGCGGTGACCCGTGCCCGTGCGGTGCCCGCGGCTGCGTCGAGACGATCACCTCCGGGCCCGCGATGGTCCGCTGGGCGCTCGCCAACGGCTGGTCCGGCGCGGAGACCACCGGCGTGGCGCTCGCCGCCTCCGCCCGTGACGGCGACTCCGTGGCCCTGGCGGCGTTCGACCGCTCGGCGCGCGCGCTGGCCGCCGGCATCTCCTCCGCCGCCGCGCTGTGCGACCTCGACCGTGTGGTGATCGGCGGCGGCGTCGCACGAGCCTGGGACCTGCTCGAACCCCCGCTGAGGGCCGCCATGGCCGACTACGCCGGGCTCGCCTTCGTACGCCGCGTGGAGATCGTCCGATCCGCGCTCGACGGGCAGGCCGGCCTGCTCGGCGTCGCCGCCCTCGTCCACCACCCCGAAACGGCCTGACATGGAACTTCTCGACAATCCGATCCAGGAGTACGCCTGGGGGTCGCACGAGGTGCTCGCCGAGTTCCTCGGCCGTCCCGCCCCCACCGAGGCGCCGCAGGCGGAGCTGTGGATCGGCGCGCATCCGGCCGCGCCGTCGCGACTGCGGTCGGGCCGGCCGCTGGGCGACGTCATCGCGGCCGACCCCGGCGCGGCGCTCGGCGACGCGTCCGTGTCGGCGTTCGGGCCCCGGCTGCCGTTCCTGCTGAAGGTGCTCGCGGTGGCCGAGCCGCTCTCGCTGCAGGTCCACCCCGACCGGGAGCAGGCCGAGCGGGGCTTCGCCGCCGAGACCGCCCCGGAGGGCGACCCGTCCCGCAACTACAAGGACTCCTGGCCCAAGCCGGAGATCCTGTGCGCGCTGACCGACTTCCGCGCGCTGTGCGGCCTGCGCGACCCACGCGAGAGCGCCGCGCTGCTGGCCCCGATCGCCGCGCTGCGGCCCGTCGTGGACCTGCTCACCGCCGGTGACCTGCGGGGCGCGGTCGAGACGCTGCTGACCTGGCCCTCGCCGAAGGACGTGGTGGCCGAGGCCGCCGCGGTCGCTCCCGAGCCGTACGCCTCGCTCGCCGCGCGTCACCCCGGCGACATGGGCGTGCTCGTCGCCATGCTGATGAGCGAGGTACGGCTTCGGCCGGGCCAGGCGCTGTACGTCCCGCCGCGCCGTCCGCACGCCTACCTCAGCGGCACCGGGGTGGAGCTGATGGCCGGCTCGGACAACGTGCTGCGCGCCGGGCTCACGCCCAAGCGCGTCGACGTGCCCGAGCTGCTGTCCGTCGCCTCGTTCGAGCCGGGCCCGCCGGACGTGATCGAGCCCGAGCACCGCGAGGGCGAGGACGTCTACGTCACCCCGGCGCCGGAGTTCCGGCTCTCGCGTCTCGACGCCGCCCGGCGACCCGTGCTGCCGGCCGCCGGCCCGCAGCTGCTGCTGTGCGCCGAGGGCGGCGTACGGCTCCGCCGCGACGAGCAGGAGCTGGAGCTGCGGCGCGGCGACGCGGTGTTCGCCGGGCACCGCGGCGGCCCGGTCGAGGTGACCGGGTCCGGCACGGTCTTCCGCGCGAGCCTGCCTAGGGTGTGAGGCGTTCGGCGAGCCAGGCGAGGGCGAGCGGGTAGCGGTACTCGATGGCGCCGTGCCCGGCGTCGAACAGCTCGAAGTGGACGTCGTCGTCGGCGACACCGGCGGCCTCGACCGCGCGCCGGAACGCTACCGCGCCGAAGTCGAGGTGGTACTCATCGCGGGTGCCGGCGTCGATCCAGATGCCGCGCAGCGACCGCAGCGCCTCGGCGTGCTCGGGGCGCGCGGCCATCAG
Organism: Actinoallomurus sp. NBC_01490; assembly: GCF_036227085.1. Lineage (NCBI taxonomy): Bacteria > Bacillati > Actinomycetota > Actinomycetes > Streptosporangiales > Thermomonosporaceae > Actinoallomurus > Actinoallomurus sp. NBC_01490. The sequence continues at coordinate 2,951,219 of NZ_CP109433.1, forward strand.
CACGGGGTCCCAGGCCAGCCAGCGCTCCCAGACCTCGGGGATCACGTTGCCGGTGTCGTCGAAGGGCAGCCGTACGGTGCCGTCCTCGTCGGCGGAGTAGGCCGCGGAGTAGCCGTACTGCTCGATCAGGGGGAGGTCGGTGTCCTTGGTGCCGGCGATCCGGCCGCGGAAGTCGGCCAGGAAGGCCTCCACCGACCCGTCGTAGGAGTCGCGCAGCTGCCGCGCCGCCTTGGGGAAGTGCGGCCGGTAGCAGACGTCGAAGAGCGCGTCGCCCGCGTGGGTGGCCAGCGCGCCGAACACGTCCGGCCGCAGCATCGGCGTGATCATCGCGCCGTAGCCGCCGCTGGACTTCCCGCTGATCGCGCGGTGGTCGCGGCTCGCCAGCGTGCGGTAGCGGGCGTCGACGTAGGGCACGACCTCGTCGCACAGGTAGGAGTGGTAGCGCCCGGTGCCGGGCGAGTCGAGGAACTGGCTGCCGCCGACCGAGGTCCAGGCGTCGACGTAGACGACGATGACCGGCGGGGCCTCTCCGCGGGCGAACACCTGGTCGGCGAGCTCGGGAAAGGTCGGCCGCCACGGCGCGCGGTTGTGCCACATGGGCAGCTGGCCGGTGTAGCCCTGGATCACGTAGACGGACGGGTAACGCCGCTCGGGCTCCTCGTCGTACCCCGGCGGGACGTACACCTCCAGCGGGCGCTCGTGCGGGTCGCCGAGAGGGTTGCCGCGCAGGAGGTCACTGCTGAGGATGTGCTCGTCGATGCGTCCGGCGAACTCGGCCGACCAGGGCAGCATTCGTGCTCCTTCGTTCGGTTACGCGTCCGACCGTATCCCGCGCCCGAGCCTGTTCTCTCCCACCGACCGACCTCCCTGTTCTTCCCAACCAACCGACCCCGACCGACCTCCCAGGACGGCCGCGGGGGACCGACCCCCGCGGCCGTTCGGAGCAGTTACGTCAGTGCTCGCTCACGATTTCGAGGATGCTCACTTCGACGCAGTCCGCCCCCTGCGAGCTGCGGCTGCTCGTGCGCCAGCCGGTGTCCGCGAGATCGGGGTCGCAACCCATCCCCCACCTCTCCTTTCATGGTGAACCGATCATCCCCGTGGGTACGGGGACGTTTTCTTGAACTCATCCGCGATCGCGGCGATGAAGTCGGTCGACTCGTCCGGCGGCAGCGCGGCGGCTCGTAGATGGTCGAACCAGGTGGTGTGGCGGCGGACGTCTCTGTCCTTCTCCAGGAAAATGTTCCCCGCGGGCGAATCGACGTACACGACGTCCAGATCCGTCGGATCGGGGAAGCCGATGATGGTGAAAGCGCCGCCGAGCCCGGGATGGGCGCCGCGGGCGAACGGCAGCACTTGGATCGTGACACTGGGGAGCTCGTCCGCCTCGAGCAACCGCGCGAGCTGGGCGCGCATGACCGTGACGCCGCCGATGGGCCGGCGCAGCACCGCCTCGTCGAGCACGGCCCACAGCTCCAGGGTGCCGGCGTCGGCGAGCATGGCCTGGCGCCGCTGGCGCAGGGAGATCATCCGGTCGATGTTGTCGGGGCTCTCGGTGGGCCGCCCGACCTTGATCAGCGCGCGGGCGTACTCCTCGGTCTGCAGGAGCCCGGGGACGAGGTGGGTCTGGAAGGTGCGGAGCGAGGCCGCCGAGGCCTCCAGCCCGACGTAGGTGTCCAGCCCCGCGGACAGCACCGATTCGTACTCGGTCCACCAGCCCCGCTGCTGGGCGTCCTTGGCCAGGGTGAGCAGCTGCTCGCGCTGGGCCGCGTCGCCGACCTTGTACAGGTCGAGCATGTCGCGCACGTCCCTGATCCGGGCGACGGACTTGCCGGTCTCGATGCGGCTGACCCGCGACATCGAGCATTCGAGGTGCTTGGCGACATCTTCGATCATGAGGCCCGAGGCCTCACGCAACCTGCGGAGTTCCATGCCCAGTCGGCGACGGCGGACGGTGGGGCTTTGCGCGTCGGACATCGAGCACCTCCAGAGCGACCGTCCGGGACGGGGGGTTGAACGAGGGGTGGTGGACGGGAAGAGGAGCCGCTGCGGGCGGTGGCGGCGGACGACGGATCATCTGTCCGGGCCCGTTGACCGCTGAGGAAGCGTAGGCGGGATCGAGGGGAGATGGACGGAGTTTTTGCCCGACACTACCGCTATGCCTCATTTAAGCGGATTGTCGTGAAAATAAGCGTTACGCACCGTTGTCGTACGAGTACCTCTTGCCACGACATCGCACTTTACCTGTTCAATGCTATGTCGCTCATCCTTTTGTCGGGTAGCGGAGCTCCGAAACGGTGATCTGACGGTGCGGGACGCCGGATCCGCACGGCGCGTCGCGGTCGGATCACCGATCGGCGCCGGTCGCCCTCTTCCCAAAACGTCGATGCGAACGTATGTTCGATGACGCCTGTCTTCCCCCGGGCACTTCGGCGGCGTTCGACCGGGAAGGCGGCGACGAGACGTGTGGACGGTGTCCGGATGAGCCGGGCGTACGGCGACCCGGTCGAGGTGTGGCGGGCCGACGGCCGGCCGTCACGGTTCGTCTGGCACGGGCGTCTCTACACCGTGCTGCGCGTCCTGGACCACTGGGTGACCAGCCGCGACTGGTGGCGCGACCGGAACCCGGACGCCGAGGAACCGGCCGCCCGGGAGTTCTGGCAGGTGGAGGCCACCCCGGACCACGAGATCGGCGTGTACGAACTCCGCTACGACGAGGCGAGCGACACCTGGATGCTGTCGCGCGCCTGGGACTGAACCCGCCGGCGTCTCGTAGTGTTCACGCGTGATCAATACGCGGGTGGTCCTGCGGCCCGTCACGCAGGCGGACCTCGATCTCTTCGAGGCCGAGTTCTCAGGCCCCGAGGGGACCGGCGTTCACCAGTGGTTCGGGTACCGCAGCCCCGTCGACCTGCGGCGCCGGTTCGCCGAGACGGGACTGCTCACGCCGGACGGCGGCACTCTCACGGTCTGTGCAGAGGACGGCGACGTGGCGGGCCGGGTCGAGTGGTTCAAGAGTTCGTGGGGCCGTCCGGAGACGTCGTGGTGCTGGACCGTCGCGATCGGGCTGCGGCCGAGCTGCCAGGGCCGGGGGATCGGCACGGAGGCGCAACGCCTCCTGGTGGCCTACCTGTTCGACCACACGCGCGCCCAGCGGATCCAGGCCTTCACCGACAGCGGCAACCTCGCCGAACAGCGGGCACTGGAGAAGGCGGGCTTCGAACGGGAGGGCGTCCTCCGCCAGGCCCAGTGGCGCGCCGGACACTGGCACGACCAGGTCCTCTACTCGACGCTACGTCCCACAACGGTGGGTGACGAAGGTCGGGGTGCTGACAAGCCGTGAGAACGGCCCGCAGGTTCTGGATGGGGCGCCGGCGCTTACGCGGGCACCATGGCGCGGATCGCCTTGAGGGTCGGTTCGTCCTTCACGCCGGCGATCAGCAGGGTGGTCACGGGGGAGTCCAGCCACAGCTCCAGCCGTTCGCGGATGCGGTCCAGCGGGCCGAGCAAGGAGATGGCGTCGGCCAGGGCGTCCGGTACGGCCTTGACCGCCTCGTCCCGGCGACCCGCGAGGAACAGGTCCTGCACCCGCGCGGCCTCCTCGGCGTACCCCAGCCGGCCGATCAGGTCCAGGTGGAAGTTGCGGTCGCGGGCGCCCATGCCGCCGATGTAGAAGGCCAGCGGGATCTTGGCCACCTCCAGCGCGGCCGTCAGGTCGTCGGTGACGATCGTGGTGACGGTCGCGGCGATGTCGAAGCCGTCCGGGCGGTCGCGCAGTGACGCGCCGAAGACCGGTTCGATGCATTCGGGGTCGACGAACAGCGGCAGCCAGCCCTGGGCGATCTCGGCCGACAGCGCGACGTTCTTCGGGCCCTCCGCGCCGAGGTAGACCGGGATGTCCGGGCGCACCGGGTGCGCGATCGACTTCAGCGGTTTGCCCAGGCCCGTCACCCCGTCGCCCGCCCCGTACGACCGCAGCGGCAGCGGGTAGTGCGGGCCGGGACTGGTCACCGGTTCGGCGCGTCGCCACACGTCGCGCAGGATCTGGACGTACTCACGGGTGCGCGCGAGCGGACGGGCGAACGGCACGCCGTACCAGCCCTCCACCACCTGCGGCCCGGACGCGCCGAGCCCGAGCGTGAGCCGTCCGCCGGACAGCGCGTCGAGGGTCAGCGCGTGCATGGCGGTTGCGGCCGGGGTGCGTGCCGACATCTGCGTCACCGCCGTGCCCAGGCCGATCCGCGAGGTGCGCGCGCCGTACCAGGTCAGCGTGGTGAAGGCGTCCGATCCGTACGCCTCCGCGGTGAAGACCTGGTCATAGCCCAGGCGCTCGGCGGCGAGCACGGTTTCGGTGTCGTCAACGGGGTCCCGCTGCCAGTAGCCGAGGTTGATGCCGAGCCTCATGCGCACCTCCGGAAGAAGTAGAACGTGTTCCATTCAAACAGGAACAGACCGGCATACACCTGTCGAGGACGGATCGGCTGTGTGCGATGCTGTGCGTCGGCGGTACGCGGAGGAACCCGGTGAGACTCCGGGGCTGTCGCGCAACTGTGACCGGGGAGTTCGCCCTCACCGACGGCCACGGCGTAAGCCGGAAGGCCGAGGGCGGGTGACGATCCGGGAGCCAGGAGACTCCGGCCGCCACCTGCAGGCCACCTACGGGCGCGCAACCCGAGGAAGGACGAACACCGGGTGAACACCTACCCGTTCTCCGCCGTGGCGGGGCTCGAGGACCTCAAGCTCGCCCTGCTGATCAACGCGGTGTCGCCGTCGGTCGGCGGCGTCCTCGTACGCGGCGAGAAGGGCACCGCGAAGTCGACCATCGTCCGTGCGCTCGCCGGGCTGCTGCCGGCCATCTCCGCCGTGGCGGGCTGCCGGTTCTCCTGCGACCCGGACGCGCCCGACCCCGAGTGCCCCGACGGCCCGCACGACGACGCGGAACGGCACGAGCGCCCCGCCCGGCTCGTCGAGCTCCCGGTCGGCGCGTCGGAGGACCGCCTCGTCGGCTCGCTCGACATCGAGCGGGCGCTCACCGAGGGCGTGCGCGCCTACCAGCCCGGCCTGCTCGCCGCCGCGCACCGGGGCGTGCTCTACGTCGACGAGGTGAACCTCCTCCACGACCACCTGGTGGACCTGCTGCTCGACGCCGCGGCGATGGGGCAGTCCTACGTCGAGCGCGAGGGCGTCTCGGTGCGGCACGCCTCCCGGTTCCTGCTCGTCGGCACCATGAACCCCGAGGAGGGCGAGCTGCGTCCGCAGCTGCTCGACCGGTTCGGGCTGACCGCCGAGGTCGCCGCCACGCGTGACCCCGACGAGCGCGCCGAGGTCGTACGCCGGCGCCTCGCCTACGAGGCCGACCCGGCCGGGTTCACGGCCGACTGGGCGCGCGCCGACGCCGAGCTGGCCTGGCACATCCAGGCCGCCCGCGACCGTCTCCCCGAGGTCGTGCTGTCCGACGGCGCGCTGCGGCAGATCACCGCGGTCTGCGCGGAGTTCGAGGTCGACGGGCTCCGGGCCGACCTGGTGATGGCCCGCGCCGCGATCGCGCTGGCCGCCTGGCACGACCGCGGCGCCGTCACGCCCGCCGACGTACGCCTCGCCGCCCGCCTCGCGCTGCCGCACCGGCGGCGCCGTGACCCCTTCGACGCGCCCGGCCTGGACGAGGACCGGCTCGACGACGTGCTGGACCGCACCGGCGACTACGACACCGAGGAGGACCCCCGGCCCGGCTCCACCCGGCCGAAGCCTCCCTCGCCGCCCGTCCCCGAGCCCCGGCCGCCGGCCGAGGAGGACGGCTCGGAGATCACCACCGAGGACCCCGAGCCCGAGCCCGAACCGGAACCCGACCCGGACACCGATCCCGACGGCCCGGGTTCCGGTACGCCCCTGCCCGACGCGGTGGACCTGCCGGCCGAGGGGGCCCTGGTCGACATCGGCCAGGCGCTGTCGGGCAACGCGGCGTCCCGCGCCGACCGGCCGAAGACCTCCCCGGCCGACGCCGCCTACCGGCCGCGGCTGTTCGTCGTGCCGGGCATCGGCGAGGGCGCGCCCGGCCGCCGCTCCCGCTCGCGCACCCCGTACGGCCGTACGACCGGCGCCCGGCCGGGCTTTCGCACCGTGCACCTCGCCGGCACCCTCTTCGCCGCCGCGCCCCATCAGCGGTCGCGCGGGCGCAGCGGACCGGGCCTGGTGATCCGCGCCGACGACATCCGCGAACCGGTCCGCGAGGGCCGTGAGGGCAACCTCGTGCTGTTCGTCGTCGACGCCAGCGGCTCGATGGCGGCCCGGCGGCGCATGCGCGCGGTCAAGGGCGCCGTGCTCAGCCTGCTCCTCGACGCCTACCAGCGGCGCGACAAGGTCGGCCTGGTCACCTTCCGGGGGCGCGACGCCGAGACGGCCCTGCCGCCGACCTCCTCGGTCGAGGCCGGCGCGCGCCGCCTGGAGGACCTGCCGACGGGAGGCCGTACGCCGCTCGCCGCCGGGCTGCTGCGGGCCGCCGGCGTGCTGCGCGCCGAGCACCTGCGCGACCCGGCACGGCGCCCGCTCGTCGTCATCGTCACCGACGGCCGTGCGACGCACGGCTCGGTCGACGACGCACTGCGCGCCGCCACCCTGCTGCGGGAGGCCGCCTCGGTCGTGGTCGACTGCGAGAGCGGCCCGGTGCGCCTCGGCCTCGCGGCCCGGCTCGCCGAACGCCTCGGCGCCGAGCTCGTCCGCCTGGAGGACCTGCCCGCCGACGGCCTGGCCGGCGTCGTACGCGACCGGAGGGTCGCCTGATGCCGCGCGGCAGGCCCGAGAGCGTGCCGGACGACGGGCTGACCACGAGGCAGCGGCGGAACCGCCCGCTCGTGATCGTCCACACCGGCCAGGGCAAGGGCAAGTCGACCGCCGCCTTCGGGCTGGCGCTGCGCGGCTGGAACCAGGGCTGGCCGATCGGGGTGTTCCAGTTCGTCAAGTCCGCCAAGTGGCGCATCGGCGAGGAGCGCGCGCTGCGCGTGCTCGGCGCGTCCGGCGAGGGCGGGACGGTCGCCTGGCACAAGATGGGCGAGGGCTGGTCGTGGATCCAGCGGCCCGGCACGGAGGACGACCACGCCGCGGACGCCCGCGAGGGCTGGGAGCAGATCAAGCGCGACCTCGCCGCCGAGACCTACAAGCTCTACGTCCTGGATGAGTTCACCTACCCGATGAAGTGGGGCTGGGTGGACGTGGACGACGTGGTCGCCACGCTGGCGGCGCGCCCCGGCCACCAGCACGTCATCGTCACCGGCCGCGACGCCGACCCCCGGCTCCTGGAGATCGCCGACCTGGTCACCGAGATGGGCAAGGTCAAGCACCCCATGGACGCCGGGCAGAAGGGCCAGAAGGGCATCGAGTGGTGATCCCGCGGCTCGTGGTCGCCGCCCCCGCGTCCGGGAGCGGCAAGACGACCGTCGCCACCGGGCTGATCGCCGCGCTGGCCGCGCAGGGCCTCGACGTCTCGCCGCACAAGGTGGGCCCGGACTACATCGACCCGGGGTACCACGCGCTCGCCGCCGGGCGGCCGGGCCGCAACCTCGACCCGTGGCTGACCGCCGAGGACCTCGTCGAGCCGCTGTTCCTGCACGGCGCGCGCGACGCGGACATCGCCGTCGTCGAGGGCGTGATGGGCCTGTACGACGGCGCGGCGGGCGCGGGGGAGTTCGCCTCGACCGCCCACGTCGCCAAGCTGCTCGGCGCCCCGGTGGTGCTGGTCGTGGACGCCGCCTCCGCCGGCCGGTCGGTCGCGGCCCTCGTGCACGGCTTCGTGACCTACGACTCCGGCGTGCGGATCGGCGGCGTGATCCTCAACCGGGTCGGCTCGGACCGGCACGAGGAGATCTGCCGCGCGGCGGTGGAGGAGACCGGCCTGCCCGTCCTGGGCGTGCTGCGCCGTCACGACGACGCGGCCACGCCGTCACGTCACCTCGGCCTGATCCCGGCCGCCGAACGCCGTCCCGAGGCCCTCGCCACCGTCGAGCGCCTGGGCGCGCTCGTCGCCGAGGGCTGCGACCTGCGCGGCCTGGTCGCGCTCGCGAACACCGCCGGGCCGCCGGCCGCCGAGCCCTGGGACCCGGCCGTCGCCGCGCCGGCCGGGCGCGCGCGGATCGCCGTGGCGGGCGGCCCGGCGTTCACGTTCGGCTACGCCGAGAACGAGGAGCTGCTCGCCGCCGCGGGCGCCGAGGTCGTACGCTTCGACCCGCTGCGCGACACCGCCCTGCCGCCGGAGACCGGCGGAGTGGTGATCGGCGGCGGATTCCCCGAGACGTACGCCGCGGAGCTGTCGGCCAACGAGCCGTTGCGCCGAGCGGTCGCGGCGTTCCGCGGCCCGATCTACGCCGAGTGCGCCGGCCTGCTCTACCTCGCCCGGCGGCTCGACGACCTGCCGATGTGCGGTGTGCTGGACGCGGAGGCGCGGATGACCCGGCGGCTCACGCTCGGCTACCGGGAGGCGGTCGCGGTGCGCGACTCGCCGGTGGCGCGGGCCGGTGAGCGGGTGCGCGGGCACGAGTTCCACCGCACCGTCTGCTCGCGGGGACCGGACACATCGCCCGCCTGGCAGTGGTCCGCCGAGGGCCCGGATGGCTTCACCTCGGCGAATTGCCTTGCCTCATACCTTCATCTCCACTGGGCTGGGATGCCACAGATGGCAACGCGTTTCGTGGGGGCCGCCGCATGACTTTCGACGAGGGTGTTCTGCTGGAGACCGAACGACTGCTGCTGCGGCCGTTCGAAGAGGACGACGCGAAGGACGTCCTCGCCGCCAGCGAGGACGCGGAGATCCGGCGCTGGATGCCATGGGCGGCGACGCAGACGATGCAGACCGCCGTCGACTGGTGCACGACGCACGCCCACACCGACCCGGCGCGGGCGATGAACTTCGCCATCGTCGCCGACGAGCGGTTCGCCGGCTCGATCGGCCTCGGCCGTACCGACTGGGCCGACGGCCGCGCCGAGGTCGGCTACTGGATGGCGCCCTGGGCGCGTCGCAGGGGGTACGCGGTCGAGGCGACGTGCGGCGTGGCCGCGTACGCCTTCGAGAAGGGCATGCACCGCATGGAGCTGCTCGCCGCGGTCGGCAACGTCGCCTCCCAGGGCGTCGCGGAGAAGGCCGGCTTCACCCGCGAGGCCGTCCTGCGCGAGGCGATGCTCATCGGATCCGGGCAGCGCTCCGACGCCGTGCTGTTCAGCCTGCTCGCGAGCGACATCCCATGACCGAGCGAAGCGAGGGAATCAACGACGCGTCCCTGTGGTCACGCTCCCCGACGAAGGAGGGCTCATGACCGAGCGAAGCGAGGGAATCGACGACGCGTCCCTGTGGTCACGCTCCCCGACGAAGGAGGGCTCATGACCGCTTTCGGACCCGTCACGTTGCGTACCGAGCGCCTGGTCCTCCGGCCGCCCGAGGAACACGACGCGCCCGACTGCTTCGCCGCCGTCGACCAGGTCGTGCGGCGGTGGATGCCGTGGGCGCACGGCTACACGCTCGAGAGAGCACGCCAGTGGTGCACCAAGGAGGCGTTCCGCGATCCGCGGCGGGAGACCTCCTTCGTGATCGTGCCGGACCGCACCGGCCGGGCGGGCGGCGTCATCGGAATCAACCGGGCCGACTGGGAGACGGGCGTGGCCGAGACCGGCTACTGGATCGGGCCCGCCGACCGGCGGCACGGCTACGTCACCGAGGCGGTGCGCGAGGTGGCCCGCTACGCCTTCGACCTCGGCCTGCACCGGCTGGAGCTGCTCGCCGCCACCGGCAACCTCGCGTCGCAGCGCGTCGCCGAGCGGGCCGGCTTCACCCGGGAGGGCGTGCTCCGCAAGGCGCGTCCCACACCGGCCGGACGGGCCGACATGGTGCTGTTCAGCCTGCTGAAGGGGGAGCTTTGACGACCGCCTTCGCGCCCGTGACGCTCCGCGCCGGCCGCCTCACCCTGCGGCCGATCGACGCGGGAGACGTCGACGCCTACCTGACCGCCGTGGACGACGAAGTCCGCCGCTGGATGCCCTGGTCGGAGGACTTCACCAGAGAGAAGGCCGTGCGCTGGTGCACCGAGGAGGCCTCCGGTGACCTGTCGCGGGCGCTCAACCTGGCGATCGTCCCGCCGGAGACCGGCCGGCTGGAGGGCGCGGTCGGCATCGGGCGCGCCGACTGGGACACCGGTGTGGCCGAGACCGGCTACTGGCTGGGCCCGGCCGCGCGCGGGCGGGGTTACGCCACCGAGGCCGTGCGCGCGGTGGCACGTCACGCCTTCGGGCTGGGGCTGACACGCATCGAGCTGCTCGCCGCGGTCGGCAACGTCGCGTCACAGCGCGTCGCCGAGCGGGCCGGCTTCACGCGGGAGGGCGTGCTCCGCGAGGCCCGCCCCCTGCCCGGCGGAAAGATGGCCGACATGGTGCGGTTCCGGCTGCTGGAGGGGGAGCTGTGAGGCTCGTCGGCGTCGGGGTCGGGCCCGGCGACCCCGAGCTCGTCACGGTCCGCGGCGTGCGCGTGCTGCGCGAGGCGGACCTCGTGCTCGTCCCGGTGATGGCGCCCGACGAACAGGGCCGCGCCGAGGCCGTCGTACGCGCACACGCCGACAAGGCCGAACGCGTCGTCTTCGCGCTGAACGACCGGGGCGGGGTGACCGAGCGCCGCGCGAACGCGTGGGACGCCGCCGCGCGCCGCGTCGTCGAGGCCTTCGAGCAGGGCGCCCGTACGGTCGCGTTCGCCACCATCGGCGACCCGAACGTCTACTCCACCTTCACCTACCTCGCCCAGTCCGTACGCGAGCGCGCGCCGGGCGTCGAGGTGGAGACCGTGCCGGGCATCACGGCGATGCAGGACCTCGCCGCGCGGTCGGGCACGGTCCTCGCCGAGGGCACCGAGTCGCTCACCCTCGTGCCGCTCACCGGCGGCGCCGAAGGGCTGCGGGCGGCGCTGGCGACCGGCGACACGGTCGTGGCGTACAAGTTCGGCCGGGTCGCGGACCAGGTGCTGGCCGCGGTCGCCGACGCCGGACGGCTCGGCGGCGCGGTGTACGGCGCGCGGATCGGCCTGCCCGACGAGGACGTCCGACCGGCGCGCGAGATCACCGGCCCGGTGCCGTACCTGTCCACCCTGATCGTGCCCGGACGCCGTACGTCCCTGGGCGGGAAACTGAAGGCGGGAGAGTCATGACCAGTGGCCGGGTGGTGTTCGTCGGGGCCGGGCCGGGCGCCGCGGACCTGCTGACCTTCCGCGCCGCACGCGCGATCGCCGAGGCCGACGTGGTGATCTGGGCGGCGAGCCTGGTGCACGAGGACGTCCTGACGCACGCACGCGCGGACGCCGAGATCGTCGACTCGGCGGCCCTGCCGATGGAGGGGGTGCTGCCCTACTACGAGCGCGCCGCCGCCGAGGGACTCACCGTCGCGCGGATCCACTCCGGCGACCCGGCGCTGTGGGGTGCGCTGCAGGAGCAGCTCGACCGCTGCGCGGACCTCGGCCTGGCCACCGAGATCGTCCCCGGCGTGTCCAGCTTCTCCGCGGTGGCCGCGGCGGTCGGCCGCGAGCTGACCATCCCCGAGGTGGCCCAGTCGGTCGTGCTGACCCGCCTCGGCGGCGGCAAGACGCCGATGCCGCCGGGCGAGGAGGTGCGGGAGTTCGCCCGGCACGGTACGACGATGGCGCTGTTCCTGTCGGCGGCCCGGTCGCGGCAGCTCCAGGAGGAGCTGCTGGAGGGCGGCTACCCGCCGGACACCCCGTGCGTGGTCGCCTACCAGTGCACCTGGCCCGACGAGCTGATCGTGCGCTGCCGCCTGGACGAGCTCGCCGAGACGACGCGCGCGCACCGGCTGTGGAAGCACACGCTCGTGCTCGTCGGCCCGGCGCTGGAGGCGGGCGGCACCCGCTCGCACCTGTACCACCCGGGCCACTTCCACGGCCACCGGCGCGCCGACCCCGCGGCGCGGAAGGTGCTCCGCGGTGGCTGAGCGGGCGACGTTCGCCGCCGAGCCGCGCCGAGCGGGCCGGGGGAGTGGTGATCAAGGACGCGGACCACGATCCTGACGTGATTCACGACGATCGAACAGGCGGTGGGGGAGTCTGTGGACCTGAAGACACGAGGAGTACGCGTCGTCATCTCGGTGCCCGACGGCGGGACGGCGGCCGGTGCGGCGCGCAGGACGGCGAACGGACGGCCCGCCGTCCTCGGCGGGATATCGAGCCTCGGCACGGCCGGGATCGTGCGCCCGTTCTCGACGGCGTCGTGGCGGGCGGGCGTCGAGCGGGCGGTCGCGGTGATGGCCGCGCGGGAGGAGCGCACGCTCGTCCTGTGCGCCGGGAGCGGCACCGAGAAGGGCGCGCGGCGGCTGCTGCCGCAGCTGCCCGAGGTGTGCTTCGTGGAGGCCGGTGACTTCACCGGCGCGGCGCTGCGCGGGGCCGTGGAGCACGGCGTCACCCAGGTGGTGTTCGTCGGGACGGCCGGCAGGCTGGCCAGGCTCGCGTCCGGCGTGCTGACGACGCACTACACGCGCTCGAAGGCGGACACCGACCTGCTCGCCGAGATCACGCGGACGATGGGCGGCCCGGACGAGCTGGCCGCGCGGGTCGCGGAGGCCGGCGCGGTGCCGCACGCGTACGAGCTGTGGGAGGGCGCGGGACTGCTGGGCCGGGCCGGGCGCGAGCTGTGCCGCCGGGTCGCCGAGGTGGTGGAGCGCCTCACCACGGAGGCCGGTCGCACGATCGCCGCCCAGGTCGTCCTCGTCGACCCCACCGGCCAGCGCATGATCGCGATGTACGGACGGCTCAGCAGATGATCACGGTCGTGGGCTGCGACGGGTCCCCGCTGCCGCGCCGGGCGATGGACCGTCTCTCCGCCGCCTCGGTGGTGGCCGGGGGACGGCGGCACCTGGAGGCGGTACGCCCGCCGGCGCACGTCCGTCAGGTGGTCATGGGCGACGTCGCCGCGGCCCTCGACCAGGTCGGCGCGGCCGGTGACGCCGTCGTGCTGGCCAGCGGCGACCCCGGGTTCTTCGGCATCGTACGGGCCCTGCGCGAGCGCGGCCACACGCCGGAGGTGCTGCCCGCGGTGTCCTCGGTGGCCGGCGCGTTCGCGCGGGTCGGCCTGCCGTGGGACGACGCGGTGGTGGTGAGCGCGCACGGCCGCGACCCGCGTACGGCGGTGAACGCGTGCCGGGCCATGCCCAAGACGGCCGTGTTCACCGCGCCCGGGTACGGCCCGGCCGAGCTGGGCGCCGGGCTCGCCGGCTGGGACGTCACGCTGTACGTCGCCGAGCGGCTGGGCTCCGGCGACGAGCGGGTCACCCGGTGCGCGCCGGCCGAGGCGGCGGCGCGCACGTGGGCCGAGCCGAACGTCGTGCTCGCCGTACGCGAGTCCGCGTCGGCGGCGCGGACGCACAACCAGCCCGCCGCGCCGCCGCGTACCTGGACCGGAGACGGCTACCGGCACCGCGCCGGGATGATCACCAAGTGGGAGGTGCGCGCGGTCGCCGTGGCCCGGCTCCGCCCGACCCTCGGCATGCTCGTCTGGGACGTCGGCGCAGGCAGCGGCTCGGTCGGCATCGAGTGCGCCGCGCACCACGCCGCCGTCATCGCCGTCGAACGCGACCCGTCCGCCTGCGAGCTGATCCGCGAGAACGCCGGCCCGGGCGTGCGGCTCGTACGGGGCAGCGCGCCGGAGGCCTTCGACGGGCTGCCCGACCCGGACGCCGCCTTCGTCGGCGGCGGGGGGCTGGACGCGCTCGGCGGCGTGCTGGCCCGGCGCCCGGAGACGGTCGTCGCCACGTACGCCGCGGTCGACCGCGCGGCGCAGGCCCGCCGCGCGTTCACCGACGCCGGGTACACCGTCGAGGGCGTGCAGCTCGCCGCCTCGCGCTTCGCCGACCTCCCGGGCGGCTCGTTCCGCCTCGACGCGCAGAACCCGGTGTTCCTGCTGGCGGGGAGGCTCTCGTGATCGGGGTGGTCGCCGCCACCGCGGGCGGGCGTACGGCCGCGGCGGCGCTTCAGGCGGCCTGGCCGGGTGAGGTGCGGCTGCTGACCGATCAGAAGGCCGCCGACGCCCTGCGCGAGGCATGGCGCACCTGCGACGCCGTCGTGAGCTTCCTGGCCGTCGGTGCGACGGTGCGGGTGCTCGCGCCGCTGCTCGGCCGCAAGTCGACCGACCCGGCCGTCGTCTGCGTGGACGAGTCGATGGCGTTCGCGGTCGCCGTGCTCGGTGGCCACCACGGTGCGAACGTCCTCGCCCACCGGCTGACCGACGTTCTCGGTTGCACGCCGGTGGTGACGACGGCGAGCGACGCGAGCAACGTGACACCGCTCGACTCCTACGGCGCCGACCTGGGGTTCACCGTGCACAACCCCGGGTTGCTCGCGTATGTCGGCGCCGCGGTCCTGTCCGGGAAACCGGTGCGGCTGGAGGGCGCGGAGGGCTGGCCGCTGCCGCCGCTGCCCCCCAACGTCTCCCCCGAGGCCGCCGATGACGGTTACCGCATCCTCGTCACCGACCACGCCGAGATCGCTTGCATGTGTCACAAGGACTGGTTCGACGGCGCGCTCGTCTACCGTCCCAAGTCCCTCGTCGTGGGCGTCGGCTCGGCCCGCGGTGTCGCCGCACGTGAGGTGGCGGCGCTGGTCGACGAGGCCCTGGCCGTCGGCGCCCTGGCCCCCGAGTCGGTTCGGTGCCTGGCGACCGCCGATGTGAAGGCCGATGAAGAGGGCATCCTCCAGGTGGCGCGTGAACGCGGCTGGGAGGTGATCACGCATCCGGCCGGGGCGCTCGCCTCCGTGCCGGTGCCGAACCCCTCCGACGTCGTGCGCGCCGAGGTCGGCACTCCCAGCGTCGCCGAAGCCGCCGCACTGCTGACGGCCGGTCCACGGGCGGAGCTGGTCGTGGAGAAGCACAAGTCGGCGAACGCCACCGTGGCCGTCGCCCGGCTGCGGCCGCGCGGACGCCTCTCGATCGTCGGACTCGGCCCCGGCGCCCGTGACCTGCTCACCCCCCGGGCGGTCGCCGTGCTCCAGCGTGTCTCCGTCGTCGTCGGCCTGGACCAGTACGTCGAGCAGGTGCGCGACCTGCTCCGCCCCGGCACGCGGGTGCTCGCCTCGGGCCTCGGCCAGGAGGAGGAGCGGGCCCGTACCGCCGTCTCGGAGGCGACGGACGGCCGGGCCGTGGCGCTCATCGGCTCGGGCGACGCGGGGATCTACGCGATGGCCAGCCCGGCCCTGGAGTTCGCCGGGGACGACATCGACGTCGAGGGCGTGCCGGGCGTCACCGCCGCCGTGGCCGCCGCGAACCTCCTCGGCGCGCCGCTCGGCCACGATCACGCGTACATCTCCCTGTCGGACCTGCACACGCCCTGGGAGGTGATCGAGCGCCGCGTCACGGCCGCCGCGGAGGGCGACTTCACGGTGTGCTTCTACAACCCGCGCAGCCGGGCCCGCGACTGGCAGCTGCCCAAGGCGCTGAGCCTCCTCGCCGCCCACCGGCCGCCCTCGACGCCGGTCGGGTACGTGCGCAACGCCGGCCGCCCCGACGAGTCGGTCACGCTGACCACCCTGGCGGAGGTCGACCCCGCCCGGGTCGACATGTTCACGGTCGTGGTCGTCGGCTCCAGCCGCAGCCGCACGGTGGCCGGGCGTTTCGTCACCCCCCGGGGGTACCGATGGGCGTGACCGCCAGGCCCGGCCCCGTAGACCCCACGAGGAGAGCATGAGAACCATCCACCCCATCGAGGCGCGGTCCATGGAGATCCTGCGCTCGCGCGTCGACCTCACCGCCCTGCCACCCCTCACCCGGGCCGTCACCGAACGCGTCATCCACGCCAGCGCCGACCTGGACTACGCCACCGACCTGGTCACCGACGAGGACCGCCTCCGGCAGGGGCTGCGCGCGCTGCGCGACGGCGCGCCGATCGTCACCGACGTCGCCATGGTCGCCGCCGGGATCACCGCCCGGCCGGTGATCTGCTCGATCGGCGACGTGAAGGAGAGGCCCGAGGGCCTGACCCGCTCGGCGGCCGCGATCCGGCTGTCCTACGCCAAGGCGGGACCGGGCGCGGTGTGGGTCGTCGGCAACGCGCCGACCGCGCTGGAGGAGATCATCGCGTACGGCGTGGAGCCGACTCTCGTGATCGGCCTGCCGGTCGGGTTCGTCGGCGCCGCCGAGTCGAAGGCCGCGCTGCGCGCCAGCGGCCTGCCCGCCGTCAGCAACGTCTCGGAGAAGGGCGGGTCGGCCGTCGCCGCCGCCGCGCTCAACGCCCTGCTCTACTTCGAGGAGGGCGCGTGATCGAGCGGAGCGAGCCCACGCCGCTGCTGGTGGTCGGCCACGGGACGCGCGACGACGCGGGAGTGGCCGAGTTCCACCGGTTCGTCGAACGCCTGCGCGGGCGGCTGCCCGTGGACGTCGCCGGCGGGTTCATCGAGCTCTCGCCGCCGCCGCTGACCGACGCGGTCGCCTCGCTGTACGCCGCCGGGCACCGGCACGTCGCGGCGGTCCCCCTCGTCCTCGTGGCGGCCGGGCACGCCAAGGGCGACATGCCCGCCGCGCTGGCCCGCGAACGCGCCCGCCACCCTGGCCTGACGTACGCCTACGGCCGTCCGCTGGGCCCGCATCCGACGCTGCTGCGGCTGCTGGAGGAGCGCCTGGACGCCGTACTGGACCCGGCCGAGCGCGCGGACACCGCGGTGCTGCTCGTCGGGCGGGGCTCCACCGACCCGGACGCCAACGCGGAGGTGTACAAGGCGGCCCGGCTGCTGTGGGAGGGACGCGGCCTGTCCATGGTGGAGACCGCGTTCGTCTCCCTGGCGCGCCCGGGCGTGCCGGAGGGCCTCGAACGCTGCCGGCGGCTCGGCGCCCGCCGCGTGGTCGTCCTGCCGTACTTCCTGTTCCCCGGCGTGCTGCCGGACCGCGTGGCGGCGGAGGCGCGGGCGTTCACGGGCGCCGAGGTGCGCCGCGCGGAGGTGATCGGCGACTGCGAGGGGCTGGCCGACCTCGTGGCCGAACGCTACGAGGAGGCGCTGCGCGGCGACATCCGCATGAACTGCGACACGTGCGTGTACCGGGCGGCGATGCCGGGCTTCGAACACCGCGTCGGCGCGCCCCAGCGGCCGCACCACCACCCCGACGATCCCACCCACGTCCATGCCCACTGACCGGCGTCCGGCGCGGGGCGCGGCGGAGTGCCGGACGCCGATCAGTCCGGCTTTCGGTCGTCCTCAGGAAGCCACTACTGACGTTGATCTGCGGCATCACGGCGACGCCGAGGTCGGCCCCGGGCTGGTCGACCTCGCGGTGAACGTGCGGCAGGGCACGCCGCCGGAATGGCTCGCCGCCCTGCTGCGCGACAGCGTCGCCGGCCTCGCCGCGTACCCCGATCCGGCACGCGCCCGGCGGGCGGTCGCGCGCCGCCACGGGCGGGACGAGGACGAGGTCCTGCTCACCGCCGGCGCCGCCGAGGCGTTCGTGCTGCTCGCCCGCGTGCTGCGGCCCCGTCACGCCGTGGTCGTGCACCCGCAGTTCACCGAGCCGGAGAGCGCCCTGCGCGCCGCCGGCCACGACGTCGCACGCGTCATCCTCACCGGCGCCTTCCGGCTCGGCCCGGTCCCCGCCGGTGCCGACCTCGTGATGATCGGCAACCCCACGAACCCCACGTCGGTCCTGCACCCGGCGCGGGAGATCGCCGCCCTCGCCGCGCCTGGGCGGACCCTCGTCGTCGACGAGGCGTTCATGGACTGCGTCCCCGGCGAGACCGAGAGTCTCGCGGGCCGGCGCCTGCCCGGCCTGGTCGTCGTGCGCAGCCTGACCAAGACCTGGGGCCTGGCCGGGCTCCGCGCCGGGTACGTGCTCGCCGAGCCCGGACTCATCGCGCGCCTGGCCGCGGCGCAGCCGCTCTGGTCGGTGTCCACGCCCGCGCTGGTGGCCGCCGAGGCCTGCGTCAGCCCGCGCGCGGTGGCCGAGGCCGACGCGTGGGCCCGCGACCTCACGCTGGATCGCGAACGGTTCGCCCGGGCCCTGACCGGCCTCGGCCTGCACGTCGTCCCCGGGGCACGCGCGTCCTTCCTGTGCGTACGGGTGCCCGGTGGTGCGGGCGTTCGCGCGGCGCTGCGCGAGCGCGGGTACGCCGTGCGGCGCGGCGACACGTTCCCCGGCCTGGGCCCCGACTGGCTCCGCGTCGCCGTGCGCGACGAGGCGACGGTCACGGCCTTCATCACCGAACTGACCGAGATCCTTCACTGACCGTCAGGAGACTCATGGACCTCATCGCCGAGACGATCGCCGCGATCCGTCCACTGGACGAGGCGGCCATGAACGCCGCACGGGCGCACCAGGACCGGCTGACCAAGCCGCGCGGCGCGCTCGGTGTGCTGGAGGAGCTGTCGGTGCGCCTCGCCGGCCTCGCCGGCGCCTGCCCGCCGCCCATGCCCGAGCCCGCCGCCGTCGCGATCTTCGCCGCCGACCACGGCGTCCACGCCCAGGGCGTCACCCCCTGGCCGCAGGAGGTCACCGGCCAGATGGTGGCCAACTTCCTCGCCGGCGGCGCGGTGGTCAACGCCTTCGCCCGCCAGACCGGCGCCGACGTACGCGTGATCGACATCGGCGTCCGGACCGACCTGCCCGCAGCGGACGGACTGATCGTCCGCAAGGCCGCCCACGGCACCGCGGACCTGACCCGCGAGCCCGCCATGACGCCCGTCCAGGTGCGCGCGGCGGTCGAGACCGGCATCGAGGTCGCCCGCGACCTGGTCGCCGCCGGCCACCGCTGCCTGGTGACCGGCGACATGGGCATCGCCAACACGACCGCCTCCGCGGCCCTCATCGCCGCGTTCACCGGCCGTGCGCCCGAGGAGGTCACCGGCTACGGCACGGGCGTCGACGAGGCCACCCACACCCGCAAGGTCCAGGTCGTGCGCTCCGCGCTGGAGCGCGCCGGCCTCGGCGGGAGCGTGGGAAGCGGCTCGGGCGAGCGGAGTGGCGCTGGTTCGGCAAGCGGCTCGGGCGAGCTGAGTGGCGGGGGTCTGGGGAGCGAGCCGGGCGAACCGGTCGGCCCGCTCACCGTCCTCGCGGAGGTGGGCGGCCTGGAGCACGCGGGGATCGCGGGCTTCATCCTCGGCGCCGCCGCCGCGCGGGTCCCGGTCGTGCTCGACGGCGTGATCGCCGGCTCCGCCGCGCTGGCCGCCGCCGCGCTCGCCCCGGACGTACGGGGCGCCTGCGTCGCGGGCCACCGGTCGGCCGAGCCGGGTCACGCCGCGGCGCTCTCGCACCTGGAGCTGCGCCCTCTCGTCGATCTCGAGCTCCGGCTCGGCGAGGGCACCGGGGCCCTGCTCGCGCTCCCGCTGGTCCAGAGCGCGGTACGCGTGCTGCACGAGGTCGCGACCTTCGACTCCGCCGGTGTGGCGGACAAGGCGTGACCAGGGACGAGTACCTTGGTGGCTGAACATGGTGACGAAGAACCCGTGAAGGCCGGTGCCCGTGGCCGTGCCTGACCCGAGCCCGACCCAGGAGACCCGAGAGTTGCCCCCCTACCTGCTCGGCCTGCGCCTCGACGGACGCCGTGTCGTGGTCGTCGGCGGTGGACGCGTCGCCCAGCGGCGCGTGCCCGCCCTGCTGGCCGCCGGCGCCGAGGTGCTTCTCGTCTCGCCGGAGGTCACCCCGGCCCTCGAGGACCTCATCGCGCGTGAGGAGCTGATCTGGGAGCGCCGCCCGTACCGTACGGGCGACTGCGACGGCGCGTGGCTCGTCCAGGCGTGCACCGACGACGGCAAGGTCAACGCCGCGGTCGCCGCGGAGGCCGAAGGCCGGCGGATCTGGTGCGTACGGGCCGACGACGCGCAGGCGTCCGCCGCCTGGACCCCGGCGAGCGGCCGGGTCGGCGAGACCTCGGTCGCGGTGCTGGCCGGCGGGGACCCCAGGCGCGCCGCCGGCGTGCGCGACGCGGTCCTCGACGGCCTGCGCGACGGCGGCATCACCGCCCGGCACTCGCGCCGCAAGCCGGTCGGCGTCGCCCTCGTGGGCGGCGGGCCGGGCGACCCGGGCCTCATCACCGTGCGCGGCCGCCGGCTGCTCGCCCAGGCCGACGTGGTGGTCACCGACCGGCTCGCGCCGCGCGAGCTTCTCGACGAGCTGCCCGGCGACGTCGAGATCGTCGACGCGGCCAAGATCCCGTACGGCCGGTCGGTCACCCAGGAGCACATCAACGCCGCGCTGGTCGAGCACGCGCGCGCCGGCCGGTTCGTCGTGCGCCTCAAGGGCGGCGACCCCTTCGTCTTCGGGCGGGGCGCCGAAGAGGTGCTCCACTGCGTACGCGAGGGCATTCCGGTCACCGTGGTGCCCGGCGTCACGAGCGCGATCGCCGTGCCCTCCGCGGTCGGCGTCCCGGTCACCCACCGAGGCGTCGCGCAGGAGTTCCACGTCGTATCCGCGCACGTCGCGCCGGGGGACCCGGCCTCGACGGTCGACTGGGAGGCGCTCGGGCGCTCCCACGGCACGCTCATCCTCCTCATGGCCGTCGAACGGATGCGTGTGATCGCGGACACTCTCATGCGCTATGGTCGATCGCCGGACACACCTGTCGCGGTGATCCAGAACGGTACGCTGCAGAGCCAGCGGACGCTCATGGCGAGCCTCGCGACTGTTGCGGACCAGATGACGGCCAGCGGAGTACGGCCACCGGCGATCATCGTCGCCGGAGAGGTCGTCCAGGTGGCTCAAGAGATCGAATTGCTGCGAGCGGATATGGGGCGGCTCCGTGACACCCCCGGCTGATCAGGGCACCGCCAAGCACAGGGCGGCGTCCCTCCCACTCGACGAGGTCCTGGCCGAGCTGCGGGACCAGATCGCCTCCGTCCGGTTCGTCCTTGACGCGCCGGGCACCGAAGAGGCGACGACCACTCAGCAGGACCTGCTGAACCAGCTCGACGACTACGTGCTGCCCAGAGTGCGGCGCACCGATTCCCCGCTGCTCGTGGTGCTGAGCGGCTCCACCGGCGCCGGCAAGTCCACGCTGGTCAACACGCTCGTCGGCGCCCGGGTGAGCGCCACGGGCGTGCTGCGGCCGACCACGAGCAGCCCGATCCTGGTCTGCCACCCCGACGACGCCGACTGGTGGCTGGACGAACGCTACGTCCTGCCGGGGTTCGGCCGGGTGCTCGGCCCGGCGCCCGACGCCGTCGTCGGCGACCAGCTCGTGATCATGAAGAGCGAGGTGCTGCCGCGCGGGCTCGCGCTCCTCGACAGCCCCGACGTCGACTCGGTGTTCGAGGACCACCACGAGTTCGCCGCCCAGTTCCTGGCCGCCGCCGACATCTGGATGTGCGTGACGACCGCCGCGCGGTACGCCGACGCGCAGGTCTGGCGGCTGCTGCACCGGGCGCGCGACCACGGCGCCACCCTCGGCATCGTCCTGTCGCGGGTGCCCGAGGAGGGCGGCGAGGAGGTCGTGGCCCACTTCGCCGAGATGCTCAAGGACAACGGCCTCGAACAGGCGGCCCAGTTCACCATCCCCGAGACCAAGGTCTCCGGTGGCATGCTGCCCAAAGAGATGTCCGACGAGGTGCACGAATGGCTGACCGGAATCACTGAGGACGAAGATGGCCGCGCCGAGGTGATCAGGTCTACGCTTGGTAGCGTGCTGGACACCTTCCGTACGCGCGTTCCCGAGCTCGCGAAGCGGGTGGAGGAGCAGGTCGCTCTGCGCACGATGCTGCGCGAGGAGGTCGAGGCCGCGTACGCCGGGGCCCTGGCCGAACTCGACGAGGCCACGCGCAACGGCTCGTTGCTGCGGGGCGAGGTGCTGGCGCGCTGGCAGGACTTCGCCGGCACCGGTGACCTCGAGCGCGCCCTGCAGTCGCGGGGCGGCCAGTCGGGCCACCGGGGCGGGCGCCGCCGTCGCGCTCCGGCCCGTGTACGCGCGCTGAAGATGGCGTTGCGCAGCGGTCTGGAGTCCCTCGTGCTCGCGGCCGCCGAACGCGCGGCGGAGGACGTCGTGGCCCGGTGGCAGGACCGCCCGGCGGGAGTCAACCTGCTCAAGGGACGCGCCGAAGAGCTCGGACGCGCCTCCGCCGAGCTGCCCCGGCGCGCCACCCGTGCGGTCAGCGCCTGGCAGGAGCACATCATCGACCTGATCCGCACCGAGGGGGTCACCAAGCGGTCCGTGGCCAAGTTCGTCTCCTACGACGACGAGGCGCTGTCCCTGGTGATGATGGTGGGACTGTTCGGGTTCGGCACGAGCGACGCACCCGTCGAGGCGGGCAACAGCGCCGTGCCCCAGCGATTGCTCAAGGCGCTGTTCGGCGCCGAATCCTTGCGTAGCATGAGCGCCAAGGCCAGGGCCGACCTGCGCGGCCGGATCGGGATGCTCTACGACGAGGAGGCGATCCGGTTCGGGCAGGCACTCGACGGCGCCGGAGTGCCGGACGAGACCACACCGGTCCAGCTCTACCAGGCCACATACAACCTTGAGGTCGCCCGGTGAGCCATTGCCGGGTGCTTTCCCGACACGACGAGGAGCGCGACCGATGACGGCGACGACACCGCCGGTCTCCTCGCTTGAGGAAACCCAGACTCCACCGCGGCCCGCGGCGTCCGGCCTGTCCACCCGCCTGGACGTCCTCGACCGGCTCGTCGCCCTCGGCGAGGGCCGGGTCGACCAGTCGCTCATGGACGACGCGGCGGCGCTGCTCGCCCGCGCGGGCGAGCGCCTGCGGCTGTCCGGCGAGCACACGGTGGTCGCCCTGGCCGGTGGCACCGGTAGCGGAAAGTCATCGCTGTTCAACGCGGTGTGCGGCCTGGAATTGTCACCCACGGGCCTGCGCCGCCCGATGACCAGCTCGGCCCACGCCTGCGTCTGGGGCCTCGGCGGCGCCGGCCCGCTGCTCGACTGGCTGGAGATCGAGTCGCGCCACCGTTACGCCCGCGCCAGCGCCCTCGACGGCGATGGCCAGGTGGGCTCCTTGCAGGGCCTGGTCCTGCTCGACCTGCCCGACCACGACTCGATCCGCGCGGCGCACCTGGCCGAGGTGGACAAATACGTCAGCGTCGCCGACCTCATCGTCTGGGTCCTCGACCCGCAGAAGTATGCCGACTTCGCCGTCCACCGGCGCTACTTCGAGCAGCTCGCCGGCCACACCGGCGTTACCCTGATCATCCTCAACCAGATCGACCGCCTGGAGCCCGAAGAGGTCACCGAGTGCGTCAAGGACCTCCGGCGCCTGCTGGAGGCCGAGGGCATGGGCGGTCCGACCATCCTGACCACCTCCGCCAAGGCCGGCACGGGCGTCGAGGGCTTCCGCGAGGTGCTCGCCGACGCGGTCGCCGCCCGCCAGGCCCGGCTCGACCGCCTCGTCGCCGACATCGACCGCCTCGTCAAGCGCTTCGAGGGCCAGTACGGCGCCGACGAGCCCCCGGAGAAGGTCGACGACCGCCGCGCCGCCACCCTCGTCGAGGCCCTCGCGGACGCCGCCGGCGTCCCGGCCGTGGCGGAGTCCATGGAGAGCGCCTACTCCCTGCGAGCCCTCGACTACGTCGGCTGGCCGGTCGGCCGCCTGGCCGTGCGCATGCACTCCGACCCGCTGCGCCGCATGCGGCTGGGCGAGCTGCGCCAGGAGCTGCGCGCGGCCTTCACGACACCGGTGAACGCCCAGCAGGCGCACGTGGACAACGCCCTGCAGGAGGTGACGGAGGGGGTCGTCGAGGGCCTGCCGCCGTCGTGGCAGCGTTCGGTCCGCGAGGCGGGCCGGTCGAAGGCCGAACAGCTCCCGGAGGCACTCGGCAGCGCGCTGCGCGAGGCCGTGCCGAGCTTCAACCAGATACCGGCCTGGTGGTGGATCGTCCGCGCCTGGCAGTACATCCTCATCGCCGCCTCGATCCTGGGCCTGGTCTGGCTGGGCGGCGTGGTGGCCTACGGCGCGCTGAAACTCGGCCACGCACCGCTGAGCATCCTCGGCGACACGGGCGTGATCCCGTACGTGTGCCTGTTGATCGTCTGCACCCTGGGCCTGGGCGCCTTCACGTCCTCGGCCGCGCGCAACATGGTCGCCTTGTCCGCGTCCCGCCACAGCGAACGCCTGGAAGAACGAATGCGCGAGGGCATCAACACCTCCGCCCGCACGCTGGTACTCGACCCGGTCGAACGCGAGCTGGCCGTGTACAAGACCTTCCGCGAAGAACTCTCCACCGCCATCGGCCCGCTCGTCCACTGATCCGCTGATCCTGCGTATCCCCGGCGCGACGCCGGAGCGGCAGGCGCCGACGGCGTGTTGCGGGCGTGTGCTGTGTCGGCCGGGCGTGTGCTGTGTCGGCCGGGCGTGTGCTGTGTCGGCCGGGCGTGTGCTGTGTCGGCCGGGCGTGTGTTGCGTTGGCCGGGCGTGTGCTGTGTCGGCCGGGGCGTGCCCTGCGTTGGCCGAGGCGGGGAGGGGGCGTCCCGAATTCTCTGATTACTTCGAGTTATCCACAGGTTACGCAGGGGTCTGGTGGTGCCCACCCGATGTCCGTCACCGTGGTCGTACAAACCACATCGGCGGTAAGGGACCGCCACGGACAGACCGGAGGACCCCTTCGTGAACGAGGCAGTCGTCACCGTGATCGGCTTCGTCGCCCAAGACCCCATCTTCGAGGTTCTCGCGAGCGGCACGTCGCTGATGTCGCTGCGGATCGGCAGCACCCCGCGCCGCTATGACCGGGAGATCGGCCAGTGGCGCGACGACGACCCGATGTTCCTGACGGTCACCTGTTGGCGCGCGCTCGCCGACAACCTGCAGTCCTGTGAGCTCCAGCGCGGCGACCCGATCATCGTCACGGGCAAGCTCCGCATCCGCGAGTACGTCAAGGACGGCCAAAAGCGCTTCTCCGCCCAGATCGAGGCCACCACGGTCGGCCACGACCTCAGCCGAGGCGTGGCACGCTTCCAGCGCGCCCAGCGCTCCGCCTTCCCGGAAGACCGCCGCCAGGCGGACGACGTGGCCGACCGCTGGCTCGAAGCCGGCCTTGAGGAGGACGCCGAAGAGCTCACCCCCCAGATCGGCGACAAGTCCGACGACGTCAACGACACGGACGACGACGGCGACACGACCCCGTTCCGCGCCGCCGCCTAACCGACAACCGACCGCCGATCGGCTGCTGACCGACGAGCCGCCCGCCGGCTGTTGGCCGACCGCGGACCGACGGGCCGCCTGTCGACTGGTGGTCGGCCACCGATCCCCCGGCCGCCGATCGAACCGGCGGGCCGCTGACCGGCTGGTGGTCGGCTGCTGACCGACGGGCCGCCCGCCGGCTGTTGGTCGGCCGCGGATCGGCGGGTCGCTGACCGGCTGTTGGTCGACCGCCGATCGACCGGCCGGCCGCCGATCGAACCGGCCGCCGATCGAACCGGCGGGCCGCCGACCGGCTGTTGGTCGACCGCCGATCGACGGGCCGCCCGTCGGCTGCTGGTCAGCCGCGGATCGGTGGGGCGCTGACCGGCTGGTGGTCGGCGGCCGATCGACCGGCCTTCGGCTCCCGCCGCCGGTTCGACCACGGCGGTTCGGCCGTCGGCCCACCCGCCGGTTCCCGCCACAGCGGACCTGCCGATCCGATTGGCCCCGACGCGCCGATCTCGCTCGGCCCGACGTGCTGCCCGATCCCCAAATGGAGGGCTGTCGCTTATGTCGGTCGAGTCGCGTACCGGTGAGGTGGGCCGAGGCTCGCCCGGGAGGCCAAGAGGGCCGGGGGTGCTGGTGGTTTCGGCTGACCGGTGCGACGGAGGGGCGCGCGAAGGTCCCGAAGCCAGCCCTCTGTCGGCCGCCGGTTCCCGGGCGTAGCGGGTGCGGCCGATTTCGGTTTGCTTGGCGGGCCGGTCCTGGCTTGGACCGACGCGCTGTCTGATTCCCGAATGGAGGGCTGTCGCTTATGTCGGTCGAGTCGCGTACCGGTGAGGTGGGCCGAGGCTCGCCCGGGAGGCCAAGAGGGCCGGGGGTGCTGGTGGTTTCGGCTGACCGGTGCGACGGAGGGGCGCGCGAAGGTCCCGAGGCCATGTAGTGCCGTTCTCCTTTGGCGGGGGAGATGTTCTAGCCCTCTGCCGATCGTCGGTTCTGATCGTCGGTTCCGATCGTGGCTCCGGCGGTTGTTTCCGACCGTTGGCTGCGGCCGTGGGTTCTGGCCGGGCTGGCGCGTCGAGCTTGGTTTGGCTAGACGTGCCGGTCCTGGCTTGGCCCGACGTGCTGCCCGATTCCCGAATGTGGAGCTGTCGCCTATGTCGGTCGAGTCGCGTACTGGTGAGGTGGGCCGAGGCTCGCCCGGGAGGTCAAGAGGGCCGGGGGTGCTGGTGGTTTCGGCTGACTGGTGCGACGGAGGGGTGCGCGAAGGTCCCGAGGCCCACGTAGTGCCGTTCTCTTTCGGCGGGGGAGATGTTCCAGCCCTCTGCCGACCGTCCGTTTCGATCGTTGGCTCGGCGGTTGTCTCCGACCGTTGGTTCCGGCCGTCGGTTCTGGCCGGGCTGGCGTGCCGGGCTCGGTTCGCCTAGACGTGCCGGTCCTGGCCTGGCTCGTTGGGCTGATTCCCGAATGGAGGGCTATCGCTTATGTCAGTCGAATCGCATACCGGTGAGGTGGGCCGAGGCGCGCCCGGGAGGTCAAGAGGGCCGGGAGCGCTCCAGACCTCGGCCGACCGGTGCGGCCAAGGGGCACGCGGAGACTTCACTGCAGGCCAGAGACCTCCATCCGCGGTTTCCACGTATGGGAAGGGGGAGGCGATGCGAATCCGGCGAGGCGTCTCCTGGATCTGAGAGCCGAGGCCCCGGGGAGGGAGAGAGCCCCGGGGTGAGAGATCTGAGAGGAGGTGTCCCCGCCGGGGTTGGGAGCTGGAGCCCCAGGGGAGGCCTGGGGGCTGGAGTTCCCGGGGCAGAGCTGAGCGCAGCTGAGAAGTGAACCCCCAGCGGAAGTCTGGGGACTGGAGCCCCTGAGATTTAGGAGGTGGAGTTTCCCGGGCCATGACCAGGCGGGTGTCGTCGCCGTGGAGACGGGCCAGCGAACAACGGAGCGTGCGGAGCGTGGCCACCGCTCCCTCGGCGGCTGTGACGACGAAGCCCGGCCGGTCCCGGTCGGAGGTCAGGCAGAGAAACCTGCAGGTGAGGCCCGGAGAGAGACCCGGGAGAAAGGAAAGAGACCCGGGCGAGATCTGACAGGCCAAGGCCTGGGGAGAGGGGGTGACTTCCGGACAGATCATTCGGCCGCAGAGGGGGCGCCGCGCAGCGGCCCTGCGGCGGTGCGCCTGACGGTGCTCCGTGTCGCAAGGCCCGCCGCGCGGCGGCGGGCCCACGGAATGGGGCATCCGGCCGATGCCGCCGAGGTGCCGCGGCGCAAGGCCTGCGGTTTGTTGGTGTGCAGGGTCTGGGGTGTGCCGGCTGGTAGGGCCTGCGGTTTGTTGGTGTGCAGGGTCCAGGGCGTGCCGGCAGGTAGGAACTGCGTGTGTCCGTGTGCAGATCCACGGTTGGCTGGCAGGCAGGGGCTGCGGTTGTGTGCTGGCAGGCAAGGCGTGGTGGCTCGGCCCGGGTGGACGTTGGCCAGCGGGGTCGGGCGGGCGGCAGGGCGGCGGCCCTGTCGGCGTCAGATCCAGGAGACTCCGCGCATCCTGATTCCCTTTCCGGAAATGGTGCGTCCCACCCGGCGTCGGTCCGGACGGGGGTTACGGGGCACTCAGGGGGGCGATGAGCGCCTGCGGGCCTGAGCGTACGCCCTTCATCCGCCGGGCGTCCTAAGAAGGTACAGCTTTTCCCGCCCCCTCCGCACACATTGCAACTATCCTATTACTGAATGTGATTCGATGATGAGGTGAGCGCGGGCGGCTCTCAGCCAGAGGGTGGTCCCGACGTGCGGCTCTGGCCCGATCCGTTGGGGGAATGATGACGGCACTGCATCAGTCGGCCGCCGAGGACCGGGGCGACGTGACCAGAAAGCCTCCACGCTGGCCACTGTTGGCCCAACCGGCGCCGATCATCGCGTACGTCGTCGTGGTCGTGGGGCTGCACTTCGTCCTGATCGGCATGCTCGCCGCGCGTACGGAGTGGCGGCCGGCGGCGCTGCTGACGTTCGCGGCTCTGATGGGGGCCGGCGCGCTCTGCATCGAGGCCTCGCGGCGGCTCGGCATGCCCGCGGGCATCGGGCGTGACCTGCTCTCCGCCTGGTGGCTTCCCGTGGCACTGCTTCTGCCACCGGTGTACGCGCTGCTGATCCCGATCCCGATGCAGGCGTTGCTGCAACTGCGCGTACGCCGCACGCTGTTGCACCGGCGGGCCATCGTCTCCGCCGCGCACGGCCTGGCGGGCGCCACGGCCTCGGCGGCCTTCCACCTCGTCGTGCCCGACCCGCTTCAGGCCGGCACGCGGTGGCTCGTCGATCTCGAGGCCGTCCTCCCGGCGATGGTCGCCTGCGCCGTGCTGTTCACAGTGATCAACACGGCGATCGTGGCGGTGGCCGCGCACAGCTCCGCGCCGGGCTGCCGGTGGCACGAGCATCTGCGCAACCGCGAGCACCTGGTTCTCGACGTCGTCGAGCTCTGCCTCGGCGTTCTCGTCACGATCGCCTGCGCGCTCAGTCCCGCGCTGATCCTCGTCGCGCTGCCGCCGGTGATGCTGCTCCAGCGCAGCCTCATGCACCAGCAGCTTCAGGCCGCCGCGCGTACGGACGCCAAGACGGGCCTGCTCAACGCCGCGGCCTGGCAGCGGGAGGCCGACACCGAGATCGCCCGCGCCAACCGTACGGGCGAGTCCCTCGCCCTCCTGTTGATCGACATCGACCACTTCAAACGGGTCAACGACGCCCACGGGCACCTGGCCGGCGACCAGGTGCTGATCGGGGTCGCCGGCACGCTCGTCAGCCAGTTGCGCGAGTACGACGTCGTCGGCCGGTTCGGCGGCGAGGAGTTCGTCGTCCTTCTGCCGGGCGCCGACATTCTGGAGGGCTGCCGCGTGGCCGAACGCCTCCGCAACCGCGTACGCCGGCTGTCCGTGCCGGCCGACGACGAGTCGGTCACCGTCACGGTCTCGGTCGGCGTCGCCCTGTTCCGTACCCACGGCCAGGACCTCCTCGAGCTCCTCGCCTCCGCCGACCTCGCCCTCTACCGAGCCAAGAAGTCCGGTCGCGACCGCATCTGCCTCCCCGCGACCCAGAAGGCCTGAGCGCACGTAACATCGATCACACCGACAACAACCCGATCATTCGGCGGGCGCGAGGACCGACACGGCGGAAACGGCGGAGAAACGACCCCACGACATCCGCTCAGGCCGGTAAGGCCATCGCCCCGGAGGCCATAGGCTTGGGTGCATGCCGGAGTACATCTACACGATGCAGCGTGCCCGCAAAGCACACGGTGACAAGGTCATTCTCGACGATGTCACCCTCAGCTTCCTGCCCGGAGCAAAGATCGGTGTCGTCGGACCCAACGGCGCCGGCAAGTCCACGCTGCTCCGGATGATGGCCGGCCTCGAGCAGCCCTCCAACGGCGAGGCTCGGCTGATGCCGGGGTTCACCGTCGGCATCCTCCAGCAGGAGCCTCCGCTCAACGAGGACAAGACCGTCCTCGGCAACGTCGAGGAGGGTGTCGCCGAGACCAAGGCGATGCTCGACCGGTTCAACGAGATCGCCGAGAAGATGGCGACCGACTACTCCGACGAGCTGCTCGAAGAGATGGGCAAGCTCCAGGAGCAGCTCGACCACCGCAACGCCTGGGACCTCGACAGCCAGCTCGAGCAGGCGATGGACGCCCTCCGCTGTCCGCCTCAGGACGCGGACGTCACGAAGCTCTCCGGCGGTGAGCGCCGCCGCGTGGCCCTGTGCAAGCTCCTCCTCGAGGCGCCCGACCTCCTGCTCCTCGACGAGCCCACCAACCACCTCGACGCCGAGAGTGTGCAGTGGCTGGAGCAGTTCCTGGAAAAGTACGAGGGCACCGTCCTGGCCGTCACCCACGACCGGTACTTCCTCGACAACGTGGCCGGCTGGATCTGTGAGGTCGACCGCGGCCGTCTCGTCGGGTACGAGGGCAACTACTCCACCTACCTGGAGAAGAAGGCCGAGCGCCTCAAGGTCGAGGGGCAGAAGGACGCCAAGCGCAAGAAGCGTCTGGAGCAGGAGCTCGAATGGGTCCGCTCCAACCCGAAGGCCCGTCAGACCAAGAGCAAGGCCCGGCTCCAGCGCTACGAGGAGATGGCGGCCGAGGCGGCCAAGACCCGCAAGCTCGACTTCGAGGAGATCCAGATCCCGCCGGGCCCGCGCCTGGGCACCACGGTGATCGTCGCCGATCACCTCACCAAGGGCTTCGACGACCGTCTCCTGATGGAGAATCTCTCCTTCAACCTGCCGCCGAACGGCATCGTCGGCGTCATCGGCCCGAACGGCGTCGGTAAGACCACGCTGTTCCGCATGATCGTCAATGCCGCCGGCGCGGGCGCCCCGGAGGGTGTCACGGCGGACGAGAAGCCCGACGAGGGCAGCCTCAAGGTCGGCGACACCGTCAAGATCTCCTACGTCGACCAGAGCCGTGGCGGCATCGCCCCGGACAAGAACGTCTGGCAGGTGGTCTCCGACGGTCTCGACCACATCAAGGTCGGCCAGGTGGAGATGCCGAGCCGTGCGTACGTCGCGGCCTTCGGCTTCAAGGGCCCCGACCAGCAAAAGCCCGCCGGCGTGCTGTCCGGCGGTGAGCGCAACCGCCTCAACCTCGCGCTCACGCTCAAGCAGGGCGGCAACGTCCTCCTGCTCGACGAGCCCACCAACGACCTGGACGTCGAGACGCTGAGCTCGCTGGAGAACGCCCTGCTGGAGTTCCCCGGCTGCGCCGTGATCACGTCACACGACCGGTGGTTCCTCGACCGCATCGCCACGCACATCCTGGCGTGGGAAGAGGGTTCGAGCTGGTTCTGGTTCGAGGGCAACTTCGCCGACTACGAGAAGAACAAGATCGAGCGCCTGGGCGCCGAGGCGGCCCGTCCGCACCGCGTCACCCACCGCAAACTCACCCGCTGACCACGCACGCCGGACACCCGGCGGCACGATCGGGGGAGCGCACCGCGCCGCCCCGGCCGTGCCGCCGTCGGTGTTCAGCGTTAGCCGAGGTGCGCGAGCACGTTGACCACCGTGCCGCCCGGGTCCTCCACGAAGAAGCGACGTACGCCCCAGGGCTCGTCGGTGAGCGGATACACCACGCGTAGCCCGCGGCGTACGGCCTCGGCGTACGCGGCATCGACGGCTGCCGGTTCACCGACGTCGATCCCGAGGCGCGGCACAGCGTCCTCCACACCGCGTAGCGGGATGATCACCTGAGCCGTGGGGTTGTCCGGCGATCTCAGCCCGAGGATCGGATCCTCCATCGCGACCTCGAGCCCGAGCACCCCGACGTAGAAGTCCCGGGAGGCGGTGACGTCGTCCGTATCGGCGTAAGGGTGGATTCTCCTGATCACATGCAGCATCCTCCCCGTCCCCGCCTCCCCCTGGCTTGGACGAATGGGAGCCCCGCCGTACCCCGGCGGAGGCGAGGCAGGGAGACTTGGGACGACCTGTACGGCCTCGCGAGATGGATGATGCATGGTTCAGCCTGCCCTCGACACCGATCGGCGCGATGGGGTTCGCCGCCACATTCACGAGTTCCAGGTGCGGTTCGGCGACATCGACGTGCTCGGGCACGTGAACAACTGCCGCTACCTCACCTACCTCGAAGACGCGCGCGTGTCGATGTTCCGGCTCGATCCCGTGCGTGAGGGGGCGGCGCCGCTCAAGGGACTGGTCGTCGCCCGGCATGAGATCGACTACAAGCGGCCGCT
Source organism: Actinoallomurus sp. NBC_01490 (assembly GCF_036227085.1). Lineage (NCBI taxonomy): Bacteria > Bacillati > Actinomycetota > Actinomycetes > Streptosporangiales > Thermomonosporaceae > Actinoallomurus > Actinoallomurus sp. NBC_01490. Next base: position 2,982,992 of record NZ_CP109433.1, read on the forward strand.
GCTGTTCCGCCCGGACCCGGTCCGTGTGGAGACCTGGGTGACCGAGCTGCGTTCCGCGTCGTTCACGCTCGCGTACGAGATCCGGGACGACGAGCACCTCTACGTTCGCGCGTCGTCGGTGATCGTCGCGTACGACCTGGAGAACACCCGCTCCCGCCGGCTCGGCAAGGACGAGATCGCCTTCCTCACCGCCTACCAATGAGCGAAACGCCGCTGGCGACATTTCAGTAACAAACCCGACAGAAGTACCTCTTTACCCATTCTTGCCCGTAATGTCACGCCTGCCCATTGGCGCGATCACATAGGGGTGAGAATGCGAAGGGTCTCACGAGGGTTGCTGGCCGTGGCGCTCGCGGCGGGTCTCAGCGGTGTCGCGGGCACCGCGCACGCGGCGACCACCAAGGCGGACGACGACATTCTGGCCAGGCTCAAGGCGATCCCCGGCATGACGGTGCAGGAGAAGACCTCCACCCTCACCGGCTACCGGTGGTTCTGGCTGGACTACCGTCAGCCCGTCGACCACCGGCACCCGGACAAGGGCTGGTTCGAACAGCGCGTGCTGCTCGAGCACAAGTCCGACGACCGGCCCATGGTCCTTTACACCAGCGGTTACAACACTCCCGAGACGATGTTCCTGTCCGAGCCGACCGCGCTGGTCGACGGCAACCAGATCTCGGTGGAGTACCGGTTCTTCGACCCGTCGATCCCGCAGCCCGCGCAGTGGACCAAGGACACGATCTGGCAGGCCGCGACGGACGAGCACGTGCTCGTCAAGGCGCTCAAGACGATCTATCACGGCAAGTGGATCTCCACCGGCGCGAGCAAGGGCGGCATGACCGCCACGTACCACAAGCGCTTCTATCCGAACGACGTCGACGGCACGGTGGCCTACGTCGCGCCGAACGACGTGAACAACAAGGACGACAGCGCGTACGACCGGTTCTTCAACACGGTGGGCACCGACCCGAAGTGCCGTACGGACCTGCAGGACCTCCAGCGCGAGCTGCTCAAGCGCCGCACCGAGATCGAGGCGCGGATGACCGCCGCCGCGCAGGAGGCGGGCTACACCTGGAACATCGTCAAGTCCGTCGACGTCGCCTTCGAGAACTCGGTGATGGACTTCGAGTGGGCGTTCTGGCAGTACCACCTGCAGGCGGAGTGCAAGGACGTGCCGCCCACGACCGCCTCTACCGATGAGATCTACGACTACTTCGACCTGGTCTCCGGTGCCCTGACCTACACGGACCAGGGTCTGCAGCAGTTCATCCCGTACTACTACCAGGCGGGCACCCAGCTCGGCTGGCCGTCGCCCAGCTTCAAGTACCTGCACCCCCTGCTCCGCCACGAGAGCACCTACCAGCCGCGGACGTACGTCCCGCGGGACATCCCGATGACGTTCGACCCGAACGCCATGAAGGACATCGACCACTGGGTGCGGACGAGCGCGACGCACATGGCGTTCATCTACGGTCAGAACGACCCGTGGGGCGCCGAGCCGTTCCGCGTCGGTCCGCACGCCCGTGACTCGAAGGTCTACGTGTCGCCGGGCCAGAACCACAGCGCCCATCTCATCGCGACGCTGCCGGCCGCACAGAAGGCGGAGGTGACCGCCGACCTGCTCCGCTGGGCCGGTGTCTCCTCGCCGGCGCAGCAGGCCAAGGCCCTCGTCGGCCCGCAGGTCACCGAGGACCCGATCCTGGCGCAACACCCGCGCCTCTGATCCGCCGGGAAACCCCCGCCGAGACGCTTGGGTTCAAGAGGTCGTCGCAACACCTCAGGTGAGGAGTTGCGGTGGGCTTCGAGGTCCGGGGTGACCGGTCCCCGCAGGGGCGCAGGAAGTTGTCGCGGGAGCGGGCGCACTACCTTGCTCTGGTGGCGCAGGGGTTGAGTAACAGCCAGGCGTGTCGTGTGGTGGGTGTGAACCCGCGGACGGGGCGTGAGTGGCGGAACGGGCGGCCGGTAGGCCGGGTGAAGAGGCCTCGGCCTCCGGCGCGGAAGGTGCTGGTGGCCGGGGCCTCGTCGCGGTTCTTGACCGAGGACGAGCGGATCGTGATCGCTGACCGGTGGCGGGCGAAGGTCTCGATCCGGGCGATCGCCGCTGAGCTGGGCCGTGCGCCCTCGGCCATCAGCCGGGAGATCGTGCGTAACGCTCATCCTGGCAGTGGTGACTACCGGCCGCACGCGGCCCAGGCCCGTGCCGATGCCCGGCGGCCGCGTCCCAAGGGCGGGAAGATCTCAGCCTGTCCGCGGTTGCGGGAGACGATTCAGGGCTGGCTAGAGCTGGAATGGAGCCCGGAGCAGATCAGCCGTAGCCTGCGGGTCCAGTTTCCGGACCGGCCGGAGATGCACGTGTCGCACGAGACCATCTACCAGGCCCTGTACCTCCAGGGCCGCGGCGAGCTACGCCGCGAACTCACCCGTGCGCTGCGGACCGGTCGCACCTACCGCAAACCCCACAAGCGACGTGACCAGCGCCAACCCCGGTTCACCGCCCCCATGGTCATGATCAGCGACCGTCCGGCCGAGGCCGCCGACCGGGCGGTTCCCGGCCACTGGGAAGGGCGACCTGATCATCGGCAAGAACCAGGCCTCCCAGATCGGCACGCTGGTCGAGCGTGCCACCCGCTACGTCCTGCTCGTCCATCTGCCCACCGACCGGGCCGCCGAGACCGTCCGCGACGCCCTGGCCGCCACCATGCAGACACTCCCCGCCGAGCTGAAGCGATCACCGACCTGGGACCAAGGCAGCGAGATGGGCCTGCACCACCAGTTCTCCATCACCGCTGACCTGCCCGTCTACTTCTGCGACCCGCACTCGCCCTGGCAGCGCGGCAGCAATGAGAACACCTATTGGTGCAGGGTGGCACTGCTGGGGCTTCTTCGACGGGAGAGGCTCCGGTCGGGCCGCTGGGTGACTCGGAGAACACGTGCCGGAAGGCGATGGTGACCGTGGGGATCGACCCGCACAAGCATGTGCACGTCGCAGTGGCCATCGGTGCCGACGGCCGGCGCATCGGCAAGCCGCTGACCGTCAAGAACGACGGCCTGCTGATCACCGCCCTGCTTCGGTGGGTCCGGTCGATCACCAACGACAGGGCCATCACCTGGGCCATCGAGGACGGCCGTGGGTTCGCCCGCCGCCTCGCCGATGGACTACTGCTCGCCGGCCATGAGGTGGTCTGGGTTCCCACTCGCCTGACCGCCGCTCACCGCAAGCTCCACGCCACCACCGGTGCAAAGTCTGACCTCATCGACGCGATTGCCGCCGCCCACGCCGCCATCGCCACCCCAGGCCTCGATCGGCACCGCATCGACGAGCAGGTCCGCGAGCTGCGTGTCCTGGTCGACTACCGCACCGACCTCATCAAGCGCCGGACCATGGTGATCAACCAGCTCAAGGCGCAACTACACATCTGGCTCGATCACACCCCGGGTGATCTTGCCAGGCCCAAAGGGCTGACCTCGCTCGCCAAGCTGCTGGACACAGCACATATCGGCACACACGTTCGCCAGGCCCTCATCAGCATGGCCACCGAGATAGCCGACCTCAACGAACGCGTCCGCGACCTGGACACCACCATCAAGGAACTCGTCACTCCGCTGGCCCCGACACTGCTGGAGATCACAGGGATCAGCCACATCTCCGCAGCGGTCCTGATCGCCGAGATCGGAGACATCACCCGCTTCTCCAGCTCTGCCAAACTCGCCCGCTACACCGGCTGCGCACCGATCCCGGTCTACTCCTCCGACAAGGAGCGCCACCGCCTTCACCGCGGCGGCAACCGCCGCCTGAACAGCGTCCTCTACACCGCGGCCATCGTCCAAAAACGCTTCCATCCCGCCGCCCAGGCACTCCTGGCCCGCCACGAACCGACCAAAGGCGCCCGCGGAGCACGCCGGGTCCTGCAACGACACCTCATCGACGTCATCTACCGGGCCATGACGGCCGATCGAGCCACCTGGCAACACCACATCACCCGGCACCAGCCCGCCGCTTGACATAGAAGCATCAACGGCCTGCTCCGCCAGTACTTCCCCAAAGGCACCGACCTGTCCGTCCACAGCACCGAACACCTCACCGCCATCGCCGCCCGCCTCAACGGCCCGCCACGCAAAACGCTCGACCGGGAAACCCCAGCCGAGCGTCTCGCTAAGCTCCTGGCAACAGCCAGTTGATCAACTTGTGTTGCAACGACCCCTTGAAAGCACCGACGCCTCGGCGGGGGCTTCTTTCACCCCGCAGTTATCTCGATATCTGAGACGTTAGTATCGCATTATGAACAGGCGGTGGTTGATCCTCATTGTCGGGCTGTTCGCGATGATCGCCGGATGCGCGTACCAGTACGGCCTTCCCTACCTGATCCCGGCGCTCCGGGCGGACCGGGGACTCTCCCTGCGCGACGCGGCGACGCTCATCTCCTGCCCCGTCGCCGGGCTGCTGATCGCGCTGGCGCTCTGGGGGATCGCCGCCGACCGCTGGGGCGAGCGGATCATCCTCTCCATCGGCCTGACCGTCGCCGGCCTCGCGCTGCTGGCCGCCACCACCGTGGCGAGCACCCCGGCGCTGGGCGCCTGCTTCTTCGTCGCCGGCGCGGGCGGCGCGTCGATCCACGCGGCCAGCGGCCGGCTGATCCTCGGCTGGTTCGCCGCGCACGAGCGGGGCCTGGCCATGGGCGTACGGCAGACGGGGCAGCCGCTCGGCGTCGGGCTCGCCGCGCTGACTCTGCCGCCGCTGGCGGCCCACGCCGGACTGCACGGCGGCCTGTACCTGCTGGCCGGCTGCTGTTTGGCGGCCGCGCTCCTCGTCGGGGTGCTGGTCCGCGACCCCGAGCGGCCGGAGGCGGGCGACGACGAGCATCGCGGGCGGTCGCCGTACCGCACGCCGGTGCTCTGGCGGATCCACGCGGCGAGCGCGCTGCTGGTCGTGCCGCAGTTCGCGGTGTCCGCGTTCGCCCTGGTCTACCTGGTCGACGCACGCGGCTGGGACGCCGCGACGGCGGGCCGGGTGCTGGCGGTCGCGCAGGTCGGCGGCGCCGTCGCGCGGCTCGTCGTCGGCCACTGGTCCGACCGGGTGGGCAGTCGCGTACGGCCCATGCGGACGCTCGCCGTGGCGATCGGCGTCATCGTGCTCGTGCTGGCGGTGGGAGCGCTGTCCGGCTCGGCCGCCGCCACCGCCGCGCTGCTCGCCGCCGCCGTGCTCACGGTGACCACGAACGGGCTCGCCTTCACCGCGGTCGCGGAGTACGCCGGGCGCTCGTGGGCCGGGCGCGCCCTCGGCATCCAGAACACCGGCCAGAACCTGCTGGCCGCGGCCACCCCGCCGGTGCTCGGCACGCTCGTCTCCGGCACGGCGTACGGTACGGCGTTCGCCGCCGCGGTGGCGTTTCCGCTGGTCGCCGCGCTGCTGGTGCCCGGCTGTCTCGGCACGGGGCGACCGGTCGCGGCGGCCGAGGCCGGCCTCGACCGCTCGTAAGCTCTCAGAGCCCGCACGCCCCTATCCGCGCGGGCTCTCAGTCCGGCGTGTTGATCAGGCTGTTGGCGGCCATGACCAGGTAGTCCCAGAGCATCTTCTCCAGCGGCTCCGGGAGGGCGATCTCGTCGACCGCGTCGCGCATGTGCGCCAGCCACGCGTCATGCTGGGCGCGGCCGATCGTGAACGGCACGTGCCGCATCCGGAGCCGGGGATGGCCGCGCCGTTCGCTGTACGTGCGGGGGCCGCCCCAGTACTGGATCAGGAACAGCCGCAGCCGTTCCTCCGCCGGGCCGAGATCCTCTTCGGGGTACAGCGGGCGGAGCACCGGGTCGGTCGCGACGCCCTCGTAGAAGCGGTGGACGAGCCGGCGGAAGGTCTCCTCGCCGCCGACCGCCTCGTAGAACGTGACTTCATCTGCCATGGCGCGCCCCACCCTACGCGGTGCTGAGCGCGGCCATGTTCACCCCGGCGGAGTCGAACGCCTTCTTCACGCGTTCGCGCAGCTCACGCGCGACATCCGACTGCCGGCCCGGCGCCGTCTTGCACACGACGCGCACCACCATGCCGTCGCTGGACAGCGCCTGGACGCCCCACACCGTCGGGTCGTCGATGATCATCTCGTCCCAGGGCGGGTCGATCGCCATCGCGCCCGCGGTCTCGGCCAGGAGCGTGCGGACCTTGTCCAGGTCGACGTCGTACTCCACCGGAACGTCGAGCACGACGCGGGCCCAGTTCTGCGATTCGTTCCCGACCCGCTTGATCTCGCCGTTCGGGACGTACCAGACGACGCCGTTGACATCGCGCAGCCGGGTCGTGCGCAGTGTCACCGCCTCGACCGTGCCCTTGGCCGAGCCCACGTCGATCACGTCGCCCACGCCGTACTGGTCCTCCAGCAGCATGAACATGCCGGTGAGGAAGTCCTTGACGAGGTTCTGCGCGCCGAAGGCCACGGCCACGCCGATGATGCTCGCGCTGGCGAGGAACGGCGTCACGTCCAGGTGCAGGTAGCGGAGAACGTTGATCGCGGCACTGCCGAGGATGATGATCGAGGCGACGCTGCGCAGCACCGAGCCCATCGTCTCCGCGCGTTGCCTGCGGCGTTCGCTGACCAGCACCGGGCTGCCGTCGAAGACGGTGCGGGTGCGTTCGCGGAGGCGTTCGGGCATCGTGCCCTCGGCCATCCGGAGCGTGATCCGAGTGATCAGCCGGTTCACGATGCGGCGCAGGAGCAGGGCGATGGCGATCGAGATGATGATCTTCAGCGCCAGGGTGAGGGGTGTGTCGATCCAGTTGCTGTATGTGCTGGTGACGTCGCCGTTGTGGCTGATGTTCCAGGTCAACCGGCAGGCCGAGGTGATCGGCTTCCGGCAGTAGGTCCCGGGGTCGCCCTGGTCCGCGAAGAAGATCATGGGAACAGCGGAAGACGCGAGCACAGAAAGAACCCTCCCCGGTCGGCCCTCGGGGACCGCCTAGCCTGCGAGCGTCTCCGATGTTAGGCGAACAGGAGGACCCGGACGGCCCGTACGGGTGTGCGCCATCTCATGCCGGGGCACGTGCGGATGCCGGGCCGTCCGTGGCGGAGCCCGGCGGTCTGTGGTGTGCGGGTCCGTGGGGGCCGGTCGTGCCGGCCGTCCGTGGCGGAGCCCGGCGGTCTGTGGTGTGCGGGTCCGTGGGGGCCGGTCGTGCCGGCCGTCCGTGGCGGAGCCCGGCGGTCTGTGGTGTGCGGGTCCGTGGGGGCCGGTCGTGCCGAGCCGTCCGTGGCGGAGCCCGGCGGTCTGTGGTGTGCGGGTCCGTGGGGGCCGGTCGTGCCGGCCGTCCGTGGCGGAGCCCGGCGGTCTGTGGTGTGCGGGTCCGTGGGGGCCGGTCGTGCCGGCCGTCCGTGGCGGAGCCCGGCGGTCTGTGGTGTGCGGGTCCGTGGGGGCCGGTCGTGCCGGCCGTCCGTGGCGGAGCCCGGCCGTCTGTCGTGTGTGGTCCCGCGGGACCGGTCGGTCCGCGCCACCGGCCGCGGTCCCGCGGGACGCGTTCCCCCCTCGAACGCTGCCTCGGAAGCCCCAGGGCCCCCCGACCGTGACGCGTCCCCCTCGAACGTGTCTCGGAGCCCTCCGAGGCCACCCCCCTAGCCGTGACGCGACTCCAGCACTCGCGCCACCTTCATCGCGGCGCCGTGCGGGTCGTCCACGACGTGCAGCGGCTCTCCCCAGGACCACCAGAAGTACCAGGACGGTTGGTCGGCGGCGCCGGGTGCCGGCGCGCACATGACGTTCTCCGACAGGCTCGCCGCCTCCGGATTGACCACCCGGCAGAAGGCCGGTCCGGAACGGGAGCGGATTACTTTGGCGACCAGACCCCGGTCGGCTAACTCGCGTACGAGGCCTTCGAGGTATCCGACCCGGCGTTCATCCGGCATCACCGTGACTTCCTTTCACGTTATGGACGCACGCGGCTACGCGCAGCGAGAATCGCAAGGTCGTCAGGGAGGGTCAAGGAACACCGGCGGCTCCCGGCGCACGATCATCTGACGCGGCGGAACGATTCTCCACCGGTGCATCACGAAGCTGCGCCGCGATCGCAGCGTCTCATGCAATCTCATGGTGATTAGGTTGGCGGAAGGCGACGAAAGCGTTACGCTGCGTACGCTCGTTGTCTCCCTCACGTAGCCGGTCGGCTCCTTCCCCCCGAGGAGGCCGGAGATGACAGAACCCGAGAAGGTCGGTCCGCCGAGGAAAGAGGCGGATCTGGCTCGCCAGATCCGTGCCCGCGGGCTCGCCCTCGGTCACGCGCCTCCGCAGATCGCCAGGGAGATCTACGAGGTCTGCGCGCCGATCCACGGCACCAGCCAGATCAAGGCGCAGCGCCTCGCGCACGGCATCGCGCTCTCCGACATCGTGGCCCAGGTCCGTGCCCTGTACGAACTCGAAGGCCGGCCGCCGCCCAAACTGGGCGAGACGCTCCTGTCCGCGTACGAGAGCGGTTACAAGCGGCCGGGCCCCGCCTATCTGCACGATCTGTGCCGCGTCTACCACGCCGAGCCCGCCGACCTCGGGTTACCGGGGCCTTGCGTCTGCGGACGCCCCCATGCCCGTCTCCTCGAGCCCGGCGTCGTGCTCCCACCCGACACGCTACTCATCGACCGTGACCGGACGACATCACGACAACCGTTCTCCGTGCCGCCCATCGCCGGGGTCCAGTACCGCGCCGAGGACCCCCGCGGCGGTGCCGGAGAGGAGGAGGAGACAGTGCTTCGGCGAACCCTTCTGCAGATCCTGGCCGGGGCGGGCGTGGCGCTCGATGGCCAGATCCTGGGCGCGGTGGACGGTGTCCGCCGCAAGATGGACGACACCCTGGTCAACGCGTCGGTCTCCCCGACGATGCTCGACCAGTGGGAGGAGACCGCGCTCGGCTACGGCAAGCAGTACACCTCGACGCCGCCGCTGCGCCTGCTCTGCGACGTCCTGCTCGACTTCAGCGAAGTACGCCGCATGTGCGAGCAGCGGCAGCCCATCGAGCTCCAAGAACGCCTCTGCCGGCTCGCCGCCCAGCTGTCCGGGCTGGCCGGCGCCCTGATGATCAACCTCGGCGACCATCGCCTGTCCCGCTCGTTCTTCCGTACGGCGCGCACCGCCGCGGACGAGACCGGCGACCGGAGCCTGCGGTCGTGGGTGAGCGTGCGTGAGGCGCTCGTGCCGATGTACTACGGCGACCCGCGCGAGTCGCTCCACCTGGCCCGGCGCGCGCAGGACCTCGCCGGCCGCACGCCGAGCGCCGCCGCCGCCATGGCCCCGATCGTGGAGGCCCGCGCGCTCGGCATGCTCGTCAAACGCGGCCGCACCGACGCCGCCGGCAGCGCCAAACGCGCCATCGCGCGCGGCCAGGCCGTCTTCGGCCAGCTCGGCAAGGAGCACGTGGCCGACACGGCGTTCGGCTACACCGAGCGGCAGCTGGCCTTCCACATCGGCGACACCTACACCAACATGGGCGACCACACCCACGCCGAGGAGGCCCTGCGCCGGGCGCTCACGCTCTACCCCTCCACCTCCGAGCTCGACCGCACCCTCATCTGGCTGGACCGCGCGACGTGCCGGCTGCAGAAGGGCGAGCCGGAGGAGGCGCTGCGCACGGCCAGGGAGACCGTGCTCGCGCTGTCGCCGGGCCAGTTCACCGACATCATCGCCCAGCGCGCCCGTCAGCTCGTCGGAGCCGCCGTCGCGCAGTACGGCGAGACCAGTGAGGCGAAGGAGTTCCGCGCGGCCCTGGCGTCACCCACCAGGAGCGGCACCGTCGAGAAGCAGACCTGATCGATGGCACGCGTGCTCGACGCCGGCGCACCGAGGCGCCGGCGTCTCGACCCCCCTGTCTGGACCTTCTGCACCATGCGCATCCGCCGCTACGCGCCGGCCGACCACGCCACGGTCCTCGCCCTCCACCGGGAGGGCCTGGCCCAGGTCGGCCTGCGGCCCGGCGACGGCATCTACTACGACGACGACCTGGCCGACGTGGAGGGCGTCTACCTGCGGGCCGGCGGTGAGTTCCTGGTCGGCGAGGTCGGCGGAGAGATCCGTGCGATCGGGGGCCTTCGCCGGGTGAGCGACCGGGTCGCGGAGATGGTCCGATTACGGGTGCGTCCCGACCAACAGGGCCGGGGGTACGGCGCGGCCGTGGTGACGGTGCTGGAGGAGCGGGCGGTGGAGCTGGGCTACCAGGCCTTACAGGCGGACACCACGGTGAAGCAGCCGGTCGCGATGGAGCTGTACCGCTCGTCGGGCTGGCACGAGCTCGACCGCCGGGTCACCGGCCCGACGGTCACCGTCTATTTCGGCAAACGCCTTACTCGCTGACCACGGCGGTCAGCCGCAGCCGCAAGCGCCTCCGCAGCAGCCGCCGCCGGCGTTCGGCGGGGCGGACGCCCCGCCGGTCACCGCGACGGTGGACAGCAACTTGACGGTGTCGTCGTGCCCGTCCGGGCAGGTGGCCGGGGCGGAGGCCTCGGCCATCGGGCGGCTCAGCTCGAACGTCGAACCGCACGCGCGGCAGCGGTAGTCATAACGTGGCACCCGCACAGGATACGTCGGGTGCCGGACACGCGGTCAGGCCGCGGGTTCGCGGACGTAGGGCGCCCACTGGGGGTCGCCGTCGTGGACCAGGCCGATGAGGCGCCAGTGGGCGCCTCGGGGCACGGCGGGCGTGACGGGCAGCTGCCAGCCCAGCTCCTCCAGCAGCTTGTCCGCCTTGCGATGGTTGCAGGGTGTGCAGGAGGCGACGCAGTTCTCCCACAGGTGCTTGCCGCCACGGCTCCGGGGGATCACGTGGTCGATCGTCTCCGCGCGCCGGCCGCAGTAGGCGCAACGGTAGTTGTCGCGCCTCATGAGAGCCGCCCGGGTGAGCGGCACCCGTTGTCGGTAGGGGATCCGCACGTAGCGGAGCAGCCGGATCACCGACGGCATCTCGAGCACCACGGTCGCCGAGTGCAGGCACGCACCCGAGACGTCGTGGTGGACGATCTCCGCCTTCTCCCGCAGGACGAGGCAGACGGCACGTCGCAGGGGCAGCGTGGTCAGTGGCTCGTAGGTGGCGTTGAGGAGCAGTACCTGTCTCATCAGACGGCCTCCGGGACGCAGGCGCCGGTCGCCCCGCGGGGCACGCTCCAGCGCGCCTCGAGACGAGGCTCGACAATCTTCAGCACCAGCGCACCCGCCACGAGGACCTCCTCACGGGTGATACTCGAACTGAAATCAGTGTGGCCGCTGAGATGCGGATTTCGCTACCCCATAAGACCGCAATCGCTGTAAAGGGGTCTTGATCCTGGATCGGTCCGCGAACGTCCGGGGCGGGTCACCGGGCCGCCGCGCCGACCCCGGTGACGCCCTGGGCGCCGGGTCCCGCGACGCCGGCGTCCACCGGGGACGGATCGCCGATCCCGGGGCGGACGCTCGGCGTCTCCCGCCACGTCACCTGGGCGTTGACGCGCAGCGTGCCGCCCGTCGCGGGCACCGTGGTCCTGATCCAGCCGCTGCGGCTCTCCCCGGGCTTGATCGAGTCGAACCGGCAGACGATGTCGCCCGCCTGACCGGCCGCGCACGGCTGGGAGACCCCGACGATCTTCTGGCCGGCCGAGACCCGATGGGTCGCGACGACGGTGTCGGCGCCACCGACACCCTTGTTCGTGAGCACCCAGTGCCAGGTGACGCCCGAGTCGGCCTTGGCGATCTCCGGATGCCCGTACTCCATCCGCAGGTCGGCCGCCGGCCGCGGAGCCGCGTACGCCGGCGTCCGGGCCGCCGGGACGGCCCCCGTGGCGGCCAGCGCCGGAACCGCGATGAGCGCGATGTGGCCTCTCATGTCCAACCCCCCCCGATCGACATGCACCGCCCAGGCTACGGCTCCCCGGACCCGCGGGGCCTTCCGGCGCCACCGGTGTCCGTCATCGTTCGGTCACGAACGCCCCGGGCGCCGGTCACCGCCCGGCCACGGGGGAGCCGCCGCGTACGGTCGCAGGGAAACGGCGGGTCGGCCCGGCCAGTATCGACAAAAGCCCTGGTGTCGAACATTTGGCGCTAAACCGCTATGCCGCGTCCTGTCCCGCCCGCCGACCTCATAGAGTGCGTCCATGAGCGAGCGGAGCGAGCGAATCGACGAACACAGCGCCTCTGGTCCCTCTTCCGACGAAGGAGGGCTCCCGAGCCGACAGCCGTACCCGTCCGCTCGCCGTGAGGACCTCGTCGAGGAGATCCACGGTCACCGCGTACCCGACCCGTACCGCTGGCTGGAGGACCCGCACGGCGAGGAGACCAAGACCTGGCTGACGGAACAGGACGAGCTGTTCCACCGCGAGGTGGACGCGCTGCCCGGCCGCGACCGCCTGCGCGCGCGCATCCGCGAGCTGCTGGGCGCGGGCACCGTGAGCACGCCCATCTGGCGCGGTGAGCGGCAGTTCTTCATGCGCCGTACGGCCGAGCAGGAGCACGCCGTTCTCTACACGGTCGACCCTCCGGCGCACGAGGGGGAAGAAGGCACCGAGCGGGCGCTCATCGACCCGATGGCGCTCGACCCGACCCACACCACGACGCTCGACCACTGGCAGCCCGACAAAGAGGGCCGGCTCCTCGCGTACCAGCTCTCCCACGGGGGCGATGAGGAGTCGAAGCTTTACATCATGGACATCGCCATCGGCGAGCGGGTCGAGGGGCCCATCGACCGGTGCCGCTACACCCCGGTCGCATGGCTGCCCGGCGGCGAGGCCTTCTACTACGTACGGCGCCTGCCCACCGACCAGGTGCCCGCCGGCGAGGACCAGTACCACCGCCGCGTCTACCTGCACCGGATCGGCACCGACCCGGAGACCGACGACGTGATGATCTTCGGCGCGGGGCTGGAGAAGACCAACTACTACGGCGTCTCGGTCAGCCGCGACGGCAACTGGCTCACGCTGTCGGCCTCGCAGGGCACCGCGCCGCGCAACGACCTGTGGATCGCCGACCTGCGCACCTCGCCGCTGGAGGCCCCCGAGCTCACGGCCGTGCAGGAGGGCGTCGACGCGGAGACCGGCCTCTACGTGGGCCGCGACGGCCGCGCGTACATCTTCACCGACCGCGACGCCCCCCGCAGCCGCCTGTGCGTGACGGACCCGGCCTCGCCGTCGCACGAGACGTGGCGCGACCTGATCCCGGAGGACCCCGAGGCGGTCCTGTCCGACTTCGCGATCCTCGACGACCTCGACCGGCCGGTGCTGCTCGCCGGCTGGACCCGCCACGCGCTCAGCGAGATCACGATCCACGATCTGGAGACCGGGACGCGCATCGGCGAGGTGCCGGTCCCCGGCCTCGGCACGCTCGGCGGCATCAGCGAACGCCCCGAGGGCGGCCACGAGGCGTGGTTCGTCTACACCGACAACACCACGCCCGTCTCGGTGCACCGTTTCGACGCGCGGACCGGCGAGCTGTCCCTCTGGGCGTCGGCGCCGGGCGCGGTGGAGGTGCCCGACGACGTCGAGACGCGGCAGGTCACCTACACCTCCTACGACGGCACCGAGGTACGGATGCTCGTCGTCGCGCGCTCCGGCGGCGAAGGGCCGCGCCCGACGATCCTGTACGGCTACGGCGGCTTCAACATCCCGCTGACCCCGGCGTACTCCGCCACGACGCTCGCCTGGGTGGAGGCCGGCGGCGTGTACGCCGTGGCCAACCTGCGCGGCGGCTCGGAGGAGGGCGAGGAGTGGCACCGGGCCGGCATGCTGGACAAGAAGCAGAACGTCTTCGACGACTTCCACTCCGCCGCCGAGAAGCTGATCGCCGACGGCTGGACCACCCCGGACCGGCTGGCCGTCTCCGGCGGTTCCAACGGCGGCCTGCTGGTCGGCGCGGCGATCACCCAGCGGCCGGACCTGTACGCCGCCGCGGTGTGCTCCGCGCCGCTGCTGGACATGGTGCGGTACGAGAAGTTCGGCCTCGGCCAGACGTGGAACGTGGAGTACGGCTCGGCCGACGACCCCGAGCAGTTCGAGTGGCTCTACGCCTACTCGCCCTACCACCGCGTACGCGAGGGCGTCGCCTACCCGGCCACCCTGTTCACGGTGTTCGAGAGCGACACACGGGTCGACCCACTGCACGCGCGGAAGATGTGCGCGGCGCTGCAGCACGCGACCTCGGACGCCGCGCGGCCGATCCTGCTGCGCAACGAGGCCGACGTCGGCCACGGCTCCCGCGCGATCAGCCGCTCGGTCGACCTGAGCGTCGACACGCTGTCCTTCACGGCCGCCCACACGGGGCTGGTGATCGGCAGTGCCCCCTGACGTCGATCGGGTGCTGAAGCTGCTCGCGTCGCCCCCGGCGCGTCCGGACGTCTCGCGTGGCTATCTGGACCTGCTGGGGGAGGAGGAGACCCACGACACGTTCGCGCAGCGGCTGATGCGCTCCTCCGGGCTGCCGCGGATCTACGAGCAGGCGTGGCGGCCGGTCGTCTTCGGACTCGCCAAGGGCGGCCTGCTCGGGCCGAGCACGGAGCAGGAGTACGCCCTGGCCCGCGCGTGGCTGGACCTGGCCGCGACACCGGGCGCGACCGTCCTGGACGTGGCCTGCGGCCCGGGCAACGTGACCCGTGCGCTGGCGAAGGGTGTCTCGGGGGGCGTCACGGACGGCGGCCTCATGATCGGCGCCGACGCGTCGGCCACGATGCTGAGCCGCGCCGTGGCCGACACGCCTCCCTCCGCACCGGGAACGGCGGAGGTGGCGTACGTCCGGTGCGACGCGGTGGACCTGCCCTTCGCCGGGGCGACCTTCGACGCGGTGTGCTGCTACGGCGCCCTGTACCTGTTCGCGGACCCCTGGGCGGCGCTCGCGAGCATGGCCCGGGTGCTCCGCCCGGGCGGGCGCCTGGTGGTGCTGACGACACACCGCCCGGGACTCCCGCTCCTCGGCGCCGGTTTGGGCGCCCTCAGCGGTGCGACGGGCATCCGCATGTTCGGCCCCCGGGAGCTCACCGATGGCCTGACGGCGGCCGGCTTCTCGGTCGTCCGCCGCAGGACCTACGGCCTCATGCAGTTCATCGGGGCGGTCCGGGGCGGGCCGGTTCCGGGGCCGTCGCGGGGCGCCTCGCCCGATCGCGGGGAGCCGAGCGAACCCACCGGGCCGCCGCGGTCGCGCTGAGGAGCAGCGCGGCCGCGGCGATCGCCAGCGACAGCCGCAGCCCGTGACCGAGGTCCCCGGCGACCAGCCCGCCGAACAGGGCCACCCCGACCGCGCCGCCGACCTGCCGGGCCGTGTTCAGCTCGGCCGACGCCACCCCGGCGTGCCCCGGCTCGACCGTCTCCAGCACCGCGCTGGTCATGGCCGGGACGACGGCGCCGGCCCCGATGCCGACCGGCACCGTGGCGAGCCAGATCACCGGGTTCGAGGCACCGGTCCCGGCCACCAGCAGGGTCAGCAGTCCTCCCGCGAACAGGAGCTGGCCGCCGATCATGGGCGCCCGCGGGCCGAGCCGCGCGGTCAGCCGGCCGCCGAGCATGTTGGACCCCATCGCGGCGATGCTCATGGGCAGGAAGATCAGGCCGGTGGCCAGCGCGGAGTCGCCCCGCTCGTTCTGCAGGAAGAGGCTCAGCAGGAAGACGATGCCGTAGTACGCGAAGTTCTGGGCGAAACCGGCCACGCTCGCGGCGGAGAAGACCGGGCGAGCGAACAGCCGCATCGGCAGCAACGGCTCCGATGCCCGCCGCTCCCACCACACGAAGAACACGCCGCAGGCCACGGCCGTCGCCAGGGCCGCCGCCACCGGCGGCGACGCCCAGCCGAGCCGGCCGGCCTCGATGAACCCGAAGGTCAGCCCGCACAGCGCCAGGACCACGGCGGTCTGGCCGGGCAGGTCCAGCGGGCGTCCCCGGGCCGCCGGCGTGGCGTCCGCCCGCGACGTCATCAGCAGGCCGACCCCGCCGATCAGCAGGTTCACCAGGAACAGCGACCGCCATCCCAGCGAGGCGAGGAGCAGGCCGCCCAGCACGGGCCCGGCCGCCACCGCCGCGCCGCCGGCCGCGGCCCACACTCCGATGGCCCTGCTCCGCGCGGACGCGTCCGGGTAGGCGTGCCGGATCATCGCCAGCGACGCCGGCAACTGCACGGCCGCGCCGAGGCCCTGGACGAACCGCGCGGCGATGAGGACGCCCGGCGTCCCGGCCAGGCCACAGGCCAGCGAGGCGAGCACGAACAGGCTCAGCCCGGTGGCGAACGCGCGCCGTGCCCCCAGCCGGTCGCTCAGCGACCCGCCGATGAGCTGGAACGCGGCGAACATCAGCGTGTAGCCGTCCACCACCCACTGCAGCCCGGTAAGGCCCGCTCCGAGCCGCCGGCCGAGCGTGGGCAGCGCGACGTTCACGATCGTGGCGTCCAGGCTGACCATGAGGAAGCCGAAGGAGGCGGCGAACAGGGTCGTACGCGCCCGTGACGGGGCCGCGACGACGGGATGGATCACGGTGCTCACCGCACCAGGTTCGGCGGTGCGCCGAGCGGAGGCAACGGATGAGGGTGCACCTGACAGGGCTACCCTGGCGGTCGGCGACGACGGAGGAAGGACGGTCGGGGACGTGGCCGGGCGGAGTCCGCGGGCGCACGAGATGGGTGCGTTCCTGCGATCACGGCGGACGCGGCTGACCCCCGGTGAGGTGGGCCTGCCGGACGGCGGAGTCCGGCGCACGCCGGGGCTCCGCCGGGAGGAGGTCGCGCGGCTGGCGGGGGTCAGCGAGGGCTACTACATCCGCCTCGAACAGGGCCGCGCGCCGCACCCGTCGGCGAGCGTGCTCGGCGCGCTGGCGAGGACGCTGCGGCTGTCCGCCGACGAGCGCGGGCACCTGTTCGCGCTGGCCGGCGAGGCGGGCCCGGAGCCCGAGCGGGCGCCCCTGGCGACGGGCGCCCACCGGATGCTCGAACTGCTGTCCCCGCCGACCGCGGCCTATGTGATCAACGGGCGAAGTGACGTGCTGGCCTGGAACGACACCGCCGCCGCGCTGTTCGGGCACCTGGTGGAGGGCGCGCGCCCGCCCAACAACGTGCGCTATGTGTTCACCGACCCGGGCGCCAGGGATCTCTTCGTCGACTGGCCCGCGATCGCGGCGGACTCGGTCGCTCACCTGCGCGCGGCCGCCGGGCACCGCCCCGACGACGCCGAACTCGCCGAACTGATCGCCCGGCTCCACGAGGTCAGCGCCGACTTCCGGCGGCTGTGGGCGGCACGCGGGCTGCGCCACAAGACCGGCGGGCGCAAGGAATTGAATCACCCCGTGGCGGGCCGGATGTCACTGGAGTACACGGTGCTCGCCGCCCCGATGGACGCGGGGCAGCGGCTGGTCGCCTACACGGCCGCACCGGGCTCGGCCTCCCACACGGCGCTGACCCGTCTGGGCGAGCCGTCCTAGGCCTGGCAGCCCCCGAGCTGGGAGATGTCGCGCGCGGCTCCCGTGGCGGCCGAGGTGGCCATCACGGCGTACGCCTGGGGCGCCACGCTCACGGCGGCGCCGGTCGCCGATTTCTCCGATGAGTAAACCTTTGTGAGGTCGCCGCTGTCTGAGTAGATGGGGCGGTCCTCGTCCCTCTCGTTCACAGCGGGATCGTTCTCATCGGAGAGTGAGAGTCACAGGTGAAGACCAGCATGACGATCGCCGTCACCGGAGTCGCCGCCCTCGCCGCAGTCGCCGCCATGGCGACGTCCGCGCAGGCCGCGACCCCGGGTGCGCAGCCCCACGCCTGCTCGTTCACCGCGGATCGGCTCACCGTCGCGTTCGCCCACCCGTACGAGACGGGCGACGGGCTGGACCAGCCGCTGTCCGTCACGGCCGACGGCGATCAGACCTGCGTGCTGACGGGCCGCGCCAAGATCCGGCTGCTCGACGAGAACGGTAAGACGCTTCCCTACCGGTTCCGCAAGGGCGCCGACGGGGTCACCACCGAGGTCGGTCCCGGCGAGCAGGCCGTGTTCGACCTGACCTTCGCGACGGGGAGCGGCGACCACGCGCGCCCGTCGAAGATCCGGATAACGCTGCCGGACGGCGGCGGAAGCCGCGTCATCGACTGGAGCTCCAGCACTCCCGCCGCCAAGACGATCACGGTCGACGGCTTCCGCCCCTGGCTCGACTGACCGGAGCCCGGCCGGTTACCGCTAGGACGCGCCGCCGAGCTGGGTGATGTCGCGGGCGGCGCCCGTGGAGGCGGAGGTGGCCATCGCGGCGTACGCCTGGAGGGCCACGCTCACCGGGCGGCGCCGGTCGCGGGGACGGTAGGAGCCCAGGTCCTTCAGCAGGCGCTCGCGGCGGGCGCGAAGCTCGTCGGCCGGCACGTCGAGGCGCAGCTCGCGGCCCGGGATGTCGATCACGATGCGGTCGCCGTCCTCGACCAGGGCGATGTCGCCGCCGCCCGCCGCCTCCGGTGAGGCGTGCCCGATCGACAGGCCGCTCGTGCCGCCCGAGAAGCGGCCGTCCGTGATCAGCGCGCAGGCCTTGCCGAGGCCACGGCCCTTGAGGAACGACGTGGGGTAGAGCATCTCCTGCATGCCCGGGCCGCCCTTGGGGCCCTCGTAGCGGATCACGACCACGTCACCGGGCTTGACCCGGTCGCCGAGAATGCCCTCGACGGCGTCCTCCTGGCTCTCGAACACCACCGCGGGGCCCTCGAAGCGCCACAGCGCCTCCTCGACGCCGGCGGTCTTGACGACCGCGCCGTCCACGGCGAGGTTGCCGTAGAGCACGGCCAGCCCGCCGTCCTTGGTGTAGGCGTGCTCGACGTCGCGGATGCAGCCCTCGGCGCGGTCGAGGTCGAGCGACTCCCACCGGTTGTTCTGGGAGTACGGCCGGGTGGTGCGCACCCCGCCGGGCGCGGCGTGGAACAGCTCCGTCGCCTCGGCCGACACGCTGTCGGAGCGCACGTCCCAGGAGTCCAGGAACGCCCCGAGCGAGTCGCCGTGGATCGTGTGGACCGTACGGTTGAGCAGGCCCCCGCGGTCGAGCTCGCCCAGGATGGCCGGGATGCCGCCGGCGCGGTGGACGTCCTCGATGTGGTACTTCGCGGTGGCCGGCGCGACCTTGCAGACGCACGGCACGCGGCGGGACAGCTCGTCGATCTCCTTCAGGCCGAAGTTCACGCCCGCCTCGCGGGCCGCGGCCAGCAGGTGCAGGATCGTGTTGGTCGAGCCGCCCATCGCGACGTCGAGCGCCATGGCGTTCTCGAACGCGTCGCGGGTGGCGATGTTCAGCGGCAGCACCGAGTCGTCGTCATCGGCGTAGTAGCGCTGGGCGATCTCCACGACCCGCCGGCCGGCGTCCTCGAACAGCTTCTTGCGGTCGGCGTGGGTGGCCAGCACCGTGCCGTTGCCGGGCAGCGCCAGGCCGATCGCCTCGGTCAGGCAGTTCATGGAGTTGGCGGTGAACATGCCCGAGCAGGACCCGCAGGTCGGGCAGGCGTTCTCCTCCATCTGCGCGAGCGTGTCGTCGGAGACCGACGCGTCGGCGGAGGCGATCATCGGGTCGATCAGGTCGAGCTTGGTGGTGCCTTCGACCGGCTTGCCGGCCTCCATCGGGCCGCCGGAGACGAACACGGTGGGGATGTTGAGCCGCATGGCCGCGATCAGCATGCCCGGCGTGATCTTGTCGCAGTTGGAGACGCAGATCAGGGCGTCGGCGCAGTGCGCGTTGACCATGTACTCGACCGAGTCGGCGATGAGCTCGCGGGACGGCAGGGAGTAGAGCATGCCGCCGTGACCCATGGCGATGCCGTCGTCGACCGCGATGCTGTTGAACTCACGCGGCACCCCGCCCGCCTCCTTGACGGCGGCGGCGACCACCTGGCCGACCTCGCGCAGGTGGACGTGGCCCGGCACGAACTCGGTGAAGCTGTTGGCCACGGCGACGATGGGCTTGCCGAAGTCCTCGCGGGCCACACCGGTGGCCCGGAGCAGCGCCCGTGCGCCCGCCATGTTCCTGCCGTGTGTAACCGTTCGTGACCTCAGCGGCGGCATGACCTCTCCATCCCTTGTGCTCAGACTCCGATCGTACGGGGTAGGAGCACAGGGCTGAGACAGTACGTCTTACATGGCGGGCACAACGAGGACGGTCATGACACTCGATCATCTCGTCTACGCGACTCCTGACCTGGAGGAGAGCGTCCGGCAGCTCGGCAAGCTGACCGGCGTACGGCCGGTGGAAGGCGGGCCGCATCCGGGCCTCGGCACGCGTAACCACCTCCTCGGCCTGGGCGAACTCCGCTATCTGGAGATCATCGGACCGGATCCGGAGCAGCCGGAGCCCGAGGGGCCCCGGCCGTTCGGCATCGACGAGCTGACCGAGCCGCGGCTGGCCGGCTGGGCGGTACGGGCCGCCGACATCGAGGCGCGTGTCGCGCGCTCCCGCACGCTCGGCTACGACCCGGGCCCGATCGAGCCGCTGTCCCGCCGCACCCCGGACGGCGAGGTGCTGCGCTGGCGGCTGACCTATCCGTACGAGGCCGTCGTGCCGTTCCTGATCGACTGGGGGAGGACGCCGCATCCGGCGCGCCACCTGCCGGTCGTGCCGCTGACGGCGTTCGGCGCCAGCCACCCCGAGCCCGCGCGGGTACGCGAGCGGCTGGCCGCCCTCGGCGTCGAGCTGGACGTGCGCGAGGGCGAGCCCGCGCTGGTCGCGATGCTCGGCGGCACCACCACCCTGACCTGAGGAGCTCGGTACTTCCGCAGCGTGAGACTGATCGGCATCCGGCGCTCCGCCTCGGACGCCGCTCAGTCCTCCGTCGGATACTTCGGCGGAAGCACCCGCTCGGCGGCCTCGTAGATGTCGTTGATGTCCGCCGAGGACAGGATCTTCGGGCGCCGGCGCAGGTAGTTGCGGGCGCGGGTGCCGGCGTACACGTCGACGTCGCGGACCATCAGGACCTTCCAGGAGATGGCCGGGCCGTAGATGGCGAGCGAGGGCTGTACCGGCACCTCCTTGCCGAGCTGCTCGCTGATCAGCTTGCTGGCCTGCTCGGACTCCCAGCGCGCCTCGTCGAGGCGCTCCTTCTTGTTGAACGGGCCGAGGAACAGCTTGCGGTGCGACATCGCGCGCACCGGCAGCCGCTTGTCCCACTTTTCGGAGTCGACCGCGTACACGCCGGTGGGTCCGATCACCAGGTGGTCGATCTGCCCGTCGCTGACGCCCTCGTCGTCGCGCGGGACGGCGCGGGCGTGCAGGGTGCGGTAGCCGGCCTTCTCCATGCCGCGCAGCTGCCGCTCGGTCTTGCGCTCGGCGACGGACGGCTTGCGCCACGCCTCGACGCTCGACTCCTTGCGGTTCTTCAGCACGACGTCGGCGACCACCACCGCGATGGCGACGAGGAGGCCGACGGGAAGGTTCACCAGCAGCGCGAACAGCAGCCCGAGGGCCAGCGCCCCGACGGACCGGCGGATCCACCTCTGGACCTGGGGATCGCCGATCATGTCGCCGTACGTTTCCTGCTTGGGGCGCTCGCGTTCGAACGGATCTTGTCCTTCGGAACGCTGGGATGCGTCATCCTGCTCGCGTGTGGAGGTCTGGGTGGATGTATCCCGCTCCACAGGGGCCATTTCCGACACTCCCTGCTCGATCGACGGCACCGAACATGATCTTCCTTGAGGAAGGGTAACGAGGCTTTGCGCCGAGTGCCTAGTCGTGCCATGTCGACAGTTTTGTCCCCCTGAGTCGTTGATTAGCGCGGTTGTGGCGAGGGTAGATTTCGCATCATCCCCCACGGTGGCCGTGCAACTTTCGGTGGGCGTACCGTCTTCACTTGTGACCCAGATTCATGACCTCAGCGCGCGCGAGCAAGCCGCTGCGATCCGTGACCGCGAACTCTCACCCGTCGACGTCACCGAACACTACCTGAACCGCATCGACCGGCTGGGCGATCAGGTGGGCGCGTTCGTGACGGTGACCGCAGATATTGCGCGTGAGCAGGCAAAAGCCGCGGAGAAGGCGGTCGCGCAGGGCGACACGCCGCCATTGCTGGGCGTGCCCGTGCCCATCAAGGACCTCAACATGGTGAAGGACGTGCCGATGACGCTCGGTTCGGCCGCCTTCGACGATTTCACGGGATTCGCCGACGACAACGTCGTCACATCGCTCCGTGACGCGGGCACGATTCTGCTGGGTAAGACCAATACGCCGGAATTCGGACTGCCCTGTTACACCGAGAACGACGTCGCGTCTCCGGCGCGTACTCCCTGGGATCTGTCCCGGTCCGCCGGCGGGTCGAGCGGGGGAGCCGCCGCCGCGGTCGCCGCGGGCCTCGCGCCGATCGCCCAGGGCAGCGACGGCGGCGGGTCGATCCGGATCCCGTCCAGCGTGTGCGGGCTGTTCGGCATCAAGCCGACGCGCGGGCGGGTCAGCCACGGCCCGATCGTGCCCGACCTGGCCGGGCTCGCCACGAACGGCCCGATCGCCCGTTCCGTACGCGACGCCGCGCTGATGCTCGACCTCATCGCCGGGAACCGGCCGGGTGACATGTATCACGCCGCGCCGCAGGAGGGCACCTTCCTCGAGGCCGCCGACCGCGCGCCCGGCCGGCTGCGCATCGGCCGCAGTATGGCCTCGGCCGTGCCCGGCGCGGAGATCCACCCCGACTGCGTGGCCGCCTACGATGCCACCACCGAGCTGCTCACCGAGCTGGGCCACGAGGTCGAAGATCTCGACATGCCGTGGGGCGCCGACCTGGTGCCGCACTTCGAGACGCTCTGGGCGGCGATGGCCACGCTTACCCCGGTGCCGCCGGACCGCGAGGAACGCCTCCGGCCGCTCACCCGCCACCTGCGCGAGCGCGGCAACGCCATCACCGCGCCGGAGCTGTTCATGGCCCAGGGCGCGCTACAGCTCGCCGTGCGCCTGGCGATGCCGGTCGCCGAGCAGTACGACGTGATCCTGCACCCGACGCTCGCGCAGCCGCCGGTGCCGATCGGCTACTTCGACGACGTCGATCCGGCCGAGAACTTCGAACGGCAGAAGCGCTTCACGCCCTTCACCTCGATCTACAACATCACCGGCCAGCCGGCCGTCAACGTCCCGCTGCACTGGAGCGACGACGGCCTGCCGATCGGCGTGATGCTCGTCGGCCGGATGAGCGACGAGGCCACCCTCATCTCGCTGTCCGCCCAACTCGAGGCCGCCCGCCCCTGGGCCGACCGGCATCCGCCGATGTGGGACTGACCGCCGGTTCGAGGCGGTTCCTCGGGGCATCGTGGAGACCGTGAACGACCTCACCGCACTGGCCGCCGCGTACGGCGTCGAGACGTCCTACACCGACTGGCGGAGGCGACCGGCCGACGTCCCGCCCGACACGATCAGGGCGGTGCTGACCGCGCTGGGCGCGGACGTCTCCTCCCCGGCCGCCATCCGCTCCGAGCTGGCGCGGCTCGACCACGAGCGGCGCACACGGCTGCTGCCGCCGGCGCTGGTCGCCTACCCGGGGGAGATGCTGGCCGCGCTGCCGGGTGCGGACGTGCGCGTCGAACCGCCGGACGGCGGCGAGGTCGCCCTCGCCCCGTCGGGCGCCGGGTCCTACCGCCTCCCGGCCGACACGCCACTTGGCGAGTGCACCGTCCATGCCTCTCTCGGCGACCGTACGGCGAGCGCTCCGCTGCTGGTCGCCCCGCCGCGGGCGCCCGATCCGGGGACGCGTGCCTGGGGGTTCATGGCGCAGCTGTACTCGGCGCGGTCGCGCGGCTCCTGGGGCCTCGGCGACCTGGCCGACCTGCGGAGCCTGGCGCGCTGGAGCGCGGAGGACCTCGGTGCCGGGTTCGTGCTGGTCAACCCGCTGCACGCCGGCGAGCCCGCCGCGCCGATCCGGCCCTCGCCGTACCTGCCGATGAGCCGCCGCTACACCAGCCCTCTCTACCTGCGCCCCGAGGACGTGCCCGAGTACGCCGCGGCAGGCCCGGACCTGCGGCGGCGCGTCGACGGGCTCGCGGCTCCCGCGCGGGCCCGCGACCACACGGCCGGCGCCCTCGACCGCGACGCGGTCTGGGCGGCCAAGGGCGCCGCGCTGGAGCTGCTGTACACGCTGCCGCGCTCGCCCGGCCGCGAGGCCGCCTACGCCGCCTACCGCGAACGGGAGGGCGAGGCGCTGACGGCCTTCGCGACCTGGTGCGCGCTGGCCGAGCTCCACGGCGCCGACTGGCGCACGTGGCCCGCCGCGCTGCGCGATCCGGCCTCGGCCGCGGTCGCCGCCGAGCGCGACCGGCTCGCGGACCGCGTGGGCTTCCACGCGTGGCTGCAGTGGCTCCTGGACGAGCAGCTCGCCTCGGTCCAGTCGGCCGCCCGCGCCGCGGGGATGCCGATCGGCGTCATCCACGACCTCGCCGTCGGCGTCGACCCCGGCGGCGCGGACACGTGGGCGTACCAGCAGTTGTTCGCCCAGGGCATCACCGTCGGAGCGCCGCCGGACGCCTTCAACCAGCGCGGCCAGGGCTGGGGGCAACCGCCGTGGCATCCGCAGCGGCTCGCCGCCTCCGGCTACGCGCCGTACCGCGCCATGCTCCGCCACGTCCTGCGGCACGCGGGCGGCCTTCGGCTCGACCACGCGATGCAGGTGTTCCGGCTGTGGTGGGTGCCCGACGGCGCGCCGGCCTCCGAGGGCACGTACGTCGCCTACCCGCACGAGGAGATGCTCGGGGCGCTGCTGTACGAGGCGCACCGGGCGGACGCGGTCGTCGTCGGTGAGGACCTCGGCACGGTCGAGGACTACATGCGTGAGGTGTTCGCCGAGCGCGGGGTGTTCGGGACGTCGATGGCCTGGTTCGAGCGCGACCCCGGAGGCGGGCCGCTGCCGCCCGGCAAGTGGCGCGAGCTGTGCCTGGCCACCGTCGGCACCCACGACATGCCGCCCATCGAGGGCTACCTGAACGGCGACCACATCGCGCTGCGCGAGCGCCTCGGCCTGCTGACGCGCCCGGCCTCGGCGGAGTACGAGGAGCTGGAGGAGGGCCTGCGGGAGTGGCGCGCACTGCTGACCTCCCTCGGCCTGGACCCGGCGGACATGACGACCGCCCTGCACGCCTTCCTCGCCCGCACACCGTCCCGGCTCGTCGGCGTCTCCCTGGCCGACGCGGTCGGCGAGCGCCGCACCCAGAACCAGCCGGGCACGACGGATGAGTACCCGAACTGGCGGGTCCCCCTGTCCGACGCCGACGGCCACCCGGTCCTCCTGGACGACCTTCCCTCCGACCGCCGTGTCCGCGCCACCACGGAACCGGTACGGCGCCGGGAGCCGTGAGGCCCGGGGACACCTCCCCGGGCCTCAAGCGCCGGCGTCCTGCCGGTCACCGGCTCGCGGGGCGTGGCGCAAGTGCCCCCGACGGCCGGTTACCCGTTCGCGGGGGCGTTGCCGTTCGGCGCGCCGCCGGGCGGGCCGCCCTGGCCGCCGCCCGGCGCACCGCTCGGCCGGAGGGACGCGCAGGCCTGGGTGGCCTTCTTCTGCTTCGCCGACATGGTCGGCGTGCCGCTCGGGCGGCCCGACGGCCGTCCCGAGGGCCGGGCCGTCGGCGTGCCGCCGGGGGTCCCGCCCGGCGCGCCGTTGCCGGGACCGCGGCCGGGCATCGAGACGCCCTGTTTCTGCATGCACTCGCGGTACGCGGCCATCGCGTCCTTCGAGCCGCCGCTCCGCGCGGCGCTCGAACTCTGCCCGGAGGCGCCGTCCGAGCCGCCGCAGGCCGCGCTGAACAGCAGCGCGGCCGCGACCGCCGCCCCGCCGAACAGCCGGACCGCCGCCTGACCATCGATCATTTTCTTCTCCTGATTGGATCGGGTACGTCAGCGGCCGGAGGCCCGGCCCTGGCTGACGGAGGTCGCGGTGACCGTGCCGTCCTCGGCCTGGTCACCTCGCACGACGACGCTGGTTCCGGCCTTGAGATCCGTGGCCGAACCGCTGCGGAGCACGCTGACGTCGGTGGTGCCGGTCACCGTGACCTTGACGACGTCGCCGTTCGCCGTCCGGACGTAGAGGGTCCGGCCGGAGATCTTCTGCACCGTTCCGGTGGTCACGCCGGCCGCCGGGGAGGCGCCCGGAGCGGCGCTCCCCGCCTGCCCGGTGCCCCGGGCGCCGCTCTGGCGCGGCGGCGTGCCGCCCGCCGCGCCCTGCGCGGTGGGCGCGGCGCTCTGGTGCGCGACGTGCCGGTCCACCTGGGCGCCGACGACGAACCCGGCGGCGACCAGCACGCCCGCGCCGAGGACGGTGGTCAGCCCCGGCCGCCTGCGGACGCGTGGCGCCCTCGCCAGCTCCTCGGCCAGGTCGTCGTCGAACGGTGGTTCGGAGAGCTCCTCGCTCTTCCCGGCCGGTGCGCGTCCGGCGGCGCGTCGTCTGCGGGGGCTCATCTTCTCTCTCCTCGCGCTCATCGGTGTCGCAGCGCCTCGATGGGGCGCAGCTTCGCGGCACGGCCGGCGGGATAGCCGCCGAAGAACAGGCCGATCGCCACGGACACGGCCAGGGCCAGGGCGATCGACGAGGGCACCAGCACGGGCTTCACGCCGGCGATGGGGAACAGGCTCGCGAGGACCCCGATGGCCACCCCCGACAGGCCGCCGAGCAGGCTGAGCACGGTCGCCTCGGCGACGAACTGGCCGAGGATCGCGCCCCGCGGCGCTCCGATGGCCTTGCGGATGCCGATCTCGCGCGTCCGCTCGGTGACGGTGACCAGCATGATGTTGGTGATGCCGATCCCGCCGACGAGCAGGCTGATCGCGGCGACCGCGCCGAGGAGCACGGTGAAGGTCTTGCTGGAGTCGCTCACCGCCGACTGCAGGCTCGCCTGGCTCTGGATCTGGAAGTCGGCCGTGTTGGACCCGGAGATGCCGTGCCGCTGGTCGAGGATGCCGGTGACCTCGCTCTGCGCCTCGTCGGTGACCTTGGCGCTCCGGGCCTCCACGACGATGTCGCTCAGCCCGCCGAACCCGGTGAGGTTCTCCTGGACGACGGGCAGCGGGGCGATCGCGACGTCGTCGGCGTCCTGCATGTCCGACGACCCCGACTCCTCCAGGACCCCGACGACGGTGAAGAGCGCGCCGCCGACGTTGATCTGCTTGTTCAGCGGATCGACGGTGCCGAAGAGGTCCTCGGCCACCGTGGTCCCGATCACCACGACCTCGCGGTCGCCCGTCACGTCGTCGTTCGTGAACGCCGTCCCCCGGTCGACGACCTTGTCGGCGGCGGAGAAGTAGGCCGGATACGTGCCGACGAACTGGCTGATCGCGTGGCTCGTGCCCGCGTACGTCGTCGTCACCGACGAGGAGGTCACGACCGGCGAGGCGCTCTTGACCGCGGGCGCGTTGACCGGGTCGACCAGGGCCTTGGCGTCGTCCACCGTGAGGTCGTGGGCCTGGGTCCGCGGGCCGCTGCTCTGCCCGCCGGCGGCGGCCCCGCCGAACCCGCCGCCCCCGCCGCCGGGTCCGCCCATGCCGCCGCGCCGGCCCGCGGAGGTCGACGGCGTGACGGTCAGGGAGTTGGCGCCGAGCCGGGAGATGCTGTCCTTGATCTGCTGGGACGAGCCGTTCCCCACCGCGACCAGGACGATCACGGCCGCGACGCCGATGAGGATGCCGAGCATGGTCAGCGCGCTGCGCAGCTTGTTGGACGTCAGGCCGCGCACGGCGAACCGCAGGATCTCCCAGGGGTTCACCGGACGCCGCCCGCCACCCGGGCCGCGGCGGGCGGCGGCCCGTCCACGGCCGCCTGCCGGCGATCGTCGATGACGCGCCCGTCGACCAGGCGGATCACGCGCTTGGCCCGTGCGGCGACCTCGTCCTCGTGGGTGATCAACACGATCGTGCGCCCGGACGTGCTGAGCCCGTCCAGGATGTCCAGGACGTCCTCGGTGGACCGCGTGTCCAGGTTGCCGGTCGGCTCGTCGGCCAGGACGAGCGCCGGAGCGGTGACCAGCGCGCGGGCCACGGCGACCCGCTGCTGCTGGCCGCCGGACAGCTCGTTCGGCTCGTGCCCCATCCGGTCGCCGAGCCCGACCTGGCGCAGCGCGGCCTCGGCCCGCCGCCGGCGCCGCGACGGCCGTACGCCGCCGTACGCCAGGGGCAATTCGACGTTCGCCAGCGCCGACATCCGGGGGATCAGGTTGAAGGACTGGAAGATGAAACCGATCTTGCGGTTGCGCAGGATCGACAGCCGGCGTTCGTCGAGCGCCCCGACGTCGGTGCCGTCGAGCAGGTAACGGCCGTCGCTGGGCACGTCGAGGCAGCCCAGGATGTTCATGAGCGTCGACTTGCCGGAGCCGGACGCTCCCATGATGGCGACGTAGTCGGACCGCTCGACGCGCAGCGAGACGCCCCGCAGGGCGTGGACGGCCGTGTCGCCCGCGCCGTAGACCTTGGTCACCTCGCGCACGTCCAGGACCGGCGCCGTCACGGCCGCCCTCCGCCGCCGATGCCGCCACCGGGGCCGCCGATGCCACCGCCCCCGCCGCCGGGGAACCCGCCGGAGGAGCCGCTGCCGCCGCTGCTGCTCGTCGTGGTGATCACGACCTCGTCGCCCTCGTTCAGCCCCGACTTGATCTCCGTCCCCTGGTCGCCGGAGACACCGATCCGCACCTGCTCGACGACCTGCTTCCCGCCCTGCTGGACGGTCACGGTGCTCTGTCCGCCGGCCGTCTTCACCGCGGCCGCCGGCACGTACAGCACGTTCTCCGCCGAGGCCGTGGTGACCCGCACGGTCGCGGTCTGGCCGAGCCGCAGGGACGACGGCGGGTCGGTCAGCTCCACGGTGGCGCCGTACTGGACCACGTTGTCGCTCGTCGTCGGCGACATGTCGATCTGGGTGACCTCGCCGGTGGCCGTCACGCCGGTGAGCGCGTCGAAGGAGACCGTCGCGGACTGGCCGGTCTTCAGCTTGGTCGCGTCCGACTCGGTGAACTCCCCGGCGACCTCCAGCCGGCTGGGGTCGGCCAGCTCGATGAACCCCGAAGAGCTCGACGCGTCACTGCCGGAGGACGCGGACGAGCCCGACGCGCCGGTGGAGCCCTGCCCGGACGAGGAGGAACCGGACGAGGAGGAGCCCGAGCCGCTGGAGGAGCCGCCGACGGTGCCGTTGACCGCGACGATCGTCCCGCCGAAGGGCGCGACGATCCTGGTGCCCTCGAGCGCCCGTACGGCCTGCTCGTAGGAGTTCTTCGCCGAGACGTACTGGGAGTGGCCCGAGGCGCTGGAGGTGTCGCCGGACTCGGCGGCGGCCAGGCTCGCCTTGGCCGACGTGACGTTCTCCTCGGCCGCGGTCCGGTCGAGCCGGGCCAGCACCTTGCCCTTCTCGACCTTGTCGCCGGCCGCCACGTAGATCTTGGTGACGGTGCCGGACGTGCCGAAGGTGAGCGACCGCGTACGGGAACTGGCGACCGAGCCGGAGGCGGACACCGATGACACGACGTTGCCGCGCGCGACCCGCGCGGTGCGGGTGGAGGACGCGCCGGCCGCGTCGTTCCCATCGCTGAGCGAGAGATATCCGACGCCGATCCCGACGGCCAGCAGTACGGCGAGCGCACCGTTGAGCAGGAGAACGCGGCGTCTCAGCAGACGTTTCACCCGGCCTAATCTGGAGACGTTCGATGGGACCAGGCTGATGTGACCATGAGAAATAGATGAGTGGCGTTTCAACGAGTCCACGCGAGGAGTCCCGATCGGGAGGAATCCCGTCCAGAGAGTGCCGCGTAGCCGTGTGGCAGTGGTCCGCAACGTCGCCGCGAACCATGCCTCTCGTCGCGCTTTCGGTGCCGGCGTCACGGGGAAGATGTCTTTGCAGCGCGTGGTTTATGGCGAGTTGAAGCAGTTGGGGTTGTCGGCTCAGCCGGCGATCCACGTGGTTCGGAAGGTTGCGGGGGCTTATGCGGCGTTGAAGGCGAATCTGAAGGCGGGGAACTACGGGCCCGAAGGCTCCAAGCGGCGCGCCAAAGCCGAGAGTACGCCGATCCGGTTCCGTAAGGACGCCGCCCAGCCGTTCGATGATCGTTGCTTGTCCTGGCAGCTCGATGCCCGCACGGTATCGATCTGGACCGTCCACGGTCGGTCAGGCCGTATCGGATTCCAGTGCTCCCCAGAACAGATGAAGCTCCTAAGCGAATTTCGGCGCGGTGAGTCGGATCTGGTGTTCCGAGGCGGAAACTGGTACCTGTACGCGACCTGCGACATCCCCGAACCCGACACACGCGAGCCCAAGGAGGGGTTCCTCGGCGTCGACCTGGGCATCGCGAACATCGCCGTCACCTCTGAGGGCACCGTCCACGCCGGCAAGCATTTGAACCGGGTCCGGCACCGCAACCGCCGCCTCCGCAAGCGCCTGCAGAAAAAGGGCACCAAGTCCGCGAAGCGCCTGTTGCGGAAACTGTCGGGCCGGGAAGCGCGTTTCGCGGCCGACACCAACCATTGCATCTCCAAGAAGCTGGTGACCGAGGCTGAACGCACCTGTCGCGGCATCGCCCTGGAAGACCTGGGCGGTATCCGCGACAGGGTACGGCTCCGCAAGCCCCAGCGGGTCACCCTGCACTCTTGGGGCTTCGCCCAGCTCGGCAGCTACATCGCCTACAAAGCGGCCCGTGCCGGGATTCCGGTGGTATTCGTGGACCCTCGCTACACCTCCCAGGGCTGCAGCGCGTGCGGCCACATCAGTAAGAAGAACCGGCCGAACCAGGCCACCTTCGCCTGCATGTCGTGCGGCTTCGCTGAGCCATTTTCACCGAAGTGCGGAGCGGACGACGCCGACGCCGTGGCGGAGCACGGCGCGCCGTTCGGTCGAGGCGCGTGGCCTGGTCGTCCGGTCGATCGCCGTATCGGCCGCCTTGGTGAGGGCGCGCGGCATTGGTCAGACGCTAATGAAAAAACCTAACTCTGCAGGATGGCGACCAGGTGGTCGGAGAGGTCGCGCAGCAGCGTGTCGGGGACGATCTCCTGCCCGGCCGCGACGGAGAAGAGCTCCGGCAGGCCCGGCAGGGGATAGTCGGCGACGTCGCCCACCACGCGCCCGCCCAGGGACAGCCGGCCCACCGAGGTGCGGGTGCGCGTCCAGGCGTCGGAGACCTCGTCCGGGTTGGGCACGCCGAAGCCGTGGCCGACGGGCGCCGCGTGCCGGAGGCGCACGAGAGCGCCGTCGGCGAACTCCTGCGCCACCCGGCAGCGCTCGGACAGGGCGGACAGCACCTCCGGGTTCAGGCGCGTGACGACGTCGCAGGGCGTGCGGCACGACACCGCGCAGGTGCACAGCGCCGAGGCGACCGTGCTGTGCTGGCGGTCGAGGTAGTTGCGCCAGCCCGGCCCCGGCTCGCGGGCGACCCGCAGGGCGCGCTCGGCGGCCGACTGCTGCGGCCGGGTCAGCGAGCAGTCGCGTGGCCGGGTGGCCCCGCCGGGCACGCCGAACCGGCTGCCCGGGCCCGACACCGACTCCGGCAGCAGCGCCGGGTCGCCGGCGTGCCCGAGCACCGGCTGCCAGGCGAGCAGCGGGAGGTATTCGGACGCGATGTGCACGGCGGCCACGAGCGGTGCCATCTCGCGGCGGTGCCAGCGCGCCTCGATCACCTCCAGCAGGAGGCCGTACGCGGGGCGCAGCGTGCGCAGCGCCCCGCGGGAACGTTCCTTCGCCGACTGCGGCATCCGGCTGGCGCGGGCGCGGGCCAGCAGGTGCTCCGGCACGCTGTACTCGTCGACCTCCGGGTCGCCGGTGCGCTCGGGCATGCCGAAGTCCTCGGCGTCCAGGTCGATCAGTCGCTGACCGAACGAGCACAGCAGCCGCGCCTCGGCCGCGACGCACGACGGCAGCCTCGCCACCCCGGCCTCGCAGAGCGCGGCCAGGTCGCCGAAGGCGTACCGCCGGGCGAGCGTCGTCAGAACATCGCGGGCGGTTTCCACCCGTTCACTCTGTCATGACGAACCGTGGCACAGCCGCATCAACCCGGTGATCAGCGTGCGGAACGGTCCTTCTCCTGGGCCCGGATCGCGCGGGCGACGCCGTCGCGGCCCTCAACGAGCAGCCGCCGCAGCGCCGGCGGGGGGTTCTGCTCGTCGAGGTAGGCGGTGGTGCGCTCGATCGTGCTCTGCTCGGTCACCAGGAACGGGTAGGCGTGCTCGGCGAACGTGCTGGACATGTCGCTGGACCACTCCGACCAGACCCGCCCGACCTCGGCGAAGTACTTCTCGACGTACGGCTCCACCAGCAAGGTGTCGTCCACGTCGAACATCCCGCCGAGCGTGGCGCGGAAGACGGCGTTGGGCAGGTCGCCGGCGGTGATGCGGTCCCAGGCGGCGGCCTTGGCCTCCGCGGTCGGGATCGCCGCCCGGTCGCCCGCCGCGTGGCGCTCGCCGGCGGCGGTCGGGTCGCGCTGGAGCTCGGCGGCGATCTCCGCCTCGCCGGCGGCGCCGCGTACGACGAGCCGCCGCAGCAGCCCCCAGCGCAGGTCGGTGTCGATCACCAGCCCGTCGAGGGTGACCGAGCCGTCGAGCAGCCCGCGGACGTAGTCGAGGTGCTCGGCCGAGGTCGCGACGGCCACGAACGCCTGCGCGTAGGTGAGCTGCCGGTCCGAGCCGGGCTCGGCCTCGAGCATCAGCTCGTGCAGCGCGTCCGCCTGCAGGCCGAAGCCGGTCGCGCGCCACTCCGGGTCGGCGTACTGCCGCGTCGCCGTGCGGGCCTGCCGCAGCAGCGACTGGGCGACGGAGACGTCGGTGACGCCGCGGATGCCGGACAGCACGAGGCGTACGTAGTCGCGCGCGGCCACCTCGGCGTCGCGGCACATGTCCCAGGCGGCGGACCAGCACAGCGCGCGGGGCAGCCCGTCGGTGATCTCGCCGATGCCGTCGATGAGCGTGCGCATCGAGTGGTCGTCGAGCCGGATCTTGGCGTAGGTCAGGTCGTCGTCGTTGACCAGCACGAGGTCGGGGCGGGCCTCACCGACCAGCTCCGGCACGTCGGTGCGGGCGCCGACCACGTCGAGCTCGACGCGCCTGCGCCGCACGATGCCCTCGGGCGTGCGGTCGTACAGGCCCACGGCCACGCGGTGCGAGCGCAGCGTGGGGTGCTCCGCCGGGGCCTCCTG
The DNA here is from genome assembly GCF_036227085.1 of Actinoallomurus sp. NBC_01490. Taxonomy (NCBI): domain Bacteria; kingdom Bacillati; phylum Actinomycetota; class Actinomycetes; order Streptosporangiales; family Thermomonosporaceae; genus Actinoallomurus; species Actinoallomurus sp. NBC_01490. Next base: position 3,015,999 of record NZ_CP109433.1, read on the forward strand.
CAGCACGGCGAAGGAGGTGAAGGCGCCGTCGTCGCCGACCTCGTACGCGGGGCGCAGCGTGTTGACGCCGGCCGTCTCCAGCCACTCCTTGGACCAGGACGTCAGGTCGCGGCCGGAGGTCTCCTCGAGCGCGTCGAGCAGGTCCGACAGCGAGGTGTTGCCCCACGCGTGCCGGTCGAAGTAGCTGCGGACGCCGCTGATGAAGTTGTCGCGGCCGACGTAGGCGACGAGCTGCTTGAGCACGCTCGCGCCCTTGGCGTACGTGATGCCGTCGAAGTTGACCTCGACCGCCCGGATGTCGGGGATGTCGGCCGAGATCGGGTGCGTCGACGGGAGCTGGTCCTGCCGGTACGCCCAGGTCTTCCACAGGTTCGCGAACGTGGTCCACGCGCCGGTCCACTGGGTGGCCTCGGCCTCGCACAGCACGCTCATGTAGGTGGCGAACGACTCGTTGAGCCACAGGTCGTCCCACCAGCGCATGGTGACGAGGTCGCCGAACCACATGTGCGCCATCTCGTGCAGGATCGTCTCGGCGCGGCGCTCGTACGCGGCGTCGGTGACCCGGGACCGGAAGACGTAGTCCTCCAGGAACGTCACGCAGCCGGCGTTCTCCATCGCGCCCGCGTTGAACTCCGGCACGAAGAGCTGGTCGTACTTGTCGAAGGGGTACGGCCGGGCGAAGGTCTTGCGGAAGAAGTCGAAGCCCTGCTTGGTGACCTCGAAGATCGCGTCGGCGTCGAAGTACTCGGCCAGGCTGGCCCGGCAGTACGCGCCGAGCGGAATCACCTGATCGTCCTGCCGGTACTCGTCGCGCACGACGTGGTACGGCCCGGCGACGAGCGCGGTGATGTAGGGCGAGATGCCCGGCGTGGCCGGGAAGTGCCAGCGGCCGCCTTCGGAGCGGTCGGGCGCGTTGTTGGTGATCACCTGCCAGTCCTCCGGCGCGGTGACGCTGAGCTCGAAGCGCGCCTTGAGGTCGGGCTGGTCGAAGCAGGTGTACATCCGGTGCGCGTCGCAGGTCTCGAACTGCGTGTAGAGGTAGACCTTGTGGTCGACCGGGTCGACGAACCGGTGCAGCCCCTCGCCGGTGCGGGAGTAGGCGGCGTCGGCGACGACCCGCAGTTCGTTGGAGGCGGCGAGCCGGGGGAGCGGGATGCGTCCCTTCTCGGCGTCGTAGGAGCCCGGATCGAGGCTCTGCCCGTTGAGCGTGATCTCGCGGACCTTCGCGCCGTGGAGATCGACGAACGTCGAGCCGCCGGGCTCCGCGCAGCCGAACCTGATCGTGGTGTCCGAGACGAACGTCTCCGAACCCGTCGTCAGGTCGAGATCGACGTTGTACGACTCGACGGTGAGCAGCCGGGCGCGGTCACGCGCCTCGTCGCGCGTCAGGTTGCCAGCCAAGTGAACTCCTCGCCTCAAGTGCATGAATGCGACGTCATTGTCCATCCCACCGTACGGCGCCCCCGCGGGCGCACGAAACGGCACGCCGTCACACCATCTAACCCGCCAAGCGGGGATCTTGGTCCAAACTCTCAGCAAACCCTAAGGTTGGAATGCTTCGGAGAGCACGCCGGTTGGCCCCCGTACAAGAAGACGTACGAATGCTGTGGAGGTTGCGGTGGCCGATGCCGTACGCACGCCGGTCGACTTCTGGTTCGACCCCAGGTGCCCCTGGGCCTGGATCACCTCGCGGTGGATCATCGAAGCGGAGAAACTCCGCCCGATCGAGGTCCGCTGGCACGTCATGAGCCTGTCGGTGCTGAATGAGGGGCGGGACCTGCCGGAGAACTACCAGAAGATGATGGCCGAGGCGTGGGGTCCGGTGCGCGTCTGCATCGCCGCCCAGGAGAAGTACGGCCCGGAGGTGCTCGGCAAGCTCTACACCGAGCTGGGCACGCGCTTCCACAACCAGAAGCTCGCGCAGAGCCGCGAGGTGATCGAGGACGCCCTGGAGGCGGCGGGCCTCGACCGCGAGCTGGCGGACGCCGCCGACACCGACGCCTACGACACCGCGCTGCGCGCCTCGCACAAGGACGGCATGGACCGGGTCGGCTACGAGGTCGGCACTCCGGTGATCTCGGTGGAGGGCGCGTCGTTCTTCGGCCCCGTCGTGTCGCCGATCCCGCGCGGTGAGGCCGCCGCGAAGCTGTGGGACGGCGTACGCCTCGTCGCCGGCACCGACGGCTTCTTCGAGCTCAAGCGCAGCCGCACCCGCGACCCGATCTTCGACTGACGGACCCGGCGGGCGCCGGAGGCCCCTCCGGCGCCCGCCGGGCTTCCAGACCGCGATCGCACCATTAACCCGTGTGGGTGGTCCCCGTACGTTCACCGGGGAAGGATGAACCCATGCGTGATGTGATCTATGCGGGCGGCTCGTGGGCGGACTCCTCGGCTTCGGACACCATCGACGTCGTCAATCCAGCGACCGAGGAGACGATCGACCGGGTCCCCGCGGGCACGGCCGCCGACGTCGACCGCGCGGTGGCCGAGGCGCGCCGCGCCCTGCCCGCCTGGGAGGCGACCCCGCCCGCCGAGCGTGCCGCCCTCCTGCGGGCGGTCCTCGACGGCATCACCGCCCGCCAGGAGCATCTCGCCACGCTCATCGCCACCGACCTGGGCGCGCCGTACCAGGTCGCGCTGAAGATCCACGTCGGCACGCCGATCGCCGTGCTGAGCGGCATCCTCGACATCCTCGACGGCTACGACTTCGCCGGCGAGCGCTGCGGCAACTCCCTCATCGTGCGCGAGCCCGTCGGCGTGGTCGGCGCGATCACGCCGTGGAACTACCCGCTGCACCAGGTCGTCGCCAAGGTCGCGCCCGCGCTCGCGGCCGGCTGCACGGTCGTGCTCAAGCCGAGCGAGGTCGCCCCGCTCGCCGCGTACGCCCTGGCCGACATCATCGACGAGGCCGGCCTGCCGCCGGGCGTCTTCAACCTCGTCTCCGGGTACGGCCCGGTCGTCGGTGAGGCGATCGCCGCGCACGAGGGCGTCGACATGGTCTCCTTCACCGGCTCGACCCGCGCGGGCCGGCGGGTGGCGGCGCTGGCCGCCGACTCGGTCAAACGCGTCGCGCTCGAACTCGGCGGCAAGTCGCCGAACCTCATCCTCGCCGACGCCGACCTGCCGCTCGCGGTCAAGGTCGGCGTCGCCAAGGCGTACGTCAACGCCGGCCAGACCTGCAACGCGCTCACCCGCATGCTCGTGCCCGCCTCCCGCTACGACGAGGCCGTGGAGCTCGCCGTGAAGGCGGCCGAGCGTTACACGCCGGGCGACCCGTTCGCCGAGGAGACCCGGCTCGGCCCCCTCGTCTCACGCACCCAGCTCGACCGCGTGCGCGGCTACGTCGACCGCGGGATCGCCGAGGGCGCGCGGCTCGTCACCGGCGGCACCGAGACCACGCTGAGCCGCGGCTACTACATCCTGCCGACCGTCTTCGCCGACGTCACGCCGTCCATGACCATCGCCCGCGAGGAGATCTTCGGGCCGGTCCTGTCCGTCATGGCCTACGACTCCGAGGACGAGGGCGTCCGCATCGCCAACGACACCCCGTACGGCCTGGCCGCCGCGGTCTGGTCGGCGGACCGGGACCGCGCGATCGCGGTCGGACGGCGGCTCAAGGCCGGCCAGGTCGAGATCAACGGCGGCCGGTTCAACCCGCTCGCGCCGTTCGGCGGCTACAAGCAGTCCGGCGTCGGCCGCGAACTGGGCGTGCACGGGCTGGAGGAGTTCTGCGAGATCAAATCGCTCCAGCTTTGACCTGGTCCCGTGCGCGTCGTCCGAAGCGCACCTGACAGACTCTGCGGCATGCACGTCTATCTCGGTTCCGACCACGCGGGCTTCGAGCTGAAGCGGCACCTCGTCGAGTGGCTGACCGCCCAGGGCCACACGGCCTTCGACTGCGGCCCGGAAGAGTACGACGGCGAGGACGACTACCCGCCGTACGTCCTGCTCGCCGCGGCCCGCACGGTGGAGGACCCGGGCGCGCTGGGCATCGTCATCGGCGGCTCGGGCAACGGCGAGGCCATCGCGGCGAACAAGGTCAGGGGCGTACGCGCGGCGCTGGCGTGGAGCGAGGAGACCGCACGTCTGGCGCGCGAGCACAACGACGCGAACGTCATCAGCGTCGGCGCCCGCATGCACACGCTGGAGGAGGCGACCCGGTTCGTCGAGATCTTCCTCACCACGCCGTTCTCGGGCGCCGAACGACACGCCCGGCGCATCGCGATGCTGGCCGCGTACGAACGGACCGGAGAGATTCCCGCGCCCTGAGAGCCCGGTCAGTTCGTCTTGGCGGCGCGGCGCTTGGCGAGCCGGCGCTTCTCGGCGCGGCGGAGCCGGGTGGGCTGGGACGTGGGCTCCGGGGGCTCGGCCGTCGGAGCCGCCGCGGGCAGGGGCGCCTCGTCCTGCGGCCGGATGCGCGAGACGTCGCGGGCCCGCATCGCCGCGTCGACCGTGACACGCATCCCCTGACCCATCGCTGCCTCCATCGCCTCGTCCGAGCGCCTGTCCGACGGGGCCCATCGCGGGCGAGACGTACGGAACAGGTCCTAATGATCTCCCCGGGGCGGCTCGGGTGAAACCCCGCGGCGCGGCGTACGGGGTGCCGAGACCGGGCGGTTACGGCTCTTCGGCCGGATTCGGCCACTACATTTCGGGCGGTCTTGATTTGGGTAAGGTGTGCCGCCTTCCAGCGAGGACACGGCGATGCTCGGTACAGTGCCCGCATCATGCTTAGCCGCCTCGTGCACCTGCTGCCGCCGAGAGTCCGCGCCTTCCTGCGCCGGATCCCCGTGCTCGTGTGGCTCTACCGGTGGGCGCGGCGGGGGCATCTCACCAGTGACCGAAATGCCCTGATAGGCCTGATCGTCATCACCGCGGCGCTCGCGATCTCCGCGCCCGTGTCGCAGACGTGGTTCTCCCCGAGCGGGGTGGTCCTCACCGTCCTCGCCGGCGGTCTGACCCTGCGCGTACGCGGCCTCGGCGTGCTGCTCGGCGTGGTCGCGGCGGCCCTGGCGTACGACGCCGTCGCCGTCGGCTTCCACAAGGTCGGGCCCGGCGTCATGGCGACGACCGTCGTCACCGCGATCCTGGCCATCGTGCTGGCCCGCAGCCGCCAGCAGATCGGCGTCAAGGGGCTGCGCGGCGAGCAGATGCTGCTCGAACTGCGCGACCGCCTCCGCCGCCACGGCGAGATGCCCGAGCTGCCGAAGGGCTGGGACGCCAAGGTCGTGCTGCTGCAGGCCGGCGGCTCGTCCTTCGGCGGCGACTTCGTCGTGTCGGTGTGCGACGGCAAGAAACTCGAGGTGGCGCTCGTCGACGTGTCCGGAAAGGGAGTCGACGCCGGCACGCGGGCGCTCATGCTGTCGGGCGCGTTCGGCGGCCTGCTCGGCTCGGTCGAGCCCGACCGCTTCCTCCCAGCGTGCAACGACTATCTCCACCGGCAGCGCTGGGACGAGGGGTTCGTCACCGCCGTGCACCTGGTCATCGACCTGACCACGGGGGAGTACACCGTCGAGTCCGCCGGTCACCCGCCGGCCGTGCAGTTCGACGCGGGCAGCGGCACCTGGCGGGTCAGCACCGCCAAGGGCATCGTCCTCGGCGTCGTACCCCAGATGAGCGCCCTTCCCGAACAGGGCACGCTCCGCCCCGGCGACGCGCTCATGTTCTACACCGACGGATTGGTCGAGGCGCCCGGCCGCGACCTCGACGCGGGCATCGACCGGCTGGTCGGCGAGGCCGAGCGCCTGGTCCCCCAGGGCTTCCACGAGGGGGCGGAGGAGCTCGTCGCGGAGATGGCGGCCGCGCGCGACGACGACTGCGCGCTGGTGCTGATCTGGCGTAAGTGAGAGCCCGCGCGGATCGGGACCGCGCCACCGCGCGCCGCTGTCCACGCGGGCTCAAGGTGACGCTCGTGTCGGCGAGCGTGGCGATCACATACCTGGCAGGCTGATCTCATGAGCACTGTCACGTTGCGGCCGATCGACGAGGAGCTCCTGCCGCGGGTACTCGAGGCGGCCGTGGGCGGCGCGGATCCGGCCGAGGCCATGCCTCCCGTTCCGGGCCCACCCGGGTGGACCCCCGAACGCCGCGCCGCGTTCGGCGACTTCCACCGTACGGTCGCCGGCACCACGTACGCCGTCATGACCGGCGGGGAGGTCATCGGTGCGACACGGCTCACCCCGGCCGAGGCCCCCGGCGCGGCCGAGATCGGCATCTGGCTGACCCGCGAGGCCCGCGGAAAGGGACACGGCGTGGAGGCCCTGCACCTGCTGATCGAGGAGGCCCGCGCGCGGGGAACGACGGCCCTGATCGCCGAGACCGACGCCGCCAACGCCCCCGCCGTCGGCCTCCTGCGCACGCTGGGCGCCAAACTGTGGGAGGACCCGGACACGGGCGCGGTCCACGCCACCCTCCGCGTCGGCGACTCGATCGAACACGGCATCGGCCGCTGACCGGCCGTCGCCCGTGGCCCCGGGACGGCGTGTACCGGTCGCGGTTCGAGACCGGCACGGGAAACGGGGGCTGACCGCCCACCCCGGCGGCGACCGGTGGCGGTGGGAGAGTCGGATCTCCGCCGGGCCTCTGACGACGGCCGGCGACGGGCCGGCCCAAGTACGGATCACTGAACTTCCGTCGGCGCCTGGCCGGGGGCTCACCGTGCTTCGGCTCGGCCCACCTGCGGCCGGCCGCCCGCACGCTGAGCCGCACCACGTTCTGCTACCCGGGCAGTGTGTTCGAGCCCCGGGACTTCGGCGCGGCGGCGAAACTGTCGGCGCTGGTCGCGCTCGCCGAGGCGGACGACAAGGACCCGCTCGTCGACTACATCGAGGCCCACCGGAGTGGTCGACCTCCGCCGAGACGTCGAAGCCCTCGTCCTCGACCCGTGCTACCGCGACACCCCGACAGCGACCGCGGCGCGGAGGCCGCCCTGCCCGATCGAGTGGCACGGCTGCTTCGCCCTGACCACGGCCGAACCGCGCCGCCACCCCGAGTACCGAGGCCCCGAGTACGCGGACCTCGGCGTATCCCTACTCGGCTGTCCGCACTGGCGAGACCTGACGGTCAGTCGAGTGCTGAGACGAACCGTTGGGCTTCGGCCTGCGTCAGGCCCGTCTCCGTGCAGACGAGAAGCTGCGCTTCGACGGAACGGCCGTCACGCCGCAGCCGGCGAACGCGGTCGGCAAGGGTTTCGCCGCTGCTCTCCGGGTCGCTGCTCTCCAGGTCGTGCCCGAAGACCCGCCCGAGAACCCCGGCCGATCCAGCCGATGGGGCTTTCGGCAAGGCGCCATGGCTGCTCTTGACGATCGCCAGTACAGCGCACAACACGGGAACCACGACAAGAACGCCCAGAAGGCTGAGCGCGAGCCATGAATCAGGGGGCTGTCCCATGGCCAGACCATACACTCGCCCTTCCGCGGCGAGAACCGATGCGATGGACGGACATCGGCGAACGCCCACGGGCATGGAAGCGAGAACAGGCCCGATGAAGATCGAAGGCCCAGGTCCCGGAGCACCGGTCGACCTGGGCCTTTGTCGTGGGAGCGGGCGACGGGAATCGAACCCGCGTAGCCAGTTCGGAAGTAGAGGCGCATCTCTGCGCGATTACCTGGGCGTTCGCTGACCTGCGGTGGCGCAGACCCGTCGCAGTCATTCCCCGTGACTCCTGCCGGTCGGTCTGGCACAGATCTGGCACGGTCCGGGATCGCTAGGCCTTGAGCTTTCACGGGTCCACGCCCCACTGCCGGCCTCTCGACTCCCCGATGTCCGCACAGAGCCTCTCAATTTTGCGCAGGTCAGAAATCCCTCCCGGAACTCCGACAGGCACTCACGGACTCGAGTGGCGGGCCGCGATGGTTCCGGGACGGTCGTGTTCTATATGGAGACCGAAAGGGTGATCATCTGTGTCAGATCGGCGTCCGCGCCCTCCGAGACGGCCGGTGACTCTCCGACGTCCGCACCGTGGCGTGGCAGGGCGTGCTGGGTGGGGCTCGGCCTGATCGGTTTCGGGCTCGCGCTGATCCCGTGGCTGTTCGTCCTGGCCGTCGGGCTCCCCGCCAGCACGACCGCCGCGCACTGGTCGACCGCGTGGGTGGGGCTGGACGGCCTGGAGGCGCTCGGCCTGATCGCGACGGGAGTGCTGCTCAACCGGAGACGCCCGCGAGCTCCCGTTCGGCGACGCTATATTCGACGCCGCGTACCTGGTCACGGCGCTCGGCGAAATCCCCGACCCGGGCCAGGCGCTGCGCGAGGCCGCCCGGGTGCTGACCCCCGGGGGACGGCTCGTGGTCGGGGAATTCTTCGACCGGCACTGGATCCCGTTCGGCCGGCTGCATCGCCTCGCCCACGCGTGCGGCATGTACCTGGACGTACGCCGCGGCATGACCTTCGCCTACCTCGCACGCTTCCGGCCGTATGCGCGGACAGGCCTAGAAAGCGCCGCAACGTGACGACCCTGCCGGGCGGTGACTCAGCGGCGTTGGTCGATAGGACCATTAAGGAGCCCGTTCTTCCACCTGAAGCGAAAGGACTTTCGCTATTTAATGCCACTCGCTTACGAATCTGGCGGCGACGGGCCTGTACTGGTCTTGATTCACGGGCTGGGGCATCACCGTCACGCCTGGGATCCACTGCTGCCGACACTCACCCGGCATCGTCGGGTAATTACCGTAGACCTTCCTGGCCATGGCCAGTCCGCCGCACTGGCGCTCGAGAGCGCCGTCGATCTAGCTGACTTGCTGGCCCCGCTGCGGCAGCTGTTCACCGAGCTTGGACTGGAGCGCCCACATGTCGCCGGCAACTCGCTGGGCGGACTGCTCGCTCTAGAACTGGCACGCCATGGCGAGGTGCGCTCGGCGACTGCACTAGCACCGGCCGGATTTTGGGAAAATGAGGCCAAGTTCCGTGCGGTGCGGCGGAAGCTGAGGCGAATGCGCGCCACCGGACGCCTCCTTTCACCACTGGCCCCGGTGATCTGTCGATCCGCTATCGGGCGCAGTCTCGCCTTCGCTCCGGTATGCGCCCGGCCCTGGTGTTTGAGCCCGCAATCGGCGCTGCGAGACGCCGCGGCTTTTCAGAGCTGCACGCACTTCGACGCCATCCTTGAGAACGGGACCAGTTACCAGGCCAACCCTCAACCAGAGGTGCCAGTGACCATCGCGTGGGGGCGCCGCGACTTCATACTCCCCGCCCGACAAGCCCGCATCGCCAGGGAAAGGCTGCCGCTCGCACGGCATGTCATCCTGAACGGCTGCGGCCACGTGCCGATGATTGACAACCCACACCAAGTCACCACTCTTCTCCTGGAAGGCTCGCACGAAGGCTCGTAACAACCGACGGTGCCGGGAACCTCAGAGGGTGTTTTGCGGGTTGATACCCCGTTCTTCGCTTGCGTTGCCGCAGGTGAGCATGTCCACGGCCTGTCGGCGACGCACCTCCCGTGAGTGTGGCCGCAAGCCCTGGAGCCCTTTGCCGGAGACGCTCACGTAGATCGATTTCGTGCGCGCAGGTCGGGGGGGTCCGGCTGCCCGAACCATCAACCGACATTCGGTGGCATTGGCGGGCAATAGCTCGCAAAACGCCCTCTCGGGCAGGCGGTCGATCCAGGGTGTTCGTCGGCCGAAGGGAGGCACACCCCGCCGCAGCAACTTCAACCGGATCTGGAAGCGCGCTCTGCGGGACGCTGGCGCTAACCCGGACCTGAACCTGATGATCGAAGGGAGGCTCACTCTGCCATCACCGGACGGCACCGGCGGGCCGTCGGGAACCCGTCCGGCGGCTTAGTCACTTCTCTCAGGTTGCCTTCCCAGCGAATGCCGCCAACAGGTCATTGCCGTGGCGGGCGCCAAGGCCCTCACACGTGCATCCACGGACAACTTAATGAAGGAGCCTCTCATGGCCGACAAGAAGAACACGACGGACTTCGTGTCCGTCGAGACCGACGACGGCATTGTCGAGGTCCCGCTGAGCTCCACCGAGACCAGCTCCACCGAGACCAGCAACTCCATACTGGTCAAGACCGACGACGGGATCGTCGAGGTCCCGCTGTCGTGGCTCGGCAGAGCTGCTAACGGGCCGCCCATGGCCTACTGGCCCCTTCCCCGAGGCTTCGGGGAAGGGGCTCTCTAGATCTTGTCTCGATCTGACACGAAGGCTTAAGAAGACCTGACGAAGACCGAAGGCCCAGGTCCCGGATTGCCGGTCCACCTGGGCCCTCATCGTGGGAGCGGGCGACGGGAATCGAACCCGCGTAGCCAGTTTGGAAGTAGAGCGGCGGACGGGAAGCTCTCTCCCGCAGCTCCGCGAGAACCCTCATCGTTCGCGTCGGGGTTTCCCGGAGCCCGGAGTCCCCTCCCGGAGGTTCGTTGCGGAGCCCGTCTGCCGTGGGGGCAGCCCTGTGATAGTGCTTGGCCATCTGGTTGCAAGACGTCACTGTCCTCGTCATGGCAACGAAGATCAAACGGGCGAGCGGCACGCGGCGCCTGATGGCTTACATCATCGACGGCTTTACCCTTTGGCTGCTGTTTTGGGTGTTCGTGAAGGTCTTCTTCACTGAGCCGGGGAACGGGTACGACAGGAACAAGCTATCGATTACAGCGTTCGTTCTCGCCGTTGTTTATCACTGGCTGTTCACTGGCTTGTGGGGTCAGACAGTCGGGAAGATGGCGCTGGGCATCCAGATCATCAGTAGGGACTTCAATCAGATCGGACTTGGGAGGGCGGCATGGCGGCTGGCGTTCACCTGGGTCCTCTCGTTCGTCACCGTTGGAGTCGGTGCGCTGATCGACGTGGCTTGGTTGCTGTGGGATCGCGACAGGCAGACGCTGCATGACAAGGCTGCTCGCACCTTGGTTGTCGAAGTGGGCTACGGCAACCCTGACCCGTATGGCTACCTGAACCGGAACCGGGCTAGACGCTCAGTTACGCGGGCTCGTTCAGTTCGGCCGGACCATCCTGGCGGCGGCGCGCCTCGTGACGACACCTGAGGACACGCAAGGCCCCTGCTCTATGACGCAGCGCTGCCCTCGCGTCCGTTTCCTGGACTCGAATACGCGCATAGTACGCAGGGCGGCGCGCGGGCATTCCTATCTCCGCGTCTTCGCGATGATCTGCCATGCTGTAGACGAGATAACCGCCCAACGCGGATATCGGTGCTGGAGGTACGGCATGCTCACCACTGTTCTCATCGTCGGTTTAGTCGTAGTCGGCTTGCTTGGCGGTCTGTTGGTGCTTCGATCTCGCAGCGGGCGGAACGGGTCTTCGGCGCTGCCCCCGTTGGATCCACACACTCACGCGCGGGACAACACCGACCCAGCGCGAGCGGTCGATCAACTGCGAAGCCAGGGGAATGCGGGAGGTATTGGAGGGGTGATCTAAGGGCGACGGATTGCCCGGTCCACACGGCGGCCCAGCGACCGAGTCGTACGGTGGCGGCGCGGGGCTGACGACGGCGCTGTAGAGCGTCTACGGCGGGGCGCGTAGTACGGCGGGCCGTCCGACCGGCACGGCCGTACGGACCGGCGCCCACGCCGCACGCTCGTAGGGCGTGCCGGAGCGGGGCGGGACGACGGCGGGACGCGCCGCCGCTTGATCTGGCACGAATCTGGCACGAACGCTCAAGAGGACCGGTTAACGATCGAAGGCTCAGGCTCCGGAACGCCGGATGACCTGGGCCTTTAGTGTGGGAGCGGGCGACGGGAATCGAACCCGCGTAGCCAGTTTGGAAGACTGGGGCTCTACCATTGAGCTACGCCCGCGTGGCCGTCGAGACCCCGGCCGGACGACCGGACCCAAGACGTCACCCGCGTAGCGTACCGGTTCCCGGCACCACGGCGCGCACCCCACGGGCATGATCGGCGACGCCGGTTAATGTGACCCTCTACCGGTACGAGCCGGGCTACACTCAACTCGTTCACGGGCTGTAGCGCAGTTTGGTAGCGCACCGCGTTTGGGTCGCGGGGGCCGCCGGTTCAAATCCGGCCAGCCCGACGAGGCGGCTACGCATGCTCGCCGCTGGGGCGGCTTCGCTCTGGCCCGCGATTTTGCCCGGGGGGACGACCCCCCGGAGCCCCCCGGTGTTCGCTCGCCTTCGGCTTTGCTCACCTCTCTCGGCTCGCGGCTTCGGCTCTCGCCTCTCGGCTCTCGGCTCTTGGCTCTCGGCTCTTGGCTCTCGGCTTCTCACTCTGGGCTCTCTGCTGGCAGGGGGTTATGGGGTTCTTTTGGGGGGTGGGTGGGGAGGCGGCGGCCGGAGATTAGTTCTGGGGTTATGGCTAGGTGGTCTTCTTTGGGGTGTAGGTGGGCGTGGCCGATGATCACTACGGACCAGCCGGCGGTGGCTTCGTGGTTGAAGTGGTCGATTTCGAAGGCGACCACGGTGTTCTGGGTGGCGGTGGCCAGTTTCGAGTCGGCTGAGGTCAGGATCATGACCTCGCCGTCGGACATGACGAAGTTGACCGGCTGGACGGCGGGGAGTGCTCGGTCGGTGTAGACGATTCGGCCGAGGGGGACGCTCGCGAGCAGTTCACGGCATTCCCGCTCGGTCAGTATCGTCAAGCCTTCCGCGTCGTACACGAGGTGTCTCCCGTGCTCGGTGCACGGTGGGGGTTCGGGTGGAGACGGTCTCTCGGCCGGTCTGGTTCGTACGCTAACGAGGATCAACTCGGTGGCGGCGGTCCGAAGCGCCCCGGTTGCAGGGACCAAGGTCCCCGCATCTCCGCCGGTCACCCTCACCTCTTCGACCACCGAGGTCACGCGGCTGCGCCGGCCGGACACCACCCCTCGCCGAACAGTCCGCCGGGTGGCGCTCGTAGAGTCGGTGGAGGAGGCCGGAGACGCCCTTTCGCAACACTTGGCGACGCATTGCCGCCCCAACTGTCCGCGCGCGGCCCGGAACACCATAGACTTGGCGCGCGAAGGCGCGGTGACGCACTTCGACGTGCCCGCGTCCCGGCTGAAAACGCAGCCGCCCACGACATCCAACGTGAAATCCGTGCCGCGGCCGGATCAAGGAGACCGCCCAAAGTGAAGACCGATGTGGAGGAGCTGAGCCCGACGCGGGTCAAGCTCACCGTCGAGGTTCCCTTCGACGAGCTGAAGCCCAACCTCGACAAGGCGTACAAGGAGATCTCGCAGCAGGTGCGCCTCAAGGGGTTCCGCCCTGGCAAGGTGCCGGCGCGCCTGATCGACCAGTACGTCGGACGGGGCGCGGTCCTGCAGGAGGCGGTCAACGACGCGCTCCCCGGCCTGTACGGTCGCGCCGTCGAGGAGAGCGAGGTCTTCGCGCTCGGCCAGCCCGACGTGGAGATCACCGAGCTGGAGGACAACCAGCAGTTCGCGTTCACCGCCGAGGTCGACATCCGGCCCAAGTTCGAGGTGCCCGACTACGACGGCCTGGAGATCACGGTCGACTCGGCCGAGGTGACCGACGAGGAGGTCGAGGAGACCCTCTCCAACCTGCGCGAGCGGTTCGCGACGCTGACCAACGCCGACCGGGCGGCGGAGGAGGGCGACTTCGTCTCGATCGACCTCGCCGCGACCGTCGACGGCGAGGACGTCGAGGACGCCCGTACGAGCGGCTACTCCTACGAGGTCGGCAGCCGCAGCTCGGTCGAGGGCCTCGACGACCAGCTCGTCGGCATGAACGCCGGTGACTCCAAGACCTTCACCACCACCCTGGTGGGCGGTGACCACGAGGGCCAGGAGGCCGAGGTCACCGTCACCGTGCACAGCGTGAAGATCAAGGAGCTGCCCGACCTCGACGACGAGTTCGCCCAGCTCGGCAGCGAGTTCGACACGATCGAGGAGCTGCGCGAGGACGTCCGCAAGCGTCTCGCCGACCAGAAGCTCCACCAGCAGCTCGGCCAGGCGCGTGACAAGGCCCTCGAAGCGCTCATGGAAAAGCTCGAGATCCCGCTCCCGGAGAGCGTGATCGAGAACGAGATCCAGCGCCGCAACGAGCAGCTCGACCAGCAGCTCCAGATGTACGGCATGAGCCGTGACAAGTACCTCGAGGACCAGGAGAAGTCCGCCGAGGAGTACGACGAGGAGCTCAAGGACGGCGCCCGCGACGCGGTCAAGGGCGGCTTCATCCTCGACCAGCTCGCCCTGCAGGAGAAGCTGACCGTCGAGAACGAGGAGCTGACCGACTACGTCGTCCGCAACGCCATGTCGATGGGCGTGCAGCCGGACGTCCTGGCCAAGCACCTGACCGAGAACAACCAGATCCCGGCCGTGGTCTCGGAGGTGCTGCGCTCCAAGGCCCTCAACCTCGTCGTCGAGCACGTCAAGGCCACCGACGACAAGGGTGCCGAGGTCGACATCGCGGCCATGCTGCGGCACGAGGCCGGTGAGGACGAGGAGCACGCCGAGACCCCCGCGACCGCCGAGGCCGAGACGGCCGAGGCCGCCGAGACGGCGGAGACCGGAGAGGCCGCCGACGACAAGGCCGACGCTTGATCGTTCCGCGACCTGACGGGCCGGCGCATCGCGCGCCGGCCCGTTCGCGTCTTCGGGGCCGGCCCACCTTCCACGCCGACAGCGAACAAGCCTCCCTCGCGGCCAAAGCCCTCGCCGCAGCGCGTTAATGTCGCAAGCAACCGACCACGACCACGATTCCGGAGCAGGTGACGCAGTGACCACGCCTCCGACCTTCGAACCGCCGGCGCCCGTGCGGGCGCGCACGGCCGAGGCGCCCCTCCTGCCGTTGGGCGACCAGCTTTACCAGCGTCTGCTGCGCGAGCGGATCGTCTTCCTCGGGCAGCAGGTCGACGACGACATTTCCAACCGCATCTGTTCGGAGCTGCTGCTTCTCGCGGCGGAGGACTCCCGGCGGGACATCTACCTCTACATCAACTCGCCGGGCGGCTCCGTGACCGCCGGTATGGCGATCTACGACATGATGCAGTACGTCCCGAACGACATCGCGACGGTCGGCATGGGCCTGGCCGCGTCGATGGGGCAGTTCCTGCTCTGCGCCGGCACGGCCGGCAAGCGCTACGCCCTGCCGCACGCGCGGATCATGATGCACCAGCCGTCCGGCGGCATCGGGGGCACGGCGTCCGACATCAAGATCCTCGCCGAGCAGATGCTGTACGTGAAGCAGACGCTCGCCGAGCGGATCGCCTTCCACACCGGCCAGTCGCTCGAGCAGATCCAGACCGACTCCGACCGCGACCGCTGGTTCACCGCCGACGAGGCCAAGGACTACGGGTTCATCGACCACGTCGTGCACAACGCCAACCAGGTCACCTCAGAGGGTGCGGTTTCATGAACATCGACCGGAGGGGACTGAACCCGATGAGCGATCAGATCCGGGCCGGTATCCAGCCCGTGGAGAGCCGCTACATCATTCCGTCGTTCGTCGAGCGCACCACGTACGGCGTCAAGGAGATGAACCCGTACAACAAGCTCTTCGAAGAGCGGATCATCTTCCTGGGCGTCCAGATCGACGATGCCTCCGCGAACGACGTGATGGCCCAGCTGTTCACGCTGGAGTCCATCGACCCCGAGCGTGACATCAGCATCTACATCAACTCGCCCGGCGGCTCGTACACCGCCATGACGGCGATCTACGACACGATGCAGTTCGTCCGCTGCGACATCCAGACGGTCTGCATCGGTCAGGCGGCCTCCGCCGCCGCGGTGCTCCTGTCGGCGGGCACGCCGGGCAAGCGCGCCGCGCTGCCGCACTCGCGGATCCTGATCCACCAGCCGGCCACCGAAGGCGGGTACGGCCAGGCCAGCGACATCGAGATCCAGGCCAACGAGATCCTCCGCATCCGCGAGGAAATGGAGACGATCTTGGCGCGGCACAGCGGGCAGGATGTCGAGAAGGTCCGCCGGGACATCGAGCGCGACAGATTCCTGACGGCCGAGGAGGCGAAGTCCTACGGTCTCATCGACGACATCATCGAGAGCCGCAAGAAGCGCGTTTCCGAGGTAGTGTCGTCGTAAGCGGCCCTTGAGTGACCCTCAGGTGTCGGGCATATCGACCAACACCGGAGGGCTCACTCACTGCCCGCCAGGCGGTAACGTCGAGACAACGTCGAGAGCCTCAGCACGCTCCCTCGTCCCGCGGTTCGAGGGTGAGCGGCCCCACGTAAAGGAGACAGGGTGGCACGCATCGGCGACGGTGGTGACTTGCTCAAGTGCTCGTTCTGCGGGAAGAGCCAGAAGCAGGTCAAGAAGCTCATCGCGGGTCCGGGCGTGTATATCTGCGACGAGTGCATCGATCTCTGCAACGAGATCATCGAGGAAGAGCTCTCCGAGTCATCCGACCTCAAGTGGGACAACCTGCCGAAACCGCGCGAGATCTTCGAGTTCCTCGACTCGTACGTGATCGGGCAGGACAAGGCCAAAAAGGCCCTGTCCGTGGCGGTGTACAACCACTACAAGCGGATCCAGTCGGGCAGCGGCGGCAGGGACGAGAGCGTCGAGCTCTCCAAGTCCAACATCCTGCTGCTGGGCCCGACCGGGTCCGGCAAGACGCTCCTCGCACAGACGCTCGCCAAACTGCTCAACGTTCCGTTCGCCATCGCCGACGCGACCGCCCTCACCGAGGCCGGCTACGTCGGTGAGGACGTCGAGAACATCCTGCTGAAGCTGATCCAGGCCGCCGACTACGACGTCAAGAAGGCCGAGACCGGCATCATCTACATCGACGAGGTCGACAAGGTCGCCCGCAAGAGCGAAAACCCCTCGATCACGCGCGATGTGTCCGGTGAGGGCGTCCAGCAGGCGCTGCTGAAGATCCTGGAGGGCACCACCGCGAGCGTGCCGCCGCAGGGCGGCCGCAAGCACCCCCACCAGGAGTTCATCCAGATCGACACCACCAACGTGCTGTTCATCTGCGGCGGCGCGTTCGCCGGTCTGGAAAAGATCGTCGAGCAGCGCGTCGGCAAGCAGGGCATCGGCTTCAACGCGGTTCTGCGCACCAAGGACGACGACGGCGAGGTGGCCGACCTCTTCGCCGACGTCATGCCGGAAGACCTCCTGAAGTTCGGGATGATCCCGGAGTTCGTCGGACGCCTTCCGATCGTCACGAGCGTGCACAACCTCGACCGCGAGGCACTGATCAGCATCCTCACCGAGCCGCGCAACGCGCTGGTGAAGCAGTACCACCGGCTGTTCGAGCTCGACGGGGTCGACCTGGAGTTCACCGACGACGCCCTCGAGGCGATCGCCGACCAGGCGATCCTGCGCGGCACCGGCGCGCGCGGCCTGCGCGCCATCATGGAAGAGGTGCTGCTGTCGGTGATGTACGAGGTGCCGAGCCGCGCCGACGTCGCCCGCGTGGTGATCACGCGCGAGGCGGTCCACGAGCACGTCAACCCGACGCTGGTTCCCCGCGAGCGCACCAAGCGGGAGCCGCGGGAGAAGTCCGCCTGATCAGGCCTTCTTCTCCATGTCGTCGCGCATCGACAGGAGCAGTCCGGCCGTCTGCGTGGCGTCGCCCTCGTCGGTCGTGATCACTCCGAGCGTGCCCTCGTCGGCCCAGCCGCAGGTCGCCAGCGTCGCCTGACCTGTGCTCAGCTGGTCGAGGCACATCACGGTGCCCTTGAGCCTGCCCGCCGGATAGGGCGTCGGCGTACGGCCACCCGACCCCGCGCTGATCGCCAGACCGCTGATGAACTCCCGCAGCTGCGCCGCCGGATCGGTGAGGTGCCCGGACGCCCCGATGAACAGCACGGTCGTGGTCGTCGCCGCGGACCGGTGGTAGACGGCGGTCAGCGGGTTCGGCATGCCGGCCGCCTTCAGCCGTTGCCGCTGCCGGTCGGTGAGCTGCCGCGTGCCGGGGGAGTCGTCGCGCTGGAGGCCGCCCGCCTGCGGCGGAGTGTTCAGCACCCGGGTCGGCGCCGCCATGACCGCCAGCAGCGCGACCGCGGCGGTGACCAGGGCGCCCATGCCGAGGGCCGCGCTGATCCCCGCTCCCACCCACATCGCGCGGGGCGACTCCGGGCGCGCCGCGGCGTACGGGTACGGAGGAGGCGCGGCGGGCGCCGGTGACTCCTCGTTCGCCGACTCGGCCGCCCGCGTACGCCGGATGGCGCCGGCGGCGAATCCGGCGGCCAGGCCCAGCATCGCCAGGCCGACGACGAGGACCGCGATGGCCAGGAGCGCCTTCACGAGAGTCGTCTCCCCCTGTGCCTCATCCCGAGAGTCCGTGCGGATGGTCGCTGCCTGTCACATTGTCCTCCGAAACCACGGCTCACCCCAGTGGCGCGGCCGTCATGGGTCGTGCTGTGAGGACCCTTCCACCGGCGCGTGGCATCGAACCCGGCATTCTGCCGTAGTCATCTCGATGTGCGGGGCGAGACCACGGTTCCCGGCGAACCTCCGTACACTCCGACGCGTGACTTCGCGTGATGCTCTGCCGACTCAGTACACCCCGGCCGACGTCGAGGGACGGCTCTACCAACGCTGGACCGACGGCGGCCTGTTCACGCCCGCCGTCGTACCCGGCGCGCCCGCGTTCTCGATCGTCATCCCGCCGCCGAACGTGACCGGATCCCTCCACGTGGGCCACGCGCTGGACCACTCGATCCAGGACGCGCTCGTACGCCGGCAGCGCATGCGCGGTCTGCAGACCCTCTGGCTGCCCGGCATGGACCACGCGGGCATCGCCACCCAGAACGTCGTGGAGCGCGAACTCGCCAAAGAGGGCCTGTCCCGCCACGACCTGGGCCGCGACGCCTTCGTCAAGAAGGTCTGGGAGTGGAAGTCCGAGTCCGGCGGCAAGATCCTCGGACAGATGCGCCGCCTCGGCGACAGCGTCGACTGGACCCGCGAACGCTTCACGATGGACGCGGGCCTGTCCAGCGCGGTTCTGACGATCTTCAAGCGCCTGTATGACGACGGCCTGATCTACCGGGCCGAACGCATCATCAACTGGTGCCCGCGCTGCCTGACCGCCCTGTCCGACATCGAGGTCGAGCACTCCGACGATGACGGAGAGCTGGTCTCCATCCGGTACGGCGACGGCGATGACGCGATCGTCGTCGCCACGACCCGCGCCGAGACGATGCTCGGTGACACGGCCGTCGCCGTGCACCCGGACGACGAGCGCTACGCCCATCTCGTCGGCCGCGAGATCGAGCTGCCGCTGACCGGCCGGCACATCCCGATCGTCGCGGACCCCCACGTCGATCCGGAGTTCGGCACCGGCGCCGTCAAGGTGACCCC
The DNA here is from genome assembly GCF_036227085.1 of Actinoallomurus sp. NBC_01490. Lineage (NCBI taxonomy): Bacteria > Bacillati > Actinomycetota > Actinomycetes > Streptosporangiales > Thermomonosporaceae > Actinoallomurus > Actinoallomurus sp. NBC_01490. Next base: position 3,035,175 of record NZ_CP109433.1, read on the forward strand.
GGCCCACGACCCGAACGACTTCGAGATCGGGCAGCGGCACGGCCTGCCGATGATGACGATCATGGATGAGCGCGGCACGATCACCGCGCACGGGCCGTTCCAGGGGCTCGACCGCCTGGAGGCACGGCCGGCCGTGGTCGCCGCGCTGCGGCAGGAGGGCCGCATCGTCGCCGAGACCCGCCCGTACGTGCACGCCGTAGGCCACTGCTCGCGGTGCAAGACGGTGGTCGAACCCCGTGTCTCGCTCCAGTGGTTCGTCCGGGTCGAGCCGCTCGCCCGGGCCGCCGGCGACGCCGTACGCGACGGCCGGGTGAAGATCGTGCCGGCCGAGATGGCCCCGCGATACTTCGAGTGGGTCGACAACATGCACGACTGGTGCATCAGCCGGCAGCTGTGGTGGGGGCACCGCATCCCGGTCTGGTACGGGCCGGACGGTTCCACGATGTGCGTCGGTCCGGGGGAGCAGCCGCCGGAGGACTGGACCCAGGACACCGACGTGCTCGACACGTGGTTCTCCTCGGCGCTGTGGCCGTTCTCCACGCTGGGCTGGCCGGAGGACACGCCGGAGCTGCGCGCCTTCTACCCCACGTCCGTGCTGGTCACCGGGTACGACATTCTGTTCTTCTGGGTCGCCCGGATGATGATGTTCGGCCTGTACGCGATGGACGGCGTCGAGCCGTTCAAGGTCATCGCGCTGCACGGCATGGTGCGCGACCAGTTCGGCAAGAAGATGTCCAAGTCGTTCGGCAACGTCGTCGACCCGCTGGAGTGGATCGACCGGTACGGCGCCGACGCGACGCGCTTCACCCTGCTGCGCGGCGCGAACCCGGGCGGCGACGTGGCGGTCAGCGAGGAGTGGGCGCAGGGTTCGCGCAACTTCTGCAACAAGCTGTGGAACGCCACGCGCTTCGCCCTGATCAACGGAGCGACGATCCGCGACCTGCCCGCGGACCTGTCGGTCGCGGACCGCTGGATCCTGTCCCGGCTGTCGTCGGTCGTCGCCGAGGTCGACGCCCACTTCGAGAACTTCGAGTTCGCCAAGGCGTGCGAGACGCTCTACCACTTCGCGTGGGACGAGTTCTGCGACTGGTACGTCGAGCTCTCCAAGGTGCCGGGCATGAGCGCCGACGCCCCGGCCGTGCTGGGACGCGTCCTCGACGTCCTGCTGCGCCTGCTGCACCCGCTCACGCCGTTCGTCACCGAGGAGCTGTGGACCGCGCTGGCGGGCGGCGAGTCGATCGTCACGGCCGCCTGGCCGGCCGCGGACGGCTTCTCGGACCCGGCGGCGGAGGCGGAGATCGCCGGGCTGATGCGCCTGGTGACCGAGGTACGCCGGTTCCGCGCGGACCAGGGCCTGAAGCCGGGCCAGAAGGTCGCGGCGACGATCGAGGGCCTGGACCCGGCGTACGACGAGGCGGTGCGCACGCTGCTGCGCCTCACGCCGGCGGGAGACTCGTTCACCCCGACCGCGTCGCTGCCGGTCGAGGGCGTGACCGTACGCCTGGACACGGCGGGAGCGATCGACGTCGCCGCCGAACGCGCCCGGCTGGAGAAGGACCTGGCCGCCGCGCGCAAGGAGATCGCCCAGGCGGAGCGGAAGCTCGGCAACGAGCAGTTCATGGCCAAGGCGCCGGAACAGGTGGTCGGCAAGACCCGCGCCCGGCTGGAACAGGCACGCGTGGACGTGGAGAGCCTGGAGGGGCGCCTGGCGGCCCTGCCCGCGCTCTGAGGCCGTCGGCTGGGAGCGGTCTGCCTGGTACGGGCCGCTCCCGGGCGCCGTTGCCGTACGCGCCCCGGGGGGCGACAGGTGCCCCGGTGAAGCATGTGGCGTGGATGCCGAGCCTCGTTCGTCCAACGCGTCGTCGTGCTCGACAGGCATCGGCCGTCCTGCGGTCCCGGCGTGAGCTGCCGGTCGTCCACGCCGCGGCGACGCGGGCAGGTCTCCTGGCCGGCGGTGGCGGGGAGCCGCTCGTCCTGTGACGACGATCCGCTCACGTCGCTCCGCACGACGGTCGTGGAGATCGGGAATACGGACCACGCCTCGTGGGTTGTTCCTTCGGTCGGCTCTGCCGACACGGCCTCTGGGCGGTGGCAGTGCCCACGGGTCGGCGAAGAAAATCCGGCGGCCGGGTTTAGGCGCGACGGCGCCGGGCATGAGTCCCAGAGCGCAGGAGTACGACCTGCGTCTACGCATACGCCCGTGTCGGGGAGTTGACCTCGACGCCCGGGTGTCCTAAGCTTGTCCGAGCCTGCGGGGGGCGGGACGTCGCAAGACGGCCGGTCCCGCGGAAGACACCCCAACGAAGAGCCACGATGGATCTCATCC
>NZ_CP109433.1:7840000-9095000 GCF_036227085.1 Actinoallomurus sp. NBC_01490
TTCGAGGTTGGCGAGGTGGGCGGCGCCCGGGACGACGACGAGCCTCGCGCCGGGAATGCCCGTGGCGAGCGCCTCGGCGTGCGACAGCGGCGTGGCGACGTCCTCGGCCCCGGCGACGACCAGTGTCGGCGCGCTCACCTCACCGAGCCGGTCGCGCGCGTCGAAGGCGGCGAGCGCCTCACAGCAGGCCGCGTAGCCCTCCGCGTCGACGTGCGCGAGCATCGCCCGTGCGGCCGCGGTCCCGGCGTACGCCGGCGTGAACCACCGGCCGAGGAAGGTGTCCGCGAGCGGCTCCAGCCCGCCGGCGCGCACTTTCGCGGCCCGGTCGTGCCAGGCGGCGGGGTCGCCGAAGCGCGCCGACGTGCAGCACAGCACGAGGCTCGTGATCCGCTCGGGGTGCTCGACGCCCAGGGTGGTGCCGATCGCCCCGCCGAGCGAGACGCCGCCGTAGGCCACCTTCTCCAGGCCGAGCGCGTCGAGGAGGCCGGCCACCGCCGCGGCGAAGTCGCCGATCGTGCCGTGGATGACGCCGGAGCCGCCGTGGCCCGGCAGGTCGTAGCGGAGCACCCGCCAGGCTTCGGTCAGCGCGGCGAGCTGCGGCTCCCACAGGTCCATGGTCGTGCCGAGCGACGGTCCGAGAACGAGGACGGGCGCGTCGTCCGGCCCGTCGAACCGGTGCCGCAGCCGCGTCATGAGTCCGTCTCCCCGGTGTAGGCCGCGAGGGCGCGGTCGACGAGTTCGGCCGCCGGGCCGACGGCGCCGGCCGGGTCGATCCCGCCGGGGACCAGGTCGCGCAGCGGGCGGCCCTCGCGCAGGGCCGCGGCGACCGCGCGGTCGGCCTCGGCGCGGCCGACCGCGCGCGCCAGTGTCGCGGCGACGTGTTCGGACAGCAGCTCGTCGCGCAGGTTCGCCCGCATCCGGTCCGGGAAGACCTCCAGCCCGCCGGCGAGCTCGGCCGCGGTCTCGGCCGCGCCGCCGGTCAGCCGCAGGGCGTCGTTCAGCGGCAGCCATTCGGCGTGCCACTCCCCCGCGGGCCGCTCCAGCGCCGCCGCCTGCGAGGCGAACAGGACCTGCGCGTACGCCGGCACGCGCAGCGCGGCGGAGCGGATCATGGTGGCGAGCACCGGGTTGCGCTTGTGCGGCATGGCCGACGAGCCACCGCGGCCGGGCGCGGCCGGCTCGGCGACCTCGCCGATCTCGGTCTGGGCGAGCGTGACGACGTCGGTCGCGAGCTTGCCGAGCGCGCCCGCGACCAGGGCCAGCGCGGCGCCCAGCTCGGCGACCGGCGCGCGGAGCGTGTGCCAGGGCAGGACCGCCTCGGCCAGGCCGGTCTCCTCGGCGAACACCGGCAGCAGCTCGGTGGTGCCGTACGCCGCCATCGTCCCGGCGGCGCCGCCGAGCTGCGCGGGCAGGCGTACGCCCGCGAGCGCCTCGCGCGCCCGCGCGACCGCGGTCAGCCAGCCGGCCGCGCGCAGCCCGAAGGTCGTCGGCACGGCCTGCTGCCCGAACGTGCGGCCGGCCATCGGCGTCTCACGGTGCTCCCGGGCGAGCCCGGCCAGGGCGTCGGCGGTGCGCGCGAGGTCGGCCAGGATGATCCGCCGCGTACGGTCGGCGACCAGCATGGCGGCGGTGTCCATGATGTCCTGGCTCGTCGCTCCGCGGTGGACGTGTTCACCGGCGGACTCGCGCAGGTCGGCGACCAGCGGGACGACCGGGTTGCCGGCGCCGCGCGCCCGCACGGCCAGGTCGTCCAGGTCGACGTGCGCGGCGAGGATCGCCTCGGCGACACCCTCGGGGACCAGGCCGAGGCGCGCCTGGGCGCGGGCGAGGGCCGCCTCGGCGTCCAGCAGCGCGCGCAACCAGGCCTCGCCGGAGGTGGCCTTCTCCGCGGCGGTGCCGGCGGCGACCGGCGAGAGCAGGTCAGACGGCAAAGAAAACGGTCTCCTGTCCGCCCTGGAGATGGACGTCGAAACGGTAGGACCGCTCGTGCTCGCGAACGGCGACGAGCGTGTCGCGCCGCTCCGCCGGCACCCCGGCCAGGACCGGGTCGCCGGCGTTCCCCGGCTCACCGGGAAAGTAGATCCGGGTGATGACCGGCTTGAGCAGGCCGCGCGCGAACACGAGCAGGGCGATGTACGGGGTGGGCCCGCCCGGTTTCAGCGTGGAGAACCAGTAGTGCCCGGCGGCGTCGGTGCCGCAGCGGCCGAAGCCGGCGAAGTCGTGCCCGTCGCGGGCCAGCGCGCCGACCGCGCGCGGCACCTCGCCGTCGGGGCCGGCCTGCCAGATCTCCAGGAGGGCGTCGGGCAGCGGCTCGCCCGCGCCGTCGAAGACGGTGCCGTGGATCCGGATGGCGTCGGGGCGCCACTCGGGCACCACGCGCGGGCCGTCGCCGTACGGGAGGGCGTAGCCGAAGAACGGGCCGACGGTCTGCGAAGGCGTTGTCATGAGTCCTCCGTCGGGGTCGCGCCGAGGACGATGTCCCACTGGTAGCCCAGCGCCCACTCCGGGACGGTCGTGTCCATGTCGAGGCGGGAGATCAGGCGCTCCTTGGCCTTCTCGTCCGCGATCGAGCCGAAGATCGGGTCGAAGGCGAACAGCGGGTCGCCCGGGAAGTACATCTGGGTGACGAGCCGCTGGGTGAAGGCGGTGCCGAACACCGAGAAGTGGATGTGCGCGGGACGCCAGGCGTTGTGGTGGTTCCGCCAGGGGTAGGCGCCCGGCTTGATCGTGACGAACCGGTACCGCCCCTCGTCGTCGGTCAGGCAGCGGCCGGCGCCGGTGAAGTTGGGGTCGAGCGGCGCCGGGTGCTGGTCGCGCGCGTGGATGTAGCGGCCGGCGGCGTTGGCCTGCCAGACCTCCACCAGCGTGTTCGGCACCGGGCGCCCGGAGGAGTCGAGCACGCGGCCGGTGACGACGATGCGTTCGCCCAGCGGCTCACCGCGGTGCTGCCGGGTCAGGTCGTTGTCGAGGGTGCCGAGTTCGGCGTGGCCGAACACCGGGCTGGACAGCTCGATGGCGTCCGGCCCGTACGCGGGCATGACCAGCGGCTGCGACGGCGCCCGCAGCGCGGTGCTCTGGTACGCGGGGTGGAGGTAGGGAGGATGCGGATCGCTCACGGAGTCTCCTTCGTCGGTCCGGGGACGGGAAGCCGTCGGTTGTCGTGTCACCGTCACGACCCGCCGGCGCGGGCGGCGGCGAGCGGCGGATCGGTGCGTTCACGGATCTCCTGCTCGCTCACCCCCGGCGCGGTCTCGACGAGGACGAGCCCGTCCGGGGTGACGTCGATGACGCCCAGGTCCGTGATGATCCGCTGGACGCAGGCACGGCCGGTGAGCGGCAGGGTGCAGTCCTTGACGATCTTTGGGTTGCCGTCCCGGTCGGTGTGGCTCATGACGACGATCAGCCTGCGGGCGCCGTGGACGAGGTCCATCGCGCCGCCCATGCCCTTGATCATCTTTCCGGGGACCGCCCAGTTGGCGAGGTCGCCACGGGCCGAGACCTGCATCGCGCCGAGCACCGCGACGTCCACGTGTCCGCCGCGGATCATGCCGAACGACAGCGAGGAGTCGAAGTAGGACGCCCCGGGCCGTACGGTGACGGTCTCCTTGCCCGCGTTGATCAGGTCAGGGTCGACCTCGTCCTCGGCCGGGTACGGACCGACGCCCAGCACGCCGTTCTCCGAATGGATCACCACGTCGACCCCGGCCGGCAGGTACCCGGGGATCAGCGTCGGCAGCCCGATGCCCAGGTTGACGTACATCCCGTCCGCCAGTTCCTTCGCCGCACGCTCGGCGATCTGCTCCCTGGACCAGCTCACTGGTCGTTCACCCCCTCACTCCGGCTCACTGGTCGTTCGCCCCCCTCACCCGCGTCACCGTCCGCTTCTCGATGGGCTTGTCGGCGGCCTGCTCCGGGGTCAGGGCGACGACGCGCTGGACGAAGATGCCGGGCAGGTGGACCTCGTCCGGATCGAGGGCGTCGACGAGCTCCTCGACCTCGGCGACCGCGGTGCGCGCGGCCATCGCGCACAGGGGGTTGAAGTTACGCGTGGAGCGGTGGAAGACCAGGTTGCCGTGCCGGTCACCGCGAGCGGCGCGGACGAGCGCGAAGTCGGTGGTGATGCTCTCCTCCAGGACGTACTCCCGGCCGCCGAACTCGCGGACCTCCTTGGGCGGTGAGGCCACCGCGACCTCGCCGTCCGGGCCGTACCGCCAGGGCAGCCCGCCCTCGGCGACCATCGTGCCGACGCCGGCCGGGGTGTAGAAGGCGGGGATGCCGCAGCCGCCCGCGCGCAGCTTCTCCGACAGCGTTCCCTGCGGAATCAGCTCCAGCTCGATCTCCCCGCCGAGGTAACGGCGGGCGAGCTCCTTGTTCTCCCCGACGTACGACCCCCGCGCGCGGGTGATGCGGCCGGCGTCGAGGAGGCGTCCGAGGCCGAGGCCGATGGTCCCGCAGTTGTTCGAGACGATCGACAGCTCCGCGGCGCCCGTGGCGTACACCGCCTCGATCAGGGTGAGCGGCACGCCGCACAGCCCGAACCCGCCGACGGCGATCGACGCGCCGTCGCCGATGTCCGCGACCGCCTCCGCCGCCGAGGAGATCACCTTGTCCATGCCCACCACCCTGCCAAGCCGTCCGAGCCGCTCCTGCCCATTCTTCCGCTCAGCGGAAAAGACGTGATCGCGGCGGAGCGGTTCGCGAAGGACGTCCGTAACACGTCGCAGGTCCGGGCACCGACGCCCCCGGGATCGCGCCACCCCCTTGGTACCGTCGAATCGGTGGCGGGACTGAGGAGGACACACCCATGCAGCGGGCCGACGAGCCACGTGAGGCGACCGGCGGAAGCCGGCCCGCCGGGGACGCCCGGCCGACGCCGTGACCGGCGCACACGACCACGACGGCGGCGGCGGTCACGGGCACACCCACGGGGTGAGCGCCGACTCCGACAAGCGCCTGCTCACCGCCGCGCTCGCGCTGATCCTGGCGTTCATGGCCGGCGAGATCGTCGTCGGTGTCCTCGCCCGTTCGATCGCCCTGATCTCCGACGCGGCGCACATGCTCACCGACGCCGCCTCGATCGCCCTGGCGCTGGTGGCCATGCGCCTGGCGGCCCGGCCCCCGCGCGGCGGTTACACCTACGGCCTCACCCGCGCCGAGATCCTGTCCGCGCAGGCCAACGGGATCACCCTGCTGGTGCTGTCGGCGTGGCTGACCTACGAGGCGGTCCGGCGGCTGATCCACCCGCCGGAGGTGACCGGCGGGATGGTGCTCGGCACGGCCCTCGCCGGGGTGGTGATCAACCTGGGGGCGAGCTGGCTCATCGGCCGGGCCAACCGCGACAGCCTCAACGTCGAGGGCGTCTTCCAGCACATCGTGACCGACCTGTACGCCTTCATCGCCACCGCGGTCGCCGGGCTCGTCGTGATCCTGACCGGCTTCGGGCGGGCGGACGCGATCGCCTCGCTGATCGTCGTCGCCCTGATGGTCAAGGCCGGCGCCGGGCTCGTACGCGACTCGGGACGGATCTTCCTGGAGGCCGCGCCCGCCGGGCTCTCGCCGGAGCGGATCGGGCAGGCTTTGGCCCGCCGCCCTCACGTCGTCGAGGTGCACGACCTGCACATCTGGCAGATCACCTCGGGCATGCCCGCGGCCTCGGCCCACGTGCTCGTCGCCCTCGGCGAGGACTGCCATGCCGTACGCCACGACCTGGAGCACGTGCTGGAGCAGGACTACCAGATTCACCACACGACACTTCAGGTCGACCACGCGTCGGAGCAGCTCCTGACCATCGAGCGACGGCACTGCGACGACCCGCACGGCCCCGCCCACCGGAGAAATTGAGTGGCGGAGCGTCGCGCGATGGGGCACCGTGGAGGTCCCAGGTACCGGGCGGTCCGGACGCTTGCCTATTCTCTGCGGGTGTATGAGATCTTCGCTTTCTGACGTGCGGTCACGGCTGCCCGAGCTGATGCTCCGCGACCAGCATCGGCTGCGCCGCCGTCTCAACGACATCCGTGGCGAACGCGACGCGGCCGCGCGTGGGAACCTGCTCGACAGGGTCACCGCCGACCTCGAAGCCGCCGAGCTGCGGGTCGCGCTGCGCCGCGACGCGGTACCCGAGGTGACCTACCCCGAGGCCCTGCCGGTCAGCCGCCGCAAGGACGAGATTCGCGACGCGATCGAGAACAACCAGGTCGTGATCGTCGCCGGGGAGACCGGGTCGGGCAAGACGACGCAGCTCCCGAAGATCTGCCTCGAGCTCGGGCGGGGCGTCAAGGGGCAGATCGGGCACACCCAGCCACGCCGCCTGGCCGCGCGCACGGTCGCCGAGCGGATCGCCGAAGAACTGCACACCACGATCGGCGAGACCGTCGGCTACCAGGTGCGCTTCACCGACCATTCCAGCGACACGACGCTGGTCAAGGTCATGACCGACGGCATCCTGCTGAACGAACTGTCGCGCGACCGCATGCTCCGGCGCTACGACACGTTGATCATCGACGAGGCGCACGAACGCAGCCTCAACATCGACTTCATCCTCGGGTACATCAAGCGCCTGCTCCCCCGGCGGCCCGACCTCAAGGTGATCATCACGTCGGCCACCATCGACCCGGAGCGCTTCTCCCGGCACTTCGGGGACGCGCCGATCGTCGAGGTGTCGGGGCGCACGTACCCGGTGGAGGTGCGGTACCGGCCGGTCGAGGAGGACGACGACCCGACCCAGGCCATCCTCGACGCGGTGGACGAGCTCGCCCTCGAACCCCCGGGCGACGTACTGGTCTTCCTGTCCGGCGAGCGGGAGATCCGCGACACCGCCGACGCCCTGGACAAGCACGCCAGGGGAAAGAACGCCTGGGAGGTCCTGCCGCTGTACGCCCGGCTGTCGGCCGCCGAGCAGCACCGCGTTTTCCAACCGCACGCCGGGCGCCGGATCGTGCTGGCCACCAACGTCGCGGAGACGTCGCTGACGGTCCCGGGCATCAAGTACGTGATCGACCCGGGCACCGCGCGGATCTCCCGCTACAGCCACCGTACGAAGGTGCAGCGGCTGCCGATCGAACCCGTGTCGCAGGCCTCGGCCAACCAGCGCAAGGGCCGCTGCGGGCGCGTCTCGGAGGGCGTGTGCATCCGGCTCTACTCCGAGGAGGACTTCCTCGCGCGGCCGGAGTTCACCGACGCGGAGATCCTGCGGACCAACCTCGCCTCGGTCATCCTGCAGATGACCAGCCTGGGCATCGGCGACATCCTCGACTTCCCGTTCATCGACCCGCCCGACCGGCGCAACGTCAAGGACGGCGTCGCGCTGCTGGAGGAGCTCGGCGCCCTGTCGTCGGGGAAGCTGACGTCGCTGGGCCGCAAGCTCGCCCAGCTCCCGGTCGACCCGCGCCTGGCCCGGATGGTGCTGGAGGCCGACCGCAACGGCTGCGTACGCGAGGTCATGGTGATCGCCGCCGCGCTGTCCATCCAGGACCCGCGCGAACGGCCCGCCGACCGGCGGCAGGCGGCCGACGAGAAGCACGCGCGGTTCGCCGACAAGGAGTCGGACTTCCTCGCCTACCTCAACCTGTGGGAGTACCTCCGCGAGCGGCAGAAGGAGCTGTCGGGCAACCAGTTCCGCCGGCTGTGCAAGCAGGAGTTCCTGCACTACCTGCGCGTCCGTGAGTGGCAGGACATCTACGGCCAGCTCCGGCAGGTCGGCCGCGACCTCGGCGTCACCCTCAACACCGCGCCCGCGGACCCACGCCAGGTGCACGTCTCGCTGCTCGCCGGGCTGCTGTCGCACATCGGCCTGCTGGACGAGCCGAAGAAGGACGCCAGGAAGGACGGCCGGCGCGGCCCGCGCGAGTACGACGGCGCGCGCAGCGCCCGGTTCGCCCTCTTCCCGGCGTCCGCCCTGGCCAAGAAGCCGCCGCGCTGGGTGATGGCGGCCGAGCTGGTGGAGACCTCGCGGCTGTGGGCGCGCATCGCCGCCCGCATCGAGCCGGAGTGGGTCGAGCCGCTGGCCGGGCACCTGGTCAAGCGCACCTACAGCGAGCCGCACTGGGAGAAGAAACAGGGCGCCGTGATGGCCTACGAAAAGGTCACGCTGTACGGCGTGCCGATCGTGGCCGAGCGCAAGGTGAACTACGCGCGGATCGAGCCGGAGCTGTGCCGGGAGCTGTTCATCCGCAACGCGCTGGTCGAGGGCGACTGGGACTCCCACCACCGCTTCCTCCGCGACAACCGGCGGCTGCTGGAGGAGGCCGAGGAGCTCGAGCACCGGGCCCGGCGCCGCGACATCGTGGTGGACGACGAGACGCTGTTCGAGTTCTACGACGAACGCGTGCCCGCCTCGGTGGTGTCGGCACGGCACTTCGACTCGTGGTGGAAGAAGGCGCGGCGCGAGACGCCGGACCTGCTGCTGTTCTCCACGTCGATGCTGGTGAACGAGACCGCGGGCGCGGTCACCCGGGAGGACTACCCCGACTCCTGGCAGGCGGACGGGCATCGGCTGCCCCTCTCGTACCAGTTCGAGCCGGGTACGGAGGCCGACGGCGTGACGGTGCGGATCCCGCTGCCGGTGCTCAACCAGGTGGATGCCTCGGGCTTCGACTGGCAGATCCCCGGACTGCGCGAGGACCTGGTCACCGAGCTGATCCGTTCGCTGCCCAAGCGGCTGCGGGTCAACTTCGTCCCGGCGCCGGACGTGGCCCGCAAGGTGCTGGACCGCCTCGACCCGTCGTCGGGCCCGCTGCTGGAGTCGCTGTCGCGCGAGCTGCGCGCGATGACCGGCGTGGACGTCCCGGCCTCGGCGTGGGACCTGTCACGGGTGCCGGACCACCTGAAGATCACCTACCGGGTGGTGGACCGGCGCGACACGCTCGCCGAAGGCAAGGACCTGGACGAGCTGAAGCGCCGCCTCGCCCCGAAGGTGTCGGCCACGCTGGCGCGGGCGTCGGACGCGATCGAACGCCAGGGCCTGCGCACCTGGGACTTCGGCACGCTGCCCCGGGTGCACGAGCGCGGCCGGGTCAGGGCGTACCCGGCGCTGGCCGACGAGGGCGACAGCGTCGCGATCCGCACGTACGCGACCGAGGCGGAGCAGGCACGGTCGATGTGGCGCGGGACGCGGCGGCTGGTGCTGCTGAACTCCCCCTCGCCGGCGAAGGTGTTGCAGTCGAAACTGTCGAACCAGGCCAAACTGGTGCTGAGCACGACGCCGCACGGCAGCGTGGCCGCGCTGCTGGACGACTGCGCGGCCTGCGCCGCCGACAGACTGATCACCAGGGCCGGCGGTCCGGCGTGGGACGAGGCGGGTTTCACGCGCCTGAAAGACCACGTGCGCGCCGAGCTCTTCGACACGACGGCGATCGTGTTCAACCACGCCCAGCGCATCCTGGCCGAGTGGCAGGAGGTCGAGGCAAGGCTGAAGACCACGACGAGCCCGACGCTGGCCCCGTCGGTGAACGACATCCGCGCCCAGCTGGGCCGTCTGATCTTCCCCGGCTTCCTGACGGCGGCGGGCTTCCACCGCCTGCCGGACCTCCTGCGCTACCTGCGCGCGATCGTCCGCCGCCTGGACCGCCTGGCGGAGGACTTCCGCCGCGACGCCGAGAAGCTGCGCCAGATCCAGCAGCTGGAGGCACGGTACGTCCGCACCCGCGACGCCCACCCGGCCGAACCGAAGATCCGCGAGGTCCGCTGGATGCTGGAGGAGCTCCGGGTCAGCTTCTTCGCCCAACAGCTCGGCACCGCCTACCCGATCTCAGAGAAGCGCATCCTGAAAGCCCTGAACCAAGCGGCACCGTAAGTGGCGGGCGCAGGTACGCGTGTGTGAGGGTGCCCCTCATCACGCCAGGAGGAGTTGAGGGGCACCCTCGCACACGAGCCGGGGCTCCCGGCGTCAGCGGGACACCTCGTAGTCTCTCCGGCGGGCCTTCCGGGTGCGGGCCCAGTACTCGAAGGTGAAGCCCGGCCACAGTGTGCGGTTGACGCCCTTGTCGTCCAGGTACCAGCTCTTGCAGCCGCCCTCGTTCCACACCGCCTTGCGCAGGCGTCGCTGGAGGCCCCGGTTGAAGCGCCGCTGTGCCTCCGGGCGTACCTCGATGACGTCGGCCTTCTCCTCCGACAGCAGGCGCAGGCAGCTCAGCACGTGCTGGACCTGGGACTCGATCATGAAGACGACCGAGTTGTGGCCGAGCCCGGTGTTGGGGCCCAGGAGCATGAACAGGTTCGGGAAGCCGGCGATCGTGACGCCGTGGTGGGCCTCGATGCCGTCGGCCCAGGCCTCCTGGATCTTCACGCCGCCGCGGCCGACGATGCGCTGTTCGGCCAGGGCGTCGGTGACCCGGAAGCCGGTGCCGTAGATGATGACGTCCACGTCGTGCGCGGTGCCGTCGGCGGTGACCAGGCCGGTCTCGGTGATCTCGGTGATGTCGTCGGTGACGACGTCGACGTGCGGCCGGGACAGGGCCGGATAGTAGTCCGAGGACAGCAGGATGCGCTTGCAGCCGATCGTGTAGTCCGGGGTGACCTTGGCGCGCAGCTCGGGGTCGGGCACCTGGCGGGCGATGTGCACGCGGGCGACCTTCTCCTGCGGCGCCATGAGCTTGGGACTGATCGTGAAGCCGACCGCGCGGGCCTCCAGCACCCAGTAGATCGTGTCGCGGAAGGCCCGGGTCGCACCGGGAACGTGGCGGAACACCGCGCGGGCCCACGCCGGGAAGACGAAGTCGGGTTTCGGCTGGATCCACGGCGGGGTGCGCTGGAACACGCGCAGGCTCGCCGCGCGTTCGGCGACCTTCGGCACGAACTGGATGGCCGACGCGCCGGTGCCGATCACCGCGACCCGCTTGCCGGTCAGGTCGCAGCCGTGGTCCCACTGCGCGGAGTGGAACGCCGTGCCGGTGAAGCGCTCGGCCCCGGGAATGTCCGGCAGCGACGGGACGTGCAGCGCGCCGATGCCCGACACGACCGCCTTGGGGGTGAGCACGGAGCCGTCACCGAGGGCGACGCGCCAGTGGCGCGCCTCCTCGTCCCACTCCAGGGAGTCGACCGCCGCCCCGTACCGGATGTGCGGCGCCAGCCCGTACTTGTCGACACAGCGCCGCAGGTAGGCCCAGATCTCCTCCTGGGGAGCGAACATCCGCGACCAGCCGGGGTTCAGCTCGTACGAGAAGGAGTACATGTGGGAGGGCACGTCGCAGGCGCAGCCCGGGTAGCGGTTGTCGCGCCACGTGCCGCCGAGGTCGTCGTTCTTCTCCAGCACGACGAAGTCGTCGAATCCGGCCTTCTTCAGCTGGATCGCCATGCCGAGGCCGGCGAAGCCCGAGCCGATGATCGCGAGTTTCACGTGACCTCCCGTCCGTGTACCTACCGGCAGTAGGTTACCAACGGTAGGTTACCGGGGGTAGGTCCTGAGATACAGTTCACATGTGGAGACCAAACGTCGCCGCATGACGCGGGCCGAGCGGGAGCGGCAGATGCTCGACGTCGCCGAGGAGGTCTTCGCCACGCAGGGGTACGGCGCGGTGTCCATGGAGGAGATCGCGGTGCGCGTGGGGCTGTCCAAGCCGATGCTGTACGAGTACTTCGGCTCTAAGGAGGGCCTGCTGCTCGCCACCATCGCGCGGGCACGGCGCGAGCTGCGCGAGGCCACCGAGCGGGCGGCGACCGAGGGCGAGACCGCAGAGGACAAGCTCTACCACGGCTACCTCGCCTACTTCCGCTTCAACGAGGCGCACCGCCGCGCATGGCTGGTGCTGCTCCAGGAGCCGGTGCTGCTCGGCGGCGCGGCCGGAGAGATCGAGGCGACGCGCCGGCAGCAGACGGACCTGATCGTCGCGCAGATGGAGTGGCTCGTCCCGGACCGGCCGAGGCGCGACCTGGAGGCGTACGCGGAGATCATCGTCGGCGCCTGCGAACGCCTGGCCCTGTGGCGCATGCGCAACCCGGACGTCACCCCGGAAGAGGCGGCCCGCCAGATGATGGACGTGACCTGGAAGGGCCTGTCCGCGTACAGCGCCTGAGCCAGCCCATGGCCGAGGCGCCGTCCCGCGGCATGTTCGGGTGGTGAAGCACCGCCCGCGGGCTGCTGGCCCGCGTCGGGGTCGACGAGCAGCGTGCCGCCCGGCAGCGGAAGCTCGGCCGACAGTGGTCCGGGCACGTTGCCGGTGGTGAGTCCCGTCGCGGCGTCGATGGCCTGTAAACCGCCGCGGCCGGTCAGGCAGACGGTGTGCGCGGAACAGACGACGAGATTTCGGCCGGTCGCGGGGGCGCCGCGCACACGCGTCCTCCACACTGCCGCGCGGTCCAGATGCCTGAGGTCGTAGGCGGTCACGTGGTCGTCCTGGACCTCGAACAGCCGGCCGTCGAAGGCCGGCGCGGAGTCGGGGAACCGCGTCACCGGGCTCTGCGGCCCTCCGGTGAAGATGAGCCGGCCCGAGGTCATATCGATGCTGCTCACCTGAGCGTCGCCGTAGATGAGCAGCAGCCGGCCGGCCGTCCCCGACGGCAGGACCGGATCCGTGCCACCGCCGTAGACCAGACCGGGGTCGGTGGCCAGGTCGCCCGGAAGGATCTCGGGGACCGCGCCACGGGCCGACGCTCGCGTCCAGCGCTTCCGGCCCGTGCGCCGGTCGACGAGCCGGGTCGTGCCGGCCCGGTCGTCGGCGCACAGCACCGCATCCGACACCAGCCCCTTCGACGCGAAGATATGCCGGTCGCATGCGTCGTAGTTCCAGGCCCGCTAGGTCGCTTCTGCCTCTCTCCCACCGAAACGCCGAATATAGGCCCGACTGGTTCATAAATGGTTTACGTGCGGAGGGAAGCGACAAGACGCCCGCTCGCCGGCCGAGCCGGCCGAAAAGAGGCCCCCACGAAGTCCGATTACTCCTTGTTGCCCAATTATGGCGTTATGTCCGGATAGTGGCCGGGGAACAATCCAGCCATGATGATCGACGCGTTTGGCCTGGCCGACGTCACGTGACGATGCGCCGTCGGCGGCCGGTCAACCGGCCGCCCGGTCGTCCGCGACGCCCGCTGCATCTCCCGGACCAGGACGGCCCGGGACGTCCGCCGGTGGACGGGGCGACGCGGCGGCTCTTCCAGAAGCGCACCGGTCCGGAGGCGGCCGAGCACGGCGCCGAGATGAACCTGCCGCCCTGGCACACACACCTCGCCGCCCTGGCCTCCGCCGGACTCGGCGGGATGACCCGCCGCCTGCCCACGCTGATCGTCGCCGCCGCACGGCTCGCGTGGCGGGCCAGCCCGGCCGACGCGATCATCACCGTCACCCTGCACCTGCTGGCCGGCGTCTTCACCGCGTACGGCCTGCTCGCGACGACCGGGGTGCTCCGGGCGCTGTTCGCCGGCGGCGCGACGCCGGACCGCGTACGCGCGGCGCTGCCCTCGCTCATCCTGGTGGCGGGCGCGACCGCGCTGCGGGCCGCGCTGCAGGCGGGCGCGGGCTGGGCCCAGGCGCGCCTGAAGCCCCGGGTCGACCATCTCGTGGAGAAACGGTTGTTCGACCTGACCACGCGGGTCGACCTGCCGTCCTTCGACGACACCGAGTTCCACGACGCGATGCACCGGGCCCGCGACCGCGGGCTGATGGAGGCGGCGCCCGTGGTCGAGGCCACGATCGACGTCCTCAACGGGATCGTCGGCCTGGTCGCCGCCGCCGGAGCGCTCGGCGTGCTGCATCCGGTGCTGCTGCCCCTGCTGCTGATCACGGCGGTGCCCGACGGCTGGGCGGCGGCGCGCGCGGCTCGCATGCGCTACCTCGCGATCTTCGTGCTCTCGGCGGTACGCCGGCGCAAGTGGATCCTGGCCGACCTGATGGCCGACCGCGACTCGGCGGCGGAGATCCGCGCGTTCACCATGCGCCCGTTCCTCGCCCGCGAACACGACCGGCTCGCCATCCGCGAACGCGACATCCACGTCGAGCTGGCCCGGCGCCAGACCCTCGTACGGATCCTGGGCGACATGGCCGGCGGCGTCGCGACCGGGGCGGTGTACGTCGCGCTCGGCGTGCTGCTCGCCGTCGGCGCCGTGCCCCTCGCCGTGGCCGGCACCGCGGTGCTCGCGATCCGTACCGGGCAGAACTCCCTCGCCGCGCTGTTGTTCGCGGTGAACCGGTGCTACGAGTCCGGCCTGTACTTCTCGGACTACCTGGACTTCTGCGCCGACGCCGAGCGCCGGGTCCCGCCGGCCCGCGACCGGCCGGTGCCGGAGGGCTTCGAAGTGATCACCGCCGAGCACGTCGGCTTCACCTACCCGGGCGCGGACCGCCCCGCGCTGCGCGACGTGTCGGTACGGATCCGCGCGGGCGAGGTCGTGGCACTGGTCGGGGAGAACGGCTCCGGCAAGACCACGCTGGCCAAGATCCTCGCCGGGCTGTACAGCCCGGACGAGGGCGAGGTCCGCTGGGACGGCACTCCCCTGCGCGACGTCGACCTCGACCGGCTCCGGCAGAACGTCGCGATGATCCCGCAGCACTACACGCACTGGCCGATGACCGCGCGGCACAACATCGCCATGGGCCGGGAACCGCACGAGGACCCCATCGCCGACGCCGCCGCGGCCTCCGGCGCCGACGAGGTCATCGCCGCGCTGCCGTACGGGTACGACACGCTGCTGGACCGCCGGTTCAAGGACGGCCACGAGCTGTCCGGCGGCCAGTGGCAGCGCATCGCGGTCGCCCGTGGCTTCTACCGCGACGCTCCGCTGCTCATCTGCGACGAGCCCACCGCGGCCCTCGACGCCCGCGCCGAGCACGCGTTGTTCGAACGCATCCGCGCTCATGCCGACGGCCGTACGGTACTGCTCATCACGCACCGGCTCGCCAGCGTCCGCCACGCCGACCAGGTGTACGTCCTGGACCGCGGCCGCCTGGTCGAACAGGGCCCACCGGCCGAACTCCTCGCGGCAGGCGGCGTCTTCGGCGAGCTGTACGGCCTCCAGGCCCGCGCCTACCGCCTCGACCCGCGTGGTTAGGGCGCGTATCAAAGCCCCGCGGTCCTACCGCGCGGCGCGGTTGGGACGCGCCCTAGTAAGCGCCGCCCAGCGGATCGGCCGCCAGTTCGTAGAGCCTTCTAGCGATGGGGTGCCGCATGCCTGGATCGATGGCTCGGGCGAGCGCCACCAGCTGCCCGGGAGGGAGCAGGGCGCCCTTGCGGGCGGGCTCGCGCAGCCACAGCCTTACCGGCGTGCGGCCTGGCTGCTCGACGACGAGACGGGGGAAGGGATGGGACGACAGGCGCGGCGCGACGCTCTCCGCGCGAACGTGCGCGACGGACAGGTCGTAGTACTTGCGGCCGGTCACCGAGCGTCGGATGAGCACCCGTCCGTCGAGCCAGAACGCTCTGCCGTAGTGCCGGGCCAGGCTCACCACGAAGATCGAGTTGGCGACCACCAGGAACAGGAGGAACAGAACGCCGGGGACCCGCACCATGCCCTCTCCCCAGCTGATGAACATGAGGCTGATCATGGCCAGCATCAGATCGGCCAACACCAGGCATGGGAGCTGACAGCCGAGCAGAACGCCCCATCTCGATCGGGACAGTCCAGCGTCCAGTCGGATCACTCGCCCTCCCCCTTCGAGCGATGATCTTACGGCTCGGCCGACGAGCGGGCGTGCCGAACGGCCCGCTTCACGGGGTCACGCGGTGGGTTCGGCCTCACGGGCGTTGTGCACCGCGTGGCCGAGCGCGCCGAGTCGTTCGCCGTCGGCTCTCAGTGCGTCGACCCGGACGAACGGCAACTCACGCACCGCCCGCGGGCCGGCGGACGTGGGCGGTGAGCAGGCCGACGGCGCCGTCGACGGCCTGCTCGTACGCCTCCGGCGAACCGGCGGCGCGGGCCAGGACGTAACCGCCCTGGAGCACCGCGACCAGCGCGGAGGCCGTGGCCGCCGGGTCGAGCCGGAGGTCCAGTTCGCCGTCCTCGCGGCCCTCCGCCAGCAGCCCGGCCAGCCGGCCGGTGAGCCAGGCGAAGGTCTCCGCGACCGGCCCGCGCAGGTCCGGGTCGCCCATCACCTCCGGGTCCTGGGTGAGGCGGCCGACCGGGCAACCCTTCAGCACGTCGCGTTCGCGCCGCAGGTAGGCGGTGATCCGGTCGACCACGCCGCCGGGCCCGGAGAACTGGGCCTCCGCCCGCGCCCGGAGCTCTTCGGCGCTGCGGCTGATCGCGGCGAGCGCCAGGTCGGGCTTGCCGTGGAAATGGTGGTACATGCTGCCCTGGCCGGCGCCGGACCGCTGCTGGATCGCCTTAGGGCTCGTGCCTACGTACCCGCGCTCCCACAGCAGCTCACGCGCGCTCTCGATCAGTCGTTCCCTGGTGTCCACCCACGGCATCGTACATACCAGTAGGTACAGCCGCCAGGTGACGGTCGATCGCGGCCGGCAGGGTGGCATCGCACGTCGCGGCGTCGTCGGCGGCCCAGCAGACGTATCCGTCGGGACGGACGAGCAGTGCGGCGGCGCTGAGATCGGTGGCGGACTCGGCGCGGACGGTGTCGACGCCGGAGGGAGGCCGGAGGCCGGAGGGGACGATCCCGGCCAGGTCCAGCAGCACGGCGTGCCCGTCCCCGAACAGCGCGGACACCCGGGTGGGGCCGGCGTCGGTGAGGAGGTCGGCGTCCCTCATGCGGCATCCGGTGAGGGGGTGTTCACCCGGCAGGTCGTAACGCAGCGACAGGCCGGACATCAGGCCCGCGAGGTGGCGGTTGGCCTCCGGCAGCCGCAGCAGGTCGGTGAAGATGTCGCGCAGCGCGGCCACGTCCTCGTTCGGCCGCAGGTCGGCCAGTACCCGCTGCGCCGACGTGTGGTGCAGGACTCCGGCTCCCACCGGGTGCCGCTCGGCGTGGTAGGTGTCCAGGAGGCCGTCCGGGGCCCGGCCCTGGATGGTCGCGGCCAGCTTCCAGCCGAGGTTGAACGCGTCCTGCACGCCGGTGTTCAGGCCCTGCCCGCCGAGCGGCGTGTGGATGTGCGCGGCGTCCCCCGCGAACAGCACGTCGCCGACCCGGTACCGCTCCACCTGCCGGGTCGCGTCGGTGAACCGGGAGGCGTTGTCCACCCCGCTCAGCACGGTCTCCTCGCCGTACACGGCACGCAGCGCGGCGGCGATCTCCTCGTGGGTGACCGGGGTGTCCCGGGTGGTCTCCGCCTCGTCCTCCCGGCCGAACGTGAGCCGGTACCGGTCACCGCCGACCGGCACGAGCATGGCCCAGTAGCCGTTCACCTGCCGCGTCAGGTCGCTGATGTGCCCCAACCGCGTCGGTACCAGCGACGACGTCGCGGACAGCCGGACGTCGGCCAGCACGGCGAGACTGTTCCCGGGCCGGCCGGGAAACGGCACCCCGAGGAACTTGCGGACCGTACTCCGGCCGCCGTCGCAGGCCACGAGGTAACGCGCCCGTACGCGCAGACCGTCCGCCGACACGGTCACTCCGTCGCCGCTCCCGCCGACCTCGGTGACCGCGGCGCCGCGCCGGATCCGCGCGCCGCGAGCGGTCGCCCGCTCCTCCAGCACCTCCTCGACCTCCCACTGGGGAATCGAGATCGGATAGGGGTGCCTGGTCTGCCAGGGCGTGCAGTCCAGCGGCACCGGCAGCATCGCGAAGTGGCTCCCGACCCGCTCGCGCGGCAACGCGCGCCGGAGCATCGGCTCCAGGAGCCCGCGCAGCTCCAGCAGTTCGGCGGTGCGGGGCTGGATCGTGCCGCCCTTCACCTGTTCGACACGCCGCGGCAGCTTCTCCAGCACCAGGGTCTCGACCCCGGCCAGTGCCAGCTCGTACGCCAGCGTCAGGCCGGTCGGACCGGCTCCCGCGATGACGACCTCGGTCTCGACGTCCATCGACGCGACCCTCCTTGAGTAGACCTGGTGCAAATATATACCAGGTGCAATTATCGCCCGAGTGCGTACCGCTGCTACCGTGAGGCCGTGACCGAGCAGCCCGGCCTGCGAGAGCGCAAGAAGTTGCGGACCCACGCGGCGATCTCCGAAGCGGCGATCGCCCTGTTCCTCGAACACGGCTTCGACCAGGTCTCGGTGGCCCAGGTCGCCGAGGCCGCCGAGGTGTCCAAGCGCACGCTGTTCGCGTACTTTCCGGCCAAGGAAGACCTCGTGGTGCACCGCTTCGCCGACCACGAGACGGAGAGCGCCCGAGTCGTACGGGCCCGCCCGGCGCACATGACGCCGCTGACCGCCCTGCGTGAGCACTTCCTCGAGGGCCTTCGCGTGCGGGACCCGATCACCGGCATCAACGATCGTCCGGACATCCGCGCTCTCTTCCGGATGGTCCTCGACACGCCGTCCCTGGCCGCCCGGCTGGAGCGCTTCAGGAGTACGGGGGAGCGCACGCTCGCCGAGGCGTTGCGCGAGACGGCGGACACCCCGGACCTCACCGCACGCCTGGCGGCCACTCAGATCGTCGCGGTCCAGTGGACGCTGACCCGGGAGAACGCCGCGCGCCTGGCGTCCGGGGAGACCGCCGACGAGCGGTACGCGGGCGCGGTCGGCGACGCGGAACACGCGTTCGCGCTCCTGGAGAACGGGCTGCGCGAGTTGCCCCGGCGGGCCGGCTGAGAGAACGTCCTACGCCGGGCCGTACGACACGGGTCGTGCGGCCGGATCGGTGAGAGCCGGCCGGGCGTCGGTCAGGGTTCGGCGTGGCGGCGGATCCACTCGTACATGGCGACGCCGCTGGCCACGCCCGCGTTGATCGAGCGCGTGGAACCGTACTGGGGGATGTGCAGCACGATGTCGGCGGCGGCCCGCGCGTCCTCCGACAGGCCCGGCCCCTCCTGGCCGAACAGCATCAGGCAGGCGCGCGGGAGTTCGGCGGACTGGATGGGGCGCGACCCGGGCAGGTTGTCGATGCCGATGATCGGCAGGTCGCGGTCGCGGCACCACTTGACCAGGTCACCGGTCTCCGGGTGGTGACGGACGTGCTGGTAGCGGTCGGTGACCATGGCGCCGCGGCGGTTCCAGCGGCGGCGGCCCACGATGTGCACCTCGGCGGCGAGGAACGCGTTGGCGTTGCGGACGACGGCGCCGATGTTGAAGTCGTGCTGCCAGTTCTCGATGGCGACGTGAAACGGGTGCCGGCGCGTGTCGAGGTCGGCGACGATCGCCGCGTTGCTCCAGTAGCGGTACTGATCGACGACGTTGCGCCGATCCCCCTCGGCCAGCAACGCGGGGTCGAGGCGGGGGTCATCCGGCCACGGGCGTGGATGCGGGCCCACGCCCGGCAACTCCTCGGCGGTCATGCGCCGAAGGATATGCGCCCTCGGCCTGCGGCACCCCTCAGCCGCGTATCCCGAACACTTCCACCGTCATCGGCGTATCGATCAGTGTGTGCGGTGCGATCGCATGGTAGGCCCACACGTGCACCCACGCGTTGGCGGTTCGCACCGTGAGGAACGTCTTGAACATTCCCGGCCCGGTGTAGAACAGCAGGAGGTAGAGCACCGACAACAGCGTGTCGACCGGCGAGGCGAAGTTCGTCCAGCCGTCGAAGAAGTGCAGCAGCGCGTAGGTCAGCCCGCCGAGAATCACCGTCGCCGGCACGGACCCCGTCAGCTTCAGGTAACGCGGCGTCAAGATGCAATAGATGAAAACCATGGTCGGCAGGACCGTGCCGGCGAAGGAGAGGGCGAACGTAAGGGGCGCTCCGAGCAGGAGCTGGCGCGGCTTCAGGTCCAGGATCGCGCCGTTCGACAGCAGCTGGACGGTGGATTCCACGGCCAGGATCACCAGGATCACCAGCAGGTCGCCGCGGCGATCCCTCGAACGCAGGTTCAGCTGCTCGGCGGAATAGCGCCGGCGGAACACCAAGAAGGGCACCACGGCGTACACCACGAGGTTGTAAGCCGCCCAGGCCACCATCTCCTCCGGCATGACCCGCTGCCCGGTGCGGATCACCATTCCATCGAGGTGGAACCCGAACGCGTGCCAGCCGAAGGCGCGCCCCAGCATGAGGCCGCCGAGCATCGCGACGACCCCGTAGGCCAGGACGAGCAGGGTCTCCCGCCGCGCCTGGGGCCGAGCAGGGGCGCGTGCCGCCAGGTCCACTCCGGCGCGTCGGCGCGTGAGCAGGTAGGCGAGGGCCATGAGCCCGAATATCTCCAGGTACATGGCGTCGGCGCCGAGTACGGCGGCCGGCGTGGGCGGCTCGGCCAGCGAGGACGCGTGGAACGGCAGATGCCGCCCCCCGATGGATATCAGCAGCCCGTTGACGAGGACGAACCCGAGGGCCGCCAGCCCCACGCTGCGGTGGCGGAACGGTCGCGGGATCCGCCGGCCGTCACGGGCGGCCGGGGGACTCACCGTACGAAGAGGAGCCTGTCTGCTCATACAGGGCACCATACAGTCGTATGGCATACATTTGTATAGTCTCCGTATTGCCTCCTGTATGGTGGCGCGTATGACCGACCGCCGACAGCGGCTCCTGGACTCTCTCGTCGAGATCACCGCCGAACGGGGGCTGGATCACGTCAGCATCCGGGAGGTGGCCGCCGCCGCGGACGTCTCGATCGGGACGGTGCAGTACTACTGCCGCACCAAGGACGAGATGGTGCTGATGGCCTGGGAATCGCTCGCCGAGAAGATCATCCTCCGCGCGATGGGCGGCCTGGACCGGAGCGGCACCGTCGAAACCGTCAAAGAGTGCATCCGTCGCGTGGTACTCGAACTCCTGCCCCTGGACGAGCCTCGCAGCGTCGAATCGCGCGTATACCTCGCCTTCGCGGCCAGAGCCGTGATCTCGGCGCCTCTCGCCGAAGTTCAGCACTCGCTGCTGGGCAAGCTGCGCGGATACCTCGCCCGGGCCTTCGCCCACGCCAAGGACGAAGGGGAGGCCGCGGCGGGCCTCGAGCCCGATGCGGCGGCGGCGGCCACGGCCGCGCTCGTCGACGGACTGCTGCTGCACATGCTGACGGATCCGGGCGGCCTGCCCCCGGACTCGGCCGTGGCGGCCATGGACGCCCATCTGGACCGGCTCCTGCCCGGAAACCCTTGAAGACGCTCAGGTCCTGCGCGGCTCCGGCCGGGCTGTTCTCCCACGGAAGGCCATCACCGCTTCGGCACTCGCTGGAAGAGCGCGAACAGCCACAGCAGTGACGGCACCAGCAGGACCATGCCCACGACGACCGAGGCCAGGGTCGCGTGCAGGACGGCCGGATCGGCCGCGGCGCGGGTGACGGTGACGTCCGGCGGGAGCAGCAGCGGGTACTGCGCGGCCGCCCACGCCCACAGCACGGCCGCGACGGCGAGGGCGGCGGTGCCGCGGGCCGTGGCGTAGTGGCGCAGCAGGAGCAGGACCAGTGACACGATCCCCGCGAAGGCCGACAGGGCGACCACGGGGAGCGCGCGCCCGGTGAGGCCGGCGTACAGCCGCGGGGCGTCGTCGCGCAGGATGACGATGCCGCCGAGGACGATCGCGCCGGTGACCACGGCGGTGACCAGCGCGCGGAGTCGGAACGCCTCCGCCAGTGCGGTGTCGCCGCCGCGGCGTGCGTCGCCGGTGAGGTAGACGGCCGCCAGGTACGCCGTGCTGCCGACGGCGACCAGGCCCGCGAGCACCGACGTGGGGTTCCACCAGCTCGTCAGCAGGTCCCCTCGGGCCAGGCCCGACGGTACGCGCCCGGAGGCGACGCCGCCCGCGACCGTACCCAGGAAGAACGGCGTGAGGATCGACGACAGCGCGAACGCGCCGCCGAACAGCCGTAGCTGCCACAGCTCCGTGCTGGCCTTGCGGAACGCGAACGCCGCGCCCCGGGCGATGATGCCGAACGCGATGAGCGTCAGCGGGATGTACAGCGTGGAGGCCACGGAGGCGAACACGCGGGGAAAGCACGTCCAGAACATGACGAGGACGAAGATGAGCCAGACGTGGTTCGCCTCCCAGACCGGCCCGATCGAGTGTTCGATGAGCCGTCGCTGGGCGAACCCGCGCCGGGCGCCGCCCGCCAGCATGTCCCAGAAGCCCCCGCCGAAGTCGGCCCCGCCCAGCAGCGCGTACAGGGTCACCCCGGCCCAGGTGAGGACCAGCAGCCACTGCGCCGCGGTCATGAGCCCTCCTTCTTTTCCCGACCAACCCACCCCGACCGACCTCCCGGCGTCGGGGAGGGTGACCACAAGGGCGCGTCTTCGATTCCCTCGCTCCGCTCGGTCATGGCTCGTACTCCTCGGTCCAGCCCTCCTGCGGCGCGACCACCGGGCGGCTCCGCAGCCGGACCAGGACGTACACGGCGGCGACGGTGAGCACGGTGTAGACGACCAGCACCGCGACGAGGCCGACCCACAGGCCGGGCGCCGGGTTGACCGCGTCGGCGGTGCGCTGGTGGTGCCACACGATCCACGGCTGCCGGCCGACCTCCGTGGTGACCCAGCCCGCCTCCAGCGCGACCACGGAGGCGATCCCGGCGACCGCGCAGAACCGCAGGAACCACCGCGACCGCGGCAGGTCACGCCGCCGCCACCAGGACCACGCCTGCCAGGCGGACAGGACCAGCAGCCCGAACCCGATCGCCACCATCACCTGGAAGCCCAGGTGCACCGGGTTGACCGGGGGACGGTCGGCGGGCGGCACCGTGTCCAGGCCCTTCACCACCGTGCCCGGCCGGTAGCCGACGAGGAGCGACAGGCCGTCGGGGATCCGCAGGGCGTACCGGATCCGGCCGCCCAGGTACAGGCCGCCGAGCGAGATGGGCCGGTGGGAGCCGGTGTGGTTCAGGCCTTCGATCGCGGCGAGCTTGGCGGGCTGCTGGGTGGCCAGGAGCCGCGCCAGGGTGTCGCCGATGACGATCTGGGGCAGGGTGACGACGGCCGCGGCGACGAAGGGGAGCAGGAGGCCGATCCGGTGGTACCGGTCACGGCGACCCCGCAGCATCCCGGCGGCGTACACGCTCGCGATGCCGAACCCGGTGACCATGAAGGCGGCCAGGACCATGTGCACGACCTGCCAGGGCATCGCCGGGTTGAACAGCGCCCGCCACGGCCGTACGTGCGTGACGGAACCGTTCACCAGGTCGAAGCCGCGCGGCTGGTTCATCCAGGCGTTCGCGGCGACGACGAAGACGGCGGAGGCCACCCCGGCGACGCACACCGGCAGGCCGGTCAGCACGTGCCGGCGCGGCGACAGCCGGCCCCAGGCGTACAGGTAGATGCCCAGGAAGATCGCCTCGATGAAGAACGCGAACCCCTCCAGCGCGAACGGCAGGCCGATGACCTGTCCGTACGTCGCCATCAGGCCGGGCCAGAGCAGGCCCATCTCGAACGAAAGGATCGTGCCGGAGACCGCGCCGACGGCGAACAGGACGCCCATCGCCCTGGCCCACTGGTGCGCCAGCCGTACGTAGTCCTCATCACCCGTCCGCACGCCGCGCCACTCGGCGAAGACGGTGAGCGCGGGCATGCCGACGCCGAAGCACGCGAGGATGATGTGCCAGCCCAGGGACAGGGCCATCTGCTCCCGTGCGGCCAGCAGGTCGGCCGGTGACGCGGCCGCGAACACGTGCACGTCTCCCCCGATCGGCCGTCCCGCCCCTGTGAGCGTGGTACCCCGCTCCGGCGATAATCAGCGGATGGCGATCAGGCGGATCACGGTGGCGGAACGGCGGGCGCGCATCGGTGTACGGCACCGACTGGCGACGCCGGCCGGCAGCGCCGCCGAGGCGGCCCGTGCGCTGGTGGTGCTGCACGGCACCGACCCGGCGGCGGTCTACCTCGCGGCGGCGGCCCGGATGCACTCTCCCGACATCGCGGGCATCGAGCGGGAGCTGTACGAGGAGCGCCGGCTGGTGCGGATGCTCTGCATGCGGCGGACCGTCTTCGCCGTCCCCGCCGAGCTGGTGCCGGTCGTGCAGGCGGCCTGCGCCGACGACGTCGCGCGCCTCGAACGCCGCCGTACGCTGAAGTTGCTCCAGGAGGCGGGGCTCGGCGACGACGCGTGGCTGCGGGAGGTCGAGGACGAGACGCTCGCCGCGCTGCGCGCCCGCGGCGCGGCGTACGCGACCGAGCTGTCCGCCGACGTGCCGCGGCTGAAGGAGCGGATCGTGCTGGGGCGCGGCAGCCGCAACGAGGCCAGTCCGGCGATCGCGAGCCGGGTGCTGCTCGGCCTGGCCGTCCAGGGCCGGATCGTACGGGGCCGCCCGCGCGGTTCGTGGATCAGCAACCAGTTCCAGTGGTCGCCGATCGAGTCGTGGCTGCCGGACGGGATCCCGGCGGTACCCGCCGAGACCGCGCGAGCGGAGCTGGTCCGCCGCTGGCTCGCCGCGTTCGGGCCGGGCACGGCCGCCGACCTCAAGTGGTGGACCGGCCTGACCATGACCCAGGTCAAACAGGCGCTGGCGCAGGTGGAGACCGAGGAGGTCGACCTGGACGGCACGCCCGGCCTGGTCCTCGCCGGCGACGCGGAGCCGGTGGCGCCTCCCGAGCCGTGGGTGGCGCTGCTGCCGGGCCTGGACCCGACCGTGATGGGCTGGACCGGCCGGGACTGGTACCTGGGCGAACACGGCCCGGCCCTGTTCGACCGGTCGGGCAACGCGGGTCCGACGGTGTGGTGCGACGGCCGGGTCGTGGGCGGCTGGTCCCAGCGCGCCGACGGCTCGGTGGTCTACCGGCTGCTGGAGGACGTCGGTGCGGAGGCCGAGACCGCGGTGAAGGCGGAGGCCGCGCGCCTGAGCGAGTGGATCGGCCCGGTCCGGGTGATTCCGCGCTTCCGCACCCCGCTGGAGCGCGAGCTGTCCGCCTGAGCGGGTAGGAAGTGAAGGTGGCGACGCTGAGCTGGAGGTGAAGGGCCATGGCGAAGTCGGCGGTCAGGCGGACGCGCAAGGGCACGGTCGTGGAGGTGCCCGTGCTCGGCTCGGTGACGCTGCCCCCGCGCGACCGGCTGATCTTCTACGCCGGGCTCGGCGTGCTCGCCGCCCTGGAGGTGGTGGAGTGGCCGGTCGCGCTGATCGTCGGCGTCGGCCACATGCTCGCCGACCAGCGACACTGGGGCGCGGGCAAGGAGGTCGGCGAGGCGATGGAACAGGCCTGACCGACTCGCCCGAGCGTACGGGTGGCCCGGCTCGGAGTACGGTCTGCGGGTGCGTGGATTCGCGGAGGCCGAGGACCTGTCGGGAGTGGTGTCGGACGCGCTCGGGAAGAGGCACCGGATCGCCGGGGTGGACCGCCTGCGCGGAGGAACGAAGAAGGGCGTGTACCGGATCAGGCTCGACGGGGCCGGCCCGGCGAGCCTGATCGTCTACCGCTGGGCCGACGAGGAGAACTTCTGGCCCGGCGCCGCCGGTGAGGTGACGGACCCGTTCGCGCCCGTCTCCGGGCTCGTGCCGTTCCTGGCCGCGCGGCGCAGGCTGGACGAGGTCGGGGCGCGCGTCCCGCGCGTGCTGTGGGCGGACGACACCAGGCGGCGGCACGCGGCGGACGTCGCCGTGGTCGAGGACATCACCGGTGGCCCGCTGGAGGCTCTCTTCGACACCGACCCCGGCCGCGCGGACGCCGCCCTGAACGACCTGGCCCGCACTCTGGACCTGATGCACCGGCACCACGCTCCCCGCTACGGCAGGGTGGACCTGCTGGAGCGGGGCGGCATCGCCCTCGGCGACTCCTGCGAACAGCTGGTCCTCGACCGGGCCCTGCGCGACCTCGATGAGGCCGCGGGGCGCGACACCAGGATGGCGGCGGCGCGGGGCCGGCTCGACGAGCGCCTGCGGGAGCTGCGGGCGCTGGTGGTCCCGCGCACCGAGTACGGGCTGATCCACGGCGAGCTCGGCCCCGACCACGTCCTGGTGAGCGCCGAAGGGCATCCGGTCCTCATCGACGTCGAGGGCCTGATGTACTTCGACGTCGAATGGGAACACGTCTTCCTCCGCCTCCGGTTCGGCGAGCGTTACGCGGCCCTCTCCCGGCCCGGTCTCGACCCGCGGCGCCTCGGCCTCTACGCGCTTGCCACGCATCTCTCCCTGGTGGCCGGGCCCCTCCGCCTCCTCGACGGCGACTTTCCCGACCGGGAGTTCATGCACGCGATCGTCGAGCACAACCTGCACGAGGCGCTCGCCCTGCTCCCCTGAGCGCCCGCGGGCTCACGGTCGGAGGACGATCTTGCCCCGGGTGTGGCCGCGCTCCAGTTCACGGAAGGCGTCCCGGACCTCCTCCAGCGGGTACGTGGCGGCGATCGGGATCTCCAGGCGGCCGGCGCCGATCAGCGCGGCCAGCTCGGCGATCACCTGGGCGTTCCCCGCGGCGCTGTTCCCGTCGGTCTTGACGCCGTACTTCTCGGTGGCCCGGTGGTCGGTGATGGTGTCGATCCGCTCCGGCACCACTCCGAGATCCAATGCCATCTCGACGTAGTCGGCGCCGAAGGTGTCGATGAAGGCGTCGATCTTCCCGCCGTCGGCGGCGGCCCTGATGCGGTCGGCGACACCCTCGCCGTAGGTGACCGGGATCGCTCCGTGCGCGGCGAGCCACTCGTGGTTGGCCTCGCTCGCCAGGCCGATGACGGTCGCCCCGGTGTGGCGGGCGAGCTGCACCGCGATCGAACCCACTCCCCCGGCGGCGCCGGAGATCACGACCGTGTCGCCCGGTCCCGCCGCGACGGCCCGGACCGCCGCGTACGCCGTGGTTCCGGCCACGTACAGCGTTCCGGCCTGTTCCCACGGGACGTCCGCCGGCCGCGGGATGAGGTCGGCGGCCTCCACGACGACGAACTCGGCGTGACTCGCGCGGTTGTCCGTGAAGCCGATCACCTCGTCACCGATCGCGAACCCCTCGACGCCCGCACCGGTCTCCTCGACGATCCCGGCCAGGTCGCTTCCCTCACCAGAGGGGAACGTCGCGGGCCAGCGGTCGTGGAGCGCGCCGGTACGGATGTGCACCTCCCCGGGGTTGATCGCCGCCACGACGACCCGTACGAGGACCTGACCGGGTCCGGGGACCGGCCGGTCGACCTCGACGACCCGCAGCACCTCGATGCCGCCGTACTGCTGGAACCTCACTGCCTTCGGCATTCCGAACTCCCTGATGCTCCATGCCGGTCCGTCCGGCATGTCCGTCGACGATGCTGCCGGGGGTCCGGGGCGGATACGAGCGGACGGTCTTCCCTAGGATCGGCGGTCCTTGGCTGCCCGTGCCGGTGCGGCGCACGGGCTCGGCGATGATGGGGGGATGGACATGGACCGCGCTGAGCTCGCCGACTTCCTGCGCCGCCGCAGGGGGCGGCTGCGGCCCGAGGAGGTGGGTCTGCCGGGCGGCTCCCGGCGCCGTACGCCCGGACTGCGACGGGAGGAGGTCTCCCAGCTCGCCGGGATGTCCGCCGACTACTACATGCGCCTCGAACAGGCCAGGAGCCCCCAGCCCTCGGTCCAGATCCTCGCCTCGCTGGCCCGTGCGCTGCGGCTCACCGACGACGAGCGCGACCACCTCTACCTGCTGGCCGGGCACCGCCCGCCCGCGGGCCGCATGGCGGGCGACCATGTACGGCCCGGCCTGCTGTACCTGCTCGACGAGCTCAAGGAGACCCCGGCCCACATCACCAACGACCTCGGCGACCTGCTCGCGCACAACACCATGGCCGAAGCGCTCCTCGGCTGCATCTGCTCGGTCCGCGAACAGGACCGCAACTTCGTCTGGCGCTGGTTCACCGACCCCGCGATCCGCCGGATCTACTCACCCGACGAACGCCACGAGCACAGCCGCGCCTACGCCGCGGACCTGCGTGCCTCCATCGCCCGGCGCGGCGGCGACGCCGCCTCCACCCGGCTGGTCGCCGATCTCCAGGCCGCCAGTCCCGAGTTCGCCGCCCTGTGGGAACTGCACGAGGTCGCCGTGCGGCGCAACAGCCGTATCCGCGTCGACCACCCCACCGTGGGGCCGGTCGAACTCGAATGCGAGACGCTCCTCAGCCCGGCCGAGGACCAGATGCTCGTGATCTTCACGCCGCCGCCGGGCACACCCGCCCTCGACAAGCTGAGCCTGCTGCGCGGCCTGAACCACGACGAGTTCGCCGCCGCCGACCCGGCACGCCGCTGACGCGCGGACGGAGCACGAGCCCACCCGTCAGCGCAGGCGCTGGACCCTGCTCAGGTAGGTCTGGACGACGACCACCGCCGCGAGGAAGGCGCCGCTGACCACCTGCTGGTAGGACGAGGACAGGTCGCCGATCTGGTTGATGAGGTTCTGGATCACGCCCAGCAGCAGGACGCCGGCGACCGTACCGCTCACCGAGCCCGCGCCGCCGGTCAGCAGCGTGCCGCCGATGACGACCGCGGCGATCACGTCGAGTTCCATGCCGGTGCCCAGGATCGTCACGCCCGAGGACAGGCGAGCCGCGTTCAGGGTGCCCGCCAGGCCCGCGAGCAGGCCCGACATGACGTACACCGCGACCTTCGTCCGGGTCACCGGGACGCCCATCAGCTCGGCCGCGTCCTCGCTGCCGCCGATCGCGTACACGCACTGGCCGAACCTCGTCCGCTGGAGCAGCACCGCGCCGGCGACGAACAGGGCCAGCGTCAGATAGACCGGGTACCCGATGCCGAAGACGCTGCCCTGGCCGACCCGGGCGATCAGCGCGCCGTGCGGGATCAGGTACGTCGT
This sequence comes from Actinoallomurus sp. NBC_01490, assembly GCF_036227085.1. Classification (NCBI taxonomy): domain Bacteria; kingdom Bacillati; phylum Actinomycetota; class Actinomycetes; order Streptosporangiales; family Thermomonosporaceae; genus Actinoallomurus; species Actinoallomurus sp. NBC_01490. The sequence continues at coordinate 7,868,579 of NZ_CP109433.1, forward strand.
CGAGCCCTCGCCCGAGATCGACAGCAGCAGGCCGCGCGCGCCCAGCAGGCCGGCCAGCGTGACGATGAACGGGGCCAGCCGCACCCGGGCGATCAGCAGGCCCTGGACCAGGCCGAACGCCCCGCACACCACGAGCGGCAGCAGCAGCGCGGCCAGCGACCCCCACCGCACCGCGTACGCGGCCAGCACCCCGCCGAGCGCGAACACCGAGCCGACCGACAGGTCGATGCCGCCGGTGATGATCACGAAGGTCATGCCGAGGGCGACCATCGCCAGGAACGAGGAAGTGATCGCGATGTTGCCGAGGTTCGCGCCGGTCGGGAAGCGGTCGAAGGTGAACGAGCCGATCGCCACCAGCAGGACCAGCACGGCGGCGGCGCCGTGCCGCTGGATCAGGCCGAAGGCGCGCTCGCGGCCGGTGGGCCCGGCGGCGGGCTCGGTGACGGCCGCGGTCGCGGTCATGGATTCGGTCATCGCCGGCCCGCCCCTCGCGCGGCGTACACGGCCGCAAGAATGATCACTGCCTGCACCATCTGCGCGACCGAGTCCGCGAGGTCGTGCTTGATGAGCGTCGCGCGGACGAGCTGGATCAGCAGCGCCCCGGCGACCGTGCCCAGCACGCGGACGCGGCCGCCGTTCAGCGGCGTGCCGCCGACCACGACCGCGGTGATCGCCGACAGCTCCATCAGCAGGCCCAGCGACGACGGGTCGCTCGCCTGCAACCGGGCCGTGGCGAGCGTGCCGGCCACGGCCGCGAGCAGGCCCGACACCACGTACACGAGCAGCAGGACGCGCCGTACGGGCAGTCCCGACAGCTCGCTCGCCGTACGGTTGCCGCCGATGGCCACCAACCGCCGGCCGAACGTCGTGCGGCGCACCACCGCCATGACCACGACGGTGAGGACGACGGCGACCACCACCGGCAGGGGAACGCCGAGCAGGCTGGAGGAGCCGAGGTCCAGCAGCGTCTGGTCGTGGATGTCCTTGAGCTGCCCGCCCGCGACGACGAGCGCGATGCCCCGCCCGCCGACGAACAGCGCGAGCGTCGCGACGATGGGCTGCACGCCGACGAACGCGACGAGCGAGCCGTTGACCAGCCCGACCGCGACACCACCGAGCAGCCCGGCCACGACGGCGGGCACGACGCCGTACCCGAGATAGAGCGGGATCAGGGCGGCGGTGAGCGCCATCACCGAGCCGACCGACAGATCGACGCCCTCGGTGCCGATCACCAGCGCCATGCCGAGCGAGACGATGACGACCGGCGCCACCTGGACGAGCTGGGTGCGCAGGTTCTCCAGCGACAGGAACCGCGGGGTGATCGCGATGTTGACGAGGACGAGCGCGGCGATCGCGGCGTACACGCCGTAGTCCTGCAGCCACGCGAGCAGGCGGCCACGGTCGAGCCGCGAGACGGGTACGGCGGCGGTATCGGTCATCGTCCCGGGCCTCCCCCGGCGATATCGGTCATCGTCGCGAGCCTCTCCCGGCGGTGTCGGTCATCGTCGCGGGCCTCCCGGCGGTTTCGGTCATCGGCTCACGCCTCCCCCGGCGTCGGCGATCGTCGTCATCACGCGTTCCTCGGTGAGGTCGCCGCCGCTGAGCTCGCCGACGACCGCGCCGTCCTTCAACACCACGACGCGGTCCGAGCCCTCGACCAGTTCCTCCAGGTCGGCGGAGATCAGCAGCACGCCCAGCCCGTCGCGGGCGAGCTCGTCGATCAGGGCCTGGACCTCGGCCTTGGCCCCGACGTCGATGCCGCGCGTCGGTTCGTCCAGCAGCAGGATCTTCGGCTCGGTGGCGAGCCAGCGCGCGAGCAGGACCTTCTGCTGGTTGCCGCCGGACAGCTCGGCGACGCGCTGGTGCGGTCCGGCGGCCTTGATGCGCAGCCGCCGCATGAAGGTCTCCACGATGCGGTCGATGCGCGCCTCGGAGACCAGGCCGGCGCGCGACAGCCGGGGCAGTGCCGCGAGCGCGATGTTCTCGCGCACCGACAGGGTGCCGATGACGCCCTCGGACTTGCGGTCCTCGGGCAGCAGGGCCACGCCCGCGCGGACCGCCGCGGCGGCCGAGCCCCGGCGCAGCGGCGCGCCGGCCACGGTCACCCGCCCGTCGTCGAGCGGCAGCGCGCCGGCGATCGCCTTGGCGGTCTCGGTACGGCCCGCGCCGAGCAGGCCGCCGAGGCCGACGACCTCGCCGGGCCGGATCGCGACCGACACGCCGTCCAGGACGTGCCGGCGGGTGAGGCCGGACGCCTCGACGACGGGGGTCTCACGCGCGGCGTCGTGGCCACCGGAGAACCGGGTGACGCCGCCCGCGCGGACGTCGGACACCGGACGCCCGAGCATCAGCGAGACGAGCCGCAGCCGTTCCAGGTCGGCGAGCGGGCCCTGGTGGACGACCCGGCCGTCACGCAGCACGGTGACACCGTCGCAGATCCGGTACAGCTCGTCCAGACGGTGGCTGACGTAGATCACCGAGACGGCCCGCTCGCGGAGCCGGCGGACGACGCCGAACAGCGTCTCCACCTCGCGGGGTTCCAGGGACGACGTCGGCTCGTCCATGACGACCACGCGGGCGTCGACGGAGACGGCGCGGGCGAGCGCGACCATCTGCTGTACGCCGACGCCCAGCGACCGCAGCGGGCGGCGGACGTCGACGTCGATGCCGTAGGAGGCCAGGATCCGCTCGGCCTCCCGGTGCATGCGCCCGACGTCGAGGGTGCCGAACCGGCGGCGCGGCTCCCGGCCGAGGAGCAGGTTCCGCGCCACGCTCAGCGCCGGGACCAGCCCGATCTCCTGGTGGACCGCCTGGATGCCCGCGCGCTGGGCCTCCAGGGGACCGGCGAAGTCGGCGGGCCGCCCCGCGAGGCGCATCGTGCCCTCGTCGGGGCGGTACACGCCCGTGATCACTTTGATCAGTGTGGACTTGCCCGCGCCGTTCTCGCCGACCAGCGCGTGCACCTCTCCGGGGGCCAGCTCCAGCGAGACCCGGTCGAGGGCGAGGACTCCGGTGAAGCGTTTGACGACGCCGCTCACCTCGAGCAGCGGACCCTCCTCATCCGGCACGGACACCCCTTAGTAGGCCGACGAGACGGACTGCTTCGCGTTGGACGCGTCGTACTCGCGGTCGGAAATGATCACCTTCTGCGGGATGGCCTCGCCGTTCAGGAACTTGGTCAGGGTCTGGAAGGCGAGCGGCCCGAACCTCGGGTTGGACTCGATGACCGCGGAGATCCAGCCGCCCGGGATCTGCGACACCGCGTTGCGGGTGCCGTCCACCGACACGATCTTGATCTGGCCGGCCTTCTTGCCGGCGCCCTTGAGCGCGGTGACCGCGCCGAGGGCCATCTCGTCGTTCTCGGCGTACAGGCCGTTCACGTCCGGGTTGCTCTGGATGAGCTGCTCGGTGACCTGCTGCCCCTTCTCGCGGGCGAAGTCGCCGGTCTGCTGGAAGGTGATCTGGATGCCGGGCGCCTTCTGCTTCAGCTCGTCCTTGAAGCCGTTGGTGCGGTCGGTCGTGACGTTGTTGCCGGAGGCGCCGAGCAGGATCGCGACCTTGCCCTTGCCGCCGAGCGCCTTGATCATTTGATCGGCGGCGCGCTTGCCCTGCGTGTAGAAGTCCGACCCGATGAAGGTCACGTAGTCCTTGCAGGCGGTGGCGTTGATCTGCCGGTCCACCGTGATGATCGGGATGTGCTTGGCGGCGGCCTGCTGGAGCACCGGCTCCCAGCCGTCGGAGTTGAGCGGGGCGATGACCAGCGCCTGCGCACCCTGGGCGATGAGCTGCTGCACGTCGCTGATCTGCTTGTTGAACTGCGACTGGCCGTTCGTCGTCTTGAGGTTCGCGATGCCGAGCTTCTTGGCCTCGCTCTTGATCGACTGAGTCTCCGCGATGCGGAACGGGTTGGCCTCCTTCTCCGACTGCGAGAAGCCGACCACCCCGCTCTTGAGGTCGAACTTGTGAGCGCCGAACTTGTCGATCGTGCACGTCGGCACGTTGCCGGCCGGAGTCTGCGCCACCTGCTGCTGGCCCGCGGTGTCCTGGGCGCCGGCCTGCTTGTCGTCCTCGGACTTGGCGCAGCCGGCCGCGGCGAGCGTGAGGAGGGCGACGAACGCTGCCGCGCGTACGCGATGGGTCATGGGGCTGTCCTTCCAGGGTGAGGACGAGATGCCGGTATTGAGCCATTCTCGATCTCGTTCTGTCAATACCGATCGCAAGTTGACCGCAAACCGATCTGAATATTGCATTTGTGATCGGAGGCGTTCATGCTGCATCTGGCCCCGCGTGCCTCTCGCCGGCGCTGACCACCGGCAGATTGGAGCCTCCTCTTGTACGCGCGCAGATCCTCCCATCACCGGACAGCGCGGACCCGTCCCCGGGGTCCGGCCTCCGTCATCGTCCTCGCTCTCGCGCTGGTCACCGCCCTCGCCGCACCCGCCGTGCCGGCCGGAGCCGCGGCGGACGCGCCGAAGGCGCAGACCCAGCTCACCACGCCCTGGACCCACGAAGTCTCGCCGACCAACGCGCTGCCCGACTACCCCCGGCCGCAGCTGACCCGCGCCCGCTGGCAGAACCTCAACGGCACCTGGCAGTTCGCCGAGGCCTCCGCCGCCGGCCAGGCGCCGCCGACGGGGCAGACCCTGCCGGAGAAGATCCTCGTGCCGTACCCGGTCGAGTCGATGCTGTCGGGGATCCAGAAGCACGTCGACCACATGTGGTACCGCCGGACGTTCACGGTGCCGCGCTCCTGGCACGGCGACCGGCTGCTGCTGCACTTCCAGGCCGTGGACTACCAGACGGCCGTCTACGTCAACGGCACCAAGGTCGCCACGCACACCGGCGGGTACGACTCCTTCTCCGCCGACGTCACCGGCGCGCTGAAGGGCAGCGGCCCGCAGGAGCTCCTCGTCGGCGTCGACGACACCACCGACATCGACGGCCAGCCGGTCGGCAAGCAGCGCCAGACCGGTGACGGCATCTTCTACACCCCGTCCTCGGGCATCTGGCAGACCGTGTGGATGGAGCCGGTCGCCTCCGCGCACGTCGACCGGGTCGACGCGACGCCCGACCTCGCGGCGAAGGCGCTGCGCGTGAGCGTCCAGGCCTCCGGCATCACCACGCAGACCGTCGAGGTCACCGCGTACGCCGGCCGCAAGAAGGTCGGCCGGGTCACCGGACGGGCCGGGACCGAGCTGAGGCTGCCCGTCCCGCACCCGCACCTGTGGACCCCCGACGACCCGTACCTGTACACGCTGAAGGTGCGGATCCTCGACCGTCACCGCCCCGTGGACGAGGCGGGCTCCTACTTCGGCATGCGCTCGATCGGCCTCGGCAAGGGCCCGGACGGCAAGGTCCGCATGCTGCTCAACGGGAAGTTCGTGATGCAGGTCGGCACCCTGGACCAGGGGTTCTGGCCGGACGGCATCTACACCGCGCCGACCGACGCCGCGCTGCGCTTCGACCTGGAGGCGCACAAGAAACTCGGCTTCAACATGGTCCGCAAGCACGTCAAGGTCGAACCCGACCGCTGGTACTACTGGGCGGACCGGCTCGGCCTGCTCGTCTGGCAGGACATGCCCTCGACGTTCGCCTCGCACACGCCGCCGGACACGGTGAAGGCGCAGTTCGAGAGCCAGCTGCACGCGGTCGTCGACCAGCACCGCAGCCACCCCTCGATCGTGACGTGGGTGCCCTTCAACGAGGGCTGGGGCGAGTACGAGCCCGGCCGCGTCGTGAGCGAGATCAAGTCCTGGGACCCCAGCCGGCTCGTGAACGCGGACAGCGGCGTCAACTGCTGCGACTCCCTGCCCGACAACGGTGAGGGCGACATCTACGACAACCACACCTACGTCGGGCCGGGCACTCCCGTCCAGCAGGGCGTCCGCGCGGCCGTGGACGGGGAGTACGGCGGCCTCGGGCTGAAGGTCGACGGCCACATGTTCGACCCGGCGAACGGCTTCGCGTACGAGATGGAGCCGGACCAGGCCACCCTCACCCGCCGCTACACCGAGCTGCAGGGCCAGCTGCTGAAGGTCGAGCAGCGGTGCGGCGTCTCCGCGTCGGTGTACACGCAGATCACCGACGTCGAGGACGAGCTGAACGGCATCTACACCTACGACCGCCGGGTGCTCAAACCCGGCGCCGACCAGGTACGCGCCGCGAACCTCGCGCTGATCAAGGCGTCCGGCTCGGTCGGCGCCGGCGACGGCACGACCTACCCGCCCGGCACGCCCGGACTCGACGGCGTGAGCTTCTACCCGCTCGACGAGGGCTCCGGCACGGTCACCGAGGACACCGTGGGCACGCACGACGCCTCCCTGGTGAACGGCCCCGCCTGGACGACGGGGCACGCGGGATCGGCGCTGCAGTTCAACGGCTCGAACCAGTACGCCGACACGGGCGCGGCGATCCTGGACACGACCGGGAACTACAGCGTCTCGGCCTGGGTGAAGCTGGACCGGCTCGGCTCCTTCGCCACGGCGGTGAGCCAGGACGGCGACACCAACAGCGCCTTCTACCTGCAGTACTCCGGGCAGGACAACCGGTTCGCCTTCAGCTTCGCCGGCGTCCGGGCCCTCGCACCGTCCGCGCCGCAGACCGGGCAGTGGTACCACCTGGTCGGCGTCCGCGACGCGGCGAGCGGCACACTCACCCTCTATGTCAACGGCCAGAAGGCCGGCACCGCGGCGGCCTGCCTCGGTGACGCCTCGACGGGCCACACCGTGATCGGCCGCGGCCGCTTCGGCGGCAACCCGGTCGACTTCTGGCCCGGCGCCATCGACCAGGTGCACATGTTCGACCGTGCCCTGTCGGCCGACGAGGTCGGACAGCTCTACCAGTCCGGCAAGTGAGCCACGGGAGGGGCCGCCCGGCGGCCCCTCCCGCCCCCGACGGGAGTCCACGTGGAACGACGAACCTTCCTGCGGCGCGGCCTCGCGGCCGGTGGCGGCGCCCTCATCGGACCGGCGGTGACGCGGCCGGCCGCCGCGGAACGCCGCGACGGCGTACGGATCGTGCGCACGGTCGAGGCGCCCTCGGCCGGCGGGCACTACACGCCGAACCGGGACCCGCTGCGCCCCGAACCCTTCCTGCGGCTGCCACCCGGCAGCGTACGGCCCGGCGGCTGGCTGCGACGCCAGCTCGATCTCCAGGTCGAGGGCCTGAACGGCCGCATGACCGAGGTGTCGGACTATCTGGTGTACGAGACGAACGGCTGGGTCGACCCGGCGAAGGAGGGCTGGGAGGAGCTGCCGTACTGGCTGCGCGGCTTCTCCGACCTCGGGCTGGTCACCGGCGACCGTCGCGTGCGCGACGAGGCCCGGCGCTGGATCGACGGCATCCTCGCCGCGCAGCAGCCGGACGGCTTCTTCGGCCCCGCCTCGCTGCGCACCTCGCTGGAGGGCGGTCCGGACTTCTGGCCGCACATGCCGGTGCTGGACGCGCTGCGCTCCTACGCCGACGCGACCGGAGACGACCGGATCGTCCCATTCCTGACTCGGTATTTCGCGTTCCAGCACGCCCAGCCGTCCGCGGTGTTCGGACGCGGCTGGGGCGCGTACCGGTGGGGCGACACGATCGACAGCGTCTACTGGACCTACAACCGCACCGGCGAGGCGTGGCTGCTCGACCTCGTCCGCACGATCCACGCCGGGTCGGCCGACTACGTGAACGGGATCCCGACCTGGCACAACGTCAACCTCGCCCAGGGCTTCCGCGAGCCGCTGCAGTACGGCGTGCTGGCGGGCGACCCGGCGCTGCGCGCGGCCACGTACCGCGACTACGCCACCGTGATGGGCACCTACGGGAGGTTCCCCGGAGGCGGGTTCGCCGGCGACGAGAACTGCCGGCCCTACTTCACCGATCCCCGGCAGGGCTTTGAGACCTGCGGGTTCGTGGAGTTCATGCACAGCTTCGAGCTGCTGACGCGGATCACCGGCGACCCGGTCTGGGCCGACCGCTGCGAGGAGATCGCGGTCAACTCGCTGCCCGCGGCCTTCGACCCCGCCCAGAAGGGCACGCACTACATCACCAGCGCCAACTCGATCGACCTGAACGACGTCGCCAAGACCCACGGCCAGTTCGACAACGACTTCGCCATGCAGGCCTACAAACCGGGCATCCACCAGTACCGCTGCTGCCCGCACAACTACGGCATGGGCTGGCCCTACTACGCCGAGGAGCTGTGGCTCGCGACGTACGACGCGGGCCTGGCCGCCTCGCTGTACGCGGCCTCGGAGGTGACGGCGAAGGTCGGCGCCGACGGCACGGCCGTGACCGTCACCGAGGAGACCGGCTACCCGTTCGAGGAGACCGTCACGCTGCGCCTGTCCACGCCGCGGCCGGTCTCCTTCCCGCTCTACCTGCGGATCCCGGGCTGGTGCGACCGGCCGGTCCTGCGGGTGAACGGCGAGACGCTCCCGCTGAAGGCGGCGCCGCCCTGCTACGCCGTCGTCTCGCGCCTGTGGCGATCCGGCGACCGTGTCGAGCTGCGCCTGCCGATGCGCGCCACCACCCGTACGTGGAACCGCGGGGCGACCTCGGTCTCGTACGGGCCGCTGACGTTCTCCCTGGCGATCGAGGAGAAGTGGCGGCGGTCCGGCGGCACCTCGTCGTGGCCCGAGTACGAGGTCGGTGCCGGGTCGCCGTGGAACTACGGCCTGGACGGCTCGTCGTTCGGCGTCCGGCGCCGGGCCGCGACCGGCGACCCGTTCACACGCCGCGGCGTGCCGATCGAGCTGCGCGCCAAGGCCCGCCGCATCCCGCAGTGGCGGGCCGACGACGAGAACGTCGTACGCCCGCTGCAGGACGGCCCGGCGCGGTCGGACGAGCCGCTGGAGACGATCACCCTGGTCCCGATGGGCGCGGCGCGCCTGCGGATCACGACGTTCCCGGTGATCGGCCACGGGCCGGACGCCCACACCTGGGTCGTGCCGCCGATCGCCACGGCCTCGCACCTGTGGTCCGGCGACACGACCGAGGCGCTGTACGACGGCGTCTCGCCGTCGAGCTCCGGCGACCAGTCGATCCCGCGGTTCACCTGGTGGGACCACACCGGGAGCCTGGAGTGGGTCCAGTACGACTACGACGAGCCGGTCACGGCCTCGGCCACCGAGGTGTACTGGTTCGACGACACCGGGCAGGGACAGTGCCGGGTGCCGGTGTCGTGGCGCCTGCTGTACCGCGACGGCGGCACGTGGCGGCCGGTCGAGGACCCCTCGCCGTACGGGACCGCGCGCGACACCTACAACCGCACCACGTTCACGCCCGTGCGTTCGACCGGGTTCCGGATCGAGGCGCAGCTCGGCGCCGGGGTCTCCGGCGGCATCCTGGAGTGGCGGATCACCCCCTGAGAGCACGGTGATCCGTACTGTCCGGCGTGGGGAACGGCGAGACCTGCCGCCGCCGGAAGAGCGGCTGACAGGTCCCGCCGGCCGGTCAGCCGGCCAGGTCGGCGAACTTTCCGGGCTCGTAGGAGCCGCCGGGGTTGCGGACGATCACGTTGAGCCGGTTGCTGGCATTGATCATGGCGATAAGCGAGACCAGTGCGGCGATCTGGTCGTCGTCGTAGTGCTCGCGGACCCGGGCCCAGGTCTCGTCCGACACGCCGGGGTGGGCGTCGGCGATCCGGGTGCCTTCCTCGGTGAGCGCCAGCGCCGCGCGCTCGGCCTCGGTGAACACCGTGGACTCGCGCCAGGCGGCGACGAGGTTGAGGCGGACCGCGGTCTCGCCGACGGCCGTGGCGTCCTTGGTGTGGTAGTCGACGCAGAAACCGCAGCCGTTGATCTGGCTGGCGCGCAGCATCACCAGATTCTGGGTGGTCTCGGGCAGCGGCGACTGGACGATGGCCAGGGCGACGTTGTAGATCCGCTTGGCGATTTTCGCGCCGAGCTGGTTGGCCATCAGGTCGAAACGGGATTCCATGACGTGCTCCTCGGTGTTCGATGAAGGGGATGCCGGCTGTGGATGAGTCATCCGAGGTGGCCGGGCCGGTAGTCGCCACCGCGCTGCCGGACGACGACGCTCATCCGATTGGTGGCGTTGATGAGGGCGATGAGCATCACCAGGTCGGACAGCTGGTCCTCGTCGTAGTGCTCGGCGGCGTTCGCCCAGGCCTCGTCGGTGACGCCACCGGCCGCATCGGCGATGCGAGTGCCCTGCTCGGTCAGCTCCAGGGCGGCGCGCTCGGCGTCGGTGAACACCGCGGACTCGCGCCACGCCGCGACCAGGTTGACGCGGGTGGCGGTCTCCCCGGCGTGCGTGGCGTTCTTGCTCCACACGTCGGTGGCGTAACCGTCGCCGTTGATCTGGCTCGCGCGCAGCAGCACGAGCTTCTGGGTCGCGGCGGGCAACGTCGACTCCGCCAGGATCGTCCTGCTCGCCAGGCCGAAGTGCCCGGCGGCCTTGGCAGCGGTCGCGGTGGGACTGCCGAAGAGATCAAGACGAGCAGTCATCGTGTGCTCCTTACTGTTGTGCCGGTCGAACAGGAGATGCCGGCGGCCCGGGCCCTGTGACACCCCACTCGCGTGACGCACGCCACAGACGCGGCTGTCACAGAATGGGGGCCGGCGGCATCTGATGCGTGTGGCAACGTCGAGAGTCGACAGGCAGGAGCCGGATATGACCGAGCACGCAGTGGACGACACCGGCCCGCCTGCGCACGGGGACCGCGGGGACACCGCCACTGAGGCGTTCGTCGCTCACCGCAACCTGCTGTTCACCGTCGCGTACGAGATGCTCGGTTCGGCCGCGGACGCCGAGGACGCTCTGCAGGAGACGTGGTTGCGGTGGGCGAGCGTCGATTTGGACGGAGTGCGCGATCAGCGGGCCTACCTGGTCCGGATCGTCACCCGGCAGGCGTTGATCCGGCTGCGTACGCTCCGCCGTCGCAAGGAGTCCTATGTCGGGCCCTGGTTGCCCGAGCCGCTGCTGACCGCGCCCGACGTGGCCGATGACGTCGAGTTGGCCGACAGCGTCTCGATGGCGATGCTGCTGGTTCTGGAGACTCTCGCGCCGATCGAACGGGCGGTGTTCGTGCTGCGCGAGGTGTTCGACCTGGACTACGACGAGATCGCCGAAGCCGTCGGCAAGCGCCCGGCCGCCGTTCGCCAGATCGCCCACCGGGCACGGGCGCACGTCGCCGCCCGCCGCCCGCGTGACGTCGTCTCCCCGGCCGAGACCCAGGCCGCGCTCCAGGCCTTCCAACGGTCCGTCGAAACCGGTGACCTGCGGGATCTGCTGGACATCCTCGCGCCGGACGTCGTCTTGCTGACCGACGGTGGCGGCGTCGTGCGGGCCGCGCTGGATCCCGTCGTGGGCGCCGGCCGCGTGGCCGCCGTACTGGCCAGGATCGCCGCCGCGGCGTCGCTGCGACCGGCCCGGGTCAACGGCCAGCCCGCGTTGACGATCCGGCTGGACGGCGAGATCGACACCGTCTTGGCGGTACGCGTCGACGACGGCCTCATCACCGGTCTGTACGCCGTACGCAACCCCGAAAAGCTGTCACGCGTGGAGCGGGAGACCACCCTGCGCCGCTGAGCCGGCGGCCGGTCAGAACTCCAGTACGGCGCGGTAGCGCGCGCGTCCGTGCCGTACGTGGTCGAGCGCCTCGTCCATGCGTGCGACGGGGAAGGTCTCCACGGCCGGCCGGATGCCGTGCCGGGCCACGAAGTCGAGCATGAGCCGGATCTGCGCCGGCGGGCCCGTGACACCGCCGACGACGGATCGCTCGCCGGGCAGCAGGCTCTGCGGGTGGACCTTCAGCGGCTCGTCGGGCATCCCGACGACGCAGAGTGTGCCGTGGGGGCGCAAGGTCCTCACGTAGTCGTCCCACGGCAGGTCCGCCGAGACGGTCGACAGGACGAAGTCGAACGTGTTCGCGACGCGCGACAGCCCGTCGCCCTCCCCCGGCACGACGAAGTCGTGCGCGCCGAACCGTCGGGCGTCGCTCTCCTTGCCGGGGGTGGAGGAGACGGCGGTGACGTGGCATCCCCACTTGGCGAGGAACTGGATCGCCAGGTGGCCGAGGCCGCCGACGCCCACGACCGCGACGTGGTCGGTCGGCCGCACACCGTGCCGCAGCAGCGGCGTGAACACCGTCGTCCCGGCGCACAGCAGCGGCCCCGCCTGCGCGGAGGGGATGACGTCGGGGATGGGATGGACGTATCGCCAGTCGCTCGCGCGGACGTGGCTGGCGAACCCGCCGCCGGCGCCGCGGACCGCCGTGTTGTCCTTGTCCGGGCACAGGTGCTGCCGGCCGTCGAGGCACCACTCGCACGCGAAGCACGCGCCCGCGGTCGCCCCGACGCCCACCCGCTGCCCGACGGTCAGGCGCGTACGGTCCACGGCGTCGCCGAGCGCCGTGATCACGCCGACCGCCTCGTGCCCCGCGACGACCGGGAACGCCGAGATGCCCCACTCGTCGTCGATCATGCCGACGTCGGTCTGGCAGACGCCGCAGTGCGTCACCGCGACCTCGACTTCCAGGGGCCCCAGGGGCGCCGGCTCGTATTCGAGCACCTGAACCGGCCCGCGCGCCCGTTCGACCGCGTACGCATGCGTCGTCAACGTCGTCCTCCATGGATCGCAACTAACTGTTTAGTTGGAAGCTACCGCTTCGCCGCGAAGTAAACAACTGGTTGGTAAGCTCCCCTCATGCACGTCCGCGACGCCGAGGCCACCCGCCGGCGGCTGCTCGCCGCGGCGACGGCCGACTTCGCCGCCCACGGCATCGCCGGCGCCAGAGTCGACCGCATCGCGAGCGCCGCCGGCGTGAACAAGGCGCAGATCTACGCCTACTTCGGCGACAAGCTCGGGCTCTTCCACGCCGTGTACCGCATGCACGCCGACGCCGTCGTGGACGCCACCCCCTTCACCCCGGACGACCTCCCCGGCTACGCGGCCGGCCTGTACGACGCGGCCGTCGCACGACCCGAGCTGTTCCGCCTGGTCACCTGGGCACGGCTCGAAGGCGTGGGAGCCGACGGACTCGCGGCCGGGGGCGGCGCGGGCGCCTGGAAGGTTCAGGCGATCGCGGAGGCGCAGCGGACCGGCGCCGTCACCGCCGACCTCGATCCGGCCGACGTGCTGGCGCTGGTGACCGCGATGGCCCTGGCCTGGTCCGCGGCCGGCTGGTCCGTGGTCGCCGGACCCGGCGATCCCGATAGAGACCACGAACGCCGCCGGCACGCCCTGCGCACCGCCGTGTCGGGCGCCCTCGGCGCCTAGCCTCACGGCGATTCCGCCCCCAGGATCCGTTGACGATGAACGACGGCAGGCGGGCGGGCTCCTGCCGGGACGGGCGAGCTAAGGATTCTTGACCGGCGTGCGTGCCGAGGCCATGGCGGCGATGATGCCCTCCTCGGTGACCTCCGGGCCGGTCAGTTCGGCCGCGACAGCTCCGTCGCGCAGCACGACGACGCGGTCGCAGCCGCTGACCAGCTCCTCCAGGTCGGAGGAGATCAGCAGGATGGCGAGGCCGCCCACGGCCAGCTCGTCCAGCAGGTCCTGGAGCTGGGCCTTGGCGCCGACGTCGATGCCGCGGGTCGGCTCGTCGAGCAGCAGCACCTTCGGCTGCATGGCGAGCCAGCGGGCCAGCAGCACCTTCTGCTGGTTGCCGCTGGACAGCTCGTCGACCCGCTGCTGCGGCGAGGCCGCCTTGATCTGCAGCCGCCGCATGAACGTCTCCACGATCCGGTCGATGCGCGCGGTGGAGACGACCCCGAACCGCGACAGCCGGGGCAGCGCGGCCAGGCTGATGTTGTCGCGGATCGACAGGCTGCCGATGATGCCCTCGGCCTTGCGGTTCTCCGGCAGCAGGCTGACGCCGGCGCGGATGGCGCCGGTGATGGACCGGTTGCGCAGCGGCGCGCCCGCGACCGTCACCTGCCCGGAGTCCAGCGTCAGCGCGCCCGCGATGGCCTTGGCCGTCTCCGTACGGCCGGCGCCGAGCAGCCCGCCGAGCCCGAGCACCTCGCCCTGGCGCAGCTCGATCGAGACGTCGGCGAGCGCGTGCCGCCGGGTCAGCCCGGTGGCGCGCAGGTACGGCGGGTCGTCCGGCCGCTCGTGCGCCTCGCCCGGGTGCGCCGCCGGGAGCCGTACGGGCGGCCGGCCGAGCATGAGCGAGACCAGGCCGGGCCGGGCGAGCGCGGTCAGCGGACCGGTGTGCACGACCTTGCCCTCGCGCAGCAGGGTGACCCGGTCGCAGATCTCGTACAGCTCTTCGAGCCGGTGGCTCACGTAGAGCACCGACCGGTTCCGCGCGCGCTGCTCCTCGATGACCCGGAAGAGCGTCTCGATCTCGGGCGGCTCCATCACGGCGGTGGGTTCGTCCAGCACGATGACCCGGGCGCCGGCCGCGACGGCACGGGCCAGGGCGACGAGCTTCTGCGCGCCCGCGCCGAGCGAGGCCAGGGGACGCCGCGGGTCGGCGCGCAGGCCGTACGCGGCGAGGATCTCGGCGGCCCGGTGGTGCATCCGCGCGGTGTCGATGAGGCCGAACCGCCCGCGCGGCTCCTCCCCGAGGAACAGGTTGCGGGCGATGCTCATCGAGGGGATGAGGCTGTCGTCCTGGTGGACGGCCCGGATGCCGGCGCGCCGCGCGCCGAGGGGACCGTCGAGGGCGAGTGGCTCGCCGTCTCGGCGCAGCCGCCCGCCGTCGGGCCGGTGCACGCCGGTGAGGATCTTCACGAGGGTCGACTTGCCCGCGCCGTTCTCCCCGGCGAGCGCGTGCACCTCGCCCGGGGCGACGGACAGCGAGACGTGATCGAGGGCGAGCACGCCGGAGAAGCCCTTGACGATCGCCGCGGCCTCGAGGGCTGGTCGTACCACGAGAGTCCTCCCGCGCTCGCCCGGACCGGTCGCCCCCTGACGATACGAATAGTTGCCCCTGCGGTCGCCTCCGGTCAACCGAGACGGCCGTCCGTCTCAGGATCACCCGGCCAGGGGAGGCGGATCCCCCGGCGTGGGGAGACGCTCGCGGCCGCACGCCGCCAACGTTGAGGGGTGCGAAGCGAACGATCGTGGGTGAGGCCGGCGGCACTGGCGTGGGCGTCGGTGTACGGCGGGTTCGGCGTGGTCTGCGCGTCGACCCGGACTCCCCTGTTCACCCGGGGCCCGCATCCCGGACCGGCCGGGCTGGACTGGGCCGTGGTGGCGGTGGCCGGGGCGGCGGCCGCGGCCGTCCTCTCCCGTGCGCGCGCCCTGCTGTGGGGAGCCTGCGGGCTTTCCGCCGTGTGCGCGTTCGGCCTGCTGATGGACGTGGTCACTCTGCTCTTCGGCGAGGGCATGGACGGTACGGCGGCGGCCAGCGGCCACGCGCTCGCCGCGACCGGCACGGTCCTGCTCGCCGTGTCCGCCCGCCGTCCCCGGCCGGCCGGGCCCGCGGCGACGGGTGAACCGCCCGCACCCGCCTCCCGGCGCGTACGGATGGTCGCCTGGGCCGGGGCGCTGGCGTTCGTCCCGTACGCGGCGATGAAGACGGTCTGGGCGACGGGTGGCACGTTCGCGGGCATGGACGGCGCGCGGATGCTCGCCGCGGCCCGGCGCAACGGCACCTCCGGCCTGTGGCTGACGCTGGAGTCGTGGGGCGTGGACGCCACCGCGCTGCTCGCCGCGCTCGGCATCTTCCTGATCTTCGGGCTGGTGTACCCGTGGGGGCTGCGTTTCCCGCGCTGGGCTCTCGGGCTGCGGGGGCGGCGGGTGCCCCGCTGGCTGCCGCTGGCGCCCGCCCTGCTCGGCGCCGCGACGCTCGCCCCGTACGGGATCGCCGGCGTGGGCTACGCCGCCCTCGGCACGGCCGGCGTCGTCACCGTGCCGCGCGGGGACTTCCCCACCTCGGCGGACGCCCTGGTGGTGAGCTGGATCGGTCTCGGCGCCTTCGGCCTCTACGGCGTCGCGCTGGCCGTCGCCGCCCGCTCGTACTGGCTCCGCACCCGGGGAGACCGGCCGGTCGCCTCCGTACCCGGCCGTTAGATTGTTCGGTCAGGAGGTGACGTGGGGTGTCGGGGTACGCGGAGTGGCCTGGGCGTTTCGCCGGAGCGACGATGTGGCGGAATGTCGCCGCCGGCGACGAACAGCGCGTCGTCCCCGACGGCGTCATGGACCTGATGTGGTACGAAGATCGTCTCGTGGTCGCCGGCCCGGACACGGCCACCGTGGCCGTCGCGACCCGTCCCGGCGCCGCGACGTGGGGCCTGCGCCTCCCGCCCGGCGTCGCGCACGCGCTGCTCGGTGTTCCCGCCTGTGAGCTGACCGACCACCGCGTCGACCTGGCCGACCTCGCTCCGGTGCCCGGCGAGGCACTCGCCTCGGCCGACGACGACGTCCCCGTGATGCTCGAACGCGTCCTCCTGGCGCTCTGGCGGCGGGCGGCCCCGGACCCGTCCGTCCTCCGCCTGGCCGCCTCGCTCGACCGCGCCGCACGAGGCCGCCGGTCCGTCCGGGAGATCGCCGCCGACCACGGCCTGTCGGACCGTACGCTGCGACGGACCGGCGACCGGTTGTTCGGCTACGGCCTGAAGACGCTGATGGGCATCCACCGATTCCAGTACGCCCTTCAGCTGGCCCGTACGGGCACCGCGTTGAGCGAGGCCGCCGCGACCGCGGGCTACTTCGACCAGGCACACCTCAGCCGGGAGGCCCGTCGCCTCGCCGGAGCCACCCCGGGTGCCCTGCTGAGGTGAGACGCATCGGCGGTGGCCGATTCGTCCAATCGAGGGGCGGCGGCGCCATGGCATCGTCTCGGTCATGAGCATCGACCTCAGCCGGGCGGCATCGTTCATGGCAGCGTACGGGCGCGTCCTCGACAGGCGCCGATTCGAACTGGCCCGCGGCAACGACACCGCGGACACCCGCGCGGCCGTCCTCGCCGCGATCGGCGGTTACCGGAATCCCGACGGCGGCTACGGGTGGGGGCTCGAGCCCGATCTTCGCGCGCGCGAAAGCCAGCCGGGCGGCGCCCTCCACGCGCTCGAGGCCATCGCCGACGCGGCTCCCGCGACCTCGCCGCACGCGGTCGCTCTTCTCGACTGGCTCCAGTCCGTCACCCTGCCCGACGGCGGGCTGCCCTTCGCGCTGCCCCTCGGCGACCCCACCGCCTGTGCGCCGTTCTGGGTGCAGGCGAACCCGCGGGAGTCCTCCCTGCAGATCACCGCCGCGGTCGCGGCCCAGGCGCATCGGGCCGCCCGGTCGGATGAGAACCTCAGGGACCATCCGTGGCTGGCCACGGCCACGCGATACTGCTTCGAGGCGATCCGCGCCATCGACGAGGCTCCCTTCGCCTACGTCCTGTCGTTCGCGCTCCAGTTCCTCGACGTCGCCGACTCCCACCCCGAGGCCCATGAGCTCCTCGAACACCTCGCCCCGTACGTGCCGCCGGACGGCGCGGTCCCGGTCGCCGGAGGAGCCGAGGGAGAGACGCTTCACCTGCTCGACTTCGCCCCCGAACCGGGCCGTCCCGTACGCGCCCTGCTCGATGACCGCGCCGTCGCCGACGACCTCGACCGGCTGGAGCGCGGACAGCGGCCCGACGGCGGATGGGCCGTGGACTTCACCAGCTACTCCCCGGCCGCGGAGCTGGAGTGGCGTGGCCACACCACCGTCCGCGCCGTCGCGGTCCTCAGAATGAACGGCCGCTGACCCGGCCCGCTCCCCGCGCCGACCGCGTCCCGTGAGCCTCAGAGGTGTCAGGAGGCCGGGGTGTCGACGGCCGGCTTGAGCACCTCCCTGCACCAGGTGCGGAAGTCCGTGGGGGTGGGCTCGGCGATCGCCCAGTCCGCGTCGTAGATGCCGTGGTCCTGTGCGGCGAAGGCCTCGGTCACGTCCTTGACCGTCCGGTCGCCGGCGCCCCGGGAGCGGAGCAGCGACGCGTAGTCGTCGACGCTCATGCGCCGGTAGGCGACCGGACGCCCGAGCTCCTCGCTGATCACCTCGGCCATACCGTCAGGGGTCAGCCGGTCGGGGCCGAACACGGGGAGGTTCTCCTGCCCGGTCCAGGACCGATCGGTGAGCAGGTCGGCGGCGGTGCCGGCGATGTCCCGCGTCGCGATCAGCGCCAGCGGCACGTCACCCGCACAGGTCAGGGAGAACGCCCCCCGCCCGCGGATCGCGTCGAGTTGCCGGAGGAGGTTCTCCATGTAGAACGGCATGGACAACGCCCGGTACGCCGCACCGGACGTGCCGAGTTCGGCGTCCATCGCGAAGGCCGCCGACAAGACGCCCGCCGGGGTCTGCCAGCCGTGCCCGGCGCTGGACGCTCCCACGACGTGGCCGACACCGTGGCGGGCGATGGCGGCGGCGCCCGCCCGGGCGAAACCGAGATAGTGCTCCTCGGCGCTCGGCGCTCGCGGGTTCGGCGGGACGAGCCAGAACAGCGCTTCGGCCCCCGGCAGCGCCTTGTCGAGCACGGCGGGATCGTCGTGGGAGCCCTCGACGGTCTCGACTCGCTCGCGGACCGTGTCATCCAGACGCGAGGCGTCACGGGCGATGACCCGGACCTCCTTGTCCTGGTCGAGTAGCCGGCGGACCAGCCGGCCGCCGATCTGCCCTGTCGGTGTGGTGACGACGATCATCGAATCTCCTCTAACATGAACATGAACTCCGGTTCCGAATATAGGAGCGGCCTCGGTGGGGCGTCAACTAGAGTGAGGTGACCATGACCGCTCCCGAACGCTCGCTGCGCGCCGACGCACGGCGCAACCGCGAGGCCGTCCTCGACACCGCCGGCGAGCTGTTCGCCCAGCGAGGCGACGCCGTGCAGATGGACGAGATCGCCGAGCGCGCCGGCCTGGGCGTCGGCACCCTCTACCGGCACTTCGCCGACAAGCAGGCGCTACTCGCGGCGATCATCGGCCGCCGGTTCGAGGCGATGACCGCCCTCGCCCGCACCGCCGACGAGGCCGAGGATCCCTGGGCGGCGTTCGAGACGCTGCTCTACGGCTACCTGGAGTCCGCACAGGCCGACGCCGCGTTCCGCTTCGCGCTCCTCGGCCCGGAAGAGCCGAGCTGGAGCGACATCGCCGCCGAGAAGACGGATTTCGCCGCGATCACCGAACGCATCGTGCGGCGCGCCGTCGACGCCGGCCGCCTCCGTGCGGACTTCCGCGCCGATGACTTCATCCTCATCACCCGTGGCGCCATGGCGAACATGACCGGCGCCGACGGCTGGCGCAGACACGTCACGCTCGTGCTCGACGGCATCCGCGGCCCCGGACGCTGACCCGATACCGAAAAAGGGAAAGGCCGGGCCCGCGCTGTGCGCAAGGGCGCGGGCAGGGGTTGGGGCACCAGCCGAGTAGTGCCGGTGACCTGTTCAGTGCCTGTTCTGACGCCGGTAGAGTGCCCGCGCCGCGCGAACCTGCCGACCGGTCCGGTGCGCCGACCTGGTCTGCGGCTCCGACGGGAGGTTCCGGAGCTGGGCGGCCCTGGCAGGGGCGAACCGCCGGAGCCGATGGAGCACGCGCCAGGGCCGACCAACGCGTAGTCCTCCCCTGCCCCGAGATCAGAGCTGCATGAGCTTGCCGACCAGGGCGGTGAGCTGGGCGCGTTCGCTGGTGGTGAGAGGGGCGAAGGTTTCTTCCAGGTAGGAGGAGACGGTGCCCTCGGCCCCGGCGAGGCGTTCGCGGCCCTCGTCGGTGATCGTGACGGCGTAGGAGCGGCGGTCGTCGGGGTTGCGTTCGCGGCGGACGAAGCCGGACTGCTCCAGGTCGTCGCACACACTCACCATGACGCTGCGGTCGATCCGCAGTTCCTCGCTGAGCACCTGCTGGGAACAGGGGCCAACGGTGTCGAGCATCTTGAGTACCAGGTGCTGACCGACGCCGAGGCCGTGCCGCGCGGCGTGGGCGTCGGCGGCGCGGGCCAGGTACGCCGAGGCTCGGCACATCGCAATGTCCGGGCGTTCGACCGCCAGCGTCGGGAAGTACGCCGGCCGGGCGGGCTTGGAAGGCATGGGTCTCCTGCACTGTCGGTCCCCCCGAGGCTACCAGAACAATCTGCCAGCCAATTGTTTGACAGCAGATCATTTGCGGTCATACGGTTCCGTCTTGTTGTAGATCGTCTACTCAAAGGTGGAGTGCTGATGTCCGGCCTCCGTGCTGCTCACCGAGGTGAGCTGGCGGCTGGTGTTCTTCCTGCCAGTGCCCGTCGCGCTGCTCGTGCTCGCCGTCGCCCTCAGGGTGATCCCGGCCGGACGCACCACCTGACCCGCGCACCGGATTCGACACGGCGGGCGCCGGCGCTGTCACCGGTGGCGTCCTGCTGCTGGTCTACGCACTCACCGGGACCAGCCGGCCCGCCGGTGTGGCGGCGCTCGTGCTGCTGGGCGCCTTCGTGGCGATCGAGGTACCGGCGGGACCCGCTGGTACCGCCGCCTACCTCGGTCTGCGGGCCCGAGCCGTACCCCCGGCCGGCGAACCGGCGACCACCGCACCGACCTTCACCCGAGCATGAGGAGCACCGCGATGACCCTCGACCTGACCCCCGACGAACTACTGTCCACCACCCGGGCCGTCCGCAAGCGGCTCGACCTCGACCGGCCCGTCCCGCGCCGGCTCATCGAGGAGTGCATCGACCTGGCCACCCAGGCGCCCACCGGACGCAACCGGCAACGCTGGCACTTCATCGTGGTCACCGAGCCGCGCCTGCGCCGCAAGGTGGGCGACATCTTCCGCCGCGCGCTCGCCGCCGCGGAGGGGCAACCACTGAACGAACACGACATCCGCCGCATGAACCATGCTCCACGCTCCACCCAGGGCGTGTTCGACGGGCTACGGCACCTGACCGGCAACATCCACCGCGTCCCGGCGTTCGTCATTCCCGCCATCGAAGGACGCACCGACCACGCCTCGCCGGCCGTCCAATCCGGCACATGGGGGTCCATCCTGCCCGCGACCTGGAGCTTCATGCTCGCCGCCCGCGCCCGCGGCCTCGGCACCACGTGGACCACCGCCCAAGGACCCCTGGAACACGAACTCGCCGCCGTACTGGGCGTCCCCTACGACGAGGTCATGCTCGCCGCGTTCATCCCGCTCGCCTACACGATCGGCACCGACTTCAAACCCGCGCCCCGCGTCCCACGCGACCAGGTCCTGCACTGGGAACGATGGTGAACGCCCGACCGCCAGGCCGAGCACCTGGCCCGAGCCGCAGAGGCCGTGGACCAGGACTGCCTGGACGCGAACGTCCGACGGGGGCAACGACGAGAACACGATCGTTCAGCACCTCGGTGGTCCCGGTCGGTTCACCTGATGGTCGATGAGGTGCCGGCGCAGACCGGCTCTCCCGGCGCCTCCGTGGTCCGTGTCCGGGACGCGGAGCGCCCCTAGAGACGGGCGACGTGGAGGCGGACGCCTCGGGCGCTCAGTTCGTACAGCTCCTCCTGGGGGGCGGCGTCGCCGGTGACCAGGTGGGCGATCTCGTCGGCGGGGACCGTCTGGACCATGGTGTTCACGCCGATCTTGGTGTGGTCGGCGAGCACGACGACCTCTTCGGCGGACGCGGCGAGGGCCCTGTCGGTGCTGGCGACCTGCATGTTGGGCGTGGACAGGCCGCGTTCGGCGGTGAGGCCGTTGCCGGAGATGAACGCGCGGCGCGTGCGCAGGCCCGCGAGCGAGCGTTCGGCGGCGCTGCCGACGAGGGCCTGGACGGGGCCGCGCAGCATGCCGCCGGTCATCACCACCTCGATGCGCGGCGACGCCGACAGGGCCTGCGCCACGAGGAGGGAGTTGGTCACCACCGTCAGGTCGGTGTGGCCGGTCAGCCGCTGGGCGAGCGCGTGCGTGGTGGTGCCGGGCCCGATCACCACGGCGTCGCCGTCCTCGACGAGCGCCACGGCCAGGTCGGCGATGGCCGCCTTCTCCGCCTTGGCCACCTGGGCCTTCTGCAGGTGGGTCGGCTCGCGGGACAGCTCCCCGGGCAGGGACGCGCCGCCGTGGTGGCGGTCGATCAGGCCGTCGGCCTCCAGCGCCCGTACGTCGCGACGGACGGTGACCTCCGAGGACTGCACGGCCTCGGCGAGCTGCCGCAGGGACAGGGTGCCGTTCGCGCGGAGCAGTTCGAGGATCCGCACGCGCCGCTCGGCGCCGAAGACCGGCTTGCGCCCGTCCGCCGCTCCCTGGAGGTCGCTCACGCTTCTCCCCATGCCCTGACCGAATGTGAACGGTTCCGATCGTAGTTCGGGACGGGGAGAGTTTCCCTACGGCCTACGATGTCGCGAAGCCGCGACTGCGCGCGAGCGCGGCGAGCTCCGGCCAGTCCTCGCCCGAGTGGGCGTGGTCGGGCACCAGGCAGCCGAGTGTGATCGGGAGCGGAATCCGGTAGCGCGACGCCGTGAGGTTCGGCGCATCGGTGAAGTCCAGGACCTCGGCGAGGTTGTTCGCGGCGGCGTCGCGTACGGTCAGCGGCTCCAGGCCGAACCTCCATTCGATCATCTTCAGCACCGAGGTGTGGTCGTACAGGCCGTGCGCCACGTGACCGCGCCGCGCCCGCGGGGAGATGACCACGCACGGCACGCGGAACCCGCGCAGCCCGGCGCCCAGGTCGGGGTTCGGGTCGGGGCCGACGGGCGGCGGGACGTGGTCGAAGAAGCCGCCCCACTCGTCATAGGTGATCACCAGGACGGTGCGCTCCCAGTTCGGGCTGGTCACGATCGCGTCGTGGACCTTGCCGAGGAAGTGCTGGCCGAGGCGGATGTCGGCGAGCGGGTGCTCGTCCTCGGACATCCCGGGGACCGCCTCGCCGAGGAAGCCCGGGTCCACGTACGACACCGGCGGCAGCGTGCCGGTCGCCGCGGCCAGGTAGAACTCGGTGATCTGGCGGCTGATGCCCAGGTACCTGGTGCCCCACAGGGCGGTGATCGGCACGTCGCTGTAGAAGTAGCGGCCGGTGACGCCCTTGTCGGCGAGCCGGTCCCAGATCGCCGGCATGGTCGCGATCTTCTCGACCGAGGTCGTCGTCCGGTCGGTCTGGGCGGAGTGCAGGAAGAACCGGTTCGGGAACGTCGGGGCCATCATGGCGGCGAAATAACGGTCGCACACGGTCCACTCGCGCGCCGCGCGCCCGTAGAAGGCCAGGTCGGCGCCCTCGAAGTAGCCGATGGACAGCTCGTCGTTGGACCCGGCCCGCAGCCAGCCGTCGCACGCGCCGTCGTTGAACTCCGTCCGGCCGCCTCCGTAGGAATGGTCCGGGTCGTTGAAGCCGCACCCGGCCGGAGTGGTCAGGTGGTGGGTGTCGTGCGCGACGCCGTTCGCGTCCGTGTAGGTCAGCCCGGCCTGCCGGCCGTCCGCGCCCGGCAGCCAGCCGAGGTAGTGGTCGAAGGAGCGGTTCTCCATCATGACGACGACGATGTGGTCGATGCCGGACTCGCCGGGGTCCGGAAGCGCCGCCGCGGTCGCCTCGGCGGCCCGGGCCCGCCGGGGAGCGGCCACGCCCGCCGCGACGGCTCCCGCGGTTCCCGCGATGAATCCGCGCCGGCTCACATCGTTCACGGTCGTCTCCTCACGTCCCGGGGGCTCGTCGCGCCCGAGCAGAGTACGACGGGAGGAGTTACCGACCGGTTAGGTCAAGCGGTCCACTTCCGGACAAGGCCGATCCGGGCCGCGCCGCCCCCGCACACCAGGCGGCCGTCGAGCCGCTATCCGGTGGGATCGGTCAGTTCCCGGGCCCGGTGCAGCAGGCTGGGGTCGTGTGCGTTCACCAGGAGCAACCGCGGATCGGCCGTTCGTGATAGCTCGGTGAGCCGGCGGTGGTTGGCCTGAACCCTTCTCCAGTCGTGCGCCATGAGGCGTTCCATCGCGGTGAGAGCGGTGGGCGCCTTGCCGGTCCCGTCGATCTGGGCGTGGTGGTAGAACGAGTCGCCGGCGTGGAGGACCCAGTGGTCGGTGGCGTCGATGGCGACTGCGGCGTGGCCTCGTGTGTGGCCGGGCAGGTTGATGAGTACGATGCCGGGCGCGATGTCGGCGAGTTCCTCGGCCCCGGCGAAGCCGCGCCACGCCTGGCCCTCGGCGGGGGTGTGCTCGACCAGGATCGGGCGGTGTCGCCGGTGGGAGGGCAGGTAGCGCCCGCGTTCGACGGCTCCCTTGGGGTGGAGGGCGGCGAAGTTCTCGGCGGCGGTGAGGTGCACCTGGGCCCAGGGGAAGTCCGCCAGCCCTCCGGTGTGGTCGGCGTCGAAGTGGGTCAGCACGATGTGGCGAACGTCCTGAGGGTCGAAGCCGAGGCGCGTCACGTGGGTGATCGCCGCCTCCGCCTCGTCGAAGACGGGCCGCACGTAGAACCGTGCTGGACCGAACCGGGATGCCGGGTCGTCGGCGTACTTCAGGCCGAGGCCGGTGTCGACCAGGACGAGGCAGGTAGGGGTCTCGACGAGCAGGACGTGGCAGACCAACCCTCCCGGAGTGCCCCAGGGGCGCATGGTGCCGCAGTTGAGGTGGTGGATCTTTATCGGGGTTCCTCAGGCACGGCCGCCGGTGCGGCGGGGGCGGCGGGCTTGCATCGTCATCGGTCGTCTCTCCTCGCCCCTGCGTCAGTCGTCGAGGTCGGCGACGACGGTGCGGGTCAGGCGCGGGTCCGGCTCTCCACCGGCCATCGTGAGCACTCCGGCGACAGCGCGACCGAGCTTGAGCAGGTCGGCGGGGTTCTTCTTGTCGAGCCCGCCGAGGAGCTGCTTGAGGATGGTGAGCTGGTCGAAATAGACGCGCTCGGTGATCAGGTTCTCATCCGCGTCGAAAATGAAGTACGCGGTCATCCGGGTACGGTGCTTGGAGCCGGTGGGTGGGATCTTGCCGAGCGGGCCCTTGTGGGTGCCCATCAGCCAGAACTCGACGATCACCGCGTCGTGCGCGTGGCGGAGGGCAATGATCTCGTGGTCCTGGTCGGGGAAGGCCGTGCGGGTGTCGTGGTAGTACCCGCCGACCTCGTCGGCGCCGTCGTGCACGGTCATCTGGGCGATGAGCTCGTAATGGGGGTGCGGGAACGTCGACAGGACGGCGTCCCAGTCCTGGAGGACCTCGTCGCGGAAGTGGTCCAGGACGAGTTTCTCGCGGGCGCGTAGAACTTCTTCGGGCGGCAGGGTGAAGCGGGACACCACGAGACTCCTTTTGTCCACGGCGCGGTTTTATTGCGGTAAACGCTATATCCACGCTGTGGATCCGAGTTCTTCCTCGGCGCCATTCGAAACCCGCCCGGTCAGGAGGCGACGAGGGGGCTCTGGTCGAGGTTTCGCAGGAGGTCGGCGGTGTCTTCGTAGACCTCCACCGCACCCGCCGCACGGAGGTCGTCGGCGCAGATGCCGCCGGTGCGGACGACGACGCAGGCGACGCCGGCCTTGCGGCACGCCTGGACGTCCCAGACCGTGTCGCCGACGAAGACCGCGCGTGCGGGGTCCACGTCCGCGCGTTCGAGAGCGATGGACACGATGTCGGGCGCCGGCTTGCTCTCCTCCGCCTCGCTGGACGACGTGGCGGCGCTGATCGCGTCGTCGGCGTCGAGCGCGGCGCGCAGCGCGGCCAGTTCACCGGCGGCCGCGGAGCTGGCCAGAACGACCTTCATCCCGCGCTCGGCGCAGGCGCGCAGCAGGTCGGCGGCGCCGTCGAAGGCGCGCAGGCGGGTCCAGTACGTGGCGTACAGCGACCGGTGGGCGGTTCTGATGTCATCGTCGGCGTCGCGGTCGCGGTCGGCGGGCAGCAGGTGGTCGAGAAGCTTGTCCGACCCCATGCCGATCGCACCGTGGACATCGCGCATGTCCACGCCGTGCCCGTGCTGCCGGAACGCCTCCCACCAGCACACCGCGTGCAGGTAGTTGGTGTCGACCAGCGTCCCGTCCACATCGAAGATCACCGCGTCCGCCATGCCAGTCGCCTACCCGGGCGACGCCCCGGTAACCGCCCCGGCACGGTGCGCCGGGGCGGCAAGGAATGATCAGTCGGCGAGGGTCCGCAGCAGGGTGCGCAGAGCGTTTTCGAGGGTGCGGCTCTCCTCGTCCGTCAGGCAGGCCGACAGCCGGGCGAGGTTCTCGGCGTGTTCGCCGAGGGCGGCGTCGACGGCCTGCAGCCCTTTGTCAGTGAGGGTGATGCGGAAGCTGCGCCGGTCGTTGGGGTCGAGGCTGCGCTCCACGAAACCGGCCGCCTCCAGCCGGTCCGCGCGGCTGGTCATGCCGGCTCGCGACATCATCAGATCGGCCGCGAGCTCCGATGGCATCAGCGCGTACGGCGGACCGGACCGGCGCAGCGCGGCGAGAACGTCGAACTCTCCCCCGCGCATGCCGTGCCGCGCGAACACGGCCTCGGTGACCGGACCCAGCATCGCGGCCACCTGGGCGAGCCGCCCGAAGACCGCCATCGCGGACAGGTCCAGGTCAGGCCGTTCCCGTCGCCACTGATCAATGATCACGTCGACCGCGTCCCCGCCGTCGCCGCCCGCCCCTTCCGTCATGCGCACAGTCTATTCGGTCGAGGATAGTTTGACTGCTTACTATTTTTCTCCTTACTATCGCCTTCCTGATTATACGGAGGTGAACATGTCGGTCGACATCGACGGCGGTAAGGCCCTTCTCGTGCGCGGCGCCGACGCGGAGACGGTCGGCGGCGCGCCCATCACGACGTGGCTGCTGGCCGAAGGCGATCCCACGGGCGGGTCGGTGAGCGCCATCCGATCGAAGATGGCCCGGAGCACCGGCGGGCCACCGCCGCACTACCACGTCGGCTCGGCGGAGATCTTCTTCGTCATCGAAGGCGGCCTGCGCGTACTCGCGGGCGAGGAGGTGATCACGGCCGGCGAGGGTGATCTCCTCCTCGTCCCGCCGGGCATGCCGCACGCCTTCCGCACCACCGAGGACAGCGGTGTGGACATGCTCGTCCTCAAGCCCACGGCGGAGCGGTTCGAGTACTTCCGGCTGGCGGATCGGATCCGGAGGGGCCAGGCAAGCCCCGCGGAGATCCTTGCCAAGCAGGACATCTTCGACAACCACTTCGTCGACAGCTCCGTCTGGGCGGAGGAGCTGCGATGAGCACGCCCTCCACGCAGGAGGAGACGGCGACCAGCGCCCCGGCGGACCCCCGGCGGTGGCTCACGCTGGCCGTCGTCCTGGTCGCCGGGTTCATGGACCTGCTGGACGTGACCATCGTCAACGTCGCCGCGCCGAGCATCCAGCGCGACCTCGACGCGGGCTACTCGGCCGTCGGCTGGGTCACCGCCGGCTACACGCTGGCCTTCGCCGCGATACTGATCAGCGGCGGACGGCTCGGCGACATCTACGGGCGCCGCCGCCTGCTCCAGATCGGCATCGCCGGCTTCACCGTCGCCTCTCTGCTGTGCGGCGTGGCGACCGGCCCCGGAATGCTCATCGGCGCCCGCGTCCTCCAGGGCGGCATGGCCGCGCTGATGATTCCGCAGGTGCTGTCGATCATCCATGTCACCTTCCCCCCCGAGGAGCGCGGCAAGGTCTTCGGCATGTACGGCGCGATCGGCGGCCTGGCGCTGATCGCGGGCCCGCTCCTCGGCGGCCTGTTCATCCGGGCCGACCTTTTCGGCTGGGACTGGCGGCCGATCTTCCTGGTGAACGTTCCGGTCGGTGTGCTCGGCGTCGTCGCGGCCTCGATCTTCGTGCGCGAGTCGCGGTCGCCCGACCCGCTCCGGGTGGACGCCGGCGGAGTGATCCTCGCGACGGCGAGCGTGCTGCTGCTGGTCTATCCGCTGGTGCAGGGCCGCGAGCTGGGCTGGCCCGTGTGGACGTTCGTGATGATGGCGGCCTCGGCCGTCGTGTTCGCGGCCTTCGTCTGGTACGAGCGGCGGGTGATCGCACGCGGCGGGTCGCCGCTGGTCGTCCTGAGCCTTTTCCGGTCGCGCGGCTTCGCCGGAGGCTTCAGCGTCAACCTGCTGTTCAACACCGCGTACGGGATCTTCTTTTTGATGTGGACCCTGTACATGCAGGTCGGCCTCGGCTGGTCGGCGATGCACGCCGGACTGACCGGCATCCCGTTCTTCATCGGCATGGCGCTCTCGGCCGGCATGGCGGTGCAGTACCTGACACCACGGTTCGGGCGGAACGTGCTGTTCGCCGGCGGATTCCTGCTGATCGCCGGGACGCTCGGTCTCGCCCTCGCCGCCGGGCGATACGACGCCGGCATTCACTCCTGGCAGATGGGCGTGCCGCTCTTCGTCATGGGGCTCGGCATGGGGTATGTGATCGCACCGGTGATCGATTTCGCGCTCACCGACGTACCGCGTGACGCCGCAGGCGCGGCCTCCGGGGCGTTCAACACGACGCAGCAGCTCGGTACCTCGGTCGGCATCGCACTGATGGGCGTCATCTTCCTCACCGGACTGCCCGGCCACGCCTCCCAGGGCGTCGACGCCGTGGCACCGCGAGTCCGCCAGGAGCTGTCGTCCGCCGGTATCCCCGCACGGACACAGGACCGCGCCCTGGCCGGCTACCGGACATGCGCGCGGGACCGCGCCCGGGAGAAGGACCCCGCCGCCGTCCCGCCGAGCTGCGCCGTCCCCCCGCCCGGCGGTACGGCGACCGCACGAATCCTCGCCGCGCACGCCCCGGAGACGCAGGGCGTGACCTTCTCCCGTGCCTTCCAGACCGGCATGTACGGCGTCGCGGGACTGATGGCGCTGGTCACGGTCCTGATGCTCAGCCTGCCCAGGTTCGCCCAGCCGCGCGAGCCGTGACACCACCGGAGACGACCGTGATCGACCTGACGCTGATGTACGCGACCCACGACGCCTTCCGGCGCGATCTGGGCCGGCTGGCCCTGGTCGCCGCGACCGGCGAGATCGGCTCCCGCGAGGCGCTCCGCGCCGGCTGGAACGACTTCCGCCGCTTCCTGACCGTGCACCACGTGGCCGAAGACGCCGTGCTCTGGCCCGCCCTGCGGGCGAAACTGTCCGAACGCCCAGCGGACCTGCGGTTGCTCGACGACATGGAAGCCGAACACGCCGAACTGGACCCGCTGCTCGAGGCGGTCGACATGGCCATCGCCGTCGGTGACCCGGTCGCGCTGGACGAGCACGGCGACGCTCTGGTCGGCGGCCTCGCCGCACACCTCGACCACGAGGAGACGGACGCGCTGCCGCTGATCTGCGAGACGCTGACCGACGCCGAGTGGGCCGCGTTCGGCCACGAGCAGCGCCGGCGGCTGGGCCTGTCCGGCGCGGCGGAGTACTTCCCCTGGCTCCTCGACGGAGTGCCGGAAGACCGAGCGCACGAGGTGCTGAGCATCCTGCCGCCCCCGCTGCGCCTCGTCTACCACGCTCTGTGGGCTCCCCGCCACAGACGACGTCCTCGCTGGAACGCCGTCACCTGATGTGAACCGCCGGGTCTCGGAGACCCGGCGCGCCGTGCCCGGAGCCGCCGGCCACCGGTGGTTCCGGGCCTTCCGGCCGGTACCACGCTGATCGCCGCGCCCAGGTTTGGCCAGCCCAGAGCGGGTAACGGCGAGCCACATGGACCTTTCCTTTCTCCGACCGCTGTACGAACGGCCTGGTCCGTACGTGTCGATCTACCTCGACATGACGCGGACGGCCGAGGACTCCTCCAAGCTCATCGAGCTGCGCTGGCGCGCGCTGCGGGAGAAGGCGGCCGCCGACGGCGCCCCGCGGGAGGCTCTGGCCGCCCTCGACGACCTGGTGCGCGAACACGACGAGCGCCGGACCTCGGGCGGGCTCGTGGCGTTCGCCACGGACGCGGAGGTGGTCCTGTCCGACGTACGGGACGAGCCGCCCGTCGCCGAGCAGGCGCACCACGGTCCGCTCCCCCACGTCATGCCGCTGCTCGCGGGCGGCCCTGAGCCGCTTCCCTACCTGGTCGTCGTCGCCGACCGGCAGGGCGCCGAGATCACCCGGGTGGGCCGCGACCGGACGCGCCGGACCACCGAGGTGCGGCCCGAGTCCGAGTTCCCGATCCGCAAGCCGCACGGCGGCGACCTCAACCAGTCACGGATGCAGCGCGCGGCCGAGGACACCTGGCGCGCCAACGCCAAGGCCGTCGCCCGTAAGGTCGACGAGCAGGCCACCGGCGAGAAGGCTGCCGTGATCGTCCTGGCCGGCGACCCGCAGGCGCGCAGCGCGGTGCTGGACGAACTCTCCAAACCGGTGCTCGCCCGCACGGTCGAGTCCCGCCACGCGGAAGGCGCCCCGCTGGCCGAAGAGGTCGAGCGCGCCGTCGAACTGGCCGAGACCGAGGACCTGACCGACCGGGTCGAACGCTTCCAGCGGGAGCAGGGCGAGGGCGGGCGCGCCGTCACCGGGCTGAAGGCGGTGACCGAGGCCCTGCGCCGCGCCCAGGTCGACACGCTGGTCATCGAGGATCATCCGGAGTCCACCGACCGCCTGTGGTTCGGCCCGGCCCCGACCGACGTGGCCACCTCCGCCGCCGACCTGCGTGCGGTGAACATCACTGAGCCGGAACAGGACCGGGCCGACGCCGTTCTCGCCCGCGCGCTGGCGCAGACCGGAGCGGAGATCGTCGTCCTGTCCGAGGAGGGGCCGCCGCTGGAACACGGCATCGGCGCCGTCCTGCGCTTCGCCGCCTGAACCGCTCCCACCGCCGGCCGGTACGTGCGGACCTCGGCCGACGTCCATGGCGTCGGCCGGGCGGTGGTCAGGTCGTGCCGTCGCGGTTGGCGATGATGACCGCGACGAGAGGGATGATCGACGCCACGCCCGTCAGCGCCACCGCCCACACCCGCGAGTACGGTGCGACGACCGTCCAGGAGATCAGGTAGAGCAGCGCGCAGATCCCCATCAGCGTCAGGTAGATCCGCCCGCGGCGCCTCACGGGACGGCGGCGCGGTCCCCGTACCGCAGGAGGGCGCCCAGCCCCTGGTGGGCGCGCCAGTCCTCCAACGTGATCAGCAACAGTTCGCCGTCCGTGCCGGCCAGGGCCCGGACCAGGGCGGCGTCCGCGCGGTCCGGCACGGGATCGGAGACACCCCGCTCGCGCAGCTCGTCCGGGGACGTCGCGAGGTCGGTGCACTGCGGGCCCGTCCACACCGGCGCGCGGGCGTCGGTGCGGCCGTCGAGGAGCAGGCTCGCGACCTGGGCGTTGCGGAGCGCGCCGACGACGGGCCGCAGGCCGTCCACGGCACGCCGTCCCTTCCGCAGCTGCTCGTTGAAGCGCTCCACGGCGGAGGTCATCCGGGCGGCCCGGGTCCGCCGTACGGTCTCGGCGACGTCGGCGTCCAGGTTCGGGCCGGCGGCGCGCGACTCGACGGTACGGGCGAGCACGGGCTCGGACAGGTGTTCCAGTACGGCGGCGCGTTCCCGTACGTCGCCCGCGATCACCACGAGCTCGAACCCGCAGGAGCCGACGGTCTGGTCGATCACGCGCGCGGTCTTCTTGGCGTTGGCGCGCCAGGCCTCCTCGGCGGCCTGCTGGACGTGCGGCTGGCGGAACATGTCACCGCCCTTGGGCTTGTGCACCGGGGCCTCCACCGACGGCGGCACCACGGCGCCCCATCGCGTGCCGTCCGCCGCGACGCAGGTGAGGTGGGCACCCAGCCGGTTGACCACGGCGACGAGACGGGATACCGGCTCCCCCCGCTGTTCGAGCAGCGGGACGACGTGCGGCAGCGGCGCGTACCGTGCCACTTCCTCGCGCGGCGGGCCGTCCAGCAGCGCCGCGTACGCGACCTCGCCGCCGCACGCGAACACCGCCAGGCAACCGGATTCCCGCCGCTCCTTCTCATCGCGAACGACGCGTTCGACCGCCGCGATCGTCTCCGGCGGGGCCCCCTGGTCGGCCAGCTCCTTGCACTGGACATGCCGGCGCACCTCGACGGCCCGCGGATCCTCCGTACGCCGCATGTCGAGATAGACCGATGCGAACGGCCCCGGGCGGTCATACAGCGCCCTGAGGAACGAAAGGTCCATATCGCATGCCATACCCCGTCCTCGGCGGCGGGATCAGGCCAGAGTCTCGACGAACTCCGCGAGCTGGGTGAGGTTCCGGCACTCGTGCATCGGCAGCACCTCGCCGTACATCGAGGCAGCCGAGTCACCGGAGTCCCAGTCCCGGGCCGGTTCGGGGTTGAGCCAGTACGCGTGCCGCGCCCGCCCGGCGAGCCGGCGGACCGTGTCCAGGCCCGGATCCTGATAGTTCGTCCGGGCGTCGCCGAGGATCAGCAGGGACGTCTTGGGCGTGATCGCGTCGCCGTACCGCTCCTCGAAGACCGCGAACGCGCGCCCGTAGTCGCTGTGCCCGCTCACCCAGACGATGTCGGCCTCGTTCGTCATCCGGGTGATCGCCTCGACCACGTCGGCGCCGGGGGCGAAGAACCGGGTGACCTCGTCCAGCCCGTCGATGAAGGCGAACGCCCGCACCTTGGCGAACTGCTCGCGCAGCGCGTACGTCAGCAACAGCGTGAAGTGGGCGAAGGAGGAGACCGAGTCGCTCGCGTCGCAGAGCACGACCAGCTCCGGCTTGTGCGGACGGCGCGGGCGGTGGTGCGTGGTCAGCGGCACGCCGCCGGTGGACAGCGAGGTCCGCACGGTACGGCGGAAGTCGAGGCGCCCGCGCCGGCCGTGGCGGTTGCGCACGGTGAGGCGCGTGGCGAGACGGCGCGCGAGCGGGTAGATCTCCCGGCGCAGGGCGGCCAGGTCGGCCCGGGTGGCCCGCAGGAAGTCGACCTGTTCGAGGGGCGGCCGTACGTTGGCGCGGGCGACCCGCTCCAGGCCGCCCTCCTCGGCGATCCGGCGGCGTACGTCCTGCCCGACGAGCTCCTCGAACCGGGCGATCCGCCGGGCGAACGTCCGCCGCGCGGTCTTCTCCTCCAGACCGCCGCGCTCGGTGAGCACGGCGTTCAGCAGTCCGGCCATGAGCGTGTCCGCCGACACGATCCGCAGCACCTGGTAGGAGAACCACTGGCCGGACCCGCCGCCGCCCCGCCCGTACGCGCCCACGACCCCGCGGGCGAAGGCGCGCAGTGCCTCCTCGTCGCCGCTCAGCAGGATGCCGCTCAGCTCGTCGCGGAGCCGCCCCAGCTCCGGGTCGCCGTACGCGGGCCGGTCGCGCGCCTCCTCGGGGCTGCCCATGACCGGCGGGAACCACAGGTCGAAGAGCAGGTCGAACGCCTCACGGTGCGCGGGTCGCTTGACGAGTGTCGCCGCGTACGCCGCGCGCAGCGAGGCGCGGTCACCGAGGTCGACGGCCTCCAGCGCGTGGGCGGCGTCGAGGCCCTCGGCGAGTGACACCGGCAGTCCCGCCTCGCGCAGCGCGGCGACGAACCCGATGTGCCTATCGAGAAGAGCCATCGAGTTCCTTGCGGGCGCGCTCCTGGTCGGAGTTGTGCTTGAGGACGACTCCCAGGGTGGCGTTGATCGCGTCCGTGTCGAGGTGGTCGAGGCCCAGCGCGAGGAGCGTACGGGCCCAGTCGATGGTCTCGGCGATCGAGGGCGCCTTCTTCAGCTCCAGCGCGCGCAGCGTGGCGACGACCTGCGCGAGGCGTTCGGCGAGGGCGTCCTCGATGCCGGGGACGCGGGCCTTGACGATGTCGCGCTCGCGTTCGGGGCTCGGGTAGTCGAGGTGGAGGTACAGGCAGCGCCGCTTGAGCGCCTCGGACAGCTCACGGGTGGCGTTGGAGGTCAGCACGACGAACGGGCGGCGTACGGCCGTGATCGTGCCCAGCTCGGGGATGGTCACCTGGAAGTCCGACAGCACCTCCAGGAGCAGTCCCTCGACCTCGACGTCGGCCTTGTCGGTCTCGTCGATCAGCAGCACGGTCGGGTCGGCGCGCCGGATGGCGGTCAGCAGCGGCCGTTCGAGCAGGAACTCCTCGGTGAAGATGTCGTCGTGCGTGGCGCTCCAGTCCTGGTCACCGGCGGCCTGGATGCGCAGGAGCTGCTTCTTGTAGTTCCACTCGTACAGGGCGCGCGGCTCGTCGAGGCCCTCGTAGCACTGGAGCCGTACGAGCCCGGACCGCGTGGTCTCGGCGACCGCCTTGGCCAGCTCGGTCTTGCCCACCCCGGCCGGGCCCTCGACCAGCAGCGGCTTGCCCAGCGCGGCGGCCAGGTAGACGGTCGTCGCGATGGCGTCATCGGGCAGATATCCCACGGACGCGAGCCGCTCACGTACGTCACCGGGGGATGTGAAGGTCATCGGCCCTCCCGTGGCACTGTTCCGAACCGCGTTCGAAACTACCCCACACCCACCGGGCCGAGGCGTGCCGTCTCCGCGTCGTCAATGACAGCGGTTGTCGTCCTGCGGCTTCTGACCGGACGGGCAGGTGTACGGGCGGATGGTGCCGATCACCTTCTTGATCTCCTCGTCGGAGACCTGCCCGGAGATGCCCCGGTCCGCGAAGACGGTGAAGAAGACCGGCCCGGTCGACGATCCGGGCACCGACGCCATGGCGACCGTCTCCACCATCGCGTGCGGCGGGGTGCAGGCGTCGCCGCCGGCGGCGGTCGTCACCGCGACGGTGGTGTACGCGGCGTCGACGCCGTTGAGCGTGATGCTTCCGCCCTGGCCGGTGCTGACCGTCGGCGGCCGGGGATGCGCGCCGGATCCACCGTAGGCGGCGTTCGCCCACTTGCGGGCCTCGTCGGCGGCCGCGTACTGCAGAGTGCCCAGCTGGGTCTTTGACGGCTTCTGCGTGGACAGCACGCCGCCCCGCACGCCGGCCACGACCGAGGTGCACTTGCCCCTGTCGACCTCGGCGACGCCCTTCTCCGCGGCGAGGATGTTGCTGTTCGCGTCCGGGAAGTAGACCACGTAGCCGGGAGTCTTCACCGTCCAGGTCGGCGGCGCGTCGTAGGCGATCCCGTACTGCGGGGCGACCGTCGTCTTCCAGCCGGCGATCAGCGGCCCCGTCTCCGCCCGCGGCGTCCGGCTCGCAGCGCTCCTGGTCGGGGTGGGACCGGGCTTGGGCGGCGGCTTGCCGTCCCACGTCAGGGCGACGGCCGTGCCCGCGGCGAGCGCCACCACCGCGGCACCGACCCCGACGACGAGGCCCACGCGGCGGCCCCGCTTCGGCCGGGAGTTTCCAACGGTCGCCGGCGGCGCGTCCTGGCGGGTCGTCGCGTCACTCGGGAAGCGGTGGTTCGGTGCCCAGTCGGCGGTCGTCGCCGGCGCGGCCGGTGACCGCGGGCCGGCGGCCTGGCCGCGCAGGGCCGCGACGACCGCCGGGGCGCTCTGTGGCCGCGCGGCGGGGTCCTTGGCGAGCAGGTCCAAGGTCAGCCGGTCGAGATGGTCCGGTACGTCGGGCCGCCGTGACCGGGGAGGAGCGGGCGTCTCGTTGAGATGCCGGTACATGATCGCGGCGGGGTTCTCCCCCGAGTCGAAGGGCGGTGAGCCGACGAGCAGCTCGTACAGCACGCAGCCGAGCGAGTACAGGTCGGATCGCGCGTCGAGCCGCTCCCCGCGGAACTGCTCGGGCGCCATGTACAACGGCGTGCCGATGTAACTGCCGGACGCGGTGAGCTGCGTCGAGTCGCTGAGCCGGGCGATGCCGAAGTCGCAGAGCTTCACCCGCCCGTCGTCGAGCAGGAACAGGTTGGCGGGCTTGATGTCGCGGTGGACGATGCCACGCGAGTGCGCCGCCGCCAGCGCGTCCGCCGCCTGCGCCGTCAGCGAGACCGCCAGCTCGATCGGCACCCCACGGGGTTCCCGCGCGAGGACGGTACCGAGATCACGGCCGGTGAGAAGCTCCATCACCAGGAAGATCAGCCGGTCCTGCCCGTCGCGGTGCTCGTCGATGTCGAACGTCACCGTGATACCGGGGTGCTGGAGCGCCGCGGTGGTCTCCGCCTCGCGG
This sequence comes from Actinoallomurus sp. NBC_01490, assembly GCF_036227085.1. Lineage (NCBI taxonomy): Bacteria > Bacillati > Actinomycetota > Actinomycetes > Streptosporangiales > Thermomonosporaceae > Actinoallomurus > Actinoallomurus sp. NBC_01490. Next base: position 7,904,329 of record NZ_CP109433.1, read on the forward strand.
CGGAAGCGCTCGACCGCCGACTCGTCCGTCGCCAGTTCGGCCGGCAGGACCTTGATCGCTACCGGCCGCCGCAGCCGCAGGTCGACGCCGCGCCAGACGTCCCCCATGCCGCCCGCGCCGATCCGCTCTTCCACGCGATAGCGGCCGCCGAGCTCCAGCCCTGGTTCGATATTCGACCTTCTGCGCACGATTCGACATTCCACCAGAACATCGGCGCCACCGTCGTGCGTGTCGCCGAAAGTCGTTGATGGGGTTATATACAAGTAACCCCATTAGGGTTACGGTCAGGACACCTACGGATCCGAAGGGATGTCGTGATGCCGAAGATCAACGTTTACCTGCCCGACGACCTGGCCGAAGCCGTCAAGGACTCGGGGGTGCCCGTGTCCGCGATCTGCCAGCGCGCCCTGGACCAGGCGGTCCGCCGGGTCAACTCCATCCGCGCGGCGGTCCTCAGCGACACGGGCCCCGAGGACCTGGCCTCACGCCTGCCGAACTTCACCGAACGGGCGCGTACCACGCTCCGGCTCGCGGTACGGCAGGCCCGCGAGCAGGGCGCGCCCGAGGTCGGGACCGAGCACCTTCTCGGCGGGCTGCTGGGCGAGGGCGGCAACCTGGGCCTGCAGGTGCTGCGCGTGCTGGAGATCCAGCCGGACCAGCTGACCCGTGAGCTGGCGCGGGTCGCGCCGGCGGTCACCGCCGAGGAGGCGGGACGGCGCTTCAGCGCGCCGGCCGCGAACGCGCTGGAACTCACCGCCACCGAGGCGATCGGGATGCAGCACAACTACATCGGCTGCGAGCACCTGCTGGTGGCTCTGGCGCTGGAGCCCGACGGCACGGCCGGCCAGGTCCTGCGCTCGCTGGGCGCCGACGCGCGCGCGGTGCGCCGTACGGTCACCGCGGCGGTCGCCGGCTACGCCCACCTGCGCTCGCAGAAACCGGCCGTCGATCCGCAGGCGGCGCTGGCGGCGGCCGTACGCAAGGAGATCGAGCCACTGGTCCGCCGGATCGAACGCCTGGAGAGTGCGGCGAAGTGACTCGACGGTTCGGCGCGGGCGGAGCAGACTGATCAAACCGTCAACCATCTGGAGGCGACGATGCCGGCTCACGCGAAGCCCCCGTTCCGCGCCGACCATGTCGGGAGCCTGCTGCGGCCACCGGAGCTCCTGCGCGCCCGCGACGATGCCGCCGCCGGGCGGATCGGCGCCGAGGAGCTCCGGGCCGCGGAGGACGAGGCCATCCGCTCGGTCGTGGCGATGCAGGAGGAGGTCGGACTGCAGACGGCCACCGACGGCGAGTTCCGCCGTACGACGTGGCACATGGACTTCATCTACCAGCTCGGCGGGATCGACCCGGCCACCGGCGAGCAGATGCGGATCCACTTCCGCAACGAGGCCGGCGAGCTGAACTTCACCTCGGCCGCGCTCAGCGTGCACGAACGGGTCCGGCTCGACCACACGATCTTCGCCGACGACTTCCGCATGCTCCAGGGATGCGTCACGAAGAACACGCCGAAGCTGACCATCCCCTCCCCCAGCATGGTCCACTACCGCGGCGGCCCCGCGTCGATCGACCCGGCCGTGTACCCGGACGTGGAGGAGTTCTGGTCCGACCTGAGCGCGGCGTACGCCGAGCAGGTCCGCCGCATCGGCGAGCTCGGCTGCACGTACCTGCAGTTCGACGACACCAGCCTCGCGTACCTGAACGACCCGGCCCAGCGCGCCGAGATCGCGGCCCGGGGCGACGACGCCGAGCACATGCACCTGCGGTACATCAAGCAGATCAACGCGGCCCTGGCCGGCCGCCCCGAGGACATGACGGTCACCACGCACATGTGCCGGGGCAACTTCCGCTCCTCCTGGGTGGCCTCGGGCGGCTACGACTTCGTCGCCGAGGCGCTGTTCGGGGAGCTGAACGTGGACGGCTTCTTCCTGGAGTACGACGACGCTCGGTCGGGCGGGTTCGAGCCCCTGCGGTACGTGCCCCGCGACAAGAGGGTCGTGCTGGGCCTGGTGACGACGAAGCACGGCGAGCTGGAGTCGAAGGACACGCTGAAGCGGCGCATCGAGGAGGCGTCGAAGTACATCGACGTGGACCAGCTGTGCCTGTCCCCCCAGTGCGGCTTCTCCTCCACGGTGGAGGGCAACGTGCTGACGTACGAGCAGGAGGTCGCCAAACTCCGCCTCATCGTCGAGACGGCCGCCGAGGTCTGGGGCTGACGCGAAGGAAGCGGCTCAGGTGTAGGCGGGAATACTGCGGGCGGCCCATTGCGCGAGAGCACGGGCGCACTCGGCGACGGTTTCCCGCCAGGTCCTGGCGGCCCCTTCACCAGCGTCGTCGCTGACGTGTTTGACGATGCGAACGGGTACGCCGGCTCGGCGCGCGGCGGTCGCCAGGGCATAGGCCTCCATGTCGACCAGGGGTGCCTGCGCCGCCAGGCGGGCTCGGGCGGCCTCGTCGGCGATGAATGAGTCTCCGGTGGCCAGCGTCGGGCCGTCCGCGTCTTCGAGCGTCAGGGGTGCGCCGTAGGTTTCACCGGTCAGGCTGCGCAGGGTGTCGCTGTCCAGGTCATGCTGTATGACCGTGCCGATGACGTGGGTTCCGGTCCAGCCGGGGCGCAGGGCCCCGGCTGTGCCGAGGTTGACGACGCTCGACGGTAGTGGGCCGCGGGCGAGCGTTGTGGCCAGCGCGGTCGCGGCGTTGACCTTGCCCATGCCGGTCAGAAGGACGGGCAGAGACGTGTCGAGGTACTGAGCCTCTTCCTTGACCGCCAGCACGAGCAGCGGACGGTCATGGGTGATCTCTCCGGTGAGCTGCATGAGATCACGCTATCGAGGCCTGGTTACCCCGTACGGGGAGCTGAACGTGGACGGCTTCTTCCTGGAGTACGACGACACGCGGTCCGGCGCCCAGGGCCGACGCCTTTACATAGTAAAGTACACACTGCCGTCAGTGACCCCGGTCGCGTCTCGCCTGGGCCGCCACGTCGGGCGGCATCGCGCAGCTCATCGTCGCGGAGGCGGGCGATCCCGAAAGTCTCAGCGACCACGTCGGCCGCGTCGTGCGGAGAAGCGCATCGCCGGTCCCCGCCGCTGACCTCGCCGGCGATCACATGACAGATTGTCAGATCGTTGCCTTGACGGATTGTTCAACGATTTTTTACAGTGAAACCGTTTGCACACGGCGATCCATCCCTCCCCCCGCTCCCCGGCCGACCCCGCCCGGGGCATCCCTTTGTAGAGGAACAGGATGAAAATCCCCAGCATCCGGTGCGGAGCCGCCGTCGGCGTCCTCGCCGTGCTCGCCGCGACGGGCGTCTCCCTCGGGGCGGCCGGTCCGGCTTCGGCGCGGACCACCGCCGGACCATGTATCGGCTCGACCGCGCCGCTGTCGGTCGAGGAGGACCGGCTGTCCTGGGTACTGCCCGACAACGACGACCCGTCGGCTCCGCAGTCCACCTCGTTCGCCGCGCAGATGATCGAGGGCGGCGGCTTCCAGGCGTACGGTCCGGAGTTCACGCGGCGGCTCTGCGGTACGCCGAGTCTCAAGGCCGCGACGGAACTGGTGAAGAGCGAGGGCGAGGCGCTCTGGCGAGCGGCCGTGGCCCGCGCCCAGCGGAAGGGCCGCGTCACGGGCACCCTCCCGTACAGCGACGACCGCCCGCTCTACTGGACCCGTCTGCAGTCGACCGCCACCCTGCGCCGCTGGACCCCCGGCTTCCCCCTGTCCACCACGCAGCGGTCCGCGCTGATCACCACGTACGACCGGGCGTCCCGCGGCATGTTCGACATCCGGTTCCCCGCCGGAAAGGGCGTCCGGCGCGTCATCATGAGCGGCTTCGACCCGTACACGCTCGACGGCGGCACGACCGGCAGCGCTCCGGGAACGGTGGGCAACAACATCCGGCACGGCAACCCGTCCGGAGCCACCGCCCTCGCCCTCGACGGCACCACGTACAAGACGAAGGACGGCCGGACCGCCTACGTCCAGGCGTACACCCTGCCGGTCAACTACACCGAGTTCGGGCAGGGCTATCTGGAGGACACCGTCGGGCCGTTCATGCGCCCCGGTCCCCAGCGGGTCGACGCCTCGATCACGGTCAGCCAGGCCGGCGACTCGGTGTTCGACCTCGAACAGTGGAACGGCCGCTACCACGGCGTCTCGCCGGGCAACGACCACAGCCAGCCGTGCCCGACGGTGGGCGGCGTGCCGCAGCTCGCGGTCGACGACCACGGTTGCGACTCGACGGTCGTGGACCGCTGGGGCGGCCCGAAGACCTTCAGTCTCACCGACCCGCCGCAGTGGACCACGACCACACTCCCGATCGCCCAGATGATCCGCGCGAACACGGGCGCCTCGGTCGCCCGCCCGCCCGGCGACGAGTGGCCGGACCCGTCCGTGGCGTTCGGCGTCGTCTGGCACACGAACTACACCGAGTTCCCGGACTGCTCCTCGACCCAGCGGGTGACGCGCAACAGCCCGCCGCCGACGGAGTTCCCGCCCCCGACCGCGCCGACGCCCCCGGACCCGGGCTCCTGCTCGTACAGCGGCGGAGGCGGCAACTACCTGTCCAACGAGAGCGCCTACCGCAACACGCTGCTGCGCGACCGCATGGGCCTGCACATCCCGGCCGGCCACATCCACACGCCGGACATGCAGCACTTCGAGACGTCGTTCAAGGCGAGCGACGGCACCTTCGACGCCTGGCGACTGGCCATCGTCGCCCAGGCGAGCAACCTCATCCACGCCGTCGCGGACAACGCACGCTGAGATGTCGGGCGGCCCCGGGAGAAGGCCGGGGCCGCCCGATGAACACACCCCCCGGTCTCGCTTACACCGTGGTCGGTCCCGGCGTCCCGGTCCACCAACGGTCCTGGGGCACCGACAGACGGGGCGATCGCATCACGGCCCAGCCCCCGTTTCTGTGGGGTTCGGTCGCCGAACCGGTGACGGCCGCGGCCAAGGTCACCGACTGTTTCGGCTCCGGCCGCCCTCGACCGGTGGGGCGCCTCCGGCACCCGGTACGCCTACACCAGCGCCAACTACCTGATCCTCGCCGCCGGACGCTCGGCCCTGCTGCTCCGCCGACCAGCGGTCTCCTCCTTCCGGCGTCGCCGGATCACCCTGGCCACCGTCTGGAGCCTGGTGGGCGCACTGCCGTAGCCGCACCAGGCCACGGCCTTTACGCAGTAAGGTGCACGCCCACCGGGGCAGTGGTGTTGCGGCCCACTGATCGCTTCTGCGATCCGGTGTGCGCGGCTATCGTTCGTCGGGTGAGTGATCGGAGGCGTCTTGCGGATCGGTACGTACTGCGTGAATCACCGATCGGTGCCGGTGGCATGGGAACGGTCTGGCGAGCGTACGACGAGTTGCTCCATCGCGAGGTCGCGATCAAGGAGCTGCGGCTGCCCGAGAGCCTGAGCGCGGCGGAGCGCGAGGCGCTGCGGGAGCGGGCGATGACGGAGGCGCGCGCCGCCGCCGGTCTGCACCACCCGGGGATCGTGCCGGTCCACGACGTGCTCGAAGAGGACGACCGGCCGTGGATCGTGATGCACCTCGTGGAGGGGCGCGCGCTGGACGAGGAGGTGGCGGCCTCCGGACCGCTGGACCCGCGCCGTACGGCCGAGGTCGGCCTTCGGCTCCTCGACGCGCTGGCCGCCGCGCACGCGAAGGGCGTCCTGCACCGCGACGTCAAGCCGCAGAACGTCCTGCTCGACGCCGACGGGAACGCCGTGCTCACCGACTTCGGCATCGCCGCGGTCGTCGGGGCCACCCGGGGCCTGACCCAGGACGGCTCCCTGATCGGCACCCTCGGGTACGTCGCGCCGGAGCGGATGAGCGGCGGGAAGGCCGTACCGGCGTCGGACCTGTGGTCGCTCGGGGCAACGCTTTACCACGCGGTGGAGGGGCGGCCCGCGTACGGGGCGGAGGATCCCGCCACGGTCGTCGCCGCGGTGCTCACGCGCGGGCCTGACGCGCCGCGGCGAGCCGGACCGTTGTGGCCGGTCATCGAAGGTCTCCTCAACCGCGATCCGGACCTGCGCCTCGGTGCCGACGAGTCCCGGAAGCGGTTGCAGGCAGTGGCCTCAGGGCGGTCAGAGCCGTCTGCGGCCTCGGAGACTTCCACCGTTCGGCTTCCCGGGCCGACCCCGGACCCACCGACCAAGGTGGAGACCGCTCTCATGCCGCCGCCGAGCCTGCGGGCACGGCTTCGCCACCGGATGGCGCTGGTGACGACCGGAGCGGTCGCCGTGGTCGCCGTCATTGTCTTGGCGGCCTGGCTCGCGACGTCGAACGGCGGCTCCGCGACCGCGCAGGGCGATGGCTCCACCACCACGCCGGCAGCACAGCCCTCAGCCTCCCAGGCCAGCCCCTCGCCGACCCCACCGGCCGCCCGCTTCAGGCTGGCGCCGAACGTGTGCAAGGGCCGGTCCAAGAAGTCGACGCCGATCAGGCAGTTGGTCCCGCAGGCCGCCCCGAACTATGAGAAGTGGACCGAGGTGTCGGACGATGTCACCTGCAAATGGGAAAACCTGAAGAAGGGAGATAAAAGCTTCTCCTGGCCGGAATTGCAGATCTCCGCAAAGCGGTACGACGATGTCGACGAAGCCGCATCGGATTTCGCGACAGATCAATTTTACCATCGCGACGATGACGTCATCAAATCATTGAACGGCCTCGGCGATAACGCTTTCTTCGCGCACAAGGAACGCGGATTTCCTTATGGAGTAGAGGTGGGTGTCCGGATCTCCAACGTGTTCATCGCCGTGAGCTACGAATATGACTCGGACAAAACCCTCAAAAAATCCGATGAGGAGATGATAATGACACTTGCCCGGCAGCTGGTGGCGCAGACAGAAGCCTCGGCCGAATGAACCGAAACTCGACCGGCGAACGTACGCGACCAGCGACCCCTTAATACCGTGCGTGCCAGCAGAGTCTGGCGCATCCGTCCATAGCCGAACCCGAATTCTTCCGCCACGCGGCGAATCGGCCAGCCCTGTTCGCAAAGACGGACCGCATCTCGCATCATCTCCTCATGGGCGGCGTCCGGCTCAGGCGACCGGTACGTATCGCGGAACGCGAGAACGTCGCCACGGAAGTAACGACGTACTCCCAACATGGCGGCCACCTCTCGCGGTGTCATCAGGTCGTCATCGGCACAGGACATGGCGAATACCAATCATTGCGATGCTTCATGGAGTCCGGTTGAGGGGAAGACCCCGCGGCGTCGCCGTCAGGCGGACCGCGCCGCGGTGGCGAAGACGGCGGTGACCGTACGGCCGTGCTCGTTGCCGTGCCACCCCCAACTGCCGGTCAGAGCCGCGACCGTACGCAGGCCACGCCCCGACTCGGCGAGATCGTCCGCATCCGTGGCGACCGGCTCCGTGGGACCACCCTGATCGGTCACCGCGATGAGCACCCGGCCGGGCCGGCGCCGCTATTTCCATAAACTATGAATATAAAAACGCTATGCTTCGAGCATGAGACGTCAAGACACCGCTCCTGGCGCGTCCGCCGCCATCGGGGCAGCTCTCTACGGCCTGGCCACCAGGGCCGCGAGACGCCTGCCCCGAGACATGAGCCTGACGTCCGCCGCCACCCTGGCCACCCTGGACCGGACCGGCCCGCGGCGCATCACCGATCTGGCCGCGGTCGAGGGCGTCACCCAGCCCGCGATGACCGCCCTGGTCCGGGTGATGGAGGAGTCCGGCCTGGTCGAGCGGCGGGGCGACGCGTCCGACAAGCGGGTCACGCTGGTGTGCCTGACCGAGGCCGGCGCCTCCTATGTCCGGACGCGGCGCCAGGCGGGCGTCCACGCGTTCGAGCGGTTGATCGGCGAGCTCACCGGCGACGAGGTCGAGGCGCTGGTGGCGGCCCTTCCGGCGCTGAAGCATCTGGAAGAGCTCGAAAGCCAGGACCGCGAAGGGCCGAAGCAGTGACCGGGCAGCCGGTCGGCGGGGTCGCGGTGAAGACGTTCCCGGTGGCGCGGCTGCTGGTCCCCGCCCTGGTGTTCATCGCTCTGGTCGTGGCGGCGGTCGCCAGCCTCGGGACGCCGCTCATCACCAGCGTGGCGACCTCGTTCCACGTCTCGCTCGGCAGCGCGCAGTGGACGCTGACCGTCGCGCTGCTCAGCGGCGCCGTCGCCACGCCGGTCCTGGGCCGGCTCGGAGCCGGCCCGTACCGGCGGGCCACGATCCTCACCACGCTGACGGTCGTCGTCGCCGGCAGCGCGCTCACCGTGCTGCCGCTGCCGTTCGCGTGGCTGCTGGCCGGCAGGGCGGCCCAGGGCGTCGGGCTCGGGCTGACGGCGCTGATGATGGGCGTGGCCCGTGACCACCTCCCCGAGGAGCGCAGCGCGGCCGTGATCGCCCTGATCTCGGTGGTCTCGATCATCGGGGCCGGCGTCGGCTACCCGCTGGCCGCACTGCTCGCCGAGCTCGGCGGGGTACGGGCCGCCTACGGCCTCGGCCTGGTCGTCACCGCCGCCGCCCTCCTGACCGCGTGGCGCTCCATGCCCGAAGCCCCCGAAGGCCGCTCCGCCCACGTGGACGTGGCAGGCGCGGTCGTCCTGGCCGCTGCGCTACTCCTGGTGCTGTTCCTCGCCGGCGAACGGAATCTGTGGGACCGGCACCTCGCCATGGCGGCGGGCCTCGCCGTCGTCGCGTTGGTGCTGCTCTGCGTCTGGGCCGTCATCGAGCTGCGCAGCACGACGCCCCTGGTCGATGTGCGGGCGGTGCGGCACCCGGCGGTCGCCGGGGCGAACCTCGCCATGTTCGTCGGCGGGATCGGCATGTACCTCCTGCTCACGCTCATCACCCGGTACGCGCAGACGCCGCACGGCGCCGGCTACGGTTTCGGGCTGACGACCTTCGTCGCCGGGCTGGTCCTCATCCCGTTCTCGGTGCTGGGGTTCGTCGCCGGCAAGCTCACGCCGCGGGTCCGGACGCGGATCGCCGACCCCCTGCTCCTGGCCGGCAGCGCCGTCGTGGTCGGCGGCGGGTTCGCCCTGTTCGCGGCGGTCCGGTCGGACCTGGCCGAACTGTTCGCGGCGATGGGCGTGCTCGGCTTGGGCGTCGGCGGCTTCTCGGCCGCGATGCCCGGCGTCATCCTGGCCGTCACCCCCAAGAGCGAGACGTCGAGCGCCATGAGCTTCAACTACGTCGTCCGCAGCGTCGGGTACTCCCTGGGCAGCGCCATCGGCGGCCTGATCCTCGCCGCGGGCACCGGCCCCGGCCACCTCTTCCCCGACGACAGCGCCTACACCACCGCGGCGCTGGTCGGCATCGGCGCCATGGCGATCACGACGCTGACAAGCCTCGCTCTCGCCCGCCGACGCTCGTCCGAGACCAACCCGTAAGTCAGATGCACTCATCCCAACACTGGAGGTTCCATGCCCAAGGGCTACTGGGTCAGCGTCTACCGCACCATTTCAGACCCTGAGAAGCTGGCTGCTTACAACAAGCTGGCCGGTCCGGCCGTCAAGGCCGGGGGCGGTCGGGTCCTCGTCCGTGGCGGTCGGGTCGTGGCGCATGACGCCGGAATCGCCGAGCGCACCGTCCTGATCGAGTTCGACAGCTTCGAGCAGGCCGTCGCGGCGCACGAGAGTGCGGCCTACCAGGAGGCGCTGGTCGCCCTCTCCGACGGCGTCGAGCGCGACTTTCGCATCGTCGAAGGCATCGACTGACCGAGGTCCAGTCGGATCTTCACTGAAGGACTCTGCCGGGAATCTTGAGGACGGCGCAGTTAACGATCGTGACGTTGCGTCAGGCTCTCGCGCTCACCCGGATCCGGCGGGCCGGCTTGCTCAAGGGCCGCGGCACCCAGCGCACCGACTCCACCCACATCCTGTCCGCCGCACGGGAGCTGACCCGCCTGGAGCTGGTGACCGAGGCGGTCCGCGCCGTCTTGGAGGCCATGGCCCACCAGGCGCCGGAGGTGCTGGACGAGCTGCCGCCCGGGGTGTTCGCCCGCGAAGTGGGCCATGGTCGAGGTCGCGGGCCTGGAGGTGGGCGGTCCCGACGATGGCGAGGCACATGCCGACGGAGCGGGTTCGGAGCCTCGCTCTTGCCGCCCCTGCTGGGGTGGCAGAGCGCTTTGGCCCGGTCGTAGTTGCCGAACAAGAAGGCCTCCTTGTTCTCGAAGACGTTCAGCGTCGGATCGGCCAGCAGGCTGCGGGCCTGCCGGACGGAGGCGATGATCCCTCCGAAGTGGTGGTGTTCCTGAGCGGCTAGTGGATCAGGCGTCGGGCCGCCGGGCCAGAGATCCCCTTAATGCCGTGCGTGCCAGCAGAGCCCGGCGCATCCGTCCGTAGCCGAACCCGAATTCTTCCGCCACGCGGCGAATCGGCCAGCCCTGTTCGTAAAGACGGACCGCGTCTCGCATCATCTCCTCATGGGCGGCGTCCGGCTCAGGCGATCGGTACGTATCGCGGAACGCGAGAACGTCGCCACGGAAGTAACGACGATGGCCGCCCGGCGTGCGTACGGCGGGTTTGAGGGACCCCAGACGCGCCCACAGGGCGACCGTCGAGGCCCGTACTCCCAACATGGCGGCCACCTCTCGCGGTGTCATCAGGTCGTCATCGGCACAGGACATGGCGAATACCAATCATTGCGATGCTTCATGGAGTCCGGTTGAGGGGAAGACCCCGCGGCGTCGCCGTCAGGCGGGCCGCGGGTCGGTGGCGAAGACGGCGGTGACCGTACGACCGTGCTCGTTGCCGTGCCAGCCCCAGCTGTCGGCCAGGGCCGCGACCGTACGCAGGCCACGCCCCGACTCGGCGAGATCGTCTACATCCGTCGCGACCGGCTCGGTCGGACCGCCCTGATCGGTCACCGCGATGAGCACCTGGCCGGGCCGGCGCCGTACCTCGACGGTGAACCCACCTTCGCTGCGGCCCGACTTGGTGTGGCGCAGCGCGTTGACGACGAACTCGTCTGCGGCGAGAAGCAGGTCGTCGATGACCGGGCAGTCGGGCATCAGCGCGGCGATGAAGCCTCGCACGCGCGCCGCCTGGTCGGCGCTCCCGGGAAACGAACGATGCCACCGCAGGGCCGCGGCGGGGCGATCGGTGATGATGTCGGCGCAGCAGGCCGCGGTGGTCATCGGCACCTCACAAGCACGAGAGGACTGGAGTTCCTAACCGTTGGGACACGGGTTCGGCCGCGCACCATCGTCACACTTCTCTACTGATCACGTACGGGTTTTCTATACGTGATTCGTCATTCCGCTTGATTCGCACACCGGTTTGATGAACGTTCGTCCCGAACACGCAAGGTGACCATCTGAACACTCGATGACTGTGCAGGATCAGCACGGTGCAGAGGAGCCCCCCAGCATGACCAGTCCTTTCGTACGCCGCCGGCGACTCGCCACCGAGCTGCGCACCCTGCGGGAGCGGCAGGGCATGACCGCCGACCGCCTGGCCAAACTCATCCACCAGTCACGGATGAAGATCAGCCGACTGGAGAACGCGCACGGCCGCCCCGACCTCGCCGAGGTCATGAAGATCCTGGACCTGCTGGACGTCAGCGGCGACAAGTGGCAGGAGGTCGTCCGCATCGCCCGCGACGCCGCCGAACGCGGCTGGTGGGACTCCTACGGCGACGCCATGGGCGCCCGCCAACGCCTGTACGCCGACATCGAGTCCGGCGCGAAGACCATCCGCGAGTACCACCAGACCGCAATGCCGGGAGTCCTCCAGACTCCGGAGTTCACCTGGGCGCTGGTCGAACTGACCCAGGCGGAGGGTGCGATCGATTACGTCCCCGAACGCATGGCCGAGGCACGACTGCAACGGCAGCGGGCGATCCTACGTCCAGGCGGCCCGGAGTACGAGATCATCCTGGGCGAGATCGTGATCCGGCGGCTGGGAGTCGCTCCGGACGTGCTCGCCGCCCAGCTCCACCATCTCGCGGCCACCGCGCATACCGCCCCGAACATCACGGTGTTGGTGCTGCCGGTCGACGCGCGTCTTCCCGGTGCGCTGCTGCCGAAGTCGCCCTTCTTCCTCTACACGTTCCCCGACGTGGAAGACCCGCCCATGGCGGTCGTGGACACCGTCACGACCGATCTCGTACACACCGACCCCGGCGAGGTCTCGTGGTATACACAGCGGTATGACCACCTCCGGCAGGCGTGCCTCTCCCCCGAGGACAGCGCCACCCTGCTGACGGAGGCGGCGGACGCCCTCCTCTCACGACGGGATCTCAGCCATGCCCAGCCATGATCTTGACTGGCGCAAATCGCGCCGCAGCGAGCCGAACGGAGCCTGCGTCGAGGTGGCGGCGACAACCGCTGCTGACGGAGACGAGACGAACGCTCACTGAGCCTCCGGTTTCGGAAAGCGACCGAAGCGATCCCCTTCGTGATGGAAGAATGATCACTGGTCCACACGAAGGGGGCGAGCGTGCGGCGCGGACAGCCACGTATGACCGAGGTGATCGAATACTGGCGAGCCATAGAGCTGTTCGATCCGCCGAACATCCCGAGAGCCACCAAGCTCCGGGACCGCACGTCCGGGACAGAATGGGTGCAGCCGGTCATGTTGGACGGCGCGCGCTCGTTACCAACACTGCCGTGGCAGGCCGGTCACCGTTTGAGCGACGAGAGGCCGAAGGGCGGAAGATACGGTGCGTGCTGGCGGCACACCGTCTACGGCGGAGTGTTCTCGCTTGACGCGGTACGCGAAAAGCTGACCAAGCACTTCGGTTACCCGCAGGAAGAGGACTACGGCGGTGCGCGCAAGAGCACCGAGTCCGCCGTGTTCGGCTTCACCGTGGACGAGCACGGGCTCCTTGTCGAAGACACCTTGGTGTTCTCGTCCTGTGCCTGGGCCACCGGCCGGGTCCGCGATCCCGGCCCGCAGACTCCCGGCTGGCTCGATGGCTTCGGTGACCTGACCGAAGAGGCCGCGGCGGCCGTCGCCCTGCTCGCCCAACGGCGGATCCCCTACGGCCCGGGCGCAGAGGCGTCCGAGGGCTGGCGGAAGCCGATCGGCGAGATTTTGGGATCGGCTGCTGAGGGAGCGGTCACGGCGCTGATCGCAAGCCTGAGCGGAACACTGGGGGCGATCGGCGTCGGGGCGCTGTCCGGAGCTGCCAAACCCGTGCTGAGCAGGCTGAACAAGCGGCTAGCCGGGAACGACTCAGCCGAGCACCCCGAAGACGCGAAACCGCAGGAACAGGAAGAGGAGAGTGGGCCAGGCCGGCCTTTGGTTGCGCTGGACCTGGTCGCATTCGCCGCGTACGTCGCAGACCTGTGCGGGGTGTCGGATCTGGTGGATGACACACAGTTCCGGATCAGGAGCCAGCCTGTATCCAGAAAACGCGACGGTTCCCTGCCCGATGCCGAACCGCCCTTTCTGAACAGCCTGTTCCCCGAGGACTTGGAGCGTGTCGCGGGTGCCGCGGCCCAAGGTTACGGCCGCGCGCTGACCGCCTATCTCACCGCACCGGACGCGGTACGAGCCGAAGACCGAGTCGACGTACGCGAGAACTCGAGCACTGTGCTGGACGGAGTCGGTCCTGGGAAGTTCCCGCTCGGCCGTTGGCCTGCGGACACCGACAAGCCACTCGTGTTGAGCCAGCAGTTCGCGGTCAACACCATCAGCGCCGAACTGATGCACGGCGACGGGTTGTTCTCCGTGAACGGACCACCGGGCACCGGCAAGTCCACGCTGCTCCGTGACCTGATCGCCGCGATCGTCGTCGAACGTGCCACGGCGCTCGCACGTCTCCCATCACCCGCGAACGCGTTCACCGGCACCTCGACCTGGACGGTGGACGGCACGAAGCGTAGCGTGCGCGTACTCAGGCCCGAACTGACCGGCCACGAGATCGTTGTCGCGTCGTTCAACAATGGGGCGGTCGAGAACATCACGACCGAATTGCCCGCACGTCGCGCCATCGGCGACGATTGGCGAAGTGAAACGTCATACTTCCTCGATCAGGCGACCGCGCTCCTCGGCGGCCCGGCCTGGGGAGCGATCGCGGCTCCGTTGGGAAAGCAGGAGAAGCGACGGCAGTTCCTCGAACGCTTCTGGTGGGGCGAAGGCGCGACGGGCATGCAACGCCTGTTGCAGAACCTGGAAGACGATCCCGTACTTCACGACCCACCGGTTGAGGAGCGTTTCCCCAGTGATCGCGGCTGTCCGGCACCCGTCCCGTCCGAGACGCCGCCGACGCCGACCGGGTGGCATGCGGCCGTCGACCGTTTCCACACCGCCTTGCGCGAGGCAACGAGGCTGCGCGACGAGAGACTCGCGGCCGAGCAGGCTCTGCGGCACCGTACGTCGGCGGCGGCCGAGACGGCGGCGGTGATCAATATGTCCAGCGCCGATGTGGAGTGGATGGAGATCCGCGAACGGAGCGATCGTATGATCACGGCCGCTCGCGCCACGGAGCTCACGGTCCAGGCACTGCGGATCGAGCTTGAGCAGCACCGTGCCGCACGCCCGCGTGGTCTGGGCTCACTCATCGGAGTAGGAGAGACGTCCCGGCAGTGGCGGGAACGCGAAAAACTGCTGGAACAGCGACTCTCCGGCGCCTATGCCGAGCACGCCGACGCGCAAGGCCGTGCCCACGCTGCTGCCGAGCAGGAAAGGATCGCACGGGAGAAGGCCGGGTACGCCGCAGAGGCCGCCGAGAGGATCCGGACCGAACGAGCTGCGGAGGATCACCGCCTCAAGCGGGCGCGGGAGGCTTGGGGGAGTCATTTCCCGGAAGACTGGCAAGAACGCGATGACGAAGAGCGGGAGCTTTCGGCTCCTTGGTCAGATGAGGAATGGGTACAGGCCCGCACTCGGCTCTTTCTCGCTGCGCTCGATCTCAATCGGGCGTTCATCACCGGAGCCGCCGGAATCGTCCGCCGCAACCTTGTGCAGTTGACCAAGACGCTCGGTCGCGCGAGTGACGCTCCACCGCCGGACGCCCAGTTGGCCGCGTGGCAAACACTGTTCTTGCTGATACCTGTCGTTTCGACGACCTTCTCTTCGTGTGGCCGGTTGTTCGGGGCACTCGGCCGAGAATCGCTCGGCTGGCTGCTGATCGACGAAGCCGGGCAGGCCAGTCCACAGGCAGCGGTGGGGGCGCTGTGGCGTGCCCGCCGGGCAGTGCTGGTCGGAGATCCGCTTCAGCTCGAACCCGTGATCCAACTACCCATGGCCGTCCAGGAGCTACTGCGACAGTGCTACCGGGTCGAGCCCGAATGGCTGCCATCGCGTGTCTCTGCTCAGGGAGTCGCCGATCGGGTCAACCGCTGGGGGACCTCGGTGGTGCGGCACTCGAAGGACGGGGAGCCAGAGCGCGTGTGGGTGGGAGCTCCGCTACGCGTGCATCGCCGCTGCGAACAGCCCATGTTCGAGATCTGCAACGCCATCACATATGACGGGCTCATGGTGTTCGGGACCGCGAATGAGCCGTTCCCGGATCGGCAGCGGCGACCCTACTCTTCGAGCAGCTGGGTCGATGTGAGAAGCGCCGACACGGAGGGCAAGTGGGTGCCTGCCGAAGGCCTCGCGCTGAGCCAAATGTTGGAGAGATTGCATCGCAAGCACGGCGTCAGCCTGGATCGGATTCGCGTGCTGAGCCCGTTCCGCGACGTGGTCGCGAGGTGCAAGGACCTGGTGAAGGAGCTGGACTGGAAGTCCGCTCCGCTGCCGGGCGTCAAGGACTACGGGGAGCAGGTCTCGCGCTTCGTCAAGGAGCACATCGGCACGATTCACACGATGCAGGGCAAGGAGTCCGATGTCGTAATCCTCGTTCTCGGCACCCATCCCCGGCGAGGCCAGAAGGCGCGGGAATGGGCCTCGGAGACCTCGAACCTGTTGAACGTGGCGATCAGCCGCGCCAAGCGCCGGCTGTACGTCGTCGGCAACCACGCCGAGTGGAGTAAGAACCGCTACTTCGACAAGCTGGCCGCCGAACTACCCCGTTACTCGTGGCCTCCCGACAACGGGATACTCTGACCTGCGGGTGGGCTCCTGGGGGAGGCGCTTTTCCCGCATTATCAGATCCGGCATCCCGCGGGGCCTCGGATTCGAATTCGGGGTCGCTCTGGTGGCTGGCCCGCTAACAACGCTGCTCGACAGCCTCCGGTATGGACTCGAGGTCGGATTCGTGCTTCTGATCGCTAACCTCCGACCATAATGGCTATTCGCGGTCGGCGGGTGCGGTGATTTTCCAGTGACCGGTCGGGCCGATCCACAAGATGACACCTGGCCAGAGGTGTTCGATACGCCAATCAGCGGACTGCTTGACTCGATGATGCCGACGACAAAGCAGCGCGATATTACAAATACAGGTCGCACCGCCACGATGGAACGGGACGGTGTGGTCGGCGTCGCAGTGGCGGACGGGTCGCCGGCACCCTGGAAAGCAACATCGGCGATCGCGGTGTTCGATCAGATGCCGCATCGCGGCGGGTGGCCGGTACCGGGGAACCCCATGCGTGGAGGGGGCTTTCCCGCCGGGATCAGGAGGACGACCAGGACCGCCACCGGCCCCCGGATCGGCACCGGCAGCCGGACCGAAGGTCAGCCTTGGAACGGGGCCTGGGACGCACCAGCGGCTTCGCAGCTCGACCAAGCACCGGTTGATACGGGCTCCGGCCTGGGCGATGAGATCGCCGATGCCATGGTGCCGTTCGGGAAGATCGTCGGGGCGGCCGGGTACGAACCCCTCGACCAAGGACCGGTCGATGCGCGCACCGGCCGCGAAGATGAGACCGCCGATGTCGTCGGCCCGGGATCGGCTGGTGTGGGTTGCGGTCTGGGCGATGAGTTCACCGACGCCGGTGATGTCGCGGCGGATGCCTTGCCGTGGTGCACCGAGTGCGTGGGTGAGGGTGGTCAGTTCGGTACGGGCGGCGTCCGCGATGACCTCGGCGATGGCATCGTCGACGCTGGTCCAGCCAGGCTCGCCGGTCGCAGGTGTGCTCGTGGGCCGGTCGGTGGTGTCGGCGGGTGGCTCACTGGTGGTGAAGGTGCCGCGCAGCAACCCGAGGAACACGTCCGCACGTAGCTGGTCGATCTTGCGGTCGTCCCCGTCGCGTTTGAGGCCGGTCGCGATCGCGCTGATGCGACCGTAGGCGGCGCTGGCCGCGTCAGAGGGAAGGTCCACGCCGCTCAACTGCACGGTGCCGTCCTGAGTTTCGATCAGCTCGACACCACGGTGTTTCTCCGCTTCTTGGCGTCGCCGGTCGGCCGCTTCGGGGTCCAGTTGTTTGATCAGTCGGCGGATCTTCGCCCGGATCTGACCGGTGGTCTGCTCCGGCGCCTTGGCCAGCACCTTGGCCTCGATGATGCGCGCCGACTCCTCATCCACCTGGTCGATGGTGTGCCAGATCGTCCGTGCCTTGAGGTAGTCGATCTGTCCGGCGGCCAGCGCCGCGAACGTGGCGGGCAGTTGCCCGGTCAGCTCGGTGGCGAACCGGATCAACCCGCCGGCCGCGGTGGAGGTGAGCGTCAACGCCTCAGCCACCTCGTCGAACACGTACTCGGCCGGGGAGAGCACCTCCACCACAGGATCGCGGTCCTCGGCCTCGGCGAACCGCCGCCGGGCCAGCTCCGCGACCGCCGCCAGCTCCACCGCCTGCACCCGCGACGCCAACCGCCGCGCCTCCACCATCGCCTCGGCCAAATCATGATCGGACAACTCGCCGGCATCAAACCCGAATGAATCCTCCGGCGATATCTGCGGGAAGAGCGATATGCGCGTTACGGCACTCATCTGCCACCTCCTCGCGAATCCGAATCTCGACTCGAATATAATAGCGAATTTCCCGGGCGCACCCCAGCGACATTTCGGGCAATTAAAAAACGACTTTGTCGATCAGCAAATAATGCACGGGTGCTCAGGTGGAGCCTCTTGTCTCCGAGCGCTCCGAACTACCGAGCTGGGCTATCTGGAGCCGTCAGCCACGACGCCAAGACCCCCGGGCACGATAGGGGCTGGAGCGATTGACTACCGTCCCCGAGGTCTCGTCGTCGTGCGGCGAGTGGAGCGGGCGACGAAGGCGGTACCGTCCTGGGCTTCGGCGGAGGGCACGTAGCCGGCCTGGCGCAGCAGGTCCAATGTCGTCGCCGGGTCGAGGGCGCTGACGAGTACGCCCGGTGCGACGGCGCGCAGCCTCAGCTTCTCCAGTACACGGACGCGGACCAGTTCCTCCGCCAGCGCAGGATCGGACACCGTCAGGCAGCAGCCGGTCGCGACCACCCGTACCTCGCCGTGCCGCCTCGCGACGTCCTCGATGAGATGGCGCAGGACGTTCGGCAGGTCGCCGGTGTGGGAGACGTCCACGAGAGAGGAACAAAGCGTCTCCGCCGACAGGCCCCGGTCGAGACCGCGCCGTACGCTGTCCGGCGAGAAGCGCCAAATCGAGGCCGTACCGCGTGCCTCGCGGTCGGCGACGCCGTCGAGAAGCTCGCTCAGCGCGAGCGAGGGCAACCCGGCGACGATCGCGGTCAGGTCGTTCTGGAACACGGCGGCGGTCGTCTCGTCGGCGAACAGCTCTCCCACGGACTCCGCCGCGCGCCCGCTGGCCAGGCCGGCGGCGAGCGGGCTCGGGCCATAGTCCGCGATCACCCCAAGCGTCACCGCCTCATCCCAGATGGTGGCGGTGAGGAGTCCGGCGTCCTCCGGTTCTTCGAAGGACATCGGCAGGCGCCACAGCACTCCGTCGACGAGCGCGCCGGGGCCGCTGACGGCGCGTCCGGGCGGCACGGTCGCGGCGGTGCGGACGACGGCCTGCCGCAGCGGCGACGCGAAGAACACGCCCGCCTCCGGCTGGAGGCACGGCTCCGGCTTCTCCCCCTCCGGAACGAACAGCGGCAGCCGGTCCATCCGCCACCACGCCTCCAGGAGCACGCCGATCCGCTCGGGCGTGGAGGCGGAGAGCCAGGCGTCGAACTCTCCGGTGGGCAGCGCCACGCCGCGTTCCCAGGCGATCAGTCCTGCGCCGCCGACCACCTCCAGGAGCAGCCGCAGCGTCGGCACCAGGCAGCCGGTGCACTTCGCGAGCCGGTTCAGCTCGCGCGACCCGACCCCACCGGACTTGAGCGCGCTCAGGGGCCTCGCGGCGCACTCGTGCAGGATCGCCTCGGTCAGCTCGACCGCGCGTGTCGCCGCGTTGGCCGCCTCCCCCGGGCGCGCGTCGGCGGCGGTGGTCGTGAGGCGGGGAGGAACCGGCTCGAAGGGGGCACGGTAGTCCAGGCCGCGCAGCGCCAGGCGTACCTCTCGCGGCATCGCCAGCTGATAGGCGTCCAGGATGACGAGCCCGCGCGCGGCCGCCCACATGATCACGTCCAGGTCCAGGGCTTCGGACGCCGTGCCCGGGGTTCCGGGAAGGCCGAACGACGCCAGCCGGTCGAGGGCCTTACGGGTGGCGGCCGGTGCCTCGGCGGCGACGGAACGGACCAGGTCGGCGTCGCGGAGCGTACGAGCCAGCAGGGCGATGAGCGGGTCGCGTCGCTCCGCCCTGGCCAGGTTGAGCCCCAGGTTGAGCGCGATGTGACGCATCACGTCGGTCGGCAGGTCCGGCAGCAGCGCGTCGAGCGGGAGCCCGGCGCCGAGCGGTCCGCCGATGCGCGTCTCCAGCCACGCGGCCACCGTGCCGAGCCGGAGCCGGTCGCCGTCCGGCCAGACGAGAGCGAGCTTCGCGAGCTCGCCGAGCACCTCGTCGAGCCACTTCCCGGTGTCGGCGTCGGGCACGTCCAGCAGGTCGCGCAGCTCGGACCGCCGGCCTCCGTCGCCGAGGACCTGTACGGCCTCGAAGACCTGCATCTGTGGCGTCGTCAGCCTCACGACCGCATCGATGACCGAAGACTCTTCGAGTAGCGCCCCGGCGAGGTCCTCCTGAGCAGGGTCCGCGGGCACGGCGGCGCTCCGGCGGCGAAGCCCGCTCCGCGCCCGGGCGTGCCAGTTTCTTACGGCGTCCGCCCGGGCGGCCGGCAGCGCCCGGTATTCGGCCGGGGCGAGCGACTTCAGCCATACGATCAGGGTGTCCTGCTCGGACATCAAGCGTCCGCCGGTAAGGCGATCATGGAGCCCGCAACGTTAGTGGTTCCAAGCTGCCATCCGGCTCGTAGCCGGCGACGGCCGTCAGCCCGGGAGGTCCGGGACCAGGGTCAGGCGGGGGCGGTCGTCGGTGACGTGGCTCAGCAGTTCCCTCACCTCGCCGTACGGGAGGTTCAGGCGGGCGGCGAGGGACTGTTCGGTCAGGCCGCGTTCGGAGCCCAGCGCCACCGCCTCGGCGAGGACGGCCGGCCACTCCGTCGGGTAGTCGCCTCGTGGCTCGTCGCGGCGCCAGCCCAGCCGGGTCAGGGTCACCTGGGCCCGGCGGTACAGGTCGTCGCCGATGCGGTTCAGCTCCCGGCTGCGGCGCAGCAGCGCCTGCACCGACACGCCCCACGCCCGCTGGATCTCCAGCAGCCGGGCGAAGTCCAGGCGGGTCGGTAGCAGGTCGGCGATCTGCGGGGCCGGGGTGAGGAACTCCGCGGCGAAGCGGTTCGCCTCGTGCTCGTGCCGGCGGTCGCCCGGCTGGGCCTCGTCGTGGAGCAGCAGGTGGCCGAGTTCGTGGGCGGCGCTGAAGCGGCGGCGCAGCGGGTTGCCGCGGTCGCGGGACAGGCAGATCAACGGACGGTCCAGGCCCGACGGGCGGCAGGAGAACGCGTCGATCCGGTCTCCCGCGCCGAACCTCGCCATGCTCACCACCGCTCCGTTGGCCTCGAGCAGGCGCACCAGGTGGTGGACCGGGCCGGCGGGCAGTTCCCAGGCGGCCCGCAGCTCGCGGGCGGCGCTCTCCGGGTCACGGCCGAGACGCGGAAGCCGCGGCTCCGGGAGGCGTACGACCGTCTGGATCTCGCGCACCGCCTCGGCCAGGTGGCTCATGGTCGCGCGCGCCTGGCGGCGTTCGTACACCCGGGTCGTACGGAGGCTGCGGAAGTGGGCGGCCTCCTCGGCCACCGGGAGCACGGGACGGCCCGCGGCGAAGTATCCCACCGGCAGGCCCAGTTCGACGGCGAGCCGCTTCAGGGTCACCTCGGCGGGCCGTGCCTGACCGCGCTCGAAACGGGTGATCATCGCGGCCGTCACCCCGGCCCCGGCCGCCAGGTCGCGCTTGGTCAGGCCGCTCCGCTCGCGTGCCAGGACGAGCCGGTCCGGGTCGAACGCCTCGGCGACGTCGGGGGCCGGGACCGCGGACAGGTGCGGCCGGCCACCACCGCGTCGGGTGTCCACGTACGGCCTCCTCCATCTCCTTCCATGACCCTAGTCATCCGTCCCGGTCGACTCCGGGAAATCCACGCCGCCGTCGATGAGCCTGAGGTCGAACTCCGGTGGCGGCGGGACGTCCGGCTCCTCCACCGGGGACGCGCCGGACGGCAGACCGTACGGATGGCGGCCCGCCTCCACGTCGAGCTCGGTGAACCGGTCCTCGTGCCAGTAGACGAGGTCGCCGTGCAGGTGCGGCGTCGCGAGGAACGCCCGGACCAGGCCCTCGTGCCGGTTGCCGGCCCAGCCCAGCACGACGACGTTCGACAGCGGCACGGGCGGCAGGCCCTCGTAGTCGAGCATCTGCTGGCCGGGCGGCCCGCCGCCGACGATCCGCGACCGGATGCCGGTCTCGTCGGTGACCGCCAGGCCCTGGTGCCGGTCGTCGCGCGTGCGGCCGTACCGCCAAGGGTAGATCAGCCAGTTGCCGGACACGACGGTGAACGGCGTGCCGAGCCGGTCGGTGGGCAGGTGGACCTTGGCGCGGGGCAGCCGGTCCTTGACGATCCGGCCGAAGGTCTCGCAGAGACAGTGGTAGCGGTCGGTGCCGTACGTGGTGTCGTTGGTCCAGTCGGCCAGGCGGAACCGCCACAGCGCCTGCCAGTGCGCGTAGTGCAGGCACGGCACGGCGTACGTCGTGAGCACCCGCGCCGTACGCGGACCGAGGAGTGTGCCGAGCCAGTCGCCCGGAGCGGCCTCGGAGGTCGCAGGGATGGACACGCGCCGGCCTCCTTCACTTGATCGTCTCTTGGCAGGCACCAGGCTCCCACTTGATCTTCGGCGAGGCCACCAGCGCCCCCGGCGTTTCGCCACACCGCGTGCGCGGCCACTTCGGCGATAGCGTGGGCGGATGACCAACGAGGCGCTGAGCGCGGAGGCGACGGAGTTCCTGCGCGAGCGTCACCTCGCGACGCTCAGCTCCCTGCGTCCCGACGGTTCGCCGCACGTGGTGCCGGTCGGGTTCACGTGGGACGCCGAGCGACGGCTGGCCCGCGTGATCACCGATGGCGGAAGCGTCAAGGCGCGGCTCGCCGCGGGCGGCGGACGCGTGGCCCTGTGCCAGGTCGAGGGCCGGCGCTGGCTCACGCTGGAGGGCACGAGCACGGTCAGCGCAGACCCGGAGCGCGTGTCCGAGGCGGTGGCCCGGTACGCCGAGCGTTACCGCGCGCCGCGGGAGAACCCGACGCGTGTCGTCATCGAGATCGCCGTGGACCGCGTGCTCGGCTCGTCCGACCTGTTCCCCGCCTGACCCCCGGGCCTGAGCGGCGCCTGGACGGTCACACCACCGCCGTGGCGTCCGTCACCGTACGGGCGACGGCGAGCGCGGCACGACTCGCTCTTTTCTTGGCCTTACCAGGCCGCGCCCCAGCCGCCGAGCAACACGATGCGCTCGCGCAGGTGGTCCTCGGGCGACCGTGGGTTGAGTGCCGCCGTGATCGCGCGCCGTTCGCGGAGGGCCTCGACGGCGAGTACGAGGTCCTCCGTGAGGCTCGCGGGTTCCTCCGCCGCGGGCCCGGTCCACTGGTCGAGCACGTACAGCGCCTCGGTGGAGCCGGGCAGCCCGAGGACCTCTTTGAGGCGCTCGGCGTCCAGGAAGACCTCGTCCGGTTCGAGGCCGAGCATGACGACTTCGAGCGGCCCCAGAGCGTCGCCGAATTCGGGATGGGGTTCCACCGGCCGGCCCTCCACACTCCGGCTTTCCTCGATCTCGGAGGCGGCCTGCTCGTCGATGAGCTCGTGACAGGTCTCGGTGACCCAGCCGAACCGCTGCCCGAATCCGAAGCGGTGGAACTCGATCCGCGCGTTGGTCTCGCCGAGCCCGGTCACCAGCGACTGGAAGACCAGCCCGTCCGTGCCGCCGGGCGTGACGAAGCCGGTCATCCGCATTCCCGCGCAGAAGTAGTTGGCGTTGTCCCACATCGGGTGGTCCCAGTCCCCGAAGCACTCCTCCAGTTCGGTCAGCGCGAGCGGCAGGCTCGGTGCCATGCCCTCGACGCACGGCGCGGCGTCGAGATGCACCTGGACGGCGTCCGGGAGTGGGGGCGTGGTGAGCCCGAGCCGGTCGAGCACATCGCGCGCACGCCCCGCGCCCTCACGTTCCAGGCGGTGGGTCGTGCCGCGTGGGTCGATGCGGTGGAGTTCCCGGATGGCGTCCGCGACCCGGGCCTGCGCGGCGCCCTCGGCGAGCAGGCGGTATCCGGTGGAGGGATGCCGGATGACCCACTGGCAGAGGACCTGCGGATCGCGGACGGTCGCCGCGATGGCGAACGCGTCCTCGGACCCGGACGCGAGCAGGCAGGGCAGCACGCACCACGGCACGTCGCGCAGGGTGCCGTCCTCGTCCACGTGGGAGGCGATCCAGGGCAGGATGCCATCCCCGTACCGCTCGTACGGGGCGAGGTTGTTCATGCCGCGAACATTGGCCTGCCAGGACAGGCGCCGGGCGTGCGTCACGAACTCCGCGGCGTCGGCGAGGCTCAGCAGAGCGGCCCACACCCTGTCTGATTCCAGGACGAACCTGCCGTCGATCGTCCGTCCCTGCCCTCTCTGGAACACCGCCACCCCGGCCAGCAGGCCGCGGGCTTCGGCGAGCGGCATCAGTCCGCGTTCGTCGAGGACGGGTAGACGGGCGTCACGCATCGCGGCATCGAGACTCACGCCGCCAAGATAGGGCGTTCCGGAGTCCACCGGTCGCCGAACGGATCCATGGTCAGGGCGACCGAGCACGACCACCGCGCGAAGGAGGTCCGTCTCATGCCGGCCGGCCGAGCAGGCTTCGGTGAAAGAGCCAGCAGGCCGAATGATCTTGGCCGGATGCGGCGATCAAGGACGGGCCATCCACCGGCCGTCGCTGTCTAAGCTCAGCGGACATGAGTGATCAACTGCGGCTGCGGCCGGTGGCCGAGGAGGATCTCGCGGTGATCGAGCGGCTCACCGGCGATCCGGAGGCCGCAGGAGAACACGGCTGGCACGGGTGGCTCGCCCCGCGGGCGTACCGGCGGCGCTGGGAGGAGACGGGCCTGCTCACCGACGACGGCGGCACGCTGATGGTCGTCGGCCCGGCCGAGCCGCTCGGGTTCGTCCAGTGGCACCGGCAGCGGACGAACCGCGTCTCCCACTGCTGGAACATCAGCATCGGGATGCTGCCCGAGGTGCGCGGCCTCGGGTACGGCACGGAGGCGCAGCGGCTGCTCGTCGACTACCTGTTCGCCCACACGCAGGTCAACCGGGTCGAGGCGGTGACCGAGATCACCAACACGGCCGAGCAGTGGGCGCTCAGCAAGGCCGGCTTCACCCGTGAGGGCGTGCTGCGCGGCTACGGGTTCCGCGACGGCGGGTGGCATGACGCGGTGATGTACAGCGTCGTGCGCGAGGACCTCGGCAAGGAGCGCGGCGACATGGCGGTCCTGCGCCCGCCGCGCCGCGGCCAGAACGGCCCGCGGCGCGACGGATAGCGGATCTCCCGCGGGCTCAGGCCTCGATGTTGGACATCACGTGCTTGACGCGCGTGTAGTCCTCGAAGCCGTACATCGACAGGTCCTTGCCCTGGCCGGAGTGCTTGAAGCCGCCGTGCGGCATCTCGGCGACCAGCGGGATGTGCGTGTTGATCCAGACGCAGCCGAAGTCGAGCCGCTTGGCCATGCGCATCGCGCGGCCGTGGTCGCGGGTCCACACCGAGGAGGCGAGGCCGTAGCGCACGCCGTTGGCCCAGCGGACCGCCTCGTCCTCGTCGGAGAACCGCTGCACGGTGATGACCGGGCCGAAGATCTCGTCCTGGATCGCCTCGTCGTCCTGGCGCAGCCCGGACACGACCGTGGGCTCGTAGAAGAAGCCCTGCTCGCGGGCGCGCGAACCGCCGGCGCGGACGGTGGCGTGCGACGGGAGCCGGTCGACGATCCCCGAGACGCGGTCGAGCTGGTTCGCGTTGTTCAGCGGGCCGTACAGCACGTCCTCGTCGTCCGGCAGGCCGGTCCTGGTCTCGGCGGCGACCGCGGCGAGGGCGTCGGCGAAGTCGTCGTGCACGCCGGGACCGGCGAGCACGCGCGTCGCGGCGGTGCAGTCCTGGCCGGCGTTGAAGTACCCCGCCTCGGCGATGGCCGCGGCGGCGGCCTCCACGTCGGCGTCGTCGAACACCACGACCGGCGCCTTGCCGCCGAGCTCGAGGTGGACGTTCTTCAGGTCGTTCGCGGCCGAGCGCGCCACCTCCATGCCGGCGCGTACGGACCCGGTGATCGAGACCATCTGCGGCGTCGGGTGGTCGACGAGGAGGCGCCCGGTGTCACGGTCGCCGCAGACGACGTTGAACACGCCCGGCGGCAGGAACTCCGCCGCGATCTCGGCCATCAACGCCGTCGTGGCCGGAGTCGTGTCGGAGGGCTTGAGCACGACCGTGTTGCCCGCCGCGATCGCCGGCGCGAACTTCCACACCGCCATCATCATCGGGTAGTTCCACGGCGTGACCTGGGCGCACACGCCGATCGGCTCACGCCGGACGAACGAGGTGTGGCCGGCCATGTACTCCCCCGCCGACCGGCCCTCCAGGACGCGCGCCGCGCCGGCGAAGAACCGGATCTGGTCGACCATCGGCGGGATCTCTTCCGAGGCCGTCAGGCCGAGCGGCTTGCCGGTGTTCTCCGACTCCAGCGCCACGAGCTCGTCGGCGCGGGACTCGATGGCGTCGGCGATGCGCAGCAGCGCGAGCTGGCGCTCGGCGGGCGTCGTGTCCCGCCAGCCCTCGAACGCGGAGGCCGCGGCGGCGAAGGCGGCGTCGACGTCGGCCTGGCCGGAGACCGGGGCCGTGCCGAACGCCTCACCGGTGACCGGGCTGATCAGATCGGCGGTACGTCCGTCGGCGGCGTCGGAGTACGAGCCGTTGACGAAATTGCGGACGGTGCGCTTCATTGCGTCCTCCCTTGTGAACGTGGACGGCGCCGGGCCTCACTAGATGGCGCGGGTGTCCCCGGAGATGCGCTGGGCGATGTAGACGGGCACGACCGACAGCACGATGAGCGCGGCGGCCACCACGTTGACGATCGGTGCCTGGTTGGGCCGGAAGAGGTTGTTGAAGATCCAGATGGGCAGCGTCTCCACGCCGGCGCCCGCGGTGAAGGTGGTCACGATGATCTCGTCGAACGACAGCGCGAACGACAGCAGGCCACCGGCCAGCAGCGCGGACCGCAGCAGAGGGAACGTAACGTACCGGAAGGTCTGGAAGGTGTCCGCGCCAAGGTCGGCCGAGGCCTCCTCGACGTTCGTCCCCAGCCGCCGAAGCCGCGCCAGGACGTTGTTGTAGATGGTCACGATGCAGAACGTCGCGTGCCCGACGATCACCGTGAACAGGCCGAGTTGGATCCCCAGCGGCGACAGCACCGTGCGGAAGGCGTTGTTGAGCGCGATGCCGGTGACGATGCCGGGCAGCGCGATCGGGAGGATGACCAGCAGCGACACCGTCTCCCGGCCGAAGAACCGGTACCGCTGCACCGCGAACGCGGCCATCGTGCCCAGCACGCACGCGACCGCCGTGGCGCCCAGGCCGGCCTTGACCGAGGTCCACAGCGCCGACCGCACGCCGCCGTTCTGCCAGGCGCGCGACCACCACTCGCCGGTGACGTGGGTGGGCGGCCAGGCGAACGTCTTGTCGGCGTTGAACGAATTGATCAGCACGACGAACAGCGGCACGTAGATGATCGCGAGACCGACGATCATCGCCACGCGCAGCGCGATCCGCGTGCCCCGAGAGAGAGTCACAGGTTCTCCAGGGCTCCGGTACGGCGTACCGCGAGGAGGTAGATGACCATGATGGCCACGGGGATGGTCGCGACCGCGGCGGCGAACGGCAGGTTGTTCGCCGTGCCGACGTTGTCGTAGACCACGTTGCCGATCAGCTGGCTGCGCCCGCCGACGATGCGCACCGCGATGTAGTCGCCGAGCGACAGCGAGAACGTGAAGATCGAACCCGCGACGACGGCGGGGAAGACCGTCGGCCACACGACCGTGCGGAACGTGCGGAAGGAGCGCGCGCCCAGGTCTCCGGCCGCGTCGAGCAGGGAGTTCGGCAGCCGCTCCAGCCCCGCGTAGATGGGCAGGATCATGTACGGCAGCCACAGGTAGGCCAGGGTGACGGTGGTGGCGGGCAGGCCGTACCCCGGGCCGTGGCCGCCGACCGGGCTCAGGAACCAGTCGAGCACGCCCGAGCCGGAGAACATGATCCGCCAGGCGTACGCCTTGACCAGGTACCCGGCCCAGAGCGGTGTCAGCACGGCGATGACCAGCCAGCGCTGCGCGCGCGGCGAGGCGATCTTGGCCATGTAGAACGCCATCGGGAAGGCCACCAGGCTGTCGATGACGGTCACCGCGGCCGCCACTCCGACGCTGCGCAGCGTGATGGTCCGGTAGACGCTCTCGTTCACCAGGTCCTGGAAGTTGCCCAGGTCGAAGACCTTCACCACGTCGCCGGTGAACTCGTTCGTGGTCCAGAACGCCGTGACGAACAGCGCCGCGAGCGAGCCGAGGTAGGCGATCACGAGCCACAGCAGTGGCACGGACAACAGCCCGGCGAGCCGGATCGAGGGCCGCCGGTGGAGCAGCCCGGCGAACCGGCGAACCGGCCCGCCGGGCGAGGTGACGCTAATCATCGGGGGATCGTCAGCCCTTGATCTGCGTCCAGGCCTGCGTCCACTTGGCGTAGTCGACGCACTTGACGTTCTTGCGTCCGTCAAGGCACTGGGAGATCGGGGTGTTCCAGTAGTGCACCTTGTTCCAGTACGGCTCATCCGCCGCGTGGAAGGTGTCGCAGAACTTCTTGTCGCTGGTCTCCGCGCACGCCTTGCTGTTGGACGGTGCCTCACCGAACCACTCGGCGACCTGGGCGTTCGCCTTCGGGGAGACGATCCAGTCCATCCACTTGTAGGCGCAGTTGGGGTGCTGGGCCTTGGCCGCGACCATCCAGGTGTCCGACCAGCCGGTCGAGCCCTCCTTGGGCAGGGTCGTCTCGACCGGCACCTTGTCGGCGGTCAGGCCGTTCGCGATGACCTGCCACGTGGTGCCGAGGACGGTGTCGCCGCTCTTGAAGGACTGCTGGGACTTCAGGTAGTCCGACCAGTACTCGCCGACGTTGTTCTTCTGCTGCTTGAGCAGGTTGACCGCGGCGTCGAACTGCTTCTGGTCCAGCGCGTACGGGTCCTTGATGCCCAGGCTCGGCTGCGTCGCGGACAGGTACAGCGCGGCGTCGGCGATGTAGATCGGCGAGTCGTAGGCGGTGATGTGGCCCTTGTACGGGGAGTTAGCGTCGAAGACGACGCCCCACGAGTCCGGGGCGGGCTTGACCTTGTCCGTGCGCCACATGAGGAGGTTCGCGCCCCGGCCGTGCGGGATGCCGTACGCGACGCCGTTGACCGAGTTCCAGGGCTTCATCTTCAGGCCGCTGAAGATGTCCTTGTAGTTCGGCACCAGGTTGGTGTTGACGGGCGCGACCGAGCCGGCGGCGATGAGGCGCAGCGACGCGTCACCCGAGGCCGACACGGCGTCGTACTGGCCGGTCTTCATCAGGTTGACCATCTCGTCGGACGTGCCGGCGATCTTGGTGTTGACCTTGCAACCGGTGGCCTTCTCGAACGGGTGGACCCAGTCGACCGACTTGTCGTTCGAGCCGTCCTCGGCGTAGCCCGCCCAGGCCACGAGGTTGACTTGACCTTCGCCCGGACCGAGGGACTTCAGTGCCGGGATCTTCGGAGGCGTGAAGCCGGCGACGCTGTCGCCACCGCCCTTGGAGCTGTCGCTGTCGCCGCAACCGGCCGCCAGCAGCGAAACGGCAGCCATCGCGACGACCGCGAGGCGCGTGAACCGCATGGGGACTCCGATCAGGATGGGGGGTATCGGATGAGGGAATTCCGGTAGACGCCGCGATGGGGGCACCGCGACGCAGCGGTCGGCCGGACCCGCCGACCGCGTGTCACATCGGACCGGTGATGGAGAACTCGTGCTCCCGCCGCCATGCGAGCCTGACCCGGGCGTCGCGCAGCTTGAGCACATCCATCGATGAGGCCTGCAGATTCTGCTGCACGGCCACCAGCCGGCCGCCCGCGTCGAGGTCCACGACGAATCGGGTGGCCGCACCCGCGTAGACGACCTCCGCCACCGTGCCGATCGCGGAGTTCTCGCCTTCGCGCAGTTCCGCGTCGACCTGGGTGTCGACGCGAAGCTTCTCCGGGCGGACGCTGTAGACGCCCTCCCGGCCGAGGATGTCGAGGGCCGCCTGGCCCTCGATGAGGTTGGAGGTGCCGACGAAGCCCGCGACGAACGACGACGCCGGCCGTTCGTACACCTCCGCGGGCGTACCGACCTGCTCGATCCGACCCGCGTTGAACACCGCGATGCGGTCGCTCATCGTCAGGGCCTCCTCCTGGTCGTGCGTGACGAACAGGAACGTGATGCCGATCTCCCGCTGGATGGCCTTCAACTCGACCTGCATCTCCTCGCGGAGCTTGAGGTCGAGCGCGCCCAGCGGCTCGTCGAGCAGGAGGACCTTGGGCCGGTTGACGAGCGCGCGGGCCAGGGCGACGCGCTGGCGCTGGCCGCCGGAGAGCTGGCCGGGCTTGCGCTTGTCATAGCCCTCGAGGCGTACGGTCCGCAGGGCCTCCAGCGCGCGTTCGCGGCGCTCCTTGGCGGGCACCTTCTTGACCTTGAGGCCGTACTCCACGTTGGCCAGGACGTTCATGTGCGGGAAGAGCGCGTAGTCCTGGAAGACCGTGTTGACGTCGCGGTCGAAGGGCGCCAGCCCGGTCACGTCATGCCCGCCGAGGCTCACGCGGCCCTCGGTGGGCGTCTCGAAGCCGGCGATCATCCGCAGGACGGTCGTCTTGCCGGAGCCGGACGGGCCGAGCATCGCGAAGAACTCACCGTCGCGCACGTCGAGGTCGACCCCGTCGACCGCGGCGACCTCGCCGAAGACCTTCCGGACTCCACGCAGGCTCACCGCGGCCGCCACGTCGCCGCTCTCGTCAATCGTCATGTCTCTCGTCAACCCTTGATCTGCGACCAGAGCTCGGTCCATTTGGAGTAGTCGACACAGACCGCGCCGCGCGAGTCGCCACAGTCCGCGACGGGAGTCTTCCAGAAAGCCAAGCGACGGTAAAAATCGACGTCGTTGGCGTGGAATTGGGCGCAGAAACCTTTCGCGGCGTACGAGCATGCCTTAGGATTCGCCGGCGCCTCGCCGAACCACTGCGCGACGGCGGCCTGGATCTTGGGAGCGCTGATCCAGTTCATCCACTTGTACATGCAGTTCGGGTGCTCCGCCCGGGAGGCGATCATCCAGGTGTCCGACCAGCCGGTGGCGCCCTCCTGAGGGATCGTCGTGCCGATCGGCGCACCCTCGGACTTGGCGAGCTGCGCGGTCACCTGCCAGGCGGTCCCGGCCCAGTTGTCGCCCGCCTTGAACGACTGGATCTCGTCCAGGTAGTTCGACCAGTACTGGTTGACGTTGGGGCGCTGCTGCTTCAGGAGGGCGACCGCGGCGTCGAACTGCTCCTGCGTCAGCTCGTACACGTCGGTGATCTTCAGGTCCGGCCGGTGGGCCTTGAGGTAGAGCGCGGCGTCCGCGATGTAGGTCGGCGAGTCGTAGTCGACGACGTGGTCGGCGGCCGGCGACTTCGGGTCCCAGACGATGCTCCACGAGGTGGGCTTCTGGCTGATCTTGTCGGTGCGGTACGTGAGGTAGTTCGCGCCGTAGCCGTGCGGCACGCCGTACATCTGGCCCTTGACCGAGTTGTACGGCTGGTTGCGCAGGTAGGACGCGATGTCGCCGTAGTTGCGCAGCAGGTTGGTGTTCACCGGGGCGACCGTGCCGCTGTAGATGAGCCGCAGCGAGGCGTCGCCGGAGGCCGAGACGCCGTCGTACTGCCCGGTGTTCATCAGCGCGACCATCGAGTCGGACGTGTCGGCCACCTTGGCGTTGACCCGGCAGCCGGTCTTGCGCTCGAAGGGGGTGACCCAGTCGACCTTCTTGTCCGTCGAGCCGTTCTCGGCGTAACCCGCCCAGATGACCAGGTTCAGGCTGCCCTCGGACGCGCCGATCTCCTGCTGCATGGCGACCTTCGGCACCGCCGCCTGCTGCCCGGAGCCGGAGTCCGACCCGCACGCTCCGGCCGCGAGAACGAGCGCCACCGCGCAGGCGAGCCTTGTGAGTCGCATCATTTTCTGTTCAGGCCCCTCACTCGCTCACTCCTGTTCAGGCCCCTCACTCGCTCACTCCTGCACCTCACCGATGAACGGTTCCATCGCCACTTCGTAACGGAGGTTGACGAGGCGGACCACCGATCCGTGCGCACCGAGCGGCGCCCCGCATCCGAGGCCGGCCTCGGCCGCGAGCTTGGCGAGCTGCTCGTGGTCGAGTTCCGGGCCGATGACGTACGGCGCCACGGCGATCCGCTGGGCGCCCGCCTCGCGGAGGCGGGTCACCGCCTCGGCGACCGTCGGGGGGCCGTCGACCGCGGCGGCGACCACCGGGACCGCGAGCCGGGCGGCGAGCAGGACGGCCGTCATGTCGGCCTCACGCACGGCCTCGGCCCCGCCGGTCGCGGCCACGATCACGGCGTCCGTCGCGGCGCCGATGCTGAACTGCCGGATGCGGTCCGCCCGGGCCAGTCCGGCGTCCGCGAGCCGTACGTGCAGGGCCTCGGCGAGAAGGGGGTGCGGGCCGAGCGGGTCGGTGACGACCACGCGGTCCGTCTTCACCCCCGCCTCGTCGATGCCGGCCTGGATCTGGGCGTACGTGCGGGCGTGCGGGCCGGTGATCAGGGGCACCACCACGGCGGCGCGGTCCTCGGGCAGTCCGCGCACCACGTCGGTGAACGTGGAGCCGAGGAGTCCGACCCGGACGTCGAGTTCGGTCCGCGCGGTACGGGTGGCCGAGGCGATCTCCTCGGCGATGTCCGGGTCCTCACCGGGAACCGCCAGCACGAGGACGGGGGCGTCCGGCGGAAGGTCTGCGGACGCCGGCCGGCGGTGTCGCCCGCTGGGCAACGATGAGCGCCCGCGTACAGGGAGCGTCTCCGGGGGCTGGTCGTCATAGATCACGATGGCGGAGTCTAGAGGTTGTCAAAGCAGCTCGTGGGGCCCTTGTGACCGAACGTCCGATATTTATGTCTCGGCCGGACCGCAGCGCGCGAACCCGTCAGATGCCGTTCCACCAGGCATTATCTGAGCTGCTGACCCACTGTTTCGCCCCAGGTGGCAAGCGCTCGTTAGGGACATATTTACGGACATGGTCGGGCTTCAGACCCGTGCGTAGTAGAGTCCTGCGCGTTCGCTCGGGTGCCCCTCCGTCATCGGTGTCCCCTCCGTCTAACTGAAAGTCGAGCCTGTCGCGGTGCAATCTAAGGACCGTCGAGTGGGATCAGATGCCAGTCAGCGGCCGCCCCGGTTCCAGGCCGGCCGCGTTTTCCGTTCAGTCCGCTTCAAGATCATCTTGCTGTTGATCGTGCCTTTGGTGTCGTTGAGCACCCTGTGGGCGTTCGCGGCGAGCATCACGCTGGGCGACGGATTGAACCTGCGCCATGTGAACACCATCCAGGACCACCTCGGATATCCCTCCGGCGCGCTGGGGAGCGCCCTGGAGACGGAACGACGGCTGTCGATGGTCTATCTCGGCAGCAAGTCGGACGGCGACCGGGCGGCGATGGAGTCCGCGCGGCTCGTCACGGACCGGCAGGCGGAGCAGTTCCGCCGGCTGGCCGTCGACAAGAGCGCCCAGAATGTGATCAGCGCGCAGTCGCGTGAGTGGACCAAGGAGATCCTGGGATCCCTGGACGACCTGCCGGCCCGGCGCCGGCAGGTCGACACCCGCTCCACCAGCCGCGCGCAGGTCTTCACCCGCTACACCAGCGTCGTCTCCACCATCAACCAGCTGCAGGCCTCGCTCGCGACCCTGAGCGACCCGGGGGTGACCAAGGACTCCGGCACCGAGGTCGCGCTGGCCCGCGCCCGGGAGGTGCTGTCGCAGGAGGACGCGCTGCTGTCCGGCGCGCTCGCGGCGGGCCGGCTCACCTTCGCCGAGCACGTGCAGTTCACCAAGCTCGTCGGCACCCAGCACAACCTCTACAACGACCTGCTGCCCGACCTGCGCTCCGACGACCGCGCCCTCTACCAGCGGATCATCTCGACCCCCGAGTACGCCCGGCTCGAGTCGCTGGAGAACCGCTTCACCGACCACATGCCCACGTCCGCGCCGAAGACCATGGGCGGCATGCAGGGCATGAACAACACGCCGCCCAACCCGCAGATCACCGCCGAGACGCCGGTGCAGTGGAAGACGACCGTGTCGTCGGTCCTCACCCGGTTCCGCGGCCTGGAGCTGGTCGCGACCTCGGCCGCGAACGACCGCGCCAAGCCGATCGCGAACGGCATCATCCTGCGCGTCGCCCTCGCCGGGGCGCTCGGTCTCGTCGCGGTCATCGCCTCGCTGATCCTGTCGCTGTGGGTCGGCCGCTCGGTCATCCGCGAGCTGACCGGGCTGCGGCGCGCCGCCCTCGACCTCGCCAACGAGCGGCTGCCCGGCGTCATCCGCCGGCTGCGCCGCGGTGAAGACGTCGACGTGGCCGCCGAGGCGCCGCCGCTGTCGTTCAGCACCCGTGAGATCGACCAGGTGGGCCAGGCATTCAACGCCGCACGGCGCACCGCCATCCAGGGCGCGGTCGAGGAGGCCGCGCTGCGCCGCAGCATCAGCGACGTCTTCTTGAACCTGGCGCGCCGCAACCAGGCGCTCCTGCACCGCCAGCTCAGCCTGCTGGACACGATGGAACGCCGGGTCGCCGAGCCGGACGAGCTGGACGACCTGTTCCGCCTGGACCACCTCGCCACCCGCATGCGCCGTCACGCGGAAGGCCTGATCATCCTCTCCGGCCAGGCGCCCGGCCGAGGCTGGCGCAACCCGGTGCCGGCGGTCGACGTCGCCCGCGCCGCCGCGGCCGAGGTGGAGGACTACGCGCGCGTCACCGTCACGACGATGCCGCAGGTGTCCATCGCCGGAACGGCCGTCGCCGACCTCATCCACCTGCTCGCCGAGCTGATCGAGAACGCCACGCTCTACTCACCGCCCGACACGACCGTGCAGGTCACCGGGCAGATCGTCGCGCACGGCTTCGCGATCGAGGTGGAGGACCGAGGCCTGAGCATGGACCCGGCGGCGCTGGCGGAGGCCAACGAGAAGCTGGCCCGGCCGCCGGACTTCGACCTGTCCAACAGCGCGCAGCTCGGCCTGTTCGTCGTCGGCCGGCTCGCCCAGCGGCACTCGATCCAGGTCACGCTCCGCACGTCGCCGTACGGCGGGACGACCGCGATCGTGCTGCTGCCCGACGGCATCGTGGTGCGCAGCGGCGAGCAGGGCGAGCTGGAGTCCGGCAGCCCGCTCGCGGTGACCCGCCGCGGTGAGGACGCACTGGTGCCCATCGGCGCCATCGGCCCGCCGTCCTTCGGCGACCGGGGCAGCGGCCCGGAGACCGGTCCGATCCAGCTGACCGGCGGGGGCGAACGCCCTCCGCTGCCGCAGCGTCACAACGGCACGCCCGCCTCCTTCAGCGGGTCGAGCAACGGATCGCACCCGGCGCCGCAGGACACCGGATCGTTCGGCACCTCCTCGTTCGGCACGGCCGCGAACCACTTCGACACCGGGCCGGCGGACCCGTACGACACGGACCCGCGCGGGACCGGCCACGGCACGGCGCCGTACGAGACGAACGCCTTCGACTCCGGTCACCCGGACTCCTCCTCGTTCGGCGGTGGCTACGGGCCCGGTGACGGCGGTGGCCACGGATCCGCTGACAGCGGATACGGCGGCGGCTCCGACACCGGCCGGTGGAACGTCCCGTCGACGACCGAGGACACCGGCGGGCGGCCGCCGCTGCCGCGACGCCACAACGAGCCGGGCACTCCGGACCCCGCGGCCGGGCAGCGCCGTTCGCTGTTCGAGCCCGCGGACGAGCCACCGGCCGACCCGGCCGAGCCGTCGAGCCCGGCCCGGGACGAACCGCCAACGGCCGCCCCATCGGCCGACGCGCAGAGCGGTTCCGGCAAGCCCGCGCTGCCGCGGCGCGTGCGCCAGGCGAGCCTGGCGCCGCAGCTGCGGGAAGAGGTCGAACCGGTCAGTGAAGCCGCGAGCGAAGAACGTTCGCCCGAGGAGCTCCGCACCATGCTGAGCTCCATCCAGAAGGGCTGGCTGCGCGGTCGCTCGGACGCCGAAGACACCGCCACCGGCCACGAAGAGGAGGACATCTGATGTCAGCGGGTTCTGCGGGGGAACTCAACTGGCTGCTGGACAATCTCGTCAACCAGGTCGCCCAGGTGCACCAGGCGGTCGTCCTGTCCAGTGACGGTCTGCTCGTCGGAGCGTCGACGGGTCTGACGCGTGAGAACGCCGAGCATCTGTCGGCGGTCGCGGCCAGCTTCCAGAGTCTGGCGCGCAGCGCCGGACGGCAGTTCGGCGGTGGCGCCGTGCGCCAGACCATCGTCGAGATGGACCATGCCTTCCTGTTCGTCACCGCCGCCGGGTCCGGCGCGTGTCTCGCCGTACTCGCCGGCTCCGACGCGGACGTGGGCATGATCGCGTACGAGATGGCGATGCTCGTCAAGCGGGTGGGCCAGCACATGTCCACGCTCCCCCGCTCGGCCGTGGAATCGTGACGTCGGATGAGCGATCACATCGAAACGGCGGTAACGGCACGGCGACGCCGGGCCATCGATCCGAGAGGCAGACGCGGGCCCCGGGACGCGACCGGCCCGGTTCCCCCGCGCGCGGCCTGCGGGCGGGGCGGTTGAATGAGCGAATGGCTCGACGACGAGGCCGGGCCGGTCGTCCGGCCGTACGCACTGACGAGGGGCCGTACACGCTCGTCCCGAGAGGGCTTCGAGCTGATCGCCATCATCGCGACGGCCGCCACCTCGCAATTCGCACCCGCGGGAGCCGGGCCGGAGCACATCGCGATCCTCGAGATGTGCGTCCGGCCGCTTTCCGTGGCCGAGATATCGGCGAGGATGAAACTTCCCCTCGGCGTTGTCCGGGTGCTGCTCGGTGACCTACTGGACCACGGGCTGATCGCCGTCCGACGGCCCGAGCCGGACAATCGTCTCCCCAATGAACGGCTTTTGAAGGAAGTGCTGAATGGACTCCAAGCGCTCTGACCCCTCGCGGGGCGCTGCCATGCCGCTCGCCGTGAAGATCCTGGTGGCGGGCGGATTCGGTGTGGGCAAGACCAGCATGGTCGGCGCGGTCAGCGAGATCCGGCCGCTGCGGACCGAAGAGCAGCTGACCGACCGCAGCGTCGGCGTCGACGACGTCTCCGGCGTCGAGCGCAAGACCACGACGACCGTGGCGATGGACTTCGGCCGCATCACCATCCGCGACGGTCTGGTCCTGTACCTGTTCGGCACGCCCGGCCAGGACCGGTTCTGGTTCATGTGGGACGAGCTCGCCCTGGGCGCGCTCGGCGCGGTCGTGCTCGCCGACACCCGGCGTCTCGCCGACAGCTTCCCCTCGATCGACTACTTCGAGCGCCGCCGGCTCCCGTTCATCATCGGGGTCAACTGCTTCGACGGCGCCGTCCGGTACGACACCGAGGAGATCCGGGCGGCGCTGGACCTGGACCCCAAGATCCCGGTCATCCTGTGCGACGTGCGCAAGCGGGAGTCCGGCAAGCAGGTGCTGATCACGTTGGTGGAGCACGTGCTGGAGGTCATGGCCGAGCGCCAGCGCCAGCCGGGCGCCGCCCTGCGATAGGAGCTGTTTCACAGGCCCGCCGTACGCGCCTTTCCACCGGCCCGCCGTACGGGCGGGGCCTGTGAAACATCTCCCGGTGGATGCGCGCCCGATCAATACCCTTTTGTCATATTCGGGCGCGGTTTGGAAGTCAACACGGGGTCAAGGCTCGCCGACAAGGGTCTTCGCCAGAGCCAAGTGAAGTGCCGATAAGGCTGGTGTCCGCATCCGGGCATGGACACAATGGGACTGGCGAGTTCGCTCACTCAGAGTTATGGTGCGAGATCCAATGCCCGAAGACCCCTCTTCCCCCAAAGACGGGACCACGCCCCCGCCGGCCTCCGCCGACGGGGCGATCGCGGCATCTCTCGCGCAGATACACAGTGTGCTGGCCGACCTCGCGAAGGCGGCGGGCCGTGAGCACGACCGGGCCGCACACCGTGAGCGCGTCATCGACCGGCTGCACGAGGAGAACGGCCGGCTGCGGCACAACGAGCTGCAGGCCGCCTTCGAGCCGGTGCGCACATCGCTCTACCGCCTCTATGACCTGGTCCGGCGCGAGTCGGAGCGGGAGAGCGCGGACCCAGCACACACACCCAAGCTCCTGGCGGCGATCGCCGACGAGCTGGCCGAGATCATCGCGCGGACGGGGGTCGAGCGCATGCCCGTGCACGAGGGCGAGCCGTTCGATCCGGCACGGCACCGCCCTGCCGGCACGTGCGATGTGGGCGACGCCGAGCTGGACGGCACCGTCGCGACGGTCCAGCGCGCCGGCTTCGTCCGCGGTGAAAAGGTCGTACGACGGGCCGAGGTGATCGTCGCCCGAACGGCGGCCGACCCGGTCGGAGGGGATTGACATGGCTGTCTACGGAATCGATCTGGGCACGACCCATTCCTGCATCGCACGCATCGGCGACGTCGGCCGTCCCACCGTTCTGCGCAACATGGAGGGCACCGACACGACGCCGTCCGTCGTCTACTTCGAGTCCGCCGACAACGTCGTGGTCGGCGCTCCGGCGAAGGACACCGCCGTGCTCTCCCCCGATCTGGTGGTGAGCCTGATCAAGCGGGACATGGGCCACGACGTCACGCGCGAGCTGCACGGGCGCGACCACTCACCCGAGGAGATCTCGGCCTTCATCCTGCGCAAGCTGGTCGCCGACGCGAAGGCCACCACCGGCGAGGACGCCGACGACGTCGTCATCACCGTGCCCGCCTACTTCGGCGCGGCCGAGCGCGACGCGACCCGCAAGGCCGGCCACATCGCCGGGCTCAACGTCATCGACATCATCTCCGAGCCGGTCGCGGCCGCGATCACCTACGGCGTGCTCAACCCCGACCAGGACCGCACGATCCTGGTCTACGACCTCGGCGGCGGCACCTTCGACACCACGGTCATCACGTTGCGTGACGGCGACATCGGGGTCGTGTGCACCGACGGCGACCACGAGCTGGGCGGTGCCGACTGGGACGCGCGTGTCGTCGAGCACCTCGCCGAGCGCTTCGCCGAAGAGCACCCCGACGTGAGCGACCCGCTGGAGGACCCGCACACCGAGCAGCAGCTCCGGCACGACGCCGAGGAGGCGAAGAAGGCCCTGTCGCTGCGCACCCGGCACGTCGTGCGCGTCATGCACGAGGGCAGGGTCGCCACGGTGGAGCTGACGCGGGACAAGTTCGAGGAGATCACCAAGGACCTGCTCGACCGCACCATCGAGATCACCGGGCGCACGCTGGCGACCGCCGCCGAAAAGGGCGTCAAGGACTACGACGACCTGGTGCTCGTCGGCGGCTCCACCAAGATGCCCGCGGTGCCGCAGCGCCTGGCCAACGAGCTGTCGCTCAAGCCGAAGCTGCAGGACCCCGACCTCGCGGTGGCCAAGGGCGCGGCGCTGTACGCCTTCGAGGAGACCTACCGCCAGCTGCTGGCCAAGGGCGAGACCGAGAAGGCGCTCGACCTGGCCTCGCGCGCCGGCCTGTCCGAGGCCGAGCAGGAGCGCATGGCGTCCCGGCAGATCACGACGGTCGCCTCGCGCGCCTTCGGGGTGATCGCGCTGGACCCGGTGACCGCGCAGGAGCACGTCGTCCACCTCGTCCACGCCAACGACGCGCTGCCCCGCGGCAAGTCCCGTGAGTTCGGCACCGTCGACGAGGACCAGACGATCGTCAAGATCATCGTGGTGGAGCAGGCGGGCAGCGCCGAGTCGACCGAGGTCGCGCACAACAACCCGATCGCGGACGGCGAGCTGAAGATCCCGCCCGGAAAACCGGCGGGCTATCCGATCGAGGTGACGTTCGCCCTCGACACCTCCGGGCTGCTGCACGTCACCGCGGTCGAGAAGGAGACGGCCGAGGAGCTCACGCTCGACGTACGCGTCGGCGGAATGTCCGAAGACGAGGTACAGGAGTCCCGTACCGACCTGGCCCACGTACGCGTCGACTGAGAGACTGTGACCCGGCTCACATGGTCTTTGACGAGCAGCGCTATGTCCGAGAGGTGCTGGAGCCCGCCAGGGCGGCCGGCAACCAGCCGCCCGACGACCTGCGTGTCCGTTATGCCCTGGTCGAGCCGCTCAACTGCCGAGAGGTGGCCGAGAGCGTCAAGCGGGTGCGGATGTGCTGGCGCAAGTCACGCGGGCAGTTGCGCTTCCGCCGGCTCATCGACCGTCTCGAGGGCGACCATCTGAGGCTCGCGCCGCTGTTCGAGCGGGCCGCGCTCGGCGACCTGGCGCCCCTGCGCGCCGAGCTCACCACGACCGCCGACCGGGCCGGCCGGCGCCGTGCCGAGTTGCGCACGCGGCTGCTCGACGCCGCCGGGGAGATGAAGACGCTCGCCCCCGGCGACCTGCGCGAGATCGGCGGCGAGGCGGCCGAGCTGGCCCGCGAGGCCGGCATCGAGATCCGCGAGCCCGACGTGCTGCCCGCCGCGCCCCCGTACGCCGGCTATCCGCGCGCCCGCGACGCGCTCGACGCCCTCGGCATGCGCCACCTGCGCGAGTTCGTCACCGGTGAGGCGCGGGCCGGCCGGGTCCTCGGTCCGGTGCCGGACCTGCGGCCGGCCATCCGGCGCGTGAGCGAGCAGTGGAGCCGCCGCCCGCACGACGGCAACCGCACCAACGCCGACACCGTACTCGTGGCGCTCAAGCGGGCCGGAGCGGCGAGCCGACGAGCGAGCGGAGTGGGCGGTGAGGAACGAGCCGCCCGCGTAGCGAGTGAGGAGGCGAGCGCGACCAGCGAACACGCGGCGAGCCGACGAGCGAGCGGAGTGGGCGGTGAGGAACGAGCCGCCCGCGGAGCGAGTGAGGAGGCGAGCGCGACCAGCGAACACGCGGCGAGCGGGACTGACGAACACGACGCCGTCGCCGAGCTCGTCCTGTACGACGTGGTGGCGCGGCTGCGCGAGCGGCACCAGCAGCGCGCCTCCGAGGGCGCGCTGCTCCGGTTCGCCACCGACGGCCTGGGCGTGGACGTGGACGACGCGCGGCGGCTCGTGTTCTCGGTCATCCGGGAGGGCGGCGTGGCCGGCGGCCTGGCCGCGCGGCTGCGGGACCTCATCGACGCCGGGGAGATCCACGCCGCAGCCGAGCTGGCGTCGGTGGCCGGGCCGGCCGAGCTGACCGGCGACGCGGAGCTGCTGGCCGCCGAGGCGCGGCGCCGCATCTCCTCCGCGACGGCCCTGCGCCAGGAGGCCGCCGCCCTCGTCCTCACCGATCCGGACGAGGCGTGGCTGCGGCTCGCCGACGCGCTGCGGCTCGTCGGCGACCTGCCGGGCGCCGCCGACCTGCAGGCCGGGCTGCCGCCGCGCGCGCCCGGGCGGCTGGAGGCGGTGGTCGAGGGCGCCGAGGTCACGCTGTCGTGGCCGCCGAGCCCGTCGCGGGTCGGCGAGATCGGCTACGTCGTCACCCGCTGCCTCGGCCGTGTCCCCCGGCACCCCGGTGACGGCGAGACGCTGCCCTCCGGCGGCGGCTTCGCCCGCGACCCGGCGCCGCCGCTCAACGCACCTCTCTTCTATGCCGCGTTCGCGGTGCGCGGCACGGCGGCGTCGGCGCCCGCCGTGGCCGGTCCGCTGCACGTACGCCCCGAGCCCGCCGACGTGTTCGT
Source organism: Actinoallomurus sp. NBC_01490 (assembly GCF_036227085.1). Taxonomy (NCBI): domain Bacteria; kingdom Bacillati; phylum Actinomycetota; class Actinomycetes; order Streptosporangiales; family Thermomonosporaceae; genus Actinoallomurus; species Actinoallomurus sp. NBC_01490. The sequence goes on from NZ_CP109433.1 coordinate 7,945,447, forward strand.
CCGGGCCGCCGACGGCGTGGTCGCCGGGCGCTTCACCGCGCCGCCCGAGGCGGTCCGCGTGCTGGTCACCCGCGACGGCACGCCCGTCCCGGCCGAGCGGAACGGCTTCCGCGACGAGACGGTGATCAACGGCACCACCTACCACTACCGGGTCGCCGCCGCCTATCTCAGCGCCGACGGCCACGAGACCATCACCCCCGGCGTGCACGTCGCGGCGACGCCCGCCGCCCGGCCCGACCCGGTCGGCGACCTCAACGTCGAGCAGGACCCCGCCGGGCACCTCGTCGTCACCTATGACGAGCCGCGGCACGGTCAGGTGGAGATGGTCGCGATGCCCGGCCCGCCGCCGTGGCCGGCCGGCACGACGCTCGCCGTCGAGGAGGTGCACCGCGCCGGACGCGTCCTGCGCACCGCGCCGGTCCCGGGCGGCGTGGCGCTGCACACCGGCCCCGGCGTCCTCCTCGCCGTGTCGGTGAGCGGCGACGTCGCGACGATCGGCGCTCACCGCGAGCACGTGAACCTCACGCCGCCGCGCGAGCTGATCGCCGAACGCCGCGGCGAGATGATCATCTTGGGCTTCGACTGGCCGGCGGACGTCACCGAGGCCGAGGTCCGCTGGCGCTGCGGCGACGGCGAGGAGCGACGCCTGCCGGTCGGCCGCGCCGGGTACGACGCCCACGGCGGCGTCCGTCTCCCCTCGCCGGGCGGCGAGGCGGTGACCATCGAGGTCGCCGCCGCCGCGACGGCGTACGGCCGCCGCGTCACCGGCGTACCGGTCCGCACCGTGGTGCCCGGCCGCACGATCGTCGGGTACGACCTGCGGCGGTCCCATCTGCGCGGCCCGCTGGTCGTGACGCTCACCGCCGCGGCGCCGGCCCGGCTGCGGCGGCTGGTGCTGGTCGCCCGTTCGGGTCCGATGCCGCAGCGTCCGGCGGATGGGGAGACGGTGATGAGCTGGGACGACGTCGAGGTCCCGGCACGCCTGTCGGCCGGGCTGCCGCGGCTGAGCCGCCCGTACTGGCTCCGCTGCTTCGCCGAAGATCCCGCGGTCGAACTCCGCGACCCTCCGGTCCGCCGCCTGAAGGTGGGTTGATGCCGTCCCGTTCCCGCTCCGCTCCTCCGGCCGCGCCCGCACACCCGACACGGGTGGGGGTGCGCTGATGCCGTCGATCACGTGTCCGTACTGCTTCGCCCGGCTGGCGCGCGAACGGATCGGGTTCCGCTGCGCCGGCAGTCCCGGACGCGGTCCCGGCTGTGCGCCGCGGCTGGACGAGAAGCTCGCCGCCTACACCGGCTCGGCCGCGTCCGCCTCGCTGCCGCCGGTCTTCGACCCGCCGCCGGCGGCGCGGCGGCTCGGGCGCGGGCTGCCACGCCGGGCGGCCTGTCCCGAGTGCGGGCAGGACACCGCCCGCCGTGTCTGTCCCGAGTGCCACAACCCGCTGCCCGGGGCGTACTGCGAGACGCCCGGAAAGATCGTCGCGCTCGTCGGGGCGAAGAACTCCGGCAAGAGCACCTACATCGCCGTGCTGCTGCACGAGCTGTCGCACCGCATCGGGGCCGAGCTGGGCACCGCGCTCGTGGCCTGCGACGACCGCACCATCGAACGCTACAAGCGTGACTTCCACCGCCCGCTGTTCGGCGACCGGCGGCTGCTGCCCGCCACGGCGAGCGCGGTGACCACCCCGCGCGACCCGCTCGTCTACCTGCTCACCCGCACCCGCCGGCGGCGCCTGCGGCAGCAGGACATGTCGCTGACCCTGGTGCTGTTCGACACGGCCGGCGAGGACCTCCGCAGCCGCGACGTGGCCGACCTGCACCTGCGCTACCTCGCGGCGGCCGACGCGATCATCTTCCTGGTCGACCCGCTGGAGCTGAAGGCGGGCGGCGGCGACCCCGACGCCGAGCCGATCAACGTCATCGCCCGGGTCACCGAGCTGCTGCACACCGGGCGCGACCTCCCCCACGGCCGGCGCCTGCCCGTACCGGCCGCGGTCGCCCTCACCAAGATCGACGCACTGCCGCTCGACGGCGCGCTCCACCGGAACCGCACCGCGACGGCCGCGCTCGACCTGAACGACCGCGAGGCGGTGCACGAGCAGGTACGCGCGCTGCTGTACGACTGGCAGGCCGGTGCGCTGGACCGCTACCTGAGCCATGAGTACGCCGAGTACGGCCTGTTCGGCGTCTCGGCGCTCGGCGGCGTCCCCCGCGAGGGCGCGGTGGGCACGGGCGGCATCCGGCCCTACCGGGTCGAGGACCCGCTGCTCTGGCTGTTGCACCGGTTCGGGATGCTCGACGGGGCCCGCTGATGGCCTGGGACCTGCGGTACACCTCGGTGGAGTCCGGACCGACCGGCAGATCCGGTTTCCAGTTCGTCGCCACGACTCCGGGCACGCCGCCGGACGTCGTCCGCGCCGTCACGCCGTACATGAGCTACCGGCCGCCGCCGTCCGCGCCGTCCGCGCCCGCGCCGGAGGAGCTCGCCGCCCTCCCGGTCGCCTTCGCGTACGGGCGGGAGGGCGACCACGCGGTGCTGGCGCGGTGCCGCTACACCGGCCGCGACTACTCGGGCCGGTACGGCAACTTCTCCGGGCACGCCGTGGTGGCGGCACCGCACGAGCTGGAGGGGCTGCGGCCGATCGAGCTGTGGGAGTCGCCGGTGTGGGACGGCCCGCCCGAGGCGGCACCGGACCTGGTCCCCGGCACGGCCTTCGACCCCGACTCCCTCGTCGCCTGGCTGCGGCGTGAGGACGCCCACGACCGGCTGGCCGCCCTGCTCGACGCGGTGACGGCCGCCCTGGCCGGCGGGCACGGGCGGGTCGTGCTGGTCGCCGATGACGCGGGGCTCGTCGCGCGCTGGATCGCGCTGGTGTCCTACTCCCTGCCGGCGGCGCTGGCCGCCCACCTGTCGTTCATCACCTACACCGCCGACCCGGAGTCGGCGCCGCAGCTGGTCGTGGGCACGGTGCCGGAGGCGTGGCCGCGCGGGGGCTTCCGTCTCGGCGAGCCCGTGCCCGGCGACGGCGAACGCCCCGGCCGCTTCTCCCGGGTGATCGCGGACTGCTGGCGTACGGGCGACCTGGACGGCATCGACGCCGTCGGCGAGCTGCTGATGTCCGGTGCGGGGGAAGCGGACGACGTCGCCTCGCCGGGCGTGGACCTGACCGGACGGCTCCGAGCCGGGACCTCGCCGGCCGGCGAGCGGGCCGCCACCGCACCGGTGGGCGTGGTGGAGCCGCCGCGCGGCTTCCCGGCCGGTGGCCTCCCCGTGCTCGCGTCGGCCGACGGGGCGACGACGCTGCTCGCGCTCTGCCGCGGAGAGACGTCGGTGTCCGCCGCCGAAGAGTCGGCCGCCGCCGCGCTCGTCCGGTGCGGCGGGGCGCCGTCCTGGCTGTGGCCGGCGCTGGCGCCGGCCCTGCCGACTCTCGGGTTCGAGCTCGCCGCCGCGCTCGCACACGTGGCGCCGGAGATCGCCGAGCGTTGCGTGCTGCTGGCCCTGGCCGATCCGTCGCTGCGCGAACGCCTGCCCGTGCTCCGGCTCCGCGACGGCCTGCCCGCGCGCTTCCGCGCCGCGCTCGCCGAAGCGCCGGGGCTGGACGCGCTGGCCGACGTCGTCCGGCTCGCCGACCAGGTCGGCGGCCGGATCACCGGCGATGACGTGACCGCGACCGCCGCGGCGTGCGCGCGGCGCGGCGCGGGCGACATCGCCGCCGCCGTACGCGCGACGCCCGGCGTCTGGCGTGCCGCTCTGGTCGGCGGCGTCCTGTCGGGTCTCGAACGCGCCGAGTCCGGCACCCGCCGGGCGATGCTCACGCCGGACGCCCGCGCGGCCCTCGGCGAGCGCGACTGGACCCGCGCGCCTCGTACCGGCGGGCTGATCCTGTCCGCGCGCGCCGACCGGCACGAGGCCACCACCCGCCTGATCGAGCTGGAGCCGTACGGGCTGCCGGAGATCGAGGAGCTGCTCGGCGCGCTGTGGGACGCTCCGCCCTCGCCCGGCGAGTGCGAACGCCTCGTCGAGCGGCTCGGGCCGTCGATGGCCCGGTTCGCCGTGCTCCGGGACCTGCCACGGCGGGTCTTCGAATCCGCGCCGCTCGACGCGGCGGAGACCGTACGCCTCGCCGAGCTGATCCGCGACCGGCTGCCCGAGCTGGCCGGTCCGGCCCGGATCGTGCTGGCGCACCGCGAGGCGCTGCGGGCGGGGACCGAGCCGGAGATGGCCCGCGTCCTCGGCCGGATGGACGCCGGCGACCCCCTGACCGACCGGGTGTGCGCGAGCGTGGCCGGGGCGCTCACCGCGCGGCCGGCGCGGTCGCGCGCCGAGGTGCTGGCCGCGGCCACCGACGCCGTACGCCGGGAGCTCACCGGCCACTGGCTCGACGCCGGTCCCGACCGGGACGACCGGGTGGACCTCGCCGAGATCGAGGTGCGCCTGCACCGGGCGCGGACGCCGGTCCCCCGGCTCACGGCGTGGGGCGACGGGCTCGGGCGGTTCGCCCGGCGGCACGTCGAGTCGGCGCTCACCGACCGCGACCCGGCGCTCGCGTCGGCGTGGCGCGCGCTGCGGCGACGGGGAGCGTGACGCCGTGCCGGTCGTGTACGTGCTGGTCGTCATCGTGTGGCTCGGCCTGGTCGCGGCCGAGTGCGTGTTCGTCCTGCCGGTCGCGCTCGCGCTCGCCCTGCTCGCCGGGTTCGGCCTGGGGCTCGGCCGGTTCTTCACCGTCGCCTGGCGTGCCCTCACCGCCACCGACGTGGACGGCCCGTCGCCGGTCCGGCGCCCCGCGCCCGGGCCGCCCGACCCCGCCTACCCGCACTACCTGCTGGTCCAGGTGTGGCGCGACATCGCGGCCCTCGAACGCCGCACCCTGCCCTGGTGCGTCACTCAGGCCCGGTGGGCGGCCGCCACGCTGACCGAGACGCTTCTGAAGCCGCCCCAGGGGCTCGCGCTGTTCCCGCTGTGGTTCGGGCTGTGCGCCGGCATGGCGCTGTCCGTCGTGCCGCTCGCCGTCGCGGTGCTGGCGTTCGCCCTGGCCACGGCGGTGATGGCGGCGGCCGGGCTGGTCGTCTGGTCGGTGTGCGTGGCGGTGCTCGGCGCGGTCGAACGCGTCTGGATGGCCTACCGCCGGATCCTGCTGGCCTGCCCGCACGCGGGCTGCTACCAGCGGTTCGCGCTGCCGGAGTACTCCTGCCCCCGCTGCGACGAACGCCACTCCCGGCTCGTGCCGAACCGCCTCGGCGCGTTCCGGCACGTCTGCCGCTGCGGCGCGCGGCTGCCCACGACGATCCTGCTGGGGCGGTTCCGCCTCGGGGCGTACTGTCCGCACTGCCACCGGCGACTGCCCGGCCGGATCGGACGGGCGCGGGTCGAGCCGCTGCCGTTCGTCGGCGGTCCCGCGGCCGGCAAGACGACGCTGATGTTCCTCGCCGTACGCGCGCTGCGCGCGAGCGCCGCCGGCGCCGGGGGCCGCGCGGAGTTCGTCGAGGCGCGCGACGCGCGGGCGTACGCCGGGGCGGTGGCCGAACTCGACCGCGGCGGACGCCTCGCCAAGACCGGCCCCGAGCTGCCCGTGGCGACCATGCTCGACCTGACGCTGCCGGCCGCGCACCGGATCCTCTACCTGTTCGACCCGGCCGGCGAGCTGCACACGGGCGCGACGCGGGTCGAGCGGCTGCGCTACCTCGACCACGGCGAGGCGCTGCTGTTCGTCATCGACCCGTTCGCCCTGCCGGAGCTGCGGGCCGCGCTCACCACGGACGAACGCCGCCTCGTGGAGCAGACGACCGCGACCTCCGACGAGGACCCCTCCGACACCCTGCAGCGGCTGCTGGCCGAGCTGCGGTCGCGCGCCGACCAGGGCCGGCAGCGGCGCATCGCGGTGGTGGTCACCAAGGCCGACGTGCTGCGCCGCACGGCGGTCGGCGCGAGTCTCGGCGGCGACACGCGCGGCTGGCTGGAGGGGCTCGGCCTCGGCAACACGATCCGTACGCTCGAGCGCACCGCCGCGGAGGTCCGCTACTTCGCGTCCGGCCTGGACATCCCGCCCACCGCGCTGGCCGAGCTGTTCGGCTGGGCGGCCGGGCTGCCGCTGGGCGGCCGGGTCGACCCGGGGTTCGACGACCGGCCGGCAGCGGACGAGCTGCGCGAGCCCTGGCCGGTGGCGGGCCGCCCGCCCTCGCTGGTGCCGTACGGGCACCAGGCGGGGCGCAGCGCGCTGTTCGCCGCGCTGACCGTGCTGGGGCCGCTGATCATGATCGTTCTCGGCCTGTCCGTGTACACGCGGTTTCGCTGAGCCGCCGGTGGTGAATTCCCGCGTCGTGGGGTAACGGTGACGGTGTGAAAGCCATCGTGATGAACCAATACGGCGGTCCCGACGTGCTCAAGCTCGCCGAGGACGCGCCGGAGCCGAAGGTCGGGCCCGACTTCGTCCTCGTACGCGTCAAGGCGGCGGGGGTGAACCCGGTGGACTGGAAGATCCGCGAGGGCCGCCTCGACGGACTCTTCCCGACGGACTTCCCGGTCGTCCCGGGCTGGGACCTGGCGGGCGTGGTCGAACGCGTCGGGCCGGCCGTCAGCGAGTTCTCACCGGGCGACGAGGTCATCGGCTACGTGCGCGAGGACCACGTGGGCCGCGGCACGTACGCCGAGCTGGTGTCCGCACCGGTGCGCACGCTCGGCCGCAAGCCGGCGCGGCTGTCGTGGGCCGAGGCGGGCGGCCTGCCGCTCGCGGGCCTGACGGCGTACCAGGCGCTCGTCAAGGCGCTGGGGGTGAACGAGGACGACACGGTGCTCATCCACGCGGCGAGCGGCGGTGTCGGGTCGTTCGCCGTGCAGATCGCGCTGGCGCGGGGCGCCCGGGTCATCGGCACGGCCGGCCCGCGCAACCACGACCATCTGCGGTCGCTCGGCGCCGAGCCGGTGGCGTACGGGCCGGGGCTCGCCGATGAGGTGCGCCGGCTCGCCCCGGGCGGCGTCTCGGCGGCGCTCGACCTGGTGGGCGGCGAGGCCCTCGAGGTGACGCCGAAGCTGCTGACCGGCAAGGGCCGGTGGGCGTCGATCGTGGACCCGTCGGTGACCGAACGCGGCGGGCGATACGTATTCGTCCGCCCGGACCCGACGGATCTGGCGGCGCTGGCGCGGCTCGTCGACGACGGCCGCCTGACGGTCCCGGTGGCGAAGACGTTCCCGCTCGCGGAGGCCGCGGAGGCCCAGCGCCTGAGCGCGGAGGGACACACGCGCGGCAAGATCGTGCTGACCGTGGACTGAGGTGCCGGCGGCGTTTCGCGTCCGGCTCCGGTCCTCTCCTGGCGGGCCGGAGCCGGGCGCTTCCCCGCCGCTCGCCCACAGCCGGGTATGGCGATTGCTGACTTTCTGCTTCCTCTGTTGGAAGTTTTTTCACAACGACGCAACACATCCGATTCGTCGCATCTTGTGGCGTTCTGTCGCGCTTCATCCGGGCGCCTGCGGCCCGCCGGGATGAACTGCCGCATCTCCCGACAAAGCCGGTCGACTCGGTCCAGCGAGCACCACCCTGGCGTGGGTTCGGTCACTACGCTGCGCGCCGGGCCTCATTGGCGCCGCGATTGGCTACTCTTCCATTCCCGCAGATGAGAGCCACAATTCCGCCGTTGCGCGACGATCAACCCCAGGACTTGGTTACAGTGGGTAAGTAGTTCGCTCCATACTTTCCGCTCCGAACGCGTTGCCGTTGTCGCGACACTTCAGATACATTGCGCCGTAATCGGGCTGTGACTTACCTCCACCCGGGAGGTGACAGACCGACCGCCGAATCCGGCTGCACCCCCAGTGCAGCAGGAGCCGGGGACCCACGTAGTCCCTTGGGGTGAATCCGTCTCGCACGGTAGGGCTCCTCCTGGCCCGAACCCGTCAGCTAACCCGGTAGGCGGCGTTAGGGGAGACATGGATCCGATAGGTCACAAACTGCTGCAGGTCGCCAAGGGCCAGCTCGGCTATCACGAGAAGGCCAGCGGGTACACCAAGTACGGCGACTGGTACGGCAAGCACGTCGGCAAGGACCCCGTCTTCAAGGACGCGGCCTGGTGTGACATGTTCCTCGCCTGGGCGGCGGACAAGGCCGGAGTCAAGGACTGGACCGGCGAGTTCGCCTCCACGCCGGACCACGCGAAGTGGTTCAAGAAGCACCACGCGTGGGGTCACCACCCCGAGCCGGGCGCCATCGTCTTCTTCTCGTGGAACGGCGGGAAGAGCATCGGCGACATCGAGCACGTGGGCATCGTCGAGTCGGTCCACGGCCACACGCTGCACACCATCGAGGCCAACCACAACGACCAACTCGGCCGCGCCACCCGCGACGTCAGCCAGGTCGTCGGGTACGGCTACCCGTCGAAGGTGAAGGTCAAGGCGGCCCCGGCCGAGCAGAAGTACGTCCCTAAGCACTCGGCGCCGCCGCCGGCCGCCAAGGAGATCGGTCAGCAGCCGGCCACCCCCATGCACGAGACGCAGACGACGGCCCAGCACGACTCCGCGCCGCCGCTGCCCGACCAGCAGGCCGCCCTCACCGGGCTGCTGGCCGTCGTGGTGTTCGGCACGGTGACGCTGGCGCTGAGCAAGGCGAAGGTCCGCGTGCCGGTGCCGACCCCGAACGTCCGCGTCCGCAAGCGCGGCAAGCACCACCGCACGCCGGTCGAGATGCCCGCCGACATGAGCGTGGCCGACCTGGACGCCGCGGACGCCGGTACGGCGGTCATGCCCGTCCTGTCCGCGGAGGCCGCCGCGCTGGCCGAGGACAAGGAGTTCTGGGGCAAGATCACCGAGCTGGAGGAGGACGTCGAGCTGGCGTTCTGGAACACCCTCCACGCCGCGGTCTCCCAGCCCAGCTCCGAAGAGTCGCTCAACGTCTGAGAGCGGGCTCTGAAGCCCGAGCCGGCCCTCCCCGCCCGTGGGAGGGCCCTCGGTCATCGCCCGGGCCCTCTTCTCCGAGCCCCGGCACTGCCGCTTTCCCCGGTCCCGCACCGAGCCGGACGTCCGATCTCAACGGTCGGCTCGGCACGTGGACCCGTTGCAGGCCGACCCTGCCCCTGGAGCGCGATCTCGCGCTCGGTCGGCCTGCGCCGGCGGCCTCCCCGTCTCCGCCTGTTCTCCCTCGCGCGCTTGACCCTGACGCCGGGGTCAACGTTTAGCGTCGTCGCGACACCGCCCGGCACGGCCGAGCGGACCCAGAGACGACAAGGACGGGCAGGATATGACGAAGACGTCACTCCACGGTCAGAGCGTGATCGTGACCGGTGGCGGCACCGGGATCGGCCGGGCAACGGCGCATCAGTTCGCACGTGAGGGTGCCCAGGTGCTCGTCGTGGGCCGAAACGCGGAGAACCTCGACCGGACCGCCGAAGGACGACCCGGCATCCGTACGTTCGCCGCCGACGTCGCGGCACCCGAGGCGCCCGCCCGGATCGTGACCGCTGCGGTCGAGGCGTTCGGGCGGCTTGACGTCCTGGTGAACAACGCCGCCATCACCCGGCCGGCGCCGCTCGGCACGATCGACCGGGACGTCGCGCGGCAGCAGCTCGACACGAACCTCATCGGCCCGCTGATGCTCACTCAGGCCGCCCTGCCCCGGCTGGAGGACGGAGGCGGCACGATCGTCAACATCACCGCCAACGGCCCAGGGCGCGCCTTCCCGGGCAACTCCGTCTACGGGTCCACGAAAGTGGCCCTGGACTTCCTGACCCACACCTGGGCCGTCGAGCTGTCTCCTCGGAACATCCGGGTCGTCTCGGTCGCTCCTGGGATCACGCAGACACCCGTGCTGACGCACGCCGGGTTCACCCCTGAGGAGATCGCCGCGAGCCGCGACGAGATGCTCGCCCGCGTCCCGCTCGGGCGCCCCGCACGGCCCGAGGAGATCGCCTGGTGGATCGTGAACGTCGCGCGCCCCGAGGCCGGCTACCTGACCGGTTCGGTGATCCGCGTCGACGGCGGGATCAACATCGCATGAGGGGCGTTCACCCGAAAGGTAATCTCCGACCGTGTTGATCGGCGAACTGGCCCGGGAGGCGGGAACCACCGTCCGTGCCCTGCGCTACTACGAACAACAGGGCCTGCTACACCCCCGGCGTACGGCGAACCGGTACCGGGACTACGGTGAGAACTCCATCCTGCGGGTCCGCAACATCCGGCTGCTGCTCTCGCTCGGCTTCACCGCCGAGGACCTCCACGCGTTCCTGCCCTGCCTCGACCAGGACATCGAGGCGAACCGGTGCCCGGGGAGCGCTTCGGTCATCGCGGGCAAGCTCGCCGAGCTCGAGGAGAAGATCACCGCGCTGGCCGAGATACGGGACCGTCTGAGCGTGTTCCTCGACCGCGTCAACGGCGGTTGCGACAGGGACGGGCTCTGACTGTACGCCGCCCGCACGGGCCGCCGGGGCGTTCGCCGAGAGATCGGTGTACATCCCGCCTTTCGCGGCCGGGCTTCGCTTTGCACTAGGCGGAAAGGGCCAGAGCGGCATCACCCACAGTGACCATCCTTGAAGACGCCAGGCCATCTCCGCATGTTCCGGTTGGCCATCACGTCACGGTCCGTTAATGTCCCACGGTGTCACCGGCCGGTTCCCGGCCGGACCGCCGAGTCGCCTCGCGCGCAAGCCAGCGCGCCGGGCGAGCCGGGGACCCACTCACGGAGCGCCTCACGGGACTCTCTCCCATCGCGCTCGGTCCCGGGGTGAATCCGTAACCGGTAGGGCTTCTCCTTGGCCCGAACCCGTCAGCTAACCCGGTAGGCGGCCCAGGAGAAATGAGGAGCACCTGAATGGAGCCTTCGCGAACCGCGAAAGCGCATCATAGGCCGCACCGCAGCCGCAACACCGTGGTCGCCGGCATTCTTCTCACCGGCGGACTGATCCTGCCGTCGCCGTCGGCCGAGGCGAAACCGGCACCCCGGATCGACGCGCTCCGGCAGCAGGCCGACCAGCTGAACACCCAGCTCGAACAGCTCACCGAGCAGTACGACGGGCTGCGCGTCCGGCTTCGGCAGGCCCAGCGCGCCAGCACGATCGCCAAGGCGACCTCGCAGCGCGAGACCAAGGCCCTCAAGGCCATCCAGCAGCGTGTGGGCCGGCTGGCCGCGCTGCGCTACATGCACAGCGCGCCCGACGAGGCGCCGGCGCTGTTCTCCGCCAAAGACCCGCAGGCGCTGCTGGACCAGGCCGCGACCCTGCACTTCTTCACCCAGCAGGACGACACCCAGGTCCGCCAGCTCACCCAGGCGATCCAGAACGCCGAGCGTGCCTGGCAGAACGCCCGTGACCGGGCTTCACGGTCGGCGCTGCTCAAGACGCAGCTCGCGCAGAAGAAGGCGACGATCGGCAAGACGCTCGACAAGCTGCGCAGGCCGCTGCTCAAGGACGCCGTCGAGCGTGCCGAGCGCGGCGAGAGCGTGCCGGAGATCCCGGGCGGGTCCACCAAGGCCATCGGCGCCGTACGCGCGGCGCTCACGCAGCTGGGCGTCCCGTACGTCTGGGGCGGCGCCACGCCCGGGAAGGGGTTCGACTGCTCCGGCCTGACCATGTGGGCGTACAAGCAGGTCGGGGTGAACCTCCCGCACTACGGCGGCGACCAGTGGAACGCCGGCGTCCACGTCTCACGGAGCCAGCTCCAGCCCGGCGACCTGGTGTTCTTCTACTCCGACATCCACCACATGGGGATGTACCTGGGAGACGGGAAGTTCATCCACGCGCCCCACACCGGCGATCACGTACGGGTCGCCGACCTGGCCACCCGCCCGTTCGCCGGAGCCGTGCGCATCGTCTGATCGACGTAAGCGCCGTCTTGAGAGACGTACGCATCGCCTGACCGGCGCACGCGCCGTATGAGTCGAGGGGCCCCGGGCGCGGGGCCCCTCGCTCACTTCGTCGTGCGGTACATCTCCGCGACCATGAACGCCAGGTCGAGCGCCTGGCTGCGGTTGAGGCGCGGGTCGCAGGCGGTCTCGTACCGCTGGTGAAGGTCGTCTTCGACGATCTCGTGGCCGCCACCCACGCACTCGGTGACGTCGTCGCCGGTGAACTCCAGGTGGACGCCGCCCGGGTGGGTGCCCAGCGACCGGTGGACGTCGAAGAAGCCCTCCACCTCGGCCACGACGTCGTCGAACCGGCGGGTCTTGTAGCCGCTCTCCGCCTCGAACGTGTTGCCGTGCATCGGGTCGCAGATCCACGCGACCTGCGCCCCGCTCGCGGTGACCTTCTCCACCAGCGGCGGCAGCGCCTCGCGTACGCGGCCGGCGCCCATGCGGATCACGAACGTCAGGCGGCCCGGCTCGCGCTCGGGGTCGAGCTTGTCGATGAGCGCCAGGGCGTCCTCGGCGCTGGTCGTCGGGCCGAGCTTGACCCCGATCGGGTTGCGGATGCGCCGCATGAACTCCACGTGCGCGCCGTCGAGCTGCCGGGTGCGCTCGCCGATCCACAGGAAGTGCCCGGACACGTCGTACGGCAGGCCGGAGCGCGAGTCGATGCGGGTCAGCGCCCGCTCGTAGTCGAGGATCAGCGCCTCGTGGCTGGAGTAGAGCTGGACGCGGTGGAACTCCTCCGGGTCGGCGCCGGCCGCGTGCATGAACGCCAGCGCCCGGTCGATCTCGCCCGCGAGCCGCTCGTAGCGGCGCCCGGCCGGGCTGTTCGCCACGAAGTCCTGGTTCCACGCGTGGACCTGGCGCAGGTCGGCGTACCCGCCCTGGGTGAAGGCGCGGCAGAGGTTCAACGTCACCGCGGCGGCGTGGTAGGCCCGCAGCAGGCGTCCCGGGTCCGGCGTGCGGTCCTCGGCGGTGAAGCCGAAGCCGTTGACCATGTCGCCGCGGTACGCGGGAAGCTCGACGCCGTCCCGGACCTCGACCGGCTTCGACCGCGGCTTGGCGAACTGGCCCGCCATCCGGCCGATCTTCACGACCGGCACGCTCGCGGCGTACGTCAGGACCACCGACATCTGGAGCAGGGTCTTGAGCTTGTTGCGCACGTCGTCGGCGGTGGCGCCGGAGAACGTCTCCGCGCAGTCGCCGCCCTGCAGCACGAACGCCTCGCCCCGCGCCACGGCGGCGAGCTGCGCGCGGAGCTGGTCGCACTCGCCCGCGAACACGAGCGGCGGAAGCTTGGCGAGCTGGTCGGCGACGACGCGCACCTGAGCGGGGTCGGGCCAGTCGGGCTGCTGGGCCGCGGGAAGATCGCGCCAGGAGTCAAGGAGGTCCACGGGCACCTAGGGTATCGACCATTACGCCATGCCCGGGCAGCCGGCCGCCCACGACGCGGCGCCCTTGCCCGGTCTTGGGGAGACCCATACGTTCCAGGCCGCCGTCCCGGCCCCTCGGTAGGGTCGAGGGCGACTTACAGCCGGGGACAGCGACGGTCAGGGGGCACGATGGGCGCAAGTGACGATCTCGGGCAAGCCGGGAGTGTGCGTGAGTGGCTGCGGGGTCTGGAGGTGTTCGCCGGCCCGCTGGCGGACTTCGATCCCGCCGGCGCCCCGGCCGAGCCGGTCGAGCTGTTCCTCGGCTGGCTGACAGAGGCGGTCGAGGCCGGTGTGCCCGATGCGCACGCCATGACGCTGTCGACCGTCGGCGAGGACGGCGGCCCCGACGCCCGGGTTCTCATCCTCAAGAACGTGGACGCCGACGGCTGGCAGTTCGCGGTGCACGCCGGCAGTCCCAAGGGCCGTCAGCTGGCGGATCTGCCCCGCGCGGCGCTCACCTTCTACTGGCCCCCGCAAGGCCGCCAGGTACGGGTGCGGGGCACCGTGGAGCCCGCGTCTCCCGAGCAGAGTGCCGCCGATCTGCTGGCCCGTGCGCCCTCCGCCCGCGCCGAGGCGCTGCTGGGCCGGCAGAGCAGCCATCTGGAGAGCGCCGGAGAGCGCGACCGCGCCTTCCGCGCGGCGCTGGCCCGGATCGAGTCGGACCCCGCCCTGATCAGCACGGAGTGGACGCTCTACACCCTCGTTCCGATCGCGATCGAGTTCTGGCAGGCCGACAAGGACCGCGTTCACACCCGGCTGCGTTACGAACGCCCCGATCGTCACAGCCCATGGGAACGCCACATGTTGTGGCCGTAGTTTCCTTCCCGCCGGTCCGGTTTCGGGCCGGATCGCAGTTGATCGCCTTCATCACGGGCGCGGCCCGCGTCTGCGATGATGGGCCGACTCCCCGCAGACAGCCGACGACGCATGAGGTTCTGACATGAGCACCACCAGCCGCGCCTACGACATCTGGCTCCGTAAGCCGGAAGAGGCCCAGCAGCTCCTGGAGTCGAAGCGGGCCGATCTCGAAGGCGACGGGCTGTCGCTGCTGTCGTGGCTCGTCCTCACCAACGAGCGCGACGACCGGAAGACCGAGCAGATCGCCAACGCGGCCATCGCGGCGGGCGGCGACACCCGTTTCGCGACCGCCGCGCTCGCCGAGGTGTACAAGTGGCGGGGCGACTACAACCGCGCCGCGGACATCGTCCGCGCGGCGCGCGAGAAGTACCCCACCATCCCCTGGTACGCCCTGACGCTGGCCGACATCCTCAAGGACGGCGGCCGCATCGACGAGGCCGAGGCGCTCCTCGAGTCGGTCGTGAACGACTCCCAGCTGCGCCGCCACGCGCTCAAGCGCCTGTCGAAGTGGGCGGTGGACCGGGGCGACAAGCCCCGCGCCCTGAAGTACCAGACCGACCTGATCGCACTGGCGCCCGACTACCTGGTCTACGCGTCGGACTACACCCTGCTGGCCCACCTGCGGCTCGAGGCGGGCGACCCCGCGGGCGCGCGGGACGTCCTCCAGCGCGGGGCGTCCATCTACGCGGGCAACATGCAGATCAGGGAGATGCTGCACCAGCACTTCGGCGAGACCGCCCCGGCCAAGCCGCCGACGGTGGCGCCGGTCGACGAGCGGACCGTCGGCGCCCGCCGCATCCCCATCAAGACCAGGATGATCACACTGCGCTCCGGCATCCTCCCGGTGATCCAGGAGGCCACCGCCGGGCAGCTGCGTCCCGACGACATCCTCGCGCTCTCCGAGAGCCCCGCCTCGGCGGGCCAGGGCCGGATGATCCCGCTGGAGATGATCACGCCGGAGGGCATGGCCAAGCAGCTCAGCAAGTTCGTCGGCAAGATCGGGCCGCTGCACAGCCCGGCCGGCATGCAGGGCGCGATCATGGAGGCCGGGCGCGCGAAGGTCCTGCTCGGCGCCGCCGCGGGCGCGGCCGGCAAGCTCGTCGGCAAGCGCGGCTGGTTCTACCGCGTCGCCGGGCCGGGCGCCGCGATGATCGACGACGTGGCCGCCGCCCTGCCGCCGCACGACCACCACCTCCTCTTCGGCCCCGGCCGTCCGGACAAGCTGTCGGAGGATCTCGCCGCGGCCCTCGGCTGCCACGTCTGCGTCGTCGACGCCAACAACCTGACCGGCGCGTGGGTCGTCGGCGCGTCGGCGGGCGTCGACCGCAAGTGGGTGGAGAAGGTCCTGTCGGACAACCCCGCCGGCAACGAGGACGAGCAGACCCCCATCGTGGTGATCCGCAAGATCTGAACGCGCGTCGGCGGGCCCGGGAACGCCCAGGCCCGCCGACCGCCGGAGTGCACGCACATTCCGGGCGCGTGAAGGGCCGGTGAACTCTCCGTGCCACCCCGCCGGATCGGGCCGGCGCGAGCCTACGATCTCCTGATCGCGGGGCGGGCGGGGAGGCGGGATTCATGGGCGGCGTGCTCACGATGGCTCAGGCGATCGCCGAGCTCATCGCCCAGCGCCAGGAGAACCTCTTCATCGGCGTCCTCATCATCGTGCTGGTGACCACGCCCATCGCCGACCGCTACTTCATCCGGCGCCGGCGGATCGACTACCGGGTGCTCTACAACTCCAAGATCGGCTTGAACCCGGTCGCGCTGCGCGACGACGCCTCCGGCCCGTCCGACCCGGACGACCCGAGGGACCCACGCCGGCGCCTGAGCCTGTACGCCGACCTGCTCGACCGGATGAGCATCGTGATCGTCCGGGTGCGTAACACCGGCGGGTACGACATCGAGCCCGGCGACTTCGGCACGGCGATGTCGTTCACGTTCGGCAAGCGCGTCATCTGGGACGCGCGGATCTCCGACGCCTCGAGCGACGAGCTGCGCAGGAACATCCGGGACGGGATGGAGTTCTTCTCCCAGGCGCCGGGAGACGGTGTGCAGGCCGCCGACGACGACAAGGGCATCAGGGCGGTCCGCCGGCTGCTCGGGGACCGGCTCCGGCCCATCCTGCTCGGTCCCGCGCCGTCCGGCCCGGACAAGGCCGCCGCCCCGGAGTGGCACGGCGTGCGGCTGCCCGAGCTCGCGCTGCGCCGGCGGGAGAAGTTCAAGCTCGTCGTGGTCCTGCACGAGCCGGGGGCCCCGGCGGACCGGGCGGGCCAGAGAAAGATCACCAAGGACTTCGCCGTCCGCGGGGCCATTCACAGCGGCGTGGTCAAGAACGAGAAGGACCGCCGCCGGATCAGCTGGCCGCGCGCCGCGTTCGCGCTCGGCGCCCTTCTCGCGGTCGTCCTGGTCTTCAACGTCGTGGGCGCCTCACTCGGGTCCTCCCCCGGACCGGCGGTGCGGTGCGCGAGCGGTCACCTGCGGCTGGAGGGGTCCAGCGCCTTCTCCGAGCCGCTCGGCTTCATCGCCGGCGAGTACACGAAGGCCTGTCACTCGGCCGCGATCGACCTGCGGCTCACCGGCAGCCGGGCCGGCATGCACGACCTGATCGACGGAGGCGCACCGGCGCCGGACGGGCTCGCCGTGCTCAACGACGGCCCGAACACCACCGGGCCGGCCGCCGACCTGCGGACGCACCCGGTCGCCGTGATCGTCTACGGCGTCATCGTGTCGGACTCGACCGGCGTCACCGATCTGCGCGCCGACCAGATCAGGGACATCTTCAGCGGTCGTTTCCACTGGTGGGACCAGCTTGGCGGCCGACATGTGCCGATTCGCATCGTCGGCCGCGACGGTGAGTCCGGCACCCGCCAGATCCTCCAGGACAAGCTGCTGCTCGGGCGTTCGGAGGGCGCGGCGTCCTCGACCGAGTGCGCCGAGCAGAGCCCACCCCCGCACGCCGCGACCATCCGGTGCGAGTTGCGCACGACGGGCGAAGTGATCGACAAGGTCGCCACCACGCCCGGCGCGATCGGCTACGCGGACGCGCCGACGGCCAAGACCGAGGCCGCGCGGCGGCAGACCTTCCACGTCGTGACCCTCGGCGGCAGGCTGCCGGAGGCCACGAGCATCGCGCAGGGCTATCCGTTCTGGACCGTGGAGTACCTCTACACCGCGGGCGATCCGGCACCGGGCTCGCTGCTGCGCCGCTTCATCGACTACCTGGGCGGCGCCGGTGCCCGGGCCGAGCTGAGCGTCCGCGGCTACCCGCCGTGCGTCGACCGGAACGGCGACCGCAATCCCCTGTGCGCGATCCCGCCCTGAGCCCGCCGGTCAGCGGTGGGCGGCGATGACGGCCTCGCGCGCCGCGCGGGCCACCTGTTCGACGTGCCACTCGCTCAGGCCCTGGTGGACCGGGAGCGCGAGCATCTGGTGACGCAGCGGCTCGAGCTCGGCGAAGCGCGCACGGTCGAGCAGCGGATGGGCCACCGGCCAGATCTCGATCGAGCGTACGCCGCGTTTTTGCAGCTCGGCGATGGTGCGGTCGCGCTCGGGCACGCGTACGGGGAAGTAGAGCGGCGCGACGCCGTCGGGCAGCCCGCGGAACCGGTCGAGGCAGATGTCGGGCAGGGCGTTCAGCAGGATCTGGTAGTTGCGGCGGCGCAGCTCGCGGATGCGCTGGCCGTCGGCGCCGTGCACCGCCCACTCGGTCATGCGGGAGGGCTTGGACGCGGCGTTCTCCATGTCGGCGACCTCGAGGTCCCACTCG
The DNA here is from genome assembly GCF_036227085.1 of Actinoallomurus sp. NBC_01490. Classification (NCBI taxonomy): domain Bacteria; kingdom Bacillati; phylum Actinomycetota; class Actinomycetes; order Streptosporangiales; family Thermomonosporaceae; genus Actinoallomurus; species Actinoallomurus sp. NBC_01490. The sequence goes on from NZ_CP109433.1 coordinate 7,963,323, forward strand.
CCGATGACGACCTCGGTGAGCGTGCCCGCCTGGACCGCCTGCTCGGTCTTGCTGACCTTGCGGAAGACCTTGGTGGCGGGGGCGCGCAGCACGCCGGCGCGCGACTGGGCCGCCCAGCCCATGCCCTGAGAGGCGATCGAGCGCGCCATGCCCTTCCACGGCGGCCGGCCGGTCGCCTCGATGGACCCGCCCCGGATGAGCACCGCGCCGCCGTCGGGCACGCCCAGCGACTTGCGCGGGCAGAAGATGGCCGCGTCGCCGCGTGAGCCGATCGCCCCGCCGCCGTCGTAGGAGAACAGCGCGTGCGCGGCGTCCTCGATGACCCGGGTGCCGGGCGGCAGCGACGGCATCGGGAAGCCGTAGTAGGAGATGAGGTAGGTGGCATGGCACTGCCGGGCCACCCGCATCAGGTCCTCCTCGTCGACCTGCAGCGTCGGGAAGACCCGGTAGAAGAGGACCTCACAGCCGGCGAGCCGGGCCGCCTCGACCTCCGAGCCGCAGTGGTAGGCGGGCATCGCGATGCGGGTGCCGGCACCCAGGCCGAGCGCCTTCAGCGCCAGCCAGATGGCGCCGCGCCCCAGGTGAGTGAGGGTGAGCCCGTCTCTGTCGAACGGGAAGAGCCGAGACCGCCGCGTCACCAGGGAGGCCGGCTCGAGTGGCGGATAAACGCTCATCAACGGGTCGCTCATAGTGGCAACACCTTACTGGCCGACTTGAGCCAAGATATGGGTTCGCCCGCCGGAGAAACTTCACGGCGGCCCGGCACGTCGTACCGGTCAGAGGTGATGCATGGACCTGTCCACACTCGGCGACGTCTGGCACGACGTCATGGGCACACAGCCGCACCCCCCGTGGTGGCTGGTCACGCTGACGGGCGTGGCCGCGCTCGGGGCGGTGTCGGTCCGTTCGGTGTGGCACGTGCTGCGCAACGTCGTGACCATCGCGCACGAAGGCGGGCACGCGCTCGCCGCGCTCGTCACCGGCCGGCAGCTGCACAGCATCCGGCTCCACTCCGACACCTCGGGCGTGACCGTCTCCAGCGGCAAGCCGTACGGCGCCGGCATGATCGTCACGGCGTTCGCCGGCTACGTCACGCCGCCGCTGCTCGGCCTCGGCGCGGCCGGGCTGCTCGCGACCGGGCACATCACGGCCATGCTCTGGGCCGGCATCGTCCTGCTGGCCGCGATCCTCCTGCTGATCCGCAACGTGTACGGGGTGGTGTCCGTCGTCACGACCGGCGCGGTGATCTTCGCGGTGTCCTGGTTCGCGTCGCCGACCGTGCAGGCGGCGTTCGCGTACGCGTTCACCTGGTTCCTGCTGCTCGCGGGCGCGCGCCCGGTGGTGGAGCTGCAGACCAAGCGCGCGCGGGGCCGCGCGCCCGACTCCGACGCCGACCAGCTGGCCCGGCTCACCGGCATGCCGGGCCTGATGTGGGTGTTCGGCTTCGGGATCGTCGCCGTCATCGCGCTGGTGGCGGGCGGCGCCTGGCTGCTGCCGGACTCCCTGCCGCAGCTGCCGAACTGGTAGCCGTCACTTCACCGGCCGGCCCCGTTCGGCGTCGACGATGTACCAGGTCGTGCCGTACGCGCTGATGCCCTGGCCGTTGATGTCGCCGGGCCCGACGTCGCGCGCCGAGTAGTACAGCGGCCAGCCGTTGTACTCCACCTGGGTCGGGCCGTCGGTCCGGCCGATCGTGCCGAGCCAGGCCGAGTTCACCCCGGGCCCGGCGTTGACCTGGCCGTTGGTGAACAGCGGCGGCCAGTCCTTCGTGCAGGCGCCGGTGCAGTGGGACTCGAAGTCGGCGTTGTCCTTGGCGGCCACGTAGATCGTCTTGCCGCGACCGTCCTCGAGGATCCTGCCGTACCGCGTCTGCCTCGACCGGATCTCCAGCGGACCGGCGCCGGGCGGCGCGGACGAGACCGGCGGGGCGGACGAGACGGGCGGCGGCGTCTCGCCGGACGGCGCCGGCCGAGGCTCCGGCGACTCGGCCGGCGGGGACGCCGACTCCGGCGCCGGCGACTCCGGAGCGGCCGACGACGGCCCGCCGTACCCGCCCGAGACGGGTACGGCCCGGTGTCCCCCGCCGCAGCCCGATGCGAGCAGGCCGAGTCCGACGGCCAGCGCCCAGGCGGCCCTGACTGCCTTGCGCATGAAAGTCCGTTCCTCGACGTGAACGTGGACAGTGGGCGGTGAGCGCGGGGCCGACGGTCGCCGTGGCGGCGCCGCCCACGGGCGTGGCCGCCACCGGCGAGACGCGCGGCCCGCGCCGCGGCTACTTCTTCTCGATCTTTTCGCCCTTGGTCGCGTCCACGACGTACCACTTGGCGCCGAAGGCCTCGACACCCTGGCCGTTCATGTCACCGGGCTTGGTGTCCTTGGCGAAGCGGTAGAGCGGATGGTTGTTGTAGGTGACCTGCTTGGTGCCGTCGGTCCGGTCCGTCGTGCCGAGCTTGGTCGCGTCGACGCCCTGGCCCGCCGTGGCCTTCTCGGTGGTGAGGACCGGCGGCCACTGCGTCGCGCACTCGCCGGTGCAGGACGACTTGCCGTCCTTGTCCTTCTCGAACAGGTAGAGCGTCATGCCCTTGTCGTCCACCAGGATCTTGCCGAGGCTGGTGTCCTTGGCGTTGATCGTCACCGGCCCGGGCGCGGGTGACGTCGTCGCCCCGGGCGACTCGGTCGAGGTCGGCGGAGAGGACTCGGGTGACTCCGTCGCCGGTGGGGACTCCATTCCGGGCGAGGTGGGCTGGGCGAGGCCGCCGGACGACGGCACGGCCTTGTGTTTGTCGCCGCACCCCGCCGTCAGCAAGCCGAGGCTGGTGGCCAGCACGCAGGCGGCCATGACTCCCTTGCGCATTACTGTCGCTCCTTTCACACGGTGACGTGGAAGGCACCAGCAGGCGTCCGGCGTGGTGCGCCGTCACGCCCCGCGTTCGCCGTAGCCGGGAACGTCTGGCCTGCTCGTCGAGGCCGTCCCCCCGTGTGCCCCCGCACGGAGGTCCCTGCCCGTCCGTTGTTAAACGGGAACCGATCCGATTCTTAACTGAGCTTGGGAAAGCGCGGCGCGCCATTCCCGGCGCGCGGGGATCAGGAGTTCAACTCGGCCAGGGCTTGCCGGAAAAAGGCGAGCGCGGTCTCCCGCTGGTCGTCGGCGGACAGCAGCGTGGCGTAGGTCAGCGACGCGCCGCCGAACGCGGTGTCGTTCCAGAAGCGGCCCGCGCGCCGGTGCCACGGGGCGACATAGAGGTACGGCTCGGGGTGGGCGTCGTCGCCCGGGGAGGCGCCGAAGGTGGCGCGCCGTCCGGCGGCGTCGTCACCGAGCTCCACGGCGGCGTCGAAGTGCTCGGGCCACAGCTGCACGCGGCCGGGCGCACAAGGGCGAGCCGAGGAGCGAGTGTGGGACGGACCGGCCGCAGAGGGAGTGGCGAGGGGAGCCCGGGGGTCCGCGCAAGGGCGAGCCGAGGAGCGAGTGGAGTGGCCGGTGAGGGACGGACCGGCCGCGGAAGGAGTGACGAGGGGAGCCCGGGGGTACGACTTGCGGCCCTCGAAGCGGAGCTGTTCGAGCACCGACCAGGCGAAGCCGAACCAGGCGCCCAGCGCCTCGGCGGCGGCCGGGTTGACCGGCAGATGCGTGTCCGGGGCGGCCGGCGTGGCCGGAAGGTAGACCTCCGGCGGCATGCCGAGCCGTACGCCGGCGAGCGAGGCGGCCTCCCCGAGCGTCGCGGGCGTGTGGACGGCACCGCCCACGACCAGCCGGCCGGCCTCGACACGGACCTGTTCGTCGTCGCCGAAGTACGGGGTGCCGAAGCCGCCACGGGTGAACCGCAGCCCGATCTCGCCGTTGGCGGCGTGCCGGGCGGGCGCGACGACGTGCTCGGCGAGCGCGTGCAGCGACCGCCGGGTCGCGACGAACGCACGCGGGAGCGGCGCGAGCCGGCGCCACGCCCCGAGCCAGCGGTCGGCGCAGAAGGAGGCCAGGTCCGGCCGCTCGGCCGCGAGGTCGTCCCAGCTGCGGCCCAGCCCGGACACGGGCGTCACCAGCCGGACGCCGTACGGCCCGGCGAGGGGGTCGTCGGCGTACCAGGGCGGCTCGGTGACGGCGGGCGGCGACGGCTCGAGCACCCGGACGTCGTACTCGCCGCCGAGCAGTTCCCACGCCTCACGCCGCGGGCTCGTCGTTCCCCTGGTCATGAATCCTCCTTCGTCGGAGGATGTGACCCCAGGGGCGCGCCTTCGATCCCCTCGCTCCGCCCGGTCATGGGCCCTCCTTCGTCGGAGGGCGTGACCCCAGGGGCGCGCCTTCGATCCCCTCATTCCGCCCGGTCATGGGCCCTCCTTCGTCGGAGGGCGTGACCCCAGGGGCGCGCCTTCGATCCCCTCGCTCCGCCCGGTCATGGGGTCTCCGGGCGCAGGGCGCGGCTGTTGCCGCGGAACTCGGCGATGACCTCGCCGCCGGCCCGGCGGACGGTCACGTCGTACACCCCGGAGCGGCCGAAACGGACGCGTTCGACGGCCTCGGCGACCAGCACGTCGCCCGCCCGCGCCGGGGCGACGAAGACCACGTCGGCGGCGGCCGCGACGGTGACGATCTCGTAGGTGTTGCAGGCGAAGGCGAAGGCCGTGTCGGCCAGCAGGAACACGTAACCGCCGTGCGCGATGCCGTGGCCGTTGACCATCGTGTCCGCGACGGTCATGGTCGCGCGGGCGCGGCCCGCCGCGACGTCGCTGATCTCGATGCCGAGGTGCCGTGACGAGCGGTCGGCGGCGTACATCTTCTCGGCGCAGCGCCGCGCCACCTCATCGGCCTCCGTCACGCCCCCAGTGGACCACGCTTCGTTGATCAGGGGAACACCTCTGAGCCCATGATCCCCGCATGAGATATCTTCATGATTGTGTATCGGAGCGAGCCCCTCGTCGCACGCCTGCACGTCGACCTCCGGCGGCAGGCCAGCGCGCTGTGTGCGGCCTGATCTGAAGTCTCTGAGCCTCCCGCCCCTGATCAACGGACGTCTCGCGTTCCGGTCTTGATCTCCCCCTTTTCCGGCCAACTCACGGCTGTCATCCTCTGTTGCAGTCGTGTCATGCCGCCGCCATCGCCCTGAATGGGAAACCTGTGATGCGAAGAACCGCAGCCCTGCTCACCACCGCCGCCCTGCTGGCCGCCGCCGCGGCCTGCTCGTCGGACAACGGCTCCTCCTCGTCGGGGGGTGGGGCGTTCGACGCCAAGAACTGCCAGGGTGGAACGCTCTACATCCTCAACCAGAGCGACCCCACCGCCCACCACCTCGACCCCGCCCGGATCTACACCTCCGGCGGCGGCGCGGTCCCCTCTCTGATCTTCCGCACGCTCACCACCCGGCACCGGGTGCCCGGGGAGGCGGGCGACCAGGTCGTGCCCGACCTGGCCACCGACACCGGCAAGCCGAGCGACGACGCCAAAACCTGGACCTATCACCTGAAGGACGGGCTGAAGTTCGACGACGGCACGCCCATCACCGCCAAGGACATCAAGTGGGGTGTCGAGCGTTCGTTCGCACCCGAGCTGCCCGGCGGCATCCCGTACCTGCGCGACTGGCTGGTCGGCGGCGAGGACTACAAGGGCCCGTACAAGGGCAAGGAGCTGGACTCGATCCAGACCCCGGACGACAAGACGATCGTCTTCAAGCTGCGCAAGCCCGAGGGCGACTTCCCGTACGTGGCGACGGCGACGCAGTTCGCCCCGGTGCCCAAGGCCAAGGACGACGGCACCGGGTACGAGAAGCACCCGGTGGCCAGCGGGCCGTACAAGGTGCAGTCGCACGAGCAGGACAAGAGCATGGTCCTGGTCCGCAACCCGTACTGGTCGCGCGCGGTCGACGACCAGCGGCTGGCCTGCCCCGACCGGATCGAGGGCACCTACGGGCTGAACGCGGCCGTGATCAACCAGCGGCTCAGCTCCAGCGCCGGCAAGGACGCGAACGCCATCACCACCGACACCGACCTGTCCCCCGCCGAGCTGGCCCGGATCACTAACGACCCGAACCTGAAGAAGCGCGCGGTCAAGGGTGAGTTCGGCGAGACCGACTACATCGCCTTCAACCCCAAGGTGAAGCCGTTCGACGACATCCGGGTGCGCGAGGCGGTCGCGTACGCGGTCAGCCGCCAGTCGGTGGTCAACGCGGCGGGCGGCAGCTCGCTCGCCAAGGCCGCGACGACCTTCCTGCCCGACCAGGCCGCGTTCGGCTACCAGCCCTACGACTACTTCCCGGCCGGGCCGGGCGGGAACGCGGCCAAGGCGAAGGAGCTCCTCGCCCAGGCCGGGCACCCGAACGGGCTGACCGTCACGCTCGCGCACCGCAACGCCGACTACAACCACGACGGCCCGGCCGTCGCCACCGCCGTGCAGGCCGCGCTCAAGCAGGCCGGCATCAACGTGAACCTCAAGGCCTACGACGACGCCTCGTACGGCGACACCATCCAGAAGCCCTCGACCGAGCCGGGCATGTTCGTCACCACGTGGGGCGCGGACTGGCCGACCGGCGGGCCGTTCCTCGGGCCGATCTTCGACGGGCGCCAGATCCTCAAGGACGGCGGCAACTTCAACGCCTCCCAGCTGAACGACCCGAAGATCAACGCCGAGTTCGACGCCATCAACAAGATCACCGACCCGGCCCAGGCCCGGCCGCGCTGGGGCGCCCTGGACGCCGAGATCGGCAAGCAGGCGCTCACCGTTCCGCTGATCCACCCGATCTACATCCGGCTGACCGGCAAGAACGTCAAGAACGCCTACCTCGACCAGTGGCGCGGCTCCTACGACCCGGCGATGGTCTCGGTTAAATGACCGCGAGTGGGCCCGACGCGGCGAGCGGCGTGGGCGGCGTCCTCCCCCGGAGGACGCCGCCCACGCCGCCCGCGGAGCGAGTGAGGAGGGCGAGCGGGCGATGACGGCTGAGCTGGTCACCGAGGTCGGCGCCGCTCCGGAGGCGCCGACCCGGGGCCGTCAGGTGCGCCGCCGGTTGTTCGCCGACCGGATGGCCATGACGGGCCTCGTGGTGGCGGTCGTGATGATCGTCGCCGCGATCACGGCGCCGCTGCTGATCCACCTCGAGGGTCAGGACGCCACCACCTACCACCCCGAGCTGCTGGACTCCGCGCGCGGCGGCGTGCCGCGCGGGGCGTTCGGCGGCGCGAGCGGCGCGCACTGGCTCGGTGTGGAACCCACGACCGGCCGTGACCTGTTCGCCCGCGCGCTGGGCGGCGCGCAGATCTCGTTCGTGGTCGCGATCGGCACGCTGGTCGTGCAGCTCCTCCTCGGCATCGGCATCGGGCTGGCCGCCGGGCTGGGCGGCAAGATCGCCGACTCGTTCCTCGGCCGGCTGATCGACCTGTCCATCTCCTTTCCGCAGCTCATCTTCGCGATCGCGCTCCTGGCGATCGTGCCGGGCGACTTCCCCCGGCCGCTGCTGCTGATGATGGTCATCGGCCTGTTCGGCTGGGGCGGCACGGCGCGGCTGGTCCGCGGGCAGGTGCTGTCGCTGAGGACCCGCGACTACGTGGCCGCCGCGCGCCTGTCCGGAGCCGGCCGGGCACGCATCGCGCTGCGGGAGATCCTGCCCGGTGTCTCCGCGCCGGTCCTGACCTACGCCGCGCTGCTGCTGCCCACCAACATGATCTCCGAAGCGGGCCTGTCCTTCCTCGGTGTGGGCGTGCGCCCGCCCGCGTCCTCCTGGGGTCAGATGCTGTCCACCGCCACGACCTGGTTCCAGGCCGACCCGACGTACGTCCTGGTGCCCGGCCTGCTGCTGCTCGTCAACGTGCTGGCGTTCACGCTGCTCGCCGACGGGTTGCGCACCGCCCTGGACCCCAGGGCCGGTCTGCGCGCGGGACGGCGGTGAGCCGGCGATGACGCGCTACCTGCTGCGGCGGTTCGTCAGCACCGTGGTGCTGCTGCTGGTGATGGTCGCCTTCGTGTACGTGATCTTCTACGCGCTGCCCTCGGACCCCGCGGTGCTCGTGTGCGGGAAGGGCTGCGGCGGTGGCCAGCTCGCCGCGATCGACCACAAGCTGGGGCTGGACCAGCCGGAGTACGTGCAGTTCTGGCACTTCCTGGAGGGGATCTTCGTCGGCCGCGACTACAGCTCCGGCCCGGACGTCTCCCACTGCGCGGCGCCCTGCCTCGGGTTCTCGTTCCAGAACGACCAGCCCGTGCTGTCGCTCATCGGGCAGCGGCTGCCGGTCTCGCTGTCGCTGACCGCCGGCGGGGCGGTGCTGTGGCTGCTGATAGGCGTCGGGGCGGGTGTGCTGTCCGCGCTGCGCGTCGGGCGCTTCACCGACCGCGCCGTGACGGCGGCCTCGATCCTCGCGTTCGGCGCCCCGATCTTCGTCAGCGGCATGCTGCTGCTGATCCTGTTCTGCGGTGTCCTGCACTGGATGGACTTCCCCGTGTACGTGCCGCTGAGCGACGACCCGGCCGCGTGGGCGAAGAACCTGCTGCTGCCGTGGTTCACGCTCGCCATCGCCCAGGCGGCCGTCTATGCGCGGCTGACCCGCACCGGGATGCTCGAGACGCTCTCGGAGGACCACATCCGCACGTTCCGCGCGTACGGGCTGCGGGAGCGCCGGATCGTCGGCCGGCACGCGATCCGCGGCGCGCTGACGCCGGTCATCACCATGAGCGCGCACGACTTCGGGTACGTCCTCGTCGGCGCGATGCTCACCGAGACGCTGTTCGGGCTGCCTGGTCTGGGACAGCTCATCGTGCAGTCATCCAACAACGTCGACCTGCCGGTCGTCGCCGGGCTCACCCTCGTGGCCGGCGCGGCGATCGTGGTCGCCAACACCGTCGCGGACCTGCTGTACGCGGTGGTCGACCGAAGGGTCGTGTTGTCGTGAGCGAGACATCGGTGCCCAGTGCCGTGCTGTCGGTCCAGGACCTGTGCGTGGAGTTTCCCACCGGCGACGGCGTGCTGCGGGCGGTCGACGGGGTCTCCTTCGACCTGGCCGCCGGCGGCGCGCTGGGCATCGTCGGGGAGTCCGGGTCGGGCAAGAGCACGACCGCGCTCGCGCTGCTCGGCCTGCACCGGGGCTCCGGCGCCCGGGTCTCGGGCGGGGTCCGGCTCGGCGAGGACGACGTCAACGCGCTGGACGACGAGTCCGTACGCCGGCTGCGCGGGCGGCGCATCGCGATGATCTTCCAGGATCCGCTGTCGGCGCTGGACCCGTACTTCCGGATCGGCGACCAGATCGCGGAGGTGTACCGCACGCACACCGGCGCCGGCCGCCGGCAGGCGTGGGCGCGCGCGGTGGAGGTGCTCGACCGGGTGGGCATCCCCGACGCGGCGCGGCGGGCCCGGTCCCGGCCGCACGAGTTCTCCGGCGGCATGCGGCAGCGGGCGCTGATCGCCATGGCGCTGGCGTGCGAGCCGGAGATCCTCGTCGCCGACGAACCGACCAGCGCGCTCGACGTGACCGTGCAGGCGCAGATCCTCGACCTGCTCGACGAGCTGCGCGCCGATACCGGCATGGCGCTGCTGCTCGTGACGCACGACCTCGGCGTCGTGTCCCGGTCGGTGGACCGGGTGCTGGTCATGCAGAACGGGCGGGCGGTCGAGGAGGGGCCGGTGGCCGAGGTGCTGACCTCACCGACCGCGCCGTACACCAGGGCGCTGCTGGAGGCGGTTCCCCGCCTCGACGCGCCGCGCCCGGAGCGACCGGCCGAAGAACCCGGCGAACCGCTGCTCACCGTGAGCGGGCTCAGCCGGGAGTTCCGGCGGCCGGGCGGGGGGCTGCGGCGTGACGTGCTGCGGGCGGTCGACGACGTGTCGCTGGAGATCCTCGGCGGTGAGACGCTCGGCGTGGTCGGCGAGAGCGGCAGCGGCAAGACCACGCTCGCCCGGATGATCGTACGGCTGCTGGAGCCGACCTCGGGCACGATCACCTTCGGCGGGCGCGACATCACGCGGCTGCCGGAGCGCACGCTCCGGCCGGTACGCCGTGACCTGCAGATGGTCTTCCAGGACCCGGTCTCCTCGCTCAACCCCCGGCGCACGGTCGGCGACAGCATCGCCGACCCGCTGCGCGTGCAGGGCACCGACGGCCGCGAGGCGCTCCGGACCGCGCGGGAGCTGATGGAACGCGTCGGCCTGGACCCGTCGCGGCACGACCGGTACCCGCACGAGTTCTCCGGCGGCCAGCGGCAGCGCATGGGCATCGCCCGCGCCCTGTCACTGCGGCCGAAGCTGCTGGTCTGCGACGAGCCGGTGTCGGCGCTGGACGTCTCGACGCAGGCGCAGATCCTCGATCTGCTGCGCGACCTGCAGGAGGAGTACGAGCTGACGATCGTGTTCGTCTCGCACGACCTGGCGGTCGTGCGGCAGGTGAGCGATCGGGTGGCGGTCATGCGGAACGGCGCGCTGGTCGAGCTGGCGGACGCGGAGGAGCTGTACACGTCGCCGCGGCACGAGTACACCCGTACGCTGCTCGCCGCCGTTCCGGTCTTGGCGTAGGGACCCGGGGCGCGGGGGACGCCGACGCCGGCCGTCCCGGCGTCCCGGGAGGGCCGGCGTCGCTGTTCGTGAGAGAGGTGCTCCGCGGCCCGCTCGCGCCGGCGAACCGCAGGGAGACCGATGTGTCCGCGCCCTAGAACGCGCAGATGGCGTGCACGCTCAAGCCGGGCGTGCACAGTTCGTGCATGCGTTATCTCCGTTCCGGGTAGAAGACGGCCGTGCGTTGAAGAATCGGATGACCCGGCGGAAACAGCGAACAGCCGAGCATCCGGATCCGGTGCGACTTCTACCCGGACCGGCTTTGGTCACACGCCGTGACCGCGCATTTTCATTTCTCCGGGGAATACCCTCCGGGATCTGCGGAAAATGCGCGGGACGTCTAGCGCGCCCACGTCCAGGCGTAGTCTCCCACCTCGACCGATGACGCCTGGTGGCCGATGTTCAGCGGCCGGAAGGTGTCCACCATGACGGCCATCTCGGTCGTTTCCGTGTGCCCGTTGCGGACCGCCTCGATCACGCCCTCGACCGCACCCGGCGCCGGGCCGTGCGTGAATCCGGACGGATGCAGGCTGATCGAACCGACATCGATGCCGGATCCCTTACGCGCCGAATAGTCGCCGCCGACATAGAACATCATCTCGTCGGAATCGACGTTGTGGTGGTTGTACGGAATGGGAATGGCTTCGGGGTGGAAGTCCAGTGGCCGCGGACAGAACGAGCAGATCACGAAATTGGGACCCTCGAACGTCTGGTGGACCGGCGGCGGCGCGTGCGTGCGCTTCACCACCGGCTCGAAGTCGTTGATGTTGAACGCGAACGGGTAGAGGAAGCCGTCCCAGCCCACGACGTCGAGCGGATGGTTCTTGTACGTCAGGCGTGACAGCCCGCCGCGGTGGCGGACGAGCACCGGCACGTCCTCGCCCTCCAGCACGAGCGGCTCGGCCGGCGCACGCAGGTCGCGCTCGCTGTACGGCGCGTGCTCGAGGAACTGGCCGTACTGCGACAGATAGCGCTTCGGCGGCCGGATGTGCCCGGAGGCCTCGAACACCATCAGCCGCAGCAGGTCCTCTCCCGTGCGGACGAAGCGGTGGATCGTGCCGGTCGGGATGACCACGTAGTCGCCCGGTCCGACCTCCAGCGCGCCGTAGGTCGACTCCAGCCGGGCCCTGCCGCTCTCGACGTACACGCACTCGTCACCGACGGAGTTGCGGTAGAGGTCGCCGTCGGCGTCCGCGGCCACGTAGGAGATGCGCACGTCGTCGTTGGCCATGAGCAGGCGGCGGCCGAGCACCGGGTCGCCGCCCGCGGTCAGGTCGTGCGGCTTGAAGTGGCGCGGCATCAGCGGGTGGTTCGGGCTCGCACCCGCGGCGTGCGCGGGCAGGTCCACGCCCTCGCTCTTGACGATCGCGGTGGGCAGGTGCACGTGGTACAGCAGCGAGGAGTCGGAGGAGAAGCCCTCCTCCCCCATGAGCTCCTCGGCGTACAGGCCGCCGTCGGGCCGGCGGAACTGGATGTGACGCTTGCGGGGAACCTCCCCGGTGACGCGGTAGTAGGGCATTTCGCCTCCCGCGGTTAATCAAAGCTTTGATTACTACTCATCCGACTCTAAGCTGTGGTCCGTGACCGCACAAGACCTCGACTTCTGGTCATTCGTCGACGCCGCGGTCGAGCGCACGCGGGAGCGGCTCCCGGCGATCGACCCGGAGGCCATGCGCCTCATCCTCACCCTCTACCGGGTGACCAACATGGTGGTGTACGACATGGAGTCGGTGGTGCACCGCCCCCGCGGCTGGAGCTACCCGGGGTTCCGGCTCCTGTTCACGCTCTGGGTCGCCGGCCCGATGGAGGCCAAGCGCGCCGCCGAGCTGTCCGGGATGAGCCGGCAGGCGGTCTCCGCGCTCGTCGGCACGCTCAGCCGGGACGGCCTGGTGAGCAAGGTGCCCGACGTGAAGGACCGCCGGGCCGTACGCCTCAGCCTCACCATTGAGGGCGAAGAGGCCATCAGCGCGGCGTTCAGCACGCACAACGACCGCGAGCAGCTGTGGGCCGGCACGCTGTCCGCCGAAGAGCGCGACACCCTCGTACGCCTGCTGGCCAAGCTCGGTGCCCGCGAAGGGGTACGCCGGCGCCGATAGGGTTTGCCTCGTGTTCCAACGAGTGATGCGCGGAGGCGTACGGCTGCCGGCCATGATCGTCGCGATCGGGATGCTGGCGGGGTGCAGCGACCCGGCGGACGCGGTGCGGCGCGAGCGCGCGGCCGCGCGGAAGGCCTCTCCGAGCCCCTCGGCGTCGGCCGGCGCCGGGCACCGTACGGCCACGTGGTGGCAGGCCCCGGGCGGCCTGAAGACCGTGAACGGTCTCCGCGTGCACACGGGCGCGCTGCGCGCCGGGCGGATGCGCGTCGCGATCACCGACGTCGCCGGCCGGACCCACCGGACGATCACCGCGACGACCGTCCCGCACGGCGCGACGATCGGGAACTTCACCCTCACGGAGATCAAGGTCGCCAAGTCCCCCAAGGCCGGGACGTACGGCGTGACCTTCCACTACCGGAAGCGCTGACCCGGCCGGGGTTTCCAGCCGAATCCCGCTCTGGTTTCATGCGGGTGGGAGGCTACTCATGTCCGAACCGCTCAGCGTCGTCATCGTCGGGGCCGGCTTCGGGGGCATCGGCATGGCCATCCGGCTCGAACGCGCGGGCGTGCGCGACGTCACGGTGCTGGAGAAGGCCGGCGACCTGGGCGGCACGTGGCGCGACAACGTCTACCCGGGCGCGTCCTGCGACATCCCCTCCCACCTGTACTCCTTCTCCTTCGAACGCCGGCGCGACTGGTCACGCCGCTACCCGCCGCAGGAGGAGATCCTCGACTACCTGCGCGCCTGCGCCGCCAAGTACGGGATCGAGCCGCGGTTCGGCACCGAGGTCGAGGAGGCGGCCTTCGACGAGGAGCGCGGCCTCTGGCGGATCCGTACGACCGCCGGGGAGGAGCTCACCGCGCGGGCCCTCGTCGCCGCGTGCGGGCAGCTCAACCGGCCCGCCTACCCCGACCAGCCGAACGCCTTCGCCGGCACGGCCTTCCACTCCTCCCGCTGGAACCACGACTACGACCTGACCGGCAAACGGGTCGCGGTGATCGGCACGGGCGCGAGCGCGATCCAGTTCGTGCCGCGCGTGGCGGAGCGGGCCGCCGAGGTGCACGTCTTCCAGCGGACGCCGCCGTACGTCATCGAGAAGGCCGACCGGCCGTACGCGCCGTGGGAGCGGCGCCTGCTGCGGTGGCTGCCGGCGCTGCGGACGCTCAGCCGGGCGAACCTGTACACGCGGCTCGAGGCGCGCGGCCTGGCGTTCGTCACCGCGCCGCGCCTGATGCGCCTCGTCGAGCGGGCCTTCCTCCGGCGGCTCGCCGAGCAGGTCCCCGACCCGGACCTGCGCGCCGCGCTGACACCGGCGTACGTCATGGGCTGCAAGCGCATCCTGCTGTCCGACGACTACTACGCGGCCCTGCGCCGCCCGAACGTCGAGCTGGTCACCACGCCGATCGAGCGCCTCTCCGAGCGCGGGGTCGTCACCGCGGACGGCCGGGAGTACCCGGCCGACGCGGTCATCTACGGCACCGGGTTCCGCACGCAGGCGTTCGTCGCGCCGATGACCGTACGGGGGCTGGGCGGGCGCACGCTCGAGGAGGCCTGGCGCGGAGGCGCCGAGGCGTACCTCGGCATCGCGGTGAACGGCTTTCCCAACCTGTTCCTGCTCTACGGGCCGAACACCAACCTCGGCCACAACTCGATCATCTACATGCTGGAGTCGCAGTTCAACTACATCGTCGGCTGCGTCCGCGCGCTGTCCCGCGCCACGTACATCGACGTGCGGGCCGACGTGCAGAACGCCTTCAACGAGGAGTTGCAGCAGCGGTTCCGCCGCACGGTGTGGACCAGCGGCTGCCGGAGCTGGTACATGACGGCCGAGGGGAAGATGGTCAACAACTGGCCCGGCCACACGTTCGCCTACCGCCGCGCCACCCGCCGCCCCGACCCCCGCGACTTCCGCGTGAAGGCCTGACCGGCCGGTACGGCCGCTCCGCCGGACCCGGAGCCCGGTTCAGCCCAGGCGGGTGAGGCGGTCGAGCAGGCCCGGGGCGTGCAGGGGGCGGGTCAGGCGCAGCGGGGTGCGGTCGGGGCCCGCCGTGACCGACGCGACCGTCCGGCCCGCCGGGGCGTGGCGCGGCACCTTGCCCACGACGCGGAGCCTCACCGTGAGGCCCGGCCAGCCCGTCGTCGTGACCGGTGCCGTCGCGGCCAGGGGGATCCGGTGGCCGAAGCCGTCGTCGACGCGGGCGAGCACGGCGCCGCTCCGTGCCAGCGTCACGCGGGTCAAGGCGTTCTCCGCCGCCACGAGCAGCGGTTGGGCGGCGGAGATGGCGACGGCCGAGCTCGTGGCCTGCGGCTGGGCCATCACCGCGCCGACGAGCAGCCGGCCGCCCGAGCGCGCCGCGAAGACGTAGTTGCCTCCGGCCTTGCTCGTGTAGCCGGTCTTGCCGCCGATGACGCCGTACGAGCCGAGCAGTGTGTCGCTTCCCGCGCGGGTCTCGCCGCCGGTGCGCGGCGTGAAGCTCGGCCTGCTCACCACCTCGGCGAAGGCCGGGACGCGCATCGCCGCGCGGAACAGGCGCACCTGGTCGGCGGCGGTGCTGACGGTGGTCGGGTCGAAGCCGCTCGGGTCGGTGTAGCGGGTGGCGGTCATGCCGAGCCGGCGCGCCGTGGCGTTCATCTTGGCCGCGAACGGCGCGTCGCCGCCGGCGTCCCAGCGGGCCAGCTCGTGCGCGATGTTGTTGGCCGAGACGACCATCAGCGCCTCGAGGGCCTCGCGCTCGGTGAAGGGCTGGTTCGCCACCACGTCGACGTGGCTCTCGTCGCGTGCGATGCGCCAGGGCAGGCGGGCGGCCTCCTCCGGGGAGATCCGGTAAGTCGGGCCCTCCTCGCCGGTGCGGAGCGGGTGGTCCTGGAGGAAGACGTAGGCGGTCATCACCTTGGCGACGCTGGCGGTCGGCGTCGGCGTCCCGGTGCCGGAGGCGCCCATCCGGCCGACGCCGTCGACCTCGATCACCGCCTGGCCGGCGGCGGGCCAGGGCAGGTGCAGCGCTCCGGGGACCGTGCGGCTCGCGGGCGTGACCAGGCGCAGCCTGGCCGACGGCAGCGGCCGTACCATCTGGAAGACGACGAGCGCGAGCAGCAGCAGGCCCATCGCCCCGCAGACGATCGCCAGTATGCGGCCGGTGTGCCGCCTCGGGCCGCCGGCCTGTTCGGCGGGTGGCAGCAGCATGCGTTCCGCGATCCCCGTCACCGCAACCCCCGTCGTTCTTCAGAGCGGCGCAGAAATGCTCCGTGACCAGATTAGATGCACGCCGTGCCGTTTCGGTTCGGACCGGGACGGTGAGTCGGGGAGAACCGCGCAGTAACGTACGCGGCATGCCCACCGCACTCATCACCGGCGCGACGGCCGGCATCGGCGCGGCGTTCGCCCGCCGCCTGTCCGCCGACGGCTTCGGCCTGATCCTGCTCGCCCGCGACGCCGAACGCCTGGCCGGCGCCGCCGAGGAGTACGGGAACTCCGAGGTGGTGGTCGCCGACCTGGCCACCGAGGAGGGGATCGCCAAGGGCGAGGAGGCGGCGCGCCGCGCCGACCTGGTGGTGAACAACGCCGGGTTCGGGCAGAAGGGCCGGTTTCTCGACGTCCCGCTGCACGACGAGCTGAGCATGCTCCGGGTGCACTGCGAGGCCGTGCTGCGGCTGACGTACGCGGCACTGCCCGCGATGCGCGAGCGGGGCCGCGGCGGCGTCATCAACGTCGCGTCGGTGGGGGCGTTCTTCCCCCGCGGCACGTACGGCGCCTCGAAGGCGTGGGTGGTGAGCTTCAGCCAGGCGGTCGCGCAGGACTTTCCGGACGTACCGGTCATGGCGCTGTGCCCGGGATTCGTGCACACCGAGTTCCACGAGCGGGCGCGGATCGACATGTCCCGGTTGCCCTCGGCGCTGTGGCTGGACGCCGACGACGTGGTCGCCGCCGGGCTGCGCGACTTCCGCCGCGGCCTCACCGTCAGCGTGCCGAGCCTGCAGTACAAGGCCCTCGTCGGCGCCGGCCGGCTCATCCCGCGCGGCCTCGCCGCGCGGTTCTCGAGCCGGACCGGGCGCACGTACCGCTGAAGCACCGCGTGGCGGCCCCGGCCCAGAGCGCGCCACGAGCCGGGCCCCGGCGCGGACGGCACGGTCCCGTCATCGGGTCGCGCACGGTGTCCGGTACCGCTAGGTTTGCCCCATCCGGACGGAGGTTCCCCCATGCCCCTGTTCACCCGTCGTCTCGCCGCCCTCGTCTCGGCGGCGCTGCTGGCCGCGGGTCTGCTCGCCGGCCCGTTCACCGCGCCCGCCGCGAACGCGGTCGTGGGCGGCGACGCCGCCGCCCCGCCGCCCTGGCTCGCGGCCGTGGGCACCCCGGCGTTCCTCATCCGGCCGTCCGGGCAGTTCTGCGGCGGCACGCTGGTGTCGGCGGACAAGGTGGTGACGGCCGCGCACTGCGTCGACTTCCTGCGCTCGGTGCCGAACCTGATGAGCGTCACGTTCGGCCGCGCCGACCTGACCAAGAAGGACGGCGAGAGCGTGCAGGTGAAGTCGGTCTGGGTGCAGCCGAACTTCAAGGAGACGGAGTTCAAGGGCGAGACGGTCGAACACCATGACGTGGCCGTGCTGACGCTGAACCGCCCGGTGCTGGACCGCCAGCCGCTGCCGGTGATCGACCGGGCGGGCCTGTACCCGCCGGGCGCGCCCGCCCAGGTGCTCGGCTGGGGCACGACCTCCGAACTCGACCTGCTCAACGCGCGCCTGCGCCAGGCCACGATCCCCCTGGTGTCCGACGCGCGCTGCGCGGCCGCGTACGGCTCGTCCTTCGACCACCGCGACATGGTCTGCGCGGGCTCGCCGAAGGCCGACACGTGCCAGTTCGACAGCGGCGGCCCGCTCGTGGTGAACGGCCGGCTCGCGGGCATCACGTCGTGGGCGTACGGCTGCGCCCGCGAGGGCTACCCCGGCGTCTACACCCGCCTGGCCCCCTTCACCCTCCCCCTCTGACCGGAGGAGAGCGGCACCGACCGGCGGTTGACGGCCGGAAAGTGTGAGTGGTTTATTACTCATATGACGACGACAGCACGCCGGCTCTCCACCGCGGACCAGCGGCGCGAGGTGGTGCTCCGCACCGCGATCAGCGCCTTCGCGGGTCGCGGCTACTACGGGACCACGACGACCGAGGTCGCGCAGCGGGCGGGGATCTCGCAGGCGTACGTCTACCGGCTCTTCCCCGACAAGGAGGCGCTGTTCACGGCGGTGGTGGAGCACTGCTTCGCCCGGATCCGGGACAGCCTGACCGACGGGGCGGCGGCCGCCGGGGGGAGTTCTCCCGAGGCGGTCCTGGACGCCATGGGCGACGCCTACGCGAAGCTGATCGCCGACCGGGAGCTGCTAATGGTGCAGCTGCACGCGCAGTGCGCGGCCGTCTCGGAGCCGGCGATCCGCGAGACCGTCCAGACGGCGTACGCCCGCCTGGTGGAGTACGTCCGCGGGGTGTCGGGCGCGGCGGACGGGGAGATTCAGAGGTTCTTCGCCACCGGGGCACTGTGCCAGCTCGTCGTCACCGTCGGCGTCGAACAGGTGGACGCACCCTGGGCGCGCACGCTGACGGAGGGCATCCGGCACTACTGAACCGGCCGGTGCGACGGCACCGGCCATTTCTTTGAGCCAGGAGTGAGTGGTCAACCACTCACACCGGGAGGAACGACAATGAGCACGCCGTACCTGACGGGTCACTACACCCCACACGTCGACGAGATCACCGTGCGGGACCTGGCCGTGGACGGACACCTTCCGCCGGAGCTGACGGGCCGGCTGGTCCGCAACGGCCACAACCCCAAACCCGGCGTCACCCCGGCGCACTGGTTCAAGGGCAGCGGGATGGTGCACGGCATCCGGCTGCGGGACGGCCGTGCCGAGTGGTACCGGAACCGGTGGGTGCGCACGCCCGCGCTGGACGGCGCCCCGTACATGGCCGACGGCGGTCCCGACCTCACCGCGAGCACGGCCGGCACCCACGTCATCGAGCACGCCGGCCGGCTGCTGGCGCTGTGCGAGGCCAACCTCCCCTTCGAGCTGACGGCCGAGCTGGACACCGTCGGGGCGTACGACTTCGGCGGGAAGCTGACCACCGCGATGACCGCCCACCCCAAGAGCGATCCGGTCACCGGCGAACTGCACTTCTTCGGGTCCTCTCCGTTCCCGCCCTTCCTCACCTACCACGTCGCGACCGCGGACGGTGAGATCCGCTTCAGCCAGGAGGTCCCGGGGGCGACGGCGTCGCTCAAGCACGACTTCGCGGTCACCGAGCGGTACGTCGTGTTCGTCGAGGGGTCGGTCACCTTCGACCCCGCCGAGACCTCCGGCATCCCGTACGGGTGGAGCGATGCCCAGGCCTCGCGCATCGGCGTCATGCCGCGCGGCCGCGGAGGAGCCGAGAAGATCCGCTGGTTCGCCATCGAACCCGGCAACATGCTGCACGCGGCGAACGCTTATGAGGACCGTGACGGACGCGTGGTCGTCGAAGGCCCGGTCGTCGACCGCGAGGGGTTCCGGCTCTCGTGGAACTGGTGGACGGGGCGGCCGGGCCGTGGCACCGAGCCGGTCTCACGGTCGCTCACCCGCCGCTGGACCGTCGACCTGGCGGCGGGCCGGGTCGGCGAGTCGGTCATCGACGACCTGACCGTGGAGTTCCCCACCATCAACGACGAGCGGCTGGGCCGGGAGCACCGCTACCAGTACGCCGTCTCCTTCCCCGACGAGCGTGGCGTCGGCGGCTACGGCGTGGTCAAGTACGACCGCGTCACCGGTGGCCGGCAGCTCCGGCCGGTCGGCGACGGCCGCCTGCCCGGCGAGGCCGTCTTCGTTCCCGCCGCCGGCGCGACCGCCGAAGACCACGGATACCTGCTGACCGTGGTCGGCGACCTGAAGGAAGACGCCTCCCGGCTGCTGGTCCTGGATGCCACCGATCTGGCGAAGGCCCCGGTCGCCACCGTTCACCTGCCGCGCCGGGTCGTCGCAGGCATCCACGGCTCGTGGATCGCCGACGCCTGAGCCACCGTCCCGGCGACACCGGAAGGAGACACCGACATGGACATCGACACCTCCGCGCCGCGGACGGCCGCCGAGCGGCTGGAAGCCGGTGGCGGGCGATGACGGCGCGAGTCCTCGCCGGGGAGGCGGCCGCCGCCCCGCCCGCCGGCGGCCCGGCCCGTCAGGGGTGGGCGCTGGCGGGTCTGGCCACCGCGCAGTTCATGGTGATCCTGGACTCCTCGATCGTGAACGTGGCGCTGCCCTCCATCCGGCGCGGCCTGGACCTCGGCCCCGCCGGGCTGTCCTGGGTCGTCGACGGCTACCTGGTCGCCTTCGCCGGTCTGCTCCTGCTGGGCGGCCGGCTGGCCGACGTCTTCCGCCGCCGCGCGGTCCTCCTCGGCGGCCTGGCGCTGTTCACCGCGGCGTCGGCGGTCTGCGCGCTGGCACCGGACGGGCCGGTGCTGGTCGGCGGCCGGGTCGTCCAGGGCGCCGGCGGGGCGGTGATGGCACCGGCCGCACTGTCGATCGTGATGACGCTGTTCCCCGACGGTCACGCGCGGTCCCGCGCGCTCGGAGTGTGGGGCGGAGTGTCCGGCGCGGGCGGCATCGCGGGCGTCCTGCTGGGCGGGGTGCTCAGCCAGACGCTCGGCTGGCCGTGGATCTTCGTGATCAACGTCCCGGTCGGCCTGGCGGTCGGCGCGGTCGTGCTCACGGCGGTGCGCCCCTCCCCCGCCGCGGGCGGTGGCTTCGACCTCGCCGGCGCGGTCACCGTCACGCTGGCGATGGCGGCGCTCGCGTACGGGCTGGTGTCCGGTTCCGGCGCCGGCTGGTGCGCCCCGGTCACGCTCACCGCCCTGACGGCCGGCGTCCTCGCGCTGGCCGCCTTCGTGGCCGTCGAGCGCCGGGCCTCGCGGCCTCTCGTCCCGCTGACCGTCTTCACGCGGCCCCGCCTGGTCATCGCCAACGCGATCATGTTGATGACCGGCGCGGTGACCGTGGGGCTGTTCTACTTCCTGCCCCAGTACCAGCAGACGCTGCTGGGGATGACACCGCTGGAGACCAGCCTCACGCAGCTGCCGATCGCGCTGACCATCACCGCCGGCGGTCTGCTGGCCCCCCGCGTCGCCGCGACCGCCGGGCCCCGGGCCGCCCTGGCCGCGGGGCCGGCCGTGCTGACCGTGGGGCTGGCGTGGCTCGCGCCGGCCGACCCGCACGCCGGTCTCCTCCGGCTGCTCGGCCCGTTCCTTCTCGTGGGCGCCGGCGTCGGCACCGCGTTCGTCCACATCACCTCCCTGGCCGTGGCCGGAGCGGCCACTGAGGAAACCGGCCTGGTCAGCGGCCTGGTCAACACGACACGGCAGATGGGCGGCGCGCTCGGCCTGGCCACCCTGGTCGCCGTCTCCACCCGCCCCGGCCGCCTGCCCGACCTCAGCGTCGCATTCCTCGGCGCGGGGGTGTTCGCGGCGACCGGCCTGCTGCTGTCCCTGCTCCCCGCCCTCCAGCAGGATCCGGACGTCACGGCCGGATCCGGACGTTGACAGAAGATCAGCGGCGGGCCTTTGCTGGGCGGCACAACAAATGCCGGAGGCTCCCATGCGTCGTCCGCATATCGGTGTGCTCGCCGTCGCCCTCACCGTGCCGCTCGCCGCGGTGCCCGCCGGCGCCGCGCACGCGGCGGACGGGCCGGGTGCCGAGTCCCACTTCGACCTCGCGCGCAAGGACTGCGTCGGGACCGCGCACGGCGGGTCGAAGATCTGGTTCACCGTGGCGGGCGGTGTGCTGTCCGACGTGTACGAGCCGACGGCCGACAACACGAACGTCGAGTCGATGCGGTTCGCGGTCACCGACGGGCGGACGTTCACCGAGTTGCAGGGCCGGGACACGACCTACAGCGTCGCGACCGATCCGACCGGGATGGCCTGCACGGTCACCACCGCGAGCAAGGCCGGGCGGTACCGCCTCGTCACGACGTACGTGACCGATCCGCGCCGCGACGCCGTGGTGGTGCGCACCCGCCTGGAGGCGAAGACCCCGCTGCGGCTGTACGTCCGGCTGGACACGAGCATCAACGGCAACGGCGGCGGTGGGGACGCGAACGCGGGCGGCGACACCGCGACGGTCCGGCACGGCGTGCCCGTCGTCGGCGACGAGAACACCCTCACCAGCGCCACGAACCGCGACTACGCCGTCCCGACCTACGTCGCCCTGCGCGCCGGGCGGGCGCTGCCGGAGGCGAGCGTCGGGTACGCCGGCACCGCGAGCGACGGCGCGGCCATGCTGGACGCACGTCACGCGCTCGGCCCGAACGACTCCGCGCCCGACGGCAACGTCGTCGCGACCGCACGCCTGCCGCTGAGCCACGGCGAGACGACCTTCGCGCTCGGCTTCGGCCGTACCGCGGACCAGGCCGCCGGTACGGCCGGGGCCTCCGTGTCACGGCCGTTCGCCGCGACGGAGAACGACTACCTCGGCGGCTGGCGGGCCTATGACCGCGGTCTGCGCCGGCCTCCCGCCGCGTACGCGAACGCGTACTACCTGTCGGCCAACGTCATCAAGGCGAGCGAGGACAAGACCTTCCCCGGCGCGGTCGTGGCGTCCCTGGCCAGTCCGTGGGGGCAGGCGATCGGCGCGGCGGGCCGCTCCGGCGGGCGGCCGTTCTACTTCGGCTCCTACCGCGAGGTGTTCTCCCGCGACCTGTACGAGGCCTTCACCGGGTTCCTCACCGACGGGGACCTGGCGACGGCGCGGGCGACCGCGCGGTTCCTGCTGGAGCGCCAGCAGCTGCCCGACGGGCGGCTGCCGCGCAACTCGCTGCTGAACGGGCAGGTCGCCCCGGACACCGGCGGCGACCAGCTGGACGAGACCGCCTACCCGATCCTCATGGCCTACCAGGCGGGGCTGGGCGGGGACACCGCCCTGTGGCGCGACCACGTGCGGAAGGCCGCGGACTTCCTGGTCGCGCACGGCCCGTCGTTCGGCGTGGAGCGCTGGGAGGAGCAGTCCGGGTACTCCCCCTCGACCATCGCGGCCGAGATCGCCGGGCTGGTCGCGGGCGGGGAGATCGCGGCCCGGCACGGCGACGACGCGCGGGCCCGGCTCTACCGCGCGACCGCCGACCACTTCGCCCGTTCGGTCAAGGGTTGGACGGTGACCACGACCGGGCCCTACGGCAAGCGGTACTTCCTGCGGCTGTCCAAGAACGGCGACCCGGACGCCGCGACGTCGTACGGGCTGGGCAACGGCGGACCTGCCGAGGATCAGCGGCGGGTGGTCGACGCGGGGTTCCTGGAGCTGCCCCGCCTGGGCGTGCTCGCCCCGGACGATCCGGACGTGACCGCCTCCCTGCCGGTCGTGGACAAGGTCATCGGGCACGCCACGCGGACCGGCCCGGCCTGGTACCGCTACGGCTCCGACACCGGAGGCTCCGAGGACGGGTACGGCGACTGTCACGTGGCCGACCCGACCGCCTGCGACCCGGAAGGCCGGCCGTGGCCGACCGGGAACACCGGATCCGGGCACGTGTGGCCGGTGCTGTCCGGCGAGCGGGCCGAACACGACCTCCAAATCCACGACACCCGGTCGGCCTCGGCGCTGCTCACCTCGATGAGCCGCTACTCCCCCACCGGCCTGGTGCCCGAACAGGCCTGGGAGAACCCGGACCTGCCCGCGAGCCCGTACGGCGCGGACCCGGCCACCGCGTCGATCGGCTTCGCGAACGGGCGGGCGGCCGGCTCGGCCTCGCCGCTCACCTGGGCGCAGGCGCAGGTCGTACGGCTGGCGCTCGACCTCGGCGCCGGGCGCGTGCTCGAACGGCCCGCCGTCGTCCGTGACCGGTACGCCCACGCCCCCGCGGCGCTGCCCCTGACCGTCACCGGCCCCGCGGACGGCACCTCGGTCTCCGGGACGACGGCCGAGGTCACCGGCACGACGGAGCCCGGAGCGCGGGTCGAGGTCGCCTCGGCCGGCACGGACGTCGGCGCCGGCACCCGGGTCGCCTCGGCGCGGGCCGGCGCGGACGGGACGTTCACGGTCGACGTGCCGGTGAGCTTCGGCACGACCGTGCTCACCGTGGCGGCGACCGGCAACGGGCGCACGGCGTACGCGCAGCGCACGGTCGTGGGCGAGCTGACCGGCGGCACCACCGCACTGGACGTGACGGACCCGGACGGCGACGACCACGGGCCGGGCACCTTCGCCTACCCGACCGCGGCCGACTTCCACGCCGGCGCGTACGACCTGGAGCGGTTCCAGGTGATCAGCGACGCGACGACGGTGTACCTGCAGGCGCGGCTGCGCGACCTGACGCCGACGTTCGGCAGCCCGATCGGCGCGCAGCTCCTCGACGTCTACGTGCGGCAGCCCGGTGTCTCGCCCGCCTCCGACCAGGCCGCGTCGCCCGCGCGAAACTACACGCTCGGCGACTCCTGGACCCAGCGCGTGGAGGTCCAGGGCTTCGCCGCGCCGGTCTGGGTGGACGCGGCGGGCGGCGCGAGGAGCGGCGCGGCCGTACGGTCGTCGCAGGCCGCACGGACCATCACGATCGCGCTGCCGAAGGCGACGTTCGGCACGCCGGGCCCCGGCTGGAGCTTCGCGGTCGTGCTGCACGGCCAGGACGGCTACAGCGCCGACCAGGCGCGCGGCTTCGCCGCGACGCCACAGCCGTACGCGTTCGGAGTCTGCGGGCCGGACGCCTCGGGCCCGATCTGCGCGGCCGACCCGGCGACCGTGCCGCGGGCGATGGACGTGATCACCCCGCCGGGCGTCTCCCAGTCCGACGAGCTGGACCCGGCCAAGGGTGCCGTGAACGTACGGTCGGTCCCGATCCCCTGAGCCTCGCCTCCCCGTGCCGGGCGAGATGATGGCGGGATGAGCCGGGAGAACCACCGCATCGCCGTACTCGTGCTGGAGGGGGCGAAGCCGCTCGACGTCGGCATCCCCGCGCAGGTGTTCTCCAGTCGGCCGGGCATGCCGTACGAGGTGCGGGTGTGCGGTGCCGCGCCCGGGCCGGTGACCGGCGGCGACGGCCTGTCGTACCACGTGGCCGACGGCCTGGAGACACTGGAGCGCGCCGACACGGTCTTCATCCCCGGCTATCGGGAGCCGGCGACCACCGATCCGCCGGCGGCGGTCGTCGGCGCGCTCCTGGCCGCCCATGAGCGCGGCACCCGGCTCGCGGCCATCTCGACCGGGGCGTTCGCGCTGGCGGCGACGGGCCTGCTCGACGGCAAGCGGGCGACGACCCACTGGCACTACACGAAGATCCTGGCCGAACGGCATCCGCTCGTGCGAGTGGACGAGAACGTGCTGTTCGTCGACGAGGGCGGCGTGCTCACCTCGGCGGGCGCGGCCTCCGGCATCGACCTGTGCCTGCACCTGGTGCGGCGCGACCACGGCGTCGCGCTCTCCAACCGCGTGGCGAGACGGCTGGTGGCGGCGCCCTACCGCAGCGGCGGCCAGGCGCAGTACGTCCCCCGGAGCGTGCCCGAACCGCTCGGCGACGTGTTCGCGAGCACACGCGAGTGGGCGCTGAAGCACCTCGACGAACCCCTGACCCTGGAGGCGCTCGCCCGCAACGCGCGGGTGTCGGCGCGCACCTTCTCCCGGCGGTTCGTGGAGGACACCGGCTACACGCCGATGCAGTGGGTGCTCCGGGCGCGGGTGGACCTGGCGCGCGAGCTGCTCGAACGCACCGATCTGGCCGTGGGGCAGATCGCCGACCGGGTCGGGCTCGGCACCGCCGCGAACCTGCGCCTGCACTTCCAGCGCATTCTCGGCACCTCGCCGACGGAGTACCGGCACACCTTTTCGGCCTGAGGTCCGTTGACGCGCCCGTTGACACGTCCGTTGACGCATCCGTTGATGCGTGCGTTGACGCGTCCGTTGGCGCGATCCTTGCGATCAGTGGCGAAAGTACTGGCGAGATCCTTGCGCACATTGTCTCCCAAGCCACTGTCCGCCCGCCGCCGCGATGTCGAGCATGGAGAGGCGTAACGAAAGGAGTCTCCATGACCCGCATCGCCGTCAACGGATTCGGCCGCATCGGACGCAACACGCTCCGGGCCCTGCTGGAGCGCGACAGCAAACTCGACGTGGTCGCCATCAACGACCTCACCGCCCCCGAGACGCTCGCGCACCTGCTCAAGTACGACAGCGCGCTCGGCCGCCTCGGCCGCTCCGTGGAGGTCGACGGATCCCAGCTCGTGGTCGACGGCCGCCGCATCACGGTGCTCGCCGAACGCGACCCCGCCGACCTGCCGTGGGCCGACCTGGGCATCGACATCGTGCTGGAGTCGACCGGCCGCTTCACCTCGGCGGACGCCGCCCGCGCGCACATCCGCGCCGGCGCCGGACGCGTGCTGGTGAGCGCCCCCTCCGCCGGCGCCGACGTCACGCTCGCCTACGGCGTGAACACCGACGCGTACGACCCCGCCGAGCACGTGATCGTCTCGAACGCCTCGTGCACCACGAACGCGCTGGCTCCCCTGGCGTCCGTGCTGGACGACCTGGCCGGCATCGAGCACGGCTTCATGACCACGGTGCACGCCTACACCCAGGAGCAGAACCTCCAGGACGGCCCCCACCGCGACCTGCGCCGCGCCCGCGCCGCCGGGGTGAACATCGTGCCCACCACCACCGGGGCCGCCAAGGCCATCGGCCTGGTGCTGCCGAACCTCGACGGCAAGCTGTCGGGCGACTCGATCCGCGTGCCGGTGCCGGTCGGCTCGATCGTGGAGCTGAACACCACGGTCTCCCGCGAGGTCACCCGCGACGAGGTGCTCGCGGCCTACCGCACCGCCGCCGACGGCCGGCTCGAGGGCGTCCTCGACTACGCCGACGAGCCGCTGGTCTCCAGCGACATCACCGGCCACCCGGCGTCGGCGATCTTCGACGCCGCCCTCACCCGCGTCGACGGCAGGCACGTCAAGGTGGCGGCCTGGTACGACAACGAGTGGGGCTTCTCCAACCGCCTCATCGACACGCTGGAGCTGCTCGCGTCGGGCCTGGATTCCTGACGTCGAGCGGGAGCAGGGCTCCGGCCCGCTTCACCGTACGGATGATCGGGGCCGTCTCGACCGCGCGGATGTCGTCCAGTGAGGCGACGCTCTCGGTCAGGTAGCGGGCCAGGTCCATCGAGTCCCGGCAGTTCACCGCCGCGAGCAGGTTCGTCGGGCCGGTGGTCAGGGCCACGAGGGAGACCTCCGGGTGCTCGGCCATCGCCGCCGCCACGGCGGTGAGCCGGGACGGGCGCACCGACATCCACAGGCGGGCCTCCGCGCGGAAGCCCAGCGCCGACGGGGGGATGTCGACGAGGAAGGTGAGCGCCCCGGACCGGCGCAGGGCGGCCATACGGCGCCGTACGGTCGCCTCCGACCAGCCCGTCGCCTCGGCGAGTTCCGCGTAGCTCGCGCGGCCGTCGCGGGACAGCAGGTCGAACAGCGGGCGGTCGGCCGGCCCGAGGGTCACCTCGCCGTCCTCGGCCGGCGGCGGGGCCAGCAGCGCCGTCTGGTCGGGGCTGAGCCGGGCGGGCCCGGCCCAGGTGCTGGGCAGCGCGTGGTGGCCGAGGAGCAGGTGGGCCGAGACGGACGTGACGCGGCTGGTCCTGGGGAGCCGGTGCAGGAGCAGGGCCTCGCTCTCGTCGGGGCCGGGCGTCTGCGCGCTACAGGAGATCTCGGTGCCGCCGGAGAGCAGGTGGACGTAGGAGGTGTCGGGGCGGGCGGCGATCGCCCGGGCGATGGCGTTCGCGGCGTCCGGCGTGCACTGCAGCCGGATGGTCCAGTTGCTGTAGCCGAGCCGGCCTCCGTTGAGGGTGCCGACGACGCGGAGGACCCCGGCGGCGCGCAGCCGGCGGTAGCGGCGGGCGACGGTGTTCTCCGAGACGCCGAGGACCTCCCCGACGGCGCGGAACGGAGCACGGCCGTCGATCTGCAGCGCGTGCACGAGGCTCTGGTCGACCGCGTCCAGCGAGACGGTATCGGTCTTCATTCACGAGAGTATGCCGGTATCCGTCGCGAATCGGGACCACGCTGGCGGCATCGGCCTGCCGATCGCGAACGTAAGGGACGTCCCGCCTCTCCCGGCAAAGGAGTCTCATGCGTTCGTGGTGGCCTCTGCTGGCCGTCTGTCTCGGCACCTTCATGTTCCTGCTCGACACCACCGTGCTGTCCGTCGCGCTGCCCGCGATCGGCACGGGCCTGTCGGCGTCGCTGTCCACGCTCTCGTGGGTGGCCGACGTCTACACCCTGGTGCTCGCCGTCCTGATGCTCACGATGGGGTCGCTGGCGGACCGGCTCGGCGCGCGCCGCGTGTACCTCGCCGGGCTGGCGGTCTTCGGTGCCGCCTCGCTGGCCTGCGGCCTGGCGTGGAGCCCGGCGGTCCTGGTCGGCGCCCGCGGGGTGCAGGGCGTCGGCGGGGCGGCGATGGCGGTGACCGCCTTCGCGCTGATCGGATCCGTCTACCGGGGGCCGGACCTGGGCCGGGCGATGGGGGTCTTCGGCGCGGTGACCGGCCTTTCGGCCGCGATCGGGCCGATGCTCGGCGGCGTCCTCACCGAGTACCTGAGCTGGCGGGCGATCTTCTTCCTCAACGTGCCTCTCGCCGTCGCCACGATCGCGCTGTCATCTCGGGTGCTGGAGAAGGGACGGCGGCACGCCGAGGCGCGTTTCGACCTGGCCGGAGTGATCACCTTCGCCCTGGCCGCCGGCGCGCTCACGTACGGCCTGACGGCCGGCCGGCCGGCAGGGCCGGGCCGCGGCCCTCGTCGTCGCGGTGCTCGCGCTGGCCGTCTTCGCGTACGCCGAGCTGCGCAGCCGCACGCCGCTGCTGGACGTCCGGCTGTTCGCCCGCGCGTCGTTCTCCGCCGTGATGGCCTGCGTGCTCGCCTCGACGGCGGCCTTCGCCGCGCTCGTCTACACGTCGATCCGGCTGCAGTCGGGGCTCGGGCTGGGGCCGGTGCGCGCCGGGCTCGCGCTGATGCCGCTCGCGCTGGCGTCCTTGGTGACCTCGCTGGCCGGCGGGCGGCGGTTGCGCGGCCGGTCACCCCGGGCGCTCCTCGCCTGGGGCCTGCTGCTGAGCGGGATCGGCTGCGCACTCCAGGCGGTGCCGGGCGCGAACGCGTCCGCCGGCACGCTCGCGGCAGGCCTGGCCGTCACCGGTGTCGGCGTCGGCCTGGGCGGGCCGGCGATGGGGGCGGCGGTGTTCGCGGCGCTGCCGCCGGAGCGGAGCGGCATGGCCGCGGGCGCGATGACGACGTTCCGGCAGCTGGGCCAGACCCTCGGCGTGGCCGTCTTCGGGGGGCTGTTCCAGCGGCACGGCGCCGGGACGTCCGGCGGCCTGAACCGGGTGATGATCGCCGCGGCGGTGATCGGGGTCGTCGGGTCCGTACTCGCGCGCGCCTTCGTGCCGAGGCCCGCGGTGGAGCGGGCCGCGGCACCGCCGGCGCGGGACCTGACCGGCCCCGGCGCTCAGAGGTAGAGGCCGGTGCCGTACTCCGGGCGCTCGCTGGCCACCGCGTGCAGGTCGCGCTCGCGCATCACCAGGTAGATCGCGCCCTGCACCTCGACCTCGAACTGGTCCTCGTCCTTGAACAGGACCTTGTCGCCGACCTTGACCGAACGAACGTGATGGCCGACGCCGCACACCTCGCCCCAGACGAGGCGGTTGGCCATCTCGGCCGTCGCGGGGATGACGATGCCGCCGGTGCTGCGGCGCTCGCCCTCCTTGTCGGGGCGCACCATCACCCGATCGCCCAGCATCTGGATCTCGAACTTCGCCTCGGACACGGTGCGGAGTCTACTTTGTGCCGAAGGGTTCGGAGCAGTCGAGGCGGCTCACGGCCGGCCGCGTCACTGTTCGGCGAGGGCGAGGCGCTCGAGGAACTCGATCGCGGGCCGGCGCACCTCGACGGGCTGGATGCCCCCGAGGACGTCGATCGCCTCTTCGTAGGTGCGGGTCGTGGCGCAGGTGATGGCGACCGATCCGGCGACGGCCTTCTCGAGTGATCCGGCCGGTGCCTGGTCGGCCATCTCCCGTGCGGTCGTGGCCAGGTCGAGGTTGTCGGGCGTTCTCGGAGTGCTCAACGTTCCTCCTCCGGTGACGATGGCCCGGTGGCCCCGACGGCCGGGCCGCCGCGAATGTCGAGGGAAGCACATCCTAAGCAAGAACCCACAGCGTGCGTACACCGAGGTCACCGAAAGGGTACCGAAGACGTCTCCCAGGGACCGCCCGGGGGCCCTCGCGCGTCGCGGAGGGGCCGGGCGGCCGCTCAGCCGGCGAAGCCGTCGAGGTACGCGGTGAACGCCGCGCACTCCTCGGCGAGCTGCTCGTGCACGCCCGCGTACACGTGCTCGAAGATCGCCTGCGGCTCCGGGTCGGGCAGCGCGCGGCAGTCGGCGCGCACCTGGCGGCCCAGCGCGTCGGCGTCGGCGTCGACGGACTCGAAGAAGTCGTCGCCGGCCAGCCGGTTCTTGGTGAGGTACGCCCGGACGCGCTCGATCGGATCCTTCAGCCGCCAGGCCTCCAGCTCGGCGCCGGTACGGTAGCGGGTCGGGTCGTCGGAGCTGGTGTGGGCGCTCATCCGGTACGTGAAGGCCTCGATCAACGTCGGCCCCTCGCCGTCGCGCGCCCGCTCCAGCGCGGCGCGCGTCACCGCCAGGCAGGCGAACACGTCGTTGCCGTCGACGCGCACGCCGGGAAAGCCGAACCCGAAGCCGCGCCGGTAGAGCGGCACGCGCGTCTGGGTCTCCAGCCGGGCGGAGATCGCCCACTGGTTGTTCTGGCAGAAGAAGACGACCGGGGCGTTCTGCGCGCCCGCCCACACGAACGCCTCGTTGACGTCGCCCTGGCTGCTCGCGCCGTCACCGAAGCAGGCGAGCACGGCCTCGTCGGCGCCGTCGCGCTGCACGCCCATGGCGTACCCGACCGCGTGGAGCGTCTGCGCGCCGATCACGATCGCGTAGAGGGCCATGCGGACCTTCTCGGCGTCCCACCCGCCGTGGTCGGTGCCGCGCCAGTTCTTCAGCAGCTCGCCGACCGTGACACCGCGCGCCATGGCGATGGCGTGCTCGCGGTAGCTGGGGAAGACGTAGTCGGTGGACGCCAGCGCGCGGGCGGCGCCGACCTGCGCGGCCTCCTGGCCGAGCAGCGGCGCCCAGAGCCCCAGCTCGCCCTGCCGTTGCAGGGCCATCGCCTCCGTGTCGAGCCGCCGCGCCAGCGACATGTCCCGGAAAAGCTCCTGGACCTGACCGGCGGTCAGATCCAGGGGGTAGTCGGGGTGGTCGAGTCGCTCGCCCTCCGGGGTGAGCAGCTGCACGAGCTCGGTCACGGGGCCTCCTTCGCCGGCCTCGCGGCCACGGTGCGGCGCCGTCCGGTCGCCTCGCTTCACCCGGTCGCGGGACGTCCTTCCGCGACCACGGTGCGGTGCCCTCTGGCTCTCTCGCTGCTCGATCACGTAGCCCGATTTTGCCAGCCCTCCGGTAGGCCCGGCATGTGTCCGGGTACAAACCGGAGGAACCATGACCTGTCCAGAACCGACAGATGCTCGGACCCCCTAGCATATTCCCTATTGATCAGATAGGGAATATGCATCAGGATGGCATTTGCCCTGGTCACCTCGCGGTATTCGAGATGCCGCCGTGCGAAGGAGTTGTGGCGTGGCCCTCTGGAAGCCCGACCCGACCTTCTACCCCTCCCCCCGCGACGCGGTCGCCGCGCCGCCGGAGTCCCTCGCGTACGTGGCCGCCTTCGACCGCGCGGCCGAGAAGCCCGACGCGATCGCGGTGATCGACGTCGACCCCGGATCCACGTCGTACGGCTCGGTGGTCGGCTGGACCGACCTGCCCTACACCGGGGACGAACTGCACCACTTCGGCTGGAACGCCTGCAGCAGCGCGCTGTGCCCGTACGCTCCGCACCCGCACATCGAACGTCGCTACCTGGTGGTCCCGGGGCTGCGCTCCTCGCGCGTGTACATCATCGACGTCAAGGACGACCCGACCAAGCCGGCGATCACCAAGATCCTCGAACCGGACGAGCTGGCCAAGCGGGCGGGCTACTCACGCCCGCACACGGTGCACTGCGGGCCGGAAGGTCTCTACCTGTCCGCGCTGGGCGGGGCCAACGGAGATGATGGACCGGGCGGCATCGCGCTGCTGGATCACACGTCCTTCGACGTGCTCGGGCGGTGGGAGGTCGACCGGGGCCCGCAGTACCTGGCGTACGACTTCTGGTGGCACATCGCGCACGACGTCGCGGTGACCTCCGAGTGGGGCACGCCGTCGATGATCGAGGACGGCGTCAACGCCGACCTGCTGCTCGGCCGCAAGTACGGGCACGCCCTGCACTTCTGGGACCTGCGTAAACGGCGTCACGTCCAGCGCGTCGACCTCGGCGACGAGCACCAGATGGTGCTGGAGCTGCGCCCGGCGCACGACCCGACCAAGACGTACGGCTTCGTCGGCGTCGTGGTCAGCGTGGAGGACCTGTCCGCCTCGGTCTGGGTCTGGTACCGCGAGGACGGGGAGTTCAAGGTCCGCAAGGTCATCACTATCCCCGCCGAAGCCGCTACGGCGGAGGACCTGCCGCCGGTGATCGCGCCGTTCGGGGCGGTGCCGCCGCTGGTCACCGACATCGACCTGTCCGTGGACGACCGCTACCTGTACGTCTCCTGCTGGGGCACGGGCGAGCTGAAGCGCTACGACGTGAGCGACCCGTTCCACCCGGTCGAGGCCGGGTCGGTACGGATCGGCGGCATCGTGAACCGCACGCCGCACCCGTCGGCACCGGACCGGCCGCTCGCCGGAGGCCCGCAGATGGTCGAGGTCAGCCGCGACGGCAAGCGGGTGTACGTCACCAACTCGCTGTACGGGGCATGGGACGACCAGTTCTACCCGGACGGCGTCGGAGCGTGGATGGCCAAGGTCGACTCGGGCGAGGACTTCGCCTTCGACCAGCGTTTCTTCCCCAACGGTGACGACTTCCGCGGCCTGCGGCCGCACCAGACCCGGCTCCAGGGTGGGGACGCGTCCTCGGACTCTTACTGCTACCCGTGAGCCGGGAGGGCCGATGAAGGACGGCTCGCTGATCGCGCTCGTGGCGCTGGGGGCCTTCCACGGCCTCAATCCGGGGATGGGGTGGCTGTTCGCGGTCGCCCGCGGGCTGCAGGAACGGTCGCGGGCACTCGTGCTCCAGTCGCTGCCGGCGATCGCCGCCGGGCACGCCGCGTCGGTGTTCGTCGTCGCCGCGGTCGTGACGCTGACCGGGTCGGTGCTGACCTCGCGCGTGGTCTCGATCGGCGGAGGGGTGGTGCTCGTCGGGTTCGGCCTGTGGCGGCTGCTGTCGAGCCGGCACTTCCGCTGGGTGGGCATGCGGCTGTCGCTGTGGCAGC
Source organism: Actinoallomurus sp. NBC_01490 (assembly GCF_036227085.1). Classification (NCBI taxonomy): domain Bacteria; kingdom Bacillati; phylum Actinomycetota; class Actinomycetes; order Streptosporangiales; family Thermomonosporaceae; genus Actinoallomurus; species Actinoallomurus sp. NBC_01490. Next base: position 7,996,332 of record NZ_CP109433.1, read on the forward strand.
TCGCCGGCTGGTCGTTCCTGATGTCGTCGGCGCACGGGGCGGGCCTGATGCTGCTGCCGGTGCTGACCCATGGTTCGGTGTCGGTCCCCCACGCCCACTCCCACGGGATGACCGGGGGCGCCGGCGACGCGGTGTCCGCGGCGATCTTCGTGACGATCGTGCACACGCTCGCGATGCTCGCCGTCGCGGGGACCATCGCCGTTCTCGTCTACGAGGTGGTGGGCCTGACCATCCTGCGGCGCGCCTGGTTCAACCTCGACCGGCTGTGGGCCGCCGCGCTGATCGCGGCGGGCGCGACCACGCTCCTCCTCGCGGCGTGAGGGGTGCCCGCCCCCGGCCGGATACGCCGGGGGCGGGCCGTTCGTTTCAGTGGCGGCTGGAGGCGGCCCAGAGGTTGATGCCCGCCTCGACCGCGTCGGCGTCGATGGCGGCGAGCTCCTCGTCGGCGAAGTCGAGGTTGTCCAGGGCGCCGAGGCTGTCCTCGAGCTGGGCGACGCTGCTGGCGCCGATCAGCGCCGAGGTGACCCGCGGGTCGCGCAGCGTCCAGGCGAGCGCCATCTGCGCGAGCGACTGGCCGCGCTCGCCGGCCATCGCGTTGAGCTTCCGGACGTGCGCGAGGGTCTCGTCGGTGAGCAGGTCGGGCGACAGCGACTTGCCCTGGCTGGCCCGCGACCCCTCGGGGACGCCGTTCAGGTACTTGTCGGTCAGCATGCCCTGGGCCAGCGGCGAGAAGGCGATGCAGCCCGCGCCCACCTGCTCCAGCGTGTCGAGCAGGCCGCCCTCGATCCAGCGGTTGAGCATGGAGTACGAGGGCTGGTGGATCAGCAGCGGGGTGCCCATGTCCTTGAGGATCGCCGCGGCCTCCTCCGTACGCTCCGGGGAGTAGGAGGAGATGCCGGCGTACAGCGCCTTGCCCGACCGTACGGCGTGGTCCAGGGCGCCCATCGTCTCCTCGAGGGGCGTTTCGGGGTCGAAACGGTGGCTGTAGAAGATGTCGACGTACTCGACGCCCATCCGCTTGAGCGACTGGTCGAGGCTCGCCAGGAGGTACTTGCGGGACCCCCACTCGCCGTACGGGCCGGGCCACATGTCGTAGCCCGCCTTCGTGGAGATGATCAGCTCATCCCGGTACGGGCGGAAGTCCTGGGCGAAGATCTGCCCGAAGTTCGTCTCGGCCGAGCCGTACGGCGGCCCGTAGTTGTTGGCGAGGTCGAAGTGGGTGACCCCGAGGTCGAACGCCCGGCGCAGGATGGCCCGCTGCGTCTCGATCGGCTTGTCGTCCCCGAAGTTGTGCCACAGCCCGAGGGAGATGGCGGGCAGCTTGAGCCCGCTCCGCCCGGTGCGGCGGTAGGAGATCTGGTCGTACCTGTTGTCGGCGGCCTCATAACTCATAACCCGCAGTCTGCCGTGCGGCCTGACCCACCAGAACGGCGAGGTCGGTGTACGACGCGGGAACGATGCCGCAAGATGGAAGGAGACAGAGAATCGTCACGGGAATAATCCGAATGAGCACGCATAGTGACGGAGACGTATCCAATATGCACGACGTGACCAGCGCACTGGAGTACTGGCCGTCTCCGCCACCTTGGGGATGGACCGCCGACGACATGGATCGTCTGCCCTTCGACGGGCCGAACGGCGAGCCAGGCTTCTTCGAACACGTCGAGCTCATCAGTGGAGCCCTCGTCTTCATGTCCCCCCAGAAACGTTTCCACGAGCGCGTCATCCATGGGCTGAGGGTCAGACTCAACGAACTGCTTCCCTCCCGGCTGTTCGCTCTCAGTCAGATGGACGTCAAGCTCAGCCACCGCACGCGCCCGTGCCCCGACGTCCTAGTGATCGACGCGTCCGCGGCAGAGGACGACGATCGGACCTTCTACACGCCGGAGGAGGTTCATCTGGTCGTCGAGGTGGTCTCACCCGAGTCGGAAGAGCGCGATCGGATGGACAAGCCGCCTAAATATGCAGCGGCGGGCATCGCGAATTTCTGGCGAGTCGAGGAGAACGACGGCAGGCCGGTCGTCTACGTGTACGAACTCGACCCGGCCACCAAGGCGTACACGCTCACCGGAATTCACCACGGCAAGCTGAGCGTCGCGGCGCCGGTCGAGATGACCGTCGACCTGGACGCGTTGCCGCGGTAGGTCAACGCGGTGGTGGGGCGGTGGAGCCGCGGACGATGAGTTCGCCGGGCAGGGAGACGTCCGGCGGTGCGTGGCCGTCGAGGCGTTCGAGGAGGGCGGCCATCGCCCGGGCGCCGAGGCGTTCGGCCGGGAGGCGGATGGTGGTCAGTTCCGGTTCGAGGGCGCCGGCGACGAGGATGTCGTCGAAGCCGGTGACCGACACGTCGCGCGGGACGTCCAGGCCGAGGTGGCGGGCGGCCTTGTAGGCACCGGCGGCGATCAGGTCGTCGTCGCAGACCACGGCCGTGGGCCGGTCCGGGCGGTCGAGCAGTGCCAGCGCGGCCTCGCGGGCGGCGGCCACGTCGATCGCGCAGTGTTCGCGGCCGGTCAGCGCGCCCGTCTCGGTGAGGACCTCGGCCCGCACGTGGAAGGTCCAGGTGTCGACGGCGGCGGCGAGGTGCCCGAGACGGCGGTGCCCGAGCCCGGCGAGGTGCCGGGTGATCGCCCGCATGCCGCCGGCCACGTCGAAGTTGACCGAGGGCGCCGGGTCGGCCGGGTCGTTGTCCAGGACGACGATCGGCACGTCGCCGAAGCCCGCGACGCCCCCGCCGAGCGAGGAGGCGAGCACGCCGTCGATGGCCTCGATGTCGACCGGGCTGCGCGCCGGGGTCGCGTCGTCGTCCCACGGGTGGACGACGATGCCGAAACCGCGGTCCCTGGCGACCCGGGCGGCGCCCGTGTAGACGGCGCCGAAGATCGGGCTGACCAGCGTGGGGACGACGAACAGCACCGTACGCGTGCGGCCGAGCCGCAAATTGCGCGCGGCGAGGTTGGGCCGGTAGCCCAGTCGGCGCGCCGCCTCGCGCACCGCCTGCCCGGTCTCCGGTTTGACCCGGCCCTCGGCCTTGCCGGCGAGCACGAGTGACACGGTCGACTGCGACACGCCCGCGACACGTGCCACGTCACGGCTGGTCGGTCTCTTGGACACCTGTCAACAGTAGAGCCACGCCGCCCGCCGTGATACGTATGACGTCAACGCATCCGTAATACGTATGACGGGAACCCATGCGCGCCTATCTCGACTTCCTGCGGCGGCCGTACGCCGCCCGCCTGCTCGGCGGCACGCTCCTCGGCCGGCTGCCCAACGGCATGGGCGCGCTGGCGATCGTGCTGTTCGCCCGCGCGCACGGCGGCGGCTACACGCTCGCGGGCGCCCTGTCGGCGCTGTACGGGCTGGCGATGGCGGCGGGCCAGCCGGTGATCGGCCGGGCGATGGACCGGTTCGGCCAGCCGCGCATCCTGACGGCGAGCGCGGTGGCGGCCGCCGCCGGGTTCGCGTCGCTCGCCGTGGCCGGACTGCGCCCGCTGCCGGTCGCGATCGCCGGGGTGCTGGTGGCCGGGTTCTTCACGCCACCGCTGGAGGCCGGGCTGCGGGCGCTGTGGCCGTCGGTGCTGCCCGGTGAGGCGGAGGTCCAGGCGGCGTACGCGCTGGACGCCGCCTCGCAGGAACTGCTGTTCACCTGCGGGCCGCTCATCGTCATCGCCGCCGCCACGCTCTCCGAGGAGGCGGCGGTGCTGCTCACCGGCCTGCTGGGCGTGGCCGGCACGCTCGTCGTGACCTCCTCCCGGCCCTCCCGCGCCTGGCGCGGCGAGGGCGGCGGCGGGCACTGGGCGGGGCCGCTGCGCTCTCCCGGCATCCGGGTGCTCATCGCCGCGCTGACCTTCGTCGGCGTCGCCCTCGGCGTGATCAGCGTCGCCGTCGTGACGTACGCGGACGCGCGCCACGTCTCGTACGCCTCGGGACTGCTGCTCGCGCTGATGGCGGGCGGCGCGTTCGCCGGCGGGGTGACGTACGGGGTGCGGCCCCGGCCCGGCCCGGCGTACCGGCGGCTCATCCTGCTGATGACGGGCCTGGCCGCGGGCTATCTGCCGCTGATGTGGGCGCCGCCGCTGCCGGTCATGGTGGTGCTGACCCCGCTCAGCGGCCTCTTCCTCGCCCCCGTGCTGGCGTGCACGTTCACGCTGGTGGACGGGCTCGCGCCGCGCGGGACGGTGACCGAGGCGTTCGCGTGGCTGGTGACGGCGTTCGGGGTGGGCAGCGCGGCGGGCTCGGCTCTCGCGGGCCTGGCGGGCGACGCGGCGGGGGTGCACGGGGCGTTCGCGGTCGCGGGCGCGGGCGGCGTCCTGGGTCTGCTGACCCTGATCACCGGTGGCCCGATCCGTCCGGACCCGTACCCGGCCGGCTCGACGGAATCCGCCTCCTGACGCGCCGGCGGATCCGGGTTATGTTGGACGGCGACAGCGGGAGCCCGGGCGGACCGGGCTGAGAGTGCGGCTTTCGCCCCGCGGGCGACGCGCCGCAGACCGAAGAACCTGACCCGGGTAATGCCGGCGTAGGGAGTGGTCCTTCATCGTGGACGGTTCTGTTTCGCACGCCCGCAAGACGTACCTGACCTCGGACAGCGGGCTCAAGGTGCCGATGCGGGCGATCTCATTGACCAATGGCGGATCGGTGCGGCTGTACGACACCTCCGGTCCGTACACCGACCCCTCGTACGAGGTCGACGTCGAGCGCGGGCTGCCCGCGTTGCGTTCCGCCTGGATCGCCCGGCGCGGCGACACGGCGGCCTACGAGGGACGGGCCGTACGCCCCGAGGACGACGGCCGCGCCGCCGGCCCGGCCCGTATGCCGTCCCGTGCTCCGGCACGGTCACCACGGCGGGCCACCGGCGGTGCGGTCACCCAGCGGGCGTACGCGCGACGCGGGGAGATCACCGCCGAGATGGAGTTCGTCGCGCTGCGCGAGGGGGTGGAGGCGTCCTTCGTCCGGGACGAGATCGCCGCCGGGCGGGCCGTGCTGCCCGCCAACGTCAACCACCCCGAGACGGAGCCGATGATCATCGGCCGGAACTTCCTGGTCAAGGTCAACGCCAACATCGGCAACTCCGCCGTCGGCTCTTCTTCCCGACCGGCCGGCCCCGACCGGCCCGACCTCCCCGCCTCCATCGCCGATGAGGTCGAGAAGATGACCTGGGCGACCCGGTGGGGCGCGGACACGATCATGGACCTGTCGACCGGGCCGGACATCCACGCCACCCGGGAGTGGATCCTGCGCAACTCCCCCGTCCCGGTCGGTACCGTCCCGATCTACCAGGCGTTGGAGAAGGTCGGGGGCGACCCGGCCGAGCTCACCTACGAGCTGTTCCGCGACACGGTCATCGAGCAGGCCGAACAGGGCGTCGACTACATGACGGTCCACGCGGCGGTGCTGCTGTCGTACGTGCCGCTGACCACACGGCGCAGGACCGGAATCGTCTCCCGTGGCGGCTCCATCATGGCCGCGTGGTGTCTGGCCCACCATCGGGAGAACTTCCTCTACACCAACGTCCGCGAGCTCTGCGAGATCTTCGCCGCGTACGACATCACCTGGTCGCTCGGCGACGGGTTGCGGCCGGGCTCGATCGCCGACGCCAATGACGAAGCCCAGTTCGCCGAGCTCAGGACCCAGGGAGAGCTCACGAAGATCGCCGCCTCGTACGACAACCAGGTGATGAACGAGGGGCCGGGGCATGTGCCGATGCACAAGATCAAGGCGAACGTCGACCTGCAACGGGAGCTCTGCGACGACGCGCCCTTCTACACTCTGGGCCCCCTGACCACCGACATCGCCCCCGGCTACGACCACATCACCTCGGCCGTCGGCGCGGCGATGATCGGTTGGTACGGCACGGCGATGCTCTGCTACGTCACGCCCAAGGAGCACCTCGGCCTGCCGGACCGGGACGACGTCAAGGCCGGGCTGATCGCCTACAAGATCGCCGCGCACGCGGCCGACCTGGCCAAGGGACACCCGGGCGCCCAGGCGTGGGACGACGCCCTGTCCGACGCGCGCTTCGAGTTCCGCTGGGAGGACCAGTTCAACCTGGCTCTGGACCCGGACACGGCGCGGGCGTTCCACGACGAGACCCTTCCCGCGGCTCCCGCCAAGACCGCCCACTTCTGCTCGATGTGCGGCCCCAAGTTCTGCGCCATGAAGATCAGCCAGGACGTGCGGCGCTACGCCGAGGAGCGCGGGCTCACCCAGGACGAGGCTCTGACCGCGGGGATGAGGGAGAAGTCGGACGAGTTCCACGCCGCCGGAGGCCGCATCTACCTCCCCATCCATCCCGACTAGACCGCTTCGGGAGGGGGCCCCGGGGTCGGGGTTTACGGTGCCTGCCACGGCGCGGCCGTACGACCGGGCCGCGCCGCCCCACCCGGCCCGAGGAGGCGCCCCGGTGAGCGAGACCGCTCGGATCCCTGACGGCAGGCCGCGGCGCATGCCCGCGAAGGTCAAGTTGGCGGCTGCGGGCCTGTGGTTCGAAACGGCCCTCTTCGTGGTCGCGGTGGCCGGCATGTTCATGGCCGCCCATGACCGGAGTTCCCACGGCCAGAGCGGCGCCGGGCAGATGGTCCTGGCCGGGCTGTTCCTCGTGCCGATCGCCGGGTTCTGGGGCGGGTGTGCCCTCGCCTCGGTGCTCCGCGCGTACTGGGTGCGGGTGGTGACGGTCTGCCTTCAGGCCTGCTTCGTGTTCGGCGGGCTCGTCGTGCTGGCCGTCGCCCTCGCGGTTCAGGACGCCGCCGGGGTCGTGGTCGCGGTCGTCTTCCTCGCCGTACCGGCCGCCATCATCGGACTGTCGTTCACATCGGACGCACGGGAGTGGTTCCGCCGCTGACACCGGCCGCTACGTCAACGGGGTGGTTCGATCTCGGCCGGGACCGGTCAGCCTCATCGCCAGGAGATCAACCGGGATGGTAGGACGACAACGTTGTCATGATCTCCTGACTCCGGCGGTGAGCGATGAGAGCCTCCATCCCCTTCACACGCAGAGCGTTCCTCGGCACCCTGACGGCGGCCGGTGGCCTGGCGGTCGCGGGCCTCCCGGCCGGTCCGGCGAGGGCGGCCGGGCACCACGACTGGCACAAGGTCGCCGACGACGTACGGGCCGAGCTGCGGCACGCCTGGGCCTCCTACCGGCGGTACGCGTGGGGGCACGACCAGTTGCTTCCGGTGAGCGGCGGGCACAGCGAGTTCTTCGACGCCGGGCATCCGGTCGGGCTGAGCATCGTCGAGGCGCTCGGCACGCTCTACTTCATGGGCCTGGACGACGAGCTCGCCGACGGGGTGCGGTGGGTGGGCGACCACCTGGACTTCGCCGGGGTCAACGCCGACGTCCAGGTCTTCGAGACCAACATCCGCATGGTCGGCGGGCTGCTGTCGGGCTACCTGTGCACGGGAGAGCGGGTCCTGCTCGAGCAGGCGCGGACGATCGCCGACATCCTCCTGCCCTGTTTCACCGAGTCGCCCACCGGCCTGCCGTACCGCCGGGTCAACCCGTCCACGGGGCACATCACCGGGAACGTCAACGTGCTCGCCGAGGTGGGCACGATCATCGCCGAGTTCGGCACGCTGTCGCGGCTGGTGCACGACTCCCGCTACTTCGACGCGGCGAAGAAGGCGCTGCGCGCGGTGTACGACCGGCGCTCCCCGCTCGACCTGGTCGGCACGGAGATCAACATCGAGACGGGCGCGTGGACGGACTCCAGCGCCCGCGTCGACCCGCCGGTGGACTCGTTCTTCGAGTATCTCTGGGACGGCTGGGACCTGTTCCGCGATCGCGAGATCAAGCACTGGTACGACACGCTGACCAGGGCCGTACTGCGGCACGAGGAGGAGCGCCTCGGCGGTGAGCTGTGGTTCCACCGAGCCGACATGACGACCGGCGCGGCCCTCGGGCGCGAGACGTCGGAGCTGACGAGCTTCTACGCCGGTCTGCTGGGCCAGAGCGGCCACCTGCGCGAGGGCGAGGCGTACCACTCGGCGTGGGCGTCGGTGCTGTCGTCGTACACGCTGCTGCCGGAGGGGTACGACTACGGCACGGGCAAGGCGACCGATCCGGGCAACCAGCTCCGGCCGGAGTACGTCGACGCGGCGTTCAACCTGTGGCTGCTGACCGGCAAGGAGCTCTACCGCGAGCGGGCGCATGACTACTACCTGCGGCAGAAGCGAGCCTCGCGGGTGGCGAACGGCTGGACGATCGCCACGGACGTCACCGCCTCACCGGTCAAGCTCGGCGACCTGACACCCGGGTACTGGTGGGCGGAGCAGATGAAGTACTGGTACCTGATGTTCGCCGACTGCCCGCGCTTCGATTACCGGCACAACTACCTGTCCACGGAGGGCGCGGTACTGCGTGGCATCAGGCGGTGAACGCCGAGAACCGTACCTGAGATGTCCGCGCGGGACGTCGCGGCACTGCCCCACGTCCGGCGCCGAGCCCGTTCGCGATAGCGCGGCGGGCTCTGGCCCGGCACCAGCCCGTTTCCGCGTACCGGCCGCCGGTGCCCGGCGAAGGTCACCGTTCCGTCGACCGCCGGACACGACAGACCAGAGACTCCCGTCCCGATGCCCACGGGACGGGGGTCTCTTTGCGTTCCGGCCGGGGGGACCAGCCGGAATCCCTCGCCTGCGGCATCACGGGCTGATCCCGGCATGGTCGGCGTCTTCGGTGCGATTCTGCTCCCGTTCACCGCTCTGTGCCGACGCCTCCCTGACGAAGGCCACAAGCACTCCAGGCACGAGGATCGCCGAGATGATGGTGATGGCCCACTTGTACGGCATCCGGCCCAACAGCCCCAAGGAACCGATCGCCGACTTGTCCTCCTTGTTCGTGCTGTGCGTAACGGCCACTGCGGTCGTGCCGATCGCATGCGCCCGGACGGTGATGCCCGGACCGGTCGTGTCACTCCAGTTCACCTTGAGGTCACCGGTCACGGTGCGAGCGCCGACCTTCCACGTGGAGCCTGGGCAGTCGGGGTTGCCCTCGATCTTTCCGTTCTGAGTCTTCCAGTAGCGGCACTTGTCGGACATGGTGACTATGACCGGCGTTCCATACCGAGACGTGTACCCGTCGGTTGTGGTGACGATCAAGCCGGTAGCGGCGGCGACCAGGGCCGGCGCCGCCAGGCCGATCACCAGCATGCACGCGGCGCGAACCGCCAAGCGGCACTCGTCCCATTCCGTCAAACAGCCGCCGGGAACGAGGATCGCCAGCCCCCCGAGAAGGACGGAGAACGGCAGCAGGTCCGCCCGGTCGGCGAAGACCGTCCCGAGCAACCCGGCCACGACCAGCACGCAACCGGCGATGAGCAGCACCATGGCCACGCCTTCGCCCGTGGAGCCACGCGGATATGTCCGCCAGTAAAGACTCACCGCGACGCCGTAGGAGACCACGGCGAACACCAGACCGATCACCTGCGCGGCGGCGCCGATGTGATGCGTCGCCATGAGGACGCCGATCACCGCCACGGCGCACAACATATTCCTTTTGGTTTCGTACTCCATCACTTAACTCCTGCAATTGACTTTTCGAACCGGACGACGAGCCGCGCACCTGGCCGTGGTCGTCGCCGGGTGCTACGCCGTGCCGAAATCCCCGCCGGAGAAGTGCCAGACCGTATAGACCTGATAGCCGTCCGACCTGGCGTCGCAGGTCCAGCCATGGTTCGAGGAGTACGTCATGTGGCCTCGGTCAAGGCCGTGGTAGTTCGGCGCCGGCCTTCGCACGGTGTCGCTCGCGTCGGCCCGCGGTGCCGATGAGTCCAGCGGTTCCGAGGGCCGCGACCGCGGCTGTTGCTGCGAGGCGACGAATGGACCTGATGTGTTCCCCTCCCCGGCGGCCCGGGCCTTCCGGACCGCGATTGCGGAATCCCGTCGATAACCGAGTGTGGCCGCAGGAGCCGACCGGGTCTTTGCCCACACGTGCAGACGGGTTGACGGTGCGTGCGCGCCGCGTCATGGTGGGCTGGGCAGCGAGATTCGACGCGGTGGATGCGCCGTCGGGGGTCCTTTATGGCGATGGTCGTACGCACGGCGGACGTACCCACCTCCGACCGGTTGGATTTGTGGCACGACAGGGTGTGTCACACGCTGGTGCCGCTGAAAATGACCGCGGAGGCCACCAACGGCTACAGCGGGGAACTCGTACATCACGACCTGGGCGTTGCGCAGTTGTTGGACAAGACCGCGTGGCCGTTGCTGGTCGAACGCACGCCGCGGCTGATTCGCGCCTCGGACCCCGGGCTGTACAAGATCGAGTTGCAGCTTCGTGGTGCGAGTGTGCTCAGTCAGGGTGAGCGCGAGGCCCTGCTCGGGCCCGGACAGGCCGCCGTGGTCGACACCGGCCGGCCGTATCGAATGGCCGCCGGCTACCCGGAACCGGCGGTGGCCGGAGATGCCGCGCCCGTGAGCGCATTGCCGCGGCTGATGACCTTGATCCTGCCGCAAGCACTGCTGCCGCGGCCGGTCGACGAAATGCTGGCCGTGACCGCGACCGACATAGCACGGCAGCTTCCAACGGGCGAACTCATCGCTGCGACCCTGGCCCAACTGGCCCGCAGCGCCGCCACCGGAGACGAGGCCACCGCGGCCCGCTTGGTGCCTGTCGTAGTGGACCTGTTCGCGGTCGGCCTGGCCGGGCTCCGTGACCGCGCGGCGACACTGAGCGTGGAGTCCCGTCAGCGGGCACTGATGGCGCGTATCGAGGCGTTCATTGAGACTCACCTGCCCGATCCGGGCCTCTCACCGGACACGATCGCCGTTGCCCACCACATCTCGCTACGTTCGCTGCACCACCTGTTCGCCACCCACGCCGCCACCACGGTGGCCGCCCACATCCGCGACCGTCGGCTAGAGCGCTGCCGCCGCAGCCTGATAGACCCCCTCCACAAGCACCGACCGGTCGCCGCGATCGCCACCGATTGGGGATTCACCAGCCTCGCCCACTTCACACGCATCTTCCACGCCGCCTACGGCCTACCCCCGGCCGCCTACCGACGACACCAAGAAAACGGGGCTGTACCGCTTTCCGGCGTAACTCCTGATCAAGCAGGTGCTGGAGTCGGCGGTGGAAGGTGAGATCACGATCACCTCGGCTGTGACAAGCACGGCCCGGCCGGCAAGGACAGAGCCGACTCCCGCAACGGACGAACGGCTGGACGATCGCCAAGGACGTCACCACCTCACCGGTCGAGCCCGGCGACCTGACTCCCGGGTGCTGGTGGGCGGAGCAGATGAAGTACTGGTACCTGATGTGCGCCGACAGCCGGCGGTTCGACTACGAGGACAACTACCTGTCGACGGAGGGCGCGGTGCTACGCGGCGTCATCCGGCACTGAACGGCCGGAGACCGTGACCGAACCGCTCGAGTCACCAAGGCTGGTCCGGCCGACGACGGCCGTACGCGAGTCGTTCCTGGCCGGTGAACGCGCCGACTGCCTGCTGGAAGGAAGATCCACCGAGTGGCTCGACGCGGCCGGCGAGGACTTCCACGCCTTCGTGGCGGAGCGGCGCGGAGTCCAGGTCCGCTGGGACGTACCGTGCACGACCTTCTGGTACGTCTCAGGAGAGCAGTACCTCGGCACGCTCATCGTCCGACATCGCCTGACGCCGGAACTTGCCGAGGTAGGCGGCCACGTCGGCTATCACGTCGTCGCCCCGTGGCGGCGACGAGGTCACGCGACGAGGATGCTCGCGGCCGGGCTGGTGGAGTGTGCGCGCCTCGGCATCAGCCGGGCCCTCCTCACCTGTGCCCGTCACAACGAGGCGTCACGCCGGGTGATCCTCGCCAACGGCGGGGTGCCCGACCGTCCGGCCCGCGGCGAGGATCGCTTCTGGATCGCCCTCGACGGCCGTCCTGGCGCCGGTGAAGCGGAAGACGGGCGGGACGGCGCGCCCGAACGATGATCGGAACAGGCTTCCACCGAACCCGGGCCGTACCGCGACGCGGATGGTGGAGCGTGCACGGCTCACGGTCCTGATCTCGCGGCAGGGCCGTGGGCCGGGTACGGCCCGAGCGTCCGACAGCGCCCTCGGCTGCCGGGAGGTCGCTCCCGGCGGAAGCCCGGGCCGATTCCTCGCACTGCCGCGTGGGTACCTCGGGTCATGTTGTGCCCGCCATGCGCCGGCGGGTGCGGGCGGGTACGGAGGAGGGTAGTGCGGCGAGGATGTCGGCGAGCGAGGTCGCGGCGAGGCTGCGCCGCCAGGCTTCGTGGGCCTCGCCCATCTTCTCGGCGAGGATGCAGGTGTTCCGGCAGTCCTCGGGGGGCAGCGCCCCTCGCCCCTGCTGGCGGATCTCGCGACACTCGTAGGGCGAGGACGCGCCGTCGACCGCCTCGACGATCTGCAGGAGCGTGATCTCGGCGGCAGGACGGGCCAGCCGGAACCCGCCCCGGGGGCCCGTCGTCGCCGTCAGCACGCCGCTCCTGACGAGCGCCTGGAGTTGCTTGGCCAGGTAGGCCGCCGGCAGGTCGAAGTACTGCGCGAGCTGGGCCGCCGACGCGGTGGCGCCCGGGTCGAGCTGTGCCAGCGTCGTGGCGCAGTGCAGGAGCCATTCGGTGCTCACGGGCAGCTTCATGATCCCGATCCTATCGCAGATATTGCGGATCCTTTTAGTCCGAGATAGCGTCGGACCTCCTACGAGAGACGAGGAGAATCATCATGCGGATCGCCGTCGCCGGCGCGACCGGGAACATCGGAACCCTCACCATCGCCGCCCTCCAGCGGGACGGCCACGATGTCGTACGCATCAGCCGCTCGCTCGGCATCGACCTGGTGACCGGCGACGGCCTCGACGCGGCCCTGGCCGGCGTCGAGGCCGTCATCGACGTCACGAGCTCCAACGCGACCGACCCCGCCGAGACGGTGGCCTTCTTCGGCGGCGCCACGCGGAACCTGCTCGCCGCCGAGGAGCGCGCCGGGGTGGGTCACCACGTCCTGCTGTCGATCGCCGGGCTCCATCGCGTCAAGGGAAACGCGCACTACTTCGGCAAGCGGGAGCAGGAGCGCCTGGTCGCCGCGGGGCCGGTGCCGTGGACGATCGTTCCGGCCACGCAGTTCCACGACTTCGCCGCGATGGTGGCGAGCTGGACCGAGCAGGACGGCGTGACCACGATCCCGCCGCTGCTCCTCCAGCCGATCGCGCCCGCGGACGTCGCCGACATCCTCGCCGAGGTCGCCACGGGCACTCCGCAGGGGAGTTATCGCGACATCGCCGGGCCCGAGCCCCAGGACCTGGTGGACATGGCCCGGCGCACCTACCAGGCGCGCGGCCGCACGGTGAAGGTCGTGCCGACCTGGTCCGGGATGTTCGGCCAGGACATGGCGGGCGACACCCTCCTGCCCGGAGAGGGCGCCCGCATCGCGCCGACCACCTTCGACGAGTGGCTCGCGACACTCTGACCAGGGCAGGTGCCGGTGGTACGACCGCAGGCCGTAGCGCATGGCGCACCTGCGTCCTCGCTCCTGGTGACTCCGCGATGCGTCCCGGTTCGGCCAGAACGTGTCGCTCGCCATGACGTGCGGACATGCTCACGGAGTGCGCTCGCGAGCCGCGTTGCACGGCATCACCGAAATGGCGATCGCATCGCCGGCGCCGGGCGGACTTGGACCAACGCGGATTCGCCAGTCGTTCACGTGCTCGGTGCAGCGGAACCATGGCCGGTGGCGGCTGGTGGCGTTGACCGGTCTGAACAACTGACGGAACTACGGCGTCGGCCTCGGCCGGCGGAACGCGGGCTGGGCCCACTCGATCGCCGCAGCGAGCCGGTGGTCAGCCGAACGCGGGCAGGGTCACACGCGCTCCGCCCGACGACGCGGTGGCGTGGACCTCGATGGCCGCCGACGTCGCGCGTTTCGGTACGTCGAACACCAGGATGAGCGACCCGGCGGCACCCGGCCTCCCCGGCAGGGAGAGCGCCGCCGTGTCACCGGCGTTGACGGTGGCGTCGTGGTCGACCGCGTACCTCTTGCCACCGGCGCGGAGGAACTGATCGGCCGGGTCCACGTGCTGTGGGCGGCCGACGCGGTTGGTGACGCTCACGCGAACGTTCACGAACTTGCCGGTCGGGGCCCTCTCCCCCGCCACGCCCTGGGAGATGGCGGTGGTGTCGACGTAGGCCACGCGGAACGCCAGGTCGCCGTCGGTCACGGTCGTCCCGGCCGGCCGGGTCGGCGGGGTCGCGGTCCACCGGTGGATCACCGTCCAGCCGACGCCGACGAGGACGGCGACCAGGGCCAGCCCCAGCAGAATGAGGAACCCGACCAACAGCGGATTCGCCCGCCGCGTCGGCGTGTCGAATGCCTGGGAAATCATGGGCGTCTCCAGAGTGGGGCGGGCGCCCCAGGGGACGACCCGACGCGCGGCCATGCGAGCGCCAGCATAGAAGGTGACAGGTGGCCGCAGACGTAATTCCGCCTCACCGACGAAACGGCAACCGGGAATGTGACGACGGGGCTCGATGCGGCGGGCCGGGTAAGCCGCCCCGAGCCGGTCACCACCTCACATTCAGTCGACCGGATTTGGTATCGACGGCCGAGGCCGAGCCGCTACGGCCTTTCGGCGAGGCAAAACCGAACCTGGCGACGGAGAGGGTGCGGTGCTGCACGGCGTCATCAGGCGGTGACCAGGGCACGCGAACGCTGGAGTTCCGGGAGAAGTCCTGCGCTGATCTCGGGCATCCGCGCTTCGAAGAAGGCCACCGGCCGGCATGTGACACGGCTCATTGAAGAGTCTCGTCAGGTGCACACCCAGGCGTCGAGCGATTCGTAGGCCGGCGCGGCATTCCGGGAATTCGGCATGTCTCTCGGGCCGCAGCAAGTCCTGGAGGCCGACAACGTCGTCGTCATCGTCAGCGGTAGCAGGAAGCGGGCGCTCGCCGACGAGCTCCTCTCCTACAAAGCCGTCACGCCCGAATTTCCGCTCTCGATCATCCATGAGCCGTCCGTGCGTCAGCGGGTGCGGATCTTCGCCACTCCGGATACCGGAATTCGACTCTGACCTGCGTGTGAAAGGCGCGCGAGCCTGTAGCACGCGCGGGCGTGCCGCCGGCCGCGAATACGCGGCCAGACACCGACGAGCGACGAGCGACGAGCGACGGTAGCACCCTCGCCGCCGACCGGATCCGGCCGGTACGAGCGGAGCCGGGCTGCGGCCGGCCGCGCGTCGGAGGTGGCGCGCTGCCGACTCGCTGATCCCCCGGCGGTGCGATACCGCGCGACGTCATCCGACACTGGCCTCCCGGGTCTGCTTGCCCGCGGAACGCCACCGCGCGACGTCATCCGACACTGGCCTCCCGGGTCTGCTTGCCCGCGGAACGTCGGTTGAGGCCGTGGCCCGGTCAGGTCGTGACGGTCAGGGTGGAGCCGGTGCGGGTCTTGGCGACGCGGAGCTGGGCCGGGATGCGGGTGCGGAGTTCGGCGACGTGGCTGACGATGCCGACCGCGCGGCCGCCGTCGCGGAGGCCGTCGAGGACCGCCATGACCTCGTCCAGGGTGTCCTCGTCCAGGGTGCCGAAGCCCTCGTCGACGAACAGGGTGCCGATCTCGGTGCCGCCCGCCTCGGCGGTGACCACGTCCGCCAGGCCCAGGGCCAGGGACAGGGACGTGATGAACGTCTCGCCGCCCGACAGGGTGCCCGGCTCGCGGTGGCGGCCGGTCCAGCCGTCGATGACGCGCAGGCCCAGGCCGCCGGTGCCGTGGCCCCGGGAGCCGGCCGCCTTGTCGACCGTGTGCTCCAGGGCGTAGCGCGCGCCCGACATGCGGGCGAGGCGTTCGTTCGCGGCGGCGACGACCTGTTCGAGCCTGGCGGCCAGGACGTAGGCCGACAGTCGCATGCGGGTGCGGTTCGCGGTCGGGTCGCCGGATGTCAGGGCGGCGACGCGTGCGGCCAGGGAGTGGTGTTCGGCGGCCGGGCGCCATTCGGCGGCGCGAGCGTGCAGCTCGCCGGCCAGCGTCACCAGCCGGGACCGGCGGTCCGCGAAACGGTCGCGGGCCGAGGCTACGGACTGGTGGTGCTCCTCCGCCGTGCGGAGCGCGGACTCCAGGGCGGCCAGGTCGGGCGGTGGCTCCGCCGCGGCGGCGCGCAGCGACGGGTCGTCGAGCAGCGCGGCGACCCGCGCCTCCTCGTCGTCGTAGGCCTTCACTCGACGTGCCAGCTCCTGGCGGGCGGTGTCGTCCAGGGCGGCGGCGCGGGCGGCCTCGGCGGAGTCGAAGCCCTCGGCCGCCGCGGCCGCCGACGCCTCGTCGGACGCCGTCTCGGCCTCCTCGGCGGCGGCGCGCAGCTGTTCGGTGGCCGCGGCCGTGTCACGCAGCAGGGCGGCCTCGTGATCAAGCCGCCGGATGCGCGCCTCCAGCGTCGGGTCGTCGCCGCGCGCGGCGTCGATGCGGGCACGCAGGCGGCCGGCCTCCGCGGTGAGCGTGGTGCGCTGCGTCTGGAGTGCGGCCAGCGCGGTCTGGACCTCGCCGTGCCGGTCGCGGGCCTCTTCGAACTCGGCGTCGACGTGCCGCAGCTCGTCCTCGATGCGGGCGATGTCGGCCTCGGCGCCCGCCAGCCCGGTCAGGTCGTCCTCGGCCGCCGCCAGCGCGCTCGCCAGCTCCGGCTCGGGCGAGGAGCCGGCCCTGTCGCGGGCGGCGTCCAGCTCGGCGGCCAGCCGTGTCACCGTGTTGCCGGTCTCCTCGCGCCGGGCCAGCGCCGCGTCGTACGCGGCGGCGGCCTCCGCCTCGGCCTCCTCGCCGGGCCCGTCGGCCTCGGCGTGGGCCGGTGACGGGTGCGACGCGGATCCGCAGACCCGGCACGGCTCGCCCTCCGCCAGCTCCTTGGCCAGGGACGCCGCCATGCCCTCCAGCCGGGCCTGCCGGATCTCCTGGACGACGTCGCGGGCGGCCTGGGCCTCGTCGACGGCCGCGCGGTGGGCGGCCTCGGCCTCGGCGAGCGAGGCCGCGAGGGCGTCGCGCCGCCGCGCGGCCTCCAGCCGCGCGGTGGCCTCGGCGACCGCCGCGTCGGCCGCGGGCAGGGCGGCGGCACGGGTGCGGGCCTGGTCGAGCTGGGCGCGCAGGAGGTCGCGGTGGACCGGCGAGTCGGTCAGGAAGAGCGCCAGCTCCGCCTCGCGGGTCTCCAGGTCGTCGGCCTCGTCGGCGAGCGTGCGCAGCTCGGCGCCGATCGCGGTCAGCCGGGTCTCGTCCTCCCGCCGCTGGGCCAGCTCGACCAGCTCGTCGCGGCGGGCGCGTTCTTCCTTGCGCATGAGGTCGGCGTCGGCGTCGTCGGGCAGCAGTCCGCCGAGCTCGGCGCGGCGGCGCGTGACGACGGCCGCCACCTCGTCGCGCCGGGCGGCGCGCGCGGCGGCGGTCTGGAGCCGCGGCAGCACCCGTCCGGCGCGCTCGGCCGCCCGCAGGCGGCCGGTCAGCCCGGTGCGCTCGTCCGCCCGCGCGGCCAGCTCGGCCGAACGCCGGAGCGCGTCGGCGTGCCGCTCCTGCCGGTCGGCGACGGCGCGGGCGTCGTCCAGGAGCGTACGGGCGGCGTCGCGCGCGGCACCGGCCCCGGCGGCACCGGCCGCCGTCACCGCGGCGAAGTCGGCGGCGTGGCCCGACAGCTCGATCGCCCAGGCCGCCAGGGCGGGCGGCGTCAGCTCGGGGCGTGCGGCACCGGCCGCCTCGGCGGCCCGGTCGGCGACCGACTCGGCCGCCAGGCGCAGCTCGTCGGCCGCGCGCCCGCTCTCGCGGCGGCGCTCGGCCAGCCACGCCTCGACCTGGGCGAACACCTCGGTGGCGAACAGCTTTTCCAGCACGGCCCGGCGGTCTTCGGCCCCGGCGCGAAGGAAGGCCGCGAAGTCGCCCTGCGGCAGCAGCACCACCTGGCAGAACTGCTCCGCCGACATGCCCAGCAGGTCGGTGACGAGCTGGCCGGCCTCGTCGAACCGGGTCGACCAGGTCTCCCAGGCGCCGCCACGCCACTCCTGGAGCAGGACCTTGGCCTTCTCCTCGGTGGTGCCCTGGCCGCGGCGTTTCGGGCGTTCCCACTTGGGCGACCGGGTGACCTTGAAGCGCCGCCCGCGGATGGTCACGTCGAGGACGACCTCGGGCGCCCGGTCGGGCGGGGCGTGCTGGCTGCGCAGGTCCTTGGCGTCGTTGCGGACGCTCGGCACCCGGCCGTACAGGGCGAAGCAGACCGCGTCGAGCACGCTCGTCTTGCCCGCGCCGGTCGGGCCGTTGATCAGGAACAGCCCGGCGTCCGACAGCGCCTCGAAGTCGACCGTCTCGGTGCCCGCGTACGGGCCGAAGGCGGTGATGGTCAGCGCGTGCAGTCTCATCGCGCCGCCTCCGCCCGCCGGCAGCACTCGAACGCCTCGCCGAGCAGGTCGCGCTCGGCGTCGTCGGCGGGCGCGCCGCGCACCTCGCGGACGAAGTCATAGGCGATGTCGAGGTCGGAACGGTCGCGGATGCGCTCGGCCCACGGGCGGCCGTCGTCGGCCGGGCCGCCCTCGGGCTCGAAGGCCAGCGCCAGCGTGTGCGGGAACCGCCGCCGCAGCCGCTCCATCGCCCCGGCGGGCCGCCCGGGGTCGGTCAGGGTGATCTGGAGCCAGTGGTCCTCATACGGCGCCCAGCGCTCGCCCGACAGCAGGTCGTCGATCCGCCCGCTGATGCGCGCGGCCCGGCGCGGCACGGGCGCCTCCACGAACTCGGCGGTCACCGTGGAGCCGAGATCGACCAGCCAGGCGCCCTTGACGTGGTGCTCCTCGGAGAAGGAGTAGGCCAGCGGCGAGCCGGAGTAGCGCACGGTGTCGGACATGCGCTGGCGTCCGTGCAGGTGGCCGAGGGCGACGTAGTCGACGCCCTCGAACACGCTCAGCGGCACGCTCGCGACGCCGCCGACGGAGATGTCGCGCTCGCTGTCGCTGGCCTCTCCCCCGGTGACGAACGCGTGCGCGAGCACCACGGAGCGGCCGTCGCGTGTCGCGAGGTCGGCGCGGACGCGCCGCATCGCCTCGGTCAGCGCGGCGGTGTGGCCGCGCTCGGGCAGGTCCCACGCGCTGCGGACGACCTCGGGCTCGAGGTAGGGGATGCCGTAGACGGCCGTGCCGTCGGCGAGCAGCACCGGCTCGCCGACCCGCCGCGGATCGGCGAGCACGTGGACGCCGGAGGCGGACATCAGCCCGGCGCCGAACCCGAGCCGCTGGGCGGAGTCGTGGTTGCCGCTGATGACGATGACCCGCACCTTTTCGGCCGCCAGCCGCTTCAGCGCCTCGTCGCACAGGGCGACGGCGTCGACGGGCGGCAGCGCGCGGTCGTACAGGTCGCCCGACATCAGGACGGCGTCGACGCCCTCCGCGCGCACGGTCTCGACCAGGTGGTCGACGAACCGTGCCTGGGCGCCCAGCATGTCCTCCCGGTGGAAGGACCGGCCCAGGTGCCAGTCGGAGGTGTGCAGCAACCGCATGAGGCCGGAAGCTAACAGGCCCCACCGACAACATCGCTCTCACACGCCGCCTGATACCGCTTTGACATCTTTCGCGGTCGCCGAGGGCGCCGCCTTCGCGCGGCGCGCCCTACGGCCTGTCGTCACGAGGGCGACGGCCACGGCCAGCGCGAGCGTGCCGGACACGGCGATCTGCACCCGGTAGTCGAGGACGGCCACCATCGCCGTGCCCAGGAGGAGCGCGAGGCCGGTCGGCGCGTACATCAGCGTGTTCGCACCGGCCGCGACCCGGCCGAGCAGCGCGCCCGGCACCTCCCGCTGCACCGCGGTCAGCGCCGCGATCAGCGGGCAGGGCAGGCCCAGGCCGATCAGCAGGCTGCCGCCGAGCACGACCGGAAGGTACGGAACCACGCGGGCGAGCACGCCGGCCGCGAAGAGCGCGAGCCCCGCCGCCGCGAAGGCGTGCTCGGAGGAGCGGCGCATCAGCGCCCCGGCCGACAGCCCGCCGATGACCGAACCCGCCCCCTGCACCGAGGTGAGCACGCCCGCGACGGCCGGGGGGCGGTGGAGCCCCACGTCGAGCAGTGCGTACGTGGCCGTGCTGCTCAACCCCGACAGCACGAGGGCGGCACCGCCCGCGAGCGGCAGCGCGCGCAGGATCGGATGCCGCCACAGGTGACGGACGCCCTCCACGGTCTCGGCGACCCACGACCCTCGCGGGGCGGGCGCGCTCTCGCGCACCCGGAGCAGCCGGAACGCCAGGGCGGCCAGCACGAAGGTGACCGCGTCGACCAGCGCCACCACGGGCCCGCCGAACGCGGCGAACAGGCCCGCCCCGGCCAGCGGCGCGACCAGCTTCATGCTCTCGATCGCCGTCCTCACCAGGCCGTTGAAGTCGCCGCGCAACTCGGCCGGCAGCGCCGCCGCCACCAGCGCCGTCTCGGCCGCGTCGATGAGCACGGCGCCCACGCCGACCACGGTCAGCACGGCGAACAGCAGCCAGATCCGCCCGGCCGAACGCACGGCGAGCGGCGCGGTCATGACGACGGCCAGGGTCAGGTTCACGGCGACCAGCAGCGTGCGGCGGCGCACCCGGTCCGCCAGCGTGCCGATCGCGGGTCCGGCGAAGGCGGGCAGCCACATGCAGAACCCGACGAGCGCGGCGAGTGCGTTCGAGCCGGTGAGTGTCCTGACCCAGATGCCGGCGGCCAGCGACATGGCCGAGTCGCCGAACCCCGAGACGATCACGCCGCCCAGGTACAGGCCCGCGTTGCGGTCCCGCAGCACCCGTGCCGTGCCCCAGCCCATGCCTCTCCCCTGTGTCCGCCCGACAACCTACCCCCAATCATTCGATTGGCGGTAGTGTCACGCTTTACTGGCAGGTGTGACCGAAGTCGATCCGGTACTCCGCGCGCTCGCCCACCCGCTGCGGCTGCGGATGCTGTCGCTGATGTGGCCCGGGCCGATGTCCGCCGCCGAACTCGCCCGGGAGCTGGACGTCTCCCACGCTCTCGCCAGCCAGCACCTGCGCCGCCTCGACGCGGCCGGCCTGGTCGAACTGGCCGAGGAGCGCATGCGTCGCGGCGGCCGGGAGCGCCGCTACCGTACGGTCCGCGGCGCGCCGCTGTCCGAGCACGGCCCGCTGCTCGCCGAGACGCTGGCGCACACGTTGCGCGAACGCATCGGCCGCCGGGCCGACGACGGCGAGAAGGTGATCGTCGACGCCGAGCTGTGGGTCGACCCGCGTACGTGGCAGGACTTCCTCGCGCGGCTCGCGGAGCTCACGGCCGGGCTGCACGACGCCGCCCGGACGCCGCACTCGCCGGGCACGACGCCGGTCGGCGTCAGCGTGATGGCCTTCGCCCTGCAGGAGACGGCGCCGGACCGTACGGACGACGAGGACCGATCCCGGCCGGGGGCCGGGGCCGGCGGCGCTACATCGGGTGGAGCCGCAGCGCCGCGGTCAGCGTCCTGAGCTCGGTGATGCGCAGTGCGCGGGCGATGAGGGCGTAGAGCCCGCCGCCGGCGGCGGCCGCGGCGACGACGGTGAGGAGTGAGGCCGTCCAGGCGGTACCGGTCGCCGAGCCGATGGCCCATGCCGTACCGGCGGCGACGGGAGCGGCGAGGGCCGCGGCGACGAGCATCCGGACGTGGGCGTTCAGCAGGCGGTGCCCGTCGAGGCGGCCGATCCTGCGGCGGAGCAGGTACGCGGTGAGGAGCAGCCCGGCCGTGTAGGCGACCGCGGAGCACGCCGCGAGCGCGACGACCAGGTGCGGACCGTGGTCGAGCCGGGCGGCGGCCAGGCAGGTGCCGGCCGTGACGGCGGAGACCACCACGCTGAGCAGGGCCGGGGTCCGCGTGTCGCCGAGGGCGTAGAAGACGCGCAGCATGATCTGGTACGCGGCGAAGGGAACCAGCGCGAGCCCGTACGCGGCCAGGACCAGGCCGGTGAGGTGGGCCGCGGCGGGCGACGCGTTGCCGTGCGCGAACAGCACGGTGGTCAGGCGCGGGCCGAGCGTGATGAGGGCGGCCGCGACGGGCACCAGGACGACGCCGGTCAGCCGCAGGCTCTGGGACAGATCGGCGATGACGCGGCCGAGGTCGCGGTCGGCGGCGGCCCGGCTGAGCCGGGGCAGCACGCCGGTGATGACGGTGACCGCGATGACGGCGTAGGGCAGCTGGAACAGGGTGCCCGCGTTCGAGTAGACGGCGACCGCGCCCTGCCCGGCGTGGGAGGCGAGCCCGGTGATCACGATGAACACCGCCTGCGCGGCGGTCACCGACGCGATCGTCCAGCCGGACATGGCGGCGATCCTGCGGACTCCGATGCCGCGGGGGTCGGCGTGCAGCCTCGGCCGGAAACCGGCCCGGCGGCCGGACAGCAGGAGCACGGCCATCTGGGCGGCCACCCCGGCGCTCGTACCGATCGACAGCAGCAGCGTCTGGCCCTGGGTGAGGGACTCCAGCCTCCCGGTGCCGCCGATCAGCAGGAACGCCACGGCGGTGCTGATCACGACGACGTTGTTGGCCACCGGCGCCCACATCGGCGCGGCGAAACGGCCCCGCGCGTTGAGCACCGCGGACAGGGTGGCGCTCACCCCGGAGAAGAGGATCTGGGGCATGAAGTATCGGGTGAACACCACGGCGAGATGGCGCTGCGCGGGCGAGAACCCGGGCACGTAGAGGCCCACGATGAACGGCGCCGCCACGATCGTCACGATCACCACGATCGAGAGGCCGTAGACCACCAGGGACAGCAGCCGCTGGGCGAACAGGTCGCCGTCGACGCTCTCGTCGGCGGCCGTACGGACCAGGAGCGGCACCAGCACGCTGGCCAGGGCCCCGCCCATCACCAGCTCATAGATCGTGTTGGGGGTGACGTTCGCCGCCGTGTAGGCGTCCAGCAGCCGGGTGCCCAGGCCCAGCGCGGCCACCAGCGCCAAGGTGCGCAGGAACCCGGTGAGTCGCGAGACGGCGGTGGCCACGGCCATCGCCCGGCCGGCCTGTACCAGCCGCGGTTGCTCTGGCACGCGCTTCCTCTCCTTCAACCGGGAAGGGCCCTTTTCAGGGACGTGCAGCCCAGCGTACGAGCCGAGCGGACCGGACCCGGCTGTTTCGGCGAGGCACGCCCGGTCGCACGACCCGGTTCCGGCGGACGGTGGACAAGACACGGGACGGCGGCGAAGATGCCAAGCAAGCACTCGGTTACATTCCTCCCGCCTCCGGAGGTACGTATGCGGCAGCACGATCGGCTCTACATCGGCGGCGAGTGGGTCGCTCCCGCCGGCACCGGCACCATCGACGTCGTCTCGCCGCACACCGAGGAGGTCATCGGGCGCGTCCCCGAGGCGACACCCGCCGACGTCGACCGGGCGGTGGCCGCCGCGCGGGAGGCGTTCGACAACGGACCGTGGCCGCGCATGGAGCCGGCCGAGCGCCGCGCCGTCGTCGGGCGGCTGGCCGCGCTGTTCGGTGAGCGGCTCCAGGACATGGCCGAGCTGATCACCGAGGAGATGGGCTCGCCGATCTCGTTCTCCCAGCTCGGCCAGACCGGGCAGGCGCTCGCCGTGTACGGCTACTTCGGCGAGCTGGACGTGCCCTGGGAGGAGGAGCGCGCGGGCATGCTCGGGCCGGTCACCGTACGCCGCGAGCCGGTCGGCGTCGTGGCCGCGATCGTGCCGTGGAACGTCCCGCAGTTCATCATCGCGCTCAAGCTCGCCCCGGCCCTGGTCGCCGGCTGCACCATCGTGATCAAGCCGGCGCCGGAGACGCCCCTCGACGCGTACCCGCTCGCGGAGATGCTCACCGAGGCGGGCGTGCCCAAGGGCGTGGTCAGCATCGTCGCGGCCGGCCGCGAGACCGGCGAGTACCTCGTACGGCACCCGGGCGTGGACAAGGTGGCGTTCACCGGCTCGACGGCGGCGGGCCGCCGGATCGGCGCCATCTGCGGCGAACAGCTCAAGCGCTGCACCCTCGAGCTCGGCGGCAAGTCGGCGGCGATCATCTGCGACGACGCCGACCTGGACGCGACGATGGGCTGGCTCAAGCTCGCGTCGCTGATGAACAACGGGCAGGCCTGCATCGCGCAGACCCGCATCCTGGCCTCGCGCGGCCGGTACGACGAGGTCGTGGGCGCGCTGACCGAGACCGTACGCGGCATGCGGGTGGGCGACCCGGCCGACCCGGCGACCGAGATCGGCCCGCTCGTGGCCGCCCGCCAGCGCGAACGCGTGGAGAACTACATCCGCATCGGTCAGGACGAGGGAGCGAAGGTCGCGCTCGGCGGGGCGGGGCGCCCCTTCGACCGCGGCTGGTACGTGACGCCGACCGTGTTCGCGGGCGTCTCGAACGACATGCGGATCGCCCGCGAGGAGATCTTCGGCCCGGTGCTCGCGGTCATCCCGTACGAGGACGAGGACGACGCCGTACGCATCGCCAACGACAGCGACTACGGCCTGGCCGGCACCGTCTGGACCGTTGACGCCGAGCACGGCCTCGACATCGCCCGCCGCGTACGGACCGGGACGTACGGCGTCAACACGTACATGATCGAGTCCTCGTCGCCGTTCGGCGGCTACAAGTCCAGCGGCGTCGGCCGCGAACTCGGCCCCGAGGGTCTTTCCGCCTACCTGGAGTACAAGTCCATCGCCCGGCTCTCCTGAGCACTCCTCCGGCGGCCAGGTTCATCCGCGGGCGTCCTCGACGGTGACGGCGACCTCGGTGACGGCCGGCATGTGCAGCAACTCGTCGCGGAGCCGGTCGACCTGGCCGACCAGCTCGTGTGCCGGTGCGGCGCTCGCCGCGGGCACCGGTGCGACGCGCACGATGACCAAGAGTTGTCCCGGCCCCACGAAGATGACGTCCAGGGCCGGCACATGGGCGATCCAGCCGTGCCGGGCGATGGCCTCCCGGATCGGCCGCACCACGTCCTCGGGCGCCGCTTCGTCGATGAGCAAGGACTTCGACCGGCGCGCGAGCCGGAGTGCCACCGTGATCAACAGCAGCCCGATGCAGACGCTCGCCAGGCCGTCCGACGCTCGCCAGCCGGTGAGCAGTTGCAGGACCAGCGCGGCGAGCGCGAGCGCGATGCCGACGAGCGCGGCGGAGTCCTCCAGATAGACCGTGGACGTGGCGGGGTCGGACCCCCTGGCCAGATGCTCGAGGATCGTCCGGTCCAGTTCGCGCGCACGGGTGAGCACCTGTCTGCGCGCCACGCGCCACGAATATCCCTCGAAGCACGCCGCCGCGACGAGGACGACGACGCCGATCCACGGCGAGACGAGCGGCTCCGGCCGCATGAGGCTACGGACTCCCTCGCCGATCGACAGCACCCCACCGAGCACGAATATCCCCAGCGCGGCCAGGAGCGCCCAGAAATAGCGCTCTTGACCGTAGCCGAACGGATGCCGGGGATCCTCTTTCCTCTTCGACCTGTGCACGCCGATGAAGAGCAGGACCTCGTTGCCGGTGTCGGCGATCGAGTGCAGCGTCTCCGCCCACAGGGCGGCGGATCCGGTGATGAGCGCGGCCACGCCCTTGGCCAGCGCGACGAGAAGGTTGGCCACGACGGCCGTCAAACCGTACGGAGCGTCGCGCCGGTCTGATCGTCGTGCCCGTTCTGCGGCTGCCTCATGAGCTTTCCCCGACCCGCCGGTGATCGGTGGGGCGGCGCTCTCGTCGCCCTTCCCGGGCCTCTCCGGCTGTGAACTCGGCGCCGGACCGGGCCTGCCCGCCGACGCCCGGCGGCACATGGTTTCGATCACAGAGGGTAGCTGCAAGGTGGAGCGAGCGTATCCGGCCGACAGGGAGATCAGATGCCTTGGTCCGAGCACAGCGGATCCCTGCCTCGCTTCGGCGCGGACCTGCTACGGACGGCGCTGGCGGGCATCGTGGTGGCGGCGGTCTCGTCCTGCGGGCAGGGAGGTGCCGGAAAATGGTTCCCCAACCGCGCGGCGAACGGACACGTCGGAAAGATGTTGCTGCGCAACGTCTTCATCCTCGTGCCCTCCGCGAGCCCGACGCCCCGCACGACGGGTGGTGCCAGTGCCGCCGGCTCGGCACCGCTGTACTTCAGCCTGGTCAACGAGGCGCGGAGCGCCGATCGACTGGTCTCGGTGAGTGCCTCCGGGGTCGCGACGTCCGTCCGGATCGTCGGCGGGCCGATCGTGGTACCCCCGAGAAAAGCGGTCTACGGCTCCCAGTTCCCGCAGGCGACGCTCGAGGGCCTCAGCTCGCCACTCCGGCCACCGCACCGGGTCCAGGTCCGGTTCGTCTTCGAACACGCCGGCACGGCGACGATGAACGTGCCGATCAAACTGCACGCCAACGCTCCCTGGTCCACCTTCTCGCTGACCCCGTCCCCGGCGCCGCCTGGCCGCCCGACCCCTTCCGTCACTTCACCGCGCTGATCGGGATGCCGGTCGGCACCGCCCGCACGATTTTGCCCAGCGCCGAAACCGCTTGCCAGTAGCAGGTCAGCGCCCGGCTGCCCTTGCGGGTGCCGCGGCGTCGCCGCTCGGTGCGCAGCAGCCGGTGGCAGTAGCAGCACTGACGCCTCCGGAGGGGACTGCGCGAAGGACGCCGATTAACGGGCCGGAGGACTACAAATCCCCAACCTCCGTCATGCCTGCGGCACCCGTGAACCACTCGAGGTGCCCGCAGTAGGCCTGCGATTCCACACCTCGGACCGCGTCCGTCCCGCTTACCTCGTTGCCCTTCGCGTAATAGGTGAAGCCTCGGCCGTCCGAGCACTCGATCGTGATCCAGTAGGCACTGTGGGTACTGGTCTCCCGGCAGCTTCCCCCCGCTCCCGTGCCGCCGCTGAACTCGTGCCAAGAACAGGGCGCAGCGCTCGCCGGGGCGGCCAAAGCCACGATGCCCGCCATGCCGGCGGTGGCGGCAAGAGCCGCGGCCGTGGTGCGCTTGATCATCGATTTGCGCATGTACTTGTGCATCCGAGCTTCACTCGCTTTCTGAGGTCGATACGGACGTGCGCGGACGTGACCACGGCATCTCCCGCTCCACCGCCTACCGCTATCTCGATGAGGCGAAGGCGGTCGCAGCCGGAGAACACCACGCTGCCGTGCGTTCTTCGCCCTTCGACCGCCGATGGTCGGTCAGCTGTGGCAGTACCAGGTGTAGGGATTGTCGGCATCGGTGAATGACGCCGACACGTTCGGGTCGTGGTACTGGTACCGGCACACGGCGTTCGTGTCGATATCGGTGTCTTCGCCGTTCGACGTGTGGCAGTGCCAGCTGTAGACGTTATCGGCGGTGAGCACGAGATCACCCTGGCCTACGTGCCGGCACCAGGCCGTAAGGTCCAAGCCCCCGAGGCGGCTGGAGGATGGACGCGGAGACGACAGGCTCGACGACGCCGTGCTCGACGACGCCGTGCTCGGGGCCACGGACGTGCCCGATGCGTTGGCCGCGCGATTTCCGTCGCCGCTGTTGTAGACGATCAGGATGAACGCCAGCAGCACGCCCACGAGCACGACCGCTCCGACCCCGATCGCGATCGCGATCGGGGCACTGGACGGCCGCCCGGCGGACCGATCAGGCGCCTTGTCCTCCGTGACGGCGACAGCCGAGCGGCCCCCGTCGGGCGAGAGGAAGACGAGTGTGGACCGGGCGTTCGGATCCTTGACGAAGCGGGCGACCTCGGCGCGCTGAGCCGAGATCATCTGCTGAATCGGCTCGGGCCACGGCTGAAGGGACGGGGCGATACGGCCGACCGGCTCCCGCAGCCGGGCGGCCGTCGGCCGGTCGGCCGGGTCCTTGGCAAGGCAGGGCTCGATGATCGCCCGTAGCCGGTCGGAGATCGACGCCAGGTCGGCCTGGGAGTGGACGATCTTGTAGAGCGTCTGCGCCGCCGTCGGCGCGGCGAACGGGCTGGTGCCGGTGCATGCCATGACCAGCACACAGCCGAGAGAGAAGATGTCTCCGGCCGGCGTGAGCCGCCGGCTCTCGGCCTGCTCCGGAGCCATGTATGAGGGTGTGCCGACCAGCCACCCGGTATGAGTGAGCTGGGAGCCGCCGGTGTCGTCGGCCGCCCGCGCGATGCCGAAGTCGATCACTCTGACGCCGTCGCCGGTGAGCAGGACGTTGGAGGGCTTGAGATCCCGGTGCAGGAGACCGGCTCGGTGAACGTCGGCCAGGGCGGCCGCCAGGCCCGCGGCCAGACGCAGCGCCGATGCCTCGGGAAGCGGGCCGACCGCCTCGATCGCCTCGAGCAGTGAGGGCCCCACCACGAACTCCGAGGCCAGCCACGGAACCTGTGCGTCCGGGTCCGCGTCGATCACCGCCGCCGTGTACGCGCCGGAGACCTTGCGCGAGGCGTCGACCTCCCGCCGGAACCTGGCGCGGAATCCGTCATCTTCGGTGAGCCGGGCGTGTACCTGCTTCACGGCGACCAGCCGGCCGTCCGGCGAACTGCCGAGGAACACCCGCCCCATACCGCCCCGGCCCAGTTCGGCGAGGATCCGATACGACCCGATCGATGCCGGATCGGACGTCTCCAAGGGCCTCACGGTGACTCCTCAACGGCGGTGTCCGCGGTGACGTCAGACCAGCGCGGAAGCAGATATCAGCGTCCTTATATTAACGACGCGTACGCGGGCGAAGATCAACAGTCCGAATGTTGCACGCTCGCCGTTGATGTGATCGCGCGGTTTCCGGCGTCGCCCGAAGAAGTGGTGCACCACGCGATTGAACAGGTCCACCGAAATCGCCATTCCGGCTCACGAAGCCCAGGGGCGGTTGTGCGGACGAACCGCGAGCGGGCGCTGTCGGAGCTCACAACGTCGCGTGGGCGTGAGCGCACGGTCTGGTGGTTCGAAGACGAGGAGATCTGGGGCGCCGACGGCGACGATGTCGCATCCCTGCCATCGGATGACACGGTAGGCGATCGGCCGGTGTTGCACCGAGGCTGGTACGTCAGACCGACCGTCAGGTGTCACGAACGACATGCGGATCGCCCGCGTCGGCGGCGTGGAGGAGGACGCGCGCGCCATGAAGCGAAATATTAGTGGAGTAGTACGCGACAGCCTCGTCGCCCAGTCCGGCCACCGTCTTCGGCTGAGCATCGCGCGGATCCGAAACCAGGTCCGAAGGCCGCTCCTGCGAGGAGAAGCCGGTCAGCGCGTCTGTGGGCTCCTTGCCCACCTGGAATTCGACCCGGATCACCCGCTCACGGTCGCCCGGCTTACGACGGCACATCCGGGGCAGGGTGGATCTCTGGAGTACCACAGACAGGTCGCAGCCCGGCCGGCGGCCACCGGCGTCGGGGTCCCCAGGGTGAGCCTGTGCACCGTGTCAGCCGACACGCCGCAATCATTCGGGGCCTTCGTGATGACCGGCCCGGCGGGCATCGGATCGGGCCTGCCGGGTAGGTGCCGGCAGCTTCGGCTCGTCAGAACCTCCCGGCCAGGCGAGCAAGACGACGCCGAGCAGCAGCACGGCCACGACGGCGACCGCTCCTGTGGTCGGCCACCTGGACCACCGCCGTCGTCGGGTGGTCTCGCCGACGGCGGGAGCGGGTGGCGGGGAGGAGAGCTCCGCCGCGATCAACGAATGGCTCCACTCGCTTGCGGCAGGGCCTGGTGTGTGTTGGGGCGATTCTTGTGACATGGGAAATCTTCAATGTCATAAGAATGCCTTGAACGGACACCCCCTCCCTCGGGAGGGGCATACGTCCGGTTCGGTCGCGTTCTTGGCATTGCCGCGCGTCACGATCCACACCGCACACACCCCGGACGCGGTCTTCACAGTGCAGATGCAGGACCACCAGGACACCAGGCCACCGCGCAGCACGACAGCGAGAGGCCATGAGCACTCCACAAGGGGTCCGGCGCCTGGACGCCGGCCCAGGCCGATTCGCCATTATCGAGGTGCTCTCGCCGGGCTCGTGCCGCCGGCACCGTCTGGACCGCCGACCCCGAACACGGCCTCGGCATCGCCCGACGCGCACGGACCGAAACGTACGGCGTCAACACCTGCATGATCGAATCCTCCTCACCGTTCGACGGCTGCAAATCCAGCGGTGTCAGCCGCGAACTCGGCCCCGCAGGACTGTCCGCCTACCTGGAGTACAAGTCCATCGCCCGGCCCGGCTAAGCCCTAAATTACGGTCTAAACCCCGATCGCAGCCACCGCTTACAGCACCACTTTGTCTTCGCCCCACCAGGCGCACGGGAACGCCCCCTCGCCCACGAGCGGCTGTGCACGCTTTTTGGCAAGTGCCGGTGCACGCTTTGGCGACACAGGACCCGACCTGCTACTTAAACTGGCGTCCACTATCACCCGGCGAGATCACGGGGAGACTCTGCATGGGGATGTCGAACGATCTTCCAGCACAGCACGGTCTACAGAGTAATAACCTGTACGACCGCTGGCCCGGGGCGCAGCCGCCCATGGAATCCGAACACAAGGTAAGCCTCAGCATCACCCACAACGAGGTGCTGGATCTAGCACGCGATCTCGCCAAGTACCTCGAGTATTTCGCATCCGACAAGGGCGAGGCGCACCAACAGATCAAACGGACGTCGAGCATCAGCGCCGACGAGGTCGGCGGTTGGGAGGGCGGCCAGGACTTCTATGACACCATGACACAGGCCAACTCCTCGATCACCAAGGCCCACGCGAGATTCATCGAGACCTACAAGGCCGTGCTCGAAAGGCTGCTCCACTCAACGACCACCTACGCGGACGCCGAGGAGAGCGCGAAACAGAGCGTACTCAACATCCTGAAGAAGATCTGAGACGACTCACCGCTCTGGAGAAGCAGGATGAGCGATTACCTGACCTTCGATCTCAAGACGAAAAAACAGCCTACCAACGACTCGAAAGTCTGGGATTCGATTGCTATCTACCACTTTGTCAGCCGGGCTCGGCCGGACAAGGTAGAAAATATCGGCCAGGAGTATCAGAAGGCCGCCGCCAGTTACGACAGGATAGCCTCCTTCATCCGCCGGGTCGCCGGCAAGATCCACGACAAGTGGAATGACGGCTCGGGATCCGTCTCCGCACAGCGTCAGCTGGCGCAGCTCTACCAGGCCGCACAGGAGGTAAGTCATGCATGCAACACAGTCGGCAAACCGATCGAACATCACGGCAAGGTATCTTTGGCGGATTTTAGACAGCAAATCACGCACGGGCCGCTTGCCGAGCGCTACAGGACCGGAATAGTCAATTATGTCGATCCAAACTCTGTCGGCTATGAAATCTCATCATATTCCCCGTTTGATCCGACCGATGATACAGAGTTTGGTGCCCGACATCTTTTGAGCGAGCACATAAAGAAGACGCAGAGCACGTACGCCGCCATCCCCAACCAGTTCTTCGTCGACCTGCCGCTGGCCGCCAAGAAGAGGAGCCCGCCACGCAAGACGGCGAACCCGCCTCCCCACGGTGACGACGACGGCACCGGCACCTCTTTTGCCGGAACCGGCGCCACGCCCGGTTCCACCACCGCCGGTCTGCCGGTCGGCTACGACCCGGGCGGCCCGGCGTATCCCAGCACCGCAGCCGGCTCCGGCCAGGGGACCGACCTGTCCGGACTGGGCCGGCCCCCGAGCCTCGTCCCCTCCCCCACGAGCGGCACCGGCCTGGCAAGCACCAACCCGTACACGAACCGGCCGCCCGTTTCGCCGCCGCACGCGGGCGCCGTCAGCGGTTCTCCCACCGGAACGAGCCCGTTGGTCGTACGCAGCGGCCGGTCCGACGGACTTCCCAGCGCCGCGCAGAACGCGCAGAACGCGGCAACCGCCGCACAGGAAGCCGCCGCCCGAGGGCCGTCGACCGTTCCCTTCATGCCCGTCGGCGGGAAGGATGCGGAGAAGAAGGAGCGCGAGCGCACGATCTGGGTGTACGAGGAAGACAAGATCTGGGGCGCGGACGACGACGATGTCGCACCCCCGCTCATCGAGTGACACGGTGCGCGATCGGCTGGTGTGCGCGACGGACGGCCGCGGGCGCGCGGCCGGACCGGCATCCCGCCGGGCCGGTCCGAGGGCGCCGGCCGACGGCCGCCGTCAGTCCTCGATCGTGATGCCCAGGGCCGCCGCCAGAGTGTGCACGAGACCTTGTGCGTCGGCGGCCCGTACGGTCGCGCCGCGCAGGCTTTCGACGCCGCTGAGTCCCCACAGGTCGCAGCCGGAGAACACCGCGCCGCCCGTCATCACGGCCTGGCTGAACCGCACGCCTTCCATCCGGCAGTTCTCGAACCGGCAGGCGGTGAACTCCGCGCTCTGGAAGTCGACCTCGGTGAGGTTGCAGTCGCGGAAGACGACATGACGGAACCGGCTCATCCGGAACCGCGCCAGGTCGGCCCGGCACCCCTCGAACACCACGTCGCGGAACGAGCAGCCGCCCCAGCTCGCCCCGGTCAGGCGGCAGCGTTCTAGGCGCGCGGTGACGACGACGCCGTTGGAGACGTCGAGGTTCGCCAGGTCGCAGCCGGCGAACTCCACGTCGGACAGGCTCGCGCGGGGCAGGACCGCGCCGGCGAGCCCCGCGGCGTCGAACCGGCAGCCTTCGACGTCGAGGCCGTCCGCCCGGCTCCCCGGCGGAACGCTCCCGCCGAACTCGGCGGACAGGCAGACCCCGTCATCGGCGAGGAACATCTCCGCGAGCCGGGTGGAGGTGAGCTGGGCGGGAAGCTTCGGTGGCGCGGGATGGCGCAGCGTACGTCGGGTGGGCACCGGTCGAACCTACCGGCCTCCGAGCGCCCGGTCAGCGACGCGACGGTACGGCGTCCCCGAGCGGCTCACCAGGACGGCCGAGCGGAGCCCGGCGTCGGTGACCGCGCGGTGCAGCGCGGGGAGGTCGGCGTCGGCGGCGATGAGCCCGACGGACCCCTCCCCCGCCAGCGCCTCCCGGCACGCCGGAACGGTCGAGTCCGCGAGCCGGCCGGGGGCGCCCTCGGTGACGCGCAGCGCACCGGTGGAGCGGCGGGCGGACGTGGGAACGCGAACACCCGGGGCGATCCGCGGGAGCAGGCGGGCCGCGTAGTCGATGATCTGGGCGGGCACCCGGTAGCCCCGGCCCAGCTCCACGATCCGGCCGCCGGGCCTGCCGAGGTGGGCGAGGAGGGCCGGCCAGTCGCCGACCGCCGCCGGGCTGGTGGCCTGGGCGAGGTCGCCCAGGACCGTACAGGAGCCGCCGGCCCGGCGTGCGACGGCGCGGCACTGCATCGGGCTGAGATTCTGCGCCTCGTCGACGACCACGTGGGCCAGGCCGCGCCGCCGTTCGACCAGGTGGGCGGCCTCGTCGATGAGGGCGAGGTCGGCCACCGACCACCGGGCCGACTTCGGGCCGCGCGGCCGGCCCGGCAGGAGCACGGCCGACTGTTCCTCCGCGTCGAGCAGGCCGTCGGCGGCACGGGCGAGTCGCCGCGGGTCGGTGAGCAGGCCCAGGACGAGCCGGACCGGGTCGGCCTTGGGCCACATCGCGGCGACCGCCGCCCTGACCTCCCGGCACCGCCGCACCTGGGCGTGCGTACGGCCCTCGCAGATCTTGCCGCCGGCCTCCATCCGGCACAGGACGGCGCTCGCGATGTGGTGGGGCAGCAGCTCGCGGCCGGCGCCGTACGACACGGTGCCTCCCCGGAGGTCGTCGAGGATCTCCGCGAGCTCGTCCCCGGCCACACGCCGGCGCCGCCCGTTCTGCTGGACGACGAGATCCTCGGCCGGTGACCGGAGCAAGGACCACAGGTCGTCGCGTTCGGTGTAGAGCAGGTAGGCGAGGCGGTGCAGGCCGACCGCCGTCTTTCCGGTGCCGGGCGCGCCCTGGACGCACAGGGTGTGCTCCAGCGGGGCGCGTACCAGCTCGTCCTGCTCGGGCTGGATGGTGGCGACGATGTCGTGCATCGGCCCGGAGCGGGGCCGTTCGAGCTCGTCCGCGAGGAGGGTGCCGCCCCGGGTGTCCGTGGTCCACGCGGCGTCCAGGGCCTCGTCCTCGTACGCCGTGATCTCGCCGTCGCGGTCGAAGCCGTGGCGGCGACGCCTGCGTACGCCCATCGGCTCCTCCGGGCCGGGCCGGTAGAAGGCGGACGCGATCGGAGCGCGCCGGTCGACGACCATCGGCACGCCCGCGGCGTCGCGGACGCCGCGCCGCCCGATGTTGAGGACGTCGCCGTCACGTCCGTGGGCGCCGGAGTCGTCGTGAACGCTGCCGGGAGGGTAGTCCAGCCGGCCGAAGAACAGGGGGACGGCGGGCAGGTCGGCCAGTCGCTCGGCACGTCTCGCGCGGGGCACGGCGGAGGACCTCGTTGTTGTACTTGTCCCGTCATGTCGCCCAGCGGCGTCTCCGTGGCGAGAACGTCCTCGCGCATGCGCCGCAGCGCCTCGCGGCACGCGCGCAGGTGGGCGCGCTCGGCGCGGAGTTCAGGGTCGGCGGCGCCTGCGGCCGGGTCGTGCATCGTGACCACCTCTTCGTGCCCTGAGCTTGGCAGCGCATGATATCTAACCGAGTTAGAACATTAACCGAGACAAAATCCTTCCTCGGTTGGCGCTTCTGCTACGCTCGGCGCATGGCGGAGCCGGGGCTGAGAGAGCGCAAGAAGCAACGCACGCGTGAGGCGATCTCGAACGCCGCGTTCGCCCTGTTCGAGGAGTCGGGGTTCGACGGCGTGTCCGTCGCCGACATCGCGGCCGCCGCCGAGGTGTCCAAGCCGACCCTCTTCGCCTACTTCCCGACCAAGGAGGACCTGGTGCTGCACCGGTTCTCCGACCGGGAGGGCGGGCCGGCCGAGGTCGTACGCGGCCGGGCACCCGGGGCGTCACCGCTCGCCGCGCTGCGCCGCCGCTTCCTCGACGGGCTGGACCGGCGCGAGATCCTCACCGGCCTGAACGACACACCGCAGGCCCTCGTGTTCCACAACCTGCTCTACTCGACGCCGTCACTGGCCGCCCGCCTGACCGCCCACATGCTCCGCGCCGAGGCCGCTCTCGCCGAAACGCTCGCCGAAGCCGACGCCGACGCCGACGATGACGGCGTTTCGGCGCGGGTCGCGGCCGCGCAGATCTTCGGCACCCAGCGGGTCCTGGCCGACCGCAACGCCGACGACATGCGTGCCGGACGCAGCGCCGACGACGTCCACCCCGAGGCGGTCGCACGCGCCGAGACCGCGTTCGACCTGCTGGAGCACGGCCTCGCCGCCCGGTTCGGCAAGGCCGTCCGCTGATGGCCGGCGCGACGGTACGGGCGAGCACGACCGCGAGACGGCACAGGTCGCGCGACCGCGAGATCCCTTCGTCCCCGACCCGCACCGGCCCGGCGCAACGACCCGACACGCCCCGATCAGGAGAGCATCCGGCAAATGCCTAAGCTGCCGACATATCACTTCTCCGGCCGTGACGGCCTGGAGCTGGCCTACCACGAGATCGGCGAAGGGCGCCCTCTCGTGCTGCTCCACGGGTTCGCCGCCAACGCGTCGCAGTGGGTCGACCACGGCTCCGCGGCCCTCATCGCCGAGCAGGGCCACCGCGTCATCCTGCCGGATCTGCGCGGCCACGGTGACAGCGCGCGGCCGCACGACCCGGCGTCCTATCCGCCCGACGTCCTGGCCGACGACGGGCTCGCGCTGATCGACCGGCTCGGGCTGGACGACTACGACCTCGGCGGCTACTCGCTGGGCGGGCGGACCGTCCTGCGGATGCTGGTCCGCGGCGCCCGGCCGGCCCAGGCGATCGTGGCGGGTCAAGGACTCGCCGCGATCAGCCGTACCACCGGCCGCGACGGCCTGTACCGCCGCGTCCTGACCGCCCTCGCCGACCGGGACCCCGTCGAGCCCGGATCGGCGGAGGAGGAGTCGGCCCGCTGGATCACCCTTGCCGGCGGTGACCCGCAGGCACTCCTCCATGTCCTCGACACGCTCGTCGCGACGCCCCACGCCGCCCTGCGCCGGATCGCGACTCCCACGCTCGTGGCCGTCGGCGAACAGGACCACGACCACGCCTCCGCCGACGCGCTGGCCGCCGCACTGCCCAACGCGCGGTTCGCCCGGGTGCCGGGGCACCACTTCACCGCGCTCACCAGCCCGGAACTCACCGGCGCGATCCTGGCCTTCCTCGGCGACCGGCCCCACGAGCCGGGCGGGACTACCGGCCTCCGAGGGCGCCGATCAGCACCATGACGAGGAGGAGCCCGCAGATCAGCCAGGTGACGGGCCGGGCCAGGTTGAGCGTCCAGCCGAACCCGAAGCGCTTGGGCACGAACACGGCCGGGTCGTCGGGGTTGTAGTAGAAGATCCCCAGCCGGTAGAGACGGTCGTCGTCGCGGTTGACCGTACCCGCGCGGCCGGCCGCCGGGCCGCCGAGCCGCAGGCGGCTGCCACCCTGCCCGACGCGGATCACGACGACGAGGATCGCGGCGGCGCCGAGGACCGCCGGGACGACGTTCAGCGCGGCGATGACGGGGCCTGGCGGGCTGATCAGGTGCCAGTTCGCCAGCGAGCCGAAGAGGAACGTCACGCTCGTGCAGCCCGCGAGTACGAGCAGCGCCCGCGCGGACGCCGCGACGAAGCGACGGTGCCGCGTGGCCGCCTGCGGGTCCTCCGCGTCGAGTTGGGCGCGGCTCCGCAGCGCGACGCCCGCGATCGCCAGGAGCAGGATCGTCGAGGCGACCTGCGCGAGCACCGGCCCGAACGCCGAGGCGAACGACTTGGCGGCGTAGTGGTCCGGCCGCCCGGCCGGGCCGAAGTGGATCGCCAGGCGCGCGGGCATGCCCGGGTACGCGACGGCGCCGATGATCACCGTGGCGAGCGTGAGCACGGCCGCGGGCGCGGCCCAGAGCCAGGGGTAGCGCTCCGGATCGGTGCGCAGCGAGGTGTCGGCGACCGCGACCTGCCGCCGCCCGCCGAACCAGTCCTCCGCCACCTTGACCTCGGTGATCCGGCGACGGGCGTGCAGGTAGCAGGCCACGCCGGCGAGCAGCTCGACGCCGACGGCGGCCGGGGCGGCCCACGGACGGCCCACGTACAGGGCGCCCACCACGACGACGACCGCCACGACGCCGGTCACCGCGCGGTAGCGGCGCCGCTGCGCGGCCACGACCGGCGCGCCTGCGCGGTCGCGCGGCACGCGGACGCCGAACGGGGTGGTCGGCGGCACGAGAGACGGCATCAGCCAGTGCATGACGCCGACGAGCAGGACGGGTACGGCGGTGACCACGGCAACAGTCATGATCGGCTCCCCACATCCGATCCGGTACGGAAACCATCGAGGATCGCCCGGCAGCGGCGCTCGATCTCGGCCCCGGGCAGCCCCTGGGCGACGGCCTCGGCGAGCAGCGTGCGCGCCCGCGTCTCCCACTCGGTGGCGACGCCGTCGCCGGGCGGCCCGGAGGCCGGGTCACGGACGACGACCGCCCCCGTACGCCGGGCGAGCCGGAGGAGCCCTTCGCGGCGCAGCTGGTCGTAGGCCTTGTTGACCGTGTGCATGTTGATCCCGAGGTCGGCGGCGAGCTGCCGGGTCGGAGGCAGCGAGTCGCCGGCGCGCAGTTCGCCGCCGGCGATCGCCTCGACGACGCGGTCGCGGAGCTGCTGGTACAGCGGTACGTCGCTGTCAGCCTCGACGAGCAGGATCATGCCCTCACCCTTCGATGTGTTGCTCTATAACAACTAGAACATTAGATCACGCGGGGAGGTCGGAGGGGAACACCTTCCTCCGACGCCGACTCGTCCCGGCATTCACCGCGAATCGCCTATGTGGGGACGATTCCCCGTACGATGTCCGATCGTGACGATTCGATGGGGGATCCTGGGCACCGGCGGGATCGCGCGCACGTTCACCGAGGACCTGCTCCACGTGGGGCACGAAGTGGTGGCGGTCGGTTCACGCGCCGCGCACACGGCCGAGGCGTTCGCGGACCGGTACGGCATCGCGCGGGCGTACGGGTCGTACGCCGAGCTGGCCGCCGACGACAAGGTCGACGTCGTCTACGTCGCGACCACGCACAACGTGCATCACTCCGCCGCCCGTACGTGCCTGGAGGCGGGCCGCGCGGTGCTCGTGGAGAAGCCGTTCACCACGACGGCGGCCGACGCGCAGGACCTCGTCGCCCTCGCGCGCGAGCGGAACCTGTTCGCGATGGAGGCGATGTGGACGCGGTTCAACCCGCTGATCGCCCGGGTGCGCGCGCTGGTCGCCGACGGCGCGATCGGCGACGTGAAGGCGGTGTACGCCGACTTCTCCGAGAACTTCCCCTTCGACGCCGCCCATCGGCTGTGGGCGCCGGACCTGGCGGGCGGGGCCCTGCTCGACCTGGGCGTGTACCCGGTGTCGTTCGCGTGGATGCTGCTCGGCGAACCGGCCACCGTACAGACGGTGACGACGCCCGCGCCGACCGGCGTGGACTCCAACACCGGCATCCTGTTCGGCTACGAGTCGGGCGCGGTGGCGCTGCTGCACTGCGGGTTCCTGGCCAAGTCGCCGCAGACCGCGACGGTCACCGGCACGGCGGGCTGGATCGAGGTGGCCGGGCCGTTCTGGCACCCGTCCGCGATGACGCTGCACCGCGACGGCGCTGAACCGGAGACGTTCCGCCTGGACGTCAACGGCCACGGCTACACCTACCAGGCCGAGGAGGTCGCCCGCTGCCTCGACGCCGGCCTCACCGAGTCGCCGGTGATGCCGCTCGACGAGACCGTCGCCATCCTCCGCACCCTGGACACGATCACCGCGCGGCTGACCGCCGAGTCCTGAGGCCGGGTGCGGGCGCCGTGCGCGCCCGGTCCCTGCGCAGGATGTAGACCGCGACGGCGAGACCTGCCGATGTGAGGACGGCGCCCACGAGGGAGATCGATCGCAGTCCCGGGCCGTCGATGATCGTTCCGCCCAGCCAGCCGGCGAGCGCGGCGGCCAGCTGGAAGCCGGAGGCGTTGACCGCCACGGCCAGTGTGGGAGCCGCCCCGGCCGTGGTCAGGACGCGCGTCTGCATGCCCGGGACGATGGCGAACGCGAGCACGCCGAGGACGAAGGTGACGACCGCCGCGAGCGGCCGGACACCGCCGAGCAGCCAGAACAGCGCCAGGGCCACGGTCAACGCACCGAGTAGGCCGGTCAGGGACGGCATCAGCGCCCGGTCCGCCAGCCGGCCGCCGAGGAGGTTCCCGGCGACCGCGCCGGCGCCGTAGACCAGCAGCAGGGGGACACTGCCGGCGGAGAACCCGCCGACGTCGGTGAGCCGTGCTGGCCGATGAAGGTGCCGATGGGCGTGCCGAGGACGATGCCCAGGTTCATCCCCACGGCCACCTTCGCAACGGTCGAGGCCTGCCGGCCCGCCGGCGCCATCCCGACCGCGGTGGCGATGGCGACGGCGAAGAAGGTCGCCACCACCGAGCCGGCGAGGAACCGCGCCGGCAGGAGAATGGCGTAGTTCGGGGCGAGCGCCGACCCCAGGTTCCCGACGACGGACACGGTGACGAGGGCGGCGATGAGCGGCTTGCGGGCCAGCCGCGCGGTCAGCACAGTGACCACCGGCCCCCCGACGATCATGCCGAGTGCGTAGGCGGTCACCAACAGCCCGGCCGCGGGAATCGACACCCCCAGGCCGGCGGCCACGTCCGGCTGGATGCCGGAGATGACGAATTCGCCGGTCGTAGGCTGAAGACCACCAGCATGAGCGCGAAGACGGGAAGCGGCACCGGACATTCCAATCGCTGGGGATCACCGCGACCCAGGTCGTCGCTCTGCGCGAGCTGTCCGACCCGATCACCGCGCGCGAGCCGGCCACCAGGATGGTCTGCGAGCCTTCGAACGTGACGTACGTCCTCGACCGGCTCGAAGGGCAGGGCATGATCGAGCGCAGGCCCCATCCCACGGACCGCCGCGCCAAACAGCTCGTGCTGACACCGGTCGGCCGGCGTTACCGGGCCGACGTGCTCGCGCGCCTGAAACGCCCACTCCCCGCTCGCCCCGCTCAGCCCCGCCCAGCAGGAGTCCCTGCGCGAGCTGCTCCAGGCGCTCATCGCGTAACGCGCCGAGAACCGGCACGAGCCCCGCTCTCACCGGAGAACGGGGCTCGTGCCGAGAGCGGGGGGCTCAGTCGGCGAGTGCGGGTTCGGCGTCCACCTCGTCGTGGGGCAGTTCGGCGATGATCTCGCGTACGCGCCGGCCGGGCAGGCGTACCTTGACCGCGATGACGTAGATCACCACGCTCCAGACGGCGTTCACGACGAAGCCCATCACGAGGCCCTTGATGACGCCACGGCCACCGTCGTAGTCGCCCAGATAGCTGATCAGCGCGATGCCGGCCAGCCACGGGATGACCCACGACGCGCCGGCCTTCCATTCCATCTTGGGCGTGAGCTGGCCGGTCGCCGCGAAGATCGCCATCAGGACGTACCCGAGGAGGACGATGACGAAGAACTTCCAGTTGGTGTTCCAACCGGTCCAGTAGATGATCAGGTTCGCCGAGAAGAAGGCCAGCAGCGGGATCGTGTCGCCGCCCCAGAGCCGGAACGGACGATGCTGGTCGGGCAGCTGACGGCGCAGCGCCGCGTGCGCCAGCGGTCCGGAGCCGAAGGACATGACCGTCGCGGAGGTGACCAGGCCGACGAGCTGCTGCCAACTCGGGAACGGCAGCAGCATGATCGCCGAGACGACGAACGTGATGATCAATGACACCCACGGCACGCCGCGTCTGCTCAGCTTGCCGATGCCCGCGGGCGCACCGCCGTTGCGCGCCATCGTGTAGCCCAGCCGGGACGTGACGGCGGAGTAGACAAGGCCCGTGTCGCCCGGGGAGACCACGGCGTCGATGTACAGGACGGTGGCCAGCCAGCCCAGGCCGATCGCCGTGGAGACCGCGGCGAGCGGGCCGAAGTCGTTCGTGAACGACAGCTTGGACCAGCCGTGCGCCAGGTCACCTCCGGACAGCGCGCCGATGAAGGCGATCTGCAGGAGCACGTAGATGGCCATACAGAGGATGACCGAGCCGATCACCGCGAATGGAACGTTCCGCCGG
This sequence comes from Actinoallomurus sp. NBC_01490, assembly GCF_036227085.1. Lineage (NCBI taxonomy): Bacteria > Bacillati > Actinomycetota > Actinomycetes > Streptosporangiales > Thermomonosporaceae > Actinoallomurus > Actinoallomurus sp. NBC_01490. Next base: position 8,037,208 of record NZ_CP109433.1, read on the forward strand.
GGGTTGTCGCTCTCCCCGGCCAGCTCGATGGCCTGACGGAAACCCAGATACGAGAACGTGATGCCCGACGTGGAGATCGCGGTCAGCATGGCCTTGCCGCCGGCCGGGGCGAACCCGTGGTCGGAGAAGTTGGCGGCGTGGAACGCGGTGACCAGGAACGCCACCACGACCACCATGATCACGACGAGCTTCCACCAGACCAGCACGTTGTTGATCTGGGCGAAGAACCGCACCCCGATCGCGTTGATCACGCAGAAGGCCGCGAGCAGCAGGAGAGCCACCACGATGCCGACCGGCGTCAGCGTGTGCACCGGCTCGCCGTCGACCAGGTGCTTGTCGGTGAAGTGGTACCACTTGGTGGCGTACTGCAGCACGCCGGTCGTCTCGATCGCCGGTACGACCGCCGCGGCGACCCAGGTTATCCATCCCATCGAATAGCTGGCGAAGCCGCCGAAGGCGTACATCGGGAAGCGGATGACGCCCCCGGTGACCGGGAACATGGTGCCGAGTTCGGAGAACGACAGGCCGATGAACACGATCATCACGCCGGCGATGGCCCAGGAGAAGATCGCGGCGGGGCCGGCGATGATGCTGGCGTTCATCGCCCCGAACAGCCAGCCCGATCCGATGATCGAGCCGACCCCGGTGAAGAGCAGGCCGATACGCCCGATGTCGCGGCGGAGATGCCTGCTCTCCTCGCCTCCGGGTGCTCGTGAAGTATCTGTGGCCGCTGTCATGCAGCTCCTCTCTTGCCAGACCGCGGCTCCGAGGCAGGCCCGTAGCGTTACGGCCTCGCGTGAAAACCCTTGTGCTGCCCAGAGGGAAATGGGCAGCACATTTACCACGTTGCGGCACGTTACTCCCCATAACCGTCGGAGTTAAGCGCGTGATCGCATTCTCGAGCGCTCTCGAAGCGTCCGCGGCCGCCCCGAGCCGTCGGCCGGTTCGCCGGTCTTCCACCGCGTCGCGGCCGAGCGCGAGCGGCATGATGGGCGCATGCCAGAGCTTGTGGAGCCCGCGGTGCCGGCCGGGCGGATGGGCGGGCGGCCGCAACCGTGCCTGTCCGTGGACGAACTCACGATCCGTCCCTGGACGCCGCCGGACGTGCCGGTCCTCGTCGCGGCGTACGCGAACGAGGACATCCGCAGGTGGCACGCCCGCTCCCTGACCGAGGACGAGGCCGGGGAATGGGTGTCCGAGCGGACGGACCGCTGGAGGCGCGAGGCCGGCGCCGACTGGGCGGTCGCCGAGGGCGACACCGTGCTCGGGCGCGTCGGGATCCGCCGGCTCTCCCTGGCCGAAGGGCTCGGCGAGGCGGCGTACTGGGTGCTACCGGCGGCGCGCGGTCGCGCCGTCGCCGCCCGCGCGCTGACGGCGGTGACCGACTGGATGTTCGCCCTCGGCCTGAACCGCATGGAACTCGCGCACTCCACCCTCAACCGCGCCTCGTGCCGGACCGCGGAGAAGGCCGGCTACGCGTACGAGGGGACGATGCGCGGGCACAGCCGGCACACCGACGGCTACCACGACATGCACCTGCACGCCCGCCTGGGGGCGGACAAGCCGGGCGCGAAGGGAGCGGCGGTTCGTCGCGCGTGAAAGCGGGCGGGCGCATCGGGTGAGACATGGGTGACCGCCTGCGAGGCCGGCTCTCGAGCGCGCTCGCCGAACTGCCCGCCAGGGACCGGGACGTGGTGCTGCTCGTCGCGCTCGCCGGGCTGAGCCACGAGCAGGTGGCCACGGCGCTGGACATCCCGTACGGCACGGTCGGATCGCGGCTGAACCGGGCCAGGCGAAAACTACGCGAGGCGCTGGGCGGGACCAATCCACTTCTCGGTCTGGAGGACAACGATGGATGAGCTCCGGATGGTCCGCGACCTGTACGTACCGCCTGAGCCGGCTCCGCCGCAGGAGGTCGCGGCGGCCCGCGCCCGCCTCGACGCGGTGATGCGGACCCGGCGCTCGCGACCGCGCTGGGCTCTGCGCGGGGCCGCTCTCGGCGCCACCGCGGCGGGGGTCGCGCTCGCCGTGACGATCTCCGTGACGTCGCCGCGCCCCCAGATGACCAGGCCGGCGGGTCCGTCGGCCCGCACGGTCCTGCTCGACGCCGCGCTGAGCGCCGACCGGCAGCCGGTGACGAAAGGCAGGTACTGGTATGTGGACTCGCGTATCCGCTGGCTGCAGAAGGTCAAGGCCGGCGGCTACCTGATCCGCAGCACGGCCCAGAGTGAGAACTGGCGGCCGGCCGGCTCGTCGAGCGCCGTGGGCACCATGCACTTCCTCGGAGCGCGTCCGGCGACACCCGCCGACGAGGTCGCCTGGCGGAAGGCCGGTTCGCCCCGCACCTTCCTGACCGTCGAGGGGAAACGGGTCAGCGGCAAGGCCGGGAGCGTGACGGTCGACATGAGGGGTTCGGACCTCGACATGAGCAGCTTCGCGGCGCAGGCGGACCTGGACGAACTCCGCGGGGTCCCGCAAACCCCGGACCGGCTCCGGGCCTGGCTGCTCGCGCTGCCGCAGAGCCCGGCCGGGCCACACCCCGGTCCGACGACGTTTCCCAAACCGGGTGCGCCGAGTCCCTCGCCTCCCGGGCCTCTGACACAGGCCGGGCTCAACTACTGGCTGTTCGTCCAGGGCGTGAGTTTTCTCCTCTACTCGCCGATCACGCCGAAGGCCCGTGCCGCGGCCTTCCAGATGCTGGCCGAGCTGCCCGGGGTGAAGCTCATCGGCACGGTGCGCGATGCGGACGGACGTCAGGGCACCGCGGTCGCGATGGACCAGCTCGATCCGGGCGATCGGCCGCTGCGGATCCAGCACCGTCTGGTCGTCGACGCAGAAAAGGGACGAGCGCTCGCCGACGAAGAGGTGGTCCTCGGGCCGAACACCATCTACCCGGGGCTGTCTCCCGGAGCCGTCGCGAGCACGACGACCGTCCGGTCGGCCGACTGGACGGACAAGGCCGGCTGGAAGAGCGGCCACTGATCGCGGCTTGACCGCACGGTCCTGGGACCGGTCCCAGGACCGTGTGCGGATGTCCGTCCACGCACGGCGGCCACAGAGCCGCCGCGAGCGGTCAGGACTCGTCGGGGTCGTAGGCCAGATTGGGGCGCAGCCAGCGTTCGACCTCGGCGATGTCCAGGCCGCGACGGCGGGCGTAGTCCTCGATCTGGTCGCGGCCGAGTCGGCCCACGGTGAAGTACCGCGACGACGGGTGGGCGAAGATCAGGCCGCTGACGGCCGCCGCCGGGGTCATCGCGTACGACTCCGTGAGGTCCAGGCCGGCCTTGGTGGCCTCCAGGAGCTCGAACAGGTCGCGCTTCTCGCTGTGGTCCGGGCTCGCCGGGTAGCCGAGGGCCGGGCGGATGCCGCGGAAACGCTCGGCGTGCAGGTCCTCCAGCGACGGCTCGGCGTCCGGCTCGAACCACTCGCGGCGCGCCTTCAGGTGGACCCATTCGGCGAACGCCTCGGCGAGACGGTCGGCGAGCGCCTTGACCATGATCGACCGGTAGTCGTCCTGTTCGGCCTCGTACTCGGCGGCGAGGTCGTCGGCGCCGTGCACGGCCACCGCGAAGCCGCCGAGGTGGTCCCCGGACGGGGCCACGTAGTCGGCCAGGGAACGGTTCGGCCGGCCCTCCGGCTTGGCGGTCTGCTGGCGCAGCATCGGCAGGCGCACCGTGTCGCCGGCGCCGGTCTCGATCACGATGTCGTCGTCGTCGGAGTGTGCGGGCCAGAACCCGTACACGCCCTCCGCGCGCAGCGAACCGGCCGCGATGATCTCATCGAGCAGGGCGTTCCCGTCGTCGTACAGCTCCCGCGCCACCGGCTGGTCCAGGATCGCCGGGTACTTGCCCTTCAGCTCCCAGGCCAGGAAGAAGAACTGCCAGTCGATCATCTCGCGCAGCTCGGCCAGGTCCGGGCGTACGGTGCGCAGGCCGGTGAAGGCGGGGGTCGGCAGGTCGTCGAAGGAGACCTTCTCGCGGTTGGCGCGGGCCTCCTCCACGGTGAGCAGCGGACGCTGCTTGCGGCCGGCGTGCTGCTCGCGCAGGCGTTCCTGCTCTTCGCGGTTGGCGACGGCGAGTGCCTCGGAGCGCTCCGGGTCGAGCAGGTCCGACAGCACGCCGACGACGCGCGAGGCGTCCAGCACGTGCACGGTGGTGGCCTCGTACGCCGGGGCGATCCGCACCGCGGTGTGCTGCCGCGAGGTCGTCGCGCCGCCGATCATCAGCGGCAGCTTCAGGCCGCGGCGCTGCATCTCGTTCGCGACGCCGACCATCTCGTCCAGCGACGGGGTGATCAGCCCGGACAGGCCCACCGCGTCGGCGCCCTCGGCGACCGCCGTGTCGAGGATCTTGGCGGCCGGGACCATGACGCCCAGGTCGACGACCTCGTAGTTGTTGCAGCCGAGGACGACGCCGACGATGTTCTTGCCGATGTCGTGCACGTCGCCCTTGACCGTGGCCAGGACGACCTTGCCGTTGCCGCGGCTGGTGTCGAGACGGCCCTCCCGGCGGGCCTGTTCCTTCTCCTCCTCCATGAACGGCTCGAGGTAGGCGACCGACCGCTTCATCACGCGGGCGCTCTTGACCACCTGCGGCAGGAACATCTTCCCCGAGCCGAACAGGTCGCCGACGACCTTCATGCCGTCCATGAGCGGGCCCTCGATCACGTCGAGGGGACGCGCGGCCTTCTGCCGGGCCTCCTCGGTGTCCTCCACGATGTAGTCGACGATGCCGTGCACGAGCGCGTGCTCCAGCCGCTGCTCGACCGGGCCCTCGCGCCAGGACAGGTCGACGGTGCGCTGCGTGCCCTTGCCACTGACCGTCCCGGCGAAGGTGACCAGCCGGTCGGTCGCGTCCTCACGCCGGTTGAAGATCACGTCCTCGACGAGTTCGAGCAGGTCGGCCGGGATGTCCTGGTAGACCGCGAGCTGCCCGGCGTTGACGATGCCCATGTCCAGCCCGGCGCGTACGGCGTGGAACAGGAAGGCCGAGTGCATCGCCTCGCGCACCACGTCGTTGCCGCGGAAGGAGAACGACAGGTTGGAGATGCCGCCGCTGGTGCGGACGCCGGGGCAGCGCTCCTTGATCAGCGGCAGCGCGTCGATGAACGCCTTGGCGTACCCGTTGTGCTCGGCGATGCCGGTGGCGACGGCGAGGACGTTCGGGTCGAAGATGATGTCCTCGGGCGCGAAGCCCGCCTGCTGCGTGAGCAGGTCGTACGCGCGGCCGCAGATCTCCACCTTGCGCTCGGTGGTGTCGGCCTGCCCCTGCTCGTCGAAGGCCATGACGACGACGCCGGCGCCGTAGTCGCGGATGCGGCGCGCCTGCTGCAGGAAGGCCTCCTCGCCCTCCTTGAGGCTGATGGAGTTGACCACGCCCTTGCCCTGCACACAGCGCAGCCCGGCCTCCAGCACGCTCCAGCGCGAGCTGTCGATCATGATCGGGATGCGGGCGACCTCGGGTTCGGTCGCGATCAGGTTGAGGAACGTGGTCATGGCCTGCTCGCTCTCGAGCAGGTCGGCGTCCATGTTCACGTCGAGGAGGTTCGCGCCGCCGCGCACCTGCTCCAGCGCCACGTCGACGGCGGCCTGGTAGTCGTCGGCCTCGATCAGCCGCCGGAAGCGGGCCGAGCCGGTGACGTTGGTGCGCTCGCCGATCATGACGAAGCCGGTGTCCGGACCGATCGCGAACGGCTCCAGGCCGCTGAACCGCGTACCCGGCGTGACCTGCGGAACCCGGCGGGGCTCCACGCCCTTCACCGCGTCGGAGATCAGCCCGATGTGCGCCGGGCTCGTGCCGCAGCAGCCGCCGACGATGTTGACCTGACCGGCGGAGGCGAACTCGCCGACCAGCCGCGCGGTCTCCTCCGGGGTCTGGTCGTACTCGCCGAAGGCGTTGGGCAGGCCGGCGTTCGGGTGGCAGGCGGTGTAGGTACCGGCCAGCTGGGACAGCTCCGCGACGTACGGGCGCATCTCCGCGGCGCCCAGGGAGCAGTTCACGCCGACGACGAGCGGCTCGGCGTGCTCGATCGAGCTCCAGAACGCCTCGACGGTCTGGCCGGACAGCGTGCGCCCGCTCTGGTCGACGATCGTCACCGAGATCCACAGCGGCAGGTCCGGCGCGACCTCGCGGGCGGCGGTGATCGCCGCCTTCGCGTTGAGCGTGTCGAAGATCGTCTCGATGAGGAGCAGGTCGACGCCACCCTCGGCGAGCGCCGCGATCTGCTCGGCGTACGCGGCGCGGACGTCCTCGAAGGAGACCGCACGGTACGCCGGGTCGTCGACGCGGGGCGACAGCGACAGGGTGACGTTCAGCGGGCCGACCGAGCCGGCCACGAAGCGCCCACCGGCCTCGTCGGCGGCCCGGCGGGCGAGGTGGGCGGCCGCGAGGTTCATCTCGCGGACGTACTCCTGGAGGCCGTAGTCGGCCTGGCCGATGCTCGTGGCGGTGAAGGTGTTGGTCGTCGTGATGTCCGCGCCGGCGTCGAGGTACTGCCGGTGGACGTCGAGGACGACGTCCGGACGGGTGAGGTTGAGCAGGTCGGGGTCGCCGGTGACGTCGCGCGGATGATCGGTGAAACGATCTCCGCGGTAGTCCTCCGGCGTCAGCTTGGCGCCCTGGAGCATAGTGCCCCACGCACCGTCGAGCACCACGACGCGCTCGGTGAGCAACTCCCTCAGCGCACTCGTGGTCTGGCGTTCGTTCTTGTCCACTGGTCCACCCCCCGTTGCGTTGGGAGGCGCCCTTGCGGATCTTCTGCAGGCCGAGCGTGGCGGGCCTTTGCCCGTTGCAGCGCCTCTCGGTCTGATCTCCAACGGTACCCAAGACACGCACGGAGTCCAACGCGACCAACGGAGAGTGGCGCCTGCGCCCATCGGTACAAGGGTTTTGGCCCGATCGGAGAATAAGATCACGGGCGTGCCGACAGTCCCCCGACGACGCAGCGCCATGCGCGGTCACCTCGTCGTCTGCGGCGACACGCCGCTGGCCTTCCGGCTCGCCGACGAGCTGACCAAGCGTTACCTGCAGGATGTGGCCGTCATCCTGCCGTCGAAGAAACGCAACCACGGACCGCAGATCGCCCGGCTCCCCCGCGTGAAGGTGCACGAGGCGCTCGAACTGAACGACGAGGCGTTCCGCGACGTCAACGCCGAGGCGGCGCGGGCGGTCGCGCTCGTCGGCAACAGCGAGGTCGGCAACATCCACGCGGCGTTGCGCGTGCAGGAGCTCAACCCCGGGGCCCGCCTCGTCATCCGGATGTCGAACACCTCGCTGGGCGCGCGGATCCGCACGCTGTTCAACGACTGCGCGGTGCTCTCGGACGGCGCGATGGCGGCGCCGTCGTTCGTGGCCGCCGCGCTCGGCGACCCGGCGCCCAGCCACGTACGCGTCGCCGGCCGCACGCTCTACGTCGCCCGCCGCAGCGACCGGCCGAAGACCATCATCTGCGGGCTGGCCGACACGCGCCGGTCCGAGGGCAATCCGCGCCTGCTGCCGGACCCGCACGAGACCGCCAACCTCGTGCTCGCGGTCGCCGACAAGACCCCGCGCGACCCGCTCAGCGCGCACCGGCCGCGCCACCGGCCGTTCGCCTTCCTGGCGCGTAACCTGCGGCTCGTCCTCAACCGCCGGCTGATGCAGGTCGTGCTGGTGCTGCTGGCCGTCATCGTGATCGGCACGGTGGCGCTGAGCCTGTCCGGCGAGTCCGGCTTCAGCGAGTCGCTCTATCTCGTCCTGCTCGACCTGGCCGGGGCCGCGAACCCCGACCCGTCACTCGGCGGGGCGGCCAAGACGACCCAGGTGATCGTCACGCTCGCGAGCCTGGCCCTGGTACCCGCGATCACGGCCGCGGTCGTCGACGCGGTCGTACGCGCCCGGCTCGCCGGGCCGCTCGCGCTGAGCGAGCCGATCAGCGGTCACATCGTGGTCGTCGGGCTGGGCGCCGTCGGCGTACGCGTCGTCGCACAGCTCAACGACCTCGGCGTGCCGGTCGTCTGCGTGGAGATGAACGAGGACGCCGTCGGGGTGCCGCTGGCACGCCGCGAGGGGCTGCCGATCGTGTTCGGCGACGCGACGCGCAAGGAGACGCTGCGCAGCGCGTGGGTCAGCACGTGCCGCGCGGTCGTGACGGTCACCAGCGACGACATCACCAACCTGGAGGCGGGCCTGAACTCGCGCGACCTGAAGGACAACGTACGGGTCGTGCTGCGGTTGTTCGACGACGACCTGGCCGCGCGGGTCCACCGCAACTTCCACATCCCGGTGTCGCGCAGCGTGTCCTTCCTGGCCGCGCCCGCCTTCGCGGCGGCCATGATGGAACGCCAGATCATCGGCACGATCCCGGTCGGGCGCGGCGTGATGCTCATCGCCGACGTGCCGATCGCCCAGGGCTCCGAGCTGGAGGGCCGTCCGCTGAGCGACGCCAACCAGCGCGGGGAGTCACGGGTGCTCGCGGTCGGGCGCCGCGGCGGGCAGCACTTCGACTGGGAGCCCCAGGACGGGTACCTGCTCGTCCGCGGGGACCGGCTGATCGTCCTGGCGACGCGGGCGGGCATCGGGCACGTACGCGCGCGGAGCATCGCGCCCGCGCCGGAGGCGCCTTGGCAGCCGAGATAGCCTCCCGACCGTCCCGCCCCGGCGGGTCACTGGACGATGAGGCCCTCGCGGCCGTTCAGCTTCTGCGCCTTCACGTGGAACGTGCCGGTCAGCGGCCCGGTGTCGAGCTTCAGGCGGTTGTCCGACAGCTTCGACGTCTTGTGCTCCGGGTCGAGCGGGACGATCACATACTGGTGGCCCTCGATCGCGCCCGTCAGCACGGACGCGTCCTTGGCCGTCAGCTGCCCGGAGGTGAACCGGAACGTCCCGTTCAGCCGGGCGAGCATCGCGTACGGCACGTTCTTGGTCGTGTAGTAGCCGCCCGTCTCCAGGTCGCCGGTGGCGGTCTCCAGCGGCACGAGCAGCAGGGCGTCGCTGCTGTTCTTGTACGCCCTGACCAGCGGGTTGAAGCGCGGAATCAGGTCGCTGTTCTGCTTGGCGAGCTCATCTTGAATCGCCTGGCGCAGGTCGTCCGACGGCTGCTCGGCGACGGGCGTGACACCGTACAGCAGCAGTGCCAGCGGCGTCTGGCCGTTCTGGGTGACCTGCTTCTGCCAGGTCACCGGGTGCGCCTTCTTGTCCTTGTCCTTGTCCTTCTTGCTCTTGTCGGCCTCGTCCAGGAGCAGGCCGGCCAGGGCGCCCAGCGGCGCGGCCTCGCCGTCGACGGTCAGGCGCCGGGGATCCAGGTTCTGGCCGAGCGGCTCGAAAGCGACGCGGTCGCGTATCTCGTCCGGTTTCGTGCGGTCGGCGCCGTCGGCCACGGCGGAGGCGACGGCGTCGAAGTAGCCCGCCGCGCCTTCGGAGGCATCGGTCGCGGCGGCGTGCTTCGCCTCGTCGGCGTACTCCTTCTGCCACTTCTGGTACCAGTACGCGGCGTTCGCGAGCCGCTGCCGCCGCTGCTTCGGCTCGTGATAGGCGGCGACCACGTCGTTGTACAGCATCGCGCGGTAGAGCCGTGGCGTGACCGCGAGCGGGTACTCGGTGCCGCGCATCGCCCGCTGGTCCGAGGCTTTGCCGCGCTGCTGCCACGAGTGGAACAGCTCGTCGGTCGCCGCGCCGAACAGGATCGCCGACAGGCTGACGTGTTCCTCCTTGGCCTCGTCGGTGTAGGAGGAGTCGGCGCTGTTGATGACGACGGTCGGATGCCCGTCCCAGGTGGTGTAGAGCGAGCCGGTCGACGGGATCTCGACCTTGTGCTTGGCGAGGTCGGAGGCGCTGAGGTTCTTGACGTCGTCGACGCTGATGAGCCGCGCCGTGTGACCGTCGCCGATGACGATCCGCCGGTCCTTCAGCACGACACCGGGCCAGATGTCCCCGGCGTGCGGCCAGACCTTCGCGGCGTAGGCCCGCATCTCGGTGGCGACGGGCGCCACGGCCGTCGCCTTGGACACCGTGGCGGTCTTGTGAGTGTGCTCCGCGCATCCGGCGGCGGCGAGCACCGCGGCCAGCCCACCGACCATCGCCGCCGCACCGCGGCGTCCGGTCCCGATCAACACTGCCTACCCCCCGCTACCGACGACCTGGGCTTCGGGGGGTGCTGCCCAACGCTTGCCCCGGCGATCATTCCCCGTGCTCGCTCGCCATAACGCCACGGACCGCGAACCCTTCACCGCCGCGAAAGATGGAGGCCTCCGTCGGCGGCGCGGACTCAACGACGAATCGCCGTGACCAGCGCGGCGACCGCCGCCTCGAGGTCACGTTCGGGAATCCGGCCGTAACCGAGCACCAGGCCACCGCGCGCGTTCCCCGTATGACTGAACCGGCTCAGCGGTGCCACCCGTACACCGCGGCGGAGGGCACGCGCCGCAACGGTGGCGTCGTCGAGGCCGGCCGGCAGCCGCATCAGGAGGTGCATGCCGGCGGCGATCCCCTCGATCCGCAGGTCAGGGAGGCGATCGGCGAGGGCGGCGATCAACTGCTCGCGTCGTCGCCGGTACTCCTTGCGGGCCCGGCGTACGTGCCGATCGTAGTCACCACGTTCGATCATCATGGCGAGGGCTCGCTGCTCGACCGAGGGGGGACATACGTCCAGCAGGTTGCGGATGCGTTGCGCTCGAGGCATGTGCTCAGCGGGCAGGACGAGCCAGCCCAGGCGCAGTGCGGGCGCGAGGGTCTTGGACGTCGTTCCCAGATAGGCGACGTGCCCGGGGTCCAGGCCCTGCAGCGCGCGCACCGGTTGTCTGTCGTAGCGGAACTCGGCGTCGTAGTCGTCTTCGAGCACCAGGCCGCCGGCTCGCCGGGCCCAGTTGAGAAGTGTCCGCCGGCGTTCTCCGGCAAGAACGACGCCCGTGGGGAACTGGTGCGCCGGCGTGACGAGCACGGCGTCGACATCCGGATCGTCGATGAGGATCCCGGCCGCGTCGACCGGCATCGGGCGTGCGGCGAGCCCGTGAGCGGTGATGCGCTCGAACTGGCTCGGCAGGGAGGGATCCTCCACTCCGACGCACCGCGCGCCTCCGGTCACCAGTGTTCGCATCAGCAGGTCGATGCCCTGTGCCGTCCCGTGGACGACCAGAATCTGTTCCGGGTCGGCGACGACGCCACGCGTCCGGCCGAGATGGCCGGCGAGCACCTCACGGAGCTTCCGGGTCCCGCGAGGATCGCCGTAGTCGTACTCGCTCACCGGCATCGAACGCGCGGCGGCCGCGAGGCAGGCCGCCCACTGGCGAACCGGGAACTGCGAGACGTCAGGCGTAGTCGGGGTGAAGTCGAAACGTACGCGACCGAGCTCCTCGCGCCGCGGCGCCGGCCGGAGCATCGAACGTGGGGTATCCCCGACCACCGGAGCCGCCTTGACCCGGCTGACGAGATAGCCCTGTGCGGCCAGCTGTTCGTAGGCCTCAGTGATCACACCGCGCGAGACGCCCAGTTGTGCCGCGAGCCTCCGGGACGAGGGAAGCCGCACGCCCGGGCGCAGGGCCCCGCCTCTGATGGCTTCGCGGATCATACGTTCGGCCGCGTCCGCCAGCCGCTCACCCGGTGAACGCTGCAACGACAGCCATCTGGCCTCGTCCGAAACCATGAATCTGGACCTTAACAACGGGCCAGCCTGGTCACCACACTTCTCGTGTGACAGCAGAACGCGTACGCGTGCGGAGGGCTCCCGAGCGAGGGCGCTACGCGCGCTCCGACATCCACGAGGTGCTGGACGCCGCGATGGTCGTGCACATCGCCTTCGTCGAGGACGGGCAGCCGTACTGCATTCCGTTCTTGCACGCCCGCGTGCGCAACGCCCTGTACATCCACGGTTCGACCGGCAGCCGGACGCTCCGGCTACTCGGTGACGGCGCTCCAGCCTGCGCGACGATCACGATCCTCGACGGGTTGGTCCTGGCCAGATCCGTGTTCGAGCACTCCGCGAACTACCGTTCCGTCACCTTGCTCGGCCGGTTCACCCGGGTACCGGCCGGCGAGCGCGGCGCGGCGCTGGAGGCGTTCACAGACCGTCTTGTGCCAGGCCGCTGGAGCGAGGTGCGCGCGCCATCGCCCAAGGAACTCGCCAAGACCAGCGTCCTCGCCATGGCGATCGACGAAGCATCCGTCAAGATGCGAACCGGACCACCGAGCGACGGCGACTCACCCGACGCCACCGACGACGTTTGGGCCGGAATCCTGCCCATGACGATCCGGCTGGGGACGCCCGAACCTGCCCCCGAACTCCCCCATGGCCTCCCGCTGCCGCAAAGCGTACGAAACCTGTGCGCGGCGACCAGCGACCACCATGGAGGCGAACGATGAGCGCGCAGGCCGAGCGGCGCAAAGAGAATTCCGGGCAGAATCCCGTCGAAGTCGTCCTCTACTTCGATCCATGCTGCCCGTTCGCCTGGATCGCCTCCCGGTGGATGCTCGAGGTCGAGTCGCGGATTTCGGTCGACCTGCGCTTCCGGGTCATGAGCCTCGCGCTGCTCAACGGCAACCCTCCGCCCGCCCCGGAGCCACGCGATCCGAGCGGCCGGCTGTGGGTGCTCGCGCGAGCCTGCGCGGCCGCTGACCGCCTCCACGGCCAAGAAGCGCTCCGGGCGCTGTACGCGGGGTTGGGCCGGCGCCTCCACGAGGAGAACACGAAGAACATGTCGGTGTTGGCGCCGGCACTCGCCGACGCGGGCCTGCCGAACGAGCTGGGCGAGTCCGCGTGGACGACGGAGCACGATGACTTCCTGCGCTCCAGCCATGCGGACGGCCTGACCCCGCTCGGCGATTCGGCCGGGGCGCCCGCGTTGCACATCGACGGACAGGCCCTGTTCGGCCCGGTCCTCACCGCCATTCCCCGGGGTCCCCGGGCCGTCGCGGTCTTCGACGCGGTGAGGACACTGGCCGCCTGCCCGGACTGGGCGGAGATGAAGCGAGATCGCACGGAGGAGTTGAGTTTCACATGACCACCACGTCCGGCAGCCGAGGAGAGCCATGACGAACACCGATGCCTCTCTCGACGAGGCCTACCTGCGACTGCACCACACCGGCCCGGAGTTCGGCGGTGACCAGAAGGGTGACCACGGGCTCGCCAACCACGGGCCGATGGCCGCGGAGGTCCTCGTCCGCCGCGGTCACGGCGAACAGGTGTCCTCCTGGCTCGACCGGTACGTCGCGCGGTTGATCGAGATGCCCACGCCGCGGGAACCCATCACCGAGCGGAACATGCGCGACGCGCTGGGCGGGGGGCGGGCCCGGCTCGGCGACTGGACAGAGTACTTCACCCGTCAGATGGCCGAGCGTCCCTGGCGAGAGGTTCTCGCCGAGTGGTGGCCGGTGCTCCTCCCCGGGATCACGGCCGGCGCCACGCATGGAGCGATCCGCGTGGGCCACGCGGTCCGCAGCCTCACCGGCGGCGCGGGGGAACTCGCCCGATTCGAGCTGGCGCACGGTCTCGCCTTCTGGGCGGCACGCAACCGGCCCATCCCCGGCGCCACCGTCCCATCCGGACTTCTGAGTCCGGGACAGGCGCTGGCCGCCGTCCCCCACCTCACCGACCAGTCCGGACTCATCGCCCATCGGCTCGCCCGGCTCGCCGATCTGCCGGGCTGGCCGGCCGCCCAGGCGGCCCTGCGGGCCCCAGCCGAGGCCGACGACGTACCCGTCCTCCTCGAAGAGCTGGTACAGGCGGCCACGGTTCGCTACCTCCACCGCGCCCACGGCAGCCCCATCCTGCTCGTCCACACGGCCACGGCGCCCAACGCCGTCAAGCACACTCTCCCCGTCCTGCCCAAGGAGATGTGGGCGCCGAGCCTGGCCGCGGTGTGGTCGGCCACCGCCGCGATCGTGTCCGCCTACGAACCCGGCCACACCGTCCCGCGGACGGAGCTACCCGAGGCTCCGCGTGCGGACGATCCAGTCGCCGACCTGCTGGAACGCGCGGTGGCCAACGGCGACGAACACGTCATCAAGTTCACCGACACCGCGGTGGAGGTCTACCAGGCCAGTGGCGACCCCGACGCGCTGGCGGCCGCCGTACGGGCACGGGACCTCATCGCACCCGAGGCGTCATGACCTGGCCCTGGAGGCGCCGGGACCCTCGCAGGAGGATGACTAGATTCCTACTCTAGTTAAATTCCCTCGGTAGAAGAGCGTCAGCCAGAGTCTTCGCGGCCCACTCGACCCAATCCTCGCGGCTCCAGCCACGGTCACAGGTGAGGAGTTGGTAGGTCTCGGGCGCGAGGGTGGCGAGCGCGATGTCGGCGGCGCGGATGGCGTTGAGCCCGGACCGCAGCCCGCCCTTGGCGGCGAGCGCCCCGGTGAAGACGGCGAGAACGGTGTGGCGCTGAGCGATGTTGGTGCGCCACAGCTCGGCGATGTCGGGGTCCGTCGCACCGGCCGACCGGACCACCTCCAGCACCGGCGCGACCCGTGCGTGGATCGCGGCGGTCGCCGCGACCAGCTGACGCAGCATGTCTTCAGGCGGCGCGGCCAGAGCCTGCGCGACCCAGGGACGGTCGAGGGTGGCGACCGGCGCGGTGTCGCCGGCCACCTCGATGTCGAGCAGTTCCTTGAGGATCGCCCGCTTGGTCTCGAACGTGAAGTAGAGCGTCTGTACGGCCACTCCGGCCCGGGTCGCGATGGCCTGCATGGTCGTCGCGGTGTAACCGCGTTCGACGAACAGCTCGCGGGCGGCGGCGAGCATGCGGGCGCGGGTCTGAGCCGCCTTGGCCGCGCGTGCGCCGGACTTGGGACGTGCCACCACGTGACCTCCAGCACCTTGACTAGAGCACCACTCTAGCGACACTCTTACTGGAGTGTCGCTCTAGCGAAGGGGGAGAGATGAGCGAGCGGAGCGCCCGGCGTCAGACGGCGGCGCTGGTGCTGATCACCGCGGTGGAACTGGTGGTCTTCCTGGACACCAGCGTGGTCAACATCGCGTTGCCGAGGATCGGCGCCGGCCTGGGCCTGGACGAAGCCGGGCTGGCCTGGGTCACCAACGCCTACCTGCTGGCGTTCGGCGGCTGCATGCTGGTCGGCGGCCGCGCGGCGGACCGGCTGGGGGCGCGACGCGTGTTCGCCTTCGGCCTGGCGTTGTTCACCGTCGCGTCGGCCATGGCCGGGCTGACGAACACCGCGTGGTTGCTCCTCGCGGCCCGCGCCGTGCAGGGCGTGGGCGCCGCCGTGACCGTGCCCGCGCAGCTAGCGCTGCTGACCCGCACGTTCAGCGAGCCGGCTGAACGGCGCCGGGCGTTCGGAGTCTGGGGGGCGATGGGAGCGGCCGGCGCGGCGATCGGCACGGCTACCGGCGGCCTGCTCACGCAGAGCCTGGGCTGGCGGTCGATCTTCTTGATCAACCTGCCCGTGGGTGTGGCGGCGCTGTCGTCGGCCGGAGGGCTCCTGCCCCCCGACCCGGCACGCCGGCG
This sequence comes from Actinoallomurus sp. NBC_01490, assembly GCF_036227085.1. Lineage (NCBI taxonomy): Bacteria > Bacillati > Actinomycetota > Actinomycetes > Streptosporangiales > Thermomonosporaceae > Actinoallomurus > Actinoallomurus sp. NBC_01490. Next base: position 8,052,638 of record NZ_CP109433.1, read on the forward strand.
GGCCGATGCCGGGCGGCGCCTCGACCTGCCGGGCGCCGTCCTGGGCACGACCGGTCTTCTGCTGCTCGGATACGCGGTGGGCGCGCTCGCCGACCCGGAGAGCCGAGCGTCGGCCACGGTCCTGACGGTGGTCGCGGCGGTGCTGCTGGCCGGCTTCGTCGCCACCGAGGCCCGCGCCACCGAACCGCTCATGCCGCTGCGGCTGTTCCGGGTCCGCCAGGTCACCGGCTCGACGGTCGTCAACGCGCTGGTCGGCGCGGCCCACGTCCCCGCGTTCGCGCTGCTCGCCCTCTACCTGCAGAACACCCAGCACTACGGTCCCACCCGATCGGGCCTGGCGGTGCTGCCCGTGGCGGTGGCGGCGCTGATCGCCTCCCGCACCGCGATCCCCGCCGCCGTCGAACGCTTCGGCGCCCGTGCCCTGCTCGCGGTGGGCCTCGGCCTGCAGGCGGTCGCGTTGGCCTGGTTCACCGCGCTTCCCGCCACCGTGAGCTACCTCACGGACGTGCTCCCCGCGGCGCTGATCCTCGGCGTCGGCCTGCCCGCCTCGTTCGTCGGCGTCACCGCGCCCGCCGTCACCGCGGTCGCCCAGGATGACGCCGGTGTGACCGCCGGCATCGTCAACACCGCCCAGCGCGTCGGATCAGGCCTCGGCGTCACCGCCATCCTCCTCCTCTCCTCCGCGGTGACCGGTACGGCCGACTATCTGTCCGGGCTGCGAGCCGGATTCGCCGCGGCGGCCGGGCTGGCCCTGCTCGGCTGCCTTCTCACGCTGACGCTGTTGCGCCCGGCTCCCTCCTCGCCGGCTCCCACGCCGAGCCCGGCCATGAGGTCCCACCGGTGAATCGCCTCGAATCGACGGCCACCACCACCGGCGGCCGTCCCGCCGCGGGACACGCCCCGGTCGTCATCATCGGGGCCGGTTCGGCGGGACTGGCGGCCGCGGCCGCCCTGCGGCGCCGCCGGATCCACTCGGTCATCCTGGAGCAGGGCGAGGCCGTCGGCACGTCGTGGCGGCACCGCCATGATGAGCTGCGGCTGAACACCATCCGGTGGTTGTCCGATCTGCCCGGCCTACGCATACCCGAAAGCGCGGGCCGGTGGGTCGGCCGGGACGACTACATCGCCTATCTCGAACACTTCGCGCGGTCCGAGCGCCTCGACGTACGGTTCGGTGTCCAGGCCCGGCGGCTGGATCCCACCGCGGACGGCTGGCAGGTCACGACGGACCACGGCGCCTACCGCGGCGGGCACGTGATCGTCGCCACCGGACACGATCGCGTGCCCGCGGTTCCGGACTGGCCCGGGCGCGCGGGCTTTCCCCGGCCGATCCGGCACGTCGCCACCCTGCGCAGCGCCGCCGAGCTGGCCGACGCCCGGGTACTCCTCGTCGGGGCGGGCAACTCCGGCATCGAGATCGCCGGCCACCTCGTCGACGCCGGCGTCCGGGATCTGTGGGTGTCGGTGCGCAACCCGCCGACCATCGTGCCCCGCGAACGCCACGGCGTCCCCTTGCACCCGCTCACCGTCGCACTCCAGGTTCTGCCCGAACGGGTCCGCGACCGCCTCGCCCGGACGGTCACCCGCCGCGCGTTCGGCGACCTCACCTCCTTCGGGCTGCCCGCCCCGCGGCAGGGCCCGTTCGAGCGCATGCGCACGACCGGCGTCACGGTCGCGGTCGACCAGGGCTTCGTCGCCCATCTCAAGGCCGGCCGGCTGCGCATCGTCAGCGCGATCGACCACTTCGACGGTCCCGAGGTCGTCCTGCGAGACGGCGACCGCCTCGGGCCCGACGTGATCCTCACCGCGACCGGCTACCGGCCCGGACTGGAGAACCTGGCCGGGCACCTCGGCGTCCTCGACCACGCCGGACGACCGGGCACCGGCGCCGGACCGCATCAGCCCGCCACCGGGCTGTGGTTCATCGGCTACCACCCGACGATCGAAGGCAACCTCCGCCGGCATCCCATCGAAGCGCGACGGATCGCCCGGGCGATCGCCGCGCAGTCGAGAAGACCTGATCGAACTCGTGTCGTTCCACCGCGGCACGCGCACCACGACTCTCAATGACGTTGTCAAGCCGCAGCGGCGAGTGGGGGCGTGAGTTGGTAGACGCGTCCATCGCGCAGCAGGGTGTTGACGCGGCGTCTGGCGAGGGCGAGTACGGCCTGGGTGTGGCGTTTACCCTTGGCGCGTTCGCGGTCGTAGAAGCGCCGGGAGTCCGGGCAACAGCGGACGCTGATCAGCGCGGAGGTGTAGAACACCCGTTGCAGCGCGCGGTTGTAGCGCTGGGGCCGGTGCAGGTTGCCGCTGACGCGGCCGGAGTCGCGGGGCACGGGTGTGACGCCGGCGAAGCCGGCCAGCTTGTCGGCCGAGCCGAACCGGTCCATGTCACCGCCGGTGGCGGCCAGGAACTCGGCACCGAGCAGGACACCGATGCCCGGCAGGCTGGTGATCACCTCGGCGGAGGGGTGGCGGTGAAACCGGTCCTCGATGAGCTGGTCGATGTCTTTGATCTGCTCGGTGAGGGTGATCACCCCCTCGGCGAGCTGGGCCACCAGACGTGCGGCCATCTGCTCGCCAGGAAGCGCCCTCATCTGGGACTCCGCGGCGGTGACCGCTTTGACGGCCAGTGCGGCGGCGCCGCGGATTCTGCGGGCACGCAGCCATTCGGTCAGACCGGCAACACCGATCTCGCGCAGCGAGGCGGGTGTCTGGAAACCGGTCGGCAGCACCAGCGGACCGCGGTTGGTCAGGTCCACGGCACGCTGCAATGCCGGGCAGATGGCCGGCACCTGGTCGTGCAGCCGGTTGACCGCGCGGGTGCGGTCGGCGGCCAGGTCCCGGCGGCGGGCCACCAGCAGCCGCAGCTCGACAATGAGTTCGTCATCGGCGTCCAGCACCGTCAGGTCGCGGCGCATCCGGGCCCGGTCAGCGATGATCAGCGCGTCCTTGGCATCGGTCTTACCCGCTCCCCGATACCCCTCAGCGGCCCGGTTGACGGTCATCCCAGGCACGTAGACAACGTTCCGCCCCTGATCGAGCAACAGCGCCAGCAGCAACGCCGACTCGCCGCCATGCGGATCGATCGCCCAGGTCACCCGCCCAGCCAGACCCAGGACCTGCCCGATCACCTCCACCAGCGCGGCCTCATCATTGGCGATCCGTCGCGACAGCAACCGTTCACCATCGATGTCGACCACAGCGACGTGATGGTGCTCCCGGCCGATGTCGACGCCGGCCCACACGCCTTCCAACCATGCCTCCCACGGTGGTGTGGTTCCGATCCTGCCCGCAGACGACCTCGCCGTCAGGTCCCTACACAGCGATGCGCTCGCGACCACTGAGGAGTTCCCATGGCGATCCGCCACGTCACGCCCGTGCCCAGAAGAACGGCCACCGGCCGAGTCGCCGATGTCTACGAGCAGTCCGCCGCCGACTTCGGGCAACCCGCGTTCATGATGCTGTCGCCCGCGCCCGACCTTCACGCCGCGGCCTGGGCCCTCCTCCGGGAAGCAGAACTGGCGGGCTCCGCACCCCGCCTCGGCAAGGAGGTCGTCGCCGTCGCCGTGTCGCAGGCCAACCGGTGCCGCTTCTGCGTCGACGCCCACAGCATCCTGGTCCATGCCCTCGGCGAACATCGGCTCGCCGAGGATCTGTTCCACGACCGGACCCCGGCCGAGTCCGAATACGCGAGGATCGTCACCTGGGCGAAGGCCACCCGTGCCCCCGACGCGACATCGTTGCCCGCACCGCCGTTCCCGGCCGAGCACGCCGCGGAGTACCTCGGAACGGTGCTGTCCACTCACTTCATCAACCGCATGTTCTCCGCGCTGACCGACGAACGGCTCCTCCCCGGCAACGTGCAACGCGCCAAGTCGGTACGCCGCATCGGTGCCAAGGCGTACGCCCGCACCGTCCACCGCGAGCTCCCCCGCGGCGCCGGCCTGCCCCTGCTGGCCGGCGTACCGATGGGGCAGCCGCCCGCCTGGGCCGCCGGCACACCGATCGCGACCGCCCTCGCCGCGCTGCGCGGCACCGCGGCCATCGGCGGCGCACTGCTGAGCGCACCGGGCCGTGACCTCCTGCGTAGGACCGTCGCCGAGTGGGACGGCACCCGCCCGTCCTCCCCCGGCACCTGGCTCTCCGGACGGCTGGCGAGCCTTCCCGAGGCGGACCGGCCCGCCACCGGGCTCGCCCTCCTCGCCGCCCTCTCCCCCCACGACATCACCGACGCGGAGGTCACCGCCTGGCGCACCGCGGCCGACATGACCGACGCGGACCTGGTGCGCCTGCTCGCCTACGGCGCCATCACCGTCGTGGACCGGATCGACGAAGCGGTCACCGGCCGGACCCCCGCACGGTCGAGGTGAGGTCCGTCCCATGGCGACAGCGACATCCGGCGCCGTGCTCGTCCTCGGAGGCCACGGCGCGGCGGCGGCGCGCAGTTCCAAGCCGAGCGGCCGTGGGAGTAGCGGGTCAGAGCCGATGGTCGTGAAGGAACGCGCGGACGAGTTGGTCGTAGCGAGAAGGATCCTCCAGGAACGCCGCGTGGCCCCGGCCCTCCAGGACCGTAGGGGCGCCGCGCCACAGTGCGGCGTACGGGAGGGACGCCACGTAGTCGTGGTTGATGAACGGATCGTCGCGCCCGTCGATGATCGCGAGCGGGACCGGTGACCGCGCGACGAGCGCCTTCTGGTCGGAGTCCTGGCCGCCGCTGAAGGAGGCGAACATGATGCGCCGCGCCCGCCCGTCCGTTCGCCGCACGTCCTCCACCACCCATCCCGGGGGCGGGGAGACCGTGATCTGCTCGGCGAACTCCGCCGCCTGGCCGGCCGCGATGTCCTCGGCACCCGCGTACCCGACGGTCGGCTGGAAGCCCTCCATCAGCGTGTCCTTGTTGACCGGTGGCGTACCCGTCACGACGAGCCCCGCCAGGCCGGGGAACCGCGGAATGAGTTCCAGGCCGATGTGCCCGCCGAGCGACCAGCCGACGACGACGGCCCGCTCGACGCCCAGCAGGCCGAGGAACTCGGCGATCGTCGCCGCGTACCCGCGTTGGGTGTAGGCGCGTCCGGGATCCGTGGCGTCGTCGGATTCGCCGTGGCCCAGCAGATCCAGGGCCAGCAGCCGCCTCGGCCCGAAGTCATCGGCGAGCTGCGCGTGGAAGACCTTGCGCGACGCCGAGTTTCCGTGCACGAACAGCAGCGGCGGCACGGAGAGTGAACCGCCCGGATCGGTGTCCGTATAGGCGACCCGGCCGTATCTGGTTTCGGCGTATCGAGTGGGACCCGGCAGCGGCGATGATTCGAGACCATTTCCCATGGTCGGCATGGTAGGCATTTTTCCAGCCCATTCTCACGACGCCCCGGGGTCTCAGTGGCTGAGTACGCGGCCGAGGAAGGATCGGGTCCGTTCGTGCTTCGGGTCGTCGAACACCTCGGCCGTGGTGCCCTCTTCAATGATCTCGCCGTCGGCCATGAAGACCACGCGGTCGGCGACTTCGCGGGCGAAGCCGAGTTCGTGCGTGACGACCACCATCGTCATCCCGCTGAGCGCCAGGTCCTTCATGACCGCCAGGACCTCGCCGACGAGTTCGGGGTCCAGCGCCGACGTCGGCTCGTCGAACAGCACCAGCTTGGGGTCCATCGCCAGCGTACGGGCGATGGCGACGCGTTGCTGCTGGCCGCCGGACAGTTTCGACGGGTACCGGTCGCCGTAGCCGCCCAGGCCGACGCGGTCCAGCAACTCGTCGGCACGGGCGGTGGCGGTGGCCCGGTCCGCCCTCCGGACGCGGATCGGGCCGACCGTGATGTTCTCCCGTACGGTCATGTGCGGAAAGAGGTGGAAGTGCTGGAACACCATCCCGATGTCGCGACGCTGCCGCGCGATGTCCCGGTCCGGCAGCTCGTAGAGCTTCCCGCCCTTGTCCTCGTATCCCATGAGCCGGCCATCGACCCAGATCAGCCCCGAGTCGACGCGTTCCAGGTGGTTGACGCACTGGATGAGGGTCGACTTCCCGGCGCCGGACGGGCCGATGACGCACGTGACCGAACCGGCCTCGACGTCGAGGCTGACCGAACGCAGCACCGTGTGCTCGGCGAAGGACTTCGTGATGTTCTCGATGCGCAGCATCGGCATTCCGGCCGCTGTCGCTGTCATGCCTTCCTCACCGCCGTCCGAACTTCTTCTCCAACCGGCTCTGCAGAACGGTCAGCAGGGTGACCACGACGAGGTACCAGATCGTCGCGACGATCAGCAGCGGGATCGTCTGGTAGTTGCGGGAGTAGATGAGCTGCGCGCTGTACAGCAGGTCCGACAGCGCGAGGACGCTGACCATCGCGGTGTTCTTCACCATGCTGATCACCTCGTTGCCCAGTGCCGGGATGATGATGCGCAGCGCCTGGGGGAACACGACGACGCGGAACACCTGCCACCGGGTCATCCCGATCGCGAGGGCGGCACGGGTCTGACCGGGCTCCACACCGTGGATGCCGGCCCGGATGATCTCCCCGGTGTACGCGCCCTGGCTGAGCATCAGGCCGAAGACCGCGGCGCTGAACGGCGACACCAGGCTGTTGGTGTCGAAGGAGAGCAGCTCCGGGCCGAACGGCACGCCGAGCGCGACGTGCTTGTACAGGGCGCCGAAGTTGAACCAGAACAGCAGCTGCACGAGCACCGGCACGGTCCGGAAGAACCACGTGTAGGCCAGCGACGCGCCCGACAGCAGGCGGCTGTCCGCGTCGCGCATCACCGCGAGGACCGTGCCGATCAGCAGCCCGCCGGCCATCGCGATGACCGTCAGCAGCAGCGTCATCCCGAGACCGGCCATGATGGGCCGGGTGAACAGGTAGAGGAAGACGGTGCGCCAGCCGAACGCCTGGTTGGTGATCAGTCCGTGCAGTGCCATGGCGGCGACGAGCAGCACGAACGCCACGCCGACCCACCGCCACGGCCGCCGCCTGGGCACCACGACCTTGCCGGAGGGATCCTGTGCCGCGTGCGAGGCCCGGGTCGTCATCTCGGCCATGTCACATGCTCTTCGTCTTGTTGATCTCGGCGGTACGGATCATGAGCGCCGACTGCCCCCACTTGTCCATGATCTTCGCGTACGTGCCGTCGTCGATCAGCTTCTGCACGGCCTGCCGCCACACGCCGATCAGCGTCGATCCCTTCGGGAAGGCGGTGCCCCAGGGGATCTCGGCCGCCGTGTTGTGCCCGGCGACCTTCGCCGCGCCGTGGCTGTTCTGCGCGAAGTAGTTGCCGGCCGTGGCGCCGATCCAGTAGACGTCCACCCGCCCGCTCGTCAGCGCCAGCCCCGCCTGGCTCGACTGGTCGAACGTGCGCAGCTCGATCGGCTTCTTGCCGGCCTTGCGGCATTGGGGATTCTGCGCGTTGGCCAGGTCGACCTCGATGGCACCGCGTACGGTCGAGACCGTCTTGCCGCACAGGTCCGCGACGGTGCGGTAGGCACCGCCGTCCGTGCTCCTCGACACGAAGCTCTGCCCGCCGTTGATGGTCTGCAGCATGTCGATGACCTGCACCCGCGCCGGGGTGATGCCCATCTGGCCGATGGCGAGGTCGTACCGCTTGGCCTGCAGGCCCGGGATCAGCGCGTCGAACGACGTCGCGTGGTAGTCCGGCCGCAGGTCGAGCACCTGGGCGGCGGCGTTCACCAGGTCGACCTCCCAGCCGACCAGCTTGCCGTTCGAGTCACGGAACTCGTCCGGCGCCGACCCTTCGTTCGCGCCCACCCGGACGGCCGACCCCTTCGGGTACTGGGCGGGCAGCTTGGCGATCAGCGCGGCGTCGGGCTTCTCGCTGATCGTCTGGGCCTTCTGTCCGCCCTGCTGCGGTTTGGCGCCGCCGGCCGAGTCGTCCGGTACGGCGCACGCCGCCATCATCGTTCCCGTGCACAGCGCCGCGAGCAGGACGCGGGCCGCTCTACCTCCGTACATAACCCCTCGCTTGCTCTTATTGCTGGCCCGCGTACTGGGCGCGGGGCAGATCCGGGAACGCGTCGGTGGTGGTGTCGAGTAGCCGGTCGGGTTCGAAGCCGGACAGCAGGGGGGAACGCCGGTCCCGCAGGACCTCTTCGGCGACGATCCGGCCGAGCAGTACGGACAGGGTGATGCCGCTGTGCGTGCACACCGCGTACGTGCGGTCGTCGAGGAAGCCCGCGGCGGTACGGCCGTCGGCCGGCATCGCGCGCTGTCCCACCGCGATGTGGCTGAGCGCCGCGCCGTCGGTGCCCGCCAGGACCCGGTGCAGCCGGTGCAGCATCTCCTGGCCGACGGGACCGGAACGTTCCACCCCGTGGAACGGGTCCGCCCGGTGGTCGAGGTCGAGCGTCTGCAGCACCAGCCGGCCGCCGCCGTCCGGGCGTACGTTGATGCGCGGCGTGGTGAGCACGGCGTTCAGCCGCGTCGGGACCGGTTCGGTGTAGCCGAGGAAGCCGCAGACGACGTCGCCCGGCTCGTTCGGGTCCCGGACCGCCATCGGCCGGCCGGCGAGGCCGGTGAGCTCGCCGGTCCAGCGCCCGCCCGCCAGGACGACCCGGTCGCCGGTCCAGGTCTCGCCGGCCGCCGTGCGTACGGTGGCGGTGTTCCCGGCCGTGTCGATGCCGGCCACCTCGTCCGGACAGCGCAGCCGGGCGCCGTGGTCTCGCGCCTCGCCCCACAGCCGGGCGAGCAGCAGTCCGGGCAGCACGTACCCCTCTTCGGGGTAGCAGACGACCTCGTCGATCCCCGGCGGCACGAGGAGGTCCGGCAGCCGCCGTCGTGCCTGGTCGGCGGTCAGCCGGGTGACCGCGTACCCGCGCTCGGACAGTTCCCTCGTCGAGGCGGCGAGCCGCTCGCGGCCCGCGTCGTCGTCGGCCCACTCGTGGTTCCCCGTCGGGAAGAACCAGCGAGCGCCGCCGTCGGGGACCGCCAGCTCGCGGTGGGCGGCCATCCCGGCGACGTTCAGGTCGTGGTAGGGACGTGGATTCTTGTGGTGGGAGTTGACCCAGGCGAACGTACGGCCGCTGGTACCCGTACCGATCCCGGTCCGGTCGAAGACGGTCACGTCGGCGCCGGCCATGGCGAGGCCGCGGGCGATCGACACCCCGACCACCCCGGCCCCCACGACCGCGACGGTTGCGTTGGACACTGCCCCTCCTATCGCGCGGCCGCGGCGGTCGCCGCCCGGGACGCGGGAAACCGCGACGGATCCAGATACGAGATGTCGAAGCGGGGGTTCGCACCGTCCAGCACCAGCTCGGCGGCGAGCTCTCCGAAGACCGGCGCGAGCTTGTACCCGTGCCCGGAGAACCCGGTGAGCACGAGCGCGTCGTCCTGGCCGGGAATCGGCCCGAGCGCGGCGTTGTGGTCGGGCGTGAAGCCGTCGCTGTAGGTGCCGATCCGGATCGGGTGCGGCACCAGCGCGGGCAGCAGCCGGCGGACCGCTTCCGCCGCCGCCCGGGTGAACTCGGCGTCGCGCGAGCGCGGCAACGCGTCCGGTGTGTCGACCACAGGGCGTGCCAGATGGTGCGGGATCACCTTCACCGAGACCCCGTCCACGCAGGGGAAGAAGGAGAACCCGGCCTCGACGTGACGCCGGATCCCCACCGGGAACGCCCGCGGCGCCACCGTCTCCGGCTCGCGCGCCGCGAACCAGCAGGCGGTGATGAGCTCGGCGTGTACCGGGATGTCGGCGAGCAGCGGGGTACGGGCCGCCCAGGGGCCGGGCGCGAGCACCAGCCAGTCGGCGTCGAACCACCGCTCGCCCGCGTGCACCCGCCAGCCGCCGCGGTGGCGCTCGATCTCCCGCACCCGGTGGTACGGCAGGATCTCCGCACCGGCCTCGGCCGCCCGCGCCAGGGCCACCTGCACGCCGACCTCCGGCCGCAGGACCCCGCCCTGCGGGTCGAGCACGCCGATCTCGTCGTCGTCCACCGCGTGCTGCGGGTAGCGGTCGCGCATCTCTCGCGCGTCGAAAGTCTGGTGCGGCAGCTGGTACTCGGCGGCGCAGTCCAGCACGGCGCGGACATCGGGGTCGTCGGGGCGGCCGACGGTCAGGCAGCCGGTGCCGGTCAGGACACGCCGGCCCGAGGTGCGTTCCAGCTCGTCCCACAGCTCACGGGCCCGCCGCAGCAGCGGAACGTACTGGCCGCCCTCCTTGTAGATGGTACGGAAGATGCGGGTCTCGCCGGCGGAGGCGCCGCGGTCGTGGCCCGGTGCGTACGTGTCGAAGGCCAGGACGCGGGCGCCGCGCAGGGCCAGCCGCCAGGCGGTCATCGCTCCGATGACGCCGGTTCCCACCACCGCGACCGTGGGTGCTTTCGCCGCCGCGGGTGCTTTCGCTGTCGGATCGGACACTGGGCTTGCTCACCTCATCCGGTGTCGTGGCCTCCTCCGAGACCTTCGACGGTCTGCTCGATGTAGAACTCGTGCAGTCCGGGCTTCATGACGTGCCACATGGCTTCGGCGACCGTGCCGTCGGCGAGCCGCGTCACCCGGCTCAGCCGGAGCACGGCCGCGCCGCGCTCCGCCTCCAGCAGGTCGGCGTCGGCGGCGGTCAGATTCACCGCGGAGATGTACATCCGGGACGTCGCGAGCGGGACGCCGCGTCCGCCCAGGTAGTCGAGGACGGTCGTGTGAACGAGATCCTTCTCCAGCAGGTCCGGGGCGTACCGCAGCGGTACGGCACTCTGCTCGATCGCGATGACCGTGTCGGTCAGATCGAACTTCAGTCTCCGCAGCTCCACCACCGGCTCGTCCTCCGGTACGTCCGGCAGGTCCACGCCGCATTCGCGTGCCGTGCTGACGCGTGCCCGCTCGACCTCGTGCCGGCCCGGGATCTCCGGTCCCTTGATCTGGGGGTCGACGAGCCGCAGCAGATTGTCGTGTGTCGGCCCGGCCACGAAGCTTCCGATACGTCGATGTCTCACCACCAATCCGACTTGCGCCAGTTCCCGCAGCGCTCGCTGGGCGGTGGCCCTGGACACGCCGTACGCGGCCTGCAGCTCGGCTTCGGTCGGGACCTTGTCGCCCGGCCGGAGGTCACCGCCGCGGATCTGCGCAGCGAGGTGGTTCCGGATACGTATGTACGGTGCGTCCGCCACTAGAGGGAAACCTCCCACTCAATCAATTGGCTAGTCAATAGCTGTGATCATGTTTTTCACCCCGGCGGTGACGAGGGGTCACGACCTGGGGGAGCTGCGGCCCGCCGGCGTACACGATGGGCCGGCCCGGTGTACGGGGAGGTCGACCAGGCGGCGTTCACAGGGGACGGCGCCGAACCCGGGTACGGCCGCGCGGTGCGGCTAGGCGGTGCGTCTCTTGCGGACCAGCGCCCAGGCGGCCCGCTGGACCAGCAGCGTCGCCGTGCCGGCGACGACCATCCCGGCCAGGTTGACGCCGAGCTGAACGACCGAGCCCCAGATCTCGCCGTGGTGGGAGAGTGCGAGGGCGACCGCGACGTTGCCCGCGGCGGGCACCGTGGTCACCGAGATGAAGACGCCGACCAGCGCCGAGGATTTTCCGGCCGTCAGCGACAGCACCCCGGCCGCGCCCGCGAGCACCGCCACGATGAACGACCACCGATCGGGCCGGTAGACGAACCCGGTCTGCGGCCGGTGGGCCGGTAGCCGGTCCACCGCGATGACGCCCGTCCACCGGCCGACCAGCGCGCAGACGAACGTCACCACGATCGCGACCGCGAACCCGGCGGCCAGGACGCCCAGGGCACGCCCGATCCGTCGCCGGTCACCGCGGATCAGGCCGTAGGAGATGGCCGCCACCGCGCCGAACTCCGGCCCGAGCACCATGGCACCGACGATGAGGATCGAGCTGTCGATGATCGCAGCGATCCCGGCGAGCATCGTCGCCAGCACCAGGAACGCGGCGAACGACCACGTGAACCGGGCCTCCTCCTCCGTCCGCTGGTCGATCTCCTCCCACACGACCGCGTCGTCCCCGTGTCCCGGGGCGTTCTCCTCGGCCGCCTCGGCGACATGGGAGATCGACACGTCGACCCGCTCCAGCGCGATCGACCCCTCATCCTCCAGCCCGAGGCGCCGCAGCCCATCGATGACCTCGTTGACCGCCTCGCGGGCGACGTCGCACATGACCAGGTCGCCGGCCGGCTGCCGGGCCGCTTCGGGCAGCACCACGACGTTCGTCACGCCCAGGCTCTCGCCGAGCAGCCCGCACACGTCGTCCGTCCGGTCCTTGGGCGAGATCGCCCGCAGATGCAACATCGCCGCCCCCGACCGTCTCGCCCGCAACCTGACGGAGAACATCGTGCCGCATCACGGCCGACGATCCGCCCGGTCCCGCCGGTGCACAGGAACGCCGGGCCGTCAGGTTCCCAGACTGGACGAGAGCGGACGGCGCCACGAGCGACGCGGCACCGCCCAGATCGTCCCGAAGACTCAGTGGCGCAGGGCGCTGATCAGGGACCTCAAAACACGACTGGACGCTCCTGACAGCGTCGATGATTCCCCGCTCAGCCCTGATGCGCTGCCAGGCACTTGAACTCCGAACCCGCGGATTAAGAGTCCGCTACTGAGGTATCGAATGGGTGCTCTCAGTGCCGGTCAGCGATGCTTCGTCCGTGACCCCATCGGTTCCCGTGCCGTATCGTGCCGCCCTATGCCGGGGCGCACCACGGCATACGAGCACCCACCGAGCGACCGAGATCGCCGATGACCGCTCACGGCTGGTCGCAGGCCGAGGGTTCCACATGCCGGCCGGCACGTCCGAAACCGTCTGGCATCCCATTGCTCCGCTGGGGTAGTTCCGCATCCAGGTGCTGGCATCGGCCGCGTACTCGGCCTGGGTGCGCCGGCATCGCCCTGGTAGTCGTAGTTGGTGACCATGTCGGGAGCGTGGCCGGTCCGGTCGGTCTGGATGACCTGGGTGACGACACATTTGTGAAAACAGTCAATCTTCCGGTCTTTGGCCCCGTCTGGGAGTGTCCAGTAGGTCGGGAAGCGGCGTTTGGTGTCGGTCTCAGGAGTGGGGAGCGCATCGGTTGTGCATTCGGGCTCGGACCAGTTGACGTCGATCTGTCCGCCGGACTCGTCGTAGATCGAAGGCGCCGCAGGCCGAGGTCGACGCCTACATCGCGGCGTTCGCCCGCCAGCGCGACGAGCACGGCCGCCGCCTGGTCGTTCGCAACGGTTACCACCAGCCCCGGGAGGTGCTGACCAGCGGCCGGCACGGTCGAGGTGAAGGCACCGCGCATCAACGACAAGCGCATCGACCCCGACACCGGCGAGCGCAAGCGGTTCTCCTCGGTGATCCTGCCGCCGTGGTGCCGCAAGACCCCGAAGCTGACCGAGATGCTGGCCCTGCTCTACCTGCATGGCTGGTCCAGCGGGGACTTCGTGCCCGCCCTCGGGCCGTTCCCCGGCTCAACCGCCGGCCTGTCACCAAAATCCTCAACTGGCTCCAAGCCCACGACTAAGGACCTCGCCCCTCCTGGGGGTCGATTGCCGTGACTACCGACCCGTGGGTGGGATGGGTGCCATGTGACCGAGTGTGGCGGTTGCGGTGTCCATGGCGGAGTCACTCACGAGATGGGACGTCATTGCGAACAAGAGACGGACCGAATCCCAATCGGCGTCGGTCTGTCCCGCTGCCGCCTCGAGCGCGTTCGCCCATGTCAGTTCCATGAATTGACGTAGATCTTCACCGTCCACCGTCCACTCCTCGGCGGTGAAACGGTCCCGCCACCGTACGCTCTCCGCGCCGGACAGTTGTGGATAAACGAACCGACGGTCGCAGCATCCGTAGACATACACGATCTTCTCAGCCGTATCTCCCACCAGGTCGCGAACTATCTGACGTTCGTCGACGGCGACCAGGGGACTGGCCAACCCATCGGTGCCGTAAGCGGCATGTATCAGTCCCGCGGCTACCAACGGTTTGGGGGCGTTCCATCGGCGGAGGATATTTTCGGTGCCTGTCAAGTGGGTGAGCAGTGTGCGGTGGTGAAGATAAATCTTGTCTGCTCCGCCGCGCTTGAGAAACTCGACGACAGCTGCTCGGCGATCGGCTGACATGCTCATATTGCGCGAAGGATCATCTCGTCACCGAGGGCCAAACAGGCCTTCGTGAGCGCCCGACTGTCGATACCGGCCGATTGGTCGATAGCGACGCAGGCACGAAACTTTTCCACCACGACATCATCTGGATGGAACGAGCGCTGAATCTTCTTCCATCGCCACTTGTCGACGCGCGTGTTGGTCTCACCGATCGTCGCCAAGTACATGTCGAAAGCGGCTTCCATGCGGTCACGCGCGACCAAGGCAGCCGAGACCGTATCCCCTTCGTCGAGCAGACCTTGCACATCCTCGAACAGGCTATCCGCACGGTTCTGGTAGAAACGCTTGAGATAGCCGCGGAATTTCTCCGGATCGACCAGCGATTGGAACTCCTCGAACGGAGAGTCCGCGACCAAAGAAAGTCCAATCGTAAGCCGGTGGACGAACTCACGAAGATTGTCACTCCACGCGGTTGGGTAATCGTTGTCGGTGTCCAACCCGTCGAGAAAGCTACCGACCTTGCGAAGTAGATCGAGAGGAACCACCGTGAGATCAAGGCGTGTCGGTCCCGGGACCACCGTCATTTCCATAGGTGGCATCCCCGGACCGGTTACCTCCGGCACTCCACCGGAGGAACGGAAGCTCGGCGTCACCAGATACAGATCGATGTCCGATCGTGAGTTGGCGAATCCATCGAGCCAGGATCCGCTCCAAAACAGTGCCTCGTCCGGATTCGGATCGATATCACCCACCACGTCCACGAGGCTACGGTCGAGCCGGTCACGCAAGAGCTGGTCGAGGTCTACGAGCGTGACAAGTTTCTTTTCCATCGACAAAACTCCTAAGATTGATACTCGGTCCCCAGCGAGACTCTTATGGCTGTCCATTCATGCCAGTTCCTCAGCAGTCGGAGGCAACACCAAGACGCAATACATGACCGTGCAGGCTTCCCATCTGCGGCGGCAAACAGACGAACCTCAAGATGCGTTTGCACTGCGGACCTGACGGATGTGATCAAAGAGGGATCGGTACCACGCAAGCAATACCACGATCCCCCACACGGTCCTGGTGTTTGCCCGCGGGTCACGGTGGAAGCCGGCGGCAAGCCGTGCGAGCCCGTTGACATCCAAACCGAGTTCCTCCGCGCCGACACCGTCTCGAAGAAGGTCGAGAGTCATGTCGCGCATCGGCCCGGCGAGCCACGCCGAAGCCGGAGCGGAGAACTTCTGCTTAGGACGATCGACGACACTCGAGGGGACCAGCCCCCGCGCGACGAAGCGGAGCGCCTCCTTAGGCCGGCCCACCATCAGCGCTCGAGCAGGCTGCGACATGGCCCAATCCACCACGCTGTCGCGGAGAAATGGGACGCGCACTTCAAGTCCATGAGCCATGGACAGTCTGTCAACGCGCGACAGGTGGTACTCCGGCAACTTGGATGTGACCTCGAACCAGCGGACCGCCTCTGCCGCATCGACCCCACTTGCGGCGAGTTCGGCGAATCCGAATCGCTCCTGCGAGACCTCCGGGGCGCATCGCTTGAGCATGTCGTCGTCCAGGACCCTTCGGCGATCGTCGGCTGACCACCACCCGAGTGCGCTCCAGTACTCGTCTCGCCAGGGCTTGCCTCGAAGTGATGCCTGATGCGCCTTGTGCATGTGCTCGTAGCCCAGGAGCAGCTCGTCGGAGCCGTCCCCTGCCAGCACTGTCTTGTGTGTGCGTGCCGCCATCTCGCTAACGGCGTAGGTGCTCAGACACACGGGGGTATAGATCGGTTCGTCCAGAGATCGGAGCGTCGCCAAGAAGGCTTCCGAGACACTTGTTTCGACGAGGTGCGTGATATCGTGCCGAGCGCCGATATGCCGCGCGACATCGATGGCGTATGGGGTCTCGTCTTGCCAAACATCTTCGGCATACCCGACGCTGAATGCATCAATCCGGCCCATCTGCTGCGCGGCCAATGCGGAAACGGTCGCTGAATCGAGCCCGCCGCTGAGGAACGTCGCGGGCGGCATGTCCGGAGCAAGCGTTGTCGATACCGATTCCTGCAACGCTTCCTCCAAGGATCTCCGATCCCTCTCCTCTCCGGAGAAAGTGGGAAACGCAAGTCGGTGAGATGCACGAACAACACCGAACGGATGCCGCTGGTCGAAGGCGACAGTTGTCCCCGGCTCGATCTTACGCACCTGGCTAAATGGGCTACACGTGGGTGGAGAGAACCTGACGGTAAAATAGTCCGCGATGGCGTCACGACTAACGTCGGCGGGCACGTGCCGATCCGTCATCAGCGACCGCAGCTCCGACGAGAAAACCAGTCGATCTTGCCCAGCGTACACATAGAGGGGCTTGATGCCCATCCGGTCGCGACCGATGATCAAACTTTCACGGCGTGCATCCCAGATGGCAAAGGCGAACATTCCGTCCAGTTGCTCAGTGAACCGTTCGGCATCGTGCAGGTACGACGCCAGGATCACCTCCCCGTCGCCATTGGTCAAGAACCGGTGGCCGGCACTCTCAAGATTTCTCCGCAGTTGTGCATAGTTGTAGATTTCGCCATTGAAGACCACGTGAATGTCTTCGTCTCTATAAGAGATCGGCTGGTTCGACCCGGCGACATCGACAATCGATAGACGAACGGAACCGATAGTCCCGACTCCGCGTGAAATTATCCCTTGCGCGTCAGGGCCCCGATGTTCAAGGGCGGTCAACAAGCACTCGACCGTGCGGAGCTCAGATGAGTCCCAGCCCCAGGTGACGACACCCGCGATTCCGCACATGGTTACCTCCGAAAACCTTTGTGGGTGTACGTCGCCGGATGCTCGTCGTCGTGAGCCGTAGCGCCTCCCGCGCTTACCGGAGAGCGTGACCTCGTCGTCGGCCGCATGCCGATCGCTACCTCGCGAAGCTGACGGACAGTCCGCCGTCGACGCTGATGACCGCGCCCGTGGTGGCTCTGCTAAGTGGTGACAACAGGAAGAGGACCGCGTTCGCGACATCTGCCGGCGACACCCGTACGCCCAGGAGTGTTCGCTTCGCGTAGAAGTCTGGAAGCTCGGCAACGCTGACACCGTGCGACTGAGCCTTTTCCGCGGACAGACCCTGCTCCCAGAACTTTGAGCCGTCGAACACCGCGCCGGGATTGACGGTGTTCGCCCGCACACCGAGCGGGGCGCCCTCGAGAGCAAAAAGACGAGCCAACTGGAGCACTGCGCCTTTGGCGATCGGATATCCGCCGAAGCCCGAGCTGGGGGCCACCGCCTGCTTTGACGCGATGTAAACCAACGAACATTGAGCGCCGACACGCTGGGTGGTCCGGTGCCGCAGGACCGCCTGTGACAGCGGCAGATGCACGGTCAGGTTGCGGGCCAAGTCCTCATCGAAGTCCTTCAGCTCGATCTCAGTCATCGAACCGGCCGAAGAAGTACCGGCGGCGAACACTACTCCGTCGAGCCGCCCACTGGCCGTGGCGATCTCGAGCGCCCGATCGGCAACGCTCGGCAGCGTCACGTCGCCGCACACCGCCCTGACGTCACCGTCGAGACCTGTGACCGCATCGGTGTTGATGTCGACCACGACGACCGACGAACCCAGCGCGACAAGGTGCTTGACCGTGCACAGCCCGATCCCGGACCCACCGCCAGTGACGATAAAGGTCTTTCCACCCAGGGCGAGCGGCCCATCGACATTCGGACTTGGAAACGACACAGCCCGAGTTCCTCTCTTCTTTGGTTCACGAATCGCGGGGCTGCAGGAGCCTTTATGAGGCCTCACTCGTGGTGGATCGCTCTCCCTGTTCGTCTCAGACCGGACACGTCGCGAACGTCGGATCCGAGATCGACCCACACAGCCTTCTGTTCGCTGAACTCGTCGAGGCAGCCGGGCCCGTTCTCGCGGCCGAGGCCACTCATGCCCATACCCCCGAACGGCACATTGTGCGCAAGCTTGCGATAGGTGTTCACCCACACCGTGCCGGCGATCAGACGGCTGGCGACTCGATCCGAGCGCCGGCGGTCGGTCGTCCAGACCCCGGCCGCCAGCCCATATCTGGTGCTGTTGGCCAGGCGGACGGCTTCATCCTCGCTTTCGAAGGGAATGACGCACACCACTGGGCCGAAGACCTCCTCATGGAATATCCGTGAGTCAGGGGTCACATCCGTCAGCACGGTCGGACGGTAGAAGAACCCTTCGGGCAGCTCGGCGACGTACTCGCGCCTTCCACCTGCGGCAACGCACGCGCCGCCCGCGACAGCTTCGTCAACCATCGTTTCGATCTTCTGCAATTGCGCTGCCGAGGCGATCGGGCCCATGTCGACCGACGGATCGAGGGGATTACCGATGCGGATGGCGTCGGCAGCGGCAACGAGGCCGTGGAGCACCTCGTCGTAGACGGATCTCTCGACCAGGATGCGCGAGCCCGCCATACATGCCTGCCCGGCCGCCCCGAACGCCCCGTTGGCCGCACCGCGTACCGCTTGTTCGAGGTCAGCGTCCCCGAACACGACATTGGCACTCTTGCCGCCGAGTTCCAGCGAGACCGGCCGAAGACCGCGCGCAGCGGCTACCGCGACCTGCTCACCGGTGGCCGAAGAACCAGTGAACGCAATGCGCGCGACCGAAGGGTGTTCGACGAGCGCACGGCCGACCGCGGCGTCACCCGACACCACATTGAGGACCCCTGGTGGCAAGCCGGCCTTCGTGGCCAACTCTGCGAGCCGCAGCGTCGAGAGCGGGGTGACCTCTGATGGCTTTACGACAACGGTGTTGGCCATCGCGATCGCCGGCCCCAACTTCCACAGCAAGAGGTTGATCGGCGAGTTCCACGGCGTTAGGCAGGCCACAACGCCGATCGGCACTCGTTCCGTGTGGACGCGCATCGACCCGGCCGGCGGCTCCACGACGTACCCACTCGGCATCTGTAGCAGATGCGCGGAGTATCGCAGGTGGTCTCCGTAACGCTGGGCGTTACGCACGTTCAGCGCCTTGCCATTCTCCCGGACCTGGAGGACGGCAAGCTCCTGAGCGTGATCATCCAGCAGCGCTGCCAGAGCGGTCAGGACGGCGACACGTCGCGGCGTGGGTGCTTCACGCCAGTCAAGAAAAGCCTCCTCGGCAGCCGACACAGCGCGGGCAACGTCGGTGGCCGATGCGGTGGATATGCGGTCGACCAGCTCACCATTCCAGGGCGATCGCACGTCGAGCACGGCGCCGTTTCCCGGGGTAAGACGACCATTGATGAAGCATCCCGGCCCCACGTCTTCGTCGCTCACGACCTACTCCCCCTAATATCCGATCGCACCGATAGCACCCAACGCCTGATGCCGGATGTCCTACAGCGTCAGATGATCGTGTGATACCTCGAGTTAAGAAAGTAACCTTTGGAGCGTCGCAGCTCGCGTGCGCCTTTTCCCAACGCCGTCCGCGCGTGGAGCGCGCGACGGTTGTCGATCAGGAGATAGTCGCGTGGTTGCAGACGAATAATGATTTCGACGTCATCGAGCGGATCAGCGAGCACGGATTGAAAAATGCGCAACGCCCTGCCGTGTCGTTCGTCCAGCTCGTACTTTGGTAGCAGTGCCTCCAAGACGTCGCTGCGATACCGTACGTGCCACTCGTCTGCGACACGCCGTAGAAGGGGGACTTTCTGCACGCCGTAGCCGACGACCGGATCACGCAGGAAAAACGGGAACACTGGATCCTGGAGCGCGAGCAAGGCCTCATGGCCCGCTTTAGACTCGACCTGGGCGGCGATATCCGCCGCCCGTATCAAGCTGGAGTCGCCACCGCCGGAATCGTTGACGACACACCCCAGACCGAGCATCTCGTGAGGATGGATCATATACGTCGAGTCGGAGTGGAACGGGAAGGGCGCCCCGGTTCTCGACACGTCAGCCACCTCGCCCTCGCCAGCCGTCGGGGATATAGTAAAAAACAACTCGCCGCCGTTGCCCTCGTTCGAGAGGGTCGACACCAGCCCCAGGAATGTCGCCAATTCCTCATCAGATCGAGTCGGCACGTCGTGAACGAGGCAGTATCCGTGATCATTGACTTCTCGCAGCACGCGAGACGCAAGGTTCTTGAGGGCCTCAGAACGTCCTGTAGCACGTCTCAATGCCTCAAGCGTTGCCTGGTCCAGTGCCCACCCTGTCGCGGTCGACGCCACTTCAGAGAGTTCACTTCGCTCGTGTTCGGTGAGCGTCGTCACCATCTCGACGCCTTTCTTGATCAATGAATGGGCACTGGACCAGTGTTTCGACTAGAGCTAGTCGATCAGCTGCGCACCGAGAAGGTCGATGTTACGAACCGCCGGCTTCACATAGCGCTTCTTCATCCCGCCACACCTCCTTTCATACCATTGACTAAGCATTAATTCATTCTACCATAAATGGTAGAAGAATATCTACTGGAAAGCTTCTAGTTTCATTGCCTTCAAACGCTGGTCGGCCATGCCCACAGCGTGCGGAACAAAAAGGCTCGCAACGCTCACGACAATGGCAAGCGCGACCCAGCCGACCAGCCCGGTACTCAGCACACCAACTGCCAATAGATAAGGCCCAGCAGACGTTGCCAGCCCGAGACCGAGCGTGAATACGCCGCCGTACTCACCCTGCAACTCCTTAGGGGCGAGTCCGAAGCTCAACTCGAACTCGGCCGCTGCGTAACGGATCTCTGCAAAAGACAAAAGGGTCATGCTCGCGATCAACACAACGACCGCGCCCACCGTTCCCAAGAGAGAGCTCGCCCCGATCGCCAGGAAAGAGACCGCAAGCCCGAAGCCCGACGTTCTCATGACCCTGCCGGCGATCGTGACACCGTCGACTCCACGCGCCGCGCGTATCTGAAACAGCGTCACTACGGCCGTGTTCAGCACCACGAGTACTGCGAATAGCGAGGGCGGGGCATCGGTACTGCTCTCGATCCACAGCGGGAGCGCGAATGTGAACACCGGCGCTTGAAGGATCAACACCGAATTGAGCAGGGTGACCAGCAAGAAAGGGAAGTTTTTGAGGGCCGCGTCCGATCGTCTTCTCGCCCGCTGCGGCGTGCGCGCGACCTTTGGGAGCTTGAGAACAATGAAGACGTTGGCGGCGAAGGTCAACGCATTGGCAGAGATCAGCGTGTAGTACGCCGGCGCGACGTCGAAGTAGATCGCAACACCGGCCACGAGGGCTCCGAAGCTCGAGGCAAGATTCACGATAGTGCGAATCACCGACCGCAAATGGGTTGCGGAGTCACCTCCTACCATACGGAAGACCGGTAGGCGCGCAGTCTGACTGGCCGCAGCGGCGAACTGACTCACACACGCGACAACGAGAAATGCCCAGAAAGATCGAGCGACGAGAAAGGCAGCCATGGCTGAGGCTTCGATACCCAACGATGCGGCCCAAACGCCCCGCGCACCCCAACCATCGGCCAACCGCCCAACGGACAAGTTCGCGCTGAGCGCCACGAAGCCGGCCACCGTGAGCCCGACGCCGACTTGCGCTGCCGAAAGCCCGACGATACCTGTGAAGTACAGGGCGCTGGAGGTGATGAACATCCCCGTGCCGACAGAGTTCACCAGTGTTGACCACGCTACCGTCCGCCGCGGACCGGGCGGGAGATTGAGCGCGCCGACGACTCTTGACCAGATCCGGATGCGAGGCTCACCCGACGGCTTCATGCGGGACACCGTCCGATCAGTTTGACTACTCGCCGCGCCACTCACGTTGATTGCACCAGCGGCAAGGCGTGACGCACGCGCGAGGACGACGCCTGGGGAAGGTTTCGTCGATTGAGTATGGGCAAGCCGAGATAGGTGCCGCCGTTCTCGATGACCAGACCACGTTCGACCAGTTCCTCGAGGATCTTCGCGGTGCGCTCACCCGGAACGGGGAACGGGAGTGCGCGTTCGATCGCGCGGAGCGAACGCATCTGATCGACGGCGATCAAGACGCTGCTCTCCTCCCGGCCCAGCTTGGTCATCCCCGACGGCCCACTCCACATCGCACGTTCGTCCCGCACCATCAGACCGTCATCGGTCCAGGTAGCCTCGAGCCGGGCATCGCGATGGGCCGCACTCCAGCGCGCTGCCGACTGCCGGACTTTGTCGAGGACGAAGTCGGAAGCCAAGGACTTTCCATGTTCCATCCTGAAAAAGTAAGCGATATCGCTGCGCCTGTCCGCCGGCGTTTCGAAATAGATATGGTCGTAAGCGCGCTCGTGGGTCAATCGCCGGATGCCGAAGATTTCGGGTGTTTGTTGAAAAGGACTGAAGCGGTCCGCGCGAGCCGGACCGACGTGCTCAGGAGGAGGAAGGTGTGAGATCAGGGAGAACAGTTCCGGGAGCTCACGGTAGTCATCGTCACTTTCCCCGGGGAAACCGTGCAGATAGTTCCAGGACACACCGATACCGAGCTCTGTAGACCACTTCATTGTTTGAATATTGCGAAGCCGGGTCGTCCCCTTCCGCATGGTTTCTAGCAGGTGATCACTCATCGACTCGATACCTGGCTGCAAATGGAGCACGCCGGCAGCGCGCAAGAGTTCCAGCTGGTCATAGCGAAGGTTTGATTTGACCTCGAAATGCAGGGTGACTCGCAGATCGGACTCGGCGATCATTGGCAGCAGATCGTTGAAATACCGGTAGTCCAGGATATTATCCACGACCAGTACGTATGTGCGTCTACGGGGATCCGCGCCATGTCGTTCGACAAGGTCTGCCAGTTCCAGAAATGCGCGGTCCGCAGACTTACTGCGGAATGACATGGTTAGTCCGTTCAATCCGCAAAACGTGCAGTGTTTCTTCTCGCCCCACCAACATCCACGAGACATCTCAATCGGGATGGCCGTGTCCGCAGGCAGATCACTACCTTCTAGGCGGCGTTGGAGGCGCGCGTAGAAGTCGTGATAGGTCGGTTGGGGAATGTCGTCCATGTTCGGCATCGAGTCACTGCGGATGACTGCCCTCCCATCAGTGGTCAGCTCCGCTCGTTCGGACCAGTAGGAGTGATCGTTGAGCCACGTCCGCCGATCGTCCGCCGTTCGTAGGTCGCGGACGAATCGGGATATCGACGACTCGGCATCACCTTGGAACACGTAGTCGATTGCGGGAAACGATTCGAGAAGTGCACGACCCATCGGGCCTTCGCAGTTTCCCCCGCCCATGATCGTCGTAACCTCCGGCCGGCGTCGTTTGAGACGCTCGGCCAGACCAACCACGGGCATGTTCTGCTGGAATGTTGAGGTCATGCCTACGATGTCGTAGTGCTCCCACACGTCGTGTGCGGCCACATCATCGAGAAATTTCGCGCCGATGGCGCGCACCTCACCCATCTCGAAAATCGTCGCGAAGTCGAAAAAGTCAGCGTGCTCAGCGAGGAGAACCTCCGCCAGGTACCGTTCCGCTGCGTCGATGTCGTTGGGGGCCGGGCCGAAGATCCAGTCCCCGGCGAGGCTGGTCTTTGGCGTCGCCGCGCCGATACGGTTGTAGACCCGCGCCCCAACCGCCTCGGCCAGGTCGAGGTTAGGGTAGATGACGTCGCACGGAATTCGATCGGCGTCCAACGCGGATTGCAAGATGGACACCCCGATCGACGCCCAGCGAATATCGGCCCAAGGCATTACTACCAACGCGACTCGTGGGCTCTCTGGAGCAGCGTGGATCTTCTCCAGTGTGATATCTAGGCTGGTAAGCGGAGGCGCAGTCGACATCGAGCGAGCTCTGTCGGATCCGACGTACTCTTCGATCTCCTCGAGCAACGCGACGCGATCGGCGACGTTTTCCACTGCCATATCCGAGTCCGAGAGGGCGGCGGCTGCATCACGACACAAGTTTCGCCGAAAATCCGCATCAGAAAGGACCCGTGCAAGTACGCGCCGGCGAAACAACTCGCCCTTACCTGTAGAATCCCCCATTGTCGTCTACCTCGCAAACCTTGACGTACAAATGTTGTTTAGTGCATCGAAGCACTCCACCATAGGGTGCCTCGGAACCCTCAGGTCGCAGTCGCCAGGTACGGATTGACGCGCCGGTGCCAAAGCCCCTGCAATACCGGAACCAAGTTGTATGCCAGGTGTCCGGCAACGGCGGGTATCACCGAGTCCGCGACGTAGGCGACAACCGCCAGGCCAATGGACAAAACGCTGATACGAGCCAGGTAGCCGGTCGTGAAAATCGTGGCCGCCCACCGGTTGGACCGGTGCTCGGCGACGAACAATGCTGCGGACACTGGCACGACACCCCAATTCAACACCGGCGCAAGGAGCACGAAGATCACGCCTCGATAGAAGAGCTCCTGCCCGATCGCGGCTGCAATTGACTGATAAGAGCGCAGCAGGAGGGTGGAACGCCGCAGAGGCGGCATCAGTTCCAGCATCCCCCTGTCAAAGCCGAGCCGGAGTCGGGAGAATTCGGTCAGGCGCACACCTACGGCAATACCGACGGCGACGACGATCCCGACCAGCGCCGGCTTCAACGATGGTGGGAACATCACGCACCACACTATGTACGGCAAGAAGAACAGCAGAAATGGCGCTGCGAACTGGACTTCAGCGACCCAGTTGTCGCCCGTCATGCTAAGCCGGCGAATGGCGGGAGCGAGCAGTTGCATGAACGTCACTGCGCTCACGCCGGCCAGCGCCCAACCGGGTCCGGTCCACGCTAGTGCCCAGCACAACAACGCACCAAGCCCGGCCACAACAGGCAAACCGAGCGTCCTCAGAGTGAATATAGGTGGCAGCGGCCGCCCCGTCCGCGGCGCTGGATACAATCTCGACAATCGGGGAGCCATCAGATCACATCTTCATCCAACCGTGGCGGTCGCACTCCTGCGGCCGCCGTGTTGATTGCCGCATACACCGCTTGGGCAACCTCATAGGGCGGGCAGGTCGCGTCGACCGTCACCTGCGGGATATGCGTCGGCAGGAGGCGTCTGACTTCGTCGATAACACGCCGTTGAAAACTTGCATAGGCTTCCCAGCTCGGAACCGCCCCCTCGATTTCGAAGACCGTCGGGGAGCCGTTCCGACGCCAGGACTCCGTCAGCGGCATGTCCAGCCAGATTACAAGGTGCGGATCTGGCATCGTTGCCGCAAGTTTCTCCAGGAGAAAGGCGGCCTCGGGGTTGTGGACCGACTCCTTCACGGTGGCCCGATACCAGTAGGAGTCACTCACCACAACGCCGCCGGCCTCTAGGTGCGGACGCATCCGGTACTCCCAGGCCATCGATAGCACGTGAGTGAAAAACGAAACTCGCGTGAGCGGCCGCATATGCGCGACATACTCGCGTGGATGGGTGGACAGCGCCCAAAGGTTATATTCAGGGATTTCGTCGAGCGGGTACAGGTCCTCGGGCTGCAAGGATGCGAAATGCCAGTCCGCGGCCAGGGTCCGCAACTCACGGCTAAGCGTGGTCTTCCCCGCGCCGTCCGGCCCGAGTATGACGGCGAGAAATCCCGTACTGTGCGCGCCGTTAGCTGGTCCGATTCCATTCGAGGTCAACGCGGCTACGCTTTCGGCTCCAGATCGAGCGCATCGAGGGCCTCCAACTCTTGGACGAGTTCAATGACATCCTCGGCGATCTGCTCGGACTCGGCGTCATACTCGTCCGCGATCGAGTCGACGATGGATTGGATCGGGACCTCCCCCGAACACAGGCGCCACACGGCTTCGGCAGTATCGTTCAACTCGACGCCCTGTGAGCCGAGGACCAGCACCACTCGCGTCCCTATGCGCCGCAAGCGAACGCCATCTCGACGCCTTGGTCGAACATCAAGGTCAAGGTTGGGCATGCGCACATCCCCCGTTTCGGTACACGTGTCGGACGAATTCAGGCCGAGCCGACCCCGTACCCGTGGGGGAAGGCCCCGCTAGCGACTCCCATCGTGGTGGCGCCGGCGGGCGTTGTCTTTGACAGTGAGTGCACTGCTTCTTGACGATGCGTACCCGGACGCGACCCGGCTTTCAGAGCGCGTTGAGAAGTGGTGCCATCGGGCGCGTTCGGGCGGCCGGCGGTCTGGGGGCGGCGGATCTTCCGCGCACGCAGGGGTGACCTCCGCCGGCCTCACTACGGCCGTGTAGGGGCCGTGCATGCGGACGTTCTACGGACGGGTTGGTCCGTCGGTTCGGGCGCGAAACGACCCCAGGGCCGTACGAAAGCCCGGAGCCGAGGGGAGACCCGTCGGTGGCGGGACCTCGCCCGGCGGTCGTGCGGGTGGCTGGTCCGCCTTACATCAACGCCCTTAGAACGTGCTGTCGATAGTCCCTGGGCGGGACGTCATAGGCGGCGTGGAAGGCACGGGTGAAGCTGGCGTGATCGTTGAATCCCCAGCGAGTCGCGATCTGGTGGACGGGCATGATCAGCAGCGTCGGGTCGGCGAGGTCACGCCGCGCGCGTTCAAGGCGCTGGCGGCGGATCCACGCTGAGACGGTGGTGCCGTGGTCACGGAAAATACGGTGCAGATAGCTGACAGAGATATGGTGCGCGGCGGCGATCGACCGCGGCGATATCTGCGGGTCGTGCAGGCGCTGTTGCACGAACGCCTCGATGCGCAGGAACAGGGCGCGCCGGCGGGAGTCGGCCGGCATCTCGGTGTATGCGTCGATGTGGTGAGCGATCGTTGCGCTCACCAGATCGACGGCCACGCCGCTCAGCCGAGGGATGTCGGCCGGCCGGTAGCACGCCGAGCCTGCGGTCAGACTGGTCAGGAACTGGGTGAGCAGAGCCCCCACCCCTCCGCGCCCGGACATGGGAACCGCGAGAATCCGGTCGACCTGGCGCGCGGGCAGCGGCAGGAGGACCCGTGGCAGGTGGGCACGCACCAGCGTCGCTGTCTCGCCCTCGGGAGCGATTCGTACCTGCAGGGACCGCTGGCTGTCGTACAACGCGAAGTCTCGCGCTGAGAGAGTGGCTCGGCGGTCGGCCTGGACCACGTCGACCCGGCCGCGCAGGGGAAACACGATCGAGTACAACTCCGGGTCGTGGTCTCGGATCATCCGGGGCGTCCGCCGTACGTCGGCCGAAGAGCATGTCAGCTCCACCACGTTCACTGCCGCGAGGTCGAGTTCTCGCGCCGTGGCGCGGAAGTTCTCCGGCTCATCGCTGCGCACCCGCATCGGGCAACAACTGTTGACCTGAAGCTCATCGAAGCGGGTCAACCGGTTTTGCCGAGGCACGTCGTCGCTGTGAAACACCGTCTTGATCATTGTCCCTCGAGCACGCGATCAGGGCAGTTACGGACACCTTTAACCTGTGCCGGCGCCATACTCTCATCGCGATTATTGCGTTGTCATGCGCATATTGATCTTGACAGAGTTCGCAGGGACCCCTGAGGCGGGTCACGCCGATCTGAAGCGAGAGACCTGCAAGGCCGGAGGTGCTGCTGCTTTCAGCCAATGGCGCGGAGGAAGGCGTCCTACCGTGGACGGCCTGTTTCCTGACCCCGGCGCCCGGCTCGATGGCCACATCGAGCTGGGTAATGTCGAGCGAGGCGAGGGGCGAGGTATCAGGCGGACGAAGGTGTCGTTTCCGGAGGCAGCAAGGCTATACCGGGACACATCGTGCCGTATCGCGGCCGGCGCCCCGCACGGTCTTGTCGGGACTCACCGGCGACGCCGGGCCGTGACGGTGCCGGCCCGGAACCGAACGCGCGGCGCCGCGCCGAGCGCGGCGCCGCCCGCTTCCATCTCAATAACGCAGGGCGCTGATCAGGGATTTGGTGTCGCCGGTGCCCATGCGGACGAACAGCGGCAGGGTGCCCAGGTCCGCCGGGTAGGCCTTCAGGTCGCCGTGGACGACCTTGCCGTGGGCCACGTCGTACCAGGCGCCCGGCGGGAGGTGGACGTCGCGGCTCGTGCCCGCCGACAGCAGCGGTGCGGCCAGCAGCGAGTCGCCCAGGAGCCACTCGTCGCCCACCGTGTACGACGCCTGGTCCGACGGGAAGTCGAAGAACAGCGGCTGCATGATCGGGTCACCCGTCCTCAGCGTGCGCTTCACCTGCCGCTGGATGTACGGCGCGAGGCGCTTGTGCACGTCCAGGGCCTTCGCGTACAGCTTCGCCGTGTCCGCGTCGTAGTCGACCCACTTCTTGTTCACGTAGTCATAGACACGGATCGGTGACGTGGAGGAGTAGACGAGCGGCATCGCGGCGGCCGCCTGCGCCCAGCGGATGAGCACCTCCTTCGACGGCGGAGGCTCACTCTCCGAACCGCCGACCATGTCGGTCTCCACGAACGGGTAGCCGATGGTGGAGATCGCCAGGTCCTGGTGGACGGCGGCCTGGAGCGACCTCCAGTCGGTGCCCTTGTCGATCTCCCGGGTCACGAAGCCGTACTTCTGCGACCCGGTCCAGTGGATCCGCACGCCGACGCCCTGCTGGTCGAACTCGTCGGTGAGCTGGGCGCCCAGCTTGACGTAGTCGTTCGCGGTGTAGCCGGAGGCGGGGGCGCACGTCTCGTCGTAGAAGCGGGTGTCGAACTTGAAGCCGTCCACGCCGTACGTCTGCTGGAGCGCCTTCAGCTGTCCCTCGTACCAGGCGCGGGCGTCGGGGTTGCCCAGGTCGACGATGCCCGCCTTGCCGTTCCACCAGGTGACCGTGCACGGCTTGGACGGGTCGTCCTTGGACTTCAGCAGGTATCCCTTGTCCGCGGCGACCTTGTAGTTGTCGGCGTCGAGGTTGATCCACAGGGTCACCCAGAGGCCGAACTTGTAGCCCAGCCGGTGCACCTCGTCGGACATGGCCTTCGGGTCGGGGAACTTGCCGTTGAAGGTGAAGTCGCCGTAGTGGCTCATCCAGCCGTCGTCGAGCGACATCGTGTGGCCGGACACGCCGGCGTCGTGCAGGCGGTGGACGTAGTCCAGGAAGCTCGCCTGGTCCACGTTCGTGTAGAACTGCGCCCAGGAGTTCCACAGCGGGGTCTCGTACTGGTACGGCTCCGCGTCGCTCTTGGCCGGCTTGCCGGTGACGCCGATGTAGTCGTCGTAGACCGCCTTGGGCGTCTTCTCCACGAAGAAGGTGGCGGCGAGGCTCGGCGTCCCGGTCACCTCCATGCCGGCGACGCCGGGCGTGTCCTTGCCGAGGGAGACCTTCATCAGGTCCTGCGTGTCGAACCAGATGCCGGCCGCCGACTGGGTGAACCAGAACGGGTCCACCATCTGGTACGACGCGGGTCCGAACGCGTCGTCGGCGACCTTGCCCGAGTCGAGCGGCCAGGGCTGGTCGGTGTACGGGCCACCGGCGTCGGTGCTCGCCTCACCGTGGCCGTACCAGTGCCCGGCGGAGCCCATGGCGAAGCGCATGCCGGTGGACTCCGGCGTCGCGCCCCGGACCGTGCTGTCCAGCCGGTACCGGTCGGCGGAGGGGGTGATCTTCACCGCCAGCGTCGCGGCGGCGTCGGTCGTGCCCACCTGAAGGGTCAGCGCGCCGTGGGACCAGCGCGCCCCGCGCACGTCGGTGGCGGTGACCCGGCCGTCCGGGCCGGAGAAGCCGAGGGCGTCGGTGTTCGTGGTGGCCAGCACCGTACGGCCGGCGCGGCGGGTCGTGATCTGGAACTTCCGCTTGGCCACGACCACCTGGTAGGCGGGCGTGGTCAGCGTGATGGTGCTCGCGCCGTCGCGGTACTTCACGGCGGGCTCGGCGGAGGCCGCACCCGCGGTGAGGGAGGTCGCGACGAGCACGAGGGCGGCGAGAGGAGGGAACAGTCGGCGGGATCTCAGCGCGATCACCTCGCGTGGTCAGGGAGCCGAATGGAAGCCGGGTCGGCGAGCGGTCCAGCGTGCTCCCCGCCGGACTGCTCATTCTTGCGCACTACTGCGGGATACTGCGCATGAACGAGCGCTACGTCAAGATCTTCCCCATGATGACCCGCCGGCGACCGGCCCGCCCTGACGTACGGAGGCGCGTGGCGGCGCCGATCGGGCCCCTCCCCCGCGGCCCCGCCGACGGACCGCGCCGCCCTCCCTCACCGGCGGGTGTAGTGCGCGATGATCACGCCCTTGGTGGTCGTGACGCTGCCGGTCAGCGCGAACTCGGCCGGCGGGGCGGAGCCGTCGAACAGCCGCTTGCCACCTCCCAGGGTCAGCGGGTGGATCAGCAGCGTGTAGCGATCGATCAGGCCGGCGGCGTGCAGGCTCCGGACCAGCGACGCGCTGCCGTTGATCGACAGGTCGCCGCCCGGCCGGGCCTTCAGCTCGGCCACCGTCTCGACGGCCTCGCCGCGCAGCAGGATCGAGTTCTGCCAGGCGTCGGCGTTCTCGAGCGTTCTCGACACGACGTACTTCGTGGCCGCGTTCATGTGCGCGGTGAACGGGTTGCCGTCGGTCGCGCGTCCCCACGCGGTGGTGAAGTCCTGCCAGGTCGAGCGCCCGAACAGCATGTCGCCGGGCTTGGCCATGCCCTTGGCCAGCTCGCGGCCCATCACCTCGTCGTTGTACCGCGGGCCCCAGCCCCCGTGGGCGAAGCCGCCGCTGGTGTCCTCATCCGGGCGGCCGAGTCCCTGCACCACTCCGTCGAGGGTGACGAACATCGTGGCGGTGATCGAACGCATCGCACCTGGTCCCTTCGTGCCGCAGGCCGCCCTGCGCGGCCCCGTCACCCCCTACACGAACGACCACCGGCGAATTCGACACCGCCACGAGATCCCCGGTGGGCGCTCCAGCGGCCGACGACGAGGCCGGCCAGGCCGGCGAGCACGGCGGTGACGGCGGGGATCGCGGCGCGGCGCAGCACGGGGACGACCACCGTCGCGGCGAGGTCGAGGCTCTCCCCCGGCCCGTCGGCGACCGGCGCGGGCGCTGCCGTCGTCCCCTCCCGTGCCATCGCCTCCAGCCGGCTCGCGAACTGGGCCATCAGCGCGGCGCTGACCTCGCTGAACAGGCTGCGGCCGAACTGGGCGGCCCGGCCGCTGATCGAGAGTTCGGTGGCGACCTCGACGCGGGTGCCGTCGCCGTCCGGGTGCAGGGTCGCGGTCACCGTGGCGGCGGCGGTGCCGGCGCCGCGCTCCTCGCGGCCCCGTGCCTCGATGACGCCGCGGTGGCCGACGTCGTCGCGCTCGACGAAGCGGGCGGTCCCCCGGTAGCGGGCCGTGATCGGGCCGATCTTGGTGGACAGGCCGCCCCGGTACTCGCCGTCGACGACGTCGTCCAGGTGCGCTCCCGGCAGGCAGGGCGCGATCCGGGGCAGGTCGGTCAGCAGCTCCCAGGTCCGCTCGACCGGCAGCGGCACGCGGAAGGTGTTCTCGAGTCTCATCGCCCGCCCTCCGAGCTCACGGTCTCGTGCGGCCAGTACGGCGCGCGGTCCAGCGTGCGGCTGTGCATCTCCGCGACGATCTTTCCGTCCGCCTCGCTCTCCGCCTTCACCCGCTGCCAGTCGGGGTCGGCCTGGAACGCGGCCCACGCCGCGCGCTGGGCGTCGGCGTCCGGGAAGGCCAGCAGGTAGACGACGCGGTCGCGGTCCGCCCGGTCGGTCCAGAATCCGGCGACCCGCATCCCGTGCCGGGCGAACAGGCCGAGCGTGTGGTCCGCGAAGCGCGCGTGCAGCGCGTCGGCGCGGCCGGGCACGGCCACGTACTCACGTAGTTCGTAGATCAATTCAGTTCTCCTCGGGTACGGCACGGCGGCAGGCGGCGCTGATGGCGCGGGTCAGCAGGGTGCCGGCCACGTCCTTCCGGTAGCCGGCGGTCGCGTGCAGGTCGTCGCTCGGCGTGACGGTGTCGCGGACCGCGTCGGCGGCGCGGGTCAGCTCGGCGGGCTCCGGCGGGCGCCCGCGGAGCAGCTCCTCCGCCTCGGTGGCGCGGTACGGCGTCGACGCCACGCCGGTCAGGCAGACCCGTACGTCGGCGAGCAGGCCGTCGTCCAGGGTGACCTGCGCGGCCACGCCGACCAGCGCGAAGTCGCCGCGCCTGCGCCCCACCTCCTCGAACGCGGCGCCGGTGCGCGGGGCGGCGCGGGGGAAGCGGACCGCCACGAGCAGCTCGTCCGCCTCCAGGTCGGTGGTGAGGTGGGTGCGGAAGAAGTCCCGGGCCGCGATCTCGCGTCGCCCGCGCGGCCCGGCGGCGACGAACACCGCGTCGAGCGCCCGGGCGACGGCCGGCAGCTCGGCGGCCGGGTCCGCGTGCGCGAGGCTGCCGCCGACGGTGCCCCGGTTGCGGATCGGCGGATGGGCGATGTTGGGAAACGCCGCGGCGAGCAGCGGGGCGTGCGCCGCGACGGCCGGGGAAGCCTCGGCCCGCGCCTGGACGACCATGGCGCCGACCACCAGTTCGTCGTGCGTACGCCGCAGCTCGGCCAGTGCCGCGATCCGCCCGAGGTCGACCAGGTGCTCCGGACGAGCGAGCCGGAAGTTCAGCAACGGCAGCAGGCTCTGGCCACCCGCCAGCACCTTGACGTCCGCGGAGTGTTCGGCGAGCAGCGCGACCGCCTCGTCCGTCGTGGCCGGGCGGTGCAGCGTGAAGTCGACCGGCTTCATGACGACAGGAGCCGCGCGACGGCGCCGCCCAGGATCTCGGACCGATCGCCGTCCTTCAGCTCCGCCCGGTCGACCACCTGGCGCGGCGTGAGGTCGCCGATCGGGAAGGGGTAGTCCGAGCCGAGCAGGACCCGCTCGGCACCGACCTTGCCGACGAGGAACTCCAGCGCGGCCGGGTCGAACACGACGCTGTCGAAGTACAGCCGGCCGAACGACTCCAGCGGGTCGGCGGTGCCTTCGGGGTTGATGAGGTGGTTGCGGACCAGCCGGCCGAGGACGTACGGCAGGGCGGCGCCGCCGTGCGCGACGACGATCCGCGCGCCCGGGTGCCGCGCCGGGACGCCCGCGTACAGCAGCCGCGCGAGCGTCACGGTGCTGTCCTCCAGGCGGGCGAGCCCGTTGACCAGCCCGAAGTCCTGGTATCGCGCGCTGGCGCCGCCGAAGCCCGGATGCAGCAGGACGACCGCGCCGGTCGCGTCGGCGGCCTCCCAGAAGGGGGTGAAGGCCGGGTCGTCGAGTTCACGCCCGCCCGCCCGGGTGGCGATCATGACGCCGGGCAGACCGGCGGCGCGGCAGGCCGCGAGCGCCTCGGCCGCGCGTCCGGGGTCCTGCAGCGGCACCGTGCCCAGCCCGACGAGCCGGTCGTCGGCGCCGGCCTCCTCGCCGATCGCCTCGGTCAGGCACGTGGACCAGTCGGCGCCCTCGTCGGCGGGCAGGTCGTAGCCGAAGATGTCGAGCCAGCCGCCGACGATCTGGCGGCCGACCCCCTGCTCGGTGAGCCAGTTCCGGCGCCGCTCCAGGTCGACGAGGCCGGGTGCGATCGGCCGGGTGGGCGTTCCGCCGGCGAAGCTGACGACGTGCGTGGCCTCGTGCGGGCGCACCTCGACATGCGGGAACCGCACGCGGCCCGCGGCCAGATCCTCCAGCAGCCCGCGGGGCACGAGGTGTGCGTGGATATCGGTCACCGGCATATCGGTCATTTCTCTCCTTGTTCTTCGGTCGCCCGCAGCGCCGACCAGACGTCGCTCGGCTTGATGGGCAGTGCGTGGATCGGTGGTGCGCCGCGCGCGGCGAGCGCGTCGTTGACGGCGCCGGCCACGGCGGCGGGAGCGCCCATGTAGCCGGCCTCCCCGGCGCCCTTCTGCCCCAGGCTGGTGAACGGCGACGGGGTGCAGTGCTCGGCGTCGGCGATGTCGGGGACCTCGTGGGCGCTGGGCAGCAGGTAGTCCATGAAGGACGTGGTGAGCGGCTGTCCGTCCGGGCTGAAGGCGAACTGCTCGTACAGCGCGACCCCGATCCCGTGCGCGGTGCCGCCGTACACCATCCCGCGTACGACGTCCGGGTTGATCACGGTGCCGCAGTCGTGCGCGATGAAGTAGCGGTCGAGTTCGACCCGGCCGGTGCCCGGGTCGATCGCCGCGAGCACCAAGTGGGCCTCGAACGAGTAGCAGGGGTAGAGCTGCACGGTGCCGTCCGGAGCGGCCAGGGTGCCGGACCGCGGCGTGTGCGCCACGTGGACGACCTCCAGGCCGGGCTGGATCCCCGGCGGCATCCGGTGCTGTTTCCGGTGGGCGATCACGGCGATCTCCCGCCAGCCGAGCCGCCGGTCCGGGTCCGTACGGACGAACACCTCGCCGCCGTCGTACCCGACCTCATCGGGTGACACGCCGAGGTTGTGCGCGCCGATCGCGGCGACCTTGGCCTTCAGCTCGTCGGCGGCGCCGCGGATCGCCTGCCCGAGGACGATCGTCATCCGGCTGCCCACCGGGCTCTGGGAGGGCATCCCGGTGAGCGAGTCGGCCCGGATCACCGCGATCGTCCGCGGGTCGCGGCCCAGCTCCTCCCCCACGAGGGTGGAGACCATCGTGTCGTGGCTCTGGCCGGCGGAGGAGATCCCGATGACCGCGGTGACCTGGCCGTCGGCGTCGACGCGGAGCCGGCAGCCCTCCGGGAAGGTCGTCTTGTCATTGGCCGGGTTCATGACGTTCTCGAAGATCGCGTTGCCGCCGCCGGGCTCCAGGCACGTCGCGACGCCGATGCCGGCCAGGCGCCCGGAGGCGCGGATCTCGTCGCGGCGGGCCTCCAGCGCGGCCAGGTCGGCGAGCGCCTCCGCCTTGTCGAGCACGGCCGGGTAGTCCCCGGAGTCGTACTCGGTGCCGCTGGGAATCCGGTACGGGAACTCCTCGGGCTGGATGAAGTTGCGGCGCCGCAGCTCCAGCCGGTCGACGCCCAGGTCACGCGCTGCCGCGTCCACCGCGGCCTCGATCGCGTAGTTCGTCGGCGACTGGCCGAACCCGCGCACCGCCACCTGCCCGGTCTTGTTCGTCACGACGGCGGTGGCGTTGTAGGCGACGCCGCCGATCCGGTACGGGCCGACGATGGCGCCGATGGGCTTGGCGAGCTGGAGCGGCGACCGGCCGGGGTAGGCGCCCTCGTCGTCGATCACGTCGATGCGGATGCCGGTGAAGACGCCGTCGGCGGTGTAGGCGAGCTCGACGTCGAAGATCCGGTCGGGACCGTGGAAGTCGCCGCCGTGCATGTTCTCGGTGCGGTCCTCGATGAGCTTCACCGGCACGCCGAGCATCCGCGACAGGTAGCCGGTGAGCACGCCGTGCTTGATCCCGCGCTTGACGCCGTAGCTGCCGCCGACGTCGACGTCGAAGTGCACGCGCACCTGGTTCGTGGGGATGCGCAGGGCGTGCGCGAGCTGGTCGGGGAACTGCGGCATCTGGATGGAGGCCCAGACGTCGAGCAGGTCGCGCGTCCGGTCCCAGGAGGCGACCACGCCGAAGGTCTCGATCGGCACCGTGGAGTTGCGGTTCCAGCGGCACCGGACGCGGGACGTGCCGGCGGCCTGTTCGAACGCCGCGTCCACCTCACCCCACCGGAACTCCCGGTGCGCCATGACGTTCGTGCCGTGGGCCGGGTGGACGAGCGGCGCGTCGGGGGCCGCCGCGACCTCGGGGTCGAGCACCGCCTCCAGCGGTTCGTAGTCGACGGAGACGAGCTCGGCCCCGTCCTCGGCGACCGCCCGCGACTCGGCGACCACGGCGGCCACCCACTCCCCGGCGTACCGGGTCTCCTCGGCGGCGAGCGGCCGCCACTGGACCTCCGGAACCGCGAGGTACTGGCGCAGTGGATCGGTGTCCTTGGCCAGCTCCGCACCGGTCAGCACGGCGACCACGCCGTCCAGCGCGAGGGCCTCCGACGCGTCGACGCCGGTGATGCGGGCGTGCGCGTACGGGCTGGTGACCAGGCCGACGTGAAGGGTGCCCGGCGGCGTGATGTCGGCGACGTAGCGCCCCCGGCCCGTGACGAAACGCCGGTCCTCACGGATGTTCCCCGGCCGGGACACCCAGCGGTAGGACTCACTCATGCGGCACGGCCTCCTCCGCGAGCGTCCGCGCGGCGCGTTCGACCGCCGCGCGGATCTGTACGTAGCCGGTGCAGCGGCAGATGTTGCCGCCGAGCGCCTCGTCGATCGCCTCGCGGGAGGGGTCGGGGTCGGCGTCCAGCAGCGCCTGCGCGGCCAGCACCATGCCGGAGGTGCAGTAGCCGCACTGCAGGGCGTGGGTCTCGCAGAACGCCTCCTGCACCGGGCTCAGGGCGTCCGGCCCGCCGACGCCCTCGATCGTGGTGACCTCGCGCTCCTCGGCCTGGACCGCCAGCACGATGCAGGAGCGGACCGGCGCGCCGTCGAGCAGCACCGTGCAGGCGCCGCAGACGCCCTGCTCACAGCCCAGATGTGTGCCGGTCAGGCCCAGGGTGTCGCGCAGGAAGTCGGCGAGGCTCGTCCGCGCGGGCGCCGTGCCGCGGCGCTCCTCGCCGTTGACGACCAGGGAGACCTCATGTCGGCTGCCCACGTCAGCTCCTTCCGTCGGCGAAGCCGGCCACGAGGCGCGTGAACTCCGCGGGGTTCTCCAGGTTGGACAGGTGGCCCGCGCCGGGGACCTCGGCGAGCTCGGCACCCTCGATGCCGGCGGCGATCCGCTCGGACAGCGCGCGCGGCGTCTTGCGGTCCCGGTCGCCCCACAGCACCAGCGTGGGCGCCCGGACCGCGCCGAGCCGGTCCTCCACCCGGGCGCCGAAGCAGGCGCGGGCGGTCGCCGCGTACGCCTCGGCGTCCATGCCGGCGATCGCGGACCGCACCACCTCGGCTCCCGGTGGCAGCGGCGAGACCGTGAAGGTGTCCGCGACGTAGGTGTCGGCGAGCGCGGCGGTGCCCTCCGACAGCGCCTGCCCGGCCAGCCCCTCGGCCTTGGCCGTGGCGACCTCCGGGTCGAGGGCGGCGAAGCTGTCGGCGACGACGAGCGCGGACACCCGGCCGGGGTGCGCGGCGGCGTACGCGATGGCCTGGATGCCGCCGAGGGAGAGCCCGACGAGCACGGCCCGCCGTACGCCGGCGGCGTCCAGAACGCCGTCCAGGTCGGTCACCCAGTCGCCGACGGCCGGCGGGCCGGTCCAGGCGGAGCCGCCGTGCCCGCGGCTGTCCGGCAGCACCACCCGGTGCCGGGTCCCCAGCGCCTCGGCCTGGTCGCGCCACATCCGGTGGTCGGTGCCGAGGCTGTGCAGGAACACCACGGCCGTGTCGCCGTCGGGTCCGGCGCTCACGTGGTTCAGCACCGTCACTCCGTGCCGCCTTCCGGGGTCATGCCGGCCAGCACCCGCGCGCGCAGCGCCTCCAGCGCGGCCGGGTCCGGGTCGGAGGGCACGGCGATATCGTCGGCGAGGTGTCCGGGCGGGCGCAGCACGAGGATGCGGCTGCCGAGCGTCAGCGCCTCGGCGAGCGAGTGCGTGATGACGACGCCGGTCTTGCCGCCTTCGCGCACCAGGTCGACGAACTCCCGCCGCAGCCCCTGTGCGGTGATCTCGTCGAGCGCGGAGAACGACTCGTCG
The DNA here is from genome assembly GCF_036227085.1 of Actinoallomurus sp. NBC_01490. Classification (NCBI taxonomy): domain Bacteria; kingdom Bacillati; phylum Actinomycetota; class Actinomycetes; order Streptosporangiales; family Thermomonosporaceae; genus Actinoallomurus; species Actinoallomurus sp. NBC_01490. The sequence goes on from NZ_CP109433.1 coordinate 8,090,004, forward strand.
CACAGGATGATCTCCGGGTCGACGGAGAAGGCGCGTGCCAGCGAGACGCGTTGCCGCTGCCCGCCGGAGAGCTGGTGCGGGTAGGCGTTCTCCCGCCCGGCGAGGCCGAGGCGCGCCAGCCAGTCGCGTGCGCGGTCCTGCCACTGGTCCTTGGGGATCCCGGCGAACCGCATCCCGATGCAGACGTTCTGCAGGGCGGTACGCCACGGCAGCAGGCGCGCGTCCTGGAACACCACCGCGACACGACGGCGGAACCAGTCGAACTCCGCGTACGGGTCGTGCCCCGCGACCCGTACCGTGCCCTCGCTGGGCGGGAACAGGCCGAGGATCAGGTTGAACGTGGTCGACTTGCCGCAGCCGGTGACACCGACGACGCTGACCAGCTCGCCCTCCTCGATGCCGAAGGTCAGATCGTGCACCGCGCGGTGGTCGACGAAGGCCTTCTCGACGCCGGTGAACTCGATGACGGGCATGGCGATCAGCCCTTCTGTGACGGGGTGGTGACGGACGCGCGGGTGTGACCGGCGGCGGACGGCCGGTAGCGCAGCGCCCACGCCTCGACGAGTTCGACGACGCCCTGGACGATCAGCATGCAGACGGCGAGCAACAGGGTCCACGAGACCACCGACGCCATGTCGAACAGCTGCTGCGCGGTCAGGAGCTGCGCGCCCACCCCGACAGTCGCGCCGACCAGCTCGGCGACCAGCACCATCCGGATGCCGAGCCCGAGGTTGACCTTCCACGCGGTGAAGATCCCCGGCGTGATGGCCGGCAGCGTGAGCTCGCGGAACAGCGCCCACCGGCCCGGCCGGAAGGACCGCGCCATGTCGCGCAGCTCCGCGGGCACCGCCCGATAGGAGTCGTACGTCTGCAGCACGAACCCCGGCAGCGTGACGACGAACATCACGAACCAGATCCGGAACTCCACGTTGGCGAACCAGATCACCGCGATGATCACCCAGGACAGGGACGGGATGCCCTGGACGAAGCGGACCGGCGGCAGCAGGTAGCGGGCGGCGAACCGACGGCCGCCCATGAGAAGGCCGAGGGCCAGCCCGACGACGAAGGACGCGGCCAACCCGGCGAACACGCGCAGCAGCGTCGTGAAGAGGCTGCTCAGCGAGTCGCCCGAGGTGAGGATGTCGCCGAGCTCGCGGGCGACGCTGGAGATGCTCGGCACGTCGTACTCGGGCGTGAAGCGCGACACGATCGCCCACACCGCGAGCAGCACGACGATCAGGATCGGCATGCTCGGGTCGCGGAACCGGCGCCGGGCGGGTCGGGAGTCGGTGGTGGAGGCCGCCTTGGGCGGCGGCGTGACGGTTGAGGTGGCCATCAGAGCCCCCGGTAGACGATTCCGGCAGGTGGATTCTTGGTCAGGTAACCGGTCTGGCGTCCGGCGTCGAACACGGCGCCGATGCCGGCGGTGAGCTGGGCGGCGGGCCGTACGTTGAGGCGCAGGCGGGCGTTGTCCTCGATGAGCGCCTGGATCGTGGCGGGCTTGCCCTTGGGGATCGCGGCGGCGATGGCCTTGGCGGCCTTCGCCGGCTCGCGCCGGGTGAAGGTGGCGGCGTCGGAGTAGATCTTGTAGAGGGTGGCGACGGTGTCCGGGTGGGACCGCGCCCACGCCGTGTGGGCGGCCAGGCCGAGGTAGGGCATCTGGTCGGTGCCGAACGCCCGCTGCCAGTTGGGCAGGCCCAGGTCCAGGGTGCGGATGCCGGGTTTGGCGTGCCGCAGCGAGGAGTAGGCGGGCTCCCAGATCTCGGTGGCGTCGGCCCGCCCCATGAGGGCCATGGTCGACAGGCCGGCGGTGGTCTGGTTGAGCAGCTCGACCTTGTGCAGGTCGAGCCCGGCCTGGCGGGCGAACCACTCGAACATCGCGTGGTTCGTCGTGCCGGTCGCCGCGGCGAGGCTGTGGCCGCGCAGGTCTCCCAGCCCGCGGATGGCGGGGTCGGAGGTGACGACCGCGGTGAAGTAGTCGAACAGGTTGAACAGGTAGCTCACGGCGACGCCGCGTTCGGTGCGCAGCGCCTCCGACAGCAGGGCGGCGCTGGCGCCGACCTCGTAGTGCCCGGAGGCGAACTCGGTGTTGTAGTTGTCCGGGGTGGCGTAGGCGTAGGAGACACGCAGGTTGTGCGCGACGTCGATGCCCTGGCTCTTGATCACGGCCGGGAGGAAGGCGCCGAGCGAGGGGGCACGGAACGCCAGGATCCGGATCGAGGCCCGGCCGTCCGAGGCGACGGTCAGGCCCTCGGCCGAGCCGCAGCCGGCCGCGGCGAGCGCCATCGCCGACAGGCCGCCGCCGAGCAGGGACCGGCGGGTCACGGACGGGTTCCGCGGGGGGATCATCACGGCTCCTCGGGGGGTCTCAGGCGTCATTCCGGGCGGCGGTGACCAGCGACGCCGGGCCGCCCAGCGCCCGTGAGACGGCGACGGCCGTGGCGACCGTACGGTCGCGGAGCTCGGGGAAGCGGTCGGGGCCGAAGCGCTGCTCGGGCAGGCAGATGCCGACCGAGGCCACGACCCTCCCGGTGTGGTCGCGGATCGGTGCGGCGACGCCGCCGACCCCTTCGCGGTAGCTGCCGTGGTTGACCGCGTGTCCCTCGTCGCGGACGGCCGCCAGGAGATCGGCGAGCGCGGCCGGGTCGGTCACCGAGTCGGCGGTGTAGGCCGGCAGGGGGCCGGTCAGGACGCGTTCGATCTCCTCGGCGGGCTCGAAGGCGAGCAGCGCCCGGCCGGTGGCCACGCACGTGGCCGGGCAGCGGCGGCCCACGTAGGACTTGGCCACGACCGGCTGGCGGCTCTCCAGCTTCTCGATGTAGACGACGTCACCGTGGTCGTAGACCGCGAGGTGGATCGTCTCCCCGGTCTCCTCGTTCAGCTGCGCGAGGAGGGGAGCGGCGACGGCGCGCATGTCGAGGTTCTGCACCCACATGCTGCCGAGCTCGAAGCAGCGGACGCCGGCGGAGTAGAGGGACGTCCGCGGCTCCTGGGTGACGTAGCCCCGCGCCTGGAGCGTGGACAGCAGACGGTGGATCGTGGCCTTCGGCCCGCCGACCTCGTCGACGATCTCGGCGAGCCGCCGCGGACCGCCGGAGCGTACGAGCAGCTCAAGGATGTCGAGCGAGCGTTCGAGCTGAGCGCTGCCCATGGAGTTGAACCCTTGTTCCATAAGTAACTTGTAGTTGGAACGCAGGTCCAATGTCAATGGGTGTAACAATACAAAACCGCCCTGCCCGGCACGAACCGGACAGGGCGGGTGGATGGATCGGTCAGTCGGACAGGCCGAGGTCGCGGGCGTCCTCGCGCAGCTCCGGTGCGCCCTCGACGCCCGCGCTCTCCAGCTCGTGCGCGAGCTCCTCCAGCTCCGCGCCGCCCGCCATCTCCGCGGTCAGCTCGGCGAGGGTGATGTCCCCTTTGGTGTGGTATCCGAGAGTACGACCACGTTTGAGCAGCAAAAACCGGTCTCCCACCGGGTACGCGTGGTGGGGGTTGTGGGAGATGAAGATGACGCCGAGACCGCGTTCGCGCGCCTGGGCGATGTAGCGGAGCACGACGCCCGCCTGCTTGACGCCGAGCGCGGCGGTCGGCTCGTCCAGGATCAGCACCTTCGCGCCGAAGTACACCGCGCGGGCGATCGCGACGCACTGGCGCTCGCCGCCCGACAGCGTGCCGATCGGCTGGTCGACGTCGCGCAGGTCGATCCCCATGTCGAGGAGTTCCCGCTTGGCCGTCGACCGCATGAACGAGGTGTCGAGCCGCTTGAACGGGCCGACGCCGGTGCGCTTCTCCGAGCCGAGGAAGAAGTTGCGCCACACCGGCATGAGCGGCACGACGGCCAGGTCCTGGTAGACCGTCGCGATGCCGCGTTCGAGCGCCTCGCGAGGCGATCCGAACGAAACCCGCTCGCCCTCGACCCGGAACACGCCCTCGTCGTGCCGGTGCAGGCCGGCGACGATCTTGATCAGCGTGGACTTGCCCGCGCCGTTGTCACCGAGCACGCAGGTGATCTCGCTCGCGCTCACCTCCAGGTCGATGTCGCGCAGCGCGATGATGTTGCCGTACCGCTTGCCGACGCCCTCCAGCTCGACCAGCGGCGTACCCGCGCCCACCGCGACGTCCTCGTTCACCTCGCTCGTGCTCATGATTCGCTCACCCACCTCACTCGCTCCGCGGACGGCCTCGTACCTCGACCGGCCGCTCCGCTCGCTGCGGTGTGCTCGCTCATTTCCCTGCCTCCGCCCGGCGCCGTACGACCAGGTTGACCACGGTGGCGGCGAGCAGCATCGCGCCGAGGAAGAACTTGAACCAGTCCGGGTTCCACTCGGCGTACACGATGCCGTTGCTCGTCATGCCCCAGATGAAGGCCCCGATGGCCGCGCCGATCGCCGAGCCGTACCCGCCGGTCAGCAGGCAGCCGCCGACCACCGCGCAGATGATGTAGAAGAACTCGTTGCCGACGCCCTCCCCGGACTGCACGGACTTGAAGTTGAACAGGATGTGCATCCCGTAGAACCACGCCGTGAAGGACACGCCCATGAACAGGGCGATCTTCGTCCGGGTGACCGGCACGCCGACCGCGCGGGCGCTGGCGGCCGACCCGCCGACCGCGAAGATCCAGTTGCCCGAGCGGGTGCGCAGCAGCAGCCACGTCGCGATGGCCACGAACACGATCCACCACAGCACGCTGATGTTCACCTGGACGCCGCCGATCGTGAAGTCGCGGGCGAACACGTCGCGGGCCTGGGCGAACCCGTCCATGTCCTCGATCGACGGCGTCGCGACGTTGTGCGTGATCAGCTTGGTGAAGCCCAGGTTGAGGCCGGCCAGCATGAAGAAGGTGCCGAGCGTCACGATGAAGCTCGGCAGCCCGGTCTTGACGTACAGCAGGCCGTTGAGGAAGCCGAGCGCCAGGGTCACCACGAGGGAGACCGCCACGCCCACCCAGACGTTCAGCGTGAGCTCGTAGCTGAACATCGACGCGATCAGCGCGGAGGAGGTGACCATCACCCCCGCGGACAGGTCGAACTCCCCGCCGATCATCAGCAGCGACACCGACACGGCCATGATGCCCATCGACGCGCTGGAGTACAGCACGGTCGAGAACGACGAGGCGCGCAGGAACGCGTCGGCGACCAGCGAGAAGAAGACGAACAAGACGATGGCGCCGATGAGGGAGCCGATCTCCGGCCGCCCCAGCAGCCTGCGGAACGACGAACGGGCCGCGAGGCGCTCGTCCACGGCGGGCGCGGACGGTGCGATGGTCATGAGTCTCCCGTCCTTATCGGGTGCCCCGGTCCGCGTACGGTGCGACGGCGTCCGCGTTGGACTTGTCGACGATCGCCGGCCCGGTGAGCACCGGCTGGCCGCCGCCGAGGATGTCGCCGTTGCGCTTGTACAGCCACAGCTCGTCGACGGCCTCGTAGCCCTGCAGGTACGGCTGCTGGTCGACGGCGAACTGGATGCGGCCGTCCTTGATCGCCGACACCAGGTCCTTGTTCATGTCGAACGTGGCGACCTTGGCCTTGCTCCCGGCGCCCTTGGCGGCGTCGACGGCGGTCAGCGCGATCTGGGCGTTCAGGGCCAGGATGCCGTCGATGCCCTTGTCGGCCTGAAGCTTGGCGGTCACCGCCGACTTCACCTGCGGCATGTTCGCGCCCTGCACGAAGAGGTTCTGCATCTGGCCGGAGAAGGTCTTCTTCGCACCGGCGCAGCGGGCCTCGAGGCCGACGTTGCCCTGCTCGTGGATCAGGCAGACGGCCTTCTTGATCCCGGCCTTGTTGAGCTGCTCACCGGCCGCCTGACCGGCGATGCTCTCGTCCTGGCCGAAGTGGGCCAGCGCGCCGAACTTGGCGGACTCCTCCGCGCCGGAGTTGATCGTCACGACCGGGATCTTGGCCGCGACGGCCTTGGCGACGACGTCCTTGAGCGCGTCCGGCTTGGCCAGCGTGACGATGATGCCGTCGACGTGCTGGTCGATGTAGGACTGCACGAGCTGCGCCTGCTTGCCCCCGTCCGGGTCCGCGGCGTACAGGAACTGCACGTTGTCCTTGGCGGACGCCGACTGCGCCCCCTTCTGCACGATGTCCCAGAACGCGTCGCCCTGAGCCGAGTGCGTGACCATGGCGATCTTGAGCCGGGGACCGCCGCTGCCGCTCAGTGCCTTGGTCGCCTGTTCGTCGGCCTTCTTCCCGCCCGAACTGCTGCACGCGCTCAGCGCCAGCAGCCCGGCCAGGGCCGCGGCGATCACCGTCCGCTTCATGACTGTCGGTCTCCTCTCGGGGGCACGCATCGACCGCGGCACCGACCGCATGGGGCGTGCGCCGAGGGTGCGACGCCCCGGGGGGTACGGTCCAGCCGCGGCTGGCGTGAGGGTACCGGCTCCGCCGGGCGCCGGACCAGCGCAGACCGTCTCTGTTCGGTTACGAGGGATTGATCGGATCTAACAAGATAATTCCGCTGGAGGCGATGGGCCATGGAGGATGACGCGAGGCGTCACGACCTGCGCGCCGGTTTCGACCGCGCGGCAGAGGACTACCAGCGCACGAGGCCGGTGTGCCCGCCCCGGCTGTTCGACGACCTGATCGACCGGGCCGGGCTCCGGGCGGGTGACCGGGTGGTCGAGATCGGCTGCGGTACGGGACAGGCGACCGTGCCGCTCGCCCGGCGCGGCCTGGCCGTCACCGCCGTCGAGCCGGGCGCCGGGCTGGCCGCCGTCGCCCGCCGTCGGCTGGCCGGATTCCCCACCGCCGAGGTGGTGACCTGCTTGTTCGAGGACTGGCGGCCACGGGACGACACTCCGGTCGACGCGGTGGTGGCCGTGAACTCCCTGCACTGGATCGACCCGGCGCTCCGTTACGCCAAGCCGCACGCGCTGCTGCGCCCCGGGGGCGCCATGGCCGTGGCCGAATGCCGGTGGGCACGGCCCGCGGACGCCGAACCCTTCTGGACGGAGGTGCAGGAGGACTACCGGGCCGTGGAGTTCGAGGGCAGCCCTCCGCCGCCGCCGGAACGGATCGGTCCGTGGCACTTTCCCCCCGAGGCGCGGAGCCTCTTCGAGGAGACGGCGAGCCTGCGCTACCCCTTCCAGGTCCGCTACAGCGCCGATGACTACCTCGCCAACCTGGCCACACAGTCGGGCACCGACGCGCTCGGCGAGGCGCGGCGCGCCGAGTTCCTCGCCCGCGTACGGCACCGGCTGGAGTCGCTCGGCTCGCCGACGCTCACCGCCACCTTCGTCGGCCGGCTGACCGTCGGACGGCGGGCGTGACGCCGGACCGAGAACGTCTCAGCCGTGGGGCAGCGACGCGAAGAGCGCCGACCTCGCGGCGCCCGAGGCGAAGTAGGCGCGCAGGATTCCGTTGCCGAGGGTTCCGCAGCCGTCGCTGATCGAGGCCACCAGGTCGGGAGCGTCGGTGTATCCGGCGATCAGCGAGGTGTGCCGCATGGTCGCCAGCAGGGGGCACGAGTGATCGCCGGGTTTCAACGGGACTCTCACCCCCTGCACCACACGAGCGATGTCGCGGTGATCGACCGAGAGGCCCGACCGCAGCCTCAGGTTCCATCCGGTGCTCTCCGAGCCTCCGTAGCGGCAGATGACGAGGCTCCGCGGGGTTCCGGGAATGAGCTGCTTCGCGTCAACCGCGCGATATCGGCTCTGCTCTCTCACCCGTCCCTCCGGCAGCGGGGTCCGGGGACAGCCCGCGGCGCCGGAGTGTCCGAGCACGCCGATCGTGACGACGAACCCGGCCGCCACGGTCAGGCACAGCGTGATGACGAGCGTCCGGTTCCGCGGTAACCGGGGCCGCCTGCGGCGGACGGCGCGCGCCGGAGCGGCGTCCGCGCCCCGGTGGGCGCCGTCCCGACGGGACTGTTCGGGATCCATGTCCGGAGACTAGAGGTAAGGCCGCTGTTCCTGCTTGCCAAGCGGGGTGGCGTGCCCACCGCCGGCTGTCGCGGGTCATGACGTCGTTGCCTTAGCGCCGTCGATCACTGATCAGTCAGCAGGCGCTTCTCGCCGCCCACCGGCGCCGGCGTTGATGACGCCGTGGTTGGCGGCGTCGCGCCGAGAGGTCCGCGCCGGGTCAGCTCGTCGAGCAGTTGCCGAGCGGAGGGTGGGGTGGGTCGCTCTGCCGGGAGCCAGACCGCGATCTCGCGGTACAGGGGTGGGTCTAGCGGAAGCACGGTTATGTCGCGGCGTCGGTGGGCGGCGAGGGAGAGTTCGGGAAGTATGGCCGCGCCTTGTCCGGCTGCCACCATCGCCTGCATCAGCACGTAGTCGTCGGTCACCTGATGGTGCAGAGTGGGGTGGACGGACTCGCGTGCGCAGTGCCGGATGAACCGTTCTTGGCAGACGGGACACCCGGCAATGACCGTGGCCGTGTCGAGATCCTTTACGGCCACCGCTTCGGTCGTGGCCAGCGCGTGCTTGGCGGGGAGCGCGACAAGGACGGGATCACGTCCAAGGATCGTCACCCGTGCGCCTTGGGGTGGCTCGTCGTGGAAGGTGACCGCCACATCGGCTGCCCCGTCGTCCAAGGCTGCCAGGGCCTCAGGGGGTTCTGCTTGTCGCACATCGACCCGCAGGTTCGGTTCCGTACCGGTGAGTGAGGTGATGGCGTCGACGAGCAGGGTGGCGCACGCCGTCGGGAACGCGGCCACCCGAAGCCGCGGTGCGTGGCCGCGCGCCAGGTCGGGCAGGGTGTCCCGGGCGGCGGTCAAGGAGGCAGCGATCTCAGCTGCGTGACGGGCGAGGACGGTACCGGCCGAGGTGAGTCGGACTCCCCGCCCGGATCGCTCGACCAGGGCACAGCCGGCGGAACGTTCGAGTCGCTTCACGTGCTGGCTGATGGCTGGATGGGTCCAGCCGAGCTCACGTGCCGCAGCGGACATGGAGCCGGTGCGTTCGATGAGATGGAGCACGACAAGGCTTCGAGGGTCGAGGTCGAGCAGGTGTCCCATGTCATGAATGGTGACAGGTGCCGTCACGAAGTCACTCTTTTTCTTTCAGGTTCGGCGGCGCACCATGGCTGCCATGGAACTTATTGGGGTCATCGGCGGTATGAGCTGGGAGTCGACGGCGGAATACCTGCGGCTGCTGAACAACGGCGCGAGGGCCCGGCTCGGCGGGCTGCACTCTGCCCGACTGCGGGTGGCGACCGTGGACTTCGCACTGATCGAACGGATGCAGGCGGACGGCGATTGGTCCGCCGCAGCAGACGCGCTGGTCCGGGAGGCTCGATCGCTCCAGGCCGCGGGCGCGGCGTTCGTCCTCATCGCGACGAACACGATGCACAAGGTCTATGACGAGGTCGCTGAGGCTGTCACGATCCCGGTGCTGCACCTCGGCGATGTCACCGCCAAGGCCGTCACCGCCGCCAAGCTGACGCGAGTGGGGTTGCTGGCCACGAAGTACACGATGGAGCAGTCCTTCTACCGCGATCGGCTCGCGATGCATGGCATCCAGACCCTTACCCCGGATGACACGGACCGGCAGACCGTGCAGCGGATCATCTACGACGAGCTGTGCGTCGGACGAGTCGAACCCTCGTCCCGTGACCAACTGCTCGCCATCGCCCGATCACTGGTCGCCGGCGGAGCCGAAGGCATCGTCCTCGGGTGCACGGAACTCGAACTCAGCATCAGCCGGGAACACCTCGACGTCCCCGTCTTCCCGACTACCACGCTGCACTGCCAGGCCGCACTCGATCGAGCCCTCGCACCCGATCGAATCTCCGGGCTCCCGACGGTGTCAACAACGTCCTGACCAGCAGCTGGTCCGCGGCCATCCTGGCGCGGGGCGAGGTACCGGCCGCTCTCGGGCGCCGTGGTCGTTCGCTCACTGGCTGCGATCCCGCCGACCGTGCGGGCATGCGACGTCCCGATCATCTACGTCCGTGCGGCGCTTCGTCCGGACGCTGCCGAGGTGCCCACCCGCAACCCGCTCGCCACCTGGACGCTGGGCGCCGGGGGAGCTGTTCCAGGAATCGTTTGAGCAGCGTGTTGGCCACAGCCGGCCCGACCCTGCGAGCCTGGCACTGGGGTCCATGCGACCCCGAGGGGTTCGCAGCGATGGGCGTCGCCGAAACGTTGCTGCACACCCACGACATCACGCGAGGACTGGCCGTGGACTGGCTGCCGCCCGCGCCGCTGAGCGCAGCCGTACTCAAACGGCTGTTTCCGGACGCCTCGCATGGAGACCCCGTTCAGGTACTTCTCTGGTGCAGCGGACGCGGGGACCTGGAAGGCATCCCCCGCCGGACATCGTGGACGTGGAAAGCAGCACGATCCGACTGATTCTCGCACGCTCGCATCGGCCACCGTTCGCCGCCGACGTCGCCGCCGCCGACGTCAGCGAGGCGGCAGGATTCGCCGCGTGGCCGCACATGGACATGCACGATGTCGGAACGGCCCGCGCTTACTACCGCATGACCGTCGAACGCGCACGGGACGCCGGTGACGGCCTGCTCGCCGCACGAGACCATGACCTGCCCGTCCGCGTCTCCTGCCCAGATGGCGCGTCACGCGACGAGCCATCTGGGCCTTAATCCCAATCTGTGATGATTTTCCCTACACAGGTCACAGGTAGGGGCGCTGTTCCTGCTTGTCCTTCTCATAACGGGCGCGGGCCTCGCGTACGGTGTCCAGGCTCGAGACCTCGGCGACCGGGACGTCCCACCAGGCCTCGCCGTCCGGGGCCGGGCGCAGCGGGTCGGTCTCGACGTGTACGACCGTCGTGCCGGACTCCTCGCGGGCCCGGGCGAGGGCGTCGCGCAGCTCCGGGGCGGTGCGCGCGGTGAACACCCGTGCGCCGAGGCTCGCGGCGTTGGCGGCGAGGTCGACGGGGAGCACGTCGCCGTTCAGGCCCGAGGGGGTGCGGTAGCGGTAACGGGTGCCGAACCGCTGCGCGCCGACCGACTCCGACAGGTTGCCGATCGAGGCGAAGCCGTGGTTCTGCACGAGGACGACGATGAGCTTGACGCCCTCCTGCACGGCCGTGACCAGCTCGCCGGACATCATCAGGTACGACCCGTCGCCGACCATGACGAACACCTCGCGGCCGGTGTCGCCGCCCTCGTCGAGGGCCATCTTCACGCCCAGGCCGCCGGCGATCTCGTACCCCATGCACGAGTAGCCGTACTCGACGTGGTACCCCTTCGGGTCCCGAGGCCGCCACAGTTTGTGCAGGTCACCGGGCATCGCACCCGCGGCGCACACCACGACGTCGCGATCCCGCGCCGCCTCGCCCACGAGGCCGAGCACCTCCGACTGGGCGGGCAGGCCGTTCTCCGACGGGCGGAAGGCCTCGTCCACGACGGCGTTCCAGCGGGCGACGCGCTCGCGGGTCTCCTCCCGGTACGCCTCGGGCACCGACCAGCCCTCCAGCGCGCCGCGCAGCGCCGCCAGGCCGGCCGCCGCGTCGGCGACCAGTGAGGTGCCGGCGTGCTTGGCCGCGTCGAACGCGGCCACGTTCAGGTTGACGAACCGGGCCCGCCCGAAGAGGCTGCGCGAGGCCGTCGTGAAGTCGCTGTAGCGGGTGCCGACGCCGATGACCACGTCGGCCTCGCGGGCCAGGGCGTTCGCCGCGGTGGTGCCGGTGGCGCCGATCGCGCCGGCCGCCTGCGGGTGGTCCCACGGCAGCGAGCCCTTGCCGGCCTGGGTCTCCCCCACCGGGACGCCGGTCGCCTCGGCGAAGGCGCGCAGCTCCTCCGTGGCACGGGAGTAGATCACTCCGCCGCCCGCCACGATCAGCGGCCGCTCGGCGCCGCGGATCAGCTCGGCCGCCCGCGCGAGCGCGGCGGGCTCGGGCACCGGCCGGGCCACGTGCCAGACCCGCTCGGCGAACAGCTCCTCGGGCCAGTCGTACGCCTCGGCCTGCACGTCCTGCGGCAACGCCAGGGTCACCGCACCCGTCTCGGCCGGATCGGTCAGCACCCGCATCGCGGCCAGCAGCGCCGACGGGAGCTGCTCGGGCCGGTTGATCCGGTCCCAGAACCGTGACACCGGCTTGAACGCGTCGTTGACCGACACGTCGTACGAGCGTGGGTCCTCCAGCTCCTGGAGCACGGGATTGGCGACGCGGGTGGCGAAGACGTCGCCGGGCAGGAGCAGCACCGGGATCCGGTTGATCGTCGCCAGTGCGGCGCCGGTCACCATGTTGGTCGCGCCCGGCCCGATCGAGCTGGTGCACGCGAACGCGCGCAGCCGGTCGTGCGCCCGCGCGAAGCCGACGGCCGTGTGCACCATCGCCTGCTCGTTGCGCGCCTGGTAGTACGGCAGGTCCTTGCCGTACTCCAGCAGTGCCTCGCCGATCCCCGCGACGTTGCCGTGGCCGAAGATGCCGAAGCAGCCGGCGAAGAACCGCTGCCGTACGCCGTCGCGCTCGGTCCACTGGTTCGCCAGGAAACGGACGATCGCCTGTCCGGTGGTGAGCCTCATGATCACTCCGCTGCCGAGGTCAGGGGAAGGCGGGGGTCGGGTTCCTGCCCCGCCCAGGTCTCACGGATCCACGCGTGCGCGGGATCGTCGCAGATCAGCCACTGCCGCTCCGCTCCCGGACCGGCCATGACGTTCAGGTAGTACAGGTCGTACCCCGGTGTGGCCATCGACGGGCCGTGCCAGCCGTGCGGGATGACCACGACGTCTCCGGTGCGCACCTCGGCCAGCACGTCGATCGGCCGGTCCTCGGTGCCGTACACCCGCTGGTAGGCCATGCCGCCGCCGGCCACCTCGAAGTAGTAGATCTCCTCCAGCTCGCACTCGCCCTCACGCGCCTCGTCGTGCTTGTGCGGCGGGTAGGAGGACCAGCAGCCGCCCGGCGTGATCACCTCGCAGGCGATCAGCTTGTCGGCGTACGGGAAGGCCTCCGGGGTGCAGAAGTTGTTCACCTGGCGGCTGGCGACGCCCGCGCCCCGCAGCTCCACCGGGACATCCTCGGCCGGGACGTACCGGGCGGTCAGGCGCCGTTCGCACCGCGCCGACGGCAGCGCGAACCGCCCGCTCCCGCGTACGCGCACGGTGGCCTCGCGCGGCACGTACACGAAGTCGGTGACGCGGGAGAAGACGTCCTCGCGCCCGGCGACCTCGAACGTCGCGCCGTCGCACTCGACCGTGCAGCCGCCGTTCAGCGGTAGCACGAGCATCTCCTCCTCTCCCGTCCCGAACACGTGCTCGCCGTCGATCTCCAGCGTTCGCAGCCCGGAATAGGTCCAGCCCGCCGTCTCCGGCGTGACGACCAGACCGTACGGCGCGGACGCCGTGCTTCCCTGGGGCAGGTGGTACTTCGTCAAGGCATGACCTCCACCGCCGCGTCCACTGCGGCCGCGACGTCGTCTCCGGGCGGATACAGCAGGGTGCGGCCGGCCACGATGCCCATCACACCGGGCAGCGCCAGGGCCTTGCGCCAGGTCGCCAGGGCGGCGTCCCGGTCGTCGGTGACCTCACCGCCGAGCAGCAGCGCCGGCAGCGTCGAGGCCGCCATCACGCGCTCCATCTCGTCCACGACCGGCACTTTCAGCCAGGTGTGGGCCGAGGTGGCGCCCAGCCCCGAGGCGATCGCGACGGCCCGCGTCATGGCCTCTGGGGTGAGCACGTTGCGCACCCGGCCGCCCTCGCGCCGGGAGATGAACGGTTCGACCATCGCCATGAGCCCCTGCCGGGCCAGACCGGTCACCGCGTGCGCGCACGACTCCAGCGTGCGGGCGGTCGCCGGATCGTCGTCGTCGATCCGCAGCAGCATCTTGCCGCCGTCCAGTCCCCGTTCGGCGATGGCCGGCACGTCGTAGGCGGTGAACCGGTCGTCGATCTCGAACGACGCCCCGGCCAGCCCGCCGCGGTTCATCGAGCCGATGACGACCTTGTCGTCCAGGACGCCGAGGAGCAGCAGGTCCTCGATCACGTCGGGCGTGCCCAGCACGCCGTCCACGCCGGGCCGCCCCAGCGCCACGCACAGCCGGCGCAGCAGCTCGGCGCGGTCGGCCATGGCCAGCGGCCGGTCGCCGGCGGCGAAGGCGCCACGCGCCGGATGGTCCGCCGCGACGATCATGAGCCGGCCGGACGGGCCGAGCAGCGACGGCCGTCGTTTCCGGGTGGCCGCCGCCTCGGCGACGGCCTGCGGACGGTGCGCGCGGATCTCGGTCAGCGCGCCGATCCGTTCCGCGAACTCGCCGCCGTGCATGCCGGTTCCCTCGTTCACGGGCCCTCCTTCGTCGGGAGAGTGACCGGGCACACGTGGTGTCCGGTCCGCTCGCTGCGCTCGCTCACGGGGCCTCCGTTCGCTGGGAGAGCAGTTCTTCGACCTCGGCGGTGGTGGGCATCGCCTCCGAGCAGGCGATCCGCGAGGCGACGATCGCGCCGGCCGCGTTCGCGAACCGGATGATCCGGCCGGCGTCCCAGCCGGCCAGCAGGCCGTGGCAGAGAGCGCCGCCGAACGCGTCGCCCGCGCCGAGCCCGTTGACGACGTCGACCGCGACCGGCGGCGCCTCGACCACGCCGTCGTCGTCGGCGGCCAGGACGCCCTTGGGGCCCTGCTTGACGATCGCCAGCCGCACACCGCGCTCCCGCAGCGCGGCGGCGGCGCGGCGCGGGTCGCTCTCGCCCACCGCGACGGCGCACTCCTCCTGGTTGCCGACCACGACGGTGACGTGGTCGAGGGCCTTGTCCACCCAGTGCCGCGCCTCCTCCGGCGACGGCCAGAGCATCGGCCGGTAGTCCAGGTCGAGCACCGTGGTCCCGGCGTGCGCCTCCAGGCCGGCGAGCGTCGCCGTACGGCTCGGCTCGTCGGACAGGCCCGTCACCGTCGCCCAGAAGATCGTCGCCGCGCGGATGGCGTCGAGGTCGAGCTCGTCCGCGCGGATCTCCATGTCGGGCGCCTTGGGATAGCGGTAGAAGTACAGCGGGAAGTCGTCGGGGGGAAAGATCTCACAGAACACCACCGGCGTGGGCAGTTCGCGCACCGGCGTCACGAAGCGGTCGTCCACGCCGTACCCGCGCAGCGCCTGGTGGATGAAGCGCCCGAACGGGTCGTCGCCGGTCCGTGTGATCACCGCGGTCTTCCGCCCGTGACGGGCGGCGGCGACCGCCACGTTGGTCGAGCTGCCGCCGAGGTACTTGCCGAAGGTCTCGACGTCCTCCAGCCGTACGCCGACCTGGAGCGGGTAGACGTCGACGCTCACCCGCCCCATCGTGATCAGATCAAAGCCCATGAGTCCTCTTCCGCCGGAGGGGGTGACCGCTGGCGCCGTACTCGTCGATTCCCTCGTTCCGCTCGGTCATGTGGTCTCCATGAACGCCACGCTCGTCCGTACGTCGTCGACCGGGCCCGTGTCGGGAGGCGGCTCGGCGGTAAGGATCGTGTCCTGTTCCATGACATACCAACCGCCATAGCCCGCTGCGGTGAGGGCGTCGATGATTCCGGGGATGTCGATGTCCCCCTTGCCGAGGGGCCGGTAGATCCCCTGCCGTACGGCGTCGGTGTAGAGGAGCTCTCCGGCGCGCACCCGTGCGGCCAGCCGGGCGTCCACGTCCTTCAGGTGGACGTGGGCGATCCGGCCGGACGCGGCGCGGGCCAGCGCTAGCGGGTCGGTGCCGCCGATGAGCAGGTGGCCGGTGTCGAGGCAGAGCGCGATCCGCGACCCGGCCAGGACGCGGTCGACCTCCGCGGGCCCCTCGACGACCGTGCCGACGTGCGGGTGCAGCGTGGCCAGCAGGCCGCGGCCCGCGGCGTGGTCGGCGACGCGGTCGAGGTTGGTCAGGAGGGTCCGCCAGTCGTCGTCGGTCAGGGCGGGCCGTTCGTCGTAGCCGTCCAGGCCGGTCGCGGCGGCCAGCACGAGCGTGCGGGCGTCGCCGAACCCGGCGAGCGCGCGCTCGACGTCCGGAAGCGGGTCGTGGCCGGCGTCGTGGAGCACGACCGGGACGAAGCCGCCGACCGCCCCGAGCCCGTACTCCGCCAGCAGCGCGGACCGCTCGCCCGGCTCGGCCGGCAAAAACCCGTCCGGGCCGAACTCCGTCGCGGCCAGCCCGGCGTCCCGCATCTCGGCCAGCACCCGGCCGGGCTCCATCTGGTGACCCCAGCCCGGCACCTCGCACACGCCCCAGGAGATCGGCGCACCGGCGATCCTCATGCGCGGACCTCCTCGACCGGCACGGCGCGCGCCTCCCGCCGGGACCGCTCGCACGCCTCGGCGACGTAGAACGCCTCCAGCGCCTCCTCCGGCGGGCAGGGGCTCTCGGCCTCGCCGGCGACGACCCGCAGGAACGCCCGCATCTCGGCGGTGTACGCCGGGCCGAACCGGTCGAGGAATCCGGTGCAGGGCGCGCCGGCGTGCAGGAGGTCCCCGTCGGCGGTCGCGAGCGGCGTGTGCTCGTTCAGGCCGGCGACCAGGCTGTCCTTGGCTCCCAGCGCCTCCAGCCGCACGTCATAGCCGGCCGCGTTGTAGCGGGTCTCGCTGATGATCGCGATGGTGCCGTCGTCCAAGGTGAGCAGGGCGGCGCCGGTGTCCACGTCGCCGCTCTCGGCGAAGTAGTCCTCGCCCTTGTTCGCGCCGACCGCCACGACCTGGACGACCTCGCGGCCGGTGACGAAGCGGACGCCGTCGATATCGTGGACCGCGCAGTCGCGGAAGATGCCGCCGGAGACCGGGATGTAGCCGGGGGGCGGCGGCGCCGGGTCGAGCGTGCAGGACCGTACGGTGTGCAGCCAGCCGAGCCGTCCGGCCGCCACGGCGTCGCGCACGGCGACGTGGCCGGCGTCGAAACGACGCTGGAACCCCATCTGGACCTGGCAGCCGGACCGCCGGACGGCCTCCATGACTTGGAGCGTTCCAACGATGTCCGGCGCGACGGGCTTTTCGCAGAAGACCGGGATGCCGGTATCGGCCGCGCGCGTCACGAGGTCCGCGTGGGCGTCGGTCGCGGCCGCCACGACGATCGCGTCGAGGCCGGAGGAGAACAGGTCGCCGACCGAGTCCGCCGCCCGCGCCCCGTGCTTGCGGGCGAGCGCCCTCGCCCTGTCGGCATCGACATCAGCGATCAGGACCGACTCGACTTCTGGCAGACCGCCCAGGGTTTCGGCGTGCCGGGCCCCGATGCGCCCGGCTCCGGCGAGCCCGATTCTCATAGGGTCCTCCGTGGTAGAACGTGTGCGAGCCGCGTTACGAGCGGGTTAACTCGGTGTTCCCGAGTCTGCTGCCGGATCTCCGGCCATGTCAACGATTTGTCATGACATTAAGAGGTAATACCTAAGTTGGGGAGAGCGGCGCTAAGATCTCGACATTCCGACCCTGAGGATCCGAGGTGCAGCGACCACCACTGACCGTCGACCGGAACAGCCCGGTCCCGCTCTACTTCCAGCTGGCGGAGCAGTTGGAGGCCGCGATCGTGGCGGGGACGCTCACTCCCGGATCACGCCTGGAGAACGAGATCGAGCTCGCCGACCGGTGCGGCCTCTCCCGGCCGACGGTCCGCCAGGCGATCCAGCACCTGGTCGACAAGGGCCTGCTGGTGCGCAAGCGCGGCGTCGGCACCCAGGTCGTCCAGGCGCAGGTCAAACGCCCCATCGAGCTCACCAGCCTGTACGACGACCTGGCCGCCGCCCAGCGCTCCCCGCGCACGAAGGTGCTCGAACTGGCCACCGTGCCGGCCGGCGACGAGGTCGCCAAGGACCTCGGCGTGTCCCTCGGCACGCCCGTCGTCCGCCTGCGGCGGCTGCGGCTGACCGACAGCGAGCCGCTGGCCCTGCTGACCAACCACCTGCCCCTCGACGTCGTCGAGCTGACCGCCGAGCGGCTCGAACGCCACGGGCTGTATGAGATCCTGCGCGCGGCCGGGGTCAACCTGCGGATCGCGAACCAGACCATCGGCGCGCGTGCCGCGACCACGGCGGAGGCCATGCTGCTGGACGAGCGTCGGGGCGTGCCGCTGCTCACCATGACCCGCACGGCCTTCGACGACAAGGGCCGCGCCATCGAGTACGCCACGCACGTGTACCGTGCGAGCCGCTACTCCTTCACCCTCACCCTCGTCGAACGCTGACGCCCGCGCCGGGGCCGGCGTTCGTGACGAAGGGGAGGACGGCGGGCCGCTACGGTCGGGCTCGGTGCCGGCCGCCGCTCGCCCGCGGCGCGTGGTCGGTGAAGGCCGGCGGCGTCGACGGGCGATCAAACAGCCGGCTCCGGATCCCGACGTCCTCGGCGGTGGGGCCGGCGATGCCGAGCCCGGTGAAGATTCCGCCCGCGGCCGTCTTCGGCGCGGACGGTTCGCCGTACCCCACGACGAACAGAGGACAGGCGACCCCGTCCTGGCGCCGCCGTGCGGACGGGGAATAGTCTCGGCGCCTGGCCGGCGCCCGCCGGCCCGATTCTTCGCGGTGGTGACCACGTGCTCGATCCCGGCGACGGCCCGGTGAGACGCTCCCCCGAACTCTCCGGTGACGATCCGGGCGAACAATTCCCGGAAAGGCCCGGCGACGATCCGGCCGGACATTCGCCGGGCGTGCCCGGCGAGCGACGGCCGTGGCTCGTCGCCTGCCTCGTCGCCGTCTTCGTCGCGGCGGGCCTCATCATGATCCTCACGTCCGGGCAGGACCACCACGGCGAGGCGAGACTCGTCTGCGAACGCTTCGTCAAGGGCCGCGTGCCCGGCACCGACGTGCGCTTCTCCGGGGAGAAGGTCCGCGACCTGTCATCGATCCGGCACACCGTCACCGGGACGGCACTCGTCGCCGGCCGTCCGCCGGCGCCGTACACCTGCACCGTCGACCACGGCGGAACGTCGTGGCGTCTGGTCTCCCTGACCGGAGTCTGACGCCGGGCCCGTCTGTCGGCACCCACGGATAGCGTGCGGCCGTCACTGCGGAATCCGAAGGAGCGGCATGGGTGCGAAGACGGCGTCGCTGGCGTTCAGCGAGGGCGACCTCCGTTCCGCGTTGCGCGGAGCGACACGGGCGGAGCGGTCCGAGGTCGAGCCGCTGGTGCGCCGGGTCCATCCGGACCACGCGGTCGCTCCCGCCGGGGACGGGACGCTGCTGGACAGGATTCACCCACCAGACGACATGACGTACGCGACGGTCCTCGCCGGCGCGGAGCTGTTCTGCGACCGGAGGTTCATGCTCGGCTGCCCGTCCGAGCTGCCGGCGCACCTGCTCGAGCTCGGCGCGGGCCGGCGGATCATCGTGCACGGGATGCACTCGGTGGTGGACTGGCTCGGCTTCGCGGTCTGGGAGGAGGGCGAGCTGGTCCGGTCGCTGAGCCTGTCCCCCGACGGCGGTGTCACGGAGAACATCGGCGACCCGTACGACTTCGAGCTGCCGTTCTGGGCGGGCGAGCGTCCCGTCGAGCCGGTACCCGAGTGGGACGACGGACCGTACCCATTGCCGTTCCACCCACTCGAGCTGGGAGAAGAGGCCTTGCGCGCGCTGCTCGGCTTCGTCATAGAGGGCTTCCTGGAACCGGACGACGTCGATCCGGAGGAAGTTCGCCTGCACGGGTTCCGCGTGACCGGCGTGGCAGGCGATCGGCCCTGACGGCGACCGAACGCGTACGGGCGGTCCTCGCGTGCTCGATAGGGTGACGGGCGTGGCAGGGGGCATCGAGACATCAGAGCCGTACGACGTCGTCATCGTCGGCGCGGGGCCGGCCGGCAGCAGCGCGGCGCTCGCGGCCGCCGAGGCCGGTGCGAACACCCTGGTCCTCGACCGCTCGTCGTTCCCCCGCTACAAGACCTGCGGCGGGGGGCTCATCGGCGTCACGCTCGACTCGCTGCCCGCCGGTCTGGACGTCCCCGTGCGGCAGGAGATCGTGGCGGCGACCTTCAGCGATCGCGGGAAGGACGTCCGGCACCGCAGTTCGCCCACGCGCATCCTGTCGCTCACCGACCGCGCCGACTTCGACCACGCCCTCCTCACCAGGGCCGTCGCCGGGGGCGCCGCGGTACGGCACGGGGTGACGGTCTCCTCGATCACCGAGGCGGACGGCGTGGTGGAGCTGGCCACGAGCGAGGGGCCGGTGCGCGCGCGTTACGTCGTCGGCGCGGACGGCAGCGCCAGCCGTACGGCCCGGCACGTCGGCGTGGAGCTCGGCCAGGTCGACCTCGGCCTGGAGGTCGAGCTCGACGCGGCGGGCGTGAGCGACGCGTGGCAGGGGCGGATCCACATCGACTGGGGGCCGATCCCCGGATCGTACGCGTGGGTGTTCCCCAAGGGCGAGCGCCTCACGGTCGGGGTCATCGCCCGCAAGGGCGCGCCCGATCAGACGCGCGCCTACCTCAAGGCGTTCCTGCGCGAGCAGGGGCTGCGGGAGCAGAAGGTCCTCCGCGAGTCCGGCCACCTGACACGCTGCCGCACCCACGGATCGCCGCTGGGGCGCGGACGGGTCCTGCTCTGCGGCGACGCCGCCGGCCTGCTCGAACCCTGGACCCGTGAGGGCATCTCCTTCGCCGTCAGGTCGGGGGCCATGGCGGGCGGCACCGCGGCGCGGGCGGCGCGGGGAGAGCTCGCCGACGCGCAGGAGGCGTACGCGGCGCGGATCGACTCGTCGCTGGCGCGCGAGATGCGGGCCGGGGTCCTGTTCCTGACGGCCTTCGAACGCCGCCCGCGGGTGATGCACCGGCTGCTGACCCGCACCCCGTGGGGGTGGCGCCTGTTCTGCCGCATCACCCTCGGCGAGACGACGCTCGCCCGGGTCGCACGCCACCGGTCGGCACGGCTGGCACTGCGTCTCCTGGCCGGCGGCCAGGCCCCGGCGCGGTAACCCCCACCCGTGGCCGACGACACCGCGCGGCGGGACGACGGAACGGCCCTGATGCACGCCCGGCGCGCCGCGCCTCCTGGCCTGCACGCGAAACCCCCACCCGTGGCCGACGACACCGCGCGGCGGGCCCCCGGGGAATGAGAGACCGCCGGGAGCCTGTCGGCGTCCCGGCGGTCTCCGCGGCGCGCCCTCGCGGGAACCGGCCGCTGGTCGAATCAGTGCTGGTCGAGGACGGCGTGCAGGAAGTCCTGCGTGCGCTGGTTCTCCGGCTCGCTGAAGATCTTCTCCGGCGAGCCCTCCTCGACGATCTGCCCCTTGTCGAACATCAGCACGCGGTCGGAGACATCCCGTGCGAAGCCCATCTCGTGGGTCACGCAGAGCATCGTGATGTCGGTTTCGTTCGCGATGTTGCGCAGCACGTCGAGCACGCCCGCCACGAGTTCGGGGTCGAGCGCCGAGGTGACCTCGTCCAGCAGCAGGATCTTCGGCTGCATCGCGAGGGCCCGGGCGATCGCGACGCGCTGCTGCTGGCCACCCGACAGCTGGGCGGGATGAGCGTCGGCCTTGTCGGCCAGGCCGACCAGGTCCAGCAGCTCACGGGCCCGCTCGTTCGCCTCGTCGCGGGACAACCTCAGGACGTGCACCGGCGCCTCGGTGACGTTGCGCAGCACCGACATGTTCGGGAACAGGTTGAACTGCTGGAACACCATCCCGATGTCGCTGCGGACCCGGTGCAGGTACTTCTCGTCCGCGGGCACGAGGCGCGGGCCCCGCTTCATGTGCGACAGCGGGTGGCCGTTCACCCAGATGACGCCGTCGTCCACCTTCTCCAGCGTCATGAGCAGCCGCAGGATCGTGGTCTTGCCCGAACCGCTCGGCCCGATGAGGGTGACGCGCTCGCCGGGGGCGACGGAGAAGTCCAGCTCGCGCAGGACCACGTTGTCGCCGAAGCGCTTCACGACGCCCTCGAACCGGATGCCGTCGGCGCTGTCCTCCGACGGTGGCAGGGCCTCGGCTGCGGGGTCAGTTGTTGCCATAGCGGAACTCCAGGCGTCGCAGGAGGAGGGAGGACAGGACGCTGACGATGACGAACAGCACGCCGACGATCGTCATCGGCTCCAGGAAGCGCAGCGACTTGGCGCCCACTTCGTACGCGCTGTGCAGCATCTCGGGCACGGTGATCGCCAGCAGCAGCGGCGAGTCCTTGAACATCGCGATGAGGTAGTTGCCCAGGGTCGGGATGACCTTGCGCACGGCTTGCGGGAGGACGACGCCGAACCAGACCCGCCGGCGCGGCAGGTTGAGGGCGGTCGTGGCCTCCCACTGGCCGGCGGGCACGTCCGCGATGCCGGCCCGGTACACCTCCGAGGTGTAGGAGGAGTAGTGCACGCCGAGGCCGATCACGCCCGTGACCAGCGCGCTGAACGTCAGGCCGATCGAGGGCAGCGCGAAGAACAGGAAGAACAGCTGCACCAGCAGCGGCGTGCTGCGGATGAACTCCACCACCCAGCGGACCACCTGGTTGAGGATCCGGCTGGGCGAGCGGCGCAGCACGGCCCATAGCAGGCCGAGGACCAGCGCGACGGCGTAGCCGAGCAGCGTCGCCTCGATCGTGACGACCAGCCCGCGCAGCAGGTCCGGGAGGATCTTCCCGGCGAAGTGCCAGTCCCAGATCACTTGGCCGCCTCCAGGGTCTCCAGGGCCGAGCGCGCCGCGCGTCCCGGCCGCCGCCCGAGCATGATGTCGGCGCGGCGCTCGAGGTAACGCACGAGCAGCTGGAGCACCTGGGCGATCACGAAGTACATCACCAGGATCACCAGGAAGGCCGAGGTGGTCTGGCCGGTGGACTGGCGCAGCTGCTGCGCCCGGAGCATCAGGTCGGCGATGGAGATCAGCGACACGACGGCGCTGCCCTTCATCAGCTCGATCAGCAGGTTGCCGAACGGCGGCAGCATCAGCGCGATCGCCTGCGGCAGCAGGACCCGCCGCAGGCGCTGCCACGGCCGCATGTTGAGTGCGACCGTGGCCTCGTACTGCGCCTTCGGCACCGCCTTCACCGCGCCGCGCACGACCTCGGCGCCGTACGCGCCGACGTTGAGGCCGAGCGCGAGCACGGCCGCGAACATCGGTGCGAACCTGAAGCCGACCAGCGGCAGCGCGTAGAACAGCCAGTACATGAGCACGAGCGTCGCGGTGCCGCGGAAGAACTCCACGTAGACCCGGCCGACCGCCCGCACCCACACCGACCTGGCGCCGCCCATGAGCCCGAAGACGAAGGCGAGCACGAGCGCGAGCGCGCTGCCGTACACGGTGAGCTGAATGGTGACCCACGCGCCCCGGAGCAACAGCGGGTAGCTGCTGAGGACGTCCGACACCCCGGATCAGCCCTTGCAGAGCTCGGCGGCGGTGTGGCTGCCGGGCAGCTCGGCCTGCGTGAAGCCGAACGGCTTGATGATCGGCAGAAGCCGGTTGTTCTGCTTGAGCTCCGCGAGCTTGCCGTTGAAGGCGTTGACCAGATCCGTGTCCGCCTTGCGGAACGCGAAGCCGCCGCCGCCGATCTGCTCCTTGCCGTCGATCACCGGCACGAACGCCTCGGTGATCTCGTACGGTGCGCCCGGGTGCTTGGACAGCGTGTCGGCGAGCGAGATGCGGGTCAGGGCGATCGCCTCGATGCGCCCGGCCTTGAGAGCCTCGTACGCGCTGGGCTGGTCGGCGAAGGTCTTGATGTTGCCCTTCTTCACGCCGAGCTTGGACGCGTAGCCCTCCTCGACCGCGCCGGTGAGCACGCCGAGCTTGATGTTCTGCTTGGCGGCGTCCTCGAACTTCTTGATGCCCTTCGGGTTCCCCTTGTGCACCATGAACGCGGTCGTCCCGACGAAGTCCGGATCGGCGAAGGCGACCTGGGCGCAGCGCTCCGGGGTGATGGACATGCCGGCGGCGATGGTGTCGAACCGGCGTGCCTGCAGGCCGCCGATGAGCCCGCCGAAGTCGACCTGGACGCCCCGCACCTCATTGACGCCGAGTTCCTTGAAGATCACCCGAGCCAGCTCCGGCGCCTCACCGGTCAGCTTGCCGCTCTTGTCCATGTAGTCATACGGCGACTCGTTGGCGAAGCCCACCTGGATATAGCCCTGCTGCTTGATGCGATCCAGGGTGCCACCGCCGGACCGCTCCTTCGCCGGGTCGGTGGTCGAGCACGCCGCCGCGAGAGGCACGGCACCGGCCAGCACGGCCGCGGTACGGAGGAAGTCACGTCGTGATGAGGTCATGGGGTCTCCAAGGTCCGAGAGCCCGGCGGTGGCCACCCCGGAGATATCCGGGGTGGCCACCGCCGAAGGCTCGGGGGGGTTATCTGCCGCCTACCGGGGTGAAGTCTCGGGAGGCGATGAACTCGGGTCGTCGGGACGGTGCGGCGAAAGGCTCCTCACAGGTGTTCTCGACGCTGTTGAAGACGATGAAGACGTTCGACCGCGGGAACGGTGTGATGTTGCCGTTCGAACCGTGCATGCAATTGCAGTCGAACATCGTCGCCGAGCCCGCGGGCCCGGTGAACAGATCGATGCCGTGCTTGTTGGCCAGGATGGACAGGCTGTCGGGGTCGGGGGTACCGATCTCCTGACCGCGCAGCGACTCCTTGTAGTGATCGTCGGGGGTTTCGCCCACACACGAGACGAATGTCCGATGCGATCCCGGCATGATCATCAAGCCACCATTGTGGACGAAATTCTCGGTGAGCGCGATGGAAATGCTTACAGCGCGCATACGGGGCATTCCGTCTTCGGCGTGCCAGGTCTCGAAGTCCGAGTGCCAGTAGAAGTCCTTGCCCTTGAACCCCGGCTTGTAGTTGACGCGGCTCTGGTGCACGTACACGTCGGAGCCCAGGATCTGGCGGGCCCGGCCGACCACGCGCGGGTCGGTCACCAGCTCGGCGAACACCTCGCTGACCTTGTGCACCTCGAAGACGGACCGGATCTCGTCGGAGCCGCGCTCGGTGACCGTCCGCTCGTCGCGCAGCACGGCCTGGTCCTCGGCCAGCCGGCGCAGCTCGGCGCGGTAGCGTTCGATCTCTTCGGGGACGAGCAGCTCGTCGACCGTCAGGAAGCCCTTCTCGTCGAACGAGGCCAGGGTCTCCGGGTCGATGGGCCCGTCGTCCGGACCGCCGTACACCACGGGGTCGGTGCGGTAGAGCAGGGCGGGCTCGCCGGCCTTACGGGTGGGGTAGAGGTCGTTGGGTCCGGGGTTCGGGTGCTCGATCATGTCAGGCCTCCTCGGTGATCAGTGGATAGACGCCGTTCTCGTCGTGCACCTCCCGTCCGGTGCACGGTGGATTGAAGACGCAGACGGTCCGCAGGTCGGTCTGGGGGCGCACGGTGTGGTGCTCGTGGCCGTCGAGGAGATAGAGCGTGCCGGGCTCGAGGCGGTGCTTCTCGCCGGTGTCGTCGTTGACGAGCTCGCCCTCGCCCTCGATGACGTAGACCGCTTCGATGTGGTTGGCGTACCACATGTGCGTCTCGGTGCCGGCGTACATCACGGTCTCGTGCATCGAGAAGCCGACCTTCTCGCTCGCCAGCACGAAGCGGCGGCTCCGCCAGGTGGGTGCCTCCACGTCGCGCTCGGTGCCGCTGATCTCCTTCAGCGAGCGTACGATCAAGACGTCTCCCTTCGTTGTGCCTTGTCTTTCCTGGTCAGGCGAGCACCGCGTCCACGGAGGCCGCGATGATGTCGAGCCCTTCGTCGAGCTCGTCGGGGGTGGTGGTGAGGGGCGGCAGGAGCTTGACGACCTCGCTCTCCGGCCCGGAGGTCTCCATCAGCAGGCGGCGGTCGAACGCCTGGGCGCAGACCTTCGTGGCCGTCGCGGGGTCGGTGAAGGCCAGTCCCTGGGCGAGGCCGCGCCCGCGGACCCCGCTGATCGCCTCGGGGTGGGCCGCGGCGATCCGGCCGAGACCCTGCTCGACCTGCTCGCTCTTGGCGAGGGTCTCCTTCTCCAGCCCCTCGCCGTTCCAGAACTCCAGCGCGGCCGTGGCGGTCACGAACGCCGGGTTCGGCCCGCGGAACGTTCCATTGTGCTCACCTGGCTCCCAGACGTCGAGTTCCGGTTTGAGCAGCGTCACGGCGAACGGCAGGCCGTACCCGCTCAGCGACTTGGACAGGCAGACGATGTCGGGCACGATGCCGGCCTGCTCGAAGCTGAAGAACGGTCCCGTGCGCCCGCAGCCCATCTGAACGTCGTCGACGATGAGCAGCATCTCGTGGCGCCGGCACACGTCGGCCAGGCCGCGGAGCCATTCGGGGGTGGCGGCGTTCAGGCCGCCCTCGCCCTGGACCGTCTCCACGATGACCGCGGCCGGGGCGTCCAGGCCGCTGCCGCTGTCTTCCAGGAGCCGCTCGAACAGCAGGAAGTCCGGCGTCCGCCCGTCGAGGTAGTTGTCGAACGGCATGGGCACGGCGTGGCCCAGCGGGATCCCGGCGCCGCCGCGCTTCATGCCGTTGCCGGTGACGGCGAGCGCGCCGAGCGACATGCCGTGGAAGGCGTTGGTGAAGCTGACGATCGTCTCCCGGCCGGTGTACTTGCGGGCGAGCTTCAACGCCGCCTCGACCGCGGTCGTACCCGCCGGGCCGGGGAACTGGACCCGGTAGTCGAGACCGCGCGGCGCCAGCACGACCTCGTGGAAGGTCTCGAGGAAGCGCCGCTTCGCGACGGTGTACATGTCGAGGCTGTGCACGATGTTGTCGTCCGCCAGGTAAGCGAGGAGCTTCTCCTTCAGCAGCGGATGATTGTGGCCGTAGTTGAGGGTGCCCGCTCCGGCGAAGAAGTCGAGGAAGGCGTTGTCCTCCTCGTCGTACAGCCGGCTGCCGGAGGCCTTCTGGAAGACCGCGGGCCATCCCCGGCAGTAGCTGCGGACCTCGGACTCGTGCGACTCGAACACGTCCATGCGTCTCACCTGTCTCCTGACGTGGCTGGTACGTCCAGTGGGCCGATGCGGTAGAGCTCCTCCGGCTCGTGGTCGCCGGGGAACAGGTCCTCGGAGAGGAGCGGAGTGCGGCGCAGTTCGGTGCCGCGATCACGGGCGAAGGCGGTGAAGAGGCGATCCGAGGCGACGTTGTCCGGGGTCACGGTCGCCTCGACGTACCGGTGGCCCCGGTCGGCGAGGTGGCCGAGCATCCGGCCCGCGAGCGAGCGGCCGCGCCAGTCCTCCTCGACCGCGACCTGCCACACGAAGAGCGTCCCGGGCTCCTCGGGGCGGTCGAAGCCGGTCACGAAGCCGCGGATCTCGCCGTCGGCCCGGGCGACCACGGAGGTCGCCGCGAAGTCACGGCACCAGAGCACGTAGCTGTAGGGAGAATTGAGGTCGAGGGTCTTTGAATCACGGGCGATGCGCCACAATTGGCGGCCGTCTTCGATTCTGGGAGGCTCCAAGATCTCGGTAGCGGTGGCGGTCGGGGAATGCTGTGCGCTCGGATGTCCTGGCGACATGGGTTACGAATTTAGCGAACCCGAAACCGCGTCTCGGACCGCTTTTCGATCACGGTGTTTGAGGCCCGTAATTCGGGGGTAGAGAGGCAGGTTTTCCGCTTTTCGGGGGCCGGGACGGTGGTCGCGTGAAAACGATCACGAAGGCCCATATCCCCTCTGACCAGGGAAAACACGGACAGATCGCCGCCACGGGGCCCGCTGCCCGTCCCAGCATGTGGACACATCGCCCCCCGGACCACAGCGCCCGCTCCGCCCGGGACGCGGAGTTCAATATTGAGATCTAGATCACACGTTTTGTTGCAAACCGGTAACGGATGTGAGGCGTCTCGGCCCCCGTATGTGACGGCGGATGATCACTGAGTACTACGTTGAAGGTCATGCGGGTACTCGTCACCGGTGCTTCGGGATACGTCGGATCGCACGCGGTGAAGTCGCTCCTCGCCTCCGGCCACCGTCCCCGGCTGCTCGTCCGCGACCCCGGCCGGACGGGCCGCGTCCTCGCTGCGATCGGGGTGGACGCCGGCGACGCCGAGATGTGCCACGGCGACATGCTGGACGAGGAGGCCGTCGACCGCGCGCTGGACGGCTGCGACGCGGTGATCCACGCCGCGGCCGCCCTCGGCGTCACGGGCCGCCGCACGGACCTGGTCACGGTCAACGTCACCGGCACCCGCAACGTGGTCGGCGGCGCGGTGGCCCGCGGCCTGGACCCGGTGATCCACACGTCGACGATCGCGGTGTTCGTCCCGCCCGCGGGCCCGATGATCACCTCCGACGCTCCCCTGGCACGGCCGCGCACGGGGTACGGACGATCCAAGCTGGAGGCCGAGCGGTACGCACGGAGCCTGCAGGACGACGGCGCGCCGGTCACGATCGTCTATCCCGGCGGGGTGCTCGGGCCGTCCCAGCCCCACCTGGACGCGATGCCGGCGGGCCTGGCCGCCGGGCTGGGCATCGCGTGGCCGGTGTCGCCCGGCGGGGTGTCGCTGCTGGACGTGCGCGACCTGGGGGACGCGCTCGCGCGCTGCGTCGAGCCCGGCCGGGGCGGCCGGCGGCTCATCCTGGGCGGGCACTACGTGCGATGGCCGGAGTTCGCCGACCTGTGCGACGCGCTGACCGGCGTCCGCTGCCGCCGGATCCCGTTGCCCGGCGGCCTCATGATCGCGCTCGGCACTCTTCTGGACGCCGCCAAGAAGGTGCACGGGTTCCGGTATCCGCTGACGCGGGACGCGGCCGAGCTGATGGTGACGCTCGTCCCCTCGGACGACACGGTCGCGCTCGACGCTCTCGGCCTGACGCTCCGCCCGCTGGAGGAGAGCGTGGCCGACACGCTGCGCTGGCTCGTCGCCGCGGGGCACCTGCGCCCGGCCCGTGCCGGGCGCCTGGGGCCGGTCTCCAAGTCCCCCTCCGCGGCGCGCCGCGAGGCGGAACAGGGAGCCGGCCCGGATCCGGCCCTCGACCGGCGACGCGGGGCGGCGCCGCCCGGGCGCCGTGCAGGAGGACAGCGGGGCCTTGAGACGGGCCCCGGCAGCCACAAGGAGTTCGTGATGCCCGTACGCGCTTTGCAGGGAGTGCTCACGCCGGTCGCCCAGAGGCTGGCGAGCGCACCGTGGTTCGCCCGGATCGGCCCCAAGGTCGTGCCGCCGCTCGACCGGGTGCTGCACCGGCTGTCCGGCGGGCGCGTCCTGCTGCCGGCGATCGTGCTGCCGAGCATCGTGCTCACGACGACCGGCCGCAAGACCGGCCTGCCGCGGGAGACGCCGCTGATCTGCCTGCCCGAGGAGGACGGGTCGTTCGTCGTCGTCGGCAGCAACTTCGGCCGCGACCACCACCCGGCCTGGACGGTGAACCTCCTGGCCGACCCGCGGGCCGAGGTCCGCTACCAGGGCCGCCGCATCCCGGTCACGGCCCAGGCGCTGGAGGGCGCCGAACGCGCCGAGGTCTGGCCGCGGCTCGTACGGATCTGGTCGGTCTATGACACCTACGTCGAGCGCGCCGACCAGCGTGAGCTGCGCGTCTTTCGGCTCACTCCGTCCTGACCGGGGTCAGCCGCTCGACTTCGGGGAAGGCACCGGGGCCGGTGTGGCCGGCTGACCCGGCTGCGGCACGCGGCGGTTCGGTCCCCAGCCGTTCGGCGGCGCCCAGTCACGCGGGGCGTGGCCGTAGCCGCGGCCCATGATTCCCCCCGGACCGAAACGGACCTGGACCGACCGATCGTGGCCGTGGTCGTCGTCGAACGCGGCCACGATGCCGCCGCCGACCAGCCCGCCGACCAGGCCGGCCACCAGGGTCAGCGCGCCGGCCCGCACCGACCCGTTGGAGGACCACCGGCGCCAGCGGCCCGGCCCGGGCGGCGGCGCGGCGCCCTCCACGTACGGCGGGGCCGTGCGGCCGGACTCCAGGAAATCCGTCTGCGCGCCGCCCTGAGGCGGCGGCGCTCCCGGGCCGGGCGGCGCCGGCGCGACCGGCCGGTCCGGCGGAGGCGGTGCCTGCCCGCCACCGGCCGGCGCGGCCGGGGTCTCACCGCCGTTGGCCGGCGCGGCGGATGGGCCGGGTCGTGCGGCCGGCGACTCCCCGGCCGGTGTGGCGCCCTCGCGGGGATCGTGCTCGTCCTGTTCCGCCATTTTCACTTTTCCTCACGATTCCGTTGGCCTAGCGAATCCGATTGTCGCGCAGAAACCCCTAAGCATGGCGTAAACGGAAAAGGCGGCCCCGCCTCCGCGAGACCGCCCTTCCGGCCGTCATCGGCCATCAGGCCATTCAGGAAATTGTCAGGCGGCCACCGTCTGCCCGGTCGTCGCCGGCTCCAGCGCCCAGTCGAGCACCTCGCGGACGTCCGAGGCCAGGTGGACGGTCAGCTGCTCCAGCACCTCCGCCGGCACGTCGTCCAGGTCCGGCTCGTTGCGCTTGGGGATGAGGACCGTGGTGATCCCCGCCCGGTGCGCGGCGAGCAGCTTCTGCTTGACCCCGCCGATCGGCAGGACGCGCCCGGTCAGCGAGACCTCGCCGGTCATCGCCACGTCGGAGCGTACGAGCCGGCCGGACAGCAGCGACGCGAGGGCGGTCGTCATCGTGACGCCGGCGCTCGGCCCGTCCTTGGGCACCGCCCCGGCCGGCACGTGGACGTGCACGCCGCGGTTCTTCAGGTCGCCGACCGGCAGCTCCATCTCCGCGCCGCGCGAGCGCAGGTACGACAGGGCGATCCGGGCCGACTCCTTCATGACGTCGCCGAGCTGGCCGGTCAGCGTCACGCCGGTCTCGCCGGTCTCCTCGTCGGCCAGCGACGCCTCGATATAGAGCACGTCGCCGCCCGCGCCGGTGACCGCCAGGCCGGTGGCCACGCCCGGCACCGCCGTACGGCGCTCCTCCTCCTTGAGCGAGGTCTCCGGGGTGAACCGGGGCCGCCCGAGGTAGTCGCGCAGGTCGTCCGCACCCACCGACACCGGCAGGGTCGCGGTCTCCAGTGCGACGTTCGCCGCGACCTTGCGGAGGACCCGCGCGATCGACCGCTCCAGGCTCCGTACGCCCGCCTCACGGGTGTACTCCCCCGCCAGCAGCCGCAGCGCGTCCTCACCGACCGTGACCTCTTCGGCGGTCAGGCCCGCCTTGTCGAGCTGACGCGGCAACAGGTGGTCGCGGGCGATGGTGACCTTCTCGTCCTCGGTGTAGCCGTCGAGCGAGACCAGCTCCATGCGGTCCAGCAGCGGGCCGGGGATCGTTTCCAGGGCGTTGGCGGTGGCCAGGAAGACCACGTCGGACAGGTCGAGCTCCACCTCGAGGTAGTGGTCGCGGAATGTATGGTTCTGCGCCGGGTCCAGCACCTCGAGCAGGGCGGCCGTCGGGTCGCCGCGGTAGTCGGCGCCGACCTTGTCGATCTCGTCGAGGAGGACGACCGGGTTCATCGTGCCCGCCTCGCGGATCGCGCGCACGATCCGGCCGGGCAGCGCCCCGACGTACGTGCGGCGGTGGCCGCGGATCTCCGCCTCGTCCCGTACGCCGCCGAGCGCGACGCGGACGAACTTGCGCCCCATCGCGCGTGCGACGCTCTCGCCGAGCGACGTCTTGCCGACCCCGGGCGGGCCGACGAGGGCCAGCACCGCGCCGGAACGCCGTCCGCCGATCACGCCGAGCCCGCGGTCCTCCCGCCGCTTGCGCACGGCGAGGTACTCGACGATGCGCTCCTTGACGTCGTCGAGCCCGGTGTGGTCCTCGTCGAGGACCTCCCTGGCACCGACGATGTCGTACGCGTCCTCGGTCCGTTCGTTCCACGGGATGTCGAGGACCGTGTCGAGCCAGGTGCGGATCCAGCCGACCTCGGGCGACTGCTCGGCGGTCCGCTCGAGCTTGTCGACCTCCTTCAGCGCGGCCTCGCGCACCTTCTCCGGCAGGTCGGCGGCCTCCACCCGGGCGCGGTAGTCCTCCTCCTCGCTGGAGGGGTCGCCGCTGAGCTCGCCCAGCTCCTTGCGGATGGCGGCGAGCTGCTGGCGGAGCAGGAACTCCTTCTGCTGCTTCTCCACTCCCTCCTCGACGTCCTTGCGGATCGTCTCGGCGACGTCCAGCTCGGCCAGGTGCTCGCGGGTCCAGCCGATCGCCAGCTCCAGCCGCTCGGTCACGTCGGTGGTCTCGAGGATCCGCACCTTCTGCTCGGCGTCGAGGTAGGACGCGTAGCCGGAGCGGTCGGCCATCACCGACGGGTCCTCGATCTGGCGGATCATGTCGATGACCTGCCAGGCACCGCGCTTCTCCAGCACGCCGACGACCAGGGCCCGGTACTCCTTGGCCAGTTCGCCGGCCCGCGCGCCGAGGCCGGTGTCCTCGGCCACGGTGCCCTCGACCCACAGCGCCTTGCCCGGACCGGACGTACCGGTGCCGATGCGCACCCGCGCCACACCGCGTACGACGGCCCCGGGGTCGCCGCCCGGCAGCCGGCCGATCTGCTCGATGACCGCCAGGGTGCCGACGGCCGCATATTTCCCGTTCAGCCGAGGCACGATGAGCACCTGCGGCTTGTCATCCTCGTTGTCCGATGGCGTCCCCGGCGCCGTGGTGCGCGCCGTCTCGATGGCGCCTCGTACCTCATCGTCCGTAAGAGACAACGGCACGACCATCGCGGGCAGCACGACCTCGTCGTCGAGGGGCAGCACCGGCAGGGTGACGGTCTTGCTCATCAGGCCTCCAAAGATTGAGTCACTCACACTCAAGAAAGGAGAGCCGTGATCTATTTCCCGGAGGTCGTTCGCTCTGAGCGAGCACCGCCACGCAGCCCAACCCCCGCATGGCCCCAACGACCTTCCCCCGTACGCCGCCCGAGAACACCGGAGCTCAGGCCCCTCGCCGGCGCGGCTCCGCGCGCAGGCCGCCGCAGATGACGGTCATCATCCGTAGCACCATCCGCCGGTCACCCTGTTCTCGTTCCGCGGCGGCATGATCAGCAGGCTTCATTCGGTGGTATCACCAAAACCTACATGTGGTAGGTGCAAGTGAATTGCCAGGAAGTAAACACAGAAAATAAGGGGCGGCGCAAGAAGTGCGCATATCCGTGAACGTCGACCCAACCAAAGCGCAACCACCAGGAGCAGAGTCGGCAATACCAGACATACCACGAACAGCAAGTAAAGAATAAGGCCAGGGTGGTCCAGGCATGGCGCTGCAGCACCCGAGCCACAATCATTTGTGTTGATCATCGAACCGATACTGATAATTCCGCCGAAGATCCACATAGGCACGCTCAGCAGGATGCTCACCGCATAGCTGATCTTCTGCGCTTGCCCCGGCCTTAAGCTGCTATCACGCAGAGTACGGGTAGCATCGACCGCGGCCACCGCGATCATTCCCCCGGCCACAGTCGTCATGGCCAGCGTTGCCATGGCCCACGCCCACCCATTGCCTCCAGATTCGGGATCACCGAACTCATCGGTCAGGGCGAGCCGATGAGATTGCCCCACAAAGGCAAGAAACATCATGATCGGTATTGCAGCCCAGCCTCCAAGGGCGGTGATGCCGAGAAGAAATCTTGTCTTTATGGTCTCACGACCGATCATCCATCTCCTGCGCACACCGGACGAGAACCGAAGCGATCGCGGAGCCCCGTCACGATCCGCCGACGCTGCGGCAACACCGGAAACCACACCACGACTCGTCGCCATACCGATGTCGGAAGAGGCCGAGTTCTCGCCATGTTCACCGGATCCGCTCGCGCGGGCGGTCGCCTCCTTGTATTCGGCTGCGGCCCACGCGGGCTCCCTGGACTGCTCCGGCCGGGAAATCGCTCGCGACCGCGTGGTGGCCATGACCTGCAACACGCACACAGCAATGACGCCGCCTGCCAGGCAGACCGCAGCCGCGACAAGAAGGACGGTAGTCATGAGATCCAACGTAGTGTG
This sequence comes from Actinoallomurus sp. NBC_01490, assembly GCF_036227085.1. Classification (NCBI taxonomy): domain Bacteria; kingdom Bacillati; phylum Actinomycetota; class Actinomycetes; order Streptosporangiales; family Thermomonosporaceae; genus Actinoallomurus; species Actinoallomurus sp. NBC_01490. The sequence continues at coordinate 8,123,606 of NZ_CP109433.1, forward strand.
CTCGATCGTCAGCCATCTACCGGCTGGATCGGCCTGGGCGCATTGGCAGGCCGCGAGTCACCGGGCCGTCCGTGCCGCTCGCCGGTGCTGGTTACCTGGCCATGCGCCGCGATCGCACTCGTCCCCACCCTGCTGATCCCGCGCCGCCACACCATCCGACCGGCCGGGACGTGACAACGCCAACGCCGCCGCGGACGAAGTCACGGCTCCTCCCGGGCGCGTGCGTCGCGCAGCCTGAGGATGGAGATCGCGGTAAGCGCGACGGCACGGTCTTCGTCATGTGACAGGTCCGCGAGGGCACGTGACGGCGTGATCCCCGGGATGTCCGCGAGCGCCTCTGTCAGCCGTCGGCGCACAGACGGTGCGTCGGCGCCGCGGGCGAGGCAGTCGACGAGCCTGGCGGCGATCTGATCCGCCAGCGCGGGGTCGGTCGCCAACGCGCTCAGCGCATCGGCCGCATCGGCGTCGTTCGCCTCGTCGACGATCATGTCGATCAGCGTCGGGACCGCGTCGGCCACTCCCCGTGCGCCGAGTGCCAGAGCCGCGCACCTGCGGACCACGATGTCGGAGTCGGTGAGGGCGTCCCGCAGCAGTGCGGTCGCCTCGCCGTCCGGAATCTCGGCGATGGACTGGACGGCGCGTTTCCGCACCTCGGCCGCTGGTGAGCCGAGTCCCTCCGCCAGCCGCGCCAGTCCGCCCCCGCCCGACTGCGCCAGGGCCCATCGGAGGGCTCCGGCGACGTTCGGGTCCGTCTCGCTCAAGGCCGCCTCGGCCAGAGCCTCCGCCGGCAACGGAACCCCTTCGACCGAGGACAGGGCCGCGCGCTGGCGCTTCCCCGCGCTCTCCGAACCCAAGCCCTGGAGGAGCGCGACGATCTGGAGGACGCCCTCCCAGCCGGCGGGTTCGGCGGCACCGATCCGATGGAGTCGCGTGAGCAGCTCCGTCTCGGCCGCGATGCGTTCTCGCGTCTGGCGGATGAGGTCGTCGACGAGCTCCGAGGGCGTGAAACCGGGATCATCCAGCGCGCGCCCGACTTCACGCAGCGACAGCCCCAATGACCGCAGGCTCTCGACGTGGAAGATCCGCCGGATGTCCTCACGGGAGTACTCCCGGTAGCCGGCCCTGGTACGACCCGTCGGCCGCACCAGGCCGAGCGACTCGTAATGCCTGAGCATGCGGGCGCTGACCTCGGACCGTCGTGCCACCTCACCGATCAACACTGCCCATCACTCCTCCTGCCCGGTCGTGCCCAGGGCCACGAGGCGCTTCGCCTCCTCGATCGCGAACTCGAATCCGGCATCCGGGTCGCGCCACAGCCGCTCCGTGGCGATCGCGTGCTGACGCACGCGAGGATCGGGATCCGTCATCGCGGCGCGCAGGGTCGGCATGATCACCTCACCGAGCGCGATCAGCGCCCGGCTGAGACTCGACTGCGTCTCACGCTCGCCTCGCCCGAGTTGTGTCGCCAGCACGCCGGCCAACTCGGATTCTTCATTTTCGGGCACGAGTACGACGGCTGCTCGCCACGCGGCCCGCGCCACCTCGTCGTCGGCGTCGGTCAGCAGCGCTCGTGTGATCGCCGGCCACGCTCGCCGATCCCCGATCTTGGACAGCGTGTGCAACGCCTGGCTCCGTCCCCGCGCACGTTCGGAGTGGAGTTCGTCGATGAGCCTTGGGACCGTCATCGCTGGTGAGTGGCGGGTGAGTGCCCAGGTCAGCATGTCGCGCACGAAGAATTCAGGCTCGATCGCGCAGCGTTCGACGAGCCGGTCGATGAACCCCCGGTCCGGGGTCATGCCGGCCGCCATCGCCACCTGCAGCCGCACCGACGAGTCCCCGCTGTCCAGCCCCTGGAGCGCTCGCATCGTGTTCGTGTCCTCTCTCGGCATGGTCGTCGGACCACCTCCCTGGCCGCAGTGAAGGCCTTGTCACCGTGTCAAGGTCAAGCGGGGGCGGGCCGTCCGTATCTGGGCGGGCCGGCCGCGTCGCACGGCTCGCCCGGATAACGGCTGGTGCACCGGAGCCAGAGCTTGCGATCATCACGGCATGACCGCCCCCGACACCGCGATGCTGGACCGCCTCGCCGCCGAGTGCGCTCGGCTGGTCGCCGCCGACCACGGCCGCCGCCTCGACGGTTCGCTCGCCTCCCTCGTCGACCTGGACGAGGTGTGCCTGGCCCTGCTGGCCGACGGGCCGCTCGCCGAGGACCGGCTCCGGCTGTGGTGGCGACTCGTCGGCGCCTATACCGGCCGGGTCCTGGTCCAGGTGTACGGCGGCACGTGGATCGATCACGAAGGAGGCCTCGCCGTCGAGGTCTCCGGGGTGAAGGCGTTCCCCTTCTCCACCGCGCACCGGGTGCTGAGCGGCGAGGAGGGCAAGAGCCTGGCCTCCTTCGGACGGGCTCTGCCCGTCATCATCGACCGGCAGAGTCGCGCCTCGGAGACTCCCGATTAGCCTCCGTACGCAGCGGTCGGCGGTCGTCATCCGCCCTGACGGAGGCCTCGCACTCCGGCTCACTCCCGTGCGGACACCAGGGTGACGGGTCGCCGCCGCGTGGCCGACAGCGTGCTCCACACACTGGCCGCGCCGGTCACCAGGAAGGCCCCGGGGACCAGCAGGAGCAGCGGGGTCCACGGCACCGCGACGAGCGGCACGCCGACCGCGCGGACGCCGGCCGCGGCGATGCCGGCCAGCGCGCCCGCCGCGACCAGGCCGCCGAGCGCCAGCCCGATCGCGGTCACCGCCGACGCCTCGATCAGCGCCATGCGCACGACCTGGGGCCGGCTCAGACCGGTGACGCGGGCGACCGCGAACTCCGCCGTACGCTCGGCGCCGGCGATGATCACGGCGTTGAGGACGGCGACGGCCGCGTACAGGCCGCCGAGCCCCATGAGGACGGCGAAGATCGCCATGTTCCCGCGCTCCTCCGCCGCGGCCCGGTCGCCGGCCCAGCGCGCCACGGTGCGCACCGTGCCGACGCCGGCGGCGCGAAGCCGCCCGGCGACCGCCGCAGGGTCGGTGCCGGGGGCGACCTGGACCACGGTCTGTGCCGGTGCCCGGTCCGCGATCGCGTCCGGAACCAGCTCGCGCGGCACCAGGAAGTTGTCGGCGCCGTTCTCCAGGGTCGGCGGCAGCAGGGCGACGATCCGCAGTCGTATCCGCTGCCCGCCGACGCGCGCGGTGACCACGTCGCCGAGACGCCACCCCTCCTCGCTCTGCCCTGGAGCCACGGCGATGGTCCGGCCGTGGAGCCGGTCCAGTGAGCCGGCGCGGGCTACCGGCCGGTGCGTTCGCCCGTAGGCCGGCGGGTCCACCGCGACGACCCCCGAGTAGACGGTCCGCCGGTACGCACGGCCGGCCCTCCGGTGCCGGCCCGTCACGGAGACGGGAACCGTGGACTGGACCGACGCGACCGCGACCCCGCGCACCTCCGCGATCCGCGCGGCGGCCGCACCGGTCGAGTCCACGACCAGGTCTCCCGCGACGACGCGCCGCTGCTCTTCGCCGACCATCTTCGCCAGCGAGTCCAGCGTTCCGGTCAGACCGAGGACCAGGGCGACGAGCACGATCAGCGGAGCGGCCGTGGAGGCGCTGCGGCGCACGGCGTCCCGCAGGTTCGCCTGGGCGAGCCCGCCGAGGGTGCTCGGCCGCAGCACCAGCCCGAACAGTCTGCCCGCGAGCGGCACGACCAGCGGGCTCAACAGGCTCAGCGCCACCGCGCCGAGAACTGAGACGCCCAGCGCGATCACGATCGCTCCCAGGACCTCGGACGCCTGCCCGACCCAGATCATCCAGATCGTGAGGGCCAGGAGAGACGTGCCGAAGAACCAGCGGGACACGGTCATCACCCGCGCGGCGCGTCCGGTGGCGCGCAGGGCCTCTAGCGGGCGTACCGCGGCCGCCCGCCGGGCGGCCGCGAGCACCCCGAGCAGCGCCACCCCGAGCCCGGTGCACGCCGACGCGAGCATGATCCCGCCGTCCAGCTGCGGGGAGAACCCGGCCGGCAGGAAGCCGAGCGCGACGAGCGACCAGGATTGCGCCCAGGTGGCGGGCACGCCGACCAGCACTCCCGCCGCCGTCCCGGCCGTGCCGAGCAGCGACGCCTCGCACAGCAGCAGGCCGAGGAGTTGCGGACGGCTTCCCCCGGCCAGGCGCAGCAGCGCGAGTTCCTTACGGCGCTGGGCGACGGTGAAGGCGAAGGTCGAGCTCACGATGAACAACGTCAGGAACGCCGCCAGCAGAACCGTCATCCCGAGCAGCGTCGCGGCGCCCGCGTAGGCGTCCCGCAACCGCTCCCTGGCCTGGCCGGTCGGGCTCGAAGGTATCTCCGCGTCGGAGATGGCCGCCATCACCAGCAGCGACGACTCCAGGAGCGCGACGCCCAGGGCCACGGCCACGATGGCGCCGGCGAACAGCCGGCGATGCTCCCGGAAGGTCGTGAGCGACAACCGCAGCACGTTCATCCCTCCAGCCGCGCGAGGCGGTCGGCGACCGCGCCCACGGAGGGCCGGACCAGGCGGTCCATGACCCGGCCGTCGGACAGGAACACCACGGCGTCCGCGCTCGCGGCCGCCGCCGGATCGTGGGTGACCATGACGATCGTCTGGCCTCCCGCGTCGACCAGACCGCGCATCAGCCCGAGCACCGTACGGGCGGACGTGGAGTCCAGCGCGCCGGTCGGCTCGTCGGCGAACAGGACCTCGGGCCGGGTCACCATCGCACGGGCGATCGCCACCCGCTGCTGCTGGCCGCCCGACAGCTCGCGTGGCCGGTGCCCCAGCCGGTCCCCCAGCCCGACGGCCGCCAGCACGTCCCGAACGTCCTTGCGGGACACCCCGCTCCGGGCCAGTCTCAGCGGCAGGGCGACGTTCTGCTCCGCGGACAGAGACCCGATCAGGTTGAAGCTCTGGAAGACGAAACCGACGGTACGGCGCCGCAACGCGGTGAGGACCCCGTCCGGCGCGGAGGTGATGTCCCGGCCGAGCAGGAAGACCCGCCCGTCGCTCACCTTCTCCAGGCCGGCCGCGCAGTGCATCAGCGTGGACTTTCCCGAACCCGACGGCCCCATCACCGCCGTCCACGACCCGGCGGGGAACCCGATGTGCACGCCGTCGAGCGCACGGATCCGTGCCTGTCCCGCCCCGTACTCCCTGGTCACGCCGCGCAGTTCCACGACGATCCGGCTCACTCCCGCGGGCCGTTCCGGCCCGGTCCATCCCACCATCATGGAGTCGATTCCATCGGCGGGCCGGGCCTCCGTACATCGGGCCGGGCCACCGACCTCGGGTATGCCTGGCCCTACCTCCGGTCTCATCGGTACGCGTACCCGGGAGACCGGGGAACACCCGGCCGGCCCCTACCGAGTCGGCCGGTGAGGACGACCCAGACGGCGACGGCGCCGATCGGCACCGCGGTGAGCAGCGTGGTGGCCGTGACACCGAGGCCGCCGTTCGACAGCAGCTCCCCGGTCAGCAGCGACAGGACCATGTTGTTCCCGGCGTGTGCGAGGCTCGGCGCCCACACGCTGCCGCTGCGCGACCAGAGCCAGGCCAGGGACCTCCTGGAACAGGAAGGACATCGTCCAGACCGCCAGGCCCAGAGCGACGTCGCCGAAGTGGATGTACCCGAGGAACGCCAGCGGGTAGTGCCACACCGCCCAGAGGACCATCCTCTCCTCAGCCGCACCGCCAGCCCGGCGTCGCGGAAGCCCTCGCCGGTGACCCAGCGGCGTACGATCACCGCCGCGGCGGCGGGCGCGAACCCCATGGGGAGCTGTACCAGCGGGTTGACGAGCGAGAGCCCGAGCGCCAGCCGGGCGGTGAACAGGTAACCCCAGGACAGGCCGAAGGAGATGAGGAGGTACGCGAGTACCCCTGTGCGCGTTTTCAAGGCCCCGAACGCACCTTTCCGTGTAAGTCGGACGCGTCCGTTCACGGAATCACCGGGCCGGTGGCGCGGCCATCACGGCGGACCACCGGATCCGAGGTAGTGCTGGGCCTACCAGGTTGATCGCGGCGGCCTCGTGAGCGGCGCGAACCGAGGCCGCCGGTAGCGTGGCGCGTGTGCCCTCCGCCGTGCCGAACACCGCGCTGGAGGCGGTCGCCCGGCGCCGCTTCCTCCTCAGCCGCTGGCCGTGGCGGTCCCTGGGCTACCTGCTGACCGCCGCCGTGCCCGTGTTCGTGGCCGTCCTGCCCCTGGCGCTGCTCACCTCGCCGTGGGCCGTCGCCCTGCGCCTGGCGACCAGGGACGGGCGGCCGCCGTACGGCCTGATCACGTCGCTCGTCGCGTTCGGGCTGCTGCTCGTGGTGGGCATCGGCCCGGTGGTGGCCCTGCCCCTGGCGGGGTTGGAGCGGGGACGGCTGCGCCTGGTGGACTCGCGGCCGGTGGCGTCCGCGCACCGCCGCCCGCCGGCCGGCGGGCCGTGGCCGTGGCTGCGCACCCGCTACACGGAGGCGGCCACCTGGCAGGCCCTCGGTTACACCGCCCTGCTCGTCACCGTGACCGTCGCGCTCTGGCCCGCCGTCCTGCTGCTCCTCCTGCTGATCGGCGGATTGGTCGCGAGTCCGCTGCTGGCGCGGGACGGTCATCCCGTGTCGCTCGTCGTCGGCCACGCCGGCACACCGGCGGCGGCCCTGCCGTACGCGGTCACCGGTCTGATGCTGCTACCGGTCACCGCGTACGTGCTGGCGTTGCTCGCCGGCGTGCACGGCGCGATGGCGCGGGCCCTGCTCGCGCGCGGGACCGGCGAGCGGCTGCGCGCGGAGCTGGTCGAGGTGTCGCGCTCGCGCGCCCGGCTCGTCGACGCCTTCGAGGCCGAACGCCGCCGGATCGAGCGTGACCTGCACGACGGCGCCCAGCAGCGGCTCCTCGGCCTCACCCTGCAACTGGGCCTCGCCCGGCTCGACCTCCCGCCCGAGTCGCCCGCGAGCAAGAGTGTCGCCGACGCGCACGAACAGGCGAAACAGCTCATGGTCGAGTTGCGGGAGCTCGTCCGCGGCATTCATCCCCGGGTGCTCACCGACCGGGGACTCCCGGCGGCGATCGGCGAGCTGGCCGACCGGTTCCATCTCCCGGTGACGGTGAGCGCCGACCTGCCCGCCCGGCCGCCCCGCCACGTCGAGGGCACGGCCTACTTCGTCGTCGCCGAGGCCCTCACGAACATCACCAAGCACAGCGGGGCGACCGCGGCGAGCGTCACCGTAGGGCACGACGGAGACGTGCTCACCGTGGAGATCCACGACGACGGCGACGGCGGCGCGGACCCACGGCGCGGCACCGGCCTGACCGGCCTGGCCGACCGGGTGGCCGTGACGGACGGGAGAATGCTGCTGTCGAGCCCGGCCGGTGGGCCGACGGTCCTACGAGTGGAGCTTCCGTGCAGCCTGAGCGAACCGCGGTCCGAGTAGTCCTCGCCGAGGACGGCGTGCTCCTCCGGGAAGGGCCCGCGGGGCTGCTCCACAGGTTCGGGTTCGAGGTCGCCGCCACGGCCGGCGACGCCGCGACGCTCAAGAAGGCCGTCACCGAGCACGCCCCCGACCTGGTGATCACCGACATCCGGATGCCTCCGGAGTACACGGACGAGGGGCTGCGCGCCGCCGTCGAACTCCGCCGCGCCGACCCGAGCCTGGCCGTCGTCGCGCTCAGCCAGTACGTCGAACTGAGTTACGCCTCCGATCTGCTCGACTCCGGCGACGGCAGAGGCGTCGGCTACCTCCTCAAGGACCGGGTGGTCGACGTCGAGGAGTTCGTCGCCACGCTGCGCCAGGTGGCCGGCGGCGGAACCGTGGTCGACCCCCAGGTCGTACGCCAGTTGCTGCGCCGGCAGCGCGACCCGCTGAGCCGCCTGTCCGCACGGGAGCGCGAGGTTCTCGGCCTCATCGCCGAAGGGCACTCGAACACCGCGATTGCCCGGCTGCTCGTCGTCTCCGAGGCCACGGTCGGCAAGCACGTCGGCAGCATCCTCACCAAACTCGACCTCCCTCCGGACGACGACACGAGCCGCCGGGTCCTCGCGGTACTGACCTACCTGCGGAGCGGCTCCGCCCGGTGACGCGCACGGCCCGCGCCCGGCTCATCGTCTTCGGCGCGAACGTGACCGCGACCAGCACCGCCGGCCGGGTTCGGCGTTCTCCGCGGGAGACTCCCGAGCGGGTGACGGTCAGCGACTGATCACGCGCTGGGCGACGAACACGAACTCCCGCTCCGGGCGGTCCGGGGCCTGCCGTACGTCCAGCACGCGATAGCCGCCGTCGGCCATGCTCCGCTCCAGCTCGTCGCGCTCGCGGAACCTCAGCGTCGAGTCCGACGTGAGGACCGCGCCGTCCGTCAGGAACCGGTAGATGTAGCGGAAGGAGACCAGGGGGAGGCTGACATCGGTGACCTCGAGACGCCGCTCCACCGGACCGATCCCCGGAACGTCGAGGGTGAGCGGAGCCGTGTCGGCGGCCCACTCCGCCCAGGCGCGGCGCTCGGGGCGCCGGGTCTCGAACACGAGGTGACCACCGGGACGAAGCGCGGCGTGAACGCCTCGCAGCGCCCGTGCCCAGTCGTCGTCGGTGAGGAAGACCTGCGCGACGTTCCCGGTCATCACCGCCAGGTCGAAGCCGGCCCCGGGCGCCGTGGTGGAAGCGGCGAACTCGACCATCAGACGCGCGTCGCCGTGCACCCAGGTGATCCTTCCACCCGGGTCCTTGGATCGCGCGACGTCGAGCGACGCCTCCGCCGGGTCGACGCCCACGACCGTACGGCCGCTGTCGGCGAGCAGTATCGCCAGGCAGCCCGTCCCGCAGCCGACGTCGAGCACCCGGTCCGCGCCCAGCTCGCCGGCGATGGCGACGTAGGCCGCGAGGTCGTCCCGGTCGCCGTCGAAGGCGTCGTAGACGGGTGCGAGCCGGGGATGGGCGAAGAGCGCGTCGGGCACCAGGCGACCGTACTCGCGGCGGGGCGCTCCGGCGACGGGTTTTCCCGGTGCGCTACGCCTCCGGTGAAACGACGTGTCGCCCGACCGTCCGGATCGCCAGGATGGCCGATATGAGACTGCTCGTACTGGGAGGAACGCATCACGTCGGACGCGCCGTCGTCGAGGCGGCGCTGGCGCGGGGCGATGAGGTCACCACCGTCAACCGGGGACTGAGCCGGGCGCCCGCACCCGGGGTGGAGGCCCTCATCGCCGACCGGACCGACCGTGACGCCCTGCGCCGGGCGGTCGCGGGCCGGGAGTGGGACGCGGTGATCGACACCTGGAGCGGACCGCCGCGGACGGTGCGCGACGCGTGCGAGTCGCTCGCCGGCCGGACCGGTCACTACGGGTACGTCTCCAGCCGGTCGGTCTACCGGTGGCCGATCCCGCGCGGCGCCGACGAGAACGCCCCGGTGGTCGATGCCGACCCCGGCGCGGAGGACGACGAGGACTACGCCGCCGCCAAGCGCGGCGGCGAACTCGCCGCGCTGGAGGCGTTCGGCGACCGGGCGCTGCTCGCCCGCGCCGGACTCATCCTCGGCCCGTACGAGAACGTCGGCCGCATGCCGTGGTGGCTGCGCCGGATCGAGCGCGGCGGGCCCGTCCTGGCCCCCGAGCCCGAACGCCCCCTCCAGTACATCGACGCACGCGACCTGGCCCGCTGGATGCTGTCGGCCGCGGACCGCCGGATCTCCGGCGCCTTCAACACCGTCAGCCCGACCGGGTACTGCACGATGGGCGAACTGCTGGAGACCGCCGTACGAGTGACCGGCGCGGACGCGGAACTGGTCTGGGTCTCCCCCGAGGCGATCGAGGAGGCGGGCATCAGCCCCTGGATCGAACTGCCGATCTGGCTGCCGCAGGACGAGGAGTACGGGGGCATGCACGACTCGGACGTGTCCGCCGCCGTCGGCACCGGCCTCACCTTCCGGCCGATGCCGGAGACGGTCGCCGACACGTGGACCTGGCTCCAGACGGAGGGAGACCCAGAGCCGCGGCACCGGCTCGGACTCGACCCGGACAAGGAGCGGCGCGTCCTGGAGAAGATCCGCGCCCGGTGAGCCGGCGACGCGAGCCTTCAGGACGGGGGAAGGTCTTTGAGGTAGCGGACGCTGCGGTCGCCTGAGTCCTCGTAACCGAGGTGCCGGTAGAAGGGGTGGGACCCGTCGCGGTGCCGCCCGCTGGTGACCTCCATCCGTACGCAGCCGAGGTCGCCGGCCGTGCGTTCGGCCGCCTCGACGAGACGGCGGCCGATCCCCCGGCCCCGGTACCCCGCGGCGGTCACCAGGGCGACGATGCGGCCCCAGCGTCCGTCGCGCTCCAGGAACGGAGCCGCCGCGACCGCGACCGTACCCACCACGCGGGCGTCGTCCTCGGCGACGAGAACGACGCCGGACGGCTCCCGCTCCCACATCGCCAGGCGCCGCCGTACGGCATCGGCCCCGTTGGCGGGATAGCCCAGGTCGGCCAGCAGTGCCGCGACCGCCGCGGCGTCGTCGGGCCGTGCCCTCCGGATGACGAGATCCGTACTCATGAGCCCTCCTTCGTCGGGGAGTGACCAGGCGCACTGTTCTTGTCGTTTCGCTCGCTCCGCTCGCTCATCGCGTCTCCTTCCTGTCGTGTACGCCGGTCAGCGCAGGCGCGAGGACGAGAGGATCGACGCGACGTGAGCGACGACCATCGCCCAGGTGACGCCCGCGATGGCCATGACGGCCAGCCGGGTCGGTCCCAGACCTCCGGCCGCCGCGTCGGCGACCGCGGCGCACAGCAGGACGAGGGACGCCTCGATGCCGTTCGTGATGCGGTGGAGCTTCACCGCCGAGGCCAGCCGCCGGACCGAGGCGAGACCCGCCGCCCGAGGCCGTGCCGCTTCGTCAGCAGGAAGAGCTGGAACAGCAGCGCCGCCGCCACGGCCCCCGCCGGTCCGGGAACGAGCAGGGCCGGGCCCGAGGCCACGCCGCACACCACCATCGACCACGTCAGGGCGTCCGGCGTCACCCGGGTGCGGACGAGGCGGCGGGTGAGGCGCAACGAGATCCGCCGCATGTACAGGCGGCCCGCCCAGTGTTCGCCGTTGCGGCTCCGCAGCTTCGCGCCCGGCTGGCAGACCTCGCGCAGTTCGGCGAGTGTCGGAACGGCGGCCGCGCGGGGCGTTTCGAGCATCCGGTCAGGATAGAGGCTTCGCGGTCGCCGCCACCCGTGGTGCGCCACGACCCGCGAGGGGACCTCGATCACTTCGCGGGAGGGCATGGGGCGGTCGAATGGACGGGGTTCACTGCCGGGTGAAGGCGCGGATGAGTTCGGCGAGTCTCTCCGGGCGGTCCAGGGGGATGAGCGTGTCGCTGTCGCCGACCTCGGCCAGGTGGGCCTGCGGCAGGAGGGCGGCCAGGCGGCGGCCGTGGTCCAGGGGCATCACGCGGTCCTCGGTCGCCCACACCACGAGGGCCGGGCGGTCGAACCTCGGCAGGCGTTCCGCGGCGGCCAGCAGGATGTCCGGGTCGGCCGCGGCGGCGCGCAGGACGCGTACGGTGTCGCGGCGGATCTCCGGCCGGGTCAGCACGGGGCGCATCCATCGCGCGGTGGCCGCGTCGCCTCGCCTCGTCAGGTGGCCGAACGCCAGTGGCAGGCGCCGTACGGGACGGAGCCGCATGTGCTGCATGAACAGGCCGAACAGCCACGGTGACAGCCGGCCCGAACGCACCAGCGTGCGGCCGGTGAGTCCCGGCGGGAAGTTGTCGAAGGCGTCACACGAGACCAGCACCGCCCCGGCCACGCGCGGCCGGTCCTCGCCGATGAGGAGCTGGACGAGCGCGCCGCCCGTGTCGTTGCCGACCAGGGTGACATCGCGCAGGTCGAGACGGTCGAGGAACTCCGCCACCAGCTTCGCCACGCCCGGGAGCGACAGGTCGGCCCCAGGGTCCATCGCTCGGCGATGCGCGCCCAGAGGCAGTGTCGGCACCACGCACCGATGGTCGGCGGACAGGTCGGTGACCGGGCCGTCCCACAGCGAGGCGTCCATCATCAGGCCGTGCAACAGGACGAGCACCGGGCCGTCACCGGTGTCCTCGTACTCGATGACGCCGCCGGACAGCGTGACCTCTCGCGCGCCGCGGCTCTCTTTCGCTCCGTGTCCCGGCATGGCGGACCTCCGCTCAGGGAAGTGAACCGTATGGTTCACATAACAAGTGAACCATGCGGTTCGCACCTGCTCCCCGGCGGGTACGGCTAGACGGCGGCCTCCTCGCGTTCCAGCGTCCGGACCAGGGCCTCGAAGCCCGCGGCGACCCCGGCGTCGTCCTCGCCGATCAGGCGTTCGAGCAGGAAGCCCCGCAGGGTCGCGAGGATCATCTGGGCGACCTGGGCTCTGCGCTCCTCGGTCCAGCCGTCCGGGCACAGGGACCGCAGCACCGGCAGATACTGCCCCGAGGCCTCCCGGCCCAGCTCGGCGTACCGCACCGGGTCGTACATCGCCAGACCCATCGCCTGGTCGAGCACCCGCCGCAGCCCCGACTCCTCCTCCATCAGAATCGGCCAGATGGCACGTACGCCCTCCGCCAGCGTGCCGCCCCGCGCGGCGATCGCGGGCAGCGCGTTGCCGATGCGGCGTTCGCGCAGCTTGAAGACCGCCTGCCGGAGCAGGTCCTCGGCCCCGTCGAAGTGGTAGAGCAGCACCTTGTGCGTGGTACCGGCCGCACGCGCGGCACGCCGGAGCGAGAAGTCCACGAGCCCGTTCGCCGCCAGGTCGTCGGTGACCCGGTCGAGCAGTTCCCGCCGCCTCGCCTCACCGCGCGGCGACCCCGCCGACCGCCGGTACCCCGCACGTGAGCCGTCATGCGCAGAGGTGTTCATGCCCCCAGCTTCCCAAGCCGCTAGTGCAAGTTCGGATCCCGTCACGCGCTCGACGCATGAAGACCCAGGCCAGAGCGGCGATTTCGACGCTGGGCCTACAACGGTTGCGGCATTTCGCCTCCGGCGGGGGCCTCCGACTCCGGGACGATCGCCCTGCGCTGGTGAGCGTTGTGGGTGGTGAAGGTGGAAGCCTCGATCATCCCGCCCGTCGACGTCCGAGACGAAGCCAAGCAGACCAGGTGCCTCGCCCGCTTCCCTACGGGTGGGACGGACGACGGAGGGGATGACCCGGCAGGAGCTGCAGCGGACGAAGAGTGGCCCCAGCTTGAGCCCCGTGCGCGGGATTGTCACCTGCCTGACAGCGCCGAGTGCGCAATCAGCCGGAGGCCATTGACTGAATAAATCAGGCCGACCGATGCTGTGGCTAAGGCAGGATGGCCCGGGTGACCAATGCGAAAGGTGAAACCTTGGACGGCCTGCCGCCGCTGCTGTGGGACCAGCACTGCTGCCTGCCGCTGACGCCCGACGCCAACGTCGGCCACCTCCTGCGATTCCAAGAGATCGGAGCGAGTTTCGTCTCGGTCAACGTCGGCTATGCGCCGAACGATGCCGATTCGACGCTGACGATTCTCGAATCGTTCCGGCGGCAGCTCGCTGCGGACCAGCGTTTCCTGCTCGCCGGATCGGCGGCCGACGTGGTCACGGCCCAGGAATCCGGTCGGCTTGCGGTTGCCTTCGACCTAGAGGACGCCAACCCACTCGACGGCCAGCTCGACATGGTCGAGCGCTATCACCGGTTGGGGGTACGGACGCTGGTCCCCGCCTACAACTACCGCAACGCGGCCGGCTCAGGATGCATGGATGCCGAGGACGAGGGACTGACCGCCTACGGCCGTGCGATGGTGCGAGAAATGAACCAGGTGGGGATGGTCGCCGACGGCTCGCACTCCAGCATCCGGACCGGGCTTGACCTATGCGAGGTTTGAGCCCGAGACACTCTCCCCGCTCGCTGCCGTCCTTGCCGACCGTGGCTATCCTGACGAGGCGATCACCGGCATCCTCGGCGGCAACTTCATGCGCGTCGCACGTCAGGCATGGAACCCGACCACTGATGCCGCGACCGGACCGCCATCGGACCACGGCGTCCCGGACGGCGCACCGTAGCTTTCCAACGATGCCCCAGGGCCGAGACCGGCACGCCATGCTCGGCGCCTCATACCCGGCGAAGTCCTCGAAGTCCCCGGCGTTGGGATCCGCTGGGTCGATCTCAAGCGATTCCGCCTGCCCCGGCCGGCGCAAAGCGATACGCACATCCTGGAGGCCCTGATCAGGCACGACCACTTCCGGGACGACTACGCAGGGGGCGGGGTCGACCCGGTGGGAACTCGACACGGCCCCTACTGGCTGGACCGCATCTCCGCCGACGCGTACGAGCCGGTCGATGAGACGACCGCGACGTACACCTTGGACTTGTGGGCCGGCCAGTACGGCGAGTTGCCCCGGGCGTTGAAGGTGGCCTTGGAGCGGGACGTCCACGCGCCGGTGCGGGGCGCCACAAGCCGATACCGCCTCAAGGACCTGGGCAAAGGCGCGCTGCACGACTGGGGCGGCGTGCACGGTGAGTTCTACGAGCTGGTCGTGATCGACCGCACTATCGGCAGCCTGGCTCTGATCGTCGCCGCCGACGACTGAGACCGCCGCGGAGCGTCCGCGGCGCGCGTGCGGGCGATGGCGAGGAGGACCTCCTGCCGGCGTTGACCACCGTCGTAGTGCCGTGGTACGTCATACGTCGTGTCGCGTGTCGGGGCGCCAGGTGGACGGCGTCGGCATGGAGGCACCGTGATCAAGGAGACCGCCATGCGTCCACCTCTTCTTTCCTGCTGAGTGACGCCGGGCCCGCACCGGTCCCGGCCCGGACTCCTCATCGCCGCTCGCCCGGCTGTTCCGGCCGGCGCCGTCTGTTCTCCTTGATCGAAAGTTGATTCATGCCTGCTCACCTGCCGAATCCGGCCTGCCCTCGTGCACCCCGATCAACCAGCCGATCGTCGCGGAGTTCACGCGATGACCGGCCATGAGCAGGGCCCGGTCTCCGCGGACCGGGCACGGGCCCTGGGCCGGCAGCTGATCGAGGTGCACCAGTGGCTCCGCGCCGAACTGGCACGGCTCCGCGAGGAGATCGCCGCCTACGCCGGGCGCGGCACGCCGCAGCCCCCGGTCCCGCTGCGGGCGCACTGCACGGCCTTCTGCCAGGCCCTGACCCGCCATCACACGAGCGAGGACACCACCGGGTTCCCGGCCCTCGCCGAGCAGTTCCCCGAGCTGAACCCGGTGCTGGAAGAACTGCGGCAGGATCATCTGCTGGTCGCCGACATCCTCCGCAGGCTGCAACGACTCCTCACGACCCTGTCACCGGACAACGCCGAACCGGTACGACGGGAGCTCGACGGGCTGACCGCCATTCTCGAATCCCACTTCCGGTGGGAGGAGAGAAGACTGGTGGACGCCTTCGACGCACTCAGGTCACCGAGAGCGGGTGAGGAGCTGTTCGGAGAAGTGCTGGAGGCCGTCCGAGGAGACGTTCAGCGTTGAGCGGTCAGCGTCCGGAGGTCGTCGGCGATGCCGGGCAGCGGAGAGACGTTGCCGATCAAGGCGAACCAGTCCCACAGTTCGAGAGCGTGGTAGAGGCGATAGAGGCGCACGCGGTCGGCCCAGTCGTCGGGCAATGGTCCGTACCCGTCCAGCAGGCCGGACAGTTTCGCCTCGTCGTCGTGGACCGAGTAGTACTGCGTCTTGGCCAGGTCCAGCAGTGGATCCGCGGCAACGGCGTTCTCCACGTCGATGAACCCGGTCAGCGTCCAGCCGTCCGCCTCGGGGGCGACCAGGATGTTCCCCTCGTAGAAGTCGTTGTGGCACAGCCTCGGTCCCACGGACGCCGCGAACAACTCGGCCTGGTGCGCGACGTGTTCCTCGATCCTGTCGTGGAGCGCGGGATCGCCGCCGTGTTCGGCGAACTCCCGTAGCTTCTCGGCGAACCGGCGGTTCATGTACGCGGTGTTGTCCGGCTCGGGGTGCCACAGGCGGGTGGTGAGGTAGCCGTAGGCGTCCTGTTCGACACGGTGGATCGCCGACAGCACCGCGCCCATCTGGCGGTAGACGCCGCGGACCTGGTCGGTGTCGAACTCGTCGATGGCCTCCGACAACGGCCGGCCGCTGAGCCTCGTCATGACGGCGAAGGGCGAGCCGATGAGATCCGTACCGTACTCGGCGTGCAGGATCGTCGGCGCCGGCCGGACGCCCTGGTCGGCGAGGACGCCGTAGACGTGTACTTCTTTGGCGAGCTTCCAGCGCCACCGCTCTGCGTAGATCTTCACGACCACCGCGTCCGGCGACCCCGCGCACCGGATCTCGTACACCGTGCTCAGCTCGCCACCCGTACGAGCGATCACCTCGGTGACGGCGGCTCCGGGCGAGACCAGGCTCAGGATCTCGCGGGCCTGGTGCAGGGTGAGCGCTCCGTCGGACACGCGGAACACTGTAGGAGCGGTCTTGGCACCGATCGACTGGATTTTCCTCACGCCGCGAAGACCCCTGCCGGCGTATCGCGACGGCACCGGCCGCCACCCGCCCGGCGGCACGACGTTCAGAGCGAGCGGGGTACGCCCTCGGCGACCCAGTGGCGGATCCGCTCGGCCGCCTGGTCGGCGACGGAATGCCCGGGAGGGCGGGTGACGAGGTCGCTGAGCGCGAACATGTCCAGCACGCGCCCCAGGTAGCCCCAGTCCTCCTGCAGCGGCAGGCCGGCGGGCGGGTGGCCGGCGAATCCGGCGCGGAAGCCGTCGAGGAAGGCCGCCGGGTAGTCGTGCCCGAAGCGCGCCATGTTGGCGGCGTCGCCGTACGGGCAGCCGGAGTAGGCGAACTCCCAGTCCAGGACGGCCTCGACACGCCAGCCCGCGCGGGTACGGGCGACCAGGATGTTCTTGGGGTTGACGTCGGCGTGCACGAGCCGCGCGTGGTCGTCGACGGCGGCGAGTGCCGGGGCGTGGGCCTCGCACAGGGCCGCCCAGGCACGCCGCGTGGCCTCGTCCAGCCGGCTCTCGGAGGCGCCGGCCATGCACTTGTCCGCGAACGCGGGAAGCTGCTCGGACCACGGGCGCTCCGGGCCGGCGGTCAGCGACGCGTCGGTGAAGAAGCCCCGGCGTTCGAAGCGCACCGCGGCGATGCCGGCGACGACCCGCCCGACCTCCGCGCCGAGTTCCCGCATCCACGCGCCGTCGCCCGTGGCGAGCACCCGGGCGAGCAGCTCACCCGGCACGTACTCCACGAGCATGACGGGCCGGGTGCGCTCCGTCGCGGGAAGGACGGCCAGGACCTCCGGGACGGGCACGTGGCGGCGGGCGGTCGCCATCACCGCCGCCTCCACACCCGGGTCGGGGCCGCCGAGCCGGGCCACGACCCGGCCCCCGGCGTACGTGACCAGGCACGTCTCGTGAGAGAAGCCTCCCGCCAGGGTGGACGCGGCCGACACCGCGCCGCCGAGCGCCTCGGCGATCGCCTCCGTCTCCTCCGATCGCATCGGCCCAGTCAACCACTCGTGTGAGAGCGTGGAGGCGTGGAACTGCGTGAGACGTTCGACCGGGCGGCATCGCTGTACCAGCGGGCCCGCCCGGACTATCCGGACGCGCTGTACGACGACCTGCTCGCCCTGACGGACGTCGTGCCTCCCGCGCGCCTGCTCGAAGTCGGATGCGGGCCGGGCAAGGCGACGCTGCCGCTCGCCCGCCGGGGGTTCCGCATCACCGCCGTCGAACTCGGCACGGCCCTCGCGGCGGAGGCCCGGCGCCGTCTCGCCGGGTTCCCGCACGTCGAGGTGGTCAGGTCGTCGTTCGAGGAGTGGGAGCCCCCGGGCACGCCGTACGACCTCGTGTACGCGGCCACGGCGTGGAAGTGGGTCGATCCGCGCGTCCGGTACGCGAAGGCGGCGGCGCTGCTGCGACCGGGCGGGCGGCTGGCCGTGTGGGACGCCGGGCACGCGTTCCCCGAGGATTTCGACCCCTTCTTCGCCGAGATCCAGAAGGTGTACGACGCGCTCGGCGAGGGCGGCGACGACGTGTGGCCGCCACCGCGGCCCGAGGACCGGCCGGACCCGCACGCCGCGGACCTCGCGGCGTCCGGACGGTTCGAGGTCGTGGGCACGCGGCGGCACGTCTGGGCCCTGCGTTACACGGCCGAGGAGTACCTCGCACTGCTCGACACGTTCTCCGGCCACATCGCGATGGCACCGGAGCGGCGCGACCACCTCTACGCCGAGGTCCGCCGCCGCCTCGCCGCCCGCCCGGACGGGCGGCTCACCCGGCACTGGTCGGCCGTGCTCACCGTCGGCCGTCGCGTGTGACCCCCGTGCGGAGACCGCCCGCCGTTCGCCGGGCCGATGACCCGCCAGGGCTGCCCGCTCCGGTCCGCGAGCGCCGGCATGCTTTGAGTCGGGCCTACGCGCCGGCGAAGGCGCGCCGGTAGGCCGACGGTGAGGTGCGCATCGCCCGGGTGAAGTGGGACCGGTACGTCACCGGGCTGGCGAAGCCGACCGTACGGGCGATCTCCTCGATCGGCGCCGAGGTCCGTTCGAGGAGCGGCAGGCTCGCCTGGATCCGCTGGTGGATCAGCCAGCGGATCGGGCTGGTCCCCGTACAGCGGGCGAAGTGGCGCAGGTACGTGCGCGGGGACATGTGTGCGCGGCGCGCCAGGGTCTCGACCGTGATCTCCCGCCGGAGGTCCGTCAGGGCCCAGGCCATGGTGCCGGTGATCCGGTCGTCGTCGAGGTCGTGCGGCACGGGCGCCTCGATGAACTGGGCCTGCCCGCCCTCCCGGTGCGGCGGGACGACCAGCCGCCGTGCCACGGCGTTGGCGATGCTCGGGCCGTGGTCCAGGCGCACCAGGTGCAGGCACAGGTCCAGGCCGGCCGCGCTGCCGGCGCTGGTCAGCACGTCGCCGTCGTCGATGTAGAGGACGTCGGGATCGACCCGTACGCGGGGGAAGCGGCGGCGCAGCAGGTCCGCGTACTGCCAGTGGGTGGTCGCCCGCCGGCCGTCCAGCAGGCCCGCGGCGGCCAGCGCGAACGCGCCGGAGCAGATCGAGACGACGCGGGCGCTCCGTGCGTGCGCCCGGCGCAGCGCCGCGACCAGCGCGGGCGAGGACCCGGCGCGTACGTCGCTGACGCCGGGCACGATCACCGTCTCGGCGGAGGCGAGCACGTCCAGGCCGTGCCGGGTGTCCAGGGTCGCTCCCCCGACGACCCGCAGCGGGCCGGGCCGTTCCGCGCACACCGTCAGGTCGTACCAGGGCACGTCCAGCTCGGGTCTCGGCAGGCCGAACACCTCGGTCACGATGCCGGTCTCGAACGGCGACATGCCGTCGTAGGCGAGCACCGCGACGGTGCGCCGGCGATGTGGCGGACTGAGCATGGCGGGATCTTAGCGGTGAGCGGCGCCAGCGCCACTGGCGGCGGGAGGCCGGGACCGCGAGCATCGTCGGCATGTCCACTGTTCTGTCCACCGCACCCGCGGATCCCGCCGAGGCCGCCGCCCACTTCGCCGCTCGCCTGGCGTTCGAGACCGACGTCTCCGACGTGCACGCCGACCTGGAGGCCGGGGTGCCCGGCCTGGTCGTGGTCGACTCCCGCAGCACCGAGTCCTGGGAGCAGGGCCACCTGCCCGGCGCCGTACACCTGCCCTCCGGCGAGGTCGCCGAACGGGCGTCCGCCGTCGTGCCGCGTGACGCCACGGTCGTCACCTACTGCTGGGGCCCGGGCTGCAACGGCGCGACCCGTGCCGCGCTGGCGTTCGCGCGCCTCGGCTACCGGGTCAAGGAGATGACCGGCGGTTATGAGTACTGGGTACGCGAGGGCTTCGCGGTACGGACTCCGGCCGGCCGGGTCGTCGGGCCCACCGACCCGCTCACCGCACCCGTCTCGGCGGCGGCCTGCGGCTGCTGAGACCGCCGATGATCCCCTACCGGCCGTTGACCGTGCCAGATGATCTTTTACTCGCAGGAAGGCCCGATCACATTTCTTGCTTGACCTGGGTTTACGCCCTCATCGACCACGGGTACTCACAGTAACGAGATCGCAACACCGTGTGATGAGTCCTGGGCGGGTCCGCCCGAGTCATCGTGTGCGATTCAAGGAGGGCCGATGAGGGTCGTGACGGCGAAACGACGCCGGCGGATGATTCCCCCCATCCGTTTTCTGGCGGCACCCCGCGCCATCCGCCCTTTCCTGTCCTCTCGGCGCCGGCGCCGTACGCCCCCACGGCACCGGGCCGCCACGGCCGGGTCGGCGGTCCCCGATGCCGCCGGCCCGGCGCCCCCGACCGGCGACACCGGTCCCCCGGCGACCCGGACGCCCGCCGACCGGGGGTACGAACGCCACCGGCCCGGTGACCGGACGCCCGCGCCGGGGTCCCGACACTCGCCGACGCGGGAGTCAGACGCCCGCTGACTCGGTGGCCGGACGCCCGCCGACACGGGGGGCCGGACGTCCGGCGACCGCGAGTAACCGGACACCCGCCGACTCGGGCGCCGGACGCTCACCGACCGGGGGTAACGGACGCCTGCCGATGCGGCGGCCGGACGCCCGCTGATCGCCGGCGATCAGGCGCCCGCCGGCTCGGGGGCCGGACGTTCACCGACCGGAGGCATCCGGACGCCCGCCGATGCGGGGCGGACGCCCGCCGACCGGGGTGGAAGAGACCGCGCCGGCCCGCGACGGACCATACGCCGCCGCGGGCCGGCGCCCTCGGTCACGACGCTTTATTCTAGTACTAGGATAAAGCCGTGGATGCCGACCTGACGTCCGCCGAGCTGACCTTGCTCGGCCTGCTCGTCGAGAAGCCGCGGCACGGCTACGAGCTCGACGAGGTCATCAGCGCCCGCGGTATGCGGGAGTGGACCGAGATCGGCTTCAGCTCGATCTACTACCTTCTGGCCCGGCTCCGCGACCGTGGGCTGATCACCGAGATCGACACGACGCGAGGCGCCCGGGGAAAGGCTCGCCGGATCTACGGGCCGACGGCCGAGGGGCGGCGGGCGTGCGCGCGGGCGGCCGAGGCCGCGGTGGCCGAGCTTCGGCCGGTGTTCCCGCCCCTCCTGGTCGGTCTGGCCAACCAGCCGGTCATTCCGCCCGAACGCCTGCGGGCCGCGCTCGACCGGCGGGCGGCGGCCCTGGCGGAGAAGATCGCCGCCATCGGCGCGGCCCGCGACGCCCAACCCGGCATGCCCGGTTTCGTCCGCGCCATCTTCGACTTTTCGCTGAGCCAGCTGGCCGCCGAACAGCAGTGGCTGTCCGCCTACCGGGCGGCCGAACCCGGCGACCGGCCGCCCACCGAGCCCCCCTCCAGGAGTGCAGATGACCACGGCCCGCTATGACGTCAAACGAGAGCTCAAGCAGTGCTACGCGCCGAGGAACACCGACTGGGCGCTGGTCGAGGTGCCCGCGCAGCGGTTCATCGCCATCGACGGTCACGGCGATCCCAACACCAGCGCCGACTACGCCCGCGCGGTCGAGGCGCTCTACGCCGTCGCCTACACGATCAAGTTCGCGAGCAAGAACGCCCTCGGCCGGGACTTCGTCGTCGGGCCGCTCGAAGGGCTGTGGTGGTCAGACCGCCCGGAGGTGTTCATCACCCGCGACAAGGATGCCTGGCACTGGCGCATGCTCATCAGTCAGCCCGGCTGGATCACCGACGACCTCATCGACGAGTCCAAAGACACCGCGCTGACCAAGAAGAGCCTCCCCGCGATCGCCGAGGTCCGCCGCGAGAGGTTGGAGGAGGGTACGAGCGCCCAGCTCCTGCACGTCGGCCCCTACGACGACGAAGGTCCCGCACTCGCCAGGCTCCATCACGAGTACCTCGCCGCCAACGGCCTGCGCATGTCCGGGCACCACCACGAGATCTACCTCGGTGACCACCGCCGCACCGAGCCCGCCAGGTTCAAGACCGTCCTGCGGCAACCCGTGCGCACGGTGAACTGACGCGGCGACACCGCCGGGCTCCGTGCGGTGCGAAGGCGTCAGGCGGCGCCGACGTTCGTGGCCGGCTCCGTGCGGTGCGAAGGCGTCAGGCGGCGCCGACGTTCGTGGCCGGCTCCGTGCGGTGCGAAGGCGTCAGGCGGCGCCGACGTTCGTGGCCGGCTCCGGGCGGGTGCGCAGTTCGTTCACGACCCGGCGTTCGACGTAGAAGGCCAGAAACGGGATCACGCCCGCGAGCACGATCAGCACGACCCTCCCCAGCGGCCAGCGCGCCCGGCGGTAGAGGTCGAAGGTGGCCAGCAGGTACAGCGGGTAGCAGATCACGCCGTGGGGCACTCCGACCGCGTTGGACAGGACACCGTTGTGCGCGAAGATCTTCAGCGGGACCGCCACGAAGCACAGCACGATCAGCAGCGTGCCGGTCACGTACGCCATGATGCGGTAACGGGTCACCGCTCCTTGCACGGGATGTCCTTCCGTGAGGCCCGCGCCGTCAGTGGCGCGCGCTCTCGTCGTTCAGCCGGGCGAGACGGCGGTTGTAGGCCGCCAGCTCCTCGTCGTCCTCGTCGTCGATCTCCACTCGCGGCGCGGCGCGCTCGGGCACCACGGTGCCCGGACCTTCGGTCTTGCCGCGCAACTCGTCGCGCACCATCCGGACCCACATCGCGATCACGAAGATCGCGAACATCGGCCACTCGATGACGTAGGCCCAGCTCTGCAGGTTGCCGTCCTGGGCACGCGTCAGCTGCCACCAGCCGGCCAGCAGGAAGATCCCGATCAGCACAATGGCGATCAGGTGAAGCCCCAGCCAGCCGGGAGTGAAGAACCGTCGCACATACGTGAGCGTACCCGCGTCGTCGCGGAACCGTGCCGGACCCCCGCCGCAAGCGACAAGACCGTGGCTGCGGGTTCCGCCCGGGGGCCGGGGCGCGATGGAAGTGCGGGCCGGAGACGGATCTGACGGGGACTCCCGAGACAGGGCCTAACCGACGAGTGACTGGGTGCCCAGGACGGTGAGCAGTTCAAGCCGCTCGGCATCCTCGGTGCCGGGTTCCGCGGTGTAGACCATGATTCGCAGGTCGCTGCCCGCCACGCTGAGCACGTCACAGTCGAGTGTCACCGCGCCGACATGAGGGTGGTCGATCGTCTTGCGGGCCGCCTCGTGGTGACCGGTGACACCGGTCTCCCACAGCTCCGTGAACCTGTCGCTGCGCGCACGCAGATCCGCGACCAGCCGCTTGAGCCGCTGGTCGGCCGGGTAGCGCGCGGTGACCGCACGAAGGTCGGCGACCAGCGCGGCCTGCAGGGCGTGCCGTGACTCCGGGGTGAGCCGCGCCCGGTCGTTCAGGCCGAGGAAGTTGCGCCACACCCCGTTGCGCTCGTGACCGTTCCAGCCCGCCGGATCACCCATGAGGGCGGCGTAGGGCGGGTTGGCCACGAGCAGTGTCCAAGCCGCGTCGAACACCGCGACAGGAGTGCCGGTCAGCCGGTCCAGCAGGCGCTGCACGCTGGGGGTGAGATGGGAGGGCACGCTCTCTGGGCGGGGCGGCTGGAGTCCGCCCAGCCGGAACAGGTGTGCGCGCTCGGCGGCCGACAGGCGCAGGGCCCTGGCCAGCGCTTCGATGACCTGCGCCGACGGGTTGGTCGCGCGGCCCTGTTCGAGGCGGGTGACGTAGTCGGCCGAAATGCCCGCCAGCTGGGCGAGCTCCTCGCGGCGCAGCCCCGGGACGCGTCGCTGGCCGCCGGCGGACAGTCCCGCGGCCTCCGGCGAGACCCGGTCGCGCCACCGGTGCACGGCCTGCCCGAATTCCGTCGTCCCCATACGTCCAGTATGTCCGTACGGTTTCCGCACCGCCTGGTACCGGCATTCCTAGGAAGACCAGGCGTCTGGCTGGTCACCCCGAGCCGTCACAACCTTGAGGCATGAACACCGGTCGCGAACGGCCGCCCGTCGGCTTCATCGGCCTGGGCGACCAGGGCCTGCCCATGGCGACGGCCATCGCCGAGGCGGGATTTCCCCTGCACGCCTGGGCGAGGCGGCCCACCTCTCTGGACGGCCTGCGCGGCGTGTCACACGTCCGCCACGACGGCATCCGGGATCTGGCCGCGTCGTGCGACATCGTCGGGTTGTGCGTCAGCACCGACGAAGACGTTCTGCGGTTGGTCACGGGCGGGCTGTTGGACGCCCTGCGTCCCGGTGCGGTCGTGGTGAACCACGGCACCGGCCTTCCCGCCAACGCGGTGCGGCTGACCGAGATCTGCGCGCCGGCCGGAGTCGAGGTCCTGGACGCGCCGGTCAGCGGAGGACGGCCGGCCGCAGAGGAACGGCGGCTGACCACCATGGTCGGCGGACCGCGGACGGCCGCGGAGCGCTGCGAGCCCGTGTTCTCGTCGTTCTCCCGCCACGTCGTCCATCTCGGCGGCGCGGGTGCCGGGCAGACCGCGAAGCTGTTCAACAACGCGCTGCTGATGATGAACCAGGCCAACATCACCGAGATCGTCGATCTGGCCATCGAACTGGGCATGGACCCGGCGCGGCTGGTCGGCGTGCTGAAGCTGGGCAGCGCCTCCAGCGCCGCCCTGACCCTGCTGAACACGATGGTCACCCTCGACAACGTCGCGCACCTGTCCAGTGTCGAGGCGCTGGACATGGAACTGTTCGACACCGCGATGCGCGAGGCCGATCTCGACCCCCGCGCGGTGACCGAACGCGGCATGGCGGGCGCACGCGGGCTGGCCCGGCTGCTGCACTCGCTGACCCCAGGAAACCCGGCCGCGACGGCCGGCAACGGAAAGGAACACCAATGAGCAGGCTCGCACTCGTCACCGGTGCCACCTCCGGCATCGGCAGGGCTTTCGCCGGACGCCTGGCCGCGGACGGCTACGACCTGGTGCTGGTGGGCCGGCGGAAGGAGCGACTGGACGAGTTCGCCGGCGCGCACCCGGAGGTCAAGGTACGGACCGTCTCCGCCGATCTGTCCACGAGCGACGGAATCGACGAGGTGGCCCGGATCTGCGCGACCGAGCCGCTGACCATGCTGGTGAACAACGCCGGCGTCGCCCACTACATGCCGCTCGCCGAGCTCCCCGCCGACAAGGCCGGCGAACTCGTCGGCGTCAAGGTCCTCGCGCCCACGATGCTCACCCGAGCCGCCGTCGCGGGTATGCGGGAGCGCGGCGAGGGCACGATCATCAACGTCGCCGGCATGATCGCTTTCAGCGGCCCCGCGCCGCACTCGCAGATGCCCCGTCGTGC
This sequence comes from Actinoallomurus sp. NBC_01490, assembly GCF_036227085.1. NCBI lineage: Bacteria > Bacillati > Actinomycetota > Actinomycetes > Streptosporangiales > Thermomonosporaceae > Actinoallomurus > Actinoallomurus sp. NBC_01490. The sequence continues at coordinate 8,148,692 of NZ_CP109433.1, forward strand.
CGTCTACGGCGGAAGCCTGGCCTACCTCGTCGCGCTGTCCCAGCTCCTGAGCGCGGAACTCGAGGGCACGGGAGTCCGCGTCCAGGTCGTGTGCCCTGGTGTGGTGGCCACCGAGTTCCACGAGCGCCAGGGCATCGACATGAGCGTGGTGCCCCGCATGGCGGCCGACGATGTCGTGACCGCCAGCCTGCGCGGCCTGGAGCTGGGCGAGACCGTCTGCGCCCCGGGTGTCGAGGATGCCGGCCTGCTGGACGCGGTCTTCCAGGCCGACCTCGCCGCCTTCGGCGCACAGAGCCCGGAACTCGCCACGCGCTACCGCGCCGTCTGAACCGAACCGAGGTGGCCGCCTGAATCATGGCTCTGCCGCGGACGTCACGACTCGCCGCGAGAACGATCCGAAGATCGGCTCGCAGCGATCGAACGCCGTCCGGCCCGCGACGTGACGCGGTAGCCCGGTGCCGACCGCCGGGCCACCGTTCTCCGTTCGGCCGTCAGCGGGTGCCGAGCGCCTCGGCGAGGAAGCCGATCGTCGCGACGGAGGAAGTACCCCTCCGCAGCCGGCGGGAGATCCCCGCAGGCGAGACGCCCTAACGGGAGCCTGGCCGCTCCGGCGGCGGGCCGGAGTAGACGGCGCGCGGACGCAGTGGCGCGTCATGGGCGTACTCCTCCAGCGCGTGGGCCAGCCAGCCGGCCGTTCGGGCGACGGCGAACACCGCCTCGCCCGCGCCCTGGATCATCCCGGTGACGTACGCGAGGGCGGCGACCGCGACGTCGAGTGCCGGATCGGGCAGCCGCCGGGCGCGTGCCTCGGCGAGGACCGCCTCGACCACCCGCAGGCGGTCGCGGTCCGGGGCGGTGGCCCGGACGATGTCGAGCAGGCACGTCGCGCGGGCGTCGCCGCCCGCGTACAGCCGGCCGCCGAAGCCCGGGACGCGGTCGCCGCGCCGGAGGCGTTCGCCGATGACACGGCCCGCGCGGTCGGGCCTGCCGACCTCGGCGAACAGCGCCTCCGCGCCGAGCGACGCGCCGCCGTGGAGCGTCCCGCCGAGCACGCCGAGACCCGCGCCGACGGCGGCGTACGGGTCCGCGCGCACCGACGCGGCGACCCGCACGGCCACGGTCGAGGCGGCCAGCTCGTGATCGGCCAGCAGCACGAGCGTCGACCGCAGGGCGCCGACCGCCTCCGGGCGCGGCTCCGCGGCGGTGAGGCGGGTCCACAGGCGTTCGGGGATCGCGGTCGCGGCCGGGTCGTTCTCTCCCGGGAGCGCGTCGACCATGCCCGCGATGAGGTTGCGGCCGGCGGCGGTCACGGCCGCCGGGTCGAGGTTGAGACGCAGCGGATCGGCGGTCGCGAGCGCCACGGTGATCACCTGGAGGCGTTCGAGCGGCAGCGTGCCCGCCGCCAGCCCCGACTGGGCCGCGCGGGCGGCGGCCACCGCGTCCGGGTGCGCCCGCCACGGCGTCGTCGCGACCGGCTCCTCACCGGTCCACAGCCAGTGCGCGACGTCCTCGAACCGGTGCGTCGCGGCCAGGCGGAGGGCGTCGCGTCCGCGGTAGTAGGGCCGGTCGTCGCCCAGGACGGTCAGCCGCGACTCGATGACCAGCTCATGTCCGCCGCGCCGGGGACGGCCCCGCCGGGCGAGCTCCTCCACCTCGGCCGGGTCGAACAGGCTCCGCCGGCCGTCCGGCGTCCGGGCGCGGCGCAGGATCCCGCGGCTCACGTAGGCGTACAGCGTGGCGGGCTTGACGCCGAGCCGGTCCGCCGCGCTCGCCGCGTCGATCCATCCGCCCGTCTCCGCCACCCGGCCTCCGTTGATTTCCGTCAATGTTGACGCGCATTCTCCGCTCCCTGTGAAGGGCGTCGCAACTCCGCGCTCCGGCCGGACGGTGATGTCGGAAATCCGCGAGCCGCGGGCGTGCCCGTGTTGGTAGGAAAGAAGAATGGACGTCGCGATCGAAGCCCTCGACACCCCGCTGGGCACGCTGGCGTACGCCTGCACCCCGATCGGGCTGTCCGGCCTGTCCTTCCGGGACACGCCGCGCGAGCGGGCGCGGCTGCGCGGCGGCCTGCCGCTCGTGACGGCCCCCGAGCGCACCGAGACCGTACGCCGCCGGCTGGCCGCCTACTTCGCCGGCCGGGAGGCCGACTTCGACCTGCCCATCGACTGGCGCCACACGTCGGGCGCGCAGCGCGAGGTGCTGGAGAAGCTCTACGCCGGTGTGCCGTACGGCCGCACCGTGACCTACGGAGAGCTGGCCGGCCTCAGCGGCACCGGCGTCCCGGCACGGGCCATCGGCACGATCATGGGCTCCAACCCGATCCCGATCGTCGTCCCCTGCCACCGCGTGGTCGCCTCGGACGGCCTTGGCGGCTACAGCGGGGGCACCGGCGTCGAGGTGAAGCGCTGGCTGCTCACCCTGGAGGGCGCCATTCCCGCGACTCTCGACTGGGACCCCGCGACCGGGCCGTGACGGGGCGTCACGCCCGCAGCGCGTCGTAGGACACGCCGGTGCGCTCCTCGGAGAGGTGCCACAGGCGGCGGCCCAGCTCCGGGTCGGCGGCGCGTGGCAGGGTCGGGACACGACGCGGCGCGCCGCGGCTCTGTCCCGGACCACGCGGGCCGTAGCACCGGCCGCCCTCGACGCCCGGGGCGGTCGCCGCGTACAGCGAGGGCCACGCCCCGGCGGCGTCGGACTGGCCGAGCAGGGTGTTCAGCAGGCCGTACAGCGCGGCCTTTCTCCGGTGGCCGCCCATGAGCGGGCCGGCCTGCTGGAGGTTGGTCGAGGCGTATCCGGGGTGCGCGGCGACGCTGACGAAGGGCGCCCGGCGGTCGAGCTCCTTGGCGAAGACGAGGTTGGCCAGCTTCGACCGGCAGTACGCGGGCCACTTGTGGTAGCCGTGCTCGCCGTCGTCGTCGAAGTCGGCGCGGCCCACCCAGTGCATCATGCTCGTGACGGTGACGACGCGGGCGCCGGGGCGCTTGAGCAGGGCGGGCAGGAGCAGCCCGGTGAGCACGAAGTGGCCCAGGTGGTTGGTGCCGAACTGCATCTCGAAGCCGTCGGCCGTCGTGCGGTACGGCAGCGCCATCACGCCGGCGTTGTTGACGAGGACGTCGAGCGGCTCGGGATGCGCCTCCGCGAAGGCGCGTACGGACGCCAGGTCGGCCAGGTCGAGCGAGCCGAGGACGACGTCGGCGTCCGGCACGGCCCCGCGGATGGTGGCGACGGCCCGCTCTCCGCGCTCGGCGCTGCGGCAGGCGAGAACGACGGTGGCGCCGTGGCGGGCGAGCTCGAGGGAGGTCCACAGGCCGAGCCCGCTGTTGGCCCCCGTGACGATCACCCGCTTTCCGGCGAGATCGGGTATGTCGTCCGTCGTCCACTTGGGCATCGCTCGCCACCTTTCCCTGGTGGTCATGGTAGAGATTCGGCCGAACGGACACCGCGTGGTCGGCGAGTTCCCCGGGTTCCGGCCGGGCCTGCCGAATAATGAGATCATGGCGTCGCAGGTCATCGTCCCGCACCGGCCCGGTCCACTCGTCGACGTCCCGCAGGACGGCGGTCCTGCCGCCGACGAGCCGCCCTCCCGTCTCATCGGGGCGCCGGAGGCCGTGCTGGCGGCCGGTGGCGGCATCCTGCTCGGCGCAGTGCTCCTCACGGGTCTGCCCGGCTGGCTGACCGTGATCGCCGTCGCCTGCCTCGCCCTCGGGCTGGCGCTGCCCGCCCACGCCGCGCTGCTGACGGCGATGCGCCGCCGCGCCGACCGCCGGCGCCGCGAGGCCCTCGGCCACGGCACCCTGCTCGACGTCTCGGACTCCTCGGTGCGCCGTCTCGTCGCGGCGTACGGGCGGCTGGAGCGTACGGCCGGCGCCGGCATGGGACGGGACGCCGCGCATCTGGCCCTCGCCGAGGTCGCGGGCATGCTGGAGGGCCGGCCGCCCCGCGACGCGGAGCGCGAGTACGTGATCGCCCGCGCGGAGGCGGTGTCGGCGCTGGCCGACCGCCTCGCCGAGGGCCCGGTGATGCCGGTCGAGCTGGCCGGCGCCGACTCGCTGGCCCGCATCAAGGCGCTGCTCACGGAGAACTGACGCGGCGCCCAGGACCTCCGCCACGTCGGCGAGGCCCTCGTTTTCCGTGTGAGACACCCCTGGAGCTGGGGGTGTCAAGCGGCGGTGTTGTGGTGGACTCGGTGTGCCCATGCGGTGGCCGGGTTGTAGGGGGTGCTGGTCTTCAGGCAGCCGTGCAGGATGCCGACGAGTCGGTTGCCGAGTTGGCGGAGGGCGGCGTTGTGGCTGGTGCCGCGTGTGCGGAGCTCGTCGTAGTAGGCGCGGCATCCGGTGTCGTGCAAGATCGCGCAGGATGCCTGCATGTGGAGGGCGTCGAGGAGACGGTCGTTGTGGACGAAGCGGGCGTGGACGGTTTTGGACTTGCCGGATTGGCGGGTGATCGGGCTGGTGCCGGCGTAGTTCTTGCGGGACTTGGCGTCTGCGTAGCGTCCGTCGGCGTCGCCGAACTCTGCGAGTACCCGGGCGCTGAGGATGGGGCCCAGACCAGGCTGGGATAGGTAGATCTCAGCGTCCGGGTGCCGGCCAAAATAGGCCTCGACCTGCTCTTCCATTGCCTTGATCTCGCTGGTGAGGGTCTGCAGGACCGCCACGGTCGCCCGTGTCGTCGCGGCGTAGGCCGCGGTGATGATGGGGCTTTGATCCAGGTGTGGGGTGCTCAGCGCGTCGTGGATCGCCTTTGCCTTGGCCGTGATGTCACGGCGGCGGCCGGTGAGCGCTGCGGTGATCGCCTGTGGGCCGAGTTCGGCGGCCGCCTGTGGGGTGGGGGCCGCCGCCAGCAGCTCCAGGGTGTCGGCGGCGGTCAGCCCCAGGTCTTTGTAGGCCATCAGTGCGGCCGGGAAGTACTCGCGCAGCGCGGCCCGTAACCGGAGCATGTGCCGGGTCCGTTCCCAGATCAGCGTCTGATGCGCACGGGCCAAGACCTTGACCGCCTCGGCGATGCCGGAGTCGGCGGCGACCTGGCGGAGCTGGTGACGGCGGGTCCGGGCCATGTCGGCCAGGGAGCTCGCGTCGGCCTTGTCGCTCTTGGCGCCGGAGACCGACACGATCTCCCGGTGCCGGGCGGCGACCTTGGGGTTCACCCCATACACCTGGTAGCCGGCCGCGATCAGCGCCCGTACCCACGGGCCCCGGTCGGTCTCGATACACACCACCACCTGCGAGGGGTCACCGTCATCGGGCAGGAGGGCCGCGAGGAGTTCATGCAGACCAGACACCCCCGCCACACCCTCGGGCAGCCGGGCCTTCCTCAGCGCCCGGCCCGAGCCGTCCTGAACCTCCACATCATGGTGATCTTCGGCCCAGTCATCTCCGACGAACAACATCGCCGCTCCGCTCCATCGGGGGTATCGATCCAGATCAGCAGCCCGCGAGAGCCCACCGGCGGCCTAATGGACCAGTGCTCACGCCAACCGGCGGGCACGACACCCCATCAGCGGTCCGGCTCCCGACCACCAGCGAGGGCACGATCTCACACCAGGACTCAACAACGGTCCAGGGGCACCGAGTGCTCACCCACCAGCGGCTACCAGGCACCGAGTCTGTCCCACAAACTCACCCGGCACCTCCCATTAGGGGCACCCTCACACGGGCCTGGCGTGGTGAGGGGCACCCCCACCGGGCCTGGCCTGGTGAGCGGCACCCCCACCCGGGCCTGACACGGTGAGGGGCACCCCCACCGTCGCGAGTCTCGGCGGCTTCGGAGGGCGCTCCTCAAGGTCTGGGTGATTGTCGCTTAGGGTTACTGCGTATATGCACACGGTAATCACGTGAGAGGGAGACCATGCGCTTGTCACTTTCCCTGGCCCTGGGCATCGGCGTGGGCGTGCTGGGCCTTGCCGCCACCGCCCAGGTCCCCGCCGCCCAGGCCGCCACCGCCCCGGTCCCGGCCGCCGGGGCCGCGACCGTCTCGGCCGTGGCCGGTGAGCCCACCTACACCTGTCAGACCGACACTCCGGGGAACACCGGCTTCCCGATCCTGATCCACGGCATCGGCTGCCAGGCCTCCAACGGCGCCCCCACCACCGGCGTGAGCGGACCGGTCAAGCTGGTCATCAACCAGCCGCGCTACCACCCCCGCGTGCCGGCCTGGACCTGCCATCAGGCCCGGGTGCTCGGCTCCGCCGCCGCCATGGAGATCATGGCCGTGGACTGCCGCTACTAGCTCCAAGCCAGGCTCGCCGACGCCGCCCCGGACCGCGCCCGGGGCGGCACGGCGTCGGATCGCTCCCGTTCGCACCAGGCCGGCCGAGCCGGGGCATCGCGGCAAATCGGCCCGCAACGTCGGTGTGATCGATAACGTGCCGGGATGAGTGAAGCGTTTCCGCGGCATGTGCTGTGCGTGCTCGGTTCCGGGCTGGACCTTTCGGAGATGGAACGGATCGCCGCCGGCTTCGGCGGTTTCGTTCTCGACCGTGAGTACTCCGAGGCCGCACCCGACCCTCGGATGCCGGAGGCGTTCGAGGCCTGCATGGCGGCGGCCTCGTTCGACGAGGCGGACCGGGCCGCGGTCGAATCCCACGACACCGTCGGCTACCTGTTGTCCGCGCCGATGATGCGTGAGCTGGCGGCCGACACCTCGCGGCGGCTGCTGGCGGCGACGGCCGCTCTGCTGCGGTCCGGTGCCACGGCGGTGAAGAACGAGAGCAGTGGGCTCACGCACGGCCGAAACCGCTGGGCGTCGCTGGCCGGCCGGGCGGCCGACGCCGCGGGCGAGGAACTCGCCATCGCGCTCGTCGACGCCTGGGTGAAGCGGCCGATCTACGACGGTGAAGTGCTCTACAGCTGCGGCATGCACCTGCTCGGCGCTCCCGAGGTGGAGATCGAGGCCGATGAGGATCAGCTGACCGAGGACGGGTTGCCTCGGTTGCTCGCGCACCTGGACACGCTGGCGATCTACCTGCTGACCGATCCGCGCGCGGACGAGATCGAGGACGGCGCCGGCTTCCGGATGACCGAGGACTCCCCTCTCTGGTCGCTGCGCACCGGCACATGCGACCGCTACGACGAGGACGACCTGTTCTTCAACCCGTACGGATATGTCCGCCTCACTCCGTCCGAGTGACCGCCTGAGGAAATATGCCGGGCCCGGCGCGGTTGACCATGGTCATGGCCAAGATTCTTGTCACGGGCGCGACGGGCAACGTCGGCCGGGAGGTCACCGCTCAGCTCGTTTCTGCAGGGTTCTCCGTGCGTGCGTTCGTGCGCGATGCGCGCGCTCCCCGTCTTCCACAAGGTGCGGAGCTCGCGGAAGGGGATCTGGCCGCTCCGGAGACTCTGGAAAGGGCGCTGGACGGTATCGACGCGGTGTTCCTGGTATGGCCCTTCCTCACCTCCGACGGCGCGTCCGCCGTCCTGGCGACGATCGCACGTGCCGCCCGTCGGCTCGTGTATCTGTCATCGTCTGGAGTGAACGAGGACGCCGACCGGCAGACCGATCCGATCAATCAGCTTCACGCCGACATGGAAAGCCTGATCGAGACCTCAGGCCTGGAGTGGATCATCCTGCGGGCGAACACCATCGCCTCCAACGCCTTGGGGTGGGCCGGGCAGATCCGTGACGGGGGTGTCGTCCGAGGTCCCGACATCGCTGCCACGGCGGTGATCGACCAACGCGACGTCGCGGCCGTGGCGGCACGGGTCCTGACCGATGACGGGCATGCGGGTGCCAAGCACGTGCTGACCGGCCCGCAGGTGCTGAGCAGGGCCGAGCAGGTCCGCGCGATCGGAGCGGCGATCGGCCGTCCGGTGCGCTTCGAGAAGGTCCCCGTGCGGGTCGCCCGAGACCGGATGCTCGCGGACGGCAGGCCGCCGGCCCTGGTGGAGGCCCTGTTGGCCAGTGCGGAGACCCGGCCCGCCTCGGATGTGGTCACCTCGACGGTGGAACAGATCACCGGCACGGCAGCGCGCACGTTCCGTGAATGGGCCACCGACCACGCTCATGATTTCCGTTGACGCCGAGGTGAGGTGCTCGACGAACTACTAGGGCCACAGGCCGGTGAGGGCGACGGCCTCTTCGGGAGAGGCGGCCTCCACCGGTCCCGGCACCGGTGCGCCGTCGGTGTCGTGCAGGCGCCAGCCGCCGAGCTGCACGACCGGCACCGTGCCCCGGCGCAGGGCGTGGGCCACCTCGGACAGGGTGCCCCAGGAGCCGCCGACCGCGATGACCGCGTCGGCGGAGCCCACGATCAGCGCGTTGCGCGCCTGGCCCATGCCGGTCGCGATGGCCGCGCTGAGGCCCGGGTGGGCCTCGGCGCGGTCGGCGCCGGAGAGCACGCCCACGACCAGCCCGCCGGCCGAACGGGCGCCCTCGGTCACCGCGCCCATCACGCCTCCGTACCCGCCGCAGAGCACGACGGCGCCGCGGGCGGCCAGCAGCCGGCCGACCTCATGCGCCGCACGCCGTTCCGCCTCGGTGCAGTCGGCCGGGCCGCAGACCGCGACCTGGATCAGGGCAGCGCCTTCTCGATGGCCTGGACGACCTCGTCGGTGTCGGGCTCGGCCTGCGGCGCGAAGCGTGCCACGACCGTGCCGTCGGGAGCGATGAGGAACTTCTCGAAGTTCCACCGGATGTCGCCGGTGTGCCCCGAGGCGTCCGGGGTGGTGACGAGCCCGGCGTACAGCGGATGCCGGCCGGGCCCGTTGACCTCGACCTTCTCCGTCATCGGGAAGGTGACGCCGTACGTCGCCGAGCAGAACTCCGCGATCTCGTCGGCGGTGCCCGGCTCCTGCTGCATGAACTGGTTGCACGGCACGCCGAGCACGGTGAAGCCGCGTTCGCCGTAGGTGTCCTGGAGCCGTTGCAGCCCCTCGTACTGGGGCGTGAGGCCGCACCGGGAGGCGACGTTCACCACGAGCACCGCCGTGCCGCGGTACTGCCCGAGATCCGCCGGTCCGCCCTGCAGGCGTTCGATGTCCACGTCATAGATCGACACGAGGTCGATCCTAACCTTGTGTCATGGGCGACATCCTGGTCGGCACGGCCTCCTGGACCGACAAGACGCTGCTCGCGACGGACTGGTATCCGCCCGAGGTCAAGACGGCCGAGCAGCGGCTGGGCTACTACGCGTCGCGGTTCCCGCTCGTCGAGGTGGACTCCACCTACTACTCGCCACCCGCCGAACGCACGGTCGGCTACTGGCGGGACCGTACGCCGGAGGGGTTCACGTTCAACGTGAAGGCGTTCTCGCTGCTCACCCAGCACCCCACCCGACCGGGCGCGCTGTACAAGGACCTGCGGGAGAAGGTGCCGGACAAGAAGAACCTCTACCCGCGCGACCTGCCGGACGAGGTGACCGACGAGGTCTGGCAGCGGTTCCTGGACGCGCTGTGGCCGCTGCACGAGGCCGGCAAGCTGACCGCGCTGCTGTTCCAGTTCCCCCAGTGGTTCGTCATCGGCCGGCGGAACAAGGAGTACATCCTGGAGGCGAAGCGTCGCTGCGACCCGATGCGGATCTGCGTGGAGTTCCGCAACAGGACCTGGATGAGCGAGGAGAACCGCGGGGAGACACTGGACTTCCTGACCAGGTACGCCGTGCCGTACGTCAGCGTGGACATGCCGCAGGGTCACACGAGTTCGATCCCGCCGGTCTTCGCCGCGACGTCGGACCTGGCCGTGGTGCGGCTGCACGGCCACTCCGACAAGTGGACGAGCAAGAACATCTACGATCGGTTCGGCTACCTCTACCGGCCCGGCGAACTCAAGGAACTCGCGCCGAAGATCCGCGGCCTGGCGGAGAACGCCGAGACGACGCACGTGCTGTTCAACAACTGCTACCAGGACTATGCGCAGCGGAACGCGACGGACCTGATGAGCCTGCTGGACGGCGACGGGGGTTCCGCCTGAGGAGCGGATCCGCGCACGGCCGGAGCCTCGCGGCGGCGGCTCCGCCGGGAGGCGGCGGAGCCGGGCCGGTTCCGGCGGCGACGGTCAGGGTAGATCGCTGACGAAACTCGACAGGGACGTGGCGGCGCCGGTGAGCCCGCCGAGAGCGCCATGCACGACGTTCGCCGCCTTGTGGGGCTGACTGACCAGGTAGAACGCCAGGAAGGCCAAGCTTCCCCATTTGGCGACCTTCTTCATATTTGGTCACTCCTCGTATCGACCTAGATACGGAGAGTAACTACCCGTTCTGGTGCTGCGACAGTACCGACGCCCCGCAAATCAGCGCTCGCGAACGGCAAAGGATTCGAAAGCGCCCCAGGGCGGGCGCCGCTCAGCCGGCCGGCCGCAGGCTCTTCGGCACCGGCTGGTCCTCGCGGAGGGCGCGGAACAGCTCACCGGCCTTCGTCGTGTCCCAGGTGATGTACGCCCCGGCGCTCGGTGAGTAGCCGTTCCCGCCGAGCGGAACCGTCGTGGTGAGGCCGTCGCCCTTGGTCAGGCCGCGCATCGCCCAGGCGAACCCGGCCAGGTTGTACAGATGGTCGTCCTGGTCCACGGAGAAGTCACTCGTGGAGCGGAGAACGAACGGCACGATGCGGAACGGGTTGAGCAGCGTGCCGGGGCTCGTCGCCTTGTGGGTCAGCGCGGCCAGGAACTTGCGCTGGTTCTGCACCCGCTGCAGGTCCTGGCTGGCGAACGCGTGGCGGGTGCGGACGAAGCCCAGGGCCTCCGGGCCGTTGAGCGTCTGGCAGCCCTTCTTCAGGTTGATGCCCGCGGCCGTGTCCTTGATCGGCTGGGGGATGCACATGTCGACTCCGCCGACCGCGTCGACCATGCCGACGAACCCGCCGAAGCCGATCTCCGCATAGTGGTCGATGTGGATCTTCGTGGCCTGCTCGACCGTACGGACCAGCAGCTTGGGCCCGCCGAACGCGTACGCGGCGTTGAGCTTGTTGGGGTCGTGCCCGGGAATCGGGACATAGGAGTCGCGCGGGAGGCTGACCAGGGTGTTGCCGTGGTCACCGATGTGCAGCAGCATCATCGAGTCGGTGCGCTTCCCCTCGGCCTTGCCGGTGTGGAGCTTCTTGCGCTGCTCGGCCGACAGGCCCTGCCGGCTGTCGGAGCCGACGATCAGCCAGTTGGTGCCCGGAGTGTCCGCGGGCCGCCCCGTGTAGTCGGTGAAGACGTCGATGCGGTTCAACCGCGAGTCGAGGTAGAAGTACGCACCGATCAGCAGGAGGAGGAGCACCAGTATGACGATCATCGTGGTCCGGCCCCAGCGACGCCGCCGTCTGCCGCGCAGGGGCTGCCCGTCACGGTCGTATGCCCGCCCGTCCGCTGCGTACGACGCCGCGCCCCTTTGCCCGTGATCCGCCCAATCGCTCATGGCAGACACCGTAGAGGGTCACGTCAAGCCGAGGCGTCAGCTTGGCGAGTGATTCCGGGCCGGGTGGCGTCATTCCCCCGTAGGGCACGGGCCTAGATCGCCGCCGTACCGATGAGGCCCCGTCGGGTGACGCGGGACGCCAGCTCCTCCTCCGTCAGATCGTCCTCGGGGCGCCGGGGGACCACGAGGTAGCGTGTCTCGGCGCTGGAGTCCCACACGACGATCTCCACGTCGTCCGGCAGCGTCAGCCCGAACTCCTCCAGGACGGCGCGCGGCTCCCGTACGACGCGGGAACGGTAGGCGAAGCTGCGGTACCAGCCCGGCGACGGGCCGAGGAGCGAGATCGGGTAGCAGGAGCACAGCGTGCACACGATCACGTTGTGCACCGCCGGGGTGTTCTCCACCGCGCGCAGGCGGTAGCCGAACGTGCCGAAGCCGAGCTCGGCGGCCGCGGCATTCGCGTCGGACCGCAGGGTCTCGCGATAGCCCGGGTCGGTCCACGCCCGGGCGACCATCCGGGCCCCGTTCACCGGCGAGGCGTTCACCAGGAGATCGTCCAGGATCGCGTCCAGTTCGCCGTCGGTGGTCAGACCGGCGGCGATCACCCGCTCCTCCAGCCGGCGCACGCGCGCGGCGACCGGCAGGTCGTCATGGCCCATCGGTGGTGACCTCCTCCAGGTAGGACTCCCACAGGTCCACCGTCACCGAGTGCGCGCCGGCGCCCCACAGGTCACGGGCCGGGAACCGCACCGCGTACACCGTCTCGACGCGCGGCGGGGTGATGCCGCGCGCCCGGTCGTCGGGCAGCGGCCACTCGCCCTCACACTCGACGATCTCCCCCACGTGGCCGCGGACGTAGACCGGCACCCGCGTGTGGTGCGCGGGATCGCCCGGCCGCGCGCGCACGCGCGTGCCCGGGGAGTACGGACTCATGCCAGGCCCTTCTCGCCGAGGATCGTCTCGATCGCGGCCAGCCAGCGCTCGTAGTAGGAGGCGGACAGGTACTCCCGCGGCGGGATGCGCTCGATCGCGTCGCGCATCTCATCCAGGTTGAACACCCCGCGCCGCAGCAGCGCACGGGTCAGGGCGTAGACCCGGGCCTCCCAGTCGGCGTGGAACGGCTCGGCGTCGTCGTCTCCCACCGGCACCGGCCCGAACCCGCTCTGGCCTCCCATGTCGTGCACTCTGCTCACCCTTCCGACGCTAACCGTCCCCGCCCGGCGCGGGAAGCCCCCGGACGTCTGGTTGGCTGGAGGCATGGCGGAAGATCTGGAGAACCTGACGTCGAAAGAGCTGCACGACCGCGCGATCGACCGGGCCGTTCACCACCTCGACGTGGGCTTCCTGTGGCGGCTGACCAGGGCGATCCCGGCGGCCCAGGCGGCGGCCGGGCACACGGACCAGGCCGAGGCCGACGTGTCGCACCTGTCGGCGATCCTCAACGAGCTGGTGCACTCCGGCGGCGGCGCGGTCGCCGACGAGCTCCGGCCGCTCTACATCGAGTACCTGCGCGGCTGAGAGCGCGGGGGCCCTGAATCACAGGTACTGGCCGAGGTTGTCGTCGGTGCTCGTCGTGCCCCCGGTCTCCGGCAGGTCCTCGACCCGCAGGGTGCCGACGTCGGCCCGCGCCGGGTCGTCCTCGCGGGTGATGCGGCGTGCCTGCAGGGCGATGGCGCGGTCCAGGTGGTTGCGCATGAGCCGGGCGTTGCCGAACGACTCGCCGCGGGCGGCGGTGCGCAGGTGGCGGCGTACGGCGTCGAGCACGCCCCCGCCCAGGCTGAAGCCCGCGTCCGCGGCCATCACCTCGAAGATCGCCACCAGCTCGTCGTCGGTGTAGTCGGGGAAGCGCAGCACCAGGGGGAAGCGCGAGGCGAGGCCGGGGTTGAAGTCGAGGAACCGCAGCATCGGGCCCTCGTAGCCGGCCACGATGACGACGATGTCCGCGCGGTGCTCCTCCATGAGCTTGAGCAGCTCGGCGATGGCCTCGTGGCCGTAGTCGCGGCCGGAGTCGGCGGGGGTCAGGGCGTACGCCTCGTCGATGAACAGCACACCGCCGAGCGCGCGCTCGACCGCGGCGCGCACCTTGGGCGCGGTCTGCCCGATGTACTCCCCCACCAGGTCGGCGCGGGAGACCTCGACCAGGTGCCCGGACGACAGCAGGCCCAGCTTGGCGTAGACGGCCGCGAGCAGGCGGGCCATGGTCGTCTTGGCCGTGCCGGGGTTGCCGGTGAAGACCATGTGGCGGGTGGGCGGGGCGATCGGGATGCCCGCGTCGCGGCGCAGCTGCTCGGCCCGTGCCTCGGCGACGAGCAGGTGCACCTCGTGCTTGACGGTGTCGAGGCCGATGAGCTTCTCGATCTCGGCGAGCGGGTCGCCGGGCAGGTCGACGTGGCCGCTCGCGACGAGCGTGCCCGGGATGTCGTCCGCGAAGATCTCGTCCAGGGACTCGTCGTCGGTGAGCACCCCGTCGTCGAGGACCCGCCGCGACTGCATCGCGATGGCGCGGTCGAGCAGGTTGATCATGGCGCGGGCGTTGCCGACGTTGCTGTCGCGGGTGCTGCCGTGGACCAGTTCGCGCACCTTGTCCAGCACGCCCTCGCGCAGCGCGAAGCCGGCGTCAACGGCCTTGGCCTTGAAGATCTCGATGAGCTCGTCCTCGGTCAGGCCGGGGAAGCGCAGCCGCTTGGGGAAGTAGGCGGACAGCTCCGAGTCGCTCTTGAGCAGGCTGTTGATCGGCCCCTCGGGTCCGCACAGCACGACGACGAGGTCCTCGGTCTGCGCCTGGACGCAGGCGAGGAGCACGTCGACGGCCTCGCGGTTGCGCGGCGACTCGCCGGGCATCAGGTTGTGGGCGTCGTTGACGGCCAGGATGCCGCCCTGCGCCCGCTCGACCGCGCGGCGCACCCGTGGCCCGCTCTCGCTGACGTACTCCCCCACGAGGTCGGAGCGGTCGACCTCGACGAGGTGGCCCGAGGAGAGCACGCCCAGGTCGGCGTAGATGCGTCCGAGGATGCGGGCGACCTTGGACTTGCCCGTGCCGGCGCCGCCGCTGAAGACGATGTGCTTGGGCCGCATCGCCACCGGCATGCCGGCCTCGCGGCGCATCCGCGCCGCCTCCGCCTCGGCGACGAGCAGGCGGACCTCGTTCTTGACCGACTCCAGGCCGACGCAGGACTCCAGCTCGGCCATCGGGTCGGAGTGCTCGGCGCCGCCGGCGATGACCCGCTGCGGCAGATCGGCCGGCGCGACCTCGGTCTCACCGCGCGCCACCGCCGCCGTGACGCACTGCTCGGCGAGGTACTCCACGAGGCGCGCGCCGCGGAGGTTCAGCAGTGGCGGGGTGCGGGTGAGCAGCACGCCGGCGGTGGCCGCCGCCTCACGCGCGACGGTCAGGTCGCGCCGGGCGACGGCGCGGCGGAACAGCTCGGCGTAGGCGTCCTCGCCGAACTCCTGCGTGCGCGCGACGCGGAAGTGCTGGTGCAGCGCCGGGTTGACGTCGAAGACCCGTCGGTCGCCGCCCACCCGGCACAGGACCACGACGTTCAGCTTCTGGTGACGTTCGAGGGCGCGGCGCAGCTCCTCGGCGAACGCGATGCCGCAGTTGTCGAACGCGAGGATGCGGTCCAGCCCGTCGATGACCAGGAGGCGGCCCTCCAGGCACTCGCGCACCCGGGCGAGGAAGTACAGGATCGTGTCGCTGACGTGGAGGTTGGCGAAGACCTGGTCCGACACCCACACCGTCTCGCGGACGTCGCCGCGCGCCATCAGGGCGCTCTCCAGCGCGCGTACGGCGGTGCCCTTGCCGGTGGCGTCCGGGCCGCTGACGAGCAGCCGTACCGGGCGGGACGCGTCGGCGCGCAGCACGTCGGTGACGGCGGTGACCAGATCGGGCTGGCCGACGATGTCGTTCGCGACCTCGTCGGCCGCCGCCGAGGCGCGCGACTCCTCGGCCGGTGCGGGACCGGCGAACGCGGCGGCGAGGGGGTTGACGACCGTCGGCGCCTGGAAGAGCCGGCGCAGGTCCATCTGGAAGCCGCGTACGGGCACGCGGCACTTGGGGCTGACGGCGGTGTCGGGCAGCCCCTGCACGCAGCCGGTGATGCGCAGGGCCATGTCGAGCCAGGCGCGGCAGACGTCCGCCTCACCGGCGACGAGCCCGCGCGCCAGCCAGGACCGCACCTCGGCCTGCCAGGAGTCGACGCGGAAGCCCTCCCGGAGCCGCTGGACGTGCTCCTGGACGGTCTCGTAGCGCTCGACGCCGACGGCGAAGGCCATCTCCGCCGGCACCGCCTTGACCTCGGCCTGCAACAGCAGCCGGGCGAGCGCCACGTCGAGCGGGTCGTGGCCGGGCACCGCCGACGTCAGGCGCTCGTGCGCGGCGACCCAGCCCGAGCACGCCCAGCCGAGGTAGCCGACCGGCCCGGCGAGCTCGGGCAGCACGGCCAGGGTCTCCTCGGGCAGGCCGGCCGCCCAGAGGCGTTCGAGCTCGCCCTGCGGGACGCTCAGGTCGGCGGCGTGCGTCTCCGGGTCCGCGGCGCGCCGGTCGTACAGCGCGATCATCGCCTGCCGGCGCTTCTCGATCGGCTCGATGCCCGCGAGCACGTCGAGGGCCTCCCGCGCGAGCGTGTACATCGTCGCGCGCCGGTCGGGGTCGTCGCCGACGTTCTCCACGAGCCACAGGCCGGGCGGGCGCAGCCGGCCGCCCTGGCTGAACCAGGCGTACGGGTCGCGCACCGGCGCCTCGGGCTTGGCGAGGAAGCCGGCGAACAGCTCGTAGTCGATGTCGCCGCGTGAGCCCGCGCGGATCGCCGAGGCGCCGAGCAGGAAGGTGAGCAACGACCACAGCTCGGCGCCCGCCGCCGAGGTCTCAGGGCCGTAGAAGTCGCTGAGCCCGCTGGTCAGCTCCTTTGCCCGATCGTCGCGGTCGAACTTCACCGCGCGCTCGCGCACCTCGTCGTACAGCCCGTCGGGAACTCTCCACGGACCGTGGGAGTAGACGTCGAGCACGGGCTCGTCGGTCAGGAGCAGGCCGAGGTGTTCGGGTAGGCGTGGGGCGCTCACGGGTAGACCTTACGACCCACGCACGGTGGGCCGCAGCCGCGCGCGCATCGGCCCTGGTGACGGTAACGCGCTCAGCGCGGGCGCCTGCGGTCGCGGTGTTCGGCGGCGATGCGCAGCGGGCCGGACGGGCGCTCGGGTCGGTCGCGCGGCTCGGGCTTGGACTCGGGCTCGGGCTGCGGGGCGAAGGTGAACCCGATCTCGGCCGGTCGGCGTTCGAGCGCCTCCAGGTCGTCGACCGGGACGAGCGCGGCGAGGGCCTTGCCGTGGCGGGTCAGCAGGATCCGCTCTCCGCTGTAGCCGACGCGGCTGACGAGTTCCGCCAGCTCGGCGCGGGCCTGGGTCACGGGTACCTCTCGTGTCATGCATCGATTCTAGCATTCTGTACAGTTTTGCTATTCTGTACAGAACTCAAGGAGGTGCAGTCCATGGACATTCCGACGTACGAGCCGCGCGCGCGGGTGACCGAGCTGCCGGAGGCGAACGTCACCGACCAGGTGTTCCAGCGTCTGCTCGGGCAGCGCATCGTCTTCATCGGCTCGGAGATCGACGACAACCTGGCCAACCGGGTCTGCTCGCAGCTCCTGCTCCTCGCGGCGCAGGACGGGCAGCGCGACATCAAGCTCTTCATCAACTCGCCGGGCGGATCGATGGACGCGATGTTCGCCATGTACGACGTGATGAAGTACCTGCCGAACGACGTGTCGACGGTCGCGCTCGGCATGGCGGCCTCGGCGGGGCAGTTCCTGCTCACCGCGGGGACACCGGGCAAGCGCTACGCGCTGCGGAACACGCGGATCATGATGCACCAGCCCCTGGGCGGCATCCGCGGCAGCGCCTCCGACATCCGCATCCAGGCCGAGCAGTCGCTGCACCTGAAGCAGCGCTTCCTGGAGCTGATCGCCGAGCACACGGGGCGGCCGTTCGAGCAGATCGAGCACGACGCCGACCGCGACCGCTACTTCACCCCCGCGGAGGCCCGCGAATACGGCCTGATCGACCACGTCGTGACGAGCGCGCTGGAGGCGGGAGGCGTCGCGCCGTGAGGATCCACGAGCCGATGGGCATCGAGGCCCGGTACGTCCTGCCGTCCTACGTCGAGCGCACCTCGTACGGGATGAAGGAGAGCAACCCGTACAACAAGCTGTTCGAGGAGCGGATCGTCTTCGTCGGAGCGCCCATCGACGACACGCTCGCCAACGACGTGATCGCCCAGCTCATCGCGCTGGAGGGGATGGACACCGACCGGACGATCAGCCTGTACATCAACTCCCCCGGCGGCTCGCTCACCGCGATGACGGCGATCTACGACACGATGCAGTTCGTCAAGCCGGACATCGAGACGACGTGCGTCGGGCAGGCCGCCTCGGCGGCGGCGACGCTCCTGGCGGCCGGCTCACCGGGCAAGCGCGCCGCGCTGCCGCACGCGCGCATCCTCATCCACCAGCCGCACACCGAGGGCGGGTACGGCCAGACCAGCGACCTGGAGATCCAGGCGAAGGAGATCATCCGCCAGCGCGAGGAGCTGGAGGAGATGCTGTCCCGGCACTCCGGCCGCCCGGTCGAACAGGTACGCGCCGACATCGAGCGCGACCGCTTCCTCACCGCGCAGGAGGCACGCGAGTACGGCCTCATCGACGAGATCATCACCAGCCGCAAGGTCCGCTGAGAGACATCCGGGGGTGGCCTACGGGGTCGGTCCACCCCCGGATCCGGCGTCAGCAGCTCTGCTTGTACAGGTACTTGGCCACGTCGGGGCTGTCGACGTTGTCCTTGGTGACCGCCACGAGCCTCGTCTGGATGTGCTTGGTCACGGGCTTGCCGCCGAGGGCGTTCATCGCCTGGTCGACGCCCTGGCGCCCGATCTCCAGGGGCTCCTGGCCGATGAGGCCCTGGATCGTGCCCGCCCGCAGGTCCTCGACCTGCTTGGGGCTCGCGTCGAACTCGATGAGCTTCACCTTGCCGACCTTCTTGGCCTGCTTGAGCGATGCCGCCGATCCCTCGCCGGTGACCAGGTTGGAGGCGAAGATGCCCGCCAGGTCCGGGCTCTTGGACAGCTCGCCGTTCACGATCTCGGTGGCCTTGCCCGCGTCGTCGCCCGGGTACTGCTCCGAGACCAGCGTGATGCCCGGATGCTTGGCGATCTCCTCCTTGAAGCCGGCCACCCGGTCGTCGGTGGTGGCGATGCCCCGCGTGGGCGCGAGCACCATCACCTTGCCCTTGTCACCGATCTGCTTCGCCAGCGTCTGCGCCGCGAGCCGCCCGCCGAGCCGGTTGTCGGAGGAGACGCGGGACAGGCCGACCGACTGGTCGGCCAGCTCGGTGTCGACGAAGATCACCTTGCTGCCGTTGCCGGTGAGCTGGCGGACCGGGCCGGCCATGGCGTCCTTGTCGACCGGGGCGATCAGCACCGCGTCCGGCCGCGAGGCGGCCACCGAGGTCACCACCTGGGTCTGCTGCGCCACGTCCCACTGGGCCGGCGCCTGCACGCTGAGCCGGGCGCCGAGCCGCGCCGCCTCGTCCTTGGCTCCGCAGTACATCGAGATGTAGAAGGGCTCGTTGGCGATTCCCTGGATGAGGGTGAGCTTCTTGCCCCCGCCTCCGGACGAGGGCGAGGAGTTCCCGCACCCACCGGCCAGGGCCAGTGACAGCGCGGTGGCCACGACGACGTACCTGTTCACCGATGTGCCTCCTTTATCGACGTTCTCGCGCCCGCCGCCGCAGCTGGTCGAAGAACACCGCGACGACCAGCACGGCCCCGACCGCGACATCGAGCCAGAACCGCTGTGCCCCGAGGATGATCAGACCGTTGCGCAGGACGCCGGGGATCAGCACGCCGATCACCGTTCCCGCGACGGTGCCGACGCCGCCGAACAGGCTCGCGCCGCCGATGACGACGGCGGCGATCGCGCTCAGGTTGTCGGACGTGTGGCTGGCGATCGTGGTGGTCGTGTAGTGGGCCAGCGACAGCACGCCGGCCACTCCGGACAGGAGGCCGGACAGCGCGTACACCTTGATGAGGTGCCGGTCGACCTTGATGCCGACCCGGCGCGCCGCCTCGGCGTTGGACCCGATCGCGTACGTGTGGCGGCCGAACCGGGTGAGCGCGAGCAGCAGCCCGAAGACGACCGCGATGAGCACGGCGATGATGACGAGCCAGGGCACCCCGGCGACCAGGCCGTACCCGATGGCGTTGGCCAGCTTGGCGGGGATCCGGTTCACGTCGCTGCCGCCCGTGATGACCTGGGCGAGGCCGAGCGCCACGCCGAGACTGCCGAGGGTGGCGATGAGAGACGGGATCTTCGCCTTCGCCACGAGCAGGCCGTTCACCAGGCCCCAGCCGAGACCGCAGCCCATCCCGGCGAGCGCGCCGAGCGCGATGCCGCCCCAGCCCGCGGTCGTGCCGCCCAGCGCGACCATCGTCTTGGCGGCGACGACACCGGAGAAGACCAGCACCGAGCCGACCGACAGGTCGATGCCGGCGGTGACGATGACGAAGGTCATGCCGACCGCGAGGACGAGCAGGATGGCCGAGTCGGTCGCGACGTTGCGGACGTTGAAGGTCGTGGCGAACTCGGCCGGCCTGAGCACGGCGAACAACGCGAACAGGGCGACGAGGACGGCGAGCGTCCACACCGTGTTCGAGCGCAGCAGGGCCGGAAGCCGTCCCGGCTCCGTCGTCTCCTCGGATTCGACGATCGTCGTGCTCATGCTGTGTCCTTCACGTCGAGTCCGCTACTCCGTGCGCTCATGCCTTCCTTCGCGTCGGGGCCACTTCGCTCACTCCGTTCGCTCATGCGGCACCTTCCTGGTCCAGTCCTCCGGTCATCGCCGAGACGAGCTGCTCCACCGACGTGTCCGCGGCGGTGAACCGGGCCACCCGGCGGCCCAGGCGCAGCACCTCCACCCGGTCGGCGACGGCGAGCACCTCGGGCATGTTGTGGCTGATCAGGACGACCGTCACGCCGCGGTCGCGGACGCGACGGATGAGGTCGAGCACCTGTTTTCGCTGGACGACGCCGAGCGCGGCGGTCGGCTCGTCCATGAACACCACGCGCGACGCCCACGCCACCGCGCGCGCCACGGCGACGCACTGGCGCTGCCCGCCCGACAGCTGCCGTACCGGCGCGGACATGTCGGGCAGCCGGATGCCGAGTTCGTCGAAGGCCTCCGCCGCCCGCCGCCGCATCGCAGCCCGGTCGAGCACGTTGAGGAAGGAGAACCGGGTCGGCTCACGGCCGAGGAAGAGGTTGGCGGCGGCGTCGAGGTCGTGGGCGAGCGCGAGGTCCTGGTAGACGGTCTCGATGCCGAGCCGCTGCGCGTCGACCGGGTCGGTCAGGTGCACCGGACGGCCGTCGAGCAGGATCTCGCCGCCGTCGGGCCGCAGCGCGCCGGCCAGCGTCTTGACCAGAGTGCTCTTGCCGGCGCCGTTGTCGCCGATGAGCGCGACGACCTCGCCCGCGTACGCGGTGAAGGCGGCCCCTCGCAGGGCCTGGACATGACCGAAACGCCTCGTGACGCCTCGTGCTTCGAGCAGCGGTTCCGTCATGTGCACCTTCCTCGCTAGGGCGGCGGCAGCTCCCCGGAGCCGCGGACGATGAGGTGGGTCGGCAGCACCACGCGTTGCGGCGGCAGTTCCTCGCCCGCCATGCGGCGGCACAGCAGCTCCGCCGCGCGCCGGCCCATCTCCACGGGCTGGTGCGCCACGACGGTCACCGGCGTCGCGAGCATGTCGGCGAGCTCCAGGTCGTCGAAGCCGACCAGTGCCGTGCCCGCGCCGGCGGCCTGGATGGCCCGCAGCGCGCCGACCGTCAGCCGGTTGTTGCCGGTGAAGACGGCCGTCGGCGGGTCGTCGAGGGCCAGCAGCTCCGCCATGGCCGACTCCGCGCCCGTCACGTCGTGCCGGCCCGGGCGTACGAGGGCCTCGTCCACGGGCACGCCGTGCTCGCCCAGCGCCTCGCGGTAGCCCCGCAGACGCTCGCTAGCGGTGAAGATGCCGGGCAGGTCGGACAGGCAGGCGATGCGGCGGTGGCCGTGCCGCAGGAGGTGGTCGACGGCCGCGCGGGCCCCGCCGACGCTGTCGATGAGGACGACATCGGCCTCGAGGGCCTCCTCGGGCGGGCGGTCGATGAAGACCGCGGGAGTGCCCATGCTGATCTCGGAGATCAGGTAGCGGTGGTCGTTGCCGGAGGGCACGACGAGCAGGCCGTCCACCCGACGCTCGCACAGCGACCGGATGAGGTGGCGCTCCCGCGCCGGGTCCTCGTCCGAGCAGCCGGAGATGACCAGGAGGTCGTTGGCCCGCGCGACCTCTTCCACCCCGCGCGCGATCTGGGAGTAGAAGGGGTTGGCGACGTCCTTGATGACGAGCCCGAGGCTGCGGGTGCGCTTTCCGCCGCGCAGCGCGCGGGCGATGTCGTTGCGGCGGAAGCCCAGCGCGGAGATCGCGGCGTTGACCTTCGCGGTCGTGTCCGGCCGTACGCCGCCCTCGCCGTTGACGACGCGGGAGACCGTCTTGAGGCTCACGCCGGCGCGCCGGGCGACATCACGCATGGTCGGCCGCATGGGCTCCCTCAAGACTCGGCTGAACGGGCGTCGAGACCGCCGGCCGCAAGAGACCGCCCGGAACCCCGCGACGCGAACGGCGCGGGCCCTGGGCGATCCCTCAGGACGACAACGTTGTCATCTCATCTCCGCACACCCGGCGTCAAGCCCGCGGCCCGACCACGGCACGAACCGGCCGCGTGGGCTGGGAACCCGCGCGGTCAGGGGGCGCAGGCTCTTAGAGTGGATGGAGGTCCGGGCGCTTGGCGGTGAGGCCGTCGCCGGACGAACGCCCCTGCAGACGCCGCTGGATCCACGGCAGGAAGTAGGTCCGCGCCCACTCCAGGTCGCTGCGCCGCGAGGTCAGCCAGTCGACCGGCGGCGCCGCCGGCCAGGGCTCGCGCCAGTCGCCGGTGGCCTCGACGCCGAGCGCCTCGCAGGCGGCCAGCGCCACGCGCCGGTGCCCGGCCGGTGACAGGTGAAGCCGGTCCGGCGCCCAGGCGCGCGGGTCCAGCAGCGTCCGCATCGACCACAGGTCCACCAGTCGGCAGCCGTGCCGGTCGGCGATGGAGCGGACGTGCAGGTTGTACATCGCCGCCTTGCCGCGGATCCGGCTCAGCACGGGCACGCCACGCGTGTCGAAGCCGGTGAAGAGCAGCACCTCGGCACCGGTCGCCCGCAGCCGCCGGACCGCGTCCTCGATGACGATGGCCAGCCGGTCGGGATCCGAGCGCGGGCGCAGCAGGTCGTTGCCGCCCGCGGCGAGCGTGATCAGGTCCGGCCGCAGCTCGATGGCGCGCGGGACCTGCTCGGTCACCACCTGGCCCAGCAGCCGCCCGCGTACGGCGAGGTTGGCGTAGCGCAGGCCGGTGGTGGTGGCCGCGATGTGCTCGGCGAGCCGGTCGGCCCAGCCGCGGTAGCCGCCGGCGGGATCCGGGTCGTCGAGGCCCTCGGTGAAACTGTCACCGAGGGCCACGTATGAGGAGTACGTCGAAACGGAGTCGGTCACGTCCATCAATGATGCATGACGCCGTCCATCGGCGATCACGGCCCCTCAGTGGTTGATCGGCACTCCCCGGCCGCGCATCGACAGGGCGTGCTCGACCAGCGTGATGAGCGTCGCCTTGGTGGACTCGCGGTTGCGCGCGTCACAGGTGACGATCGGCACGTGCGCGCCGATCGTGAGCGCCTCGCGGATGTCCTCGGTCGTGTGGGTGTAGACGCCGTCGAAGCCGTTGATGCCCACGACGAAGGGCACCCCCGACTCCTCGAAGTAGTCGACCGCGGCGAAGGAGTCGGCGAGCCGGCGCGTGTCCACGAGGACCACCGCGCCGATCGCGCCCTTCACCAGGTCGTCCCACATGAACCAGAACCGGTGCTGTCCGGGCGTGCCGAACAGGTAGAGGATCAACTCCCGGTCGAGGCTGACCCGGCCGAAGTCCATCGCGACCGTGGTGGTCGTCTTGTCCGGGGTGGACGACAGGTCGTCGACCTCCGCGCTGGCCGAGGTCATGACGGCCTCGGTGGTCAGCGGCATGATCTCCGATACCGAGCCGACGAAGGTCGTCTTCCCCACACCGAAGCCTCCCCCGACAATGATTTTGACGGAGGTCATCCCGGGGGAGGCACCCGGATTAGAGCTTGCGAAGTCCACTGAGAACCCTTTCCAGCAGCTGGAGGTCAGGCTGCCCCTCAGTGAAGGGAGACTGATGCAGGCGTAGCAGGCCTTCGTGTGCCATGTCCGCGATCAGCACACGGGCCACGCCGAGCGGCAGTCTGAGCAGGGCCGACACTTCCGCCACCGAACGCCAGTTACGGCACAGATCGATGATGGCTTTGTACTCGGGGGTGAGAGTCGTGATGTCTTGCCGCGGATACGGAGCGACCGAGATCAGTGCCTCGATCGGCAGGTCGTACCGTGGTTTGGTGCGCCCGCCCGTGACCGCGTACGGCCGGACCAGCGAACTCGAGTCTCCCGCTTCCGAGGGCGGCGACGAAGGCGGCCCCGGCGGCGGGTCTCGGTGCGGCCCTGGATTCGACCCGTGCTGAGGCCCGAACCCGTAATTCCCGTACCTCCCGCCGTCCACCACTAACCGATCCCGGGTTCGGCGCGCAGGGCGGGCGTCAGCACGCGGCCCACACGTTCGACGAGCAGTGCCATCTCGTAGGCCACCAATCCCATGTCGCAGTCGGGTGCGGCGAGAACGCCGAGCACGGAACCGTCACTGATGGCCATCACGAAGAGCAGCCCTCGCTCCATCTCGACGAGCGTCTGCGTGACCGCACCGCCCTCAAAGATACGGGCCGCGCCCTGGGTGAGGCTGGTCAGTCCCGACGCGATCGCGGCGAGTTGATCGACACGGTCGGCCGGGAAGCCTTCCGAGTACGCCATCGGCAGACCGTCGGAGGAGACCACCACGGCGTGCGCGACGCGCGGGACGCGTTCGACGAAGTTCGTCACCAGCCAACTGAGGTCCTGGCGGCTGTTCACTGGTTCTCCCGTTCATCATCTTCGGGCTGGATCGCGGCGCGACCCTTCCGTACGCCCTGCTGGAAGCTCGCGAAACGGTTCCGTACGGTTTCCGCCTCCGGCGGGCGGGACTCCATTCTGGGTGCGGGCTGCGCGGGCTGCGCGGACGGCCCCGGCTGTGTCGGCATCGGCGCCGGCCGGACCGATCCGGGGATCCGGTTGCTTCCGGGAACCCGTTTCGGCAGGCCCGCACTGGTCTGCCCGCCGGTGGCGGGGGCGCGGATCGTCTCCGCGGCTCGCCAACCATCGTCGCCGGGTGAGGACCACTCCCTCGGTGGGGAGGACTCAGCACGGTTCATTGATCCCGTCTTACGCCGCTGAAACCATTCCGATTGCATTGCCTCGAAGATAGGGGAGCGTCCGTTGTTCTCCGTAGCCGAGCGAGGCTCACCGAACGCCGGACCCGCCGGCTGGGGTTGCGCCTGGGGCACCGGCCTGGGCGGCGGAGGCTCCTGTGGCGGACCCGGCGGCGGGCCTGACCTGGAGGGCGGCGTTCCCTGCGGGCGCGACGAGCGCGACGGAGCGGTCGAACCCGGGCCACGGCCCGGCGGTGACGTCGGCGCCGGCTTACGCTTGGGCAACGGCGTCCCGTGCGACCGCAACGGCTCGCGCGGCGTGTCCGGTACGGGCGGCCGCCCGCTCTCGCCGGGCCGTCCCCTCTCCCCCGGGCGCCCGCTCTCGCCGGGCCGTCCGGTCTCGCCCGGCCGGTCGATCTCACCGCGGACGACCGGCGACTGCAGGGGCTGTACCGGCTGGACCGGCTGCAGGGGCTGCACCGGCGAGGCCTGGCCGCGGTCCAGCGACGGACCGCCGAACGCGTCGAGCCGCTGCGGGCGCACCTTCTGGGGGTCCTGCATGATCGTGTTCGGGGCGAGGATGACGAACGCGGTCAGGCCGCCGGACAGCGCGGCGCGCAGCTCGACCCGGATGCCGTGCCGCTGGGCGAGACGGCCGACCACGAACAGGCCCATGCGCCGGGAGACCGACACGTCGATCGTCGGCGGGTTGGCCAGCCGCCAGTTGGCCTCCTCGAGCTCCTCCGGCGACATGCCGACCCCGCTGTCGGAGATCTGGAGCATGGCCCCGCCTCCGCTGAGCAGGTGTCCCGACACCGCCACCTTCGTGTGCTCGGGCGAGAAGGAGGTGGCGTTCTCCACCAGCTCCGCCACGAGGTGGACCAGGTCGTTGACGACCCGGCCGTTCACCGAGACCTCGTCCTGGATCCGCAGCGTGATCCGCTCGTACTGCTCGACCTCGGACAGGGACGCGCGGACGATGTCCACCAGCGCGACCGGCTTGTTCCACCGCCGCGCCTGCTCCTGACCGCCGAGGACCAGGAGGTTCTCACAGTTGCGGCGCATGCGGGTCGCCAGGTGGTCGAGCTTGAAGAGGCTGTCCAGCCGGCCGGAGTCCTGCTCGCTCTGTTCGAGGTCCTCGATGAGGCGCAGCTGGCGTTCGATCAGCGACTGGCTCCGCCGGGAGAGGTTGACGAACATCGCGTTGACGTTGCCTCGCAGCATGGCCTCGTTGGAGGCCAGGCGTACCGCCTCGCGGTGGACCTCGTCGAAGGCCCGCGCGACCTCACCGATCTCGTCGGTCGAGTCGACCTCGATCGGTTCGACGTCGAAGCCCACCTGCTCGACGTCCGGCTCGCGCAGCCGGCGGACGAAGTCGGGCAGCCGGGAGCCGGCCACGTCGAGCGCGCCTCCCCGCAGCCGGCGCAGCGGCCGGACCAGCGACTGGGCGACGATGACGACCGCGAGGATCACGAGCAGCAGGACGACGAGCAGGAGGCCGCCGATCAGCAGTGCCGACCGCTGCGCCTGGCTCTTGAGGCTGTGGCTCTTGTCCAGCAGGTTACGGACGGCCTGGTCCTCGACCGTGCGCATCTTGTCGGCGCGCACCGTCATGTCGTTGAACCATTTGCGCGGGTCGTCGTTGACGCCCATGCCGGCGAGCGACAGCTCGGACGCCTTGCCCGCCTGCGTCACCGCCTGCTGGCGGATCAGCTCCGCCTGGTCGACCTCCGGCCCGGCGACCGTGTCGGAGTAGAACTGGGCCAACGCCGGCGTCGCGGACGCCTGGAAGGCCGCGACGTCGGTGTCACGCTGGCTGCGCGCCGCCTGGAACTCGTTGAAGGCGTCGGGCTGGAACCCGTGCGTCGCCAGCGCCACCGCGAGGAAGCCCCGCTCCCTGGTGGAGTCCTCCTTCGCCTCCGCCAGCGTGTCGAGCGCGCGGGCGGCCTCGGCGAGGTCGGAGTTCGAGCTGTCCTGGGCGATCTGGTCGTTGAAGTTCAGCAGGTCCGTGACGAACTCGCTGTACTTGTCGATCGTCGCGTCGGGCGGAAGCTTGGTCTGTGTCGCCACCGTCCGCAGGCCGCTCAACTGGTTCAGCCGGGTCAGGATGTCGCGAACCTGGGTCCGGGTCTGACTCGAATAGGAGTCGTCGATGCCCGCGGTCTGGGAGCGCACGCCCTGGACGGCCGTGTCCACCTGACTCTCGACCCGCTGCAGGTCGCTCTTGCTCGCGCTCTTCCCGGACGAGGCCACATAAAGGGCCGTCATGTCGCGCTCGGCTTCGAGCGCGTGCGTCAGCACGCTCAGCTTGTCACCCAGTGCGGCCAGTCGCTCGATACGGCCGAACGTCGACGCGTTCGCCAGGGCGCTGTTGACGCGCAGGCCCGCGAGCACACCGGCCACGATGGTCGGGATGACGATGAGCGCGACGAGCCGAGCGGACACCTTCCAGTTACGCAGGGCGAAACGCCCGACAAGTCGCCGCTTGGGGCGGCTCGCCGCTTCGTCCAGGGGCTGGGACGTGTCCGCGGCACTCTGCCGCGTCCGATCTCCGTCGCTGTCCACACTACCTTCCGCTGCGTCTCACGGATCGAACCGTGTCGGGCCTGCCGGACGATGCGATCGATCGACGGGAGGCAGGTCCGCCGGCCGAGCACGGTTTCGCCTACACAGAGTGGGCTCGCTACCCAAAACGAACCGTCTGTATATATCCGAGGCGATCCTATGTCCCACCTATCTAAATTTCTCTGCTTTCTGCATCATCCTGCCCCGAAGGTGGGCACCGACTGATTTGCGGCCAACATCATTGCCTCCGCTCGTGCTCTACGGCAAGTAGTGGACGAGCACTCCCTCCGGAAGAGATCGAACTGAGAGCAATGGTCACAGAGAGTTTCTCGGTGACGACTCACCGGTCATCAATAGGGGATCTCATTCGCCGTTCCGGGGCGGCGGACGGACCGGAACGCGGGGCTGACACCGCACCACTACACAAAGTAACCGCCACGACCACCGCAATCGGCGCCGGAAGTCCGGTATCGCGTCATTACGATAGGTTCTCCCCACCGTCAGGCCCGAGGCGGCTCCGAACGGAACGCCGGAGGGACGGCGCCGTTCCACGGCGCGTTGCCACATTCCGCGCACGTCAGGCCGCTATCCACGGCCGTCCAGGGAGTGAGCATTGGCTGACCACAGTGTCAGGACATCGGTCCCGGCGACGGATTCGATTGCAGGTAGTCGCATCCCCGCCGGCGCCTCGCGAAATGCGAAAAAGCAGCCACGAGCAGGAAGGATCGTCCGCGGCGTCATCGGCGTCGTGATCTTCCTTCTGATCGGCGAGGTGGTCGGCCGCATCGGCCTCGTCGATCGTTCCTATCTGCCGCCGTCATCCACCGTGCTGGCGCGGGCCGTCCGGCTCATCGTGGACGGCGGTTTCCTCCAGGACATCGGCTGGACGCTCGGCGCGTGGGCCGTGGGACTGCTCATCGCCGCCGTGATCGCGGTGCCCGTCGGCCTCGTGCTCGGCAGCCTGCCCTTCGTCAACTCCGCCGTCCGGATGCTGATCGAGTTCCTGCGGCCGATCCCGGCGGTGGCGCTGATCCCACTCGTCATCTTGATGATCCCCGAGCAGGCGCAGATCGAGCAGACGGTGGCGGCGTACGCGGCGATGTGGCCGATCCTGATCAACACGATCTACGCCGTGGGCGACGTCGACCCGGTCCCGCGCGAGATGGCACGGTCGTTCGGCCTGGGCCGGCTCGTCATCCTCACCCGTATCGCGCTGCCGAGCGTCGCTCCGTTCGTCGCGACCGGCATCCGCGTGGCGTCCTCGATCGCCCTCATCGTGACCATCAGCACCGAGCTGATCGCGGGCGGCGGGGAGCACGGCATCGGCATGTTCATCCTCAACGCGAGCGCCAACGCGGGCCAGGCCGACGTCGTCTTCGCGGCGGCGGGGATCGCGGGCCTGCTCGGGTTCCTCATCGACCTTGCCATGCGCACCCTCGAACGACGTCTGTTCCGCTGGCACTTCGAGCGTCTCGGGAGGTCTTCATGACCACGCGGAACCCGGATGCCGAAGGCACGCGCCGACGGTCACTCGCTCCGGCGAAGGAGGCCTCATGACCGCCCCGACCACGACAGCACCCGTCGCGGCCGCGCCGCGCAGGACCCGGCCGTTCGGCCGGTCCGGGCCGACGGGCCTGCTCCTGCGATGGATCGTCTTCGCCGTGGCGGTCGCGCTCTGGCAGCTCGCGACGTACGTCGCGGTGCCCGAGGACGACAAGATCTTCTTCCCCGCCCCGACGGTGATCGCCAAGAAGATGTACGAGCTGTGGCTGACCGGCCCGGCGAGCCATCTCTTCCTCACGCCGGCGGCCACCTCGAACATCCTGCCCAGCATCGGGCGGATGCTCGCCGGCTGGGGCATCGCGGTGGTCGTCGGGGTCGGGCTGGGCGTGCTGCTCGGGCGGTCACGGCGGCTGGCCGACTACGTCGACCCGCTGATCCAGTTCTTCCGCGCCATCCCGTCGCCGGCGCTGATCCCGGTGTTCATCGTCTTGTTCAAGCTCGGCCTGACGATGCGGCTCGCGGTGATCGTCTT
Source organism: Actinoallomurus sp. NBC_01490 (assembly GCF_036227085.1). Lineage (NCBI taxonomy): Bacteria > Bacillati > Actinomycetota > Actinomycetes > Streptosporangiales > Thermomonosporaceae > Actinoallomurus > Actinoallomurus sp. NBC_01490. The sequence goes on from NZ_CP109433.1 coordinate 8,178,049, forward strand.
CGGTGTGCTCTGGCCGATCCTGCTGAACTCGATCGACGGGGCGCGCTCGATCGAGCCGCTGCAGCTGGATCTCGCCCGGGTGTTCGCGCTGACGCGGTTCGAGCGCTTCCGGTTGATCGTCATGCCCTCCGCCGCACCGAAGATCTTCGCGGGCCTGCGGGTCAGCCTGTCGATGTCGATCATCCTGATGGTGATCTCGGAGATGGTCGGCGGCACGAACGGCATCGGCTACACCCTCTACGCCGCCAAGGACTCCTTCATGCTGCCGGACATGTGGGCGGCGATCGTGTTGCTCGGCATCCTCGGCTACACGCTCAACGCGCTGTTGCTCTGGGCGGAGCGGCGCCTCCTGTCCTGGCACCGCGGCGCCCGCCGCACGGATCCGTAGGGTCGCGGACGACGGGAGCGGCCCGCCGGTCTCCGGCGGGCCGCTCCCTTTTCGTTCCGGCGATCGCGCTCGGGCGATCAGGGACCGAGATAGTCGGGATCCGTCATGATCTCGATCAGCGACGGGCCCGGGTGCGCGCGTGCCTTGGCCATCGCCTCGCCGAGTTCGGCGGCCTTGTGGATCCGCTGGCCGAACACGCCGTACCCGCGGGCGATCGCGGCCACGTCGGCGCCGGACAGGTCCTTGCCCGGGAACTCACCGCGCTCGACGGCGGTCCCGCCGTACCGCCGCAGCGCCGCCGCCACGGCCGCGTACGACTCGTTGTTGATCACGACGTACGTCACGGGGATCTGGTAGCGGGCGGCGGCCCAGAGGCCCTGGGGCCCGAACTGGAACGCTCCGTCGCCCAGGACGGCCACCACATCGCGCTCCGGCAGCCCGAGCTTGACGCCGAGCGCGGCGCCCATCGCCCAGCCGAGCGACCCGGAGGACGTCGTGTAGTACTGGTGCGGCGGGTCCTGCGGGAGCCGCCGCAGGAGGATCGCCCCGGTGGTCGTCGCGTCGCCGACGACGGTCGTGTTCTCCCCGACCTGCTCGGCGAGCGCGTCGGCCACCGCGGCGACGTTCTCGACGTCCTCGCGCTCCGGCGGCAGCGGGCCGGTGCCGGCGAGGTACTCCTCGCGCACCTCGTCCAGCCGGCCCGCCCGCACGGCCAGGCCGTCCTGTGGGAGCGCCGCGAGCAGTGCGGACAGCGCCAGCCCCTCGTCGGCGACGATGCCGGTGTCGACGCCGTAGATGTGGCCGATCTCGGCGGCGTCGGAGTGGATGTGGACGACGCGGGCGCCCTCGGGCACGTCGGGCCCGACCGGCACCTCGAACTCGGTGAAGCAGTGGCACCCGGCGAAGACGATCACATCGCTGTCGCGCACGGTCGCGCGCCTGGCGTCGTACAGGCCGGCGAAGTTCGGGTGGGACGTGGGGAAGCCCGGCCGCTCGTAGGTCCGCCGGTCCTCGTTGACCACCGGCACGCCGAGCCGCTCGGCGAGCGCGATCAACTCGCCGACGGCGCCGTGCCGGGCGACCTCCGCCCCGGCCACCAGCAGCGGGCTGGTGGCGGAGGCCAGCAGCGCGGCCGCCTCGCGGATCAGCTCCGGATCCGGGGCCGTACGCGCGCGCGGGCGGTACCGCTGCGGGTCGGGCACCGGCGCGGTGCACGTGTCGTTCATCAGGTCCTGCGACAGGCCCACCCACGTCGGCCCGGCCGGCTCGGTGAGCGCGAGGCGGAAGGCGCGGTTCAGGTCCGCGGGGATGTCCTCGGTCCGCAGCGACTGCCACTGCGCGCGCACGTAGGGCTCGGCCAGGCGGCCGGTGTCCGGGACGCACGTGAAGCCGCGGTGCGACTGGAGGAGCGCGGGCTTGAGGCCGGTGAGCACGACCACCGGCGAGTGGGCGAGCCGCGCGGCGTTCAGGTGGCCGAGGCTGTTGGCCAGCCCGAGGTGCGTGTGCAGGTAGGCGACGGCGGGCTCGCCGGTGGCCCGCGCGTAGCCGTCGGCCGCCGAGACGGCGATGGACTCGTGCGGGGTGAGCACGACCTCGAAGTCCGGATGATCCAGCGTCGCGTCGAGGAAGGCCGCCTCCGTGCTTCCCGGGCAGGTGAAGACGCGGCGTATACCCCAGGCGCGCAGGGTCTCCAGTACGGCGCGCCCGCCGCTGCGGCCCGCGCCGGTCACGCCGTCCTCCCGGCGGCCGGGACGGACCGGCGGTCCGCCCGGGCTTGGTGACGGCGCGTCGCCGGGCGGACCGGCGTCGGGACGTGGATCGATGGGACTGGGAACATGACCCTCTTTTCCTTGGGTGCCGACGGCCGTACCGGTCCGGCGCACGCCGTGGCCGAGCGTCCGCCCCGCGTGCGGGCCGGGCCGCGGAACTGTGGGGGTTCGCCAACGGCCCTTCAGTGCGCCTCGGATGCTATAGCACCCGATTCATCACGAATAAGGGTGACTTGTCCCGTGACTCCTCCCTGACAGAGCCGGACTCGACAGCCGTGACATGAACGTGATCAATGCCACACTCAGCGCAGGCTTTGCGCACTCTCTGTGACGAACGTCCTGAACGTCCGCATCTGTTACTGATTTTGCAGATGGTGCCCAGACATACCGATGTTGCAGGCCTATACTCTGGCCCGGCTGTTAACTCTGCGACCTGAAGCCGGTGGCCGGCGCCTGCCCCCTCCCCTGCGCACGCCGACTAAGGGTCTAGCGCGCATCCCTCTCGAGGAGCTCCATGAAAATACGTCGCTGGACATATGCGACAGCCCTTGTCACGCTCGCGGTGTCGGCGCTCACCGCCTGCGGTGGATCGGACTCGTCCAAGAACACGAGCGGACCGGAGAAGACCAACATCAAGGTGGGTGTTCTGCCGATCCCGGACGCGGCGACCGTTTATCTGGCGCGCCAGAAGGGCTACTTCAAGGCCGAGGGCCTCAACGTCACCCCCACCATTCTGGCCAATGGCTCGGAGACGATTTCCCGGACCATGTCGGGCGGAGTGGACTTCTCGTACAGCGCTTACATCCCGATCGTCCAGGCGGCGACCCAGGGCGTGAAGATCAAGGTGGTGACCGACGGCTACCAGGGCCGCAGCAATCTGTACCCCCTGATCACCTTGCCGAACTCCCCCATTCACAACGCCAAGCAACTCATCGGCAAGAAGATCGGCCTGATCAACACCAAGGGCTTCCCGTCCCTGCTGACCAACGCGGCGTTGAAAAACCAGGGAGTCGCTCCCAACCAGGTCCACCTCGTCGAGATCCAGTATCCGAACATGCCCGCGGCGCTCCAGAACCACTCGATCGACGCCGCCTTCATGACCGAGCCGTTCCTGAGCCAGTCACAGCAGAAGTTCGGGGCCCGGGTAATCCTGGACACGATGAGCGGCCCGACGGCCGACCTTCCGGTCGGCGGTTACCTCACGTCCCAGAAGTTCGCGAAGCAGAATCCGAAGACCGTCGCGGCCTTCCAGCGGGCCATGGCAAAGGCGCAGCAGGCCGCGACCGACCGGAACCTGGTCAGCCAGATCCTGCCGACCTACGTCAAGAACCTGTCGCCGCAGGTGGCGCAGACCATCACCCTCGGCACTTACCCGGCGTCACTGAGCAAGACGCGGTTGCAGCGTGTCGCCGACCTCATGGCCGAGCTCGGCGTCATCAAGCAGCACTACGACGTCTCCGGCGTCCTGCAGTAATCCTGCCGGGCGTTCGCACCCGACCTCGCCGGCCGTCCCACACCACCCCTGGCGGGACGGCCGGCCCCGCCGTCAGACGGAACTTGACGACATTCGTAAGGTGATCTGTCGTGGTCCGGACGGTCACGCGAGACTTGCATCGCAGGATGCGTCTCCTATGTCGCACTTGCCGGGGCTACGTTATTATTGGCGCTTCCGTTACTCGGAGCTGTGGGGTTCATAATCGTGCTTGAAGTGCTGAAACTCACTCACACGTACGGCGAACAGACGGCTCTGGACGACGTCTCGTTCGAAGTCGGCGAAAAAGAACTCGTCAGTATCGTGGGCAAGTCCGGCTGCGGGAAGTCCACCCTGCTGCGTGCCGTCGCCGGCCTGATCACCCCGACCACCGGGGAGATCCGGCTCTCCGGCCGGACCGTGAACGGCGTGCCCGACGACCTCGCCGTCGTGTTCCAGGACTACTCTCGCTCCCTGCTGCCCTGGCTGTCGGTACGGGACAACGTGACCTTCCCGCTCCGCCGCCGCGGCCTGAACAAGGGCGCCCGCCGCTCCGCCGCCATGGAGGCGCTGGAGGAGGTCGGCCTGTCCGACGCGGCCGGGAAGTTCCCCTGGCAGCTCTCCGGCGGCATGCAGCAGCGCGTCGCCATCGCGCGGGCGCTGGCCTACCGCCCGACGCTGCTGCTGATGGACGAGCCGTTCGGCTCGGTGGACGCGCAGACGCGCGAAGACCTGGAGGACCTGCTGCTGCGCGCCCATGCGTCGAGCGACATGATGATCCTCCTCGTCACCCACGACATCGACGAGAGCGTCTACGTCAGCGACCGCGTCCTCGTGATGGGCCGCTCCCCCGGCCGGGTCATGGCCGACCTCGACGTCGGGCTGCCCGCCGAGCGCGACCGCATCGAGACGCGTGAACTGCCGGAGTTCGTCCACCTGCGCTCCGAGGTCGGGCGTCTCGTGCGCGACAACGCCGTACCCGCCTGACCGTTGAAGGTACTCATCGTCGGTGCCGGCATCAGCGGCCTGACGTCGGCGCTGAGCCTGCACGCCGCGGGTGCCGAGGTGCTCGTGGTCGACGCGGTACGCGCCCTGCTGCCGCTCGGCGTCGGCATCAACCTCCAGCCGCACGCCGTGCGCGAGCTGACCGAGCTGGGGCTCGGCGACGCCCTGGAGGCGACCGGGATCCCGACCCGCGAGATGCTCCGCATGGACCGGCACGCGAACGAGATCATCGCCCACCCGCGCGGCCGGCACGCCGGCTACCGCTGGCCGCAGTACTCCATTCACCGCGGCGAGCTGCAGATGCTGCTGCACGACGCGGTGGTGGAGCGGATCGGGCCCGCCGCCGTACGGACCGGGCTCGTGTTCGAGTCGTTCACCGAGGACACCGAGGGCGTGGAGGTGCGCCTGCACGCCCGTACGGGCGGCGCGCCGATGACGTTGCGCGCGGACGTCCTGGTCGGCGCCGACGGGCTCTCCTCGGCGGTACGCCGGCGGCTGCACCCCGATGAGGGCGCCCCGCTGTGGAACGGCATCCGCATGTGGCGCGGCATCGCCGAGGCCGACCCGTACCTCACCGGACGCACGATGATCGTCGCCGGCGCGCACCGCTTCGGCCGGCTCGTGTGCTACCCGATCTCCAAGCCCGCCGAGGACCGCGGCCGGGCGCTGGTGAACTGGGTGGCGGAGGTCCGGGTGTCGCCCGAGACCCGTATCGAGACCGACACCGCCGACTGGACGCGCGAGGGCCGCGTCGAGGACGTGCTGCCGTACTTCGCCGACTGGCGGCTGGGCTGGCTGGACGTGCCCCGGCTGATCGCGGAGTCACCGCAGATCCTGGAGTACCCGATGGTGGACCGGGACCCGCTGCCGTGGTGGAGCCGCGGCCGGGTGACGCTGGTGGGCGACGCCGCGCACCCGATGTACCCGATCGGCGCGAACGGCGGGTCGCTGGCCGTCATCGACGCGCGGGTGCTCGCGCTGGAGCTGTCCCGCTGCGACGACCCCGTCGAGGGGCTGAAGGCGTACGAGACGGCGCGCCTCGACGACGCCAACGCGGTGGTACGGGCGTGCCGCGACATGGCCGCCGACCGCATCCTGGACCTCGTCGCCGAGCGCGCGCCGGACGGCTTCACCGACATCGCGGACGTGCTGACCGCCGAGGAGCTGGCCGCGCTGCGGGAGGGCTGGCGGCGTACGACGGACATGGACGTCGAGGCGCTGAACTCCCGGCCGTCGTGGAACCCGCTCCGCGCGCACTGACCTGAGCCGCCGGCGCCCGGCGACGGCTTTGACGCGGGCCAGGGCCTACTTGGCGTCGGCGTAGCAGGAGACCGCGACGGCCTCCATGGGGAAGCGGACCGGGGTGTCGCCGAACACCAGCCGGCGCGCCTCGGTGGCGGAGTCGCGGATGGCGGCGACCACCGCCTCGCCCTGGTGCTCCGGCGCGTGCACGATCACCTCGTCGTGCTGGAAGAACACCAGGCGCGGCGCCTGCTCCGGCGCGGCCTCCAGCGCGGCCAGACGGCGGCGCAGCGCCGCCAGGAGCACGGTCGCCCAGTCGGCGGCGCTGGCCTGGACGACGAAGTTGCGGGTGAACCGGCCCCGGCTGCGCACGGCCGCGCCGCCGTCGTCCTGAACGGCGAGGTCGCGCCACGCGTGCGAGGGCGGCGGGCAGGTGCGGCCCAGGCGTGAGCGCACCAGCCGCCCGGCCTCGCCCGTGCGGGCCGCGGCCTCGACGTAGCCGTACGCGTCGGGGAAACGGCGGCGCATCACGGCGAGCAGCTGCGGCGCCTCGCCGCTGGTGCCGCCGTACATCGCCGACAGCAGCGCGATCTTGGCCTTGTCACGCGCACCACCGAACACACCGGCCAGCGCGGCGTACAGGTCGTTCTCGCCCGCGGCGGCGGCGAAGGCGCGGTCGCCGGCGAGGGCGGCGAGCACCCGCGGCTCGAGCTGGGCGGCGTCGGCGACGACGAGCGTCCAGCCGGGGTCGGCGACGACCGCGCGCCGGAGCACCTTGGGGATCTGCAGCGCGCCCCCGCCGTTGGTGGCCCACCGGCCGGAGACCACGCCGCCGACGACGTACTCCGGGCGGAACCGGCCGTCGCGCACCCAGGAGTCGAGCCACGACCAGCCGTGCGCGACGTGGAGCCGGGCGAGCTCCTTGTAGGCGAGCAGCAGCCCGGCCGCCGGGTGCTCGACCCGCTTGAGCACGTGCGACCGCGTGGAGGAGATGCTGACGCCCGCCGCCGCGAACGCCTTGACCACCTGGGCCGGCGAGTCGGGGTTGATCCGCTGCCCGAACGCCTCGCCGATCCGGTCGGCCAGCTCCTGGAGCCGGCGTGGCCGCAGGCCGGGCGCGGGGCGCGGGCCCATGAGCTCGGTCAGCAGGGCGTCGTGGACGTCGGGCCGCCAGGGCAGCCCGTCGTGGCCCATCTCGGCCGCGGCGAGCCCGGCCGCGGACTCGGCCGCGACCAGGAGGCGCATGCCGGTCTCGGCGACGCGGCGCTGTTGCTCGGCGTGGACCGCGACGACGGCGTCGATGTCGTCGGCGGGCCGCTCGTCGAACAGCGTCGGCGGCCCGTCTCCCGGGGCGACGTCGTCCGGCACCGCGAGCCCCTTGAGCCGGGCGAACGCGGCCGGCAGCGAGCGCGGCTCGCCGTACCGGCCGGCGTGGTTGAGCAGCAGCGTCTCGGCCAGCTCCAGGTCGTGGCACCGCGCCAGGCGCACGCCCGCCCGCAGGAAGCGCGGGTAGATCCGTGCGGTCGCGGGCCAGACCCAGCGCACGCCGGCGGGGTCGTCGTGCGTCTTGACCCGGGCCTCCCGGGCCGCGACGGCGGCCACGAGGTCGGCGACCGGCTCGGCGGGCCCCAGCGGCGCGCCGTCCTCGGCGACGGGGCGCAGCACGCCTCCGTCGTCCGGCCCCTCGGCGACCGCGATCCGCATGCCTCGATTCTGCCCGTCACGTCCGACAGTCCCGGCGGCGGCCCGGAACGGCCTCCTACGCCGCCGTAGACAGTGTCTACTCATCGTGGTAGACACTGTCCATGCATGCGGAGGACTCCCTGCGGGACCGGCTCGTCGACGTCGGTGTGGAGCTCGTCCTGACCGAGGGCGTCTCGTCGCTGGGGCTGCGGGAGATCGCCCGCCGGGCGGGGGTCTCGCACGGGGCGCCTCGCCGCTACTTCCCGACCCATCAGGCGCTGCTGTCGGCGATCGCCCGGCGCGGTTTCGCCGACCTGGCCGCGCGGTTCGCCGAGGCGGCCGACGGTGCGGCACCGCCACGGGAACGGTTGCTGGCGCTGGCCGGAGCGTACGTGCGGTACGCCCAGGAGCGTCCCGGCATGTTCGCGCTGATGTTCCGGCACGATCTGCTGCGCGGGGAGGCGCGGGCGGCGGGCGGGCCGCCGCTGCGGGAGGCGAGCCTGCCTCTGTTCGGCCTGCTCGTCGAGCTCATCACCCGGTGCGATGCGCGGCGGAAGGTCCCGGCGGAGGTGACCGCGGTCGCGCTGTGGGCCAACGTGCACGGCATCGCCGAGCTCTGGGGCTGGGGCAGCATCGGCCTGGCACTGGGCGAGGAGGATCCGGCGCCCGGCGGCGACCGGCTCGACCGGCTCATCGCCGCGGTCGTCGACGCCCACCTGGGCGAGGCGGACGCGTGAGCGGCGTGGCGCGGCGGCGGCTGGCACTCATGGTCAGCGCGGCGGGGGCGATGCTGGTCGCGCTGGACGGCACGGTGCTGATGGTGGCCCAGCCGAGCGTGCGGCGCGACCTCGGCGCGAGCGTGGCGCAGACGCAGTGGACGAGCACCGGCTACCTGCTCGCCGTGGCCGGGCTGCTGGTCATCGCCGGACGCCTCGGCGACCGGTACGGGCATCGGCGGCTGCTGCTGTGCGGCCTGCTCGGGTTCGCGGGGGCCTCGGCCGGGATCGCGTTCGCGCCGGGCATCGGCTGGGTGATCGGGCTGCGCGTCGTCCAGGGCGTGTTCGGCGCCCTCCTGCAGCCGGCGACGCTCGCGCTGCTGCGCCTGGCCTATCCGGCCGACCGGCTCGGCACACCCGTGGCCGTCCGTACGAGCGCCATCGGGGTGGCCGGCGCGGCCGGCCCGGTGCTCGGCGGGGTACTGGTGGCGCACCTGGGCTGGCGCAGCGTGTTCGCGGTCAACGTGCCCGTCGCCCTGGCGATCGCCACGGTCGCTCTCGCGGTCCGGACGCCCGCGCGGCGCCTGGACGCGGCGGCACGGATCGACGTCGCGGGGGCGGCGCTGGTCGCGGGTGTCCTCGCCGTCGGGGTGCACACCCTCACCGGGGTGCCGGCTCACGGCTGGACGGGCGCGCCGACACTGGCCGGGCTGGCCGGCACGGCGGTCGGCGCGGCCCTCCTGGTCGCGCACGAGCGCCGGACCGCCCGGCCGATCGTCCCTCCCGCCGTGGCGCGATCGGCTCCGGTGACGGCCGCCATGGCGATCCTGCTCGCCACCACCGGCGGCATGTTCGGCGCCCTGTTCGTCGCCACCTTCCTGCTCCAGGACACGCTGGGGCTCGGCCCGCTCGCGGCGAGCCTGCGGGTGCTGCCCCTGACCGTGCTCATGGTCCTCGGCGCGCCGGTGGCGGGCGCGGCGCTCCGCCGCCACGGGCCGCGCCGCACCGCCGCCGCCGGTTCGGTGCTGGTCGTGCTCGGCATCCTCGGCCTGTCCCTCCCCGCCAGGACCGGCGCCGAGGCCGTGACCGTCGCGGCCTTCGCCCTGCTGGGCGCGGGCTTCGCCGCCGTGATGGTCACCGCCACCGGCACCGTCGTCGGGGACGCGCCGCCCGAGTACGCCGGGGTCGTCGGCGGGCTCAAGCAGACCGCCATGAACATCGGCCCCACCCTCGGCATCGCCGTCGCCGCCGGCCTGATGCGGACGGCGGTGTTCCCGGCCGCCGCGCCGGGCCCACTGGTCGAACCCGCGCTCCTGGCGCCGGCCGCGATCGCCGCCCTCGGCCTGCCGCCCGCGCTCCTGCTCCCCGGGCGCCGGATCGCTCCCGCGCGGGAGCCCGAGCGGACGGCGGCGAGGTGAGCGGCAGCGGAGGAGGCCCGGCGCTCGTCCTCAGGCGAGGGGGATCGTTATCTCGTCCTCGACGGGCGGCGCCACCTCGTGCTCGCGGCAGCCGGACGCGCCGAAGCAGCGGATGCGCAGGCGCTCCGGCGTCACGTCGACCCGCAGGAAGCTCTTGAACAGCGGCGGCTCGTACGAGGCGGAGGCCGGCGACAGGAACCGCTGGTACGCCTTGCGCACCGGCAGCCGGAACCGCTTGTGCCGGTGCGGGCGGCCCGGCACGCCCAGGAGGGTCGCCACCAGCCGCATGCGCCACGTCACCGTTGCGGTCGTCTCCCGGCCCGGCCGGATACCGAGCCGTTCGGCGATGACCGCCGCGGCCTCGTCTCCGGTGAGCTCGAACAGCCACCGCATCCGCAGCCGCCGGCCGTACATCCGGCCGTAGAAGGCCAGGCAGTCGCCGCGCAGCGGGTAACAGCGGAAGTCGTCCTCGCCGACGCCGCCGACGTTGACCCTGGGGATCGTGTGCGTGGCGTGCATGAACGCGCCGCCGCCCCCGGAGACGACGTACTCGATCGTGCGGTCGCCGACCTTGACCGGATAGTGCTGGTAGTTGTGGATGTCGCCGCCGATCGCCGCCACGTAGTTGCACGCGGGGTCCTGGACGATCTCGTCGACCGTGCCGCCGCCCTCGATGGGGCCGGGGTGGTGGGCTCCATCGACGTACAGCGGCTTGCCGGTGATGAGGATCTTCGGCCGGGGGCCCTGGGAGACCCGGCGCAGCCACGCGCCCTGCTCGCGGTCGATGCCGCCGAGGATGCCCGTGTCGATGCCGACGATGCGGATCGGGCCGGCGTCCATCATCCAGTACGGGCCGGGCTGCCCGGCCCGCTGCGAGGGCCGCGAGCGCAGGCTCTCGGCCTCGGCCAGCCGCGTCTCGTCGGGCCTGTCCGGGTTCTTCCAGAACAGCCGCCGCCACCAGGCGCGCGACAGCAGCCTCGGCCGGCCCTCGGGAGGCAGTTCGGGCGCGCCGCAGAAGACCCGCATGAACCCGCCGAGCCCGTCGTACCAGTCGTGGTTGCCCGGGACGGCGTAGATGGGCGCGTCGTAGTCCTTGTACGGGCGGAAGAACTTGGTGCCGTACTCGTTGACGCTGCCGGTCGGATAGATCACGTCGCTGGCGATGACGGCGAACCGCGTGCCCTCGCTCATCCTCAGGAACCCGGGCACCACGGCGTACTGCGGGGCGTCCCCCTCCCCCGTGTCGCCCAGCACCATGAACGAGAACGACGACGGGTCGTCGCGCGGGATGGCGAAGTCGGGCGGCGCTCCGGCGCGGAGCCGGCGCGCCACCCAGCGGCGCCGTTCGTCGTTGGTCGGGTCGCCGAACCGGCGGGCCAGCACGTCGTTGCGCGACCGCCACAGGACGGCGGGGTTGAGCCAGGAGAGGTTCCGGACTCTGGCCGGCATGAGGTCGGTGTAGGTCCCCGGCTCGTCGCACGACCAGCCGGCGCCGGCCGTGGATTGACGCGAGGACAGAGACGCAGAGGGGGGCACGGCGGCACCGTAACAGCCGTAATAGCGGCGACGCACCGTGTTCGCCCCATTCCAGGCAAAGCATCGCCCGTACGGGAACGGCCCGAGCCGCGGCGTACGGCGCGCTCAGGCGATGCGGGGATGCGTGTCGTACTCGCCGGTGCGGAAGAGCTCGGGCGCCGTCTCCGCGGCGGTGCCCGGGGGCGGGCCGTGCACCAGCGTCTCCGCGAACATGCCGACCTGGTCGGCCGGCAGCTGGAACGTTCCCTGGCACACGCCGCCGTTCCAGATGCTCAGCACGACCACTCCGGCGTCCGGGTGGCGGCTGATGCGCAACGAGCGGTCCGGCCTGCGGCAGTCGAAGAACACGTCGCCCTGCTTGGGCAACGGAGAGGCCCCTGGCATGGGGGCCAGTGTGGACCCGGACACCCTCCGCTGTCGAGACCCGCCCGCGGACGAGGCCGGGCTCAGCCCGCGACGAGGACGCGGCGGTCGTCGGCGTCGACGATGTCGGCGCCGAGCGGCATCAGCGACACCGGGATCAGCTTGAAGTTGGCCAGCCCGAGCGGGATGCCGATGATCGTGATGCACAGCGCGATGCCGCTGAGCAGGTGCCCGATGGCCAGCCACAGACCGGCGACGAGGAACCAGATGACGTTGCCGATGGCGCTCATCGCACCGGCGCTCGGCTTGCGCACGACGGTCCTGCCGAACGGCCAGAGCGCGAAGGCTCCGATGCGGAACGCCGCGACGCCGAACGGGATCGTCACGATGAGCACGCAGCACACGATCCCCGCGAGGAAGTAACCGAGTGCCATCCAGAGCCCGGAGAGCACCAGCCAGATGAGGTTGAGCAGCGTTCGCATGCTCCCTGCCTTCCCGTGTCGCGGTCGTCACAGGTGAGACGAAGCACGGGTGGCCGGTGGTTCCGGTGGATCAGCGGACTCTGGTCTTCACGCGGGAGGCGCTCGTGCCGGTCCCGCGGACCCGGGCGCCGCCGATCGAGGCGATGCGGGTGCGGGCGACCAGCTCGCCGTGGGTCTTCGGCCGGACCCGTACGACGAACCGCGCGGTGGCGGACCGGCCCGGAGCGAGCCGGGGCAGGACGAGTGTGGTGTCGCGCCCGCCCGCGTAGCCTCCGGCGCCGCCCGGCAGCGACGTGCTCGTCCGTACGACGCCCGCCGGCAGCGTGTTGCGCACGGTGATCTCGCCCGGCGTCGCGTGCCCGCGGTTGGCGAGCCGGATCCGGTACGCGTAGGTGCCGCCGGGCCGGACCGAGCGCGGGGCCTCGATGGAGACCCGCAGGTCCTCGGCGGGTTCGGCGCGCTCGGCGGGCCTGGCATGGCGGACGAGCCGCCCGCCGGGCGCGGGCGACGGCGTGCGGGCGGGCGAGGTCGAGACGAGGACGCGGGCCCGGTGACGGGTCCGGAGGTGGGAGGGGCGGACCGGTGTCCTGATCGCGGCGTACCCGCGCAGGTGGTGCGCCCACGGCACGTAGCGGTCCGGCAGGGCGCCCGCGGTGTGCCCGCCCGCCGACGCGAGTGCCGCCATCACCGGCAGCCCCACGGCGATGCCGGCCAGGACGGTGAGCGCGTGTTTCACAGTGCCCCCCGAATCACCGATCGCACTCGGCAACGTACCCGGTGGCCGGTCGGACCGCGGCAAAGCGCCGGGCAAGCTTCACCAGGCCGCCAGGACAGTGTGTCCCGGCGGACGGTCAGGGCGTGATCACCCGCAGCGCGCCGGGCAGCACGCGGATCGTCGCGGGCAGGGTGCCGAGCAGCTCGCCGTCGCCGCCGAACGGGATCTCCCGGTCGGCCTCCACGCGCACCTCGCGTCCGCGGAGCACCTCGATCTCCGGGCGGCGTACGTGCGTGCCGTGCGGCAGCTCGCGCATCACCGCGAAGAACAGGCGCCGGGGCGCGTGCTTGATGATGACGACGTCGAGCAGCCCGTCGGAGACGGAGGCGTCCGGCGCGACGTGCAGGCCGTAGCCGTAGTACCCGGAGTTGGCGGCGACGACGGTGTACCCGCGCTCCTCGCGCGTCTCACCGTCGACCGTGATGCGGTACGCGACCGGCCGCCACGTCGCGATCGCGCGCAGCGGGCCGAGGTAGTAGGCCAGGGAGCCCGGCAGCCGGGTCAGCCGGTTGATGTGCGCGTTGGCCACCGAGTCGACCCCGCCGTACACGCTGCCGGCCACGACGGTGGTCGTGCCGTCGTCCGCGGTCACCTCGATCGCGTCGATCGGCGTGGGCTCGGCGGACAGCAGCAGGTCGGCCAGGCGCTCGGGGTCGTCGGGGAGCCCGAGCTGGCGGGCGAAGTCGTTGCCGCGCCCGGCGGGCAGGATGCCCAGCGCCGCGTCGCCGCCCGCGAGCGCCCCGGCCAGTCCGCCCACCATGCCGTCGCCGCCCGCCGCGATCACGACGTGACCCTTCTTCGCGGCCTCGCGCGCCAGGTCGCCCGCGTGCTCGAGGCTGCGGCTGTACTCCACCGCCACCTCGGCGCCGGCCTCGCGCAGCCGCCGCGCGACCGGGATGAGGCGTGCGGCCGGGTCACTGCCCGCGGCCGGGTTCACCACGGCGGTGAACGATCGCATGTCGGTCTCCTGTCCGGGGCCCGCGCCGTGCGAGCGGGCTCTGCGCGGGATCGTACGGGGTCGGGGCCCTCAGCGGATCACTCCGCCGGGATGAGCACGCCCGGGTTCATGATCCCTTCGGGGTCGAGCCGGTCCTTCACCGCCCGCAGCGCGGCGACGCCGAGCGGGCCGGCCTCGCGGGCGTACCAGTCGCGGTGGTCGACGCCGACGCCGTGGTGGTGGCTGATCGTGCCGCCCGCCTCGATGATCGCGTCGCTGACCGCCGCCTTGGCGTCCCGCCAGCGCTCCACGGGCCGCTCCCCCTGGGCGGTGACGACCGTGAAGTACAGCGAGGCGCCGGGCGCGTAGACGTGCGACACGTGGCACATCACCACCGACGAGGGCAGCTCGCGGGAGAGGGTCAGGCGCACGGCGTCGTACAGGCGCGGCAGGTTCGACCAGAAGCCGGCGGTCTCCAGCGTCTCGGCGAGCACGCCGACGTCGAGCAGGGCGTCCCGCAGGTACGGCGCGGAGTACCGGCCGCGCGCCCAGCTCTCCCCGGGCTTCTCCCCCTGGTAGACGCCGCCGAGCGACGTGAGCACCGCGCGGGCCTCCGCCCGGCGGTCGGGCACCTCGCCGGCCGTGCCCTCGTACCCGCAGACGGCCAGGCAGCCGCCGGCGGCCTTCCCCTCGCCCAGCTCGTCCGGCCGGGCCAGCCCGATCATGGTCTCGGTCTCGTCGGAGAGCCGCAGCACGGTCGGCAGCGGGCCGTCCTGGGCGAGGGCGCGGACCGCGGTGACGCCCTCGGAGAACGAGGGGAACAGCCAGCCCTCGTACACCCGCGTCTCGGGCAGCGGCCGGATCCGTACGGTCACGTCCGTGATGACGCCGAACGCGCCCTCCGAGCCCAGCACGAGCTGGCGCAGGTCGGGCCCTGCCGCCGATTTCGGCGCGCGGCCGGTCTCGAGCGTGCCGCTGGGCGTGGCGAGCGTCAGGCCGGTGACCATCTCGTCGAACCGCCCGTACCCGGCCGAGGCCTGGCCGGAGGACCGCGCCGCGGCGAACCCGCCGATGCTCGCCCACTCGAACGACTGCGGGAAGTGGCCGAGGGTGTAGCCCTGCTCGTTCAGCAGCCGTTCGGCGTGCGGCGCGCGCAGCCCCGGCTGGAGCGTGGCCGTGCGGGAGACCGGGTCGAGGCCGACGAGCCGGTCGAGGCGCCGCAGGTCGAGCGCGACCACCGCCGCGTAGCCACCCGCCTCGGGGGCGAGGCCGCCGACGACGGAGGTGCCGCCGCCGAACGGCACGACGGCGACCCGGTGCTCGGCGCAGCGGGCCAGCACCGCGGCGACCTCCTCGTGGGAGCCGGGCAGCACGACCGCGTCGGGCGCGCCGCCGGCGTCGCCCGCGCGGATGCGCAGCAGGTCCGGCGTCGACTTGCCGCGCGTGTGGCGGATGCGCGTCTCGGCGTCCACGCGCACGTGCTCCCCGCCGACGATCTCCTCCAGGGCGCCGGGCACGGGCCGCGCCGGCGGCGGCTCGATCTCGGCGAGCTTGACGGGCTGGGCCGGTTCGGCGTGCACGCCGAGCAGCTCGCGCAGCAGTCCGATGACCGACTCCGGCAGGCGCTCGGCCCGCTCCGGATCACCCCAGCCGCTCCACAACATGTCCACGTTCGCCATGGCTACCCCCTCACCAGCGCAGTTACACTGTGACATATGGCGTCGATTCGTCACAAGAAGGATGCCGTGCTGGACGCGACACGTGACTGTGTGCTGGCGGTGGGCGTGCGCCGTACGACGCTCACCGACGTGGCGCGCCGCGCCGGGGTGTCGCGCATGACGATCTACCGGCGCTGGCCGGACGTGCGGACGCTGGTCGGCGACCTGATGACCCGTGAGTGGGCCACCGTCGTCGCGGCGGTGGCGCCGCCCGAGGACGGCTCACCGGTACGGGCCCAGGCCGTCGAGGCCCTGGTCGCCGGGGTCGCCGCCCTCCGCGCGCACCCGCTCTTCCACAAGATCATGGAAGTCGATCCCGAGGTGCTGCTCCCCTACATCCTCGAGCGGCGCGGCACGAGCCAGGACGCCATGCTGCGCGCGATCGAGGCGACGCTGCGGGCCGGCCACCGCGACGGCAGCGTGCGCGCCGGCGACCCGGCCCGGCAGGCGCGCTCCCTGCTGCTCGTCCTCCAGTCGTTCGCCATGTCGGGCCACATCATGACCGGCGACGGCCCGGCCCTGTCGGCGGCCGCCTTCGACGAGGAACTCCGCCAGATTCTCGAAAGGTACCTCGCGCCATGACACGTCTTCACCGGCCCGTCGAGGCGGCACCGCCGCCCGCGTCTCCCGCCTCATCGCTGAACGCCGCGCGGCGCGCCCGCGAGCTGGCCGAGGTCGCCGGCGGCACGGCCGTCGACGTCCTGGTCGTCGGGCTCGGCGCGACCGGCGCCGGGGTCGCGCTGGACGCCGCGTCGCGCGGCCTGTCCGTGGCCGCGATCGACGCGCACGACATCGCCTTCGGCACCTCGCGGTGGAGCTCCAAGCTGATCCACGGCGGCCTGCGGTACCTCGCCTCCGGGCAGCTCGGCATCGCGTACGAGAGCGCGGTCGAGCGCGGCGTCCTGATGGAGCGCACCGCGCCGCACCTCGTGCGCGCGCTGCCGTTCGTGCTGCCGCTGACCCCGCAGGTCCCGGCGTCCGCCGTGGGCCTCGCCCGGGCCGGGATCTGGGCGGGCGACGTGCTGCGGATGTCGGCCCGCACGCACCGCGCGGCGCTGCCGAGGCCGCGCCGCCTGACCGCGGTGGAGGCGCTGCGGCTCGCGCCCGCGCTGCGCTCGTACGGGCTGCGCGGCGGGCTGCTGTCCTGGGACGGGCAGCTCGCCGACGACGCACGCCTGGTCACCGCCATCGCCCGTACGGCGGCAGCGTACGGCGCGCGGGTCCTCACGCGCTGCCGGGCGCTCGCGCTGTCCGGCGACGGCGCGCAGGTGCGCGACGAGCTGACCGGGACGGAGTTCTTCCTGCGCGCCCGCGCGGTCGTGAACGCCGCGGGCGTGTGGGCGGGCGGTCTGGCCGAGGGCGTGCGCCTGCGGCCCTCGCGCGGCACCCACCTCGTGCTGCGCGCCGAGAGCCTGGGCGGCCTCGCCATCGGGCTGCACCTCCCCGTGCCGGGCTCATCGGGCCGGTTCGCGCTCGTGCTGCCGCAGGAGGACGGGCGGATCTACGTCGGGCTCACCGACGAGCCCGTCGAGGGGCCGGTCCCGGACGTGCCGGAGCCGTCGGAGGCCGAGATCGGGTTCCTGCTGGACCTGCTGGACTCGGCCCTCGACGTGCCCGTCCGCCGCACGGACGTGGCCGGGGCGTACGCCGGGCTGCGGCCGCTGCTGTACGGCGCCGAGGGCAGCACCGCCGACCTGTCCCGCCGGCACGCCGTGCTGACCGCGGAGAACGGCGTCGTGACGGTCGTCGGCGGCAAGCTCACGACGTACCGCCGGATGGCCGAGGACGCGCTCGACGCGGCACTGGCGAGCCGCGGCGTCGAGGCCGGCCCGTGCCGTACGGCCCGGCTGCCGCTCGTGGGCGCGGGCCCGGCGGCGGACCTGGCCCGGCTGGCGGCGCCCGCGAACCTGGTCCACCGGTACGGCACGGAGGCCCGCGACGTCATGGCCCTGGCCGCCGAGGACCCGTCGCTGCTGGAGCCGGTGGCACCGGGCTCGGCGACGACCGGGGCGGAGCTGGCCTGGGCGGTCCGCCACGAGGGCGCGCTGGACGAGGGCGACCTGCTCGACCGCCGCACCCGCGTCGGCCTGGTCGCGGCCGACCGCGAGGCGGCCCTCCCCGCCGCCCGCCGCGCCATCGGCCGCGCGGAGCTGCGCCTCTGACCCGGCGCCCCCGGCCGGTCAGACCCGGCCGGCCCGACTCACGATGGAGGACGCGTGACCCCCGACCTGCCCCGCCAGCACGCCCGCACCCGCCGGTTCAGCCTGGGCGTCCCCCGGTCCTTCACCGTCTCCCCGGACGGCCGGCGGGTCGTCTTCCTGCGGTCGCGGCACGGAAGCGATCCGATCACCGGCCTGTGGGAGTTCGACGTCACCGCGGGCGCGGAGCGGCTCGTCACCGACCCCGGAGACGCCGCCGAGGACCTGTCGCCGGAGGAGGCGACACGGCGCGAGCGAGCCCGCGAGCAGAGCACGGGAGTGACCGCGTACGCCACCGACCGAGCGGTGACCAGGGCGGCGTACGCGCTGTCCGGACGGCTGTGGCTGGCCGACCTCGCCGCCCCGCGAGTGACGGAGCTGCCGGCGACCGGCCCGGTCGTCGACCCCCGCCCCGACCCGCTCGGCTCCACGGTCGCCTACGTGTCCGGCCGAGCCCTGCGCGTGATCGGCGCGGACGGCTCCGGCGACCGCGCGCTCGCCACGCCGGAGGGCCCGGAGGTGACCTACGGCCTCCCCGAGCACGTGGCGGCCGAGTCGATGGGCCGCGACCGCGGGTTCTGGTGGGCACCGGACGGCTCGCGCCTCCTGGTCGCCCGGGTCGACACCGCACCGGTACAGCGCTGGTACATCGCCGACCCGGCCGACCCGGCCGAGCCGCCTGCCGAGATCGCCTATCCGGCCGCGGGCACCCGCAACGCCGACGTGTCCCTGTGGATCGTCGGCCTGGACGGCGGACGAGTGGCCGTCGACTGGGATCGTGCCGCCTTCGAGTACGTCACGGCCGTCTGCTGGAGCGGGCCCGAGCCGCTCATCGCCGTGCAGAGCCGCGATCAGAAGACGATGCGGGTGCTGGCGGTCGACCCGCAGACCGGCACGACACGCCCGCGGCGAGAGGACACCGACCCGTACTGGGTGCAGATCGTGCCGGGCGTGCCGGCGCTCACCGGGGACGGCCGTCTCGTCTGGACCGCGGATCTGGACGACAGCCGGCGGCTGCTCGTCGACGACGTGCCCGTCACCCCACTCGGCCTGCAGGTCCGCGAGGTCCTCGGGGTCGACGGCGAGACCGTGCTGTTCACCGCGTCCGCCGAGCCGACGGAGATCGGCCTGTGGACGTACGCGCCGGGTGCCGGGGCGGTCCCGTTCGCCGACGCGCCCGGCGTCCACCACGGGCACCGGGCGGGCGGCACGACCGTCGTGGTCGCGCAGTCGCTGCACCACGACGGCGTCCGGGTGACCGTGCACCGCGACGGGCGCCCGGCCTCCTCGATCACCTCACGCGCCGAGAGGCCCGTCCTGACCCCCAAGGTGGAGCTGCTGCGCGCCGGAGAGAGGGAACTGCGGACCGCGGTGCTCTTCCCGACCGGGCACGTCCCCGGGTCGCGACGGCTGCCGGTGCTGATGGACCCCTACGGCGGGCCCGCCGGGCAGCGCGTTCTCGCGGCGCGGAACCAGTATCCGGTCTCGCAGTGGTTCGCCGACCGCGGCTTCGCCGTCGTCGTCGCGGACGGCCGCGGCACCCCCGGGCGCGGCCCCGCCTGGGAACGGGAGATCTACGGCGACCGCGCGGCGCTGGCGCTCACCGACCAGGTGGACGCGCTGCACGCGGCAGCCGCGCGCCATCCCGACCTCGACCTGAGCCGGGTCGGCATCCGCGGCTGGTCCTTCGGCGGCTTCCTCGCGGCGCTCGCCGTGCTGCGCGAGCCGGACGTCTTCCACGCCGCGGTGGCCGGTGCGCCAGTGACCGACCAGCGGCTGTACGACACCCACTGGAACGAGCGCTTCCTCGGCCACCCCGACGAGAACCCCGGGGCGTACGACCGGTCGAGCCTGCCGGCCGACGCGCGGCACCTCCGGCGCCCGCTCATGCTCATCCACGGGCTCGCGGACGACAACGTGTTCGCCGCGCACACGCTGCGCCTCTCGTCGGCGCTGACGGCGGCCGGACGCCCGCACACCGTGCTGCCGCTGCCGAACGCCACGCACATGACGCCGCAGGAGGAGATCGCCGAGAACGTTCTCCTCCTGCAGGCGGAGTTCCTGGAACGCGCGCTCGGCGCGGACGCCCGTCACCCGGACTGACGCGCCGGCGGCCCCGGTCGCCACCTCGGCCGCTCCGGGGAACCGCACGACAGGACCTGGGCGGTGAAGGCGTCGATGGCGTTGACCACGGCTTCGAAGCGCAGCGAGTGGAACAGGTCGAAGGCGTGGTGCCCGCCGGGCAGCTCGGCGTAGACGACCGGTCGGGTCGACAGGCCGCGCAGGCGTTCGGCGAACGACCGTGCCGTCTCGACCGGCGCCAGGGTGTCGTGGTCACCGTGGGCGAGGAAGAACGGCGGCGCGTCCGGCCGGACATGGGCGAACGGCGAGGTCCGCGGATCTCCGTCGTAGTAGGGGCCGTAGTAGCCGCCCAGGCCGACCACCGCAGCGACGGAGGTGTCCACGTGTTCGAAGCCGGGCTGGAAGGCGGGGTCGTCCGCGGTGAGACCGGCCAGGGCCGCCATGTGGGCGCCCGCCGAGCTGCCCGCCAGCACGATCCGATCGGGATCGGCGCCGTAGGAGGGGCCGTGTTCCCGGACCCAGGCGATCACCTTCTTGGCGTCCACCAGATGGTCGTGGAAGGTCGCCTGCGGGCGCAGGCGGTAGTTCGCGCTGACGCACACCCAGCCCTGGCCGGCCAGCCGGTGCAGAAGGGGCAGGGACTGGGTGTTCTTCCGGCCTCCCGTGTACCCGCCGCCGTGCAGGTGGATCAGCACCGGGGCTCCGCCGGGCCGGGAGCGGTGGCGGTAGAGGTCCAGGAGGTTGCGCCTGCCGGCCGGGCCGTACGTCAGGCCGGGGATGCGCTCCACGGCACGGCGACGGCGGAAGACGGGCCGGAACAGGATGCGCCCGTACGGCAGGCGCCGCGAGACGGGCACCGCCCCCATGGCACGGCGCACGGCGGGCAGCGCCTGACGGCCGCGCCACGCCACCAGGCCCAGGCCCGCACCCAGCCCCACCACGGCCGCCGCCGCGACCCCGGCGGCGGCCGGTGAGGTCAGGTCGCCTTCGGCGAGGGCCAGGACGGTGGCGGCCAGGAGCGAGGCGAAGGCCACGAAGGGCAGTTCGTTGACGACCACGCCGAGCCGGAAGCTCAGCATGGCCAGGGGCCGGGGCCGGACCGGCGCGGCCAGCGTGAACAGGGTGGCGGCCGCGAGAAGGGCCACGGTGGCCAGGTATCCGTAGGGCAGGCTCATCGGCGCACCAGCCCCGCGACGAGCACGGCGGCGACGGTCAGGTGCAGCAGCACCAGCACCAGCGTGGTGGCGGCTCCGGCCTCGCCGCCGAGCGGGCCGGTCAGGGAGAGGACGAGCACGGCCAGGGCGATGATCGTCCAGGTACGGCCGGGACGGGTCGCCGAACGCTCCAGGACGGCCAGGAGCGCCCAGGCCGCGAGCCCGGCCAGCAGGCTCGCCGGCACGACCGACACCGGCCCGACCGTTCGCTCGCCACCGCCCGCCCGCACGGTCAGCGTCGTTCCGGCCAGAGGCACGGCCAGGGCCCACACGGCCAGGGCGGCGGCGGGCGCGCCGATCACGGTGAGGAAGAGTCGTCTCACAGAGGTGTTCACGCCGGTCAGCCTCGCCCGGCCCGCCGGGGCGCCGCATCGGGCGCGCGGTCGCGCCGTGTCCTTCCCGGGTGGGGACCGGCTCCGACTTTGGTAGGTGACGGCTCCGGCCGGCCGCGGGCTAGCTTGAGCGCGTGAACGAATGGCGATCCCCGCGCCTGGTCGCGGTGGCGAGTGTGGTCCTCGGGATAGGCGCGCTGACCGCCGTGTCCCTGTGGGGACAGGCGGGCGGGTCCCTGTTCTGGCTGGACGCCGCGGCCGCCGTCGTGAGCCTGCTCATGGCGCTCGCCCAGCTGCGGTGGCCGGTCGCCGGCGCGCTCGCCGCCACGCTCCTCGCCGCCGCCTCCCCGGTGGGCACGCCGGCGGCGACGATGGGGGCGCTGCAGGTGGCCCAGCGCAGGCGGTTCCCGGTCGCGGTGGCCGTGACGGCGGCGGGCATGGCGGCCCACGTGGTGCAGGGGCTGTGGCGGCCCAACTCCGGCATCTCCCTCGGCTGGTGGCTGCTGCTGATCTTCGCCGCGTACGGCGCGCTGCTCGGCTGGGGCGCGCTGGCCCGCTCGCGCCGCGCGCTGCTCAGATCCCTGTACGAGCGCGCCCAGCGCGCCGAGGCCGAGCAGGGCAGGCGGATCGCCGAGGCCCGCATGGCCGAGCGGCGCACGCTCGCCCGGGAGATGCACGACGTGCTGGCCCACCGGCTGTCGCTGGTGGCCACCCACGCCGGGGCGCTGGAATACCGCCCGGACTCCTCCCCCGACCAGCTCGCCCAGGCCGCCGGGGTGGTCCGCGCCGGGGTGCACCAGGCGCTGGAGGAGCTACGCCAGGTGATCGGTCTCCTGCGCGAGGAGGACGACGGGCACGACGACCTGGAGCCCCAGCCCACGCTGGCCGACCTGCCCCGCCTGGTCGCCGAGGCGCGCGAGGCGGGCCAGCCGGTGCGCCTGCGCGAGGAGGTCACCGACGCCGCGGCCCTCCCCGCGGCCGCCGCCCGTACCGTCTACCGCGTCGCGCAGGAGGGGCTGACCAACGCGCGCAAGCACGCTCCCGGCCGGCCGGTCGAGGTGCTGCTGCACGGTGGCCCCGGCGCGCGCCTGCTGATCGACATCCGCAACCCGCTCGCGGCGGCGGAGTCGGCCCCGGCCGTGCCGGGCGGCGGCCTGGGCCTGGTCGGGCTCACCGAGCGGGTACGGCTGGCCGGCGGGCAGCTGGATCACCAGATCACCGACCGGCAGTTCCGGCTCCAGGCC
This sequence comes from Actinoallomurus sp. NBC_01490, assembly GCF_036227085.1. Lineage (NCBI taxonomy): Bacteria > Bacillati > Actinomycetota > Actinomycetes > Streptosporangiales > Thermomonosporaceae > Actinoallomurus > Actinoallomurus sp. NBC_01490. The sequence goes on from NZ_CP109433.1 coordinate 8,200,622, forward strand.
TGGCTACCATGGCCGGCGTGATCCGCGTGCTGCTGGTCGACGATGACGCCATGGTCCGTGCCGGGCTGTCCATGATGCTCGACGGCGCCGCCGGGATCACCGTCGTCGGCGAGGCCGCCGACGGCCAGGAGGCCATCACCGCCACCGACGCCCACGCCCCCGACGTCGTCCTCATGGACCTGCGGATGCCGCGCGTGGACGGCATCACCGCCACCCGCCGGCTGCGCACCCGCGCCCGTCCTCCGGAGGTGATCGTGCTGACCACCTTCGACACCGACGAGAACATCCTGTACGCGCTGCGCGCCGGCGCCAGCGGGTTCCTGCTCAAGGACACCTCGCCCGCGCGGATCGTGGAGGCGGTCACCCGGGTCGCGGCGGGAGACCCGATCCTGTCGCCCCGCATCACCCGGCGGCTCATGGACCGCACCGTCGCCCAGACCGGCACCTACGAGCAGGCCCGCGCCGCGCTGGCCGCCCTCACCCCCCGCGAGCACGAGGTGACCCTCGCGATCGCCCGCGGCCGGACGAACGCCGACATCGCCACGGAGCTCGCCATGGGCGTCACGACGGTCAAGGCCCACGTCTCCAGCATTCTCACCAAGCTCGGGCTGGACAACCGCACCCAGATCGCGCTCCTCGCCCACGACGCGGGCCTGGCCTGACCGAGGCGGCCGGGCGCCGCGGGTCCGCGGAACGCGACGGCCCCCGCCCGGTGGGCGGAGGCCGTCAGGTCGTGTCAGGTCAGCCGGAGGCCGGGGCTCCGGTCTTCGGGTCGAGGATCAGCCGGTCCGCCCTCGCGTGGCGGAAGTCCAGCAGGCCGCCGACACCGCCGGCGCGTACGTCCATCGACGCGTCCCCGATGCGGCCCACCCGCCAGTTGTCCTCGATGAACCGCAGGATCGAGGTCTGCTCGGCGTACGAGTGGTCGACGTGGTTGACCCTGGAGTACGGCGAGATGGCGAGGAAGGGCAGACGCTGGCTCGGCCCGCAGCGGTCCTGGTAGCCCTTTGCGGCACGCACGTTCGAGCACAGCGGCGTGTCCTGTGAGGCGTCGGACGAGCCGTTCGTGACCTTCGGCGGGACGTGGTCGTACCAGCCGTCGGAGTCGTCGTAGGCGATGAAGATCGCGGTGGACTTCCACTGCGGCGACTGCTGGATCTTGTTGATCGTGCTGACGAGGAACTGCTGCTCGTCCAGCGGGTCGGAGTAGCCCGCGTGGCCGTCCTGGTACGACGGCGCCTTCAGGAAGCTCACCGCCGGCAGGTCGCTCGCCTTGAGGGCCGCGTCGAAGTCGGTCAGGTCGTAGTTGTGGTTGGCCTGGTCGGTACGGCCGATCGCGGCGACCGACGACGGCGGCAGGTGCTTGGGGTTGGAGGTCGACTTGTAGTACGCGAACGGGTTGTGGTGCGGGCTGTAGTCCACCACCGGGATACCGCCGACGTTCGGGTGGGTGGCGCCGCAGACCGCGTAGCCGTTGGCCGAGCCGGTCGGCCGGAAGCCGCCCTGGAACCAGCCCCAGGTGACCTTCCGCTGGTTGAGCAGGTCACCGATGTTGCGGCCGGTCATCACGCCGAGGTTGTTCTTGGACGTGTGGTTGTTGTCCGAGCAGTCGTCGAACGCCGGGTCCGGGTCGTTGATCATCGTGCCGACGCCGTTCTCGTCCGGCGACTGGACGACGTAAGAGTCGCTGACCTTCTCGTGCGTCACCGGGTCGACGGCGTAGATGCCGTGCGTGTTGCCGGAGATGAGGTCGATCGCGCCCGGCGTCGAGGGGCCGAACACCGTGTCCCAGTTGTTGTCGCTCATCGCGTAGTTCTGGGCGTAGTTCCACATGCCGGTGACGGTGTTGCCGTCGAAGTAGTCCATCACCAGGCCCGGCTCACCGAACAGGACCGGCTGGCCGGTGCACTTGTCCTTCTCGGTGTTCTCGACGAACTTGTCCATCTTGCCGCCGTTGACGGCCAGTTGCTCCTTGCCGTACGTGTGGTCCTGGTCGCAGGTCAGGGCCTGTTCGTGCGTGAGCCGCTTGGGGTTGTACTGGTTGGGGTTCTTGGTGAGCAGCTTCCTGCTCAGCCCGTTCACCTTCGGCGTGTGCTTCTTGGCGGTGAACTTCGTCCCGTCCGTGTTGGCCGCCTTCGGGTACGTCCCGAAGTAGTGGTCGAACGAGATGTTCTCGTCGAACAGCACGACCACGTGCTGGATGGGCGTCGAGGTATGGACCGGTGACCACTCGGCGACGGTCAGCGCGCTTGAGGCGTTCTCGCCGCTTCCGCAGCTTGCCAGGGTCAGCGAACCGGCGGCCACCAGGGCCGCGGCGATCGCCGCCGGTCTGCGCCTCTTCCACTTGCGGGGAGCCATTTACCCTCCAGGATGACGACGGGGCGACGATCATGTTGCCGGAACCTGACGGGCAGGTAAACAGCAGGTGATGACGAAAAGGCGCCCCCGCCCGGCCGAAGCCGGACGAAGGCGCCTCCCGGGGAGCGCGGCTCAGCCGAACCGGCGAGCGCCCGTCTTGGGGTCGAGGAAGAGCTCGCCCGCCCTCGACCGGTGGAAGTCGAACATGTGGCTCAGGTCTCCCGCGCGAGCGTCGAACGAGCCGTCGCCGATCCGGCCGACGCCCCAGTTCTGCTCGATGAACTTCGTGATCGAGGCCTGCTCGGTGTAGTGGTGGTCGACGTAGTTGACCTTGGAGTACGGCGAGATCACCAGCAGGGGCAGACGCTGGCTCGGCCCGCAGCGGTCCTGGTGGCCGCCGGCCACCTTGGCCTTGCCGCACAGCGCCGGGTCGTCGTTGGCGGCGTCGGAGGAGCCGTTGGTGATCTTCGGTGCGACGTGGTCGTACCAGCCGTCGGAGTCGTCATAGGCGATGACGACCGCGGTGGACTTCCACTCGGGGGACTTCTGCAGCTTGTTGATCGTGTTCACGAGGAACTGCTGCTCGTCCAGCGGGTCGGAGTAGCCCGCGTGGCCGTCCTGGTACTCGGCCGCCTTGAGGAAGCTCACCGCCGGCAGGTCGCCCGCCTTGAGGGCCGCGTCGAAGTCGGTCAGGTCGTAGTTGTGGTTGGCCTGGTCGGTACGGCCGATCGCGGCGACCGACGACGGCGGCAGGTGCTTGGGGTTGGAGGTCGACTTGTAGTACTGGAACGGCGAGTGGTGCGGGCTGTAGTCGACCGCGGAGACGCTGCCGACGTTCGCGTGGGAGGCGCCGCAGACCGCGTAGCCGTTGGCCGAGCCGGTCGGCCGGAAGCCGCCCTGGAACCAGCCCCAGGTGACCTTCCGCTCGTTGAGCAGGTCGCCGATGTTCTTGCCGGTCATCACGGCCAGGTTGTTCTTGGACGTGTGGTTGTTGCCGGAGCAGTCGTCGAACGCCGGGTCCGGGTCGTTGATGACCGTGCCCACACCGTTCTTGTCCGGCGAGGCGACCACGTAGGAGTCGCTGACCTTCTCGTGCGTCACCGGGTCGACGGCGTACGCGCCGTGGGTCTGGCCCGCGATCAGGTTCAGCGCGCCCGGGGTGGACGGCCCGAAGACCGAGTCCCAGGAGTTGTCGCTCATCGCGTAGTTCTGGGCGTAGTTCCACAGGCCGGTGACGGTGTTGCCGTCGTAGTAGTCCATCACCAGACCCGGCTCACCGAACAGGGGCGCGGCGCAGGTGTCCTTCTCGGTGTTCTCGACGAACTTGTCGACCTTGCCCCCGTTGACGGCCTTCTGCTCGTGGCCGTACGTGTGGTCCTGGTCGCAGGTGAGGGCCTGCTGGGGACTGAGGCGCTTGGGGTTGTACTGGTTCGGGTTGTCCGTGAGCAACTTCTTGCTCAGCACGTTCGCCCGAGGCGTGTTCCTCTTGGCGACGAACTTCGTGCCGTCGGTGTTCGCCGCCTTCGGGTAGGTGCCGAAGTAGTGGTCGAACGAGACGTTCTCGTCGAACAGCACCACGAGGTGCTTGATCGGGGTCGTGGTACGGACGGGCGACTCGGCAGCCGTGAGCGAGGTCGCCCCGCCACCGGTCGTCCCGCAGGCCGCGAGGGCCAGCGAGCCGGCGGCCGCCAGCGAAGCGGCGATCACCACCGGTCGCCGTCTCTTCCACTTGCCGGGACCCATCTTGCCTCCTGGGGGAATATCAAGCTCCGGGTCCTGAAAGGGAGACCCGGGGGCCGCGTCGGTCCAGCGGGGATCCCATCGGATCGGGACGAAGATCCCGGTGATGGAAGGTGTCCCCCAGGTGAACAAGCCCCCATGCGGACTTGAAGGATCCTTGCCGCGTCTTCACGCGACGGCGTTCACCCGCCGTACACCTAGGCGAGGAGCGCGCGTCCGAGGAAGTCCCCGGAGTCGCGTACGCCCGGCAGCGCGAAGAAGTAGCCGCCGCCGAACGGGGTGATGTAGTCCACGAGCGGCTCGTCGATCAGGCGTTCCTGCACGGCCTCGAACTGCCGCTCGGGGTTCTGCTGGTAGCAGGTGAACACCAGGCCCATGTCGAGGTCGCCGACGGCGTCCACGCCGCGGTCGTAGTTGTAGCTGCGGCGCAGGATCCGGCTGTCGGCGGTCTGGGGCGTACGGGGGTTGGCCATCCGGATGTGGCTGGTCAGCGGGATGACCTTCCCGATCGGGTCCTGGGCGAACTTCGGCTCGTCCAGCTCGTGCGTGCCGTCGAGGGGCGCGCCGGTCGCGCGGGCACGGCCGAACATCTGCTCCTGCTCGGTGATCCCGACCCGGTCCCAGAACTCCACGAGCATGCGGATCAGCCGGATGACGACGTACGAACCGCCGGCCGTCCAGGCGGGCTCACGCGAGCGGTCCGCCCAGACGAGGCGGTCCATCTCGCCTCCGCTCGCGGTGTCGGGGTTGGCGATGCCGTCCTTGAAGCCCATGAGGTTGCGGGGCGTGCCGCTCGGGCGCGGCGGGCTGGTGAAGCCGCTCATCCGCCAGCGGATCTGCGCCGCGCCGCGCGTGTGCCGCGCGATGTCGCGCAGCGCGTGTACGACGGTGTCGTCGTCCTCGGCCGACAGCTGCAGGCTGACGTCGCCGTGGCACCAGTCCGGGTCGAGGTCGTCGTTGGGAAACATCCGCATCGGCTTCAGGCCGGCGGGCTTGCGGCTCGCCAGGCCGTACCGGTCGTCGAACAACGAGGCGCCGACGCCCACCGTGACCGTCAGCCCGCCGGCGGGCACGTCGGGCCCGAGCACTCCGGAGTCGGGCGGCGGCGCGCTGATGCCGCTGTCGTCCGGCGCGCCCCCGGCGGTGAGCGTGCGGGCGCGATCGGTGAGGGTGCGGAAGAACTCGGTCAGCTCGCCCCGCCCGGACGCGATGACGTCGAGGGAGACCACGATCGTCCGGGGCCGCGGCCGGTCGAGGATGCCGGCCTGGTGCGCGCCGTGGAACGGCCGCGCGGGAGGCGGGGTGGCACGGCCGGGCGGCGCGGCGGCGGCGCTCGCGGACGCTCCGGCGAGCGAGCCGGCCACACCGGCGGCGAGGGCGCCGCGCAGGAAGGACCGGCGGTCGCCCCGCGGCGCGCCCTCGCGCCGTGACGCGCCGTCTCTCCGTGGCGCTCCCGCGCCTCGCGGCGCGCCCTCGCCGTGGGGGCTCCGCTCGGTCATGAGCCCTCCTTCGCCGGAGGGAGTGACCACAGGGGCGCGTCTTCGATTCCCTCGCTTCGCTCGGTCATGAGACGCGCCTCGGCTCGGCGATCGTGGCGATCGGCGCGAGCAGTTCCAGCAGCCGGCCCGCCGTTCCGTTCAGGCGCTCGCGCTCCGTGGTGGACAGGCGGTCGACCGAGGATCTGCCCTTGAGCTGCGCGTCGAACCGGTCGAGCCAGGTGTCGACCTGCGGCAGGGCCGGGTAGCGGTCGCGCAGGAGCGGCCGGAGGACGCCGAGCACCTCACGGGTGCCCTCGACGTTGGCCGCCGCGGTCTTGAGCGTGGTGCCGCTCCCCTGGTCGGCCTTGCCGGTGAGCTGGAACTGCAGGGTGTTCTCCAGGATCTCGTGCGCCCTGAGCGGCAGGTCGGCGGGGTCCATGCGCTGGTGCGGGAAGTCGGACTTCAGGGCGCGGGTGTCGTGGGCGAGCCGGTCGGCCACCTTGCGCAGCGACGCGGCGGACTCCCCGTGCCACAGGCCGTACTCCAGCCGGTGGAAGCCGGTGAAGCCCGGGTCGTGCACGCCTTTCGGCAGGCCGGCGGGGCTCCCGTTGATCGCGCCGTCGAAGTCGCCGAACGTGCCGTACGCCGCGCCGAGGCGTTCGTACGCGAGGTGGGCCGGCGTCCAGGCGGAGCGGGCGGCGTCGAGGTCGCCGTCGTCCACGGCCGCGCGCAGCCTGCCGGTCGCGGCGATGAGGCGGTCGAGCCCGGCGTCGACGTACTTGGAGTACGCGCGTGCCGGGACGTACAGGTCGTTGTTGGTCACGGGCAGGACGGCGGCGCTGCTCCCACGACCGCCCGCGATGCGTATCGACGGCCCGGTGACCGGATCGCCGCCGGCGTCGTCCTCGCAGCGGAAGGCGTAGGTGCCGACGCCGAGAGACAGGTGCAGCCGCCGCGTCACCCCGGGCCCCAGGCCCTCGATCTCGGCGTAGACCGCCCCGGAGGCCGGATCGATGAGCGTCACGCCCGCGGCGGTGGCGCCGTCGTTACGTACCGTGAGCACCTGACCGCCCGCGTGAGGCCGCTCCCAGCCGGTGCCGCATCCGCTGGTCGACGCCTCGATGGCCGCCGGGCGCGCGACGCCGCGGGTCGGGCGGGCGTCACCGGCACTGGCCAGCAACAACGCCACACTCACGACCAGGAGGGGCGTGCGCATGGGGCTCCCATGATCGGTCTCGGGGGGACGGGAACACTGTAGAGCGTGCACGGTGCCGCACGTCGATACCTTCGGGGATTTCCGAGGCGTGTGTTCACTCTGTGTTCATCCGCGACTCCAGTCACCTCGCGCGACAGCAGCTAGTTAGGTTAGTCTTACCTAATAAGCCTGTGAAGGGGGTTCGTTGCGGGACGACCGATGCACGCACTGCGCCGGGTGCCACACCGGCCGGCGTTCGTGCCTGGCCAGCGCGACCGTGGGCTCGCGCGCCTGGTTGCTCATCGAACACCCCGGTCCGTGGGGCGAGGACGTCGACACCATGGCGCTCCCTCCACCGCTCGCCGAGGCCGTCGCCCGCGCCCGGCGCCACGGCGTGCGCCCCCAGCTCATCCGGACGCCCCGACGGCGGCGCGCCACACCGCCGCTCCAGGTGTACGCCGGGTTCTCCGGCCCCGGCGGCGGCGTCTGGCTGGAGGGGCGCGAACTGGAGGACCCCGAGGAGCTGGCCGATCTCGACCTGGCCGCCGTCGGCGCCGGGCTGGCCCCCGGGTTCGGCGTACCGGTCGCGGGCCCGGTGTTCCTGGTGTGCACCCACGGGAGGCACAACGCGTGCTGCGCCCGCGTCGGCGCGCCCCTCGCCCGGTTCCTGCACGAGCGCTTCGGCGAGGTGTGGGAGACGACACATGTGGGCGGCGACCGGTACGCCGCGAACCTCGTCTGTCTGCCCCACGGCCTGTACTACGGCGACCTGGACCAGCGGCGCGCGCTGACCGCGGCGGAGGAATATCGGCGCGGCCGGGTGGTCCTCGAAGGCTTTCGCGGCCGGGGCGGCCAGGCCGAGTCCTCGCAGGCGGCGGAGCATTTCGTCCGCGCTCGTACGGGGGTCCTCGGGGTCGAGGACGTCACCGTGGAGTCGGTGGCCGGCGACGTCGCCGTGGTGCGAGCGGGCACCGCACGCTATAGGCTCCGGGTGGAGCAGAGGCCGATGGGCGCGTGCGGTCCCGGATGCGGCGAAGACATCCGAACATATGTTGAACGGGACCTGACTCTTCTCAACGCGACGGCCCTCGTGTAACCTCTCCGAGGCCCTGTACGCCGTTCCTGAGAGGACACGGCGCTCTCCGGGGAACATCACGGCGCTTCTCGACGTTGCAAGTTTTTGGCACGTACTCACCGTTTGGCGCCCGTGACCGAAATTTATGCTCACCCGCAAGCTACGAGGTGGTAGTTCTATGGCTCAGGTACGTCGGCAGGCAAACCTCCCCCGCCCTAGCTGGGGCTGGCAGGACGCTGCCGAGTGCCGGGGGGAGGACCTCATCCTGTTCTTCGGCCCGGACGGTGAACGTCAGCCGGAGCGGGAGATCCGCGAGCGCAAGGCCAAGGCGGTCTGCATGCGCTGCCCCGTGCGAGGAGAATGCCTTGACTATGCCGTGTCCCGGCCGGAGAAGTACGGCACGTGGGGCGGCCTGAACGAGGACGAGCGCGCGTCGGAGCGCCGCCGCCGCATGCGCCGCGCCAACGCCGCCTGAGCGAGAGCGCAGCCTGCGGCCCCGCCCCCGCGGGGCCGTTTCCATAGAGCCGGTACCGCCGAGGGCGGATCCGGCTCTTGTCCTCTCTGAGAGCGCCTCCCCCGCACTCGACGAGCGTCTCCCCCACACCGGTCAGGTGTGGGGGGCGTGCAGCAGGGACAGCACGTCTCCGTCGGTCAGCTGGTCGAAGTGCTGGTACCACTGGCCGACCGCGCGGAAGGACGACGGGGCGGCCAGGACCACCAGGTCGTCCGCGGCGGAAGAGAGTTCCCACACCGTCTGGGCCGCGCCCACCGGTACCGCCAGCACCAGGCGCCTCGCGCCCTCCGCGCGTACGGCGGCCAGGGCCGCCCGGGCGGTGCCGCCCGTCGCCAGGCCGTCGTCGACGACGACCACGTCGCGGCCCTTGAGCGGGGGCAGCGCACGGTCGCCGCGGTAGGCGGTGATCCGGCGGGCGAGTTCGGCGCGTTCGCGGCCGGTGGTGGGGTCCAGGTCGCGTTCGGTCAGGCCCAGGCGGCGGAGCAGGTCGGCGTCGAAGACCGGCTCGCCGCCCTCGGCGATCGCCCCGACGCCCAGCTCCGGCTGGCCCGGACAGCCGATCTTGCGCGTGACCAGGACGTCGAAGGGAACGCCGAGTCGCTCGGCGATCTCGTGTGCGACCGGGACACCGCCGCGGGGCAACGCCAGCACTACCGGATCCGTGAGGCCCAGTGCCGCCACACGCTCGGCGAGCACCCGCCCGGCCTCCGTCCGGTCGGTGAACGGCAGTCGTACGCCATGTCCGCTCGAACCCACGGTGAACCACCTCGAAAAGCCGGTTGTCCGTGGCTCTACCCACCCGCGGGGTCCCTCAACGGGCGTCGCCGGGAGCCGTCCAGGGGCGCTGGTGCGACGGGTTCCGGTCCCTGGACGGACTCTCGATCAGGCGACGAAAAGACCTGCGGGGCGATTTCCCTGCGCCGGTATTACCCGGTTCAGGTGGTGGAGGTCGCCGATACCGGCTATGCCGTTCGGCCTCTCAGCCCTTCCTTCGAATCTCGTCGGAGCTCCTTTAACTCCTTCTCGATTCTGTGGTCGGGCTCCCTCGCTCGTCCCGCAGGCCTGATTTCAGCCTCCGCAAGGGCCGAACGGCCTTCCAGGGCCGAAGGTCCCACCGCCACGGGACCTTCGTCGCCTGTCCCGTCCCGCCGCCCCCGGGGGCGCCGGGAGCACCCTCTTCCTCCGCGTGCCGCCCGCGGCCGACGGGCCCACCTGCGACCTTCGCCCGCTCACCGGGGACCAATGGACGTACCCCGGCCGTCCGTACGAGCCGAGAGTGGATGCTGGGTCACCATGTCGAGGAGGCGGCGATGAAGCAGAATCTCCGGCTGGGCCACGTCGCGGGCATCCCGGTGGGGGTCAACTGGTCGGTCGTGGTGATCCTCGTGCTGATCGCCGACATCGTCGCCGGGAACGTCCTGCCGCGCGCGGACGCGGGCCGGCCCGCGAGCGTGTACTGGGCCATCGCGATCCCCACGGCGCTGCTCTTCCTCGCCTCGCTGCTGGCTCACGAGGGCGCCCACGCCGCCGTCGCGCGCAGGCGGGGGCTCGGGGTGCGTTCGATCACCCTGTGGATGCTCGGCGGGGTCGCCCAGCTCGACGGTGAGCCCAAGACCGCCCGTACGGACCTCGCCGTCGCCGCCGCGGGCCCGCTGACGAGCCTCGCCATCGGAGGGGTGCTGTTCGGCGCCGCGGAGGGCGCCTCGACGGCAGGCGCGCCGGGCGTGATCGTCGCGGCGCTCGCCTGGACCGGCGCGACCAACGCGTTCCTGGCCGTGTTCAACCTGCTGCCGGGCGCGCCGCTGGACGGCGGCCGCATCCTGCGGGCGCTGGTGTGGATGCGGTCCGGCGAGCGGTCGCGCGGCGACCGCGTCGCGACCATCGCCGGGCAGGTCATGGGCGCCGCGCTCGTCGGCGCCGGCGTCGCCCAGCTGATCTTCCTCAGCCAGACGGGCGGCCTGTGGCTGATGCTCATCGGCTGGTTCCTCATCTGGACGGCCGGGGCGGAGGCCCGGTCGCGGGTGGCGCAGGAGGCCGCCGAGGGCGTCCGGGTACGCGATCTGATGGTCCCCGAGCCCGAATGCGCGCCCTCCTGGCGGCCGATCGGAGAGTTCATCGCGAGCGTCGCGGCGCGGTCGCGCCAGTCGGCCTTCCCCGTGACCGGGTTCGGCGGCGAACCGTGCGGCGTGGTCACCCTGGCGCGCCTCACGCGCGTGCCCCCGGCCCGCACCGGCGACCGGATCGACACGGTCGCGGTCGCGCTGCCGCACGACTACCTGGCCGCGCCGGAGGACCCCGCCGCGCCGCTGGCCGCGCGGCTGCCGCTCGCCGGCACCGTGCTCGCCGTCGTCGTCGCCGACCACCGCGTCGTCGGCATGGTCACCGCCGACGACCTCGGCCGGCTGGTCCAGCAGAGCAGGCTGCGCTCCAAGTACGCGCCCCGCAGGCCCGCCGAGCCCGCGTCCGGTCCACCCGTACGGCGGCCCGAGGACGGCTCTTAGGGGAACGCGCTCAGGAGCGGTGGTGGTGCTGGGCCCGGGCCGGCTTGGCGATCCGCTCGCCGGGTACGGACGCGGCGGCGACCAGCTTCGGCGGCGTGACGCGGCTGATCAGCCTCCAGACCTGCTCGCCGAACTCACGGGGGCGTTCGAGCACCAGCAGGTGGCCCGAGTCGGGGACCACGACCAGCTCCCCGCCGGACATCGCGGCGACGAGCGCCTCGGCGTGCGCGAGCGGGGTGATCACGTCGCGTTCGCCGACGAGGACGAGCACCGGGATGCGGCCGAGCGCCGGCAGGACCGCGTGCAGGTCGTACCGGACGAGCTCGGTATAGAACTCGGCGATCACCTGGATCGGCACCGACGCCATGAGCCGCGTCGTGAGCCGGGCCACCGGGCGGGGCACCCGCGAGCCGTACAGGTAGGGCCAGGTGATCAGGTACGTCGCGCCGCCCGCGGACCGCCGCGCGCCGTCCACGAGGCGTGCGTGCCGCCGCAGCCGGCTGAGAGTGGCGGGTACCAGGCGACGCACGACGAACGGTGCCGTGATCGACGGCAGGCCCGCGGTGATCGTGGACAGGCCTCCCGCGGAGGTCGAGGAGAGTACGACGCCGACCACCCGTCCGCCGAACATGCCGGGGTGGGACTTGGCGAGGGCGAGAATGGCCATCCCGCCCATGGAGTGGCCGACCAGCACCAGCCGTCCGCGCGGGGCCGCGGCCCGGATCACCGCGAACAGGTCGCGCCCGACCTGGTCGATGGTGGCGTTGGGCGGCGTGCCCCAGCCGGACCGGCCGTGGCCGCGGTGGTCCCACAGGACCACGCGAGCCTTGCCGGCCAGCATCGTGCGCTGGACGTCCCAGCTCGTGCAGTTCAGCAGGTAGCCGTGGCAGAAGACGACGGTCAGGGGGGCGCCGGGGGCGTCCTGGATCTCCGCGTGCAGCTCGACACCGTCATCGGCGGTCACGGTCATCGACCGGGTCGGCGGCGGATGATCGGGCTCGGTCCCGGCGACGGGATGTCCGGGTATCGGAAGCAACGAGCGTCCCTGTTCCGCCAGCGCGCTGGCGATGTCCGTGAACGACATGACCACCTCCGCCGGGCGGTGCCGCCCTGCCTCGGCAGGCCGCCACCGTCACTCGCCATTGAGCCTGCGGCCGAGGTGGCTGGAGATCCTCGGCCCGTCTCCCCAACGTGCGGCCGAACCCCCCTTCCCCACAGGTTCTCACTTACACGTTGCGTCACACGATGAAGCCGGGCCAGGGGCGAAAGTCCTGAATATCGCGGCCGGCGACCTCAGGCGTCCCTCGCGTCTCACCCGGTCACGATGCGTATGAACCGGTCATTCGCGGGGTAGGGCGCATGTGCGTTGATACACCCGCATTGGGTACGAAATCCATGACGCCCCCAGGACCATCCCCCAGCCGACGGGCGGCCCGCCGCCCGTGAGCCGTACGGCCGACAGAGAGGGATGGACCTTGGCCACACCGAGAAGGCCGGTGATGAACGACGACGGCCGGGGGGCGGTCCCCCTGGCCGCCGCGGAGAGCGGCGAGCGGCTCTCCCCGGGGCTGGCGGACGGCCTGATGCATCGCCTGTTCGCGGTCGGCCTGGACCTGCACGCCGCGCTGACCTACATCGAGGCGAACCTCGGCGCCGACGTCACGGTCGCCAAGGTCCACAAGGCCATCGACGGCCTGGACGGCGCGATCAAGGACTTTCGCGGTGTGGTCTTCGACCTGCGTCCCGAGGGCTCGGCCGGAGAATCGGGCCTGCGGGCACTGATCGTCGAGGCGGTGGAGCGGGCCTGCGGCCCGGGCCGGACGTGCCCGGCGCTGACGCTCGGGCACGGCATCGAGGCGATGATCGACCCGTCGGCCTGGCAGCGGGTCGCCCGGCTGGTCCACCGGACCCTCGCCCTCGTCCCCGGCGAGCGCCTGCCGGACGTCCACGTGATGATCAGCGCCGACCCGAGGCCGCCCACCTGGCTCGTCATGCACCTCGACGCGCCCGCGGGCGTCCTCACCGAGGTGGCCGGGCGGATCCGCGTGCTCGGCGGACGCGGCACGGACGTCTCCCGCCAGGACCTGCCGCCCTCCCCCGAACGTTCGCGAATCCGCCTCGAATGGCCCATGCCGGCGCACTGATCCCCAAGCCCGCCCGGATCTCCCCGGCCGGATACCCGACAGTCGCTCACGCCGCGTGGCGTTACCGCCACGGACGGCGCGCCCGGCCTACCGTGGGGTGTGATCATGAACGAGGTGATTCACGCATGGTGCCTGGTCAACGGCTCGTGGATGGAGCGCGAGGACCCGGTGATGGCGATCTGCGAGCCGTACGGCGGTGACGTGCGCGCGGCGGTGGCGAACCTGGGCTACGAGGCGTGGTGCCAGGTCGGCGAGCTGCCGTCGGTCCCGGTCTCGCTGACGCTGTACTCACGGGAGACGCCGCCGTTGCAGTTCCTGCTGCAGCTCGAGGGCAACGCGGGCAACGTCGTCGAGCACATCTTCGCCGAGACGCTCCCGGACGCGATGGAGCTGCTCGCGCGGTGGACGCCGATCGCCCGCCCCTGGTACGGCAAGGGACGCGGCGGGGACCTCCGGGGGCACGCGGAGGACGGCTCCGGACGCCCCCAGGAGGGCCCGGGACGTCCGGAGACGCCCCCGGCACGTGCGAGAACCCGGCGCCGGTCCCCGGCGCCCCGCCCGGTGCCCTCCCCCGCACCGTCCGCGGTCGACCGCCTGGCCTCGCCCGGCGCCTGACCCCGGCGCCCAGAACCCCGCCTGCCGTACAGCAGGGCGTGGGGTTCCGTGCGGTCTCTCAGGCGCTGCGGGACTCCGGCCGGGCCTGCTCGCTCTCCCGCGGCTCCCGGGGCTCCCTCGCCTCCCGGGGCGCGGCGTCCTCCTCCGGTACGGGGTCCTCGTCCGCCTCGTCGGCCGCCGCGACCTCGACGCGCCGCTCGGCGGCCCGCAGTTGCTTCTTCGCCACCCGGGCGCGCGCCTCGGCGGCCTCGGCGCGGGCCCGCGCGGTGTACTCGCCGGGCCACAGTTTGTCGATCTCGGCGTTGAGCGCGGCGCCGATCAGCACGGCCAGGGCGGTGACGTACAGCCAGGCGAGCACGGCGATCGCCGCGCCCAGCGAGCCGTACACCGTCACGCCCGACGCGGAGCCGTCCAGGTAGAGGCGCAGGATGAGGCTGCCCAGCGCCCAGATCGCCAGGGCCACCGCGCCGCCCGGCAGCCCCCGCCACCAGGCCGTGCGCACCGGGACGCTGAGGTGGTACAGCGAGGCGAGGAACACGATGGAGACGACGATCAGCACCGGCCAGTACAGAACGTGCACCACCCGCGCACCCTCGGGCAGCCAGCGCAGGACGAGCGTCGGGCCCGCGACCAGCACTGGGATGACCACCAGCCCGACGCCGATCCCGGCGATGTAGAGGAAGAACGCGCGCAGCCGGGTGCGGATGACGCCGCGCACACCGGACAGGCCGTACGCGATCGTGATCGTGTCGACGTAGACGTTCAGCGCACGTGAGCCGGCCCACAGCGAGACGAGGAAGCTCAGCGAGACGAGTTCGACCCGGCCGCCCCGGAGGACGTCGTCGAGGAGCGGCCGCACGACGGTGTCCACCGACTGCTCGGTCAGCACCGTCTGCGCCTTCTCGATCACCCATGTGCGGATGTCGGCCACCGTGTCGTCGCCGAGCATCGACCGGAAGTGCCCGAGCGTGCCGATCAGCCCCAGCACGAGCGGCGGCAGCGACAGCAGGGTGAAGAACGCCGCCTCGGCGGCCAGGCCGGTGACCCGGTAGCGGAACGCGGAGACACTCGTACCGCGGACGATCCGCCACACGGCGGACCGGATCCGGGCGCGTACCGAAACCTCGGCAACGCCCGCCGAAGCATCGGAGAGGGTGGTCACGAACGTCTACCGTAGCCGTGACGCGTCCGGTACGTGCTGCGACGACCACTTCGCGGGATGTCGCGCCACCTGTCGCAGGGCCGCTCCGGCGCACGGAGGGACCCGTCGTCGCCGGGCGCCCGGCGGGAGGTACGCCTCGCGGAGGTGCCGGCCATCCACCGCCCTTCCCTCGTCACCGCCGGTCGGGAACTCAGGCGAACCGTCCCGGGCGGCGTCCGGTGCCCGGCGGCCCCGCGAACGCCTGGGCGATACCGATCCATTCTTTCGCGACGGCGCCCGAGACCGCCAGATCCACATCGGCCGGATGCCGCCGCTGCGTGACGACGAGGCAGAAGTCCAGCGCCGTTCCGCGTACGACGTCGGCGGCGCCCTCGGGCCCGGCGGTCCACGGGCCGCCGCCCGGCAGGGTGAGCTCGATCCGCACCGGCACGCGCGGGACCGGGCGCCGGCGCACCATAAAGCTCCAGGGCAGGGCGCGTACGCCGATCTCGGCCACGTGACGCAGCCGGTCGGTGGGCTCGCGGACCGCGTCCCGGCCGGCCTCCCGCAGGCCGTCGACGACGTCCTGCCCGTGCGCCCAGGTCTCCATCAGCCGCGCCGTCGCGAACGACGCCAGGCCCATGTCCGGGCCGTACCAGGGAATCCGCGTCTTCGGGTCGGCCGCGGCGAGCGTCTCGGTCAGGCCGGCGCGGGCGGAGCGGAACCAGGCGAGCAGGTCCTCCCCCGGCATCGACCGTCGCTCCGCCACGAGCGCGTCGGCGTCCAGGCCGGCGTCCGCGGCCGCCCGCGCCTCGGCGCGGAACTCCTCCGGCGTGGTGACCGCGCGCACCGCCGCGTCGTCGAACCACGCCAGATGGGCGATCTGGTCGCGTACCGCCCAGCCCTCGGCGGGGGTCGGGACGTCCCAGACGCCCGGGCCGAGGAGCCGGTCGAGGTCGGCCGTCTCGGCGCTCAGGTCACGGATCAGCACCTCTGTCGCCACACCCATCGCATCAGCGTACAGAACCGCGTTCGGTGCGGCCTGTGCTGCGAGAATGGGACACATGATCTGTGAAGCGTGCCGCGACCGGCGACACGACGAGTGCCGTGGCGGCACATGGTGCGACTGCCAGCACCAGCCCCCGGCCGGAGGCGACGAGCCGGACACCGAACCGGACGCGCCCGAGCCGCCGGTCAACTGGCTACGTCAGGGCTGAGAGCCGGGAGGGCCGAGAGGCCGGAGAAACGCCAGGGACCTGTGACAGGGTCCGAGGCCAAAGATAGGGACGCCGTTCCGCATATCGGACAAGGTTGGACACCCATCGAACGGCATGTCATCATCGGTGTATGGCTGCTGCGAACCCGTTGCTGGTGATGCGCCGGCACGTCGACTTTCTTCGCGTGGGCAGCGCCATCTGTCGTTGACACTGATCAGCCGCCACTGCCTCATGGGCGCGCGGTATGCCGGTGTCGGATTTCCTCCAAGCTCAGCGTAGAGCCAGCAGCGAGCCTGCCGGTGTGCTCCGCGTCCACCATCCACCACGGAGGACGCGCACGATGCCACCCCGTCAGCGGAGGCGAGGCGAGGGTCAGTGGGCCCTCGGTTATCGCGAACCGCTCAACAAGAACGAAGAGGGCAAGAAGAACGACGACGGTCTGAACGTCCGCCGTCGGATCCTCGACATCTACTCCAAGTCCGGCTTCGACTCGATCGACCCGGCCGACCTGCGCGGCCGATTCCGCTGGTACGGGATCTACACGCAGCGGCGTCCGGGGATCGACGGCGGCAAGACCGCCGTCCTCGAGGACGAGGAGCTCGACGACCGCTACTTCATGCTGCGCGTCCGCATCGACGGCGGCCGGCTGAACGCCGCCCAGCTCCGGGCGATCGCCGACGTGTCGAGCAAGTACGCGCGCGGCACCGCCGACGTGACCGACCGGCAGAACATCCAGCTGCACTGGATCGAGATCGAGTCGGTGCCGGCGATCTGGGAGACGCTGGAGGCCGTCGGCCTGACCACGACCGAGGCCTGTGGCGACACGCCGCGCGTGATCATCGGCTGCCCGCTCGCCGGGATCGCCGCCGACGAGGTGATCGACGCCACGCCGCAGCTCCAGGAGATCCACGACCGTTACATCGGCAACCCCGAGTTCTCCAACCTGCCGCGCAAGTTCAAGACGGCGCTGTCCGGCTGCACGGCGCAGTGCACCGTCCACGAGATCAACGACATCGCGTTCGTCGGGGTGGTGAACGACGAGGGCGAGGCGGGCTACGACCTGTGGGTCGGCGGCGGGCTGTCCACCAACCCGATGTTCGCCAAGCGCCTCGGCGCGTTCGTCCGGCCCGAGCAGGCGCCCGAGGTCTGGGCCGGGGTCACCGGGATCTTCCGTGACTACGGCTACCGGCGGCTGCGGAGCCGCGCCCGGCTCAAGTTCCTGATGAACGACTGGGGCCCCGAGCGCTTCCGCGAGGTGCTGGAGAAGGAGTACCTGGGCTACACGCTGCCCGACGGGCCGGCGCCGGGCGGGCCCCGTGACGCCCGCCGCGACCACGTCGGCATCCACCGGCAGCGCGACGGCGCCTACTACGTCGGGTTCGCGCCGAGGGTCGGCCGGGTCAACGGCGACCTGTTGCACGTGATCGCCGACCTGGCCGAGGAGTACGGCTCGGGCCGGGTGTGCACGACGACCGAGCAGAAGATGGTCATCCTCGACGTGCCCGAGGACCGCACCGAGGCCCTCGCCGCCGAGCTGGAGGCCCACGACCTCCAGGTACGGCCCTCGGTCTTCCGGCGGCAGACGATGGCCTGCACGGGCATCGAGTACTGCAAGCTGGCGATCGTCGAGACCAAGCAGCGCGGCATGGACCTCATCGAAGAGCTGGAGAAGCGCCTCCCGGACTTCGACGAGCCGCTGAGCATCAACCTCAACGGCTGCCCGAACTCCTGCGCGCGCGTCCAGGTCGCCGACATCGGGCTGAAGGGCCAGCTGGTCACCGACGCCGACGGCAACCAGGTGGAGGGCTACCAGATCCACCTCGGCGGGACGGTCGGCGGTGCCTTCGGCAAGAAGATCCGCGGGCTCAAGACCACCGCGGACGAGCTGCCCGACTACGTCGAGCGGGTCCTGCGGCGCTACCAGGACCAGCGGAACGACGGTGAGTCCTTCGCCGACTGGGTGCAGCGGGCGGAACAGGAGGATCTTCGATGACCGAACGAGCGGTCCCCTTCTACTGCCCCTACTGCGGCGACGAGGACCTCGAGCCGTACGAGAGCGACGGCGGCTGGCACTGCCGCGCCTGCACCCGTGCGTTCAAGCTGCGGTTCATCGGCACCGGCGCGCTCAGCGCCGCCGTCCCCGCCGACCCGAGGGGGCGGGCGAGATGACCCTCACCTTCGAACGCCCGACCGCCGCGCTCGACCTGACCGACATCGTCGAGTCGGCCGCCGACGCCCTCGAAGAGGCCCCGGCCGAGGAGATCGTCCGCTGGGCGATCGCGACGTTCGGCGACCGGATCTGCGTGACGTCCTCGATGAAGGACGCCGTGCTGGTGGATATCGCCGCCAAGATCCGGCCGGGCATCGACGTGCTCTTCGTCGACACGGGCTACCACTTCGCCGAGACGATCGGCACCCGTGACGCCGTCGAGGCGGTCTACCCGGTCAACGTGGTGAACGTCACATCCTCGCGTACGGTCGCCGAGCAGGAACGCGACCTGGGTCCCCGGCTCTACGGCCGGAATCCGGACCTGTGCTGCCACCTGCGCAAGGTCGAGCCGCTGAACCGCGCCCTGGAGCCGTACCTCGCGTGGATCACCGGGATCCGCCGCGAGGAGACCGCGCACCGCCGCGGGGCCAGGGTCGTGGAGTGGAACGCCTCGCGCGGGAAGGTCAAGGTCAACCCGCTCGCCCGGTGGACGCACGAGCAGCTCGGCGCGTACATCGAGGAGAACGGCATCCTCGTCAACCCGCTGCAGTACGACGGCTACCCCTCCATCGGCTGCGAGCCGTGCACCCAGCGGGTCGCGCCCGGCGACGATCCGCGCAGCGGCCGGTGGGCCGGCACCGGTAAGTCCGAATGCGGCATCAACCTCTGATCACCTGCGCGCCCCCGCCGCCTCTGGTGGCGGTGGCGCACGGCAGCCGGGACCCGCGTGCGGCGGCGACGGTCGAGGACCTGCTCGACCTCGTACGCCGCCGGTCCGGGCTGCGGGTGATGACGTCCTACCTCGACCACGCGCCGCCGACGCCCGGCCAGGCGCTGGGGGCGCTCGCCGGCGACGGCGCCGGCGAGGCCGCCGTCCTCCCCCTCCTGCTGACCGCCGCGTACCACAGCAAGACCGACATCCCCGGCGCGCTGACCGAGGTGCGCCGGGACCACCCGCGGATGCGCCTGTGGTACGGCGCGACGCTCGGGCCGCACCCGCTGATGATCTCCGCCCTGGAGCGGAGGCTGGCCGAGGCCGGTGTGACGCCCGATCCGGACACGGCCCTCGTGCTGGCCGCCGCGGGGTCGAGCGACCCGTCGGCCAACGCGACGATCGGCCGGATGGCCCGCGGCTGGCGCGGATGGCGGCGTGTCGTCCCCGCCTACGCCTCCGCCGCGCGCCCCACGCCGGCCGAGGCCGTACGCGGGCTGCTGGACGCCGGGGCTCCGCGGGTCGCGGTCGCCTCCTACTTCCTCGCCCCCGGCTACTTCGCCGACAAGGTCCGCGACGAGTCGCTCGCGGCCGGGGCGACGGCGGTCTCGGCGGCGCTCGGCGCCGCGCCCGAGCTCGTAGAGATCATCAAGCAGCGCTACACCGAGATCATCACGCTCGGTGATCAAGCAGCTGTCGGCTGAAAACCCTTATTTCACCGGGGTTTCGGGCTTGACAGACCAGCCCATGTGATCTTCTCGCAGGTCAGAGCCGGGGGATGTCCATATTTACCCTTTACGGCCCGAAATATGTTTGCTATGTTCGGTTGACCGACGACGCCCCCCATGCGCCGTCCGTAACATCTCCGCCGGCCAGGGCCTGCCCACCAGCACCACCGCGTGCGGCACGCGACGACGCGTGAGAGGGGCCCCCCTTCCGGGCCGCGACGGTTCATAACCAAGAGCGCCGCTCCGCGCATCCCTTGCGATCCCCCCTCATGGATCCACCTCCGATGCCGGTTCGGCAACGCGCCGCATCCGCCGCGAAGCGACGGAGCCGGACCCCGTGTCTCTGACAGGGCGTGTGGCACGCCTCCAGTGTGCCCGCAGGGCGACTTCCCGCCCGAGCCCGTGGGGTGATCGGCAGGCGCCGGGAAGTCAGGAGTGCACCGGACGAATGGACGACAAGATCCCCTAGACCTGAGAGAAGTGGCCGTACACACGGCCCGCCATCCCCCTGTTCTTCGAGCCGTCCCCTCAGACGGCTCCCGCTGAATCCGCACTTCGCGGAACCGGGGACCCACCGCACCACTGGGGTGAATCGGCGCATCCCCTTTGCGCCGTAGGGCAGCTTCCACGCCCGAACCCGTCAGCTAACCCGGTAAGCGGCATGGAAGCAAAGGAGTGCTCGAACGTGTCAGGTCGACACAAGAAGTCATGCCGTCTGCTGCGTAACACCAGACTCGGCGGTTCCCTCGCCGCCGTCACCGCCGTCGGCGCGACCGCGATCAGCCTGATCGCGGCGGCCCCGGCCGGATCCTCCCAGAAGGTCGACGCGGTCTCGGCCGGAGCAGTGGCGACCGTGCCCCACGACGCCGCGTCCCCCAAGAAGCCGGACACGCTGGCCCTGGCCGACAAGAAGGCCGGCAACGTCAACACCGAGAAGCGCCAGGTGCTGCCCAGCGCGAGCGACGCGCTGAAACTCGCCGAGTCCCAGGTGGGCGTCACCGAGGACTCCTCCGGTGGCGGCACCAAGTTCCAGCAGTGGTTCGTCTCCTCTCCGTGGGCCGAGCGCGGCGTCCAGCGCGACGGCGGCAAGGTCTCCGACTACGCCAACGCGAACTGGTGCGACATGTTCGTGTCCTGGATCGGCGCCAAGCTGGGCGTGAAGGGAATGGGCGCGGACGCCTTCACCCGTACCCACGCCCAGTGGTTCAAGGACCAGGGCCGCTGGGGTGAGGACGCGACGCCCGGCGCCGTGGTCTTCTTCTCCTGGAGCGGGAGCAAGTCGATCGACGACATCGACCACGTCGGCATGGTCATCAAGGACAACCACGACGGCACCATCCAGACCATCGAGGGCAACACCGACAACGCCGTAAAGATCCGCACGCGCGACAAGTCGTCGGTCGTCGGCTACGGCTACCCCGAGTACGGCTCCAGCGACGCCTGAGCCCTCTCCCCGCCCCGGCCGCGCGCCGGCCGGGGCGGCCCGCCCTGCACGTCGTCTCCGACTCCCCTGTGCTGAGAGGCCATCCCCCCATGTTCGAATTCGCCAAGCATTCCCTGGATCGATTCTCCACCAAGACGATCGCCTCGGTGGCGACCGGCGTCGTCGTGGCCGGCGCCGGCCTGTCCGTCGCGCTCACCCACTCCGCCGACTCGTCCCCGGCCGCCCGTACGAGCAGCGTGCAGGTGACGCAGGAGGACTCGGGCCTGCTGGGTCCCGGCTCGGAGGGCCACGCGGTCAAGCTGCCCCGGCAGGCCCCCACTGAGAAGGCCGACAAGAAGGCCGCCATGCCGGGCGGCGTCTCCACCGGCACGTCGTTCTGGGACGCGGAGACCGCGTCGGGCAAGCCGATGTCGTTCCACACGATCGCCAGCCCGTACTGGCCGCTCGGCACCAAGGTGAAGATCACCGTCGGCAAGAAGAGCGCCGTCGGCGTGGTCGAGGACTTCGGCCCGGCCGAATGGGCGGTCGCCCAGCACAACCCGCCGGCCATCATCGACCTGTCCGAGGAGATGATGCAGTACTTCACCGGCACCCGGTCCAACTCGATCCCGATCAAGTTCCAGGTGCTGCAGCTGGGCGACGGCCCCGTCTACCGCCACTCGGGCACCGGTTACGACATGGCGACCGGAGTCTCCGAGAAGTAGCCCTTTCCCGCCCCCATCCCCCCTGGGGGCGTTCGGGGCCCCTCCTGCCCGAGGGGCCCCGAACCTATTTCCACGGTTGCGTCGAAGAAGTGAACTGCGGTTCAATTCTTGTGTGCCGTACCGCCGCACGCCCCGCGTCGAGGCGCGCCTGAGCGCCTCGCGGGAGCGCATCCTGTCCGCCGCGCTCGCGATCGTCGCCGAGCACGGCTACGCGGGATGCTCGGTGGCCGCCGTGGCGCGCCGGGCGGGTGTCGCCACCGGCAGCGTCTACCGCCACTTCCCGGCAAAGGCCGACCTGGTCGCGGAGGTGTTCCGCACGGCGTCCCGGCGCGAGGTGGACGCCGTCGCGCGAGCGGCGACCCTGGAGGGCACCGCCGCCGAGGCGGTCGCCGCGGTGATCGAGACCTTCGCGGGCCGCGCGCTGCGGGCCCCGCGGATGGCCTACGCGCTGCTCGCCGAGCCGGCCGACCCGGCCGTCGACGCCGAGCGGCTGGTGTTCCGGCGCGCGTACGCGGACGCGATCGCGACGCTCATCACCCGGGGCATCGCCGCGGGCGAGCTGCCCGACCAGGACGTCCAGATCAGCGCCGCGGCGCTCGTCGGGGCGATCGGCGAGGCCCTCGTCGCCCCGCTGGCGGCGGGCGCCGCCGCCGGCACCGCGCGGGTGCCCGAGGTCACCGGCGACACGGCTCACCTCATCACCTTCGCCCAGCGCAGCATCGGAGCGGTCCCATGACGACGCATGACGTGTTCAACCAGGTCCCCCCGCTGACCGGCTACGACGTGGCCGACGACCCGGCGCTGCTGGACGGGCTGTTCCGCGAGGGCGGCGGCTGGGCGACCGAGGAGATCCACGAGCTCGGCCGGCTGGCCGGCTCGGAGGAGGCGCAGGAGTGGGGGCGGCTCGCCAATGAGTACCGCCCGGTGCTGCGCACCCACGACCGGTACGGCCACCGCGTCGACGAGGTGGAGTTCCACCCCGCCTGGCACGAGCTGATGAAGGTCGCGGTCGGGCACGGGCTGCACGCCCGCGCGTGGACCGAGCGTGCCGGTGCGCACGTGGCCCGCGCCGCCAAGTTCTACGTGTGGCGCGTCGACGCCGGGCACGGCTGCCCGATCTCGATGACGTACGCCGCGGTGCCCGCGCTGCGCCAGGAGCCCGAGCTCGCCCGCGAGTACGAACCGCTGCTGACCTCCGGCACGTACGACTTCGGCCTCCGCCCCCCGCTGACCAAGGCCGGCATCCTCGCCGGGATGTCGATGACGGAGAAGCAGGGCGGCTCGGACGTCCGCGCCAACACGACCCGCGCGGTCCCGCAGGCCGACGGGACGTACCTGCTGACCGGGCACAAGTGGTTCACCAGCGCGCCGATGTGCGACGTCTTCCTCGTGCTGGCCCAGGCACCGGAGGGCCTGACCTGCTTCCTGCTGCCGCGCGTGCTGCCCGACGGCACGCTCAACCCCATGCGCCTGCAGCGCCTGAAGGACAAGCTCGGCAACCACTCGAACGCCTCGGCCGAGGTGGAGTACGAACGCGCCGTCGCCTGGCGCGTCGGCGAGGAGGGCCGGGGCGTCCGCACCATCATCGAGATGGTGAACATGACGCGGCTCGACTGCGTCATCGGTGCCGCCGCCGGCATGCGCCAGGGCCTGGTCCAGGCGGCGCACCACGTCGCGCACCGGCAGGCGTTCGGCGCCACCCTGATCGACCAGCCCCTGATGCGCAACGTCGTGGCCGACCTGGCCGTCGAGTCCGAGGCCGCGACGGTGCTGATGCTGCGCCTGGCCGGCGCGACCGACCGCGGCGAGACGGCCTTCAAGCGCCTGGGCCTGGCGGTGAGCAAGTACTGGGTGTCCAAGCGCTGGCCCGCACACAGCGCCGAGGCCCTGGAGTGCCTGGGCGGCAACGGTTACGTCGAGGAGTCGGGCATGCCCCGGTTGTTCCGCGAGTCTCCGTTGAACTCCATCTGGGAGGGGTCGGGAAACGTCGCCGCCCTGGACGCCCTCAGGGCCATGATGCGTCAGCCGGAGACCGTGGAGGCGTTCTTCGAGGAGGTCGAGGCCGCGGCGGGTGCCGACGCACGCCTGGACACGGCCGTGGCGCAGGTGAAGGACGCCCTGACGGACGCGGCCACGATCGAGCTGCGCGCCCGCCGGATCGTCGAACGGCTCGCGCTGGTCCTGCAGGGATCCCTGCTGGTCAGGCACGGCCACCCGGCCGTCGCGGACGCCTTCTGCGCCTCCCGCCTGGGCCGCGACTGGGGAACCGCCTTCGGCACCCTCCCCCCGGGTCTGGACCTCGACGCCCTCATCGCCCGCGCCACCCCGAAAGCCGGCTGACGCGGAGCCAACGAAGAAACCCGGACTGGACCTCGGCACCGCCGGCTCGTCCGCCGTTCTCCTCGCCGTGCTGTTCGGCCTGATGGGCTGGGCACACCTTCAGGAAGGCCGTACCGGACTTCAGGCGGCGTGACGGTACAGGCCCACAGCCGGAGTTGTCGCCGTGTCGTCACCGAGCCTGCGGCGGCTCTCCCGGCGCGGCCCCGTCCATCCCGCGATGTACTCCTACATCGGCCGGTGTACCTTCGCCACCTGCCGGAATCGTCCGGGCGGGCGACGACTGTGCCCGAGGCGACGCCCTAGCGTTCTCCCTGAGCACGCCCCGGAATCTTCCAAGGGATCGATCATGATCGAGGCCAAGGGCCTGACCAAACGCTACGGCGACAAGACAGCGGTGAACGACCTGTCGTTCACCGTCAAACCCGGGGTCGTCACCGGGTTCCTGGGCCCGAACGGGGCCGGCAAGTCCACGACGATGCGTATGATCCTCGGCCTGGACCGGCCGACCTCCGGTTCGGTGACCGTCAACGGCCGGCCGTACGGCGACCACGCGGCGCCCCTGCACGAGGTCGGCGCCCTGCTGGAGGCCAAGGCCATCCACACGGGCCGGACCGCCTACAACCACCTGCTCGCGCTCGCCGCGACCACCGGCATTCCACAGGGCCGGGTCGATGAGGTCATCGATCTGGTCGGCCTGCGCGACGTCGCCCGCAAGCGCGTCGGCGGCTTCTCTCTCGGCATGGGCCAGCGTCTTGGGATCGCGTCGGCGTTGCTGGGCGATCCCAAGACGCTGATCCTCGACGAACCGGTCAACGGCCTGGACCCGGAGGGCATCCTGTGGATCCGTAACCTGCTCAAGGACCTGGCCGCCGAAGGACGCGCCGTCTTCGTCTCCTCCCACCTGATGAGCGAGATGGCCCTGACCGCCGAGCACCTCATCGTCATCGGCCGGGGAAACTGATCGCCGACACCTCCGTCACCGAGTTCATCGAGCGCGCCTCCGCCGGCCGGGTCAAGGTCCGCTCTCCCCAGGCCGGGCGGCTGCGCGACCTGCTGGCGGGCCCGGACGTCACGGTGGCGGACATCGCGGAGGGCACTCTGCTCGTCAGCGGGCTGACCAGTGATCAGATCGGCACGATCGCCGGGGACAACGGCGTGACGCTGTTCGAACTGGCGCCGCAGCAGGCCTCACTGGAAGAGGCGTTCATGGAGCTGACCGGCGAGTCCGTCGAATACCGGGCCCCCGCCCGTACCGCGGAAAGGTCCGCGGCATGACCACCGCCACCGCCCCCTTCCGGACCGGCAGGGTCACCCAGCTGCGCGTCCTGAACTCCGAGTGGATCAAACTCAGGACCCTGCGCTCCACCTTCTGGTCGCTGTTCGCCGCGATCGTCGCGACCATGGGCCTCGGCATGCTCTTCAGCTGGGGCTTCGCCAGCCGGCTCGGCGATCACCGCCACCCCATCGAGCACGCCACGACCATCGCGGTGACCGTCCCGCTGCGACCGTACGTCATCGCCCAGCTCGCCGTGGGCGTGCTCGGCGTCATGGTGATCACCGGCGAGTACTCCACCGGGATGATCCGCGCCACGCTGGGCGCGGTCCCGGCCAGGCTGCCCGTGCTGTGGGCCAAGGCCGCGGTGTTCGCGGTGGTGGTGCTGGTCCTGATGGAGATCGTGTCGTTCGTGACCTTCCTCGGCGGCCAGGCCATCCTGTCCACGCACCACGTCCAGGCGACGCTGTCGTCCCCGCAGGCGCTGCGGATCGTCACCGGCGTCGGCCTCTACCTCACGGTCGTCGGGCTGCTGGGCACCGCGCTCGGCGCCATCATCCGCAGCACCGCCGGGGCCATCGCGGCGCTGTTCGGCATCCTGCTGGTGCTCCCGGTCCTCGGCGAGGTGCTCAGCCTCACCTCCTGGGGCAGGCACATCACGCCGTACCTGCCGAGCAACGCCGGCGGCGACCTGCTCACCAACACCCCCGACCCGGGCTCACTCGGTCCCTGGACAGGCTTCGGCGTGTTCGTCCTGTACACCGTGATCGCGATGGCGGTGGCCGCGTACCTGCTCAAGCGCAGGGACGCCTGACGATCGATGATCGGTTCTTCGCCCGAGGCCGGCCCCGGCGCGCTCGTCGCGCGCTGGGGCCTTCGCCTGCGCGCGCTCGCCGGACGGCATCCCGCCGCCGTCGACAGCGCGTTCGCGCTCGTCGTGCTCCTGTCCGGGGTACCCCACCTGTTCCGGGAGCCGCCGAAGCAGCCTCTTCTCGGCTGGGCACTGCAAATCTCGCTGCTCGTGCCGCTGATCTGGCGGCGACGTACGCCGTTCACGGCCTTCAGCGTGGTCGCGGCGCTGGCGTTCGCCCAGTGGCTCGGCGGAGTACTCCTGTCGACCGGAGACGTCGCCGTGCTCATCGCGCTGTACTCGGTCGCGGCCCACTCGACGCTGCGGCGGCTGCTCGTCGCGGCGGGCATCGTGGAACTCGGCGTCGCGATGGCCACCGTTCAGTGGGCCCCGCCGGGTCACCTGGAGAAGGTCTTCGTCCTGTTGTCCGGGATGACCACGGCCGCGGCCGTCATCGGGCTGAACATGCGCACCCGCCGCGCCTATCTGGCGTCGCTGGAGGACCGCGCCGCCCGCCTTGAGAAGGAGCGCGACCAGCAGGCGCAGATCGTCGCCGCCGAGGAGCGCGCGCGAATCGCCCGCGACGTCCACGACATCGTCACCCACAGCCTGTCGGTCATGGTCGCCCTCACCGACGGCGCCGCGTACGCCCTTCCGGTCTCACCGGAGCGGGCCGCCGACGCCGTGTCCAAGTCGTCGGAGATCGGACGTCAGGCCATCGCGGAGATGCAGCGCGTCCTGGACGTACTCCGCCAGGACGCCCCGCCCTCCGCCGGTCCACGGCGCCCGCAGCCGGGGCTGGGCCAGCTCGACGCGTTGCTCACCGAGGTCCGCTCCGCTGGGCTCCCGGTGGAGTTCGTGGTCACCGGGCAGCCGCCCGCCATGGCCTCCGGGGCCGAACTCACCATCTACCGCCTCGTCCAGGAGGCGCTCACCAACGTCCGGAAGCACACCCCGCCGGGCACCAGCGCCCGGGTACGGCTCGAGTACACCGCGGCGCAGGTGGAGGTCGAGATCACCGATGACGGGCGACCGGCCGTTGGCGTTCCGGCGGGGCGGCGCACCGGCCACGGCATCGCCGGGATGCGCGAACGCGTCGCGGTGTACGGCGGCCGGTTGCAGGCCGGTCCGCTGCCCGACGGCGGCTGGCGGGTCCACGCGCGCTTCGAACCGTCCCAGCCGAGGAGCACCCGGTGATCAATGTTCTCCTCGTCGACGACCAGCCGTTGCTGCGCATGGGCTTCCGGCTGGTGCTGGAGACCCAGCCCGACATCGCCGTCGTCGGTGAGGCCGGCGACGGCGCCGAGGCCCTCGCGCAGGTCGCCGCGATCGGCCCCGACGTGGTGCTCATGGACGTACGGATGCCGGGCATGGACGGCCTCGAGGCCACCGAGCGGATCACCCGCGACCACGCCGGCTCGCGCGTCCTCATCCTCACGACGTTCGACCTCGACGAGTACGCGTTCGCCGCCCTCCACGCCGGTGCCGCCGGTTTCCTGCTCAAGAACGCCCAGCCCGCCGAACTGATCGCGGGCATCCGTACGGTCGCCGCCGGCGACGGCGTCGTCGCACCCCGGCTCACCCGGGTGCTCATCGAGACGTTCACCCGCCGGAACCCCGCACGGCCCGGCTCGGCCGACGACCCGCGTCTCGATCGGCTCACCGACCGGGAACGCGAGGTGCTGATCGAGATGGCCAAGGGGCTCTCCAACGCCGAGATCGCCACCGAACTCGGGCTGTCCGAGGCGACCGTGAAGACACACGTCAGCCGCATCCTCCCCAAACTCGGCCTCCGCGACCGCGTCCAGGCCGTCGTACTGGCCTACCAGACCGGACTACTGCGGCCGCCATGAACCAACGGGCATCACCCGGGCCGAGAAGCCGCGTCCGCTGCCGCTGGACGAGCGGGTGGCCGCGCTGGACCCGCCGGCCCGGCAGCAGTTCCTCGCACGCTCGCCGAGGCGGTGGGGACTGGTGACCATCCCGGTGGCGTGGGCCGGGCGCCGTACGCACCTGAGGACCGTGGCAGCGACCACCGGGCGCTGCCACAATGGCCACTGGGCAGTTCGGCCTCCAGTGGGTATGCGCTGCACCAGACGACACCAGGGCTGGGAGAGGGGATGGCTGGCCGACCCAACCCACGACCGAGCGGGAGCCTTGAGAGCGAGGTCGTGGCCTGTCTTGCGGCCGCCGACCGGCCGCTGACGCCTGCGGAGGTCCAGGCCGAGCTCGGTGGCGATCTGGCCTACACGACGGTCATGACCACCTTGACGCGTCTGTACTCAAAGCGCGCGTTGTCCCGGAAGCCACACGGCCGTTCCTACGCTTACGAACTGGTCGGCGGTCCGGACGGGGCCTCGGCGAGCATTACCGCACACCAGATGCAGAAGCTGCTTCAGGCCGGCGTCGATCGAGCCAGTGTGCTCTCGCGCTTCGTCGATGGTCTCGATGAAGAAGCGGAGCAGATTCTGCTCAGCCTGCTCACGCGGGGTTCGGCTGACGATCAGAGCCCGGCGGACAGCGCTCAGGCCCGTAGCCGGCGAAAGTCATGATCGGGCCGATCACTGGTCCGCCAGGGTTCTGCACGCCTCAGTCCCGATCCCAGTCGCAGCCGGCATGGCGGCCGGCACGCTTGCCGTCGTCCTCCTCGGCCGAGCCTGCATCCACATCGCGCGGGTCGTAGCCGGCACACGACGAACCGCGATCGCGGCAGCCGCCCTGTCGCCGCTCGGCGATCTTGCGATCGTCGACGACGACGCCATGCATGCCTATGCGGTTCCTGGCCGCCGTCAGCTCATCGTCGTCTCCAAAGGGCTGCTCCGGTCCCTGTCCGGACCTCAGCGAGTGTCGCGGGCTACGCGGTCGGCCGGAACCGGCAGCGTATCGCCGACGCCTTTCACGGGCCGACGTACGTCGTCGCCGGCGTCGTCGCCGTCATCGCCCTTGTCGCGGTAGGCGTTTTCGTCCGACGGCGCCGGGCGCAGGACGTGGCCTGACCTTCCCTTAGATGGTCCGGCCGGCGCGTTCGGTCACGAGCGTGAACGTCCGTTCCCAGCGATCGAGGACGATGTCCGGGGCGTATCTGCGGACCGAGACGCGGGCCGCCTCCCCGAACGCGTCGCGCAGGTGCGCATCGTCCATCAGGCGCTCCAGCGCGGTGGCGAACGCGGTCACGTTCCCCGGTGTCGCCACCAGACCGTCTTGCCCGTCGGTGAGCAGTTCCCGTACGCCCGGCGCGCAGTCGAAGGCGACGGTCGGCAGCCCGTACGCCATCGCCTCGATGATCGACATCGGGAAGCCCTCCTCCCGGGAGGACAGCGCGAAGATCGATGCTCCGGTCAGCGCGCCTTCCAGGTCGGAGGTCGGACCGGGGAACTCCACGCACGCTGCGACGCCGAGTTCGGCCGCCCGTCGCCGCAGCGCGTCCTC
This sequence comes from Actinoallomurus sp. NBC_01490, assembly GCF_036227085.1. Taxonomy (NCBI): domain Bacteria; kingdom Bacillati; phylum Actinomycetota; class Actinomycetes; order Streptosporangiales; family Thermomonosporaceae; genus Actinoallomurus; species Actinoallomurus sp. NBC_01490. The sequence goes on from NZ_CP109433.1 coordinate 8,230,289, forward strand.
CTCCGGACCCGACCCGTACAGGCGCAGCCGCCACGAGGGGTGGCGAACGGCGATCTCCGACCATGCCTCGAGCAGCATGTCCTGCCCCTTCTCGAACGACAGCCGCCCGAGCCGTACGACCACCGGAGCGGTACGCGGGGAGATCGACGCCGGTTCGACGTGGAGTGGGTTGGGCATGGCGGCGGCGTTCGACATGTCGTCGAAGGCCCAGGCGTCGGCGTCGGCCTGCGTGAGCGCGAGCAGCCGGTCGGCCCGCGCGAAGTAACGTTTGACCCGCCGGTAACGCGAGGACTGCCGGGTCGCGGCGTACGACTCATGACTCATGCCGATCACCGGCATTCCCGCGGTGTCGGCACGGGTGACCCACTCCATGGCCCAGACCTGCGCGGCGATCACGATGCCGCCCGGTGCGGCGGTGCGGAACAGCGCGCTCAGCCGCGCGGCACCGCGGCGGACCGCGGCCCGATGCGCGAGCCGGGACGCGGTCCCGCGGCGTGGCCCGGGCCGGCGCTCGTGCAGCACGGTGACGGCGTACGGCGGATTGTCGCCATAGTCGTGAGCCCGGTCCGCATGGGTGACGCCCACGAGATGGACGCGATGCCCCCGCTCGGCGAAGAGGCGGGCGATGTGGTGGGCCCAGCGCTGCAGGCCGCCGAGCTCCTCCACGTTGTTGCACACGATGAAGATGTCGCGGGCCTCAGCCACGGGGGCCTCCGGAGAAGAAGCGCTCGACGATGGCCTTGGCGGCGGTACCGGTGTCGTATTCGCCGAACCGCTCGACGAACCGGCGCCGCCGCTCGGCGTGGTCCCGATGGACGCGGTCGAGATCGACGAGGGCGGCGAACAGCCCGTCCTCGTCGCGGATCACCGGCCCGGGCGCGTGCTCGGCGAGGTCGAAGTACGTGCCCCGCCGAAGGACGTATTCATCGAGGTCGGGAGTGTAAAAGATCATCGGGCGGTCACGGAGCGCGTAGTCGAACATGACCGAGGAGTAGTCGGTGACCAGGGCGTCGGCGAGCAGCAGCAGCGGCGTGACGTCGTGCACGCCGCCCACGTCGATGACGGTGCCGCGCAGCCCGGGAGGAACCACCGCCGTGCTCAGGTAGTGCGCGCGGACGAGAAGCACGTGGGATTCCCCGAACTCACGGGCGAAGCGTTCGAGGTCGAACGGCGGCGCGAAGCGCGAGGCCGGCCGGTCGTTCTCGTCGGCGCGGAACGTCGGGGCGTACAGCACGACGGTACGGGTGTCGCCCGCGAGCCCCAGGCTCTCCCGCAGCGCGGCCGTCTCCTCCGGGGCGCCGCCGTTCACCAGCGGATCGTTGCGCGGGTATCCGGCCCGTATCGCGGGCGCCGTCACGCCGAGCCCCGTCGCCAGCGTCCGGACGTCATGCTCGGACCGTACGAGGAAACCGTCGAACCGGCCGGCCATCGACCGCCGGCGTACGTGCTCGGCCCAGGTGCTCTGCTTGACCGAGGGCTCGTCGAAGCCCATCCGTTTGTACGCCGAGCCATGCCAGGTCTGGATGTACGTGGTCTGGCGACGTTTGGTGAGTCCGGCCGGGAAGCCCTGGTTGTCGACCCAGTACTCGGCCCGGGCCAGCGCGTGGAAGTACGCCCACGAGCCTCGCCGGACCAGTGTCGCCTCGGCCGGGAAGCCCTGCTTGCTCGTGCTGTAGGACCAGATCGCCCGGTACGGTGTGCCGCGCTCGCGCAATTCCCGGTAAATGTACTTCGGGTTGTCGGAGTACTGGGCGCCGAGGTGGCTCTCGAACACGACAGTGCCCTTCTTGACCGGAAGCCGCACCAGGACCCGGTTGAAAACCGCGATCTTCGTGGCGCGGCCGGTCAGCCACTTGACCACCCTCTTCTCGGCGTGGACCAGGACTCGCCATGCCCTGACGCCCAGGTCCGTACGGGCCAGTCCGCGCAGCAGGGGCAGGACGGTCCGGGCGGGAAAGCGGCGACCGACGATACGGAACGCCAGTTCACCGGAGTCGGCGACGTACGCCTCCAGGTGGTCGCCGACGGCCCGGGTCAGCCGTGGCCGTACCGGCACCGCGACGTCCTCGTGGGCGGTCCGCGGAGAGGTGACGCGGACACTGACCGTGTCATCACCGGCGTCCACCCGCAGCCAGAGTCCCCAGGTCTGGTCCACGAGCCCGATCGGCCGTACGGCGCGGGCGGGCGTGAAGGCGGCCCGCCAGCCGATCCGCTCGCCGTCACGCCACAGCGTCACCGGGACCCGGAAGGCACGCCCTTTCCTGCGGCGATCTCGAATCTCCAGTTTCCCGGTGAGCTGCGTGGTGGCATCGATCCGGTCCAGCGGGTTGACGAAGTCGCCGGTGAGGAGCAGTTCGCTACCTGCCTGCCGTGCCTCGGTCAGCCGGCCGCCGAGGGTGAGCGTGCCGAACGGTACGGAGTGGATACCGAGATCGGTGACGTCGAGAATCCGACGGCCCGCCTCCGTACTGAGGTAGGCGCCGGACCAGTAGATCCGCCCGTCGTGCTCGACCGGTCTGATCGACAGCGTCGGCGCGCCGCCCTTCCTCGGCACGTGGTCGGCCGCCGCCATCGCCGCACCCAGATCGCCCTGCACGATCAGATAGGCGGCGATGCCCATCATCGGGTTGCACTCCTCGAAGACGGCGGTGTCCATCGTCTCGAGATACGCCTGGGCCAGGTCGAGGAAGGCTCGACGATACTCCCGGTCGCGGCCGCGCAACTCGCGGAGGTAGAGCAGTAGGTCATGATTGAGGAACTTGACGTTCTTGTGCTTGATGAGCTCCCTGGCGCCGCGAAGCCGGAAGGTCGCGTCTATGCGCCGGTGTATCTCCAGCCGGTCGGCGAAGTTGCGCAGCTCGGCCCGGCGGTGCGTGATCGAAATGGTCTCGCCACGCGGCACGACGATCCAGTTGTAGACCCGGTGCGGGATGATCGCGATCTTCCGTGCGCCGGCATAGGCCTGCGCACTGAACAGCAGATCCTCGTAGTGGAGCCGGTCGACGAAGCGCAGGTCCTCACGATCGAGGAACTCGTGCCGATAGCACTTGTTGGTCGAGAGGGTGTCGTACAGCAGGTCGGGTTCGTCGGAGATGCTCGTGAGGACTCGTGACTCTCGGTACAGAGACGGGTACCAGTTCTGCTCGCGTTCCGGCTGCACGCGGACGCAGCGTCCGGAGACCAGATCGGCGCCGGTCTCCTCGGCCGCGGTGACGAGGTTCCGGCACGCATGCGGGTCGAGCGTGTCGTCGCTGTCGAGGAACATCATGTACCGGCCGTTCGCGTGGTCCATTCCGACGTTGCGTGGCCGGCCGCAACCGCCGGAGTTCTCCGGCAGGGTGACCACCCGCACGCGGTCGGGCCGGGCCGCGGCCAGCCGCTCCGCCACCCGTGGGGTCGCGTCGGTGCTGGCGTCGTCGACAATGACGATCTCGACTCCGGCCAGCGACTGGTCCAGCGCCGATCGGACCGCGCGGGCCAGGCGGCCCGCATCGTTGTAGACGATGACGATGATCGTCACATCGGGTTCTGAAACCAACAGGCTCACCCTCATCGCCCCGTATTCGAGGGGGATTGTCACTATTGCGGTAGTACTACCGCGAACGTAGTAGTGCGTGGGTTACCTGGAGGCAAACCGCAGATCGCCCACCGACCTCAAACGTCGGCAACCCGCGAAAACGGCGGCGAGGAGGGCACCCCGCCATGCGCGTGCGAGTTCGGCCGGCACCTCGCGAGGCTGGTGACGGCTTTTCGACTGATCACGGTCAGATGATCCGGCGGCGCCAAAGGATGGCGAAGGTGCAGGCGGCGGGCGGCAACGGCAGCCAGACCGTGATCATGCGATAGCCGAGCACCGCCCCGACGGCCACCGCCGAGGAAGCGCCCGCGGCGGCCAGGCCCGCGGCCAGCGCCACGTCCAGCGCCCCGATGGCGCCCGGCGACGGGATGACCGACGTCAGCGAAGACATGCCCAGGTAGATGACCAGAACGGTCCCGACACCGATGGACACATACAGCCCGCGCAGCATCGAGTACAAGATGAGCGCGTGCAAGAACGGCAGCGCCAGCGAGCCCAGCCACAGAGCCACGGCCCGGCCGGGGTGCCTTAGGACGGTCTTGAGCTCGTGCATCTCTCGCATCAGGTGCGCCGCCGCCGATACCAGTCGTGCCATGCGGCGGACCAGCCATCGTCTCGGCGCCCGCAGTGCCACCGCCGCCCCGAGCGCACCGAGCAGCGACAACACAACCGGCCCGTACGACAGCAGCGGTCCGGCGATCAGCCGCGCATCCGGCTGCGGCAGACGAACTCCCACCCGCACCAGCGTCGACGGGGCGATCGCGACCGTGCCCACGAGCAGTAGGAGATGGGTGATCCCGGTCGCCAGAGAATTCAGTCCCACCGCACCCACGGCGGCGCCACGGCTGACGCCCTGCCGCCGCAAGAAGCGCACGTTGACCGCCATGGCCCCCGAGCCGGCCGGCAGCAGATGATTGGCGAAAGACGCGGCGAACTGAACCGCGAGCATCCGCCGGAGCGGGGGGCACACCGGAATCGTGCCGAGCAGCGACGCCGCTCCTGCCAGCCACATCGCCACCGCGGCGAGGGCGGCGAGCACCAGCCACTCCCCGTCGACCCCGGCCAGGCTGTCTCCTCCGGCATCGACGGCGGTTCGGTGCAGGGCGCCCAACACGACGACGGCCACGGCGGTGACGATGCCCAGGACCACCTTGGCGGTTGACCCGCCGAGGGACTCCCCGCCTCGCGCGTCATCGGTATCGGTGGACCGTGAGGAGTGTTCCCTCACACCAGCCCCCAATCCCAGCCGCCGTACGGCCGTCATGGCACAGCCGCCACGGCCGGACGGCCACGTCGCCTTCGGCGGCGTACGGCAGCGACCCGGCGCCGGCGCTCGAACCTGATCAACTACTGCGATAGTACTTTCTGTGGGACGCCTCACGCGCCGGGGAGCAGGAGTGTGAATGTCGGCGGCGACGGGCGAGCCAGCCGCAGACGTCCGCCTTCGGCCTCGGCGAGGCGACGGGCCATGGCCAGGCCGATGCCGTGCCCGGCGGTCACCGTACGGCGGCGGAACAGGTCATCGGGTGGGCTGTCGATGCCCGGCCCCTGGTCGCTGACGTCGATGGCCAGTGCGTCGCCGGCATCCCGGACGTCGACCGTCACCGTGCCGGCGCCGTGGCGGATCGCGTTTTCGATGAGCACGTGGAGGATCTGGCGGGCGGCGGCGGTGGACGCGTCCGTGGTGGGCAGGTCGGGAGCGATCCGGACGCGCAGAGGGCGCCCCTTTCCCGCCAGGTCGGCATGCCAGGTCTTTCGTGCCTCCTCGAGGAGGCCGTCCAGGTCGAGCGGCTCTTTGTGGCGGGGTACGTCACGGGCCAGGGCGAGGAGGTCGTCGATGGTCCGCTGGAGCCGGTCGGCTTCGGCCATGGCCTGGCTGATCTCTTCCACCCGCGTGTTGCCCGGAGCATCGAGCAGGCTCTCCAGCTGGAGCCGCAGGCCGGTCAGTGGCGTGCGCAACTGGTGTGAGGCGTCCGCGGAGAAGGCGCGCTCGCGGGCGAGAAGGTCGCCGAGACGTTCGGCCGTGGTCGAGAGGCTGGCGCCGGTGGAATCGATCTCCGGTATGCCGCTGGGCCGGGCGCGCACGCTGAAGTCACCGTCGCCGAGCCGTTCGGCCATGGCCGACATCTCCTCCAGCGGCCGGGCGAGACGCCGGGCCTGCCGGCGTGCGAGCAGCCCGGTGATGAGGACGGCCGCGCAGGCGACGGCCAGCATCAGGAGCCAGTTCCTGGCGACCCGCCGATAGACGAACATCTTGCCGGCGGCCGCGCGTATCGCGCCGGTGACGTGCTCGTTGTTCGCGACCGGCACGGTGACGACGAGGTCGGATCCGTCCTGCCCGTTGGCGGGGACGCCGTGCAGAGCGCCGCGCACGGCGGCGTCGGCCACCGCCGGTCCGCGGCCCCCGATCCGCCGCCCGGCGTGGTCGTAGACGGCCAGTTGAACACCCGGTTCGGTGCTGGGCAGCTCGGTGGGGTCTCGCCCGCTCAGCTGCGCCGCGGAAACGGTCACGGTCGCCTCGGTGGCGAAACGGGTCAGCTCGCTTCGCTCATCGGCCATGTAGTAGTGGGCGACTCCGGCGGCCAGCGGAATGCCGAACAGGCTGATGGCCAGGACGGCCGACAGCACGGTGAGCATGACGATCCGCCTGCGCATACGGCCTCCCTTCCGAGCATTGTCGAACGCTACGACTTCTGGCACGCCGGCCGGGAGGTCGTCCTCACCCTGTCCGGCCCGGCGGGAGCGGACAACGTCGACCCATGGACGCTGGTCAGCGACTCGCTGCGGTGGCCCGCCATCAGCGTTCTGCGAGAGGGGTGAGACGCCGGCGAACGGGCGACTCAGCGGCGCGGGCCGTCCAGACGATAGCCGTGACCGCGAAGCGTGACGATCCTCGGCATGGTCGCCGTTTCACCGGCGGCCGCCTCGGTCAGCTTCGCGCGTACCGCCGCGATATGGACGTCGAGCGTCTTGGTCGACCCGAACCAGTTCTCGTCCCACACGTCGGCCATCAGATCCTCACGGCTGACCGCCTTGTCGGCGTCCACGGCGAGACGACGCAACAGGTCGAACTCCTTCGCCCGCAAGGCGACCTCGCGCTCACCGATGAAACACCGGCGAGCCCCGGCGTCCACCAGCAGGTCACCGATCCGGAGCTCCTGGCGCGCCGAGCCGGACGGGGCACCACGACGCAGGTGCGCCCGGATGCGGGCCAGCACCTCCGCGAGGCTGAACGGCTTGGTGAGATAGTCGTCGGCGCCCGCATCCAGCCCCATGATGACGTCCATCTCCTCCTGCCGGGCGGTGAGCATCACCAGCACACACTCCGGCTGGACCCGGCGGATCCGCCCGCACACCTCGATGCCGTCCAGATCGGGCAGGCCGAGATCCAGCAGCACCAGATCGACGTCCCTGACGGTCGCCTCGCGTACCGCTCCCCTGCCGGTGCGTTGCCACACCACCTCGTGGTCATGCATACGAAGACGGGACTCGAGCATGTTCCCGATCGTCTCGTCGTCCTCCACGATGAGCAGCCGCGCCATCCCCACATGGTAGGGCGGACACCGCCGTCCTGGACGTGAGCCTGCCCGACTGGTGGCCCGGCTGCGGGCCGCCCTGCGCGGGGCCGGCAGCGACGTGAGCGTACGGTCGGCGGACCTGCGGCTGGACCCGGTGACCCATGACCTCCGACGTCACTACTCCCACTGAGGATTCGGGCGAGTAAGCCAGTCGCTTGCCGTTGTCTTTCCAGCCGCTTACCCGGCTCTCCCTACGTTGGCCCACACGAGGGAGGAGCAGGACGAATGCGCAGGTCATCAGGCAACTGCTACGGCATGGCGCGATGATCGAACGGGAGGCCGTACACGACAGACCCTCTCCGCCGGCCCGCGAGACGAGCCCGGAGCAGGACCGGCGGTCCCGAGCCGTGTGGTGGTGTCTGTGGAGCTGGGCGGCGATGTGGACCGGGCTGCGCCTGCCGGGCGGCGGCGGCTCGTGGCACTATTTCGCCCAGGGCAGCCGGCTGCTGTTCGGCGACGATCGAGGCGAGGGCCTCCGCCTGTACGCCACCCATCCCGAACTACAGATCGGGCCGATCGCCTTCCTGGTCGCCACACCGCTGCGGCTACTCGGAGCCATGCCTGGCCGCCTCCTGGCGCTCATCACGATGAGTCTCACCGGGCCGCTTGTCCTGTACGCTCTGTGGCACCTGGTCCCGGCGCGTACGCGGCAGCCATCACGGCTGCTCACCACCGGACTGCTCTTCCTTCCGGTTTGGGCCGAATTGGTCACGCACGCCGGCCACCTGGATGACGTCCTAGCGCTGCTGTTCGCCGTCGCGGCCCTTCACGCGGTCAGATCCAGCCATCCGGTCGCCGCCGGCCTGCTGGTCGCGGCCTCCGCCGACGCCAAGCCGTGGGCCGCGGCCTTCGCCCCCCTCCTGCTCGCGGTCGCGCGCCCGGACCGATGGCGCGCGGCGGCTGCCTGTGCGGCCGGCCTGGCGGTGGCCTGGCTCCCGTTCCTGCTCTATGACGGGCACACGCTGACCGCAGCGAGCTTCACCATCCCGACGGCGACGTCGTCGGGCCTGCGCGCGCTCGGCTTCACCTACCCGCGTACTCCTTCATGGGACCGGCCGGCCCAGTTGGCACTCGGCTGCCTGCTCGGTGGGCTCACGGTGATTCGGGGTCGATGGCCCGCGGTCATCGTGCTCGCTACGGCCGCGCGGGTCCTGCTCGACCCGGAGGTGTACTCCTACTACACGGCCGGAATCCTGCTCGGCGCCGTAGCGTATGACCTGGTCGTCTCCGATCGGCGATGGCCCTGGCTGACGACGGGCGGTCTGCTGATGTTGCACGTCGCACGCCTCGTGGCGCACATCGCACCGATTTCCCTGCATGTTCTCGGGTTACTGCGAGTCGGATATGTCCTCGTCGTGATCGCGGTCACGCTGCTCCCCGGCCGCCGCCGTCCGATGAACAGACTTGCCGCGGGCGCCGCTCACACCGCTTGACATCTCCCGCCGTCCCGCCCCCTGCGCGTCCTCCGCACCGGCGGCCGAGAAGTCAGGCGCGAGACCAGCACGAGCGCGGTCAGACGGCCACGGACGCCGCGCACCGGGGCCGGCAGGGCGGCGACCCGCCGCAATCCCTGCCAGCGGTGAGGTATGGCGGGGTTTCGACGGTGAGCGTGAAGCCAGCCGATCACCTTGGCCGCAAGTTCCCGGTCTCCGACCGCGGCGGCGTCCTCATCGGCCCATCGCTCCACGCAGTACGACACGGCCTCGCCGGCCGCGCCGACGATGGTTGGGCCCGGTCGGCGGCCGGTTCCGATTCGTGTCCGGCGGTCGGTGGACACGAATCGGCCATCTGGTTGATCGGTGGTTCATCCGCGGGCTCGGAAGAACGGTTGGTGCGCGTCCGGCCCCAGGCCGAGACGCTGGTGTCCGGACGGACGGAAGGGGTGTTCCGATGATGAACGAAGGGGTGCGGCGTCGTGCCCTGCTGGCCGGCGCGGGCTCCGTCGTGGCCGCCGGAGTCATGGGCACGCGCTCCTCCGGGGCGGCGGTGCCGGAGAAGCCGTTGTTCGAGCCGGTGACGATCCGGCCGGGTGACGCACGGTACGACGGCCTGCTGCGGGGCAACAACTTCCGTTTCGTGGGCCGGCCCGACGAGATCCACGTGGCCGGCTCCACCGATCAGGTCGTGCGCGCGGTGTCGGAGGCGGTACGAGCAGGGCGACGGATCGCGCCGCGCAGCGGCGGGCACTGCTTCGAGAACTTCACCGCGGACCCGGCCGTGCGGACGCTGCTGGACCTGTCACCGATGAACGCGGTCGGCTACGACGCCCGGCGCCGGGCGTTCGCCGTACAGCCCGGGGCCACTCTCGGGCACGTGTACCGGACGCTGTTCACGGGCTGGGGCGTGACGATTCCCGCCGGCGGCTGCCCGGAGGTGGGCGCGGGCGGCCACTTCGCCGGCGGCGGGTACGGGCCGCTGTCCCGCCGGTACGGCTCGGTCGTGGACCACCTGTACGGCGTGGAGGTCGTGGTGGCCGATCGGGACGGTGCCGCCCGCGCGGTGGTCGCCACGTGTGAGGCCGACGACCCGAACCGTGACCTGTGGTGGGCGCACACGGGCGGTGGCGGTGGCAACTTCGGCGTGGTCACCCGCTACTGGCTGCGCTCGCCCAAGGCCACCGGCGACGACCCGTCCCGGCTGCTGCCGGCCGCGCCGCGGAAAATGCTGGAGTGCCTGGTCACCTGGTCGTGGGACGGGATGACCGAGCGGACGTTCACCGGGCTGCTGCGCGCCTTCGGTACCTGGCACGAACGAAACAGCGCGCCCGGCTCCCCGTACGCCGGCCTGTACGCCCTCCTCATGCCGGCGCACCGCAGCGCCGGAAGCTTCTCGATGGTCGTGCAGGTCGACGCGGACATCCCGCACGCGGACCGCCTGGTGACCGACTTCGTCTCCGAGATCACCGCCGGCACGAAGCCGACGCTGAACGCCCGGCGGACGATGCCCTGGCTGCACGCGACGACGTGGCCCGGCACCGGTGAGCCCGGCGACGTGATCAGCCGCCGTTACAAGATCAAGGCCGGGTACCTGCGCCGGTCGTTCACCCACGCCCAGCTGGCCGCCATCCATCACCACCTGACGGACTCCACCGGCGGACCGAGTGCCGGCATGCTGCTCATCGGCTACGGCGGGCAGATCCGCGCGGTGCCGCCGGGCGCCACCGCGGTCGCCCAGCGGGACGTGGTGATGAAGGCGGTCTACCAGACGATCTGGATGGACGAGAGCGAGGACGCGGCCAACCTGGCCTGGGTGCGCGGCCTCTACCGCGACGTGTACGCCGACACCGGAGGTGTGCCTGTGCCCGGCGAGGTCAGCGACGGCTCCTACATCAACTATCCCGACACCGACCTGGCCGACCCGGCCTGGAACACCTCCGGTGTGCCGTGGCACACGCTGTACTACAAGGACGACTATCCCCGGCTCCAGCGGATAAAGGCCCGCTGGGACCCACGCGGCGTCTTCGGCCACGCCCTGGCGATCGAACCCGGCTAGTGTGCCTCGACATCCATCCAGCGAGCCTCGTCGGCGGCGCGGAGCGATCGGATGGCACGGTCACCCGGCGCGCGCGGCCGGGTCCGCCGGTCGGGGTACGGCCGTTTCAGCTCCCGGTCCGAGGGCGGTGTTCCCCCTCGGCACGGCCGCTTCCCCCGCTCGTCAGGACCGCGCTCGCGACGACCTCGAAGAGGCGGTCGGCGCGGGGCGCGAGCGCGGGCTGATCGCCGAGCCAGGCGAGCATGGCTATCAGCGCGAAGAAATCGGCGCCATCGATATCGCTCCGCGCCAGGCCGGCGGCCTGGGCACGGGTGAGGAGCCGCGCACCGGCTTCGCGCAGGGTGACGCACGAAGCGTGGAGCGCGGATTCGGTGTCCTCGATGGCGGCCGCCATCAGCACCGTCACGCCGCGGTACTCGGTGGTCCACGCGACGCAGTCGCGCAGCCACGAAACGAGAGCGTCGTCGGGTGAGCCCGACGCCTCGAGCTCGCCCGCCTTCGCCGTCAGTTCGGCGAAGCTCGTGTGGAGCAGGGCCTCGAGCAGCGCCTCGCGCGTCGGGAAGTGCCGGAGCAGCGTCGCGAGCCCGACATCGGCTCTGCGCGCGATGTCGCGCAGCGACACGTCCACGCCTTGCTCGGTGATGGCGGTGCCCGCTACTGCGAGCAGGTGGTCGCGGTTCTTCCTGGCGTCGGCCCGCATCTGTCCCTTTGACTAACGGATCAGTGGTCCATATATTCGGATCAGTGGTTCACTTACGTGGATCGCTGATCCGAATAAGCGTATCCCGCAGCGTGGGCAGGAGAGAACGATGCCGACACACACGATGAGGGCGGTCCGGCTCCATGAGCACGGCGGCCCTGAAGTGCTGCGTTACGACGAGGTGCCGATCCCCGAACCGGGGCCGGGCGAGGTGCTCGTTCGCGTTCACGCGGCCGGCGTCAATCCTCCGGACTGGTATCTGCGCGGCGGGCTGACCCGGATGCCCGGGGAGACGGAATCGACGGTCCGCCTGCCGGTGATTCCGGGAACGGACGTGTCGGGCGTCGTCGAGGCCGCCGCCGCGGACGTGGACGGCTTCGCCGTAGGCGATGAGGTCTTCGGTCTCCTGCGGTTCCCCGGCTTCGACGGCAGCGCCTACGCCGAATACGTGGCCGCGCCCGCGTCGGACCTCGCACGCAAGCCGGTCGGCATCGACCACGTGCACGCCGCCGGGGCACCCATGGCCGGGCTCACCGCGTGGCAGTTCCTGATCGAACTCGGACACGATCACCCCTCGCCCTTCCAGGCGGTACGGCATCGTCCGCCGGCACTCGGCGCCGACACGACGGTGCTCGTCAACGGCGCCGCGGGCGGCGTGGGGCACTTCGCGCTGCAACTGGCGAAGTGGAAGGGCGCACGTGTCATCACGGTGGCATCGGGCGCGCATGAGTCGTTCCTGCGCGAGCTCGGCGCCGACCGGTTCCTCGACTACACCAAGTGCCGTCCCGAGGAGCTGGTGCACGACGTCGACCTCGTTCTCGACACCGTCGGCGGTCCCGACAGCAGGCGCTTCCTGCGCACGCTCAAACCCGGCGGCTCCCAGTTCCCCGTCTTTCCCGGGGACTTCGACGAAGAAGAGCTCACGAAACTGGGCGTCACGGTCTCGATCACCCAGGTCCGCTCGAACGGCGCGCAGCTCGCTGAGCTGGGGCGCCTGCTCGACGCGGGGACGGTCCGCGTCGCGATCGACAGCACGTTCGCGCTCGCGGATGCCCGAGCGGCGCACGAACGCGCCGCCCGAGGACACATCCAGGGCAAGATCGTGCTCACGGTCACCTAGGGCGCGTCTCAGCCGCCTTCCCGCAGGTGCCGGGCTCGGAGCATACTGAACGTTCTATCGGTTAAACTCCCCCCGATGGCGCACAACGCTCGAGGTCAGGTCTCCGAAGCGCGATCGCGGCTGCTCGGAACCGCCACGCGGCTCTTCTACACCGAGGGGATCCACTCCGTCGGGATCGATCGGATCGTCGCGGAGGCGAAGGTGACCCGCGCGACGCTGTACCGGCACTTCCCCGGCAAGGAAGACCTCGTCGTCGCGTACCTGCAGGCGGTCGACCAGGCCGAGCGCGATCAGGTCGGCGAGGCCCTGGGCAGCGGCCGACCGGCCGTCGACACCGTACGAGCCATCGCCGAGTCGATCGCCGACGGTATCCGGTCAGCCGGCTTCCGCGGGTGCGCCTTCCTCAACGCCGTCGCGGAGTATCCGGATCCCGAGCATCCCGTTCACAAGGCCGTTCTCGCTCACCGCGAGTGGTTCCTGCGCACCATCACCGATCTGCTCGCGCAGGTCGGGGAGACGCCACCCGAGCTCGCGGCCCGGCACTTCGTCATGCTGAGAGACGGCGCGATGGCCGAGGGCTGCCTCGCCGACCCGGTCGAGGTCTGCGACACGTTCCTCCAGGGAGTCGACGGGCTCCTGCAGCACCGCACCGGCTCCACGTCTCGCGGCTCCGGGGCGAAGACCGCCTGAGGGCCGAGGCTTCGACGATCACGCCCTCCTCGGACAGGGCCTCCTGTCCGAACTCACGGCCTCAGACATGCCCCGGTGCGTCAGCAGGCCTTCGACCCCCCGGAGGAACGTGCGGCAGATCGGCTCCGGGTCGGCGAGGCAGCCGGCCACCATCGCACCGTCCCGCAACATGACGAAGTGCCTCGCGGCGGGATCGGGGGCCGCGTCTCCGGCCTGCGCCAACAGGTCGGTGATCGTGTGGAGGAACCACGCGCGGTGGGCGAGTACGGTGCGGTGCACGGGGTGCGTGGGATCGGGGTACTCCGCCGCGGCGTTGAGAAAGGCGCATCCGCGGAACCCGGGGCCCCGGATATCGGCGGCGATCGACTCACCGACGGCTCGTACGACGTCGGCCGGGGACTCTCCCCGGGCGGCGGCCTCGGCCACCTGGGCGCGAACGGCCTTGTCGACCTCGCTCAGATAGGCGACGACAAGCTGGTCCTTGCCCGGGAAGTGCCGGTAGAGAGTCGCGCGCGTCACCTGCGCCTCGGCCACGATGCGGTCGATGCCGACGGAGTGAAGCCCCTCGGCGTAGAACAGCCGCGTCGCCGTGCCGAGCAGCCGCGATCGCGCCGACGGCCGGTCACCCACGGACGTCGCCGCCCGTCGCGTCGCAGTGCCGCGCCGGCCCGGCGGCACTGCCGTTGAACTTCGCGAGGAGCTCGGCGAGGGTGCGGACGTCGTGTTCCGGCCACGACGCGAGAAGCGCCTCCAGCCGCCTGCCGCGGACGTCTTGGACCTCGGCGACGCGGCGGCGGCCCTCGTCGGTGAGGCCCACCAGATACGCCCGGGCGTCGTTCGGCACGGGAAACCGTTCTATGAGACCGAGCGTTTCCAGCAGCTGGAGCCGTCGCGAGACAACGGGAGAAGCTATGCCCATGTGCTCGGCGATCTCGGTGGGCCGATGTCGGCCGCGGTCGGCCAGGTGAGCCAGCAGGCCGTAGGCGGCGGCCGTGAGATCCGGATACGTCTCACGGCCGAGCCGTCCTGACGCGGCGTGCTCATGGCGCACGAAAACGGCGACCTCGCGTTCGAGGTCCGCGATCGTCTCGCCGGGGATCATCATGACCTCAGCGACCGTAGGCTTCGAGCAGCCGGAGCCACACTTCGCTGACGGTGGGGAAGGCCGGAACCGCGTGCCAGAGCCGGTCCAACGGAACCTCCCCGGCGACCGCGATCGTCGCCGCGTGCAGCAGTTCCGCGACGTCGGGACCGGCGAGCGTGAAACCGACGATCACCTTCCGGTCCTCGTCGACGACCATGCGCGCCTGCCCCCGGTACCCGTCGGCGTGCAGGGCGGATCCGGCGACGGCGCCCAGGTCGTGGTCGACGACCCGGATCCGCAGACCGGCGGCCGCGGCGGCGGCCGCGGTCAGTCCCACCGACGCGATCTCCGGTTCGGTGAAGACCACCTGTGGCACCGCGCGTTCGTCGGCCGTCGCCGCGTGCCGGCCCCATCGGCCGTCCTCGACCGCTTCGCCCTTCGCGCGCGCCACGATGACGTCGCCCGCGGCCCGGGCCTGGTATTTGCCCTGGTGCGTCAGCAGCACGCGCCGGTTGACGTCACCGGCGGCGTACAGCCATCCGTCACCGATCGGCGCCCCGTCGTCCCCGAGGACGCGCATCGTGTCGTCGACCGTGAGCCAGGCGCCCGGTGTCAGGCCGATACGGTCCAGGCCGATGTCCCCGGTGTTCGGCGTACGGCCGATCGCGACGAGGAGTTCGTCGGCTTCGACCTGCTCACCGTCGGTGAGAGTGAGGGACACGGTTCCGCCGTCGTCGCGCTTGACGGATCCGGCCTCGGCGCCGAGGCGCACCGACACACCGGAGTCGCGCAACGACTCGACGACCCGCTCGCCGGCGAACGGCTCCGCGTGCGGCAGCACACCGTCGCGGGCCAGCATCGTCACCGACGCCCCGAGACCGGCGAACGCGGTCGCCATCTCCGACGCGACCACGCCACCGCCGATGATGGCGAGCCGGCCGGGGACCGCGCTCGCGGCGGCCGCCTCCCGGCTGGTCCACGGTGCCGCCTCGCGCAGACCGGCGATGCCCGGGACCAGAGCGCCGCTTCCCGTCGCGATCACGACCGCGTGCCGTGCGGTCAGCGCGGTGGTCGCGCCGTCCTCGCCGGTCACCTCGACGACCCGGGCGGAGCTGATCCTGCCCTGTCCGCGGTACAGCGAGATCCCCGCCTGGCCGAGCCAGGCCACCTGCCCGTCGTCCTTCCAGTTCGAGGCGAAGGAGTCGCGGCGACGGAGCACGGCCTGCGCGTCCAGCTCGCCCGTCACCGCCTCACGGGCACCGGGCACCTGCCGGGCCGCCCGGAGCGCGGTCGCGCTCCGCAGCAGCGCCTTGGTCGGCATGCAGGCCCAGTAGGAGCATTCACCGCCGACCAGTTCCCGCTCGACGATCGCGGCGCTCAGACCGCCCTGCGCCACCCGGTCGGCGATGTTCTCCCCGACCGGACCCGCACCGATGACGACGACGTCGTACGTCGCGGTGTCCATGTCAGCGCTCCTTGGCGGCGCGGCCGAGGCGCAGCGCCGAGACGAGGAAGAAGATGCCACCCAGCACCGCGTAGCCGGCGATGTTGGCCAGCGAGGGGTTCGCCGCGGAGGCCGACGTGACGAACGAAGCGCCGGCGAGCACGGAGATGCCACCGCTGAGGATCATCGGCCACTGCCCGCCCATCCCGCGGCGCACGGCGCCCACGACCAGTTGCACGAGCCCGGAGACGATCGCCCACAGGCCCCACACGCGCAGGACGTCCGGCACACCGGACCCGCAGGCGACGGCCATGCCGATGGCGGCGAGCAGGCTGATCGCGATGTTCACCTGCAGACCGCGCGCCGGCCCGGGGGCGCCGGACGAACGCGTGTCCACGACCGCCGCGGCGGCGTCGAACAGCGGATACAGCACGAGCAGGGCGATGCTGACCGGGCCGAGGGCCGACCTGATGGCGAACAGCAGGAGGGCCCAGACGATGGCGAACCCGAACCGGACGAGATACAACCGGCGCAGAGCCGGCGCGATCCTGGGCGCGGTGGATGAGGCAACGGTGGTCACGGCGGTCCTTTCGACCAATCAGCGGACGCTGCTGCCGGCCTCCTCGATCAGGTGCGTGAGCCACGGGAGCGCGACCGAAGAGACCGAACGTTCTATCGTGCTCAACATTGGCATGGCTCCGCCAAGGCGTCAAGACCGAACGTTCTACCTCTTTAGATCTCCGGGTTCAGATCGAGCGGGCGAGTGATCGGAGTACCGCGACCACCTCCGCGCCGGCTCGACCTGCCAGGTCCACCTGGATTACTGGTCGTGCGGCCGGATCGCCCTGGTCGGCGACGCGGGCTACTGCGCCGCCCCGACCAGCGGCATGGGCACATCACAAGCGCTGATCGGCGCCCGAGCCCTCGCCCGGAACCTGGCCTCGGCGGCCGGAGACCATCGCCGCCGACGTCGTTCCGCGGGTCAGTGTGCGTGGTCGGCGCTGGGCGTACGGGCGCGTTCGTACGGGATCTTCTCGCCGGCCGTGATCGCGATCGGCAGGCGGTTCTCCGACGGCGGCAGCGGGCAGGTGGCGAAGTCGGTGTAGGCGCAGGGCAGGTTGACCGCGCGGTTGAAGTCGAGGGTCACCGCGCCGTCGGCGCCGGGGGCCGCGATGTTGAGTTCCCGGCACGCGGCGTACGTGGTGACGCCGGAGGTCGCGTCGGTGAACAGGACGAGCAGGCCGCCGGGCGGGCTGCCGGGGAACGCGGTCAGACTCAGCTCCCGGCCCTCCAGCTCGAAGTCGATCCGGCCCGGCGCCTCGTAGACGTGCCGCAGTCCCTCGACCACGGAGCCGACCGTGGTCGGACGCGGTTCGTCGAACGCGGCGTAGCGGCCCGCCACGACCCAGCGCGGGTCGGGTTCGTAGGCCGGGACGCCGTGAAAGCCGGTGCGGAGCGGGTGGTCCGGGTGGTGCGGCCGTAGGAGGTCGTGCCCGCCGCGCCTGGCCACCTCGATCACCGCGTCGCCCCACGTCGCGGTGGCGCCGTCGCGCTCGTCCAGTACGCCGAAGCGGTGCTCGCCGCGCACCGGCGAGCCGTCCACGACGATCTCTTCCCCGTCGTCCAGAGCCACGACCACCCCGTCCGGCCCGGTCGACCAGGCGCCCGGCGCGCCGTCGAAACGCTCCGGTTCCCCGGTCAGCCAGTGCACCCCGGTGATCGCGAGGAACCCGTGCCGATCGGCCAGAGCCGACTCGTGCCCGCGGTGCCAGTCGCGCCACTCGCGAGCAAAACGGTCCGTGCCGGTTCCGGTGTCCTGAAAGGCCATGGGACCCCCTTCGTGGTGCGTGCTTCGGCCGGAGACGGCCGTTAATAACACGACGACGTGGACGCCCTTTAGGTGTACATCGTTCTCGGCCGGCCAAGGAAGATCGCCGACCGTACCGGGCGCGGGTGCGGCGCGCCCCCCGTGGGACGCGCCGCACCGCTCATCCAGGGCTCAGCCGGCCGCGTTGAACTCCACGTGGCCGGAGCCGGTCTCGTACACCGTGTGGCCGTCCTTCTGGCCGGCGTACCGTGCGTCACCGGAGACCTTCACCTTGCCGGTGGTGGGCAGGTCGATCTCGGCCTTGACGTTGACCGGGACGTCGGCGGTCAGGGTGAGGTGGCCGTTCTTGTTCTGCCAGGACACCTTGACGTCGCCGCGCTGGGTCGGGACCGTGCCCGAGGCCCCGGTCAGGCCGGACGCCGGCGGGCGGATGCGGATCTGCGCGGCGCCCGGCGCGGTGACGGCGACGCCGAGCAGGGTCTGCTGCACGTCGATCACCGGGGACGCGCCCCAGCCGTGCGAGAGGCTGTCGCCGGTCTGGTCCGCCTCCCACGACTCCCAGGTGAACGTGCCGCCGGAGGCCAGGATCTTGGCGTAGCCGATGCCGTTCGGGTCGGTGAGGCGGGTGACGAACGCGTCCGGGCGGCCGGCCAGGGCGGCCATCAGCCAGTGGACGGTCATCGGGGACATCTGCAGGCCGAGGCCGGCCACGTAGTCGGTCACCTTGGTGTCGGAGGTGAGGCCGAACGCGACGGCGTAGGCGTTGGCGATCTGGGAGGCATGCGTGCTCTGCGAGCCGTCCGCCTCCAGGCCGTCGATGTAGATGCCGTCCGAGCGGCGCAACTTGCCGTTGATCGCGGTGGTGAGGGTCGCGGCGTCGCGCTGGTACGCCGCGGCGTCCTTGCCGAGTGCCTGAGCCGCCCTGGCGGTGGAGTTCAGCAGGTCGACCGCGAGCTCGTTGACGGTCGTACGGGCGGTGGCGTCGGTGTCGTAGCCGTAGCGGTTCGGCCAGTCGATGATGCCGTTCAGGTACGAGCCGGAGCCGCCGGCCAGCTTGGTGACGAGGCCGGTGGACGGGTCGATGTAGCGGCGGACGTAGTCGGCGACGGCGCTCATGACCGGGTAGGCGGCACTGAGCGTGGACGTGTCACCGGACTGCAGGTAGTACTCCCACACCCAGCTGGGGAACATCTCGGTGTAGTCCGGGATGTCGCGCTTGCCGTCGCCGTTCGGGTAGACGGCGTTCAGCCGCCCGTCCGGCCAGTAACGCGTCTGCGAGGCGATGAACTCGCGGATCGCCTTGCGGGTGAGGCGGCGTTCGCCCCAGCCGGACATGGTGGCGAGGGAGACGTCGACCGAGTCGCCGAGGAACTGCCCCTTCTCCCGGGTCGGGGTGTCGAGGAACTGCTCCTGCGAGTCGTACAGCGCCGACCGCCGCATCAGGTCGTACGCCGCGTCCACTCCCCTGTTCGAGGTGTGCAGCCGGCTCTGGGACGGGACGTCGGTGTGCTGGACGATCGCGCTGATGTCCTCGGCGGGCACGTCCGCGTCGATCTGCAGGTAGCGGAAGCCCTCGTAGGTGTAGTACCGCACCGTCTGGTCGCCGTCCCGCTCGGTGTAGCGGTACGTCAGGTCGGTGCTCTGGTTGTCCTTCTTGGAGTTGGACACCGTGCCGTCGCCGTTCAGCAGGTAGCCGGCGGTCATCGTGACGGCCGTGCCCTTGGCGCCGTCGCGGAAGCGGACGACCGGCACAGCCGGGATGATCTTGCCGAAGTCGGCGACGACCGCGCCGGACGACAACTTCGTGACCTTGACCGGGCGCGCGGTCTCGTGGGCGAGGGCGGACTCCTGACCCTGCAGGTGGGTGAAGACGCCCGCCGGGTGCGCGCCGACGACCTGCGGCGCGGCCCAGGAGGAGTCGTCGAATCCGGGCCGGTCCCAGCCGATCGGCTCGGCGGTGCCGTCGATGTCCTCGATGTAGTCGCGGCCGTCGCCGTTGCGGTAGGACGTGGTCTTCCAGTTGGCGCGGGTCACCTTCCAGGAGCCGTCGGTGACGACGACCTGGCGGGTGCCGTCCGCGTGGTCGACGACGATCCGCATGAGCAGGCCGGGTTCGCCGGACGGGCGTCCCTGGCCGGGGCCGTACCAGTGGTAGAGGGCGCCGACGGCCGCGGGCCGGCCGGCCTTCAGCAGGCCGGTGACGTCGACGGCCTTGTAGTAGCCCTCGCCGGGGTAGGAGTACGCCGCGCCGCGGTCGACCAGCCGGCCGTTGACGTGCAGGTCGTACTGCTGGCTCGCCGCGACGTAGACGCGGGCGCGGGTGACCGCGGCGGCCCCGACCGTGAACTCCTTGCGGGCGTAGGTGTAGTCGTCCTTCTCCCCCGTCGTGCGGCGGATCCAGCTCGCCTGCCAGTCGGCGTCCGCGATGCCCGTGTCGAACGCGGCGGACCGCGCCCAGGGCGACGCCTTGCCCGCGCGGTCCCAGGTGCGGACGGTCCAGATGAAGCTGCTCCCGTGGGCCAGGTCGTTCGGCCCGGCGACGTACGACTCCTGGGAGGAGGCGACCTTGCCGCTGTCCCAGACGGTCCTGTGCCCGTCGGAGACCTTGATCTCGTACGCGGTCTGGACCTCGCCGGGGTCGACGTCGCGGGGCAGCCAGCCGAAGGCCGGGCTGCCCTCGACGTCGAGGGGCCGGGCCTGGTCGCCGACGGTCAGGCCGGTCGGCGCCAGCGGGGCGTGGTCCGTTCCGGCCCACGCGGGTGCGGGCATCAGCGCGGCCACTGCGGTGGTCGCGGCGCCGGCGGCCGTCAGGGCCGCGAGGAAGCGATTCCTCATGGTGTTCTCCTCAGGAGTGGAAGGTCCAGGTGCCGGATCCGACGTTGTGCACCTGATCGGTACCGGGGACGTGCACCTCGGCGGTGCTGCCCGGTGGCACGGTGACGGTCAGGTCGACGTGGTCTCCCTTCTTGGTCCAGTCCGTACGGACCTCGCCGTACGGAGTGCGGTAGGCGCCCGCCGCGTGGGTGAGGTCGCCGACGGCGGCCGGTGCGATCCGGAGGTGGCGGTAGCCGATGGAGTCGGCGGTCTGCTGGATGCCGGCGAGGTGTCCGGTGAACCAGGCGTCGATCGCGCCGAGCATGAAGTGGTTCTGCGAGGAGTTGCCGGCCATGCCGTCCCACGCCTCGCCGAGCGAGGTGGAGCCGCTGAGGACCTGGGCGCCGTAGCTCGGCGCGGTCGTCTGGGAGGCGAGGTCGTAGACGACGTCGTCGCGGCCGGCGGCGGACAGCACGTCGATGACGGCGGGCAGGCCGATCTCACCGACCGTGAGGTGGTTCTCCTTCGCGCGGATGCTCGCGATGAGGTGGGCGAGCACCGCCGCGCGCTGGTCCTGCGGGACGATGCCGATCTGCAGGGCGAGCGCGTCGGCCGCCTGGCTGCCGGTGGCGTAGGTGTGGGCGGCGGCGTCGAGGTACTTGGCGTTGATCGCCGCGCCGATCTTTCCGGCGAGGGCGCGGTAGCGCCGGGCGTCGGACCTCTCCCCGAGCGCGGTGGCGATGTCGGCGAGGTTGCCGGCGAGCTGGGCGTAGGCGACGGAGCCGACGTACTCGCGCGGGGTGGTGGTGTCGAGGGCGATCCAGTCGCCGAGGCCGGTGGGCAGCAGCCCGCCGTCGGCCTTGGAGGTGAGGTAGTCCAGGTAGCGGCGCATGTTCGGGTAGTACGTGTGCATCGTCTGGGTGTCGCCGTAGGTGCGGTACATCAGCCAGGGCGCACGGATGAGCGTGCCGCCCCAGTTGGCGTCGTCGCGGTAGCCGGTGTCCCATTCGGAGTACTCGGCGTACTCGGGGGCGACGTCGGGCACCATGCCGTCCGGCAGCTGCGCGTCGGCGACGTCCTGGAGGATCTTCCGGTAGTACGCCTCGACGTCGTAGCCGGCCGCGACGGAGCCGAACACGAGGTTGTCCTGTTCGAGCCAGCCGAGCTTCTCGCGGTGCGGGCAGTCGGTGAGGACCGAGTACATGTTGCTCTGGATCGCCCGGTCGATAATGCCGTGAATCTTGTTGACCAGGTCGCCTGAGGAGGAGAACGAGCCGACCGCGTCGTTGACGGTGCGCAGCACGATCGAGCGGGCGTCGTCCGGGGTCGGCTTCGAGGTCAGGCCGGTGACCTGCAGGTAGCGGAACCCGTGGTACATGAACCGCGGGTGCCAGACCTGCGGGTTCCTCCCGTCGAGGGTGAGGGTGTCGTGGACCGGACCGATGAACGTCGACTGCGTGATGGTGCCGTCGGACTTCAGCTTCTCGGCCGGCCACATCTGGACCTTGGTCCCGGCCGGGCCGTCGGCGCGCAGCTGCGGCCAGCCGGCGGCGTTGACGCCGAAGTCGAAGACGTACGTGCCGGACCGCGGTTCGGTGATCGCGACGGGCTTGAGGGTCTGGACCGGCTCGATCGGCGGTGCGGTGCGGCCCTCGATCCGGGCGCCCGGCACGGGCGAACCGGTCACCCGCACGGCGTTCCAGCCGGTGAGGGCGGTGCCGGGGGTGTCCCAGCCGGCCTGGGCGCGGCGGGCGTCGTAGTCCTCGCCGCCGTACCAGTTGCTGAAGGTGGTGGGGCCGAGAGTGGTGCGCCAGGACCCGTCGGTGGCGACGGTCTGGCGGCTCCCGTCCGCGTACCGGATCTCCAGCTGGGCCATGAGGCGCGGCGCGCCGTTCTGGGCGTCGAACTTCTGGTAGCGCTTCGTGTCGTCCGGGGTCTTGTTGACGTCGAAGGTGCCGGTACCGAGGGCGGCGCCGATCCGGTTGCCGCCCTGGCGCAGCAGGCTCGTCACGTCGTAGGTAGAGGCGACGAGCCGGTGGCGGACGTCGGTGTTCGGCGGTTCGAGGACGGCGTCGCTCACCGGCCTGCCGTTCAGCGTGGCGTCGTACACGCCGGCGCCGGTGATGTAGAGGCGGGCGGCGCTGACCCGGCGGTTCACCGTGAAGTCGCGGGCGAGGATCGGTAGCGCGGCCGGCTGGTCGTGCAGGGCGGTCGGCGGGTTCTGGTAGGTCAGCTTCGTGACCTGCGTCAGCGCGTCCGCGCTGGTGCCGGTGTCGACGGCGAGGTCGCGCGGCCAGTTCACCGTCGAGGCGAACTGCGTCGTGGTGTCGTCGCGAGGGTAGAGCAGGATCTGGTCGAAGTGCCGGACCTGCCCGAGGTCGAGCGTCAGCGTGATCGGATGGGCCGACACGTCCCGGGTGGGGTGCTCGGCGCTGCGGTAGCCGTACGGGGCGCGGCGCGAGGAGGCCGACCCGTCGGTCAGGTACTCCGGCTTCCACTCTCCCGCCGCGTCGTCGGACTCCGAGGCGGTGACGGCCGCGCCGCGGGCCAGGTCCGTGCCGGGCGCGCCGCTGTCGACGACGGCCAGCTCGGCGAGCTCGAGGCGCAGTTTGAGGTCGGCCGCGGAGGGGTCGACCGTGGGCCCTTCGAGATGGGTGACGTCGAGCCGCACGTAGCGGGCGTCCTGCGCCTTGCTCAGTTTGACCGTCATGGGGTGCGGGGTGTTCTGGGAGGTCTCCCAGTCGGGGTTGCCGACCCACTTGGCCGACCAGTCGCCGGCCGACAGGAGCCCGGTGGACCAGGTGGCGGGCGCGCTCCACGCGGAGGCCTTGCCGTGCGTCCACACGCGGACGCGCCAGTACACCTGCGTACGGCTGCCGACGCGGCGCCCCTTGTAGTCGACGCGCTGGTCGGCGGAGGCGACGCGGCCGGTGTCCCACAGGTCGGGATGCCTGAGCCCGTCCGCGCTGGTCGCGGCCTGGATCTCGTACGCGGACTGCGTCACGTCGGTGCCGGTGGCGGTGATGCGCCAGCTCAGCGGCGGGGTGGTGTCATCGATGCCGAGCGGGTCGGTGAGGTCGGCGGCGCGCAGGCCGGTGACCCCGACGGACTCGCTCGCGGTGGCGGGGCGCGCGGCCACCGCGCCGAGGGCGAGGAGCACCGCGAGCACCGGGGCGCCACGGCTGATACGTCTCATCACGACTTTTCTCCGGTGGGAGGGACGGGGACCCCGCCCGTACGAGCGGGATCCCGTTCGGATCACTTGGAGGAGTGGAAGACCCAGACGCCGGACCCGACGTCGTGCACCTGGCCGGAGCCGGGGACGTGGACCTCGGCGGTGCTGCCCGGCGGCACCGTGACGGTCAGCCGGATGTCGCCGCCGGTCTTGGTCCACTCCGAGCGGGCCTCGCCGTACGGCGTCCGGTAGCGGCCCTCGGCGTGGGTCAGGTCGCCGACCACGGCCGGGGCGATGAGCAGCCTGCGGTAGCCGGTCGAGCCCGGGGCCTGCTGGATGCCGGCGAGCCGCCCGGTGAACCAGGAGTCGATCGCGCCGAGCATGAAGTGGTCCTGCGACTGGCCGGAGCCGCCGTCCCAGCTCTCGCCGAGCGTGGTGTTGCCGTGCACGACCTGGTAGCCGTAGCTGGGGCTGTCCGTCTGCGTCGCGATCTTGTAGATCACGTCGTCGGGCAGCACGCGGAACGCGCTGGGCAGCGAGATCTCACCGAGTCGCAGGTGCCATCCGGCCGACTCGATGCTCGAGACCAGGTGGGCCTGCAGCCGCTCGCGCTGGCCGGCCGGGACGGCGCCCATGTCGAGGGCGATCGCCTCGGCGCCCTGGCCGCCGCCCGCGAACGTGCCGGTGTCCGTGTCGTAGTACTTGCCGGCGAGCGCCTTCGCACTGGCGTCCGCCTTGGTCCGGTACGCCGCCGCGTCGTCCGTCATCCCCAGCACGCCGGCGATCTTGGACATGGTGTCCAGGACCCGCCAGTAGCCGTACGTCCCGGACACGAACTTGGGGAACGTCCTGTCCGGGGTGTACCAGTCGCCGAGGCTGTAGTCGGTCAGCCCGTCCACCGCACGGGCCTCCAGGTAGGCGGCGTACTTCTTCATCGCCGGGTAGTAGGCGCGCATCGTGTCGGTGTCGCCGTAGGTCAGGTACAGGTCCCACGGCACGACGACGAACGCGCCACCCCAGTTCGGGTCGTCGCGGTACGCCCCGGCCAGCACCGTGTAGTCCGGCACCGTGGACGGGATCAGGCCGGTGTCGGTCTGGGCCTCGGCCATGTCCCGTACGACCTTGCGGAGCTGGGCCGCCATGTCGTAGTTGGCGGCCAGGCCCCCGAAGACGAGCTGGTCCTGCTCCAGCCAGCCGAGCTTCTCCCGGCTCGGGCAGTCGGTGAGGATGCTCTGCATGTTGTTCTCGATCGCCCGGCGGATGATCGTGTGGATCCCGTCGATCAGGTCGTTGGACGAGGAGAACGACCCGGTCGAGGCGTTGTCGGCGTGCAGCGCGAGGCCGCGGACGGAGACGGTCGCGCCGTCGGGCACGCCGCGCAGCTCGACGTAGCGGAGCGCGTGGTAGGAGAAGTGCGGGTGCCAGATCTCCGTGCCGTCGGTCCGGGTCGTGTACTCGTCCCAGATCGGGGCGCCGACGTTGCTGGTCGACTGGTTCGCGCGGCCGTTGCTGAGGCTCTCGGACGGGTACATCCGCACGGTCGTCCCGGCGGGCGCCTTGATGGTCAGCTCGGGCCAGCCGGCGATGTTCCGGCCGAGGTCGAAGACCTGGTAGCCGTCGCCGGACCCGACCTTGGCGCCCTGGAGGGTGTCCTGGACGCGGACGGGCTCCTGGAGGCGCCCGGTCAACCCCCCGCCGGGGCCCGGTACGGCGATGGGCTGCTGCCAGCCCTGGCGCTTCGCGCCGGCGCGGTCCCAGCCGGGCGGTTCACGGCGGGCGTCGAAGTCCTCGCCGCCGTACCAGTTGGAGAAGGTGGTGCCGCCGAGCGTGGTCTGCCAGTCGGTGCCGCTGACGACGCGCCGCACGCTGCCGTCGGCGAGCGTGACCTCGAGCTGGGCGATCAGCTCGGGGTCGCTCTGCGTGCCGCTGAACTTGCGGTACCGGTCGGCGGTGGAAATGACGTTCGCGGTGCCGTTGCCGAGCCGGACGCTGAGGCCGTTGCCGCCCCGGCGCAGCAGCTTCGTGACGTCGTACGTCGCGTACGGCACCTGGTCGGCCACGTCGGTGTTGCCCGGTTCGAGCACGGCGTCGCCGACCTTCTGGCCGTTCAGCCCGGCCTCGTAGACGCCCTCACCGGCGACGTACAGGCGGGCGGAGCGGACGCCTGAGGGCAGCGAGAAGTCCTTCGCGAAGATCGGCATGGCCTCCGGGACCGGCGATCGCGGCGGCTCCTGGCCGGTGACGGTCCGCCGGGTCGTGAACGGCCCGGCGGAGTCGTCGGCCGTGGCGACCGAGTAGTCGACCGGCGCGTACGGCACCTTGTCGCCGGCGGCCGGGACGTCGGTGCGCGGGAACAGCAGTACCTGGTCGAACGTCCTGGCCGACTTCAGATCGACGGTCAGCGTGATCGGCTTGGCGGAGGCGTCGTCGGAGGTGTACGCCGAGCTGGACCAGCCCGCGAGCTCCTGGTTGGTCGTCTCGGTGCCGTCCGTCAGATACTTCGGCAGGTACTTGTGGTTGACCTGGTTGCCGGTGTCGTTGCTCGTGACCGTCACGCCGGCGGCCAGGTTCGTCCCGGAGGAGTCGCGGACCTCCAGCTCGGCGAGCTGCAACCGGTAGGTCTTGTCCGGCAGGTTCTCCACCAACGGGAGGCCCAGCTTGGTCACGTCGAGCCGGACGTACCGGGCGGTCGTCTCGGGCAGCTTCACCGTGATCGGGGTGGGCCGCTTCTCCTTGAACCGCCAGTCCGGGTGGGTGATCCACTGGCCGGACCAGTCCTTGGCCGAGGTCAGGCCGGTCTCGAACCAGGCCGGGTCGCTCCAGTCCGACGCACCGCCGTGCGCGCTCCACACGCGGACCCGCCAGTAGACGCGGGTGCGGCTGCCGAGCGCCTTCCCCGCGTAGTCGACACGCTGAGCGGCGGAGGCCACGCGCCCGGTGTCCCACAGGTCGGGATGCCTGAGCCCGTCCGCGCTGGTCGCGGCCTGGATCTGGTACGCCGCCTGGGTGACGTTCCGGCCGGTGTCGCCCAGCCGCCAGGTCAGCGGCGGGGTGGTGTCCTCGATACCGAGCGGCTCGGTGAGGTCGCCGGCGCGCAGTCCGGTGACGGCGGGGCGGCCGGCGGCGACGGCGGGTACGGCCGTCGCCGCGCCGACCGCGGCGATGATCGCGGTCACGGCGGCGAGCCGCCGCAGGGGTGTGCCGGTCACGAGGTCCTTCCTTCGGCGTGCAGCGCCGCGACGTCGGCGGCGCTGAGGGCGTGGTTGTACGCGCGGAAGTCGTCGATCCGGCCGTGCAGGTAGGGGTGACTGCTGTTCTGCGAGCGGCCGAGGTAGTTCAGCTGGGTCGCGCCGAGCAGCAGCGGGCTCATCACGAGCGCGTCGTTGCGGCCGGTCTCCGCGCCGTCGAAGTAGAGCACCGCGGAGCCGCCGGCGATGGTGACGGCCACGTGGGTCCAGGTGCCGGCCGGGATCGGGCCGGCGGCGTCGACATAGTCCTCGCCGTCCATCCCGGCGATCTTCATGGCGAAGCGGGCCTTGCCCAGGCCGGTACGGACGGTGAGGAACATGTAGGTGTTCTTGTGGAAGCCCAGGTCGAAGACGCGGGCGGAGTTGGCGAGCTCGTCCGGATTCACCCAGGCGGTGACGGTGAGGGCGTCCAGGCCGCTGATCAGGCCGGGTGGCAGGACGACGTGGCCGCTCTGGCCGTCGAGGGCGACCGCGCCGTCACCCGTCCAGGTCGCACCGCCGGCGAGGGTGGCGTCCGGCCAGGTGCCCGTGGCGTCCCTGGACGTCGTGCCGCCGCCCTCTCCGAAGGGGTACGAGGCGATCAGGCGGGGCCGCGACGAGGCGGGCGGCACCGCCCAGTACACGGTGTAGCGCTGGTGCTGGACCTCCGGGAACGGGACGAGGGTCACGCCCGCGCCGTCCGCCGTCGCGGTGAACGTCAGGCCGGCGCCCTTCTTCACCGAGTCCGGGTCGATGGCCGGGATCGTGTCCAGCCGCGTCGTGCCGTACCCGCCCGCGAGGACGACCGGGCCGTACGTGGCCGCCTGGACCCGCGGGTTGTCGGGCGCCTTGCGCCAGGTCAGGGCCATGGGCAGGGTCACCTCGACGGTGTCGCCGTCGCGCCAGCGCCGCTCGATGGTGTGGTAGGTGCCGGGCCGGGCCGCGCCGGTGTCCCGGCCGTTGATCCGGACCCGGGCGTGACGGGTCCAGCCGGGGATGCGGATCTTCATCGCGAACCGCCCCTCGCCGCCGACGGTGAGCCGGGTGGTGTCCTCGCGCGGGTGGTCCGTCTCCTGCCGGATGCGGACGCCGCGCTCGGACCAGGTCAGCTCCGAGGGGATGAACAGGTTGACGTAGAGAGTGTCGCCGGTACGGAAGTAGATGGAGTCGGCGAACTTGGTGTGCGTCTCCATGCCCGTGCCGTGGTCGCACGAGAAGTTGGTGTAGTCGCTGCTGTAGCTGCCCGGGTCGGCGCCGAGCCCGCCCTTCACCTGCCGCTGCGTGCCGGCCCACAGGCCGGTGTAGTAGGTGCAGAACCCGTGCGCGGAGTCGGGGTCCTGCTCGCCGAGCATCTGGTTGTACAGGGTCTGCTCGTAGTAGTCCATGTACGCCGGGCGCGGGTCGTGGAAGAACAGCAGCCGCGTCAGCTTGAGCATGTTGTAGCTGTTGCAGTTCTCGCAGGTGTTCTCGCCGAGCTGGGAGGCGATCTGGTCGGGCGGGCAGAACAGCTCCGCGTTGCTGTTGCCGCCGATGACGTAGCTGTGGTGGTGGACGACCGTGTCCCAGAAGAACCGCGCGATGGCGAGGTAGCGGACCTCACCGGTGGCCTCGTACTCGCGCACCGCGCCGATGATCTTCGGGATCTGGGTGTTGGCGTGCAGGCCGGCCAGCCGGTCCTGCCCGGCGGCGAGCGGGTCGAACACCGCGTCGTGGTCGAACCGCCGTGCGACGCGCAGGTGCGCCGGGTCGCGCGTGAGCAGGTAGAGATCGGCCAGGACCTCGTTCATACCGCCGAACTCCACGCGCAGCACGCTCTGCATCTGGTCGTGGGTGAGCTTGGCGGTACGGGCGTCGGCCCAGGCCGCCATCGCCTTGAGCACGTCGAGGGCCTGCTCGTTACCGCTCAGCCGGTACTGGTCGAGCAGCCCCGCCATGATCTTGTGCAGGGTGTAGTACGGGGCCCAGGGGCTCCCGCCCGCCTCCAGCTGCGCGAAAACCTTTTCCTCGAAGGCGGACAGATACCCGGTTCCGTAGCCTGCGGCCGGTGCCGCCGCCTGACACCTGGCCAGCTCGCCGACGATGTAGCGGGCCTTGGCGGCGTACGCGTCGTCACCGGTGTTCGCGTGCGCCTGGGCGAGCGCGGACAGCAGATGCCCGGTGGAGTGGCCGCGCAGCTGCACGTCCGGCGCCTCCCAGCCGCCGCACGCCTCGGCCGTCGAGGGCAGGCCGACGTTCAGCCGGAAGGTGTGCAGCAGCCGGTCCGCGTCGACGAACTTCAGGTACGCGCAGGTCCGGGTCATGTTGTCGTGGAACCGGCTCGCCAGCAGCGCGACACCGCTCAGCGGGAACGGCACGACGGGCGGCGCCGCCGACGCCGCGCCGCCGTCGGCGGCCAGGGCCGCCGGCGACGCCAGACCGACGGCCGCGACCGCTCCGCCGGCGACACCGAGGAACCCGCGCCGCGAGAAGCGCGTGCTCACTTGGCCCCCACGGGCTTGGTCTTGATCGTGTAGTGAC
This sequence comes from Actinoallomurus sp. NBC_01490, assembly GCF_036227085.1. Lineage (NCBI taxonomy): Bacteria > Bacillati > Actinomycetota > Actinomycetes > Streptosporangiales > Thermomonosporaceae > Actinoallomurus > Actinoallomurus sp. NBC_01490. Next base: position 8,259,535 of record NZ_CP109433.1, read on the forward strand.
CGGCGTGCAGGCCTTCGAGGTAGACGTAGTCGCCGTCGGCGTGCGCGCCGTACGCCGTGCCCTGGGTGCCGTTCCAGGCGAGGTGCCCGTTGACGAAGACCTGGATCCTCTTGCCGAGGGCCGGAACGCCGACGCGGCCGGTCGTGCCCTTCGGCGCGGCGAGCTTGGCACTGTAGGCGCCCTTGTGGATGCGCCAGGAGGCGTCGACGGGCCCGTACTCCGTGGTGACCCGGCCCTGGGTGAAGCTCAGGTCGGCGACGTGCGGGACGAAGTGGAACGTGCGCCCGCCGGGCGTGTCGGGGGCGACGCCGAGCACGTAGAAGCTCAGCGCGGGCGTCGGCCCGGTCGCCCAGCCGTGCGCGAGGCTGGTGTACCTGCTGCAGAACAGGCACGTCTCACCCGCCCGGTAGGCCTCCCAGAAGGTGCTCCGCGTACCGTGCGGGTTGCTCAGCATGTAGCCCCACTCGCGGCGGATCAGGTCGACACCGGCCTGGTCGGCGGCCTGGCCGCCCGCCGCGAAGTGCGCGTTGACCTCCATGGAGCCCGAGAACACGCCCGGATTCCCCTTGTTCTCCGGGGCGGTGGTGCCGACGTCGTTCCAGTCGCCGGTCAGCTGGGAGCTGATCCGCTGGGCCTGGTCCGCGTCGGCGAGGCCGTACCAGACCGCGAGGGAGTTGCCGTCCAGCGGGTGGATCGTCTGGTCCGGGTAGTACTTGTACGCGCCCACGCTGTCGTCCCAGAACGTGGCGTTGACGGCGGTGCGCAGCGCGGCGGCCTTGCTCGCGTACGACGCCGCGAGCGTCGTGTCGCCCTCGGCGGTGGCCAGCTCCGATCCGGTCGTCAGCACCCGCCACAGCAGGACGTTGGCGGTGAAGTTCTCGCCCTTGGTGAGGATGCGCACCGAGTCGCCGGTGCCGGTGATGGACAGCAGGCCGTTCGCGTCGACCTTGGCGAGGCTGTAGCCGACGCCGCGCTTGTAGTCGTCCCACACGCTCGCCAGCCACGTCCTGTCGCCGGTGTAGCGGTAGTAGTCATAGCTCGCCGAAAGGGTCCACAGGTGGTAGGTGTCGGAGCCGTACTTGTTCATCATCGGCCCGGAGTACGGCAGCTCCCCGGTGTCCTTCTGGTGCTGGTAGATCGTGGTGAGCGCGTTGCGCGCCGAGACGGTGTCGTGGAACGCCGCGTACGCCGTGGGGATCTCGATGCCGAGGTCGCCCGGCCAGACGGTGCGGTCGCGCTTCGCCCCGTCGACGAGGATCGTGTTCCCCACGCCGACGTCGCCGGTGTTGTCCCACAGGGCGTCGGGCGCCTCCCAGATGCGGCCGGTCTTCGGGTCGATGGTGTTGAGCTGCATCGTGTACGCGCCCGCGTACCAGATGCGGTTCAGCAGAGAGTCGCTGGAGTAGAAGTAGTTGGCGTAGTCGGCGGGGTGCTTCATCGCCGGCGCGGAGGTGAAGTACACCGAAACGCCGTCGAGATCCACGCTCCCGGCGGAGTCCAGGAGGATCGTCAGGTAGCGGAACCCACCGCGCAGGTACCTGGCCGGCGTGGTGTAGGTGGTCCGGCCGTTCACGTCGGCGTACAGGATGCCGTCGTTGCTGCGCGGCCCGCCGGTGGAGGAGTCGGAGACGACGTCCGCCACGTAGTCGGAGGACTCGTTGAACGCCAGGCCGACCCGCTGCGCGCCGTCGGAGCCGGCGAAGTGCAGCGTGGGAATGCCGCCGACCTCCTTGCCGAAGTCCAGCGTGACGTAGGAGCCGTTGCCGCTGATCCGGGTCGGCCCGCCCTTGAGCACGGCGGACGGGTCGGTCACGGTGCCGTTGGTGTTGTAGACCGCGACGGGCCGTACGGTCCGGGTCTTCGGCGAGAGGTTGTAGGCGTCCCACGGCCGCGCCGCGCTCGCCTTCGCGGGGGTTCCGGCGAGCGCCGGCGGGACGGTGAGGGCGGGCGCCACCAGGGCGGCCAGTCCGGCGACGGTGAGCGGAAGACGGTGACGTCGTTTCCAGGGGCTCATGCGAAATACCTCGCTGTGGCTGGGAGAGGAAGAGAAGAGGTCCGGGGTCCGGCCGGTCGCGGGGAGAGGGGGATCCGCGCGACCGCGCCGAGCGCTTTCTCGGCTCGGCCCGTCGTCAGGCGATGACGGCCTGCGCGTACGGGACGACGCGGACCGGGCCGATGAGGCCGTACGCCTGGCGGGACGCCCCGCCGTACACGGCCGGGTCGGAGACCCGCAGCCGGTTGTTCAGGGTCGTCGCGACCTCGACGGTGATGGTGTTGGCCCCGGCCCGCAGGTACGGGCCGACGTCCACGACCGGGTTGATCTGGTCGACCCCCGGCAGCCGCCGGCCGTTGACCGTGACCCGGCAGGTGTCGAAGACCTGGCCGAGCTCCAGGTACGCGCCGTACGCACCGGTCCAGGGGCGGGGCAGCTCGACCGTCGTGGTGTAGCGGCCGATGCCCGAGACGTCCGCCAGTTCGGGGATGTCCGGCCACGGCCGCAGCGTGTCGAGGGTCAGCCGGTGGACGACCGTCTCGGTCTCGGTCGCGGACGCGCCGGGTCGCAGGTCCTCGACCTCCAGCCGCCAGCTCGCCGGGGTGATCGGCGCGGGAACGTCCGGGATCTCCGTCCGTACGGTGCGGCCGGTGGACAGGGTGGTCGCGTAGGTGCCGGCCGCCGTCGCGCGGGCCACGAGCCGGCCGTCGGCGAACAGCACCTCGGGGGCCTCGGTGCTCGTGGCGTGCGCCCGTCCGGGCGCGTCGCCGAGGCTGCCGGGGCTCGCCAGCGCGACGACCATCACCTCGCCCGGCTGAAGGGCGACCCGCACGGTGACCTTGTCGCCGTCCTCGGCGTAGAGGGCGATCCTCCGCACGTCCCCGGTCCAGGGGTCGAGGAGGTGGGGCACCGCGTTCTCGCGGGTCCGCGTGAAGGACACCAGGTGGTCGATCGCGGCGACCGGCGGCTTGACGGTCTCGGCGTGCTTGCCGTTGCACAGGTAGTAGTAGTCGGCGCCGTCGTCGTGACGGTGGAAGTTGAGCAGCGTGGAGTTCTGCGCGTAGGTCACGTCCGGGGTCAGGCCGAGGGCGGCGAGGGCGGCCGGGACGTCGGTCGCGGCGGCGACGACCTTGACCTTCGGCTGCTGGATCAGATCGGCCACGACCGACCGCAGCCGGGCGTTCTCGGCGTCGGACCCCAGGCCCGGCACCACGGGCGCGGACCAGTCGCCGAGCAGCACGATCGGCAGCCCGGCCCGGGTGAACTTCAGCAGCTTCTCGGCGACGCCGAGCTGCAGCGTGCAGTCCAGGTTGTAGAAGTGGTCGCCCTCGACGAACACGACCTTGTACCGCGGGCCGTCGGGGGCGAGCCGGCCGCCGCGGACCTCGGCGTTCGGCAGGTCGAGCAGTGGCGCGCTGATGAACTGGTGGGTCCAGCCGAGCGGGATGCCGCTCGCGGTGAACCAGGACGCGCCGATGCCGGTCTTGGAGTAGCCGGTCTGCCGGAAGATCGCCACGTCGACGCGCGGCGTGCCGGACTGGAGCACCTGGTGGAGGCGGCTCAGGTATCCGGAGATGTCCTGGATGTGACGCCAGGTGGGCTGGCGCGGCCCCCACGACTCTGCGTATCCGATGTTCCCTCCATACGGGGTGAAGGCGGCGTAGCCGGGCCACTTCACGCCCGGCGCGGTGGCGTAGGAGAAGCCGTGGATGACGCTGCGGTTCAGCCCGGCCGCGTACGCGCCACCGGCGGTGAGCAGGAACTTCTTCCAGGTCGTGTTGTACGCGCCGCCCGTGTAGGCGCCCATCTCGCCGGACAGGACCTTCCGGCCGGCCATGTCCCGGCCGCCCGCCAGGGTCCGCCAGTCGTCGAGGTTGTGGAACCCGATCGACTCGCCCTCCGGCACGTCGAGGATCGCGGCCGAGGCGATCGCGTCGGTCTGCGCGCCGTACGGCTGGCAGCGCATCTCCAGGCCGATCGAGTGCGCCCACTTCCGCAGCGCGGTGAGGTGGTTCTCGTTGAAGAGCTGGGAGATCACGTCCCAGTAGTCGTAGCGGATCCGCCGGGTCGTCGCGGCCTCGTAGGCGAAGACCTGGTCGCCCTTGTTCTGCGTGATGGCGGGCAGGTACGGCAGCACCGAGTAGCCCTTGCGCTTCTTGAACTCGGCGGGCAGGTCCGGGGTCCACATCAGCGCCTTGGTCTCGATCTCGATCGAGTCCTCGAAGAGCGTGGCGCCCGCCTTCCCGATCAGCCGGCGCACGTCCGAGGTGAGGATGTGGCGTTCCCAGTAGTCGGTCACCGCCCGGGTTCCGGCCGCGCTGAAGTGGTCGACGACGTAGGCCGCCGGGACGGTGTGCGGGCCGGACTCGGGCGTCTGGGCCGACCCCCGCTCCCAGTGGCCGATGATCAGCCAGGAGCCGTCGGACGGCGCGGTCCAGGAGAGCTGCCCGTCGGCGACCTTCGAGGTCAGGTCCTGGACGGACGACAGGTCCAGCCCGGTCTCCTTCCTCGTGGAGTTGGCCGTCTCGGTGCGCACCGCCTGCACGAGGATCGGCCGCTGTACGGTCACCGCCGAGGCGGGCGCGACCACGGGAGCCGGGACCGGGCCGGTGTAGGTCGCGCCGGCCGCCACGCTCACCGAGCCGTACGCCAGCTCCTTGACCGCGGCGGTGTCGTCGGGCGTGATCGTCGGTACGGCGGCGGGCCAGGACGGGCCGATGGTGAGGTCGATCGTCACGCCGCGCCTGTGCGCCTGGTCGAGCGCGGCCTCGACGGCGTCGACCCAGGCCGGGGTGCCCCAGCCGTGACCGGCCGGATCGAGCACCGACTTGTCGGAGATGCTGTGATGGACCGCGGCGATCTCCGCGCCGGCGAAACCCGCGTCGGCGATCTGGTCGACCTCCCGGCGGATCTCCGCCGGGTCGACGTTGCCGTCAGGCCACCACCAGCGGAACTTCGGTGCCACGGACACGTCGGGCCGGGCGAACCGGCCGGCCGTCCCGGAGGCCGCGGCGCGGGCGTCGGTCTCACCGAGCGGTGAGCCCCAGGCCAGCGCGGCACCCGCCGCCGCGGTCCCGGCCGTCAGGAGGAAGCCGCGGCGGCTGAACCCGCCCGCGGGCGACGAAGGGGTCTTCATCGATGAGTTTTCCTTAGATCTGGTGGCGGCGGGCCCGCGGCGGCCATGGCCGCGAACCCACCGCCGGTCTCATGCGCCGCGGCGCACCGGCTCGTGAATCCGGGTGCTCAGCGCGCGATCACCTGGACGGTGTGCGATCCGCCGGCCACGCCGTGCAGGGTGACGTAGCCGCCGGCGTCGGTCGCCTGATGGGTACTCGGGGCGTCGCCGTCCCAGGCGACCTTGCCGTCGACGCGGACGGTGACCCGCTTTCCGCCGGTCGGCACCGCGACGTCGCCGGAGGTGCCAGGCGGGGCGTCGACCCTGAGGGTGAAGGCGGCTCCACGGCCCTGCGCCCAGGTCACCCGGAACGCACCGTGCGGGGTGGGCAGCTGCCCGCGGGCCCAGGTCACCGAGCCCGGGTGCGGCCGTACCGTCCAGGTGGCGAAGCCCGGTCCGGTCGGCGCTGCGCCGAGCAGGTCGTTGCTGAGCGCGGGCACGACGCCGGTCGACCAGCCGTGCGCCATGGAGGTGTAGGCACCCTCGTACAGGGAGCCGCCCGAGCCGATGCCCTCCCAGTCGGTGATGCCGGGGTCGTGGTTCGTCATCCAGCCGTAGAGACGCTTGATCTCCTCGATCGCGGAGTCCGCCTGGCCGGTGAGGAAACGCGCCTGGATCTCGGGGTAGGAGGTGAAGGCGTAGACCCGCTCGCTCCCGTCGGACACGAGCGTGTCGTTGTCCATGAAGGCGTTGCCGTACGGCTGGGCGGTGGTCTTCGCCAGGTGGTCCAGTGCGGCGGCGGCCCGGTCGGAGGAGGCGACGCCCGCCAGGATCGCCAGGCCGTTGCCGTCCTGTCCGTGGCGCACCGCGCCGGTGCCCGAGTCCAGGTACGCGCCGGTCCGGGCGTCCCAAAGGTAGGTGTTGATCGCGCTCGCGACGGTCCCCGCTCGCTGCTCCCAGCGGTCGGCGTCCGCCGCGTGGCCGAGGGCTCGCGCCAGGCCGGCGGCGTCCTTGAGGGCCTGCACGTACAGGGCGTTGTAGTAGGTGACCTCGCCGGTGCGCGGCAGGAACGCGTAGTCGCCGTAGCCGTTCGTGCCGTTCAGGCCCTTGGAGAGCAGGCCGCGGGAGTCGGTGACCGAGGGGTACCAGGCGTCGAGCGTCTTGACGAGGTTCGGGTAGTACGTCCTGGCGTAGCCGGTGTCGCCGGTGTAGAGGACGTAGTCCGAGCTGGAGGTCACCCACCACAGCGGATAGTCGAACAGCGGGAGGGTGTAGCCGTTGATGGACGCCGGCGGGATCCAGCCGTCGGCGCGCTGGTGGTCGGCCAGGTCGGCGAGGACGTTGCGGGCGGCCTGCGGCACCGCGTGGGTGAGGTAGTCGGTGCGGCCCGACACGGCGACGTCGCCGACGTACGGGTCACGGTCGCGCTTGGCGCCGTCGTGCAGGACGAGCTTGCCGTCCAGGGAGGGGCTGTCGGCGTTCCGGGGCTCGACGTCGGTCGGACGGAACGTGTCGGTGACCAACTCGTTGGTGTAGGAGGCGTTGTACCAGTACTGGTTGAGACTCCGGTCCGACGACTCGAACCAGCCCTTGTACGCACCGGGCCCTCCATCGAGCGCGGTCGACTCCAGCGCGACATTCTTGATCTTCACGGTGCCGTACGGCTGTGCGGCGGGGGCGTCGCCCGCCAGGGCGTCCAGGCTGATCTTCAGGTACCGGAAGCCGTGCAGTCCGTCCGCGCACACCTTCGTGCCGCTCTGGCAGCCCTTGGTGTCGGTCCAGGTGGTGGGCTTGCCGGGCGGTGCGTACTGGTCGGTGCCCGGACCGCCGGAGAAGTCCGAGCGGGTGAAGTCGGAGCGGTCGGTGAGGTACTGCCGGGTCTCGGAGAACGCCAGCCGAACGCCGGGGTGGTCGTCGGACGCGCCGCCGAAGCCGATCTTCGGGTAGCCGACGACGACCTTGCCGAAGTCGAGGGTGACGCTCGCCTGCGGCGGGTCGGCGACGACGCCGGGATAGACCTCGTTGATCCGGGTGTAGTCGCCCTTGGAGCTGGGTTGGTCCTTGGTGACCGTGATCCGCACCCGGCCGGTCTCGACCTCCTGCGGGAACGTCACGGCCCGCTGGACGTCGGTGTTGCCGGTGACCGTCGCCTGGGTCACCCAGTCCGAGCCGTTCCAGGTGGCGACGGTGAAGTCCATCGGCACCCCGTCGGCGTTGGACAGGACGGTGATGCCCGGCAGCTTGACCGGGGTGGGACTGGTGATCTGCAGCCAGGCCGGATAGGTGTCCGCCGTCGCGTCGTTCCAGAACGTCCTGGTGTCGCCGTCGACGGCGTGGCCGGGCTCGTACGAGGTGGGCGTGCCGTCGTTGCCGCCGTTGGGGTCGTGGTACGACGACGCGGTCGCCGTGGTGCCGGAGGGCCAGGCCGGCTTGGGCTTGGGAGCCTCACGGCGCAGGGTGGTCGTGCCCGCGCCCAGGACGCCGCCGGGGTTCGTCACGTCGCCGGTCGTGGAGATGACCCGCACCGGGGAGATCTCGCGGTGCGAGGTGCCCTGGACGTAGCGGCGCCAGTCGGCCGAGGGCAGACCAGCGAGGATCTTCGCAGCGTCCGCCGAGGGCGATGCCTGGCCGTCGGCCCTGGCGGGCGACAGCGCCACGACCGTGCTCGTCACGCCCAGCGCGAGGCAGGCGAGAAGGTTCAGGGGGCGTGGTCGAAGCTTCGAAACCAGTCGCATCCTTGGCTCCCTTTCTGGATGCGGTCGAATGAAGAACCCCGATGTGGCCGGCGGGCGGCGTGTGGTGGCGTCGGATGTCGATGAGCGAAGGCGCGGGCGGGGGGCGCCTGACGGTGTCGGCGGAGAGCGGCGTGGTCGACGGGATGAGGCGTGCGGGGCGGCGGGCGCCGCCCCGCACGCGACGGTCAGCGGAGGAAGGCGGCTGCGACCCCGGCGTCGACGGGGATGTGCAGGCCGGTGGTGTGGGTGAGGTCTCCGCCGGTGAGGGCGAAGACGGCGTTCGCGACATGCTCGGGCAGCACCTCGCGCTTGAGCAGGGTCCGCTGGGCGTAGAACTCACCCAGCTTCTCCTCGGGCACCCCATAGACCGCGGCGCGTTTGGCGCCCCACCCGCCCGCGAAGATCCCCGAACCCCGCACGACACCGTCGGGGTTGATGCCGTTGACCCGGATGCCGTGCTCCCCGAGCTCGGCCGCCAGCAGCCGCACCTGGTGCGCCTGGTCGGCCTTGGCCGCGCTGTAGGCGATGTTGTTCGGCCCGGCGAAAATCGAGTTCTTCGAGGCGATGTAGACGATGTCCCCACCCATCGCCTGCTCGATCATCACACGCGCGGCCTCACGGGAGACCAGGAACGAACCCCGTGCCATGACGTCGTGTTGCAGGTCCCAGTCCGCGACGCTGGTCTCCAGCAGCGGCTTGGACAACGACAGGCCGGCGTTGTTGACCACCAGGTCGATGCCGCCGAAGGCCAGCACGGCCGCGCGTAGCGCCGCGGTGATCTGGGCCTCGTCGGTGACGTCCACGGCGACCGATGTCGCCACGTCCGTCGCCCGGAGCGCGGACGCGCCGAGTTCGGCGGCGACCTTCTCGGCCGCGGCGGCGTCGCGGTCGGCGACCACGACGCAGGCGCCCTCGGCGGCCAGGCGGCGTGCGGTGGCGGCGCCGATGCCGGAACCGCCGCCGGTCACGAACGCCACCCGGGTGGCGAGGGCCTTCGGCTTGGGCATGCGGCGGAGCTTGGCCTCCTCCAGCTCCCAGTACTCGATGCGGAACTTCTCCGACTCGGGGATCGGGGCGTAGGAGGACAGTGCCTCCGCACCGCGCATCACGTTGATCGCGTTGACGTAGAACTCCCCCGCCACCCGCGCGGTCTGCTTGTCCTTGCCGAAGCTGAACATGCCGACGCCGGGCACGAGCACGATCGCCGGGTCCGCGCCGCGCATCGCCGGGCTGTTCTCGGTGGCGTACCGCTCGTAGTAGGCGCGGTAGTCCTCCCGGTAGGCGGCGTGGAGCTCACGCAGCCGGTCGCGTACCTGCTCCAGCGGCGCGTCCGGCGGCAGGTCCAGCACCAGCGGACGGACCTTCGTGCGCAGGAAGTGGTCCGGGCAGGACGTGCCGAGCGCGGCCAGGCGCGGGTGTTCGGCCCGCGCCACGAAGTCGAGGACCTCGGGGGTGTCGGTGTAGTGGCCGACCTGCGGCCGGTCGGTCGAGGCCAGGCCCCGGATCAGCGGGAACAGCGCCGCGGCCCGCTCGTGCCGCTCGTCCTCCGGCAGCGTCGCGTGGATCTCCTCGCCGAACGGGTCGGTGCGGCCGTGCTCGGCGATGTACGCCTCGGCGGTCCGGATGATGTCCAGGGAGTTGGCCTGGCACTCCTCGCTCGTCTCGCCCCACGCGGTGATGCCGTGGCCGCCGAGGACGCAGCCGATGGCCTGCGGGTTGTCCTTCTTGAACGCCGCGATGTCGAGGCCGAGCTGGAAGCCGGGCCGCCGCCAGGGCACCCACACGACCCGGTCGCCGAAGATCCGCCGGGTCAGCTCCTCCCCGTCGGCGGCGGTCGCGATCGCGATGCCCGAGTCCGGGTGCAGGTGGTCGACGTGCGGGGCGTCGACCAGGCCGTGCATGGCCGTGTCGATCGATGGCGTCGCGCCGCCCTTGCCGAACCCGCAGTGGTCGAACGCGGCGACCATCTCGTCCTCGCGCTCGACCCCCGGGTAGACGTTCACCAGGGCGCGCAGCCGGTCCAGCCGCAGCACGGCCAGGCCGGACTCCTTGAGGGTGCCGAGGTCACCGCCGGAGCCCTTCACCCACATCAGCTCGGCGTCACCGCCGGTCACCGGGTCTTCGGCGACGCCCTTGGCGGAGGCGTTGCCGCCCGCGTAGTTGGTGTTGCGCGGGTCGGAGCCCAGCTCGTGACAGCGTTTCAGCAGGTCGTCGACGATTCCCACTTCTCAGGCCCCCCAACCGGCCGCCTGGCCGTCCTTGCGTGCGTCGCGGATCTTTTCGAAGTAGCCGGACCGGGCGTAGGCCGCCATCGGGTCCGGATCCAGCCCCATCTCCTCCCGCAACTCCGCGAGGAGGGGACGGACATCGGTGTTGTAGGCGTCCATGAACACCGCGTTCGCGCCCAGCACATCACCGGCGTTCTGCGCGGCACGCAACGCCTCAGTGTCGACGAGCAGCGCCTTGGCCGTGGCCTCCTGCACATTCATCACCGAACGGATCTGACCCGGGATCTTCGGCTCGATGTTGTGACACTGATCCAGCATGAACGCGACCTCATCGGTGAACCCGCCACCCTGGATCACCTCATGCATGATCCGGAACAACTGGAACGGATCGGCCGCCCCCACCATCAGGTCATCATCGGCATAAAACCGGGAATTGAAATCGAACCCCCCGAGTTTCCCCTCACGCAGCAAGAACGCCACGATGAACTCGATGTTCGTACCCGGCGCGTGATGCCCGGTGTCCACCACCACCTGCGCCTTCGGACCCAGCTTCACACAGTGCGCATACGAGGTGCCCCAGTCCGGCACATCGGTGCTGTAGAACGCCGGCTCGAACAGCTTGTACTCCAACAAAAACCGCTGCCCCTGACCCAATCGCTCATAGACGGCGGCCAGCGCCTCGGCAAGACGGTCCTGACGAGCCCGGATGTCATCCTGGCCCGGATAGTTCGTGCCATCGGAGAACCACAACTTCAAATCCCCCGACCCGGTCGCATCCATGATGTCGACACAATCCAGCAAATGCCCCAGCGCCTTCTTCCGCACCGCCGGATCAGGGTTGGTGACACTCCCCAGCATGTAATCGTTGTCCTGGAACACATTGGAGTTGATCGCACCGATACGGACACCGCGCTCACGCGCGTAGGCGGCCAACCCCGCATAGTCGTCCACACGGTCCCAGGGGATGTGCAGCGCCACACTCGGCGCCACCCCCGTGAACCGATGCACCTGCGCGGCATCATCGATCTTCTCCCGCGGCGTACGCGGCACACCCTCCTGCGCGAACACCTTGAAACGGGTGCCGGAGTTGCCGTACGCCCACGACGGCGTCTCGATGCGCTGACTCCGCAGCGCAGCCTTGACGTGGGCCGTGTCCGTTGTCATGGTTCGTGATCCCCGATCCGTCAGTCGAGATGGAACACTTCGTCCAGTCGCAGCAGGCCCTCATCGGGGCGCTGTCCTTCGAGGTCCTCGAAGAACGGCGCCATCTCCGCCTGCCAGCGGGCGTTCACCTCGGTGCCCTCCATGGCCGTGCGTGCGGCGTCGAAGTCGTCGGTCTCCAGATAGCCGACGAGCAGGCCGTCGTCGCGCAGGAAGATGCTGTAGTTCCGCCAGCCCGCCGCGCGAAGGGCGGTCAGCATGTCCGACCAGACCGCCTTGTGCCGTTCGCGGTACTCCTCCAGCCGGTCCTTACGGACCCGCAGCAGGAAACACACGCGCTCCATGGAGACTCCTCCCGCGACGGCGCGGGGCCGCGCCCGGCGGCCCCGCGCCGAGCGTCCTAGAAGTGGTAGTTGTCGATATTGCTGCTGTCGAAGACGGTCGGCGGGCCGAGGATGACCTCACCGTCCTTGCCGATGGTGCGGGAGCCGAGCTTGCCGGCCTTGAAGCTCTCGCCCTGGGCGCCGGTGATCTGACCGGAGGCGAGGGCGGCGGCGGCGTAGGAGGCGAGGTAGCCGAGGTTCGCCGGGTCCCACAGCTCGAACTTGTGCACGGTGCCGTCCTTGACGAACTTGCGCATCTGGTTGGGGGTGCCGAGACCGGAGACGGCGACCTTGCCCTTGTACTTGGAGCTGTCGATGTAGCGGGCCGCGGCGGCGATGCCGACGGTGGTCGGCGCGATGATGCCCTTCAGGTCCGGGTAGGCCTGGAGCAGACCCTGGGTCTGCTGGAAGGACTTCTGGTCATCATCGTCGCCGTAGGCGACCTTCACCAGCTGGATCCCGGAGTACTCCGGCTTCTTCAACTCCTCCTTCATGAAGCTGATCCAGGTGTTCTGGTTGGTCGCGTTCGCGGTCGCCGACAGGATCGCGATCTTGCCCTTGCCGCCGATCAGGTCGGACATGACCTTGATCTCACTGCGGCCGATCTCTTCCGAGCTCGCCTGGTTGATGAAGACGTCCCGGCACTCCTTGGCCGCGTCGGAGTCATAGGCCACGACGGCGATCTTGCGGGACATGGCCTGCTTCAACGGCCCGCAGACCGCGTTGGGGTCGTTGGCCGCGATGAGGATCGCGTCCTGCCGCTGCTGGATCAGCGTGTTGAGGTAGGAGATCTGCGACGAGGCCGACGCATCCGACGGACCGACCTCCTTCGCGGTGCCGCCGAACTCCTTCGCCCCCGCGATGCCGGCCTTGTCGACGATCGTCTCGTACGGGTTGTTGACCTGCTTGGGCAGGAACGCCAGCTTCAGGTCCTTCTTCAGCGGAGCGTTCGGGTTCGCCTTCGCACCGCTCGTCGCGGCGGCGCCGCCGTTGTCGCCCGCGGAGGAGTTCTTGGTCGTGCCGCCGCAGGCGGCGGCACCGACGGCGAGCGCGGCGGTGAGCGCCACGGCCGTCAGGGGACGCTTGATCATGGAGGGTTCCTTTTCTTCGGTCACTGGTCAGGAGGAGGAGGCGGCGGACGGGGATCCGCGGTGATGTCGTCGTGTCTCGCGTACCGCCGCCGCGATCCGCGGCGTCAGCACGGAGACGATGAGGAGCAGGCCGGTGACGATGGACTGGATCTCGGTCGCGACGTCACGGAGCATGAGCAGGTTGCGGAGCAGGCCGATCAGCAGCACACCGGCGACGACGCCGCCGAGGGTGCCCTTGCCGCCGTCGAAGTCGACCCCGCCCAACAGGACCGCCGCGATGACGGTCAGTTCCATGCCCAGGCCGTTGTCGGCACGGGCGCTGCCGTACCGCAGCGTGTAGACGGCACCGGCGAAGGCCGAAACCACACCGGACACCACGAACAGCAGCAGCTTGATGCGCTTGACCCGGATACCGGCGAAGAACGCCGCCTCCTCCTGCGCGCCGATCGCGAACAACGACCGGCCCAGCCCTGTCGCGTGCAACACGATCGCGGCGAGCACGGCCAGCACGATGAAGAGCGCGAAGGGGTACGGGATCGGGGTGCCGGGCACCGTCTTGGTGGCCAGGTCGGCGTAGTTCTGCGGGAACTCCGCCACCGCCTTGGTGCCCAGCACGACGTAGGCCAGCCCACGGTAGAGCGTCATCGTGCCGATGGTGACGGCCAGCGACGGCAGCCCGAGGCGGGTGACCAACAGCCCGTTGACCAGCCCGGCCACCACACCGATCACCACAAGCAGCGGGATGATCGTCTCGATCGCCCAGCCGGCGTCCCACAGCGCGCCGAACACCGCGCTGGACATGCCCAGCACCGACGCGACCGACAGGTCCACCTCCGCCGCCACGACCAGCAGCGTCATCGGCAGCGCGATGAGCGCGATCTCCGATAGATCATCCAAAGCGAAGGACAGGTTGTCGGTGGTGGCGAAATCCGAGCTGCCGAACGCGCCGCCGACAAAGACGACGATCAGCAGGGCGGTGACGATGACGTCCCAGCGGACGAACCGGGTCAGCGGGCGGGGCGCCTCGATGCTCGGTCGCACGGCCGCATCCTTCACGGGGGCTTCAGGCGCCATGGCGGGCGTTCCTCCTTCGCAGCGCGCGGGTGACACGCAGGGACAACAGACGGTCCACGCTGATCGCCAAAAGCAACAACAGACCGGCGATGGCGTCCTGCCAGAAGGAATTGACCTTCAACACCACCAGCACACTGCCGATCGTGGTCAGCAACAACGCCCCCAACACCGCCCCGTACACACTGCCCAGACCACCCACGATCGCCACCCCACCCACGACGACCGCGGCGACCACCTTCAACTCCCACCCATGCGCCGCATCCGCCACCACCGTGCCGAACCGCGCCAGCCACAACACCCCCGCCAGCCCGGCCAGCACACCACTGACCACATAGGCCGTCAGGATCCGCTTACGGATCGCGATCCCGGCCAACCGCGCCGCATCGGGATTCGAGCCGATCGCGTAAAACTCCCGCCCCGAGGGGAACGAGCGCAGGTAATACCCCACCGCGAGCATCACGATGATCGTGATCAACGGCAGGTACGGAACCCCCAGCACACTGCCGCTCCCGAGCTCCAGCAGGGAAGAAGGCACATCAGCGGCGTTGATCTGCTGCCCGTGCGCCCAGTAATAATCCGCCCCCTGGATCACATACAAGGTGCCCAGCGTCACCACCAGCGCCGGCACCTTGAAGAAGCTGACCAACACCCCGTTGACCAGCCCACACACCGCACCGATCACCACGCCCACGACAAGGACCACCACGATGTTGCGGTCGTGGCCGAGCACGAACTTGCCCGAGGCGAAGGCCACCAGCCCCACCACCGACCCCACCGACAGATCGATGTTGCGGGTCACCACCACCATCGTCTGCCCGACCGCCAGCAACGCCAGAATCGAAGCGTTCAAGAAGATGTCCTTGACCCCCTGCTGGGACAGGAACGAGGAATTCGCCGCGGTCGTGACGACCACCAGCACGACCAACGCCGCGAGAATGCTCAACTCCCGCGCCCGCAAAACGGTGTCGACGAGCCGGCGCCCACCCGCGTCAACGGTCACAGCCGCCATCACGCCGCCTCCTGCCGGGCACGACCGGTCGCAGCGGCCATCACACTCTCCTCGCTCGCCTCATCCCGCGGGATCTCGGCGGCCAGCCGCCCCTCATGCATCACCAGCACCCGATCGGCCATACCGAGCACCTCCGGCAGATCAGAGGAGATCATCAACACCGCCAGCCCCTGACCGGCCAGCTCCGACAACAACCGGTGCACCTCCGCCTTGGTGCCCACATCGATCCCCCGGGTCGGCTCATCGATGATCAACACCGACGGCTCGGTCGACAGCCACTTGGCCAGCACCACCTTCTGCTGGTTACCACCGGACAACACCCCGACCGCGTCGCTGAGGCGCGCGTACTTCAACCGGAGCCGGATCGCCCAATCCGCCGCCCGATCACGCTCGACCTTCCGGGAGATCACCGGACCCCGCCGCAGCGACCGCAGCGTGGTCAAACCGATATTCCGCTCGATCGAGCCGTCCATGACCAGCCCCTGCTGACGCCGATCCTCCGGCACCAACGCGATACCCGCCGACACCGCAGCCGTCGGGCTACCACCCGGCAACCTGACCTCGCCGACCATCACGGTCCCGGCGTCATAACGATCGACACCGAAAATCGCCCGAGCCACCTCACTGCGCCCGGCACCGACCAAACCGGCCAACGCGACGATCTCCCCCGCACACACCTCGAAGGACACATCCGTGAACACACCCTCACGAGTCAGCCGCGACACCTCCAGAACGGGATCGCCGAGCGTGGCCTCCTGCTTCGGATACAACGTGTCGAGTTCCCGGCCGACCATCCGCTGGACCAGCTCATCCGGCGTAAGGTCATCGACCATTTCCGTGGAGACGTACCGCCCGTCGCGCAGGGTCGTCACCCGCTGACACAGCTCGAAGATCTCCTCCAACCGATGAGAGATGAACAACAACGCACAACCCTGACCCTGCAAAGTCCGGGAGACCGTGAACAACCGCGCGACCTCATTCCCCGACAACGCCGCCGTCGGCTCATCCATGATCAACACACGCGCCTCACGCGAAATCGCCTTCGCGATCTCCACGATCTGCTGATCCGCAATCGACAGACCCCGCGCCGGACGATCCGGATCCAACACCACACCCAACCGCTCGAACAGCTTCGCCGTCTCCGCACGAAGCCGACGCCGATCGATACGACCGAACCCCGCCCGCGGCTGACGCCCCATGAAGATGTTCTCCGCCACCGACAGATCCGGGAACAACGTCGGCTCCTGATAGATCACCGCGACACCCGCCTGCTGCGCATCACCAGGACCGTGGAACTCCACAGGACGGCCGTCCAACAACACCCGTCCCTGATCAGGGCGATACACACCCGCCAGGGTCTTCACCAGCGTGGACTTACCCGCCCCGTTCTCCCCGGCGAGCGCGTGAATCTCTCCGCCGCGCAGCTCCAGGGAGACGCCCTGCAGAGCCCGCACCGCACCGAACGACTTACTGACGTTCGACAAGGCGAGGATCGGTGGCGACTCGCTCATGCTTCCTCCGGAAGTTGAACGGGATAAAAACGTTTTAACGTGATTGACCTGGGACCGTAGATCTGAGGGTGCGGTGCGGTCAAGAGTCACATCGTCGTGATCTTCCGGAAACGCCACGTTCACTGCGTCTCTGACCAGGAAGAACGCCATCGAGGTAACGAGAAGGTCACCGTCGGGCCGGCCGGACCGCCACCCGGGGAGCGAGTTGACACGTTTTAATCAGGTCGTTCACAGTGAACGCCAGCAGATCGCGGAGAAGAGGTACCGGCGTTGGGCATGGGCACCGTGGGGATCAAGGAGGTCGCGCGCCGGGCCGGCGTGTCTCCCGGCACGGTCTCGAACGTGCTGAACCATCCCGAGCGGGTACGGGCGGAGACGCGTGACCGCGTCGAGCAGGCCATCCGCGATCTGGGCTTCGTGCGCAACGGCTCGGCGGCGACGCTGCGCGCCGGGCAGAACCGGGCGATCGGCCTGGTCGTGCTCGACGTCGGCAACCCCTTCTTCGTCGAGGTCGCCCGCGGCGTCGAGGACGTCGTCAGCGACCGCGACCACGCGGTCATCCTGTGCAACTCCGGCGAGTCCTTCGAGAAGGAGGCACGCAACCTGCGGGTCCTGGCCGAACAGCGGGTCCGGGGAGTGCTCATCACCCCGGCGGGCGAGGATCTCGCGAGCGTGGAGACGCTGCGCGCCCGCGACGTCGCCGTCGTGCTCGTCGACCACTCGGCGCCCGGTGACCTGTGCTCGGTGTCCGTCGACGACGTGGCCGGCGGCGACCTCGCCGTGACGCATCTGCTGGACCGGGGCGCCGAACGGCTGGCGTACGTGTCCGGGCCGATGGCGATCCGGCAGTGCAGCGAGCGGCGGAAGGGGGCGCGACGCGCGCTGCGCACCGCCGGCCTGCCGGTGCGGGCCCTGGAGGAGATGATCGTCCCGGAGATGAACGCGAACGGCGGCCGTGCCGCCGCGGAGAAACTGCTGGCCGCCGGGCTACCCGACGCGATCTTCTGCGCCAACGACATGCTCGCGCTGGGCGTCCTGCGCGCGCTCTCCCAGGCGGGAGTGAAGGTGCCCGACGACGTGGCGCTGATCGGTTATGACGACATCGAGTTCTCCGCGGCCGGCACCGTACCGCTCAGCTCGATCCGGCAGCCGACGTACCAGCTCGGCAAGATCGCCACCGAACTGCTGCTGGACGAGTGCGACGACCCGGACGGCCACGCACACCAGCAGATCATGTTCCAGCCCGAACTCGTCGTCCGCGAATCGAGCCGCTGACATGCGCATCGCCCTGTTCGTCACCTGTTTCAACGACACCCTCTACCCCGGCACCGGCAAGGCGGTGGTCACGCTCCTGGAGCGGCTCGGACACGAGGTCGTCTTCCCCGCCGAGCAGACCTGCTGCGGGCAGATGCACTACAACACCGGGTACGACCGGGAGTGCGGGCCGCTCGTCCGGGATTTCGTTAAAACGTTCCAACCATTCGACGCGATCGTCGTCCCGTCGGCGTCCTGCGCCGGGATGGTCCGCGAGAACCACGTACGCGTCGCCCGCGCCGTCGGCGACCCCGGCCTGGCCGAGGAGACGCGCCGGATCGGCCCTCGCGTCCACGAACTGACCGAACTGCTCGTCGACGTGCTCGGCGTCGAGGACGTCGGCGCGTACTTCCCGCATCGCGTGACCTACCACCCGACCTGCCACTCCCTGCGGGCGCTCGGCGTCGGCGACCGGCCGCTGCGGCTGCTGCGCGCCGTACGCGGGATCGACCTCGTCGAGCTGCCGGACGCCGCCGAGTGCTGCGGCTTCGGCGGCACGTTCGCGCTGAAGAACCCCGACGTGTCGGCCGCGATGGGCGCCGACAAGGTCGCCCGGATCCGGCAGACCGGTGCCGAGGTGGTCTGCGCGGCGGACAACTCCTGCCTCGCCCACATCGGCGGCCTGCTGTCGCGGCTGCGGACGGGCGTACGGACCCTGCACCTGGCCGAGATCCTGGCGGCCACCGATTGAACGAGCGCACCATGAAAGCCAGACGAGGAGGTGCATCCGTGCCGGCGCACCACGACGCGGCCGGGGCGGCCATGCCGACGTATGTGGGGATGCCCGCCTTTCCGGACGCCGCACGGGCGGCCGTACGCGACACGCAGTTGCGCCGCAACCTCGCGCACGCCACCACCACGATCCGCACCAAGCGCGCCGCCGCCGTCGGCGAGCTGGCCGACTGGGCGGAGCTGCGGGAGACCGCGAAACAGATCAAGGACCACACGATCGAGCACCTGGGGCACTACCTGCGCCTGCTGGAGGAGCAGGTGACGGCCCGCGGCGGCACGGTGCACTGGGCCCGCGACGCCGCCGAGGCGAACCAGGTCGTCACCGACCTGATCAAGGCCACCGGCGAGACCGAGGTGGTCAAGGTCAAGTCGATGGCCACGCAGGAGATCGGCCTGAACGAGGCCCTCGACGCCGCCGGCATCCTCGCGCATGAGACCGACCTGGCCGAGCTGATCGTGCAGCTCGGCGGCGACCGCCCCTCCCACATCCTGGTTCCGGCGATCCACCGGAACCGGGCGGAGATCCGCGAGATCTTCCGCCGGGAGATGCCCGGGGCGCCCGACGACCTCACCGATGATCCCGCGCGTCTCGCCGAGGCCGCCCGCACCCACCTGCGCGAGCGGTTCCTCGCCGCGAAGGTGGCGGTGTCCGGGGTGAACTTCGCGGTGGCCGAGACCGGCTCGCTCGTCGTCGTGGAGTCCGAGGGCAACGGGCGGATGTGCCTCACGCTGCCGGAGACGCTCATCTCCGTCATGGGCATCGAGAAGGTCCTGCCGTCCTGGCGCGACCTGGAGGTCTTCCTGCAGCTCCTGCCGCGCTCCTCCACCGCCGAGCGGATGAACCCCTACACGTCGATCTGGTCGGGCGCGACGGAGGGACAGACCTTCCACCTCGTGCTGGTCGACAACGGCCGCGTCGCGACGCGCGACGACGAGGTGGGCCGCCAGGCGCTGCGCTGCATCCGCTGCTCCGCGTGCCTGAACGTCTGCCCCGTCTACCAGCGGGCGGGCGGTCACGCGTACGGGTCGCCGTACCCGGGGCCGATCGGGGCGATCCTGTCGCCGCAGCTGCGCGGCGCCGGCTCGCCCGTCGACGACTCGCTGCCGTACGCCTCGACGCTGTGCGGCGCGTGCTTCGAGGCCTGTCCGGTCGCGATCGACATCCCCGAGGTGCTGGTCCACCTGCGCTCGCGCGCCGTCCATGCCCGTACCGAGCGGGCCGCCATGCGGTTCGCCGCCTGGACGCTCCGCTCCCCCACCCGGCTGGCGTTCGGGCAGCGGCTGGCCGGTACGGCCGGACGGGTGCTCGGCCGGCGGGGCTTCATCGGGCGGCTGCCCGGCCCGCTGGCGCGCTGGACCGACACCCGCGACGCGCCCGTCCCCCCGACGGAGAGCTTCCGTGACTGGTGGAGCCGCCGATGAGCGCCCGTGAGGAGATCCTGCGCCGGCTCGGCGACGCGCCCGTGACCGGCTACGACGCCATCCCCCGGCACTATCTGCGCCGGCATCACGACGGCGACGTCGTGGCCCTGTTCGCCGAGCGCGCCGCCCACTACCGGGCCGAGGTACGGCGGATCGCCCGCGACGAGCTGCCCGCGGCCCTGGGCGAGACGGACGGCCGGTTCGCCGTGCCGGCCGGGCTGCCCGACGCGTGGACGGCCGGGTTCGACGCCGTACGAGACGATCCGCCGCTCTCCGTCGCGGAACTCGACGCGCTCGACGGCGTGGTCACCGGCTGCGCGGTCGCCATCGCCGAGACCGGCACGGTCGTGCTCGACCACGGCCCCGGGCAGGGACGGCGGGCGCTCAGCCTGGTGCCGGACGTCCATCTGGTCGTCGTCGAGACGGCCCAGATCGTCGCGGACGTGCCCGAGGCGATCGAGCGCCTGTCGCCGGACCGGCCCATCACGTTCGTGTCCGGTCCGTCGGCCACGAGCGACATCGAGCTGTCCCGCGTCGAGGGCGTGCACGGACCGCGCCGCCTGTCGATCCTGATCGTCGACGCCTGACGCGGGCCGACCGCCCTGGCCCGCCACCGACCTGTGCACCACCGAGCCGGATTGGGGAGACATGCAGCCGCGATCATTCGCCGCCGTGGACCTCGGCGCCTCCAGCGGGCGCGTGATGATCGCCCGGGTGGGCGAGGACGAACTGGCGCTTCGCGAGGCGCGTCGTTTCCCCAACCGCCCCGTTCGCGCGGCGGGCACGCTCTACTGGGACGTCCTCGGCCTGTACGGGCACGTGCTGGACGGCCTGCGGAACGCGGAGGGCATCGCGTCGATCGGGGTCGACTCCTGGGCGGTCGACTACGGGCTGCTCGACGCCGCGGGCGTCCTGATCGGCAACCCCGTCCACTACCGTGACGGCCGGGCCGACGGCGTCATGGACGACGTCGTCGCCGAGGTGGGCGCGCAGACCCTGTACGACGTCGGCGGACTGCAGTTCCTGCCGTTCAACACCGTCTACCAGCTGCTGTCCGCACCGGTCCCGGAGTCGGCGCGCACGCTGCTGATGGTGCCCGACCTTCTCGCGTACTGGCTGACGGGCGAGGCCGGCGCGGAGCTGACGAACGCCTCCACGACCGGCCTGTACGACGTGCGCGCCGGCGACTGGGCGTACCCCCTCATCACCCGGCTCGGCCTGCCCACGAAGATCTTCCCGCCGCTGCGGCGGCCGGGCGAGGTCATCGGCACCCTGCGGCCCGACGTCGCCGCCGAGACCGAGCTGCCCGAGTCGCTGCCGGTCACGGCGGTCGGCTCGCACGACACCGCCTCGGCCGTGTTCGCGGTGCCCGCCGAACACGACCGCTTCGGGTACGTCTCGTGCGGCACCTGGTCGCTGGCCGGGGTGGAGCTGACCGCCCCGGTGCTGACGGAGGAGAGCCGGATCGCCGGCTTCACGAACGAGGTCGGCGTCGGCGGCACCATCCGTTACCTGCGCAACGTGATGGGCCTGTGGCTGCTGCAGGAGTCGCTGCGCGCCTGGCGCGCCGAGGAGCGCCTGCCGGAGCTGCTCGCCGCCGCGGCGGCGGCCCCACCGTTCGCCGCGCTCGTCGACCCCGGTGATCAGTCCTTCATCCCGCCCGGCGACATGCCGGCGCGGATCGCCGCGTACTGCGAACGCACCGGCCAACGACCCCCGGCCGGACGCGCGGAGCTCGTACGGTGCGTCCTGGAGAGCCTCGCCCTCGGTCACCGCGCCGCGATCCGGGAGGCCGCCCGGCTGTCCGGCAGGCCGGTCGAGGTGGTGCACGTGGTCGGCGGCGGAGCGCGCAACACCCTGCTGTGCCAGCTGACCGCCGACGCCTGCGGGCTGCCGGTCGTGGCGGGCCCGGTCGAGGCGACCGCCATCGGCAACGCCCTGGTCCAGGCCCGCGCGCACGGCCTGACCACCGACCCGCGCGATCTCGTACGCCGAACCCAGGACCTCACGGTCTACCACCCCCGCGGCGACGAGTCCGCCTGGGATCGCGCCGCCCACCGCATCGGCCTGTCCTGACCCCCGGCCGCGCAGTCCCGGTCAGTCCGGCGGCACCGGAACCTGGACGCCTGCGCCTCCAGGTCACCCAGATCTGGCTGTGTCGTACCTAATCCTCCGAGGACTTCGAGACCTGGATGAGGAGGTCATGGACGAAATACGCCTTCACCGGGCGTCCTTCGAGCTCGAACGGCACGACGTGGAAGTACGCGTTGGGCATCCGGGTGGGCTCCCAGCCGAAGAACGCCTCGGCCTCCAGCCGCAGGACGGACCACGGGCGCAGATCGTCCGGTGACCGCATCGGCTCGCCCGACCTGCGCACGAACCGCCGGTCGATGACGTACTGCGCGACCTCGGTGTCCAGGCTCGTGTGCTCAAGCCAGAAATCGGGCCACAGCGGAAGGGCGAACCGGTGCCGGTGGGAGCCGCCGCTGACCGGGTCGCCCAGGATCGCCGCCAGGTCCTTGATCTTCGGCATGTCCAGCGCGCTCCACTGATCGGCGTCCTCCACCAGGTGAGCCGGCGGGTCGTCGTAGGGCGCCGGCGGGTCGAAGCGGGCCTCCGGAGCGATGCGGCGCATGTCGCCGAGCACGGAGAGCTGGTAGCCCTCCACGGTCAGCGAGTGCGGGGGACGCGGTTCGGGGTCGGCGAGCTTCTCACACGACCAGCACCACCACGGCTCCGGCCCGCCCATGCACCCGCCGGTGAAGTAGATCTCGCGACGTTCGTGGCGCCGGTACGGCTCGTCGTCGACGGGCATGCCGTACTCCACGGGCACCAGCGGCCCGTCACACCGTTCGCAGCTTGGGCTCATGCCCCCTCAGACGCCGCCGGCCTCCCCGGCGTTCGACAAAGATCAAGAATGAGTCCGCCGATTCAGCCGATCCCCAGACCTCCGGGCACCGGTCGTACTGACCGCACCGCCGGCCTGGGCCGGGCCGACGGGACCGGTCCCGAAACCACGCCCCTACCGTGCGCCGGGAGACGAGGACGAGCGAGACCCGGGCGGGGGAGACCAGATGGACGAGCAGCCGCAGGACGCGGGGCCTGGGAACGACCGGCAGCGTGCCGAAGGCGACCGCTCCCACCAAGAGTCGACCGCCGCGCCCCGAATACCGAGTTCGCCCGAGCAACCCCCGCCGACGGCCCGGACGGACGGCGGCCCACAAGCGGCGCACGAGGCGGCCGCACCGTCGGACCGACCTGAGACGGGGGCCCCGGCGGTCACGCGGCGCCGTCTCCTCGTCGGCGTGGGCGCCGTCCTCGTGGGCGCCGCCGTTCCCACCGGGGTCGCGGTCTTCCGCGGCGGCTCCGATGATCGTGGGAGCGGCCACGCGAAGCGGGCCGGCACGGGCGCCGCCGCTTCCAGCACCGCTCCGCCTCTGCCGCGCACACCTCCGCCCGTCGCCATCCCGGCACACCCCACCCTGCGGGCGCTCGGCACCCTCAAGGGGCACCATGGCCAGATCGATGCCTTCCGCTTCAGCCCGGACGGCACGGCCCTGGCGTCCATCGAAACTCGGGAAAACGGCGTACTGCGGCTGTGGGACGTGGCCGACCGCAAGGAGCGGGCCACGCCCGTGAGGAGCCCCGACGTCATCTTCAAGGCCCTCGCCTTCAGCCCCGACGGCCGCACGCTGGCGACCGGCAGCGAGGACCGGGCCCAGTTCTGGGACGCCGCGACACTGCGCCCGCTCGGGGAGATCGCCAGGTCCGATTCTTACTCGGTCGAGGCGTTCACCGCGATCGCCTTCAGCCCGGACGGCGAGTCCTTCGTCGCCAGCGGATTCGACGACGGGCGGATCCACTTCTACGATCCGGTCACCCGTGGGCCGGCCGGCGAACCCCTAGGGTCGGAAGACGCAGAAGACGCCAGCGCCCACATCCTGGTCTTCAGCCCGGATGGCAGCACGCTCGCCAGCGTCGACGAGTCCGGTTCGGAAGGCGTGCGGCTCTGGGACGTCGCCGCCCGCAAGCGGCGGGTCAAGCCGTCGCTCGACGTCTTCGGCGGTGCCCAGAACCTCGTGATCAGCCCGGACGGCGCCACCCTCGCCATCGACAGCGACTCCCGCAAGGTCCGCTTTCTCGCGACCGCCACCGGCAAGGAACAGGGCCGGCCGCTCGGCGGCCACATCGGCTCCGTCACCGGCCTGGCCTACAGCACCGACGGCCGCACCGTCGTGACCTCCGACTACTCGGGCCTGCACTTCTGGGACGCGACCACCCACAAGAAGCGGGCCACCGTCACCATCCCAGGGACCCCGCCCACCGTGGAGCACCCCGGCCGCGGCATCACCGTCACCAGGCCCGGAACCCGGACCATCATGCAGTTCGCCCTGAGCCCCGACGGCCGCACCGTCGCCACCGCCGGCGCCCAGGCGAAGACCATCGCTCTCTGGCGCCTGGAGTGAACACGTGCACCGGCGCGACCCGTTCCGGAGTTCGCCGGCGAGCAGGACGACCACGTGATCGCGGCTGTGATGGAACTACGCAGCAGGCGGGCTACCCGACGGACCGAACCAGTGTTGGAGCGCCTGGACGAGGCCGTCGTGATCGGTGGTGCTCACCCAGGCGGTGTGACCGTCCGGCCGCAGGAGGAGGGCGCGGAGTTCGGGGTGGCCGGGGCAGACCGCGGTGACGACGTCGACACGGCCGGCCCATCGCGCGGCCGGCTCGGGGACGGCGCTTCCTCCGGCCAGGTCGAGGAGCACCCCCCGGCCGGGGGCCAGCAGCGTGGCGAGGTCGGTGTCGCCGTCGCCGACGGCCAGTGTCAGGTTGGGCGCCAGGCGGCCGAGCCAGGGATGGTCGGTGCCGGGGCTCATGTCGTAGCGGGTGTCCAGGCCGGTGATGACCTCGGCGAAGGCGCGGTTGCCGTCGGGATGGCCGGCGACACGGGTGAGCAGATCGATGAGCGGCCCGAGCCGGTCGCCCGCGTTGGCGAGCAGCACCTGGGCCCGCGTGTTGGCCAGCACGTGCGCGCCGGCCGCGTGGCGTTCGGTGTGGTAGCTGCCGAGCAGGTGCTCCGGTGCGTCCCCGCGTACGGTGGCGGCGAGTTTCCAGCCGAGGTTGAACGCGTCGTCCAGGGCGACGTTGACGCCGATCGCTCCGGCCGGCGGATGGATGTGCGCGGCGTCACCGGCCAGGACGACCCTGCCCCGGACGTACGCGGACGCCTGCCGGGCCGCGTCGCCGAACCGGGTCAGCCAGCGCGGGGCGCGCAACTCGACACGGCGTCCGAGCGCGTCGTCCACCGCGGTCTGGAGCAGGTCCAGGGTGACCTGGGCGTCCTTGTCCACCGGCGGTCGCGGGTCGGCGGTGATGATCCGGACGTAGCCGGGGCGTGGAATGACGAACACCGACCCGCCGGGGCCCGTACGAACGCCGAACGGCAGCTCCCCGGGATCGGCGAGCTCGACGTCGCCGAGCAGGGAGAAGCGGGTCGCCTCGGTGCCGGGGAAGTCGATTCCGGCCTGCTTGCGGACGGTGCTGCGGCCGCCGTCGCAGCCGGCCAGGTACGCCGCCCGGACGCGGTATTCGCCGTCGCGGGTGGCGACGGTGGCGGTGACGGAGTCCGCGTCCTGCTCCAGGGCGCGCAGCTCGTGTCCGCGCCGGATGTCGGCTCCGAGGTCGCGGGCGTGCACCTCGAGGACCTCCTCGACCCGGGTCTGCGGGATGCCCAGGGAGTACGGGTGGTCGGTGTGCGCGCCGGGGAGGCCGAGCGTCACCGGCAGTCCGGAGAACGCGGCGTGCGGAACCCGCCGGCCCTCGGCGATGAGCCGGTCGGCGAGCCCGCGGCGCGCCAGCAGGTCCAGGGCGCGGGCGTTGAGGTTGAAGCCCCGGCAGAAGTCCGGCCGCCGGGGGTGGCGTTCGAGCACGACCGCGTCGACGCCGGCGAGCCGGAGTTCGCAGGCGAGCAGGAGCCCGGCCGGTCCGGCTCCCACGATCAGCACGTCGGTCATTTCCGTCCTTTCTGGTCCGCGGGTGCGGACCAGGTCCATCCCTGTTCGGCCCGTTCGACCCGGGGCCAGGACAGGCTGCCGTCGCGGATCTCGGCGATGGTCCGCCGCGTCCAGTCCCGTTCGGCCTCCCAGGCGTGCAGCGCGCACTCGACCTCGATCATGAACAGCCGGGGCACCCGGCCGGAGCCGACCGTCTCGGCCAGTACGGCCCTGGTCTCCACGATCCGCGCCTGCAGTTGGTCCGCGCGCTCGGCCAGCGCGTCCGCCGCGCCGTCGGGACCGAGTGCGCCGAGGTAGGACACCGCGGCCATGAACTTCGGATACTCCGCGACGGGCGTGCGGATGAGCTCGTCGATCCAGTGGACGAACTCGTCCCGGCCGAGTTCGGTGTGCGCGTACACGGTCCGTTCGGGCCGCCTGCCGTCGCGCTCGGTCTCCACCGGCTCGATCCAGCCGTGCCGGGCCAGCGCCTCGACGGTGTCGTACAACGAGCCTGAGTTGATCTTGAAGCTGCTGTCCTTGTGCCGTTCCCGCAGGACGGACGCCATCTCGTACGGATGCATCGGCTGCTCCTGCAACAGACCCAGGACGGCCAACGCAAGTGTGTTGGATATCTTCCGCTTCGCCATATAGTCACCGGCTCCTAATAGTCGGAACCTACTATAAGGCGCCCTCCGGGACGCCGAGGCGTCACCGCCCGACCTGCTTAGTTCAGGTCCCCCTCGTGGAACTCGCCGTCGGCCCCGAACTGCTCTATCCAGGCGTGCGTTTCGCGCGGCGACGCGACACCGCCCAGGGCGACGGCCGGGAGCGATGGCCCCTTGGCCCGCTCCCGCAGCTCCTGCCACTGCTCGTACCGGAGACAGAGATGGGCCAGCCCGTCGAGCCCCGCGGTCACCTCGATGCCGTGGACCTCGGCACGGGAGAGGTCGAGGCCGCGGAGCCGCGGGAAGGTGAGCAGTACGTACGGGTCGACGGGGCGCTCCGAGACGAGCGTGAGGGCGCGCAGCGTCGGGTGACCCGCCAGCGGTGCCAGGTCGACCGGTTCGCCGGCGGCCGATTCGCGGCCGGTCGGCGCCGGTTCGGATGAGCCGAGGGTGAGCCGGAGTGCCTCGATCGGAGCCTCACGCAAGGATGCGAGGTCGCGGTGGAGATCGCTATCGGGGAGTATCGCTCGACGCGTCGTGTCGCTGACGGTGGCGGGGCGCTTGCGCGGCAGCCCCGTCTCGACGCGCAAGTAGAGGCGGAGGTCCCCGCGATCCATGCCCTCCTGGTCCAGGTACCGGTCGAGCAGGTCGGGGTCGAGGTCCTCCGGGTCCAGACCGTCGAAGTCCTGGGCGTTGTCGAGGCCTGCGAAGTCCGAGGCGTTGAGATCGTTGGTGCGGAGGGTGTAGTCGCCGCGCCGGAGCGCGTCGACGTGGTGTCTCAGCAGTGTGGTGACGGAGTCGGCGACGTAGAACGCCCCGTGGTCTCGGTCGAGACGGATGATCTGCCCGGGCCGCCCGGCGGGGCCGGGGTCCAGGTCGACGGCGAGGAAGTCGCCTCCGGTGTTCGTGGCGAACCTGAACCATCCGTCGCGGTGCACCGACCGCCGCACCGCTCCCGGCGGATCGGAGTCGGGGGCCGTCGACCACAGCGGGTCGTCCGTCCACTTCAGCGTGGGAACCCAGAAGTGGGACTGGTCGAGCGTGCGCGCCAGTGCGAACCAGGTCTGGTTCTCGAAGAGCATGTCCTCGTCGTACCCGCCGTCGGCCTCGCCGTAGAGGGCCACCAGATCGGGCGGCAGCGCGACGTCGTGCTCCTGCAGGAGCCGCGCCCGTGAGGCCGCGCTCAGCGGCGGGCTCAGGTAGCCCTCGTGTCCGAGGATCCCAGCGCGCAGGCGAAGGTACTCACGGAACAGCCGGACGGCCTCGTTCGGATCGCCCGCGTACGTCGGGTCCTCGGGCCCTTCTTGTTCGTCGCCCGGCTCGGGCGGGCGATTTTCCGGGTCGAGCACGAGAAGCAGCCGGTCGGATGCGGAGAACGTGCGCTCGACCGCCGGGCTGGTGCAGGCTTCGTAACGGCCGGACGCCTCGACGACGAGCTCGATGCCGAGCCGGCCCGGTGCCACCTTGCCGAAGTAGAACGCCCAGTACGTATCGCCGACGACGTCCACGCCCATGCCGACCGTCCGGCCGTCGGACAGCTCGTACCAGCCGGCGTACTGGGAGGACCGGGATCTGCTTCCCGCAGCGCTCACCCGCCCGCGCCGCCATCCCTCCGGTGCGGCTTCGGCCACCTTGTGCGCAAGGCGTTCGAGAAGCTGGGCAAGACTGATCTGCCGTCGACGAGTCATGGGAGGCTTTCTAACAGCCGTCGGTGACAACCGACGGCTGTTGCTCTGATATTGCGCCTCGCACTCGCGGTTCTTCCACCTGTGAGAGGCACCCCTACCAGGCTCCCGCCGGCTCAAAGCGACCCTCACAACCCGCAAGCCCCGCACGCGCGGCGGGCGGGAACGCTCCCGGCGTCCCCGCCCGCGGCGTGCCCTCAGGAGAGCGGTGGGTAGGCGTTCCGCACGAGCTGGTGGAACTGGGCGGAGAACCAGTGGCCGGACAGCGGGGCGTCCGGCAGCGCGCCGCTCGGGCTGTTGCCGTCGCCTCGTACGACGGGCCCAGGACCTCAACGCCTACCGCCCACGCGGCGACGAGTCCGCCTGGGACGCCGCCGCCCACCGCGTCGGCCTGTCGTGGTGACCGCCGGCCGGTCGTCATCGCCCCCGGCCGGCGCCCCGAGCCGTAGAACCGTTCACGGTCGCGCGGCGGCGGGCGACGTGCGGAGACCGCCGAGACGGTGGAGAGCCGAGATCATCATTGCCCGGGTCACCGTGTCATGGAGCAGCCGCACCGGGGCGAAGTACAGCTTGCCGCGCCACCCCTTGAGCCGCACCGCGGTGGTCACGTGAACCAGGCCGGGCGTGATGCGGACCGTGGCGACGAAGCGCAGGTGCCGGTCGTCCGTGTCGATGACCGCCTCGCCGTCGACGACCCGGTCGACCGCGAGCATCGCCGGATCCCCCGGGGGAAGGCGCAGCAGCTTCGCGGCGACCTCACGCCCCGCGAACAGCGCCTTGACCCACGCCGGCAGCGCGGGGACGGAGAAGATCTCTCGCGCCCACCGCTCGGCGGTGTGGTCCGCGGCGTTCGCCGCCGACACGGTCGTGGTGGCGGCGAAGTCGGGCCGCGGGATGAGTGTGAAGGCGACGAGGCCGGTGGGTTCCATTCGGTTGCTCTCCATACGCTAGGGTATGGTTCCTGACCATACGCCCCGGTATGGTGCTTCGCCACCGATGGGAGCGACCGTGAGCGGAAGACGTAGCCGGGAGGACTGGATCGCCGCAGGGCTCCACGCGCTCCTGAACGAAGGGCCGGACGCCGTGGCGGTGCAGCCGATCGCGCGGAGCCTCGGCGCGACGAAGGGGTCGTTCTACTGGCACTTCGATTCACGCGACGATCTGTTGCGGGCCGTGCTGGCGCGATGGGAGACCGTCGCGACCCACGATGTGATCGCCGAGCTCGAGGCTTCGGAGGCCGCCCCGGAGGAGAAGGTGCGGAGGCTGTTCGCGGCCGTGACGGCGGGCAGCGCGCGGCACCCCGGACAACTCCTACTGCTCGGAGGCGTGCACCACCCCGACGTCGCGGCGGCCGTCGAACGCACCACCGAACGTCGCATCGGCTACGTCGCGCGGCTGCTCGGCGAGACCGGTGTGCCGCCCACCGTCGCCGTACGGCGTGCCACTCTCGCCTACGCCGCCTACCTGGGGCACGCCCAGCTCCTGCGCACGACGCCCGGCGTCCTCCCGTCGAAGGCCGAAGAACGCGGCAAGCTCATCGAGGAGATGACGGCCATCGTCCTCGTCAAGGACGCGCACCGGAAGAACCGCTGAGCGCGTCGTGGAATCACGCCGGGCACGCCCGGCCGTTCCGTCCCGCGAAGGGCGGGGACGCCCTCGGCGTCCCCGCCCGCCGCGTGTCCTCAGGAGAGTGGCGGGTAGGCGTTCTGCACGAGCTGGTGGAACTGGGCGGAGAACCAGTGACCGGACAGCGGGGCGTCCGGCAGCGCGCCGCTCGGGTTGTTGCCGTTGCGGACGTTGCCGCCGTAGTTCGGGTCGCACATCTGGTCGAAGCCCTTGCCCTCGTCATTGGGGATGGACTTGCTGGCGCCGTCGGACTCGCCCGGCGGCTTCACCCACGCGTACGCGTCGAAGCCGGCGGCCGGGGCCGCGGTCGGGCGGGCGCCGAGCCCCGCGCCGGCCTGGTTGCACCAGTCGCCGACGTGCGGCCGGCGGTCGACACGCTCGGCGTCGACCTGCGTGTTGATGTCACTGGCCGAGCTCGGGCCGGTCGGGCGGCTCGAACCGCCCCAGCCGTTGCGGGACGTGTCGATGACCATGCCGATGCCGGAGGGGAAACCGTCGGAGATGAGCTGCTGACGGAACGCCGCCCCGAAGGTCGACTCGTCGACGTAGTAGTTCCAGTCCACCCACTTCGACTGGCGGGTCTGGTCGTTGACCGGCAGGTACGGCTCGGTGGTGGGCGAGTAGTTGGCGGTGTTGATGACGAAGCCGTCGACGCTGTTCACCCCGGCCGTCGTGCCGCGGGCGACGGTGGCGAACAGCTGCGCGGCCGGACCGAAGTTGCTGTCCCAGCCGAGCCAGCCGTGGTGCGCCGCGTCGAGGTAGGTGTAGACGTTGCTGATCGCGTGCAGCTTGTTCAGGGCGTACTGGACGCCCTTCACGTAGTTGCCGTTCTGCTGCATGGTCTGGCACGCGGTGGTCGCGGTGTTGCCGCTGACGTTGGTGACCAGGTTGGGCAGCGAGTCCGGCTCGATGTAGGTAACGATCTTCAGGTTCGCGTACTTCGAGTCGGCCATGATCGAGGCGATCGGGTCGATGTAGTCGCTCTGGTAGCGGCTGAGCTCCGTCGGGCCGAGTTCGCCGTTGGAGGCCAGCGCCGCGCAGTCGCGGCCGGGCAGGTCGTAGATGACGAACTGCGCGTAGCTCGCGCCCTGCGCCAGGGCGGCGTCGAGGTGGGCGCGCAGGCCCATCCCGCCGTTCACCCCGTTGATCGCCGCGATGCGGTCGAGCCACACCGCCGTCGGCTGGTTCGCCACCG
This sequence comes from Actinoallomurus sp. NBC_01490, assembly GCF_036227085.1. Taxonomy (NCBI): domain Bacteria; kingdom Bacillati; phylum Actinomycetota; class Actinomycetes; order Streptosporangiales; family Thermomonosporaceae; genus Actinoallomurus; species Actinoallomurus sp. NBC_01490. Next base: position 8,290,470 of record NZ_CP109433.1, read on the forward strand.
CGGAACCGCCGTCGCCCGAGGCCTCGGCGGACCACTCCGGGTTCACGTACCCCTTGCCACCGGTGAACGGGTTGTCGGCGTGGTCGCCGTTGCCCGGCGGGGGCTCGGTCGGGCCACCGCCGTCACCGCCGCCTGAGGTGGAGCCGTCGCAGGTCACGCCGTTCAGCTTGAACGACGTGGGCGCGACGTTCGTGCCGGAGTAGGAGCCGTTGAAGCCCAGCGACGTCGAGGCGTTCGTGCCCAGGCCGCCGTTGTAGGAGGCGTTCTTGACCGTGACGTGCTTCCCGGACTGGGAGAAGGTGCCGCTCCAGCCCTGGGTGACCTGCTGGTTACCGGCGAAGTCCCACTCCAGCGTCCAGGAGGTGAGCGGATCGCCGAGGTTGGTGATGCTCAGGGCGGCGGTGAAGCCGCCACCCCAGTCGTTGGTGGTGTAGCCGACCGTACAGCCGGTCGCCGCGTGCGCCGACCCGGCGGCGACGAGCGTCGAGGCGAGACCGAGCGTGAGGGCGGCCAGCCCCACCGCTGCCGACCGGCCCGCGCGCGGGCGATGGACGTGGACATTCATGCGGATGCGTCCTCCTCGGGACTCTGGCGGAAGTACCCCGGGGGTGGGTCCCCCGGGGAGGGACTCAGGCGGGTGTGCAGGTGAGCGAGGGCGTGTCGGCGGCGGACCCGGTGCCCTGGAAGCCGAACGTCGTGGCCGCTCCCGGGGCGAGGGCGCCGTTGTAGGAGGCGTTGACCGCGTGCGCCGACCGGCCGCTCTGGGTGACGGTGGCGTTCCAGGCGTTCTGTACGGTCTGGCCGGCGGGGAACGTCCAGTCCGCGGACCAGCCGGTCAGCGTGCGATCGCCGGTGTTCGTGACGGTCACCGTGGCGGTGAAGCCGTCGGGCCAGGCGTTGTCCACGCGCAGGTCCGCGGTGCACGCGGCGCCGGATGGCGGAGGCGGCGTCTCTTCGCCGCCGCCCACGGTGACGGCGAAGGACCCGGTGGCCAGCCCCGCGCCGCCCTGCCAGATCTCGAACCCGGCCTCGGCGTCGATGAAGTACCAGGAGTTCTGGATGTAGCCGCGCGTCACCGCGTCACGGGTGAACGCGCGCAGGTCCAGGCCGCTCACCGCCGTGGTGCCGGACGTGCGGACGTACGCGACGTAGTTCCAGTTCATGCGGGAGTACCAGACGTCCCACGTGGCGCCGCCGATGGACACGCCGGAGGCGATACGGGACCCGGCGGGCTGGACGCCGCCGCGGCTGTTCAGCCAGATCATCAGCTCGGCGCCGTCCGGGTCGGTCGTGGTGGCCGGCGCGGTGTCGTACCAGAGGTCGTAGGCCACGTCGTACGTGCCGGAGGCCGGCTGGACGGTGCTCCAGTCGCTCGTCACCGCGGGCATCGAGCCGACCTGGACCGGCAGGCCGCCGCCGGTGGTGCACAGGCCCCAGTGGCAGCCCTTGAACAGGGACGGGTACGACGCGGGCGCACCGTTCGTGGGGTTCGCGTGACCGGAGGAGTCGACGGTGAACGACGTGCCGGAGACGCTGATGCACTGCGGGGTGGTCGCGCCCCACACGTTGTTCTGCGCGATGTACTCACCGCCGTTCACCGCGACGGTCTGCGTCGCGCCGCAGAGTTGCGTGGCCGCGCGGGCGGGACGGGCGACCGGTATGAGGGCGAGCAGGAGGAACAGCGTGCCTAAGACGGTGAGGGCGGCACGGGTTCGGGCGGATTCCATGGTGGCACCTCGCGGAGGTGGGGCCCCGGGGACGCGGGAAGCGCTCCCTCGCGTCCCCGGGACCGGCTTGTCACTGGTCGAAGAGCTGCCCGTACGTCGCCATCGCCATGGCGATGTCGGACTGGGCCCAGAAGCGGTGGTAGTTGAACGTCGGGGCGGCCCCGCCGTTCAGGTAGCTCTGCACCTTCGACCAGGCGGGATCCTGCTTGTACCAGGACCGGATGGACAGGAACGTCGAGCTGGAGTTGATCGGGTCGCCGTTCGGCATCGTCCCGGTCCAGCCCTGCGGCACGTACACGCCGTCATGGTTCGGGTTGGACGTGCTGTAGGCCTGCGTGAAGCGGTTGTAGTCGGTCCTGGTCTCCGGCACCGAGATGCCGATCCCGTCCTGGTCGTTCGTCCACATGTCATCCAAAAGGGTCTTGGCCGTGGACTTCGCCGTCGCGTCACCGGACTTGGCGCCGTAGTAGGACAGCGTCTTGGCGTACGCCGCGGCCACGCCGACGTCGTTCGTGTAGTCGGCGATCGTGACGTGCAGGCCGGCGTTCGCGCCGGGGCTCGACGCGTTCCAGGTGTCCGGCTGGCCGCTCCAGTGCAGGGTGGAGGGGATCTGGAAGGTCCCGTCCGGGTTCAGCGTGGTGTTGGCCGTGGCCCACGCGACCCACTTGTCCAGCAGCGTCTTGGCCGTCGTGTCGCCGGTGACGTAGTAGTACTCGGCGACGCGCTCCATCGACCACGCCTGGAAGCCGAACCACTGGTTGCTCGGCGGATCGTGGTAGACCGGCTGCCAGTCGTAGGCCATGCCGTAGAAGGTGGAGTCGCCGGCGGGCGGGGTGCCGTACGCTCCGCCCCAGCTGTTCGTCGCGCCGCCGGCGATCGCGCCCTCGGCGGACTGCAGCCACCGGTAGAACTCCAGCTGCCGCTGCAGGCTCTTCTTCCAGTCGTCCACGCCGGTGGCCGACTTCGGCTGCATCGCGGTGTCGTTGGCCAGCGCGTACGCCGCGAGCGGGTTCTGGTAGCCCGAGTGGGACGCGCCGTCGCCGATGCGCCAGGCCCAGCCGGCGTTGGAGTCGGTCGCGCCGCCCCAGGCGTAGTACCAGGAGAGCAGGTAGTGCTCGCTGTCCTTGCCGGTGCCGGCCGGGCAGCTCGGGCTCGTGCAGTTCCCGATCTTCTTGAAGTACTTGTCGAAGAACGAGTAGCGCAGGTAGTCGCCCATCTTCCCGGCCTTGGCCACGGTCGCGGACACGTCCGCGCTCTTGCCCTGCGCCTTGGCCCACGTGTCGGCCCAGTACGCCGCCTGGATGGCCCGCGCGTCGGCGTCCGGCGCGTCGGTGTACTTCCACTGCTTGGCGTACGAGGAGTCGCCCACGAACAGGTCCAGGTAGCCGTTCTTGCCACCGTAGGCGAACTTGTCACAGGTCGGCTGCGGGATGGTCTCCCACACCGACTCCTGGGCTCCGCGCTGGTAGGTGTTGATGAAGGACGGCGCGTTGGTCGACGGCCCGTTCTCACAGCCGCCGCCGGGGGTGTCGCCGTAGCCGTAGACGTTGTCGACGTCCTCCAGCCAGTGCATGCCGTAGATGTCGTCGGTGCCGTACGCGGACTTCAGCTCCGCGGCGATGGGGTCCTGCCCGGAGGTCACGCCGGAGTCGAGCTGCGCGGGGTACTGGTCGGGCAGGTCGTGCTCGGGGGCGTACGTCGCGGGCTTGCTCGCGTTGTAGAAGGAGTTGGTCGGCTGGTCCGCGTGCGAGGGGATCATGTACTTCTCCATCAGCGCCCACGCGGCATTGAACTTGCTCCAGTCGCCGGTGACCTTGCCGTACACCGCCTGCATCCAGATCAGGTAGCTGTACGCCTCGGAGGTGGTCTCATGACCCTGGTCCGGCGCCTCGACCATCAGCGTCTCCACCGAGTGGTACGGGATGCCCTCCTTGCTGAAGTAGCCGTTCGCCGGGTCGGTGATCTTGTTGTAGAGGGTGAGGAACCGGTCCTCGTACGCCCCGTTGGACTTGGTCTCGGTGACCGTGACCGTGGCGGGGTCGTAGCCGGTGGCCTTCGCGGTGAACACCGCCGCGCCGGTGCCGGAGTCGTCCGCGCTGACCGTGACGTTCTGCGCGGTGGACCAGTTCGCCGGGGTGAAGGTCAGCGTGCCGCCGCCGGAGACCGACAGCCCGGTGTTCCCGCTGGTGCGGGTGACGGTGACCGTGACGTTGCCGGACGGCTGCCCGGACAGCTTCACGCCGAACGTCCCGCTCTTGCCCTGCTGGACCGCCAGGGCCGCCGGGCTCGCGACGACCGCGGGCCCGCTCACGACGTGCACGCCGACGGGCGTCGACTCGGCCGTGGCTCCCTGGCTGTCGTACGCCTTGGCGTACAGCGAGTGGTCACCGGCCGGCACGGACGTCCAGTCGAACGCGTACGGCGCGGAGGTGTCGGTGCCGAGCAGCGTGGTGTCGTCGTAGAACTCGACCTTGCTGATCGACGCGCCGTCGGCCGCCGCCGCGGTGGCGGCCAGCGGAACCGTCGCGCCCGCGGAGTAGGTCGCGCCCGCGGCGGGGCTGGTCAGCGTGACGGTGGGCGCCTGGTGCGCGCCGGTGCACGTCGTGCCGTTGAGGGAGAACGACGTGGGGTCGGCGTTCGTGCCGCTGTAGGTGAAGTTGGCGCCGAGGCTGACGCTCGCGTTCGTGGCGAGCGTGCCGTTCCAGCTCAGGTTGGCGACGGTGACGTCCTTGCCGGACTGGGACCAATCGCCGCTCCAGCCCTGGGTGAGCTTCTGGCTCCCGGCGTAGGAGTACTTCAGCGTCCAGCCGTTGATCGCCGGGCCGAGGTTGGTCAGCGTGAGGTTCGCGGTGAAGCCGGACCCCCAGTCGTTGACCGTGTAGTCGACCTTGCACTGGACGTCGGCGGCGCGCGCGCTCTGCCCGGCGACGAGCGCGCCGGACAGGAGCGACAGGGCGACCAGTAATGATCGCCATCGGGGGTGTCTTCTCATGTGTTCCTCCTGGCGGGGGGGCTGATCGACGGGAGGGGGCCGTTACGCGGAATCGCGGATGATGAGTTCGGTGTCGAGGACGACGTTGCGGCCGGGAGCGCCGGCGATCCGGGCCAGGAGCTCGCGCGCCATCCGGGCGCCCAGCTCTTCGAGGGGGCAGCGGACGGTGGTGAGCCTCGGCCGTACGCGACCGGCGATCGGCGCGTCGTCGAACCCGACCACCGCGACGTCGTGGGGGATGCGCCGGCCGGTGCGCCGCAGCGCGCGCAGGGCGCCGACGGCCATCTGGTCCGAGGCGGCGAGCACCGCGTCGATGTCCGGGCGCCGGTCGAGCAGCTTGTTCATCGCGTGCTCCCCCGACGCCTGGCGAAGGTCTCCGTAGGCGATGAGGCCCGGTGTCGCGACGCCGATCTCGGCCATCGCCGCCCGGTAGCCGTCGAGCCGGTCGATGCCCGTGGCCCGGTCGGGCGGCCCGGCGATCGTCCCGATCGTCCGGCGGCCGGAGCGGACGAGGTAGTCGACCGCCGCTCGCGCGCCGCCGCGGTCGTCCACGCCGACGTACGGCAGCGGGGAGAGCCCGAGGGGACGGCCGCACAGCAGCACCGGGACACCGGCCTGGCGGAGCGGTACGCAGGGCACGTCGTACGCGCTGACCAGCAGGACACCGTCGGCCCCGCCTCCGCGCAGGTAGCGCGGCACCGTCGACCAGTGGGCCGTCCGGCCGGCGACCATCACGACCAGCTCGCGCTCGTCGCCGAGCGCGCGCCGCACGCCGCCGAGGAGCCGGGCGAAGGTGCCGTCGCTGAACACCCGGCCGTCGTCCTCGCAGATCACTAACGCGATCGATCGGCCGTGCGGCGCGGCGCGGTTACGTACGTAGCCGAGCCGGTCGATGGCGCGTTCGACCTGGGTTCGGGCGCGATGGCTGACACGGGCGCTGCCGTTGATGACACGCGAGACGGTCGCGGGTGAGACGCCGGCGAGCGCGGCGACGTCGGCGAGTGTCGGCGTCCCGGCCACCTCGGCGGGTGTGGCGGTCTCCGTCAAGGCGAGGACTCCCTTCAAGCACGGGGCTCAGCTGGCGGGCGTGGGAGCGCTCCCACACCATCCAAGCCATGGGAGTCCTTGTCAACAGGGAGATTTCCGGTGGGTTAACCCGCTGTAACCCGGCACGCGCCGGACACCCGCCCGAGCAGGACCGACGCGCACCACTCCCGGTGACCGCGACATGAAAGGAGCTGAAAGAAGCGACCCGGGGCGTGCCGGTGAGGCTCGCCCCCGGCGGCAGGGGACGGTCGGCCGGCAGCTCGTCCCGGCATTCGGCCCCCGCTTCTCCGGCCGCCGCTCGCCCCGACCGGCCGCTCCGCTCTCTCAGCGGTACACCGCGTCGTGGAAGGCGATCTCGGCCTCCAGCATCCCGGTGAACCAGCGGTCGACGCGTTCGTCCGGGAGGTCGGCGGGCAGCGCGTCGACCTGGGCCGCCAGGGCCGCCACGCCCGCGCGGAACTCCGCGCCGGCGTGCAGGGACACCCAGTCGGCGATCGGCCCGGCCGGGACGTCGCCCCGCTCGTGCGCGCGGGTGCACCAGGCGGAGTACAGGCTCTCCGCGGCGAACAGCACGGTCATCACCGCCGGATACCCGCCCTCGCGCGCGGCGGCCAGCGCGAACTCCGACAGCACGGCCGCCCGCCCGGCCACGTCCGGCCGGGCCGGAACGGGCCAGGCGGCGCGGGCCGCGCGGAAGTAGTCCGCCTGTTCGGTCGTCAGCGCGTGCACCGCCCGCGCGTTGCGTTCCAGCGCCGTACGGTCCGGGGCGTCCCACACGGCCAGGCCGTGCAGGCGGGTGGCCGTCTCGACGAAGGACTCCTCGATCGCCAGGTAGTCGGCGTAGGCCGTGTCGCCGATCGTCCCGGCGGTGACCTCTTCGACGAACCGCATGCCGAGCGCCCGTTCCATGGTCCCGGCGCACGCGTCGAGCAGCCGCGCGGATCGGCTCACCGGGCTCTGTCCGCTCCGCTCGCTCATGAGCCCTCCTTCGTCGGAGGAGAGACCAGGCGCGCTCATCCGGCGAGCCACTCGACGAGGCCGCCGAACACCATGGCGTAGCCGTCCCACTCCTCGCAGAACGGCGTGGGCGCCCAGTGCGGGGAGCAGTCGGAGGTGAACACCGCCGAACGCCCCGAGCCGTACCCGCCGACGGCGATCAGCGGGTCGGCTCCCAGCGTGGCCAGGACGTCCGCGCCGGGACGGGGGCGGACGCGGTTGTAGCCCAGAAGCAACGGCCAGTCGCCCTCGACGCCACCGAGCGCGGGGTGGCCCGGGCCGGTGACCTCCGGCTTCGCGCCCGCGGGCAGTTCGACGCGGTCGTCCTCGGGCAGCAGCTCGACCGGCAGCACCTCGTGCAGCACCGTGTTGCGGTACGCGGCCTTGGCCTCGAAACCGGTGAACGAGAGATAGCCGCCGACCATCAGCAGGCCGCCGCCGTCGCCCACCCAGCCGCGCAGCGCGTCGATCCGGTCGGCGCCCGGCCGTGCCCGCTCGAACACCTCGGGGGCGAGCTGCAGGGAGTTCGCGCCGATGTCGGAGAGCACGACCACGTCGTACTCGGCCAGCGCGGCGCCGTCGCCGGGGAACCGCGCGGGCACCAGGTGGGCGGGCAGGTGAACGACCTCGTGCCCGCGGCTCTCCAGCGCCCGGCGCAGCGGTTCGACGCCGACGACGTACGAGCTGGTGGTGAACGAGTCGACCCCCTTGATGTGGGTGGACTGGGTGATCCAGCTCTCGCCGGCGATCAGGACGCGGCTCACTGTGTACTCCTTCTTTCTCTCATGGCGACCGGTGCCCGGTCAGGAATTCCTCCTGCGTCGGAGGGCGTGACCACAGGGCCGTGTCTTCGATTCCCTCGCTGCGCTCGGTCATGACGCCGCCTGGTCGAACAGCCGGGCGGGGTTGGTCCGCAGGAGGCCTTCGGCGACCTCGGGGGCGACGCCGTGCTCGACCAGCCGGGGAACGAAGAGCGTGGGCACGTAGCCGAACCCGTTGCCGCCGTACGCGGTGAGCATGCTCTTGAGGAACACGTCGTGGCTGAGCAGGAGGCGCTCGCCGTGCCCGCGCCCGATGAGCCGCGCGATCGCACGCGCGGTCTCGTGCGGCGCCGGGGACTGCCCCTCCCCCGGATAGCGGAACGGCATCCCGATCATGTCGAACTCGAGCCAGACGCCACGGCCCGCGACGGCGTCCTGGTAGCCGGGGTCGTCGTGGGAGGGGTCCATGTGGCACAGCACGACGGCGCCGGGCGCCACCCCGTACTCCCCCAGGACGATGTCGAGGACCTCGTGCGCCCGGCGCTGCCAGCCGGGCAGGTGGACATAGAGCGGGACGCCGGTCTCGCGCTGGGCGCGCGCGGCGGCGCGCAACGCCGTGTGCTCGTCCTCGGTGAAGTCCGGCGACACCCCGATCTCGCCGATGACGCCCGGGGAGATCCCGGTGCCCTCGGCGCCGTCGGTGAACTCGGCCACCAGTTCCGCGGCGAGGCGGCGTTCCCCGGCCGACGACACGTGCGCCGGGTGGAACCGCTCCAGGTACCAGCCGGAGCCCATGACGATCCGCAGACCGCTGCGCTCGGCGAGCGACCGCAGCACCCTCGGGTCGCGGCCGAGGCCGCCCGGGGTGACGTCGACGACCGTGCCGCCCCCGGACGCGGCGAACGCCCGCAGGTCGGCCAGCATCGCGTCGGTGTCGTCCAGGACGCAGTGGTCGAGGCTGGCGTACGGCTGCTCGCGCAGCAGCCAGGCCAGGTCCGGGGTGGTCCGGGCCTCGCGCAGGAAGCCCAGCCGCGGGTCGTCCGGCTCCGTGACCGCCTTCCGTACGTCGTTGCACAGGTGCTCGTGGGTGAGGGTGAGGCCGAGCTCCTTGCTGGGGACGGGCCCGGTCACCGTGGTCACGTTCATGATCTACGGGTCAGGTGGGCGAACAGGTCGGCGAGGGAACGGCCCCGCAGGTTGATCCAGATCGCGACGAGCAGCACCAGGCCGGTCACGATCGGGGTGAGGAACGGGCTCACGCCGAGCAGGGTCAGGCCGTTGGCGATCACGCCGGTGATGACCGCGCCGATGATGGTGCCGACCATCGTGCCCCGGCCGCCGAACAGATCGGTGCCGCCGAGCACGACCGCGGCGATCACGGTGAGCTCGAAGCCCTGCCCGGAGTTGGCCGAGCCGGAGCCCAGCCGCGCCGCGGTGAGCAGGCCCGCCACTCCGGCGGCGAGGCCGGTCAGCATCAACGTGATCATCTTGATCCGGTCGGTGTTCACCCCGGCGCGGCGCACCGACTCCTCCTGGGAACCGATGCCGTTGACGTAGTTGCCGAACCGCATCTTGGACAGCAGCACGCCCCCGAGGACGACCGTGACCAGCGCGATCCAGGCCAGCGCGGAGAAGCCGAGGAACTTGGCGTCACCGATCTTGGCGACGAACAGCCGCCGGTCGATCGGCACGGAGAAGCCCTGCGTCCACAGCTGGGCGATGCCCCGGATCACCGACATGGTGGCGAGGGTGACGATGAAGGGCGGGATCTTCTGGTGTGCCGACAGCCAGCCGTTGATCGCGCCCCAGAGGAGCCCGGCCACCAGCGCGGCGACGATCACGATGGAGGAGTCCCATCCGGCGCGCAGCATCTCGGCGGTGCCGGTGGCCACGAACGCGACCGTCGAGCCCACCGACAGGTCGATCTGGCCGGTGGTGATCACGAAGGTCATGGCGACCGCGACGATCAGGGTGATCGCCACCTGGGTGGCCAGGTTGGAGATGTTGCCGAAGGTCAGGAAGTTCGGGGCGGCGATCCCGAAGGCGAGGAACAGCACCACGGTGACGCCGAGCATGGCCAGGGTCGCCTTGTTGGCGCGTTCCCACCAGCTGGGCGTCTCGGCGAGCACGGTGGGCGCGGTCTCTGCGGTCATGTCACGCCGCCTCCTCTGCGTCGGAACGGGTGATCATGGCGACGAGGCGTTCGATGTCCAGCGCGGACACCGGCTCGTCCTCGACGCTGCGGCCCTCGTACATCACGGTGATGCGGTCGCAGACCTCGAACAGGTCCTGCAGGCGGTGGGTGATCAGGATGACGCCGACGCCCTGGGCGGCGACGTCGCGGATCATCCTGAGGACCTGCCGGACCTCCGCGACCGCGAGCGCCGCGGTCGGCTCGTCCAGGATCAGCACGCGCGGCTGGAACGAGACGGCCCGCGCGATCGCCACCGCCTGCCGCTGCCCGCCGGAGAGCCGGCCGATCTCCTGGTACGTCGACTTCACGCGGACGTGCAGCTCCGACAGGGTCTCGGCGGCCTTCTCGTGCATCGCCCGCCGGTCGATGAACGGGCCCTTGCGCGGCTCGCGGCCCAGGAAGAGGTTGCTCGCGACGTCGAGGGTGTCGCAGAGGGCGAGGTCCTGGTAGACGATCCCGATGCGTTCGCGCCGCGCGTCGGCGGGGCTGGCGAAGCGGACGTCGCGGCCGTCGATGGTGATCTGGCCGGAGTCGTGCTGGATGGCCCCGGCCAGGACCTTCATCAGCGTCGACTTCCCGGCGCCGTTGTCGCCGACCAGGCCGAGCACCTCTCCGGCGGCGAGGGTGAGGTCGACGCCCCGCAGGGACTGGACCGCGCCGAACGACTTGGTGATCCCTCTCAGGGTGACCAGCGAGGTATCGCTCATCACTTCTCCAGGTAATAGAGGTAGTTCTTGACGTTGGCCGGGGTGACGATCTGGGTCGGCACCGGGATGTCCTTGGCCACGGTCCGGTGGCAGGCCAGGCCGATCGCCGCGTTCATCGCGTCGTAGCCGAACTGGAAGGTGTTCTGCTGTACGACGCCGAGGATCCAGCCGGCCCGCAGCCCGTCCACCGCCTGCGACGACAGGTCCCACCCGACGACCTTGAGGTCCTTGGTGCGCTGCTGGCTGACGACGGCGGCGGCCAGGCCGATGAGGGCGGGCTCGCCGGTGGCGTAGGCGTACTTCAGGTCGGGGGCGCCGGTGAGCAGGTTCTCGGCCGCGGTCTGGGCGTTCTCCTGGATGTTGCGCCCGTCGACCACGTTCTTGATCTTCATGCCCTTGGCGGTGACCTCGTCGGTGAAGCCCTTCTGCCGCTCGTTCTGGATGGTGCTGTTGAGCGCGCCGACCACGCCGATGTCGCCCCGGCCACCGGTGATCTTGAGCAGTGCGTCGCCGAGCTGTTTCCCGCCCTCGGCGTTGGCCGTGCCGACCTGGGTGGCGACGGCCGGGTCGTCCACGGTGGCGTCCACGGCGACGACCGGGACTCCGGCCGCCTTCGCCCGCCGGATCGCGGGCTTGATGCCCTCGGTGTCGATCGCGTCCACGATGATCGCGTCGTAGTGGTTGGTCACCAGGTCGTCGATCGCGTTGGCCTGGGTGGAGGAGTCGTCGTTGCCGTTGACGATCTGCACCTGCGCGCCGGCCTTGCGCGCGACCGTCTGCGCGCCGGTGTTGATCTGGTTGAAGAACAGCGCCTGGAGGTTGATCGGGACGATGCCGATCTTGGGCTGATGACCCTGGATCCGGCACGACTGGACGATCTTCGCGGGCGGGGGCGGACCCTGCTCGGTGGCCCTCTTCTCCGCGGCGATCTCCCGCCTCGCCGCCGTGTCACACCCGATGGTCGTCAGCAGCAGGCCGATCGAGACCACGGCCGTCACCGTACGTCGCATCATCTCTCCTCTCCCTGGGAGTGGACTGGCTGGGATCGGACCGCCGTCTGGCGGCCGGGGAGCGTTCGGAGATAGGCGCCGACCGCCTCGCGCCGGGGCATTCCGTCGCGGGCGCCGGGCCGGGTGCACGACAGGCCGGCGGCGACGGCGGCGAAGCGCGCCGCGTCCAGCGGTGCGGTGCCCCGGTCCAGCTCCGCGCAGTAGGTGCCGGCGAAGCAGTCGCCGGCGCCCGTGGCGTCCACGGTGTCCACCTTGATCGCCTCGCCGTCGTGGCGTTCGCCGGTGGGCGTCAGCAGGGTCCAGCCGCGGGGACCGTCGGTGACCATCAGGTATACCTGGTGTTCGATAGCCGCTCTGACCAGCGCTTTGTCGTCGCCGACGCACTCGGTGAGCTGCGCGCGGCCACCGATCGCGTGGTCGGCGGCCGACAGGGCGGCGCGCATCGCCTCCGGCCCGGAGCAGCCGTCGAGGTCCACGACCACGCGCGGCCGTCCCGGCCGGGCCGCCAGCGCGTCGGCCGCCGCGGGGAATCGGTAGCCGTCCAGGTAGAGCCAGTCCGCGCCCGCCTCGCGGGCGGTGCGTACGACCTCGGCGACGTGAGCGGCGTCGAGCGCGTCGTCCTGGCTGATGATGGAGCGCTCGCCGTCCGGGGTGAGCAGGACGACCGCGGTGGTGAGCTCGGCCGTACGGGCCGTCCAGTCCGTTCCGACCCCCTCGGCCGCGAGCGTCCGGAGGAACGCCGTGCTGAGCGCGTCGTCGCCGACCACGCCCGCGAACCGCGCGTCGGCGCCCATCCGGGCCGCCGCCACCGACGCGTTGGCCGCCATCCCGCCCTCGCCGTACGAGACCCCCGTGGCCTGCACCCGGGCGCCGGGCCCCGGCAGCACCGGGACGCGTACGGTCAGGTCGGTGTTGGCGTAGCCACAGAAGACGATCACGGAAGGACCACGCCCGCCTTGGCCGCCGCGGCGGTCAGCTCGCGGACCTTGCCGGTGTCGACGCGGCCCCACCAGCGGCCGTTGTCCTTCACCGAGGACGCCACGATGACGCCGTCGCAGGCGGGCAGCAGCCCGCCGATGTTGCCGGCGGTGATGCCGGAACCGATCACGACCGGGAGCGTGGTGTGCGCGGCGATGCCCTCGACCTCGTCCAGTGCGGCGGCGTCACCGGTCCGCGACCCGGTGGCGATCAGCACGTCGGCGTCGAAGAACTCGGCGTCCTCGGTCTGCTCGGCCAGCGTACGGTCGGCGACGATCGCGTGGGAGCCGTGCTTGACGTGCACGTCGGCGAAGACCTTGACGGGGCCCGCGCCGATCCGGCTGCGATAGCGGGTGGCGTGCGCCGACTGGCCCTCGATGATGCCCTCGTTGGCGACATAGGCGTTGGCCCACTGGTTGACCCGGACGAAGCCGGCGCCGCCGGACCAGGCGGAGGCGATCGAGCACTCGGCGGCGTTGGACAGGACGCTGACGCCCAGCCGGCCGCCGGCGCTCTCCAGGGTCGCGTGCCGTACGCGGTCGGTCACCACGGCCATCGCCGCCGCGGTCTCATAGCCGTGCTCCCCCGGCTTGAGGAACGGGATGTCCCAGTGGTTCTCCACGATGAGCCCGTGGCAGCCGCCCTCCAGGTACGCCCGAGCCTCCTCGATCGCGAAGACGGAGATCTCATCGAGCGGGGTGCCCTGATACTCCGGGCTGCCGGGCAGCGGAGGCAGGTGGATCACGCCGATGACGACCTTCGAGGTGCCGAACAGCTCCTCGATCGCGTTCGGCTTGGGAGGGAACACGCCCAGCGTCTGCTCGCTCCCGGCCGCCCTCACCATTGTCGCCTCCTGTGTAATCGATTGCAGTGAAGATGCGTTGAACCGTAAGGGTGTAATCGCAGGCCGTCAAGGGTCTAGACTCAGCCAAGTCGCTGGCTACGGAAACGCTCACGCTTCCGGACGGTTCGGAAAGGTAAACGATTGCAGCGCGTCACGATCGCCCAGGTCTCCGAGCGCGCCGGGGTCTCCACGGCCACCGTGTCGCGGGTGCTCTCCGGCCGGGGCCCGGTGTCGGCCGCGGTGGAGCGCAGGGTCCGGCAGGCGGCCGAGGAGCTCGGTTACCAGGTCAACACCATCGCGCGGGCACTGCGCAACAGCCGGACCGACACCGTGGGCATGGTCGTGCCGAGCATCTCCAACCCGTTCTTCACCTCGCTGGTGGAGAGCGTCGAGCATGTGCTCGAACGCGAGGGCAAGGAGCTGTTCCTGTCCGACGCCCGTTCCGACCCGGCGATCGAGGCACGGCGGCTGGCGTCGCTCGCCGCGCGCAACGTCGACGGCATCATCGTCAGCCCGAGTCACGGCACCGAGAGCGGCCCCGCGGTGCAGAAGACCGCGGACCGGCTGCCGTTGGTCCAGCTCGACCGGTTCGTCGGCGGCACCAACACCGACTGGGTGGGCGTGGACGACGTCGCCGCGATGCGCCTGGTCATGGACCACCTGCACGAGGGCGGCGCGCGTTCGGCGGCCTTCGTCGGGTCCCTGCTGACCAACTCCTCGACCGAGCAGCGGTTCGCCGGGTTCCGGCGCCGCGCCGAAGAGCTGGGCATGAGCGTCGACCCCGACCAGGTGCTCCTCGGCGACTACAGCGTCGACTGGGGCGAGGCCGCCGCGGCGCGCATCGTCGACACCGGGCACCTGCCGGACGCCATCGTGTGCGCCGACGACCTGATCGCCCTGGGGGTCACGCGGGCCTGCCGCGCGCACGGCGTCTCGGTACCCGGCCAGGTCCAGGTGACCGGGTACGACAACATCGAGTTCTCCCGCCTCGGCGAACCCGCGCTGACGACGGTGGACCAGCCACGTGACCGCATCGCCGAGGAGGCCGTACGGCTGCTGGCCGCGGCGAGCCGGGCGGGGAGCGCCGGCCGTGGCCCGTCCGCCCACATCGCGCTCGTACCGACACTGGTGGTACGCGACAGCACAAGGGCCGGAGCGACGCCACGCCCGTGACGAGGCATCGGCGGTGACGGCGGACCAGTACTGATCAGGAGGCCGGAGATGGACGGATCAGCCGGGGCGACCGGACCGGACGCGCTCGATCTCGCGCGGCGGCTGGTGCGCATCGACACCCGGGGCGGCGGTGAGCGTCCGGCCGCGGACCTGGTCGCGGACGTGCTCGACGACGCGGGCTTCGACGTCCACGTCGACGAACCGCTGCCGGGGCGGGCCAACGTCGTCGCGCGCTTCGGGCCCGAGGCGCCCCGGACGCCGATCACGTTCACCGGTCACCTGGACACCGTGCCCGCCGACGAGTCCGGCTGGTCGTTCGATCCGATGAGCGGCGAGGTCCGCGACGGGCGCCTGCTCGGCCGGGGCGGCAGCGACATGAAGGCGGGCGTCGCCTGCCAGGTCGAGGCGGCCGTACGCGCCGCGCGGGAGCGCCCCGGCGACACGGCGGTGCAGCTGGTCTTCACCTTCGGTGAGGAGACCGGCTGCGACGGCGCCGCCCTGATCGACGCGGCGTCGCCGCTCCCCACCGACCTGCTGCTGGTCGCCGAGCCGACGGGCAATCGGCCCGTCCTCGGGCACAAGGGCACGCTCTGGCTCAAGGCGACCGCTCACGGGATCTCCGCGCACGGTTCCCGGCCGGAGCTGGGACGCAACGCGATCGCCGTGCTCGCCCGCGCCGCGTCGCGAATCCACGATCATCGAGGCTGGCCCTCGAGCCCGGCGTACGGGCACGCGACGGTGAACATCGGCACCTTCCACGCGGGCACCCAGCCCAACCTCGTACCCGACCGCGCCGAGATGCGCCTGGACATCCGCACCATCCCCGGCTTCGGCTCCGACGACGCGGTCGCCGAGATCACCCGTCTGTGCGGCGAGGACGTCGACCTCGAACGGCTGGTCGACCTGCCGGGCGTCGCCACCGACCCGGCGGACGTGGCGGAGATCATGGAACTTCTCGCCCCGGGCTCCTCGACGCGACCGCCGGAGTACGCGACCTACTTCACCGACGCGTCCGTGCTCACCGGCAGGCTCGGCGACCCCGCGGTCATCGTGTACGGCCCGGGCGACCCCGAACAGGCCCACGTCACCGACGAGACCTGCTCGGTCGCCGCCATCGCCGCGTCCGCCACCGCCTACCACCGCCTGCTCGCGAACGGCGGCGGTGCGGTGGCGTGAGGGCTCGACCGCGGGGTCACCGTCGGGGTCGGCCGGCGAACACCCACCGGTTGGCGGCGATCGCGTCGGGCCATCCCGGGTCGGGCTCGGGACCGCGCCCGTGGCGGCAGGTGAACTCGAACGCGGTGTGGACCGACGTGTGCCAGCCCCGGGCGGTCAGGTCACCGGCGGAGTCGGGGCGTGGCTCGAGGGGGAACATGGCGAGCAGGTCGATGCCGGTCCGCCGGGCCACCGCGTAGATGGGGCTCTCGCGGACGGCGGCCGACTCCGGGCTGAGCTTGATCTCGTACGCCAGGGCGCTTCCGGCCGCGCTCAGCCCGTGCACCGCCTCGATGAGGGCGCGTTCGGCGGCGTGGGGCAGGTAGAGCAGCAGCCCCTCGGCGAGCCAGACGGCCGGTGCGGCCGGGTCGAAGCCCGCGCGGGTCAGCGCCCCGGCCCATTCGAGGCGCAGGTCGGCCCCGATCGGTACGCGCTCGACCGTCGGCACGGCACCCAGCCCGTCGAGCACCTTGGCCTTGAAGGCGAGGACGCCCTCCTGGTCGAGTTCGAAGACCGTGCAGCCGGACGGCCAGTCGAGCCGGTACGCCCGCGTGTCCAGGCCGGCGCCGAGGAGCACGACCTGTCGGGTCCCCGCGCGCACGTGCCGCAGGATGAAGTCGTCGAGAACCCGCGTGCGCAGGCCGAAGTAACGCCCCAGCCGGCCCCACAGCGGATCGGCGTCGCCGTCCGGGACCTGCTGCGGGCGCACCGGCCAGTCGGCGGACGCCGGGGACGCGCGAACGAAGTGCTCGGCGTAGACGTCGCGCGCCAGGGCGTCGGGCCGGTGGGTCTCGATCGCCCACGCCGCGGCGACCATGAGGGCGGTCAGCCCGACGCCTTCTTCCACGCCGGTGTCTCCGGCCATGGGCTCTCCTCTCCGAACCCCGCCACACGGCCGGGCACGCCGGGCGCGCACGTCGAGCCGATGCCGTGCGGGCACCGACTCGACGTCGGCCTCCGAGACGCGTGTCAGACCAGTGTGTCGCCGACGGCGTGAGTGCCCCTGGCGAGGAAGTACTCCTCGATGGCGGTCCGCCACTCGCTCGTGGCGACCCGGCCGGTCGCCTGGGGATCGAACGCCCGGAAGAGGGCCTCGACGTTGTCCGCCGGGAACCCGACGGCTCGCATGCCCCGTACGAAGTCGGCGTGCTGGACGAAGCCGTCGTCGTCGCGGTCGCAGATCGCGGTCAGCGCGTCCGCGTAGGGCCGGACGTGGTCCTCGTACTCGGCGGGCTCGTGGACCCGAGCGTACTCCTCCCAGCTCAGCCTCCCGTCGCCGTCGCCGTCGAGGACGCCGACCAGGCCCTGCCAGTAGCGCCGGCAGCCCGCGTGCATCGCCTGGGCCTTGGGTGAGCCGTCCGCCACGTCCAGCGCCCGGACGATCCGGCGCCCGAGCCGGTCGAAGTCGTCCGCCTCCAGGTAGCCGTTGGCGTTCGTGTCGAGGGCGTCGAACGCGGCCTTGATGCGGTCCAGACGTGCATCCATCGGGGGAACCTCCAACGAGGAGAATGCGATGCGGACAGTAGCAGTCTAACTACATGTCGTGATCAATCAAGACCTTGACGAACCACTGGATGACGCCGCGACGGACCGGTGGAAGGTGGACAGGCCCACCGCGAAGTCACGGATCCGCGGGGGCACCGAGTCGCGGAGCCACGCGATGTAGAAGTCGAACGTCAACGGGGCGCCGGCGGCGTCGAGAACGTTGTGCCGTGGCAGGGTGAAGCCGCGCAGGTCGGCCGTGTCCCCGAAGACCGCCACGCCGAGTCCCGCCTCCGCCATGGCCGCGAGCGTCTGCCCGGCACTGCACTCGTAGACGATGTTCGGCTGGATGCCCGCGCGGTCCAGTGCCCGGAACAGCAGGTTGGTCGAGGGGAAGCTCTCCCCGTTCACCAGGAGCGGCTCGCCGGCCAGGTCGAGGACGCTCACCGGCTCGTCATGACGGGACATCGGATGGCCGGGCGGGAAGAGCGCGAGCAGGTGGGCGGTGATGACGTGCAGCGACTCGAACGCCGGCGACAGCGGTTCGGCCACGACCGCCACGTCGCAGCGTCCCTTCTCGAGGTGTGAGTGCAGGCGTCGCTCGCTGGCCTCGATGGCGGTCACGCGGATCTCCGGGTGACGTGGCATCCACTGCGCCAGGAACGGCGCCAGCAGCCGGCGGGCCGACGTGGCGGTCGCGCCGACCTGCAGGCTTCCCGAGCCGAGTTCGACCACGTCGCGCCGGAGGTCGGCGGCCGCGGTGAGCACTCGCCCGGCGCTCGCGAGCAGGGCTTCGCCGTGGCGGGTGAGCTGGACGCCGCGAGCGGCGCGGTGCAGCAGCTGCACGCCGAGCTGGGCCTCCAGCCGGGCAACCGAGCGGGACATCGTGGGCTGGGAGGTGAACATCTGGCTCGCCGCCGAGCGGAAGCTGCCGGCCTGCGCCACCGCGATGAACATCCGCAGATCGTCCAGGTTCGGCAGGTCGGGACCGTAGTCCCGGGGCTGCGCGAGTGATGCGGATATTGAATCGGTCACGCACAAAGTGTAGAACCGAGCGTTTATATGCAGGGTTACCTTCTTCCCCAATATCAAGCGAAGAAGGGGCCATGACCAGCCTTTCCAGTCAGCCGGCGCTCGCCGGCGCCGACGTCGCGGTGCTGGGCGGTGGGATCGTCGGTGCCGCGGTGGCGCAGGAGCTGAGCAGACGCGGCACCGACGTCATCCTGGTCGAGGCGGCCGGTCCGGGGACGGGCAGCTCCGGCCGCTGCGACGGCAACGTCCTGGTGCAGACCAAACACGACGAGCTCACCGTGCGGCTCACCGAGCACAGCATCGGGACCTACCGGCGCTGGGCCGCGGAACTCGCCATGGACATCCGGTTCGAGCAGCGCGGCAGCCTCGTCTTCTTCACCGATCCCGCTCAGGCCGCACAGGCGCCGGGCCGGGTCGAGTGGCTGAGGGGAGCCGGGGTTCGCGCGGAGTACATCGGAGCGGACGAGATCCGGCGCCGCGAGCCGGGTCTCCGCGGCGATCCGGCCGGAGCCATCGACTGCCACGATGACGCGTCGGTGTACCCGCCGGCCGTGGTCGCCGGACTCGTCGAGGACGCCCGGAAGCACGGTTGCCGGGTGCTCACCGGGGTTCGGGCGCGGCGCCTGATCATCGGGCGGGGCGGCCGGGTGCGCGGTGTCGAGACCGACGACGGCGTCATCACCGCGCCGTTCGTGGTCAACGCGATGGGCGTGTGGTCGCCCCGGCTCGACACCTCCGGACATGTGCCGTTGCCGGTCCGGCCGCGCCAAGGGGTGCTCGTCGTGACCGAGGAGGCGCCGGGACTGGTCCGGCGCACCGTGACCGAAGCCGTCTACATGACGAACCGGGCCAGCGCCGGGCAGGGCGCGGACGCCACGATCGCCTTCGTCGCCGAGCCGACCTGGCGGGGCAACGTCCTGCTCGGCAGCAGCCGGCGGTTCTGCGGCCACGACGTGAGCGTCGACGACGAGATCCTCACGGCGATCGTCACCCGCGCCGCGCGTTTCCTGCCGGAGCTGAGGAAGCTGCGGGTGATCCGGTCGTTCGCGGGGCTGCGGCCCTGGACACCGGACAACAAGCCCATCATCGGCGCGGCCTCCGGCCTGCCCGGATACGTCCTCGCGACCGGGCACGAGGGCGAGGGCGTCGGCCTGGCGCCCGTGACCGCGGAACTCGTCGCGGCCGCCGTCCTGGAGGCGCCGGTCTCCGGCCCGCTGAGCGAGGCGCTCACGGCGTTCAGTCCCGATCGGCTGCTCGACCGCGACCAGTACGAGGAGGTCTCATGACACGGCGACGCGCCCGGCACACACGGGAACCCCGCCCGGCGCCGACCGTGGCCGTGGTGGTGGACGGCGTACGGACCGAGGTTCCCGCGGCCGTGTCGGTCGCCGCCGCGCTCACCGTCTGCGGCCGGACCGCGTTCCGGGAGAGCCGGCCGAGCGGAGAGCCCAGGGGCGTCTTCTGCGGCATGGGCGCCTGCCACGAATGCGCCGTGACGATCGACGGAGTCCGCGGGGTCCGCGCCTGTATCACTCCCGTCGCGGCCGGCATGCGCGTCGACACCGGCCGTGGAGCGTCCCGATGAACGGCGGGGCCGGAACCTGGTCTGGCGACGTGCTCGTGGTCGGGGCCGGGCCGGCCGGGCTCGCGGTGGCGGCCGAATGCGCGCGGCGCGGCCTGACCGTGCTGCTGGTCGACGAGAACCAGCGGCCGGGCGGGCAGATCACCCGCCGGCGTTTCCTCGACCGGCCCTCAGGCTCCGGACCAGACGTGGAGCCGTCGGTGCCCGAGGGCGTGAGTTTCCGGTCCGGGACGGTCTGCCACGGGTTCCGCGACGGCCGGCAGGCCGTCCTGACCAGCGGCCACGAGCTGTGGCGCACGCGGACCCGCGCGGTCGTCATCGCCACCGGCGCCGCCGAGAAGGTCCTCCCGGTGCCCGGCTGGACGCTTCCCGGCGTCATGACGGCCGGCGCCGCGCAGACGTTCCTCAAGGGCAGCGGCTTCCTTCCGTACCGCCGGGTCCTCGTGGCCGGCAGCGGCCCGCTCCTGCTCGCGGTGGCGAGCCAGTTGATCTCCGCGGGCGTTCGCGTCGTCGGCGTGGCCGAGGCGACGCGTCCCGGAGCGCGCCAGTGGCGGGACGCGCTCCGTACGCTGGCCGCGCCGGGGCTGCTGGCGCAGGGAGCCGGATACACCGTACGGCTGGCCCGCGCCGGCGTTCGCGTCCGCACCGGAACCGGGATCGCGCGGATCGAGGGAGACGGCCGGGTCACCGGGGCCCGGCTCCGGCGGCTTCGCCGCGACTGGTCGTTCGCCGGCACACCGGAGGAGCACGTCGCCTGCGACGCGGTCCTGCTCAGCCACGGTTTCTCCTCCGCCGCGGACCTGGCCGCCCAGGGTGGGGCCGACATCGAATGGGACGCCCAGCGCCAGACCTGGCGTCCGGTGCGCGACGTCGGCTTCCGGACGAGCGTCCCGTGGATCCGCGCCGTCGGCGACTGTGCCGGCGTGGGCGGCGCACAGCGGGCCGAGCTCGAAGGCCGGCTCGCCGGGATGCTGCTGGCCGCCGAGCTGACCGGGCGGCCCGCCGGGTCCGGGCGGATCCGGAGCCTGCGGCGACGACTCGACCGGCTGGAGACGTTCCGGCGCGGGATGGACCGGTTGTTCCGGCCCGGCCTCGGAGCGGCGTCCTGGCCGGAGCCGGAGACCCAGGTGTGCCGTTGCCAGGAGTCGACCAGAGCCGAGGTCGACCGCGCGATGGACAACGGAGTCGCCGACCTGCACGCGCTGAAGCTGTGGACCCGCGCGGGCATGGGGCCTTGCCAGGGCCGGATCTGCGCCCCCGTGCTCAGCACGCTGCTCGCCGCGCGCGGGCACGAGCCGGCCCGGCTCCCCCCGCCGTCCATCCGTTACCCCGTGCGGCCTCTGCCGATCGCGGCCCTCTGCCGCTCCGCCGCCCCTGAGGGAGGACAACGATGACGACCTTCGGCCTGCTGATCGACGGTGCCGAGACCGAAGCCGCCGACGGGCGGCGATTCACCAGCCACGACCCGGCGACGGGCGCGGTGACCGGCGAGTTCGCCCGTGCCGGGGCCGCCGACGTGAACGCCGCGGTGACGGCCGCCGGGCGCGCCTACGAGCGGACGTGGCGGCACACCTCCGCGACCGAGCGCGGCCGCCTGCTGCAGGACGTCGCGCGCCGGATCCAGGACGCGGCCGGGCGACTGGCCGTGGAGGAGGCCCGCGACTGCGGCAAGGCCTTGTCCCAGACGCGTTACGACGTCGGCCTGGCCGCGCGCTACTTCGAGTTCTTCGGTGGCGCCGCCGCGGCGCTGCACGGCGAGCAGCTCCCGCTCGGCCGGGACGTCATCGACTTCACCGTCCGGGAGCCGCACGGGGTCTGCGGGCAGATCAACGCCTGGAACTTCCCGCTGAACATGGCGGCCCGGAGTCTCGCCGCGGCGCTCGCGGCGGGCAACACCGCCGTCCTGAAGACGCCGGAGCTCGCACCGTACACGACCGCCCTGCTCGGGCGGATCCTCACCGACGCGGGAGTACCCGCGGGCGTGGTGAACATCGTGCACGGCCTCGGCGAGGAGGCCGGCGCGGCGCTCAGCGGCCATCCGGACGTCGGCCTGCTGACGTTCACCGGTTCGGTCGGCACCGGCCGTACGGTGGCGGCGGCGGCCGCGGCGACCATCACGCCGTGCGTGCTCGAACTGGGCGGCAAGTCGCCGACCGTGGTGTTCCCCGACGCCGACCTCGAGGAGGTCGCCGGCCGGCTCGCCCGCGGGTTCGTCGAGGCGGCCGGGCAGAGCTGCGATCTGCCGTCGCTGGCCGTGGTGCACTCCGACGTCCACGAGGAGTTCGTCCACCGGCTGGTCGCCCACGTACGGAAGTTCACCGTCGGACCGGGCGTCGAGGATCCCGACCTCGGCCCGCTCATCAGCGCGAGGCAGCGAGAGCGGGTGGAGGGGCACATCGCCGGCGCGGTCCGGGAGGGCGCGACGGTCGCGGTGGGCGGTGGCCGGCCCCGCGATCCGCGGCTCGGCGACGGCTGGTACGTCGAGCCGACCGTCCTGACCGGTGTCACCCCTGACATGGCCGTCGCCACGGAAGAGATCTTCGGCCCGGTGCTCAGCGTGGTGCCGTTCGGCACCGAGGAGGAGGCCGTGGCGATCGCGAACGGCACCGGGTACGGCCTGGCGGCGTTCGTGTGGACGCGTGACCTCGGGCGCGGCATCCGCATGACGAAGGAGATCCTGGCCGGCCAGGTCTACGTCAACTGCTTCGGCTCCGGCGACCCCGTGATGACGCCGTTCGGCGGTTTCAACAAGAGCGGTTACGGGCGGGAGAAGGGCTTCGAGGCGCTCCGGACCTACACACGGGTCAAGAACGTGTGCATCTCCACGCACTGAGCCTCTTCCCGTCCACGACACACCGACGTAAGGAAAGGAGTTCGATGGCAACACAGCACTTCGGCCGCATCATCACCGCGATGGTGACACCGTTCACGTCGCAGGGCGCCGTGGACCTCGACCGCACGCGCGAACTGGCGGCGTGGCTGACCGCCGACGGCCGCAATGACGGCCTGGTCGTGGGCGGCACCACGGGAGAGTCGGCCACCACCTCGGACCGGGAGAAGGCGGAGGTCCTGCGGGCCGTCATCGACGCGGTGCCTCCCGGCGTGCGGGTGACCGCCGGCGTCGGAACCAGCGACACCGGCCACAGCATCGCCCTCGCCCGCGCGGCGGAGGCCGCCGGCGCGCACGGACTGCTGGTGGTCACGCCCTACTACTCCAAACCCTCACAGGCCGGCGTGGTGGCGCACTTCCGGGCGATCGCCGACAGCACCGCCCTGCCGGTCATGCTGTACGACATCCCCGGCCGCACCGGCATCGCGCTGGAGCCCGCCACACTCGTCGAGCTCGCCGAACACGAGCGGATCATCGCGGTCAAGGACGCCAAGTCGGATCTGGAGTCCAGTTCGTGGGTGATGCGGGAGACCGCGCTGGCGTACTACTCCGGCGAGGACGCCATGAACCTGCCGCTGGCCACGGTCGGTGCCGTCGGCGTCGTCAGCGTGATCGGCCACTTCGTCGCCGATCGCCTGCGCCGGATGCTGGACGCCCAGCGGGACGGTGATCCGGACACGGCACTGGCCGAGCACCGGGCCCTGCTGCCGGTCTCCCGCGCCGTCTTCCGCGCCCAGGCGGCCGTCACGGTCAAGGCGGCGCTGGGGGCGCTGGGCCATCCGGTCGGCCCCGTACGACCGCCCCTCATCGAGCTGACTCCCAGTGAACGTAACCTGATCCTCGGTGAACTCGCCCAGGCCAACGCCATTCCGGAGGTGGCGCCGGTATGACGGAGACAGGGAAGACGAGGAGAACGGCCGTGGGTGTGATCGGTGCCGGCGGCCGCATGGGCCGGGCCGTCTGCGCGGCCGTACGAGACTCCCACGACCTCGAACTGGCCGCCACGGTCGGCCGGGGCGACTCCCTCGACCGGCTCGAAGGCGTCGACGTCGCGGTCGACTTCAGCCTGCCCGACGTCGTCCTGGACCATGTCGAGTGGACCCTGGCGCACGGGATCCACACCATCGTCGGCACCAGCGGAGTCGGCTCCGGCGAACACGAGCGCATCGCGCGGTGGTGCGAGGCGGCACCCGGCGTCGGGGCGCACGTCGTCCCCAACTTCAGCATCGCCGCGGTGATGGCGATGAAGCTGGCCACCGACGCCGTGTGCTTCTTCCAGGACGTCGAGATCGTGGAGTACGCCGGGCGGCACAAGGCCGACGCTCCCGCCGGCACGGCGGCGCAGCTCGCCGGGTCGCTGCGGGCGGCGCGGGACGCCGCGTCCCTCCCCACGGACACGCCGTCGTTCCCGCAGGACACGGCGACCACCCGCGGCCGTCTGGTCGACGGGATCCCGGTCCACTCGCTGCGGATGGCCGGGATCCTCTCCCGCCAGGACGTGCTCCTCACGCGCGACCACGAGCTGCTGACCATTCACTTCGAGTCGCTGGACCGCGCGGCGTTCATGCCCGGAGTCCTGCTGGCGATCCGCGAGATCGCCTCCCGTCCCGGCCTCACGGTGGGACTCGAGCGCCTGCTGGACGCCGTGGTGCCGTCCCGGCCGGACGGCGGGAGGCGACTCCGGTGATCGAGGCGGCGGCCTGGGTCATCACCGTGGCCTTCAGCGTCTTCGCCGTCGGCATCGGCTGGACCGCCCGTCGCAAGGCCGGGGCGAGCTTCACCAGCTACGCGATCGCCGGTACGAGCCTGCCTCTCGTGGTCATCGCCTTCACCGACCTTTCGACGATCATGGGGGCCGGCAACTTCATCGGAGAGGCCGAACAGGGCCATCAGGTCGGTTACAGCCAGCTCGCCTTCGTGGTCGGCGAGCAGGGGGCGAAGGTGGCCTTCGCCCTGCTGTTCGCCGGTTTCGCCGGGCGGTTCGCCTACCGGTCGCTGGCCGAGATGATGCACGACCTGATGCTGCGGGACAACGTCTCGCGGATGATCACCGCAGTGCTCACCCTCGGCTTGATGATCTCCTGGATCGGCGGCCAGGGGCTCGGGATGGGGCTGCTGTTCCACGAGTTCACCGGGGCGGACCCGACACTGATCATCTTCCTCTTCACGGCCATCTTCATCGCCTATTCCGCGCTCGGCGGCATGCACGCCGTGGCCAGAGTGGAGTTCGTCCTCGGCATCCTCATCATCGTCATCGGGATCGTCTACTACGTCGCGGCCTTCAAGCTGGTCGACTTCAGCCCGGCTCACCTGAACGCCCGTCTCGACCGGGCGGGACTGTCCGAGCTCACGGAGTTCCACTTCGACCTCAAGACGCTGACGCTGTTCCTGACCGGTCTGCTCGGCGTGCTGGGAGCGCAGTCGTACTGGCAGCGTTGCTTCGCCGCGAAGGACGGGCGCTCGGCACGCCGGGGCATGCTCGTGGCCGGGACCGTCGCCACGCTCTTCGTCTGCGGCACCGTCCTGGTCGGGCTGGTGGCCCGCGCGTTGAATCCGGGCGGGCCCGGCGATGAGGCGATGCCGTGGCTGATGGCCAACCGCGTGCCCATGGTGATCACCATCGTGGTCTTCGCCCTGGTGCTCATCGCGGCCAACGGCGCGGCCGCGGCGAACCTCAACGCCGCGACCGTCATCATCGTGAACGACCTGTTCACCGTCGTCCGCCCGGGAATGACCGACCGGAGCATGGTCCGGGCCGGCCGCCTGCTGACGGTCGTCATCGGCGCCGGGGGCGCGCTGGCCGCGATGTACGCGTCCTCGATCATCGGCCTGTTCGCCCAGGCGTACACATTGCTGGCCTGCAGCGTCGTCCCCGTCCTCGCGCTGGGACTGCTCTGGCGGCGTGACCGCTCGCGTCCGTTCACGACGGGAGAGCGCAACTGCCGGATCACGCCCTGGGGTGCCCGGGCCGGGCTGGTCTGCGGCTCGGTGACCGGGCAGCTCACCGGCCTCTACATCGGTTTCGCGGCGGCCGTCGTGGCCACCGTCGTCATCTCCCTGGTGACCAGGGATCGATCCGAGGAGCCGGCCGCCGATATGGCGGTCCAGGCGATCGACTCCTGAACGACCGGCGCGGCCCGGCCCTGAGTCAACGGGGCCGGGCCGCCTCAGGTCCGGTCGCGCCGGCCACCCGATCGGCTCGGCGGCGACCCGGCGGCGGCGGTGGGAGGCGTCGGCGACGGCCGGCGAGGCGCCCTCGCCCGACGGCGCGGACGGGCGGCGCGTTCACCCGTGGAGTGCCTTGATCGCCAGCCAGACCAGGCTGCCCGCGATGACGACGCCACCGCCGATGTAGCCGACGTACATCTCGATGCGGAGGCGCCTGGACAGCTGCTCCTCGCTGATGGCCGAGATGATGAACGGCGAGCCGTCCGGCCTGCGCATGGTGAGCTGCCGATCCTGTACGCCCGCCGCGCCCAGCACGTACATCGGCTGTCCGGGTGGAACGATCCACTCCTGGTAGCGGTGGCCCTTGACGTTGCTGAAGTTGACGCGGAGGTTCAGCCCGAACAGGTTGACGTTCTGCCCGGCGGGTTCGTAGCGCTCCACCGACTGAGAGGCGCCGTCGAGTGAGGCGCCCTCGTGCAGTACGAGGATCTGGCCGGTGCCGTCCTGAACGCCGAACGGCACCGGGCAGGTGTCGTCGTGCACGGTCCTCTCCCGGGTGGTCGTGTGCCGCCTGCCGTCGCGGTACTCGTGATGCTCGTAGCGGACCGTGACCTTCGCGCGGTACCACACGCACTCGTGGCCGGAGAAGGGCGCGCGGACCGCTCCGCGCGGCCCGGGCGTCGCCGCTCCCTTGACCTCGCAGGTGACCGGCTGCGCGCCGGCGGCGATCTCGGCGCAGGTCAGCGTCGGCGTCGCGTCCATCACGTCACGCTTGCGCTGCCGGAAGAACCCCCAGCCGAGGAGGCCGAGGCCGATGACGAAGACAACAACGGGGGCGATCACTACATCCTCCGGGCCGGGTGCCTACAGGGACCTGTCTCAGCTGCCACCGGT
The DNA here is from genome assembly GCF_036227085.1 of Actinoallomurus sp. NBC_01490. Lineage (NCBI taxonomy): Bacteria > Bacillati > Actinomycetota > Actinomycetes > Streptosporangiales > Thermomonosporaceae > Actinoallomurus > Actinoallomurus sp. NBC_01490. The sequence continues at coordinate 8,317,162 of NZ_CP109433.1, forward strand.
CGACAGCGATCCTGGGATTATGGCGTTTCGCCCCGACTGTTCGCTTACGGCCGCCGGCCCGATCAGGGAATGCGGGGGTCGGTGACGCGATGGCCGTCCCGCAGAGGACCGACACGGTCCGGGACGGCGACGGCGGCGAGCCGCGCGGAGTCGGGCAGCGCCTTGGCCAGCCGGTCGGCCGGTTCGGGGTCGTGGTCCGTCAGCTCGCGCAGCAGCCACTTGCCGGCTGCGCGAACACGGCGAAGCACCACGGTGGCAGCACGGACGGGAAAGCCGCCGCGCATCGCCCCGGCGAATGCCGGGCCGGTCGTGAGGCGTGCCTCGCCGAGCTTTCAGCGGCGATGTCAGGTCGTACCTATATCCCGCAGGTCTGGACCTGCTGTACGCTGAGCCGCCGTCGGCCGTTCGGCCGGCGGCATGCGGCAGCGTCGTCGAGAGGGAGCTCCGATGCAGATCTACCTGCTGGTCGACGTCGGCCAGACAGGTACGCGAGTGCGGATCACGCAGGGCCCGGGCGGTCACGTCGACGACGCGGTCGCCGGCGTACGGGCCGCGGAGGACCCGGAGCGTCACCTGGCCCGTGTCGTCACCGACGCGCTCCGCCGGCACGGGTCGCCGGTGGACCAGGTCGCCGCCGGGCTCAGCGGCCTGCAGGGGACGCGGGGTCATCCCCGGGCGCTGCTCGATGAGTGGTCGGCGTTCGGGCCGCGGCGGGTGGTGCTCGCCGACGACGCGGTGACCGCGTACCTCGCCGCCATCGGTGACCGTCCAGGGGTCGTCGTCTCCGTGGGCACCGGCGTCGTGGCGCTCGCCACCGGCGCGCGCGGCGGCTGGGCGCGCGTCGACGGCTGGGGCCCGCTGCTCGGCGACAGCGGCGGCGCGTACTGGATCGGGCGGGCCGGCCTCGAATCCGCGCTGCGCGCGTTCGACGGGCGCGGCGCCGCGGCGGCCCTGCTGGAGACCGCCACCGAGGCCTTCGGCGACCCCGCGCTGCTCGCCGGGACGCTGCAACGCGACCCCGACCGGGTCGCGAAAATCGCCGGGTTCGCCCGGCAGGTCCTCGCACTCGCCGAGCGCGGCGATCCGGACGCCGGGCGGATCACCGCCGACGCCGCCGGCCACCTCGCCGGCGCGGTGGTCACGGCCGCGACGCGCGCCGGCTGCGACGGTGAGACGGTCACGGCCTCCTGGTCGGGCTCGGTACTGGCCGCAAGCCCGGCGCTCCTCACGGCGTTCGAGTCCGCGCTCGACCCGCGCTGCCGCCTCGTCCCCCCGGCCGCGTCGCCGCTCGACGGCGCGCGGCTCCTCATCGACCTGCCGGCCGCACACCCGCTGACCGCGCTGACCTCGGAGGCGTCCCTATGAAAGGCAACTCCGCATGAAAGAAAACATCGTCGGCACGGCGCTCGGCGCCATCGAGTCGGGGCTGGTGGTGTCGTGCCAGGCCGCCGAGGGCAACCCGTTGCGCGGACCGCGCTTCATGGCCGCCATGGCGCAGGCCGCCGCGGCGGCGGGCGCGATCGGGATACGGGCGGAGGGCGCCGACGACATCGCCGCCGTCAGGGCGGCCACCGGGCTGCCGGTGATCGGCATCCGCAAGACCGGACCCGCGGGGAGCGACGGCGTCTACATCACACCGACGTACGCGGACGCGGAGTCGGTCGTCGCCGCCGGCGCCGCGATCGTCGCGACCGACGGCACGGCGCGGCCACGACCGGACGGCGGCGACCTGGCCACGCTCATCGCGCAGGTGCACGACCGCCTCGGCGTCCCCGTCATGGCCGACGTCGACAGCGTGGAGGCGGGCCGGTACGCCTGCGAGTGCGGGGCGGACCTGCTGGCGTCGACGCTTTCGGGCTACACCGGGCCGGGCCCCGTCCCGGACGGGCCCGACATCGAGCTGGTGGCAGCGCTCGTCCGCGCCACCCCGCTGCCCGTCGTGGCCGAGGGCCGGATCAGTGCTCCCGAGGAGGCACGCGCGGCCTTCGCGGCCGGCGCCCACGCCGTCGTCGTCGGCACGGCGATCACGAATCCGATGGAGATCACCCGCCGTTTCACGACCGCGCTCGGCACGTCGCGGCGGGAGAAGGAATGAGGGCGTACCGGCACGGCCGCGCACGCGAGCATCGCGCGGGGACGACGTGATCAAGCACCTTCAGGTACGGGAACGGCTCCTGGCCCGGATCCAGGACATGAACCCGGACGACGTGCTTCCCCAGGAGCGCGAACTGGCGGAGACGTTCGGGGTCAGCCGCACCACCGTCCGGCAGGCGCTGCAGTCGCTCATCGAAGAGGGCCGCGTCTACTCGGTGCGCGGCCGGGGCACGTTCGTCTCACGGGGGCGGGTCTCCAAGGGGCTGACCCTGACGTCCTTCAGCGACGACATGCGCGCCCGCGACCTCGAGCCGGGCTCGCGCCTGCTGACCGCCGAGCGGCGGGCCGCCGACCCCGAGCTCGCGCGCACGCTGGAGATCGAGCCCGGTGATCCGGTCTACTACGTCGAGCGGCTGCGGCTCGCCGACGGCTTCCCCATGTGCTTCGAGCGCGTGCACCTCCCGGCCGCGCCGTTTCCGCGGCTGCTGGACCAGAACCTCCAGGGCTCGCTCTACGGGTTGCTCGCCGCGCGCTACCGTACGGTGCTCGCCGGCGCCGAACAGCGCATCACCGCGACGACGCTGGGCCGCCGCCACGCCGACCTGCTGGGCGTGCCCGCCCGCTCCCCCGCCCTCCACGTGCGCCGGCGCGGCATCGACGCCCGCGGACGGGTCGTCGAGCTCGCCCGGTCGCTGTACCGGGCCGACCGGTACGACTTCGAGATGACCATCCACCGCTGAGGCGCGGGCGGGCGACGGCTCAGGACCTCGCCGACGCGACGCGCGGGGAGTATCCGAGGCGACTGGACAGCTCCCGCGCGGCCTCGGCGGTGGCGCGGCCGAGGTCGGCCAGGCCGTCCCGGCCGACGCGGTGTTCGGGGCCTGCCACGGACAGCGCCGCGACGGGCCAGCCGCGGTAGTCCATGACGGGGGCGCCGACGCCGCGGATGCCGGGTTCGTTCTCGACGTCGTCGATGCTGAAGCCGCGCTCGCGACAGCGCACCAGCTCCTCGAGGAACTCCTCGACGGAGGTGATGGTGTTGTCCGTACGGCGCCGCAGGCCGTTCTTCAGCACGCGTTCGACCACGGACTCCGGCGACCAGGCGAGGATGGCCCGGCCGAGCGCGCTGGTGACCGCGGGGTTGCTCCGGCCGATGCCGGAATGCATCCGCACCGGGTGCGGGCTGTCGATCTTCTCCACGTACACCACGCGGTCCTCGTCCAGGACGCCCAGCGCGCAGGTCTCGCCGGTATCCGCGGTGAGGCGCTTCATGAGGTCGCGGGCCTCCGCGCGGATCTCGACCGATTCGAGGTAGGCGGCGCCCAGTTCGAGGCAGTGCCGGCCGATGCGCCAGCGCCCGGCGTCGCCGGCGCGGACGACGTTGAGGTCCGCGAGGACGCTCAGCAGGCGGTGCGTCGTGGCCTCGGGCAGCGCGGCGGCCTCGGCCAGCTCGGCGAGGGTGCGGCCCTCGGCGCCGCGCCCTTCGGCGTTGTCGGCCAGGATGTCCAGCAGGGCGAACGCCCGGACGAGATTGCGCGCCTGTACCGATTTGGGTTCGTCCTGAGTCATGCCCGCTCCGCGTGTGTGCCGTCCGACGGTCTCATTCTGCTGGCTTCGTCCTGGACACGGTCACGTTCCTTCGAGGTAGACGCGGGCGAGCCGTTCGTACAGCGCTTCGGCCTGCGCCAGCTGGCTCACGCCGACGCATTCGTTGGGGCCGTGGGCGACCGACAGCCAGCCGGGCCCCAGCGCGGTGATCGCCGGGACTCCGCCGATGTCGGTGAAGTGGGTCGCGTCGGTGCCGCCGGGGTACGCGCCGAGCGGAAGCTCGCGCCCGAGCACGTCGGCGCAGGCCGCCTGCGCGGCGGCGACGACCGGATGGTCCGCGGCGATCTCGCTCGGGTCCATCCAGCCGAGCGAGCCCTCGGCGTACCGGATCGTCCAGTCGACGTCGGCGGGCAGCGCGGCCGTCAGCAGGTCGCGCAGGTCGCCGTCGAGCCGGTCGCGGTCCATGCCCGGCACCAGGCGGATGTCGGTCGCCACGGTCGCGTCGCCGGGGTGCACGCCGTAGAACACGCCTCCCGACACGCGGACCGCCGGGTTGACGGTGGGCTCGCAGGGGATGGACGACGGGCGCGCGACCGCCGGCCGGAAGCCGGCGAGGGCGGTCGTGGCGCGGGCCGCGGCGACGGTCGCGCTGGTGGGAAGCCGTTCGGACAGGCCGCTGTGGCCCTGGCGCCCGCGGATGACGACCTCGAAGCAGCAGATGCCGCGGGAGATCACGTACAGCGCCTCCCACGGGTCGCGCACGCCGGACGGCTCGCCGATGACGATGGCGTCCGCCTCGACCAGGCCGGCCCGGGACAGCGCCTTCGCGCCGTGGTCGCTGCCCGCCTCCTCGTCGGCCGTGAGGATCAGTGACAGGCGTCCGCGCCGCGCCGTCCTCGACCAGGACTCCGCGGCGCGCAGCATCGCCGCGACCGCGCCCTTCATGTCCGAGGCGCCGAGCCCGTACGCCAGGTCGCCGTCGACCACCAGCTCCAGCGGCGGGGTGCGCCACTCGCCGTACGCGTCGCCGATCGGTTTCGTGTCGAGGTGCCCGGACAGCGCGAGGTGCGGGCCGTCGCCGGCGTCGATGGTGATGAGCACGTTGCACCGGCCGGGTGCCGTCTCGATCACCTTCGCCGGCAGCCCCCGCTCCCTCGCGTAGCCGGCCACGAAGCCGGCCAGGCGCTTCTCCCCGACACCGGGATTCTGCGAATCGATCGCCACGAGCTCGGCGGTCAGATCCAGCACCGGTGGTCCCATCCAGGCTCCTCGCTCTCCTTATGAACCGTCGATATCAAGTCTTGACACACTCTTCCATTTCCTGTCTAGTCTCTGGAATCAACTTTCAAAAACGCGTTCCCGCCGTGAAGACCGATCGCTGAGGAGTCGCAATGGGGCGTGACATGCGTGGATGGTTGCGAAGGCGATGGCGGGCGGCCGTGACGGTTCCGCTGGTCGCCGGACTGGCCGGTCTCGGCTCGGCGTGCTCGATGACGCCGCCCGGCGGCGCGAAGGCCGCCGTCTCCGGCGCCCGGTCGGGCGGCGGGAAGGGCAGACCGGTGATCGGCGTCTCGGCGATCGACCTGACGTCGTCGTTCTTCGTCGGCATGCGCACCGCCGGTGACCAGGCGGCCCACGACTACGGCGTCACCGCCACCTGGCAGAGCGCCGAGGGAAGCGTCGAGAAACAGGTCTCGACGATCCAGAACTTCATCAACCAGCGCGTCAGCGCGATCCTGATCGACCCGCTGGACAAGAACGCGCTGCGCCCGGTGATCGCGCGTGCCACCCGCGCCGGCATCCCGGTCGTCACGATGGGCAACAAGGTCCAGGCCGACGGAAACTACAGCACCCTCTACCGCGACGCCGACAACATGTCGATGGTCGCCCGCGCCATCGGCGCCGACCTCGGCGGGCACGGCGAGGTCGCGCTGCTGGTCGGCGCGCGCGGCAACTACGTGTCCGACACGCGGGAGAAGGCCTTCCGCCAGACGCTCGCCCACGACTATCCCGGCGTACGGCTGGTGTCGGTGCAGCCCACGGCGTTCGACGCGCGCAAGGCGTCCAACACCACGGTCACCTGGATGACCACGCACCCGAAGCTCGACGCGGTGGCCTGCATCAGCGACCCGCTGTGCCTCGCCGCCAAGTCGACCGCCGTGTCACTGAGCCGCCCGGGGCTGCGGATCGCCGGGCACGACGGCGAACCCGACATGTACCCACTGCTGAAGAACGGCTCGATGGTCATCGACGTGCTGACCGGCGCCGAACGGGTCGGGTACTGGAACGTGGCGGTCGGCGCGCGCCTGGCCAAGAAGGCGAGCCTTCCGCACGACCTGTACCTGCCGTCGTACTTCATCACCACGGACGCGACCGCGGCCCGGCTGAAGAGCCGCGGGCTGTCGTTCCCCTATGTCACGCCCCCACGCGCCGAGCAGCTCGGCAAGGACTACAAGAACGAGTTCGGTCCGCGGCGACCCGACTCGGCGATGACCGTCGCGAAGCCGTAGCACACGGTAGGAGACCGCCCATGTCCGCGATCTGGCGGCGAAGCCCGCTGTTCATCCTCGTCATCGTCACCGTCGTCGTCTTCGGTGCGCTGCGGCCCGGCTTCCTCAGCGTCACCGGCTTCCTCGACATCGGCCAGCAGATCGCCGTCACGGCGATCGTGGCCTTCGCCATGACCGCCGTGATCATCGCGCGGGGCATCGACATCTCCGTCGGGTCGACGCTCTCGGTGTCGGGCGTGACCGGCGCGCTGCTGCTGAACGCCGGGCTGCCCGCGCCGCTGGCGATCGCGTCGTGCGTGCTCGCCGGTGCGCTGATCGGTGCGCTGAACGGCGTGCTCATCGGCGTGCTGCGGGTCAGCCCGCTCATCGCCACGCTCGGGACCATGGCCCTGGGCAGCGGCGCCGCGCTCGCGCTGTCCGGCGCGTCGTCCATCACGATCGACAGCGTCACCATGCTCATGCCGGGCGGCAGCTACGTCGGGCCGGTGCCGAGCTCACTGATCACCGCCGTGGTGCTCATGCTCGCCTGGGCGTTCGTGCTGCGGCACACGCTGTACGGCCGGTGGATCTACGCGGTCGGCGGCAACATCGAGGCGGCCCGCGCCTCGCTGGTCCCGGCGCGGTCGGTGCAACTGTCGACGTTCGTGCTGGCCGGGGCGTCGGCCGGCTTCGGCTCCGTGCTCATGATGGGCCGGGTCGGCTCCGCACAGCCGCTGGCCGGGCAGGGCCTGGAGTTCGCGGCGATCACCGCGGCCGTCGTCGGCGGGGCCAAGCTGTCCGGCGGCTCGGGATCGGTCGGCGATACGATGCTCGGCGCGATCTTCGTCGGCATCGTGAACTCCGGCCTGTCCTTCATGCAGGTCCCGCAGCAGACCATGTACGTCATCAGCGGTGTCCTGGTGATCGCGGCCGTGCTGCTCACCCAGCGCCATGAGCTCGCCGGCCTGCTCGCGCGGGCCCGGCGCGCCACCGGCGGGTCGTCGCGCGGTCCGCGCGCCGCGGGGGGCGGCCGGCGCCGGCTCGAGCTGGCCGGCGTGGGCAAGCGGTTCCCCGGCGTACGGGCCCTGCACGACGTGTCGTTCTCCATCTCCTCCGGAGAGGTGGTGGCGCTCGTCGGGGAGAACGGGGCGGGCAAGTCCACCCTGGTCAAGGCGCTCGCCGGGGCGCACGAACCGGACGAGGGCCGACTGCTGCTCGACGGCGAGCCGGTGCGGCTGCGGTCCGCGGAGGAGTCCCGCGCCGCCGGGGTGAGCGTGATCCACCAGCACTTCAGCCTCGTCCCCGACCTGTCCGTCGTGGAGAACCTCTTCCTCGGCCGCGAGCCGACCCGGCTCGGGGTCCTGCGGCGGCGCTGGATGCGGGAGGAGGCGAGGCGCGTCCTGCGGGAGCTGCGCCTGGACGTCGACCTCGACGCGCCCGTCGCCGGGCTGCCCGTCGGAGAACGGCAGCTCGTCGAGGTCGCCAAGGCGATGCTCGACGACGCCTGGCTGGTGATCATGGACGAGCCGACGTCCGCGCTGACCAACCGGGAACGCGAGCGCCTGTACGAGCTGGTGCGCACGCTGCGCGAACAGGACGTGGCCATCCTCTACATCTCCCACCGCATGGAGGAGGTGTTCCAGCTCGCCGAGCGCGCGGTCGTCCTGCGCGACGGCGCCTTCGTCGGCGAGGCCGACCTGGGCGAGGTCGACGAGTCCGCGCTGATCGCGATGATGGTGGGCCGCCAGGTCGACGCGGTGTTCCCGCACCGGCGGACCACGGCGGGCGGCACGCTGCTGGAGATCGAGGGGGTCACCGACGGCGGGCGGCTGCGCGAGGCGTCGCTCGTCGTACGCGCCGGCGAGATCGTCGGCCTGGCCGGGCTGATGGGCTCCGGCCGCAGCGAGGTGCTGCGATGCGCGGTCGGGCTGGCTCGCCGGGCCGGTGGCCGGGTGCGCATGGACGGTGCCGACCTGCCGTCCGGCGACCTCACGGCGGCCACCCGCAGCGGCGTGGCGTACGTCCCGGAGGACCGGCTGCGGGAGGGCATCGTGCCGGCCATGTCGGTGCGCGACAACATCGCGCTGGCCTGGCTCCGCCGGAGCAGCCGGTACGGCCTCGTGCCGCGCGGCGCCGCCGGGATCGTCGCCGACGCGATCGAACGCCTCGCCATCCGGCCGCCGAACCCGGAGCGGGCCACCGGCGTGCTGTCCGGCGGCAACCAGCAGAAGGTCGTGCTCGCGCGCTGGCTGGCCACGGCACCCCGGGTGCTGCTGCTCGACGAACCGACCAACGGCGTGGACGTCGGCGCCAAGGCGGAGATCCACGCGCTGATCGCGGAGCTGAAGGAACAGGGCGTCGGCGTGCTGCTCGTCTCCAGCGAACTGCCCGAACTGCTCGGCGTGGCCGACCGCGTCTACGTCATGCACGCCGGCCGCGTGGCCGGTGAGCTGCCGCGCGGCGCCTCGGAGGAGGACGTGATGGAGCTGGCGTTCGGACACGCCGTTCCGGCGGCGTCCGGCTGAGCCGTCCGGACATCGATTCACCCGATTCCCGACCAGGAGGGAAACCCACGTGACCATCAAGATCGCCGTCGTCGGCGCCGGATTCATGGGCATGCTGCACGCGCGGACCGTCGCGGAGTCGGCCGAGGCCACGCTCGCCGCCATCGTCGACCGGGACCCCACCGCGGGCGGCCGCGGCGCCGCCGAGCTCGGCACCCGGCACATCGCCGAGGTCGACGACGCGCTGAACGAGGACATCGACGCGTTCATCGTGGCCGTACCGGACCGCGCGCACGTCGCGCCGGCGAGCACGATCCTGCGCGCCGGCCGCCCGGTGCTGCTGGAGAAGCCGATGGCCGACACGATCGAGGGCGCGCGGGCCATCGCCGAGGCCGCCACCGCCGGGAACACCAGCGTCGTGGTCGGGCAGATCCTCCGCTTCGACCCCCGGTACGCGGGTGCCGCCGCCGCGGTGGCGGCCGGCGACATCGGCGAGCCGCTGCACGTCACGGCGGGGCGGATCGCGGCGCGCGACATCGGGCTGCGGATGGCCGGGAGCAGCTCGGTGCTGTTCTACCTCGGCGTGCACGACGTGGACGCGATGCAGTGGGTCACCGGCAAGCGCATCACCCGCGTGTACTCCCGCGCGGTGTCCAAGCTGATGCCCGCGAACGGCGTCCGCTCCGAGGACGCGATCTTCACGGTCGCCGAGCTGCAGGACGGCACGATCGGCGAGCTGTTCAACGGCTGGACCCGCCGCTCGGACGACCCGGTGGGCATCGACGGGCGCCTCGAGGTGATGGGCACCGAGGGCACCGTCACCGTCGACGTCCGCGACCACGGTCTGCGCGTGTACGGCGCGGGCGGCCTGGCCACGCCGGACGGCCTCCACTGGCCGGAGGTCGCCGGGCGGATCCGCGGCGACCTGGCCGCCGAGGTGCGGGCGTTCGTCGCGACGGTCCGCGACAACGCCGACTTCCCGGTGCCGACCGTCGCGGCCATGCGCAACGTCGCGGTCAACGACGCGATCCTGCGGTCGGTGGACAGCGGCAGGCCGGAGGACGTGGAGAGCGTCGAGGAACCGGCGTGATCCACCCTGACGTCCGGCGGCGCTTCCCCGGGCTGGAGGACCGCGCCTACCTGGACACGGCGACGAAGGCGGTGCCGCCCGCGGAGGCGCTGGCCGCGCTGCGCGCGGAGGTCGACGCGTGGGCGGCGGGCACGGCCGACCACGGGCGGTGGGAGGCGGCGGCCGAGCGGGCGCGCGACCTGGTCGCGCTGCTGCTCGGGCGGGAGCCGCACGACGTGGCGCTCGTGTCCTCCCACGTGGCGGCGGCGTCGACCATCGCGAGGGCGTGGCCGGACGCGTCCGTCGTCGTCCCGGAGGCGGAGTTCCGCTCCAACCTGCTGCCGTGGCTGAGCGGGCGCGAACGCGTCCGGCTGGTCCCCTCACCGGCGACGACCGACGCGCTCTGCGCGGCGGTCGACGGCGGGACCGACCTGGTCGCGGTGTCCAGCGTGCAGTCCGCCGACGGGCTGCGGGTGGACCTGCCCCGCCTCGTCGCGCACGCGCACTCACGCGGCGCGCTGGTGTACGTGGACGCCAGCCAGTCGCTCGGCGCGGACGCCACACTGGCGCGCTGCGGCGCGGACTTCATCGCCGCGGTGGCCTACAAGTGGCTGCTCGGGGCACGCGGCGCCGCGTTCCTCGCCGTACGGCCCGAGCACCAGGGCCGGTTCACCCCGGTCCTCACCGGCCCGGAGTCCTCCCGCGACATCGCCGACGGGGTCAAGTACGGCGCCGGCTACCGGCTGTGGGACGACGCCCGGCGGTTCGACCAGCCGCGTGCGTGGCTGTCGTGGATCGCCACCGCGGCGAGCCTGGAGCTGCTCACCGGCTATCGCCCGGCCGACCTGGACGGCCACGCGACCGCCCTGGCCGCCCGGTTCCGCGACGGCGCGGACGAGCTGGGCATGACCCCGGCACCGCGCGACGTGCCGTCGGCGATCACCGCCGTCGCGTGCGCCGACCCTCCCGCCGCCGTCGCCCGCCTCCGCGCGGCCGGCGTCCACGCCGCCGCCCGTGAGGGCGCGCTCCGCTTCGCCTTCCACCTCTACAACACCGACGACGACGTCGACCGCGCCCTGGCCGCACTCCGCACAGACGGCCCGAACTGACCAGGAGATCCCCATGCCCGCAGCCCCGTTCCCGATGTACGTCGACGGCGCCGCGCACGTGCCGGACCGGCCGGCCCGCGAGGTGCGCAGTCCCGGCGACGGCACGGTGGCCGGCCGCGTCCTCCTCGGCACCCCGGACGACGTGGACCGCGCCGTGACCGCCGCCCGCGCCGCCGCCCCCGCCTGGCGGCACACCTCCGTCTTCGACCGTGCCGGCCTGTGCCGCCGCCTGGCCGACGCGGTCGTCGCCCGCAAGGACGAGCTGGCCACGCTGCTGACGGCCGAGCACGGCAAGCCGTTCCACAGCGAGGCGCGCGGCGAGGTCGACGCGGTGGCCACCGCGTTCCGCGACGCGGCCGACCAGGTCGTGTCGCTGCGCGCGGAGTCGATCGCGGTCCGCGACCCAGCCAAGCGCGTCCTCATCCAGCGCCGCCCGCGCGGCGTCTACTCGGTGATCACGCCGTGGAACTTCCCCATCGCCGTCGCCGCCATCTACTACCTGGCCCCCGGCATCGCGTCCGGCAACACACTGGTGTGGACGCCCGCACCCAGCGTGTCCGGCGTCGCGTCCCTGCTCACCGGCGTCCTGCACGACGCCGGCCTGCCGTCCGGCGTGCTGAACCTGGTCACCGGCGAGGGCCCGGTGGTGGGGAACGCGGCCATCCGGCACCCCGGGGTGAACGCCGTCGGCTTCACCGGCTCCACCGCCACCGGCCACGCCATCGCGCAGGCGGGCGCGGGCAAGCCCGTCCAGCTCGAACTCGGCGGCAACGGCCCGACCATCGTGCTGGAGGACGCCGACCTCGACCTCGCCGCGGCGGCCATCGCGAGCGGCTCGTTCGGCAACGCGGGCCAGATCTGCACCTCCACCGAACGCGTGCTGGCACACGCCGGCGTGGCCGCCGACCTCGCCGAGCGGGTCGCGGCCCTCGCCGACAAGATCGTGCTCGGCGACCCGTTCGCCGCCGAGACCACCATGGGGCCGGTGCACACCGCCGAGCTGGCCGACCGCGTGTGCGCCCAGATCACCGACGCCGCGTCCCGCGGCGGACGCGTCCTCGCCGGCGGCGGGCGCCCGGACGACGCGCCGACCCCGCACTACGTGCGCCCGACCGTCGTGGACGACGTGCCGCCGGACAGCGACCTGCACGTCGCCGAGACGTTCGGCCCGGTGGCGCCCATCGTGCGCTGGAACACCCCCGACGAACTGCGCGCGCTCGTCGCCGCCAGCGGGTTCGGCCTGTCCGGGGCGGTCTTCAGCCGGGACGTCGGCCGGGCGATCACGCTCGCCGAGGACCTGCCGTGCGGCATCGTCAACCTCAACGAGGCCAGCAGCTACTGGGAGCCGAACATCCCGGCGGGCGGCACGGCGGGATCCGGCAGCGGCCACGGCCGCACCGGCGGCCCGTGGTCGATCGAGGAGATGACCGAGCAGCAGGCGATCGTCATCTCCACCGGCCCGTGGGAGGCGTAGATGAGCGAGACGAGCATCGGACGTTTCACGTCGTCTCCGCGGGCGGCCCGCGGCCTGGTCGCGTTCATGCCGCTCGCGTTGCTGCTGCTCCTCCTGGTGGTCTTCGCGGTCATCGATCCGCGCATCGCCGCGCCGGTCAACCTGCGCAACATCCTGCTCCAGTCCGCGCCGGTGGCGCTGCTGGCGCTCAGCGCCCACGTCGTGCTGCTGTCCGCGGGCATCGACCTGTCCGCCGGGTACGCCGTCGGGCTCTCGGGCGTGGTCATGGCCACGCGGATGCACGCCGGCGGCGACCTGGCGACGTCGGCGCTCCTCGGCCTCGGCGCGGTGCTCGCCGTGGGGGCGATGAACGGCGCGCTGGTCGGCTGGACGCGGCTGCCGCCGTTCATCGCGACGCTCGGCACGATGACGATCGTGCAGGGGCTGACCCTGTTCGCCGCGCCGGAGGGGCTGGTCGTGGTGAACAGCGGCGTGCTCGCGGCGATCGGCCAGGGCGCGGTGCTCGGTGTCCCGGCGCCGATCCTGGTCGTCGCGGTGGTGTCCGCGGCCCTGTGGTTCCTGATGCGCCGCACCCGGTTCGGGGTGCGCACCTACGCGTACGGCTCGGACGAGCAGGCGAGCATCCTGGCCGGGGTGCGCCGGGGCCCGCAGATGCTCGGCGTGTACCTCCTCGCCGCGGTGCTGGTCTTCCTCACCACGGTCATGGTGGTCGCCCAGGTGCCGCTCGTGCAGCCGAACCTCGGCGGGATCAGCCTGCTGCTGGACGCGGTCGCCGCCGCGGTCGTCGGCGGGACCAGCATCTTCGGCGGACGCGGCACCGTCGGCGGGGTGCTGGTCGGCGCGCTGATCATCGGCCTGCTGACCAACGCGCTCCAGGTGCTCGGCGTCGACCCGTCCGCCATCGACCTGTTCAAGGGCGTGATCATCCTCGGCGCCCTGGTCATCGACGCGGGCATGCGGGCGCTGCACCGGCGGGCGGCCGGGAGCGCGGCATGACGCACCGCTACGGCGCCCGTACGTCGGCCGACGTCGCCGGCGGCACACCTCGGGTCGTCCTGCTGCCGGTCGGCGCGACCGAGCAGCACGGCCCGCACCTTCCGCTCGCCACGGACTGGTGGCTGGCCGACGCGGTCGCGCGGGAGGCCGCCGCCCGTACGCCGGACGTGGACGTCGCGGACGCGCTGCCGTACGGGATCTCCGGGCACCACACCGGCCTGCCGGGCACGGTGACGCTGCGGTCGCGGACCTTCATCGACGTGGTCGTCGACGTGTGCGCGTCGCTGGCCGCGGGCGGGCGCGTCCCGCTGATCGTCAACGGGCACGGCGGCAACCGGGCCGCGCTGCAGGTCGCCCTGGCCGAACTGGGCGAGCACGGGCACACCGCGTGGGCCGTCTCGTACTTCGAGCTGCTGGCCGACGCCGTCGCCGCCGAGTTCCCCGACGGCCACCGGCACGTGGGCCACGCCTGCGCGCTGGAGACCTCCCTGGTCATGCACCTGTGGCCGGAGACGGTGGCGGCCGAGCGGATCCCCGCCGGGAGCACGCCGGCGTGCTGGCCCGACCCGCACCTGTACGGCGGCGACCACGTGAGCGTGTGGCGGCGGTTCGACGACATCAACCCCACCGGTGTCCTCGGCACGCCGTCCCTGGCGACCCCCGAGGCGGGCGCCCGGCTGTTCGACGCCGCCGTCACCCGCGTCGCCGAACTGATCGCCCGGATCCGCCCATGAGCGAGCGAATCATCGAACACGCGCGCCTGGTCACTCCCCCGACGAAGGAGGGCCCATGAGCGGACGATGCGTCCGAGTCGCCGAGGCGGGGGTGGGTTCGTGACCGCCTGGACGCCGGTCTGCCGGGTCTGCCGGCGCGCGAACCCCGGGACCTGGTCGCGCTGCCCGCACTGCGACGGCGTCCAGGTCCTGGACGCACCGCCTGCCGCGTCCGGAACGGCGGATCCCGCCGCCGAGGGCCTGTGGCGCCATCGCGCCGGCCTGCCCCGGGTGGGCGAGGAGATCTCGCTCGGGGAGGGCGACACGCCGCTGGTGCGCTGCCCGCGGCTGGCCGGCGTCGGCGGCGTCGCGGACCTGCTGGTGAAGAACGAGACGGCGAACCCGACCCTGTCGTTCAAGGACCGGGCCATGGCGCTGGGCGTCAGCCTCGCCCGTACCCACGACGTGCCGGGAGTCGTCGCCGCCTCCACCGGGAACACCGCGGTCGCGGCGGCCGCCTACGCCGCGCGCGCCGGGCTGCCCTGCCGGATCGTGTGCGCCGCCGACGGCCCCAAGCCGCGGCTCGCACGGTCGCTCGGCGCGGACGTCCGGCTCGTCGGCGGCGACTTCAGCGGCGCGTACGCGACGGCCGCGGAGCTGGAGGCCGACGGCTGGTTCCCGCTCACGACGACGTTCCGCAACCCGTACCTGACCGAGGCCCACCGTACGGTCGCGTTCGAGATCCACGAGCGGATCGGAACGCCCGACTGGGTGATCGTCCCGGTCGGGGCCGGGCCGCTGCTGGCCGGCATCCACCACGGGTTCCGCGCGCTCGCCGCCGCGGGCCGCGCGGACCGGACACCACGGCTGGTCGCCGTGCAGACCGAGGCCTGCGCACCGCTCGCCGCGGCCTGGGCGGGCGACGGCACGGCGGTCACGGCGGTACGGCCGGGTCCGACCGTGGCCGAGGCGATCGCCGATCCGCTGCGCGGCTACGAGGACGAGGGCCTGATCACGCTCGCGGCGGTACGCGAGTCCGGCGGCACGGTCGTCGCCGTCCCGGACGTGGAGATCGTCGAGGCGGTCCGCGCGTTCGCGCGGCTGGAGGGCCTGTCCGTCGAGCCCGCCGCCGCGGCGCCCCTCGCCGCGCTGCGCCGGCTGACGTCCGCCGGAGCCGTGGCGCCCGACGCTCGCGTGGTGCTGGTCGCGACCGGCCACGGCGCCAAGGAACCCCTGACGGTCGAGGAGGACGACGAATGGTGACCAGGGTTGCGCTCGCGGGCGCCGGCCGGTTCGGCGCGTTGCATCTGCGGGCGTTCCGTTCCCTGCCGGTCGAGGTCGTCGCGGTCTGCGATCCGGACCCGGCTCGCCTGGCGGCCGTGCGTGCGGAGTCCGGCATCGCGGCCGGCTACCCGTCGCTCGGCGAGCTGCTCGCCCACGAGCGGGTCGACCTCGTCGACATCGCCACGGACGAGGCGAGCCATGGTGACCTGGTGCTCGAGGCGGTCGAGGCCGGCCGTCACGTGTTCGTCGAGAAGCCGCTGGCCATGGACGTGGACCAGGCGATGAGCATCCAGGCGCGGGCGGCCGGGAACGGCGTGCACGTCGTGACCGGGCAGATCAGCAGATTCGGCGCGGCTTACCAGCACATTCGCGACACCCTGGACGCGGGCGAGCTGGGGGCGCCGGTCAACCTGCGGTTCCGCCGCGACTTCAGCAGGTCGTGGTTCCCCGCCTTCGGCACCCGTGTCCATCCCGTCTGGGAGTCCGGCATCCACGACATCGACCTGGCCGTCTGGTACGCGGGCGCGCCGTGCCGTACGGTCTACGCGGTCCAGCGCGGCGTCTCCGGCCTGCCGAACCCCGACACGTTCGCGGCGATCCTGACCTTCGCGAACGGTGTCGTCGCGACCGTCGAGAGCGCCTGGCTGGTGCCCGACGCCGCGCCGCAGACGCTGCGGGGCGCCCTCGAACTCGACGGAACCATCGAGGCGACGGTGGAGGTGCTCGGTGAGCGCGGCACCGCCGCGTACCGGCTCGCCCACGACGGCCTGGCGGTGCGCACCGACCGGATGACGGCCCACCCCGAGCACACGCTCTGGCCGACCGTGGCCGGGCGGATCTCCGGGGCGCTGCTCGCCGAACTCGGCTACGCCGTCGACGTCGCGCGCGGCGCCCGCGGCAACGACGTGATGCCCGTCGAGGAGGCCGTCGAGGGCGTACGGATCGCCGCCGCGATCCAGCGTTCCGCCGAGACCGGCACCCCGGTCACCCTCCGGGCCCCCGAGGAGCGACCGTGACCGAGCGTAGCGAGGGAATCAAAGACGCGCCCCAGTGGTCACCCCCTCCGACGAAGGAGGGCTCGTGACCGGGCGTAGCGAGGGAACCAGAAGACACGCCCCAGCGGTCACCCCCTCCGGCGAAAGGGGATTCATGGGAGTCGGAGGCACGGCCGCTGCGGGCGCCTTCCCGGCGGAGGAGGGCTGATGAGCGCACGGCGTCTCGCCGAGTCGGTCTGGATGGTCGGCAGCGGCACCGATCCGGCGGCGCTGACCTCGCCGTACGACTGTCACGTGTACCTGTTCGACGGCGGCACCGAGGCGCTGCTCGTGGACGCGGGCACCGGCCTGGCCACCGACCGGCTGCTCGCCGCCATCGCCGGGACCGGCTGCCGGGGCCGGCTCACCCATGTCCTGATCACCCACTCCCACGCCGACCACGCGGGCGGTGCCGCCGGCCTGCGCGAGGCGACGGGTGTCCGTGTGTGCGCGAGCGCGGAGACGGCCGCCGCCCTGCGCGACGGCGACGAGCACCGCAGCCAGGTCGCGGCGGCTCGCGCGGCGGGGATCTACCCCGCCGGGTACCGCTACCCGGCGTGCCCGGTCGACGAGGTGGCCGGCGACCGTACGACCTGGACCGTCGGGTCGCTGACGGTGACCGCCCACGCGTCCCCCGGCCACTGCGACGGCCATCTGTGCTTCCTCGTCGAGCACGCCGGACGGCGGGCCCTGTGCACCGGCGACGCGATCTTCCACGGAGGACGCGTCTCGATCCAGCCGATCCCGGACTGCCGCCCGTACGCCTACGCCCGCACCGCCGAGCGCCTGGCCGAACTCGACGTCGACGCCCTGCTCCCGGGCCACGGGGACATCGCCCTCGACGGCGCCGCCGCCCACCTGACCGCCGCCGCCGACTCGTTCCGCCGCCTGGTCACCCCGCCCAACATCGTCGCAGAGGGCTGACGTACGGCGGGCGCTCCATCAAAGTCTCCGGAGGAGACCGTCACCTTTGGGTGGCGGGGGGATCGGGAGCGGGCGGGTCGCGAAGGCCCGAGTATGTCCTGGCCTATCAGGTCTGCGCATCACAGATTTCCTATTCCCTTGCTGGTTTGTCGGTGCCGGCCGACAGCGCAGTGTTCTGGTTACCGAGCGTGAGGGGTGGGTGTGCGTAGGTCGTTCAAGTTCCTGCTGCGCCCCACCAGCAGGCAGGGCGTCGCGCTCACGCAGTGCCTGGAGGACCACCGGGAGTTGTACAACGCCGCTTTGGAACACCGCCGTACGGCCTACCGCAAAGCCGGGTGAGGGTGCGGTATGGCGGCCAGTCGGCGGAGTTGAAGCACATCCGCGCCGATGACCTTCATGGTCAAGGCCGATGGTCGTTCTCCTCCCAGCAGGCCACGCTCCGCAGGCTGAACAAGGCGTTCCGCGCGTTCTTCGACCGCCTCAAAGCGGGCCGCACGCCAGGGTTCCCGCGTTTCAAGGGGCGGGGTTGGTTCGACACGGTCGAATGGCCCAAGGACGGCGACGGGTGCCGGTGGGACTCCCAGCCCCACCACCCGACCGCGACCTACGTGCGGTTGCAGGGCATCGGACACGTGCGGGTCCATCCGCACCGGCGTGTGCTGGGCACGGTCAAGACGATCAGCGTGAAGCGGGAAGGCGCCCGCTGGTTCGTCGTGCTGTCGTGTGACGATGAGCCCGCCGGGACACTGCCCGCGGTGGGCGCGGTCGCCGGGATCGACCTGGGAGTCGCGTCGCTGGTGACGACCAGCGACGGCGAACATCTGGCCAACCCGCGTCACCTCGCCGTGACCGCCGGCCGTCTCGCGGCGGCACAGCGTGACCTCGCCCGCAAGAAACGGGGCAATAAGCGGCGGCGTAACGCCGTCGCCCGCGTCGCCGCCCCGCACGCCAAGGTGCGGCGGCAACGCCTCGACAGTGCGCACAAGGCCGCGCTGAGGCTGGTCCGCGACCACGACATGATCGCGCACGAAGCGCTCAAGGTCACCAACATGACCAAACGGCCGGCACCCGAACCGGACGGCAACGGCGGCCACCTGCCCAACGGCGCTGCCGCCAAATCCGGGCTGAACCGTTCGATCTTGGATGCGGGTTGGGGGGTGTTCCTGACGGTCCTGTCGCACAACGCTGAAAGCGCCGGTCGAGAGCTGATCGCAGTGAACCCTGCCAACACCTCCCGCACGTGCGCCGAATGCGGGCACTGCGCGAAGGACAACCGCACCGCCCAGGCCGTGTTCCGATGTACGGCGTGCGGGCACACCGCGCACGCCGACCTCAACGCGGCGATCAACATCTTGAGGGCAGGGCTTGCCCTCCGCGACGCTGCGCAAGCGGCTCAGCGAAAAGCCGCTCCCTTCAGGGAACGGAGGAGTCACCGTGAGCGCGTACTACGTCGCGGGCTTGGCGGTGGCGCCGTCGGCGCCATCAGACCATGGTCCCGTGGTCAGGTGAGGCCGAGGTAGGCGGCACTCGCCAGGCCCGCGACGGCGCAGTAGATCGCGAACGGCGTGAGGGTGCGGGTCTCGAAGTAGCGGACGAGGAACCGCACGGCGACGTAGGCGCCGATGCCGGAGACGAGGCTGCCGGCCAGCACCTGCCCGTGGATCCCGGCGCCGAGCGGCCCGGTCAGGTCGGGGATCTTCAGTACGCCGGCGGCGAGGATGACGGGCGTGGCCAGCAGGAAGGAGAAGCGGGCGGCGTCCTGGTGGGACAGGCCGCGAGCGAGCCCGGCGACCATGGTGGCGCCCGAGCGGCTGATGCCGGGCAGCAGGGCGAGGATCTCGGCGGCGCCGATCAGGACGCTCTCGGCCCAGCCGAGCCCGGCGAGCCGCCGGTCGGAGGCGACATCGGAGGGCTCGTCCGGGGCGCCCATGGTCGCGGCGTCGGTGCGCTTGGCGGCGCGACGGCGCAACAGCTCGCCCGCGTACAGGACGCCGCCGTTGGCGGCCAGGAACAGCGCGGACGGCACGGGCTTGCCGAGCACGGTGCGGAACGTGTGCTCCAGCAGGAGGCCGGCGACGCCGACCGGGACGGTGGCGATGATCAGCAGCCAGGCCAGCCTCTGGTCCGGTGTCCGGATGCTCCGGTCCCGTACGGAGGTGAGGAAGCCGCCGATGATCCGGGCCCAGTCGCGCCAGAAGAAGACGATCAGGGCGAGGGCCGTGGCGACGTGCAGGCCGACGATGAACGCCAGGTAGGGCGACTCGGGCGCCGAGACGTTCAGGTCGCGGGCCCACCGGCCACCGATCAGCGCCGGGATGATGACGCTGTGACCGAGGCTGGAGACCGGGAACAGCTCGGTCACGCCCTGGAAGAGGCCGACCACGATCGCCTCGGGATAGGTCAGGGACATCGGCGTCCTTCCACGCTCGGGCTGTCGGGCGGGGACCGGAGATCCCACGGAGGCGCCGCGGTCTTCGGCGCACGCCGCCGTACGGTACGCACAAGCTACTACATGCAAGTAGAAGTAAGAGCGGCCGGGCCGCCCCTCCGCGCCCGGTTCGCCGCAGGTCGCACCCATCGTCCCCTCGCGCCGGGTGCACGCGGGTCATGGCATCGACAGGAGTCCGCCAACGGACGGCAAACGCTCTTCTGCCCGGCGGCCCGGACGCGGTAGACCCGGAGCGAGCCGTCACCCGGAGGCGGCGTCACCCAGGGTCAGGAGGGCTGCGGTGGGTCTGCTGGGCTGGCCGCTGCTGGTCGCGGCGATCGTGCTGGCGCTGGGGTGCCCGCTGGCGTGCGTCGTCCTGTGGGGCCGCGTCCGCGGCCCGGCCGCGTTGCCGGCGCGGCTGTCGCTGATCCTGGCCTGCCAGGCCACCGCGATCCTCGCGGTGGGCGTCGCCCTCAACGACCACTACCAGTTCTTCGCCTCGTGGAGCGACCTGGCCGGGCAGGACGGCGCGAACGCCCCGATCGAGCAGCCGGGCCACGCCGGCGGGCCGCCTTCGGCGCCCCACGACTTCCATCCGGCCGCCGACCACACCCTGGAGGCCACGTTCGCCGGGGCCAGGTCCGGGATCCGCAGCAGGGTCTGGGTGTGGCTGCCGCCCCAGTACCGGCGCGAACCGCGGCGGCGGTTCCCCGTGGTGGAACTCTTCACCGGGTTCCCGGGCACGCCCACGGCCTGGTTCCACGCGATGCGGGGCCCGGAGGAGCTGACACGCGACGTCGAGAAGGGCACCGCGCAGCCGTACATCCTGGTCGCGCCGACCATCAGCGTGTGGCCGGGGCACGACACCGAGTGCGTCGACGTCCCGCGCGGCCCGAAGGTCGCCACCTGGCTGACCCAGGACGTCCGCAGCGTCATCACCGCGGACTTCCGCACCCTGCCGGGCCGCGACGCCTGGGGCACGATGGGGTACTCCACGGGCGGCTACTGCGCCGCCAAGCTGCCGGTTCAGTATCCGCGGCTGTTCCGGGCCGGGGTCAGTCTCGCCGGCTACTTCACCCCCTCCACCCCGGGTCTGACGAGGCTGCCGGACGAGAACCTGCCCGTGGTGGTCCGCCGACGGCGTCCCCGCGTCGCCCTGCTCCTGGCGACCAGCCGCCAGGACCCCGGCACCACCACCGCCATCGACGGCATGGTCCGGGCGGCCAGGCCGCCGACGCTCGTCGACACGTACGTGGTGCCGCGCGGCGGGCACAACACCGGGGTCTGGAGCGCCATGTTGCCGCGCTGCTTCCAGTGGCTCACGACCGAACTGTCCCGCGCACACTGACGAGGCCGGGCGGCCCGATCCGCCGCCGCGGACCGGGCCGATGCTCGGGTCAGCGCAGGTACTGCTCGATCACGGGCGCCACGAGGGCGACGATCTCGTCCGGGGACGCGCCCGCGAGCGTCTCGATCTTCACGACGTGCCGGAGCATGGCGACGCCGATGAGCTGGGCGGCCACCAGGGACGCGCGCATGCGCGCGTCGTCGCGGTCCGAGATGCCGGCGACGATGGTGAGGAGCTCCTCGGTGACGAACTCCCGGAGCATGGCGGCCGCCCGCTCGTTCGACACCGCCGAACGGACCAGGGCGAGCATGGCGTTCCGGCTGTCGTCGCCGTCGGCCAGCCGGAGGAAGAGGCGGACGATGGTCCGCGACGCCTCGGGCAGGGTCATCTCCGGAAGGCCGGCGAACAGCTCCGACGGCCGGAACGGCAGCCCCATCGCCGCGGTGAACAGGCCCTCCTTGCTCCCGAAGTAGTGGATCAGCAAGGCGGGGTCCACCCCTGCCTCGACCGCGACCCGCCGGAGTGAGGTCGCGTCATACCCCGACGTGCCGAAGCACCGCCGGGCCGCGCTCATGATCGCCTCACGCGTGGGCGGGCCCCCCGGCCTGCGCCCCGTCCGGGTCAAGAGCCCTCCTTCGTCGGAGTGGGTGACCAAAGGGGCGCGCCCTCGACTCCCTCGCTCCGCTCGGTCATGGACCCTCCCTCGTCGGAGAGAGTGACCACAGGGACGTGTCTTCGACTCCCTCGCTCCGCTCGGTCATGGACCCTCCCTCGTCGGAGTGGGCGACCACAGGGACGTGTCTTCGACTCCCTCGCTCCGCTCGGTCATGGGCCCTCCCTCGTCGGAGAGGTGACCGTGGGGGCCGTGCCGCCGATCCGCTCACTCCGTCCGCTCAAGAACCCTCCTTGGCCGGAGCGACCGCGCTCCCGATTCGCTCACTCCGTCCGCTTCCGTGCCGTGGCGCTGTCGTCGAGGATCGCCATGAACGCCTCCTCCAGGCCCGCGGGACGGACCCGTACGGTGACGTCCATGCCGGCGTGTTCCAGCAGGCCGGCCACGGTGTCCCGCGCGCTCGGCGGAGCCGGCACGCGCAGCACCGAGCCGTGGGCCTGGACGGCGAGGCCGTGGTCGTCGAGTGCCTGGAAGGCGCGCATCCAGTCGGCGCAGCGCACCTCCACGACCGTACGGTCACCGATGACCTCCGCGACGGTGCCCTCGGCCTCGACCCGGCCCGCGACCATCACGTACAGCCGGTCGCACTGCTCGGCCTCCTCCATGTTGTGCGTCGTCACGAGGACGCCGGCCCCCTGGTCGGCGGCCTGGCGGATCTCCTGCCACAGCCGGGCCGCGCCGAGCGGGCCGACGCCGGACGTCGGCTCGTCCAGGACGAGGAGCCTCGGCTCGTGTGACAGGGCCACCGCGAACGCGACGCGCCGCGCCACCCCGAGGGACAGCCCGCCGACGAGATCATTTTCCCAGTGCCGGAGATCGTCCGGCACGCGGGTGCCGGCGCGGCCGAAGACGGCGGCGGCGAACGCCCAGTTCTCCCGTACCGTCATGTCGGAGTACAGGCCCAGTGTCTGGGGGACGTAGCCCACCGATCGCCGCGTCTCCAGCGACGGACGCGCCCCGAGCAGCCGCACCCGCCCGGCGGTCGGCCGGAGGAGGCCGAGCAGCACTCGGATCAGCGTGGTCTTGCCCGCGCCGTTCGCGCCGAGCAGGCCGACCACCTCCCCCGGGCCGACGGCCATGTCCACCGCGCGCACCGCGGTGAACGAGCCGAACCGCACCGATACCTCCTGCGTGCGCGCGAGCATCGATCACTCCTCC
This sequence comes from Actinoallomurus sp. NBC_01490, assembly GCF_036227085.1. Lineage (NCBI taxonomy): Bacteria > Bacillati > Actinomycetota > Actinomycetes > Streptosporangiales > Thermomonosporaceae > Actinoallomurus > Actinoallomurus sp. NBC_01490. Next base: position 8,340,007 of record NZ_CP109433.1, read on the forward strand.
GTCGAACCCGTGGACGGGCCGCCGGTCCCCCGCTCGGCGGCGAGGGCGGCCACGATCGCGGCGTCGTGCAGGTCGGGCCGCACCGCCTCCGTCCCCTCCGGAAGGTCGCCCGACGGCGACCACACACGCCAGCCGGCCCCGCGGCGCCACCACTCATCCCCGGGGCGCGCGCCGTCACCGGCGTCGCGGCGGCCGACCGCGCCGGGTACGCCCGCGGCGATGTCGGCGGCGGAGCCGCTGGCCAGCACCCGTCCCTCGTCCAGCAGGACGGCGCGGGCGCCGCGTTCGGCCTCATTGACGTAGGTCGTGGCGACGACCACCGCGGTGCCGCCGGCGGCGGCGCCGGACACGAGCCGCCACAGCTCCATGCGGCTCACCGGGTCGACCCCGGTGGTGGGCTCGTCGAGGACCAGCAGGTCGGGGCCGTGGATGAGCGCCAGCCCGACCGACAGCTTCCGCTGCATGCCACCGGACAGCCGCCCGCCGAGCCGGTCGCGGGCCCCCGCCAGGCCGACCCGGTCGAGCATCGCGCCGACGTCCGCGCCGCGGACCCCGTACGACGACGCGGCGAAGGCGAGGTTCTCCTCGACGGTCAGGTCGGTGTAGAGCCCGCCGGTGGCCGGGACGTAGCCGATCCTCGTCTTGGCCGGGCGGCTCACGCGCCCCTCGTCGGGCCGTACCAGCCCGACGAGGCACCGCAGGCAGGTCGACTTGCCCGCGCCGTCGCCGCCGACCACGACCGTCACCCCCGACGGCTCCGCCGGCACGGTCACGTCCGCGAGCGCGACGCGCGAGCCGAACCGGACGGTCACCCCGTCCAGACCCCAGGTCATGAGGCCTCCTTCGTCGGGGAGGGTGACCACAAGGGCGCGTCTTCGATTCCCTCGCTCCGCTCGCTCATGGGCCCTCCTTCGTCGGGGAGGGTGACCACAAGGACGCGTCTTCGATTCCCTCGCTCCGCTCGCTCATGGGCCCTCCTTCGTCGGGGAAGGGACCAGGCCCGCGTGTTCTTTGATTCGCTCGCTGCGCTCGCTCATGCGGTCACCGACTCGCGTACGGCCGGGTCGTCGTCGCTCTCGCCGCCGCCCGGAGCCAGGTCGCGGCGGAAGCGGAGCACGGCGAGGCCGAGGACGGCGACGCCGAGCAGGGCCAGCAGTACGAGCGGCTGCCACAGCCCGGTGATCGGGGTGCCCTTGAGCATGACGGCGCGGCTGAGCCGGACGAAGTAGGTGAGCGGCAGGACATAGGAGATCCACCGGACGCCCGCCGCCATGGAGGACAGCGGGAAGATCAGGCCGGACAGCAGGATCTGGGGCAGCAGGGTCATCAGCGCGAGCTGGATGGCCTGCCCCTGGTTCTGCGAGACGGTCGAGATGAGGACGCCCATGCCGAGGGTGACGAGGAGGAACAGCACCGCGCCGAGCGCGAAGATCGCGACGTTCCCGGCGAACGGCACGCCGAACAGCAGTCGCCCGATGACGACGATCGCGGTGAGGTCGACCGCCGCCACGAGGAAGTACGGGACGATCTTCCCGCCGATGACGTCCCACGGGCGCAGCGGCATGACCGCGAGCTGCTCCAGCGTGCCCGCCTGGCGTTCGCGCACGACGCCGAGGCTGGTGATCACCGTGCCGACGAACGCCAGGATGAGGCCGGCCAGGCCCGGCACCATGATCCACGAGGTCTTGAGCCTCGGGTTGTACAGGACCGTGACGTGCGCTGACCCGCCGAGTCTCCCGGTACGGGCGAGGGCGGTCTGCGCGGCCTGGGCCGAGAACAGCTGGGTGCCGTCCATCAGGACCGACAGGCCATCGGGCCGGGCCACCAGCGCGACCACGGCCCGGCCGTGCGCGATGTCCGACCGGGCGGCGGCCTCGTCGCCGCCGGGGTCCACCCGCGTCACCTCGAACGGCGAGTGGAGGGAGGCGGCGGCGCGCGAGGCGCCGGGACCGACCACGGCCGTGGGGATGTCGTGGACGTTGAAGCTGGCGGCGTAGCCGAAGACGACCAGCAGCAGCACGGGGAGAACGATCATCATCGCCAGCGTGCGCCGGTCACGCCGCAGCTGGCGGAACTCCTTGGTCACCATGGCCCACACGGTGGGGTGTACCTCCAGAATTCGGCGATCACGCATTCAACAGGCATTGAATTCTATGTCCGTTGAATTTTCGGGTCAATGCCGGAAACGGCGCTGTGGAAAACGGAAAGCGGCCGCACGACGCCACCCCTGAGGACGATTCGTCCTCAGGGGTGTACGGCCGAGGTCCCGCTAGGGTTTGCGGCCGACTCCGGCGATCGACCAGACGGTCTCCGGGTCGACGCGGGGTTCGCCCCGGTCGGGACGCCAGGCGGGCGTCCGGACGATGCCCGGGTCGGCCAGTTGGAGGCCGTCGAAGTACGGCTCGATCTCGGCCTGGCTGCGCAGGTTGTCGCGGCGCCGCGTGCCCTTGACGATCTCCTCGTCCTGGAACATCGTGGCGAGCTGCTCGGTCACGTCGGGCCGGCTGTCGGAGACCGGATGCGAGATCACGATCCAGCTGCCCGGGCAGATCCTCTCGCGCAGGCGGGTGGTGACGTCCAGGGCGACCTCGTCCTCCGGGATGGCCTGGAGCGCCGAGATCAGCAGGATCGCGACGGGCCGCTTCAGGTCGATGAGCCGGACCAGGTCGGGATGGCCGAGGATCAGGTCGGGATCGCGCATGTCGGCCTGGACCACGCTGGTCCGTACGTCGTCGGCCAGGATGGCGCGCGCGTGCGTGACCACCACCGGGTCGTAGTCGACGTAGACCACCCGCGACTCCGGCGCGGCGGCCTGGGCGACCTCGTGGGCGTTGTTCTGGGTGGGCAGGCCACAGCCGATGTCGACGAACTGCCGGATCCCCTCGCCGGCGAGGAAGCGCACGACGCGCCCGAGGAACCTGCGGCTCTCGAGCGCCATCATCGGCAACTCCGGCGCGAGCGCGACGGCCTGCTCGGCGGCCTTCCGGTCGGCGGCGAAGTTGTCCTTGCCACCCAGAAGGTAGTCCACCACCCGGGCCTCGTTCGGCGTCCGAGTGTGGAAGCCGGCGAAGTCGCGGCGTTTGGACACCGAAGTGCCACCTCCCTGTTCCTGCCGTATGCAGGTTAGTGCCCCGGACCGTCCCTTTTTCCAAAAAGGGATCAAGACCGCAGTAGCTCGCCCTCACCAGGGCTGGTGGCGCTTCCGCCGTGAACGGCGGAGTCTGATCTTCCGGGAGGGGAAGGCACGCTACGGGACAAGACCGCGGGCCCTCCCGCGCACCGGCCGCACGTACGCCGGACGGCTGGGCCATCGATCGACGAGGAGGCGTCATGCCGAACAGGATCGCGCTGGTCACCGGGGCGGCGTCGGGCATCGGCCGGGCCATCGCGCTGGGCCTGGCCGGCACCGGCGCCCACGTCGTCGCGGCCGACCTGGACCTGGCCGGCGCCGAGGCCACCGCCGCCGAGGCGACGTCCGCGGGCCACGGGCCGGTCAGCGCCCGGCGGGTCGACGTCGCCGATCCCGACGCGGTCGAGGCGCTGCGCGACGCGGTCTGTGGCGAGATCGGCACGCCGCGCGTGCTCGTCAACGCCGCAGGCTGGGACGTCATCGGCGCGTTCCTCGACGCCGACGCGGACTTCGCCCGGAAGGTCGTCGACATCAACTACCTCGGACCGGTCTACCTGTGCCGGGCCTTCCTCCCGCCGATGATCGAGGCCGGGGACGGCGGCAAGGTGGTGAACATCGCCAGCGACGCGGGCCGGGTCGGCAGTTCCGGGGAGACCGTCTACGCCGGGGCCAAGGGCGGGGTCATCGCGCTCACCAAGTCGCTGGCCCGCGAGATGGCCCGGCACCGGATCAACGTCAACTGCGTGTGCCCGGGGCCGACGGACACCCCGCTGTTCAACGCGGTGCCGGAGAAGCTCAGGGAGGCGCTGATCCGGGCCATCCCGTTCCGGCGGCCGGCCCGTCCGGAAGAGATCGCCGCGGCCGTGCTGTTCTTCGCCTCCGACGCCGCCTCCTACATCACCGGGCAGGTGCTCAGCGTCAGCGGCGGCCTCACGATGGCGGGCTGAACCCAGGGAGTTCACCCGGCCTCGGCCAGGTGGGCGCCGAAGAAGCGGGACAGCTCCGCGACCGCCGGGCCGACGTACTGCTCCTTGTCGTAGAGGTCGACGTGGCTCGCGCCGTCGATCCAGTGCAGTTCCTTCGGGCCGGGAGTCTGCTGGAACGCCTCCACGCTCATCCAGGAGGTCACCGCCTCCCGGCCGGCGATCAGGAGCAGCGGGCGCGAGCCGAGGAGGCCGAGGGAGCGGAAGGCGTCGAATGTGACGATGCGGTCGACGCTGGTCCAGGTCAGCGACTTGGCCGAACGCGGGTGCCCGGCGCGAGGCGTGCGGTAGTACTCCCAACCCTCGAAGACGTGCGGGCCGCCCCGGCGTGCCTCCTCCTCGGTGTCCGGGAAGAGGGCGAACGTCTGGACGTCCTCGCCGCGCGCCTCGGCGGTCCGCGCCGCCGCGGCCGCCTCCAGCATGCCCCGGATCACCGTGGGGTCCTGGGCGCCGTCGGCGCCGTCGCGGAACTGGCGGGCGATGTCGACGGCGCTGACGGTGGCGACGGCCCGGACGCGATGGTCGGTCGCGGCGGCGGGGAGGGCGTACCCGCCGGAGGCGCAGATGCCCAGCACGCCGATGCGGCCCGGGTCCACCTCGTCGCGGGTGGTGAGGAAGGAGACCGCGGCCTTGACGTCCTCGACCCGCTGGGCCGGGTCCTCCAGGCCGCGCGGCTCACCCGCGCTCTCGCCCTGGTAGGCGGCGTCGAACGCGAGGGTGACGAATCCCCGCTCGGCGAGGTGCCGCGCGTACAGGCCGGCGGCCTGTTCCTTCACACCGGTGCCGGGGTGGCCGACGACGATCGCCGGCCGGGGACCGGCGGCCTCGCCGTCCGGGGCGTGGAGGTGGCCGGCGATCTTCAGGCCGGCGCTGAGGAAGGTGACGTCCGTTCGCACGGTGGTGTTCTCCGGTCGGATCGAAACGAGGGCGGAGCCCGCGGGCTCCGGTGGCGGCCCGAGTCCGGCGGCCACGTCTTCAGCCTCGTGCCGCCGGGCACGGGGTGCCAGGGACGGTCCTGCCTATGCGGGCCGGTACCAGGCACGCCGCCGTGAGCGGGGCGGATACTGGAGGCATGACCTCTCCCGTGGCCCCCTCCACCGGCAACGAGCTGGGCACGTTCCTGCGCTCCCGCCGTGCCGCCCTCGGCCCGCACCGGGCGGGCCTGCCGGACGACGGGCGGCTGCGCCGCGTACCGGGCCTGCGCCGGGAGGAGCTGGCCCAGCTCGCGCACGTCAGTGTCGACTACATCGTCCGCCTGGAGCAGGGACGCACCCGCCGGGTCTCCCGGCCGGTCCTCGACGCGCTCGCCGACGCGCTGCGGCTCGCCCCGGACGAACGCGACTACCTGTTCACGGTCGCCGATGTCGCGCCCGGCGCCCCCGCGCGGCGGCCCGGCCGGGCCGAGGTGGCCCCGCGGCTGCGGCAGCTGCTGGACACGATGCCCGACGTCCCGGCGATGGTCCTGAACCGCCGCACGGATGTGCTGGCCTGGAACCGGGGGATCGCCGCCCTGCTGACCGACTTCGGCGCGCTGCGCCCGGCCGAGCGCAACCTGATCCGGCTGACCTTCCTCGACGAGACCTTCCGGTCGCTGTACGCGGACTGGCCGCGCGCTGCCCGCGAATGCGTCGCGGTGCTGCGGATGGAGGCCGGCCGCAACCCCCACGACTCCGCTCTGAGCGCGCTGGTCGGCGAGCTGAGCGTCCGCGACCCGGACTTTCGCACCTGGTGGGCGGGCCACGAGGTCCGCGGTCCCCGGCAGCTCGCCAAGACCTACCACCACCCGGTGGCGGGCACGCTCACCCTCGACGTCCAGCAGTTCTCCGTCGACACCCACCCCGACCAGCAGCTGGTCGCCTACACCGCGGAACCGGGCTCCCCTTCGCACGAGGTGCTGGGCTTCCTCCTGCGGTGGTCCGCCCGGATTCCGGACTGACCGGGCCCCGCCGTACGCCGACGGGGCCCGGTCTCGTTCGCGGTAGGGCGGATCAGTGGGTGAACACCTGGAAGTCCGCGGCCCTGACCTGGCCGGAGACGGCGCTTCCGGTGGTGCAGTCGGTCGGGACGTTCGGGTCGTTCGTCTGCTGCCCCGCGTAGTCGGGGTTGCCGGTGCACTGCGAGGCGGCGACCTCGAAGCGCAGGTGGGTGGCGGTCGTCCTGGGGATCGTGAAGGAGCGCATGGTCAGGTTCGGCGCCACGGGCCGGGGCCTGGCCGCCGGGAAGGCGTCCTTCGGGCTGGTGTACACCCGGCGGTAGTCCTTGGCCTGCGAGCAGTCGACGGTGGCCGTGGCCGTGCATGCGAGGATCCGGAACGACCGCAGGGCGGTGAACCGGTTCTGCGACTGGGTGTCGCCGCCCGGATCCTGCGCGTTCGCCGGGCGCAGCAGCGCGCTGACCTGGACCCGGCGCACCTGCTGCGGCTTGTCGCCGGCGAGCCGTACGGTGACGCCCCGGCCCGCCACCGGCTCGGCCTGCGCACCCAGGTAGGCCCAGGTCGTGGCCTCGTCGTCGTCGATGAGGGCGCCGAGGTCGACACCGTCGCCGCTCGCCGTCGCGCCGGCGGACGCCGAGGCGACGTTGCGCGGCAGCCGCACCCGTACCGTCGGGTGCGAGCCGGCCGTCACGCGGGCGGTGAACCGGGTCAGGCCGTGGCCCGGCGCCTGGGCGACGAACGTGTAGCGTCCCGCCACCATCGGCGCGGTGTCCGGCAGGGCGGTGGCCGCGTCGGTGTCGGCGACGGGCATCGCGCGTGCCTGGTAGTCGCCGACGAAGACGCGTGCGCCCGTCACCGGGGCGCCGGAGTCGTCGGTCACGCGGAACCGCACCGTGGCGTTACGGGCGGCCGGCGAGGCGAAGCTCGGCGTCGCGTCCGCGTCGGCGTTGGTGTTGCTGGCCGCGCCCTCGCCCATGCCGCGCCCGGCGAAGACGTTCCAGAGCAGGTCCTCGTCGGCGCCGCCGAACCGGATCCGGTCCGCGGCGATCATCGCGTCACGCGCGTCCAGCATCGAGACGTTGCCGTTCGCCATGAGCAGCCAGCCGTCGTAGACGAGCTGGATCCACCGCCGGTCGCCGGGGCACCGCGTGACCGGCGTCCTCCCCTCGGCGCAGGACTTGCGCAGCGCGACACTGCCCGCGCCGTACCTGTCGATGAAGGCCTGGCGGAGGTCGTAGTTGACGCCGTTCCAGATCTCGCCGTCGGCGTGCACCTCCGGGCCGGTCAGGTCGAACCCGAGGTCGCTGTAGTTCAGCGGGTTCTTGGACAGGTCGTAGTCGCGGATGCCGCGCACGTCGTTGCCGGTGACGTACTGGCCGGTGACGAACGGCGACTGACCGCGCGGGACGAGGTCGTTCGCGGCGAGGTACTCCATCGCGTCCAGGTCCGACCACGACTCGCCCATCGCGCCGGCCTGGAACCCGCTGAGGCCGCGGTCCGGACCGGCCACCATCCGGTTGGAGATGGCGTGCGTGTACTCGTGCCCGATGACGGACATGTCGTAGTCGCCGTCGACGCAGGGGCTGTAGAAGGAGCCGGCGATCGACTGCCAGAGGTACATGTTCGTGGTCGGCGGGTTGCCGTCGGGCGGCGTGGCCTGGTTGGCGTTGTCCCGGATCAGCACGCCCGGCACGCGGGCGCCCGACTGGGAGTTGCCGTGCTCGGGGTCGCCGCCGAGGCCGCCCTTGCCGAAGTTGTCGTCCTGCAGGTTCCACGCGCTCTCGGTGAAGCCGAGGTGGTAGGAGAAGTCGTGCATGCGGTTGTGCATGGCGAGCAGGTTCGCGTCCGCCGCGTCGATGTCGTTGTGCTGCGGGCTGTCGAACGTGTCCGGCGCGCACTTGGACGCGTGCCACTGGTTCGTCCAGGGGTAGGTGTACCGGCGGTCCGCGCGGGGGCTGGCGAACCCGTCCGGGTTGAAGCCGCGGCCGGTGGCGTCGAGCCAGTCCTGCGCCGCCCACTCGTTGTTGCCGCGCGTGGTGTGCGTCGACTCGGTGGCGCTCACGCCGGGGTCGACGTCCCAGGCCAGCGGGGAGGCCGGATCGGCGACCACGCGGTCGCAGCCCCTGACCCTGGTCAGGCACCAGGTCTCGCGGGTGTCCTTGGAGGAGTAGTCGGCCCGCGGGTTCTCGGCGAAGGCCTTCCACTCCGGGCCCTCGGAGTCGTCCGCGACGTTGTCCTCGCGGATGAGCACCTCACCGGTACGGGCGTCGACGTAGCTGGTGTAGGACCGCGTGCCGTCCTGGCGGGTGTCGGTGAGCGACACCTCGTACGCGGTGCGCGCCCCGCCCTCCGGCATCGGCACCGCGACGAGTTTGGCGCTCTGCGTGCCGTTCAGCTCGCTGGCCGCGAAGCGGCTCCAGCCGCCGGAGGAGCCCTGCGAGGTGACGGTGCCGCTGTTCAGACCGGCGTCGCGGCCCGCCTTCGCCAGCGCCTCGGCGGCGCCGAGCGTGGCCGGGGCGGGCGTGGGGACGTCCGGGGCGAGCGTGGAGCTGACCAGGTACACCTTGCCGCCGGCCACGCCGACCGCCACGAGGCCGTCATAACCGGCCGGCAGGTTCCCGAACCGTTCGCGGAGCAGGACCGCCGAGCCCGCGCCGATCGGGTTGACCGCGACGACCTCCAGGGAGTCGACGGCCTTCTGGGTCAGCCCGAGCATCTCGCGCTGCCGGGACAGATAGGTACGGGCCGCGGTGGCCGGATCCGCGGGCAGGCCGGTGGCGAGCGCCTTGTCGGGGGAGACGAGATCGGCGGGCGTACCGAGGTCGTTCCACCGGGCGTCGAGCCGCTGCCGTGCCGCGAGGTCGCGCTGGCGGGCCGAGGGGGCGCGGTGCCCCGGGCGGGCGTCGCGGTCACCGGCGCCCTGGTGGGGCGCCTGCACGCGAGGTCCGGCGGCGTTCTGTGCGGCGGACGCCACCCCGCCGAGACCGGCGCTCAAAAGCGCCCCGGCCGAAAGCACCGCCGTCAGCCGGCGTGCCCTTGTCCTACTGCCTTTTCTGCGCACGGCTCTACCACCTCATTGGGGCTACGAGGGACCCGGGAAAAGGCGCGAAGAATCGCGATCCGGCCGGTCGGGGCGCGGATGAGCGGCGGGGCGAATTACACGATCCATCAGCGCATCGGTGCAGGAGGGATGATTGTTGCGTCGGCTCGGCCGATTAATTTGGCGGAGACCTGACGCACCGCCTCCCTTCACACCGGGAAAATCCGTGGGGAGCATAAAACGCAGGTAAAAACCCGTCAACGGCCAAAATTGAAAACAGATGGTTACCGCGAGTAATGCACCAAGGTCAGTGACAGGTTCACCACACTGAGCGAGCGATCCCATGTGAGAGCGCCCGGCCGGCACGGCGAGCAGGAACCATGGGCCGGAGGCCCCACAGACGGCTCCACCCACGGACAGGGCGACTGATCGGCGTCGCGGCGCCGATCAACGGTGCGCGGACACGATCACGCGCTCAGGTGCCCGTGGGCGATCGCATCCCGCCACCCGCCGCCCGTACGGAACGGTCTCCCGCGTCCCGTACGTCGTCGCGCTCCGCCCCGCCCTCCGGAGCGGATCCCCAGCTCAGCCGCCCCGCCACCGCCCGCCACCCCGCGATCGCCGTGCGGCCGCACCGCTGCCGACGCCGTAGTGATCGAGATCGGCCGTACCGCCGCTCACGGAGATCGCCGCGTTGTCGTTTTCTTGGCGATACGCCTTGTTTGGTGATTGTTTCTGATCTAAAGTCCCGCCTAACAATCGTTAGCGAGCACCGAGCACCCGAGGTCGGCCACTCGGGTGCGCCGTCGTTTCTAGGGAGAGTCGTGGAGATGCGCGTTACATCAAGACGAGCCGGGCGGCGACTCGGCGTACGGGCCGCCGCGGGCGTGGCGGCGCTCGCCCTCGCGTCCCTGGCGGCATGTTCCGGCGGCTCGGGCGGCTCACACGACACGGTCGTCATGTGGCACGGCTACACCGACGTCGAGGCCAAGGCGATCGCCCAGCTCGGCCAGGAGTGGAACGCCGCCCATCCCGACCAGAAGGTGAACGTCACCTTCGGCGGCAGCAACGACGACGCGCTGAAGAAGACGCTCGCGTCCTTCGTCTCCGGCAAGGCGCCCGGCATCGCGTACGAGTTCGGCTCCTCGATCAACACCCTCGCCGCCCGGCACCAGACGCAGGACCTCACCTCGCTGGTCAAGAGCAGCCCGTCGTTCCAGTGGGACGACTTCTTCCCGGCGGCCCGGCAGGCGGCCACCACGCCCGACGGCAAGATCTACGGTGTTCCCGCGCTCGTGGACAACCTCGCGCTGGTCTACAACAAGAAGCTCTTCGACGCCGCCGGGCTCTCGTACCCGACGGCGGACTGGACCTGGGACGACTTCCGTAACGCCGCCCGCAAGCTGACCGACGCCTCCCGGCACCGGTACGGCTGGGCGTACGTCAACGACGGCACCGAGGACACCGTCTGGCGGTACATCGCGATGCTGTGGCAGGCGGGCGGCGACCTGCTCACCCCCGACAACAAGAAGGCCGCGTTCGACTCCCCGGCCGGGCTGCAGGCCATGCAGCTGCTGCACGACATGGCGGTGACCGACCACTCCGTCTACCTCGACACCGGCGACGGGCAGTACCAGAACCTCTTCAACTCCGGAAAGATCGGAATGCTCTGGACCGGCCCCTGGGATCTGGGCACCATCAACAAGGACATCTCCTACGGGGCGCAGTTCCTGCCCGCCAAGGTCAGCCACGCGACCATCGCCGGTCCGGACAATTACATGGTGTTCAACAAGGGCGACCGCAAGACCGCGTGGGCGTTCCTGCAGTGGCTCGACTCGGCGCAGACGCACCTGAAGTTCGCGACCGCCACCGGCGACCTGCCGCTTCGCGAGTCGGAGACGAAACTGCCGGGCTACAAGGACTTCCTCAAGCGTTATCCGGCGAACAAGGTCTTCGTCGACAACCTGAGCAAGAACGCGACCAAGTCCCGCCCGAACATCCCCGAGTACCCGAGGATCTCCCAGGCCCTGGGCGCCGCCGTACAGTCGGTGCTGCTCGGCAAGGCACAGCCCCAGGCCGCGCTCGACCAGGCACGCCGGCAGGTCGACCAGATCCTCGCGGGGGCATGATGGCGGTGGCCACCGCCGGGCGGCCCACGAAAGGGCGCGCCACCCGGACGGAACGGCGGCGGGGCAGCCGCCTCCGGCGGGCCGACCACCTCACCGGCTGGGCGTTCGTCTCCCCCGCCGTCCTGCTCATCGCGGTGTTCGGTCTCGTCCCGGTGCTCTGGTCGGTGCTGCTGTCCTTCCAGGACACCGACCTGACCTCACCCGGCACCTGGTCGGGAGCGGCGAACTACTCCAAGATGGTGCACGACCCGGTCTTCTGGCAGGCCGCGCGGCAGACGCTGTACTACTGCGTGCTGTTCGTACCGATCACGATGGTGCTCGCGATCCCGATCGCCGTGCTGCTCAACCAGAAGGTCCGCGGGATGACCTTCTACCGGATGGCGGTGTTCGCCCCGCTCGTCACCTCCACCGTCGCGACCGGCGTGATCTTCAGCTGGCTGTACAACCCGCAGATCGGCCTGGTCAACGCCGGGCTCGCCAAGCTCGGCCTGCCCCAGCAGGGCTTCTTCCAGAGCACCGGCGAGGCGCTGCCGGCGGTGGTCGGCATGACCGTGTGGGGCTGGCTCGGCTTCGCCGTCATCATCTATCTGTCCGCGCTGCAGAACGTGCCGCGCGAGCTGATGGAGGCCGCCGCCCTCGACGGCTGCGGGCGCGTGAAGGCGTTCTGGAAGGTGGAGCTTCCGCTGCTCGCGCCGGCCTCGTCGTTCCTGCTCGTCTGGCTGACCATCAACGCGCTGCAGCTGTTCGACGAGGTGTACGTGACGACCAAGGGCGGGCCGCTGCACGCCAGCACCGTGCTCGTCTACTACCTCTACCAGCAGGCGTTCGTCGTCTTCGACGGCGGTTACGCCGCCGCCATCGGCTGCGCGCTGTTCGTGGTGATCCTCATCGTGACCGTCGTACAGCTGTGGCTCGGCCGGCGGACCTCCCACTACGAGGCGGGCTGACATGACCCTCGCTCTTCCGCGCCAGGCGGTCCGTACGAAGCACGGCGGCCGGCTGCGGCCCCGCCGCCGGCCCAGCCCGCTGCACCTGCTGCTGGTCCCGCTGTCCCTGGTGATGCTGGCGCCGCTCATCTGGATGGTGCTGCTGTCGATCTCCACCCAGGAGGAGACCCGGCGCTTCCCGCCCGGCCTGCCCGGCGGCGTGCACTGGCAGAACTACGTCCACGCCTGGCAGCAGGGACCGTTCGGGCACTGGCTGCTCAACAGCACGATCGTCTCGGTCACCTGTGTGCTCGGCAACCTGGTGTTCTGCGCGCTCGCCGGGTACGCGTTCGCGCGGATCCCCTTCTTCGGCAGCCGCGTGCTGTTCGTCCTGGTGCTCGCCACGCTGATGGTGCCGTTCCAGATCGTCATGCTGCCGACGCTGATCGTCGTACGCGACCTGCACCTGACCGACACACTCGGGGCCCTGATCGCACCCAACCTCGCGACGCCGTTCGGCGTCTTCCTGATGCGCCAGTTCTTCACGACCGTGCCGCGCGAGCTGGAGGAGGCCGCCCGCATCGACGGCGCCGGCCGCCTCCGCACGCTCGTACGGGTACTGCTGCCGCTCATGGGCCCCACCCTGGCGACGCTGGCCGTACTGACGTTCCTCAACGTCTGGAACGACTTCCTGTGGCCGCTGATCGCCATCCAGAGCCCGGGCAACATGACCATCCAGATGGGCCTGCAGAACTTCCAGGGCTCCCACCTGACGAACTGGCCGGTGCTGATGGCCGGCACCGTGACCAGCCAGATCCCGGTACTCGTGCTGTTCGTGATCGCCCAGCGGTTCTTCGTACGGTCGATCGCGTCGTCCGGCTTCAAGTGACGGCGTGATCCCTTCGGGAGTGGCGGCGCCGAGCGAATACGCGCCGCCACTCCACCGTTACGTCCCAGGACGCGCAAGGTGAGCGAATGAGCAGGTCAGCTGCCAAATATCGCGCGAAAACAGCTATTAACAAGCGCAAAATGTGCATTATAGTGATCGAATGCGGCAACAGGAGCGGCTAGGCCTGATCCTCGATCGGCTGGCGAAACACGGCACGGTCTCCGTTCTCGACCTCACCACCGAGCTGAACGCCTCGCCCGCATCCATCCGGCGGGACCTGCGGGCGCTGGAAGAGCAGCAGCTCCTCAAGCGCACCCACGGCGGCGCGGTGGCGGCCGAGGTGATCTACGAGCTGCCGATGCGCTACCGCACCGGCCGCCACCAGGAGGAGAAGCTCCGCATAGCGCAGGCCGCGGTGCGCCTGGTCACCGAGTCGGTGCACTCGGTCGGCCTCGGCGGCGGCACCACGACGACCGAGCTGGCCCGCGCGCTCGGGTCGCTCGGCCGGTCGCTGAAGGTCGTCACCAACGCCCTCAACATCGCCGGTGACCTCTCCGTACGCTCGGCCATCGACCTGGTCGTCACGGGCGGCAGCGTGCGGCCCGAGTCGTACGAGCTGGTCGGCCCGATCGCCGACCGCGCCCTCGCCGGCATCCACCTCGACCTGGTGTTCCTGGGCGTGGACGGCATCGACGCGACCGGCGGCATCAGCACGCACGACGAGGTCGAGGCCCAGACCGACCACTGCCTGATGCACACCGCCGCGCGCGTCGTCGTCCTGGCCGACTCCTCCAAGGTGGGCAACCGGGCGTTCACCCGCATCGCGCCGATCGAGGAGGTCGCCATGCTCGTCACCGACGCGGGCGCCGACCCGGCGGAGCTGGATCGCCTCCGCTCGGCGGGCGTCGAGGTCATCACCGTGTCAAGTTGACCCGGCCTTGACGGGCCCCCCTACGGATCCGGTCCTCAGGCGGGCAGGTGGGCGAACCAGTCAACGATCGCCGCGGTGCCGCTGACCGCGGTGCCGAGGTGCCGGGAACCCTCGTAGTCGTGTGGCCCGAGGTCGATGGGCGTCAGGTCAAGGCCGTTCGACTGGAAGGCGTCCCGGCAGTGTTCGGTGTTGGCGGTGACCGCCTGCTCGTCGCCGGTGCCGTAGTAAAGCCGGATGGGAGCGCGCGGAACCCATCCGCTGCACGTCCCGTCGGCCGCTTTCAGGGCCTTCGCGAACGGCCCGGACGGGTGGCGGAGCAGGTCGAGGCCGCGCGGGGTGAGCAGCTGATCGATGCTGTCCGGCAGCGCTCCGAGCATCTCCTGTCCCGGAGTCGTTCCGTCGAACAACCTGTCCACCTTGCCGGCGTACGCCGCCTGGAACATCTCGGCGGGAGAGCCGTAGAGGTGGTGCAGGCGGTTCCAGGCGACCAGCAGGTAGGTCGTGTAGGCAACGGCCAGCTTCGGGTTGATCTCACGGCCGGCGAGGAGAGCCGGAATCTCGGCGTTGCGCAGGGCGTACGCGCCGCTGATCGGCGCGACGGCACCTAGCCGGTAGAAGGAGTCGGCGCCGTCCTGCAGCGCCCGGGCCAGCCCGAGGGCCGCCGAAGCGCCCTGGGAGAACCCGGTGACCAGGACCTTCCGCTGCGGAACCCGCCCCTCGCGCGCCATGAACGCGCGGGCGGCGCGCAGCATGTCCAGCGACGCCGTGGTCTCTGACGGGACATCCATCCACGGGTGGGTTCCCGGGCCCTCGCCCAGCCCGAGATAGTCCGGAGTGACCGCGGCGAAGCCGGCCGAGCCGAAGGTGATCGCCGGAGCGGACGAGAAGTCGTCCTCGCCGATCGAGGGGGCGTCCTCCTTGTAGCTCTGTGTGCCGTGCGCGAACGACACCATGCGCAGTCGGCGCTCGCCGTTACGCGGCAGCACCATCAGGCCGCTGGCGACGGTCGGCCGTCCCTCGGCGTCCACCGTGCGGTAGCGGAGCCGATAGAGGTCCACGCCGTACCGCACGGCGTCCTGCCCGAACCCGGACTGCTCCAGCGCCGGGCTCACCTCCTTCTTCGAAAGGGTGCGCAGACGAACAGGCTCGGCGGCGAGCCGCCCACGGCCGGTCGTACGCGCCGGCGACAGCGCCGGGACCGTCGCGCCGGACGCCTCCAAGGCCTGCGTCCTCACACGTGCGGCCACCGGGCGGGTCTGGGTCAGGGCCTGCCCCGTCAGGGCCATACCGGCGCATACCGCCGCTGCCAGGACGACGGTTCGTCCGTTCCATAGTGACTTCATCCCGCAGACGCTACGGAGCACGGCGGCCATCCCCCATCCGGCCGGCCCCCGAAGTGGGGTGTACCTAACCCCCCGCGGCGGCCTGCGCTTCGGCGGCGGTCGGCTGGGCGGCGGTGCCTCCGGCGGCGCGGGTCGACAGTGCTCCGCACGCGCAACCCCAGGCCAAGGCCTCCGCGATGTCCCGCTTCCCCAGCCAGCCTGCCAGGAAGCCCGCGTCGAAGCCGTCGCCGGCGCCGACCGTGTCGACCGGGGTGACGCGCGGACCACGTGCGCTCACGTCGGCGCCCTGGTACCGGGCCACGGCTCCCTCTGCGCCCCGTTTCACCACGGGCACCGGGCCGGCTCCCGCGAGCGCCGTCAGGGCCGCCGGCAGGGTGCTCACCGGTTCACCCGTCAGCGTCCCGGCCAGGGCGAGCGCCTCGGCCTCGTTCGGCAGGAGGAAGTCGCAGGCGGCCAGGAGGCCGGGAGCGAGACGCCACTCCCCCGCCGGGTCGTCGTTGGTGTCCAGCGACGTCGACGCGCCCGCGCGCCGAAAGCGCGCCAGCAGGCCCGGCAGCCCGGCGGCCAGCCTCGGCTGGAGGAAGTACGACGCCGCGTGCACGTGGCGTGCGCTCACCTCCGGCACCTGCGACGCGTCGAACGCGGGCAGGCAGCCGGGGGCGGTCAGGATCGCCCGGTCGCCGTCGGCCCGGTTGAGGCACACGGTCAGCGCGGTCGGCAGGCTCTCGTGCCGTACGCAGGCGCCGATGTCCACGCCGGCGGCGCGCAGCGTGTCGAGGACGAAGTCGCCGGCGGCGTCGCGGCCGACCGTGGCCGCGAGCGCGGTGGACAGGCCGAGGCGCGCCGCGCCGCAGGCCACGATCGCGGCCGATCCGCCGAGGGCCAGCGTGCCGCTGTCCACCAGCGTCTCGGCCTGGCCCGCGGGCGGCGTCTCGGGCGCGCCCGAGATCAGTACGTCGGGGTTGGCGTCGCCGACGACGAGGAGGTCGATCACGGCCGGAGCGATCCGCGCAGCGCGGGCGGCAGGGCGTCGCCGTGCGCCTCGGCCATGGCGTCGCAGAGCGACCAGATCTCCTCGACGTTCAGCGCCGCGGCGGTGGCGGGGTCGGCCATGGCGGCGTGCCGGATGTGCCGCGGGTCTCCCTCGACCGCGGCGGCGACCGTCAGGTCGACCACGTTCAGGAAGCTCCGGTTCAGCGCGGCGAGCTGCGGCGGCAGCGCCCCCACGTGGTGGGGGTGGACGCCGAGACGGTCCAGCGTCGCCGGCACCTCGACGCCGGCCCCGGCCGGCAGGTTGGTGATGAGCCCGGTGTTGGGCGTCGTGACCTGGATGGTGCGCAGGGTACCGGTGGCGAGGCTGTGGATCACCTGGGGCGCGTACTCGGCGGCGTCCTCCTCCTCGCCCGGCTCCGGCTCGCGACCGGCCGCGAGCGCGTCGCGTACGGACTCGTACTCGGCGAGGTTGGCCGCGCTGATCCCGACATAGTCGTCGACCGGGATGCGCAGCCGCTCGATCTCGGTCGCGTCGCGCAGGTACCACGGCACGTACTCCGAGGAGTGCTCGCTGGTCTCGGTCGGGTAGCGGCCGAGGCGCCGGTACATGTCGACTCGTACGCGGCGGAGCAGTTGCGGGTCGGCGGCGATCGCCGCGTCCAGCGCCGGGTACAGGTCGCGTCCCCGGTGCTCCCAGCGCAGGATCCACGCCTGGTGGTTGACGCCGGCCGAGACGACGTCGACCTCCTCGTACGGAACGCCGACGAGCCCGCACAGGTCGCGTACGGTCCAGTAGACCGAGTGGCAGAGCCCGGCGGCCTTCAGGCCGGGGGCGACGGCCGCGAGGTACTGCAGATTCATGGCCATCGGGTTCGTGTAGTTGAGCAGCCATGCGTCCGGGCACACGGCGGCCATGTCGGCGGCCAGCGCCTCCAGGAACGGGAACGTGCGCAGCGCGCGGAAGATGCCGCCGATGCCGAGCGTGTCGCCGATGGTCTGCCGGAGCCCGAACCGCGCGGGCACCTCGAAGTCGGTCACGGTCGCGGCGTGACCGCCGATGGCGACCATGTTCACCACGGCCTGCGCGCCCTCCAGGGCGGCCCGGCGGTCGGTGCTCGCGACGATCTCCGGCTTCGCGCCGTGGCGTGACGCCGTACGGTGCGCCAGCGCCTCGGCCACCGAGAGCCGCTGCGGGTCGACGTCGTGCAGGGCGATCCGGACGTTCGCCAGCTCGGGGAAGGAGAAGATGTCGCGCAGCAGCTGCCGGGTGAAGACGACCGAGCCGGCGCCGACGAAAACGACGCGGAACGGTTCAGTCACGGAGTCCTCCTTCGTCGGGTGAGTGGCCTGGGACACTGTGTTTTCGATGCGCTCGCTCCGCTCACTCATGTCAGGGAGCCTTCCGTGGGAGGAGTGGAGCGCAGCACGCCGAGCAGGCGGGCCACCTCGGCGGCGGTGGCGTCCCGCGCCGGGCCGAGGTACTTGCGGGTGTCGACCAGGGCGGGGTCGGCGGCGAGGCGCTCGCGCGCGGCGCCGGTGAACACCTTGTTGAGCTGCGTGGCGATATTGATCTTGGTCATGCCGGCCGCGACGGCGGCCGTCAGGTCGGCGTCGGCCACGCCGGAGGAGCCGTGCAGCACCAGGGGCACCGGCACGGCCTCGCGCAGCGCGGTGATCAGAGCGAAGTCCAGCGCGGCGTCGCGGGTGAGCATCGCGTGCGAGGTGCCCACCGCCACGGCCAGGCCGTCGACGCCCGTGGCGCCCACGTACGCGGCCGCCTCGCCGGGATCGGTACGCGCGCCGGGCGCGTGCACGCCGTCCTTGCCGCCGATCTCCCCGAGCTCCGCCTCCACCCAGACGTCGTGGCCGTGGCAGGCTCGCGCCACGTCGGCGGTGGCGGCGACGTTCTCCTCGTACGGCAACGCCGAGGCGTCGTACATCACCGATCCGAAGCCGAGCTCGACCGCCTCCTCCACCAGGGAGCGTTCGGTTGCGTGGTCGAGGTGGAGGGCGACCGGGGTCGCCGCGAGTTCGGCGGCGGCGCGCGCCGCCGCGGCGATCGGCCGGAGCGCGCCGTGGTAGCGCACGGCGTTCTGGCTGAGCTGCAGGATCACCGGGGCGCCCGCGCGCTCGGCGCCGGCCACGATCGCCTGGGCGTGCTCGATCTGGATGACGTTGAACGCGGCGGCGCCCCGTCCGGCGGCGCGCGCGGCGCCGACGACGGTCGCGGTGGGAACGAGTGGCATGCGCGCTCCTCAGCCGGCAGCCGGACGCAGGATGACCGAACGGGTCAGGTGGCGCGGGGTGTCGGGGTCCAGCCCGCGTGCGGCCGCCAGAGTCACGGCCAGGCGCTGCGCCAGGATGAGCGACGCGGCGGGGTCGAGGTCCGGCTGGACCCACAGGCCGCCGGTCTCCCGCACCTGCTCCTCCAGGCCCTCCGGAGCCGGGCCGAACATCCAGACCGCCGAACGCTCGTCGGTGATCGCGATCGGGCCGTGCCGGTACTCCTTGGCCGGGTAGGACTCCGCCCAGCTCAGCGATGCCTCCCGCATCTTCAGTGCGGCCTCGGCGGCCAGGCCGACGGTCCAGCCCGCGCCCAGGAAGGTGAACTGGGTACGGTCGGTGACACCCGGCGGCAGGGCCTCGGCGACGGCCCGGCGCGCGTCCGCGACCGCCGGTGCGACGTCGAGCCCGAGGTGGGCGCGCAGCAGCGCGAGCGTGGTGGTGGCGAACCGCGTCTGCACGACCGACCGCTCGTCGGCGAAGTCGAGGACGACCACGTCGTCGGCGGCGGTCATGACTGGCGTGGCGGGGTCACCGGTGACCGCGGTGGTGCGCACCGTGCCCCTCAGGTCGCCCAGCAGCTCGAGGATCTCGGTGGTGGTGCCGGACCGGCTCAGCGCCACGACCCGGTCGTACCGCCGGCCCGCCGGCGTCTCCGACGCCGCGAACGCGTCGGTCTCGCCCTGGCCCGCGCCCTCGCGCAGGGCGGCGTACGCCTGCGCGACGAACCACGAGGTGCCGCAGCCGACCACGGCGACACGCTCTCCGGGCTCGGGCAGCCCGGGCAGGGGCGTGGCGGCGAGCTCCACGGCCCGTTGCCAGCAGGCCGGCTGGTCCGCGATCTCTGTCTCGACGTGCGTCGTCACGGTCACTCCGTTCTGAGCCGCGCGTAGAGGCGGCTGTGATCAGATCTGATGGTTTGATAGCACAAATGCTCATAACCGCGCAATGACCGCGCACATCTCCGGGGACGGCCCGTCATGTGATCACATCGCGCACGGAGGGCGGCGCGACGCCGCGCGCGTAGACCTGATTCACACGCGTGCCGCCGGGAGACGGTCGAACCCGGCCGGCTCGGGGAGAACGTCACCACCCGCGGCCTGGACCTGCTCACGCTGCCGACCGGCACGGTCCGGCCCGGCGACCCGATCAGGGTCGAGCTCCCGGCCGAGCCGCATCGCGCCCTCGCACCGGTGCGATCCGAACCCCTGCGGAACGCCGACCGCCCCGCGACGGGGCCCGGTCGTGTTCCGGCGTGCCGCATCGGGTAGGGCCTACCTCGTCCGCGAGAAAGGAGGGTCCGTCATGGCTCAGGACTTCATCGACGTGCAGAAATACCTGGCCGGCATGAGCTATCCGGCGACGAAGGAACAGCTCGTGGAACACGCGAAGGAGAAGGGGGCGCCGAAGGACGTCCTGGATGAGCTGACCCGGCTTCCGGACGGCGAGTACGACGGCCCCAACCGCGTCAGCAGCGCGGTCGCCCATACCTGACGCGACCCGTTCCGGGCCCGGGCGCCGTCCGGGCCCGGACGCGGCCCCCCGGCGGGCGCCGACACGGCCCGCGTCCCTATCTGACCGACCCGCTCCGGTCCCGGACGCGGCATCCCGGCGAGCGTCGAAACGGTCCACTCCACACCTGAGGCGTCCCGCTCCGGACCTGGACCACTCCCACACTCATAGGATACCTATATAGGCGTGCTATATTTCGCGCTATGTGTGCGGAGTCGGATAGGTCTGATATGTCGCCCTCCGCCGTGCGGGCTTCCGTGGCGGCGGGGCTGGACGAGCTCACCCGGTTCGCGCTCCGCCGTAACGGTGCGCCGCGGGACATCAGCTTCACGACCGCCTCGACGCTCTCCCGTCTCGAGCAGGACGGCCCCCGCCGCCTCACCTCGCTCGCCGTCGAGGAGAGTGTCGCCCAGCCCTCGATGACGCAGCTCGTACAGCGTCTGGAGCGGCAGGGGCTCGTCGAGCGCAACCGCGACCCCGGCGACCGGCGGCTGGTGTGGGTGAACATCACCGACGCCGGACGACGTCTGCTCGCCGACCGCCGGCGCGCGCGGGCCGCGGAGCTGGCCGAGGTGCTCGCCACCCTGCCGCCCGAGGAGGAGGCGGCGCTCGGCGCCGCCGTGGCCGCGGCCCTCCCGGTCATCCGCAAGCTCGCCGAGCGGCGCCCCGTTGCCACACCCACAGAATCGGCCGCACAACCGACCACAGAACAACCCGAAAGCCGCACGAACCCGGCCGAACCCCTCACCCCAGGACGGGACCGTTGAGCCATTCCAGCAGTTCGCACGCCCCCCAGACCAATCCGTTCCGGCAGCCGCGCGCCGTATGGGCCGTGGCGTTCGCCTGCGTCATCTCCTTCATGGGCATCGGGCTGGTGGACCCGATCCTGCCCGCGCTGTCGACCAAGCTGCACGCCAGCCCCAGCCAGGTGGAGCTGCTGTTCACCAGCTACCTGGTCGTGACGGCCGTCGCGATGCTCGTGACCGGCTTCGTCTCCAGCCGCATCGGCGCGAAGCGGACGCTCGTCGCCGGCCTCGTCCTGATCGTGCTGTTCAGCGCACTGGCCGGGTCGGCGGACTCGATCTCGGGCATCGTCGGCTTCCGCGCCGGGTGGGGGCTGGGCAACGCGCTGTTCATCGCCACGTCCCTGGCGGTGATCGTCGGCTCGGCCAGCGGCGGGTTCGCCGGAGCGATCATCCTGTACGAGACCGCGCTCGGGATCGGCATCGCGATCGGCCCGCTGCTCGGGGGCGAGCTGGGCGCCATCACCTGGCGTGGGCCGTTCTTCGGCGTGACGGTTCTGATGGCGATCGCGCTCATCGCCACGATCGTCCTGGTGCAGCCCACGCCCCGGCCCGCCCACCGGACCTCGATCGCCGACCCGATCAAGGCGCTGCGGCACCGCGGCCTGCTCACGATGGCCCTGACCGCCCTCTGCTACAACTGGGGCTTCTTCACGGTGCTGGGGTACGCGCCGTTCCCGATGGACCTGGGCGCCCACGAGCTCGGCTACGTCTTCACCGGCTGGGGCGTGTTCGTCGCGATCTTCGCGATCTTCGGTGCGCCGCGGCTGCAGGCCCGCCTCGGCATCGCGAAGGCGCTGTACGCGAACCTCGCACTGTTCGCCATCGACGTGCTGATCATCGCGATCTTCACCACCTCCAAGACGGTCCTGATCATCGCCGTGATCATCGCCGGGATCTTCATCGGCGTGAACAACACCATCACCACGCAGGCCGTCATGACCGTCGCTCCGGTGGAGCGGCCGGTGGCGTCCGCGGCGTACGGGTTCGTCCGCTTCATCGGCGGCGGCCTCGCCCCCTTCGTGGCCGGGAAGATCGCCGAGCACTCGAACGTGCACGTGCCCTTCTACGTGGGCTCGGCCGCCATCGCGCTCGGCATCGTCGTGCTGGCCACCGGCCACCGGCTGCTGGGCGAGGCCGAACGCGCCCAGGAGGCCGAGCTGAGCCGTAACCCCGAGGAACGGGCCGAAGAGGAGGCCCTGGCCGAGGAGCTGGGCTCCTCCGGCTGAACGCCCCCGGCCGTGGCCGCGCTCAGCCCCGTTCTCCGGCTGAGCGCGGCCACGGCCGTAACCGCGATCGGGAGTTCTCGCCTTCGCGGCGACCGGCCCGTGCCGATGTGGGGGAAATCGTCGTCCGCCCCACCGCACCAGGCCCGATCCGGAACCGGGACACGCCCCCGCGCGGCTGGATCCACGGCGCTGATCCCTGAAGGATGACCGGCGCCGATGGAAAGCCGAGCTGCGTGAACTCCGAGTGAAAGGCGTTGGCCGGTGCCGAGACGGACGCTGTCCCTGCTGCTCGCGACGGTCGCCGCGGGCACCGCGTCGCCGGCCGCGTCGGCCGGGGCGCGCCCGCTGCACTTCACCGCGACCTCGCGGGTGTGGCCGGGCGTGGTGTTCCGCGCCTTCACGGCCGCCGGGGCGAAGGGTCCGATCCGCGGGTACCTGCTCGACATCGACTGCGCGAGCCGCGGGTCACCGTCGGGCTGCTGCACCCGCCGGTGGTGGCGGCGCGGAAGCCCGTCTCGCGGATGGCCGACGCGCAGCACGCGGTGGCCGGGGTCAACGGGGACTTCTTCAACATCAGAGAGCGGCATCGCGGAGTGTCGGCGACCGGGGCGGCCGTCGGTCCGGAGATGGCGGACGGGCGGGCGCTGAAGGCGGCCGTGCCCGAGGGGCAGCGGTTCGGGCCGCGCCGCCCGTTCGGCGCGACGACCGAGGAGGTCATCGGCGTCGGCGCCGACCGCGTCGGGCGGATGACGACGCTGCGCCTGGACGGCACCGTCACCGTACGGGGACCGCTCGCGCCCCCGGCGGCGCCTCCGGTGGCCGGGCCTCCGAAAGGGCCCGAACCGCCCGAGGACGATCTGGATGACGACCTGGACGACGACGCGGATGACGCCGACGATTCGGCACTGCGCGTACGGCGCCCGAGGCGGCGGCACGCCGCACGGCGCGCTCGCGACGGGCGGCTGAGCATCCCGCTGCGCGGCCTCAACCAGTACGCCCTGCCGGTCGGCGGCGTCGGCCTGTTCACGAGCCACTGGGGCCCGGCGTCGCGGCGGCGCGCGGTCTGCGGCACCGACACCGTACGCCGTGCCGCCTGCAGCACCGACACCGCCGAGGTGACCGTGCGGCGAGGGGTGGTGACGCGGACCACCGCCACGGTCGGCGGAGGGACGATCCCGCCGGGCACGACCGTGCTGGCCGGGCGGGAGGCCGGGGCGGACGTGCTGCGGCGCCTGCGGCCGGGCGACCACGTGAGCGTCACGTACGGCCTGACCGGGCCGGCGCGCCTGCGGTTCGCGGTGGGCGGCTTCGCGATCCTGCGCGGCGGCGCGCCACTGCCGGGCCTGGACGCCGTCACCAGCGCCGCCCGTACGGCCGCCGGCGTGAGCGCGAACGGCCGGCACCTGTACCTCGTCGTCGTGGACGGCCGCTCCCCCGCCGGCCGTGGGGCGACGCTCGCGGACCTGGCCCGGCTGCTCCGGCGCGCGGGCGCGCATGACGCGATGGACCTCGACGGAGGAGGCTCGTCCACCCTCGTGCTCCGGACGCCCGGAGAGCCCGCCGTGTCCGTACGGAACGCCCCCTCCGCCGGTGCGGAACGGGCCGTCGCCAACGGCGTCGGGGTGTTCGTCCGGGGCGAGCCGGGTCGGGCGCGGCGCGTGCGTCACTGACCAACGCCCGAACCGCGCCGATAGGAAGATCTTGACTGCCGGTCTAATCTGGTGGATCACTGGGAGCGACGGATCGGACGAAGGATCGACATGAGCCTCCCCCTGCTCAGTGACATCCGCGACCAGGCCTCCGGCCTCGACCGCGACCAACGGAACGCATTCCTCGCCGCCCTGCTGGGCTGGACGATGGACGCCTTCGACTACTTCCTGCTCATCTTCGTCATCACCGAGGTCGCGAAGGACTTCGACACCTCCCCCGAGAAGGTCACCGTCGCCACGACGCTGACCCTGATCGCCCGGCCGGTGGGCGCGTACCTGTTCGGCGTCTGGGCGGACAAGGCCGGCCGGCGCGTGCCGCTGATGGTCGACGTGCTGTTCTACTCCGCCGTCGAGTTCATCTCCGGGTTCTCGACCTCGCTCACCATGCTGCTGGTGCTGCGCTTCCTGTACGGCCTGGGCATGGGCGGCGAGTGGGGGCTCGGCGCGTCCCTGGCGATGGAGAAGATCCCGGTCGCCAAGCGCGGCTTCTTCTCCGGGCTGCTCCAGGTCGGCTACTCCCTCGGTTACCTGGTCGCCGCCGTCGCGTACTTCGTGATCACGCCGCTGTTCGGCTGGCGCGGCCTGTTCATGTTCGGCGCCATACCGGGCCTGATCGCGCTCTACATCCGCTACCGGGTGGGCGAGTCGGAGGCCTGGGAACGCACCAACGAACGCCTCCAGGTCACCCGCACGCCGCTGCGCCGGGTGTTCTTCGACCGCAAGGTGCTGATCCGGTTCGTCTACCTCGTGCTGCTCATGACGGCGTTCAACTTCATGAGCCACGGCACGCAGGACGTCTACCCGACCTTCCTGAAGAAGGGGCTCGATCACTCGCCGCACTACGCGGTCGGGGTCGCCGTGGTCTACAACGTCGGGGCCATCATCGGCGGCATGCTGGTCGGCGCGCTCTCCCAGCGCTTCGGCCGGCGACGCGCGATCGTCGGGTCCGCCATCCTGGCCCTGGTCGCGCTGCCGCTGTTCGCCTACTCCAAGACGACGGCGTTCCTGCTGATCAGCTCGTTCCTAATGCAGTTCTTCGTGCAGGGCGCGTGGGGCGTGATCCCGGCGCACCTGACGGAGATGTCACCGGACGCCATCCGCGGCTTCTACCCGGGCGTGACGTACCAGCTCGGCAACCTCCTCGCCGCGCTCAACCTGCCGCTCCAGGAGCACCTCGCCGACTCCCACAGCTATTCGTTCGCGTTCGCGGTGGTGGTGGCGCCGACGCTCCTGGCCGTCGTCCTGCTGACCGCCTTCGGCAAGGAGGCCCACAGCGTGGAGTTCGGCCGAGATCCCGTGGCGACCCCCCAGAAGGCCATCTGACGGCCGGCGCGTTACAGGCGGGCCCGCACCTGGGCGACCAAAGGATCCAGGTGGCGGGCGGCCGCCTGCGCGGCCCGGTCGGCGTCGCGGTCGGCGATCGCGGCGAGGAGCTCCTCGTGCTCCCGGGTGCCCACGTCCGACAGCTCCGGATCGGCGGTGGCCTGGCGGATGCCGAGCGCGACCGCGCCGATGATCGCCTGGTACAGCTCGATGAGCAGCCGGTTGTGCGAGGCGTCCACGAGGGCGTTGTGAAAGTCGACCGCGCGGGTGACCCGGTGATCGAGGCTTCCTCGATCGGGGCTGCGCGACAGTGTGGTCAGCCGCGCCAGGTCGTCCGGGGTGTGCCGTTCGGCGGCCTGCCGCGCCGCCTCCACCTCGAGCCCCCGGCGTACGGTCACCACCTCCAGCAGGTCGGCCAGCCGGAGCCGCCGTCGCAGCACGCCTTCGGTCTCGCTCCGGGCGCGCACGTAGGTGCCGTCGCCATGCCGTACCTCGAGCATGCCGCTGTGGGCGAGCGCGCGCACCGCCTCGCGCATCGTGTTGCGGGCCACGCCGAGCGTGTCGATCAGCTCCGGCTCGGACGGGATGCGTTCGCCCACCGGCCACTCGCCGGAGACGATCGCCTCCCGCAGCCGGCCGATCGCCTGGTCCACCAATGACGTACGGGTCACCGCGCGCATGACACTCCAAGACATCCACTCATTGGATGTCTATGCTAGCGTGCCGCGCATGGAATATCGCAGGCTCGGCACCGGCGGCCTGACCATCAGCGCGATCGCCTACGGCACCTGGCTCACCCACACTCCCGACGCCGCCGACCTCGCACGCGAGTGCGTGGCCGCGGCACTGGACGAGGGCATCACGACGTTCGACACCGCCGACATCTACGGCAGTCCCGACTACGGCTCCGCCGAGAGACTGCTCGGCGCGGCCCTGTCCGGCGTACGCCGGGCATCGGTGGAGATCCTCACCAAGGTGTGCCTGCCCACCGGCCCCGGCCCCAACGACAGGGGCCTGTCCCGCAAGCACATCGTCGAGAGCTGCAACGCCTCCCTGCGCAACCTCGGCACCGACTACATCGACCTCTACCAGGCCCACCGGTACGACGAGAACACTCCCCTCGAAGAGACCATGACGGCCTTCGCGGACCTGGTCCGGCAGGGCAAGGTCCTCTACCTCGGGGTGTCCGAGTGGAGTCCCGCCCAGATCGAGGCGGCCGCCGTCCACGCGGCCGAGCTGAAGGTGCCGCTGATCTCCAACCAGCCGCAGTACTCCCTGCTGTGGCGGGTCATCGAGGAAGAGGTCGTGCCGACCTGCACCCGCCTCGGCATCGGCCAGATCGTGTTCTCGCCCGTGGCGCAGGGCGTGCTCACCGGTAAGTACCGGTCCGGCGGGCGGCCGCCGGCCGAGAGCCGGGCCACGCAGTCCCGCGGCTCACGCTTCGTCGGCCGCTACCTCGGCGACCCGGTGCTGGCCGCGGTGCAGCGCCTGCGTCCGATCGCCGACGAGCTGGGCCTCAGCCTGTCCCAGCTCGCCATCGCCTGGGTGCTGCAGAACCCGGGGGTGTCCGCCGCCGTCATCGGAGCGTCCCGCCCCGCCCAGCTCCGCGAGAACGCCGCGGCCGCCGGCAGAACGCTCGACCAGGACGTCCTGGACCGCATCGACGCCGCCCTCGTCGACGAGGTTCACGGCGACCTCGCCGAACGCGACCCGAACAAGATCGCCACCCCGTTCGACGTGATGCCCGCCTGGAAGTCCTAGAGGACGCCCCTCCGGCCAGGCCGAAGTCGACGTCCGATGGCCGCTGGCGACGGCGGCGCGATTCTCGGCAGAGTTGGTGCCGTGATCGACCATGCGGAGGCATACGCGCTGCTCCGGAGCCGAGATCGCCGGTTCGACGGCCGGATCTTCGTGGCCGTCGTCACGACCGGCGTCTACTGCCGGCCGAGCTGCCCGGCGATGATGCCCAAACCGGAGAACGTCCGCTTCTATCCGTCATCGGCGGCGGCCCAGGAGGCCGGCTTCCGCACCTGCAAGCGCTGCCGGCCGGACGCGGTCCCCGGGGCGCCCGAGTGGAACGTGCGCGCCGACCTGGCGGGCCGGGCGATGCTCCTGATCGCCGACGGCATCGTCGACCGGGAAGGGGTCGCGGGGCTGGCCGCCCGTCTCGGCTACAGCGAGCGCCACCTGCATCGCCAGCTCGTCGCCGAACTGGGCGCGGGCCCCCAGGCACTGGCACGCGCGCAACGTGCGCAGACGGCCCGCATTCTGCTGGAGGAGACGGCACTCCCGGTCAGCGAGATCGCGTTCGCCGCCGGCTTCTCCAGCCTTCGCCAGTTCAACACCACCGTCCGGCAGGTCTACGGGATGCCCCCGACCGGATTGCGCAGGGCCGCCGAAGGCCGGGGGAAGGTCGCCACGCCGGGCACGATCAATGTCCGCCTGAGCCACCGCCCTCCGCTGGACGCGGGGGCGCTCTTCGGTTTCCTGGCCGAACGGGCGGTGCCGGGGATCGAAGAGGGTGACGAAGACTTCTATCGACGGTCACTCGTCCTTCCGCACGGGTCCGCCGTCGTGACGTCGCGCACCGACGCCGACGGGAGACACGTGTGCTGCGAACTGCGGCTGGAGGATCTTCGTGACCTGCCCGCCGCCGTGCAGCGGTGCCGCCGTCTGCTCGACCTGGACGCCGACCCGCAAGAGATCACCAGCGCGCTGGGTGAGGATCCGCTGCTGGGGCCGCTGATCACGGCCTCGCCCGGCCGGCGGGTTCCCGGCCACGTCGACGGGGCGGAGCTCGCGGTTCGCGCGGTACTCGGCCGGCAGATCGGCGCTGAAGCCGCCCGAACCTTCGCGGCACGCCTGGTGACGCGGTACGGACGACCACTGGCCGAGCCGGTCGGCGCCGTGACCCATGGCTTTCCGCGGATGGACGTGCTCGCCGAAGCGGATCCGGGGGACCTCGCCCTGCCGCACCGGCGAGGCCGGACGCTGGTGGAACTGGCCGGTCGGCTCGCATCGGGCACGATCCGCCTCGACGCCGGCGCCGATCGTGAGGAGGCCGGAAGGCGCCTTCTCACCGTCGCCGGCATCGGTCCCTGGACGGCCGGCTACATCCGCATGCGCGCGCTGGGCGATCCGGATGTCTTCCTGCCGGCCGACCCCGGCATCCGTCGTGCGCTGAGCCGGCTCGGGCACCCCCGCACGTCCACGGCCGGCCGGGAGACGGCCCGTCGGTGGCGACCGTGGCGGTCGTACGCGGTCCAGCACCTGTGGGCGGTCCCCGGCGAGCCACCGGCGCCGAGCGCGTGAAGGAACGCGACGTGCGCACCTACGCGACCGTCCTCAAGGGACGCGACTTCCGCCGGCTCTGGCTAGGAGCCTCGATGTCGACGGCCGGCGACGCCATGACCCTCATCGCGCTGACGTGGCTGGTGCTGAACCGGCCTGGCGGCACGGGACGGCTGGGCGTCCTCGCCGTCTGTTACACCGCTCCCGTGCTGGTCGGAGGGCTTGCGGCCGGAGCCCTGCTGGACCGATTCGACAAGCGGGCGGTACTCGCCGCCGACAGCGTGATCCGGGGAACCGTGGTGGCGTCGGTTCCCCTGCTGGCCGCCATGGGACGGCTGCCCTCGTGGCTGCCCTTCGCGGTGGCCGCGACGTACGGCCTGTCGAAGATGGTGCCCATGGCCGGCGTCCCGGCCGCGATCCCCGACCTCGTCCGCCCGGCGGACCTCGACGCCGCCAACGCGCTGGAGTCGGTCAGCTACGCCGTCTCGGGAATCATCGGCTACACGCTGGCCGGGACTCTGATCGGCGCGATCGGACCCGAGAACGTCCTCGCCCTGGACGCGGCCTCCTTCCTGGTCTTCGCGACCGCCGCCCTGACGGTCCGCCGTCCGCTGCGGCACACCGACGACGGAGCCCCCCGCGACGCCACGGCTCGCCGCCCGCGCGTTTCGGTGCTGGCACGCGACCCCGTGCTGGTCGTCACGACGCTGGCGTTCATGACGTTCAACATCGCCGAAGGCGCGCTGACCCTCGTCGTCGGCCCGTGGCTGGCCAAGGGCCACCTGCCCGGTGGCCCCGGGACACTCTCGGTCCTGCTCGGAGCCCTGTCCGTCGGCGAACTGCTCGGCGGCGCCGTCGCCGGCGCAGGGCGATCCGGCTTCAACCGGCTACGCGCGATCGCCGTCGCCCAGATCACCGCGGCGCTCGGGTTCCTGGCGGTCATCGCCGTCCCGCACCGTGCCGCGGTCGCCGCCGGGTTCCTGCTCATCGGGCTGTTCGGCGTGCCCATGACGGTGTGGGCGCAGTCCCTCCGCATGGAACGCATACCGGCACCGCTGCGCGGCCGGGCCTTCGGCATGCTGCGCACCCTGATGCAGGCCACTCCGCCTGTCGGCGCCGCAGTGGTCACGCCCTTGCTCGCGCACGGACATCTCGGCGCCGCGGCCGCCCTCATGACCGTCCTCGCCGGTCTGCCCGCCCTCGCACTGCTCACGCTACGGGCCGGCGCCCCAACGACCTCGTCACGATCGGACGGCGTACCCGGCACGGGCGTGGAAGGTGTCGCGGTACGTCTGGGGGGCGACGCCGACGACACGGCGGAAATGGGGGCGTAGGGCGACGCCACCCGTGAAGCCGGCCTGCCGGGCGACGGCGTCGATGTTCAGGTCGGTCGTCTCCAGGAGCCGCTGGGCATGCATGATCCGCTGTGTCAGCAGCCACTGGAGTGGTGAGCTGCCCGTGAGGTCCCGGAAGCGACGGTCGAAGCTGCGGCGGCTCATGAGTGCGCGGCCGGCCAGGGCGTCGACGCCGAGGCCGGGGTCGTCGAGGTGACGTATGGCATAGCTCAGCACATCGCTCATCGGGTCGTCGGCCTCGGGGGCCGGCAGAGGGCGCTCGATGTACTGGGCCTGCCCCCCGCTGCGCTGGGGAGGGACCACCATGCGGCGGGCGATCGTGTTCGCGATCTGGGCGCCGAACTCGCGGCGCACCAGGTACAGGCAGGCGTCGATCCCGGCCGCGGTCCCCGCCGAGGTGACGATGTCGCCCTCGTCGACGAAGAGCACGGAGGCGTCCACGCACACGTCCGGATAGGCGGTCGCGAGCGCGGGCGCGAACATCCAGTGGGTGGCGGCCCGCCGGCCGTCCAGCAGGCCGGCGGCCGCGAGCACGAACGCACCGAGGCACAGGCCGACGACGGTGGCACCATCGGCGTGGGCGGCGCGCAGCGCGGCGAGCACGGGCTCCGGCGGACGCTCGGTGGGAGTGCGCCAGCTGGGCACGATGACCGTGGCGGCCGTCCGCAGTGCGTCCAGGCCGTACGGGGGAAGCAGCTGGATCCCGGCGGACGTGGTGAGGGGGCCGGGTTCGGCGGCGATGGCCCGCACGTCGAAGCGCGGCACGTCCATGTCGCTGCGATCGGCGCCGAAAACGCTGATGGGCACGCTGGTCTCGAACATCGGCGCCCGGTCGAACATGAGCACCGCGACGGTCAGCCGATCCCGTGGCATGAGCCTCACCCCCACCTCGTTGGCTGGAAAATATCGTATGACGGCTTTCAAGCCACTCACCGAGTGACGCCGGACGGCCGATGATCTCCGGTATGACGAACATCGCTCAGCAGGTCGGCGTACATGCGCTCGGCGGTCCGACGTCGATCCTCGAGATCGCCGGGCTCCGCATGGTCACCGATCCCACCTTCGACGAGCCACGCGAATATGTGATGGGCCCCGGCCGGGTGCTCGTCAAGACCGCCCCCACGGCCCTCCGGCCCGAGCAGATCGGCCCGGTCGACGCCGTCCTGCTCTCCCACGACCAGCACGTGGACAACCTGGACCACGCCGGCCGCGCGTACCTCGCCCAGGCGCCACGCGTCCTGACCACCGCGGAGGCCGCCGGACGCCTCGGTGGCGTGTGCGAGGCCGTCGCGCTCTGGGACCACGTGGACCTGCCACGTCCGGACGGCGGCACGCTGCGCGTGACACGGGTGCCCGCCCTCCACGGGCCGCCCGGCACCGAGCACATCGTCGGCGAGGTGGCCGGCTTCGTGCTCGCGGGCGAGGGGCTGGCGACCGTGTACGTCAGCGGCGACAACGCCTCCCTCGACGTCGTACGGGCCGTCGCCGAGCGGTTCCCGCGGATCGACGTCGCGATACCGTTCGTCGGCGCGGCCAAGACGGCTCTGGTCGGCGACGCGTACCTCACGCTGACCAGCGCGCAGGCGGCCGAGGCCGCACGCATCCTGCAGGCTCCGCGTGTGGTTCCCCTGCACTTCGACAGTTGGCAGCACTTCACCGAGGGTGGCGACGATCTGCTGAAGGCGTTCGCCGACGCCGGTCTCGCCGACCGGCTCACGCTCCTCGCACCCGGCGAGCGCACCGTCATCGACGCCGGCGCCTGAGGAGCGTCTCCGTCGGCTCGGGCCGCGAGTCCTCCGCACGACACTCGGACCCATCCGCTTCTTCGGCCGACCAGGTATCCGATCCGCGCCCGGAGATCCCGGAGGCCGAACGGCGTGAAGCGCTCCCGTCAACGAATCCGGCGGCCGTGCCGCACGTCACCTGCCCGCAGAGCGGCTCGCGGCCCGCACGTGACCTGAGGCCCGAAGGTTGGCCGGCCGACCGCCGCCCAGCGCGTCCCGCTGTCGAGTACCGTCACCGCGTTCAGCGCCAGTGAAGACCCCGGGCCCACAACACCAGCTGGGCGCCCACCCTCGTCATCACCATCCCTGCCTCGGCGGTCGCCGGCGCCTACAGCGGAACCATCATGCACTCGGTCGCCTGACCCGGCCGCGTCTCCGGGCCCCTACCGCCCGGAGCCGGGTGCCGCCGCCTGCCCGTGATCGAGGCCGAAGCTGATGATCCGGTGCGGGTGGACACGGATGATCTCTCGGGAGAAGCCGGGCATGGGCGGCTCCTGGTCGGACAGCGCCTCGGCCCGGCCGCGGATCTCGACGCACCGGACGCGCCACGGACGGAACGACGCGATGTCGTCGACGACGAAGGCGACCCGGTCGTTCGCCCGCACGTTCCGGAACTTGCGGCTGGCGCCCATGGCGTGCCCGCCGATGTCGATGGTGCCGAGCCCGGCGTTGTAGCGGAAGGTCACCGGGTTGTTCTGCGGTGCCCCGTTCGCGTCCACGGTGGCCAGCCGGCCGAGCGTCTGGGAGGCCAGGTAGCCCAGTTCGGCATCAGTGAGCGTGTCCACGTTTCCATCCGTTCGTCGGCGTCCTCGGCACGCCAGACTTTATACAACGGTCCGAGGATATCAAACAGTCGTCTGACAACCTCGGCCGTCCGTCTAGCAGGCGGGCTATGCTGACCCGGTGACGAACACCCCTCGCCGCAGGTCTCCCGCTCCGGAGGAGCGCAGGATCGACGCCGACCGTTCCCGGCGCCTTCTGCTGGACGCGGCGCTGGAGGAGTTCGCCGGCAAGGGGTTCGCCGGCGCCCGCGTGCGCGACATCGCGGCACGGGCCGGTGTCAGCAAGGACCTGGTCAACTACCACTTCGGGGGCAAGGAGGGGCTCTACGCCGAGGTACAGCGCGCCTGGCTGCGACGTGAGGACGCCTTCTCCGACCCGCGGCTTCCCCTGGCCGAGAACCTCATCCGCTACCTGCACGACGCCCTCGACGATCCGCGCCCGATGCGCCTGCTGGCCTGGCGCGGGCTGACCGGCGTCGACGAACCGCCGCCCGACCTCACCGACGGCGCCGATGACCTGGCCGGCATGCGCCGCCGACAGCGCCGGGGCGAGCTCGCCGCCGACCTCGACCCCGCCACCGTACGGCTGGTCCTACTCGGCGCGCTCGCGGCCCCGGTGGTGTTCCCGCACGTGGCGAGGAGGCTCTTCGGGATCGAACCCGGCGCTCCGGAGTTCGAGGCCCGCTACGGCGAGGGGCTGCGCCGCCTGCTCGACCACCTCGCGCCGGCGTCGCCCGCCGCGGACGGCCCGGCGCCGGACGACGAGTGACCGCCCCCGGAGGTCCCACCGGTATCACGAAGACCACCGGGCACACGACGTCCCGATCGTGTCACGCGCCCGGCCCGGCCGTTCGCATATTTCTTCGGGTGCGGCAACAATCGACCCATCTGTCATGTGGTCTTGTCCGCGTACGCCGAGGAGAGCGATGCACGAGGTGTGGCCCGGAACGCCGTACCCCCTGGGTGCCAGCTGGGACGGCACCGGCACCAACTTCGCCCTGTTCTCGGAGGTCGCACAGCGGGTGGAGCTGTGCCTGTTCGACCAGCGCGGGCGGGAGACGCGCCTGGAGCTGCCCGAGGTGGACGGCTTCGTCTGGCACGGGTACGTGCTCGGGGTCGGGCCGGGTCAGCGGTACGGCTACCGGGTCCACGGGCCGCACGAGCCGAAGTACGGCCACCGGTGCAACCCGGCCAAGCTGCTGCTCGACCCGTACGGCAAGGCGGTCGACGGCTCCCTGAAATGGCACGAGTCGGTCTTCTCCTACCACTTCGCCGCTCCGTCGGAGCTGAACACCGCGGACAGCGCGCCGTACATGCCGAAGAACGTCGTGATCAACCCGTTCTTCGACTGGGGCGACGACCGCCCGCCGCGCACGCCGTACAACGAGACGGTGATCTACGAGGCGCACGTCAAGGGCCTCACGCGGCTGCATCCGGAGATCCCGAAGAGCCGGCGCGGCACGTACGCGGGCGTCGCGCACCCGGCGATGGTCGACCACCTGATCGAACTCGGCGTGACCGCGCTCGAGCTGATGCCGGTGCACCAGTTCGTCTCCGAGCACGCGCTGGTCGCACGCGAGCTGTCGAACTACTGGGGCTACAACACGGTCGGCTTCTTCGCCCCGCACAACGCCTACTCCTCCTCCGGCCAGCGCGGCGAGCAGGTGCTGGAGTTCAAGGCGATGGTGCGTACCCTGCACGAGGCGGGCATCGAGGTGATCCTCGACGTGGTCTACAACCACACCGCCGAGGGCGACCACCTGGGGCCGACGCTCAGCTTCCGGGGCATCGACAACGCCGCGTACTACCGGCTCAGCGACAGCGACCGGCGCTACAACCTCGACTACACCGGCTGCGGCAACAGCCTCAACGTCCGGCATCCGCACGCGCTACAGCTGATCATGGACTCCCTGCGCTACTGGGTGCTGGAGATGCACGTGGACGGCTTCCGCTTCGACCTGGCGTCGGCGCTGGCACGGGAGTTCCACGACGTCGACCGGCTGTCCGCCTTCTTCGACCTGGTGCAGCAGGACCCGGTCGTCTCCCAGGTCAAGCTGATCGCCGAGCCGTGGGACGTCGGCGAGGGCGGCTACCAGGTCGGCAACTTCCCTCCACTGTGGACCGAGTGGAACGGCAAGTACCGCGACTCGGTCCGCGACTTCTGGCGTGGTGAGCCGGTGCTGCCGGAGTTCGCCTCGCGCCTGACCGGCTCCAGCGACCTGTACGCCGACGACGGCCGCCGGCCGCTCGCCTCGATCAACTTCGTCACCTGCCACGACGGCTTCACGCTGCACGACCTGGTCTCCTACGACCACAAGCACAACGAGGCCAACGGCGAGGACAACCGCGACGGCACCGACGACAACCGCTCGTGGAACCACGGCACCGAGGGCGAGACCGACGATCCGGGGATCCGCGCGCTGCGCATGCGCCAGAAGCGCAACCTCATCGCCACGCTGTTCCTGTCGCAGGGCGTGCCGATGATCTCCCACGGCGACGAGCTCGGCCGCACCCAGCGCGGCAACAACAACGTCTACTGCCAGGACAACGAGCTCGCCTGGATGCCGTGGCGGACCGACGGCGACCTCGTCGACTTCGTCCAGCGGGTCTCGGCGCTGCGCGGCGACCATCCGGTCTTCCGGCGCCGTCGCTTCTTCGAGGGCCGTACGCACGGCGCCGGCCTCGACGGCGAGCGCGACCTCGTCTGGCTGACGCCGGCCGGCGAGGAGATGACGGAGTCGGACTGGCACACCGGGTACGCCCGCGCGGTCGCGGTCTACCTCAACGGCGACGCCATCACCGAGCCGGACACCCGAGGTCAGCGGGTGCGCGACGACTCCTTCCTCCTGCTGTTCAACGCCCATTCCGAAAGCATCGTCTTCCGGCTGCCCGAGGAGGGGTACGGCGAGCGCTGGGAGATCGCCCTCGACACGGCCACCGACCTGGCCATCGGCCACGAGCCGCTCAAGGCACGCGACGAGATCGAGGTGATCGACCGCGGTCTGCTGCTCCTGCGGAGGCTCAATGACGGCTCACCGTGATGGCGGTGAGCAGCACGAGCACGAACGTCAGCATCGCCACCGCCCCGTGGGCCACGACCGCGACGACCGGGAAGACCTGCTCGCCGTCCCGCGCGTGCTTGCCGCCCTGACCGGTGAGCCAGCGCGTGAACATGGTGAACCCCAGCAGCGCCACCAGCACCAGGCCGCCGAAGGAGCTCCAGGCGTACACGGAGCTGCGCGTCAGCAGGAACGCCACCCAGGTCGCCAGGGCCAGCACGGCGAGCGTGGGATGGCCGAGGAGTAGCACGGCCGGGTAGCGGGTGACCTTGGTGCCCTGCCGCCGGAGTCCGCCCTCGGCGAGCCAGCGCACGAGGAGCCGCAGCCCCGCCACCGCGGTGAGCACCCACATGACTAAAGCGGCGATCTCCAACGCAGCTCCTTCTCCCGGACCTCTCCCGTTCCGGGACAAGTCTTCCTGGAAAACGGCGATTTGATAAGCCGAACGCAGCCATCCTGTCGCAAAATGTGACCGAACATATGCGTGATGCCTTGATCACCATGCGCGCACCCGAGCCGGCCGTCCCGGCCCTCAGTGTGAATGAGCCGCTTCGTGGGCCTCTTCGAGAGAAGATCCCGCCAGGATCGCCGCGACTCCCCTGGCGAAGTTGGGGCACTCGGAGATGTTCTCGTGCGAGCAGGCCAGGCCGTGGGCGATGGCGGTGCGTGCGGCCTGAGCCTGGGCGATCCGTCGGTCCAGCTCGGTGAGCTTGCGTTCGTACAGCTCCCGCCAGCCGTCGCCGGCCGGCGAACGAGACGCGACGAACGCCTTGACCTCCCGCAGCGTGAAACCGACGTTGCGCAGGGCCAGGACCACACCGACCAGCCCGACCGCCGACGGCGGATAACGCCGTTGGCCCGAGACCCGCTCCGGCGCCGGCAGCAGGCCGAGCTCCTCCCAGTAGCGCAGCGCGGAGGTGGCGACACCGGCGCGGCTCGCCAGCTCACCGATCGTCAGCCGCTCGCTCACGGACCATCCTTCGCCGGGGGAAGAGACCAGGCGCGCGTGCTCACGCCGCTCGCTCATTTGACTTCAAGCGTACTTGAAGCCGTTGACTGACGATCATGCAGACAGCAGGTGCGTCTCTCAAGCAACGCGCGATCAGATATCTGGTGGGCCAGGCCCATCGCCCCCGGGGCGTCGTCGGGTGGGCGAACGGCTGGATGTTCGCTCTTCGCCCCTCCAACCGGCAGCGCAACCTCTGGGCGGTGTCGTTGCTGGACGTGCGGCCCACCGACCGGGTGCTCGAGATCGGCTTCGGCCCCGGCATCGCCATCGCCGCGCTCGCCGGCCGCGCCACCCGGGGCCACGTCTTCGGCATCGACCACTCGCAGGCCATGGTCCGGCATGCCGCCCGTCGCAACGCCGCCGCCATCCGCGCCCACCGCGTGCACCTCACGCACGCCTCCGTGGAGCGGTTGCCGAGCTTCGGCGATCCGCTCGATGCCGTCCTCGCCGTCAACTCCGTGGGGTTCTGGCCCGACTCGGTGGAGCGGCTTCGCGAGCTGCGCCGCCTGCTCCGCCCCGCGGGACGCATCGCGCTCGTCAGTCAGCCCCGCTGTCCCGGCGCCACCCGGGACACCACGGTGCGGGCCGCCCAAGAGCTCCAGGACCTGCTCACCCGGGCCGGCTTCACCCACCCCCGGGTCGAGACCCTCGACCTCGACCCGCCCGTCGCCTGTGTGCTCGCCACCAACCCGGCCGACGTGACCTCGTGACCGCCGCCGCGGTCACCTCGGCCGCCGGTCACCGGCCGTGCCTCACAGTGCCTTCGTGGAGAGGACCTCGCCAAGATCGAAGTTGACCGGTTCCTCGAGCTGGGCGTAGGTGCAGGAGCGGGGTTCGCGGTCAGGTCGCCAGCGCACGAACTGGGTGGTGTGACGGAACCGCACGCCTTCCATGTGGTCGTAGCGGACCTCGACGACACGTTCGGGCCTCAGGGGCACGAACGACAGGTCCTTGCCGGCGTTCCAGCGGCTGCCCGCCGCCTCCTGCGGGGTGCGCGTTCCCGCTTCTTGCCGGGCCCAGTTCCACGGGTGCTCGTCGAAGGTGGTGACCAGCGGCCGGAGCTCTTCCATCAGCTCGTGGCGGCGGGCCATGGAGAAGGCGGCGACCACACCGACGCTGGCCAGGTCACCGGCGTCGGTGAACAGCCCGAGCAGCAGCGAGCCGACCGCGTCCGGGCCGCTCTTGTGCACCCGGTAACCGGCGACCACGCAATCGGCGGTGCGCTCATGCTTGATCTTGAACATGACGCGCTTGTCCGGCTCGTAGACGCCGTCCAGCGGCTTGGCGACGAGGCCGTCCAGCCCGGCTCCCTCGAACTGCTCGAACCACTGCGATGCCAGGCCGTGGTCGGTCGTCGCCGGGGTCAGGTGGACCGGTGATCCCGCCGTGGCCAGGGCGCCTTCGAGCGCCCGGCGGCGTTCGGCGAACGGCCGGCCGGTGTAGTCGACCTCTTCCAGCGCCAGCAGGTCGAACGCGACGAAATGGGCGGGGGTCTGCTCCGCGAGCAGGTTGATCCGGCTGGCGGCCGGGTGGATCCGTTGCAGCAGGGCATCGAAGTCCAGGCGCTCGCCGTCGTGTGCCGGGACGATGATCTCCCCGTCGATCACGCACCGCGGAGGCAGGTGGGTCTTGAACGCCTCGACGAGCTCGGGGAAGTAGCGGGTCATCGGGCGTTCGTTGCGGCTGCCGATCTCGACGTCGTCCAGATCACGGAAAACGATC
The DNA here is from genome assembly GCF_036227085.1 of Actinoallomurus sp. NBC_01490. Lineage (NCBI taxonomy): Bacteria > Bacillati > Actinomycetota > Actinomycetes > Streptosporangiales > Thermomonosporaceae > Actinoallomurus > Actinoallomurus sp. NBC_01490. The sequence goes on from NZ_CP109433.1 coordinate 8,378,165, forward strand.
GACCTGAACCCGTCCCACTTCGGCTCGAAGCTGTAGTCCCCGGTGGGGATCTTCTTGATCGCCTTGGCCAGCATCGGCGCGACCGGCGGACTGACCGGAAGGTTCATCGTCTCATTCTCCACGTTCTCCTAGGTCAGAGTCATCGCCGTCCTCGACCGTCCGGTGGGCCGCGGGCGTTGAAACGCCGAAGAATCGGACGCGCCGCCCTGACCCGGTCGAGAACATTCAAACGATCGTGCGGCTCGGCCACATGAGCCCCGGGCCCGACCCATGATCCGGGGCGCGGTCACCGGCTCTTGCGGGCCTTGCTGGGCTGGACGCGCTTGGGCTCGCCCTCCATCTTCGGATAGTTCGGCGGGTAGGGCATGTCGCCGAGGCCGCGGTCACGCTCGTCGCGGTCGGCCCACTCCAGCAACGGCTCCAGGGAGAACGCCTCGTCGTCGATGGTGGCGTGCGGGTCGCCGATCTTGGCGAAGCGCTCCGGCACGGTCGCGATCGTGAAGTCGTCGGTGTCGACGTCGGGCAGCTCGTCCCAGGACACCGGCGCGGAGACCGGCGCGTGCGGCTTCGGGCGCACGCTGTAGGCCGAGGCGATCGTCCGGTCGCGGGCGTTCTGGTTGAAGTCGATGAAGACCTTCTCGCCGCGCTCTTCCTTCCACCAGTTGGCGGTGACCAGGTCGGGCATCCGCCGCTCCACCTCGCGGGCGAACGCCAGCGCGCAGCGGCGCACCTCGGTGAAGGTCCAGCGCGGCTCGACGCGCACGTAGATGTGGACGCCGCGGCTGCCGGAGGTCTTGGGATGGCCGGTGTAGCCGAGCTCGGCGAGCATGTCGCGCACCGGGCCGAGGGCGATCTTCTTCGCGTCGTCGAAGTCGGTGCCGGGCTGCGGGTCCAGGTCGATGCGCAGCTCGTCGGGGTGGTCGACGTCGACCCGGCGTACGGGCCAGGGGTGGAACGTCACGGTGCCGAGGTTGGCCGCCCAGGCGACGTCCGCGAGGTGCACCGGGCACAGCTCGTCGGCGTACCGGCCGCTGGGGAAGGCGATGCGCGCCGTCTCGATCCACTCCGGGGCGTTCTTGGGTATGCGCTTTTGGAAGAAGGCGTCACCGCGGTTGTCCGCGCGGGTGGACAGCCTGGCGCCCTCGAAGACCCCGCCGGGCCAGCGCTCCAGCGTGGTCGGCCGCTCGCGCAGGGCCCGCAGCACGCCCTCGCCCACGGACAGGTAGTAGTTGACCAGGTCCAGCTTGGTCTCTCCCCGGGCCGGGAAGTACACCTTGTCCGGGTTGGTGACCTTGACGACGCGGTCGCCGACCTCGATCTCCACGAATGGTGACGCCATAAGCGCACCGTACCCGCCGGGACCGACATCCGGTCGGGCTCCGCCGTGGAATGACGCCTCACCGGCGATCGTTGTTCTCGGTGTGACAGCGATACGCAAGAGCGACGAGGAATGGAAGGCCCAGCTTTCGCCCGAGGAGTACCACGTCCTTCGCGAGGCCGGCACCGAGGCCCCGTGGACCGGTGAGTACGTCTCCACCAAGACGGTGGGCGTCTACCGCTGCCGAGCCTGCGACACCGAGCTGTTCCGCTCGGAGACCAAGTTCGACTCCCACTGCGGCTGGCCGAGCTTCTACCAGCCGACCGAGTCCGACGCGGTCACGCTCATCGAGGACCGGAGCCTCGGCATGATCCGTACGGAGGTGCGCTGCGCGAACTGCGGCTCGCACCTCGGCCATGTGTTCGAAGGCGAGGGCTACCCCACGCCGACGGACCAGAGGTACTGCATCAACAGCGTCTCCCTGACCCTCGCCCCGGCCGAATGACCGCGAACGCCGCGAGGCCACGCGAGGACGCGCCCGGCCCGGCGGCGGCCGGGCCCGCGGCGGTTCGACGGAGGGTGTCCGGGCGACGCCTGCCGGCCTCTCAGGGCACGCGGTCGAGGCGGCAGTCGTCCCGGTCGTTCATCTTGTTGGCCAGGACGGGATAGCCGGCCGCCCGGTCGGCGTGCACGAACACTTCCGGGAGATGGCCCTGGCCCTCGGCGTACGCCGCGGCGATCTCGCACAGGGCCATGGCCGTACGGGAGTTCGCGTCGGAGGCGGGCAGGTCCGTGTAGACGCGCAGCATGGGGCCGGTCCAGATCACCTCGGTGACGTGCGCGGCGCGGACCGGGTCCTTCCTCTCGTAGAACGCCAGTGCCGCCTGGTCGCCGGGCCGCGCCGGACTCTCGGGGCGCGACCGCGCGACCGGCGCCTGGGCGGGCCGGTCGCCGAGGACGTTCACCGCGGCGGCCTTCGGCGCGGTGTCCGGTCGCCGCGTGTCGCCCGGGACCAGTGTGACGAACGCGACCACCGCGCCGGTCAGAGCCACGAACAGGCCGGTGCCCCCGGCCACGGCGACCTGCGTGCGGCGCGGCGCCAGGGCCGCGCGTACGGCGCTCACCGCGCCGGGCATGCGCGCGACGACCCGCGCGTGCCGCCCCCTTATCCGCCGTGCTCCGCTCACCTTGATCCTCCGGCTCCCCCGGGCCCGCGGCGGTCGCCGCGTCACGGATCCTCGTGCACGCCCGGTGCCCGAGGTGACGCCGATGGCGAACTCTTTACCGGCGGAACAAGGCTGTGTCCCTCACGGAAGCCTCCAGAGACCGGCCGCAACCCATGGGTCGCTCAGGGCAGGGCTGCGACGAGCTCGGCGACCGGCTTGCGGGAACCGGTGTAGAACGGCGTCTCCGCGCGGACGTGCCGGCGGGTCTCCGAGCCCCGCAGATGACGCATCAGGTCGACGATGCGGTGCAGCTCGTCGCCCTCGAAGGCGAGGATCCACTCGTAGTCGCCCAGGGCGAACGAGGAGACCGTGTTGGCCCGCACGTCGGGGTACTCCCGCGCCATCCGGCCGTGCTCGGCGAGCAGCGCCCGCCGGTCCTGGTCCGGCAGCAGGTACCACTCGTAGGAGCGGACGAACGGGTACACGCAGACGTACGCGCGGGCCTGTTCCTCGGCGAGGAACGCCGGGACGTGGCTCTTGTTGAACTCCGCCGGGCGGTGCAGCGCCATCACCGACCACACCGGCTCCGACGCCCGGCCCAGCGTCGTACGGCGGAACCGGTTGTAGATCTCCTGGAGGTCGTCGGAGGAGGCCGCGTGCCACCAGAACATGTAGTCGGCGTCGGCCCGCAGGCCCGCCACGTCGTACACACCGCGGGTCGTGACGTCCTTGGCCGCGGCCTGTTCGAGCAGGTCCTCGACCTCACGGGCGACGGCGTCGCGGTCGGCGTCGGCGAGGTTCCGCGCCCGGAAGACCGACCACATCGTGTAGCGGATCACCTGGTTGAGGTCGCGTGCCTTCGGCTTGTCGCCACTCACGGTCAGTTCCCCTTCTGTTCCGGCACCGGCCGGCGTTGCCCGGTCCTCTCCGATTCTCCCCGACCCTCCAGATCCCCCATCACCCGGGCCACCGCCGCGCGCGCCGACCCGATGCACGCCGGGACGCCCACGCCGTCGTACGCCGCGCCGCAGACCGCCAGGCCGGGCGCGCTCGCGACGGCGCCGCGGATCCGCGCGACCCGGTCGAGGTGGCCGACGGAGTACTGCGGGAGTGCGCCGCCCCAGCGGGTCACCCGCCAGTCGACGGGCAGCTCGATCACCCCGGTCGTCCGGGCCAGCTCGGTCATGGCCATGGCCTTCAGCTCCTCGTCGGCGCGCTGGAGGACCTGCTCCTCGCCGTACCGGCCGATCGAACAGCGGACGACCACCATGCCGGGCGCGTCGTCGAGGAGGTGCGGCCACTTGGTCGTGCTGAACGTGACCGCCTTGACGCCCTCGGACTCCACCGCGGGCACGAGGTAGCCGCTGCGGCGCGGTGGCCGGGGGAACGCCGTCGCGGAGTAGGCCAGAGTGACGATCGCCATGCTCGCGTACTCGATCCGGCCGAGCTCGGCCGACGCCGCGGGCACCTCCTCCCGCAGGAGACGCCGGGCCGTGCGGGCCGGCACCGCGAGGATCACCGCGTCGGCCTCGACCAGCTCCGGCTCCCGCGCCGGGCCGACGGTGAGCCGCCAGCCCCCCGGCCCGCGGCGCAGCTCGCGCACCATCGTCTCCGTGCGCAGGGTCACCTCCAGCTCGGTGACCCGGCTCGCGAGGGCCTGCGCCAGCGCTCCCATGCCGCCGGTGAGCGTGGTGAACACCGGGCCGGAGCTCGCCGGCGTCGCCTCGCGTACGGCCCGCGCGGCGGCGATCAGGGACCTGCGGGTGCGCGAGGCGTCGGCCAGGCCCGGCATCGTCGCCTCGAAGGACAGGTCGTCGGCCCGCCCGGCGTACACGCCGCCCAGCAGGGGTTCGACCAGCCGGTCCACCACTTCGGCGCCCATCCGCGCGCCGATCAGCCCGGCCACGGACACGTCCTCGCCGCGCGGCGTCGCGGGGCGCATGAGGTCGAGCGGGACGCGGGCCATCCCGGCGGCCGACAGCACGCCGGAGCGGGCCAGCGCGACCAGGTCGGCGGGGACGCCCATGATGTGCCCGGCCGGCATGGCGTGGAGCGCGCCCCGGCTCCAGATCGCCGATGAGGTCGTCCCGGGAAAGGCCAGCCGGTCGCCGATGCCGAGTTCGCGGACGAGCTCGAGCCCCTCGGGCCGGCGCGCGAGCATCGCCTCGGCGCCCTCGTCCACCGCCAGGCCGGCGACCTCGCCGGCACGGAGCTTGCCGCCGACGTCGGCGGACCCCTCCAGGAGCGTGACGCGGGCGCCGCCCTTGGCGGCGTGGTACGCGGCGGTCAGCCCGGCGATCCCGCCGCCGACGACGGCGACATGGGCACGGATCGGCGCATCGGTCATGGCTCCACGATCCCAGAACCCCCGCGCGACCGGCACACCACCCGCCTGTGACCGAGCGGAGCGGGGGAACCAGAAGGCACGCTCCCGCGGTCGTTCCCCTCGACGAAGGAGGCCCTGTGACCACCGTCGTGACCGGGGCGCGTCGTCATCGTGATCCGATCGCGACGGCCGGCCGCGAACGGTGACGTACGTCACGGCGTCCCAGTCATATGAGACCGTTCATCGTCGTATCGGCCGCCGCGCTCGTGCTCCTCACGGCCTGTGGCGGCGCCAGTGGCGGAGCGTCCTCCGGCGCGAACGGCCGCGCCGCCGTCGCGCGCGCACCCGGCAAGCAGGCCGGCGGCGCCCAGGCCCAGAACGTACGCCTCGCGCCCGCCCAGGCCATCGTCTACACCGCGGACCTCACGATGCGGTCCGGCGACGTCGCCCGCGCCGCGGGCCAGGCGAAGAGCCTGGTCGCCGCCGCGGGCGGCTATGTCGGCAACGAGAACGCGACCGAGAACCCCGGCTCCCGCCCGTCGGCCACGATCACCTTCAAGATCCCGTCAGCGCGGTACCAGGGCGTGCTGGACCAGCTCGCGTCCTCGCGCATCGGCACCCGTGTCTCGCTGCGCCAGCAGGCCGACGACGTGACCCAGGAGGTCGCCGACGTCGACAGCCGGGTCAAGTCGGCCAAGGCGACCCTGGCGTCCTTCCGGAAACTGCTCGCCAAGGCCTCCGACGTCGACGACATCGTGCGGCTGGAACAGGAGATCGCGAGCAGGGAGTCCGACCTCGAGTCCCTGCAGGCACGCCAGAAGTCGCTGGCCGCCCAGACGAGCTACGCCACCGTGACGCTGCGGCTGGAGGGCACGACGCCGACGCGCCGTGAACACCACCGGTCGACGGGCTTCTCGGGCGCCGTGTCGTCGGGCTGGCACGCGTTCGCGGTGTTCGTGAAGGGAGTGGCGATCGTGGTCGGCTGGGTCCTGCCGTTCCTGGGGCTCGCCGTGGTGATCGGCCTGCCGGCCTGGTGGCTGTGGCGCCGCCGCCGCTCGTCCCGGTCGAGCACCGCCTGACCGCCCGCCCCGGGCGCGTCTTTCAGCGGGTGCCGGCCCGGACCGCGGACTCCTCGTGGACCAGGTCGGCGAGGCGGGCCAGCACGCCCGGGTCGGTCGACGGCAGGACCCCATGGCCCAGGTTGAACACGTGGCCCTCCGCCGTACGGCCCTGGGCGAGGACCTCGCGGGCGCGTTCGGCCGCGACCTCCCACGGGGCCAGCAGGACGGCCGGGTCGAGGTTGCCCTGCAGGGCCTTGCCCGCGTCGACGCGGCGTACGGCCTCGTCGAGCGGGACCCGCCAGTCGACGCCGACGACGTCCGCGCCCGCCTCGCCCATCAGCCCCAGGAGCTCACCCGTGCCGACGCCGAAGTGGATCCGCGGCACGCCGTACGCCTCCAGGGCGGAGAAGATCTTCGCGCTGTGCGGCAGCACCGAACGGCGGTAGTCGGCCGGCGCCACGCCGCCGACCCACGAGTCGAACAGCTGGATCGCCCGCGCCCCCGCCTCGACCTGCACCTTGAGGTAGGCGATCGCGATGTCGGCGAGGCGGTCGAGCAGCCGCGCCCACAGCTCCGGCTCGCCGTACATCATCGCCTTGGTGCGCTCGTGGTTCTTCGACGGGCCGCCCTCGATGAGGTAGGAGGCCAGCGTGAACGGCCCGCCGGCGAAGCCGATCAGCGGGATGTCGCCCAGCTCGGCGTCGAGGGAGCGCACGGCCTCGGTGACGTACGGCACGTCGTCCGGCCACAGCGGGCGCAGGCGGCCGACCGCAGCGGCGTCGCGGATCGGCTCGGCGATCACCGGGCCGACGCCCGGCTTGATGTCCAGGTCGACGCCGATCGCCTTGAGCGGCACCACGATGTCGCTGAAGAAGATGGCCGCGTCGACCGCGTAGCGGCGCAGCGGCTGCATCGTGATCTCCACGATCAGGTCGGGGATCGCGCACGCCTCGAGCATCGGCACGGTGCCGCGCGCCTCGCGGTACTCCGGCAGCGACCGGCCCGCCTGCCGCATGAACCACACCGGCGTGTGCGGCACCGGCAGACGGCGGCACGCGTTGAGGAACGGGCCGTCACGACGGGCGGCGGGCAGGTGCGCGCGGCCGTTGTCCGGTGTGCCGCCGGGTGTGGCGGCGGGCCGTGGAGCAGCGCCGTTCTGGGGGTTCTCGACGTCGGGCACACTTGGATGGTCCCACGAAACCTCGCAGGCCGGGCCCTGACCCCCAAGTCCGTACGGCGACAAGGGCCGCACGTCCGTTATGAGAATCTTCGGGACACGCCGAGCGACATCCCGCGATCGTGCCGGACGTCATGCGAGCGTGTGAACGCTCCACCCCGAAGCCGAGTTGAGGGAGGCTGTCAGCGGATGACCCTCACCCGTCATTGTTCCGTCTGTGACGACGACCGCGTCTTCGAGCAGCCGCCGTGCGACGACGGTCACGGCGCCGACTGCCCCGACCTGATGTGCTCGGTGTGCGGGATGGCGATCGTGATCGGCGACGCTCCCGAGGTGCCGGTGGTCGTACGCTCCCAGGCCGCTTAGGGCCTCCCCGTACCATGCGTCCCCATCTCCCCACGGAGGACATGCGTCCGGCGGATCGCCCGGTGGACCGATGACTCCCCGGGACGCGCGCCCGCCGGAGCCGTTCCGGCGCGCCGTCGAGACCATGCGCGCGTTCGTCGAGGCCGAGCCGGCCCGCTCCGAGCTTGTGATCGAGGACATGCCGGCGCCGCAGCGCCTGGCGCCGTACGCCGCGGCGATCATGGCGACCGTCTACCGCGACGACGACAGCGAGCTGGGCGTCGGCCGGCTCATCCTGCTGTACGACCCCGAGGGCCAGCGCGGCTGGCACGGCGACTTCCGCGTGGTCGCCTACGTCCGCGCCGACCTGGAGCCGGAGATCGCGGCCGATCCGCTGATCGGCCCGGTCGGCTGGAGCTGGCTGACGGAGGCGCTCGACCAGCACTGCGCGGGGTACAAGGCCGCCTCCGGGACGATCACCCGGGCGGTCTCCGAGAGCTTCGGCGACAAGAACGACGACCCCGAGACCACCGAACTCGAGCTGCGGGCGTCCTGGTCGCCGACAGATGACAACATGTCCGGGCATATCAACGCCTGGTGTGATGTTCTGTGTCTTGCGGCTGGATTGCCGCCGGCAGGAGTCACCTCACTGCCGGGTTCAGGTGTTTGACGACGTACGGTAGGCGCGTGGGATTGTCGGAAGCAGAAGTAGTACCTCTCCTCGAACCACGGGAAGGCATTCCCCCGGTCTGCGAGACCTCGGAGGCGCTCGCGGCCGCGGTCGAGCGGCTCGCCGGCGGTGACGGACCGGTCGCGGTCGACGCCGAGCGCGCCTCGGGCTACCGCTACGGCCAGCGTGCCTACCTGGTGCAGCTCCGCCGCAAGGGCGCCGGAACGGTCCTTCTCGACCCCGTGCCCTGCTGTGACCTGTCCGCGCTGAACACCGCGCTCGCCGACACCGAGATGGTGCTCCACGCCGCCACCCAGGACCTGCCGTGCCTCTCGGAGCTCGGCCTGGTGCCGGACCGGCTGTTCGACACCGAACTGGCCGGCCGGCTGCTCGGCTACCCCCGGGTGGGGCTGGGCACCATGGTCGAGACCGTGCTGGGCTTCACCCTGGAGAAGGGCCACTCGGCCGCCGACTGGTCCACGCGCCCGCTGCCCGCCGACTGGCTGCGGTACGCCGCGCTCGACGTCGAGCTCCTCGTCGAGCTCCGTGACGCGCTGCGCACCGAGCTGGACGACGCGGGCAAGCTCACCTGGGCCGAGGAGGAGTTCGCCGCGATCCTGGCCGCCCCGCCCAAGGAGCCCCGGCAGGACCCCTGGCGCCGCACGTCCGGGATCCACCGGCTCCGCACCCGCCGCGGCCTCGCGGTCGTACGGGAGCTGTGGACGACGCGCGACCGGATCGCCCGCGAGCGCGACCTGTCCCCCGGGCGGGTCCTGCCCGACGCGGCCATCGTCGAGGCCGCGCTCCAGCTTCCGCGTACGCCCGACGACCTGGCCGCGCTGCCGGCGTTCCGCGGACGCAACCCCCGGCGTCACGCCGCGGCGTGGTTCCGCGCCGTGCAGAAGGGCCGTACGCTGCCGGACGCCTCACTGCCCGAGCACAGTCTGCCCGGCGAGGGCCCGCCGCCCGCGCACCGCTGGGCGGAGCGCGACCCGGCCGCCGCCGAGCGCCTGACCGCCACCCGTGCCGTGGTCGCCGCCCTCGCCGACGAGCACACCATGCCGACGGAGAACCTCCTGCAGCCCGACGCCGTACGGCGGCTGGCGTGGAGCCCCCCGGAGACGATCACCGAGGACTCGGTCGGCGTCGTGCTGACCGCGCTCGGAGCCCGGTCGTGGCAGGTGACCCTGACGGCGAAGCCGCTGGCCAAGGCGCTGGTCAGGCTGGCGACCAAGAGTGAGTCCTGAGGGATTGCCGGAGGACCCGCAGGAGGGTTCGCCGGCGGTCTCGGCGGCGATCCGCACCCCACGGCTGGAGCTGCGGCCGCTGACCGCCGGAGCCGCACGCGACCTCGCGGACGGCGACTACTCCGGCGTACGCGCCGGCGCCGACTGGCCCATGTCGGCGACGCCGATCGTGGCGATGCGCGCCGCCGTGGACCCTGGCGCGCTGACCTGGCTGATCGCCCGCCGCGGCATGGTGATCGGCGAGTGCGGCCTGAAGCACGCACCGGGCCCGGACGGGTCGGCGGAGATCGGCTATGGCGTGGGCGCGGCCTGGCGCGCGAACGGCTACGGCACCGAAGCGGTCCGCGGCCTCGTGGAGTGGCTACCGAACCTCACGTCATGCCGGCGGGTGACCGCCGAGGTACACGAAAGCAACCTCGCCTCAAGACGGCTGCTCGAACGGCTGAACTTCACCATCGACCACCTGTCCTCCCCTTACGTCTGGTACACCCGCCCCGTACGCCCCGCCCAGTGAGGCCGCCGCGATCGGTCGGCTCAGCTCTGGCCGGTCTCGCGGTCCAGCGCTCGGCGAACGGCCGGCGGCAGGCCGCGGGCGGCGCGGTCGTTGACGAAGACGCCCGCGGCCCGGCAGGCGGGCTGTTTGATCCCGAGCATCGCGCGGAAGCCGGATGTGCCACCATCGTGGCCGAGGTAGCCGGGTGGGCCGAGGGCCCATCCGAGTCCGGCCGACCGTAGCGGGTCGATCCGGTGGTGCGGTCGCTGAGCCAGGCGGATGGCCGCACCGACGGCGGAGTCCGGCGGGGTCAGGCAGGCCGACAGGTACCGGGCCAGGTCCTCTGCGGTGGCCTCGACGCCGCCCGCGCCCCAGAGGTGGTGGGTCCAGGGCGCGACCGGACTTCCCTGCGCGTGGCCCTGGACGCGGCTTCCGCGGCCATGGCCGGCGACGCCCGAGCAGTTCATCCCCAGCGGCCGGAGGACCCGCTGCTCCAACAGCGCGCCGAACGGCATGCTCGCGGCACGCTCCAGTGCCAGGCTCAGCACCTGGAAGCCGAAGTTGGAGTAGTCCCATTCCACGCCGCGTGGTCCGCGGGTGGTCAGGCGCAGCTCGCGCCCGGCGGCCTCCGCCGTCAGGAAGTCGTACGGGTCGGCCGCGCCGGCGATGTGGCTCGGGGACAGGCGCGGTAGTCCCGAGGTGTGCGTCGCCAGCTGGCCCAGCGTGATGTCGGAACCCGGACCGGCGTCGAGCCAGTGGCCGATCTCGTCATCGAGGGCCACGGTGCCGTCATTGACGAGCGAGGCCAGGACGGTGCCGGTCAACGTCTTGGTCGTCGAGCCGATCTCGAAGCGGCCCTCCAACGGGCAGCCGTCACTGAGCCGGACCGCGTACCCGCCATCGTCGGCGGCGATCGCCGCGACGAACGCCGCGGCGGGGAGCGTGGGACCCAGCGCGTCGACCAGTCCCGCCACTGTGGTCGATCGCCAGTTCACGTGCTGATCGTACGGCCGGGGGCTCCCCTTCTCATCGGCCTGTGCACGCTCACAGGGCCACGAAGGTCAGGCCGCGTTTCTTCAGCGCTGGGATGACCTTGCGCAGGGCCTTGATGGTCTCTGAGCGGTCGCCGCCGCCGTCGTGGCAGAGCAGGATGTCGCCGCCCTTGGCCTTCAGCATCGCGCGCTTGATGTGCCCGGTGCCCGGACGTGCCCAGTCGCGGGGGTCGATGTCCCAGTCGATGGGGATCATGCCGTGCCGGGCGGCCGAATGGAACACCGCGTGCGACCAGGCGCCGCCGGGCGAGCGGAAGAACTTCGGCGCGATCCCGGTCGCCTCGCCGATGCGGTCGTGCGCCTCGGTGATCTCCCGGTCGACCTTCTTCCGCGACATCTCGGCGATGTAGAGCGGGTGGTTCATCGTGTGGTTGCACAGCTGGTGACCGGCCTGGACGATCCGCTCCGCCAGCTTGGGAAACTGCTTCACCTGGATGCCGATGAGGGAGAAGGTCGCCTTCACCTCGAACTCGGCCAGCAGGTCGAGCATCTTCGGCGTCCACTCCGGCTGCGGGCCGTCGTCGATGGTCAGCGCGATGGCGTTCGGCGGGGCCGTCGGGAACACGTCGTGCACCCGGTGGACCGCGTCGGTGCGCGCGTGCACCGGCGCGTTGGGCGGGGGTATGACGCCCGGCCGCGGGCCGGGTGTCGGTCTCTTCCTCTTGACCGGCGGGACCGACCGGGCCGGCTCCCGTCCCTGCGCTAAGGGCCGGGTGGGGACGGTCGTCACTCGGCCGTGGTCGCCCACGGCCAGCGCCCCAAGGCCGGCGGCGCCCAGAGCGAGCATCCGACGGCGAGTCATCACGTCCCGAAACTCCACATGTCAAACGCTATGCCCTCTAGAGGCGCTTCGGGTACATGTGGCCCCACCAAATCAACGGCAATGCACTACCAAATGGATCATCGTTCGCCACTCTGGACGATCCACTCGCAAGCGTCACAGGCCGGGGGCTTGCGTCGACCCCTCCTGGGCCGCAGAATCGCGATTAGGTTAGGTTTACCTAATGGCCTAGGCCCGAAACATCCGGCTCCGCTCCCGGAGCCCCCTAGAGGAGGTGCGCCCCCCTTGTTGCTCGGCAACTACCTCATCGGCCTGCGCGAAGGGCTCGAAGCCTCACTCGTCGTCAGCATCCTGATCGCGTATCTGGTGAAGTCGGGCAACCGCGCCGCGCTGACACCGGTCTGGGGAGGCGTGGGCACCGCCATCGCGCTCGCCGTCGGCTTCGGCATCGCGCTGAGCGTCGCCTCCGGCGAGATGCAGTTCAAGACGCAGGAGTCCTTCGGTGGCATCCTGTCGATCATCGCGGTCGGCCTCGTGACCTGGATGGTCTTCTGGATGCGCCGCACCGCGCGGTTCATGAAGGCCGAGCTGGAGGGCAAGCTGCAGGGCGCGCTGTCGATGGGCCGTGGGGCGCTGTTCGCGGTCGCGTTCCTGGCCGTCGGCCGGGAGGGCCTGGAGACCGCCCTGTTCCTGTGGACCAACATCAGCAACGCCGACAACTCCACCGAGCCGATCATCGGCGCCGTGCTCGGCCTGCTCACCGCGGCGCTGCTCGGCTACCTGCTCTACCAGGGCGGGCTCCGGCTCAACCTCAAGAAGTTCTTCACGATCACCGGAGCGGCCCTCATCATCGTGGCCGCCGGTGTGTTCGGCTACGGCTTCCACGACCTGCAGGAGGCCTCGATCCTGCCCGGCCTGACCACGCTCGCCTTCGAGCCGAGCAGCTGGTTCGCCGGCCTGGGCCAGGTCGGCCAGTGGCTGCAGACCGCGCTTCAGGGCGTGTTCAACCTGACCCCGCAGGTCACGGTGGCGCAGGCGATCGCGTGGGTGGTCTACATCATCCCGGTGATGTTCTTCTTCCTGCGCGCGCCCAAGGCGCCGGTCGCGGCCACGCCGCAGAAGCAGACCGCCGACGCGGGCTGACCGCGGGCGCGGGCCGGCCGCGGGCGCGGCCGAGGTCCGTCGGTGGCGGGCGGTCCGTCAGGCGCCGGCGGCCTCGGGGAGGCGGTGCGGCACGACCTTGCCCATCGCGTTGCGGGGCAGGTGCGCGCGGAAGTGGACGTCGCGTGGCACGGCGTACCGGGCCAGCCGTTCGCGGACGTGCCCGCGGACCGTGTCGGCGTCGAGCCGCGCGCCCGGTGCCGTGACGATGTAGGCCGCCAGGCGTTCGCCGTACTCCTCGTCCGGCACCCCCGTCACCGCGACCTCGCGCACCTGCGGCAGCCGGGCGATCACGTCCTCGGCCGCGGCCGGGAAGACGTTCTCGCCGCCGGAGACGATCATCTCGTCGGCACGCCCGTCGATGTAGAGCAGCCCCTCGTCGTCGAGGTGGCCGACGTCGCCCATGAAGAGCATGCCGTCACGGGTCTCCACCGGCACGCCGCCCGTGTAGCCCTCGAAGCGCGTGCTGCCCGCGACGTAGATGCGGCCGGTGGCGCCGCGCGGCACGGGGCGCCCATCCGCGTCCAGGATCGCCACCTCCGCGCCGCTCGCCGGGCGGCCCGCGGTGTGCGGGTGCGCGCGCAGGTCGGCACCGGTGGCGATGCTCACCCAGCCCGCCTCGGTGGAGCCGTAGACGTTGCACAGCTCGACCGGGAAGGCGTCCATGAAGGCCGTGGCCAGATCGCCCGGCAGCCGCGAGCCGCTGACCGCGGTGAGGCGCAGGGATGAGGTGTCGTACGCCGCGCGTGTGCGCTCCGGCAGCGCCAGGATGCGCTGCAGCATGATCGGCACGGTGATCAGCGTGGTGCAGGAGCGTTCCTGGATCGTCGCCAGCGTGCGCTCGGGGTCGAAGTGCCGCCCGAGCACGACGGTGCCCCGCATCGCCAGGGCGAGCTGGAACGAGGAGTAGCCCCACGCGTGGAACAGGGGCGCCTCGATGAGCATCCGCTCACCGACGCGCAGCGGGGTGCGCGAGAGCATGGCGGTGAGCGGCACGAACCCCGGCCGCGGCGGGCGGCGCGCGCCCTTCGGCCGTCCGGACGTGCCGGAGCTGAGGAAGACGATGCGCCCCTGGATCGGCGGCGGCTCGAGCGCGGGCGCGGGGGTCGCCTCGATCAGTTCGTCGATGGTGGGCCCGGGCCCGGGCCGGTCGTCCTCCCCCGTCCAGGCCGTCACCTTGGTGAACCGGCGGCCGCCGCGCGGCAGCAGGTCGGCGAACTCCGCGTCCGCGATGACGATGTCGGCCCACAGCTCGCGCATCACGCTGTTGAGCTGGCCACGCCCGAGCCCGGTGCCCAGCAGCACGACCTCGGCCCCGCGCTTGCTGCAGGCGATCAGCGACTCGACCAGGCCGCGATGGTTGCGGCACAGCACGCCGACCCGGAGGCGGCGGCCACGGCAGTCGGGGATCAGCGCGACGGCGAGCCGGTCGGTGCGATCGTGCAGCTCGGCGTAGCTCACCGCACCCTTCTCGTCCACCAGCGCCGTACGGTCGGGGTCGCGCGCCGTCGCGGCGGCCAGGCCGCCGGCCAGCGTGGTGCCCCAGTGCAGCAGCGCGGTGAGCTGGCGGGTGGCGCGCAGTGGCCGCCATGGCCACAGCAGGCCTCTTCTCGCCATGGTCAGCGGAACGTTGAGGGCCTGACCCGCCCAGCGTCCGGGGCCGGAGCGGTACTCCGGTCTGGCGTGCACCACTGACGTGTCACTCCCTGCGATCCCGTGATTCCGGTCAGGCTACGGCGGGGACACGTCTCCAGCAAGACCCGCTTTCGCGCCAGCTGTTACTGGCGAGTAACCTATAGGCGTAAGAACCCATCAGCACCGCACCAGAAGGAGGACCGACCGTGCCTCGTATCGCGCGTGACGTGGTCTTCGTCGACGGCGTACGCACGCCGTTCGGCAAGGCCGGCCCCAAGGGGCTGTACGCCGAGACCCGCGCCGACGACCTCGTCGTCCGGGTGATCCGCGAGCTGCGGAGGCGCAACCCCTCGCTGCCCGCCGAGCGCATCGACGAGGTCGCCATCGCGGCGACCACCCAGATCGGCGACCAGGGCCTCACCATCGGCCGTTCGGCCGCGGTGCTGGCCGGGTTGCCCAAGAGCGTCCCCGGGTACGCCATCGACCGCATGTGCGCGGGCGCGATGACCGCCGTCACGACGGTCGCCGGCGGCATCGCGTTCGGCGCGTACGACGTGGCCATCGCCGGTGGGGTCGAGCACATGGGCCGCCACCCCATGGGCGAGGGCGTCGACCCCAACCCGCGGTTCCTCGCCGAGAAGCTCGTCGACGGATCCGCGCTGATCATGGGCATGACCGCGGAGAACCTGCACGACCGGTACCCGCAGATCACCAAGGAGCGCGCCGACGCGTACGCGGTGCGGAGCCAGCAGAAGGTCGCCGAGGCGTACGAGGCCGGCCGGTTCCAGCAGGACCTCGTGCCGATGGCGATCCGGTCCGGCGAGAAGGGGTACGGCCTCGCGACGCGCGACGAGCCGCCGCGTCCCGGCACGACCATGGAGAACCTGGCCGCGCTGAAGACGCCGTTCCGCCCGCACGGCCGCGTCACGGCCGGCAACGCCGCCGGGCTCAACGACGGCGCCACGGGCTGCGTCGTCGCGGCCGAGGAGGTCGCCGCCGAGCTGGGCCTGACCGCGCGGATGCGGCTCGTCGACTACTCGTTCGCCGGCGTCGAGCCGGAGGTCATGGGCATCGGCCCGGTCCCGGCCACCGAGAAGCTGCTCGCCCGCAACTCGCTGACCATGGACGACATCGGCCTGATCGAGATCAACGAGGCGTTCGCGGTGCAGGTGCTCGCCTTCCTCGACCACTTCAAGATCGCCGACGACGACCCCCGTGTGAACCCCTGGGGCGGCGCGATCGCCATCGGCCACCCGCTCGCCTCTTCGGGCGTACGGCTGATGACGCAGCTCGCCCGCCACTTCGAGGAGCGCCCGGACGCCCGGTACGGCCTCACCACGATGTGCGTCGGCATGGGAATGGGCGGAACGGTCCTCTGGGAGAACACGGCTTGGGAGGGTGCTCGATGAGTGTTACCGAGATCTTTTCGGACGAGGTCGTGACGCACGCTCGCGTGCGGGATGTCGAGTTGCCGTACGGCGCGGGCACGATGGCGCTGATCACGCTCGACAACGGGTTCGACCACACGAAGCCGAGCACGTTCGGGCCGGGCGGCCTGACGGAGTTGAACGCCGCCCTGGACGCGGTCGCGGCCCGTGACGACCTGGCGGCCGTCGGCGTGACCGGCAAGCCGTTCATCTTCGCGGTCGGCGCGGACCTGAACGGCGTGCCGCTGATCACCGGCCGCGAGCAGGCGCTGGAGATCGCGCGGCTGGGGCACGCCGTGTTCCGCCGGCTGGGCGAGCTGGCGGTGCCCTCGTTCGCGTTCGTGAACGGCGCGGCGATGGGCGGCGGCGTCGAGGTGGCGCTGCACTGCGCGTACCGGACGATCTCCTCGGGCGTGCCCGCGGTGGCGCTGCCGGAGTGCTTCCTCGGCCTGGTGCCCGGCTGGGGCGGCACGTACCTGCTGCCGCGCCTGGTCGGCGCGGAGAACGCCCTCAAGGTCATCATCGACAACCCGCTGAACCAGAACAAGATGCTGCGCGGCCCGCAGGCCTACGAGCTGGGCATCGCCGACGCGATGTTCGAGCCGGCCGACTTCCTGGAGGAGTCACTGCGCTGGGCGGCCCGCGTGCTGACCGGCGAGGTGACGGTCGAGCGCGCGCCGGTCGACACGGGCGCGGCGTGGGACGAGGCGGTCGCCCAGGCGCGCTGGCGGGTGGAGGGCAAGCTGCACGGCGCGGCGCCCGCCCCGCTGCGGGCCCTGGACCTGGTCGCGGCGGCCAAGGACCGTACGCGTGACGAGGGGTTCGCGGCCGAGGACGAGGCGCTCGCCGACCTGATCATGAGCGACGAGCTGCGGTCGGGGCTGTACGCCTTCGACCTGGTGCAGAAGCGGGCCAAGCGCCCGGCCGGCGCCCCGGACAAGGCCCTGGCCCGTCCGGTGACGAAGGTCGGCGTCGTCGGCGCCGGGCTGATGGCCTCCCAGCTCGGCCTGCTGTTCGCCCGCCGGCTCGGTGTGCCGGTCGTGCTGACCGACCTCGACCAGGAGCGGCTCGACAAGGGCGTGGCGTACGTGCACGCCGAGGTGGACAAGCTGCTCGGCAAGGGACGGATCTCCGCCGACGAGGCGGCCAAGCTCAAGGGCCTGGTGACCGGCTCGCTGACCAAGGAGGCGTTCGCGGACGCCGACTTCGTCATCGAGGCCGTCTTCGAGGAGATGGGCGTCAAGCAGCAGGTCTTCGCCGAGGTGGAGGCCGTGGTCTCGCCCGAGTGCGTGCTGGCGACGAACACCTCGTCGCTGTCGGTCTCGGAGATGGCCGCCAAGCTGCGGCATCCCGAGCGGGTCGTCGGCTTCCACTTCTTCAACCCGGTGGCGGTGCTGCCGCTGCTGGAAATCGTCCGCGGCGAGCGCACCGACGACGCGACACTGGCCACGGCGTTCGCGACCGGCAAGGCGCTGAAGAAGTCCTGCGTGCTGGTCAAGGACGCCCCGGCGTTCGTGGTCAACCGCGTCCTGCTGCGGATGCTCGCCGAGATCGTGCAGACCGTCGAGGAGGGCACGCCGATCGACGTGGCCGAGCGCGCGGCGGCTCCGCTGGGCCTGCCGATGCCGCCGTTCGTCCTGATGGGACTGGTCGGCCCCGCGATCGCGCTGCACGTCAACGAGACGCTGCACGAGGCGTTCCCGGACCGCTTCCCGCTGTCGGGCAAACTGGCCAAACTGGTCGCGGCCGGCAAGCCCGGGGTGTACCGGCCCGACTTCACGCTCGACCCGGAGGCGGTGGAGATCTTCGCGGGCGGCACGTCACCGTCCACGGAGGAGCAGGTGCTCACGCGGGCGCTCGACGCGCTGGCGCAGGAGATCCGCATCATGCTCGATGAGGGCGTCGTCGCGGCCCCGCAGGACATCGACCTGTGCATGATCCTGGGCGCGGGCTGGCCGTTCCACCTCGGCGGTGTGGCCCCGTACCTGGACCGCACGGGCGTCGCGGAGCGCGTGACCGGCTCCCGCTTCCTCGAACCGGGAGTCGCCTCACTGCCATAACCACACCGGGCCGGAACGCCGCTGTCCCCTGGCCGGACAGCGGCGTTCCGGCCTCGGCTCCCCGGCACCGCAGGCGCGAGACGGAGTTCTAGCCGACCGCGAGCCGGACGCCGGCGAGTTCGGCCAGCTGCCGGGCGTAGGCCTCGGGGTCGCGGCCGTTGGCGCGCGGGTGGAGGCCGAGGTGGACCGTTGCCGCTCCGGGTAGGGGAAGCGGGTCGTACGGGCTGCCGTCGTAGGTGGCGTTGACGCCGAGCACGACGCCGTTGAGCGCGCTGGATTCGCCCGGCCAGTCACAGCACCACTCGACGATGATGAGATCGTCGTCCGCCGCCGTGAGCAACGCGTCCGGTACGGGCTCGGGAAGCGGGTCGATCTCGAAGTCGAAGTGGCACTCGCCGAGGTCCGCGAGCGCCGCCGCGATCCGCGGGTCGGCATCGAAGTATCCGTTGAAGCGGATCGGCCCGCCGGCGTCGAGCAGGGGCACGGCGCGGGCCAGGGCGACCGGCGGTGGCAGCGGCACGGTGAGTTCGATGGCGGCGGGCCCGTAGACAGGTGGGCGATCCGCCGTACCGCGCCAGCCGAAGCTCCGGATCCGCACGTCGTTCTGCACGGTGCCGGGAGACGGGTTCGGAGGCGGGTGACCGGGTTCTGCCCTCACATGGGTGAAGAACCACGCGGCGACGCGTTCGGGCGACGCGGCGGACGGAAGCAGGCCCGCCTCGGCGAGCGCCGACAGCCACCGCTCGGCGCGGGGCCGTTCGGCCTGCTCCTGGCCGGGTTCGGCGGTGAAACTCAGCGTCAGCTGCGATGCCCGCGGTTCGTCCCGGTCGCTTCCGATCCAGAAGGCCGATCCGAAGCCCGATGCGGCCTGCTCGGCGAACCAGGCGTCGAGCGGCTGCTCGCGCAATGTCGCGGCCAGCCGCCCCGGCTCAGCGGGCGGTACGTCCAGAACGGCCTCGACACGCGCCCTCGGCGCCGCCGCGGCGATCGCCGCCACCGCCGCCGGCCGTGCCAGGGTCCCCCGAGCCGAGAGGGAGATGGGAGGACGGGCACAGCGGGCGAGAACACGCCGCACGACGATCATCGCGGTCTGGACGTCGCCCTCCGGCGACTCGACCCGATACAGCCGGCGATCAGCCACCCCGTCACGATATCGGCCACGCGCGTCGCCCGCCCTCGCAGCGGAGCGCTCCCGCCGCGGTCAGCGGACGAGGTGGGCGTAGACGATGATGTTGCCGAGGTAGTGCATCGTCTTCTTGTCGTACTTGCCGCCGCACGTGATGACGCGCAGGGCCGCGTACTTGGTCTTGCCGTACACGCTCTGCGTCGGGAAGCGGTCCTTGGCGACCGGCACGACGCTGTCGACGGCGAACTTCGCCACGCTGCCGCCCGTACGCCACACGTGGATGCGGTCGCCGCGGTGCAGGCTGCCCAGCCGGAAGAACACCGCCTGCTGGCGGTGGGCGTCGACGTGTCCCAGCACGACCGCCGCGCCCTTCTGGCCGGGTGTCGGGCCGTATTTGTACCAGCCCGCGAGGTTCGGCCGGCTCAGCGTCGGAACCTCGACCGTGCCGTCGGGGTTCTGGCCGAGCGGCTCGATCGGGGCGTTCACGTGGATGCGCGGAATGGTGATGCGCACCGGCAGCGCCCGGCTCATCGGCCGGGCCTTCACCACCGGTTCGGGCGCGTTGATCGACTTGGTCTTCGGCGGCTGCGGCGGGCCGCCGTCATTCGTGCCGACGACGATCATCGTCACGCCCGCGCCCACCACGACGGCCATGCCGCCCGCGACGAAGATGTTCGAACGCCGGCGGCGTCGCTTCGGTGGCGCGGGCGGCTTCTCCGGGGAAGCCGGCTCCCCCGGAGAAGTCCAGCCCGTGCCGGTGTACGTACCGAGGTCGGGGACGGTCGCGTCGATCGCGGGCATGCGGAGATCGGGGACCGTGACGTCTGCCATCTGTGACGCCATCGGTACCCCGCCCCCGTCGTCTCGCCGACGGTGCCGTCCGGGCCGTTCGCTCAGGTGCCGTTCACCAACTTGCCGTACGCGATGATGTTGTCGACGTGGTGCCCCCACGACGCGTCGAACCGGCCGCCGCAGGTGATCAGGCGGATGCCCGGGTAGGGCAGCTTGCCGTACACCTTCTGCGTCGGGAATCGGCTCTTGGGGATCTGTTCGAGCTTGGTGATCTGGAAGGTGGCGACGCTGCCGTTGGCGCGCGTCACCTGAACCGTGTCGCCGGGCTTCAGAGTACCGAGCTTCTCGAACACCGAGGGGCGGCCGTTGCCGACGTTGTGCCCCAGGATGACCGATGCGCCCTTCTCTCCGGGCGTCGGGCCGCCGTCCCACCAGCCGGTCATGTTCGGCTTGCTCAGCGGCGGCACCTGGATCGTGTGGTCGGCGTTGAGGCCGAGCTTCATGATCGGTGAGTTGATGTGGAGCTTCGGGATGCGCAGGCGGGAGGGTACCGAGCGGGCCAGCGGCTTCACCGGCGCGCTGCTCGACACGGACGGAGCGGGCGTCCCCACCTTCGCGGGCGGCTTTCCGCCGCCTCCCCCGCATCCGGCCGCGGTCACCGCGAGCAGGGCACCGGCCGCCACGCCCAGGACGTGACGGCCGGCACGGTACCGCTCAGGGAGCACTCAGGCTCCAGCCGACGAACGCCGGCGGGTGTAGAGGAAGGTGCCGCCCGCGAGGCCGGCGACGACGACGGCGGCGCCGCCGACGATCATGCCGGTGTTCCCGCCGCCGTTGCTCGAGCCGTCACCGGTCTGCGGGGCGCCGCTGGGCAGCCCGGTCGGGGTGCCGGACGAGGTCGGCGCCGGGGTGTCGGACTTGGTCGGCGTCGGGGTGGGCTTCGGCCGCTTGTGCGGCTTGGTGGTGAACGTGTCGGTCCAGCGCCCGCAGTGGACCTCGACCTTGTACTCCTTGCCGTCGACCAGCTTCTTGCGGGTGGTCTCCTTGGCCGCGTAGCTGCCCTCGGTGCCCGTCGGCTTGAACGGGTTGGTGGTGACGAAGAGGTGGTTCACGTCCACGATCGTCGGCACGACCGCGCAGTTCTCGACCGTCCAGGTGAGGGTGTCCCCGCCGTAGAAGGACTTCGGCGTCACGTCGGCGGTGGGCTCCTTGCCGCCCGGCTTCACCGGAGACGCCGGGGCGTTCTTGGTGACGCCGCCGCTAACCGGTCCCGGCGTGTCCGTCGCGAAGGCCGGGCCCGCCATGCACAGCGCGACGATCGCGGCCGCGCCGCCCGCCGCCCCCAGACGTGCGATGTTCATTCAGTTTCCCCTCAGAGAGTGCGTGGCGTCGGGTCGAAGGTGGCCGGAGCGTCGCCACGACGTTTCAGCGCAGCACGTTAGTGGTACGCATGGGGAAAGTACTGATCAGTGGGACATACTGGCAAGTTACGGCCATATCGGCAATTTCACAGCAACCAAACCGGCGGATCGCGCGTCTAAGGGTTCGATGAGGGCTTTCTTAAAGTCAGCTAAGAGAGTCATGAGCGGACGCCGGGAGGCCGGTCAGCTCCCCGGGTCATGACCGAGCGCAGCGAGGGAACCGGAAGACGCGCCCTAGTGACCGTACGCCCGGCGCAGCGCCTCCCAGCCCGCCAGCTTCACGCGTTCGCCGCGATCGAGGGTGCGCGCCAGCTCGATCTCGCCCGCGTCGATGCCGAGCCAGTCGTCGTACGTCACGACCCGAACGCCGCGCGACTCCAGCAGCGTCTCGATCGACCGCCGGTTTCCCTGGCGTTCGCCCTGGTCGGCGAGTAGCGCACGGACGGTCTCCGCCGCGTCGGCCTTGTTGGTGCCGATCACGCCGGTGGGACCGCGCTTGACCCAGCCCGCGACGTACTCCCCCGGCAGCGGCGTGCCGTCCTCGCCGAGGACCCGGCCGCCCTCGTTCGGCACGACGTACGCCCGCGCGTCGAACGGCACCCCGGGCAGGGGCACGCTCTGGTACCCGACCGAGCGCAGCACCAGGCCCACGGGCAGCGTCTCGAACTCCCCGGTGCCCACGACCCGCCCCTCGGCGTTCAGCGTGGTGTGCTCCAGCCGCAGTCCCTCGACCCGGCCGGTGCCCAGGATCTCCACCGGGCGCAACCAGAACCGCAGGTCGAGGCGGCGCGGCAGATCAACGGCCGGACGGCCGGCCCACTCGCGCATGACCGCGACGTTGGCGCGCACGTGCCGGTCCGACTCGGCCAGCGCGGCGCTCGCCGGGTCGAGCCGCAGGTCCTCCTCGCGGACGTGCACCTCGGCGCCCGGCAGCGCGCCGAGCTCGCGGAGTTCTTTGGTGGTGAACTTCGCCTGCGCCGGCCCCCGGCGTCCGATCATGTGGATGTGACGCACGCCACTGCCGCCGAGCAGGGTGAGGACCGGATCGGGCACGTCGGTGGCGCGCAGTTCGCCGGCGGTCTTGGCGAGGATCCGTACGACATCGACCGCGACGTTGCCGACGCCGATGACCGCGACGGCGTCCGCCGACAGGTCCACCGCGAGGTTCGTCGCGTCGGGATGGCCGCAGTACCAGTTGACGAAGTCGGTCGCGGCGACGCTGCCGATCAGGTCCTCACCCGGGATGCCCAGGTGGCGGTCGACCATCGCGCCGGTCGCGTAGATCACAGCGTCGTAGCAGTCCAGCAGCTCCTCGCGCGTGACGTCCTTGCCGAACTCGACGCCGCCGAGGAACCGCACGTCGGGATGCTCCAGCACCCGTTGCAGGTAACGCGCGATCGACTTGATCGACGTATGGTCCGGCGCCACGCCGTAGCGCACCAGGCCGTACGGCGTCGGCAGGCGGTCGAAGATGTCGACTTGGACACCCCCTTGCGCCTGCTTCACCAGGGCCTCGGCTGCGTAGATGCCCGCCGGGCCGGATCCGATGACCGCCACGTGATGATCAGATGCGTCCGCCACGCCGACATTGTTCCCAGATCACGGCCGGATTCCCATGTCCGATGCCATCAGCCCCTTGTCACCTCCGTCCGCCCGGCCTGCTCGCCCACCCGGCTGTGGCCACGGCCGTACAGGAAGTACACGCCGAAGCCGACGACCATCCAGACCAAGAACCGCAGCCAGGTCTCGACCGGCAGGTTGAGCATGAGGTAACCGCAGGCCACGACGGCGAGGAACGGCAGCACCGGCGAGACGGGCACGCGGAAGGAACGCGGCAGGTCCGGATGGGTGCGCCGCAGGATCACCACACCGATCGCGACCACCACGAAGGCGAACAGCGTGCCGATGTTCACCAGTTCGGCGAGCGCCGAGAGCGGGACGAGGCCGGCGATGAGGGCCACGACGACCCCGATGACGACCGTGATCCGGTACGGGGTGCCGTACCGGGGGTGGACCTTCCCCAGCCACGGCGGCAGCAGGCCGTCCCGGCTCATCGCGAAGAACACCCGGCTCTGGCCCAGCATGAGGATGAGCACGACCGTGGTGAGCCCGGCCAGGGCGCCGACGCTGACGACGGTGGCGAACGCCGGGTGCCCGACGTCCTTGAACGCCTGGGCCAGCGGCGCGTCGACGCTCAGGTGGCGGTAGTCCCGCATGCCGGTGACGACCAGCGAGACCGCGACGTACAGGGCGGTGCAGACCAGCAGGGAGGCGATGATGCCGATCGGCAGGTCGCGCTTGGGCCTCTTGGTCTCCTCGGCGGCGGTGGCGACCACGTCGAAGCCGATGAAGGCGAAGAAGACGATCGCGGCCCCGGCGAAGACGCCCGCCCACCCGTACGTCGACGGGGTGTAGCCGAAGAGCACCTGGATCAGCGGCGCCTTGCCTCCGTGCGCCTCGGGCGTGGCCGTCGCCTTCGGCACGAACGGGTGGTAGTGCGCGCCCTTGACGAAGAACAGGCCCGCGACGATGACGAGCAGGACCACGGCGATCTTGACGGCGACGATGACGGCGTTGACCCGCGAAGAGATCTTCACGCCGAGGACGAGCAGCGCGGTGACGGCCAGCACGATGAGCATCGCGGGCACGTTGAACGTCGCCTTCTCCCCCACCAGCGAGGCGGGCAGGTGGAGGCCCATGTCGTCGAGAAGGATCTTGGCATAGCCCGACCAGCCCACCGCGACGGTGGCCGCGCCGAGCGCCAGCTCGAGCATGAGGTCCCAGCCGATGATCCAGGCGGGCAGCTCGCCGATGGTGGCGTAGGAGAAGGTGTACGCCGACCCGGCCACCGGGACGGTGGAGGCGAACTCCGCATAGCAGAGCGCGGCGAGCGCGCAGGCGATGCCGGCCGCCACGAACGACAGCGCCACGGCCGGCCCGGCGTTCTCCTTGGCCACCTTGCCGGTGAGCACGAAGATGCCGGTACCGACGATGACGCCGACGCCGAAGACGGTGAGATCGAGCGCGCTCAGCTCCCGGCGGAGCCGGGATTCCGGCTCGTCGGTCTCGCGGATGGATCGTTCCACCGACTTGGTACGGAGAACACTCATCACAGTCCTCGTTCGAAGGTGACCGTTTGATCACCCCGAGAACCGCCGCGAAACGCCGTGGAGCGGGTCTTCCGCTCTACCGCCCGAGTTCGCTGGTCACGGTGTGTTCCGAGTGCCTCAGGAGCCGGAGAAGGCCGCCGACCCGCCCGGCCGGAGCCGGCGGGCCGGCGGCGGTCGTCACTCGGTGGGTTCGAGGACCGAGTCGCGGGCGGTGGCGGCGGTGATGTCGCGGGCCAGCCCCTGGGGGGTCAGGCCGATGTCGGTGAGGATCTGCGCGCGCTTGGCGTGGTCGAGGAACCGCTGCGGGATGCCGAACGTGCGAACCGGCACGTCGACCTCGCCGTCGCGGAGCAGCCGCGCCACCGCGTCACCGACCCCGCCGACCCGGACGTTGTCCTCGACGACCGCGACGAGGCGGTGTTCGGCGGCCAGGCCGACGAGCTTCTCGTCGAGCGGCTTGACCCAGCGGGGGTCGACGACCGTCACCCCGATGCCGTGCGCGCCGATCAGCTTGGCCGCCTCCACGGCGGTGCCCGCCATGGCGCCGACGGCCACCAGCAGCACGTCGCTGTCCTCCGAACGCGACAGCACGTCGACGCCGCCGGTGCGCTCGATCGCCGGGACGTCGTCGCCGGCCGGGCCCTTGGGGAAGCGCACGACCGTCGGGCCGTCGGTGACCTCGACCGCCTCACGGAGCTGCTCGGTGAGCCGGGCGCCGTCGCGCGGAGCGGCGATCCGCAGGCCCGGCACGACCTGCAGGATCGACATGTCCCACATGCCGTTGTGGCTCGGCCCGTCGTCGCCGGTGACGCCCGCGCGGTCGAGCACGACGGTGACGGGCAGCTTGTGCAGCGCGACGTCCATCAGCAGCTGGTCGAAGGCGCGGTTGAGGAACGTGGAGTACACGGCGACGACCGGGTGCATGCCGCCGAACGCCAGACCCGCCGCCGAGGTCACCGCGTGCTGCTCGGCGATGCCGACGTCGTAGGTGCGCTCGGGGTAGACCTCGGCGAAGGCCGCCAGGCCGGTCGGGTGCAGCATCGCCGCGGTGATGGCGACGATGTCGGGCCGCTCCGCGCCGAGCCGGACCATCTCGTCGCTGAAGACCTTGGTCCAGCTCGGGCCGCCGCTCTTGGCGAGCTTGCGACCGGTGGCCGGGTCGAACAGCCCCGGGGAGTGGAAGTGCTCCTCATCGTCGTTCTCGGCGGGCGCGTAGCCGTAGCCCTTGCGCGTGATGCAGTGCACGATGACCGGGCCGCCGAACGCCTTGGCCTTGCGGAGCGCGTGCTCGACGGCGGCCTCGTCGTGGCCGTCGATCGGCCCGACGTATTTCAGGCCGAGGTCCTCGAACATCGCCTGCGGCTGCAGGATGTCCTTGATGCCCTTCTTGATGCCGTGCAGGGCGTCGTACGCCATGCCGCCCACGACCGGGGCCCTCGGCACGGTGCGCTTGATCAGGTCGAGCGCGTGCTCGTAGCCGCGGGTCATGCGCAGGTCGGCGAGGTGGCTCGCCAGGCCACCGATCGTCGGGGAGTAGGAGCGGCCGTTGTCGTTGACGACGATGACGACCCGCCGGTCCTTGCCCGCGGCGATGTTGTTGAGCGCCTCCCAGGCCATGCCGCCGGTGAGCGCGCCGTCGCCGATGAACGGCACCACGAACCGGTCGCCCTCGCCGCGCAGCTGGAACGCCTTGGCGATGCCGTCGGCGTAGGACAGGGCGGTCGAGGCGTGGGAGTTCTCGATGACGTCGTGCTCGGACTCGGCCTGGCTCGGGTAGCCGGACAGGCCGCCGCGCCGGCGCAGGCCGTCGAAGTCGTGGCGTCCGGTGAGCAGCTTGTGGACGTACGCCTGGTGGCCGGTGTCGAAGAGGATCCGGTCGCGCGGCGAGTCGAAGACCCGGTGCAGGGCGATGGTCAGCTCCACCGCCCCGAGGTTGGGCCCGAGGTGACCGCCGTTCGTCGACACGACGGAGACGAGGACGTCACGGATCTCGCCTGCGAGCTGGGCGAGCTGTTCCGGCTCCAGGCGCTTGAGGTCTTCGGGCCGTTCAATCGACTCAAGTAGGGTCACCCGGGTCATCTCCTCGTGTTTCTGCGGATGCCGATTTTAATGGTGCTGCCAACCGGTGGGACGCGGGCGGTCCCGGGCGAAGTTCGTGTAGCGCGCCGTAACGATCGGATATAAAGAACGAGATGAGCGAACAGAGAGTGACGACAGACGAACTGATCGTGTTGCTCGACGCCGAGGGGCGGGCGGCCGGCACGGCGCCCAAGGCGCCCAGCCACCACGAGAGCACGCCCCTCCACCTGGCCTTCTCCTGTTATCTCACGGACGGCGCGGGGCGGGTTCTGATCACTCAGCGGGCGCACGACAAGACGTCGTTCCCCTCGGTGTGGACCAACAGCTGCTGCGGCCACCCGGCGCCCGGCGAGAGCCTCCGCGAGGCGGTGCGCCGGCGCGTGGCCACCGAGCTGGGCCTGCGAGCCGAGGCGCTCACGCTCGTGCTGCCGGAGTTTCGCTACCGCGCGACGGCGGCGAACGGCCTCGTCGAGAACGAGCTGTGCCCGGTGGTCCGCGCGACCGCGGCCGGCGAGCTGCGGCCGCACCCGGACGAGGTCGAAGCGGCCGACTGGCGCGACTGGGACGCGTGCGTGGCGCTCACCGGTCACCCGTCGGCCTCCCCGTGGTTCCGCTCGCAGATGGAGCGGCTCGCGCCGCTCGGCGCTCCGGCGGACTGGCCCGCCGCGCACCCGTCGCTGCTGCCGCCCGCCATCACGTGGTGACCGGCTCGCCGGCGGCCGCCGCGCGCAGGGTGCGAAACTCCGCGGCGAGGGTGTCGACGGTGTAGTGGGCGTTCAGCCCGGACGGGTTGGGCAGGATCCACAGGCGCGCACCGCCGAGCGTACGGCTCTGCGGGCCGATGCGGGCCGACCGGTCGCCGAAGGCCGTGCGGTAGGCGGTCACGCCGAGGATCGCCACCGCCCCCGGCGCATGACGCTCCACGAACGCCTCGAGCAGCGCCCCGCCCTCGGCCAGCTCGTCCGCCGTCAGCTCGGCCGCCTGGGCGGTGGCCCGCGCGGCGAGGTTGGTGATGCCCAGGCCGTAGGAGGGCAGCAGGTGCTGCTCGGCCGGCGCCAGGAGCCGGTCGGTGAAGCCGGAGCGGTGCAACGCCGGCCAGAACCGGTTGCCCGGCCGGGCGAAGTGGAACCCGGTCGCGGCGGAGTAGAGCCCGGGGTTGATGCCGCAGAGCAGCACGCCGCCGCGGGGCGGCACGACGTCGGGGATCGTGCGGTCCTTCGCGGCCGCGAGCTCGGCGGCGGTCGGTCGAGACGTCATTGACGAACGGTATCCCGGCGGGCGCGCGGCACGGTGACCTGACCATGGATCACATATTACTCACGGTAGTGACGCTTTTACCGTGCGCACGCAAGGGGCCGCCTCGCGCGGAGGCGGCCCGTCGCACGTGCGGTCACCCTGGCCTGCGAGCGCCTGGACGCCCGTACCGCGTGCCGTCCTTCCTACTTGCGCAGCAGGGAGCGCAGGACGTACTGCATGATCCCGCCGTGGCGGTAGTAGTCGGCCTCTCCCGGGGTGTCGATGCGGACGATCGCCTGGAACTCCTTGTCGCCGGCCTTCACGGTGACCTCGCGCGGCGTCTCGCCGTCGTTCAGGCGCTCGACGCCGACGATGTCGTAGGTCTCCTTGCCGGTCAGGCCCAGGGACTTGACCGACTCGCCGTCGCGGAACTGCAACGGCAGGACGCCCATGCCGATGAGGTTCGAGCGGTGGATGCGCTCGAACGACTCGGCCAGCACCGCACGGACGCCGAGCAGGCTGGTGCCCTTGGCCGCCCAGTCGCGCGAGGAGCCGGAGCCGTACTCCTTGCCGCCGAGCACGATCAGCGGCGTGCCCTCCGCGGCGTACGCCTGCGCGGCGTCGTAGATCGACACCTCCTCGCCGTCCTTCACGGTGACCCCGCCCTCGGTGCCGGGGGCGAGCAGGTTGCGCAGGCGGATGTTGGCGAAGGTGCCGCGGATCATCACCTCGTGGTTGCCGCGGCGCGAGCCGTAGGAGTTGAAGTCGCGGCGCTCGACGCCGTGCTCGGTGAGGTAGCGGCCGGCCGGGCTGTCGGCCTTGATCGCGCCGGCGGGCGAGATGTGGTCGGTGGTGACCGAGTCGCCGAGCAGCGCGAGGACCTTGGCGCCGGTGATGTCGGCGACCGGCTCCGGCTGCTCCCCCATGCCGTCGAAGTACGGCGCCTTGCGCACGTACGTCGAGTCGGGGTCCCACTCGAAGGTGGTGCCGCCCGGCGCCGACAGGGCCTGCCAGCGCTGCTCACCGGCGAACACGTCGGCGTAGTCGCGGCTGAACATCTCCTGCGCGATCGCCGACTCGACGACCTCCTCGACCTCCTGCGGCGAGGGCCAGATGTCCTTCAGGTACACCGGCTCACCGTCGGACCCGGTGCCGAGCGGGCCGTTCGCGATGTCGACGTCCATGGAGCCGGCGAGGGCATAGGCGACGACGAGCGGCGGTGAGGCCAGGTAGTTCATCTTGACGTCGGGGTTGATGCGACCCTCGAAGTTGCGGTTGCCCGAGAGCACGGAGGTGACGGCCAGGTCATTCGCGCTGATCGCCTGGCTTATTTCTTCGGGCAGCGGGCCGGAGTTGCCGATGCACGTCGTACACCCGTAGCCGACGAGGTTGAAGCCGAGCTTCTCCAGGTACGGCGTGAGGCCCGCGCGGTCGTAGTAGTCCATGACGACCTTCGAGCCCGGGGCGAGCGAGGTCTTCACCCACGGCTTGCGGGACAGGCCGCGCTCGACCGCCTTCTTGGCGAGCAGCGCGGCGCCGATCATGACCGACGGGTTGGAGGTGTTGGTGCAGGAGGTGATCGCCGCGATCACCACCGCGCCGTGGTCCAGCTCGAACTCGTTGCCGTCGACGCTGACCGTGACCGGGTTGCTCGGCCGGCCGGCGGCGGAGTCGGCCGCGCTCTCGACGGGCTTGTCGCCGTTGCCGTTCTGCGCGATGGCCGGGGAGTCGGAGGCCGGGAACGACTCGGCGGACGCCTCGTCCAGCGGGCCCCGGATGCTGTCGTCGGCGACGTAGTCGCGGACCGCGGTGCGCCAGGCCTGCTTGGCGTCGGACAGCGCGATGCGGTCCTGCGGGCGCTTGGGGCCGGCGATGGACGGGACGACCGTGGACAGGTCCAGTTCGAGGTATTCGGAGTACTCCGCCTCACGGGCCGGGTCGTGCCACAGGCCCTGCTCCTTGGCGTACGCCTCGACGAGCGCGACCTGCTCGGCCGGGCGCCCGGTGAGCTCGAGGTACTTCACGGTCTCGCCGTCGATCGGGAAGATCGCGCAGGTGGAGCCGAACTCGGGGCTCATGTTGCCGATGGTCGCGCGGTTGGCCAGCGGCACCGCGCCGACGCCGTCGCCGTAGAACTCCACGAACTTGCCGACGACGCCGTGCTTGCGCAGCATCTCGGTGATCGTGAGCACGAGGTCGGTGGCGGTGGTGCCGGCGGGCAGCTCGCCGGTGAGCTTGAAGCCGACGACGCGCGGGATGAGCATCGAGATCGGCTGGCCGAGCATGGCCGCCTCGGCCTCGATGCCGCCGACGCCCCAGCCGAGGACGCCGAGGCCGTTCTGCATCGTCGTGTGGGAGTCGGTGCCGACGCAGGTGTCGGGGTACGCACAGCGTTTTCCATCACTGGCCTCGTTGTCGAAGACGACGCGGGCCAGGTGCTCGATGTTGACCTGGTGCACGATGCCGGTGCCGGGCGGGACGACCTTGAAGTTGTCGAAGCCCTGCTGGCCCCACTTGAGGAACTGGTAGCGCTCGCGGTTGCGGCCGTACTCGAACTC
The DNA here is from genome assembly GCF_036227085.1 of Actinoallomurus sp. NBC_01490. Classification (NCBI taxonomy): domain Bacteria; kingdom Bacillati; phylum Actinomycetota; class Actinomycetes; order Streptosporangiales; family Thermomonosporaceae; genus Actinoallomurus; species Actinoallomurus sp. NBC_01490. The sequence continues at coordinate 8,408,406 of NZ_CP109433.1, forward strand.
CACGTTGCGCTCGAAGGCGTCCTCGCGGCCGAACACGTCGACCTGCACGGAGTGGTCGATGACCATCTCGGCCGGGTTGAGCGGGTTGATCTTCTCCGGGTCGCCGCCGAGGTCGCGTACGGCCTCGCGCATCGTGGCGAGGTCCACGACGCAGGGCACACCGGTGAAGTCCTGCATGATCACGCGGGCGGGCGTGAACTGGATCTCCTGGTTCGGCTGGGCGTTCGGGTCCCAGCCGGCGACGGCGCGGATCTGGTCCGCGGTGATGTTCGCGCCGTCCTCGGTGCGCAGGAGGTTTTCCAGCAGGACCTTCAGGCTGTACGGGAGGCGCGCCGAACCCTCGACGGCATCCAGCCGGAAAATCTCATAGGACGCGTCGCCGACACGGAGCGTCTGTCGGCTGCCGAAGGTGTCCAAGTCGTCTCCTCCTCATGCGCGCTCGCCGCGGGATCCCCCCTTGTGGCGAGCGCGGGGGCGGTGGTCTACGTCCCGAATTTTGCCGCAACGGGGCACGACGGCGAGAACTGAGGCTCACCTAACTTCCCGTGCGATTTTCTCTCGACGTCAAGGTACCACAGGTATCTCGACATCGAGGTACCTGCGGCACGGTGTTGACAACGAACGCTTTCGATATATCGTTGGCGTATCGAGAGAGGTCGAAGAGCGATCTCAGAAGGGAGTGCAGAATCATGCACGCGACATTCGACGCATCACGCAGACAGCGCGGCGGCCGCCGCGGCGGCTTCGACCGGCGAGGCGGTTTCCCCGGTCCGTTCGGCCGGTTCGGTGGTCCGTTCGGCGGTCCCCCGCCCTGGGCGGACCGCCGGGGCAAGGCACGGCGCGGAAACGTGCGGGCGGCGATCCTGGCGCTGCTCGCCGAGGAGCCCCGCAACGGCTACCAGCTCATCCAGGAGATCGAGGAGCGCAGCGGCGGCGAGTGGCGGCCGAGCCCCGGCGCCGTCTACCCCGCGCTCCAGCAGCTCACCGACGAAGGGCTGATCGAGGCCGAGGAGCAGGAGGGCCGCCGTGTGTTCCGCCTGTCCGACGGCGGACGGGCGTACGCGGAGGCCCACCCGGACGAGGTGAACGCCCCCTGGGAGGCGATGACCTCCGACGTGCGCGACGACGTGCGCGACCTGTTCACGACCGCCGCCAAGACCGGCTCGGCCGTCATGCAGATCGTCCACACCGGCGACGAGAACCAGGTGGCCGAGGCCAGGCAGATCCTGACCGAGACGCGGCGCCGGCTGTACCGGCTGCTCGCCGACGACGAGTGAGGCTCGAGACGAGATGAGCGCCGAGCAGCTCCGCGTCGGTGACGCGGAACGCGACGAGGTGACCACGGCCCTGCACGAGCACTTCGCGCAGGGCCGGCTCACCCGCGAGGAACTGGACGAACGCCTGACCGCGGCCCTGTCCGCCCGGACCGTCGGCGACCTGCGGGAGATCACCCGCGACCTGCCCGGCGCCCTGGCCGCCACCGAACGCCCGGCGGGACCGCGCGGCCGGGGCCCGTGGGAGATGGGCACGGCGCACTGGGGCCGGGGCCCGTTCATGGCGCCGTGGCCGCGCGGCGGCGGGGGCCCGCACGGCCGGGGACATCTCGCCCGGACCTCCGATGACGAGGAGGACGTCCCCTGGGCGGTGGGCGCAGGCCTTCCGATGAGCCGCCGGGGACCGGCCCGGGCGCGGCGCGAGTGGGCGGCGTACGGCGGGTGGGGGCCCGCCTGGAGCGGCTGGGGGCCGCCGCGCGGCCGGCCCTTCGGCCCGCTGCTGCTCGTCGCCCTGATCGTCGCCGCCGTCACCGGCGGCTGGTGGGTGCTCTTCCCCCTGCTGGCCTGCCTGTGGCTCGCGGTCGCCGTCCGGGGGATCCGCCACGCCCGCCGCCATCTGACCGCCCGGCGCTAGCCTAGGGAGTCAGGAAGACCGGTCCCACGCAGATGTCCCGGTCGCCGTCCCATGCGACGTCGTCCTGGTCGAGGTCCACCTCGACGCCCGCGGGTTCGAGCGCTTGGCGCAGGCGCCGCCGGACGGGCTCGCTGAGGTAGTTGTAGTGCAGGTCCAGCTTCCGCAGGTGGGTCAGCGGCCGGCCGCCGAGGAGGGCGGCGGCGCCCTCGTCGCTCAGAATGCCCATGGACAGGTCGAGCACCTCGAGCCGGTCGACCACCGGGGCGGACGCCACGGCGGCGGCGACCTCGTCCTGGATCTCGCTGTTGCACAGGGCCAGGTGCCGCAGCCGGGGCGACCGGGCACCGGACAGAACCGGCTCCAGGTCGGCCACCTCACAGTCCGCACCGTGTTCCGCGCACCCCAGCCAGAGTTCGAGGTGCTCCAGGGCGGGCAGTTCGCTCTTCCCCACGCCGCGTACGACGTCACCCCGCAGACCACAGCTCTGCACGGTCAGCCGGCGCAGCCGATCGTGACGCAGGGCGGGGAACCCGGGCCCGTGTTTCTCCGGCGTTCCCGGGCGGCTCCTCAGGCGGCATGGCGGGACAGCGTGCCGATCGGGTCCTCCAGGAGAGGCTCGAAGGCCAGTTCGGCGGCGCCGACGATCTGGGCGTCGGGGCCCAGCGCCGAGGCGGCCAGGCGCACCTGCTCGCGCGGCGCCACGAGCGAGGACCGCGAGGCCGCGTCCGCCACGATCTCCGCGGTCGCCTCGTACAGCTCGCCGAGCGGGCCGCCGAGGATGACGATGTCGGGGTTGAAGGTGTTCACGAGCATGCCGACGCCGACGCCGAGCCAGCGCGCGACACGGGCGGCGGCGTCCATGTACTCCCGCTCCCCCGCGGCCGCTCTGGCCAGCACGTCGCGGTAGGCGTCCATGCCGCTGCCCGGCTCCCGGCCCGCCTCCCGCAGCAGCGCGTCCGCACCGACCTCGGTCTCCAGGCACCCGGTCGCGCCGCATCGGCAGGGCCGGCCGTCGGGGTTCACCCGGAGATGGCCGATCTCTCCCGCGTACCCGCCCCGGCCGCGCAGGGGACGCCCGCCGACGAGGATGCCGCCGCCGATGCCGATCTCGCCGGACATCACGACGACGTGCTCGTACCCGGCCGCCACACCGCGCCAGTGCTCGGCGAGGGCTCCCAGGTCGGCGTCGTTGGCGATCACGGCAGGCAGGTCCAGCCGCTCCCCCAGCCGGGCGCCGAACGGCACGTCGGTCCAGCCGAGGTTCGGCGCGAACCGGAGCAGGCCGTCCTCGTGCCGGACCACGCCCGGCACGGACAGCCCCACCCCCACGCACCGGGCGCCGGGCGGGGCCGCCCGGCGCAACCGGTCACACGTGCCCGCGATCGCGTCGACGGTGACGTCCAGGTCGCTCCAGTCGCGCTCGGGCTCCACGTCGACGCGGTCGAGCACGTCGCCGCCGAGCCCGACCCTCGCCACGACCAGGTGCCGTACGCCCAGGTCGACCGCCAGGACGTACACGCCCTCCGGAGAGGGCACCACCTCCAGCGACGGGCGGCCGGCCCGTCCCTGGGCGCTCGCTGAGCGCTGCAGGACGAGCCCGGCCTCCGTCAGCTCGGCGACCAGGTCGCCGATGGTGCTCCGGTTCAGCCCCATCTCCGCGGTGAGCAGTGCGCGCGACCGGTGACCGTGCCGGTGCACCTCGGTGAGGATCGTGCCGAGGTTGTGCCGGCGTACGTCGTCCTGGGTCGACCCGCGGATGCGTCGACGCGTCACGGGATCGCTTCCGGGGTTCAGCGGCCGGACGCGGAGCGGCGACGCCGGGCCAGCGCGTCGATGCTCGCGGCGAGCAGGAGGAAGCCACCGGTGATCAGGTAGTTGAGGTACGCCTTGGCGCCCAGCAGGCCGAGGCCGTTGTCGATGGTCGCGATCACGAGACCACCGATGAGGGCGTCGCGTGCCTTGCCCTTGCCACCGAACAGGCTGGTGCCGCCGATGACGGCCGCGCCGACCGCGTACAGCAGCGTGTTGCCGGCGCCCGCGTCGGGCGTGACCGAACCCAGGCGGGAGGCGGCGACGATGCCACTGATGGCGGCGAGCGCGGAACCGATCATGAACACCGACATGCGGATGCCCAGCACGCTGATGCCCGCCCGGCGCGCCGCCTCGGCGTTGCCGCCGACCGCGTACACGTGGCGGCCGTACGTGGTGCGCTGCAGCACGAACGTGCAGATGAGGAAGAGCACGGCGACCAGCGGCACGCCCCACGGCACGCCGCCCAGGAAGATGGTGGTCACGCGCGCCCGGTTCTGGTTCAGCACCGCGGTCGCCCCGATGACGACGATCGCCATGACCACGACCCGGGCCAGGACGAGGGCCATCGGGTGGCGGGACAGGCCCTTGGCCGCCTGCCGCTGCTGCCGCAGGAGCTGGAAGCCCGCGTACAGGACGACGCAGACGACCGCGAGGGTCCAGCCGAGCCAGACCGGCATGTTCTTGTTCGCCAGCGCGATGATCACGTTGTTGTGCACCGGCACCGTGCCGCCCTCGCCGATGAGCTTCAGCGCGATGCCCTGGAGCCCGAGGAAGAAGGCCAGTGTGACGACGAACGACGGGATGCGCACGACGGCGACGAGCGCGCCGATGACCGCACCGATGATCAGGCCGGTGACCAGAGCGGCGAGCACCGCGATGACCCAGTTCACACCGCCGTCGATGAGCAGCTTGGCCATCACGGCCGCGGACGAGCCGCTCGCCACACCCGCGGACAGGTCGATCTCGCCGAGCAGCAGGACGAAGACCAGGCCCATCGCGAGGATCGCGACCGGCATGGCCTGGGTCAGCAGGTTCGCCAGGTTGAGCTTGGACAGGAAGGTCTCGGGACGAAGGCCGTAGAACAGGATGACCAGCACCGCGAGCCCGAAGATCGCGGGAAGCGAGCCCAGGTCGCCGGAGCGCAGGCGGGCCCAGTAGTCGTTGAACGCCGTCGACACCGTCTGGACGCGGGTGTCGGAGGAGAAGGCCGAGTCGGCCGCGTCCGTGGTGGGCGGCGTGTCCTCGACCGTCTCGGCAGGCTGGGGAGTGTCTGTGGACATGGTGAACCTCAGATGCTTTCGGCGGCGGTCGCGGGCGCGAGTCCGAGGTCGCCGGACCGGCCCGTGGTGATGAGCTCCACCACCTGGCTGTGCGTCACGTCGGAGCGGGCGACGTCGGCCGCGACCCGCCCCAGGTAGAGCGTGGTGATCCGGTCCGCGACCTCGAACACGTCGTTCATGTTGTGCGAGATCAGGATGACGCCGTGGCCCGTCTCGGCGAGCCTGCGGACCAGGTCGAGCACCTGCCGCGTCTGCGCGACGCCCAGGGCCGCGGTCGGCTCGTCGAGGATCACCACCTTCGACTCCCACAGCACGGCCTTGGCGATCGCCACGGTCTGCCGCTGGCCACCGGACAGGCTCGCCACCTGCTGACGCACCGACTTGACGGTGCGCACCGACAGCCGCGCGAGCGTCTCGCGCGCGGACTGTTCCATCGACGCCTCGTCGAGGACGATGCCCTTCCTGCGCTCGCGCCCGAGGAACATGTTCTGCGTGATGTCGAGGTTGTCGGCGAGCGCGAGGTCCTGGTAGACGATCTCGATGCCGAGGGCGGCGGCGTCCTTCGGACTGCTGACGCTCACCGGCCGCCCCTCGAACATGATGCTGCCCGAGTCGATCGGGTGGATGCCGGCGATGCACTTGATGAGGGTCGACTTACCCGCGCCGTTGTCACCGACGAGCGCGGTCACCTGGCCGGGTTGGACGGCGAGGTGCACGTCGTGGAGCACGTGCACGGCGCCGAAGCTCTTGTTGATTCCCACGAGCTCGAGCGTGGGCGTCCCGTTCGCGGACGGCGTTTCGTTCTCGGACAACGTTGTGTTCCCCCTAGGACGGCGAACGGGGCGCCCGCTCCGGGCGGGCGCCCCATGACGGTCACTGGATGCCGGCCGCCTTGCACTTGGCGGCGTAGCTGCCCTTGCACACGTCGGAGGCCTTGACGCCGCCGTCGGTGATGACCTGCTTGACGTTGTCCTTGAAGATGCCGATCGGCTGGAGCAGGATCGAGGGCACCTGCCGCTTGCCGGTCGGGTCCTCGGCGGTGCCGTTGGTCTGCGGCTTCTCGCCCTTGGCCAGCGCGGTGACGACCTTGACGAGGCCGTCGGCCTCCTGCTTGTTCGGCTTGTAGACCGTCATGCACTGCGTGCCGTCGAGGATGTTCTGCAGCCCCTGCGGCGTCGCGTCCTGACCCGTGACCGGCACCTTGCCCGCCTGGCCGTTCTTGTTCAGGATCGAGATGGCCGCCTGGCCGAGGCCGTCGTTCGCGGCGTACACGCCGTCGATCTTGCCCTTCTGCTGCGTGTACATCTGCTCGAAGATGGTCGCGGCCTTCTGGTTGTCCCAGTCGGGCACGGCCTGCTCGGCGACCTTGGTGTAGTTGGTCACCTTGTCGAGGACCTCGTGCGCGCCGTTCTTGAAGAGGGTGGCGTTGTTGTCGGTCGGGGAGCCATCGAGGTAGACGATGTTCGACTTCTTGTCACCCAGGCACTTCTGCAGGCCCTGGCCCTGGACCCGGCCGACCTGGGTGCCGTCGAAGGACACGTAGTAGTCCGCGGAGCCGCCGAGCGTCAGACGGTCGTAGTCGATCGTCTGGACACCCTGCTGCTTGGCCTTGGTCTCGATCTGGGCCCCGGAGGCCGAGTCGAGGTTGACGATCGCCAGGATGGTCACACCGTTGGTGATCATCTGGTCGGCGATGGTCTGCATGCGCTGCTTGTCGCCCTCGGCGTTCTGGATGTCGGCGGGGATGCCGGCCTGCTTGAACTCCTGGGTCAGGACAGGGAGGTCGAAGTTCTCCCAGCGGACCGAGGACTTCGTGTCGGGAAGGATGATCCCGACCTTGCCCTTGATCTTGCCGCCGCCGGAACCACCGTCGCCCTTGCTGTTGTTGTCATCTCCGTTACCACAGGCCGCGAGGCCCGCGGTGGCCATGGCAGCGATCGCCGCGATACACGCCGTGCGCTTCAGTCTCACGTCGACACCTTCTCCGAGCTCCCCAAGGAACAGTTTGTTTGGCCGCACAACGTATTCCTCGTGAGCTGCCGCGTATAGGGCCCGAAAGGCGGAGACATGGGACGGTTACGACATCGAAATCTGATCGTCACATTACGGTCCGGGGTCGCCGGGTCGCCCTTAGCGATGGCCGTCCAAGGGTGCCCAGGACAGGCCAAGGATGGCGACGTTTTCGCAGGCCGTACGGGATGACAACGTAAGACAGAAATGGCCTCTCGGCGGCCGGCCGCCGAAGGCGGTCCGGACCGGCGAAGACACCCCCGCAACGGTCACGTTCCGTGATCGAAATCGGTCTCGTCGGCGGTGGTCGCCGCCGCGAGAACGCCTCCCGACCTCCCGCCCCCCCGGGGCCGGGCGGTCCCGGGGGGCGCGGGTGGTTCGTCAGGGCTGGACGGGCATCGTCCAGCAGTTGGAGATGGCCGCCTTGCCCGACAGCCGGTCGGTCAGCCAGGAGACCGCGTCGGCCTGGTCGGTGAGCAGCGGCGTCAGGTGGTTGGTGAGGATCTTGTCGCCGAGGTTCGGCAGGACGATGGGCTGGTAGGTGACGTTGCCGCCCTTCCGGCACCAGTCCACGGCCAGCTGCCGGGCCTGGGCATGCGGGACGATGTCGTCCTCGGTCCCGGTGGCCAGCCGTACGGGGCCGGCGGGCTTGAGCGTGCCGATGCGCTGCGCGTCGAGCGTGGCCTGCGCCGCGGGGTTGGCCGCGATGACGGCGGCGAGGGACTTGCCGCTGCTGGTCCACTTGGTGCTCGTGGCGAAGCCGTAGGTGAGGATCGCCTCTCCGATGCACATCGTCGACAGGTCCTGCAGCGCGGCCTTGCCGGCGGCGTTGGTGTTGGCGTCGAGGATGGCCTTGAGGGCCGGGTCGGACTGGGTGAAGCCGTTGATCGACCAGCCGAGCGCACCGGCGAGGGCGCTGCCGTCGATGCCCTTCATGACCGAGGTCAGGTCGGCGGGTGGCGCGCCGGCGTAGGTGCCGGCCACCTTCACGTCGGGCGCGTACGAAGGCTGCAGCTCGGCGGCCGCGGCGCCGGCGCCGCCGCCCTGGCTGTAGCCGTACAGGCCGACGCGCGAGTCGCCGGTGATCGACGCTCCCGGCACGGCGTGCGCCGCGCGGGCCGCGTCCAGCAGGGCGTGCCCCTGGTCGACGCGGTTGACGTAGGTGTGGAGCCGGTCGGTCGCGCCCAGGCCGACGTAGTCGGTGACGACGACCGCCGCGCCGGCGGAGAGCAGGCGGTAGATGGCGAGGTTGTCATACCCGATCGACAGTGTCTGGCCGGTCAGGATCAGCGGGTACTGCAGCGCCATCGAGGCCGCGCACTGGTCGCCCTGGCCCATGGTGCCCGAGGCGAACGCCACCAGCGGCCGGGATCCCCCGCCGTGCCAGGCGGCCGAGGGCTCGATGTAGGCGCCGGTCACCGCGACCGGCTGCCCGTTCGAGTCGGTGGACTTGTACATCAGCCGGGTCGCCGTGCCCGGCAGCGGACGGCCGTCCAGGCCCGGCAGGCTCAATCCGAGCGGCAGAGGCTCGGTGCGGACCAGCGCGCCGTTGGCGGACGGCAGCGTCGCGGGCGGGTCGTAGAAGGCCGGGATGGTCACGCCGCGGGACACCTCGTCGGGGGACACGACGGCGGCGGACGCGGATGCGGCGGCCAGGCCGACGCATGCCGCGACGGCGGCGATGACGGCCGATGCCCTCTTGCCGCCCGGCCTTCGCCGGGCGGCGGCGGAGCCCTCCGGAGACGGGGAGTGGGCGAGGGCACGGAGACGGGGGATTTTGCGACGCACGGGACTCTCCTCGCTCTGCTACGGGGAAGTGGCCGCAAATTAACAGCGCCCGTCGTCGCCAAGTAACTCACCAGTAGGTTACGCGTGGGTAACTCCAGCCGAATCACTAACCTGTTGCCGATTCGTACTGGTCAGTCCATTAATTTCATACAAAGGCCGGGCGACAGGACGCGGGGCATCAGGCCTTGGCGGGGCGGAACGTCGTGGCGAAGGCCGCGAAGATGGGCTTGCTCGCCTTCCATCGGCTGTCCGGAACCTGCCAGTACAGGGCGTAGGCGTGCTTGCTGTTGGCCAGAATGTTCCGGTTGAGCACGTGCGTACGGCCGCTGGAGCCCCGATAGGTGAACTCCCAGTCGGCGGCCTTGCGGGCCTGCGGGTAGTCGACCGACTCCAGGCGGACCCGGTGGTAGTCCGAGAAGCCGCCGCGCCGGGCGGCCTCCTGTTTCTTCCAGTCGGCCAGCGGGTCGGACTTGGGATGGTCCGACTGGTCGACGATGAGGAGCCGCGAGCTGTGCGGGTCCTCGACGTACAGGTAGTGACCGTGATGGGTGGCCGACCACCCGTCCGGTACGGCGATGGAGAAGCCGGTGCGGTCGTGGTGCCAGTGGTACCCGTCCGGCGGCGCGGCGGCCGTCGGCGACGTCGTCGGGGAGGCGGTCGTCGCGGACGGTGACGTCGGCGGCGACCCGGTCGAGGACGCGCCGGCCGGCGCCTGGCCCGGGGTCGTGCCCGCGTGGTTCGCGGACCGGCGCTCGTGGGCGTTCCCGCCGCCGAACACGCCGACGGCGGCCCAGGCCAGCAGTGTCACGGCGACCACTGCGGCGGCGACCATCATGCCGACGAGCGCGCGCCGGGACCGGTCGCCGCCGGCCGGGACGGTGCCGCCCGTCCCGGCCGCCGCTGTTCCGGCCGTCGCTGTTCCGGCCGTCGTTGTGAGGGCGGTCGCCGTGGCGGCGGTCGCCGGTTCCGCGGATCCGTCCGACGCCACGCGGCCGGCCTCGCCGGTCGGCGGCGCCGCGGCATCCACGTCCGCCCCGGCGTCTGCGGGGTCGGCGTGCGGCGCCTCGGCCGCATCCGTGGCGCCCTCGGCGATCTCGCGCAGACCGGCGGCCACCGTCTCCACCGTCGGGCGCGCCGACGGGTCGCGCTGGAGCAGGGCGCGGATCAGGGGCCACAGCGGGCCCGCGCGTTCGGGTTCGTCCGGGTCGTCCATGACGAGCGCGGCCAGGGTGGCCACCGCGCTGTCGCGGTCGAACGGCGGGCGGCCCTCCACGGCCGTGTACAGCGTGCCTCCGAGTGACCACAGGTCCGACTCCGGTCCCGCCGTGTGCCCGCGTGCCCGCTCGGGCGCCATGTACGACGGCGAGCCGATCAGCACCCCCGAAGAGGTGACGGTCGAGCCGCCCTTGGCGGTGGCGATCCCGAAGTCGCCCAGCACCACCCGGCCATCCTCGGCGAGCAGGACGTTGCTCGGCTTCACGTCGCGGTGCAGGACGCCCGCCGCGTGGGCGGCCCGCAGGCCGCCGAGCAGCTGCAGGCCGATCGCGGCGGTGCGCTCCGGGGTGAAGGGGCCGTCGGCGCGTACGGTCTCGGCGAGCGACCGTGACGGGACGTACTCCATCACGATCCACGGCCGGTCCTCGTCCTCGACGATGTCGTACAGGCCGACGACGTTGGGATGGTTGAGCCGCGCGTTGGTCCGCGCCTCGCGGAGCGTACGGCGGCGCAGCGTCTCCTGCTCCTCCTCCGACAGCCCCGGCGGGAAGGCGACCTCCTTCACCGCGACCCTGCGGTCGAGCACCTCGTCGGTGGCGAGCCAGACCACGCCCATCCCGCCGCGCCCGATGACCCTGCCGAGCCGATACCGGTTCTTGAGCAGACGAGGGGTGTCCACGACGTACCGATCTACCCTTCGCTACCGAGAATTGACATGCGAGCCGCCGAGACGTGCGCGCACGACGAGGTCGTGCAGCGCCGGCTCGGCGGAGGGGCGTTCGGGCAGCGACGAGCGGTCCCGCTCCTCCTCCAGCCGCGCCGTCATCGCCGCGACGTCGGCGGCGAGGCGTTCGCGGCCCGGCGCGTCCGCGGGCAGCGTGCCGTGCTCGGCCTCCCGCTTGGCCGCGATGAGCTCCGGCAGATACACCGGCCCGTGGCCGAGGGCGGTCAGGTCGGCGACGACCTCGCCCGTCCGCATGAGGTGGATGCCGGTCGACAGCACGCGGAACGTGTAGAGCAGCGGCTTGAGCTCTCCGGTGCGCTCGAAGAACCCCCACTGGGTGCGCGCGAAGCCGAGGTAGTGGTGCGCGTGGTGACGCGTCAGGCACTCCGGCGCGAGCGCGACCATCTCCTCGTGCAGCGGTGAGGACGCGACGACGAGCGGCGAGAGGAGCTGTTCCAGGACGTAGCCGTTGCGGCGCAGCAGCAGGCGGGCGAACTTGGCCAGGTCGTGGGTGACGAGGTCGACCTCCACGCCGTCGCGCGTCCAGGTGCGGTCGACGGTCTCGTCCCCGGTCCGCAGGCCGACGACGTCCTCGAGCGGCATCAGGTGGACCCCGCGCAGGTCGACGTCGGAGTCGGCGGACGGGAACCCGTACAGGTGGGCGCCGCTGACGGTCGCGAACACGACGTCGCCGGTCACCTCGCCGAGCCAGGACGGCAGCGTACGGGTCATCGCGCGTCCCTCCGCCGTACCGACACCAGGAACTCCTCCACCCGCGCCCGGTCCGGCTCGGCGGGCAGCGCGCTGCGCTCCACGGCGGTGTCCAGGTCGCGGGTCAGCGACTCCCGCCAGGCCTCGATCTCCGCCCACGGCACCTCGCCCCGGCGCACCGCGAGCAGCCGTTCGCGGTGTTCCCGCACACCGACGAGCGGCTCCCCGTACGACAGGAGATGCCGTCCGCTGATCAGCAGGCGCAGCATGTGCATCACGTGCTTCCAGCGGGGCTCGCCGCGGGTGCGCAGGTCGCCGGTGAGCTTGCGGAACTGGCTGTCGGCGTACCGCAGGAACGTCGTGTGCGCGCGGCGGGACAGGAAGGCCTCGCGCAGCGCGAGCAGTTCCTCGCCGCGATCGGTGACCTTCTCCACGAGGGGCGACCAGAGACACTCCAGCGCGGTCGGGTTGGCCGCCAGCGCGAGCCCGAGGAAGCGCTCCAGCTCCCAGGAGAAGCGCTCGGCGTCCGGCTCGTCCACGTGCGTCGGCGGCTTGGTGAAGCCCCAGAACAGCGGCGTCGGCGCCGCGTACACGCCGCGCCGGTCGACGTCGCTCGTCTCCGTGGCGAGACCGTAGGCGCGGGAGCCGACCACGACGGACAGCACCGTGTGGTCGCGCACCAGCGAAAGATCATCCACGAGGAAGAAGACTGTCGAAGATCGCCGGTACGTCAACCGTTATTCGCCCAAAAGATCGGACTTTCTGCTGCCGCCGGGGCGGACGCCGGACGCCCGGCCGGTTTCGGCCGGACCGGAGCGGGTTAACCTGGGCCACGGGGTGATGATGTGGGAAGTCAGATCGGTGTCACCGGCCTCGCCGTCATGGGGCAGAACCTCGCGCGCAACATCGCGCGCCACGGATTCCCGGTGGCCGTGCACAACCGCAGTGAGAGCCGGACGAAACAGCTGATCGAGCGCTATGGGAACGAAGGCGACTTCACGCCGGCGACCTCGCTCGAGGACTTCGTCTCCTCGCTCGACCGGCCGCGCCGGATCGTGATCATGGTGAAGGCGGGCGGGCCCGTCGACGCGGTGATCGACGAGCTGGTGCCCCTGCTCGACAAGGGCGACATTCTGATCGACGGCGGCAACTCTCACTTCGAGGACACGCGGCGGCGTGAGAAGGCGCTGGCCGAGCACGGCCTGCACTTCCTCGGCACCGGCGTCTCCGGCGGTGAGGAGGGCGCGCTGAACGGCCCGAGCATCATGCCCGGCGGCCCCGACGACGCGTACGCCCCGGTCGCGGAGATCCTCACCACGATCGCGGCGCAGGTGGACGGCACGCCGTGCGCCGCCCACATCGGTCCCGACGGCGCGGGCCACTACGTCAAGATGGCGCACAACGGCATCGAGTACGCCGACATGCAGCTCATCGCCGAGGCGTACGACCTGCTCACGAGCGCGGCCGGCATGTCCGCGCCCGAGATCGGGCAGACGTTCGCGCGGTGGAACGAAGGCGACCTGGAGTCGTTCCTCATCGAGACGACCGCCACGGTGCTCGGGCACACCGACGCCGCGACGGGCCGGCCGCTCGTCGACGTGATCCTCGACGAGGCCGAGCAGAAGGGCACCGGCCGCTGGACCGCGCAGTCGGCGCTGGAGCTGGGCGTGCCGGTCACCGCGATCACCGAGGCCGTGTACGCCCGCGCGCTGTCGGCCCGCAAGGAGCAGCGCACGCGCGCCGCCGGCGTCCTGCCCGGCCCGTCCGGCGGCTCGGCCCCGGACGGCTTCGTGGACGCCGTGCGCGACGCGCTGTACGCCTCCAAGGTGGTCGCGTACGCCCAGGGCTTCGAGCAGATGCGCGCGGCCTCCGACGAGTACGACTGGAACGTCGACCCCGGCACGCTCGCCACCATCTGGCGCGGCGGCTGCATCATCCGGGCGCGCTTCCTCGACCGCATCAAGGAGGCGTACGAACGCAGCCCGGAGCTGCCCAACCTCCTGCTCGACGACTACTTCCGCGACGCGGTCGCGGGCGCGCAGGACGCGTGGCGCAAGGTCGTGCGCACCGCGGTCGACCTCGGCGTCCCGACGCCGGCCTTCTCGGCGTCGCTGGCCTACTACGACGGCTTCCGCCGCGAGCGCGGGCCGGCGTCGCTGATCCAGGGACTGCGCGACTTCTTCGGTGCCCACACCTACCGCCGCGTCGACCGCGACGGCGTCTTCCACACGCTGTGGTCGGAGGACCGCCGCGAAATTTCCGCTGATTGACGACAGGACCCTGGCCGCTCACCTCAGCACGGCGAGATCGGTGCCGTGGACAGGTGCACGGCCAGGGTCACCAGCGGGGGGCCGACCCACAGGAGGCCGCGCACGATGGCCCCGACCGGCACGAACCGCGTGCGGTAGGGACCGCCGGGCCAGACGGTGCGACCCGCGGCGGCGATCCGGAACACCACGAACCGCCCTCCGCCGCGTACGGGCCTGAGCGCGTCCAGCGACGTCAGCGCGTCGACGAACTGGTCGCGCATGAGCGGCACGTAGACCGTCCGGTCCCCCAGGTCGACCTTCAGGCCGGTCCGGTGACCGAGCCGGTACGTCTCCAGCACGCGCCCCTCGGTCCCGGACGACCGCGCCGCGCGCAGGACACCGAGCCATCGCCGGCGCCGGTGGACGAGGTAGCCGGCGATCGCGGCGCCCGGGATGGCGAACAGGAACAGCACCATTCCGATCAGGTCGTCGCGCCGGTCGTCGTAGGTCTCCCACGTCCAGCAGGTGAAGGTCGAGTACTCCAGCACCCGCGCGCGCTCGCCGGGCCGGTACGGGTCGTCCCGGTCGGCGGTGCCGTACCGGACCGCGCCGTCCTCGTCGGTCCAGACGAGGGTCGGCGCGTGTGTCTCCGGGTCGGGCGCCTGCACCGTCGCCGTGTACGCCGGCGCCCGGGCCAGTCGCAGCGTGCTCTCCATGTCGCTCAGGTTCAGCCGGAGATACAGCGCCCAGCTCAGCAGCAACAGGCCGGCCGCGAGCACCGTGTGGAGCCGGTAGCGGGCCCGGGCCGTCGCCGGGCTCAGCCCGATGGCCGTGGGCGGCAGCAACGGCGTGCGCGTCCTCGCGGTCCTCATCACCGGCACCCCCGGTTCTCCGGCGCGGTACTGATAGGACGCACCGCACCGCCCCCCGGATCACCGCACCGGACGATTCCCCCCACGTTGGCCTACAGTGCTGGAATCCGACGTGAGGTGGATCATGGATCCGATCCAGGTTCCGATCTGCATGCGCTGCCCGGACCGGACACCGCTCCGGCCGGAGCCCGCGGCGAGGTCGGTCCGCTGCCGATCGTGTGGCTGGGAGCGCGCCGTCTCGCCGTACCCGCTGGTGCTGGTCACCGGGGAGAGCGGGGCCGGCAAAAGCACGATCGCGCCCATCGTCCGGGAGCGGCTGTCGGTGTACCGGCGCAGTGCGGTCTTCGACGCCGACCTGTTCCTCCATCACCTGGACCGGGGCTGGACCGCCTGGTGCAACGACTGGCTGCTGCTGGCCCACGCGCTCGGCGAGAACGACACCGTGATGGTGCTCTTCGGCTGCATCGACCCCGAGCTGCTGGCCACGGCGCCGGCCCGGTATCTCGTGAGCGGCCTGGAGGTCGTCCTGCTCGACTGCGGCGACCGGGCCCGGATCTCACGGCTGGAGGCGCGCCCGCCCTGGCGCGGCTGGGACGACGAGGGCATCGCGGACTGCCTCGCGCGGGCGCGTGCGCTGCGGGCCCGGCCGTATTTCCGGATCGACACCACTGATGAGTCACCGGTCCGCAGCGCGGATCGATGCGCCGAACACCTCACCCGCAGGATCAGCGAAGCGGTGTAGCGGGGGCGTCGACCTTGCCGGCGACGTACTCGCGAAGCCACGGGTCGATGCCCGGCCGCCGCCGGAGCTCCCGGGTGTAGGCCCGGACGTCGGCCGCGTCGGCCCGCGGCAGGAACCGCTCGGCCAGGAGCCTCGCCTCCGGATACGGGGCCCGGCCGAGGAGCGTACGCGCGGCCGGGAGGAAGCCGCCGCGGGAGACCCCGAGTTTGATCCGCGCGGCGAGGGCCGCTTCGTCGGTGGCCAGGCGGCCGGCGACCTCCAGGTAGCGCTCGCGCTGGTGCTCGCGCAGCACCAGAAGCGTCACCTTGGCCAGCAGGAAGTCGTGGTAGAGCGTGCCCGGCCCGTCGTCGCGGTGGCGGAGGTACTCGCCGATCGCCAGGAACCGCGCGTCCGCGGGGCTCAGTGCCGTGAACTTCGCGCCCGGGTGCACCGAGACCCGCAGCCGCATGCCCACGCGCTCGGCCAGGCCCTCCTCGACCTTCCGGGCCATCAGCGCGCGGGCTTCGTCGCCGGCGCCGTCGGCCACCAGGTCGACGTCGCTGAGCGAACGGGCCACGTCGGCGTCGGCGTCGGCGTCGGCGTCGGCGTCGGCGTCGAGGTGAAAGTCGCCGAAGCGGAACGAGCCCGCGAGGGTCAGGCCGGGTCCGGCCGCGGTCACGGCGGACGCCACGGCGTCGCCGAGCGTTCGCCGCCGGATCCGGTACGCCGGCGGCTGCACGATGAACGCCGCCACGGTCAGCCCGATCGGTGCAGCAGGAACGGGCCCAGGGCGAGCCCGTCCAGCGTGGAGGAGAAGTACGTTCGCAGTGCGTCGTCGGGGGTGTAGACGATCGGCTCGCCGTCGATGTTGAAGGAGGTGTTCAGGACGACGCCGTGTCCGGTGCGTCTCCGCATCGCCTCCAGCACCGCGACGTAACGCGGGCTGCACACGCGGTCGTCGACGCAGTGGGGCCGGCTGGTGCCGTCCACGTGCACGACGGCGGGCAACGCGGCCGCGTCCCTGACCTCGTGCGCCTCGATCATGAACGGGGCGTCGGCGACCGGGAACCACTTGTCCATGGCGTCCGGCAGCAGCGACGGCCCGAACGGACGCCACGCCTCCCGCTGTTTGATCTCCAGGTTCAGGCGGTCGACGACGGCGGCGTCCAGGGACGAGGCGAGGATCGAGCGGTGCCCCAGCGCGCGCGGGCCGACCTCGGCCCGGCCCTGGAACCAGCCGATGACCTCGCCGGCCAGCAGCCGGTCGGCGACCTCCGCCGCGAGGTCGGGTGGCTCGTGGTGGCCGATGCCGTAACGCCGGAGCAGGTCGGCCAGCTCCGCGTCGGACCAGCCCAGGCCCTGGTAGGGCCCGGCCGGGAGCCGGGTGGCCTCTCCGAGCCGCCGCGCCGCGAGCACGGCCGCGCCCACCGAGACCCCGGCGTCCTGCGGGATCGGCAGGTAACGCAGGTCCACGTCCGGCAGGACCCGGCGGAGGCGCCCGTTGGCGGAGCAGTTGAGGGCGACGCCGCCGGCCAGGACGACCGGCAGGCCGGGGTACTCGCTCGCGAGGCGGCGGACGAGAGTCTCGATCCTCGCCTCGACCATCGCCTGCACCGATGCCGCGGCGTCCGCGTGGTGCGGCGCGAAGTCGCCGGAGCGCAGGGGCCGCAGCCGGTCCGACAGGGACAGCGCGGGCCTGCGCGGCGGGCCGAAGACCTCGGCGCAGATGTCGTTCCACTGCCGGTAGACCGCGCGGTGTCCGGTCGTCGGGTCGCCGGGGGCGGGAAGGGCGCAGCGGAATCCCAGCCCGTCCGGGGAGAGCTCGGGGAAGTCGTGGCGCGGTGTGCCGAACGCGGCCAGGCCCATCGTCTTGCCCTGGCCGCCGTAGCCGAACCCGCAGTAGGTCGTCACCGCGGCGAACAGCGTGCCCAGCGACGCCGTCAGCGGAGACGCGGCCACGACATCCTCGTCCTCACCTCCGCCCGCGAGGTAGACGGTCGTGGAGGCGTGCTCGCCACGGCCGTCCATGACGACCACGACGCATCGCTCCGCCGTGCCGCTCATGTACTGGCCGGTCACGGCGTGACACCGGTGATGGTCGAAGACGAACGCGGGAGTGTCATCGAGCCCCAGCTCGCCGCGGGCCGCCGCCAAAGCCCGGTCGGCGGCGATCATCCGGTCGTTGCTCGGGTCCAGCGACGAGTCCCATGAGATCGCGAGCGCGTCGAGGTCGCGGGGGGCGAGGTCGAAGCGCCGCAGGCACGCCAGGACGGACCGCGTCGCGGCCTCCTCACGCGCGTACTTACGCCGTGAGAGGCGCTCTTCCTCGACGATGAGTTCGATCTTCCCGTCCACGATGAGCGTCGCGCTCGCTTCGTGGCCGAATCCACCGGATACGCCGATGATCCTCATGCGCTACCAACTTCGGAGATGTTCGGGAATGTATTCCATGTACCCCAGGCATTCGACGGAGAAGGCATATCTCGTCCCGACGGGAATGGTGATGAGGCGGGTGATCGAGCAGTGCGCGATCTGGAATCTCTCCCATTCCCACGGCGTGGGCTCGAAGCCGAGCAGCATCGACAGGACCGTGCTGATGCTTCCGGCGTGCGCCACCATGAGGATCTGGCGCTCGACGCCGTCCATCTCCCACAGCGCCGGGCCGCCGTCCGTCACGGGGCGCACGTCGATGCCGCCGAGGAAGCGGCGCAGGCCCGACCGGACCCGGTCGGTGAACGAGCGGATGCCCTCGCCCGACTCCTCGAAGGCGTTCCACCGCTCCTCCGCGGGCAGGGTCCGCGCGTCGGCCAGGGCGCGGGCGGCGAGTTCGGGCGGCTGACCTTGCCAGACCGGGTAGCGCATCTCGGCCAGCCAGTCCTCGACGGCAGGGGTCTCCAGGCCGCCGCACGCGAGCGCCACCGTCTCCCGCGCCCTCTTCACGGGGGAGGTCACGACGAGGTCGAACTTGGCTCCCGAGAGCTCGGCGGCGAGCGCGGCGCACTGGTCGACGCCCCGCTGCCCGAGCTCGGGATCGTCCACCGTGACCCCGTCGCGCACCCACGGCGCGTTGCCGTGACGGACCAGATTCACCACGAGCGGACCCCGGGGAACGTCATAGCCGAAATGGCTAGAACTCATCTTTTTTCCTCGTATTTGTACGACGGATGACCACATAAATGAGGGTGGTTATCAGCAGAACGCCGAGCACCAGAAGCCACGCCATGTACGGCGGCAGGGCTTTCAGCGGTCTGAGATTACCCAACCGGGTCTGCATCGCGGAGCTCATGACACCGAGCGGCACGCCCACGACCGCGACGAGTTCGATGAGGTGACGTGTCCGGGTCGTCGAGCGCGCCAGCCCCTGGGAGGCACGGAGCTGAAGGTGGGACTGGAGGGCCGCGCTCGCCTCCCGGATCGAGGCGAACGACTCGGAGAGTTCGAGGCCGGACCTCAGCAGGGAGTACAGCGGTCCGCCCACCGGGGTGGTGCTGACGTCGCGATGCCAGAGCCGGGTGTTGAACCGGATCACCGCCTCGTCGAAGCGCTGGAGCTTCGCGGAGGCGACTTCGAGGAGCCCGGCCACCTGGGCCAGGTCCGATTCCATGATGTCGAGGAGATGCCGCTGCGCGATCGCGTAGATGAAGAGGGTGACGTACTCGTACTCGAAGAGCTCGAACTGCTGGGCGACGTACCGGTCGTCGGCCGACTCGACCACCTGCACGAGGTTGTCGTAGTGGTAGAGCATCATCCAGTCCTGCCAGAGGGAGAGACACCGCTTCGAGCGGAGTCGCTGCCACTGGTCCTCCGAGGGACACTCCGCGTGCTGCCCGGCCACCGGTGTCCGGCCCGTGGCCAGCGCGAAGCACGCGAGCTGGGCACCGGACTCGAAGGGGCCGGGCGGCTGCTCGTCGCCGTCCCGCCTCACCTGTGACGTGATCGCCAGCCGCCAGTTCACCCCGAGGGTTCCGGTGAGCTCGGAGATGTTGTCGCGCGAGTCGAGGGGTGACGCGACGGCCAGGTCCCGCAGCAACGTGGGCAGGACCTCCAGCCAGGTACTCCCCCGCCCGCCACTGGCCGGGAAACCGCTCGCCTCGAGGCTCAGCTGGGCGACCTCCAGAGAGAGACGCCGCCGGTATTCGACCTTCTTGGCGAACCGCATCAACCGGGCGGCCACGGCCGTGGGCATGTCGCCGGGCGGGTCGAGCGCCGCCACCAGAACGCCGACCCCGACCGGGAAGAGCACCGCGTCGATCCAGCGCAGGTCACACTTGTAGTCCTCCTCGATGCCCTGGTCGCCGGGAATGCGAACGGTGATCTTGCTGCCGGGCGCCAGCTGCTTCCCGGTCCAGGTCAGGCGGACCGCGGCGTTGCGGAACCGGTCGCCGTCGTCCTTGCCCACCGCGTCGTCGATCGCCCGGCGCACCGCCGCGACCTCCATGCCCTGCACGCTGTGGAGCGCCTGCTTGCTCGCGTCGGAGGTGAGGCCGTACAGCTCCGGATAGAGCATCCGGCGCACGTGCGGAAGGAACGAGTACGAGTGGTCGGTGAGGAGATTGATCTTGTCCAGGCTGTCCGCCGAGCGCACAAACCAGTGTTTCCACGGGCTGTCGGCGCGTACGGGATCAGTGGCCAGTTTCGCCCCGGATATCGAATGCGGGAACGGATAGAGCAGATACGCCTGTGTGCTCACGCTCTTCACTACACGTCCGCCTCCCCTACAGGATCACCGGCCGGCGCGCCGGCGTCGTCGGTGAGCGAGCCGAATAGGAAATGCTCCGGGGTCTCGCGCAGAACGGCCGACCAGCCGAGGCGGCGAATCCGCTGTTCGAGGCCTGCCCGGTCGTACTGGGCCTTGACGACGCGGTAGCTCCGGCCGGAATCGCCGATCCGGCGGACCAGCTCGCCGCCGAGCACGGTCTCTCCGGTCGCGCCGGCCTTGTGGTCGACGAGGTGGACGACGCCACCGGCCCTCAGCCACTTTCTCAGCCGGCCGAGGAATTCCCCCAGCAGCCGACCGGGGACGTGTGACAGCCAGAAACCGAGAAAAATGGCGTCGTACGTCGAATCAGGCGTCCAGTCGAACACGTCCGCGTGGACGAGTTCGAGGCGCGGATCGCCGCCGAGACGGTCCGCGCACAGGCGCAGCCGGCGCGCGGAGGCGTCGACCGCGGTGAGCGTCGTCGCGCGGTCCAGGAGCCGCCCGGTCCAGAAACCCGTGCCACAGGCGATCTCCAGAACGTCACCGCTCAGGGTTTGACCGGCGAAATATTCCTCGACCCGGCGCAGCTCGCCGTGGGCTCCGGCGTCTCCGGGCGTGAGGATTGTTTCGTCGTAGAAGGCAATTTGCTCGGTTAACCGTGACCGGGCGTCGTCGACGTCGAAAAAATCGCCCATCAAGAGCTCCCCGGTATACGAGCCGGTGCGTTTCCGGAGATTATCGCGGGGGACCGCTCCCTGTACATGCACGGAAAAACGCGGACCGCCGGACATCCGTATCGCACGCGTAACGTTGGGCCGGCGAATTCCGATACGGGACGCTCGCCCGCGTCACCGGCGCGGGCCGGCCCGTCTTTCACACGCTGTGGTCGGAGGACGGGCGCGAGATCTCCGCCGACTGATCCGGCGTCCCCTGGCCGCGCGCCCGTCCGGCGCACGGCCAGGGCCGCTCCGGCGGATCACGCTCGGCGGCGGGTCCTACCGGGCGAGGATGTCGCCACGGTGGCGGCCGACCAGACCGCCGAGTGTCTGATCACGGCACGCGACCGGCCTCCGGCGTCTTCCGGACGTGCCCTAACCGATGGAGGTATCACCCAGCGACTCAAGGAGGCCGCGGAGCAGGCCGGCCAGCCGATCCCGTTCCTCTGAGGTCAGCCCGGCGAGCAGGCGCGCCTCATTCGCCACGTGCGGCCCGACCATCTCGTCGACCATCGTCCGGCCCTGACCGGTCAGGCGGACGCGTACGGAGCGCCGGTCCTCCTCGTCGTGCACGCGCTCGACGAGTCCCCGGGCCGCCAGCCGGTCGATCCGGTTGGTGATCGCGCCGGAGGTCACCATGGCGGCCCGGTTGAGGGCCCCCGCCGTCAGCTCGTACGGTGGCCCGGACCGGCGGAGAGTGGCCAGCACGTCGAACTCCCAGCGCTCGAGTCCGTGCCCGGCGAAGAACTCCTTCAGCTCCCGGTCCAGCAGCCGGGACAGCCGGGTGATCCGCCCGATGACCCCCATGGGCCCGACGTCGACGTCGGGGCGCTCCCTCCCCCACTGGGTGAGCAACTGATCCACCGCATCGCCCATCGGCGGCCTCCCTCAGCGCAAACAATCTCAACGTTCATCTACTTGACGAAGAGAATACTCTCATGCTGTTATCTCAACGTTTACATTCTCAATATTGAGTGACTGGTGGGAGGCCGGATCATGACAGTCGGGTCGGGGGCACCACGCCGGACGGCGCGCCGCGAGACCACCGAAGCGCCGGACGGCGGCGCGCCGCTGAGCCGAGGGCTGCTTGTCCTGATGGCCGCGGCGACGGGGCTTTCGGTCGCCAACAACTACTTCGCCCAGCCACTGCTGGACCTGCTCGGCCGGGAGCTTCGGCTCAGCACCACGATGGCCGGAATGATCGTGACCGCCGCGCAGGTCGGTTACGGGATGGGGCTGCTGCTGCTCGTCCCGCTCGCCGACCTGGTCGAACGCCGCCGGTTCACGGTCCTGCTGTACGCGGCCACCGCGGCGTTCCTGCTGATCTCGGCGACCGCTCCCAACGGAGCCCTGTTGCTCGTGGGAACCGTGCTCACCGCGTTCACCTCGGTGGGAGCCCAGGTCGTGGTGCCGTACGCCGTCACGCTCGCGGCACCGGGGAAGCGCGGCCGGGTGATCGGCACGGTGACGAGCGGGCTACTGCTGGGCACGGTGTTGTCCCGTACGGTGTCGGGAGGGCTCGCCGAACTCGGCGGCTGGCGGACCGTCTACTGGGTGAGTGCGGTCCTGGTCGCCGGGGTGACAGTGCTGCTGTGGCGCTTCCTGCCGCCTCTGCACACCCCGATCGGGTTGTCGTACCCGGCGCTGCTGCGCTCAACGTTCGCACTGTTCCGCCACGAGCCGGTGCTGCGGTGGCGGGCCGGCATCGCCGCCCTGTCGCTCGCGTCGTTCAACGTGCTGTGGACGGCGGTGACCTTCCTTTTCGCCGGCCCGTCGTACGGCTGGTCCGAGGCGGCCATCGGGCTGTTCGGGCTCGTGGGTGCGGTGGGCACGGTGGGGGCGACGATGACCGGCCGGCTGGCCGACCGCGGCTACGTGCAGTGGGTCACCGGCGTCGGCACCGCCGCGTTCGCCGCTTCCTGGTGGCTGATCGGCGCAGGCGAGAGTTCGCTGGGGTGGCTCCTCGGCGGGGCGATCGTCCTCAACCTGGCGCACCGGGCAGTGCTCAACAGCAACCAGAACGTCATCTACGCGCTGAGCCCGGAGATCCGCAACCGGCTCAACTCCGCGTTGATGACGGCCTTCTTCGCCGGCGGCGCCGCCGGATCGGCGCTGGCCGCGGTGGTGTGGGTGCACGGCGGCTGGACGGCGGTGAGCGTCCTGGGCGGCTCGCTGGCCTGCGGAACCTTCGTCCTGTGGGTGATAGAGCGAACCAGGGTCTCCCGACCGTCCGGCCAGGACGCGGTCCGTGCCATATCAGGCGGCTGAGTGCTCCTCACCGACCGACAACCCCCGGCGCATTGGAAGGAAGAACCTGCGCGATGACCCTCAATATCACCGTCGTCTACTACTCAGCCACCGGAAACGTGTACGCGCTCGCCGAGGCACTGGCCGCCGGCGCACGGTCCGAAGGCGCACAGGTCAGACTGCGCCGAGTCCCCGAACTTGCCCCGGCCTCCGCGATCGCCGCCGACCCCGCCTGGACCGCCCACCATCAGCGCGTTTCGTCGCACGTCCCCGAGGTCGGCCACGACGATCTGCTGTGGGCGCACGGCCTGGCCTTCGGTACCCCGGTCCGGTTCGGCAATATCGCCTCTCAGCTCAAGCAGTTCCTCGACACCTGCGGCGGCCTGTGGGCGGCCGGCCGGCTGGCGAACAAGGCCTTCACCGGCTTCGTCAGCGGCCAGTCCCGGCACGGCGGCCAGGAGTCCACCCTGCTGGCTCTCTACAACTCGGCCTACCACATGGGTGCGGTCCTCGTGCCGCCCGGCTACACCGACGACGCCGTACACGGCGCAGGCGGCAATCCCTACGGGACCAGCCACCCGAGCGGACCCGACGGCCTGCCGCCCCCGCCGGCAACGCTGCGGGCGGCTCGCTACCAAGGCGTACGCCTGGCCCGACTCACCGCCCGCCTGCACTCCGCCGACCTGATCCACACCTGTGCCGCGGCCGAGAGGCCCGAGCACGCCGAGTCATTGATGGGAAACACTGAATGACCGCCGTATCCGGAACCATCGTGGACATCGTCACCTCCGACGGCACCGCCGACGCGTACCTGACCCATCCCAACGATCACGCCGCCCATCCCGCCGTGCTGCTCTACATGGATGCCTTCGGCGTACGCCCAAGCCTGACGCGCATGGCCGACCGGCTCGCCGAACACGGTTACACCGTCCTGGTACCCAACGTCCTCTACCGCCACGGGCGGGCACCGGTCGTGGATCTGCCCGTCCACATCACCGACACCCGCCGGCGCGCGCTGCTCCAGCAGCTCTTTCCCCTGGTGGGAGAACTGACCCCCGAACGGGCCATGCGCGACGCCGACGCGTACCTGTCCTGGCTGACCGCCTGCCCACGGACCACCGACGGCCCTGTCGCCATCACCGGCTACTGTGTGGGAGCCGCCCTGGCCCTGCGCACCGCCGGTGCCTTCCCCGACCGGGTCGCCGCGGCCGCCGGTTTCCATGGCGGCAACCTGGCCACCGACGCCCCGGACAGCCCGCACCTGGTAGCCGACCGGATCACCGCGGAACTCTACTTCGGCCACGCCGACGAAGACCCCTCCATGCCGCTCGAGCAGATCGAGCGACTCGACACTGCCCTCACGCTGGCAGGTATCCGCTATCAGGCGGACGTCTACTCCGGTGCGCGACACGGCTACACCCAGGCGGACACACATCAATACAACGCCGAAGCCTCCGCACGCCACTGGACCATGCTGCTGGCGCTCCTTGATCGGACGTCACGATGACGACCGTCACAGACGCGGGTCGACCGGCTCCGACTCCAGGGCCAGCACGCCGAAGACGGGCTGGTGGACGCGCCACAGCGGTTCGCCGGCGGCCAGGCGGTCCAGGGACTCCAGGCCCAGGGCGTACTCCCGCATCGCGAGCGACCGCTTGCGGCCGAGGGAGCGCTGCCGCAGCCGTTCGAGGTGCTCGGGTTCGGTGTAGTCGGGGCCGTAGATGATCCGCAGGTACTCCCGCCCCCGGCACTTCAGCCCCGGCTGCACGAGCCGCCCCTCCGGACCGGGTCCCAGCGGCTTGACCACCATGCCCTCGCCGCCGGCCGCGGTCAGGTCCTGCCACCAGGCGACCGCGTCCGCCTCGTCGTCGCCGGTCAGGTCGACGACGCGCGACCGCGTCGAGACGATCAGGTCGTCGGCGGCGGCCAGCCGGTCGGCGGTCTCCAGGTGCCACCGGTGGTCGCGCGCGGCGTAGGAGGACCCCTCCCCCGCCAGCACCTGGAACGGCGCGAGCCGCAACCCGGTCAGCCCCTCCACCGGCCAGCAGTAGCGCGCGTACGCGTCGCGGAACAGCGCGGCGTTCTCCGCCCGGCGCTCGATCCGGGCGCGCAGGCCGCCGACGTCCAGGCCGCGGGCCTCGGCCCGGGCCAGGGCGTCCGCGGCGGCCGGCAGGGCGGCGCGCGCCGCCGCGCCGGTCGCGGCGTACTGCCGGCGCAGCAGCTCCACCGCCTTGGCCGACCACGGCATCAGCTCGCAGTCCAGCACCAGCCAGCCGGTCTCCAGCTCCTCGAACAGGAACCCGGCCGCCTCGCGCACCCGCGCGAGGAACTTCTCCGTCCGCTCCGGGTCGGCGAAGAACGGGCGCCCGGTCCGGGTGTAGACCGCGCCGGTGGTGCCGTCGTCCACGCCGAACCTCGCCGCGGCGACGCCGGCGTCCCGCGTCACGACGACGACGGCACGCGAGCCCATGTGCTTCTCCTCGCACACGACCTGGCCGACGCCCTGCCTGCGGTACGCCGCGAACGCCTCCGCCGGGTGCTCCAGGTGGTCCTCCAGCGACGAGGTGTCGGCGGGCGCCATCGTGGGCGGCAGGTACACCAGCCAGCGCGGGTCCACCGCGAAGCGGCTCATCGCCTCCAGCGCCGGCCAGACGTTCTCCGCGCGCAGGTTGATCCGGCCCATCAGCCGGGTCTCCACGGCCTCCTCCACGTCCGCGATCCGCAGCACGCCCGACTCCCGGTGCCCGCCGCGCGACGCCGGCGGCTCGGCCTCCAGCGGGCGGACCGGCGCGTACCAGACCTGGTGCGCCGGGACCGAGACGATCTCCTTCTCCGGGTAGCGGAGCGCGGTGAGCCGGCCGCCGAAGACGCAGCCGGTGTCCAGGCAGAGCGTGTTGTTGACCCATTCGGGCTCGACGATCGGCGTGTGCCCGTAGACGACCATGGCGCCGCCCCGGTAGTCGTTCGCCCAGGCGTAACGCACCGGCAGTCCGTACTCGTCGGTCTCGCCGGTGGTCTCGCCGTACAGGGCGAAGGAGCGCACACGGCCCGACGCGCGGCCGTGGTAGCTCTCTTTGAGCCCGGCGTGCGCGGCCACGAGACGCCCGCCGTCGAGGACGAGGTGGCTGACCAGCCCGTCCATGAACGCCAGCGCCTCGGCGCGGAACTCCTCCGGCTCGGCCGCGAGCTGTTCGAGCGACTCGGCGAGCCCGTGGGCGACCGTGACGCGCCGCCCCCGCAGCGCGCGGACGAGCTTGTTCTCGTGGTTGCCGGGGACGCACAGCGCGTTACCGGCGTTCACCATGCCCATGACCAGGCGGAGCACGCCCGGGGTGTCCGGGCCGCGGTCGACGAGGTCGCCGAGCAGCAGGGCGGTACGGCCGTGCGGGTGCGCGGCGCCGGCGGCACGGCCGAGAGCGTCGCGCTCGATGACGTACCCGAGCGTCGTGAGCAGCTCCTCCAGCTCGGCCCGGCAGCCGTGCACGTCGCCGATCAGGTCGAACGGGCCGGTCAGCTCGCGCCTGTCCGACCAGCTCTTCTCGTACGTGACGGTCGCCTCGTCGATCTCCTCGCCCTTCAACACGTACGCGCGCTTGAAGACGCGGTGCAGGTCGCGCATGCCGCGCCGCAGCTCGCGCCGCTGCCGGGGCACGACGTGGTCCGGCAGGTCGCGGTCGGTACGGGCGGCGTTGCGCGCCATCGCGACCGACTCGGGCACGTCGAGGACGATCGCGACGGACAGGACGTCCTGCTCCTTGGCGATCCGGACGAGCTGGGAACGCGGTCCCGGCTGCACGTTGGTCGCGTCGACCACGGTCAGCAGGCCGCGCCGCAGCCGCGTACGGACGATGTGGTGCAGCAGGTCGAAGGCGTCGGCGGTGGCCGACTGGTCGTTCTCGTCGTCGGAAACGAGCGCCCGGCAGTGGTCGGAGGAGACCACCTGCGTCGGCGCGAAGTGCCTGCGCGCGAAGTGGGACTTACCCGCCCCTGACACACCGACCAGGACGACAAGCCCCATCTCGGGGAGCCTCAGCTCGGTCACTTAACGAACACCCCCATCTGGGTCGGCGCGCCGACGGACGGGTCGTCGTCGCCGACGGGTACGTGGCGGACCCGGTAGCCGTACGCCTCGGCCACCCGCGCGGTCCACGCGCCGAACTCCGCGCGCGTCCACTCGAACCGGTGGTCCGGGTGGCGGAAGCCGGTGAGGCTCTCGTAGCGCACGTTGTACTCGGCGTTCGGCGTGGTCACGACCACCACGCGCGGCGCGGCGTCGCCGAAGACCACGCGCTCGACGGCCGGGAGCCGGGGCAGGTCCACATGCTCGATGACCTCCATCAGCACCGCGGCGTCGTGCCCGTGGAAACGCTGGTCGGCGTACGTCAGCGCGGCCGTGAACAGGTTGAGGCGGTCGGCCTGGGCGCGCGGGAGCAGGCCCGGCGACAGCCGGCGCTGGGCCGCCTCGATCGCGCGAGCGGACACGTCGGCGCCGGCCACGAACTCGAAGAACGGATCCTGCAGCAGCCGGGAGAGCAGCCGGCCCGTACCGCAGCCGAGGTCGATGACCGTGGCCGCGTGCTCGGCGCGCAGCGCGTCGAGCACGGCCTGGACGCGGAGTTCGGCGAGCGGCACCGGCGGCGCGGCCACGTCCTCGGCCGGCTCCGCGGACCCGGGCTCGGCGGCCGTCGGGTCGGCGGCCGGCGGCTCCTCGTCGATGGGGTGGCGCTGGAGCGCGTCGTCGGGAGCGTCGTCGGCGTCGGCGAGCCGGGCCAGGGCCGTACGGACCAGGCGGTGGCGGTTCGCGAGGTAGCGGCGGGTGATCCGGGCCCGGGCGGGGTGCGCCGCGAGCCATCCCTCGCCCGCGCGGACGAGCTTGTCGACCTCGTCCGCCGCCACCCAGTAGTGCTTGGAGTCGTCCAGGACCGGCAGCAGGACGTACAGCTGGTTCAGCGCGGACGCGAGGGTGGCCTCACCCTCGATCGTGAGGGTGACGTACCGCGAGTCGCCCCACTCGGGGAACCGCTCGTCGAGCGGGACCGGGCACGCCTCCACCCGCCAGCCGAGCGGCGCGAACAGGGTCTCGGCCAGCTCGGGCCCGCCCCGGCAGGGCAGCGCGGGCAGCGTGATGCGCAGCGGGATCGGGGTGCCCGCCAGCTCCGGGCGCTCCCGGCTCTGGCCGCGCATCGCCGTGCGGAAGACGTTCGCCATCGCCGACGCGAGCAGGGACGACGCGGCATACGGCCGGTCGTTGACGTACTGGCCGAGGGACAGGTCCGGCGTCCGCCGGGTCCGGGCCAGCCGGATCGGGTCGACGTCGAGCAGCAGCGCCGCCGTGCAGCGGTCCTCGTCCGCCTCGGGGTAGAAGACGTGAGCGGTGCCGAACGACTGCTCGAACGCCTGCACCCGGCCGGGATGCTTGACCAGCAGGTAGCCGAGGTCGGTCGCCGGGCGCGCGGTCGTGGTGATCGTCAGAAGCACCCGCACAGTGTCGCGGACACCGGCGAACAGGACCTATCGAATTAACCGGCTCGCCGGACCGGTCAGCCGGCTTGGCCGGTCGAGGTCCCCGGCCGGTCGGGGACGTACGAGGCGAGGCCGCGGACCAGGAGCTCCAGGCCGTACCGCAGGCGTTCGTCGCCGTCGCCGCCGACCAGCGCGTCGACCATCGAGGTGATGACCGGGAAGCGGCCGGGCGGCAGGCTGTGGAAGTACGTGCGGACCTGCTCGAAGTACTCCCGCGCGTCCTCCTCGGTGCGGCGTCCGCGCTCGTGGTGCAGGGAATCCTCGAAGGCGTCCGCGAGGACGTAGAGCGACAGCCGGTCGACGAACCAGCCCGCCCGTTCGTCCGGCACGCCGCCGGCGCGCAGGACGGACAGGAGAGCTTCGGAGTAGCGCAGGGAGTTGGGACCGAGGGGAATGTTGGCGAGCGCGGCGCGGGCGATGCCGGGATGCCGGGTCCAGACCCGGTGGGCCTCCATGCCCGCCTCGACGATCTGCTCCTGCCAGCGGTCCGGGTCGGGGACCGGAACGTCCAGCTCGCCGGTGATCCGGTCGATCATCAGCTCCAGCAGCTCGTCCTTGTTCGCGACGTGCGCGTACAGGGACGCCGGACCGGTCTGGAGCTCGAGCGCCACCCGGCGCATGCTCAGCGCGTCGAGACCCTCGGCGTCGAGGATCCGCATCGCCGTGTCGACGATGAGCTCCTGGCTGAGAGGCCGGCGCTGCCGCGCGGACTTCTTGGGACGCCGCCACGGCGGTGGCGGGATCTCGGTCGCCTCGGTCACGGGACGCTCCTTTTCGCGAACAGAGTACCTGTCACGAACGATGTTCTGATCGCCACGCCGGGGAGGCTCGCGGCCTGCCCCGGCGCGACCACGCCGACGGCGGTCAGACCTGGGGAAGGACGTCGCTCGCGAGCAGCTCGAGATGGTCCAGGTCCTCCAGGTCCAGGGTCTGGAGGTAGATCCGCGCGGCGCCGAGCTCGCCGAACCGGCCGATCTTGTCGACGATCTCGGCCGGGGTGCCGGCCAGGCCGTTCGCCCGAAGGTCCTCGACCGAGCGGCCGATCGCGTCGGCGCGCCGGCTCAGCTCCGCCTCGTCGCGCCCGCAGCAGACGACCTGCGCGGCCGAAAGGACGATGTCCCCGGGCTTCCGGCCGTCGCTCTCGCAGGCGGCGCGGACCCGCTCGTACGCCGCCCCGGTGTCGGCGACCGAGTGGAACGGCACGTTGTACTCGTCGGCGTAGCGCGCGGCGAGCCGTGGCGTGCGCTTGGCGCCCACCCCGCCGATGATGATCGGCGGGCGCGGCCGCTGGGCCGGCTTCGGCAGCGCCGGGGAGTCGGTCAGCTGGTAGTGGGTGCCCTGGAAGTCGAACGTCTTGTTCTCGGGCGTCTCCCACAGGCCCGTGACGATCGCCAGTTGCTCCTCGAGCCGGTCGAACCGCTCGGCCAGACCGGGGAACGGGATCCCGTACGCGGTGTGCTCGCCGTCGTACCAGCCGGTGCCCAGACCCAGCTCGACGCGGCCTCCGCTCATCTCGTCGACGCCCGCGACGGAGATGGCGAGCGGGCCGGGGAGCCGGAACGTCGCGGCGGTCACCAGGGTGCCCAGCCGGATGCGCCGGGTCTCCCGGGCCAGGCCGGCCAGGGTGATCCAGGCGTCCGACGGACCCGGCAGCCCGCTGACGTCCCCCATCTTCAGGTAGTGGTCGGAACGGAAGAACGCGTCGAAGCCGTACTCCTCGGTGGCCTTGGCGACGCGGAGCAGGGTTTCGTATCCGGCTCCCTGCTGGGGCTCGGTGAAGATCCGCAAAAGCATGGTCCCCATCCTGCTCCCCCGTCACCTCGGCCCGCACCTTCGGGTCGGTGCTCCCGTCTCCGGCGGACCGCCCGGGACCCCTCGTGCCCTTGCCGTACGGGCGGGGTTCCGGGCGGTCTCCCCGGTCGCCCGGGAACCCTCACGCACCCGTGCGCGGGGGTTCCCGGGCATCTTTCAGCTCTCCTCGCGACGCGTCCGGGTGAGCCGGTACAGCACCACGCCGGCACCGGCGAGGCCGAGGCCCGCCAGGGCGAACAGCGCCGAGGAGCTACCGGTGGTCGGCAGCTCGCGGCCCGGGGCCTCCCTCACCGGGACCGGACGCGCGGCCCGGACGTGGCAGGCGGCACCGCCGGCGCTCCCGCAGTGGAGCCCGTGCGGGTGACCGGGCGCCCCGAGATTGTGCACCTGCGGGTGGTGCGGCCCGGAGCCGAGCGGGCAGACGAAGCCCGCGCCCTGCCGGACGCAGTCGCGACGTGCGCGGCCCGAGCCCAGCGGGTGGTGCGGGTGGTGCGGCCGGGCGAGCGGGTGGCGCGCGGCCTTGCCCGGACCGGTCAGCGGCGTCATCGGCGCGATGGTCTCGGGCGTGCTGCCCGGTTCCTCGTGCACGGCGGCCGGAGTCTCCTGCGCGCAGGACGACCCGGTGGGCCGCTCGGAGATGGCCTTACCCGCCATCGGCTTGTCCGCCGCGGCGCACGGTGCGGTGTCGGAGTCGACCGGAGCGGCCGGGGTGTCCGAGGCGGCCGGAGCCGCGGGTTCGGCGGCGGGCGCCGCCGGGACACCGGCGGAGTGCAGGCAGCCGCAGGAGCTCGGCCACTTCTGCGCGCACGGCGGGATCGCCGGCATGTCCGGCACGACGACCGGCTGTCCGGGAACGACCACCGGCCGGGCGGCCGTCGCGCCGCACGGCGTGGCGGCGGGCGCCCCGGTCTTGTCCGTGGCCTTCTCCCCCTTGTCCGCGGCCGGAGTGGACGCCTTGTCCGTGGCCGGAGTGGACGTGCCGGCGGCCGGGGTGGACTTGTCGACGACCGTGGCCGGCGCGGACTTGTCGGTGGCCGGCTGGTCGGCGTGCCCCACGGACGCCGTGGACGGCGCCGCCGCGGGCTTGCCGGCGGCGCACGGCGGCACCGTCACCGGGCTCTCCGGCACGATCACCGGGCGAGCGGGCAGGATGACCGGGCGGTCGGCCGCCGCTCCGCACGGTGTGCCGGCCGGCCGGTCCTGCGCCTGGTCAGCCGTCTTGTCCTGTGCCTTGTCGGCGGTCTTGTCCTGCGCCTTGTCCGCGGTGCCCGTGGACGGCACGGCGGCGGGCCGGTCCTGCGCGGCCTGCCCGGCCTGGGCGCACGGCGGAAGCGACGCCGGACGCTCGGGCACCACGACCGGCCTGGCCGCGCCGCACGGCGTCGTCGCCGGCTGTTCGGCGGCCGTCGCGGACGGCGTCTGCGCGGACGTGCCCGCCTCGCTCTCGGGCCGGTCCTGCGCACCGGCGCACGACGACGTCGCCGGACGGCTCGGGAAGACGTCCGGACGTGTCGCCACCGCGCCGCACGGCGCCGAGGCCGGGACATCGGACCGGGAAGGACGGGCCGGGATGACCGCGTTCTCCGTCGGCAGATCCGAGGTGGGCCGCTGCTGCGCGGCGGTGCCGCACCCGCACGCCGTCGGATCGTCCTGCTTGGCGGCGCAGGAGCCGAGTTCCGGCTTGATCGGCATGGACTTGCCGGCGGTCCTGCCCGGCACCACGCCGAGCGAGCACGGACCATCGGCGGCGGGCGCCCCGATCGGGCTCCGTACGACGACGGACTCGGCGGTTCCCGGACCGTGCTCGGTCACCATGAGCGGGTACGGAAGCTCGTCCGCGGCGGTCTGCGGTGCGGCGCCGGTGTCCGAGCCGTCCGGTGAGACCTCGACCGGCGGGAAGGCGGCGAGCCGCCGTTCCGGTGTCGGTGCGTTGTGCCACGACACCTGGACGGGGTTCCGCAGCTGGACGTGCTCTTTCCGCGCCTTGCCGGTGTGGGCCGGCGGGACGACCGTGGCGGTGATGACCCCGTGCCGGGTCTTGCCCTGCGGGAGCAGGCCGATGTGGCAGACGAGCGGGCCGGCCTTGCGCCAGTGGCACTTCGGCGGTGCGGCCAGCACCTTGAGGTTCTTGTCCGGTGTGGTCGTCAGGGCGACGTCCCGCGCCGGGACGGTGCCCCGGTTCGTCACCTCGAACGGCCAGTTGTAGGTCTTGCCCGGGACGATCGCCCCGCGCGGGCCCTTGGTGTCGACCACGACGTCGGCACGGCCGCGCGCGTGATCACGCGCGGCCTGCCCGCCGTGGCCGTGGCCGTCGTGGTCCCGGTTCGGAGTCGTACGGTCGTGCGCTCTCCCGGCTTTGCCGCCGGTGTGCGCGGACGCGCTACTCGTCACCTGCGGCATGACGGCGAAGCATGAGGCCGCCGCCACCGCGGTGATACTCCGGATTCCGGCACGCACGGCGCGGCCAGAAATGTCGATCATTCGTGTCCCCCGTGACCTGCTCAGACGCTGTTGTCAACGCCCCGTTGTAGCCGTCCCGGGAGGCGATCTCATAGCAGCGCGTCGGCGTGTCGTCACAAAGAGTGATGGTAAAAAACCGCCTGCACAACGAAGGCGCGTAACGCCCACGGCTCTCGGCGATAGTTTCCTTTGACGGCCTTTCGACCTCACCGCGGCAACAGTTGCGGGCGCCATTGTGGCGATCCTCGTGTGGGTCCTGAGCCTGGCCGGCATCGACATTCCCGGCGAAGTGGCGGCCGCGATCACGACGGTCCTCGTCGCCGCCTCCGCCTACCTGACTCCCCACAGCCACCGGGCCGACCTCGCCCGCCCGGCCGGGGACACCCAGCCGTCCGCCTGACCCTGCTCAGAACCCGAGACTGTCCCCGCAGTCGACACTCGCGGAGCCGCCGGAGCTGCTGGCGCTCTTGACCAGTTCGCCGTCGACGCTGAGCGTGCAGGTCAGCTCGCCGGAACCTTTGCCGTGGGCGTTCACGTCGACGCTCTGGCCGTCATTGACGGTGAAGGTCCTGCTCCAGGGCGGCGAGACCACCATGCGCCGGTGGTGGCCGTCCGGCGTGGTGAAGGAGACGGAGACGCGCCCGCTGCCGCGGAGGGCGAACGTCACCTTGTGCGCCTCGGGACGTTCGGGCGCCTCTTCACCGGGCTCGTCATCCGGCGGCGGCGTCGTGACGGGTGCGGTGGCACGGGGAGAACCGAATGCGGGGCCCGTCGCCGCCGGCGTGGGCACCGATGACAAAGAATGGCCATTCGGTCCACCCGCCGAATGGCCACCCGAAGAACACGCGCCGAGCGCCAACACCAAAACCACGAAGATGATCCGCATAGCCCTCTCCAAAACGCGCGCATCGCCGCACTGGAGTGACTACCGAGTGTAGCCGCCCGATGCCGGAGCGGCACCGGCGGCCTTCGAGGGGGCGGGACCCTCGCGTATGTACGGCCCGACGACGAGGGCGGCCCGCACGCGGCGGGCCGCCCTCGTGCGGCCGTCCGAGGATCCGGGACGGCCGCCTCGCGCGAATCGGGTCAGCGGGCCGAGAGCAGGTCCCCCAGCTCGTCCTCGACGTCCTGGTTGGCGACGAACATCAGCTCGTCACCGCCCTCCAGCGTGTCGTCGGGGCTGGGCACCACCACCCGGCCCTCACGCAGGATCGCGACCAGCGCCGTGTCCTGCGGCCAGGAGACCGAGCCGACGAGCTGTCCGACGAGCGGCGCGTCCTCGGGCAGCGTCAGCTCGACCAGGTTGGCCTCGCCCTGGCGGAACGTCATGAGGCGTACGAGGTCGCCGACGCTCACGGCCTCCTCGACGAGCGCCGACATCAGGCGCGGGGTCGAGACCGCGACGTCCACGCCCCAGGACTCGTTGAAGAGCCATTCGTTCTTGGGGTGGTTGATCCGGGCGACGACGCGCGGGACGCCGTACTCGGTCTTGGCCAGCAGCGAGACCACGAGGTTGACCTTGTCGTCTCCGCTCGCGGCCACGACGACGTGGCAGCGTTCGAGCCCGGCGTCGTCCAGCGAGGCGATCTCGCACGCGTCGGCGAGCAGCCACTCCGCCTGCGAGACGGCCTCGACCTTGATCGAACGTGGGTTCTTGTCGATGAGAAGGACCTCGTGGCCGTTCTCCAGGAGCTCCTGGGCGATGGAGCGGCCGACCGCTCCGGCGCCGGCGATGGCGACCCGCATTACTCCGCCTTCTCCTCGGGCCGCTGTGACACGGCGTCGTTGATGCGCTCCATCTCGCTCGCGACGGCCATCACGTGGACCACGTCGCCGTCCTGGATGACCGTGTCGGCGTCGGGGACCACCGCCTCGCCCATCCGGTTGAGGAAGGTCACCCGGGTCTGCGCGGAGTCCTCGAGCGCGGACACCTTCGCGCCCACCCACTTGGGGTCGATCTGCACCTCGGCGAGCACGACCTCGCCGGTCGGGTCGCGCCACAGCGGCGCGGGGCCCTCGGGAAGGAGCCGGCGCAGCATCTGGTCGGCGGTCCAGCGCACGGTCGCGACCGTGGGGATGCCGAGGCGCTGGTACACCTCGGCGCGGCGGGGGTCGTAGATGCGGGCCACGACGTTCTCCACGCCGAAGGTCTCCCGCGCCACGCGTGCGGAAATGATGTTGGAATTGTCGCCACTGCTCACCGCGACGAACGCGGACGCCTGTTCGATCCCGGCGTCGACGAGCACGTCGCGGTCGAAGCCGAAACCGGTGACACGGCGGCCCTTGAAACCTCCGCGCAGCCGCCGGAACGCCTCAGGGCTCTGATCGATGATGGCCACGCTGTGGCCTTTATCCTCAAGGATGTGGGCGAGTGTCGATCCGACACGCCCGCACCCCATGATCACGATGTGCACGGTCGTCCTTTCCGGCGCCGTCCGTCGGCTTGGCTCCGTCTTGACCTGAGAAACCTACACATGGCCGGACGCGGGGTAGAACTCCGGAACCCGTCCCTGGGTTCCACTGTTTTACTTGCCCATGCCACGATGGGTTTTCACGGTCCCGTTACCGACTACCATCACCGACGTGTCGAAGGCTCCCGACCTCGTCAAGAGGCTCCTGCTTGGCAGGGCGCTCCGCAGCGCCCAGCAGCACGAGCAAACCCTCCCCAAGACGGTCGCCCTGCCCGTCTTCGCCAGCGACGCGCTCTCCTCCGTGGCGTACGCGCCGCAGGAGATCCTGATCGCCCTCGGTATCGCGGGGCTGGCGACCTATCACTTCACCCCGTGGGTGGCCGGCGCCGTCGTCGTGATCCTTCTCACGGTCGTGGCGTCGTACCGGCAGAACGTCCGTGCCTACACGAGCGGCGGCGGCGACTTCGAGGTCGCCACCACCAACCTCGGCGGCAACTCCGGCATCGTGGTGGCGAGCGCCCTGCTCGTCGACTACGTGATGACGGTCGCGGTGTCGGTGTCCTCGGGAGTCGAGAATCTCGGCGCCCTCATCCACTTTCTCCAGCCCCACAAGGTCCTCGCCGCGATCGCCATCGTCGCGATTTTGACGATCATGAATTTGCGGGGAATCCGGGAGTCCGGGGTCGCCTTCGCGATTCCCACGTATCTGTTCATGTTCGGCGTCTTCGTCATGCTGCTGTGGGGCTTCACCCGCCTGGCGTTCGGCGCGCACCTGCACGCGGAGACGGCCGACCTGACCATCAAGGGGCACGAGGTCGGCGTCGCCGGCTTCGCGCTCGTCTTCCTGCTACTGCGCGCGTTCTCCTCCGGCTGCGCGGCGCTGACGGGCGTCGAGGCGATCAGCAACGGGGTCCCGGCGTTCCGCAACCCCAAGGGCAAGAACGCCGCGACGACGCTGCTGCTGCTCGGTTCCGTGGCGGCGTCGATGTTCGCCGGCATCGTCGCGCTCGCGTACATCACCAAGGCCAAGTTCGCCGACCCGAACCTCGGCACTCATCTGGTCGACAAGGCCGGGCGGGACGTCTCGGACCAGGACCCGGTCGTCGCGCAGGTCGCCCACACGGTGTTCAGCAACTTCCCGCTCGGCTTCGCGTACGTGACCGTGATGACCGCGCTGATCCTCGCCCTGGCCGCCAACACGGCGTTCAACGGCTTCCCCGTGCTCGGCTCGGTGCTCGCCCAGAACCGCTACCTGCCCCGGCAGCTGCACACGCGGGGCGACCGGCTCGCGTTCAGCAACGGGATCATCATCCTCGGCACCCTGGCGGGCCTGCTCATCTACGCGTACGACGCGTCGGTGACCGCGCTGATCCAGCTGTACATCGTCGGCGTGTTCGTGTCCTTCACCGTCAGCCAGACCGGCATGGTCCGCCACTGGAACCGCCTGCTGCGCACCGAGACCGACCGCGGCAAGCGCCGCCGGATGAAGACGTCGCGTGCGATCAACGCCTTCGGCGGCGTGGTCACCGGCATCGTGCTGGTCGTGGTCCTCATCACCAAGTTCCTGCTCGGTGCCTGGATCGCGTGCGTGGCCATGATCGTGCTGTTCCTGATGATGCGGGGCATCCGGCGCCACTACGACCGGGTCGCCACCGAGCTGGTCGTCACCGGCGAGGACGTCGCGCTGCCGCCCCGCAACCACGCCGTCGTCCTCGTCTCCAAGATCCACAAGCCGACGCTGCGCGCCCTGTCGTACGCCCGGGCCACCCGCCCCTCCACGATCGAGGCGGTCACCGTCGCGGTCGACCCGGAGGAGTCCGTCGAGCTGCAGGAGGCCTGGGAGGCACACGAGCTGCCGGTGCCGCTGAAGATCCTCGACTCGCCGTACCGGGAGATCACCCGGCCGATCCTGGAGTACGTCAAGAGCGTCCGGCGGCGCAGCCCGCGCGACGTCGTGACCGTGTTCCTGCCCGAATATGTCGTGGGACACTGGTGGGAGCACCTGCTGCACAACCAGAGCGCGCTGCGGCTCAAGACGCGCCTGCTCTTCGTGCCCGGTGTGATGGTGACGAGTGTCCCGTGGCAGCTCGCCTCCTCCGACCGCCTCAAGGGGCGCCCGGAGCCGGCCGCGCCGGGCGCGGCGCGCCGTCCGTACGCCGAACAGAACGCCGAATCGAAGGGGTCCCGTGCCGCCGGTGGAATCGTCTGAACCGATCGAGCTGCGGATCGACGCCGTCGCCAACGGCGGCTCGTGCGTGGCCCGGCACGAGGGCCGCGTCGTCTTCGTCCGGCACACCCTGCCGGGTGAGCTGGTGCTCGCCCGCGTCACCCAGGAGACCAAGCACTTCCTGCGCGCCGACGCCGTGGAGATCCTCGAGGCCTCGCCCGACCGCGTCCCGGCGCCCTGTCCGTTCTCCGGCCCGGGGCGCTGCGGCGGGTGCGACTGGCAGCACGTGGCGGTCCCGGCGCAACGACGCCTCAAGGCCGCGGTGATCGAGGAGCAGCTCCGCCGGGTGGCCGGAATCTCCCGCGAGGTGGTGGTCGAGGAGGTGCCGGGCGCCCCGGACGGCCTCGGCTGGCGCACCCGCGTGCAGTTCTCCGTACGCCGCGACGGCGCGATCGGCCTCCGCCGGCACCGTTCCCACACGATCGAGCCGATCGACGAGTGCCTGATCGCCCACCCCGAGGTGGAGGCCCTCGGCATCGAACGCAAGCGCTGGCCCGGCGCGTCCGGCGTCGAGGCGATCGCCTCGGCCGGCACGGGCGACCGCCTGGCCGTCCTGTCCACCCGGGGCCGCGCCCGCGTCCCGCGCATGGACGCGCCCGTACGGCTGGTCAGCGACCGCAACCAGGAGAAGCCACCGTTCGTCCGCGAGGACGTCGCGGGCCGGCTGTGGCAGGTGAGCGGCAGCGGGTTCTGGCAGGTCCACCCGGGCGCCGCACAGACCCTGGCCGATGCGGTCCTGGACACCCTGGAGCCCCGCCGCGGCGAGATCGCGGTCGACCTGTACTGCGGCGCGGGCCTGTTCGCCGGCGTCCTGGGCGAGCGCGTCGGCTCCGACGGCCTGGTCGTGGGCATCGAGTCGGACGCCCAGTCGGTCCGCGACGCCCGCTTCAACCTCCGCGACATGCCTCACGTCTCGGTGGAGCGCGGCGAGGTGGAGAGCGTCCTGGACGAGATCAGCTTCGGCCGCGGCAAGACCCGCCTGAACCGCGCCGACCTGGTCGTCCTGGACCCACCCCGCACGGGCGCGGGCCCGGAGGTGGTCAAGCGCGTCGCGGAACTGGCGGGCCGCCGCATCGCGTACGTCTCATGCGACCCGGCGACCCTGGCCCGCGACCTGGCGCTGTTCGCCGAACAGGGCTGGACCCTGTCCGCCCTCCGCACCTTCGACGCCTTCCCCATGACCCAGCACGTGGAGCTCGTGGCGACGCTCGTCCGGGGCTAGAAAATCGTGCCGTCCATCATGGGCCCGGGCAGCTCAGGGCCTGTTCGGCCGTAGCGTCTTGGTCGGCGCGGAAGGCATCGAGAGAGAGGCCCGGTGCCCCACGGGACATTGCCGCGAAGTCGTCTCGAGTGACGAACCGCTTCCGTCGCCGTAGGGGAACCGGCTTGTCCCGTGGCGTGATCTCATGCTGTGCCGTCATAGCTCGTCCTCCAGACGAGGCCGCCGACACGAGTCGGCGGCCTTCTCTGCTCCAGGAATGCGTTACACCTGGCGATCGTCCTCCGCCGACGTCGTCTCGATGGGAGCCACCTCAACGCAGGTCGCCTGACCACCACCGCTGCGCGAGCTCTTCCGCCAAGGGGCCCAGGTGAGCTGCGTTTCGCTCGGGATCTTCATGAGCTGAACTACTCCTTGATCAAGGCGGCGATGTACTCCAGCGATCCCTCTTGGTCCAGCGCCGCGTTTTTGAGGTCGTCAAAATCCAGGTTAAATCGCTGTACGCCGTCGCTGCGCTCAATGTGGTTTCCGCCCGCTTTCGTCTCGACGTAGGCGACATCCGGCGCGATCGAGTCGGGAAAGCCCAAGACGATGAACGGCCCGTCAAGACCGGTGTGCGAGCCGACAGAAAACGGCAGCACGAGAATCGTGACGTTCGGCCGGCGGGCCGCGACGATGAGCGCTCTGAGCTGCTCGCGCATCACCTCTTCGCCGCCGATGGGACGGCGCAGGGCGGCTTCGTCGAGCACGACGGTGAGCTGCGGCGCGGGCGGGTTCGTGCGGTTGAGCAGCGCACGGCGCTGCAACCGGACACGGAGCCGACGCTGCGTCTCCTCC
Source organism: Actinoallomurus sp. NBC_01490 (assembly GCF_036227085.1). NCBI lineage: Bacteria > Bacillati > Actinomycetota > Actinomycetes > Streptosporangiales > Thermomonosporaceae > Actinoallomurus > Actinoallomurus sp. NBC_01490. The sequence continues at coordinate 8,447,847 of NZ_CP109433.1, forward strand.
TCGCCGTCGTCACGGCTCCAGATCCGGATGATCTCGTGGGCGTACTCGTCCGTCTGGAGCAGGCCCGATACAAGCTGCGGGCACCACTCGTCGATGCGGGCAGCGTCGTTCTCCTGTGCGACGTAGGAGCCTTTCGGGAAAAGATCGCGGTAATCCTCCCACCAGCCTCGCTGCCATGAGTCGCGGTGCAGCGCGAACAGCCACTCTCGCTTCGCGGTGTCGACGCCGTAGAGATCAAGCAGCTCAGTGACGTCTTTGAGGCTCGGCTTGATCTTGGCCGATTCGATCCGGCCGACCTTGTGACGGTTCCAGCCGTGCCCGAGGGTGGCGGCCACCTGTTCATGGGTCAGCCTGGCTGTCTCCCGGAGTTCCGCGAGGTCATTCGCCAGTCGCCGACCACGCACGGTCGGGCTGTGGGGCTGAGGCATGCCGGAAAGTCTGCCCGGCCGCGTGTCCGCCAGCAATTCGATCCTGCCAATACGGCTCGGAGCCTTGCGATCGAGCCCCGGGCCGAATCATGATGCTCGCAGCAGGCGCTAGACACCCTTAGTCATCACTCACACACAGAGAAGTGGACATTCCATGGCCATTCCGCCAAACCCCCTCGCACCGAGCCCATGCCGGTGCGTCGGATCGGATCTTGCGTGGATCACGCTCGCATCTGATCCGACCAGCGCCAATACGGCCCGCAGGTTTGCCGGGAGCACGCTCAGCGGACACAACGACGACATCAAGGACACCGTCACGCTTGTTGTTTCAGAACTCGTCACGAACGCGTACGAAGCCATCGCCCGTTCCGTCACAAATCCCGAGACGGAAGTGATTCGCTTCGGTATTCACTGCACGCCCAGGTGGGCCCACATACTCGTCCGCGATCCCATCCCCGAACAACCCACACGCCGTGAGGCCAACGAGATGGACGAGTACGGACGCGGCCTGGCGATCGTCGAAACGTATGCGCTCCTCTGGACACACGGCCACCCCGGCGGAAAAACGGTGCACGCGGCCGTGACCATCCCAGGCGTCGTCCTCACTCAGCCTGAAATCAACGCCTTGGCGTCCCCTGAACCTCGTCGGCGGCAGCTTCCCGGCGGCAGCCGCAACCGAGGATCCGGCGCCATAGCCACCTCTCGCACGAAAACCGCGACTCCTCACTGGAAAGCCCCCTGTGACCCCATCGAATTCGACCGGCCTCCTCACGCCTCGGGAGGCGGCCCAGGCGCTCGGCGTCCGCACCTCGACAATCGCGCAGTGGGCGCGCGAGGGGCGGATCGTCCCCATTCAGACTCCTGGCGGCCACCGCCGCTATCCCGTTCAAGAGATTCAGCGCCTTCTGACCGACAGCGGCGACGCGGCCGAGGCACGGCGGCTGACCGAAGACGCCGTGCGGCTGTACGAGCAGGGCTGGAGCATTCGCCAGGTCGCCGCACGGTTCGACATAGGTTATGGCGCGATGCGTCGCCTGTTGCACAAGCACACGACTGTGAGAAAGGTCAGTACCGGCAGACTCGGCGGTGAGAGCACCGTCAGCCGGCTCGACGTTCCCCAGAGCGACGACGGACAGTAGCAACCGACGGCGAAGGGAGAAGGCTGATGACGGAGTTCTTGTGGCTGGAGATCACGGGACAGTGTCAGCTCCAGTGCACCCACTGCTACAACTCCAGCGGCCCCAACGGGACCAGCGGAGCCATGACCACCAACGACTGGCGGCGCGTCATCAGCGATGCGGCGGTGATCGGCGTCGGCATGGTGCAGTTCATCGGCGGCGAGCCGACGATGCATCCAGACCTCGCCGCCCTGATCCAGTACGCACTGGATGCGGGGTTACGCGTCGAGGTGTACACCAACCTCGTCAAGGTCACCCCTGCTCTGTGGAAGACGTTCGGTCTACCCGGCGTCTCGTTGGCCACGTCGTTTTACACCGGCGACCGTAAGCAACACCGACGAATTACCGGGCGGGATACGCTCCGCCAGACCCTCGCGAACATCGAACGGGCCGTTCGGGAGGACATCCCGCTGCGTGTCGGCGTGGTCCACGTCCTGGACGATCAGGGCATCGACGAGGCGATCATGTCGCTGGAACGGCTCGGCATCACGCAGATCGGTACCGACCGGACGCGTCACCTCGGGCGCGCCGGTGGTCGAGTTCCCGGCGAGCTGTGCGGCCACTGCGGTGACGGTGTCGCCGCAGTGCTGCCGGACGGCGGCGTACGGCCTTGTGTCATGTCACGATGGATGGCGGCCGGCAACGTACGGGAACAGCCGCTGGCGGAGATCTTGAACGGCGAGAGGATGCGGGAGCTGATCGAGTCCATCCCCATGGCGGCGGCCAATCCGTGCGCTCCGGACAAGACCGGCTGCAAGCCGAAGGGCGACGGCGGTGACTGTCAGCCGGCCGAGAAGCCCGCCTGCAAACCGAAATACAAGTAGGGACCCGCTGTGGATTGGGAGCCCCATGCGAGACGTCTCGCCGACCAGGTGACCGACCCGGTGTCGCGGTGGCACGAGCCCATCGCGAGCACGCCGCGGCACGTGTTCGTACCCCGATGGTGGGAAGCACGGGAGTTGCGCGACGGACCCGCCGACAAGAACGCGTGGATGGCCGCGGCTTACAGCGACCAGACGCTCGTCACGCAGCTCGGCCCGCTGCACGCCGACCATGCCACTCCAGACGACCATCCGACCGGCTCACCGACTTCGTCTTCGACTCTGCCCAGCCTCATCGTGCGCATGTACCGGCATGGGCGGCTCTTCGACGGTGCGGACGTTCTCGACGTCGGCAGCGGCTCCGGGTACGGCTGCGCCTTGCTCGCCGCGCGCTTCGGCGACGAACGCGTGACGAGCGTCGACGTGGACCCGTACCTCATCAAGGCCGCCGGTGAGCGACTCGCGTCCATCGGCCTGCACCCGCGCGTGAAGACGGTCGATGCGACCGGACCCCTGCCTGGCACGTACGACCGGATCGTGTCGATGGTCTCCGTCAGCCCGATTCCCGCCAGCTGGGTGACGGCGCTCCGCCCCGGCGGCCGGCTGGTCACGGTACTCGCGCGCACCACCGCGATCCTCACCGCTACCAAGCAGGACGACGGTTGGGTCGAGGGCCACATCGAATGGGACCGTGCCGGATTCATGGCGGTCCGCTCCGGCCCGGACTACCCGCCTGGCATCGATGCGCTGTTCACCTCGATCGAGCATGCGGACGGCGACGAGGTGAAGGCCGGTCGGTACCCCGTCATCAACGTCAATGAAGCGTGGGAGCTGCAATCGGTGCTGGAGGTCACCGCGCCCGGCATCCAGCACTACTACGACGAGGCCGACGACGGGACGCGCACCGCGTGGATGGTCCACGCCGACGGATCGTGGGCACGCGCCACCGCCCACGGTACGGACACGCCGATCTTGGCCCAGGGCGGCCCGCGCCGACTGTGGGACATCCTCGATGAGGTCCGTGACTACTGGCTCTGCCACGGCTACTTCCAGCTGTACGGCGCCAAGGTGTTCATCCCACCGGAAGGCGGCAAAATCCACCTGACCCGCGGTGACTGGGAAGCGGCGATCGAGTAAGCGATCTGTCCCCGGAACGGCGGCGGGGGACCGCCTGTCGCCGCATGTGGCCAAAAAGCTACGTAACGCGCTCATCGGTCATCCGTGCTCGCCGTCGCCGCGTCCCTACAGCATCAGAGAACGGGGACCCACATGCGTACTTTCATCGCCGTCGGTATCGCGGCCGGCTTACTCGCCCTCGCCGGCTGTACTCCGGTCGCCGACAGTGCCGACCCGAACATCGCCGCGACGTCATCGACCCGCGGGGGCGGGTCGACGGCGAAGGCCAAGGGCAAGCCCAAGCCGAAGACCACCCGTACCCTCACCTACCGGATCGGCGGCTCGGCGACCCGCGCGTCGATCACATACTCGACGCCGTCCGGGCAGGAGCAGCAGAACGGCGCCCGGGTGCCGTGGAAGAAGTCGTTCAAGATCAAGAAGGACACCTTCGACGTGCTCACCGTCACGGCGCAGAACTCCGGCAGCGGCACGATCACCTGCGAGATCGACGTCGACGGCGTCAAGGTGAAGGCGGCGAAGTCCTCGGGGGCGTACGCGATCGCGAGCTGCGACCACACGCTCGGCTTCTGACCGCCCGCCCGGCGGCTCCTCAGATCTCGCTGCCCGGGTCGCTCTTGCGGGAGAGCGACCTGGGCAGCGACCCTTCAGTCCCAGGTCGAGCCGAGCGCGTACTCGCCCGAACCCTGATCGGCGGCCACAAGGCCGCCCATGGTCAGTACCGCACTGGGTCACGCCGTCATGGCGTGCGTTCTCGCGTCGGATCCGACGGTGGTCAGATCGCGTTGAGGCCGGTCACAATCACCTTGGTCAGCCGGGTGAGATAGGCGTCGTCGACCTGGTCGGTGGCGAGGAGCAGGCGCATGATCAACGGGGAGATCAGCAGGTCGAGGGCGAGTTCGCGATCGAGGTCGGCGGACAGTTCGCCACGGTCGATCGCGCGGGTGAGCACCGTGGCCGCGGTGGTGCGGCGCGGCTGGGCCACCACGTCGTTCAGGGCGGTGGCCAGTTCGGCGGTGCGCGTGGTCTCGACCAGGACGTCCAGTGCGATCCGTCTGATTCGCGGATCGGCGGCCTGTTCGACGATCACGTCCAGGAACCCGCGCACATCGCCGGCCAGCGAACCGGTGTCCGGCACCTCTGGCAGGTTCCGGAGTATCGCGGCCTCGACCAGGTCGATCAGCATCGCCTGTTTGGACGGCCAGCGGCGGTACACGGCGGCCTTGCCGACCCCGGCCCGACGCGCCACCGCGTCCATCGACATGCGTGCGTAGCCCATCTCGGCGAGCTGGTCGAACATCGCACTGGTGATCGCGGCGGTGACGGATTCCTGGAGTACCGCCGCCCCGGCCGGTTGCCGCCCGTTCGACATGCTCGGAGCATACACGACGGAACAGTTGCGTTCCATCGTAGGCGGGGCTAGGCTCCGAAAACGACGGAACCGTGCCGTTCCGACGAAATCCAAAGGGGCAGTCATGAAGATCTACCCGCTGCGCATCGGCCGCACCAAGGTGCCGTTCGGCCAGTTCTACGGGGGCCTGCACGGGTTTTCGCTGCGTGAGTTCGCCGCGGACAAGGACCATTTCATCTGGGTGCCGATCCACGCGTACCTGATCGAGCACCCGACCGCGGGGCCGGTGCTGGTCGACACGGGGATCAGCCCGGAGCAGGTCGCGCACGTCGACTACTACCGCGGTTCGATCATGGAGCACGTGATGGATGTCGACGAGTACGACCTGCCGGCCGACCAGACCATGCCGGCGCAGTTGGCGCGGCTGGGCTACCGGCCGCGGGACATCCGCGGGGTGATCATCACCCACTTCCACGAGGACCACGTCGGTCCGCTGAACCTGTTCGCGCACGCCCCGGTGTATCTGGGGGCGGCCGAGTACGCCGCGCGGGAGGAGAAGGTGTTCGGCCTGGTGCCGCTGGCCTATCCGCCGTCGATCGCGGCGATCACCGACTGGCGGCCGATCGGGTTCACCGGCCCGGCCGTCGGCGGGTTCACCGGCTCGGCCGACCTGTTCGGCGACGGGAGCGTGCTCGCACTGCCCACGCCCGGGCACAGCCCGGGTAGCACCAGCGTGCTGGTGGACCACCGGTTCCTGCTGACCGGGGACGCGATGTACACGATCCGGCACCTCGCGGTGGATCAGGTGCGGGCGATCCAGACCGGTGACGAGGAGCAGTACGTCGACTCGGTACGACGGATCCAATGGCTGCGCCGCGAATTCCCCGAGTTGGTCATTCTCACCGCGCACGACCACACCGACTACGGCGCACGGCTGATCGCCGGGCTCGCCGATGGCGAACTGTCCGATGCGGACCTGTCCTGGGCCAAGTCCTACGAGCGGGCCACCTTCGACGAACTGGCCAACCTCAACCCGGCCCGGCTACCGCGGTACGTACCGGCCGGGGACGGCGGCCGGGTCGGCCACGCGGCCTGACGGCACTCGAGCGCGATCACCCCCGGCGCCCTACGGGATCAGGCTGACCCAGGAGCGCCAGGCGTCGTTCTCGTCGACCATGCTGAACGGGCCGTTTCCGCCGTCGGAGTAGTACTCCCACCAGGCGTAGTCGATGCCCTTGGACTTGTAGAGCGCGACCTTGTCCTTGATGTACTGGTCGTGACCGGTGGCACCGTTGCCGATGCCGAACTCCCCGATCCAGACCGGCATGCCCTGTTCCGAGGCCGTGTCGATCTGCACCTGCAGGTGCGCGGCGAGCGCGGCCTTGTTCGCCGGGTCGTAGCCGGTGGTCCCGTCGGAGGGGTTCGGGTCCATGCCCAGCCCGGTGCCGTCGTTGTAGCCGGCCGTGTAGCCGCTCTTCGAGTCGCCGTTGTAGTAGTCGTGGATCGACCAGATGAGGTTGGTGCGGCTCGTCGGGGTGAGGGAGGAGAACGACGAGGCGGGCACCTTCGCGTCACCGTACGACGGCTCCAGCATGATGCTGGTGACGCCGTCCTTGGCACGGATCGCGTTCACGATCCGCGTGTAGTCCGACATCAGCCGCGCCGACCGGGTGGAGGTGCGGAACGGCTCGTTGACCGGGTCGTACGCCGCGATGGCCGGCTCGTCCTTGTACCGGTTGGCGATGGTCTGCAGGAAGCCCAGGCCGTTCTCGACGACCGCGTCCAGGCCCTCGGTCGTGTCGTCGGGGTCCACCCGCGCCCAGTCCGGCACGTGCTCCTGGCCGTCGGAGTCGCCGGACATGTGGACACAGTCGAGGACGACGTACAGGCCGGCGGCCTTCGCCCTCTCGACCGCCGCGGCGAGGGTGGCGAACGCCGTCTCGTTCCACTCCGCCTCGGTCGGTTGGAACAGGTCCCAGAACAGGACCATGCGGACCGCGGTGAAGCCCTTGGCCTTGATCGAGTCGTACGTGGCCTGGTCCCAGGTGTCCGTGTCGTCGGCGTCCCATACCGGCTGGAGGTTCGGGCCGATCAGCAGGTGCCGGGCGCCGGTGGAGTCGACGAACGCGTGCGCGCTCGTGGCGTGCAGCCGGGTGAGCGCGGCGGCCCGCGCCGGTTCCGCAGCGCGGGGCGAGGTCCCGGCGACGGCCGTCGCGGAGGTACCGATCGTCAGGAGAAGTGCGGCGAGGGCGAATCCGGCAGATCGGTGCATGAACGCCTTCCCTTCCGGAGGGACCAAGATCAGCAGGATCCTAGATCAGCTCCGGACCGGCCTAACCCCGCCGATCGTCGGACGAGAGGCGCGCCATTTCGTCGGCGGAGAGGCGCAGTGCGCCCGCGGCCACATTCTGGGCGAGATGGTCCGGATCGCCGGTCCCCGGAATGACCAGCACATGCGCACCCTGCTGTAGCGTCCACGCCAGTCTTACCTGGGCTGCTGTCGCGCCGTGCGCGCGTGCGACCGAAAGGACCTGGGGGCTGTCGCCGGTGCCGGCGCCGGCTTCGCGCCCTTCACCGGCGATGGTGAAGAAGGGCACGAATGCCACGTCCTGTTCTCCACAGGCGCGCAGCACGGCCTCGCCCTCGGGCGGTGCACCGATGCCGTAGGCGTTCTGGACGCAGACCACCGGAGCAATGGACTGCGCCTCGGCCAGGTGTTCAGGTGTGGCGTTGGAGACGCCCAGGTGCCGGATGAGACCGGCGTCGCGGAGATCGGCCAGCGCCCCGAAGTGCTCGGCGATCGACTCGGTCCGCCGGCTCGGGGGGATGCGCAGGTTCACCAGGTCGAGGTGGTCACGGCCGAGCTGCCGCACGTTCTCCTCGACCTGGCCGCGCAACTGCCCGGGCGTGGCCCACCACCACTCGCCCGAGGGATCCCGGCCCGGCCAGACCTTGGTGGCGATGACCAGGTCCTCGGGATACGGCGCCAGTGCATGGTTGATCAGCTCGTTGGCCGAGCGGCGTGAGGAGAAGTAGAACGCGGCCGTGTCGATGTGGTTGACGCCCAGCTCGACCGCGCGCCGGAGCACGCTGATCGACCGCTCGCGGTCGCTGGGCGTGCCGAGGTCGAAGGCGGCACTGCCCGTGAGGCGCATCGAGCCGAATCCGATGCGATTGACCGTCAGGTCACCGAGTCTCCAGGTACCCGCGGCCGCCGCGCCGCCGGTGTGCAAGGTCATGATCAGCAGTCCCCTCTCGCCGGAACGGCGAACGAGATCTCGACATCGGGCGCCCAGCCGGCGTCGACGAACGCAGCGTGCAGCCGATCGCGCCCGCGCAGGGCGGTCCTGGGCATGAAAAAAGCCTCCCCGACGGATCAGGAAGGCCTAAGCGATGACGAGATCATAGCGGGCCTCGGAGGCGGTGGTGCCGATAGCCCGGTCAGGGCCTGAGCCTGGATGGGGCCGCTCTGGCCGGCTCGGCGCTACGCGCGCCCGGGCCCGTGCTTGGTGATGACGCCGCAGGCGATGCGGGCGCCGGAGTCGCCGGTCTTGAGGGTCTCGGCGTCCGGGCCGGACTTCGCGTAGCGCTTGGGAATGTTGGCCTGGTTGTCCGGTGCCGCGTGAATGATGATCGCGCTGCCGTCGCGGTCGAACAGCCGGCCGGGCCGGAAGCGGTCGGTCGTCACCGTCGCGCCGCCCGTGCCGTCCCCGTTGACCAGCAGGGGCGGCAGGTCGCCCGAGTGCTCCGGGTGGGAGTGGGCGTCCAGGTCGAAGTGGGGGCCCGCGCTGAAGAACGGGCTGCCCGTCGCCGGGTCCTTGGACGCGGGGTCGCAGACGCCCTTCGCGTGGATGTGGAAACCGTGGTACCCCGGGGGCAGGCCCTGTGCCGTGACGGTGAGCCTGGTCCTGCCGTCCCGCTCCTCGACGCGAAGAGAGCCGACCTTGTTGCCGTCGGCGTCCTTGATGACGGCCTCGCCACGCTGGTCGGCGGCGGTCAGCCGCTCGGCCACCGCGGCGCCGAGTGCGGTCGCGCCCGCGCCCAGCGCGACGACCGCGAGCAGATGGTATTTGCCTGCCATGCGACAGCTCCCGGGTGAAGAGTCCGGATTGCACGCTCCGGACGGACTCCTACCCGCATACGGTCACGCACAGTCACGAATCGTCACGCGGACGATGACGTCGGGCGCTCCAGGGGGGTACGGCCGCGGGCCAGCAGCCAGACCATCACGGCCAGGCCGGCGACCTGTAGCGGCCAGCCCATGAGGACCTTCGCGGCTCCCAGCCACGCCACGTGGCCGGCCAGGTAGAGCGGGTACTGCACCGCGACGCGCACCAGACACGGGATCACCAGCAGCCAGGTGAGCCGGGAGCAGAGCCGCACGATGTCGCGGTCGCGGTGCCAGGCGGTCGGATCGCCTGTGACCGAGCCGATGATGAAGCCGACGAGAGGCCAGCGCACCACGATCGACAGGAGCAGCGCGGCGGCGTAGCCGGCGTTGTAGAGGATGCCCGGCAGGAACGCGTCCTGGGCCTTGCCCGACCGCAGCGCGAACAGGGCCGCGATCGCGATGCCGACGATGCTGTTGAGCACGAACTGCACGGTGGACCGCTGGACCAGGCGCACGAACAGCAGCACCACGGCGAGCCCCGCGCCGATGCCGAGCGAGAGCTTCAGCTCCTTGGTCACGATCCAGGAGACGGTGAAGCCGATCGTCGGGATGGCCGCCTCGACGACCCCGCGGGCACCGCCGAGGGCCTTGGAGAGCTGGGCGCGGACGGCCTCTTCGACCGTGTCGTACGCGGCCTTCTCCGGCGCCGCCTCCTCGGGCGCGGCGTCCTCGGGCACCGCGTCTTCGGGCGTGGCCTGCGCGGACGCCGGGTCCGTGGACCCCGAGTCCCGCCGGGTCGGGTCGTTCACCTGACCTCCTCGCGGGGCGCCCGCATCGTCGATCACGCGCTGCCCCGCAGCTCGTAACGCGGGTTGAACATGACCTTACGACCGTCCTGCACGCTGACGAGACCCTCGGCGCGCACGAGACGGCCCGGCTCGATGCCGGCGATGCGCCGGCGGCCGAGCCAGACGAGGTCGATCACGTCGGACCCGTCGTAGAGCTCGGCCTCGAGCGCGGGGGCTCCACCCCGCGGCCGCAGTGTCACAGTGCGTAGCGTACCTGCTACGCAGGCACGCCGACGAGTGGCGCACGCCTTGATAGGGGTGGCGCCCTCGGATCCGCTGGTCTTCTGGAGTTCCTGGGCTTCGAGCTCGGCCTTGCTCGACGTCAGCCGGCGCAGGAACCCGCGCAGGCCCCGTGACCCTGAGTCCTCGTCGCCCGTGTCGGGCACGTCGTCCATGTTTGGCAAGACTAAGCCATCCACCTGAGATTGAAAGCGGCGGAAATAACAACATTACGCCGCACCCGAACGCACCTTCCGCCGCGCCGCGAACCCCGCGTCCTCCGGGCGCCGGGCGAGGGCCGCCTTGGCCGATCCGAGCTGCCACGGAACGCTCGTGACCATGACGCCCGGGCGGAAGAGCAGCCGCGCCTTCAGCCGCCACGCGCTCTGGTTGTGCAGCAGCTGCTCCCACCAGCGCCCGACGACGTACTCGGGGATGAACACGCACACCACGTCGCGCGGGCTCTTGGTACGTACCCGCCCGACGTAGTCGAGCACCGGCCCGGTGATGTCCCGGTACGGGGAGTCGAGGATCTTCAGCGGTACCGGAACGTCACGTTCGCTCCACTCGCGCTCCAGCGTCGCCGCCTCCTCCTCGCTCGTCGCCACCGACAGCGCGGTCAGCGTGTGCGGCCGGGTCGCCCGCGCGAACGCCAGCGCCCGCAGCGTCGGCGTGTGCAGCTTGGAGACCAGCACGATCGCGTGGATCCGGCTGGGCAGCGGGACGCCCTCCTCGCCCGGCGCGAGCTCGGCGGCCACCCGCCGGTAGTGCCGGTTGATCGCCTTCATCATCAAGAAGACCAGCGGCAGCGTGACGACCACGATCCAGGCGCCGTGCAGGAACTTGGTGAGCAGCACGATCACCAGGACCAGGCCGGTGAGGACCGCGCCGACGAGGTTGATCGCCCGCGACCGGTGGATCGCGCGTCTCCGCGCCGGATCGGCCGTACGGCGCAGCTCGTCGCCCCAGTGCTTGACCATCCCGCTCTGGCTCAGCGTGAACGACACGAACACGCCGATGATGTAGAGCTGGATGAGGCGGGTGGTGCTGGCGTTGAACGCCCAGATCAGCGCGCCGGCGAGCAGCGACAGGATCACGATGCCGTTGCTGAAGACGAGCCGGTCGCCGCGCCGGGCGAACTGGCGCGGCAGGTACCCGTCGCCGCCGAGGATCGAGGCGAGGATCGGGAAGCCGTTGAACGCCGTGTTGGCCGCCAGCACCAGGATCGCGGCGGTGAACGCCTGGATCAGGAAGAACAGGAACGATCCGTGGCCGAACACCGCGCCGCCGAGCTGGGCGACCACCGTCTTCTGCTCGTAACCGCGCGGGGCGCCGACGAGCTGCGCCGGGTCCTCGGCGATGTGCACGTGGGCGATCGAGGCGAGCGCGGTGATGCCGCCGAACATCGTCACCGCGAGCAGGCCCATGACCGTCAGGGTGGTGGCGGCGTTCCTGCTCTTGGGCGGCTTGAAGTTCGGCACGCCGTTGCTGACCGCCTCGACGCCGGTCAGCGCCGTACAGCCCTGTGCGAAGGCGCGCAGGGCCAGCAGCAGCGCGGCGGCCCCGGCCGTCCCGTGCGAGGCGTGGACGGTCAGCGACGCCGACTCGGCGGACGGCGCGTGCCCGAGCGCGGCGCGTACGAGCCCGGCGCCCACCATGACGAACACGCTGGCCACAAAGCCGTACGTGGGGATCGCGAAGGCGCGGCCGGACTCCTTGACGCCGCGCAGGTTCATCACCGCGATGACCGCGATCAGGCTGAGCGCGATGCCCACCGCGTGCGGGGCCAGCACGGGGATGGCCGAGACGACGTTGGCGACGCCCGCGGCGACCGAGACCGCGACGGTCATCACGTAGTCGATCAACAGCGCGCTCGCCGCGATCAGCGAGGCGTTCTCGCCGAGGTTGGCCCGGCTGACCGCGTACGCCCCGCCGCCGCCCGGATAGGCGTGGCACGTCTGCCGGTACGACGCCACCACCACGAGCAGCAGGAACACGACACCGGCGCCCACCCACCACGACAGGGTGAGCATGGCCAGCCCGCCGAGGCTGAGCGCGAGCAGGATCTCCTCCGTCGCGTACGCCACGGACGACAGGGGGTCGCTGCAGAAGACCGGCAGGGCCAGCTTCTTGGGCAGGAGTGTCTCCCCCATCTGCCCGGTGCGGAGCGGACGGCCCACGAGGACCCGCTTGGGGGCGTGGAGGACGGCTTGCTTCACAATCGCCAGCAAATACGGCGAAGGGGTCGTGTTCGGGTATCCCTAACGCCGCCTTAACGGCGCTCCCCGCGTTCTTAACGGATTCCTAACGCGCGCGTTCTCAGGCGTCACTGTGTCCCGGGAATCACCGCTCGAAGCGGTACCCCATGCCCGGCTCGGTGATCAGGTGCCGGGGGCGGGAGGGGTCGGCCTCCAGCTTGCGGCGCAGCTGGGCGAGGTAGACCCGCAGGTACCCGGTCTCGTTCGCGTACGAGGGCCCCCACACCTCACGGAGGAGCTGCTGCTGGCTCACCAGGCGTCCCGCGTTGCGGACCAGGACCTCCAGGACGTGCCACTCGGTCGGCGTCAGGCGCACGTCGGAGCCGTCGCGGGTGGCCTTCTTGGCCGCCAGGTCGACGGTGAAGTCCTCGGTGACGACCACGGCGTCCTCCTCGGGCGGCTGGGAGCGGCGTACGGCGGCGCGCAGCCGGGCCAGCAGCTCGTCCATGCCGAACGGCTTGGTCACGTAGTCGTCCGCGCCGACGTCGAGCGTCTCGACCTTCTCCTCCGAGGCGTGCCGCGCGGTCAGCACGATGATCGGCACGCTGCTCCAGCCGCGCAGGCCCTTGATCACCTCGGCGCCCTCCATGTCGGGCAGGCCGAGGTCCAGGACGATCACGTCGGGGTGCCGGCGCGCGGCCAGGTCCAGGGCGGTACGGCCGTCCGGCGCGGCGTCCACCTCATAGCCGCGGGCGCGCAGGTTGATGCGCAGCGCACGGACGATCTGCGGCTCATCGTCCACCACCAGCACCCGAGTCATGAGCCCTCCTTCGTCGGTGAAGTGACCGGGAGGCCCTGCTTATCGGTTCCCTCGCTCCGCTCACTCACGGGCCCTCCTTCGTCGGTGGAGTGACCGGGAGGCCCTGCTTATCGGTTCCCTCGCTCCGCTCACTCACGGGCCCTCCTTGGTCGGCAGTGTGAAGATCATGGTCAGCCCGCCTCCCGGGGTGTCCTCGGCGTGCAGGTCACCGCCGATCGCCTCGGCGAAGCCGCGCGCCACGGCGAGGCCCAGGCCGACGCCGTCGCCGCGCGGGCGGTCGCCGAGCCGCTGGAACGGCTCGAACATCTGGCTCTTGGCCGAGTCCGGCACGCCCGGCCCGCGGTCGGTGATCCTCAGTTCGACCATGCCGCCGTGCTCGCTCGCCGAGATCCGCACCGGTTCGTCGCCGCCGTGCCGTACGGCGTTCTCCACCACGTTGGCCAGGGACCGCTCCAGCAGGCCCGGGTCGGTCAGGACCGGCGGGAGGTCCTCCGGAACCTCGATCTTCACCTGGTCGCCCGGCACGTTGGCCAGCGAGGGCACGAGCACCTCATCGATCGACATCGGACGGGTGAGCGGCCGCACCGCCCCGGTCTGCAGGCGGCTCATGTCGAGCAGGTTGGCGACCAGGCGGTCGAGGCGGTCGGCCGACTCCTCGATCGTGGCGAGGAGCTCGGCCTCGTCTGCGGGGTCCCACTGGACGTCGTCCGACCGCAGGCTGCTGACGCCGGCCTTGATCGAGGCGAGCGGCGTGCGCAGGTCGTGGGAGACCGCGGCGAGCAGGGCCGTACGGATCTTGTTGCCCTCGGCGAGGCTGCGGGCCTGGCGCGCCTGGTCGGCGAGGCGCTGCCGGTCGAGCGCCGCGGCGGCCTGGTAGGCGAAGGCGGCCAGGACGCGGCGGTCCGCGGCGGGCAGCACCCGGCCGCGCAACGCCAGCGTCAGGACGTCGCTGACCTGCACGCGGACGTCGGCGTCGTCCGGCCGCGCGCAGGGATCCGCACCGGCCGAGGCGATCGGCTCCCAGGTGTCGCCGGTCCGTTCCAGGAGGGACACCGAGGCCAGCCCGAACGTCTCCCGTACGCGTTCGAGCAGCTCGGGCAGGGCGTCCTCACCCCGCAGCACGCTCGTCGCGAGCATGCTCAGGGTGGTCGCCTCCGAGCGCGCCCGCGCGGCCTGCGAGCTGCGGCGGGCTGCGAGGTCGACCACGGTGGCCACGGCGACCGCCACCGCCACGAAGACGAGCAGCGCGAAGACGTTCTCCAGCTCGGCGACCGTCAGCGTGTGCAGCGGCGGGGTGAAGAACCAGTTGAGGAGCAGGAAGCCCGCCACGGCCGCCACGATCGCCGGCCACAGGCCGCCGACCAGGGCCACGCCGACGGTCAGGGTGAGGAAGAACAGCAGCTCGGTGGGCAGGCCCAGCCGGGCCCCCGGGAGCGACAGCACGCCGGTGAGCACCGGCGGCCCGCACACGGCCAGCAGCCAGCCCGTGGTCAGCCGCCGGTGCCCCAGCGAGGTGCGGGCGACCGTCGTCAGACCGCGGCCCTTGCCGGCGTAGTCGTGCGTGACGATGTGCACGTCGACGTCGCCCGACCGGTCCGCCACGGTCGCGCCGACGCCGGGGCCGGAGATGTACTGCCACCGGCTCCGGCGGCTGGACCCGAGCACGATCTGGGTGGCGTTCACCGCCTGCGCGAACTCGATCAGCGCTCCGGGCACGTCGTCCCCGGTCACCTGGTGGTACGAGCCGCCCATACCCTCGACCAGGGCCCGCTGGCGAGCCAGGGCCTCGGGCGAGCCGTCCGCGAGCCGGGCCGGGCGGTCGTTCAGCCGGGCGACGTGCACCGCGACCAGGTCGCCGCGGCCGGCGCGGGCGGCGATCCGCGCGGCGCGCCGGATGAGCGTGTCGCCCTCCGGCCCGCCGGTCAGCCCGACGACGACCCGCTCGCGGGCCTCCCAGGTCCGCGTGATGCCCTTCTCGTCGCGGTAGCGCGCGAGGGCGTCGTCGACGCGGTCGGCGACCCACAGCAGGGCCAGCTCGCGCAGCGCGGTCAGGTTGCCGACGCGGAAGTAGTCGGCCAGCGCGGCGTCGACCCGCTCAGGCGGGTAGACGTCGCCGTGCGCGAGGCGGCGGCGCAGCGACTCCGGTGAGATGTCGACCAGTTCGATCTGGTCGGCCCGGCGGACGACCCCGTCGGGCACCGTCTCGCGCCGGCGCACCCCGGTGATCCGCTCGACCACGTCGGCCAGCGACTCCAGGTGCTCGACGTTGACGGTCGAGACCACGTCGATGCCGGCGGCGAGGATCTCCTCGACGTCCTGCCAGCGCTTGGCGTTGCGCGCGGCGGGCGCGTTGGTATGCGCGATCTCGTCGACGAAGGCGACCTGCGGGGCCCGCGCGATCACCGCGTCGACGTCCATCTCGCCCTGCCGCGGCGGCACGATCTCCAGGCCGTCCAGCAGCGCGGCGGTGCGGGGACGCCCGTGGGGGTCGGCGAAGCCGACGACCAGGTCGGTGCCGCGCTCCCGGCGCCGTGCCGCCTCGCCGAGCATCGCGTACGTCTTGCCGACGCCGGGCGCCGAGCCGAAGTAGATCTTCAGCCTGCCTCGCCCCGTCATCGCACTCACCCCCCACTACGCATTGTGTCCCCGCACGCGGGCCGATCCGTCATCGAGGCGGAAGCGCAGGCGGCAGACCACGGCGTCGGTGTCGCGGCGCAGGGCGTGGGCGAGCACGGCCCCACGCTGGTTTTGCAGGACCCGCTGCCAGAGATGGGCGGGCTCGACCTCGGGGATCAGGACGAAGACGTGCGGCTCGCCGACGCCCCGCACGTACTCCACGATCGGGTGCACGAGCCGGCGGTGCCGGTCGTTCACGAGGGCGAGGCCGACGTCGGGCGCCCAGCGCTCCCACGCCCCGATGAACTTCGTGGTCTCCTCCGGCTCGTCCGGGTGGACGACCCGTACGGCGACGACCCTGTCACCGAGGGACATCGCGGCCGAGATCGCCTCCTGGGTCAGGCGGTTCACGTCGCCGACGGGCACGATCGCCAGCGACCTGCGGGGCCGGGGACGCGCGGGGACCCGGCCCAGCTCCAGCCGCCGCCCGATCCGCCCGTACGCGCGGTTCACCATCGACATCAGCCACACCAGGAGCGGAATGGTCACCACGATCAGCCAGCCGCCCTCGGGGAACTTGGTCACCGAGACGACGATCGCGGCGAGGCCGGTCATCAGCGCGCCGAGACCGTTCAGGGCCGCGCGCGGGCCCCAGCCGGGCGGGCGCCGGGTCCACCAGTGCCGCACCATGCCGGTCTGGGAGAGGGTGAAGCCGACGAACACGCCGATGGCGAACAGCGGCACGAGGGTGTTCATGGCGCCGCCCGTACCGACGATCAGGAGGGCGGCCGTGACGGTGAGGAAGAGGATGCCGTAGCGGTGCACCTGGCGTTCGGCCCGCAGCGCGAACAGGTGCGGCAGGTTGTTGTCGCGGGCGAGCAGGTGCGTCAGGACGGGCATGCCGCCGAAGGAGGTGTTGGCGGCCAGCGCCAGCAACACCACGGTGGCGAGCTGGACGACGTAGTAGCCGATCCCGTGCCCGAGGGCACCCGCGGTGACCTGCGAGAGCACCGTGACGCCCGGGGCCGGGCGGATGTGGAAGCGGACGATCAGCGCCGAGATGCCGATCAGCATGGCGCCGAGCAGCGCGCCGAGTGCGACCTCGGCCCGCTGGGCCCGCCGCACCCGGGGCCGGCGGAACGCGGGCACCGCGTTCGCGATCGCCTCGACGCCGGTCAGCGCCGCGCATCCGCTCGCGAAGGCGCGCAGTAGCAGGAGCACGCCGACCGCCCGCAGATCCTGCGCCTGCGCGACCGGATGCGCGATGACGACGGGCCGGTCGCGTAGCAGGCCGGCGATGATGACGGTGAGGATGGACAGCACGAAGATCGCGGTCGGCACGATGAACATCCGGGCGCTGTGCGCGATGCCCCGCAGGTTGACGGCGGTGATCAGGGCGAGCACCCCGAGGCACAGCCAGACCGTGTACGGCAGCAGGCCCGGCACCGCCGAGGTGAGCGCGGCCACGCCCGCCGCGATCGACACGGCGACGTTGAGCACGTAGTCGACGACCAGCGACGCGGCGGCGACCAGCGAGGCACGCCGGCCGAGGTAGGTCCTGGCCACGCCGTACGCGCCGCCGCCCTGCGGGAAGGCCGCGATCACCTGCCGGTACGACAGTGTGAGCACGCCGAGCAGGGCCGCGATCGCGAGCGTGACCGGGACCGTGTAGCCGAGCGCCGCTCCCCCGCCGGCGGCCAGCACGATGACGATCGCCTCCGGCCCGTACGCCACCGAGGCCATGGCGTCGAGGGACAGCGCGGCCAGGCCGCCGGGCACGGACAGGCGGTGCCGCTCCCCTGCCTCGTCCGTCTCACCGCGCCGCGCGGGCAGGACCCCGGTCACGCGCCGGGTCGCCTCTCCCGTACGGCGTCCAGGTGGGAGGTCAGGACGGGGTCGGCCAGGTCCGGCGTGTACGCGGGCAGCGTGACGATCATGGTCAGGCCGCCGCCCGGCGTGTCGTCGGGGTCGAGCGTGCCGCCCATGGCCTCCACGAGGCCGCGCGACAGGGCCAGGCCCAGGCCGACGCCGGTGTCGTTGTCGTGGTCGCCGAGCCGCTGGAACGGCAGGAAGACCCGGTCGCGGTCGGCCTCGGGGATGCCCGGCCCGCGGTCGATCACGCGCAGCTCGACCCGGTCGGCGAGCGCGCTGGCCGCCACGAGGACGGGCCGGCCGGGCGGCGCGTACCGGACCGCGTTGGCGATCAGGTTCACCAGGACCCGTTCGAGCAGCGCCGGGTCGGCGAGCGCGTCGGGCACGCCGGCGGGGATCCGCACCCGTACGCCCTCGCCGGCCGGGCTCACGCCGGCGACGGCGCGCGGCACGATCTCCTCGGCGGCGACCGGCTGGGCCGCGACGCCGAGCAGGCCGGCCTGCAGCCGGCTCATGTCGAGGAGGTTGGCCACGAGCCGGGCGAGGCGCTCCAGCGACTCGTCCGCGGTGGCGAGCAGTTCGTCGCGCTCGCCCGCGGTCCAGGCAACGTCGCCGGTGCGCAGGCTCTCCACGGCGGCCTTGGCCGACGACAGCGGCGAGCGCAGGTCGTGGCTGACGGCGGCGAGCAGGGCGGAGCGCATCCGGTCGGCGGCGGCGAGCGGGCGCGCCTGCTCGGCCTCCTCGGCGAGCCGGTGCTGGCGCAGCGCCAGCCCGGCCTGCGCGGCGAACGCCTCCAGCACGCGCTGGTCGGCCGCCGACGGCGTACGGCCGCGCAGCACGAGGGTGAGGTCGTCGTCGACCGCGACCTCGGCGGCGCCCTGGTCCGGGCTGCGGCAGGGTTCGCCGCCGACGGTCGCCGCGATCCGCCAGCAGCCCGGATCGCCCTGCCGGCCCGGCGTCATCGGGGCGTCGGGACGGCGTTCGAGCAGCGTCACCGAGTCCAGCCCGAAGGCGACGCGCAGGCGTTCGAGCAGGTCGCCCGGGGTGCTCTCGCCGCGCAGCACGCTGCCCGCGAGATTGGAGACCATCTCGGCGTCCGCGCCGGCGCGAGCCGCCTCGCGGGTGCGCCGGGCGGCCGAGTCGACCACCACGCTCACCGCGACCGCCACGACGACGAACGCGGCGAGCGCGAGCGCGTTCTCCCACTCGCCGATGGTGAACCGGTGGATCGGCGGGGTGAAGTAGTAGTTGAGCAGCAGTGAGCCGGACACGGCGGCGAACAGCGCCGCGTACCGGCCCCCGGCCAGGGCCACCGCGACCACCGCCACGAGGAACAGCAGGATGTCGCTGGCGAGGGAGAGCTGTCCGCGCAGGTTCGCCAGCAGGAGGGTGAGCAGCGGCAGCCCGGCCACGGCCAGCCCGAACCCGACGCCCTGCCGGGTCCACGTCAGGCCGCCGCCGCGCGGCGACCGGCGGCGCCCCCGGCCGGCCTCCTCGTGCGTGACCATGTGCACGTCGATCGCGCCGGACATCGCGGTCGTGGTCACCCCCACGCCGCGCGAGAGAATCTGGGCGAACCGGCCCCGGCGGGAGGCGCCGAGCACGAGCTGGGTCGCGTTCACCCCGCGCGCGAAGTCGAGCAGCGCCTGCGGGATGTCGTCCCCGACGACCTGGTGGTACGTGCCGCCGAGGCTCTCCACGAGAGCGCGCCGGCGAGCGAGTTCGGCCGGGCTCACGCCGGTGAGCCCGTCGCCGGCGGTCACGTGCACGGCGAACAGGTCCGCTCCCTTGGCCCGGTCGGCGATCCGCGCCGCGCGGCGGATCAGCGTGTCGCCCTCCGGCCCGCCGGTCAGCGCGACGACGACGCGCTCGCGGGCCTCCCAGGTGCGGCTGATGCGGTGGTCGGCGCGGTAGCGGTCGAGCTGGTCGTCGACCTTGTCGGCCAGCCAGAGCAGGGCCAGTTCGCGCAGCGCGGTGAGGTTGCCGACGCGGAAGTAGTTCGACAGCGCGGCGTCGATCTTCTCGGCCTGGTAGATGTTGCCGTGCGCCATCCGGCGGCGCAGCGCCTCCGGCGTCATGTCGACGAGCTCGACCTGGTCGGCCCGGCGCACGACCTCGTCGGGCACGGTCTCGCGCTGCGGCACGCCGGTGATCTGCTCGACGACGTCGTTCAGCGAGTCGAGGTGCTGGATGTTCACCGTGGTGATCACGGTGATGCCGGCCGCGAGGATCTCCTCGATGTCCTGCCAGCGCTTGGTGTTCCGCGAGCCGGGGACGTTGGTGTGCGCCAGCTCGTCGATCAGCGCCACGCGCGGGGCCCGGGCGATGACGGCGTCCACGTCGAGCTCGCTGAAGCTCGCGCCGCGGTACTCCATCGTCTTGCGGGGCACCGTCTCCAGCCCCTCCACCAGCTCGACGGTCCGGGGACGGCCGTGGCACTCCACGAACCCGATCACCACGTCGGTGCCGCGTTCGCGCCGGCGCCGGCCCTCGCCGAGCATGGCGTAGGTCTTGCCCACGCCGGGGGCGGCCCCCAGGTACACGCGCAGCCGCCCGCGTGCCATGGTCACATCCCTCCTTCGGTGAGACGCGGCGCGCGCCCAGGCGCGCCGCGCCCCGGTCTCAACCGCGGTACGGATACTTCTCGTCGAGCTCGGCGTTGAGCGTGAGGACGTCGACGCGGGGATCGCCGAGGAAGCCGAGCGTCCGGCCGTCCTCGTTGTGCTCGATCGCCTGGAGCACCTGCCGCTCGGGCACGCCGCGCGTCCGGGCGATCCGCGGGGCCTGGAGCCGCGCGTACGCCGGTGAGATGTGCGGGTCCAGGCCGCTGCCGCTCGCGGTCACCGCGTCGGCGGGCACCGCCGGGTGGGCCGGCGCGCCGCCGCGGACCGGCACGACCTCGCCCTTCGCGTAGTCCTCACCGTACGTCGCGCACTCGACGCGCACTCCGGCGTACACGGCGACGAACGGCTTGGCGACCACGCCGCACTCCTCGTTGAGGCTGACGACCCGGACCGGGTGCGTCACGTGGCCCTGGCGGTCGCGCGGGCCGATGAGGGCGAGGACCGCGCCGACGCCGCCGGGGGTGCAGAACGGCCGGGCGCCGCTGACGCCCTCCAGCTCGCCCACGGCCTTGCTGCGGGCGCAGACCTGGGTGAGCAGGCTGGTCCTGGCGTTCTCGTCCTCCTTGCCGGCCTTGACGAGCGCCGGGTCCGGGAGGGTGTCGACGGCGTCCTCCGGGCCCAGGTTGCTCGCACCGGTCGAGGTCGGGTCGTAGCCGGCGTTCGAGGGACGGCTCTGGAAGTACTGCTTCAGCGGGTCGCCGTTCGCGTCGGTGAACGCCTGGCCGACGATCCGGCTGCCGACGACCCTACCGTCGGCGGTCTTGACCATCGAGCCCTCCGCCCTGTGGTGCAGGCCCGGGAGGAACGCCACGGCCCAGATGGCGACCGGGTAGACGATCCCGAGGATCACGGTGAGGACGAGGAGGGCCCGGAGAGCCGCCAGGTGCCGGCGTACAGGGCTCGAGAGTCGCATGGTCACATTCCCGGCAGGTACTGGATGAGCAGGTCGATGAGCTTGATGCCGACGAACGGCGCGACGATGCCGCCCACGCCGTACAGGCAGAGGTTGCGCGACAGCAGCTTCGAGGCGCTGGAGGGGCGGTACTTCACGCCGCGCAGGGCCAGCGGGATCAGCAGCACGATGATGATCGCGTTGAAGACGACCGCGGACAGGATCGCCGACTGCGGGCTGGAGAGCCGCATGATGTTGAGCCGGTCCAGGCCCGGGTAGACCGCGGCGAACATCGCCGGGATGATCGCGAAGTACTTGGCGATGTCGTTGGCGATGGAGAACGTCGTCAGCGCGCCCCGGGTGATCAGCAGCTGCTTGCCGATCTCCACGATCTCGATGAGCTTCGTGGGGTTGGAGTCGAGGTCGACCATGTTGCCGGCCTCCTTGGCGGCCGACGTGCCGGTGTTCATGGCGACGCCGACGTCGGCCTGCGCGAGCGCGGGGGCGTCGTTGGTGCCGTCGCCGGTCATGGCGACGAGCTTGCCGCCCTCCTGCTCCCTTTTGATCAGCGCCATCTTGTCCTCGGGCTTGGCCTCGGCGAGGAAGTCGTCGACGCCGGCCTCGTCCGCGATGGCCTTCGCGGTGAGCGGGTTGTCGCCCGTGATCATCACGGTGCGGATGCCCATGCGGCGCATCTCGTCGAAGCGCTCGCGCATGCCGGCCTTGACGACGTCCTTGAGGTGGATGACGCCGAGCACGTGCGCGGTCGTCCTCCCGTACTCCTCGACGACCTCGCCGACCACCAGCGGTGTCCCGCCGCTGGCCGAGATTCCGTCGACGATGTGGCCGACCTCGTCCGTGGGGTGCCCGCCGTTGTCGCGGACCCACTTCATCACCGCCGTGGCGGCGCCCTTGCGCAGGGACCGACGGCCGCCGTTCCCGGTCGCCAGGTCGACGCCGGACATCCGGGTCTGGGCGGTGAACTCGATCCAGCTCGCGTGGCCGAGCTCGCCCGGCGTACGCTCCCGCAGCCCGTACCCGGTCTTGGCGAACACCACGATCGAGCGGCCCTCGGGCGTCTCGTCGGCGAGGCTGGACAGCTGGGCCGCGTCGGCGAGCCGGTCCGCGGTCACGCCGTCGACCGGGGTGAACTCCGCGGCCTGCCGGTTGCCGAGCGTGATGGTGCCGGTCTTGTCCAGCAGCAGGGTGTTCACGTCGCCGGCCGCCTCGACCGCCCGGCCGCTCATCGCGAGGACGTTCCGCTGGACCAGCCGGTCCATGCCGGCGATGCCGATCGCGCTCAGCAGCGCGCCGATCGTCGTGGGGATCAGGCAGACCAGCAGCGAGACCAGGACGATGCCGGTGACGCCGTGGGCGTTCAGGGCCGGGGAGTCCGGCACGCCCGGCCGGGTCGCCTTGCTGAAGATCGCCAGCGGCTGCAGCGTGGCCACCGCCATCACGAAGATGATCGTCAGCGAGGCGAGCAGGATGTTGAGGGCGACCTCGTTCGGCGTCTTCTGCCGGTTCGCCCCCTCGACCAGCCCGATCATCTTGTCGATGAAGCTCTCCCCCGGCCGCTGGGTGATCTTCACGACGATCCGGTCGGACAGCACCTTCGTGCCGCCGGTGACCGCGCTGCGGTCGCCGCCCGACTCGCGGATGACCGGGGCCGACTCACCGGTGATGGCCGACTCGTCGACGCTGGCGATGCCCTCGACGACGTCGCCGTCACCGGGGATGATCTGGCCCGCCTCGACCACCACGTGGTCGCCCTGCCGCAGCTCGGGCGCCGGCACGGGCTCCTCCTCGCCCGCCCGCCCCGGGGCCCAGCCGGTCAGGCGGCGCGCCATCGTGTCGGTCTTGGCCCGGCGCAGCGCGTCGGCCTGGGCTTTTCCCCGCCCCTCCGCGACCGCCTCGGCGAGGTTCGCGAAGATCACCGTCAGCCAGAGCCAGACCACGATCAGCCAGCCGAACCAGGTCGGGTCGCTGATCGCCAGCACGGTGCTCCACACCGCGCCGATCTCGACGATGAACATGACGGGGTTGCGCCACATGGTGCGCGGGTCGAGCTTGCGCACCGCGTTCGGGAGCGACCGCACGAGCTGCGCGGGGTCCAGCAGCCCGCCCTGGACCCGGTGCGGCTGCGCCGGCGGCGGCTCGGGGGCGGGCGTCTGCGGTTCGGCGACTTGGGTGGACATCAGTGGATTCCTTCGGCCAACGGCCCGAGCGCGAGCGCCGGGAGGAACGTGAGAGCGACGAGGACGACCGTGACGCCCGCGACCATGGCCACGAACTGCGGCCGGTGCGTGGGCAGCGTGCCCTCCGACGCGGGGGTCAGGCCCTGCTTCGCCAGCGACCCGGCCAGCGCCAGGACGAAGATCATCGGCAGGAATCGCCCGAAGACCATCGCGAGTCCGAGGGCGGTGTCGTACCAGGGCGTGTTGACGGTGAGGCCGGCGAACGCCGACCCGTTGTTGTTCGAGGCGGAGGTGAAGGCGTACAGCACCTCCGACAGACCGTGCGGGCCGCCGTTCAGCATCCCCGCGCGTTCGCCGGGGAGGGCCATCGCGAAGGCGGTGCCGACGAGCACGCAGACCGGTGTGACCAGGAAGTACGCCGCGGCGAACTTGATCTCACGGCTGCCGATCTTCTTGCCGAGGTACTCCGGCGTGCGGCCGACCATCAGGCCGGCGACGAACACCGTGATCACGGCCAGGATGAGCATGCCGTACAGGCCCGAGCCCGTGCCGCCGGGCGCGACCTCGCCCAGCATCATGTTGAACATCGTCATCATGCCGCCGAGGCTGGTGTAGGAGTCGTGGAAGGAGTCGACGGCTCCGGTGGAGGTCAGCGTGGTCGCGTCGGCGAACGTCGCGGAGTTCGCCACGCCGAACCTCGTCTCTACGCCCTCCATGGACGAACCGACCGCGGTCGGCACCGTCCCGTGGTGGGCGAGCTGGAACGACATGATCAGCGTCATGCTGATGACCGCCAGAACGGCCATCACGGAGACGATCGCGTAGCCCTGCCTGTTGCTGCCGACCATCCGCCCGAACGTCCGGGGCAGGCTGAAACTGATCATCAGGATCAGGAAGATCTCGATCCAGTTCGTCCAGGTCGCCGGGTTCTCGAACGGGTGGGCGGAGTTGGCGTTGTAGAAGCCGCCGCCGTTCGTGCCGAGCTCCTTGATGACCTCCTGCGAGGCCACCGGGCCGCCGGTGATCGTCTGCTTGGCGCCGGTGAGGGTCTGGATCGTGTGCGGGTCGTGGAAGTTCTGCACGGCGCCGCCCGCGATCAGCGCGATCGCGCCGACGACGGCGATCGGCAGCAGGATGCGCAGGTTGGCCCGTACGAGGTCCACCCAGAAGTTGCCGAGGTGCTCGGTCCGCTTGCGGGCGAACCCGCGGACCAGGGCGATCGCGACGGCGATGCCGACGGCGGCCGAGACGAAGTTCTGCACCGCCAGCCCGGCCATCTGCACCAGATGGCCCATGGTCGACTCGCCGGAGTAGGACTGCCAGTTCGTGTTGGTGGTGAAGCTGATCGCGGTGTTCCAGGCCTGGTGCGCCACGACCGGCTTGAAGCCGAGGCTCAGCATGAGGTGGTTCTGCAGGCGCTGCAGGGCGTACAGCAACAGGATGGAGACGACCGAGAAGGCCAGCACTCCACGGGCGTACACGCCCCAGGTCTGCTCGGCGTCGGGCCGTACGCCGATCAGCCGGTAGATCAGCTTCTCGGCGCGCGTGTGCCTGGTGCCGGTGAACACCCGGTACATGTGGTCGCCCAGCGGCCGGTACACGACGGCCAGAGCGAGGACGAGGGATCCGGCGAAACAGATCCCCGCGGTCGTGGTGCTCATCTAGAAGCGCTCCGGGAACAGTAGGGCGACGATCATGAAGACGAACAGCGCGACGGACAGGACGAGCCCGATCAGGTTCTCCGCGGTCATCGCGCCGCCACCATGTGCGATCGGTTCCGGTCGCGGCACATGCGCCTCAAAGCCGCTCCACCGCCTTCACGACCAGGGTGAACAGCGCGAAGATCGCCACTGTCAGCACGACGTAGACCAGGTCAGCCATCACTCGGTTCCTCTGTCGGATGTACGGGGTGCGGCCTCTTCGAGCCCCGTCGCGGGGACGTCCTCGGGCTTCGGCGCGGTCGCGTGAAACTGGACCCAGAGCGGGTCCGTGCGCCGGCGCCGGCCGTACGCCTCGGCGAGCACGCGCACCGAGGCCACCAGAACACCGGCGAACACGAGCACCGCGGCCCGCGCGGCGTCGCCGCTCCCGGTTATCTCGATGTCGCCGAAGTGGTGCACGTCGAAGCCCGTGACGCACAGCCAGGCGACGGCGCCGACACCGGCACCGGCGACCGGCGGGCTCGGCCACGCCCAGGCCGCGACCGCCAGGGTCACGGCACCGAACGCCACCTGCCACGGCAGCCGATCCAGCACGACGGCGAGCGCGAACACACTCGCACTGCCACCCGCGAGCGGCCACGCGGAACATTCGAGGCGCGTCATCGCACCCTCCTGGACGTGACGATGGACATGCCGCCCATCGGCCCCCCTCATCGGGGGCTAAGCCAGGAGTTAACTGCTGCAATAGGCCGTTAAGGCGGTCGTTGACACCCTCTTAGCGCCGCCCCTCACCCCCTTAACGCCCTTTTAACGGGCAGCGGCGGGCGCGGGCTTGGTGGCGGCGTCGCCAGCGTGACCACTGGATTCGGTGGCGTGTGGGGTGCCGGGGCTGGCACCACGTAGTTCAGGCTCCGGCGGCACCGGCGCAGCTCGGCGTTGTCGCCGTAGGCCTCGTCGCCGGTGACCCACCCGAACGGCAGCAGCGAATCATCGCAGGCGCGTTCGATCACCCGCCAGGCCGACGGTGCTCCGCGCGAGATTCACTTCGACGTCTCGTCAGGGGTCTGCTCGCCTGCCTCGATGGCGAAGGGAAGTCGGTTCTCCGGCGGAGCCACGGGGCAGACGGGCATGTAATTGAACGCGCACGGAAGGTTGAGCGCGCGATTGAAGTCCAGCACGACCGTTCCGTCCTCGTCAGGCTCGGGAATCAGCAGCGAGCGGCACGCGCCGTAGGTGGTGACACCACTGGTCGCGTCGGTGAACACCGCCGCCATCCCGTTCACCGAACTGGTGAGAGAAAGGGCGTACTCCTCGTCGCCATAGGTGAACCTGACGATGCCGGGCGAGTCGTAGACGTGACTGTCGGTCCCGACGCTGTCGAGCGATACCGACTTCGTTTCCTCATAGGGTTCGAATCGTCCCTTCAGTACAAAGCGAGGGTCGGGCTCGTAGACCGGCACACCGCGGAAGTCGTTACGCGCCGGCGCTTGCGGGTCGTACGTCACGACCAGGTACTGATCCCGGTAGGTGACTCCTATCTCTACATCGCCGGCGGTTATCCGGACGTCATCCGGAGCCTCACTCAGATCCAGACCACAGACCTCGGTGAAGGACTCGCCTTCGTACGACATCGTCCGCCCTTGCGGATCGACGAAGAGCTTCTTGCCTTCCTGCCACCACAGGCCCGGCAGGTCAGGGTATTGGCGCGGCTCCTCATCCACCCAGTTCGAGGCGGTCGCAGCGAGCCAACCGAAGGGCGCCGTCAGGAACCGTTCCCAGCCGGCCCTCCATTCGCGCCACTCCTGCACGAACCGGGCGTTGTTGTCGGCGTTGGTGGTTGTCATGGTCATACCTCTCTGCTCGAACCTGAAATCAACGTGCCGGGCGGCCGGGCGGTCATCAGTCCGCCCGACGAGTAATGGCAGGCGTGTGGCGTTATGGCGTCAGGAGTGGGCGACCGCGCGGGCGGTGTCCTCGGTGGTCAGGTCGGCGTTGATCGCCGCCGCCGCGGTCACACCGGACGCGGCGGACTGCATCACGCCGGCGGTGACGTCGGTGACGTTGCCCGCGACATACACCCCTGGTGCCGCAAGCCCGGTCGGCCCGGCCTTCACTTGTTCGCCGATGCCGGCCGGGTGTTCCACAACGGTGACGCCCACCCCGTCGAGCAGCCCGTGCCGGGCGGCGAACCACGGACCGACCACCACGACACCACGCGGGACGATCTCCCCCGAGGCCAGGCGCACCCCGGTGATGCCGTCGTCCTTGACCTCGATGCCGACCACCTCGCCCTCCACCACACTGATGCCGCGGGCGGTCAGCTGTTCCCGCTGCTCACTGGTCGGTTCGGGTGCGGTGTGCCGCAAGAGGATCACATCGTCGCTCCACTGCCGCCACATCAGTGCCTGCATCGCGGCCACCGGACCGGTGGCAAGCACGGCGAGCGGCCGGTCGCGCACTTCCCAGCCGAAGCAGTACGGGCAGTGCACCACATCGCGCCCCCACCGCTCGCGCAGCCCCGGGATGTCGGGCAACTCGTCGGCCAGGCCGGTGGTCACCAGCACCCGGCGCGCCCGGTAGCCGGCGCCGTCGGACAGGGCGACCTGGAACCCGCCGTCCGCCGGCCGCTCCAGCGAGGTGACCTCGCCCTCGATGATCGTGCCGCCGTAGCCACGCACTTCGCTTCGGCCGATCTTCAACAGGTCGAGCGGGGGTACGCCGTCGCGGGTGAGATACCCGTGGGCGTGCGCCGCCGGGGCGTTGCGCGGATGACCGGCGTCCACGACGAGGACCGAACGCCGCGCCCGAACCAGGGTGAGGGCGGCGCCCAAGCCTGACAGGCCGCCGCCGACCACGAGAACGTCGAACTCCTCCTGGCCGCTGGGCGCGGCGGGCCGGCGTGAGGATTCCTGAATGTTCGTCATGCTCAGAGAATGTGAAGCCTTCCCAGAGACGGCAAGGGAACTTGCCGGTCTGGCAAATCAGCAGGGCACGACTGACCAGCTCGACGCCAGGGGCAGGCCTCCCAGCGGCCGCCGATCGTGTCGCCGTGCGGCGTTCCGGTGAAGCGCGGGTGGAAGCCCGGCGGCTACCGGTCGGCGGCGACGTCGACGCGGAGGTGATGCCCCGCGCCGATCGTGAGAGGAGCGGTGAAGGTGACCTCCACGGTCGCGCCCTCGACGCGGGCCGACGCGACGCGTACGTCGCCCCGCGGGCCGTGGGCCGTGACCCTCAGGCGCGCCGGGTCCGGAGGCGTGGCCAGTTCCAGTGTGAAGGTGCGGACGGTCACCTCGCCGTGCCGTACCTCGACCTCGCACGTCTGCCGGTGTCCCTCGCGGCGCTGCCGGTACAGGCCCCAGCCTCCGGCGGCGGTGAAGGCCGCGGCGAAGTCCTCCGGCCTCACCTTCGGCGCGAAGCCGAGGCGGCCCGCCGGGCCGTGGTGGGAGTAACCGCACGCGGCCAGGTACACGCCGTATCCCGCCATCGCCCGTGCGTAGTGCTCGCTGCACTCGATCTCGTTGTACGGGTTCCGCTTGCCCGCGGCGTACCGGTCGTGGACGGCGCGCGTGACCGTCAGGCCCTCGTCGACGAGCCCCTCGTAGACCATCTGCGTGGCGAGCTGGTACTCCTGGCCGGTCCACGACTCGTTGAAGTAACTCGCCGACCAGCTCGGCGGGTCGCCGTTCGCCTGGTCGGCACCGCCGTGCGGGAAGGTCGTCATCACCACGGCGGGCTCGTGCGCCGTCGCGAACCACCGGCCGCCCGGGATCTGCGGATGGTCCGTACGGTACGCCGCCGGGTCGGGCACGTAGTTGTACCGGTAGATGCCGGCCAGGGCGGTCTTCGCCTTGTCCTCGGGGAACACCCGGGGCAGGCCGAGCTGGAGCGCCAGGCTCTGGCCGAACATCTGGTCGATGTGGCAGCCGATGTTGGTGTTGACCGCCTCGGGATGGTGCTGGTCGACGATCTGGATGAAGTACTCCCCCGTCCACAGGTCGGTGGCGAGCGAGCGACAGCCGGAGTCGGCGAGCGTGCGGCACCGCTTGGCGAACGCCGTGTCGCCCATCTCATCGGCCATCTCCGCCCCGGCGTACAGCGCCGCGGCGTACATGCCGGTCATCCAGGCGATCTCGCCGTACCAGACGGCGTCGAGCGTGTTGGGCTGCGGGCCTTCGAGCGTGCCGTCCTGCCGGTCGTCGCGGCTCATCACCCAGCCCAGTGCCTGCTTGGTCCGTGGCCAGACGCGGCGCAGGAACGCCGTGTCGCGCGTCATCTGGTGTTCGCGGTAGATCCGCAGGATCGTGCCGCACTGGCCGTCGGTGGCCCAGCCCATGTCGGCCTCGGCCCGGTTTCCGATCTCCCCCGTGCCGGCGTGGAAGCCGACGCCCAGGTCGACGCGTTCGCGCGTGTCGCGCTCCAGCGAGGGGAACAGGCGGCCGATCGCCTGCGCGTAGTTCCACACGTGCTCGCAGGTGCCCGCGCAGCAGCCGACGCCCTCCCACGCGTAGAACCGTCCGCCGGCGAACTTCAGGCAGGTGGAGGTGGCCAGGGTCGACGCCGTGGCGAGCGTGCGTTCGAGGAGCCAGTGCGGCAGTGTCGCGTCGGTGTACCAGGTGTCGACCCAGCTCCGGGTGGCCTTCTCCAGCCGCCCGATCTCCCGGGCGAGGTGGCGCATGACCTCGGACGCGGAGTCGAACCGCTCGGCGTAGTGGCGGCGCAGCGTCGCACTCCCGGACAGGAACGCCAGGGCGGCGCGATCCGGCACCGGGAAGTACCAGGCGTAGGCGAACCGTACGGTGCGGCTCTGCCCGGGGCGGAGCCGTACGGGCACGGTGACCGCGCCGGCGATCGTGCCCAGGCCGCCGTCGATCTCGCCGGGCCCGGCGCCCGCCTCGGCGATCTCCTCCGGCGTGCTCCACTTCGCGAGCGACGGGCGTACGCGGGCGTCCGCCTCGAGCCCGGCGAGCGTCACCGTGCCGCCGTCGGTGAGCGTGTCGATCGGCTGGTGGGAGGGTGGCACGTCGGTGAAGACGATCCGGTCGACGTTCACGTGGCCCCAGCCGCCGGTGGCCTCGTCGACGATCTCGATGCGGGCCGTCCGGCCCTGATGGCGGATCAGGTCCATGCCGCGTACGGTGAGCGGTTCGGTGTTGTCGCCGGTGACGGAGGCGACCACGGCGCCGTCCACGACGACGCGGGCGCAGGTGTGCGCGGCGTCGGCGCCGCCGCCCACCCGTACGGTGACGTAGCGGCGCTCGATGGTGAAGTCCTGGCTGGTCAGCTTGCCGGTGTACGCGTCGGCCCGGCCCGCGTCGCCGTTCGCGGCCTGGAAGTTGTGCGAGGTGACGAACCGCTGCCCGGAGACGCGCAGGTCGCCGAAGCGCTTCATGTAGTCCGGCACCTGGTCGGCGAGCACCGGTCCGGCACCGAACGCGTCGCCCTCGACGGTCCAGCCCTCGTACGTGGTGCGCTCCCAGTCCTCGAACACGATGTCCGGCCGGGGCTGGGCGGCCTCGCCCGCGGCCGCGGTGAACTCCACGCCCGCGAAGCCCTCGCCGCCGACCCGCTCGCCGGACAGCGTGATCGGCTGCTGTGAGCGGGCGCGCAGGCAGACGGGGTTCTCGGCCCAGGCGGTGAGCTCGGCGCGTACGGAACGCGAGGACGTGTTGGTGACGGTGTAGGCGAGGACGGTGACCGGCAGCGTCGAGTCGTCGGCCTCCCCGGGCACGAACGGCGAGTAGGCGTCGAGGTGGACCCGGACCGGAGAGTTCTGGGCGCGGTAGTCGACGCGGCCGATCGGGTACTGGCCGGTGAAGGCGACGTCGTCGAACCCGTCGCCGTCGATGCGGCGCGCCCGGTCGCCGGTGGCCTTGATCACGACGCCCTGGCCGAACGGGGAGAACGGGTCGCGCGGCGCGGTGTAGGTGCTGCCGCCGGCCTCGGCGCCGGGCGCGGCCGGGCCGTTGTCGATGTCCCAGTACCAGAGCCGGCCGTCGCCGCCGAGGTAGACCTGACCGCAGCAGCCGCCGCCCACCGGCATGCCGATGTAGCGCAGGTCGGAGCCGGTGTAGCGGGTCGGCACGCCGCGTTCGCGCAGGCCGGCGGGGATGGGCTTGGCGGCGGGCACGAGCGAGCGGTTCGGCAGCGTGCCCGCCGCGAGCGCGTCCCGGGTGTGCGCGGCGAGTACGGCGGCGCTTGCCGCGGCGGCCGACAGGCTGAGGAAGCCACGGCGGCTGACGCGCCCGCCGTCGCCGCCACCGTGGCCGCCGCACCGGCCGCCGCAACAGTCCGTGTGGTGATCGTTCATGCTCCCCACCCTTCGTGAGAAATCGATTTCTGAAATCGATTTCTCGGGCAAAATAAGTTAGCCTCGGCTCGCTGTCAACGACTCTTGGAGCGTGACATGGCGACGTTCGTCCCCTTCGGTGGCTTCCTCGGTGCCGGCAAGACGACCACGCTGCTCGCGGCGGCCCGGCGGTTCTCCGGCGAGGGCCGCCGTGTCGCGGTGGTCACCAACGACCAGGGACGCGACCTCGTCGACACCCGGCTCGCCCGCGCCGAGGTGTCGCGCGTGTCCGAGGTGACCGACGGGTGCTTCTGCTGCCGGTTCGAGGACCTCGCGACGGTCGTGACCTCCCTGCTGGACGACGGCGTGGACGTCGTGCTGGCCGAGGCCGTCGGCAGCTGCACCGACCTGCGGGCCACCGTGGTCCGTCCGCTCCGCCGCTACCACGGCGACCGGCTCCGCGTCGCGCCGCTGACCGCGGTCGTCGACCCGGACCGCTACCGCCTCTTCGCCCGCGCCTGGGACGTCGGCGCGGAGTCCGACCTGGCGTACCTGTACGCCCACCAGCTCGCCGAGGCGGACGTCATCGCCGTGAACAAGACCGACACCGTGCCGGAGGACCGGCTGCCCGCCCTCCTGACCGACGTCCGCCGACGCTACCCGGCCGCACGCGTGGTGCCGTACTCGGCCGCGTCCGGCGAGGTCGCCGAGCTGCTGGCGGCCCTGGCGGACCCGGTCGCCGACACCGACGAGGACCCGGATCTGGACTATGACCGGTACGCCGCGGCGGAGGCGGCGCTGGCCTGGCTCAACCACGCGGTGACGCTGACCGCACCGGGGTCCGGCTTCCACCCGGCACGATGGGCGACGACGGCACTGATGACACTGTCGTCGGCCTGCGCGTCCGCCGGCGCGCTGATCGGCCACGCCAAGCTCAGCCTGGACACGCCCGGCGGGCTGACGAAGGCGAGCCTGACGGAGGCCGGCGGGACACCCCGGCTGGACGTCACCGGCCCGGGACGCGCGTCCGGAGGCCGGGCGGTTTTCAACCTGCGGATCGCGTGGACACCGGAGGCCCTGGACCGGGCGACCACCGACGCCGTACGCGCCGCGGAACTGGCCTGCGGGACACACGCGGCGCCCGAGCCGGACACCTTCGCCTTCCGCCCCGCCTACCCACGCCCCACCCACCGCATCCCGGCCGGGCACTGAACGACGGCCGTCGAGCGGTCAGCCGCGGGTGACGCGGAGGAGGCGTACGGCGGCGTCGGGGAGTTCGCGGCCTCGGGGCCAGACGGCGCGCAGGACGCGGTTCAGGTTCAGTTCGGTGGGGACCTCGGCCAGGCGGCCCGCCGCGATCTCGTCCGCGACGGCGAGGGCGCTCAGTACGGCCGGGGCCGTGCCGGAGACCGCCGCGATGCGCAGGGGGGCGGTGCCGCCCAGCTCCAGCGCGGGCTCGGTCACTCCCCCGTACGGCGCCAGGGCCGCCTCCAGGGTCTCGCGGGTGCCCGAACCCGCCTCGCGCAGCAGCAACGGCGTCGTGGCGAGTTCGACGGGGCGCAGCGGGCGTCGTTTACGCGACCACGGGTGGGCCGGGGACGCCACGACGACGAGCCGGTCGCGCGCCACGGCGCGGCTGTGCAGGTCGCGCGGCGCGCCCCGGCCCTCGATGAACCCCAGGTCGGCCTCGCCGCCGCGCAGACGCTCGATCACGTGGGCGCTGTTGGCGACGTTCAGCTCGACGTGCACGTCCGGGTCGACGTCCCGCAGTGTGACGAGCCAGCCCGGCATCAGGTTCTCGGCGATGGTCAGGCTCGCGGCCACGCGTAGCCGGCCGTGCTGGCGGGCGCGGAGGGCGGAGACGCCCTCGACCAGCGCGTACGCCGATTCGAGCACGGTCCTCGCCCAGTCGGTCACCACGAGCCCGGCCGAGGTGAGCCGGGAACCGCTGGGCGAGCGTACGAGCAGGCGAACGCCCAGCCGGCGTTCGAGCGTGCGCATGCGGGCGCTGGCGGACGGCTGACTGATCCGCTGCCGCGCGGCCGCCTGCCCGAGGCTGCCCGTCTCGGCGACGGCGATGAGCAGTTCGAGCGCCTCCAGGTCCGGCAGACGTTGACTCATAGAGGAACCCTATGACCTGCCAGCGCAACACCTGCTAGTGCGTCCTCCGTACGCGCCCGATCCTGAGGATCATGACCACTTCGACGACGCGTCCCCATGCCCACCGCACCTCGCCGGCGACCGGGTCGCGTCGCGTACGGAACGTCGCGCCGGGTCTCGCGGTGTCCGCGGTCGCGGTCGTGGTGGCCTGGTGCGTGCATCGGCTGGCGGGCCCGGTGCCGATGCTGACGGCGGCCCTGCTGCTGGGCATCGTCGCGGTCAACACCGGGGTCCTTCCCGACGCGACGCGGGCGGGGACGCGGTTCGCGGCGCGAACGCTGATGCGGGCGGGCGTGGTGCTGCTCGGGCTCCAGGTGTCGCTGAGCGACATCGCGGGGCTGGGCTGGCAGACGATCGCCATGACGGTGGCCGTGCTGCTCGCGACCCTGCTCGGCACGCCGTGGCTGGGGCGGCTGATGGGTTTGCCTCACCGGCTGTCGCTGCTGGTCGCCGCCGGTTGTGCGATCTGCGGCGCGTCGGCCGTCGCGGCCGTGGACGGCGTGCTCGGCGCCCGCGGCGACCGCGGCGACCGCGAGACCGGGGATCGCACCGACGACGGTGAAAGGGAGGGCGATGCGGCGACGGCGGTCGCGGTGGTCATGCTGTGCGGCACCCTGGCGATCGCGGTGATGCCGGTGCTGGGTCATCTGCTCGGCCTGTCCGCGTACGACGAGGGCCGCTGGGCCGGCGCCAGCGTGCACGACGTGGGCCAGGTCGTCGCGACGGCCACGGCCCTGGGCCCGGCGGCCGTCGTCCCGGCGATCACGGTCAAGCTGGTCCGGGTGGCCATGCTCGCCCCGGTGACGACCGTGATCGGCCTGCGTGCCCGCCGTGGCGCCGCGTCCGGGACCCGTCGCCCCGCGGTGCTGCCGGTCTTCCTGATCGCATTCGTGGCGATGGTCTTGATCCGCTCGACCGGCAAGGTGCCCACGGACCTCCTGAACGACGTGAGCGTCGTGAAGGACCTGCTGTTCGCCGCCGCCCTGTTCGGCCTGGGCACCGCCGTACGCGTACGCCTCCTGGTGCGGACCGGCCACCGCGCCCTGCTGCTGGGTCTGACGTCCTGGGTGTTGATCGCCGGCGTCTCCTACGCCGGCGTCCTGCTAACCCGCTGACCGCCGCGGCCCGACGAGGTCCCCCGGATCGAAGCTCACCGGGAAGGGCTCGGCGGCGATGGAATGATTACGGGAACATGAGTTCGAGAAAACCCGCCACCGGTGGTTTCGTCGGTGGCGGGTTTTCTTGTCGAGCTCAGCGGACCTCGGTGATCTCCGGGCCGCGCTCGAAGGGGTTGAGCGGCGGACGGTCTCCCTCGCCCTGTTGCTCGGGGTTCATCGCCTGCTGGGCCTCGGCCGGCAGCGAGAGCTCGAGCAGCTCACGCGGCGGCATCGGGGCGTCGCCCCGGACCACGACGATCTGCTGGAACACCTGCTCCATGATCGCCGCCTGCTCCGGGTCCTCCAGGGCGGCACCGCTCAGCACGCCGCGCAGGAACCAGCGAGGGCCGTCGACGCCAATGAAGCGGACCGGCTGCCAGCCGAAGCCCTGCTCGGCGATCTCGGCCGGGACCTGGTCGCGCATCTCCTCCGGGATGGCCACCGGCACCATGCCGTGCAGCTCCTTGCCGAACGGGCCCTCGGCCTCCTGGGTCTCCCCCTCGGCCTGCTTGATCTCGTCGGCGGTCTCCTTGCGGACCTCGTCCCAGATCCCGTTCTTCTTCGGCGCGGCGAAGGGCTGCACCTGCAGCCCGCTCTCCCCGTGCACGATCGTGATCGCGACGATGCGGCCGCCCACGGGGTTGCCCTGGGCGTCCTGCTCGACGGCCTCGACGTTCACCTGGATCTCGATGCCCTCCCCGATGGGCACCTGGATCGCGCCGAAATCGACGCGCTCCATCTCCGGAACCCCTTCGGCCTCGGAGTCCCACGGACCACCGTGCGACACGACCGCGGGCTCATCGTCGGGCTCGGCCGGCTCGTCCGCGACGGTCTCCTCCTCGGTCGGCTCGACGTTCTCGGGCTCATCGTCCCGACGACGGCGTCGAAACACGACTCACGCTCCTTCACTGCTGTGCTGGACGGACGCGCCCGCGACGCGACCTTGGACTGTCCCCGCGTACCCGCCGGTGGACCCGAATCCACCGTCTCCGCGGGCCGACCCCGGCAGGGTCTCGACCTCATGGAAGACCGCCCGCTCCACACGCTGGATGACCAGCTGCGCGATGCGGTCGCCGCGCTTCAGGCGGACGGTGTTCCGGATATCGGTGTTCAGCAGGGTGACCTTGATCTCTCCCCGGTAACCCGCGTCGACGGTGCCCGGGGCATTGACGATCGTCACTCCCAATCTAGCCCCCAGTCCGGACCGCGGATGCACGAAGGCCGCGTAGCCGTCGGGCAGGGCGATCGCGATCCCCGTCGGCACCATCTGGCGCTCACCGGGCGCGAGCTCGACGTCCTGCGCTGCGCACAGGTCGGCCCCGGCGTCACCGGGATGCGCGTACGCGGGCGCGGGCAGGCCCGGGTCCAGTCGCTGGATCAGTACGTCCACGGTCAACGTCTCACCTCGTCGTCATGGGCCCTTCGGCACGTCACAGGGCGTGACATTACCGCCTGCACGGACTGTTTCCGGTGACCGCGCCCGGAACGACGGCCAGAAGCGAGGACCGACCGGCATCCGGCGCTCCGTGCCGGATGCCGGTGCACGGCCTACGGCGGCGGGTCCGAGAGCCCCCACCGCCGTAGGCTTTCAGGTGGGCCGCGGCCCGTCCGGGCGCGGCTCCTCCTCCCGCGATTCGTCGGGCGGCGCCTCCTCGGACCGCGTCTCCTCGGGCGAGGCCGACGGATCCTCGGGCGCCGGCGCGCCCCGGCGCGTGCCCGCCGCACGCAGGCGCCCACCGGCGAGGGACGGCGGCTTGGCCGGGGAATCGGCGGGCGTCGGCTCGGAGGAGTCGCGCAGCGCCGGCACCGCGCGGTAGAGGACGGCGGCCGTGGGCACGGCGACCGCGGCGCCCGGGATGCCGCCGACCACCCCGCCGATCGTGATCGCGAGGATGATCGCGAGCGGGTGGAAGCGCACCCACCGGCCGACCACGAGCGGTTGCAGGACGTGCCCCTCCAGCTGCTGTTCGAGGACCAGGATGCCGAGGAAGACGAGCGCGGCGATGCCGCCCTTGACGCTGAAGACGACGATGACCGCCAGCGCCCCGGCGACCAGGATGCCGACGATCGGGATGAAGCTGCCGAAGAAGACGATGACCGCGAGCGGCGCGACCAGCGGCACTCCCATGATGATCAGCACGACCGCGATGACCACCGAGTGGATGAGCGCCACGATCACCGTGCCGTGGACGTACTGCGACAGCGTCTCCCACGCCGCGCGGCCGGCCCGGTCGAAGCGCTCGCGGTACTGGCCGAAGCCGCGGATGAGCCAGTTCCAGATGCCGCGTCCGTCCTTGAGCAGGAAGAACGTGACGAAGAACAGGAACACGATGGACGCGATCACCTCACCGGCGACGGTGGCGCCGGTGAAGACGGTGTTCACGACCTTGCCGCGCTGCTGCTGGAGCTGTTTGAGCAGCTCGTCGATGGCCGACTGCAGCTGGGAGTTCTTCAGGTGCAGCGGCCCGGTGACGAGCCAGTGCTGCCCCTGTTTGACGGTGTGCTGGATGCGGTCGACGAGGTGGGGGAACTGGTCGTTGGCCTGGATGCCGACGAACGTGCCGACGCCGCCGAGCACGGCGAACGCCAGCAGCATGGTCAGCCAGGTGGCGGCCAGGGAGGGCATCCAGCGGCGCAGCCGGTCGGTCACCGGTTGCAGCAGGGCGCACAGGAGCAGGGCGACCGCGCAGGGCAGGACCACGAGGCGCAGCCGGTCGATGATGTTGACGACCGCGTAGACCACGATGCCGATCACGATGAGCCGCCAGCACCACGCCGCGGCGGCGGCCAGGGCCGGTGGCACCCGCGGATCCCGTTCCGTCACGTCTCTCCTCCGACGCTGGCCCTACCCGAACTCCCCGTGTCAACTCGGGCGGGCCCATCGTGTCATGTCCGGCGCGTCAGGGACGACGCCTTGGTGGCCCTAGGTGTTCACTCGACGGCGGACCTTGGCCACATACGGGCAGCCGCGGTTCGGCGGTGACGCGGCCGGGGATCCCGACGTACACGGATTTACATCCCGTTCTTCACGTCTCGTTCATCGTCCTCCGGGGAGGTTCGTCATGGCCGACGCCAGGCCCGCGAGCGTCGTACACCGGTCCCTCGACGGGTACCGCTTTCAGATCTCCGGGGGGCTCGACCTCAGGGAGCCGTTCACCTCGGTCGGCCGGTACGCCGTCGACGGCCGGCTCTATGAGCTGACCTCCGGGGGGCATTCCGTGGCGACGGGATGGACCCGCGACCTCGGCGTCAGCCGGTTCGACGACGAGTTCTCCCTGCCGAACGGGCGGCTGCGCACCGTACGGGTCACCGACTACGACAAGCGCTCCGGTCTGGAGGACCAGCTGCTCGCCGTGGTCTGGGAGGGCAAGCGGTTCTCGCTGTTCGTCCCGATGTACAACGCCAAACCCGCCGACGCCGTCCATCTCTTCCAGCTCCTCGGGGTGACCGAGCACACCGACGGCCTCACCGTCGCCTCGCGCAACCCCAAGCGCGCGGGCATCGCCGAACCCGCCGAGATGGTCAAGGAGGTGCCCGACCTCGGCCTGCTGCAGATGACGGCGCTCAACAAGACGACCGCGCGGCGGCTCCCCTCGTGGCGTGGCGCGAAGCTGCCGCACGGCGAGCTGTTCCGCGACACGCTCGACGACGACAGCACCTACTTCGTGCTCGCCACGCCCTCCGCGATGGTCACCGTGCTGCCGCACGAGGACGTGTCCAGCAAGGTCCCGGCACGGCTGTCCGCGCTCAAGGTCGAGACCGTCGCCTGATGACCGAGATGCTCACGGGCGTCTGCGCCGGCACCGTCGCGCTCGTCCTGCTGCTGGCGTTCGCGGGGCACCTGCGCGCCCCGCGTACGCTGCCGGCCGCGCTGGCCGCCCACCGGGTCGTGCCCGGCCCGCTGCGGTGGCCGGTCGCGGTCGTCGTCATCGCGCTCGAAGGCGTGCTCGGGGCCGCCGTGGGCTACGCCGTGGCGGCCGGGCGCCCGCACAGCCTCACGCTCGCGGCGGGCTGCGCCGTGGTCCTGTTCGCCGGCTACGCGGGCTATGGCCTGTACGTCCTGCGCACCCGGCCGAGCGTGCCGTGCGGCTGTGCGACCGGTCCGGGCGGGGACACGCCGATGAGCGGCTGGGTGGCCGGACGCGCCGCCGCGCTCGCGCTCGCGTCCCTCGTGGCGGTCACCGGAACGACGCCGGAGCACGGCACCCACACCGCGATCGTGGTGCTGGCCTCCGTCGTGTTCGCGGTGCTGCTCTCGCTGCTGCCCCAGGCCATGTTCGATCCCGAAAGGCAGGCCGTCTCATGAGTTTCGAGACCACCGCACTGCTCCTGACGTGGGTGGCGCTCGTGCTGCTCGCCCTGGTCGTCTCCGGCCTGGTGCGTCAGGTGCACCATCTCACGCGGGGGCCGCGCAGCCGCGACCTCGGTTTGCGGGCCGGCACGCCCGCGCCCGCCCTGGACGTCGTACGGGCCGAGCCCGGCGAGGCGACCCTCCTGCTGTTCCTGAATGAGGACTGCCCGGTCTGCCACGACGTCTTCCAGGAGGCGCTCGGCCTCCGCGGCGGCCCGGCGACCAGGGCGATCTTCGCCGAGGAGCCGATCGGCGCGGACCCGCCGGCGAACCTGACGATCCTGCCGCACCAGGCCGAGCTCTTCACGGCGTACCAGGTGCCGGCCACGCCGTACGGGGTGATCATCGGCGCGGACGGGCGGGTCCGCACGGCCGAGCCGGTCGGGTCGATCCGCGGCCTGCACACCCTGGTCACCGACGCCGGTGGACGACTGCACGACGACGCGGAGCTGGACCCCAGCACGCGCTGAGATCTGAGGCGGCCACGACCGGCCGCCGGAACGAGGAGTGGCCATGTTCGACCTCGACAGCGTCCCCCCGCTGCGCGGCCCCCGCCCGGAGGGCGCCGAGCGCGTACGCCGCCGCCCGCCCGCGGCGACCGCCGAAGGCGTCGGCCGCCGGTCCATGCTCGGCGGAGTGATCGCCGCCGGCACCACGGCCGGGCTGGTCGCCGTGGGGGTCTTCTCCCCGGCGCGCAAGGCCCTGGCGGCCTCGGGACCCGGCACGACGGGCTGGACCCCGGGCACCTACACCCATGGCCTGACCCCGGGCTACTACGACATCTACAGCAAATGCCCGTCGTACGCGGAGTCGCACAACTGCTCCCCCGGCTGCGGGCCCAGCACCGTCGACCCCAACGCGTGCCGGACGAGCGGCAAGTACCGCGGCTACCACAAGTCGGGTGTCTCGGACCCGGGCCAGTACAAGCTGCGGCCGAACGAGTGCTACGGCTCCAAGTACGACGGCTGGATCTGGCACTACGCGAACCCCTGCGGAGACTGCCCCACGTCCGTGACCTGGCGCTGCCACGACGGCTGGACCAAGAGCGCCACCGGCACCTGGTACAAGTCGATCTGCCGGTGGGCGTATGCCTGCAGCTGAGGCGTTGCCCGCGGGACGCCTGCGCCGTGGGCTGACCGAGCCGTTGCTGCCGTTCGCCGCGCTGGCCCTGCTGGCCGTCGCGGCGGCCGCCGCCGGCCACGCGGTGCTGTGCTGGGCCTCGGTCGGGGCGCTCGCGGGCTATTCGCTGTCCGGCTCGGTTTGAACGCGTAACAGCGACTTCGTGCTGTTCTCGCCAGGTTGGCGGGCTCCCGTACGGCAGGGCCAGGTCCTCGCCGTCTTCTCCGCCGGGCTGCTGCTCGGCGGCACGCTCAGCGCGACCGTGCTGTGGGTGCTGTCCGGCCTCGCGGCGCCCCTCCCGGAAGCGGTACGCACCGGACTCCTCATCGCCGTGGCGGCCCTCGGCGTCGCGCGTGAGGCCGGGTGGGTACGGATCCCGATGCCGCAGAACGCCCGGCAGATCCCGCAGGAGGTGCTGCGCGCCCGGATACGGCGGGGCGCGCTGCAGTTCGGCTTCGAGCTGGGCACCGGCGTGCGCACCTTCGTGTCCGCGAGCGCCCCGTACGTCGTGGCGCTCGGGTTGCTGCTCGCCCACCAGGGACCGGTGCCGACGATCCTGACCGGCACGGGCTTCGGAGTCGGCCGCGCCGCGACCGCGGCGGCACGCTACGCCAGCCGCCACGACGAGTGGGACGACCGCCGCGTGACCCGCATGCCGTTCCTGACGAACGCGATCGGCGTGACCGTGCTCATCGCCCTGGTCCTGCTGTCCGTACGCGGCATGTGAGACCGGGCCGCGCGCTCCTGCTCAGTCGTCGATGGCCGCGTACGCGGAGGTCCAGAAGTCCTGGAACACCCGTGGCGGTCGCGGCGACGTCATCGCGGCCTGGGTGAACAGGACGCCCACGAGATCCTCGGACGGATCGGTGCAGGCCGTCGTGCCCAGCCCTCCGGTCCAGCCGAAGCGGCCCGGCCGCGTCGCCAGGTCGTCGCGGCCCCCGTCCACCGCGATGCCGAACCCCCAGCCGCCCGAGCCCAAGAACACCTCGTTGCCCGCCTTCTGCTGGGGCGTGAGGTGGTCGGTGGTCATCAGCTCCACCGCCGGCCGGGACAGGATGCGGGTGGCACCGTCGTGCCGGCCCTTGTTCAGGAGCATCCGGCAGAACGCCAGGTAGTCGTCCACGGTCGAGAGCAGGCCCGGTCCGCCGCCGCCGGAGGGGAAGGCCGGCGGGCGGTCCCACGCGTCGTCGCGCGGGTCGGAGCGGCGGACCAGCGCGCCGGTCCGCGGATCGGTCGTGTAGCTCGCCGCCAGCCGGCCGAGTTCTCCGGCGGGCAGGTGGTAGCCGGTGTCGTCCATGCCGAGCGGCGCGAAGACGCGCTCGCGCAGGAACTCCCCCAGCGGCCGGCCGGCGGCACGCGCGATCAGCACCCCGAGCACGTCGGCCGACGTGTGGTACATCCACGTCGTGCCCGGCTGGTGTGCGAGCGGCAGCGTGCCGAGCCGCTTGATCCATTCGTCGGGGCCCACGGACGGTCCCTCCGGGCCGCTGTCCACCCCCGTCTCGGCGAGGGCGCGCTGGATCGGGTACGTGCCCGGCGGGGCGAAGATCGCGCCGAGCCCGAGCCGGAACGTCATCAGGTCGCGTACGGTGATCGGCCGTTCGGCGGGCACGGTGTCATCCAGCGGACCGTCGACCCGCCGCAGGACACGGCGGTCGGCCAGCTCCGGCAGCAGGTCGTCCACCGGATCGTCCAGGCGCAGCCGGCACTCTTCGATGAGGATCAGGCCGGCCACGGCGACGATCGGCTTGGTCAGTGACGCGATGCGGAAGATCGTGTCGCGTCCCATCGGCGTGTCGCCACCGACCTCGGTCGTGCCGAGCGCGATCACGTGCGTCTCCCCGCGCCGGTGTACCAGCGCGACCAGCCCGGGCACCTCGGCGCGCTCGACCGCGCGCCCGAGCACCTCCCGCATCCGGTCCAGCCCCGTAAGGGACAGCCCTGACGAAACACCCATCTCGGTCCTCCTCGGTCCGGCCTTCGCCGCTTCAGACCTCCCGGCGCACCGGAACTCATCGGCGGGCGGCCGGAAACGGAGGATCAGCCGGCGGGAGCCAGGGTGACGTCGACGGAGAAGCCCTCCTCCGGCGCCGCCTCCAGGTGCAGATCCGCGATGCGGCCGGCGGCGCGCAGGTCGGCCTGGGCCAGCTTCCCCACGTCGGTGCCGCGGACCGCTGCGCGCTCGACCTCGGCCCGCATGGAGACCTTCGCCGCGGACTTGGCCCGCCGGACCTGGCGGAGGACGTCGGAGGTGGCGGCCAGCACCGCGGGGTCACCGCCCCCGGGCAGCTCGTCCTCGGCCGGCCACGCGGCGCGGTGCACCGAGCCCTCGCGCCACCACGACCAGACCTCCTCGGTGACGAACGGCAGGACCGGCGCGAACAGCCGGAGCACGACCGACAGCGCCGTGCGCAGCGCCGCGCGGGCCGACGCCGCCGCGGCCGGATCGTCGCCCTCCTCGCCGTACGCGCGGGCCTTGACCAGCTCCAGGTAGTCGTCGCAGAGGTTCCAGAAGAACCGCTCGGTGCGCTCCAGCGCGCGGGTGTAGTCGTTGGCCTCGAACGCGGCCGTGGCCTCGCGAACGACGTCGGCGAGGGTGGCGAGCATCGACAGGTCGAGCGGCTCGGTGACGGGCGTGCCGGCCGGCACCTCGCCCAGCCCCAGCACGAACTTGGAGGCGTTGAGGATCTTGATGGCCAGCCGCCGGCCGACCTTGATCTGGCCGGTGTCGAAGGCGGTGTCGGTGCCGAGCCGCCCGCTGGCCGCCCAGTAGCGCACCGCGTCGGAGCCGTGCTGGGTCAGCAGGTCCATCGGCGTGACGACGTTGCCCTTGGACTTGGACATCTTCTTGCGGTCCGGGTCGAGGATCCAGCCGGACAGCGCGGTGCCGGCCCACGGCAGCGAGTCGTGCTCGAGGTGCGCCCGCACCACCGTGGAGAACAGCCAGGTGCGGATGATGTCGTGCGCCTGGGGCCGCAGGTCGTACGGGAAGACGGCCGCGAACAGGTCGGGGTCGCGCTCCCAGCCGCCGGCGATCTGCGGGGTCAGCGAGGAGGTCGCCCAGGTGTCCATGACGTCCGGGTCGCCGATGAAGCCCTCGGGCTTGCCGCGCTGGTCCTCGGTGTAGCCGGGCGGCACGTCGGAGGAGGGGTCGACCGGCAGGGTGTCCTCCGCCGGGATGATCGGCGCGGAGTGGACCGGCTCGCCGTCGGCGTCGAGCGGGTACCAGACCGGGATCGGCACGCCGAAGAACCGCTGCCGCGAGATCAGCCAGTCGCCCGCCAGGCCCTCGACCCAGTTGTCGTAGCGGGCCTTCATGTACTGCGGGTACCAGGTCAGCTCGGCGCCGCGCGCCAAAAGCCGCTCGCGCAGCGACGCGTCGCGCCCGCCGTTGCGGATGTACCACTGGCGGGTGGTGACGATCTCGAGCGGCTTGGTGCCCTTCTCGTAGAACTTGACCGGCCGGCTGATCGGCCGGGGCTCGCCGTCCAGGTCGCCGGACTCGCGCAGCAGCTCGACCACCCGCTCACGGGCCGAGTGGACCGTCTTGCCCGCCAGCTCGGCGTACGGGCCGGGGGCGACGCCCTCGGGCGGCTCGGGCTGGAGGCGGCCGTTCCAGTCGAGGACGGCCCGGGTCGGGAGGTTCAGCTCACGCCACCACGTCACGTCGGTGAGGTCGCCGAACGTACAGATCATGGCGATGCCCGAGCCCTTGTCCGGCTCGGCGAGGTGGTGGGCGACGACGGGCACCTCGACGCCGAACAGCGGGGTGCGCACGGTGGTGCCGACCAGCTCGCGGTAGCGCTCGTCGTCGGGATGGGCCACCAGCGCGACGCAGGCGGGCAGGAGCTCGGGCCGGGTGGTCTCGATGTAGACCGGCCGGTCGCCGGCGTGGAAGCGGATGCGGTGGAAGGCGCCCGGCTGCTCGCGGTCCTCCAGCTCGGCCTGGGCCACCGCCGTACGGAAGGTGACGTCCCACAGGGTCGGCGCCTCGGCGACGTACGCCTCGCCGCGCGCGAGGTTGCGCAGGAAGGCCCGCTGGGCCGTCGCGCGGGACTCGTCGCCGATCGTGGTGTAGAGCAGCGACCAGTCCACCGAGAGCCCGACGCGGCGCCAGACGTCCTCGAAGGCCTTCTCGTCGATCTCGGTGAGCCGGTTGCACAGCTCGACGAAGTTACGCCGGGAGACCGGGATCTGCTTTCCGGGCTTGTCCGGCGGCTCGAACGACGGGTCGTACGGCAGCGAGGGATCACAGCGCACGCCGAAGTAGTTCTGCACGCGGCGCTCGGTGGGCAGGCCGTTGTCGTCCCAGCCGATCGGGTAGAAGACCTCACGGCCGCGCATGCGCTGGAAGCGGGCGATCGCGTCGGTGTGGGTGTAGGAGAAGACGTGACCGACGTGCAGTGAGCCGCTGACGGT
The DNA here is from genome assembly GCF_036227085.1 of Actinoallomurus sp. NBC_01490. NCBI lineage: Bacteria > Bacillati > Actinomycetota > Actinomycetes > Streptosporangiales > Thermomonosporaceae > Actinoallomurus > Actinoallomurus sp. NBC_01490. The sequence continues at coordinate 8,492,310 of NZ_CP109433.1, forward strand.
CGGCGGCGGGGTGTCGATCGAGTAGATCTCCGCACGCCGCTTCGAGCGGTCGAAGCGGTAGACGCCGCTCTCGTCCCAGAGGTCTACCCACTTGGCCTCGAGTCCGTCGAGGGTGGGTTTCTCCGGTGGACGCGGCTTTTCTGTCATGCCGCCAATGGTATTGGCCGACCACGGCAGGTCCGACGTCATTATGTTGATCGTCTGTGAGAGGCTCGGAGCTGACACCGGCCGGTGGAACACTGAGAGGGACGGGTATGGCGGACAAGGGCGATCTGGGCTGGCGGCTGCTGGCCGGCGCGGCGGCTTTCGGCGCGGGCTTCGTGGCCCGGAAGACGATCACGATCGGCTGGAAGCAGATCACCGGTAAGGAGCCGCCGACCAACCCCGAGTCGCCGGAGGTCGCGCTGGCGGAGGCGATCGGCTGGGCCGTCGTCACCGGCGTCGGCATGGAGGTCGCGCGGCTGCTGGCGACGCGCGCCGCGGCCAAGCGCTGGCACAGCAGCACCGGCGAGCTGCCCGCCGCCCTGCGAAGCGCCGCCGACAAGGTCAAGAAGGCCTGACGGCCAGGGTCCGGGCGTCGCGTCACAAGGCTCGCGTCACAAGGCGGAGCAGGGAGTCGGCCCGGATTCAGACAGGGGCTAGCGTCCGCCTTCGATGGACGGGCGGTGGACCTGCTCGACGTGGCGGCCGCGCAGGTCGTCGCGGATCTTCTCGGCCAGCCGCTTGGTCGCCGCGTTGTTGAGCGCCCCGCCCGCGACGGCGCCGGTCAGGAACGGACCGAGAGTCGTGAAGTGACGGCCGAACACGCGGAGCAGGCGTTTGCGCAGGCCGGCCTTTGCCGCCACGCCGAGCGCGGCCGTCACGCTGCCCGGCTGCATCGGGTCGAAGCCCCGCTGCTGCGCCCACAGCTGCAGGAAGACCATGCCGCGGGCGGTGCCGGTGCCGGGGACCTGGACGCCGTAGACCTCGTGCAGCTCAGCGATGAGCTTGACCTCGATCGTCGCGACGACCACGGTCTCGGCCACGATCTGCGCCGGCGCGCTCAGCAGGAGCGGAGGCGCGGCGAACTGGATCGCGGCGAGCGCTCCGCCCGCGGCGCCCACGCCGGTCGTGGCCCGCTGCGCGGCGCGTACGAGTGAGTCGGCCAGGGCCTCGCCCCGCAGGCCGTCGTGGTGGCGGCTCAGCGTCTCGAGATCGCGCACGGGAACGTGCGGAGCGATCTCCATGAAGGTGTCGGTGAGCCAGCGTCCCCGTCCAACGCCCGCGGCCCCTGCCCGGCGCGCGCTCGCGGCCATCAGGCGCGCGATGCGTCCGAGCAGGCGGCCGCGGGTCTCGCGGTCCATGTCATCCTCGGCGGACAACCGGCCGACCAGCTCCGCCATCTCATGGCCGAGCCGGTCGTCTCCGTCCCCCCAGCGGGCGACCTCCCTCTCCGGTCCCTCCGACACCACCGCTCCCGGCCTCAGGCCGCGCACTCACGGCAGATCAACTGGCCGTTCTTCTCCTCGGCCAGCTGGCTGCGGTGGTGCACGAGGAAGCAGCGGGCGCACGTGAACTCATCCGCCTGCCGAGGCAGGACGCGAAGGCTGAGCTCCTCGTTCGAAAGGTCGGCACCCGGCAGTTCAGTGACCTCACCGGCGTCCAGATCCTCGTCGATGACACCCGTGCTCTTGTCAGCCCGGCGCGCCTGCAGCTCCTGCAGGCTGTCCTCGTTGAGGTCGTCGTCGGTCTTACGTGGACTGTCGTAGTCGGTGGCCATCTTCTATCTCCATCCCCCTCGGTCCATAGTTATGCGCCCCGTCGCGCGGGTCTAACGCTTGGGAAGCCCATCTTGTGCCCGATCCGGGCGGGAAATTCTGTCACGGGATTTGCCCTGCAACACGCAAGCCACGTCGCGTCACACGGCCTCTTCCCTCGCCCGCGCCGGGGATGTCCGATGTGTCGGACATCACAGCAGCAGGCGGGCGTCAGCTCCCCCTCTCACAACCATGAACCGGATAAGCACGACGTGCGTCACAGGTAACGCGATATCGTTCCCGCCGGGATAGACCTGGCGGGTGCAAAGAATAAGGGTTGTTGGAGGGGGTCACACATGCCGGATGCCGCTCCCCTGGAGCCGGGCGATCCGACCTCGCTGGGGCAGTACCAAGTAGTCGGAAGGCTCGGGGAAGGTGGCCAGGGGGCCGTCTATCTCGGCCGGTCGCGCTCCGGCGACCCTGTCGCGATCAAACTTCTGCACGAGCAGATGAACGCCGACTCGTCTGCCCGTACGAGGTTCGCCCGCGAGGTCGAATCGGCGCAGAAGGTCTCACCTTTCTGTACCGCGCAGGTCCTGGACTATGACCTGCACGGCCGGCCGCCCTACATCATCAGCGAGTTCATCGACGGCCCTCCGCTGTACGACGTGGTCCTGCAGGAGGGCGCCTTCCGCGGCGCCGCCCTGGAGCGCCTCGCGATCGGCACCGCGACCGCGCTCGCCGCGATCCACGAGGCCGGCATCGTCCACCGCGACTTCAAGCCCAACAACGTGCTCCTCGCCTCCGACGGCCCCCGGGTCGTCGACTTCGGCATCGCGCGTTCGGTCAACTCCCAGCAGAGCTCCGTCACCGCCACCGGCATGGTGGTCGGGACCCCCGGATACCTCGCGCCCGAGCAGCTCACGGGCGAGCCCCTGACGCCCGCCGTGGACATCTTCGCCTGGGGCGCCACGATGATGTTCGCCGCGACGGGCCACTCGCCGTTCGAGGCCGAGACCCTCCCGGTGATCATCAACCGGATCCTCAACGAGGAGCCGGACCTGTCCCGCCTCACCGGCACCATGCGCGAGCTGGTCGGCGCGGCGCTGGACAAGAACCCCCGGCGCAGGCCGGCCGCACACCAGCTGCTGCTGCGCCTGCTCGGCCAGGTCGGCGCGACGCCCGGCCCCTCGACCGACCGCGCGGACCTGCTGGACAAGGGCACGCAGGTCGCGGCCGAGCTGCCGCCTCCGCCGCCGATCGTCCACACGCCACCGCCGCCGCCGCTGGTGAACACCCCGCCCCCGATGATGCCGGGCCCCGCGACGCCGAACCCGCCGATGATGATGCCGGGGCCGCAGACGCCGCCGCCGTGGCAGCAGCAGCGGCACGCGCCGGCCCCGCCGCAGTTCACACCGCCGCCGCCCCGGCGCAAGAACAAGAACGTCCCGATCTTCATCGGCATCGGCTGCGTGGTGTTCCTGCTGCTCGTCGTGGGCCTGCCGATCGCGCTCGCCGCCGGTTTCCTGTCCAAGACCAAGCACGACCTGTCCACCCTGCCGACCTACAGCCCGTCGCACTACGGTGTGCCGGACTCCTACGTCGGCACGTGGAAGGGCACCGGCACCAACACCGACTCCGGTGCGGACAAGCGGCCGTTCAACATCACGATCACGCTGAACTCCGACTCGCGGATCGGCAAGGCGGACTACGGCAACTGCTCCGGCTCGATGTTCGAGGAGGCCGACAGCTCGACCGACACCAAGGTCGTCTTCAGTCAGACCCTGTTCAACCAGTCCGGCGGCACCTGCCCGACGTCCTCGTACGTGACGATGACGCTGAACGGCTCCTCCATGAACTGGGAGATCAGCAAGACCGAACTCGGAAGCTCGTTCGCGAACGGGACGCTCACCAAGCAGTGACCCTGGGGAGGGACGCCCATGCCGGAGATCGCTCCTCTCCGGGCGAACGACCCCGAGCGGCTCGGCTCCTACCGCCTGACCGGGCGTATCGGGGAGGGCGGTCAGGGGACCGTCTACCTCGGCGAGGACCCGGACGGCGAGCAGGTGGCCGTCAAGCTCCTGCACGCGCAGTTCAGCGGTGACGTGAAGGCACGGGCCAGGTTCGCCGCGGAACTGGCCAACGCCAAGCGGGTCGCGCCGTTCTGCACGGCGCGCATCATCGACTCCGACGTCGAGGGCGACGCCCCGTACCTGGTGAGCGAGTACATCGAGGGCCCGTCGCTGCGCGAGGTCGTGGACGAGCACGGCCCGCGTTCGGGCGGCGTGCTGCAGCGGCTGGCGATCGGCACGGCGACCGCGCTCGCGGCCATCCACGAGGCCGGCGTGGTCCATCGCGACTTCAAGCCGACGAACGTCCTGCTCGCGGCGGACGGGCCGCGAGTGATCGACTTCGGCATCGCACGCGCTCTGGACGCCGGCGGCACGCTGACCAGCACGACCGTGGGCACGCCGTCGTACATGTCGCCCGAGCAGATCTCCGGTGAGGTCGCCGGGCCGCCCACCGACGTCTTCGCCTGGGCCGGCACGATCGTGTACGCCGCGACGGGCGGTCCCCCGTTCGGCCAGGACTCCATCCCGGCCGTGATGAACCGGATCGTCCACCAGGAGCCGGCGCTCGGCATGCTCATGGGCCCGCTGCGGGACGTCGTGGCGTCGTGCCTGGCCAAGGACCCCCGGCGGCGGCCGACCGCCCAGCAGGTGCTGCTCCGGCTGCTCAGCAACGACGGGGTCTCGCTCCCGGGCGCCCACCCGGCTCCCGCCACCGAGGTCCTCAACCAGGGCGCCCAGGTCGCGGCCCAGAACACCGACCCGCCGCCGTGGACGCCGCCGGGCGCCCCGTACGCCGCGTACCCGCCGGGCGGGTACCCACCCGGCCGCGACACGCCACCGCCGTACGGGCCGGGCGCCAACACCCCGCCACCGTACGGCCCGGGTTCCAACACCCCGCCGCCCTACGGACCGGGCGCCAACCCGCCGCCGCCGTACGGACCGGGCCACGACACGCCACCGCCGTACGGACCGGGCCACGACACGCCACCGCCGTACGGGCCGGGGCAGGACACTCCCCCGCCGTACGGGCGGAACGCCGACACGCAGCCCGCCGACCGTCCGCCCGGGACGGGCACGAACGGTTACACCGACCCCGGCCGCGCGCCGCGCCGCCGGACCCGGCCGGGCGTGCTGGCCGGCGCGGGCGCCGCGCTGGTGCTGCTCGCCGCGGCCGGCACGGTCGCGGCCGTCAAGCTCACCGGCGGCGGCCACTCCCCGAACCCCACCCCGACGGCCGCCGGGAAGGTCGGCGGAACGTTCCGAATGGCGCTGTCGCCGCCGGAGTACATCGACCCGTCGAACGCCATCACCACGGCCGACTTCTTCGTCGTGGAGAACCTCTACACCGGGCTGGGCCGGATCAGGCCGGACGGCTCGGTCGTCCGTGCGCTCGCCGGCCAGGTCACCTCGGATCCGGCGTGTGAGCAGTGGAAGTTCGTCATCCGCTCGGGCACGACGTTCAGCAACGGCGAGCCCGTCGACGCCGCCGCGTTCGCGCGGAGCTGGAACCGCACCGCCGGCAACAAGACCGGCGGCGAGGGCTACCTGATGAACGACATCCAGGGCTACGCCGACGTGGTCGCGGGCAAGGCGCAGACGATGTCGGGCGTCACGGCGAACGGGAACGTGCTCCAGGTCAAGCTGACCCGGCCGGACTGCGACTTCGAGAAGCGGGTCGCGGCCCCGGTCTTCGTCCCGATGCCGTCGGCGGCCGGCGACGCGTCCAACGACGGCTACAACCGGATGCCGATCGGGAACGGGCCGTTCAAGATCGGTGCCTACACCCCGAACGCGCGTCTCACGCTCGTACGGAACGACTCGTACGCGTTCACCAGGCCCAAGCTCGACCAGGTCGACGCCACCTTCGTCTCCGACCTCAGCGTGGCGCTGAGCGGCTTCGACTCCGGCCGGTACGACTGGGCGGAGCTGCAGTCGGCCTCGATCCCGGCCGCCGTCGCCCGCCACTCCTCCGACGGCGAGCTGGTCAAGGGCCCGATCGGCGGCATGACGTTCCTGCTGCCGATCGGCGACAAGGGCGCGATGAAGACCAAGGAGGCGCGCCAGGCGGTGTCGTACGCCTTGGACCGCCAGGCCATCGTCGCCGGCGCCTACCAGGGGATGTATCCGGTCGCGAACTCCATGGTGCCCCCGGCGATCCCGGGCGCGCTGACCAACGGGTGCACGGCGTGCGTCCACGACACGGCGAAGGCCAAGTCACTGGCCAAGCAGGCGGGTCTCGGCCCCGGCGCGTCGGTGACGCTGACGCTCGGCGACAGCAGCTCCTACACGCAGCTCGCCTCGGTGGTGCAGCAGCAGCTGAAGTCGGAGTTGGGCTGGAACGTCAAGCTGCGGAAACTGTCGATCACGAAGTTCTACCAGGACGAGGCGAGCGCCAAGGCCGAGGACCTGTACCCGTTCTCGTGGGTCGCCGACTATCCGTCGGCGGAGAACTTCCTGGACTCGCTCCTGTCGAGCGACTCGATCCAGCGCCGCGACGACGGGTCGGTGGGCGGCAGCAACTACGCGCGCTACAGCAGCACGGCCTTCGACAACGCGATGAAGGCCGCCCGCTCGACGGCCGACGCCACGCAGCGCACCAGGCGGCTCCAGGCCGCGGAGAAGATCGCGCTCGACGACATGGCGCTGATCCCGCTGTACTCCCACGTGCAGTACCGGGTGGCCAACACCAAGGCCTTCGTGGGCCTGGGCATGGACTCCATCGGCTACCCGAACCTGTCGACGACGGCCCGCAAGTAACCGCTCTTTCCCGGCTTGACTCGCGCGGTCAAGGCGCGATAGGAATCAATAGGAAAGCTTACTAATAGCTTTTTCGGGGGCCGTCCGTCCATCCCTCTCCCCGCCAGGAGTGCGACGTGATTCGCCTGTTCGCCAAGCTCGCCGCCGCCTCGACCAAGTTCGTCTCCCGCAGGGCCGGTTCTTCCCCGGCGGTCCTGCCCAAGCCCTTCGCCGCGAGGGTGGTGCCCGCCGGACTGCTGGCCGGCCTCGCCCTCGCTCCGGCCGTTCTCGCCGTCGGGCCGTCCTCCGCCTCCGCCGCCACGGGCAACTGGCCGTCCGTCTCCCCCTACGTCGACATGGGCGCCTGGCCCACGCCCTCGCTCACCCAGATGTCCCAGGCGTCCGGGATCAAGGGGTTCACCCTCGGCTTCGTGACCGGCACGGGCTGCAAGGCCAGCTGGTTTAACGCCTACGATCCGCGTACGGCCTGGCAGAAGGACGAGATCGCCGCGCTCCGCTCGGCCGGCGGCGACGTACGGATCTCCTTCGGCGGCGCGTCCGGGATCGAGCTCGCCCAGGCCTGTTCCAGCGTCGACGCGCTCTACACCGAGTACGCCGCGGTCGTGGACGCGTACGGCGCGAAGTACGCCGACTTCGACATCGAGGGCGCCGCCACGGCCGACTCCGCGTCGATCTCCCGGCGCTCGCAGGCCCTGGCGCGGCTCAAGCAGACCCATCCGAACCTGAAGATCTCCCTCACCCTGCCGGTGCTGCCCGAGGGGCTGACCGCCGACGGCCTCAATGTTGTGACCTCGGCCAAGAACGCCGGAGCCGGCCCCGACGCCGTGAACGTCATGGCGATGGACTACTACCGCAGCGGCACCGACGACGGCGACGCGGCGACGCAGGCCGCCCAGTCCACGCACGACCAGCTCAAGACGATCTTCACCGGGAAGTCCGACGCGCAGATCTGGGCCATGGTCGGCGTCACGCCGATGCTCGGCAAGAACGACGACGGCAGCGTGTACGACCAGAGCGACGCGCGCCGGCTCGTGAGCTTCGCCGGGCAGCACCACATCGGCACGCTGGGATTCTGGGAGGAGACCCGCGACCGCAACGCCTGCAACGGCGCGCTCTACCAGTGCACGAACATCCCGCAGCAGCCGTACGAGTTCTCGAAGATCTTCGCCGCCTACACCGGCTGACCCCGCACTCCCGTGACCGCGTGGTGCCACTCGGGGGGCGTCACGCGGTCACGGGCCTGGAAACCTCAGGCCTTCGGCAGGCGTACGGTCACGATCAGGCCGCCGCCCTCACGCGGCGTGGCCACGACCGTGCCGCCGTGCGCGGCGGCCACCGAGCGCACGATCGACAGGCCCAGGCCGGCGCCCTTGGAGGACTCGATCCGGTCGGTGTTGAGGCGGCGGAAGGGTTCGAAGAGGCTCTGCACCTCGTACGCGGGCACCACCGGACCGGTGTTCTCCACCTGGCAGGTGGCCCAGCCGTCGAGAACCCCGGTGCGGACGACGACCATGCCGTCGTCGGCGTTGTAGCGGACCGCGTTGTCGATCAGGTTCGAGACGAGATGTTCGAGCAGGACCGGGTCGCCCATGGTGGGCCCGGAGGTGAGCTCGGTGACGATCTCGACGTCCGGCCGGTCCTCGCGCACGGAGGTCTTCAGCACCATCGTGGCGACGTCGCTCAGGTCGACGGCGGTGCGCGTGGTCAGCTCGCGCTCGCTGCGGGCGAGCAGGAGCAGCCCCTCGATCAGCCGCTCGTGCCGCGCGTTGTTGGCGAGCAGCGTACGGCCCACGCTGCGCAGGTCCTCCGACGCCTCCGGATCGGTGAGTGCCACCTCGAGCAGGGTGCGGTTGATCGCCAGCGGGGTGCGCAGCTCGTGCGAGGCGTTGCCGACGAAACGGCGTTGCGCGTCGAACGCCTCGTTGAGGCGCTCCAGCATCGCGTCGAAGGTGTCGGCCAGCTCCTTGATCTCGTCTTCGGGGCCCTGCAGGGCGATGCGCTCGTGCAGGGTGCTCTCCGACAGCTTGCGCGCGGTCGCGGTGACCTTCTGCAGCGGGGCGAGCGCCCGGTCCGCCACGAACCAGCCGAGGGCCAGCGCGATGAGCCCCACGCCGATCAACGCGAACGCGGACTGCGTGATGAGCCGGTGCTGGGCGTTGTCGATGAAGCTCTGCCGGATCGCCTGCTGCTCCTGCTGGGAGATGCCGAACGGGTCGGTGGTGCGGACCTCGATCGGCAGCCCCTCCAGGATGTTGGTCACCAGCACGTACGCGACCGTCAGCAGCAGGAAGCCGGCGGCGAAGAAGAGACCGCCGTACAGCAGCGTCAGGCGGAGACGCACCGTCATCCGGCGGGTCACGGCGTTCGGCGAGGGGCTCAAAGGCGGTACCCCGCGCCGGGCACGGTCTCGATGACCTGCGGGTCACCGAGCTTCTTGCGAAGCGTCATCATCGTCACGCGTACGACGTTGGTGAACGGGTCGATGTTCTCGTCCCAGGCCTTCTCCAGCAGGTGCTCGGCGCTGATCACGGTGCCCTGCCCGCGCATCAGCACCTCCAGGACGGCGAACTCCTTGGGGGTCAGCTCGATCGGCCGCCCGCCGCGCGTGACCACGCGACGCGCCGGGTCGAGGCGCACGTCCGCGCGTTCGAGCACGGGCGGCAGCGGCGGCGCGGAGCGGCGGCCGAGGGCGCGGATGCGGGCGATCAGCTCGGCGAACGCGAACGGTTTGGCGAGGTAGTCGTCGGCGCCGATGGTGAGCCCCTCGACCTTGTCGTCGAGCTCCCCGGCCGCGGTGAGCATGAGCACCCGCGTGCTGGTGCCGTCGGCCACGAGTCGACGGCACACCTCGTCGCCGTGCACCCGCGGCAGATCGCGGTCGAGCACGACGACGTCGTAGTCGTTGACACTGGTCCGCTCCAGCGCGGCGGCGCCGTCGTACGCGACGTCCACGGCCATCGCCTCACGCCTCAGCCCGGTGGCGATGGTGTCCGCGAGCACGCGTTCGTCCTCGACGACCAGGACCCTCACCTGTATCCACCCCCTTGGACAGCCGCGCGCTGGACCGGCGGTATCTGTTATGTCACACGCGGCGTAAGTGTCCGATAAGCAAGTCCAGGGTATTCGCAGGTTTAGCGGCGACCGTGACATGGGTAGACCGCTCTTCACCTCTTTTTTGAAGGGAGACCGTGTGGGCGAGTTGTCGACGACGATCCACCAGCGTCTGAACGACGCGTACGAGTCGCTACGAGCGGCCCACGACACCGGCGACGATCTCTTGGCCGAGGCCCAGCGGGCCGAGATCGACGATCTTCGCCGTACCGCCGCGAGCCACGGCATCGACGTCCCGCGCTGCGCCTGAGGCGCCCCGAAGGACGAGACCGAGACGGTCCCGGCGAACGGTCATCGGCCGGCGGCCCCACAGCGGAGGGATCACCGCCGGCGCATTGATCGAACGGGCGCGGCCCCACGTGCGCGTGGGGCCGCGCCCGGAGCCGTCTCGACCATCCGGCCATGCCGCCGCGGTGGCCGGCGACGCCGGCCGGACGTCAGTCGCGCTCGGGCCCCAGCGGAACGAGCAGGTCGTGCAGCTCCTCGTACAGGCCCGGCCCGGCCGAGATGGTCATCTCGACGCTCGCGGGCCGCCCGTTCAGGCCGCCGATGGCGCCGCCGGCCTCCCGTACGATCAGCCCGCCGGCGGCGATGTCCCACTCGTGTGGTCCGCGTTCGAAGTAGCCGTCGACGCGTCCCGTGGCCACCGAGCACAGGTCGACGGCGGCCGAGCCGGCCCGCCGGATGTCGCGTACGCGGGGCAGCACGCCGAGCAGCACCTCGGCCTGGTGGGCGCGGCGCTGCGCGGAGTAGCCGAAGCCGGTCGCGATGAGGGCGCGCTCCAGCGGCACGCCCGCGTTGCACTGGAGCTTCTCGGTGGAGCCGTCGCGGCGGACGAGGTAGGCGCCCTCGCCGCGGGCCGCGGTGTAGAGCTCGCCGCGTGTCGGCACGGCGACGACCCCGGCCACGACCTCGCCGTCGACCTCGGCCGCGATGCTCACCGCCCAGTCGGGCAGGCCGTAGAGGTAGTTGACGGTGCCGTCGATCGGATCGATGATCCAGCGCACGCCGCTGGCGCCCGCCGCGGCACCGCCCTCCTCGCCGAGGAACGCGTCGGCGGGACGCGAGGCGCGGATCCGGTCGATGATGAGCCGCTCGGCCGCCTGGTCCATCTCGGTGACCACGTCGGTCGGACTCGACTTGGTGTGCGCGACCTGAAGGTCGGCCGGGCGCTTGTCGATGAGCATGGTGCCCGCGGCGCCGGCCGTGGTGATCGCGAGTTCGAGCAGGTCGTGCACGTCTCCCCCTGATGGCCCGTCGTACGTGCCCGTCCGCGTGGTCACGCCGGCCTGCGGCAGCAGGTCTCGGCGCACGTGTCCGGACGGGGTCCCAGCGTGCCCAGCGCCGGGCGTTCGGCGCCGTCGCGTTCGAGGAGGAGCTCGCGGACCATCGCGACGAACCGCGGGTGGGTGCCGGCGGTGGCGGCCCGCTCGATCCGCAGCCCGATGCGCGTCGCCAGCTCGGCCGCCTCGACGTCGAGGTCGAACTTGACCTCCATGTGGTCGGAGACGAAGCCGATGGGCACGATCACCGCGGCGCGCGTGCCGCCGGCGCGGAGCTTCTCCAGGTGGTCGCCGACGTCGGGTTCGAGCCAGGGCACGGTGGGCGGGCCGCTGCGACTCTGGTACACCAGCGCCCAGGGCCGCTCGGGCGCGACCGACGCCGCGACGAGGGCCGCCACGTCGTTCAGCTCCTCGACGTAGGCCTCCCGGCCGGGCTGGGCCATCGGCACGCTGTGCGCGGTGAAGACCAGGGACGCCTCGTCGCGCAGGTCCTCGGGGAGGCGCGCGTACGCGGCGCGGGTGGTCTCGATCACCGGCTCGACGAAGCCCGGGTGGTTGAAGTAAGTGCGCAGCTTGTCGATCTCGGGCGCGCCGTCGACCTCGGCGCGGGCACGCTCGATGTCCTCGATGTACTGGCGGCAGCAGGAGTAGCCGCTGTAGGCGGAGGTGACGAACGCCGCCGCCCGGCGTACGCCGTCGGCCTTCATCTCGCGCAGCGTGTCGGCGAGGAACGGCCGCCAGTTGCGGTTGCCCCAGTAGACCGGCACGTCGAGCCCGTGGCCGGCGAAGTCGGCCTCGATCGCGGCCTTCAGATCGCGGCACTGCTGGTTGATCGGGCTGACGCCGCCGAAGTGGTGGTAGTGCTCGGCCACGGCCTCCAGCCGCGCGCGCGGCACGCCACGGCCACGCGTGACGTTCTCCAGGAACGGCATCACCTCGTCCGGCCCCTCCGGACCGCCGAAGGACAGCAGGAGCAACGCGTCGTAGGCCATGCCTCCATCAAACCAGCCGCGCGCGCGTGCCCGCTCCGGGGCTCACGAGAAACGGCGCGCGTAGGCGTGGGCGAGGTTCAGGACCGCGTTCACGTACGCCTGCGAGTGGTTGTAGGCCCAGATCGCCTTGGACAGCGAGCCGCGTCCGGCGCCGCTCGCGCACAGGTACTTGGCGGCGGCGGGCACGGCGTCGAAGGGGTCCATGATGTCGGCCTTGCCGTCACCGTCGCCGTCCACGCCGTACGAGCGCCAGGTGGCCGGCATGAACTGCATGGGTCCGAGCGCTCCGGCGCTGGAGGGCCCGACGTTGCGCCCGTGGTCGCTCTCGATCTGGCCGATGGCCGCCAGCACGGTCCACGACAGGCCCGGGCAGGTGCCCGCGGCCTGCTGGTACAGCTGCAGGTAGCTGGTCGGCCGTCCGCGGGGCGCCTTCTTGTTCGTCTGCGGCTGGTACTGCTTCTCGTGCAGGTTGATGATCTGGCTCTGCGCGCCGACCGCACGGCGCAGCCCGCCCTGCAGGGCGTCGAGGTCGGCGCCGGGGGCGTTGACGAGGAGCCCGATGTCGGGGACCAGGCCGATCCGGCGCCCGGTCGTGCGCCCCACGAGCACGTTGATGCCGGGCAGGCCGAGCGACCCGGCCCCGCCCATCGTCGTCATGAGCTGGGTGCGCCCCTGGATCGCGTACTGCATGCCGGAGCGGAGGCCGAGCTGCCGCTGCACGTCGTCGGAGACGACGAACTGGTCGCGGCTGAGCGCGGTCCACAGCGCGTCGTCGGTGGCGGTGCCGAGCGGTGTCCAGGCGCGGAAGCGGACGGGGTCGACGGCGAACATGTTGGCCTGCCCGCCCTGCAGGCGGACGGCGCCGGCGTCGACGGTGATGACGTCACGGACATGGGCGAGCTTGGACACCTTGGCGAGTTGCCGCTTGCTCACGGGCTGCCCCGAGATGACGAGGAAGTCCGGCGGCACGACGTGCTTGAGCGCGGATGGCTGCTCGGAGGCGGGCACGACGGTGGTGGGGCGCGCCGCCGCGGCCGGGGCGCGTCCCGGCGTGGCCCGCTCGGCCTTGGGCTCGGAGGTCATGACGTACGCCGCACCGCTCGCGACGGTGCCGGTCGCCGCCACCGCGATGGCCACGACCACGGCCGGGACTCCCCGGAGCGCCAAGTGTCTGCGTGCGAAACGTCTCATCGACCATCCCAACGAACGTGCCCGGACGCTAGTTACCCATAATCCGGCCGGTCCCGGCCAGACCCCGCACCTCATCCACAACCCGACGGCTTGCCGACCACGCAGTTAACGTGAGTAAATCTCGGATTATGTCCTCACCCAGCCCTGTGTGGCGGAACTGGGCCGGTAACCAGCACGCCGCCCCCCGCCGCGTCGTCACCCCGCGTTCCGCCGAGGAGGTCGGTGCCGCGGTCACGGCGGCGGCCGACGACGGACTGACCGTCCGCATGGTCGGTACCGGCCACTCCTTCACCGGCGCCGCCGTCACCGAAGGTGTGCTGCTGCGCCCGGAGGGCCTGACCGCCCTGCGTTCGGTCGACGCCGACGCCGGGCTGGTGACCGCGGAGGCGGGCATGACGCTCCGCGCGTTCAACGAGCATCTCGCGGCGCACGGGCTCGCGCTGGCGAACATGGGCGACATCCAGGAGCAGACCCTCGCGGGGGCGACGCAGACCGCGACGCACGGCACCGGCCGGGAGGCCGCCGGGCTCGTCTCGCAGATCGCCGGGCTCGAGCTGGTGCTGGCCGACGGCACGACGGTGACCTGCTCACGCGACGAGCGGGCGGAGCTGTTCGACGCCGCCCGCGCCGGGCTCGGGTCGCTCGGCGTCGTGACGGCGATCACGTGGCACACCGTCCCCGCGTTCGTGCTGGAGGCGCGCGAGGAGCCGATGCGCTGGGAGGCGGTGCTGGAAGGCCTCGACGACCTGGCCGCCGCCAACGAGCACTTCGAGTTCTACTGGTTCCCGCACACCGACGGGTGCCTCACCAAGCGCAACAACCGGGTGGCCGGCCCGGCCGAGCCCCTGCCGGCGTTCCGGCGCTGGCTGGACGATGAATTCCTGTCGAACTCCGTGTTCGGGCTCGCCAACCGGATCGGGTCGCGGTTCCCGGGCACGATCCCGGCGATCAACGGGATCTCGGCTCGCGCCCTGGGCGCCCGTACGTACCGCGACCGCTCCGACCGCGTCTTCACGAGCCCGCGGCGGGTGCGCTTCAAGGAGCAGGAGTACGCGATCCCGCGCGAGGAGCTCGCCGACGCGTTGCGCGAGGTACGGTCGGTGATCGAGCGGAGCGGCCGGCGCATCGGCTTCCCCATCGAGGTGCGCCTGCTGCCGCCGGAGAACCCCTGGCTGTCGATGGCGTACGGGCGCGACAGCGCGTTCCTGGCCTTCCACGTGTTCCACTCGTCCGCTCACGAGGGGTACTTCCGCGACGTGGAGGAGGTGCTCACCGCTCTGGGCGGCCGCCCGCACTGGGGCAAGCTGCACACTCGCGACGCGGCGTATCTTGAGGGCGTATATCCGCGTTTCGGGGACTTTCTGGCGCTCCGCGACCGACTCGACCCCGAAAGGCGGTTTGCTAACGCATATACGACTCGTATCTTCGGTAAGTGAGCGGCAGGGGCACCCCCGCGACGGCATCGAACGACATCGCCTGGAAAAGGATGCACAAGAATCGTCAACCCCTCCACCTCGCACCCGGGTGAACAGGCAAGCTGGGACGACGCTGCGGGAACTTGACAGGATCACGTTGCGAGGACGGCGATGTTCGGACATGCCGGGTACGGTGCTGGCGGGCAGGTGCGTCCTGACGAGAGACTCAAGGGACCGGGGGAAGGGCACGCATGCGCCCCGAGCCACGTTGGACAGGGCACGAAAGGACACGCATGCAGGAGCTGCGCCTCGTCGCGGTCAGCGAGGACGGTTCGTACCTCGTCCTGGCCACCGCGGGCCGAGGCACCCGGTTCACGCTGCCCGTCGACGACCGGCTTCGTGCCGCGGTCCGTGGGCACTTCTCCCGCCTCGGCCAGTACGAGATCGAAGTGGAGAGTCCCTTGCGTCCCAAGGAGATCCAGGCTCGCATCCGCGCTGGAGAGACCGCGGAGGAGATCGCCGAGACGGCCGGTATCCCGGTGGAGCGTGTCCGCTGGTTCGAGGGACCGGTCCTGCAAGAACGCGAGTACATGGCGCAGCAGGCCCAGCGCGTGACGATCCGCCGTCAGGGCGAGTCCGCGCCCGCGCCGGCGCTCGGTGAGATCGTCGAGGAGCGCCTCGGCAAGCGCGGCATCGACCTGGAAGAGGTCGAGTGGGACTCCCGCAAGTGCGAGGACTCCACCTGGCGCGTCCGGCTGTCGTTCTCCTACGACGGCCGCCCGTACGCCGCGGAGTGGGCCTACGACCCGCGCCGCCGGCACATCTCCGCCGTCAACGAGGAGGCCGCGCGGCTGTCCTCGCTCGAGCTGGACGACCCGGTGGACGACATCGTCACCCCGTTCGTCCCCCGGCGCGCGATGAAGGTCGTCACCGAGCCCGTACGCGAGGAGGCGCCGCCCGCGCCCGTGCCCGCACCGGCCCCCGCGCCGCGGGAAGAACCACCGGTGGCGGAGGAGCCCGCGTTCGTACGCGAGGTGCCGCGGCAGGAGGTGCCACGGCCAGAGCCGGAGGAGCCGCGCGAGACCGGCCTGTCCCGCGCGCCGTCGCAGCGCGAGACCGCCCCAGCGCGCGAGGAGACGGCGCCGCGTGAAGTGACGCCGCGTGAGGCGGTGCCGCCGTCGCCGCAGGAGACGCAGCGCGAGACCGCTCGCGAGGCGGCTCCGCCTTCCTCGCCCGCCGAGCCGCGGGAGACGACTCCGGCACGTCCGCGCGAGACGGACCCCGCCGAGCCGCGCGAGAGCGCCGCCGCGGCGCCTCAGGCGCCGCCCGCCGAGGAGCCCACGCCGGCCCCGCGCCCGTCGCGCGGCGAACCCGCGCGCCCGGCCGCCAAGCGCGAGCCCGCCGTCCGCAAGCCCGCGTCCAAGCCGGCCGAGCCGAAGGCCGCGCCGCAGAAGCCCGCCGCGCGGGGACCGGCCCAGCCGAAGCCCAGCGCGCCGAAGCCCGCCCCGCCGAAGCAGCCGAAGCCCGCCGAGGCCCCGGCGGCGGAGACCACGACCGAGCAGCCGGCCGCCGCGGCAGCCGCGGGCGGCGGCAAGGCCACGCCTCCGCCCGCCCAGGAGAAGCGTCCGGCGCGCAAGAAGTCGCGGAGCAAGCGGGCCTCGGTCCCGTCCTGGGACGAGATCATGTTCGGCGCCCGCCGCCCCGAGTAACGGGCTCCGCTCCTCACGGCCCCCTGACGCGAACGGTCGCGCCCCGGGCACCCGGGACCCGCCGCCGTACGGGAGCCGGAGGAGCGGCGTGGTGCCCGTACCGCCCACCGGCGGGCATGCGCCGTCTCAGGCACGTATCAGCGGATGTCAGGCGAATGTGCGTGGGATGCCAGCTTCCCCGTGGACAGTGCTGTCGAGAACACATCACAGTTCACGGGGAGAGCCCATGACTTATGCGATCCAGGCCGAGGGCCTGGTGAAGCGCTTCGGCGATACGGTCGCTCTCGACGGAGTGGACCTCGCGGCACGTAACGGCAGCGTCCTGGGCGTGCTCGGCCCCAACGGGGCCGGCAAGACCACCGCGGTGCGGGTCCTGGCGACCCTGCTCCGGCCCGACGCGGGGCGGGCGACGGTCGGCGGGTACGACGTCGTGCGCGACGCGCACCGGGTCCGTCAGCTCATCGGGCTGACCGGCCAGTACGCGTCCGTCGACGAGATGCTCACCGGCACCGAGAACCTCGTCATGATCGGGCGGTTGCTGGAGATCCCGCGCCGGGAGGCCAAGGCGCGCGCCGCCGAGTTGCTGGAGCGGTTCGACCTGTGGGACGCACGCGACCGCGCGGCCAAGACGTACTCCGGTGGCATGCGCCGCCGCCTCGACCTGGCCGCCAGCCTCGTCGGACGGCCGTCGGTGCTGTTCCTGGACGAACCCACCACCGGCCTGGACCCGCACGCCCGCAGCGGGCTGTGGGACACCGTGCGCGGGCTCGTGGACGACGGCGTGACCGTGCTGCTCACCACGCAGTACCTGGAGGAGGCCGACCAGCTCGCCGACGACATCGCCGTCATCGACCACGGCAAGGTCATCGCCCAGGGCACACCGGACGAGCTGAAGAACCAGGTCGGCGGCCAGGTCCTCCAGGTGCGGCCGGTCGACACACGCGACCGCGAGACCGTCGCCGGGCTGGTCAGCATGGTCGTCGGCCAGGGAATCCAGATGGACGGCGACCTGATCACGGCGCCGGTCACCGACCCCGGCGTGCTGCCGAAGGTCGTCCGTCACCTCGACGACGCGGGCGTGCTCGTGGGCGAGCTGGCACTGCGCCGGTCCAGCCTCGACGAGGTCTTCCTCGTCCTGACCGGCCACCGCGCCGAGGAACTCGCACCCGAACTCGTCACCGAAGGGAGCCCCTCATGACCGAGCGAAGCCGGATCGACAAGCACAGCACCCTGGTCATCCCCCCGATCCCGGGGTCCCCGCGGAAAGGCGGAGCTCGCGGAGCGTTTTCGTGGGGTGGGGCGGAGGAGGTCTCATGACCACGGCGACCGTGACCGCCCCGCGTGCGCTGTCCTCGCGCGTCAGCCCGCTCGGCACCGTACGGCACTCGCTGACGCTCGCCTGGCGCACGCTCGTGCAGATCAAGCACAACCCGATGGAACTGATCGACCTCAGCATCCAGCCGATCATGTTCGTGCTGCTGTTCACGTACGTGTTCGGCGGACAAATGGCCGGCGGGCACCCGACCGCCTACCTGCAGTACGCGCTGCCCGGCATCATCGCCCAGAACGCGCTGTTCGCCACCCTGAACACCGGCGTCGGCCTGAACACCGACATCACCAAGGGCGTCTTCGACCGGCTGCGCGCCCTGCCGATCTCGCGCATGGCGCCGCTGGCGGGCCGGATCGCCGCGGACACGGTCAAGCAGGTGTGGTCGATGGGCATGCTGCTGCTGGTCGGCATCGTCATCGGCTTCCGGGTCAAGACCGACCTGGCCGGGGTGGCCGGCGCCCTCCTGCTGTTGGTCGTGATGTCGTTCGCGGTCTCCTGGGTGTCGGTGCTGATCGGCGTCCTGGTGAGCGCGCCGGAGAAGGTGCAGATCTTCGGCTTCGCCACGATCTTTCCGATGAGCTTCTCCAGCAGCGCGTTCGTGAACGTGCACACCATGCCGGGTTGGATGCAGGCCTGGGCCAAGATCAACCCGGTGTCCTTCCTCGCGGACGCCACCCGCGGGCTGATCAACGGCGGCGCGGTCGCGACTCCGGTGACCCAGAGCATCGTCTCGGCCCTCGTCGTCGCCGTCGTCTTCGCCCCGCTCGCGGTGCGCGCCCTGCGCCGCCGCATCTGAAGGAGGCGGCGGCCCGGGGTCTTCAAAGCCCTCGTTGTGGGACGGACCTCGGGCCCGTCCCACAACGAGGGCTTCTCCGCCATCGTCAGGCGGTGCCTCGCCGCGTCGCCCTCGGCCGGGAGCCGAACCGGCCGGGACGCGTCACGCCCGCGAGCCGGCCGCCTCCTCGTTCGCGTACGCGCACGCGGACGCGCGGTCCATCGCCCGGCCCCGGGCGTACGCCGCGGCGAAGCGCGTGTCGCCGATCGCCTCGCGTACGGCCCGCTCGATGCGCGGCGGGTCGGCGAGCGACCGGTCCTCGATGCCGCGTACGGCGACGGCGGCGCCGAGCAACGTCGCCGCGCGCTCCGGCTCGCCCGTACGGGCGGCCAGGTCCGCGAAGCCGACGAGGGCCTGCCCGATGATCGGCGCGTCGTACGCCGCCGCGGCCAGCCGGAGGGCCTCGGCGTGCCGGGCGAGCGCGGCGTCCGTGTCGCCCTCCCGCGCGTGCAGGAGCCCGAGCTGGGAGTTGATCATGGCGCCGAACTGCGGTGGTCCGCCCTCCCGGTGATGGTCGACCGCGGTCTTGAGGTGGTCGCGCGCGGTCGGCAGGTCGCCCTCGCGCAGCGCGAACTCGCCGAGCGTGAAGCGGACGAAGGCGAGATCCTCGGGCGTGCTGCGTCCCCGGGCGCCACGGATGGCCGCGTCCAGCTCGGCCCGCGCCCTGTCGTCATCGCCGGCCGCGCTGTAGGCCTGGGCGAGCCGGATCCGCAGGAAGCTCGCGCCGTCGTGGCTGCCGAGTTCGATGGTGTGGCGGAGGGCCTCCTCGACGTGATTCTTGGCCGCCACCGTCTCGCCCTTCCAGAGCGCGACCTCGGCGAGCCCGGTCAGCGCCATCGACAGGCCCCAGCGCTCGCCGAGGGCGCGGAACCCCTCCAGCGCGGTGCGGAACGTCGCCTCGACGTCGTCCACCTCACCCATGTTGATCAGCCCGTGCCCGCGCATCATGTGGCCCGCCGCCCGCAGCCACGGGTCACGCGCCGTCAGGAGCACCTCCATCTCGGCCGTCGCGTCCTCTGAGCGGTCTTCGGCGAACCGCAGGATCGCCGGTGCGGCGCGCAGCACGGGGTGCAGACGGCCCGGGTCGAGGCGGCGGCTCGCCTCCACGACCGCCCTGAGCCGGTCGCGGAGGGCGGCCCGGTCGGACGCGTCGAGCTCGGTGTTGCCGATGGCGCCGAGCAGCCAGTACACGGAGGCCAGCGCCCGTGCGTGGCTCGGCCCCTCACCGGGCAGGGCGACCGCCTCGGCGGCGAGTTCTTCTCCGTCGGTCCGCTGGCCGCGCAGGAACCAGTACCAGCCGAGCGCGGCGACATAGCGGACCGCGAGCGCCGTGTCGTTGACGTCGATGGCCCAGCGCAGCGCCGACTGCAGGTTGTCGTACTCGGCGTCGAGCCCCCGCAGCCACTCCAGCTGGTCACGCGTGCGCAGGAAGGGCTCGGCGGTCTCGGCGAGTTCGAGGAAGTGGTGCGCGTGCGCCCGCCGTACGCGCCGGGCCTCACCCGCCTGGGACAGGCGGCCCGCGCTGTAGGCGCGAATGGTCTCCAGCATCCGGTAGCGGCCGGCGCCGTCCACGACGACGAGCGACTTCTCCACCAGCCCGATGAGGGCGTCGAGGACGTCGTCGCCGCAGACCTCCTCGACGCTCTCCAGGGTGGCGCCGCCGGCGAAGACCGACATCCGGCGCAACAGCACCTGCTCGGGCTCGTCCAGCAGATCCCAGCTCCAGTCGACCACCGCGCGCAGGGTCTGGTGGCGCGGCAGCGCCGTACGGCTGCCGCCGGTGAGCAGCCGGAACCGGTCGTCGAGACGACCGGCGATCTGCGTGAGGGTCATCGTGCGCAGGCGCGCGGCAGCCAGCTCGATCGCCAGCGGCATGCCGTCGAGGCGGCGGCAGACGGCGAGGGCCGCGTCGAGGTCGGCGTCGACGGTGAAGCCGGGACGTACGGCGGCGCCGCGCTCGGCCAGCAGGCGTACGGCCGGGTAGTCGAGCACGTCGCCGGCGGCGGTGTCCGGGAAGGCCAGCGGCGGCACCGGACACAGCGTCTCACCGGTGATGCCGAGCGCCTCGCGGCTGGTGGCGAGGACGCGCACCCCGGGGCAGTCGGCCAGGATGCGGTCGGCGAGCCGGGCGCACGCGTCGATGAGGTGCTCGCAGTTGTCCAGCACGATCAGCAACCGCTCGCCGGACAGCGCGGCGACGAGCCGCTCCACCGGGTCGGTCGGGGCAGGGGCCGTACCCCGCATGGTGCCGATCAGCGCACGCTCGCGCACGCCCAGCGCGCCGAGCAGGGCGTGCGGCACCTCGGCCGCGTCGCCGACGGGGGCCAGCTCGACCAGCCAGACGCCGCCCGGCATGCGCTCGGCCAGGCGTTCGGCGGACTCGACCGCGAGCCGGGTCTTGCCGGCCCCGCCGGGCCCGGTCAGCGTGACGAGGCGGTTGTCCCCCAGGAGCGCCGCGACCCGGCCGATCTCCTTCTCACGGCCGATGAAGCTCGTGAGCCGGGCGCGCAGGTTGGTGCGGGCGGCCGGGCGCGGTCCGGCGGGCGCGCCGCGCAGCACGTCGAGATGTGCCTCCCGCAGCTCCTCCGACGGGTCGACGCCGAGCTCCTCGGCGAGCGTACGGCGCGCGTCCTCGAACGTGGCCAGCGCGTCGGCCTGCCGCCCCGCGGCGCTCAGGGCGCGCATGTACCGCGCGCGCAGCCGCTCGCGGAGCGGATGGGCGGCGACCAGGGCCTCCAGTTCGGCGACGTCGGCGCGGCCGAGCCGGAGCCGCGCCTCGATGTGGTCCTCGACGACGCCCAGGTGCCGCTCGGTGAGACGGGAGACGTGCCCGCGGGCGAAGTCGGCGTCGGCGACGTCGGCGAGGGCGGGGCCGCGCCAGAGCCGCAGCGCCTCGGCGAACGCGTCGGCGGCGCCGGCCGGATCGTCGGCCAGCAACGCCTGGCCGCGGGCGGCGAGCCGGTCGAACTCGACGACGTCGACGGCACCGGCGCCGTCCAGGACGAGCCGGTAGCCCGAGGGGTGCGACTCGATCACCAGCTCGGGCACCGTGCGCCGCAGGCGCGAGATCAGTGACTGCAGGGCGTTGGCCGCTCCGGAGGGAGGCGTGTCGCCCCAGATCCCGTCGACGAGCCGCTCCGCGGTCACCACCCGGCCGGCGTCGAGGGCCAGCAGGATGAGCAGGGTGCGCAGGCGGGCTCCCCCGACCTCGACCGGCCGGCCGGCGGCGTCGGCCACCTCGAGGGGGCCCAGCAGCCCGATCCGCACGAGCCGTCCTCCCTTTGCCTGGCCCTCCGGGGCGTCACCTGTGGGCGAAACCACGATATATCTCGTTAAGCGCGGTGTCTCGCGTTCATGGTCAGGGCGGCCCACCCTCGTCCGGCAGGAGGCCCCGGGCCATCTTGCAGGAGGTTCCGAGCGGCCGTCACGCCGATATCCCGCCCCCGCCTCGCCGGTCGCGGCCGAGGCCGACGGTTACGCTGATCAGGTGGAACGTTCGCTGCTCGACAGCCCGTCCTACCGGCTGATCCGGGTGCTCGGGCGGTACAAGACCGTCCTCGCCGGGGGGCTGGAACGGCACGGGCTGCACCTGGGGCAGGAGTTCTACCTCGCCCAGCTCTGGCGGGAGGACGGCGTCACCTCCGCCGACCTCGCGACGCGCACGGGCGTGTCGGCCCCCGCGGTGACCAAGGTCGTGAGCGGTCTGGAGCGGTCCGGGCTCGTACGCCGCGAGCGCGACCCCTCCGACGCCCGTCTCGTCCGCGTGTGGCTGACCGACGCCGGACGCGCCCTGCGCGAGCCGGTGACCCGCATCTGGTACGACTCCGAGCGGGAGTTCTGGAGCGGCCTCGACGAGGACGAACGCGCGCGGGTCCGCGCGATCATCGGCGACCTGCTCGGCTGAACGCCGCGAAGCTCGAAGCCTGGAGCACCTCGGCTTCACCGGTAGCCCCCGCGTGGTCGGCACCGGCTACGACGATCACGGACACGAGGTCTGAGCTACATCCCCGGCGACTTCACCCACCCGCGCGCCTGGAGCGAAGAGGGCATCTGGCAGGTCGGCCGGCTGCTCCGCGACCTGCACGACGCCACCGCGACCTTCCGGCCGCCGGCGAACGGCGCGGGCTCGTGACCAGGATGATCGAGTACGCCATCCGCGACTGCGCGGCCGAGGCCGTCACGACACGGATCACCCCCGACACCACCGACGCGGCGCCGCTCTGGGCCCTGGCCTGGCGGGCTCGGTCGGCGGCGTGGACGCTCCGTCATCGCCCGCTCCCCGAACGCGCCGTCAGCGCCTGACCTCGCGGCCGCGCGACGGCGGGCCCGCTCCGGCGAAGTCCCGTACGCCCTGAAACGGCGGGCTCGCGCGAGAGGCCCTAAGGTGGGCCGGACGCCCCGCCGCCGCCTCGTGTGAGCGAGACAGCATCCGGCACCGGCTCCGCGGATACCGCCGAATGCGAGGCCACCGGCCGGGCGCGGCGTACGATCGTCCCCCGGGAGCTATTGATCGATGATGACCACGTTTTGGCGGCCGGTCTGCCTGGCCGCCGTCGGACTGCTGTCGCTCAGTGGATGCGGCCTGGTCGGGCAGACCAAGATCGTACGCGGCAGCGTGCCGGACTCGATCACCGTGTCCAGCCCGGCGTTCCGCGAGGGCGCGTCCATTCCCGTCCGGTTCGCCTGCAAGGCGGCGGGCGGGCAGGGAAAGACGCCTCCGCTGCGGTGGTCGGTCGCCTCGACCGGCGTGGGCGCGCAGGCACTGGTGCTCGACGACCCGGACGCGCCCAGCGGCGCGTACGTCCACTGGGTGCTGTTCAACATGGACGCGACAGCGAACGACCTGCTCGAGGGCGTGGTGCCGCGCCATGCCGAGCAGGCGCTGAACACCGCGGGCGAGACGGGGTACTCCCCGCCGTGCCCGCCAAAGGGCGAGCAGCACCGCTACCGGTTCACCGTGTACGCCCTGAACGCCAAGGTGCCGCTGTCGAACGGCGCGAAGCTCAACCAGGTGCTGTCGGAGATCGCCCAACGCACGGTCGCCCGCGGCCGGATGACGGTGCGCTTCGGTGGGGGGTGAGTCGGGTGTTCGCCCACGTGAACGGGGGAGGTTCGCGTGACGAAGGCCATGAGTTGACGGCCACTGACCCGAGTGGCCATTTGCGGCAAGTAGTGTGAGAGTAGATGTCCGCGAACCGTGTGACAAGGGTCATAGCGGTCGGCAACAATCGGTCTAGGTCCCTGGGGGCCCGGACGCCGGTGATCACAGAAACGGTCTCCGCGTCGGCGTCGACCGCTAGACCATGGCGTTGGGTGGTGCTATGTGGAGCCTGATCGTTGTCCTCGGACTCGTCGCGGTGGTCGTTCTCGTCGGGGTGCTCGTCGCACTCGGCATGAGGGCGAGCCGGGCGGGTGACGACGACGACTGGATGGCCGAGGACGAGCAGCCCCGCGGCCGCCGTGGAAGACGATCCCGCGGCCGTCGCGGTGAGCCTGAGGAGTACGACGAGTACGAGTACGAGGAGGAGCCGTACGGCGACATGCGTGTCGCGGGCGCGCCCCTCGGCGGTCCTCAGCAGCTCCCGGCCGGTCCCATGGCGGGGCCTCCCGGTCCCGGCGGCGGCCCGGTCGCGGGCCCGCCACCCGGTTCGCACGCCTCGCTGCCCGCGGCCCCCGGCCCGGCGCCCGCGCCGTCCGGCCGGTCGAACGAGGAGATGGACGACGACGAGTACTGGTCGACCATCACCTTCGACAAGCCCAAGTTCCCCTGGCGGCAGAACGGCGACCAGCCGGCCGAGCCGCGCGGCAACGACCCGCTCGGCCCTCCGCCCGGTGGCCCTGGCGGCGCCGGTGGCCCCGGCGGCCCGGCCGGACCACCGCCGCACGGCCCCGGACCGCTGCCGCAGGGCCCCGGCCAGCCGCCGATGGAGTCGCACCCGGTGGGCCCGATCGACACGCCGGCACCGCCGACCGCACCCCAGCCGGCCGTTCCGGCGGACCCGCTCGACGTCCCGGTCGGCCGCGCCGGCGAGACCGACCCGAACGCTCCCGTCCCGTCGTTCGGCTCCGCCGAGCAGAGCGGTGGCTTCGGCACATACGGGTCCGAGCCGCAGAACAACGGCTTCGGCGACGACCCGCTGAACACCGGCGAGCGGCCGACGTACGGCGCCCGCGGCACCCGTCCCCCGGCGCCGCAGCCGCCGCCCGCGCCGCCGACGCCGTCGTCGGCACCGGCCACGGCCGTACAGCCGGCGGCGTCCGCCTCCGGCCCCGTCCCGTCGTCCGGCGGCGAGGACGAACACCGGCTGCCGAGCGTCGACGAGCTGCTGGCCAAGATTCAGTCGGACCGCAAGCGCAACGCGGGCTCCACCCCGGAGAGCGACCCGGCACCGGCCGCGGGCTACGACCCGCTGAACGATCCCCTGAGCGATCCTCTGGGCACCGGTGAGCGCCCGACGTCCTACGGGTCCGGGTCGTCGTCCTCCTCGTCCTCGTACGGGTCGTCGTACGGCTCATCGCCGTCGGCCGGGGGCGTGCCCTCGGCGGGCAGCGGCTGGTCGTCGTCGGACTACGGCTCCGACCCGCTCGGCACGGGCTACTCCGGGTCGTCCTCATCGAGCGGCACGGGCGGGTACGGCTCGTCGTCCTCCTACGACAGCTCGTCGCCCTCGTACGACAGCTCGTCGTCCTCGTACGACAGCGGGTACGGCTCGTCGTCGAACTACTCGTCGAGCGGCGACTCGTCACCGTACGGCTCGTCGGACGACCCGCTGGGCACCGGCTACTCGGGCTCGTCCTCCGACTCGTACGGGTCCTCGTCCACGGGGGGCTACTCCTCGTACGGCGGCTCGTCCTCGTCGTCCTCGTACGGGAACTACGGGTCGGGCTCCTCCGGCTACGACCCGGGCTCGTCGTCGACCCCGGGCCAGCCGGCGGACGACCCCAACGCCACGCAGGCGTACCCGAGCAGCCCCTACGGCAACTCGTACGGCAGCAACAACGACAAGGACAAGCGCCCGGAGGACTGGAACTCCTACGGCGACTACCGCCGCTGACGGTCAACGCGCAAGGCCCCGCTCCCGCTTTCCGGGCAGGCGGGGCCTTGCGCGTTTTCTCTGTCGGTCCCCTGCCGTAGGTTCGCTCCGTTGATGGTGGTGACAGAGGGAGTTCTCGTGGGCGACTGGTTCCAGACGATCGTCGACGTGCAGGTGAGTTCGCAGGATGCGGGTGCCGTGGCGACGGAGGTACGAGACTGGTTGAGCTCCGCCGGGATCGTGTCCTCCGAGCGCACCGACTGCGTCCTCGGAAGCGACCTCGGACATCCGCCCGGCCCGCGCGCCGACGAGGTGGTGGACGCCTCCGGATGGAGTGATCCCTGGCAGAACCTGTGGACCAACGGCATGGACATCACCACCGGCCGCACCGTCTTCGACGGAGGGCAAGGCGAACCCACGGCCGTCGCCTGCCCGCATCGCGCAGCCGAGATCGAGCTGGTCGACGAGGCCTTCGAACTCGACGCCGAGGCGTGGGCGCCCTTCCAGGACGTCGTACACGGATGGAGCGAAGGACGCGACGTCATCCTTTCCTGCCCCACCTGCTCACGTCCGGTCGAACCCACCGCCTGGAAGTGGGCCGATGACTACTTCGCCTTCGGCCACCTGGGCTTCACCTTCTGGAACCGGCCCCCGCTTCGGCCCGGATTCATCGACGAATTCACCCGGCGCCTGGGGGGCCACCGCACCGTGCTGATCGCCGGCAAGCTGTGAGTCCGGCCTCGCCGGATGAGGCCGGTGACGTACTCTCATCGCTCTACGACCGTGGGAGCAGAACCGTCCCGGAGCGTCCATACCGGTCCCTCTCCCACCGTGAGTACCCGGCCGGAAGGCGTCCAAAGGAGCCAGTCGCCTAAACCGGCGTCGGCGGCCGCGTACATCGGGAACAGGCGCAGGCGGAGGTCTTCGAAGAGGAAGGTCGTCTCCAGGCTCGGAGCCTGCACACTGACTCCGACAAGTCTGAGACCGTTGAGAACCTGGATCGCCCGGCGAATGAACAGCCGTGGATACTCCGATGCGACGATCACATCGGTGTCGCTCTCCAGTCGCCAGGCCGCCATCGCCACCCAAAGATGCCACTCACCGTGAGTGGCATCCTCGGGCGTCGCCGGAGGTACCGCGTCCCCGAATTCCATGGTGAGGAAACTGCCGATCCCCAGTGTGACGCCCCAAGCCGGGCTCCCCAGGAGCGGCTGCGCAATCGCCTGGATCCGCTCGGCGTCCAGATGCGTGATCTTCCGGCGATCGTCCCGCCAGTGGTCATAGAAAACCCTCAGGGCAAGCCACGAACGGTGAGGATCGCCGGCCCCTTGCCTCATCAGTTCGTCCAACCGGCTCACCGCATCGGGATCGCGGCGTCCGCTGTTCAGCACCTCCATCCATGCCTCGGCAGTTCGACGTCCCAGGGTCCACCCAGGCTCGGAGGTGTCGGCCTCTCGCCGCCTGAAGTACTCGATCGCCTCGCCCGCGAACCGCACGTAATCATCGGCATCCACTCGTTCATGATCGAGGCGGAGCCGCCTGGACGGTCAACGTGTTTGCGGATGCCGGCGACCTGGCGCGCCTGCGCCCGTCGTCTCGCAACCACCTCCGGACTTACTCGTCATGGCCGGTCGCGTGGTCGGCGCAGACGATGAGACTTTGCCCGCCGGGAAGTCGTCCAGCCCGTACGAACCTCCCGGTGCCGGACCGCTTGCGACAGATCAGGCAGGCTCTGCCCGCGCGCTGAGCCTCGGTGAGATCGGCAAGGCGCAGCGACCGGCCCGCGGCATCTTCCCGGCGATCGGAGACCGACGCCACCATTGTTATCACGGAACGATAAAATTTAGCGATTATGTCTATCAATGATTACGACGCTCGCCTGCCAGGAATGATCAATTACGATGAAAAATCAGAACACCCAATTCGAAACTCTAGTGGCGGCCGATGAAATCGCAATAAAAGAGTAATTAATCGATCACCTAGCGCCACGCCGGCGGCCGACCAGGCTTGATGTATCCCCGCATGGTTCCGGCGTTATCCCACGTCTGGGTCTGAACAGCGAGCCGGCGACGTGACGTCGCCTCGACACCTCGGCGCAGGCCACCGCCACGCGCCGATCGCCGGCCCCTGCGGCACCTGGCGGACGGGTCGGCTCATCCGCCGTCAGGGTTCGATGTCCCGTTGGTCGATCCCGCCCCGATGATGCACCGGACTGGAACGGGGTTCCCGGCCGATGTGGGGCTCGTCGTCGACGACGTCGACGGTGACCGGAGCGTGGTGAGCTTGGTTCCACCGCGATCATTGATCATGACGTAGCCACGAATTCGCCCGGCGCCGCAGTGTGCCGATAGCCGGCAAGCCAGCCGGTCGTCCGCATGTCAGCGGTCGCGGCACTCGTATGAGCCACCTGGTTGCCGCGCGACAGCGTTGTGGCCGCACTTCAGCATCGGAATCAGCGTGTACGACCGATAGGCCGCCACCGCGAGCAGCAGCCCGCAAACAGTCGTTCCGGCAACGGTACGAGCGATATGTGACCTTCGAAAGGCCACCACGAGAATTCCGAGAACCACGGTGACCAGGACGGCAAGGGCGAGGAAGATCAAGGCGATATCGCTGTTGTTGTCCCGCAGCCCGGGAAAGTCCTCCGGCGACTCAGCCTCGACGGTGGCCAGCGAACTGAACAAGAGCATCAGCCCAGCGAAAAGCGCGGAAGATAGGAACAGCCCAACGGTCAAACATCCCATCAACGGCCGTTTTCGCTCCGCTGCTGCTCCGCTGTTCACGCCGATCCCTCAAAGAACCATGTCCCCCGTGACCGGCTCCATCCAACCACGGGGCCGGTGGTTAGTTCGACTTGGAGGCGGCTACCTCATCTGGCAGTAGACGTTCAGGGTGGTTGTGCGGCCGTTACCGACCTGGGCTGGGTTCGGCGCTGAACACGGCACCGCTCCGTCGTTGAAATCAGGGCTGTGCCCGGTCACTACGTAGCGGCCAGGGGACATCGTCATGGAATAGCCGCCATCGGAGTCGACCTTGACCTCCCATTCGGTCCCGTTCCCGCTGACGGTGATGCTTCCGGGAAGGGCCCATCGGTGGCCGGGCGCGGGTCCGCCGACCGCATACAGGTGACCGCGCAGCGTGCCGGAGCGCGTGCGCGTGCCACCCGCCGTACTCGCAGGAGAACTGCGCGCGCTGACGCCGGACCCGGAGCACGCGGCGGTCAAGGCCAGCGAGAGCAGGGCCACGTATGGGAAACGACCAAAGGGATCGGTCATGCCGTTACGACGCTTCAGCGGCGCCGAAGGTTACCGAAGCACCTGATTCAGCCGTCAGCGGCTCACGGCGTCTTACCACGTCGACCTCCGGAGGCGCAGCGCGCCTCGCACATGAGCTGGAGCCACAGCTCTCCGGCGATAGAGCGTTCGGGACGTAAAAGTCCCGTCCCCTCTTCGGTCCGGTCGGCGGTCATTAAGTGCTGCATCGACTAACAGTCGTCACCATATTATCGATGGTAACTCAGGCCACGCCAGCAGAGCTATCCCTGCACGCCTCCACCCCCGGCGCCCATAGATCATCTTGACAAGTCCAGATAGGGCGAGGCAACGTTGGACCGAATCGTCCATTTAATGCTTGCCCGAACGGGCGTCCGGGTGTCACGCGCCAGGCATGAGCTGGAGACGGTGGCACGGTGTCAGAGAACGACTTGCACGTGTGTGCACCTGGGGGCTCTGACGCGAGTTCATCAACCTCGGAGTGATCAGATCTCGCTGGTCACGCATTCAGGACCCAGGCGTTAATGGTCCGGACTGTGAGCTGCGATTCGTCAGAGAAAGGAGAAACTGCCGTGTCCGATCTACGCTTGGCGACACTCGTCGCACACCGTGCTCCCCCGGACGAGATCTTCGCCGCGGTCGCACGCGAGGTGGGGCAGACCCTGGAGATACGAAACACGGTGGTGATGCGCTACGAGCCCGATGCCACCGCGACCACGGTCGGCGTCTGGAACAGCGAGACAATGCCCCTCGGCTCGCGCTGGCCGCTCGAGAAGGGGACGGTCACGGAACTGGTGGCACGGACGGAGGCATCGGGGCGTATCGACGACGCCTACGCCGTAGGTGCCGGTGAGCTCGGCACCGCGCTGCGCGACATGGGTCTCAACTCTGCCGTCGGCTGCCCCGTCACGGTCGGCGGGCACCTGTGGGGGGCGGTGGCCGCCGGGTCGACGGCCGAGCCGCTGCCCGAGTACACCGAGGAGCGCATGCTCGACTTCACCGACCTGGTGGCCGCCGCCATTGCGAACGCCGACTGCCACGCGAAGCTGCAAGCCTCCCGAGCCCGGGTCCTCGCCGCCGCCGACGCGACCCGCCGTCTCATCGAACGCGATCTGCACGACGGGGCCCAGCAGCGTCTGGTCGCGGTGATGCTCGAACTGCGTGCCATGGAGGCCATGCCGCCGACCGATCCCGAAGAATTCAAAAGACTGCTGTCCGGCACGACGCACACTCTGAACGAGGCACTCGAAGACCTGCAGGGGATTGCGCGGGGCCTTCATCCGGCGCTCCTGTCTCGGCGGGGCCTCGAGCCCGCGATCAAGGCGCTCGCACACTGCTGTGCCGTCCCGGTCGACCTCAACATATGCGTCGACCGGCAACTGGTGGAGCGGAGCGAAGTAACCGCATACCACGTCGTGTCGGAGGCGCTGACCAACGCGGCCAGGCACGCTGACGCGTCTGTCGTGCACGTCGACCTCAGCGTCAAAGGTGCCGCCATCCGGCTGTCGATCCGCGACGACGGGAAGGGAGGGGCCGACCCCGGCCGCGGATCAGGACTCCTCGGCATCACGGACC
This sequence comes from Actinoallomurus sp. NBC_01490, assembly GCF_036227085.1. NCBI lineage: Bacteria > Bacillati > Actinomycetota > Actinomycetes > Streptosporangiales > Thermomonosporaceae > Actinoallomurus > Actinoallomurus sp. NBC_01490. The sequence goes on from NZ_CP109433.1 coordinate 8,522,622, forward strand.
GTGTCGAGGCACTCGGCGGCAGCCTTCAGATCATGAGCCCGGTCGGAGGCGGCACCTCACTACTCGCCCAGATCCCAATCGCCGACGTGTGATGACGCCAGCGGCTCGGCGCCCTGGCGTTACGCCGGCATCCGTGGATGCAGGCATCGAAACAGTGGTACGAGGCTCGCATGGCGCTTCGTGACGGGACCCGCTCCCCCTGGGGGGCATGCCTGAACGGTCAGCGGGCCGTCCAATGGTTCAGTCGGCGACTGTCCTGCTCGTAGCCCCGGTTTGGAAGACTTCGGGCCGCGTCTGCACAGAGTCGGATGGTGCTGGTGAGATCCCTACAGGACCCGGACGCCGTCGTACCGGCGTACCGCCGTGCGTCCGTCGTGCAGTGCATCGAGCACGCGGACGGCGAAGGCTTCGTCGGCCATCGAGATGACCTCTTCCGGGCTCGCCCGGTCAACGCTGAACCCAGGAGCCGGCAGAGCGGTTTCAGCAAGCGCATGGCGAAGGCCGGGTCGGACCCGGCCGTTGGCACGGGTACGACCTTCGGGAGGGGCCTCAGCGCGGGTCGAAGCCGGGGTTCGGGGTCCGCGTCCCGTCTGGGGCGAGATGGGCCTTCACGTACCGGGCGTCGATCCCCTCAACGAACCGGACCGACCGCAGTTGGCCGGTGGGCCGGGTACCGCCGGGCGCCTGGATCTCATAGACGCTGCCCCGCCCCCTCGGCGTACGCTCCGCCGTGATCAGGCGGGGCGACGCATACACGACCCTGCCATGGCCGCCGGACGGCCGGAATCCCTCGGTGAAGACCACTCCGGGGTCGCGGCTATCGCCGCGGTAGAGGGTCCGCGACCGGCCGAGGTGGCTGGCCGGAAGGGCCCTGAGATAGTCGAGGCGGAACCGCGACGACCACGTCACGGCCTCCGCCGGGGCGGCGGCCATCGGACCGGGCCGGACCTCCCGGAAGAACCGTGTCACCGCCTGGAACAGGCCCGTCTCCGCGAACATCAGGTGACCGCCCTCTGCGGCAAGTCAGGTGCCACTGGAAGAGTCTCTCATGATGATCACCACACCGCAGTGACCGGAGCGGCTCTGTATGGGCGCGCCGGGCACCACCCGCGTCGCCGCCGAAGCCGGCGGAACCTGGAACCACTACGCCCCCGGCGACCACACCAGGCGATGAGAACTGAGTTGCCGACCGCGGATCATGATCCTAGAGTCCGCCGAACGATTCATCGCTCCATCGGCCCTACTCTGGCGGCTGCATGAGTACCCCTGACGACGGACCGCGCCGGCCCGCAGAGAAGCTGACCGCGTTGCGCCTCGGCCGGCCGCTGGCGGTCGAGGTTCCGGCCGGCGGCCCTGGCCGGCGAGCCTTCGTCACCATCAGACCGGTGGCTACGCCTGCCGACCACCAAGCGCGCCAAGAAGGTTGGCAACGGGCCGACCATGCGCGCGAATACCGCCTGACGCACTGGGACTACGATGCCGACCAGATCGACGGCTTCGACTACGACCTCGGGGCCATCCTGATTCAGGACGCGACAGCCACGGACGAGGCAGAACTGATCACCATTCTCCAGGCATGGAGCCTGCGACCCGACCGGTTCCTCTACCTCTGGCAGACCGACGACCCCACCTGACCTCACCCAATCGGCGGCCACCTCCCTGCCGCCACTGACGGTGACGGACACTCTTCACGGCAGGGAATTCACGCCAGTCGATTCGCGCGTTGGTCCGATCGGCCGCTGGGCCTTTCGGCTTCGGCGGTGAGATCACCTCGCCATGGCCTGCAGGCGCCGGATACGCAGGTGAACCGGGCGGTCAGGGCTTAGCGGGAAGGTAGACGAGCCGGTCTTGGAGGTCGGGGACGAGCTGGTCGGCCGGCGGCCGGCCGGCCTGGGGCCGATAGGTCACCAGGACCGCTGCCGGTGTAGGCATCCGCGTTCGCGGGCCCACCCAAGGACAGGGAACACCGCCCGCCCAACGACTGCCGTGGTTCGCAGTTCAATCGCTGGCCTTCCGGTGTGCGGATTTTCCGCCGTGGGGATTCGCGAGGTCTAGTGTCCGAGGAGGGCGCCGCCGTTGACGCGGATCACCTGGTCGGTCTTGTGACCTGCTTCGGGTGAGGCCAGGAGAGAGACTGCGGCGGCGATGTCCGCCGGGCGGCCTGGGCGGCCGTCCGCCGCCTGGCCGATCAGGGTGGCTCGGCGCTCTGGTGGGAGAGCACCGCCGAAGAATTCGGCGTCTTCGATCAGTCCGGGTGCGATGGCGTTCACGGTGATGCCGCGCCCGCCGAGATCGAAAGCGAGGTCGGCGGTCCAGTTATGCCGGGCGGCCTTGGCTGATCCGTACGATCCGCCTCCGCTCGCTCCGGCGATCGACCCGATCGAGATCACTCGGGGCGTGATCGGCCAGCCGTGGCGTCAGAGCGTTCGTGACCAGGACGGCGCTGATCAGGTTGGTTTCAAGCTGCGCGATCCACAGATTCCGGATTCCCGCCAGCGCGAGGGTGACGAACGTCCGACGTAAATGGTGCTGGTGAGATCCCTACAGGACTCGGACGCCGTCGTGCCGGCGTACCGCCGTGCGGCCGTCGTGCAGTGCATCGAGCACGCGGACGGCGAAGGCTTCGTCAGCCATCGAGATGACCTCTTTCCGGGCTCGCCCGGTTGATTCTGAACCCAGGAGCCGGCAGAGCGGTTTCAGCAAGCTCATGGCGAAGGCCGGGTCGGACCCGGCCGCTGGCACTGCTCTCGCCAGCCGCCTCGCCGATCTCAACAGTCCGGTGCCGGCTCAGCCACCGACTGATCACAACGATCTCAACGGCCACTTGAAACCTGAGGTGAGCGGTCATCCTCGAAGCCTCCCCCGGCCCTCAGCCCGCGGGGGGTGCGGGGGGCGGAGGCCCCTCACAGCGGGGGTTCCGGGGGTCGCCCCCCGGCCCGGCACAGTGGACGAGTCGGCCTGTAGGCCGGGTTTTTAAAAGGTAGTCGCTCTGACCTGGCGGGAAGCATCGATCATGCCTTTGACCTGCGGTTAGGGCATCTCGGTGTTTCTCGTCATTTCGTGCTGGGTCGCGTCGCCATGTGCCCTCGATGCGCCCTCGCCGCGTGACCGCGTGCAGGGATGCACCAGCCCCCTCCCTGCTCCCGATAGCTGCCGACTCCGCGATTATGGAAAGATGAACCTATGTCCGCTCATGATTGCGTGTGCGTCGTCGATGTCACCGGGGCGATGGCGGCGACGAATGATGCACATGGGGGTTCAGCCTGGCAAATGACGATACTGCTCGCCGGTGGATTGGTGTCACTGGCGATATTTTTGTTCACTCTTCGCGGAGAGCTCCGTAGACGCCGGGGGACCAAGACCATCGCGCACGTAGTGGCCGTACGCCGCAGCTCAGAGGTAGATCCGAAGGAGAGCGAAGGCTATTATCAGGGGGCCCATTCTTATCCGGTCGTCCAATTCCTCGCCAGCAATGGACAACTACACGAACGCACCACCCGTAATCCTGTCAAAAAGGTCAGCCCAGGTGCACGGGTCGAGGTCTACTACACGGCAGATGACCCGCCACGCGTTTATATCGTGTCCCGGCGGTGGACCGGTGCGCCACAGCAGCTCATTGTCACCCTCGTCATCGGCGCGTTGTGGACTGCCACCGGGGCCGGCTTGCTCGTCACTCGACTATTCGGTTGAGTTCGGCCGACCTGGTGGCGACTGAGCTGGACTGGGCCGGCATGCCTCGCCTCGTCCGTTCCCGGTGGCCGTCGGCAGGTTGGAGCTGGACGGTTCCGGACTTGCGTGGGGGCGGGGCCTCGTAGCCTTGTCGGCTGACGGGCTGGCACCTGCCTGCCCACGATGGCCCGTCCCGAGGCCCCGCGAGGGGTCCCCGCGCAAGTCGGGAACCGGTCAGCGGCACCCCATGACTGCTGTGGACTTTTGTCCTCATCTGCGGCCCGATCTTCCGCTGTCCGGGCGAGCCGGCGGGGGCGCCTGCGGCGGGCTGGGTCGCGCGGCCCGCCCTCCAGGGCGAGGCCGCGTCGATCCCAATGCCTGCGGCCCTGCTGTGGGCCGCACCCCAGTTCGGCCGCCCGAGCGGGCAGCTTGGGGAGACGGAGTCGATCCGCTGCTCAGCCAGGTGCAGGAAGCTCGCCGAAGGCGACTCCAGGACGAACAGGATCTCCGAAATCTCATCGCATACGCCCGTGAGTTCATGCATCCGCGGCCGTATCGACTCATCGATCTAGCTGAAGCGGCTGGACTGTCGATATCAGGCGTTCGCATCAACTACGACAAGGATGACGTGGCGCTTGTAGAGGAGCTGATCAGGAGTAAGAGCGCTAACAGTCAGGGAGACGTGGGATCGGATCGGTGACCGACGCCGAGCTGAAGCAACTTAGAGGCCGGATCATGCATGTCCTCGGCGATGTCGAGGCATTAGCTGCACACATGAATACCTTGATGGGGTCGCATTCTGTCCCCGGAAAGCCGTTTCCGATCCAATACCTGCGGCGTCAGCGAGGTTGGTCTCAAGCGCGAGTTATCGTGGAGCTTAAGAAAGCTGCCGCTATATGTGGTCAGCATCTTCCCACTGAGACGGATCTCAAATCCATGGTGGCCGCCTGGGAGCGAGGTCTACCGCCAAGTCCCTTCCACCGTGAACTTCTGGGAATGGTCTTCTCGGGCAAGAACGGCACGCTTCGAAGGATCGCCGGGAAGTCCGCTTAAAAGACTTGCGCGCATCAGCTTCTGCGCAAGAGGCCCTGGTGGGGTGCCACCCACCGAGGCCGGACGCATCATCCGCCTCATGAAAGGACATCGGAGATGCATGTCCAGGCTACGTCACAGCCGTCCACGACCGGAACAACCCTCAACAACAGGGCTTGCCGCCGGTGCAGTGTGCGGCTGAGCCGCAACAACCTCGATGACGTGTGTCGGCCTTGCAGAGGCCTCGTCATCACCACGGATTCCCCTCGTCCGGCCGAGTTCCGGCAAGTCAAGATCACGGGGACCGCATTCAAGATCGCTGTTCGTATTGCCGCCGAGATTGCGGCTCAGCAGATCGCAGTCTGTGAGGACTGTGCAGGATCGGGCTGGGACAGCTCGGGCTTCGACATCTGGTGCCCCACTTGCGGCGGCACCGGCGAACCCGACGATGGGTACGAGATCCCGAGTCACGTTCAGGTACGGCTCATGCACAAGGTGCCGGTTACCAGCCGGTGAGTCCTGACATCTCGGGCCGGGCGATCTCACCACCTCGTGGGGCCGCCCGGCCGACCTCTGCCACTGAAACCGCTCTGGCACGCGCCGGAGCGGGCTACTTCGAGTGGCTCGATCACGTCTGGCCTGCAGCTGGATGCTCTCACCCGGTACTCCTGACCGGTGACCTGGTCACCCTCAACGCCGCCACGGGCGAAGTCCTGTCCTCCGCGTCGACCGAGGGCATGCCGGACGGGATCATCTACAAGGCGTGCGGGAACCGCCGTGTCACCGCCTGCCCCTCCTGCGCCGAGACCTACCGCCGCGACGCCTACCAGCTCGTGCGCTCCGGCCTGATCGGCGGCAAGACCATCCCCGCCTCGGTCGCCGGACATCCGGCGGTGTTCGCGACGTTCACCGCCCCGTCCTTCGGTGCCGTGCACACCCGGCACGTCCGCCGGCACTCCTGCCGCGACAAAGCCCGCCGCACCTGCCGTCCTGACCCATGTCACGCCCGCCGAGACGCCGAACGCTGTCCCCACGGGCAGCTGCTCGCCTGCTTCGCCCGGCATGAGCGTGGAGACCAGGCGCTCGGACAGCCGCTGTGCACGTGCTGTGCCGTACCGAGCGGGGCACCCTGTTTCGGCGTGACTACTGCAACAAGAGGATCTGGAAGCCTGCGATCAAGGCGGTAGGGCTGCCCGTTGACACGACCTTCCACGACCTGCGCCATACCTTCGCCAGTACAGCTCTTGCGAGTGGCGTTCCGATCTCCGAGGTCTCGCGCTGGCTCGGCCACCGCTCGATCACGACGACGGTCGACTTGTACGGTCACCTGGTGCCCGAGGCGAGTGGCCGTGCTCGTGACGCCCTGGACAATGCCTTCAAGGCTGCGCTCCATGTGCCCTCGATGTGCCCTGAAGACAGGACCTGAGGAGATGACCCGCAGGTCAGAGGCCGGTGTGGTGGACGAGTCGGCCTGTAGGCCGGGTTCTGTCGCTCCGCTTCGGCGGAGCGGGCGGCCATCCATCTAGGGCCGTCGTTGCCGACGGCCTCAAGCGGTCTACCCGCAGGCTCGGGCCGGCTGCCCTCGAACGCCTGCGCGGGTCCGCCGTGGCGGGCCCTTCTTGACCTTGCTCCGGGTGGGGTTTACCGAGCCGCCCCAGTCGCCTGGGGCGCTGGTGGTCTCTTACACCACCGTTTCACCCTTACCTCCGCTGACGCGGAGGCGGTCTGTTTTCTGTGGCACTGTCCCGCGGATCACTCCGGGTCGGTGTTACCGACCACCCTGCCTTGTGGAGCCCGGACCTTCCTCGTCGGGACCCCCTGCGGGGCCCCGCCGCGGCCGCCCGGCCGACTCGTCCACCAGCCCGACATTTTACCGTGTGACGGTCCCGCCCCTAGCCGAGATGGTGAGTGTCGTTGAAGCGTTTGAGCACCGCGGGGCCGTCGGCGTACCAGTCGATCTCTGAGAGGGACGACACGTCCAGGAACATGCGGTACAGGGACGACGGCGGCGCCTCCAGCGCGGAGCGTACGAGGAGCTTGATCGGGGTCACGTGCGACACGATCAGGACGGTCTGCTGCCGGAAGCGTACGAGGAGCTTGTCGCGGGCGGTGTTCACGCGGCGGGCGACGTCGGTGAAGCTCTCGCCGTGCGGCGGGGCCACCGACGGGTCGGCGAGCCAGGTGTCGAGTTCGGCCGGCCAGCGTTCGCGGACCTCGGCGAACGTGTAGCCCTCCCAGTCGCCGAAGTCGGTCTCGCGGAAGCCGTCCTCGGTGCGGATCGGCAGGCCGAGCACGTCGGCGACCTCCTGCGCGGTCTGGCGTGCCCGGCCCAGCGGTGAGGAGACGATCGCGTCGATGGAGCGGCCGGCCAGGGCCTTCGCCGCGGCCTTCGCCTGCAGCACGCCCGTCTCGGTCAGCGGGATCTCGCCGACGCCCGCGAAGCGCTTCTCCGCCGACAGGGACGTCTCGCCGTGCCGGAGCAGCAGCGTACGGGTCGGTGCTCCCGTCGGGGCGGCCCAGCCCGCCGTGGTCGTTCGGTGAGGTTCCTCATCGTCGGACGCGGCAGGGGCGGAGGACGACGAGGCGGACCACTCCCGCCCCTGGGCGGCGGCGTCCATCGCCTCGTTCGCGAGCCGGTCGGCGTGCTTGTTGCGCTCGCGCGGTATCCAGGTGAAGCGGACCGAGGAGAAGCCGGAGGCGAGCTTGCGCGCCTCCATGGCCAGCGGCTTCATGTCGGGGTGCTTGATGCGCCAGCGGCCGGACATCTGCTCGACGACGAGCTTGGAGTCCATGCGGGCCTCGACGTCGGCGTCCGGGGCGAGTTCGGCGGCCTTCGTCAGCGCGGCGATCAGGCCGCGGTACTCCGCGACGTTGTTGGTGGTCACCCCGAGCGACTCGGCGGCCTCGGCGAGCACCTCACCGGAGACGGCGTCGCGTACGACCGCGCCGTAGCCGGCCGGGCCGGGGTTGCCCCGGGAGCCGCCGTCCGCCTCGATGATCAGTCTCACAGGCCGGATTCCTTGGTACGGACGAGGATCCGGCGGCACTCCTCGCAGCGGATGACGTCGTCCGGGGCGGCAGCGCGGATGTCGTTCAGCTCGACGGTGTTGAGCTGCAGGTGACAGCCCTGGCACTGACCGCGCAGCAGGGCCGCGGCGGCGACGCCCCGCTGCTGGTCGCGCAGCTTGTCGTACAGCTTCAGCAGGTCGCCCGGGATGTCGCTGACCACGCCCGCGCGGGCCTGCTTGGTCAGCTCGGCCTCGCCGTCGATCTCGCGGTACGCGGCGTCGCGCCGGGCGGTCAGCTCGGCCAGGGCCTTCTCCCCCGTCTCCCGGTCGGCCTCGATCTCGCGGAGGCGGTTCTCGGCCTCCTCGCGGCGTTCCATGACCTCCAGGACGATCTCCTCGAGGTCGGACTGACGGCGCTGCAGCGAGGTGATCTCGGACTGGAGGTTCTCCAGGTCGCGGGCGGAGGAGACCTGGCCGGAGTCGAGGCGCTTCTGGTCGCGCTCGGCGCGGGCACGGACCTGGTCGACGTCCTGTTCGGCCTTCTTCTGCTCCCGGTCGATGTCGCTGATCTCGGTCTGCGCGGCGACGAGCGCGTCGCCGAACTCGCGCAGGCGCTGTTCGGCGTGCTCGATCTCCGCCAGCTCGGGCAGCGTGCGCCGGCGATGGTCGAGCCGGTCGAGCGCGGTGTCGAGCTCCTGCAGGTCGAGGAGCCGCAACTGGGCTTCAGGTGCTGCTTTCACGTACTTCCTTCACAGGATCGAAAGGTCCAGGCGTCGGTGACGGCCGCGGAGATCCGGGTCTCAACGTTAGTCTCCCCCAACAGCCCGGCCGCGTCGCGAAGCCATGGCCATTCGGTGGCCCAGTGCGCGGCGTCGACCAGCGCCGTCGTGCCCGCCTCGCGGAACTCCGAGGCCGGATGGTGGCGCAGGTCGGCGGTGAGGTAGACGTCCGCGCCCGCCGCGCGCGCCGCGCCCAGCAGCGAGTCGCCGGCCCCGCCGCAGACCGCCACCGTACGGATGAGGGCATCCGGATCGCCGGCGACGCGCAGGCCGCCCGCGGTGGCCGGCAACCCCTCGGCCGCGCCGGCCGCGAACTCCCGCAGGGTCAGGGGCTCCGGCAGCTCGCCGACCCGGCCGAGGCCGCGCCGGGGATCGTCCGGCGACGGGCTGAGCGGCCTCAGGTCGCCGGTCAGGCCCACGGCGCGCGCCAGGGCGTCGGAGACCCCCGGGTCGGCGACGTCGGCGTTGGTGTGCGCGGTGAACAGCGCCGTACCGCTCCGGATCAGCCGGTGGACGAGGCGTCCCTTGGGCGTGGTGGCGGGGACGCCGTGCACGGGGCGCAGCAGCAGGGGGTGATGGGTGACGATCAGGTCGGCGCCCCAGGCGAGCGCCTCGTCCGCGACCTCGGCGACCGGGTCGACCGCGAACAGCACCCGGCGGACCTGCGCGCCCGGGTCGCCGCAGACCAGGCCGACGGCGTCCCAGGACTCCGCCCAGGCCGGATCGTAACGGTCTTCGAAGATCCCGACGATGTCGGCCAGAGTGAGGGACACGCTCCGCAGGTTACCGTCCGAGATCACCGCGAGGGCGCATACCATTCGGGCGGGTCCCTCATAAGAGACCGCGCGAGGCTTCCCGGGCGGTCTCTTCGAGTCTGCCCTCGCAGTCTCAAGGAATCCTGGGGATCGGCCGAACGTTGGAGGATGCGTGAGATCACCGTTCCGGCGGCGTCGTAGGCGCCCGCGCAAACGTACGGCCTCGCCACCGACGCCGGAGGTCATCGACTGGCCGAAGGACGGCACGGGCGGCGGCGGGCTGATGTCGGCGATCCGCGGTGACTCCGAGTCAGGGGCCGGTTTCGGTCCGGGGATGTTCGCCGACCTGCAGGCCGCGTTCGGCGGCTCCGGAAAGCAGATCCAGCTCGAGGAGCAGGAGAAGGAGAAGCTTCGCCGCCACGAGCTGCACACCGAGGCCGGCGGCCGCAGCCGCGACGACCTCGACTCGGGCACCATCCGGATCACCCGGCGGCGCGAACCCGACGAGCCCGACGGGCCCGACGCATCGGACGAGCCGGAGACGAAGGACGAAGACTGAGTCCCCCTCCACTTTCATCGAACGCACGTTCGAATTCGTCGTAGTCTGATCCCTGTGAACGCGTACGTTCCGCCCGGCTGGCCTGCCGGCGTGCACCCGCCGGGCACCGAGAGGTTCGAGGAGACCGCGATGGCGTGGCTCCTGGAGTTCGTGCCGCCCGAATACCGCCGCTACGGCGTGCTGCGTCGCTACCCGGTGGCGCTCGCCCGGATGGCGCGCCAGCACGTGTCCGCCGGCGTCGAGGCGGCCCGGCTGGGGTTCCGCACGGCCCGTACGGAGCTGTCCGGCGTCATCCCCCCGCACGGCGTCGAGGCCGTGCTCGACATCTACCGGCGCGAGGGCACCCGGCTCGTGGCGATCGCCGAGGGCGTCGACCTCATCGACCGCGCCCTGCGCGGCGAGACCTTCACTCGGCCGCTCTGAACAGGTGCGCGGCGGCGCCGCGGTTGGGCACGCCGAGCTTGTGCAGGATGCGCGAGACGTGGACGCCGACCGTGCGCTCGCTGATGAACAGCGCCTCGGCGATCTGCCGGTTGGTCCGTCCGTCGCTCAGCAGGGCGAGGATCTCGCCCTCCCGGGCGGTCAGCCCGGGCACCGTCTCCCCCGCGCGCACCAGCTCCAGGCGTCCCCGCCGGGACAGGTCCTCGATCTTTCTCCGCAGGCTGTCCGCGCCCAGCGCCACGACCGTCTCGTGGGCCGCGCGCAGCAGTGTCGCGGCCTCCTCACGCGAGCCCTTGGTCGCCAGGAGCGCCTCCGCTCCGCGGAACCGGCAGTACGCCGCGTTGTACGGCTCGCCGAGGTCGTCCCACGCGGCCTGTGCGTCCGCCCACGCGACCGGATCGGGCTTCGAGAGTCGCGTCGACTCCGCCTCGGCGGTACGTCCGTACGCCTCCGGCTCCGGGCACGCGGTCATGCCGCTGAGGAACTCCCGGCACTCCTTGAGGAACTCACCGGGCTCTCCGCCGATCGCCGCCTCGGCGGCCAGGCCGATGGAGCAGAGCTCGGGGCCGAACCGCAGATACTCCGAGCCGCGGATCAGGTCCAGGCCGATCCGTACGCGCTCGCGGCAGGCCTCGTGGTCGTCCTCGGCGATCGCCAGCCAGGCGGCGCACACGTGGAACGAGGTGACCAGCTCCCGGTTCTGGGACCGCTCGGCGGTCTCCTCGACCGACGACAGCAGCACCCGGGCACCCTTGACGTCGCCGCGGCGCAGTGCCAGCTCGGTCATGGCCAGGGTGACGCCCCACCGTTGCCCGGGCGGCGCGTCGATGTCCTCGACCTCGTCGGCCAGCCGGTCCGCGTCCGGCCAGCGGCCGAGCCGCACCATCGCGGCCAGCGTGTTGCCCGCCGCGCACATGCAGGTCGTACGGCCGTAGCCGAGGCCGCGGCAGACGTGCACACCCTCCATGCCGACCTCGGCGGCCTCCGCCCAGCGGCCCGCCCACAGCAGCGCGTCGGAGAAGTTGACGTAGGTACGGCCCAGCTCCCAGGTGTCGCCGCGCGACTTGGCGAGCCGCAGCGCGGCGGCGAGCTCGTCCAGGCCTCGTGACGCATCGCCGAGCATGGCGAGCGCGACGCCCAGGGTGTTGCGCGCGTGCACCTCCAGGTCGGGGGCGCCCACGGCGACGGCCACGGCGATGGCCTCCCGGCAGCAGGCGGCGGCGTCCGTGTAGCGGTTCTGGAGCATGAAGGCATGCCCCTGGAGGGCACGCACCTGGGCGCGCTCGCGCGTGGAGGCCTCGGCGGGCAGCAGCGCGACCGCCTCGTCGTAGGAGCGGCAGGCGGCGGCGACGTCCCCGGCCACCCAGTGGATCCGGCCGGCGAGGATGCGCAGGGCGGACGCGCGCAGCGGTTCGGCTCCCGCGTCGAGGCCGGCGATCGACGCCTCGGTGAGCTGGAGGGCGCGGTCGGTCTCGCCCTCGGCCATCGCGACCTCGGCGGCGCGCCGCTGCAGTTCCGCGTGATCGAGTCCGCAGCGGCTCTCCGCGTCGGCCACATCCGGCCACAGCCGCAGCGCCCGCTCGTAGTGCGCGAGCGCGACGGCCCAGGCGTTGGCCTCCTGGGCGGCGGCCGCCGCGGCGACGAAGCCGGCGAGGGCCTCGGGGTGGTGTCCCGCCGCGTACCAGTGGCGCGCCGACTCGGCCGGGACGTTCTTGTCCTCCAGGGCCTCGGCGACCGCCAGGTGCAGCCGGTTGCGCCGGCCGGGCAGCAGGTCGGCGTGGAGCGCCTCGCGCAGCAGCGCGTGCCGGACGTCGTAGCCGTCGCCCGTGACGATCAGGAGCCGGTGCGAGACGGCTTCGTGCAGCGCGGCCTCCAGCTCGCCCGCGGACAGCCCGGTGACGGTGCCGATCAGCTCCTCGTCCCCGCCCCGGCCGATGATCGCGACGGCGCGCAGGACCCGTCCCGTCGCCGGGGCGAGGCGTTCGACGCGGGTCAGCAGGACGTCGCGCAGGCTGGCGGTCAGCTCCGTACGGGTCGGCCCGGCGGCCAGCAGTTCCTCGACGAAGAAGGGATTGCCCTCCGACCGGTCGAACAGCGACCTGGTCTGCCGCGTCGCCGGTTCGGTGCCGAGGATGCCGGTGACCTGGGCGGTCACCTCCTCGACGGACAGACCGGTCAGCTCGATGCGCTCGGCACGGCCGGAGCGTTCCAGCTCCAGCACGATGTTGTGCAGCGGGTGGTCACGCGGCACCTCGTCGCTCCGGTAGGTGCCGACGATCACCAGTCCCGCGTGCCGGAGGTTGCCGCCGATCATCGCCAGCAGGTCGGCCGAGGCCGGGTCGATCCAGTGCAGATCCTCCAGGACGAGGACGGCCGGGCGCAGTGCGGCCATGCGCCGGAACAGCCCGAGCGCCAGCTCGTACAGGCGTCCGCGCTCGGTCTGGTCGTGCCGGCTCGTCGGGCTCCCGCACAGCCCGGGCAGCAGCGCGCCGAGCTCCTGGCGCGCCTCGCCGAGGACGTGGGCGAGTTCGTCGCCGCTCAGCTCGTCGGCCAGCGGCCGGAGGGCGGCGACGAAGGGGGCGTACGGCGCGGCGCCCTCGGCCAGGTCGAGACAGGCGCCGGAGAAGACGAGTGCGTCGTTCTCCCTGGCCCGCGCGGTGAACGTCTCCACCAGCCGCGACTTGCCGATGCCGGCGTCGCCGGAGACGAAGAGCAGCACGGAAGAGCCGCCCCGCGCCTGAGCCAGGGCGGCGTCCAGCCGCGCCAGCTCCGCGGTGCGGCCGATGAGAGTAGGGCACGAGACTCGCCGGGCCACACCAAGGAGTATGGATCACGTACGACGAGTACGGCGAACAAAGTCAGCAAATAGGTAAATATGCGGATGCAAGTCTCCCGGGCGCGAAGTGATCATGTAATCGATCAGTCGACTACCCGGAGGACGCGACGGTGGGTCCGACCCAGGTTCATCCGCAGAACGGTATGGCCTTCACCAACGTGTGCGAGGAACAGCTCCGCCCGCTCTATATCGCCGCGCTCGGTGCGCTCGACCCACGACCGGGGACACGCCTGCTGCACGTCGGCTGCGGTACCGGGACGGCCCTGCGCCTCGCGGCGCGAAGCGGCGCCGAGGTCGCCGGTCTGGACGCCTCGGTCGACCTGCTCAAGGTCGCGCGGGAACGCCTGCCCGACGCCGACCTCCGCGTGGCCGACGCCGCCGAACTGCCCTACGACCGTGGCTGCTTCGACCAGGTCATGGCCTTCGACGCGATCCAGTACACCGAGCCCCCGGCGGTCGCCGTGGCCGAGCTGGCGCGCGTGACCCGGCCCGGCGGCTCGGTCGTGATCGGGCTGTGGCACAACTGGTCCGGGCGCGAGGCGAGCGCGTTCCTCAACGCCGTACGCGGGCTCGTACCGGTCGGCGCCCCCGGCTCCCAGCCGGTCCGCGACCTGTACCACCTGCGCGAGGTCATGGTGGAGGCCGGTCTCGACGTGTACGCCTACGCCGAGGTGACCCGCAGGTACGACTTCCCCTCGCTCGACGCCGCGTGGGAGTCGATGCGGTTCTCGCCCAACGTGGCCCGCGCGATCGAGGTCATCGGCATGGACGCCGCGCACCAGGTCTTCCTGGCCAACTTCGGCAACCAGCGGCGCGCCGACGGGACCATCCAGCAGGACAACCTGTTCCAGTACGCCGTGGGCCGCGCCACCAGCTGAACTCCGGCGAGGCCGGACGATGCCGGTATCGGCGCTCCGATCCGGCGCTATCGTTTGACACGCTGTGGACGATGGCTTGACCGGAAGGACACCTCCCATGGCCGACGGCCTTCCGCTGCGCCCGGGCGACCCGCCCGAGCTCGGCGGCCACCGGCTTGTGCGCCGGCTCGGCGAGGGCAACCAGGGGGTCGTCTTCCTGGGGCGGAGCCCCTCGGGCGAGCAGGTGGCGATCAAACTGCTGCACGCCCGGATGGCGGCGGACCCGAACGCCCGCGACCGCTTCGTACGCGAGCTGTCCGCGGCCAAGAAGGTCGCGCGCTTCTGCACCGCGCAGGTGCTCGACGCCGACCTCGCGGGCGACCATCCGTACATCGTCAGCGAGTACGTCGAAGGACGCTCGCTGCGGTCCCACATCCTCGCCGACGGTCCCCGCACCGGCGGCGCGCTCGAACGCCTGGCCATCGGCACGCTGACCGCGCTCGCCGCGATCCACAAGGCCGGCATCGTCCACCGCGACTTCACGCCGCACAACGTCCTGCTGGGCCCGGACGGCCCGCGGGTCATCGACTTCGGCATCGCCCGCGCGCTCGGCGCGACGGGCAACAACGAGTCCGCCCGCGCCGGCACGCCCTCGTACATGGCGCCCGAGCAGGTCACCGGCGACGAGATCGGCCCACCCGCGGACATGTTCGCGTGGGGCTCGACGATCCTGTTCGCCGCGACCGGGCACCCGCCGTTCGGCAACGAGTCCGTGCACGCCGTGATGGAACGCATCGTGCACGACGAGCCGGACGTCTCCGCCCTGCCGGAGCCGCTGCGGTCGGTCGTGGCCGCGTGCCTCTCCAAGGACCCGGCGCGCCGGCCGACCGCGCAGCAGGCCCAGGCCGGCCTGCTCGGCCACGAGGCCACCGTCGACGAGCCGCTGATGCCGCCGCCGGCCTTCGGCGCCACCGCGCCGCCGGAGCAGCAGCCGGACGCACCGGCCCCCGAAACCCGGCCTCCGACCGCCGAACCGGCCGCGCCCGCCACCGCCACCGCCACCGCCACCGGGGCGGTCGTTCCCGCTGACATCGCCCCCCAGCCCGCCGTCGCGGCGCCATCACCGCCCCCGGCGTTCCCCGCGTTCCCGCCACCGCCCGCCGCCGACGAGACGGCCGCCGAGACCTCCGGCCCGACACCGCCCGTCACCGGGACCTCGAACACGACCGGGCCCTCCGGCACGACACCACCGGCCACCGGGACGTCCGACGTGGCACCGGCGGCCACGGCGCCACCGGATCCGGGGCAGGCGCCGAGCCCGTGGGCGGCGGCGGTACGGCTGCCGGCCGCGCCCGCGCCACCGGTCTCCACGGCGCCACCGGCGTCGACTGCGGCACCGATGTCGGCGGTACCGCCGTCCCCCGCCGTACCAGCGCCGCCGGCTCCCACCGCGCCGCCGTCCAGCCCGCGCGAGTTGCCGCGTTCCTCCGCGCCGCCGACGGCTCCGGTGGCCGTGTCCCCGGTCTCCGGCCCCGCCCGTACGTCGCCGGTCTCCGGCGCTCCCGCGCCGTCCGGACCCTCGCCGGCGCGGTCGGCGCTGACCCCCGCCTCCACGCCCACCACGGCGCCCGCGTCCGGCCGGCGGCGGACGGTCGGCTGGGCGCTCCTGGCCGGGGCGGCCGTGGTCGTGGCCGGCGCCGCCGTGGCGGTGCCGCTGTGGCCGGGCGGCGGCGACGCCGCCACCGCTCCCCCGGTCCGTACGGCGGTCACCGCACCGAGCACGCCCACACCGACACCGGCGCCGACCACGCACCGGCCCCAGCTCAACGGCGTCCGGTCCGGTGCCCCCATCGCCAAGCCGAAGAAGAAACCGGCCAAGGGCTGCCACGACTACCAGCGGGCGTACACCGTGACCCATGCCGGGTCCGTGCTGCTCAAGGTGTCGGTCTGCCGTGGCGCGTACACCGGTACCGCCGTCCTGGCCGACACGGCCGCCAAGGACGGCTGGAACATCTGCCTCCAGCTCCGCGGCCACGTCACCGGCGCCCCGGAGACCTACGTCAGCACGGTCCTGTCCTCCCGCGACGGCCGCGTACGCGCCTTCGACAACGGCCCCAAGGCGCGCTTCGGCGCGAAGACCACCCGCACGGAGGACTCCGTCGCCGTGAACGTCGGCCGGTGCCGGGGATCCGGCGCCGCGCTCCAGACCTCCTGGCAGACGCAGGACAAGCTCGCCGCCGGTTAACGGTGCCGGTGGGCCGAGGTCAAACCTTGGTGAGCCGGAGGAGGCGATAGACGGGATCCGGGCGTGGCCGGTCCTGGTCCGGAAGCGCTTGGAGCCGCTCGCACAGGGCGGTCAGGTCGTCACCGGCGGCCTTGGCCCAGGTGAAGGCTCCGGCCACGAGATGTTCGCGCCACCGGCGCGGCGATCGGCCCTGTCCGGTTCCGGGGAACGAGTTCTCCCCGGTCACGGCCAGCCCGAGTCGAGCGCCCAGGTCGGTCACGCGGCCGGTGGCGTCCGTCTGCGGTGCCGCGTACGCCGCGCGGACGGGCTTGATCAGCGCGGTGGTGTCGTCGTCCGTGGCGAAGACCGCGTCATTCTTGTCGACCGTGGTGATCAGTGTCCCGCCGGGCCGCAGGACGCGTGCGACCTCGGTCAGGGCCGCCGCGCCGGCCGGCGCGTTCATCAGGTGGAGAAGCCAGATCATCACCACCGCGTCCATCGACGCGTCGGCCAGCGGGAGCCTGGTCACATCGCCGATCGTGATCCGGCCGGGCAGTCGTGCCGCGGCGATGCGGGTCATCCCGGAGGAGAGGTCGATGCCGATGACCTGCCGGCCCGGTCGCGTGAGGCGGACGGTGACGATCCCGGTGCCGCAGGCGAGGTCGGCCAGTCTCGCGGTGTCCGGGGGCAACAGGGCGCGCACCGCGGCGGCCGCCGATGCGGCTCTGGCATCGCCGCCACGGGTCACGTCGTAGTGGTCGGCTTCGCGGTCGTAATCCAGCATGCCGGTCATCCAACACCGTCAGATCACGCCGCGTTCGGCCAGGGCGGCGCGCTCCTCCTCCCCGATGCCCAGCAGGTCGCCGTAGACCTCGGCGTTGTGCTCGCCGAGCGCCGGGCCGAGCCGGCGTACGGAGCCGGGCGTCTCGCCGAGCCGGGGGAAGACGCCCTGCATCGGGAGCTCGCCCAGCTCCGGGTGGACGAGACGGACGATGGCCTCGCCGGCGGCGAATTGCGGGTCGGCGAACATGTCACGCGCGGTGTAGATGCGGCCCGCCGGCACTCCTCCGTCGTGCAGCCGGCCGAGGAGCTCCTCCACGCCGGACCGTGCGGTCCAGGCGGAGATCAGCGCGTCCAGCTCCGCCATGTTGCGTCCGCGCGCGGCGTGCGTGGCGTAGCGGTCGTCGGCGGCCAGGTCCGGGCGTTCCATCGCGGCGGCCAGCCGCCGGAAGACCGTGTCCTGGTTGGCCGCGATGAGCACCATCTCACCGTCCTCGGTCCGCGAGGGCGGGCCGCCGGGGTCGCCGGTGACATGCCGCAGACCGACCATCGCCTCGCCGATCGAGCCGTACCCGGCACGCGGCGCGTACGGGCCGGTCTGCCCGAACCCCGTCACCCGCACCATGACCAGCCCGGGGTTGGTCTCGCGCAGCCGGTCGAAGCCGAGGCCCCAGCGTTCGAGCGTGCCGGGCCGGAGGTTCTCCACGACGATGCCGGCCCGGTCGATGAGGCGCCGGGCCAGGTCCTGTCCTTCGGCGGTCCGCAGGTCGCAGGTCGCCGACTTCTTGTTGCGCGCGATGATCGGCCACCACAGGGAACGGCCGTGCGGCTTCTCCCGGCCCCACTGGCGCATCGGGTCGCCCGCGCCCGGCGGCTCCAGCTTGATCACCTCGGCGCCGAAGTCGCCGAGGAGCTGCCCGCAGAAGGGACCCGCGATGAGCTGGGCCATCTCGACGACGCGCAGGTCGGCGAGCGGCCCCGGAGAGGCGGGCAGATCAGGAGAGGCGGGTGAGTCGGTCGGCATGCGTTCTCGTCCCCTGTCCTGCCATGGACCTGTTCTTCCGGAGACCTGTTCCGGCGGACGGCTTCCAAGTCGGCCTCAGCGGAGGCCGAACTCCCAGTTGCCGCCGTTGCGGTACTCGCGCAGGACGCGGCGTGCCGCGCTCTGCGTGTGCACCTCGTCCGGGCCGTCGTAGAGTCGGGCCTCCCGTGCGTGCCGGTACATCCGCGACAGCGGCAGGTCGTCGGTGAGCCCCGCCGCGCCGTACACCTGGATGGCCCGGTCGATGACGTTGTGCAGCATCCGCGCGCCGACGACCTTGATCACGGAGATCTCGACGCGCGCCTCGTCGCCGGCGTCGATCCGGTGCGCGGCCTGGAGCGTGAGCAGCCGCGCGGACTGGATCTCGGCGTAGGACTCGAACACGTGCCGCTGCATGAGCTGCTTGTCCGCGAGCGGGCCGCCGAAGGCGGTGCGGGAGTTCAGCCGTTCGCACATCAGGTCGAAGGCGCGCTGCGCCTGCCCGAGCCAGCGCATGCAGTGGAAGATGCGGCCGGGACCGAGCCGCCGCTGCGCGATGCGGAAACCCTCCCCACGCGGGCCGAGCAGGTTGCTCGCCGGCACGCGCACGTCCTCATAGGCGACCTCGTAGTGACCGCCGGCCAGGCCGAGCACGGGCAGGTCGCGCACGATCCGGTATCCAGGGGTGTCGGTCGGCACGATGATCATGCTGAACGCCCGGTGCGGCGGCGTGCCCTCCGGCTCCGTACGGCACATGACCGTCGTGTACGCGGCGGCCGCGGCCCCGGTGGTGAACCACTTGCGGCCCCGGATGACCCACTCGTCGCCGTCCAGCTCGGCGGTGGTGCGCAGGCCGGTCGGGTCGGAGCCGGCGGCGTCCGGCTCGGTCATCGCGAAACTCGGCGACACCTCCCCCGCCACCATCGGCGCCAGGTACCGCTCGCGCCAGCGCGCGTCGGCGTACTCGTGCAGCATGAGGGAGTCCTGGAGGGTGAACGTGCCGAGGGCGAGCTGCCCCCACTCGCTGCGGCCCTGCACCTCGTTGACGAACACGTAGTCCAGGAACGGCAGGCCGCCGCCGCCCAGCTCGGGCGGGTGGCCGAGCGCCCACAGCCCGGCGTCCTTGGCCTCGCACCGCAGCTCGCGGAGCTTGCCGGCGGCGGCCTCGCCACCGGCGGTCAGGATCGGCTCGGCGGGTTCGACCCGCTCGGTCATGAACGCGTACACGGCGTCGCGCACCGGCCGGACGTGCTCGGGCACCTCGAACGTCATCGGCGGTCCCCCGCGATGTCGTCGGCGATGTCCCGCGCGCCGTACCCCTCGGGCGCGGCCACCTCGACGACGGGCTCCTCCCGGTCGTCGAACTCCAGCCGCAGCGCCTTGGCCATCGTCGCGTGCATCTCGTACAGGCAGGTGATGTAGGTGAGCAGGAGGATCTCCTCGTCACTGAGGTGCCGCTTCAGCACCGCGAAGATCTCGTCGTGCACCCGGCCGCCGTCGAGCACGAGGCCGTCGGTGTAGGCGAGCACCGCGCGCTCCAGCTCGGAGAAGCAGTCCGCGGTCTGCCAGTACGCGACGGCCTGGACCTTCTCCTCCGGTACGCCCAGCGCGCGCAGCTGCTTGCAGTGCTGGGAGAAGACGAACCGGCTGCCGCGCGCCCAGCCGGCCCGCGACTGGCCGAGCTCGCGCAGCAGCGGGTCGAGCTTCGCGTCGCGGTACAGCGCGAAGCCGCGTACGGCGTGCCGGAAGACCTCCGGGGACTGGGCGAAGACGGTCCACCAGTCACCGGGCGAGCCGGTCGCGGTGCCGTGCTCGACGGCGGGGTCGCGGTCGGGGCCGAACAGGCGGTCGTAGAAGAACAGGATCCGCTCGTCGGTGACCTCGGCGCGGGGCACCTCTCGCAGGCGGGGCATCGGCTCCTCCGGTCAGGCGTGTGTCGGCGTACGGCGGTCCGCCGCCGTCCTCGGCGTGTGGGAGACGTCGGCGTCGGTGAACTCCCGGATCCAGCAGGCGAACTCCAGGAGGATGCCGTCGGGGTCCTGGAAGTAGAAGGAGCGGACGAACACGCCGTCGTACATCTCGCGGGCGATCCCGGACGGGCTGTCGTCGTGGTTGAGGATCGGGCTGACCGTCACGCCCTTGGCCTTGAGCCGGCGGCGGTACTCCTCGAAGCGCTCGGGCGGCACGGTGAAGGCGACGTGGTTCATCGAGCCGACCGCGCTCAACAGGTCGCCCTGCTCGGGACGGCCGGGCGGCGCGGAGATCCCCGGTACGCCGTCGGGAGCGTCGGGGAACCAGAAGAACGCCACGCAGTCACCGCCCCCGCAGTCGAAGAAGAAGTGCTGGCCCATGCCGCCCGGCAGCTCGATCGTCTTGATCAGCGGCATGCCGAGGACGCCGGAGTAGAAGTCGATGGTCTGCCGCATGTCCGAGCAGACCAGGGCGAGGTGGTTGATCCCGCCCAGCTCGAACTCGGGGTTCTTCCCGGCCATGGTCACTCACTCCTCAGGGGTGCCCAGAAGTTGACTTGACAGTCAGGTCAACTTCTCCGCATCATTTGTCCGCTGCGGATGGACTGTCAAGACCTTCATGCCTGGGGCGCGCGGCCGGGCGGAGTGCCGGGGCGAAGGGGCGAAGACGATGGCGGACGAGGGCACGACGGCGCTGACCGAGCGCGGCGTGCGCACGCGGGAGCGCCTGATCCAGGCCGCCCGCGAGGTCTTCGAGGACAGGGGCTTCCTCGACACGCGCGTCCGCCACATCACCGAACGCGCCGGCGCCGCGTACGGCACCTTCTACACCTACTTCGACTCCAAGGAGGCCGTCCTCCGGGAGATCGCCGACCGGATCTTCGCCGACATGACCGGGCGCGACCGGCTGCCGCTCGGCCCGGACGCCGCCCCGCGCGACCGCGTACGCCGCGCCAACCGCTCCTATTCCACGGCCTACCTGCGCAACGCCCGGATGATGGCGATCATCGAGCAGGTCGCCACGTTCAACGAGGAGTTCCGCGAGATGCGGCGGCGGCACCGTGCCCTCGCGACCGGCCGCTCGGCCCGCGCGATCCGCCGCTGGCAGAACGAGGGACTCGTCGACCCGGGACTGGACGCCGACCTGGCCGCACGCGCGCTCGCCGCGATGGTCGACCACTCCCTCTACCTGCGGCTCGTCCAGGGCGAGGGCGACGACACCGAACGCCTCCTGGACACCCTCGACGCGCTCACCGTCCGCGCGCTGGGACTGGACCGCCTCACCTGAAGGAGCCGCCGTGCACCCGGACCACGAGGAGATCGCGACCGGATTCGTCACCGCGATCACGACCGGCGACACCGAGGCACTGCGCCGTCTGTACGCCCCGGACGCGCGGATCTGGCACAACGGCGACGGGACCGAGCAGACCGTCGAGGACAACCTGCGCACCCTGCGCTGGCTGGCCCGCAACCTGCGCGACTTCCGCTACGAGGAGATCCGGCGCGACCCGGCGGCGTACGGCTACGTGCAGCGGCACGTGCTGCGCGGCCGGCTCCCCGACGGCACGGCCGTCGAGGTGCCCGCCTGCCTGTTCGTCACGGTCGACGGCGGGCGCATCACCCGGATCGAGGAGTACGCCGACTCACGCGCCACCGACGCGCTGCGCGCCCACGCCGCCGCCCGTCGCGCGGCGCGAGAGGCCCAGCGGTGAGCGAGCGGAGCGAACGAACCAATGAAACACGCGCGCCTGGTCACCTCTCCGACGAAGGACTGCCCGTGACCGAGCGAAGCGAGGGAACCGAGAACACGCGCCAGTGGTCACCCCCTCCGACGAAGGAGGGCTCATGACCGAGGGCCTCGCCGCGCGGCTCGCCGCCCGCCTCACGCAGGTCCGCGGCCGGCCGGTGAACGTCACCGAGCCGCGGCGGCTGTCGGGTGGGGCCAGCCGGGAGACGTGGGCGTTCGAGGCGGACGGCGAGCCGCTGGTGCTGCGCCGCGACCCGCCGGCCGCCCCGCAGCCGCGGGAGATGGCGCGCGAGGCCGCCGCGCTGGCCGTCGCGGCGCGCGGCGGCGTCCCGGTGGCGAGGCTGGTCGACCACGGCGACGGCGCGGGCACGGTCGGCTCGCCGTACCTGATCATGGAACGCCTCGACGGCGAGACGATCCCGCGCCGCCTCCTGCGCGACGAGCGGTTCGCCGCCGTACGGCCCGGCCTGGCCCGCGAGCTCGGCCGGATCCTCGCCCGCGTCCACGCGCTCCCGCCCGGCGAGATCGCCGACCTGCCCGGCGGCGACCCGCTGGAACAGCTCGTCGAGATGTACGAGGCCTTCGGCGAACCGCGCCCGGCGATCGAACTCGCGTTGCGCCGGCTCGGCCGCGACCGCCCGCCGCCCGGCGGCGACACCGTGGTGCACGGCGACTTCCGCACCGGCAACCTCATGGTCACGCCCGAGGGCGTCCGCGGCGTCCTGGACTGGGAGCTGACGCACCGCGGCGACCCGGTGGAGGACCTCGGCTGGCTGTGCGTGAAGGCGTGGCGGTTCGGCTCGCCGCTGCCGGCGGGCGGGTTCGGGTCCCGCGCCGAGCTCCTGGCCGGGTACGCCGAGGGCGGCGGCACCGTGCCCTCGGCGGAGGCACTGCGCTGGTGGGAGACGTACGGCACGCTGCGCTGGGCGGTGCTGTGCCGGGTCCAGGCGGAGCGCTACCTGTCCGGCGCCGAGCGCTCGGTCGAGCTGGCCGCCCTGGGCCGCCGGGTCTGCGAGCAGGAGCACGACCTGCTGCTCGCCCTCGGCCTGACCGAGCCGAGCGAGGTCCCCGACCCGCTCACCGGCCGCCCGCCCGGGCCCGCCGCGCCACCGCACGACCGGCCCGGCGCGCTGGACCTGATCGAGGCGGTACGGGCGTTCCTCACCGACGAGGTGATCGCCGACGGCGACGAGCGCCTGCGCTTCCACGCCCTGGTGGCCAGGTCGGCGCTGGGCATCGCCCAGCGGGAACTCCTGCTCGGCGACGCCCACCGCGCCGAGCACGACCGCCGCCTGGCGGCACTCGGCTGCCGCGACGACGCGGAGCTGGCCCGCGCGATCCGCTCCGGCGACCTCGACGACCGGATGGACGAGGTGGTCGCCGTGGTCCGTGCGACGGTGACCGCCAAGCTCACCGTCGCCAACCCGCGCCACCTGTCCGTCCCGGACGCCTGACCCGCACCGCCGTACGGCGGGCGCCCGGCCGGTCTCAGGAGACGAGCTTGCGGACCGCGGGACAGGCGGTTGAGGACGTGGGGCCGCACAGGAGCCGGGCTTTGGCACTCGCACCGCAGTAGTCCTTGCGCTGGGGCTTCTCGGCGCCGAACCCCGTGGGGGTGGTGCCCGCGAGCAGCTGGCCGGCCGGGCCGCCGACCAGGGTCAACCGGGCCACCCCGTCCGTCCGCGTGGGTTTCGTACCGACGTAGACGCCGGCCCCGGCCGGCTGCCCCGGCCCTTTGTCGTAGAGCCAGAAGTTGATCTGCCGGCCCGCGACGGGCTTGCCGTGCGCCGTGAGCCTGGCGGTGAGCAGCAGGTCATCGGTGATCCGCCCGACGTGCGTGTCCTGCACGGACAGGGCCACGTCCGTACAGCCGTAGACCAGCGACGGCGAGCAGCCCGCGACCGACACGCAGGCCACGGCCACCGTCCCGCCCGCGGCGAGCGCGGCGGGGCCGGTGAGCCGATGCATCAGGTCGAGCATCCGCCGACGCTCCATTCGTTGAAATACGCGATCCACGTAGAGGGCTATCTGGGCAACCAGCATCCTTCCGGACGCCTCAACGGGCGACCACCCGAGCAACCGACAACGTTCCGGGAGTGGCGACACTGGATCGAGACCTCGCATGCGTTTTCCACAGATGCGCGGTCCCATCTCCCAGGGCCGCGTCTTCGGCTTGACAATGGAAGTGGGCTGAAGCCCCCCGGGCGGGAGGGGCTCCTCCCCCCCGCCCTGCCTCCCGCGCCGGGGCCGAGGTGACCGGTTCAGATTCGCTGTGCGGTCCGCGTCGGTGCGGGGCGCGGCGGTGCGGGCCGGGCCGGCGTCGGCAGCAGCAGGCCCGCGAGCATGCCGGCGAATGCCAGGGCGGCGGCCACGGCGAGCGCCCACGCGAAGCCGTGGCTGAACGCCGAGGCGGTGGCGTACCCTCCGGTCGCGGCGAACACGGCCGCCGGGATCGCGACGCCGAACGCGCCGCCGAGCTGGCGCATCGTGCTGTACGCCCCGGAGGCCCTGCCGATGTCGGCTCGTGCGCTGGTGCTGACCGCCGCCTTGGTGACGGCCGGGATTCCCAGCGCGAACCCGATGCCCGCGACGCTCATCGGCGTGACCAGCGCCCCGTACGACAGGTGGGGGGTGGCGATCAGTGCGGTCCACGCCATCCCGGCGGCCTGCAGGGTGAGGCCGGTGACGACCAGCGGGCGTGCGCCGAGCCGGTCGGTGAGGGTGCCGGCGACCGGGGCGATCAGGAACGGCGCGACGCCCCACGGCAGCATGCGCAGGCCGGTACCCAGGGGGCCCTGGCCGAGGGCGACCTGCTGGTACTGGGTCATGAAGAAGATCGCGCCCATCATCGACCCGTTGAGCAGGAAGATCAGCGCGTTGCCCGTGGAGAACGCGCGCGACCGGAACAGCCGCAGCGGCAGCATCGGCGCGCGGGCGCGTGACTGCCACCCGACGAACGCCATGGTCAGCACCGCGCCCCCGGCGAGCGGTGCGACCACCGTGGCGCTGCCCCATCCGGCGGAGTTCGCCCGGACCAGGCCCCACACCAGCCCGAGCGCGGCCAGCGTGAACAGAACGAGGCCGGGCAGGTCGATCGCGGTGCCCTGGCCGAAGCCCTCCCTGACGCGGACCCGTACGAACGGGATCGCGGCCAGGCCGATCGGCACGTTCAGCCAGAAGATCCACTGCCACGCGAGGCCCTGGGTGATCACGCCGCCCAGCACCGGTCCGAGCAGCGCGGCCAGACCGGTGACGCTGCCGTAGACGCCGAGCGCCCAGCCGCGCCGTTCCGGTGGGAACGTCGCGTTCAGCAGGCTCAGCGCGAGCGGCATGATGGTCGCCGCGCCGACGCCTTGTACGACGCGCGCCGCGATCAGGGCGCCGGCGCCGTCCGCCAGCGCGCACGCGGCCGACGCCGCGGCGAACAGCGCCAGCCCCACGATGTACAACCGCCTGCGCCCGAACCGGTCCCCCAGGGACGCGCCGGTCATCAGCAGCACCGCGAAACTCAGGGTGTAGGCGTTGACCGTCCACTCGAGATCTTCGATCGACGCGTGCAGATCGCGCTGGATCGCGGTCAGCGCGGTGGCCACGATCAGCGCGTCGAGTACCACCATGAACGATCCGACCGACGCCAGGACCAGCGCCCATCGCTGTTCCGCCGTCGCCCGGACCCGATTTCCACCACTCACGACTTCCTCCCGTTCGTCGGTGGTAGGGACACCGGGCGACGGGGAGACTGGGCGGTGACCACTTTCGTGCGCGGCCGGTGTCAGTACAGATATGGACCACTGGACGGGGAAGGTGCCGGGATGCGGGGCATGCTGGATCGGGCGCGGGCGGGCGACGGGGAGGCGTTCGGTGAGCTCACCGAGCCGTACCGGCGTGAGCTTCAGGTGCACTGCTATCGCATGCTCGGCTCGGTGCAGGACGCCGAGGACGTGCTCCAAGAGACCCTCCTTGCGGCCTGGCGCGGCCTGGACGGGTTCGAGGGGCGTTCGTCGCTGCGCTCCTGGCTGTACCGCATCGCGACGAACCGCTGTCTGAACGCCCTGCGCGACGGCGCGCGCCGGCCCCGCGAGCGACCGGCCTACGTTCCGGAGGTGCCCCTGCCCGAGCCCACGCATCACGGCGACCCGAGCTGGCTGGAGCCCTATCCGGACGTCCTGCTCGACGAGTTGCCGGAGGGTTCGCTCGGGCCGGAGGCCCGCTATGAGACCAAGGAGTCGGTCTCTCTGGCTTTTCTCGTCGCCCTCCAGCGGTTGCCGCCCCGGCAGCGGGCGGTCCTGGTGCTGCGGGACGTACTCGGCTTCCGCGCCGCCGAGGTCGCCCGCATGCTCGACAGCGGCGAGAACTCGGTCAACAGCGCGCTGAAGCGGGCCCGCGCGACGCTCGCCGCTCGCCTGCCCGGCCCCGGCCGCGACGACGCGCCGCTGCCGCACTCCCCGCGCGAGCGAAGGATCATCGACGACTTCTCCCGCGCGTTCGAACGCGGTGACGTCGACGCGGTCCTCGCCCTGCTCACCGACGACGTGCGGCTGACCATGCCGCCACTGCCGATGGAGTACGAGGGTCTCGCGGCCATGCGACACTTCCTGTCGACGGTCGCGATGCGCCAGGGCCGCCGGTACCGGCTGATCCCCACGCACGCCAACGGCCAGCCCGCGTTCGGCGGCTACGTGATCGATCCGGGGACGCCGATCGCGCACGCTCACGGCCTGCTCGTGCTCACGCTGTCGGGCGACCGGATCCGCGGGCTGACCCGGTTCGTCGACAACGGCCTGCTGCCGTCCTTCGGCCTGCCCCGCACACTGCGGTCGTGGTGAACGCGCCCGCCGGGCGAGCAGTCCCGGCAGGCGCGTGAGAGTGGTGTCAGACCAGCCAGACCGCGGTGTCCGCGGGGAGCAGGTCGCCGTCGACCTCATCGCTGGCGAGGCGGATCCGCTGGTGCTCCGGCAGGCGTACGGGCTCCCGGCCCAGGTTGACCACGCAGGTCAGGCCGGAGTCGCGGGTGAAGGCGAGCACCTCCTCGCCCAGCGGAAGCCACGTCAGCGTGCCGTCGCCGAGGCTCTCGCGGCGGATCCGCAGCGCGGTCCGGTAGAGGTTGAGCATCGAGGAGGGGTCCGCCTCCTGCGCCTCGACCGTCAGCGGTCCCCAGTCCGCGGGCTGCGGCAGCCAGGGCTCGCCGCCATAGCCGTACGGCGGCGCGTCGCCGGACCAGGGCAGCGGCACGCGGCAGCCGTCGCGGCCGCGGTCGGTGTGGCCCGAGCGGGCCCAGATGGGATCCTGCAACAGCGCGTCGGGGATGTCCTCGACCTCGGGCAGGCCCAGCTCCTCACCCTGGTAGACGTAGACGCCGCCGGGCAGCGCCATGGCCAGCAGGGCCGCCGCGCGCGCCCGCCGTACGCCGAGCTCGCGGTCGGAGGTCATGCCGTGCTTGCGGTCGCCGTGGTCGAAGGAGGTGTCCGGCCGGCCGTACCGGGTGACGGGCCGGGTCACGTCGTGGTTGGACAGCACCCAGGTGGGCGGCGCGCCGATCGGCACGTGCGTGGCGAGCGTGTCGTCGATCACCCGGCGCAGCGCGGCCGGGTCCCACGGGCAGGACAGGAAGTCGAAGTTGAAGGCCGTGTGCAGTTCGTCCGGGCGCAGGTAGCGGGCGAACCGCTCCTGGTCCGGCAGCCAGACCTCGCCGATCAGGAACCGGCCGGGGTAGGTGTCGGAGACCCGCCGCCACTCGCGGTAGATCTCGTGCACGCCGTCGCGGTCGGTGTAGGGGTCCAGGCCGTCCGGCTCGGCGTCGGGGTCCTTGATGAGAACGGCCGCGGAGTCGATGCGAACGCCGTCCACGCCCCGGTCGAGCCAGAACCGGAGCACGTCGAGGAACTCCTCCCGTACGGCCGGGCTGTTCCAGTTGAAGTCGGGCTGTTCGGGGGCGAACAGGTGGAGGTACCACTCGCCGTCCGGCACCTGGGTCCAGGCGGGGCCGCCGAAGATGGACTGCCAGTCGTTGGGCGGACCTTCCCTATGGCCCGATCGGAACCAGAACCGCTCCCGCATCGGTGAGCCGGGGCCGGCCGCGAGCGCCTCCTGGAACCACGCGCTCTGGTCCGAGGAGTGGTTCGGCACGACGTCGATGATGATCTTGATGTCGCGCTCGTGCGCCTCCTGGATCAGTTTCTCGGCCTCGGCGAGCGTGCCGAAGATGGGTTCGATGCTGCGGTAGTCCGCGACGTCGTACCCGCCGTCGGACATCGGTGAGGGGTACCACGGGTTGAGCCAGATGGCGTCGATGCCGAGCTTGGACAGGTAGTCCAAGCGACCGCGCAGCCCGGCGAGGTCGCCGAGGCCGTCGCCGTTGCCGTCGGCGAAGCTCCGCAGGTAGACCTGGTAGATCGCGGCTCCCCGCCACCACGCTTCTTGCATGCTGCGCTACTCCTTTGAGACGAACGTGTTCGTGGTTCGATCCGTGGTTCGGCCGAGGGACGCACACCGGCCCGCCAGGGCGGATCAGCCCTTGAGGCCGCCGGCCGTGAGGCCGGCCATGATGTTGCGCTGGAAGACGAAGAAGACGACGACCGCGGGAATGCTCGCGATCACCAGCGCGGCGATGAGGACGTTCTGCGGCATCTCCTGGGAGAGCTGGGAGATCGCGACGCTGACCGGCATCCGGTTGGTGTCGGGCATCACCAGCAGCGGCCAGACGAAGTCCTTCCACACGTTGACCACGGCGAAGATCGACACGACGCCGAGGATCGGCCGGGAGACCGGCAGGATGATCGACCACAGCATCCGCGGGGCGGAGGCCCCGTCGATGGCCGCGGCCTCGAGCAGCTCCGATGGGATGGAGTCGAAGAACCGTTTGAGCAGGAAGATGTTGAACCCGTTGGCGGCGGCCGGCAGCCAGATCGCCCACGGTGTGTTGAGCAGGTTGAGGTGCAGGATCGGCAGGTCGCGTACGGTCAGGTACGCGGGCAGCAGCAGCACGGTCGGCGGGATCATCAGCGTCAGCAGCATCCCGCCGAGCACGACGTTCCCGAAGATCGGCCGCAGCTTGGACAGCGCGAACGCCGCGCACACGTCCACGGCGATCTGGATCAGCCAGGCGCCCAGGGCGTAGATGAAGGTGTTGAGCAGGTAGCGGCCCAGGTCCATCTGCTGCCAGGCCTTCTTGTACACCTCCGGGTGCGGGTGCTCGGGAAAGACGCTCGGCGGCATCCGGACGAGCTCGCCGGAGGACTTC
Source organism: Actinoallomurus sp. NBC_01490 (assembly GCF_036227085.1). Taxonomy (NCBI): domain Bacteria; kingdom Bacillati; phylum Actinomycetota; class Actinomycetes; order Streptosporangiales; family Thermomonosporaceae; genus Actinoallomurus; species Actinoallomurus sp. NBC_01490. The sequence continues at coordinate 8,551,540 of NZ_CP109433.1, forward strand.
ATCGCCCCGGTGACCATCCAGTACAGCGGGAAGACGAAGACCATCGTGAACACGACGACGGTGAGGGTGAGCACGGTCCAGTAGATCACCCGCCCGCGGCGTGTCCGCAGGCTGTGCGGCGAGACGAGCGTTCGCGGGCCCGTCTCCCTCCGCCGCGGCGGACGGGCCCGCCGTACGGCGGGGCGGGCGTGCGTCGTACGGACCGGGCGGTCCAGGACGTTCGACATCGAGGCTCCCAACCTCAGACCCGGGCGGGCCGGCTGCCCCGGTCATCGCGGGAGAGCCGGAGGTAGACGGCGGAGAAGACGATGAGGACGAGCATCAGCATGAGGCCGAGCGCCCCGCCGCTGCCGTAGTTGTTGAAGTTGAAGGCGTACTGGTACATGAGGTAGACGACGCTCACGGTCGCGTTGTCCGGGCCGCCGCCGGTGAGCAGGAACGGTTCGATGAACACCTGCATCGTCGCGATGATCTGCAGCAACAGCATGACCAGGAGGATCAGCTTGGTCTGCGGGATCGTGATGTGCCGAATCCGGCGCAGCAGCCCGGCGCCGTCGAGCTCCGCCGCCTCGTACAGCTCGGCCGGCACGGTCTGCAGCGCGGCGAGGTAGATCAGCGTGCCGCTGCCCATGTTCGTCCAGGTCGCGACGATGACCAGCGAGATCAGCGCGGTCTTGCTCGAGTCGAGCCAGGCGAGCGTGGGCAGGTGAGCGAACCGCAGGATCTCGTTGAACAGGCCGGGCCCGGGGTTGTAGAACCACTTGAACAGCAGCACCGACACGGCCGGCGGCAGCATGACCGGCAGGTACACCACGAACCGCAGGTAGCCGCGCGCGTGCCGCAGCTCGTTCAGCAGCAGGGCGGTCACGAACGGCACGACGTATCCGCACAGGAGCGCGAGCAGCGTGAAGACGGCGGTGTTCTTCCACGCGGCGCTGAACGACGGGTCCTGGAAGACGCGGTGGAAGTTCTTCAGGCCGACCCACTTGGTCTCGCCGATGAAGTTGGTCTTCTGGAAGCTGAGGATGACCTCGCGCACGATCGGATACCAGGAGAACAGCGCGAAGCACACGAGAGCGGCGCACAGGAACCCGTACGCGGTCAGGTTGCGCCGTACGCCACGTCCGCGGCGGGCTCTCGGGCCCCACCGCCTGCCTCTCGACAGTGAGATGTCCATGTGTCTCCGTTTCTCCCGCTCGTACGGGCCGGTCCGTCGTGGTCAGGGCCTGGGTGCGGGGGGCCGGTCCGCACCGTGACCGGTCCCCCGCGGCTCCGCGGAAACTCTCTGGAGGACTGACCGGGCATCCGACGCTCCGCGCCGGGTGCCCGGTCAGTCGGCGTTGGCGAGGATGCCGTTGACCTTGGTCTCCGCCTTGGAGAGCAGGCTGTTGATATCGGCGTTCCGGTTCGTCAGCACCGACGAGACGACACCGTCCAGCACCGCGTAGATCTGCTGGGCCTGCGGCGGCTCGAGGCGGTACTTCACCTTCGGGTCGCCGTCGGCGAAGGCCTTGTAGTTCTGCACCGGCAGGTTGGCGTTCTGGGTGCGGACCTGGAGCTCCTCGGCCGCGGGCGGGCCGGTGAAGATGTTGGGCTGCGGCAGGCCGACCGGCTGTTTGTCGATCGCCTTCTGGGCCCAGTCGAACTGGCCCTTGCCGGGCGTGAGGTTCTCGAACTCCAGCCAGAGGATGCCGGCCTTGATCTGGTCCGGGGTGTCCTTGCGGTTGAACATGTAGCCGTCGCCGCCGATCAGGGTGCCCTGGGCCCCGGGCATCGGCGCCAGCCCGTAGTCCTCGAACTTGCCCTGGAACTGGTCCTTGATGGTGGGGATGTTGTCCGGCGCGGACAGGTACATGCCGAGCTTGCCGGAGGCCATCATCGGCTGGACGTCGGAGATCTGCAGGAGCTGCTTGCTGCCCATGCTGTTGTCGGTCCAGCGCATCTGCTGGAGGTTCTGCAGCACCGCGTGGCCCTGCGGGCTGTTGAACGCCGCCTTCTTGCCGTCCGGCGTCACGATGTCACCGCCCTGGGAGTACATCTCCGCGGTGAAGTGCCAGCCGCCCTGGTTGTTCGCGCTGTAGTCGGCGTAGCCGACGATGCCGTTGCCGAGGGCGGCGATCTTCTTGGCGTCCGCGCGTACCTCGTCCCAGGTGGTGGGCGGCTGGTCGGGGTTGAGCCCGGCCTGCTGGAAGAGCTTGCGGTTGTAGAGCAGGCCCATCGAGTAGTTCGTCTTGGGCAGTCCCCAGAGCCGGCCGCCGCCCTTGAAGACGTTGAGCAGTTGCGGCTGCAGGTACTTGTAGTTCTTGACGCCGGAGACGTAGTTGGTGATGTCGGCCGCCTGGCCGTTCTCGATGATGTTCTTGGCGTCGGTGAGGTAGACGTAGTAGACGTTCTCCATCTGGCCGCCGGCCAGCTTGGCGGTGAACGTCTTGGGATCCTCGCAGGGGAACGCGTCCTTGCTGACGATCGTGATGTTCGGATGCAGCTTCTCGAACGCGGCGACGTCGTTGTTCCACTCCTGGCGCAGCGCCTTGGAGCTCTTCGGCGGCTGACAGCCGACGGTGATCGACACCTTGGTGTTCGGGTCGAGCGGTCCGGCGTTGGCGGCGGATCCGCCCTTGTCGTCGTTGCTGCTGCTACTGGCGCACGCGGCGACGCCGGCCAGCGTGGTCACTCCGGCCACCACGACCGCGAGACGACGTGCTCTCTTCAATGGACTTCCCTCCTGGAGTGGCACCCCCGAAGACCGACGAATCGCGCTTCGTGCGCCTCGGTTGCCAGGAAGATACAGAGACGAGCAGTAGTGAGCAAGCATTAGTCATATAACTGCAAAAAACTAACAGTACGCTCGCCGCCGTCGCCCGGCAGCGCTCAACGGCGGGGAGATATGCCGCGCCACCAGCGCATTTGGGAGTGGCGCGCGTCACACCCCGACGCGCGATCCCTAGGGACGGAGACCATGACGCGATCGCCGTGTGACCGGATCGTGACAACAAAAAGTCGAGATGATACGTGAAATCGTCTGATCGTTACAGGATCCGCAGGGCCGTACCCGGCCAGAGCGCGAGTGGGGGGCAAAGGCCCCTGTCTGGTCTCTGCCGGCCGCCGGGCCCGTGGAGGAGTACCGGGGGCGGGCAATCGGCCGGTTGTCCACAGCCGGCCCGAAGGCCTTCTGCGGCCACGCCGCAGGCTGGACAATGGAAGTGGGATCGGCCCCCTGGGCGGGTGGGCCTCGGGAAGTGGGATCGGCCCCCTGGGCGGGTGGGTCTCACCCGCGATCCGGTCAGGCGGTGGTGGCCCGAGCGGAGGCGGTGGCGGCGCGGGCGGGGGCGGTGGAGCCGCGGACGACGAGTTCCGGCTCGTACAGGAGCTCCTCCGCCGTGAAGGCGGTGCGGTCGATCTGGTTCACGAGCATCTGCACCGCGGCGCGGCCCATGGACTCGATCGGCTGGCGGACCGTGGTCAGGGGCGGGTGGGTGCAGTTGATGAACGCCGAGTCGTCGAACCCCACCACCGACACGTCGTCCGGCACCGACAGGCCGGCGCGGCGGACGGCGCGGATGGCGCCCAGGGCCTGGGGGTCGCTCGCGCAGATGATCGCGGTGAAGCCGTTCGCGATCAGGCGGCGGGTGACCGCCTGGCCGCCTTCCAGCGAGAACAGCGCGTGTTCCACGGCCGTGTCGGGCAGGTCGAGGCCGGCCGCCTGGGCCGCGGCGGTGAACGCGGCCAGCTTGCGCCTCGACGGCATGTGGTCCTCCGGGCCGAGCACCAGGCCGATGCGCTCGTGGCCGAGCGAGAGCAGGTGCCCGAACGCCTGGTCCACCGCGACCATGTCGTCGGTCGAGACGCGGGGGAAGGCCAGCTCCTCGACGGCGGCGTTGACGAGCACGACCGGCAGCCGCAGTTCGTACAGCCGGTGGTAGTGCTCGTGCGGGGAGTTCGCCTCCATGTAGTGGCCGCCCGCGAAGACCACGCCCGAGACCTGCTGGTCGATCAGCATCTCGATGTAGTCCGCCTCGGACAGGCCGCCGGCGGTGCGGGTGCACAGGACGGGGGTGAAGCCCTGCTGGGCGAGCGCTCCTCCGATCACCTCGGCCAGCGCCGGGAAGATCGGGTTGCCGAGCTCGGGCAGGACGAGGCCGACGAGCCGGGCGCGTTCGCCGCGGAGCTGGGTCGGCCGTTCGTACCCGAGGACGTCGAGGGCGGTGAGCACCGCCGCGCGCGTCGCGTCGGAGACGCCGGGTTTGCCGTTGAGGACGCGGCTGACCGTCGCCTCGCTGACGCCGACCTTCTTGGCCACCTCGGCGAGCCGGCGCGTCTTCGTTTCCCCGGGTGCACGTGTCACGCCGCAAGCATACGGCCAAAGAACGCAAGCCGCTTGCACGAACGAGCCCCGCGAGCGCAAGGCTCTCGTCCCCCGTGAAAATCTTGCGCTCGCGGGTGCCGGACGTCCGAGGGGAGGATGCGTCCAGTCCTCCCCCCGGACGCGTCTCTAGGAGGCGTGCACCTCGGCCGCTACGAGGCGTACACCTCGAACTCCGACAGCTGCCCGGCCGGCCAGCCGGTGTTGGCGGTGATCTCCACGCGCACGTACCGCGCCTTGGCGGCCGGGAAGGAGACCGTGGCGGTGTTGCCACTGGACGGGTCGAACGTGACGCCGCGCGACCCGGCGAGCGTCGTGTACGACGAGCCGTCCGCCGAGCCGAGGATCGACAGCGTCTGCGTACGCGTGGCCCAGGCCGACGCCGGCGGGAGCTTGAGCACGACCCGGCCGACGTCGGTCTGGGCGCACAGATCGACCGTGATCCGCTGCGGGAAGGTGTTGTTCGCGCTCTCCCAGTAGCTGTTCGCGTCGCCGTCGACCGCGTTCGTCTCGACGTAGTTCTGGGTGTGGCTGCTCGCCGTCACCGCCTTGCCGCGCGCCAGGTTGCCGCTGCCCGGCTGGCAGGTGGGCGGCGGGTCGGTCGGCGGGGTGCCGCCTCCGCCGCCCGGGTAGATGTAGTTCGGGTCGGGCCACTGGCCCGTGCAGACGGTCGAGCTCAGGCTCCATCCGGAGTTGCCGCTGCCGTATGTCGGGGCGAACGAGCCGCCGACGCAGTTGTGGATGTCGACGCCCGCGCCGATGTAGGACGCCTTGACGTTCGTGAACGTGGCGGTCGCCCCCGCCTGCGCCTGGATCATGTACGTCCCGGTGCCGGCGACGTTCACGTTGTCGAAGTTGACGGTGTGCGTCGCGCCGCCCTCGATGAACTGGATCGCCTCGTACGAGCTGTCGATGATGTCGGAGTCGGTGACGTTGATCGTGGCGTTGATCGCCTCGTTCAGCCCGTCGAACCACAGCGCGCCGACGCCGAAGTGCCAGTTGTAGTCGGAGTTGCCGGCCCGCAGCAGGGCGTTGCGCGCCACGGTGATCGTGCCCGCGACCGCGGTGCCGCTGCCGGAGTTGACCCCCGGGTAGCGGTTGGCGACGTGGATGCCGCCGCCGTTGGTGACGGTGTCGGAGACGACGTTGTCGGAGATGGTGAAGTCCCGTCCGCCGTACGTCACGATGTTGTTGGCCAGCACGGGCGCGACCACGGTGTTGTGCGTGAACGCGTCGTTCACGTTCGGCTTGTTCTCGGGCCAGCTCGCCAGGCCGTCGTCGCCGGTGTTCCGTACGAAGGTGTTGGTGACGGTCGAGTCGGTCACGCCGATGTGGAAGTTGACCCCGTCGGCGGTCTGGTCGAGGATCCGGCTGTTCTTGATCGTGAAGTGGTCCATCGGCCCGTCCATCCAGGCCCCGACCTTGGTGTGCTGGATCCACAGGTCATCGACGGTGGAGTTGCTCATCGCGCCGCCGATGCCGTTGACCTGGTCGGCGTCGACCCGCTCGGTGATCTCGCCGATGATGGCGAAGTCCTTCAGGGTGACGTTCTGGCTGGGGCCGCCGTCGGCGACGTACTTGCCGTAGATGCCGGCGGCGCGGCTGCGGTTGTTCGGGTCGCGGCCGGTGAGCACGCTGTACCACGGACCGGCGCCGGCGAGCGTGACCCCGTCGACGATCACGTGGCCGTACAGGGTGTAGGTGCCCTGCGGGATGTAGACGACCTTGTTCTGCGCCCTGCCCGCGTCCACGGCGGCCTGGAAGGCGGCGGTGGAGTCGGTGGAGCTGTTCCTGGCGGCGCCGAAGGAGTCCACCGAGAGCGACCCGGCGGGCTGCGCGATCGGCGCGGGCACCGCCTCGAAGTCGGCCAGGTCCACCGTCACCGCGGCGGTCGTGCCGCCGGAGGTCTGGATCCGCACCTTGGTGCCGGCGGCGAGCGTCGAGCCGAACATCGTCCGGGTCTCGTCGTAGAAGTGGTGCGGGTTCCCGTCACCGGGGTTGTTGCTGAACGGATAGCCGCCGTAGTACCAGGAGTACTTCGAGGTCAGGGACAGGTCCTTGAGCTTGGTGCCGTTCACGACGAGGTCGACCGGAGTGGTGATCCCGGCGCCGTTCGCGCCGTCGGGCACGCTGTAGCGCACCGACATCGCGTTGGCCGCCTTCGGGAGGGTGAACTCCACGTACTTGCCGGACCCGCTGAGGGTGACCGCGCGGCGGCCGGACGCCTCCGAGGGCAGGTGGGTGTAGACGCGGTCGGAGCCGATGACCGTGCCGTTGGTGGCCGCGTTCTCGGCCTCCACCTCGGTGAACGGCACGGTCGCGCCGCGCCCGGGGAAGGACCACGGCGTCTCGGCCGTGGTCGCGGCGGACGCGCTCGGCGCGGACAGGGCGGGGACCACGAGCACGCCGCCGGCGAGACCGAGGGCGGAGGTCACGGCCAGCGCCATCGCCGTGAGTCTCCGGCGGGCCACGGGACGACGTGGGGTGGGGGGATGACCTGACGTCACCATCGCTTAACCCTTCTGGCGAAGAGCCGGAGTCATCCAGGGACGCGCTGACGACGAACCCCGGCGGGGGGATGGGGTCGGCCGCCGCACCGGGCGGCGTTGGGCTGAGCACACAGTAGGACGGCAGATGTTTTCGCGCAATAACCAGACGCAATGGTGCAAAAATCTCTCTAACAATCGGTGTCATGAGGCGTCCACACGAAGTTGTCCGCCCCGTCAGGAACCCGTTCCGTGACCGGCAGAAACGGCGTCTGAACTGGGAGACGTGCAGCTATCGCGACGGAACCTGCTGATCGGCGCCGCCGGAATGGCCGTGGCCCCCCGGATCCCCCGCCGTCACGGCGATCCGTTCACGCTGGGCGTCGCCTCGGGCGACCCCGTCCCGGACGGCGTGGTCCTGTGGACGCGCCTCGCCCCTCGCCCCCTCGCCGAGGACGGGCACGGCGGCATGCCGCCCCGCGACACCGAGGTGGAGTGGCAGCTCGCCGAGGACGAGCGCTTCACCCGCGTCGTACGGTCGGGCACGGTCACCGCCCGGCGCTCGTGGGCGCACAGCGTCCACGTCGAACCGGCCGGCCTCCAGCCGGGACGCGAGTACTTCTACCGCTTCCGCACCGCCGGGTACCTCTCCCCCACCGGACGGACCCGTACGGCCCCGGCGCCGGGGACCGCCCCGGACCTGACGTTCGCGACCGTGTCGTGCTCCAACTACGAGCAGGGCTACTTCACCGGCTACCGCAGGCTGGCCGAGCAGCAGCCGGACCTGGTCGTGCACCTGGGCGACTACATCTACGAGTACGCGCCGGGCGGGTACAGGGCCGCCTCGGGAAAGATCGTCCGGTCGCACACCGAGGGCCACTGCCAGACGCTGACCGACTACCGGCGGCGGCACGCGCAGTACAAGACCGACGCCGACCTGCGGGCCCTGCACGCCCTCGCGCCGTGGATCGCGGTCAATGACGACCACGAGGTCGAGAACAACTGGGCGGGCTCCCATCCGGGCACCTCGGACCGGCCCGGATTCGCCGAGCGCAGGCGGGCCGGGTACCGGGCGTACTACGAGCACATGCCGCTGCGCCGGGCCGCGATGCCGCGCGGATCGCGCATCCGGCTCTACCGGCGGCTGGCGTGGGGATCCCTGGCGACCTTCCACGTGCTGGACACCCGGCAGTACCGCGACGACCAGCCGTGCGACGACGGCATCCGGCTCGACTGCGACGAGCGCCTCGCGACGGGCCGCGTCCTGGCCGGACCGGACCAACGCCGCTGGCTCGCCGAGGGCCTGCGCTCCTCGACCGCCCGCTGGAACCTGCTGGCCCAGCAGATCTTCATGGCGCAGCACGACTACCACCTCGGCCCCGGCAAGGAGGTGCTGGTCGACACGTGGGACGGATACGCCGCCGAACGCGACCGGGTGCTCGGCGACGTCGTCGCCTCGGGCGCCCGCAACCCCGTCGTGCTCACCGGCGACATCCACGCCCACTACGCGAGCGACCTGCTGGCGGACTTCGACGACCCGGACTCGCGACGCGTCGGCGTCGAGCTGGTCACCACCTCGATCACCAGCGACGGCGACGGCTACGACGACCCGGCGGGACGCGCGGTGGAGCTGGCGGAGAACCCGCACATCGCCTACGCCGACCAGCGGCGCGGCTACGTCGTGTGCCGGCTGTCGGCGGGGCGGATGCAGGCCGACTTCCACACGCTGCCGTACGTGTCGAGGCGGAACGCGCCGAGCACGGTCGCGGCCGGCTTCACGGTGGAGGACGGCGCCCACCGCCTCACCCGGTCCACCACAGCGCCGCGCCGCCGGCCCGGTCACACCACGGCGTAGCCGAGGAGTTCCCCGTTCGAGCCGCTCTGGACCGGCGTGCGGGTCCGGCCGCGCACGCGGTAGACCGTGCCGCCGAAGCCGCCGGCGCCCGGGGCGCCGACGTACAGGTCACGGCCGCGGGCCGCCAGCGTCCAGCCGAACTGCGACGTACGGCCCGCCGGTGAGGTGATCAGGGGGCCGCGCGACAGGCCGCGGCCGCGGTGGCCGGTCAGCACCTGGACGGCGGCCCGGCCGGTCGCGCTCGCCACCAGGTCGTCCGTGCCGTCGCCGTTCAGGTCGGCGGCGGCGAGCGTGGTGCCGAAGCGGTCGTAGCCACCCGCCCTGCGCAGCGTCCACACGTCGTCCCGGCCGGAGGCGTGCAGGACGTGGACCGCCCCGGCGGCGTAGTTCTCCGGGATCCTGGTCTGGTCCTCGCCGGGCGCGCCGACCGCGAGCTCGTCGACGCCGTCGCGGTCGACGTCCACGGCGGCGACGGCCGTGCCGAACCTGTCGTACCGCTCCGGGACCCCGCGTACGCCGACGCTGTCCTGAGTGATCCGACGGGACCGGTGCGCGGCCGGGTCGAGGACGGTGACCGCTCCCGAGGCCTCGTCGCCGTCGCCGGGCGCGCCCACGGCCAGGTCGCGGTCGTGGCCGCCGCCGAAGTCGCCGATCGCCAGCGCCGAGCCGAAGCCGTCCGTCTCGCTCGTCCTCTGGCCGACCCACGAGGTGTGCTGGGTGATCAGGCGCGCGGTTCGGAGGCCGTGCGTGTAGACGGCGACGCCACCGCCGCCGGAGAGCCCGGGCGCGCCCACGACCAGGTCGTCGCGCCCGTCGCCGTCCAGGTCGCCGGCCTCCAGCGCGGTGCCGAACCGGTCGCCGCCCGGCGTACGGCGCAGGTCGCGCACGCCGAGGACGCGGCCGGGGCGCAGTCCTCGCGGCGAGCCGTAGTACAGGGACACCACGCCGGTACCGTCGGCGCCCGGGCGCGGCGGATCCTGGTCGGGGACGCCGACGGCGAGGTCGTCGCAGTGGTCGCCGTTGAAGTCGCCGGTGACAAGGGTCGCCCCGAACCCGGCACCGCGTCCGGGGACCGGCATGGACAGCCGGCCGACGTGACCGCCGTAGCTCACGGCGACGGTCCCGGCGCGGACCCGCCCGGCCACCGTGGCGTACGGCGCGCCGATCGCGTGGTCACTCCGGCCGTCGCCGTCGAAGTCCGCGGCGGCGTGGCCGTGGCAGGGCCGTTCCGGAGTGAACGCGACACCCGTGACGCGCCGCGGCCCGTCGGCGGGACGGCCGAGCGGGCCGGCGGCGGACAGAGAGGTCAGCAGGATCACCACGGCGCCGGCGCGTGCAGCGGTCTTCACAGAGACCAGGCTGCACGCGCCGGGAGAAGCCCGTCTTCACGGACGGTGTCCGTCAGCTGACTTCTCGGTCGAGGACTCCGTCAGTGATGCTGTAGGGCGCTGCCCTTCAGCCACTTGGCCCAGGACATCTGGTAGTAGGACCAGCCGTTGTCCGGCTCCACCTGACGGTCGGTGCCGGTGATGTCGACCGGGTCGCCGGGCTGGGACTGCTTGTAGTACCAGATGGCGTCGGTGGCGGGCTGGCGGATGCACCCGTGGCTGCAGTTGCTGACGCCGAGGCAGCCCTCGTCGCCGGGCGTCTGGTGGAGGTACTCACCGGCGCTGGAGACGCGGACCGCGTAGTGGATCAGCTCGCTGTAGTAGCCCGGGTCACCGGGGCCGCGGCCGGGCGAGGTCATGGTGACGTCCTCGTCCTTCTCCATGTTCATGTGGATGCCGCTCGTCGTCGTGTACTCCGTGGAGCCGCCCATGCCCGCGCTGATCGGCACCCGCCGTACGACCTTGCCGTCGTGCTCGACGCGCATGTGGTGCTTGGAGATGTCGAGGTAGGAGATGTGCGAGCCGCCGATCCGGTAGGTGCGGACCAGGTCCTTGCCGCCGTACAGGTCCTTGCCGCCCTTCACCCCGCTGAGATGGGCGATCAGCTTGACCGTCTGGTAGGCGGGCCAGTAGCTCTTCGCCCGGTAGACGACCTGCTTGTCGTCGAACCAGTGCCACGAGCCGAGGACCGGCTTCTCGGCGATCACCTGGAGCGACCGTTCGACCGCGGCGCGGTCGTGCACGGGCTTGTCGAAGTTGAGGATGATGGGCAGGCCCACCCCGTACGTGTCGCCCCGGCGGCTCTCCAGGATCTCGTCCTGGGAGGCGGTGAACGTGTTGCCGGTGACCTTCTCGGTGGCGAAGCTGCTCTGTGCCGTGGACACCAGGCCGTTGGCGTTCTCCGCGCTGGCCCGTACGTTGACCGTGCTGCCCGGCTGGAGCGTCCACCGGGACTGCCACCGCGTGTGGTCCCGGTTGTACTCACCGGAGATCCTTCTGCCGCCGCTGTCCAGGACGACGTCGGCGAGGCGTCCGCCCGTCGCGCGGACGACGACCGGGGCGTCGGGCCGTACGCCGGCGGTGCCGCTGGCGGGAGTGATCACCACCCGCGCCGCCGCGGCCTCCCCTTTCTTCACGGCACTCTGACCCGCGGAACTACCACCGCCGCCGCAACCCGCACTGGTGATGATCGCGGCGCCGGTGGTCGTGGAGATGAACCATTTCAGACCACTGGCAGTGACATGCATTCGCAACCCTTCCTGCGGCTTGGACCGTTAGGCGCAAAGCGTGATCGACCATGAGATACCCACGCTGAGCAGCAGAGATGCCACCGAAGGGAGCGTTATGAAAGGCGGCGATCAAGAGCACTCGCGACATGTCGCCGCAGGCCAGTCCGGACTATTCTGTTATCCGGCGTGAATCGGATCAAAGTCCGTTTCATTTGATCGAGAATTCACCGTCACATTACCCAACCGCGTGGAAACCCGCGTCGAAGCCACGCCGGAAGAGCTCGAGCGAACGCCGGGTGACCGCCTCGACCTTCTCCCGGTCGGCCTCGTCCCGCACGGTGATCTTGATCAGCTCGAACGCCTCGCGCGGGTGCGCGTCGTCGTACTCGGCGTGCTCGACGAGCCACCGCAGCGCGTCCGGGTCGTCGGCGTACCGCTTGCGGAAGGCCGGCAGGACCCGTTGCGTCCACTCCCCCGTCGTGCCCTCGATCGCGTAGTTCACCGCGCCGAAGGCCTCGGCGAGCGAGCCTCGGTAGCAGACCGACCAGAGGTACTCGTACAGCGCGCCGACCTCGGGGCCGGGACGGTGGGAGACGAGCTCGTCGAAGCCGATGCCGTGGGCGGCGGCCCAGTCGGCGTACCACTGGGCGTGCAGGGCCTCGGTCCGGATGTTGCCGATCAGCCAGTCGCGCGCGAGGTGGTCGCCGGGCGTCTGGCCGAATGTGGTCTTGGCCAGATACACGCCCATGTACTTCGGGAAGGCCTCGACGACGCAGAAGAAGTCGAGCAGGATCCGCCGCCAGGCCGCCTCGGGGAACTCCCCGTCCGCCGTCGCGGTGAACAGGGGCGACTCCAGCACCGCCGACCACTCCGGCCTGAGCGCGTCGACCATGGCCAGCGCCCATTCCGGGTGGGGCGTTCCGGTCAGCTCCCGCTTGACCATCCGGTGGTGCTGCGTACGGGACGGCGGCCTCATCGCATGATCGCTGCTGGTGGTCATGGCATGACTCCTCGCTCCGGGCCTTTCAGTATCCGCGCCCTATACAGAGCGTCAATATGCCGGTTTCATAGGACGGACTCGCCGTATGGAGCTTTTGTCCGCCCCCGCCCGTCCGGGAGGCCGCACATGAACCGTGACCACGCCGTCGTCATCGGCGGCAGTCTCACCGGGCTCCTCGCAGCCCGCGTCCTCTCCGGCCATTTCGACCGCGTCACCCTGGTCGAGCGCGACCGTTACCCGGCCGGGGCGGCGTTCCGGCCGGGCGTCCCCCAGTCGCGTCACCTGCACGTGCTGTGGACCCGGGGGCTGTCCCTGCTGGAGGAGCTGTTCCCCGGGCTGGAGAAGACGCTCCTGACCGCGGGCGCCGTGGAGATCGGGGTGCCCGCGGACGTCTTATGGCTGACCGCGGCCGGCTGGCGCACGCGGTTCGCGGTGACGCGGCTGCTGACGTTCAGCCGTCCGCTGCTGGACTGGGCCGTACGGTCGCGGCTCACCGGCGACGTGCCCTCCCTGGACGTGCTGGAGGGGCACGAGGTGGTGGATCTGGTGCACCGGGGCCGCGACGTCGCCGGGGTGGTGCTGCGGTCGGGCGAGACCGTGGCGGCCGACCTCGTCCTCGACGCCACCGGGCGGGGATCGCGGGCGCCCGCGTGGCTGGAGTCCCTCGGCTACCCCGCGCCACCCGAGACGCTGGTGGACCCGCTGCTGGGGTACGCGAGCCGCTTCTACGCCATCCCGGACGGCTTCGACCCGGGCTGGAAGGCGCTCTACCTGCAGGCGGACCCGCCGGAGACGCGGCGGACGGGAGGGCTGTTCCCGCAGGAGGGCGGCCGGTGGATCTGCAGCCTGTCCGGCGCGGGCGGCGACTACGGCCCGACGGGCGAGGAGGAGTTCCTGGACTTCGCCAAGGGCCTGCGCGATCCGGTGCTGTACGAGGCGATCCGCGACGCGGAGCCGCTCAGCCCGATCCGCGGCTTCCGCCGTACGGCCAACCACCGGCGCCACTACGAGCGGCTGCCCGCCTGGCCACGCGGCTTCGTGGTCATGGGCGACGCGGCGTGCGCGTTCAACCCGATCTACGGGCAGGGCATGAGCGTGGCGGCGATCTCCGCCGTCGCCCTGGACCGCTGCCTGCGCGAGGACCGTGACGACCTCGAACGCCGCTTCCAGAAGAGAGCGAGCCGCAGCGCGGCGGGCGCCTGGCTGGTGGCCACCGGCGAGGACCTGCGGTACCGGGAGACCGAGGCCGCCCCGACCGGGCTGAGCACGCGGCTGATCAACGCGTACGTGGACCGGGTGGTGGCGGCGGCGAACGTGGACCGCCGCGTGTGCGCGAGCCTGCTGGACGTGCTGACCCTGACGTCCGCCCCCGCGTCGCTGTTCTCTCCGGGCGTCCTGGCCAGGGTCACGGCCAACACCGTACGTCCCACCGCACCGCCCGGCGGCCCGCCCGCACGATGAGCCTGCGTGCGGCCGGTGCGCGGGTCAGGGGGCCGGTTCCTCCGGCGGGAGGAACCGATGGCGGCGGAAGGACTCCGGTGGGCCGGTCACGCCGCCCAGGTCGTGGCCCGGGGGCAGGTCCTGGCCGGGCTCCGGCGGCAGGGCCTGGCCGGGGCCCGGGGCGGGCGGCGGCGCGGCGAACTGGCCCGGCGGTGTGGAGTACTGGCCGGACGTCGAGGCGGGGTACGCGCCCGGCGGCTGCGTGGCGTCGGCCGGTGCGGACGGCAGGCCCGACGGTGGGGCGGAGGGCGGAAGCGACGGTGGGGCGGAGGGCGGGGCCGGCGGTGGGGCGCCGTACTCCGCCGGGCGCGCGTGGCGGGAGCGGGACGGACCGCTGTTGACGAGCCGCTCCAGCTCGCTGCGGGCCTCGTCCGCCTCGGCGCGGGCGGCGTCGCGTTCGGCGATCATCGTGGCCAGGGCTCCACGGAGCTGGTCGACCATCTGGGAGTGCTCGCGGGACTTGAGCTGCTGCTCGACGAGCCGGGACTGGTGCTGTTCGAGCTCGCCGCGGCACTCCTCCAGCTCGGCGGCGATCCGCTCCCCCTCGGCCAGGCTCGCCTTCGCGGCCTCCAGCTCCTGGCGGCACGACGTGAGGTCGGCGGCCAGCGAGTCGCGCTCGGCGACGATCTCGTCGCGTTCGAGGCTCATCTCCTCCGCGTGCGAGCGGGCCTCCAGCGCCTGGCGGTCGGCCTCGGCGCAGGCCTGTTCGGCGGCGGCGCGGCCCTTCTGCGCGATCTCGGCGGTGGTGCGCATCTTGTCCAGCTCGGACTCGGCCGTACGCAGCCGGGTGCGCGTCTCCTCCAGCGCCATCGACCGTTTCCGCGCCTCCTCGGCGCCGGCGAGCTCCTCCCGCTGGCGGGCGAGCTCCTCCCGTGCCAGGTCCAGGGCGGAGGTGAGCTCGGCGACCCGCCGCACGAGCTGGTCGCGCTCGTCACTCATCGCGGCGATCGCGGTGTTGGCGGCCTCGGCGGTGCGGGTCGCCTCGTTGCTCATCTCGCGGGCGGTGTCGCGTTCGGCGCACGCGGACTCCAGCCGGGCGGTCAGCTCGGCCACCCGCGCCTCGGCTCGCCGTACCTCGTCGCGTGCGGCGCCGAGCTGGGCGAGCCCCTGCTCGGCCTCCAGCCGCGCCGCCTCACGCTCGCGGTGGGCCTCGGCCAGGGCGGTCGCGGCCTCGGCCCGTGCCTCGGCCAGCCGCCGCTCCACGCCCGCGACGCTGAGGCCTCCCGTCAGCGAGATGGCCAGCAGCTCCGCGACGTCCTCCAGCCGCTCCACCATGTCCCACGTGCGCGCCACCTGGCCGGCGAGCCCCGGAGCGTCCTGGTCGCGCCGCCGCCGCTCGGCCGCGGCGTTCGCGCAGGCGCCTCCGTTGTCCGGGCAGTACCGCACCGCCGGAGACGAGTCGCCGGGCTGCGGGATCGGCCGCCCGCAGTAGGCGCACGGACGCGTGATCCCCTCCTGCCCGGCCTCCTGCGGGCTTGCCTCGTACGGGCCGTCCTGCGGGCCGTCGTCGTGCGGGCCGTCGTCGTGCGGGCCGTCGTCGTGCGGGCCGTCGTCGTGCGGGCCGTCGTCGTGCGGGCCGTCGTCGTGCGGGCCGTCGTCGTGCGGCGCCTCGCCGTCCGGATCGCCGTCGGTCCCGGCGGGCGGCTCGGCGGGCGTCTCCCGTGGCGGGCGCGCCTCGTCCCGGTCCGGTGCCCGGCTCTCGTCCTCGTCAGAGGGCGCGGCGGAGCCGGATGCGGGAACGTTCTCGTCCGTCGGGCCGGACACGGTCATCCCCCCTCGGTATCGGGATGATCTGGACTGTCAGCCCAAAGACCGTATCTGGTTCCTGACACGGTCGGAGCGCACAACGTAAGGATTTCGGGTCGGATCAAGCGCCGAGTATCAAGGGGCCCGGCGACGGGACGTCCGCCGGGCCCCTCGCTCCCCCCAGAGATCCGGATCCCGCGGCCCCCCGGCGTGGCGAGCGGAGGATGGTGATCAGGGGACGAATCCCCAGAAAAGACCCGCGCGATCCGTACGTTCCGAGACAACAGCACAATCCGCCCCAAAGGAAGGGCCGGGGCCTTTACGCAAATTAACCACCTCTGTGGAAGGGCGGCCGTAACCAGGTGACGCGCGACCGCAAAATAATGGGTGACCCTTATAAAAGCGACGACTGACGGCAACTCGGACGCGCGGCCCGGGGAATATGGCCACATGAGGGTCATAAGTCCGGGCCCGCGAAGTAGGCGAGGCCCCATCCGAGGAGGAACCGTGAACTACGGCGGAAAGATCAGCGGGGAGATGCAGAAGTCCATCGACGCCTGCATCGAGAGCTACAGCTGTTGCGAGCAGGCGATCGCGCACTGCCTGAAGCAGGGCGGCCAGTACGTCGACATGATGATGATGGGCCCACTGATGGACTGCGTCGACGTCGCCCGCGCGTGCGCTGACATGATCATGCGTCAGTCGCCGCAGGCCCTGGAGATGTCGGCCACGTGCGCCCGCGTGGCGGACATGTGCGCCGAGGCGTGCACGACGATGAACAGCGACCCGGTGATGAAGCGCTGCGCCGGGATCTGCCGGACCTGCGCCGAGGCGTGCCGCAGCCTGGCCGGCGTACGGGCCTGAGAACGGTCAGGCCCCCGTCCGGTCGTCCGGCTCGCCGGGCGGGGGCCGAAACGCCCCCGACGGAGGCCGCCCCCACCCGGAACCACCTGCCGCGCCGAGTGCGGCATCCCCTGAGTACGGCCACAGACCCATCTCCCCTGCACGTATGTACGCAACTGCGTAACGATCTCAGGATGATGGCACGTAAATTCGGTTGAATTCCTTCGTCATGGCTTACTAATCTCCTCGGCCGTGGAGGACTTCCCGGAGCTGCCCGAGGCGGCCGTCGCGGCGTCCATCGGCGCCTCGAACCTCGCGCAGCGGATGCGCGCCGAGCGGCCGCGTGACGGCACGACCCTGTCGATGATCAGCGCGCTGACCCACCTCGATCGCGAGGGGCCGATGACGGCCGGCCGTCTCGCCGCCCTCCAGCGGGCCAAGCCGCAGACCCTGACCCGGACGCTCGCCCGTCTGGAGGAACGCGGGTGGATCACGCGCGGCCCCTCCGGCACGGACCGGCGCCGGGTCCTGCTCCACCTCACCGAACGAGGTGCCGCGCGGATCGGGGAGGACGTACGGTGCCGCACCGCCTGGCTGGCGCGCGCGATGGAGCGTCTGTCGTCCACCGAGCGGGAGGTCCTGCGGATCGCCGGGACGCTCATGTCCGAGCTGGCGACCTGGGACGACCTCGAGGACACCCCGTGAGATCCTCGGCGCGCGCACGGGTCCTGCGCGACTTCGCCTCCGCCGCGCCCGGCCTGTTCGCCGCCGCCCTGGTGTTCATGGTCGTGGAGGCCCTGCTGCCCAACGTCGTCCTCGTCGCGATGGGCCGCACCGTCGGCGGCATCCCGGCCGCGGTCGAGGACGGGCTCGGCTCGCCGGCCGGGCACCGGATGCTCGTGGACCTCGGCGCCGCGGGCGGCCTGTACGCCGTGTCCCTGCTGCGCGGCCCGGTGGAGGACGCGCTGAGCACGGTGGCCCGGGCGCGGATGAGCGTCGTGACGCGGCGGCGGCTGATCGAGGCCGTGTCCGCCCCGGCCGGGATCGACCACCTCGAGGACCCGGCCGTCCTGGACCGGCTGTCCTCGGCCCAGGGCGAGCTGATGAGCCAGGAGCCCGCGGGCGCCGCGATGGCGCTGATCGGCCGGACCGGTGACCGGCTGTCGGGCGTGCTGGCGTGCGCGGTGCTCGCCGCGTTCCACTGGTGGCTGGGGCTCGGCGTCTTGGCGATGTGGCTGGTGCTGAACCGGCCGCTGCGGGCGCTCGTACGGTCGCGGGTCGGCACGTACCGGCGGGCGACGGAGACGCTGCGGCGCAGCTGGTACTTCGCCGGGCTGGCCCGGCGTCCCCAGGCGGCCAAGGAGATCCGGGTGTTCGGGCTCGGCGACTGGCTGGTCGGCCGCCACCGTGCCCTGTACGACGAGGCCATGCGGCCCTCGTGGGCGGAGCTCCGCCGGATCAACCGGCGGATCGCGCTGCTCAGCGCGTTGGTGCTGGGCGTGTACGCGGTGAGCGCCGCGCTGCTGGGCCGGGCGGCGTACCACCACACGATCACGCTGGGCGCGCTCGTCGTGATGCTGACGATGCTCCCCGCGAGCATGCAGGCCGGCAGCGTCAACGCGGCCGACTTCGCCCTGGAGGGCATGCTCGCCTCGGTGCCGGACCTCGACGCGCTCACGAGCGACCTGAGCGCCGCCGACCCCGATGAGGACGCCGCCGAGCCCGGGGAGGACACCGCCGCCGTCCCGGTCGCGGGACTGCCGCGCGAGGACGTGGTGTTCGCGTCCGTCGCGTTCCGCTATCCCGACACCGATCACGACGTGCTGACCGGCCTCGACCTGGTCCTGGCGGCGGGCACGTCCACCGCGATCGTCGGAGTGAACGGCGCGGGCAAGACGACCCTGGTCACACTGCTGTCCCGGCTGCGCGACCCGACCGCGGGCCGGATCCTCATCGACGGCGTACCGCTGACTGCCCTGCCGGCGCGCGAGTGGCAGCGGCAGGTCGCCGTGGTCTACCAGGACTTCACCCGCTTCCCGCTGACGGCGCGCGAGAACGTCGCCCTCGGCCTGCTCGGTGAGCCGGTCGATACCGAGGCGCTGGCACGCGTCGCGCGCCGGGCCGGCGCGGCCGACCTCGTCGACGGTCTGCCCGGCGGCTGGGACACGGTGCTGTCCGCGCAGTACGAGGGCGGCCAGGACCTGTCCGGCGGTCAGTGGCAGCGCCTCGCGCTCGCCCGCGCGCTGTACGCGGTGGAACGCGGCGCGCGGATCCTCGTCCTGGACGAACCCACCGCGCAGCTCGACGTCCGGGCCGAGGCGCGGTTCTACGACCGGTTCCTCGACATCACCAAGGGGGTCACGAGCGTGGTGATCTCACACCGCTTCTCGACCGTACGGCGGGCCGACCGGATCGCGGTGCTCGACGGAGGCCGCGTCACCGAGACCGGGACCCACGACGAACTGCTGCGGGCCGACGGGACGTACGCGGAGATGTTCCGCCTCCAGGTCGCCCGCTTCGGAGAAGGCCGATGAACGTGGACGAACCGCGGCGGGCCGGCCGGACGTACGCGATGTGGGGGCTTCAGGCCGTGCGGCCCTCCGGCACGGTGCCGCGCGTTCTCGTGGGTCCCGCGTGGCGGGCGGCGCCGGGAATGCTCGCGTGGGCGTTCGCCGCGACCACCGTGGCCGCGGTCGCGTCGGCGACGTTCCCGCTCGGGTTCCATCTCATGGTCGACGGTGCCCTCGCCCACGACCGGGCGCGCGTCGTCGCCGGGGTCTGCGTGGTCGCGGCGCTGTTCACCGTGGCGTGGACCCTGACGACGATGGGCGCGGCGCGCAATTCCGCGCTCACCGACCGGGTCAGCTGCTACCTCATGGCGCGCATCGCGATCCTGGTCAACGCCGTGCCCGGCGTCGAACACCTCGAACGCCCCGACCTGCTGAGCGAGATCGACCAGCTCCGCGACGGCCGTCGTACGCTCGCGGGCGCCGCGCGGCAGCTCCTCGGCGGATGGCAGGTGGTCATCCGCAGCGCCGCGATCATCGTGCTGCTCGCGACCGTGTACCCGCCCGTGATGGTCGTGCCGCTCGTCGGCCTGGCGCCGATGCTCGCCGACCGGCGGGCGAGCCGCGTACAGCAGGCCTCCGGTGACGCGCTCGCCGACGACCGGCGTCTCGCGGACCAGCTGTTCGCCCTGGCCACGACCGCCGGCACCGCCAAGGAGCTGCGCACGTACGGCGTCACCGGCGCTCTCGCGGCCCGGCACTCGGCGATCGCCGAACGGGTGCGCGCCGGCTCGGTCCGCGCCGCGCTGCGCGCCGCGGCGTGGGAGGGGCTGGGGTGGGTCTGTTACGCCGCCGGGTTCGTCCTGGTGATCATCGTGCTGGTGCTGCGGGCGGTCCACGGGCATACCTCACCCGGGCAGGTGGTCATGGCGGTGAGCCTGATGCGCCGCGCGCAGGCGCAGGTCTCGAGCGCCACCGACACGGCGGGCTCGCTGGCCGCCGCCGTGCGTACCGCCCGGCGGCTGCTGTGGCTGGAGCGGTACGCGGCCACGGCGCACTCCGCGGCGGACGGGGCGGTGCCGGCGACGCTGCGCACCGGGATCCGGCTGGAGTCGGTGACCTTCGCCTACCCGGGCCGGGACGAACCGGTGCTGCGCGACGTCGACCTCACGCTGCCGGCCGGCGCGACCGTCGCCGTCGTCGGCGAGAACGGCGCGGGCAAGACGACGCTGGTCAAGCTGCTGACGCGCATGTACCTGCCGTCCGAGGGCCGGATCCTGGTCGACGGCGAGGACCTGGCCGCGATGCCGGCCGACCGGTGGCGCGAGCGGACGACCGCGGTCTTCCAGGACTTCCTGCGCCCGAGCCTGACCGCACGCGAGGTCGTGGGCGCCGGCGACCTGCCACGCGCCGGCGACGACGCGGCGGTCGGCACCGCGGTGGACCGCGGCGGGGCACGCCGGGTCGTGGAGCGCCTGCCGGAGGGCCTGGCGACGCCGCTGGGCCGGTGGTTCACGGGCGGCCAGGAGCTCTCCGGCGGGCAGTGGCAGCGGCTGGCGCTCGCCCGCGGCCTGATGCGTCCGGCGCCGCTGCTGACCGTCCTCGACGAGCCGACGGCGAGCCTGGACGCCGTCGCCGAGGCGCGGCTGTTCGCCCGGTTCGCGGAGGTGTCCCGTGCCGGGCGCGAGGCGGGCGGTGTGACGCTGCTGATCTCCCACCGCTTCTCCACCGTACGGATGGCCGACCTGATCGTCGTCCTGGACCAGGGCCGCGTCGCCGAGGTGGGCGACCACGAGGCGCTCCTTCGCTCCGGCGGCACGTACGCCCAGCTCTTCACCCTCCAGGCCCGCGCGTACCTCGACCCGCCGTGATCTCGTTCGGTCCGCCGACGGCGAAGCGCATGGCAGGCCGGGCGGGGGCGTGACAGGGTCCGGGGTGAGGCGAGGAGGGCGCATGGCACCGGCGGCGTACGACGCGATCGCGGACTGGTACGAACAGGAGTTCCTCGGCGGCCGGGACGACTCCGACCCGATCGGGATCGATCGGGCCCTGCGCGACCTGCTCGGGCCGGGTTCGGGCACCTGCCTGGAGATCGGCTGCGGCACGGGCGTCCACGCGGCCACCGTTCGCTCGCTGGGGCGTACGCCGGTGGGGGTGGATCTGTCCGCAGGGATGCTCCGCCACGCCCGAGGCCGCCTGCCGGTCGCGCGGGGCGACGCCGAACGCCTGCCGGTCCGCAGCGGATCGCTCGGCTCGGTGATCGCCGTGATGGTCCACACGGACATGCCGGGCTATCCGGCCGTCCTCCGCGAGGCCGCGCGCGTGCTGCGGCCCGGCGGGGTGTTCGTGCACGTCGGGGTCCATCCGTGTTTCTGCGGGGGGTTCGCCGACCGCGCCGACCCCGGGGCGGTGGTGATCCGCCGGGGCTACGCCGACGGCCACTGGACCAAGGCCTCATGGACGGACCAGGGCGTACGCGACAAGGTCGGCGCCTCTCACTGGCCGCTGCCCGCCCTGCTGAACGCCTTCCTCGACGCCGGTCTGGCCCTCGAACGCTTCACCGAGGGCGGCGAGCCGACCCCGGCCGTCCTGGCCGTACGGGCGCGGAAACCGCGAGAGTGCGCCGGCTGAGGCCCGGCCGCTATCGCGGGCCGAGGATCGACTTGGTGAGCTGGGCGCGGGCGATCGTGCGGTCGTCGGCCGTGGCGACCACGGACAGGAACGCGAGGCGCCGGGTGCGGCGGTCCACCTGGCCGCGGACCTCGACCCGGTCGCCGTCCTTGGCCGCCGCGACGAGCTGGGTGGCGATCGCGTGCGTCACCGCGTCCTCCGACACCGACAGGCTCGGGAGCAGCGCCAGGTAGGCGGCCAGTTCCAGCATCGTGCCCAGGGCGGCCGCGTGGAGGGCGCCCCGGCCGTTGCTCGCCAGGCCGTCCACGACGAACCACGCGCCGGCGGCGGGGGCGGCCGGGTCGAGGAGCCGGGCGCCGAGGGAACGCTGCAGCGGGACCTCCAGGGCCTCCGCGGCGCGGGCGGCCAGAGCCGCGCCGGTCAAGAGTTCGGCCATCTCCCGATCCTGCCGCCTCCCGGGAAACCGGCGGTGTAGTCCCCTGGGCCGGCGAGCTACACGCCGGTGGCGCGTGACTCCGTCTTCGGGCGCGGGCAACGGAGAGCGGAAGGGCGGACGCCGCGCTTGCGTTCGAGCGCGCTCAAACTCCTAGCGTCTCCGGCATGACATCGCGATCAGCCAGTAAGCGGACATGGATCATCACCGGCGCGTCGGCGGGCTTCGGCCGTGCCATCGCCGAGCGCGCCATCGGGCAGGGGGACAACGTGGTGCTGGCCGTACGGCGGCCCGGGTCGGTGGCCGGCCTCGCGGACGCCCACCGGGACCAGGTACTGGTCGCCGAGTTCGACGTGTGTGACACCGGGCGCGCCGGGGACCTCGTGCGTTCGGCGGTCGACCGGTTCGGCCGGGTGGACGTGCTGGTGAACAACGCCGGCCGCGGGGTGGTCGGCGCGGCCGAGGAGGTCGGCGAGGACGAGCTGCGCGCTTCCCTCGAGCTGCACCTGGTGGGCCCGGCGGCGCTCGTACGGGCCGTCCTGCCGTTCTTCCGCGACCAGGGGTCGG
Organism: Actinoallomurus sp. NBC_01490; assembly: GCF_036227085.1. Lineage (NCBI taxonomy): Bacteria > Bacillati > Actinomycetota > Actinomycetes > Streptosporangiales > Thermomonosporaceae > Actinoallomurus > Actinoallomurus sp. NBC_01490. The sequence goes on from NZ_CP109433.1 coordinate 8,574,088, forward strand.
GCACGATCGTGCAGATGAGCAGCCAGGGAGGGCGCATCTCCTTCCCGGGCGTCGGGGCGTACTCCGCCGGCAAGTTCGCGCTCGAAGGCTGGTCGGAGGCGCTGGCCGGCGAGGTCGCGCCGTTCGGGGTGCGGGTGATGATCGTCGAGCCGAGCCGGTTCCGCACCTCGTTCAACGCGCCCGACGTGCTCCGGTTCGCCGGATCCAGCCCCGCGTACGCGGGAGTGCTGGAGGCCGTCCGCGGCGACATGGCCGGCGCCGACGGCGTGCAGGAGGGCGACCCGGTGCGGGCCGCGGAGATCGTCGTGGACCTGGTCGCCGGTGACGAGCTGCCGCTGCGCCTTCCGCTCGGGCGCGAGGCGGTCGAGCGCATCGGCCGGTCCTACCGGCGAGGCCTGGAGGAGCTCGAACGCTGGGCGCCGACCGCCCACGCCGCCGACTTCCCCGACGTCGCCGCGTCGGCCCGCCCGATCTAGGGTGATGACGTGGCCACCGATGATCTGATGTCCAAGGCACTGTCCGCACTCGACGAGGTCGACGGGCCGATGTCGGTGGAGGTGATCCACCGCCTCGTCGACGTGGGCGACGCGAGCGAGCCCATGACGATCACCGAGGTCGCCGACCTGCTCGGCATGTCACCGCACACGCTGCGCTACTACGAGCGGGTCGGCCTGGTCGAGGTCGGCCGCGACGCCGGCGGGCACCGCAGCTACGACGCGGACGCGGTACGGAGACTGGTGTTCCTGACCCGCATGCGCCTGTCCGGAATGGCCATGCGCGACCTGCAGCACTACGTGCAACTGGTCGACGAGGGCGAGGAGACCGTCCCCGAACGCCTGGACATGCTGCTCGAACACCGCGACACGATCCGCCGGCAGCTCAAGGAACTCACCCTGTCCCTGGCCGCCACCGAATACAAGATCGCGACCTACGGCGGCCGCACCGGCTCGCCGCAGAACCGAGCCGGGCAACACGAACAGGAACCCGATCGGTAGTCCGCTGAGAAGCGCCACGAAGATCGGCCATCACGTCCCTAGCGCACCGCGCTGCCGCAGTTGTTGGTGTCGCTGGTATGCCGGTAGATCTGGAGCGCCGCCTGCGTAAAGGCGATCTTTTGCTGGGCGCTCATGCCGAATTTACCCACCAGGAGCTCTTCCGTGTCGAGGCGGCTGGGCCCATTCCGGTCGCAAACCAGATAGATTATTCGCTGGGCAGTGCTAACGGCCTGATCATCCGAGATCATTGCTTTGGTGATCCCAGCATCGCGAATTCTCTGCAGAAACATCGCGTCGTCACCAGAAGGCGAAGGCGATCGATCATCGAAATTGGATTCATTGATCAACCCGGTCGGCGCCACGGCTATGTCGTGAGTGCGCGGCGCTCCCCTCTCCGACGTTCCGACGCAGTGCCCTGCCTGGCCGTTGCTCAGGCCCTCCGGGAATCCGGCCAGGTAGCCTTGTTTGTAGCTATCCCAATAAGGTCCCGACCTGCCGGAAACCGGATCTGTCTCCTCGGCGGCCCCACAGTGGCTCCTCCCCCAATCCAAGCCGTCGGCATATCCCTTATGGTAACCGTCCTCGTAGGGAGTGCCATTGGCCTCTTGCGCCACTACAGCACTCGATGCCGCGGACGCGACGTACAGCGAGCTCAGGAGAGAATAACCAGCGGCTAGGCTGATCGCGACACAGACCATCGCCGACACCAGCGGCTTCACATGGCATTTCATATCATCAGCTCCCGTACCGGCCCTGCCGGCAGGTCCGCGCCCTCCCGCTTCGCGGGAGCCGCGGCCTCGTCAGAGCTCGTATGCGGCTATTGCCGCCGCCTCGAACGCGTCGACATGTTCGTCGTACACCCCGAAGTTACGGATGACACGAGCCATGTCGTCGGCGCTGGCATTCGATGAGTCCATCCTGGCGACTTCATTCGCCGTCTCAACGGCCTCCTGGTCCGGCGCGATGATGCCCGCTCGATGGATGCCCTGCAGAAACGCCGCATCCTGCCCATACGAACCGTATGCGGCTATTGCTGCCGCCTCGAACGCGTCGACATGTTCGTCGTACACCCCGAAGTTACGGATGACACGAGCCATGTCGTCGGCGCTGGCATTCGATGAGTCCATCCTGGCGACTTCATTCGCCGTCTCAACGGCCTCCTGGTCCGGCGCGATGATGCCCGCTCGATGAATGCCCTGCAGAAACGACCTGTCGGTGCCGAGGCGAGTCTGCGAATCGCGCCTCGGGGAGCCGATGGCCGATGCAGGTCCAAGCATCGGCGCAGTAGACCCTGCCGCCGCGATGACCGTTATCACCAACGCGACGACAATACCGATCAGCGCTGTATTGAGTCCCGTCTTGGTTCGCATCGCACTAGTCCCTTATCAAGGGCCGACCGGCTCCGACGATCAGTCGCCGGACGCTCGGCTTCGGCGTGACGCGCTGATACCCCCATCTGAACACGACGCGCCGAAAGGACGTCCACAGGGATGACGTCCTTTACCCGAAGGACCTAAGTCGCCGCAGAGCCCCTCGACCGGCCCTGGACGGGACGTGGGCATGACAGCGGGGCGCCCCCGAGGGAGCGCCCCGCTGATGACGCTCCGGCTCAGCCGGGAGTCGTCATCGAGTCCGTGGTGGTCTCCGCCGGGGTCTTGTCCGCACCGACCACGACGTCCGCGCCCTCGCCCAGCTGGTAGCGCTCGATCGCGCGCTGCAGGACCTCCTGCTTGACCTCGCCGAGGCGGGCCAGGCGCGTCAGCACCGCGAGGGTGATGGACGCCGCGTCCACGTGGAAGAAGCGGCGGGCGGCGGCGCGGGTGTCGGAGAAGCCGAACCCGTCCGTGCCCAGTGACGCGTAGTCGCCCGGCACCCACTGCGCGATCTGGTCGGGGACCGCGCGCATGAAGTCGCTCACCGCCACGATCGGCCCCGGCTGGCCGTCCAGGACACGAGTCACGTACGGCACGCGCTGGTCGGCCTCGGGGTGCAGGAGGTTCCACTCGTCGGCGGCGATGGCCTCGCGGCGCAGCTCCGTCCACGACGTGGCGGACCACACGTCGGCGGCCACGCCCCACTCCTCGGCCAGCATGCGCTGCGCCTCCAGGGCCCAGCGGACGCCGACGCCCGACGCGAGGATCTGCGCGCCCGGCGCCTCGCCCTCGACGTCCGGCGCCTCGGCGTAGCGGTAGAGGCCCTTGAGCACGCCGTCCACGTCGAGGTTCGCCGGCTCGGCGGGCTGCTGGTACGGCTCGTTGTAGACCGTCAGGTAGTAGAAGATGTTCTCGCCCTGCGGGTGCTCCTCGCTGGAGCCGTACATGCGCCGCAGCGCGTCCTTGATGATGTGGGACAGCTCGAACGCCCAGGCCGGGTCGTAGTAGACGCACGCCGGGTTGGACGAGGCCAGCAGCGGCGAGTGACCGTCGTTGTGCTGGAGTCCCTCGCCGGTCAGGGTCGTACGGCCCGCCGTGGCGCCCAGCAGGAAGCCGCGGCCCATCTGGTCGCCCAGCGCCCAGATGCTGTCGCCGGTGCGCTGGAACCCGAACATCGAGTAGAAGATGTAGACCGGGATCATGTGCACGCCGTGCGTGGCGTACGCGGTGCCCGCGGCGATCGCCGAGCCCATCGCGCCGGCCTCGCTGATGCCCTCGTGCAGCATCTGGCCATGCTCGGACTCCTTGTACGACAGCAGCAGCTTGCGGTCGACCGCCTCGTACGTCTGGCCGTGCGGGGAGTAGATCTTCGCGGACGGGAACAGCGAGTCCATGCCGAAGGTGCGGTACTCGTCCGGCGCGATGGGCACGAACCGGGCGCCGATGTCCTCGTTCTTGATCAGGTCCTTGAGCAGCCGGACGAACGCCATCGTCGTGGCGACGTTCTGCTTGCCCGAGCCCTTCTTCAGCTCGGCGTACACCGGGTCGCCGGGCAGCTTGAGGGCCTTGGCGCGGTTGACGCGCTTGGGCAGGTAGCCGCCGAGCGCCATGCGCCGCTCGCGCATGTACTGGATCTCGTCGGAGTCCTCGCCCGGGTGGTAGTACGGCGGCAGGTCCGCCTCGAGCGCCGAGTCGGGGATCTCCAGGTAGAGCCGGTCGCGGAACTCCTTCAGCTCGGCCTTGGTGAGCTTCTTCATCTGGTGCGTCGCGTTGCGCGCCTCGAAGTCGGGCCCGAGCGTCCAGCCCTTGATCGTGTGGGTGAGGATCACGGTCGGCTGGCCGACGTGCTCACGCGCGGACTTGAACGCGGCGTACAGCTTGCGGTAGTCGTGGCCGCCGCGCGACAGCTTGCGGATGTCGTCGTCGGTCATGTGCTCGACCATCTTGCGCAGCCGCGGGTCGTCGCCGAAGAAGTGCTCGCGGATGTATTCGCCGGTCTCGACGGAGTAGGTCTGGAACTGGCCGTCCGGCGTGGTGTTCATCTTGTTGACGAGCACGCCGTCGACGTCCTGGGCGAGCAGCGGGTCCCAGTCGCGGCCCCAGATCACCTTGATGACGTTCCAGCCGGCGCCGCGGAAGTACGACTCCAGCTCCTGAATGATCTTGCCGTTGCCGCGTACGGGGCCGTCGAGCTGCTGGAGGTTGCAGTTGATGACGAAGGTCAGGTTGTCGAGCTCCTCGCGGGCGGCCAGGCCGATCGCGCCGAGCGACTCCGGCTCGGCCATCTCGCCGTCGCCGAGGAACGCCCACACGTGGGAGCGCGAGGTGTCCTTGATCTTGCGGTTGTACAGGTAGCGGTTGAACCGCGCCTGGTAGATCGAGTTGATCGCGGTGAGCCCCATGGAGACCGTGGGGAACTCCCAGAACTCCGGCATCAGCCGCGGGTGCGGGTAGGAGGACAGGCCTCCGCCCGGGTGGGAGATCTCCTGCCGGAACCCGTCCAGGCTCTCCTGCGGCAGGCGCCCCTCCAAGAACGCGCGCGCGTAGATGCCCGGCGCCGCGTGGCCCTGGATGAAGACCTGGTCGCCGGACTCGCCGTGGTCCTTGCCGCGGAAGAAGTGGTTGAAGCCCACCTCGTACAGCGAGGCCGCCGAGGCGTACGTGGCGATGTGGCCGCCGACGGAGAGCTCGGGACGGTTCGCCCGCGACACCATGATCGCGGCGTTCCACCGGATGTACGCGCGGATGCGGCGCTCGACGTACTCGTCGCCGGGGAACCACGGCTCCCGCTCGGGCGAGATCGTGTTGATGTAGTCGGTGCTGCGGAGGCCGGGCACGCCCACCTGCTGTTCACGCGCGCGCTCCAGGAGGCGCAGCATGAGGTAGCGGGCACGGCTGCGGCCCTCCGTCTTGATGACGGTGTCGAGCGACTCCAGCCACTCCCGGGTCTCATCGGGGTCGATGTCCGGGAGCTGACTGGGGAGGCCGTCGCTGATGATCGAAAAGCGCTGGCGTCCGGAAGCCACGGGGTCCCCTTCTCACTCACCCAGGTGCAGGTCTGGATCGTCGGTGTCCAGACCATCGTCGTACGTCGTGCCCGTTAACGCATCTCTACCCCCGGGTAACCGTAGTGCCCGCGCTCCCGGCACGCGTGTCACGCCGTGTGGAGAGCCCGTACTCAGGGGATACCCGCCCTCAGGAGGTGAAACGACCATCGCGATCGGAACCGGATCGATCTTTGCGAGACCGCAGCCGGACGGCTTGTGCGGGCAGGCTTGTGCGGGCAGGTAGACAGAGCACATGAGAACTGAAGTGATCCGTGTGGCCACCGGTAGCCGGGAGACCGTTCAGGACATCACCGGTGAGTGCGAGGACTTCCTCGGCCGGACCGGCGCGGGCGACGGGCTTTTGCACATCTTCGTCCCCCATGCGACGGCCGGAATCGCGCTGATCGAGCTGGGTTCGGGCAGCGACGTGGACCTGCTCGACGCGATGCGCGCGCTTTTGCCCAAAGACGACCGGTGGACCCATTCCCATGGGTCACTCGGGCACGGCAGGTCACACGTCATGCCGGCCCTCGTTCCGCCGTACGCCACTATTCCGGTCGTGGGGGGAAAGATGGCCCTCGGGACCTGGCAATCAGTGGCCGTTGTCGACCTCAACGTGGACAATGTCGTGCGCAACGTACGGCTCAGCTTCATTGATGGCGGTTGACACAGGTGGACGGGTTTGCTCACATGCGGGCAAGACACTTGCGCGCGGGGTGGTCCGGCGTGTGAACTGTCCGGCAATGCCGCACCTCACGAGCGGCAGACAATGATCATCGTGGCCCGGCATGCGGCCCCGACACAGGGAGGACGTTCGTGAGCGCGACCGCGGGTCAGGCGCAGAGCAGCCTGGCCGAACGGCTCGGTATCAAGCCGAGCCAGGTGGTGCAGGAGATCGGCTACGACGACGACTGCGACGAGGAGCTGCGCAGCTCCATCGAAGAGGTCTCGGAGAACGAGCTGGTCGACGAGGACTACGACGACGTGGTCGACGTCGTGCTGCTGTGGTGGCGCGACGACGACGGTGATCTGTTCGACGCTTTGTCCGACGCGCTCACCACGTTGGCGGACGGCGGCCATATCTGGCTGTTGACGCCGAAGGCCGGGCGCGACGGCCACGTGGAGCCCAGCGACATCGGCGAGGCCGCCCAGACGGCCGGCCTGTCGCAGACGAGCAGCATCAGCGCGGCCCGCGAGTGGTCCGGCACCCGCCTGGTGACGCCCAAGGCACGGCGTTGACCCACCTCGCACGCGGGGATCGTCATCACTCGCGGGATCCGCGAGTCTCCTGACCGTCTCTTCGGCACCGGGTGGCAGACTGGCGCTTGCGTCCGAAAAACCGTGGAGAGGTTACAGAACATGGCGATTGAGGTAGGCCAGGCCGCACCGGACTTCGAGCTGAAGGACCAGCACGGCACGCCGGTGAAGCTCTCGGAGTTCAAGGGGAAGAAGACCGTCGTCCTGGTCTTCTATCCGCTGGCGTTCAGCGGCATCTGCACCGGGGAGCTCTGCACGATCCGCGACGAGCTCCCGACGCTCGGCGGCGACGACGTCCAGGTCCTGGCGGTCTCGGTCGACTCGGTCTTCACCCACCGCGCCTGGGCCGAGAAGGAGGGCTATGAGTTCCCTCTGCTCTCGGACTTCTGGCCGCACGGCGGGGTGGCCAAGGCGTACGGGATCTTCAACGAGGACGCGGGCCTCGCCCAGCGCGGCACGTACATCATCGACAAGGACGGCGTGGTCCGGTGGAAGGTCGAGAACGCCATTCCGGACGCCCGTGACATCGACGAGTACCGCAAGGCGCTCGCCGAAATCTCGTAGTCTCCTGCGGCCGGGCCCGCCCTAGGGCGGGCCCGGCCCCGGACACTCTGGAGGGGGCCATGCCCTGCTATCGCTGCGGGGCCCGGCAGACCGACCCGACCCGCGGCGCGAGCCCCTGGAAACGCGGGGTCCGCGACGAACGTCAGGTTCTGGTCTGCCCCCGATGCCAGGCCATCGACGGCTGGACCGCCGACCTGGACCACTGCACGGCCTGCCACTCATCGACCCTGGTCTGCCGCCTCGGCGAGATCGAGTGCCGCACCTGCGGCCACATACGCACCGCCGAACGCACCGGAGACAACCTGGTCACCTCCGAAGCCCCCGGCCTGTCAGAGGAGGTAGAGGCGGCCCTGAGCCGCGTCCTCCACCGAAGAGCCGCTCCAACCTGACCCCCGGAAGTCCGCTCGGTTTGCCAGGCAGGCCGTTGATTTCGGTAGGCTTTCCCGGTCGCCGGAACTCCGGCAGCGGGGCGCATAGCTCAGTGGTTAGAGCACTGGTCTTACAAACCAGGAGTCGCTGGTTCGAATCCAGCTGTGCCCACGTCTTGATCGACATGCGAAACGGCGCCTGACCTGCGACTTCGAGGTCAGGCGCCGTTGGTGTGAGGTCCGGCCGTCTCCGGCTGTGACCGGCTCTCGGCGGCCACCTGTGTCAAATACGTGCCAAAGTTTCAGGCCAGCGCCTCGACGATCCGTCGCTTGGCGATCTCGTCCTGGCCGTCGAGACACGAGGCGTAGATCCGCAACAGCACGTCCACGGTGTGGCCCGCCCACTTGGCCACCTGGGTCGGCGGCACTCCCCCGCTGAGCCACGTCGACACGCAGGCGTGCCGCAGGTCGTACGGCCGGCGCGCCAGCGGCGATTCGTACTGCTGATCCGTGAACACCTTCCGGCGCGCCTGCCTCCAGGCGCGCCTGTAAGTGATCGTCGGAAGGTCTCCGCCTCGGACTCCGGTGAACAGCCGTGCTCCCGGACCTTCGGCGACATGATCTCGGAGGTGTGCTCGCAGGATGACGGTCAGCTCCGGTGGACCGGTAACGCGACGTTCGTGTCCTTCGGCCCGGTGCTTGAGCTGCTTGCGTGCCTCGCGGCGGCTGCCGTCGTCGGTCCACTCACCGCCGGCGTCCGGTGCTGGTTCGCGGAAATGCAACTCACACCACTCGCCCGGCTCCTGCCACTCCTGGCCATCTTCGTCCCAAACCAGGTCCGGCAATGCGACGTCGCTGCGGGTCAAACTGATCGCCTCTTCTGGACGTAGGGCGGAGTAGTACATCACCGCGAAAAACGCCACGAGCCGCGGACCGCTGGGCTGTTGCGCCCCGACGGCGCTCAGCAGGGCGCGCGCCTGGCGCGGGTTGATGACGCTCCGCCGGTCAACCTCGGTGGAGGTCTTGGGGACGCTCCACTTCAGATCACGAATCGGGTTGGTCCCCAACAGCTTCTGCTCAGTGACGGCATAGTCCATCGCGTTGGCGAGGATCATCCGCTTCCGCCGGGCGACGTTGGCTGCGGAACGCTTCCCGTCCGACCGGGTCGTCGCGAGGTCCAAAACGCGGCGGGCAAGCGCCGGATCCGACAACGCCGAGACGGGCGCGGTGTTGTCGGCCACCCAGCGCAATACGCGCGCGACGTCATCGGGTGGCGAATCGCGCTGCTCCGCGTTGAACGCCCACCGGAACAGCGCCCGGCGCAGAGCAGCGGCCTCCGGTTTGCCCTTCTCGCTCGTGTACATCGCCGGTGTGGCCTGCGTCAGGGCGTACGCGATGTCGTGCCGGTACTTCGCCGACGCGGTCTTCCACTTCATGTCCACGTACGCACACGCGAAGGCGTATCAGGTCATGTCCTTCTGGGTTCGCTGCCAGGAGAGCGGCCGACCAGTCCGGACGCTGAACGCTTCGCCCTTCTTCGCTGCGGACCGGAGTTCGGCCAGGAAGCTATCCGCCTGCGCTCGGAGGCGGAACGATTCTCTCCACTGCTTTGGGCCGGCTTTCCACGCCATCTACACGACCCGGTCGGTCACGGTCATCAATCCCGGGGCGGTTCAGTGCGAACCGGCCCGGCATCCGCGCGCAGGTGTCGCCCGCTCAGCCCCAGCCGCGGCCAGTGGCGGCGTCGCGGGCGCGGTCTGCTGCCGCGACGGCGGGCCCGCGGTCTTCAGGATTCCTGGCTTGGGTGGTGTGTTCGGGGCGGGCGGGTGGGCACCATCTGTTTACCTCCCTCGAGCTTCTCACACAGCTCGTCAGTCTCCTCGGCGGAGATGCTCGTCCGCAGCCCCGGCCAGACCTGCGTCTCCTTATGACGGGCCCGGGCCTCCTGAGGGCTTGGCTGAAGGTAGGCGTCGCGGTGCTGCCCAAGGACTCCGGCGGCGATAGGCCCGGCATCCCGGTGAGCCTGCTGGCGCGGATCCGCGGCGTGCCCGGCGTCACCGACGCGCAAGGGCAGGTCAAGGGCAGCGCGGCGCTGAGCGGCAAGGACGGCAAGGCCGTCGGCGACACCCCGACCCTCGGCCTGTCGGTCCCGCAGGGCCGGCTGATGCGTCACCAGGTCGGATACGGCCGCGTGCCGGGCGGGAGTTCGGAGGTGGTCCTGGACACCCGGACCGCCCGGAAGGAGAAGTTCCAGGTCGGTGACCAGGCGACGGTGCTGGACGCGCGGAACGCGCCGCACCGGTTCACCGTGGTCGGACTGGTCGACTTCGGCCTGGACGGGGAGACGACCTACCACGGCGCGGTCGGCTCCGACCCGAGTGCGCCCGAGAGCCCGGGATTCAGAGCCGGCACCAGTCCTGAACGGGCTCTCCCGCGCTGGCCTGACCACCTTCCGTCGACTCGGCGAGCTCGCTGTCAGGTGGGGGGCTCGAGGGCGTGGTTCAACTTGAGCCGACGGTGGGTTCGTCGGCCAGTGGGATGCCGCTGCGGAGGCGTTCGAGGATCTCCAGGGTGGTGTCGACGTAACTGCGGTGGGGCTCGCGTGCGACGAGGGTTTGCGCAGCGAAGCGGGCGCCGGCCAGTGCTCCGGCGAGGGTCACGACCTCGATGTCGTCGGGGGTGCGGCCGAGCGCGGAGGCGACGAGGCGCGCGGCCTGCTCGACGTCCCATGCGCCGCGGGCTCGCCGTGCTGCGGCTATCTCCGGCACGGTGCGCACGAGCCGCATCCGCAGCTCCTCGTGGACGCGTTTGTGCTCGTCGAGCTCGGCGAAGGTAGCGCGTATCGCCTGGATCAGCGCGGCCAGCAACGGGGTGCCCGCGGGAATCGCGGCGAGGGCGTCCTCGAGCTGCGGGTCGACGTCGTCGAACAGGACAACGTCTTCCTTGGTGGCGAAGTAGCGGAAGAACGTGCTTCGGGCGACTTCGGCCGCGTCGGCGATGTCTTCGACGGTCGTCGCGTCGTAGCCACGCTCGGCGAACAGGCGCAGTGCGTGGCGCTGTATCTCGGCACGGGTGCGCGCCTTCTTGCGCTCGCGCAGGGAGGTCACCAACAGAATTTAACACAGGACTCCAAAATAACAGGACGCAGTCCGATTTGATACTGAGTCCTATATATGAGTAGCGTGTCGGGACATGGACATGGATACGGATGTCACGGTGGTGGGCGCGGGCCCGACAGGTCTGGTGGTGGCCGGTGAGCTCGCTCGGCGAGGTCGGCGCGTAACGGTGCTGGACAGCGCGCCAGCTCCGTTCCCGGGTCCGCGTGGTAACGGCATACAGCCACGAACTTTGGAGCTGCTCGACCCACTCGGGGTCACCGACCGTCTCGTGGCATTGGGGAGATTCAGGCTGCCGTTCCGGCAGTACGCGGTCGACGGCACCGTACGGGAACGAGACCGGCATCCCGGGCTCGAGCCGACGCCTGACCAGCCGTTCGCGCGGCCGTTGATCATTCCGCAGTGGCGGACGACGCAGGTGCTGCGGGAGCGGCTCGCCGAGTTCGGTGTCACGGTCGAGCAGAACGCTCGCGTGGTCGCCGTGGAGCAGGACCAGCACGGAACCACCGCCGTCCTCGACGATCGGCGACGCCTGCGCTCGCGCTATCTCGTCGGTGCCGACGGTGGATCGAGCACGGTCAGGCACGTGCTCGGAGTCGGCTTCCTCGGCGAAACCCACGATGAGGTCCGGATACTGCTGGCCGAGATCGAACTGGACGGACTCGACCGCGACCATTGGCACCAGTTCGACCTCATTGGCGCGGACGGTGCCGGCTTCCTCTCCCTGTGCCCGATGCCCGCGAGCCCGACCTGGGCGTTGGGGCTGCGCTCGCCGGATCCGGACGCCCGCGCCGACGACGCGTCGCTGCACGCCCTGGTCGACGGCATCCGCCCGCGGGTGCGCCTGCGCCGGATCAGCTGGTCCTCGACCTGGCGACTCAACGTACGGATGGCGGAACGCTTCCGCATCGATCGGGTCTTCCTGGCCGGCGATGCCGCACACGTGCACTCACCGGCCGGCGGCCAAGGCCTCAATACCGGCATCCAGGACGCCATCAACCTGGGTTGGAAGCTCGCCGCGGTACTCGACGGCGCCGACGACGCCCTGCTGGACACCTACGAGGCCGAGCGCAAACCGGTCGCCGCGGCGGTCCTCGGACTCTCCAGCGAACTCTCCCAGCACGCGCTCAACTCCGGTGCCGGCGGCTACGCCGATCGCCCGTCGGCCCTGGCCCGTCAAGCGCTCCAGCTCGACCTCAGCTACCGCACCGATCCCGACGCACCCGGCCTGCGACCAGGCGATCGCGCTCCGGACGCCCCGCTCGGCGATACCACACTGTTCCTGCTGCGCCGACAAGCCAACTGGACAGTCCTGGCCTTCGACGGAACCACCGACCCCGTCGAAGGCGCCCAGGTACTCGACGCAGACGCCCTCGACGTGGACGGACACCTGCGTCGCACCTACCAGCCCGCACCCCACGAGCGCATCATGATCCGCCCAGACGGTTACCTCGGGTGGCGCGGCACCGGCGCAGCACCAGCGACCCGCACCACAAGCGCACTCGCCAACACCACCTGAGGTCGTCGCGGTCGTCTGCCGCTCAGCCGAATGCGGCGGACGAATTGCTCAGCCAGATCAGGATGTCTCGTGTGGCCGGCGTCCTGTCTTCCTCGACTGAGCGCGGCTCGTCCTCCTCATCGTCTTCCAGGACGAAGAAGTCGGTGAGGAAGCAGGCCACCTCACCGTCGGCGGTACGTCCGACCCAGGTCGGGTAGTACCCGTCCCCGCCTCCAGAGGAAAACACCACCAGAAACGGCTTGCCCTCGTCATCGCTCAGCGTGCCGACCGCGAAGTCCGTCTCCCGGGTTCGAGAACCGTCATCAGCCGGTCAAGGTAATCATCGTCCCCGCAAGTGAGCCTTTCCGAGTAATGATCTTCAACGTTGTGTAGTGGTTCAGCGGCTGCGGTCGTGTTCGAGGTGGAGCAAGACGAGTGCGGCTTTGGCGATGGCGCCGATGCGCCAGGAATCGAGGCTGACACGGCGCATGGCGTTGAAGCTGGTCGTGAGCAGGGAGTTTGCGCGTTCGGAGGGGGCGTGGACGCCGCGGATGAGGGCGTTGTACGCCTTGGCGCCCTCGCCCCGGTACGAGACCGAACCGATAGTCTCGCAGCCGTTATCCTCCATCACCCGCAGCGAGTCCAGATTGCTGGTCGGCTCGATGATCCGCGCCAGCACCAACGCCCGAAACACCTCGCCCCGCCCGCCCGACCGGACGGTCCCGCAAGGGGCGAACCCGACACCCGGCAGCATTCTCCAGGGCAAGCAGATCGCGCCATTCCCCGTGCCATTCCCGTGATGTCGGTATCTTACGAGGTCATGTACTGCCGCCCCGACAACGCGGCGTCAACGGCTGACGGGGAGGTGTTCCAATGCGCCCGAGTCGACCCCGGCCCTGTATCCTCCATCGACCCAGATCGCTTGCCCGGACAGGTAACTTGCGCCAGGACCGGCGAGAAATGCCAGAACGCGTGCCTGCTCGTCCGCGGTTGCCACTCGTCCGAGCGGTTTGGGAACGGCATCAAGGTATCCCTGGCCGACCCGGGCGACGGTAGCTTCAATGATCGGTGTCATCGTCACACCTGGCGCGGTGCAGTTGATGCGGATACCCTTGCCCGCCAGGTCGACCGCGCGTCGCTTCGTGTAGTAGATGACGGCTTCCTTGGAGAGGCTATAGCCCGCTCCGAGCGCATCCGAGTGGCGTTCGCACCACGTGAGGGCCTCGTCCCAGCCGGGAGTCACGGCCAGGTCGAGCGCCTCTGGATGCTCCCGATACTCGGCCGCAGCGATCGACGAGGTGCTGACGATGTACGACCCGGGCGCCATGCGCGGGATCAGACGCTCCGTCAGCTCCCGCAGACCGATGAAATTGATCGTGACAACCTTGATCGGATCCCCGATGCCCGACGAGACCCCGGCCGCGCTGACGAGGGCATCCACCGGACCGGAGATCTCCGACGCCGCCTCGGCAATCGAGTCACGGTCGGCGAGGTCGACGCGATGGAACTCGACATCGACGTCCGGAGCGCCCAGTGAAGTCTGCCCAGCTGTTATCCGGCATCTGGTTCTCCCTCGTGCACGCTATGCCGATAGCCATTTAGCTATCTGTGCAGATAGCTATAACAGGGTGACGTCCGCTGTCTAGCCTCGATGCCTGCCTCGCTCCAGCGACCGGTCGCGGGGGGTGCGACCTGCTCTCCTTCGATTTTTGCCTGCCTGCACAGGTACTTGCAGGCGGCCCGTGTGCCCGTAGTGCCAGCAGGTCAAGCCCGCGGCCGTCGCCGGACTCGTCACCCAGCCCCGGCAGGAGGCATGGGCAGGCGTGAGCCTTCCACCCGGGGCGCAGAGTCTCGGGTGGTGATGGGAGCGAGCGTGGCCAGGAAATCGTCGAAGGCCTGGTCGGCTCGCGACGCGTCGCCCGTGGCCTCGAGGTCCATGATGAGGCCGCGGACGACCGCGAGCACGAGGGTGGCGAGTTCGGGACGGCCGATGCTGCGCATGCCGTCCTCGAGCGGTCGCAGCCAGTCGGTGGTGGCCTCGCGGCGAAAGCCCGGCCACAGCTGTTGCTCGGCGTCCTCCCGGAGCCTGCCGAACATGGTGAGGTACGGGCGGCCGGCCGGGCCGGTCATGACCCGCCAAGCCCGTCGCAGAGTGCTCAGATAGGGCTCGTCGGGTCGTGGGGACACCAGTTCGCCGAAGAAGTCGCGCTGGCGTTGCCGCGCCCGTCCCAGCGTTTCCCGCAGCAGCGCGTCCCGGGTGCCGAAGTGGTAGATCAGCATGCGGGTCGAGGTGCCGGACGCCGCCGCCAACGGTTCGAGGCGGTCGGGCAGCCCGTGCGCGAGCGCGTGGTCGACGCAGGCGTCGAGGATTCGGTCGCGGATCTCGGGCTGTTTGTGCCGTCCCATCGCCACACTTTTTCACGTAACTGGCGGTACGTCTACCGTTGATCCCAGTGGTGGCGACACCGGGATCAAGGAGAAGAGATGCGTGTTGTTTTCGTGCACGGGGCGTGTGTTCGGGACGGAGCGTGGTGGTGGCACCTGGCCGCCGCGGCTCTGCGGGAGCGCGGCATCGACAGCGTCGCCCCGGCGCTGCCGAGCTGCGGTGAGGGCGACCGGCCGGCCGGACCGCGGGGTCCCGGGCTGCCCGAGGACGTCGCCGCGGTGCGCACTGTCCTGACCGAGGCGGACGAACCGACCGTGGTCGTGGCGCACAGCTACGGCGGCATCGTCGCCGCCGAGGCGGCGGTGGGCGTCGAGACGGTGCGTCACCTGGTGCTGGTGTCGAGCTACCTGCCCGAGCCCGGCGAGTCGCTGTCGACGTTCGGCGCCGACGCGCCGCCACCGTTCCTGGACTTCGACCCCGACGGCGGCACGTTCGGCGCCCGGCCCGAGCTGTTCGCCGAGACGTTCGTCCAGGACTGCCCGCCGGACATCGCCCGCGACGCGGAGGCCCTTCTGGTCCGGCAGACGCTGGCCGTGACCCAGCAGCCCGTACGGGCGGCGGCGTGGCACGACCTGCCCACGACGTACGTGGTGTGCACCGAGGACCGGGGCACCCCGGCGGCGGCGCAACGCGAATTCTCCCGCCGCGCGGACAAGGTCATCGAGGTGAAGGCCGGCCACCACCCGTTCCTGTCCCAGCCGCAGACCATCGCCGACATCATCGCGGGTCTGTCGTGACCGGGACGGCGGACCTGGTACGGCGCCTCTACGCCGCCTATAACGGCCGGGACGTCGAACGCCTGCTCACCCTCGTGACCGACGACGTCAACTGGCCGGACGGCCCGGCCAGGATGCACGGCAAAGATGCCGTCCGCGACTACTGGGTACGCCAGTGGAGCCGGATCCACACCCACGACGAGCCCAGTGAACCGATCGAGCTGGACGACGGACGCATCGCGGTGCACATCCACCAGACGGTACGCACGCCGGACGGAGCGCTGGTGTCAACGGCCCATTTCATCCACGTCTACCGTATCCGCGACGGACTGGCCGCCAGATTGGACATCAAGTCCGGAGAAGATCATGCAGGCCAGCCGCTCAGTACCCGTCATGCGATCGTCCATCCCGAGAGTATGGCCGCCGCGGACGCGCTGCGGCGGACGGAGGCGATGACGGAGAGGAATGCGCCGGCGGGTCTCGAGCGTGACGGCGCTCAGGCGGTCATCGCTCTTGCCGATCGTCGCGTCTCGGGTGGGCGGTGCGGTCGATCGATGTCAACACACACCTCGAAGATCGCAGGGGACAGGACGGCGGAACTCTAGCGATCGTGACCCGCGCCGGCCTCTACCAGCGGCGGAACAAGACTGCGGCACGTTTCGCTCGTATTCCGGCTCCACAGCTTCCGGGGGTGGCCGACCTCACAGTCGCCATGACGGCCCCACAGCGGAATCGCGGGCACGACACCTCCTATAGTTGTCTGCATAGGCAGCTAGTTTGGACCTCTTCAGGAGACCCGACCATGGCGCATCTACTCCACATCGACGCGAGTATCCAGGGCGACAGCTCGGTCAGCCGGCAGCTCACCGCTCGCGCCGCCGACGTTTGGCGCGCGGCCCACCCCGACGGCACCGTCGTCTACCGCGACCTTGGGGCCGACCCGATTCCCCACCTGGACAGCGTTGGCGGCCTTGGCCGGCACGTGCCGCCTGACCAGCACACCGAGGCGCAGGCCGCGTCCTGGGCCCTGACCGAGGAACTCGTCGGTGAGGTGGTCGCCGCCGACACGATCCTGCTCGGCCTGCCGCTGTACAACTACGGCGTTCCCAGCTCTGTTAAGGCCTGGGTCGACCATCTCATCGCGCCCGGCCTGTCCTACCACTCGTACACCATGGAGGGCCTGTTGGGCGGTCGCGACTTGGTCGCGATCGTCTCGCGGGGCGGCGGCTACGGCGAGGGCACTCCGAGGGAAGGCTGGGACCATGCGACCGCTTGGCTGCCGCACGGTCTGGCTCTGACGGGACTGGAACCGCGATTCATCACCACCGAACTCACCCTCGCTCCGAAGACCCCCACAATGTCGAACCTCATCCCCTTGGCCGAAGAAAGCCGCCGCCAGGCCGAAACCGCCATCGACAAGCTCTGGCCCCCCGCGATCATCCACATCTGACCTAGACACGGAAACGACACCGACTTTCGAGAGGCATCGCGACTTTCAGGGGTAACGGTTGATCCCAACCCGCCGGCATCTACCGTCGCTTCGGGCAGCGCACGCACGAGACCAACAAGCAGGCCAAGGCCCCCGATGGAATGAGGCTGGAGACCTTCGGTGCCGGCACCACGCTCGGACTTCGTCGGGTCAGCGCCGGCGATCCCGCTCGCGGTCGCCGCTCGCAAGATCCGCGACCAGCCGGACGACCAGCCGCCGGTGCCAGCGCAACAGCGCGCCAGCGTCACCATACGCAGCACCTGCGGCGGCAGCCTGGCCAACGTCGACAAGATCGAGCCATCACGCCTCATACGGAAGCGAGCGGTACAGCCTGCTGCTGTACCACGATCGACGCGTTGGCTGGATCGTCCACCGCCGTCGAGGCTCTTAGCGTGAGATCCGTTCGGACGGCGTGATAACCCGCCGGGCCTCACGCCTCCTGAAGCGACGACGGAAGAACGGCATGCTGCACATGACGTTCGCCGGTTCGGTCCAGTACTCCATGGACCTCATCGGCATCTTCGCCTTCGCTCTGTCGGGCGCGTTCCTGCCCGTCCGCAAGGACTTCGACGTGTTCAGGACGGTCATCCTCGCCGAAGTGGCGGGCCCGGGAGACGGCCTGTTCCGCGACCTGGTCCTGGGAATCCGGCCGGTCGCCTTCACCGACGTCGGATACACGCGGCGCCGGTCGTGACCGCGCTGATCGTCTTCTTCAGCGCGGGGGTCCATCGGCGCACCCGGCTCACCGACGTCTTCGGTTGTGCGACATAGCGGCGCTGGCGCTGTTCGGCGTCACCGGCACGTCCGAAGCCCTGAGCCACGGCTTCGGCACTGTTCCCGCCATCATGCTGGGCCTCGCCAGCGCGGTCGGCGGCGGGGTGCTCAGCAGCGTGCTGGCGAATGACGTGCAGGCCCTGTTCCGATGGATCCGTGACATGTACATCCTGCCTGCGCTGACCGGCGCCTTGGCGGTGACGCTCCTCAACCTCACCGGCATGCTCAATGCCCTGACCGCCATGGCCGCCGCCGTCTCCGCCATCGGCCTGCGGCTCATCTCCGTGTACTTCGGCTGGCAAACCCCAGGTACGTAGGTCTGACGCAACCCGTTCTCTGGACGGCGCCGCAGGTCGCCGCGACGGCCCACCACACCCGTCTGGACGGCCTGCCCTACAAGGCCAACGATGTCCGTGTCCAGTACCCGAATCTGCGCAACTTCAAGGCCGGCGACGACATCCGGTCCGTGTGCGGCAATGACGACGCTCCCACTCGCCATGCATCGTTCGGCCCGAGCACGTCCAAGTCGGCAAGGTGCATCAGGCGGACCTTGACGACTTGCCGATCGTCGTTGAGTTTCAATAATTGCCCACAAAAGCGCGGTTTCCGGCCGTGTGGCGGCCCACTCCGCCGGACTGTCGTCGCCGCATTTCCCTGACTCGTCCCGCGACGACGACCAGCCACCGTTCCGATGTTCCTGACGGGCCGTAATGGCGCTGGGGAGCGGGGGGCGACGTCCGCCGTCATGGGCGCAGCAGCGGAATGAGCACCTCGTCCACGATCGCCGTCACCTCGGCGGTAGGAACCGTCCCGGTGTCCATATGTGAGGCGATCACTAGCCGGGGGCCGACCCCGGCGACCCGCGGATTCACCGCATCGGCCCGGATCTCTCCCCGTGCTGCCGCAGCCGCCAGGATTTCAGTCATCAGCTGCTGCCGCGGCAGCACAACCAGGTCCCGGACCCGCGCGTACAGGTCTGGATGCCGATCGCGCTGGGTCATCAGCGGGCGCAGAGCCCGCCCGCGTGGTTCGTCCAGAGCATGGGCGAGGCCGGTCAACAAGGCGACCAGATCACCGCGCAGTGTGCCGGTGCGTGGCGGCGTGGTCTCCTCGAACCCGGCGACGGGGTCGGCCAGCGCATCGAGCACGAGCTCCGCCGGGGTGTCCCAACGACGATAGAGGGCGGCTTTTCCGGTCGCCGCACGGGCTGCGATCTTGTCGAACGCCAGCTCCTCGAAACTGCCCTCCGCCAGCTCGGCCAGCGTCGCTTCGAAGATCGCCCGGGTAAGGACGGCACCACGGCGCCGGGTCGCCCGGGTCACCTCGTTGGACTGCGTGGCCA
The DNA here is from genome assembly GCF_036227085.1 of Actinoallomurus sp. NBC_01490. NCBI lineage: Bacteria > Bacillati > Actinomycetota > Actinomycetes > Streptosporangiales > Thermomonosporaceae > Actinoallomurus > Actinoallomurus sp. NBC_01490. The sequence continues at coordinate 8,593,073 of NZ_CP109433.1, forward strand.
TGCCCTCATATATAGCCCGGTGGCACCGACGTGGCCAACGCGGCATATGATCAATAGTGAACAAACAAGTTCCTTATTGAGGATGTGCCACATGCCCGACAAGACCGCCATCCGTAACGTCCGTGTCTTCGACGGCCGACGGTTGACGCCACGATCTACGGTCGTGATCGACGGTCCGATCATCGGCACCGACGCCACCGGCGCGCGGGTCATCGACGCCGATGGTGCGGTCCTGTTGCCCGGCCTGATCGACGCCCATATCCACTTGCACAGCCGCGACACGCTCGAGCAGCTCGCCCGGTGGGGTGTCACCACAGGGCTCGACATGGCCACCTGGCCACCCGGCCTGCTCGCCTCACTGCGTGAGGTACCCGGGCTCACCGACATCCGAAGCGCGGGCACCCCGGCGATCGGAGCAGGAGGGCCGCACGCGCGGATGCCCGGCATGACCGAAGACGCCATCCTACGCTCGGCCGGCCAGGCGAAGTCCTTGGTCGACATTCGCATCGCCGACGGCTCCGACTACCTCAAACTAGTGCTCGAAGCGCCCGGTGAAGGCGGCCCGGACGCGGCAGCCGCCCACGCGTTCGTCGAGGCCGCCCATGCCTGCGGCAAGCCGGTCGTCGCGCACGCTGCCTCACCCGGCGCCTTCGCTCTGGCCCTGGACATCGGCGCCGACATGATCACCCACGTCCCGCTGGGCGCCCCACTGGCCACCGACGTGATAGCCCGCATGGCCGCCGCACGGACGGTGGCGGTGCCGACGCTATCGATGATGGAGGGCATCTCGGCCAACGCGGGCAGACCGGAGGCGTTCGCCGGCGCGTCCCGCAGCGTCGCCGCCATGCATGCCAAGGGAGTACCCGTCCTCGCCGGCACTGACGCCAACACCGCGCCCGGCGCGCCGGCGCAGAATCGACACGGCGAGAGCCTCCATCATGAACTGGAACTTCTCGTCGACGCCGGCCTGACCCCGTCCGAGGCACTCCGGGCGGCCACGGCCCTGGCCGCCCGGCACTTCAATCTCGATGACCGCGGCGCCATCACACCCGGCCGGCGCGCCGACCTGGTCATGATCGACGGTGATCCGACGATCGACATCCGCGCCACCCGCAACCTTCTCCGCGTCTGGTGCGGCGGCACCGAGCACACCACACCGGCGTGAAGCCACCGAAGAAGAAGGCGGCCACCACGTACGACGACACCGCATCACCCGGCTGATCCCGCTCGAACGCCACGGCGGCTGGTAGCCGTCGTCGAGACCGTGGTAGGTGAGCGGGATCCAGGAACTGTGCCAGGCGACGCCGAGCCCGCTGGTGGCGCCGCCTGGGCAGCCCTTTTCGGTGTGCCACTTGGTTCCGGCGAAGGCCGAACTCCCAGGCCGCAACGTAATAGTCGTGCCGACGCCGGGATAGTTCACCCGGGTCGCGGGAATCGCCGTGTAGTTGTATTGCCCGCCCTTCCCGATCGGCGTCCAGCCGGCCGGCAGGTAGCAGCTTTCGCCCGACCGATTGGTGAGGATCAGTGTGGCGATCGCCTTTTCGGCTTCCTCTTCGTTGAGCCGGGATCTTGAAGCTGCAAACGGCTCGTCAGGACTTCAGATGAGAGATCCCGCGCTGGTCCAGAAGGTTCTGGAACGCGGTCGGAAGTCGGGGCTGGGTGCGTCGTCGGCCGACGACAGACCGCTGAGGCGCTCGATGTTCACGGCGATGGCCGTGAATGAGTGCTGCAGGTCGGCCTTTGGCTTGTCCCCCGTAACGGCAGCGGCGCATGCCGTGTCCACGCCGCGGGTCTTGCTCCGGAGCTCCGGCCGTCCCATGCCACTCCTTCAAGATCGAGTAGCCCAAGAACCCAGTAACCGGCTGTCCATGACGGGTCGGTGTTCCGGTGGGGTCCCCCATCGGAACACCGACCGCCGCTCCCCTTCAGCTCGCAACACGTTGGGGAGGGGAAGGCCATCTCACACGATCGTTGCGGCCACGTCGGCCCGTGGGCGCGTTACCGTACGGCGGACTGAATTCGCCGGACGACATCGAGGGCTTCGGACGGCTCCATACGAGTCCGGTACGCCATAGACACGTGGCGAGCCCTGACGACGTTCGAGGTTGCAGTACGGACACCAGGAACCCCGATAGAAGGTGAACACGACTGGCCCCTCGCCAGGCGGTCCTCGAGACAGGCCTGAGCGCCCTTGGCGTCGGGGAGGGTGAAGTCCGGTGCCGTCTCGCCGATCTCCAGGCCGGGGACGAGCCCGCGCTTCTCGATTTCGGCGAACGCTTCGTTGACGGCGGACGTGGCACTCTCCGGCCGCTTGACTGCGGCTGCGAAGTCGTCCAGTTCCTTCTGAAGTGACGCTAACTCGTCACGTGGAGCACCCACGACGTCTCCTGATCTATAAACGATGAAGGTAACCGATAAGCGAGAACTACGTGCTCGGATCTGCGGCTGGAACCGCTGCCGGATCTCGCCGATGCCCTCGACCCAGCTGCGCAACTCGTCGCCTGGGCGCAGAAAGCGCTGCGGCGCGCGGGCCACTCCCACGCCGGACGGCGTACCGGTGAAGATCACATCTCCCGGGTACAGGGTGACGATCGAGGACAGATAGGAAACCAGCTGCGGGACTGTGAAGATCATCTCGGCCGTGCGGGCCTTCTGCAGTTGCTCGCCGTTCACCGCGCAGCCGAGTTCCAGGTTTTCCGGGTCCGCCAGCTCGTCGGGGGTCACCAGCACCGGGCCGATCGGGGAGAATCCGGGGTGGGACTTGCCCAGCGAGAACTGCGGGTAAGGACCGCGCAACTGGAGCTGCCGCTCCGAGAGGTCCTGACCCACCGTCAGACCGGCCACGTGCTCCCAGGCCCGGTCCACGGCCACGTTGCGTGCGGCCCGGGAGATGACCGCCACAAGCTCCACCTCCCAGTCGACGGAGCCGGACGGCAGCGGCACGGCGATGTCGGGGCCGGCGAGGGAACTCGGGAACTTGGTGAACACGACCGGGTCATCTGGAATCGCGGAGTCGGCCTCGGCCGCGTGGTCGCGGTAGTTGAGGCCGATCGCGAACACCTGGCGGGGCGCGGGTGCCGGCGCGCCGAGCGTCGCCGGGTCGAGTTCGATGGCGGCCGACGGGCCCTGGGTGGCGGCCCATGCACTGAGGTCGTCGAAGGATTCGTAGGCGGCCTGCGGATCCGGGCCGAAGCGGCCCTTACTCACGGTGGCGACGTCTACCGGGCCGGCCTGGGTCAGCAGAGTCAGCCGACACCGCATATTGGCGATTCGCATGTTCGATTCACACTGTCCGATCGGTTCGAGTGCTCGGTTGGTGCTGGACGCCCGATCAACGCCAGGCGTTGTTGCTGGAGTGGTCGCCGCTGAGCCAGCGGGCGAGGTCCTCGTGCGCGGTCCGCCGCCGCTCGGCGTCGATCGCTTCCACGTCGGGGTGGTCCACGACGAACTCGAGCTGCAGGCCGTTGGGATCCGTGATGTACAGCGAGACGCAGTACCCGTGGTCGATCGTGAAGGTGTCCGGCTCCGAGTACCCGGCTTCGGCGAAGCGTTTGCGCAGGGCGTCCTGCTGCTCCTGGTCCACCTTCAACGCGATGTGGCGCCATGGAGTGAAGTTGATCTGGGTCTTGAACAGCTTGGCGTCCTCCGGATCGGCGAACTGGAAGAAGGCCAGTGCCCCTCCGTCGGCGATGGCGTAGAAGGTGTGGCAGTACACGCGCTCAGCCCCGAGAAGCTCGTCTGTCTCGGTCCAGGTGGCCACCAGCGGCAGGCCGACTATGTCCTCGTAGAAGTGCCGGTTGACCTCCTGGTCGTCGACCACCCACGCGTGGTGGTGCAGGCGAAACGGCAGCCCGTTCTTGGCCGTCATGCGACATCAACTCCATTGGTGAGGTGGGACAGCGAGTGCTTCAGCTGGCCCTGCTTGATCGGGACACAGGAATCCGGGAAGTCGGCCACGACGTCCACACCAAGGGCATCCAGACCCTCGAGGAACGCCGGCAGCTTCGCCATGGCGCCGGTGGGCATGTCGTGGACGATCACCACGGACCAGTCGTTGCGCGCGATCTCGGCGAGCGCCCGATCCGGCCAGTCGGTCAGGTACTCCCAGTCACGCGGCAGGACGTTCCACAGCACGCACGTGTAACGGTGATCCTGCAGATAGCGCACGGCGGCCGAGCTGAAGACCCGGCTGTCGAGCACACCGCCGGCCGCGTACGGCCGGAACAGGCGTTCACCCTCTGTTTCGCTGGCGCCGGCGAGCGTGTCGATGTCGTGCTCGACGGCGACGATCTCCGCGGCGACCGCCGCGTCGGCGTCCTCGGCGGCGCCGAGCTGCAGGGTGTGGGTCGCCGTGTGATGCCCGATCCGGTGGCCCTCCGCCACGGCCCGTTGCGCGAGTTCTCGTCCGCCCGGCTGCCTGAGTTGCTCACCGACCACGAAAAAAGCGGCGGTGACACGGTGAGCGGCGAGCACGTCCAGCACGACATCGGTAACCCCCGGGTAGGGGCCGTTGTCGAACGTCAGCGTCACCCGCCTGCGGCTCGTTCCTTCGTTAGACATCCGCGACCTCTCAGCGGCAGCACGGCAACTATCGATAATCTAGATAATTAACGATAATTTGCCCCGCGTCAAGCCCATCCGGTCGGTCGAGCGCTCAATCACCCCTCCGGCGAGGGTGACAGCGAGAAGTTGAAAAATCAACTAACTCCTCGAATGGGCTGGTCATAGCCGTTTTCGGCCGCAATAACGAGTCCTCCGCCACCGTCGCCGGCAAGTCCGCCGACACTGGCCTGTCCCACCTGACCGGGGACTACCCATCGACCCGACCCTCAGCCGGAGCGGCTTCGCCGTACGCCACGCGCTGATCACCAACGTGCGCGGCATGTTCACCGCCGTCGTCGACGCTTTCGTCAACAGCCGGGTCGGCTGCGAGGGCGACACCACGCTCTGGGGCTGATTTACAACGCCAGCGCTTAAGCTGGCGGTGTCGTCATCGGCGAGAAAGTCAAGATTGTCCTGGACATCTCGTGGTCAAGGACGTCCGAGCCACCGCACGGTCGAAGCGACCGCATCCGGTGCGGCCCCGGCGACGACGGCGTGCGGTCGCGCGGATCAGCCCGGCGCGGGCGCCTGGGCGCCGGCATGCCGAAGGAGCGCCGCCGTGGTGCGCTCAAGGTGATCGCGCAACGCGGCCGATGCGCCGTCGGCGTCGTGGGCGAGTGCGGCGCGCACGATCTCGTCGTGTTCCGCCTGCACGTCGCGCTCGTAGTCGTGCGCGATGGACCTGGCCCAGGCCCGGTAGAGCTCGGCGCTGTCGCGCAGGTTGTCGACCAGCTCGATCAGGCGCGGGCTACCGCACCCGCCGCCGAGGGCATGGTGGAAGCTTCGGTGGGCGCACATCCAGGCCACATTGAGCCCGCCCGTGTCGTCCACGTACGGCGTCCTGTTGAGCGCATGGTGGGCGGCGACCACTCCGGTCTCCCAGCTCAGCGCCCCGCGCTCGATGCTGTCGCGTAGCGCCATCGTCTCAAGCCGCACCCGCAGCCGGGTGAGATCCTTGAGATCCTCTACGGACAGTGGGATAACGCTGAACCCCCGGTTCGGCGCGGCGATCACCATACGCTGCTCGGCCAGCCGGGTCAGCGCCTCTCGGACGACGGTCATGCTCACGCCGAACCGCTCGACCAGTGCGGGCAGTTTCAGCCGCTCGCCCGGTTCGATCCGCCCCTCGATCAGATCGGCCCGCAGCGTCTCGAAGACGGCCTCCGCACGCGACTGGTCGCCGCTCCTCGTCCTGGCCACGGGGAAACCGTCCTTCCGCGTCCACTGGCATGTCCGGTCCACTGGGGATCGTCGCAGGAATTATCGATAGAGCGTACCACTCGGCGGACTCTTGCCCCAAACCCTCCCCCACGATTATTATCGATAATCTATGTGTTATCGATAATAATCGCGAGTCCTGAGGGAGTGAGCGAGGCATGCTGCGAACTGAGCAGACGATCATCTCGTGCGCACTGACCGGCTCAGTGCATACACCGACCATGTCCGCGCATCTGCCGATCACGCCGCAGCAGATCATCGATCAAGGCCTCGATGCCGTCGAGGCCGGAGCGGCCGTGCTGCATCTGCACGCGCGCGACCCCAAGACGGGGCGGCCCACCGCCAGCGCGGCGGTGTTCGACCAGTTCGTCCCGGAACTGCGGGCCTCCGGCGCGGTCATCAACATCACCACCGGCGGCAGTACCCGGATGACCTGGAAGGAGCGGCTCGAAGCCGCGCGGCACCTGTCCCCCGAACTCGCCTCACTGAACATGGGCTCGATGAACTTCGTTTTCTCCGGACCCGCCCACCGCGAGCGCGACTGGAAGTTCGACTGGGAGCGCGACTATCTACTCGGATCCGAGGACATCGTCTTCGCGAACACCTTCGCCCAGATCGAGCGGACCCTGCGGGTCCTGGGCGAGACCGGCACCCGCTTCGAGTTCGAGTGCTACGACGTCGGCCATCTTTACACCCTGGCGCACTTCCTGGACCGAGGACTCGTACAGACACCGCTGCTCGTCCAGTGCATCCTCGGCGTACTCGGCGGGATCGGCGCCGACCCCGACAACCTCAGCCACATGCACGCGACAGCGGAGAAACTCTTCGGCGACGAATACTACCTGTCCGCGTTCGCGGCCGGCCGCCACCAGACCGCGTTCATCACCCAGTCCGCGCTCCTCGGCGGCCATGTCCGAGTCGGCCTCGAGGACAACCTCTACCTCGAACGCGGACGCCTCGCGGTGAGCAATGCCGAACAGGTCCGCAAGGCCGCCCGAATTCTCCACGAACTCGGACGACCCACCGCGACCCCCGACCAGGCCCGCGGCCTGCTCAAGCTCAAGGGCACCGGCACCTGACCCCGCTCCGCGCCGGGTGTCAGGGCACATCCATGCGAGACTCGACACGCTGCGCCCACCGAGAAGGACGTCCATGCAGGTGTAATGGGTTAGGTACTCGCTGAGCACTAGTGCCGCATCAAGCAACGTTTGCCCTGTTGCGGTGACGCGCCGTCGGGATGCTGGCCCCAGGCGGTAGGTCACGGCCAGTCTGTGCGGGTGGCAGAACGGGTACGGGTCCGTGAGATCGATGAGGACGAAGGCCGTCGGCTGTTGCGGATCATCCGCAGGGGCACCGGGTCGGTGGTGACCTGGCGACGGGCTCAGATGGTGTTGCTGTCCGCTCAGGGCATGAGCGTCAAGAAGATCGCCGAGGTCACATTCACCAGCGGTGACCGTGTCCGGGATGTGCTCCACAACTTCAACGCCGATGGCTTCGATTCGCTGTATCCGAAGTACTCCGGCGGGCGGCCGAAGACGTTCACCCTGGCCGAACGCCGGGAGATCAAGAAGATCGCCAAGTCCAGGCCGGCCGAGCACGGCCTGCCGTTTTCGACCTGGAGCCTGGCCAAGCTGGCCGACTTCCTGGTCGCCGAGGGGGTGGTCGACGACATCAGCCACGAGGGCCTGCGCATCCTGCTCCGCGAGGAAGGCGTCTCGTTTCAACGCGTGAAAACCTGGAAGACCTCCCGCGATCCGGACTACGCCGCCAAGAAAGCCCGCATCGAGCACCTGTACGCGGTCGCCGATGGGGAGGTCATCCCCGAGGAAGGCGAACCTGAAGTCGTCTTCTGCCTGGATGAGTTCGGCCCGCTCAACCTCCAGCCCCACCCGGGCCGCCACTGGGCCGAACGCGGCGGCCGGCACAAGGACCCCGACCGCCAACCCAGGCCCCGCCGGCGGGCGACCTACACCCGCCCGCACGGGGTCCGGCACCTGTTCGCCGCCTACGACCTGGGCCAAGACAAGCTTTACGGGCACATCAAGAAGACCAAGAACCGCTCGAAGTTCCTGGAATTCTGCCGCTACCTGCGCAGCCTCTATCCCGCAACCGTCCGCATCGCGATCGTGTGCGACAACTACTCCCCGCACCTGACCACCAAGCGATGCCATCGGGTCACCGACTGGGCCGAAGCCAACAACGTCGAGATCGCCTACACCCCGACCAACTCCTCATGGCTCAACCGGATCGAAGCCCAGTTCACCGCCCTGCGCTACTTCCCCCTCGACGGCACCGACCATGCAAGCCACAAGGAACAAGGCAGCATGATCCGCCGCTACATCATCTGGCGGAACAAACACGCCACCGACCAGCGACTACGCGAGGTCGTCAACAAGGCGAACGTTGCTTGATGCGGCACTAGAAGCGTGGTTTCCCGGCCAGGTGTACGACGGCTAGAGGTGATCACCAGTCTGGGTGGCCGGGCATGGGCGGCGTCTTGGACTCGTACAGCCAATCGTGGAGGAAATCGTCCATTTGCGGTCCGGCGACCCGGTGGGCGACCGCCATGAAATCGGCTGTGCTCGCGGAGCGATCCCGGTACCGGTCGAAGTAGGTCCCGACGATCTGCTGGAACCCGGCATCGCCGACCTTCTGGCGCAGCGCGTACAGCACCAGCGGCCCCACACCACGGCTGACACCGAACATGGCGTCGGCCCTTCGCGGCCGCGCCGGCGTGATACCCATGGAGCGAATCTTCTGGTCGCCCTGGTATGCCTTACGCATCGCCGTGTCGAGCGGCGTGCCGCCGTGCTCAGCCGCCCACATCTGGTCCAGGTACGAGGCGAACCCCTCGCTCAGCCACAGGTCGCTCCACGTCTTGACCCCTGCGGAGTCACCGAACCACTGGTGCGCCAGCTCGTGCACGATCTCCTGGGAGTCGGACAGATCGGACGCCGTAAAGATCGGAAGTGTCTGCGTCTCCAACGCGAAGGTCTGCTCCGGAGGCGACCCGCTCACCCCGAGCACGCCCGCCGCCTCGAACGGATAACGGCGGCCGATCTTGTTCTCCAGCCACGTCAGATACTCCGGTAGCCGCTGGAGGTTCGCAATCGTGGAACCGGCGGGTACCGCGCTGCGCAACGGCAGCCCATGCGGCCCCTGGCCCTGGACGATTTTGAACCTGCCGACCGCCAACTGCGCGAGTTGCGTGGCCATCGGATGCTGCGACGAGTAGACCATGGTCGTGCGATCGGCTTTGATGCTGCGAGAGGTCTGCGTCCCGTTGGCGATGGCGGTCCAGCCGTTGGGCACGGTCACCCGATAGCGAAAGATCGCCTTGTCGGTGAGGTCGTCGTTGCACGGGAAGAACAGATGCGCGCGATCGGGCTGCCCCCACCACGCGAACCCACCGCCCCCGGTATCGCCCCATCCCGCACTGGGGTCGACCGTCGATGGGACCTTTGCGTCGCGGTCCGCCGTGTAGCGCACGGTCACCCGGAAGAGGCCGCGGTCAAGTCCGCGCGCCGGGACGACCACCAGCTTCTGCCCCTTCGCCTGGAACCGGGCCGGCCGGGCGTCGACCGACACCGAGTGCACGGTGCCGCCGGCGAAGTCCATGCCGAACCGCGCCAGCGGCTTGTGCGCCTGCGCCGTCATCGTGGCGGTGCCATCGACCGTCCTGCTCTTCGCCCCGACGTCGAAGTTCAGGTCGTAGGCGCGCGCGTCATAACCGTCGTTGCCCAGCCCCGGCAAGAGCGGATCGGGACTGCGCGTCGCTGCGGTAGAGGTGACCTCGCCGGCAGAGTCGCTCACGGCGCAGCCGGTCGCGAGGCCCATCGCCAGGGGCATGGCGATCGAGACAGGGATGATGATCGACAGGGATTTCATACCCGACATCGTTGTCAGCACCAAGATCCCCCGGCAACGAACTCAGGTCGGGTTGCGGCATAAACCGACGGTCTGACCGGCGGGCAGCCTGAATCCGTCTTCAGGCTGATCGCGCGCCGCGGCATTGCCACCAAAGGCGAACCACATCGCGACCCGCACACTACGCAAGGAATTTTCAGCTGCGTGGCCGGCGTAGGTTCCGGCCGGGACCCGCTCTCGCCAGGCGAGGAGGTCGCACGGTTTTTACTCGGCGATTCATGCGCTCGCAGTATTGACAACACTCCAAGTAGGAGACTTCAGGGGATTTTTGCGGTTTCGGATCGCAGGCCCTGCCGATCCGCACGCCGCCGTCCACGCGAGTGGCGCGCTCCCGCCGGGCAACGACCGGCGAGGAGTGGGCCATCCCTGTTCCGTTGAGACGGTGTCGAGCGCTGATGCATGGCGAGGTTCAACGCCGTCGATGTTGACCCACTGACCGGCGACCTTTGAGTAGAAGCCGATCGCGGCCCGGCCGTTGGCGACCCGGACGTTCGACCACATCCGGTTCGTGTACGGCGAAGACGACGCGCTCACCCGCGTCAAGCGCGTCACGTTCGAAGAGATGCTCGACGGCGAAGGCCACGCCAACGTCAATCCCGACAGCCCCGCGAGCAGCGGTTCGCCAACATCTCCCGGATTACGGACTCGAGAAAAAGCCCTGGGCGTAGTAGCGATCGAGATCAAGCGCGTCGACCCGTCCGCGGCATCTGACCCGAGCACGGCGACACACCGCCCGCCCCCACGAGGTGGCCGACGACAGTTTGAACCCGCGCCACCCGCCGCGCGTATCTCAAGAAGAGGGGATGAAGGGACTCCCTCTCGAACGGCTCCGGGTGGCACCGACCCCGTCACCGGAGCCGCACACGGGACCGCACATCCCGTGTCATCGGGCTGTCGGGCGGTGCCAGCACCGCCCCGTTGCGGCCGCCTGACAGCCCCCGCCCCGAAGGCGATGGCCCGGAGTCCTCACTCGCTCATGCACATAAACGAAAGCCGCCGCTATCCGAAGAGAGCGGCGGCTTTTGGGTGAGTTTCTCACTCTCCAGGCGCACCTAAAGCACCCAAACAGGGCTCCCGCCGGCCCCATCGAAAGCCGTCCGCGACTCACACCTGGCCCCGAAGACACCCAGAGCCACGGCTGTGTTATCTCCTGTCATGATCTTGCGGCTCTTATCCACCGGAACACCGGATGATCGTGTATACGACGACATCAAGGAAAATGTCACGTGCGTAAATGGTTGACCCGGCCCGGGCTGGTGTTGCTCGCCGCCGCGACCGCGGTCGCCGCCCTCACCTCCGGCTCCCACGCCGCCCCGGCACGAGGCCGCCTACACCTACGGCAGCGCCACCCGCCAAGGCATCGACGCCTACTGATACGACGCCGACACCCCACAGCCTGCCCTACTTCTCCTGCACGGCGGGTACTTCAACTCCGGCAGCAAAACCGACTGGGCCTCCACCGCGCGCTACTTCGCCGACCACGGCTTCGCCGTCTTCCCCGCCGACTACCGCTGGGGTACCGACGTCGCCTGGCCCGGACCCCGCGACGACGCCCTGGCCGCCCTGGCCTGGATCAAAGCCCATGCCGGTAACTTCGACACCGACCCCGCCCATGTCGCCGTCCTCGGCTCCCAAGCCGGCGGGCAACTCACCACCAGCCTGGCCACCTACGGCGCCGGACGCGACCAGGCCGACGCCGCCGTCGCCCTGTCCCCCATCAACTCCCCCCACCGCGCCCGGGCCCAAGCCCCCACCAGCAGCGCCACCGCCACCCGCCGCAACATCCGCGACCAGACCGTCAACCTCAACCACTGCTACCCCGACAAAAACGACACCACCTGCCGGAACCGCTGGAAAGACTCCGTCATCAAGACCCATGCCTCCGGCACCGACGACGCCCCCATGCACCTCACCCACTCCAGCCGCGACGCGATCCCCGCCGCCCACTCCACCGACCTACGCGACGCCGAGATCGCCAAAGGCGCCAACACCGCCGACATCTCCGTCGACGTCACCTCCGGCAACTCCTCCGGCGGACCCCTGCCGACCACCACCCTCAAAAACGCCCTCGTCAGCTGGCTCAAAGCCCGCACCCACACCACCACCCCGCCTCCGCGCGACACCGGCCCCCCTACCGCCGGCATTGGCCTGATCGACTTACACGCAGGGCTCACGGCGCCGTCGAAGTCCGGCCCTGAGTGCGGTGGGGTCGACCCGCCACCGGTGCGATCGAAGACGCCTGCCACCGCCTGGTGTCGTCGGGTGCTAGGACGGGGCGCCGTCGTCCTCGATGGCGAGCCGCGCCCAGACGGTGGCCAGGTTGCTCAGATCGTCCTCGTCGAGCCGGTCGAAAAAGAGCCTTCGCAGGTCGCCGTGCTGCTGCTTCCACGCCTTGCGCAGGAGCGCCCGCCCGTCCCGGGTCAGGACCGCCTCGAAGCCGCGCCCGTCGTCGGCCGACCGCCGCCGCTCGATCAGGCCGCGACGCTCCAGCCGATCGGCGAGCCGGGTGAACCCGCCCGTCGACATGACACGACGCTTGGCGAGTTCGGACATGCGCATGCCGTCGCGGCCGGCCTCGCCGAGCAGGGCAAGGACGCTGTACTCGGCCATGCTCACGCCCAGCGGGGCGAGTCCGGCCTCAACCTCGCGCCAGATCCGATCATGTGCGTACAGGAACCCGCGCCAGGCCTGATCCTCGAGTTCGGTCAACCGCGGGCTCACCATACGGCGAACATTACCGTCCCACCCCACCGCGACCAAGCCGCGAAGCCTGACTGTGCAGGCAGAGCCATCCCTGAAATATTTATGTGCGCAGATAGATAGCCATCCTCCGGCACGCCCGCGCGAGGATGGCGCACTGGCGACCTCGCGTAATCGACTGATGCCACCAACGCCCTGGTCGAAAGGGTCGGTGGCCACCGCCGGTGGTGTGGCATTGGTACCGCCGCAGGACGTGGCTCGTCGATGCCTCCTTCACGGTGCCGTTGCTCCTGATGACGGTGTTGGAGCCGATCAGCGAGCCGCCCGACTCGTTCGTCTCCTGGTTTCTCTCCGTCAGGCTGCTGGCGCCCCTGGCGGGGCGGCGGACCTGGCCGCGCACGGCGTACGCCGTGGTGGCGCTCTTCGCGCTCCTGGTGCTGGTGAACCAGGACCCGATGGCGCCGGACCTCATGATCCTGATGTGCCTGTACACCATCGCCGCAAGGCCCTCGCTGTGGTGGGGGATCGCCGCCGGGCTCGTGACGGAGATGGGCGCCGGGATACTGGCGTTCCGGTACGCCTCCGGGTTCCACGACCAGCTCGCCACCTGGTGGGTGGTCGCGGTGGTCTGGCTGCTCGGGCTCTACATGCGCACCCGGCGCGCCTACCTCGCCTCGCTGGAGGAGCGTGCGGCGCGGCTGGAGCGCGAGCGTGACACCGAGGTGCAGATGGCGATGGCCGGCGAACGCGCCCGCATCGCCCGGGAACTGCACGATGTCGTGGCGCACAACGTGAGCGTGATCGTGGTGCAGTCCGACGGCGCCGGCTTCGCCATCGAGACCGATCCCGGGCGGGCCAAGCAGGCGATGCAGACGATCTCCTCGACCGGCCGGCAGGCGCTCGCCGAAATGCCTCAGTCGCTCGCGAGTGACGCGACGATCGATGCCTTGGCCGCCCGGCGGCTGGGGACGACGGCGGCGAGCAGGCCCGCCAGCCCCGCCACGAGGATGAACGCGACGATCCGCACAATCGGGAAGCCGAGGACGACCCCATCCAATATGGCACTGGTCGCGGCCCAGCCGAAGCCGGCGCCGAGGACGACGCCGAGCAGCGCGCCGATCACGGCCATGATCACCGCTTCGAGCGACAGCATCCAGCGCAGCCCGTCGCGGGTCAGGCCGAGCGCCCGCAGGAGCGCCGACTCACGGGTGCGCTCGAACACCGACAACGTCAGCGTGTTGGCGATGCCGATCAGCGAGATGATGATCGCCAGCCCGAGGAGGGCTGCCACCAGGACGAAAAGCTGGTCGACGGCCTCGGTGAGCTCCTCCTTCATGTCGGCGAGGCTGCCCACCTTCACCATCGGGTACGCCTTGGTGGCGTCCTTGACCACCTGGCTGGAGACGTCGGTGGACACGCCCTTCTTCGCCTTGACGTAGACCGCCGAGTCGTTCTTGGGACCGAAGGTGCGGTCGAAGTCGGCCTCGTTGATCGTGACGTCCGGTGTCGGGGTCTCGCCGGAGAAGACCGCAACGACCCGCAGCGAAAGCCGCTGGGTGCCGTGTGTCACCGTCACCTGACGGCCCACGCCCACGCCGAAGGACTTGGCCGTGTCCTCGTGCAGCGCGACGCTGCCCGGGGCCAGGTCGGTGATCGAGCCCGCGACGATCTCGGGCTTGATCGAGCGGCCGAGCGCGTGGCCGGCGACCGTACCCACGGGGTTGTCCTCGCCATCGAGCCGCGCGTTCTCCGCGTGCCGTACCTCGATCACGTCGCTGAGCTGTGGCTTCGTGCGCAGGGTCGCGGCCATCTGCCGGGGAATGAGCTGGTCGCCGACCGTGGTGAGCTGGTAGTCGACCGGGAACTCCTTGGCGAGCTTGGCGGTCACGGTCGCCTGCGTGGAGGCCAGCGCGACCGAGAACATGGTCGTCAGTGTGACGCCGATGGTGAGGGCGATGGTGGTGATCGCGGCGCGCTTGGGGTTGCGCCCGGCGTTCTCCCGCGCGAGCCGGCCCGGCACGCCCAGCAGCCGCGCCGGCAGCCAGCCGACCACGCCGCTGAGCCGGCGGACGATGAACGGGCTGAGCGCGATCACGCCAAGGAAGACCATCATTCCCCCGGCCAGGACCATCACGAACGGCTGCTGACCCGCGTAGCCCGCCAACGCCAAGGCGATGATCAGTACCCCGGCGAAGATGAGCGGCGCACCGAGCATCATGCGGATGATGCCCGCGCGTCCCTTGACCGGCCCCTCCATCTGGCTGCGCAGTGCGGCCACCGGGGGTACGCGGGTGGCCGCGCGGGCCGGCAGCAGGGCCGCCACGAGCGTGACGATCAGGCCGACCACGAGACCGACGACGACGGGCGTGGCCGACACGGTCACCGAGCCGACCGGGGTGTTGTCGGCGGAGGCGAACAAGATCGCGCCGCCGGCGCCCAGGCCCACACCGGCGAGCACGCCGACCGCGGAGGCGGCCAGGCCGACGATGGTCGCCTCGGCGAGGACCCCGTGGAAGACCTGGGCTCGCGTCGCGCCGACGCAGCGCAGCAGTGCCATCTCCCGCGTCCGCTGGGCGATGAGGATGTTGAAGGTGTTGTAGATGACCAGCGCGGCGACCGTCAGCGCCACGATGGCGAACGCCAGGAAGAACACCGACAGGTCGCTGGTCGACAGGCCGGAGGACTTGGACAGCCGGTCGGCGAGTTGCGCGCTGGTGAGCACGTCATGGGACCCGCCGACCGCTTGCACGACCGCGTCGCGCAGTGCCGCGTCGCTGGTGCCCGGCGCGGCCTTGATGTCGATCTCCGCATAGCCGTGCTCGCCGGTCATCGCGGTGGCGGTCGCGGCGGTGAAGCCGACCCCGCCGCGGTAGGCGACCTCCTCGTTGAGGCCGAAGTCCACCAGGCCCGAGACGGTGAACGAATGCGGCCGGCCCTGCTTGTCGAGCACGGAGATGGTGCTACCGACCTTGTAGCCGGCGCGCCGGGCGATCTTGGTGTCCAGCACGGCCTCTCCAGGTCCGGACGGCGGGCGGCCGGGCTTGATCTGGTACCGCTGCATGGCGCCGGTGGAGATGGACACCCCCGCCGTACCGGCGTCGCCGTACGCCTTGCCGTCCTTACCGATCAGTGGCGCACTGCCCAGGACGAGGCCCTGGGCCTCCTGGACCCCGGACACTTTCTTGACCCGGGACAGCAGCGCGGCCGGCACGTCGTTGGATGCCCCCGTGGGCAGGATCGCGACCGAGACCTTGTCGGCGGAGGCGGTGAACTGCTGGTCGAAGCCGGCCCGCATCGTGTCGGTGAGCACGAAGGTGCCGGACACGAACCCGACGCCGAGGGTGATGGCCAGCGCGGTGAGGACCAGCCGCAGCAGGTGGGCGCGGAGCCCGGCCAAAGTCGTCTTCCACACGGTCAGACCTCCAGCCGCTTCAGCGCGTCCAGCACCGTGTCCGGCGTCGGCCCGGCCAACTCGGACCTGATCATCCCGTCACGCAGGAAGACCACACGGTCAGCGAACGACGCCGCCACCGGATCATGAGTGACCATCACGATCGTCTGACCCATCTCACGCACCGACGAACGCAAAAACCCCAGCACCTCCGTACCGGACCGGGAGTCGAGATTGCCCGTCGGCTCATCGGCGAAGATGACCTCCGGACGGTGCAGGAGGGCACGGGCGCAGGCGACCCGCTGCTGCTGACCACCGGACAGCTCACTCGGCCGATGCGAGAGACGATCGCGCAGGCCGACCGTGGCGACGATGTGGTCCATCCAGGCCCGGTCCGCCTTACGACCGGCGAGCTCCAGCGGCAGCAGCATGTTCTGCTCCGCCGTCAGCGTCGGCAAAAGATTGAACGACTGGAAGACGAACCCGATCCGATCACGGCGCAGACGGGTCAGCTGCCGATCCGACAACCCGGTGATCTCCACATCCCCGAGCATCACCGAGCCGTGATCGACCGTGTCCAGACCGGCCAGGCAGTGCATGAGCGTGGACTTGCCAGAACCCGACGGCCCCATGATCGCGGTGAAGGCACCACGGGCGAACGCCACACCCACCCCCGCAGAGCATGGACGGCGGCGTCCCCCGAGCCGTACACCTTGGTCACATCGGTGGCGATGACGGCCGGCGGGGCGTTGACAGCGGTGCTGATCACGGGTGACTCCTCGGTCATGGACGGAACGTGATCAAAACTAGGGACGGCCGGCCCCGCTGCCATCGCCCCCACGGCCATCGTCATGTCGGTCCGCGCGTTGATCCGCCGTGCGACCTGAGGACTACGAAGACCCCCGCACGGTCGTCCGCGCGGGGGGCGTGGCTGCCGCCAACACGCCACTGTCGCCCGCAAGCTCACCTGGCGGCGAGCAAAGAGGCCGGGGCGATGCGGTTCAGCGCCCGGATCGGGATGACCAGGGTGGCCGTGATCAGCAGGAGGGCGGCGAGTGCGCCGATGAGGCCGGCCGCGACGAGCATGAGGATGTGGCCGCCGAGCAGGTCGGAGCCGAGCGCGGCGATCACGCCGACGCCCAGGACCGAGCCGGTGAGGCTGCCGAGGAGAGCCAGCCCGATGCCTTCGTACAGGGTCAGGCGGGCGAGGTCGCGGGACGTCCAGCCGGTGGCCCGGAGAACGGCGAGGTCGCCGGCGCGTTCGCGCTGTGACAGGACGAGGACGTCGACGGCGCCGGCGGCGCCGAGCAGGAGAGACAGGGCGACGCTGAGATAGTCGGCGGCCCTGGCCTGGGCCACGACGGCATTGCCGAGCAACGAGCCGGTGACCTCACCCTGAAAGGCGAGCGTGACCGCGAGCAGGATCGTGAACGCCGCGACGCCGAGGGCGAGCCCGGCCGCGCCGAGGACCGTCCGCCCGGGGACGCGCGTGAGGTTCCGCAGGGCCATTCCGGCGAGTGAGCGGACCGGGCGGCTCCGGCCCGAGGGAACCACGGGCGGGCGGACGGCGTCCAGGGGTTCGACACGCGTGGCCCGCCAGGCGGGCAGCGCACCGGCCGCCAGCGCCAGCAGTACCGCGACCGGGAGGACGAGCGCCGCGTGGAGCGGCCTGGTATGCAGGTGGAGGAGAGCGCCCAGCCCGTACGCGAGGAGGCTGCCGAGGGCACCCGCGATCAGGCCGACGGCGAGCAGTTCCCCCAGGATCGCGATGAAGATGTCACGGGTGCGCCATCCGAGGCAGCGAAGTATCCCTATCTCGGTACGGCGGGAGCGGACCGAGGCGAGGGCGGACTGGCCGAGGAAGATCCCGCAGACCACCAGGACCAGCACGAACAGGACGGCGCTCTTGGTGTCCACTCCGCGCAGGATGCGCAGCGCGACGCCTTTGCTGGTCCAGCCCTCGGAGACCTTCGCGTTTCCGGGCAGGATGACGGTCTGGGGAGCGGGCGAGCTGCCGACGGTGACGTCGATGTCGAGGGTGGGGCACGCTCGGTGGATCGCGGCCACCGCGGCGTTGACACGGGCGCGGGAGACCGGATCGACGCCGGTGACGCCGGCCACGCGGATCCGGATCGCGCTGACGGGCGCCTTGTCCTGGACGCTGGGGTTGTGCCGGCTCATCGTCATGGCGGCGGCGGACGACAGGGTGGTCAGCATGGTGGGCGGCTGGCTCAGATAGCCGCCGAGGTTGCGATCGGGCCGGAGTGGCCGGTCGCCCAGGGCCGCCCGGGTCGCCGCGTCCGCTCCGGTGACCTGGGGGGACTCGTACGTCTCCATCGGCACCCTCGACAGCGCCGAGAAGCCGTGCACCTTGGCGCTGTCGAAGCGGCCGACGAACCTGAGGATGGGGGTCTCCGTACGGGAGTCATCGGGCGTGCCGCCGCAGGTGTTCTCGAGCGCGCAGCGGGTGGAAGTCCAGCCGGTCACGTCGCGGAACTGGGTGCCGGTGTTCTCCTCGGGTGCGGGCAGCCAGTCCTCATCGTCCGGAATGAACCACATGTGCGGGTCCGCGGGCGGCCGGGGCACGGCGGTGAAGCCTCCGGCGGACGACCGGTAGCGGACCGGGCCCACCGTCATGTAGGCGCCGGTGGACCACGCCGCCACGGCCAGGTCGGTGTTGTCGTACGCGTCCGCGAGATCGGCGCTGGCCTGCCCCACCGGGGTGCCGTGCAGGCCGTCGACGAAGGCGCGCGCGCCCGGGCCGCCGAGCCGGGCCGGCAGTCGCCGCGGATCGCCGGAGTCCAGCCGTTCCACCGTCGCGGTGAGCCGGCCCGAGCTCATCACGTGGTCGCTGAGCAGCACGGGAACGTGCAGGTTCCGCTGACCGTCGACCAGCTCCTGGGCGACGGTGTCCGGGCCCCAGTACGGTTTGTCCGACGCGGTGAGCATCCGGCCGGAGGTGACCGCGCCGTGCAGGCCGACGAGCCTGTCCTCCTGGACCGGGTCGATCGCGGACAGCAGCACGGGGAACACGGTGGGGATTTCGGCGTACGCGTGGTTCGGGCCCGCCTGGCAGGTCAGCCGTGACCGGGTCGCGGCAGTGAAGGGCGTCTTCGGACGGCCTTCCCGGTCCAGGTCGTCCAGGGAGGTGAGTGGACCGCCGTCCTTGCCGGTCACCCCGGCCGCGTCCCTGTTGTAGTACCAGCAGACCCAGTACTTCCCGCCAGGCGCGGTCTCCCGCTGGAGATCGTAGTAGAAGCCACCGGGGTTGCCGACGACCTTTATCGGATCGGTCCTGGTGAGGTAGACGTACTGGTCGGCGACCGGATAGCGGGACAGCCCGGCGGAAAGAGCGGGTCTGAGGCGCAACAGCTGGGCCGGCGCCGTGCCGTCCACGAAGGCCGAGACATCGATCTTGATCGTGCTCTTCAGCGGGATGTAGCCGATGTTGGCGATCGGCGCGGCGACGTCGAGCTGCGGCAGGTTCTTGATCTTCTCGTACTGATCCAGCGTGATGCCGCCGAAGATTCCGGACAGGAAGTCGGCCTCGACCAGGCCCTTCTGGCGCTCCAGCTCGGTCGTGGTTCCGGGCGGGCGGACCAGTATGTCGTAGGCGGAACGCGCGTTCGCGTTCACGGTGCCGACCGTTTCGGCGCGGCTGGTCCTCACCGCCGAGGTGAGCAGGGTGAAGCTGGTGGCGGCCACGAGGATTCCGGCGGCCAGGGCGAGGGCCCGGCCGAACCTGCGCCGCAGCTGCGACCAGATCAGCGCGGTCACCGGCCGGCCTCTCGCGAGAAAGTGACCATGAGGACGGCGCCTTCGATTCCGTCGCTCCGCCCGGTCACGGGCGGAGCCCGCCGAGCCGGTCCAGGACGTCCGTGGCGGGACCGACGGAGTCGTCCCCGATGACGCGCCCGTCCTGGAGGCGGATGATCCGGTCGCAGCTGGCGGCGACCTCCATATCGTGGGTGGCGATCAGCATCGTCATCCCGTACTCCTCGCGCAGGTCCAGCAGCAGGTCGATGATCTCCCGTCCGGTGGAGCCGTCGAGGTTGCCCGTGGGTTCGTCGGCGAGCAGGAGGGACGGCCGGTTGATCAGCGCTCGGGCGATCGCGACCCGCTGCTGCTGGCCACCCGACAGCTCCGAGGGCAGGGCGGAGGCCCGCTCCGCGAGCCCGACGGCCTCGAGCAGGTCACGCGCGCGTTCCTTGCGGTCGAACTCCACCCGGCGCGGCAGGACGGGAACGAGGACGTTGTCGAGCACGGTGAGGGCGGACAGCAGGTGGAACTGCTGGAACACGAACCCGATCCGGCGGCGGTGGGCGTCGAGTCCCCGGCGCTTCAGCGGAGTGCCGTCGATCTCGATCGAACCCTCGTCGGGCAGGTCCATTCCGCCGACGAGATGGAGGATGGTCGACTTGCCCACTCCGGACGGGCCCACGATCGCAGCCGCGACACCGTCTTCGACGCTCAGGTCGATGCCATCGAGGGCGGTCAGTCCCGCGTAGCGACGACTCACCCCACGCAGGACCACCTTCATCACGAATCCCCTTACATTGCGCCAATGCAGGATAGATTGTCACAATATAGACGGAGGGGTAAACATGCCACTTCACCACGCGGTCCTGGCCCTGCTGGTCGACGGGCCCAGCCACGGATACGAGCTGAAGGGCCGATTCGAGGAGGCCATCGGCCCGCAGTGGGGCGGTCTGAACATCGGGCACCTCTACCAGATCCTCGACCGCCTGGTCCGCGACGGTTACGTCTCCAGATCCGTGGTCGCGCAGACCGGCCGCCCGGACAAGACCCGCTACACACTCTCCCCCGAAGGGCTGCGCGAACTCCGGGAATGGTCGACCACCGCGTGGGTCCGTACGTCCGGCTTCCGCGACGAACTCTTCCTCAAGCTGTTCGGAGCAGCCCGGTTGGGCGCGGAAAGCCTCGCCGCCTTCGTGGCCGCCCAGCGCCAGATGTACCTGTCGGAACTGGGCGGCCTGACCCGGCAGCGCCGCGAACACTCCGCCGATCCAATGGTCGCCCTGCTGATCGACGCCGCCATCGCCCATACCAAGGCCGACCTGGAGCTCCTCGACTCCGCACCCCAGCGCCTCGCCGCCGCCGTCCCTCCGGCCTCGGACGTGGTGGACACCGCAGACCCGGCCGTACGCTTCGAAAGCGGATGACACACGGTGTACCGACGAAGGTGAGGGACGCGGCGGCATCGCGCGGCGACGACCGCGAACTCAGCGATTTCGGTCTGGCACAGACCGCGTATCTCCGGCCTCCACCCGGTCGGCGACCGCGGTGAACCCGTACGTGATCAAAGCCGGAGCCATCGCGTCAGACGACTCGGCGTGCGCCAAGCCTTCCCGCAGGTTACTCAGTGCGGTCGGCAGGTCTTCCTCGTCGATCTCGTAGATCGTGAGGTACCGGTGCTCAGGCTTTTCATCATGCAACCCGGTCTTTGCGACGAACCGCTGGGCCGCCTGGTACCCGGGTATACCGAGTACGTCGGGTAGATGCACCTCGTCGTACCATGAGTTGAACTCTTCCTCACGGCCCGGCTGCGGGTTGGTGAAAACGAGCAGTACGTGTTTGCTCATGTTGCGCCACCTCTGTAGCTGAATTCATTCCTTGTCGTTGACTCGGTTCAGTGCAGTTGAATCCCTTGGAATCCGTCTCAGACGAAGTCCAGTACGATCCGACCGCGGACTCCGCCCGCCTCCAGGCGACGATGTGCCTCACTCGCTTCGGTGAAGGGCAGCACCGCCGCGACGCGCGGGGTGAGTACGCCCTGTTCGGCCTGGCGGGCCAGGCGGTCAAGGCCTTTCGTGTCGGTCGCGCGCTCGCCCGCTCTCACCGGGTACACCGTGATACCCCGCTCAGCCGGGCCGTTCCAGAAGCGCACCGTGGCCAACCCGCCCCCGTCGGCGACAGCCGGCAGCACGCGCTCGTTGAGCACCGCGCCGTCCGCGATACCGCACACACCCTCGGGATGTACGGCGCGGATGCGCGCGGCCACGTCCCCGCCCCGTTCGACGATGTCATCGGCGCCAAGCGAGCGAACCACCTCGACGTCGGACTCCTTCGCGTCGGCCACGACGCGCAATTCCTCGGCCTTCGCCAGCTGGATCGCGTAACCGCCGAACGCTCCCGCCGCACCCGTCACGGCAAGCGTGTCGCCAGGGGACAGAGCCAGTTCGTCGAGCGCGAGCCTGGCGGTCATCGCATTCAGCAGCACCGTCGAGGCCGTCGCGAAATCGGCGTTCTCCGGCGCGGGGACCACCGACGCCGCCGGTACGACGATCTGCTGCGCGTAGGCGCCGTGCGTACCGTGGGGCACCACGAACGCGACCACACGCTGCCCGACCGAGAGCCTGCCGTCCGCGTCCGGGCCGAGTTGGTCGAGCACTCCCGCGGCGTCCCATCCCGGCACCCACGGGCCGTCGCCACGTCCCATTCCCGCGCGCAGAAGCGTATCGGTCGGATTGACCGCGGCCGCGTGCACTCGGATCCGCACCTGCCCAGGCCCCGCCTGTGGCTCGGGAAGTTCCAGTACCTCCAGTGCCTCCGGCCCGCCGGCCTTTCTCACTCCTATTGCTCTCATGCCTCTCCTACTTTGGCGACCTTGTCCCGCAGGTCTGTGTAAGTCATTTCTTTGTCTCTTTCCGGATGGGTTCGCATACCTTGCCGCTACGGAGCGAGACGTGAAGGGGTGGCGTCGTTATGTCAGATCCTGGCCGCGACGCCGACCGTGCCGGGCGGCGTCGTCGCGATCGCCGTGGTGGTAGACCGGCCTCTCGCCGGGCGGGCCTCCACCGTGCCGCCGGCGTCGGGGTGAGCGGGGAGACCGTGGAGATCACCCTTCCTCGTTGATGAGCTGATCATAGCAACCTGTCTGCGCAGACACTTATTCCAGGTGCTGCATCCTGCGAGCCATTTGTCCGCGGGCGCTTCGTCTCGAGCAGGCGCGCAGGCAACCCTCGGCGATGCGAGATGCGGGGTGACCTGGACCGGGATCCGCTACTGCGCTTACAGGGAAGCCGGGATGGCTGACCGGTCTAGTGCTCTGTCCATGAACGTTGGCCGGGTTGGTCGACACGCCGGTCAACGTTCATGGTTGGTGTCCGCTATGCCGTGAGGCTGGTCGGATGGCAGATCCAGTTCGGGTGCGCCGTCTGACCGATCATGAGGGTCAGCGGCTGCAGCAGATCGTGCGGAGAGGAACCGGTTCGGCGGTGCGGCTGTGTCGTGCGATGGTCGTGCTGGCCTCGGCCGGCGGGAACACCGTCCCGGCGATCGCGCGGCTGGTCCAAGGCGATGAGGACGCGGTCCGAGGAGTGATCCACCGGTTCAACGAGATGGGCCTGGCCAGTTTGGACCCTCAGTGGGCGGGTGGCCGTCCCCGCCTGATCAGTCCTGAGGACAAAGCCTTCATCGTCGCGACGGCCACCACCAGACCCGAGGCGCTCAAGCAGCCCTTCACCCGCTGGAGCCTGCGTAAACTCGCCGCCTACCTAGCCGGCAACACGATCCGCCCGGTCCGGATCGGACGAGAACGGCTGCGGCAGTTCCTGCACAAACACCAGATCACCTTTCAGCGGACCAAGACCTGGAAGGAATCCAACGACCCGCGCCGGGACGCCAAGCCGGCCCGCATCGAGCACGTCACCAGCAACTTCCCCGACCGGGTATTCGCCTTCGATGAGTTCGGGCCACTCACCATCCGGCCATACGCCGGAGCCGGCTGGGCCCGCAAAGGACATCCAGACAGGCTGCCCGCCAACTACCACAAGCTTCACGGGGTCCGGCAGTTCCACGACTGTTATTCCTTCGGCGATGACACCCTGTGGGGCGTCGCCCGCGCCAAGAAATCCGCCGCGAACACCCTGGCCGCGCTGAAGTCCATCCGCGCGGCGCGCCCGGACGGGGCACCGATCCACATCATCTTGGACAACCTGTCCGCCCACCGCGGCACCAAGATCCGCACCTGGGCGCGCAAAAACAAGGTCGAACTGTGTTTCACCCCGACCTACTCCTCCTGGGCCAACCCGATCGAGGCGCACTTCGGACCGCTACGCACCTTCGTGGTCAACGGATCGAACCACCCCAACCACCCCGTGGCCACCCGCGCCCTGCATAACCACCTGCGCTGGCGCAA
Source organism: Actinoallomurus sp. NBC_01490 (assembly GCF_036227085.1). Classification (NCBI taxonomy): domain Bacteria; kingdom Bacillati; phylum Actinomycetota; class Actinomycetes; order Streptosporangiales; family Thermomonosporaceae; genus Actinoallomurus; species Actinoallomurus sp. NBC_01490. The sequence continues at coordinate 8,617,072 of NZ_CP109433.1, forward strand.
CGCCAACGCCCGCCACCCCGACATCCTCGCCGCCCAACGACACGAACGCGCCCGTACCCGCAGCGAACGACAACAACGCTGGGAAGACCCACGGCGTCCCAAAGCCGCATGATCAGACCCGGCCAACGTTCACGGACAGAGCACTAGCAGCCTAGCTGTGCCCGGCCATGAGGTTGGTAGCAGCGCGGCACTGTTGACGTAGGAAGAACCTCCGAGTGGGGTGTGGCTTGTCGAAGGCCCGCTCCACCACTATCGGGGACTCAAGCCCGGCGAGGTCATCGAGCCTCGGGCGGCACGTGCTGAAGTGAGCACGGACTGGGCACGGCTGCGTTGCCGACCGGCGAGTGAAGCTGCGCTGCCACGACGTGGAGCCTTCGTCGATTACCGCCGATCTCTGGGGTATACATCGACGAGCCGGAGCATCGCGGGGAGCAGGTCGCTCGTCAACGGGTCGGCGGCTTCCTCGTCGATCGCTCCCTCCAGTGCGAGGGTGGTGTAGCCGTGCACGAGCGACCACACTGCGTAGCTCTGCACCAGCGCAGCGCCCTCGGCCGTCTGCGCGGCATCCGTGCCGCGCAGGACGCGATCCAGGGCGCGCAGGGCGCGGTGCTTCTGCTCGGCTAGTTCTGGTTCGTTGTAGTCGAACTGCGTCATGCGCCACATGAGGTCGAACAGTGCGCGGTTGTCCCGCGCGAACGCAACGTATTCGAGGGCGAGCGCCGCCACCCGCTCGCGCACATCGCGCCCGGAGAACTCCACCGCCTCGAGGCGCTCGCACAGCTCGCGGTAGGCGCGCGTGGCGAGCGCGCCGAGGAGCCCGGCTGTATCGCCGAAGTGGTGCTTGGGCGCGGACTGCGAGACGCCGACCCGCCGGGCTGCCTCGCGCATGCTGAAGCCGGCGACGCCGCTCTCGGCCAATACCTCCAGCGCGCTGTCGAGCAGCGCCGCGCGCAGGTTGCCGTGATGGTAGCGATCTCCGGTCCTGGACTCTTCGGTCACCATGATGCCTACATCTTGACACTGAGTAGATTATTCGTAAACTGCTCACTGACAAGATTCCAGGTCGATGGGGTGGATATGGCGGACAGGGTTCTGGTCACGGGCGTCTCAGGGTTCATCGGTGGTCACATCGCCGCAGAGCTTCTGCGCCGCGGGTATGCGGTCCGCGGGTCGGTACGGTCCCTGGCCCGCGCCGACGAGGTGCGCGCTGCGATGGCGGCCGCGGGCGCGGACGACGCCTTGCTTGAGATCGTGCGGCTCGAGCTCCTCTCGGACGAGGGCTGGGCGGCCGCGACCGCAGGGTGCCGTTTCGTGCAGCATGTTGCCTCCCCCTTCGTCACGGCGAAGCCGAAGGACCCTGATGATCTAATCCGTCCTGCCGTTCAGGGCACGACCAGGGCGATCGATGCCGCGCTCGATGCGGGCGTGGAGCGCGTGGTGGTCACTTCTTCCCTCGCGACGGTGCAGTACGCCCCGGCGCGAAAGGGCCACGTATTCACGGCATCCGATTGGACTCCGCTCGAGCAGCGTGGTCTCGGCGCCTACGTCACCTCGAAGGTCCGGGCCGAGCGCGCGGCGTGGGACATCACCGAGCGACGCGGCGCACGCGACCGCCTCGCCGTCATCAACCCGGGCGGGGTCATCGGCCCGCTTCTCTCCGACGACCCGGGAACCTCGGTCACGGCGATCCAGCAGATCATGGCAGGCGCGCTACCGATGATTCCCGACCTGCGCCTTCCGTGGATCAATGTGCGAGACGTCGCCGACGCGCATATCGAGGCCATGACCGCCAAGACGGCGGGCGGTAGCCGCACGATCGTCGCCACCGATCCGTCATCGCTGATCGAGGTCGCCGCGGTGCTGCGGGAGAGGCTTCCCGAGGCGAGCAGGAAGATGCCCACCCGTGCGATGCCGACCTGGCTGACCTGGGCCGCGAGCATGTTCGAACCTCAGCTTCGCGACAACCGATGGCTCATCGGTCTGGCGCAACGCTTCGACCGGGGACCCGCCGAGGCGCTCCTCGGCCGGCCTCTCCGCTCGATACCCGACACGATCGAGGAGACCGGACGCAGCCTTGTCGAGCACGGACTCGTCTGATCCCGCATCCGCTCTCGGCCGGAGGTTCCATGTCTCACGGTAGTGCGCGGCTGACCGTCCACGGTCGGCCGCTGATCGTTCAACGCCACCAGTCAGGGTGGAAACAGCCTCATCGCCGCCGCGATGGGTGTTTCGCGCAAGTGCGTGCGAACCTGGAACGACCGCTACGCAGCCGAAGGCGAGCGGGGTCCGCTCACCCGCTCGTCACGGCCGCACATCATTCCGACCAGGACCAATGACGAGGTCGAACGGAAGGTCCTCGCTGCCCGCGCAGAGCATCGCGCCGGCCCCGACGTGCTCGCCCCGTTGGTCGGGGTGCCGGCGCGAACCGTGTCGCGGATCCTGCGCCGCCGTTCACATGAAAAAACCCGACTGCGGGTGAATGACAACATTCACCCGCAGCGGATGATGTGACGGTGGCTGGTCCGTCAGCGCAGGTGTGCCTCGATGAAGCAGTAGTCCTCGGCCGTGGGAACGATCCGGTCCAGGGAGAACCCGGCTGTGGAGAGCAACTCCCGCCACTCGGTCGCGCTGCGTTCTTTACCGGTCGTGAGGGCGAGCATGTTCAAGTCGGTCGGTTCGGCGGTATGCGGCTCGTTGCCGGGCGGTACCACGCACTCGATCAGGACGAGCCGAGCACCGGGCGCGGCGGCCCTCTTGATGGACTCCAGGATGCGCACGCAGGATGCGTCGTCCCAGCCATGCAGGACCGCCGCCATCACATAGACGTCGGCGCATGGCACCGAGTCGTTGATCCGGAAAGATCTTGGCGCGTGTGACTGCGAGGTGCTGTCTCCCTCCTCCGGCCATCTTGAGTGCGTGGCCGTCGAGCAGGTCACGGCGGACGGGCCGGCCCTGACGATCTCCGCCCGGACGACCACGACCGAGGCGAGGTGCCCGATCTGCGGGATCGTGTCCAGGCATCGGCACGGCCGGTATCGCCGCAGGCTGGACGATGTGCCGCTGACCGGTCGACGGATCGTGATCGACCTGGCCGTGCAGCGCTTCCGGTACGCGGCGGACGGATGTCCGCGCCGCACGTTCACCGAGCAGATCGACGGGTTGACCGAGCGGTTCGCGTGCCGAACCCCGCGGCTTCGGCGCGTCTTTGAACGCCTGATGCAGGTGCTGGCCGGACGCCCCGCCGCGCGGCTCACCAAGCATCTGGCGATCCCGGTCAGCCCCAACATGCTTCTGCGGCTGCTGCGTCGCCGGCCGGAACAGCCGCGGACAAGGCGCCGCGTGGCTTGGCGTGGACGACTTCGCGACCAGGAAGGGCCATGTCTATGCGACGATCTTGCTGGACATGGAGACCGGCGAGCGGGTGGATGTGCTGCCCGACCGGACCGCCGACACCCTGGCCGCATGGCTGCGTGAGCATCCCGGCACCGAGCGGGTCTGCCGCGACCGTGGTGGGCGTATGCCGAGGCCGTACGGACGGCCGCACCGGACGCCGTCCAGGTGGCAAACCGCTTCCATATCTGGAAGAACTTGTGCGAGGCGGTGGAGAAGTGCGTCATGCTCCACCACGCCTGCCAACCCGAGCCGACCAGCGATAACGAGCCGGACCAGGCAACGTCTGTCCCGCCGGAGGCGACCGCCTCTGCGGCTGTTCCCGCCGAGTGGGAAGGCGTGCGGGTCGCCATGCGGCGGGAACGGCACGCGGCCGTGCACGACCTGCTGGCCAAGGCGTGGGGATCTCCGCGATCGCCCAAGCGCTCGGCCTGGAGCGCCAGACCGTGCGCCGCTACGTCCACGCCGCCACCCCCGAGGACATGACACCCGCCCGAGAACAGCCAGCACCGTGATCTCCGCCATGATCACGTCGAGTTGGGCAGCTGGCCTCGGTGGCGCGCCAGAGGCGGTCGTGGGCGAGGCGAGACCCACTCCACGCCGCGTCCTTAGTGTCGCTCAACCCGCTTGCCATGCGGCCAACCGCGGCGCACTCCGCCGCGGACCGCTCGCCATGTAGCTGCCTGCGCACGCAGACACACCCGACTTCTTTGCGGGAATAGATGCTTGCACAGATAACTTATGTGCGGTGGAGGTGCGCTGATGCGGCGCAACAGTCAACGAGAGAGGCAACTGTCATGACGTCAACGAGCGCGAACGTGAGTCAGGTGACCGGGATCCTTGCGGGCAAGACCGTGGTGGTGACCGGGGCGGCGAACGGCTTGGGGCGGGCAATCGCACTCGCCGCGGCCAGGCACGGGGCAGGCGCTGTCGTCGTCTCCGACCTTCAGGAAGGTCCGCGCGAGGGCGGCCCGAGCGTGACGGCTGAGCTCGAGGGCCTTGGCGTGAAGACGCTGTTCGTGCGCGCCGACGTCACTAAGCAGGAAGATAACGAGGCTCTGGTTGCCGCCGCCGAGGAGTTCGGCGGGGTCGACGTCATGGTTGCGAACGCAGGAATCCTCTTGAAGCAGGACACCTGGGACCAGTCTCCCGACGACTGGCACCGGTTGCAGGCAGTTAACCTCGACGGCCCGTTCTTCGGGGCACAGGCGGCTGGCCGCAGCATGCTCGCGAACAAGAAGGCGGGCAGCATCGTCCTGACCGGCTCGATGATGGGTTTCGGTTCCGACTGGTTCAGCGTCGCCTACTCCTCCAGCAAGGGTGCCGTGAACCTGCTCGCCAAGGCCCTTGCCGACTCCTTCGGGCCGGACGGGATCAGGGTGAACGTGATCGCGCCGGGGCCGATCGAATCATCGATGCTCCACAACACCAGCCCCGACTTCCTTGCCTACAACGAGGCCATACGTGACCGCGCGCCGCTGCGCCGTTTTGGAAAGCCCGAGGAGATCGGGGACGCGGTGGCGTTCCTCGGCTCCGACCTCGCCGGCTTCGTAACTGCGACGACCTTGCTCGTCGACGGCGGGATCACCGCCAAGATCTGAAACAACGACATTTAAAGGAGATCATGAACCAGCCAATCAAGGCTGCCGCCATCTACTCCAGTGCGACCGGCAATATCCACCGCCTTGCAGAGGCTGCCAGGGAGCCGAGAAGACCGGGTCAGAGACTCGGCCGCGCAAGGTCCGCGAACTCGCTCCTGAAGCGGCAATCGACGGCAACGACGCCTGGCGCAAGCACATCGACGAGACGGGGTATGTCGAGACGGCCGAGGTGGGCCACCTCGGTGCACTTGCCCAGGCATGTTGGTTGAGTTTGTGTGACGACACGGTCTGAATGTCCGTGACGGGTGAAGGCCTCCGGTTGTGGAGTGGAACTGCCTAGGAACCGCTCCATCGACCAGGAGGCCTTCGCGTCCCACGCCAACGCTGCCTTGACCCCTCGTGGCCGTCTTCGGCTGGCGCGTTTGATCGTTGAGGAGGGCTGGCCGATCGTCCGGGCGGCCGAGCGGTATGACGTTTCGTGGCCGACCGCCAAACGCTGGGCGGAGCGCTATCGCCTCCACGGTGCGGCCGGAATGGCCGACCGATCTTCTCGGCCTCATCACAGCCCGGCCAAGACACCGCAGCCGGTGGTGCGCAAGATCGTGCATGTGCGATTGAAACAGCGCCTTGGACCGGTGCAGATCGCCGGGCGCCTGGGCATGCCGGCCTCGACCGTGCATGCCGTGCTCACGCGATGCCGGCTCAACCGCCTGTCCTACATCGAGCGCGGCACCGGGGAGCAGATCAGGCGGTACGAGCACGACCGGCCCGGCGCGATGCTGCACGTGGACGTCAAAAAGTTCGGCAACATCCCTGATGGCGGCGGCTGGCGCTATGTCGGCAGAGTTCAAGGTGAACGCGACCGTGAGGCCACCGCGAACCGCACCGGCAACCGCAACACCCGCTACGAACCCCGCCTGTGGTTGACCGCCGTCAACCCCTCGGCGAAGACCATGCCCACACGATCGTCCAGCCGCGGCCTGGTCTGTATGAACTGCCAGGTACCCCTTGTCGGGCACGACGCCCGATGATCCGTGACTTCTCCGGTAGGCCATAAACAGCACCCTCTCTTGACTACCGCGCCGAATACGTGCCCAAATCCCGTGGGGCCGACTGGACGGAGGTGTGTTTGCGCAGCTCAGCAATGCTTCTTGATCCGTGACCGCACTGGTCTTACAAACCAGGAGTCGCTGGTTCGAATCCAGCTGTGCCCACGCCTTGATCGACATGCGAAACGGCACCTGACCTGCGGCTTCGAGGTCAGGCGCCGTTGGTGTGAGGTCCGGCCGTCTCCGGCTGTGACCGGCTCTCGGCGGCCATCTGTGCCGAATACGTGCTGAGGTTTCAGGCCGGCGCTTCGACGATCCGTCGCTTGGCGATCTCGTCCTGGCCGTCGAGACACGGGGCGTAAGTGAATGCCTGGCACCACTCCTCGGCGCGGTTCGGACCAGCGGCGGTGTGACCCATCAGTCAGCGTCCCGCCTGTGACCGCTGCGCCAAAGGATGTCCCAGAGGCGCCGTGCTGCGCGTCAGCGTGCACGCGGTGGGTATCGCGAATGGCCGTGGTCACTCCGTCGATCGGGCCGGTGAGCCCCGCCGCGCTCGATGCCAACGAGAGCTGTGACCGTACGTGGAGCAGGGCTTGATGGTCGTCGGGATCGACGCCGATCTCGGCGGCGAGATCGACGTTTCCGAGCGCCAGCCGAACGACCGCTGTTGCGGCAGCGAGGTTCGTCGCCTCAACGACTCCTCTCGCCGTCTCGATGAGCGCAACGATCTTCACCTCATCGCTCAACGCCGATGCGACGCGGGCCAGGTCAGCCGCAGATTCAGACTTGGGCACCACGACCGCCTCGATCCCGCATCGAAGGGCGGCGAGATCGAGAAGATGGTCCTCGGTGCCAATGGCGCTGATGCGTACTGCTGCCTGTCGACCGGTGCTCAGCCACGAGACGACGTGTGCTCGCGCCTCCTCGCGTTGCGAAGGCGCCACACCGTCTTCGAGATCGATGATGACCACGTCAGCGCCCGACGCTTGTGCCTTGTCGAAACGCTCTGGCCGGTCACCCGGAACGAAGAGGAAGGTGCTGGCTCGGCTGAGATCCATCAGACGTTGCTTCCCTGGGACACCATCGACGTGAGTCACCCGGGTCCGGAGGACTCGAGGTAGTGCAGCGCGAGTGCTTCCACCTGCACGTCCATATATGGAAAGGCGGGCAGTCGGGATAGGTGCTCGTGGAGCTCCGAGGCGTCCGTCGCTTGCCAGACGCCGACGTTGGCCGTCGTGCCGGGCAACCGCCAGATGCGGGTGATCAGTCCGGCTTCCCGGTACCTCGCGGCGACGTCGGCTTCCGCTGCGAGCACTTCTCTCCATCGGTCTTCGTCGAGCGAACCGGGCCGCGTGAGCGCGATTCTGACGAGGAACTCAGGCACTGCGACTCCGCGAGTCGGAGTGGACGTCGCCAAGGACCTCGTCAGTGTGCTCCCCCAGCGCGGGGACCCGGGCGTCGTCAGGTGGCTCGAAACCCGTGACGCGGAACGGGGACGCCAGGACGGAGGCGAATTCACCATTGGGCAGTCGCACCGGCCTCCACCTCTTCCCCGCCTCCAGTTGCGGATGCCTCGCGACCTCAGCGGTCCCGTTCATCCGTCCCCATGGGATGCCGGCCCCGTCCAGGAGGACCGCCAGTTCGTCGTGACCGTGCGCGGCGACCGCGAAGGCCACTGCCTCCTCCACCTCTACGCGGTTTGCGAGGCGGCGACCGTTGGTGGCGAACCGGGCATCAGCGGCCATCTGCTCGAGCCCGAGGACACCGCACAGGAGGAGCCACTGCCGGTCGTTCTGCACTGCGATGTTGAGGACGACACCATCCGCAGCGGTGAACGGTCCGTACGGCGTGATGGTGGCGTGCCTGGTTCCCGCGGGCTCGATGTCGACCCCTTTCTCGCGATAGGCGAGAAGGAGTGGGCTCATCCACTCGGCCAGGACGTCGAACATGGAGATGTGCACGTGCTGGGCCTCTCCCGACGCATCACGTGCTCTCAGGGCTGCGAGGATCGCGGTTGTCGCATAGATGCCGGCGGCCAGGTCCGCGAGCGAGACTCCCGGCTTGGCGGGTGCGCCGGGGAGACCTGTGTTCGCCGTGACACCGGCTTCTCCCTGGACGAGCAGGTCGAACGCCCTCCGGTCCCGGTAGGGGCCGTCCGGCCCGTAGCCGGAGATCTGGCAGGTGACGAGCCCGGGGTTGATCTCGTTCAGCTCCTCGGGGCTCACGACTCGCTCGATGGCACCGGGGCGCAGGTTCGACAACAGGACGTCGGCGGTGGCCAGCAGTTCCCGCAGAGCGCCCCGGCCGCCCTCGGACTTCACGTCGAGTGCGACGGACCGCTTGCGGTGGTTGAGCCACACGAAATGGCTCGCCATCCCCTTCACGAAGGTGTCGTAGTCGCGCGCGAAGTCTCCTCCGTCAGGCCGCTCGACCTTGACGACGTCGGCACCGAGATCAGCGAGGTGCCGCGAGCACAACGGTGCGGCCACGGCCTGTTCGATCGCAACGACTCGAAGCCCGCTCAACGGGCCCGTCGGTCGGCTCATCGTCCGAACCTCAGCACCGTTCCGACAGCCGGCTGCACGTACCGGTCCGGCATCTCCGCGCGGAAAGCAGCGTGCGTCGACAGGCCGCTGCAGTGCATCGGCATGATGTGTGACACGCCGCGTTCCCGCATGCCCTGCAGCGTCAGGTCCACGTTCGCAGCAGGCGTGGTCGGAAAACCCAGATGGAAGCCGCCGAGGACGGCGTGCACCGGCCTGTCGCCGCAGATCTTGCGTGCGCGGTCGATGGTGTTGAGGACTCCGGCGTGAGCGCACCCGGTGAGGACGACCAGTCCCTTGTCCTTGACGTCGATGATCAGCCCCTGTTCGTCGATGACCTCGTCGAGTCCGTAACTCCCGTCGCTGCGCATCTGGTACAGCCCTGGCGCATGGGGTGCCGAAGGCTCGACCGGCCCTTCGAAAGGCACCTCACGCGGGATGAACCCGGTCGTGAACATGCCGCACCCGAGGTCGAGCGCACCGCCTTCCCGCTGGCCGGCACCCAGGACGAGCCGCCCTCCGCGCCGCTCGATGTCGTCCATCGTGAACGCCTGGTTGTAGTACATGGACGACCGTCCGTCTGCCATGACCGCGTACCGGGGCAGAAAGGCGTCCCGGTGGGTGGCGACCGGGACGGTGCGCTCGACGGACTCCAGGAATTCGTAGATCCCGCCGTAGTGGTCGGGGTGCCCGTGGCTGATCACGACCTGCTCGATCTGCGTGGCGTCGACGCCGAGGGCTCGCATGTTGTGCGTCAAGACCGTGCCGGTGAGACCGACGTCGAACAGCACGGTCGAGGAGTGCCGTCCGCTTCGCGCGGTCACCAGGAGGCTGATCCCGTTCTCTGCCTGGGGCGGCAGTCGCCGCTGGTCGAAGTGGTCGATGAGACCGTTGCGCAGACAGTGCGTGCCGTCACCGAGGTCCAGATCGGGGAGCAGCATGTCCACCCAGTTCTCGACCAGCACGGTGATCTCGACGCCGTCTGCTTCGAACACGCCCATCAGAAGATCGCAAGCGGGTTGATCGGCGAACCGACAGCACCCGTGATGGGCAGCGGTGGTGCGGTGAAGAAGAACTCGTAGCGACCCTCGTCGTGGCAAGCCTTGGACAGGGCCTCGAGATCGAAGATCTCACCGAAGGTCATGCCGGCGTTCACGAGCAGGATCAGGTGGAGCGGCTGGAACACGCCAGGTGTCTCGTTGGGCAGGACCTCAGCACCCCAGGTGTCGGTGGCCAGCGCGGAGATCTCGTGACCGGCGAACCAGTGTGCTGCCGACAGGCCGAGGCCCGGTGCCGGGCCGGAGTCATAGTCACCCCAAGCTCCGCGCGCTCGGACCTGGGCGATCTGACCTGTCCGTACGAGGACGATGTCTCCGGAACGGATCTCCACGTCTTGGGCTTCGGCGCACGCGGTCAACTCGCTGCTCCCGATCGAGTCGCCGGGGTCGAGCCAGTCGACGCCCCGGTACAGCGGGACGTCCAGCAGGACGCCTCGGCCGGCTACGGCATCTGCGATGTTCTCGATGCCGTTGATGAAGGCGCCCTTGCTGGTGACGTGCTCGAGACCGTGACCGTTGTACATCTGACCGCGGTAGAAGATGTGTGCGAGCGCGTCCCACTGCGTCCCGCACTGCAGGGGCATGGTGACGGCGTCGTCGGTGTATCGCAGCAGAGCGATGTCATCTTGGGCGCCCAAGGCGATGTCGCCGCCGTCCTGCAACATCGAATGGACCGGATTCGTCCGGCCGCCGAAGCCACCACTCTGAGGTCCGTCGCTGTGGAACGGCAGTCCGCACGAAACGATCCGACCGGTGCGGATCATGGTGGCGGCGTACACGAGGGCCTCAGGAGTGATGAAGTTGAGGGTTCCTCGCTGGTCGTCGTAACCCCACCTTCCCCAATTGCGGTAGCGCAGGCAGAGATCGTCGACGAGTGCGATCGACTCCTCTTCCGTCATCGTGCGGTCGATCCCCGCTGCCGCGCGAGGTTCCGTCTCGGTCATGTCAGGCCTCCTTCCGGACCTTGGCGGTTGAGATGTGCCGTCGGTCACCGGCCTCCAACATGACGCACCGAACCGGCGGGCACCTACGTTGCGGCCGCTACAAAAACCCTGCGATTGATGTCTGCGGCGACATAGTGCGGGCCAAACCACGGCTGCCACGATCGCAACGCTGCCGATTCGCAGCACCAGGACGTTTCGCTTCAGGAGTGGTGAGCGTGGGACGAGTACGCGTGGTCGGGGTCGGAATGGTCCCCTTCGTGACCCCGAGCAAGAGCGGCTCCTATGACGCGATGGCGACAGCGGCGGTGCGGAAGGCGCTGACCGATGCGGGCCTCGACCTCGAGCAGGTGCAGCAGGCTTACGCCGGTTTCGTCTACGGAGACTCGACCAGCGGCCAACGGGCCCTGTACGGCGTCGGGATGACCGGGATACCAGTCGTCAATGTCAACAACAACTGCTCGACCGGCTCGTCCGCCCTGTGGCTCGCCGCGCAGGCCGTGGGGAGTGGCAGCGTCGATTGCGCCCTCGCCTTCGGCTTCGAGCAGATGGAGCGCGGCGCCCTTGCCATGAAGTGGTCCGACCGGCCCAGCCCGTTCGTCGACTTCATGGAGGTCGCCCAGAAGCGCAACGGCCCGAGCGAGGCACCATTCGCCGCCCAGCTCTTCGGGGGCGCGGGTGCGGCCTACATGGAGGAGCACGGCACGTCCCCGGAGACCTTCGCCATGATCTCGGTGAAGGCCCGGAAGCACGCGGGGAACAACCCGTACGCGGTGTTCCGGGCCCCGACCACGGTGGAAGAGGTCCTCGCCTCTCCGCGGATCTTCGGACCCCTGACCCGTCTGCAATGCTGTCCGCCCACCTGTGGTGCCGCCGCCGCCGTCATCGCCAGTGAAGACTTCGCCCGACGCCACGGCCTGAAGGGTGACGTGGCGATCGCCGCCCAGGCCATGACCACCGACCAGCCGGACACCTTCGAGGACCCCAAGAATCTCGTCGGCTTCAGCATGGCTCAGCGCGCCGCGGACGAGGTCTACGAGAAGGCCGGCGTGGACCCGCGCGACCTGCGAGTCGTCGAGCTGCACGACTGCTTCACCGCCAACGAGTTGCTCAGCTACGAGGCGCTGCGCCTGACCGCTCCCGGTACTGCCGAGAAGTTCATCCGCGACGGTGACAACACCTACGGCGGTCGGGTGGTCACCAACCCGTCGGGCGGCCTTCTCTCCAAGGGCCATCCGCTGGGGGCGACGGGGCTGGCGCAGTGCGCTGAGCTGACCTGGCAGCTGCGCGGTGAAGCGGGAGCACGGCAGGTCGACGACGTCCGGCTCGCACTCCAGCACAACATCGGACTGGGCGGTGCGGCGGTCGTCACGCTCTACCAGAAGGTCGGCTGATGGCGATCGACCGAGCGCGGGCGCTCGCGATGAAGCTCCCGACCTATGACGTCCAGCTCGAGCGCGGCCGGCTGAGGTTCTTCGCCAAGGCCATCGGCGAGACGAACCCGGTCTACTCCGACCTCGACGCGGCGCGTCTCGCCGGCCACCGCGACCTGCCCGTGCCTCCGACCTTCTTCTTCAGCGTGAGCCTGGAAGCGGATGACCCGTTCCGCTACCTCACTGACGTCGGCATCGACCTCCGGCACGTGCTGCACGGCGAGCAGCACTTCGCGTACGGCGCCATGGCGTACGCCGGTGACACGCTCATCGTCGGCGAGCAGATCGTGGACGTGACGTCCAAGCGGGGTGGCGCCATGGAGCTCCTCACGAAGGAGACGACGTTCAGCCGCGAGGGCGAGCAGGTCGCCGTCGCCACCACCGTCATCGTCGTCCGCAACCCGGAGGTGACCGCGTGACCGAGACCCTGCCCCCTGCCGATCTCCAGGTCGGCACGACCCTGCCGCCGCTCGAGCTGCCGCCGATCTCGCGGACCACCCTCGCGCTGTTCGCGGGCGCCAGCGGGGACCACAACCCGATCCACGTCGACATCGACAACGCGCGCTCCGCGGGCTTCGACGACGTCTTCGCCCACGGCATGCTGAGCATGGCCTACCTCGGCCGGTTGCTCACGGGATGGGTCGCGCAGGACCGAATCCGCTCGCTTTCAACGCGATTCGCCTCCATCACGCCCGTCGGGGCCCGGCCCACCTGCACCGGAACAGTCGTGGCTGTCGACGACGACACCGCCACGCTCGATCTCGCGGTCACGCTCGCCGATGGCACCACCACCCTCACCGGCCGCGCGGTCATCGCGCTGCGCGCCGGCCACTGACAAGGAGCCCGCGCATGGGAACGCTCGACAAGAAGGTCGCACTCGTGACCGGATCCGGCCGCGGCATCGGCCGCGAGATCGCGCTCAAGCTGGCTTCGGAGGGCGCGAGGGTCGTGATCAACGACCTCGACGCCGAGCCGGCCGAACACACCGTCGCCGACGTCGAGGCGGCGGGCGGAGCCGCCGTAGCGTGCGTCGGCAGCGTCACCGACGACGGCTTCGCCCAGCGCTTCGTCGACGCCGCGGTCGACGCCTTCGGCGGCATCGACATCATCGTGAACAACGCCGGCTACACCTGGGACAGCGTCATCCAGAAGACTACGGACGAGCAGTGGGACGCCATTCTGGACGTGCACCTCAAGGCGCCGTTTCGCATCCTCCGCGCCGCCCAGCCGGTCATCTCGGCGGCCGTCAAGGACGCCCGTGCCGCCGGTCAGCCCATCCCGTGCCGCAAGGTCGTCAACATCTCGTCCGTCGCCGGCCTCGGCGGCAACGCCGGGCAAGCGAACTACGCGGCCGCCAAGGCCGGTGTGACCGGGCTGACCAAGACGCTTGCCAAGGAGTGGGGTCGGCTCAACGTCACCGTCAACACGGTGGCCTTCGGGTTCATCACGACGCGCCTCACGGAGACGCCCGCCGACGGGTCGGGCACCATCGAGGTCGAGGGCCGGGAGCTCAAGGTCGGTGTCAACCCGGACCTCCTTGACGCGCTGTCGAAGCAGATTCCCCTCGGCCGTCCCGGCACCCCGAAGGAGGCCGCCGGTTCGGTGTACCTCCTGTGCCTGCCGGAGTCGGACTACATCAGCGGACAGACGCTGGTGTGCGGCGGCGGCTTCCGACTCTGAACGCGCGATGAACCGGAACATCTTCGAGCCCGAGCACGAGACGTACCGGAAGAGCGTGCGAGCGTTCCTCGCGCGTGAGGTGGTGCCGTTCTATCCCGACTGGGAGCACGCCGGCATCGCGCCCCGCAGGCTCTTCACGCAGGTCGCCGAACTGGGCGCATTCGCCTCCGTCCCGGAGGAGTACGGCGGTGCCGGGAACCACGACTTCCGATTCAACGCCGTGCTCAACGAGGAGTCCGCGTACGCCGGCGTCTCGCCCGCCATGCTCGGTCCGGTGCTGCAGGCCGACATCTGCATGCCGTACCTGCTCGAGCTGACGACGCCGGCGCAGAAGGAGCGTTGGCTTCCCGGCGTGGCCGACGGCAGCACGGTGGTGGCGATCGCGATGACCGAGCCCGGCACCGGCTCGGACCTGTCCGGCATCCGAACCCGCGCGACGAGAGACGGCGACCATTACGTCGTCGACGGTGCGAAGACATTCATCACCAACGGGATCAACGCCGACCTCGTGATCACAGCGGTCCGCACCAGCGAGGACCCGCACCGCGGCCTCAGCCTTCTGGTGATCGAGCGGGGCACCCCCGGCTTCGAGCGGGGCCGCAACCTCGAGAAGCTCGGCATGCACGCCCAGGACACGGCCGAGCTGTCCTTCACCGGCGCCCGGGTGCCGGCGACGAACCTCCTGGGCGGGGAGGGGGCCGGCTTCTTCGGTCTGACCGGCAACCTCCCCCAAGAGCGGCTGTCGATCGCCGTGTCCGCGGTTGCCGGGTCGGTCGCTGCGCTGCGCCTGACGACGGACTACGTGCGCGAGCGTCAAGCGTTCGGTCGCGCGGTCGGCGACTTCCAGGCCACGCGCTTCCGGCTCGCCGACCTGGTCACCGAGGTGGAGATCACCGGAGCCTACGTCGACCGGTGCGTCCTAGAGCTCAACGCTGGTCGGCTGACGGCGGTGGACGCCGCCAAGGCCAAGCTGTGGGCGACCGAACTGCAGAGCCGGGTCGTGGACGCCTGCGTCCAGTTGCACGGAGGCTACGGTTACATGCTCGAGTACCCGATCGCCCGGGCGTACGCGGATTCACGCGTCCAGCGGATCTACGGCGGCACCAGCGAGATCATGCGAGAGATCATCGGACGGTCCCTCGAACTGGGCTGAGGGTGGTCGTGCCGAGCACAGGCCGACGACGAGCCCGCCCCGGACAATCCCCCTGGCCTCCGGGTGGGGCTCGTCGCCGCGATCGCCCGTGCTGTGGTTGCCGTCAGTGGGTCTGCTCAGCAACCTGACGGCAGTAGCTCTCGCGCAGCTCGCGCTTGAGGACCTTGCCGGCGCCCGACAGCGGCAGCGTCTGCACGAAATCGACGCTCCGTGGGCACTTGTACCCGGCGATACGGGTCTTGGCGTGCTCGCGGATCTCTTCGGAGGTGGCCTCGGCGCCCGGCTTGAGGACCACGACCGCATGCACGCGCTCGCCCCAAGCGGGATCCGGCACGCCGATCACGGCACATGCGGCCACGGCGGGGTGCTGGGCCACGGCGTTCTCCACTTCGGCGGAGTACACGTTCTCGCCACCGGTGACGATCATGTCCTTGATCCGGTCGACGATGTAGATGTAGCCCTCGTCGTCCATGTAGGCACCGTCGCCGGTGTGCATCCAGCCGTCGCGGACGGCAGCGCCAGTCTCTTCGGGCCTGTTCCAGTAGCCGAGCATCACGTTTCCGCCGCGGACGACCACCTCGCCCACTGTGCCCCGCGGAACCTCGGTCCCGGCCGGGTCGACGACACGCACCTCTACGCAGGGAGCGGCCCTCCCTGCGGCTCGCAACAGGTGCGGGCGCTCGTGGTCGGCGGGGCTCAGCAAGGTGGCGACCGGCGACAGCTCGGTCATGCCGTACCCCTGCGTGAACTGGGCGTTCGGCAGGACCTTCATCGCCCGCTCCAGCACTGGCTGGGGCATCGGTGAGGCGCCGTAGAACACTGCGCGAAAGCTGGTGAGGTCGTGCTCGGACAGCTCCGGGTGGTCGATCAATATCTGGACCATGGTCGGAACCAGCAACGCGTCGGTCACCGCGTGCTGCTCGATCGCCTTCATCACCGCGACCGGTTCGAACGACGGGATGAAGACGTGCCGGCCGCCGTGCAGGAGCTCGGCGTTCCAGGCCATCAGATCGGCGAGGTGGAACATCGGAGCTGCGTGCAGGTAGGTCCCGCGCGGCTGGAAGGCGAATCCGCCGGCGGCGATGCCGTACGCCGACGTGAGGAGGTTGGCGTGCGACAGCATCACGCCCTTCGGAAAGCCCGTGGTCCCACCGGTGTAGAACAATCCAGCGAGTTCGTCTCCACCCCGCCGCGCGTCGTCGACCGGATCGTTGGCGGCAATGAGCTCCTCGTAGGACAGGGCCCCCTCAGGGAGGGGACCGTCGCCCGTGTGGATGACGGTGGCCAGCCCGGGCCATGCTTCCTTGATGGCCGGAAGCATGCGTGAGAAGGCGTCGTCGACGAACAACACCCTGGTGGTGGAGTCCTTCAGGGAGTAGGCGATCTCCGCCGGGCTCCACCGGATGTTCACGGGGTTCAGCACCGCGTTGGCCCACGGCACTGCCAGGAGGTACTCGTGGTAGCGGTCGGAGTTCAGCCCGAGCATCGCGACCCGGTCGCCCTCGCGTACGCCGAGCTCGCGTATCGCACTGGCCAGCCTGGCCACCCGCTCGGCCACCTCCCGGTAGGTACGCCTTCTGCCGCCGCAGATCGTCATGGTGGCCTCGGGCGTCTGCTGCACCGACCGGTGCAGTCCCTGAGTCAGATACATCGTGTGTCCCTTTGTGCTGTGACCGAGTGGTTGACGGCCACTGATTCCGCGGGAGATCCCCGGATGCCTTGACCGACGGCCTGGGTCGTGGGCCGGCCCGTCTCAGATCGCCAGCGGCGTGCCTGCGGGCTGGGCCAGGAGCCTGTGGAGGCCGTCGTCGACCGGATCGCCGAAGACGCTCCGCATCACGCGCGTCAGGGCGGGGTGAAGGACCTTGCTGCCACGCCGGACGTTCTGATCAGCGCGGGCGGCATGGTCGCCCAGCACGTTCTCGAGCCAGGACATGGTGACCGCGGCGCCCTGCCGGATGCCGCCCATCTGGCAGTGCGTCGAGGCGCCTTCCTCGTCGGTGAAGACGTACGCCTCGCAGTAGCCGGGCACGTCAGCCAGGAAGGTCAGCTGCCGGTTGGTCCACTCGGCGGTGCCGTGACCCTCCTTGAACCGGGCCAGCTCCGATTCGCCGCAGATGTTCAGGAACGGTCGATCGAAGCGTTCGGCCAGGTCGAAGACGGTGTAGTCATTCCAGATGTCGAGAAAGCCCGACGGTCTGTCGAACCCGAGTGCCCACTGTCCGTGGTCGAAGGTCCACGCCGCACCGGGGTTCGTCTTGGCGACCTCACCGAACGCCGCGTCGAACGCATCACCCTTCAGCTCGGCCAACGACCGGGGCCACAACGAGGTCCACGGCTCAGCTATGGAGGGCATGAACGAATTCGCGACGCACGCCGCGATGCGCCGGTCGAAGGCGAAGGCCCGCGGGGCGAAGTAGCCGCCCAGGGAGTAGCCCACGAGTGCGATCCGCTCCGGGTCGACGTCCGGCAGCGTCTCGGCGAAGTCGATCGCCGCCGAAACCGGCCTCTCGTAGTCAGGGATCATGGTGAGCCCCGGGTTGTCGTACAGTGCGCCCCACTGGCCCGGGCCCTCGAACACCAAGCAGTTCCACCCGTGGTTCTGCGCCTCCAGCCCGATCCACAGGGCCACCTCCTCGGCGGTCGAGTCGAACCCGCCGATCGCCAGCAGCGTCGGGCGGTGCCCGGCTCCCGCGGAGAAGAAGTAACCCGGCAGGTCGGCATCACCGAACGGGATGTCCACCGTCCGAACCGGCGTCGAGTGGAGTTCCATCGCACGACGGAAGCAGTCCCTGCTGACCCGCCAGTGTTTCTCACGCCGAGGATCCGACGTCAAGGCGTAGAAGATGGAGGCACGGTAGAAGTTGCCGGCTCGCATGAACGCACGCGAGGCGTTTGGGGGGAACCCGTTCTCCGCGTAGGTGACGGCACGGTCGTGGATCCGCTTCGCGGCCTGACTGAATTCGCTCAGCCAGCTTTCCGTGTCGTCATCCTCGATCCGGTCCCCGACGGCGAGGGTCTCGCCCATCTCTGCAGCGGGCGAGCTGATCGTCCTGAAGAGCTCGTAGTTGAATCCGCCGACGCGGTCTTCCTTGAAGTTGATCTCCATCTTTCGGCCCTTTCTCGAGGCGCCAGTCACTGGTGGAACACGAGGGAAGCGAGGTTGACCGGCTTGTCGAGGAAGCCGTACTTCATCATGAGGGCGACCTGCTCCTGGGACGACTGAAGCTTCAGGTCGTTGCCGAACGCCGGCAGCCTGGAGGCTCGCAGGAGCTGTTCGGGGGCACCGGTCAGCGAGTGGACCGCTGCGACCGTGGCGTTCGGATCCGCCACAAGCAGGTCGTTGGCCTTCTTCAGCGCTGTCTGCATCTTGGCAACGATGTCCGGGTGCTCGGTGGCGAACTTGCCGCTGACGATCGTGTACCCCTGCACCGGCTGGGCCCCGAACGACTCCATCATGTTCGGAACGATCGCGGTGACCTCGTTCACCATCGTCTGAGCCAAGGGGTAGAGAACCTGACCGGCGTTCACTTGGCCAGAGCGCAGCGCTGCCGGCATGTCGGGCACCGGGACCAGGACGAACTTGACCTTGGAGGTGTCCACGCCGTGCTGCGTGAGCCAGTCGAGCAAGGCGGCGTGGTTGACGTTCTCCAGCTGGACCAGCCCGATCTTCTTTCCCTCGAGATCCTTCGGCCTGGTGATGCCACTGTCGCGCATCGAGGCGCCGACACCGATCCAGAGCTCCCTCTGCCTGATGTCGGTCAGGAAGGCGCTGAGGATCTGCGTGGCCGGCGGGAAGTCCCTCTGGGGCAGGAGCCCGACGTGTGAGGTGATCTCCCAGGCAAGGACGGCGACGACCACGACGCTCGCGGGCTCCGCCCAACGCAAGGCGTCGAGCAGTGCCCGCCCGCGGGCCCGCGCCGGCTCGCCACGCCGGCCACCAACGGCGGCCTGCGGCTCTGCACGCATGACCTTCAAGGGTCCCTCCAAGGCGCAACGGGGGTCGTGTTGAGCGGAACCGCTCCTCCGGTGGCAGCCGGGTCGATGCCGTTCCGGAGCCGGTGAAGCAGGTGTGACGAACGTCTCAACCTTCCTGCCGGCGCTGCAATGGTCGTCGTCCCATGGATTGCGCCCCGCTTATGTGACGGGCGACACTCAGCAGATGAACGCCAGGAGCGACTCAGAGTTGAAGAAGTGGGTCGAACAGGTCGGGTCGCTGACCGCGGCCGTCAACGCCGGCTACGACCTGAGGGCGCTGCTGGACCTGCTGGCGGCTACGGCCCGGGATCTGCTCGGGTTGGACGTGTGCGGTGTCATGGTTCCCTCCGCGAGCGGGCAGAGCCTGGACATCGTCGGCGTGAGCGGCCTCCCGGACGAGTACGTCGAACGCGTGAACGCGAGCCATCCCATCCGCATCGAGCCGGACACGACGTCTGGAGCGCCTGCGAGCAGGGCCTACCTGACCGGCGTGCCGTGCGGCGTGAGTGACGTCCACGAGGAACCGGAGTCGGGCTGGACGGCGACCGCCAAGGAGCAGGGCTATCGATCGATCCTGGCCGTACCCCTCACGACCTCGGCCGGCGTACTGGGCACGCTGAACAGCTATCGCAGCGTCGCGCACGAGTTCACCGCCGACGAGGTCGAGCAGATGAAGTTGTTCGCGGAGCATGCCGCGATCGCACTGACCTCGTGTCGGATCCGAGATGACCTCCGAGCGCAGCACGAGCTCATCTTCAGGTCGGAGGAGATCCACAACAAGCTGCTCGATGTGGCGGTGCGGTCCGGGGGGGTCAAGGGCATCGCCACGACACTGCGTGATCTCCTCAGCTGTGGCGTGGTCATCCGGGACGCGAACGGTGAGACGCTGGCCAGCTCGGACAGCGTTCCGCTCGCGTCCACTCGGAGCGCGGTTCCCGTCGCCCTCGTGCCCTCAGCGGCTGGTGCGGCGATGGCAGCGCCTCGACTGCTGGGCGAGCGTGATCTGGTGCACGATGACGGCCAGCACGTCATCGTGAGCGTGTTTCTCGATGGGTCGGTCGTCGCGACCGTGTGGCTTCTGGAGATGTCGGAGCGGCTGGACGCGCTCGGAGTTCGCGCCGCCGAGCACGCCTCTGTGGTCCTCTCGCTCGAGATGCTGCGACAGCGCACAGCGGCCCAAGCGGAGCAGGAGGTGCGCGGCGACTTGCTGGCGGACCTGATCGCCGGCGCCGACCCGGGCTCGCCGCAAGTTCACGAGCGAGCCACGCTGTTGGGCCACGACCTCGCACCGCCCCACCGGCTGCTGGTCGCGGCCGCGTGCAGGGCGCCGGGGAGCGCAGCGGCCCGCGCCGGTGTCATGTCAGTCGTGGACAAGGAACGAGCGATCCAGCGTGCCGCATCCGCGGCAGTCCGCATGAGCGCACACGTCCGGCCTCGCCCGTTGATCGCCGCGATACGTGGCCTGGTGGTGGCACTGTGGCCCGTCGACCTCGACCAACCCTCCGGCGAGGAGACGCTACGGCGCGCAGTCGTGGGGCACGCCGGCTCGAGTGCTCTCGTCGTGACATCGGAGCTGGAGGACGGCATCCCGGAGACGTATACGGCCGTGGTGGGCGCCCTGCGGCTCACCCTGGCGAGCGGCGCGACCGGCGGCATCGTGGCGCTCGACGATCTGGGGGCGGCCGGCCTCCTCCTGAGGTACGGGGAGCCGGCGCACCTCAAGCGCTATGCCGAACGGACTCTGGGCAGCGTCGCACGCTACGACTCCGACCACGGCACGGAGCTCTTGCGCACGTTGCGGACGTACCTGGACTGTGACCTCGACCGGTCTGCGACAGCGAAGCGGCTCACTTTGCACGTGAACACCGTGAGCCAGCGGCTCCGGCGAATCGAGGCGCTCAGCGGCCTCAATCTGCGGTCGCCACGCCAGACGATCGAGGCGAGAACGGCGCTGATGCTGATGGAGATCGTCGAGGGCGGCGCGACCTCCTGACCACCGCCTGCATGGGGCCACTGTCCGGTGGTCGCAGGTTCCTGCCCCGGTGCGGGCGAAGCCGGTTGAAGTGCGCGACGTATTCTTCCAGGACCGCCCGCAGATGCCGCGGTCCGGTGATCAGCATCCGGTCGGTGACCTCGGACCGGACGGTACGCACCCAGCGTTCGGCACAGGCGTTCGCCTGCGGGCTGCGCGGCGGGATCTTCACCACCTCGATCCCGGCGCCGGCCAGCACCGCGTCAAACGCCTCGGTGAACTGCCCGGCCCTGTCCCGGATCAGGAACCGGAACCGGGCGGCGCACTCCCCCAGGTCCATCAGCAGATCCCGTGCCTGCTGCACCGTCCACGCCCCGTCGGGGTGTGCGGTCACGCCCAGAACGCGGACGTGGCGGGTGCCGACCTCGATCACGAAGAACACCTTGATCCGACGCAAGGTCACCGCGCAGTCGACGTGGAAGAAATCGCAGGCCAGCATCGTGGCGGCCTGGGCACGCGGGAACTGCCGCCACGCCGAGCGGCTGCGCCGTGGCGTGGGCGGGATCCGAAACCGCCTCAGTACCCGCCGCACCGTGGATGCACCGACCCGGTACCCGAGGCCGAGCAACTCACCCTGGATCCGCTTGTAGCCCCAGCCCGGGTTCTCCCGCGCCATCTGCTCGATCAGCGCCGCGAGCCTGGCGTCGACCGGCGGCCGCCCTCGCTTGGGAGGATAGGTCCAGTGCCAGCGGACCAGCCGCCGGTGCCACCGCAGCAACGTGTCCGGCGTCACGAGCCGACTCATCCGCGCCGATCTGGGAGCAGCCAGGCCAGAGCGGCGAGCACCAGCCGATCCGCCCAGTCCAGCCTCGGCCGAGGGTTCTGCCGCCGCAGCACGGCGAGTTCCTGACGCAGCACCAGCAACTCGGCATCCTTGGAAGCTGCCGAGCGCGCCGGCAGCGCCATCCAGCTGACCAGGCGCACGAAGATCAGTTAGAACATCCGTACTGTCACAAGCCCGCGATACTGCCGGCCCTCGACCACCACCGCAGGAAAACCCGCAGGTCAACCGCCTACGCCCATTTTGGAACCCACAGGGCCGACCATCTCGGCATTGGGTGGTCCATCAGCATCCGTAGCGCCCGCGACATTGCCGCCATAGGCATGCCGAAGTCGATGCCGTCGTCGCGGAGGTGTCCGGCGGCCTTGACCGGTTCGGCGCCTTCACCCAGCCGCTCATCGCGCTCGGCGAGCGAGCCAGGACTCCTTCGCCTTCACCATCTCGGGATCGGAAATGCGCGTGCCGCTGAGGATGCGCGCCCCGTCTCGGTTGACACCTGAACAAAGTTCAGGCACAGTGAGAGCACCAAATGAACTTAGTTCAGGAGCGTGCAATGCGTGCTGTAGTCGTCAACACTCCGGAAGCGACGCCCGTCTGCGCGGACTTCCCCGATCCGAAACAGCGGCCGGGCCGGGAGCCGCTGCGACTCGTGGGCGCGGGTCTGCACCATGTCGTCCGCGGGCTGGTCTCCGGCCGCCACTACGGCAGCGACCAGGCGTATCCGCTCGTACCGGGAGTCGACGCGGTGGCTCGGACCGATGACGGGCGGCTGGTCTACACGGGCCTTGCTCAGTCGCCGTGGGGCACGATGGCCGAATGGCTGGTCACCCCGTTCGAGGTGGAGCTGCCCGCCGGGGTCGATCCGCTCGCGGTCGCCGCCGGCATGAACCCCGCCATGTCGGGCTGGATGCCGCTGACCGCCCGGCGCAAGGAGGTGGGCGAGCTGGGCACCGTGCTGGTGCTCGGGGCGACCGGCATGTCGGGCAGCCTGGCCGTACGGGCGGCGCTGTCCCTCGGCGCGCAACGGGTCATCGCGGCCGGACGTGACCACGAGGCACTGGAGCGGCTGCGCGGCCTCGGCGCCGTCACCGTTCCGCTCGCGGGCGCCACGCCCGACGCCTGGGTGGCCGCCCTCGGCGCGGCCGTTGCCGAGGCGCAGCCCGCGCTCGTGCTCGACTTCGTGTGGGGCCCCGTTGCCGAGGCCGCCTTCGCCGCGCTGGGAAGGGCCGGCGTGGAGGACGACAGCGCCGCGGTCGACTACGTGCAGATCGGCTCGCTCGCCGGTACCGAGGCGGTGCTGCCCGCGGCGTTGCTGCGCAGCCGAAAAATCCGGATCAGCGGTAGTGGCATGGGCTCGGTCTCGAAGGCGCAGATGATCGCCGAGTTTCCCGAGGTCATCGCCCGGTTCGCCGACGGAACGTTCGAGGCGCCGTACACCGTCTACCCGCTCAGCCGCGTCGGCGAGGCATGGGCGTACCAGGGTCGCACCCGGGCCGTCATCGTCCCGGACTGACCGGACCCGCCTCGAGGAGAACGGCATCGTGCGGACCACGACAAGAGACAGGCGAAAGGGAAACGACATGACCACCACCCCGTTCACCGGCGGCTTCACCCCCGTCACCGAGGAGATCACGGCCTTCGACCTGGAGGTCACCGGTCGTATTCCGGCCGAGCTGACCGGCCGCTATCTGCGTAACGGCCCCAACCCGCTCGGCCTCGACGACCCGACCGCCGGCCACCTGCTCACCGGCGAAGGCATGGTGCACGGCCTGCGGCTGCGCGACGGCCGCGCCGAGTGGTACCGCAACCGGTGGGTGCGCAGCGCGGCCGTCGCGCGGCGGCTCGGTGAGAAACCGCGTTCCGGGCCGGTGCACGCCGGCATGGACTTCCCCCCCAACACCCATGTGATCGGGCTGGCCGGGCGCACCTTCGCGACGCAGGAAGGGGGAGCGCGCCCGTACGAGCTGAGCTACGAGCTCGACACGATCGGCCCGTGCGACTTCGGCGGCGCACTGCCCGGGGGGTACACCGGCCACGCCCACCTCGACCCGGTCAGCGGCGAGCTGCACGCGATCGCGAACTTCTGGGGCTGGGACCATCACCAGCACATCGTCATCGACCCCAAGGGCGTGGTGACGCAGGTGACGAACATCCCGGTCCCCGACGGGCCGATGGTGCACGATTTCGCGCTCACCGAGCGGTACGTGGTGATCTATGACCTGCCGGTGACGTTCAGCATGGCGCACGCGCAGAAGGGCTCGCCGCTGCCGGTCGCGTGGAACGAGGCACATACGCCGCGGCTCGGCCTTCTGTCGCGCAGCACCGGCGAAGTGCGCTGGTTCGAGGTGGAGCCGTGCTGGGTGTTCCACACGCTCAACGCCTACGAGGACGGCGACGAGGTGGTCGTGGATGTGGTGCGCTACCCCAAGCGGTTCGTGGAGGGCCGACTGGACCTCGGGGGCACGCCCACGCTCGACCGCTGGCGCGTTGACTTGCGTACCGGCCGCGTCGCGCAGACCCGGCTGGACGACCGGGCGCAGGAGTTCCCGCGCATGGACGAGCGCCGCACCGGCCGACCGTACCGCTACGGCTACACCACCGCCACCCTCGACGTGGAAAACGTCTTCTACCCCGGCGACACCCAGTTGGAGGACATGCCCGACGAGGCGTTCGACAACACCTTGATCAAGCACGACCTTGAGCGCGGCACGCACGAGACCCGGCGGATGGGACGCAAGGCGTACGTGGGCGAACCGCTCTTCATCGCCGCCGGCGAAAAGGAGGACGACGGCTACGTGTTCTCCTACGTCAACAACGCCGACCGGGGAGCGGCTGACCTGGTGATCCTCTCCGCGCAGGACTTCACCGGCGAGCCCCTCGCCACCGTGCACCTGCCCGTCCGCATCCCGCTCGGCTTCCACGGAAGCTGGATCACCGACTGAACCGGAACGCTGTGAGCTGGTCACGTGTGTTCGAGGAGGCGGGTCGCCTGCACGAAGGTGACCCGGCCGAACCTGTGGCCGGCGTGCGCGACCTCCCGGGCGTCGCCGAACCCGGCCTGGCTAGCGGGGAGTACGGAGGACGGCATCGTGCGGAAGCGCGCATTGGCCGTCGGACTGGGGATCACGGGTATGTCCGCGGCGATCGGGCTCCGGCAGGCCGGATGGACACCAGTGCTCGTCGGGCTCCGGAGCGTCGAAAGGGTGGCTACTTCGTCGGCCTGATGGCGGAGGGCAGGCAGGCGGCCATCGACCTCGGTATCGCCGGCCACCTGCACACCCCCCAATCCGCCCGATGGCGGGAAGACGTGGTCGCTGACCCGGCGTGGGAACCGTGAGCCGGGCCTGGGATTCCTGCACCAGCCGGGCAATCCCGCAGCGGTGGTCCGCGGTGACATCGAAGCCGCGCTCTGGCAGAGCACCTGCGGGGACGAGGCGGATGGCGAGCGTATCGACGTGCGGTTCGCACGACGCCCGTCGAGATCGGCGACATCGGCAGCGACGTGCAGGTGCTGCTCGAGGATGCCGGTGCTGGCGCGCAGTACCGTGAGAGCTTCGACCTGGTCGTCGGCGCCGACGGGTTGCGGTCGAGCGTGCGTCGTATGGTCTTCGGCCCGCCCGAGGACTACATACGACGTGGGACGCGATGATCTGTGCATTTCAGCTCGAGGAACACGTGCCGTCCTTCGCTGTGGCGGACAGCATCATCAGTGCCCGTGCGGGCCGCCTGTTCGACTCGGTGCACCAGGTGAAGATGCCTCGGTGGAGCAACGGACGGGTCGTCCTCCCAGGCGATGCAGCGTGGTGTCCGAACCTCTACTCAGGGATGAGCGCCACATCCGCCCTCCTAGGTGGCGCCGAGCTCGGCAGGACGCTGCGCGAGGCGCCAGACGACCTCGACGCCGCACTGACCGCCTGGGGAGATGTCAACGACGCGCGAATGTGGGCTCTGGCACGGATTCCGTGAAGCGAACCCTTCTCAGTCGGCGAGCAGGATGCGTTTGCGCAGCAGGTCGGGGTTGGCGCGGCCATACATCTGCCGTTTGATCATCTTGATGCGGTTGACCTGGCCTTCGACCTTCCCGGAGCTGTAGGGCAGGGTCAGGCCGGCGCGGGCGGCGTCCAGGTCGCGGCGTAGCCCGGTGACGAAAGAGCGCAGTTCGGGCAGGTCGCTGAATTCGACCGCGCTCATCCAGCGTTCGAGCTGGTCGCCGTGCAGGTGGAGCATCATGTGAGCGAATCCGCGAACGTGTTCTCGGACGCTGGCCGGCGCTGGGCTGGCGGCGGTGAGTGTCTCGAGTTGCTGTCGCTCATCGGGTTGGAGATTGTCCGGGTGGCGCAGGATCCAGCCGGTGACCTGCCGGACGGTCGGTGGTGTCGGTGGCGGCTCGAGAGGGACGGCGGTGCTGCGCCAGGGCCGGACATATCGGCGGACGGTGGTGCGGCCCAGTCCGAGTTCCCGGGCGATCTGCCTGATCTGGCGCCCCTGGGCGAGCAGGTCGTGGATGGCGGTGTGCCGTTGCCGGGTGCGCTCGGCCAGGCGTCCTTCTCGCGGCTTCGGATCGCTGTCAGGCTGTGGATCGCGGGGCGGGGCGGGGTCGATCTGCGTCGTCGTCTGAGGAAGTTCGCGCAGGTGGTGGCGGTGTTTGGTCACGGTTCGTTCGACGGCTTCACCGAGGTTTCGCCACATATGCCAGCGGTCGGCGACTTGGATGGCATCTGGTGCCCCGCGCGTGGTGCCTTCGGCGTAGCGGCCGGCCCGGTCCCGGCAGACGACTTCGATGCCCGGGTGGCCCTGCAGCCAGGCGGCCAGGGACTCGGCAGACCGTTCGGCCAGCACGTCGATCGGCCGGCTGGTGGCCATGTCGATCAAGACGGTTCCGTATCGGTGGCCGCGGCGAAGCGCGAAGTCATCCACGCCCAGGACCTGCGGCCTGGAATCAGCGGCGGCGTCGGGCAGTGACGGGATCATCCTGATCAGCGTCATCCGGCTCACCGCTGCCGCCAGCCGGTGCGTCAGCCGGGCCCCGGCCCGTGCGCCCAGCGCCAGCGCGATCGCCCGCAGGCACTCGCCCAACCCGATGCTGCGCCGGCCATAACGGACGGTCAGGCCCGGCACCTGCTCGGCGAAGGTCTTCTTGGCGCACACCTCGTTGCGGCAGAGGAACCGCAGAACCTGCAGGTGAATCACCGTCTCCTGACCAGCGATCGCCTGGTCCGACAACCGGCGCTCGTACCGGCTATGAACCCGCCCCGACAAGACCCCACACGACGGACACACCGCCTGCGACGTGCGCGTCCTCGCCTGGATCCGCACCGACCTGCCCGCACGGAACACCCGATCGATACACAAGCACGCCAGGTGCGGGAACAAGACCGCCAGCAACTCCGAGATCGCCACCGACCATGATCACCAAGCCCGACGGAGCCACCGGGCCAAGATCACGGAATCCGTGCCAGAGCCCGAATTCTGACCCCTCGGCGACGCCTGAAAGGTGACCCCCTGGTCGTGTTGTTGGCGGTGGGTTGTTACTGATGGTCGTTGCTGGTCTGGGCTGCGGAGACGCGGCCCAGGTCGCGGTTTTTGAGGCGGTAGCTGTCTCCTTTCAGGCTGATGACCTCGGCGTGGTGGACGAGGCGGTCGATCATGGCGGCGGCCACGACCTCGTCGACGGCCTGGCGACCTGGCCGGCCGTCAGCGCAACCGGGCCGCGAGCCCGTCGAGGACGATGCCGAGCTGCCGTTCGAACCGTGGGTCGCCGTCGTCGCGGAGGTGCCCGGCGGCCTTGACCAGATCGGCACCTTCACCCAGCCACTCATCGCGCTCGGCGAGCGAGTACCGGGCCGGGTCGGCGTCGGCCGGCTGGCCGCGCTCCTGCTCCTCGATGACGAAGCCGACGACGAACGCGGTGACCAGGTCCAGGGTGTCGTCCGCATCCGCCAGTGAGAACCCGGCCGCGGTCAAGCGCGCGAGCCAGGATTCCTTCGCCTTCACCACGTCCGGGTCGGAGAAGCGCGTGCCGCTGAAGATGCGCGCGCCGTCCCGGTGGCGCAGATACTCCGCACGCAGGACGCGGGCGTAGGCGGCGACGTCGTCACGCCATTCGGCGCCGGGAGCGATCGCCGAGAGGGCGTCGGTGACGCGGCGCATGACGAACGTGCTCATCTCGTCGAGCAGTTCCTGCTTGTTGCGGACGTGCCAGTACAGCGCGGGGGCCCCCACGTCGAGCCGGGAAGCGAGCGCACGGACGGTGAGAGCGTCCATGCCCTTCTCGTTGAGCAGCTCGAGTGCCGTCGCCACGATTCGCTCCCGCGTGATGCCCTTCGCCACGCTTGACACCTTAACAAAGTTCAGGCACGGTAGGTAACACCAAAATCGAACTTTGTTCAGGGGCTTGTCGGAGCGCCGTTTCATCACCAGGAGTTCTTCGATGCCGTTCAAAGAATCAGCCGTCGCCTGGCGGCCCGCGCTGCTCGCCCGCTTCTTCCAGGCGGCCTTCCCGGTCCTGAGCCGGCTCCTGCTCGAATCGCCGAAGCTGCAATTCGCCACGAAACCCGTTGCCGTACCGGCACGGATCACGATCCCGACCCGGCACGGCGACATCCCCGCCCTGCTGTATTCGCCGGTTCCCGCGGACATCGAGGCGGAGCGGTCCGTAGGGCGACGTCCTCCGGTTCACCTGCTCCTCCACGGCGGGGCGTTCGCGGTGCGCCGTCCGGAGCAGGAGGACAACGTCGCCAGGTACCTGGCCAGTGAAGTGGGCTGCTACGTCGTCCTTCCCGATTACGACGTGAGCCCACAGGTCCGGTTTCCCGTCGCCGAACAGGAGTGTTACGACACCTATTTGTGGATCCTCGAACAGGCCGGAACGTGGGGCTGGGACGAGAACCGGGTATCGGCCGGCGGGGCCAGTGCGGGCGCGAAGCTCGCGTTGAGCGTGATCGTCCAGGCGCTGCAGAACGGAAGGCCCACGCCGGTGGCGACCAGCCTGGAGTACGGGGCGTCGGACCTCTCCCTGCCCGACGAGAGCCGCACTTCCCCGCGGAAGATTCCGGTCATCGGCCCCTGGATGCTGCGAATGATCCGCGAAACCTACCTCGTCGGCGCCGACCTGACCGATCCGGTCGTGTCACCAGCCATGTACCCGAACCCGGGAGACTTTCCGCCGTTGCTCATCCTCACCGGCGGCCTCGACACCCTCCGCCACGACATGCGCGCGTTCGCCGAGAAAGCGCGCGCGAACGGCGCCGAGGTCACCTACCACGAGTTCGCCGGCTCCGACCACGGTTTCACCCACTTCAAGCCTGTGGAGACGGCCCGGACGGCCATCACGATGGTCGGCGACCACCTCCGCGCCGCCTACGACGCACCCGATCGATAGAGTCGGCACCCTGTACACGAACAGCGGACACTACATCTACGTCGACCAGCCCGACCTCGCCGTCAAAACCATCCAGCGCGTCACCTCCGAAGCCGCCCGCCGAGTCTGAGTGATCACGACGCCCATACCGAGAAACGACGACAACGGCGGCGTGGGCATCAGGCTTCCACCCCGACCCCATGACCACCTCAACCGATGCGCGCTGGCCCCCTCAATAATCCCCGAGCCTGAGAGCCTGTTGACAAAGGTTGAGGTTTTCCTGAGGCGTGAACAGCGCCTGGAATATTGAACGCCAGGTGCAGGCGAACCGGACAAAGGCCCCGGAGCCAGCGCCCCACCTGGTCCGCAGGGTGTTGATTATCACGGTTATCGCCGTGGTCGACCAGGCATGTGACTTCGCTGATTAACGTGGCCGGGGTGCCCGTAATTAAATAAAAAGACTAGATCACCGGGTGCCTTCGGCATCCTCGACGCCCTAGGGAGCGGCAGTGAACAAGAACATTGAACAGTCCGAGGGTCTTGAGCGGCTACAGGCTGCGTTGGCGGCACGATCTGTGATGAGGAGCTGGGCCGAGGGCGCGGAACTCATCGAGCTCGTCCAAGCGGCCTACCACGCGGGCTGGCTCGACCAACTGCGAGGCGACACGACCGCCGAGGAACTGGCTACCCTTAACGGTGTCTCGGTTGAGCAGGTCTCGAACGTGTTGACGGTACTCACTTCGGCCGGCGTGGTGCAGGCCAAGGCAGCCTCGTTTTGTCTGAGCACGACATTCGACGCCCTCGTTTCCGGTGTTTCCGGCTTCGACATGACCGTACCGCTCGACGCTGTGAATCTGGCGCGCGGCCAGGCCGGGCAGGCAGTCCAGCCGACTGATCGCCGACGTGGTCTCGATGGCGAGCAGGCGCTGGTGCTCGCTCGCGACTGGGGAGTGCGGCCCACCATCGGGGCGCAGCAGTTGTACGGGCTGATCTACCAGGCGCTACCGGAATACCGGGACCGGCTCGAACAGGGCGGTCCCCTACTCGACGTCGGCAGTGGAGTCGGAGGTGCTCTGCTCACGACGCTGACCTTGTTCGACAAACTTCACGCTGTCGGAGTCGAGATCGTTCCCGAGATCGCCGCCGAGACCCGCCGCCGCGCGCAGGACGCCGGCGTCGCCGACCGCCTCGAGGTCCGCGCCATTGATGCGCGTGCCCTGGACGAGGAGTCAGCCTTCACCGTTTCCTACTGGGCCCAACCCTTCTTCTCCACCAGCGCTCGCGCAGCCACCATCGCTACGATCTTCCGTGCCCTGCAACCCGGCGGCCTGCTTTTGATGCAGGAGCTTTTCCCGCCGCTGGCCACACAGGACGAGCCCTCCATCCGTGCCCAGCTCGATCAGCTCTTCTACCGACAGCAGAACGCCTCCTACGGACTCTCCGCCGAAACCCTCGCCACTGAAACGGGTGAGGCTGGGTTCCAGGACACCCAGATCGTCACCAGCCCGCTGGGACGGCTCGTCCTCGCACGCAAACCCGGCCACTGACCCGAGCGCCTGTACTGGCCGCCCCCTCTGTGTCAGGTGAAGTGGGACACAAGGGGATGAAGTTCCCTAACTGACATGAGCAGGGCGAGAACGAATACCGAGCAGAGTGACGATGACCAGCCAGGACCTCCCTTCCGGCGCCGGGCCGCGGGCCGATCGGCCCAAGCGGCGGACGTTCACCGGCGCCTACAAGCTGCGGATGGTCGAGGAGTACGACGCGGCCGAGCATGGTGAGAAAGGTGCGTTGCTGCGCCGTGAAGGGCTTTATGAATCCAGCATCCAACTGTGGCGCCGGCAGCGAGACGCCGCCCGGCCGCCGAGAAGGAGAAAACGCCGGAGCAGGCCGAGCTGGAGCAGTTGCGCGAGGAAAAGGCGCGGCTGGAGCGGCAGAACGCCGCGATGAGCAAGAAGCTGGCCCAGACCGAGGCCGCGCTGGACATCATGGGAAAAGGTATCGCGCTCTTGGAGATGATGTCCGAGGGCGCGGACACCGAGAACTCGTGACCCGCTGCCGGGATGAAACCCTTTCCCTGCTGGTCGAGCATCTACCGATTCGCACCTCCTGCGTATTGTCGGGTGTGCCGCGCGGCAGTTTCTACCGACGGCGGAAGGTAGTGCCTGAAAGAAGCGAGCCGGCGGTGCGGCCGGCGCCTCCGAACGCGCTGAGCGAGACCGAACGGAGGGAATGCCTCCGCCCTCACCGATCAAGTGGTGTTCGGAGTCCGACCGTGCACGGCCTACCGGGCTCGGACCGGTTTTTGGGCCGCCCTTCATCGCCCGCACATGCGAGCTGTCGATCACCGCCTTGGACCAATCCAGTCCCGTCGGGCCGACGGGACGGAAACACGTTTGCGCAGGTCAACGATGTTCTCGGATCCTTGATCGCACTGGTCTTACAAACCAGGAGTCGCTGGTTCCGAATCCAGCTGTGCCCGCCCCTTGATCGGCATGCGAAACGGCGCCTGAACTGCGGATACGCGGTCAGGCGCCGTTGGTGTGAGGTCCGGCCGTCTCCGGCTGTGACCGGCTCTCGGCGGCCATCTGTGCCGAATACGTGCTGAAGTTTCAGGCCGGCGCTTCGACGATCCGTCGCTTGGCGATCTCGTCCTGGCCGTCGAGACACGAGGCGTAGATCCCCTACAGCACGTCCACCGTGCGCCTCGCCCACTTGGCCACCTGGGTCGGCGACACCGCCAGCAACTCCGCCACATGCGGGCTAGTAAGTGAGTAGTACACGGTAGAGCCCTCCTTGCGAGAGACCACCAGATTCGCCCGGCGCAACACCGCCAGCTGCTGCGACAGGTGCGCCGGCTCAATACCGATCAATACCGACCTCCGGCAGCATCTCTGAGACCGCATGCTCGCGTTCGCTCAGCAGCTCTAGCACACGGATGCGAGCGGGATGCCCCAGCGTCTTGAACTGTCAGCGGCTTGCGCAACGCCGGAGTCCTCCAGAAAGCAGCGCTCAGAACCGCCCGGGCACCACTCGCACGCCGGCCGAAGACGCCTCATGGTCTCCGCGTCTTCACCCCGATCACCCATCGACAGCAGCCGCAGCGCCGCGAACGCTGCGGGTGCCGGCGCTCGTCGACGATGGCTCCGCCCACCCTGTATCAGTTTGTCGACATGACGTTGGTATCTTGTCGACATGATGTCGATAAAGCATCCCGGGGGGCGCTGATGTTCCTGGCATTGCGCGAACTGCGCTTCGCCTGGGTCCGTTTCGGGCTGATGGGGACCGTCGTCGCCCTGGTCTCGGTCCTCATGGTCATGCTGTCCGGGCTATCGGAGGGGCTGGTCAAGGACGGCGTGTCCGGCTTGCAGAACCTTCCCGTGACCTCGTTCGCGTTCGAACGGGGTGTCCAGCACGATTCGGCCTTCTCTCGGAGCATCGTGGACATGTCGGCGGTGGAGAAGTGGCGGAGCCGTCCGGGCGTTGCGGACGCTGCCCCCTACGGCAACCTGCTCGTCAATACCAAGAGCCAGAGGGGCGCCGAGATCGACCTCGCACTGTTCGGGGTACGGCCCGACTCGTTCCTCTCGCCCAAGGTGGGGGAGGGAGACCGGCTGGGCGAGCCCGACGGCGTCGTCGTGAGCGCGACCGCGCTGGACGCCGGGCTGCGCGTGGGCGACACGATCACCGTCGACCGGCTCGGGACGCGGCTGCGGGTGGTCGGCGCCACCGGGCGGCAGGACACCTTCGGGCACGTCGATGTCGGCTACGTGCCGCTCGCGATCTGGCAGCGTCTCAAGGCCGGGGTGGGCCCGGACGGGTCGATGCCCGAGCACGCCACCCGTGAGATCACCGCGGTGGCGGTACGCGCGCGGCCCGGTGCGAGGGTCGACCTCGCCGCCGGGGACATCGCCGCGGGTACGGAGAGCCTCACGATCGACCAGTCCTTCGGAGCGTCCCCCGGCTACACGGCCGAGACGACCACCCTCGAGCTCATCCAGGGCTTCCTTTATGCGATCTCGGCGCTGGTCGCGGGCGCCTTCTTCGCCGTCTGGGCGGTCCAGCGCAGGCACGAGGTCGCCGTGCTACGTGCCATGGGCGCGTCCGGACGATGGGTGCTGCGGGACGCGTTGACGCAGGCGTTCATTCTCCTCCTCGCGGCCGTCGCGGTCGGCGCGGCGGTCGGCGTCGCGCTGGGCGCGCTCATGATCGGCGGCGGCGTCCCGTTCGCACTCAGCGCGCCGAACGTGACGGCGGCCGCCGTTGGGCTCATCGTCCTCGGCCTGACCGGGGCCGGCGTGGCCGTCGCCCGGATCGCATCCACCGACCCCGCCACCGCACTCGGAGGAAACCGGTGATCGACAGGAGCATGTCAGCCGACGAGACACCCGCCCGCGTGGACGCGCCCGAGAACGCGGGACTCGTCCTGGACGGCGTCCACCTGCGGCACGGTGACGGCGGCGAGACCGTGCAGGCCCTCGACGACGTCTCCCTCACGGTGCCGCCCGGCCGGCTGGTCGCGATCGTCGGCCCGTCCGGCGCGGGCAAGTCGAGTCTGCTCGCGGTCGCGGGCGGGCTGACCCGTCCGGACCGTGGCACCGTCACGGTGGCCGGGTACGACATGACGGCGGCGGGCCGGCGGAGACGGGCGGCGCTGCGCCGCGAGCACATCGGGTTCGTGTTCCAGTCCGGCAACCTGATTCCGGCGCTGACGGCCGCGGACCAACTCCGGCTTCCGCTTTACTTCCGGCCGCGGCGCGCGCGAACGGGCCGGGACCCGCTCGAACTCCTCGCCGACGTGGGCATGGCGGACAAGAGAGACCGGTACCCGCACCAGCTGTCGGGCGGGGAGCGGCAGCGGGTCGGCATCGCGCGGGCCCTCGCGACCGCCCCGAGCGTCCTGCTGGTCGACGAACCCACGGCGGCCCTCGACCGGGCGCGTAGCCACGACATCGTCCGGCTGCTCGCGGCCGAGACGCGGCGGCGGTCCGTGGCGACCGTCATGGTCACCCACGACCATGAAGTCCTGGAACACTGTGACACGGTGTACGAAATGGTCGACGGCCGCCTCACCCGGGCCATCTAGCGCGGTCGCCTGCCCGCGTGCGCGGGGGGACCGGCCGCCGAGACCGACGAAAGGGGGCGCGTGCCGAAGATCCGGGCGGCGACCGTCGCCGAGCACCGGGCTGCCCAGCGGGCCGCACTGCTGTCCGCGGCCCGCGATCTGCTCGCCGAGGGCGCGGAGGACACCGAGCGTGCGCCGAACCTGGCGGACGTCGCGCGCCGGGCCGGGCTCGCGCGTTCCAGCGTGTACTCGTACTTCAAGTCACGGGACGACCTGCTCGACGCCCTGATCGTCGACACGTTTCCCCGGTGGGCGGCGTACGTGCAGGGGCGGATGGCGGAGGCGGGCACCCCCGGTGATCGGGTGCTCGCCTACATCGACGCGAACCTTCACCTCGTGGCCCGCGGCGATCATGCGCTGGCCCGAGCCCTGGCCGCGACCAGCCGCACCGACACGTTGGCGGAGTCGAGCCGGCTGCTCCACGAGGACCTGGCGGCCCCGCTCCGCACGGCGCTGATCGAGCACGGTGCGTCCGATCCGGCGCGGACGGGTGAGCTCGTCCAGTCGATCGTCTACACGCTGAGCCGGATGATCGAGGACGGTCTGGCCGAGGACGCGGCGCGGCGGATCGCTCACGAGCTACTCACCCCGTACCTGCGCCGCGCGACCTGACGAGCGGCCAGGGTCACGTACGGCGAAGTGGCGTGCGCGTGATCCAGTTCTCGCAGGTCAAGCCATGCTTTCGTGCGGGCTCTGCACAACCTCGCCTTTTCCTCGTACCGGGTGACAGCCGCCTAACGCGCGGATGGAAAGACGCCCGCCCGGCCGAGGAGCGCCGGGACCGGGCGGTCGAGGCGTTCGCCCAGCCAGTCCGCCGTCCCGATCAGTGGGTCGATGCGCACTCCCGTGGTGACGCGCATCCGGTCGAGTGCGTACAGCAGGTCCTCGGTCGCGATGTTCCCGGTCGCGGCCGGGGCGAACGGGCAGCCGCCGAACCCGCCGACGCTGGCGTCGAGCGCCGCCACCCCGCTGTCGAGCGCGGCCACCGCGTTCGCGTAGCCGGTGTTCCGGGTGTTGTGGAAATGGCAGCGCAGCGGCGTGCCGGCCGGAAGTATCGCGGCCGCCCCGGTCAGCAGGCCGCGTACCTGGTCGGGGGTGCCGACCCCGATCGTGTCGGCCAGCGCCACCTCGTCGGGCTCGGCCTCGGCCACCCTGCGTACGAGGTCGAGAACCCGATCCGATGCCACCTCGCCCTCGAAGGGACAGCCGAACGCGGCGGCGATGGTGACCGTACGCCGTAGCCCGGCGGCGCGTGCCCGCGCGGCGATCTTCGACCAGAGGGCCACGCCCTCCATCGTGGTGTGGCCTTGGTTGCGGCGGCTGAACTCGTCGGTGGCCACGACGACCACGTTGATCTCGTCCACACCCGCGGTCAGCGCCCGGTCGAGCCCGCGTTCGTTGAGGACCAGCCCGGCGTAGGAGACACCGGCCACCCGGGGCAGCGCGGCCATCACCGCCTCGGCGTCGGCCATCTGAGGTACCCGCTGGGGATGGACGAAGCTGACCGCCTCGATCCGCCGCAACCCGGCATCGATACAGCGTCGTACGAGCTCCACCTTGTCCGCGGTGCCCAGCACCACCGGCTCGTTCTGCAGGCCGTCCCGCGGCGCCACCTCGACCAGCTCCACTCGAGCCATACAGCCTCCCAAGTATGCAATCTCGCACTGAGCCGCAGATTGCTCCAGCGAAAACCTTGTGTCAAGCAATGTAGCGTCACTAGGTTGCATGCAACACGAGGGAGGTTGTCCGTGGTTCGTGCAGTCGACCGCGTCTACGAACGGCTCCGCTCCGCCATCCTCGCGGGCGAGTACCGACCCGCCGAGAGGCTGGGCGAGGCGGAGCTGGCGGGGCTCACCGGTTCGAGCCGTACACCGGTACGCGAGGCGCTACGTCGGCTCGAGGTCGAAGGCCTCGTCGAGGTGCTCCCCCACCGCGGCGCGCGGGTGTCGGAGTGGTCGCGGGAGGACCTGGAGGAGATCTACGACCTGCGCTTGCTGCTGGAGGGCTTCGCCGCCATGCGCGCCGCCGAACGCATCAAGGCGGAGGGCGTCGACCGCATGGAGGAGCTCTGCGGCCTGATCGAGCGGGTCGCCGCGCCCGGCCCCGCCCAGGACCTCGACCAGGTCACCGAGCTCAACGCCGAGTTCCACGACATCGTCCGGGACGCGGCGGCCAACGCCCGCCTGATGACCCTGCTCAACGCGGTGGTCCAGGTCCCCCTCGTGGTCCGGACCTTCCACCGCTACGAGGCGGCCGACCTGGCGCGAAGCTGCGCGCACCATCGGGAATTGGTGGCCGCTTTTCGTGCCGGCGACGGGCTCTGGGCGCAGTCGGTGATGCGCTCCCACGTCCTGGCCGCCAAGACCGTGCTGCTCCGCGCATCCGACGACCAACCGACGACCGAGGAGCGCTAGTGGCGACGAATCCGGACGGCCCGCTCGGTGACCTGCGAGTCGTGGAGATGGGCCAGTTGCTGGCCGGTCCGTTCTGCGGACAGCTCCTCGGCGACTTCGGCGCCGAGGTGATCAAGCTGGAGTCCCCCGGACGGGGCGACCCGATGCGCCAGTGGGGCCGGGAGAAGCCGCACGGCCGGTCGCTCTGGTGGCCGGTGGTGGCGCGCAACAAAAAGTCGGTGACCTGCGACCTGCGGACCCCCGAGGGCCAGGAGCTGGCCCGGCGGATCATCGGCCAGGCCGACATCGTGGTGGAGAACTTCCGGCCGGGCACGCTGGAACGCTGGGGGCTCGGGTACGACCGGCTCCGCGAGACCAACCCGGGCCTGATCCTGGTCCGCGTCACCGGGTTCGGGCAGACCGGCCCGTACGCTCCCCGGGCCGGGTACGGCTCGATCGGCGAGGCCATGGGCGGCATCCGGTACGTGACCGGCGATCCCAGCAGGCCGCCGTCGCGTGCCGGGATCTCCCTGGGCGATTCGCTGGCCGCCGTCTTCGCCACGATCGGCACGCTCGTGGCCGTCCACAACCGCCATAACACCGGGCGTGGCCAGGTCGTGGACGCCGCGATCTACGAGGCCGTGCTCGCGATGATGGAGTCGCTGCTGCCCGAGTGGGCTATCGCCGGTTACCAGCGGGAGCGCACCGGTCCGGTGCTGCCCAACGTCTCGCCGAGCAACGTCTACCCGACGGCCGACGGCGAGATGATCCTGATCGCCGCCAACCAGGACACGGTGTTCTCCCGGCTGGCCGCCACCATGGGCCGGCCCGAACTCGCCGAGGACCCCGCGTACGCCACGCATGCCTCGCGCGGCGCCAACATGACGGCGCTGGACGACCTGATCAGCGGCTGGACGGGCACGCTCGGCACCGACGAGCTGCTGGAGACGCTGCACGACGGCGGGGTACCGGCCGGCCGGATCTATACGGCGCGCGACATGTTCGACGACCCACACTTCGCCGCCCGGGAGGCGATCGTCCGCCTGGTCCATCCGGAGTTCGGCGAGCTGCCGATGCACAACGCCTTTCCCCGGCTCAGCGAGACCCCGGGCGCGGTCCGGCACGCCGGACCCGCCCTGGGCGAGCACAACAAGGAGATCTATGGCGGTCTCCTGAAGATCACCGACGACCAGATGGCGGCGCTGGCCGCACACGGCACCATCTAGCCGCGGCGACTCGGCCGACGGCAGGGAGCACAGGAGATGCCATGGGATTCCGCCTAGGGGTCGACGTAGGAGGCACGTTCACCGACGTACTCCTCGTGGACGAGGAAACGGGTACCAGCTACCGGACGAAGACCGCATCCACTCCACAGGACCAGTCGGTCGGGGTGCTCGGGGGCATCCGCAAGGTGTGCCGGGACGCCGGGGTGGAGATGTCCGCGATCGACCAGGTACTCCACGGCACCACGGTCGCCACCAACGCGATCCTGGAGGGACGCGGCGCACGCGTCGGCCTGGTGACCACCGAGGGCTTCCGGCAGGTCCTGCAGATCGCCCGGTCGTACGTGCCGGGCGGGCTGGCCGGCTGGATCATCTGGCCGAAGCCCGAGCCGCTCGCCCGGCTGGAGCACACCGTCGAGGTCAGGGAGCGGATCGCCGCCGACGGCACGATCGTGTCCGATCTGGATGAGGAACGCGCCCGCGAGAGCCTGCGCCTGCTGGCAGGGGCGGGCATCGAGGCGCTGACGATCTCGCTGATCAACTCGTACGCCAACGGCGACCACGAGAAGCGCATGGCCTCGCTCGCGGCCGAGGAGCTTCCGGGTGTGCCGATCTCGCTGTCCAGCCGGGTGCTCCCGGAGATGCGAGAGTACGAGCGGACCGTCACGACGGTGGCCAACGGATACGTCCAGCCGGAGGTCGCCCGCTACGTCCGCAGCCTCGACGGCGCCCTGACCGCCGGCGGCGTCACGGCCCCGCTGTCGATCCTGCGCAGCGACGGCGGACTGACCCGCGCGGAGAAGGCCGCCGCGAACCCCGTCTCCCTCCTGCTCTCCGGGCCGGCGGGCGGAGTGACAGGCGCGGCCTGGTTCGCCGAGCAGGTCGGCGTACGCGACTTTCTCACCTTCGACATGGGCGGCACCTCCACCGACGTCGCGCTCGTACTCGACGGCCGGCCCCGGGTCGGCCGGGAGACGACCGTCGGCGACCTGACGGTCCGGGCCACCAGCGTCGACGTGCGTACGGTCGGCGCGGGAGGAGGATCGATCGCGCACGTGCCCGAGCTGACCAAGGCGTTGCGGGTCGGCCCGCGATCGGCGGGCGCCGTACCCGGCCCCGCCGCGTACGACCAGGGCGGCGTCGAGCCGACCGTGACCGATGCCAACGTCGTGCTCGGCTACCTGCCCGAAGAACTGGCCGGCGGCGAGATAGCGCTCAACGTCGAGAGCGCCCGGAAGGCGGTACGCACGATCGCCGACGCGATAGGACTGCCCGGCGTGGAGGCCGCGGCGGCCGGGATCATCGACATCGTCAACGAGAACATGTTCGGCGCGCTCCGCCTCGTGAGCACGCAGCAGGGGTTCGATCCCCGCGACTTCGCGCTGGTGGCGTTCGGCGGCGCCGGGCCGCTGCACGCCAACGCGCTCGGCCGGCTCACCGGATCGTGGCCGGTGATCGTGCCGCCCTCGCCCGGGGTGCTCTGCGCGTACGGTGACGCCACGACCTGTGTCCGGGACGAGAGCGCCCGCACGATGGTCCGCCGGTTCTCCACCCTCGACGACGGCGAGTTGCGGGAGGCATTGGCCGAGCTGGCCGACACGGCCGCCGAGCGGCTCGTGACCGAAGGCGTCCCGCGCGACGAGCACACCGTGACGTACATGGTCGACGTCCGCTACCACGGCCAGGGCTTCGAGATCCCGATCACGCTCGCCCCGGAGTCGGTGACCGGCGGAGATCTGCTCGCCGACCTGGGCGCGGCCTTCGACGCCGAGCACAAACGGCTCTTCTCGTTCCTGCTCGGCAACGAACGCGAGGTGATCAACCTGCGCGTGACGGTGAGCGGGCCGCGTCCCGACGTGGCCCGGGAAAACCTGCCGGCGGGCACCGGCGACCCGAGCGGGGCGCTGATCCGGGAGACCGAGATCTGGGTCTCCGGCGCACCCTCCACGGCCCGTGTCTACGACCGTGCCCGGCTCCTCGCGGGCGACGTCGTGCCCGGCCCGGCCATCGTGATCGAGATGGACTCGACCACGCTCATCTTGCCCGACCACGCCGCGACCGTGCACGACAGCGGCAGTCTTCTGATCCGCCCCGTGGAAGACCGTTAGGGGACGCTCATGGCCGAGATCCTGCAGACCAACACCGAACCGGTGGCCCGGGTGGACGTCGATCCGGTCACCCTCGACATCGTGGAGAACGCCCTGCGCAACGCACGGTACGAGATGGACGAGGTGCTGTTCCGCACCGCGCTGTCGCCGGGCATCCGCGAGCAGCACGACGAGTTCCCCCTCATCGCGGACCCGTCCGGGAAGATGGTCGTCGGGCAGTTCGGGCTGTCGGTGCCCGACTTCCTCGACAACTTCTCCGGCACGGTCGGCGAAGGCGACATCCTGTTGACCTCCGACCCGTACGCCTGCGGCGCGGCGATCAGCCACGCGAACGACTGGCTGCTGGTGGTGCCGATCTACCACGACGGCCGCCTGGTGGGCTGGGCCTCGATGTTCGGGCACATGTCCGACGTGGGAGGCAAGACGCCCTGCTCGATGCCCGCCGACGCCCGCACGATCTACGAAGAGGGCGTCGTCATCCCGCCGATCAAGCTGTACGAGGCCGGCGAGCTGAACGAGGCGGCCCTCGACATCATCCTCAACCAGGTACGCATGCCCGACTGGAACCGCGCCGACCTCAACGGGCTGGTCGCGGCCTGCTCCACGGCGGCCCGCCGGGTACGCGAGTTGTGCGACCGCTTCGGCGTGGAGACCTACCTGTCCACGCTGGACGCCCTGCTCGACCGCAACTACCAGGCCATGAAGGTCCTGCTCGCGACCCTGTTCGAGGATGGCGAGACGCTGGAGTTCGGCGACTACATCTGCGACGACGGATGCGGCTACGGGCCGTACGAGCTGCGCGTCTCGCTGACCAGGCGCGGGGAGAAGATCCACCTCGACTTCAGCCAGGCGGCCCCGCAGGCCGTCGGGCCGGTCAACTACTTCATCAACGAAAACCTCGTCCGGATGTTCTTCGGCATCTACGTCATCACGGTGGCCGACCCGCAGATCCTGTGGAACGACGGCTTCTATCCGCTGATCGACGTGACGATCCCAGAGAACTCCTTCTGGAAGCCCCGGTATCCCGCGGCCCTCAACGCCCGCAACCATGGGATCGGGCGGGTCTTCGACCTGTTCGGCGGGCTGCTCGGGCAGACCAACCCGGAAATCCTCAACGCGGCCGGCTTCTCCTCCTCCCCGCACTTCATGTACTCCGGGCATTACGAGTCCGGGCCGCGAGAAGGCGAGTGGTTCCAGCTCTACTCGATCGGCTTCGGCGGCGTGCCGGGCCGCCCGGTCGGCGACGGCCCGGACGGCCACTCGCTCTGGCCGTCGTTCGTCAACATCCCCTGTGAGTACCTGGAGTCGTACTATCCGCTCCGCATCGACCGCTGGGAGACCGTCGCCGACTCCGGCGGCGCCGGCCTGCACCGCGGCGGCAACGGCGTCGACGTGGCGTACCGGTTCGAGCAGCCGGGCACCATCGCGATCCACGACGACCGCTGGCTGACCTACCCCTGGGGCGTGAACGGCGGCCGTCCCGGCGCCCGCGGCCGCAAGTGGATCCAACGCGCGTCCGGCTCGGTCGAGGTGCTGCCGAGCAAGATCCACGACGTGCCGGTCTTCCCCGGGGACGTTCTGCACTTCGTCACCTGGGGCGGTGGCGGCTGGGGCGACCCGCTGAAACGCGACCCGGCGCTGGTCGGCCTCGAGGTCCTTCGCGGCCTGGTCACCCCCGATGGCGCGCGGGACGGCTACGGCGTCGTCTGCTCATCGCGCGGCGAGGTCGACGAGGCCGGTACGGCGTCGCTGCGCGCGCGTCTCGCCGCCTCCCGCGCGCAGATTCCGGTCTTCGACATGGGGCCTCCGATGGAGCAGATCCTGGCCCGGTGTGAGGAGGAGACCGGTTTGCCCGCCCCACAACCTCCCGTTCACGTGCGATGAGCGACGTGGATCTCGCCGCGGACTACCGCGGCTCCGGCTTCGCCGGGCGGCTCGGCTGCGGCCGCCGCCCGGCGGTGCTGGCCGTCGACATCGTCCAGGCCTACCTCACCGACGGCTCTCCCCTGCGCGCCCCGGTCGAGCCGGCCGTACGGGCCGCCGCCACGCTCTTGGACGCCGCCCGCGCCGCCGGACCGCCCGTGCTCCATACTCGGGTGGGCTACCAGCAGGGCGGCGCCGACGGCGGGCTGTTCCGCCTCAAGATCCCCGCGCTCCGTGTCTTCGACGAGGGCGGCCCGCTGGGCGCGTTCTGTGAAGAGACCGCACCGCGGCCGGGCGAGGTCGTGGTCACAAAGCAGTACGCCAGCGCCTTCCACGGCACGTCCCTGGCCGCCACCCTGACCAGCGCAGGCATCGACACGCTCCTCATCTGCGGCCTGACCACCAGCGGCTGCGTCCGCGCCACCGCCACGGACGCGTTGCAACACGGCTTCCGCCCGCTGGTGGTCGCCGACGCGTGTGGTGACCGGGACCCGCGGCTACAGGAGGCCAACCTGCTGGACCTGGACGCCAAGTACGCCGACGTGATCGACCTGTCCTCGGCCCTCTCTCTTTTGAGCCGGCTCCACGGCTCAAAAGTGCGCTGCCCACCCAGCGATCCATGATCGCGTTCGTCGTGGAGCCTGCGGCGCGGTAAGCATGACCCGGATCCCTTCGGCGGGCTCACCGTCGGCCAGTTCACCGATCTGCTCGGCGGTGGGTGATCGCTCACCGCGCGAGCGTGCTCGGCACCATGACGCGGCGCCCGGAGCTCGCGGCCTCGGCGACGGCCGCGATCAGGCGGGCGTTGTGCGCGGCATGGGCGAAGCCGGGAGCGGACCGCGATCCGGTACGGAGGTCGCCGGCCAGCCTCGCGTAGAGCTCGCCGACGTTGATCGCCGGTCCGACGGCGCCGGACGCGGCCGGCTCATCCGGCGCCTCGAACGCCGCGCTTGAGCTCAGCATCAGGTCGCCACCCTGCACGCCGAAGAGGGTGCCGCCGGTGAGCGATAGCCATCCGTCGGTGCCGCGTAGGTCGAGCCGGAACGTCGCGTCGTCGGGCGCGACCCCGCCGACGACGTCCGCGGTGACCACCGCCCCCGATGTCGTCCGCGCCAGCACGTCGACGTGGTCGGGCACCTCGCGG
Source organism: Actinoallomurus sp. NBC_01490 (assembly GCF_036227085.1). NCBI lineage: Bacteria > Bacillati > Actinomycetota > Actinomycetes > Streptosporangiales > Thermomonosporaceae > Actinoallomurus > Actinoallomurus sp. NBC_01490. Next base: position 8,659,987 of record NZ_CP109433.1, read on the forward strand.
CTGGTCCGTTCGCCGGTGTCGGCGAGCAGCGGGTGGGGCCAGAGCGTGTCGGCGCGCGCGTCGACCTCGGTCATGTCGCCCAGCAGCGCCTCGACGATGTCGAGTGTGTGGCCGGCGGTGATGGTCAGCAGGTTGGCTCCGGCCTCCGCCTTTTCGAAGTACTCGTAGGGCGAGGCGGTGACCGGCCCGAAGGCCGACGAGGTGGAGACGACCCGTGCGTTGAGCGGCCGGCCGATCGCGCCTTCGGCGATCAGCTGCGCCGCGCGCCGCACCGTGGGGTTGAGGCGGCCCTGCAGCCCGACAGCACAGGGCCGGGAGGTGGCGACGGACGCCAGTTCCAGCGTCTCCGAGAGCGAGGCCCCCAGCGGCGCTTCGCAGTAGACGGCCTTGCCGGCGTCGAGGGCGGCGCGGACGAGATCGCGGTGGGCCGGGACCCGGACGGCGATCGTGACGACGTCGACCGTGTCGCTGCGGATCAACGCGAACGGATCGACGAACCACTGCTCGGCGCCGAAGGCCGCGGCGGCCTCGCGGGCGCTTTCCTCGCGACGGGTGGCGACCGCGGACAGCGTCAGCATGTCGAGGCCCCGGATCGCCGGGATGTGCGATACCCCGGCCCAGCTCGCCTTGGTGTCCGCCCCGATGACCCCTACCCGGAGTCGGTTGCTCGGCATAGTCAGTCCTACTTTCTTGATCGTGGGTCGGGCCGGCCATTCGTAAGATCGGTGGGCCCGGGGGCTGTGGGTGTGGCCGGCATGGTCGAGCCGCTGGGATGGCTGAAGGAACATGGCCACCCAGAGCCCCGCGACGACTCGACCGCTGATCGAGAGATGCGCCGTGATCGCTGTGGAGGACTGCGTCGGCGAGGTCGTCTGCGGGATCGGTTTGTGGAGCGAGCTGACGCAGGTGGCCTGTGTCCCATTTCTGGGCCGGGATGGACATCGGCAAGGGACACCATCACTGTGTGGTGATCGGCCCCGACGGCAGCAAGCTGCTGTCGCGCCGGGTCCTCAACGATGAGGCGGTCCTGCCGGAACTGATCAGCGACGTCCTGGCCCTGGCGGAGGATGTGCTGTGGGCGGTCGGCATCAACAGAGGTGGCGCCGCCTTGCTGATCGGGTTGCTGCTCGCGCACGGCCCGGGCCGGCACACTGCAGGAGGTCGCCGCGGCCGTCGCCTGGATAAGCCGTACTCGCCTTGTACCGCCGTAGGGGCAACGTGCTGTGGGCCATGCTCCGCGACGGTGAGTGCTACCACGACTCACCACCGGTCACCCCGGCTGGGGTGCCGCCGGTGAGCCCCGGCCACCGCCGGGTCGGACTGCCCGGCCGCGCGGGTCACGCCCGGGGATACCGTGTTGACCCGGACGCCGGACCCGCCGAACTCGGCCGCCCAGCTGCGGGCCGGCTGGATCTGCGCCGCCTTGGTGGCCGAGTAGAGGCCGACGATCGGGCTCCCGACGCTCGCCGTCCACGAGCCGATGACGACGATCGTGCCGCCGCCTCGCTGGGCCATCGCTGGTGCGAGCGCGGCGGTCAGCACGTGGCACGCCCGTTGACCGCGGGTGTGGCCTCGAGATCGTCGTCGCTGAGCGCTGGCGTGCCGACCGGCGGGCACAACGCCGCGCTGTGCACGAGGATGTCGACTCGGCCGCCGAACGCCTCGGCCGCCGCCCCGGCGAACTCGCGCAGCTCTCCCGGCGGCTGGTCGAGCTCGGAGGCGAGGAACGACGCCTGGTCGCCGCCGCGCTCGATGCCGGCCGCCACGGCGGCACCGCGCTGATCGTTGCGGTCGGTGACCAGGACGCGGACGCCGTCGGCGGCTAGGGCGGAGGCGACCGCGGCGCCGATGCCGTTGGTGGATCCGGTGACCAGTGCGGTTCGTGGAGGGCTCATGACCACGATCAAAGGCGGCCACCGGCGCGCTGGCCAGGGCGACTTCTGCCTGGTCACGCCATGACCAGGTAGGAACCGAGCCGCTTTCCTATGATGGGCGGCGTGTCCCTCCCACCGCCGACCGGTCGGCGCAGCCCGCCGAACGCCGCTCTCGGCTCCTTCCTGCGCTCCCGCCGCGACCGGCTGACCCCGGCGCAGGCGGGCATCGACCCGTTCCCCGGTCCGCGCCGCGTGCCGGGCCTGCGCAAGGACGAGTTGGCCGTGCTGGCCGGCATCAGCCCCGACCACTACAGCCGCCTCGAGCAGGGACGCCAGACCACGCTGAGCGACGAGATGTGCGAGGCGCTCGCCAGGGCCCTGCGCCTCGACGACATCGAGCGTCAGCACCTGCGGGCGCTCGCGCAGCCCTCCTCGCGCCGCCGCGGAGACTGGGAGCTCCCACAACGGCCCGAGCCGGGGCTCCTGCGGATGATGGCCGCGCTCGACCATCTGCCGACGCTGCTGCTGGGCCGCCGCAGCGAGGTGCTGGCGCGCAACGCGTTGCTCGACGCCGTGCTCGGTGTCGAGCTTGAGACCGGCACCCCCTTCGCCCGGTGGCTGCTGCTCGGGTCGGCCGCGCGCGACCGCATCGTCAACTGGGAGGACTTCGCCGGGGCGACCGTCGGCGGACTCCGCTACGAGAGGGGCCAGCACCCGGACGACCGGCACCTCGCCGCGCTGGTCGAGCACCTGCGGGCGCGCTCGGCGGACGTCACCCGGTGGTGGGACGACCAGAACGTCACCGACCGTACGTCGGTCGCGAAGGTTCTCGCGCACCCGTCGGCGGGCCGGCTCGAGTTCCACATCGAGGCGATCACCATCCCGCACCGCCTCGACCAGCGGCTGGTGGTCTACACCGTCGAGCCCGGCTCGCGCACCGCGCAGGTGCTTCCGTTGCTGGGCAGCTGGGGCCTGGACCGCGAGGGCCGCAGCACCTAGTTTTTACAACGGTGGTGCGAGACGTCCGGCTTGCTGTCTTCGGTAGTGACATCGGTGGGCTTGGGCCTGTCGTCGCCGCCGATAATGTGACCAAGCGAGCCGGAATGCTTGTGGGACGCCGGAATGCTTGTGGGACGCCGGAATGCTTGTGGGACGCCGGAATGCTTGTGGGACAAGGCGTCCTCGCGTAGGGATAGGAGACCGGGGCCATCACCGAGCGCCTGCGCCACCCGGTGCCGGACGCCGTGCTGTCCGTGACCGCGACCTGGACCACCCGTGCGCCGTTGTGCTGCATGTGAACTCCGGCGGCAACGCCCTCGCCTGCAAGAGCGCCCTAACCGTACCCGGGTCGGCTACCGGTGTGAGGACATCCCGTCCAAGCCCGACCAATACGGGCCCGCCTGCGCATCCTGCCCACCGCCCCGACCGGGGAGAGCACTACCGCATGACGCACGATGACTATGTCGATGAGTGATTGACAGCGAGTAGTTACTCGCCAGGACGAACACCGAGGCGTTCTCAGGAGAGCGGCCAGTTGCGTAGGGCGGCGTCGGCCATCCCCTGGAGTTCATCGCGGCCGACACCGCTCGCGGCTTGCACGGCGATGCCGAATGCCAAGGTGGTGACGTAGCGGGCCAGGAGCTTCGGATCGGCCTCCGGAGGCAGGTCGCCGTCGTCGACGGCTCGCTGGAACCGTTCTCGGACGCAGGAGCAGCCGTTGTTGCGCCAGGCGGCGAGAAGGTCACGGACTCCGTGCCCGGAGTCGCTGGCGGCCAGGGCGCCCTGGACACCCAGGCACCCGTGGGGATGAGCCGGGCGGGTGGTGGTTCGAATGGTGCCGGCCAGGATCGCGGTGGCGACGCCGAGGGCGGTCGGCTCCTCCATGGCCCGGGTCAGGTATGCGCCCGGGCCTTCGGTGTAGCGCTCCAAAGCCTTGCGGAACAACTCCTCCTTGTTGCCGAAGGCCGTGTACATGCTGGTGGTGGAGATCCCCATCGCGTCCGTCAGGTTGGCCAGGCTGGCCCCCTCGTAGCCGTGCTCCCAGAAGACCAGCATGGCGCGTTCGAGAGCTTCGTCGGCGTCGAGCCCTCGCGGTCGGCCGATGGGGCCGCTCTGTTTCGTCTCCACCCCCGGCAGCCTGCTCCTTCCGCATCGATCGATGCGGAAACCGAAGGAGGTCATTCGCGTGGGGCTACTTGAGGGGAAGACCGCTCTCGTCACCGGGGGCGGCTCCGGAATCGGCCTGGCCAGTGCCGTACGGCTGGCGGCCGAGGGCGCGCACGTGTTCATCACCGGCCGGCGCAAGACCGAACTCGACGCGGCCGTCGAGATGATCGGTTCAGCGGCTACCGCGGTGATCGGCGACATCTCGAACCTGGCCGATCTGGACCGGCTCTACGAGACGATCCGCGGCCGGGGACGGGGCCTGGACGTACTGTTCGCGAATGCCTCCGTCGCCGCGTTCGTGTCGCTTGAGCAGGTCACCGAGGAGCACTTCGACACTCTCTTCGGTATCAACGTCCGGGGCATGCTGTTCACCGTTCAGAAGGCGCTGCCACTGCTCAACACGGCGCCTCGGTGATCTTGAACGGCTCTACCAACGTGGACGTCGGCGATGAGGCGTTCGGCGTGTACGCGGCGACCAAGGCCGCCACCCGATCGTTCTCCCGGACCTGGGCCAACGAGCTCAAGGGACGCGGCATCCGGGTCAACACCATCACGCCCGGCCCGACCGACACCCCTGGTCTGTCGGGGCTCGCTCCCGACCCGGAGCAGTTCAAGCAGCAACTGGCCACGCATGTGCCGCTGGGCCGGCTCGGGCGCCCGGAGGAGATCGCCGCCGCCGTCGCCTTCCTCGCCTCTGGGCAGAGCAGCTTCATCACCGGTTCCAGCCTGTACGTCGACGGCGGCCTGAACCAGATCTGAGTTCCATGGCCGCGCATCCACCGCGAAGGTGGTTCAGACGGCCATTCACTCTGAGGTGTGGTCGGCAGGTTCGCAGTCCGGCGTGCGCGGCCCGGAGGAGTGGCGGCGCTGGTCAGGTGTGCCAGGAGACGGCGGATCTCGGCTGGGGTGAGGGGGACCAGGCCGCGGCTGCTTTTGGGGCGTGGGCGGCGGTGACGGCGAGGTAGGCGTGCGCGAGCATGGCCAAGGTGATGTGGCGGTGCCAGGCGTCGTAGCGTCTGGCCTGGTATTGGTCCAGGCCTACTTCGTTCTTGGCGGCTTGGAAGCATTCCTCGATCGCCCAGCGGGCGCCGGTGACACGGACCAGTTCGGCCATGGTGGTGCCCGCAGGACCGAAGCACAGGTAGAACGCCGGCTCCGGCTCGCCCTGGTCGCATGGGACCAGGCTGCGGCGGACCAGCAGCCACCGCTGGAAGCCGCCGGGACCGCCGAGGTCGTCGCCGGGGTGCGGTTCCAGACTCGCCATGGCCCAGTCGTACAGGCGCGGGCCCGTGGCTCCGTCACCGGCTGAGAGCTTCTTCCATGCCTCGGCCGGTGCGCCAGCGGTCACCGCGTCAGCGCGTGATCCGCCGTTGCCATAGCCGATGCCAGGCCCCAGCGACTGGCTCTTTAGCCCACTCACGTGGCCGGCCCAGCGCCGGCTGGCACACGCACGCCTCCTACCGGAGTCCACCGACCTCGCCATCGCACGCGTTGCCACCGCCTGCGGCTTCGGCGACCCGGTCGCACTGCGCAAACAGTTCCACACCCACGTGGGCCTGTCTCCGGTGGCCTACCGCCGGACCCACAACCCACCAGAGCCGACGACAGCACAGTGACCGCCGAAAAAGTCGACGACCGGAACCCGCCGGCCGGCTTGCGCCCGACGACCTCCACCGGACCGAACGCCACCCTCGCATGAGCTCTGTCCTGCACCCGGGACCGTGTGAGCGACGGCCGAGTCGTCATCTCGGGCATCGCGACCACGGCGGCGGTAGTAGCAGCGCCCTACTCCGAGTCCACGACCGCCGCACTCGGCTCCGGGCCATACCCCTCTCCCCTGCCCCGTTCGTGTCGATGGGTGTGGCTCTTGTGCGGTGACCTTCTGAGCGGGCTGTGGTCGCGCGTCCTCGCTGGTCAGCCGCGTGGAGTAACACGAGGCACGCGGATGACGGAGAGCGCAGGTCGAGGCGACTTGTACGTAGGGGACGTCCGCGCGACAGGCATCAGCTCCCTTGGTGGCGGCGGGACTCAGTCGTTGGTGGACGCCTCTGGTCCAGTCGCGGCGTACCGGGCGGCGATGGTGCGGACGGCCTCGTCGACTACCTGAGCGACGCGTTCGGCGCTCACCTCCCAGCCCGGCACTAGGAGTGTCGGCCAGAAGACGTAGTTGGAGATCATGCCCAGGAACTGGGTGGCTGCGAGGTCCACGTCCTCGACCCGCACCGTTCCCGCCTCGTGCTCAGCCAGGAGGTAGCTGCGTACGGACTCGAAGTAGGGCATCTTCCCGTGCGAGAACTGCGCTCGGGCCAGCTCAGGGAACCGCGGCAGCTCGGCGATGACGATCCTGAACAGGTCGGTCATCTGGGCGCGGCCTAGCAGCTCGGCGTAACGGCGACCGATGATGCTGAGCCCGTCAACGACGTTGCCTGCGGGCGGAGGATCCTCCTCGTCAGCGGTCGACCAGGACTCGGTCACGATGGCGTCGAACAGGGCGGCTTTGGTCGGAAATTGCTTGAACAAGGTGGCCCGCGAAACGCCCGAGCACTCTGCGATCCGCGCCAGCGACGTCCGGTCGTAGCCCAACTCGAGAAACAGTGCGGTCGCGGCCGTCACGATCAGCGCGCGCTTCTCCTGGGCGACGCGCTGGTGATACGTCGTCACGACCCTGCTCATGGGCCGAGCATACGAGGTGAGTGGCTTGACTCGCCACTGCCGCCGACCTAGTGTCGAGGGAATGGTGAGTCGTTCGGCTCACCACTGGCCGCCGTTCATCACTGGTGATCCCGGTCATTCACCCCACGTACCGAAGGAACATTTGATGCCCCGCTTCGACAACCAGACCGTGCTCGTGACCGGTGGGACCGGCGGCCAGGGCTCGAGCCACGTGCGCGCCTTTCACGCGGAGGGAGCGAACGTGGTGATCGGCGACATCGACGCGGAACGCGGCGCCGCTCTCGCCGACGAGCTCGGGACCCGCGCTCGCTTCGCCCGCCTTGACGTTACCGACGAGAGCTCGTGGGCCGCCGCTGTGCTAGCCGCCGAGAGCGCCTTCGGCGCCCTGAATGTGCTCGTCAACAACGCGGGCGTGCAGAATCCGCCTGCAACGATCGAGAACACGGAGCAGGCCACGTGGTCGCGCATCCTCGACATCAACCTCACAGGGACCTTCCTCGGCATCAAGGTCGCAGCCCCCGCTCTGCGCCGCGCAGCAGGGGGAGCCATCGTCAACGTCGCCTCGACCATGGGCCTGGGCGGCACGGCGCACTACGCGCCGTACGTCGCCAGCAAGTGGGCTGTGCGAGGCCTCACCCGAACGGCAGCGCTCGAGCTCGGCCGCGATCACATTCGGGTGAACACCATCCACCCCGGCGTGATCGCGACCTCCTTCATCCACGAACCAGCAGCCGGCGCCACCGCGGCAATCGCCGACTTCTACTCACCCGAGCCGTTCGCCATCCCCCGGCTCGGGGAGCCGACCGACGTCACCCGGCTTCTCCTGTTCCTCACGTCATCGGACGCCTCGTTCATCACGGGGTCGGAGTACGTCATCGACGGTGGACTCCTCCTCGGCCCCGCCCTTCAGGCCGAGGCCGCATGAGCACTCCAGACACGACCGGGTCGAACGACTCCGCACGGGACGCGTCTCTATCAGACCTGCCTGATCACATCCGACGAGCCATCGAGATCACCCCCGCCGCGGGCACCAGCGAACGGATCATCGACATCACGACGCTGGGGCGCCGCACCGGCCGAGCACGCCGCATCGAGATCTTCTTCTACCGAGCTGCGGGCACCACCTACCTGTGTAGCGGCGCCGGCGGTGCCGCGACCGACTGGCATGCGAACCTTCTCGCCAATCCCAACTTCACCTTCCACCTCAAGAACGGGATCCGCGCAGATCTGCCTGCACGGGCCACGCCTGTCACCGACCCAGCTGAACGTCAGGCCGTGCTGGCCGAGATCGTGGCGGATCTCAATCAGCCCCACGACCCCGGCACCATCCGGCCGACTCGGCTCGAAGACTGGACTGACAGTCGGCTGATGCGCATCAGCTTCCGCCATCGGCCGTGATCGCGGATCCCTCGACAGATGACTTACTCCCAGGGACTGGGGTGTAGTCGCGGCTAGAGCGGCTCTTCGCCAGATGAGGGTGTAGCCGGCGCGGCGGCCCCAGATGGATGTCGAGGTTTCCAGAGGGAAAGGCTCCTACACGCTCATCCTGAAAGAACCGCCACGTGCCCGACGCCACCGTCGGTGAGCGCATAGATGCGTTCGCCCACCCCGATCTGACAACCTTCTGCCGCCTCGACGAGCTTGGGCTCGTCGTCACCGGCTAGCGCCTCGAGCCCGAGCGCGCAGCCCTCGCGTACCGGGTCGTCGAACCCGACCGCTGGTGTCACCGCTGCGGCTGTGAAGGGACCCCGCGGGACACCGTGACCCGGCGCCTGGCCCACGAGCCGCTCGGCTGGCGGCCCACGACGCTGCTGGTCACGATCCGCCGGTACCGATGCGGTGGCCGCGGCCAGGTGTGGCGCCAGGACACCTCACTGGCGGCCGAGCCGCGGGCCAGGTTGTCGCGCTGCGGGCTGCGGTGGGCGCTAGAAGGGATCGTGGTCGGACACCTCACCGTCGCCCGGGTCGCCGAAGGGCTCGGGGTCGCGTGGAACACCGCCAACGACGCCGTCCTCGCCGAGGGCAAGCGGGTCCTGATCGACGACCCGGCAAGCAGGTGTTCAAGACCTGGCTCGCCGCCCGCACAGACGCCTGGCGCGACGGCGTGGAGGTCGTCGCGATGGACGGGTTCAGCGGCTTCAAGACCGCCACCACCGAGGAGCTCCCCGACGCGGTCGCGGTCATGGATCCCTTCCACGCGGTCCGGCTGGCCGGCGACGCGCTCGATCGGTGCCGGCGCCGGGTCCAGCAGGCCATCCACGAACACCGCGGCCACAAGGGCGACCCGCTCCACTCCGCGCGCCGGACGCTGCATACCGGGGCCGGGCTGCTCACCGACAAGGAGATCCACCGGCTGCGGGCGCTGTTCGCCGTCGAGGAGCATATCGAGGTCGGCCCACCGCTGACCGTTGTCGACCTCTACGACACCCCGGGCCAGCCCGCCGTCCTTCCCTGCCGAATGGTCGGCACGATGGCGGCCAACCTGGAGATCGACAACATGGACTTCCACGAGTTCGTCGCCGTCGAGGGCACGGAGCCGTGGTGGGAGGTCTCCTGAAAAGCCATGCGACCCGCTGCCATGAGCCTTCGGAACGAGCTCCGCACCCGGGAAAGTATGTAGGCATGCTACGTAGATAGGCTTATCAGGTAAGCTACCTACTTATGTCGGCCTGGCAGCCGTGAAAGCTGAGAAAAGGTGTCGTGATGACGGGTGTATCGACGGGGCGGGCGTCGGACGCCGCGCAGGCGGCGGCCGAGGATCTGGCCACGATGGTCCGCCGCCTGATCCGCCGGTTGAGTGTCGCGCCGACCGGGGGCCTGACCCCGTCGCAGCGGTCGGTGCTGCTGCGACTGGAGAAGGACGGCGCGTCGTCCACGACCTTTCTGGCCATCGCCGAAGGCGTGCGGTCGCAGTCGATGACGGCGACACTCAAGTCGCTGGACGAGGCCGGGCTGATCGAGCGCCGGCCCGATCCCGACGACGGCCGCCGGCGGATCATCACCTTGAGTGCCGAGGGTCGGAACCGGATCGCGCGTGATCGCCGGGAACGACGCTCGTGGCTCGCCGAGGAGATGGACCGACGGTTCAGCCCCGAGCAGCTGGCGACCATCAACGAGGCGTTGTCGCTGCTCGGTGAGCTGGCGGAACAGTGACCCGGGCCAGGCCCAAGCGACCACCACCGACGCCTGGGTCCGAACCCTCTGACCCTCGTTCACGGCAGGGCTGTCACCGCTCCTTCGAGGATCGGCGACCGCTCGCCGGCCGCCCACGAAAGGCTCTCACCATGACGACAGCGCCGACCACCACGCTCAATCCCGGAAGCGACCTGTCCCAGGTCCTCGAACTCGCGCAGCAGCTGCGCGTGGACTCGGTACGCGCCAGCACCGCGGCCGGCTCCGGGCACCCGACCTCCAGCCTGTCCGCGGCCGATCTCATGGCGGTCCTGATGACCCGCCACCTGCGCTACGACTGGGAGGCGCCGGGCAACCCTGAGGGCGACCACCTCATCTTCTCCAAGGGGCATGCCTCTCCTCTTCTGTACGCGATGTTCAAAGCGGCCGGCGTCGTCAGCGACGACGAGTTGATGACGACCTACCGTCGCTTCGGCCACCGCCTGCAGGGGCACCCCACCCCCGTGCTGCCCTGGGTGGACGTGGCCACCGGTTCCCTGGGCCAGGGCATCGCCTACGGCGTCGGCATCGCGCTGGCCGGCCGGGATCTGGAAAGGCGGCCCTACCGGGTGTGGGTGCTGTGCGGAGACAGCGAGATGGCCGAAGGATCCGTATGGGAGGCCCTCGACAAGGCCGGCCACCACCGGCTGGCCAACTTCACCGCTCTCATCGACGTCAACCGCCTCGGGCAAAGGGGCCCCACCGAGCTGGAGTGGGACACCGGCGCCTACGCCCGCCGCGTCGAGGCGTTCGGCTGCCGCGCGATCGTGATCGACGGGCACGACCTGCAAGCGATCGACCAGGCCCTGGCCACCGCCGCCGACGGGCAGGCCCCGACCGTCATCGTCGCCAAGACCGTCAAGGGCCGCGGTGTGGCCGAGGTCGCCGACAAGGAGGGCTGGCACGGCAAGTCCCTGCCCGAGGACATGGCCGACCGCGCCGTCGCCGCACTGGGCGGCCTCCGTCACCTGCGCGTACGTGGTCTCCAGCCGCCCGCGCCTGCGCCCACCCCCGCCCCGGACGTCCGCCCCGTCGAGCTGCCTCGCTTCGACATCGGCGACAAGGTCGCCACCCGCACCGCCTTCGGTGCGGCGTTGGCCGCCCTCGGTGCCCGCCCGGATGTCGTCGCCCTGGACGCCGAGGTCGGCAACTCCACCTATGCCGAGAATTTCGCCAAGGCGCACCCCGAGCGGTACTTCCAGACCTACATCGCCGAACAGCAGATGATCGCCGAAGCCGTCGGCATGGCCGTCCGCGGCTACCGCCCCTACGCCACGACCTTCGCCGCCTTCCTCACCCGCGCCCACGACTTCATCCGCATGGCGGCCGTCTCCCAGATCACCATGGCGTTGTGCGGCACCCACAGCGGCGTCGAGATCGGCGCCGACGGCCCCTCCCAGATGGGCGTCGAAGACCTCGCCATGATGCGCGCCATCCGCGGCTCCACCGTCCTCTACCCGAGCGACGCCACCTCCGCGGCCGCCCTGACCGCCACCATGGCCGACCTCGACGGCATCTCCTACCTGCGCACCACCCGCGGCGCCTATCCCGTGCTCTACCGCAGCGACGAGACCTTCCCCGTAGGCGGCTCCAAGACCCTCCGCCACAGCGAACACGACCAGGTCACCCTCATCGGCGCCGGCGTCACCCTCCACGAGTGCCTCGCCGCCGCCGAACACCTCGCCGCCGACGGCATCCAGGCCCGCGTCGTCGACCTGTACTCCATCAAGCCGATCGACACCACCACCCTCGCCCGCGCCGCTCGGGAAACCGGCGCTCTCGTCGTCGTCGAGGATCACCACCCCGAAGGCGGTATCGGAGAGGCCGTCCTGTCGGCACTCAGCGCCACCGGCGCTCAGCCCGCCTTCGCCCACCTCGCGGTCACCGACCTGCCAGGCTCCGGCACCACGAGCGAACTCATCGACGCCGCCGGCATCTCCCACGCCCACATCGCCCAGGCGGCCCGCGCCCTGCTCAGGCATTAGAGGTCCGTGCGCCAAGCCGCGCGAGCGACTCGCAGAGGCTCGTGCGACGGCTGGACGAATCGAAACGCCGGCGTCGGGCTTCAGCTGGGTCGGGTGGTCAGCAGAACGCTGTCTTCCCATAGCTGATCCGCGCGTGCGACGTCGTAGGAGTCGTCCGACGAACGGATGGCCTGACGCTGGTGGAAGTACGCGCCGGTGGTGTCGGCCAGCCCCGGGGCCGTCGCCAGCCAGGCCAGCACGGCTCCGGACTCCTCGGCCGTATAGAGCTTGTCCGTCACGAACCGGCGCACGAGGGGCTTGGCGTGCGGCAGGACGTGCTTGGCGACGAATCGGAGCGGGGCGGGAGCCGATCGTTGCAACCCTGTGCCCAGGATCATGCCCGGGTCGTACGCGTTGGCGGTGACGCCGGGGGGCAGGCGGCGCGCCAGGGCGTAGGTGAAGTAGATGTTGGCCAGCTTGGAGGTGCTGTAGCGGCGCTGACCGGCGACGAACGCGTTGTCGGACGCGGCGTCGGGCCCGAGCTCGCCGCGGGCCAGAGCGGGCGCGGTGTTCCACGAGGGAACGGGCACGCCGGCCTTCTGCGCGGGGTCATGGACGCCGCTCGCCACCACGACCACCCGTGCAGGTGCCCGCAGAACCGGGAGCAACTCGTTGACGAGCAGGAAGTGGCCGAGATGGTTGACCCCGAACGTGGATTCGAAGCCGTCGGCGGTCCGGGTCTGTTCGGTCCCGGCCTGAACTCCCGCGTTGCAGACCAGCGCCTGCAGCGGGGGAATCGTGCCCGAGGCCACCCGGCCGGCCAGCTCGGCGGCGAACGCTCGGACCGAGGCCAGAGACGCGAGGTCGAGCGACATCGCCTCGGCTGTGTGCTCTGGGCGGATGGCACCGGCCAGCTTGTCTACGGCCTCGCGCGTACGGTCGGCGTTCCGGCTCGCCACGACGACGTGCCACGGTCCATCGGTCGAACTCACGAGTGCGGCGGCGCATCCATAACCCAGGCCCGCGTTCCCGCCCGTGATGACGATCGTGCGGGCGTTATCCGCAGGTCGCGTTGACATTCGTGACTCCTTCTCCCGCCGTCGCCGGACGGCGGAACACCTCGACGGGACAGGGTCATGCCTTGATCAGTTGCTCGCTCAGCTCCCACAGGCGCCCCGCGGACCGCGGGTCGATGGAATGCGGTACGACGTTCTGCGAGCGGATCAGGTCGGCGCCCTGCGCGCCCGGGTCGTGGGCGTCGTCCAGCGGCGAGATGTCGTTGTCCTTCAGGTAGACGCCGCCGATGTCGGCGAGCAGGGGGCTGGTGGCCCCGAAGACGATGGTGGCGGCTCCCTGTTGCGGCGTCTTCTTTCCGCTCTCGGGGTCGATGATCGGCCGGCCCGACTCGTCGACCAGGCCTGTGGCCCGTTGCATGGCCTGCATCTGGTCGGCGGGCATCGAGCCGCCCAGGTTCGTACCGACGATGATGCCCGGGTGCGCGGCGTAGCCGTGGATCCCGTCCTCGGCCCACCGGCGGTCCAGCTCGACGGCGAACAGGACGTTCGCGGTCTTGGACTGGCCGTAGGCGAGGTGGCCGTCATATCCGGAGGTGAAGTGCGGGTCGTCCCAGCGGATGTCGCAGATGCGCGTGGCGCCGGAGGTCGTGTTGACCACGCGGGCGCCGTGAGCCGCGCGCAGTGCGGGCAGCAGGCCCAGGGTCAACTGGAAGTGCCCGAGGTGGTTGGTCGCGAACTGCGCCTCATAGCCGCGCGCGTCCAGAGTCCGCTCGGCGGGAGCCATGATCCCGGCGTTGTTGAGCAGGATGTGGAGGGGACGGCCGGAGTCCAGGTAGCGGGTGGCGAAGGCGTCGATCGAGGCCGGGTCCAACAGGTCGAGCCGGTCGATGTCGACGCGCTCGATGCCGGCGAGCGCCGGTGCCGCGCGATCGGGGTGGCGCGAGCCGACGGTGACCGAGGCGCCCGCCTTGGTCAGCGCACGGGTGGCCTCCAGTCCGAGCCCGACGTGGCCGCCGGTGACGATGACGTTCTTGCCGGACAGGTCGATACCCGCGAGGACTTCATCAGCGGTCGAGGCGGCGGTGAAGCCGGATCCGATGGGGTGCTGCCTGTGTGTCATGCCCCTAAGCCTGCGCCGAGGAGTTCATACTCTGAATAATTGACAATGCGTATTTCTTTCGTGAAAGTACGGGCATGGTCGGTGACCAACTATCCGAGGTCTTCGACCTCGTCGAGATCCGCGGTCTGGTGTCGGGCGGGTTCGCGGCACGGGACCCGTGAATTGCTCGCGCCCCCATCGAAGACCCGCTGAAGTTCATCGCGATGGTGTACGGCCGGGCCCGGCTGACCACCGACGGCATCGACGGGCCGATCGAGCTTGAGCCGGGCGACGTCGCCATCCTGAACAACCGATCCTGGCTCGAGCAGGAGGGCGGCAGCGGCGACGGACCGCGCCGACAGATCGTGCCCGAGGAGAACTTCACGCGGCTCGCCGGCGCCGACCGCGGCACCGACGACGTCGTCATCGGCATCGCCGTCGATCTCAACCCGGCGGGCCGGGCACTGCTGCTACAGGCGCTCCCGCCGGTGGGACACGTCCGCGCATCCGCCACCACCGCGACCAACCTGCGCGACAGCCTCGACCGGCTGTTCGATGAGGTCACCGCAGACCGGATCGGCGCGAAATTCGCGATCCGGCAGTACGGCCAGCTCCTGCTGCTCGAAGTCCTGCGCGCCTACATCGACCATGCCGAACTCCCCCCGGGATGGCTACGGCTGCTGACCGACGAACGGTTGCGCCCGGCACTCGACCTGATGCACGCCGCACCCGAAAAGCCCTGGAGCCTACCCGAGCTGGCACGCGCCGCGGCGATGTCACGAACGTCCTTCGCCAAACGCTTCCGAACCGTGTCGGGCCAACCACCACTGACCTACCTCAACCGCTGGCGGATGCTCCTGGCACAACGCGCCCTCCGCGACCAGGACGTCCGCATCGCGTCGCTGGCCTCCGACCTGGGCTACGCCTCCGAAAGCGCCTTCAGCACCGCGTTCAAACGAGAGGTGGGAGACTCACCACTGCGCTACCGGCGCCGGATACGCGATGAACCAACGGCCCGAACCAAGCCGGTACAGATCTGACCTGGAATGCCGGCACATGGTCGCCGAGCGCGAGTAGGTGAGGCATCCGGAGACCTATCGCCGTCGGTCGGCTTGGGCCAAGGCGGCTCCTGCGCGGGGTTCGGCGACCATCCCGCCGCACCGGAGCAGTTGGCGGGCGGGTAATCCACGCCGCCTGCCAGGGGCAGCTTCATTCACCCCGCAGCGCGCCTACGGCACCGCCAAGCCGGCCAACATCCTCTTCACCCGGGAACCGCACCGCCGCCACCACGGCCAAGGCATCTCCGCGGCGGCCCTCCACCCCGGCACCGTCGCCTCCAACTTCGCCTCCGGCTCCGGAAACTTCGTGCATCGCATGTACGGCAACCGCATCGCCCGGCTGCTGATGACGACACCGCAGAAGGCCGCCGGGCAACTGAGCCGGCTCGCCGAGGGCCGCCCCGGCACGGACTGGCTCTCCGGCACCGACCACGAGAAGCGCAAGCCCGCCAGGCGCCTCCATCCCCAGGCCCGCGCCGAGAACCTCTGCCGGCAGCTGTGGGACAGGAGCGAGCACCTGCTGTCCCTCACCCAGGAAAAGGAGCGGTACCGCGAGAGCACGGCATCTGCGACGGCCACGAAGTGGCGCCGTGTGCTAGCTCTGTGATCCGCGACGATACCCGGACGGTATCGGCACCACCGAGCCGGTCTTGGACGGCCCCGGTGCACGGCCGGTGGAATCGGAGCATGACTGACGAATCAATGATCGACGAACCGAGGATCGACCCCGCCGTGCAGGTCGCCGGCGCCGAGGAGATCGCTCCCGACCTCCTGGTGATCCCGAACCACCGGGTCGAACTGGTGCCCAACATCGGCATCATCGGCGGTACGCGGGCCGTACTGGTGGTCGACACCGGCATGGGCGTCGCCAACGCCGAGCAGGTCCTGGCCTTCGCGTCCGAGGTGGCGAAGGGCCGTCAGTTGTACCTGACCACGACGCATTTCCACCCCGAGCACGCCTTCGGCGCGCAGGTGTTCGCGGGCCAGGCCACCTATCTGGTCAACCGCGCCCAGGCCGACGACCTGAAGACGAAGGGGACGGGCTACCTGGAGATATTCCGGGGCCTCGGCGGCCCGATCGTCCGCCGCCTCGACGGCGTTCAGGTGCCCACCCCTGATGAGGTCTACGACGACGGGTACGACCTGGACCTCGGCGGCCGTACCGTACGGCTCCGACCCACCGGCCGGGGCCACACGAAGGGCGACCAGGTGATCGAGGTGCCGGACGACGGCGTGCTGTTCACCGGGGATCTGGCCGAGACCGGGCAGTTCGCCATCTTCCCGTGGCTTCCGCCGCACGACACGGACGTCTCCGGCGTGGGCTGGCTGGCGGTGATGGACCGGCTGGCCGTCTCCGGGCCGCGGGTGGTGGTTCCCGGTCACGGTGACATCGGCGGCCCGCAGGTGCTCGACGACGTCCGCGACTACCTGCGCGAGCTGCGCGACGAGACCTGGCGGCGGCGTGACTCCGCGATGGGCGAGGACGAGATCGTCGCCGAGGTCCGGGCGTTGCTGATCGAGCGGCATCCCGAGTGGGTCGGCCAGGAGTGGATCGAGCCGGGCGTCGGGTGCCTGTGCGCCGAGCACGCCGCATGACCCCGCGTCCTGCCACGCCTGAATGATGGCCTCCTCGGATCGAAACTCTTCGTTGGAACGTGACGATGTTCATCATTCGGAGAAAGTTCGGAGACCTCCAGAAATGATTACGGCGCAAGGACTCACGAAGCGATACGGAGGAAAGACGGCAGTGCACGATCTGTCGTTCATCGTCCACTCGGGAATGGTGACGGGATTCCTCGGCCCGAACGGTGCGGGAAAGTCGACCACCATGCGGATGATCACGGGGCTGGACAAGCCCGACAGCGGTTCCGTGACGGTGAACGGAAAGAATCATCGGAGCCTTACCGCGCCTATGTGCGAGGTCGGAGGGCTCCTGGATGCTCGTGCGACACAAAATGGTGAAGGACGGGCCGACGGCGTTATCCTTCCGGTTTCTCCGCGAGGTCGGTCGCGGGCTCGGTGGCGTAACGCCTCATCCTTTTGATGCTCGCCTGTGGGGACAACGCCTGGCCGCTGGCGATCATGTCCTGCAGGTCCCGGAAGTACTGCACATACAGGTCTGGCGTGAAAGTGCTGAGCATGACGGCCGGCTGGTCGGTCACGTTGGCAAAGGTATGCGGGGCTCCGGGCGGGACCATCACAAGCGTGCCCGCGGTCGCGTCGTAGTCCTTGTCTCCGACGGTGAACCGCACCGCGCCGGAGATGATGTAGAAACCTTCATCGTGCTGGGCATGGCGGTGCTGCGGCGGTCCAGGGGTATGCGGCGCGAGGACGGACTCGGCGAGCCCGAGGCGGTGCCCGGTGTTGCTGCCGTCTTCGAGGACGCGCAGTCTCGTGGTGCCCAGAACGATCGTCTCACCGTCGCCCGGACCGACCACTGATACGGCGGGGTCGGCAATCGGCTCAGTGCTTTTCGGTTCGTCAGTCATGCTTCGATTCCACTGCCAGGGCACTACCACTGTCCAAGACACATTCTGAGATCTCGATACCGTACGGGTATCGTTGCGCCATGGAGCTGCGCACACTCCGCTATTTCGTAGCGGTCGCCGATGAACTCCACTTCGGCCGGGCCGCCGCCCGGCTGCACATGAGTCAGCCGCCCCTGAGTCGTGCGATCAAGCAGCTGGAGACCGAGGTCGGCGCCGCGCTGTTCAACCGATCGTCCGCCGGTGTCACGCTTACTCCGGTGGGGGCGGTGCTGCTCGAGGAGGCGCGCGCCCTACTCGAGCAGTCCGACCGGGTACGCGCACGCGTGGCCGCAGCGGCCGGCACCGCAACCATCACCGTCGGCATCCTGGGTGACAGCACCGACCCGAACGCAACCCGGCTAGCCGTCGCCTACCACCAGCGGCACCCGCACGTCGAGGTTCGCATCCGCCAGACCGACCTGACCGATCCCACCTGCGGGCTGCACGCCGGACTGGTCGACGTCGCCCTGACCTGCAGGCCGTTCGACGAGACCGGCCTGACCGTGCACGAGTTGCGCGCAGACCCGGTGGGCGCGCTGCTGCGCGCCGACGATCCGCTCGCCCGGAGCGACAGCCTGAAGCTGGCAGACCTGGCCGACCGCCGCTGGTTCCGGTTCCCCGACGGCACCGACCCCATCTGGCAGTCGTACTGGAACGGCGGGGAACTTCGCGAAGGTCCGGTGGTGCGCACCGTTCAGGAATGCCAGCAAGCCGTTCTCTGGAACGGCACGGTCGGCATGACTCTCCTGGGCCACAAGCCGGCAGAGGGGCTCACGGTGGTGCCACTGATCGACATGCCGCCGATCCGCACGGCGGCGGCATGGAACCAGGACGACGCCAATCCACTGATCCGATCGTTCGTCCAGATCGCGGCCGCCGCCTACCACAACTGAACGACTCACCAGCGGCACCAAGTATGACCGGGACGACACGTGCGGACCTCCACGCCCCGATCCTCCCGGAGCACCCGAACTACATCGCAGCCGCCACCGCCGAACGCAACCGTCACACCTGAGCCTTGAATGATCCACTGGAGGGAGCTGGGGCGGAACAAGCTCTAGGTGGCGGGATCACTGGTGGGCCGTCAGGTCCAATCGGCCGGTTGTTCCGGCCTGCTTGACGAGGCGGCGCCGGCGTTCCCGGCGACCGAAGCGTTCCGCGGTCGATTTACCGGAGGGGAGATTCCCGGCCAAGCCGCGGTGGGCTATAGCCCACTGCCATGCAGCGTGCTGCAGCTCCGATGCCGGCCGTCGCCTTGGTCGAGCTCGGTGTCGTGATCGGCATAGGTGGTGCGATCTCCGAAAGCACACCGTGCGGCAACGCGACTGGGCCAGCCGACACGAGACGATTGAGCTGCAATCGGTCCGCCACAACTCGCCCCCCGCCGGCCTTGCCGAGGGCTTGTGCGATGTGGGCATCGTGCGACAAGCGCTCGATGACCGGCGCTTCGAGGCGGTCGTCCGCCCTTTCCTGACTACCGTGCCGAATACGTGCCCTCCTCGGGCCGACTGGATCGGCATGTGTTTGCGCAGGTCACCAGGGCTCTTAGATCCTTGATCGCACTGGTCTTACAAACCAGGAGTCGCTGGTTCGAATCCAGCTGTGCCCACCGCTTGATCAACATGCGAAACGGCGCCTGACCTGCGACTTCGAGGTCAGGCGCCGTTGGTGCGAGGTCCGGCCGTCTCCGGCTGTGACCGGCTCTCGGCGGCCATCTGTGCCGAATACGTGCTGAAGTTTCAGGCCAGCGCTTCGACGATCCGTCGCTTGGCGATCTCGTCCTGGCCTTCGAGACACGAGGCGTAGATCCGCAACAGCACGTCCACGGTGTGCCCCGCCCACTTGGCCACCTGGGTCGGCGGCACTCCCCCACTGAGCCACGTAGACACGCAGGCGTGACGCAGGTCGTACGGTCGCCTCGCCAGCGGCGACTCGTACTGCTGATCCGTGAACACCTTCCGGCGTGCCTGCCTCCAGGCGCGCCGATAGGTGATCGACGGCAGGTCTCCGCCCCGAACTCCGGTGAACAGGCGCGCGCCTGGATCGTCGGCGACATGGTCTCGCAGGTGTGCCCGCAGGATGACGGTCAGCTCCGGAGGACCGGGGACGCGGCGTTCGTGCCCCTCGGCCCGGTGCTTGAGCTGCTTGCGTGCCTCGCGATGGCTGCCGTCGTCGGTCCACTCGCAGCCGGCGTCGGGCGTGGGTTCGCGGAAATGCAACTCACACCACTCGTCTGGCTCCTGCCACTCCTGGCTGTCCTCATCCCAGACCAGGTCCGGCAACGTGACGTCGTCGCGGGTCAGGCTGATCGCCTCTTCGGGTCGCAGGGCGGAGTAGTACTTCACCGCGAAGAACGCCACGAGCCGCGGACCGCTGGGCTGTTGCGCCCCGACGGCGCTCAGCAGGGCGCGCGCTTGGCGTGGGTTGATGACGCTCCGCCGATCGACCTCGGTGGAGGTCTTGGGGACGCTCCACTTCAGATCGCGAATCGGGTTGGTCTCCAATAGCTTCCGCTCGCTGACGGCATAGTCCATGGCGTTGGCGAGGATCATCCGGTTCCGCCGGGCGACGTTGGCCGCGGAACGCTTCCCGTCCAACCGGGTCGTCGCGGCGTCCAGAACGCGGCGGGGCAAGCGCCGGATCCGACAGTTCCGAGACGGGCGCGGTGTTGTCGGCCACCCAGCGCAGAACCCGCGCGACATCATCGGGCGGGGAACCGCGCTGCTTGGTGTTGAACGCCCACCGGAACAACGCCCTACGGAGAGCGGCGGCCTCGGGTTTGCCCTTGTCGCTCGTGTACATCGCCGGTGTGGCCTGCGTCAGCGCGTACGCGATGTCATGCCGGTACTTCGCCGACGCGGTCTTCCACTTCATGTCCACGTACGCACACGCGAAGGCGTACCAGGTCATGTCGTTCTCCACCCGCTGCCAGGAGACCGGCCGGCCGGTTAGGAGGTTGAACGCCTCGCCCTTCTTCGCCGCCGGTCGAAGCTCGGCAAGGAAGCTGTCCGCCTGCGCTCGGAGACGGAAGGACTTCCTCCACCACTTAGGCCCGACCTTCCAGCGGACTGTGTAGGTCGTCGCGTTCTTGCCCTTGTAGATCTCAGTCTTGTAGATGCGGACGTCGTAGGTGATGTCGCGCATCAGGCGGAGTCCTCTCGTGCCTCGAGCCAGCGGTCGAGTTCGGTGCGGCGAACGCGGAGGCTGCCGTTTGGCAGGGTGATGCAACGTGGGGCCTTCTGCTTGGCGCGCCAGTCGTAGAAGGTCGAGCGGGAGATTCCAAGTTCGGCGCAGACCTCGGCGAGAGTGAGCTTGTCGCGAGTGCGTTCGGCGGTCTTCACGGAGTGGCGTCCTCCAGCGTCGTGATCAGTTGGGATCGCGTGGCCGACGGTGTACTTGGTAGCTGTTCGCCGGTCACGGTCGGTGTCTCGTCGAAGGACTCGGTGGCGGCCGCGCGGGGGTGAAGCGGGCAAGCGGAAATCAGCAGAATGATTTGTGCTGCTTTTCGCTGACGTGCCCTCCTCTCCGGCGGAACGGGCGCGGGCCCTGAGGAGGACCCGCAAGAACACCCGGGCTGCTCCGGGGGTGAGCAAGGGGCGCCGCTTCCGGCAGGGCAACGGGTATACCGCGTGTCTCCGCGCCCGTTCCGCACCCGCGACCGTACGGAGCTAAATCCGGCTTGGGAGCCCCTGAGCAGCCCTTTTGTAACCTCGCGGTCATGCGGCAGTTTCAATGCCGCATGCGGCAACCACAGCCGTTCGCGCGGCCGCCGACCGCCGACCGCCGAGCACTGTTGCCGCCCGGCGCTTGAGAGCTCGGTTCCGAACTCGTCCGTCATGGGTTTCCGGAGCTGATCGCCGTCTTGGCTTGCCGCTCGTAGAGGGCTTCCGCAGCAGCGGTGACTCGTTCCGGAATGATCTTCGCTGGACTGGCGCGCGATCATCGTGCGGCTGCCGTGCAGGACTCGTTTCGGAGTCGCGTGATCATGATGGCGCGACCCAAGGGCCTGGCGTGTCGCCGTACAGCTGGGCGTCGAGTTTCCGGAAGGCGGCAATGGCCTGCTGCGGGACGACACCGTTGCCGAGCAGGCGCATCTGGGCGGTGCGGGTGAGGGGCAGGTCAGTGACCCAGCCGGCGGGCAGGCCCATCATCCACTCGACGAAGCGGGCGCTCAGGCGGGGCTGTCCCCTGGTTCCGCGTTCGGTGGGTTGGGGTGCCGTTCGTCCGAGGATCGTTTCCCACTCGCGGATGGCGGGTTCGTAGGTTCCCCAGTCGACTTCGGCGGCCGGTTCGGGAATCGGAGTGCCGCGGAGGGCAGGGCAGACCACAGCGACTGGACGTGCTTCATCGATGGGCTGTCCAGATCCGGTGTGGTCAGCAACGTCTTGCCGAAGAAGTCCATGACCGGCGGAATCGCCGACGTAGTCAGGCCGGTGAACCAAGAGTCGATCGCCCTGCCGACCTCGCAGCTCACCTCCCACGGCGGGCAACCCGCCGGAGGCGGTGATGGGGTGACGACGGGCGTGGGGAGCACGCTGCGCCCCACACAGTGCGGTACCGGCTCGCCCGGGAAGATCTGCACGCTGGGGCAGGGACGCGGATTCGGTGACCCCCGGACGGCGACACGGACGGGCGCAAGGACATCACCGATCCCGCCGACGCCATTCCCGCCGCAGCGCGCTACCTCAGAGCCAACGGCGCGCCCGTACGTCTACGTGGGGCGATCTTCGCCTACAACCACTCCTGGTCGTACGTGAACGACGTCATCGCCCAGGCACGTGCGTACGCCGCAGGCAAGCCCGCCGAGGACGGCTGTGACTCGGCTGGCCCGGTGTACGCCCCGACGGCGATCGCAGCCCGAGTCATCGCCTACGCCAGGGCACAGCTCGGCAAGCCGTACATCTACGGCGGCACCGGCCCCACCGGTTATGACTGCTCGGGCCTGACGATGATGGCGTACCGATCCGCCGGCATCACGATCCCCCGCCTGTCGGACGCCCAGTACTGGTTCGGTCCCCGCGTGCCAGCCGGCCAGGAAGCACCGGGGGATCTCGTGTTCTTCGACTACCGCCCCGGTCACTCCGGGCCGGGACACGTCGGCATCGTTTACGACGTTCCGCGCGGCCTCATGCTCGTGGCTCCCCACACCGGGGCGAACGTACGCGTGCAGTCCTACCGCGACTACCCCGGCGGAGTCGTGGGCTTCACCCGCCCCTATGCCCGCCATCGCTGACCTCGCCAGGCCGCTGTTCCGGCTTGGCGACGGGCTCGCCGTACGGGGCGAGCCCACCGCCACCGAAGAGAAAGAGGTGTGCAACGCATGACAGGACAGGGAGTCAGCTGGATTCGTCGCGTCACCACCGCGACCGCGGCTAGCGCTGCCGCGGTTCCCACCATCCCGGCCACCACCGAGCGCACGCCCGCACCTGCCGCGCACGCAGTGGCCGTCTCGACGGCGTGGCACAGGCTCACGGGCCGTCCCACGCCGATGTGGTGGACGGGCTGCTGATCCGCTCATGACCGTGGGCCGGACGGTCGCCCGTCCGGCCCATGTGGGGATGAGACGGCTGTGTCAGCGTTCGTGGCGTGCCCGCACCGCCTCAGCGACATCCGCGAGCATCTCGAGGGCGCAGCAGGTCATGGCGTTGCACGGCACACCGGGCTCAGCGCCGCACTCGCCGCAGCTCATATGTGTCTTAGCGGGCCGATAGACCCACAGGAGAGTGTCGGAGCCGTACTCGTGGGGCCCGGTCGTGGTCTTGACTTCGACGGTCTTGGGACCTGTCTTCAGCGGGTCGCCAACGACCTGGCGGGCCGGGTCGAACAGGACGTCCGACGGGCGAAGCTCGTCGGCACGCATGTACCCGAAGATGCCGTCAAGGTGATCACCGAAGCACATGGCGCCCCTCCTCAGTAGTTCGTCCAGACCACGTGCACGCCGCAGGGAGTGCCGACGGTGGAGAAGCCGCCTTTGGCTTCGGCGTCCTGCGCGTAGCGTTCGAGGTCGAGGTAGCCGTAGAGCTCTTCGCCGAGTGCTTGCTTCACGTCGTCGGAGACGAGAACCTCGGCGGCGAAGTCCTCGACGCTGGTCCAGCACCCGCCGTGAGCGTTCTTGAACGCCGAGATCAGCTCATCGGCGCCACGGTCTCCCCACCCGTCGAGAAAGGCCGCTACGACGGCCCCCGGGCAGTCGAGGAGGAGCTGCGCGATCGCGGCGACTCGCTCCAGGGACTCGTGTTCGCCGATTGACACGCCGTCGAAGCCGCTGGTGTCGTGGATCGCCCATTCCTCGGCGTCCGGCTCCGGTGATCTCGCGAGCATCTTTGCGATCTCCGCGCGGATCTCGTCGGCGTCCTGGTCTGCGTCGATCCATTCGCCGTGTGGACGTCCGGCGACGTAAGCGGACAGGCAGGCGACGTAGATCTGCGGTGTCGCGCGTCGTTGTGACGCAGTGCATGCCATGGCTCTTCTCCTTCCGGCGGGTGCGTCTAGCAGTGGAGACGGGTCGGCGAATCGTGGTCGGCTCCGCAGTAGCCGCAGCAGCGGTCTTGGGCGTAGATCGACAGCTCCTCGGCGAAGGCATCACGCCACGAGAGTTGTTGTGGCGTGTATTCGGCGAAGTAGTCTTCTTCGACGTCTCCGGGCCGCAGGGTGAGGAATCCGAGAAGGCACCTTGCCGCATGGGCGAGCGCTTCTACAGTGGGCGTCGCGTTGCCGCCCGAGCAGAAGTCACGGCCTTCGAAGATCGCACATCCCTTGCGGGAAAGTTGATATGCGTAGCGGATGCGGCCATCGTTTGTATGGCTGTCGCTTCCGATACTTAGAACGTGGTCGGCGTCTATGCGCCACAGCAGGGTGAGGCGCGCCGGAGTATCAGCGGACAGGTCGAGCAATTGTGTCGGTGACATTTGGTCTCTACCCCCAAGAGATGACGTCTAGGCTTCCTGATCGCTTTTGGTGGATCGCGAATCCGCTTCGCGCTCCACCAAAAGCGATCAGAAGACAGGGCGAGCCTTACGGCTCTGCCAGTCCTGCTCCGCCCAGCGAATGGCCTTGACGGCGCGTTCGGCGCGTTCAGCGAAGATCGAAGGCCGCGCTTCCTCATCCCTGATCGCGTCGAACGACAGACGCGACCCCACGCGACCGTCGATCGTGAAGACGTAGATCTCGGACTCCCACTGGTAGTACACATCTACAGATTCGCCAGCGCTCCGCACCGTCTGGATATGTTCCATACCGTCCGTGAAGCTTCCAATCTTCTCAATGGCGTGGGCGACGCCATGGGACAGAGCATCGTCCATGCATTCGCACCATGCGGCAGAAGGGAAGCGCTCACGAACCTCGTCGAGATCGGAGACCAGTCCGGAGCATTGGGCACCCCGCTTGGTGGATACGGACGGCACGAACTCAGCCATCCGCTCACAGCATTGGACGTGCACCTCTGGCAACAGATCAGGCACGTCGACAATAACGAGAAGTTCCCCAAGAGCGTGACTCGACATTTTCTTCTCCCCCGGTCGATCGCTTCCCTTTCGCTACTTCTATTCGACCACACTCTTTCGCGCTTGGGAGCCCCCCAGGCGGCAAATTTTCTAGCGTTTTCCCAGGTCAGAGCCACTCTCCTGCATGCAGAGCAGGTCGGGCTTCAGCGGTAGAAAGGAACACAAACAGCAGTCGGCAGACATGCGAAATAGGATTGCGGAAAAGTAAGTTGATTGATTAATGCGACCTCGACAAACGGCAGATGTTAAAGGCCACGGCCGGAACATCTGGCAGAGGTGCTACACCACATGCATGTCGGGCCCCTCATTCGAGAGATGGAGACCGCGCATGACCAGGGTCGATGCGCGGTCTGCCATCACCGCTTCTAGACAGGGGATCGACTCGGTGGGCCGTCCGGTAAGGCCACCGATGACACCCCGAGAATTCGCGCCCGTCAGTTCATCGAGTTACCGGCCGCCGCCATCGTGCGCAGGAGCTCCCGGGTCTCAGCACTTGGCTTCTCGCCGAAACGAGCAAGCCGCTCGGTGAGTGCCTCGTAGGCGACCCTAACGTCATTCATACGGTTAAGTCGCTGGTAGATCCGCATGATGCGGCGGTCGGCCTCTTCGCTCCATGGCATCATCTCGCGAGCGCCTTCCAGCATCGTGATCGCCATCGCCGGATTCTGCTGCTCCAGCAACGAGGCGGCTCCTTCGAACGCGGCAAGGGCCTTACGGCGGACGTCATGCCGGAACGTCTCCGCCCATAGACCGTCACCGACATGGACGAACTCACCGCGGTAGAGATCGACCGCTCGCCGATAGTGAGATAAACGTTCAACGTTATCCGAGGCGGACCGGCCAGCGATTACAGCAGCGTTGAAGTCCCACAGATCGACGTCCAACACGTTCTCGTCGAATCTGTAGCGGTTCATGCGGAGAACCACGAACTTCTCCTGAGGCTTACCACTCGCGGTTCTGAGAGCGCGTCGTAGATGATAGACAGCATCAGTGAACCGCTTACGGGCGCTCATCAGGGACTCACTCGGCCATAGATCCTCAATGATGGCGTCTGCTGTGGCGCCGTCCGGATGGCAGGCGAGGTACGTTGCAACTTCCCACGAAAACCGGCGCTCCAAGAGGCCTGCCAATTCGTCGCCACGGACCTGGATCGCTTCCGGGCCGAGGATCAGCAGACGCAACCCCGTCGTCGCCTCCACCGCAGGCCCTGCACCGATGGGCGGCGTATCAGTACTCGCCCCGGCCGTCTCAGGAAGCGCGCGGGGGGATGACACCTCGGCCGCTTCCGGTGGGATCGTGGCAAGGTATGAGTCGGTCAGCTCTTGAGCATTCGGCGGAGCGGACAGAATCCTTCCGTCGTCGCCGACGGTGAGCGACAAACCGTAGGGCCAATGTCCGAGCAACACGGCGTGGACTCCGTATCGGCCAGCGCTTTGGAACAGGGAGCGAAGCCGGGCCTGCTGGGCGTCGGCTTTCGCGCATAGCCAGATTTGCCGCCCGTCGTTCTCCCAGCCGCCGTCCTCTTCGGTTCTGATCCGTTCCACCGACGCGGCGTGCACGAGGCCGATCGCCTCGTCGAGCGTGGCTGCCACGGTCGCATGCTCCGTGGGGACGTCCTCTCCGTACAGCTCTCTTGCACAGTCCGCAGTGATGATGACGGTGTGACGGGTCGAGGCCGTCAGGGCCCTCAGCACTGCGCGTACGCCGTCGGCGCCGCACACCCCGATCACGCCTCCAGCAGACGCCACGTCCACAGCGATCGGCCCCGCACATGACCAGCCCTGGGTGGGGTCGCCAGGGTCCGGTCGCACCTTAGGGCGTCGGTCCACCTCATCTGAGGCGACGACCTCGTACGCAGCCGGCGCATGACGGGTGGGCCTCAGCCGCGAAAGTCGGCTCACGTGCCGCGCGAGAGCCGGGAAGCGACCGGCGCTGAGCACGAGCATCGAGATCGCGAGCATCAACAGAACCGTGAGTGTCAGCGGAAGCCGCAGCGGCTTCTCCGTACGGCGCCTCAGGGAGAACGACGACGCCACGACCGCGGGCCGGGAAGCATCGGGCCGCGGCGGCGATACCGGCCTCGCGATACGAGGGTCCGGTGACGGCTCGGGGCGAGAACTGTGAGAAGGC
Organism: Actinoallomurus sp. NBC_01490; assembly: GCF_036227085.1. Classification (NCBI taxonomy): domain Bacteria; kingdom Bacillati; phylum Actinomycetota; class Actinomycetes; order Streptosporangiales; family Thermomonosporaceae; genus Actinoallomurus; species Actinoallomurus sp. NBC_01490. The sequence goes on from NZ_CP109433.1 coordinate 8,687,168, forward strand.
CGCGAACCCATGCTCCTAGATGTACTTGGCCGGGGGATTGGTGACACGCCGGGGCTGGTGGTTGATCAAGAAGAAGACCTCCGAGTGCGGTGGAGATAGCCGTCTTCACCCATCACGGAGGTCTTCATGGCCCACGCTAATGCACGGTTGACGTTCCATGGCCGCAGGCTGCTGGTCGAGCGGGTCCGCTTCGATAGCCGCCCGGTGGCGCATGTGGCGCGTGAACTCGGCGTCTCACGGCAGTGCGCGCACCGGTGGGTGGCACGGTTCGACGCTGAGGGCTGGGCCGGGCTGGCTGACCGGTCCTGCCGCCCGCACCAGGTCGCCAACCGCACCCCTGCCCGTCTGGAGGACCAGGTGGTGGCATGCCGTGCTGAGCTGCGACGCGGACCGGCCCACATCGCCGCGGCCACCGGGGTGCCCGAGCGGACCGTGACGCGCATCCTGCGCCGCCGCCACCAGCCGCGCCTGTCCGAATGCGACCCGCTGACCGGCCAGCAGATCCGGGCGAGCCGGCACACCACCACTCGCTATGAACACGACCGCCCCGGCGCGCTGGTGCACCTGGACGTCAAAAAGATCGGCCGTATCCCTGACGGCGGCGGCTGGCGTGCGCACGGCCGGGCCGCCACCGCCGGCCAGCGGCACAAGAAGACACCCCTGGGCTATGACTACGTCCACGCCGCCGTCGATGACCACTCTCGGCTCGCCTACGCCGAGACCCTCCCCGACGAAAAAGGGACCACCCGCGCCGGTTTCCCGCAGCGCGCGGCCGGCTTCTTCCGCTCCCACGGCATACCCGGGATCGAACGAGTGATCACCGACAACGCCTTCGCCTACCGAAACAGCACCGACTTCGCCGCCGCAGTGAACGCACTCGGTGCCCGCCACAAACTCATCCGCCCGCACTGCCCCTGGCAAAACGGCAAGGTCGAACGGTTCAACCGCACCCTGACCACCGAATGGGCCTACCGGCAGGTCTTCACCACCAACACCGACCGCGCCAACGCCCTGGCACCCTGGCTGGAGTACTACAACACCCACCGCCCCCACACCGCCCTCGGCGGACAGCCACCCATCAGCCGAGTGTCACCAAACTGACGGCCGAGTACACCTAGACGGGGAGACCGGGGCGTGGGTCGAGACGTGCCGCGGAGGCTGCGGCCTCATACGAGGCGTGCGCACTTCCGACGCGCTGGGATGCCCCTTGCCGACCGTCGCCTCTCGATGTGCTCTGAAAGTGGATCCTCGGGCATGTCGTACACGCTGGCGCAACGTCGCGTGTGGACCGGCCGACCGTACGATGTGCGCTTCATTTGATCCGCTGTTGCGGGGAAGCCAAGGCCTGATCTCCCGACAGACCATCTGCGCGTACGCCTGGCCCTCAGGAGGGAACCCGTCAGGCACGCAGCCGTGGCCGGACGGCCGACCAACTGACGTCGCGTGGGCGATCTCTCCTACATGGTGCTGCGGCTGTGGCGCCCCCGCCAACAACGCCGAGCAGACGACGACGGCCAAGGACGGAAGCCGCCTCGCGGCCTTCACCTCACGATCTCTGGTGACCATGTGCCTTACCCCCCGATATACGCGGCCATGTGCCGGGCTTTCGCCAGTCAAGGCAACTGGGTGTCTGACCTGCAGAGAAGAGGGAGCACTCCACAGTGATGGGTTCTCATCACCGTCGCCGGCCAGAGCCACCTTCGGTTGCGTCCACGGATGTGGTGTACGGGTTTCCGCTGGTAGAAGGCGTGGCGTCGTGAACTGAGACGGCCATCGCGTGATCCTTCGAGATGGATGATCAACGAAGGAGACCAACGCGATGGCCGTCAGTGACAGTGTGGACCCTGCAAGCTGGTTCGCCGAGCAGATCGGGGCGTGTGAGCCGGATCTGCTCAGGAGGATGGTCAAGACGATGGCCGAGGCGCTCATGAGCGCCGAAGCCGACGCGATCTGTGGGGCCGGCTATGGCGAACGTAGCGAGGGCCGCACGAACCGGCGGAACGGGTATCGGGAACGGGACTGGGACACTCGCGCCGGCACGGTGGAGCTGGCGATTCCGAAGCTGCGGTCCGGATCGTATTTCCCCGAGTGGTTGCTGGAACGCCGCCGCCGTGCCGAACAGGCCCTGATCTCGGTGGTGGCCACCTCCTACCTGCTGGGCGTGTCCACGCGGCGGGTGGACAAGCTGGTCGGGCAGCTGGGGATCAAGGGCATCTCCAAGAGCCAAGTGAGCCAGATGAGCAAGGTCCTGGACGCCCAGGTCACCGCGTTCCGCAACCGCGAGCTGGACGCCGGCCCGTACGCGTTCGTGTGGATGGACGCCCTCACGCAGAAGGTCCGTGAAGGCGGGCGCACGGTCAACGTCCACGTCCTGGTGGCGACCGGGGTGAACGCGGATGGGCACCGGGAGATCCTCGGGATCGAGGTCACCTCATCTGAAGACGGCGCCGGCTGGCTGGCGTTCTTGCGGGGTCTGGTCGCCCGGGGCCTGTCCGGGGTCCAGCTCGTCATCTCCGATGCCCACCGCGGTCTGGTCGAGGCGATCGGATCGACTCTGCCCGGTGCGGCCTGGCAGCGGTGCCGCACGCACTACTTGCGGAATTTGCTGACCAAGGTGCCCAAGTCCGCCCAGCCGTGGGTCGCGACCCTGGTGCGGACCATCTTCGACCAGCCCGCCGCCGAGGAAGTCCACGCCCAGCACGCCCGGGTGGTCGACAGTTTGGAGGCCAAGCACCCGGATGCGGCGGCGCATCTGGATGAGACCCGGGGAAATCTGCTGGCCTTCACCGGCTTCCCGCGCGAGATCTGGCGGCAGATCTGGTCCAACAACCCCCAAGAACGGCTGAACAAAGAGATCCGCCGACGCACCGATGTGGTCGGGATCTTCCCCGACCGGGCAGCCATCATCCGCCTGGTCGGCGCGGTGCTGATGGAACAAACCGACGAATGGACCGAAACCCGCCGCTACATGGGCTTGGTTCGGATCGAGCGACCGAGGCGTCCGGCGGACAGGGCGCGGTCGCGCCGCTGGTGGGGCCCGCATGGGCGACCTTGAAAGTCCGGACATGCTCCGTTGCAGTCAACGTCTGTAACGTAATGCGCCTCGCTCCGCCGCGACCAGGCGTGATGTCGCAAGATTCGGCCATCCGATCGCACCTGAGATCAACACGTGCAGAACTTCACCGACGGCACTGGTGAGGACCGGCGCTTCGTGCCCGACTCCCGATCGAGAGTGCTGCCGACGCCCCGCTCGGCGCCGTCGCGGCATGGATCCCGGCGGGTCGCGTGGCCGCCGCGCCCCACTCTTGATGTACGCGCTCGCGCGCCCTACGCCGGACGCGGGCACAGAAGGTCTTCGACCGGCTCACCGCCGTGGGTGTCGACCTCGCCGACGTGTTCCGCGTACTGGAGGACGAGGGCGTGGACAAGTTCACCAAGTCCTGGCTGGAACTGCTCAGCACCGTCGAGGGCCGACTCGGTACGGCGAAGAGCTGGCACTGGAGAGATCGATGAACATGAGAAAGAACGAGGAGCGGCCGGAGGCAGTGGATCCGCGCACGGTCCTGCACTGGTTCGATCTTCTCTGCCCGTTCTGCTACGCCGGGCAGCAGAGAAACCAGATCCTGAACGGCACGGACTCCGTGTTGTTCATCTGCCGTTCCAGATACACCCTGAGATTCCACCTGGGGGAATCGAAGCAGGGCCACGTCAAGGCCCGATGTACGCGGCGCTCGAGCGGGAGGCCGCCCAGGCAGGCCTGCCGCTGAACTGGCCGGCACGGCTCCCCGACACCCGTGCGGCCCTGGCCGCGTCCGCGTGGGTGCGTCAGCATCGGCCCGACGTTTCCGATGAGTTCAACAGACGCCTCTTCGCCGCGCATTTCGCACTCGGTGAGGACCTCGGCGACACCGCGGTGATCGACCGGAAGGCGAAAGAGCTGGACATCGATCTCGACGCTCTCCGCGCCGCGCTGGCGGACGGCAGCGCGCTGGCGTCCCTCACCGAGGCCGAAGCGCTCGGCGCCCGATTCGGCGTTCGGTCAACGCCGAGCTGGCTCATCTCGGGGAAGCTGGTTGCCGGGCTCCTGCCGCCGTCGGAGTTCGAGCGCCTCGCGGAGAGCGCGATGCGGCAGTCGCGCTGATGAAGTGCGCGAGCGTGTCGTGACCGGTGACGCGCTCGCGGACTTCAGTGCGTTGGCCGGGTCAAGCCGTAGCGGGCCACCACGTCGTCGAGCCAGTCGGGATCGTGGTAAGTCAAGCCATATTTTACGGCAAGTTGCATGAATTCCGGTGATTCGTGCAGATCAATGCCGGACCCCGGCTCCTGGGCGTGGGAGGTGAGCAGTTCTCCCAGCTCGCGGAAGTAGTGCTCGAAGCCTCCGGGTGTTATCACCTCGACGATCCGCCCGGGAACGGCACCGGCATTCCACATGGCATGGACTTGCCCACGCGGTTTGGTGATGTAGCCGCCGGGCCCGAGGACCACTTCGTCGGCGTCGGAGCGAAAGCCGATCTGGCCTTCGAGGACGAGCGAATGCTCGTCCTCCCGCGTGTGACGATGCGGTGCGGTGATCGCGCCTACGGCGAACGGATGCTCCACGATGGCCACCTCTCCACCGTTGTCGCGGCCGTAGAGCTTGAACACGGCGCCGAACCCTGGGATGGGGACGCTCTCTCCGCCTCCCGGAGGCACCACTTTGACGGCCGGCGCGCCTGTGACGTCCATCAGGTCTTCCCCCGCTGGCTGTATCTCGCCCGACCCATGGAGTCTCGGAGCATGCCGATGCTCGCGTGTCAGGTCAACAGATGACCGACGCATTGGCCGGCCGTTCATTTACAAGACCTCACTATAACGATCGGCATGCCGGCGTGGACGTCCGCGACCGGTCCGCAGCCGGTCGCGGGTCCGCCGCAGGGTCACACCAGTTGCGGCTGGAGCTTTCTCGCCGTCGCGAGGAGGATCGGCAGCACCCGTTCGAGCATCTCCTCCTGGGAGAGCCGCTCGATGTTCGCGCCGACGTTCAGCGCCGCGATCTGAGTGTCGTCCCATCGCCGGAGCGGAACCGCGACGGAATGGAAGCCCGCTTCCACCTCGTGGGCCACGTAGGCGTAGCCCTGCGTTCCGACGTCCGCGACAGCGGCCTCGATCTCCGCCAGCAGCGTCTCGTCGCTGGTCTCGATGTCGAGCAGGTATCGGCGGCGCTGCTCGGTGTCGAGACCGCTGATCAGCACCCTGCCCAGCGCCGACCGCACGGCCGGCACCTGGAAACCGATGCCCTGGCCGATCGCGAGGGACTGGCGCGGCAGCGCTCGCGCGATCATCACGGCCGCGGGGCCGTCGAGCACGGCGGCGGTGCAGGAGGCCTGAAAGTCCTCCGCGAGGACGTCGCAGACCGGTTGCAGCACCCGGCTCACAGGGTTGGTCGTGAGGTAGGCCGTGGCGAGAGTCAGCACCTTGGGCGCCAGCCGGTAGATCTTGTCCTCGGCGACCACGTAGCCCATGTGCGTCAAGGTCAGCAGTGCCCGGCGAACGGTCGCCCGTGGGAGGTCGAGCTTGCGCGCCAGTTGCGCCTGGGTCAGCCGCTCATCGCCCCGGTCGAAGGCGGTGAGCACGAGAAGGCCCCGTTCGAGTGCCTCGGAGTAGTCCGCCCGGCTGTTCGCGTCCGTCTCGCGGTTCTGGCGCCGCGACTCGTCGCGCGCGTTGAGCTTCGCCACGGCCACCCCCGTTCGATTACCGCACAACTGTTGCCGAATGTAGCAGAAATCCAGGCTTCGCCCCTTGCGGTGGGTCACTGCGCTGCCTACAGTGCCCACATATGAACCATGTGTTCGTTAATCGAACATAAGGGAGGCGCTGTCATGCGCGCTGAGGACAACCGGAAGATCACCGAGACGGGGCCGGGCACGCCCGGTGGGAACTGGATGCGTCTGTACTGGCAACCGGTGGCCCTGTCCGAGGAACTGGAGACCGAGCGGCCCGTCGTGCCGGTCCGGGTACTCGGAGAGGACCTGGTGCTCTTCCGCAACGACGCCGGGCACCTCGGCCTGATCGACCGGCGCTGCGCCCACCGTGGCGCCGACCTCTCGCTCGGCCGGCTCGAGGACGGCGGCCTGCGGTGCTACTTCCACGGCTGGCTGTTCGGCCCCGGCGGCTCGTGCCTGGACACCCCGGCAGAACCGGACGACAGCCCGCTACGGGCCAAGGTGAAGATCGGCTCGTACCCCGTGACGGAGCGCAACGGGATTGTGTGGGCCTACATGGGGAAGGGCACCCTACCCCGCCTGCCCGCGCTGGACTGCTTCGTCGCGCCGGAGGAGTACACGTTCGCGTTCAAGGGCTACCTCGACTGCAACTGGCTGCAGGCCCTCGAAGTCGGCATCGACCCGGCCCACGCGTCGTACCTGCACCGCTTCGAGGAGGACGAGGACCCCGGCGACGGCTACGGCAAACAGTTCCGGGGCGCCTCGCTCGGCACCGACCTGCCGATGACCAAGATCCTGCGCGAGTACGGCCGGCCGGAGATCCTCAACGCCCGCACCGAGTACGGCCAGCGCATCGTCGCGCTACGCAAGCTCGACCGCGACGGCCTCGACGGGTCCTCCACCCATGTGCGGATCACCCACCAGGTGTTCCCGCACGGGATCACCATCCCACTGAGCGCGACGATGACGATCACCCAGTGGCACGTGCCGATCGACGACGTCTCCTGCTACTGGTACGCAATGTTCACCAGCCTCGACGAGCCGGTCGACAAGGAGACCATGCGCGCCCAGCGGCTCGAGGGCATCACCCTCCCCGACTACAAGCCGCTGCGGAACCGGGCGAACAACTACCGGTTCGACTTCCAGGAACAGCGGACCCAGACCTACACCGGCCTGGGAAAGGACATCAACGTCCACGACCAGATGGCCGTCGAGGGACAGGGCTACATCTACGACCGCAGCCGCGAGCACCTCAGCCGCTCCGACCGTGCGATCGTCACGTACCGCCGGATGGCGCTCAAGGCCATCGACACTGTCGCGGACGGCGGCGACCCCGAGACCCTCCTCACGGACAGCGCCGACGTGGAGAGCCGCGGACCCATCCCGCTCGACGGCATCGGTCCCACCGGAGAGTGGGAGGCGTACTGGGCGCGGTCGATCGCCGAGCTACGCAAGGCCAGCCCTTGGGCCTCCGAACTGCACGCCGCGCTCGCCACCGGCCCCGCGGGGGTTCCCGGTTCGGCCGTCGAGCCCGACCGCTCGCAACTGCCCGACGCGTACGACCGGACCTGAGGCGGGGACCGTGGGATTCATCGACGAGTTCGGCCTGTGGACCGAAGAGCAGCGGGACGCGGGCCGTGCCGTCCTGGAACGCGTCCGTGAGGAGGGCCTGCGGTCACTACGACTCTCGTTCGTCGACCAGCACGGCCTGCTGCGGGGAAAGACGATCCCGGGCGACGGTCTGCCGGCGGCGTTCCGGAGCGGGATCAGGTGCGTGTCGACGCTTCTGTCGAAGGACACCTCGGGGGCGACCGTGTTCGCGGCGTTCAACGCCGACGGCGGGCTCGGCGTGGCCGAGATGGCCGGCGCGGCCGACGTCGTCATGGTCCCGGACCCGACGACATTCCACCTGATCCCGTGGGCCGACGGGACCGCCCGGATCCTCTGCGACCTGCGTTTCCAGAACGGCGAGCAGGTGCCGTTCTGCAGCCGGAGCGTGTTCCGGAACGCGCTCGACCGGGCCGGCGCCGGCGGGTTCGGCTACCTGACCGGCCTGGAGATCGAATTCCACCTTTACCGCCGGGCGGAGCACTTTCCCAACTCCGACGGCATCGGCCGGTGTACCTACCCGACACCGGTCGAACCGATCAACCACGGCAACCAGTTGCTCGCCGAGGATCGCGCCGACGAAATCGAGCCGGCCACGCGGCGCATCCGCGAGGTGCTGGACCGGATGGGCGTCGAGCTGCGCAGTGTCGAGGTCGAGTACGGCGCCAACCAACTCGAGGTGACGCTCGACCCGGCCGTCGGGCTCGGCTCGGCCGACGCCATGGTCCTGCTGCGCAGCACGATCAAACAGGTCGCCCGCCGCAGCGGATACCACGCCACCTTCATGTGCCGGCCGCAGATCCCGGACAGCAAGTCGAGCGGGTGGCACCTGCACCAGAGCCTCCTGGACCGCGAAACCGGCCGCAACGTGTTCGCCGCGGCCGACGGCGAGGGCATGATCTCGCCACTGGGCCGCCAGTTCATCGCCGGCCAACTCGCCCACGCGAGCGCAGCGTGCGTGTTCGCCAACCCGACCATCAACGGCTACAAGCGGTTCCAGCCGTACTCGATGGCCCCCGACCGGATCGCCTGGGCCCGCGACAACCGCGGCGCCATGATCCGCCTCGTCGGATCCGCCGAGGACGGGAGCACCCACCTGGAGAACCGGGTCGGCGAGTCCGCGGCCAACCCGTATCTGTACATGGCCTCCCAGCTCCACTCCGGGCTGGAAGGCATCGATGCCGAGCTGCCCCTCGACCCGTCGGCCGACGACCCGTACACCACGGATGCGGGACACCTTCCCACGAACCTCGGCGAGGCCGTGCGCGCGCTCGAGGCCGACGCCGAGCTGACACGAGCGTTGGGCCCTCGCTTCGTCACCTACTACGCGGCGATCAAGCGGGCGGAGATCGCCCGTTTCGAGCGGACGGTCACCGACTGGGAACAGCGCGAGTACTTCGACCTCTTCTGAGAAACCACGATTGGGAGTCAGGGGTATGACGAGCGCACCCGAAAAACCGACCGTGCGCGTCACACGGGTGACTTGGGAGGCCGACGGAGTCGTCGGTCTGACCCTGTCGGCACCGCCCGGCACCGTGCTGCCCGTGTGGGAACCCGGTGCCCACATCGAGCTACGGCTGCCGTCGGGTCTGACCCGCCAGTACTCACTGTGCGGGGACCCGCGCGACCGCGACCGATACACGATCGCGGTCCGGCTTGAAGCGGAGAGCCGTGGCGGTTCTGCGGAAGTTCACGGCACGCCACTCATCGGCCGTGAGCTCACGGTGACCGCCGTCAAGAACCGTTTCCCCCTCGGTACGGCGGAGGAGTACCTGCTGATCGCGGGCGGCATCGGGATCACCCCACTGCTGCCGATGGCCGTGGCCCTGGCGGCGCGGAACGCCCGATGGTCGGCTCTGTATTGCGGACGCGGAGCGCAGACCATGGCATTCCGCGACGCCCTGGCGGCCGCGGGCGGCGACCGGGTGCGGTTCGTCGACACGGCGAACCAGCCCCGACCCGACGTCAAGGAGGCGATCCACCGGCTCGGTCCCGGCGGAGTCGTCTACTGCTGCGGCCCGAACAGCCTCCTCGACAGCGTCATCGAAGCCTGCGAAGCAGCCGGTATTCAGTGTGAAACCGAACATTTCGGCGCCGCGACTCCGCAGCCGGGCGAGGCCGAGAACGACGACGTCGTCGAGCTGGAGCTCCGCCGATCCGGTCTCAGCGTCGCGGTCGACGGCAAGACAACGCTCCTGCGGGCGATCCGAGACGCGGGTGTGGAGATCGACTCCGACTGTGAGGAAGGCTACTGCGGCACCTGCGAGACCGCGGTCCTCGACGGCGTGCCCGACCACCGCGACGTGGTGCTGTCGAAAACCGAGCGGGCCGCCGGCCGCACGATCATGCCCTGCGTCAGCCGCGCCTGCGGCAGAAGACTCGTACTCGACCTCTGAGGTGCGTACCCGAAAGGTAGGTGACATGGCGACCCGAGCGCTCGTGCTCGTCCATGATCCGGCCGAGAGCCGGCTCCACCGCATTCCCGGAGCGCTGATACCGGCGCTGGCCAGACGCGACATCGAACACGACGTGGCATCGTTCGTGGCCGGGCACGGGCCGGAGCCCGGCCTGGACGGCTACGACCTGCTCGTCGTGATGGGCGCGGGGAAGTCGGTGTACGACCAGAGCGTTCCGTGGATCGCCGACGAACTCGCCTTCGTCGGCTCGGCGGTGGAACGAGAGCTTCCGGTCCTGGGAATCTGCTTCGGCGGCCAACTGCTGGCCCAGTGCCTGAACGGGACGGTGACGCGGGCGGCACGCTCGGAGATCGGCTTCACGCTGGTCGATTCGGACGATCCCGACCTCATCCCCTGCGGGCCGTGGATGCAGTTCCACGCCGACTCCTTCACGCCTCCTCCCGCCGCCAGGGAGATCGCCCGTAACGCGGCCGGATCCCAGGCTTTCGTGGTCGGAAGGGCGCTCGGGGTCCAGTTCCATCCGGAGATCACGCTCGACAGCTTCAGCAGCTGGACCGAACGATGGACGGCCGACGGTGAGTCGCTCGGGAACCTGGACATCGACGCGCTGCGTCACGAGGTGGCGCACCACGAACGACGTAGTGTCAGCATCTGCGACCAGCTCGTCGGCGCCTTCTGCGCGCGGCACCTCGGACGCTGAGGTACCGCGGCCGGATCCGAACGGTCAGTGGCCGGTGGTCTCCCGCTCCGCGGGCACCGACTCGGCGGCCGTGTGCGTGCCGGAAATTCGGCCACCCTATGCGACCTGGGCGTATTCATGGATCAGCCCGCCGAGCCGATCTCTCCGGATGACCTTGACATCGGCGTCAACCGGGTCGGGTAACAGCCGCGGCGGGCTGGCCTGGTCTAAGGCGCGGTGGGGACGGCGAGCAGCGTTGGAGTGGTCTTCTACTCGGTGAGAACCTTGCGCAGATGCGCGGTGTTGACTATTAGCATCCGGTCCAGGATCTCGCGGCGTACGCTGCCGACCCAGCGTTCCATGATCGCGTTCATACGAGGTGCTTGAGCGGTTGTGCGCACGACCCGGATTCCTTCAGCGCGGAACACCTCATCAAACGGCGCGGTGAACTTGCTTTCCCGGTCACGAATCAAAAACTTGAACGAACCGCCCGCTCCCCCAGATCCAGCATCAAGTTCCTAGCCAGCTGGGCTACCCGGCCAGCCCTCGGATTAGCGGTGACGCCCAGGATATGCATCCGGCGGGTGGCGTGCTCAACGACCGCGAAACAGTACAGCCGGGCGAGCGTGATCGTCTCGGCATGAAAGAAATCACACGCGAGGATCCCTTCGGCCTGGGTTCGCAGGAACTCTCCCAGGCCGGCCCAGATGGTCGTAGCGCCACGAGCATCGATCCTGCTCGTCTCGAGCATCGCCAGCACGTAGTGAAAAAGGCTCACTGCCGAAGCGGCCAGATACGGCCGGTGGAGCCGGTAATACTTCCCCAGCACCGGCGCTGGGTTCAGCGGGCGCTTCTTGAGCACCGCCGGCTCAGGGACGTCGTAACCGTCGGCCGAGGAAGCGACGCGCCGTCAGGACCTGGGACGCGGTTCCGCGGACTCCTCCACGCTGGCCATCTCACCGCCATCGTCGCGATCGGCGCCGTGCTCTGAATCATCGGCACCGCCTCCGCCGCCTGCCGCAGGGTCGACGAATAGGAGGTCAACCGGGGCCACGTGAGCGCCCGCACGTCCTTGCGCCGCGCGTTGTCCGGTTGCGGGATCGTCAATCGGTCCGGGTGCGGAGGCTCCGCGCCAGGGTGGGGATCATCACCGTCGCAGGGACGAGGTGTAGCCCGAGGAGGGCGCTGGTGGTGGCGGTGTTCGCGCCGGAGAGGAGGGGCGGGACCAACGAGATCGCGGTCAGCGACACTGCCGTCCACACGAATCGCGCGGCGGGGCGAGCGCTCCAACGAAGAAGAGCGACGGCAATGACGATGCCCACGACCGAGAAGAGCCGGTCACCACGGCGAACCCGGACAACGGGACCGACTCGCCACCATCGGGCACCTCGAAGTCGACGCCGACGGCCTGGGCAAGCGCAGCGGCGAGAGTGGTGGCCACCATCGCTGCGAGCGTGGCAACGAAGCCGGTGCCGACGAGCCCGCGGAACCGGTGGGTGTGGCTGGTCTGGCCCAATGCCGGGCCTGCGACGACCCCGGTGTCATTCATGCTGTTCATGTACTTCCTCCATCGTTCGGTAACTGGCGTACGGGGTGTGTTGACCGGCATGTGACGGAACTGGCCCTGGGCGTGAGGATGTGCTGGCCGTGCGACGGCCGGGGTTCCGCAGGGCGCGGACGCCGGTGCCGCGGAGCCAGAACCCGGCGTCGAGTCCGAGGACCGGCTCGGGCTCGCCGCCGCGCAGTTCCAGCTGCACCCGCCTGCGGGTGACGACGCCGAACGGCTCACACCACTCGGCCGCGACCACCCGCGAGCGTCCGCACCGGGACTACTCCGTGCCGTCCGCCGGCAGGCGCTCCGGCAGCCCGAGCCGCGGGAACCGGTCGTCGTGGAACGTGACGATCTCGGTGATCGCCCCTGCGGTGACGCGCAGGACGTCGATCGTCAGCGGCAGGTACGCGCCCTCCCGCTTCCGCCAGAGATAGAAGGCGACGGCGGGCTGCCGGTTCACCGAGGTGAGGACGGCCCGCAGGTGCTTCAGGCCCTCGAAGCCGCTCTCGACCCAGCCGTTCACCACCGTGTCGCGCCCGACGTACAGGCCCGGCGTGGGCGGCATCGAGAAGCGGACGTCGTCCCGCAGCAGTGCGGCGAGCCCGTCGACGTCCGTGGCCACGCTGGCGTCGGTATAGCGGCGCACCAGCTCGCGCGTCCCGGCGTCCTCCTCACCACCGGTCCAGCCAGCTCGATCGTCTCCCTCGCGACCGCGACGGCCTCCGGCTCCTCCACCTCGCCCACGGCCAACTCGTCGAGCAGCCCGTCCGGATAGGGCTGCAGCCACAACACCTCACCACCGGCCGCAGGCTCCGGGCGACACCTGGCGAGCAGATCCAGGCAGGCGTTGGTGGCGATCCGGTACAGCCAGGCCCGGAACGTCGACCGCCCCTCGAAGGTCTCCCGCCGCCGCCAGGCACGCAGAAACGTCTACTACACGGTGTCCTCGGCGTCCTCGAACGACCCGAGCATCCGGTAGCAGTGCACGTGCAGCTCCCGCCGGTGCCGCTCAGCCAGCCCCGAGAACGCCGGCTCATCGACCTCGCCCAGACCGCCCACGCCCAGCTCCTCCAGCCGCGTGTCCCCACTCATCACGTCATCCTTCCGCCTCGTCATGTCCCGTCGTAGATATGACGGATGCGGGCGCGACAACTCATCACCAGGCCCGGCCGGCACCGAGCGTGCCCCGGATAGCGTGCGCTCGCCAGGCGCAGACGGCGACGTCATGGCCGCTGTAGCTGAGAGGGCAAGATCAGCGAGGGCTTCGTCTGCCAGCTCGTAGGGCTGCCGCGATCAAGCGCCAGTGTCCGTCCTCTGGCCACCCAGTCGGCGTGGCCCATCCACGACGCTGGCCTTTCCACAACTGAGAGAACGCCCTGTTCCGCCAGGACGCCAATCTCGCCGATAGCGCCTCGATGAAGTGCTCCACTGCCACGGCCGGACTGTGCGACCTGCCAGATGTCCCTTGTCGGGCACGATGTCCCTACGATCCGCGGCCCTCGGACGAGCCTCAGACTGCACCCTCTCCTGATTACCGTGCCGATTAGTTGCCCAAATCCCGTCGGGGCTGACTGGATGTGTAAGTATTTTCGCAGGTCAGCGACGGTATCGGATCCTTGATCACACTGGTCTTACAAACCAGGAGTCGCTGGTTCGAATCCAGCTGTGCCCACGTCTTGATCAGCATGCGAAATGGCGCCTGACCTGCGACTTCGAGGTGAGGCGCCGTTTGTGTGAGGTTCGGCCGTCTCTGGCTGTGACCGGCTCCCGGCGGCCATCCGCGCCCAGGATGCGGAAGGCGAACTCCCCCATGTCGGTGCGGGTGTTCGTTGCCTCGGTGCTTGCCCTGATGGGGCCGGCCAGATGACCGGCCCCATCAGGCCACGCCGAACACCGTTGCCGGCCCGAGTGCGAAGACGCTCAGCTTAAACCGGGCCGGAGGCCAGGTCGACCTGGACATCGGTGACGCCGTTCAGCCGGCCGGGGGTATTGTCGCGACGTGATACCGGTCAGGCGATCGTTGCTGGTCAGACATTGACGGTCTCCGGGTCGGGTGTCGGTGCCGACCGTGGGGTGCGAAGTGAGATCAAGCCGAGGATCGCACCGGCGAGGGCGACGACGCCGGCACCGATGAAGGCGGCCTGGAATCCGTTCGTGAGAGAGTGCGGGTCGCCGAGGTGGCTCGCTCCCTTCGAGGTCGCGATGGCGGTCATGACGGCCAGGCCTACCGCCGAGCCGATCTGGTAGGTCGTATTGACGATTCCGGAGGCCAGCCCGCCCTGCTCCGGCGGGACGGCTCCGATCGCCGCCATGGTGGCCGGGATGAAGACGAGCGCCATCCCCACCGCGGAGATCAGTGAGCCGGGTAGCACGTCGGCGAGGAAGGTACCGTGCGCGCGGACGGTGGACAGTACGCCGAGCCCGCCGGCGAGCACGACCAGGCCGGTGACGATGAGCGGCTTGGTGCCGAAGCGGGCGATGAGCCGGCCGGTCACCCCGACCATCAGGATCATCATCAGCGCGGTCATCGGAACCAGCGCGGCGCCGCTGGGGAACGCGCCGTATCCGACGACCTGTTGCAGGTAGAGGTTGAGGAAGTACCACATCGGGATCCATGCCGCACCCAGCAGCGTCATCGCCACGTTGGCTCCGGCGAGGTTGGGCGTGCGCCAGACCGACAGCGGCATGAGCGGCCGTCGTACCAGTCGCTGGATGAGCACGAACGCGGCCAGCAGGACCACCGCGCCGGCGAGCTGGAGGATCGTCGTGCTCGTGCCCCAGCCGCGCTGGGGCGCCTGCACGATCGCGTACACCGCCAGCGCCAGGCCGCCGGTGACCGCGACGGCTCCGGCCAGGTCCAGACCCGCCTTCCGGCCCGGGACGGCCGGCAGCAGGGCTGGGGTCATCAGAAGGCTCAGCAGGCCGATCGGGATGTAGATGATGAAGACGTACGGCCAGCTCAGCCACTCGGTGATGACACCGCCGAGGAAGACGCCGGCGGTCCCTCCGGCCGGTGCGGCGGCACCGTAGAAGGCCATCGCCTTCGGCAGTTCGTTCGGCTGCCCGGCGAACAGAACCATCAATAGCGTCATCGCCGCAGGCGCGATCAACGCCGCTCCGACACCTTGGACGGCCCGGCCGGTCACCTCCAGCGCGGGACCGTTCGCCGCCGCCGCGACGACCGACCCGGCGATCAACGCCAGCCATCCGATGGCGAAGACGCGGCGGGCGCCGAGCAGGTCCGACAGCCGGCCACCCAGCAGTAGCAGGCCGCCGAACGCGACGACGTAGGCGTTGAACACCCACTGCAGGCCGCCCGGACTGAAGCCCAGGGCGTGCTGCATGTCGGGCAGGGCCACCCCGATGATCGAGGTATCCATGATGACCATGAACTGGGCACCGGCGAGCACGACCAGTGCCCACCAGCGCCGAGGATCAGCAGACATCCCAATTCCCTTCCGCGGGGCGCGGCGCGCAGGCCGCGCCCCGGATGAAGACCGCCGAAACGGTCAGATCGTGGCGATCTCGTAACCGGCGCCGGTGACGGCGCTGTGAATCGCGGAGTCGGTGGCGGTGCCCGCCACCGCGATGCGTCCGGCGGCCAGGTCGACGGTGACAGCGGTGACGCCGTCGACCTGCTCGACCGCCGCGGTGACCTTTGTCGCGCACGGTTGACAGGTCATGCCCGTGACCGTGTAGGTGCGGCCCGTCGATTCGGTCGGCGCGGCCGTCGAGGCGGCGCCGGTCTCACATGTGCACATGTCTGCTCCCTTGATACGGATACCCCCTACGGGTACTTGCCAGGACGAGAAGGTAACATACCCCTAGGGGGTAGAGGTACAGTGGGAAACATGACGCCTGCCAGCACCACCGCGCCGACTCGCGGCTATACCGCAACCAAGGACCAACTGCAGACTCGGTTGCGCCGCGTCGAAGGTCAGGTCCGCGGGATCCAGAACATGGTCGACGAAGACCGCTACTGCATCGACGTGCTCACGCAGATCTCCGCCATCCAGGCGGCCCTCGACAAAGTCGCCCTCGGCCTGCTCGACGACCACGTACGCCACTGCGTCAAGGAGGCGACCGCCGAAGGGCGCAGCGACGAGATGACGACGGAGATGATGTCGGCGATCGGACGCCTCATGCGACGCGGATAGTCTCGCGGCGGCCTGCGCGGAAGGTTCGTAAATGACTCAGGAGCGGCGCCTTCGAATCGCCCTCATCGCGGTCGGGATCATCTTTGTCGCCGGCGTGTATCCGATGATCAACCTTTGGCACGCCGGTTTCCGCTGGCATCCAGGGCAACCCGAGTACGAACAGATGATCGCGGTGGTCTACGCGACACTCGGAATCTTCCTGATCCGAGCTTCCCGCGACCCGTTCGGCCACCTGTCTCTGATCTGGTTCACCGTGTGGTCCAGCCTGGCGCACGCCGCCGTCATGGCAGTGCACGCCGCAATGGACCCCAACGCCTGGACCCATCTGATCGGCGACGTCCCCGCGCTGGTGATCGTGGTGGTGGTGCTTGCCGTACTCACTCCCCGGCGAGGTCCTTCGCAAGCGCCATAGCCCGCCGGAAATCGGGGTGCTGGAGGCGGGCGCCAAGGCCGGCACCGGCGAGGCCATCCGGGCGCTGCCGGGCATGCAGGCCCGTACCGCCCGGGTGGTGCGAGGCGGCGCCGACGATGGGCCAGGTTCGGGTCGGCCGGGCCTGTCGGACCCGGGCTTCAGCGGGTGCCGGTGAGGAGCAACCGGAGCGGCGTGCGTACGAACCAGTGAATCAGGTACGCGAGAGGCCGGCGCGTCAGCGGCCAGCCGCCGAAGGTGATGAGGGCGGCCAGAGCCAGTGCGGCCAGCACGTCGTGCGGGTAGTGCTGACCGAGGTAGACGCGGGAGAAGCCTTCCAGCAGGGCCAAGACCGCTGCGATCAGGCCGAGTCTGCGGCTGGCCAGCCAGATGCCCGCGGCGAGCGCGGCGGCGAGGGCGGTGTGGTTGGAGGGGAAGGCGTAGTCGCTCGGGCCTGGACAGGGCTGCACGGTGGTCACATGGGCGATCGCCAGACAGGGGCGGCCCTCGGCGAACACCTGCTTGAGCGCCGTGGCCACGGCGACGCAGACCAGAGTGCCGACCCCTGCCCACGCGACGGCGGTGATGGCGGCCAGGTCACCACGGCGGCGGGCGTTCCACCAGGCGAGGACCAGCAGAGCGCACAGCAGGAGGACGCCGACGGTGGTGTAGGCGGTCATCAGAGGCTGAAGCCAGGGAGTGCGCTGAGCGAAGCCGGTCATGCCGCGGTACCACGTGCCGTCGATGGAAGGCCCGTTCAGGGCGAGCAGGTGATCGGCGGAAGCCGCGGCAGGCGATGTCATCGGCGGACGGTCCTTGTTCTGACAGGAGGCCCCAGGGCCTGCGGTGGTGCGGCGGGTGGCCGAGCGTGACACACTCGGACAGCACGCTTCTTCTACTCAGGTGTAGAAGTTTGCTGCGACTGTAGAGGATGAACGGACGGTGATCAAACCGTGAAGGCGGGCAGCGGCGGGACGGCCGGCGGGCGACGACCCAATGGAGCGCTTGCCTCCGAGGTCCTTACGGTGCTGCAGGAGGCGTCCGAGGCGTTGACCGCTGGGCAGGTGCTGGAGCGCCTGGGCGGTGGCCTGGCCTACACCACGGTGGTGACCACACTTTCGCGGCTTTATGACAAGCAGGTCCTGTCGCGGGTCTCGTCCGGACGGGCGTTCGCGTACGCGCCGGTCACCGACGCCTCGGGGTTGACCGCGCGCCGGATGCATCAGGTGCTGGCCTACGGTCCGGATCGCGAGCAGATGCTGACGCGTTTCGTCAGCGACCTTGCGACCAGCGATGCGACGTTGCTGCGGGCCCTGCTGGAAAACGGCGTGGAGCGTGCGCCTGAACGGCTGGAGCGGGAGGAGTAATGCGGTTCGCCGTCTACCTGCCGTTGATTGTTCCGGTGGTGGCGGGGCTGACCAGGGAACCGACCAGAGGCAGGGCAACACCTGCCCGACGAGGGGGTCCACACCGGTCATATCCGCCACGGGCGGATAGGGGGACACGCGCTTCTGCTCCGGGGCATGGTGAGCGGTACTAAAGGACCGGCCACCCTGGCCTGCGTGGCGCCGCATGTACGGCCGCGGCAGGCCGGCCCCGCTTCCCCGGCCTGCCGCGCCCGTGACCGCACGACGCCTCGATGAGGAACCCGGCGCCGTGCGGCGCCTATCACTCCTCCACCGACACCTTCAGCGCCGAGGAACTCGCCGGTGTTACCGCTACGGTGGTGGCCAGCCGATACGGCTCATCCGTACGCCAGACCGCCAAGGCCCATGCTCCGTCAGGCCATCCGCACTCGCCGGTCGGCCCAAGGAATTCCAGGCAAGTTGCCCGGAAATGACCCATCATGGCGTCGATGGGTCACGTACACGGGCTCGACCGCGCACCTCGGCTGAGCAGCGGAGTGGACACCTCACCGCCGGTCGATCTCGACCGTGCTCTGGAAGCGGCGCGGGAGGGGGACGAAGAGGCCTTCCGCACGCTGTACCGCCAGGTCCAACCCCGACTCCTGCGCTACCTTCGGACGCTGGTCGGTCAGGAAGCCGAAGACGTCGCCTCGGAAGCATGGCTGCACATCGCCAAGGACATCGGCTCTTTCAGCGGAGACATCGACCGCTTCCGAGCCTGGACGGCGACCATCGCACGCCATCGCGCCCTGGACCACCTGCGCTACCTTCAACGCCGCCCGACCGAGAACACACCACACGGCCACCTGCCGGAACGGCCCGCACCCGAGAACCCCGAGAACCAGGCGCTGGACACCCTGTCCACCCAAGCCGCCCTCAGTCTGATCGCGTGCCTGCCACGCGACCAAGCGGAGATCGTCGTGCTTCGTGTCGTGGTCGGCCTGGATGCCAAGACGGTCGCGAGAATTGTCGGTAAGCGCCCCGGAACCGTACGCACGGCGGCGCATCGCGGGCTACGCCGCCTCGAGCGTCTTCTCAACGATGTGGGGCATCCGGTATGAACGAAAGCACGCTCACGCCGCGCCACTCCGCCTCGCTCACAACGGCCGGCAACGTCGGCCGGCATCAAAGCGATCCTGCTCACACTCACGGGAGGTATCACCGCGGCGGCCGCGTCATATCGTCTCCCCGGCCCGCTGGGCTACCCGCACACCCCGAGCACCCGTACCCCGGCGACGTCTCGAACGTTCGCGACCCACGCGTCGAACTGACCGCCCTCGCATCCCCTTCCGACACGACAAGCATGGAGAACGGCCACACGGTACGGCCCATGGCCAACGGCACCCGCACCCAACGAAGAAGCCGAAGACCGATCCGAAAAAGCCCCTGCCCCACAAGCCCAAGAAGTCGGTCCCTCACCCGGCAGACCGATGAACATCGCAGAGGCTCGACAAGCCGGGCCCTGCCCATCGAGGGCTCGAAGGGCAGGGCCCGCCACCACGCGTCCAAGCAAGCCGGCAGCTCCGACCTCGCGAGCGGTCACTGGGTCGAGCCGCCGCCGCGGGACTCCCTCGCTCCCAGCCGTGGCCGACACCGGGATGGAGACTCCGTCATATGAGGATCGCGCGTTGAGGCACAGCAGTTGATAGTGCCTCAATCGATTACACCGCCAGACCGGTCGGCCACGTCACCGTACGCGGCCTCGCGCCGAATCTCGAGCCGTCCCGCGCCCCTTCACCCTGCGCCCGGTGGACTCGCCGACTCCAGCAAGCCGGTGAACATCCACGGCCGCGCCCGGCTATCGAGCTGTTACGTTCTAGGCATCATGCCGTTTGGCTCACCGCCGAGGGCTGGAGGATCCCGCATGGATTTCGACGTCACCCACCATCTGGTCGGCGAGATCGCAGTCATCGAAGTGAGCGGATGGATCGAGATAGCGTCCGCACCGAAGCTTCGCGACACTCTCATCAACGTGATCGACGAGGGCCGCGTGCACCTGGTGATCGACCTGTCCGGCGTCGTCTTCCTGGACTCCACCGGGCTGGGCGTGCTCATCGGCGCGTTGCATCGCCTGCGCTCACGCGATGGCTCCCTGGCACTGGCCGGCGCCAGCGACCGCGTGTACAAGGTGTTCCACACCACTCAGCTCACCAAGGTCCTTACGATCACCGAGACCGTCGACGACGCGATCGCCGCCATCAACTCAGGCAAGGCGGGCGGCAAGGCGCCGTGAGCAGCCGACCTCACACGTACGCACACCGCCGGAACTCCGCACTGACGGACGGCTCCGCGTAACGGTCGGCCGCTCTCCATGCAGAGCGAGGACAGCCATCGGCCGGCGTTCGCCCTCCGTCGGACGGCTCCGCTCTGTGGGTGGCCACGGAACAACGACCGGCCTGTAACGGATCTGACCCGCGTGGCGCTGTAGGTGATGTGCGGCGGTCACCCCCTGTACCGCTTCGCATCCATGCTGTCCCGGGGTTTGCCCCCGTAACCCCGGGGCGGCCTCGCCCGCAACGGGACTCGAAAATCCGAGCAGCGGCCGGCGGATCACCCCGGGGCGCCGCAATGGGCACCGCCCGATCGGCTTGCCGGACGACGCGCGGGCGCCGGCCCACAGGCTCATGAGTCGAGTTCGCCGGTGCCACTGTGCGTTTGGGCGAGAAGTGAGTTACCACCGTGTTGACGTTGCGTAACGCTTCGACGCGCTGGTGACGTTCCGAACCGATGAGAGGCCAAACCCTTTAGGCACGGCCTCGCCTGAGGAGAGAACAATGCGATCGACCGACATGTCATGGGACGAGCAGACCCGCGCCGACGCGAGCCGGCTATGGGCCGGAGGCGCGGCGACCGCGCTCGTCGCCGCAGGCGTGGCGCTCATCGGCGTCATGGTCTTGCACAAAATCCTCCACGCGCCCATCCTCAGCCCCGGCGGCCTGCGACAGGCCGCCGACTACGCCATGTTCGCCTTCCCGGTCTCGGCCGCGATCCTGACCCTGCTCGCCACCGGCCTGCTGCACCTGCTGATGTCGACCACGCCTCAAGCCTCGCAGTTCTTCACCTGGATCGCCTCACTGTTCATGGTCCTCGTCGTCCTCCAGGTGTTCCTCCACGACACCGACCTGCTCACCCAGATGGAAACCGCAGCCTTCTACCTCCTGATCGGCATCGCCATCATCACCTCGCTGCTGGGCGTCTCACGCTCCGCCGTCCGGCACCACCGCCACCAGGCCTACCGGGACGACCACGCGGACGGGTACGCGAACCCGTACGCCGACCGGTCCGGGTACCGCCAAGAGCCCTGGCGGTAAACCGGCCTTCGCGAGGGCGGCACCGCCACCGACGGCGCCGGGCGGGGCGGGCGCAACATGCTGCGCGCCGTCACCGGCGGCGTCGACGAACTCGACCAGGCCACCCTGGGAGGCTCCGCGTCAGGGTGGGGATCATCACCGTCGCAGGGACGAGGTGTAGCCCGAGGAGGGCGCTGGTGGTGGCGGTGTTCGCTCCGGAGAGGAGGGGCGGGACCAACGAGATCGCGGTCAGCGACACTGCCGTCCACACGAATCGCGCGGCGGGGCGGGCGCTCCAACGAAGAAGAGCGACGGCAATGGCGATGCCCACGACCGAGAAGAAGCCGGTCACCACGGCGAACCCGGACAACGGGATCGACTCGCCACCATCGGGCACCTCGAAGTCGACGCCGACGGCCTGGGCAAGCGCAGCGGCGAGAGTGGTGGCCACCATCGCTGCGAGCGTGGCAACGAAGCCGGTGCCGACGAGCCCGCGGAACCGGTGGGTGTGGCTCGCTCGGTGACTGGCGTACGGGGTGTGTTGACCGGCATGTGACGGAACTGGCCCTGGGCGTGAGAATGTGCTGGCCGTGCGACGGCCGGGGTTCCGCAGGGCGCGGACGCCGGTGCCGCGGAGCCAGAACCCGGCGTCGAGTCCGAGGACCGGCTCGGGCTCGCCGCCGCGCAGTTCCAGCTGCACCCGCCTGCGGGTGACGACGCCGAACGGCTCACACCACTCGGCCGCGACCACCCGCGAGCGTCCGCACCGGGACTACTCCGTGCCGTCCGCCGGCAGGCGCTCCGGCAGCCCGAGCCGCGGGAACCGGTCGTCGTGGAACGTGACGATCTCGGTGATCGCCCCTGCGGTGACGCGCAGGACGTCGATCGTCAGCGGCAGGTACGCGCCCTCCCGCTTCCGCCAGAGATAGAAGGCGACGGCGGGCTGCCGGTTCACCGAGGTGAGGACGGCCCGCAGGTGCTTCAGGCCCTCGAAGCCGCTCTCGACCCAGCCGTTCACCACCGTGTCGCGCCCGACGTACAGGCCCGGCGTGGGCGGCATCGAGAAGCGGACGTCGTCCCGCAGCAGTGCGGCGAGCCCGCCGACGTCCGTGGCCACGCTGGCGTCGGTATAGCGGCGCACCAGCTCGCGCGTCCCGGCGTCCTCCTCGCCGCCGGTCCAGTCCTGCCGCTCGGCGGGCAGGTGCTCCCGCATTCCGGCGCGGGCCCGCTGCAGCGCGCTGTTCACGGAGTTGACGGAGTCCCCGAGGAGCTCCGCGACGTCCTTCGCCGGCCAGCCGAGCACGTCCCGCAGGATCAGCACGGCCCGCGGACGCGGCGCGAGGTGCTGGACTGCGACCAGGTACGCCAGCTCGATCGTCTCCCTCGCGACCGCGACGGTCTCCGGCTCGTCCGCGTCGCCCGCGGGCAGCTCGTCGAGCAGCCGGTCCGGGTAGGGCTGCAGCCACAGCACCTCGCCGCCGGTCGCAGGCTCCGGACGGCACTTGGCGAGCAGGTCCAGGCAGGCGTTGGTGGCGATCCGGTACAGCCAGGCCCGGAACGTCGACCGCCCCTCGAAGGTCTCCCGCCGCCGCCAGGCACGCAGGAACGTCTCCTGCACGGTGTCCTCGGCGTCCTCGAACGACCCGAGCATCCGGTAGCAGTGCACGTGCAGCTCCCGCCGGTGCCGCTCAGCCAGCCCCGAGAACGCCGGCTCATCGACCTCGCCCAGACCGCCCACGCCCAGCTCCTCCAGCCGCGTGTCCGCACTCATCACGTCATCCTTCCGCCTCGTCATGTCCCGTCGTAGGTATGACGGGCGCGGGCGCGACAACTCATCACCAGGCCCGGTCGGCACGGAGTGTGTCCCGGACAGCGTGCGTTCGCTCGGTGAAGTAGGTGCCGGCCTCGGGAAAGAACCGGGCCGCCGGCGCGCGTGTGGCCGGCGCGGTACTGGACGCCGCCGTGCAGGCCGTCGATGCGGTTCGCCACGGGGCCGCGATCTCACGGGCCTGGTTCCAGGTGACGCCGACCTCCCAGCCGAGCCGATCCGCCTGATCCCGAATCGGCCCCATCGCCGCGAACAGCCGCCTGGAGGACGAAGACGTCTCGCGATCCCGATGAGTGGAACTCCGGGCACACGTCCTTCCTCCGTCGAGTCAGGCTGTGCTGGCAGCCATGTCCACGCTCGGGGCGGTGCGGGCCCTGGTCACGACCTCGCGAAAGGATCCGAGATGAGCTCGACCGGCAGGACCAAGGTGGCGATCATCGGGTCAGGCAACATCGGCACCGACCTGATGATCAAGGTGGTGCGGCTTTCCGGATCCCTCGAGATGGCCGCGATGGCCGGCATCGACCCCGAGTCCGACGGGCTCGCCCATGCTGCCCGGATGAAGGTGCCGACGACCGCCGACGGAGTGGACGGGCTGGTCGCGATGGACGAGTTCGCGGACATCAGGATCATCTTCGACGCGACCTCCGCCAAGGCCCATGTCGCGAACGCGGCACGCCTGGCACCGTACGGGAAGCGGCTCGTGGACCTCACCCCCGCCGCCATCGGCCCATATGTCGTGCCGCCGGTCAACCTCGACGAGCATCTCCGGCACGACGCGGCCAACGTCAACATGGTGAGCTGCGGAGGCCAGGCCACCATCCCGATCGTGCATGCGGTGTCCCGCGTCACGCCCGTGCCGTACGCCGAGATCGTCGCCTCGATCGCCTCCAAGTCGGCCGGTCCCGGAACCCGGGCGAACATCGACGAGTTCACCGAGACCACCGCCGCGGGGATCGAGCGGGTCGGCGGCGCCGGCCGCGGCAAGGCGGTGATCGTCCTCAACCCGGCCGAACCGCCGATCATCATGCGCGACACCGTCTTCTGCCTCATCGGCGACGCCGATCACGAGGCGGTCAGCACCTCGGTCAAGGAGATGGTCGAACGGGTCAGGGAGTACGTCCCGGGCTACCGGCTCAAGCAGGAGGTCCAGTTCACCTCGGTCGACGGCGATCCGGTGCACACCCTCCTGCCGGACGGGGCCGGCCCGGTCACCACCAAGGTGACGGTCTTCCTCGAGGTCGAGGGCGCCGCGCACTACCTCCCGGCGTACGCCGGGAACCTCGACATCATGACCTCGGCCGCACTGCGCACCGCCGAGCACATCGCGAACCGCACGGAGGTGGCCCGGTGACCGCGCCGACGCTCTACGTCCAGGACGTCACCCTGCGGGATGGCATGCACGCGATCCGGCACCGGATCAGCCCGGAGAAGGTGGCGCGCATCGCGAGGGCCCTCGATCGGGCCGGTGTCGACGCGATCGAGGTCGCACACGGTGACGGGCTCGCCGGCGGCAGCCTCAACTACGGTCCGGGCAGCAATACCGACTGGGACTGGGTGGAGGCCGTGGCCGCCAACGTGGAACGGGCCGTGATCACGACGCTGCTCCTTCCGGGGATCGGCACCATCGCCGAGCTGCGGCGTGCCTACGCGCTGGGCGTCCGGTCGGTGCGGGTGGCCACGCACTGCACCGAGGCCGACGTCTCCGCGCAGCACATCGCGACGGCGCGCGAGCTGGGCATGGACGTCGCCGGCTTCCTGATGATGAGCCACATGGCCCCGGCCGGCGAGCTCGCCGAGCAGGCGCGGCTGATGGAGTCCTACGGCGCGCACTGTGTCTACGTCACCGACTCGGGTGGCCGGCTGACCATGGACGGCGTGCGCGAGCGGATCCGCGCCTACCGCGCCGTGCTCGACCCCGCGACCCAGATCGGCATTCACGCGCACCAGAACCTCTCCCTGGCCGTGGCCAACTCCGTCGTGGCGGTCGAGGAAGGGGTCACGCGCGTGGACGCGTCGCTCGCCGGCCACGGCGCCGGGGCCGGCAACTGCCCGATCGAGGCGTTCGTCGCCGTGGCCGACCTGCAGGGCTGGCGGCACGGCTGCGACGTCTTCGCCCTGCAGGACGCCGCGGACGATCTCGTACGGCCTCTACAGGACCGGGCGGTACGCGTCGACCGGGAGACGCTCACACTCGGTTACGCCGGCGTCTACTCCAGCTTCCTCCGGCACGCCGAGGCCGCCGCCGAGCACTACGGCATCGACGTGCGCACGATCCTCCTCGAGGTCGGCAGGCGCGGCCTGGTCGGCGGCCAGGAGGACATGATCGTCGACATCGCGCTCGATCTGGCCGCCGCCGGCGCCTCGTGAGACGGGAAGACGAATGGACACGCCTCGCACCGTGCCCGCCGTGCTGCGTGCGGCGGCGACCGCCCATCCCGCCCGGCAGGCGCTGGTCGACGACGAGGTGTCCCTGTCGTACGCGGACCTGCACGCCGAGGTACGGACGACCGCACGCGCGCTCGTCGCACTCGGTATCCGGCCCGGCGACCGGGTCGGCATCTGGGCGCCGAACTCCTGGCAGTGGGCGGCCTCGGCGCTCGCCGTCACCTACGCCGGCGCGGTGCTGGTCCCGTTGAACAGCCGGTACACCGGCCATGAGGTGGCCGACGTCCTCCGCCGTACGCGGGCCCGGGCGCTGGTGGCCGCCGACGGGTTCCTCGGCCGGAACCAGGTCGACGAGCTGCGGACGGCGGCGGGCGGCGGTGACGCGTCCCCGATACCCGGCCTTCCCGATCTGACCACGCTGATCCGGCTCCCCTACCCGGGTGCCGGCTCCGGAGGCGTCACGTACGCCGACCTGGCCAGGTTCGCCGGCAGCGTCCCGGCCGAAGACGTCGAGGCGGTCGCCGACGCGGTCTCCGCCAACGACATCGCCGACATCCTGTTCACCTCCGGAACCACCGGACGGAGCAAGGGCGCCTGCTCCGCCCACCGGCAGACGGTGAGCGCCGCCCGCGAGTGGGCCCGGCACGGCAAGGTCGGCCCGGACGACCGATACCTGATCGTCAACCCGTTCTTCCACAGCTTCGGCTACAAGGCCGGCATCCTGGCGTGCCTGCTGCACGGGGCGGCGATGCTGCCGCAGCCCGTTTTCGACGTGGCACAGGCGCTACGGAGGATCCGTCACGAGAAGGTCACCGTGCTCGCGGGCGCCCCAACGATCTTCCAGGCGCTGCTCGACGCCCCGGAGCGCGGCGAGCAGGACACCGGCTCGCTCCGGCTCGCCGTGACCGGCGCGACCATCGTGCCGGTCAGCCTGGTCGAGCGGATGCAGGCCGAGCTCGGCTTCGACCTCGTGCTGACGGCGTACGGGCTGACCGAAGCGGTGGTCGCCACCATGTGCCGGCCCGGTGATCCCGCCTCGTTGGTCGCCCGCAGTTCCGGGCGGGCGGTGGACGGCTACGAACTGCGCATCGGCCGGCCCGGTGGCAACGAGCCCCAGCCGGCCGGCGTCGAGGGCGAGGTACTGCTGCGCGGCGAGAACGTGATGCTCGGCTACCTCGACGACCCCGAGGCGACCGCGGAGACGATCGACCAGGACGGCTGGCTGCACACTGGCGACGTCGGCCGAGTCGACGGGCAGGGCTACCTGACCATCACCGACCGCCTCAAGGACATGTTCATCACCGGCGGCTTCAACGTCTATCCCGCCGAGGTCGAGCAGGTGCTGGCGCGGCTCGACGGGGTGGTCGAGTCCGCCGCGATCGGCGTGCCGGACGAACGGCTCGGCGAGGTGGGCAAGGTGTTCGTCGTACGGCGCGATGCCGGCCTCGCCGAGGCGGACGTGCTCGCCCACTGCCGCGAGCGTCTCGCGGGCTTCAAGGTGCCGCGTCACGTGACGTTCGTCGACGCGCTGCCCCGCAACCCGTCCGGCAAGGTCCTCAAACGGGAGCTCCGGCAGGCGACGAAACGAAAGGAGGGTTCATGACCGATGAGCAGGTCGTCACCTACGAGCGCCGCGGTGCCGTCGCGGTGGTGACGATGAACCGGCCGGAGTACGGCAACGCGCAGAACTCGAAGATGACGTACGCCCTGGACGCGGCCTTCACCCGCGCCGTCGACGACGATGAGGTCAAGGTCGTCGTCCTCGCGGGTGGCGGCAGGCACTTCAGCGGCGGCCACGACATCGGCACTCCCGGCCGCGACATCGACCAGACCTTCGACCGCAAGGCGGTGATCCACTGGGATCATGTCGGCAAGCGGGGCGTCGACTCGCGGTTCGCGCGCGAGTCGGAGGTGTACCTCGGCATGTGCCGCCGCTGGCGGGAGATCCCGAAGCCGATGATCGCGATGGTCCAGGGCGCCTGTATCGCGGGCGGGCTCATGCTGGCCTGGTCCTGCGACTTCATCGTCGCCTCCGACGACGCGTTCTTCTCCGATCCGGTGGTGCGCATGGGCATCCCCGGTGTGGAGTACTTCGCGCACCCGTGGGTGATGAACCCCCGTGCCGCCAAGGAGTTCCTCTACACCGGCGACCGGGTCGACGCGCAGCGTGCCCGTGAGCTCGGCATGGTCAACCATGTCGTGCCGCGTCAGGACCTCGAGACCACGGTCATGGGCATCGCGGAGCGGATCAGCGCCATGCCGCGACTCGGCCTGGCGCTGGCCAAGAAGGCGGTGAACCAGGCCGAGGATCTGATGGGGATGCGCAGCGGGATGGATTCGGTCTTCGGCCTGCACCACGCCGCCCACGCCCACAATGCCGAGGTCGGCCCGGACCCCTTGGCGGGCCTGGACGCCAGGGAAATGGCGAAGCGCGACGACCAGGGCTGAACCCGGACGGCCACGGAGCTCGGTCACCTGGTCAGGTAGACGTATCGAAAGTCCTCCGCTCCGTACGGGGCCAGGAAGCCCCGGCCCTGGTCGAGGCCCCGCACCCTGCCGGTGACGATGTATCCGGGAACGCCCTGCCACACCGGGGCGTACAGCGCGTTGGCCGTCGCGTACCGGTTCACCGCCGCGGCGCGGGACGCCCGTACCGGCTCGGAGACGCCGGGGTCGTCCGCCCCGGCGAACCTCGCGGCCAGTGACGTGGGCACGCCACCCGGCATCGTCAGCGGGTTGTCGTACAACCAGGTGAAGTCGGCTCCGGACTCGATCGATGGGAACGTGATGTAGGTGAACATCCCCGGTGCGCCGCTCCTGCTGTAGTAGGTGACCAGCTGACGCGTGTCGTAGAGCTTCAGCCTGATCCTCATTCCGATGTCGGCCAGGTCGGCCTGCACCGCCTGGGCGATGTGCGGGAACTGCGCCATGTTCGCCACCAGGAATTCGCCGGCGTCCAGGCCGCGGGGGTAACCGGCCTCGGCCAGCAGGGCCCTGGCCTTGCCGGGATCGTGGGGGTAGGTGTTCTCCAGCGCCGGGTCGAAGCCGCCCAGCACCTTCGGGAATGGCTGGACCCGCGGGGACGTCGTCGGCGCGAACGCCTTGACGATCGACGCGCGGTCGATCGCGTAGTTGACCGCCTGGCGGACCCGCTTGTCGTCGAACGGCCGCACGGTCTGGTTCATGAACATGCCGGCGATGGTCATCGTCGTCGGCAGCGCCCGTAGCCTCAGCCGGCGCGCGTCGATCTCGCTCCGCAGCTCACTGTCGTCGCCGCTGGACAGGACGATGTCGGCCTGGCCACTCCGTACCGCCGCGTACGCCGCGTCGGTGGATCGACTCGTGATCTCGACCCGGGCGACCTTGCCCGTCCGGCCGTCCCAGATCCCGGCGGAGTCGGTGCGCCGCTTGTAGGTGACCTGCTGGCCGGGCCGGAACGTGTCGATCACCCAGGCTCCCGTACCGACGGGGCGGGTGGCCAGGTCCCGGTTGTTCAGGGCGGTCGGACTGATCATGGCGCCGGGCGCCGGTGCGGCGAGCGCGTTCAGCACCGCGCGTGTCGGCCGCGTCAGGTGCAGCTTGACGACGTGGTCGCTCACCACGTCGACGGTCGCGATCGAGGCGGAGCTCTCCGCGACGGCCGGCGCGGTCTTGTAGCGGTCGATGTTCGCCTTCACGGCATCCGCGTCGAACTTCGTTCCGTCGGAGAAGGTGACCCCTCGCCGCAGGTCGAGCGTCAGCGTCCTGCCGTCCGCGGAGAACCGCCATTTCTCCGCCAGCATCGGCTCGTAGCGGGCGTCCTCGCTCACCTGCAGCAGGCGGTCGTAGACGGGCCACGTGGAGGAGAGCATCGCCGCGGCCCCGGGCGTCAGCGCCGGGTCGAGCGTCTGGGTCACCGGGAAGCCGACCCGCAGCGCCGCGTCCGGGTCCGTCGCGCCACCCGTACCGGTCGAGGCGGCACCGCCTCCGCAGGCGGCCAGGAGCCCGGCCACCAGGCCGAGCGCACATCCCATCGCGGCCCTCGTGCCGCGCCGCCCGGCCACCCTTGTCCTCCGGCCGCAGGCCATCCGCTCCTCCCGGTTCACGATGTCGTCAGCCGACGCCTGAGATCGGGTCGAGGCCCGGTGACCGCGGTGTCCCGCCGAACCTGCGGCTGCGCGGGCTCCGGCCGGGAATCGCCGCGAGCAGCTCACGCGTGTACTCGTGCTCGGGGTGGTCGAACACGCGCGCCGCCTCGCCCTTCTCCACCAGAGTTCCGCGGCGCATCACCGCGACCTCGTCGGCGATCAGCCGCACGAGCCGAAGGTCGTGGGAGATGAAGAGGTACGAGATGCCGCGCTCCTCCCTCAGGTCGTTGAGCAGGTTGATCACCTGTGCCCGGGTGGAGACGTCCAGCGCGGCCACCGGCTCGTCGCAGACGATGAAGGACGGATCAGTGATCAGCGCGCGTGCGATCGCCACCCGTTGCAGTTGCCCACCCGACATCTCATGTGGGAAGCGCTCCATGTGGGTCTCGCGGAGGCCGACGCGACGAAGCGTGTCCGAGACCTTCTCGCGCCGCCGCGCCCGAGTGTGGCCGCCGCTCACCAGCAGCGGCTCCGCCACCGAATCCTTGATCAGCATGCGCGGGTCGAGTGAGGTGTACGGGTCTTGGAAGATCATGGTCGCCGCCGCCCTCATGCGGCGCAGTTCCCGGCGGGACAAAGCGGCGATGTCGGTGCCGAGAAGGCTGATCGAACCGGCGTCCGGCTCGATCAGCCGCAGTATCAGCCGGCCGAGCGTGGTTTTGCCGGCGCCGCTCTCCCCGACCAGGCCGAGGGTCCGGCCGGCCTCGAGGTCGAGGTCGACGGCGTCCACCGCGGTGAGCGCGGGCCCGTGGCGCCTGAGAGAGCCGCCCGCGCGGCCGTAGACCTTGGTCAGTCCGCGGACGGAGAGCGCGGCGGTCATCCGGACACCCCCGGCAGGTCGAGATCGTCGGCGCGGGCACACCGGGTGAGGTGGGCGGGCGAGACCTGCCGCAGCGGGATCGGCCGGCCGCACACGGATCCGACGGCGTACGCGCACCGGTCCTCGAACCGGCACGTCGACGGGAAGAGATGGGGCGGCGGCACCCGCCCCGGGATGAAGCCGAGGGGCTCGCCGCGTACCGGCTCGAGCATCGACCGCAGCAGCGCGCTGGTGTAGGGACTCCCCGGATGGTGGAACAGCGTGTCGACGTCCGCCTCCTCGACCACCTGGCCTGCGTACATCACCGCGACGCGGTCGCACATCTCGGCGACCACGCCGAGATCGTGGGTGATGAGCAGTACGCCGAACCCGCGTTCGGCCTGGAGCCGGCGGATCAGTTCGAGGACCTGCCGTTGCACGGTCACGTCGAGTGCCGTCGTCGGCTCGTCGGCGATCAGCATCATCGGGTCGCACGCCAGCGCCATCGCGAGCATCACCCGCTGGCACATGCCTCCGCTGAACTCGTGGGGGTACTGCCTGACCCGCCGTACCGCCTCCGGGATCTCGACGAGCTCGAAGAGCTCCACCGTGCGCCGCATCGACCGTCTCCGTGACCAGCCTCGGTGCCGGCGCACCGACTCGGCCACCTGGTCGCCCACGGTGAAGGCCGGGTTGAGGCAGCGCCGGGGCTCCTGGAAGATCATCGCCACCCGGACACCGCGGACGTCGCCGAGCTCGCGCTCCCGCATGGCGGTGATGTCACGGCCCATCACCTCGACACTCCCCCGTCTCAGCCGGGCGTTCGGCGGAAGCAGGCGGAGCAGGGAGAGCGCGGTGATGGTCTTGCCCGATCCGGACTCCCCGACGAGCCCGACGATCTCGTTCCGGCGGACGGTCAGGTCGACGCCGTCGACGACGGTCACCCAGCCGTGTTCCGTCTTGACCTGCACCGTCAGGTCCCGGGCCTGCATCACCGCCTCGCCGGAGAACGTGCGGCCCGTCGCCCCTGTCATGCGCGGTCCCTGGGCCGGCGCCCGAGTGCGTCGCGCAGGCCGTCACCGAGCAGGGAGAGCGCGAGGATCGTGACGGCGACCATGATCGTCGGCGGATAGACGAGGTACCCGCTCGTCGTGATGTTGGATGAGGCGTCTTGCAACATGGACCCCCAGGTCGCCTGCGGTGCTCGCGCGCCGAGTCCGAGGAATGACAGGCTCGCCTCCGCCACGACGACCACCGATGCCGCGAACGATGCCTGCACCAGCAGCGGCGGCGCGACCGCCGGCAGAATGTGCCGCCAGAGGATCCGCCGGTTCGAGCAGCCCGCGGCGCGGGCGCTCTCGACGTACAGCTCACTGCCCGCGCTCTGCGTGGCCGCCCGGACCACCCGGTAGAGGCCCGGGACGATGAGGACGGCGATCGCAAGCATCGCGTTGCGCAGCCCCGGCCCCAGGATCGCGACGACAACCACGGCGAGGATGAGCGGCGGAAGCGTCATCAGCGCGTCGATCACGCGGCCGAGCAGCAGGTCGCTGACACCGCCGAAGTACCCGGCGGCGAGGCCCAGCGG
The DNA here is from genome assembly GCF_036227085.1 of Actinoallomurus sp. NBC_01490. NCBI lineage: Bacteria > Bacillati > Actinomycetota > Actinomycetes > Streptosporangiales > Thermomonosporaceae > Actinoallomurus > Actinoallomurus sp. NBC_01490. Next base: position 8,719,118 of record NZ_CP109433.1, read on the forward strand.
GACCCCGATCGCCGCGGCGATCCCGACGGCCTCCAGCGAGGCCAGCAGGTCGACCCTGGTCGCCACGACGAGCCGGCTCAGCACGTCCCGGCCGAGTTCGTCGGTGCCGAGCCAGTGCTCCGCCGACGGCCCGGTCAGACGCACGCGGAGGGTCACCCGGTTCGGGTCCTGAGGCGCGATCAGGCCGGCGAAGATCGCCACCAGGACGAGGATGAGCAGCACGGCCAGCGATGTCATGGCGGCCCGGTTCCGGCACAGCCGTCGAAGGACCCTGCTCCGCCGCAAGGAAAGTCTCATCGGCTGTGCGGCGTGGAGACCCCGGCCTTCAGGCCGGGGAGGAACCGCCGCCGCTCCCTCCTCAGAATGTCGGTGGTGGTGGTTAGCGTGCGGGCATGCGCTTTCGGCTTCAGCCCACGCCCGCTCAGGAGGCGGTGTTGCTGGAGCACTGCGCGCACGCCCGATATGTTTGGAACCTCGCGGTGGAACAGCACCTGCATTGGCGGCCGGGGCGGGCGAGTGCGCCGGGTTATGCCGAACAGTCCCGGCAGTTGACCGAGGCCAGGAGAGAGTTCGCGTGGCTGGCAGCGGGGTCTCAGACGCTGCAACAGCAGGCATTGCGAGATTTCACCCAGGCCATGGGGCGTTTCCTCGCCGGCACGCATCGGCGTCCGAGGTGGCGTAAGGCGGGGGTGCACGAGGGGTTCCGGATCGTCGGCCGCCGTGGCGGCCAATGGGACGTACGGCGACTGTCCCGCAAGGTCGGTGAGGTTCGGATCCCGAAGGTGGGCTGGGTGCGGTTCCGCTGGTCCCGCGACATCCCCACCGAGGCCAAGTCGTTCCGGGTCAACCGGGACAGGGCGGGCCGCTGGCATGTCTGCTTCGCGGTGATCCCGCCGGTGATCGAGGGGCCGGGTACGGGTGCGGTCGTCGGTGTGGACCGTGGTGTGGCCGTCTCGGCCGCCCTGTCCACCGGTGAACTGTTGACGGTGCGCGGCCCGCGCGAGGCCGAGGCCAAGCGCCTGCGACGTCTGCAACGCCGGCTGGCGCGCGCCACGCCGGGGTCGAACCGGCGTAGGCGCATCAAGACCGCGATCGCCCGGTTGAAAGCCCGTGAAACCGACCGGCGCAAGGACTGGGTTGAGAAGACCTCCACCGATCTGGCCCGCCGCTTCGACCTGATCCGCGTCGAAGATTTGAAGATCAAGAACATGGTCCGTTCCGCACGCGGCACCATCGCCGCACCGGGGGTGAACGTACGGGCCAAAGCCGGACTCAACCGCTCCATCCACGCAGCCGGATGGGGCCACCTGGCCAGCCGCCTGGAGCACAAAGCCGCCGGCCGGATAGACAAGATCCGTCCCGCCTACACATCCCAGACCTGTCATGCCTGCGGGCACTGCGCAGCAGAGAACCGTGAGAGCCAAGCGGTCTTTCGCTGTCGCGCCTGCGGACATGTCGATCACGCGGACGTGAACGCGGCCAAGAACATCGCCGTCGGACGGACGGTGACAGCGCGGGGAGCCCTCCAGCCACCGGGCGGGGCCATGAACCGCGAACCTCAACCTGTTCCCTCCTCTGTGTAGGGGACCGGATTGGAATCCCCCGCCTTCAGGCGGGGGAGGACGTCAACTGGTCCTCAGTCTCGGGTTGAAGTAGCCGTAGGAGGCGTCGACGATGAGGTTCACCACCGTGACGACGACCGCCACAAGGAGCACCAGCCCCTGCAGCGTGACCAGATCGCCGTTGAGCACCGAGTCCACGCTCAACGAGCCGATCCCGGGAATGGCGAAGATCTTCTCCACGACGACCGCGCCACCGAACATCTGGATGACCACGAGGCCGAGGACGGTGACCACCGGCACCGCCGCGTTCTTGGCGGCGTGCTTGCCGACCACGACACGGCGTCGCAGTCCCTTGGCCCGGGCCGTCCGCACGTAGTCCTCGTCGAGCGCGTCGATCAGCGCGCCGCGCACCTGCCGGGTCAGCAGTGCGGCGGGGATGACGGCGAGGGACAGCGCCGGCAGGGTCATGAACCGCAGCCACGGCCCGACCCCGTCGGCGAGACCGGCGTACCCGGTGGCGGGGAAGATCGGATGGCTGACCGCCAGCAGGAGTACGAGCAGGACGGCGGCGACGAACGGTGGGATCGCCATGAGGAGATCGGCGATCGCGTTGGTGATCCAGTCCACGACGCGCCCCCTGCTGAGAGCGGCGATCGTGCCCAGCCCGACTCCGATCACTACGGTGAACACCAGCGCGAGCAGGACCAGGGACGCCGTGACCGGTAGCCGGAACATCAGGTCGGAGGAGACCGCCTGATGGGTGATCGGTGAGACACCCAGGTCCCCGTGCAGGGCGTGCCGGGCCCACTCCAGGTAGCGCGCCGCGAAAGAACGGTCCAGACCCAGCTCGTGGTGCAGCTCCGCGAGCCGCTGCGGAGTCGGGTCGTCGCCGGCGAGCGCCACCGCTGGGTCGGCCGGTGACAGCTCCACCAGCACGAAGACGAAAAGCGTCACCAAGACGACCGTCGGCACCGCCAGCAGGAGGCGCTTACCGATGAACCGGATCATAAGAGCTCACCATCGTCGCGGTCCGATGTGTTCCGTCGCTCGCCCACCGGGTCGGTCCGTGGCTCAGGCGGTCTGGCCGCCGTCGACCACGAAGTCCTGACCCGTGCAGTAGCTGCTCGCGTCGCTGGCCAGGAAGGCGACCATGGCCGAGACCTCGGAGGGCGCACCGACGCGGGCGATGGGCTGGCGGGCGATGGCGCCCCGGCCGGCCCGCGCCTCGTCGCTGATCATCTGGGTGTCGATCGCGCCCGGGCACACGCAGTTGACCCGGATCCCGTGGGCGCTCAGTTCCCGGGCCGCGGCCTTGCTCGCGCCGCGCAGCGCCCACTTGGACGCGCAGTAGGCGATCGCCCCCGGGTAACCACCGAGCGCGGCCGTCGAGGCGACGTTGATGATCGAGCCGCCCCGGTCGCGCATCAGCGGGACCACCCGCTGCATGCCCAGGACGGGACCGACCAGGTTGACCTCCAGCGCGCCGTCGATCTCCTCACGCCGTAGTCCGGCGAGCCCGCCGAGCCGGTACACCCCGGCGTTGTTGACCAGCACGTCGACCCGCCCGAACACGGCCTTCGTCCTCGCGAGCGCGTCGTCCCACGCCGCCTCGCTGCGCACGTCCAGGGCGACGCCGAGCGTCTCTCCGTCGATCTCCTCGGCGACCTTTCCGACCGCGTCCTCATCGAGGTCGGTCAGCACCACCCGGGCGCCCAGCCGGGACAGGACCCGGGCGTGCTCGGCACCCTGTCCGCCCGCGGCCCCGGTGACGAACGCCACTCTGCCGTCCAGCTCGATCAACGGCACGGATCACTCCTTCCTCGCTAGAAGAGGTTGTCCTCGACCGGCAGGCCGAACGCGCCACGGCCGTACATGGCCAGGGCCCGCTCGACGTCGTTGGCGACGTGGACGCCTCCGGCGTGGGCGTCACGCCAGGCCCGCTCGACGGGGTTGCCTCGCTTCAGGGAGTTGCCGCCCGCGGTGGTGAACAGGAGGTCGATGGCGTGAAGGGCCCGCTCGGTGCCGCGTACCTGGTCGCGACGGGTGCGCAACCGCAGCTCCAGCGGGATCTCGCAGGCCTCGACGGCGCACTCGTAGATCTCCGATACGTTCCGGTCCATCTGCAGGATCGCCGCGTCGATCTCGGACGCCGCTCGCGCGACGGCGACATGGGCGAACGGGTCGTCGGAGAAGCGGACGCCGCCGGGGCTCGTCCGGACCCGGTCGCGCATCGCGGACAGGTAGGCGCCGTAGCAGCCGGACGCCGCGCCGACCACGGGTGCCGTGACGGCCGAGGTGAAGATCGTGGCGAACGGCATCCGGTACAGCGGGCCGGTGTTGACCCGCTGGCCGGGGCCCCGCACACGCGCCTGCTCGTCGTTGCGGAGCGTACGGTGCTCCGGGACGAACGCCCGGCCGACCACGATGTCGTCGCTGGCCGTGCCCCGCAGCCCGATGACGTCCCACACCTCCTCGATCGCGTAGTCCGTCGCGGGCACGAGCACCGTGAGGAAGTCCTCCGTACCGGCGACCAGACCGCCCAGCAGGGCCCATGACGCGTGCCGGCACCCGGATGAGAAGCTCCAGTGACCGGTCAGCTCGTAGCCTCCCTCGACCGGCGTCAGCCGGCCGGCCGGCGCGTAGGAGGACGACACCAGCGTGTCCGGGTCGTGTCCCCACACCTCCTTCTGCGCCCGCTCGTCGAAGAGCCCCAGCTGCCAGGGATGGACACCGAGCACCGACGCGACCCACCCGGTGGAGCCGCAGACCCCGGAGAGCGCCCGGACGACCTCGTAGAAGCGCACGGGATGGCTCTCCGCTCCGCCGAAGCGTGCCGGCTGGAGCATGCGCAGGACGCCCGCCCCGGTGAGCTCCTCCACGGTCTCCGCGGAGACGGCGCCGTCGGTGTCCGCCGCGGTCGCCCGCGCGGCGATGCCGGGCAACAGCGCGCGCACTCGCTCCAGCACCTGGTTCGTCATGATCTCCGCTCCGTGACCGCCGGGTGAGGTGTCGCACCCGATCCTGCGTCCGGACCGGATCGCGGGGCCGGTGTGGTCCCGGCCAGTGGGACCGGGACCGCCCGGCGGCCGTCCCGCCCGTAGCGTGCGAACGCCACGGGAACGCGCGCCGAAGGACGGGACCATGACGATGACCACCGGAAGCGAAGTCCGCGCGATCGAGGCGGCCGCCGCGCCGAAACGCTTCGCCCGCGGCTGGCACTGCCTGGGCCTGGCCGACCGGTTCCGCGACGGGAGACCGCATCCGGTCAGGGCGTTCGGCCAGAAGCTGGTGGTCTTCCAGAGCGGCGACGGGAGGCTGAACGTCCTCGACGCCTACTGCCGCCATATGGGCGGTGACCTGTCCCAGGGCACCGTCAAGGGCGACGAGATCGCCTGCCCCTTCCACGACTGGCGCTGGGGCGGCGACGGGCGGTGCAAACAGATCCCCTACGCCCGCCGGGTGCCGCTGCGGGCCCGCACCGCGGCCTGGCCCACGCTCGACCAGGACGGCATGCTGTTCGTCTGGAACGACCCCGAGGGCAACCCGCCGCGCGAACAGGAGACGCCGCCGAGGATCGAGGGCGCCCTCGACGACGGATGGACCGACTGGATCTGGTACGAGACCACCGTCGAGTCGAACGTGCGCGAGGTGATCGACAACGTCGCGGACATGGCGCACTTCTTCTATGTGCACTTCAACTTCCCGACGTACTTCAAGAACATCTTCGAGGGCCACGTCGCCGCCCAGCACATGAACGGGAAGGCACGGGAGGACACCCGTCCGCACGTCGAGGGCACGCCGCGGTATCTCGGCAACACGTCGGTGGCGGCCTACTACGGGCCCTCGTTCATGACCGACGAGCTGACGTACGAGTACGAGGACATGGACATCCGGACGACGCTGATCAACTGCCACTATCCGATCGACGAGAACTCGTTCGTCCTGCAGTACGGCATCATCGTGCGCAAACAGGACGGCCTGGACGAAGAGGCCGCCATGGAGGTGGCGACCACCCAGGCCGAATACGTCAAGCGCGGGTTCGAGCAGGACGTCGAGATCTGGAAGAACAAGGCCCGGATCGACAACCCGCTGCTGTGCGAGGAGGACGGCCCGGTCTACCAGCTGCGGCGGTGGTACGAGCAGTTCTACGTCGACGTCGCGGACATCCGGCCCGAGATGGTGGAGCGCTTCGAGTACGAGCTCGACACCACCAAGCCGAACGAGATCTGGCAGAAGCAGGTCGAGGAGAACCTCGCCGCCCAGGCGGCCGCCGCGGACCGGGCGCCCGTCGCATGATCCGCTCGGACGACCGGCTCGCCGACCTGCCGATGACCCCGGTGGAGTGCCTGCGCTGTCATGCCACGGTGCAGGTCCGCAAGTCCAGTTGGCAGCAGACCAGCATCCAGTGGGACGAGGCCGGGGCCCGGGCCTGCCTGGAACGGCGCCCCGCCCTGGCCCGGGGCGACCTGTGCGCGGCCGACTTCCTCACCTGCGCCGGCCTGCGCGAGTCGATCGACCGGGCGGTCGTGTCGGGACGGATGCCGGTGGCCGAGGGCTGATGCTCAGCCGTCGCGCCGCCCGGCCGCCGCGGCACGGCCGGCGCGACGGCCGAAGAACGTGCCGTCACCCAGCGACGTGCCGCTGATGTAGCCCTCGCCGTGAATGCCCGCACTCGCCCGGCCGGCGGCGTACAGGCCGTCGATCACGTTTCCCGAGACGTCGAGGACGGCACCGTCCGTCGTGGTGCGCAGCCCGCCGAGGGTGAACCCGGAGACGCCGGTCGATGATCCGCCGCCCTCGCCTCCGGGCTCGAAGCCCCTGCGCGGGTCGATCGCGGCGAACGGCGGCCGCAGTGGACGCAGCCAGCGGGCGTTCTTGTGGAAGTAGGGGTCCTCGCCCCGCTCGGCGTGCTCGTTGTACGTCGCGACGGTGCTCTCGAGCGCGCCGGGCGGCAGGCCGAGATCCTTCTCCAGGCCGGAGAGCGTCTCGTCCACGAAGGCGGGCCGCACGTTCCACAGGTCACGCTGGGGAATGTCCTCGTACCCCTCCTGGTCGATGATCACCCAGTGCGGCGCGGGCTGATGCCGTACGGCGGCCGCACTCGCCAGGCCGGGGTAGACGTCCTCGTTGATGAAGCGCTGGCCGTGGGCGTTCACCAGCATTCCCCGGCAGATCATCGCGGGCAGGATCGAGGCCGCGATCTGCGTGACGGACATCCCCCGCGTGGCCGCCCCGATCGCCAGGCCCATCGCGATGCCGCTGCCGTCGTCCAGCCCGGCGCTCACCTTGCCGTGGCCCAGCAGGACCGGCGCGTGGTCGGCCAGCATTCCCTCGTCGTCGACGAACCCGCCCGTGGTGAGCACCACCGCCCGCCGCGCCCGGTACGTGACCCGCTCGCCGTACTTGCGCGCGACCAGGCCGACCACCGCCCCGCCGTCCAGGACCAAGCCGGTGGCGCGGGTGTCCGCGTGCTGCCGCGCGCCCGCCCTCGTGGCCGCGGCGACCAGCTTCTCCATGAGCATCCAGCCGCCGTAGGACTCGGTGGCCGGGCGGTGCCCGCGCGGGACGGCGTCGGCGACCACGTCGTAGGGATAGGCGTTCTCGCCGAGCCACATCAGGCCGTCCTGGGTCGGCGGCATCCAGCTCTGCCCCGCGTACAGGCTCGGGTTGAAGGTCAGCCCGCGCTCGCGGAACCACTCGAAGTGCTCCACGCTGCCGTCGCAGTACAGCCGGAGCTTCTCCTCGTCGGCGTGCGGTCCCAGCGCCACCTGGAGGAACGCGAACATGTTGTCCGCGCTGTCGTCGTACCCGCACGCCCGCTGGACCGCCGTACCGCCGCCGAGGTAGAGCTCGCCGCCGGACATCGCCGAGGAGCCGCCCGGCCCGCCGGCGCGCTCCAGGACCAGCACCTCCGCACCGGCCGTCGCGGCCTCGTACGCCGCGGCGGCGCCCGCGCAGCCGAAGCCGGCCACGAGCACGTCCGCCTCGTGATCGAAGGCGCCGATGTCGCCGGCGTGTACCGGGGTGAAGGAGCGCGCGGTGTCCATGGCCGGACGGTAGCGCGCCCACTCCCCCGGTGCCGGGCGATCCCGCCCAGCGAGATCGCCCCGCGGGGCTCGGCGCCCGCCGCCGGCCCGCGCTCGCGCGCGGGTTTCGCTGGACGGGACGCGACCGGCCGTACGGGCCGGACGCACCTAACGTTGGGGTACGGATACAGCCGACGACCGAGGTAAGGGATGGGTGTGACGACGTCACCGGTGACGGAGACCGGCCGTACGGGGCCGTCTCTCCAGGAGATGCGTCGCGCCATGGGCAGCTTCGCCAGCGGCGTCACGGTGGTCACCGGCCTGGACGAAGGCGAGCCCGTCGGCTTCGCCTGTCAGGCGTTCGCGAGCGTGTCGCTGGAACCGCCGCTCGTCCTGTTCTGCGCCGACCACCGCGGCCGTACCTGGCCCCGGATCCGCGCGGCGGGCCGGTTCAACGTCAGCGTCCTGGCGGAGGACCAGGGCGACGTCTGTGCCCGGTTCGGATCGGCCGCGGGCCGCAAGTTCGACGGGCTCGCGTGGCGTGAGTCCTCTTGGGGCACGCCGGTCATCGAGGGCACGCTGCTGCACGTCCACTGCGCGGTGGACGCGGTGTACGTCGCGGGCGACCACGACGTGGTGATCGGCCGGGTCCTCGCCCTCGACCTGCCCGGCGCCGAGCGGCGGCCGATGGTCTTCTTCCGCGGGGAGTTCGGCATCGGCGGGCCCACGGTCCCCGCGCCCGACCGGTGGGGCTGGGGCGACCACTGGGGCTGATCAGTAGCGGTCGATGACCTCCTCGCCGAAGCGGCGCACGGACGCCAGCCGCCCCTGCGCGGTGGGCTCCGCGCCGTAGATCCGCCACGGCACCACGCGGCACGTGGTGACGCCCGCCTTCTCCAGCTCCCGGTAGCCGTCGAGGTCGTGGACGTCGGTCGGTGAGACGTCGATCTCGAACGGCCCGGTCCTGCCGTACTCCGCGCGCAGTCCGGTGAGCCGGGAGACCGCGTCGGCCAGCCGCTCCGCCGTCGTGTTGACCGAGATCCAGCCGTCGCCGATCCGGGCGGCGCGGCGCAGCCCCGGCTCGCTGTGCCCGCCGACGTACACGGGCACCGGCCGATCCGGAGCGGGACTGATCATCAGGCGGTCGAAGTCGTAGTGCTCACCGTGGTACTCCACCCACTCGGGGCCCCGGCCGGCGCACACCGCCTTGATGATCTCGATGGCCTCGTCGGTGCGCCGGCCACGGGTGCGCATCTCGGTCCGGGTGAAGGTGAACTCCTCGGGGATCCAGGACAGCCCCACGCCGAGACCGAACCGGTTGCCCGCCATCACCGCCAGCGTCGCGACCTGCTTGGCGGTCAGCAGCGGGTCCCGCAGCGGCAGCTTGACCACGTTGGTCGTGAACCGCAGACGTTCGGTGACCGCCGCCATCGCGGCGATCGCGATGAACGGGTCCGGCATCGGGACGTCGCCCGTCCACATCCGCCGGCCGTCCGGGGTGTAGGGATAGTCCGCCGACACGTGTTCGGGATAGAACACCGAGTCGGGCATGCCGACGCTGTCGAAGCCCGACTCCTCGGCCGCCCGCGCGAGGTCCAGGAGTTCCCCGGCGTCGATCATCGCGCCGGACAGCGCCCACTTCATCCGGTCTCCGGGCATCAGAAGGTCTCCTCTCCACGCAGGGTGGCGTCCGCGCCGCCGTCGACGAAGACCACCTGTCCGGTCAGGTGCGTGTTCTCCGGGCCGAGCAGCCAGATCAGCGCGTGCGCGATCGCCTCCGGAGGCGCGTGCCCGTGCAGTGGCATCGGGACGGCCCGGTCCATCAGCTCCCGGCCCTCGGCGGTGGCGAGGAGGGGTTCGATCATGGGGGTGACCACGACACCGGGGGCGACGGCGTTGAGCGGGATGCCCGCGCCGGCCCACTCGGGCGTGACGCAGGTACGGCGGACCCACCGGGCCAGCGCCAGTTTCGAGGACGCGTAGAGCCGCTGACCGTGCCCGTCGGCAACGGTCTTCCGGGCGAGTTCGAGGGCGCGTTCCTCGTCCCGGTCGGCACAGGCCGCGACCACGTCGGCGTCGTGCGGCTGCGTCGCCGAGATCGAGGAGACCACCGCGGCGCGTGGCGCGGCGGCGCGTGCCAGGCCCGGCCGCAGCGTGTCGAGGAACTCGACCACGCCGAAGTAGTTGACCCGGATGGAGGCCTCGGTCGGCGCGGCGGTCCCCGCGCAGGCCGCGACGGCGTCCACCACGCCTCCGGCCTCGCCCAACGCGGCCTCGGCCGCGGCCCGCCGGCCCTCAGGCGTGGACAGGTCGGCCACCACCTCCGCGTCGTGCAGGTCGACGCCGATGACCGCGTCGCCCCGCCGGCGGAGCAGACCGGCCGTCGTCGCGCCGATACCCGATGCCGCTCCCGTCACGACCACCCGACGACCCATGCCGCCAACGCTAGGAATCCGGCGGCGGCGCACGAGCGCGAATCCCGCTGAACGGGATGTCCTGGCCAGCGGGACCACGCCGTCCTCCCGTGCCCCGCCGCTCGTACGATCCGGGCGACGACGAGCGGAGGCTTCGGATGGACGCGAACCGGATGTGGGACGAGTTCTGCGACGACCTGCGGGAGGCCGGGCGCGCCCTCATGGCGGAGTCCGCACCGCGGACCCCGCTGGACCAGGCCGAAGGCGTCCGGTACCTCATCCGCCTGCTCCGCTACGCCTCGATCAACGCGATCGAGTACGCCGATCCGCGGTGGCCGCAGTTCACCAACGCCCTCGATCCGCACCTCAAGTGCAAGATCGGCGCGGACAACCCCGACAACATCTACATGCGGGCCAACGTATCCGGCCGGTACCGCTACCGGATCAGCGGAACCCGCGGCACGGTGCCGCTGCTGACCTTCGGCTCGAAGGCCAACCGCTACCACGTCGACGGCACGATGGCCTCCACCGGCGAGCTGCACGGCGACGACCTGACGGTCGACGCCGACGGCCGGTTCAGCTTCATCGCGAGCGTCGACCGGCCCGAGTCCGGCGACTGGCTGCCCCTCACCGAGAAGACCACGAACATCACCGGCCGGCAGTCCTTCCAGGACCGCGCGTCCGAGATCCCCGCCGAGGTCGGCATCGAGCTGATCGGCCCGGTGCCGGAGCCCGAGCCGCTCGACCCCGACCGGTTCCGCGACCAGCTGCGGACGACGACCCGGTTCGTCCGGGGCACCGCGGCGACGTTCGCCGGCTGGACCCGGCGGTTCATGAGCCGGCCCAACGAGCTCCCGGACTGGGGGCAGGAGGGGTTCCAGACGGCCGGCGGCGACCCTGCCATCTTCTACCTGCACGGCTACTGGAGGCTCGCCGAGGACGAGGCGTGGGTCATCGAGACCGAGGTGCCCGACTGCGAGTACTGGAACTTCGTGCTGCAGAACCGGTGGATGGAGTCCCTGGACCACGACCGGATGAACACCTACGTCAACAACCACACCGGGCGGCTGAACGACGACGGCACGCTCACCATCGTGGTCTCGGCGATGGATCCCGGCTACGGGAACTGGATCTCCACCGGCTTCCACCCCGAGGGCACGGCCCTCCTGCGCTGGGTGGGCGCCAAGAGCCATCCGCTGCCCGCGACCAGGGTGGTCAGGCTCTGACGGCGATCACTCCGCGGGCGGGGTGAAGGCGGCGAGGGGCTCCGAGCCGGACCAGTCGTGGCCCCAGTAGGAGTCGGCGCTGATCTCCTCCGCCGTGTAGGAGGTCTCGTCCACCAGCATGCCGTCGGTGCCGTACTCGATGTCCCATCCACCGGGAGCACGCACGTAGAACGAGATCATCTTGTCGTTCGTGTGCCGCCCGAGCGTCGAGGAGAGGGCGAACCCGGCCTTGCCGATCCGGTCCAGGGCGCGGCCCACGGCGTCGAGCGAGTCCACCTCCACCATCATGTGGATCAGGCCGGGCGCACCGCCGTGCGGCGCCGGGCAGATCGCCAGGCTGTGGTGACGCCGGTTGATCCCCATGAACCGGATCCGCGCCGGCCCGGCCGTGCCCAGCCTCATGGCGCCGCGCGGGCGGAAGCCCAGCACCTCGGTGTAGAAGGTCACCGTCGCCTCCATCGCCGTGGTCGGCAGCACGACGTGCCCCAGGCCCTGCTCGCCGGTGACGAACCGCTGGCCCAGCGAGGTGACCAGCGGAGAGTGGTCGAGCAACGGGCCGAAGAAGACCTCGACGGGCACGCCCGCGGGGTCGGTGAAGGTGATCGCCTGCTCGACCCGCCGGTCCTCGCACTCGTCGGCGGACAGCGGTTTCACCGCCACACCGGCGGCCTCGACGGCGGCGCCGACGGCGGCGAGGGCGAACTGGTCGCGTACCTCCCAGCCCACCGACAGCACGTGGTCGGTCTCGCCGGGCAGCACGATCACCCGCGCGAACCGCTCGTCCATCCGCAGGTACAGGCCACCGGGCACCGGTCCGGCGCCCTCGCCGAAGCCCAGCGCGTCGACGGCCAGCTCACGCCATCGCGCGACATCGCTCGTCTGCACCCTGAGGTAGCCGAGTCCACGAAGTTCTGTCATCGCGTCGTCCCTTCCATGGGAAGTGTTCAGATCATCGAGCGCATCGGGCCCATCGGCGGCTCCACGCCGAGGTTCGTCAGCGCCGAGGCGTGGAAGACCGCCCCGGGGACGTGGATCGCGTGCACCAGGCCCATGTGCGCGTCCCGCCAGAACCGCTGGATCGGGCTGCTCATCCGCATCCCGTTCCCGCCGGAGCGGCCGACGATCTCATCGACCGCGCGCACCGCCCGCCACGCCGCCTGGACCTGGACCCGCCGGCCCGCCGCGCGCTCTTCGAACGTCGACCGCCGCCCGGCCTCCGCCTGGTCGTAGAACCGGCAGATGTTGTCGATCAGTGCCGTACGTGAGGCCGAGATCTCGGCGCTCGCCTCGCTGACGGCGTAGAGAACGTGCGGGTCGTCCTTGATCTTCGTGCCGGTGATCTGGGTCCGGTTCCTCTGGTACGCGAGGTGGTGCGCCAGCGCGCCCTCCGCGGTGCCGATCACCGCCGCGGTGATGCCGAGCGGAAACGCCTGGGAGAACGGCACGTGGTAGAGGGTGTTGGTCAGCCCGGCCTCGCGTGCCGCCGATCCGTCGGAGACCTTGGCGAACGGCAGCACCCGGTAGTCCGGGACGAACGCGTCCGTGACGACGACGTCCTTGCTGCCCGTCCCCTTGAGGCCGACCACGTCCCAGGAGTCGTCGACGATCTCATAAGAAGACCGGGGCAGGATCACGTGGAACTGCGTGGGCGGCATGATCGCCTTGCCCTCGGCGTCGCCGAGCATGCCGCCGAGGAAGATCCAGCGGCAGTGGTCCGTCCCGGAGGAGAACTGCCAGCGGCCGTTGAAGACGTACCCGCCGTCGACCGGACGCAGCACACCCATGGGTGCGTACGGCGACGCGATCCACGTGTCCGGGTCCTCGCCCCACACCTCGTCCTGCACGCGCCGGTCGGCCATCGCCATCTCCCACGGGTGCACCCCGACGACCCCGGCCACCCAGCCGGTGGAACCGTCCAGGGCGGCGATCTTCATGACCGTCTCGGCGAACTCCCGCGGATGCGCCTCGAACCCGCCGTGCGTCTTCGGCTGCAGCAGCCGGATGACCCCGGCCTCCCGCATGACCTTGACCGCGCGGTCGTCCAGCCGGCCGAGCTCCTCGTTCGCCGGTCCCAGCGCCGCGATCCGCTCGGCCGACTCCATCACCGTGTCGAGCACGTGGTTGCTCATGTCCGTCCTCTACTGGTCATAGGTCACCCGGACCCGCTCGCTGCGAGGGACCGCCTGGCACGCCAGCACGATGCCGTCGGCGATGTCCTCCTTCTCCAGCACCTCGTTGTGCTCCAGCTCGACCTCCCCGTCGAGCAGGACGCAGGCGCAGGCGCTGCACCTGCCCTCGCGGCAGGAGTACGGCGCGTCGAGGCCGGCGGCGAGGAAGACGTCGAGCATCCTGTTCGCCTTCGGCCAGGCCAGGGTCGTGGTCTCGCCGTCCAGCTCCACCTCGACGGTGCCGGCCGCCTCGGTGTCGAGCACGACGGCCGGTTCGGTGAACGGGTCCTCGGCCAGCGACGAGAACCTCTCGTAGTGCGTCCGGCCGGCCGGCACCCCGACCGCGGCGACGCCCTCGCCGACCGCGTCCATGAACGGCGCCGGGCCGCAGACGAACACGTCCCGCGCGGCGTACGGACGGGCCAGTTCGGTGAGCGTCTCCACCCGCGGGATGCCCTGCACCGACTCCAGCAGGTGGACGACGTGCAGGCGGCCGGCGTACTGCTTCTCCAGGGCCACGAGCTCGTCGCGGAAGATCACCGACCGCTCGTCGCGGTTGGCGTACACGAGCGCCACGCTCCCCCGGCCCGCGTGCAACGCGGACTTCAGGATCGACATCAGCGGGGTGATCCCGCTGCCGCCGGCGAACAGCAGGAAGTCGGTGTCCAGCGTGCGCGGCGTGAACGTGCCCGCCGGCCGCAGCGTCTCGATCTCGTCGCCTTCGCGGAGGTTGTCGCAGATCCAGTTGGAGCCGTAGCCGTCGGCGGTGCGCTTGACCGTGACCTTGAGCCGCTCGCCGAGCAGCGGGGAGCTCGACAGCGAGTAGCAGCGGGCCGCGCCGCCCTCCTGCTCCGTGGGAACGTTGAACGTGAGGTACTGGCCGGGACGGTGGTCGAAGCGGCCGACGTCGGCCTCGTCCGGTTCGAGCACGATCGAGTGGGCGTCGGCGGTCTCGCGGATCACCTCGACGACCCGGAGGCGGTAGGAGCGCTGTCGGTTCATGCCTCCCGCGCCGCCTACCCGATCCGCTCGGCGGAACCGGCGGGGGCCGCCGCCCTCTCGGCGGCGTGCCGGGCCGCGACGTAGCCGAACACGATGGACGGGCCGATCGTGCCGCCCGGACCCGGATAGTCGTGGCCCATGACCGAGGCCGAGGTGTTGCCGGTCGCGTACAGGCCCTCGATCACCGAGCCGTCGGCGCGCAGGACGCGGGACCGCTCGTCGCAGGCCAGCCCGCCCTTGGTGCCCAGGTCCCCGGCCTCGACCCGGATCGCGTGGAACGGAGCCTTCTCGATCACGTCCAGGGTGGGGTTCGGCAGCGTCGGGTCGCCGTAGTACCGGTCGTAGGCGCTGTCGCCACGGCCGAAGTCGGCGTCCTTGCCGGCGCGGGCGAACCCGTTGAAGCGCTCGACGGTCGCCGCCAGCACGTCGGCGGGGACGCCGATCCGGCCGGCGAGCTCGGTGAGCGTGCCGGCGCGGTGCGCGGTGCCCGCGTCGTAGAAGGCCCGCGGGATCTCCGCGCCGGGCAAAACCTGGGCGAACGGGTAGCGCGCACGTGCCTTGGCGTCCATCACGAACCAGAGCGGGACGTGCCCGCCCGCGAGCTGGTCGTGCACGAAGTTCACGTACGGCGCCGACTCATTGGTGAACCGCCGCCCGGTCCGCCCCGAGACGATCAGCGACGGCGGGATCGAACGCTCCGACACCAGCGGGATCACGGCGCCCGTGGGATGCCGCACCGACGGCATCCACCAGGCGTCGTCCATGAGGTCGACCGCCGCGCCGGCCCGGCGGCCGGCCTCGATCCCGTCCCCGAGGTTCTCCGGCACGCCGCCGCTGTGGTCCGGCCGGCCGGCCTCGGGCAGGTACCGCCGGCGCATCCCGGCGTTGTGCTCGAAGCCGCCGGTCGCCAGGAGCACCCCGCGCCGCGCGCGGATCCGCACCGTGCGGCCCTCGCGCTCGGCCACGACACCGCCGACCGCGCCGTTCTCCCCGGTGACCAGCTCGGTCATCGGCGTCTCCAGCCACAGTGGGACGCCGGCGTCCCGCAGCGCGAGGCGCAGCCGGGCGACGAGCGCGCGCCCGGTCGTCGCCATGTGCCGGCGCCGGACGAGGTTCGAGGAGACCCGCCACGCCGCGACCAGCGACGCGCGGCGTCCCCGCCACGTCCGCTTGGCCATCGCGAGGTCGTGGTAGTCCTTGGCCGTCACCCACAGGCCCAGCGGGCCCTTCATGCCGTTCGGCCGCAGGAACGCCTCGTCCTCACCCAGCCTGCGGGTGTCGAACGGCCGGGCCTCGATCGAACGGCCCAAGGCGCGTCCTCCCTCGACCTCGGGGTGGTAGTCGGCGTAGCCCTTCACCCAGAAGAACCGCATCCAGCGGCTCTTCTCCAGGAACTCCATCGCCGCCGGGCCGTGGTCGACGAAGGCGTCGATCCGCGCGTCCGAGACCCGGCCCGCGGTGATCAGACGCAGATAGGTACGGGCCGCGTCCCGGTCGCCGCCCTGTCCGCTGCGCCTCAGGGTCGGGTTGTCGGGCACCCAGATGCCGCCGCCGGAGATCCCCGTCGTCCCGCCGAAGTGCCGGCTCTTCTCGATGACCAGAGTGTCGAGGCCCGCGTCCGCCGCCACCAGGGCGGCGGTCATGCCGCCACCGCCGCTGCCCACGACGAGGAAGTCGACCTCACGGTCCCAGTGCGCGCTCATGATGGCTGGAACGTAACCATCTCCCGTCCCGCGAGAAGGCGGACATCCCGATGAGCGAGACCTCGGCGCATCGACGAGTCCGCAGGCCCGGATTACGCTGAAGATCCCTCTCCATGGACAGGGACGGAGTTCACCTCCCCGGAGGGAGCGCAGAGTGGCCAAGGACGTCCTCGAGTCCGTTCGTGAGCTGCTGCCGACCATCCGGGAGCGCGCGTCTCGCACCGAGTCCGAACGCCGGGTGCCGGAGGAGACGATGGCCGCGCTCATCGAGGCCGGCCTGTTCGGCATGCTGCGCCCCACGCGGTACGGCGGAGACGAGAGCGACCCGGTCGACTACTTCACGGCCGTACGATGCCTCGCCTCCGCGTGCCCGTCGACGGGCTGGGTCGCGTCGCTGCTCGGCATCACGCCCTGGCACGTGGCGCTGCTCGAACCGCGGATGGGCGAGGACGTCTGGGGAGCCGACCGGGACGTGCTGGTGTCCTCCTCCTACGCACCGACGGGTCGTCTGGTCCCGGTCGAGGGCGGCTACCGGCTGAACGGCGCGTGGCGCTCCGCTCCAGGCGCGGAGCACTGCGAGTGGATCGTGCTCGGGACCCTCATGATCGGGCCGAGCGGCGACCCCGTCGACTACACGGCGGTCGTGGTGCCGCGTTCGGACTACGTGCTCAAGGACGGCTGGAACGTCGTCGGCCTCCGCGGCACCGGCAGCCGGGACGTGCTGGTCAGGGACGCCTTCGTGCCGCCTCACCGGATCTACGGGGCCGAGGGCAGGCGGCGGATCGCCAAGGAGCAGCGCGCTCCCGGCGCCCCGGTGCTCTACCGCGTCCCGTTCGCCTCCATCCACAGCACGGCCATCACCGCGCCGCTGCTGGGCGCGGCCGAGGGCGCCTACGCGTACCACCTGGCCCGGATGCGCCGGCGGAGCAAACTCAGTCACGGCGGGCGCAGGTGGGCCGGTGAGGAGTTCGGGCCGGTGGCGGTGGCACGGGGAGCCAGTGAGATCGACGCGTCCGTCCTCCAGCTGGAGCGTGACCTGCGTGAGCAGATGGAACACGCCGTCCGTAACGAGCCGATCCCCATCGAGCTCCGGCTGCGCGCGCGCCGCGACCAGGTCCGGAGCGCCGAACGGGCGGTCGACGCCGTCGACCTGCTGTTCAAGGCCGCCGGTGGGCACGGCGCGCAGGCCGGGAACCCGATCGAACGCGCCTGGCGAGACGTGCACACCGGCGCGGCACACGTGGTCAACGACGCCGAGCAGGGGATGTCCCTGTACGGCCGGTGGGCTTACGGTCTCGGCGTGGACGACAGCTTGATCCTGGTCTGAAAGCGATCACACTCCCCGTCAGGTCCGGCCGACTGGAGGTGCACCCGAAAATGACCAGCGACACTTCGGGAAGGGCCACGGCCCCGCCGTCGATGATCGAGCGGATGACGCTGATCATGGAGGCGTTCGACGACCGTTCCGTCAGTCTGCGCCTGGACGAGATCGCCGCGCACACCGGGCTGCCGCGGTCGACCTCGCACCGGATCCTGGAGCAGCTCGTGCGGCTGGGCTGGCTGAGACACACGGAGGGCGGCTACGCGCTGGGGCGGCGTGCGTTGCAGCTCGGCGGCCCGGTCAGCGACCACGCGGAGATCCGGGCCGTCGCGGTGCCCCTCCTGGAGCAGTTGCACGCCCGTACCGGGAAGGTCGCCCATCTCGGCATCCTGGACTTCGCGGACGTGGTCTACCTCGACAGGATCGGCGGGATCGGCGCGGCGGCGTTGCCCTCCCGCGTGGGCGGACGCGCCCCCGCGCACGCCGTCGGCCTCGGCAAGGCGATGCTCGCCTGGCTGCCGCCCGAGGAGGCCGACACTCTCCTCGAAGGGGGCATGAAGGCGCGCACGCACAACACCATCACCGACCTGCTGGTGATGCACCAGGAGCTGCGCCGCATCCGGAGCCGGCACGGACTGACCTTCGAGCGCGACGAGTACGTCGCGGGCATATCGAGCGTCGCCGCGGCGATCCGTGGGCCCGAGGGCGTGGTCGCCGGGATCTCGCTGTGCGGCGAGACCGGCGGCGATCCGCTGGAGCGCTACGCCCCGTTGGTGCTCGACGTCGCCAAGCGCATCTCCCGGCGGCTGTTCCCGGAGACGTCTCCTGACGACATGCCCTCGACGGTGTGGTCGGACGGGATGATGGAGCGGATCCTCGGCCTCCTCGACGACGACACCCTGATGTGAGGGGTGTCCTGCTGATCGGGACGTCTCCCGCGTCGGCGGTGCCGCGCGCCTAGGGTCGTTCCGGTCCGCGACCCGTCGATGGGAGACGACCGTGCCAGACATCTTCTCCCCGGCGGCGCTGGGGCCGGTGTCCCTGCGCAACCGGATCATCAAGTCGGCGACCTTCGAGGGGCGGGCGCCGCGCGGCCTGGTCACCGACGACCTCATCGGCTTCCACCGCCGGTTCGCCGCCGGCGGGGTCGGGATGACCACGCTGGCGTTCTGCGCGGTCACGGCGGACGGCCGGCAGTTCGCGCCCATGATCCAGATGCGGCGCGAGGCCGTGCCCGGGCTCCGGCGGCTGACGGAGGCCGTGCACGCCGAGGGAGCGGCCGCCTCCGTGCAGATCGACCACGCCGGCGTGGTCGCCAACGCGAAGTCGACCGGGCTACCGGCGCTCGGGCCGGTCAAGCGGTTCGACGCGCAGAACCTGCGCTCCTGCAGAATGGCGACGAAGGCCGACCTGAGGCGCGTCGTGGCGGCCTTCGGTGACGCGACCGACGTCGCCGTCGACTCCGGCTTCGACGCGGTCGAGGTCCATCTCGGTCACGACTACCTGCCCAGCTCGTTCCTCAGTCCCCACCTCAACCGGCGTGACGATGAGTACGGCGGCTCGCTGGAGAACCGCGCGCGCTTCGCCCGCGAGATCACGCGTGCGGTGCGCGAGCGCGCGAAGGACCGGATCGCCGTCATCGCCAAGCTCACCATGGACGACGGCGTGCGCGGTGGCTTCTGGATCGACGAGGCGGTCCAGGTCGCCCGGTGGCTGGAGGCCGACGGTCACCTCGACGCCCTCGAACTGACCATGGGCAGCTCGCCGGGCAACACCATGTACATGTTCCGGGGCGAGCCTCCGATAGGTGAGTTCGCGGCCGCGATGCCCCAGCCGCGCAGGCTGATGGTGCGGCTCGGCGGCCGGCTGAAGCTCAGGTCGTACGAGTACCGGCCGCTGTACATGCTGGACGCCGCGCGTCAGATCCGGGCGGCGGTCGGCCTGCCGCTGATCCTCCTCGGCGGCATCACCGAGAAGGCGCACATGGACACGGCGATGGATGAGGGGTTCCAGTTCGTGGCCATGGGCCGCGCCCTGCTGCGCGAGCCCGACCTGGTGAACAGGATCCAGACGGACCCGTCCCACCGGTCCCTGTGCATCCACTGCAACAAGTGCGTGCCGACCATCTTCGCGGGCGGCACGCACTGCGTACTCGCGACGGGCTGAAGACGTTCAGAATCCGGCCCCGGCCGTCATCCCGCCGTCCACCACGAACTCCGCGCCGGTGCAGTAGCTCGATTCGTCACTCGCGAGGAACAGCACCATGTTGCTGATCTCCTGTGGACTGGCGTACCGCGGGATGGGCAGACCGGACATCACTCCGCCGGCCCGGTCCTCCAGGTCGTCGGCGTTCCGGCCGACCATGGGCGTCGCGACTCCTCCGGGGTGCACGGAGTTCACGCGGATCCTCCTGGGCGCCAGTTCGAGGGCGGCGGACCTCGTCAGGCCGCGCACACCGGCCTTGCTGGCGCTGTAACCGGTCAGCCCGGCGGCGCCGACCAGGCCGTTGACCGAGGAGATGTTGACGATCGAGCCGCCCTCGCTCATCACCGGTCCGGCGTGTTTGATCCCGAGCCACTGGGAGACGAGGTTGACCTCCAGGAACCTGCGGAAGTCGGCCACGGTCATGTCGGCGACCGGTCCGAACCCGAGGACGCCCGCGTTGTTGACCAGGATGTCGAGCCCGCCGAACGTGGCCGTCGCGCGCTCGACGATCGCGGACCAGCCCTCCTCCGTGGTCACGTCGTGGGCGACGAATCGGCAGTCGTCGCCGAGCTCCTTCTCCAGCGACCGGCCCTCGTCCCGCCGGACGTCGCCGAAGACCACCTTCGCGCCCTCGCCCAGGAACGTGCGCACGTGCGAGGCGCCCATGCCCCGCGCCCCACCGGTGACCAGGGCGACCTTCCCGTCGAGCCTGCCCATGGCGCCTCCTACTCCGCGTCGTTGATCATGCCGGCGCCGACGGTGACCCCCGTGACCTCGTCGATGAGGATGAAGGAGCCGGTGGCGCGGTTCCTTGAGTACGGATCGCACAGCAGCGGGACGGTGACGCGCAGCCGGACGCGGCCGATCTCGTTGAGGCCGAACTCGGCGGTGTCCTGGTCGCGGTGCAGAGTGTTGACGTCGAGGCGGTACCGGATGTCCTTGACCAGCGCCCGCCCGGTCCGGGTCGTGTGCTTGATCACGAGCCTCCGGCCAAGGCGCAGCGGCTCGGCGGTCATCCAGCAGACCATCGCGTCGATGTCCTGGCTCGGCCGGGGCGCGTTGCCGACGCGGGCGATCATGTCGCCCCGCGAGACGTCCACGTCGTCCTCGAGGCGCACGGTGACCGACATCGGGGGGAACGCCTCCGGGATCTCGTGGTCGAACAGGTCGATGGAGGCGATCCTCGACGTCATGCCGCTGGGCAGCACCACCACCTCGTCGCCCGGCCGCAGTACGCCTCCGGCGACCTGGCCGGCGTACCCGCGGTAGTCGTGGAAGTCGTCGGACTTGGGGCGGATGACGTACTGCACCGGGAGCCTCGCCGCGACCAGGTCACGGTCGGAGGCGACGTGGACGTGTTCGAGGTGGTGCATCAGCGAGGGGCCCTCG
Source organism: Actinoallomurus sp. NBC_01490 (assembly GCF_036227085.1). NCBI lineage: Bacteria > Bacillati > Actinomycetota > Actinomycetes > Streptosporangiales > Thermomonosporaceae > Actinoallomurus > Actinoallomurus sp. NBC_01490. Next base: position 8,740,134 of record NZ_CP109433.1, read on the forward strand.
TACCAGGGCATGTGCTCGCTCCGGGACACGACGTTGTCGCCGTGCAGCGCGGAGATCGGGATGACCTGCAGGTCCGGGATGTTCAGCCTGGTGGCGAACGCGGTGAACTCGTCGTTGATCCGCTCGAACACGTCCGGGTCATGGCCGACCAGATCCATCTTGTTCACCGCGAGCACCAGGTGCGGCACCCGGAGCAGTGAGACCAGCACCGCGTGACGCCGCGACTGTTCGGTCAGCCCCTGACGGGCGTCGACCAGGATCAGCCCCAGGTCGGCGGTCGATGCGCCGGTGACCATGTTCCGGGTGTACTGCACGTGCCCGGGAGTGTCCGCGATGATGAACTTGCGCTTGGGGGTCGCGAAGTACCGATAGGCCACGTCGATGGTGATGCCCTGCTCCCGCTCCGAGCGCAGCCCGTCGGTGAGCAGGGCCAGGTCGGTGTAGTCGTAGCCCTTCGAGGCGCTCGTCGTCTCGATCGCCTCGTACTGGTCCTCGAAGATCGCCTTCGAGTCCAGGAGCAGCCGTCCGATCAGCGTCGACTTCCCGTCGTCGACGGACCCGGCGGTCGCCAGGCGCAGCAGATCCATCAGAAGTAGCCCTCTTTCTTCCGGTCCTCCATGGCGGCCTCGCTGAACCGGTCGTCCGCGCGGGTCGCGCCACGCTCGGTCACCCGGACCACGGAGAGCTCCTCGATGATCTTTTGCACCGTGTCCGCGTCCGACTCCACGCACCCCGTCAGGGTCATGTCCCCGACCGTGCGGAACCGCACCCGGCGTGTCCGCGGCTCCTCCCCCGGACGAGGCCGGACCGCGCCGGACACCGACAGCAGCATCCCGTCCCGCTCGATCACCTCACGGCGATGGGCGTAGTAGATCGACGGGACCTCGATCCGCTCCTGCCGGATGTAGTGCCAGATGTCCAGCTCGGTCCAGTTGCTCAGTGGGAAGATCCGCATGTGCTCGCCCGCGCGGATCCGACCGTTGTACAGGTTCCACAGCTCCGGGCGCTGCATCTTCGGGTCCCACTGGCCGAACTCGTGGGAGTAGATCCGCTCCTTGGCGCGGGCCCGGTCCTCGTCACGCCGGCCGCCGCCGAACGCCGCGGTGAAGCCGTTCTCCTCGATCGCGGCCAGCAGCGTGCCGATCTGCAGCCGGTTGCGGGTCGTCCGGCCGTCGTCGACGACGACGCCGTTCCTGATCGCCTCCTCCACACCGGCCACCACCAGCCGGACCCCCAGACGGCTAACCCAGTTGTCGCGCGCCTCCAGCACCTCGGGAAAGTCCAGGCCGGTGTCCACCTGCAGGACCGGGAACGGCAGCTTCGCCGGAAAGAACGCCTTCTCGGCCAGGCGCAGCATGACGATCGAGTCCTTGCCCCCGGAGAACATCAGGACCGGCCGCTCGAACTCCGCCGCGACCTCGCGGAAGATGTGGATCGACTCCGCCTCCAGATGGTCGAGCTGGCTCAGGCGGTACTCGGCCTGGACGGTTCCCATCGCGTCACATCACCTCGGGCTTGACGGGATACACGTCGAGGTAGAACCGGAACTTCTCGCGCACCTGCTCGGGAGTCACGCCGAAGTCCGCGCGGATGTCGTACGCGATGCTGCCGTGCTTGTCGCGCGGGTGGGCGTCCACGTAGGCCTGGATCTGGGTGCGTGCCTCGTCGGTGAACTCGATCCCGGCGCGTTCGTAGACCCCGGCGACCGTGCCCATCGGGTCGGCCATGTACGCGTCGAAGAAGACGTCGACCCGCCGGTCGGCCGGCACCAGGTGCGCGTCGCGGATCCCGGCGCGCCAGAAGCGCTGCGCCAGCTCGCTCCAGTACTCGAAGACGGCGTCCACGTCCGGCTCGCGGAACCCCATCCGTCCCATGAAGGCCAGCATCGTGGCGAACGACTGGACGACGCCCACGGGGTCGCGGTGGGTGACCACCACGGTGGCGTCGGGGAAGACCGACATCAGCGGCCCGAGGTTCTCCAGGTGCTGCGGGCACTTGAGCACCCACTGCCGCGGGCCGCGGTACCAGGTGAGCACCTTCAGCGCGGTCCTGAGCCACTCGTAGTGCGGGGTCTGGTCGTGCGCCAGGTAGTAGTCGCGCCACTTCGGCGCCATCTGCATGAGGGACTCGAGGTAGTAGCTGGAGAAGTCCAGCTGCATCAACGCCATGTCCTCGTCGATGTGGTCCGGGTTCATCGGGTGCCAGGCGGCGAGGAAGGGGTTGGTGGCCCGGTGGATCTCCCAGGCCTGCTCACAGCGTTTGAAGCGCGGATCGACCCCGTCGATGCCAGGACCTTCGCCGGGGACCGGGACCGGCTCGTCGGTCTCCCACAGCGGCATGGAGCGGAACCGCGTGTCCGACGCGAGCATGTTCACCAGGTTGGTCGTGCCGGTCCGCGGAAGGCCGGTGACGACGACCGGGCGCCGGATCTCGATGTCGTGGATCTCCGGATGCCTCGTCAGCACGTCCCGCATCCGCAGCCGGCCGCTCGCGTACTTCACGCACAGGGTGAAAAGCAGCATCCGGCTGTACTCGGTGCGGTTCGGGTCGCCGTCGATCTCCTCGATCCAGACCGCCAGGCGCTCCTTGAAGTCCTCCGGGCCGAAGTCGTCCAGCCCGGTCGCGTCGGCCGCGGCGGCGAGCACGGCCTCGACGGTGAGCTTCACCGGATTCTGCTCCGCGAACGTCAGGAAACCCTGCTGTGCCTCGGTCAGCACCGGGTCGCGGAGGTCCTTGATTCGTAGCGTCTCTCCCATGGCAGTGCCTCTCCGGCCAGCGCACCTCGATGGGGGCGGGATGGCGCTGGAGTAGCCCGGGTTTCCCGTTCCGGGTACCGGCCACGCCGCCCTCCGCGCGTCGGTTCGAAGGCGTCCGACCTGATCGCCGCACGATAATTCGGCCCGCACGGATCGCGGCCCCGCGATCTCAGTGGCCGGGATGGCGACCGGCACCCGGATACGACACCAGGCGCGTCGTGGTCCCGCTGATCGGGACGGACCGCCCGGTCACCGTACGCGCCCCGTACCGTCGGCTCTCCACACAGCGGGGGCCCGCACGGACGGAGCGCGTCATGAACCGGTTCGAGGGCAAGAACGTTCTGATCACCGGCGCGTCCGCGGGCATCGGCCAGGCCGCCGCCGTGCGGTTCGTCGCCGAGGGCGCCACCGTGTTCGGCCTGGCGCGCAACGTGGAGGGCCTGAAGGAGACCTCGACCCTGGTCGAGGACCCCGGACGGTTCGCCTTCCACCTCGTCGACCTGGCCGACGACGACGCGATCATCGAGGGGGTGCAGGCCGCGGCCGAGCGCCTGGACGGACGGATCGACGTCGTGTGCAACATCGCCGGCGTCACCCTGAAGACCCCGATCGACGACCTCGACATGGATCGGGTGCACGCCATCACCCAGATCAACTTCTTCGGCCCGATGCGCCTCATCTCCGCGGCCCTGCCGCACGTGCCCGCCGGCGGCGGCAGCTCGGTGATCAACGTCTCCTCGGTCTCCGCCACCCAGGCGGTGCCGTCCATGGGCGCGTACGCGGGCTCCAAGGCCGCGCTCGTCTCGCTCTCCCTCACCCTCGCCATCGAGCTCGCGCCCCGGCGGATCCGGGTCGTCGCGATCTCGCCGTCCGGGGTGAAGACGCAGATGATGTGGCAGATCTGGGAGCAGGTGAAGGACTACCCGGGCGACTGGTACTCCCGTCTTCTCCACCCGTGGGGCCAGGAGCACTCCGGTGACGCCGCGGACATGGCCGGGTTCATCGCCTTCGCCGCCTCCGACGAGGCCTCGTACTGGAACGGCTCGGAGATCCGCCTCGACGGCGGCGCCCGCGCGTCGTTCTAGGGCCGGCGGGCGGTCACGCGGCTCAGGTCGTCGAGGTACGCCGCGAAGCGCGCGGTGATCTGCTGGTCGGTGAGGCCGAAGTCGGACATGCGGTAGCGGTGCGCGGGCCGGCGTTCGCCGGCCCGGCTCGCGGCGTGGGCCGCTTCGATGGCCGTCCGCGCCCGGCCGGTCAGCTCCAGTCCGAACCGGTCGTAGATCGACTCGACGGTGGCCACGGGGTCGCGGACGAAGTCGTCGTAGCGGACGTCGACGAACCGCCGCGGATCGTGGCGTCTCCTTGCGGCCATGAAGGTCTCCGCGCCGCGCGCCCACAGGGCCAGGCAGTCCTCGCCCACCACGCGGCCGTGGAAGACCGTCGAGTGTCCGGCGCTCGCCTGCTGGTTCAGGCTGCTGACCGACGCGAGGATCGCGTGCGGGTCCCGATGGGTCTGGACGATGAGTGCGTCGGGGTAGGCCGTCATCAGCGCGTCGAGGGCGAACAGGTGCCCGGGGTTCTTGAGCACCCAGCGGCGTTCGCGATCGGGCAGGCCGATGAGCTGCAGGATGCGGCGATGGCGTTCGTACACCGGGGTCATGTCCTGTCCGGCCAGCCACCGCGAGTACGTCGGCAGGTGCGCCGTGTTCTCGAAGGTGACCGACCGCATCGACTGCCGCTCGAGCCGCCAGCACTCCTCCACCATGTCCGGGGCCATGAAGTGCGCGCCCTTGAGCCCCGGGTTGCCCGCGTAGCGGGCGTCGATCCATGCTCGTATCCGCTGGTAGCCCGGGTTCGACGACCAGCGGTCGCGGGGCGGCCGTGGCTGCGGAGTCTCGGTGAGCCAGTGTTCGAGTCCCTGGTGGGCCGGGTCCGCGCACAGCAGCCGGTGCAGCGCGGTCGTTCCCGTACGCGGCAGGCCGGTCACGAAGATCGGGCCCTCCGGCCGTACGTGCCGGTGCTCGGGGTGTTCCCGCCAGGACGCCTCCGTGTACAGGCGGGACTGGAGCACGGTGAGGAACATGGCGCGGATCCACTCCCGGCCCTGCTCCGTCAGCGCCGCCTCGGTCGCGTAGCCGTCGAGCAGGACGGCCATGCCGTCCAGGTAGTCGTCCGCCCCGAAGTCGGACAGGCCCGTGACCGCGCTCGCCACCTCGTGGAGTTCCTCGATCGTCCCGACGGAGGTGCGTGTCCCGGTCATCCCCTCTCCTTCCGGTCGTCGGCTCGGCTCTCAGTGATGCGTCTCGCCGCAGTTGACGTCCAGGCACTGACCGGTGATGGCGCTCGCCATGTCGGAGGCCAGGAACACCGCGGCGTCGGCGATCTCGTCGGGTTCGGGCAGCCGGCGCAGGTCGACGGCGGCGACCGCCTCCTCGTACACCTGCCGCGCGCTCACCCCGCGGCTCTCCGCGATCCGCCGGAAGTAGGCCTGCACCCGGTCCGCCCAGATGTAGCCCGGTGCGATCGAGTTCACCCGTACGCCCTTCGCCCCGAGTTCCACCGAGAGGCTGCGGGCGGCGGCGAGCAGGCTCGCCTTGGTCATCCGGTACGCGCCGAACCGCGGGAGACGGTTGCGGATCACCATCGAGTTGACCATGACCACCGCTCCGCGAGACGCGATGAGCGCCGGTGCCAGCCGCTGCACGAGCCGCACCCCCGCGAGGACGTTGACGTCGTACCACCTGGGCATCGCGTCCAGGTCCGCGTCGAGCAGCTCCTCCTGCGGCGGGTGCACGAACGCGCTGCTGAGCAGCACGTCCACGTGTCCGTACGCGTCGAGCGCGCGGTCGGCCAGAGCGGCCGACGACGCCACGTCGGTGATGTCGGTGGGAACCGCCAGCGCCCTGCGGCCCAGTTTCTCCACCTCGTCGGCGACGGCGCGGAGCGTCGACTCGGTCCGCGCGGCCAGCACCACGTCCGCGCCCGCCAGGGCGGAGCGCACCGCCAGCGAGCGGCCGAGGCCCGGGCCCACGCCCGAGACGAGCACCACCCGGCCGTCGAGCAGGTGGGTCCCGCCCGGCGCCGTCACCTGGTCATCCCGACGTTCCGGAAGTCCGCGATGCCGCCGTTGACCGACGCCAGCGCGTCCAGACCCTTCACCTTGGCGTCGGCGAGGTAACCGCCGACGCCCTGCCACAGCGGCGCGTACAGCGCGTCCGCGGTGGCGTGGTCGACGGCCGCGCCGATCCGGGCGGACCGCTGCGCGTCGGTCAGGCCCGGGTCGTCGGTGCCGCGGATCAGCCTGGCCATCTCCGGGTCGGGTCCCGCCGGGACCCACGTCGGGTTGACGAACAACCGCCGCAGCCAGGAGTAGGCGTCGATCGAGGGCATGCTCATGTACATGAGCTCGCCCGGGTCCTTCGACCGCGCCCACTGGGTGACCAGGCTGAGCACGTCGACCGTACGCAACTTGATCCTGATCCCGACCCGGGCCAGGTCCGCCTGCACCGCCTCGGCGGCCTGCGGGATCGCCTCCGCCTGCGCGACGAGGAACTCGCCGCCGTCGAAGCCGTTCGCGAAGCCCGCCTCGGCCAGCAGCGTCTTCGCCTTGGCCGGGTCGTACGGATAGTCGGCCTCACGTGCCCGGTCGAACCCGGGCAGGCCGGCGGGCCACGGCTGGACGCGCGGCGCCGACGAGGGCATGAACGCCTTGACGATCGCGTTCCGGTCGATCGCGTAGTTGATCGCCTGGCGCACCTTGATGTCGTCGTACGGCTTGACCGTGCGGTTCAGGTTCAGGCCCACCATGTTCAGCGCGGTGTCCAGCGCCCGTGCCTGGAGTTGCCCGGAGTCCAGGAGGGACTGGACCGGCTTCTTGTCACCGGGCCAGGTGACGATGTCGGCCTGCCCGCTCTTGACGGCGTTGTTCGCCGCGTCGCGGCTGGGATAGGTGTTGATCTCGATCGTGGCCGGGCCGCCGGTCCGCGTGTCCCAGATGCCGCCCTTGTCGGTACGCCGCTTGTAGACGACCCGCTGTCCGGGCCGGAACGAGGCGATCACGTAGGCGCCGGTGCCGACCGGGTGCGTCGCCAGGTTCTTCGCGTTCAACGCCTTCGGCGAGATCATCACCCCGCCCAGCGTGCTCGACAGCGCCGAGAGCACCGTGGTGCTCGGGGCCTTCAGGCGCAGGTTCACCACGTCGTTCCCGGTCACGTCGACGCGGGCGACGTCGGCGAGGTTCTGCTGCACGACCGTCCTGGCGGCCGCCATGGAGGCGTCCAGGTTCGCCTTGACCGCGGCCGCGTCGAACGGCGTACCGTCGCTGAACGTCACCCCGTGGCGCAACGTGAGCGTCAGCGTCCTCCCGTCGGCGGAGAACGCCCACCTGGTGGCGAGCATCGGCTCGTACCGCGCCTGCGGGCCGACCTGGATCAGCCGGTCGTACACCGGCCAGGTCCCGATCAGCAGCTGGGACGGCTCCGGCGCCTGCCGCGGGTCGAGCGACTGCGGCACCGGCATCCCGATCCGCAGGTTCGCGTTCCGGTCGACCGCGCCGTTCCCGGTGCCGCCGGTCGCGCCGCTACAGCCGGCCAGCACCAGCCCGGCCAGTACGGCGCACAGCCGCTGGGCCGCTCCCGTCCACCCCGTGTCCGGTCTCATCGCACGGTGAACGTCGGCAGGTCGTCGAGCGAGACCTCCGACTCGTAAAGCCGCCGGTAGGTGGTCCGCGCGATCCGCCAGACGCCGTCGCCGCCGCGCCGGTACCGGTCGCGGTAGATCGACGCGCCCTCGATCATCACCCGGTCCTTCGTGCGGATGACGCGGTCCATGAGCGCCCAGACGCCGGTCGCGGTGTCGCCGTCGATCTCGATCTCGGGCTGGTGCAGGTGGTGGACCGTGATCATGTTCTCGTCCATCATCCGGCTCAGGACGCGGACCAGGTCGGCCGCGCTGGAGAACGACAGCCGCTCGCCGTACACGGCGGTGACGTCGGGTTCGAGTGTGGCGGCGAGCAGGTCCCAGTCCTTGGTGTCCACCGCGCGCATGTAGCGGTACTTCAGCTCCTCGATCGCCCGGCACTCGATCAGATCCGTGACGTCCATCGGGCTTCCCTTCTCCGTGTCCGGGTCTCAGTCGACGATCGCGTCGTTGTAGGTCGTCGGGCCGCCGAGGAGCGGCCGGTGCGACGCCGGGGCCCGGCCGTCGACGTCCGTGACGCCGAGCGCCTTCCCCAGCTCGGCGCCGACCACGGTCTGGCCGCTCCAGCTCATCCGGTCCGGATGGCGGGCCAGCGCGGCGATGACCCGCCCGGTGAACTCGGGCGACTCGGTGGACAGCGCCCCGTAGCGCTCGGGCGCCGCCGCGAGCGCCCGTTCGGTCCGCTCGGTGCGCAGCAGGCCCATCCAGATCGAGACGACCGCCACGCCGAACGGCCGCAGGTCGACGGCCATGTCGTGCGCCATCTTGTCCACGCCCGCCTTCACCGCCCCGTACGCCGGGCCGTGCATGTAGCAGCCGCCGCCGAAGGAGGAGGTGAACGCGATGAGCCCGCCGGCGTCCGGGTCGCGGGTCAGCAGCGGCGCGGCGTGGTGACTCGCGGCGTACGACGACCGCAGGCCGACGTCGAACATGGCCTGCAGGCCGAGCGGCTTGGTCCAGAACGGGCCCTTGGCGGCCAGCCGGTCGGGGATCGCGCAGGCGTTGTTGACCAGCACGTCCAGCCGCCCGTGCGACGCGCGTACCCGGTCGAACAGGGCGGCGACCTGGGCGTCGTCGGCGTGGTCGCAGACCACGGGGACGCCGGTGCCGCCTCGCCGGGAGATCTCCTCGGCGGTGGCGAACACCGTGCCGGGAAGCGGCGCGTCCCCCTCGCGCCGGGTGCGCCCGGTCACGTACACGGTGGCGCCGGTCTCGCCGAGGGCGAGCGCGATCCCCTTGCCCGCGCCGCGACTCGCGCCGGTCACCACCGCGATTCTCATCGGCCCGCCATGTCCAGCGCCGCGAGGTGGGCGAAGACCATGCACGCCCCGATCGGGTTGCCGCCGCCCGGGTACACGGTGCCGCTGACCGCCGCCATGGAGTTGCCCGCGGCGTACAGGCCCTTGATCACCCGGCCGGAGGTGTCCAGCACCCGCGCGGTCGCGTCGGTGCGCAGGCCGCCCTTGGTGCCGAGGTCGGACAGGCCGAACGCCGCTGCGTGGAACGGCCCGGCCTCGATCGGCACGAGCGGTCCGCCGTCTCCGGCGAACGCCCGGTCGTACGGCTCGTCGCCGCGCCGGAAGTCCTCGTCCTCGCCGGCCTCGGCGAACGCGTTGAACCTCTTCACCGTCTCGGTCAGCGCGCCGGCCGGCACGCCGATCCTGCCCGCGAGCTCGTCGAGCGTGTCGCCACTGACCCACAGGCCCGCGTCCTCGTACGCGCGGGTCTCGCCCAGCGGGACGCTGGTCGAGCGGACCGGCGGGCGCGGACCGTCGCGGTCGTCGTAGATCATCCAGTACGGCAGGGTCAGCCGGCCCGTCGCCATCCGCTCGATGATCACCCGGCCGATCCGGTCGTAGGGCCAGGACTCGTTGACGAACCGCTCGCCATCGTCGTCGACGAAGATCCCGCCGGTGAACCACAGGGAGAAGGTCGAGGTGCCGTCCGGGTGCGTGATGCCCGGCGACCACCAGGCCTCCGTCATCAGGTCGGTGGCGGCACCCGCGTCGATCCCGGCCTGGATCGCCCGGCCGAGGTTGCCCTCCGGGCCCATCGCGTCCCTGGCCTCGCCGGGGACGCCGTACCTCGCCCGCATCTCCGCGTTGCGCTCGAAGCCGCCGGAGGCGACGAGGACGCCCCGGCGCGTACGGATCCGGTACCGCCCGTCCGGGCCGGTGACGACCGCTCCCGTCACCGTGTCGCCGTCGCGGACGAACCCGTCGCAGACGGTCTCCCGCCGCAGGTCGGCGGAGCGCTCGGTGAGGGCGAGCAGCAGCCGGCCGATGAGCGCCTGCCCGCCGCGTACGACGTCGGGGAGCGGATGCCCGGCGCGGTCGGTGCCCAGCGGTGGCCGGAGCGCGTCGCGCAGAGCACCGAGCCGCGCGGGTTCGAGCGGCTCGGGCATGATGTGCCGCCCGGTCGGGCTCGCCTTCGGCGCGGAGCCGAAGTAGTCGGGCCAGGGGTAGACCATGAAGGCGAAGGCGTCGTCGCTCTCGAGGTAGTCGACCAGCGGGGCCCCGGTCTCCAGGAACGCGTCCTGCAGCTCACGCGGCGTCCGGTCGCCCACGACGGCGTGGAAGTAGGTCTTCGCGTCCTCGATCGTGTCGGACGCGCCGGCCCGCCGGAGCACGGCGTTGCACGGGAACCACAGCCCTCCGCCGGAGTAGGCGGTCGTGCCGCCGAACCGGTCGGTCGCCTCGACGACGATCACGTGCAGGCCCTCGCGGGCCGCAGTGTACGCGCCGGTCAGCGCGCCTCCCCCGGAGCCGACCACGAGGACGTCGCACTCCTCGTCCCAGACGCCTGTCATTCGAACGCCATACCGATCTCCCGCAGTTTCGCCAGTGTCTCCGGCCCGGTCCCCGGCGCGGGGTCGCCCGGGGTCCAGGTCACCGAGTGGAGCGTGCCGGTGTAGGGAAAGGTGCCCTCGGCGTCGAAGCGGGCCCACGAGACCGGTGACCCGCGGTCGACGCCGACGTCGATGCCCTGGAACATGGCCATGCCCATCGGCATCGGCAGCGCGTCCGCCTTGCCGCGCACCTGGCCCCTGACCAGCACGCGCACGTCGACGTGGGTACCGCCCTCGAGGGCGGTGACGTCCAGCACGATCCGCTGCCGGCCGGCCGCGACGGCACCGAGCGCGAGCTCGGTCATCTCGGCCGAGTGGTTGTGGACGTAGGTCAGCTCGTCGCCGTCGACGGACATCGAGTAGCCGCCGCTCTTGCCGCCGTGCGCGAAGAGAACGCCTCGGTCGCCGGGCGCGAAGTCGAGGTCGACCGTGACGCGGAACGAGCGCCGGTAGACCAGCATGAGCGACCGGTAGCGCTCCAGCGTGGGCGTTCCCGGCACGAGCCGTACCGGCCGGGCGAAGGCCTTCTCCCGCTCCGGGCGCCGCGCCCGCTGGAGCCCGGAGCCCTCGTTCAGCGGGAAGACCTGGTTCTCCCACGCGGCCCGCTCCCACCGGGCGGCGAGACCGGCGACGAGTTCCGGGTACCGCGCGGCCAGGTCGCGGGTCTCCGTGGGGTCGGCGCGCAGGTCGTACAGCTCCCACTCGTGGTCGCCGAACGGCGTGAGCGGGACGTGCCGGGTGACGATCTCCCAGCCGTCCCGGTAGTAGCCGCGGTGGCCCTGCATCTCGTAGTACTGCTCGCGGTGCGTCTCCGGGACGTCGGGGTCCTCCAGCGAGCGCGCGAAGCCGTGCCCGGCCAGGGGCTTGAGGCCGACGCCGTGCCGGTGCCCGGCCGCGGTCGCGCCGGTCAGCTCCAGGATCGTCGGGAAGACGTCGGTGACGTGGACGTACTGACGCCGGATGCCCCCGGCGACCCCCGAGAGCCGCCGCGGCCACGAGACGATCGCGGGCACGGTGTGGCCGCCCGCATGCGTGTTGATCTTGTACAGCCGGAACGGCGTGTTGGAGGCCATGGCCCATCCACGCGGGTAGTGCGGCAGCGAGCGGGGTCCGCCGATCAGGTCGATGGCCTGCCGGTCCCGCTCGAACGCGCCGTCGAGGTCGCCCGCGCCGTGGTAGTGGCGCAGCACGTCGAAGTACTGGGTGCTGCCCTGTGCCTCGCCCTCGCGGGAGGCGCCGTTGTCGGAGGTGAACAGCACCACGGTGTCGTCCCACTCGCCGAGCTCCTCCAGCGCGGATCGCAGCCGGCCGAGTGAGGCGTCCACGGTCTGCACCACCGCGGCGTAGACCTCCATGTAGCGGGCGAAGACCTGTTTCTGGTCCTCGCTCAGCTCCTCCCACGGGCGGACGTCGTCCCCGGTCTCACTGTTGCGGGGGGCGAGCCGTGTCCCGTCCGCGACGACGCCGAGCTCGCGCTGGCGCCGGAACCGCTCCGCGCGAATCCGGTCCCAGCCGACTTCGTACGCGCCGCGGTGCCGTTCGATCTCCTCCGCCCGCGCGTTGAGCGGCGCGTGCACGGCGCCGTGGGCGAAGTAGAGGAAGACGGGCCGGGACGGGTCCGACGCCTTGGCCGAGCGCAGCATCGCGATCGCCTCGTCGGTGATGTCGTCGGTGAAGTAGTAGTCCTCGGGGTACTCCTCCGGCGTGACGCGGGTGTTGTCACGGTAGAGCGCGTGCGGGTGGAACATGTCCGTCAGCCCGTCGAGGATCCCGTAGAACCGGTCGAAGCCGCGCTGCAGCGGCCAGGACCTCCGCGAGCCCGTGTCGGTGGCGTCGGCGTCCTTGCACAGGTGCCACTTGCCGACCATCAGGGTGGCGTAGCCGTTGTCCCTGAGCACCTCGGCGATCGTGCTGACGTCGTCGGCGAGCTCCATCGCGTGTCCCGGGAAGCCGGGATCGGCGTGGGCGACGTAGCCGACACCGGCCGCGTGCGAGTTGCGCCCGGTGAGCAGCGCGGCCCGCGTCGGCGAGCACATCGGAGTGACGTGGAAGTCGGTGTAGCGCACCCCTTCGTCGGCGAGCCGGTCGATGTGCGGGGTGGCGATCTCCGAACCGAAGCAGCCGACGTCGGAGTACCCCAGGTCGTCGACCAGGACCACGACCACGTTGGGCGCGTTCGTCCCGGCCTGCGGCCGGGGCGGCCACCAGGGCTCCGACCCCGCCATGGTGCGCCCGATCCGTCCCTGAAAGCTTGCGTACGCCCGCGCCGCCTCGGGCAGATCGCCGGGAAGACCGTGAGCATCGACCGCCATGGCCACATGCTCACCGCACCCCGCGTGAGCGTGTGCCGGGGTCCCACTCATCAGGACCGCGACGACCGCGCGGTGGTCCCGCACTCCATCCTTGGGCCTCCGCACCACGCGAGGAGGCCCCCGTGCCGGACCTACGACGGCTGTCGGACCGGATGGAGATCGCCGACCTGATCACCTCCTACACCCGGGCGGTCGACACCGGCGAGTGGGATCGGCTCGACGCGGTCTTCACCGCGGACGCGTGGATCGACTACACGGCCTCGGGCGGGATACGAGGTGGGTTTCCCGAGGTCAAGGCGTGGCTGGCCGAGGTACTCCCGAGGTTCGTCCGCCGGCAGCACCTGATCGGGCAGCTCGAGGTCGTGCTCGACGGCGACGCCGCGACGGTGACCGCGTACTTCACGAACCCGATGGTCAGTGTGAGCGACGGCGCCGAGCGGCTGTTCGCGTGCGGCGGCCTCTACCACCACCGGCTCGTACGGACCGGAGCGGGCTGGCGGTCCCGGCGGCTCGTCCAGGAGATCGTGTGGACCCGGTGACCGTTCAGACCAGCGTGGCCAGGTACTCCAGCAGCACCGCGTTGACCTCCCCCGGGCGTTCCATCTGCATCAGGTGGCCCGCGCCCTCCAGAATGCGGACGCCGCGTACGTCCTCGTAGTGCTCGTGGAACCGCTTCAGCGGCTCGTCGCCGTGCCACACGGCCAGGTCGATGTCGTTCTCGCTGCCGATGAAGAAGTACGGGACCGCGATCCGCCGCCGGACGTACGCCTTGCGCTGCTCCCATCGCAGGTCGCCCACGCGGTACCAGTTGAGACCGCCCGTGAAGCCGCCGGCGCTGTAGTTCTCCACGTACAGCTCCAGCTCCGCCTCGCTGAGCCACGGCCACGGAAGGGGCGGCGGCTCGGGCAGCGCGTCGATGTACGTCGTCCCCGGCGGATGCCGCCAGGAGACGAGGAAGTCCGCCTCACCGGACAGCGCGTGGAAGACCTTCCGCAGGAACTCGCGGGGCGCGGCGTCGAGGTCGCGGTCGGCCACGCCCGGCTCGCTGAAGTAGTGGATGTGGTCGAAGTGTTCCCGCCCGGACTCGGCCGCGAGAGTGAGCGGAGGCTTGGCGGTCCGGTTGATGAACGGGTTCTGCAGGCCGATCAGCGCCGCGACCCGTTCGGGGTGCAGGTGGGCGAGGTCGTAGGCGGAGAACATGCCGAAGTCGAGGCCGCTGAAGATCGCCTGCTCGGCGCCGAGGTGGTCGAGCAGCCCGAGGAGGTCCCCGGTGATCGCGCCCACGTCGTACTCCCGGTGGTCTCGCGGCGCGGATGTGCGTCCCATCCCGCGCATGTCCGGAGCGACCACACGGAACCCCGCCTCGGCGATGGGCCCGATCTGGTGCCGCCAACTGAACCACAGGTGCGGGAACCCGTGCAGCAGCACGACCAGCGGCCCGCTGCCCTGCTCCACGTAGTGCACGTCGAGCCCGTTGATCCGGGCGAACCGGTGGGCCCATTCCGCCGTCACGACGCCGCACCGTCGTTCACGCCTCGTCCTTCCTGGTGAGGAAGGCGAGGACGACGCTCTCCCACGCGTCCTTCTGCTCGATCATCGCCCAGTGCCCGCAGTCGGGGAAGACGTGCAGTTCGGCGCCGGGGATGGTCCGCATCGGCACGATCGCCATGTCGAGCGGGCTGACCCGGTCGTCCCGGCCCCAGGTGAGCAGGGTCCTGGCTCTGATCTTGTGGAGCATCGCCCAGTACGGCGCGGTGTCGGCGGCCGCGGCCGCGCGGGCCGCGAGCGCCCCGCGGCCGTACATCCGGCGTGCGCTCGCGAGGGTCGCCGGGTCGGTCGCCTGCGCCCAGCGCTCCTCGACCAGCTCCTCGGTGATCAACGTGGGGTCGTGGACCATGGAGTACAGCCACCGCACGAGGTTGTCGCGGGTGGGGTCCTCGGTGAACTCGGCCAGTAGCCGGATGCCCTCGCTCGGGCCGGGCACGAACAGGTTCCGCCCCAGGCCGCCGATGGTCACCAGCCGACGAATCCGGTCGGGCCGCGCGATGGCGACCTGGGCGGCGACGATGCCGCCCATGGAATTGCCGATGACGTCGACCTGGTCGAGACCGAGCCCGTCGAGGAAACGCCCGACGGCCTCCGGCGCGGCGGCCATCGGGTGCTCGTCGGTCGGGTCGCTGACCCCGAAGCCGGGGAACTCCAGGACCAGGCAGCGGAACCACTCGGCGAACACCGGCAGGTTCCCGCGGAAGTTGCGCCAGCCCGTCACCCCCGGCCCCGAGCCGTGCAGCATCAGCAGCGGCGTTCCCTCGCCGGCCTCGTGGTAGCGCAGCACGCCGCGGTCGGTCCGCAGCTCGCGCAACGTGGAGTCGTACGTCAGTTCCGCCATCGTCGACCTCGGCTCATCACGGGCGTGTCGCCGGCAAGCCAACCAGCGCGGACGGCGACCCGCCGTGCCCGTCCCGATCAGCGGGACCCCGCACACCGCGTGCCCGGCCGGACGCTTGGATCGGGTGGGTGGATCGTCCCGACTTCGCCGGGCGGCGCGGCGCCGCCGTCGTGCTCGGCGCGAACGGCACGCTGGGCGCGGCGATCGCCCGGACGCTGGGCGACCGGGGCAGCGCCGTCGCCCTGACCTTCCGCCGCCGCCCTCCCGCGCCCGGTGAGAGGCAACGCGCGTACCGGCTGGACCTGACGGACGCGGAGGAGTGTGCGAAGGTCGTCGACGCGGTCGCCGCCGACTTCGGCGGGCTGCACACGCTCGTGTACGCCGCCGGTCCGCACGTGCCGATGGTCCACCTCAGTCGGGTGACGCCCGAGCGGTTCCGCGAGCAGATCCTCGACGACGCCGTCGCGTTCTTCAACGCGGTGCGTCCCGCGCTCCCCCACCTGCGCGCCGGCGGTGGCTCCGTGGTGGCGGTGACCACCTCGGCGACGAGCCGGTTCCCCGTACGGGACGGCCTCTCGGCGGCGCCGAAGGCCGCGGTCGAGGCGCTCGTGCGCGGCCTCGCCGCCGAGGAGGGACGGTTCGGCGTACGGGCCAACTGCGTCGGCCCGGGCATGCTGACCGACGGGATGGCCGAACGGCTCATCGCGTCCGGCGACCTGGACGACCGCGCCCTCGACGTCGCCCGCGCGCGCATCCCGCTGGCGCGGTTCGGGTCGGCGGAAGACGTCGCCGAGGCGGTCTGCTTCCTCGCCTCGGACCGCGCCGGATTCATCACCGGCCAGAAACTCGACGTCGACGGCGGCTACGGCGTCTGACCGGTCACGTCAGCTTCTCGGCCCGGAAGGGCCGAACTCGCAGCTCTGGCCCGTACCTGGCTGGTACGGGTCAGGCCGCGTCGTCGGCAGCGTGACTCACTGCCCAGTCCGCCGCACCGCGCGCGGCGATGTCGCGGGCTGCGTTGATGTCGGCGTGCTCAGCGAAGCCGCACGACATACATAGGAAAGTGGTCCAGGAGTGCAGGGTGACCCGCTGGGGCTTGCGGAGCCGTACCCTCTCGCGAATACCGCCCAGATCTTCCAGGGCGATGCCGCGACAGGTGCGTTCAGCCTCGGTCACCAGCTTCTTGGAGATGCAGTGGTTGGTGTCGGCCGCGAAACGCGCTTCCCGGCCCGACAGCTTCCGCAACAGCCGTTTCGCGGACTTGGTGCCCTTCTTCTGCAGCCGTTTGCGAAGGCGGCGATTGCGGTGCCGAACCTGGTTCACATGCTTGCCGGCGTGGACGGTGCCCTCAGAGGTGACGGCGATGTTCGCGATACCGAGGTCGGCGCCGAGGAACCCTCCCTCGGGCTCGCGTATGTCGGCCTCGGGGATGTCGCAGGTCGCGTACAGGCACCAGTTTCCGCCCCGGGACACCACGCTACAAAGACGCCTTTCCCGTGACGCCGGTGTCGAAAGCGCGACGGGAGGCGTAGTTCGCGGCGATGTTGCACAAACGCAGCGTCTCCCGCAGGGCCGCTTCGGTCGCCTCGTCCGGGAGCAGCTTCACCTGCACCACCAGCTTCACGGCCGGTATCGTTTGGCCGATATCTCTATGGTGGCGCTCCGAACACGGCACTCTCTGGAGCGATTCCTTGCGGCCGTGAACGGCCGGGACTCCTCGCAAAGACTCACTTGAAGCTCAGCGAGACCGCGCCCAGCGCGGTGAACTCGGCGGTGAAGCTCTGACCGCGCGCCACGTCGACGGCCCGGGTGCACGAGCCGGGCAGGACCACGTGTCCGGCGTGCAGGCGGACGCCGAACGAGGCGACCTTGCGGGCCAGCCACGCGACGGCGACGAGCGGGTCGCCGAGTACCGCGTCGGACCGGCCGCTGACAACGGGCTCGCCGTCGCGGTACAGCGTCGCGTCGATCGCGGTCAGGTCGAGCCCGGCCGCCGGGACG
The DNA here is from genome assembly GCF_036227085.1 of Actinoallomurus sp. NBC_01490. Classification (NCBI taxonomy): domain Bacteria; kingdom Bacillati; phylum Actinomycetota; class Actinomycetes; order Streptosporangiales; family Thermomonosporaceae; genus Actinoallomurus; species Actinoallomurus sp. NBC_01490. The sequence continues at coordinate 8,757,138 of NZ_CP109433.1, forward strand.
CCCGCCCCGATCACGAACCCGGCCGAGGAGGCGTTGTCGGCGATCGTGTCGGCCAGCCCGATGCGCCAGTCGGCGATCCGGCTGTCGATCAGCTCGATCGCCGGGACGACGCGCTCGGTCGCGGCGAGCACGTCGGCCTCGGTGCAGTCCTCGCCGGGCAGGCCGGCGCCGAGCACGAACCCGGTCTCGACCTCCACCCGCGGGTGGCAGTAGCGGTCCGCCGCCACCGGCACGTCCGGGCGCAGCTCCATGTCGGCGAGCAGATGGCCGTAGTCGGGTTCGTCCACGCCCATCATCTGCTGCATGACCTTGGACGACAGCCCGACCTTGTGGCCGCGCACGGTGCCACCGGCCGCCAGCCGGCGGCGGATGTTGATCAGCTGGATCTCGTACGCGTCCACGACGTCGATGTCCGCGCCGCTCTCGGTGAGCGGAGGGATCGGCGCCCGCTCCCGCTCCGCGGCCCGCAGCCGGTCGGCGATCTCCGTGCGCTGTTCGTCGGTCAGCATGCCCCGACGCTATCGGCGCGGGCCGGACATGGCCCGGCCGCATCCCACTGGCCGGGAACGTCAGGCGCCGTAGACCGGCTCGGGCGTCGCCGCCTTCGCCAGGAGGCCGGTCACCACAGGGCCCAGCTCGGACGGGTCCCAGCGGGCGCCCTTGTCGGCGGACGGGCCGTGCCGGAAGCCCTCCATCACACCGATCCGGCCGCCCGCGACGTCGAACACGCGGCCCGTGACGTCACGGGACTCGGCCGAGCCCAGCCAGGTCACCAGCGGTGAGACGTTCTCCGGCGCCATGGCGTCGAACGCGCCCGCCTCAGGTGCGGCCATGGCCGCGGCGAAGAGCTCCTCGGTCATCCGCGTCCGCGCCGCCGGCGCGATCGCGTTGACGGTCACGCCGTAGCGGGCGAGCTCCGCGGCGGCGACCAGCGTGAGGCCGACGATGCCCGCCTTGGCCGCCGAGTAGTTGGCCTGTCCGACATTGCCCATCAGGCCCGCGGCGGAGGAGGTGTTGATGACCCGGGCGTCCACCGGCCGCCCGGCCTTGGACTCCGCCCGCCAGTGCGCCGCGGCGTTCTTCAGCGGCAGGAAGTGGCCCTTGAGATGGACCCGCATGACCGCGTCCCACTCGTCCTCGCCGAGGTTGACCAGCATCCGGTCGCGCAGGAACCCGGCGTTGTTGACCAGGACGTCGAGCCGGCCGAACGCCTCGATCGCCGTGGCGACCAGCGCGGCGGCGCCATCGGCGGTGGCGACGTCGTGGCCGCTGGCCACCGCGCGGCCGCCGAGCGCCCGGATCTCGTCCACCACGCCCCGCGCCGGCTCTCCGTCCGCGGAGCCGTCGCCGTCGCGCGTGACCCCGAGGTCGTTGACGACGACGGCCGCGCCCTGCCGGGCGAACTCCAGGGCGTGCGCCCGCCCGAGCCCGCGTCCGGCACCGGTCACGATGACGACTCGTCCCGCGCAGATCATCGGCGGCCCTCCTTGTTCTAACAAACGTTTGATGGAAAGGTAACACCATGGGAGTCGCCACCACAGTCCGTCCCGACGGAGTCGCCGAGGTCGTCATCGACGCGCCGCCGGTGAACGCCCTCACCGTCCAGGGCTGGTACGACCTGGCCGACGCGATCACCACCGCGGGCCGGGACCGGCAGGTGCGCGCCGTGGTGCTGCGCGCCGAGGGCCGGGGCTTCAACGCCGGCGTGGACATCAAGGAGATGCAGCGGACCAAGGGCTTCGACGCGCTGCTGGGGGCCAACCGGGGCTGCTTCGCCGCGTTCGCCGCCGTCTACGAGTGCGAGGTGCCGGTCGTCGCCGCCGTCCACGGCTTCTGCCTGGGTGGCGGCATCGGCCTCGCGGGCAACGCCGACATCATCGTGGCCAGTGAAGATGCCACCTTCGGGCTGCCCGAGGTGGACCAGGGAGCGCTGGGCGCCGCGACGCACCTCGCCCGTCTCGTCCCGCAGCACCTGATGCGCGCCATGGTCTACACGTGCCGGACCGCGACGGCCGCGCAGCTCCACGCGTACGGCTCGGTGCTGGAGGTCGTGCCGCGCGAGGAGCTACGGGACGCCGCGCTGCGCGTCGCCGGGCGGATCGCCGGCAAGGATCCGCTGGTCATCCGGCGGGCCAAGGAGTCCCTCAACGGCATCGACCCGGTGGACGTCAAGCGCAGCTACCGGTTCGAGCAGGGTTTCACGTTCGAGCTCAGCCTCGCGGGCGCCGGCGACCGGCACCGCGACGCGTTCGTCTCCGGACGGGAGGGTCACGCGTGAGCAAGCTCATGACGGTCGAGGAGATGGCCGCCTCGCTGGAAAGCGGGATGACGGTCGGCATCGGCGGCTGGGGGTCGCGGCGCAAGCCGATGGCGCTGGTGCGGGCGATCTGCCGATCGCCGCTGACCGACCTGACGGTCGTCTCGTACGGCGGGCCGGACGTCGGCCTGCTCTGCGCGTACGGCAAGGTCCGACGGGTGATCGCCCCGTTCGTGACACTGGACTCGATCGCGCTCGAACCGCACTTCCGCACCGCCCGGCAGAACGGGACCATCGCGTTCACCGAGTACGACGAGGGCATGTTCATGTTCGGGCTGTACGCCGCGGCCCACCGGCTGCCGTTCCTGCCCACCCGCGCCGGGCTCGGCTCCGACGTGCTGCGGGTCAACCCGGACTTGAGGACGCTCCGTGACCCGTACGGCGACGAGGAACTGGTGGCCATGCCGGCGCTGGCCATGGACGTCGCGCTCGTCCATATGAACCGCGCCGACCGGCGCGGCAACGCCCGCTACCTCGGCCCCGACCCGTACCTGGACGACCTGTTCGTCAAGGCGGCGACCACCGCGTCGTACGTCACCTGCGAGCGCCTCGTGGACACCGCCGAGCTGCTCGGCGACGGCGGCGTCCCGTCGCTGCTGATCAGCCGCATGCACGTGACCGGAGTGGCCGAGACGCCGGGCGGCGCGCACTTCACCGCCTGCGAGCCCGACCACGACCGGGACGAGGCGTTCCAGAAGGAGTACGCCAAGGCCGCGACGGACCCGGCCGGGTGGGAGGAGTTCCGCGGGCGCTACCTCGACGGGGACGAGGCCGCCTACCAGGAGGCCGTCCGATGATCGCCACGCGGGCCGAGGTCTGCGTCGTGGCCTGCGCCGAGGCGTGGCGGGGCGACGGGGAGGTGCTGGCCGCGGCGATGGGCACCTGCTCGGTCCTGGGAGCGCGGCTGGCCCGGATGACGTTCGAGCCCGGCCTGCTCACCACGGACGGAGGCGCGCTGCTGACCGCCGAGGCGATCCCGCTCGGCGCGGATCCCGGCCCGGTCGAGGGCGGCCTGCCGTTCCGCGACCACCTGTGGCTGGTCGCCGCCGGGCGGCGGCACGTGATGATGGGCGCGAGCCAGATCGACCGGTACGGCAACACGAACATCTCGGCCATCGGCGACTGGGCGCGGCCGAAGGCGCAGCTGCTCGGCTCGCGCGGCGCGCCCGGCAACACCCGGTGCAACCCGACGAGCTACTGGATCCCCCGGCACTCGCCGCGCGTGTTCGTGGAGAAGGTGGACTTCGTCAGCGGCGTCGGCACCGACCGCGGAGCCTTCGACCTGCGCCGGGTGGTCACCGACCTGGCCGTCCTCGACTTCGGCGGGCCGGGCGGCACCATGCGGCTGGTCTCGGCGCACCCCGGCGTGACCGTGGACGCCGTGGTCGCGGCGACCGGCTTCGAGCTCACCGTGCCCGCCGAAGTGCCCTCGACCCGTACGCCGGACCAGGAGGAGCTGCGGCTCCTGCGCGAGTTCCTGGACCCGAAGGCGCTGCGCGACCGCGAGGTGCCCGGATGACTCTCCGTACCGCGCTCACCGAGCTCACCGGCGTACGGCATCCGGTCGTGCAGACCGGCATGGGCTGGGTGGCCGGGCCACGGCTCGTGTCGGCGGTGGCCGAGGCCGGTGGGCTCGGCGTGCTGGGGTCGGCGACGATGACCGTCCCGGAGCTGGCGTCGGCGATCGGCGAGGTCAAGGACCGTACGGGCGCGCCCTTCGGGGTGAACCTGCGGGCCGACGCCGGGGACGCTCCGGAGCGGGTCGAGCTGCTGATCAGGGAGGGCGTACGGGTCGCCTCGTTCGCGCTCGCGCCCAAGCGGGAGCTGATCGGGCGGCTGAAGGACGCCGGGGTCGTGGTCATCCCCTCCGTGGGCGCCCGGCGGCACGCCGAGAAGGTGGCCGGCTGGGGCGCGGACGCCGTGCTGGTGCAGGGCGGCGAGGGCGGCGGGCACACCGGCCCGGTGGCCACGACCGTGCTGCTCCCCCAGGTGGTGGACGCGGTGGACATCCCGGTGATCGCGGCCGGCGGCTTCTTCGACGGGCGCGGGCTGGCCGCCGCGCTGGCGTACGGCGCGGCCGGGGTGGCGATGGGCACCCGGTTCCTGCTCACCTCCGACAGCGCGGTGCCGGACGCGGTCAAGCGGGTCTACCTGGACATGGCGGAGACCGTGGTGACGCGGCAGGTGGACGGCATGCCGCACCGCGTGCTGCGGACAGGGCTGGTCGACGGACTGGAGACCCATGGGCGGGTACGGCGGCTCGCCGGGGCGATGAGGAGCGCCGCCCGGTTCCGCGCGCTGTCCGGGACGGGCTGGCGGGCGATGGTGCGGGACGGGCTGGTCATGCGGCGCGGCGCGGACCTGTCGTGGTCACAGGTGCTGATGGCGGCCAACACGCCGATGCTGCTCAAGGCCGCCATGGTGGACGGGCGTCCCGACCTCGGGGTGATGGCGTCCGGGCAGGTCGTCGGGGTGATCGACGATTTGCCGTCGTGCGCCGAGCTGATCACCCGGATCGTGGGCGAGGCCGCGTGGACGATCGACGGCCTCGTCGGGGTCAGAGGCGCTCGATGACGGTCACGTTGGCCTGGCCGCCGCCCTCGCACATCGTCTGCAGGCCGTAACGCCCGCCGGTGCGCTCCAGGTGGTGCACGAGCGTCGTCATCAGGCGCGCGCCGGTGGCGCCCAGCGGGTGGCCGAGGGCGATGGCGCCGCCGAGCGGGTTGGTGCGCTCGGGGTCGGCACCGGTCTCCTTCAGCCAGGCCAGCACGACGCTCGCGAACGCCTCGTTGATCTCCACCGCGTCGATGTCGCCGATCGTCATCCCCGCCTTCTTCAGCGCGTACGCGGTGGCCGGGATGGGCGCCGACAGCATCCGGATCGGGTCCTCACCCCGCGCGGAGAGGTGGTGGACGCGGGCGCGCGGCGTGAGCCCGTGGTCGCGTACGGCGCGCTGCGAGGCGATCAGCAGGGCGGCGGCGCCGTCGGAGATCTGTGAGGACACCGCGGCGGTGAGCCGTCCGCCGTCGACCAGGGTCTTCAGCCCGGCCATCTTCGCCGGCGAGGTGTCGCGGCGCGGTCCCTCGTCGGCCGTGACGCCCTCGTAGGGGACGATCTCCGCGTCGAACAGGCCCTCGTCGGCGGCCCGCAGCGCCCGCCGGTGGGACTCGTAGGCGAACCGCTCCATGTCCTCACGGCCGATGTCCCAGTCGCGGGCGATCATCTCGGCGCCGGCGAACTGGGAGACCTCCTGGCGGCCGTAGCGGGCGACCCAGCCCGCGGAGCCGTGGAACGGCCCCTCGGCGACCGTACGGCTCGCCGCCCCGATGGGCACCTGCGACATGTTCTGCACGCCGCCCGCGACCACCAGGTCCGCGGTGCCCGACAGGACGGCCTGGGCGGCGAAGTGCACCGCCTGCTGGGACGATCCGCACTGCCGGTCGACGGTGACGCCGGGCACCTCTTCGGGCAGCCCGGCGGCCAGCCAGCACGTACGGGCGACGTCCCCGGCCTGCGGCCCGATCGTGTCCACGCAACCGAACACCACGTCCTCGACGGCGGCCGGGTCGGCGCCGGTCCGTTCCATCAGCGCGCGCAGCACGTGGGCGCCCAGGTCGGCGGGGTGCGCGCCGGACAGGCCGCCGCCGCGCCGGCCAACGGGGGTGCGGACCGCGTCGACGATGTACGCCTCGGCCATGGTTTCTCCTCAGGTCGTGGCCTGGATCCCCTCCAGGACGATGGAGAGGTACTGGGTGCCGACCTCCTCGGCCGGCAGCTTCTCCCCCGGCTGGTACCAGCTCGCCGCGACCCAGACGGCGTCGCGGATGAAGCGGTAGATCAGGGCCGGGTCCAGGTCGGACCGGAACTCGCCCTCGGCGATGCCGCGTTCGATCAGACCGAGCCACATCTCCTGGTGCCGCCGCCAGGACTCGGCGAGGTAGCCGAAGCGCTCCCAGGTCGCCGCCAGGTAGCGCGACTCCTTCTGGTAGATGACGACGGCGGGCCGGTAGACGTCGATGCACCGGAACGACTCGGCGACCAGTGCCTCCAGGGTCTCCCGGGCGCCCAGGCCGGCCGCCAGGATGCGGTCGAAGCCGGCCCACATGTCGTCCAGGAAGGTCGAGAGGATCTCCTCCACCATCGACTCCTTGGAGTCGAAGTGGTAGTAGAGGCTGCCACCGAGGATGCCGGCGGCGTCGGCCACCTCACGGACGGTGGTGGCGGTGTACCCGCGCTCGGCGAAGACCTGGGCCGCCGCGGCGAGCAGTTCGGCGCGCCGTTCCGCGCGGGCGCTGGTCGTCCCTTCGGCGTCACGGCGTCGTGGGCTCATCGGGAAGGTTCTCCTACTACGGATGCTGGCTGGACACGGAGACGACCTCCCCGGTCAGGTACGAGGAGTAGCCGCTCGCCAGGAACACTATGACGTTGGCCACCTCCCAGGGTTCGGCCGACCGGCCGAACGCCTCGCGGGCGGTCAGCTCCTCCAGCAGCTCCGGCGAGGTCACCTTCGCCAGGTGCGGATGCATCGCCAGCGACGGCGACACCGCGTTGACGCGTATCCCGTGCTCGGCCGCCTCCAGCGCCGCGCACCGGGTCAGGGCCATCACGCCCGCCTTCGCGGCGGCGTAGTGGGACTGGCCGCGCTGGGCCCGCCAGCCGATCACGGAGGCGTTGTTGACGATCGCGCCGCCGCCGCGCCCGCGCATCGTCCGCAGGGCGGCCCGGGTGCAGCGCATCGTGCCGCCCAGCGTGACGTCCACGACGCGGTCCCACTGCTCGTCGGTCATGTCCACGAGCTCGGCCGTGCCGCCCAGGCCCGCGTTGTTCACCGCCACGTCGACGCGGCCGAACCGCTCCAGCGCGGCGGCGTACAGGGCGCGTACCTGCTCGTCGGAGGTCACGTCGCAGGGCAGGGCCGCGACTTGATCCGCGCCGAACTCTCCGGCCAGCGCCTCCCGTGACGCGGCCAGGCGCCGCTCGTGCGCGTCGCTGAGGAGGACCCGCGCGCCCTCCTCCAGGCAGCGGCGCGCGGTGGCGCCGCCGATGCCCGCCCCGGCCGCGGCGGTGATGACCACGACGCGATCCCGCAGCAGCCCGTGGGCCGGTACGTAGGCCGGCGGCCCCTTCTGCTGTCCGGTCACGTCGGTTACTCTACCAAACAGTTGTTAGAAAGAAGGATCCATGGACCTGGATTTCGGCCCGGCCGAGGAGGAGTTCCGCACCGAGATACGCGCCTGGCTGCGCACACACGTGCCCGCCGAGCCGCTGCCGTCCCTGGAGACCGCCGACGGCTTCGCGGCGCACCGGCGGTGGGAACGCACGCTGGGCGCGGACCGGCTCGTGGCGGTCGCGTGGCCGCGGGAGTACGGCGGCCGCGGCGTGTCCCCCCTGCAGTGGCTGGTCTTCGAGGAGGAGTACTACGCGGCCGGCGGGCCGGGGCGGGTCAACCAGAACGGCACCGACCTGCTGGCGACGACCCTGTTCCGGCACGGCACCGAGGAGCAGCTCGCCCGGATCCTGCCGCCGATCGCGGCCGGAGAGGTGATCTGGGCGCAGGCATGGTCGGAGCCGGGTGCGGGCAGCGACCTGGCCGGGCTGCGCTCGACCGCCACCCGCACCGACGGCGGCTGGCTGCTGAACGGGCAGAAGACCTGGAGCTCGCGGGCGCCGTTCGCCGATCGGGCGTTCGGCCTGTTCCGGTCCGACCCCGACGCCGGCCGGCACCGGGGCCTGACGTACGTGATGTTCCCCCTGGACGCCGACGGCCTGACCGTGCGCCCGATCGGGCGGCTCGACGGCAAGCCGGCGTTCGCCGAGCTGTTCTTCGACGACGTGTTCGTTCCGGATCACGACGTCATCGGGACGGCGGGCGAGGGCTGGACCGCCGCGATGAGCACCGCGGGCAACGAGCGCGGGCTGACCCTGCGCCCGCCGGGACGGTTCATGGCGGCGGTCGGCCGGCTGACGGAGCTGTGGCGGGAGCGGGCCGACCCGTCGGACACGGCCCTGCGCGACCGGGTGGCGGACGCCTGGATCCGGACCCAGGCCTACCGGCTCAAGGCCTTCGAGACCATCTCCCGCACCGAGGACGTCGGCATGGAGGCCAGCCTGACCAAGGTGTTCTGGTCGGAGCTGGACGTCGCGCTGCACGAGACGGCCCTCGACCTGCTCGGCCCGGACGGCGAGCTGACGTCACCGTGGCTGGAGGGCTACGTCTTCTCCCTGGCCGGGACGATCTACGCGGGCACCAACGAGATCCAGCGCAACGTGATCGCCGAGCGGCTGCTCGGCCTGCCGAGGGGGGCACGGTGAGGTTCGTCCTGAACGCCGAGCAGCGGCTGTTCGCCGAGACCCTGCACGCGCTGCTGGCCGAGGCCGGCACCGCGAAGGCGATCCGCGCCTGGGCGGCCGGGGACACCGGGCCCGGCCGGGCGCTGTGGGCCGCGCTCGCCGAGGCCGGGGTGTTCGCGCTGGCCGTTCCGGAGTCCTCCGGCGGGGCCGGGCCGTTGCCGGTCGAGCTCGTGCTCGCGGCCGAGCAGCTCGGCCGGCACGCGGTTCCCGGGCCGTACGTGGAGACGCTCGCCGCCGCCGAGCTGCTCGGGCACCTCGGCGACACCGCGGACCGGCTGCCGCGGATCGCCGCCGGGAAGACGCTCGTCTCGCTCGCCCTGCCGCCCGTGGTCCCGTACGCCCTGGACGCGGACGTCGCCGACCTTGTGCTGAGCGCCGAGGACGGAGTGGTGCGAGAGGCGGCGGCGGACGGTACGCCCATGGCCTCGCTGGACCCGGCACGCCGCCTGTTCCCCGTCGTTCCCGGAGATCCGCTGGCCTCCGGTACGGCGGGGCACGACTTCGGCACGCTGCTGTGCGCGGCGCAGCAGCTCGGGCTGGGCCGCGCACTGCTGGACGTCACCGTGGAATACGCCAAAGCCCGACGGCAGTTCGGGCGCCCGATCGGCGAGTTCCAGGCGGTGAAGCACCGGCTCGCGGACGTCCTGGTCGAGCTGGAGTTCGCCCGGCCGCTCCTGTTCGGCGCGGCGCTCGCGTACCGGACCCCGGAGTTCGCCCGTGACGTGTCCGCCGCCAAGGTCGCGGCGTCGGCCGCCTCGTACGCCGCCGCCCGCGCCGCTCTGCAGGTGCACGGCGCGATCGGCTACACCGACGAGTACGACCCGTCGCTGTGGATCCGCAAGGCGCGGGCGCTGTACTCGGCCTGGGGTTCCCCTGCCGCTCACCGGGCGCGGGTCGCCGAGGCGCTCTGATGCCGGACCTCGACGGCCGCGCGGCCCTGGTGACCGGCGGCACGCGGGGCATCGGCGCCGCGATCGCATGGTCGTTCCTGGACGCGGGCGCGCAGGTGGTGGTGTGCGGGCGCGGCGAGCCCGCGTCGCCGCCGTCCGCAGGCGACCGTACGGCCCGGTTCGTGGCCGCCGACGTGCGCTCGGCGGAGGAGGCGGCCGCGCTGGTGGAGCGGGCGGCCTCGCTCATGGGCCGGCTGGATGTGCTGGTGAACAACGCGGGCGGCTCACCGGACGCGGATGCGGCGACGGTGTCCCCCCGCTTCGTCGAGCGCGTCGTCCAGCTGAACCTGCTCGCCCCGTTCTACGTGGCACAGCCCGCCAACAGGGTCATGCAGGGCCAGCGGACCGGCGGGACGATCATCAACATCGGCAGCGTCTCGGGCACCGACCCCCAGCCGGGCACCGCCGCCTACACCGCCGCCAAGGCGGGTCTGCTGGCTCTCACTCGTGCCCTGGCACTGGAGTGGGCGCCCAAGGTGCGCGTCAACCACATCACCGCCGGCCCGGTCCGGACCGGGGCGACCGGTTACGAGGGTCTCGGCGGCGTGATCCCGATGGGCCGGCCGGCCGACCCGCAGGACGTCGCGAACGCCTGCCTCTACCTGGCCGGTGATCTGGCGTCGTACGTGACCGGCGCGGACCTCGCCGTCCATGGGGGCGGCGAGGTCCCGGCACGCTATGTCGTGACGCGGAACTGAGCCCGGCCGCCCGAGATCACCGTCGTCCCGCCGACCGCGGCTTCGAACAGCACCGCGTCCCCGTCGTCCCAGCCGATCACCTGGAGCCGGTCACCGGGGAACACCGCGGCGGCGAACCTCCCGTCCAGCGCCACCAGATCGGCCGGGTGCGCGCCGATCTCGCCGGACAGCGGCAGCGTGACCGCGGCCAGAGTGCACAACCCGTGCATGAACGGCCGGGGCATCCCGGCGGCTCTGGCGGCCTCCGGGTCGATGTGCATGGGGTGGCGGTCGCCGAGCAGCCGGTACAGCGCTGCCTGGCCGGGCGAGGTGTCAACGCTGAACTCGAGGTCAGGCGGGCCGTCGGGCCGTTTCCGGCCGGACGATCCGCGGTCGCCGTGAAAGCCCCCGCGGCCGGGCGCGAACAGTGACCAGGTGGCCTCGAAGTACTCGCACTCCACGACGACCTCGAAGATCGCGGCGGCGCCCTTGTCCCAGACTTCGGCGACGCGAGCGGTCAGTTCAAGCTCGCCCGAGGTCGGCAGCGGTCTTCGGACGCGCAGCCGCTGCGCCCCGTGGACGGCGGTCGTGACATCGAAGGCCCCCGCCGAGCCGAGGGCATCGGGCGCCCACTGCGCCCGGGTGAGAGCGAAGGTCGGCAGGACCCGCAGCCGGTGCTCGAACACCAGGTCGAGATCGGTCGCGGCCGCGCCGACGGCGAGCGCGTAGAGGATCGCGTCACGGTCGTCATAGCGGACCGTCCGGGTACCCAGGTCCCGGCCGCGCCAGCGCCCTGGGCTCGCCTCATCCAGATCCATGAAGGCCCCTGTCCTCGCCGGCCAGGGCCTGCGGGTGGCGCCGGCGTCCGCGGTGGCGACGGACCGCGTCGCGACTCCCGCAGCGCGGTGAGCAGTAGCGCTGAGTGCCGTTGCGTGAGACGTCGACGACGACGTTCTCGCAGGGGGTGGCGGCGCATCTGCCCAGGCGGTTCATGCCTCGTGTGGTCAGGTGCAAGGCTGTGCCGACGCTGAACACGGCGTGCAGCACGCCCGGCAGGTCGTCGACGTCTCGGTAGTGAAGGTGCCAGCCTTCGCCGTTGTGGTCGGTCAGCTGTGGGTAGGCGCTCGCGGAGGCCATCTGCTGGTTCAGGATGGCTGCTCGTTCGTTCGGGTCGTCGGCGTCGACGACCCGCAGCCACTCGTCGAGCACGGCCCGGCACTGGGCGTGGTCCCCGGGTCGCTCGGGGCAGACCATCGTCATCCCGAACTCGCGGGTCCGTTGGACGATCCCGGCCCGGGTATCGGGCCAGTCGTCCGCCAACGACCGGGCGAGGAGGACGGCGTACTCGCCGTAAGGGTTGAGATGCACAAGGCCATTACACCAAAGTGTGCGATATGCCTCTCACCTCGTTGTCGTCACCCGTGTCCTCTGCGTCTGTGCTGGGGATGTCGCTCACCGCGCTGGCGATGGTCCTCACGCCCGGGCCGAACATGATCTATCTCGTCTCGCGCAGCATCAGCCATGGCCGCGGTGCCGGTCTGGTCTCCCTGACCGGCACCGGGGTCGGCTTCGTCGTCTACATGTTGATGGCCAATCTCGGCCTGGCCGTCGTGTTCGTCGCCGTGCCCTGGTTGTTCATCGGCTTCAAGGCCGCCGGGGTGCTGTATCTGGCTCACCTCGCCTGGCAGGCGCTACGGCCCGGTGGTCGAGGAGTGTTCGAGGTCCGCGACATCCCCCGCGACGGTCCGGCGCGGTTGTTCCAGATGGGGCTCGTGACGAACCTGCTCAACCCGAAGGCCGCGATCATGTACCTGACCTTGATTCCGCAGTTCATCGATCCGCACCGCGGCCACCCGACCGCTCAGGGCCTGACGCTCGGGTCGATCCAGATCGCGGTGAGCCTCACGGTCAACGCCTTGATCGTCATCGCCGCCGGAAGCATCGCCCACTTCCTCGCGGACCGCCCGAGCTGGGCCGGCATGCAGCGCCGCATCACCGGCACCCTCCTCGGCGCAGTCGCTCTCCTCCTCGCCCGTGAGGTGCCCAGCCGAGCTCGAGTCTGAACCCGGCCCCTACCTGGAGCGGGCGGCGGCGATCAAATATCCGTTGAGTCGCGTGAACGCGATCACGGCGTTCTGAGGTGTGCGGCGAGCGCTGCCGCGGCTTCGGAGAGCCCGGACCAGCCTTGGCTGCACAGCAGCAGATCGCGCTTCGCCCAGGAATTCGTCAGGTCCACGGCCCGCAGGTCGTAGGCACGCTGCCAACGGGCGGCCGCGACCGCGGGAACCACGGCGATGCCGACCCCGGCCGCCACCGCACTGCAGATCGCCTCTGTGGTCGGCAGATGCGCCCGGTAGCGAGGCCGGAGCCCGAGCGGCTGGGTCTGCCCGCTCAGATGCTCCTGCAACGGGTTCCCCTCGGTGAAGCCGACGAAGGGGTGGCCGAGGCACTCGCTGAACGCGACGTCGGCACGCCCGGCCAGAGCATGGCCTGGCCGCACGATGACGACCAGCGGGTCGGGACGCAGGACCGCGCGTTCCAGCCGGCCCGAGTCCACGGTGTCGGCGATGATCCCCAGTTCCACCCGGCCGTCGGTGACGGCGGCGACGATCTCATGGCTTGGCCGTTCCTCCAGCTCCAGGTCGATGTCCGGGTGGTCGGCCATGAAGTCGACCATCACCGACGGCACGAGCGTTTCGGTTGCCGAAGTGTTCGCCAGGATCACCAAAGTGGACCGCAGGCCGTCGGAATACCGGGCCAACTCTGAACGCATCCGGGCGATCTGCCCAACGACTTCACGGGCATGGGCCACCAGCAGCCACCCTGCCGGTGATGGCACAACGCCACGGCGATGCCGGATCAACAGCGGCGCCCCCAGAGCCTTCTCCATCGCCTTGATCCTCGTACTGGCCGAAGCCAGCGACAGGTGTGACCGATCCGCCCCCCGGGTGATGCTGCCCTGGTCGACCACCTGCAGGAACAGCTGAAGATCGGTCAGGTCGTACGTCATGGTCGAGACGTTACCCGCACCGGCCCTACCGAGAAGCCTTCGGCTCAGCCGAAGGCTCACTCGCGAAAAGACTCATTGTGAACTCGATGTCAGACGTCCAGGCTTAAGGACACCAGACACCGTCTGACTAGGACGACGGGTATCCCGCCAATCCCTCTCGGAGGCACCAATGACATCTCGGGCCGAGCCAGCCGAAGTCGCCGAGAAACGCATCGCCACGGACCGGGGCCTGGACGAGTGGGCGGACCGGCTTGTCGAGCAGGCCGGAGTCGGAGTCACCATCGTGGACCGCCACGGAACGGTGATGTATTACAACAAGTGGGCATCGGAGCATCTCGACCGGATGCCCGAATACATCGGCAATGACGTCCGGAAGCGGCATCGCCGAGCGGTGACCAATCCCCGTTTCGACGCCATGCTCAAGCTGTTCGAAGACGGCCGCGTTGAGCCGGTGCGCTACGTCGCCAGGCCCTATGGGAAGACGACAATCCTGGTCACGGTCTCACCGATCCGGATCGAAGGCGAACTTGCCGGCTTGTCCCAGATCGTACTTCTCAAGGACGAGGTACAGGAACTTTGCGCGCGGTTCGACACGTCAGGACGCGCTTCGTTCGAGAGAGAAATGCTGCCTGACGGCCCACCGGCAACCTGAAAGCACGAGAAACGTCCGATGAAGTGATCTGACTGAGTCGAGCGACGCGTCGTCCCCACTGGTCGTCCACCCGCACGGCGGTCCAGCCGGCGCCCACCAGGACGGCGGGCTCCTCCAGCGGCAGTCCTCGTCCGTGCGCACCGGCCGGGCGCCGAGGGAGCAGGTGCTGACGGAGTCAGACGGGGTCCGTCCGGTTCACGGGCCTCGTTGAAGACCCGGGGCCGGGATGCCCAGGTCCAGCGGCGGAGCTCCGTCGAGGGCGAGAGCGGCAACCCGATGCGATATGGCCGGAATGGTACGACGGATGGCTTTCCGGCCACTCACCCGCCTCCGCGAGCACGCGCCACTCTTTCTTGCGCCGGACCGTGGTCGCGGCGAAAGAAAGAGTGAGACGGACATGAGCGAGGACGACATGAGCGAGCACATCATGCGGGCTGTCACCATCAGTGAGTTCGGCGGACCGGAGGTGCTGACCGTCGAGAAGGTCGCGCGGCCCGATCCGCTGCCGACCGAGGTGCTGGTGCGTGTGCACGCCGCCGGCGTCAACCCGGTGGACTGGAAGACCCGCGAGGGTCAGGGCATGGCGGGGTTGCAGACGTTCCCGCTGATTCTGGGCTGGGACGTCTCCGGTGTCGTCGAGGAGGTCGGCTTCGGCGTCACCACGCTCGCACCCGGCGACGAGGTGTACGCCATGCCGTGGTTCCCGCGCGCCGCGAGCGCCTACGCCGAGTACGTGACCGCACCGGCCCGCCAGTGGGCCCGCAAGCCGGCCACCCTTGACCACGTGCACGCGGCCGCCGTGCCGCTGGCGGCGCTGACCGCGTGGCAGACCGTGGTCGACGCCGCTCACGTGCGGGCCGGCCAGCGCGTTCTGATCACGGCCGCCGCCGGCGGGGTGGGCCACTTCGCGGTCCAGTTCGCCCGGCACCTGGGCGCCGACGTGATCGCCACCGCCAGCGCCGCCCGCCACCCCTGGCTCAAGGAACTCGGCGCCGACGAGACCATCGACTACACCACCACCCGTTTCGAGGACGCCGCCGCCGACGTCGACGTCGTCATCGACCTGGTGGGCGACGCGCATGACCAGACCAGCACCCGCTCGCTCAAGGTCCTGCGTCCCGGTGGCCTGCTGGTCACCATCCCGGCCGGTGTCTCCCCGGAACTGGCCCAGGCCGCCAAGGCGGCCGGCATGCGCGTCACTCCGTACCTGGTCGAGCCGGACGGCGCGGCGCTGACCACGATCGCGGGCCTGATCGACGCCGGTCAGATCGCCGTCGAGGTGGAGGAGACCTTCCCGCTTGAGGAGGCCGGCACGGCCCACGCCCGCGGCGAGGCCGGCCGCACCCGCGGCAAGCTCGTCCTCACCGTGACCGACTGACCACGCCCGCAAGCAGTTTGGAGGAGCACCGTGTATTACGAGATCCGCCGCTACCAGGCCCGGCCCGGACGCCGCGAGGAGTGGGTGCGCTACATGGAGGACGTGGTCATCCCGTTCCAGGCCTCGCTGGGCATGGACGTGACCGCCTCCTTCGTCGACGCTGAGGACGAGGACGGCTACGTGTGGATTCGCCGGTTCGAGGACGAGGCCCAGAGCGAGGCCCTGTACGCAGCCGTCTACCAGCACGACCGCTGGAAGAATGAGATCGGTCCGGTCGTCTACGACCTGCTGATCCGCGAGAGGACCGTCGTCACCCGCGTGGCCCCCACCCCGGCCTCACCCCTGCGATGACCCGGCTCCGAACCTCGAAGAGGAGCGCGGTGAGCGTCGGCTAACGGCCGGGCGTGCCGTCATTCCTGGTGGCCGGACGTGGCGAGGGTGCCCTCGATGAGGTCGCGCAGCTGGGATCGGGCGGTGACGCCCAGCTTGGGGAAGCTGCGGTAGAGGTGCGAGCCGACCGTACGCGGGGAGAGGAAGAGCTTCTCACCGATCTCGCGGTTGGTCAGTCCGTGGGCGGCGAGCCTGATGATCTGCTGCTGCTGGGGGGAGAGTTCGGCGAGCGCGTCGGGGATGGAGTCCGTGACGGCGAGGCCGGCGGCCCGCGACTCGGCCCGGGCACGCTCGATCCACGGACGTGCGCCCAGGCGGCGGAATGTCTCCAGGGCCTCGGTCAGCGGCACCCGCGCCTCCGCGATGCGCCGCCGGCGCCGCAGCCACTCGGCGAGGTCGAGCAGGCTCTGCCCGCGTTCGAAGGGCCAGTGCTCGAGTACCGGATCCGCCAGCGCCGCCCGGAAGTACGGTTCGGCGTCCTCGGGGCCCGCCAGCAGGGCACGGGCTCGGCTGATCAGCGCACGCAGGCGGGGAGATGCGTTCTCCGCGAGCGCCCGTGCGGCACGCTCGACGATCGGGCCGGCCTCCTCGCGGCGGCCGCAGCGCACAGCGGCGGCGGCCAGATCCGCGAGGGCCGGATAGGAGGCGTGGTAGTGCACGGGCGCGCCGTCCGCCGTGAAGACCATGCGGAGCTGGTCGTACGCGGTCTCGTACGCGCCTTCCGCGGCCGCCGCGGCGCCGAGCGCACGACGGGCATAGACGAACACCGAACGGCTCTCCAGCGGATCGATCAGGGTGAGCGCGTCCTCGGCCCGGGCCCGGGCCGCCGTCGTGTCACCCTGGTGGGCCAGTACGGTGGCGTCCACGGTGGCCGCACAGGCCACGGCGTGGTCGAGGCCGGCCGTCCGGCCGATCGCGGTGGTGCGGGCGCAGGCTTCACGGGCCTGGTCCCATCGCCCTCGTTCCACATAGGCCCAGGCGATCGCGCCGCCCAGCCCCTCGGGCAGCGCTCCCTGCAGCTTCCAACGGTCGAATGCCTCATCGAAGGCGCGGACGGCCTGCGGGGTCTCGTCGAGGAGCCACGCCATGATTCCGACGGTGGTGAGCTGCTCCGGCCGGGCCTCCGCCTCGGCGGACGACCGCGAGAGCAGGCGAACGAGTCCGGCCCGGTCGTCGAAGGGATCCGACACGGCCCGTACCCAGGTGCGCAGGCCCGCGTGTGAGGCGTCCTCGGGGAGGCGTTCCAGGATGTCCCGGACGCGGTGGCGCTGGGTGTCATCTCCGGAGTAGAAGCGGACCACGGCGGCGTCGGCCAGGAGATCCAGCGCGGCGGCGGGCTGGGAGACCGCCAGCTCCTCCGCGGCGCCGGTCAAGCGGGAGAAGACGGTGGTGTGGCGTCCGGTCAGGACCGCCAGCCGTCCGGTCTGCACGGCGGCGGAGGCCAGCAGCGACCGGTCATCCGTGCGCAACCGCGCCGCGGCGGCGAGTTCCTCGACCCAGGCGAGGTCTCCGGTGAACACGGCCGCTGAAGCGGCTTCGACCAGCAGCCGCGCGCTCTCCTCGCGCTGCGGCGCGAGTTCCGCGGCGCGCTGGAAGGCCTTGGCCGCCGCCGCGTGACCGCCGCGTCGGCGGGCCCGGCCGGCGGTCCGCTCCAGCTCCGCCGATACGGCCGCGTCCGGACGCGGGCAGGCGGCGGCCAGATGCCAGGCACGCCGATCCGGTTCGTCCCGCAGCATCTCGGCGAGCGCGAGATGAGCCTCGCGCTGGGCGCCCAGGGACGCCGCGTGATACACGGCGGACCGGACCAGTGGGTGACGGAAGCGGACGTCACGGCCGGTCCGCCGGACCAGTCCGGCCCGCTCGGCCGCCCGCCAGGCCTCGTCCTCGGCGTTCGGAAGCCCGGCCGAGGCGACGATCGCGGAGTCGACGCTGTCCATGGCGGCCAGGAGCAGCAGGGCCCGGGTCGTGGCGGCGGGAAGGCCGTCCAGCCGGGCGGCGAAGATCCGCTCCAGATGATCGGTGAGCGGGAGCGGACCTGCGGACGGCGGCCCCGGGGCCGTTTCGTGTGCGGTGGCCGCCCTCGTCAGTTCGACCAGTGCCAGCGGGTTGCCCCCCGCCTGGTCGAGTATCCGCGTCCTGACAAGGCCGGTGGGGCTCTTCGGCTGCAGGTCGAGCAGCTGATCGGCCGCGACGTCGTCGAGCGGTCCCAGGGTGAGCGTCGGCACGTGACGGTCGAATCCCGGGATCCGCTCGCCGCCACGGGCCGCGATCAGCGTCGTGACCGGTTCACCCTCCAGCCGTTTGACGGCGAACGAGAGTACGTCCAAGGAGGCACGGTCGAACCACTGCGCGTCGTCCAGCACCACGAGCAGGGGACGCCGGTCGCCCATGGCCGACAGCAGGCTCAGGACGGCGACCCCGATCGGCATGAGACCGGGTGCGCTCTGGCCCGGATGCCGCGGCGTGACCGGCCGGGCGCCGATGGCGTCCTGGAGCGCGGCGCGCTGCCCCTCCGGCAGCCCGTCCACCTCGGCCGGCACCGGCCGCAGCAACTGGTGCAGGGCGGAGAACGCCAGGCCCGACTCCGACTCGCTGCCCTCGGCACGCAGTACGCGAGCACCGTCGGCCTCAGCCCGGCGCACCGCGCGCTTCAGCAGCGCGCTCTTCCCGGTGCCCATGTCGCCGAGCAGCAGCAGAACCGGGTCGGCCGACGCCGAGTCCATCGCGCGGAAGAGGCGTGCCAGTTCCGCGTCCCGGCCGACGACCGGCTCCTCCTGATCCGGCTCCGGCCCCGTGACCGCACGGAGGGCGCCTGTGTGCTCGTCCACGGAGTCTCCAGGGAACATGGCTTCTCGATCGGAGCCGCCTTGCCGTTGCCTCAGGCTACAAGCCGCCGGACCCGGCCCATGCGCAGGTGCAGTCACGTTACGGATACCGCGCGCACGAAGGCCGCTCGTAGGGTCCGAGGAAATGCTCTCCGATTCGGAGGATGTCTCATGGACCAGATCACGCTCGGGAACGTCACCATCACCCGAGTATGGGAATACTACGGTTCCGTCGAAATGACGCCCGATACCTTTTTCCCGCAAAGTCCGAGGGAAGTGTGGGACGACGGATCCTCCTGGCTGACCCCGCACTTCTTGGATCGCGAAACCAATATCGTGAACTCCGCGATCCAGACCTGGGTGCTGCGCAGCGAGGGCAAGACCATCCTCGTCGACACGGGCGTGGGCAACCACAAGGAACGCCCGTACTCACCGGTCTGGAGCCACCTCGAAACGGACTTCCTGGCCAATTTGGCACGCGCCGGCGTCCAGCCCGAGGACGTGGACATTGTGATCAACACACATCTCCACGTCGATCACGTCGGCTGGAACACGTATCTGGACGGTCGGCGCTGGGTGCCCACCTTTCCCAACGCCACCTATCTGATGCCGAAGGACGACTTCGACTTCTGGAATCCGGCGAACGACCACGAGTCGGTACTCGGCCGGGGTAACCAGAACGTCTTCGAGGACAGCGTGGCCCCGGTGCACGAGGCCGGCCAGGCCCTGCTGTGGGAGAACGGCCACCAGATCGACGCCGGCCTCCGCCTGGACGCCGCTCCCGGGCACACCCCCGGCTCCTCCGTACTGACCCTTACCTCCGGAGCGGACCGCGCCGTATTCGTCGGTGACATGCTGCACAGCCCGGTCCAGATCCTCGAACCCGCCTCCAACAGCTGCTTCTGCGAGGACGCCGCGGCCGCCCGCGCCACCCGCCGCGAAGTGCTGGGCTGGGCGGCCGACAACAACGCGCTCGTGATCCCCGCGCACCTGGGCGGCCACGGCGCCGCGGAGGTGGCACGCCAGGGGGACAAGTTCGCCATCAAGGGCTGGGCCCCCTTCACCCCGTACACCGAGCAGCGCTGAGATCCGCAGGAAGGAACCACTGTGAACCACCATCCCGATCCCGTCGTGACCACAGCGCAGGGGGCCGTCCGCGGTCTGAGCAAGGGTGACACCGCCGCCTTCCTGAACATCCCCTACGCGGCCCCGCCCCACGGCGCCGGCCGGTTCGCGCCGCCCCGGCCGCACGAGCCGTGGGACGGTGTACGGGACGCGACCACGCCGGGGCCGAACGCCCCGCAGTCCGAGCGCAAGCTCGGCAGCGTGGACATGTCCCCCTACTTCGGAACCGGCTGGAGTCGCGGCGAGGACTATCTCACCGTCAACGTCTGGGCCCCCGCCGGGGGCGTCGGTGACCTGCCCGTCATGGTGTTCGTCCACGGCGGCGGATTCGTCGCCGGATCGACGCGGTCCGTGCTGCACGACGGTTCCGCCTTCGCCCGCGACGGTGTCGTCCTCGTCACCCTCAACTACCGGCTCGGCATCGCCGGATTCCTCGACCTCCCCGGCGCACCCGCCAACCGCGGCCTGCTCGACGTCGTCGCCGCGCTGCGCTGGGTCCAGGAGAACATCGCCGCCTTCGGCGGTGATCCGCGAAACGTCACCCTCTTCGGCCAGTCGGCCGGAGCGACCATCATCGGCGGCGTCCTGGCCCGCCCCGACGCCACGGGTCTCTTCCGCCGGGCGATCGTCCAGAGCGGCAGCGGCCTGGGAGCGTTCACCACCGAACAGGGCGCGCGCGTCACCAGGGCGGCAGCCGAGGCCCTGGGCGTCGAGCCCCACGCCGATGCCTTCGCGGACGTCTCCGACGACCGCCTGGTCGAGGCCGCCTCCCGGCTCGCGGGCATCGACCTGCGATCGGAGAGGCGCCGCGACCCACTGATCGGGCTCAGCCCCTTCAGCCTGGTCCTCGACACGCAGCCCGCCGAATCCGTCGCCGCCGGCCTCGGCACCGACGTCGACCTGCTCATCGGGACCAACGCCGAGGAGGGAAACCTCTACCTGGTCCCCGTGGGCAAGTACTCCACCTCGACCGCCGGGGACGTCGAGGACGCGGCGGCCCGCTCGCATCCGGATCCGGCGCGGCTCGTCGAGACGTACCGGAAGGCACGGCCCGAGGCGTCCTTCGCTGAGCTGCGCTCCGCCATCATGGGCGACGCGCTGTTCGGCGCGGGCAGCTGGGCCCTGGCCGGCGCACACGCCGCTCAGGCCCGGTCCGCGACCTACGCCTATGAGTTCGCCTGGCGCTCCCACGCCCTGGACGGAGAGCTCGGTGCCACCCACGCGGTGGAACTGCCCTTCGTCTTCGATCTCGCGCACCTGCCTCGGCTGCACGGCCCCGCCGCCCTGCTCGGCCCCGACGAGCCTCCCGCGCATCTCGCCGCCCGCATGCACGAGGCCTGGGTCCGGTTCGCCAGGACCGGCGACCCCGGCTGGGACCCGTACGACATCGAGCGCAGGGCCACCATGCGCATCGACGCCGAGTGGGCCCAGGTCGACGACCCCCGCGGCCAGGAGCGGCAGGCCTGGGGCTGACGCTCGTACGCCTCTGGAGGTCAGGGGGCGACGCGCTCGCGCAGAGCCCGGATCCGCTCCCGCACCGCGCGGCGGCTGAGGGCCGCGTCGGGCACAAGGGAGTCCCAGCCGTGGTAGGCGCCGGGGTACAGGTGGAACTCGGTCGGCACGCCGGCCTGGGCGAGGCGGCGAGCGTAGTCGAGGCACTCGTCCCGGAAGATGTCCACCTGGCCGACGTCGATGAACGCGGGCGGCAGGCCGGACAGGTCGGTGGCCCGCGCCGGCGCGGCGTACGGCGGCACCTCGTCGGGTGAGGGGCCGAGCAGGGCCGTCCAGGCGAAGACGTTCTCCCGCCGGCCCCAGGACGGGACCTCCATGAAGCTGGACGGCGTCTCGTTGCGGTCGTCGAGCATGGGGTAGCACAGCAGCTGGAACACCAGGTCGGGGCCTCCGCGGTCACGCGCCAGCAGCGCGGCCGCGGCCGCCAGGCCTCCTCCCGCGCTCGCGCCGCCGACGGCGATCGCGCCGATCCCGAGCTCGTCCGAATGGTCGGCGGTCCACACCAGCCCCGCGTAGCAGTCCTCCACCCCCGCCGGGTACGGGTGCTCCGGTGCCAGCCGGTAGTCGACCGAGACCACCACGCAGCCCGCGGCGAGCGCGTACTCGACGAGCCGGGCGTCGTCCGCCTCGACGTTCCCCATGATCATGCCTCCGCCGTGAATCCAGTACAGGCACGGAAGCGTCCCCGGCGGGCCGACCGGGCGGTAGATCCGAAGCCGGACCGGGGTATGGCGCTCGGTGATGGTGATCCGCTCGTCGGACGCCTCGGGAACCACGAGGGCCGCGCGCTCCTTCCGGAACGCCGGCAGGTCCTCGTACCGGACCTCGGACGCGTCGAACGGGCGGACCGGTGACGCGGCCAGGCCCGCGGCCAACTCGGGGTCCAGATACATCTCGGGCATCGCCGGCCTCCTTGCTCGAAGCGCGAGTTTCCCGGAGAGTCTCGACTCTCGGCGATCGGATGGTCAATGGCACAGCCGATCGCTAATTCGTATTAGCACCCTTGACGCGGTCCGTGCCCATCCTCCAAGATCCGTTCATTAGGCCAGGTTAATACGTATTAGCAGGAGGGGCCGGATGTCGGACGCGGCGTCGAGACGGATCACCCAGCGTGACATCGCGAGACTCGCGGGGGTCAGCCAGACGACCGTCTCTCTGGTGCTCAACAACCGGCCCGACGACGAGACCCGGATTCCCCGGGAGACGAGGGACCGGGTGCTCTCGGTGATCCGGGAGACCGGATACGTGGCCGATCCCGTCGCGCGACGCCTGGCGGACCGGCACAACCGGATCCTTGGCGTCTTCACGTACGAACCGGTCTTCCCCAGCGCCACGGCCGACTTCTACCATCCGTTCCTGGTCGGCATCGAGGAGTGCGCCGAAAGGCTGGGCTGCGACCTGCTGCTGCTGACCAGCGTGCCGGTCATCGACGGGCGGCGCCGCATCTACCACGAGGCCAACCGCCTTCGCCTCGCCGACGGCTGCATCCTGCTCGGCCGCTCTCTCGACCGCGACGAGCTCGCCCGCCTGGTCTCGGAGAACTTCCCGTTCGTCTCGGTCGGGCGACGCGACGACGCGGGCGGCCCCGTGCCGTACGTCGGGACCGACTACGGTCCGGCCGTCCGCGCGCTCGTCGAGCGGGCCAGGACGCTCGGACACACCCGCCTCGCCTACCTCGGCCATGGCGAAGGAGCCGAGTCCCTGGCGGACCGGATGGGCGGCTTCCTCGAAGGGGCGGGAGACCTGCCGGTACGCCACGTACGCCCGACCGCCGGCGGCCCGGCCGAGTGGCTCGACGCGCTGGAGGGGGTCACGGTCGTCTTCGCCGAGGAGTACGCGGACGCGGTGACGCTCGTCGACGAGGCCTTCGCGCGCGGTCTCTCCGTACCGGCCGACCTGTCGATCGTGACCCTGGGCGATCCGACGCGCCCGGCGCGCACCGACATCGACTTCACCGGCTTCCGCATCCCGCGCCGGGAGATGGGCCGGCAGGCCATCCAGGTTCTGACCCGGCTGCTGGAGGGCGGCCCTCTCGTGCAGCGACTGCTGCCCTGCGAACTGGTCGGGGGCTCGACACTCAGCGGCCCCGCGGCGTGAAAGGAGCCATGTTGACGGAGATGGAGACCGACGTGCTGGTCGTCGGGGGAGGGCTCGGCGGAGTCGCGGCGGCGCTCGCCGCGCTGCGCGCGGGGCGCCGTGTCGTCCTCACCGAGGAGTACGACTGGCTGGGCGGTCAGCTCACCAGCCAGGCGGTGCCGCCGGATGAGCACACCTGGGTGGAGCGCTTCGGCGTCACCGCCGGCTACCGGGAGCTGCGGAACGGAATCCGCGCGTTCTACCGGAGGCACTTCCCGCTCACCGAACGGGCCCGTGCCTGGCATGAGCTCAATCCAGGGGCCGGCTGGGTCAGCCCGCTCTGCCACGAGCCGCGCGTCGCCGTGGCCGTACTGGAGGCGATGCTCGCACCATACCGGGGCGGCGGCCGGCTTCTCGTGCTGCAGCCGTACCGGCCGGTCGCGGCGGAGACGGACGGGGACCGGGTGACGGCGGTACGGGTCGCCCACCGGCACGGCGGAGACGAGACCACGATCTCCGCGCCGTACGTCCTCGACGCCACCGAGACCGGGGAACTGCTGCCGCTGACGGGCACCGAGTACGTGACCGGGTTCGAGGCGGAGTCCGACACCGGCGAACCCAGCGCTCCCGCCGAGGCGCAGCCGCTCAACATGCAGGCGGTCTCCGTGTGCTTCGCGATCGACCACGTTCCCGGGGACCACACCATCGACCGGCCGCCGAACTACGCGTTCTGGCGCGACTACGCCCCGCCGTTCTGGGGCGGCAACCTGCTCGGCTGGCGTTCACCCCACCCGCGAACGCTGGAGAGCACCGAGCGGAGCTTCACCCCCAACCCGGACGACGATCCCCTGGCCGTCCGGGCCGACCAGCGGCGCAACCCCGGGGACGGCAACCTGTGGACCTTCCGCAGGATCGCCGCTCGCCGGCTGTTCACCGAGGGGGCGTACGAAAGCGACATCACGCTGGTCAACTGGCCGATGATCGACTACTTCCTCGGCCCGGTCTTCGACACCGACGACGCGGACCGGCATCTCCGGGGAGTCAGGGAACTGTCCCTGAGCGTGCTCTACTGGCTGCAGACCGAGGCACCGCGTCCGGACGGCGGCACCGGCTTCCCCGGCCTGCGACTGCGCGGTGACGTCACGGGGTCGCCCGACGGGCTGGCGCAGGCGCCGTACATCAGGGAGAGCCGCCGGATCCGGGCCGAACGCACCGTCGTCGAGCACGATCTGTCCATCGCCGTGCGCGGCGACAAGGGCGCCGTGCGCTACCCCGACTCGGTCGGCATCGGCATGTACCGCATCGACCTGCATCCCACGACCGGCGGCGACAACTACTTCGACGTGGCGAACAGCCCGTTCGAGATCCCTCTCGGCGCGCTCCTCCCCCAGCGTGTCGACAACCTGCTCGCCGCCGGCAAGAACATCGGCACGACGCACATCACCAACGGCTGCTATCGCCTGCACCCCGTCGAATGGAACATCGGCGAGGCCGCCGGCGCGCTGGCCGCCTTCTGCCTGGATCTCGGGACCACCCCCAGGGCGGTCCGTGAGGATCCCGGCCTGCTCACCGACTTCCAGGCCCGCCTCGAGGCCCAGGGAGTCGAACTCCACTGGCCGGACATCGTCGGCTACTAAGGAGCCCCCAATGAAGATCACCAGATTGCTGGGCCTCGGGCTCGCGATCCTGCTCGGCCTGACCGCCTGTGGGGGCGGCGGGTCGGGCCAGGACAACGGCAAAGTCTCGCTGCGCATGACCATCTGGACCAACAACGCCGACCATCTCAAGCTGTTCAACGGGATCGCCGACGAGTACCGCCGGACCCACCCGAACGTCACCTCCATCAGGTTCGACCCCTTGCCGGTGGAGACCTACAGCACCGCGCTGACCACGCAGATCGCCGGTGGCAACCCGCCGGACCTCGCCTGGATCCTGGAGAACACGGCGCCCGACTTCGTCGCCTCCCACGCGCTGCGCCCGCTCGACGACACGCTGCGGAAGTACCCCGGCTACCAGTACGGCGACCTGGCCGACGGCCCGACCCGGCTGTGGCGCCAGGACGGAAAGCTCTACGCCTACCCGTTCTCCACCTCACCCTTCGGCGTCTTCGTCAACACCGACCTGTTCAAGAAGGCCGGCCAGAAGCGCCCCGCCGCGGGCTGGACCTGGGACCAGGCGGTCGCGGCCGCGTCCGCGGTGCACCAGCGGACCGGCAAGGCCGGCCTGGTGGTCCGCGACTTCGACTACAAGGCGTGGGACAACCTGGCCACCGTGTGGGGCGGGTGGGGCGCCGAGGCGTGGAGCGAGGACGGCCGGACCTGCGGCTTCACCAAGCCCCAGATGGTCCAGGCGATGACCTTCCTGCACAAGGCGATCTTCGACCAGAAGGCGATGCCCGGCCCCGGCACGTCACCGGACTTCTTCGCCGGCGACGCCGCCATGACCATCACCCAGATCAGCCGGGCCGCCCTGCTCAAGGGCGCGAAGTTCCACTGGGACCTGGTGCCGCTTCCGGCCGGGCCGAACGGCGCGTACAACGTCATCGGCCAGGGCGGGATCGGGGTGCTGAAGAAGAGCGAGCACGCGGACGCGGCAGCGGACTTCCTGGCCTTCTTCACCGACCCGGCCAACTCCGCGAAGCTCGCGCAGTACTTCCCGCCGCCGCGAAAGTCGCTGCTGACCGCCGGCGCCCTGGCCAAGAGCAACCCGCTGCTCAGCTCCGAGCAACTGCAGAAGGTCGTCATCGACGGCGTCGCGAACGGCCGGGTCAAGCCCAACCACACGAGTGACGCCGAAATCGTCCAGACGGTGCGCGCCGCGCTCGACCCGCTCTGGCGGCCGGGGGCCGACATCCCGAAGGTGATGGCCTCGGTGTGCGGCTCCGTCCAACCGCTGCTGGCCAAGTGATGGCGGTTCGGACCTCCGCTCGTACGGCCGCCACCGGCCGTACGAGCGCCCTCCGAAGAACCGGGCGGTTCTGGACCGCCCGGCGCCGCGACCACCTCGTCGGCTACCTGTTCGTCGCGCCACAGCTCATCGGCAGCGTGATCTTCGTCCTGGTGCCCCTCGGCATGGTGGTCTGGTACAGCCTGAACGAGTGGAACGTGCTGGCGGGCACGTTCGACTTCGTCGGCGCGGACAACTACCGGCGGCTGGCCGAGGACCCCAAGCTTCCCTCCGTGCTCACGGCGTCGGCCCTGTTCTCGGCCGGGCTGGTCGTCGTCAACCTGACCCTGGCCCTGCTCCTCGCGGTCCTGCTCAACCAGAGGCTGCGCGGCACCGTGGTCTTCCGCACCCTGTTCTTCTCCCCGGTGGTCGTCTCGCTGGTGGCGTGGACCATCGTGTGGGGGTTCCTCCTGCAGAAGAACGGCGGGATCAACGGTCTGCTGTCCGTGGTCGGCGTGACCGGCCCCAACTGGCTGCGCACGGGCGGCGGGGCCGTGTTCTCCGTGATCATGGTGCAGGTCTTCAAGAACGTGGGCCTGAACATGGTGCTGTTCCTCGCCGCACTCCAGGACGTGCCCGCGTCCGTGTACGAAGCGGCGCGGATCGACGGCGCGGGGGCCTGGCGGCGGTTCCGCTCCATCACCGTGCCGCTGATCAGCCCGACACTGCTGCTCACCTCGATCATCACCGTGGTCGGCTCGCTGCAGGTCTTCGCCCAGATCGCGGTCCTCACACAGGGAGGACCGGGCACGTCGACCACGGTGCTCGTCTACTACCTGTACCAGCAGGCCTTCCAGTTCCACCAGTTCGGCTACGGGTCGGCCCTCGCGGTGTTGCTGTTCGCGATCGTCCTGGTGCTCACGCTGCTCCAGTGGCGACTGCGGAGGAGGTGGGTCTTCCATGAGACGTAAGACCGTGCTGTACGGGCTGCTCTGCGTACTGTGCATCCCGTTCGTCTTCCCGACCTGGTGGATGGTCACCTCGTCGCTCAAACCGGTCGGTCAGATCTTCGCCTCGCCGCCGTCGCTGTTCCCCTCCAGCATCGACGCCGGGGCCTACCGTCAGGTCTTCACCCTCCAGCCGTTCGCACGGCAGTACGTCAACAGTCTCTACATCGCCGCCGTCGTCACCGTCGGCACGATGGCGGTCTCCTCACTCGCCGGGTACGCGTTCGCACGCATCCGGTTCCGCGGCGCGAACGCGCTGTTCTTCGTGATCCTGGTCGGCCTGCTGATCCCCAGCGAGGTCACCATCGTGCCGCTGTTCCAGCTGTTCCACCGGTGGGGGCTGATCAACACGCACTGGCCCCTGATCCTGGTGCCCATCTTCGGCGCGCCGAGCGTGCTCGCCACGTTCATCATGCGCCAGTTCTTCCTGGTGCTGCCGAAGGAGCTGGAGGAGGCGGCCCAGGTCGACGGGCTGGGCCGGCTGGCCACCTTCTGGCGGATCGCGCTGCCGCTGGCACGCCCGGCGCTCGGCGCGGTCGCCATCTTCACCTTCCTGCAGAGCTGGAATCTCTACCTCGAACCGATCGTCTACCTCTCCTCACCGGAGAAGTTCACCCTCCCCCAAGCGCTCACCCAGTACGTCGACGCGTACGGCGGGCCGATGTGGAACGTGCAGTTGGCCGCGGCCTCGCTCACGGCCATCCCGGTGATCATCGTCTTCGTGATCGCACAGCGACAGTTCATCGAAGGGCTCTCGCACACGGGCCTCAAGTAACCGACTCGAACCCCTGACGTTCACCGCATCCCGGAAGTATTCCGTCCCCAAGGAGTTGGTCTTCCGTGAAACCGCACCCTCCCCTGCCCTCGAAACGCCCCCTGAGCCGCCGTGGTCTGCTCGCAGCGGCCGGTGGAGCGGCCCTGCTCGCCACCCTGCCGCTGAGCCGGGCGGGCGCCTCGGCGCCGGGCGCCCTGCCGGACCTGGCGCCGCTGCCTCCGGGAGCGCCGGACCGTACGCTGTTCGCCCCGGCCGAGCAGCGCTACGCGCCGTACCTGGTGACCCTCGCGCCGATGGTCGACGACATGGACGACGACGGCTTCTTCGCCGGCGGCTGGTGGCGGTCGCCCGCCGCGTCGTACAACGCTCGCGTCCAGGAGCACGTCTACACCCTGAGCTGGTTCTACGCGAACGCCCGGCGTTGGAACCCGTACGCCGGCGACTCCGCGCTGCTCGCCGCGCTGGACGCCGGCCTCGGCCACTACCTGGGCCTGCAGCACGACGACGGTTCGTGGCCGGAGTACTCCATCGGCGAGCACTCGATGCCGGCCACCGGCTTCGCCATGGGATACCTGAGCAAGACTCTGGCCATCCTGCGGAAGGCCCACGTCCTGTCCGAGCGCCAGGCTCAGATCCGGACGGCCCTGCGGTCCGCCATGACATGGTTTCTGGATCCGGCCACCACCGCGATCTGGCAGACGCCTCTGGCGTACGCCAACCAGGCCACCGCCGGACTGGCCGGCGCGTCCCTCGCGCTGAACCTCGACCCCGACGCGTTCCTGCGGCGGCGTCTGACGGACGCCATCGCACGACTCGCCCGTACGGGCCAGAGTCCCGCCGGGTTCTTCTACGAGCAGCGCGGCATGGACATGAACTACAACTTCGAGGTCATGCTGCCGGAGACGGCCGACGCCTATCACCAGACCGGGGACAAGACGTTCGTGTCGATGGCGCACGCCTTCGCCGACTGGCTCGGCTACAACCTGGTCCGCGAGCCCGACGGCTCCGGCTACATCGCCAACATCGCCCCGTCCACGCGCACCAGCAGCCGTTACTACGACGACATCCGGCCCGACCCCGATCGGACCGCGCTGAACTGGACGTTCGTCCGGGAGGTGCCTGAACTGGGCGCGTTCCTGACCGCGCGGGAGGACCTCGCCGCCGCGCGTGCCGCCTGGGCGGCCGACCCGGCACCGGTGCCTCCGCTGCGGAAGCAGGACACCTCGCCGCGCATCCTCACCCACGCGATCTACGGCGAGAGCTTCCCGACCAGGAAGGAGAGGAAGAAGGCCGTCGCGGACCTGCCGTACCTGAAGAAGACCCACTTCGTGGAGTTGCGCAGTGACCTGGGGCAGGACTTCCTGTACGTCCGGCGTCCCGGCCTCTACCTCGGCGGCTACTTCGGCACACGCGCGACGACCCGTACGCGTACCGGTCTGACCTTCCTGTGGCATCCCGCCGCCGGCATGGTGGTGCACTCGCTCAACGACAGTAACGAAGGCTGCTGGGCCACGGTGCTGAGCAACGGCAACCCGGACGCCGCGGCGAACCAGCCGGCGGAGTACTTCGACGGCGAGCCGGGCGGACCGGCCTGGACCGGGAGACACTCGACCGGCGAGGGCACGTTCGGGATCCGCTACCACACGGCGAGCTCCAGCATCCGGACCGACGTGGTCATCACCCGCGACACCGTACGTCGCTCGGTGCGGGCCACGTCGGCCGCCACCGAACAGATCCCGCTCATCCTGCACCCCACCGACGCGGTGACCTTCACCGACGGCACCCGCGCGAGGTACGGCGCCGACACCGGCGCGACCGCCACGGGCCTGGACCTACGCCGCGGAAACGTCCTGATCGCCATCCGCTGGGGCACGGCCCGGCCGGCCACTCTCCAGCACGGCGCGTCGACGTACTTCCGCGACGGCGAACGCCTCATCCACGTCCTGCGCATTCCTCATGAGGGCAGGCTGGACACCGCCATCAAGCTCGCCTGAAACAGCCTCTTCCGACTTCCGGGTGGCTCCCTCTCCCGCCACCGCGCATCCGCACGCGGTCCGGCGATGTGGGGCGGGAGCCACCTGGACGGACGGAATTTCGGCAGCAGCAACGTCCACGAGAGGTCGTCTCAGGCCTCCGAGCCCGGCGTCACGAGCCCTACCTCGTAGGCCAGCACGATCGCCTGGGCTCGGTCCCGTAGATCCAGCTTGCCCAGGATCCGGGTGACATGCGTCTTCACGGTCGTCTCGCTGAGCTGCAGGGTCTGCGCGATCTCGGCGTTGTTCTGGCCCCGGGCCAGGACCGTCAAGACCTCCAGTTCCCGGGCCGTCAGCGCGGACAGATCGCCGGTGAGGGGAAAGGACCGACGATCGCGCCGGGCATAGCGCTGGATCAGCCGACGCGTGATCACCGGTGCGAGCAGGGCATCGCCGGTCCGCACCAGTCGCACCGCCGCGACCAGCTGCTCCGGCGACACGTCCTTGAGCAGGAACCCGCTCGCGCCAGCGGCCATCGCGGCGTACACGTACTGGTCTAGGTCGAAGGTCGTCAGGATGACGATGCGCGGGGCCGGGCCACCACGGCCAAGGATCCGCCGGGTCGCCTCCAGTCCGTCGACCCGCGGCATCCGGATGTCCATCAACACCACGTCCGGGCTCGTTCGGCGAACGAGTTCGAGCGCTTCCTCGCCGTCGCCGGCCTGACCGACGACCTCGATGCCGTCCGCGACCAGGATCATGGTGAACCCGCTCCGCACCAGGGCCTGATCGTCGGCAATGACGACCCGGAGGGCGTCGCTCATCCGGCGTCCGTCGGGATCTGGGCCTCCAGGCGGTAGCCGCCGCTCGGCAGGTGTTCGGTCTCCAGGGTTCCTCCGTAGATCCCGATGCGCTCTCGAAGCCCGACGAGGCCGTGCCCACCTCCCATGTCGTCCATGCGGGTGCGCTGGGTCTCCCCGGCGCCGTTCGCGTTGCCGGCGGTGTTGGTGATGCGGAGCCGGACCGTCCGGGGAAGGTATTCGACCAACACGGTGACCTGCGAGCCCGGGGCATGCTTCAGGGTGTTGGTGAGCGCCTCCTGAACCACCCGGTAGGCCGCGAGGTCGACACCCGGCGGTAGCGGCGTAACGGGCCCGGTGACCTGCAGCTCCACGGTCGCGCCGGTGTCGCGTACCCGGCCGACCATATCCGCGATCTGATCGACGCCCGGCCGTGGTGCGAACATGGTCCCCCCGCTCTCCTGGCCTGCGCCGAGCGGCTCGATCCGGGCTTCGTCGCCGTCCATCGTGAGCAGCCCCATGACGTGCCGCAACTCGGTCATGGCGGCCCGGCCGCCGCTCTCGACGGCGAGCAGAGCCTCTCGGGCCAGTTCCGGCCGGCTGTCCATGACCTTGCGAGCGGCCCCTGCCTGTATCACGAGCACACTCACGTTGTGGGTGACGACGTCGTGGAGATCGCGGGCGATGCGCGACCTCTCCTCCTCGACGGCCCGCCGGGTGGCGAGTTGCTGCTGGAGTTCCAGGGCGCGGATCTGCTGCCTCCAGGTGTGGATGGTGGCCGCCGCCAGCACCACCGGCACGAAGAACCCGACCATGAGAATGCCAGGACGAACCGACGTCAGGTTGGGCCGGTAGTCGGCCAGCAGCACCACGGTGCCGAGCAGGACGCTGCTGATCGCCGGCATCTGGTATGGACTGTGCATCGCGGCGCTGTAGGCCGCGATCACCGTGGCCACCACCAGGAATGTCGGATCCACCCCTGAGGCGTGACGGCTGAAGTGCACCATGAGCAGGACCAGCCAGAACGTGGTCAGTGGCACCCGCCGTCGGAACACGAGGGGGGCCGCGACCGCGAGGCCGATCACGATCCCCCAGGCCCGCCTCGAACTGGCAAGGGCGGCCGTGGAGTCGGCCAGGTCGCCGTGGACGCCCGCGCGAGCGGCGATCAGGACGGCGACCAGCAACGCCAGCCCGCCGTCCAGCAGCAGGGCGCGGCGGGTCACCGGCCTGGCGGGGCCGCCCGGGCGCCCTAAGGTGGCGATATTCGCCCTCCATCGGCCAAGGACTTCGTGCACCTTGACAGTGTCGCAGGGGTGCCCGCCGGCACGCATCGCCCGCCGTGACCACACGGCCGGTCCGAGCGATGTACATCTTGAGGATGACCTCGGACGGGGTTCCACATCGCGGACGACGCGGCGGCCGGTGATCCGCTTCTAGCGTCGAGATATGGAGAAGACGACCAGCTCGGGGGCCGGCCCCCTCATTTCAATCAGTCATCTGACAAAGCGGTATGAGGCCGGGGATCCCGCGCTGAGCGACCTCACTCTGGAGGTTCGGCGCGGCGAGGCGCTGGCCGTGATGGGGCCCTCCGGCAGCGGCAAGTCGACCTTGCTCAACATGATCGCGGGACTCGACGAGCCCGACGAGGGCACGGTGACCGTGGCCGGCGTCCGTGTCGACCAGCTCGGTGAGACCGGCTCCGCCGAGTACCGGCGGGCGACGATCGGCATGGTCTTCCAGTTCTTCAACCTGCTGGACGACCTGACCGTCCAGGACAACGTGCTGCTGCCGGCCCAACTGGCCGGCATGCCCCGGGCCGAGGCCCACGAGCGCGCCCTCGAACTGCTGGCCGACCTCGGCATCGAGCAGTACCGGGGCACCTTCCCGGGGCGCCTCTCCGGCGGCGAGCGCCAGCGCGTCGCTCTGGCCCGTGCGCTCATGAACCGCCCGGCCCTGATCCTGGCCGACGAGCCGACCGGTGCGCTGGATCGTGCATCCGCCGGCGGCGTCGTCCGGCTCATCCGCGAGCTCAACGAACGCGGTCAGACCATCCTTCTGGTCACTCACGACACCGGCCTCGCGGCGAGCTGCGCCACGCGCACGATCGAGCTGGTGGACGGCCGGCTCGCCCGAGACGTCGCGACGGTCACCGGATGACCGGGGGCCTCGGCACCATCGTGCGCGCGGGCGTCGGGCGTCGGCGCGTCCAGACCGTGGTCATGTGCCTCACGGCCACGCTCGCAGTCACCGCGTCCGTACTGGCCGCCGGCCTGATCGTCGCGTCCGAGGGCCCATTCGACCACGCGTTCAACCGGAAGCACGGAGCCCACCTGTCGGCGCGCTTCGACTCGTCGCAGGCCACCTCGACCCAAGTGTCCGCCACCGCGCGAGCCCGCCAGGTCACGGCCGCCGCCGGCCCCTACCCGCTGGTGTCGGTCAAGCCGGCCCCGGTGGACACCGGCGGGGGTCTGCCGCCGGGCATCCGGCTGACGGACCTGACGGTCGTGGGTCGTCAACCCGGTGGCCCGGTCGACGACCTGACCCTCACCAAGGGGCGCTGGGCCACCAAGCCGGGCGAGATCGTGATGAGCGCCCACAACGAGCCCTTCGTCCTGGGCAACACCATGCGTTTCCCGGGGGTGCCGGGCGACCCGCTGTTCAAGGTCGTCGGCATCGCCCGTTCGGCCGGCGAGACGGCCGATGCCTGGGTCCCGTGGACGACGATTCCCTCGCTCACCGCCTCCGGCGGCCGGCCGGACTACCAGATGCTCTACCGGTTCAAGAAGGCTTCGACCAACGCCCAGCTGGACGCGGACCGGACCGCGGTCGCCGCCCTGGCACCCAAAAAGTCGCTGGTCGGAGTGCAGTCCTGGCTAAAGGTACGGCTGGCCGCGACCCGTGTCTCGGCGACGTTCGCGCCCTTCATCGTGGCGTTCGGCATCCTCGGTCTCGTCATGTCGATCCTGGTCGTCGGGATCGTCGTGGGCGGCGCGGTGGCGGCCGGCACACGTCGCATCGGGATCCTCAAGTCGCTCGGATTCACGCCCGGTCAGGTGGTGCGGGCCTACCTGGGGCAGGCTCTCATTCCCGGTGGTGCGGGAACCCTGCTCGGTCTGGTCTTGGGAAACCTCGTGGCGATCCCGGTGATGGGCGACACGGCAGAGGTGTACGGCGTCGGCCGAGCCGGCATCGCCCCCTGGGTGGACGTCCTCGTCGCGGCGGTGGCCCTTCTCACCATCGCCGCCGGCGCGTGGGCTCCGGCCCGCCGAGCGGGGAACCTGCGCACCGTCGAGGCCATCGCCGTGGGTCGCACGCCGAGTGGCGACCGGGGTCGCGTGGCCCGACGGGTGCTCGGGCGGCTTCCTCTCCCCCGCCCGCTGACGCTCGGCCTGGCTACACCGTTCGCGCGTCCCGGTCGCTCGGCGACGATGGCGGTCGCCGTGGCGATCGGCACGATCGGCGCCACGTTCGGAATCGGGCTGGCGCTCTCCCTCAACGGCGTTCAGAGCGGCATCAACCTCCGATCTCCGGGTGACGTGGTGGTCAGCGACCTGACCTCGCCCGTGAACACCGACAAGGTCGACGCCGCGATCAGCCGGCAGCCGGGCACCAGGCAGTGGTTCAACAGCGCCGAGGCGGATCTCGGGGTGGCCGGCCTGGCCGGCTCGACCACGGTGATCTCCTACCAGGGTGATTCCTCCTGGGCGTCATGGCAGATGATCCGGGGACGCTGGTTCCACGGGGCGGGCGAGGTCGTCGCGGCGTCCGGTTTCCTGCATGCGACCGGCACCCGCATCGGCGACGGCATCACGCTCATCAACGGATCCCGGTCGTCGACCGTCAAGATCGTGGGGGAAGTCCTGGACGTCCGCCAGGAGGGCATGCTCATCGTGCTCGACCGGACGTCGATCGCCGCGCTGCATCCGCAGATGGACCCTCTCTCGTACCGGTTCAACGTCCGCCTGAAGCCGGGCGTGAACCGTGACGACTACATCCAGGCGGTGAACCGGGACCTGGAGCCGTTCGGCGTCTCGGCGACCCGGAACGGCAACAAGCTCAGCGACACCGTGGTCTCCATGGATGCTCTGGCCGGCGCCCTCACCGTTCTTCTGCTCTCCGTCGCCGGTCTCGGGGTGCTCAACACCGCCGTCCTCGACACCCGCGAACGAGTACACGACCTCGGTGTTCTCAAGGCGCTCGGCATGTCACCGCGGCAGACGACAGCCATGATCATCACGTCCGTGAGCGGTGTCGGTCTCATCGCCGGTGTGGTCGGCGTTCCCATCGGCGTCGCCGTCCACGGCATCGTCATTCCGATCATGGGCCGCGCCGCGGGAACCGACATTCCGGCCGTCGACGTGGCGGTGTACGACCTGCCGCTCGTGATCCCGCTGCTCCTGGGCGGACTGGTGATCGCAACCGCGGGCGCTCTGCTGCCCGCCGGGTGGGCGACTCGCACCCGGACCGCCGTCGCCCTCCGCACCGAGTGACCGCCCAAGTCCACGTGTGGGAAGAGACTAGGTGGTCGTTCGCGACCGGGCCTCGGCGGCCCAGTGGGGTGCGTTCCACTGGTCGGCGATGGTGGCGGCCTGGGCGAAGTGGGCGGCGGCCTGGTGGTCGCGGCCGAGGAGGAGGGCCAGCTCGCCGAGGGTGTGGGCGACCGGGCGCAGCGCCACCGCCAGGCTCGTGGCGCCCGCCGGGGGGCCGTCGCGGTACGGAAGCAGCGTCGCGTAGATCTCCTCGGCGGCGTCGCGGTCGTTCAAGGCGACGATGGCCATCGCTCGCAACGTCGTGAGGAAGGTGAAGAAGAAGTCGGGGCGGATCGGGCCGGGTGACGCGCGGACCTCGCGGGCTTCGGTGTCCATGCCGTTGGCGTGGAGGGCCAGCGCGAGCAGGTCGGAGGTCATGGAGCCGAGTGCGGCGTGGAGGGCGCGCACGTCGTCCAGGTGCGCGCCGAGCGTGCCGTCGTTCAGCCAGATCGTAACCAGGGCGAGGGGGAGAAAGCCCGTAGCGTGCACCGATCCGGCGCGCCGCATGCCCTCGTCGGCCTTGATGTAGAGGAGTTCGGCGTCGGCGAAACGGCCTTCGATGAGCGCCAGGGCCGCCAGCGTTATCTCGGCGACGGCGGTCGCCTCGGGCATTCGGTAGGTGCGCGCGAGGTCGAGGGCCTCGGTGATCACCTGGTGCATGGTCACCGGGTCGTTGGCGTCGGCGGCGACGGCGGCATGGTTGAGCAGCCCGGTGACGCGGTAGACCGGCAGGTCGTGCTCGGTGCCGATCTTCACGAGTTCCCGGCAGAGCTCGGCGTCGCCGTGGATTTCGGCCAGGATCTCCAGTGCCGCGGCCCGCAGCCGGGGTTCGGTGGCGAGGTCGAGGGCCTCTTGCGCCGCCTCCAGAACGGTCGGGTCGTCCTCGCCGATCAGCTCTTTCGCGTACGCCGTCAGGAGCCGAGACCGCACCGAAGGGGTCAGTTCGCGCTTCAGCAGGCGGCTCAGGCGGTCGACGACGGGCCGGTCCACCGTCCCGTACGTACGGGCCTGCCAGGGGGTCGGCTCCGTCCACGCGGTGAACGCGGCGATCATCAGGTCGTCGCGGCCCAAGGACTCCGCGTACTCCACGGCTTCACGGCGTGTCTCGCGGGCGGCTGCGACGGCTCCCGCCCGGATCTGCGCGCGCAGCAGCCTGCCGAGCAGTTCGACGCGTTCGTCCGGTCCGGTCGCGTTGGTGACGGCGTCGGTGAGGAGGCAGGCCGCCACGTCGTGGGCGTAGCGGGCCTCGGCGAGCTCGGCGGCCCGGACGCAGTAGCCGACGGCCTTCGGCGAGCCGGCGCGCGCGTAGTGGTGGGCCAGCGCCGCGATGTCGTCGGTGCCTTCCAGGGCGTCGGCGATCCGGGCGTGCATCCGGGCTGCGCGGAGGCGGCTGAGGTCGGCGACGAGCGTGTCCCTGACGAGGGCGTGGACGAAGCGGATGATGCCTGGGCCGGGCTCGTCGAGGAGCCCGGAGATGACGCCCGCGTCCAGCGCGTCCAGCACGCCGTCCTCGTCGGTGTCGGCGGCCTTGACGAGGACGTCCACTGAACTTTCCCGGCCTGCGACCGCGGCGAGCCGGAGTATGGACACGCCTCCCTCGGGCAGGCGCGCGAGCCGGCGGCGGAGGACGTCCCGTACGCCTTCGGGGACCTCGGAGAGGGCGACCAGCGCACCTTCGCCGTTCAGCAGCCGGGCGCTTTCGCGCACGTAGAACGGGTTGCCGCCGGTGCGCTCGGCGATCCCGGCGATGGTCTCCTCGTCGGCCTCGCACTCGGTCCGAACGAGCTCCGCGACGGCCTCGTCGTTCAGCCCCGGCAGCGCCAGGCGGAGGGGCCTGGCCCGCGCGAGGGAGGCCAGCGTTTCGGTGAGGTGCCCGCTCTCGTCCCCGCGGTACGCGGCGACGACCAGGATCGGGGCCCGCATGCCGAGGCCGCCGCCGAGCAGCTCCAGCGTGGCGGCGTCTGCCCAGTGCAGATCGTCCAGCACGACGGCGACCGGGCGTTCCGTGGCGACCGCCGCGAGCCACTTCCACACGGCTTGGCGCAGCCGGAACCGTCCCGCGGTGGCGTCGGCGTTCACCGGTCCGGTGTCGGTGAGCAGCGGCGCGAGGTCGTCGGCGAACTCGCCCGGGGGCATGGTCGCGGCGACGGCTCTCAGCGCCTCGGTCCAGGCCCAGGCGGGCGGCGCGCTGTCGACCTCGGGGCAGCGGCCGGCGGCGACCAGCCAGCCGTCCTGTTCGAGCCGCCTGCCCAGGTGTTCCAGGAGCGTCGACTTGCCGAGCCCGGCCTCGCCGGTGACAAGGGCGATGCGCGTTCCGTCGGTGGCGGCCTCGGCGGCGGCCGTGACCAGTGCCGACAGCTGTGCCTCGCGGCCGACGAACGGCGCCTTGACGATCGGAGCCGGCCGCACCGGCGGTGCTGCCGGCGATGGCGGGGGCACGGTCTCGCGCAGGACGTCGGTGCGCTGGGTGAGGATCGCCTCCTCCAACGCCGTCAGGTCCGGGCCGGGGTCGAGCCCGAGCTCCTCGGCGAGGACGCCGCGGGCGCGGCGGAGCGTCGCCAACGCGTCGGCTTGGCGGCCACTGCTCCACAGCGCCAGCGCGTGCAGCCGCCAGCCCTCCTCGCGCAGCGGCTCGTCGCGGGTGAGCCGCTCGGCCTGGGGAACCACCGCGGCGGGGTCGCCGGTCCGCAGACCCGCCGCGACGTGCAGCTCGGTGGCGAGCAGGCGCAGCTCGTTCAGCCGGGCCGTCTCCGCGGCGGCCCACGGCTCGTCGGCGACCTCGGCGAACGCCGGCCCTCTCCACAGCTCCAGCGCCTCGGCGAGCCGAGCCCGGGCGGCGCGCGGGTCGGTGACCGTACGGGCCTGGTCGAGCAGGTCCTCGAACCGCCACGCGTCCACCGACTCCGGCGGCAGCCGCAGCGCATAGCCGGGCGACGCACTCACCAGCAGCCGGGCCGGCGTGCGTGGCGGACGTCCGGGCTCCAGCAGCCGGCGCAGGTTGGACACGTACGCCTGCAAGGACATCAGCGCTCGCGAGGGCGGCTCCCCGCGCCACAGATCCTCGATCATCCGGTCGACCGGCACGACCTGCCCACGCGCCGCCACCAGCAACGCCAGCACGCCCCGCTGCCGCGGACCGCCGAGGGGAACGGCCGCACCGTTCACCTCGGCCGCGAACGCGCCCAGCACCCGGATGAAGACCATGATCCGCCACATCGTACGTGGACTGTTCCAAGCCAGCTCCAAGTCCCCTCCAAACACCCGGGAGCAGCCTGAACACATCGCAACCGACCAGGCGCAAGCCAACAGAGGCGGGGAACAGATGAGCGTCGACACCCGGGATATGGAGATCGTCCACCGCGTGCTCCGCCGTGAGTCACGGCTGCTGGTGGAGCTCGTCGCGGCCGTCGCCCCGGGCGACACCGCGCGCGCCAAGGTGATCGCCGACCACTTCCGCGTCTACCGCGTGGGCCTGCACAACCATCATGAGGGCGAGGACGAGCTGCTGTGGCCGCCGCTGCTTTCCCGGGTGGACCTGGAGGCCGACATCGTCCTGCGCATGCAGGCCCAGCACGAACGCGTCGCGGCCACCCTGACCAGGCTGGACGCCGCCGTCCCCGCCTGGGAGGCCACGGCGGGCGCCGACGAACGCGACACCCTCGTGGCCGCCCTCGCCGAGCACCGCGCGGTCCTGCTGGACCACCTCGACGACGAGGAGGCCACCCTCCTCCCGCTCGCGGCCAAGCACATCACCGAACAGGAGTGGGCCTCCCTGGGCGACCACCTGGTGAACAACACCCCCAAGCCCACCCTGCTCACGCTCTTCGGCGCCGTCCTGGAGGACGCCGACCCGGCCGAGCGCGCCATCGTGCTCAGCGGCCTTCCCGCCTCGGTCCGCGTCATCTGGCATGTCATCGGTCGCCCCCGCTACGCCCGCCACATCCGCCGCGTTCGCCGCGTCCGCGGCTGAGCCCTGCCCCCGACCCGTCTGAACGCCAAAGGAGAAGAACCATGTCGCTGAAGAACCTCAACACCGTCCTGGCCACCGTCGTCGTCCTGTTCACCTTCTACCTCGGGGTGTCCTTCGTTCTGACGCCCGAGACGTCCGCCTCGGGCTTCGGCCTGCCGAGCCGGCCCTCTGGTGACGGCGGCGGCTTCCTCATCGTGAAGGGAACCCGCGAGATCTCGATGGGCCTGGGCATGGGCATCCTGCTGGTGACGGGCCACCGGCGCTCCCTGGGCTGGGTCGTGCTGATGGTGGCCGTCGCCCCGTTCGGCGACATGGTCACCGTCTTGGCCCACCACGGCTCCATGGCCGCCGCGTTCGGCATCCACGGCCTGACCTCGGCGCTGATCGCGGTCACGGGCCTGCTGATCCTCCGCGAGACCGGCACGGCCCAGGAGGCCGTCGCGCCGGCGCCCGCCGCGCAGCCCGTCTGACGTCTGCACGTCGCCCACCACGCCCCGGACCGTCACGGAAGCCCGGTCAAGACGATCGTGGCGGCCTGCCGGGCGGTAGGCGACCCGCCGCCCGCGAAGGCCCACGCTCCCTCGGACAACTGCGACAAGACCCCTCCCGAACACGCACTGAGAACTCGAAAAGGACGACGATGATGATCAACGATGCGCGCGGTGCCCTCAAGGGGCGTGTGCTCCTGCCCGGTGACGACGGCTTCGAGCAGGCGGCCACCGCGTGGAACCTCACCGTCAGGCAGCCGGTCGCGGCCGTGGTGGAGGCCGCGGACGCCGACGACGTGGCGGCGCTGGTGCGTTACGCGCGGCGGGCGGGCATGACGGTGGCCGCGCAGCCGAGCGGACATGGCGCCTCTGGTGATGTGGAAGGCCTGATCCTGCTGCGTACCGGCCTGCTGAACCAGGTGGAGATACGCGCGGAGGAGCGCGTGGCTCGGGTGGGCGCGGGCGTGAGGTGGGGGCAGGTGCTGGCGGCGGCCGGTCCGCTGGGTCTGGCCGGCCTGTCGGGCAGCGCGCCGGGGGTCGGCGTGACCGGCTACACCCTGGGCGGTGGGGTCGGCTGGTTCAGCCGCAAGTACGGCTTCGCCTCCGACAGCGTGCGGGCCATCGACATCGTGGACGCCGATGGCGAGCCCGGCCGGGTGACCG
The DNA here is from genome assembly GCF_036227085.1 of Actinoallomurus sp. NBC_01490. Taxonomy (NCBI): domain Bacteria; kingdom Bacillati; phylum Actinomycetota; class Actinomycetes; order Streptosporangiales; family Thermomonosporaceae; genus Actinoallomurus; species Actinoallomurus sp. NBC_01490. The sequence continues at coordinate 8,797,492 of NZ_CP109433.1, forward strand.
CCGAGTCCGATCCCGAGCTGTTCTGGGCGCTGCGCGGCGGTGGCGGGGACTTCGCGATGGTGACCGCCCTCGAACTCCAGCTGTACCCGGTGCCCACCGTGTACGGCGGGCGCGTCGTCTGGCCCGAGCACCGGACCAGAGAGGTGTACGACGCATTCCTGGAGATCACCGCCGAGGCGCCGCATGAGCTCAGTGTCTGGATCAACCGGTTTCAGCCACCCGGCGCGCCGCCGATGGTCACGCTGGATCTGACCTACCTGGGTGAGGCGGCTCAGGCGCAGGACCTGCTGGCTCGCCTCGACAAGATCGAGGACGCCATCTCCGACAGCCGCGGCGTCGTCCCGGTCGCCGACCTGGGTGACATCACCGCCGAGCCCACCGACCCGACCCCCTTCATCAGCTGTGCGGAGCTGCTCACCGGCCTGGACGCCGACGCGGTGGAGCTCCTGCTGGCCAAGCCGGTCGAACCACTCATCAACCTTCAGATCAGGCACCTGGGCGGGGCGCTCGCCGAGCCGGGCGGCGGCGCGAGCGGCGCGGTGGCCGAGCCGTACCTGCTGAGCCTGGTGGGGCTCGGCCTGCCGCACGTGGCCGATGCGACGCGCGCCAAGCAGGCCGAGGTCGTGGCCGACCTGGATGCCTCCATCAGCGGCCGCAAGCCGTACACCGTGCTGTCTCCTGGTGAGACGGCGGCCCAGGCCTTCTCCGGCAGCGCGCTCGCGCGGCTGCGGGAGATCAAGCGGGCCCGCGACCCGCACAACGTGTTCCGCGCCAACTACCCGGTGCTCGGATAGATCGGTTCCCATCAGGCCACGGCTCCTCCACCGGGAGGCGCGGCCTGCGCTGGGCGCACGACAGCGTCGAGCGCCGAATCACTCGGGCGCGGTCTCGCGGAGTTTCCGGAAGAACGTCCTGACGTCGCCGACCAGAAGCTCCGGTTGCTCCATCGCTGCGAAATGCCCGCCCTGCTCGTACTCCCTCCACTGCACGATGGTGTTCGTGCGGTCCGCGATATGCCGCAGCGGGAGGAAATTGTCCCGCGGGAAGACGGCCAGCGCGGTCGGCGCCGTCGACGGCTCAGGGGGCGTGCCCCAGTAGTCGGCGTGTGCCCGTTCGTAGTAGATGCGGGCCGAGGAGCCGGCTGTGCCGGTCAGCCAGTAGAGCATCACGTTCGTCAGCATCCGGTCGCGGTCGACGGCGTCCTCCGGACGGTCTTTGGAGTCCGTCCACTCCTTGAACTTCTCCGCGATCCAGGCCAGCTGACCCACCGGTGAGTCGGTCAGGCCGTACGCCAAGGTCTGCGGCCGGGTGGCCTGGAGGTCGGCGTACCCCTGGCGCTCACGGCTCCACGCCTTGAGGCGTTCCCAGGAGGCCAGCGTGCGCTCGCGCTCGTTGGGGGTCAGCGCCGCCAGTTCCTCGGCGTCGGGTTCTTGGGCCTGGAAGGAATCCGGCAACAGGTTCAGGTGGACACCGATGACCCGATCGGGCCGGGTACGGCCGAGCTCGCGGGAGATGACGGCTCCCCAGTCGCCGCCCTGTACTCCGTATTGTGCGTAGCCCAGACGCGCCATCAGCTCGGCGAACGCCGCGGCCACCCGCTTGAACTCCCAGCCCGGTCGCGTCGTCGGTCCGGACAGACCGAACCCGGGGATGCTCGGGAGCACCAGGTGGAACGCGTCAGCCGGGTCGCCGCCGTGCGCGCGTGGGTCGGTGAGCGGGCCGGCCACCTCGGTGAACTCGACGATCGAGCCGGGCCAGCCGTGCGTCATGAGCAGCGGGGTCGCATCCGGTTCCGGCGAGCGGAGATGGGCGAAATGGATGTTCGCACCGTCGACCGTGGTGGTGTACTGCGGCCATTGATTCAACTCGGCCTCCGCGGCCCGCCAGTCGTACACGTGCCGCCAGTAGTGCGCCAGCTCCTTGAGGTAGTCGCGCGGGACGCCATAGGACCAGCCCACACCCGGCAACTCGTCCGGCCAGCGGGTACGGTCAAGACGCTCATGGAGATCGTCCAGATCTCTCTGGGGGACGTCGATACGGAACGGGTGGACGCTCTCATCAGCCCATGTCGCCATTTCGTGCATGCTACGCCCGGGCTCGGGGGTTTCCGGCCTCGGCGGTGACGCGACCCAGGGGCGTGGGATTCGCAATCGGTGAAGCCCCTGGGCCCGTCTCCTCTCACGCGGGCGATTCGACCACCTCCGTGGTCACCTGGTCGCCGGTCGCTCTACTCACACTGGGCGGCCGGGCGATCGAGGCGATGGTCGCGTCCGGCCCGGGGGTCAGTGGCTGCTGTGGCTTCGTCCGGTGATGCGGTCGGTGAGCAGGTCGGCGACCGAGCGCGGGGCGCGGCCGAGGAGTTCGGCCAGGAGCGGGTCGACTCCGGCGAAGCGGCCCTGGCGGGAGGCCTGGAAGAGGGTGAGCAGCATGCGGGCCATGGCCTCCGAGGAGCCCGCTGCAACCTGGTCGGCGATCCACTGCTCGTCGTCGACGACGACCCGTTCGATGGCGCGGCCGGTGAGAGTGGAGGCGATCTGGGCGATGTCGTCGAACGTGACGGCGTCGGGAGCGGTGACGGTGATCGGGCCCTCGAAAGAGCGGTCTCCCGCGAGGATGAGCGCGGCGGCTTCGGCGGCATCGGCGCGGTCGGTCCAGGAGACGGGGCCGTCGGCCGGGGCGGTGATGGTTCCGGTCTGCTGCCAGGGGCCGAGGAACCAGTCCAGACTGTGAGCGTAGAAGCCGTTGCGCAGTGAGGTCCAGGCGATGCCGGTGTCGGCGAGGAGCGCTTCGGTGGCGGCGTGGTCGCCTGCGGGCGGGAACGGGCTGTCGAGACCGGCGGCCTGGTGGCTGGTGTAGAGGATGCGCCGCGCGCCGGCGGCGACCGCGGCTTCGATGGCGGTGCGGTGCAGGGCGACGGCGTCGGCGGTGGGGTCGTTGGAGGAGACCAGCAACACCTGCTCGGCGCCTTCGAACGAGTCACGCAGGGCGTCCGGGTCGTCGTAGGAGCCGCGCCGCACGCGTACGCCGCGGTCGGCGAGGTGCTGAGCCTTGGCGACGTCGCGCACGCTGACGCCGATCTGGTCGGCGGGGACCAGCTTGAGCAGGTGTTCGACGGTGGCGCCGTTGAGCGCGCCGGTCGCGCCGGTGATGACGATCATGATCAGTTCTCCTGTCGGTGGTCTCACGGGACCGCGGCGGTCACGCGCCGGGACCACGGGCCCGGGTGTGGCGGGTGGCGGCTATCGCCTTTGGAGTAGCGGGAGGAGGACGTCGTCGACGAGGTGCTCCAGGAACGGCCGGTCACAGGGCCGGCCGGCGAAGATGAGCCGGTGCACGATGACGGCCGGGGCGATCTCGGCGAACAGCTCGGCCGCACCGGGCACCAACCACTCACCGCTCTCGATGGCGCTGCGGAACGGCGCCTCGGTCATCGCCGCTTCATCCCGGCGCAGGATCCGCCGCATCTCCGCGGCGAGGCCGGGGTCGTTGCGCATGCCGGTGAACAGAGCGCCGAGTAGCCCGATCTCCTGTTCGGCGATCTGATCGGCCAGCCACCGCACGGTCAACAGCAGTGCCGCACGCAGATCGCCCGGCGGGGTGGCCGGAGGCGTTCCCGGCACGCGGTGTTCGACCGCCGCGGCCACCAGAGCGGCCTTGCCCGGATAGCGCCGGTAGACCGTCGGCTTGCCGACCCCGGCCCGGGCCGCGACCGCATCGATCGTCAGCCGGTCGTATCCGACCTCGGTCAGCACCAGCAGCGTCGCCTCAAGGATCGCGACGTCACGACCGGCATCCCGAGGCCTGCCGCGCGCCGGCGCGGGCCTGCGCCCCTCCGACATCGCCCAACCCCCTCGATTAGCGAAACGAAACTGGAACGTAACGTAAATTAGCGAGGGATGGACGTCCGGTCAAACTCCGCACTCGCCGCTGCAAGACCTTCGGGAGTCCTGGGCCGTGACGGCGAGCAACAGCTCTGCCGGTCCCCACCGGCCGGTGCTCGGCTCAGTCAGAAGGGCGAGTCGTCGGCGAAGCGCCTTGGCACGCGCCGGTAGTCCTCACCGTCCACGCGCTCCAGGTCGTCGGCGAGCATCCACACGTCGACTCCCCGCCACGTGACCTGCTCGCGGGCCAGCCAGGCAACATGCCCCCACCAGCGGCCGTACTTGTCACGCTTCCACGCCAGCAGGAACACGAGCCGCCCGCCGCGCTTGACGCGGACGCCCGGCGCAAGCCACTCCGATTCTCGCGCCACATTCGAACACACTATCGAATATGCGGATTGCCGACGAAGGACACCCGTGCCGCGTCCACTTGGCCGCCTGGGTTGGAACGCTCCGGCCTGAAAGCCGGCCAGGGCGGCTGGGTCCAGCACCGGGCTTGGCTGGATGTGGTCAAAGGCTTCACCCGGGGTGCGGCGCGGCAGACGATCACGGCGGCACCGGTCGACGCGAGGCGGCGAGAACGGTGCGCCGAGCCCGCGTCAGCGCGGGGAGAACGAGGAGGCCTCGGATGAGTGCGGATCGTCGGGAAGCCCGAACGCCGAGGTCGGCGCGGGGTCACGGAAGGCGCGCGGCCCCACGGCTGGCCGGTCTGGTGATGGCCGCGGCGCTGGCGTGCCTGACCGCGGTGGCAACGCCGGCCAGCGCCGGCACCAGGCCTCATGCGGCTCCGCCCAGGGTCGCCGCCGCTGACGATGGGGCGCATGTCGTGGCGCGGCAATGGATCGACGAGCGCACGCTCGACCTGACCATCGATTCGCCGGCGATGGCGGGCGATGAGCAGGTGCGGCTCCTCCTGCCCCCCGACGCGGAAGCCCGTCCGCACAAGCGCTGGCCGGTCCTCTACCTCCTGCACGGATGCTGCGACAGTTACGTCAGCTGGACGCGCTCCACGGACGTGGAGCGCCTGACCGCCAGGACGGACGTACTCGTGGTCATGCCCGAGGCCGGCACCGACGGCTTCTACTCCGACTGGTGGAACGGGGGCAGCGGCGGCTCGCCTCGCTGGGAGACGTTCCATCTCACCGAGCTACGCCAGATCCTGGAACGCGGGTTCGGGGCCGGCCCGAGACGGGCGGTCGCCGGCCTGTCCATGGGCGGGTACGGAGCGATGAAATACGCCGAGACGGGCCTGTTCCGCGCCGCCGCCTCCTACAGCGGCGTCCTGGACCCGCTCAGCGATCCCGACGGCGTGCTCGCGTACCTCTACCCGAATGCTCTCTGGGGCGACCCCGTCGCTCAGCGCGCCGTCTGGAAGGCGAACGACCCCACCGATCACGCTGATCTCCTGCACGGGGTCAAGCTGTTCGTCGCGTCCGGCAACGGGCAGCCCGGCGGCCCGTACGACGGGTCCTCGCAGACCACCGACCGCACCGAAGCCGAGGTCTACGCCGAATCCCTCAACTTCGTCCACGCACTGCGGCAGGCGCACGTGCCCGTCACCACCGACTTCTACGGACCAGGCCACCACGCCTGGCAGTACTGGCAGCAGGACCTGCACCGGTCCTTCCCCATGCTGATGCACGCGATCGGCGCCCAGACGGCCCCGGCCGGACAAGCCGCAACCCGCTGAATCCTCCTCTGTCAGGTCGACGGGAGCCCGCGGGGATGTCGTCGGGTTCCGGGCAGGCGGTCGCCTGGGTGAGCAGGAAGTGCTTGACGACGGCGAACAGCGCGGCATGGTCGGGCGCCTGCGTCGCGTACCCGCTCAGCAGTGGCTTGGCGCCTTGGGCAGGTCCCCTGCTCCGGGGTCAGGGCCGGTCGGCCAGGTCTCGCCAGGTCCACGGCGGCGACGGTGCGACGCCGGGCAGCCGCCCGTACGTCCGCAGGTGCTCCGCGTCCTCCGGACCGGCCACACCCTCGATGCGGTCGCCGAAGACGTGGCCGGCGTCGGCCAAGCGGCGCCCCAGCACCCGGGCCGCCCGGTCGGCTCCCAGTTCCTTCATCCGGTGCAGGAGGGTGCCGATGTCCGGCTGGCCGAGGGCGATCCGTGCGGCGGCGCGGTCGGCGAGTCTCACGACCGCCTCGCGCGTGTCCTGCTTTCGCCCGCCTTCGCTGAGTTCGTTCAGCGAGATCAAGAGGTTGTGGACGTCCAGCGCGTGGTCGAGGGCGACGTGCGTGGCGGGGTCGCGGGGCAGCAACGGCTCCAGTATGTGGTCGAACCAGTTGGGCTCCCCCATCACGCGCGAGAACGTCTCGTGGTCGTGCTCGACGAGTTTCCGGCGCAGGCGGTCGTTGTAGATCGCCAGCGCCACCCGCTCCCTCATCTGCTTCAGCTTGGAGAGCAGGAACCAGAGTCCGTCCGCGTCTTCCAGGTCGACCTGGGCGGCCGGGTCGCGGGCCACCAGTTCACTCACGGCTCGGGGGTCGGCGCGCCCGTAGTGGAGCCAGCTCAGCAGAAAGGCGAAGTTCTTCGGGTCGCCGATGGGCTGTTCGGCGATTCGCCTGCTCAGCGCCGTCAGCGCCTCCTTGGCACCGATCTTCCGCAGTGCGGCCATGAGGTCGCTGATCCCGGAGTACGAGGTGAAATCGAGGTCGACCTGCGCGGCCGGATCCCGGGCCAGCAGCGCGGCGACGGCCTCGTCGGCTCCGCACTCCGCCAGCTCCTTCAGGAGATGACCGACCGCGTGCGGCTTCGTCAGGGCGACCTGGCGAGCGGGGTCCCGCGCCAGCAGCGCCGCGATCTGCTCGCCGGCTCCGCGGCCGCGCAGTGCCGCGAGCAGGTCGGCGACTCCCGCCGGATCGTCCAGGCTCACCCGGCGCGCCGGATCGCGGGCCAGCAGGGCCGCCACGGTCTCGTCGTCCCCGAACAGACCGGCCGCTTCCAGCAGGTACGTGACGGCCTCGGGGTTCGCAGAGGCGCCTCGCGGACGGCCCGCCGCACCAACGCCGCGCGGTCGTCCTTGGCGATCGTCATGTCCCCCATCACACGCCGGAGAGCCCGCGGATCGTCGAGCGGGTAGTGCTCGTGCCGGCCGAACAGGGCCCTCGCCAGGCCGTCGTCGGTCTTCGTGATCGGCTCGAACCACGTATCGGCGTAAGCGGGGTCGATCAGATCCAGAAGACCGGAGATGGTCCGCGGATCGTCGGCGACGTCGGCGACGATCCGATCGACGAGGATTTCGGCGGCGCCCTCGGCCCCGCACGCCCTCATCTCCGACAGCAGGGAATGGATGTCAGCGTGTTCGTGCACCTGCCGCGGACCGTCGTGGCCGATTTCGAGGGCCACGTCCGCGGCCATGCGATCGGCGACGGCGACGGCCGCCTCCGAGGCCCCGGCCTTCCGCAGCTCCGCCAGCAGGTCGCCCGCCATCCAGGTGCTGTCACAGGAAACCTCGACGGCCATCCGCCGGGCCACGGCCGCGATCGCCTCCGAAGCCCCGACCGCACGCAACGCCTTCAGCAGACACCCGGCGGAGTAAGCGTCGTCGAGGTACACACGCTCGGCCAGGCCGCGCGCCGGCAACCTCGCCACCTGGTCATCCGCCCCGGCCTTCTTGAGCGCCTCGAGCAGCGTCGCCAGTCCCGCGGCCCAGTCCATGTCGACCCGGCCGGCCGGATCACGGTCCAGCAGCAGGCGTACGGCCTCCTCGGCGCCGGCCTCGCAGAGGGCGTCCAACAGGTAGCCGACGTCCGCCGGGTTACCGAGAGCCACCTGCCCGGCCGGCCACCGGCCTGCGACGCGGGCCTCATCCGCGCCGAGCCGGCGGATGAAGCGGAGGAGATCGCGCGCCGTGCGGGCGGAGCCCCCCGTCTCCACGGCCCGGCGCCACAGCATCGCCGTGTGCCGGTACAGGCCCCGCCTCCGCGCGGCCTTGCCCAGGCGGTACAGGTCCTCAGGTCCGGTGGTGTGCGTGGCCAGGGCGTCCCAGAGGGACGCCGGCCCCAGGACCTCCTGGCGGTGCCCGCGGGCGTACCGGTCCAGGTCAGGGTCGGGCTCGTAACGGCGTTCCGTACTCTCCGACGCACCCACCACCGTCAGCGCCCCGAGGCGTTCGAGCGCGGCGGCCGCGTCGGTCACGACCGGAAGAGCGACCCGCTCGCTGAGATAACCGTCGACGGCGGCCACCAGCAGAGACTCCGGAATCGGCGCGTCATGGCCCAGGCGGCGGACGTCCAGCGCCGCCGTCAACAGCGCCCGCTCCACCGGCGTCAACGCGTCGCCGTCGAAGAAAGCGCGAAAGGGATCCGCGCGTTCCCCGTTCAGCTCCATATCCAGCGACATCCTTTCAGGGCTGCGGGCCACGGCTGCAACATATAAAACCGGCATTCACCTCGACCGCTTCTTCGCACGCGAGCAGCCGTGGCGCTCATGTACCGGGCATATACCGGATCTATACCGGCGCTGCGTACGCTGAGCCGCCCGTTAGGCCCGGAGGAAGGGCAGGGTGTGGCCGACCAAAACGCGAAAAGGCGCGCGGGCTGCGTCGGTTGTTCGATCGTCGCCGTAGCGGTCGTCTTGACGCTGTACATCAGTGCACTGCAGACGGTGGCCAGCGCCGTACTGCCCATCTCCCTGGCGTTCGTGTTCCCCGCCGCGGCGGTCAGGAGGTACGGTCGCCGCCGCGGTCACTTCCCGGTAGGCCTCGCGGTCGTAGCGGGCGTGGCGGCCCTGGGCACCGCGCTCAGCCTGTTCGCGCTGTTGGGCTTGGCCGTACGGTACGGCGACGAAGCAAACTACGACCGAAAATACGGAACCCCCGTCACGGTGCATTACCAGTTCGGCCGTTGCCGCTACACGGTGACCGTCCACACGCATAAGCCAAGCGATCCCGACTGCGGCGGAGCGACCTGGACGAGCAAGGACGGCCATGTCCACAGCGGCACGTTGAAACTGTCCTGGACTGACTACGAAAAGGCCGGACCGAGCGGAACTATTCGCGGATATGCGGGACACGGCAGCAGGGTCTACACCGAGCACAAGGCCTCTGCCGTGAGCACACCATGGGTTTATCTGGGCCGGATTCCGTTGTGGACGATACTGCCGGGCGTGCCGGCCGCGGTCCTCGGCTGGCTGGCGCTGGTGCTGTCCGGTCGCAAGGAGGAGAAGGCAGGTGGCACGGCGTCCCCGGTGCGGGCTCCGGCGCCGGCGGCGCACCCGGTTCCCGATTCCGCGCCGGAACACGCCACGGACGCGGACTTCGAACGGCTCGCCCGCGAGCAGGGCTGGACGGCCCGCCCGCCGATCGGGTCCATGACCAGGGCGGCGGACTGGTTCGGGCGGCCGCTGGGGCTTCTGCAGGGCCACCTCGATGGGAGGCAGTTCGTCGTCTCCCGGTACGCCCGGACGACGCAGATCACGGTCCTCCTGCCCCGATCGCTGCCCGACCTGGACGTCGACGGCCGAAACGACGGTCAGCCACGGATCACCGGTGGCGCCGGCCTCGGCGAACCCGTGCTGCGGCAGATCCGCGACGTCGCCCGACGCGGGAACACCACCAAGCTCTGGATCCGCAAGAACGGACTCCATCACACCTATGCCGGGGCCCTTGGCCCCGGGGCGGTCGTCGAACGGCTCCGGGAAGCCGTCGCGCTGGCCGGCACGCTGAGCGCGGAACCGTTCAAGGAGACACCGCCGGGTTGAGCGGCCGGCGCGCCCGCCACCGCCCGAACGCTGGTCTTCTGACCGGCGCTGACATCGCGGTGACGGGCTCGTCTTCGGCGGAAACGGCGGTGGGGATGGAGCCGGCCGGCTGATCGTCCGTCTGCTGATCAGGTTTTCAGTGCTCCTCGTGGTCGAGGGCGGCGACCTCGCGTACGGCCTCGGCGACGGCCCGGAAATCCTTCTTCAGGATCGCACCGTGGTTGCCGGCGACCTTCGCACTGATCTTGATGTTCGCGTTGCGGGCGGTCACCTTGTCCAGGCTCGTGCGTATCTGTTCCTGCTCGTCGCCGCGGCTTCCGAAGGAGGTCCCCGATGCGACCACATACCGCACCGGGACGGTGATGTCGTCCAGCACGGGGCCCAGTTCGCGCTCGCGGGAGAGCCTGCCGAGCTCGATGTTGCTGTCCGCCTGCTGTTCGGCGGTCATCCGCGGGGTCAGGCCCGTCGGGCGCAGCAACGGCGTGAACCAGCCCATCCGCCGGAACAGCTTCCGGATCCGCTGCTCCATGGCCTCGTCCCCCCAGTCGTACGGGAAAGCGCCGTCGACCAGGACCGCGCCCACGGTACGGCCGGGATTCCGCCTGGCCCAGTGCGCGGCGACGCATGCTCCGTAGGACCAGCCCACCAGCAGCGCCCGGTCCACCCCCCTGGCCGCCATAACGGCATCGACATCCCGGACGGCGGCCTCGAAGGAGTAGTCGGCCGAACGCTTCGATCTGCCGCGGGCCCGCTCGTCGTAGGTGATGTGCCGCCACCCCGTCCCGAGTTCGGCGAGGACCCGCCGCCAGTACCCCTGAGTGGCGAACTGGCCGTTGAGGTAGACCACCGGCGTCCCGGGACCGCCGGTGTCGGTGACGGCCAGGGCCGTGTCGTCGACCGGCACCATGCCGGTCCACCTCGAACCGGTCGAGGAGGTGTCGTTGTCCGTGGTGTTCGTCATGGTGGTGCTCCTCAGAGGCTGCGGGCGGTGATGTCGCCCTGAGAGGTGGTCGCGTGGATGTCGAGCTCGGCGGTGCCGTCGTTCTTGAGGGAGTTGCTGACGCGGCCGTAGGACGTGCCGGCGTCCAGGGAGGCCGAGACTCCGGCGGCGGCGCCGATCGAGATGTCGCCGGACTGGGTGCGCAGCACGACCGTGCCGCGCACGGCCTCGGCGATCCGGATGTCGCCTCTCGCGGTGCTGATCTCCGCGGGGCCGCCCAGCCGGCCGACCTCGACGTCGCCGTCGGTCGCGGTGAGGCGGACGCTCGCGGCCTCGTCGATCTTGATCTGGTGATACGCGCCGTCGAAGACGACGTCGCCGAGCCGCCCCACGGCCCGGACTTCGGCGCTGGCCGCCTTGGCCTCGACGCGGGAGCCGGCGGGCAGCTGGACCGTCACCTCGATGGATCCGGAGGGGCCGACGTACTGGTTCTTCGCCGGAGTCTCGATCCGCAGGACGCCGTCGGCGTACTCGACCGTGGTCTGCTCCGCCGCCTTCACGTCGCGGCCCTTGGCGGCGTTCGCGGGCAGGACCTCGACCGCGGTGTCGGTCCGGTCGGCGGCGATGAGCTGGACGCGTCCGGCCGGGATGTGGAGGACGGCGGCGATCGGTGCGGGGGTGTCGAACTTCTGCATCGTGTGCTCCTGTGCTCGTTGTTTCGAACACTGGAAACGCTACGTTGCCTTCACTTATTGGACAACTAGCCCTTTGCATGAAAGTCACATACGTGCAGGTCACAGCCAACTAATCGTTGCAGTGGCCATGAAAGGTAATGCAACAAGGGCCATCTGTTCGTTGCAATGGATTGAAGGTTAACGCTAAGGTGGAGGCGTCGGAGGAACACGAGGGAGATCGCGATGCCCGGAGGCAGGCTCACCCAGCAGGACCGCCAGCAGATCGCGCTGGGGCTGGCCGACGGCCTCGCCTACGCCGAGATCGCCAGACGCCTGGACCGGCCCACCTCCACGATCACCCGCGAGGTGATGCGCAACGGCGGCCCCACCGGATACCGCGCCGACCTGGCCCACCGCGCGACCGAACGCCGCACCCACCGGCGCAGGCAGGCCGCGCCCCGGGAGTCGCAGGCGGCCCCGCAGCCCCACGGACGCGACCCCGAAGCCGTGCGCGAGTACGAGGAGATGCTCACGACCGTCTTCATGCAGTCGGGCCTGCCGAAGATGATGGCCCGGGTGCTGGGCTGCCTCTACACCACCGACGCGGGCAGCCTCACCGCCTCCGAACTGGCCCAGTGCCTTCACGTCAGCCCCGCGTCCATCTCCAAGGCGATCGCGTTCCTGGAGAGCCTGGACCTCGTCCGCCGTGAGCGCGACGAACGCCGCCGCGAGCGCTACGTCGTCGACGACGACCTCTGGTACCAGTCGATGATCCGCAGCGCACGGGACAACGCCCAGCTCGTCGAGACCGCACGCAAGGGCGTCGGCGTCCTCGGCCCCGACACGCCCGCCGCCACCCGCCTCGAGAACATCGCCCGCTTCCTCGACTTCGTCACCGAGAGCCTCACCCGCGCCGCCGAACAGGCCCGCGAAGTCCTCCACACCAAACCCGCGCCCCACGAGCCCGACGCCCAGTGACCAAGCGCCGCCAGGTGGTGCGTACGCGGCGGAACCGCGGCCCCACGTCGCGGAGAACCCGCCGAAGCACCCCTGGCGCCGCGCTCGGAGCCTCTCCCACCGCCTCCGGGACGGCCGAATAAAATTCGGCGATGGCGGCGGCGAGCCGACGTCGCGCGTACGGAGTTCGGCGTGTTGGAGGGGTTTTCGTGGACGCGGTGGACCGGGAGATCCTGCGCCGGTTGCAGCGAGACGGCCGGCAGACCAACCGGGAGCTGGCCCAGGCGGTGGGGATCGCCCCGTCGACCGCCCTGGAGCGGACGCGCGCCCTGCGCGAGCGCGGAGTGATCACCGGTTTCCACGCCGGGGTGGACATGACGGCGCTCGGCCGCAGCGTCCAGGCGCTGATCTCGATCCGGATCAGGCCGCAGTCACGGGAGGCCATCGAATCGGTGCGGGACAGCATGGCCAAGCTCCCCGAGACGCTGGGGGTGTTCGTCGTGACGGGCAACGAGGACCTCCTCGTTCACGTCGCGGTGCCCAGCACTCGCTACCTGCGGGACTTCGTCCTCGACCGCCTCGCGCGACGCAAGGAGTTCGTGGACGTGCGCACCACCGTGGTGTTCGACTACGTACAGCCCGCCGAGCAGTCCGAACTTTCCGACGTCGTGGAGCGGGATCACCGAACGTCGTACGGCTGAACGCGGCGTGAGGCGGCGAGCGCCGAACGAGTGACGGTCGCGGAGTATCGGCGCGAACGAAGTTCGGCCGACGGTCTGATACAGCGCACTTCTCACTAGCGTCGCGGCCATGGAGCAACGAAACGACGTTTCCGGAGTGCTGCTGGTGCTCATGGCCGGGATCCTGTGGGGCACCGTCGGTCCGGCCCAGCTGCTGGCCGACGTCCCCGCGGGTCCGGTCGCCCTGGGCGGTGCCCGGATCCTTCTCGGCGGCGTCGTGCTGGCGGTCACCGTTCTGGTGACGGCTCCCGGCGCGTACCGCACGCTGTCCCGGACGTCGTGGCCGCCGCTGCTGGCCGCCTCCGCCGCCACCGCGACGTTCCAGGCCGCGTTCATGACCTCGGTCGCGCGGACGGGGGCGGCGGTCGCGACCGCCATCGCGTTCGGGATCGCGCCGGTCAGCACCGGCGTCTGCGAACGGCTGGTGCTCGGCACCCCGCTGACACGGCGCTGGATCGGCGGCACGGCGTTCGCGATCGCCGGCTGCGCCCTGGTGATGACGCCGGCCGGCCCCGTACGGATCGACGCGTACGGCGCGGCGTTCGGGGCGTTGGCCGGGGGATGCTTCGGCGTCTACACGGTGTCGGCCAAGCGGCTCATCCACGGCGGCGTCGGCATGCCGGCCGCCGTCTCGGTGACGCTGCTGGCCGGTGGGGCGGTCCTCGCTCCGTGGACCCTGGCCGGGCTGCCCGCGCTCGGCACGGTACGCGGGCTCGCCCTGGTCACGTGGCTCGGCCCGGTGACCGCGGCGCTGGCGTACTGGTTCTTCGTCACCGGCCTGCGCCGCGTCACCGCCGCGACCGCCGGCACGCTGTCACTGGCCGAACCGCTGGTCGCCACCGTCCTTGCCGTCTCCGTCCTCGGCGAGCGCATGTCCGCGCCGGTGACCGCGGGTTCCGTCCTGCTGCTCGGCGGGCTCGTCATCGTCTCGCTACCGTCGAGGCGGCCGCCCGCGGCGAAGGCACCGCCGCGCGGACACCGGGGCTTTGACACACGCCCTAAAGCACGCCGGCCTCGGCCAGCCACTGCCACAGCTCCTCCTGCCGGACGACCGTGACGCCGAGCTTGTCGGCCTTGCCGGTCTTGGACGCGCCGACGTTCTCGCCGGCGAGCAGGTAGTCGGTGTTGGCCGAGACCGACGAGGCGGTCGTCGCCGCCGCCTGCTCGACCAGGCGCGTGACGTCCGGGCGGCTGATCTTCGCGCCCGAGCGCGGATCGGTGAAGGCGCCGGTGATCACGACCGACCTGCCCTTCAGCGGCGAGTCGTGCGCTGCTGCCGCGTCGAGCGGCCGGTCCTCGTCCAGCACGTCGAGGTTCACGCCGCGCTCACGCAGCCGGGCGATTTCTTCCTTGACCTCCGCGCGGGCGAAGAAGGCGACGAGGCTCGCGGCGGCCTTCGGGCCGATGTCGCGGATCGCCACCAGGTCCTCGGCCGTCGCCGCCGCGACGTCCTCGATGCGCTCGTAGCCGGCCAGGCACAGGCGCTTGGCCGTGCCCTCGGAGGCCATCGGGATCGCCAGGCCGATCAACGCGCGCCGCAGCCCCATGCCCTTGGAGGACGCGATCGAGTCGACCATGTTCTTGGCGCTGACCTCGCCCATCCGCTCATAGCCGAGCAACTGCTCAGCCGTCAGATCGTAGAAGTCGCTGCGGCGCTTGAGCACCCCGTCCTCGGCGAGCTTTTCGATCCAGACGTCACCGACGCCCTCCATGTCGGCCGCCTGCCGCGAGGCCCAGTGCATCAGCCGGCGCGTGACCTGCGCCGGGCACTGCAGATTCACGCACCAGCGCTCCTCACCGGTGCCACGGACCTCCAGCTCCGAGCCGCACGACGGACAGTGCACCGGCGGGACGATCTCGACCTCGCTCCCATCACGCTGCTCGGGCAGCGAGCGGCCGGCGAACGGGATCACATCGCCGCGCCGTACGACCGCCACCGTGTCCCCGATCCGCAGATCGCGCTCACGGATCAACCTCGGGTTGTGGAGGGTGATGTTCTCCACGGTCACTCCGCCGACGAACACCGGCTCGACCCGCGCCCGCGGCGGAACCCGGCCGATCTTGCCCACCGGCCACTCCACCGACAGCAGTTTCGTCAGCTTCTCCTCCGGCGGATACTTGAACGCGATCGCCCCGCGCGGCTCGGCGCTGTTGAAGCCCGCCGCGTCGAACGCCGCCGGCTCGTGCAACCGCACGACCGCGCCGTCAATGTCGTAGTCCAGCCCGTCACGGCGCCCGCCGATCTCATCGATCGCGGTCAGCACCTCCTCGGCGCTCGCGCACACATACTGGGCGACCGGCTCGAACCCCGCCGGGACCTCCAGCGCGACGCCGTCACGATCGGCACCGAACACGAAGAACCGCAGCAGCCGCTCGGCCTTCGCGGCCGCCACGGGGTCCTTCAGCACCAGCGTCCCCGCCGCGCCCGACCGCGGGTTGGTCAGCGTCCGGTCCGGGTGCGCCTCGTTGTAGGCGGCCCACACCGACCGCAGCATCACCGCCTCGCCCCGGACCTCCACACGCCCCGGCACCTCGATCTCGACCGGCAGACCGGGAATCACATGGCGCACCTTCTCGGTCACCAGTTCACCGACCGCGCCCGTGCCGCGCGTGGCGACGTAGTCCAGGCTGCCGTCGACGTAGACCACGCTGAGAGAAAGCCCGTCGAGCTTCTCCGACACGCGGAAGACCTGGCCGCCGAAGCGCCCGCAGAACGTACGGATCTGCTCCTCATCGGTGGCCTTCGCCAGCGAGAGCATCGGACGCGCGTGCCGCACGGTCGGGCCGGTCAGCTCCGCCGGCGCGTTGACCTTGCCGAGCGGGCTGTCGGCCGGCTCCAGCTCCGGGTGCTCGGCGACGAGCGCCGCCAGCTCGTCCTTCAACGCGTCGTAGTCGGCGTCCGGCAGCGGGCTGTCGCCGGTGCCGTAATACAGGTCGTTCAGGCGCTTGACCTCAGCGGCCAGCTCAGCGATGCGCTCACCAATGTTCACGCCCCGATTAAACGTCAAGCCACCGACATCCACGCCCTGCCCGGAGCCCGGCCCCCGCGGGCGGCATCGCGCGACCCGAGTCCCGGAAGGCGTGCGTCACGGGATCCGTCAGGGCTCGAGGTCGGCCACCCCCTTGCCGCTCGCGACATCGAACGGCACGGAGGCCTGGTCGTGCGTGATCAACCAGCGGCCGTCGAGCTTCCGGAAGCAGAAGGTGCCCCGGACCCACATCCCGCTCGTCGCCGTTCCGTTCTTCAGGGTGCCGCCGAGCCGGCCGAAACCGTGCGCGAACGCCACCTCATCGCCGACGGTGAGTGTCAGGTCGCGAAGCTCATAGGTCACGTCCTGGAAGAACGCGAACACCCTCGCCCAGTTGTCCAGCTTCGCCGCTACCCCTACATGCTGCAGCGGCGGCTCGACGTTGAAGGACACGACGTCCGTTGCGTAGATCCGCCTGAGGCCGTCGAGGTCCTTGGCCCGGATTCCTTCGATGATCTTGTCGAGCTGCCGCCTGATCCTGGCTTCGTCTTCCTCGCGTCGCGTGGGCATCTCCACCCACCCCTTCCCATCAGTGTGGAATCTCGGCATCCACCAGTACGACGACGCAGCGCCTCGGAGTGTCAGGCGCGGTCGGATCCGGCCTAATGGGTGAGCAGTCCGTGCCCGGTGGGATCGCTGAAGGAATAGTCGACTCGCCGGCCGGTCCGGTACCTGAGTGTGATCACCGTGTCGTCGACGCAGTTGGCCTGCCCCGTCGTGATGTGCTCCTCGACCATCAGACGGCCGGTGGAGGCTTTGGTGAGCTTGAGCTCTCCGCCGCATCGCAGCGTCGGGTACGAGGAACGGCCGACGACGGTGCCGACCCGGCCCTGGGTGAGGGTGAGTACCACGGGGTACGGGCTGTTGAGTGAATCCTCCTGGTCGACCGAGCCGTGCCACTTTCCCAGGAACTTGGCCGGCACGTCACCTCTGCCCCGCCCCGACGTGCCCGGTGAGGCGGTCGCCCCTGACTTCCGGGAGGACGAACGATCGGCCGATGATCCCGAATCCGGCACCAGCATCGTCACCGCCACGATGACGACGGCCGGCACGGCGACGATCGCCAGCAGGCCGATGACCAGGCAGGGAAAGCGTTTCCGTGGACGTGGCGGAGGCGGAGGCGGAGGCGGCGGAAACGGCACATGTGGCATGCGGTGGGGGCGCACGACCGGCTGCCCGTGCATCGTGATGGTGGGCGACTGTTGCCGTCCGCTCGTGGAAGGGCCCGGTGGGTTCGTGGAAGGGTCCGGTGGGTGCGTGGAAGGGTCCGGGGTGTCCGGGCTGTGGCCGGTCAGGCGCGTCAGTAGTTCGGGGACGCCGGGGCGGGCCTTGGGGTCCTTGGCCAGCGACGCTTCGACGATGCCGCGCAGCGAGGGGTCGAGGCCGTCCAGGTCCGGCGGCTCGTAGACCACGCGGTGCAGGATCTCCGGGAGCGTACGGCCGTTGAAGGGGTCGCGTCCGGTGCCCGCGAAGGCCAGGACGCATCCCCAGGAGAACACGTCGGCCACCGGGGTGACCTCGCCGCCGGTGATCAGCTCGGGCGCCAGGTACGCGGGCGTGCCCACCAGTTGTCCGGTCCGGGTGACCGCCGTACGGCTGTCCAGAGCCCGGGCGATCCCGAAGTCGATGACGCGGGGTCCAAAGGATGAGAGCAGGACGTTGGTGGGCTTGAGGTCCCGGTGCACCAGTCCGGCGTCGTGGATGGCCGACAGCGCGGTCGCCATTCCCACGGCCAGGCCCTCCAGGTCCGATCCGCGCAACGGCCCCTCGGACTCGACCGCGTCCTGCAGAGTGGGGCCGGTGATGAACTCGGTGACGACGTAGTAGGGAGGGCGATCGATTTCGGCGTCGAGTACGGGAGCCGTGCAGAACCTGCGGACGCGGCGCGCCGCCCGGACCTCCTGCCGGAAGCGCTCGGCGAAGGCGGTGTCGCTGGCGAGTTCCTGGTTGATGACCTTGATCGCGGCCTGCCCGCCGTCATCGTTCTCGCCCAGGTACACCGTCCCCATGCCACCACGCCCCAGCCGGCTCAGCAGGCGATAGCCGCCCAGACGTCGAGGGTCGCCGGGCTGAAGATCCTCTGGCATGCGCGGTCCGTCCAAGGGCGAGGCGGCGTCATGATCAGACTACTGACCGCACCCGGCCGGAGGGGCGGATCCGCTCGCGTCCGGGCTCCGGCGAGCACCCGCTGACCGTACGGGGGCGGTACGCGCCCCCGAAACCGGGGAATGGCTCACCTACCGGACTCCAACACCTCGGTCCGCGGGGGGGAGGAAGACGATGACCGGTCCATGCTCGCGGCGGGTACGCGCCTCACCGGCGTCGGCACACGGGTTCCGGCACCGCGCGCCGATCCTGGCGGCGGCCGCCGCCGTGCTCGCCATGAGCGGCGGGCCGGCCCTGGCGAAGGCCGGTGACGTCGACTGGAACGCCGTGGGCCGCGCCATCGGCCGGCCGCTCCAGACCGAGGCCGGTGATGTGCACACCGCCGAGTGGCTGCGCACCGACCTACGGGTCGTCAACGCCGGCGTACGGGAGAACCCCGGCATGGAGCTGAACGCCGAGGCCTCCTTCCACCGGACCGGCCCCGGCAAGGCCCTGATGATCGGCGAGGTCACGCTCAAGAGCTCCGAGGTGAACAAGGTCGCCGACGCCCTGCGGCAGGGCGGTGTTGAGATCACCGCGCTCCACAAGCACATCCAGGACGAGACCCCGCGGCTCTGGTGGATGCACTACTGGGCGCTGGGCGATCCCGTCCGCATCGCCCGTACGCTGCACACCGCTCTCGCGCGGACCGGCATCCCTCTCAACCAGCCGGAGACCACCGAACCGCCGGTCGCCCTGGACACCGCGGCGCTGGACCGCGTCATCGGCGCCAAGGGCGAGGACGAGAACGGCGTGCTGCAGTACCACATCCCCGTCGCCCAGAAGGTCACCGACACCCGCGCCCACATCACGCTGCCGTACCTGATGGAGGCCTCGACCCTGCTGATGTTCCAGCCTCTGGGGGGCGGGCGCGCCGCGGTCAACGGCGACTTCACCATGACCGCCGACCAGGTCAACCCGGTGATCAACGCCCTGCGCTCGCACGGCATGACCATCGTCGAGCTGCACAACCACATGCTGTACGAGCAGCCCCGCCTGTTCTACATGCACTTCTGGAAGACCGGGAACGCCATCGCACTCGCCCGCGCCCTCCGCGCGGGGCTCGACCAGGTCCACGCGCCCCACCACTGACGCGACGCAGGGCTGGGACCTGAACGACGGACCTGGCCTTCTCCCCCGACGGGGCGCTGCCGGCCGCCGCGCACCGCGACGGTGACGTCCACGTCTGGGAGGTCGCCACCGGCCGGCACCATCGGCGGCTGCGCGGGACGCGGGAATCCATGACCTCGGTCGTCTTCACCGACGACCGCCGGCTCGCCGCCGCGGGCCGCGATGTCGACGCCGGCCCGCCCGTCCACCTCTGGACGCTTGACTGACCGGCGCCGACGCAGGCACCGGATCAGGCCGTGGGCGGCGGGGTGAAGATGCCGAAGTGGTTGCCGGTCGCGTCGCGCAGCTGGGCGAAGACCAGACCGTCCGGCGTGGTCGTCGCCGGCACGATCGCCTTGGCGCCCAGCGACTCCGCCTTCGCCAGCGTCCCCGCCACGTCCTCGACCGTCACGTAGAAGATGGCGTAGCCGGGGAACCGGCCCTCCGTGTCGGAGAGGCCGCCGCCGGCGTGGTCCGCGCCCGGCGCCGTGATCTCCTGGTACGGCCCGTCGCCGGCGAACGTCCAGCCGAACAGCTCGCCGTAGAACCGCCGGGCCTCCTCCGGCCGGTCGGTCGCGACCTCGAACCATTCCACCGCGTTGTACTGCCGAGCACTCATCATCGTCGCCTTCCGGTATGGGACTCCGCGCGGATCCGCGCGGACGACACGTACGATCCCGTCCGACGGCGACAGCCCTATGTCGGTGTTTTCAGCCGAGTTGGAGCGCGTGCGCCACCAGGTCCGGAACGCGCGGTGCCATGTCGCCGAAGTCGCGTACGGGCGCCGTCTCATCCAGCAGGGACGCCCGCCGGATGCGGTCCATGCGGAACAGGCGCGGGCCCTCGCGCAGGCGGCACCAGCCGACCAGGTACCAGTCGCGCGCGCCCGACACGAACGCGACCGGCTCGACGTCGCGCTCGGTTTCGGCGCCGGCCCGGTCGACGTAGCTCAGCCGCACCACCTGGCGCAGCGCCACGGCCTCCTCGACGACGGCGGGCACGGCGGCGCGGTCGTCCTGCGTGCCCGGCACCAGGAACTGGATCCGTTCGGCCAGTTCACGCGCCTCGGCGCTGTCGGCGGCCGACATCGCGGCGACGATCTTCAGCAGGGCGGTGCGCGCGGAGCGGGCGAACGGGGCTCCGGTGGCCTGGCCCAGCGCGATGCCCACGGCGACCGCCTCCGCCGGGGTGAAGTTCATCGGGGGCAGGGTGCGGGTGCGGTCGAGGGTGTAACCGCCGCCGCGCCCGGTGTCGGCGTAGATCGGCACTCCCGCCTGCTGAAGCGCGCTCACGTCCCGTTCGATGGTGCGGACGCTGACGTCGAAACGGTCGGCGAGCGAGCGGGCGGTGCGCCGGCCGGGTGAGCTCGCCCGGAGTTCTTCGACGATCGCGTAGAGCCGGTCGGTACGGTTCACGCCCCGACGTTAGGCCGCGACACCGACATTTACCGGCGAACGCGGTCAGCCGGTCTCGTCGGACACGACCTCATGTTGCCGGCCGTACCGGGCCAGAACGCGTTCGCGCAGGCCGGAGTCGTCGCGGGGCACGGGTTCGAGGAAGACCTCATAGACCTCGCGGTACGTCTCGTGCAGCT
Source organism: Actinoallomurus sp. NBC_01490 (assembly GCF_036227085.1). Taxonomy (NCBI): domain Bacteria; kingdom Bacillati; phylum Actinomycetota; class Actinomycetes; order Streptosporangiales; family Thermomonosporaceae; genus Actinoallomurus; species Actinoallomurus sp. NBC_01490. Next base: position 8,818,263 of record NZ_CP109433.1, read on the forward strand.
CGCCGTCGAGCCGCGCGCACGCGCGTTCGACGTCGGCGGCGCCGAGTGAGTCGTCGAAGTCCAGCCGGGCGCAGACGAGGATCTGGTCGGTGCCGACGTTCATCGTCAGCAGGTCGACGAGCTCTTCGACCTCGGGCGCGTCCGTGAGCATCCGGCGCATGCCCTCGAGCACCTCGGGCCGTGCCTGGCGCCCGACGAGGAGTTCCCGGTTCGTACGGCCGAGCAGGAACGCGACCAGCGACAGCATCAGGCCGATGAGCAGCGAGGCGACGCCGTCGCCGACGGCCGAGCCGGTCAGCTGGTGCGTCAGCAGGCCGAGAGCGGCGAAGGCGATGCCGAGCAGCGCCGCCGAGTCCTCGAAGAGCACGGACTTGGCGGTCGGGTCGTCGGTCGCGCGGAGGAACTCCAGGAAGCCCTCGCCGCGCTCGCGCGCGTGCTGCCGGGTCTCACGGAACGCCTGCCTCCACGAGACGGACTCGAGCACGGCCGAGATGGCCAGCACGATGTAGCCGACGAGCGGGCTGGCCTCCTCGGCGCCCTTGCCGAGAAGCGCCCCGAAGCCCTGGAGGAAGGCGAACAGCGCCCCCATCCCGAAGATGCACACGGCGACGAGGAGCGACCAGAAGTAGCGCTCGGTGCCGTGGCCGAAGGGATGCCGCGAGTCCGCGGGCCGCTCGCTGCGCCGCAGCGCGGTGAGGAGGAGCAGTTCGTTGACCGAGTCGACGAACGAGTGCCCCGCCTCGGCCGCCATCGACGCCGAGCCGGTCATCAGCGCGGCGACCGTCTTGGCCAGCGCGATGCCCAGATTGGCCGCGAGCGCCAGCAGGACGGTCAGCAGGCCTTGCTGTTTTTTTACCTTCGCCACGCGCCATAGAGTGTCACGCCGCAGTTGAAACGCCCAATACGGCCTCGGCGGCCGTCGCGAGCTGGATCAACCGCTCGACCTCCATCCGGTGGAACGGCGGGGCCGCCACCCGGGCCAGGAGCAACGTCCGCGTGGCGCCGCCGACCGGCACGCAGGCGTACCGGACCCCGTCCTCGCCGGTGAAGGCGCGCCCGGCGGAGACGGGGAGCGGCGGCGGCACCACCGGGTCGGGCGCCTGCCGGCTCGCGTGCACCACCGTGCCGTCCGGGGCGAGCATGACCGCCCAGTCGGCGCCGAAGATCTTGGGCACCGCCTCGACCAGCGCGACGACCCCGTTCGGCGGGTTCGCGGCCATCTGGCCCACGATCTCGACGTCGGAGAAGACCCCCGGTGCCTCGCTCGTACGCCAGACCCCGTCGACCACGACGCCGCGGACCGAGTCCAGCGCGTCGCACAGGACGTCGAGCGAGACGCCGTCCGGCCAGGTGACCGTGACGTCGTCGATGGCACGGCCCGCGGCGCGCTCCAGGACCACGACCTGGACGATGTCGGCGCCGGCGGCGCCCAGCGTACGGGCGACCGTTCCGAGCGACCCGGGACGGTCCGGAAGCTTGATTCGGATGCGCAGGAGCGACAAAACGCTCACCTCCCTGACAGGCAAGATGCCTTACCGACATTTCCGGCATGTTGCCTGCGTGTGTCCATGCAGCTACCGCTACGGCGTGGCGCGTGTTCCCCGGGTGGGCCAGGCGATGTCGTCGACGGCGAGGAAGGGCTCGCCGGCCACGGTCGCGGGGGTCGCCCCGGTGAACGCCACGACGTCGCGGTGCAGGTGGGACTGGTCGGTGTAGCCGGCGTCGGCCGCGACCCGGGCCGCGCCCTCGCCGGCGACCAGGCGGTGGGCGGCGTGGTCGAAGCGGACCAGCTTCACGGCGCGCTTGGGCGGCAGGCCGAGCTGCGACCGGAACCGGGACCACAGCCGCTTACGGCTCCACCCGACCTCGGCCGCGAGTCCGTCGACCCGGGTCAGGCCACGGCTGCCGACGATCCGGCGCCAGGCCCAGGCCACCTCCGGGTCCACCGGCGGCCCCGTCTCATGCCGGCGGGCGAGCAGCGCGTCCAGCAACGCGAAGCGATCCTGCCACGACGAGACCTCGCCCAGTCGCTCGCGGATCCGGGAGACCTCCCGGCCCCACAGGTCATCGAGGGCCACCACGGCGCCGTCGAGGTCGGCGGGGGCGACGCCCAGAACCGCGCGTGCGATCACCGGGGACAGGCGCACCTGCACGCACTCGACGTTCTCACCGCGCGCCCAGACCGCGCCTCCGGACCCGATCCCGGGCCCGGCCACGACACTTCCCCGCTGCTGCCGCCCGGCGGCGTCGTCCACGACGGGCGAACCGGCGCCGAACTCCAGAAGCAGCGTCACGGCGGGGTGCGGGACCATCCGGAGCGCGTCCAGGGTACGGACACGGAACCCGGCCATGGTGATACCGGCGACCCGGCTGGGCCGCCGCGGGGACGCGACGCCCCACACAGCCGCATCGTGCACGAACGTCCGCACCGTCCCATGCTAACGAGCCGGCGGAGGGGGAACATTCGTACAATCCTCCGGCGCGTGCCGGCGGCGACAGTGGGCGCATGACTGTTTCCGACGGCGGACCGCAGCGGGGCGGCGCCACCGAGAGTTCGACCCTGCCGATGGACGACGGCGACATCCACGTGTGCCAGGACGGCCCCCGCGACGCCCCCGCGCTCCTGCTCATCCACGGGTCCGCGTCCTCGACCCGATCGTGGGATCCGATGGTGCCGCTGCTGACCGGATCTCACCGCGTCATCCGGATCGACCTCCTCGGGCACGGCCGGTCGGCCAAACCCGCCGAGCGCGGCTACGCACTCCCGGACCAGGCCGACCGGGTGGGCGCGGCCCTGGACCGGCTCGGCGTCGAGCACGCCGTGGTCGTCGGCCACTCCAGCGGCGGCGCGGTCGCCACCGCCCTCGCCGAACAGCGTCCTGACCTGGTGACCGCGCTCGCGTTGATCAACACCGGTCCCCGCCTGGACGCCTTCATCGCACCGGGGTCCGCCGCGGCCGGACCGTCGCAGTGGCCGCCGGCCGACGAACAGCTCCGGCGGTTCGCGAGCACCGCCTTCAGCCGGGCGGGCTACCGGATCCCACCCGAGCTCCTGGACGACGTGCGCGCCATGACATACCACACGTTCACCGCGACGATGCAGGCCACCCGCCACTACCTGGAGCAGCGTGCGCTCCCGGATCGGCTGGCGGTCCTGGGCAAGTCGCTACTGGTGATCTTCGGGGAGGACGACCGCAGATGGCGCTCCTCGTCCGCCTCCGACTACCGCGCCGTTCCGGGGGCGAAGGTCGAGCTGCTGCCCGGTCTCGGGCACTCGCCCCTGCTCGAGGATCCGCCGCGGACCGCCGCTCCCCTGCTGGCCTTCGCCGCGACCCACGCCGTACGGGCGGACTGAATGACGAGGAGGGGAGCCATGCGGATTCTCGTCTCCGGCGCCAGCGTCGCCGGTCCGGTGCTGGCCTACTGGCTCACGAGACACGGCTTCGAGGTCACCGTCGTGGAACGGGCCCCCGTGCTGCGCAAGACGGGCGGGCACGCGGTCGACCTGTTCCGGCCCGCGATGAACATCTCGGAGAAGATGGGCGTGCTCCCGCGCGTCGAGGAGCGGGCCACCGGCACCAGCCGGATGACCGTTCACCAGGAGGGCGCACGGCGTCCCGTCCGGGTGAACCTGTCCAAGATCTTCAGTGCCGCCTCCGACCGGCACGTCGAGATCATGCGCGACGACCTGAGCGAGATCTATCACGACGCCACGCGCGACGACGTCGAGTACGTCTTCGGCGACTCGATCAGCGCCATCTCACCCGACGGCGAGGTGCGGTTCGAGAACGCCGCGCCGCGCCGCTTCGACCTCGTCGTCGGCGCGGACGGGCTGCACTCCAACGTGCGCCGCCTCGTCTTCGGCGAGGAGTCGCGCTTCAGCGCCTTCGTCGGGGCCTACCTCGGGGTGCTGACCCTGCCGAACGTCTTCGAGCTCGACGGCGAGCTCCTCATCCACGTCGGCGTCGGACGCACCGCCGGCATGTACGGCGCGCGGCACCTCGGCGACGCACGGGTGTTGTTCCTGTTCCGGAGCGAGCGCGAGTTCGACTACCACCACCACGACGTGCCCCGGCAGAAGGAGCTGCTGCGCGGTGCGTTCGACGGCATGCACCCCGACGTGGACCGCTGGCTGGACGAGCTGGACCGCACCCCGGCGTTCTACTTCGACTCGATCACCCAGCTCCACATGGACACCTGGTCGCGGGGCCGGGTGACGCTCGTCGGCGACGCGGGCTACTGCCCCGGCCCGGCGGTCGGCGGCAGCACCAGCCTGGCCGTCGTCGGCGCCTACGTCCTCGCCGGGGAGCTGGCGCGGGCGGGCGGTGACCACGAGCGCGCCTTCCCCGCCTACGAGCGCGCGATGGCGGAGCACGTACGCGGCAGCCACGCGGCCGCGCTGAGCGCGGCGAAGACCCTGATCCCCACCTCACGCCTCGGCGTACGGGGACTGGCCCAGGGCGCCCGCCTGATCTCCGCCCTGCCCGCGGGGGCCGGCCGCGCCCTCCTCCGCCTCACCACCGGGAGCGCGCGCCTCTACAACTCCATCACCGTCGACGACTACCCGCCGTCACCCGCCGCATCACGGGTCGGGCTCGGGGCGGAGTAGGCCCGCCGACGACAGGGGATGCGAACCGTGATCATTCGATCAGCCTGGCCAGGACACCGCCGAGGCGCCTACGGTCGGCCGGCGCCAGGCCGCGGATCATCGGCGTGAGCAGGTCGGCGACCTTCTCGGTGATGACGCCGGCGAGGCGCCGTCCGTCCGGGGTGAGGGCGACCCGGACGGCTCGCCCGTCCTTCTCGCTGGCGTCGCGGCGCACGAGCCCACGCCGGACGGCGCGGTCGACCGGCCCGCTCACCGCGGACCGCTCCAGCCCCAGGTGCGCCGCGCGCTCGACCATCATCGGCTCGCGGTCCCGCAGGATCGCCAGGACCCGCAGCTGCGTCAGCGACAGGTCGTGCTCCACCCGATGGGCGCGATGGCCGAGCGGACGGTCGTCGACCTGCGCCGCAGCGTCACCCCGCCCGAGGGAGGCGACCCGGTGCTCATCGCCGCGGCCATGAACCCCGCCATGTCGTCGTGGGTCGCCCTTCGCCGGCGTCGAGGCCGCCTGGCGGGACACCGGCGGCGGCCGGCGCACCGTGATCACTCCCTGACCGGTGTCAGCCGGCGGTCCAGGCGAGCAGGTCGTCCAGGCTCATCGTGTTGACGACGCGCTCCGGGGGCACGCCGCACCGGGCGGCGCGCTCGCATCCGAACGGCTGCCAGTCGAGCTGTCCCGGCGCGTGGGCGTCGGAGTCGATGGAGAACCGGCAGCCCGCCTCCAGCGCGGGCCGCAGCAGGCGTTTGGGCGGATCCAGCCGGTCGGGCCGGGAGTTGATCTCCACCGCGACGTCGTGCCGTACGCAGGCGGCGAAGACCTGTTCGGCGTCGAACTCCGACTCGGGGCGCTTGCCACCGCGCCGGCCGCCGGCCGCCACGATGCGGCCGGTGCAGTGGCCGAGGACGTTGACGCGTGGGTTCTCGATGGCGCGCAGCATGCGCGGGGTCATCTCGGCCGACGGCATGCGCAGCTTGGAGTGCACGCTGGCGACGACGACGTCGAGCTCGGCCAGCAGCTCGGGGTCCTGGTCGAGCGAGCCGTCGTCGAGGATGTCGACCTCGATGCCGGTCAGGATGCGGAACGGCGCGAGCTCCTTGTTCAGCGCCGCGACCACGTCGAGCTGCGAGCGGAGCCGCTCCGGCGACAGGCCGTTCGCGACCTTCAGCCGCGGCGAGTGGTCGGTGAGGGCGACGTAGTCGTGGCCGATGCCGATCGCGGCGGCCGCCATCTCCTCGATCGGCGAGCCGCCGTCGGACCAGTCCGAGTGCGTGTGCAGGTCGCCGCGCAGCGCCGCGCGCAGCGCCTCGGTGGCCTCGTCGAGCGGCCGCCCCTCGGTCGCCTCGAGCCTCCGCAGGTACACGGGCGTCTCTCCGTCGAGCGCCTCCTTGATCACCAAGGCGGTGACCTTGCCGACGCCGGACAGGTCCTCCAGCGTGCCGGCCCGTGCGCGGGCGGCCAGCTCGTCGGCCGGGGTCCGCTCGACGGTCGCGGCCGCCCGGCGGAAGGCGCGCACCCGGTAGGTCGCCTCGCCGGCGCGCTCCAGCAGGAACGCGATGCGTTTGAGTGCCTCGAGCGGATCCATGACCTCCTTTCTACCCGTGCCCTGTGACACCCCCTACCGGAGTAGTACCCGAGGGATCACCCGGACGGCCGACGTCTCCGGGGCACGCGGCACCTAGGCTCTGCGCATGACCGATGAGCCGAGCGCCCCGGCGCCGCGGCGTGGGCGCATCCGCTCCCGCCTGCGAATGGGCCCCGTCGACATCGTCGTGGCGCTGGACTTCCTCATCGCCCTGCTGTTCTTCGCCATCGACAACGCCGTTCCGCGCTCGCCGAACCCCTCCCCCGGTCACCCCTCCGGCGTCCTGCTGATCCTCACGTCTTTCATCACCGCCGCGCCGCTCACGCTCCGCGACCGGCGGCCGCTCGCCGCGTGGCTGTGCTCGGCCGGCGCGATCCTGACCGCCCGCGCCCTGCTCCTCGCGCAGGGCCTCTCCCTGCCGTACCTCCCGGGCGCCGTCGTGATCTACCTGCTGTGCCTGTACGCGGTGGGGGTCCGCGGCGGCAACCGGGTCACGGCCGGCGCCGCCGTGGTCACCGTCGTCGGCGCGGCGGTGGTCGACGCGTCCACCGCGGCGGTCGCGGTCGTCATGCTGGTGCCCCTCGTCGTCGGCCATCTCGTACGGATCCGGCGCACCACCCGCGAGGCGCTCGCCGAGCAGGAGGCGCGGCACGCGGCCGAGACGGCCGTGCTGGAGGAGCGCCAGCGGATCGCGCGTGAGCTGCACGACGTCGTCGCCCACCACATGTCGGTCATCGCGATCCAGGCCGAGGCCGCGCCGTACAAGGTCACCGATCCTCCGCCCGAGCTGGCCGAGAGCTTCGCCGAGATCCGCGCCAGCGCCCTGGCGGGGCTGACCGAGCTGCGCCGGGTGCTCGGCGTGCTCCGCACCGGCCACACGCCGGACACCGCGCCGCAACCCGGCCTCGACCGCCTCGAGGAGGTCGTCGCCTCCGCCCGGAGCGGCGGGCTGACCGTCGAGGTCCGCTCGACCGGCGAGCCGCCACCGCTGCCCCAGGGCGTGGCACTGTCGGCGCACCGCATCCTGCAGGAGGCCCTCAGCAACGCCATGAAGCACGCGCCCGACGCGTCGGTGACCGTGGACATCGCCTACCGCGCCGGCAGCCTGCGGCTGCGGGTCGTCAACGGTCCCGGCACCGCGCCCCGGCCGGTCGCCGAGAGCGGCGGCGGCCACGGTCTCGTCGGCATGCGCGAGCGTGCGAGCATGCTCGGGGGGAGCCTGGCCGCCGGTCCCGAGCCCGGCGGCGGGTTCGCCGTCACCGCCGTCCTTCCGTACGAAAAGGCCCCAGCGTGATTCGTGTGCTCATCGCCGACGACCAGGGCATGGTCCGGTCCGGTTTCTCCATCCTGCTGAACGCCCAGCCCGACATCCAGGTCATCGGCGAGGCGGTCGACGGGAGGGAGGCCGTGACGCGCGCGGCCGAGCTCCGTCCCGACGTGGTGCTGATGGACGTCCGCATGCCCGTGATGGACGGCCTGGCCGCCACCCGGGTCGTCACCGCGGGCGAGGACGCGCCGAAGGTGCTGGTCCTGACCACCTTCGACCTGGACGACTACGTGTACGAGGCGCTGCGCGCGGGCGCCAGCGGATTCCTGCTGAAGGACGCCTCGGCGAGTGAGCTGGCCGACGCCGTACGCGTCGTCGCGGCGGGCGACGCGCTGCTCGCCCCGGCGGTGACCCGCCGGCTCATCGCCGAGTTCGCCCGCATGGGCGCGCCGCGGGGACCCGACGGCCGGCGCGCCGAAGGGCTCACCGAACGCGAGAGCGAGGTGCTCGGCCTGGTGGCGCGCGGCATGTCCAACGCCGAGATCGCCGCCGAGCTCGTCGTGGCCGAGCAGACCGTGAAGACGCACGTCGGGCGCATCCTGATGAAGCTGGACCTGCGCGACCGCACCCAGGCCGTGGTCTACGCGTACGAGACCGGCCTCGTACGCCCGGGCGGGTAGCACGAACTCGGGTCACTCGTACTCCCACGACCTACCTGAGAGGTACGCGCGGATGCGCTCCCGGGAGGGACGCGCGCCACGGCCGCCCGTCCGTAACTTCCTGTCCCGCCGTCCGGCCGACCCGGCCGGACGGCGTGGACCGGAGGGAGACCGGAATGAAGGCCGGACGGGTGACCCTGCTCGCGCTCACGGGCGCCGCGCTCGCGCTCAGCACCGCCGCGGCGGGCGACGCCTCGTCCCGGCCGCTGCCCCTGCGGCCCCTGCCCGCCCTGACCGGCCGGGCACTGGCCGCCCGGTACGCGGCCGAGCGTGCGGCGATCGAGAGCGCCGCCCGCGGCACCGAGGACCCGCGCACGTCACAGCGCCTGCGCGCCCTCGCCGCGCCCGGCCGTACGTTCCTCGACTTCGACCCGCGCGGCCGGGCGGTCGAGGTGATCGGCGACCTGGCGACCGCGCGGCGTGTCGCCGTGCTCGTGCCCGGCGCGGACACGACTCCGGCCACCTTCGACTCCCGGGGGACCGCGTCGCCCGGCGGGGGCGCCCGAGCCCTGTACGCCGAGGCCGAACGCCTGTCCCCGGGCGCGCGGCCGGCCGTCATCGCCTGGCTCGGGTACCCGGCCCCGGCCACCATCAGCCCCGCCGTGCTCACCACCGGCCACGCCGACCAGGGCGCCCGGGCGCTCCGGCCGCTGGTCTCATGGCTGAACGCCCGCGGCGCCGGCGTCGCGCTGCTGTGTCACAGCTACGGCACGGTGGTCTGCGGGCGCGCCGCGAAGGGCCTCGACGCGACCGACATCGCCGTGTTCGGCAGCCCGGGGATGACCGTCTCCTCCGCGGCCGGGCTGCACACGCGTGCGCGGCTGTGGGCGGGACGCGCCTCGGGCGACTGGATGCGGTACACGCCGAACGTCCGGGTGCTCGGCGTCGGATTCGGCGCGGACCCGGTCGCGGCGGGATTCGGCGCCCGGCGGTTCGCGGCGGGGGACGGCGGGCACAGCGACTACCTCCGGCCCGGCGGCGTCGCGCTGCGCAATCTGGCTCTCATCACCCTCGGCCGCGTCGGCGATGTGACGCGTTGACCAGGACCTTCCCGACACTTCCACAACAAAAGGCGGTTACCGTCACAGGTGACGTATCGCCGCCGGCGGCGACGTGCACGGCCCCCGCCGATGCTCTCATCCGCCGGCCGGGGGTGGGAGGGTGGAGAATGTGAAGAACGACGGCGACATCCGCGAAGAGACGACCGAGCGGCTCGAGCAGGCCATGGGATCGCTCGGCACCGCCGCCACGGCCAGCATGGAAGAACGCCTGCCGTGGTTCCGCGCGATGTCGGCGGAGTACCGCTCGTGGGTCGGCCTGGTGGCCCAGGCGGGAATCGCCGGGTTCGTCGAGTGGTTCAAGCACGAGGAGAAGATCCGGCCGGCCATCGCGGGCGAGGTCTTCGGCACGGCGCCCCGCGAGCTGATGCGCGCCGTACGCCTCCAGCAGACCGTCGAGATCGTGCGCGTCGTCATCGACGTGGTCGAGGCGCAGGTGAACAAGCTCGCGGCGCCGGGCGGCGAGACCCAGCTGCGCGAGGCGATCCTCCGCTACACCCGCGAGGTCGCCTTCGGCGCCGCGCAGGTCTACGCGCGGGCGGCCGAGACGCGCGGCGCGTGGGACGCGCGGCTCGAGGCGCTCATCGTCGACGCCCTGCTGCGCGGCGAGGTCGACGAGTCGCTGCACTCCTGGGCGGCCGCGCTCGGCTGGGCCTCGACCTCGGTGGCCGTCATGGCCGGGCACACGCCCGACGACGAGCCCGAGGCCATCATCGACGACATCCGCATCGCGTCGCGCCGCGCGCGCGTCGACGTGCTCGCCGGGGTCCAGGGCAGCCGCCTCATCATCATCGTCGGCGGCGTGGAGGACGATCCGCTCGCCGCGGCCAAGCCGTTCACCTCCAAGTTCGGCGCGGGCCCGGTCGTCGTCGGCCCGCGGGTGGAGGACCTGTACGCCGCCACCGGATCGGCGCGCGCCGCGCTCGCCGGGCTGCAGGCCGTGGCCGGCTGGCCGGACGCGCCCCGGCCGGTGCTCGCCAGCGCGCTGCTGGCCGAGCGCGCCCTCGACGGCGACGATGACGCGCGGGCGTTTCTTGTGGAGGAGGTCTACGAACCGCTGCGCGACGCCGGCGCCCCGCTGCTGGACACGCTGACGACCTATCTGGAGCAGGGCTCGTCGCTGGAGGCCACCGCGCGGCTCCTGTTCGTCCACCCCAACACCGTCCGCTACCGGCTCAGACGCGTCACGGAGCTGACCGGATACGTGCCCGCCGACGGCCGCGCCGCCTTCACGCTGCGCATCGCGCTCGTGCTCGGCCGCTTCATGTCGCGTCCGGCCAACTTGTAGGACCCTCACAAGGCGGGCCGCCCCAACTTCGTACCTCACCGCATGAACACGGCGCATCCCCACGAGGCACTGTGGGATGCGTGCTCGCCATCACCGCGCCCGGGCAGGGCGCCCAGACACCCGGATTCCTCGAGGCCTGGCTCGAGCTCCCGGGGGTGACCGAACGCCTCACCTGGTGGTCGGCCGTCACCGGGCTCGACCTGATCCGCTACGGGACGACCGCCGACGCCGACGAGATCCGCGACACCGCCGTCGCGCAGCCGCTGCTCGTCAGCGCCGCTCTCATCGCGTACGAGGTGCTCGACGTCAGGCCCGGCCTCGTGGCGGGGCACAGTGTGGGTGAGCTGGCCGCGGCCGCGATGGCCGGCGTCATCTCCCCCGAGGCGGCGCTCGTTCTCGCGCGTGAGCGCGGCCGGGCCATGGCCGAGGCGGCGACCGTCACCGAGACCGGCATGACCGCGGTGCTCGGCGGCGACCCGGGCGAGGTGCAGACGGTCCTGAAAGAACACGGCCTCACGCCGGCGAACATGAACGGCGCCGGGCAGGTCGTCGCCGCCGGCACGATGGAGCAGCTCGCCGCGCTGAAGGACCGGCCGCCGTCCGGGGCACGGTTGCGCAGTCTCCAGGTGGCGGGCGCGTTCCACACCGAGCACATGCGGCCCGCGGTCGACACGCTCCAGCGCATCACGCCGGGCATGCCCGTGGCGGACCCGGGTATACAGGTGCTGTCCAACCGCGACGGCGCCGTCGTGGGGCGTGGAGAAGACTTCGTCGCCCGTCTCGCCGAGCAGGTCAGCAACCCGGTGCGCTGGGACTCCTGCATGGAGACGATGACGGACCTCGGCGTCACGGCCATCATCGAGCTTCCGCCGGCCGGCACTCTCGCCGGTATCGCTCGCCGTGCGCTGCCGGGGGTCGAGGTGGTCGCGCTCAAGACGCCGGACAAACTCGACCAGGCTCGCATCCTGGCCGAGGCCAGCCCCAGTGACGACACATTGGAGAACGCGTGACGTCCTTCCAGCTCCGTACCGGCGCCCCCGGGGCGCGCATCCTCGCGTTCGGCCACTACCAGCCGTCCAACGTCGTCACCAACGACGACATCGCCAAGACCGTCGACACCAACGACGAGTGGATCCAGAGCCGGGTCGGCATCAAGCAGCGGCGCATCGCCGGTCCCGACGAGTCGGTGGTCGACATGGGCGTGCAGGCCGGCGGCAAGGCCCTCGCCAACAGCGGTCTGTCCCCGGCCGACATCGACCTGGTCATCGTCGCCACCTGCACCCAGGAGGCGCAGATCCCCAACGCGTCGGCGCAGGTCGCCAGCCGTCTGGGCATCGTCGCGCCGGGCGCGTACGACGTCAACGCCGCCTGCGCGGGCTTCTGCTACGCCCTGTCCAACGCCTCCGACGCGATCCGCGCCGGTTCGGCGCGCAACGTGCTCGTGGTCGGCGCGGAGAAGCTCTCCCAGTGGGTGGACTGGACGGACCGTTCCACCTGCATCATCTTCGCCGACGGCTCGGGCGCGGCGGTCGTCGGGCCGTCCGAGGAGACGTCGGTCGGGCCGGTCGTGTGGGGCAGCGCCGGCGACATGGCCGAGCGGATCTACATCAAGGACCGGAACAGCTTCCTCTACCAGGAGGGGCAGAGCGTGTTCCGGTGGACCACCACGTATCTTCACAAGGTCGCCAGGGAAGCGTGCGACCGCGCCGGCGTCGACCCGTCGGAGCTGGCGGCGTTCGTCCCCCACCAGGCCAACCTGCGCATCGTCGAGGCGATCGCGCGCAAGCTCAAGGCGGACAACGCGGTCGTCGCCGACGACATCGTGGAGGCCGGCAACACCTCGGCCGCCTCGATCCCGCTCGCTCTCTCCCGACTCATCGAGCGCGGCGACGTGCCCTCCGGCGGTCCCGCCCTGCTGATGGGCTTCGGCGCCGGGATGACGTACGCGGCCCAGGTCGTCGACATCCCGTAACCCCCGTTCCTCACCCACCTTCAGTACAACCGATTCAGAGGAGTAATAGCACCATGGCACTGTCCGACCAGGAAATCCTCAAGGGCCTCGGCAAGATCATCGAGGAGATCGCCGGTGTGCCGGCGTCCGACGTCACCCCCGACAAGTCGTTCGTGGACGACCTCGACATCGACTCGCTGTCGATGGTGGAGATCGCCGTCGCCGCGCAGGACGAGTTCGGCGTCGAGATCCCCGACGACGAGCTGAAGAACCTCAAGACCGTCAAGGACGTCGTCGTCTACGTGCAGGGCAAGGACGCGGCCTGAAAGACACGTCCAGCGACGAGAACATCAAAGGAGAGCGTGACCGAATGAGTACCTCCGTCGTCGTGACCGGACTGGGCGCGACCACGCCACTCGGCGGCGACGTGGCGTCGACCTGGTCCGCTCTGCTCGCGGGCCGTTCCGGCGTCAAGCCGATCGAGGCGGACTGGGCCAAGGACCTGCCGGTGAGGATCGCCGCGAGGATCGCGGTGGAGCCGTCGGAGGTCCTGCCCAGGCACCGGCTGCGCCGTCTCGACCGGTGCCAGCAGTTCGCTCTCATCGCCGCGCACGAGGCCTGGCGCGACGCCGGCCTCGCGTTCGGTGACGAGGAGTCGGCGGAGGGCTTCCGGGTCGACGGCGACCGGCTCGGCGCGGTCGTCTCCAGCGGCATCGGGGGGATCATCACCACCCTCGACAACTACGACACGCTGCGGGAGAAGGGCTGGAAGCGCGTCTCGCCGTTCGCCGTGCCGATGCTGATGCCCAACGGCGCCGCCGGCCAGGTGAGCATCGAGTTCGGCGCCCGTGCGGGCGCGCACGCGCTGGCGAGCGCGTGCGCCTCCAGCGCCGAGGCCATCGGCTACGGCATCGACATGATCCGCTCCGGCCGTGCCGACATCGTCATCGCCGGTGGCACCGAAGCGGCCATTCACCAGCTCAACCTCGCCGCGTTCGCGTCGATGCGCGCCATGTCGACGCGTAACGACGAGCCGGAGCGCGCGTCGCGGCCCTACGACAAGAACCGCGACGGTTTCGTGCTCGGCGAGGGCTCGGGCATCGTCATCCTCGAGTCCGAGGAGCACGCCCGTGCGCGCGGCGCGCGGATCCACGGCGTCGCCGCCGGCGTCGGGTACTCCGCCGACGCCAACGACATCGTGCAGAACGACGCTGACGGCATGTCCAAGGCCATGAAGCGCGCGCTGGCCGACGCGGGTCTCGAGCCAGGAGACATCGTCCACATCAACGCACACGGCACGTCCACCCCGATCGGCGACGTCGGTGAGATCAAGGCGATCAAGAAGGCGCTCGGCGACGCGGCCGGGCAGATCATCGTGACGAGCACCAAGTCGATGACCGGGCACCTGCTCGGTGGCACCGGCGCGGTGGAGTCGATCGCCACGCTGCTCGCGCTGCGCGAGGGCCTGGTCCCGCCGACCATCAACATCGACGATCTCGACGACGAAGTCGACCTCGACATCGCCCAGGGCGAGCCGAGGAAGCTGCCCGGCGGCCCCGCCGCGGCACTGAACAACTCGTTCGGCTTCGGTGGCCACAACGTGTGCGTCGCCTTTAGGAGGCATGAGTCGTGACCGTTGTCGACAGTCGTACCCCCGCTCCGGCGGCCGACGAGATCCCCCAGCAGGCCGAGGCCGAGCTCGAGGCCGAGGCCGCGCCGGATCCCCGGGACCCGCGCGTCCGTCTCGAAGCGCTCTTCGACGAGGGGTCGCTGCGGCTCCTCACCGAAGAGGACGACAGCGGCGCCATCGCGGGCGTCGGCCGGATCGAGGGCATGCCCGTCGCGGCCTTCGCCAGCGACCCGCGCGTCCAGGGCGGCGCCCTGGGCGCGGCGGGCTGTGAGCACATCGTGCACGCGTACGACCACGCGGTGCGCGAGCGCCTGCCGATCATCGGCCTGTGGCACTCCGGCGGTGCCCGCATCGCCGAGGGCGTCGAGTCGCTCCACGGCGTCGGCCGGATCTTCGCCGCGATGACCCACGCCTCCGGCGTGGTGCCGCAGATCTCGGTCGTGCTCGGTGCCGCGGCCGGCGGTGCGGCGTACGGCCCGGCGCTGACCGACATCGTCATCCTGTCCGAGGGCGGCCGCATCTTCGTGACCGGCCCGGACGTCGTCCGCTCGGTCACCGGCGAGGACGTCGACATGGCGGCGCTGGGCGGTCCCGAGCCGCACAGCAAGCGCAGCGGTGTCGTGCACATCGTGACCAAGACCGACACCGAGGCCCTGCTCAAGGCCCGGCGGGTCGCGGCGCTGCTCGGCCACCAGGGCCGGCTGCGGCCCGAAGAGGTGGACGAGGTCGACCTGGGCGGCATCCTGCCGGACAACCCCCGGCGTGCCTACAACGTCAAGCCGATCGTGACCCGGCTGCTCGACGAGGGGTCGGAGTCGATCGAGCTGCACCCCAAGTGGGCGCCGAACATCACGACCACGCTGGGCCGCCTCGGCGGCCGGACGGTCGGGGTCATCGCCAACAACCCGATGCGGCTGGGCGGCTGCCTGGACGCGACGTCGGCGGAGAAGGCGGCGCGGTTCGTCCGGATGTGCGACGCGTTCGGGGTGCCGCTCATCATGGTGGTCGACGTCCCCGGCTACCTGCCGGGCGTGGGCCAGGAGCACGACGGCGTCGTACGGCGAGGGGCCAAGCTCCTGCACGCGTTCGCCGAGGCGGTCGTGCCGCGGGTGACGCTGGTGACCCGCAAGCTGTACGGCGGCGCGTACATCGCGATGAACTCCCGCGCCCTGGGCGCGACGCGCGTCTTCGCCTGGCCGACCGCCGAGGTCGCGGTGATGGGCTCGGTCGCCGCGGTCCGCATCCTGCACCGGCGCAAGCTGGCCGCCGTGCCGGAGGAGGAGCGCCACGCGCTGGAAGAGCAGCTCGCGGCCGAACACGAGAAGATCGTCGGCGGCCTCGACCGGGCGCAGAACATCGGCGTCATCGACGAGGTCATCGAGCCCGCGAAGACCCGCCGCGCGATCGCGCAGGCGATCGCCGAGGCCACCCCGGCCCGCGGCGCACACGGCAACATCCCTCTGTAGCAGTGGACCCGGGCACCGCCCGGAGACCCCACATACGGCACGCCCCGTCCAGGCCCGTCCTGGACGGGGCGTTTCGGGTTCGTGGCC
The DNA here is from genome assembly GCF_036227085.1 of Actinoallomurus sp. NBC_01490. Classification (NCBI taxonomy): domain Bacteria; kingdom Bacillati; phylum Actinomycetota; class Actinomycetes; order Streptosporangiales; family Thermomonosporaceae; genus Actinoallomurus; species Actinoallomurus sp. NBC_01490. Next base: position 8,833,918 of record NZ_CP109433.1, read on the forward strand.
CGTACGGCTGTGACCACTGATCCTCGTTGCTGGTACCTCCCGGAAAGGGCGGTATCGGCGACGTCCGCGCCCGGCCGGTCTCGTCTCGCCGAGGCCCCGGGCCGCGGCCGTACGGCGGCGCGTCCCCGTGTCGCTCCCCGCGGGGGACGGCCGTCTCCCACCGGCCGGGCCGGCGGGCGCCGGGCGGACTCCGGCCGGCGCGGCCCGACGGTCGGCCGCTCCGGTCCGGTCACCCGGCTTCGTACGTGATCAGCCGGCGGCGTGCAGCCAGCGGACCGGGGCTCCGTCGCCGGCGCGACGGAACGGCTCCAGCTCGTCGTCCCACGGCTTGCCGAGGAGCCGGTCGACCTCGTGCTCGAAGGTCGCCTTGCCCGCCATGGCGTTGGCCATCGCCGCGCGCAGGCGGTCTTCGGGCACGTGGACGTCGCCGTTCGCGCCGATCACGGCGGTGAAGGCACCGAGGGAGGGCGTCACGCTGTAGCGGACGCCGTCGCATCCGGGCGTGGCGTCCTCGGTCACCTCGAAGCGCAGCAGGCGCCAGTCGCGCAGCGCCGACACGATGCCGGCCGCTGTGCCGGGGCGACCTTCCCAGCACAGCTCGGTGCGCATCGTCCCTGGCGCCGCGGGCTGATCGCTCCACGGCAGTGAGACGGGCACACCGAGAACGCCTGCGGCGGCCCACTCGATGTGAGGGCACAGCGCAGGCGGCGCTGAGTGGACGTAGAAAACGCCACGTGCGGACACCGGACCTCCTGGGAGCGTTGCGAGGTTCGTCTTCCCCAACGTCCTCGCACCAGACCGGACCGAATGACCGCATGGTCATTGTGCCTCATGCTCATCACTCGCACCAGACCGCATACCGCGTAGGAATGAGTCGGACCTACCAGATCGGCCTCGTGGGTGTCGCCGGCGCCACGCCTGGAGGCCGGCTCCGGCCGCGATCACGACGGCGAGCCAGGGCACGTAGTCGCCGTAGCGGTCGTACGGCGTGCGCCCGCGTGACGGCGTGACCTCCACGACGACCGAGCCCCGCCGGGGCGTGTCCATCCAGGCGATCCGCCGTCCCCGCTCGTCGAACGCGGCCGACACCCCGGTCAGCGCGGCCTGTACCGCGGGCCGTCCCGTCTCGGCGGCCCGTACGGCGCCGAGCGAGGCGTGCTGCGGCGGCGCCCAGCTGCCCTGGAACGTCGAGGTCGCCGACTCGTACACGAGGACGCGGGCCCCGCGGTTCACGACCGTGCGGGCCAGGTCGGGGAAGGTCGACTCGAAGCAGATCAGCGGTCCGAAGTCGACGGCGCCCGCGCGCATCATCACGACGCCCGTGCCGGGCACGCGGTTCTGATCGGCCGCCTTGCTGACGCGGGTGAGCCAGCCGAGGGTGGTCCGCAGCGGGATGTACTCGCCGAAGGGCACGAGGCGGTTCTTGACGTACCGGGCCCGCTCCCCGTCCGGCCCGATGAGAACGGCGCTCTTGGAGATGCGGCCGGTGGCGTCCCGCGCGTCCTCATTGACGAGCAGCGGGCCGTGCGCGCGGGCGAGGGCCGTCAGCCGGGCCATCAGGTCGGGTCGCCGGCGCAGGTCGAAACCGACGCTGCTCTCGCCCCAGACCACCAGGTCGACCCTGGGCAGCGCGGCGGTGATCCGCTCCCCCGCGTCGAACCGCGTGCCCGCGCCGACCACGACGCCCGGCTGCACGAGCGCCACCTTCAGCGGACGGCCGGCGGGCGCGGACCAGGACCGGTACGTCAGCGGTCCGGCCGCCGCGATCAGGGCGGCGAGCAGAACGGCGGCGAGGGGACGGCGGACCGGCCGCCCCGCGGGCGGCGTGTCCCCGGCGCGGCGGAACCAGGCGCCGGCCGCGATCGCCAGCGCGGTGTTGACCGCCACGAGGGCGAAGGTGACGAGCCACACGCCGCCGACGGAGGCCAGGCTCAGCACCGCGGGATGCCGCCACTGTGTCGCGCCGTACAGCGCCCACGGGCCGCCCAGCGACTGCCAGGAGCGCCCCCACTCCGCCGCGAGCCACACGCTCGGCACCACGACGACGGCGGCGATGAGGCGGCCGGGCCGCAGGAGCGCCCAGGCCGCGTAGCCCCACGGCGCCCAGAGCGCGCCGGCGGCCACGGCGAGCAGGAGCACACCCGGCCCGACGGTGGGGAACAGCCAGTAGAGCGCGGCGAGGATGAACCCGGCGCCGAACCACCAGCCGCGCTTGGCCGCCTCACGGCCGGTCGGCGCGGAGCGGGCGAGCAGCAGGCCGGGCGTGAGCGCCACCCACGCGAGCCAGTCGAGCCCCGGACGCGGGAAGGCCAGCACCGGCAGCGCGCCCGCGACGAGGGCCGGCGCCCGGCGGCGCAGGAGGGCGAGGGCCCTGGCGCGCCGGGTGACGGAACGGCCGCCGTCCGCCGACGGGTCTCCGCTGGATCCGATCACCTCCGCCGCGGCCCTCACCCCTCAAGAGTGATCGTCCACGGGGACGTAAGGCAAGGGGGCCGGTTCCCCCGTTCCGCTGGCCGTACGCGACATGTCACGGCACACTGCGTAACGTCCACTCGCTCTGCGTGAACGACCGGTGCTGCGGAGGTACGCGGTGTTCGACGAGATCGTTCAGGCGGCGCGGCTCGAACGCCTGCTCGCCCGCCACCGCGACGCCGTGGTCGCCGAGCCGGTGCGTGGGCGCCCCTCCCTCGTACGCCGCGACCAGATCCTCGTCGCCGGCCAGGACGTGCCGGCGGTGGAGGATCTGGTGCGCCGCTGGCGCGACACGACGGAGGAGGGCCCGGGCGCCGCCCGCGTGCACCTGCGGGCGCCGGCGGGTGTCGACGTCTGCGAGCTGGCCGCCGAACTGCACGGGCACCACGGGCTGGCGGTGGCGCCCAACCACCTCGTGCACGGCCAGCCGATGTGGTGGACGGGCCCGGCCGGGCGGCCACGGCCCGCCGCGCCGCCCGCCCCGCCCGCCGCCCCGGGCGCGGGGCGGCGCCCGGTCACGGTCGCGGTGCTCGACACAGGGATGTCGCCGCACCCGTGGTACGAGACGACGGACTGGTACGCCGCGCAGCGCGCGGAGGTCACCGAGGTCCTCGACGCCGATCTGGACTACGAACTCGACGCCCAGGCGGGGCACGGGACGTTCATCGCGGGCGTGCTCCTGCGGCACGCGCCCGGGGTCCGGATCCGTGCCCTCCGGGTGATCGGCGGCGACGGCGTCGGTGACGAGCTCGGCGTCCTGCGCGCGCTGGCCTGGCTGTCGGACTGGGGACGGGCCGACGTCGCCAACCTGTCGCTCGGCTGCCACACGTACGACGACCGCCCGTCTCCGGTCGTCGCCCGCGCCGTCGCCGCCCTCGCCCGGCGCACGGTCGTGGTGGCGTGCGCCGGCAACCACGCGAGCGACCGGCCGTTCTGGCCCGCCGCGCTGAAGCACGTGGTCGCCGTCGCCGCACTGGACGGTGAGGAGCGCGCCTGGTTCTCCGACCACGGCTGGTGGGTGGACGCCTCCGCGCCGGGAGTGGACGTCACGAGCTGCTTCGTGCGCTTCGACGGCCCGCGCCCACCGGTGCACGGAATCGACCCGGACGCCTTCGCCGGCTACGCGACGTGGAGCGGCACCTCGTTCGCCGCGCCCGCGGTGGCCGGCCGGATCGCCGACCTGGCGGCCACCGAGCGGATCCCCGCCCCTCTGGCGGCCGCCCGCCTGCTCGACCCCGCCGGCCGGCGGGTCTCGCCGGAACTCGGCGTGATCCTGACGCCTTAGGCGCACCGGCCGGGCTCCGCGACCACCGGCGTCACTCGCCGCTCCGGCCGCCGCACCGCCGGGAATGTCGGTGCCGTCGCCTACCGTCAGTCGCATCCAGAGCCGGACGGCAGGCGGCTGATCGGGGATCGCGGCAGCGGGAGGGGACACGGTGGCCACATTCGTCTTGATCCACGGCGCCGGCGATGTCGGCTGGTACTGGCATTCGGTCGAGGCCGCACTGCGGGCGCGAGGCCATGACACCGTCGCGCCGGATCTTCCCTGCGACGACGACTCGGCGGGCCTGCCCGAATACGCGGACACCGTGGTCGAGGCGGTCGGCGACCGGACCGATCTGATCGTCGTCGCCCAGTCGCTCGGCGGCTTCACGGCCCCGCTCGTCTGCGACCGGGTGGCGGTGAAACTGCTCGTCCTGGTCGCGCCCATGATCCCCGCGCCGGCGGAGGCGCCCGCCGACTACTGGGCCCATACGCGATACGACCAGGAGGCGCGCGACCACTACGACGACACGATCGCGCTGTTCTACCAGGACGTCCCGCCGGAACTGGCCGCCGAGGCACTGAAGCGGACGCGCGGCCAGTCCGAGGCCCGGATGGCGGAGGCCTCGCCGCTTCGGGCCTGGCCCGACGTCCCCACGCGGGTCTTGATCTGTCGCGACGACCGCCTGCTCCCCACGGCTTTCCAGCGCCGCGTCGCCCGGGAGCGCCTGGGCATCACCCCCGACGAGATCGACGGTGGGCACACCCCCGCGCTGAGCCGCCCCCGCGAGCTGACGGACCGCCTCGAGGCCTACGCCGCCGAGCAGGGGCTGCTCGGTGACCGCGACGAGCCGGCCGCCTCCCGGAGGCCGGGCGGCGGGATGCCGTCCCGATGAACACCGGTCACCGACGGCGCCCGGACGACCCCGACCGTGGTGAGGGGACCGCGATGCGAGACGCCGCGAGCGAACACACGCTGGACCCCGGCGGCTACGAGGCCGAACTGCGGCGACACGACCAGGTGCTGCGCCGGACCTGTGGCGTCCGGCTCCACGACCACGTGCTCGACGTCGGATGCGGCGCCGGGCAGACGACCCGGCAGGCCGCGCGCACGGCCCGGGCAGGCGGCGCGCTCGGCGTCGACATCTCCGCACCCGCCATCGAGCGTGCCCGTGAGCTCGCCCGGGCGGAGGGGCTCCGCAACGTCACGTTCGAACACGCCGACGCGCAGGTTCAACGCTTTCCGCGACAGCGCTTCGACCTGGCGATCAGCAGGTTCGGCACGATGTTCTTCGAGGACCCCGTCGCCGCGTTCACCAACATCGGCCGGGCGCTGCGCCCGGCCGGGCGCCTGGTGATGATGGTCTGGCAGTCCTCCGAACGCAATGAGTGGATCGTCGCGATCCGCCGGGCCCTCGCAGGCCCCGAAGGGTCCGGGGCCGCCGCTTCCGCCGGACCGGATCCGTTCTCGCTCGCCGACGCGGCGACCGTGAGGCAGACGCTGGACGCCGCGGGGTTCGCCGACATCGCCTTCAGCGAGGTCCGCGAGCCGGTCTACTACGGTCCGGACGTGGCCGCCGCCCTCGACTGGGTCCGCGGCTTCACCTGCACCGGCGAGACACTGAACGGGCAGGACCCCGCCGCGGCGGCGCGTACGGTCGCGCGTCTGCGCGAGACGCTCTCCGCACACCTGCGCGACGACGGCGTCTGGTTCGACTCCCGCGCCTGGATCATCACTGCTCGTCGCCCCTGAGAGGGCTCGCCCAGACCTCGGGTCGATCGCGCGAGCGCCCCCGGCGGCGGTACGCCGGAACCTAATGCAGCCACTTATGCCCCGATCGCGGAGAGACCGCATGAAATCGCCGCGCGCCATATTCGCGGAGACCGGGGTGATCCGCTCTTTTGAGCTCGCGCATCACCGCGGGCGACGGCGTCGACATGCACACACACCCCGGGCCCAGCCCGTTTCCACGCCGCATGTCGATCCTCGACGCCGCCACGGACGCGGCGCGTGTCGGATTCCGTGCCATCGTGGCCGAGTCGCACCACCACGGCATGCAGCCCGACATCCTGGCGCTGGAGAGCGCCGGCCTGCGGGACGTGCCGGTCAAGGTCTACGGCGGCATCGCGCTGAACCGGACCGTCGGCGGCCTGAACCCGTACGCGGTGGAACTCGCGCTTGGCCTGGATGGCAAGGTGGTGTGGTCCCCGACCATCTCCTCCCCCGCCCACATCGAGTTCCACCGGCACAACCACCACAGCGGCTTTCCCGTCTCCGGCGTGCCGCTGCGCGACAACGAGCCGATCAGCATCCTCGACGAATCCGGCGGCCTCGTCGACGCCGCCCGCGACGTCGTCGACGTGATCAGAAAGGAGTCGGTGGGACGCCGGCCCGCGGAACGGCCCATGAAGAAGATCGCCGACTACTACCGCGCGGCCGGCCCGGAGCGCACGATCTTCTCCTCCGACCTCGGGCAGCGCGGCAACCCGCTGCCCGTCACGGCGTACCGGCGGATGGTGCGCGCCATGCTCGAGAAGGATCTGCCCGCCTGCCGGACGCGAGGCCTGTGCCGCATCCGCATCCCCGCCGTGGACGGCGTCGTCCTGGCCGCCGCCATCTTCGACGAGCACGACATCGCGGTCACCGTTGCCCTGGTCGGCACGACGTCGTCTCTGCCGGAGGAGGCGTCGGCGGCGGAGACGACGCTGTTACGCACCGCGTACCTGATCACCGAGGAGATGAACGGCCTCCGAACCCGGCGGCGGGCATTGACGGACCCGTCGACGACGTTCCTGGACGCCTGAGAACCCTGGCACGGCCGTCACCGCGACGTCGCGCGGTCCGCGTGCACCGTCGTTCGGGCGAGTGCGGCAATGCCCACACCGGACGGTCTTTACGACTTAGGGTAATCGAGCGGTAACGATCCGCTAATATCCGCGTCTGTGGAGGAGATGAGCACGGGCGATCTCGTACGGCGGGCGGGGCAGGGAGACGCGGAGGCGTGGCGGGCACTCGTCGGCCGTTACTCCCGCCTTCTCTGCTCGATCGCACGCTCGTACGGGCTGAGCGGCGCCGACGCCGAGGACGTGGTGCAGACGACGTGGCTCCGCCTGGTCGAGCGCCTCACCCTGCTGCGCGACCCGGCGCGCGCGGGGGCCTGGCTGGCGGTCACGGCGCGGCGCGAGAGCATGGCCACGCTCCGGCGGGCCGGGCGCGAGCGGCCTCTCAAGGGAACCGGACCGACGGTGACCGGGCCCCACCACGTGGTGTTCGGCCGCGATCTGGCCGCCTCCGTCGGGGCCGCGCTGGAGACGATCCCGCCGCGCTGCCGCGAGCTGCTGGAGCTGTTGGCCGGCTCGCCGCGGCTCAGCTACGCGGAGATCTCCGCGGCGCTCGAGATGCCGGTGGGCAGCGTGGGTCCGACGCGTGCGCGCTGCCTCACCCACCTGCGCCGTCGCCTCGGCGGTCGCGCGTGAACGAGCGAAACGGGCGACCGAACAGGCACAGCGGCGTTTCGCTCATGGGTCCGGCCAGGGAGGCCCCATGAGCGAACGCAGTGAGCGAATCGACAACACAGCGCCCATGGTCACTCCTCCGACGAAGGAGGGCCCATGAGCGAACGCAGTGAGCGAATCGACAACACAGCGCCCATGGTCACTCCTCCGACGAAGGAGGGCTCATGAGCAGGCGAGGCGACGGGCACAGCGGCTCCGCGCCCGGTGAACCGAGCGATCAGGAGCTGACCAGGGCGCTGCGCCGGGCGTTCCCTCCGGTGCCGGAGCGGGTGATCGCGCTCGGGCAGGCCGCGTTCGACTGGTTCGAGCCGGCCGCCGCGCTCGCCACGCTCACCTCCGAGACCATCGCGGCTCCGGCGGGCGTCCGCGGGGGCGGCTCGCGGCTGCTCACCTTCTCCGGGGCCCGCGTCAGCGTGGAGATCGAGGTCTGCGGCCGGGAGATCGTCGGCCAGCTCGCGCCCCCGTCGGCCGCCGAGGTGATCCTGCGGTCGCCCGGTGGTGAGCGCGGCACGCGGACCGACGACGCGGGGGCCTTCGCCCTGACCGGGGTTCCGGCGGGCGTGGTCAGCCTGCTGTTCCGGCTGGCCGACGCGACGTCGGTCGTGACGAGCTGGATCCGTGTCTGATCGCCTGATCACGGCGGCGGCGGCCGATCCGCGGCGGGCCTACGACACGGCTCTCGCGCTGGTGGACGATGGTGACCCGGCGCTCCGCGTGACCGCCCGGCGCGCGCTGGGCCTCGCCTGCAAGGAGCTCGGCCGGCTCGGCGAGGGGCGTGCGCACCTCGCCGAGGCCCTGCGGGTCGCCGAGTCCGAGGGGCTGGCGTACGCGTCGGCGCTGGTCAAGATGAACCTCGTCGGGCTGCTCGTCGCGGCCGGCGACGTGGACGGCGCGCTCGCGGCGGCCGACGAGGCGGCGCCCGTGCTCACCGGGGCCGACGCCGACCGTCTCCTGGCGAACCGCGCCTGTGCCCTGGCCCGTGCCGGGCGCATCGAGGAGGTGGCGCGAATCGCGCGCACGTGCCGCGATCCGGAGGTGGCGATCGGCCTGCGGGTCAACGTCGGGCTCGCGCGGGTGTACGCCGGACGGCTCGGGCGCGGTGAGGCGGACCTGCGCGGTGCGCTCGCGCTGGCCGAGCGCGCCGGACTGCGGCACCAGGCGGCGATGGCACGCCACAACCTCGCGGTGGTCGCGCTGCGCCGTGGCGACCTGCCGCGGGCGCTCGCGATCTACGACGAGGTCGAAGCGCGGCTCACCGGTGTCGGCGAGCGGCTGTGCCAGCTTCACCTCGACCGCTCGGAGGCGCTGATCGCGGCCCGGCTGCCGGGCGAGGCGCGCGTGCTGCTGGCGCGGACGCTCGAACGCCTCGACGGCGCCGGTTACCGCTGTGACACCGCCGACGCCCTGCTGCTGCTCTCCCACGCCGAGCTGGCCGACGGCGACCCGCACGCCGCGGCCGCGACCGCCGAGCGGGCACGGGCCGCGTTCGGCCCCGGACGTCCGGGGTTCGCGCTGCTGGCCGGGCAGGTCGGGCTGCGGGCCCGCTGGGCCGGCGGCGACCGGTCGGCCGCGCTGGCCGCCGAGGCCGAGCGCGCCGCCGGGCGTCTGGAGCGCGCCGGCTGGGCGTCCGCGGCGGCCGAGACACGTGCCCTGGCCGCCCTGGTCGCGCTCGCGCGGGGCCGGCGGGAGCACGCGCGGCGCCTTCTCGCCCAGGCCCGCGAGGGCGGCACGGTGAGCACGAGGGTCGCCGTCCGGCACGCCACGGCGCTACTGCGGATCGCCGACGGCGACCGGCGCGGCGCGACCGCCGCGGTCCGCGCGGGCCTGCGGGCGGTGGACGAGCACGCCGCCGCCCTCGGCGCGGCCGAACTGCGCGGACGCGCCGCCGGCTGGTCCGCCGAGCTGGCCGCGCTCGGCGTACGACTCGCTCGTGGGCCACGGGAGCTGCTGCTCGCCGCCGAACGCGGCCGGGCCATCGCCGACCGGCCGCCCGCCGTACGTCCGCCGCGCGACCGGCGGCTGGCCGGGCTCCTGGCCGAGCTGCGCCGGGTCAGCGCCGAGGTGCCGCACCGGCCCGCGCTGCTCTCCGCGCAGGCGCGGCTGGAGGACACCGTCCGCGCCCGTACCCGGCGGCTGACCTCCACTCGGCCGGCGGTCCGCGGCTGGAAGTGGCTCGTGCCCGCGCTGCGGGAGACCCTCGGCGACCGGGTGTTCGCCGAACTGGTCCGCGACGGCGACGACCTGCTCGCGGTGACCGTGGCGGACGGCCGCTGCCGCCGCGTGGCGCTCGGCCCGTACGCCGGTGCCGAGCACGACGTACGGCTGCTGCGCTTCGCCGTGTCGCGCCTCGCGCGGGAGGCGGACGGTGAGGCGGCGGAGCGCGGCCTGGTGGCAGCGGCGGGGCGGCTGGACGCGCGGCTGCTCGGCCCGCTGCGGCTCGGCGACCGGCCGCTGGTGCTGGCTCCCACCGGGGCGCTGCACGGCCTGCCGTGGGCGGCGCTGCCGTCGCTGGCGGGACGGGCGGTGACCGTCACGCCGTCGGCCGCGGGCTGGCTGCGGGCGCTGGGGGCGCCCACGTCGTCCGGGCACGTGACGCTCGTCGCCGGGCCCGACCTCGGGCATGCCGCCCGCGAGGTGGCCGCGGTGCGCGAGCGGTACCCCGGCGCGGTGGTGCTCGAGGGCGCCGCCGCGACGGCGGGCGCGGTCCGTACGGCCCTGGACGGCGCCGCGATCGCCCATCTCGCCGTGCACGGTGAGTTCCGGGCCGGCAACGCCCTGTTCTCCGGCCTCCGCCTCGCGGACGGCCCGCTCGTCGCCTACGACCTCGACCACCTGCGCCGGCCGCCACGGCTGATGGTCCTGTCCGCGTGCGACGCGGGGCGGGCCGACGTCCGGGCGGGCGAGGCGGTCATCGGCATGGTCGGCTGCGCCCTGGCGTACGGCGCCGCCACCGTGATCGCCGGCGTCACCCCGGTCGGCGACGCCGCCGCCCGGGAACTCATGGTCGGCCTGCACACGCGCCTGGCGGCGGGCACGCCCCCGGCAGAGGCCCTCGCCGGCGCACCCCGGCCGCGGGCCGCCCTCGGATTCGTCTGCTTCGGCGCGGGCCGGTGAGCCGCGGGCCGGCACGGCGCGAGCCGCGGGAACACGGGCCGGTGAGATACGGGCTGGTGAGGCACGGCGGCGGGACCGCCCGGTAGCGTACGGGCGTGACCGAGCGGATCTTCACCCTCAGTGAGGCACGCGCGCTGCTTCCCGAGGTGCGCGCGCGGGTCGACGCGATCGTGGCGGCACGTGCCGACCTCGCCGAGCTGTCGTACGCGCTGCGGTCGGGTCAGTCCTCGCGTCTCGGCGGCAAGCCGGAGCAGAAGGGATACGAGGCGCGCATCGACGAGGCCGTGGGATGGTTCACCATCCAGGGCATCGAGGTGAAGAGCCTGGCCCCCGTGCTCATCGACTTCCCCGCGTACCACGCGGGCCGGTCGGTGCGCCTGTGCCTCCTGGAGGGCGAGCGGGAGCTGACCTGGTACCACCGGACCGAGCTCGGCTTCGCCGGCCGCCGCCGTCTGCCGGGCGCCTGACCGGCGACCTGTCGCCGACGCCGTCGGCGAAGCGGGCTTCCGGGGGTGCTCAGGCGAAGTAGTGGTCCTCCTTGAGATCGGCGATCAGCCCCGGGCGGGCCGGCTGCCACCCGAGCAGATCACGGGTGATCCGCGCCGAGGCGGGGCCGTCGAATCCCCAGAAGTGACTGAGCCAGCCGACGTACTCTCCGGCCTGCTCGGGGGTGACGGAGACGGCGGGGACGCTGAGCCGTGCGGCGAAGATCTCGGCGACCTCACGGATCGGGACGCCCTCGTCGCCGACCGCGTGCAGCACCGAGCCGGCCGGCGCGGACTCGAGCGCCAGGCGGAACAGGCGCGCGGCGTCGTCGCGGTGGACCGCCGGCCAGCGGTTGGTTCCGTCGCCGACGTAGGCCGCGGCGCCCTTCTCCCGAGCGAAGCCGATCACGGTCGGGATGAACCCGTTGTCGCCGTCACCGTGAGTGGCCGGTGGTATCCGCACGACCGAGGAGCGCACTCCGCGGTCGGCGAGCGCGAGAGTGTGGTGGGCGTTGGCGATCCGCCCGTTCGCGCCGCTGATCGGAACGTCACGGTCGCCCGTGCCGGCGGGCAGGCCGTCGCGTTCGGTGGCGACGACGCCGGGCGGGAGCCCGAGCACGCCGAGGATGCCCGAGGCGATGACGAACGGCTTGCCGGAGCCGGCGAGGGCCTCACCGAAGGCCTCGATCGCCGCGCGGTCGGCGGCGGTGGCCCCGGCGTAGTCGCCGGCGAAGGCGATGTCGTGCTTGAACGCGAGATGGACGACGCCGTCGGACGAGGCGGCGGCGTCGCGCAGGGTGTCGAGGTCGTCGAGCGAGCCCGGGCGGACCTCGGCGCCCGCGGCCCGCAGGGTCTGGGCCGCGGCGTCGGAGCGGGCCAGTCCGGTGACCTTGTGGCCGGCGGCGGTGAGCTCGGGGACGAGCCCGCGGCCGATCCAGCCCGACGCTCCGGTGACGAAAACTCTCATGGAAGACCTCCAGGACGTGGGTGCCCGCCGAGCGGTCCGCGGCGCGCACCCCTTGATGTCAGCCCCTATTCTTTGTACGGTCGTACTAGAAATGTCAAGCCGAGATGGACACCTGGAGGCAGCGATGGCGGGGCGGCCGGTCGACCATCAGCGGCGGGCCGAACTGCTCGACGCGGTGGTCGACTACACGGTCGAGCACGGCTTCTCCGACCTGTCGTGGCGGCCGGTCGCCGCCGCCCTCGGGGTTTCGCCCACGACGCTGGTGCATCGCTTCGGCACCAAGGAGCAGATGCTCGTGGCGATCCTCGGGCGCTTGCGGGAACGCATCTTCGCGGCCACGAACGACGCGATCGGCGAGAAGCCCGACCTGGCGACGGCGGCGCGCGCGGTCTGGACCCGGACCTCCGACCCGCGACGGGGAGCGGAGTTCAGGCTGTTCTTCGCCGTCTACGGGCGCGCTCTGCAGGCACCGGAGCAGTTCGCGGGATTCCTCGATCGGGTCGTCGCCGACTGGATGAACGCCCTACGCGACGCGCAGGGGCCCGGCACCGACCCGGCGACCGCGACGCGCACGGCCACGCTGGTGATCGCGACCATCCGCGGGCTGCTGCTCGACCTGCTCGCCACCGGCGACCGCGACCGGGTCCAGGACGCGGCCGAGAGCTTCCTCGCCACCCTCGAACACCGGGACGCGGGCCACCGCCGCTGAGCCGCCGGGCGCGCGGCGGTGACCCATCGGGCGGCCGAGCCGGTGGAGGGTGGGACCGGCCAGAGGGCGGATGCCGGACCGGCCCCACGCCCCCCCCGGACGCCGCCGGCATGGCCGCCGTGCCCACCGCGCGGCGGCCGGGGATGGTGAGAGACGGGCCCTAATCGCTCGTTTCGACCGGGCGGGCGGGGTCGGTGATCCAGTCGGACCACGAGCCGGCGTACAGGGCGGCCGGCACCCCGGCGATGGTCAGGGCCAGGATCTCGTGGGCGGCGGTCACGCCGGAGCCGCAGTACGCGCCCACCTCGGCCGCGTCGGTCGCGCCGAGGCCGGCGAAGCGTTCGCGGAGCAGGCCGGCCGGCAGGAAGCGGCCGTCGACTCCCACGTTGCCGTGCGTCGGCGCGTTGACCGCGCCCGGGATGTGGCCCGCGACCGGGTCGACCGGCTCGACCTCGCCGCGGTAACGCTCCGGCGCGCGGGCGTCGAGCAGCACGCCGTCCTTGGCCACGGCCAGCGCGCCGTCCGCGTCGAGGAGCGGCAGATGTCCCGGCGTGGCGGTGAAGTCGCCCTCCTGCACCGTGGGCACCTCGGTCGTGACGGGCTGTCCGGCGTCCACCCAGGCGTGGTAGCCGCCGTCGAGGACGCGCACCCGCTCGTGCCCGAAATAGCGCAGAGTCCACCAGGCGCGGGCCGCGGCGGTGGCGTCGGCGTCGTCGTAGACGACGACGAGGTCGCCCTGGCCTACGCCGGCGCGCCGCATCGCCTCCTGGAAGGCCGACGCGTCGGGGAGCGGATGGCGGCCTCCGGCGCCGGGCGGCGCCGCGAGATCGTGGTCGAGGTCGATGAAGACCGCGCCGGGCAGGTGACCACGCCGGTACGCCTCGATGCCGGGCGGACCGCCGAGACGCCAGCGGACATCGAGGAGGGCCACGCCTCCTCGGGTCCGGACAAGTGACGGAACGTCGATGAGAGGGTGCACACCGCCAGTCTGACCGGTGACCGCACCGTCCGCGAGCGTCGGCTCCTCGTTCATGATTCCCCCGTGAAAGTGAGCAGAGGCACGAGCTGTTCGGCCGGCACCAGAGAGCCGTGCATGCCGACCAGCGAGGACTCCAGCGGCTCGGCCTGAGTGGCGACGATCGCCAGGTCGGCGTACGGCACGGCGACAACGTCGCCGACCCGGTCCGCCATAGTGGCCGAAACCGGCCCGAAAAGGCCGACCGTTATCGCCTCGTCCCGTGTCATCACCCACGCCTGCCCCGCGAACCGCTCCCGCCACACGGCGAGCACGTCGGGGGCCGCGCCCTCCCGCGCGTACAGGTGCCGGGCCCGCGGCTCGCCGCCCAGCAGCGCCACGCCCTCGCGCAGGGCGGGCTCGGCGTCGACGTCGACGCGTGCGGCCGGGTCGGTCATGCCGTGGTCGGCGGTGACGTAGAGGGCGGCGTCCGGTGGCATCACCTCGGCGAGGCGGCGGACGAGCAGGTCGACGAAGGACAGATGGTGCCGCCAGGCGGGCGAGCGCGAGCCGTGGAGGTGGCCGGTGGCGTCCAGCTCGCTGTGGTAGACGGTGACGAAGGACCGCTCCCCCTGGCGTACGGCGTGCTCGGCGCCGGCGACGAGCGGGCCGAGCGCGTCCGCCGGCACGTAGCGCGCGCCGCGGTACACCGCCCGGGTCAGCCCGCTGTGGGCGAACGCCCGCGTCGAGACGTGCGCCGCCGCGACGCCCGCGGCGGCGGCCCGTTCGTACACGGTGGCCGACGGCTGCCAGGCGAGCGGGTCGACGCCGTCGTCCCAGCGCAGGCAGTTGAGCAGGCGCCCCTCCCCCGGGATGGCCACCTGGTAGCCGAACAGGCCGTGGCCGCCCGGCGCCCGGCCGGTGCCGAAGGAGCCCAGGCTGGTCGCGGTGGTCGACGGGAAGCCGGCGGTCAGCTCGTGCCCGGCGAGGGAGGACAGGAACGGCGCGGCGCCGGCGTGGGCGCGCAGCAGCTCCCACCCCATGCCGTCGACGAGCAGCACGCAGGCGCGCGGCAGCGCGGGCAGACCCAGGATGTTCACGTGCCCTGGGACGCCCAGCGCGGCCAGCACGGACGGCGTGAGGTCGGCCAGAGATCGGCGGCCGTACGCGGGAACGGGAAGGCTCATCGCTCGCGCTGCGCGATGACCTCCGAGAGCGCCTGGGCGAAGGCCAGGGCCTGCTCGACCGCGTCGGCGCCGTCGGCCGCCTCGCTGACCCGCAGCGAAAGATCGTCGGCGGTCAGAGTGCCGGTGTAGCCGTGGTCGGCCTCGCAGGACTCGTCACCGCAGGAGGCGGGCTCCAGATCGACGTGAGAGATCACTCCCCAGCCGATGGTGACCATCACCTCGGTCGGCGGGACGCCGGGGACGTAGGAGGCGGGTTCGGGCACGACGCGCGTCACCGCCACGGACTGGACCCGGCCGAGGCGGACCGCCTCCGTCGTGGTCGAGGCGTGCGGATGCGGCATCGCCTCGGTGGGCGGATGCTCGTCGGTGTGACAGACGAGCAGGCGGGTGGGCGACAGGACGAGCACGGTGACATGCCGCCGTACCTCCATCGCCGGATCGAACGTCGCCTCGTGGTGGACGACATACGCGATCACGGACTCGGTGCCCAGAACCGACTCGACGGCGTCCGCGACGAGCGCGGGGTAGTAGCCGCTCCGCTCGATCGCCGTGCGCAGCCCGTGAGCCATCGCTCGGGTTTCCCTCATGACCCCATCCTGCACTGCCCGGGCGTCACACGCACACGTGCGGGTACAGAAGCGGCATGACTGGTACAGCGGCCTCCCCCACTCCGCCGATGCCCGAGCCCCCGATGCCCCCGCCGGAACCCCCGACACCGCCGCCGGAGCCGCCGCCGGGACCCGTGCCGCCGGCCCCCGGACCGCCCCAGCCGGTCCCCGAGCCGACCCCGAGCCCGATCCCGCCGGTCCCCGAGCCCGTGCCGCCGCCGCAGCCCGAGGAGACCCCCCTCTAGGGACCCAGGTTCCTGAGCCGGCGGGCGTCCTCGGCGGGCCGCAAGTGCGGTCCGGCCAGGCGCAGGCGGGCGCCGCGTACGACCGCGCCCGCCGGGCCGGCCAGCACCGGTTCGAGGTCCAGGCGGGCGACCTCGGGCAGGTCGTCGGCGAGCCGCGACGCCCGGAGCAGCAGGTCCTCCAGCGCCCCGGTGTCGACCGGCTCGGCGCCCCGGTGGCCCAGCAGCAACGGGGCGGTGCGCACGGCGCGCACCATCTCGGCCGCCTCGACGTCGGTCAGCGGCGCCAGCCGGTACGCCCGGTCCTCCAGGAGCTCGGCGGTCACGTCGTCCAGCCCGAACGACACGATCGCGCCGAACGAGGGGTCCTCGGACGTGCTGATCCGCGTCGCGATGCCGTGCCCGTCCTCCCGGACCGTGATGCCGTAGCAGGCCAGCAGCGCGGCGGTCTCCTCCGGTGAGGGCGTCTCCTGCCCGGCGAGTTCGCCGACGAGCGCGCGGGCCCGGTCCCGGTCCACCCCCGGCAGGTCCGGGATCCGCCCGTGCGGCCGGCGGCGCCAGCCCGCGTACCGGACGGCGTACGCGAGGGCGCGCACCGCGCTCTCCGGCGCCGGGTACGACGGGACGGACCCGTGCAGCAGGCCGCGTTCGCCCAGGTAGGCCGCGATGACGGGCGTGTCCGCGCCGTCGGCGGCGGCGACGATCGCGGCGGCGACGTCGGCGGTCCTGGTGCCGTGGACGGCCGGGGCGAACACGGTGACGACGGCGTCGATCCCCTCGTCCGCGAAGGCCTCCTCCAGCGCGGCGGTGAAGTCGCCGGGCCCCGCCTCGGGCCCGAGGTCGACCGGCCGCCGCGGGCGCAGGCCCGCGACCGTGGCCGCGTCCTGGACGAGGAGCCCGATCGAGTCGGAGTTGCCGACGATCGCGACCCGGTCGCCGCGCGGCAGGGGCTGGTACGCGAGGAGCTGCGCGACGTCGAACAGCTCCCCGAGCGAGTCCACCCGCACCAGCCCCGCCTGCGCGAACAGGGCGCTGACGGCGTGGTCGGGCAGGCTGAGGGCCTGAGCCGCGTGGCCCAGCGGCACGCCCTGGGTCGTCCGTCCGCTCTTGACCGCGACGATCGGCTTCCGCAGGCTGATCCGGCGGGCCAGCCGCGTGAACTTGCGCGGGTTTCCGATCGACTCCAGGTAGAGCAGGACGACCGCGGTGTCCGGATCCTCCTCCCAGTACTGCATCAGGTCGTTGCCCGAGACGTCGGCGCGGTTGCCCGCGGACACGAACGTCGACAGCCCGAGATCGCGCTCGGCGGCCCACTTCAGGATCGTGATGCCGAGGGCGCCGGACTGGGAGAAGAACCCGATGGGTCCGTGGCGCGGCAGCGTCGGCGCGAGGGTGGCGTTCAGCCCGCCCGCGTTGTTGGCGATGCCCAGGCAGTTCGGCCCGACCACGCGCATGCCGCCCGCCCGCGCCAGGCGTACGAGCTCGTTCTGCCGCTCGCGGCCCTCCGGGCCGGTCTCGCCGAACCCGGAGGACAGGACGACGAGGCCGTGCACGTCCTTGGCCGCGCACTGCGCGACCACGTCGCCCACCGCCTCGGCGGGCACCGCCACGACGGCGAGGTCCACCTCACCGGGCACGTCGCCGATGGTCTTGTAGGCCCGGACGCTGGAGACGGCGGTGGCGCTGGGGTGCACGGGGTAGACGGGCCCGGCGAAACCGCCCGCGAGCAGGTTGCGCAGCACGCTCTGGCCCACGCTGTGCTCCTCGCGGCTGGCGCCGATCACCGCGACCGAGCGCGGCGACAGCAGCCGGCCGATGGAGCGGGACTCGGCCCGGTGCTCGCGGGCCGCCATGACCTCCCGGGAGGTCTCGGTGGGCTCCAGGTCGAGGGTGAGGGTCAGGACGCCTTCCTCGTACCGCTGCTCGGCCTTGTAGCCCGCATCGCGGAAGACCTTGCTCATGCGGCGGTTCTCGGGCAGGACGTCGGCGATGAAGCGGGTGATGCCGCGTTCGCGCGCCGCGGCGGCGATGTGCTCCAGGAGCACGCTGGCCACCCCGCGGCCCTGGTGGGCGTCCTCGACGAGGAACGCCACCTCGGCGGTGTCCGCTCCGGAGCGCAGGCGGTCGTAGCGGACGACGGCCACCATCGCGCCCCCGATGGTCGCGATGAGCGCCACCCGGTCGTCGTAGTCGACCGTGGTGAAGTGCTCGACCTCCCGGTCGGTCAGCCGCGGGCGCGGGGAGAAGAACCGGTAGTAGATAGACTCCGGGGAGAGCCTGGCATAGAACTCGCGTAGCAGTCCGGCGTCATCCGCCCGGATGGGGCGAAGATGCGCTGTTCCCCCATCGGCGAGGACGACGTCGGCCTCCCATTGGTCGGGATACGGCACAGGTCGAGAGTAATGCGAGATGCTGAAATCGCGTCTCGTTCGATACCCATCCGGGTACCCGGAGCTGTTAGGTTTTTGCTCCGGGTCGCAGCTCCCGCTCGCCCACAAGGGCGGCGACCGCAGAACAGGGTGGTGACGTCATGACGCGCGTGGTCGTGGTCGGTGATCTTATGACCGATGCCGTCGCGCGGGCAGCATACCCGCTGGCGAAAGGCGGCGACACGCCCGCCAAGGTGACGATGCACGGCGGCGGTTCCGGCGCCAACGTCGCGTCCTGGCTCGCCGTCGAGGGCGTCGAGGCCGCCTTCGTCGGGCGCCGCGGCGCCGACATCACGGGCCGCAACCGTGACATGGAACTCATGGGCTACGGCGTCGACGCCCGGCTCGTCATGGACCCCGAACGCGCCACCGGCACCTGTGTGGTCATGGTCACCCACAAGGGCGACCGCACCATGCTGTCGGACCCGGGGGCCAACGCCGCGCTCCTGCCCGAGGACATCCCGCAGGATCTGTTCGCCCCGGGCGCGCACCTGCACGTGTCCGGATACTCCCTGCTCAACGAGGGGTCCCGGCAGGCGGCGCTGCACGCCATGAAGCTCGCGCAGAGCGCCCAGATGTCGATCACCGTCGACGGCGGTGCCAACTCCCTGCTCAAGCGGGCCGGCGCCGAGCCGTTCCTCGACTGGTCCCAGGGCGCCCGGCTGCTCATCGTCAACGCCGCCCAGGCCGAGGCCTTGACCGGCCGGGACAACCCCGAACAGGCCGCCAAGGTCCTGACCGCGTGGTACTCCCAGGTCGTGGTGAAGCTCGCCGAGGACGGCGCGCTCTGGTACACCAACGGCCGCGCCGAGCCCGTGCGCGTCCCGGCGGAGCCGGTCGAGGAGGTCATCGACGGCACGGGCGGCGGCGACGCGTTCACGGCGGGCTTCCTGCCGGCGTGGCTCGACGGCAAGCCCCCGGCCGAGGCCCTGGCGGCGGGGTGCCACCTCGCCGCCCGCGCGATCGGCCACCTGGGCGCCCGCCCGATCCTCTGACCGCCGACCCGGCGTTCCCGTACGGACCTGGCGGCCGGTAAGGCTCAGCCGCGAGGGCCGTCCGGTGGTGAGGGCACGAAGTCGTACGGTGCCAGCGGACCCAGGACACGGAGTTTGATCCGGCCCGCCCAGCGGTAGCCGAGTTCGTCCACGGCCTTGCGGAAGCTCGCCTGGTCGTCCTCGGAGACGAGGAAGGCCGCGTCCGCGGCGGTGTCCTCGTCGACCGGGGGGCGCGGGGCGACGGAGACGGCGTGGGGCGACAGCGTCTGCACGAGTTCTTCGGTGTCGACCTCGCGCTTGGCGTCGAGAGCGTGGATGATCAGCTCGCCGAGGTGGACGCGGTCGTAGTACGCGGCGGCCTCCGGGAGCCCGCGCAGGCTCTCCCTCAGCCGCATGAGCTCCGGCTCCTCGGCGAGGACCTCGCGCAGCACCGTGTCCTGGACGTAGGTGGCCGACACGCTGAACTCCGCCCGGCCCTCCAGGTCGGCGAGGACGCCGGTGAACCAGTCGTAGTACGGCTCGAGCATCTTCTCCACCACGCCCGCGGCCGTGGTCACCACGGCACTGAACCGCAGCGGCAGCATGGTGGTGTGCCCCGTCAGCGACGCGACGACGTTCTCGTGCGCGAGGAGGTCCTCGCGGGTGCCCAGCGCCCCGGTGGGCGGAATCTCGCTGATCACGCCGGCGAGGTCGCCGTGCCGGACCAGGCGGACCCGGCAACCGCCGGCGCCGAGCAGGCCATCGGGAACACGCGTGGACGCCGGCACGACGCCGTACACGTAGCAGACCCGCGTCTCCGGGTACTCCGCCTCGGCGTCCCGCGGTTCGGTCACGACGCGCCCTCCCTCCAGGGCGGCGAAGTGCGGGACGCCGGTCTCGTCGGGCCCGCCGTCGGAGGGCTCGCCGTCCTCCGTACGGGCGGACGGGACGCCGGCCGGACCGGCGAGGCCGGGCACGGGTGGACCGGTGTGCGCGGGTACACGGGCGACCGGGACACAGAAGGCACCGAACACCGGTACGGCCGTCGGCGCCGGACCCGCCACCGCGACGGCAGGCCGCATCCTCCGGGTCAGCCCGAACAGCCGGGCCCCGCGGGCCGCTCCCTTGGTGTTCATACCCTTCCCCCGACGACCAGTGCCCGACGAAGCCGGACACCACTGGCCACAAACCGCAAAACCCACTTTACCTGCGAAGATAGCGGCGAAAAGGGCCGTTTCGGATTCGCGAATCGCGCCGGGCCACCGCCGTTCAGCCCCTACCGGTCACCGCCGCTCAGCCCCCGTAGCGACCGTGCCCGGGCTCAGCGTGCCGGTCGTGTCAGGGTCAGGACGTCACCGCGAGTGCGAGCGGCAGGACCGCCGGGGCGCCGGCCTCCCGCAGCAGCTTCGCCGCGACGGTCACCGTCCAGCCGGTGTCGACCTGGTCGTCCACCAACAGCACCGGGCCGGTGAGGTCGCCGAGACCCTCCGGGACCGCCATGGCGTTCCAGAGTGTGCGTACCCGCTGGGCGCTGTTGTGCCGGCGAGGCCCCGGGCCGCCGGCGGTGTAGGCGATCTCGCCGAGATAGGGAAGCCGGCCGATCGTGGCGACGCGCCGCGCCAGGTCGGCGATCATGCGGGGGCGGGTCGCGGACGCCATGGCGACCACCGCGGCCGGGCGTTGCTCCCAGTCCCACGCGGACAGCACCGAGACGACCGCGGCGAAGATCTCGTCGGTCACCGGGGCGTCCGGCGCGCCCTCGGCCAGGACGCCGCGCAGCCGGTTGCCCCAGCCGAGGTCGGTGAGCCGTCCCAGCGCGCGGCCGGGCTCGGCCTGCAGGCCCGGGGGGATCCGGCCCGCGATGCCCTCGGCCTTCATTCCCGTCGGCCACATGCGGCGCGGTGTCACCTCGACGCCCGGGCGGCTCAGCCGGTCGCGGGCGGACGCGGCGCCGGCGTCGGAGACCTCGGCGGAACGGTGGTGGCCGGTGCAGTTGTCACAGCGCCCGCACGGGGCGGCCTCGGGATCGTCCAGTTCGCGGCGGAGGAACTCCATGCGGCAGTCGCCGGTCGCCTCGTAGTCGAGCATGGCGCGCTGCTCGCGGGAGCGCTCGGCCGCGACGCGCTCGTAGCGCTCGCGGTCGTAGGCCCACGGCTCGCCGGTAGCGGTCCAGCCGCCGCGCACCCGGCGTACGGCGCCGTCGACGTCGAGGACCTTGAGCATCATCTCCAGGCGGCTGCGCCCCAGGTCGACGCGGGTCTCCAGGGCGGCCGTGGACAGCGTGCCCTCCTCCTCCAGCACGCGCAGCGCCAGGCGTACGACCTGCTCGGAGGGGAAGGCCAGGCCGGCGAAGTACGCCCAGATCTCGCGATCTTCGGTGCCCGGCAGGAGGATCACCTCGGCCCGCTCGACACCGCGGCCGGCGCGGCCGATCTGCTGGTAGTAGGCGACCGGCGACTGCGGCGCGCCCACGTGCACGATGAAGCCGAGGTCGGGCTTGTCGAAGCCCATGCCCAGGGCGCTCGTCGCGACGAGCGCCTTGACCTTGTTGTCGAGGAGGTCCTGCTCGGCCTGGAGGCGCTCGGCCTGCTCGGTCTGGCCGGTGTAGGCGGCGACGGCGTATCCGCGGTCACGCAGGAACGCGGCGATCTCCTGCGCCGCCGCGACGGTGAGCGTGTAGACGATGCCGGAGCCGGGCAGCTCGGCGAGCCGCTCGGCGAGCCAGGCCAGCCGGTGCTCGGCGCCCGGCAGGCGTACGACGGACAGGCGCAGGCTCTCGCGGTCGAGCGGCCCGCGCAGGACGAGCGTCTCGTCTCCGGCGCTGAGCTGGTCGGCGACGTCGCGGGTCACCCGAGCGTTGGCGGTCGCGGTGGTGGCCAGCACGGGGATGCCGGGCGGCAGGTCGGCGAAGAGCGTGCGGAGCCGGCGGTAGTCGGGCCGGAAGTCGTGGCCCCAGTCGGAGATGCAGTGCGCCTCGTCGACGACCACCAGGCCCGCGCCGGCCGCGAGCTTGGGCAGGACCTGGTCGCGGAAGTCGGGGTTGTTGAGGCGCTCGGGGCTGACGAGCAGCAGGTCGACGGCGCCGTCCTGGACGTCGGCGAAGACCCGCTCCCAGTCGTCGGTGTTGGAGGAGTTGATCGTGGCGGCGTGGATGCCGGCCCGCTCGGCGGCGGCGATCTGGTTGCGCATGAGGGCGAGCAGCGGGCTGACGATCACCGTCGGGCCGGCACCGCGCTCCCGCAGCAGGGCGGTGGCGACGAAGTAGACCGCCGACTTGCCCCACCCGGTGCGCTGGACGACGAGGGCGCGCCGCCGCTCGACGACCAGGGCGCGGATCGCGGTCCACTGGTCCTCACGGAGCCGGGCGTGCTCCCCGGCGAGCTCGCGCAGGCGCGCCTCGGCGCGCTCCCTCAACCCGATGTCGTCGACCATGGGTTCCTTGGTATCAGCACCCACCGTCGGTTGTGACGCCGCTCGGGAGATCGCGGCTCAGCGGCTCGCGGCGAACTCGGGCTGGATGACGGCGTCGAGCAGGCCCGGGAACCGGGCGTCGAGGTCGTCGCGGCGGAGCGTGAGGAGGCGCCGGGCGCCCTGGACCCGGGAGTGCGTGATGCCCGCCTCGCGCAGGATGCGCAGGTGGTGGGACATCGTGGACTTGCTGACCTCGAGCCCGGCGTCGTGCTGGATCTGCCCGCAGGAGGACTCGCCGACGCGGGCCAGCGTGCGCACGGTCGCCAGGCGCGCGGGATCGGCCAGCGCCGCCAGCACCTTGGGCATGCTCAGCTCCTCCGCCGGAGGGTGGATCACCTCTTCGCTCACGGCGCCTCCTTCGTCGGCGCCGCGAGCGAAACGCTGCCGCGCCTGCCCGTTCGTTCGCTCCGCTCACTCACGTTGTCAAGCATAAATCAGATTTGCCAGAAGTTCGACTTCCGTCGTACTGTTCGACAACCTTCAAACTCTTCGACGACCATCGAACTTCGGGAGCGACGTGTCTTCATCCCTCTCCACTCCTGATCCACGCCGTTGGATGATGCTGCCGGTCATCCTGTCGGCGACGTTCATGGCGATGTTCGACTTCTTCGTCGTCAACGTCGCCGCCCCGTCCCTCGAACAGGATCTGAACGCCGGCCAGGCCGCGCTGGAACTCGTCGTCGGCGGCTACGCCTTCACGTACGCCGGCGGCATGGTGACCGGCGGACGGCTGGGCGACCTGTTCGGCTACCGGCGGCTCTTCCTGACCGGCATGGCGGCCTTCACCGTCGCCTCGCTGCTGTGCGGCCTGGCCCGGTCGCCGGGCGAGCTCGTCGCCGCGCGGCTGCTCCAGGGGCTCACCGGGGCGGCCATGGTGCCGCAGGTACTCGCTTTGATCACCGCGACGTTCCCGGCGGGCGAGCGGGCGCGGGCGATGTCGTGGTTCGGCGTGACGACCGGGGTCGGCTCGATCGCCGGGCAGGTGCTCGGCGGCCTCCTCCTCGAAGCGAACGTCCTGGGCCTGGGCTGGCGGGTCATCTTCCTGGTCAACGTGCCGGTGGGCATGGTCGCGCTGGCGTTCGCGCTGCGGCTGCTGCCGCACCACCGGGCGTCGCGGCGGCCACGGCTCGATCCGCTCGGCGCGCTCGGCATCTCGGCCGGGCTGGCCCTCCTGCTCGTGCCGCTCATCCTCGGCCGCGAGGAGGGCTGGCCGGCCTGGACCTGGCTGTCCATGGCGGTGTCCGTGCCGCTCCTGGCCGCCACTCTGGCCTGGGAGCTGCGGCTCACCCGCCGGGGCGGTGAGCCGCTGCTCGACCTGTCGCTCTTCCGCAACCGCGCCTTCGCGGCCGGCCTGCCGGTGAGCGTGGCCTTCATGTCCTTCTTCGCGAGCTTCATGTTCGTGCTCACGCTGCTGC
The DNA here is from genome assembly GCF_036227085.1 of Actinoallomurus sp. NBC_01490. Classification (NCBI taxonomy): domain Bacteria; kingdom Bacillati; phylum Actinomycetota; class Actinomycetes; order Streptosporangiales; family Thermomonosporaceae; genus Actinoallomurus; species Actinoallomurus sp. NBC_01490. Next base: position 8,857,725 of record NZ_CP109433.1, read on the forward strand.
TGCAGGGCGGGCTGGGCCTGTCGCCGCTGGAGGCGGGCCTGACGTTCATGCCGATGGGCGTGCTGTTCTCGGTGACCTCGCTCCTGGGCCGTTCCCTGGCCGCCAGGTACGGCCTGCGGGTGATGACCGTGGGCGGCTCGATCACCGCGCTGGGCATCCTGGTGTTGATCGTCGAACTCCAGGCGCTGGGCGGAGCGATCACCCCGGCGTGGCTGCTCGCGCCGATGGCTCTGGTCGGCCTGGGCAACGGGCTGATGCTGCCCACGCTCATCGGGGCGGTGCTGGCCGGCATCGACCCGCGGCACGGCGGTGCGGCGGCGGGCGTACTGACGACGACACAGCAGTTCGCGAGCGCGGCGGGGGTCGCGGTGCTGGGCGCGGTGTTCTTCGGCGGCCTGGGGGACCACCCCTCACGAGAGGACTTCGCCGCGGCGGCGGAGGCGGTCGCGTTCCTGGCCCTGGCCCTGGTGCTGACCGCGACCGCCCTGATCCTGCTCCTCCCCCGCCCGGCGGCACGCCGGGCACCGGCGGTGGAGCCGGAACCCTCCCTGGAGGCCGCCTGAGCCCGGTCGTCAGGCGGCCGGTGCGCCTACTCCGCCTGAGGAACGTTCTGCAGGATCTCCAGGGACGGTGAGGTCACGTCGCCGTGGCCGGACAGCCGCAGCGTCAGCTCGGTCTCGGCGAGCAGGCACCGCAGCACGTGCCGTACGCCCGCCTCGCCCGCCAGCGCCAGCCCGTACGCGTACGGGCGGGCCACCAGCACCGCCCGGGCGCCCAGCGCGAGGGCCTTGACCACGTCCGCGCCCGAGCGGATGCCACTGTCGAACAGCACGTCGATCTGGTCGCCGACGGCGTGGGTGATGGGCGGCAGCGCGTCCAGGGCGGCGATCGCGCCGTCGACCTGGCGTCCGCCGTGGTTGGACACGACGATGCCGTCCATGCCCGCGTCGACCGCGCGGCGGGCGTCTTCGGTGTCCTGGATGCCCTTGAGCGCGATCGGGCCGTCCCAGTGCTCCCGCAGGAAAGCGAGATCGTCCCAGGTCAGCGACGGGTTACCGAACAGCGAGACCCAGTGCAGGATCGGGTTGTCCCCCGCTCTGGCGGAGAAGACCGGGTCGGCGAAGTAGTTCTGGTTGCCCAGGCCGCGCAGGAACGGCAGGTAGGCGTTGTCGAGGTCGTGGGGCCGCCAGGCGAGCATGAAGGTGTCCAGCGTGACGACGAGCGCCGTGTAGCCGGCCGCCTTCGCCCTCTCGAGGAAGCTGATCGCCAGGTCCCGGTCGTTCGGCCAGTACAGCTGGTACCACCGTGGCCCGGCCGCCTCCGCGACCTCCTCCAGCGTGTGCGAGGCGGCCGTGCTCAGCACCATCGTGACGCCCATCGCCCCGGCCGCCCGCGCGACCGCCAGCTCGCCGTCGGGGTGCAGCTGGCGCAGCACGCCGACGGGGCCGAGGAGCACCGGAGCGGGCAGCGTCTCGCCGAGCACCCGGGTCGTGAGGTCGCAGGTCGTGTGGCCGGCCAGCATCCGCGGCACCAGCCGGCGGCGCCGGAACGCCTCGCGGTTCTCCCGTGCCGTGTCGCCCGTTCCGGCCGCCCCCGCGACATAGTCGTACGCCTCGCGGGAGAGCTTCTCCCTGGCCAGGGGTTCGAGCCGGGTCAGGTCGGTCGGCAGGGAGGGGAGGATGTCGGTGAGGCCGTTCAGATAGATCTCATTCTGGAAGTCGGCGTACATGCGGCACTCCCCAGCTCATAGACGAATCCGTCCGCCATCTTCCACCATGGGTCCGCGGCACGCCGACGTTCACGGCGCAAGCTGTCGGGCCGACCCGTCACAATGACAGTTATGGCACGACGCGGCACGCAGACCCCTCCCCCGCCGGACTTCGAAGAGAACATCGTCGACGTCGATGTCTCAGAGGAGATGCGGGGCAGTTACCTCGAGTACGCCTACTCGGTCATCTACCAGCGGGCGCTCCCCGACGCGCGCGACGGGCTCAAGCCCGTGCAGCGCCGCATCCTCTACTCGATGAACGAGATGGGCCTGCGGCCCGACCGTGGCCACGTCAAGTGCGCCCGGGTCGTCGGCGAGGTGATGGGCAAGCTCCACCCCCACGGCGACTCGGCGATCTACGACGCGCTCGTACGCCTGGCGCAGCCCTGGTCGATGCGGATGCAACTCGTCGACGGGCACGGCAACTTCGGTTCGCTCGGCGGCGACGACTCGCCCGCCGCGATGCGGTACACCGAGGCCCGCATGTCCCGCGAGGCCGCCCTCATGGTGGCGAGCATCGACGAGGAGACCGTCGACTTCCGCCCCAACTACGACGGCCAGGAGCAGGAGCCGGAGGTGCTGCCCTCGGCGTTCCCGAACCTCCTGGTCAACGGCAGCTCCGGCATCGCGGTCGGCATGGCGACCAACATGGCGCCGCACAACCTCGGCGAGGTGATCGCCGCCGCGCGGCACCTGATCGACAACCCCGAGGCGTCGCTCGATGACCTGATGCGGTTCGTGCCCGGCCCCGACCTGCCGACCGGCGGCAAGATCGTGGGCCTGGACGGCATCCGCGACGCGTACGAGACCGGCCGCGGGATCTTCCGCACACGCGCCACCGCCCACATCGAGAACGTCACGCCGCGCCGCAAGGGCATCGTCGTCACCGAGCTCCCGTACGCCGTGGGCCCCGAGCGCGTGGTCTCCAAGATCAAGGACCTCGTCAACGCCAAGAAGATCTCGGGCATCTCCGACCTGAAGGACCTCACCGACCGGCAGCAGGGCCTCCGCCTGGTCATCGAGATCAAGAACGGCTTCCACCCCGAGGCGGTGCTGGAGGAGCTCTACCGGCTGACGCCGATGGAGGAGACGTTCGGCATCAACAACGTCGCCCTCGTCGACGGGCAGCCGCGCACGCTGGGCCTGCGCGACCTGCTCCAGGTGTACGTCGACCACCGCATCGACGTCGTACGCCGCCGCAGCCTGTTCCGCCGCAAGAAGCGCGAGGACCGCCTGCACCTCGTCGACGGCCTCGTCATCGCGCTGCTCAACATCGACGAGGTCATCCGGGTCATCCGCGAGAGCGAGGACTCGGCCGAGGCGAAGACGCGGCTGATGTCCGCGTTCGAGCTGTCGGAGATCCAGGCGCAGTACATCCTCGACACGCCGCTGCGCCGCCTGACCAAGTACGACCGGCTGGAGCTGGAGAACGAGAAGGAACGCCTCACCCGCGAGATCGCCGAGCTGACCGAGATCCTGGAGTCGGAGGCCAAGCTGCGGGCGCTGGTCTCCGGCGAGCTGGCCGAGATCGCCAAGACGTACGGCACGCCGCGCCGCACCGTCCTGCTGGAGTCCTCGGGCCAGGCCAAGACGGCCGCGGTGCCGCTGGAGGTGGCCGACGACCCGTGCCGGGTGCTGCTGTCCTCGACCGGCCTGCTGGCCCGTACGACGTCGATGGAGCCGCTGCCCGGCGAGGGGGCGCGCGCACCCCACGACGTGGTCGTGTCGATCGTGAGCGCGACCGCGCGCGGCCAGGTCGGCGCCGTGACGAGCGCGGGCCGGATGATCCGGGTGGACGTCCTCGACCTGCCCGCGCTGCCCTCGTCGGCCGCCCCGCCGTCGCTGGCGGGCGGCGCGCCGATGGCTGAGTTCGTCACGCTGGAGAAGGACGAGACCGTGGTCGGCCTGGCATCGCTCGACTCCCCCGGACTGACGCTCGGCACCGAGCAGGGCGTGGTGAAGCGAGTCGCCCCCGACTACCCGAAGAACGCCGACGAGTTCGAGGTGATCGGCCTCAAGGACGGCGACCGGGTCGTCCGCGCGCTGCAGCTCGAATCCGAGGACCACGAGCTGGTGTTCATCACCAGTGACGCGCAGCTGCTGCGCTTCCCCGCGTCCAGCGTCCGCCCGCAGGGCCGCGGGGCGGGCGGCATGGCGGGCATCCGGCTGAGCTCGGGCGCCCGGGTCATCTGGTTCGGCGCCCTCGACGGCGACCTGGAGTCCCGCGTGGTCACGATCGCGGGCAGCTCCACCGCCCTGCCCGGCACCCAGACGGGCGCCATCAAGGTCGCCGACTACGCCGAGTACCCCGCCAAGGGCCGCGCCACCGGCGGCGTCCGCGCCCACCGTTTCCTCAAGGGGGAAGACGTCCTGATCCTCGCCTGGGCCGGCCCGACCCCGGCCAAGGCCTCGGGCATGACGGGCAAACCGCTGGACCTTCCGACCGAACTGGGCCGCCGCGACGGCTCGGGCGTGAAGCTCCCGTCCCCGATCACCGCGATCGGCGGCCCGGTCGGCACGTCCGGCGACGCACCCGCCCAGACGACGGAGCCGGCGGAGGAGACCGAGTAAGAGCCCGCGCGGACAGGGGCGCAGCTCCTGTCCGCGCGGGCTCTGACCCGCCCGGTGCGGGCCGGGAGCCCCCGGCCCGCACCGCGGGGCACGCCCCGGCGGCTCCCCGCCGCCGCAGGCCGAGTCATGCCCTGCCGGGCGGAGCGATGAGGTTCGCCGGCGGGTCTGGGCGCACGACCGGACGGCTCCGTGCCTGTCGGCGTCTCGGCCTGGGCCGTGGCGCCTGAGCGGGTGGTGGCTCAGCGGTGCAGGGGCTGCTCGCCGTCGCGCTGGGCGGGGATCTTCGGAGGCTCGGCCATGGCCGCGATCGCTTCGAGGAGGTCGTCCGGGGTGCCGCTCGATTCTTCGTAGTGCCAGAAGCGGACGATGCGCTCGGCGGGCAGCGGGAGGCGGAACTCCTTGTCGGTGAAGGTGCCGGCCGCGTGGAGACGGTCGATGACCGGCGCGTCTTCGGGAAGCTCGGCGGCGTACGCGGCGGCGTTGAGCAGCGCGACCGCGCTCCGCGCGTTGCGGCCCTCGTCGTGGTCGTCGGAACGGTTGAGACGCCACCAGGCGTAACGGCGGAGGCATTCAGCGATCATGAAGGTCTTTCGCACGCCGGTTCTCCTTGAGAAAGCATTCACATAGAGGCATAACGCACAGTAGTCGACTGATCACTTCTTGTCCTCTCGCGTCGCCCTGCGCCGCAAGGATCTACGCGCTCTTGCCCAGGCCCGTACGTATTCGCGGCTCACGGGCCCATACGTCCGGCGCCCGGGCGCACGCCGACGCATTGTCAGTGGCGTGGTGCACCATCGACGGGTCGGTACGGAACACGACCAGAGGAGATCAGGGGTGTCCCCCACCAACCAGCGGATAGCCGGCCATTCCTTTCTGGAGGGGATGTACGACGACGACTACTTTCCCGATCACGTCGTCGACAAGGGCAAGGCGATCCTGCTGAGGCTGTGCGAGCGGATCGAGGCCGAACGCCCGGCGGATCTCGCGGCGCTGTACGCGCTCACGAACGCCGCCACGGAGGAGTTCAACGCGCTGGAGGCCGACTTCGAGGCCGCGGACAGCGAGCTCGAGACCGTCGCCCGCGAGCTGATCGGAGAAGAGTTCTGGTTCGTGGCATCGGCGTACGGCTTTCCGGAGGCGGACGCCGAGATGCTGATCGCCGCCCGGGAGTGGTGACCGTCGCGGGCCGCACGGCGTGAGGGGGTCAGTCCAGGTCGGCGAGGCCCTTGCGGTACGCGTAGGTCACGGCCTGGGCACGGTCGCGTAGGCCGGCCTTGGCGAAGAGGTTGTTGATGTGGGTCTTGACCGTGGCCTCGCTGATGAACAGGTCGCGGGCGATCTCGGCGTTCGAGCGGCCCGCCGCGATCAGCGTCAGCACCTCGGCCTCGCGCTGGGTCAGGCCGTCCGGAAGGTCTCCCCGGCGGCGGCGCGACGGCTGCCCGCCGGAGGCGAGGGCGTCGACCAGGCGACGCTGGACCGACGGGTCGAGCTGGGCGTCGCCGCCGCGCACCGCGTCGATCGCTCGCGCGATCTCCTCCGCTCCCGCGTCCTTGGTCAGGTAGCCCCGGGCGCCCGCCTGGAGCGCGGCGAACACCGACTCGTCGTCGCTGTAGGTGGTCAGGACGACGATCTGCACCGCCGGGTAGTCCTTCTTGATGCGCCGGGTGGCCTCGACGCCGTCCACGCGCGGCATGCGGAGGTCCATCAGGACCACGTCGGGGCGGTGTTCGGCGACCAGGCGCACGGCCTCCTCGCCGTTTCCGGCGGAGCCGACGACCTCCAGGCCCGGCAGCAGGCCGAGCAGCAGCACCAGCCCGTCGCGTACGACGGTCTGGTCGTCGACCACCAGTACCCGCGTCACAGCGGCACCCGCAGCAGCACCCTGAACCCCTCTTCCACCGGACCCGCCTCCAGTGTGCCGCCGATCAGCTCGGCGCGCTCACGCATTCCGACCAGACCGTATCCACCGCCGCTCCCCGCGAGCGGGCCGGGCTCCCCGCCCTCGTCGGTGACCTCCAGTTCGCACCACCCGTCGGTGTAGCGCAGCGCGACCGTGACCGCCGCTCCCGGCGCGTGCTTGCGGACGTTCGTCAGCGCCTCCTGCGTCGTACGGATCACGGCGAGGCCCGCCCTCGCGTCCAGGTCCCGGGGTTCGCCCTCGACCTTCAGCTCGCAGACGGCGTCGGCGAGAAGCCGGTGCTCGTCGGTGAGCTCGCGCAGCACCACGTCCATCGGCGGGATGTCGCCGCGCAGGGTGGCGAGCGCGCGCCGCGTCTCCTCCAGGCCGCTGCGGGCCAGGCCGCGGGCGCGTTCGACCCGGGCGAGCGCCTCCTCCGTGCGGCCGCCGACCATGAGCAGCCGCGCCCCCTCCAGGTGGACGAGCTGGGCGGACAGCGAGTGCGCGAGGATGTCGTGGATCTCCCGGGCGATGCGGGAGCGCTCGGCGAGGATGAGGTTCTGCTGCTCGGTCAGCCGCGCCGCCTCGCGCGTGTGGTTCGCCCGGATGCCGGTGAACATCCCGAGCATCCCGACGATCGTCCACAGCTCCCCCGCCGGACGCCCCTGGGCGAGGATGCCGACCGTCATCCCGATCGATCCGACGGCGGCCACCGGGACCGAACGCCACAGCGAGCCGGTCGAGCCCGCGAACCCCACACAGGCGAAGATCAGGGCGCTGCCGGGGCGTTCGGGCGCCGCGGCGTACAGCGCTGCCCCGGTGGCGGCGCCGGCCATATAGAGGATCCAGGCGTACGCCGGGGCGCGGCGCCTCATGACCACCGCGACGGCGAAGCAGATCACCCCGCAGAGGACTCCCGCGGTGAGCGCCAGGTCCGCGCCGTGCAACCCGGCATGCGGGCCCGACCGGTCGTGGTCGCGCAGCATGGCGTACGCGAACCAGGTGGTCGCGCCGGTGAGGATGAGGACCCGCAGCAGGAGCCCTTCTCGCCGGGTCCCCTCCGCCGAGCCCGGCGAGGCGCCCGGCCGGCACTGAGGCCGCAACCGGGCGCCGAGCCGACTCCGAAGCTCTGCCATCACGGTTGCACGCTAACCCTGCCCGGGAGTCCGCGGGACCGCCGGCCGATGACGGCGTTCTGGGCGAGCAGCCACGCCGCGACCGAGATGAGCACCGTTCCGCTCCCGGGCCGGACTCCCGCCGCGTACCCGAGGCCGTACAGGCCACCGCGTACGGCGATGGACGCCACGAACACCCCGAACGTCGCCCAGGTCCCCCGGCTCCACAGCGAACCGTCCGCCTCCCGCCACACGCGCATGGTCGCCCCGAGACCGAGTCCGAGCAGCAGAGCCGCGACGATCTCGACGGCGAGCAGGCCGGTGCTGAGCCCGGCGTGATGCGCGTCGATCACGTTGCCCTGCCCGATGCCGATGGCACCGATGACGAGCGGAATCACCAGCAACCGCCGTTCGTCGACCCGCCGCCGGGTGAACCGGCGCACGATGACGAGTACGACGACGGCGAGGACGATCAGTCCGTTGAGAGCCTCATGCATGGTCTCGACACTAGGAATCGCCGGGCCCGCACGGATCGGCGCGCGGATGGAGCTTGCCCGCCTCCACCCTCGGGTGGACGCCGTTCGCCGAGACCCGCACGCCGTTCGCCGAGGCCCGGCGGGCGCGCGGGGTCGTGCTCACGCCGCGCCCGCCGGAGAGGCGTGACACCGCCGCCGGAGGCCGGGCCGGGCTCCTGCGGGAGGTGCTCGCCTGCGTCAGATGTCGATGCGGGCCTCGTCCAGCTCTGACGCGCCGCCCGAGATGAACTCGCGTCTCGGCGCCACCTCCGAGCCCATCAGCAGGTTGAAGATGGCCGCGGCCTCCTCGGCGTCCTCGATGCGGATGCGGCGGAGCATGCGGTGGCGCGGGTCCATCGTGGTCTCGGCCAGCTGGTCGGCGTCCATCTCGCCGAGGCCCTTGTAGCGCTGGATGGGTTCCTTCCACCGGACGGAGCGGCGCTCGAACTCCACGAGCTTCTTGCGGAGCTCGGCGTCGGAGTAGGTGTAGACGTGCTTGTCCTGGCCCTTTTTGGGGTTGGTCAGCTCGATGCGGTGCAGCGGCGGCACGGCGGCGAAGACGCGGCCCGCCTCCAGCATCGGGCGCATGTAGCGGTAGAGCAGCGTCAGCAGCAGGGTGCGGATGTGCGCGCCGTCGACGTCGGCGTCGGCCATCAGGATGATGCGGCCGTAGCGGGCCGAGTCGAGGTCGAAGGTGCGGCCCGAGCCGGCGCCGACGACCTGGATGATCGAAGCGCACTCGACGTTCTTCAGCACGTCGGCCACGGAGGCCTTCTGCACGTTGAGGATCTTGCCGCGGATCGGCAGCAGCGCCTGGAACTCGGAGTTGCGCGCCAGCTTGGCGGTGCCGAGCGCCGAGTCGCCCTCGACGATGAACAGCTCGCTGCGGTCGTCGGCGGTGCGGCAGTCGACCAGCTTGGCCGGGAGCGCGGAGTTCTCCAGGGCGCTCTTGCGGCGCTGGTTCTCCCGCTGCTGGCGGGCGGCGATGCGGGCCTTGGACGCGGAGACGACCTTCTCCAGCACGGCGCGCATCTGCTGCTTCTGGCCGCGCTTGGGGTTGTCGAACGCGTCCTTCAGCTCGCGGCCGACGACCTGGGAGACGATGCGCGTCGCCGCGGAGGTGCCCAGGACCTCCTTGGTCTGGCCCTCGAACTGCGGCTCGGGCAGGCGCACGGTCACCACGGCGGTCAGGCCCTCGAGGACGTCGTCCTTGATGACCGGGTCGTCGCCGTTCTTCATCAGCTTGGTGGCGCGGAGCTGGTCGTTCAGCACCTTGACCAGGGCGCGGTCGAAGCCGGCGACGTGGGTGCCGCCCTTGGGCGTGGCGATCACGTTGACGAACGACCTGGTGATCGTGTCGTAGCCGGTGCCCCAGCGGAGCGCGACGTCGACGTCGATGTCGCGCTCGACGTCGGTCGGCGTCAGGTGGCCCTGGTCGTCGAGGACCGGGACGGTCTCGGTGAAGTGGCCGCGGCCCTGCAGGCGCAGCACGTCGGAGACCGGCTCGTCGGTGGCCAGGTGGTCGCAGAACTCGCTGATGCCGCCGTCGAAGCGGAACTCGTGCTCGGCGACCTCCTCGCCGCGCTCGTCCCGTACGGCGATGGTCAGGCCCGGCACGAGGAAGGCGGTCTGGCGCATCCGGTCGACGACGACGTCACCGCTGATCGACGCGTCCTTGAGGAAGATCTGACGGTCGGGCCAGAAGCGGACGCGCGTGCCGGTGATGCGCTTGGCCACCCGCTTGATCTGGTGGAGCCCCTGCCGCTTGGCGGGCTTCTTGGTGAACTTGGAGTCGGGACCGTCGCCGGCGAAGTCACCGGGCAGCCCGCGCTTGAAGCTCATCGCGTGGGTGTGCCCGTCGCGGTCGACCTCGACGTCAAGGCGTACGGACAGCGCGTTGACCACCGAGGCGCCCACGCCGTGCAGGCCGCCGGAGGCGGTGTAGGAGATGCCACCGAACTTGCCGCCGGCGTGCAGCCGCGTCATCACCAGCTCGACGCCGGTCAGCCCGGTCTTGGGCTCGACGTCGACGGGGATGCCTCGCCCGTCGTCGCCGACCTCCATCGAGCCGTCGGCGTGCAGCGTGACCTCGATGCGCGAGCAGTGCCCGCCGAGAGCCTCGTCGACGGAATTGTCGATGATCTCCCAGAGGCAGTGCATCAGCCCGCGGCTGTCGGTCGACCCGATGTACATTCCGGGCCGCTTGCGGACGGCCTCCAGTCCTTCGAGCACCGAAAGGTGCCGCGCGGTGTAACCGTGCGAGTCCTCAGCGGCGATAGTGGCGGCGGTCAACGGCTTTGCTCCTCGGGGGTAGGACGTGCGGCAGCAGGCTACCCGTCAGCGCCGACAGTAGCCGACCGGCGCGCCGTTCCGTCCGCCCTCCACCGGTGGTTGCAGATCGCGAACCTCCACCTTTCGTAGGTGGCTATGCCCGGATACGCACCTCTAATGTCCTGCCCATGTCCAACACGATTGTCGCCAATGACCTGCTCAAGCGCTATGGCGACGTGAATGCCGTCGACGGGGTGTCCCTGACCGTCGAGGCCGGGGAGTTCTTCGGCATCCTGGGCCCGAACGGGGCCGGCAAGACCACGACACTGGAGATCATCGAAGGCCTGCGGCAGGCCGACGGCGGGGAGATCTCGGTGCTCGGGCACTCCCCCTGGCCGCGCAACCCCGCGCTGCTGCCGCGGATCGGCGTGCAACTGCAGGCGTCGGCCTTCTTCGAGCGGCTCACCGCGCGGGAACAGCTGCGGACGTTCGGCTCCCTGTACGGCGTGCCCGGCCGCAAGGCGGACGCCATGCTCGAGACCGTCGGCCTGGGCGACAAGGCCGACACCCAGGTGGAGAAGCTGTCCGGCGGACAGGCGCAGCGCCTGTCGATCGCCTGCGCGCTCGTGCACGAGCCGGAGCTGGTGTTCCTGGACGAGCCCACCGCCGCGCTCGACCCGCAGGCCCGCCGCAACCTGTGGGACGTCCTGCGCGCGATCAACACCGACGGCCGGACGATCGTCCTCACCACCCACTACATGGACGAGGCCGAGATCCTCTGCGACCGCGTCGCGATCATGGACCGCGGCCGGATCCTGCGCAGCGGCGCGCCGGCGGCGCTCGTACGCGACCTGGACGCCGCCGCGCGCGTCAGCGTGTCCAGCGGGACGCTGAGCGTCGACGAGGCACGCGCGCTCCCGGGCGCCGACGAGGTGACCGACGACCAGATCTCGCTGACCATCTCCACCCAGGACGCACCCAAGGTGGTCCGCGCGCTCGCCGAGCGCGGCGCCCTGGACGGGGTCCAGATCAAGGGGTCCACGCTCGAGGACGTCTTCCTCGACCTGACCGGACGGGAGTACCGCGCATGAGCGAGCGAAGCAAAGGCACGCGCCAGTGGTCACCCCCTCCGACGAAGGAGGTCTCGTGAGCGGGCGAACCGGCCGTACGTCATCCATGCTCTCTCCTTCGAGGAAGGCGACGTCGTGAGCAGCTTCAAGAGTCTGGCGCGGGCGATGTTCCTGGGTTTCCGCCGCGACCGGGGCGCGCTGTTCTTCACGATCGCGCTGCCGCTGCTGTTCCTGGTGGCCATCGGCGGGCTGTTCGCCCAGCAGTCGACGCCCCGGTCGAAGGTGCTGGAGATCGGCGCGGTGGACGTCGTCGACCAGATGCCGGCGAACATGCGCGCCGACTTCGGCAAGTCGCTCAAGATCACCAAGACCACCGATCGGGCCGCGGCGCTGGAGAAGGTCAAGAAGGGCGACTACGACGCCGCGCTCGAACAGACCGGCGACCAGGTCGTCATCCACTTCTCCGCGGCCGACCAGGTGAAGTCGGGCACCGTCCAGGGCCAGGTCAACGGCCTCGTGCAGGCCGCGAACCAGGCCGCCTCCGGACAGGCCCCGAAGTATCGCCTGCGGGCCGAGCAGGTGGAGGACAAGTCCCTGAAGGCGATCCAGTACATCACCCCGGGTGTGCTCGGCTGGGCGCTCGCGTCGGCGGGCATGTTCGGCGCGTCCGCCACACTTGTCACATGGCGCACGAAAGGCATCCTGCGCCGCCTCCGGCTGTCGCCCGTGCCGATCCGTACGGTCTTCGCCGCGCGGGTCGCGGTCAGCCTGGGCACGGCCCTGGTGCAGACCGTGCTGTTCATCGGGGTGGCCACGCTGCCGTTCTTCGGGTTGAAGCTGTCGCACTACTGGTGGATGGCGATCCCGATCGTGCTGTGCGGGGTGCTGGCGTTCCTGGCGATCGGCATGCTGATCGGGGCGTGGGCCAAGACCCAGGAGGCCGCGCAGGCGGTCAGCCAGATCGTCGTGCTGCCGATGGCGTTCCTCGGCGGGTCGTTCTTCCCCGTCGATCAGGCGCCGAAATGGCTACGTGTCGTCTCGGAGATCTTCCCTCTGCGCCACCTGAACGATGGCATGCTGAAGGTCATGGCCCGAGGCGCCGGACCGGCCTCGGTGCTCCCGCAGATGGGCATCCTGCTGGGCTTCGCGCTGGTCGCGACGGTCATCGCGGTCCGCGTCTTCCGCTGGGAACAAATCTGAACATTGATCGCGAGGGTGACCTTTGTCACCTCCGGGGGTATTCCGCTCTCGGCGTACACAGAACCCGCATGGGAACGCTCACGTCCGGTTAGATGTTGTCCTAAGCGACCGACCCCGAGACGAGGAAGGCGACGTGACTGGAGCTCTTGCCCCGACCAAGCCGCTGACGGCCGCGGACCGCTGCGACCGCTGCGGTGCCCAGGCCTATGTCCGCGCGGTCCTCGCGGGCGGCGGCGAGTTGCTGTTCTGCGCCCACCACGGCCGCAAGTACGGTGAGTCCCTCCGTGCCGCGGGCGCCGAGATCCACGACGAAACCGACCGGCTGCTTGAGACCCCTGCCACCGCAACTCCTGACGAAGAGCGGTAGGCCAGGCGAGCCGTATCCATAACCGACGAGACGGCGGCCGCCCGCACGGGTGGTCGCCGTCTCAGCTTCTCTTTTTCGCGTGCTCTGGACCGCAGGCCGGGGCGCTGGGGGGACGATGCTGATCCTGCTGCCGCCGTCCGAGGGCAAGGCGACCGAGGGAGACGGGCCCCCGCTCGACCTGGCGGGCCTGAGCCTTCCCGAGCTCACCCGGACACGCGAGCGCGTGCTCACCGCCCTGGAGAGGCTCTGCGCGGGCCGGGAGACGCGCGCACGTGAGGCGCTGGGCCTGTCGCCCGGCCAGGCCGGGGAGATCGCACGCAACCGCGAACTGCGGCACGCTCCGACGCTGCCGGCGTCCCGGCTCTACACGGGCGTGCTGTACGACAACCTCGGCCTCGCCGACCTCGACCCCGACCGCGTGGCCCGCTCGGTCCTGATCTTCTCCGGCCTCTGGGGCGCGCTGAGGGTCACCGACCGCGTCCCCCCGTACCGACTGGCCATGGGAGCACGGCTGCCCCGTCTGGGCGCTCTGGCGGCCGTCTGGCGCCCTGTGCTGACCGACGCGCTGCCGGCCGACGGCCTCATCGTCGACATGCGGTCGGCCCCGTACGCGGCCGCGTGGCGGCCGGAGGCGGTGCGGATTCGCGTCTTCCGCGAGCGCGAGGGCCGGCGGACGGTGGTCAGCCACATGGCCAAGGCCACCCGCGGCGCCGTGGCCCGCGCCCTGCTGAGCAACGCCGCCGATCCGACGACTCCGGAGGAACTGGTGAAGGTCCTGGCGGACCTGGGGTACGCGGCCGAACTCAACGGGAGTGACGTCGACGTCATCGCCGACTGAGGCCCTTTGCGGATTGAGGCCCCACAGGATCACCGTGGGACTGGCTACTCCGCCGTCGGCGGCCGTACCAGTCCCGGACAGAGCGCTTGTAACCGTCCGGCATGGTCAGTTTCGGCACCTCGGTCTCGGTGAACAGGCCGATCTCCTTGTGCTCGTGACTCAGCACGGGCGGCCGGTCAGTGTCGAGTCGGCACCCGTAGGTGACGATCAGGACGTCCACGTCCTCGGCGATGTGGTAGAGCCAGCTGTCCAGGATCGCCTGGACCGTCACCGGCCAGGAGGCCTCCTCTTCGATCTCCCGCGCCACGCATGCGGCCGGGTCCTCGCCGAGCTCCAGTTTGCCGCCTGGGAGTTCCCACTCATCGCGTTCGTTCCGGAGCAGCAGCACCCGGCCGACGGGGTCGATGACCACGCCTTTCACGCTGACCGGGAAGCGATGCGCCGCGTTGTCGGTGGCGGCCACCATCGGCCCCCTGACCTCGCCCATGGCCCCAGCCCAACACGCCTCGTTGATGCACACCACAGCCACTGGCATCTGAAGCGAAATCGTGACCGTACCCGGCGTGTAGTACAGAAGAAGGCCCGATGGCCCGCGGCCGCGCGGGTCATCGGGCCTTCTCTGGTCGACTCAGTCGAGGTAGTCGCGCAGCACCTGCGACCGGGAGGGGTGCCGGAGCTTCGACATGGTCTTCGACTCGATCTGGCGGATGCGCTCGCGCGTCACGCCGTAGACCTTGCCGATCTCGTCGAGGGTCTTCGGCTGCCCGTCCGTGAGGCCGAACCGCATGGAGACCACGCCCGCCTCGCGCTCGCTGAGAGTGTCGAGCACCGAGTGCAGCTGCTCCTGCAGCAGCGTGAAGCTCACCGCGTCGGCCGGCACGATCGCCTCGGAGTCCTCGATGAGGTCACCGAACTCACTGTCACCGTCCTCACCGAGAGGCGTGTGCAGCGAGATGGGCTCACGGCCGTACTTCTGGACCTCGACCACCTTTTCCGGTGTCATGTCGAGCTCCTTGGCCAGCTCCTCCGGGGTCGGCTCGCGGCCGAGGTCCTGGAGCATCTGGCGCTGGACGCGGGCCAGCTTGTTGATGACCTCCACCATGTGGACCGGGATGCGGATCGTACGGGCCTGGTCGGCCATCGCACGGGTGATCGCCTGCCGGATCCACCAGGTGGCGTAGGTGGAGAACTTGTAGCCCTTGGTGTAGTCGAACTTCTCGACGGCGCGGATCAGACCGAGGTTGCCCTCCTGGATGAGGTCCAGGAACAGCATGCCGCGGCCGGTGTAGCGCTTGGCGAGGGAGACGACCAGGCGGAGGTTGGCCTCGAGCAGGTGGTTCTTGGCCCGGCGGCCGTCCTCGGCGATCCACTCGAGGTCGTCGAGCACCTGGAACTCCAGGGACTGGCGTTCGAGGGCGAGCTTCTCCTCGGCGAACAGGCCGGCCTCGATGCGCTTGGCGAGCTCGACCTCCTGCTCGGCGTTGAGGAGCGGGACCTTGCCGATCTGCTTGAGGTAGTCCTTGACGGGGTCGGCGGTCGCACCGGCGGCGGCGATCTGCTGCGCCGGGGCGTCTTCGTCGTCGTCGCCGATGACGAACGACTCGTCCTCCGACGTCGGACCCTTCTTCTCCGCGGTGGGAGCGGGGGTCTCCTCCGGCTCGGACTCCGAAGCGGCGTCGTCGCCCTCGTCGGCCTCGTCGGTCTCGATGTCGGCGGCCTCGACGTCGTCACCGAGGTCGTTCAGGTCCGCCTCGTCGATGTCGGCGACCTCGAGGTCGACGTCGGCGACGTCGTCCCCGTCCTCGGGCTCCTTCGCGGCCTTGCCGGCGGGCTGGGGAGCGGTCTTCTTCGTCGGGGTGGCCTTTTTGGGCTTGGCGGCCTTGGCGGCACTCTTCTTGGCGCGAGCAGGCTTCACCGGCACCTCGGAGGCGTCCTCCTCGACGACGGCGGTCACCGAGTCCTGCTCTTTGGTGGCGGCGGTCGTCTTGGTCTTCTTGGTCGCGGGCGTCGCACGCTTACTGCTGTTGCGCGCGCGCTTCGGCGCCGCGGAGTCGGCAGCGCTCACCATGACGGTCACACCCTCCTTGCTAAGACTCCGCAAGATGCTCGAGGCCTTCGACACGGGAATGTCGGCCTCCTCGAACGCACGGCGCACATCGTCAGCCTCGAGGTAGCCCTGGTTTCGCCCACGCTCGATCAATTGCCTGACAACGCTCTCGTGCAGCTCGGACGGCTTGGAGGTCGAACTCGCAGGCGACACAAACACCTCTCGAACGAACGTGTGGCTATGTTGACCCAGTGCTGTATCGGGCGCCGGCCCCTTGGAAGCTTTGCGTTGAGCAGCGTACCCCTCTCGATCTAGCATTCTGGCACGCCTGCCTATTCCGCACGGTGGAGTCCGGCCCGGTGACCACCACCTTAGAGGGCTCGGGGTGGTCCTTCGTACGTGCTACGCCGTCTTCGGCGGAACATGTAGGGCAAGTACGGTCACGTCATCATCATGGTCATACCCGGCCAGCATCCGATCCACCAGGAAGTCGACAAGTATCTCAGGATCCGCGAGCACCTCGGGCGGAGCATCGGCGGCGATGGCCACGAGTTCGTCGAGGCCGGCGTCGAGTCCCCGTCTTCGGTTCTCCACAAGTCCATCGGAGTAGAAGACCACAGTGTTGCCGGGTGGAACGGAAAACTTTGTCTGATGTCGCTGTGAGGTCCACCCGAGCGGGGTTCCGGCCTCCGCCGAACCGACCTCCGGACGCCGGTCCGGGTAGATCAGCAGCGGCGGCAGATGGCCCGCGTTGCTGATCACGCCCTCGCCGGTGGCCGGGTCGATCACGGCGTACGCCAGCGTGGTGATCTGCTCCAGGTCCTCGGTGGCCGAGAAGAGCCGGTCGAGGCCCGACAGGACCGCGGCGGGCCGCGGATCGTTGAGCGCGAGCGCCCGCAGGGCGTGGCGCACGCGGCCCATTCCGGCCGCGGCCTTCACCCCCTTGCCCATGACGTCGCCGACCACGATCGCCACCCGGTCGTCCTGGAGCGGGAACGCGTCGTACCAGTCGCCGCCGACCTGTACGTGACGTGTCGCGGGCTGGTAGCGGGCGGCGAGCCGCATGGGCGGAAGCTGGGGCAGCCGGTCCGGTAGGAGGCTGCGCTGGAGCGCCTCGGCGGTCTTGTGCTCGCGCTCGAACAGCGTGGCGCGCTCGACCGCCAGCGCGCACTGGCCGGCGAGCGCCTCGAGGAAGACCCGCTCCTCCTCGGTGATCTCGCGCGGCCGGGTGAAGGAGAACCGGAGGGCGCCGAGCGCGCGGCCGGCGGCCAGCAGCGGCAGGCCCACCCAGGCGCGTTCGTCGGTGACCTGGACGAACGCGTCGATCTCCTCGGCCTGGATCTGGAGGCGCAGGCTCGTGGGGTTCTCGGCCAGGAACGGGCGCCGCTCGCGTACGGCGACGGACATGACGCTCGGGTCCTCGACGCCGATCTCCTCGCGGGCCGGGCCCGGAAGCTCGGGGATGCCGCCCGGCGTGATCGTACGGAGGCGCACCTTGTCGTCGTCGAGAAGCGCCACCGCGGAACGGTCGGCGCCGATCGCGGACCGGCCGACCTCGGTGATCACGGCGACGACCTGGTTGACCGTCAGCGCCTCGGCCAGCATCGAGGTGGCCTGCTGGAGCCGGGCGGTGCGCAGCGCCGCGGCGGAGAGCTGCTCGGTGAGCCGCCCGCGCATCTCCTCGGCCTCGCGCTTGCCGGTGACGTCGGTGTTCGCGCCGACCCACTCGACGATCTCGCCGTCGCGGCGGATCGGCACCGCGCGCACGTCGTAGTTGCGGTAGCCGCCGGCCCGGGTGCGGATGCGGTAGGTCGCCTCGAAGATCCGGTCACCGGCCACGCAGGCCTGCCAGGCCTCGTCGATGCGGGAGCGGTCCTCGGCGTGCACGGCGCCCAGCCAGCCCTCGGCGGCGTACTCCTCGTGCGTCTGGCCGGTGATCGCGCGCCACTCGGGGGCGTCGTCGACGACCTTGCCGGTGGGCGTGGTCACCCAGACGACCTGGGAGCTGGCCTCCACCAGGGAGCGGTAGCGCTCCTCCTTGCGGCGGATCGCGGCCTCGGCGAGCACGCGGTCGGTGACGTCCACGACGAGGAGGACGACACCGGTGATCTCGCCGTCGGCGGCGTGCGCCGGAAACCAGCAGTGCGCCCAGTGCCGCCCGCCGATCTCCAGATCGACGTCGAGCGCCGGACGGTCTTCGTCGACGACCTTGCGCACGGCGGTCTCGACGATCTCGCCGAACTTCTCGGAGAGCACCTCGGACGGCTTCTTGCCCTCCAGGTCGGCGACGGTGACTCCGTGTAGCCGGGCCAGCGACTGGTTGGCCCGCTTGAAACGCAGGTCGGTATCGAAGAGCGCGAACCCGATCGGAGCCTCCCGTAGCAACGTGGCGAACAACGCCGAGTCCGACGCGTCGAGACCGGAGATCCGGGGATGCGGCACGGACGTATCGGCGCTCATGCTAGACACCTCCGTCGCGCGCCCGGCCCTACTGCTAGGCATTTCCGCATCACTATGGGTGAATGGGAGCAGGCTAGCGCTCCCGTCCTCCATCACAACACCGCTCGGAGTCAGGTTTTCATCATCTCGATGGTTCGCCGCCGACGGAAGTCCCGTCCGGCATCGTTATCGTCAGCCGCTGACGAACACGGCTCATACCCGCCCGGCCGGCGGCACGGCAGGAGACCGCGCATCCGGCAGGAAGAAGATGATAAGCGCCAGCGGGTGCGTGGCGGGCGAGATCTCCGATCTCGGCGAGTCCCGCGTCCGGCGCGGAGGCGACTTCATCAGGACGGATGCTGCGCGATACCAGATACGGACGTCGCAATGGCGAATATCGGTAATTCTCAATTACCTCATCTTTTCGCCGATGGCCCTGCGCAGACGCGGAATGACGGCCATGACCTCGACGACCGCGTTTGTACAAGTGTGCTTGCACGTGCATACGCACGTTCCTCTTTCCGGGTCGCACGCATACGGTGACAGACGGTAGGCCAATGAATCGCCGGGCGTGTCTCGCGGCCCGGTGTGGCCGCGACCGGACACAATGGCCCGGAAACGATGCCGCCGAGCCCGGCCGAGCCTCGGCCGATCTCGGCCCGGCCCCGGCCGACCCGGCCAGGCCCGGCCCAGATCGGCCCAGACCGGCCCAGATCGGCCCAGATCGGCTCGGCCCGGCTCCGCTTCGGCCCGGCCGGCGCGGATGCGGGCTACTTCTTCTTCGCGGCGGCCTTGAGCTGCTGTTTGTAGCTGCGTACGAGGCCGAGCGACTCCTCGTCGACGATGTCGGCGACCGAGCGGTGGGCGGACTCCTCACCGTACGGGCCGGCCGCCTCGCGCCAGCCCTCCGGGCGTACGTCCAGCCGCTTGCCCAGCAGCGCGACGAAGATCTTGGCCTTCTGCTCGCCGAAGCCCGGCAGCTCTCCCACGCGCTTCAGCAGATCCAGGCCGGTCGCGGCTTCCGTCCAGACCCGGGACGCGTCGCCGTCGTAGCGGTCGACCAGCACCTGGCACAGCGCCTGCACCCGCGCGGCCATCGCCTTGGGGAAGCGGTGCAGCGCCGGGCGTTCGCCGAAGACGGCCACGAGCTTGTCCGGGTCGTGGTCGGCCAGTTCTTCGGCCGACGGGTCGTGGCCGAGCCGGCGGGCCAGGTCGGCCGGGGCCGCGAACGCGCGTTCGAGCGGCACCTGCTGGTCCAGCAACATCGCGATCAGCAGGGCCAGCGGGCTGCGGTTGAGCAGCGCGTTGGCCTCCGGCGCGATGGGCAGCGAAACCGTCACGGCGTCCTCCAGAAACTCGCGTTCTCGCCCATCATCCTTCCAGAGGCCGCCCGGCGGCCCTCGCCCCGGCGTATGGCTCAATCCCGGCTCCGCCACATGACGATCGCCACGAACACGTACGGCACGGCCGCCAGGGCGAACAGCGGCCCGGCACCGAGCCGGGAGGAGCCCAGCCCGTAGCCGGCGAAGGTCAGGACCGCCACGACCTCGGTGCCGAAGCCCGCCACCGAGGTCAGGGTCGCCCGCGCGCCGTCGGAGACGCGTTCCTGCAGCCTCAGGTCGGCGGCGACGATCGCCCACTGGAAGGCGCCGAACGCCACCGCGACCGCCACCAGTCCCACCGGCCGGCCGGACCCGGCGCCCACCGCCAGGAGCGCCGCCGCCACGGCCAGGACCGGTCCCGCCCACGCGGTGCCCCGGCCGCCCAGCCAGCCTCCGGCCGTGATGCCGGCCGTGACGATGAGCACCAGCAGCGGCACGTTCGCCGCCCCGGCGCCGGTCGCCTTCGCCAGCAGCGGGATGTACTCCTCCAGCGCGTCCACTCCGGACACCAGCGCGACGACGAGCATGCCGCGCCGGATCCCGGGGGCTCCGCGCAGTTCGGCGAGGCCCGAGCGGAGCACCGCGCCGTACCGCTCCTCCCGTTCTCCCTCGCCCCCGTCGCCGCGCGACTCGGGGAAGGAGCGGCCCACGGGCACGCCCAGCAGGGCGACGGCCACGCTCGCGAGGCCGACGGCCCGGTATCCGCCCGCGTGCAGCACCGGGGACGCCAGGGCCGTCGCCGCCATGACGGCGGTCATGGCGATGGCACGGGACCGGCCCATGAGCCGCCCGTACGCGTCGGAGCGGCCGAGGCGGGTGAGCTCGTCGTAGACCAGCGCCTGCAGGGCCCCGGAGCGTACGGCTCCACCCGCGCCCCACAGCACGAAGCCGAGCGCGAAGAACGGGTAGGACGGCAGGAACGTCCAGAGCGCGTAGCCGGCGGCGGTCAGGCCGGGAGCCACGGTCAGCAGCAGGCGCCGGGAGTAGGCGTCCGCCCAGATCCCGGACGGCACGTCGATCAGGAACGAGCTGACCGACCACAGGATGAACAGGGACGAGATCTCCGCCCCGGACAGCCCGGCGTCGGCGAACAGCACCGCGTACACCGGGTAGAAAAGGACGAAGTCCTCGAAGAACGCGTAGGCGTACAGCCTGCGCGCGAGCGAGGATTCAGGTGAAGATCAATGTCGCCATGTCACGATCGCAGCCTACGGGGCCGGTCCGGAGAACGCACCACGAATATGACGGTTTTCTGACGTCACCTCGCGATCCATGGGCGTACGGCCCGGCGAGTGCTCGAATAGAGGACGTGAGCAGCGAAGGATCACCGGTCGGGCGTCGTGTCGTCCTCGGCATGGTCGGTCTCGGTGCCCTCGGCGTCGTGACGGGCGCGCGGGTGCAGCGGGGCGTGAACCGCGCGCTCGGGCCGGTCGGCTCGGGGATCTCCGGCATCGTGCCGGCCGCCGGCGGGTTCCGGTTCTACACCGTGACCGGCTCGGTGAAGCGGATCGCGCCCGCCGACTACCACCTCAGGGTCCGCGGCCTGGTCGAGCGTCCGCGCTCCTACAGCTTCGCGGATCTCCAGCACGCGCTACCGCAGACGCGGATGACCGACACGTTCCACTGCGTCACGGGCTGGAGCGTGCCGAACGTCGCGTGGGAGGGCGTCGCGCTGCCGGACCTGCTCGACGCCGTCGGGGTACGGCCCGGCGCGAAGGGCGTGCGGTTCACCTCCTTCGACGGCGCGTACACCGAGAGCCTCACGATGGAGCAGGCGCGCCGCCGCGACGTGATCGTCGCGACCGGCATGCTGGGCGGCCCGGTCAGCCACGACCACGGCGGCCCGGTGCGGATGTACGTCGCGCCGATGTACGGCTACAAGTCGACCAAGTGGCTGAGCGGCATCGAGGTGGTCGGCGAGGTGCGTCCGGGCTACTGGGAGGAACGGGGCTACGACGTGGACGCCTGGGTGGGCCGCTCGAACGGGTACAGCTCATGATCCGGGTGAACCGGTTCGAACGCCCGGTGCGCTGGATCCACCACACGACGGCCGTGCTGATGCTGGCCTGCCTCGTGACCGCCGCGGTGCTGTACATCCCCGCGTTCGCCGAGACGGTCGGGCACCGGCACCTGGTCCGCACGATCCACGTCTACGCGGGGTTCGCGCTGCCGGTGCCGGCGCTGCTGGGCTGGGCGTCCCGCGCGTTCCGCGACGACCTGCGCCGGCTGAACCGCTTCTCCCCCGGCGACTGGGCGTGGCTGCGGGGACGCGACCGCCGCGCCACCGCCGGCGGGCGCGGCATCCATCCGGTCGGCAAGTACAACGCGGGCCAGAAGCTGAACGCGGCGTTCGCGGGCGGGGCGATCCTGGTGATGCTCGGCACCGGAACGATCATGACGTTCCCGCACCCGTGGCCCGACTCCTTCCGCGGCGGCGCGACGTTCGTCCACGACTGGCTGTTCTTCGCGATCCTCGTCGTCGTGATCGGTCATCTCTGGTACGCGCTGCGGGATCGCGGCGCGCTCGGCGGCATGTTCCTGGGGCACGTTCCGGAGGACTGGGCGGCGCGTCACCACCCGGCGTGGCTGGACGAGCGGAAGGGACGGGATCGTGTCGCCGGGAAGTCTTGACACCCCTGACGCCAGAGTCGAGATTCGGAGCCGACGCGCACGTCCCCGGATCTTCTGTGGCGGGAGGGTGTCCGCATGTCATCGACGCAGCTCATCTCACGACTGGACGTCTCACCGGCGATCGTGAGGCGGCTCTGCCGCGACTTCGCCGGGCTCTCACGGGAGACCGTCGAACGCTGTGTCGCGGACGTCGGCCTGCGCGGCCGGCATCTGGGTGTGGCCCTCACCCCGGAGGTCGTCGAGCTCCTCGCCCGCGAGCACCTCGTGAGCATGGTCAAGTCCGAACCACCCTCCGCACGACGAGCCGAACCTTCTTCGGGCGAGTAGGGTAAGTGGCCGGACACCGGACCACTCCTCCCTCAGGCGCCGCTCCCCGGCCGCGCCATGGGACGTATTGCGAAAAGGTAGCTAGGTGAGCGACCTGCGCGAGCCGCTGGATGCGCGAGCACCGCTGGGAGGGCTCATGAGCGAACCGACCGGCGTCCGCCCGCCGTCACGTGGTGAGGTTGCATGACACGGCGCCGCGCACAACCTCCGGAGGCCGTTTTTCAGGAGATGCTCCGCGCCGCGCGTGAGCTGTTGGCCGTACGCAGCCCCCTCGACGCCGAGCTCATCGTGAGCGAGATGCTCGGCGCCTGGTGGGGCAAGCGGCTGGCGTACGACGACGTCGAGGAGCTCGTCGGCGAGGCGCTGGTCGACCACGCGGCGAAGGCGGGCACGCCCGCGGCTCTGGCGCTGCTCACCGGCATCGCCTACCTGGGCACGCCGCGGCAGGCGGCCAAGGCCGAGCGCGCCGCGCTCCCGCTCATGGAGGCGGGGGTCGCGCGGCCGGGCTGGGCGGGGCGCGTCGGCATGGTCGTGCCCGACGACTGCTACGTCTCCCGCGACATCTACGGCGATCAGGACTCGATCGTCTGCACCTACACCTACGGCGGTGAGGAGCACCACGCCCTCGTGGTCGTCATCGACCACAACGAGCGCGGCATGGTGGTCGACGCGTGGGTGTCCTCACAGGTGGAGAAGCTGCTCGGCTACTGCCGCAAGGAGGCCGAGGACAGCCCCCTGATGATCTTCGAGCCGCTCCCGGCCAGCCGCGCCCGCGCGATGCTGGAGAAGGCGCTCGCGGTCACCGACGACACCGACGAACCACCGGTCAAGGACACCTTCGGCTCCTACCACGCGTTCGTACGCGCCCGCATCCGCGCGCTGCCGCCCGGCGGGCGGCGGCCCGCCCCGCCGGTGCACAGCCGCGACCGGCGCGCGACCATGGCGGCGCAGTTCCTCGCCTCCGACGAGGCCGAGGGGCTGTCGGACCGCTCGGCCGCGAGCCGCTGCGTCGACCGGATCATCGACTACGGCTGCGATCACGACTTCGGCCGTCCGCTACGGGTCAGCCCTATCAAGTGCGAGACGTTCTTGCTCCACTACCTGCCGCGCAAGGTCATGCTGTCCCCGGGCGAACAGGACGCCATGCCGCATGTGCTGGCCGCATGGGTGCGCTGGGCGAGCCGGCGCACTCGCCTCCACGAGGAGGGCGTCCGCCAGACCCTCGACAAGGTCTGGGACATCACCGGCAAATTCGCCGAGGCCTACCGCGACCCGACGACGTTCGGCCTCGACCGCGAGCTCGTCGAGCGGCTGCTGCCCGACGGCGACCTGGAGGCCCTCGCCCGCCGGGCGTTCGCCTTCCCGTTCCTGACCGCGGGCAACGCCGAGATCGACCTCACCCGGCTCGACCCGGCCGACGACCACGACCGCTATCAGCTGCTGGAGTTCGAGCATCCCGACCCGGACCGGGCGCACATCGAGGCGCACCTGCGCCTGGCGCGGCGGCTGTGGGACGGCGACCCGCCCCAGCTGTGGACGATCGCCGAGTACCTGCTCGACAAGGGCCACGACCGCCACGACATCCTTCATCGCCTCATGCTCATCGTCGACGAGGTCGGCGACGACCCGCGTGCGCTGCGGTCCGCCCTGCGCAGCCTGCGCGACGAGGTCTGACCCGGCGCGCGGCACCCTCGCCCGCCGGCCGGCCGGCCGTCACGGGGGATCCCCGATTCGGCGCGAATCGTGGTAGAGACGTGACGTGCCCGTTCATCCCCGTTCGGGCGTCCGGCTCGTGCTGAAGGGACCCGTATGGCCGACAGCCTCTACCGTCCGCTCGGTGACGGTCGCTTCCAGGCGACCGAGCTGACCCAGGGGCCGTGGGATCCGCGGCACCAGCACGGCAGCCCACCGGCGGCGCTCCTCACGCGCGAGCTGGAGCGCACCGACCCGCAGCCCGACCTGACCGTCTCCCAGCTCGCGATCGACATCCTCGGGCCGATCCCGGTCGGTGAGGTCGCCGTGCACACCGAGGTCGTACGGCCCGGGCGGCGGGTGCAGTCCGTCGCCGCGGAGATGGTCGCCGACGGCCGCCCGGTCGCGTACGCACGCGCCTGGCGCCTGCGGCGCGCCGACACCGAGGTGATCGCCTCCGAGACCGCGGCGGCGCGCTTCCCCCTGCCGGAGACCGCCCTGACCGAGTCGCCGCTGCCCGACTTCGGGTACTTCCACGCGCTCGAGTGGCGGTTCGCCGAGGGCGGCGTCCTGCTCAACGGCCCGGCCGTGCTGTGGACCCGGCTCGCGGTCCCGGTGCTGCCGGACGAGGAGCCCACGCCTCTGCAGCGGGTCGCCGGGGTCGCCGACACCGCCAGCGGCATCAGCTCCGAGCTGAGCTTCGCGGCGTACACGTTCTCCAACGTCGACTTCACCCTGCACCTGCTGCGGCCCCAGGCCGGCGAGTGGACCTGCCTCGACGCCGCCACGACGATCGGCCCGGCCGGGAGCGGCCTGTGCCGGACGCGGCTGTACGACGAGCGGGGCGACTTCGGCAGCGTGGCACAGACGCTCTTCGTCGACCGGCGCGACTGACCGTCCGGCGCGGAGCACGGCGGAGGGCCGGCTCGGTCCTCCGAAGAGTCACCACCGCCCGCCTCACGGTCGATTCGGCGCCCGGGGGCGGGCTGTCCGCGCTTGGAGCGGGCATGACTGTTGCATGACCGCTCTCGAGCAACCCGGCATCCTCACCCCCTCCCAGGCGCGCGAGGTCTTCCGCACCGGCGAGGTGCCCGCGACCACGAGCGGCTGGTGCCGGGGGTACGTCCAGGCGAACCTGCTCGCCGTGCCGCGTGACCTGGCCTTCGACGCGCTGCTGTTCGCCCTGCGCAACCCCGGGCCGTGCCCGCTCCTGGAGGTCACCGATCCCGGTGATCCCCACGTCCGCGAGATCGCCACCGCGGACCTGCGCACCGACCTGCCGGCGTACCGGGTGTACGAGCACGGGCGGCTCGTCGCCGAGGTCGCGGACGCCACCGACTACTGGCGCGACGACCTGGTCGCGCTGCTGATCGGCTGTAGCTTCACGTTCGAGACGGCGCTCGCCACGGCCGGTGTGCCCCTGCGCCACGTCGAGCAGGGCCGCAACGTGCCGATGTACGTCACGTCCCGGCGGTGCCGGCCGGCCGGGCGCCTGGCCGGGCCGCTCGTCGTCTCGATGCGGCCGGTGCCCGCCGGCCTCGTCGCCACGGCCACGGAGGTCACCGCGGGTCATCCCCTGGCGCATGGCGCGCCCGTGCACGCGGGCGACCCCGCGGAGCTGGGCATCGCGTCGCTCGACCGGCCCGACTTCGGCGATGCCGTGGAGTTCACGGACGGCGACGTCCCGATGTTCTGGGCCTGCGGCGTGACCCCGCAGGCCGTCGTCATGGCGTCGGAGGTTCCCTTCGTGATCACACATTCGCCCGGCAGGATGCTCATCACGGACCGTTCGGATGAGAACCTGGCGCAATGATCGACTTGAACGCGGATCTGGGTGAGGGGTTCGGGCCGTGGCGGCTCGGCGACGACCTCGCCCTGCTGTCCATCGTCACGAGCGCGAACGTCGCCTGCGGCTTTCACGCGGGCGATCCCCTGATCATGCGGCGCACGTGTGCCGCGGCGGTGGAGCGGGGCGTGGCGATCGGCGCACAGGTGTCCTACCGCGACCTGGCGGGGTTCGGCCGCCGGGAGATGGACGTCGCGCCGGAGGAGCTGACCGCCGAGGTGCTCTACCAGATCGCCGCGCTCGACGGCATCGCGCGCGCCGAGGGCGGACGGGTCCGGTACGTCAAGCCGCACGGCGCGCTGTACAACCGCCTCGTGCGCGATCGCGCGCAGGCGGAGGCCGTGGCCGCGGCGGTCCTCGCTTACGACCCGTCGCTGCCGCTGCTGACGCTGCCCGGTTCGGCGCTGCACCGGGTGGAGGGCGTCACGGTGGTCGACGAGTGCTTCGCCGACCGCGCCTACAACCCCGACGGCACCCTGGTGTCGCGGCGCGAGCCCGGCGCGGTGATCGAGGACGAGAGCCGGGTCGCGGCCCGCGCCGTACGGATGGCCGTCGACGGCGCGGTCGAGGCGATCGACGGCTCGGAGGTACGGGTGGACGCGCGGTCCATGTGCGTGCACGGTGACACGCCGGGCGCGGTCGGGCTGGCCAGGGCCGTCCGGACGACGATGGAGCGCGCCGGCGTTCAGCTGGAGCCGTTCGCGTGAGGGTGCTCCGGGCGGGCGACGCCGCCCTGCTGATCGAGACCGAGGCGCCGCACCGGCTGCACGCCGCCGTCCGCGCGCTCGGCCGGGCCGAGATCGTCGACGTCGTCCCGGGCGCCGGCACCGTCCTGGTGACGACCGCGCCGGGCACCGACCTCGGGCCGCTCGGCAAGCTCCTGGGCGGGCTGCCGCTACCGGAGACGAGTACGGCGGGCGGCGAGCTGCGCGTACCGGTCGTCTACGACGGCGCGGACCTGGAGGAGGTCGCCTCTCTCACCGGCCTGACCCGCGCGCAGGTGATCGAGCGGCACGCGGCGGCCGAGTACGTCGTGGCGTACCTGGGCTTCTCCCCCGGGTTCGGCTATCTGACCGGGCTGGACGAGAGGCTGCACGTGCCGCGCCGCGACTCCCCGCGCACCGCGGTCCCGGCCGGGTCGGTCGCGATCGCCGGACCGTACGGCGCGATCTATCCCTCCTCCTCGCCCGGCGGGTGGCGGCTGCTCGGCCGTACGACGCTGCGGCTGTGGGACCCCGACCGCGAGCCGCCCTCGCTGCTCCAGCCCGGCACCCGGGTCCGCTTCGAGGTGGGCACTGCCGACGCCACGGAGCCCCGCCCATGATCGAGATCGTGCGGCCCGGGCCGCTCGCCACCGTCCAGGATCTGGGCCGCCCGGGGTACGGGCACCTGGGCGTGCCGCACTCGGGCGCGGCGGACCGGCCCGGCCTGCGCCTGGCCAACCGCCTGGTCGGCAACGACGAGGGGGCGGCCGGGCTGGAGCTGACCTTCGGGGGCGCCGCGCTGCGGTTCGACGCCGGGGCGTGGGTGGCGGTCACCGGCGCGCCGCTGCCCGTACGGCCGGGGACGATGAACGCGCCGTTCCACGTTCCGGCCGGCACGGTCGTGGAGTTCGGCACGCCGTCCTCGGGGGTGCGCACGTACGTCGCGGTCCGCGGCGGCGTCGAGGCGGAGTCGGTGCTCGGCAGCCGCTCCACCGACGTGCTGTCGGGGCTCGGCCCGCCGCCGCTGTCCGCCGGCGACCGGCTGGCCCTCGGCCGCGCGACGGGCCCGATCGTCGTGGACGTCGCGCCCGTGGCCGAGCCGGCCGAAGAACCGGTGCTGCGGATCGTCCCCGGGCCGCGCGACGACTGGTTCGAGACGCTCGCGCCGCTGACCCGCGCGGCGTACGAGGTGACGGCGCAGAGCAACCGCGTCGGCGTGCGGCTGGCGGGGCCCGCGCTGGCCAGGCGCCGGGAGGGCGAGCTGCCGAGCGAGGGCATGGTCACCGGCTCCCTGCAGGTGCCGCCGAACGGACTGCCGATCATCTTCCTCGCCGACCATCCGACGACCGGGGGTTACCCCGTGGCGGCCGTGCTGGCCGCGGACGACGTCCCGCGCGCGGCCCAGCTGCGGCCCGGCCAGCGCGTGCGGTTCCGGCTCATCAGGGGGTGACCGGCGCGGTCACCACGAGGCGCCGTCCGTGCGCCGCTCCTGCTGCGACAGCTCGACGACGGCGACGTCGTTGGCGATGCGCAGGCCGGCCGCGGACTCGCGGGCGACCGCCTCGATCAGCGCCCTCCGCCGCGCGGTGGCCACCTGACCCCGCAGGACGATCACATCGTCACGGACGACGACGTCGATGCCGAACTCGACCGTACGGGCGTCGGAGGCGAGCCGGTCCCTGATGCGAACCGCGAGAGGATGCGAAGCGTTGTCGGTGGCCATGCGCGCTCCCTTCCCGTGGCTCGTCGTCTCCCGCACGATGGCACAACCGGGCCGGTTCCGCGCTCGGGTCCGAGAAAGGCAGTGCAACTTTCACGCGGGACCGACCTCGCCGTCTGTTCCCGGGCGGCGGCCCGGCAAACACGTCCGCCCCCGCGGCGGAGGACCGCGACCCTCGCCTGCGTTTCCCACGCGTTAATTCCTCGCCGCGAGAATAGTAATAATTGCCCAATTGTTACGGCAATCAGGGCGCCCATCGTCGCAGCTCAGCGGCCTGATGATGTTTGAGCACCGTCCGGCGGTGCGACATGGGGTTGAGGCGGCGCACGGCGGATCGCACCCGGCACGAGCGACCGCAGGAATATCCGATTTTGCCCAATCTGTGGCGAGTTTGGCGACATTGTCGTTGTGGCAAGGCTCTTACCCATAGGCCACCGCGTAAAGGAGCACATTTGAGAATCGACATGGTCTCCGAGCACGCCAGCCCGCTCGCGACGCCCGGCGGCGTCGACGCCGGCGGGCAGAACGTCCACGTGGGCGCCCTCGCCACCGCGCTGGCGCGGCGCGGTCACGAGGTCACGGTGCACACCCGGCGCGACGACGTCGCGCTGCCGGACTCGGTCGGCTACACGCCCGGCGTCACCGTGGAACACGTCCGGGCCGGACCCGCGCGGCCGGTCGCCCGGGACGAGCTCCTGCCGTACATGGCCGAGTTCGCCGAGCGGCTGGCGGGGCGATGGGGCACGGACCGGCCGGACGTCGTGCACGCGCACTTCTGGATGAGCGGGCTCGCGGCGCTGGGCGGAGGACGGGACCTGGAGCTCCCGGTGGTGCAGACGTTCCACGCGCTCGGCAGCGTCAAGCGCCGCTACCAGCGGGACGCCGACACCAGCCCGCCCCAGCGGCTCCGCGTCGAGGCCCAGGTGGGCCGGGACGCCGCGGCGGTGATCGCCACGTGCGCCGACGAGGTGCGGGAGCTGGAGTCGTACGGCGTCCCACCCGGTGCGGTCCACCTGGTGCCGTGCGGGGTCGACGTCGGCCACTTCCGCCCCGACGGGCCGGTCGCGCCGCGCGGGGACCGGCCACGCCTGCTCACGGCCGGTCGCCTCGTGCCCCGCAAGGGGGTGGACACCGTCATCGAGGCGCTGTGCCACGTGCCGGACGCGGAGCTGGTCGTGGCCGGCGGTCCCCGCCACGCCGACCTCGGACGCGACCCCGAGGCGCTGCGCCTGCGGCGCCTGGCGCTGGCGCGGGGCGTCGCCGACCGGGTGCTGTTCACCGGCGCGGTCCGGCACGAGGACATGCCGGCGCTGATCCGCTCCGCCGACGTCGTCGTGTCCGTGCCCTGGTACGAGCCGTTCGGGATCACGGCGATCGAGGCCATGGCGTGCGGCGTGCCGGTGGTCGTCTCCTCCGTCGGCGGTCACCTGGACACGGTCGTCGACGGGGTGACCGGCCTGTACGTTCCGCCGCTGGTGCCCAGCGCGCTGGCCGGGCGGCTGCGGCGGCTGCTGACCGATCCCCGCCTGGGCCCGTCGCTCGCCGCCGCGGCCGCCGTGCGGGCGCGCGAGCGGTACTCCTGGAGCCGGATCGCCGCCGAGACGGAGGCGGTCTACAACCGCGTGATCGACGGCCGGGCGGACGCCATGGTCACGACCGGCGACGCACGCTCGTGAACCCCCAGCCCGCCGTCAACCGAGGCGGGGAGCACCGGCGCCGGGCCTATCCGGCCTCGTGCCGGTCCGTGCGCCGCGCGGGACGGTGCGTCCGGTGCGCCGGGTACAGCCATCCGCGGAACACCCGGCTCAGCCCCGGCATGAACGCGTACGTGAGCGCGGGCACGACGACGAGGGGGAACAGCGCGGCACGGAGCGGCAGCGGCCAGCTCTGCGTCCACGGGGCGAGGAGCCCCTGGAAGAGGAGGCTGAGCGGATACACCGCGAGGAGAGTGACCAGCACCATCTTCGTGCGTGCGGGCGGAGGCACCGCCTCGCCCGGGAGGCTGAACCACGTCTCGAGGCCCGTGGTGTGGTGGCGGTGCTCCCTCGCGATGCCGTCCAGGCGCTCCAGCCACTCGTCGCGCTCGTCGGAGTTCAGCCACGTCTCCAGATGCTCCTCGTCGAGGAAGTTCAGGACCGTGTAGTAGCGGTGCCGCGACCCCTCGGCGCGCAGCCAGGTCGCCCCGCGATGGCCGGGGAAGTCCGCCGCGGTGTCGTTGACGCCGTGCGCCCACGTCTCGAACTCCGCCTCGCGGCCCGGGGTGACGTCCCAGGTGAACACGACGGTGGCAGGGTGGACGTCCTGCTCGGAACCGTTCATCCGGGTGGATCTCACCGCTCAGGCGGCGTCGAAACAGCGCGCAGGTCAGCGCACGTCGCCGAGCATGCCGCGGCCCCGGCGAGCTGGATCCGTAGCGGCGATGTACGTGCCGTCCGCCGGCTTCGGGGCGGATGATGGGGGCATGGCGTTGTCGACGGCGTTCACGGAGTTGTTCGGGGTGCGGCATCCGATCGCGCTGGCCCCGATGGGCGGGTCGGCCGGCGGTGTGCTGGCGGCGGCGGTCTCGCGCGGCGGCGGTCTCGGGCTGCTCGGCGCGGGCAATGGGGCTCGGGCCTGGCTGGAACGCGAGCTGCCGATCGTGGCCGAGGGCACGGACGCACCGTGGGGCGTGGGGTTCCAGACCTGGGCGGTCGACGCCGGGGCGATCGAGCTGGCGCTGGAGCACGGCCCGCGGGCGGTGATGCTGTCCTTCGGCGACCCGAGCCCGTTCGCGGAGCTCATCCGCCGGTCGGGAGCCGTGCTGGTCCTCCAGGTCACCGACCTGGAGGAGGCCCGGCAGGCCGTGGACCTGGGCGCCGACGTCATCGTGGCCCAGGGCACCGAGGGCGGTGGGCACGGAGCCCGGCGCGGGCGGTCGACGCTGCCGTTCGTGCCGGTCGTGGTGGATCTGGCGGCGCCGGTGCCGGTGCTGGCGGCCGGCGGGATCGCCGACGGCCGCGGCGTGGCGGCGGCGCTGGCTCTGGGCGCGGCCGGGGCGCTCATCGGCACCCGCTTCCAGGCCACCGCCGAGGCACTGGCCGATCCCTCGATCACCAAGGCGATCGTCGAGAGCGGCGGGGAGGACACCGAGCGCAGCAGCGTGCTGGACATCGTCCGCGGCTCCCGGTGGCCCTCGAAGTACACCGCCCGGACCCTCGGCCATCCCCACCTCGACCGATGGCGCGGCCGGGAGGACGAACTCGCCGCCGACGCCTCCGCGCGGCAGGAGTACGACGACGACGTGGCACGTGGCGCCGTCCCTCCGCTGCCGGTCTGGGCGAGCGAGGCCGTCGACCTCATCACCGACCTGCCCTCCGCGGCCGACCTCGTGACCACCCTGGCCACCCAGGCCGAACACGCACTGGCCCGGGCCGGAAGGCGCTGATCGCTACCCGGTCGCGCCCCGGCGCACCAGGTCCAGCAGGCGGCGGGTCCGGGAGTCTCCCGTGCCGGTCAGGGCGATGCCGTTGGCCAGCGCCAGCAGGTCGGCCGCGTCCACGCCGGGGTGAACCGCCCCCGACCTCCGCGCCCGGTCCAGCAGGGCCTCGGCGATCGCGCGCATCGACTCGTGCCAGCCGTCGAACAGCTCCGAGCGTCGGCCGGCGCGGTCGTCGGTGAGGGCCAGCGCCAGCTCCCGCTTGGTCGCGACGTGCGCCACGAACGCCTCCAGCCAGGTGAACAGCGCGTCGCCCGGCGGCTCCGCCGCGAGCAGCGCCTCGCCCCGCGCGCACAGCTCCGTCACCTCGTCGGAGTAGACGGCGATGAGGAGTTCCTGACGCGTCGGGAAGTGGCGGTACATCGTGGCGTTGCCCACCCCGGCCCGGCGCGCGACGTCGTCCAGGGGCGCGCCGGCACCCCGTTCGGCGAAGACCTCCTTGGCAGCGGCCAGCAGCAGGTCGTGGTTGCGCCGGGCGTCGGCCCGGCGCGGCCGGCCCTGCGGCTTGGCGGGCTCACGCGGCGGCATTCCCCTCCCTTGCTAACCGGGGCACTCCCCGGTTAATTTATCGTGAGTTTCGAAACGGGGAGTTCCCCGCTTATTCGCGACAAGGAGAACGACGATGACGGATGTCACCCCGGGACCGGGCGAGGTCCACCGGCGCGTGGTCACGATGTACGGCGAGGTGCTCGCCGGACGGCTCGACGAGGCGCTCGCGCTGATCGACCCGGACGTGATCGACCACCGCGGCGGGTCCTCCGGCGACCACCACGGCATCGGCGCCTGGCGGCGCAAGTGGGAGAGCTTCGGCGAGGGCGGCCCGTTCCACGACGTCTCGGTGACGATCGAGCAGAACGTCGTGGCCGGCGACACCTCGGTCAACCGCTACACCACCCGCGGCACGCACACGGCCTCCGGACGGCGCTATGAGGTCCTCGGCATGGACATGGTCCGCGTACGGAGCGGCCGCATCGTCGAGCACTGGGCCCTGCGCGACTCCGACGCGATCCGCCACCAGCTCGGCCAGGACACCTGACCCCGGATGGGCGAGCGGAGCGAGAACATCGTGAGCGCGGGCAGGTGGAGCGCGACGCGCTCGCGGCGGCGTTCGCCGAGCGCCACGACCCCTACCGCGGTTACGGGCCCGGCACCATGGTCCTCCTGCGCGCGCTGCGCGATGGGGAGCCCTGGCGGTCCGCCACGACCGCGCAGTTCGGCGGGCGCGGATCGATGGGCAACGGCGCGGCGATGCGCGTCGCGCCGCTCGGTGCTTACCACCCCGGCGACCTGGAGCGCGCCGCGCTGGAGGCCACCGCCTCCGCCGTCGTGACGCACGCGCACCCCGAGGGGGTCGCCGGTGCCGTCGCG
Organism: Actinoallomurus sp. NBC_01490; assembly: GCF_036227085.1. Classification (NCBI taxonomy): domain Bacteria; kingdom Bacillati; phylum Actinomycetota; class Actinomycetes; order Streptosporangiales; family Thermomonosporaceae; genus Actinoallomurus; species Actinoallomurus sp. NBC_01490. The sequence continues at coordinate 8,890,968 of NZ_CP109433.1, forward strand.
GTCGCCGCCTTCTGCGCCGCGAGCGGCGGCACTCCGGGCTGGTCGACGCGGTCCTCGCCCACACGCCGCCGGGCCGGGTCCACGACGGTGTGCGCCGGCCTGCTGGACCGCACGCGCGAGGAGGTCGCGTACGAACTCGGCAACGGTGCCCGCGTGCTCGCGCGGGACACCGTGCCCTTCTGCGTCCGGATCGCCGCGCGCCACCTCGGCGACTATGAGCGAGCCGTACGCGACTGCGTCGCCGTCGGCGGCGACATCGACACGACCGCCGCCATCACGGGCGGCATCGTGGCCGCCCACGTCGGCGCGGAGGGCGTGCCACGCGCCTGGCGCGACGCCCGTGAGCCGCTGCCCGGCTGGCTCTCCCCCGCCACCCGCGAGCCGGGATGAGCGGATCGAGGCGGGTTACGAGGCGGTGGCGGGTTACGAGGCGGTGGTCTCCTGCGGACGTGTCTCCAGCCATGGCGCGGCCCGCTCGCGGTCGAGCAGGTCGGGCCGGCGCAGCTCGCTGAGCATGAGGTGGACGAGCGGCGCGGCGTCCTGGGTCCAGGCGTAGCACCGGCGTGCCGAGTCGCAGTGGGTCGCCGCGCGGCTCTGCGCCACCGCGACGATCTCCGGCGCGTCGGCGCGGACCTGTTCGACGTCGGCGGCCACGTCCGCCGGCGGCATGCCCGCCCGCTCGGCGACGGCCCCGATGTCGGACAGCTGTTCGTGCAGCCAGTCCCACGGCGTGGACTTGATCACGTCGGCCCAGTTGCGCTCGCACGGCTCCACGCCGTCGAAGCGAGGGTGGAAGTGCGCGGCCTCGAACGCCCCCGGCGTGCCGTCGATGCGGTCGAACAGGTCGGCACGCCAGACCGGCCGGTCGATGACGATCCGCTGCGCCGCCGACTCGCTGCCGCGAAGCGGCTGCGGCTCACGCAGCCGCAGCTCCAGCCGTACACCGTGTTCGAGATGGCTGTCCTTGAGGCTCACCTCGAACCAGTGCCGGACCAGGATCGCTGTGTCGTTGTACACGAAGGCGTGCAGCACCTCACCACTCCTTGGTCGTCTTCCGGGCCCGGTCCGGCCAGGCACCGGAACGCGGGAACCGGTAGAGCGTTCTCTACCCGCGCCGACCGCACGGTAGTCGGACGAACACCTCTTCCACCGGAAGAAGTCGCCTTTCACCCCAGGAGCACCCTCAGCGCCGCATGACGGGACATCTCAGCATTCACCGCCGCCGCGGGCACGTCCTCCCACAGCGTCACCCCGCCGTCGCCCCAGACTCCCGCCACGCGGCCGCCGTGCAGCACGACCGGGGAGATCCAGCCGCCCGCCCGGCTCACCTCGGTGCGCCGCCCGCGCGGCACGATCTCGGGCGCCGTCGTGCCGCTGCCGAGGACGTAGGCGTCGAACGCGCCCAGCAGGCGCACGGTCTCGCCCGGCTCGATGGCGAGCAGCTCCTCGGCGTGCGCGGCGAGCATGACGCGGCGCTCGCCCTCCACGTCGACCTCGGTCAGCTCGCCCTCCAGCGCGGCGAACCAGCTTCGTACCACGGGCCTGCGCGTGGTGCCCCGGCTGAGCCAGACCTTGTCGAACAGCTCGGGTGTGGTCGGGCCGTACGCGCCGAGGAAGGCGCGCAGGACCGTGCTGGCGGGGTCGGCGACCTTGGGCAGCCACCGCGCCGAGGTGAACGTCACGCGGTTGCCCTTCGGCGGGCCGAAGCAGAGGACGCCCCACCAGGCGAGCGGTTTGAGCAGCGTGCCCCAGCCGGAACCGAGCAGCTCGGCCAGGTGCGTGGAGCCGGTGCGCCCGACGATCTCGGCGGTCAGCTCCTCGCGGGTGAGCACGGCGTCGCCCGCGAGCGCCTCGGCGGCGGCGGCCGCGATCGCCTCCAGGTCGGCCGGTGTCGCGCCGAACGACCGCTGCCAGCTCGCCCTCTCCCAGTTGCGGTGCGCGGAGGACAGCTCCAGGTAGGCGGCGGCCTCGTCGGCGGGCAGCAGGTGGAGGGTGCCGCGCATCGCCCAGGTCTTGACGAGCGTGCGGCCGGCGAGGGCGGCGGAGACGGCGCCCGGCTCCGGGTCGGCCTGCCGCAGCGCGACGGTCAGTTCGGCGGCCGAGGCCACCTGTGCCTGGACTCCGGCCAGCCGGCGGGTCACCTCGACCGGTCCGCCGCCCGCGACCGGGTCGAGGAAATGCCGCCGCATCCGCCAGGTCAGCACCTGCGCCCACGTCACCGTCTCCACGCGGGCACTCTAGGGACCGCCGCCGACACAACGCGGCCACGGGCACGGCGGCGGGCCCGCGGACGCCGATCCGCACCGAGAGCGTCCCCTATCCGGACACGCAGACCGCGCCCGTGCGCCTGTGGGCTGCTCGCGACGGCACACCGGCCGAGGTCTCGGCGATCGTCGAGGAGGTCACCGGCGGTCCCGGACGCACCTACGCCCAGTGGGCGGCGGACCACGCCGGCGACGTTCGCCGACCCGCTCCGTCAGGCGCGGCGCTGGGCGAACTCGGCGTACGCCGAGCGGACGTCCTCGCCGGTCAGCGTGGTGAGGTCGGCGGTCGTGGCCGCTGAGCCGAGGGAGGCGATCCGCAGGTCGCGGAACCCGCACGCCTTCTCGTACAGCGAGCGCACGAAGCGGCCGTTGCCCAGCTCGTCGATGCGGCCCTGCCCGCGTACCCGCTGGAAGACGCCGGCGAGGTCGTCGAGCGCGGTCTCCTCCCACGAGTCGCCGGCCGAGGCCGCCAGGCTCACCGCGATCTCCAGCAGCTCGTCGGGCGTGTAGGAGGGGAACGCGACCCGCTCGGAGAACCGCGAGGCGAGGCCGGGGTTGGAGCGCAGGAACCGGTCCATGTCGGCGTCGTAACCGGCCAGGATGACGACCAGCCGGTCGCGGTCGTCCTCGGCGCGCTTCAGCAGCGTCTGCACGGCTTCGGCACCGAACGCGTCGCCTCCGGCGTAGCCGGGGTTGACCAGGGAGTACGCCTCGTCGATGAACAGCACGCCGCCCAGCGCCGAGTCGATCACCTTGTTGGTCTTCAGCGCCGTCGAGCCCAGGTGCTCCCCCACCAGGTCGGCACGCTGCGCCTCGACCACCTCGGGCCGGGCGAGCAGGCCCAGCGCCGCGAAGATGCGGCCGAGCACGCGGGCGACCGTGGTCTTGCCGGTGCCGGGCGGCCCGGCGAAGACGAAGTGCCGCATCGGCGGATGGGTGGCCAGGCCCTGCTCCTGCCGGAGCTGCGCCACGCGCAGCTGGGCCGTGATGGCGTGCACCTGCCGTTTCACCGGTTCGAGGCCGATCATCGCGTCGAGTCCGGCGAGCGCCTCCTCCAGCGTCGGCGTCTCGGCGTAGCCGCGGTAGCGCTCGGTCACCTCGGCGAACGCGAGTTCGATGTCGGCCGCTCCGATCGTGACGAGCTCCTCGGGCGTCGGCTCGGGGGTCTCCGCGGCGCTCCGGGCCCCGTGCCGCCAGCCCCCTCCGACGATCCGCACGTCGCGGGCGCGCGCCGCCCCCTCGATCAGGGAGCGGACGAAGCGGCCGTTGCCCAGCTCGTCGACGATGCCGCGCCGGCTGACCTCCTCGAAGCGCGCCCAGAGCGTGGGCGCCGCGTCCGGGCCGAGCCGGTCGCCGCGCAGCGCGGCGTGGTATTCGGCGATCTGGAGGAGCTCGGACGGTTCGTACCGCGGAAAGCTCACCCGCGTGCCGAACCGGGATGCCAGGCCGGGGTTGGAGGACAGGAACGCGTCCATCTCGTCCTCGTAGCCGGCCAGGATGATCACGATGTTCTCGCGGTCGTCCTCGGCCCGCTTCAGCAGCGTCTGCACGGCCTCGTTGCCGAACCGGTCGGGCTGCCCGTCGGTGGCGTTGACCAGGCCGTACGCCTCGTCGATGAACAGCACGCCGCCGAGGGCACGGTCCACCAGGTCGTTGGTCTTGATGGCGGTGGCGCCCAGGTACTCGCCGACGAGGTCGGCGCGCTGTGCCTCGACGACCTCGGGCGTCGGCAGCAGCGCGAAGGCATAGAAGATCTTGGCGACGACGCGGGCGACGGTGGTCTTGCCGGTGCCCGACGGGCCGACGAACACGAAGTGCCGCATCGGCTTCTCGGCGGCGAAGCCGGCCTCCGCGCGCATCCGCGCCGCCTCGATCGACGCCGCGATGGCGCGGACCTGCCGCTTCACCGGCTCCAGGCCGATCATGCCCTCCAGCTCGGCGAGCGCCTCGTTCACCGAGATCTGGGGGACCTCCTCGACGGCGCGCCCGTGCGCCGGAGGGGGGTATTCGTCCGGCTCCTGGTAGTCCTCCTGCGCCCAGCCGGTGTCGTACGCCTCGGCCGGCACGATGCGGCGGGCCTGCCACCAGCGGTGGCACAGCACGACCAGCGCGGTCGCCCACGCCGGGGCGGCGTTCAGGGCGGGGAAGGGATGCGCGAGGGCGGCGGCCACGATCCCGGCCAGCGTCAAGGCGGCCAGGGCCGTTCGCCATGGGGCGTACGCGCGGATGCGGTGGGCGAAGAAGGCGACCGGGAGCGCGAGGGCGGCCAGGAAGACCGCCTCGTGGCCGCCCGGCGGGTAGAGGCGGCTGACCGGGAGGACGGCGGCCAGCCAGCAGATCACGATGAACGCGGTCGCCATGCCGCTGGGCGAGCGTAGGGTGAAGTCGATGACGAGCAGGATCGTGGCCGCGAAGACGACCGTCGTCAGCAGTGGCCATCCGGTGACGACGGCGACCGCCGCGGCGCCGACGACGAGCACCAGAAACGTCAGCCGCCGCACACCCGCCTGGATCTGGAAATAACGCCAGCGTGCGCGTTCGAACACATCGCGCGCGATCTGCGGGTGCGATCGGGATCTGCCGAACGGTCGCATCGCCCTCCCCTCACGCCTGCAGACGTGTATAGCGCAGATTCACCATGTAATGGCAGAACCTATTGTCTGGCGTGCCCCAATCAAGACGGTTACCGTCCGGCGACAATGGGCGGGATTCAGGGCCCGCCCGGTAGTCCCCGTCCGTAGCGAGTGGTGTCCGGGCGGCGCGCCGTGAGGCGGAGAAGGGAGCCGGCCCGGTGCGGCCGGCTCCCGGCGAAGCGGCGTCGCCCGGGCACCGCTCAGTATGACAGCGGGGCTTCGCGAGGGGTCCCGTGCCGGCTAGGCTCCGACCAGCCGGTCGGCCAGTTTCTTGTCCTTGGCGACCCGGACCAGCGCGGACGCGAGGCGAGCGAGTTCGCGGTCGCTGACGAGCTCGGCGAGGCGTTTGGGGTCGGTCGGCAGGCCGAGGCGGTCGGCGCCCTTGAGCGCGAGCGCGTCGAAGGACGGGCGCAGCCACGGCCAGACCGCCTGCGCCTCGCGGCAGAAGATCTCGGCTCCGACCGGGCCGATTCCGGGGAACTCCTGGAGGGCCTCCCGGGCCCGCTCGGCGTCCCGCCCGACCTTCTGCGGCAGCCGGCGCAGGTCACCGCCGTAGTCCTCCATCACCTTCTCGGCCATGTCGCCGAGCCGGGTGGAGGTGCTCTCGTCGTAGCGCACATAGTGCGCGCGGCCCAGCGCGTCGACGCGCTCCTGCCAGCCGAGCTTCGCCAGGCCGCGCGGCGTCCCGCCGCCGGCCTCGAACAGCTCGTGCGCCGCCGCGACCGCGATGTCCGCGTTGATGCGGGTGCTGAGCAGATTCGTCAGAACCAGGAGCTTGAAAAGGGCCGCCGGCTGGTCCTTGAGCGTGATTCCGGCGTCCTCCGCATAGGTATGGCCCGCTTCGGAGAGCAACGTCTTGGTCGTCTTGTCCATGGGCCACCTCCACTTATGGCGGGCAGGTACGCATTTCCTTACCCCGTGAAGGACCGTCTTAGTGCGGGCACGCGGACGGAGTATCGCTCCAGCAGGTCGGCGTTGCGCTCGTCGCCGCCGGGAACGTTGGCGCTCGCCCACAGCGGAAGCTCGGCGCGGTCGGCCATCCGCGCCAGCAGCAGGTTCCACAGGTACACGCAGGCCAGCGACGACAGGGCCGCCGTACGCGGCGCCCCGGCCGGGTAGGACGCGTCGCCGGGCGGGACGAGCGTGTCGATGATCAGATCGGCGACCTCGCCGAGCTTCACGCCGGCGCGGGCGGGCGCCGCCGCCATCGACGGGCCGGACACGAACGCGATCACCGGCAGGTCGTACGAGCGGGCCGCGCGGGCCAGCTCGACCGGGTAGGGGTTCGCACCGCTGTTGGAGAAGATCACCACGACGTCGCCGGCCCGGGGCGCCGCCGCCTCCATGATCGGCGCGGCCAGGCCGGAACGGCGTTCGGCCTCGGTCGCCGGCCACGCGCCGTGCAGCGGTGAGATCTCCGGCGCGTACAGCGGATGAACGCAGGCCAGGCCGCCGGCGCGGAAGAAGCCCTCCAGCACCATCGCGAGCGAGTGGCCGGACCCGCCGACGTAGACGAGGCCGCCGCCGGTCACCGCGGACAGGAGGATCTCGGCCGCCTGGTCGAGTGCGTCGGCGTTGTGCCGCTCGACGCGGTCGAGGTGTTCGTGCATCCAGTTCATGGGGGATCGGTTTACCAGGCCGCGCCGGCCTCATCCAGGACGCGACCTCATCCAGGACATTTGTCCCGCCGAAGAGTGGATCGACGGCCATGTCCGGCAGGTTCGCCGCGCCCGTAGGGTGTGCCCGTGACCGACAGTGACGGGGCGCCGGACGCGCGGGAGGACGACGCGGCGTGCGGGGATGAGCGAACGGCCCACCGCGGCGCGGGTGTCGCCGGGCGGATCGACGACGGGCCCGGCCCGTTCGGGATCTATCCGTGGCTGCTGATCGGGATCGGTGCCGTGTCGGAGGTCGTGCACGGGCGGGCGCGGCCGGTCTGGGCCTCGGCGCCGCTGCTGGGCCTGTTCGTCGTGCTGGTCCTCGCGGCGATCTGGTTCGGCTTCCGCCGCGGGCAGGGCGATCGGCTGGCGATGGGCCTGCTCGCGGCGCTGACCGTGGACGCCTTCGTGCTGAGCGGCTGGTTCGGGCACGGCATGCACATGCTGTTCGCGCTGGTCGCGATGGCCTGTGGCGTGGTGGTGCCGTGGGCGGGGCGGCCGTGGCCGGTGATCGCCGTGGGCACGCTGTCGGTGACGGCCGGCGTTGCCGCCTGGCTCAGAGGCGCGTCGCCCGGCGACGCCTTCACCGTCTGGTACAGCACGCTGATCTCCGGCTTCATCGTCTCGATCATCCTGCTGCTGTTCGGCGCGATCCGCGAGCTCCGCGAGACCCGCGAGGAGCTGGCCCGGACGGCCGTGTCCGAAGAACGGCTCCGGTTCGCCCGCGACCTGCACGACCTGCTCGGCCACACGCTGTCGGTGATGGTGATCAAGGCGCAGGCGGTGCGCAAGCTGATCCCGCGCGACCCCGGCCTGGCGGCGGACCAGGCGGCCGACATCGAGACGATCGGCCGGGACGCTCTGCGGCAGGTGCGCCTCGCCGTGAGCGGCTACCGCGGCCGTGGGCTCGCCGCCGAGATCGACGGGGCGCGTACGGCACTGCGGGACGCGGGCATCGAGCCGACCGTCCGCCAGGAGGGCACGCCGCTCCCGGAGGAGACCGGCTCGCTGCTCGGCTGGGCGGTGCGCGAGGGCGTCACCAACGTCATCCGCCACAGCGGCGCCGCCACCTGCGAGATCTCGGTGCGCCGCGGTGCGGGTACGGCCGTGCTGTCGATCCGCGACGACGGTCGCGGCGGATCCGCGGTCCCGGGCAACGGCCTGCGCGGGCTCACCGAACGCGTCGGCGGCGCCGGCGGACGGCTCCACGCCGGCCCCGATGAGCTGGGCGGGTACGTGCTCACGGTGACGGTGCCGTTGAATACGCTCCCGGTGAAGGGAGACATTTCTTGATCAAGGTACTGCTGGCCGAGGACCAGGGCATGATGCGCGGCGCGCTGGCGCTGCTGCTCGGCCTGGAGGAGGACTTCGAGGTCGTCGGCCAGGTCTCCACCGGCGACCGGATCGTGCCCACCGCACGCGAGGTCCGCCCCGACGTCGCCGTCCTCGACATCGAGATGCCCGGCCGCAGCGGCCTGGACGCCGCCGCCGACCTGCACGCCGAGCTGCCCGACTGCAAGATCCTCATCGTCACGACGTTCGGCCGCCCCGGCTACCTGCGCCGCGCGATGGAGGCGGGCGCGAGCGGCTTCCTCGTCAAGGACGGTCCGGTGGAGGACCTCGCCCGCGCGATCCGCCGGGTGCTCGCGGGCGAGCGGGTGGTCGACCCGGAGCTGGCCACGGCCGCGCTGAGCGCGGGCCCGAACCCGCTCACCGCCCGTGAGCGCGACGTGCTGACCGCCGCGGTCGACGGTTCCACCATCGCCGACATCGCCGGGCGCCTGCACCTGTCGGAGAGCACGGTCCGCAACTACCTGTCCGCGGCGATCGGCAAGACCGGCGCACGCAACCGCATCGAGGCCGTACGCACCGCGCGTCACAACGGCTGGCTCTGACCGCCCGGGACAATCGGCTGGTGTCGAACATCTTCACGGACTTCATCCGGGTCTACGCGCAGCCCGGCCGTCGCATCCATGAGGTCGAGGCGCAGTGGATCGCCTGGACGCTACTCGGCCCCGACGGCTCGTACTGGGTGCCGGTCCACATCCGGTGCGGGCCTGAGGGGAGCTACGCCGAGATCCAGTACGGCTCGGGGAAAAGTCCCGACATCGTGGACTTCTGCGAGAACCACGTTGGCTACTGGCGCTACAGCACGATCTGGGGGCGCCACTTCAACGAGGGCGGCGACCAGGATGTGATCTGGCAGGAGAACGTCAACGACGGACCGCGCCGGTTCTGCCGGTACGGCTTCGACGAGGTCCGCGTGACCACCGTCGACGGGCGACCGCCGACGCCGCCGGAGGCACCGTGGCAGCGGCGTCCCGACGGTTCCTGGCGGCTGGAGGTCGCCGGCAGCTACCGCACCGGCAACGACCGTTCCGCCGACGTCGGGCCCTGCGCCACGCCCACGACGGACCTGCAGGACCCGGACCCGGACGCCCTGCCGCTGTCCACGCCGACCACCCCGACCATCGGCGACGAGGAGACGACGGCCATCGATCCGCCCTGGCTCGCGGCTCTCACCGGCGGTGAGTCGGCCGCCTCGCTGATCGAGTATCGCTGGCGGGGCCGGCTCGTGCACCGGGCCTCGTTCCAGGTCATGGAGCGTTACTACGAGACGACCCCGGACTGGCACCACCGCAGTGCCGACCACTGGGACAACTGCCTCGACCCGGACTTCCTCCGCTTCACCGGCGCGACCGACCTGCTCGCCGCCGAGAAGACGTACGAACGCGACCGGAGGGACTGGGAGGCGGCCACCTGGTACCACCGGCGATGACCGGCCGTCAGATCAAGGAGAGCTGTCCTTCGATCTCGGGCCGGTGCTTGCGCAGGTGCCGCCACTCGGGCAGGTCGTCGAGGTAGGACCAGGACAGCCGGTGGTGCGGCGTGGGCCCGAGCCGCCGGAGCGCGTCCTGGTGCACGGGCGAGGGGTAGCCGGCGTTGGCCGCGAAGCCGTACTCCTCGTGTCCCAGCCCGGCCATCAGCGTGTCGCGGTGCACCTTGGCCAGCACGGACGCCGCCGCCACCGACACCGACCGCAGGTCGGCCTTGATCTCGGTGCGGACCGGCCACGGCCGCCCGTCGGAGGCCGCCCGGTCGCCGAGGAAGTTGTGGGCGCCGTCGAGGATCACCGCGTCCGGGCGTTCGGGCAGTGCCTCCAGCGCGCGTACGGCCGCCCGGCGCAGCGCCTCGGTCATGCCCACGTCGTCGATCTCCTCCGGGCTCGCGGCGCCGAACGCGTAGGCGGCGAGCCAGTCCTCGAGGACCTCGGCGATCGCGGCGCGGCGGCGCGGCGTGAGCATCTTGGAGTCGGTGAGGCCCTCCGGCGGGGCGTCCATGCGGGTGACGGCCGCGCAGACCACGACCGGCCCGGCCCAGGCTCCCCGGCCGACCTCGTCGACGCCCGCGACGCATGCGGCCCCGGCGGCGATCAGCTGCTCCTCGACGGCATAGCCGGGGCCGCTCGGGGCAGGCGTGTCCTCGGTTCGCGTGCCGGTCATGAAACCTCCTTCGTCGGGGGGAGTGACCACAGGGCCGTGCCTTCGATTCCCTCGCTTCGCTCGGTCATGATGGCAGGTTCACGGGTCGCGTTCGCCGTCTCGGCGCAGCGCGTCGCCTCGCCCGTCATGGGCTCCGCGGATCCGGGCGTGCAAATTCACGATCGGGCAACGGCGGACCTGACCGAGTGGACGCCGAATCGGTCCGGAGCGGATGATCTGACGGATACGTCCGCAGGAAGGATTGTCATGCGTAATCGGCCGATATACGACGTCGTCGCGCTGCTCGCCCGATGTGGTGTCGGCACGGTGTTCCTGGCCCATGGGTGGCAGAAGATCCAGGTCGGGGTGACCGCCACCGGGCGGAACCTCGACGCGATGGGCACCCCGTTGCCGACCGCCGCGGCGGTCTACTCGACGTTCGTCGAGCTGCTGGGCGGCGCGGCGCTGATCCTCGGCATCGCGCTGCCGGTCGCCGGGACGCTGCTCTTCCTCGACATGGCGGGTGCCCTGATCTTCGTGCACGCCGAGCACGGCATCTTCCTGGTGGACAACGGGAAGGTCCAGAACGGTTTCGAGCTGGTCCTCGTCCTCGGCCTGGCGTCATTGGTGTTCGCGGCCGGCGGAGGCGGGCGCGTAACGCTGGACCAGCGGCTGTTCGGCGGGCGGAGCCGTACGACGGACGAGGACGACGAGGCGCCGCCTCCCTGGCGTCCGGTTCCCGGCACGGCGGAGGAGACGCCCGTCGCGCCGCGCGCCGAGCGCGGCATCACGGCGGGCGCGTACCCCGAGCCGCCGCCGAGCGAGGACAAGCCCGCGGCCCGGCCCCGGACGGCCGCCGAGATCGTGACCGACACCTCCCGCGACGTGATCGTCGCCGGAGGGAAGAAGCCCGAGCCGTCCGCGGGCGACACGGCTCCGCTGCGGACCCGCAAGAAGCCGCCCGAGGTGTCCGCCGACACGACGTCCGCGCGGACCCGCAAGAAGCAGGCCGGGCCGTCCGGCGACGACACCGCTCCCACGCGGACCCGCAAGCGGCAGCCCAAGCCGTCCGACTCGTGACGCGTGCGGACGCCCGGCCGGCGGGCCGGGCATCCGCCGCGGCGCTCAGCGTCCGCGCAGCCGCCGGTAGCGCTCCACCAGGGTCGCGGTCGAGCCGTCCAGGTCGCCGGTGTCGGCCGCGCCGGTCAGCCGGGGCTCGAGGTTCTTGGCGAGCACCTTGCCCAGCTCGACGCCCCACTGGTCGAAGGAGTTGATCCCCCAGATCGCCCCCTGGACGAACACCTTGTGCTCGTACAGGGCGATCAGCTGGCCGAGCACCGACGGCGTCAGCTCGGTGGCCAGGATCGTGTTGGTCGGCCGGTTGCCGGGGAACGTGCGGTGCGGCACCTGCTCGGCCGGCACGCCCTCGGCGGCGACCTCCTCGGCGGTCTTGCCGAACGCCAGCGCCTGTCCCTGCGCGAAGAGGTTGGCCATCAGCAGGTCGTGCTGCCCCTTCAGCTCGTCCAGCTCGTCGATGGGCCGGGCGAAGCCGATGAGGTCGGCCGGCACGAGCTTGGTGCCCTGGTGGAGCAGCTGGTAGTAGGCGTGCTGGCCGTTGGTGCCCGGCGTGCCCCACACGACCGGACCGGTCTGCCAGGTCACCGGCCGGCCCGAACGGTCGACCGACTTGCCGTCGGACTCCATGTCGAGCTGCTGGAGGTAGTCGGTGAACCGCGACAGGTAGTGGCTGTAGGGCAGCACGGCGTAGGTCTGGGCGTCGTAGAAGTCGTCGTACCAGATGCCGAGCAGGCCGAGCAGCATCGGCAGGTTCCGCTCCGGCGGCGCCGTACGGAAGTGCTCGTCCATCAGGTGGAAACCGTCGAGCATCTCGCGGAAGCGCTCCGGGCCGATCGCGACCATCAGCGACAGGCCGATGGCCGAGTCGAAGGAGTACCGGCCGCCGACCCAGTCCCAGAAGCCGAACATGTTGGCGGTGTCGATGCCGAACTTGGCCACCTGGTCGGCGTTCGTGGAGACGGCGACGAAGTGTTTGGCCACGGCGTCCTCGCCGAGGGCCGACACCAGCCACTGCCGCGCCGAGGTGGCGTTGGTGATCGTCTCGACCGTGGTGAAGGTCTTGGAGGAGATGATGAACAGCGTCTCGGCCGGGTCGAGGTCGCGGACGGCCTCGTGCAGGTCGGCGCCGTCGACGTTGGACACGAAGCGGAACACGCGCGTCCGGTCGGTGTACGGGCGCAGCGCCTCGTACGCCATCTTCGGGCCGAGGTCGGAGCCGCCGATGCCGATGTTGACGACGTTGCGGATCGGCCTGCCGGTCGCCCCGGTCCACTCCCCCGACCGCACCTGCGCGGAGAAGGCGGCCATCCGGTCGAGGACCTCGTGCACGGCGGGCACGACGTTCTCCCCGTCCACCTCGATGACCGCGTCGCGCGGCGCGCGCAGGGCGACGTGCAGCACCGCGCGCTTCTCGGTGAAGTTGATCTTCCTCCCCGAGAACATCGCGTCGCGCAGCTCGGTCACCTTGCGGGCGGCGAGGAGCTCACGCAGCAGCCGCAGCGTCTCGTCGGTGATCCGGTTGCGCGAGTAGTCGACGTACAGGTCGCCGGCCTCCAGCGAGTACCGGCTCCCGCGCTCGGGGTCGGCGGCGAACAACTCGCGCAGCTGCAGCTCGTGCGTCTCCTCGTAGTGCCGCCGCAGCGCCCGCCACTCGTCGGTCTGGTCAAGCCGCACGCTGTCGGACATCCCTTTGCCTCCGTCTCATCTGGCTACCCGGCCATCCAATCGAACGCGCGGCGCCCGCGCGCATCGAACCCTCGTTCAGGGCACCCGGGCGGTCCACTCGTCCGTGCCGAACTTGCCGGCCACTCTCTTCTCGGCGGCGCCCAGCTCCTCTTCGGTGAGCCGGTCGCCGGTCAGCCCGTACCGGCCGCGGAAATGACCGATCATCCGGTCGATGATCTCCGACCGCGGCAGGCCGGTCTGGCGCCGCAGGGGGTCGACGCGCTTGCGCGCGCTCTTGATGCCCTTGTCCGACAGCTTCTCCCGGCCGATCCGCAGAACATCGAGCATCTTGTCCGCGTCGATGTCGTAGGACATGGTCACGTGGTGCAGGACGGCGCCCGAGCTGAGCCGCTTCTGCGCGGCTCCGGCGATCTTGCCCTGGTCGGAGGTGATGTCGTTGAGCGGCTGGTACCAGGCGCGGATGCCGAGCTCGCCGAGGGCGCCCAGCACCCAGTCGTCGAGGAACGCGTAGCTGTCGGCGAAGCTCATGCCCTGGACGAGGGTGGCCGGGGCGTACAGCGAGTAGGTGATCGTGTTGCCCGGCTCGATGAACATCGCGCCGCCGCCGCTGATCCGCCGGACCACCGTGACCCCGTGCCGGCGCGCCGCCTCGGCGTCCACCTCGTTGCGCAGCGACTGGAAGCTGCCGATCACCACCGCGGGCGCGGCCCACTCCCACACGCGCAGCGTCGGCGGCCGGCGTCCGGCGCCGACCTCCTCGGTGAGGACCTCGTCGAGCGCCATGTGCAGCGCGGGGTCCTGCGGGGGTTCGTGGACGAGCCGCCAGTCGTAGTCGCGCCAGTCGCTCGCGTCGGTCAGCGCCCGGCGTACGGCGATGCCCACGGCCTCGGCGGAGAACCCGAGCATCATCGTGCCCGGCGGCAGCTGCGCGTCGATGCGGGCGGCGATGTCGCGGGCCTCCAGGTGGGCGGGCAGGCCGTTCAGCGCCGTGGTGATCCGTTCCAGGGCGTGGTCGGGTTCGAGGAAGAAGTCGCCGCTGACCAGCGCGTGCCGCAGCCGGCCGTCCTCGAGGTCGAAGTCGACGACCACGAGCTTGCCTCCGGGCACCTTGTACTCACCGTGCATGTCGGTATCCCCGCTCCGTGTGCTGGCGTCCCCGTGACGCGATCACCTCAACCCCTCCGGCGCGTCCGCGATTCCATCGATCGGTCCGTCGTGGATAATCCGGCTCCGATCGGACCGCATAGACTCCGAGCATGACCGCGAGCGCCCCGAGCCGGACCGTCGTCGACCTGTCCTTCCTGTTCTCCCAGGCCAGCCACGTGCTCGAAACGCAGATGGCGGCGGCCTTCACCGAGATCGGCATCACACCGCGCGAGTACTGCGTGCTGTTCCACGCCCAGGAGGCCGAGCGCACCCAGATCCAGCTCGCCAAGATCTCCGACCTGGACAAGACCACGATGGTGGTGACCGTCGACGAGCTGGAGAAGGCCGGGCTCGCCGAGCGCCGGCCGTCGAGCACCGACCGGCGGGCGCGGATCATCGCGGTGACCGAGGCGGGCGAACGCGCCGTCGCCGCCGGGATGAAGATCGCCGACCGGGTGCACCGTGAGGTGCTCGACGCGATCCCCGACGAGCAGCGCGAGGTGTTCCTGAACGCGCTGACCGGGCTGGTCACGGGCCATCTGTCCACGCCCGTGGAGAGCGAGCAGCCGGTGCGGCGGACGCGCCAGAAGAAAATTTAGATCCACTCGGGATCGTCTACTTCAAAACTATCTGTTACGGTCTCTCCTGTCGCCCACGCGAACAGGAGCCGTTCTCGATGTCTCGCCCCTCCCGTACCGCCGCACTCGTCGCGCTCTGCGCCGCGATGCTGATGATCGTTCTCGACGGCAGCATCGTCACCGTCGCTCTCCCCGCGATCCAGAGTGACCTGCGCTTCTCCGCCTCGAACCTCACCTGGACCGTCAACTCGTACATGATCGCCTTCGGCGGTCTCCTGCTGCTGGCGGGACGCCTCGGCGACCTCGTCGGGCGTAAGCGGATGTTCGTCGCGGGCCTGGCGGTCTTCACCGTCGCGTCCCTGCTCTGCGGCGTGTCCACCGGCCAGGACATGCTCATCGCCGCCCGGTTCGTCCAGGGCGTGGGCGGGGCGATGACCTCGGCGGTCAGCCTCGGCATGATCGTGACGCACTTCCCCGAGCCGCGTGAACGTGGCCGGGCGATCGGCGCCTACGCCTTCGTCGGCGCCGCGGGCGCGTCGATCGGCCAGGTGCTCGGCGGGGTCCTCACCGAGGCCGTGAGCTGGCACTGGATCTTCTTCATCAACCTGCCGATCGGCGCCGCCGCCGCGCTCCTGGCCGTACGGGTGCTGGAGCCCGACCAGGGCCTCGGCCTCCGCGCGGGAGCCGACCTGCCCGGCGCCCTGCTGGTGACCGCCGGACTGATGCTCGGCGTCTACACGATCGTGGAGACGAGCCGGTACGGCTGGGGCTCCGCGCACACGCTCGGCTACGGCGCGCTCGCGCTCATGCTGCTCGCCGGGTTCGTCGTACGGCAGGCCACGGCGGCGGCGCCTCTCCTGCCCCTCGAGATCTTCCGGTCGCGGACCGTCGCGGGCGCCAACGCCGTCCAGGTCCTGATGGTCTCGGCGCTGTTCGGGTTCCAGATCCTCATCGCCCTCTACCTGCAGCAGGTACGCGGCTACGGGGCGGCGGGGACCGGGCTGGCCATGCTGCCGGCCGCCCTGGCGATCGCGACCGTCTCGCTGGTCCTGTCCGCGCGGCTCAACGCGCGCTTCGGCGAGCACCGCGTGCTGCTCGCCGGGATCGCCCTGCTGGTCGTCGGCATCGGGCTGCTCACCCGCCTGCCCGTCCACGCCGGCTACGCCGTGGACCTGCTGCCCACGATGCTGCTGGCGGGCGGCTTCGGCCTGGCGACCTCCGCGCTCACGACCCTGGGCATGTCCGGCGCGGGCGCCGGCGACGCGGGCCTCGTCTCGGGGCTGTTCAACACCTCCCAGCAGGTCGGCGGGGCGCTCGGCGTGGCGGTGCTGTCCACGTTCGCGGCGGCGCGCACGCGAGGGCTGACCGGCGCCGGGCACGACCGCGCCACGGCCCTGACCGGCGGCTTCCACGTGGCGTTCGGCATCGGCGCCGGCCTGCTGGTCGCCGCGCTCGTCCTCACGGCCGCGGTCCTGCGGCGGCCCCCGGTTCCGGTCGCGGAGGAGCAGGCGCGGCCCGAAGAGGCCCCGGCGCCCTCCCCCGCCGCCTGAGAGACCGTCGGGAGGCCTGGCCCGCCGCGCGGCGGGCCAGGCCTCCCGACGGTTCCGCGCCGGTTTCGGGGTGAGCGCTCATCCGGACAGGGCGTTCAACTCGCCATAGTCCAGAGCGTCGGCGAGTTCGTCGTACGTGCCGCTCGACAGCACCTGGCGTGCGGCGCGCCGCACGACCGCGTAGGCCGCCTGGGCGATCGAGGACCCCAGGCTGATCCGCGAGACGCCGAGTTCCGCCAGCGTCGCGACGTCGGGCGCGCCCGGCCCGGCCATCACGTTCAGGGGCAGCGTCGTCCCCTCGGCGAGCGCGGCCACGGTCCCGGCGTCGGTCACGCCCGGGACGAAGATCCCGCTCGCGCCCGCGTCGGCGTAGGCCGCCGCGCGGATCAGCGTGTCGCGCAGGCGGGTGTCCGGGTCGCCGACGCCCCGGAGATAGGTGTCGATGCGGGCGTTGAGGAAGAGCGGAACGTCCGCGGCGTCGGCGGCCCGGCGGGCGGCCGCGATGCGTTCGGCCTGCTCGGCGAGGTCGCGCAGCGTCGCCGGGCCGGCGGCGTCCTCGAGGTTGACTCCCACGGCCCCGGCCGCGAGCACCCCCTCGACCGTCTTCGCCACTCCGTCGGGCGTGTCGGAGTAGCCGCCCTCGACATCGGCGCTCACCGGGACGTCGACGGCGGCGGCGACCCGGGCGATGAGGCCGACGGCCCGGTCCCGCCCCAGGGCGTCGCCGTCGGGGGCGCCCAGGCTCCAGGCGACCCCGGCGCTCGTGGTGGCGACCGCCCGGGCGCCGGCGTCCGCCACGAGGCGGGCGCTGACGGCGTCCCAGGCGTTGGGCAGGACCAGGAGCCCGTCGTGCAGCGCGTGGAAGAGCTCGGCCCTGGCCTTGATGTCAGATGTCATGAGGGCAGTCCACCAGCCGTACACCGGCGATATCCGGCGGGAATCCGACATCGACGTCCGATCCGGCCTCGCGCGGCTCCCGGCGCCTCAGCCGCCGGTTTCGAGCGCCGCCTCGATCTCCAGGACGATCTGAACCTTCTCCGAGACGAAGACACCGCCGCCGGGGACGGGGCTGTTGAAGCTGACCCCGAAGTCCATCCGGTTGATCTCCCCGGTGGCGGTGAAGCCGGCGCGCGTGCCGCCCTCGTTCATCGGGTCGGGACCGAACCCGTTGACCTCCAGCGTGAGCGGCACCGGGCGGGTCACGCCCTTGAGGGTGAGCTCGCCGTCCAGCACCAGGTCGTCGCCGTCGCGCCGGATCCCGGTCGAGCGATACGTCATGGTCGGGTACTTCTCGACGTCGAAGAAGTCGGCGGAACGGATGTGGGCGTCCCGCTGCTCGTTGCTCGTGTCGATGGACGCCAGGTCGATCGTCGCGGTCACGCTGGACTCCAGCGGGTTCTCCGCGGTGACGACCCGGCCCTCGAAGCTCGTGAAGTGGCCGCGCACCTTACTCACCATCACGTGCCGGACGACGAAGCCCACGTCCGAGTGGACGGGGTCGACCGTCCACGTGCCGGCCACATATCCGGGAATCTCCACCAGCTCGACCGTCATCGTCTCTCCCGATTATGAAAAGTGCTTTGGTTACGTTTCGAGAAATGGTTCCTGACTGGAACTGGATCTATCCTGGGACGACCCGCCAGACCGCACAAGAAGGCATGTTTTTCTGCCTCAGGCACCTGGAGATAACCATGGCCCGACCTGCCGCGGCACAGACTCACGCACCGGAACCCCCGCCGTCGGTCACCTGTCAGGCACGCGACATCCTCGGCCGGATCGGCGACAAGTGGTCCCTCTACGTGGTCTTCGTGCTCGGCGAGCGAACACTGCGGTTCACCGAGCTCAAGCGCGGCGTCGAGGGCATCAGCCAGCGCATGCTGACCGTCACCCTGCGCGGCCTCGAACGCGACGGCATCGTGTCCCGGACCGTGTACCCGGTCGTGCCGCCGCGCGTGGAGTACGCCCTGACCCCGATGGGGCGCACCCTGCTCGACACGGTGGGCACGCTCGTGCGCTGGGCCGATGACCACGTCGCGCAGATCGAGCGCGCCCGCACGGCCTACGACACGCGGGAGGCGTAGCGCAGGCGTCCGGGCGCGCCTGAGCGGTAACACTCCTGGTCATGGGGGACGAAACGCCACTGTGGCTGTTCGGGGACCAGCTCGGCCGGCACTTCCACGCGACGCCGGAGAACCGGGGCCGGGAGGTGCTGCTGATCGAGTCGGAGGCCGCGCTGGCGCGGCGGCCCTTCCACCGGCAGAAGCTGCACCTGGTCCTGTCGGCGATGCGGCACCTCGCCGGGGAACTCGGTGACCGGGCGACGCTGGTCCGGGCGCGCACGTACCGGGAGGGCCTGGCGCGGTTCGGGCGGCCGGTCGTCGTGCACGAACCCGGCTCCCACGCCGCGGAACGGCTGGTCGCGGGCCTGATCGAGGAGGGGCGGGTCGAGGCCGAGCTGCCCACGCCGGGATTCATCCGGTCGAGGAGGGACTTCGCCGCCTGGGCGGACGGGCGGGGACGCCTGGTGATGGAGGACTTCTACCGGGACCAGCGGCGCCGGTTCGCGATTCTGGTGGAGCCCGACGGCGACCCGGTCGGCGGGACGTGGAACCTCGACCGCGACAACCGTGAGCCGCCGCCGCACCGGGCCGCCCTCGGCGTGCCGAGGGCCTACCGGCCGCGCGAGGACGAGGTCGACCGGGGCGTACGAGACGACCTGGACCGGCTGCTGCGCGCCGGGCGGATCCGCCCGGTCGGCGTGGACGGGCCGCGGCTGTTCGCCGCCACCCACGACGAGGCGCGGCGGGCGCTGCGGAGGTTCCTCACGACGCGGCTCGCCTCGTTCGGACCGCACCAGGACGCGATGCTCGCCGGCGACTGGACGATGTCGCACGCCCTCCTCTCGGCGCCGCTGAACCTCGGCCTGCTCGACCCGCTCGCGGTCGTCCGCGAGGCCGAGGCCCGCCTGCGGAGCGGCGAGGCGCCGTTGAACAGCGTGGAGGGGTTCGTCCGGCAGATCCTGGGCTGGCGGGAGTGGATCTGGCACCTGTACTGGTACCTGGGGCCGTCCTACCTCGGCCGCAACGCGCTGGACGCGCGCACCCCGCTGCCGGACTGGTGGCGGCGGCTGGACCCGTCCCGGGTGAGCGCCCGCTGCCTGCGCACGGCGCTGGCCGGGGTACGCGACCGCGCGTACGCCCATCACATCCAGCGGCTGATGGTGCTGGGCAACTTCGCCCTGCAGCGCGGCTTCGCGCCGCGCGCGCTCACCGAGTGGTTCGCCACCGCCTTCGTCGACGGCCACCCGTGGGTCATGCCGGCGAACGTCATCGGCATGAGCCAGTACGCGGACGGCGGCGTCGCGGCGACCAAGCCGTACGCCGCCGGGGGCGCGTACATCAACGCGATGAGCGACTACTGCCGGGACTGCCGGTACGACCCGCGGATCCGGCTCGGGCCGGACGCCTGCCCCTTCACCGCGGGTTACTGGGCCTGGCTGGACCGCAACGCGACCCGGCTGGCGGGGAACCGCCGCATGTCCCGGCCGCTGAGCGGGCTGCGCCGCCTCGCCGACCGCGAGGCCGTCGTCGAGCAGGAAGAGCACCGGAGGCGCTACTGAGAAATCGCGCCCGGCACTTTTTCTCCGGTTCTCCGGCCGATGGTCGCCGTCGTTTCAGGCCGCGGGAACGCCGTCCGCGGCATTGACATCTTTGTGGAACCGCTTGTGAATGTAGAGCCGCTCGCCGAGCGACTCACAGCGCCGCCGTACTTGACGACTTGACCTCAATATTGGTTGAGGTTTCAGGATGGTGGCCTCATCGACGACGGGGAGGGATCTGTGGGCACCATCAGTGTCGGCGCGCGGCCCGCGAGACGGGTGAGCCCGCCGGTGACGGCGGTCACCGTGCTGCTCGGCGTCCTCGCGCTGGCCATGTCGATCGCGGGCACCGCCGTGGCGGTCCCCCGCATCGGCGACGACCTGGAAGTGTCGGGGCCGGCCCTGCAGTGGGTGGTCGCCGGATACAACCTGACGTTCGCCGCGTGCACGCTCGTGTGCGGCTCGCTGGCCGACCTGTTCGGCCGCCGCCGCGTCTTCACGCTCGGCGCGGCCCTGTTCACGGTGGCCGCGCTGGCCGGCGCGGTCGCGAACGGCATCTGGCTGCTGGACGCGGCACGGCTGCTGGCCGGCGCGGGGGCCGCGGGGATGATGGCCGCGGGTGGGGCGATCCTGGCCTCAACGTTCGACGGTGCCGCGCGCACCCGTGCGTTCGCCGGAATGGGCACCATGGCGGGCGTCGGCATCGCGATCGGCCCGAGCCTGTCCGGCTGGATGATCGGCGGGTTCGGCTGGCGCGGCACGTTCGGCGCCTACGTGGTCGTCGGCCTGCTGGTCCTGGCGGGCAGCCGGTTCGCTCCCGAGTCGCGGGCCGGGGAGCGCCCCCACGTGGACAGCGCGGGGATCACCACGTTCGTCGGCGGGCTCGCCGCACTCATGTTCGGCGTCATGCGAGGCCCGGAGCAGGGCTGGAGCGCCGCGCCGGTGCTGGTCGCGCTGGTCGCGGGAGCCGTCCTTCTGGTGGCCTTCGGCGTGGTGGAAGGCCGCGGCGGCCACCCGGTGCTGGACCTGACGCTGATCCGGAACCTCCCCTTCATGGGCTGGTGCCTGGGCACCCTGGCGACCTCGATCGGATTCGTCGGTGTGCTGGTCTTCCTGCCCACCTACCTGCAAGGCGTGGACGGAGTGCCGGCGAGCGAGGCGGGCGTGACGATGCTCATGCTGACCGCGCCGGTCCTGGTCGTTCCGCCGCTGGGCGGCTGGCTGGTGACCCGCGGCGTGCCCGGCCGGGCTCTGATCACGGTGGCGCTGGGCCTGGTCGCGGCGGGCAACGCCTGGCTGACCGTGCTGCATCCCGGCATCGGCACGGCCGGGCTGCTCGGCCCGCTGTCGCTGATCGGTGTCGGGATGGGCCTGTCGTTCGGAATCACCGACGGCCAGGCCATGAACATCGTCGAATCCGCCCGTGCCGGGACGGCGGCGGGCTTCCTCAACACCGTGCGCGGTGCGGCCGAGGCCCTGGTCATCGCCGTGTTCGGAGCGGTGCTGGTCAGCCTCATCCAGGACGAGACCGGATCGTCGGCCGCGGCGGCGCGGATCGCGGCGGGCGAGGTCGCCCCCGCGGAACGCGCCGCCTTCACCGACGCCTGGCACTCCGCCCTCAGCGGCGTCGCCCTGGTCACCGCCCTGTGCGCCGTCGTCGTCTTCGTCCTGCTCCGGCCACGCCGCGCCTCCGCGTGACCGGTGGCGAAGCCGAACGCGGCGGGTGCGGGCATGCTGCCGGCACCCGCCGGGTGCGTTCCGCCGCTCGCGGCGGAACGCACCAGGTCACGCCTTGGCGATGATCGCCTCGGTCAGGCCGCGCGGGACCTCGGCGTAGGAGTCGAACTGCATCGAGTGGCTCCCCCGGCCCGAGGTCCGGCTGCGCAGATCACTGACGTAACCGAACATCTCCGACAGCGGCACCAGTGCCCGGATCAGGCGGGCGCCGGCCCGCTCGTCCATGGCCTGGATGTGGCCGCGGCGTGCGTTCAGGTCGCCGATGACCTCGCCCATCGCGCTGTCGGGCGCGATGACCTCGACCGCCATCACCGGTTCCAGGAGCACGGGTGCCGCCTGGCGGGCGGCCTCGCGGAACGCGTGGTACCCGGCCTGCCGGAACGCGAGCTCGGAGGAGTCCTGCTCGTGGAAGGCGCCGTCGAGAAGCGTGACGCGTACGCCCGTCATCTCATGCCCGGCCACGATGCCGGCCTGCATCGCGTCCTGGCAGCCGGCGTCCACCGACGGGATGAACTCCTTCGGGATGCGGCCCCCGGTGACCTTGTTCACGAACTCATAGCCGTCCGCGATCGGTTCGATCGAGATCTGCACCTTGGCGAACTGTCCCCTGCCTCCTGTCTGTTTCCGATGCGTGTGGCCGACCTGCGCGACCGGTCTGCGGATGGTCTCCCGGTAGGCGACCCGGGGGCGGCCGAGCTCGGCCCGTACCCCGAGGTCCCGCGCCATCCGGTCGACGAGGATCGACAGGTGCAACTCGCCCATCCCGCCGATGACGGTCTGGCCGGTCTCCCGGTCGGTGCGCACCCTGAAGGACGGGTCCTCCGCGGCGAGCCGCTGGAGCGCCGGCAGCAGCCGCTCCTCGTCCGCCCTGGACGTGGGGCGCACGGCCGCCTCGATGACGGGTTCCGGCAGGTCCATGGACTCCAGGACCACCGGGCGCCGGTCGTCGCACAGCGTGTCGCCGGTCGTGGTGGCCTTCAGCCCCATGAGGACGACGATGTCGCCGGCGCCCGCCGAGTCCAGCTCCTGCCGCCTGGCCCCGTACATCCGGAAGATCCGGCCGATCCGTTCCTTCCGGCCGCTCGCGGAGTTGAGCACCGTCGCGCCCGGTTCCAGCCGGCCGGAGTAGATCCGGACGAACGCCAGCGCGCCGAGGTGCCGATCGGTCACGATCTTGAACGCCAGGGCGGCCAGCGGCTCGTCGTCGGACGGCGCGATGCGGCCGCCTCGCTCGTCGTCGAGGACCTCGACGTCGAGCGGTGACGGCAGATAGCGCACGACCGCGTCGAGCAGGGGCTGGACGCCCTTGTTCTTGAACGCGGTGCCGCACAGCACCGGCGTGACCGTGACGCCCGCCGACGTGCCGGAGGCGATGGTGACCCGCCGGATCGCCGCGTGCAGGCGCTCCTCGGACGGCTCCCGCCCTTCGGCGTACAGCCGCATCATCTCCTCGTCGTGCTCGGCGACCGTCTCCAGTAGCCGGTCGCGCCACTCTCCGGCGGCCCCGGCGTACGCGGCCGGGATGTCGATGACCTCGTACGCCTCACCGAGGCGGGCCTCGGCGTGCCAGACGCAGGCCTTCATGCGGACCAGGTCGACGACACCGGTGAAGCCGGCCTCGGCCCCGATCGGCAACTGCACGACCAGCGGCACCGCCCCGAGCCGGTCGGCGATCATGTCGACACAGGCCGGGAAGTCGGCTCCCGCGCGGTCGAGCTTGTTGACGAAGCAGATCCGCGGCACGCCGTACCGGTCGGCCTGGCGCCAGACGGTCTCGGACTGCGGCTCCACGCCCGCGACCCCGTCGAACACCGCCACGGCGCCGTCGAGCACCCGCAGGCAGCGCTCCACCTCGACGGTGAAGTCGACGTGGCCCGGAGTGTCGATGATGGTGACGGCGTGCTCGGCGCCGTCGACCGTCCAGTGACAGGTGGTCGCGGCGGACGTGATCGTGATGCCGTGTTCGCGCTCCTGTTCGGTGTGGTCCATCAGCGTGTCGCCGTCGTGGACCTCGCCGATCCGGTACGAGACGCCGGTGTAGTACAGAATCCGCTCGGTGGTCGTCGTCTTGCCCGCATCGATGTGGGCCATGATCCCGATGTTGCGGACCGCGGCCAGATCCAGACGAGTCGTGGCGGCCATGGGCTTCGATCCTTTCTACGCTCGATGGGTGAACGACGACCGGTCGTACCAGCGCCCAAGTATCAGGGCGCGGCTCTCACCGGCGCACGCCATTTTCCGGCCTCGGCGAGGACCCGCCCGCGGAGAAGCCGTCGCCGTCGTGACCCGCGCTCCGCTCTGCGACGGGTCTCAGGGCCGCTGCTTCCGGTAACGGCCGGGGGCGAGCCCGAACGCTCGTTTGAAGGCGCCCGCGAACGCGTACTCCGAGCCGTAGCCGACCCGTGCCGCCACGGCGCTCAGCGGCAGGTCGGAGTCGCGCAGCAACCCGGCGGCGAGAGTCATCCGCCACCAGGTCAGGTAGCCCAGCGGCGGCCTGCCGACCAGCGCGGTGAACCGCCGGGAGAAGGCCGCGCGGGACATCCCCGCCCGGGCCCCGAGCTCCTCGACCGTCCACGGCCGGGCCGGATCGTCGTGGAGCGCGTTCAGGGCCGCCACGATGCGTGGATCGCGTAGCGCCGCGGTCCAGCCGGCCGCGTGTTCCTCCGGCTGCTCGTCGAGCCAGCCGCGCACCATGTAGACCAGTAGCGCGTCGAGCAGCGACGGCAGGACGGCGTCCGCTCCCGGACGGCGCCGTTCGAGTTCGGTGCCGAGCAGGTCGATCGCGGCGCGCAACGACGGATGGCACCCGACGCGGGCCGGCAGGTGGATGATCTGCGGAAGCTCGTCCAGCAGAGGGTGCCGGCGGGTCCCGTCGACCAGGTAGGCGCCGCAGAGCAGCACGACGGAGTCGCCGTGGCCGTCCAGCGAGACCTGGTCCTCGACGTCGGCCAGCGAGGTGACCGGAGGATCGGCCGGCGGATCGGTGAAGCCGTCGGCGAGCTCGTGGGCGCTCCCGTGCGGCAGCAGCACCGCGTCGCCCGTACCGAGCATGATCGGCGGGCCCACGCCGGAGGTCAGCCGGCACGCTCCCCGCAGGACCACGTGGAAGCCCGCTCCCGCGAACGACGAGTGGCGTACGGCCCACCGGCCGCGCCTTCCGGTGCGCGCCGAGTGCGGCCTTCCCGACCGCATCGCGGTGATCGCGTCACTGAGCACGTCCATGAAAGTCACCGTAACGCCGATGATCGAGACGCTGGAGTATTCATCGAGCATTCTCGCGCATTGATCGTCTCAAGGCCGGTTCCTAGCGTTGACCCATCCGAACGCGAGGAGAGAACCACATGAAGATCGCCGTTTATGGGGCGAACGGATATACCGGAAGGCTCGTCGTCGCCGAGCTGGCCCGACGGGGCATCGGCACCGTGCTGGTGGGGCGCGGCCTCGCCCGCCTCCGCGAGGCGGCGGCCGAGGCCGCGGCGGTGGAGGCCGAGACGCACGTCGCCGGTGTCGACGACACCGCCGCGCTCGCCGGCGCCTTTCGCGGCTGCGACGCGGTGATCAACTGCGCGGGCCCGTTCATCGCGTCCGGTGAGGCGGTGGTGCGCGCCGCGATCAGGGCCGGCTGTCACTACGTGGATATCGCGGGCGAACAGCTCTACCTGAAGCGGATCCACGACACGTTCGCGGCGGAGGCCGCGAACGCCGGGGTGACCGTGGTGCCCGGCGTGAACGACGACGGCCTGCCCAGTGACCTCATCGCACACCTGGCCGCCCGGCGGGTCGCGCCGGTCACCGAGCTCGTCATCGCCCTGGACCTGACCCGCAGCGGCGCCGCGCCGTCTCGCGGCACGCTGCGCTCCGCGCTCGCGAACCTCGGCACGTTGACCGGCGGTGGCCTCACCTTTCGCGACGGCGACTGGCTTCCGGACGTCCCGGTCCGGAAAACGTCGGTCGTCTTCCCGTGCGGTCCGGGACCGGTTCCGGCCGCCCGGTTCCCCCTGCCCGGTGTCGTCACCGTTCCCCGGCACGTGCCCGCCCGGTACGTGGAGGGGGTGGTCGGGGCGGAACTGGTGGCCGCCTTCTCCGCGGTCACTCCCGAGCTGGTGGACAGCGTGCCCGACGGACCGTCCGAGGACGCGCGCCTCGCCGGGCGGTGGACCGTCGTGGTCGAGGCCACCGGCCGCGACGGGCGGTCGGCCCGTGGCGTGGTGTCGGGGCCGGACACGTACGGCTCCACCGCCGTCATGGCGGTCGAGAGCGCGCGGCGGCTCGTCGTCGACGGAGCCGAGCCCGGCGTACCGGCCCCGGCCCAGGCCTATGACCCGATCGGCTTCCTGGACTTCCTCACCGGGCACGGCGCCACGTGGACCCTCGAGGTCGAACCGGCGGGCCGTGACGAGGGTCGCCCCGTGCCCGGTGGGACGAGCCCGCCGGGCACGGGGCGGGTCAGGTCGTGCTGAGCGCGACCGTGGGCGAGACGCGGGCGGCGCGGACGGCGGGATAGAGGCCGGCGACCGTCCCGACGAGCAGGGTCGCGGCGAACGCTCCGGCGAACACCTGCCACTGCAGCGCGACCGGAAGGCCGCGCGTCAGCGCGTACGCGATCGTGACGATGGCGCCGAGCAGCCCTCCGGCGACCCCGCCCAGGGCGGACAGCAGGAGCGACTCGGTGAGGAACTGGGTACGGACGTGCCCTCGGGTGGCGCCGAGCGAGCGGCGCAGGCCGATCTCGTGGCGGCGTTCCAGCACCGAGATGACCATGGTGTTCGCGACGCCGACCCCGCCGACGAGAAGGGCCACCGCACCGAGCCCGAGCAGCGTGTCGGTGAACGCCGCGTTCGCGGCGGCGCGTGCGTCCAGCGCGTCCGACGGGCGGCTCACGTCGACCTCTTCGGGGTTCTCCGGGTCGATGGTGCGGGCGAGCAGCGACTGCACGGTCGTCACCTGGCCGGGGTCGGAACGCTCGTAGATCGTCGTGGGGTGGCCGTCGAAGTCGAGATACTCCCGGGCGGTGTCCCAGCCGACGAGGGCGGAGCGTTCGACGTCCGGAGCCAGCGGGGCCGGGCCGAGGACGCCGATGACGGTGAACCACCGGTTCGCCACCCACACGGGCGCGCCCGGCTCGTCGACGCCGAGCCGCCGCGCCGCGACCGAGCCCAGGACGATCGCGGGATAGCGGGACGTGGCCCCGTTCAGCCACGTGCCCCGGGCGACCGTCACCCGCAGCGTGCGCGGCAGGTCGGGCGTTGCCGCGGTCACCACGAGCCCGCCGGTCTCCTCTTTGGGGATCTTGTCGGTACGCCGGATCGCGGCGTCGGTGTCGCCGGTGGCCGCGACGGCCCGGACGCCGGGGATCCGCCCGGTCATGTCGGTGGCGGTGTCCGGCAGCGTGGCCTTCTCCCCGGTCAGGGCGTCGCCGGGCGAGGCGGTGAGCAGGTTGGTGCCCAACCGGTCCAGCTGCTCCAGCAGGTCGGCGCGGCCCGACTCGGAGATGCCGAGCACGGCCACCATGGTCGCGATGCCGATCGCGATGCCGAGCGCGGACAGCAGCACGCGCGTCGGCCGGGTGCGCAGGCCGGTCGCGCCCACCCGCAGGGCGTCGCGGGGCCGTAGCCGGGCCGGGATGAGTCTCATCGCGGCTCACCGCCGGCGGTCATGGCGCGGTCGTCGGCCACCACCGCGCCGTCGCGCATCCGCACCCGCCGGGGCACGGCGCCGGCGACCTCCAGGTCGTGGGTGATGATCACGACGGTGGTTCCCGCGGCGTTGAGCGCGGTCAGCAGGCGCAGCACCTCGGCGCCCGAGGCGGTGTCGAGGTTGCCGGTGGGCTCGTCGGCGAGCAGCAGCCGCGGCTCGCCGACGACCGCGCGGGCGACGGCCACGCGTTGCCGCTCACCGCCGGACAACTGGCCGGGCCGGTGCCGAAGCCGGTGGCCGAGGCCGACCCGCTCCAGGGCCTCGGCGGCCCGCTCGCGGCGTACGCGCAGGTCGGGCCCGGCGTACAGCAGGCCGTCGGCGACGTTGTCCAGCGCGCTCACGCCGTCGGCCAGGTGGAACCGCTGGAACACGAAGCCGATGAACCGCGCCCGCAGGGCGGACAGCTCCCGGTCGCCGAGCCGGCCCACGTCGTGGCCGACGACGCGCACGGTGCCGCGTGAGGGCCGGTCGAGCGTGCCCATCAGGTGCAGGAGCGTCGACTTGCCCGACCCGGACGGTCCGACGATGGCCGTCAGCTCCCCGTCGCCGATGGACAGCGACACGTTTTCGAGCGCGGTGACCCCTCCGGGGTAGTCCTTGCCGACGCCTTCCAGTTCGACCGCGGCGGTCATTTGCCCGGCACCCCCACCTTCACGCCGGGCGCCAGTCCCGGCCCGCCGACCTCGACGCGCCCCTGCGCGTACAGGCCGGTGCGCACCGGCACCACGTCGACCCGGCCGTCCCGGACGACCTGCACGCCGTAGCCGCCCTCCCTGAGGGCGAGCAGCGCCTCGACCGGTACGGACAGCACGTTCTCGTGACGCTCGCTCCGCAGCTCGACGCTGACCGGCGCCTTGTCGAGCCGCCCGGCGTCCCTGGGGTCGTCGAGGGCGATGTCCACCTCGATCGTCGACTCCGCGGAGGACGAGGAGGAGCCCGGCTTCTTCGCCACCGCGACCATGCCGACCTTGGTGATCCTGCCGGACGCCGTCTTGCCGCCCGGCAGTTCGACGGTGACCGCCGCGCCCTTGCGCGCCAGTTGCTGGTCGTCGGTGTCCAGGTCGACCCTGATCTGACGCTCGGTGCCGGTGACCTCGAACACCGGCTTGCCCGCCACGGTACGGCCGCCGAGCTCCGCCTTGCGTTCGGTGATCCGCACCGCTCCGGGCGCGAAGATCACCTGTGCCCCGTCGACCGCGCCGGTCTGCTCCAGCCCGCGGTCCTGCTGCCACTTCTCGACCGCGCTCGCGGTGGCCGCGGTGAAGTGGTCGTCGACCGTGACGCCCGCGTCGTAGCCGAGGGCGTCCAGGTTGCGTTCGAGCTGTTTCACGTCGGGACCGTCGCTGGTCCCCTCCGACAGCGTCCGGTACATCGGCTCGTCGCCGTACATCAGCGTGACCGGCTCGTTGTTCAGGTCGTACAGCCGTCCCCCGCGTTTGACCGTGGCGCCCACACCGGCGATCCAGGTGACCGTCCCGGACGCGGCTCCGACGAGCGTCCGCTCGTCGCCGTACCCCAGCGTGCCGTCGACCGTCTCGGTGTCGATGAGGTCGCCGCGGGTGACGGTGCCGGTGGCCGCGGGCAGGTTCCGCGCGCCGGGCGCGCCGCCGTCGCCGCCGGTCATCGCGGTCGCCATCGCGACGCCGCCGCACCCGACGGCCACCAGCGTGACGGCCGCCACGGCCGTCTTCCGGCGTTTCACCGCACCAGCCCGGGGAGCTCCTTGCGGCACTTCTCCGAGGCCGTCTTGTACTCGGGCGAATCGCGGTCAACGTCTCCGAAGTCGGGCCGGCCGTTCTTGGGGTCCGGCATGTCCACGCCGTTCTTCCGCATGCACTGGGCGAACTTCAAGAGCAGGTCGTCCTTCTTCGCGGGGTCGGTGGCATAGGCCTTGATGCCGGGCGGCAGCTTGTCCTGGCACTTGGCCATGGCGCCGGACTTGCGCAGCCGGGACGCGTCGACGCCCGTGCTCTCGATCCACTCCGCGAGGCCCTGCCCCGCCTTGGGATCGGCGACGTCGACTCCCTGGCCGCGCAGGCACTTGGCGAACTCCACCAGCTGGTCCGTGTCGGCGCCCGCCGAGCCACCGCCGCTCGCGGGCCGGTCAACGCCGCCGCTCGAACCACCGCCGCAACCCGACAGGGCCACGGTCGCGGCCACGCACAGCACGGCGGCGGCCATCGGCGTCGAACGGATTCCGGGGACCATGTCTTCCTCCCTCGTTTCACGGGTCGTACGAGGAGGAGTAGAGCGGTCGCGAGGTAACCAGGGCGTTACCCGATCCGGATTAACGCCGAGGTCACACGGCGCCTGACACGATGGGGACGAAGCGGCGGAAAGGGGCCGACGACGTGCGGATTCTGGTCGTCGAGGACGAGAAGCTGATGGCGGACGCCATCGCCGAGTGGCTGCGCCGCGAGGCGCTGGCCGTGGACGTGACCTACGACGGGGAGACCGCCCTGGAGCGCCTCGGGGTGAACGACTACGACGTCGTCGTCCTGGACCGCGACATTCCCGTCGTCCACGGCGACGAGGTGTGCACGGCGGTGATCGAGTCGGGCGCGCGGACGCGGATCCTGATGCTCACCGCCGCCGGGACGTTACGGGACCGGGTGGAGGGGCTCGGCCTGGGCGCCGACGACTACCTCCCCAAGCCGTTCGCGTTCGCCGAGCTGTCGGCCCGGGTGCACGCGCTCGTCCGGCGGGCCCGCCCGGCCGCTCCGCCGGTGCTCCGCCGGGCCGGCCTCCGCCTGGACCCGGCGCGGCGGGAGGTCCACCGCGACGGCCGCCCCATCGCGCTCGGCAACCGGGAGTTCGCCGTCCTGGCCGAGCTGTTGCGCGCCGACGGAGCCGTCGTCTCCGCCGAACAGCTCCTCGAACGCGCCTGGGACGAGCACATCGACCCGTTCACCAACATCGTCCGGGTCACCGTCATGAAGCTGCGCCGCAAGCTCGGTGACCCTCCCGTCGTACGGACCTTGCCGGGAGCGGGGTACTACATCCCATGAAGACGCTGATCCGGGCCCGCTGGACCGTACGGGTCCGGCTGACCGCACTCCACGCGGCCCTCTTCCTCGTCGCCGGCACCTTGCTGCTCGGCGTGACCTACCTGCTCGTGCAGCAGAGCCTGGACCACCGCGACGGCCTCCTCAGCCGGCGAACGTCGATGATCAAGGCCGCGTCCCTGCCCGCCGACCTTCGGGTGGAGCTCCAGGACGGCCGGTGGGTGAACCCGCAGCAGTTCGTCGGGGAGGTCGAGGCCGAGCAGCACCGGCAGCACGAGCACCTGCTGGAGTCCTTCCTCACGCGCGGCGCCATGGCGCTGGGCGGTGTCGGGATCATCGCCACCGCGCTCGGCTGGATGCTCGCCGGACGCGCGCTGCGTCCCGTACACAGGATCACCGACACGGCGCGGCGGATCGCCGGAGCGGACGGGGCCGGACGCGGGCTGCACGAACGCATCGCGCTGCACGGGCCGGCCGACGAGGTCAAGGAACTCGCCGACACGTTCGACGTGATGCTGGAGCGGCTGGACGGCTCCTTCGACGGACAGCGCCGGTTCGTCGCCAGCGCATCACACGAGATGCGCACTCCGCTGGCGATCAAACGGGCGCTCATCGAGGTGGCGATCACCCGCCCCGGCGCCTCGCGTGACGCCCGTGAGCTGGGCGAGAGCCTGCTCGAGATCAACGCGCGCCATGAGCGCCTCGTCGACGGCCTGCTCACGCTCGCCGACAGCGAGAACCGCCCGGCCGAGGTCCGCCCGGTCGACCTGTCCGACGTGGCCGCCAGCGTGATCGAGGACGCGGCGACGCCCGCGGGCAAGGCGCGGGTGGACCTCCGGCCGCCGGACCTGGCCTCCGCGCCCACCACCGGCGACCCGTACCTCGTCGAAAGGCTCGTCCACAACCTCGTGGAGAACGCCATCCGGCACAACCACCCGGACGGCGGCTGGCTGTCCGTACGCACCTGGCAGGCCGACGGCCGCGCGATGCTGCGGGTCACCAACTCCGGGCCGGTGATACGGGACTACGAGACGGAGACCCTCTTCCAGCCGTTCCGCCGCCTGCGGGACCGGCGGGCCGCGGCGCGCCCGGGCGCCGACCGCGGCTTCGGGCTTGGCCTGTCCATCGTGCGGGCGATCGCCACCGCCCACGGCGGCACGGCCCACGCCGAGCCCCACCAGGGCGGCGGCCTGGTCGTCACCGTCGCCCTCCCGCAGGCCCCACCGCCCTGACCGGCGAGGTTCAAAGATCCTGTCCGGAGGACGCGGCGGAACGGAGGGCGGCGATCAGCCACTGGAAGCAGGGAACGGCCGACGGCGGTGGCGCCTGGCCGTCGATGATCGCCAGTAGCTGCCAGTACCGCTCCACCCGGGCGTCGGTGAACGTCTCGAGCTGCTCGAGTATCCGGGCCCGCCGTACGGCCGGGGTGTCCGGGGCGACGATGCGGTCGAGCACGGCTCTGCCCTGGGCGGAGCCGGGCTCGACTCCCTCCGCCAGCGCTCCTCCGGCGTGTTCCACGACCGCGTGGTGGTCCGGGCCGAACTCCAGCTCGTCGGCTCCCCGTCCGGCGACCGCCATGGCGCGCACCCGGCGCCGGAAGTCCTCGTCCGCGACGAGTTCACCGAGCTCGATCCAGGCGTCCACCTGTTCGGGCGCCGGGTCGTCGGGCAACGCGGGCAGCCGCCGCATGCTGTCGGCGATCCCCATGGCGGGGGCGTCGGGGTCGAGGTCCGCCACGACGTACTGGACGAACTCATCGATGATCTGCTGCCGCTCCTGGGCGGACATCTGGGCCAGCTTGTGCATCAGCAACGTCTCCTCAATCGTGCTCGCGCGCTCGGCGACGGTGCTGAGCACCGCCCGGCGCAACCGCAGCGTCCGGATCTCCACGTCGAGCGCGGCGACGTGCGCCGACGCCACCTCCCCCACGGTGACGGCCTTGGACAGGACCGCCTCCACCACGTCCAGCCCGAGACCCAGGTCCCTGAGGGTGCGGACCAGCTCCAGCCGGGCCACCGACTCGGCGTCATAGAGGCGATAGCCACCCGCGGACCGGCCGACGGGTGGCACCAGCCCCGCGTCGGACCAGAACCGGATCGTCCGCGCCGGCAGTCCGCACCTCTCGGCCAGCTGTCCGATGGTGAACAGCCCCGCGCTCGTACTCATGGAGACGACTGTGCACCTTCCACCCGCTGGAACCTCAAGCCGAGGGCGGCGATCAGCAGAGCGAGGCCCGTGCCGATGCTCAGGGCGTGCTCGATCACCCCGACGACGGGCAGTTCGGCCGCGGCGTAGCCCGAGGGGCGGATGACGTCCAGCGGAAGCTTCCAGCAGCCCCAGGCGAACAGGGACCCGGAGGCCGTGAACACCAGCGTCATCGGGATCCACAACGGCAGCCGGGCGGGACGACGGCGGACAAGTGCCGAAAGGCTCCAGCCGCCGATCAACGCCCACAGTCCCGTGTTGCCGATCAGCAGCCGCCCGTTCAGATCCCAGCGGTCGCGAAGGGCGGGGTCCAGGCCGATCGTCCCGCCGAACGCCCAGTACAGCCAGAGCAGCCCCAGCGCCGCGGCCACGATCATCCCCGGCCGGGCCGGCCACGGGGCGCGAGACCGGTGCCCGCCGATCCGGCCCAGGAAACGGCTCGGCCACCTCTCCCGCAGATAGATCGGAAGGGCCACGGCCAGTCCCAGCGCCATGCCGGCGAAACCGATACTGATGAAGACCATCTCCCACCCGGGCGCGGACGTGGAGTG
The DNA here is from genome assembly GCF_036227085.1 of Actinoallomurus sp. NBC_01490. NCBI lineage: Bacteria > Bacillati > Actinomycetota > Actinomycetes > Streptosporangiales > Thermomonosporaceae > Actinoallomurus > Actinoallomurus sp. NBC_01490. The sequence goes on from NZ_CP109433.1 coordinate 8,923,835, forward strand.
TCCGGATTCGCCGCCGTGCCGGCCGACGCCGGCCGCGCCGAGGATCCCGGTGGTCACCGTGTACGGCAGCATCGGAACCAGGAAGCCGGCGGCCATCCAGGAGAAGAAGATCACCGGAAGCGCCGGCAGCCGCCGCCCCCAATGCTGGGCCAACGCGAGTCCCAGCATGACCCCGACCGCGGACATCCCCACCGTGACCGCGTTGAGCGTGATCCACCCGGCGGTGCCGACGTCCGCCGGCCCGTAACCGGCCAGGGCCGCGATGACCCAGACGACCTTGACCAGCAGATAGAGCGACATGGTCAGTGCGGCCGAGTAACCGGCCACCCTGCGTGCCGTGCTCCACCGCGCGCCGATGATCCGCGCGGACGACCGCGCCTCCGGCTCAGCTGTCACCATTGGAACATCGCCCTTCCCGTGCCCGTCGACCCAGGCGATCCTCCCGCCGGCCGTCCGCGCCCGGATCCCCTCGGCGAGGGGCTTCTCGGCAGACCTCTCCCTCGGAAGGGTGGTTAGGCGATCATGCGCCGGGAGGAGCCATCCGTGGGCTGAGTTCAGTCCGTGCCGGCCTGGGCGGCCGCACGGCGCCGGAGCCACTCGGCGCGCAGTTCCTCGTACGGCCTGCGCAACGGGCGGGGCGTGTTGGGCGGCGCCACGTCGTAGCCGGAAAGGCCGGACAGCGGACGGGGGCCGACGGCCACGCCGGAGTTGACGGCGTTGGTCGGGCACAGGAGCGCCAGACGGCCCACCCCGTCGGCCCAGACGCGCACCCGCCAGACCCGGAATCCGGGATGGACGGTCACGCGTTCGATGTTCTTCCAGGGAATGCGGTGCCGCTTGAACGAGGTCACCAGCTCCACGCCGGAGTCATCCATGACCACGCGGCTGCGGAGCGCGGCGGCCATCAACACGGTCAGGCCGAGGAGCAGCAGCACGATGAGGAGTGCGCCAACGCGCCGGACGGCCGAATGGTCCGGCAGATCGTCGGTGACGAGGAGCCAGGCCGTCTTGCCGGACATCCCGGCGAACGCGGCGACTCCGAAGAGCAGCAGCCCGACCGTACGGCGACAGCGGAGCGTGCGATGCCCTGACATGTCGGTGGATGCTATCAATCGGTGCGGCGGTCGACCCGGTGCTGCCATGCCTGCTGTTTCAGCGGCGAGGGAAGGCGGCCAGTTCGGTGAGCGCCTGGTCCAGGTCGTCGCAGACGCCTTGACGGAGTAGCCGCGTGAACACCGGGTCTCCGGTCGCGGCGAGTTCGCGGACGCCGTCGGCGTGGGCTTCGACGCGTTCCCGCACCACCGTGAGGAAGTCCGCGGTGCCGCCCGGCCAGCCGTACGTGCCGAGGAACCGGTGGAGCCGGTGTGGCCGGGCCGCGAAGTCGGTGAATCCTTCGGCGGCGGCGACGTGGCGGGCGTGCAGTGGCACCCAGCTGAAGGCGGTGAAGGCCAGGTCCCATTCGGGCGTGACGGGGCCGGCGAGGTCCCAGTCGAAGAATCCGGCCAGCCGGCCGTCGTGCCAGGCGGCGTTGTAGGGGGCTGCGTCGTTGTGGCCGATGATCAAGCCCGGCGACCAACGGCCGCCGCCGCGCCAGACGGCGTCCGGTGCCGGGACGAAGTCGGCGACCGCCTCGTGGTAGCCGCGCGCCCAGCGCGCCACCTGGTCGAGCGCCTCCTCGGCGTGCACCCAGGCCGGCCACGGTCTGCGGGTGCCGACGGTCCGGCCTTCGAGGAAGGTGAGGACCTCCCGGCCCTGCTCATCGAAGCCGAGAGGGCGTGGAGCGGCGGTGAACCGTCTGCTCGCCAGGTGGGTGAGCAGCGCGTGCACCGCGGGCGTCCAGGGACCGGCGACACGGCGGACCGTGTCGCCCAGCCGGACGGCACCGCCGGTGTTCCCGCCATCGAGTCGTTCCTCGGCCACGAGGAGATCCTGACACGACCGCCCTCGGCGTGCCGGAGGCTCACCCACCGGCGCGCGACGGCGCGGACGTGAGCGTGTCCCATGCGGCCATCGCGCAGGTGATGACCGCCTCCAGCTCGGCGCGGGTGGCGCCGTCGCGAGCCTGTACGGAAAGGCCCTGCACCACGGTGGCGTAGTAGCGGGCGATGGCGTCGAGGCCGGCGGGCGGCACGGTGAGGTCGCCGTCAGTGACGCCGCGGGCGAGCCGGTCCTTGATGGTGGCGAGCATGTCGCGCCGGAGGTCGGCCAGGAACTCCCGGATCGCGTGGTTCTCCACGGCGCCGGTGGGCGCGGCGAGGACGAGCATGCAGTAGTGCGGGGTGTCGGGACGGGTGATCTCATCGGCGGTGGCGCGCAGCATGGCGTGGATCGCGGCGCGTGTGGTCGGCTGCTCGCGCAGCGCGCGCCTGGGCGGCTCGCCCGAGGTCGTGCCATAGAGCGCCATGACCTTGCGGAACAGCTCCTCCTTGCTGCCGAAGCAGGCGTAGATGCTGGCCGAGGCGATGCCCATGGCCTGGGCCAGATCGCTCAGCGAGGTGCCCTCGTAGCCCCGCTCCCAGAACAGCGCTGCCGGTGCCGGAAGGCTGGGCCGACGAGCAGGCGCTGGGCCTGGTCGTGAACTGGCCGACCGCGCTGGCGGCGCTCAAGGCACTGGGCGGCGTCACCGCCGGGCAGACCGTGCTGATCCACGCCGCGGCCGGCGGGACCGGCCAGGCCGCGGTCACCATGGCCGAACACTTCGGCGCGACGGTGATCGCCACGGCCTCACCGGGCAAGCACGAGGCGGTACGCGCGCTGGGCGCCGACCACGTCATCGACTCGCGCGGCGACGACATCGCCGCCGACGTCCTGCGGCTGACCGACGGCGCGGGCGCCGACCTGGTGCTGGAGTCGGTCGGCGGCGCCACCCTCGACGCCAGCCTCGCCGCGGCCAAACGGGTCACCGGCCGGGGCGTCGTCTACGGCATGGCCGCCGGCGAAGCGGCGATCACCAGCCGGGAGCTGGTCTACAAGCACCAGATCCACCTCATCGGCCTGAACATCGGCACCCTGATCCAGGCCGCACCGCAGATCTTCGGCGAGGTCATGGGCCAGTTGTTCGAGCTCCTCGCGGCCGGTGTGCTCGGCCCCGGCCGGCCCACCGCGTACGAGCTGGCCGAGGGGCCCAAGGCACTGGCGGAGCTCGAAGCGCGGGCCACCGTGGGCAAGCCGGCACTGCTGCCCTGAGCAGCCCCTGCCGCCGTACCGCCAGGCAGCGCGGCCCCCACCGGCGGTTGACGGTACGAAGAGGACCCGGAGACGTTCCCGGTCCCCTTCGACCGTCTTGCCGTGACTGGCCGTTCTGATGCGGGTGGCTGGGGGCCGGGGTCAGTCGATGAGGTTCGTGGCGTTGCGGAAGGCGGTGGCGGCGGTCTTCAGGTCCTCGATCGTGGTGCGCCAGTCGGTGGCCTCGGTCTCGTTCATGTCGACCCAGTTCTGGTCGCCGAACTCGCGGGCGAACTCCGCGATGTGCTCGGCGGTCTCGGCGAGCTTGTTCAGCACGGTGCCGACGCTCATCCCGCCGGCGGATGCCTACCCGCCGAACGATTCACATCGCCGGAACCCTCAACTGGACTCGCTGAGAGCCGGCCGGCCTTCGCTGTCGCGCGAGGCCGCGGCCCGTGCGTAGGCCAAGAAGGCCAGCGCCGTGCGGGTGGGTCGATGTCGGTGCCAGGCCAATACGGTGCGCCGGGCGAGTTTGGGTCGGTGCACGGGGAGGGCGACCAGGTCGGGCCGGGAGAGCACGAGGCCGGTGCCGGGGACGAGGGCGACGCCGAGGCGGCGGGCCGCCAAGTCGATCAGAAGGCTGATGTCGTCGGTCTCGGCGTGGATCAAAGGCGTGAATCCGGCGTTGGCGCAGGCGGTTTCCAGGACGGTTCGCAGGCCGCTGCCGTGGGTGAGGGTGGCCAGGGGCTGGTCTCGGAGTGCGGCCAGGGTGATGTGAGCCCGACTGGCGAGCGTGTGGTCGGGCGCGACGAGGGCCAAGAGCGGTTCGGTGGTGTAGGCGGCGGTGGCGACGGCGGCGGGCAGCGGCTGCCCGGTGACTCCCAGTAGGGCGGCGTCCAAAGTGCCCTTGGCGACCTGTTCAGCCAGGTGTTGCGGATTGGCGGTGCGTAGGGAGATCTCCACGAGCGGGTGGTCGTGGTGGAACGCGGCGAGCACATCCAGCAGGGAGGGCGGCGGAGACTGGATGGTGCCGGTCGAAAGGCGCCCGGCCAGAGCCCCGGCCAGGGAGGCTACAGCGTCGCGGCCGCGGGCGGCGGTATCCAGGGTCTCGCGGGCGAAGGGCAGGAGCATCTCTCCGGCCGCGGTCAGCCGGATCTGCCGTCCGGACCGGTCGAACAGTTCCTGGCCCAGTTCGTGTTCCAGCCGGGCGATCTGTTGGCTGATCGCGGGCTGCGCGACGTGAACCCGCGCCGCAGCGCGGGTGAAGTTCAAGTCCTCGGCCACCGCCACGAAGTACCGAAGTTGCCGCATCTCCATAGCGAAAACTTATCAGTGATCATCAAAATCATATCTTGGACTTTTCGTCGGCCCCGGGCAGATCCTAGAGGTGTCCGCGCCCGACCCGGCTGGCGGGCCTTTCCCGCCTGGCCGCAGTCATCCGGCGTGCCCGGGCGACGAACCGATGAGGAGAACCATGACTTCCCCCGCGACCCCTGGCCGGCGGCGTATGCCCTACATCCGCCGCTGGTGCACGTTCCGATCGGCGCGTCGATCACGGCGGCCGTCCTCGACGCAATCTCCGTGGCCACCGGGTCCGGCCACGGCTCGGCCCGCAACCTGTACGAGGCCGCGACGTGGGTTCTCGTGGTCGGCATGGGCGTGATGTTCGTGGCGGCCCTGGCCGGTCTGGCCGACCGGTCCCGTGTGCTGGAGCGCGGGCCCGCCGCGCGGCGCGGGGTGAATCAGCATGCGGCGATCATGGGAACCGTGATGGTGTTGACGATCGCCGAGCTCACCTTGCGTCGCCAGCAGTATCCCGACGCCGGAGCCACACCGGCGGTGGTGCTCGTGGTCGAGGCGATCACAGTCGCGCTCACGATCTTCGGCCTGCATGTGGGCGGCAAGCTCGTCTACGGGAGGGGCCAGGACCTCGCCGCGGGTGTCATGCCCGCTCCGGCACCGGCGGGCAGCGTCGAGGAACCGGCGGAGCGATGAGCTCGCCGACGCTCACGGGTCGACCGGGGGCGCGGCCGGGTGCCGCGCCCCGCGGCGCCGGGATCGTGTTGTTCATATGCTGTTTCAGCCTGTTTATGACCCAGGTCGACGCCACCGCCGTGAACGTCGCGCTGTCGGCCGTGGGCCGCGATCTCGGCGGCGGGATCAGCGCCCTGCAGTGGGTCGTCGACGGCTACGTGCTGGCGTTGGCCTGTCTGGGGGTGACCGGCGGCGGGCTCGGTGACCGCTTCGGCCGCCGCACCGTCTACCTCGTCGGCCTAGCGGCCTTCATCCTCGCCTCGCTCGCGTGCGGGGCCGCCCCCGATCTTCCGGCCCTGATCGCCGCGCGGGTCCTCCAGGGTGTGGGCGCGTCCATGCTCATGCCGGTGACCCTGGCCATCATCGCCCACACCTTCGACGACCCGGCAGCCCGGACCCGGGCGATCGGCGTGTGGGCCGGGTCCTCGGGGGTGGCGGCTGCGGCCGGGCCGTTGATCGGCGGCGCCTTGGTCGCCGCCGTCGACTGGCGTGCCATCTTCGTCTTGAATGTGCCGATCGGCGCGCTGGGCCTATTCCTGACCCGCCGCTACGTCCCCGAGTCCCGCGCCGGGCGCCCGCGACCGTTCGACGCCGCCGGGCAGGCGCTGTGGATCCTGACAACCGCCAGCCTGACCTACACCCTCATCCACGCCTCGTCCGCCGGCTGGCTGTCAACACCTGGCCTGCTGTTGTTCGGCACAGCGGCCGTCGCAGCAGTCTGCTTCGGTGTCGCCGAGACGCGGTCCCGACATCCTCTCATCGATCCGGCGCTGTACCGGGACCGGGCATTCGCCGGCGCGAGCCTGCTGGCCGTGCTGTTCTACCTGACGTTCAACGGCATCCTGTTCATCGGCTCTCTGCAACTGCAACAGGTCCAGGGCCTGTCCCCAATGCAGACCGGCCTCAGGCTGCTGCCCGCCCCGGCCGCATTGGCCTTGGGCGGCACCGCCGCCGGGCGTCTGGCACCGCGCCTCGGGGCGCGGCCGATCCTGCTGTCCGCCGCCGCAGCCCTGAGCGCCGGCTCAGTTCTGCTCGTCCTCACTGGACAGAACGCCGGTCTGCTGCCCGCCGAATCGGCCTTCCTGCTCCTCGGCACCGGTCTGGGCCTGGCCAACCCGCTACTCACCGACATCGCGATGGTCGCGATGCCCCCGGCCCGCGCCGGCGTGGCCTCCGCGACCGTGGGCACCTCGCGACAACTCGGGTCCGTCCTCGGCGTCGCCGTGATGGGATCGCTGGCCACCGTGCACGGCCCGCGGACCGGCCACATCGCGACGCACACCACCCAGGCGCTCGACCCCAGACCGGGATACCTCGCAGCCACCGCCGCAGCACTCGCCGCAGTACTCGTCACGACCTGGAGCACGCCTCAGCGAACCCAGCAGCAATCCCCATAGCCCACCAGCTACCCGAGCATCGGCCAGCACCCCAGGACTGACACGCGGCAGAAGAGATCATTGACGAACACACGACACGGCCCGCTGGTAATGCTGCTACGACCAGGCGTCATCTGTGTCGTCCCTGCAGGTGGATGAGGGAGCGGGGTAAATGTGGGCCCGGCCCCAGGCGGTGGGCGTGTCATCGGTGATTTGCCTGGGTGGCGGGCTCCGTCGGCAGTGATGGGGTGCCGGAGGAGTCGGACGGCTGGAACAGGGCGCACGCGGCGCTCGCCGCCAGCAGCAGCGTGCCGGTGAGTAGGCCGGCGCGCAGACCGTGCGGGCCGTCAGCCATGGCTCCGCTGATGAGCGGACCGGCGCACTGCCCGATCCCGAAGACGGCGGTGAGGCCGGCGATCGCGGGCGGCCACTGGGTGGGCGGCAGGCTCCGGCGGGCGGCGGCGGTGACGGTAGCGCTGACCGTAAAGAAGCTGCCGAACAGCGCCGCGGAGGCCAGCTCGGCCGCGCCGGTGCCCGAAAGAATAGGGAGGACCGACGCCAGCGCGGTCATGGCCACTGGCACGGCGACGCCGCCGCCTCCGCGGATCCGGCTCAGCGGCGCGGCCAGCGTCAGGCCGATCACGATGCCGACCGCACCGAGGGCGAACCAAAACCATACGAGCTGGTCCGGCGTGCGTCCGTTGCCGCGCAGATAGGCGACGGAGAAGGTCATGTAGGTGATGTAGCCCGCGCCGAACAGCCCGTATGAGGCGAGGAGCGCGCCGACGCGCCGGTGTTCCCACGGCCGCGGGCCGCCGCCCCGGACCGGCCGCGCGAGCGGCATCCGCGTTAGCACCGGGGCGACCAGCGCCAGGCACGCCGCGCAAAGTACGCCGTCCAGCAGCCAGCCCGTACGCCAGTGCCCGGTGACCGCGATGGGTGTGATGAGGAGAGCCGAGACCGCGATGCCCAGCCCGGGCCCGGCGAAGTACAGTCCCAGGGCGCGTGTCTCGCGCTCGGCGGTGAGCCGCGTCAGCACTGCGGCACCCGCTATGAAGGCGACGGCCCCCGCCGCTCCGGCGACCAGCCGGAGGACTAGCAGCGCCGCGACGTCGCCGGTCGCGCCGCACGCTAGGACGGCGAGCGTGGCTACGGCGAGCGGGCCGAGAACGGCGTCGCGCTCGCCGAATACCGTCAGGGCGCGGTCGGCGATGATCGCGCCGATCAGGTAGCCGGCAGAGTTGGCGGCGCTCAGCGAGCCGGAAGTGAGGCTGGACCAGCCGAGATGGTGCTGCATGGCCGGCACGAGGAGGCCGTACGCGAACCGCCCGAATCCGTTCGCGGCGGCCGGCACCAGCATCAGAGCGAGTATCCGCACCAAAGAGCTCTTCATTACCGCCGTTCTCCCCGGTCGATCGTCTGGGGAGGATGCTAGGAGGGTGATGGCCCGCGCTCATGGTCCAATCGGTATATGAATTCTTGGGCCAAGCAGGGTGTGGACTTGCACCTGCACGTGGAGCGGACCGGCGGTACCGGCCTGCGTGCCGGGCTGGAGTATGCGCTGCGCGCTGCGGTACGCGGCGGCCGGCTCGAGGCGGGGACGCGTCTGCCTTCCTCCCGTCAGTTCGCGGCCGAGCTCGGCGTCGCCCGCAACACCGTCGCCGACGTCTACACCCAGCTCGTCGCCGAGGGGTACCTGACGAGCCGCCGCGGCGGGGGCACGTACGTCGCGGGAACGCCGGGCCGCGCCATGGCACCGGTGGCACCGGACGACGAGGAGGCCGCACCGCGGTACGACCTGCGCCCCGGCCGGCCGGACCTCGGCATCTTTCCGCGGGGCGCATGGCTGGCCGCGACGCGGCGTGTGCTGGGCGCCGGGCCGTCCGACGCCCTCACCTACGGTGACCCGCGAGGCCCGTTGGCCGCGCGCCGTACGCTCGCCGCTTACCTGGCCCGCGTCCGCGGCGTGGACGCCGACCCGGACCGCGTGGTGCTGTGCACCGGATACCGGCAGGCGGTCGCGCTGGTGGGCGCCGCGCTCGCCCGGTCCGGCGCCGTGAAGGTCGCGGTCGAATCCCCCGGCCTGCCGGAGGTGTCCGAGGCACTGATCCGAACCGGCCTGGCCCCGGTGGAGTTGCCCGTCGACGACGACGGTGCCCGCACGGACCTGCTCGGCGCGCTCGAAGCGGAGATGGCGGTGCTCACGCCGGCGCACCAGTTCCCGACAGGGGCGCAGCTGTCCGCGGACCGACGCGCCGCCGTCCTCGAATGGTGCCGCCGTACCGATGGTCTCGTGCTCGAGGACGACTATGACGGCGAGTTCCGCTACGACCGCCAGCCCGTCGGTGCCCTGCAGGGCCTCGCTCCCGACCACGTCCTCTACGCCGGATCCGCCAGCAAGACCCTCGCACCGGGCCTGCGCCTGGGCTGGTTGGTCGTTCCGCCATGCCTGCTCGACACCATCCTGGCGGAGAAGCGCCTCGCCGACCGCCACTCCAACGTGCTCGACCACCTGGTCCTCGCCGAACTCATCGACCGCGGCGACTACGACCGACACGTACGCCGGGCCCGCTCGCACTACCGGCGGCGCCGCAACGAACTCGCCCGTGCGCTCACAGGTTGTAAGCCCCCGCGCCGGGCCGCTGGCGTCGCCGCCGGCCTGCACGCGGTGGTGCCGCTGCCCGAGGGCACCCGCGACGCACTCGCCCGCCTGGACCAGGCAAGCGTGGCGGTGAACGATATGAGCCGCTACACCGGCGCACCGAACCCGAACGCCCTCGTCATCGGCTACGCGACACCACCAGGCCACGCCTGGCCAGCCGCTTTGACCGCTCTCATCGCCGCCCTCGACTCGTGACCTAAACCAACACGGCCGACCGGGCGCGGGTCCGCCGGAGCCCGGGCTCGTTGGCGGCCAGCCCGAGCCGGATGGGGGTGATGCACAGCATCACGACCATTTCCAGGTTCAGCCTTCGCTGGGCGGCGGCGGGCCTCAAGGGCGAGGGCTGGGTTTGCACCGCGCGACCGATGCCCGCGGTGTACTCGACCGCCGTTGGCACAAGATCGGCCTCAGCGCGAACGAGCTCGCGCACGTCGGTGGACGACAGTCGGATGTCGACCACGGACCGTCGCCCGCACCGTACGAGGAAGCGATCGGTGCCGACCGGCGTGAATGCCGGCCCATCGTCGCTGCCGGTCAACGGCTCCGGCAGCCGCCAGCGTGACAGCTCCTCGCCATTACACCGGTCGACCAGCCGAACCTTCGTCTCGCCCGGTGCGCCGACCAGCACGCCCTCACCGGCGGGGACGGGCAGCACGGTGTCGAGGCGATCGTCCGTTTCCCGGCGGCGTGCCCCCGTCCGGAGATCAATCGCCATGAGCGGCGTGTAACCGCGCCAGCCACCGACGAGCACGGTGTCCACCGCGGTCACTACGTGCCCGCTCCAACGAGGCAGCTCACTGTTCCACAGCAGGGCCCCTGTCCGAACGTCCAGGCAGGACAACTGGTCGGAATTCTGGGCGATGATCAGGCACTGATCACCACCGTGACAACCGCGCGGGGGTATGTGCCGACGGACACGTCCCAGTGAAGCGGACCCGTCCATCGGTCCACGCCGACAAGCCGGGTGCGGCGCTCATGAACGACGACCTGATCAGACGTCAGCGACAGCCCTTCGGCGGAGCCTCCCTGATGCAGGCTCCGCTCCCACAGGGTCCGATGAAACACCCGGCCACTCCACCAGGCGGAGCATCGTCACCTCAAGGCCTTCAAGCCTCTACGGAACGCCCGGTGCCGGGGACAGCGGCATCGGCGGGAGCGGGTTCCAGGTCACCGAGACGTCGCGCATCAGCAAGGCGCAGTCGAACGTGACGCTGCCCGGCGGGAACCGGTCCTCGTCATCGAAGAACGAGGAACGCACGGCGCGGACCTCGACGGGGTCCACACGCCAGGAGCCGGTGTCCAGTTCCAGTCCGTCCAGGCACCTCTCGTCCCGGCCGGCGGAGAAGCCGACCGACCCGCGGCGGAAGAACTCCGACGCCTCCGTCAGGTCGGTGAACAGCGCGCTGCCCTGGAAGCTCTCGGCCACGCCGACGTCGACGCTCACGCGGGTTGTGCCGTCACGGCTGGTGTAGCCGACATGGAGGTCCCGCGACGTCTCCCGTACGTCGAACGAGGCGCGGTGATGCCTACCGGGGAACAGCCGCCCGCCCACCAGGACATTGACGATCGATCCGCTGTCCCGGCGCGGGATGTAGACCCCGGTCCGGAGCCCCTCCGGACCGTCCCATTCGACCGCGATGCGATGCGCGGCGTTCTCGCTGCGCAGACCGAGTCCGTACGGCACCGAGCGCGGGCGGACCTGACCCAGGCGGATGAGACAGATCCCGGCGACCGCGTGGCCGTCGACCTGCTGGGGTCGCAGCGGGGCCGGTAACAGCCCGGCGACGACCGTCGGGTCGACGCGATAGTTCACCAGGAGGCGGCGCTCGACGACACTCGACAGCCGTGGCCGCCTCATGCCGGTCCCCGTTCGATGGCACGCCGCCTGAGCCGTCGGGAGATGGCCTCCTCGGGACAGACCGCGCTCAGGAAGCGGCCGACACCCAGCGCCAGCCGCTCCTCGACGAGCGAATACATGATCCGGTTGGCGTCACGGCGTTCCCGTACCAGCCCGGCGGCCTTGAGCACCCCCAGATGCCTCGAGACGGACGGCCCGCTGATCGGGAACTTCGCCGCGATTTCACCGGCGGCCAGCTCCCCTGAGCGCAGCTCTTCCAGGATCTGCCGACGCGTTGAGTCCGCCAGCGCCCGGAAGACACTCGCCTCCTGCTCGAGCTCGTCCGTTTCCATACTTGCTATTTAGCACAGGAGCTAAGGAGCGACAAGCCCTAGGAGCATTGATCCAGCACCGGAAACGTCTCGCATCCCACGTTCTTCAGCGTCGCATGCAGTACAACGTCCACAAGGAAAGGCGAAGCGGGGAGCCGATGACTCGTCGGCTCCCCGCTTCGACCAGGCGGTTCATGCCCCTACGGGGCTCAGGATCAGCTGCAGCCGCTGGTGGAGCCGCAACCCTCGCAGACATAGCAGCTGCCCGCCGGGCGCATCTTCGTGCCGCACGTCAGGCACAGCGGGGCGTCGGCGGTGCGGCCCTGGTGGCTCTCGATCAGCTCGGTCGAGGAGTGGGCGCCGGCGGCGGCCTGGGAGGACTTCTCCGGCTTCGGGCGCTCGACCGGGGCCGACTGGGCCAGCGTCTCCGGGTCGACGTCGTCGTCGGTGTGCACCGACGCCGGGTCCTGGCCGGCCGCCTGGGCGGCGCGCTCCTCGGCGGAGAAGATGCCCAGCTCGGCCCGCGTCTCGTAGGGCAGGTGGTCCAGGGCGAGACGGCGGAAGATGTAGTCCATCATGGAGTTCGCCATGCGGATGTCCGGGTCGTCGGTCATGCCCGCCGGCTCGAACCGCATGTTGGTGAACTTCTCCACCCAGGTCTCCAGCGGCACGCCGTACTGGAGGCTGATGGAGATCGCCATGGAGAAGGCGTCCATGACCCCGGCCAGGGTGGAGCCCTGCTTGCCGAGCTTGAGGAACACCTCGCCGAGGCCGTTGTCCGGGTACGTCGAGGCGGTCATGTAGCCCTCGGCGCCGCCGACGGAGAAGCGCGTCACCGTGGCCGGGCGGCGCTTGGGCAGCCGCGTGCGCACCGGGCCGACCTCGACGGGGGCCGCGGCCGGCTCCGCCTTCTCCTCGGCCTTCTTCTTCGCCGCTGACAGCGGCTGGCCGACCTTGCAGTTGTCGCGGTAGATCGCGAGCGCCTTGAGGCCGAGCTTCCAGCCCTGGAGGTAGACCTCCTCGATGTCCTCGACCGTCGCGCTCTCGGGGACGTTGACCGTCTTGCTGATGGCGCCGGACAGGAACGGCTGCGTCGCGGCCATCATCCGGACGTGGCCCATCGGGCTGATCGCGCGCTCGCCCATCGCGCAGTCGAACACCTCGTAGTGCTCCGGCCGCAGGCCGGGGGCGTCGACGACGTGGCCGTGCTCGGCGATGTACTCCACGATCGCCTCGACCTGCTCGGGCTGGTAGCCGAGCTTCTTCAGCGCGCGCGGCACGGTGTTGTTCACGATCTGCATCGACCCGCCGCCGACGAGCTTCTTGAACTTCACCAGCGCGAGGTCGGGCTCGATGCCCGTCGTGTCGCAGTCCATCATCAGGCCGATCGTGCCGGTCGGCGCCAGCAGCGAGGCCTGGGCGTTGCGGTAGCCGTTCCTCTCGCCGACCTTGAGGCACTCCTGCCACTGCCGGGTCGCCTCGGTGTGGATGGCCTTGTCGATCTCGTCGAGCGTGCGGACCTGGTCGTTGGCCGCGGCGTGCTTGCGCATGACCCGCTTGTGGGCCTCGGCGTTGCGCCCGTAGCCGTCGTACGTGCCGACGACGCCGGCGATTTCGGCGGAGCGCCGGTAGGCGACGCCGGTCATCAGCGAGGTGATGGCCGCGGCGAGCGCACGGCCGCCCTCGGAGTCGTACGCGTGGCCGGTCGCCATCAGCAGCGCACCGAGGTTGGCGTAGCCGATGCCGAGCTGGCGGTACGCCCTCGTGGTCTCAGCGATCTTCTCGGTCGGGAAGTCGGCGAAGGTGATGGAGATGTCCATCGCCGTGATGATCAGCTCGGTGAGCTTGACGAAGTTGTCGACGTCGAAGGTGTTGTCGTCGTTCAGGAACTTCAACAAGTTGATACTCGCCAGATTGCACGACGAGTTATCAAGGCTCATGTATTCGGAACAAGGGTTACTTGCGGTGATGCGCCCGGTTTCCGGGTTGGTGTGCCAGTCGTTGATCGTGTCGTCGTACTGGATGCCGGGGTCGGCGCACTCCCAGGCCGCCTTGGCGATCTTGTTGAAGAGGCCCTTCGCGTCGACGGTGTCGATCACTTCGCCGGTCAGGCGGGCCCGCAGGCCGAAGGAGGAGCCGGACTCGACGGCGCGCATGAACTCGTCGCTGACCCGGACGGAGTTGTTGGCGTTCTGGTACTGGACGCTGACGATGTCCTTGCCGCCGAGGTCCATGTCATAGCCGGCGTCGCGGAGCGCGCGGATCTTGTCCTCCTCGCGCGCCTTCGTCTCGATGAACTCCTCGACGTCGGGGTGGTCGACGTCGAGCACCACCATCTTGGCCGCCCGCCGGGTGGCGCCACCGGACTTGATCGTGCCCGCCGAGGCGTCGGCGCCGCGCATGAACGAGACCGGGCCGCTCGCGGTGCCACCGGAGGAGAGCAGCTCCTTGCTGGACCGGATGCGGGAGAGGTTGACACCCGAGCCGGAACCGCCCTTGAAGATGACACCTTCTTCCTTGTACCAGTCCAGGATGGACTCCATCGTGTCGTCCACCGACAGGATGAAGCACGCGCTCACCTGCTGCGGCGACGAGGTGCCGACGTTGAACCACACCGGCGAGTTGAAGCTGAACACCTGGTGGACCAGTGCGTGCGTCAGCTCGTGCTCGAAGATCTCGGCGTCTTCGTCGCTCGCGAAGTAGCCGTGCTTGCGGCCGGTCTCGGCGTACACCCCGACGACCCGATCGACCAGCTGCTTCAGGCTCCACTCCCGCTGCGGCGTGCCGACGGCGCCCCGGAAGTACTTCGAGGTGACGATGTTGGTCGCGTTCACCGACCAGAACTCGGGGAACTCCACACCGCGCTGCTCGAAGTTGACCGAGCCGTCGCGCCAGTTGGTCATGACGACGTCGCGGCGCTCCCACCGGACCTCGTCGTACGGGTGAATGCCGGGCCGGGTGAAGATGCGGCGCATCTTCAACCCCTTGCGGCCGCCCCTCCCGCGCCGTGCCTGGCCGCTCACCGTCTCCGTCATGACCTCCCCCTTCTCAGGCCGAACCGGCCCATTCCAAGGATTACCTCGTACAACACGCAATCGGGCGCCGGTGTTACCGGTCGCGCTCCGCCGCGCGAAGAGTCTCGATTTCCTTCTCGAAGTCGTCGATCGACTCGAACCCCCGGTAGACGGAGGCGAACCGCAGATAGGCGACCTCGTCCAGCTCGCGCAGCGGCCCCAGGATGGCCAGCCCCACGTCGTGCGAGCGCATCTCGGCGGTGCCGGTGGCCCGGACGGCCTCCTCGACACGCTGTCCGAGCTGAGCCAGTGCGTCCTCCGTCACCGGGCGCCCCTGGCAGGCCCGGCGCACCCCGGCGACGATCTTGTCGCGGGAGAACGGCTCGGTGACTCCGCTGCGTTTGGCGACCATCAGGAGTACGGTCTCCTGGGTCGTGAAACGACGACCGCACTCGGAGCACGACCGGCGCCGCCGGATCGCCGCGCCGTCGTCGGTGGAGCGACTGTCGATCACCCTGCTGTCGGGGTTGCGGCAGAACGGGCAGTGCACGGTCGATCCCCCTCCCCCGGCGTTACGTCTCGATTACAGCGGCTTCACTGCGTAACCACAACCTGTGGTGAACTACATCCGTGTAACTACTAGATGTTGTGGTCTACCGTACGGCTCCGCAGAGGCCTCCGCAACCTCGTCGGCAACAGGAGCACGAAGAGCCCGCTCACGTCACGGCGACGTCGGCGTGTCGCGCCCTCGCCCGGCGAGGGGAACCGGCGAGCGGCGAGGCCGTCAGCGCGCGGGAATGTAGACCTTCTGGCCCGGATTGACGACGGCGCCGGACAGGGCGTTGAGGTCGATGATGCGCTGCACCGTGACGCGGGGGTCGACCTCCGGCCGGGCGCGTACGGCGATGCCCCACAACGTGTCGTGCGGCCCCACGACCACCGACTCACGGGCGACCGCCGGCCCTCTCTCTCCGCCCGACGTGGCACGGGCGCCGTGCCGCGCCCCCGTCCAGAAGCCGGCGAGGAGCACCAGGGCCACGGCACCGACCACGACGACCCGGCCGCGCCGGGTGAGCCGCACGGGCGCGGCGGGATGAGGCCGAGCGGATGAGTTCATGCCTCCCCCTTCGTCGGAGGAGAGACCCGACACACGTGTTCGTCGATTCGCTCGCTCATGTCGATCTCCCCTCGCCGAGTCGAAAGAGATTTCGATCGAACATCAGTACGAGTTGTACCGCGAGAGCCGACGAATTTCCAGGACATCTTCGAACAGGTGTTTGATCATTTAGCGCGAAGGCGCTAACGTCCGTGTACAGGAACGAAATACCGGCGACAGCGCGTCACCGGAGCACAGTCATCCAGCGGAGACATAGATGAGCAAGGTTCGGGAAATGCCCGACGGCCCGCGCGACGAGTCGGGGCTGACGGCACGCCAGCGCAAGGTTCTGGAGGTGATCCGCGACTCCGTCCAGCGCCGCGGTTACCCTCCGTCGATGCGCGAGATCGGCGAGTCGGTCGGGCTGACGAGCACCTCCAGCGTGTCGCACCAGCTGCGCGCGCTGCAGCGCAAGGGCTTCCTGCTGCGCGACCCCAACCGCCCGCGCGCCGTCGTGGTCCGCATGCCCGGCTCGGCCGCCGTACGGAGCGAGCCGGAGTCGTACGAGACGGCCTCGGGGCAGGAGACGGCGACCCGTCCCGCGCCCGCGTACGTGCCTCTCGTGGGCCGCATCGCCGCCGGTGGCCCGATCCTGGCCGAAGAGGCCGTGGAGGACGTCTTCGCACTGCCCAAGCAGCTCGTGGGCGAGGGCACGCACTTCCTGCTCAACGTCACCGGTGACTCGATGATCGAGGCCGCGATCGCCGATGGCGACTGGGTGGTCGTCCGCCAGCAGCCGGTGGCCGAGAACGGCGACATCGTCGCCGCCATGATCGACGGCGAGGCGACGGTCAAGACGCTGAAGCGCCGCGACGGCAAGGTGTGGCTGATGCCGCACAACCCGGCGTACGACCCGATTCCGGGCGATGACGCGACGATCCTCGGCCGGGTCGTCGCGGTGCTGCGCAAGATGTGATCGACGCGTCTCCGGACTGTGCACGGTGAGGGCGCCCCGCCATGGGGTGCCCTCACCGCATTTTGATGTCGCCTTTGCGGGCATTCGCCCCGCCACGGCGTGCGTCCGGTCTCGCAGCGCCGCCGACAGGCGGGGCTGCGAGACGGGCACTACGCCGGGACGATGTTGACGATCTTGGGAGCGCGGACGACGACCTTGCGGATGCCGCGGTCGCCGAGGGCGGCCTGGATCTTCTCCGACGCCAGCGCCAGCCGCTCCAGCTCCGTCTCGCCGATCTCCGGAGAGACCTCGAGCCGGTCGCGGACCTTGCCCGCCACCTGGACCACACAGGTCACCGACTCCTGGACCAGCAGGGCCGGCTCCGCCGTCGGCCAGCCGGCCTTGGCCACGGAGCCGTCGCGGCCCAGGCGCTCCCACATCTCCTCGGCGGTGTAGGGCGCCACCAGTGACAGCATCACCGCCAGCGTCTCGGCCGCCTCGCGTACGGCGGGGTCGGCCGGGCCCGCACCGGAGTCGATCGCCCGTCGGGAGGCGGTGGTCAGCTCCATCATGCGGGCCACCGCGACGTTGTAGCGGTGCGCCTCGACCAGCCGGGTGACCTCGTCGATCGTGCGGTGGGTCACCTTGCGCAGCTCGCCGTCGCCCGAGGCCGGGGCGGCGCCGGGCACCGAGGCGACGTCCGCGGCCACCCGGTGCGCGCGGGCCAGGAACTTCACCGCGCCGGACGGCGACACGTCGGCCCAGTCGATGTCGTCCTCGGGCGGCCCGGAGAAGATCATCGTCAGGCGCACCGCGTCGACGCCGTACTCGGCGATCTGCTCGCCCAGGTCGACCAGGTTGCCGGTCGTCTTGGACATCGCGGAGCCGTTGAGGATCACCTGGCCCTGGTTGACCAGCCGGGTGAACGGCTCGACGCAGTCCAGCATGCCCATGTCGTACAGCACCTTGGTGAAGAACCGGCTGTACAGCAGGTGCAGGATCGCGTGCTCGACCCCACCGGTGTACTGGTCGACCGGCATCCACCGGCGGACCTTCTCGACGTCGAACGGGCCCTCGGTGTAGTCCGGCGAGCAGTAGCGCAGGAAGTACCACGAGGAGTCGACGAAGGTGTCCATCGTGTCGGTGTCGCGCTTGGCCGCGCCGCCGCACTTGGGGCACGCGACGTTGACCCAGTCGGTGGCCGCCGCCAGCGGCGAGACGCCGCGCGGCGCCAGGTCCGCGCCGCGCAGGTTGTCCGGCAGGCGTACGGGCAGCTGCTCGTCGGGGACCGGGACCTCGCCGCACGCCTCGCAGTGGATGATCGGGATCGGCGTGCCCCAGAAGCGCTGCCGGGAGATCAGCCAGTCGCGCAGGCGGTAGTTGACGGCCGCCTTGCCCAGCCCGCGCTCCTCCAGGATCTCGGTGATCCGCGGGATCGCGGCGGACTTGGTCAGGCCGTCCAGCGGGCCGGAGTTGACCAGCTCGCCCTCGCCGGGGGTCGCGACACCGGACTCGGCGGGGTCGGCCTCGCCGGTGTGCACGACCACCCGCACCGGCAGGTCGAACCGGCGCGCGAAGTCCAGGTCGCGCTGGTCGTGCGCGGGCACCGCCATGATCGCGCCGTGGCCGTACTCCGCCAGGACGTAGTCCGAGGCCCACACGGGCATGCGCTCGCCGTTGACCGGGTTGATCGCGTAGCGGCCCAGGAAGACGCCGGTCTTCTCGCGGTCGGCGGCCAGCCGCTCGACCTCCGACTCGCGCGCCACCGTCTGGCGGTACGCCTCGAACTCGGCCCGCTGCGCGGGCGCGCAGATCTCGTCGGCCAGCGGGGCGTCGGCGGCCACCACGAAGAACGTCGCGCCGTACAGCGTGTCGGGCCGGGTCGTGTAGACGGTGACCGGCTCGTCGCGGCCCTCGATCTCGAACACGACGTCGGCGCCCTCGGACCGGCCGATCCAGTTGCGCTGCATCGTCAGCACGCGCTCGGGCCAGTCGAGGCCGTCCATGTCGGCCAGCAGCCGGTCGGCGTACTCAGTGATCTTGAAGTACCACTGGGTCAGCAGGCGCTTTTCCACCAGGGCGCCACAGCGTTCGCAGTGGCCGGCGATGACCTGCTCGTTGGCCAGCACGGTCTGGTCGTTGGGACACCAGTTGACCCGGCCGCCCCGGCGGTAGGCCAGGCCGCGCTCGTAGAAGCGCAGGAACAGCCACTGGTTCCAGCGGTAGTACTCCGGGTCGGAGGTGTGCAGCCGGCGCGACCAGTCGAAGGAGATCCCGTAGCGGTGGAACGACTCGGCCTGCGTGTCGATGTTGGCGTACGTCCACTCCGCCGGGTGGGAGTCGCGCTTGATCGCGGCGTTCTCGGCGGGCAGGCCGAAGGAGTCCCAGCCGATGGGGTGCAGGACGTTGAAGCCGTGCTGGTTCCAGTAGCGGGCGCTCACGTCGCCGATGGCGTACGCCTCGGCGTGGCCCATGTGGAGGTCGCCGGAGGGGTAGGGGAACATGTCCAGCGCATACTTGCGAGGCCGCTCATCACCGGGGTCCTCGCCGGCGGTGAAGGGTTTCAGCTCCTCCCACCGGGCCTGCCATTTCTCCTGAATCGCCCGTGGGTCAAAGTTCTCGTCGGCGCCAGTCATCGTTCCTCGTCTGATTCGCACGGCTTCGGCTCCACGAAACTGTGCCCCTTAGAAGGTCTCTCCGCATGAGAAGGCCCCTCGCACAGGAGGGGCTGCCGCGTCGACCGATCGGTTACGTCAACGCGGCCGGCTAAGGAGCAGCCGAGAGCGCATATCCCAAGACTAGCGCAGGCGCAAGCAAGAACCGTCGTGCTTTGACGCCACGGGTGACGCCGCCCTTCCTCACGGGCCAGCTTACTTTTAGGAAGGTTTCCAGTAAATTTCCGAGCAGGGTCCCCGCCAGGACTCCCCATCCGAGGAGGTCACCCATGCACGGAAAGCTCGCCCTGGCCGTCGCCGGCGCCGCGGCCGTGGCGGTACCCCTGCTCACCGCCACCCCCGCCTTCGCCCACGGCTACACCACCTCACCGCCCAGCCGCAGCTACCGCTGCGCCCAGCACCAGGTCACCGACTGCGGTCCGATCCAGTACGAGCCGCAGAGCGTCGAGGGCCCGAAGGGATTCCCCCAGGCCGGCCCGGCGGATGGTCAGATCTGCAGCGCGAACCACACGGAGTTCGCCCAGCTCGACGACCCGCGCGGCGGCGCCTGGCCGGCCGCCTCGATGACGAGCGGCGCCTCGTACGGCTTCTCGTGGACCTTCACCGCCATCCACGCGACCACGTCGTTCCGCTACTTCATCACCAAGACCACCTACGACCCGACCAAGCCGCTGACCCGGGCCGCCCTGGAGTCCACGCCGTTCCTGCAGGTGAACTACGGCGGTCAGCGGCCACCGAACCCGCTCACCCACACCGGCACGCTGCCGGCGCGGCACGGCCGCCAGCTGATCCTCGCCGTCTGGGACATCGCCGACACCGGAAACGCCTTCTACTCCTGCGCCGACGTCGTCTTCAGCTGACCGCTCCGCTGCGATATCAATGGGAACCTCCCCATTGATATCGCAGCAGGAGGCGCCGATGCTCAACCTCTCGGTCGTTCTGGACGACGCCGCACGCGACAACCCCGACCACGAGGCGCTGGTCTTCGGCGACATGCGTCTGTCCTACGCGTTCGTGAACCAGATCGCGAACCAGGTCGCGAACCTCCTGCGCGCCCGCGGTGTGCGGCCGGGCGACAAGATCGCACTCGCCTGCCCCAACCTGCCGTACTTCCCGATGGTCTACTTCGGGGCCCTCAAGGCCGGCGCCGTGGTCGTGCCGCTCAACGTCCTGCTGAAGCGCCGGGAGATCGCCTACCACCTGGAGGACTCCGAGGCGAAGGCCCTGTTCTGCTTCGAGGGCACGCCGGAGCTGCCGCTGGGCGAGGCGGGCTGGGGCGCGTTCGGCGACGTGCCGGGCTGCGAGCACTTCTTCCTGCTGCCCGCCACTCCCCTGGCGACCGAGGTGCCGTACGGCGAGTCGATCTGGGCCGCGCTCGCCGGGCAGTCGCAGGAGTTCGAGACCGCGCGGACGGACGCCAACGACACGGCGGTGATCCTCTACACGAGCGGCACGACCGGCCGGCCCAAGGGCGCCGAACTCACCCACCAGAACATGCTGCTCAACGCGATGGTCTGCGACAGCATGTTCGAGACGGCCGGCGACGACGTCTTCCTGGCCGCGCTCCCCCTCTTCCACGCGTTCGGCCAGTCCGTGGTCCTCAACACGGGCTTCCTGCGGCACGCCACGATCGTGCTGATGCCGCGCTTCGAGGCGGGCGCCGCGCTCGACCTCATGCTCGCGGAGAAGGTCACGTTCTTCGCCGGGGTCCCCACGATGTACTGGGGGCTGCTCACGCACGAGGGCGGGCACACGCAGGAGGACCTCGAGCGGATCGCCGCGTCCCTCTCGACGGCGTCGAGCGGCGGTGCCGCCCTGCCGCTGGAGGTCCTGAACCGGTTCGCCGAGCGCTTCGGGGTGAACATCCTCGAGGGGTACGGCCTGTCGGAGACCTCGCCCGTCGCCTCCTTCAACCGGCCCGACCGCCCGGCGCGCGCGGGCTCGATCGGACGGCCGATCTGGGGCGTGGAGATGAAGCTCGTCGACGAGGACTGGAAGGACGTGGGCGACGGGCCGGGCGAGATCGCCATCCGCGGGCACTGCGTCATGAAGGGGTACCACCGGCGCCCGGAGGCCACCGACGAGGTGCTGCGCGACGGCTGGTTCCGTACCGGCGACATCGCCCGGCGCGACGAGGACGGCTATTACTACATCATCGACCGCTCGAAGGACATGATCATCCGCGGCGGGTTCAACGTGTATCCGCGGGAGATCGAAGAGGTGCTGATGACGCATCCCGACGTCTCGCTCGCCGCCGTCGTCGGGATCCCGCACGACACCCACGGCGAGGAGGTCAAGGCGTACGTCATCCCGGTGCACGGCGCCACGATCAGCGAGGACGCGCTGGTCGCGTGGGCCCGGGAGAACCTCGCGAACTACAAGTACCCGCGCGTCGTGGAGTTCCGCGACGAGCTGCCGATGACCGCGACCGGGAAGATCCTCAAGCGCGAGCTTCGCTAATTCCGTACGCTTACGACCCGTGAAGACCTTGATTGCCGCCGCTGCCGTGTTCGTCCTAGTGGCGGCGGCGGCGACCGTCTTCCTGTTGAACCGCCACACCGACAGCGGCCCGGACGCCTTCGCCGGGGCCTACCCGTTGGTCACCGCCGACCCGACCGGCGTGCCCGCGCTGTCCTGGCGGCCCACCGGCACGCCGGCGGGCCCCCTGCCGACCTTCCGCGGCTCCGGATCGCCGGTGACCGGGACGATCACCGACCGGCAGAGCGGGATCTCCTACGCCCTGCTGGGGTCGCCCTGGAAGCGGCTCACCTCCCGGCTGAGCTCGGCCCACACCTCCGGCGAGGAGGTCGACAGCAGGCGCAAGGACTCCAAGCACTTCTGGTACGCCGCGGTCTACGTCGGCCCGCTCGACCCGAAGCTCGCCGTCGCCGGTCCGCAGCGGCTGCGCGCCGCCGCCGAGCTCACCGGGAAGGAATTCGTCGACGAGCTGTACAGCGACGACGGCCGGCGGCAGGAGCTGGCCGGCGCCGCGATGACGGTCGACCACCGGGCCGCCTGGGTCAGCGCGTTCCGGATGACCCACACGGCGGCCGGTGACCGCGTGGAGAAGGGCCAGACCGAGGTCGTCGTCGCGGTCGACACCGGCCGCCGGATGCCCGCGATCGTGGAGATCACCATCCCGAGCAACCAGCCGAACCTGCTGCCCGACATCAACCACGTGGTGCGCTCCCTCCACGTGGTGCGCTGAGTCCCCGGCCGGCCGAGTCCTACAGCTCGTACGGCAGGCGCTTGATGCCGTTGATGAAGCTCGACAGCAGGCGGTCCGGCGGCGCGGTCGAGCGGATGCCCGGCACGTGGCGGAACAGCTCGCGGAACATCACGCCGACCTCGCGGCGGGCCAGGTGGGCGCCCAGGCAGAAGTGCGGGCCGGGCCCGCCGAAGCCGATGTGGGGGTTCGGGTCGCGGGTGATGTCGAACACCTCGGGGTCGGTGAACACCGCCTCGTCGCGGTTGCCGGACCAGTAGTACAGCAGGAGCTTGTCGCCCGCCTTGAACTCGTGCCCGTTCAGCTCGGTGTCGCGCGTCGCCGTACGGCGCATCCAGATCACCGGCGAGGCGTAGCGGACGATCTCCTCGACCGCGCTGGGCAGGCGCGTCTCGAAGTCGGCCAGCAGCAGCTCCCGCTGGTGCGGGTGGACGGTGAACAGCTTGAGCCCGTGCGCGATCGCGTTGCGGGTCGTCTCGTTGCCCGCCACGACGAGCAGGATGAAGAAGGAGCCGAGCTCCTGGTCGGTCAGCGACTCGCCGTCGATGTTGGCGTTGACGAGCGCGGACACGAGGTCGTCGGAGGGGTTCTCGCGGCGGTGCCGCCCGAGGTCCTCGACCAGGTCCTTCAGCGTCTGGCCGGCCTGGAGCAGCTTGAGGGCGTACTCCTCGTCGTTCTCGGGGAGGAACTCCGCGTCGCCGCCGCCGAGGATGATGTTGGAGTTGTCGAAGACGGTCTTGTAGCCGCTCTCGGGGATCCCCATCATGTCGCAGATGATCTTGAGGGGGAGCCGCGCGGCCACGTCGGCGACGAAGTCGCCGGAGCCCTTCGCGACGATCTCCTCGATGATCTGGTCCGCGACCGCCTGGACCTGGTCCTCGAAGCGCTGGATCATGCGCGGCGAGAAGGCGCGGGAGACGATCCGGCGGATCTTGGCGTGCCGCGGGTCGTCCATGTTGATCATGGAGCCGAAGTACTCGTTGAGGTCCGGCGGCATGTCCGTGATGTTGATGGCGCCCTTGCCCGAGCAGAAGTCCTGCGGGCGCCGGGAGGCCTCCACGATGTCCGCGTGCCTCACGAGCGCGTAGTAGCCCGGGCCCGTCGGCATGATCGTCTGCTCCGGCTCGCGGAAGAACGCCGGGTGCGGCAGCTGTCGCAACGTGCGGAAGGCCTCGTGCCGCTCGCTCAGCGGACGGGCCCAGAAGGCCCAGTCGGTGAGGTCGATCTCCGACGGTTCGAGCGCGCCTGTGGTCACGGCCTGGTCAACTCCCCCAACTAGAATCCCGTTCGGGTCTCATCCTGCCAAGCCGGAACGAGTGGGGACAAGTGCCTCGCGAAGATCCGCCGCGGGGACGTTCGTACGGGCGCGTCCACGGGGACGGCCGGGCGGCCGCCGGCGGAGGGCCGGCGGCCGCCCGCGCTCAGCCCGCGAAGGGCGGCTCGAAGGAGGGGCGCAGCGGCATGCCCGAACGCCCGTCCTCGTGGAGCTTCACGCCGAGCACCTGGTGCAGCTGGATCCAGTTCAGGTCGAACCCGAGCCGCGAACCGGCCATGTAGAGCCGCCAGACCCGTGCCGTGCCCTCACCGACCTCGGCGACCGCCTCGTCCCAGTGGTCGTCGAGGTTGCGGCACCAGCCGGTGAGGGTCTTGGCGTAGTGCTCGCGGAGGTTCTCCTCGTGGCGTACCTCGAAGCCGGCGTCGTGCATCCGCGAGACCAGGTGGCCCGGGCCCTCCAGCTCCCCGTCGGGGAAGACGTACCGGTTGATGAAGCCGTCCTTCTTCATCGCCGGGCCCGTGTCGTCGGGCCGGGTGATGCAGTGGTTCAGCAGCCGGCCGCCGGGCTCGAGCTTGCCGTACAGGAAGGAGAAGTAGGACTCCAGGTTGTCCTTGCCGATGTGCTCGGTGAGGCCGATCGAGCTGACCGCGTCGAAGCCGGTCTCGGTCACGTCGCGGTAATCCAGGTGGCGGACCTCGGCGAGCTCGGACAGCCCGGCCTCGGCGATCGCCTTCTGCGCCCATTCGGCCTGCTGCTTGGACAGCGTGACGCCGAGCGCCTTGACGCCGTACTCGCGTGCGGCGTGCATGACCATGCCGCCCCAGCCGCAGCCGACGTCGAGCAGGCGCATGCCCTTCTTGAGGTCCAGCTTGCGCGCGACCAGGTCGAACTTGTGGAACTGCGCCTGTTCGAGCGTCGCGTCCTCGGTCGGGAAGCAGGCGCAGGTGTAGGCCATCGAGGGTCCGAGCACCCATTCGTAGAAGGTGTTGGACACGTCGTAGTGGTGGGAGATGGCCTTCGCGTCCCGGCGCTTGGAGTGCCGCAGCCCCGCGAGGAACGGCAGCCGCTCGACGCGCACCTCCTGCGGCGGCGGCTCCAGGCGCTTCAGGGCGGCGGCGCGCAGCAGCGGGTCGCCGAGGATGCCGCGCAGCAGTGTGCGCTTGTCCGCCCAGGTCAGATCGCCCATCGCCGACTGCATCCGGGACAGCGCCGTGTACATGTCGCCGTCGACGTCCAGGTAGCCGGAGACGTACGCGCGTGCCAGCCCGATCGCACCGGGGGCGTGGGTCAGATAGGAGACCGCGTACGGCGACGCGACGGTCACCGTCACGTCGGCGTCGGCCGGTCCGGCGCTGCTGTCGTCATAGGCCAGGAACCGTACCTGCGCGTCGCGGCCCACGACGCGCTCGAATACCTCCGCGAGCCTCATGTTCACCTGCCTCGTACCGTTTTGTCGTAAAGATCGAGCAACCGCCCGCCGGGGTCGTAGGTCTCCTTCAGCCGTCGGTAGGTGTCCCCGTCGTAGTGGCGCCAG
This sequence comes from Actinoallomurus sp. NBC_01490, assembly GCF_036227085.1. Lineage (NCBI taxonomy): Bacteria > Bacillati > Actinomycetota > Actinomycetes > Streptosporangiales > Thermomonosporaceae > Actinoallomurus > Actinoallomurus sp. NBC_01490. The sequence continues at coordinate 8,949,017 of NZ_CP109433.1, forward strand.
AAGTCATCCCGCGTGTAGTACGCGGTGGAGTAGAGCGACTTGTGCCCCTCGAGACGGGCGACCTCGCGCTCGATCAGGCGGTTGTGGTGCTCGGGCAGGCGGCCGGGCGGGATCGGCACCGTGCCCCAGAAGCCAGCATTCACGTACGTTCGTCCCGGTTCGAGCGGATACAGCGGCCATGACTCCTGTGCCCGCAGCGGGCAGAGCCACACCGGGCTCATGCGGATCTCGCGGCCGAAGAAGTCCAGGAACTCCGGAAGCCGCTCGACCGGCACCTCGACGTCCTGGATGACGTCCTCGCGCGGAGGCCGGCCGAGCCAGCGGTCCACCCGGGCCGACATCTGCGTGCGCTTGTCGAGGGCGACGAGGCGGCGGTAGACGTCGGAGCGCTTCTTGGCGGCGGGCCAGACGCGGCGCACGAGCGGGTTCTGCACGCCCAGCGCCCGCGAGCACCAGAACCAGTCGGTGTCCCAGCGCCACAGGTAGCCGTGGGTGGTGAGCACGTCGGTGGGCGCGGTGGTGGCGTTCAGCCAGCGGGGCGTGATGCTGCGGTCCTGGATCGACCGGTAGTAGATCTTCTGCCCCGTGTAGTCGGAGACGTGGCGCGCCGTGTCGGCGAACCGGCCCAGCGTCAGGTAGAGCTCGTCGCCGCCGAAGACGACGCCGTCGACGAAGTCGTAGTCCGGCGCCAGCTTGTCGATGGCGTCCGTCAGCTCCCGCGCCGAGCCGAACCGCACGTGCCACAGCTCGACGAACGGCTTCACCGGCTGGAGCCGGATCGTGAGGCGCAGGGTGTAGCCGAGCGTGCCGTAGGAGTTGGGGAAGCCGTAGAACAGGTCGCGGTGCTCGTTGTCGCGCGTCGCGGTGACGATCTCCCCCGCGCCGGTGATGACCTCCATCTCCAGGACCGACTCGTGCGGCAGGCCGTGGTGGTAGGAGGAGGACTCGATGCCGAGCCCGGTGACCGCGCCGCCCAGCGTGATGGTCTTCAACTGCGGGACGACGAGCGGCATGAGCCCGTACGGCAGCGTCGCGTCGACCAGGTCCTCGTACGTCGTCATGCCCTGGACGTCGGCGGTGCGACGCTCCTGGTCGACGCTCAGCACCCGGTTGAACCCGCTGACGTCGAGCCCCGGCGCGCCCGCGTCGTCGCGGAAGCGGAACAGGTTGGAGGTGCGTTTCGCCAGGCGTACCGGGGTTCCTTCGGGAATCGACCGGTAGGACCCCAGGAGTTTTTCGGTTGCCGCACGGTGACCATTCACCGGACGATCGTCTCATCCCGCGCGCCGCGGTCGAAGACCGGCCGCGTGTGATGTCCCCGGTTCGCGTGTAATGTCCGGATCATCGGCACGCATGGGGGTGTGGCAGTGGCAAAGCTCTACGACGCCATCGACCAACGACTACGAGACTTCATCGAGGCTCAGCCGATGTTCTTCGTCGCGACCGCGCCTCGCGACGGCGGCCACGTCAACGTCTCTCCAAAGGGCTACCAGGACACCTTCGCGGTGATCGACGAGCGGACCGTGGCCTACCTCGACCTGTACGGCAGTGGCGCGGAGACCATCGCCCACCTGCGCGACGACGGGCGCGTCACCGTGATGTTCTGCTCGTTCGCCCGGCAGCCGAAGATCCTGCGGCTGTACGGCACGGGGCGCGTGGTCCGGCCGGACGCCGACGGGTGGGACGCCCTCATCGGCCGCTTCGGCGACGGCCACGCGGGCACCCGGGCGATCGTGGTCATCGACGTCGAGCGCGTGGCCGACTCCTGCGGGTACTCCGTGCCGTTCATGGAGGTCGTCGGTGAACGGCCCCTCCTCGACGACCAGCACCGACGCCGCCCGGCCGAGCAGTGGCCGCTCCGCGTGCGGCGCAACGCCGAGAGCATCGACGGGCTGCCCGCGCTCGAACCCGACCACCCGGCCCCCGGTCAGCGCACGATGCGGAGCGTGAACGGGTAGCGGAACGGCGTGCCGGCGAGCGCCAGGAACGCGGCGACCAGGCCGACCGCCCAGGCGACGGCGTAGGCGACCGCACCGATGCCGAGCGTCACCACGGTGACCGCCAGGAGGGTGAGCTGGAAGTTCAGCGCCGCGGCGATGTGGTGCCGCACGTACGGCGAGCGCCGGGCGCGCGTGCACATCATCACCAGCGGGCCGACGAACAGCGTCACGGTGCCCAGCACGTGGGCGAGCGCGGCGAGCAGGCGCTGCTCCGCGGTCGGGTCGGCCAGGTCGTCCGGCGCCGGCACCGGCGCGGGCGGCGGCGCCAGGTCCGACAGCACCGCGGCGAGGTCGTCGCGGGTCTTGGCGGTCATGGCGAGATGCAGCCGCAGGTCCAGCTCGGCGTTGTCGAGCCGCCCCTCGGCGTACGCCTGCTGGAGCCGTTCGACGACCGGATCGCGTTCGGCGTGGGAGACGCGCAGCGCTCCGGGGTGCACGGGAGTGGTCATGTCCCCGATCCTGCGCGCACCCGCGGGGGAAGACCATCGGGGATTCCCCCGACTCGCCCCTGAGGCCACCCCCAGCTCCCCTTAGGCTGGCGCCGGTGACCACCGAACGCCCCGACGTGCCGCTGATCGCCGACGAGCGCACGATGCTGCGCGCCCACCTCGACTACCACCGGGCCACCCTCGCCTGGAAGTGCGACGGCCTGGACGACGACGGGCTGCGCGCGCGGGCGTCGAAGCCCTCGGCGCTCTCGCTGCTCGGGCTGGTCCGCCACATGGCCGAGGTGGAGCGCACCTGGTTCCGCAAGACCGTGAACGGCGAGCACGACCTGCCCAACGTCTGGTCCCACGCCGACGACTACCAGACCGCCTACGACCCGTCCGGCTGCACCCGCGAGGAGGCCTTCGCGGCCTGGCGGGCCGAGGTGGAGCACGCCCGCCGCATCGAGCGCGCGGCCCCGTCGCTGGACCTGGTCGTCCGCCAGCCCCGCTGGGATGAGGACGTCTCGCTGCGCTTCGTCATGCTGCACCTGATCCACGAGTACGCGCGGCACAACGGCCACGCCGACCTCGTTCGCGAGGCCGTCGACGGCACCGTCGGCGCGTGACCTCGCGGACGAGCCTGACTCGTCAGTGCCCGCGGAAGTAGACCCTGCCGGGTTTCGGCGGGTGCGCGGCGAGGAGTTCGGGCACGGTCACGAACGTGAAGCCGCGCTTGGCGAGGCCGCGCAGGATCTTCGGCACGGCCCGCACCGTCGTCGGGTGGATGTCGTGCATGAGGATGATGTCCCCCCGGTGCGCCCGCGAGATGGCGCGGTGGGCGACGATCGCCGAGTTCCGGTCGCGCCAGTCGTCCGTGTCGACGTCCCAGATGATCTGGGCGAGGCCGAGCCGGCGGGCGACCTTGCCGACGTGCCGGTCGGTCGCCCCGTACGGCGGGCGCATGAGGTGGATCGGCTGCCCGGTCGTCCGGGTGATCGCGCTCAGCGTCCGGGTGAGCTGCGTGCGGATCCGCTTCTCCGGCAGCGTGCTGAGGTCGGGGTGGCTCCACGTGTGGTCGCCGATGGCGTGTCCCTGGGCCAGTTCCTGGCGTACGACCGCCTCCCGGCCGCGGATGTTCCCGCCGATGAGGAAGAACGTGACCTTGGCGTGACGGGCGGCGAGCATGCGCAGCAGCCGGGCCGTGTACGGACCGGGCCCGTCGTCGAAGGTCAGGGCGACGCACTTCACCTTGCGGCAGTCGACGGGCGGCCGGCTGGGCACGGGCCGCGCGTGCCGGGCGGGAGGACGGCGGGCGTTCGGCGGTGGACCGCTCGCCGCGGCGGGTACCCGGGTGGCGTTCGCGTGGACGGGGCCGAGGCCGCTGAGCCAGCCGAGGAGCAGAACCCCGGCGACCGCGCCGGCGATGAGCCGCGCACGGCCTGCAGGAATGACAAACCGCATCAGAGCCCCCGTAAGCGCTTTTGTCGCAACAGCGCACTGATTATCGCTGGCATCCATTACTAATGGCGAGTTGCGCGGGTCTCAGCCATTACGCCGCCGGGAACCGCGACGGCGGCAGCGACGTTGAAGACGTGACCGATGACGGGTACGGGGGCAATGGCTTTTGAGGAGGGCCTCGATGAAGTGGGGCGATCGCTTCGGGATTCGCCGCCGGCGAGGTGCCGGCAAGGTGACCACCCTCGACCGTGAGGCGACCGACGCCGACATCGAGTCGCTGATCGCCTTCGCCCGCAGCCGTACGGGGGTGGAGTTCTACGTCGAGCCCGAGACGTTCGCGACCGACACGACGGCGATGGCGATCGCGGCCGACGGCGAATGGACCCGCCGCCGCGTGGGCTCGCCGAGCGTGATCCAGAAGGTCGCCCGCGATCTCCGTCTGCCGGTCTACGACGTGCAGATCACCGGCTATCCGCAGCGGATGCGCGACTTCAACGAACGCCGCCGTCGCCAGGGCGGCGCGTCACTGTGACGGTGAGACGCAACGGGGACGTGCGGCGGTAATGGGCGTCCGGGGTCCGCGGCAGCGGTAGCGTCTGTCGTCGTGCCCGACGACCTCCTCGACTCCGCTTCCGGCGAGACCGACCTGCCTGATCTGCCCGATGTCTCCGCCCTGCTGGCCGCCGCGGTCTCCGGCGTCGGCGGCGCCGAACGGCCCGGCCAGGTGAAGATGGCCGACGCGGTCGCGCACGCGATCGAGTCCGGCGAGCACCTCGCCGTCCAGGCGGGCACGGGAACGGGCAAGTCCCTCGCCTACCTCGTGCCGGCGGTGCGCCACGCGGTCGCCGGCAACGCGTGCGTGGTCGTGTCCACCGCGACGATCGCCCTCCAGCGCCAGCTCATCGACCGTGACCTGCCCCGGCTCGCCGAGTCGCTGAAACCGCTGCTCGGCCGCGAGCCGGTCTTCGCCATCCTCAAGGGCCGCCGCAACTACCTGTGCCGGCACCGGCTGCAGGTCGACGCGCCGGAGGACCCGGAGGAGATCCTGTTCGACCCGCAGACCGTGTCGGCGGCCGGGCGGCAGGTGCAGCGCATCCACGAGTGGGCCGAGACCACCGACACCGGCGACCGCGACGAGCTGGTGCCGGGCGTGAACGAGCACGCGTGGCGGCAGGTCTCGGTGAGCGCCCGCGAGTGCCTCGGCGCGCAGCGGTGCCCGTTCGGCACCGAGTGCTACGCCGAGCTGGCCCGCGACCGGGCCGGCGACGCCGACATCGTGGTCACCAACCACGCGCTGCTCGCCATCGACGCCCTGGAGGACTTCCAGGTGCTGCCCGAACACGACGTCGTCATCGTCGACGAGGCGCACGAGCTGGTCGACCGGGTCACGTCGGTGGCCACCGCGGAGCTGTCCGCGCAGGCCGTGGAGATCACCGCGCGCCGCTGCGGACGGCTCATCGAGGAGGACCTCGCCGACCGGCTCAAGGAGACCGGCGAGGCGCTGGCACCGGTGCTGGCCGACCTGCACCCCGGCCGCATGGACGTGCTGCCGCAGGCGGCGGGCCTGTCGCTCGCGGCGGTCCGCGACGCCGCCCACGCCTGCGCCACGGCGCTCCGTACGACGCTGCAGGGGGCCGGCGACGACGCCGAGCGGATCGGCGCGGGCCGCGCCGCGCTGAGCTCGCTGGAGGAGATCCACGACACGGCCGTGCGCCTCCTGGAGTCGTTCGCGGGCGACATCGCCTCGCGGCACGACGTGGTCTGGCTCGACAAGCCGTTCACCGACGACTCCCGGCGGCCGGTCGCCCTGCGCGTCGCGCCGCTCGGCGTCGGCGCGCTGCTGCGCGAGCGGCTCTTCCGCCGGCGCACGACGGTGCTGACCTCGGCGACGCTGTCGCTCGGCGGGTCGTTCGAGCCGCTCGCCCGCCAGTGGGGGCTGCCGGCCACGCCGGAGGAGTCCACCGGTGAGGACAAGCCGATCGTCTGGTCCGGCCTCGACGTCGGCTCGCCGTTCGACCACGCCCGCAGCGGCATCCTCTACATCGCCCGCGGGCTGCCCTCGCCGGGCCGCGACGGCCTGCCGGAGGCGTACCTCACGGAGCTGAGCGAGCTGATCGAGGCGGCCGGCGGCCGCACGCTCGGCCTGTTCTCCTCGATGCGCGCGGCCAAGCAGGCCGCCGAGGAGTTGAAGGGCCGCATCGCGCAGCCGCTGCTGTGCCAGGGCGAGGACGCGACGTCGCAGCTGGTCAAGCGCTTCGCGGACGACGACGCCACATGCCTGTTCGGCACGCTGTCGCTGTGGCAGGGCGTGGACGTTCCGGGCCCGTCGCTGCGTCTCGTGGTGATCGACCGGATCCCGTTCCCACGCCCGGACGACCCGCTGTCCTCGGCGCGGCAGCGGGCCATCGCGGCGCGCGGCGGAAACGGCTTCATGGCGGTCGCCGCGACGAACGCCGCGCTGCTGCTCGCCCAGGGCGCCGGGCGCCTGCTGCGCAGCATGGACGACCGCGGCGTGGTCGCGATCCTCGACCCACGCCTGGCGACCGCGCGGTACGGCTCCTTCCTGCGCGCCTCGCTGCCCCCGTTCTGGACGACGTTCGACTCGGCGACGGTGAAGGCCGCCCTGCGCCGTCTCGACGCCTCGTAGGGCGGGCTCCCCCGGCGCCGGCGCGAGGCGTTGGGTCAGAACCGTGTGTGCTTGTCGGTCTTGGCCGTTCGCCTGATCAGCTCGGGGGTGTTCGTTCCCAGGTCCGCACCGGTCAGATCGGCGCCGCGCAGGTCCGCACCGGTCAGGTCGGCACCGCGCAGGTCGGCGCCGGTCAGGTGCGCTCCCTTGAGGTTCGCGCCCGACGGCTGAAGGGCGCCCGACGTGAACTTGGCGCCCGTCAGGTCCGCGTCGTTCAGGAGCGCGTCCGTGAGATCGGCGTCCGTCAGGGTCGCGCCCGTCAGATCCGCGCCGATCAGGTGGGCACGGGTCAGGTTCGCGTCGTGCAGGTTCACCCGGGGCAGGCTCATCCGATCGAGGTTCTTGGCGTGCAGGTCGGCGGAGGTCAGGTCCACCGTCTCGGTCAGGCCCGGGAAGCGGTTACGGCCGATCACGGTGAGGGCGGCCTGGACGTCGACGGCCAGGCGCAGCGAGGGCGACCCCGCGGGCGGGTGGTCCTGCGCGTGGGTGCGCACGTACGCGGCCAGCACGTCGATGATGGTGCGACGGTCGCGCGACGAGTCGGTCATCAGCCGCTCCAGCGCGTAGATGCCGCCCAGCCTGACCTCGGGCTTGTCGGATCCCAGCTGCTCGATGGTCTTGGTGTAGCGGTCGGTGATCTGGCCTTGCTCGGTGACCCGGAGCGTGCGCGATGTGTACACCAGGCCGGCCGCGGTGAAGACCACACCGGCGATCACGACGACGCCGGCCGCGGACCGCATCAGCGTCTCACGCGCCGAGTTCACCGCCCTCACGCGGTCCTTGGCGGACAGCACCTCTTCTTCCCCGTCGGGCAGGAGGAAGCGCTCGTTCGCGAGCCAGCGCGACACGGGTCCGAGCAACAGCACGGCGGACACCAGCACGACGGTCATACCGACGCCGACGATGAGTTCCGAACGCGCCACCCAGTGGTCCGTGACGTCCAGCCGCAGCGCCACCCACCGGGTCGCCACGACCGCCACGACCACAACCGCCGCGATGACCAGCCCTGGCCGTACGACGCGCCACAGGCGGGACCGCCGGGGTACAAGACGGGCTATAACCTCCCACACCTTCCGCATGCCACCATTGCACCGGTCCACTACGTATCGCATGCGCCTTTACACGGAGCATGACCGGTTGTGGTCGTTCGGCACCGGCCGCCCGTCAGGGCACCGCGTGCTCCTCGCGGAGGACGCGGCGCAGGACCTTGCCGAGCATGTTGCGCGGCAGGGTGGGGCGCAGCTCGATGAACGCGGGCACCTTGTAGCCGGCGAGGTGCCGGGCGGCGTACGCCCGGATCTCCTCCGGGCTCGGCGCGGGCTCGCGCGGGATGATGTACGCGGTGACCACCTCGCCGTGCGCGGAGTCGGGCACGCCGACGACGGCGGCCTCGGCGACGCCCGGGTGGGCGGTCAGAACCTTCTCGATCTCGGACGGGTAGACGTTGAAGCCGTCGACGATGACGACGTCGCGCTTGCGGTCGATGAGGGTGAAGTAGCCGTCCGGGCTCATCACGGCGATGTCGCCCGTACGGAACCAGCCGTCGCGGGAGAGGGTCTCGGCGGTCTCGGCGGGCTGGTTCCAGTAACCGGCGAAGATCTGCGGGCCACGTACGATCAGCTCGCCCGGGTAGCCGACGGGCAGCACGCGCTGCGGGTCGCGCTCGTCCACGATGCGCGCCTCGGTGCCGGGGAGCGGCGCCCCGACGGAGATGTGGCGGGCGTTCCCGTCGAGCGGGTTGGCCATGACGACCGGGGACGTCTCGGTCATTCCGTAGCCTTGGACGACCTGGCCGCCCGTCCCGGCGCGGAACGCGTCGACGGTCGTACGGGCGAGCGCCATGGCACCGGACACGCACGTGCGGATGTTGCCGACGCCCGCCTTCTTCGACTCGGGCGCGGCGGCGAGCTGCTGGTAGATCGGCGGAACGCCCGGGAAGAGCGTGGGCTTGTGCTTGCGTACGGCGTCCAGCACCAGGTCCAGGTCGAACCTGGGGATCAGCACGACCATTCCGCCGATGAGCATCGTGCAGGTCAGGCAGAACGTCAGGCCGAAGACGTGGAACAGCGGGATGACGGCGAGGTTCACGTCGTGGCCGGGGCGGATCGCCGGATCCCACGAGACGGTCTGGTGGGCGTTGGCGACGAGGTTGCGGTGGGTGAGCATCGCGCCCTTGGGGCGGCCGGTGGTGCCGCCGGTGTACTGCAGGACCGCCAGGTCGCGGATCGGGTCGACCGGTGTCTGCTGGGGGTTGTCCGGCCCCTCGCTCAGCAGGTCGTCGAACCTCAGGACCTCGGCGTTCTCCGGCACCTCGGTGCTCAGCTCGGCGAGGAGCCTGCGCGCCTTGGCGATGGGCAGCTTCAGCAGCTCACGCTTGACGAACGGCAGGTAGTCGGTGAGCGAGGTGACCACGACCTGCTGGACGTTGGTGCCGGGCATGGCCTCGACCAGCGTCTCGTACGCCTTGTCGAAGACGATCACGACGCGTGCCCCGGAGTCGGCGAGCTGGTGGCGCAGCTCGGACGCCGTGTAGAGGGGGTTGGTGGGGACGACGATGGCACCGATTCTCAGGACCGCGTAGAACGCGATGACCTCCTGGGGGCAGTTCGGAAGGATCACCGCGACGCGCTCGCCCTTGCGGAGCCCGATCCGCCGCAGCGCTCCGGCGAGCCGGTTGACCGCGTCCAGCAGCTTGGCGTACGTCATGCCGCGCCCGAAGAACATGAGTGCCTTGCGGTTCGGGAACCGCTCGGCCGACGCGTCGAGCAGGTGCGTCAGCGGGACGTCCGGCACCTGGACGTTCGCCGGCACGCCCTCGGCGTAGAACCGAAGCCACGGCCGTTCATCGTAGGGAGTGCTCATTCGTCGACCATTACTCCCGGGGACAGGCGAAACATTCCCGTTACCTTGGCACTAAGCACACTCTCATGCACAGTCATTGCCCGACCCCGCATACGGGTCATTTCGCACGTCAGGTCCGTCGCCGAGGTGCGCCACATGGCTCTGACCTGCGCTTTCTCGAAGTTATCCACAGGGGTACCTCGGGGCTGTCCGTTCGCTTCCCGCCACGGCACGCTCGTTCCCATGAACCCGAACACCCTCCGTCTCCGCTCCCCCGCCGACGTCGTCTGCGCGATCCCCTATCTCGTGGGCTTCCACCCGTCCGACAGCGTGGTGGTGCTGGCGTGCGACGGCACCGCCGGCGCGTGCGCCGTGCGGCTCGACCTGACCGCGGCCGATGAGTTACTCGAGCACGTCGCCGGCCTCATCGCCCGCCGGGGGCCCGACGGCGTGATCCTGGCCGGCTACGGCCCGCCCGGCCGGGTCACGCCGATGGTCGAGCGCGTCCGCGACCGCCTGCACGACCAGGGCGTCCGGGTGCGCGACGCGCTGCGCGTGGAGGACGGCAGGTTCTGGTCCTACCTGTGCACCGACACCGGGTGCTGCCCGCCGGAGGGCACGTTCGTGGACGTGACGGCGAGCCCGGTCGCCGCGGCCGCCATCGCGGGCGGCCTGGTCGCCCTGCCCGACCGGGGTGAGCTGGAGCGCATGCTGGCCCCGGCGGGCGGCCCCGCGGCGCGCGCGGCCACGGTGCGCGCCGAGCAGCGGCTGAAGGGCTGGGCCGAGTTCGAGCGCGGCGCCGAGCGGGTCGCGGCCCGCATGGCCCGCGAGGGCGTGCCCCTGGTCCGCGACGTCATCGACCGCGCCTGCGCGGACGGGAGGATGCCGGGAGACGAAGAGACGGCCTGGCTCGGTCTGCTCCTGGCCGGCACGCGCGTCCGCGACGAGGCGTGGGTCCGGATGACCGAGCCGCACCTGCGGACCCACATGATGCTCTGGCGGCACGTCCTGACGAGGGTCGCCGAGCCCTACGCCGCCGCCCCGGCGAGCCTGCTGTCCTTCGCCGCCTGGCGGGCCGGCGAGGGAGCCCTGGCCAACATCGCCCTCGACCGCGCCCTGTCGGCCGACCCGGCGTACTCCATGGCCCTGCTCCTGCGGGAGCTGTTCCTCAGCGGCCTGCCCCCGTCGTCCGTCCCCCTGAACCTCACCCCGGACGACCTCGACGCCCCTGCCTGACGGCCCACCGCGCCGGGCCGGCGAGGAGGCCGAACGTAACGCGAAACGGAAATATGCCTGGTCCAGGCCTGCTTACTGCGGGCCTGACGACAGCGACACGGCGAAATGAACTCTTCGTGGGTGAGGCCTTTCTGGCTCGGCGCGGACCGCGACGTCCACACCGGCCAGAAAGGCCCTCGCACCGAACGTGAGGCCTCCAGACCGAAACCGGGCGTCCGCCACTGCACCCGGCGGCGCCGAGGCCGGCCGGCGTCGCAGCGAGCCGCCGAGGGCAGGCGTCGCGACCAGCCGCCGAAGGCAGGCGTCCCGACCAGCCACCGACGGCAGGCGTCGCGACCAGCCACCGACGGCAGGCGTCGCGACCAGCCACCGACGGCAGGCATCCCGACCAGCCACCGACGGCAGGCATCCCGACCAGCCACCGACGGCAGGCATCCCGACCAGCCACCGACGGCAGGCATCCCGACCAGCCACCGACGGCAGGCATCCCGACCAGCCACCGACGGCAGGCATCCCGACCAGCCACCGACGGCAGGCATCCCGACCAGCCACCGACGGCAGGCATCCCGACCAGCCACCGACGGCAGGCATCCCGACCAGCCACCGACGGCAGGCGTCGCGGCGAGCCGCCGACGGACCGCCTTGAACCGAGCGGCGGCCGACGCCCAGCAGGCCCGCCGGTCCACGCCCTTCGCCCGGCCATCACCCGATCACGCCGCCGGTCAGCACAGCACGCTGCCGGCAGACCGACCCGGCCACGAACGGCGGCCGGCACCGACCCGGTCCACGCCATTCACTCCGACCGTGCGTTCGGTCCGGCGGCGTTCCACCGAGCCGTTCAACCGGCGGACCGGCGGACGCCGAGACACCACAGCCGGCTGGAAGGGTGGAAGAAAGACCTTGGGTCCATCGCCAGAAATCGCCACCGTGCCGGCTCCCGGGCCCTTCGCCAGTGGCCCGTCGGCCGCCGCGCCTCGCCGACGGCGGGCAGTCGGTCCCGGCTTGCACGCGTCAACGCGTATGGAGACATGCACTCGAACTCGCCCGTGGCTTTGTGCCGCGCGTCGAGCGGCAGGTCACGCATCCAGACCTGCCTCAAAGGACCGTGCGTAGCGAGCGGTGTCCGCGCCACGAGGCAGGGGCAGAAGCCTGGTCTCGGTCGTCGCCCAGTGAGAAGGCGGCGACGGACCACCCAGGCACCGCGCAGTAGCCGGGAACGCGCCCATGGCACGCCGGTCCGACCACGGCGACCCCGCGAACATCCCAGCGCACGCATCGGCAGATCACCCACACCCGCCGCAGATGATGCCGCGCACCGACCGCTCACCCGCGCACGGCTTCTCAGCGGTCGGTGTCGAGGAGGTCGGCCGCCAGACCGCGTGCGTAGGCCTCGTCGGTGTCGGGGATGGAGAAGACCACGCGAAAGTAGATGGGGGCGACGATCCGGTCGAGCACCTGTTGCAACGACGGTGGCGTCTCGCCCCGCTCACGGGCCGCGTCGAGGATCGGCTCGAAACGGCCGCTGACCCGTTGCAGGCATTCGCGTAGGCCGGCGCGGCGCTCGTCGACGTCGGCGGCCACCTCGGCACGGAAGAACGCGACTCCCCCCGGGCGGGACAGGTCCGCCAGCGTCCACGCCGCGTGGTTCGCCAGGTCCTCACGCAAATCCCCGGCGGACCCCGGGGCGGCGCTGGCCCGTTGTGCGGCGATGTCGGCCAGGAGCGCGGGGAGCGTGCCCCAGCGCCGGTAGATCGTGCTCGGGTTGACCCCGGCATGCTCGGCCACCGCCGGGATGGTCAGCTGGTCGGCGCCGCGCTGGGCGACCAGCTCGGCCGCGGCCCGGTGCACGGCCGTCCGTACGCGGGCACTGCGGCCCCCCGGCCGCCTCGCTCGGGCGTCGGCGTTCACGTCGGCCATGTTAACGCACATCGCTTTGCTTTAGTGCCTGCCTCCTTGATAGCCTCGGCCTTAAAGCATTGATCTTTGCTTTAACGGCCTGACCGTGAGGAGACACCCATGACCGGCGACACCGCCTACGCCCTCGGCAAGCAGTTCCACGCCGCCCTCGCCGCGGGCGACTGGGCGGCGATCCGGTCGCTGCTGCACCCCGACGCCACCTGGACCCTGCCCGGCGACAACGCCGTCTCCGGCACCGTCGCCGGCGCCGACGCGGTCGTGCGGCACGCGCAGAAGATCGCCGGCTACGGTCTCAACTTCGAACTGCTGCACGTCCTGGTCAGCCGCGAGAACGTCGCCCTGTCCCTGCACAACACCGCCCGCCGCGACGACGCGGTGCTCGATGAGTACCTGTCCACGGTCTGCCGTCTGCGCGACGGCAAGATCGCCGGCATCGAGACCTACCTGTCCGACGTTCCCGGCATGAACGCCTTCTTCGTCTGACCCGCACGCCCACGAGGCGACCCGACCGGCGGTTCGCCGGGCATGTCCGATGCGTCCCTGGCGAGTTTCCTGAAGACTCGGGAACGGAGCCGAAAAAGGCTTTGATTCGAGCCTCGGCCGGAGCCGACACTGGCCCAATGACCGAGCGGAGCGAGGGAATCGAAGACGCGCCCCTGTGGTCACCCTCCCCGACGAAGGAGGGCTCATGACCGTACCGATCTACCCGCCCAAGCCGCGGCCCGGCGACAGGGTGGCGATCGTGTCGCCGTCGGCGGGTCTGCCGGAGATCCTTCCGATGCCGTACGAGCTGGGGCTGCGGCGGCTGCGGGAGGACTTCCGGCTCGAGCCGGTCGAGTACCCGACCACCCGGCGGATGGGCGCCTCGCCGGTGGAGCGGGCGGCCGACCTGCACGCGGCCTTCGTCGATCCGGACATCAAGGCCGTCATCGCCAGCATCGGCGGCGACGACCAGATCACCGTCCTGCGGCACCTCGACGCCGACCTGATCAGGGCGAACCCGAAGCCGTTCTTCGGCTACAGCGACAACACGAACCTTCTCACCTACATCGCCGGTCTCGGCATCGTCGCCTACCACGGCGGCTCCGTCATGGGCGAGTTCGGGCGGCCCGGTGCGATGCACTCGCTGACGACGGTCTCGCTGCAGGCGGCGCTGTTCACCTCCGGCGAGTACGAACTGCGCGAGAGCACGGTGTACGGCGACGTCCAGCGCGACTGGGCGGACCCCGCGACGTTCGAGTCGCCCCCGGTGATGCAGGCCTGCGACGGCTGGCGGTGGCACAACGCCGACCAGGTCGTCGAGGGGCTGACCTGGGGCGGCAACCTGGAGATCCTGTCCTGGCTGATGATGGCCGACCGCGGGATCAGACCGCCCGAGGCGTACGACGGCATGATCCTGCTGATCGAGACGAGCGAGGAGCTCCCGTCCGCCACCGAGGTGTACCGGATCCTGCGCAACATGGGTGAGCGCGGCATCCTCGGCCGGTTCGCCGGTGTCCTCGTCGGACGCGCGAAGGCATGGTCCTTCGAACGCCCGAACACACCCGACGAGAAGGCCGTGTACGCCAAGGAGCAGCGCGAGGCGATCCTGCGCGCGACGGCCGAGTACAACCCCGAGGCGCTGATCGTCTTCGACGTCGACTTCGGCCACACCGACCCCCAGGTCATCATCCCGGTCGGCGGCTGGGCCCGCGTGGACGGCCCGGCCCGCAGAATCACCGTCCGCTACTGAGCACACCTCTTCAACGAACCGACGGCCCGGCGCGCCGGTCCCCGCCGAGAATCGACCCGCTCGACCCGTCCCGCGGCCCCACCCACCGGCGAGCTCCGGTGGTCGTACCACCCGCACCCATGTACGCCGTCAGGCGCGCCTGGTCTGCAGGAACTCTCCCAGCCGGCCGATGGCCTCCTCCAGGTCGTCGGCGTGTTGCAGCGTGACGACACGGAGGTGGTCGGGGGTGGGCCAGTTGAACCCGGTTCCCTGGACGACGAGGATCTGCTGGCTCTCCAGCAGGTCGAGGACGAAGCGCTCGTCGTCCTCGATCGGGTAGACGTCCGGGTCGAGCCGGGGGAAGACGTACAGGGCGCCGGCCGGCTTCACGCAGCTCACGCCCGGGATCTCGTTGAGCAGGCGGCAGGCGCGGTCGCGCTGTTCGCGGAGGCGTCCGCCGGGCAGGACCAGGTCGTTGATGCTCTGGTAGCCGCCGAGGGCCGCCTGGATCGCGTGCTGGCCCGGGACGTTCGGGCACAGGCGCATGTTGGCCAGCATGTTGAGGCCCTCGATGTAGGACTCGGCATGCTCCTTGGGGCCCGAGACCACCATCCAGCCGGAGCGGAAGCCGCAGACCCGGTACGCCTTGGACAGCCCGGAGAAGGTCAGCGACGGCAGGTCGGGCGCGAGCGGCGCGATCGAGACGTGCTCGGCGTCGTCGAACAGGATGCGGTCGTAGATCTCGTCGGCGAGGATCAGCAGCCCTTCGCGGCGCGCGAGCTCGGCGACTCCTTCGAGCAGCTCACGCGAGTAGACGGCGCCGGTCGGGTTGTTCGGGTTGATGATGACGATGGCCTTGGTGGCCGGGGTGATCTTCGCCTCGATGTCGGCGAGGTCGGGCATCCAGCCGTTGCCCTCGTCGCAGAGGTAGTGGACGGGCGTACCGCCGCTGAGCGACACGGCCGCCGTCCACAGCGGGTAGTCCGGCGCCGGGATGAGCACCTGGTCGCCGTTGTTGAGCAGGGCCTGCATCGCCATCACGATCAGCTCGGACACGCCGTTGCCGAGGTAGACGTCCTCGACGTCGAGGCCGGCGAACCCCTGCTGCTCGTAGTGCTGTACGACCGCTCGCCGGGCGGGCAGGATCCCCTTCGAGTCGCTGTACCCGTGGGCCACCGGCAGGTTGCGGATGACATCCTGAAGGATCTCGTCCGGAGCCTCGAACCCGAACGGAGCCGGGTTCCCGATGTGCAGCTTGAGAATCTGGTGCCCCTCGGCCTCCATCTGCATGGCGCGCTTGAGCACCGGTCCACGGATGTCGTAGAGGACGTTGGCGAGCTTGTCCGACTGGCTGACCTGCATGGCGACCACCCTAACGGGCTCCCACCGACAGGCGGCAGCGAATTACCGCCGGCCCCCTTCACGGAGGAATCCGCCGGTCAGCACGCCGCCACGGTCGAGGCGGTGGCCGGCACGAGTGGGCCGTACGGGCGAGCGGGCCCGTCCGTACCCCGTCCTCACCATCGGACCGCTGTGCGGCGGTTCACGCGGTGCGCAAGGCGTCCGTGGGTGACAGGCGGGCCGCGCGCCGGGCGGGGTAGAGTCCGGCGATCGCGCCGACCACCAGTGCGATCCCCGCGCCGCCCCACAGTGCCTGTGCCGGGACGGCCATGTCCCAGCCGTGCGCGTACGCCATCCCGGCGGTCACGCCGACGCCGATGGCCAGGCCGGCGAGGCCGCCCAGTGTGGACAGCACCAGCGACTCGGTGAGGAACTGCGCGGCGATGTGCGTTCGCGTCGCCCCGAGCGCCCGGCGCAGGCCGATCTCCGAACGCCGCTCCAGCACCGCGATCACCATCACGTTCGCGATGCCGATCGCGCCGACGAGCAGGGCGATCCCGCCGAGGCCGAGGAACAGGGAGTTGTCGGCCTGCTTGACGGCGAGCCGGGCGGTGAGCGCGTCGGACGGCCGGGAGACGTTCACCTGGTACGGCTGCGCCGGGTCGGCGGTGGCGGCGAGCAGACCGGCCGCCTCGGGCACGTGCTCCGGGTCCGTCCGTACGTAGATCCGGCTCGGGTGGCCGTCGTAGCCGAGCAGCCGGGCGGCCGCCGCGAAGGACACCAGCGCCGACCGGTCGATCTCCGGGGCGAGCGGGAAGGGCCGCAGGATCCCGGCGACGGTGAACCAGTGGCCGCCCAGCCAGACCCGGCTGCCAGGGCCGACGTCCGTGACCCCCAGAGTGGCGGCGGCATCGTGGCCCAGGACGGTGACCGGATAGGGGCCGCCGTCCAGGAACCGCCCGGCCAGCACGGTGCCGCCGAGCGTGACCGGCAGGGTCCGGTCGCAGGCGCGTACCGCGAGGCCGCCGGTCTGCCCGGCCGGCACATGGTCGTTACGGAACACGTCGGCGCCGGTGAGCTGGGCGGTGGGCGCGACGCTCTCCACGTACCGGATCTGGCGGATCATGGGGGACGCGGTGGCCGGCAGCGCCGCCTCACCGCCGCTCAGGCCCTGCCCGTTCGCCACGGTGAGCAGGTTGGTGCCGAGCCGGTCGATCTGGGCCAGCAGGGCGGACTGGCTGGAGCGGGTGACGCCGAGCACGGCGACCAGGGAAGCGATGCCGATCGAGATGCCGAGCGCGGACAGGACCGCCCGCATCCGCCGGGATCGCAGCCCCAGCGTGCTGGTCGGCAGCAGGTCCCGGGGGCGCAGGACGCTCCGGTCGGCCGTCGCGGCGCCGCCTGTGCGTGCGCGGTTCACCGCACCACCCGGCCGTCGCGGATCTCGATCGAGCGGCGGCACGCCGCGGCGACCTCCTCGTCGTGCGTGACAACGACGAGGGTGGTGCCGTCGTCGTTCAGCTCGCGCAACAAGTCCATGATCTCCTTCTCGGTGCCCGAATCGAGGTTGCCGGTCGGCTCGTCGGCGAACACGATCGCGGGACGTCCGACGACGGCGCGGGCGATGGCGACGCGCTGGCGTTCCCCGCCGGACATCCTGGTGACGCGGTGCCGCATCCGGTGGGCCAGGCCGACCCGGGTGAGCGCCTCGGCCGCGGCCCGCCTCCTGCGGGCGACCGGGACGCCCCGGTACAGCAGCCCGGCGGCGACGTTGTCCAGCGCGGTCAGCGCTTCCAGCAGGAAGAACTGCTGGAACACCACGCCGACCCGATGCGCCCGCAGCCCGGCGAGCCGCCGGTCGCCCAGGCCCTCGACCGGGCGTCCGTCGATGCGCACCGAGCCGCTGGTCGGCCGGTCCAGGCCCGCCATCAGGTGCAGGAGCGTCGACTTTCCCGAGCCGGACGCGCCCCGTACCGCGAGCATCTCCCCCGGCTCGACGGTCAGGTCGATGCCCTTCACGGATTCGACGGGCGGCTCGCCCGGATAGGTCTTGCGCACCTCGCGCAGCTCAAGAACCGGCACCGGGCACCTCCACGTGCGCGCCCTCGGTCAGCCCCGCGCCGGAGACCTCGACCACTCCGTTCGTCTCGTCGAACAGGCCGGTCTCGACCGGCACGTGGCGACGCGTCGCGCCGTCCACCACGACGACCTCGTACCGGCCGCCGGGCAGCGCGCGCAACGCGACGATCGGCACCGCGAGGACGTTCTTGTGCTCGTCCGAGGTGATCTCCACCTGTACCTGCGCCTGGTCGAGGTAACCGTGCAACGCGCCGTCGACGGTGACCGTCGCCGGCACCACCGACTGTGAGCCGCCGCCGGACGAACCGCCGGACGAGCCGCCGCCCGGCGAACCGCCGGACGCCCCGGAGTCGCCGTTGCCGGACGAGGACGCGACCGCGCTGACGGCGGTGACCGTGCCCCGGCGTGAGGTGCCGTCCGGAAGCGTGACGATGGCGTCGTCGCCGACGTGGACCTTGGGGGTGTCGGCGGGGGACAGCTGGACGGTCACCACCCGGCGGTCGCTGCTGCCGTGCACGACGAGCAGCCCGGGATGCACCGGAGTCCCGGCCTTGACGTCCCGCCCGGTGATCCGCACGGCGCCGGGGGCGAACGCGATCTGGCCGAGCGGCACGGTCCCGGTCACCGGCAGGTGTGCGTCGTCCTGCCAACGGCGTACGGCCCAGTACGTCGCGTACGAGAAGTGTCCGTCCACGGTCAGCGCGTCTCCGTAACCGAGGGCCGCGAGGTTGGTCTCCAGTTGCCGGACGTCCGAACCGTCGCTCATCCCCAGCCGGAAGGTCCGCCACACGGCCCGTGTCCCGTACAGCAGCGGTACCCGTCGCCCGTCGACCTCGTACGCGGCGTCGCCCCGCCTGACCACCTGGCCGACCGCCGGTAGCCGGGTGATCGTGCCCTGCCCGGCCGCGACGAGGTCGTAGGCGCCCGCGTGGCCCAGCGTGCCGTTGGCCGGACTGCGCTGGGCCACATCGGTACGGGTGACCGGGGCGGCGGCCGTGGCCGGGGCGGTCGCCGCCGGCTCCGGGCCGGCGGCGGACCCGTCGAACAGCGCCCGGCCCGACACGGCCGCCACGCCGATCAGCACGAGCCCCCCGGCGACCGCCGCCTGGCGTCTCCGCTTCACCTCAGCCGCCCGAGATGATGATCTGTCCGCCGGCCATGTACTGCCGGCAGGCCGCCAGCTGTGTCTTGAAGACCTGCTTGCCCGCCCGCAGCCGCTGCGGCAGGTCGAAGCTGCCGTCCGCCTTCGGGTCGGGCCAGTCGGACAAGCCGTGCGCGCGCATGCACTGGGCGAACCGCCGCAGCTTCGTCATGTCCGCCGCGGAGGCCGCGGGGCGGCGGCCCGGCAGCCGGTTCGCGATCGACTTGCAGGCGGTCATCGCCGACTGGGGCGGTTTGCGGGTGTTCGCCGGCGGGCCCCAGCTGCCGCTGGGATCCTGGACCGGGTCGGGAAAGTCCGGCACACCGTGCCGGCGCAGGCAGGCGGCGAGCTGCCGCCAGAGCGCCGCGTCGTTCCCGCGTGCGCCCCCCTGCGTGCCGGACGTGGCGGGGGTGGACGAGGCGGAGTGGGCGTGGCCGCCGCCGCATCCGGTGAGCAGCGACGCCAGTGCCAGACCGGCGAGAGCCATCCGAAGTGTCATGCCGTTGATGGTCGGGCGGACGCCCTGCTCCGGGCTCCCCCCGAATGTGGCGACTCGCACCACCACTTTCGGGGGCACCGTGACCGCGTCCCGGCCTGAAAGCATTCGGCCGGCGGGCCGGTCGACGCGTGGTTTCATGGTCCGGTTCGCGGCGGACGTTCAGGCGGTGGAGATGTTCTCTCGGTCAGGTCTGCGCTTCCGGATGGCCGTCTCGTACGTGGCCCTGTCCACGGTGGTCGTACTCGCGGTCGAGGCGGTGCTCCTCGCGATCTTCGTGCCCCGGCTGCGGTCGGCGGACCGGAAGGTGAAGTTCGTCGTCGGCCAGTCGGCGACCGACGCGGTCATGCAGCGGGCCGAGACCGAGGGAGCGACGCTGAGCGCGGCGGCGGAGCGGCTCGCCGGCCGGTCCCGGCTCGGCGATCGGAAACTGCTCGTCATGGTGGCGCGGCAGCGGTTCGCCTCCTCCCGCGCCGGCGTGGCGGGTGAGACGGAACTGGTGGCCACGCCGGGCGGCGAGGTCGTGGGCGGCTCGGCCTCGCCTCGCCCCGGCTCCACGTTGCCGGTGAGCATCGCCGGGGCGACGCCCCGCTCGGGCACCACCAAGGACCCGCACCGGCCCGTCGACTGGGCGATCGCGCCGATCACGGCATACCGTCCCGACGGGTCGCAGCATGTCGGCGCCCAGGTCATCGGCGTCGTCTACCTCCAGCGTCCGCTCTCCGGCACCGTCGTGAAGAGCGGGCGTGATCCGGCGGCCGCGGTCGACACCACGTTCGGCGGCGTGGGCGGCGTGCTGTTGCCCGGTTTGATCATTCTGGGGTTGCTCGTGCCGATGGGCGCGCTGTTCGGGCTGTTGAGCACCGGACGGCTGATCCAGCGGATCCGGCGGCTCGTGGCCGGGATCACGTCGATGGCCGACGGCGACCTGTCGGCCCGGATCCCGGTGTCCGGCGGCGACGAGGTCGGCCGGCTGGAGGACGGGTTCAACCGGATGGCCGAGCGGCTGGCCGCGGCCGTACGCGCGGAACGGGCCGCGGCCCGGCAGGCGGAGCGCACCCGCATCGCGCGTGAGCTGCACGATTCGGTGTCACAGGACCTGTTCTCGGTCAACCTGCTGGCGGGCGGGCTGCGTGAGGCGATCGCCGACGGCGAGTTGCGCTGCCAGGCGGAGTCGCTGGAGCGCACCGTCGGGCGCACCATGCGGGAGATGCGGGCCATGCTCCTCGAACTGCGGCCGATCGACCTGGAGGACGCCGGGCTCGTGCCCGCGCTCGAACAGCTCTGCCGGGCGTACGAGGCGCGGCTCGGCGTCCGCGTCACCACCGACGTCGGGCCGGTGCGACTGCGGCCGGAGGCCGAGCACGCGGTCCTGCGGCTGGTGCAGGAGGCCCTCGGCAACGCCACCCGGCACGGCGACGCCGAGACGATCGAGCTGAGCCTGACCGGCGACGGCGGCCGGGTGGAGGTCGTGGTCCGCGACGACGGCCGCGGCTTCGACCCGGCGCGGGCCGGCGAGCGGCACGGCATGGGGCTCGGGCTGATGCGCGACCGGGTGACCGAGCTCGGCGGCACGTTCCAGGTGGTGAGCGCACCGGGGCAGGGCACGGTGGTACGGGCGCGGATACCGGAGGTGGCGGCGTGATCCGGGTGCTCATCGTGGACGACCACGAGGTGGTCCGGCAGGGGCTGCGCTTCGTGCTCGACCAGAAACCGGACATCGAAGTCGTCGGGGAGTGCGCCGACGGTCGTTCGGCGGTCACCGCGGTCCGGCGCCTCGACCCGGACGTGGTGCTGCTCGACCTGGTCATGCCGGGTCTGGACGGCCTGGGCGTACTGCGCGCACTGCGAGAGCCGCCGGTGCGCGCCGCGGTGATCGTGCTCACCTCGTTCCTGGCGGAGGACCGGGCGCTGGAGGCGGTACGGGCCGGGGCGCTGTCCTACCTGTCCAAGACCGCGGCGACCGGCCAGGTGGTGGAGGCGGTACGGGCCGCCGCGACGGGCGGGAGCGTGCTGGACCCGGGAGTCGCGGCCTCGCTGGTGCAGCGCGTCCGCGAAGGCCCGGACGACGGGCCGCTGGGCGTGTTGTCCCGCCGGGAGCGCGAGGTGCTCGCGAAGCTGGCGCGCGGGCGGTCCAACCGGGAGATCGCCCGCAGCATGTCGATCAGCGAGGAGACGGTGAAGTCCTACGTCTCGGCCGTGCTGACCAAGCTCCGCCTCCAGGACCGCACCCAGGCGGCGATCTTCGGTCTCCAGCAGGGCGTCGTGTCACTGGACGACGCCCTGCTGGACGACGGCGCTTGAACCGGGCGGTCTCCGCGGACGTTCTGTCTCAGTCGCGCTCCTGCCAGGTGCACAGGCAGACCCGGTTGCCTTCGGGATCGGCGAGTACCCAGTAGCTCGGCGCCTCCGCGTCGCTGACCAGCGTGCCGCCGGCGGCGAGCGCCGCGTCGATGCGCGGCCGGGCCTGCGCGGGATCCACCCACACGTCCGGATGCCAGCGCTGGCGGGGCTCCTCGCTGCCGGACTCCTGGAACCAGACGGCCGGCAGGCCATCGGACGGATCGCGGAGTTCGTCACCGAAACCGGGCCCGGACAGGTGCTCCATCGCCAGCACCGCCGCCCAGAACGGGAGGATCTTCTCGCGGGCCGGGGTGTCGAGGGCGAGTTCGAGCCGCGAGACGTCCACGGACTCCACTCGCGCGCCCGCGCCGGCCGCGATCGAGGAGATCGTCCGGGCCAGCCGAACGTCGCGGCCGGTGACCCCACGCGCGTCGTGGCTCGTCAGGCGGACGTCGACGTGGCTGTAGCGCAGGTCGAGGTCGGGGTGATGGTTCATCTCCTCGGCCGCCGCACCGATGGCGTTGACCACCGCCAGCCCGGTCGCGAAGTCACCGGTGTGAATGCGTGCCTGCAGGCCACCGAGCAGATAGGCCCACCCGGCAAGCTCCTCGTCGGCGATCTGCCGCCCGGTCAGCCTCGTCATCCGCGCGCCGTCGCAGGCGAGTCAGAAGGGGAGAGACGCGACGGGCGCTCCACGGGGACGCTCTCGCCACGACTGAGCCGCATCGTTTCGGACACCCACGCCACCTCGACGCACGCCTGGTCACTGATGCCGCCGCTACGGGAACTCTTACGCCATTGGGGGATCATGTGTATCTCTCCAGATACTGCTCGATGATGGCGCGCGAACCATCCTCAGATGCGGCTTTCGCGCCGATACAGTCGAACTTTACTGCGAACTCCTTGACCTCGCCGGTCCCCTCGATCAGGCGTCCACCGTTCTGAGCTCCGGAGTAGGCCACGTCCCGCGCTTCCAAGCTGATGACCTGGAACGGGCCATCGATGCCGAGGTGCGGCCCGGATGACGTGGAGATGACCCGCACGCTCACGTAAGGCGAGCGGGAAAGCTGGAGGAGGTGCTCCAGTTGCGCCTTCATTACCTTCGCTCCGCCCACGGGAAGGGCCAAGACGCTCTCGTCCATCAGCGCCCAGACATACGGTGGATCCTCACGGCCGAAGATGCCCTCCTTACGAGCGATCCGTTCGGCCACCGCCGTGTCGAAGTTCTTCGGGTCGATCATCGCCAGCAGCGCGCGGATGTACTCGTCTGTCTGCAACGGGCCGGGGATCGCCTGGCCGTGGTAGATCTTGATCGCGAGAGCCTCGGCTTCATAGTTGCTGTACTGACGGAACCAGTCGGGATTGTGGGCCGTGCGGGCGTACCAGAGCAGGAGTTGGAAGAGATAGCCGGATTCCCACGTACGGTCGAGGGTGTAGGCCTGCCTGTCGTCGATCTTCCGGCGGCCGGCCTCGATGTTGGACACCGTCGAGGGGGCGGCGCTGATGATCCTCCCCATCTGGTTGAGCGAGAGACCGCGCCGCTGGCGCTCGTACCGTAGCTCGTAGGCCAGGAAGTGCCAGAGGGAGTGTTTCGGATTTACAAGATCTCTGCTGACCAGCATGGCGACCTCCATCGTTATCGACCACTTTCGACTCGATCGAATGTAGACCGAAAAATGCGCTCCCGATCGAGCAATCGACAGCTCCGGAGACCTTTCTTATTGCACATGATCCGCCAATTGCGATACTAGCGATTTATCACCAAGGCGGATGGAGCGATTCCGAAGGTGCGGGAGAAGGCGGCGGTGAACGACGCCGGTGAGGAATAGCCGAGCCGGACCGCGACCTGGGTGACCGTGTGTTCGCGTAGGAGGGGTATCGCGGCCACGAGCCTGGCGCGGGTCCGCCAGGCGGCCGGGCTGGTTCCCAGCTCGCGGTGGAAGCGCCGGGTGAAGGCGCGTTCGCTCATCGCGAGGCGGCGTGCCCAATCCCGGTTGGTCAGCCGGACGTCGGGACGGGCGAGGTATTCGCGGCACAGCTCGGCGAGCGCCGGCGTCGAGGGCAGGTCGACGTGGAGCGGCAACGACCCCAGCGACGCGATCTCATGCAGCAGGAGTGCTGCGATCGTGCCCTCGCGGCCCGCGAGATCGTAGTCGGCGTCGAAGTCCACCGCGGCGAGCAGGAGTTCGCGCAACAGCGGCGTGACCTCGACGACCGTGCACGCCCGCGGCCACCATGGCACGGCGTCCGGCTCGATGTAGAGGCTCCGGGTGCTCACCTCCAGCATGCGGACGCGGTGTCGGGTCCGGGCCGGGATGAGGACGGCGCGCTCGGTCGGCACCGTCCACGTCCCGTCGGCGGTCTCCACGATCATCACGCCCGTCGCGCCGTACAGGAACTGCGCCCGCCGATGCTCATGCCAGTCCAGGAGGTGCCCCGGGACGTAGTCCGTTCCGATGGGCAACACGGTTCGCGCGGCTCCGTCGACGGAGTCGATCGGCACGTTCCTCACGCATCGAGCCTAAAGGCCGAGTCTCGAAGGAAGATGGTCGGGCTTCGATTGCCTGCCCAAGCGAGGCCCTGCTGGACTGATGGACCGTGAACGTCTTCGTGCTGGTGGTGATCGGGCTCGTCACGGGTCTGACCACGGTGTTGTTCGGTTTCGGCGGCGGCTTCGTGACCGTCCCGGTGATCGTGTGGGCCGACGCGGGCCTCGGGGCCGACGCGGCCCACGTCGCCGTCGCCACGTCCACCGTGGTGATGGTCGTCAACGCGGGAGTCGCGACAGCGGCGACCGACCGGGGCACCGTGGGATTGCTGCGCCGCAGCAAGGCACTCCTGCTCCTCCTCTTCGTCGGCGGCGTCGGCGGAGCGCTGGCCGCTCGATGGGCTTCCGGCCCGGCCGTCCACTGGGTGTTCGTGGCGTACCTCGCCGCCACGATCATCGATCTGCTCGCGCGCCCCGGGTTCCTCCGTCGGTACGCGACCGCACGGTCGGGTCAGCGAGGCGCGGCCGCCGGCATCCCCGCCGCGCTCGGCATGCCCATCGGCGCGATCGCGGCGTTCGTCGGCGTCGGCGGCAGCGTCATGACGGTCCCGTTGCTACGCCGCTCCGGGCACGGCATGCGCACGGCGACATCCCTGGCCAACCCGCTCACGTTCGCCATCGCGGCACCCGCGCTGGGCGTCTTCCTCCTCGAGGGCACGCGGCTCGACGCCTCCGCGGCGGTCTTCCTCCTCGGCTCGGTCGACCTCGGCGCCGCGGCCGCTCTTCTCATCGGCGCGCTTCCGATCATCCTCGTCCTGCGCCGCCGGCCACCACGGATTCCCGACGGCCTGCACGCCTGGAGCTATCTCACGCTTCTGATCATCGTCACCGCCGCGATGGTCGCCGCGCCGTGAGATCCGGGCTGGTCCGGCCACCGCCCATGTCTCTGAACCGCATGGGACACGACCGCGATCTGACAGCCGCGGCCCTCCGTTGGGCATGAGACTGCTGGACTCTGTGTCCAATTGTGATCCGGGCAACATACAAGCAGGCTTGATTGCATGTTTTGTCGCGCCTACCGTCGGAGGCGTGTCAGTAAGCAGTCGCCGACGTCACGGCCAGCACCGGCACGCGGCTTCCCGTACGCAGGAGGAGCGGCGCGCCGAGACCCAGGGGCGGTTGCTCGACGCCACCATGGAGTGTCTCGCCGAGCTGGGCTGGTCGGGCACGTCGACCACCGAGGTCGCCCGGCGCGCGGGTGTGTCGCGCGGGGCGCAGCAGCACCACTACCCCACCAAGATGCTGCTGGTCGCCGCCGCCCTCGAGCATCTCCTCGAACGCCAGCGCCTCGCGTACGAGCGCGCGTTCGCCGAGCTGCCCGACGGCCGGCGCAACGTCGAAGGGGCGCTCGACCTGCTCTGGGAGACCTTCCGGCAGGCGCCCTCGCTCGCACTCATGGAGCTCGCCATGGCCGCGCGGACCGACGAGACCCTGCGGGAGCTCAGCCTCGACATCAACGAGCGCGTGGTGCAGGTGATCCTCGAGACGTTCAACCGGCTGTTCCCCACGTCGCTGGACGCGCAGGCCGCGAACACGGTGATCCGCACGCTGTTCGCCACGATGATCGGCCTGACGCTGCAGAACTCCCTGGACGACGACGCCCACGGACACCAGGCGGCGGTACTGACACAGCTCAAGAGCTTCGCCCGTCTGCTCATCCCGGCCGACTCAGGGGAGTGACAATGCCCAATCCGACGAGCACGACGCTGGACGAGGAAGTCCGCGAGAAGGTCCAGGACCGCAAGGCCTACGTCGGCGTCATCCAGCGCCTGTCGAAGGCCTCCGTGGACAAGCACTGGGAGGCGTACGCCGACATCCCGTGGGAGGACCCCGACTTCAAGGTCGACCCGGACGACCCCCGCTGGATCCTGCCGCCGATCGACCGGCTCGGCGCCACCGAGTGGTACCGCGGCCAGCCGGAGCACATCCAGGCCCAGATCGGGCTGTGGCGCGTCGCGACGATGATGAAGATCGGCCTGCAGTTCGAGAACCTGCTCAAGCGCGGCCTGCTCGCCTACGCGTACAAGCTGCCGAACGGCTCCCCCGAGTTCCGGTACGTCCTGCACGAGACGACCGAGGAATGCCATCACGCGATGATGTTCCAGGAGTTCGTCAACCGTACGGGAATGCCGATCAAAGGCATGCCGCGCAGCCTCGACATCCTCGCGCAGGTCGCGCCGCACATCCCGCGGATCTCCACCGAGCTGTTCTTCGTGTTCGTGCTCGGCGGTGAGGATCCGATCGACTACTTCCAGCGGCAGAGCATCAAGGGCGGTCACATCAGGCACCCGCTGCAGGACAAGATCCTGCGCATCCACATCGCGGAGGAGGCGCGGCACATCTCCTTCGCCCGGCACTACCTCAAGCACCGGGTGCCGCGCATCAACCCGGTACGCCGCAAGGCGCTCGGCGTTATGTCCCCGCTGATCCTCGGCCTCATGGCGCGCATCATGCTCGCGCCACCCGGCACGATGGTGCGCCACTTCGGCATTCCCAAGGACGTCATCCGCGAGGCGTACGGCAAGAACGACGCCTGGAAGGGCGAGATGAAGAACTGCGTCGCCAAGGTCCGCGAACTCGCCGCCGAGATCGGCATGGTCGACGGCGTCAGCCGCCGGCTCTGGCAGGCCGTCGGCCTCTGGGACGAACCGCAGCAGAAGAAGACGAGAAAGGCGGCGAAGTGACCCGCATCGCCGTCATCACGGGTGGCGCCTCCGGCATCGGCCGCGCCATCGCGACCGCTCTCGTCCTGCGGGGTGACAGCGTCGTCGTCGCCGACCTCGACAAGGAACGCGCGGAGAAGGTCGCCGCGCGCCTGTCCGAACGGGGCAAGGCCGAGGCCGCCGCGCTCGACGTGACCGACGCCGAGCAGGTCGCCGCGCTGTACGGCGACGTCGCCGAGCGGCACGGACGGCTCGACCTGGTCTTCAACAACGCCGGCATCGCGGTCGGCGGCCGTACCGACGAGCTCACCCTCGACCACTGGAACAAGACCCTGGACGTGAACCTGCGCGGCGTCATCCACGGGGTGCACGCGGCGTACCCGATCCTGCTGAAGCAGGGGCACGGGCACATCGTCAACACCGCCTCGCTCGCGGGCCTGGTGCCGGCGCCGCTGATGCTGCCCTACACCACGACCAAGCACGCGGTGGTCGGCCTGAGCCTCGCCCTGCGCGCCGAGGCGGCGGCCTCGGGCGTACGGGTGAGCGTGATCTGCCCCGGCTTCGTGGACACCCCCCTGCTCGACAACGCCAACCCGGACCTGCCGGCCACCGAGGCGGGAACCCACGCACGCGAGGCGGCGCTGAAGGTGCAGCGGCGCCTGTACACCCCCGAGGCGCTGGCCCGCGACGTGCTGCGCGGCGTGGAGAAGAACCAGGCGCTGATCGTCGCCCCGGCCTCGGCCCGCGCCGCCTGGCGTGGTGTCCGCATGTCGCCCGAAGGCGCCGTACGGATCGCGGGCCGCAGCATCGGCCGCCTCGGCCCGGCGGGCAACGGCACGCAGAGTCACTGACCGACGGCCCGCGCCCTTCTGCCACCTGGTTCACGCCGCCGCGTCGCCGGGGCCGCGGCGGCGTTAGCCGCACCTGGCAGATCGGCGTGGCCGGGCGAGAAGTCACGGACGAGGAACCATCGGTTCCGTTCCGTCAATCGATATGGCGAAAAAATGACCCAATCTCCCCGTGCTCAAGCTCACACCGAGATGTCCACTTCTGGCCCTCAGTTCCCGATTTTTGCATCTTTTTCATAACGACTATTGCTTCACGTTAAGAGCACCGAAATCCTCTCGTCGCGGCCTTATGCGCCGCTGACGAAAGGACTGGTGGATGTCACGAGACGGACGACGCCGTCGCGCTCTGACAGCCGCAGCCGTGGCACTGCCGCTCGTGGCAGCGACTCTCTCGGCTACCGGCACAGCGCAGGCGAGCGACCGGCATACGGTGGCGGGGACCAAGCCCACGTGGGCTGCCTCTTCCGTCGACCGCGGCAAGACCGACAGCAAGCAGCGGGTCGACGTGAAGGTCTGGCTGACCGGCCGCGACCCCAAGGGACTCGACGCCTACGCTCTGGCCGTCTCCACGCCGGGTAACGCGCTGTACGGCAAGTACCTCACCCCGCAGCAGTTCAACCAGCGCTTCGGG
Organism: Actinoallomurus sp. NBC_01490; assembly: GCF_036227085.1. Taxonomy (NCBI): domain Bacteria; kingdom Bacillati; phylum Actinomycetota; class Actinomycetes; order Streptosporangiales; family Thermomonosporaceae; genus Actinoallomurus; species Actinoallomurus sp. NBC_01490. Next base: position 8,977,384 of record NZ_CP109433.1, read on the forward strand.
GCGAGCCGGCAGCAGATCAACGCTGTCACCTCGTGGATCCGCAGCTCGGGCCTGTACGTCGACCTCGCCGGCTCCAACAGCCACTACCTCCACGTGACCGGTCACGTGGACAAGGCGACGAAGGCGTTCGGCACCGAGTTCCGCAACTACGCGGCTCAGGGCACGGTCGCCCGCGCGCCGGAGAGCAACGCCACCGTCCCCGACTCGGTGGCGTCCTCGGTTCTCACGGTGACCGGTCTGGACACCGGCAAGCACCTGCGCACGCACGGCGACACGCTGCCCCCGCCGGAGCCGAACTACAACGTCGCCGAGCCCTGCGCCCAGTACTGGAACCAGAAGGTCGCGACGGACAAGCCGACCGCGTACGGCAAGCACCAGTCGCGGGCGATGTGCGGCCTCCTCCCCCAGCAGCTGCGCGGCGCGTACGGCTCCACCGCGAGCGGGCTGACCGGCAAGGGCGTGACGGTCGCGATCGTCGACGCCTACGCCGCGCCGAAGATGGAGGAGGTCTCCAACCAGTTCTCCAAGAAGTACGGCAGCCCGGCGTTCGCCAAGGGCCAGTACCGTGAGGTGCTGCCGTCGACCTTCGACCTCGTCGACGAGTGCGGCGCGGCCGGCTGGTACGGCGAGGAGGCGCTGGACGTCACCGCCGTGCACGCCATGGCGCCCAAGGCCAACGTCGTCTACGTCGGCGGCCAGAACTGCGCCGACGGCCTGGACGACGCGCTCACGAACATCGTCGACAACCACCTGGCCGACATCGTCAGCAACTCGTGGGGCGACCTCGCCGAGCACTACACCCAGGCGATGATCAACGCGGAAGAGTCGATCTTCAAGCAGGGCGCGATCGAGGGCATCGGCTTCTACTTCTCCACCGGTGACTGCGGCTACGAGGTGCCCGGCACCCCGTGCCAGGCCCGGTACGGCGACGCGGCCTCGACGAGGCGTCAGGCCGACCTGCCCGTCTCCGACCCGTGGGTGACCGCGGTCGGCGGCACGACCCTCGCGGTCGGCAAGCACAACGACTACGAGTTCGAGACGCACTGGAACGTCCAGTACGACAGCCTCGCGGCGAACGGCAAGAGCTGGAGCTACCCGCCGCCCGGCAGCTACCCGACGACCTACTCGGCCGGCGGCGGTGGCGGTACGAGCGACCTGTTCACCCAGCCGGGCTACCAGCGCGGCGTCGTGCCCCGGTCGCAGAGCACCAACCTGCCGGACGGCACGACGGCCAAGCAGCCGATGCGCACCATTCCGGACATCTCCGCGGTGGGCGACTCCGGCACCGGCATCCGGTACCCGGAGTGGAACCAGCGTTCGGACGGTTCGTTCGGCTACACCGAGAGCCGTGTCGGCGGCACGAGCCTGTCCTGCCCGATCATCGCCGGTCTGCAGGCGCTGGCCCAGCAGGCCCAGGGCCGTCAGCCGATCGGCTTCGCCAACCCGGCGATCTACCTCCGGGCGGGCACGAAGGCGTACCACGACGTGACCGACACGCCGCTCGGCGAGAACAGCCCGGTCGCGTACGTCCGTACGAACTACACCGACCCGTACGCGGCGACCGGTCCGCTGCAGTACATCCTCGTCACCTCCGGGAACAAGGGCATTCCGGCGCAGGACGCGCTGAACGCCGTCCGGGGCTATGACCGAGGCACCGGTGTGGGCAGCCCGACCGCCGCGTACATGCGGTCCTTCCGGTAGGGAACAGCCCGTTCCATCGAACGGCGCGGGGCCGGGTGCGACGACCTGTCGCATCCGGCCCCGCGCCTTTTCGTTCGCGCCTTTTCTCGCGGTGTCACTCCGGCAGGCCGATGAAGCGGCCGAGGCCCCGCATCGCGTAGTCGAAGGTCGCGGTCAGGTCGGAGAGGACGTTGTTGTACTGCCCGAACAGCTCGAAGCTCACCGCGCCGAACAGCCCCGGCCAGGCCGTGGCCGCGCGGGCGACGACGTCGTCGGGCACGCCGGGCATGACCGCCTCTCTGATCCTGGCGGCGTCGGCGGCGAACGACGCCGGCGCCGGCGGGTAGCCGCCCGGCGGGTCCAGTACGCCCGCGCGGAAGGCGTCGCCGACCAGCCGCCCGAAGACCTCCGCGGACGTCGACGCCGGGGCGATGGTGTCCTCCGGCGCGCGGTAGCCGGGCACGGGCGAGCCGTACAGCAGCGCGTACTCGTGGGGATGCGCGAGGGCCCAGTCGCGCAGGCCGTGGCAGAGCGCGAGCCAGCGCCCCAGGAAGTCCGCGCGGTCGCGGGCGGCCTCGGCCTCCTTCACCGCACTGCCCGCGGCGTTGTAACCGTCGATGATCAGTGCGGTCAGCAGATCGTCGCGGCTCGGGTAGTAGCGGTAGATCGCCGAGGAGACCATCCCCATCTCCCGGGCGACGGCCCGCAACGACAGGCCGGCCGCGCCGTCCTTGGCCAGGTGCCTGCGGGCGATGTCGGTGATCTCCGCCATGAGCTCGGCGCGCACCCGTTCCCGTGCCGTACGGCTCGCGTTCATGCCTCGACCATAACAGAGCATCGCAACGAAACGAGAGCGCCGCTCTTGGTCATGGCGGCCGGTGGCGTCCGGTCCACGACCGCTCGGCCGATGATCGAACGCGCTCGTTCCGGGTAGGGCCGGACGCGAGGAACGACGACGCACGAGGAGGCAGTCCGATGGAGACCGAGGGCCGGCGCGACGACCAGGCGCCCGAGGAGCAGAAAGACCGGAACGACCGTGGCGCCGCATCGGAACTGTCCGACCGCGCCGCCGAGTCGGTCGGCCGGCGCTACGACGCCACCAAGGAGATTCACCACGAGCCGCGCGACGACTACACCGACGACGACGCCTCCGCCGGCTGATCGGACTACACCGTCAGTGCGCGACGCGTCCCGTGGCGGGGCCGCACCACCGGCGTAGCGCCGTGCGTACGCCGGTCCGTGCGCCGGGTCCGTCCGCGGCCCAGGCGATGTAGCCGTCGGGGCGTACGAGGACGGTCGTGCGGGTCGGGCCGCCCGCGGTGGCCAGGTCGACCCGATCGCGCCAGGCGGCGATCGCCGAGCCGTCGGTGCCGGGTGGGACGACCAGCAGGAAGCGGCCGGGGCGCAGCGCGCGGTACAGCCTGCGGGGGGCGTCGCCCGCCAGCGGGATGTCCGGCGCGCGGTGGCCGGCGAGGGGATGCGAGCCGCGCGGCGCCGGATAGGCGAGGTCGATCATCGAGATCGCGCCCGCCATGCGCCGCGCGATCGGGCGCAGGCTCGACACGACCCGCAGGGCGGTGTCGCGGAGCCGGCGCAGCACGCGCGGGCGCAGGAGGGCCGCGCGCAGGATCGTGCCGCTCGTGCGCAGGACACGCCGGCCGACCGGGTACCGCTCGTCGTGATACGTGTCGAGCAGCCCCTCCGGCGCCCAGCCCTGGATCACGGCGGCGAGCTTCCAGGCGAGGTTGACGGCGTCCTGCAGGCCGGTGTTCATGCCCATGCCCCCGGCCGGTGAGTGCACGTGGGCGGCGTCCCCGGCGAGGAAGATCCGGCGGTCGCGGTAGCGCGGCACCTGGCGTTCGTCGCTGTGGAACCGCGAGATCCAGCGCGGGTCGTGCATGCCGAGGTCGCTGCCGAGGACCGCGCGGGTGACCCGGCGGACCTCCTCGAAGTCGACCGGTGCGGTGTCGGGGAGCTGGTTGCGGCGGTTCCAGGCGATGACGCGGTGCCAGCCGTCGCTGAACGGCGCGATGAAGACGAACCCCGCGCCGGTGGCCCGCGCCGTCACCGTCTCCGGCGGGGACTCGAGGAGCCGGACGTCGCAGATCATCACCGAGCGCACCGCCGACCGGCCGGGGAACGGCAGGCCGAGCTCGCGGCGTACGGTGCTGCGCACACCGTCGGTGCCCACGGCGTAGCGGGCCCGCAGCGTGCGCGTCGCGCCGCCGGCCTCGCGCACGGTCACGTCGACGCCCTCGGCGTCCTGGCGCAGCGCCACCACCTCGGCGCCCGGCACGATCATCGCCCCGGCCGCGAGCGCGCGGTCGGCGAGCACGCGCTCGGTCTCGTACTGCGGCGTCATCAGCACGTACGGGAAGCGGGTCGGCAGGGAGAGGAACCGCAGGCCGAACGGGCCGAGGCTGGACACCGGCACGCCCGTCGCGACGAGGTCGCCGGCGAGCCCGCGGGCATCGAGCAGTTCGAGGCTGCGCGCGTGCACGGCGAAGGCACGCGTGAGGTTGGACTCCTGGTCGCGGCGTTCGAGGATGGCGCACGAGACACCGGCGGCGGCAAGGTCGCCGGCCAGCATCAGGCCGGTGGGCCCGCCGCCCACGATGAGCACGTCTGTGTCGGGCCGCATGCGTTCCCCCTGGGTCGTCGCCACCAGCGGTCAACCGTGTGTGACTGACAACGACCTTCCCCCGAAACGGGCCCTTCGCACCTCGGCGGTGTCTTCCGGCCTCGCCGCCCGGCCGCGGACGGCCTCCGAGCGGTTACTCGCCCGGCTCGTCGTGGCCGGAAGCGTCTTTGCGCACCTCGGCCTCGTGCCGGATCTCGCGTTCGGCACGCTCGCGCGCCTCGGCGAAGTAGCGGCCCGGATCCTTGATCATCCGCTCCGACCGATCGTCGGAGTCCTGCACCACGATGTCGCCCGGCATAGCCCCCACTCCCCTTTCTTCCGTCAGTGTCCGGAACGCCGGACGAAAGGTCAACCGATTCAGCGTACGAGCCGCAGGAGCCCCTCGTCGTTCGTTCCGTACGCGAGGGCGTCGGCGAGCAGGCCCGCCAGCAGGCGGACGAACGGGACGTCGGACCGGCTCACTCCCCCGACGTTCATGGCGTCCACGGTGAGCATGCCGTACGGCGTCTGGCCGGCCACGACCGGTACGGCGAGGAAGGACCGGTAGCCGTGCTCGGCCGACCCGTGCCAGCCCTCCGGCGGGTCGCGGTCGACGTCGTCGGAGTGCGCGTGCTCGTTGCGCTGGATCATCGCGAAGACGGAGTCGCCCTCGGCCGTGCCCTCGGTGAAGACCGTCACGGGCGCGTCCGCGCGCCCGGCGTACTGGGCGGGCACGAGCTTCTTCGGGCTGCCGTCCTCCAGGCGGAACAGGCAGGCCCGTACGCGGCGGCCCTTGATCAGCTGCGCCGCCGAGCCGAGGACCATGGGGACGGTCGCCTCCCGCAGGTTCCCCCGCTCCTGGCGGTTGGTGGCGGTCGCGATGCGTCCCAGCTGGCGCACGATCGGGTCGAGCGCGTCGTTGATCGTGACACGCATCTCGACGGCGGCGTCGATGGACGCCTGCTCGGCGGTCTTGCGCTGGCGTTCCTTGCGGATCTGCTCGTAGCCGGGCACCGCCGCGCCGACGACGCTCATCACCACGCCGAGCGCGATCCACCACGGCTTCCACGGGCCGGCGTCGCCCGCCTCGGCCCCGGAGATCGCCACCAGGGCCACGGACGCGACGCCGATGGTCGTGGTGATGTAAAGCCGTCGTCTGGGGGGAATGCGCACGCACGCACACTAAAGGATCATCGACGAACTCCGCGCGCCGACGGGATATATGCGGGACGTCACCACCATTCCGGTCGCCCCTTACCGGTATGCCGGAGTCGGGGCGAAGGTCCCGCGACCACGGCGGCTCACCGGCCGCAGGACGAGGCGGGCCGCGCGGGGCCGCCGGGGCGAACCGGGGCGAAGGTCCTCTAGCCGACTTCCGTGCGGCCCTGCCCCGGACCGGCCTTCACCACCGACCATGGTTCACATGCGCTGGGCCCGTCGCGATCGGCGTGTCGCCGCCGGCGCTCTCCTCCTCCGGCAGTCCTCGTTCGGAAAGGCGGGAAATGGCGAAGATCGCGATTATCGGGGAACGCGGAAAAGTCCTTGAGTTCGGTCTCGCGGGGGCGATCGTCATTCCCGCCGAGGAGCCCGAGGCCGTACTCGCCGCCTGGCGGTCGCTGGGCGATGACGTCGCCGTCGTAGTGCTGACCTCGCGCGCGGCACGGACCCTGGCCGGCCGGACGGCGTCGTGGCCGCTCACGGCGGTGATGCCGCCGTGAGCAGGCCAGATTCCGGGCCCCCGCGCGGTCGCCGCCCCGGCGCGGCGGGAAGACTAGGAGACAGGCCCAGCGGGGGAATGAGGTGAGCGGGCCATGCACATGAGATCCGGGGAGTGTGAACTCAGCGGCGACATAACAGCGGTGATCTTCGGAGTGGACGGCGTGGTGATCGACAGCGCGCGTACGTCGGCCGGAGCGTGGAAGACGGTGTTCGACCCCTTCCTGCGCACGTACGCGGCGAGCCACGAGACCGGCTTCGTACCGTTCGACGTCCGGACCGACTTTCTGCGTTACACGCACGGCAAGCCACGGCTGGCAGGGGCACGGGACTTCCTGGCCTCCCGTGGCATCTACCTGCCCTACGACGACCTGCGGGGGCTGATGATCCGGCACGAGGAGTTCTTCCTCGGCGAGGTCCACCGGCACGGGGTGAGCCCGTTCGCCTCCACGGTCACGCTGATCCGGGAGTCCCACCGGCGCGGCATCCGCACGGCGGCGGTGTGCACGCAGCGGCACGGCACCGAGATCCTGAGAAACGCCGGCGTGGTGGACATGTTCGACATCGTCCTGGACGGCCTGCGCGCGCCGGGCACGCGGCTTCCGTTCTGCCCGGACACCGCCCTGTTCGTACGGGCCGCGCTGCGGCTGGGCGCCGAGCCGCGTCACACGGCGGTCATCGAGGAGTCGCCGGCGGCCCTGGCGGCGGCCAAGCGCGGCGGATTCGGCCTGGTCGTCGGCGTCGACCGCCTGGGGGGCGGAAGGCTGAGGGAACACGGCGCGGACGTCGTCGTGACGGACCTGTCGGAGCTGGGCGTCGGCCCCCGCCGCCACGCCGCCTACGCCTGAGCGGAGGAGGAACGCGGCCCGACCGGGCCGGTGATCCGGCGTGCCCGCGTTGAACGCCGGATCTTGCGGCGTGACGGCTGCAAGCCAAGATGCGAGTGCTGGCGGCCGGAATGAACATGCCTGTGCTGACGGTGGCGGGCCGGCGCCGGGCATCCGGCGGTCGATCAGGCGCGCCCTTTCTCCTTCTCCGCCACGTCCCCGCAGGGCACCAGCCAGCGCAGCCATTCGCGGTCGCCCTGGACGGCCAGCCGGGCGAGATGCGTGCCGTCGCCGCGCGCCTGGCTGCCGTGCGCGCGCATCGCGTACTGCTGGGCGTTGCGGGGAACCCGCAGCTCGAAGTCGATCCGCAGGTCCGCGTCGCCGGTCACCGACAGCCCCGTCGTCTCCCGTACGACCTTGGCGACGTCGTGCGGCAGCGTCCAGCCGAGCACGGGAACGTTGAGCTCACGGCCCGCGTGGCAGGCCACGCAGGCGGCGATGCGGTCGCCGAGGCGTCCGTCGACCGTGAGAAGCAGGTCGACGCGCCACTCCCGCACCATGCGGATCACGCGTTCGGCGAGGCGGGCGACCGGCAGCCGCCGCAGCTCGGCCTCCGGATAGTCGGCCAGCATGCAGTGCGACGCCCGCAGCGCGCTCGCGGCGGCGTCGAACTCGTACGGCCGGACGGCGGTGAGCCGCTCCATGGAGTCGTTGTACGGTGACGCGTCCCCGCGGCTGATCGCGAGCACGCTCACCTGGCTGCCGTTGCGGCGGAAGGCGTCGAGCACCGCGCCGAGGTAACAGGCCTCGTCCCCCGGCCGTGCCACGACGGCCAGGACGCACTTGGCGTCCGGCAGCCGCCCGAGTGTTCCCGACGGCCACATTCCGGCATCCGCGGTCATTGGTGATGCGCCCCCTGTCCTACTCCCTTTTTCGAGCATCGCCGTACGGCGACGGCGGTGTGACCGGCGAAGGTCCCCGCCCGGCGGGACCCCGGACCCGTCCGGGGCCGCCGAAGGTCAGCTCCGCGGCCGTACGACCGCCACCGAGCACGGGGCGTGCTGCAGCACGGCCGCCGCGACCGCGCCGAGGCGCAGGCCGGCGACTCCGCCGAGCCCCCGTCCGCCCACCACGATCAGCGCCGCGCAGTCCGCCGCCTCCAGGAGCGCGTGCCGCGGGGTCCGCAGCGACAGGACCGTGTCCGCGTCGACGTACGGGTACTTCTCCCGCCAGGGCGACACGGTCCGTTCGAGGCGGCCCGCGGCCATCATCCGCAGCTCGTCCGGGTCGGTGATCATCGACATCTCGGCCGAGGCGATCGCCTCGGGCTCCCAGCAGCCGAACACCGCGCGCAGCGCCAGGCCCCGCAGCGCCGCCTCCTCGAAGCCGAACGCGAGCGCGGCGTCCGAGGCGGCCGAGCCGTCCACGCCCACGATGACCGGGCGGCTGCGGTCGAGCGTGCCCCGCACGACCACGACAGGGCAGTGCGCGTACGAGGGCAGCTGGACCGCGGACGAACCCGCCTCCAGCCCGGCGAAGGCGCCCGCGCCGTGAGTGCCGATCACCGCGAGTGAGGCGTTCTTGGACTGGTTGACCAGCATCGCCGGCGCCGGCCCGTCGGCGAGCCGGCCGCGTACCGGCGTACGCGGGGACGCCTCCTGGGCGATGAAGACTCCCCGGTCCAGGGTGTGCTGCGCCATCCTGCGCACCGTCTCCACCGCCTGGGGGCCGGAGGGCGGGACGGGGTACGGCCAGTGCCACGCGTGGCACACGGTCAGCGGCATGCGGCGCAGGCGCGCCTCGTCGACGGCCCAGCGCAGGGCCCGCTCGCTCACCGCGGACCCGTCGAAGCCGACCAGCACGTACGATCCGTCGAACCGGTCCATGTCCCCCTCCCCTCTTCAGCGTGGCGATGGCCGCGACACGCCAGAAGAGGCCGAAAGTCCCCCGCGACCGGCCCGCCCGGCCCTGTCCCGCCCTCACGCGCCGCACCGATACCATCGCACCCGGTAGAAGCAGGTCAGAGGCCAAAGCCCGCGACCTGCGGGACCCTCGGCCGAGTCCACGGGGACCAGCGCCCCTCCCGAGAAGGGGTCGAACCGCCTAGTCTGCGGAATAAAGGCCGTAACGGAGGTGTCTATGCGAACCTTCACGATCAAGCTGCTGGGCGTGATCCGTTACGTGCGCCCCGACGGCAACCCGTTGCGCCGTCCGGTCGACCGCACGCACGTCCGGGCAATGATCATTCTCGGCCTTCTCTTCGTCATTCTCGCGCCGCTCTCGGTGATCGTGACCGCCCGGCTGGCCGGCGGCGCGGGCCTGCGCGCCGAGCGGGTGCAGGCGCAGACCCGGCAGCGGGTGGAGGCCGTGGTCGTCGACACGTCCCCGACCGGCTCCCGCGGAGTGCTGGATGAGACCGTCCGCATCGGCTGGCACGACCCGGCGGGCAGCTACCACACCGCCGTCGTCCCGGCGACGGGCGGCGAGGCGATCGGCGTCCATCGCACGATCTGGATCGATCGCACCGGACGGCTGACCACTCATCCGCGCAAGCACTCCCAGACGGTCGCCGACAGCATCATGGCGGCGACGACCGCTCTCACGCTGCTCGCACTGCTGTTCTCCGCCGCCCGCATGCTCATCGAGCACCGCCTGGACCGCCGCCGGCTCGAGCTGTGGGAGCGCGAGTGGGCCGCCGTGGCACCGCGCTGGACGGGCCTGCCCTGACCCGCCGCCCCGCACGGGGAGCACGGCGCGGCGTGTTCGCAAGGGACCTTGGTCCGCAGGATCTCCGACGTTCGTATCACGGTGATCCGAGGAACGCCTCCTAACGTGAGGACACAGGCCGGCGCCCGCCGGCCCGCACGGATGGCGAGGCCAGGCCATGACGATCCGGGTTTTCCTGCTCGACGACCACGAAGTGGTCCGGCGCGGTGTCGCCGCGCTGCTCGAGTCCGAATCCGACATCGAGATCGTCGGGGAGGCGGCCACCGCCGCGCACGCCATCGCCCGGATCCCCGCCGTACGGCCCGACGTCGCCGTCCTGGACGTACGGCTGCCCGACGGCGACGGGGTGAGCGTGTGCCGGGAGATCCGTTCCCGGCTGCCGGGCCTGGCGTGCCTGATGCTGACGTCGTTCTCCGACGAGGAGGCCCTGTTCGACGCGGTCATGGCCGGGGCCGCCGGGTACGTCCTGAAGCAGATCCACGGATCGGACCTGGTCGCGGCGGTCCGTACGGTCGCCTCCGGGCAGTCGCTGCTCGACCCGCACAGCACCGCGCAGATGCTGCACCGCCTGCGCGAGCGCCAGACCCGCAAGGACCCGCTGTCCACCCTGTCCGACCAGGAGCGCCAGATCCTCGAGCTCATCGGCGAGGGGCTGACGAACCGCCAGATCGGCGAGCGGCTCTTCCTGGCCGAGAAGACCGTGAAGAACTACGTCTCGAACCTGTTCACCAAGCTCGACATGCGCCGCCGTACGCAGGCCGCGGCGTTCGTCGCCCAGCTCAAGGCCGCGGGCGACCGGTCGCGGGACGAATGATCGCCGCGGGACGCTCGATCACAACTCGCCCCGCGTCAGCTCGGTGACGGACCGGCGCACCACGTTCGCGTGGGCGATCCCCAGCCGCAGGATCATCTGCGGGTAGGCCCGGTCGCAGAACCGCGTGCGGATGAACTCCCGCAACTCCGGCAACTCCAGCGCCTGGCCGTGGAAGGCGGCCGACACCTCGTACTCCGCGGCGCAGAGCAGGATCCGCTGGAGCGCCTGCCCGGCGCGCAGCCGGTCGACGCGCGTGTCGCCGTCCGTCAGCAGGACCGCCACGACGCCCGTCGCGTCCCGGTTCTCGCTGCCGGCGCCGCCCCATCCCTGGCCGCGGGCGAAGTCACGGCCGGCGAAGTCCGCCTCCAGGTGGGCCGACTCGCTCGGGCAGGTCTCCTCGGGCGCGCCGCCGGGCGGCGGGGCCAGGCGGGCCACCTCCGCGGCGTACGCCGGGTTCTGCCGCTGCACCTGCTCGGCGGCCTCGGTCAACGCCGCCAGGGCGATCCGCGCGCGGGGGTCGGCGACGATGCGCAGCGACACCTGCTCGCAGTAGGCGTGGGTGCGCAGGGCCTGGAGCAGGCCGATGGGCAGCCCGCCCGGCCGGAACCCGCCGGTGTGCGTGTGCCGGTGCCGGATCTGGGCGTACATCTGGCGCTCCTCGGCGGTGGCGGGCCGCTCGCCGCCGACGCCGACCTCGGCGATCAGGTCGGGCCGGTCCGGGTCGGGCAGTATGCGCACCTGGGGTATCCGGCCGAGATCCCGCATGGCCAGGCGCAGGGTGTAGAGCGCCGCGCCACAGCTGATCATCGTCTCGCGGCCGTCCGGATCGGCCACCTCCAGCCGGCGTTCGGGGTCGGTGTGCACGGTGACGGTCGAACCGCGGGTGCCGAACCGCCACGGCCGGGTGTCGTACACCGACGGTGCCCACACCGCAGCGTCGACGAGATGGTGCGCGATCTCGTCGGCGCGCGGCGTCTCGACGGTATCCATGTACGCTCCTGGTCCCTCCGTAGGTCTTCAGCGCACCATCCGGGCACCCGGCCCGTGCAGAGACGAAGGTCCCGGCGAACGGGGACCTGCGGCACGCTCAGGCGTCACCCCGGGGTCACCGGGTGGTCCGGCCACCGCCGGACGGCACGACGGCCAGCGGACAGTGGGCGTGGTGCAGCAGGCCGTGGCTGACCGAGCCGAGGATGAGGCCGGCGAACCCGCCGCGACCCCGCGTGCCCACCACGAGAAGGTCGCAGCGCGCGGAAACCCCGGACAGGATCCGCACCGGGCGGCCGTGGACGACCTCGGTGACCACCTCCACGTCGGGGAACTTGTCCCGCCAGACCGCGAGCGCGTCGTTCAGCCGGCGCTTGTGCTCGGCGCCGATCATGTCGATGTCGTAGACCAGCGGCGTCATCCCGCCGAGGCCCACCGCGCCGGGGTCGGACCAGACATGGACGGCTCGCAGGCGCGTCCCGCGGAGGCCGGCCTCCTCGAACGCGAAGGCCAGCGCCGGATCCCCCAGCGGCCCGTCGACGCCGACGGCGATCTCCCCGCGGTCGACGGGCTCGACGTGGCGTACGACGACGGTCGGCACGGGCGCGTGCGTGACGACCTGCAGCGCGGTCGACCCGAGCAGCAGGCCGGCGACCGAGCCCGCGCCGCGGCTGCCGACCACGACGAGCGAGGCGTCGCGCGCCCGTTCGATCAGGGCGCGGGACGCTCCCGCCGGGACCATCCCGCCGTCGACGTCGAGGTCCGGCGCACGTGCCCGCGCGGCCTCGACCGCCGCCCCGACGACCTCCTGACCCCCGGCGAGGAGCCACTCGCGCACGGACACCAGGCGCGAGTCCACGTCGCGGTCGTACAGCCAGGGCGCGACGGCGTGCACGATCCGCAGCGGTGCTCCGCGCAGGGCCGCCTCGCCGGCGGCCCAGCCGACCGCCCGCAGGCTGTCCCGCGAGCCGTCCGCGCCCACGATGATCGGATGCATGAGCGTCCCTCCCGGCCTCTGACGGCCCGGCCCCGCGCCCCCGGCCCCACGGCCTCGTACGGGCTCTCAGGGCGTTGTACGGCCCGGCCCCTCACGGCGCTCTGACATCTCCATCTCAGGCGCGGCATCGCCGTCGTACTCAGGGCCGTAAGGTCCCACGCACGCGCCGATGGTCCCTTGGGGCGGCGGCCTCGACCGCCCGTCGCCACCACTTCTCCGGCCGGCCACGAAAGGACCATGCGAGGCCAACACCCGCGTCATCTCGGCGGTTCGGATCCGGTGACCGCCGATCGCCGCCGCCGGCCCGGTGACCCGTCGCCACCAGGGCGTTTCCGCGCCTAAAGCGGCCCCGACATACCACTCCAATAGTGGTCAAGTTGTGGCATACAACCCGCAGTCAGTATTGCCCCTGACGAACCGGACATGTGATGTTGAATTAGGCGATGGAGCCATAAAAGGCGCAAATCGCCTGGTGTGACAACGACCCGTCATGCCGTCGGTACCAACCAGGGAGGTAGTTTCCATGGCGATTTCGAAGCGACTCGCGGTAGCCATCTCCGGTGCGGCCTTCGCGGGCGCGGCCGCACTCACGATGGGTGCGGCGACCCCTGCCGGCGCGGCCACAATGAGCGCCCCGGCGACCGCCCAGCATCTCGGCAGCCTCGCCGCGTGGGGATGGGGCTGCGGCTGGGACTGCTGCGACGACTGCGACTGGGACTGCTGGGACTGGTGCTGACGGTCTGACCGCACCCGCCCGGTGACCGACCGGAGGGGCCTCGCCCCGACCAGCGCGAGGCCCCCAACCCCCCACCGGTACCGATCCATGACCGCCGCCTCACCTCGGACCACGGCCCTCACGCTCCGGTCCGCCGTCCCGGGGCCGGATCACCGGCCCCGGGACGGCCATGTGCGGAGCGCCGTCCGACCGCCCCGGCGGTCCCGGGGCAGGCGCCCCTCGGGTCAGAAGGCGCCGACTTCATGCGGTACGGCTCTCCGTCTTGATCAGGAGGCGGCCCGCTCGGTGAACAGGCCGGGAACCTCGCGGCGGGCGGCCGCCGCGGCGGCGTCGTCCGCCTCCCGGCGTGCGCGTCTCTCCGCCTCGACCTGCCGCAGGTAGTGGTCCGTCTCGCGTTTCACCGTCTCGTCGTCCCAGCCGAGGACCGGCGCGATGAGCCCGGCGATCTCCGGCGCGGCGGCGGTGCCCTGGTCCCACTCCTCGATCGCGGCCCGGGTCCGCCGCCGGAGCACGTCCTCCAGGTGCAGGGCGCCCTCGTGTGACGCCGCGTACACGGCCTCGGCCTTCAGATAGTCCCGGGCAGCGGTGATCGGCTCGCCGAGCGACGGTTCCCGCTCGATCAGCTCCAGAATCTCGTGAACGCACGAGCCGTACCGGTTCAGCAGGTGCTCGATGCGGGCGACGTGCAGGCCGCTGCGCCGGGCGAGCCGGTGGCGTTCGTTCCACAGCACCTCGTACCCGACCGCGCCGGTGAGCGGTACGCGGCCCGTCACGGAGGAGGGCACGGTGGTGGGCAGATCCTCGGCCGCGGCGTCGACCGCGTCCTCGGCCATCACCCGGTAGGTGGTGAACTTGCCGCCGGCGATCACGGTGAGGCCGGGCACCGGCTGGGCGACGCTGTGCTCGCGGGACAGCTTGGCCGTGTCGTCCGCGCCGCCGGACAGCAGCGGGCGCAACCCGGCGTACACCGCCTCGATGTCGTCGGGGCTCAGCGGGGTCCGCAGCACGGCGTTGACGTGGTCGAGCAGGTAGTCGACGTCGGCCTGGCTCGCGGCCGGCTCGTCCTTGTCCAGGTCCCAGGCGGTGTCGGTGGTCCCGATGATCCAGTGGCGGCCCCACGGGATCACGAACAGCACGCTCTTCTCGGTGCGCAGGATCAGGCCGGTGTCCAGCCGGATCCGGTCGCGTGGCACCAGGAAGTGGACGCCCTTGGAGGCCTTCACCGCGGGACCGCCGCGGGCGTTCGCCAGCCGGCCCGCCTCGTCGGTCCAGACGCCGGTCGCGTTGATGACGTGCCGGGCCCGGACCTGGATCTCCTGGTCGTTCTCCAGGTCGTGGACTCGCGCGCCGACGACGCGGTCCGCCTCCCGCAGGAAGCCGACGGCCTTGGCCCGGGTCACCACCGTGGCGCCGTAGCCGGCGGCCGTACGCGCCAGGGTCATGGTGAAGCGTGCGTCGTCGACCTGGGCGTCGAAGTACTGGATCGCGCCGACGAACGCGTCGCCGCGCAGCGCCGGCGCCACCCGCAGGGCGTGGCGGTGGCTCAGGTGGCGGTGGCGGGGCACCGCCCCGGCGCCGCCCATCGTGTCGTACAGCCCGATGCCCGCGCCGACGTAGAACCGCTCCCACATCCGGTGCTTGAGCGGGTACAGGAACGGCACGGGGTGGACGAGGTGGGGCGCGATCCTCGTCAGCAGCAGGGCGCGCTCCCGAAGCGCCTCGCGTACGAGATGGAAGTCGCGCTGCTCCAGATAGCGCAGGCCACCGTGGATCAGTTTGCTGGAGCGGCTGGAGGTGCCGGCCGCCCAGTCCGCGGCCTCGACCAGCGCCACGGACAGGCCGCGCGACACGGCGTCGAGCGCTGCGCCCGCGCCCACCACGCCGCCGCCCACGACCAGCACGTCGAACTCTTGGTCCGCCAGCTCGCGCACGGCGCGTGCGCGATCCGCCGGTCCCAGGGATGCGGGTTTCATCGTCGGGCTCCTCAAGTCGGTTTTGAAAAGCGGGGCGCCACGCGGCGCCCCGCCCCGAACGGTTCAGTCCACGTCGACCCAGTCGAGGGTGCGGTCGACCGCCTTCTTCCACCCGGCGTAGCCGGCGGCGCGCTGGTCGTCGCTCCACCGCGGCTCCCAGCGCCTGTCCTCGTTCCAGTTCTGCTTGAGCTCTTCGGTGTCGCGCCAGAACCCGGTCGCCAGGCCCGCCGCGTACGCCGCGCCGAGCGCCGTGGTCTCGGCGACCACCGGCTTGGACACCGGCACGCCGAGGATGTCGGCCTGCAGCTCCATGCACAGCTCGTTCGCGGTCACGCCGCCGTCGACGCGCAGCACGTCGAGGGAGACGCCGGAGTCCTGCCGCATCGCCTCGACGACGTCGCGGGTCTGGTAGCAGATCGACTCGAGCGTGGCCCGCGCCAGGTGCGCGTTGGTGTTGTAGCGGGACAGGCCGACGATGGCGCCGCGGGCGTCGGACCGCCAGTACGGGGCGAACAGGCCGGAGAACGCGGGCACGAAGTAGACGCCGCCGTTGTCCTCGACCTGCCGGGCGAGCGTCTCGCTCTGCGAGGCGCCGGAGATGATCCCGAGCTGGTCGCGCAGCCACTGCACCGCCGACCCGGTCACCGCGATCGAGCCCTCCAGGGCGTAGACCGGGGCGTCGCCACCGAACTGGTAGCAGACCGTGGTCAGCAGCCCGCTCTTGGAGCGCACCAGCTCGTTGCCGGTGTTGAGCAGCAGGAAGTTGCCGGTGCCGTAGGTGTTCTTGGCCTCGCCGACGCCGAAGCAGACCTGCCCGACCGTCGCCGCCTGCTGGTCGCCGAGGTCGCCGGACAGCGGCACCTCGCCGCCGAACGGGCCGTTCGCCAGGGTCTTGCCGTAGAAGTCCGGGTTGGACGACGGCTTGATCTCCGGCAGCATCGAGCGCGGGACGCCGAAGAACGACAGGAGTTCGTCGTCCCAGTCGAGCGTCTCCAGGTTCATCAGCATCGTGCGGCTGGCGTTGGTCGGGTCGGTGACGTGCACGCCGCCGTTCACCCCGCCGGTGAGGTTCCACAGCAGCCACGTGTCGGTGTTGCCGAAGATCGCGTCGCCGGCCTCGGCCGCCTCGCGTACGCCGTCGACGTTCTCCAGGATCCACTGGATCTTGCCGCCGGAGAAGTACGTGGCCGGCGGGAGCCCGGCCTTGGTGCGGATGACGTCGCCCCGGCCGTCGCGGTCGAGCGCGGAGGCGATGCGGTCCGTACGGGTGTCCTGCCAGACGATCGCGTTGTAGTAGGGACGCCCGGTGCGGCGGTTCCACACGACGGCGGTCTCGCGCTGGTTGGTGATGCCGACCGCGGCCAGGTCGGCGGCGGTGAGGTCGGTCTTGTGGAGCGCGGTCTCGATCACCGAGCGGGTGCGCTCCCAGATCTCGACGGGGTTGTGCTCCACCCAGCCCGGCTGGGGCAGGATCTGCTCGTGCTCGAGCTGGTGCTTGCCCACCTCGTTGCCCGAGTGATCGAAGATCATGAAACGCGTGCTCGTGGTGCCCTGGTCAACGGCTCCGACGAAGTCGGCCATGGAAGGTCGCCTTTCTTCTGCTGGGGGAACTCAGGCGTGCTCGAGTTCCGGGTCGTTCGGGGTACGCCCGGGCTCCTCCGGACCCTCGGCGGGAAGGAACCGCCCGACCAGCACCTTGTACAGGCCCGCGCCGACCACGGCGCCGATGATCGGGCCGACGATGGGCACCCAGAAGTACAGGTCGCCGTACTGGTCGCGGAACGCGCCGCCGTACCCGGTGAAGAACGAGGCCAGCCGCGGTCCGAAGTCACGCGCCGGGTTGATCGCGTAGCCCGCGTCCGTGCCGAAGGCCATGCCGATCGCCACCACGATCAGGCCGATGATGAACGGTGCCAGGTTGGCGGCGGGCGCGGTGTTGCGCAGGTCGGTCACGGCGAGGATCAGGAACAGCAGGATCGCGGTGCCGATCACCTGGTCACGGAAGGCGCCCCAGGTGTGCACGGGAAGCGCGCCGTTGCCCGGCAGGGTGGAGAAGACGAACTGGCTCTTGATCGTGTGCCCCGGGTCGAACTTGGCGAGCACCTCGGTGTAGTTCCACCGCACGATGAGCGCGGCCACGAAGGCCCCCAGGAACTGGGCGATCGAGTAGGGCACCACCTTGCGCCAGGAGAAGCCCTGGAACACGGCCAGCGCGACGGTGACGGCGGGATTCAGGTGGGCGCCGCTGATCCGCGCCGCGACGTACACGCCGAACGTGACGCCGAGCCCCCACGCCCACGCGATGCTGTTGTGATCGCCCAGGCCGGTGGTGGCCACGACCTGCGCGACGACGCCGACCCCGAACAAGATGAGAATCAGCGTCCCTGCGAACTCCGCGGCCAGCTCACCGGCCAGCCCATGATTCTTCAGTCGCTCTGCCACGTCTCCTCCTTGAATACGACACCCGGTCCGGGCGTCATGAGGCCCCGTGCGTGGAGGGCGGCCCCGGACGGGACCGCGCCTCTCACGGCTGACCGGACGGTAAGTCGGAGCAGGCGGAGGGTCAACAGACATGTGCCGACATTGTCGAACGGCGCCCTGCGTTGCCAGCTCCGGACGATCTCCGAGGGTGTTTCGGGGTGACGTGGGTCACTACGAGGGGCGTTCGAGCGATTACAGAGCCTGGACAATGTCGACATTGTCGAATAAGTGACGACATGGCGTATCATCCGCCTCGTGCCCGGTCCGGTTCAGTCGATAGAGCGCGCGGCGGCGATCCTCCGCCTGCTCGCGCGCGGCTCCGGCCGGCTCGGGGTGAGTGAGATCGCGGGCTCGCTCGGCCTGGCCCGCGGCACCGCTCACGGCATCCTGCGCACCCTTCAGGGCGTCGGCTTCGTCGAGCAGGACGAGGAGACCGGCAAGTACCGGCTCGGCGCCGCGCTGCTGCACCTGGGCACGAGCTACCTCGATGTGAACGAGCTGCGGTCCCGCGCGATCAACTGGGCGGACGCGCTCGCGGCGCGCAGCGGCGAGGCCGTGCGCATCGGCACGCCGCTCGACGGCAAGGTGCTCGTCGTCCACCACGTCTTCCGGCCCGACGACACCCTGCAGACCCTCGACGTCGGCGCGCTCCTGCCCGCCCACGCGACGGCGCTGGGCAAGGTGCTGCTGGCCTACGGGGCGGCTGCCGCACTGCACGGCGAGCTCGAACCGTTCACCCGGCGTACCACGACCGTTCCCCGCGAGCTCGCCCGCATGCTGGCCGAGGTCCGTGACATGGGATGGGCCGCCGAAGTCGAGGAGATGACGGTCGGGGAGGCGGGCGTCGCCGCTCCCATCCGAGGTCAGGGAGGCCTGGTCGTCGGCGCCATGGGCATCACCGGCGCGGTCGAACGGATCTGTGGCCCCGGGGGACGGCCGAAACCGACGCTGGTGACCGGCGTACGCGACGCCGCGCGCGCGGTCTCCCGAGATCTCGGGGCCTCCCGCTGGTGAGGCCCGTGGAGGTGGGGACGCGATGGTAGAGCGCTACGTGATGGCGGTCGACCAGGGTACGACGTCCACGCGATGCATCCTCTTCGACCACGGCGGGCGCCTGGTGTCGGTGACGCAGCGCGAGCACAAGCAGCACTTTCCCCGGCCCGGCTGGGTCGAGCACGACGCGATGGAGATCTGGCGCAACCTCGAACGGATCGCCCCGGAGGCGGTCGCGCAGGCGGGGGCGACCCCCGACCAGGTCGCCGCCCTGGGCATCGCCAACCAGCGCGAGACCACGGTGATGTGGGACCGGCACACCGGCCGGCCGATCGGCCACGCGATCGTGTGGCAGGACACGCGCACCGACCGCCTCGTCGACGAGCTGGCCGCGCACCCGCGGGCCGACATCGTCCGCGAGCGCTGCGGGCTGCCCCTGGCGACCTACTTCTCCGCCCCGCGCATCCGCTGGATGCTCGACAACCGCCCCGGCCTGCGCGAACGCGCCGAACGCGGCGACGTGTTCTTCGGGACGATGGAGAGCTGGCTGATCTGGAACCTCACCGGCGGTCCCGACGGCGGCCTGCACGTCACCGACGTCACCAACGCGAGCCGTACGCTCCTGATGAACCTCACGACGCTCGACTGGGACGACGAGCTGCTGGACTTCTTCGGCGTGCCGCGGGCGATGCTGCCGCGGATCCGACCCTCGACCGAGACGTACGGCCCGGCGCGGCGTGTGCTGCCCGGCGTGCGCATCGCCGCCGCGCTCGGCGACCAGCAGGCGGCGCTGTTCGGGCAGACCTGCTTCGCCCCCGGCGAGGCCAAGTGCACGTACGGCACGGGCGCGTTCCTGCTGCTCAACACCGGCAACGAGCCGGTCCGCTCGGCGCACGGCCTGCTCACGACGGTGGGGTACCAGATCGGCTCGGAGCCGGCCGTCTACGCGCTCGAGGGGTCCATCGCGATCACCGGCGCGCTCGTGCAGTGGTTCCGCGACGGGCTCGGCATCATCGGCAGCGCCCCGGAGATCGAGACGCTCGCGCGCACGGTGGACGACAACGGCGGCTGCTACATCGTGCCCGCCTTCTCCGGGCTGTTCACGCCGTACTGGCGCAGCGAGGCCCGCGGCATCATCGTCGGCCTGACCTCCTACATCACCAAGGGACACCTGGCCCGGGCGGTGCTGGAGGCCACCGGCTGGCAGACCCGCGAGGTGGTCGACGCGATGAACGCCGACTCCGGCCTGGCGCTCAAGGCGCTCAAGGTGGACGGCGGCATGACCGCCGACAACCTGCTCATGCAGTTCATCTCCGACGTCCTCAACGTGCCGGTGATCCGGCCGATGGCCGCCGAGACCGTCTCGCTCGGCGCCGCGTACGCCGCCGGGCTCGCGGTCGGCTACTGGCCCGACCTGGAGGGGCTGCGGCGCAACTGGCACCGTGCCGCCCAGTGGCTCCCGGCGATGGACCCCGCGCGCCGCGAGGTGGAGTACGACAACTGGCACCGGGCCGTGGAACGCACCTTCGACTGGATCAAGCCGGAGAGCTGACGGGGTCGCGGACGCCGGCGCTCTCGGTCACCGGCCGGCGGCCCGGCCCTTCCAGTCGAGGCAGAGCACGACCGCGTCGTCGGCGAGTTCGGCCCCGCGGTGGTAGTCGAGCAGGCCGCGGGTGAGCGTGCGCACCGCCTCCGACGGGCTCTGCAGCTGTGTCTGGCGCAGCGCGGCGGCCAGCGCCGAGGCCCCGTACGCCTCACCGCGCGGCGAGCGGGCGGTGTGGAAGCCGTCGCTGAAGATGACGAGGCGGTCGCCGCTCTCGATGGCGA
The DNA here is from genome assembly GCF_036227085.1 of Actinoallomurus sp. NBC_01490. Classification (NCBI taxonomy): domain Bacteria; kingdom Bacillati; phylum Actinomycetota; class Actinomycetes; order Streptosporangiales; family Thermomonosporaceae; genus Actinoallomurus; species Actinoallomurus sp. NBC_01490. The sequence goes on from NZ_CP109433.1 coordinate 8,997,762, forward strand.
ACTCCTGCTCGGTGTAGCGCGTGTCGTCGAACATGCCGAGGGGAAGCTGCGCCTCCAGCCCGACCGGCTCGACCGTGCCGTTCCGCATCCGGAAGATCTTCGGTGACCCGGCGTCGACGGCGCCGACCCGGCCCGTCGCCACGTCGAACCGCAGCAGGAGCGTGGAGACGTGACGCCGCCCGTGGTGCTGGTTGAAGATCGTCTCGTTGGCGAGCGTCGCCTGGTCGACGAGGTCGGCCCCGGACCGGCGGGCGTTGCGCAGGGCGCCGACGGCCAGCTGCGTCAGCAGCGCCGCCTCCGCGCCCCGTCCCATGCCGTTGGTCACGGACACGGTCAGGTGCTCGGCCGCGGTCGACCAGTCGAAGTTGTCGCCCCAGATCGCGTAGGCGGGCTCGAGCTGCCCGGCGAGATGGTATTCGTCGGTCACGCACGAACGTCCGGGCAGCAGCTCCCACTGGATCTCCGCGGCGAGGGTGAGCCGGGTGCGCCGCCGGGCACGCCGGAAGACGTCGGTGCCCGCGTCGGCGATCTTCAGCGCGCGGGCCACCACGCCGGCGACCGCGCGCAGCTCCTCGCGCGTCGCGGCGTCCGGTTCGCCCGGCAGGGCGACCGTGAGGACGCCGCTGCGGTCGCCCCACACCGCAAGCGGCAGATGGACCTCCCAGGCGCCGCCGTCCTCGGACTTGGAAGTCACCGGCTCCTGCGCGGCGAACGCGCGCCCGGCCGACGTGCCGTCCATGGGGAACGCCGGCCGCCCGGAGACCACGGGGACGAGGAAGTCGAGCCGGTAGTCCGCGAGGAGCAGGTCCACGGAGGCCGCTCCGTAGGCCTGTTCGACCACGGTCGCCACGGTCCCCGCCAAGGCGTGTGGCAGCGCCTCCCAGATGGCGCGTTCGACGGTGCTCAGCTGGTCTTCGGACATGATCTCGTCTCGGTCGGTCGGGCGCACGCGCGCGGGGGCAGGTGTCTCGTGCGGCGCATGAGGAGTGACTGCACACGCGCGATGGGTGACAGGCGGGGTATGGTGGCGGATGTGGGTGATTCATCGCAGCTGTCACAAAGCGCTGCTGCGATCGATCTTGCGGCCGAGGCGCTCGTCCGGATCTGGACCGGTCCGCAGAACGCGCCCGGGGTGCCGGTGCCAGCGACCCAGCTGCGTGTTCTCTTCGTCGTGGAGCAGAACGGGGCCATCAATCTCAGTGGCCTGGCGAACGAGCTCGGTGCGCTCCTGTCGTCGGCCAGCAGGCTGTGTGACCGCCTGGAGGCCGCCGGGCTGATTGTACGTGAGTCCGGCCAGCAGTCCCGGCGCGAGATCGCGATCCGGCTGAGCCCCGACGGCGAGGCGCTCCTCGAGCGCGTACGCCGCGAGCGGCAGGATCAGATCACCAAGGTCCTCGCGCAGATGCCCGTGGGCGCCCGCCAGGCGCTGCTCACCGGCCTCACCGAGTTCCAGAACGCCGCCGGCGCGCGGTCGCGGCCCGGCACGCCCGGCTCGGAGCAGTCCTTCTCGATGCCCGCCTGACCGCGCCGGCCCGACCGACCGCCTCGGGCACCGTCGCTCAAGGATCGTCGGTCACCGCGTCCTCGTTCTCCGTCTCGCGGCGGGGGTCCTCCGGCCGCGGTCCGATCCGGAACATCAGCAGGCAGGTGTCGTCCTCGCGCACGCTGTCGTGCAGCATCTCGGACAGGACGCTGTCGGCGACGGCGTCCAGATCGCCGTCCGCCCGGCCGAGGGCGCGCGAAAGCCGGTCGATGCCGTCGCCGAGGGGCACGCCGCGCCGCTCGATGAGGCCGTCGGTGTAGAACAGCACGATCGAGCCGGGCTCGGGCCGGATGCCGAACTCCCGCAGGTCGGCGCCCTCCAGCGGCATGCCGAGCAGGAAGTCGTGGCCCTCCAGCACGGTGACCGTGCCGTCGGGCGCGCGGACCAGGGGCGGCGGGTGCCCGGCGTTGGACCAGCGCAGCAGGCCGTCGGGCGACACCTGGACGAGCACCGCGGTGGCCAGGTCGTCCGGTTGCAGGTGCGACAGCATGCGGTGCATGCGGGTGAGCACCTCACCGGGCCCGCCGGCGTCGACGGCGTACGCGCGCAGCGTGGTGCGCAGCTGCCCCATGAGGGCGGCGGCCTGCAGGCCGTGGCCCGTGACGTCGCCGACCCCGGCCACGATGTCGCCGTCCGGGCGCTCGAAGGCGTCGTACCAGTCGCCGCCGACGTTCAGACCCGCCTCCGCGGGCAGGTAGCGGGCGGTGAACCGGAGCCGCCCGGCCGCCGGCAGGTCGGTGAGCATGGCGCGCTGGAGGATCTCGGCGACGTCACGCTCGCGTTCGTAGCGCAGGGCGTTGTCGGTGGCGGCGGCGGCGAGCCGGGCCAGCTCGCCGAAGACCACGACGTCTTCGGCGCCGAAGGAGTCCTCCGGGGGCTCGGCGGCCAGCACGCCGAGCGTCACGCCGCGCGAGATCAGCGGGATGGCGAGGAGCTGCTGCCGGTCGAAGGTGGTGTCGACACCCGCGGCGGCCGGCTCGTCGCCCGGCGCGCAAGTGGCGTGCTGGGCCCGGCCGCTGGCGAAGGCCTTCTCCACCAGCGGTGGGGGGCGCTCGGCCCCGGCCGTGGGCGGGAGCGGCTCCAGCAGTCCGGGCTCGCGAGCCAGCCACGCGGTCATCGCGGACGCGTGGCGCGGGACGACGATGCCGCGCAGCCGGCCGAGGATCTGCTCGTGGTCGAGCGACTCGGACAGGACCGCGCCGGCGTGGGCGAGGAACGCCAGCCGGGCGCGCGAGGCCTCGGCCGCGGCGTGGGCCGCGCGCTCGGCGTCGAGCAGCCGGCGCTGCTGTTCGCCGGCGTGGCGGAGCCGTTCGGTGGTCTCGGCCAGCTCGGCGTGGAGCGCGAGCACGCCCTGGTTGGTCTGCTCCAGCTCCTGCCGGTGCCAGCCGAGGGCCTCGTGCTGTTCGATGATGAGGTCGAGCAGCGCGGTGCCGTCACCGTCGGCGTCGTCCTGGCGTCCGGCCCCGCCGTCGGCGGCGATCGGCGCCGTGGCCGTGCGGTCCGCTCCCCCGCCGCCGCCCACCGTCGCCCGCAGGTACGACTCACCGACGGTCAGCGTCAGCCGGCCGCCGGGGTGATGGTCGCGCACCGCCCGCGCGACCGTCGCGAGGAATCCGGGCCTCGCGTCGGCGGCGACGCCGAACCGGCTCATCGCCTCCGCGACGGCCGTCAGGGCGGCCGCCGGGTCGGTGACCGGCCCATGGTGGATCCGCTGGCTCATCGAGACCCATTCTCCGGTGCCGTGCGGACGACGACAACCGTGGCGTCGTCGTTGCCGCGCAGGGCGTCACGCCAGATCAGGGCCGCGAGGATCGCCGGATGATGGTGGTCGGCACGCGGATAGTCGGCGAGGTTCCACCGGCTCGTGATGCCGTCGGTGTGCAGGATGAGAACGGCGGGCGCCCGCCAGTCCGCCGAGACGACGCTGTGCGACCGGGTGCGGGTGGCGACCTGGGGACCGTGGCCGGCGCCGAGGATGCCGGGCCGTGAGACGAGCGCCTGATCGGTGCCGGGCCGGAACAGCCGCCCCGTGACGTTTCCCATGCCGGCGAAGCTCAGCCGGCGCGACCAGCCGTCGATCTGGGCGATCGCCGCGGCGGCGCCACGGGTGACCCGCAGGCCGAGGTCGATCTCGCTGAGCAGGCCGGCGGAGTCGAGGGCGGGTTGCCGTTCGAGCAGGTCCAGCGCCGCGCTCCGCGCCTCTGCCGCCTTGACGCCGTGGCCCAGGCCGTCGACGACGCCGACGGTCATGCGGTCGCCGTCCCAGGCCAGCCCGAAGCCGTCGCCGACCGCCGACTCGTCCGGGTGCGGAGAGATGAGGCCGCCGACCTCGACCGATCCGGCGGGTTGCGCCGCGGCCGGGCCGACGCGCGCCAGCGCGACGGTGCCCTGTCCGACCCGGCTGTAGAGGTCGAACTGCGCCGCCCCGCGCCGGCACGCTCCGAGCCCGGCTCCCAGCGATGAGCTCGTGGTGAAGCCGTCGGTCAGCGAGGCGGCCACGTCGGGGATGCCGGGGCCGCGGTCGACGGCGACGAGCTGCACCGCGCCCCGGCCGAAGACGTTGACGAGCAGCCGTCCGTCCACGGCGTGGCGCACGAGGTTGGTGGCCAGCTCGGTGGCGAGCAGTTCGCAGGTGGCGAGGTCGTTCGGGTCCAGGCCGGCGGCCAGCGCGGCGGCCGAGGCCGCGGCGGCGGCGCCGTGCACCTGGCTGTCGTCGGTCACGGCGACGTCCCACGCCTCGGTGACCATCACCCGTCCGGTCATGCGTTCGCTCATCGCGGCACCCTCTGGGCCGTACGCGACCAGGCGACCGCGGTCACGGTCGTGCCGCCGCCGGGCCTGCTGTCGATCGTGAACTCCTGTACCAGGCGGCGCGCGCCGCCCAGGCCCAGGCCCAGGCCGTTGCCGGTGCTGTAGCCGTCGGACAGCGCGGCGTCCACGTCGGCGATGCCCGGTCCGTCGTCGGTGAAGGTCAGCCGGATGGCACGGCCGCCGGAGTTCTCCACCACGGTGAGCTCCATGTGGCCGCCACCGCCGTGCACGAGCGTGTTGCGGGCGAGCTCGCTCGCGGCCGTGACGATCTTCGTCTGTTCGACCAGGCTGAAGCCCGCGGCGACCGCCGCCTCGCGTACGGCCTGACGTGCCCCGGCGATCTGCACGTCACTGCCGATCTCCAGCCTTGTCACCTCGTCCAGGCTCATCGACCGGCCTGTCCCTGGAACAGCGCCATCGCGTCTTCCAGCGAGCGCGCGGTCTCCAGCCCGCGCAGGCTGAGCCCCATCTCCACCAGCGTAATGGCCACGGAGGGACGCATCCCCGCCACCACCGTACGGCCCGCGAGCATGTTCGTCGCCGCCGCGATCTCCGACAGGACACGTGCGAGGAAGGAGTCGACGATCTCCACTCCGGAGATCTCGATGACCACACCGCGGGCGCCGGCGGCGGCCATCTCGGTGAGGTCGCTCTGGAGCGCGAGCGCGGACTCGTCGGTCAGCTCCTGTTGGATGGCGGCGATGAGGATCTCGCCCATGCGCAGGACCGAGACGCGCCCCGCGCCCGCCTCCGCGGTCACCCCTGCCCCACGACGACGGAGACGCCCGCCTTCTCCAGCGCCCACCCCAGGGCGTCGGCCAGCGTCGCCCGCGTGGAGATGTCACCCAGGTCGATGCCCAGCTGCACGATGGTCTGCGCGATCTGCGGCCGGATACCGCTGATGACGCACTCGGCGCCCATGAGGCGCACCGCCATCGCGGTCTTGAGCAGGTACTGCGCGACGACGGTGTCGACCATCGGCACGCCCGTGATGTCGAGGATCGCCATGTCGGCGTTCTGGTCGACGATGGCCTGCAGCAGCGTCTCCATCACCACCTGCGTGCGGGCGCTGTCGAGGGTGCCGATCAGCGGCACGGCGACCACCCGGTCCCACAGCTTGATGACCGGGGTGGAGAGTTCGAGGAGCTGCTGGCGCTGCCGGTCGATGATCTCGGCGCCCTCGCTCAGCGCGATCTCCATCACCACGACCCGCAGCGTGCCCATGAGCTCCACCGTCGCCAGCGGCACCGCGCCGTCGGCGCCGCCCGGCTCGCGGGCGACGATCTCGAGCACGGGACGCTTGAGGTCGGCGACCTCGGCGGTGATCTGCTGGAGGGTGGCGCCGGACCGGGTGCGCCCCGTGACCATCTGCGCCAGGTGCGGCCGGACGCGTTCGAAGCCGGGCGCGGAGGTGTCGTCGAGGCGCTCGTGGCGGGCGACCTCGGCCAGCACCTGCACGAGCCGGTGCGCCGCCGCCACGGCCGCGTCACGGCCGGTCGTGTAGACGTTGCGGAAGAGCGGGAGGTCCGCCCACTGCTGTGCCACCTGCTCGCCGCGCGTCTCCAGAACCTGCGCGACCGTCGCGGCCCCAGAGCCGTCTGAATCCACCGAAGTCACCCGTATTCTCCCTGGTTACCTGATCGAACCGACGGAGCCGGCGCCCCCGCGCCCGCCTGGCCCGGCCGTGCCGGACCGGCGGCGTCACCCGCCGGCCGTGCCCGGAACGGCCGCCCCGCATCCGGGGTCACGCAAAAGCTTGCCAAGCGACAATCGTATCGAATCGCCACCTACGACGCGCGTCAGGTCGCGCGGTGCGCCCAGCGTGCGACGCGCCGGCCGATCAGAAGGTAGGCCACGACCGCGCCCAACGTGTTGAGGATGACGTCGTCGGCGTCGAACGCGCGGCCGGCGATCACCGTGCCCTGCACGGTCTCGATGCAGAGCGAGACGAACCCGACCGTGAGGAGGATCCGCAGCGGGCCGCGGAAGCGGTTGGACAGGACCGGCAGCAGCACGCCGAGCGGCGCGAGCAGCACGATGTTGCCCCCGATCTCCAGCAGCGCGGCCTTGACGCTCGGCTGGTCGAGATAGAGCCGGAGCGTCTGCCCGGGGTGGGTGTTGTCGTGCACGTACCTGCCGGCGCCCGGCTCCGGCCGGAGCGTGAGCCGGCTGATCACCCAGGCGAAGGCCACGACGCCGGCGAGGCCCATGAGGATCCACAGACCGCGCACGAGGTACGACGAGAAGGATCGGGCGTTCTTCTTCCCGGGCCTCTTCCCGGGCTTCTTCGCGGGCGACGCCTTCTTCGCCGAGGAGTCGCCGCGGCGCCTGCCGGTGGACGGCATGGCCGTCTTTCTCGCCGGGGGCCTGGCTCTCTGGGACGAGTCCGTCTTCGACGCGGGCTTCCGGGACGCGGATGATGGCTTCGTCGTGGACACGACCTAGCAATCCCCAATCCCGGACGCCCTATCCGTCCCAGGCGCCCCCGGTTTCGCGTGATCCGTGCGTGCCGGTGGCGTTCTGACGGCCCGCGCCGGTCAGACGAAGGTCTCGTCCACGAAACACCAGCGCCAGTCCTCTCCCGGCTCGAAGGAGCGGACGACCGGGTGACCGGCCGTACCGGCGTGCGCCCGCGCGTGCCGGTTGGGCGAGGAGTCGCAGCAGCCGACGTGCCCGCAGGTCAGGCACTCGCGCAGGTGTACCCAGCGGGATCCGGTCCGCAGGCAGTCCTCGCAGCCGGCCGTGGTGGACGGGGTCACGCCGGAGGGCAGGGTGACCACGTGCGGGCAGGTCTCGGACATCGCGGACCGTCCTCATGCTCAGGCCGCCCGGGCGGGCGGCGGCGTTCGGTTCCAGCCTCTCACCACGCCCCGCCGCCGCACCACCGGGCCGTCCCGCCGGTCAGGTCTCCCGCGCGCCCAGCGCCTCCGGTGGGTGGACGGTCAGGGCGAGCCGGCCGGGTATCGCCGTGGCGAGCAGGGCCAGCACCGCCAGGGCCGCGACGACTCCCAGGTAGGCCGGCGGCGGGAACGCCGGCCGCGCCGATCCGGTCATCCCCGCGCCGTACGCCGACAGCGTGGCGAGCGCGATGGCGGTGCCCAGCACGACGCCGGTGAGGGTCGCGCTCAGCGTCTCCAGGTGGAGCATGCGGTGGATCTGCCGCTTGGTCGTGCCGACCATGCGGAGCAGCGCGAACTCCCGGGACCGTTCGGCGGTGGCCATCGCCAGCGTGTTGACGACCGCGATGGCGGTGAAGGCGATGATCAGGCCCATGATCACCAGGTTGACCTCGGTGCCGGGCCGCTGTCCGGCCGCCTGGGCGGCCGGCGCGATCCGCACCCCGGGGTAGCGCGCGACCGCCCGCCGCAGCGCGTCCGCCGAGCCTCCCGCGACGAGCACCTGCCGTGGCAGCGGGTCGTCGACGTGCGCCGCGACGACGTCGTACGGGAGGAGCACGTCGCCGAAGCCCAGCCCGCGATCGTAGACCGCGGCCACCCGCGCGCGCAGCGGTGTGCCGTCGCCGAGCGTGACGTTCAGCTCGGTGCCGAGCCGGGCGTGCATGTGCCCCGCCGCGTTCGCGCTGACCGCCACGCCGCCCCGGGCCAGTCCGTCGAGCGAGCCGGCGCGCACTCCCGGGTCGATCGTCTCGGTCAGTCCGGCCGGCGTGACGCCCTGTGCCGCGTACTTGCCCTGACCGACGCGGATCGAGGTGGGCACCATCGCGGTGACCGCGCGTACGCCGGGCAGCCTGCTCAGCTCCCCGGCGCCGGGGACCCGGCCCGCGAGGACGTGCCCGGCCCTGACCCCCGCGCTCGCCTGCCGGGTGGCCGCGTCGGCGACGGTGGCGGGGGCGAACAGGATCGTGCAGGTCATGCCGACCGCGAGGGTGAGCGGCGTGATGACCGAGGCGAGCCGGCGCGTGCCGGCCCGGCCGTTGGCGGCGGCCAGGTGACCGCTGACCCGCGACAGCCGGAGCGGTACGGCCAGCAGGGCCGTCGCGGCGCGGGCGAGCACCGGGCCGAGCAGCGCGACCGCGAACGCGCCGAGCACGACCGCGAGGAAGGTCACCGGGGTCGCGGCGGCCTCGACGTCGAGCGCGCGGAGCACGACCAGCAGCGTGACGTGCCCGGCGAGGACGGCCAGGCCGGCCAGGGTGCGCGCCACCGGAGGCCGGCGGCGTTCGACCGCCGCCTCGGCCAGTGCCTCGGCGGGCCGGATCCGTACGGTGCCGCGGGCGGACAGCCGCGCGGCGGCCCAGGCCGCGAGCACGGTGGCGACCAGGCCGGCGGCCATCGGGAACGGGCTGAGCACCAGCCCGAGGTTCGGTGGCATCACGCCGTGCCCGACGAACAGCGACCGCAGCCACCGGGCCACGAACAGGCCGCCGGCCGCGCCGGCCAGACCCGCGCCGGTCCCGACCAGCAGAGCCTCCCGGCCGATCATCTTGCGCACCTGCCGGGGCGTGGCGGCGATCGCCCGCAGCAGCGCCAGCTCACGCCGCCGCTGCTCGATCGTCAGCGTGAACGTGCCGACCACGACGAGGATCGCCACCAGCAGCGACGTGCCGCCGAGCGCGCCGCCCATGCTGACCAGCGTCACGCGCGCCTTCGACGCGTCGGCGAACTCCAGCGCCCCGCGAGACTCCCCGGTGTGGACCACGGCCGGGGTGCCGCGCAGGGCCGCGCGTACGGCGGAGACCGCGGAGGCGGGGAACACGCCGATCGCCGAGACCTGGCCCGGCCGCCCGGCCAGCCTCCGGGCCTCCTGCCCGGTGAAGAACAGGTTCTCCTGCCGGGGCGCCGCCTGGGCGGTGACCCCGACGACGCGGTAGGTCCCCGGGGCCTCGGTGGCCAGGACGCCGATCGTGTCCCCCGGCCGTACACCGGCGCGTGCGTCGGCCACGACCTCACCGGCGGTGCGCGGTGCCCGGCCCGCGGCGAGCGTGAACGGCGTGAGCGCCGCGGACTCCCAGGCGTGGCCCTGGGCCGTGCCGTGCGCGGTCTGGGCCGGGAAGGTCACCTCCGGGACCACCTTGGTCACGCCCGGCACCCGTGCGATCCGGTCCGCGACGTCCGCGGACAGCCACGCGCGTTCGGTGAGCGGCTTGGACTTGGTCTTGACCTTGTGCTTCTTGTGCTTGGTCCAGTGGACCTGCTGGTCGGCGCCGACCACGATCGGCGCGCCGGCGTAGCGTTCGGGGGCGATGCGGCCGCGCAGGCCGGTCTCCAGCAGCACCCCGCAGGCGGTGATGAGCGCGGCCGCGCACATGAGGGCGACGAACGCCCCGGCGAAGGCGCCCTTGCGGCTGCGCAGCGTGTGCCAGGCGAGGGACAGCATCAGACCCGCCCTCCCAATCCGGCCATGTGCTCGGCGACGAGGTCGGCCGAGGGCGCGTCCAGCGTGCCGGCGATCCGCCCGTCGGCCAGGAACAGGACGCGGTCCGCGTACCCGGCGGCGACGGGGTCGTGGGTGACGACCACGACGGTCTGCCCGAGAGCGTCGACGGCCTCGCGGAGCAGCGTGAGGACGTCGCGCCCGGTGGCGGTGTCCAGCGCGCCGGTCGGCTCGTCGCCGAAGATCACCTCGGGCCGGGTGACGAGCGCACGGGCGAGCGCGACCCGCTGCTGCTGCCCGCCGGACAGCTGCGCGGGGCGATGGCGGGTGCGGCCGGTCAGGCCCACACGAGCGATGATCTCCTCCAGCCACGCCCGGTCGGTCCGCGTGCCGGAGAGCCGCAGCGGCAGCTCGATGTTGCGCAGGACGTCGAGCGAGGGAACGAGGTTGAAGGCCTGGAAGACGAAGCCGACGCGGCTGCGGCGCAGCTCGGTGAGCCGTACCTCGCTCATGCCGGACAGGTCGGTGCCGCCCAGCAGCACCGTGCCGGAGGTGGGGGTGTCCAGGCCCGCGGCGCAGTGGAGGAAGGTCGACTTTCCGGAGCCCGACGGGCCCATGACCGCGGTGAACGTGCCTCGGGGGATGGTGATCGTCACGCCGTCGAGAGCGGTGACGGCGCCGGCGCCCTTTCCGTACACCTTGCGGACCGACGTCATCTGGACCGCGGCGGCGTCCGGCGTCGCGGATCTGTCTCGGCGCGGCATGGGCGCCTTCCTTTCGGGAGTGTGTTCGGTGAGCGGCGGGAACCGGCTCACTCGTCGTCGGGGTCGGGGTCGGGGTCGATCGCGGGGAAGGCGAGGAAGCGGGCGTAGACGGGCCGGGCGTCCTCCGGGATGTCTCCGGCGTCGCGCTTGAAGCGGTTGACGAGCCGGATGTACTCCTCGAAGAACTCGCGGACCTCGTCGAGCGTGAGGTGCAGGAGCGAGCGGGAGTACGGCGCGGCGTCCGCCCATTCGCCGAGCGACTCGCGCCGGGAGAGGAAGCGCGAGAACGCCTCGACGTCGGCGTCGAACGTCATGCGGTTCATCTGGTCGAGCGCGGCACGCACCTGCGGGCTCTGGCGGCTGCGCGGCGGGAACCGGCGGTCGCCCGGCACGGCGCGCCACCAGCGCTCCCGCCCATGGGCCTTGTCCGCGAGCTCCTCGACGAAGCCGTGCCTGGCCAGCTCGCGCAGGTGGTAGCTCGTGGCCCCGGTGTTGAGCCCCAGCGCACGGGCCAGCGACGCCGACGTGGCCGGGCCGTGCAGGGCGAGGTGCTCGAGCATCTTCTGCCGCCGGGGATGCGCGAGCGCCTTCAGCGCCTCGAGGTCGTTGATCTCCTGCGGTTCGGGCATGCTTGCACAATATTCTGTGCACAAGGAGTTGTGCAAACTATTCTGTGCACGCCCCCCGGGCGTTTATCCACTGGTGTCCGAGCCGCCGATCGCCCACACTTACCTGCCGTGGTGACTCTGCACGTCTTCGACATGGACGGCACGCTGCTCGAGGGAACGACGGCCAGCCTGCAGATCGCCCGGCACCTCGGATCCACGGAGGAGCTGGTCGAGCTGGAGGCGCGGTTCGCGGCCGGCGAGATCGACACCCGAGGTTTCGCGGCCGCCATCCACGAGCTGTGGCGAGAGCTGACGCCGTCGGCCGTCGCCGAGGTGTTCGCCGCCAGTCCCTGGCTGACCGGTATCCGCGAGGTCTGCGCGGACATCCGGGAGCGCGGTGAGCGGTGCGTGGTGATCACCATGTCGCCCGACTTCTTCGCGCGACACCTTCTCGACCTGGGCTTCGACGAGGTGGCGGCCTCGCGGTTCCCGGCGCTCCCCTTCCTGGAACCGCTCGACCCGGCGAAGATCCTCACCCCGGGCGACAAGGCCCGCATCGTGGAGGAGATGTGCGAGCGGTACGGCCTCGGCCGCTCACGCTGCGTGGCCTACGGCGACTCGATGTCGGATGCTCCGCTGTTCCGCCACCTGACCAAGACGGTCGCGGTGAACGCCGATCATCACCTCGCCGAGCTGGCCGCCGTCAGTTACCGCGGCAACGACCTGGCCGGCGCGTACGCGCTCGGCCGGGCCCTCCTCGCCCGCGACGCTTCCTGATCAATGCCCGACGCCGGCGTCATCCGGCCCCCGCTCGTTCAGGATCAGCTCCAGCCGGTCGAGCCTGCGGGCGAGGGCGCGGTTGTGCACCAGGACGCTCCCGATCAGAACGGCGAACAGACACTCGGTCACGACGGCGGACGCATCCGGATGCAGCAGCAGACCGGCGACGATCAGCAGCACCACCACGAGGGGGACCCAGGCCCGGCGCAGGCTCCGGCGGCGACGCCGGACCATCGCCAGCAGCGGCCCGTCGAGTGTGACGTCGGCGGGCGCCTCACCCCGGCGTGCCGCGCGGTCCAGCACCCGCCAGTCCTCCATCCGGACGATCCCGAGCGCGGCCCGCTCGTCGATGGCGGCCATGCGCGGGCCGACGTACGCCCCGAGGACGGCCATGACCAACGCGGCCGCAGCCTCCGTGACCAGTGATCTGGCCGACCACGGGTGGTACGGCCCGGCGACACCGGTGGCGCTCAGGGCCACGTAGAGCGTGAAGACCATGGCGAACAGGAAGGCGCACACGATCCAGCGTGGTGGGTCCGGACGCTCACGGTCGGCGTGCCCAGCGCTCTTCATCCCTCGATGATCGCGGCGAACCGCCGGGAAGAGCGCCGTATTCACCGGATCCGGCCACCGGACGACACGGCGCGACCGCCACACGGGCGGTCGCCGGACCGATCACCGGCGTGCCGCGCCTCCGGCGGCGGTGCGCTCGACGCTCAGGTCGCCATCTCGCGCTCTTCGAGCAGGATGTGCAGTGCCCGGAGCGCGTAGTAGATCCGGCTCTTCACTGTGCTCACCGGGATGCCTAAGGCATCCGCGGCCTCGTCGACCGTACGCCTCCGCATGACCGTCTCGGTCAGGACCTCGCGGTGCGCCCGCGAGAGTGCGTTCAGCGCTTCCGTGACCACCATCTGGCGCACGACGTCCTCCGATCCGCCGGCGGCCTTCCACTGGGAACAACGGCCGTCGCGCTCCGCGGGTTCACGCCCGGAGGGAACTCTCAGGATCCGCTTCGGCGAGGCGGCGGCGTCGCACCGGCCCGCGCGCCGGTCCCGGGCGGCCTCTCAGCGGACGGGCCGCCGGCCGACGATCGCGAGCACCTCGCGCAGGGCGTCGGCCGCGCCCCGTACGGCCTCGTCCGGCACGCCGGTGAGGACCTCCAGGTGGGCGCGGCCCGAGGCGCCGAGCGCCTTCGCGACGAGCTCGCGGCCCTCGTCGGTCAGACCGACCCAGCGGCTGCGGCCGTCGCCCGGGCTCGCCCCGCGCTCGACGTGGCCGCCCGCCTCCAGGCGCTGCAGGACGTTGCTGATCCCGCCCGAGGTCAGGAACAGCGACCGGGACAGCTCGCTCGGTTTGAGGCGGTACGGCGGGCCGACGCGGTTGAGCGCGGCGAGCACGTCGAACTCGGCGTAGGTCAGCCCCAGCTCGCCCAGTTCGGCACGCACGGCCTGCTCGAACAGGCCGCCGACGCGGGACAGGCGCTTGCCCAGCTCCAGGGCCGCGACGAGCCGGGGTGGCAGCTCGGCCGCCCATCCCGGCACGAGGGCGTCGACCTCGTCGCGGATGCCGTCGTCTCGCACGGGACCACGATACTGTTTTTCAATATAGCTTTCTAAAAAGCTTTTCATTAATGTACTGCCATGAACATCCTGCTGCGCGGCGCCTCCGCCGTGCTCGACACCGACCCGCTCCCCTCCGTCACCGGCCACACGGACGTGCTCGTCGAAGACGGCCTGATCTCCGCCGTCGGCACCGGCCTGGCCTCGCCGCCGGGCACGGAGGTCATCGACGCGACCGGGCGCATCGTCCTGCCGGGGTTCGTGGACACCCACCGGCACACCTGGCAGGCGACGATCCGCGCCATCGCGCCGGACATCTCCTTCTCCGGCTACCTGGAGCGCGTCCTCCGCGGGCTCGCGCCGCGTCACCGGCCCGAAGACGTGTACGCGGGCAACCTGGCCGGCGCGCTCGAATGCCTGAACGCGGGGATCACGACCCTGCTCGACTGGTCGCACGTCCAGTTCGGCCCCGCGCACACGGAGGCGACGGTCGCGGCGCTGCGCGCCTCCGGCATCCGGGCCGTCTTCGGCTACTGCTACGGAGGACCGGACGGTCCGGAGGGGCTGGCGGCGGAGGGCCGCCGCGTCCACCGCGCGTACGCCGGCGCCGACCCGCTGCTGACCATGGCGATCGCGGCCCTCGGCCCGGAGATCGCCGGCGAGGCGGTGGCCGCGCACGAGTGGCGGCTCGCCCGCGACCTCGGGCTGCCGGTGACCGTGCACATGGGCGGCCACGGCCGGGAGAGCGCCGAGCGCGGCCTGGCGTTCCTGCGCGAGAACGGCCTCTTCGGCCCGGGGATCACCTACGTCCACCCGAACCACTACACCGACGACGAACTGCGACGGATCGCCGACAGCGGCGGTACGGCGTCGGTGTCACCGCTGGTCGAGGTCGAACTCGGGATCGGCTACCCGGCGACGGGCCGGGCCCGCGCCGCCGGCGTGCCGACCGGCCTGAGCGCGGACACGGTGACGAGCGGGCCGGGTGACATGTTCGGCCTGATGCGGGCGGCGTACACGCTCGAACGCGCCCGCGGTTCGGACGTCACCACCCGCGACGTCCTGCGGATGGCCACCATCGAAGGGGCCGAGGTGGCGGGCCTGGGCGAGGTGACCGGGTCGCTGCGCGCGGGCAAGCAGGCCGACCTGGTGCTCGTCCGCGCCGACGCCCTCGCGACGGCGCCGGCGCACGACCCGGTCGGCGCGCTGGTCCTGTCCGCCGACACCGGTTGCGTCGACACCGTCCTGGTGGCGGGCCGCGTGGTCAAGCGCGACGGCCGGCTGCTCCACCACGACGTGCCCGCGATCCTGGCCTCGCTGCGGGAGTCGGCGGCCCACGTCGCGGCCTGATCAGCTGTGCAGCGTCGTCCGGGGCGTCTGGCCGTACGCCCGCCGGTACTCGGCGGCGAAGCGCCCGAAGTGGAGGAAGCCCCAGCGGGCGGCGATGGCGGTGACCGTGTCGCCGCGCGTGGGGTCCGCGCGCCGGAGGTCCTCGTGCGCGCGGGCCAGGCGTACCCGCCGCAGATAGGCGGTCGGCGTGGTGCCGCGGTGGCGCCGGAAGGCGTACTGCAGCGCACGGGGCGTGACGCGGGCCGCCTCGGCGATGTCTGCGACACCGATGTCGCGGTGGGCGTTCGCGTCGATGAACGCGATGGCGCGGCGCAGCATCGCGGGTGCGCCGTCGCCCCGGTCGCGCGGCTCGGGGGCGGGCACGATCGTGTTCGGGAAGGCGGTCAGGGCCGAGGCGGCCAGGAGCCGGGCGGCGTTGCCGACGATGAGCGGCTGCGCGGCGGCCTCGGCGTTGGTGAGCAGGCGTTCGGTGACGTACGCCGCCGTGCGCTTCCAGTTCTCGGCGGCCGCGGGCGTGGCCGGCCGGAAGTCGTCGAAGCGGAGAGGCCCCGGCGCCTCACCGTCCGGCGCACCGGCGACACTCCGGAGAAGGGACAGGTCGAGCGTCACCGTCTGCGCCTCCAGGCCGAGTGTCCGGAGCGAGTACGGCAGGTCGGGGCGGATGTTGACGTAGATCTCACCGGCGGCGAACCGCTCGCGCGAGCCCGCGGAGCGACGCTCGATCGCACCGGCGTCGATCCGGGTGACGATCAGCTTGCCCACGGCGTCCGCGTCGAAGTCGAGGTCGGCGGGCATGCGGAGCTCGTCGACCGTGAACGGCCCGGCGTCGATCCGGACGAACCGGAACCGGGGGCGTACGGCGGTGGGGGCCATGCGCAGGCCCGTCCCGTACGCGTCGGCCAGATACTCCCGGGCCGACTCCGGATCGGTCGTGACGAACTCCCCGCGCGTCGGCGGGGCGGTGGCCGGGTCGCTCATGACCGCGTGGACGCGATCCGCAGGGCGTGGTCGAGCGGCCGCCCGGGGCGTACGCCGACGGGAAGACGGCGCTCGGTGCGGGTGAAGCGTTCGACCGTCAGGTCGGGAACGCGGGCGGACATCGTCGGCCTCCGGGATCGAAGAAATCCCAGGCCGCTGCTTGACCCGTCGCGAGCCCCCGGCTCGCGCCCTCCGACTTTACTGCCCCCTGGTCCATTCGACGAACGCGCACGCCGCAGCGGTCCTCGCCGTGCGCGGCGACGTGGTCCGCGTCTCGGCGTGCTCGCACTCGGCGGAGGGTGCGTCGCCGAGTCCTCGGCTCCCTCGCCGCCGGCACTCAGAGTGCCTCAACGCGGACCGGGCTCCTCGGGGGCGTCGCCGTCGTTCGTCCGGGCCGCGACGTGCACGGTCTGGGGTGTGGAGCCGGTCTGAGCCGGGTCGGCCTCGGCCGGCAGCGCCTGCGCCGTCGCCACCACGCCGGTGGCCGTCGCGGTGGCGGTCGGCGACGCCGTGGCGCGCGGGCCCACGGCGGCGGACAGCACCTGGGCGTTGGGCAGCCGGAACTCCCCGTTCGACGCCTCGATCCGCACGTACGTCAGGCCGATCTCCAGGACGGTGCCGTCGAACTCCCCGCCGAGCGGCCCGGACCACAGGTGCACGTCGTCGCCGACCATGAACGGCTTGGACAGCAGCAGGACGATGCCGGCGAACAGGTTCGCGAGCGTCTGCTGGGCCGCGATGCCGACGAGCACACCGGTCAGGGCGCCGCCGAGCACGAGCTGCCCGACGGGCAGGCTGAGCAGTTGCAGGGTGAGCACGAGGGTGGCGAGCCCGCAGATGAGCACGATCAGCAGCCGCACCATCGTCGCGTGCGTGGTGCCGATGCGCGGCAGCAGGATGTCGCGCGCCCGCCCGGAGAGCCCCAGCGTGGCGCCGAACCCGAACACGAAGAACGCCGCGGCGCAGCCCGCCGCGGCCAGTTCGAGGGGAAGGCTGCCGTGCACGTCTCGCGAGTGCTGCCGGGCGAGGATCGACCCGATCATGGCGAGCGCGGCCAGGAGCAGCGCGAAGATCGACCGCCATGGCCGTGCGCGGTTCCGTACCTTGGCCACCTGTTCCACCAACTGGTCGACCATCTGCGTCTGGTTCACCCGCGAACTCCTCCACGCGGTCGAGGCATTCCGCCACTCCGGCCCCAACCGTATCGGCGGTGCGGCGAGCCTCTGCCGCGCGGTCCGCGCCCGCGCGTGGTACGTGCGGGGCCATTGTCGTACGGATCCCTACGGTTGTCTCCCACCCGTCGGCCCGGCCCGTGGCCGCCCGCTCCGTACGCCGATGGGAGGACCTCACCGGGACACGGCCGAGGGCATCACCGGGGGCGCGGAGTTATCCACAACCCGCCCCTTCGACCCACGGGCGACCCGGGCGCCTTCTAAAGTGGCCGCATGACCGCCCCGGCTCTCGATCTTCACGACAGCGACGCCTCGCAGGTGCTGCGACGGGTCTTCGGCTACGACGAGTTCCGCGAGGGGCAGCGCGAGATCATCGAGCACCTCGTGGCCGGGGGCGACGCCCTCGTGCTGATGCCGACGGGCGGCGGCAAGTCCCTGTGCTACCAGATCCCCGCCCTCGTACGGCGCGGCACCGGCGTGGTCATCTCCCCGCTCATCGCGCTCATGCAGGACCAGGTCGACGCGCTGCGCGCCCTCGGCGTGCGGGCCGACTTCCTCAACTCCTCGCTCGACTACGACCAGCAGCGCGTGGTGGAGGCGACGTTCCGCGCCGGAGAGCTCGACCTGCTCTACCTCGCGCCGGAGCGGCTGCGGCTGGAGTCGACGCAGAAGATGCTCGACGGCGGCGACATCGCGCTGTTCGCGATCGACGAGGCGCACTGCGTGTCCCAGTGGGGCCACGACTTCCGGCCCGACTACCTCGCGCTGTCCGCCCTGCACGAGCGCTGGCCCGACGTGCCGCGGATCGCTCTCACCGCGACCGCCACCCCGGCCACCCACCAGGAGATCGCCACCCGCCTGCGGCTGGAAGACGCCCGTCACTTCGTGGCGAGCTTCGACCGGCCCAACATCCAATACCGCATCACGCCGAAGAACGACCCGAGGCGCCAGCTCCTGGAGCTGCTGCGCACCGAGCACGCCGGCGACGCGGGCATCGTCTACTGCCTGTCGCGCAGCTCCGTAGAGAAGATCGCCGAGTTCCTGATGGCGAACGGCATCACCGCGCTCCCCTACCACGCGGGCCTCGACGCCGGCACCCGCGCGGCCAACCAGGCACGGTTCCTGCGCGAGGACGGCGTCGTGATCGTGGCGACGATCGCGTTCGGCATGGGCATCGACAAGCCGGACGTGCGTTTCGTCGCCCACCTCGACCTGCCCAAGTCCGTCGAGGGCTACTACCAGGAGACCGGTCGCGCCGGGCGTGACGGGCTACCGTCGACGGCCTGGCTCGCGTACGGCCTGCAGGACGTCGTCCAGCTCCGCAAGCTGATCGACCAATCCGACGGGGACGACGCGCACCGCCGCAGGCAGAGTCGTCACCTGGACTCCATGCTGGCCCTGTGCGAGACGGTGGAGTGCCGGCGGGTCCAGCTGCTCGCCTACTTCGGCCAGGAGGGCAAGCCGTGCGGCAACTGCGACACGTGCCTGACGCCGCCCGAGTCCTGGGACGGCACGATCGCCGCCCAGAAGGTGCTGTCGGCGGTGTACCGGCTCGATCGTGAGCGACGGCAGCGGTTCGGAGCGGGCCACGTCATCGACATCCTCATGGGCAAGAAGACGCCCAAGGTGATCCAGTTCGACCACGACGCGCTGACCGTGTTCGGCGTCGGCGCCGACCTGTCGGCGAACGAATGGCGCGGCGTCGTCCGGCAACTGCTGGCCCGCGGCCTGCTGGCCGTCGAGGCGAACCACGGCACGCTGGCGCTCACCGAGGCGAGCGCCTCGGTGCTACGCCGCGAACGCGAGGTCCCGATGCGCCGCGAGCCCGAACGCGCCGCGAAGGCGAAACTCGCCAAGGCCGCGAAGTCCACCACCGCCCCCGCCGAGCTGCCGGAGGAGGCCGCGGCCCTCTTCGAGAAACTCCGCACCTGGCGCGCGGCCAGCGCGAAAGAACAGGGCGTCCCGCCGTACGTCGTGTTCCACGACAAAACCCTCCGCGAGATCGCCACCGTACGCCCGTCCTCCCTGGAGGAGCTGAGCACGGTCAACGGCGTCGGCGAGAGCAAGCTGGCAAAGTACGGCCGGCAGATCCTCGACACTCTGGCCGAGTAGCCGACACGTGCCCCTCGGCGGCTGTCAGGTCTCATCGCCGGCCGCCTCGCACACGCGGACGGAGAACGCGATGCGGCCGCAGAGCCGGCACTCGGAGCCTCAGCGTTGGCAGCGGCTGGTCGGCACGTGGCCGACCGAGGCCACTCATCCGGCGCTCCGCGACACCGTCGTGACCGGACAGCCCACGTTCGAGTGGCTCGAGGTCCGGCCGCTTCTCACCGAATGAACGAGCCGCTGCCGCGGGAACTCGTGCCCGCGGTGATCGGTGTCCTCGTCCGGCGCGGGGCCGGCTTCGCATCGGGCGGGGACGCCGTGCAGGAATCTTTGATCCGGGCGCTGGAAACCTGACCGGCCGATCAGCCACGCGATCCGAAGCCGCGGGACTGCTCGCACTCATGCTGCTCCACCACGCAACGGCCCGGCAGGCCGCCTGGTGCCACTCGAAGAACAGGACCCCCGCGCGCCCGAACGCGACCACCTCACTCGAGGAACCGCACGGGTACGGCGACTACTGCGACCATGAGCGAGTTCGGCCAACGTGTCCGAATCCCGCGTCGTGCTGCGTCGTACTACTGAAGACACCGTTACGGCGGCGATGACCGAGGAGAGCCGATGCCGGAATACATGCTGTTGCTGTATGCCCCTGAGACTGAGAAGCCGGAGGACCGGTGGGCGGACATGTCGTTGTGGTCGGAGGTGACGGAGAGCCTCCGGAAGGCCGGGCTGCTCATCGCGAACAACCCGTTGCATCCGGTGACGAGCGCGACCACCGTTCGAGTGCGCGGTGGCGAGACGGAGCTCACTGACGGACCCTTTGCGATCACCAAGGAGGTCCTCGCCGGCTACTACGTGCTGAACTGCGCCGACCTCGACGAGGCATTGCACCATGCGGCGCGGCTGCCCACGGCGCGCCATGGCTCGGTCGAAGTCCGGCCGATCATGAACACGAGTGAGATTCCGGCCCCCGGACCAGATGCCGGCCCGGTGGATGTGAACGGCCGGAGCCGGGCGGAGAACGACGATGGTTGACCAGGCCGCCGCCGCGGCCGTACACGTGTTCCGCGACGAGCGAGCGGCCGTTCTGGCGACGCTGATCAGATACGTCGGCGACTTCCAGGTCGCCGAGGACGCCGTGCAGGACGCGTTCGAGGCCGCGCTCGCGACCTGGCGGCGCGACGGTATCCCGAACAACCCGGGAGCGTGGATCACGGTCACGGCCCGGCGCCGCGCGATCGATCGGCTACGCCGCGACCAGTCGATCTCCGATCGCGCCGAGCGACTGGCCGCGCTGCTTCGCCTGAACCAACAGGAGCCCCCGGGAATGGGTGAAGAGAGCGCGATCTCCGACGACCGGCTGCGATTGATCTTCACCTGCTGCCATCCGGCGCTGGACATGCCGGCCCGCGTCGCGCTGACGCTGCGCACGCTCGGCGGCCTGACCACCGGTGAGATCGCACGTGCGTTCCTGGTCGCGGAACCGACGATGGGCAAACGCATCGTCCGCGCCAAGCGCAAGATCGCTGATGCCCACATTCCCTACCGAGTGCCCGCAAGCCGGGAACTCCCCGACCGCCTACGCGGCGTGCTCAGCGTCGTGTACCTGATCTTCAACGAAGGCTACTCCGCCGGCGAGGGAGATCGCCTCGTACGGGCGGAGCTGTGCGACGAGGCCATCCGCCTCGGCCGCCTCGTATGCGAGTTGATGCCCGACGACGCCGAAGCCCGGGGACTCCTGGCGTTGATGCTTCTCAACGACGCCCGTCGCGCCGCCCGCGTCGACGGGCACGGGCGCTACGCCGCGCTGCAGCACCAGGACCGGTCCAGGTGGGACTGGGACCGAATCCACGAAGGACTCCGCGCGCTCCAACGTGCGGTGCGATTGGAGCGCCCCGGTCGGTACCAGCTCCAGGCGGCGATCGCCGCCTCGCACATCCAGGCGCCCGAGAACTGGGGGCGGCTCGCGGAGCTGTACGGAGCGCTCACCCGGCTCGACTCCTCACCGGTGGTCGCGCTCAATCACGCGGCCGCGGTCGGGTTCGCCTTCGGGGCGAGAGCCGGCCTGGACCTGCTCGAGCCGTTGCTGAGCGATGCGGCGCTCGCTCGCTACCAGCCGTTGCATGCCACGCACGCCGAACTGCTGAGTCGCACCGGTGACCCGACGGGCGCGGTACGCGCCTACGAGCGGGCGATCGTGCTCTCCACGAACGCCGTGGAGCGCGCCGAACTCGAGCGACGACTGGAGACGCTGAGAGTCGGCTGAGGCCCGCGGCCGGCGCACGACTCGCACGTCAGGAAACCGTCCAAACCGGCATGCGTGCCGCGTCGGTTCATTGGGGCCGCCGGATGGCGGCCCAGCGATTCTTGCCGGAGGGACGAGATGAATTCGGGTCTTCAAGGACAGGCGGCAGCGGTCACGACTGCCGACGTCTCATTGGTTGAAGCTGCGGAGCGTGCCGTGGTCGCGGTGTTCGACGGAACATCCAGGGCGTGGGCGGACGGCGACGCGAACGCGTTCACCCAGTGGTACACGGAGGACGCGACGGTGATCCTGCCCGGGTTCTACCTGCGGAACCAGGCCGAGGTCCGGGCCGACATGGGGACGGCGTTCGCCGGGCCGCTGAAGGACTCGAAGCGCATCCATGCGGTGCAGAGCGTCCGGTTTCTCGGTGAGGACGCGGCGGTCGTGGTCACTAGGAGCGTCACGACGTTTCCGGGCGAGGCCGAGGCTCCGGCCGAGCGGTGGGAGTTGGCGACGTGGGCACTCTCCAGGAATGACGGCCGGTGGCTGATCGAGGCCTACCACAGTTGTCCCGCTCCGGCGGATCCCGAGGAAGCTCAGTGGACCTGAGTACGTGGAGGAGAAGACCACGATGGCGAGCAAGCAGTCAGAAGCTGTCAGGGACTACTGGCGCAGCGGTACGGAGGCGGCCAGGGCGAATCCGGATCAGACTCCTGCGGAGAGTGGGAAAGGGTCGAGAAGTACTGGCCGGCTCTGACGGGCGAGCCTGGTGGCGTGGACTATCTGGAGATCGAGGTGGCCGGCCTTCCCGCGCTGTGGGCGGTCCCGAAGGGAGCCGCCGAGGATCGGGTGATCTTCAGCGTGCACGGCGGCGGCGGTGTCACGCGAGACGGAGGCGTTCTTCTCCAAAGAGGTCGTGGCGGCGTTGGCGTCCCTCTACCTGGCGGATACCGACCCGAAAGATCCGCTGGCCAGCCCGCTGTACGCCGACCTGAGCAGCCTCCCTCCGACCTACATTCAGGTGGGCGGCGACGAGACGCTGCTCGGTGAGAGCCTCCAGTTCGAGGAGAACGCCCGTAAGGCCGGTGTAGACGTCCAGGCAGAGGTCTTCCCCGGGCAACTGCACACCTTCCAGATGGCCGCCGGATACTCGCCCGAGTCCGACGACGCCATCCAAAGGCTGGCTGGATGGGTCCGGGTCAAGCTCGGCCTGGCCTAGGCCGGAGGGCCCACTCCAGGAAGACCGGCCCGGAGGCCGGGATCCACACCGGGTTCACGGGCTCAGACCCAGCTCGCCCGCGCGGAGGCCGGCCTGGAAGCGGGAGTCCGAGTCCAGGGCGCGCAACAGTTCGGCCACCCGGCGGCGGTAGGTGCGTAGCGAGATGCCCATGCGCCGGGCGGCGACCTCGTCGGTCAGGCCTGCGCCGAGGGTTCGCAGGATCGCCTGGCCGTCCGGGCCGATCATCGGCAGCTCCAGCCGGTCGGCCAGGGGCACGGCCGCCTCCCAGGTGGCGTCGAACAGCCCGTGCACCGGGTCGATCAGCCCGGGTGACGTCGTCACGGTGAACTCCCGGTCGCCGTGCGTCCGCGGGCCGGCCAGGATCATCACCCGGCGGTCGATGATGATGGTCTCGTGCGGGAGGCCGGACTCGCAGATGCGCACCTGGGCGCCGACGGCCGCGACCTGGAGCAGTTGCTCGCGCTGTTCGGCGTCGGCCAGCGCGGCCGAGGTGTAGAGCTTGCGCACGGTGAGGTCGCGATCCTGGACGGCCGGCCGCATCCGGGTGACGATGGCGGCCCGCGTCGAGGGCCGAGACCAGGTGTCCATGTCCGTCGCGGCGCACAGGAACTCCTTGTTCACCCCGGTGAACAGATGCCCGGCACGCGTGGCGAGGTCCTCCTCGCCGCGGACGGTGATGACCTGGTCGTTCGGCATGGCCCCAGTCTGACGGCGGCCGGGAGCGCGGGGCAATGGCAGTTTGCTGTCAGCGAATGGCCTCCGTCCGGATTCCGCAGCAGGGTGAATCACATGACGACGAACATCACGGCCGCCGCGAGCGGCGAGTTCACCCTGGGCGGCGACCGGCCGGTGCGCC
The DNA here is from genome assembly GCF_036227085.1 of Actinoallomurus sp. NBC_01490. Classification (NCBI taxonomy): domain Bacteria; kingdom Bacillati; phylum Actinomycetota; class Actinomycetes; order Streptosporangiales; family Thermomonosporaceae; genus Actinoallomurus; species Actinoallomurus sp. NBC_01490. The sequence continues at coordinate 9,021,108 of NZ_CP109433.1, forward strand.
GGATGGGCTTCGGCGCCATGCGCCTTCCTCTCGGCACGTTCGGCGGCCCGCCGCGCGACCCGGAGACCGGTATCGCCGTGCTGCGCCGCGCGGTCGAGCTGGGCGTGAACCACATCGACACGGCCGGCTTCTACGCGTGGGACGGCATCGAGGCCAACGACCTGATCCGCCGGGCGCTGTCCCCGTACGCCGACGACCTCGTGGTCGCCACCAAGGTCGGGCCGCTGCGCGGTCCCGACGGCCTGCCGTCCGGCCAGGCCGGGCCGGAACGGCTCCGCGAGCTGGTCGAGGAGGACCTGCGCGCGCTGGGCCTGGACCGGTTCGACCTGGTGTACCTGCGGATCGGCGGCATGTCGCGGGATCCGGAGGAGTCGCTCGGCGAGCGGTTCGCCGTACTCGCCGAGCTGCGGGAGGAGGGCCTGATCCGGCATCTGGGGATCAGCAACGTGGGCGCCGAGCAGCTCGCGGAGGCGCGGTCCATCGCCCCGGTCGCGGCGGTGCAGAACCACTTCCACGTGCACCACGCCGACGACCTCGAGCTGCTCCACCAGTGCGAGGAACTGGGCGTGGCGTACGTGCCGTACTTCCCGCTCGGCGGAGGCGACCGTCCCCTGGACGCCGAACGCCTGGCGAAGGTCGCCGCCCGACACGACGCCACCGCGGCCCAGGTCGCGCTGGCCTGGCTGCTCGCGCTCTCCCCGGTGATGCTCGCCATCCCCGGGACCGGCTCACCCGCGCATCTGGAGGAGAACATCGCCGCCTCCGGTCTCACCCTGACCGAAGAGGACCTGGCCGATCTCGCGGCGCAGCAGGTCTGAGCGGCGGTCACCGCCTCAGTCCCGGCACGATCGCACGATCGTGCCGGGCAGCAGGTCCTCCTTCGTCAAGCCCCGGAACAGCAGTGCGAGCCGGTCGGTGCCGGCGCCGGTGAGCTCGACCCAGACGTCGTCCACCCGCACGATCCCCGCGTCGGTGTGCAGGCAGACGGTGTCGCCACTGGTGACCTGGCCGGAGACGAGCGTCCCCACGGCAACGGTCCCACGCCCGGCTATCCCGAACACCCGCTCAACGACGAAATGAAAGTCATGCGTAGACATGACCCCATAATTCCCGCGCGCCCACCGCACCAGAGTGCGACGGTTCCTGCGAGCGGCACCCTCACCCGGGCCTGGCATGGTGAGCGGCACCCTCACCCGGGCCTGGCACGGTGAGCGGCACCCTCACCCGGGCCTGGCACGGTGAGGGGCACCCTCACAGGGCGCGTTAGGCGGCGGTTTCGGTCCGGTCGGCGCCCTCGCGGGCTTCGCGCAATGCCGCGGCGGTGCGTTCTGGTGGCAGGTCGGTGACGTAGGCGCCTGCGGCGAGTTCGCTGCCGGCCAGGTACTTGCGCTTCGTCGCGGTCCGGTATGGCGGTGACAACTCCAGGTGGAGGTGAGTGAGGTCGCCGTGGCCGCCGGTCGCGGGCTCCTGGTGCACCGCCATGACGTACGGCATGGAGAAGCCGAACAGGCCGTCGTAGGCGACCAGCACCCGCTTGAGCACGTGTGCCAGGTCGTCGCGTTCCGGCGCGGTAAGCGAGGGCAGGGCCGGCGCGTGGCGGCGGGCGCTGATGTACACCTGGTACGGGAACCGCGCCCAGAACGGCACGTACGCCGCGAACGCGTCACCACAGACGACGAGCCGTTCGCTCGTCTCCTCGCGTATCACCAGGTCGCACCACACGCACGAGCCGTGCTCGGCCCGGTACCGCCGGGCGGCGGCGATCTCCTGCGCCGGGATCGGCGGGATGTCCGGGTAGCCGTAGATCTGGCCGTGCGGATGGTTGAGGGTGACACCGATCTCCTCGCCCTTGTTCTCGAACGGGAAGACGTAACCGATCTCGGGGCGCCGGCCGAGCACGGTCGTCCGGTCGGCCCAGACGTCCACGAGGGCGCGCAGCCGGGCGACCGGCAGCTCGGCCAGCGTGGCGTCGTGGTCGCCGGTGAACACCACGACCTCCGCCCGGCCCAGGGCGGGCGCGACCGGGGTCAGCGCGTCACCGGCCACCGACGGCTCCGGCGGGTCGGCGGTGAACGACGGGAACCGGTTGTCGAAGGTGACCAGGTCGTACGAGGCGGCCGGGATCTCGGTCGGTGGCCCGCCGGGCGCGGTCGGGCACAGCGGGCACTGGTCGGCGGGCGGGAGGAACGTGCGGTTCTGCCGATGGGTGGCGAAGGTGACCCACTCGCCACGGGTCGGGTCGTATCTCCGCTCCGTCATGAGACCTCCTTCGTCGCGTAGTAGGTGATGGCACGGCCGTCGGCGAGCCGGTCGTGTTCGGCCCGCAGCCCGTGTACGGGCTCGACGAGATGGCGCAGCAGGTCCGCGAGCACCGCCCTGGCCATCGGGTCGCCCTCCCGCACGGCCGCGAGCAGCGGAAACTGGCAGACGAGCAGCCGGCCCGGCCCGACATGCGTCTCCCCGACGACCGCGCCGGCGATCTCGTCCGGGAACGGTTTCCACATCCCGGCGATCAGGTGTTCGGGGAAGGGACCGTCGCCGAGCCGGGTCCACACCGCGTCCGGCACGATCGTCATCGGCTCGGTGGACAGGACGGTGGCCGGCGGAAGCGCCGGTACGGCCAGTTCTCCGGTCGTGAACAGGAACGGCGTCGATCCCCAGGCGGTGGCCACCTCGGTCAGCTCGGCGGGGACGGGCAGGTGCCGCGCCCGGTCCGCGTCCTGGGCCAGCACGAGAACCGGCCGCCCGGCCGACAGGGACTCCGCGACCAGGGCGCCGCTGCCGGCGTCCAACGCGCCCTCCGCGACGACGAGCGGTGCCGCGCCGTCCGTGACGATCTCCGCACCGGCCAGGCCGTCGGCGTCACCGGCGAGCCGGACCGCCACCCGCGCGGGTTCGGCCGACACCACGTGCAGCGGATAGCGGTTGACCGCGGTGACGCCGTCCCCGGTCAGCCGCACGGTCAGCTCGTGCGTCCCGGTCACCTCCGGCGCCGGCACACGGACCGTCGCCACCTCCGACGCGGTGTGGGCGGGCAGGTCCACCGGCCCGTACCGGACCGTGCGGCCGCGCAGGCCGGCCTCGATCGTCACCCCGGTCAGCGCCGGCCCGTCGTTGGCCACGGACACCGGCAGCTCCACCGCCTCACCCGTGGCCACCGTCCAGGAGGTCCGTGCGACGATCGGAAGCACGTCCGCGCAGGCCAGGGTGAGCTCGGCGAGGGCGGCGGGCTTGGCCTCCCGCTCCAGGCTCCACAGGCCGTTGAACTCGTGCGGCACGTCGGTCAGCTCGGTGACGCACCAGCCCGCGATGCCGTCCTGGCGGCGGAACAACTCGATCTGCAGCCGGTCGGCGAGCCCCTGGTACCGCTGGGTGCCCTCGACGAACGCCGCGACCGTACGCGGCCAGGGCGTCCGCTCGATCGCCGCCCCGAGCGCGTCGCCGTACCACCAGAACGGCGCGTTCTCGCGCGGCTCCAGCGACGGCAGCCCCCAGTCGCCGAACTCGCTCATCAGGAACGGGCGCGGCGAGGCCGCCCACGGGGCGGTCTTGGCCGCCAGCTCGCTCAGGTACGCCGTCGACAGCCGCCCGTACCAGTGCGCGGTCAGGATCGGGCTGGCGAACACCCGGTCGGGGTCGGGGTCGACCCAGTCGTTCTCGATCACCGGCCGCGTGGGGTCGGCCGCCGTGACCGCCGCGTACATGCGCCGCGCGAACCCCTCGTATCCCTCGCTCGCGCGTGAGGGCCCGTGTTCGAGGCCGAGTTCGTTCATCGCCGACCAGAGCACGACGCTCGGGTGGTTCCGGTCGCGGCGGACCTGCTCGGTGGCCGCCGCGGCGCAGCGGTCGGCGACCTCGCCGGCCGCGCCGAGTTCGGCGTGGGCGATCGGCTCGGCGACCGGGATGTCGCAGTGCACCAGCATGCCCAGCTCGTCGCACACGTCGAGGTAGACCGGGTCGAACGCCTTGATGTGCAGCCGCAGCGTGTTCAGGCCGAGGCGCTTGGCCGCGGCGACCTCGGCCACGATCGCGTCGCGGCCGGGCTCGGCGTACAGGGTGCCGGCGTAGAAGCCCTGGACCAGCGCGCTGCGCATCCGGTACGGCGCGCCGTTCAGCAGGAGCCGGTCGCCCGCCACGGCGATCGTCCGCAGTCCGAACCGCGTCGTGCGCGTGTCGCTGACCTCCTCGCCGACGGCGACCGTGACCTCCGCCTCGTGCAGCACCGGCGACTCGGGCGACCAGCGCGCCGCTCCCGACGCACCGAAGGCGAGGGCCGCGCGGCCGTGCCCGCCCGGCGGCAGCAGGACCTCCGCCTCCCGCACGTCGCCGGGCACGCCGGCGCGTACGCGTGCGGTCACGGTGTCCGCCGACCGGTTGGACAGCTCGACCGCGACGGCCAGGTCCGCCGGGTCGCCGTTCACGAACACGTCGTCGATGGCGACCGGTCCGTGGCGGCGCAGGGTGACCGGCTGCCAGATGCCGCCGTAGGTCAGGTAGAGGCTGGGCGGGCTGGGGAAGGCGTGGTTGGCCCAGCCCTGCTTGCCGTGCGCGGTACGCGGGTGCTCCGGGTCGTCCAGGGCGTGGTCGGTGACGCGGACGGCGAGGACGTTCTCCCCGGCGACCAGCGCGCCGCCGGGATCGATCTCGAACGGCGTGAACGCGCCGACGTGGCCGCCCAGGGCGACGCCGTTGAGGTACACCTCGGCGACGTCCATGACCGCGCCGAACCGCAGCGTCCACCGCCCGTACGGGTCCGGGCAGTCGAACGCGCGCCGGTACCACACCACCCCATCGAGGGCCGGATCGACCTCGGCCTCCCAGAGCCCGGGCACGGTGACGGGCCGCGACGGGGCGTCGGCCAGCCCGGCGATCCCCGGGTCGCCGACGATGAGGTCCCAGGTGCCGTCCAGGGTGAGATGCATCGTTTTCCTTCGGAAGGTGGGCTCAGACGGTGAGCCGGATGACGTTCCAGGACACCGGCGGCAGCTCCACGAGCAGCGGCTCCCCGGCCCGCACCGGGACCTCGCCGCGCCGGGGCGTCACCCGGCCGGGCTCGGCCGCGGTGTTGGCCGCGCCCGTGTCCGGGTCGGAGAGGGCGATCCGCTCGGCGCCGCGCACGCCCGGCAGGGCGCGCAGGTCGAGGGTGAGGCCGACGGACTCCTCCACGTCGCGGTTGACGGCGAAGACCGTGACGCCGTCGTCGTCGTGGGTCGCCACCGCGTCCACCAGCGGCACGTCGCCGTACTTGGCGGTCTCGACCCGCGGCGCGTCCAGCACGACCCGCAGCGCGTCGCCCTTCGCGTACGCCGCCGCGTGCGCGAACGGATGGAAGATGGTCTGCCGCCAGGAGGGGCCGCCCGGCTCGGTGCGGATCGGCGCGAGGAGGTTCGCGAGCTGCGCCTGGCAGGCGACGCCGACCCGGTCGGCGTGCTTGAGCAGCGAGATCAGCAGGTTCCCGACCACGACGGCGTCGGCGACGTTGAACAGGTCCTCGCTCATCCGGGGCGCCCGCTCCCAGGTGCCGCCCTCGAAGGAGTCGGTGTACCAGACGTTCCACTCGTCGAAGGAGAGCTGGATCCGCTTGGACTTGTGCAGCTTGGCCCGTACGTGGTCGGCGGTGGCGATGACGCCCTCGATGAAGGCGTCCATGTCCACCGCCGAGGCGAGGAAGCTGGGCAGGTCGCCGTCCTGGCCGTAGTAGGCGTGCAGGGAGACGTAGTCGGCCTCGTCGTAGCAGTGCTCGAGGACCGTCGCCTCCCAGCTCCCGAACGTCGGCATGTGCCCGTTCGAGCTGCCGCAGGCGACCAGCTCGATCGACGGGTCGACGAGCTTCATCGCCTTGCCGGTCTCCTGGGCGAGCCGGCCGTACTCTGTCGCGGTCTTGTGCCCGATCTGCCACGGCCCGTCCATCTCGTTGCCGAGACACCACAGGCCGATGCCGTACGGCTCGGCCCGGCCGTTCTTCGCCCGGCGGTCCGACAGGGCGGTGCCGCCGGGATGGTTGCAGTACTCCAGCAGGTCGACGGCCTCCTGGACGCCGCGGGTGCCGAGGTTGACCGCCATCATCGGCTCGACGCCCGCGCGGCCGGCCCACGTCATGAACTCGTGCAGCCCGAACTCGTTGGTCTCCAGCGACTGCCACGCGAGGTCCAGGCGGGCCGGGCGTTCCTCGACCGGCCCGACGCCGTCCTCCCAGCGGTAGCCGGAGACGAAGTTGCCGCCCGGGTAGCGGACGACGGTGACGCCCATCTCCCGGGTGAGCGCAAGGACGTCCTCGCGCATGCCGTCGGCGTCGGCGGCCGGGTGGCCGGGCTCGTAGATGCCGGTGTACACGCAGCGCCCCATGTGCTCGACGAACGAGCCGAACAGGCGCGGCCGCACCGGCCCGACGCGGAACGCGGGGTCGAGGATGAGAGTCGCGGTCTTCATTTCAGTCCCGTCGTGGCGATGCCTTGGATGAACTTGCGCTGCACGAAGAGGAACGCGATCACGATCGGCACGGTGGTGAGCGTCGCTCCGGCCATCACCACGCCGTACTGCGACACGTGCTGTCCCATGAACAGGGCCAGCCCCGCGGGCAGGGTCTCCATCTTCGTGCTCGTGGTGAAGATCAGCGGCCACAGCAGGTCGTTCCAGTTGAACATGAAGTCGAACAGGGCGATCGTCAGCAGGGCCGGTTTGGACAGGGGAAGGATGATCCGGGCGTAGATCCGCCAGTCGCCGGCCCCGTCGATACGGGCCGCCTCATCGAGCGAGCGCGGGATGCCGAGGAAGAACTGGCGCAGGAAGAAGATCCCGAAGGCGTTCGTGGCACGAGGGATGATCAAGCCCGGGAAGGTGTTCATCAGACCGAGCTTGGCCACGATCTGGTAGATCGGGATCAGCGTCACCTGATACGGGATCATCAGGAAGAGGATGACCGCGACGAACAGCGCGCGCTTGCCGGGGAAGTCCAGCCGGGCCAGCGCGAACGCGGTCATCGAGTTGAACACCAGCGAGCACACGGTCACGCCGCCCGCGAAGATGACCGAGTTGAGGAACTGGCGTGCGAACGGGATCTGCCGGGTCACCTCCCGGTAGTTCTGCGTGGTGAAGTGCTCGGGCAACAGTTGTGCGGGGTTGCCGGTGATGTCCGCCTCGGGCTTGACGGAGGCGAAGACCATCCACACGACCGGCAGCAGGATCACGGCCACGGCCACCACGAGACCGGCGTAGAGGCCGATACGACGGGCCATCAGTACTTCACCTGCCGCCGGCCGAAGTAGAAGTTCTGCACGAGGCTGATCACGAAGACCAGGAGCACGAGCACCCACGCGACCGCCGAGGCGTATCCGAACTCGAAGTCCTTGAAGCCCGTGCGGTAGACGAGGTACACCAGCGTCTCGGTCTTGAAGAACGGGCCGCCGTGCGTCATCACGAAGATCTGGTCGAACGCCTGGAGCGAGGCGATCGCCGCGATGACGAACACGAACAGCGTCGTGTTGGACAGCAGCGGCCAGGTGATGTGGCGGAACCGCGCCCACGGCCCGGCACCGTCGATCGCCGCGGCCTCGTAGAAGTCGTTCGGGATCGTGCTGAGGCCCGCCAGGTACATCACCATGTAGAACCCGGCGTTCTTCCAGACCCCGACGAACATCACGTACGCCATCGCCCAGCTCGGGTCGTTCACGCCGTTGCCGAGCGACAGGCCGACGTGCTGGAGCCAGCGGGGCAGCACGCCGATGTTGGGGTCGAGCACGAAGTCCCACGCGATGCCCATGACGCCGAACGACAGCACGGCCGGCAGGAAGATCGCGGCGCGGAAGAACGACCGGCCGCGGAGGCGACGGTGCAGCATCAGCGCGAACACCAGCGCCAGCCCGACCGCGATCGGGGTGACGACCGCCGCGTACACCAGCGTGTTGACCAGGTCGCCGCGGAACGTGGCGTCCGCGAACAGTTTCCGGTAGTTGCTCAGCCCGACGAACGTGGGCGGGGCGAACTGGGAGGCGTCGTAGAAGGAGGTGCGCAGCGACCAGACCATCGGCCAGGCGAGGAAGACGCCGAGGATGATGACGGACGGGGCGATGAAACCGTACGCGCTGAGGCTGCGCCGGGCGCGCAGCGTGAGGCCGCCGCGCGCCCGGACACCGGATCGACGCATGGACCGGTCAGCTCCCCGACAGCAGGGTCCGGAGCTGCCCCGCACTCTGTTTCAGCACCGTCGCCGGATCGCCCTGGCCGTTCAGGATCTTCTCGAACCCCGGGTCGATGACCTCGCTCTGCATCTGCGCGAACTTGGTCTGGCCGGGCAGGAACGGCACGGCCTTCGGCGCGTACTTGGCGAACACCGCGACGTTGGGGTTCTTCAGGTCCGACGCGCCGATGTCGGTACGGGTGGGCGGGAATCCGGTGGTGTTGGCGAAGTAGATCTGGGAGTCGCGGGAGTTCCAGTACGAGAAGAACTCCTCGGCCGCCTTCTTCTTCGCGCCGGTCGCGCGGCTACCGAGCGAGAACTGCACGCTGTCGCTGAGCGTCGTCTGCGCGGCCGGTCCGGCGGGCACCATCGCGAGGCCGTAGTCGATCTTCGACTGTTCCAGCGAGGACGTCAGCCAGGGACCGTTGATCTCCATCGCCGCGTCACCGGACTGCATGAGCTTGTCGGCGTCCGCGCCGGACGTGCCCACCGGCATGACGTGGTTCGTGCGGACCAGGTTCGTCCACGTGGTCATGGCCTGGATCGACTGGGGGCCGTCCAGGGTGACGGTCTTGCCGTCGTCGGCGATGACGCCGCCGCCCTGACCGGCCAGCAGGATCGGGATGCCCTCGACCGTCTCGTGCGTGCCCATGGTCAGCCCGTACTGCGCCGGCTTGCCGCCCGGCCCCTTGCCCTTGGTGAGCTTCTTCAGGTCGGCGATCCACTCGTCCCAGTTCGCCGGCGGCGCCGCGATGCCGGCCTGCTTGAACAGCTTCTTGTTGTAGTAGAGGAGGAGCGGGGTGAAGTTGGCCGGCAGACCGTACTGCTTGCCGGCGTACCGACCCGCCTGCAGCGCGCCGGGCACGATCTTCGACTTGTCGAGGCCGGTGGAGAAGGCGTCGTCGAGCGGCTGGAAGACGCGCTTGGCGGCGTACTGCGCCACCTGGTTGGAACTCATCGCGGTCATGTCGGGACCCTTGCCGGCGCCGTAGGCGGGCAGCAGCTTCTGGTAGAAGACGTCCCACGGCATGATCTGCATGTTCAGGTGGATCTTCGGGTGCGACCTGTTGAACTCGTCGACCAGATGCTCGACGCCGGGCCGGTCGCCTCCGGTGAAGCCGTTCCAGAACGACAACGTGACGGTGCCACCGCTCTTGTCGCCCGACGAGCCGGACCCACCGCACGCGGCGGCGGCGCCGAGCGTCGCCAGCGCGGCGAACACGGTGAGCTTCCTGCGTAGGTCCACGGCGTCTCCTCCCTCATCGGCACCGATGAGCCGGCCCGTTTTCTCGTCACCGGGCCGGAGTTATCGGGACCATACTCGGGAAGGTAAACGATGTACACCCTTCACCTCGAAGTAGTTCACATCGCCCATCGTGAGAATTCCATCGATGTAGTAATCGATATACTCTCGTCCGGCGACAAGAGGGGGTCGGGGATGACCAGCACGTCCGCGCAGCCAGGACGCCGCTCGGCGAGCATGAAGGACGTGGCCGCCCGTGCCGGAGTGTCGGTCAAGACCGTCTCGAACGTCATCAACGGCGCGCACGTCGGTGCCGCGACCCGCGAGCGCGTCCAGCGCGCCATCGCCGACCTCGGCTACCGGCCCAACATCAGCGCCCGCAACCTGCGCCGCGGCCGTACGGGCATCCTGGCCCTCGCCGTCTCCGAGGTCGACGTCCCGTACTTCGCCGAACTGGCCCGGCTCATCGTCGACACCGCCGAGGAGCACGGCTACACGATCCTGATCGACCAGACCGGCGGCGATCCGAAACGCGAGCAGTACGTCATCGACGGCATGGGCGCCCGGCTGGTCGACGGCATCGTCTTCAGCCCGGTCGCCATGGACCACCTCGACATCGCCCGCCGCGTGGACACGACACCGCTGGTGCTGCTCGGCGAACGGGTATCGGCCGGCACCGCCGACCACGTCGCGATCGACAATGTCTCCGCCGCCCGCACCGCCACCGCGCACCTGGCGGGTCAGGGCCGTCGCCGCATCGCCGCGATCGGCACGCAGCCGTCGTACGAGCAGAGCACGTCGAGCATGCGCGAGAGCGGCTACCGCGCCGCGCTGAAGGACGCCGGGCTGCCGGTGGAGGAGTCGCTGATCGTGTCCGCCCGGCAGTACCACCGCCGCGACGGCGCGGAGGCGGCGGCGTACCTGACCGAGCTGGAGAACCCACCGGACGCTTTGTTCTGCTTCAACGACACACTGGCCCTGGGCGCGATGCGGACGCTGTACGACCGCGGCTACCGCATCCCCGAGGACGTCGCGGTGGTGGGCTTCGACGACATCGATGACGGCCGGTACAACGTGCCGAGCCTGACGACCATCAGCCCGGACAAGGCCGGCATCGCCCGCTCGGCCCTGCGCCTGCTGCTGGACCGCATCGCCGCCGTCGACTCCCCGCCCCGCGAGGTGACCGTGAGCCACGAGCTCCGCGTCCGCGAGAGCTCAGGCGCGGGCCCCCGACGACACCGCTAGGCCTCGCCCCGCACGCCCAACGCCTGTGCGAGCGCGTCAATGGTCACGTCCACTATGGCCCGGAGCTGTGCCGGGCTCGCCCCGGCTCTGCTCATGACGGCGAGAGACTGGTTCACGGCCGCCGCGTGTACGGCGAAGGCCTCGGCGTCCTGGTCGGCCATTCGGCCGGCCTTCAGCGCGGCACGCAGGCGCAGGCGCTGGAAGCCGAGCGCCTCCTTGGCGTGCGCCGCGACGGCCGGGCTCAGCACCGGGATCGCCATGGCCGACTGGGCGATCAGGCATCCATCGGGCAGTTCGGAATCGGCGATGCGCTCGAGGGTGACGTCGAAGAACGCGCGGACGGCCGCAAGGGGCTCGGAGGCCGCACACGACAGGGCGGCGTCGTACTTGTCGCCGTAGCGCGCGGCGTAGCGATCCAGGCAGCGCAGGAACAGCGTGTCCTTGTCGCCGAGCGAGGAGTAGATCGAGCTGCGGTTCAGCCCGGTCGCCCGGGACAGGTCGTCTACCGAGGTGTCGGCGTAGCCGGCGCGCCAGAACTGGATCATCGCGGCGTCGAGCGCCGCGTCCATGTCGAACTGCTTCTTGCCTGCCACGTGGCACTTCCTTGCCGGTGTGTCGGTGTTCCGGATGCTGCCCATCATCCCATCTTGAACTGATCGGTTCAAGATGTGTTAGCCTTCGGGCATGATCGTGACCAGGTGTCCCCCGCAAACCGAGACGGCGCGGCAGACGCACCACGCGACCCCGGCCGCCGCCGTCGTCTTCATCTACGCCGTCGTCATGGCCGGCGGGAACCTGACCGTCCCGCTCTACGACCTGTGGGCGTCGCAGTTCGGCTTCGGGCCCGTCACCACCGCCCTCGTCTTCATCGCCTACGTGATAGGAGTCGCCGGCACGCTGCTCGTGGCCGGCTCGCTGTCCGACGCGATCGGGCGCCGTCCCGTCCTCGCGCTGGCGCTCGCGCTCGCAGCGCTCAGCACCCTCGGATTCGCGCTCGCCGGCGGCCTGACCGTCCTGCTGATCTCACGGGTCCTCAGCGGCACGGCGACCGGCCTCATCACCGCGGCGGCGACCTCCTCGATCGCGGAAATCGTGCCCGGCCGCAAGGCCGCATCCGTGCTGGCCGCCGCCGCCAACGTCGGCGGCCTGAGTCTCGGCACCATCGCCGCGGGCCTGCTCGCGCAGTTCGTCCCGGCACCGACCCGCACCGTGTTCTGGTGCTACCTGGTCGTCTGCGCCGTGGCGGGCATTGCCTGGCAGAAAGTCCCCGAGACTTCAGGTCGAAGGACCCGCTGGCAGCCGCGGATTCGCCGGCCGGCACTTCCTCGCGGCGCGGGCCGCGCCCGCTCGTTTCTCGCCGGCGGCGTGCTCGCCGCCGCCGCCTTCGGCGTGAACGGCTTCTTCTCGTCTCTGGCCCCGGCGTTCCTCCGTGACGACCTGGGCATATCGAACCGGGCCGTCATCGGCGCGGGCATCGGAACCCTGTTCATCAGCGCACTGCTGGCTCAGGTCATCGCACCGCCGGCCATCCTGCGGCGTAGCACCGGGACAGCCCTGCTGGCCATCGGGATGATCGTCATCGAGGCGGCGCTCTGGATCCACTCCGCGCCCGTCTTCATCGTCGGCACCGTCTTCGCCGGGGCGGCTGTGGGGACTTTGTTCCGCCACGGCCTCGGCGTCACGGACGCACTGTGCGATCCCGGCAACCGGGCTGAGCTCAGCGCGACGTACTTCCTGTTCATCTATTCCGGGCTCGCCGTCCCCGTCCTGCTGCTGGGCCTCATCGATCAGGCCGCCGGGACCCGGATTTCGAGCACCACGCTGGCCGCCCTCGTCATCTGCGTCGCCCTCGCGGGCCTGGCCCTCGGGCGAACCGCCCGGCCGGCACGCCCCAACACCGATGGAGGATCCCATGACCGTCTCCGAAAGTAACCCCGTCCGCGACCTGCCCCTGCACGACCTGCCCCTGCACGACCTGGCCGGATTCACCCACCGCTGGGTCGACGCGGACGGCGTCCGCCTTCACGCCGTCGAAGGCGGCCGGCCGACCGGCCCGGCCGTCGTCCTGCTCGCCGGGTTCCCGCAAACCTGGTGGGCTTGGCGAAAGGTCATGCCCAGCCTCGCCGGCCGGTTCCGCGTCATCGCGATCGACCTGCCGGGCCAGGGCCACTCCGAGCGCCCGGAGCTCAGCTACGACACCCACACGGTCGCCGCCCACGTCCACGCCGCCGTAAGGGCGCTCGGAGTGCCCGCCTACTGGCTGGCCGCCCACGACATCGGCGCCTGGGTCGCCTTCTCCCTCGCCCTCGACTACGCGAGCGAACTGCGCGGGGTCGCCCTGCTCGACGCCGGCATCCCCGGCATCACCCTGCCGGAAACGATTCCCACCGACCCGGCCCGGGCGTGGAAGACCTGGCATTTCGCGTTCCACCTCGTGCCCGACCTGCCCGAGACCCTGCTCGCCGGCCGCGAACGGGAGTACGTCGGCTGGTTCCTGAAGGTGAAGGCCCTCGCTCCCGGCACGTTCGACGACGCCGACCTCGACCACTACGCGGCGGCCCTCGCCGCCGAGGGCGGCCTCCGCGCCTCCCTCGCCTACTACCGAGACGCCGCCGAGTCGGCGCGCAAGAACCACCAGGCGCTCAACCGGCAGCACCTGACCGTGCCCATCCTCGGAATATCCAGCAGCCACGGCTCCATCCCGGACATGGCAGCCTCCATCAGCCCATGGGCCGACAACACCACCGGAGTCGTCGTGCCCGACGCCGGGCACTTCATCCCCGATGAGCAGCCCGAAGCCGTCGCTGCCGCCATAGCCGGCTTCATCGCCGGCGGCGACTGACGCCGCTCAGACCCGCCCGGCTGCGCAAGAACCACTGTCGAGGCCATTGCCGCCATCGGTGAATGGCCACGACCCCTCGACCGCGCTTCTTGAACACGGCCTAACGCCGGCGGCGTACGACGAGGACGGACGAGTCGACCTTCGGCGGAGGGCGGAAGGCGTGGCGTGGCAGCGCGCGGCCGGCGCGGACGTCCCAGCGGCCCGGCCGCGAACGGCCCTCGGTGTAACGCCGGACCACCGCCCGTTGGAGGACCAGGTCGGCGGCGACCAGCCGCGACCGCGGCGCGAGCAGAAGCCGCAGCAGCTCACTGGAGATCGCGTACGGCGGGCTGGCGACCACGCGGAAGGGCCGGCGCGGCAGCCGCACGGCCAGCGCGTCGGTCTCGACGACCGTCACGTCCGCGCCGTCGAACCGCTCGCGCAGCCGCTCGGCCCGGCCGGGATGCGCCTCGACGGCGACGACCCGGGCCCCGGCGGCGACCAGATGAGTGGTCAGCGCGCCACGGCCGGCGCCGATGTCGAGCACGAGCTGCCCCGGGCGTACGCGTGCGTCCTCGACGACGCGCCGGGCCCACTCGTCAACGAGCGGATGCCAGCCCCACGCCCGCCGCGACCGCCCGGAGGCGACCACGGCGCACCATGTTCATGAAGCACGTCATGCGCTCACCGTAGGAGCCCCCAGCCCGTCCCGGCAATCGAATTAGACCGCGATCGCCAGCCGCAGGTAGTGATCTTCGCCGCCGCCGGTAAAAAGACCCCGGTGCGGGTCACGGTCATGATGATCTCGCGGGGAGACCTTCTGCGGACGCCGGCCACGGCGTCCGGCAGGTCGAACTCGACGGGGGAAACAGAAGATGATCAAATCCATCCGACGAAACGCCGTGACCGCCGGCACGGTGATCGCGATCGGCGGCACCGTCGTCGTCATGCCGTACGGGCCCGCGGAGGCGTCGAGCTTCTCGGCCACCTACACCTGCAGCGTCCCGGTGCTGGGATCCCGGTCGGTCACCATCGACGGGCGGCTGACCGCCTCGCCCGAGCGCGCGACGCCGGGCCGGCCGGTCCGCTTCCAGCTGCACATCTCCCGGCTGAACCTGCGCACGCCGGTCGCGATCGACTCGTGGACCGCGGTCGCCGAGATCGACGTCACCGGCGCGCAGTCGACGTCGTTCCGCATGACGGGGACCGGTGGCCCGGTGACGCCACGCCAGCCGATCAGCGGTGACCTGTTCGGCTCCTGGACGCCGCGAGCGCACGGCACGGACCACTTCCGCGGCGCCAACGTGGCCCTCACCGCAAAGGTCGCCCGCGTCGGCCGGCTCACGGCCGGATGCACACCGACCAAGCCCCGCCCGCTAATGGAGACGGTAACGGTCACATCACCGTCCGCACGCCAGAACACCGACCTCTGACCCTCGCTCCCGCCGGGCCCGTACGAAGCTCACGGGTCCGGCGATCCCCATAAAACAAAAAAGCCCCTCCTCCGACCGAACCGGAAGGGGGCGTGGGGGCGCAAGCCCCCACATCGGGGGGAATGGGGGGTCGCCCCCCCAAAAAAATAGCGGCCCACCGCGAAACCGCCCCCCGAAGGGGGCGGTGAGCACGATGAGCCAGCCCGTGGAGCTATGGGGATTCGAACCCCAGACCTCCTCCATGCCATGGAGGCGCGCTACCAACTGCGCCATAGCCCCTCGCGTCTTTCAGGTCTCCCTGCGACGCCCCGTCAGTGTATCGGACCTGACGGCCATACCTGTAATCGATCAGCCGTCACTCGCGGCGCGGTCGTCGCTCAGGACGGGTTCCGGCAGCGTACCGGCGTTGTGCTCGACCAGACGCCAGCCGAGCCGGCCCTCCTCCAGCACCGACCAGGAGCAGTTCGACAGGCCTCCGAAGCGGGCCCAGAGCTCCTCAGGGAAGCCGAGCCAGTGCAGCATGCCGATGCGGACCGCCGCGCCGTGGGAGACCACGACGAGCAGGCCGTCGTCGGGGATGCGGGCCAGCGCGCGTTCGAGGGCGGCGCTGAAGCGCTTGGCCACCTGCTCGGTGGTCTCGCCGCCCGGCGGCTGCCAGATCGCGTGTTCGCTCGGATAGCGGGTGCGGATCTCGTGGTTGGTCAGGCCCTCCCAGGCTCCGCCGCCGCGTTCGATCAGGTCCGGGTCGTGGGTGACCGGCAGGCCGGTGACCTCGCTCAGCGCACCGGCGGTGGCGCTGGCCCGCTGCAGCGGGGACGAGACGATCACGGTCGGGCGGAGGGCGGCGAGGAGCCGGGCGGAGCGGGCCGCCTGCTGGACGCCGGTCTCGTCCAGGGGGATGTCGGTCGTGCCCTGGAAGCGGCGTTCGACGTTCCAGGTCGTCTGACCGTGCCGCCACAGCACGATCTTGCGCGACTCGCTCATGGGCCCTCCTTCGTCGGGGGAGTGACCAGGCGCGCGTGTTCTTCGATTCGCTCGCTCCGCTCGCTCATGAGCCCTCCTTCGTCGGAGGAGAGACCAGGCGCGCGTGTTCTTCGATTCGCTCGCTCCGCTCGCTCATGAGCCCTCCTTCGTCGGAGGAGAGACCAGGCGCGCGTGTTCTTCGATTCGCTCGCTCCGCTCGCTCATGAGCCCTCCTTCGTCGGAGGAGAGACCAGGCGCGCGTGTTCTTCGATTCGCTCGCTCCGCTCGCTCATGAGCCCTCCTTCGTCGGAGGAGAGACCAGGCGCGCGTGTTCTTTGATTCGCTCGCTCCGCTCGCTCATGAGCCCTCCCGCGAAGGCGCTCCGCAGGCGCCGCGCTTCCCCGCGTGCGACGCGGTGAGCCGCCCGCCTTCGTCGTCCGGCAGGATCTCGGGGCTCACCGGCCCTCACCCGCGCGTACACGCTGTGTCGCGTGGGCGTTCACGTCCTCGGGCAGGGCCATCTCCGGGCAGTCCTTCCACAGGCGCTCGAGCGCGTAGTAGACGCGGTCCTCTTCGTGCTGGATGTGCACGATGATGTCGGAGTAGTCGAGAAGCACCCAGCGGCCCTCACGCTCGCCCTCGCGACGGACCGGCTTGGCGTCGGCGTCCTCACGCAGACGCCTCTCGACCTCGTCGACGATCGAGCGCACCTGGCGGTCGTTGGCGGCCGAGCAGAGAAGGAAGGCGTCCGTGATGACGAGCTGCTCGCTCACGTCATAGGCGATGATGTTCTCGGCCAGCTTCTCCGCCGCGGCCTCGGCGGCGATCTGGACCAGCTGGTTGGCCCTGTCGGATGCGGTCACGATGCTGTCGTGTTCCTCCCTGCGGGGGCTTCGTCGTCAGTCGCCACGATAAAGCCCTCGTTTATTGATGTACTGCACGATTCCGTCTGGCACCAGGTACCACACGGGCTCACCGGCGCGTACGCGTTCGCGGCACTCCGTCGATGAGATCGCCAGAGCGGGTACCTCGACGAGACTCACCCCGCCCCCGGGGAGCCCGGGGTCGGTGAGGTTGTGGCCGGGACGCGTACAGCCTATGAAATGCGCGAGGTTGAAGAGCTCATCCGCGTCACGCCAGGACAAGATCTCGGCCAGAGCGTCGGCGCCGGTTATGAAGAACAACTCGACGTCCGGCCCGTGTATTTCGCGCATCTCCCGCAACGTGTCGATGGTGTAGGTCTTCCCTGGCCGGTCGATGTCGACGCGGCTGACCGAGAACCTGGGGTTGGACGCGGTGGCGATGACCGTCATCAGGTAGCGGTCCTCGGCCGGGGACGTCTTGCGCCCCTCCTTCATCCACGGCTGGCCGGTCGGCACGAAGACCACCTCGTCCAGCGCGAACAGGTGCGCCACCTCGCTCGCGGCCACGAGGTGCCCGTGGTGGATGGGATCGAAGGTGCCGCCCATGACCCCGAGTCGACGTTTCATGGCGCGACCCTAACCATCGACACCGACGTCCGATTCGCACGCCCCCTCGATTCGCCGCAAGACTCAGCGCTCGGCGGCGTTGCGCAGTTCGAGCGCGACGCCGGCCAGGGACGCGACGCTGCCGCTCCCCGATCGGAACATCATGCCCACGGTCGAGGCGTCCGCCCAGGCGCAGGCCGCCATCGGCCCGCTCTCGTCCCTGCCCGCCCCGCAGCGGAGCACACCGCCGAACGGCCCGGCCGCGTAGTCCTTCGCTCCGCCCTTCAGCCCCACGCCCTCGAACACCCAGTCGACCTGCTCCGACGGCGAGCCGGAGCGCAACTGCTCCGCCGCCGCCGGGCCGTCCTTCGCCGAGAGCCCGATGAAGACGATGGGAGGCTCGGTGCTTCCGCGCTTCTCGTATATGGCGGTCTTCGCCTGCGCGAACGCGCCGCCCTGCGGCGCCATCTCCTGGCGCAGGTCCTTCTCGATCCGCTGCGCGTCGCTTCCGGTCATCCGCCGGTAGTGGCCGAACGATTCGGGGAGAACGATCGCGTGCACCTCGTGTGTGGCGCCCGGAGAGCCGACGTCGTCCGTGTCCCCGGCAGGAGAGTAGGCCTTCTCGAGCAGCACGGACATGCCGGCGAGCACGACGGCGGCCACGATGACGAGCCCGATGACCAGTCCACGGCGATTCTTCCTCGGCGGTCGCGGACCCGGCCCGTACGGCCACGGACCCGGCGCGCCGTACGACCCGGGCGGCGCGCCGTCGGCGTACGTTCCCTCGTGGCTCTCCGGGCCGCGCGGCGCGCCGCTCTGCACCGACAGGTCCTCATCGGGCCGGGGCTCGCCGTCCGGCGGCACGAACCCCGGTCTGTCGTCCTGCCCATCGTTCACGGACCCGCACCCCCGCACTCCCCCTGAATGGTGGATGAATTATCCCTAATGGACGCCTCGATGTCGCTAGAAAACCGTTTGTTGAAGTCTGTTACGAATCGGGGAAACGTCAGCGTTCGGCAACGTTGCGGAGCCGGAGGGTGACCCTCGCCAACGTCGCGGCCGACCTGTGGGGCTCGACGACCATGCCGAAAGTGGAGGAGTCCGCCCACGCGCAGACCATCGCGGTCACGCCCCCCAAATCACCGTTACCGCAGCGGAGTACACCGCCGAAGTGCCCTGGCGCGTAGTCCTTGGTCTGGTCCACTCCCGTGCCGAGAAACAGCTGGTCGACCTCCTCCGACGGGGACGTCGATCGCATCGCTTCGGCCATCTCCGGGCTGTCCTTGGCCGACATACCGGTGAAGATCAGCCGACGGCCGGGGTCGCCACCGTAGGTGTAGATCGCGATCTTCCACTTCGCGTATACATCGGCGTACTTCCCATTCTCCTTGGTCATCGCCTGGCGCATCGTGTGGACGATCCGATCCGCGACGTTCCCGGTCAGGCGTCGGTACGCTCCAACGGTCCTCGGGGGCACGATGGAGTGCGTCACGCTCTCGGCCGCCGGCGACGTCGCGTCGCCGGCCGGCGCGCCGGCCGCATCCGGCCGGGGGTGGTGGCCGTCGGATGACAAAACCACGCCGGCCAGCGTGGCGACGCCGCCCAGCACGACGACCGCGCCGATCACCAGCCCGACGATCAGCCCCGTCCGGCGCCGGCTCGACGGCTCCGCCCACGGCTCGGGTCCGAACGACGCGAACCGCGCGCCGTGCGGGTCAGACCGCGCCCCAGGCTGCCCGCCGTACGCCACGGCCTGCCCGCCGTACGGCTCACGCCGCTCGCCGTACGCACCACCCGGTCCTCCCTCGTACGGCGGCTGTGCTCCAGCTCCGTATGGCACCCCGTCCCGGGGCTCGTCCGGCCACTGCCCGCCATCCGGCGGCACGAAGCCGCCCCGCCCACCGCTCACGCGTCCCCATCCCCACATGCCTCCGAATAGTGGATTGATTATCCACTATTAGGCCTTAATGTCGCTATAAAACCTTTTGTGGAGGTATGACACGCATCGGGAAACGTCAGCGTTCGGCGGCGTTGCGCAGGCGGAGGGTGATCCTCGCGAGCGTCGCGGCCGACTTCTTGGGCTGGAAGGCCATGCCGACAGTGGAGGAGTCCGCCCAGGCGCAGGTCATCCCGCCCATATATTCCAGATCGCCCTTACTGCACCGGAGTACGCCGCCCAAAGGCCCGGTCGGGTAGTTCGTGGTCTGGTGCACCCCCGCGGCGAGGAACATCTGGTCGACCTCCTCCGACGGGGACGTCGTTCGCATCAGTTCGGCGATCTTCGGACTGTCCTTGGCCGACATGCCGATGAACATCAGCCCACGGTCCGCGGGGCCGCCGTTCGTATAGAGCGCGATCTTCCACTTGGCGTACACATCGGCGTACTGGCCACCTTCTTTGACCAACGACTGACGCGTGGTGCGGACGATCCGGTCCACGGCCTTACCCGTCAGCCGCCGGTACGGTCCGACCCTCCTCGGCAGCACGAGCGAGTGCGCCGGGCTCGCGTCCGCGGGCGAGGTCGCGTCACTGGAAGGCGTGCCCGTGGCCGCATCCGGCCGGGTGTGGTGATCGGATGACGACGCCACGCCGACCAGCGCCGCGGCGCCGCCCACCACGACGACCGCGCCGATCGCCAGCCCGACGATCAGCCCCGTACGGCGCGGCCTCGACGGCTCCGCCTGCGCCTCGATCCCGTACGCCCCGGGCCACCCGCCGTGGGAATCGGGCCGCGCGCCGTACGCACCCGGTCGCCCCTCGTACGGTAACCGTGCTCCGGCCTCGTAAGGCGCCCCGTCCCGCCCCTCGTCCGTCCGCTGCCCGCCATCCGGCGGCACGAAGCCACCCTGTGCACCGCTCACGCGCTCCCCGTCCCGAAACCCTCACCGATCAAATGGTCGGTAAAGATTAGCCAGGTGCCGACGGCGTTATGTCGCAAATCGGGATCAATCAGGATATTCACAGACCGGGGAGCGGCGCCTCTCCGGACTCCCAGGTCACCACGCGGACCGCCTTGCCGATCTCCACGCGCGGGACCGTTCCGGCGGGCAGTACCCGGACCTCGCACGACAGGCCCAGTTCGGCCGACAGCACCTGCTCCAGCCCGGCGTCCGCCTCCTCGCACGCCACGATCAGCCGGGGCATGGTCGCCCGCCGGTCGACGATGACCTGGTAGTGCGGCGAGGCGTGCCGCAGCAGCACCGCCTCGATCTCGCGCGGATAGACGTTCACCCCGCGGACGACCAGCATGTCGTCGCGTCGGCCCAGCACCTTGCTCATCCGTACGAGCGTGCGCCCGCACGGGCACGGCGCGGTCGTGAGCGACGCGACGTCCCCGGTGCGGTAGCGCAGCAGGGGCATCGCCTCGCGCGTCGTGGTGAACACCAGCTCGCCCGGCGTGCCCTCCGGCACCGGCGAGCCGTCCTCGCCGACCGCCTCGACGAGGAAGTGGTCCTCGTTGACGTGCAGGCCGTCGCGTTCGAGGCACTCGGTGGCCACGCCCGGGCCGATGACCTCCGACAGGCCGTAGATGTCCAGCGCCGCCAGGCCGAGGAGGTCCTCGATCGTGCCGCGCATCTCCTCCGACCAGGGCTCGGAGCCGAACAGGCCCGCCTTGAGGTTCAGCTCGACCCCGGCCTCCCGCGCGGCCTCGCCCAGGCGTACCGCGTAGGACGGCGTGCAGGTCAGAATGTCGGGCCGCAGGTCGGCGAGCAGCCGGACCTGCCGCTCGGTCATGCCACCGGACATCGGCACGACGGTCGCGCCGAGGGCGATCGCGCCCTGGTGGATGCCGAGCCCGCCGGTGAACAGCCCGTAGCCGTACGCGTTGTGCACCACACTGTCCGGGCCGGCGCCGGCGCAGACCAGGGATCGCGCGCACATCGCCGCCCACAGCTCCAGGTCGCCCCGCGTGTACGGGACGAGCGTGGGCCGGCCGCGCGAGCCGCTGGAGCCGTGCACCGCGACGACGTCGCGCATCGGCACCGCCAGCATGCCGTGGGGGTAGGAGTCCCACAGGTCCTGCTTGGTGGTGAACGGCAGCTTGGGCAGGTCGGCGAGCGCGACGTCCTCTCCCCCCGTGACGCCGGCCTCGCGCAGCCGCTCGCCCTGGACGCCACCGGCCCGTACGAGCCGGTCGATCAGCTCGCGCAGCCGGGTCTGCTGCAGTGCGGCCCGTTCGTCTCGCGACATCGTCTCCTCGGGCCCGGGCCCGTACGCCTCCACCATGACCGGACCATAGATCGGGTACACGCGGAAGGGGAACCCTGAGCGCGAGACAAGCGTCGGACATAGCATGCCGGACATGACGAGCAATACGCCCGACCGTTCACGCACGCGTTTCCCCGGGATCAGCTCCCGCGCCTACGAACATCCCGCGGATCGGTCGGCGCTGGTCGCGCTGCGGTCGCTGACCGGCTTCGACACCGTGCTCAAGCGCCTGGCGGGTCTGTTCAGCGAGCGCGCGATCCGGTTGATGTTCCTCGGCGGGAGCGTACGCGCGGGTGAGACGCAGTTCCGCAACATCAACGACATGGTCCGCGACGCCGCCTACATCCTCGACCTGCCCGAGGTGCCGGAGCTGTACGTCACGCAGGACCCCGCGCCGAACGCCATGACGATCGGCACCGACCACCCGTTCATCGTGCTCAACACCGGCCTGGTCGACCTGCTCGACGACGAGGAGCTGCGGTTCGTCGTGGCCCACGAGGTCGGGCACGTGCTCTCCGGGCACGCGGTGTACCGGACGATGGCGCTGATCCTGACCAACCTCGGCGCGCGGATCGCCTGGCTGCCG
Source organism: Actinoallomurus sp. NBC_01490 (assembly GCF_036227085.1). Classification (NCBI taxonomy): domain Bacteria; kingdom Bacillati; phylum Actinomycetota; class Actinomycetes; order Streptosporangiales; family Thermomonosporaceae; genus Actinoallomurus; species Actinoallomurus sp. NBC_01490. The sequence goes on from NZ_CP109433.1 coordinate 9,043,253, forward strand.
CTCGGCAACATCGCCATCTCGGGCATCCTCATGGGCCTCAACGAATGGCAGCGCAAGTCCGAGCTGTCCGCCGACCGCGCCGGGCTGCTCGCCGGCCAGGACGTCGACGCGGGCAAGCGCGCCCTGATGAAGCTCGCCGGCGGCGGCCGTCTGACGGAGATGAGCTCCGAGGCGTTCCGCGAGCAGGCCCGCGAGTACGACGCGGCCGGCGACGTGCGCGACGGGCTGCTGAAGTTCCTCAACCTGCTCACCCGCTCCCACCCGTACGCCGTGGTGCGCTTCGCGGAGCTGGAGCACTGGGCCGCCGAGGGCGAATACCAGCGCGTCCTCGCGGGTGACTACCCCCGCCGGGCCGACGACCCGAACGCCTCGATCTCCGAAGAGATCAAGAACGCCGCCCGCGCGTACCGCGAGTCGTGGAACCGTAGCGAGGACCCGTTCATCGGCGTGGTCAAGAACGCGGCCGAGGGCGCGGTCAACGTGGGCGAGAAGATCTTCTCCCGCTTCGGCGGCCGCCCTGGAGACGACCGCAACAGCGACTCCTGACGGCGGTACACCGCACCTTCATCCTCAGGCGAACGCCCGGCGGACCCGAGAGACGGCCTGCCGGGCGTTGACGGCTGTTCGACCGTGGCGAGCGACACGCGGAGGTCGCTCGCCGACGCCTCACCACATCGGTCTTGGCGCCGTCCCAGAGCACCGGGGTGCTACGCGCCCCCCATGATCAGGGTGGCCAACGTGTTCGTCGCGGCGTTCTGGCTGAGACGGCCGACCGCCAGTTCCTCCGGCCAGGCGACCTCCCCACCGGGGACGAGCGCGGAGGCGGCCATCTCCGCCAGGGTGGAGGCACCGGAGACGAGCTTGAAAATCTTGTAGGCGCTCAGTCCGTTCGGCACCACACCGCCGCCGATGAACGCCGCCACGTTCGCGCCCTTACCGTGGTCGTCGAGGTTCTTGATCGGACCCTGCGGATGGTCGACCGTCTGGGTCATCTGCGTCCCGGCCGATCCCTGGACGGCTGAGGTCGCACGCTGCCCGTGAGTCTTCGCGTCGGTCACCGCGGGCTGCAGGCTGGTCGCGTGCTGCTGGTACAGCCTGCCGACCTTGTGCGCGTCGTCCTCGTTGGCGTTGGTCCAGCCCGCCCCGCCGGCTATGCCCATGAGGTTGAGCAGCTTGCCCATCCAGCCCGGGAGCTCTATCGCCATCGGATCATGTCACCTTTCCGGCCGCGCCCGGCCGACTCGGTTCGCGCTCGGATCAAGCCTGGACCGGCCCGGACAGGCCGGTGTTCGCCTCTTCGGCACCGGTCATGTTCCCCGACATCACCTGCATCGCCTGTCCGTGGCCGTGCAGCACGTCGAGGTTCTGGTGGCCGGTGGACATCATCATCTCGTGGACGGCCGTGAAGCATCCACCGAGCAGGCCACCGATCAGGTCGTTCGGGTCCTTGTTGGGATTCCACCACTCGCCCAGGCCCTGGATCTGCGCCTGGGTGTTGTTCAGCTGGGTCCGCGCATTCTCATGGGCGGCCACGAGTCCGTCGCCGGACTGCTTGAGCTGCGGCCGGTCGTACTGGATCTGCTGCTCGGTCATCCTCGCTCCCTCAACGCTCCGGCTCGATGCCGTTGACCACATCACTCAGTGACCGGAAGTAGGACTCCAGCCGGGCCATGTTCCGTTCCCGCAACTGGCCGAGCTGTTTTCTTATCGCCTCCGGGTCGATGCCGGACTCCGCCTGCCGGTCCCGCGTCTTGGTGGCCAGGTCGTCCAGTGCGGCGTTCACCGCCGTCACGACGTCCCGTTCGAGCTCGACGGTGCCGCGCATCGCGCGGGCGTCCAGGACCAGCGATTTGAGCCGGTTGCCGGGAACGCACACCGCGCGCACCGAGCCCCGGGGGGCCTCGCCCGTACCGGTGAGCTCCTCCTCGCCGAGGTTCCGCGCCTCGTCCACCGTTCGCAGGACGTCGGTCACCTCATCGATCATGTCGTCGACGTTCAGGGCCGGCAGATCGGCGACCTTGACTCCCGACTGACGCAGTTGGGCGCTGACCTCCGCGGCGAAGTCCAGGCGCTGGTTCATGTCGTGTTTGAACTGCTCGTTCGCCTTCCGCAGGTCGGCGATGACCTCACGCAGATCGAATTCCGGGACCTCGGTGCCGAGACGGCGCGAACGGAAGTCATCGAGTGCGGCATTCACCGCCTCAATGAGAAGCCGGCTCACATCCTCCCGGGACGACCGGAGCAGCCTCGCCTCCACACGAACGGTCTCCAGCCGCTCGCCGACCACGGTCACCTGAACGCGACCCTCGTCGGCTTCGCCGACCCCGCGAATGACTGTTTCAGAGCCGGTGTCCGGCCGCTCTACCGACCACTGCGCCATGGCCCGATCGTACAGGGATCGCGCCTTACGCGAGAGATGAGCGTCAACGACAGAAGTGTCGTTAATGATGCTCCGAAGGCGCCCCTACGCACGGCGGATTTCCTCAACAGAATGTTGACGCCCGACGGCGGCTTCGGCCGGCGAAAGAAGAAGGAACGACAGCAGGAGAAGGGAGCCGCGTACCGGCGACGATCGAGGCGGGGACTCCGGCCATGGTTGCGCGTAACCTGTGGTTCACTTCTTGAACACCGTAGACCCGCTGGGGGACCGATGGTGGCGATGCCGGGCTCGCAGACGTCCCTGCGGGAGGCCAATCAGCGGCGGGTCATCCAGGCGGTGCGCGAGTCCGGGGCGCCGACCCAGGCCGACATCGCGCGCAGCACCGGGTTGTCCCGTGCGACCGTGTCCAACATCGTCCGGGAGCTCGCCGCCGACGGGCTGCTGGTCGTCCGGCCCACGTCGGCCGGTGGACGGCGCGCCCGCGCGGTGTCGCTGGCGCCCGGTGCCGGGTTCGCCGTCGGTGTCGACTTCGGTCACTCGCACCTGCGCGTGGCGATCGGCAACCTCGCCCGCGAGGTCATCGCCGAGCGGGTCATACCGCTCGACGTCGGCGCGTCCGCCGCCGACGGGCTGTCCGCGGCGGAGCGTCTCATGGACGAACTGCTGACGTCCGCCGGCGCGACGCGCGACGACGTGGTCGGGATCGGGCTCGGCGTGCCCGGCCCGGTCGACGCGGTGACCGGCACGATCGGCTCGAGCACCATCCTGCCCGGCTGGGCCGGCATCCACGCCGCCGACGAGGCCGCCCGGCGCCTCGGCCGCCCCGTGCACGTCGACAACGACGCCAACCTCGGCGCGCTCGGCGAGATGACGTGGGGCGCGGCGCACGGCCACGCCGACGCCGCGTACATCAAGATCAGCTCGGGCGTCGGCGCCGGCATCGTCATCGGCGGCCGGCTCTACCACGGGCCCGGCGGCACCGCGGGCGAGCTCGGGCACCTCACGCTCGACGAGAGAGGGCCGATGTGCCGCTGCGGCAACCGCGGCTGCCTGGAGACCTACGCCGGTGGCCGTTATCTCGCCGAGCTGCTGCGGCACGCGCACGGCGACGGGCTGACCACCGCGCGCATCGTCGAACTGGCCCTGGCCGGCGACGCGCCCTGCCGCCGCGCGGTCGGCGACGCCGGCCGGTACGTCGGCGCCGGCGTGGCCAGCCTGTGCAACCTGCTGAACCCCACACGGGTCGTGGTCGGCGGCGATCTGGGGCGGGCGGGCGACCTGCTGCTGGATCCGATGGCCGAGGCGGTGAGACGGTCGGCGATCGCCAGCGCGGCCTCGCTGGTCTCGATCGTGCCCGGGGTCCTCGGCGACCGCGCGGAGGTGCTCGGCGCGCTCGCGCTCGTTCTCCAGATCGCGTTCAACTCTTGAACGATTCTGGCAGACTTCGGCCAAACTTAATTCAAGCCTTGATTTGATCTTCAGCTGGGTCTTTGATCACAGAACCTCTTCTTGATCCCCCGCCTGGAGAACACGCGCATGAGACTGAGGTCCAGGGCCGCCCATATCGGGCTGGCCGTCACTGTCACCCTTTCCGGCCTGGCGCTCAGCGCGACCGGCGCCAGCGCCCAGTCCGGCTATCAGGACCCGCACGCCCCCATCCCCGCCCGGGTGGCCGACCTGCTCAAGCGCATGACGCTCGAGGAGAAGGTGGGCCAGATGACCCAGCCCGCGGTGCTCAACATGCAGGGCGACTGCCAGTGGTCCGGCGGCACCCTGGTCGAGTCCTGCATGAAGCATGTCCTGACCGACCTGAAGGCCGGCTCGGTGCTGTCCGGCGGCGGTGAGACCCCGCCGCAGAACACGCCCAAGGACTGGGCCGACATGGTCAACGCGGTCCAGAAGTACGCGATCGACCACTCCCGCCTGCACATCCCGATCGTGTACGGCGTCGACGCCGTACACGGGCACAACAACGTGCTCGGCACCACGAAGTTCCCCCAGCAGGTGGGCATCGGGGCCACGTGGGACCCGCAGCTGTCCGAGGCGATGGGCGAGTCCACCGCACGCACGGTGAAGGCGACCGGTCCGCAGTGGGACTTCGCGCCGGTCGAGGACATCTCCCGCGACACCCGCTGGGGCCGCTACTACGAGACCTACTCCGAGGACCCGTACCTCGCGGGCTCGCTCGGCGCCGCCAACATCCAGGGCCTGCAGAAGTCCGGCCAGGTCGCGGCGACGGTCAAGCACTTCGCCGGCTACTCGGCGCCGTTCGCGGGCCACGACCGCACCGAGGCGCACCTGGACCCGCGCTACTTCCAGGACACGTTCCTGCCGGCCTACAAGGACGCGGTCGACGCGGGCGCGCTGACCCTCATGGTCAACTCCGGTTCGGTCAACGGCGTCCCGGCGCACGCCTCCCACTACCTGCTCACCGACCTGTTGCGCCGGCAGTGGGGCTTCAAGGGCGTCGTGGTCAGCGACTGGGACGACGTCAAGAGCCTGCAGACCGCGTACCACCTGAGTGACAGCTACGCGGGGGCGGCGGCCATCGCGGTCAACGCCGGCGTGGACATGGCGATGCTGCCGCCGGGCAGCGTCGACGACTACGTGAACGGGCTCATCGCCGACGTCAAGAGCCACAAGGTGTCGAAGGCGCGCATCGACGAGGCCGTGTCACGCATCCTGACGCTGAAGTTCAGGCTCGGCCTGTTCGAGCACCCGTACGTGGACTCCTCCCAGGCGGACGGCATCGCGCTCGGCGCCGACAAGGACCTCGCGGTCCGCGCGGCCACCGAGTCGCAGACACTGCTGAAGAACGACGGCAACGTGCTGCCGCTGTCGACCGGCCTCGGCAAGGTGGTCGTGACCGGCCCGAGCGCCGACTCGATCCCGAACCAGGACGGCGGCTGGACGATCCAGTGGCAGGGCATCCCGGACGGCGTCAACGATCCGGGCGTCACCATCTACCAGGGCATCAAGAACCTCATCGGCGACCACGCCAAGCTGGTCAAGGACGCCGGTGACGCGGTCGACCAGACCAAGGACGCCGACGCGGCCGTCGTCGTGGTCGGCGAGAAGCCCGGCGCCGAGGGCGTCAACGACAACGAGACGCCCGAGCTGGCCGCCGACCAGCAGAAGCTGGTCGACGACCTGCAGGCCACCGGCAAGCCGGTGATCGTGGTGGTCGTGGCCGGGCGGCCTCTCGCGCTCGGCGGTGCCGCCGACGCCAAGCAGCTGCTGATGTCCTGGCTGCCGGGCAGCGAGGGCGGTACGGCGGTGGCGAACGTCCTGTTCGGCAAGGCGAACCCGAGCGGCCGCCTGCCGGTGTCGTGGCCGAAGGTCGCCGGCGACGAGCCGATGTTCTACCAGCAGCTGGCGGGCACCAACTCCGGCACGAGCTCCTCCTACGACCCGCTGTTCGGCTTCGGCGCGGGCCTGTCGTACACCTCGTACGCGGTGAACGACGTCTCGGTCTCGGGCGGCAGAACGGTGAAGGTGTCGGTGAAGGTCGCCAACACCGGATCCCGCGACGGAGACATGGTGGTGCCGGTCTTCGCCCAGCAGCCGGTCAGCCGCATCCTCGTCCCGCCGAACCGTCTCGTGGCCTACACCCGCGTGCCGCTCAAGGCCGGCCAGTCCACGACCGTCTCGCTGTCGTTCCCGCTGTCGCGCCTGGCCGTGACGCAGGGCGACATCAACGGGTCGTCCACCCGGTCGGTCGTCCCCGGCCAGTACAAGATCGTCGCCGGCGGCAAGTCCGCGGACCTGACCGTCCACTAGGCGACGGCGACCAACCGGCCCTCCGCCGGGAGAGGCGGTCGCCCCGGCGGGTTCGCAACCCACCCGCCGGGGCGGCCCAGCCGCTCTCAGCCGAGGGCTTCACTCATCTGCGGCCGGACCGGGTCCCGGCCCCACGCCCGGTCGCCGAGCAGCGCCAGGGCGGCCGGGAGGAGCACGCCGCGAACGAGGGTGGCGTCGATCAGGATGGCCACGGACAGCCCGACGCCCATCATCTTGTACTCGATCGCGGTCAGCACGACGAAGACGCTGAACGCCGCGGTCATGATGACGGCGGCGCTGGTCACGACGCCGGCACTGGCGCCGATGCCGCCGACGATCGCCTCGCGCGGACCGGCCCCTCCCGACCGGCGTTCGCGGATCCGGCTGAGGATGAAGATGTGGTAGTCCATGCTCAGGCCGAACAGGATGACGAACATGAACACCGGCAGCCAGTCGACGATCCCTCCGTAGGAGGTGAAGCCGAGCAGCGAGCCCCCGTGACCGCCCTGGAACACCCAGCCGAGCACGCCGCACGCGGCACCGATGGACAGCAGGTTCAGGGCGATCGAGACGAGCGGCACGGCGACGGAGCGGAACGCCACGGCGAGCAGCACGAACGCCAGCACGAGCACGAACCCGAAGACCAGCGGCGTACGGCCGGAGAGCTGCCGGGTGAAGTCGTACGCCAGCGCGGTCCTGCCGGCGACCCCGTACTCGACGCCGTCCACGTGCCCGAACGCCGCGGGCAGCGACCTGTGCCGCAGCGTGTCCAGCGCACGGACGGCCGTCTCTCCGTTGCCGAAGTCGGCCAAGGGCACCCTCAGGAGCAGCGCCCGGCCGACCCTCGCCTGGGCGATCGGCTCCGCACCGCCGCTGCGCAGGTCGTCGACGGCCCGCCGTACGCCGGGAGCGTCGAGCGCGCCTTCGCGTGTCTCCCACACCACCACCCGGGCCGGAGACGGCGTGCCCGGGAACGCCTCCTGCATGCGGACGGCGGCGTCCACGACGGGCACGCTGCGCGGCAGGCTGTCGGTCACGGCCGCGTCCTGAAGATGGAGCCCGAACACGGGCAGCGCCATGACCACCAGCGCGAGCACGGCCGCTCCGCCCCAGACGAGCGGCCGTCTCACGACCACCCGCGCGACGGCCGTCCACGTCCGTGACTCCGCCGCCGCCGTACGCCGGCGGCCCAGCCACGGGATGCGGCTCCGGTCCACCCAGCGGCCCAGCAGGCTCAGCAGCGCCGGCAGCACGGTCACCGAGCCGACCATCGCCAGGCCGACCACGAGCACCGCGCCGATCGTCAGCCCGCGCAGTTCGGCCAGCCCGCTGAACAGCAGCCCGGTCATGCAGAGCATCACCGTCAGGCCCGAGACGAGGATGACGTGCCCCGACGTACGCGCGGTGATCCGCAGCGCCTCCCGTACGGTACGCCCCGCGGCGCGCTCCTCGCGTTCCCGCCGCAGGTAGAACAGCGAGTAGTCGATGCCGACCGCGACGCCGATCAGCAACACCATCGAATGGGTCGCGCTGTTGATCGGGGTCCAGTGATCGACCACCTGCAGCAGGCCGAACGCGCCGATGACGGTGCTGAGCGCGAGCAGCAGCGGAATCCCCGCCGCGATCAGCGAGCCGAACGCCACCAGCAGGATCACCACGGTGACCGGCATCGAGAAGTGCTCGGCCCGCTGGAAATCGCCCTTGATGCCCTCGTCGACCGCGGAGCTCAGGCTCCGGTCCCCGGCCTCCACCACGCGCGCCCCCGGATGGCGGGCCGCCACCTGCGCCACCGCCCGGACGACGGCGTCGTACTGCGCGTCCACCCGCTCGTACGGTCCGGCGAGCTGGAAGGTGACCAGGCCGGAGCGGCCGTCCTCGGACACCGCGGGTGAGCGGAGTCCCGTCACGGTGCCGGGCGTCCGCTGGAGCGCCGCCTCCAGGTCCCGCGCGGCCTGACGCAGGTCCGGGTCGTCGGCGAACCGCCCGTCCGTACGGGACTGGACCAGCACGTTCTCCAGGACGGGCACGTAGGCGTGCTGGGCGTCCAGGATCCGTTGGGCCCGGCCCGACTCGCCCGGATCGACACCGCCGGCGCCCTGACCCGGAATCAGCGCGCTGGAGAGCACGGCGAAGATCACCAGGGCGAACCAGCCCGTGATGGCCAGTACGCGGTGCCGCACCGACCATCCCGCGACGCGCTCCACCAGGGGAGCGGGACCGGCCGGAGCGCGCCCGGCGGCCTCCGGCACGGCCGACTTGCCAATGCGCAGCATGAGCTGCTGTCCTTTCCTTGAAGGGGTATTCGACGAGAACTCGCCCTCGGGCGAGGTGATGCTTCTTCGCTACCTGGGCCGCCGAGTTGCAGCTCGGCGGCCCAGGGCATCCGGGTCCTTACTCGACCTCTTTGAGGATCCGTTCCAGCGAGGCCAGGCGCGCCCGCATGTCCTCCAGCACGAGGGTGATCTCCCGGAGCTGCAGGTCGGTGCGTTCCTGTACGGCCGCCGTGGTCTCGGCGAGCTGGTGGTACCTGCCCTCGCGTGGCGACAGCACCTTGGCCCGCCAGATGGCGGCGATCTGCCAGATGGTCACGGCGATCACCGTGGAGAGTCCGGCGGCTCCGACGACTTCCGCTAGCGCATGCCCGTTCACGTGGGTGTTTCCTCCTCGCCGCCGCGCTGGACGATCTCAGGTGTGGTGAGAGTGAGTACGGCGGCCGCGACGGCCTCCGGGGAGAGCTGGATGGAGAAGGGAGTCACCTCGTAGAACTTCATCGCCTTCCCGTCCTCGGACAGCTCCATCTGGGCCGACACGAGCCCGGCCGCCTGGAGCTTGCGCAGGTGCACCTGGAGCAGCGCGCGACTGATGCCCAGCTCGCGGGCCAGCCGGCTGACGTAGTTGCGCTCACGCGCCAGCGCCGCGACGACTCGCAGGCGATGCGGGTTGGCGAGCGTCGCCAGCACCTCCACGAGTTCGTCGCCGTTCGGCACGTCGACTCCTAATCTTTGTTTGCGCCTGCAAGAAAAAGTTAGCAGGTATCGATCGCGGACACCACCGGACGAGTAACCCGGGATGTAACGCTTTTTCCGCCGACGACCAAGTAAGGGTGTTAGCGGGCGGACGGCGAAGGAGGCGGGGCGGATGCGCGGCAGCGACGCATCGCCGGCGGAGGTGGCCACCGACCCCGAGGCGTTCGAAAGGTTCTACCGGCGCCACATCGAGGTGGTCACGCGGTTCGTGACACGCCGGGTCGACGATCCGCACCTGGTGGCCGACCTGGTCGCGGACGTGTTCGTCGCGGTGATCGACTCGGCGCACACCTACCGCGCGGACCGCGGCACCGAGGTCGAGTGGCTGCACGGCGTGGCGCGCAACACGCTGGGGGCCTACCGGCGGCACGCGGCGCGGCAGCAGCGGCTCGAGCACCGGATCGCCGGGCGCCGCCTGCTCGACCCTGACGACGTGTCCCGGCTCGAGGACCGCATCGACGCGGAGAGACCGGCGCGCCGGCTGCTGGCCGCCATGGCGGGGCTGCCCCCGAGCGAGCGCGCGGTACTCGAGCTGGTGGCGATCGACGAGCTGACCGTCGGGGAGGCCGCCGCGGTCCTGGGCATCCGGCAGAACACCGCCCGGGTACGGCTGCACCGGGCCCGCCGGTCGCTGCGCGGCAACGCCGATCTCGATCTGACCGTCGCCGTGGAGGGACTGCGATGACCTTCGAGGACAGGCTCCTGGCGGAGCTGAAGACCGAGGTGGCGGGACGAGCCGCCCGGCGACGCGGTACGGCGCGGTGGTGGGCGAGGCCGCGGCCGGTGGCCGTCGCGGTCGCCGCGGTGGCGGCCCTCACCGCGGTCGCCGTGCCCACGCTGATCGGCTCCGAAGCCACGGCGGCCTACGCGGTCACCCGGAACGCCGACGGCTCGATCACCGTGACCATCAAGGAGTTCCGGGAGGCGGACCGGCTGCAGCGGGAACTCGCGGGCGACGGCGTCCGGACCGACATCACGTATCTGCCCCAGCACAAGAGATGCGCCGGCGTACGGGGCACCGAGGTCGACTCGGCCCCTCCCCCGCACGAGCCGCTCGTGTGGCCGGAACGGGAGCGGCCGGTGCGATCCTTCAAGATCTCCCCGCAGCTCGTCGAGCCCGGCCGGACACTCGTACTGGAGCTCGCCGAGTCGCACCGCACGAAGCTGTGGAAGCTCAAGTTCTACCTGGTGACCGGGCCGGTCGGGCCGTGCGTGCTCGAGAACGACCCGTACTGGAACTGACCGGCGCGTGAGGCCCGTCACCGCGTAGCCCCCGCCGACGGACCCCGCCCTCTCCGCCCCTGGGAACCGCCCGGCGACGGTGACGCACGCTATTGGACTCATTCACAGTAAGGGGCTGGTCGCTTTGGCGTCCCCCGTGGCCGGCGTTGAGGCGCCGGTCTCCCCCACGCCGTCCCGCGCACCCGGCGCACGCACGCGGTGGGCGGCGCACGCGCCGTTCGCGGTGGTCCTCGCCGTCGCGGCCGTGCTGCGGGCCGTGACGATGATGGGATACCGGCCCGGCCGCGTCTACTACATCGACTCCTACGAGTACCTCGACCTCGCGCTGCACCCGCGTCCCGGAACGGGCTTCCGTGGCATCGGCTATCCGCTGCTGCTGCGCCTGCTGCTGCCGTTCCACAGCGTTCCCGTCGTGGTCGCGGCCCAGCACGTCCTCGGCCTCGCGACCGGCCTGCTGATGTACGCGCTGCTCCGCCGCAGGGGCGTGCCCGCGTGGGGCGCCGTGCTCGCGACGGTGCCCGTGCTGTTCGACGGGCAGATGCTCCAGCTCGAACACGCCGTGCTGTCCGACACGATGTTCCTGTTCCTCGTGGTCGTCGCGGTGGTGGCGCTGATGTGGTCGCCCGGCCGCCCGTCGGCGCGGGCGGCGGCGGGCGCGGGCCTGTCGCTCGCCCTGGCCGCGCTGACCCGGAGTGTGGGCCTGCCGCTGCTCCTGCTCGTGCTGGCCTACCTCGCGGCACGCCGGATCGGCGTACGCCGGTTCGCCGCCGCTGCGGTCGCCGGGCTGCTGCCCCTGGTGATGTTCGCCGGCTGGTACCGGGCCGACAACGGCCGCCTCGCCCTCTCCGGGACCGACGGGGTCGCCCTCTGGGCACGGACCATGACCTTTGCGGACTGCCGCCGGATCCAGCCGCCGCCGGACGAGGCTCCGCTGTGCCCGAACGGCACCTGGCAGGACGCGGCCTCGGAATACGTGTGGGACCCCGGCTCGCCGATCAACCGCATGCCCGGGGGCGCCGCCGCGAACAACGACCTCGCACGGTCCTTCGCGCTACGCGCGATCCTCGCCCAGCCGCTGGACTACCTCGGCGCGGTCGGCCACGACGTCTCGCTGGCGTTCCACTGGACACCGGCCCGCCACCCCCGGCGCGTGACTCCCGCGTTCGGCTTCGCGAAGGGCCGCTGGGCACCGACCGGGGTGCCGCCGTGGGCGCGACGGACCCTGTCCGCGTACGCCCCCGGTGCCACCGGGGAGTACCGCTCCGTCGAGCCGTACGCGGCCGTTCTGCGCGCCTACCAGTACCCCGCCTACCTGCGCGGTCCGTTCCTGGCGGCGATCCTCCTCGCGGGCGCGCTCGGCCTGCGGCGCGGCACGCTGCTGCCGTGGGGCGCGGCGGTCACGCTGCTGGTCGTGCCGGTCGCGGTCCTCGACTTCGACCACCGGTACGTCCTGCCGGTCGTACCGGTGGCCTGTCTGGCCGCGGCGCTGGCCCTCGCCGGACGGCCCGGCCGGGTCAGGCCCCCTTCAGGTGGCCCTCGCCGGTGACGACGTACTTGGTGGAGGTCAGCTCGGGCAGCCCCATCGGACCGCGGGCGTGCAGCTTCTGGGTCGAGATGCCGATCTCCGCGCCGAAGCCGAACTCCTCGCCGTCGGTGAACCGCGTCGAGGCGTTGACCATGACGGCCGCGGAGTCGACCAGGGCCACGAACCGGCGGGCCGCCGGCTGAGAGGTCGTCACGATCGCCTCGGTGTGCGCCGAGCCGTACCGGCGGATGTGCGCGACCGCCTCCTCCAGCGAGCCGACGACGGCCGCGGCGAGGTCGAGGGAGAGGTACTCACGTCCCCAGTCCTCCTCGGTGGCCGCAACGACGTCGTCGCCGTACGCGCGCACCGCCTCGTCGCCGTGCACGGTGACGCCCTTGGCGCGCAGGGCCTCCAGCGCGCGCGGCAGGAAGTCGGCGGCGATGTCGCGGTGCACGAGCACCGTCTCGGCCGCGTTGCACACCGACGGCCGCTGCGTCTTGGCGTTCACCAGGATGTCCACGGCCATGCCGAGGTCGGCGTCGGCGTCGACGTAGACGTGGCAGTTGCCGACGCCGGTCTCGATCACCGGGACGGTCGACTCCTCCACGACCGAGTTGATCAGCGACGCGCCGCCGCGCGGGATCAGCACGTCGACCAGGCCGCGGGCCCGCATGAGGTACTTCACCGAGTCGCGGTCGCGGCCCGGGACGAGCTGCACGGCGTCGGCGGGCACGTCGGTGAGCGCCGAGCGCATGACCTCCACCAGCGCGACGTTGGAGTCGTACGCCGAGGAGGAGCCGCGCAGCAGCACGGCGTTGCCGCTCTTGAGCGTCAGGGCGGCGGCGTCGACGGTGACGTTCGGCCGGCCCTCGTAGATGATGCCGACCACGCCCAGCGGCACGCGGACCTGCCGCAGCTCCAAGCCGTTCGGCAGGGTGTAGCCGCGGACCGACTCCCCCACCGGGTCCGGCAGCGAGGCCACATGGCGTACCGCCGCCGCGATCTTCTCGACGCGCTCGGCGGACAGGCTGAGCCGGTCGATCATGTACTCGGACGTGCCCGCCTCGCGGGCCCGCGCGACGTCACCGGCGTTCGCCTCGACGATCTCGGCGGACCGGGCGAGGAGGGCGTCGGCGATCGCGTGCAGCGCGGCGTCCTTGGTGGCGCGCGGCAGCGGGGCGAGCTCGGCCGCCGCCTGCCGGGCGCGTCGCGCCACGTCGAGAACCTGCTCCTGGGTGGTCATGCTCCCCTCCTACCCCGCCGCCGACCGCGACGGTGTCTCCGGACTCGCCAGGACGACGAGGTCGTCCCGGTGGACGATCTCGCGTTCGTACTCCGGGCCGAGCTCGCGCGCCAGCCAGCGCGTCGAGCGGCCCATGAGGTCGGGGATCTCCCCCGCGTCGTAGTTGACCAGCCCGCGGGCGATCAGGCCGCCCTGCTCGTCGCACATGTCCACCGGGTCTCCGGCGCTGAAGTCGCCCTCGACCCCGGTGATCCCGGCGGGCAGCAGCGACTTGCCGCGGCGTACGACGGCCTCGACCGCGCCCGGGTCGAGCCGTAGCCGTCCCTGGCCGGTCGTGGCGTGCGCCAGCCACTGACGCCGTGCCGACGGCCGTGTCACCGGCGGGTGGAAGTACGTGCCGGCCTCCTCACCGGCCAGCGCCGCGCCGACCGAGGCGGCGTCGGTCAGCACGACCGGCACGCCCGCGATCCGCGCGGCCTCCACCTTGGTCACCATGCCACCGGTGCCGACCCGCCCGGAGCCGCCGAGGCGTACGCCGTCGAGGTCGGCGGGCCCGCGGACGTGCTCGATGCGGCGGGAGCCCGGCAGCCGCGGGTCGCCGGTGTAGAGCGCGTCGACGTCGGAGAGCAGGATCAGCGCGTCCGCGCGGACCAGGTGGGCGACCAGGGCGGCGAGCCGGTCGTTGTCGCCGAAGCGGATCTCGTCCGTCGCGACCGTGTCGTTCTCGTTGACGATCGGCACGACGCCGAAGGCCAGGAGCTGCTCCAGCGTGCGCCGGGCGTTGCGGTGGTGCGAGCGCCGCATCATGTCGTCCGCGGTGAGCAGCACCTGCCCGACGCCCAGGCCGTACCGCGCGAAGGAGGACGCGTAGCGGGCGATCAGCAGGCCCTGACCCACGCTCGCCGCCGCCTGCTGGATGGCCAGGTCACGCGGGCGTGCCGGCAGGCCGAGCGGACCCATTCCGGCGGCGATCGCGCCCGAGGACACGAACACCACCTCGCGGCCCTTGCCGCCGTCCGGGCTCCGCCAGCCGGTCAGGGCGTCGACGAGCGCGTCGATGCGGGCGGCGTCGATCGCGCCGTCCGGAGTGGTGAGCGAGGAGGAACCCGCCTTCACCACCACGCGGCGGGCGCTCGTGATCGCGGTACGCATCAGCTCGTCCGCCTCCGGCGCGTCATCGGCCCTCCAGTCTGGTGTCGGTGCCCCGGCGGCCCAGCCCCTGCTCGGACCCGGCGAGCACCTCCGGCTCCCAGTCGAAGACGATCGAGTCGTCCTCGGTGCCGATGAGCACGGTCGCGCCGGGCTCGGCCCCCGCCTCGGCCAGCCGCTCCTCGACGCCGAGCCGGGCCAGCCGGTCGGCCAGGTACCCGACGGCCTCGTCGTTGGAGAAGTCGGTCTGCCGGAGCCAGCGGCGCGGCTTTTCCCCGGTGATCAGGAAGCTGCCGTCGCCGAGGCGGCGGATCTCGAACTCCGGCCCGCCGACCGGCGCCGGCCGGATGACCAGCCGGGTGGGCTCCTCGGCCGGCTGCGCGGCGCGGTAGGCGTCCACCATCTCGGCCATCGCGAAGCCCAGCTCGCGCAGGCCCTCGTGCGTGGCGGCCGAGATCTCGAACACCCGCAGCCCGCGCTGCTCGAACTCCGGCCGTACGAGCTCGGCCAGCTCACGGGCCTCGGGGACGTCGACCTTGTTGAGCACGATGACCCGGGGCCGGTCGGCCAGCGGCCGGTCGCCGAGGGCGTTGTAGGCCTCCAGCTCGGCCTCGATGACCTCGAAGTCGGAGATCGGGTCGCGGCCCGGCTCCAGGGTCGCGCAGTCGAGCACGTGCACCAGCGTCGAGGCGCGCTCGATGTGCCGCAGGAACTCCAGGCCCAGGCCCTTGCCCTGGCTGGCCCCCTCGATGAGGCCGGGCACGTCGGCGACCGTGAAGACGGACTCCCCCGCGCTGACCACGCCGAGGTTGGGCACGAGCGTGGTGAAGGGGTAGTCGGCGATCTTGGGTTTGGCCGCGGACATGGCCGCGATCAGCGACGACTTGCCCGCGCTCGGGAAGCCGACGAGGGCGACGTCGGCGACGGTCTTCAGCTCCAGGACGACGTCGAGCTCGTCCCCCGGCTCGCCCAGCAGGGCGAACCCGGGCGCCTTGCGCCGCGCGGTGGCGAGCGCGGCGTTGCCCAGTCCGCCGTGCCCGCCCTGGGCGACGACGAATCGCGTGCCGGCCCCGGTCAGGTCGGCGAGGATCTCGCCGGCCGGCGTCTTGACGACCGTGCCGTTCGGCACGGGCAGCAGGAGGTCCTCGCCGTTCGCGCCGTTCTTGTGCGAGCCCTGTCCCTGCTTGCCGCCGCTCGCCGTGCGGTGCGGGCGTTTGTGGTATTCGAGCAGGCTGGCGGAGTTCGGATCGACCTCGAACGTGATGTCACCGCCGCGCCCGCCGTTGCCGCCGTCGGGGCCGCCGAGCGGCTTGAACTTCTCCCGGTGCACCGAGGCGCAGCCGTTCCCGCCGTTGCCGGCCTGCAGATGCAGCGTCACCCGGTCGACGAACTGCGCGCCCTTGCCGCCCGGGGCGCGACCTCGGGCGGGGGCGTGATCGTCCCGGTGGCCTGTTGCCCCCGACCAACCGACCCCGACCGACCTCCCGGCGTGCTCCCCCGTCGCCGGGGGAACGGCACGATCCGGCATGGTTCCTTCTTCCTGTCGTGAAATACGACGAGGGCGGACCGATCAATCGGTCCGCCCTCGTCTCGAGGTCATACGTGCCACCCAACACCGGGGCCCCCGTGTCGCCGGGGGTTCCAGGGGGTCGCCCCCTGGGCCAGCACGAGTCGTCCGGCGAACCTTACTCCGCCGGAGGGACGATGCTGACGGCGCGACGGCCGCGGTAGCGGCCGAACTCGACCGCGCCCGCGACGAGCGCGAACAGCGTGTCGTCGCCGCCGCGACCCACACCCGGACCCGGGTGGAAGTGCGTGCCGCGCTGCCGGACGATGATCTCGCCGGCGTTGACGACCTGGCCGCCGAACCGCTTCACTCCGAGCCGCTGAGCGTTGGAGTCACGGCCGTTGCGGCTGGACGAGGCGCCCTTCTTGTGTGCCATTGTCTGCGACCTACTTTCCGGCCTTGATACCGGTCACCTTGACCTGGGTGTACGGCTGACGGTGACCCATGCGCCGCTTGTACCCGGTCTTGTTCCGGTAGTGCATGATGTTGATCTTCGGGCCCTTGGTGGCCCCGAGGATCTCGGCGGTGACCTCGTACTTGGCCACATCGGCGGGCGCGCTGACGACGTTGTCGCCGTCGACGACGAGCACTGCCGGCAGCGTCACCGTGGAGCCGACCTCACCGGACAGCTTGTCGACGGCGAGCACGTCGTCGACGGCCACCTTCTCCTGCCTGCCGCCGCAACGGACGATCGCGTACACCGCGGAACCTTTCCTTTGCGTGCCTCGGGCACGACTAACCGAACTGAAGCTCATTTCGGAAGCTGCTGCCTGCGCCCCGTCGGGCGAGGGGCCTCAGGCGCGCTAACAACGACGCACAAGCGCCGGATGACCAGGATACCGGATCGGAAGCCTCAAGGTCGAACCGGACGCCGCTTCCGAACCGTGGACCGGCAACAAGCGTGCCGATCCACGGCCCGGGGCGCACGTCGGTGACGCGTCGAGGACCGGAAGCCGTGGCCATCCGGTGCCCCGCCGCGCTCCGTGCCGGATGCCCGTCAGTCGGCCGCAGCCTCGGACTTGGCCCGCGGCGACCGGCGGGAACGCCGGCGGCGTCCGTTGGCGGAGGGCTCGGTGTCGCTCACCTCGGCGTGGTCGGCCGGACCGGCGTGGTCCGCGGCCACGGGCTCGGCGGCGCCGTGACCGTTCTCCCCGCTGTCCGCCATGGCGGGCTCCTTGACCGGCTCTCCGGCGTCCGGCTTGGCGGCCTCCTTGGCGCGCTCGGCCTGGGCCATCTTGTCCTCGACGGCCTTCTCGATGTCGCCCTTGCGCTTGCGGCGCCGGCTCGACCCGCCGGACTTGTCGGCCTTCGGCTCGACCGGCGAGAGCGTCACGTGGATCCCGCGGCCGTTGCAGCACTCGCACGGCTCGGAGAAGGACTCCAGCAGCCCCCCGCCGACGCGCTTACGGGTCATCTGGACGAGCCCGAGCGAGGTCACCTCGGCGACCTGGTGCTTGGTGCGGTCACGCGACAGGCACTCGAGCATCCGGCGCAGCACCAGGTCCCGGTTGCTCTCCAGGACCATGTCGATGAAGTCGATGACGATGATGCCGCCGATGTCACGCAGCCGGAGCTGGTGGACGATCTCCTCGGCGGCCTCGAGGTTGTTGCGGGTGACGGTCTCTTCGAGGTTGCCGCCCTGCCCGGTGAACTTTCCGGTGTTGACGTCGACGACCGTCATGGCCTCGGTGCGGTCGATGACCAGCGAGCCGCCGCTCGGCAGCCACACCTTGCGCTCCATGGCCTTGGCGATCTGCTCGTCCACGCGGTAGCCGGAGAAGATGTCCTCACCGTCGGACCACAGCTCGAGCCGGTCGGCCAGGTGCGGCGCGACGTAGCCGACGTACTCCTTGACCATGTCCCAGGCGTCCTCGCCCTGAACCACGAGCTTGCTGAAGTCCTCGTTGAAGATGTCGCGCACGACCCGGATGGTCAGGTCCGGCTCGCCGTACAGCATGGCCGGGGCGTTCGCCGTCTTGGACTGGCGCTTGATGTTCTCCCACTGCGCGGACAGGCGCGAGACGTCGCGGGCCAGCTCCTCCTCGGCCGCGCCCTCGGCGGCGGTCCGGACGATCACGCCGGCGTTCTCGGGCATGACCTTCTTGAGGATCTGCTTGAGGCGCGTGCGCTCCTTGTCGGGCAGCTTGCGGCTGATGCCGGTCATCGAGCCGTCCGGGACGTACACGAGGTAGCGGCCCGGAAGCGAGATCTGGCTGGTCAGGCGCGCGCCCTTGTGCCCGAGCGGGTCCTTGGTGACCTGGACGAGGACCGACTGGCCGGACTTGAGCGCCGACTCGATGCGGCGCGGCTGGCCCTCCAGCCCGGCCAGGTCCCAGTTGACCTCGCCGGCGTACAGCACGGCGTTGCGACCCTTGCCGATGTCGACGAACGCCGCCTCCATCGACGGCAGGACGTTCTGCACCTTGCCGAGGTAGACGTTGCCGACGTAGGACTGGTGGCTCGACCGGTCGACGTAGTGCTCGACCAGCACGTTGTCCTCGAGGATGCCGATCTGCGTACGGTCGCCCTCCGAGCGGATCACCATGACGCGCTCGACGGACTCGCGGCGGGCCAGGAACTCCGACTCGGTGACGATCGGCGGCCGGCGGCGGCCCTGCTCGCGTCCTTCGCGGCGGCGCTGCTTCTTGGCCTCCAGGCGTGTGGAGCCCTTGACCGCCTGCACCTCGTCCTCGACGGCGCGGGGCTCGCGGACGTGCACGACGGTGTTGGGCGGGTCGTCGCCCGCGATGTCGTCGCCCTCGCCCCCGCCCGCGCGGCGACGACGGCGGCGACGACGGCGGCTCGAAGAGGAGCCGGCCTCCTCGCGCTCCTCGCCCTCGTCGGCGGACTCCTCGTCGGCCTGCTGGGAGTCCTCGTCGGTCTCCTTGCCGGTGTCCTCGGCCTCCTGGCCCTCGCGGGCCTTGCCACGGCCACGGCCGCCACGGCGGCGACGGCGGCGGCCGCCCTTGTCGGTGCCCTCGTCGTCGTCGGCCTGGTCGTCGGCCTCGTCGGCCTTCGGCGCCTCCTGCTTCGGCTCGGCCTTGGGCTTGGCCTGGCTCTCGGCCTTGGGCCGGCGCGGCGGCGCCTCCTCGGCGGGCATGGCCGGAGGCTGGAAGACGACCATCGGCGGCTGGAACGCCGCGTCGGGGACCTCCGGGCCCTTGGGCGCGCTGGAGACGGCCGGCGCCGCCGGCTCGGTCTTCACCGTGGCCTCGGCCTTCACCGGCGTCTCGGCGGCCGGTGCCTCCGGCGCCTCGGCCGCGGCCTTGCGCGTGGTCCGGCGGGTGCGGGTCGTCTTGGCGGGACGAGCCTGGTCCTCGCCTGCGGGCGCGGACGGTGTGCTCTCCTCGGGCTCAGGAGGCGGCCCGGCCGGGCGGCTGGCCCGGCGCGGGCGGCTCACCTTGGTGGTCTCACCAGTCGATTCATTGCCGGTGTTCTCAGTGCCGCCTGTGGCGTCACCGATCTCGTTGTCAAGCATGCGGGCGTTCTCCCGTCAGCTCCCGGGCGCGACCCGCCAGGGTGCGCCGCGCAGGAGCGATCCGTTTCTCGTTGGCGCCGGCTCGGCCCTTCGGGTCGTGCCGACAAAGTCATGAGGGGTGCGCCCGGCTTTCGGCGAGAATCCATGCGATGCACGGAAATCGCCTACGGCTGGGCACCGACGGCGTCCGGCTCCGCCATCCGTACGGCGTCCGCGTGCGCGGCGGCGACATCGCCTGCCGGTGCGGTCTGCCGGTCGGGGGCCAGCGGGTCGGTGAGCTCACCGGTGTCATCGGCGAGCAGTCCCTGCGCCAGCCGCGTCACCAAGGGAGGCGACGGCGGCGCGAGGCCGGCCACAAGCCGAAGTCCGGTGAGGACGTCGTCAGGTCGAACAGCGGGTGTCGTGTGCCGAACAACCATTCGAAGTATGGCACACTGCGCATCCGCGCCCTCGGTGGCGCGCCGGTCGAGCTCGCACGCGATGACCGCGCCACGGGCGTCGAAGCTCCGGCGGCCCTTCTTGGTGAGGCGTTCGACCTCGATCTCATCGGCCGCCATGAAGGCGGCCACGGCGGCGCCGGCGGTCTCCGGGGCGACCCCGTCGAGACGTACGAGCCAGCTCGATGCCTCCAGGCGGTCCGCCAGAGTCCCGCTGCGCGCCTCGACGACGTCGAGGATGTCGAGACCCTCGGGTAGCGCGTCGTCGAGATCGGCCCGCAGCCGGCCTGGATCGCAGGGGGCGGCAAGCCCGATTTCGAGGTATTCCGCCTCACTGGCGACACCAGTGGCCGCCGCACCCGAATACGAGATCTTCGGGTGGGGGCTGAATCCGGCGCTGAACGCCACCTGGATCCCGGCGCGCCGGATGGCGCGTTCCACGGCCCGGGAGATGTCTCGGTGGCTGGTGAACCGCAGCCTGCCGCGCTTGGCGTAGCGCACGCGAAGCCGCTGGGTCACGGGGGCCGGCGCCGGGCCCTCCGGCATGGGTGCCAGTGTTTTGATCCTTCCTACTCGTGCCAGTGCGAAAGTCTTTTGTTCTAAGAGTACGGGGTCACGGACGCCGTGCATCCAGGCCGAGTGCCCTGGAGACCGAACGTCCGGCCGCGCGTACGGGTTCCCCGACATGGTGGCGGAACCAGCGCGCCGCCGGTACCACCGTGGCCCGCCAGATTCGGCGTACGGCCCGCAGGACCGGCCGCAACACCACGCGCCACAGGAATTTCAGAGGCCGTACGAGAAGGTGGTGAAGAATCACGCCGGCGAGCCGCCAGGTGTGGGCGAGCAGCCGGCCGAACGCAGCCAGAACCGGCCACAGCACGGCGCGCCACAGCGCGGCGAGCACCCGCCCGACGGGCCGTGCGACGAGCATGACGAGCCAGGCGAGACCGCTCAGCAGCGGCACCAGGACGCACCTGAGGAGCGCGCGCCCCAGCGGGAGCAGGATCCGCCGGCCCACCCATCGCAGCGGCAGCACCACCAGCACGCGCAGCACCCAGCGGATCGGACGCCAGACCAGTTCACGCAGGACCCACGCCACGGGTCGTACGAGGGCGTTGTAGAGCAGCCATCCGAGGGGGCGCAGCACGTACGCGCCGATGAGCCGTCCGATCACGCTCAGCACCTCCCACAGGAGGCGTACCGGCAGAACGATGATCAGGAGAGGGATCGTCACGCAGCCCGGAGAGCCGTTGTCCACGCTGTTCACTCACCTATGACGCGGGCGTGAGGCGTTTCGTTTCGTCTACGCGGGCGGCGCGGTGGTGCGGCGGACGATCAGTCGGTGGTCCATCAGCACGCACGGCGCGGGGTCGTCCTGGGACGGTTCGAGCAGCAGCCGCCCGGCGGTGGTGCCCTTCTCGGTGATCGGCTGACGCACGGTGGTGAGCCCGGCCGGCTCGGAGGCGGGCACGTCGTCGAACCCGACGACGGACAGCTCGCCCGGGATGTCGATGCCCCGCTGGGCCGCGACGTCCATCACCCCGAAGGCGATCTCGTCGGTGGCCGCGATCACGGCCGTCGGGCGCGGGTCCAGGTCGAGGATCCGCGCGGCCGCCCGGCGCGCGATCTCCCGGTCGTTGGTGGTCGGGTAGATCGGGATGTCGGACCAGTTCAGACCCGCCTTGAGACACGCGTCGTGGTAGCCGGCCACCCGGGCACGACCCGCGCCGAAGCGGTGACCGGCGACGAGGTCGATGTCGAGCCAGGCCGGCTCGGGACCACGGCCGGGACTCTGGGCCGCCATCGGCTGCGCCGCGATGATCGCGATGCGCCGGTGCCCGAGTTCGAGCAGGCAGGTGGCCGCCTCGCTCGCCGCGGTCCGGTCCTCGATGCCGACGAACGGCACGCCGGGGACGTACGGGTGGTCGACCGTGACGACGGGGAGACGGCGGCGCATGACGGTCTCGACGAGCGGGTGGGCCTCCGGTGAGAAGAGGCAGAAGCCGTCGACGACGGCGTCGCCGATCACCTCTTCCGCGACACCGGGCGAGGGCCAGCCGATCAGGTGCAGGCCGGTGCCGGACTGCTCGGCCACGCGGCTGAGCCCGCGCAGGAAGCCGACGGCGTAGGAGTCGGCGAAGGCGTACGACAGCGTCTCGGTGAAGACGACCCCGATCACGCCGGCACGCCCGCGGCGGAGCGTACGGGCGGCGGGGTTCGGCCCCGGGTAGTCCAGCTCCTCGGCGACCTCCATGATCCGCTGCCGCAGCTCCTGTTTGAGCTGGTCGGGCCGGGAGAAGGCGTTCGACACGGTCGTTCGTGAGACGCCGACCCGGTCGGCGATCGTCTGCAGCGTGACGCGTTCCACACCGGAGACCCTATTTCTGAATTGATTCAGAAGCGACTTGGTCTTAGGCTCGTGCCTGGTTCTGAATCGATACAGAGACCTAGAGAGGGCACATGGAACCGCTGCAGATGATCGCGTTCGAGTCCGCTCGCCGTCAGGCGCGGCAGCACCTGCTCGACTCGCGTCCGGAGGCACCCAAGGTCGCCTACCGGCCGACCCCGCGCCAGGAGGCGGCGGCCCAGGTCCGGCGGACCGCCCGCGCGCACCTCGCGGGCATGCTGCGCCGCACCGCCGACCGGGTCGACCCCTGCCCGAGCCCGTCCGCGGGCTGAGCTCCCTGCCCGGCCGAGGCGTGGACCGAGCCCCCGCCCGTAGGCCGAACCTCCCGCCCGGCCCAGGGCGCGGACCGAGCACCCGCCCGATCCCGCCCGGCTGAGCCCGATCTGATCCGGCGGCCGAACCGCACGAAGCAGGCGCGAAGGCCGGCCTCCCGGCGACAAGCCCTGTGAGACTCTCCGCTCCCGCGGAGACCTCCTCACAGGGCTGCCTCGTTTTCGGGGGCCGGTCCCCCTTGCGGCGGCTTCGGCTAAGGGGCGGGGGTGACCAGGCCGGATTCGTAGGCGATGATCACTAGCTGGGCACGGTCGCGGGCGTGGAGTTTGGTGAGCAGGCGGCCTATGTAGGTCTTCACGGTGGCCAGGCTCAGGTGCAGGTGCTCGGCGATCTCGGTGTTGGACAGGCCGCGCGCGACGAGGGTGAGGACCTGGCGTTCCCGGTCGGTCACGCCGTCGAGGGCGCGCGGGAGCGGGCGGGTGGACTGCGGGCTGCGGGCGAACTCGGCGATGAGGCGGCGGGCCACCGTAGGGGCCAGAAGGGCTTCGCCCGCGGCGACGACGCGGATGGCGTTGAGGAGCTCGGCCGGCGGGGTGTCCTTGAGCAGGAAGCCGGCAGCGCCGGCGCGCAGGGCCGAGAAGACGTGGACGTCCAGGTCGAACATGGTCAGGATGAGCACCCGGACCGTCGCGTTGTCCGCGTCCTGACAGATCCGGCGGGTGGCCTCGATGCCGTCCTGGCGGGGCATGCGCACATCCATCAGAACGACGTCGGGCCGCAGGACGTGGACGAGCTCGACGGCCTCGGCTCCGGTGGCGGCCTCACCGACCACGGTCAGGTCGGGAGCGGTTTCGATCAGGGCGCGGAAGCTGCCGCGCAGCAGGGCCTGGTCATCGGCGACGAGGACGCGGATCGGCTCGGTCACCGGCCGCCTCCGCCGAGGACGTACGGGAGAGTGGCCGCGACCGCGAAGCCGCCCTCGGCGCGGGGTCCGGCGCTGAAGGATCCGCCGTACATCGCGACGCGTTCCCGCATGCCGACCAGTCCGTGTCCGCCAGGACCCGGTTTCGGGGCCGGGCGGACCGCGCCGTCGTCGACCACCTGGATGCTCACCCGGCACGGCGAGACGTCCACCGTGGCCCGGCAACGAGCGGGAGCCGCGTGCTTGACCACGTTGGTGAGGGCCTCCTGGACGATCCGGTAGACGGTGAGCTGGAGAGCTTCCGGGAGATCGGATTCACCGGACACCGCGAGTTCGACCTCGACCCCGGCGGCCCGGACGTGCTCGGCCAGGTCCTCGATCCCGCCGACGCCCGGCTGGGTGAGATCGGTCCCCGGCGTCGAGTCACGGCGCAGCACTTCGAGCAGGCGCCGCATCTCGGCCAGGGCGTCACGGCTGGTCGTCTCGATCAACCGCAGCGCCTCGCGGGCCTCCTCGGGGCGCGCCTCGGCGATGTGGTTGGCGACCCCTGCCTTGACGGCGATCAGTCCCACGCCGTGCGTGACCACGTCGTGCAACTCGCGGGCGATCCGCAACCGCTCGTCGGCCACGATCCGACGCGCCCGCTGCTCCTCCAGGAACGCCGCGTTCCACCTCCGGCGCCGCAGCAGGTGACCGGCCAGCCACCCGCCGGCGGGCAACAGCCAGGCCGCCGCCGTCCAGCCGACGGCCGCCGCCACGCCGTACCGGGGGTGAACGACCTGGGCGACCGCCGCGGCGACGGTCGCTACGGCCACGCACCCTGCCAGCGCGCGGGCCGAACGCCGCGGGGACTCGACGGTCGCGACGGTGCAGAGCACGAGCGCGGTCGCCGCGAACGGATCCCACAGCACGCCGGTCACGGCCGCGACGCACGAGAGGGCCGCCGCGGCCGTCGACGCGCGCCGGGGCCACCGCCGCCGGACCGCGACGACCAGGCCGAGCGCGACCGCCATCAGGCAGGACGCCAGGAAGGGAAGGGTGAAGTCCGGCCGGTCCTTGAGCATGTTCCCGGCGACCACCACATCCACCCCGACCAGGACGACCGCCAGAGGCACGTCGAGGGCGCGCAGGCGGCCCCGGCGCAGGAGGTACGTCTGGCGGGCCTCGAAGTCGGCTTCGTCCACGGAGGGCACGTTATCGGCGCAGGTCATCCGCCGCATCAGACCAGAGTGGATCATCCCTGAGGAGGATCGCGCCGACGTGCCGGCGGGTGGTGTCCACGTGAGCCTGAACGCGGAATGCCGATCGTGGGGCGATCCGCCGCGGGCATCTGCGCGGGCAGTCTGTGGGCATGTCTTCAACGCAGCCTTCGGCACACGTCGTCTTCGCGTTTCCGGGACGGTGGCTCACCGGGTCCTCGCTGGTGCTCGGGCCCGTCCTGCTGCTGTCGGGGGTGCTGCTGAGGGCGAGGTTCCCCTTCTTCTTCCCCGACCAGCTGGCCGCCTACGACGGGCACCCGGCGCTGATGAGGGCGTCCTACAGTTGCTTCGCGGCCGGGACCGTGGCGCTGTGGCCGGCCGTCAGTGCCCTGGCCGTTCGCATCGGCGCGACCCGGCCGACCCTGGCGGCGTTCGGCGGCGGGCTCACCCTGGTGGGGCTGTTCGCCCGCACGTTCCATGCCGGGGTGGACCAGCTGGCCTTCCGGCTCGTCGACACCCAGGGCCGACGGCCGGCCACCGCCGCCGTCGCCGACTCCTACCAGGCGTTCCACATTTTCCAGTACGCCTCGTTCGCGGTCATGCTCGGCTGGGTCGTGCTGGCGGCCGGAGCCTGGCGCTCCGGTGTGCTCGGCCCGGCGCGCTGCCTCGCGCTGGCGCTCATGGCCCTCCTGCCGCTCGGCGTCCTGAAGGGCACGACGCCGTTGTCGATCGCCGGCACGTCGGGGCTGTGCGTCGCGCTCGTACCTCTCGGACTCACGGTCCTGTTCGGTGGACCCCGTCCCACGCGCCGGTCGGTGGCACGGTTCGGCATCGCCGCCCTGGTGGTGATGGTCCTCGGGTTCGTCTCGTCCCTGGGATGACCGTGGCGCCGTTCGAGGGTCAGACGACCGTCAGGGGAAGGAGCTTCTTGCCCGTCGGGCCGATCTGGATCTCCGTGTCCATCGTCGGGCAGACGCCGCAGTCGTAGCACGGGGTCCAGCGGCAGTCCTCGACCTCGGTCTCGTCGATCGCGTCCTGCCAGTCCTGCCACAGCCACTCGCGGTCCAGGCCGGCGTCCAGGTGGTCCCAGGGCAGGACCTCGACCTCGTCGCGCTCGCGGACGGTGTACCAGTCCAGGTCGACGCCCTCCAGGGCCTTGTCGGCGCAGGACCGCCAGCGGTCGAAGCTGAAGAACTCGCTCCAGCCGTCGAACCGGCCCCCGTCCTCCCAGACGGCCTGGATGACCTTGCCGACCCGGCGGTCGCCGCGGGACAGCAGGCCCTCGATGATCGACGGCTCGCCGTCGTGGTAGCGCAGGCCGATGGAGCGGCCGTACTCCTTGTCGCGGCGCAGCGCGTCCTTCAGCGCGCGCAGGCGCCGGTCGACCGTCTCGTGGTCGCACTGCGCGGCCCACTGGAACGGCGTGTGCGGCTTCGGCACGAACCCGCCGATCGAGACGGTGCAGCGGATGTCACGGCGCCCGGACGCCTCGCGGCCCGCCTGGATGACGCGCCTGGCCATGTCGGCGATGGCCAGGACGTCCTCGTCCTCCTCGGTCGGCAGCCCGCACATGAAGTAGAGCTTGACCTGCCGCCAGCCGTTCTCGTACGCCGTGGTCACGGTGCGGATGAGGTCGTCCTCGGAGACCATCTTGTTGATGACCTTGCGCATGCGCTCCGAGCCGCCCTCGGGCGCGAACGTCAGGCCCGAGCGGCGCCCGCCGCGGGAGAACTCGTTGGCCAGCGTGATGTTGAACGCGTCGACCCGCGTGGACGGCAGGGACAGCGAGGTGTTGGTGCCCTCGTAGCGGTCGGCCAGGCCCTTGGCGATGTCGCCGATCTCCGAGTGGTCGGCGCTGGACAGGCTCAGCAGCCCGACCTCCTGGAAGCCGGACTCCTTCAGGCCCGTCTGGACCATGTCGCCGATCGTGGTGATCGACCGTTCCCGCACCGGCCGGGTGATCATGCCGGCCTGGCAGAAGCGGCAGCCTCGCGTGCAGCCGCGGAAGATCTCCACGCTGAAGCGCTCGTGCACGGTCTCGGCGAGGGGCACCAGCGGCTTCTTCGGGTACGGCCACTGGTCGAGGTCCATGACCGTGTGCTTGGCCACCCGCCACGGCACGCCGGGCCGGTTGGGCGCGACCCGCTGGATCCGGCCGTCGGGCAGGTAGGTGACGTCGTAGAACCGCGGGACGTAGACGCCGCCGGAGCGCGCCAGCCGCATCAGCAGCTCGTCGCGGCCACCGGGGCGGCCCTCGTCCTTCCACTCGCGGATCACCTCGGTGATGGCGAGCACGATCTCCTCGCCGTCGCCGAGCACGGCCGCGTCGAGGAAGTCGGCGATCGGCTCGGGGTTGAAGGCCGCGTGCCCGCCCGCGAGCACGATCGGGTGGTCGTCGGTACGGTCCGCGGCGTGCAGCGGGATCCCGGCGAGGTCGAGCGCGGTCAGCATGTTGGTGTAGCCGAGCTCGGTGGAGAAGCTGATCCCGAGCACGTCGAAGGCGCCGACGGGACGGTGGGCGTCCACGGTGAACTGCGGGATGCCGTGCTCGCGCATCAGCGCCTCGAGGTCGGGCCACACGCTGTAGGTGCGCTCGGCGAGCACGTCCTCGCGCTCGTTCAGGATTTCGTAAAGGATCTGGACGCCCTGGTTGGGCTGCCCCACCTCGTACGCGTCCGGGTACATCAGCGCCCACCGGACCCGCGCCTCGTCCCAGTCCTTGACCGAGGAGTTCAGCTCACCGCCGACGTACTGAATCGGCTTTTGCACCGCGGGGAGCAGCGGCTCCAGGCGGGGAAACAGCGACTCGACGGACATGGCGGAAGCCTCCGGGAAGCAGGATGGGAATCAAGTTCCGAGCCTACCGCCGCCGGGCCGCCGTCCCGGACATCGCGACGAGACGCAAAGTACGACGACTACCTAATTTGACATCCTTCGTACTTTCACCTGGGATACGGGTCATCGACTTCCGAGGGAACGGATGGTGCGCGATGGCCGGAACGGTGCTGTTCCACGAGCTCGGCGGCCCCGAGGTGCTGCGGCTGGAGGACGTGGCGGTCGGCGAGCCCGGCCCCGGCGAGGTGCGCGTCCGTGTGGAGGCGATCGGCCTGAACCGGGCCGAGGCGCTGTTCCGCAGCGGCCGCTACATCGAACCGGTGAGACGGTTTCCGGCCAGGCTGGGCACCGAGGCCGCCGGCATGGTCGAGGCGACCGGCGAGGGCGTCACCGGGCTGGAGCCCGGGCAGCCGGTCAGCGTCATTCCCGCCTTCTCCCAGAACGACTACGGCGTCTACGCCGAACTGGCGATCGTGCCCGCGGCGGCGGTGCTGCCCCGCCCCGACGGGCTCGACGCGGTCGCGGGCGCGGCGGTGTGGATGCCGTACCTGACGGCCTACGGCGCGCTGGTCGAGGTCGGCGGCATGCGGGCCGGGGACACGGTCGCGCTGAACGCCGCGTCCAGCAGCGTGGGGCTGGCCGCCATCCACATCGCGCGCCGCGTGGGCGCCGTGCCGATCGCCCTCACCCGCACCGGCGCCAAGAAGGACGCGCTACTTCGGGAGGGGGCGGCCGAGGTGATCGTCACGGAGGCGGAGGACGTGGTCGAGCGGGTGCCGGCGCTGACCGGAGGCCGGGGCGCGGACTTCGTCTTCGACGCCGTCGCCGGCCCCGGCGTGGTGGACCTGGCCAGGGTGGTCGCCCCGGGCGGCACCCTCCTGGAGTACGGGGCGCTCAGCGGCGAGGCGACCCCGTACCCGGGGTTCGAACTCGGCATGCCCGCACTGAACATGCGCACCTACACGGTCCACGAGACGACGAGGGATCCGGAGCGCCTGCGCCGCGCGGAGGCGTTCGTGGCCTCCGGACTGCGGGCGGACGCCTTCCGCGCCGTGGTGGACCGCACCTTCGACCTCGGCGACATCGTCGCGGCCCACCGGTACATGGAATCCGGCACGCGACTCGGAAAGATCGTCGTCACCACCGCGCACTGAACCCCGGCCGCTCCCGGTGGGGAGCGGCCGGTCGGATCAGACCTTCTGGACCAACGGCGGGAGTTTCACTCCGCTCGCGTCGACCAGCGCCTTCAAATCGTTCGGATCGCTCGTCAAGATGGTGGTCGCCCCGCGTTCGATCGCGGTGGCCACGACGAGCGCGTCGACGGCGTCGCTCGTGCCGGTGCGGCCGAGCAACTCACCCGCCCGCTTGGCCGTGCTCTCATTTGGTGCGTCGACCACGCAGCGCCGCAGAAAGCGGCCGATGACCGCCTGCTTGCGCCCGTTGCGCCAGACCTGAGCAAGGACCGGCGTGCTGACGATGAGCTCCTGACCGGTGATCAGCGTTTCGTCGTAGACGGTCCAGATCACGCGACTGCGGGACTCGGCGGAGATCAGCGAGCCCGCGTCGAGGACGATCGGGCGGACGGAGGACATCAGCCCGCCTCCTTCTCGCGCGCGGCCAACTCGTCGAGCTTGCGCTGGTGCTCGTCGGCCGCGTCGAGGATGGCCCGGGCCGCAGCCCTGTCCTCCTCGGTGAACGGACCCTCCTCGGACACGAACCAGCGCACAGCCTCGGCACCGGCGCGGCGCCGGGCGGCCGCCGCGAGTTCTTCGGCGATGACGGCGGAGACGGAGGTGCCTTCTTCCTCGGCCTGGCGCCGGACCATCTCCGCGAGCTCGGCGGGCAGGGTGATGGACAGCTTCTTCATCGCCATGGCCTCGATCCTACTTGGGTAGGATTGCTCTGGCCAGGCGAAATATGCGTGCCGCTGGGGGGCGGCCTCGATGGCTACGGTCACGGTCGGTAACTTAACCCCTACTATCGGTTCGTGACCACCCGTTTACCCGAAGTCACCATGGTCGTACACGGTCACCGGGACGCCGGCGGCGACGAGGCGGGCGTCGATGAGGGGCTCGACGCGCTCCCAGCGTCCGCCGGCGAGGCCGCAGCCGATGCGGGGCATGTGGACGCTCGCCCGCACTTCGGAGGCGTGTTCGGCGAGCCGGCGGAGGCACTCGTCCAGTGCCTCGTAGCGGATCGGCGCACCGGTCGAGCGGCCGCGTTTGGTGCCGTGCTGACCGATCATGTTCGCGACCCACATGTCGGCGCGGACCTGGACGAGCTGGACCGCGCCGAGTCCGAAGTCGTTGCCGGCGCGGTCGCGGTACCAGCGCCGATAGGCCTTCTCCGGCTCGGGCCACCGCCGGGACACCGCCACGACGAAGCCCTTTCCCCATCCGCCCCGGTCGTTGCAGACGTGCGCGATGACCTTGGGGCCCTTGGCCTGGGGACACGTGGCGTCGCCCCGGACGTACCGGATGTCCGTCATGGTCCGCACCATAGGCGCGACCTCTGACCGGCATCCAGCCCGGAGCGCAGCGGAGTGCTGGATGCCGGTCAGACCTTGCCTTTCTTCGAAGGGTTACGACGGAGATCACTCGTACGGGTTGTGGCGCAGGTGCACGGCCTCCAGGAGGCCGATGGCGATCATGTTGGCGAACGTGGCCGATCCGCCGTAGGACACGAAGGGCAGCGGCAGGCCGGTGATCGGCATGATGCCAACGGTCATGCCGATGTTCTCGAACGTCTGGAACGCCAGCCAGCACACCACGCCCGAGGCCACCAGCAGGCCGAACAGGTCGGCCGCCTGCATCGCGATGCGCAGGCCCCGCCACAGCACCACGCCCAGCAGCGCGGTTATCAGCGCCGCGCCGACGAAGCCGAGCTCCTCCCCCGCCACCGTGAAGATGAAGTCCGTGTGCTGCTCGGGCACGAAGTGTCCGATCGTCTGCTCGCCGTGGAACAGGCCCTTGCCGAAGAGCCCGCCCGAGCCGACGGCGATGCGCGCCTGCTCGGCGTTGTAGCCCGCGCCCCGCGGGTCCTTCGACGGATCGGCGAACGCGGTGAACCGGTTGATCTGGTACGGCTTGAGCAGGTGCAGCCACCACACGAGGAACGCCCCGGTCGCCGCGCCGCCCAGCAGCCCCAGCACCCATCGCTTGGGCGCGCCGCTGACCGCCAGCATGCCGATCACGACCGCGCCGAACACCAGGGTCGTGCCCAGGTCCGGCTGGAGCATCACCAGACCGGCGGGCAGGGCGGCCAGCCCCAGGGCCAGCAGGATGTCGCGGCGTCCCGGGCCCACCTCGCCGTCGCGTGGCTCGCCGAGGATCATCGCCAGCAGCACCACCATGCCGACCTTGGCGAACTCCGACGGCTGGAGCTGGAACCCGCCGCCCAGCGTGATCCACGAGTGGGAGCCGTTGATCGTCGCGCCCAGCGGGGTGAGCACGACGACCAGGCCGACGCACGCGGCGGCGTACACGATCGGCGCGTACGCCCGCAGCAGCCGGTAGTCCAGCGCCGCCGTCACGCCGCCGAGGATCACCCCGATCGCGATGTTGAGCAGGTGTTTCTTCAGGTAGGAGTACGGATCGTCGCCCGCTTCGCTCAGGCCGCCGCGGGTCGCGGAGAACACCAGCACCGAGCCGATCGCGGTCAGGATCGCCGTGACGCAGATGAGCGTCCAGTCGAGCCGGCGCAACGGCGAGTCGGACAGGCGGCTCAGCCACGAGCGCCCTTCGAGCGGCCGGCCGTACCCGCTGATCATTTGTGTTTCTTCTTCCGGTGGACGGGACGGGCCGCGGGCGTCTTCTCCTCCGGCTCACCGAAGCCCGGCGGCGGGGCGATCGTGCCGTCGGCGGCGAGCGTCGGGAGCCGGTCGGGCACCTTGCCGTCGGGCAGGTCGGCCTTTTTGCCCTTGCGCAGGCCGTACATGTCCTCCCAGATCTCGCGTACGGCCGGCGCCGCGGTGGTCGATCCGGTGCCGGTCTGGGTGACCATCACCACGACGACGTAGTGCGGGTTGTTGGCCGGGGCGTAGGAGGCGAACCAGGAGTTGTCCTTCTTTCCCCAGACCTCGGCGGTACCCGTCTTGCCGGCGACGGGAAGCTTGTCGAACGGGAACCCGCCGAACGGCCCGGCCGCCGTGCCGGACTTGGGCACGTCGGCGAACGCGCTCCGCATGTACGCCAGCACCTTCTGCGAGATGGGCAGTTTGCCGGCCTTCACCGGGTCGATCCGGCGGGCCACCGTGCCGTTCGGCGCCAGCACCGCCTTGCCGACGCGCGGGCTCCACAGGGTGCCGCCGTTGGCCACCGCGGCGTACGCGCGGGCGAGCTGCAGCGGCGTGACCAGCACGTCGCCCTGGCCGACCGAGAAGTTGGCCGCGTCGCCGGCGCGGAAGACATAGCCGTCGACGCAGTTCTCCGCGGCCATCTGCTTGAGGTACGCCGCCCGCGACGGATCGGTCTTGGCGACGTCGGGATAGCCGGTCTTGCCGTGCTTGCAGTCGGAGGCCTTGGTGGCCTCCCAGTAGTCCTTCTTCCACTGCCGGCTGGGGATGCGCCCGGCCGACTCGCCGACCAGGTCGATGCCGGTGCGCTTGCCGAACCCGAAGTCCTTGGCCATCTTGATCATGGGGTCCTTGGGGTTCTTCACCGGGTGCATGCCGCCGTCGCGCAGCCACTCCTCGTACGCGAACCGGTAGAAGACCGTGTCGCAGGACATCACGATCGCCTGGTGCAGACTGATGTCGCCGCCGGACTCGCCCTCGAAGTTGCTGAACGCCCGCGCGCCCACCATGTACGACGACGGGCAGCCGTAGGTGCCGTGCAGCGAGTAGCCGTCACGGACGGCCGCGGGCAGCGAGGAGATCTTGAACGTCGACCCCGGCGCGAACTCGCCCTGGGTGACGCGGGAGATCAGCGGCTGTCCCTTGTTCTTGTTGAGCAGCGCGTCGTACTCGCTCTGGGAGATGCCGCCGGTCCACACCGCCGGGTTGTAGGTCGGGTAGCTGCCGAGCGCGATGACCCGCCCGGTGCGCACGTCCATGACCACGGCGGCCCCGGAGTCGGCGGGGTCGCCGCGTTTGCGCGCGGCATCGATGGCGTGTTTCAGTGCGGACTCGACGTCGCCCTGGACCTTGGCGTCGAGGCTGGTGACGAGGTTGCCGCCGGACACCGGAGGGTTCTCGGACGCGACGCCGGTGACCCTTCCCTGGCTGTCGACCAGCACTCGGCGTATGCCCGGCGCGCCGCGCAGGTCGCCGTCGTAGACCGCCTCCAGGCCGTCGCGGCCGATCAGGTCGGCGCCGCTGTAGCCGGTGACCTTGATGCCCTTGCGCTTGTTCAGCTCCTCCTGGGTGATCGGCTGGAGGTACCCGAGCGCCTGCGCCGCGCCCGCCCCGTCCGTACGGGGATAGTCGCGGACCGCCTGGAGCTGGGCGCTGATGCCGGGGAAGTCCTCCTGGCGCTCGCGGATCTGCAGCGCCTTCCGGGCGTCGGCGTTGTCGTCGAGCGGGATCGGCTGGTACGGCGAGCCGGTCCAGCAGGGCCGTGTGACGCCCGGCCCGCACAG
Source organism: Actinoallomurus sp. NBC_01490 (assembly GCF_036227085.1). NCBI lineage: Bacteria > Bacillati > Actinomycetota > Actinomycetes > Streptosporangiales > Thermomonosporaceae > Actinoallomurus > Actinoallomurus sp. NBC_01490. The sequence continues at coordinate 9,076,293 of NZ_CP109433.1, forward strand.
GCGGATCTTGTCGGCGAGCTGGGCGTACGGCACCTTGAGCACCCCGGCGAGCCGCTGGAGCACGGCCTTGCCGCCGTCCTTTTGCCGCAGCAGGACCGTACGGTCGGCCGAGACGACCAGGGCCGTACGGTTGCGCACCAGCGGACGGCCGGCGTCGTCGAGGATCTGCCCGCGCGGCGCCGGCACGATGATGTCGCGGATGCCGTTGTCGGCGGCCACCCGGCGGTAGTACTGGCCGTTCATGACCTGCAGGTACCAGAGCCGCCCGCCGAGCGACAGCAGCAGTGACATGACCATGACGTGCAGCACGACGAGCCGCACGCGAGAACGTGAGCCCATCGGCCTACCTCGCCCGGTAGAAGCCGGGCACCGGGTCGAGCCCCGCCGAGTCGCGGGGCCGTTCGGCGCGGTTGGTCAGCCGCAGCACGGCCCAGACCACGAACGGGCTGGCGACGATGTCGTAGAAGACCTGGAGCGGAAGCACGTGCGAGACCACCGGCCAGCGGGCCCGCGGATCGCCGAGCATCGCCCCGACCAGGGCGTACAGCACGGATCCGGCGAGGGCGCCGGCGGCCACCATCACGAACGGCAGCAGCGGCGCGCGGTTCATCTCGACCGCGACCGAGCCGCAGAGGTAGCCGATCAGGCAGAACACCAGCGCGTACCGGCCGATCGTGTGGTCGGCCGGCGGGACGATGTCGGCGGCCAGCCCGGCGCAGAACCCGGCGACGAGCCCGCGCAGCGAGCCGTTGACCAGAGCGAGCGCGACGACGGCCAGCAGCACGAGGTCGGGCACCACCGAGCCGGGCAGCGGCAGCCGGTTGACGACCGTCACCTGCAGGATCAGCGCGGCGACGATGACAATCGAGGCAAGGACGTTACGTGACACGGTCAGCCTCTCGACGTCGGTGACGGAGCCGGCCGGGACTTCGGCGGCGAGGACGAGCCCGCCTGGGCCGGCGGCGGTTGGGACGGCGTGGGGGTGGGCGTCGGGCTCGACGGTGAGGGCGAGGGCGGCAGCACCGAGTCGCGCGGGTCGCGCTTCGGCGCTCCGACCACCACGCCGACGACGTCGAGCGAGGTGAAGTGCACGAACGGGCGTACGACGGCGATGCGGGTCAGCGACCCCGACGTCCGCTCGATCCTGGTGATCGTGCCGATCGGGACACCGGGGACGTACGGTCGGTCGCCTTGCGAGCCGAAGGAGACGATGCGCTGGCCCGGCTCCATGACCACGGTGGAGTCGAGCAGCTGGAACTTCAGCGACGAGCCGGCGCGGCGGCCGGCGCCCTGGACGATGCCGATCTCGTCGGAGTCCTCCAGCCGTCCGCCGACCGAGGACGCCGCGTCGATGGCGAGCATCACCGTGGAGGTGGTCGGCCCGACACGTGTCACCCGGCCGACCAGCCCGTCGCCGGACAGCACGGTCATGTTCGGCTGTACGCCGTTGCGGCTGCCGACGTCGAGCGAGACGGTGTTCTCCAGGCCCTCGCCGGAGGAGATGACCTCCGCCGGGACGATGCGATAGCCGCCCAGCCCGGACGCGCCGAGGAGGCGATCCAGCTGGCCCGCCCGCCGCTTGTCGAGCTGCCCGGAGCGCAGCTGCCGGCGCAGCTGCTGGTTCTCGCGTTCGAGCCGGGTGATCCGCCGGTGCGCGCTCGGCGCCCCGGTGAACGTGTGGAAGGCGCCGGCGATCGGATGGACGACCGCGGTGGCGCCCTGCTCGATGGGGCCGAAAATGGCCTCACCGAAGCCGCGCAGCACCCTCAGCGGCGAGTTGTCCCCACCGCGGTAGTCCACCGTGATCATGGCGAGTGAGACGAGCAACAGCACGCCGAGGACGGCGCGGGTTCGCCGGGTGTCCTTCACCGGCCGGGTGTCCTAACGCCTTGGTTCGGGTACGAGGACCTGCCGCAGTGCCTCGAAGTCCTCGACGCACTTGCCTGAGCCGAGCACGACCGAGTCGAGCGGATTGTCGACCATGTGGATCGGCATGCCGGTCTCTTCGCGCAGGCGCTCATCGATGTTCTTCAGCAGCGCGCCGCCACCGGTCAGCGCGATGCCGCGGTCCATGATGTCGCCGGACAGCTCGGGCGGGCATTTGTCCAGGGTGGTCTTGACCGCGTCGACGATGGTGTTGACCGACTCCTCGATCGCGCGGCGGATCTCCTCGGCGGAGATCACGACGGTCTTCGGCAGCCCGCTGACGAGGTCGCGGCCGCGGATCTCGGCGTGCGGCTCGTCGTCGAACGGGTATGCCGACCCGATCGCCATCTTGATCTCCTCGGAGGTGCGCTCCCCCAGCATGAGGGAGTACTCCTTCTTGGCGTAGGAGATGATCGCCTGGTCGAGTTCGTCGCCGCCGATGCGGATGGACTGGCTCGTCACGATGCCGCCGAGCGAGATGATCGCGACCTCGGTCGTGCCGCCGCCGATGTCGACGACCATGTTGCCGGTCGGCTCGTGCACCGGCAGCCCGGCGCCGATCGCGGCGGCCATCGGCTCCTCGATGATGTAGACGCGCCTGGCCCCGGCCTGGTAGCCCGCCTCCTTCACGGCGCGCTGCTCGACCCCGGTGATGCCGCTGGGCACGGCCACGACGATGCGTGGTTTGGCGAAATGTCGGCGTTTGTGCACCTTTTGGATGAAGTAGCGCAGCATGCGTTCGGTGACGTCGAAGTCGGCGATGACGCCGTCCTTCAGCGGACGCACCGCGACGATGTTGCCCGGCGTACGGCCGATCATCCGCTTGGCTTCGATCCCGACGGCGACGATCTTGCCCGTGTGGGTGTTGATCGCCACGACAGAGGGCTCGTTGAGCACGATGCCGCGACCGCGGACGTAGACCAACGTGTTCGCCGTACCCAGATCGACCGCCATGTCGCGGCCGAGGAACGACAGCTTGTTACCCATGAAGAAAGGCAGCCCTTCGAGATTGGCGGGCGTGCAGGAGCGCATTGTCATGGTAACTCGGAACACGCCAGTTGATGCAGGACCAATCGTCGCGCGTCGTCGCTCCGTAACGCTCCGGTCAGAAGCCGGTCACGCTAAACAAAACGCGCGGACCGGAGTCGCTCCGGACCGCGCGTCTTGGCGCCGTCGTCAGAAAAGGTTCGGGAAGAAGAGCTTGATCTCACGCTCGGCGGAGTAGGTGGAGTCGGAGCCGTGGACGACGTTCTCCTGGATCTCCAGGGCGTGGTCGCCGCGGATCGTGCCGGGCGTCGCGGAGACCGGGTCGGTGGCGCCGGCGAGCCCGCGGAACGCCTCGATCGCGCGCGGCCCCTCCACCACCATCGCGACGAGCGGGCCTCCCGTGATGAACTCGACGAGCGAGGAGAAGAACGGCTTCTCCCGGTGCTCCTCGTAGTGGGTCTCGGCGACGTCGCGCTCGAGCGTGCGCAGCTCCAGCGCGACGAGCTTGAGGCCCTTGCGCTCGATGCGCGAGATCACGTCGCCGACGAGCCCCCGGCGTACGCCGTCGGGCTTGACGAGGACAAGAGTGCGTTCGGACACGGGTGGTTCTCCTCGCGTTCTTGGATGACGATCGTCACGGGGCCGTGAGGGCGGTCGCCGAATGACGGGCTGCGACGCCGCGCTCGGGTCCGTCCCACGAGCCCGCTGCCGGCCTGCGGCGCCACGGACAGGGCTTGTGGAACGGGCCCTGGCGGCGATGACGGCTCGCGGCCGGGCCTCCGCGTGTTGGCTGCGATCCTACCCGTCTCACCCGGTGGGCAGAGCGGCGCCGCTGGAGCCCGGAGCCGCGGCGACGGCGGCGGTCCGGCGAGCCCGGCCGCGCCCGGTCCAGACGGTCGTGACGGCGAGCACCGCCGCGATCACGCAGGCGCTCACCAGCCACATCCGGTACGCGTCGGTCAGCGCCGCCAGCGCCTGGGCGGTGCCCCCTCCCGCCCTCGTCACCGCGCCGACCTTGGCGACCTGGAGGGGCCCGACGACGAGGTGGCCGCCGAGCACGGCGGGAAAGCACAGGGTCAGGCCGAAGAGCGCCGGGCCGGCCCCGGCCGGCCGCAGCGTGGTGCCCAGCGCCAGGCCCGCGCCCGTGCCCAGCGCCCCCAGCGCGCCGGACAGCTCCCACCGGTCGGCCCCGGCGCCCATCGCGAGCAGCGCCATCAGCGCGGCGATGACCAGGCCGTATCCGCACAGCACGGCGCCCCGTCCGGCCGGCCGCCGGGTGGCGGTCGCGGTGAGCACGGCCAGCGCGGCACACCCCGCGCCCACGGCGAACGGCCCGAACGGCGCGCCGCGCCCGCCCAGCAGCCCCGCCAGCGGTCCGGTCACCGGCATCGCCAACAGGCCCACGGCGACCATCACCACGGCGTAGCCGAGCGGGCTGCCGGTGACGGCGCCGCGCGATCCGGCCAGGGCGATGCCGAGCAGCCCGGCGACCGCGCACGCGGCCAGGATGAGCTGGGCCCCCGGCGACCAGGTGTAGGTGGTCACGACGGCGAGGAAGGCGAACCCGGCGGCGGGCGCGACCGGCAGCAGCAACAGCACGCGCTCCCCGCGCGTGGGCGCCGGCACGCCCGCTCCGGCGGACGGGCGCAGGCGCAGCACGCCCAGCAGGCCCGCGCCCACGAGCGCGGCCGCCCCGAGCCACCAGTACGGGTGCAGGATCACTCGCCACTCCGGCGCGTGGACGCCGTACGGTCCGGGCGTGACGGCCAGCACGGCGGGCGTGGCGAGCAGCAGGGAGCCGGTGAGGGCCGCGGCCCACACACCGGTGGCCAGGCGGCGTTCAGGGCGCTCACAGGCGAGCAGGAGGGCCGCCGGCAGGACGGCACCCGCCCCGACCCCCTCGACGGCCCGTACGAGGCCGGTGAGGGGCACGGAGGTGGCGTACGCGGCCGACGCCTGGGCGCCGAGCATGAGGACCAGGCCGCCGAACAGCACGCCCCACGGAGTCCGCCTGCGGGCCAGCACGGCGGCGATCGGCGTGGTCAGCAGCAGCGCCGGCATCGCGAGGCCGGCCGCCCGTACGAAGCCGGCCGCGTCGCCGCCCGACAGGCCGAGGTCGCGGGCGGCCTGCGGCACGACGTACGACGCGGTGTTCGGCAGCACGAGAACCGCGGCGGGAATCGCGGTGACGAGAACGAGGAGGAGAATGACGAGGCCGGCCGGATCCCGCCGTTGCGCGTCGCGACTTTCGGGGTGAATTTCGGGAAGATCTGGCATCGGGCGGCCTCCCGGAGTCATCCCCGCTTCCACCAAATCCGGTAAATGTCCGGCTTTGTTGGAATTTATATTTTGTTCGACGGGGAACGCTGAAGAGTCAACCCGACATTAGCGCGCCGGCGCGCCCTCCACCCGCCATCCGAGCCAAATCGCCGTCGCCCACAGAGCGGCGAAAATGATCCCGAGAACGAACATCGTCGTCACCACGAAACCGGTCGCTATCACCAGAATCTGCAACACGCTCCCGGCGACGTACGCCCACCGGAACCGCAGCAGACCCGCGACGACCAGCCCGGCCACGGCCAGGACGCCGCCCACGACACCCGCCGTCGTGCCGTCCGCGTGCGACACGGAGATCGCCACCGGAATCGACAGAGCGGTCACCACCGCCTGAAGGGCGAGGACGACGGCACACAGTCTTCTCACGCTCGACCCGCCTTTGCGGCGCGGAACTCCCGGCCCGCGCCGATCATTGTGACGCCTTCATCAGCAGGCGGGCATCGCCCGCCGTCGCCACCGAACCCGTGATCAACACCCCGGCCCCGGCGAACTCCCCCGACTCGTCCGCGAGCCCGATCGCCTGGTCGATCGCGTCGTCCAGCCGGGGCACGAGATGGACTCGATCTTCGCCGAAGACATCGCGTGCCACCACGGCCAGTTCGTGCGCGGACATCGAACGCGGGGAGGAGTTACGCGTGACGATCAACTCGTCGATGATCGGCTCGAGCTCCTCCAGCACCCCCAGGACGTCCTTGTCGGCCATGACGGCGAGAATCCCGATCAGCCGGGTGAACCCGAACTCCTCGGTGATCGCCGCGACGGTGGCCGCCATGCCGGCCGGGTTGTGCGTCGCGTCGACCAGGACGGTCGGGCCCGTCCGCACGACCTCCAGCCGCCCGGGTGTGGGCGTGCCGACGAACGCCGCGCGTACGAGCTCGGCGTCCAGCTGGTCGTCACCACCCGGCTCGCCGGTGGCCCGGCCGCGCGCGAACGCCTCGACCGCGGCCAGCGCGCAGGCGGCGTTGCTCGCCTGGTAGTCGCCGAACAGCGGCAGGAACACCTCGTCGTAGGCGCCGAGCAGGCCCTGGAGGCGGACCCGCTGCCCGCCCACCGCCAGCTCCCGCTGCAGGACACCGAACTCGATGCCCTCGCGCGCGACGGTCGCGCCGACCTCGGTGGCACGGCGCAGGAGCACCTCGGCGGCCTCGACGGGCTGCTGCGCGAGGACCGCGATCGATTCGGCCTTGATGATCCCGGCCTTCTCGCCCGCGATCGCCTCGATGGTGTCCCCGAGGTACTCGGTGTGGTCCAGCCCGATCGGCGTGACGACGGCCACGGCCCCGTCGGCGACGTTGGTGGCGTCCCAGGCGCCCCCCATTCCGACCTCGACCACGGCCACGTCGACCGGAGCGTCGGCGAACGCGGCGAACGCCATCGCGGTCAGCATCTCGAAGAACGAGACCTTCACGTCGTGCTTGGCGTCGACCATCTCGGCGTACGGCAGGACGTCGTCGTACAGCTCGGCGAAGCGCTCCGCGCCGACCGGCTCACCGTCGATGCTGATCCGCTCGCGCATGGTGTGCAGCTCGGGGCTGGTGTACATGCCGACCCGCAGACCGCGCTCACGGAGCAGCGCGTCGATCATCCGCGCGGTGCTCGACTTGCCGTTGGTCCCCGTGACATGGATCACCGGGTACGCCCGCTGCGGCGAGCCGAGGATGTCGACCAGGTCCCGGATCCGGTCCAGCGACGGGTCGAGGTCCCACTCGACCCCGCGCGCCCTGATACCGGCGACGGCGTCCTCATAACTGCTCCCTGTCACGCTCAGCAGCCTACTCACCCGATGGCTGTGGATAACTTGACGTGTACTGCCGCGCCGGGAGGGGGCGATGATGACGGACGAGGGCGACACCGCCTTCTTCTACGACGAATGGGGACGGCGTCGTCCCGGGGACCGGCGTGACCTGAGGCGGGCGGCGCTACTGGCCGACACACTCGGCCTTCCGGGCCTTCCCGCCCTCACCGTGGTCGGGTCCAAGGGCAAGGGCACCGCCGCCACGTACGCCTCGGCCTGGCTCGTGGCCGCCGGGTGCCGCGTGGTGACCGTCACCAGCCCCGGACTGCGTCGTGACAGCGACCGGATCCGCCTCGACGGGACCGCGATCTCCGAGCGCGACCTCGCCGGGCTCGGCCGCAGGCTCAGGGACGCCGCCCGGTCGCTGCCGCCGCACGGGGCCGGGTACCTCTCGCCGAGCGGGCTGTTCACCCTCGCCGGGCTGCTGTACGCACGCGACGCCGGGGCCGACGTCGTCGTGCTGGAGGCCGGGATGGGCGGCGCCTCGGACGAGGTGAGCCTGGTGCCGCCGACGGTCGTGGCGATCACCCAGGTGTTCGGTGAGCACCTCGGCGTGCTCGGCGACACGCCCGCGGAGATCGCGGCGGACAAGGCCGGTGTCGTCTCGGAGCTCACGCGGGCGGTCGTTTCGCTGCCGCAGACGCCGGACGTCGCGGCGGCGATCGAGGCGACGGTCGCCGGCCGTACCGGCCGCCCGGTCGAACTCCCGGGGCTCCCCGGCTCCTCTGAGGTCTCCGAGCTCTCTGCGCTCTCAGGCCTTTCCGCGCTCTCCGGACCCCACCGGCCCAACGCACTCCTGGGTTGCGCCGCCGCGCGGCGGCTGCTTCAGGTGACGGGCCGGCCCGCCGCGGACGCCGCGCGTACGGCCGAGGTTCTGGCCTCCGTACGGCTCCCCGGGCGCGTCTCGTGGCACACGATCCCCGGGGCCACCCTCCTCGTCGACTCCGCCGTCGAGGGGAACGGCGCCGCCGCCGCGCTCGCGGAGGCGTACCGCCGCTGGGACCGGATCGACCGCGTTCTGGTCTGCCTGCCCGACCACAAGGACCTGGAGGGCGTGCTGGCCGCGCTCGACGGCCTGCCGGTGACCACGGTGCGGATGCCCGACCGGGAGAGCCTGCGGTTCACGCGGACGCGCGACGGGCTCGACATCGCCGATCTCACGCCCGGGCGGCTGGCCTCGTTCGGGGAACGGATCGTCGTCCTCGGCACCGTCTACTTCACCGGCCGGGTGCTCGACCTCGTCGGCGCCGACACCACGCGCCTGTTCGCCGGCTGAGGCGCCTCACTCCTCGATACGCAGGACGATCATCGCCATGTCGTCGTGCGAGGGCTCGCTGGAGAAACCGCGCACGGCGCGGCTGACCTTGGCGGCGACCGCCCCGGCGCCCAGCCCCGCACAGCCCGCGAGGATGCGTTCGAGCCCTTGGTCGTCGCCCAGCAGCCGGTCGCCGTTGCGCCGCTCGGTCACGCCGTCGGTGAACCCGAGCAGGAGGTGCCCCGGCTCGAGGGTGACCGTCCGGACGGAGAACTCCGCCTCGGGGAACGCCCCGAGCATCAGGTCGGACTCGTCCTCGCCGTCGACCGTGCCGGCCGGGCTGAGGAACAGCGGCGGCGGATGGCCCGCCGTCGCGTACGTCACGCGGGCGCTGCCGTCCTCCTGCGGCTCGACCTCCCCGTGCAGCAGCGTCAGGAACCGCGCGCGCGATCCCTCGTCCAGGATGAGGGCGTTGAGGCGCTGCAGGACCTCGGGGATGGAGTAGTCCTCCCGGCCGAGGATGCGCAGCGTCTGGCGGGCCAGGCCGGTCACCGACGCCGCCTCCGGCCCGGTGCCGCACACGTCGCCGATGGCGAAGCGCCACCGCGAGCCCACGCTGAACACGTCGTAGAAGTCGCCGCCGACCTCACTGCTCTCACCGGCCGGTTCGTACACCACGGACACGTCCAGACCCGGGATGACCGGGATCTCCGGCGGCAGGAGGCTGCGCTGGAGCGTACGGCTCATGTCCGCCTGCTCCTCGTACAGCCGTGCGTTGTCGATCGCGAGCGCCGCGCGCCCGGCGAGGTCCTCGGTCAGCTCCAGCATGTCGCGGTTGAACCGGGCGCCCTTCGGGCCGCCGACGACCAGCATGCCGATGCTGCGCCCGCGCGCCAGCAGCGGGAAAACGTGAGCGACGTCACCGGTGACCCGGTGCGCGGTGGGCGGCATGCCCTCGCTGGGCGCGGCCCCGAAGCCCTCCCACGGCCCGGGTTCGGCGGGCGGCGGCGCCGGCGGGAGCAGCTCGAGCAGCTCGCGCAGGTCGGCCACCATCGTCTCGTCGGCGTGCCAGGCGTACGCCGGGAGCGCCGTCGCGTTGTCCCGTACGGTGAACAGCGCGCACCAGGTCGCCAGGCGGGGCACGATCAGCTGCGACACCAGCGCCATGGTCATCTGCTGGTCGAGGGTGCCGGCGAGCAGGCTGCTCGCCTCGGCGAGGAAGCCGAGCCAGCCGCGCCGGGCCCGCTCCAGCTCCATCAGACGGGCGCGTTCGAGCGACGGCGCCTGCCGGTCGGCGACCTGCTGGAGGCGCTCGACGTCGGACTCGTTGAAGTGGGCCGCGTCGCGCGAGGCGGCGATGATCAGCCCGATGCCCCGGCCGTCGACCACGAACGGCGCGGTGACGAGCGAGCGGATCCCCGCGGCCTGCAGCGCGGGCAGGTTGTACGGGCTGCCGCCCAGGTCCGCGTAGACGCCCCGTCCGCCGACGGTGGCGCCCTCCAGCCCCATCTCCAGCGCCGTGCCCTCGGGCCGTACGCCGGAGGTCGCCTTGAGCACGAGGTCGGCGTCGTCCTCGGTCAGCAGGACGTACACGCAGTCGGCTCCGAGGGCGTCCTGCGCGCTCTGTGCGGTGCGGTGGGCCAGCTCGTCGACGGTCGGCCGGCTGGGCCGCGGCGCGGTCACCATCTCCTCGTACGAGGGCGGCGGAGGCGGTGGCTTCTCCCCCGAGACCCCGGGGATGGTGAACCAGACCTGCTTGTCGCCCTGGCCGTACGTGACGCCCCAGGAGAGCGCGAGCGTCTCGGGGAACAGCAGCCCGCGCCCGCTCACCTGGTCGCCGGGGACGGGGATGCGCCGCGCCTGGTGGCGATCGTGGACTTCGACCCTCACCTGGCCGCCGAGCGCCTCGCAGACGACCTCGACCTCGGTCCCCGCGTGGACGATTGCGTTCGTAACCAGTTCGCTGGTGAGTAGCATGGCGTCGTCCACCTCGTCGACGCCCCAGTTACGAAGCGTGTCCCCGACAAAACGCCGTGCAGCCGCTACTGACGCGACCTCCGGCGGGAAGGTCGCGTACCTCTTTGGGTTCTTCTCCACAGTCACTTGGATTCGTCTCGGGGATGCACGACGCTGCCATCGTGGCAGATTCCCCGGGTGGGCTGTACATATCCCCGACCACGTCGCATGGAAGGCGAGGTGCAAGTTAATGCCTCGAAGCACGTCCCATGCACCGGTGAGCGTCCAGTATGACGAGGCTGACCTGCGGCCCGTCCTCGACGCGCTCAGCGCCCTGCGCGACGGAGATTTCGAGACCAGACTCGATACCTCCGGTGATGACGTCCTGGCCGAGATCGCCTCCGTCTTCAATGATGTCCAGGCGCGTGCGGGCCATCTGACCGGGGAACTCGTCCGCGTGCAACGTGAGGTTCGTCACGAAGGCCGGATCGACGAGCGGCTCGGCGCCAACGGCGAGGGCGCCTGGGCGACCGGCAACGCCGCCGCCAACGCGCTGATCGACACGCTGGTGCAGTCCGCGACCGCGATGGCCCGGGTGGCCGACGCGGTCGCCGACGGTGATCTGAGCCAGCGCATCGAGCTCGACACCGGCACCCGGCCCTGGCGCGGCGAGCTGCTGCGGATGGGCTCGGGCGTCAACCGCATGGTCGAGCACCTCGACGAGTTCGCCGCGGAGGTCACCCAGCTGGCCCGCGAGGTCGGCGCGGAGGGACGCCTGGGCGGCCAGGCCAAGCCACGGGAGATGTCGGGCCGCTGGCGCGACGTCACGGGCGCGGTCAACGCCATGGCGAGCCGGCTGACCGGCCAGGTGCGCGACATCGCGCTGGTGACCACCGCGGTGGCCAAGGGCGATCTGACCCGCAAGGTCACGGTCGAGGCGACCGGCGAGCTGCTGGAGCTGAAGGAGACCGTGAACACCATGGTCGACCAGCTCTCGTCGTTCGCCGACGAGGTGACGCGTGTGGCCCGTGAGGTCGGCACCGAAGGACGCCTCGGCGGCCAGGCACAGGTCAGCGGCGTCAGCGGCGTCTGGAAGGACCTCACCGACAACGTCAACTCCATGGCCGGCAACCTCACCGGCCAGGTGCGCAACATCGCGCAGGTCGCCACGTCCGTCGCCAACGGCGACCTGTCCAAGAAGATCACCGTCGACGCCCAGGGCGAGATCCTCCAGCTCAAGGACACCCTCAACACGATGGTGGACCAGCTGTCGGGCTTCGCCAACGAGGTCACCCGCGTCGCCCGCGAGGTCGGCACCGAAGGACGCCTCGGCGGCCAGGCACAGGTCAGCGGCGTCAGCGGCGTCTGGAAAGACCTCACCGACAACGTCAACTCCATGGCCGGCAACCTCACCGGCCAGGTCCGCAGCATCGCCCAGGTGGCGACCGCGGTGGCCGGCGGCGACCTGTCCAAGAAGATCACCGTCGACGCCCAGGGCGAGATCCTCCAGCTCAAGGACACCCTCAACACGATGGTCGACCGGCTGTCGGCGTTCGCCGACGAGGTCACCCGCGTCGCCCGCGAGGTGGGCACCGAGGGCAACCTGGGCGGCCGCGCGAAGGTCGGCGGCGTCAGCGGCGTCTGGAAGGACCTCACCGACAACGTCAACTCCATGGCGGACAACCTGACCTCCCAGGTCCGCAACATCGCCCAGGTGACCACCGCGGTCGCGAACGGCGACCTGACCAAGAAGATCGACGTCGACGCCCAGGGCGAGATCCTGGAGCTCAAGACCACGATCAACACGATGGTCGACCAGCTGTCCGCGTTCGCCGGCGAGGTCACGCGTGTGGCCCGCGAGGTGGGCAGCGAGGGCCGGCTGGGCGGCCAGGCGGAGGTCGAGGGCGTCTCGGGCACGTGGAAGCGGCTCACCGAGAGCGTGAACGAACTGGCCGGCAACCTGACCCGGCAGGTGCGCGCGATCGCGTCGGTGGCCAGCTCGGTCGCCCGCGGCGACCTGAGCAAGTCGGTCGCGGTCGAGGCGCGCGGCGAGGTCGCCGAGCTGGGCGACAACGTCAACCTGATGGTGGCCAACCTCCGCGAGACCACCCGCGCCAACCAGCAGCAGGACTGGCTGAAGACCAACCTCGCCCGCATCGCCGGCCTCATGCAGGGCCACCGCGACCTCATGGAGGTCGCCCGGCTGATCATGAGCGAGGTCACCCCGCTCGCCTCCGCGCAGTACGGCGCCTTCTACCTCGCCGAGGAGAAGGACGGCGACCGTGAGCTGGTGCTCAAGACCGGCTACGGCGTGGGCAGGGACCAGATCGACAAGGTCCGCTTCGCCTTCGGCGACCGCCTCGTCGGCCAGGCCGCCGTCGAGCACAAGCCGATCCTGGTCGACGACCTCCCGCCGGGCTACATCACGATCGGTACGGGCCTGGGCCAGGCGTCCCCGGCGAACGTCATCGTGCTGCCGATCCTGTTCGAGAACCGCGTGCTCGGCGCGATCGAGCTCGCGTCGTTCAGCCCGTTCAGCGAGGTCCACCTGGCGTTCTTCGACCAGTTCGTGGAGACCATCGGCGTGACGATCAACACGATCACCGCCAACTCCCGTACGGAGGCGCTGCTCGCCGAGTCCCAGCGCCTGACCGTCGAGCTCCAGGACCGCTCCAGCGAGCTGCAGCGCCAGCAGGCGGAGCTGCGGCGCTCCAACGCCGAGCTGGAGGAGAAGGCGGCGCTGCTGGCCAAGCAGAACCGCGCGATCGAGATGCAGAACTTCCAGATCGAGCAGGCACGCCGCACGCTGGAGGAGCGCGCCGAGCAGCTCGCGCAGTCGTCGCGCTACAAGTCCGAGTTCCTCACCAACATGTCCCACGAGCTGCGCACGCCGCTCAACAGCCTGCTCGTGCTCGCCAAGCTCCTGGCCGGCAACCCGGACAAGAACCTCACGGCCAAGCAGGTCGAGCTGATCAAGACGATCCACGAATCGGGCAGCGACCTGCTGCGCCTCATCAACGACATGCTCGACCTGTCCAAGGTCGAGGCGGGCAAGATGGAGCTGCACCCGCAGCGCATCTCCCTGTCGGAGCTGGTCGACTACGTCGACGCCACGTTCCGGCCGATGGCCGCCGACAAGGGGCTCGCCTTCGACGTGTACGCCGAGCCGGGCCTGCCGCACGAGCTGTACACCGACGAGCAGCGGCTCCAGCAGGTGCTGCGCAACCTGCTGTCCAACGCGGTCAAGTTCACCTCCTCCGGCGAGGTGCGCCTGACCGTACGGCGCCCGGTGGACGTGACCTTCGCCGACCCGTCGCTCGCCGAGAACCCGGACGTGATCGGCCTAGCGGTCACCGACACGGGCATCGGCATCGACGAGCACAACCTCAAGTCGATCTTTGAGGCGTTCCAGCAGGCGGACGGCACCACGAGCCGGCGCTACGGCGGCACCGGGCTGGGCCTGTCGATCAGCCGCGACATCGCCGCGCTGCTCGGCGGCGAGATCCACGTGTCCAGCCGCCCGGGCGACGGCAGCACCTTCACGCTGTACCTGCCGGTCCGCTATGCCGGGCCGGTCGACACGGCGCTCGCCGCACCCAGCGAGAGTCGGCCCGCCCCGCAGCCGCCGCCCCCCGCCCCGCAGGCGACGCTCGAGCTGCCCGAGGCGGAGGAGCAGTACGCCGAGAACCCCATCGACGACGAGGTGCTGTCGGGCCGCAAGATCCTGATCGTCGACGACGACGTGCGCAACATCTTCGCGCTGACCTGCGTGCTGGAGCAGTACGGGATCGAGGTGCTGTACGCCGAGAACGGCCGCGAGGGGATCGACACGCTGGACCGCAACGAGGACATCGACCTCGTCCTGATGGACGTCATGATGCCCGAGCTCGACGGCTACGCGACCACCGAGGCCATCCGCCGGATGCCGCAGTTCGCCGATCTGCCGATCATCGCCCTCACCGCGAAGGCGATGAAGGGTGACCGGGAGAAGAGCATCGAGTCCGGCGCATCCGACTATGTGCCCAAGCCTGTCGACGCGGACCACCTTCTTGACATCATGAGGGCGTGGCTCAGTCGGCCGCGCACGTGATGGAGGCTTGAACCGTGGCCGAGAAGGCGAACATCCTGTTGGTCGATGACCGCGACGAGAACCTCGTCGCGCTCGAGGCGATCCTCAGCTCACTCGACCAGAACATGATCCGTGCCCGGTCGGGCGACGAAGCCCTGCGGGCCCTGCTGACGAACGAGTTCGCGGTGATCCTGCTGGACATCGTGATGCCGGGCATGGACGGCTTCGAGATCGCCCGCGCGATCAAGCGCCGCCGAAAGACGCGCGAGGTGCCGATCATCTTCCTGACCGCGATGGACTCGGGTCCGGACTACGCGTTCCGCGGTTACGCCGCCGGCGCCGTGGACTACATCTCCAAGCCGTTCGACCCGTGGGTGCTGCGGACCAAGGTGTCGATCTTCGTGGAGCTGCACCGGAAGAACCAGCAGCTGCGTGAGCAGTCGGAGCTGCTGCGCACGCAGTTCGCGGCCGCGCCGTCGGGCGAGTTCGCCGCCGAGCTCAGCGAGCGCCTGACGGCCGTGGAGCAGCAGCTGGGCGTGCTGTCCGAGTGGACGTCGAAGGACGAAGAGGCGGCCAAGGCGATGGGCGTCCTGGAGCAGCGTGTCGGCGAACTCAGAACCGCCATCGACACGCTACGCCCACCGTCCGACTGACCGTTCCACCGCAAGCCGGCCACCGGCGATCACCGAGGTTTCCGGCCAGACCGGTCCCGGTCTCAGGTAGGTGCTCGGGCCACAGTGCGCGGCTTCCCGGCCACCACGGAGGCCGGGAAGCCGCCCGTGATCACCGCAACGAGATGTGCAGGATCTCCGAGACCCGCCGGTACCCGGCGCGGTGATAGATCCGCTCGGCGTCGTCGTTCTCCAGCATGAGGAACAAGGTGGTGATCTCTGCGTTCGCGCAGGCGCGCGTCAGCGTGGCGGTGAGCGCGGAGGCGATCCCGCGACGCCGGTAGGCCACGCGCACACCGATGGCGGGCGAGTTCGCTCACGCCCCCGTGCGGCGGACCGACCTGGCCGCCGGCCACCCCTTGGCCGGTGGTCGTGTCGAAGGCCAGCGCGACCAGGCCGCCGCGGTCCAGCACACTCCGCAGCCGCGCGACGTCGTGCTCGGTGACCTGTGGCTGCTCGTACGCCTCGCCCTGGGCGCGGGCGACCTCCCGGAGCTGGGCGTCGGTCTCGGCGAGGATGACCTCGACCGGCCCGGTGACCCGCGGCACCAGCGCGCTTGCAGGTCAGGATCGGCAGCCGCCGTTCGGCGGTGAACCCGGAGGCGACCAGCGCCTCCTCGACGCGTGGAGCGGCGGCCGGAAGATACTCCAGGGTGGCGTCCGTGAGTGCCGGATGAAGATCTCCGCGAGCCGCCGTACCTGGTCTCTAGTCGGCTCGGCCCCATCATCGGGGATGGCGTAGTTGAAGAAGAGTCCGGCGTCGTGAGGATCGATGCGGACGGTGAACGGCCTGGCGCGAACGGCCCGGTCGCCGGCTGCGGCGCGCAGGTACGCGTGCACGTCGGATTCGAAGGATGCGAACACGAGAGGGTCCTTCTTGACTGGAGCGAAGAAAGAGTTCCGTGACACTTGTCAGAACGGACCCTCCAACAGCCAACGCCGGACATGCGTCCAGCGGGGAACAGCGCAGCGACCCGTCAGCGGGTCGCAGGCACAGGCATCGCCCTTTCATGTTCGATCACCGGCGGAACAGACGATAGACGGTCCGCTCAGCCCAGAGCAATCGTTTTTACCGCCGGCCGGCACCGACGAAAATGCGCCGGAAAAGCAGAAAGAGGAGAGGGACCCGCCGCGTTGACCGCGGGGTCACCTCTCCTCTTTCCTTTATCTATGTTGATGTCCGGCGGTGTCCTACTCTCCCACACCGTCCCCGGTGCAGTACCATCGGCGCTGGAGGGCTTAACTTCCGGGTTCGGAATGGGACCGGGTGTTTCCCCACCGCTATGACCACCGAAACGCTTAACAGAACAAAACCAGCGGAAAATGGTTCCCGGTCGTGTCCCGGGAACCGCACAGTGAACGCGAACAAAATAAGTGTGTTCAAGCCACTCGGCCTATTAGTACCGGTCAACTCCACACCTTACGATGCTTCCATCTCCGGCCTATCAACCCAGTCGTCTAGCTGGGGGCCTTACAACCATGAAAGGTTGGGAGACCTCATCTCGAGGAAGGCTTCCCGCTTAGATGCTTTCAGCGGTTATCCCGACCGAACGTAGCCAACCAGCCATGCACCTGGCGGTACAACTGGCACACCAGAGGTTCGTCCGTCCCGGTCCTCTCGTACTAGGGACAGACCCTCACAAGTCTCCTACGCGCACAGCGGATAGGGACCGAACTGTCTCGCGACGTTCTAAACCCAGCTCGCGTGCCGCTTTAATGGGCGAACAGCCCAACCCTTGGGACCTACTCCAGCCCCAGGATGCGACGAGCCGACATCGAGGTGCCAAACCTTGCCGTCGATATGGACTCTTGGGCAAGATCAGCCTGTTATCCCCGGGGTACCTTTTAGCCGTTGAGCGACACCCCATCCACACGGTGGTGCCGGATCACTAGGCCCTGCTTTCGCACCTGCTCGACATGTCTGTCTCACAGTCAAGCCCCCTTGTGCCCTTGCACTCAACACCTGATTGCCAACCAGGCTGAGGGAACCTTTGGGCGCCTCCGTTACTCTTTAGGAGGCAACCGCCCCAGTTAAACTACCCACCAGGCACTGTCCCCCACCCGGATCCACGGGTGCGGGTTAGACGCTCAAAACGACCAGAGTGGTATTTCACCAACGACTCCACGATAACTGGCGTCACCGCTTCACAGTCTCCCACCTATCCTACACAAGACGCTCCAAACGCCAATGCCAAGCTATAGTGAAGGTCCCGGGGTCTTTCCGTCCTGCTGCGCGTAACGAGCATCTTTACTCGTACTGCAATTTCACCGGGCCTGTGGTTGAGACAGTGGGGAAGTCGTTACGCCATTCGTGCAGGTCGGAACTTACCCGACAAGGAATTTCGCTACCTTAGGATGGTTATAGTTACCACCGCCGTTTACCGGCGCTTAGATTCTCAGCTTCACCCCCGAAAGGGCTAACCAGTCCTCTTAACGTTCCGGCACCGGGCAGGCGTCAGTCCGTATACAGCGTCTTACGACTTCGCACGGACCTGTGTTTTTAGTAAACAGTCGCTTCCCCCTGGTATCTGCGACCCCCACCAGCTCCACAGAGCCAGTCCGGTCACCAGCAGGGGCCCCCCTTCTCCCAAAGTTACGGGGGCAATTTGCCGAGTTCCTTAACCACAGTTCACCCGAACGCCTCGGTATTCTCTACCTGACCACCTGAGTCGGTTTAGGGTACGGGCCGCCGACACACATCGCTAGAGGCTTTTCTCGACAGCATGGGATCACTCACTTCACCTAAATCGGCTCGGCATCACATCTCACCCACATGCACCACGGATTTACCTATGGTACGGGCTACATGCTTACCCCAGGACAACCACCGCCTGGGCTGAGCTACCCTCCTGCGTCACCCCATCACTTGCCTACTACCACATCAGGTCCCACACTCGCCCCGACAAGATCCCCGAAGGAACCAAGCAGAGTCCGCACGGTTAGTATCCGCGGGTTCAGCATGGGCGCGTGTCAGCGGGTACGGGAATATCAACCCGTTGTCCATCGACTACGCCTCTCGGCCTCGCCTTAGGTCCCGACTTACCCTGGGCGGATTAGCCTGCCCCAGGAACCCTTGGTCATCCGGCGGAGGGGTTTCTCACCCCTCATTCGCTACTCATGCCTGCATTCTCACTCGTGTGGCCTCCACGACTGGCTCACGCCGCCGCTTCACCGCCCACACGACGCTCCCCTACCCACCCCAACCCCTGAACCAGCACCACAAGGGCACTGACTAGGGACATGTTGGGATGCCACGGCTTCGGCGATGTGCTTGAGCCCCGCTACATTGTCGGCGCGGAATCACTTGACCAGTGAGCTATTACGCACTCTTTCAAGGATGGCTGCTTCTAAGCCAACCTCCTGGTTGTCACGGCAACTCCACATCCTTTACCACTTAGCACACGCTTAGGGGCCTTAGCCGATGATCTGGGCTGTTTCCCTCTCGACTACGAACCTTATCGCCCGCAGTCTCACTGCCACGCTCTCACTTACCGGCATTCGGAGTTTGGCTGACTTCAGTAAGCTTGTCGGCCCCCTAGGCCATCCAGTAGCTCTACCTCCGGCAAGAAACACGTGACGCTGCACCTAAATGCATTTCGGGGAGAACCAGCTATCACGGAGTTTGATTGGCCTTTCACCCCTACCCACAGGTCATCCCCCAGGTTTTCAACCCTGGTGGGTTCGGTCCTCCACACGGTCTTACCCGCGCTTCA
>NZ_CP109433.1:9100000-11795300 GCF_036227085.1 Actinoallomurus sp. NBC_01490
GGAGCGCGTAGAGCGTCCGGTTGAACAGCGATCCGATCGATACACCGCCCTTGCCGGCGTAGGAGCTGTTGTGCTGGCCGGTGGGGCTCTTGTCGTCGGGGTAGTCGAGTTCGCGGTCGCCGCCGCCGACGACGGAGTAGGACGGGGAGCGCTCGCCGAAGTACACCTGCGGACGGGTGACCCCGAGCGTGCCCGTCGGCGGGATGTCCTTCTCGGTGAAGGCGGGGGCGCCCTGGGCGTCGACCTGGTTGCCGGGGGCCGCCACGAACCCGTAGCCGTGCGTGTAGACGAGGTGGCTGTTGATCCAGTTGCGCCGGCCGGCGGGCGGGCCGTCCACCTCGCGGACGGCGACGATGGTGTCGCGCAGCGCGTTGCCGCCGGTGGGGTCGGGGTACCGGTCGATGTCGAGCGGGTTGGGGAACTTGTAGAAGCCCTTGATCTGCTGGAGCTGCTGGTACGTCGGCGAGACCACGGCCGGGTCGAGCAGGCGCACGTTGGGCAGGGTCGAGGTCTCCTTCTTCGCCTGTTCCGGGGAGAGCTTGGCGCTCGGGGTGAAGTCGGTGACCCTGGTGTCGTTGACGTCGTACGCCGTGCGGGTGGCGGTGATGTTGCGCCCGATGTACCTGGACTCCTTGTCGGCCTCGCTCGGCTTGACGTGGAAGGTCTGGATCAGCAGCGGGAACACACCGCCGATGAGGATGGCCGACAGCACCAGCAGGCCGAAGGCCATACCCGGCAGCATGGCGCCCCGGCGGATGAAGGTGGCGAAGAACATCAGGGCGCAGATCAGCGCGATCACGGCGAGGATGGTCTTGGCGGGCAGCACCACGTTGACGTCGGTGTAGGACGGGCCGGTGACCACGCCGCGTTCGGAGTGGGCCAGGCCCCACCGGTCGAACCAGTACGCCACGGCCTTGAGCAGCACGAACACGCCGAACAGCACCGACAGGTGCACGCGGGCGGCCGTGCTGACCCGCGGTCCCTCGCCCTGCACCCGCACGCCGCCGTACAGGTAGTGCACGATCAGCGAGGCGATGAACGTCAGGATCACCGCGGTGAACAGGTAGTCGAGCACGATCCGCAGCAGCGGATAGGTGAACACGAAGAACGAGATGTCCTTGTGGAACTGCGGGTCCTTGATGCCGAACGGCTGGCGGTTGAGGAACGCCAGCCAGGTGCGCCACTGACCGGCGGCGGCCGACGCGGTGAGCAGGCCGATCAGGGCGAGGACCGTGATGAGGATGATCCGCCGGTGGGGGTCCACGACGCTGCGGTAGCGGTCGAGGCCCTGCTGCTCGGCGGAGGACGGCCGGTACGCGGGCCGGAGCCGGTAGGCCGTCACGACGTTGGCGCCGAGCAGCACGACCATGATCAGGCCGCCGGAGAAGAACAGCAGGACCCGGGTGGTGATCTGCTTGGTGTAGACCGAGGAGAATCCGACGGAGCGGTACCACAGCACGTCGGTCCAGATCGCGGTGAAGGCGAGGAAGGCCGCGACGAGGATCACCAGGGTGATGATCACGGGCAGCAGGAGCCGTGATCGCCTCACGTTGACGCGGCCGCTACCTGGGCTCCGGAAGCTCACGACCGTCCCCCTTCGCCGGGTGTCTGTGAAGGCAACTTACCGAGGCATCCCCAGGTTCCCGTACACGACGGGCCACCTCCGGCGAAAACCCCCGTGCGGACGGTGAAAAAATGGACTGGTGAGCCCTTTGGAAGAGCTTGTGGTCGAGCTCGAACGCCATGTCGCGGGCGCCGGCTGGGATGCCGCGCCGCGTCTCTACGCGCTGGTCGAAGCCCCCGAGCTCCATGAGAACGAACCCGATCTCGCCCGGCGGCTCGGCGTTCCGGACGTCGCCGGACGGCTGGCCGCGCTCGAGCAGCCCGCCCTGCCCGTCGACAAGCCGATCGACGACGTCCTCGCCGGCATCGAATGGCCGGGCGGCGTCACCGGCTGTGCCCTCGCGGTCGAGCGCATCCTGCTGCCCGACGGCGCGGAGGACGACATGCCCGACGAGGACCCGAGCGGCTGGGCGGCCCGGCACCCGGGCCGGGAGGACGTACGCCTCGTCGTGGGCGTGCTGCGCGACGGCTCCCGGCACTCGGCGATGCGGCTGCGCGGCCACGACAGCGACGATCAGGTGATGTCGGGCCCCGAGCTCGTCCCGGCCCTCGCCGAAGCGCTGGCCGCGACGCTCAGCTGATCACGACGCTCGGCTGATCACTTCGACGGGCAGGCGGGCACGGACCCCTGCCCGGTGCGCAGCGCGCTCAGCGCCTGCAGCGCCCCGTGCATGGTGTCGACCCGTACGAGCCGGAGCCCCTTGGGCGCGGAGGCCACGGCGTCGGAGCAGTTCTGCGCGGGCGTGAGGAAGACCGTGGCGCCGGCGTGGCGAGCGGCGACCATCTTCTGCTGGATACCGCCGATCGGGCCCACCTGGCCCTCCGGGGTGATCGTGCCCGTGCCCGCGACGAACTTCCCGCCGGTGAGATCCTGCGGGCTCAGCTTGTCGTAGATCCCCAGCGAGAACATCAGGCCGGCGCTCGGCCCGCCGACGTCGCCGACGCTGATCTTCACCTGGACGGGGAACTGGAACTTCTCGCGCAGCACCACGCCGACGACGGGCTTGCCGGGGGTGCTCTTGTCCGGAGAGGCGACCGTGCCCACGTCGACGGAGGAGTCCTTGCCCGCGCGCCGGATGGTGAACTTCACCGTCTGCCCCGGCTCGTGCTTGCCGATCACCGTGCTGACCTGGGGCACCTGCTTGATCTGCGTGCCGTCGACGGCGACGATCTGGTCGCCGGGCCGCAGCTTGCCCGTCGCGGGCAGGCCCTGCTGCACCGAGTCGACGACGACCGTGGTGGTCATCGGCATGTTCAGCTCGTGCAGGGCGGCCGCGGTGGCGGACTCCTGGGAGTCGGCCATCTCCGCGGTGTTCTCCTGCTCGACCTTCTTGGTCGAGACGTTCTTGGGGAAGATCGCCTCTTCCGGCACGATCGCCACGTCGGGGTCGACCCAGCCGCGCAGGGCGGTGAACAGGTCGATGCGGTTGCCCGGCCCGCCCTGGTACGCGACGGTCACGAAGTTGAGGTGCCCGCTCTTGGGATAGGTCTTGGCGCCGCTGATCTGGATGAGCGGCACCTTGCCGAGTTGCCCGAGCGTGTTGGTGGTGGGCCCCGGACGCAGCGCGACGTACGGCACGGGAATGAAGGCCCCCACCATGCCCAGTACGAGAATGAGCACGCTCGCGAAGATAAGGGTGGCAGCACGACGGGACATGCCCGGAAGCCTACGCGGTCGATCGACCGCCCCGTCGCCCCCTCTCGGCGCTGTTCCGTCTCAGCGCGTCGAGGAAGCGTTTGAAGTATTCGACCTCTTCGAAACTGCGTCGCATACGGGGCCGGCGCGCCCAAAGGCGGATGATCGCGCCCACGAGCAGCGCGACGGTCACCGGGACGACCCACCACGCCAGGACGGACATGCGGCGTCACCTCCCGAAAACCGGTCACAACTTACGTAACCAGCATCTCGGGCGACAAATCACCCAATCCCCACCCATTCGTCTCCGCCGTCGGCAAAGACCTGGTGTTTCCAGATCGGGACCTCGGCCTTGAGATCGTCGATCAGCGTGCGGCAGGCCTCGAACGCCTCGGCGCGGTGCGCGCAGGCCGCGGCGACGACCACCGCGAGGTCACCGACGGCGAGGTCGCCGACCCGGTGGACGGCGGCGATGGCGCGCACGTCGTAGTCGGCGGCGACCTTCTCCATCACGACGCGCAGCCGGTCGACGGCCTGAGGGTGCGCCGTGTAGCCCAATCCGGACACCGCGCGACGGTGGTCCTCGTCGCGCACGGTGCCGACGAAGATCGCCGTACCGCCCGCGCCCGCGTCGGCGACGGCGGCGAGCACCTCGTCTGCGGACAGCGGCGTGTCACGGAGTTCGGCAAGGCGGATCACGTTCACCTGACGAACGCTACCCCGCCACTCCAGGCGCTCAGACCGCGCCCGTCATGGCCCCTGCGAGCCAGGACGCGCGGAACCGCCCGCAGGTGCGACCGCCTTCCGCCGGACGTGGCCGCAACGGCGAGCGCGCCGAACTATCCCCGGCGTTTCCGGCGCGCCCGCCGGACGATCGCGGCGGTGCCGATGACGGCGACGGTCGCGCCCGCCGCGGTGGCCATGGTCGCCTCCTTGCGCGCCAGCCGGCGTCCGACGAGCGCGTGGCGTCCCGCGACCTCCTCGAGCAGAGCGTTCAGCGCCTCGGCGTTGTCGCGCGAGGGTTTCCACCCGGCCTCGCGCAGGGTGGCGCAGTCGGCCACCCACGGGTAGACGACGTAGTGCAGGTCGGTGGCGGGCGCCGGGGTGACCCCGATACGGTGCAGGCGCTGGGCCGTGCCGAAGGTGATCGCCGCGGGCAGTTCGAAACGCCGGCGTCCGGTGATCTCCTCGACCTCCTCCGGCTCCAGCCAGCCCTCGCAGCCGACCGCGAGCCGGCCGGAGACCTCACCGGAGACGGCGAGATCGAGGGCCGTGACCAGGTCGTCGACGTGGCAGAACTGCCAGCGCTGCGCGGTGCCCTTGACCGTGAGCAGGCGCGGGGCCTCGAAGTGGCGGGTCACGACCGTGTCGATGCCCGGTCCGACGAGCGCCGCCGGACGCAGCACCGTGACGGTCATGCCGGGATGCGCCACGGGCGCCATGCCCGCGAGCTCCTCGATCTCCAGGAAGTCGCCGACGATGCCGTCGTCGAACTCCGCCGCCGTCGGCGAGTCCTCCGGCAGGGGTACGGGGTTGCCCTCCTGGGCCCCGTAGACCATGGCGCTCGTCACCAGGATCACCCGCCGGACCCGTACCGCCGCCGCGGCGGTGATCACGGTCTGCGTGCCGCGGACGTTGTACGCGCGGCGCTCGCGGTGATCGGTCTCCGGTGACTGGTCGATGTCGAGGTGGACGATCACGTCGACGTCGGAGATGCGGCTGGTGAGCTGTGGATCACGGATGTCGACGACCCGCCAGGTGACCCCCGGCACGTCTCCCCGATGGTCGTCCAGGGCGACGACCTTTCTGACGTCCGCCGAAGCGGCGAGCCGGGCGACCAGCGCGCGCCCGATGCCGTCCGCCGCCCCCGTGACGGCGACGACGGGGCCCGCGCTACGCCGTGGGCGAACCTGTCGTGTACTCAAGTCGAGCGAGTCCTCCTATCGCACGCCCCCGGGCTGCGACCGGATAACGTGAAGGTTGTGACCTATTCATCCTGCACGAGGTAGGGCCCGTGAGCGAGCGGAGCGAGCGAACGAAAAAGCACGCGCCCTGGTCTCCCCTCCGACGACGGAGGGCCCATGATGAGCCATGGAGGCACAGCACTCTTCGTGCGGGGTCGGTGAAGGAGTTCTCGTGAGTGACATCCCCTTCGGGTTCAACCGCCCGAGCGAGCCCGGAGACGAGAACGACCCTGGAAAGCAGGATCCGTTCGGCGCGGGCAACATGCAGGACTTCGCCGCGATGTTGCACCAGTTCGCCGACATGCTGTCCAACCAGTCCCCCGGCGGCGGGCCGCTGAACTGGAACCTCGCCAAGGACATCGCCCGTCACCAGGTGGCCGAGAAGGGCGACCCGTCCGTGCTCGACGCCCAGCGTCGCGCGGTCGTCGAGGCGCTGCGCCTGGCCGACCTGTGGCTGAACGAGGTGACGACCCACCCCGCCGGCATCCGCACCCCGCAGGCGTGGAGCCGGTCCGAGTGGATCGAGCACACCCTGCCGGTGTGGTCGACGATCTGCGACCCGATGGCCGCCCGCATGGTCGAGTCGATGGGCTCGGCGATGCCTGATGAGATGCAGGCCGTGGCCGGGCCTCTCGTCGGCATGGTGAAGCAGATGGCGGGCGCGATGGTCGGGGGCCAGGCGGGGCAGGCGCTCGGAGCCCTGGCCCTGGAGGTCGTCGGATCGAGCGACATCGGCCTGCCGCTGGCGCCTCCCGGCGTCGGGGCGCTGCTGCCCTCGGGCATCCGCGCGTTCGGTGAGGGCCTGGAGATCGAAGAGGACGAGGTCCGCGTCTACCTCGCGCTGCGCGAGGCCGCGCACCAGCGGCTGTTCGAGCATGTGCCGTGGCTGCGCTCGCACCTGCTGCGCGCGGTCGAGGACTACGCGAGCGGCATCACCGTCGACCTGTCCAAGATCGAGGACGCCGTGTCCGGGGTGGACCTGACCAACCCGGAGGCGCTCCAGCAGGCGCTCGGCGGCGAGCTGTCCCTCACCCCGGAGGAGACGCCGCAGCAGAAGGCGGCGCTGGCCCGGCTGGAGACGATGCTCGCGCTGGTCGAGGGCTGGGTGGACACGGTGGTGAACGCCGCGGCGAAGGACCGGCTGCCGTCCGCCGTACGCCTGGCGGAGGCGGTGCGCCGGCGGCGTGCCACCGGCGGGCCGGCGGAGCGCACGTTCGCGACGCTCGTCGGCCTGGAGCTGCGGCCGCGGCGGCTGCGCGAGGCCGCGGCCCTGTGGGCCGCGCTCGGCGAGGCCCGGGGCAACGACGGCCGCGACGCCGTGTGGGCGCACCCGGACCTGATGCCGACCGCCGAGGACCTCGACGACCCGACGGCGTTCGTCGAGGCCAAGGACACCGACATCGACATCACGGACTTCACCGAGCCCAGGACCGACGAGTCCGACGGCTCAGGCGAGAAGCCGGACGAGGAGCTGTGAGCGAGCGAAGCGAGCGAACCGGCGAACACAGCCCCTTTGCTCGCGAGGCCGACGAAGGAGGTCTCGCGAGCGCCGGACTGCACGCCGACGCCGTGCGGGTGCTGTCGGACTGGTGCCCGTCCGACGCCGGTCAGGACGCGCTGCGACGGGAGTTCCTCGCGCATCTGGCCGAGCACGCGGACGGGATGTGGCGCGAGTGTGTGGCGGGCCACCTGACCGCGAGCACGGCGGTGCTCGACGCGACCGGCGAGCGGGTGCTGCTGACCCTGCATCCGAAGGCGAAGATGTGGCTGCAGCTGGGCGGCCACTGCGAGCGGGCCGACACGTCGTTGGCCGAGGCCGCGCTGCGGGAGGCCGCGGAGGAGTCCGGTATCGAGGGCCTGCGCCTCCTGCCGGGCCCGGTCCGCGTCGACCGGCACCGCGTCTGGTGCCACGGCGGGTCCTACCACCTGGACGTGCAGTACACCGCGGTCGCCCCGCCGGCCGCCCGCCTGCAGATCAGTGCGGAGTCCGACGACCTGCGCTGGTTCCCGCTGGAGGCCGTCCCGGACCCCGCCGACGACGTGTTGCGCCGCCTGGTCGAGGCGTCCGGGAGGCTCTTCGCCGCGCACGCGAACTGATCAGGAGCCTCCGCCGACCAGGCCCCGCCCGGTGACCAGCGGCAGGTCCAGGGCGGTGAGCAGGCCCGGTGAGGCGGCGACGACGGCGGGGACGGCGTTGACCAGGCGCATCGCGGTCGCCTTGAGGCCCGCCGTGTTGTGGTCGCCGTTCGTGCCCAGCAGGCGCAGGTCGACGGTGTAGTTCGGTTCGCCGGTGACCTCCACCCGGTAACAGCCGTGCCCGGCGGGCTGTGGCCAGTCCGGAGCCAGGTCGTCCCGTAGCCGCGTCACGTGCTCCAGCACGATCACCGGACGGCCGGCGCGCATGCCGCGCAGTTCGAAGCGCAGGGCGGCGGCCGTGCCCTTCTCCACCGTTCCCGCGTCGATCTCGAACGTCTCCGGCGCGGGCAGTCGCGTGTGCCACTCCTCGACCTCGTCCAGCTCGACCTCCAGCCCGGCGGCGAGCTGGCGCACGACGCTGCCCCACGCCAGGGACAGCACGCCCGGCGAGAGCAGCAGCGGCGTCTCGTCCATCGGGCGGCCGAAGCCCATCACGTCGAACAGCACGGTCGGCTGGGCGTAGGTGGAGTAGTTGAGGATCTCCATGCAGCGGACCTGGGTGATCCGCTCGCTGATGCCGGTGATCGCCAGCGGCAGCCAGTCGTTGGCGAAGCCGGGGTCGATGCCGTTCACCCAGATGGAGGCGCCGCCGTCCAGCGCCGCGCGGTGGATCGGCGCGCCCATCGCCTCGTCGGGGAACTGCAGGAAGACCGGGCTGCTGGAGACGACGTTCACTCCGGCGCGCAGGATCCGGGTCAGGTCCTCCATCGCCTCGTCCAGCCGTACGTCGGCCATCGAGGTGTACACGACGCAGTCGGGGCGCGTCGCCAGCACCGCGTCGGCGTCGCCGGTCGCGGTCACGCCGAGGTGTCCGAGGCCGGCGAGTTCGCCCGCGTCGCGGCCCACCTTGTCCGGGTTGGAGACCCAGACGCCGGCCAGCTCCAGGTCGGGCCGGGCGTTGATGCCGATGAGGGCGTTGCGCCCCACGTTGCCGGTCCCCCACAGCACCACGCGATGTGTCATGTACAGCCCCTCACAGGTCGGGCAGGCCGAGATCCAGCGTCGGCCGGTCGGTGCCGCCGTCCACCTCGATGACCCGCCCGGTGACGAACGAGCCGGCCGGGGAGGCCAGGAACAGCACCGCCGCCGCGATCTCCTCCGGGTCGCCGATGCGCCCCAGCGGAGTGTTGTCCTCGATCTGCCGGCGCAGGCCCTCGTCCCCGGTGACGATCTCCAGCGCGGAGGTCGCCACCGCCCCGGCGGCGACGGCGTTGACGCGGACGCGCGGGGCGAGGTCGTCGGCGGCGAGCCGGGTGTAGTGCGCGAACGCCGCCTTGGTCGTGCCGTACGCCAGGTAGCCCCGGCCGGTGACGCGGCCCATCACCGAGGAGATGTTGACGACCGCGCCCTCGCCCCCGTCCGCGAGCATCAGCGGGACGGCCGCCCGGGTCACCGCGTGCGCGATGCCGACGTTGAACCGGAACGCCTCCTCCAGGTACTCCACCGTCGTGTCGAGGTAGGCCTGCGGGATCGTGCCGCCCACGTTGTTCACCACGACGTCGAGACGCCCGAACGCCTCCACCGCCGCCCGCGGCAGCGCCGCGGCGGCGTCCAGGTCGGTCAGGTCGGCCGGGACCACGACGGCACGCCGCCCGGCGGCCTCCACGTCGGCGGCGATCCGCCTGAGCTGGTCTTCGCTGCGGGCGGCCACGACCACGTCGGCGCCCGCCTGCGCGAGGGCGACCGCCGTGGCGGCCCCGATCCCTCGCCCGGCGCCGGTGACGATCGCGGCCCGGCCGTCGAGCCGGAAACGGTCCAGGATCACCTGCGCAGCGTAAGTCGATCAAGAACCCGATTCAATAGGCCGCCTCGCCAGCAGGCCGCCCAGGTGCTCGACCAGCAGGTCGCGGAAGACCTCCGACTCGCGCAGGTCCGGGCCGAACACGTCGGTGACCGACAGCAGCCCGTCCACCATCTGCCCCGGGGTCTCCGCTCGCGCGACGGTCATCCGCAGCAGGTCGGCCATCGGGTCGTCCAGCTCGCGTGCCGTCTTGACGTGCCGCATCCACGCGGCGACCGCGAGCGCCGCCCAGCGCGGCTCGGCACCGGCCGCGAGCCGGTCCCGTACGACGGACAGCAGCCGCTGCGGCAGCTTCTGCGAGCCGTCCATGGCGATCTGCGCGGTACGGTGCCGCAGCGCCGGGTTGGCGAAGCGTTCGAGGAGCGAGGTCTTGTAGGCCTCCAGGTCGAAGCCGGGCGGCACGGCGAGCGTCGGGCCCGCGTCCTCGTCCATGTAGCGGCGTACGGTGTCGCCGAGCTCGGCGACCGCGTCCGCGACGTAGGTGTGGTGCGAGCCCAGGTAGGCCAGCATCGAGTGCGACCCGTTGAGCAGCCGCAGCTTCATCTTCTCGTACGGCGCGACGTCGTCGGTGAGGATCGCCCCGGCGGCGTCCCACGCGGGACGCCCGGCGGCGAAGGTGTCCTCGATCACCCACTGGGTGAACGGCTCGGTCACCACGACGCCCTCGTCGCGCACGCCGAGCAGGCGTTCGGCCTCGTCGAGGTCCTCGGGCGTGGTCGCGGGCACGATCCGGTCGACCATCGTGGAGGGGAAGGTCACCTCGCAGCCGATGCGGGTGCCGCTCCGCTCGCAGTACTCCTCCACCAAGGCGCGCAGGGTCTCGCCGTTGGCGGTGAGGTTGTCACAGCACAGCACGGTCACCGGCGCGTCGCGCTCGGCGAGGCCGCGGACCAGGCGGCCGAGCACCGTACGCGGCGGGCGCCCGGTCAGGTCCAGGCTGATCTCCGGGTCGTCGCGGCGCAGCCGCCCGGTGGCCGGGTCGTGCCGGTACCCCTTCTCGGTCACGGTCAGCGAGACGACCTTCACGGCCGGGTCGGCGAGGCGCGCGACCGTCGCGTCGCCGGTGAGCACCTCGCGGACGGCGCCGATGACCCGCGCCGACGGCTTTCCGGGCCCGCGTTCGAGCACGCTGTACAGGCCGTCCTGGGGCCCCAGCTGTTCGGCCACGGTCGCACTGCGCTGGGTGATGCCACAGATGCCCCAGCCGTCACCGGCGTCCTCGGTGTAGACCGCCTGGTGGGCGCGGTGGAACGCGCCGATCCCCAGGTGGACGATGCCGACCGAGGACGGCACCTCACGGGGCCGGGTCCTTAGCGAGAGCCGCATGTTCTCCCCCACTCACATCACCGCGCCGAGCTGCCAGGGCGCGAACTCCTCGTCGCCGAAGCCGAGCTCCTCGCTCGCCGTCCGGCGCCCCGACGCGACCTCCAGGACGAGCTGGAAGATCCGCTCGCCCAGCTCGGCGACCGTGACCTCGCCGTCGAGGATGGCGCCGCAGTCGACGTCCATGTCCTCCTCCATCGCACGGTACGTCTCGCGGTTGCTCGCGAGCTTCAGGCTGGGCGCCGGCCGGCAGCCGTACACCGAGCCGCGGCCGGTCGTGAAGCAGATCAGGTTGGCGCCGCCCGCGACCTGGCCGGTCGCCGACACCGGGTCGTAGCCGGGAGTGTCCATGAACACGAAGCCGCGCTCGGTGACCGGCTCGGCGTACTCGTAGACCGCGGTCAGCGGTGTCGTGCCGCCCTTGGCGACCGCGCCGAGCGACTTCTCCAGGATCGTGGTGAGCCCGCCCGCCTTGTTGCCGGGCGAGGGGTTGTTGTCCATCGACTCGGCGTAGGACTCCCACCACTGGATCCGCTCGACCAGCCGCTCGCCGACCGCCCGCGAGACCGCGCGTCGCGTCAGCAGGTGCTCGGCGCCGTACACCTCGGGGGTCTCGGCCAGGATCGCCGTGCCGCCGTGCCGTACGAGCAGGTCGGCGGCGGCGCCCAGGGCCGGGTTGGCGGTGATGCCGGAGTAGCCGTCCGAGCCGCCGCACTGCAGGCCGAGCACCAGCTCGGAGGCGGGCACCGGCTCGCGGGTGACGGCGTTCGCGGCCGGCAGCAGTTCGCCGATCACCTCCAGCCCGCGGCGCACGGTGGACGAGGTGCCGCCGAGCTCCTGGATCGTCATCGTCGGCGTGCCCTCCGGCAGGTCGAAGCCGGTGAGCTGGTTGACCTCGCAGCCGAGGCCGACGACGAGGATCGCGGCGAAGTTGGGGTGCCGGGCATAGCCGCTCAGGGTGCGGCGCAGCAGCCGGATGCCGTCGCCGTCGGCGGCCATGCCGCAGCCGGTGCCGTGGGTGAGGGCGACGACGCCGTCGACGTTCGGATACTCCTCGCACAGCGCCGACGCGCGGCTCGCGATCCGCTTGGCCACCGTGGCCGAGCAGTTCACCGAGGTCAGAATGCCGATGTAGTTGCGCGTGGCGACCCGCCCGTCCGGCCGCACGATGCCCTGGAAGGACGCGGGCGCGGACGCCGGCTCGACCGGGCGCACCTCGGTGCCGAAGTCGTACGCGCGGTCGTGCGGGCCCATGCCGAGGTTGTGGGTGTGCACGTGGTCGCCCGCCGCGATCGGCGCGGTCACGACGCCGATCGCCTGGCCGTACTTGCGGACCGGCGCGCCGACGGCGAGGTCGTGCACGGCGACCTTGTGCCCGCGCGGCACGCCGGGCAGCTCACGCAGCGCCACCGCCACGTCGTCCTCCGGGTGCAGCAGCAGCGTGTCACCAGTCATGCATGCTTCCGTCCTCTAGGCGGTTGACCGGCAGGTATGCCCGCCGGTACGGATACTCCGCGGCGGCCTCCTCATCGATGTCGACGCCGAGGCCGGGCTCCTCGGAGGGGTACAGCAGGCCGTCCGCGAACCGGTACGAGTGCGGGAAGACCGCGTCCGTCGTCTCCGTGTGCGGCATGTACTCCTGGATGCCGAAGTTGGGCACCGCGACGTCGACGTGCAGCGCGGCCGCCAGGCACACCGGCGACAGGTCGGTCGCGCCGTGCGATCCGGTGCGCACGTGGTACAGGTCGGCCAGGTCGAAGACCCGCCGCAGGTGAGTGATGCCGCCGCCGTGCACGACGTCCATCCGGATGTAGTCGATGAGCTGCTCGGTGATGAGCTGGTGGCAGTCCCAGATCGAGTTGTAGACCTCGCCGACCGCGATCGGCGTCGTCGTGTGCCGCCGGATCAGCCGGAACCCCTCCTGCAACTCCTCGGAGATCGGGTCCTCCAGCCAGAACAGCCCGTACGGCTCGACCGCCTTGCCGAGCCGCGCGGCCTCGATCGGGGTGAGCCGGTGGTGCGCGTCGTGCAGCAGGTGGAAGTCGTGGCCGAACCGCTCGCGCACGGCGGCGAACAGGCCCGGCACGAAGTTCAGGTACTTGGCCGTCGACCAGGCCGCCTCCTCCGGGCGGTCCCCGGCGACGGCCGGCTCGTACGGCGCCCGGTCCGCGGGCACCCCGTACACCTTCTCCAGGCCCGGCACGCCGGCCTGGACCCGCACCGCGCGGTAGCCCTGGTCGAGCAGGCTCCCGACCTGGTCGAGGGCCTCGGGCACGGTCGTGCCGTTCGCGTGCCCGTACACCGTGACGGCATCGCGGGAGCGGCCGCCGATCAGCTGGTAGACCGGCATCCCGGCGGCCTTGCCCTTGATGTCCCACAGCGCGGTGTCGACCGCCGCGACCGCGGTCATCGTCACCGGTCCGCGCCGCCAGTACGCCCCCTTGTGGAGGTACTGCCAGGTGTCCTCGATCCGGCTCGCGTCACGGCCGATCAGCAGGGGGCAGACGTGATCCTTCAGGTACGACGCGACCGCCAGCTCCCGGCCGTTCAGGGTGGCGTCGCCGACCCCGGTCAGCCCGTCATCGGTGGTCAGTTTCAGGGTCACGAAGTTGCGGTCCGGGCAGGTGACGATGACCTTGGCCTCGACGATTCTCATGACGGTGTCAGCCGGTCTGGACCCAGGCGTGCTCGGGGTCGAGGTACGGGATCATCTTCCGGCCCTCGCCCGCCATCACCCACAGGTAGTAGAGCTTGTAGCCGGGCGCGGCGACGACCGGGTGGTAGCCGTTCGGGATCGCGGCGACGTCGCCGTCGCGCACGGTGAAGGCCTCTTCGCCCTCGCCGTTGTAGCGCAGCTGGATGCCGAAGCCGTTCTCCGGCTCCAGCTTGAACAGGTACACCTCCTCCAGCTTCACCTCGCGGGGCGGCTCGTGGGTGTCGTGCTTGTGCGGCGGGTAGCTGGACCAGTTGCCGGGCGGGTTGATCGTCTCGCCGAGCAGAATCCGCCCCGCGTCGTCGTCCGGGCCGAGGACCGTGCGGACCGTACGGGCCCAGTTGCCCTCACCCCGCTCGGCCACGTCCTGGTCGTCCGGGCCGATGATCCGCGCCGTGCCGGGCCGTCCGTCGCCGAGCGGCGCCGTGCAGACCACGATCTGGGCCGGGCCGCCGGTCGCCTGGAACCGCAGCGGCGTTCCGGGCGGGGCGTACACGGTGTGGCCCGCCCCCTCGAAGACACCGCCACGACCGCCCGCGGTGCCGAGCCCCTCGACGTCGACGACGCCGGAGAGGACGACGGCCGCTATTTCGGTGTCGCGGGTGAGCTCAAGGGTCTCGCCGTCGGCCAGGTCGGCCAGCTCGAGCCCGATGAGCTCGGTCTCCTTGCCCGGGGTCAGCAGGGTCTTCAATCTCTCTCCTTGATCTGGGTGACCAGCTGGGTGGGGTTGACGAAGCGCAGTGCCACGACGAGCAGCACCAGCATGAACAGGGTGTAGATCACGGCCATCGCATCGATCTCCTGCTGCGCGCGGATGCCCGCCGCCGAGACCGAGTAGTACAGCGCGACGACCAGGGTCTGGCTGTCGGATCCGGCGGTGAGGAACGTCAGTTCGAACATGCCCACCGTGCGGACGAGGATGAGGACCGCGGCGGCCAGCATGCCGGGGATCAGCAGCGGTCCGAGGATGCGGGTGAAGATCACGCGGGTGCGGGCGCCGCACATCCGCGCGGCCGACTCGATCTTCGGGTCGATCTGCTCGATGAACGGCGTCATGACCAGGATCACGAACGGCACGGCCGGCACCAGGTTGGCCAGGATGACGCCGCTGAGCTTGCCGGCCAGGTGGAACTTGTAGAGCACGGTCGCGAGCGGCACGCCGTACGTGATCGGCGGGATGAGGATCGGCAGCATGAAGGCCACCATCAGCAGCCGCTTGCCGGGGAAGGTCCGCCGGGCCAGCGCGTACGCGGCGGGCACGCCGACGACCAGCGAGATCACCACCACCGCCAGCGCGACCTCCAGGGTCACGACCAGCACGTTGCCGAGGTCGAACTCGCGCCACGTCGTGCCGTACCAGCGTGAGGTCCACCCGGACGGCAGCCAGCCGCTGAACCATCTCGTGCCGAAGGAGTCGACGACGACCGCGCCGACGACACCGGCGAGGATCAGCAGGAAGAAGACGACCGCGCCCCAGACCAGCCAGGCGCCGGGCCGCAGGGCGAGCCGCCGGCGCTCCGCAGTGATGGCTGTGCTCATGGTCGCGCTCCCCTCCTCACTCGCTCCGCGGACGGCTCGTCCCTCACCGGCCACTCCGCTCGCTCGTCGGCTCGCTGCGCGCTCGATGGTCGCGCTCCCCTCCTCACTCGCTCCGCGGACGGCTCGTCCCTCACCGGCCACTCCGCTCGCTCGTCGGCTCGCTGCGCGCTCGATGGTCGCGCTCCCCTCCTCACTCGCTCCGCGGACGGCTCGTTCCTCACCGGCCGCTCCGCTCGCTCGTCGGCTCGCTGCTCCGTCATCCCTTGCCTCCCGACGCACCGCGGTACAGAGTGGCCCGCCAGCCGAGGACCAGCCCGACGACGATCAGCTCGACCGCGCCCATGATCATCGCGATCGCCGAGGCCATCGAGTAGTCGTACTGCTCGAAGGCCGCGTGGAACGCCGCGATCGAGATCACCCGGGTCGTCCCCGACGGATCACCCACCATGACCGCCGAGGGGAACACCGAGAAGGCCAGCACGAACGTCAGGCAGAACGTGATGGCCAGCCCCGGCGCCAGCAGCGGCAGCGTGATGAACCGGAACCGCTGCCACCACCCCGCGCCCAGCGTCGCCGCGGCCCGCTCCAGCGTCGGGTCGATGCCGCTGAGGTAGGACAGCGTCAGCAGGAACGCGAACGGGAAGCCCGAGATGATCAGCGAGAACAGCACGCCCCAGTAGTTGTGCGTGAACCGCACCGGATGGTCCACGATCCCCACGTCGATCAGCAGCCGGTTGAGCCAGCCGGTGGGGCCCATGAACGCCAGCAGCCCCTCCGCGGTCAGCACGGTGCCCAGGGTGATCGGCACGACGAGGATCGTGGTGATCGTCCGCTTGCCGCGGAACCGCCCGCGCATCCGGTACGCGATCGGCACCGACGCGATGACGTTGAACAGCCCGGCGGGCAGGCTGAGCTTCAACGTCGTCCAAATGGTGTTCCGCAGGTACGAGTCGGCGAAGAACGCGTGGTAGTCCGCGAACGGCCCCGAGCCGTAGTGCTGCACCGTCTCCGAGCCGGGCTGCGGCTGGAACGACAGCTGCAGCCCGTACACGAACGGATAGATGAACAGCGCCACGATGAACACGACCGCCGGCAGCAGGAGCAGCAGCGTGCGGTCCACGCCCCGGTCGGCCAGGCGGTGCCGCAGCGCGATGCGCCCGGCGGTCGCCGGGGCCGCCACCTAGGCCACCTCCTCGGGCGCGGCCGGGCTGTCGGCCGCGAACACCAGCACCCGCTCCGGCGGCACCGACACCGTGACCCGGTCGCCCGGCGCGAGACGGGACTGGACGCGCAGGTGAAGCTCGTCGCCGGCGGCCGTACGCGCCTGGATCGCCTGCTCGCGGCCCTGGAATTCCACGACCTCGACGTCGACCTCCATGGCGTTGGGGCCGTCGCCCACGGTGAAGTCCTCGGGCCGGATCGCGGCGACCGCGGTCTCGCCCAGGTCCTCGCGGCGGGTGCCGGTCAGCTCGCCGAGCACCACCGTCTTGTCGGCCACCGAGGAGACCGGCAGCTCCAGTTCGTTCCGGTAGCCCATGAAGCCGGCCACGAACCGGTTCGCGGGCTCGGTGTAGACCGTCTCCGGCGGGCCGACCTGCTGGACCTTTCCCTCACGCAGCAGCACGAGCCGGTCGGCGAGCGACAGCGCCTCCTCCTGGTCGTGCGTGACGTAGACGGTGGTCAGCCCGAGCGTCTGGTGGATGCGCCTGATCTCGGTGCGCATCTCCAGGCGCAGCTTCGCGTCGAGGTTGGACAGCGGCTCGTCCATCAGCACCAGCGCGGGCTCCAGCACGATCGCGCGGGCGATCGCGACACGCTGCTGCTGCCCGCCCGACAGCTGGCCGGGGAACTTGGCGGCGTGGTCACCGAGCTGGACCAGCTCCACCGCCTCGTCGACCCGCCGCTGCGCCTCGGCCTTGCCGACCTTGGCCATCTTCAGGCCGAAGCCGATGTTGGCGCGCACCGACATGTGCGGGAACAGCGCGTAGTTCTGGAAGACCATGCCGAACCCGCGCTGCTCCGGCGGCAGCGTGTCGATCCGCTTGCCGTCGAGCGTGATGGAGCCGCCCGTCAGCGGCAGGAGGCCGGCCAGGCAGTTGAGCGCCGTCGACTTGCCGCATCCGCTCGGGCCGAGCAGTGCGACGAACTCCCCGCCCTCGATGGTGAGGTCGAGCCCGTCGAGCGCGAGCACCTCCCCGAAGCCGCGGCTCACGTGGTCGAGCCGCAGCTCCGAGATCTTCGATCCACTCACTGTGCACTCCGGTTCGCTTCGCCCGCCCGGCCGGTGCCGCCCGTACGGCGGGTGCTCACTTCTTGACCTTGCCGCTGCCGACGGTCCGGTCCCACTGGTCGAACGCGGCGACCTGCTGCTGGGCGGGCAGCGAGGTCTCGGTGGGGAACTTGGGGATCCACTGGTCGTACTCCGGTCGGCCGAACTGCTGGATGACCTGCTGGGACTTCTGCGGCGCCATCTTCACGGTGACGCCGTTCACCGCCGGGCCCGGGTAGAAGTAGCCGTCGTCGTAGGCCTTCGCCTGCTGCTGCGGGGTGAGCATCCACTTGATCAGCTGGAGGTCGGCGGACAGCACGTCGGCGGAGACCCCGCGCGGCACGACGGCGTACTGCGCGTCGGTCACCCAGTGCATGCCCTTGAGGTAGGCGACCTTGTCACCGGCCGGAACCTGGCCGAGCGCCCGCGGGTTGATGTCCCAGCCCGTCGTGGTGGCGATGATGTCGGCCGAGCCGTTGGCCAGGTTGCTCATCGTCTCCGACGTCTTGGAGGGGTAGTAGTCGACGTACTTGGTGAGTTCCTGCAGGTACGCCCAGGTCTTGGACCAGCCGGCCTTGGGGTCCTTCGGGTTGGAGTCGCCGAGGATGTAGGGCAGGCCCATGAGGAACGTACGGCCGGGGCCGGAGTTGGCGGGGCGGGCGTACTGGAACTTCTTCGGGTGCGCCTTGGCCCACGCCAGAAGCTCGTCCGCGGTCGCCGGCGGCTTGGTCACCGTCTTGGGGTTGTACTCGATCAACGGACCCGAGGGGTAGTAGACGACCTCCACGCCGTGGCCCTGGGCGAGCTCCTGCATCTTCTGCGCGGGAGGCAGGTAGTTCGCGTTGCCCAGGCGGCTCGCGTAGTCGTCGGTCTTGACCCACAGGTTCTGGTCGATGCCGGCCGACAGGGCGTCGGTGCCGGTCAGGACCAGGCCGATCTGAACCTGACCGGCGCTCTGCTGCGCCTTGATCTTGCCGGGCAGCTCGGGCGCCGTGGCGTTGGTGTAGGTGACCTTCTTGATGACCTTCGGATGGGTCTTGACGAACTCGTCGA
This sequence comes from Actinoallomurus sp. NBC_01490, assembly GCF_036227085.1. Classification (NCBI taxonomy): domain Bacteria; kingdom Bacillati; phylum Actinomycetota; class Actinomycetes; order Streptosporangiales; family Thermomonosporaceae; genus Actinoallomurus; species Actinoallomurus sp. NBC_01490. The sequence continues at coordinate 9,118,118 of NZ_CP109433.1, forward strand.
TCATTCCCTTGGTGAGCTGGAGGTTGCCCGCCACATCGATGATGTTGAGGGTCACCGGGTTCTTCGGGTTGTCCGGCACATTGGCCGGGGTGAGGTCCTTGGCCCCGCCCCCCGCATTCGGCGAGCCGCACGCACCCGCCAGGACGAGTACCGCCGCGAGGCACAACGTCTTCACACGCATCAGGGGATCACCTTCCGGTCGGATCGGGCGGCACGGCGGTCGACGCCCGCACGATCAGCTGGCATTCGAGTCCCCGGCGGAGATCCCCCGCGTCGGCGCCGGTGACGTTCAGGAGGCTCACGAGCAGGTCGACGGCCGCGCGGCCCGCCCGTTCGTTCTGCATGGACACGGTCGTCAACGGCGGGGTGGCCATGCCCGCCATCGGTATGTCGTCGAACCCGACGACGCTCATCTCGGCGGGTACGGACACGCCCCGATCGGCCAGCCGGGACATCACCCCGAGGGCCATCAGGTCGTTGTAGGCGATGATCGCCGTCACGCCCTCGGCGAGTGCCAGGTCGGCGGCGTGCGACCCGCCCTCGAAGCGCGGCGCGAACGGCCCCAGCTCCACCACCTCGATGCCCTGCCGGGCGAAGCGGCGCAGCCCGCGCCGGCGCTCCCGGTTCGACCATGAGGCGCGTGGGCCGCTCAGGTAGGCGACCTTGCGGTGCCCGAGAGCGGCGAGATGCTCGATCGCCTGGCGCATGCCGCCCGCGGTGTCCATGAGGACGGCGGGCAGGTTCCGCACCTGCCGGTTGATGAGCACCAGGGACGTCGTGCCGACGATGCGTTCGAGCTGGGCCTCCGACATGCGGGAGGAGCAGAGGATGACGCCGTCGACCTGCTTGGCCATCGCCTGGACGAGGGCGATCTCCTCCGTGGCGTTCTCGTCACAGTCCGCGAGGAAGACGGCGTAGTCCGCCTCACGGGCCCGCGCCTGGACCCCTTTCAGAACATTGGGGAAGAACGGGTTGGACAGGTCGGGAACGATCACGCCCAGATTGCCGGTCTTGCCGGTGATCAGGCCCCGGGCGGCGCGGTTCGGCCGGTAGCCCAGCCGCTCCGCGGTCGCCAGGACGTGGTGCCGGGTCTCGTCTCGCACCATCTCCGGCACGGTGAACGCCCGGGAGACGGTGGAAACCGACACCCCCGCCTCACGGGCCACGTCCTGGATGGTCACCGGCACCGGATTCTCCTCCTGCGTTTCGGATGAGTGAAACTCTGCAATCCTTTGCAGAGCACGTCAATGTGACCTTTCGGTCATAAGACCCTTACCTCCGGTTCACGGAAGCGTCCGGTGGGGACCGTCCGCGGTCAGGCGCCGCCGAGCAGAATGCGGGTGTTGTCCCAACCCTCCAGGCCCGGGTCCAGGAAGGACAGGTCGGCGGGGGTGCGGAGACGGTGCCAGCCGGGGCCGGAGCGCACGGCGCCGGGACGCGCCGCCGCGGCGCGCAGGCGGCGCGGGGCGTCCGCCGTGTCCAGGTCGACGGCCTCCAGCCAGGTCGGCGCGGGCAGCCGGGCGGCCAGCGCGACCAGCCCGCCGCCCTTCGCCGGGCAGATCGCGATCTCTCCCCCGCCCAGAGAGCGGAACAGCTTGCCGAGGAGCAGGGGCGGCAGGTCGGGGGCGTCGTGGGCGACCACGGCCGCCTGGTCGGCGCCGAGATCCGCCAGCGTGTCGAGGAGCGGCCGCAGACCGGTGGTCCGGACGATCTCCGTGCCGGGCCAGGTGATCGCCTCGGCCTCGGCGTCGGGGGCGGTCAGGGCCAGGACCGGTGTGACGAACTCCAGCCCGGCGACCACCTCGTAGGTGTCCTCCAGGACGGCGAGCCGGAACTCCTCCGGGTCGGCGCCGGGCGGGGTCGCGACCTCGCTCCCGGCCAGAACGGCGACGAAGCGGGAGGTCACGTGGTGGGCTCTCCGTCCGCCAGGGGCAGGCCAGCGGTGGCGGCGACGCCTTCGAGGTAACCCCGGGCGCGCTCGGTGCGGGGGTAGCGGTTGACCAGCCGCCAGAACGCCGGGCCGTGACCGGGCTCGATCAGATGAGTCAGCTCATGCAGGAGGACGTAGTCGACCACCCAGCCGGGCATGCCGCGCAACTGGTCGGAGAGCCGGATGGTGCCGTCGTCGGGCGTGCAGGAGCCCCAGCGGCTGCGCTGGTTGCCGACCCAGCGCACGCTCGCCGGCGCGGCACGGCCGTCGAGGTAGCGCGACGCGAGCTCGCGGGCACGGTCGAACAGCGCCGCGTCGCTGGGGTGCCGACGCGCCTCGCGCCGCGCCAGCCGTTCGAGCACGGTCGCGATCCATTCCTGCTCTTCGGCGTCGCTCAACCCGGCCGGCATCATCACGACCGTCTTGTCGCCGTCGCGGCGCGCGGTGACCGTGCGACGGCGGCGGGCACTGCGACGAACCTCTATCTCTATCTCGCCTGTGGGGGGCACCGTAGCACCGTACCGAAAACTTTGTTTTCTCCACAGGGGGTGGATCGCATCGACGCAGGTAGAACCGGGGCAATTGAATCATCCCCAGGACTATCCACACCCTTGTGCGCAGGTTGTCCACAGGGACACTCCGGCCCGTCCCCACCGGGTCCCCAGGCCTGTCCACAGGCTCTCGTTGACGCCCGTCCCCCTCGCTCCTAGCGTCACGCGGACCGGGGGTCCCCGCGGCGCGCGGGACGGCCGCCGACTGGGAAGGGGGGCGGCCGGACCGGCGCACGGGGGCTTTCCGGGCCACGCTCCCCCGTACGCCGCGACGACCGTCCGGAGCCGGACCCCCCGGCAAGGCGGCTGCCGGCCTTACTCGCCTCCGAAGCCTCGCGCCCTGCCGCGGTCAGGGTGCCGTGCGGTCTCTCAGCGGCCGGTGAACCTCGGGGTGCGCTTCTCGCGCTGCGCGGCGATGCCCTCGGCGAGGTCCTCGGAGGCCATGGTCACCGGCTGGGCCAGCGACTCCCACCGCAGGGCCGCCTCCAGGCTCGGCTGCCCGCCGTCGGCGAGGGCGGCCTTGGTCAGGCGGGTGGCGACCGGCGCGGCTTCGGCGATCCGACCGGCGATCTCGAGCGCCACGCCGAGGACGTCCTCACGCGGCACCGCGCGGTTGACCAGCCCGTGCGCCGCCGCCTCCTCTCCGGTCACCACGCGGCCGGTGAAGAGCATCTCCCGGGCCAGCGGCAGGCCGCCCGCCTCGGGCAGCAGGTACGTCGCGGCCATGCCCGGGTGGATGCCCAGCCGGGTGAACGGCGCCACCAGCTTGGCGTCGGAGGCGGCGTACCGCAGGTCACAGGCCAGGGCGAGGCACAGGCCCGCACCGACCGCGGCGCCGTTGACCGCGGCGACCGTGGGCACCTCCAGGTCCCGGACCGCCAGCCAGGTGCGGTAGAAGGCGAGCATGTGATCGCGGAGCGGAGGGACGTCGACCCGGCCGCGTCCGGCGATCCACCCCAGGTCTCCGCCGGAGGAGAAGGCGCTGCCGGCGCCGGTGACGACGACGCAGCGCACCCCGGCGTCCTCCCGCAGACCGGCGACGGTCTCCCGCCAGGCGGACGTCATCGTCTCGGACATCGCGTTGCGCCGTGCGGGGTCATCGAGGGTGAGCACGACGATCCCGTCGGGCCGCCGGTCCACACGCAACTTTTCAGTCATGGGCGGGAGGGTATTGGGCGCGGGGCCCTCGCAGGTGAACGCCCAAGTGAGAAAGCACACACTTACGCGATTTGGCAGGTCACCTATGCTCACGAGTGCAAGCGCCGAACATCTGGCGTATATCGGTATGGACGCGTGACGTCTCTCACGCAGAATGAAAGACGTGCCACCCCCACACGGATGCGCGAACAAGCAGGTAGGCGAATGAGCGATCTTCCCCGTCGCGCCGTGACGCGGACCGCCAAACTGGCGTCTCTTCCGATCGGCTTCGCTGGGCGTACGGCCCTCGGCGTTGGCAAGCGCACCTTCGGCAAGTCCGCCGAACTGGTCGCGCTGGAGATCCAGCAGCGTACGGCCGATCAGCTGTTCAAGGTGCTCGGCGAGCTCAAGGGCGGAGCGATGAAGCTCGGCCAGATGCTGTCGATCTTCGAGGCGGCACTGCCACCGGAGCTCGCGGGTCCGTACCGCGCGACACTCACCCGGCTGCAGGAGGCGGCTCCCCCGCTGCCCGCCCGTACGGTGCACCGGGTCCTGTCCGAGGGGCTCGGCGAGGACTGGCAGTCGCTGTTCGCCGAGTTCGACGACCGGCCGGCCGCGGCGGCCTCGATCGGCCAGGTCCACAAGGCGGTGTGGCACGACGGCCGTACGGTCGCGGTCAAGGTGCAGTACCCCGGAGCGGGCAAGGCGCTGCTGAGCGACTTCAACCAGCTCGCCCGGCTGGGCCGCCTGTTCGCGGTGCTGATGCCGGGGCTGGACATGAAGGCGATGCTCGCCGAGGTCAAGGAGCGCGTCAGCGAAGAGCTCGACTACACGATCGAGGCCGAATCCCAGCGGATCTTCGCCGAGGCGTACGCGGACGACCCCGACATCCACGTCCCCGACGTCGTCGCGCAGTCGGGCCACGTGCTCGTCACCGAGTGGATGGACGGCACGCCGCTGTCGGCGATCATCGCGGACGGCACCCAGGAGCAGCGCGACCACGCCGGCCTGCTGTACTGCCGCTTCCTGTTCTCCGGCCCGGCGCGCTGCGGTCTGCTGCACGCCGACCCGCACCCGGGGAACTACCGGCTGCTCGACGACGGGCGCCTGGGGGTGTTCGACTTCGGCGCCGTCGACCGGCTGCCGGGCGGGTTCCACCGGCGCATCGGCGTGCTCATGAGGATCGGCACGCTCCTCGACATCGACCAGATCATGAAGGCGCTGCGCGAAGAGGACTTCATCCGCGAGGGCGTCGAGGTCGACCCGGAGTCGCTGCGGTCGTTCATCGTGCCGATCGCCGAGCCGCTGATCGAGGACACGTTCAAGTTCAGCCGTGAGTGGCTGCGGCAGGAGTTCGCGCGGGTGACGGACCTGCGGCCGACGAACGTCGTGCGCCAGCTCAACCTGCCGCCCTCGTACGTGCTGATCCACCGCGTGGTCGCGGCCGGTACGGGCGTGCTGTGCCAGCTCGAGGCGGAGGGCCCGTTCCGCGGCGAGGCCCTGCGCTGGGTGCCGGGCTTCGCCGACGAAGTCGAGGACATCGACGATGTTGAGGACTTCGACGAAGAAGACGACACCGAGGAACAGGTCGCCGGCTGACCTTCCCAGGTCCGCGTCACGGCACATCCTCTGGCCGGAGCACCCGGGGGTCATCGTGCGCCGGCGAGCGACCGTCGCGTTCGAGCCGTACGACCCGGCGCGAACTACTCATAGGTGAAGGTGGGTGGGTTCGGCTGCGCTTGCGGATCGCGCCGGGCACGGACACCGCCGCCTCGGTGCGCTCCTGGACGCGTCCGCCTGGAAGGCGGTCGCCGCCGGATGTGGTGAGGCGGGCGGGCTCGGGGCAGGAAGAGGGTTATGAGCAGGCCGATCGCCATCGCACCTGTCGCGATCAGGAAGGAAACGCGGAAGCCGTGCATGGTCGGGACCGCGACCCCGTTCACGTCGTCCGCGGTGTTGGCGATGACCATGCCGATGATGGCGCTGGAGGCCGAGGAGCCGATCGAGCGCATCAGGGTGTTGAGTCCGTTGGCCGCGCCCGTCTCCGAGGCGCGGACGGCGCCGGTGATCAGGGCGGGGAGGGAGGAGTAGGCAAGCCCGATGCCCGGACCCAGGATCACCGTGATGACGAGACTCTGCCAGGGGGCGCTCATCAGGCCGAGGCCGGCCCCGTAGCCGATCGCGATGATCACCATGCCGAGAATCAGTGTGGCCTTGGGACTGTGCTTCGCGGACAGCCGGGCGTAGAGGGGCGTTGTGAGCATCATGGTCAGGCCGAGCGGTGCCATGAGCAGGCCCGCGACCACCATCGACTGGCCGAGGCCGTAGCCGGTGGCCTTCGGCAGCTCTAGCAGTTGGGGAAGGATCAGCGAGGCGGCCAGAAAGGAGATGCCGACCGTCATCGAGGCGAGGTTGGTGAAAAGCACCGCTGGGCGAGCCGTGGTGCGTAGGTCCACCAGCGGTGCCTTGAGATGTAGTTCCATCACGCCCCACAGGACGAGCACGACCGCCGCTGCGGCGAACAGCCCGAGAGTGGTCTCGGAGGCCCAGCCCCAGTCGCTGCCCTTGGTGATCGGCAGCAGGAAGAGGACCAGACCGGCAGACAGCCCGATCGCGCCGAGGACGTCGAAGGTGCCCTGCGCCCGGGTCGGAGATTCGGGGACGGCGAGGAGGGTGAGGGCGATGCAGAGGACACCGAGGCCGGCGGCGCCGTAGAAGAGGGTGTGCCAGTCGGTGTGCTGGGCGACCAGGGCCGCGGCGGGCAGGGCGAGACTGCCGCCGACGCCCATGGAGGAGCTCATGATGGCCATCGCCGAGCCGAGCCTCTCGCGGGGGAGCAAGTCGCGCATCAGTCCAATGCCGAGGGGTATCGCACTCATCGCGAAGCCCTGGAGGGCCCGGCCTGCGATCATCGTGAGCAGGTCGCTGGTCAGGGCGCTGACGAGGGCGCCCATGACCATCGCCGCGAGGCTGAGGATCAGCATGCCGCGCTTGCCATGGAGGTCGCCGAGACGACCCATGATCGGTGTGGCGACGGCGCCGGAGATCAGCGTCGAGGTGATGGCCCAGGCCGCGTTGCTCGGTTCGGTGCCCAGCAGTTGCGGCAGGTCTTTGATCACCGGGACCAGCAGGGTCTGCATCACCGAGACCACGATGCCCACGAAGGCGAGCACCGGGACGAGGGCCCCGCTCGCTCTGGCCGTGGGCTGGTCGGTCGACGTGTGCGTCATGAAGAAGGCCTTCAGGCTGGGAGGTCGGATGATTCCGTGGCACACCCGTACCGCCGCGAGGCAGTGATCCACCTCGCGGCGATCGGCTTATGGCCCGCAGGCGCGCGGCCGGGACCCTCCGAACCGGCGGGGAGCCTCATCCGGGACCGCACGTGAAACGCCCGGCCGAAGGCTCACTCGGAGACTGACGTTGTCTTCTTCGGGTTGGCTGTTGCCCATGCTCCGAGGGCGAACCCATCACCCTCCCGTCGGACTTCCACCGCGCCCGCACCACCGAAGTGCGCAGGAATGAGCAGTTCCCGTTCATCGGCCGCCCGCCCGAGAATCCGACGGCGACTGGCCACCGCTTGTTCCGGGGCCAGGCAGGCGTTGCTGTTGCAGCAGGGCTGGAGGATCTGCACCGGGCTGTGCAGCAGGTCTCCTACGAAGACCGCCCGGTCGCTCCCGGATGCGAGTCGCAGCACGGACGAGCCGGGGGTGTGGCCGGGCGCGGACTCCAGGGTGAGGTGTTCGTCGATGCGATGGAGGCCGTCCCACAGCACGGCCTGTCCGGCCTGGTGGATGGGCGCGATGCTGTCTTCGTAGATCAGGCGGTCGACCTTCTGTACGCCGTTGCCGTACGCGTTGTCCGGACCGTAATGGAAGTCGTCTGCGGCAGGAATGAGGTATTGGGCGTTGGGAAAGGTCGGTACCCACTGCCCGTCTGCGTCGACGGTGTTCCAGCCGACGTGATCGACGTGGAGGTGGGTGTTGACGACGACGTCCACATCCTGCGGGCGAACACCAGCCCTCGCCAGAAGGCCGGGGAGATCACTCCGAGCCTGGTGGAAGGGTCCCATGCCCGGTCGCTCGCGCCCGTCACCCGCTCCGGTGTCGACAAGAATGGTCCGCCCACCGCTGCGCAGCACCCAGGTCTGCAGGGCAGTCACCGGCCGGTCGGTGTCCGGCTCCCAGTGGTCCGGTGCCAGCCAGTCCTCGTTGTCCTTCCACACATCGGCGGCAACTGTCGGGAACATGACTGAGGTGGACTGGAACGGTTCGTGGGGTTCAACGACCCGGATGACCTCGACGTCGCCCAGCACCATGCTCTGCGCACTCTCGTTCTCGTTTGTCATGTGCTCGACCCTAAGAACACCGAACGATCCTCTCAATGCGCGCTCAGCTCAATAAAATACGAATCCGTCTCACGGATGATGCGGGAGATATCCTGGACGGATGGACGTGGTGAGCGACGCGATCTCTGCCGTGCACCTCGGGCACCCCCGGTTTCACCGGGTGCGGACGACTGGGGGCTGGTGCGCGCGGATGGACCCGTACGATGGCGCGGGCTTCTACGTCGTCTTGAAGGGAAGCAGCTGGCTGCTGACCGACGGCGGCGCTCGGGTGACTCTCGGCGTGGGTGACGCGGTGCTGTTGCCTCATGGCACTGGCCATGTGATCGCCGATTCCCCCGTCGATGTGGCGGTCGCGGAGGAGAGGGCGGTGCCGTTCGAGCATTGGCTTGCGGGGACAGGGCCGCAGGCCCGGCCTGGTCGCGACGAGACGGAGATGCTCTGCGGCAAGTACTGGCTCGACTGCAGCCGCATGCACCCGCTCATGGCAGAGTTGCCCGAGGTCGTCCACCTTCCCAGCCGAGTGGGCAGCCACCTCGAACTCCGTGCCGCGATCGATCTGCTCGCCGGTGAGTTGGACGAGGTGCGGCCCGGCTCCTGCATGGCGCTCCCGAGCCTGCTCAACCTCCTCCTCGTCTACATGATCCGTTCCTGGATGACCGAGGCCACCAGCGGAGCCTGGCCCACCGCACTGGGCGACCCGGTGACGGCCGCCGCCCTGCGGGCGCTGCACTCGAAGCCGGCCGCGCCGTGGAGTATCGACCGCCTGGCCGCGGAGGCGGGCGTCTCCCGTCCCACCCTGGCACGCCGGTTCACCAACCTGGTCGGCCGCCCTCCGATGGCGTACCTCACTTGGTGGCGAGTGATCCTTGCCGCCACCCTGCTCCGCGACACTCCAGAAACGCTGGCCACCATCGCCGGCCGAGTCGGCTACAGCAGCCCGTACGCACTCTCACACGCCTTCGAAAGGGAGTTCGGCATCACACCGGGGCGATATCGAGCGAAGGCCGCAGACCGCTCCGCTCCCACCGCAAGCCCTCAACTGGCGTCAAAACAAACTGACGCCGGAAACTCGGCCAGGCCATGACTCCCATAGTCATCGGCAGAGGACACCCGCAGTCGCATGCGCCAGTCACTCGTTCGAATTCTGAGGCGGGTTACGAGTGCCACCGGAATACGGAAGAAGCGGGCCGCGGATGAGGCTTTCGCCAGGTAGGCGGGCCGGGCGGCGTAGCCCGTCACTCCGACACGCGGAGAAGGCCGGAAGCGGCACCGCCAGGGCGCACTGATCGCTACCAGTAGGCGGGGTCGAGCCGGCCCTCGATCGAACGGATGTTGTCGCGGCTGCACCGGTCGCACAGGTGCTGCAGGCCCCGCTCGGTGACGTCGGTGGTCCAGCCGAGCGGTGACTCGGCGGTGGTTCCGCAGGACGTGCAGCTGACCATGCCGGTCGCCCCCCTCTTCATCGGCCTTGTTCCAAGCATCACCGATCGGCCGCCCCGGCGGAAGCGGAACGCGGTGACGTTGGCCAATGTCTTGCCTCCACCAGGACTTTCGGCCCTCGGGAGGCGGCGAGCGCACGATTTCGTCGTGGACGGCCACGTTCTCTCGCCGAGATCGGCGCGCGGTGCGCCGTACTCGGCGAACTCGCCGTCGACGGCGGCCTCCTCGACCGGCGCCCCGGGCCGTACGCCGGGCTGGGAAGGCCGGAGCGGCCACCTGGAACGCCGAGGAGCCCCGGCCGTGGTGCCGGGGCCCCTTCTTCCTCTGGGACGCGCTGGTGGGCTCTTGGGGAGAGACCGTCAGCGCGCGGTCAGCAGACGCCGGACGCGGGCGGCGGTCAGCTCGGCGTCGCGGCGGGCCCGGCGTGCGGCCCGGGCCTGGGCGATGCCGCGCCGACGCGCCGCGTCGCGCTCGGCCTCGCGTATTCGTTCCTGGGACAGTTCAATGCTGAGCAAGCTCATCTTCTGCTCTTTCTCGGTACGTGCGGTCTCGGTCGGTCGGCGCGTCATGCCGCCACCTCGGCGTTCTTGCGCGGACGCCCACGCGGCCGCTTCCGGGGGACGACGACGCCACGGATGAAGAGCTCTCCACCCCAGACACCCCAGGGCTCGCGGCGCTCGAGGGCACCGGCGAGGCAGGCGCGCCGGATCGGGCACTCGGCGCACAGCGCCTTGGCCAGCTCGACGTCCTGGGGCGACTCGGCGAAGAAGAGCTCGGGCTCCTTCCGGCAGGGAAGATCGAGGTTCTCGCTGATCGCAGTGAGCGCGAGGCCCAAGGTCTCCACCCCTTTCTTGATCTGATCTCTCGTTGGTTCGGTGTGGCCGAAACAAAAAGGCCGCGGTTCCCGGGGTCGGGATCCGCGGCCTGGAGGCCTGCTCAGAGCTTTCACTCTGGTGGTCTCCAGGGTGGCGGACCCAGCGGCATACGGATGGCCGCATCCTTGGCCTGGGCGTTCAGCTGAACGGCGCCGAGCGTCGTGAAGACGTGCTTCTCCACTCGCTTCTCCACGCCGTCGGGCCGCACGCGCCCGGCTTCGAGGTACGCGTAGACGGCCGGAAGCGAGGCGGTGCCGCGCGAGGACAGCACGGACGGACGCGGGCATGCGGCGGCCCAGGCTTGAGTGCCGAAGTGGTTACTCACGCGACTGCCACCGCCCTTCTACGTCCGCGGGCCCTCCGGTGGGAGGGAGCCCGTCATGTGCTCGCGAGAAGCGTACGATCGCCGCCCCGATGGGGGCAACGTATTTTTCACCTGCGATTTCTTATTTTTCTTTTCGTTGCCTCGCGGCCTCGTACAGGACCACCGTGGCGGCGGACGCGGCGTTCAGCGAGCTGGCCGCTCCGCCGATCGGGATCCGCACCACCTCGTCGCAGGCCGCGAGCCATGCGGCGCTCATCCCGCGGGTCTCGTTCCCGATCACGATGAGGACCGGCCCGCCGAGATCGTGGCGCGCGACGTCGTGGGTTCCGGTCTCATCGGTGCCGATGATGCGGACGTCCGCAGCGTGGGCCCAGTCGGCGACCGCGCCCGGCGAGGGCACGCGTACGACGGGCACGGCGAACAGCGACCCCGTGCTGGCGCGCACCGCCTTGGGGTCGTAGACGTCGGCGGCGTGTCCGGTCACGATCACCCCGAAGGCGCCGAAGGCGTCGGCGGAGCGTACGACGGTGCCGATGTTGCCCGGGTCGCTGGGCCGGTCGAAGACGACGACCGGGCCGCCGGGAGTGATCCGGCCCAGGTCGTCGGGGGGGAGAGCGGCGATCGCGACCAGCTCGGCGTCGTCCTTGCCGGCCAGCTCGGCCAGCAGGGCGGGCTCCATCTCGACGCGCTCGGCCCCGGTGTCGCGCAGCACGCCCTCGGCCCAGGAGGACAGCCGCCGCCCGCCGGCGTAGAGGAGGCAGCGGATCGGCCAGCCGCGCTCGGCGGCGACGGTGATCGGCCGGACCCCCTGCACGATGAACTCCCCCGACCGGTTGCGCTTGGTCCGGTTGGTGAGCAGCGCATGCCACTGCTGGAACCGCGCGTTGCGCGTGCCGACGCGGGTGATGGTCATGCGCCCTCCTTCGCCCCACCCCACGAAAACGCTCCGCAGGCTCCGCGTTTCCCTGGGGACCCCGGGAGGAGGGGAGTGACCATGGGTGCCGTGTTCGTCGTTTCACTCACTGCGTTCGCTCATTCGGTGGACCTGACCAGGCCCTCCTGGACGACCGAGACCACCAGCTCGCCCTCCTGGGTGAACACCTGGCCCCGGGCCAGGCCGCGACCGCCGGCGGCGTTCGGAGTGTCCTGGGCGTACAGCAGCCACCGGTCGGCGCGGAACGGGCGGTGGAACCACATCGCGTGGTCCAGGCTCGCGCCCATGGTCTTCTTGTCGCCCCAGGCGCGCGCGTGGTTGAGCAGGACCGTGTCGAGCAGCGTCATGTCCGAGGCGTAGGTCATCAGGCACACGTGCAGGAGCGGGTCCTCGGGCAGCTCGCCGTCGAAGCGCAGCCAGACCTTCGACTCCGGGCCGCTCAGCGAGGGGTCGCGGGCGGCCTCCCAGGTGAGCGGCGTGATGTGCCGCAGGTCGACGGGGCGGCGGCGGAAGAAGTCGTTCTCCTGCGGGCCGAAGATGGCCTCCATCCGCTCGCGGAACGTCGGCAGCGTCTCCGGGGCGGGCGCCTCGGGCATCGGCGCCTGGTGGGACAGGCCCTCCTCGATCACCTGGAACGACGCCGACAGGGTGAAGATCACTTTGCCGTGCTGGACGGCGGAGACCCGGCGGGTGGTGAACGATCGGCCGTCGCGGACGCGGTCGACCGTGTAGACGAGTGGGACGCTCGGGTCGCCGGGCCGGATGAAGTAGGCGTGCAGCGAGTGGACATGCCGGTCGGAGGGCACCGTACGGCCGGCGGCGACCAGCGCCTGACCGGCCACCTGGCCGCCGAAGACCCGCTGCTGGCGTTCTTCGGGGCTGCGGCCACGGAAGATGTTCATCTCGATCTGCTCCAGGTCGAGCAGATCGAGCAGCTCCTTCAGTGCGGCGTTCATGGCGATCCCTACTCGTTCGACCGGGTCATCAGTCAACCAGGTCCGCGGCGGGCTCCTCACCCCGGCACAGCGCCAGCACGTCGGCGCCGTAGCGTCCGAGCTTGACCGCGCCGACGCCGGGGATGGCCGCCAGGTCCGCCTCCGAGAGCGGGGCGCGCTCGGCGATCGCCTGCAGGGTGGCGTCGGTGAACACGACGTACGCGGGGACCTTCTGGCGCTTGGACACCAGGACGCGCCAGTGCTTCATGCGTTCGAGGAGATCTTCGTCATAGTCGGTGGGGCAGCTCTCACAGCGGCCGAGCTTGCGCTCGATCGCGGCGGTCAGCGGGCGTCCGCAGACCCGGCACGGCTGGGGGCCGGAGGACACCGGGCGCCGCGCCGAACGGTCGACCCGCGGCGGCCCGGCGCTCTGCGGCGCCAGGCCGTCGAGGAAGCGGGAGCGGCGCCGTCCCTTGCGCCCGCCCGGCGACCGCGCCAGCGCCCACGACAGCGTGAGGAACTCGCGCGCCCGCGTCACCCCGACGTAGAGCAGCCTGCGCTCCTCCTCGATCTGGTCGGGGCTCTTCTCCGCGTAGATGATCGGCAGCGTGCCCTCGACCAGGCCGGTGAGGAAGACCGCGTCCCACTCAAGGCCCTTTGCGGTGTGAAGCGTCGCGAGCGTCACACCTTCGAGCGTGGGCGCGTGCTGGGAGCCGGCCCGCTCCTCCAGCTCCGCCACGAACTCCCGCAGGCCCGCGGACGGGCGGTCGATGGCGACGTCCTCGGCGAGCTGGGCCAGCGCGGCCAGCGACTCCCAGCGCTCGCGGGCCGCGCCCCGGCCCTCGGGCGGCTGGTCGGTCAGGCCGGCGGCGGCCAGGACGTCGCGGACCGCGCGGACGAGGGGCTCGCCGGTGTCCGACCGCGCCGCGCCCCGCAGCAGGACCACGGCCTGGCGGACCTCGGCACGCTCGAAGAACCGCTCGGCGCCCTTGACGACGTACGGCACGCCGTAGTCGGCGAAGGCCTGTTCGTACGGCTCGGACTGGGCGTTGATGCGGAACAGGACCGCGATCTCGCGGGCCGGCACACCCTCGTCGAGCAGCTCGCGGATGCGCTTGGCCACGGCCTCGGCCTCGGCCACCTCGTCGTCGTGCTCGGAGAAGACCGGCGCGGGGCCGTCGGGGCGCTGCGCGACGAGTTCGAGGCGGTGCGCGCGGGCGTCTCCCCGCGCCTGCGCCAGCACACCGTTGGCGAGGCGCACGACCTGTGGCGTCGAGCGGTAGTCGCGGACGAGCTTGATGACTTTGGCGCCGGGGTGCTCGACCGTGAAGCCCAGGAGGTAGGAGGGGCTGGCGCCGGTGAAGGAGTAGATGGTCTGGTTCGGGTCGCCGACCACGCACAGGTCCTCGCGCTCGCCGAGCCACGTGTCGAGCAGGAGCTTCTGCAGCGGGTTGACGTCCTGGTACTCGTCGACCACGAAGTGGCGGTACTGGTCGCGGAACTGGTGCGCGACCTCCTGGTGCTCGGTGAGGATCGCGGCTGTGAGCTCCAGCATGCCTTCGAAGTCGATCAGGTTGCGGTCGCGGCGGAGCCGTTCGTACGCCTCGTAGACGCGCGCCATGTCGGCGGCCTCGGCGGGCGGGGTGCGCCCGGCCTTGGCCGCCGCGGCGGCGTAGTCGTCGGGGCGGGTCTGGGTGACCTTGGCCCACTCGACCTCGGTGGCCGCGTCGCGCAGCTCGGTGCGGCCGAACGACAGGCGGCACAGGCGCGCCGCCTCCGCCACCAGCCCGAGCTTGGACTCGACCAGCCGGGGCGGCTCTCCCCCGACGACCTTGGGCCAGAAGTAGTGCAGCTGCTTGTAGGCGGCGGCGTGGAAGGTGCGCGCCTGCACGCCCGGCGCGCCGAGCTGCCGCAGCCGCCCGCGCAGCTCGCCGGCGGCCCGGGTGGTGAACGTCACGGCGAGCACCCGCTGCGGGGAGACGACGCCGGTGTGCACCGCGTACGCGATGCGGTGGGTGATGGCGCGGGTCTTGCCCGTGCCGGCGCCGGCCAGGACGCACACCGGGCCTCGGGTGGCCTCGGCCACCGCGCGCTGTTCCGGGTCGAGCCCGGCGAGCACCTCATCCGCCTCCATCGCCCCTCCTTTCACCGGGCGTTCATCCTCTCAGGCGCATCCGACGCTCGCGTCCCGTCCCTCATCTCCGCTCGCGTCGGCCCCTCGTCTCGTCTCCGGGCTCTCGCGGCGGGAATGCGGCGGCCTGACCCGGCGTTGGACATGTGTTCGCAACCAACGGACCGCGGGGAGAGTCATGACCACGCCCACAACGGGTGAGCTCACGATGTACACCACTTCGTGGTGTGGCTTCTGCAAACGGCTGAAGGCGCAGCTGGCCCGCGACGGGATCGCCATGGTCGAGATCGACATCGAGCGTGACCCGGAGGCCGCCGCGTTCGTGGAGAACGTCAACGGCGGCAACCAGACGGTACCCGTCGTGGTGTTCCCCGACGGCACCGCGGTGACCAACCCGACCGCCAAGGCCGTGAAGGCCCGCCTGGCCGCCCTCCCCGGCTGAAAGACCGCTCGGCACGCGCGGCACTGCCCACCGGGGTCTCCGGTGGGGTCCGCACGGCTTGCCGGTGGTCAGGAGTCGATCAGTCGCCGGTAAAGGGTATCTGACCAGCACGAACGCGATCCGCCAGTTTTTCCGGTTCGGCGTTAATGTTGGTTATGCGTCCCTCCCTGCCGGCGACGCTGGAGCGTCGGCCCCGGCCGCGTCTGTGGCTGGGGTTCCTGGTGATGGCCCTGTGCCTCACCGTGGAGACCCTCGTCGGCGTCGCGCTGGCGAAGGTCGTGCCCGTCGAGTCCCTCGGCGTGCTCTACCTCGTCGGCCTGCTGGTGGTCACATCCCTCTGGGGCCTCGCCATGGGTCTCGTGATGGCCGTGGCCAGCACCGTCGTCTTCGACTACTTCCTCATACCGCCCGCGTGGACGCTGTGGCTCACCAAGGGTCAGGACCTGGCGATCCTCGGGATCTTCATGGCCCTGGCGCTGCTGGCGTGCGCGCTCGCGCGGGCGGCCCGGCTGCTGTCGGGCGAGATGGAGGCCCGCCAGGAGGCCGACCTGTCGGCCGAGCTGGCCCGGCTGCTGTTGCGGGCGCCCGACCTGAACGCCGCGCTCCCGGCGACGGCACGGCGCCTGGCGAGCGATCTGAACCTGCCGTCGGCCTCGATCGAACCCGGCGACGTCCCCGCCGGGCACGGGGAACTCTCCTTCCCGCTGCGCGGTGACGGCGTCCACGCCACGCTCCTCGTGCCGGGCGGCCTGAGCCGCCCGGTCGTCCGGCGGCTGCGCGAGAGGGTCGTCCCCTCTCTGGAGATCCTGCTCGATGCGGCGTGCGAACGCGAACAGGTGGCCGGCGCCCTGCGGCACAGCCGCGACGAGCTCGCCCGCGTCGCCGAGGAGCAGGCCGCGCTCCGGCGCCTGGCCACGCTGGTCGCCCACGCCGCTCCGGAGCGGGAGGTCTTCGACACCGTCGCCCGTGAGATGGGGCAGATCCTCGGCGCGCGCCACACGCTGGTCATCCGCTACGAGCCCGCCCACGCCGCGGTCACCGTCGGAGCCTGGACCCCCGTCGAGGGCGACGAGGTCAATCCGCCGCTGGGCACGCGCTGGACGCTGGAGCCGGGAACCGTCACCGAGCTGGTGGCGCGTACGGGCGCGCCGGGCCGGATCAACGAGTACACCGGCGAAGGACCGCTCTCCACCCAACTGCGCGCACGGGGCGTCGTCTCCTCCGTCGGCTGCCCGATCATCGTCGGCCGGTCCCTGTGGGGCGTGGTCGTCGTCGCCACCAGTTCCCCCGAGCCGCTGCCGGAGGACACCGAGGCGCGCATGACGGAGTTCACCGAACTGGCCGCGGCCGCGATCGCCAACGCCCAAAGCAACGCCGACCTGAAGGCCTCCCGCGCCCGCGTCGTCGCCGCCGCCGACGAGGCACGCCGCCGCATCGAACGCGACCTGCACGACGGCACCCAGCAGCGCCTCGTCTCGCTGGGGCTCGAGATGCGCGGGATCGAGGCCGCGATCCCGCAGGAGTTCAGCGACGCCAGGCTCCAGGTCGCCCACACCGCCAAGGCCCTGGAGGAGGCCATCGTCGAGTTGCAGGAGCTCTCCCGCGGCCTCCACCCCGCCATCCTCGCCAAGGGCGGCCTCGAACCGGCGCTCATGGTCCTCGCACGCCGCTCGTCCGTGCCGGTGGAACTGGACGTGTCCATCGACGACCGGCTCCCGGAACAGTGTGAGATCACCGTGTACTACGTGGTCTCCGAGGCGCTGACCAACGCGGCCAAACACGCGTTCGCCTCGGTGGTCCGCGTCGCCGTCGGCGTCAGGGACGGGACGGTCCGGCTGTCCATCCGTGACGACGGGGTCGGCGGAGCCGATCCCGCACGCGGCTCGGGGCTGATCGGCCTGACCGACCGCGTCGAGGCCATCGGCGGCACCATCTCCGTCGTGAGTCCTCAGGGCGGCGGCACGACTCTGCTGGTCGAGATCCCCCTCGAATGACTCGTGGGCGCGGGCGGCCTCGGCACCGGACCCTCAGCGATCAACGCGGCTTCACCAGCACCAACACACATCAGGGAGCGCTTCCGGAGCCGCGTTAAATGGTGTTATGCGCGCCTTCTTGCTGGAGCGCCGGCCGCGGCCGCGACTGTGGCTGGGGTTTCTGGTGATGGCGCTGTGTCTCGCCGTGGAGACCCTCGTCGGCATCGGGCTGGCGAAGGTCGTGCCCGTCGAGTCCCTCGGCGTGCTCTACCTCGTCGGCCTGCTGGTGGTCGCGTCCCTGTGGGGCCTGGCCGTAGGTCTCGTGATGGCCGTGGCCAGCGCGCTCATCCTCGACTTCGTCTTCCTCCCGCCGGAGTGGGGACCCGAACTCGCCAGGGCCCAGGATCTGGCGGTCCTCGCGATCTTCATGGCCCTCGCTCTGCTCGTGTGCGCGCTCGCGCGGGCGGCCCGGCTGCTGTCGGGCGAGATGGAGGCCCGCCAGGAGGCCGACCTGTCGGCCGAGCTGGCCCGGCTGCTGTTGCGGGCGCCCGACCTGAGCGCCGCGCTCCCGGCCACGGCGCAGCGCCTGGCCGTCGCCTTGCGCCTGCCGTCGGCCTCGGTCGAACCCGGCGACGTCCCCGCCGAGCACGGGGAACTCGCCCTCCCGCTGCGCGGCGACGACATTCGCGCCACGCTCCTCGTGCCGGGCGGCCTGCCGCACCCGGTCGTCCGGCGGCTGCGCGAGCGGATCGTCCCCTCCCTGGAGATCCTGCTCGAAGCGGCGTGCGAACGCCAGCAGGTGGCCGACGCCCTGCGGCACAGCCGCGACGAGCTCGCCCGCATCGCCGGCGAACAGGCCGCGCTGCGGCGCCTGGCCACGCTGGTCGCCCACGGCGCTCCGGAGGAGGAGGTCTTCCACGCCGTGCCCCGCGAGATGGGGCGGATCCTCGGCGCGCCGCACACGCTGATCGCCCGCTACGAGCCCGGCCACGCCGCGACCAGCGTCGGCGTCTGGCACGCCGCCAGCGGCCCTCGGGCCACCATGCCGGTGGGATCGCGATGGGCGCTGGAGGAGGGGACCGTGTCCGATCTCGTGGCGCGTACGGGCGCGCCGGGCCGGATCAACGAGTACACCGGCGAAGGACCGCTCTCCACCCAACTGCGCGCACGGGGCGTCGTCTCCTCCGTCGGCTGCCCGATCGTCGTGGGCCGGTCGCTGTGGGGTGTGCTGATCGCCTCCTCCAGCACGGAGGAACGGCTGCCGCCGGACACCGAGGTGCGCATGATGGAGTTCACCGAACTCGCCGCGGCCGCCATCGCCAACGCCCAGAGCAACGCCGACCTCAAGGCCTCCCGCGCCCGCGTCGTCGCCGCCGCCGACGAGGCACGCCGCCGCATCGAACGCGACCTGCACGACAGCACCCAACAGCGCCTCGTGGCCCTCGGACTCCAGATGCGCGGGATCGAGGCCGCGATCCCACAGGAACTGCACGACCTCAGGCTCCAGGTCGCCCACACCGCCAAGGCCCTGGAGGAGGCCGTCGCCGAACTGCAGGAGCTCTCCCGCGGCCTCCACCCCGCCATCCTCGCCAAGGGCGGCCTCGAACCCGCGCTCAAGGTCCTCGCACGCCGCTCGTCCGTGCCGGTCGAGCTGAACGTGTCCATCGACGACCGGCTCCCGCAGCAGTGCGAGATCACCGTGTACTACGTGGTCTCCGAGGCGCTGACCAACGCCGCCAAACACGCGTTCGCCTCGGTCGTCCACATCACCGTCACCGCCGACGACAAGGCGATCGACCTGTCGATCCGCGACGACGGCGTCGGCGGAGCCGACCCCGCACACGGTTCCGGGCTGATCGGCCTCACCGACCGCGTCGAGGCCATCGGCGGCACCATCACCATCACCAGCCCCAAAGGCGTGGGCACCACACTGCACGTCGAGATCCCGTTGGGGTGATCTCGGAGTTCACCCCCTTCGACCAGGGCGAACGTGCTCGGACGTCTCTTCGGATCGGCGTTACCGTGAGTTATGCGCCCATCTCCGCCGGCGACACCGGAGCGGCGGTCACGGCCGCCGCTGCCGCTGGGCATCCTGGTGGTGGCCGTCTGCCTCACGGTGGGGACCCTGCTCGGCATCGGGCTGTCGCGGTTCGTGCCCGTGGAGGCCCTCGGCGTGCTCTACCTCGTCGGGCTCCTGCTCGTCGCGTCCCTGTGGGGGCCCGGACTGGGGCTGGTGATGGCCGTTGCCAGCACGCTGGCCTTCGACTACTTCCTCATCCCTCCGGCGTGGACGCTGTGGCCCGACGGACGCCGGGACGTGGTGGTCCTCGGCGTCTTCATGGCCCTCGCCCTGCTGGTGTGCGCACTCGCCCGCACCTCCCGGCTGCTCTGAAGCCAGATGGAGTCCCGCCGGGAAGCCGACCTGTCCGCCGAGCTGGCCCGGCTGCTCCTGCGAGCCTCCGACCTGTCAACGGCCCTGCCGGCCACGGCGCGGCGCCTGGCGAGCGATCTGAACCTGCCGTCGGCCTCCATCGAGCCCGAAGGGGCCTCCTCCGGCGGCACCGGGCTCACCCTCCCGATCCGCGGTGAAGGCGTCAACGTCGCGCTCCGCGTCCCGGCCGGTCTGCCGGGCCCGGTCGTCCGGCGGCTGCGCGAGCGGGTCGTGCCCTGCCTCCAGGTGCTGCTCGAGGTGGCGTGCGAGCGCGAGAAGGCCGCCGACGCCCTGCGGCACAGCCGCGACGAGCTCGCCCGCATCGCCGAGGAACAGGCCGCGCTGCGGCGCCTGGCCACGCTGGTCGCCCACGCCGCTCCGGAGAGCGAGGTCTTCCACGCCGTCGCCTGCGAGATGGGCCGGCTCCTTCCCGCGCGCCACGTTCTGATCATCCGCTACGAGACGGCCGCCACGGCGATCACCGTCGGGAACTGGGGAGTCAGCCGCAGGGAGATCGACGCCACCATGCCGCTGGGCTACCGCTGGCCGGTGGAGAGGGGAACCGTCACCGAGGCCATCGCGCGTACGGGCGCGCCGGCCAGGATCGACGACTACGGAGGCGGAGGCGAGGTCGTCACCCGGCTGCGCTCCTTCGGCGTCAGGTCCGCCGTCGGCTGTCCCATCATCGTGGGCCGGTCGCTGTGGGGTGTGCTGATCGCCTCCTCCAGCACGGAGGAACGGCTGCCGCCGGACACCGAGGTGCGCATGATGGAGTTCACCGAACTCGCCGCGGCCGCCATCGCCAACGCCCAGAGCAACGCCGACCTGAAGGCCTCCCGCGCCCGCGTCGTCGCCGCCGCCGACGAGGCACGCCGCCGCATCGAACGCGACCTGCACGACAGCACCCAACAGCGCCTCGTCTCGCTGGGGCTCGAGATGCGCTGCACCCAGGCCGCCGTCCCTCCGGCGCTCAGCGACCTCAGGCTCCGGATCGCCCACGCCGTCGCAGGCCTCGAAGAAACCGTCGCCGAACTGCAGGAGCTCTCCCGCGGCCTGCACCCCGCCATCCTCGCCAAGGGCGGCCTCGAACCCGCGCTCAGGGTCCTCGCGCGCCGCTCCCCCCTCCCGGTCGAGCTCGACCTCCATCTGGACGAACGGCTCCCGCAGCGCTACGAAGTGACCGTCTACCACGTGGTCTCCGAGGCCTTGACCAACGCCGCCAAACACGCGTTCGCCTCGGTCGTCCGCATCGCCCTCACCACCGACGACAAGGCGATCGACCTGTCGATCCGCGACGACGGCGTCGGCGGAGCCGACCCCGCACACGGTTCCGGGCTGATCGGCCTCACCGACCGCGTCGAGGCCGTCGGCGGCACCATCACCATCACCAGCCGCAAAGGCACGGGCACCACACTGCACGTCGAGATCCCCGTGGAGTGACTACCAGGCGTGGGACATACCGATGATCACGACCTTGCCGATCGGGCGGTCCTCGATCAGGTGGCGCAGGGCCTCGGCCGCCGCCTCGACCGGGTAGATCGAGTCGATGACAGGGTGGATCCGGCCGGTGGCCAGCAGGCCGGTGATGGTCTCCCAGGCGCGGCGCGACTGTGCCACGGTGGCGTCGGGCAGTGAGAACCCGTGCAGGCTCGCGTGGCGTCGTACGACGTCGCCGACGGGCACCTGCGCGGCCGCGCCGCCGGTCTCACCGACCAGGACGATCCGCCCGCCGGTCGCCAGCGCCGCCGCGATCTGGCCGGTCACGCCACCGCCGACGCCGTCGACCGCCACGTCGATCCCGGCGGCGAACCCGTCTCCCAGCCCCTCCGGCAGCCGGTCGCGTTCGAGGTCGACCACCTCGATCCCGTACGCCCACGGCGCCGCGCGCACGGCCTCGGCCTTCGCCGTGCTCCCGGTGCCACCGGCCACGGCCGACGCGCCGAGCGCCCGCGCGAGCTGCACGGTCGCGTTGCCCACCCCGCCCCCGACCGCGGGGGCGAAGACGCGCTTGCCCGGGCAGAACCGGCCCAGCCGCAGCGCGAGCACCGCCGTCAGGTACGCGACGGGCACCGTGGCCGCGACCTCGTCGGCGACGTTGACCGGGACCTCGGCCAGGTTCTGTTCGGGGACCACGGCGAACTCGGCCATCGTGCCGGCCGATCCGGCGAAGAACATCACACGGGTGCCGGGTGCCCAGTGGCCGGCGGGGTCGGCGACGACGATGCCGGAGCCTTCCGCACCGAGGGTGAGCGGCGCCGGGCCCGCGCCGGTCGCGACGTGGTGGTCCCACCGCGTGACGCCGGCGGCGGTGACCTGGACGAGCACCTCACCGGCACCGGGTGTCGGATCCTCGATCCACTCCACCCGCAGGTCCGTCGTGTGCTCGGTGATCGGATACGCCCGCGCCGCCTTCACTGCCGCCCCCGCCCGGTCGGTGTCGCCCCCTTGCCGCTTTCGTCCCTATCCGTCACTCGACATACCCCTCGTACGGATATCGCACGCCTGGTCAGGGCCGGTACCCATCGGGATGACGGGTACCGGCCCGGGATCGGTGCGAGCCCGTCAGGAGGGGAGCGTCCACTGCTGGTTGGCCGCGCCGGTGCAACTCCAGATCTGCAACCGGGTGCCGTTGGCCGAGCTGGGACCGGTCGCGTCCAGGCACTTGCCCGACGCCGGGTTGACCAGCGAACTGTTCGATCCCCTCGTCCACTGCTGGGCACCGGTGCCGTTGCAGTCGTACAGCTGAACCTGCGTACCGTTCGCCGTACCGGCCGCGGTCACGTCCATGCACTTACCGAGCGCCCGCAACGTGCCGTCCGAACCCACCGTCCACTGCTGCGCGCTCGTGCCGTTGCAGTCATAGAGCTGCACCGCCGTACCGTTCGCACTACTCGCACCGGCCACATCGACGCACTTACCGCCGTAACCGATGATCCGACCGGTCGCACCGCCGCCGGTCGAGGACGTGGTGACGTGCACGTAGTCCACGACGAGCTGTGCCGGGAAGGGCGTCGAGCCGTCCGGGTCGCCGGGCCAGTAGCCGCCGACCGCGAGGTTCATGATGATGTAGAACGGATGGTCGAACACCCATTGGTCGCCGCCCAGGTCGGCCGGGGTGCGGGTCTCGTACGGGTTGCCGTCCACCGACCAGGTGATGGTGTTCGGCGACCAGTCGATGGCGAAGGTGTGGAAGCCGTCGGCGAAGGCCTGCCCGCCGGGAAGGGTGTATCCGGCGCCGATGCCTTCGCTGCCGGAGTACCCCGGGCCGTGGATCGTGCCGTGGACGGTGCCCGGCTCGAACCCGACGTTCTCCATGACGTCGATCTCGCCGTTGCCCGGCCAGCCCTGGTTCCCGGTGCCGAGCAGCCAGAACGCGGGCCACATGCCCTGCCCGCGCGGGATCTTCATCCGCGTCTCGAAGTGGCCGTACGCCTGGGTGAACGTCGAGGCGGTGTTCATCCTGGCCGAGGTGTACTGGCACGTGCCGTACCAGCACTGGTAGCCGGCCGGATTCTCCTTCTTCGCGGTGATGACCAGGTGGCCCTGGCCGTCGAGGGCGGCGTTGTTCGTGCCGCTCGTGTAGTACTCACGCTCGTGGTTGTTGACGTTGTCTCCGGTCTCCAGGCGCCACTTGCCCTGGTCGACGGCCGAGCCGGCGGCGCCGTTGAAGTCGTCGGTGAACGTCGCCGCGGCCGGCGCGACGGCGCGCGGGGCCTGGGCGGCCCTCGTCGCCGCCGTCGCGGCGCCACCAGACCCGGCGATCAGTGCGCACGCCAGAGCGATCAGGCCGGCGCGCCGGCGAGTTGCGGTGAGCATGTCGGTCTCCTTTCTCGTCGGTCCGGATGCCGTCAGGAGGGGAGCGTCCACTGCTGGTTGGCCGCGCCGGTGCAACTCCAGATCTGCAACCGGGTGCCGTTGGCCGAGCTCGGACCGGTCGCGTCCAGGCACTTGCCCGACGCCGGGTTGACGAGGGAGCTGTTCGATCCCTTGGTCCACTGCTGGGCACCGGTGCCGTTGCAGTCGTACAGCTGAACCTGCGTACCGTTCGCCGTACCGGCCGCGGTCACGTCCATGCACTTACCGAGCGCCCGCAACGTGCCCTCCGAACCCACCGTCCACTGCTGCGCACTCGTACCGTTGCAGTCATAAAGCTGCACCGCCGTACCGTTCGCACTACTCGCACCGGCCACATCGACGCACTTACCGCCGTAACCGGTGATCCGACCGGTCGCACCGCCGCCGTCGGACCCGCTGGTGATGGCGTTGAACGTCCGGGCGAACTGGTACGCGCTCTGCGGCGTGCCGCTGCACGAGTCGGACAGCTGGCCGTTGGTCGCGCACGCCTTGTCGCGCCCGAGGGCCCAGTACGCCAGCAGCTGGATGCCGTGGCTCGCCGCGAAGCTCTCCAGGGTCGAGGCGTTGCCGGTGGTGAAGACCTCGCTGGTCGTGTCGTTCACCCCGATCATCGGGGTGTTGCCCTCCATCGCCCAGAGCTGGTCGGAGGACTTGGCGGTCCAGATCTGCCCGAGCTGGGTGTGCAGGCCGGTGGCGGCGTTGACCGCGGCCTGGCCCATGTCCATGGCCGAGCCGTAGTCCATCGTCATGATGTTGACGACGCTGACGTCGACGCCGCGGCTCTTGGCGTTGTTCAGCAGGCTGACGGCGTTGGACTCCAGGCCGCTGGGGTCGACCGGCAGCGTGTAGTCGACGGCGAGGTGCTTGCCCGCGGCGGCGTACTGCTGCTGGAGCGCGGCGAGCGCCTGGTTCCGCCGGTCGTTGGCGGCGGTGTCGTTCAGCGCCGAGCCCTCGATGTCCAGGTCGACGCGTGTCAGGTTGAGGGTGTCGATCACCCGCTTGTACTGGGCCTGGAGCGTGGACACCGAGGTGCACGCCTGGCCCAGCTCGGTGCCGGACGCGCCGCCGAAGGAGACGATGACGTCGCCGCCGGAGGCTCGCAGGTTGTTGATCGCGGTCTCCCAGCCGGCGTTGTCGATGGAGGTGTCGCCGTTCCAGGTCGCGGTGCAGCCGCCCCCGCCGATGACGAAGGCGAGCGTGTAGTACTTCAGCCCGGTGGCCGCCTGCGCGTTGGCCATCGCGGAGGTGGAGCCCCAGGTCTCGACGTACGGGGCGGCGTAGTGGGCGGGGAAGCCCGGCCCGGGGTTGACGGCGGCGTGCGCGGCCTGCCCGGTGGCGAGCACACCGGCGGCGGCGAGCGGGAGCGTGGCGAGTGCCGCGAGGCGCGACGCCCTGTTTCGGAGCATGGTGAACCGAGGTCGTGGCATGACTTCTCCTGGCGGGGTCGTTACTGGCGGGGGGTTACGGAGTGGTCCACTGCTGGTTGGCCGCGCCGGTGCAGGTCCAGATCTGCAGGCGCGTGCCGTTGGCCGAGCTCGGGCCGGTCGCGTCCAGGCACTTGCCCGACGCCGGGTTGACGAGGGAGCTGTTCGATCCCTTGGTCCACTGCTGGGCACCGGTGCCGTTGCAGTCGTACAGCTGAACCTGGGTGCCGTTGGCCGTGCCGGCCGCGGTCACGTCCATGCACTTACCGAGCGCCCGCAACGTGCCGTCCGAACCCACCGTCCACTGCTGCGCGCTCGTGCCGTTGCAGTCATAAAGCTGCACGGCCGTACCGTTCGCACTACTCGCACCCGCCACATCGACGCACTTGCCGCCGTAGCCGGTGATCTGACCGGTGCCGCCGCTGCCGCCGCTCTGCGTGCCGCTCCAGGTGAACGTCGCGGTGGTCTTGGCCGGCAGGGAGTAGGTGAACGACTCGCCGCCCCAGTTGACCTTGAGCGACTGCGCGGAGCCGCTGCCGTTGTAGGCGATCAGCGCCTTCGAGCCGTCCGGGTTGCGCCACGCGACGTTCGGCACGGCGGAGCTGGCGGTGGAGTCGATGCGGTACGCGCCGGGCCTGACGAACTTCGTCAGGTGGCCCATGTCGTAGTACTCGATCGTGTAGTCGACCTGGCCGCTGCGGCTGTCGCCGTTGTGCACGGTGATCAGCCCGGTGCACGTACCGCAGCCGCCGTTGTGCGGGCCCATGTTCTGGTCCACCGCGAGCGACCACTTCACGACGCTCTTCCCCCAGTTGCGGGTGTAGTCGACGATGTTGTGCATGTCCTCCTGCTGCTGGTCGGAGATCCAGGTGCCGCCGGAGTGCTCGGTGTCGTAGGCGTCCACGTTCGGGTACTGGTCGTGCGTCGTGGTCTGCTGACCCACGTCGCCGCCGTACCCGTGCCAGGCGATGCCGCCGAAGTTCGGGTCGCTGCGGATCGCGGAGTCGTCGACCTGCGGCGCGCCGTAGTTCGCGTACGTGTCCCAGTTCCAGTCCAGGGCGAGGACCTTGGTGGACAGGCCGGCGGCGTGGAAGGCCGGCAGCAGGTTCGTCTTGGTGAAGTAGTCCAGGCCGGAGCCGTTCCAGCTCATCGACGGGTAGCCGCCGCAGCACGTCGGCTCGTTCTGCGCGGAGACGAAGTCGATCGGCACGCCCTGCGCCTGGTAGGCCTGGATGTACTTGACGAAGTACTGGGCGTACGCGCCGTAGTACTGCGCCTGCAGCCAGCCGGGCTGGTTGAACGTGTCGTTGTCCTTCATCCACGCCGGGGCGCTCCACGGCGTGCCCATGACCTTGAGCGACGGGTTGAGCTGCCGGGCCTGCTTGGTCAGCGGAAGGATGTCGGCCAGGTCGTGGGAGATGGAGAAGTGACTGAGGCTCGGGTCGGTCTGCCCGGCGGGCATGTCGTCGTACGAGTAGTTGCCCCGCGCCAGGTCGGACGCCCCCATCGGGTTGCGGAGGAAGTCCAGGCCGATGCCGCTGCTCGGGTCGAACAGCTTTTGCATCACCTGGGTGCGGGTGGTGGCGCTGAGGGCGCCGCTGCTGTTCATCAGCCAGGCGGCCGTGTCGGTGAACGACGCGCCGGCCCCGGTGAACTGCTGGTAGCGGGTGTTCTCGTTGACGGTGATGTTCTGCGTGCCGCTGCCGCCGGTCCCGAACGCGATCGGCGTCTGCTGTTGCAGACCGCGGGTGACGTGACGGCCGGCGGAATCGTCGGTGGTGGTCAGCCAGATGTCAACGGTCTCGCCCGCGGCGTGCGCGGGTGACAGGCCGCCGGTGAAGAGTGCGACCACGAGGGCGAGGAGGGCGGAGGACACGAGCAGCCGTGCGGGCCGGCGGCGGGCACGGCGGACGTTCGTCGTCATGGCAGGGCTCGGCTTCCCGGGTGTCGATCGGCGGAGGTGGCGCTGTGCCCGTGGCGGCGGGCGGACTCCCTCGCGAAGGCGGCACGGTGTCTGTGGCGGCAGGCGGGTGCTCTCACGAGAGGCGGCGTCCGCGGCGGCGGGCATGGGCACTCGCGGCGGGCCGCGGGCATGCGGCGCGGTCACGGCGGCGCGGCCGGACGCGAGGCCTGCCCGCCACCACCGGGGTGCCTCTGGGGAAGGCGTTCGGTGCGGCATGGCAGGCGTCCCTTCGGCGGAACACGATCGGATCGGCGTTCCCCGAAGCCTGATTAATTAAGAAACCTTACTTACAGTGGATCCGACGGTAACGGCGCGGTCAAGCGCTGTCAACACCCCGTCAGAAGAACCGCCCCGGCGCGGGGCGAACGCATGATCGGCCACTCGGCGCCCGCCGCCCTTGACCACCACAGACCGGAGAGATAAACACAGACGAAACCAACTCCGAAACGGTGGTCAAACAACATGTACGCCGAGGAGAGGCAGCAGGAGATCCTCCAGCGCACGCGCGACGCCGGGCGGGTCGACGTCGTCACCCTCGCCGAGGACTTCGGCGTCACGATGGAGACGATCCGGCGTGACCTGACCGTGCTCGAGCGCGCGGGCACGCTGCGCCGCGTCCACGGCGGCGCGATCCCCGTCGAGCGTCTCGGTTTCGAGCCGGCCCTCGCGGCGCGCGACGCCGTGATGACCGCGGAGAAGGAACGCATCGCCAAGGCGGCCTTGGCCGAACTGCCCGCCGACGGGTCGATCATCATCGACGCCGGGTCGACGACCGGCCGGCTGGTGCAGGTCCTGCCGAGCGACCGTGAGCTGACGGTGATCGTCAACTCACCGCCGCTCGCCACCATCCTGGCCACCCGCTCCAACCTCAGCGTGATCATGCTCGGCGGCCGGGTCCGCGGGCGTACGCTCGCGACCGTCGACGACTGGGCCATGCGGCCGCTGTCGCGGCTGCGGGTCGACGTCGCGTTCATGGCCACCAACGGGATCTCCGCCGAGGTCGGGCTGACCACCCCCGACCCGGCCGAGGCCGCCATCAAGCAGTCGATGATCGAGGCCGCGCAGCGCACCGTCCTGCTCGTCGACCACACCAAGGTCGGCAACGACTATCTCGCCAAGTTCGCGTCGCTGTCCGACATCAGCGTCCTGATCACCGACACCGGCCTCGACAGCGGCCTGGCCGCCGACCTCGCCGCCGCCGGCCCCGAGGTCGTCCGCGTCTGACCGCCCACCGGCCAACCGAAGAGTGGCCCCCCGCCGCGCGCGAGGGGCCGCTCACGGCCGGAGGTTCTAGGAGTCCTCAGCGAGGACGGCGGCGCGGGCTCCGGCGGCGTCGTCGGTCTCCAGGGCGCGGGCGGCGAGGCGCTCGCAGTCGGCGAGGGTGTGCGCCGCCAGGCTCGCGCGCACGGCCGGCAGGGCGCGCGGGCTCATCGACAGCTTGGTGATGCCGAGCCCCGCCAGCACCGGGGCGAGCAGCGGGTCGGCCGCCGCCTCCCCGCAGATCCCCACCGAACGGCCCGACGCCTTTCCGGCCGCCGCGCACCGTCCGATCAGTTCCAGCAGCGCGGGCTGCCACGGATCGAGCAGGACCGCCAGGCCGCCGGCCTGCCGGTCCGCGGCGAGCGTGTACTGGCTCAGATCGTTCGTGCCGATGCTGAGGAAGTCCACGACGTCGAGGAACCGCGCCGCGCGCAGCGCCGCCGCCGGTACCTCGATCATCACGCCCGCCGTGGCCAGCCCGTGGTCGCGGGCCCGCGCGGCGAACTCCTCGGCCTCCGCCCGGGTCGAGACCATCGGCGCCATCACCCAGACGTCGGCCGTGGTCCGCTCCGCGGCGATCGCGATGGCGTCGAGCTGGGTGGCGAGGATCTCCGGGCGGTCCCGCGCGACACGCAGACCGCGGACGCCGAGTGCCGGGTTGGGCTCCTCGGGCAGGCCGAGGAAGGGCAGCGGTTTGTCCGCCCCGGCGTCCAGGGTCCGTACGACGATCGTGCCGCGCTCGAGGAGGGTGAACGCCTCGGTGTAGGCGGCGACCTGTTCTTCGAGGTCGGGCGCGTCGTGGCGGTCCAGGAACAGGAACTCGGTGCGGAACAGCCCGACCCCCGCGACGTCGGTCAGGTCCACGCCCGCGAGGTCGGCCGCCGAGCCGATGTTGAGCATCAGGTCGACCGGGTGCCCGTCGGCGGTCCGCCCCGGGCCCTTGCCGCCCGCGAGCCGGGCGCGCTCCTCCTCCGCCCGTTCGCGGACGCGGGTCACCTCGTCGTCGGTGACGCCGGAGCACACCTGCCCGGTGGTGCCGTCCACCGTCACGGCCGCCCCGTCGGCGAGGTCGAGCGCGCCGGCGCAGCCGACCACGGCGGGCAGGCCGAGCGAGCGCGCCAGGATGGCGGTGTGGCTGGTCGGGCCGCCGCGCTCGGTCACCAGCGCGAGCACGCTCGCCGGGTCGAGCGTCGCCGTGTCGGCGGGCGCCAGATCGTCGGCGACCAGCACGAACGGGTGCCCGGGCGACGGCACGCCGGGCATCGGCACGCCCAGCGCGGCGGCGATCGCCCGGTGGGCGATGTCGTCCAGGTCGGCGGCGCGCTCGGCGAGGTAGCCGCCGAGCTCTTCGAGGGTCCGGCGGTGCTCCTCGAACGTCTCCCGCAGGGCGTGCGGCGCGTCCGCGCCGTCCTTGATCCGGGCGGTCACGCCCTCCAGCAGCATGGGATCGGCGGCGATCATCGCCTGGGCGTCGAGGACGTCGCGCGCCGCGCCGGCCGCCGCGGCGGCACGCTCGCGCAGCCGGCTCTCGGTGGCCCGCAGCGCGTCGGCCGCGACGACGGCCTCCCGCTCCGGATCGGCGACGGTGCGCCGCTCCGGCAGCGACGGCGGCGGGCTCATCCGGGCGACGGGCCCGGCCGCGAGGCCCGGACTGACGCCGATGCCCCGCAGCGTGTCAGGCATCGCTCGTTTCCTCCGCGTCCAGGTCGCGGGCGAGCAGGGCGGCCAGGGAGTCGAGCGCGTCGTCGGCGCCCGGCCCGTCGGCCTCCAGGGTGACCTCCGTGCCGTGCCCGGCGCCCAGCGACAGGACGGCGAGCATGCTGGCGGCCGGTACGGCCTTGCCCTCGCCGACCCGGATCTTGACCGGGACGCTCTGCTCGGAGGCGGCCTTGACGAACAGCGCCGCGGGCCGGGCGTGCAGGCCCGTACGGGACGCGATGACCACGGTGCGCATCGGCATGTGAACTCCTGTCAGGGTTCGATGGTGACCTTGATGGCGGTACCGCGGGCCACGATGTCGATGCCCTCGAGCACGTCCGCGAGTGGCAGGCGGTGGGTGATCAGATCGGCCACCGGGACCGCGCCGGAGGCGATGAGATCCAGGGCGCGGGCGTTGTGCGCCGGGCTGGAGCCGTTCGCGCCCACGATGGTCAGCTCCCGGTAGTGGACGAGGTTGGAGTCACAGGCGATGACCGGGTTGTCCTTGGGCAGCCCGCCGAAGAAGCTGATCCGACCCTGCCGGGCGGCCATCTGCAGCGCCTGCTCCTGCGCGGCGCCGGAGGCGGCGGCGGTGATGATGGCGTCGGCGCCCCGCCCGTCCGTCAGCTTCATGACCTGGTCGACCAGGTCGGTGCCGTGGATCGCGGCGTCCGGCTTCACCCGGTCGGCGGACATGGCGAGCCGGTCGGGGTTGATGTCGGCGAGGAAGACCCGGGCGGCGCCGCGTGCGCGCGCCAGGCGTACGTGCAGGCAGCCGATCGGGCCGGCGCCCATCACCACGACGTCGTCGCCCTCGCCGATGCGCGCGAGCTCCTGGCCGTTGAGCACACAGGCGAGCGGCTCGGCCACCGACGCCTCGTCGAACCCGATGCCCTCGGGCAGCCGGTTGAGCCCGTCGACGGCGAGCACCTTGGCCGGCACGATCGTGTACTCGGCGAAACCGCCGTCGTAGTGGTACCCCATCGACTCCTGGTTCGGGCACACCGTCATCCGGCCGCGGCGGCACTCCTCGCAGGTGCCGTCCGGGATCGCCGCGATGACCTGGACCCGGTCGCCGGGCCGCCAGCCGGTCACGCCCTCGCCGACCTCGGCCACCTCGCCGGCGATCTCGTGGCCCATGACCCGCGGCGGCCGGATGTGGTGGTGGCCGAACTTGGAGATCTTCACGTCGGTGCCGCAGGTCGAGCAGTTGCGCACCCGGATCTTGACGTCCCCGGGGCCGGGTGACGGCTCCGGCGCGTCCTCGACGCGGATGTCTCCGGGTGAGTAGAAGCGGGCGACCTTCACGCTGGTTCCTCTTCTCCGGCCGGCTGCAGCAGCCGGACCACTTCGTCGATGTCGTTCGTCTCGCGGAGGGCGCGCGCCCGGTCCGGGTCGAGCAGGATCTGGGCCAGCTCGGAGAGCAGGCGCACGTGGCCGTCGCCGCGCGCGGCGATGCCGATGCACAGCACCACCCGCTCGTCGCCCCAGGCGACGCCGTCGGGGAAGCGCACGAAGGAGACCGCGTCGTGCCGCACGGCGTCCTTGCCGTTCAGGGTGCCGTGCGGGATCGCGACGCCCTCGCCGACGTACGTGGACACGGACCGCTCGCGTTCGAGCATCGTGTCGACGTAGGCCGGCTCGACGGCCCCGGCCGTGACGAGCGCCTCACCGCACTGGCGGATGGCGTCGTCGCGACCGGTGGCCGCCGCGTCGAGCCGCACGGCGCGGCGGTCGAGCAGGTCAGGCACTGATCTCTCCGCCGTTCTTGATGGCGGAGACGAGCTTGGTCACCGCGGGGTCGCCGAGGAAGACCTGGAACTTCACGATCGGCTTGCCTCCGGCGCCCGCCGCCGCGCGGTCGGCGAGGCCCTGGTGGCAGACGACGACGTCGGCGTCGTCGGGGATCGAGTTGACCGGCGTGTGCTCGACCGTGACCGAGTGCTTCCTCAGTTCCTTACGCAGCTGGCTGGCGAGCATGACGCTGCTGCCCATGCCGGCGTCGCAGGCGACAATGATCTTGTGGACGTCTTTGCCGTTCATCGTTGGTCACGCTCCGTGGGGTGCGGTCTCGGGGGTCGGGGCCTCGTCGGCCTTCGCCTGGTCGGTCTTCGTCTCGTCGGTCGTGTTCTGCGCGACCGGCGCCTCGCCGGCCGCGGTCTCCGCCGCGGGCGTCTCGGCCGCCGCGGCATCGAGTTCTGGTTCGGTTTTATCGTCTCCGTTCAGACGGCCGAATCCGAGGAGGACCGAGCCGACCGCGAAGGAGACCGCCGCGGCGATCAGGATGCCGAGGAAGACCCCGAAGTAGCCGCCCCGAGGGGTCTCGGCGGCGTACGCGAAGATGCTGCCCGGGGACGGGGTGGCGACCAGACCCGCGCCGGTGACCATGAACGTTCCGATGCCCGCCGCGCCGCCGGCCATGGTGGCGAGGATCAGGCGCGGCTTCATCAGGATGTAGGGGAAGTAGATCTCGTGGATGCCGCCCAGGAACTGGATGACCATCGCGGCCGGCACGCTCGGGCGCAGGGTCCGGGGGCCGAACAGCAGGTAGGCGGCCAGCACACCGAGGCCGGGGCCGGGGTTGGACTCGATCATGAACATGATCGACTTACCGTGCTTGGCCGCCTCGGCGACACCCAGCGGGCCGAGGACGCCGTGGTTGACGGCGTTGTTGAGGAAGAGCACCTTGGCCGGCTCGACCAGCACCGAGGCGAGCGGCAGCAGGTGGTGGTGGATCAGCCATTCGACGGCGCTGCCCGCGGCGTCGGTCACGTGCGTGACGATCGGCTTGATCCCCCAGTTGCCGAACACCGCCGCCGCGCCGCCGATGATGCCGGCGGTGAAGTTGTCCACCAGCATCTCGAACCCGGGCTTGGTCCGGTCCTGGATGTAGCCGTCGACGAGCTTGAGCACGTACGCCGTGAGCGGGCCCATGACCATCGCGCCGAGGAACATCGGGATGCCGGCGCCGACCACGACCCCCATCGTGGCGACCGCGCCGACCACGGCGCCTCGCTGGCCGTGCACCATCCGGCCGCCGGTGTAGCCGATCAGCACCGGCAGCAGGATGTTGATGGTCGGGTCGACCAGCGCGCCGAACTCCTTGTTGGGCAGCCAGCCGGTCGGGATGAACAGCGCGGTGATCAGGCCCCAGGCGATGAACGCCCCGATGTTCGGCATCACCATGCCGGCGAGATGGCCGCCGAGGCGCTGGATCTGCGCCTTGGGACCCTTCCCGGTGATCTGTGGTGTGTATGGAGTGGCCATAAGGGCCTCCCTTAGGGGGTTCGGGAATCTAGGCGATGAGTGACCGGCCGAGATCCGGCCGCGCATGGATATGGACGATGTCGCGCCGGATGTCCTCCGGTCGCGGCATGCGGCTGGCGGGCAGGCGTACCGCGGCGGCCCCCCATGCCAGCCCTTCGGCGAGCGCCGCGCTCCCCCGAGCGCCCGCGGCCAGGAACCCGGCGAGCAGGGCGTCTCCGGCCCCCACCGTGCTCCTCGCCGCGGCGACCGGCGCCTCGCCGATGGTGACTCCGTCGTCCTCGACCAGTACGGCGCCGTCCGCGCCGAGACTGGCGAGCACACTGCCCGCCCCGCGTTCGCGCAGGGCCTGGGCCGCCTCGACCGCGTCGCCGACGCTGTCGACCGGGTGACCGACGGCCTCGGCGAGCTCCTCCCGGTTGGGCTTGATCAGCACCGGGGAGGCCTCGACCGCGGCCAGCAGCGCCGGACCGCTGGCGTCGACGGCGACCCGCACGCCCGCCTGCGTGAAGAACTCACACATCTGGGCGTAGATCCCCGCGGGCACGCCGGGAGGCAGGCTGCCGCACGTCACGACCCAGCTCGCCGACTCGGTCGTGGCGAGCACCGCGTCGGCGACCGCACCGAGTTCGGAGCCGGACAGCGGCTCTCCGGGCTCATTCAGCTTGGTGACCACGCCGTCGGGCTCGGCGATCGTCACGTTGGACCGGGTGCGCCCCGCGACCGGGACCGCACGCAGCGGGATGCCGTCGGCCTCCAGGAGCCGTACGAGCTGCTCGCCGTCGGCGCCGCCCACGGGCAGCACCGCGACCGAGGGCACCTGGTTGGCGAGCAGGGCGCGGGAGACGTTCACCCCCTTGCCGCCGGGGTCGAGCCGGGCCGAGGTCGCCCGGGTCATCGTGCCGCGGACGAGCCGGTCCACCTCGATGGTCCGGTCCAGGCTGGGGTTGAGCGTCAACGTGACGATCATTCGGCACCCGCACAGCGCCGCGTCGCCCGATGCTTCTCCTGGGCGCACATCGTGTTGCTTCACCGCCGTTTCTTTTTGGTTTCCATGTGTTTACGCCCATATGAGCCCGGACGTCAAGAGGAAGACCCCGCGAACCACACATTCGGGCGTGGGAATCGCGGGGTCCGGAGTGTTTCGCTCGGACGTCAGCGGCAGAGCAGCCGGCGCAGCACGCCGGCGAGATCGGCGCGAGGTCCGGCGTCTTCGCAGCGCCAGGCGACGAACCCGTCCGGCCGCACGAGAAGGGCGCCCTCCGGTCCGATGCCGTGGCGTGCCTCGAGGTCGTCTCCGTCGAGGTCCTCGCCGAACCGGTGGACGTCGATCGGCAGGTCCAGCTCACGCCCGGCCTCCTCGGCGGCCTTCGGCCAGTCGCCGGCCGGGCCGGACAGCAGCACCCACCGCCGCCCGTACAGGTCGAGAGTGGACATCGGCCGGCCGTCCACGCGGACCGGCACGTGCGGCGCGCGGTGGCCGGGCCGCCCGCCCAGCTCGCGCGGGAGCAGCGGCCGGCCGGCGCCGCCTCCGGCCACCGCCGCCGACCGGTAGCCGTAGCCGAACACGATCGCGTCCGTCTCGACCAGCTCGGCCGGCCGGCCGTCCCCGAGCCCCATCCGGCCCCCGGCGTGCGCCTGAGCCTGGGTCAGGGTCAGGGCGCCGACCGGCCGGCGCTCCGCGTCGTAGGTGTCGAGCAGCGCCGGCCCGGCCTGGCCGCCCAGCACCGCGGCGAGCTTCCAGGCGAGGTTGTGCGCGTCCTGCACGCAGGTGTTCCCGCCGAGGCCGCCGGTCGGCGGCACGATGTGCGCGGCGTCGCCCGCGATGAGGATCCGGCCCACGCGGTAGTCGCGGGCGAGCCGGGCACCGAGCGTGAAACCGAGGACCTTCGTCTCGGTGCCCGGGATCTGCGGGCGGATCGTCACCTCGGCATCCGGTGTACCCGCCGCCTCACGCAGGAGGGCCGCGCAACGCTCGGGCGGATAGTCGGCCGGCGACTCGTCATCCGGCGAGTATCCGACGCCGAAGATCCAGCGCTTCCCCGCCTCATCGTGGGCCATCAGCACGGTTCCGGGGCGCGGATGGTTCAGGTAGGCGATGCTGACCGGCCGCCCGCGCAGCGCCGGCGTGAGGTCGGCGTCGGCCATGACGGTGACCACGTGGGCCAGCACGCCGGGCCCGTCGACCGGCACGCCCAGCCGCTCGCGGATCCGGCCGGCCGCGCCGTCCGCGGCGACCAGGTGGCCGGCCCGGATCGTCTCGGCCGTACCGTCGCGCAGATCGGTGATCACGGCCGTGACGCCGTCCGCGTCCTGACCGAGATCGCTCAGCTCGGTGGAGAACCGGATGTCGGCGCCGAGCTCCTCGGCTCGCGCCCGCAGCAGGATCTCCAGGCGGTCCTGGTCGATGGCCTCGTACGAGCACGGGCTCGCGTCCGGGTCGAGCCCGGCGTCCGGCTCGTCCGGCCTGACGTACTCCTCGTCGGCGAGGGTCCGCGCGATCGCCGGGGACCAGTCACGGTTGGTGAAACCCGCCTTCTTCACCGCCGGCTCCAGCCCGACCTGGCGGAGCAGCTCCATCGTCCGCGGGTTCACCCCGCGCAACCGCGGATGGATCAGCAGGTCCGGGTGCCGCTCGACGAGCATGCAGGGCACGCCGTGCCAGGCGAGGAACACCGCGGCGGACAGGCCGGTCAGCGCTCCGCCGACGATCAGGACAGGGGTGTTTCGCTGTGACATCTCGGACTCCTATCGAGTAATGACGCGAGTTCAGATTGCTCTGGAAGCGAGAGAAAATCAAGTCATATCTCGTTGCGGGATCGGGTGGGGATCCGAGGCGGCCGTCGACCGTGAGGAGTGCGGTCAGGCCCCGTATCGGGGCGAACGGCCCGGCCAGAGGGGGATCCGGATGTCGAGCCTGGTGCCCGTGCCGTCCGGGCTCTCGACCTCGATCGTGCCGCCGAGCGCCTCGACGCGGTCCTTCAGGCCGATGAGGCCCGAGCCGCCGGGATCGGGGATGGCTCCGCCGGTCCCGTCGTCCTCCACGCGCAGGCTGATCCCCTCGTCGACGACGTCGAGCCGGACACGTACCACGGAGGCGGACGCGTGGCCGGTCGCGTTCGTCACCGCCTCCGCGACGATGTAGTAGACGGCCACCTCGATCCGTTCGTCGAGGCGCCCGTCGATGTTCAGTTCCAGCTCCACCGGGATCCCGGCCCGGCGGGCGAGCGTCTTGATGGCGGGCCGCAGGCCGGCCTTGGACAGGATCGCCGGGTGCAGGCCGCGGGAGATCTCCTGCAGGTCCTCCAGCACGCCGGAGAGGCCCTCGACGGTCGTGGAGAGCCGTTCGCGCAACGCTTTCTCGCCGTCGGCGACGACCGCCTCGGCCGCGCGCAGCTCCAGGCCCAGGGA
Organism: Actinoallomurus sp. NBC_01490; assembly: GCF_036227085.1. Taxonomy (NCBI): domain Bacteria; kingdom Bacillati; phylum Actinomycetota; class Actinomycetes; order Streptosporangiales; family Thermomonosporaceae; genus Actinoallomurus; species Actinoallomurus sp. NBC_01490. The sequence continues at coordinate 9,154,442 of NZ_CP109433.1, forward strand.
CACGAGCCGCTGCTGGGCGCCGTCGTGCAGGTCGCGCTCGATCCGGCGGCGGGTCTCGTCGGAGGCGGCCACCAGGCGGGCACGGGCGGCGGTGAGCTTCGCGCGGGTCTCGGCGTTGGCGATCGCGGTGCCGACCAGCTCGGTGTACTCGGTCATGCGCGCCTCGATGCCCTCGGGCTGGGGCTCGTCCGCCGTCGTGAAGGCGATCATCACGCCCCACCGGCGGCCCTCGACCACGACGGGGCAGCCGGCCCCGGACCTGACCCCGCGCGTCCGCGCCCAGACGCCGATCCCGCTGGTGGCGTGCTGGTAATCGGTCATGCGGGCCGGGCGGCCGGTCCGCTCCACCGACGACTCCAGGCTCCGGCCCTCCAGCGACCAGCGCGAACCGACGGGCGGGGCGGCCTCGGCACACTCATCCGACTTCCAGGAACCGACCACCGTCTCCATCCGGTCGGGCTCGAAGCGGTTGATCACGACGAAGTCCGCGCCCAGGATGTGGCCCAGCTCGGCGGCGACCGTCTCGAACACCTCGTGCGGGGAGACCGCGCGCGCCACGAGCGTGGCCACGCGGCGCAGCGCCGCCTGCTCCTCGGCGATCCGGCAGAGCCGGTGGTGGCTCATCTCCAGCGAGCGCGCCATCGTGTTGAACGCGCGTTCGAGCAGGCCGATCTCGCCGAGCGACGTCTCGGGCATGCGGACGCCCAGCTCTCCCCGGGCCAGGTCGGCCGCCATGATCGACGCGCGGCGCACCGGGCGTACGAGGGCGCGCGTCAGGTAGGAGGTGAAGAGGAGGGCCAGCGCGATCGAGCTCACCGCCGCCGCGCCCGCCATGGCCATGGCCCGCCGCGACGCCGTCAGCGAACGCTGCTGGTTGTGCGAGGTGACCGAGCGCTGTACGGTCACGAACCGGTCGAAGTCGGAGCGCAGGGCGGCGAGGCGCCGCTGCCCCTCCGCGACCGCCTGGGCGGATGACACGCCCGGCTGCCGCCCCTGCTGCAACGCGGTCACGAGCGGCACCGAGAAGTCATCGCGGAAGGATGTCGCGGCGCGTGCGATCGTATCGGCGCGTTTCGCCTGGTCGGGGTTGATCTCGGCGGCCACCCGCCGGAACTTCGCCGCCTCGCCGGGAAGGGCGGCGCGGGCGACCCTCCAGGGCTTCAGGAACATCTCGTCGTGGGTGATCTGATACCCGCGCGCACCCGACTGCAACTCCACGACGAGCCGGTCGAGGCGGTTCGAGGCGGCGAGCACCTCCTCCGACCGGCCCGACAGCGTAGCCGCGTGACGCAGCCCGGCGATCGCCCCGGCGAAGAGCAGGAAGGTCGCGGCCATCAGGAGCGCGAACAGCGCGGTCGCGATGATCACCCGCCGGCTCAGCCCCCGTGGAGCGACGCCCCTCGACTGCGGGGACACCCATCCGATCACTGCTCATCCTCTCGACCAGCGGATACTGGCCGATAATGAGATTAGGGTTGGTGTGGAATCACTCTACGTGCGGAGGAGAGTGATGGTCGAACGTAAAGCGCGGATCGCCCTGGCCGAAGACGACGTGCTGCTCCGCGCGGGACTCGCGAGTCTCCTCGAACGGTCGGGGTTCGAGATCGTCGCGCAGGCGGGCGACGGCGAGGAGCTCATCGCCGCCGTGCGCGAACACCGGCCCGACGTCGCCATCGTCGACATTCGCATGCCTCCGGCGTACGAGACCGAGGGGCTGGACGCGGCCCAGGTGATCCGCCGGGAGTTCCCCGCGATCGGAATCCTCCTGTTGTCGGCCCACGTCGAGGTCGACCAGGCGACCGAGCTGCTCGCCGCCGGCCAGCGGGTCGGCTACCTGCTGAAGAGCCGGGTCACCGAGGTGCGGGAGTTCATCGAGACGGTGGAGCGGATCGCCCAGGGCGGCTCGGTGGTCGACCCGGGGCTGGTCCAGGAGCTGCTGACCGCCCGGCACAAGGACGATCCCCTGGAAGGCCTGACCGAACGCGAGCGCGAGGTGCTCACGCTGATGGCCGAGGGGCGGTCGAACGCCGGAATCGCCAACCGCCTGTGGATCACCGAGGGCACGGTGGAGAAGCACGTGCGCAGCATTCTGGCGCGGATGCAGCTGCCGGAGACCGAGGACGACCACAGGCGTGTGCTCGCCGTGATCACCTTCCTGGACAACCGGTGATGAAGTTCAGCCGGGCTGCTCGGAGGAGGCCCGGTCGATCTCGCCGATCATCTTGCGGAGCGCCGGGCCGGACAGCTCCGACTTGGGCAGGAAGCCGAGGGCCGCGCTGCCCGCGACGATGTCGGCGAAGTCGTCCGCCGGATAGGTGGAGATCAGGATCACGACCGGTTTGGAGGGCGACTCGTCGATCAGCAGTCCGGCGAGCTCGACGCCGCACTCTTCGCCGAGACAGACGTCGACGAGGGCCACGGTGGGACGGAGTTCACCGACCTTCTCAAGCGCCTCCTGGCCATCTGACGCGACACCGACAACGTTGATACCGTCACGCTCGAGAACCCCGCGGGCGGTCTCGAGGAAACGGTCGTTGTCGTCAACGATCAGACAGCGCATGTCCATGACCCCAGTCTGGCGACTCGATGGCCGAATACGCATTGCCGCTAACCGGAATATAGGCCCTCCCGCTGGCCGGGCGCCACTGGCGATCCCGCGAAAGCCCAGGTCACAGCCCCGTCCAGCGCCGCCGAATCGGGCGTATACCGGCTAGCAGGGGGGTGGGCACTGGCGCTGGCAGGACAGGCAAATGGGGGCTGGCAGCGCAGACATGACGCGCCGGAGGCGCGATTGTGGAGGCATAACCCCAGCCGACCAGCCAGAGAGGAGAAGACGTCATGTGCCAGCACTGGCCCCAGTGCCCCGAAGCCACTGCCGAGGACCACACCGCCGCACGCGTCATCTCCGCGCACCCGGAGCAGGGCTGGAGCCTGCTCTGCAACGGTGTCGTGGTCTTCGACGACACCGGCGAGCTGTTCCCGGACGGGCACACCGTGTCGCCCCACCCCGCCCGTCCGCTGACGCTCGCCGCCTGAGACCCGTCAGCCACAGAACGAGCAAAGGACCGCACCATGCGCCGCATCCGCGTCCAGGTCCGCCGGCCACGCGCCGACGTGCTTCCCGAGCTCGACCTTCGTTCCCCGTCCGGTCGCCTGCTCCCCTACTGAGCGACCGGCCCCCGGTCGAACCCCTGCGCCCCCAACCCGACCGGCCGCCCCCGGGCCGAACGGACCGCCGTACGGTCTGGCGACGTTGGCCCCCGTCGACCAGGCCGTACGGCCGGATCCCCCTCCCCCACCCCACGCGGCGGCGGCGGGTTGCCCCTCACCACTCACCGGGCAACTCGCCGCCGTACCAGCGTTCGATGAGCTGCCGGGCGATCGAGATCCGGCCGGGCAGCCCCAGCTCCCCCGACTCCGTGGCGGCCCGCAGCTCCTCCCGGGTGAACCAGCGGGCGCTCTTGATCTCCTCGCCGTCCACGCGCAGGTCCTGACCGTCGTACGCGCGGGCGAAGAACCCCAGCATGAGGCTGCGCGGCAGGGGCCACGGCTGGCTGCCGAGGTAACGGCAGTCGTGCACGGCCACCCCCACCTCCTCACGGACCTCACGGGCCACGGCCTGCTCCAGCGACTCACCCGGCTCCACGAACCCGGCCAGGATCGACATCCGTCGCGCCGGCCACTTGTGGCTGCTGGCCAGCAGCATCCGCTCGTCGTCGTGGACCAGCATGATCACTGCCGGGTCCGTACGGGGGAAGTGCTCCGAGCCGTCCACCGTGCAGACCCGGATGTGGCCCGCGGACGCCGGCGTGGTGACGGCGCCGCAGCGCGGGCAGTGCGTGTGGGTCTCGTGCCAGTTCTGCAGCGCGACGGCCTGGGTGAGCAGGCCGGCGTCGCGGTCGTCGAGCCGCGCGCCGACCGCGCGCAGGCCCGCCGGCTCGGTGCCCTCGATCGCGGGCAGCGGGGCCGACACCGCGAAGTAGGCGGTCTCCTCGCCGTCGACGCCCAGCAGGTAGCGCTCGCCCTCGGGCGCCTGCTCCGGCGGGACGAACACCAGCGCCGGCTCGGGCCGTACGAGCGCCTTGCCCCCCTCGACCACGATGACCCGCGTGCGGGGATTCGCCCAGGTCTCCGCGAGCCAGGCGTCGTCACGACGGCGCTCGCCGACGCGGTCGAGCGCCCCGCGGGAGAGCGCCAGCCATCCCAGCGTGCTCTCGATCATGAGACGAACTCGTGCCAGAGGTAGGCGGCGGCTTCGGCGCCCTTGAGCAGCAGCGGCTTGTCCACCTTCTCGTTGGGCGCGTGGATGCGGTCCTCGTCCAGCCCGACCGCGATGAACACCAGCGGTGCCTCCAGGACGTCGGCGAGGTCGGCCTCGGGGCCGCTGCCGCCCTCGCGGGTGAACAGCACCTCGGTGCCGAACGCGCGCTCCATCGCCCGCCGGGCCGCCCGTACGCCCGCGGAGTCGATCGGCGAGAAGCACGGGCGCACGCCGCCGCTGGGGAACCTCACGCGCGCCTCCACCCCGGGCGGGGTGTGCTCCTCGACATAGGCGGCGAACGCCTCCTGCACCGCCTTTGGGTCCTGGCCCGCGACCAGCCGGAACGACAGCTTGGCGTGCGCCTCGCGCGGCACGATCGTCTTGCCGCCCGGACCGGTGTGGCCGCCCCACATGCCGTTGATCTCGGCGGTGGGCCGCGCCCAGACCCGCTCCAGCGTGGTGAAGCCCTCCTCGCCGAAGGCCGCCCGGCTCTCGCCGGCCGTCTCCAGCCACGCGGCCTCGTCGAACGGCAGCCGCGCGAACAGCTCCCGCTCCTCGTCCGTGAGCTCCACGACGCCGTCGTAGAAGCCCTTGAGCGTGACGCGGTTCCGCTCGTCGTGCAGGCCCGCGAGCAGCGACGTCATCGCGTGCAGCGGGTTGGGCACCGCCCCGCCGAACGAGCCGGAGTGCAGGTCGGAGGACGGCCCGTACAGCGAGACCTCCGCCTCGGTTAGGCCCCGCATGCCGGTGCACAGGGACGGCACGTCGGCGGCCCACATGGTCGTGTCGCTGATCACGACGGCGTCGCAGGCCAGCCGGTCGCGGCGGTCGCGCAGGAGCTGGGCGAAGTGCGGCGAGCCGGACTCCTCCTCGCCCTCGACCAGCATCTTGATCGTGACCGGGGGCGCGGTGGCGCCGCTCGCGGCGAGGTTCGCCTTCAGCCCGAGCGTGTGGAAGAGCACCTGCCCCTTGTCGTCGGACGCACCGCGGCCGACGATCCGGTCGCCTCGCTCGACCGGCTCGAACGGCGCGGTCTCCCACTCGGCGAGCGGCTCTACCGGCTGCACGTCGTGGTGGCCGTAGACGACGACGGTCGGCGCGGCGGGATCGGCCGCGGGCCACTCGGCGAACACCGCCGGCAGGCCGGGGGCGTCCTGTGTGCCGGTCTCCCAGATCTCCACGACGGGGAACCCGGTCTCGCGCAGATGCGCTTCGAGCCATTCCGCGGAGCGCCGCACGTCACCGCGGCGGGCGGGGTCACCGGAGATCGACGGGATCGCGAGCCATTCCTTCAGCGTGGTGAAGAAACCGCTCGCGTTGGCCTCGATGTATTCGCGTACGTCCATTGAACCGCTTCCTCGCAGGTGCGACGTCTTCTGGCACTCTAATGCCGTGACCGTCTTCATCGACCGCCCCCTGTGGCCCGCCCGCGGACGGTTGTGGTCCCACATGGTCAGCGACACGTCGTTCGCGGAGTTGCACGACTTCGCCGCGCGGCTCGGCATGCCGCCCCGCGCCTTCGAACGCGACCACTACGACGTGCCCGCCGACCTGTACGAACCCGCACTTCGGCTGGGCGCGGAGCCGATCGGGTCGCAGGAGCTCGTGGCGCGCCTCATCCGGGCGGGACTGCGCCGCCGGAAGCACTCCCCAGGAGCATGAGCTCGGTCTCGACGTTGTGCCGTGCGGCGGCCTCCCAGCGCTCACGCGCGGGCGCCGTACGGTACAGCGCGGGCAGGGCGAGCAGGCCGCGCAGGATCTCCGCGCGGCCGGCGCGGAAGGCCTCGTCCGGCACCGCGGCGTACTCCTCGCGGACGGCGGCGGCGTAGTCCGCGTAGCGGTCCGGAGGCGCGGCGAGCACGGCCAGGTCGGCGTCGCACAGCACGGCGCCGTCGCGGTCGCCCTCCGCCGGGTCATGGGTCGCGGTCAGCCGTACGAGGCGGGCCACCTCGGCGACCGCCGCGGCGGGCAGGTCGGTGTCGGCGAGCATCCGCTCGGCCAGCACGGCGCTGCGCTCCTCGTTGTCGGCGCGCGTCGGGTCGTAGACCGCGTCGTGGAACCAGGCCGCGAGGCGCACCGTGCCGGCGTCGGCGGCCTCACCGGCCAGCTCGTCGACGTGGTCGAGCACCTCGGCGAGGTGCCGGGTGGTGTGGTAGCGGCGGTGCGGCTCGGCGTAGCGGCGCAGCAGCTCGGCGCCCAACGGCTCCGGGCCCGGCCAGCGCGGCAGCAGGTCCATCAGGAGGCGCGGGCGGTCCAGCGTCCGCCGGCCCGCTCGATGGTGATGGGGTGGTCGAAGCAGGCGCTGATCAGCTCGGTCGTCAGGACACCGTCGGCCGCTCCGGAGGCGAGCACCCGGCCCTGCCGGAGCAGGATCGCGTGGGTGGTGCTGGCCGGGAGCTCTTCGAGATGGTGGGTGACGAGCACGCTGGTCAGCGACGGCTGGGCGCGCCGAAGGCCGTCGATCGAACTCAGCAGCCGCTCGCGCGCCGCGACGTCGAGCCCGGTGGCGGGCTCGTCGAGCAGGAGCAACCGGGGTCGCGGCATGAGGGCGCGGGCGATGAGCGTGCGGCCGCGCTCCCCGTGGGACAGCGTCGGCCAGCGGGCCTCACGGCGGGGCGCCAGCCCGAGCAGTTCGATGAGCTCCTCCGCGCGATCGAGCTGCTCCGGCTCGGGCTTCCAGTGCGGCACCAGCTCGATGCTGCCGGTCAGCCCGGTGAGGACGATCTCGTGGACGGTGCGGGCGGACCGCAGCGGATGGTTGGGGTTGACATGCCCGATCAGGGCGCGCAGCTCGCGTACGTCCACCCGGCCGAGGCGGCGGCCCAGCACGTCCACCCATCCGCTCGTCGGATGCTGGTACGCGCCGAGCAGGCTGAGCAGCGTGGACTTGCCCGCGCCGTTGGCGCCGAGCAGGGCCCAGTGCTCGCCCTCGCGCATGGTCAGGGAGACGTCGTCGAGCAGGGCCCGACGGTCGCGCACGAACCGGACGTCCCCGGTCTGCAGCACGGTCGGCTTCGAAGCGTTCATCGCCTGGCAGGCTATCCAAGCGCCGGTCGGGCGAGAGCCGCCGGGCACCGGTGAACCGAGTGCCGCGGCGCCCGCGAGACACGCGCGGCGTTCGTGTTGCGCCGGACCGTGAGCGCGCGTCACTATGGTCACCCTGAGCTTAGGTAAGCCTTACCTCACTCCAGCTTCGACGAACCGGGGGACCCGTGCGGCTCTACATCGTGGCCGGCAAGCAGACCGACTCGGTGACGCACGGGTTCCTCCCGGCCGCCGCCGCGCTCGGCCTGGACGTCACGCTGCTGACCGACCGCGAGTGGCCGGCGGAGACCCTCCGCTGCGACGTCACGGACTTCCGGTCGATCGTCACCGCCGTCAGCCGCGCCGGCGAGCCCGCGGCGATCTTCTCCAACAGCGACCACCTGCAGACGCCGGCGGCGCTGGCCGCGGAGTTCTTCGGCCTGCCGGCCAAGGACTGGCGCGCCACCCTGCGCGCCAAGAACAAGGCGCTCATGCGCCGCGCGCTCGGCGGGGTGTACGCCGTCGAGCTGTGGCCCGGGGAGGAGCCGCCCGGCGACACGCCCTACCCGCTCGTGGTCAAGCCGCGCGAGGGCGTGGCCAGCGAGGACGTCTTCCTCGTCGGCGATCCGGACGAGCTGAAGGCCCGTTGTGCCGAGATCTGGGCCCGCCGGCCCGAGGCGCTCGTCGCCGAGGAGTACCTCCCCGGCGCGCTGCACACGCTGGAAACGCTGAACGGCCAGGTCCTCGGCGGGTTCCGCACGACGCTGTCGCCCCCGCCACACTTCGTCGAGGAGCGTCTCGACTGGACGGCGCCGCCCTGTGCCGGCGAGGTCCTGGCCGCTCTGCGCACGCTGGGAGTCGGCCTCGGCGCCTGCCACACCGAGTACGTCGTGCACGAGGGCCGCGCCCGCGTCGTCGAGGTCAACTACCGGATCATCGGCGACCACTGCGACTTCCTGCTCGGCGAGCTGCTCGGCGTGCCGATCTTCGAATTAGTGCTCCGCGCCCACCTCGGCGAGCCGGTTCCGCCCGTACCGGCCGCCACCGGGCACGCCGCGGTCGACTCGGTGATCGCGGACCGGCCCGGCACCCTGGCCTCCGCGCCGGAGCGCCAGGAGCACGCGGCCCACGGCGTACGGCTCGCCTACTGGCCGGTCCGCGCGCCCGGCGACCCGATCGAGCCGACCCGCACCAACCGCGACTACCTCGGCATGATCCGCGCGATCGGCCCCGACGCCGCCGCGGTCGACGCGGCGATCCGCGCGTTCCGTGAGCGGAACACCTGGGAGATCGTCCCTTGACCGGCGAGACCGTCGCGCCCGCGCGGTCCCGCGAACGCGAGGTCTACCTCGCCACTCGCGTGCTCGACGCCCTCCTGCGCGAGGACTACGGCCGGCTGTCGCGACACGTCGCGGACGGGCGGCTGACACTGCCGGGCGGCCGCGCCGTCGCGCTGACGGGCGAGCGCGACGGGACGGGCCGCCACCCCGGTTTCCTGGCCGAACGCGTGGTCGACGACGACGCGCTCACCCTCGACGAGGTGCTCGCGGCCACCCGCGCGCTCGCCGACCCCCGCGACGACGTCGCCGCGTTCGAGCGCGAGTGCCGTGAGGCGCTGCGCGCGCTCCGCCTGTACGACGCGGTACGGCCGCGCCCCGGCGGCGTGACCCGCTACGAGGCGCTCGCCTCCACCGTCGACCACCCGGTCTATCCGACCGCACGGTGCCGCCTGGGCCTCGAAGAGCGCGACCTGCTCGCCTACGCGCCGGAGTTCGGCCCGTCGTTCCGGCTCTGCTGGACCGCCGTGCCGCGGTCCACCTGCCAGGGCGTGCGCCCGGACTGGTGGCCCACGGGCGCCGACCTGGGCCTGCCGGACGGGACCGACGTGTTCCCCGTGCACCCGCTGACGGCCCGGCTGCTGCCGACCGTCACCGGCCCCGCGGTGACCGTACGGCCCACGCTGTCCATGCGGACGGTGGCCGTCGGTCCGCGCGAGCAGCTCAAGCTGCCGCTGCCGACGAGCACGCTCGGCCTGCGCAACCGCCGCGTGATCATGCCGGGCACGCTCTCCGACGGCGCGCTGGTCGAGCGCCTGCTCCGCGCCGTCGTCGAGCGCGAGGACGCACCCGTCCTCCTGGCCGACGAGCAGACCTACGGGCACGCCGACGACCCGCTCCTCGGTTACCTGCTGCGCCGGATGCCGGCCGACGGCGTGCCGGTCGCGGCCCTGCTCGCCCGCACTCCGGAGGGCCCTTACGTCATCGAGGAGCTGGCCGAGGACGTGGCCGCCTTCTTCGGCGACTACCTGGAGGCGCTGTTCCGCTGGAACGTCCCGCTGCTGACGCGGTACGGCATCGCGCTCGAGGCGCACCAGCAGAACGTCTCGATCGTCCCCGGGCCGCCGATACGCCTGATGATCAAGGACAACGACGGGGCGCTCATCGACCTGCGGCGCCTCGGCGACGCGCTCGGCGAGGCGCCCGGCCCCGGGGAGTTCGCCGACCAGCGGCTGCCGACCGCCGATCCGGAGGCCCTGGCCAAGGTCTTCGTCACGATCACCGTGCACCTGTGCGCGGGCGCCATCGCCTTCGGCCTCGCCGAACGCGGCCTGCTGCCCATCGCCACGGGCCTGGAGCTGATCCGCGACCGCCTCGACGCGGCGCTCACCGCGCACGACCACACCGGGTTCCTGCGCGCCCGGACCCTCGACGCCGACCGCCTGCCCGGCAAGGCCATGGTCACCGCCGGCACGCTCGTCGGCAAGGACCGTACCGGCGCCGAGGACATCAACAAGCACTACGGCCCCTCCGGGCCGAACTATTTGAAGAACTATCCGAAGAGGTCCGCGTCTTGACGTCGCTCGCCCACGCCGTTCCCGGCCGGCCGGTGCCGGCCTCGCCGTCCCCGCGCGCCGACGCCGGTGAGATCACCGCGCTCGCCCTGCTCAACTGCGCGGTGCGCGAGCTGTGCGCGCCGGAACGCCAGATCTGGCCGGCCCACCCGTACCTCGTCGTGCGGCTGCCCCGCGTCGGCGCGATGCTGCGGGCGCGGCTGCTGCGTCCGCCGGTGATGACCCCGCGTCTCGCCGCGCCGGTCGAAGAGCTGCGCGACGGCTGGGTCCCGCTCGGCTGGCGGCGGCTCGCCGAGCTGGTCGCCGGGGAGCTGGAGCTGACGACCGGTGAGGCCAACCCGGAGTTCGCCGAGCAGGTCGCGGCGAGCCACGACGCCGTCGAGACGATGATCGGCGAAGGCCGGCCGCGGGAGACCGACCCGTACCTCGACTCGGAGCAGGCCCTGATCGCCGGGCACCGCTTCCATCCCTCGCCCAAGGCGCGGCAGGGCGCGGACTGGCCGTCCTACGCCCCCGAGACCGGCCGCCGCTTCCCGCTGCGCTGGCTCGCGGTGCGCGAGGACGCGGTCGCCGAGGAGGGCGACGTCACGCTGCTGGACCGGCTCGGCCCGCCGGTGCGCGCCGGCTACCGCGTGCTGCCCGCGCACCCCTGGCAGCTCGCGCTGCTCGCCCCCGCCTCGGACGCGATCATCGACCTGGGCCCGTACGGCCCGGAGGCCGCGCCGACCTCCTCGGTGCGCACGGTGTACGTGCCCGACGCATTCTTGAAGTTCAGCCTCGACGTGCGCATCACCAACTGCGTGCGCAAGAACGCCTGGTACGAACTGCCCGGCGCGGTGGCGCTGACCCGCGCGCTGCGGCCGGTGTTCGACGGGCTGGCGGCCGGGCTGCTCGGCGAGCCGGGCTACCGTACGGTCGCGGTCGGCGACCCGCGGCTGCACGAGGGGCTCGGCGTCATCGTCCGCGAGGGCGTCCGGGGCTTCGCGGGCACGCCGCTGCTCGCCGCCGCCATCGCCGACCCGTACGCCCGCAGCGGCGCCGCCGTCGCCCGGCTGCTCGGCGGCTCCTCCCCCGAGCACCTGCTGGCCTGGTGGGACGCCTACGTCCGCCACGTCGCCCCGCCGGTGCTGCGCGCCTACCTCGACCACGGCGTCGTCCTCGAACCCCACCTGCAGAACGTTCTGGTCGCCGTGGACGACGACGGCATGCCCGTGCAGGCGATCTTCCGCGACCTGGAGGGCACCAAGCTGCTGCCCGGACCGTGGGCGTCGTTTCTCGGCGCGCTGCCCGGCCCGGTGGCGCGCGCGATGACCTACGAGCCGGAGCGCGGCTGGGACCGCGTGGTGTACTGCCTGTTCGTCAACCATCTCGCCGAGGTCGCCGCGGCCGTCGCGGACCTGTGCCCGGCGCTGGAGCGCGAGCTGTGGCGGCTGGCCCGCCACCACGTCGTCCGGTGCGCCGAGGACGCGCCGGCCGTGCCCGGCGGCGCTGCCCGGCTGCGCGCCCTGCTCGCGGGCGTGCCCCTGCCCGCCAAGGCCAACCTGCGCACGCGCTGGGCCCGCGACGCCGACCGCGCCGCGCCCTACGTCGCCGTGTCCAACCCCCTCGCCGACCTCGCCGTGAGCCCGTGATGATCCCCGACGCCGTGCGGGAACGGGCGCTGTCGGCCGAGCCGCCCGCCTACGTCTACGACCTCGCCGGCCTGGCCGCGCACGCCGCCGCGATCCGCGCGGCGGTCCCCGCGGAGCTGTACTACGCGGCCAAGGCCAACCCCGACGCGCGGATCCTGACGGCGCTCGCCCCGCACGTCGACGGGGTGGAGGTCTCCTCGGGCGGCGAACTGGCCCACGTGCGCGCGGTGCTGCCGGAGGCCCGGCTGGCGTTCGGCGGGCCGGGCAAGACCGAGGCGGAGCTGGCGGCGGCGACCGCCGGGCCCTCGCCCGTGCACCGGGTCCACGTCGAGTCGCCGCTGGAGCTGCGGCGCCTGGCCGCGCTGCGCCGCGAGGCGGACGTGCTGCTGCGGGTCAACCTGCCCCTCGCGGCGGCCGGGGCGTCGCTGCGGATGAGCGGGCCGTTCGGCATGGACGCCGAGGCGCTCGGGCGCTGCCTGGACCTGCTGGCCGAGGCGCCCTGGCTGCGGCTGCGCGGCATGCACGCCCATCTGGCGTCGGGCCTGGAGGCCGAGCCGCTGCTGGAGGTGGCGGCCCACGTGCTCGGCTGGGCGCGGTCGTGGCTGGAGAGCCCGGCCGAGGTCAACGTCGGCGGCGGCATGGCCGTCGACTACCGGGATCCCGGACGCCGGTTCGACTGGGCGGCGTACGGGTCGGGGCTGGCCGCGCTGCGGCGGCCCGGTGAGGTCCTGCGCATCGAGCCGGGCCGCGCGGTCACGGCCTACTGCGGCTGGTACGTCACCGACGTGCTGGACGTCAAGCGCACCCACGGAGCGTCGTACGCCGTGCTGCGCGGCGGCACCCACCACCTGCGCACGCCGGCGGCCAAGGGGCACGACCAGCCGTTCACCGTGCTGCCCGTGGGCGACGGCGAGAGCGTGGGCGGCCCGGTGACGCTCGTGGGCCAGCTGTGCACGCCCAAGGACGTCTTCGCCCGCGACGTGGCCGTGGAACGCATCGCGGTCGGCGACGTCGTGGCCTTCGCGATGGCCGGGGCGTACGCCTGGAACATCTCCCACCACGACTTCCTGATGCACCCCAAGCCGTCGGTCCACTACGTCGGGCCCGGCTAGCCGAGGACGCGGTCGATCCAGGCGATGATGCCGCGGTAGGCCAGAGCGGCGTTGCGGTGCAGGTTGATCGCGTGCCCGGCGCGGGGGATGACGACCGCGTCCACGTGAGTGCGCGGGTAGAAGGGTTGCTCGGCCGCGGCGAGGGTCGCCGCCGAGGAGCAGTCAGTGGCGTCGGGCGCGCAGGCGAGTTCGTCATCGGCGCCGTCCGCGATCAGGATCGGCAGTTCGAGCTTCGCGGTCACGCCTGGCACGTCGGCGTCGCCGATGGTCGAGAGCTCCGCCAGGGTGTTGGTCTCTTTGGTGGCGATGTCGAGCGTGATGACCTGCGGGTCCGCGTCGCTCGGTTCGTACATGAACTCGGGGCGTTGTGCGTCCTGCACGGTGACGTATCCCTCATCGCCGGGTGGTACCTCCGCGGCCAGTCGCGGCACCTGGCCGACCGGCTGGCCGAGCTGCGCCAGGAGCCGCTCGGCCCTGGCCGAGATCCTGTGTGCGTCGCCGGTCAGGACCAGTGCGTCCACATCGCGATAGACCGAGGCCTCGAGTTGGGCGATCTTCGAGCCGTACGAGTGGCCGACGAGAGTCACCGTGCCGAAGGCACGCCCGGCGATCGTGCCGCGGCGCAGTGCGGCGACGACCTGGTGGATCGTGTACGCGTTGGACTCCATGGTCGCCTCGGCGCTGGACGGGTGGGAGCTGTGGCCGACGCCGATGCGGTCGAGGTTGAAGGTCGCGTAGCCGGCGTGGTTCGCCTGGCGGACATATGAGTAGTGACGGGACCGGAGCGGGAAGTCCCAGTACAGGTGGCCGTAGTTCAGGCCGGGTACCAGCACCTGCACTGTCGTGGCCGGCCGGTGGCCGGGGGTGCATAGCCGACCCCAGATCCGGTAACGATCGGGCTGCCCCTGGGCGATCGACACGGGCACGGTGACGTCCTGGCAGTGTGCGGACGGCTCGGCGGCGACGGCCATGGCGGGGGTGGTGGTCAGCAGGCCGGTCGCGGCGGCCGCGCAAAGGATGCGGTGGAGCATGGTGTTCCTCCCTGGTCGGGGGTAGGACGCGGTCACGGTCGCAGGACCGTCTTTCCTGTGGTGGCGCGGGATTGCAGGGCAAGGTGCGCATCGGCGGCGCCCGCCAGGGGGAACCGCCGGCCGATCACTGGGACGAGTCGCTTGTCGGTCACCGCCTGCAAGGCGCTCCGCTCCAGCGCTCGTGTGCCGTCCGGGCGCTGGAGGATCCGGGCACCGACGGCGGAGGCGACGCTGATGCCTCGGCCGAACAGGTCACCGGCCGACAGCTCGGTCAGGGAGCCTGAGGATGAACCGAACATCACCAGGCGTCCGGCCACTCCGAGCAGCTCCAGCGCGCTCCGGCCGATCTCGCCACCGACCCCGTCGAGGGCGAGCGTCACGCTCCTGCCGGCCAGCGCCTCGCGTACCGCGTCGGGCCAGCCGGGTCGGGTGTAGTCGATGGCGTGGTCCGCGCCGATCCGGTCGACGAGCGCGACCTTGTCGGGGCCACCCGCGACGCCGACGACCGTGGCGTCGATGCTGTGCGTCGCCTGGACCAGCAGGGTTCCGACTCCCCCGGCAGCGGCGGTGACCAGGACGACATCGCCGGCGGTCGGCGCGGCGAGTTCGAGAATCGCCATGGTGGTCCGGCCGGTGCCGACCATGGCCACGGCGGAGTCGGCGTCGAGGTCGTCGGGAATGAGGTGGACGTTCGCCGAAGGTGCCGGCGCGAGTTCGGCGTACCCGCCGCCGGCCGCGCCGAGGTCGGCGACAGCGCGTCGACCGAGGAGGTCCGGGTCGACGTCGGCGCCGACCTCATCGATGACTCCGGCGACCTCCCGACCCGGGGTCATGGGCAGGCTGGGCGCGACCCGCGGCCCGCCTCTTCCCTGGCGAATCATCGTGTCCAGCAGGTGGACGCCGGCCGACTCGACCCGGATTCGTACCTCGTCAGCAGCAGGGTGGGGGTCGGGCATCTCCTCCTCCAGGCGGAGTTCCTCCGGGCCACCGAACGCGTATTGCCGGATCGCTCGCATCGCGTTCAGCCCTCGCCGTCGATGAGCAGGCCGTGCTTGTCCAGCCAGGCGACGAGCGACGCGGCGATGGCCTCAGGCTGATCCTCGGGGGTGTGATGGCCGGCGAGCCCGTGCGCCGCCGTCTCCAGGCTCGACACGTGGGCGGCGCACCAGTCGATGATCTCCGAGCCCATCATCGTGCCCGGGCCGGGTTCGAAAGTGAGCAGGAGCTTGGGCACGTCCGCGCTGCTCGTCAACCACTCGTCGTAGGCCGCGATCCTGGCGACGACATCGGCCGGTTCCCCATCCAGTGGCATCGCCCGCGGCCATTGCAGCAACGGCACACGGCTCTCCGGCGTCGGGTACGGCCGGCGATAGACGTCGATGTCCTCCTCGCTCAGCCCGCGGGCGATGGTGTTCCGCAACGCCTGCTCGATGGACGTGTTCTGATCCAGCACCATGGCCTCGCCCACGCCGGGCGTCCGCACCGATTCGAACAGCGGACGGGCGCCGGCGGGAAATTCCTCCCACGACATCGGTTTCACGATCGTCTCGGTGAACGCGATGCCCCGTACCCGTCCGGGATGGCGGGCCGCCCAGTCGAAGGCGAGGGCTCCGCCCCAGTCATGGCCGATCAACACGACCTGGTCGAGCCCAAGTGCGTCGAACCATGCGTCGAGGTACCGCGCATGATCGTCGAAGGTGTAGGCGATGTCGGGCTTTCCCGAGTCGCCCATGCCGATGAGGTCGGGCGCCAGGCACCGGCCGGACTGGCCGACGGCCGGCAGGATGTGCCGCCACAGGTACGACGATGTGGGGTTGCCGTGCAGGAAGATCATCGGCACTCCACCCGTGCCGACCTCCCGGTAGAAGATCGTGGAGTGCAGGACATGTGCGGTGGGCATGGCAGGCCTCTCTGGAGATGACATACTAGACAGGTTCCTGACCACATTACCGAACTAGACAGGTGGCTGTCTATATGCACGGAGACTCTTCCGCCAGGCGACTGCGATTCGCCCTTCTCCTGCGCCTGCTCCACCGTGAGTACGCCCTCGGCATCGAGACGTCCCTTGCCGAGGCGGGCTTCGGCGACATCCGGTCCGGGGACGCGAAGGTGTTCCCTTTCGTCCCACCGGAGGGAATCCAGGTCCGTGACCTCGCCATCCGCGCCGGCGTACGCAAACAGACCATGGCGCAGACCGTCGACCAGCTTGAGCGAGCCGGCTATCTGGAACGCCGCCCGAACCCACGGGACGGCCGGTCCCGGCTGATCGTGCTCACCGAACGGGGAAGGGCGGTACAGCCGCTCGCGGCCGGCGCAGGAGACCGGATCGAGGAGCGGTGGGCCGAACTGACCAGTCCCGAGGAGTTCGAGACTCTCCGCGCCCTCCTGCACCGCCTGCTGGACCGGATCGGCCAGGCGGACCCCGATGCGGCCGATCGCCTGACGTCGATCGACGAGAGCCGACTCGACTGACTCTCGCGGCGGTCGCCGTGCCCCACGGCCGGATGGACGGCTCAAGCATCACCCGGCTGGGCGCCGCGCCGGCCGACACGCTGGGCGGACGCCTGAAGCATGAGGAGGACGAGGCACTGCCATCGGTCGAGGCGACCGCGACGCCGCAGCAGTGGCGGTACTTCGGCGAGGTTCACGCCGGCCGGACCGGTCCCGACGCGCCCCGGCTACCCCCTGGCTGACGGCGCGGACGAGCAGACCGCCGGAGGTCTTCGTGTCCCGCCGTACGGTACGGTCCGCGGATGGCCGTCTTCCGGAGTCGTACGTGCGTCCGCGTCGTGTCGCGCTGGTGACCGGCGCGGCGGTGATCGTCGTTGCCGCGGTGGTCGCCGTCGTCCTCGTACGGACCTCCTCGTCGACGACCGGCGACGCGAAGCCGTCCCGACCCGTACGGGTCACGCCGCCGCCGGCCTCAGCGGCGTTCGACTACCAGATCGGCGGGCCGTACCCGCCCGCGCCCGGGGTACGGGTCGTCTCCCGCGACCGCTCCGCCGCACCGCTCGCCGGCCACTACAACGTCTGCTACGTCAACGCCTTCCAGGCCCAGCCGGATGAGCTGGCCTGGTGGCGGCGGGCCCACCCGGACCTGCTGCTGCGAAAGGCCGACGGCGCGCCGGTGATCGACCAGGACTGGAACGAGGCGCTCCTGGACGTCTCGACGCCCGACCGGCGGGCCGCGGCCGCGGCGATCGTGGGCGCCTGGATCGACGGCTGCGCGCGCCGGGGCTTCCAGGCGGTGGAGCCGGACAACCTCGACTCCTACGAGCGGTCCGGCGGACGGCTGACCCCAGGCGACAACGTCGCGTTCGCCGCCCTCCTGGCCCGCCGCGCCCACGCCGACGGCCTGGCCATCGGGCAGAAGAACACCGCCGGGCTGCTGTCCCGCCGCCAGAGCATCGGCTTCGACTTCGCCGTCGCCGAGGAGTGCGGCCGCTACGACGAGTGCGACCGCTACGCGTCGGCGTACCCGGGCCGCGTCTTCGACATCGAGTACCGCGAGCGCGACCTGAAGGCGGCCTGCCGCGACCGCGACGGCCGGCTGTCGGTCGTCCTGCGCGACCGCGACGTCAGTCCGCCGGGCGATCCGTCGCACCGCTTCGCGACCTGCTGACCCCGTTCCGGCCGGGGATCGCGGGGGCGGCGACCCGGGCGGCTCCAGGTGCTGTCGGATCCGGTCGGCCATCTCGTCCGTCGGGCGTGGCCGAGGTCTTCGTCCTTCCGGCCGGCGCGGCGTCAGGCCGAGGGGATGCGGCCCAGCAGCTCGGTGAGGCCGTCCTCGTCCAGCAGGTCGGCGGGGCGTACGGTCACGTTCGCGGCGACGTAGTGGAACGCGGCGCTCACCCGCCCGACGGCGACCCCGGCGAGCCGTGCCCAGGCCAGCCGGTACGCCGCGAGCTGGACGCCGGCGACGCGCGCCTCCTCCCCGGAGGGCGGGCGGCCGGTCTTCCAGTCGACCACCTCGTAACCGCCGCCCTCGACACGGAACACCGCGTCCATCCGGCCGCGGATCAGCCGGTCGCCGATCAGGGTCTCGAACGGCACCTCGATGTCGTACGGCTCGCGGTCGGCCCAGGCGCTGGCCTCGAACGCCTCCTGCAGCGCCTCGAGCTGCCCGTCGGCCGCGGCGCCCTCGTCGGAGGCGCCGGGCAGGTCGTCCAGGTCGAGCAGCCGCTGCTGGCCCCAGCGCGACTCCAGCCAGCGGTG
This sequence comes from Actinoallomurus sp. NBC_01490, assembly GCF_036227085.1. Lineage (NCBI taxonomy): Bacteria > Bacillati > Actinomycetota > Actinomycetes > Streptosporangiales > Thermomonosporaceae > Actinoallomurus > Actinoallomurus sp. NBC_01490. Next base: position 9,172,567 of record NZ_CP109433.1, read on the forward strand.
GAACGCGGTGCCGCGCCGGGCGTACGGGGCGGGCGGGCGTGGCAGCGGGCGGCGGATCTGGCGCGCCAGCGCGGCCGGGTCGCGGGCCAGCGTGACCAGTGACGAGACCGACAGGTGCGCGGGCAGGTCGACGGCCAGGCCGTCGTTGCCGCGGGCGCGGTCGCGCTCGGCGAGGAGCAGCTCGACGTCGCGCGCCCAGGCCGAGACGCGCCGCCGGTCGGGCTCGGCGAGGGGCGCGTAGGCGGTGGGGCGGGAGCGGCCCCGCATCGCGTCCTCGACCATGCGAGCGCCCTCGGCGATCGCGGCGTGGCGCTCGTCCGCGGGCGGCCCCTGCGGATCTTCCTGCCAGGGGTTCGGCGGGGCGACCGGCCAGGTGGCGGTCTCCTGCTCGGCGAGGAGGGGGTTCTCCTCGCCGATCGGCTCGTCGGCCCAGTAGCCGACCTGGCCCGCGCCGGCCTCGCAGGCCTCGCGGATCTCCTCCAGGAACGGCGAGGGCTGGAGCGAGCGGCTCCCCGTGCCCCAGCGGTAGCCGGTCGCGATGAGCAGGTGCTTGGCGCGGGTGACCGCGACGTAGGCCAGCCGGCGCTCTTCGCGCACGTCGCGTTCGGCGGTGGCGGTGTTGAAGGTCTCGATGTCGCCCTTGGTCAGGCCGGGCAGCGCGGGCAGGTCGATCCGGTCGCCGCGCAGGGGGTACGGGAGGGCGCGGGCGTTGGTGGTCCAGCGCGAGGAGCTCTGCGGCGTGGAGGGGAAGATCGAGCCCTTGCCGGGGGCGCCGTCCTTGGTCGGGTTCACGGCCAGGCCGGGGATGGCCACGACCTCCCATTCGAGGCCCTTGGCGGCGTGCACGGTCAGGAGCTTGACGCTGTTGGTCTCCCCGACCCGCCCGGCCTCCAGCCCGAACTCCTCCGACTCCGCGGCGCCGAGGTAGGCGAGGAACGCCCCCAGGGTGGGGTCCTCGGCGTCGCCCGCGAAGGACGCCGCCGCGTCGACGAACGCGTCGAGGTCGGCGCGGGCGGTCACCGGGTCCAGTCCCGTACGCGCGGCGACCTCGATGTCGAGCCCGAGGGTGCGCTCGACCTCGGTGACCAGGTCGGGCAGGGCCAGGCCGACGTGGCGGCGCAGCACCCGCAGCTCGTCGCGCAGCCGCTCCAGCCGCGCGAAGCCCTCCGCGCTGTACGCCTCGGCCGGGCCGAGGTCGTCGAGCGCGTCGACGAGGCTGCCGTTCTCGTCGTTCAGCTCCTCGACCACCTGCCGCAGCGGGTCGGCGGTCTCCCGCTCGGGCCGGACGCCGGCCTCGGGGTCGACGTCGCGGGAGGCCTCGCGCGCCAGCTCGCGGGCGCGGCGGCCGAGCGCGACGAGGTCGCGCGGGCCGAGGCGCCAGCGCGGCCCGGTGAGCAGCCGCGCCAGCGACGCGCCGGCGGACGGGTCGTGCACGACCTTGAGCGTGGCGACGACGTCCTGCACCTCGGGCACGGTGAGCAGGCCGCCGAGACCGACGACCTCGACCGGTATGCCGCGCGCCTCCAGCGCCGCCCTGATCAGGGGGAACTGCGAGCGTTTGCGGGCGAGGACGGCGATGTCGGACGGTTGCAGGCCGGCGCCGTGCCGCGTGACGTGGTCCCAGACCGCGCCGTCCGGGGCGATGTCGTGCGGCTGCCGCAGCAGGGCGGCCAGGCGTTCGGCCAGGCGCTCGGCCTCGTCCTCGACGGTGTCGAGCAGCGCGCACTCGATGCGGCCGCGCGCCTGCTGGGCCGCGCCCGGCCACAGGCGCGGCACGTCCTTGGCCTCCTCGCGCAGCTCCGTCTGGATGCGGGCGGCGGCGTCGAGGATGCGCTCACCGTTGCGGAAGCTGGTGGACAGCTGCCGCATCGGGGCGGGGCGGTCGCCCTCGGGGAAGTCGCGCACGAAGCCGAGGAGGTTGCCCGCGCTGGCGCCGCGCCAGCCGTAGATCGACTGGCAGGGGTCGCCGACGGCCGTCACCGGGTGGCCGCCGCCGAAGATCGACTTGAGCAGGACGAGCTGCGCGTGGCTGGTGTCCTGGTACTCGTCGAGCAGCACCACGCCGTAGCGGGAGCGTTCGATCACCCCGACCTCGCGATGGTCGCGGGCGATCCGCGCGGCGAGCGCGAGCTGGTCGCCGTGGTCGAGCACCTCGCGCTTGGCCTTGGCCCGCTGGTACGCCTCGACGAGCGGCAGGAGCTGCTCGCGCAGCGCCTGGGTGTCCATGATCCTGCCCTGGTGCGTCTTGGTCGGCTTCTTGACCTCGGCGAGGCGTTCGCGCAGCCACGCGCCGACCTCGCGGACGTCGCCGGGTGTGCGCAGGTGTTCCGACATCTCTCCGGCCAGCGCGATGACCGCCTTGGTGACGGTGTCGGGCGCCCACTCGACGTGGTCCATGGGCCCGTCGTAGGCGTCCACGACCCGGGCGGCGATCTGCCAGGCCACCGCGGGCGTGATGAGCCGCATGGTGGGCTCCAGCGCCGCCCGCAGCGCGTGGTCGCCGAACAGCCGCCCGGCGTACGCGTGGTACGTCGAGACGGTCGGCTCGCCGTCGAGGATCGCCGGGTCGAGGAGGTCTTCGTGCTCGCGGAGCTGCCCGAGCCGGCGGCGTACGCGCTCGGACAGCTCGGCGGCGGCCTTGCGGGTGAACGTGAGGCCGAGGACGCGTTCGGGCCGGATGAGCCCGTTGGCCACGAGCCAGACGACGCGCGCGGCCATCGTCTCGCTCTTGCCCGACCCGGCCCCGGCGATCACCGCCATCGGCGCGAGCGGCGCCTGGATGACCGCCGCCTGGTCGGGTGTCGGTTCCGGCACCCCGAGCCGCTGCGCCAGCTCCTGCGGAGTGATCACGTGAGCGAGCGTAGCGAGTGAACCGGAGACACAGCACCGTTGGTCACATGGCTGACGAAGGAGGTCATGTGACCTGGCCGCCGTTCTCGTGCGCCGGGCAGGAGCTCTGGACCGGGCACGTGCGGCAGTGGTCGTCGCGCTTGGCCTCGAAGACCGGGTTCGCCATGCCCTCGGCGACCCGGTCGACCAGTTTGCGCGGCCACTGGGGGTCCTCGTCCGCCGACGGCGGGCCCTGCGCCTGGACCCGGACCCGCGCGGTGTAGGCGCCCTTGCCGACCTGGATCAGCTCGGCGCCTCCCGGCTCGATCAGCCCCTTGTCGGTGAACGCGCCGAGCATCACGGCGAGCTGGTACACGCCGAGCTGCGGATGCCGGGCGAGGTCCTCCTCGCGTACGTGGGAGCTGGAGGTCTTGATGTCGACGATCCAGGCGCGGCCCTGGTCGTCGCGCTCGGCCCGGTCGACGCGCCCGCGGATCACCACGCGCCCCAGGTCGAGGGCGAAGGACTCCTCCACGGAGACGACGTCGCGGGCCTCGGGGCGGTTGTGCCAGGCCAGGAACTTGTTCACCATCTTCTCGGCCTGGGCCCGCTGCTTGTCGGAGTACCAGACGCTGCGGAAGTCCAGGTCGTCCCAGATGTCGTCGAGACGCTTGGCGATGTCGTCGTCCGTCGCGCTCTCGTCGGTGCCGACCAGCTCGGCGACGGCGTGGATCACCTTGCCCATCGTGGCGTACTCCCCCGCGCCGCCGTCCTCCGCGCCGACGCAGGCCGCCAGCAGCCAGCGCAGCCCGCACTTCTCGAACGTCTCCACCTGCGAGGGCGACAGGACCAGCTGCTCGTCCTCGGCGAAGGCCGGCCCGTCGTGCGACAGGGCGGTCAGGGCGTACCAGCTGCGCGGATCGGCGCCCTGGACGCCGGCACGGGCCAGCCGGGCCAGGTGCCCGGCGGCGGAGCGCCGCAGCTGGGGGTCGGTGCCGGGGTCGGTCACCGCCGCGCGCAGGTCGGCGACCAGGGCGCGCAGCGACAGCCACCGGGTGCGCTCGTCGAGCTGGGCGTGCTCGGCGGCGTCCGGCAGAAGCTCGCGCAGGAAGCGCGAGGGACGTTCTTCGGTGTCCTCGCCGCCGACCGCGGTGACGATGAGCCGGTGCCGGGCGCGGGTCACCGCGACGTAGAAGAGCCGGCGCTCTTCCTCCATGAGCTTGGCCGCCAGGGACGCCGCGCGTACCTCGTCGTCCTCCGGCGCGGCGGTCGCGGACTCGATCAGCTCCTCGCTGCCCAGCAGCGACCCGCGCAGCCGCAGGTCCGGCCAGACGCCCTCCTGCACGCCCGAGACGATGACGACGTCCCATTCGAGGCCCTTGGAGCGGTGCGCGGTGAGGATGCGCACGGCCTCGCCGTCGGGCGACCGCTCGGCCAGGCTGTCACCGGGGATCTCCTGCGAGGCCAGGTCGTCGAGGAACAGCTCCGGCCCGGCCTGCGGCAGCCGGTCGGTGAACCGCGCGGCCATGTCGAACATCGCGACGACCGCGTCGAGGTCGCGGTCGGCCGCGGCGCCCCTCGCCCCGCCCCCCACGCTCTGCTCGACGAGCCGGTCGGCGAGGCCGCTCTCCTGCCACACCGTCCACAGCACCGACTCGGCGTCGCCGCCGTGGCCGGCGACCTCACGGGCGAGCCGGATGAGCCGCGCGACGCGTTCGGCGGGCTCGCGCACCCTCGGGTGGATGAGGAGCAGCTCGCGCGGGTCGTTCAGCGCGCGTACGAGCAGCCGGTCGCCGGGATCACCGTCGCGCAGGGAGGCGAGGTCGCGCAGGGCGCGCCGGAGCCGCCGCAGGCCGAGGGCGTCCGCGCCGCCGAGCGGCCCGAGGACCAGCTCCTCGGCCGCCTCCTCATCCAGCGTCTCGGGCCGGAGCGCGCCGCGCAGCAGCACGATGAACGGGCGGGCCCCCGGCTCGTTGACCAGCGGCACCTCGTCACCGGCGACGATCACCGGCACGCCCGCCGCGGCCAGCGCGCGGCGCAGCGGCGGCACCTGGCGGACGGCCGAGCGCACCAGCACGGCCATCCGCGACCACGGCACGTTGTCGAGCAGGTGGGCGCGGCGCAGCTCGTCGGCGACGAGCGCGGCCTCCTGGCTGGCGCTGTCGGCCACCACCACGCGTACCGCCTGGGGGTCCTCTTCGTGCTGCTCGCCGGCCGGACGCAGGTCGCGGTGCTCGCTCGTCAGGGCGCCGATCGGCAGCCGCCCGGCGATGCGGCGGGACGCCTCGAGGATCGGCGGGCTCATCCGGCGGCAGGCGCGCAGCGAGACGACGGGCGCCTCGTCACCGGTGAGGGTGCGGAACCGCTGCGGGAACTCCAGGATCCCGGTCACGTCGGCGCCACGGAAACCGTAGATCGACTGGTCGGGGTCGCCGACGACGATGAGCTCGGCGCCGCCTCCGGCGAGCTGCCGCAGAAGGTGCTCCTGCGCCGGGTCGGTGTCCTGGTACTCGTCGACGAGGATGACGTCGTACGCCTCGCGCTCGCGCCGGCGTACGTCCTCCAGGGTCAGCAGCCCGGCGGCGGCGCGCACCAGCTCGGCGTAGTCGTAGGCCATGACCGGGTCGACGTCGAAACGCTCGTCGTAGCGGCGCAGGAACCGGCCCGCGGCGTACCAGTCGTCGCGGCCCCTGGCGCGCCCGAGCTTGACCAGCTCCTCGGGGCCGAGGCCGCGCTCGCCGGCGCGCAGGATGAAGTCGCGCAGCTCCTCGGCGAACCCGCGGGTCTTCAGCGTCTCGTGCAGCCGCCGCGGCCAGGCGCGCGCGCCGTCGGCGACCTCGCCCTGGAGCAGGCGGCGGACCTCCAGCAGGTGCTCGGGACCGGACAGCAGCCGCGGCGGCGCCTCGTCGGCGAGGACGGCCTCGCGGTTCAGCAGGGCGTACGCGTAGGAGTGGAAGGTCAGTGCCAGCGGCGTGCGCGTGGTGCGGCGCAGCCGTGCCGTGATGCGCTCGCGCACCTCGCCCGCCGCCTTGCGGCCGAAGGTCAGGACCAGCACCCGCTCGGGGTCCACGCCGCGGTGCTCGATGCGGTCGACCACGGTCTCCACGATCGTGGTGGTCTTGCCGGTGCCGGGCCCGGCCAGCACGAGCAGCGGCCCGCCGGCGTGCGCGACGACACGCCGCTGGTGCTCGTCGAGCACGGGCGGAGGCGCCTGCGCCGGTCCGGCGCGTCGCACGAGTCGGTAGGACGCTGGTGACACAACAATCGATTCCAGCAGATCATCGGGACTGCGCTGGCCAAGACGCACCCATGTCACGAATGTTGCGATTGATTCTTCATCGTTCGGGCGGGTGATCGCCCAGGTCCTTGCCCGGCAGGGCACCGATGATTTAGTTTTCAACTATCGACGGAAGTGAGGGGCGGCATGATCGATCCGGACGCCATCGCGGCGGAGCGGGCCCGGCTGCGGCAGGAGCACCTGCACGACGAGCGGCCGGCCAGCTCGGCGCGCGGCCTGCACCACGCGGCGCTGCTGTCCTCCGACGTCGAGCGGACCATCCGCTTCTACCAGGACCTCCTGGAGTTCCCGCTCACCGAGATCGTCGAGAACCGCGACTACCGCGGCTCGAACCACTTCTTCTTCGACATCGGCAACGGCAACCTGCTGGCCTTCTTCGACTTCCCCGGGCTGGACCTCGGCCCGTACGCCGAGGTGCTCGGCGGCCTGCACCACGTCGCCATCTCGGTCGACCCGCGGACCTGGGAACGCCTGCGGGGCAAGCTCGACGCGGCCGGCGTGCCGTACCAGACGGAGAGCGGAACCTCGATCTACCTGCGCGATCCCGACGGGGCGCGGCTGGAGCTCCTCGCCGACCCGCTCGGCGAGATGTACGGCACCACGGTCCTGTAGCGCCTCACGTGCCGTCCCAGCGAGCGCGGCGCATGTCGACGCGTTCACCGCGCAGCGGGGTGCCCTCGGCCACGTAGCGGGGGCGGGCCTCGCGGGTGTGACTCGGCGGCAGTGAGCCGTCGGCGCGGATCACCCGCCACCACGGCACGGCGCCTCCCCACAGCGCCATCACGCGGCCGACCTGGCGGGGGCCGCCCTCCCCGAGGTACTCGGCGATGTCGCCGTAGGCCATGACACGGCCCGGCGGGATCCGCTCGACGAGGTCGAGCACCCGCTCGGCGAACTCCGTCGGCTCATGGGACCTCTCACTCACCTTGTCCGGCCTCCGCGTCGGCGTTCCCGCGGCCCCGTATCCGCAGGATGAGCATGGTCGTGGTGATCAGCGCGCCGGCGAGGCCGAACAGGGCCGCGACCCCGATCCAGCCGCCCAGGAAGATCAGGCCGGGCGGATGGCGCTCGACCTGCACCGGGTCGACCGGGGCGCTGTCGAACCGGCCGGGGCGGCCGGCCGCGACGTCGTGGTAACCGCTCAGCTTGCCCGCCGCGGCGAGGGCGGCGTTCGCGTTCACCTCGCCGAACCCGACCAGCTCGTCCCATCCGCCCGACGGACGGTGGCTCGCGCTCGTGCTGATCGCCTGGGCCACGAGGGCGGGCGCCATGTCCGGGTACTTCGCCCGGATCAGAGCGGCCACGCCGGAGACGATCGCGCCGGCCTGGCTGGTGCCCTCGCCGACCCAGTAGCTGTCGCCCGGCCCGGCGCCGACCACTCCCGTGCCGGGCGCCGCGACGAGCACGCTCGCGTTGCGGTCGGAGAACCCGGCCGGGGTGCCGTGGCGGTCGACCGCGGCGACGCCGATGACCCCGGGGAACGCCGCCGGGTAGGACAGCCGGACGATCCCGTTGCGGTCCACCTTCTTGGGGCTCTTGGAGTCGCCGTCGTTGCCCGCCGAGGCGACCACGACGACGCCCTTGGCGATCGCGTGCGCCACCGCGGACCGCTCCGGCTCCGACGCGTTCGGACCGCCGAGCGACATGTTGATCACGTCGGCGCCGTGGTCGGCCGCGTAGCGGATCGCCTTGGCCAGCGACGCCCGGTATTCGGGCCGGTCACGGAAGGTTTTGTAGCCGGGCTCGTCGGGGTCGGCGATCGTGCGCACGGACAGGACGTGGGACTCGGGCGCGATCCCGATCATCCCGTCGCCGGAACCGTGCCCGTGCCCGGCGATCAGGGAGGACATCCAGGTGCCGTGGAGCCGGCCGGGGTGCGGCGCGACGGAGTGGATGAGGTCGGGACCGGTGGTGACCGCTCCGGCCAGGTCGGGGTGCGAACCGTCTACGCCGGTGTCGAGCACGGCGACGGTCACGCCCTTGCCCCGGGTGACCTTCCAGGCCTTCCCGGCGGAGACCGCGTCGAGCACCCACTGCTCACGGTCGCGGATGTCGTCGGCGTGCGCTGTCGTCGGGCCGCAGAGCGCGGGACCGGCCGCCATGGCGAGAGCCAGGGCGAGCGCGGACACCCGCCCCGGCGCCTTCCGGGGAGCCCCATGCCGTGCCGTACGGGCCCCCGGGCGGCCTCTCAGCACTTCCACTCGCGCTTCTGCGAGCAGTCGGGCTGGGCGCGCTGCGCGAGCGCGTCGACGATGTTGCCGCCGATCTCGGGCACGAGCAGGAACGCGGTGGTGTGCTTCTTGCGCACGGCCGCGCCCGGCCGCCCGTCGGTCTGCCCGGCGACGGTGAGCACGACGTACGGCCCGGCCTGGCCCGCGGCGGCGTACTGCCGGGCCGCGTCGTCGAACCGGGAGGCGATGGTCTCGGGGAACGGCAGGGCACGGAGGGCGTCGCCGGGATCGGTCGGGTCGGGCGGCGCCAGGGCGTCCTTGGCGGCCAGCGCGGCGCGCTCGTCGTTGACGGCGGCGACACCGACGGTGAGGACGATGCCCTGAAGCTGGTCGACGTAGGTCGCCCGCAGCAGGGCGCGGCAGCCGTAGCGCTTCAGGACCGCGGCGGACCGGGCGCCGATGCCGCTGTCACATCCGGTGCCGGACGCGATCCCGACGCGCCGGGCCTGCTCCACGCCGCCCTGTTCGGAGGTGTACGGGACGGTGTCGGGGAAGATGCGCTCGGCCGGCCAGGTACGCCAGCGGTCACGCACCTCCTCGGTGGCCGCCTGGTACATCTCGCCCGCGGTCGGCTTGCGGTGGAACTCCCAGTACACGCGCCCGGTGGCGAGGCCGCCCACGGCCAGGTAGCCGACCGCGGTGACGATCGCCACGACGAGCCACAGCCTGCGCCGCGCGTGCCACGGGGTGGGTTCGGGAGGCGGCTCCGGGAACTCCGCGTGAGGCCCGCGCCACGACCCGGACGAACCCGAGCCGGAGACGGGCCAGCCAGGCCCGGAGCTTTGCGCCATATCCACTTAGGTTACTTGGCCTCCCTGAAGACCCGGTCCGTGACGGCCGGCGTGATCCGGTGCCGTACGAGCGGCGAAGACCGGTCCCCGGCAGGTCGTCCGCGTGAGAGAAAGAGCGCGTGGTCCGGCTTCGGCAGGGAACACGCCGGCCGCGCCGGGGGATCGCACTCCCCGGGCGCGGCCGGCGTGAAGCAGGGTCAGTACGAGGGCAGGGACGGGTCGATCTGGTTCACCCAGGCCAGCACGCCGCCGCCGAGGTGGACCGCGTCGGAGAACCCGGCGTTCTTGACGATCGCCAGGGCCTCGGCGCTGCGCGCGCCCGACTTGCAGTGCAGGACGACCTTCTTGTCGTGCGGGAGGCGCTCCAGCGCCGCGCCGGACAGGAACTCGCCCTTGGGGATCAGCGTCGCGCCCGGGATGTTGACGATCTCGTACTCGTTCGGCTCGCGCACGTCGACGAGGAAGATGTCGTCCGACTCGAGCATGTCCTTGAGCTCGGTGGCCGAGATCGTGGAGTCCTTGGCGGCGTCGGCGGCCTCGTCGGAGATCGCGCCGCAGAACGCCTCGTAGTCCTCGAGCAGCTCGGTGATCGTGGGGTTCTTTCCGCAGAGCGGGCACTCGGGGTCCTTGCGGACCTTGACGCTGCGGTAGGTCATCTCCAGGGCGTCGTAGATCATCAGGCGGCCGACGAGCGGCTCGCCGATGCCGGTGAGCACCTTGATGGCCTCGTTGACCTGGATGGAGCCGATCGAGGCGCACAGCACGCCCAGCACACCGCCCTCGGCGCAGGAGGGCACCATGCCCGGCGGCGGCGGCTCGGGGTACAGGCAGCGGTAGCACGGGCCGTGCTCGGCCCAGAAGACCGACGCCTGGCCGTCGAAGCGGTAGATCGAGCCCCAGATGTACGGCTTGCCGAGCAGCACCGCGGCGTCGTTGACCATGTAGCGCGTCGCGAAGTTGTCGGTGCCGTCCACGATCAGGTCGTAGCCGGAGAAGATGTCCATGACGTTGTCGTTGGACAGCGGCTCGTTGTGGACGATCACCTTGACGAGCGGGTTGACCTCCTTGATGGAGGCCGCGGCCGACTCGGCCTTGGGGCGGCCCACGTCGGACTGCCCATGGATGATCTGGCGCTGCAGATTCGACTCGTCGACGACGTCGAAGTCGATGACGCCGAGGGTGCCCACGCCGGCGGCGGCGAGGTACAGCAGCGCGGGCGAGCCGAGGCCTCCGGCACCGACGCACAGCACCTTGGCGTTCTTCAGGCGCTTCTGCCCGGCCATCCCGACGTCCGGGATGATCAGGTGGCGCGAGTAGCGCCGGACCTCATCGACGGTGAGCTCGTCCGCGGGCTCGACCAGGGGTGGCAACGACACGGTGTCTCCTGTGCGTGCTCGGGATTGTCCGAACGGACACTGGTGTGCTCCATCAGTGTCCTATCCAGGCGACAACTCTCCCATACGGTCAGTCATTCCCGGTGAGCGGCCTCGGCAGGTATCGCCATCGGTCGCGGCCATGATCGGCATAGATCGCTAAATAGCGGGCACATCGCAGCCGTACGACCTGAGCGAGGAGATGCCAGAGATGAGTCTCATAGACAAGGTCAAGAACAGGCTGCAGATGGCCAAGGGCCACAGCAAGCAGGAGACCGGCCGGATGACCCGCGACCGGGACATGGAGGCGCGTGGGCGCTCTGACCGCGCCCAGGGCGGGGCCAAGCAGGTCGGCGAGCACCTCAAGGACATGGGCAGGGACATCCGCAAGACGTTCCGGAAGTGACGCGCCGGACTCCAGGACCGGCCCTCGGCCACGGACCGAACCCGACCTTACGGACGGGCCGTGGCCAGGGCCGGTCACCACGCCCCTCGAACCGAGGGTCCGCCTGGAGGTGGAGCGGCGCCCTAACCCGCGGCGGAGGTCTCGTCCTCGGGCAGGGCGATGTCCTCGAGCATCGCGCGGAACTCCCGGGCCACGATCTCCGGGCGTTCCATCTGCGCGACGTGGCCCACGTCGGGCAGCAGGAGGACGCGGGCGTGCCGGAAGACCCGGCCCGCGCGTGCCGCCATCCGCGGGTCCACCAGGCGGTCGCGGCGGCCGTAGATGAGCAGCGTCGGCGCGGTCACCCGCGCGGCGTACCGCCACAGTGAGCGGCGCACGTACGCGTTGACGATGCCCCGCGAGGACGCGATGAGCGCTTCGGCGTTGTGCGTGAGCCCGTCGCGGCGCCGGACGTCCTCCACGAGCTCCATCAGCCGGTCCGGGTGCACGCCCGTCGGGTCGGCGAAGCACATGTCGAGCGTGCCCTGCACCCGCTGCTCGGGCGACAGCAGGGCGAACCGGCGGACCGCCCACGGGCCGAAGCCCGGCATCGTGGCGGCCAGGATGCGCGCCGGGCCGTACCGCGGGCGCAGGTCGGGCAGCGCCGGTGAGATCAGTGTGAGGGTCTTCACCAGGTCGGGGCGGGTGCCGGCGAGGCGCGTGGAGATCGCGCCGCCGAGGGAGTTGCCGAACAGGTGCACGGGGCCGCGGGCGCGCTTCTCGATCAGGCGCACGACGGCTTGCGTGTGCGCGTCGATGGAGTAGTCGCGGTCCGGCGGCGGGGGTGAGTAGCCGAAGCCGGGCAGATCGATCGCCTCGCAGGCCAGCTCGTCGGAGAGCAGGCCCATCAGGTCGGTCCAGTTGGAGGCCGAACCCGCGAGTCCGTGCACGAAGACCGCCGGCTCGGCGTCGGCGGCGTGCGCGGGCGCCGTCCGGGTGAAGACCTCGAGGTCACCGAGCGAGACGAGTTCGCCAGGCCAGGCCGGAATCGGAGCGCTCATATGAATGAAAACAATACGCGGGCCGATTCTGTGCCCTCGCCCGCCTTGACCCGATCTTGGGCATAGTCAGGGCCGCCCACCAGAAAGTGAGCGACCCGGACCATGACCTGGGATGACAATCCTTACTGACCCTGACTCGCCGATGGTGTCGCCTCACGACGCGGCCGGCGGGCCGACCGGTCGTCGCGGCGCGGGCCGCCCGAACGGCCCTCGTGCCGCACCCGCGGCGTGCCCTCGTGCCGCTCGCCCTGGCGCTCGCCGTCGCGGCGTTCGCCGTGCCGGCCACCGCCGGAACGGCCCTCGCGGCGCTCGCCGTACCGGCTTCCCGGACGACGGTCGCGACCGCCGCCCGGCCGGTGCCCGCGGCGCTGGGGGCGCGGCTGCTCGGGCTCGATCTCGACCGGGATGCCGCTCGGCGCCTGCGCGCCGGTGATGCGGATCAGCGTGGCGTCTCCGGCGGACACCTTGGACCGCTGGGCACGGACGCCCGCCCGCCGCATCATGCGCTCGGTGTTGCGGACCTCGTTGTGGGCGACCAGCGTGGCGACCGTGCCGCGCTCGCCGGCCCGCGCGGTACGGCCCGCCCGGTGCAGGTAGTCCTTGTGGTCGGCGGCCGGGTCGACGTGCACGACGAGGCTGACGTCGTCCACGTGGATGCCGCGCGCCGCCACGTCGGTGGCGATGAGCACGTCGACCTTGCCCTCGCGGAACTCCGCCAGGGTGCGGGTGCGGGCCGCCTGGGTCTTGCCGCCGTGCAGGGCGCCGGCGCGCACGCCGACCCGCGCCAGCCGCCTGGTCAGCGCGTCCACGCCGTGCTTGGTGCGGACGAACATGATCGTACGGCCCTCGCGCCCGGCCACCTCGGCGATGACGTCGTGCTTCTGCGCGCGGTCGACGATGAACAGGTGGTGGTCCATGGTCTCCACCGGCGCGGCGGCCGGCGCGACCGAGTGGGTCACCGGGTCGTGGAGGTACTTGCGGACCAGCTTGTCGACGTCGCCGTCGAGCGTGGCCGAGAACAGCAGCCGCTGGCCGTCGGAGGGGATCTGGTCGAGCAGCGCGGACACCGCCGGCATGAAGCCGAGGTCGCACATGTGGTCCGCCTCGTCGAGGACGGTGATCCGGACGTCCTGGAGCGAGCAGGCGCCGCGCTCGATGAGGTCGGTGAGCCGGCCCGGCGTGGCGACGAGCAGGTCGACGCCGCGGCGGAGCGCCTGAATCTGGCGCGTCATCGACATGCCGCCGACGACGGTCTTGGCGTGCAGGCCGAGGCCGCGGCCGAGCGGGGCCAGGGCGTCCTGGACCTGCATGGCGAGTTCACGGGTGGGAACGAGGATCAGCGCGGTGGGTCGCTTGGGTGCGGCGCCGCCGCCGGCGATCCGCGTGAGAAGGGGAAGCCCGAAGGCGAGAGTCTTGCCGGAGCCCGTCTGGCCCCGGCCGAGCACGTCGCGCCCGGCGAGAGCGTCGGGCAGGCATGCCGCCTGGATCGGGAACGGCGTTGTGATGCCGCGGCGCTCCAGTGCGGAGACCAGCCGCTCCGGGAGGCCGAGTTCGGCGAAGGAGGGCAGGGTCGATGAAGCTGATGTCAAGAACGAACCTCTCAGAAAGGGCCCGCCTCGAGACGTACCGCAATAGTCGGGGGATCGCGGACTCGTAGCCGGCCACGGCGCGATGACGCGCCTGAACACGAAACACAAAGCTTACAGGGCGTCACAACCGGCCCGGGGTGCGATCTATTCCCCCCGAGGAGGATGTTGTCTCGCTTTCCTGGTCAGAGACCGCGCAGGGGTTCGGGACGGCCTCTCGAGCGCCCCTTCGCTCAGGCGGACTTGCGGCTGCCGCTGCCGCTCCTGGCCTTCGACTTGGTGGCGCTCGGCTTGCCGGACTTACCGCCCGTCTTGGCCTTGCCGGACGTGCCGCGCTTCGTTTTGCCGTCCGCGTCCGCCTTGCCGTCGTCCTTGGCCCGGTCCCCGCCGGAACGGCCCTTCTTCGCCGCCTCGACGCTCGCGCGCAGCGCGCTGAGCAGGTCGGCGGCGGCCGGCGCCTCCTCCTCGGGCTCCTGGGTGACGACCTCCCTGCCCTCGACCTTCGCCTCGATGACCGACTGCAGGGCCTCGCGGTAGGCGTCCTTGTACTCGCCGGGGTCGAACTCGCCCTCCATCGAGTCGATCAGCGAGGTCGCCATCTGCAGCTCCTGCGGACGCAGGTCGACGTCCTCCTCCAGGAACTTGAACTCGGGCGCGCGCACCTCGTCGGGCCACAGCATCGTCTCGAGGACGAACACCCCGTCGCGGACCCGGAGCGTGCCGAGCGACTCGCGCTGGCGCAGCGCGACCTTGACGACCGCCACCTTGCCGGAGCCCTCCAGGGCGTCGCGCAGCAGGACGTACGGCTTGGTGCCCTGCGCCTCGGGCTCCAGGTAGTAGGACTTGTTGAAGTAGATCGGGTCGACCTGCTCCTCGGTCGCGAACAGCAGCACGTCGATGCGGCGGCTGCTGGACAGGGGCAGGTTCTCGAAGTCCTCGTCGGTGAGGACGACGATCTCCCCGCCCGGGAGCTCGTACCCCTTGGCGATGTCGGAGTACGGGATCTCCTCGCCGTCCTTGGTGCACACGCGCTTGTACCGGATCCGGCCGCCGTCCTCGCGGTGGACCTGGTGGAAGGCCACGTCGCGCTGTTCGGTGGCCGAGTACAGCTTGACCGGAATCGTGACGAGCCCGAAGGAGATCGCGCCCTTCCAGATGCTGCGCATGAGGTTCCCCTACCCGTCGCGCCGTCGATCTAGTTTCCGAATTGCGAAGTATGTTCGAATATACGGTTGCCGCTTCGTCACGGCCAGTACCCACCAGGCGGACGGGGAATCACCGAGCGACGCACTCCGGCCGCGCTGGCGTCAGGCACGAGCGGGATGGGCAGAAACGCCGTATGGGTGACCCGATGCCCGAGAACATCCAGCCGATGCTCGCGACGACGGGCGAGCTACCGGACGACGTCGCCCGCTGGGCCCTCGAGGTCAAGTGGGACGGCGTGCGCGCGATCGTGTACGTCGCCGGCGGACGCGTACGCGCCGTCGGCCGCCGCGGGATCGAGGCGACCGGCCGCTACCCCGAGCTCCAGTCCCTCGCCGATCTCCTCCCCGACCAGTCCGCCGTCATCGACGGCGAGGTCGTCGCCTTCGACTCCGAGGGGCGCCCCAGCTTCGAACGCCTCCAGCACCGCATGCACGCCGACCGTCCGGACTCCCGGCTCATCCGCCGGGTGCCGGTGCACTTCGTCGCCTTCGACCTGCCCTACCTGGGCGGCCACACGCTGTACGACCTGCCGTACCGGGACCGGCGCGCGCTGCTCGACGAGCTCGAACTCGCCGCCGGCCCCGTCGAGGCGCCGCCGTACCTGGACGGCGCCGAGGTCGAGCAGGTCCGCGAGCTACAGGAATGGACCGCCGAGCAGGGCCTGGAGGGGCTGATCGCCAAACGGCTGGACTCCCCGTACCGGCCGGGCCGCCGGGTCGACTTCTGGCGCAAGGTGAAGAACTTCCGCACCCAGGAGGTCGTCATCGGCGGCTGGAAGGCCGGCAAGGGCCGCCGCGAGGGCGGGGTCGGCTCGCTGCTGCTCGGCGTGTACGACGACGACGGCGAGCTGCGCTTCGTCGGCCACGTCGGCACCGGATTCTCCGACCTCGACCTCGACGACCTGCACAAGCGCCTGGTCGCGCTGGAACGCCCGGACAGCCCGTACACGGGCGAGGTGCCGCGCGAGCACGCGCGCTCGGCGTACTGGGTCGACCCCTCGCTCACCGGCGAGGTGACGTTCTCCCGCTGGACCCGGGACGGGATGCTCCTGCACGCCTCCTGGCGCGGCCTGCGCCCCGAGATCCCCCCGGAGGAGGTCCGGCGCGAGCCGTGAGACCGGTCCATTCCGGACCGAAGGATTGAAAGCCGCCTCGCCGGGGAGGGGGGCTGGGTGAGCGCCAAGACGAGGGTCGAGGTCGAGGGCACCAGGCTCGTCCTGTCCAACCTCGACAAGATCCTCTACCCCGAGCACGGTTTCACCAAGGGCGAGGTGATCGACTACTACGCCCGGATCGCGCCGGTGATGCTCCCGCACATCGCGGGGCGCCCCTCGACCCGGCTGCGATACCCCGAGGGTGTCGACGGGCAGTCGTTCTTCGAGAAGAACGCGCCCCCGCACACGCCCGGCTGGGTGCGCACCGCCCACCTGCCGACGCCCGGCGGCAGCCGCGACTCCATCGACTTCGTCATCATCGACGACCTGCGCACACTCGTGTGGTCGGCCAACCTCGCCGCGCTGGAGCTGCACGTGCCCCAGTGGCGCGTCGGGCCGCGCGGCGGAGCGCACGAGCCCGACCTGCTGGTCTTCGACCTCGACCCGGGCCCGCCGGCGGACCTGGAGGCCGCACGCGAGGTCGCCGTCCTGCTCCGCGAGCTCCTCGACGACGACGGCCTGCGGTCCTTCCCCAAGACGAGCGGCCGCAAGGGCCTGCACCTGTACGTTCCGATCGCCGAAAGCTCCGACGAGCGCACCTCCGCGTACGCCAAGGAGGCCGCGCAGCGACTCGAGAAGGACCACCAGGACCTGGTCGTCAGCCGCATGGACAAGAAGCTGCGCCGCGGCAAGGTCTTCGTCGACTGGAGCCAGAACAACCGGCACAAGACCACGGTCGCGCCTTATTCTCTCCGAGCGGCGGAGGAGCCGTACGTCTCCACGCCGGTGACCTGGGACGAGATCGAGGGTGATGTCGAGCTTCGCTTCGGGCCGGACGACGTCCGTGCCCGCGTCGAGCGGGACGGCGACCTGCTGGAGCCCTTGCCGGAGCTGCGGCAGAAGCTGCCCTGAGCCTCAGGACCAGGCATTCGATGCCGTCCGGTGTGTCACACATCGGTCCGCGGGATCGGTAACTCGGGTAACAATCGTGTCTGCGCCAACGGGCGCACCACGGGGTGGATGTCGGAGAGGATGATCAGGTGACGGACGCGCAGGACAAGCGCTACGACGTCCTGGTGCTCGGCGGCGGCGCCGGAAAGAACATCGCCGCCGACCTTGCGCGGGCGGGCCGCTCGACCGCGCTGGTGGAAAACCGCCTGGTCGGCGGCGAATGTCCGTACTTCGCGTGCATGCCGTCGAAGTCGATGCTGCGGTCCGCCCGCCGCGGGGAGACCTGGGAGCACGCGGTCGCGCGCCGCGACGAGGTCACCCGCCACCTCGACGACGCGCCCACCGCCGCGGAGATGGCCGAGGCGGGAGTGACCGTGATCCGCGGCCGGGGCCGGGTCGTACGGCCCGGGGTGGTCGAGGTCGACGGCACCGAGTACGGCTACACCGACCTCGTGGTCGCGACCGGCAGCGAACCCGTCACCCCCGACGTCGAGGGCATCGGCGACGTACCGACCTGGACCAGTGACGAGGCGCTGACCCGTCCGGACCTGCCGCGCCGGCTGATCGTGCTCGGCGGCGGGCCGGTCGGCTGTGAGCTCAGCCAGATCTACGCCGCCTTCGGCTCGCAGGTGACGCTGGTGGAGGCCGCCGACCGGCTGCTGGCCGCCGAGGCGCCGTTCATCGGCGACCTGCTCGCCGACGTGCTCCGGCGCATGGGTGCCGACCTGCGGTTGGGCGTGGGCGCCACACGCGCCGAGCGTACGGAGAGCGGCCTGCGGCTGTACCTGTCCGACGGCGGGCACATCGACGCCGACCGCATCCTCGTCGCGACCGGCCGCCGGCCGCGCGTCGCCGACCTCGGCCTGGAGACACTCGGCATCCGGCCCGACCCGAAACAGGGCATCGCGGTCGACGTCACCTGCAAGGCCGTGGTCGACGACGAGACGGACACGGCCGGCACGACGGTGTGGGCGGCCGGCGACGTCACGGGCGTGGCGCCGTACACCCACGCGGCCAACTACCAGTCGCGCGTCGTCGTCTCCAACGTGCTCGGCAAGCGCCGTGAGGCCGACTACCGCGCCGTGCCGCGGGCCGTCTACACCACGCCGACGGTGTACACCGTGGGCGTCTCACCGGTCTCGGCGACCGGGCTGGAACTCATCGCCGCCGGGTACGACCTGTCCAACACGCCGCGGGCGACCGTGGAGGACGACGACCGGGGCCGAGTGGAGCTGTACGCCGACCGGGCGCGAGGCGTCCTCGTCGGGGCGGCGGCGATCGGCCTCTACGCTGAGGGATGGATGAGCGAGATCACGCTGGCCATCCGGGCCGAGACGCCGCTCAGCATCCTGACCGACGTGGTCCACGCGTTCCCGACCTATGGTGAGGCCATCGAGCCCGTTCTGCGCGAACTGGCCGAGCAACTCTGAGCTGGGGGAAGGCATGTCCGAGGAAGACATCGAGCTGAGCCTCGAGACTCCCGAGGCCGACGCGGCCGAGCAGCACACCCCGGCGCGCGGCGAGGAGCGGTCCGAGCCGCCCGCCGTGCCCGTCGAGGCGAACGACGCCGACGCCGCCGAACAGCACGTCCGCGTGCGCGACTACTCCGAGCGCTGGCCGGAGACGGTGCCCACGGAGGCCGACGACGCCGACGCCGCCGATCAGCACCTCTCGGTCCGCGACGACCAATTCGATGACGACGACTATCGATGAAGCGGTGCTCGCGGCGCGGTGTTACCCGGCCGTAGGATGGTGGCTCCAGGCGCCATCGCGTTCCGGCGCCGCTCGGCAGTCGATCGGAGAACCCACGTGACCGCAACCCCGGACGCGCGCCCGCGAGGCACGAGGTTGCCGAGGCTGGCACGCCGTCGCCAGCTGCTCGGCGCGGCGCAGGAGGTCTTCGTCGCGCAGGGCTACCATGCCGCCGCGATGGACGAGATCGCCGAGCGCGCCGGGGTCAGCAAGCCCGTGCTCTACCAGCACTTCCCCGGCAAGCTCGAGCTCTACCTGGCGCTGCTCGACGAGCACGCCGAGGGTCTCGTCCAGTGCGTGCGCGACGCGCTGGAGTCGACGCCGGACAACAAGCTGCGGGTCGAGCGGACCATCGAGGCCTTCTACGACTTCGTGGCCGGCGAAGGCGAGGCGTACCGCCTGGTCTTCGAGTCCGACCTGCGCAACGTCGCCCCCGTACGCGCACGGGTCGAGCGCACCAACCAGCAGTGCGCGGAGATGATCGCCCAGGTGATCCAGGAGGACACCGGCGTCTCCAGCGACGAGGCGCACCTGCTCGGCATGGGTCTGGTCGGCATGGCCGAGGTCAGCGCGCGCTACTGGCTGTCGCAGCGCGGCACGATCCCCAAGGACCAGGCCGAACGGCTCATCGCCCGGCTGTCCTGGCGCGGCATCGGCGGTTTCCCCCGTACGACCTGACCGCGAGATCACGCGGGCGGACGTGCGACGGTTCCCCGGAGATCGCCCGGTTCGCCGGTGGCGGGCGGCTCTGAGACGACGGATGGATCACGGAGGACAGACGTGCAGGTCAGGATCGGTGTGCAGTCCGTACCCAAGGAGCTCGTCGTGGAGACCTCCCTCTCCCCCGACGAGGTCGAGCAGGCGGTGGCCGACGCGCTCGCGGAGGACGACGGCGTCTTCGCCCTGAAGAGCAAGAACGGCCGCGTGGTGGTGCCCGCCGCGAAGCTGGCCTACGTGGAGATCGCGGAGTCGGACGCGCCGGCCGTCGGATTTGGGGCGTTTTAACAGGCTTTTCCCGGAATGACACCAGATTTAGGGGGCATACCGGTCGCTGAATCGAGCCGCCGCTCCAAGGCGGCCGGTAGGAGGTGTCACAACGATGCTGACAGTGATCTGGTTCATCATCATCGGTGCCGTGATCGGGCTGCTGGCCCGCCTGGTCATCCCGGGACGCAACCCGATGGGCGTTCTGCTGACGATCCTGGTCGGGATCGTCGGCGCGGTCCTCGGCGGGATGGTCGCCGGCGCGGTGGGAGCGGGCAGTGTCCTGGCGTTCATCTTCTCGGTCGTGATCGCCGCGATCCTGGTCGCCCTGCTCAGCGGCGGCATCGGGCGACGGCGCAACCGGGTCCTCTGAGGTCACCGGGTTCGCTGAGGTCACCGGGTCCGCCGACCCGCCTTCGCGCCGTCCCCGGCGGATGAGACCACCGCCGCGTCCCGGCCGCGTCAGACGCCCGGGGCGCGGTGGCGCTCACTACCGTCGGTCACGGTCCGCACGGCCGTCGCCCCGGGCACCGTGGCGGCTTCTTGTCCACTCGCTGACCGGATGCGGCCAGAAAGGCCGCCACAGCCACGGTAGGCGGCGCAACGGCGCGCTTGAGGCCTCTCACCAGGGTTTACGCTCCGGAAGCGGCCTCCGCCGCCGTACGACCCGCAGGCGGGTCGCCCGCCGGCACGCCGCCGCCCGGTCACCGATGTGGCGCAGCAGGCCAGACGGCCAAACGGTGCGTCCGAGCCACACGCGGGGCGCGGGGAATGAAACCGGACGGACGTGTGTTAGAGCTTTACGTGGGGGACTTTCTGTTTCCGATCTCTCCCGCTACACTGCGTGGCGAAATGTGACCGCGCGCTGCGCAGCGCGACCCCCGGTCGCAATCCTTAGGAAGAATTTGACGGCTGGTCCCTCCCGCGCGAGTGCGCGACCGTATGCGACGACCGGCAGGTGCACGATTGAGCCCTGCCGCGGGCGGCGCATGAGTTTGCGACCGCGAGATGGCCTGCCGCGTCACCGACCTGGTGCACATGCGGCGCCGAGCGGACCCCGCACTCTGGAGGCTGAAGGCCCTGACGACATTTCATGATCTGGGAGTCATTCCCGAAATCGCAGCAGCCCTCGAGAGCGAGGGCATCGTCGAACCGTTCCCGATCCAGTCGCTCGCGGTGCCCATCGGGCTCAGCGGGCACGACATCATCGGCCAGGCGCGTACCGGCACGGGCAAGACGCTCGCATTCGGCATCCCGCTGCTCCAGCGCATCGAGCACGGCGGCAAGAAGCCGCTCGCGCTCGTCATCGTGCCGACCCGTGAGCTGGCCGTCCAGGTCACCGACGACCTGAACGTCGCCGGCGGCAAGCTCGGCACCCGCGTGCTGTCGGTGTACGGCGGCCGCGCGTACGAGCCGCAGATCGACGCCCTCCGCGAGGGCGTCGAGGCCGTCGTCGGCACGCCGGGCCGCCTGCTGGACCTGGTCAAGCAGAAGCACCTCGACCTGTCACAGGTGTCGGTCCTCGTCCTGGACGAGGCCGACCGCATGCTCGACCTGGGCTTCCTGCCCGACATCGAGCGCCTCGTCGATCGGGTGCCCGCGCGCCGGCAGACGATGCTGTTCTCGGCGACCATGCCGGGCGAGATCGTCGCGCTGTCCCGCAAGTACCTCACCCGGCCCACCAACGTACGGGCCGAGTCGCACGAGGAGTCCGAGGCGACCCCGCAGGTCGTCCAGCACGTCTTCCAGGCGCACCAGATGGACAAGCCCGAGCTGCTCTCCCGCGTCCTGCAGGCGCGTGGCCGTGGCCTGACCATGGTGTTCTGCCAGACCAAGCGGGCCTGTGACCGCGTCGCCGACGACCTGGTCAAACGCGGCTTCGCCGCCGCGGCCGTACACGGCGACCTCGGCCAGGGCCAGCGTGAGCGGGCGCTGCGGGCGTTCCGGTCCGGCAAGATCGACGTTCTCGTCGCCACCGATGTGGCGGCCCGTGGCCTCGACGTCGACGACGTGACCCACGTCGTCAACTACGAGTGCCCCGACGCCGCCGACACCTACGTGCACCGCATCGGCCGTACGGGCCGGGCGGGCAAGGAGGGCATCGCGGTGACGCTCGTCGACTGGGCGGACCTCCAGCGCTGGAAGCTGATCAACTCGGCGCTCGGGCTGGAGATCGCCGAGCCGGCCGAGACCTACTCCACCTCCGACCACCTCTACGAGGCGCTCGACATTCCCACCGAAGTCACCGGCACCCTGCCGAAGGCCCAGCGCGACCGCGCCGGGCTCGAGGCCGAGGAGGTCGAGGACATCGGCGAGACCGGGCGCACCCGCTCGCCGAGGCGCACGGAATCGCGGACGGAGCGCACGCGCAAGCCGCGCACGCGCACGCGCACCCGCACGCGCACCCGCGGCGGACGGCCGATCGACGCGGACGCGGCCCCGGAGGCCGCCGAGGCGGTCGCGGAAGTGGTCGGCGAAACGGTCGCCGAGGAGCAGGCCGTTCCCGAACCGCAGGCCGACACCGTCGACGCCGGCGTCGAGAACGCCGAGCCCGCCCGCCCGTCCCGGTCCCGGCGGCGCACCCGCCGCGGCGTCGAGACGAGCACCGACACC
This sequence comes from Actinoallomurus sp. NBC_01490, assembly GCF_036227085.1. Lineage (NCBI taxonomy): Bacteria > Bacillati > Actinomycetota > Actinomycetes > Streptosporangiales > Thermomonosporaceae > Actinoallomurus > Actinoallomurus sp. NBC_01490. Next base: position 9,194,780 of record NZ_CP109433.1, read on the forward strand.
ATCACCGACACCGCTGACACCGCCGTTGACGACGCTCCCGCGGAGACGCCCGCGGCACCGGCACCGGTCCAGGCCCCGATCGCCTCGACGCCCGCCGGCGTTCCCGTCGTCCAGTTCATGGCACCGCCTGCCGATCCCGAGGCCGAGGCGGCGCACCTGGCCGAGGCGGCACAGTCCAAGCCCAGGCGGCGGCGCCGTTCCCGCACCGGAGGAGCGCGCAGGCCGGTCTGACGCGGACGTGACCAAGGGGCGTGGCGACGGACCGCGCCCCTTTCTCATGCCCGCTCCGCGCCGAGGGGAGCCCTCCGGCTACCGCGCGGTGCCCAGACGCAGGCTCAGCGCACGGCGGGGACGGTCGGTGATCAGCACGGCCACCCGCGCGTCGGCCAGGAACCGCCGCATCTGCGGCTCTCCGTTGACCGTCCAGACCATCGCGGGGATGCCGAACCGGCCGCAGAGCCGCAGGACGTTCGCCCGCGCGAGGCGGCGGTGCACCGCCAGCCAGTCGGCGCCGCAGGCCCGCATCCGCCCGAGCGGGTACAGCTCGCGGGCACGCACCGGGAGCCGCAGCCACCGGCCGACCTCTCGCAGGTCGCGGCCCAGTGACAGCGCCGTCGTGACCTCCGGATGTCGTCTCTTGATCTCCGCGATCGAGGAGTCCACGAGCGTCGTGGCCACGAAGTTGCCGGGTCCGAGCAGGTCGAGGGCCATCCTCACGACCTCGTGCTCGTACCCGGTCTCCTTGAGATCAAGATGACCGACGGCCTTCCCGGCGATCAGCTTCATCACGTCGCGGACCAGTGGCACCCGGTGACCGACGACGGCGCAGAGCTCGTCGTAGCTCAGCCCGGCGACGGGGCGCCCGGCGATGTGGGAGTCGTGGAAGACCACGAGATCGCCGTCACGCGTGCGCCGGATGTCGAACTCGACATACTCGGCGCCCGTGGTGAGGGCGGTCTCGTAGGCCTGCCATGAGGCCGGTGCGGCGTCTTCCGACCCGCCCTTGTGTGCTGAGACGGCGACCGTCATGACTGAATCGTACGGTGCCCGGCAAGGGGCGGTAACCGGTGAAAGCGCTAAGCTGGTGTCGCTTGGACATCGGCAAGTAAGCTCCTGCCAGTGAGTACGCCCCGGTTTCTTACTCTGCCCCCCGGTGTTCGCCGGACGGACATCGAGACTTCACGCGGTGCTTTCGCCGCGCTCGAGGCGTTTCCCGGATCGGGGATCTCCGAACGCGCCCCGGCTCTGCTGGTCCCCGGCTTCACGGGAAGCAAGGAAGACTTCATCGCGGTCCTGCAGACCCTGGCCGGCGCGGGACGGCGTGTGATCACGCTCGACCTGCGCGGCCAGTACGAGACACCGGGACCGGACGACGCCGCCGCCTACAGCTGCGCGGAGCTGGGCGCCGACATCGCCGCGGTGATCGAGTCGATCGGAGACCCGGTCCACCTGGTCGGACACTCCTTCGGCGGCCTGGTGACACGCGAGACGGTGATCTCCGATCCGGCCCTGGTCGAGTCCTTCACCCTGATGAGCTCGGGCCCGGCCGCGATCACCGGCGGGCGCGAGGTCGAAGGGCGTGTCCTGCTCTCCGCACTGCCGAAGGTCGGGCTCGAACACCTGTGGTCCACGCGGATGGAGCCGGAGGCCCTCGCCAAGGGCGTCCCGCCCGAGATCGTGGCCTTCCTGCGGCGGCGGATGTTCATGAACTCCCGCTCCGGGCTGCTGGGCATGGCGAACGAGCTGCTGTCCTGCTCCGACCGGGTCGAGGAGCTCGCCAAGGCGACCGGCGGCGCCGGCCTGCCCGTCCTCGTCCTGTACGGGGAGAACGACGACGCCTGGGAGCCTCAGGCCCAGGCCGTCATGGCCGAGCGCCTGGGCGCGCGGAAGGTGGTCATCCCCGGTGCCGCGCACTCTCCCGCCGTCGAGGCACCCGAGACGACGGCGAGCGCTCTCACCACCTTCTGGAACGACGCCGAGCGCCCCTGACCGCGCCTGAAGACACCGGGCGCCCTCGACCGCGACTGGACGAATCCGGCGCTCCTGACCGTACGTGGCCGACATGAGACGAGAGACACATTTCGTCGCATGTAACTACTCACTTACGATGGTCGCCATGCAAGCGACCGTCCAGCCCCCGCAGAGCGCCACCTGGCAGGTCCACATCGACCGTTCGATGTGGGTCGGAGGCGTTCGCGGCCTGATGCTCCAGGCCCTGCACCCGATCGCGATGCGCGGCGTCTGGCAGAACTCCACCTTCCAGACGGACCCCATCGGCCGGCTCCAGCGCACGGCCGACTTCGTGGGCGTCGTGACCTGGGGCACCGCCGACGAGGCCGACGAGCTCGGCCGCAAGGTCCGCGCCATCCACCGGGCCCTGCGCGTCAAGGACCCCGACACCGGGCGGCTTCACCGGGTCGACGAACCCGAGCTACTGCTCTGGGTGCACTGCGCCGAGGTCTTCTCCTACCTCGAGGTGGCCCGGCGCTCCGGGCTGCGGCTCAGCGACGAACAGGCCGACCGCTACCTCGCCGAGCAGCGCCGCAGCGCCACCTACGTCGGCCTGCACGAGGAGGACGTGCCCGGCAGCGTCGCGGAGATGGAGGCCTACTTCGCCGACATGCGCCCGCAGCTGAAGGTCACGCCGGAGGCGCGCGGGGCGGTGCGCTTCCTGCTCTGGCCGAAGCTGCCGCACGACATGAGGTTCCTGCGGCCGGGCAAGCCGCTGTACCTGCCGTTCGGCGCGCTCTGCTACTACTCGCTGCCTCGCTGGGCGCGGCAGATGTACGGGATGCTGCCGGAGATCCCGCAGCCGATCGTGACCGCGGGGCTGCGGTCGTTCCGGCTCGCCATGAACTCCCTGCCCGAGCCCCTGCACGACAAGTCGTTCCAGCCGTCGACACGGCGCATGCTCGCCGGGGCACGGGAGCGTCTCGCCGCCGAGGGCTACGACGTCGGCCGCGGCCTCGCCGGCCTGCGCGACCCCCGCCGCTGGCCGGCGGCCTAGCCAGGGGCCTGGGCGGCGGCCTGGCCAGGGGCGGAGTCAGACCTCGTCGGGCAGGGCGGACCAGGGATCACGTGCCGGTGCGGCCTGCCGGCCCTCCGGGCAGTGCCGCGCGTAGTCGCACCACGCGCAGAGCGCGCCGGGGCGGGGCGGGAACTTCTCGTCGAAGGCGGCGTGCGGCCGGTCGGTGCGCGTGCCGGGCGGCACCTCCTCGCGGTACCACTCGTCGGCCTCGGCGCACTCCTCGGCGATCTGCTCGGCACGCCGCAGATGACGGCCGAGTGACTCCTCGGTGTGCTCCCAGACCGCGACCTCGCCGGTGGGCAGGTGGTGCAGCTCGACGAGGCGGCACGGAGCGCGCATCATCCGCCAGGACGCCGCGGCGTACAGCGCGAGCGCCAGCGACGATCGCGCGTCGTCCGCGGTGAGCGGCCGGCGGCCGGTCTTGTAGTCGACCACGACGAGCTCGCCGTCGCGGCGGTCGAGCCGGTCGATGCGCCCCTGGACGGTGATCAGATGGGTCTTCATCGACACGGTGCGCTCGACGCCGACCGGCTCGTCGGCCGGGTCGAGGTCGGAGACGTAACGCTCGACCATGGCGCGGGATCGCCGCCGCCAGTCGGCGGACTGCTCCGCGTCACGGAAGCCATCGGTCAGCCAGCCGCGCTCCAGGAGCCGCCCCGCCGCCTCGGGCGTACGGTCCGCGACCGGCAGCCGCCACCAGCCGGCGAGCGCGTTGTGGACGCTCGCCCCGACGCTGTTGTGCGCCCACGGCGGGCCCTTTTCCGGCTTGGGCCGGTCGAGGTAGGTCATGCGGTAGCGGCGCGGGCAGTCCAGCCAGGTGTTCAGCCGCGAGGGCGTACAGGGATAGAGCCGCTTGGGCATCCCCTCGAAACCGAGCTGCTCGGCCGTCATGACCGGGACCCGCTCAGGACTCGGACTCGGGCTCCTGCGCGAGGGCGAACCAGCTCTCCCACTGGGAGTCCTCCTCGCCGACCGTGCTCTCCTCGCCCTGGCCCGGCAGGATGCGGGTGTCGCGCGGCAGCGGGCTGAGGATCGCCCCGATGGAGTTGAGCTGCTCCTGCAGCTCGGGGTAGTCGGCCCCCACGCGGCCCGGCCGGCCCTTGTGCAGCGTGTCACCGGTGAACAGCACGCCGAGCTGCTCGCTGTAGAGGCAGATGCTCCCGGGCGAGTGGCCGGGCGTGTGCATGACCTCGAGCTGCGCGCCCGCGATCTCGAACACGCCGCTGTCCTCGATGTCGAGGTCGGGCTGGAGGTCCTTCATGAACTCCGCGTCCTCGTCCTTGTCGGCGAGCGCGCGGAAGTACTGGCGCCAGAGCAGGCGGTCACGCGTGTGCAGCGCGATCGGCGCGGGGTCGTCCTCGTCGGCCTCGGCGACCTCGAGGACCGAGCCCAGATGGGTCTCCCTGCCGTCGGTGCAGATGACAGCCATGATCTCCCGCTCGTCGACCGCCTCGAGAACAGGCTCGGCGTCGAAGGCGGGATCGATGACGATCACCGCGTCGTCGTCTCCGACGATGTAGGTGTTGGCCTCGATGTCGTACTCGGTGTCGTCGACGGTGACCTTGCCCGACGTCACCACTTTGTCGATACGCGCGTCCACGTAAGAAACCCTACCGACTCCGGGCCTTCGGTGCGTGCGGCACCGGAGGATCAGCCGGACGACGGGGCGCGGCGCTCCGGTGTGATCGTCGTGTCACCGGGATTTCACGGCGTCTCATTAGCGTCCTGCGCATGATTCGACAACGCGGAAGGGCGCCGGGCCGGCGACGCACCAGGCGCGGCGCTGCCGCGATGTGCGTGCTGGTCACGACGCTCGGTGTGACGCAGGCCGGACCTGCGATGGCCCAGGACGGGTCCGTCTACCAGGAGCAACTGGACCGCTACCGCGTCGCGACCGGCTCCGTCGGCGCGATGGCGGCCGTGCGGAACGGCGACGACGTAACCGGCTACGGCAGCGGCAGCACGGCGCTGTATCCCCAGGCCGCGCTCGGAGCCGACACCCATTTCCGGGTCGGCAGCCAGACGAAGATGTTCGTCGCGTCACTCGTACTGCAACTCGTCGACGAGGGAAAGGTGGACCTGGACACTCCGATCGAGCATTACCTGCCGGGAGTGGTGCGCGGCGACGGCCTGGACCCGAACGCCATCACCGTACGGCGGCTGCTGCAACACCGGTCGGGCATCAAGGACAACCTGGGCTTCGTCAACGGTGACTACCTCCAGACGGCGCAGCTCCTGCTGAACCCGGTGTGGCAGATCCACCCGCCCTCCGAGCAGCAGATGGTCGAGCAGGGCACGAAGTACGGCAAGCAGTTCGGCCCCGGAAGCCGGGGCGTCTACTCGAACACCAACTACACCGTGCTGGGCATGCTGGTCGAGAAGCTCACTGGCACCGATCTCACCACGGCCATCCAGGACCGCATCATCGACAAGGTCGGGCTGCCCTCGACGTTCTTCCCCCGGCCCGGCCAGAAGGAGCTCCCCCACCCGTACGCCCGGGGCTACCTGACCCTCAAGGGCGCGACCTTCGCCGACGTGACGAACTTCGAACCGGCCGTGTGGGGAGCGGCCGCCGCGTTGGTGTCCACCGGCCGGGACATGTCCAAGTTCGTCAACGCGCTGCTCGACGGCCAGGTGGTGTCACCCGCCCGTCTCGCCGACATGCGGCACACCCTGCCCGTCGACAACGTCGGTGACTACGGCCTCGGCCTGGCGGCCTTCCCCACCGCCTGCGGTACGGCCTGGGGCCACACCGGCTCCGTCGCCGGATACAACACCGAGACCGTCGGCAACGGGCGCCGCGCCATCTCGGTCGGCATCAACAACACTCCGGTCGTCTCCGACCCGAACGACGCCATCCAGCAGATGGTCGACCACGCCCTCTGCGACTGACCCGTCCGCGGCGCGGCCGGGCCGATCGGCCCGGCTGCGCCGCACTGTTCTAGCATCGGGCCACGTGATGACGGCGCGACCGCTCCGCGAGCTCAGGTGATGTTCGAGGTCCTCTGGCTCGGCGTGCTCCTCGGCACCGGTGCGGCGCTCTCCGTCGGCCCGATCTTCGTCACGATTCTCAATGAGGCCGCGACACGCGGCTTCGCGCCGGCGTTCCGCGTCATCCTCGGCTCGGCGACCGCCGACGCGCTCCTGCTCGTGCCGGCGCTGGCGTTCGCGTGGGTGATCGCCGCCGTGGCGCGGGCGGAGTTCTGGGTGGGTCTCGTGGGGGCGTGCGTCTTCGCCTTCCTCGCGGTCCAGGCGGCGCGGGAGGCGTGGCGCCTGTGGCGCCGGGGCGCGGTGCCGGCGGCGCGCGGCCAGGCCTTCTGGAAGGGCGTGACCGCGAACCTGGCCAACCCGCTGACCTGGACCTTCTGGCTGGCCACCGGCACGCCGACGATGCTGCGCGCCCAGCACCTCGCGGGCGACGCGGGGATGGTGGTGTTCACCGCGTGCTGGTTCGGCGTGGCCTCGGGTCTGGAGGCGGTCATCGCCCTGGCCGTGGCGCGTTCGGGCCGCCGCGTCGGCCGGCGGGGGCAGGGCGCCTTCACCGGCCTGTCCGCGCTGCTCTTCGCGGCCCTCGCCGCGATGATGCTGACCCGCGCCGTACACGCGTGACGTCGCTCACCCGACATCCCGGGGCCACTCCCGTGCCCACCCGGGGTCCCGGGGCCGTGCCCGTGCTCACCGGACGTCCGGTGCCGCTCCCGTGGCCTGGGCGCACAGTGCCTCGTACGCCTCCGGGGCCGTGGTCTCGCAGCCCAGCCGGTGGCCGGTCAGCTCGCCGTGGTCGTCGCTCGCGCCCGTGACGAAGAGGTTCAGGTCGGACGCCAGCGCCCGCAGGGCCGCGCGGTCGGCCGGGGCGTGGTCGGGATGGTCGGTCTCCACCCCCGCCAGACCGGCGCCGGCCAGACCGGCGATCGCCTCGTCGGGGACCCCGTAGCCCCGCCGCCCCGCTCGCGGGTGGGCCAGCACGGGCACGCCGCCCGCCGCGCGCACGAGCCGCACCGCACGGACCGGGTCCAGGGCGTACCGGTCGACGTACGCCCGCCCGCCCGCGCCGATCCATTCAGGGGTGAAGGCGTCCTCCACGGTCGCCACGACGCCCGCCTCGACCAGGGCGCGGGCGATGTGGGGGCGGCCGGGCACGGAGTCGCCGGTGATCCGCGCCACCCGTTCCCAGGTGACCGGCGCGCCCAGCTCGCCGAGCCGCCGGACCATGCCGCGCGCCCGGTGCGCGCGGTCGTCGCGGATGCGCTCGCGTTCGGCCGCGAGACGCGGCTCGCCGGCGTCGAACAGGTAGGCCAGAAGGTGGACGCTGTGACCGCCCAGCCGGCACGACAGCTCCATGCCGCGGACCAGCGTCATGCCGGGCGGCAGCGCCCGCGCCGCCTCGGCGTGGCCCGCCACGGTGTCGTGGTCGGTCAGCGCAAGGACGCCGACGCCCGCGTCGTGCGCACGACGTACGACGTCGGCGGGGGGCTGGGTGCCGTCGGAGACGGCGCTGTGGGTGTGGAGGTCGATGATCACACCATCACGCTAGCCGGGGGCAGGCGGCGCCGTACGGCAGGTCGAGGGGCGCCTCGCGCAGGTCTCGCAGGTTGAGTTGCTCGACCATGAGGACGCCGGCGGACTCGGGCCACAGCACCGCCCAGAGCCAGTTCGCGAGGGCCTCGCCCGCGTACGCCGCCGTCTTCTCCGTGCCCAGGGCCCACATGGACACGGGACGGCCGTCGATCTCGACCTTGGCGTTCGGCGCCGAGACCCCGAACCCGTGACCGGGATCGGGTCCGTTCAGGCCCGCGTACGAGGCGCCCAGACCCACGCCGGGCTCCTCGGCGACGAGCACGAGATCGGCCGGACCGCCGATCGGCGAGGGACCGGACAGCGCCACGGCCACCGCGACGGCTCCACTGCGGTCGTCACCGGCCTCGGCGAACCCGGTCACGAGCCACCCCGTGGGCGGCGGCCAGGGCACCCAGACCGGCACGCGGGTCCGCGAGCGCACGGCCTCCAGCGCCTCCGGGCAGGGGCGCATCGGCGGCCGCAGCGGCGGGACCTCGCCGTGCACGAGGCAGGTCCACGCGCTCGACCACGCGCTGGGCGGAACCAGGGACCTGCGGCACCGCGGGCACGTGGGCGGGGTCCTCATGGTTACTCACAGTCGCCCCTGCACGGAGGAACGTCAAGCTCTCCACCTGGGCGATCGTCGGCTCAGGCCGGCGGACCGTCACTCCGGGTGCGCTCCATGCCCGCCGCGCGGCCCTTGGCGGCGATCACGAGGGCCATCTTGCGCGACGCCTCGTCGATCATCTCGTCGCCGAGCATCGCCGCGCCCCTCCCCTGGACACGCGTCGCGTGGTCGTAGGCGTCGAGGATCAGCTCGGCGCGGTCGTAGTCCTCCTGCGACGGGGAGTAGACCGCGTTGCCGGCCTCGATCTGGGCCGGGTGCAGCACCCACTTGCCGTCGAAGCCCAGCGCGGCGCTCCGCCGTGCCGCCCGGATGAAGGCCTCGACGTCGCGGACGCCGAAGTACGGCCCGTCGATCGCCTGGAGGTCGTGCGCACGGGCGGCGAGCAGGATGCGCATGAGGATGAAGTGGTAGGCGTCGCCCTCGGTGTATCCGGGCGGCTGCTCCCCGACCACCAGGGTCTTCATGTTGATCGAGGCCATCAGGTCGCCGGGCCCGAACACCAGCGCCTCCAGGCGCCGCGAGGAGCCGGCGATCTCCTCGACGCGGGTCAGCCCGCGCGCGTCCTCGATCTGGGCCTCGATGCCGATGCGGCCGACCGGCAGCCCCGACGCCTGCTCGACCTGGGTGAGCAGCAGGTCCAGCCAGACCACGTGGTCCGGGGAGCTCGCCTTGGGCAGCATGACGCAGTCGAGGTTCGCCCCCGCGCCCTCGACGACCTCGATCACGTCCCGGTAGGCGTACGGGGTGGTCACGTCGTTGACCCGTACGACGCGGACCCGGTCGCCCCAGCCGCCGGCGTTCAGCGCCGCGACGACGTTGGCCCGTGCCTCCTCCTTGGCCTGCGGCGCGACCGCGTCCTCCAGGTCGAGGAAGAACTCGTCGGCGGGGAGCTCCCGCGCCTTCTCGATGAAGCGCGGATTGCTGGCGGGCACCGCGAGCGTCGTCCGGCGAGAGCGCATGCACCGGATGGTATCCACCCGTGGGACACTGCGAGCGTGGACATCGTCGCGCTGGTCGAGGAGGCCACCAAGAAGTCGGGCATGCTGTGGCTGGCGCTGCCCGACCTGCCCTACCCCCGCGCCGCCTGGCACGTCTGGCACGCGTACGGCGACCAGAGCGCCGCGTACGTCGTCACCGGCGGCATCGAGCAGCCGCTGCCCGGGCTGCCGGAGGCCGAGCGCGTCACCGTGACGGTCCGCAGCAAGGATAAGGGCGGCCGCCTGGTCTCCTGGATCGCGGCCGTGGAGCAGGTGGAGCCGGGCTCGGAGGAGTGGGAGGCCGTGGTGCCCCTGCTCGCCAAGGACCGTCTCAACGCCCCCGACGGCGAGCACCAGACCGAACGCTGGGCCAAGGAGGCGTTCGTCATCCGCCTCACCCCGACCGGCGAGGTCGCCGAGGCGCCCGGCAGCATGCCCGATGACTACGCCGCCGTACGACCGGCACCCAGCCCGGCCACGACCACCGGCCACGCCCCGTTCATGGTCGGCGCCCGGCGCCGCCGCCCCGACCGGTAGTCAGGCGCCCCGGCCGGCGGTCAGGGCCTGAGGGACAGGACGCGGCGCTCGGCGATCGTCTCCAGCTTGTCCGGGTTGGCGATCAGGTGCAGGGCGGTGACCCTGCCGTCCACGACCTCGGCGGTCATCGTGCTCAGCACCATGCCGCCGCCGCGGATGACCACCCCCGCCGTGCCGTTGACGTCGGCGATCTCCGCCCGCATGTCCTCGGGAGCCACGCCGTCGTACGAGCGCTGCCCGATGCCGGCGAGGAAGCGCGCCACGACCTCGGCGCCCACGAGCGGGCGGCGCGGCGCGAGGCGCTTGCCGCCGCCGTCGGGGACGAGCACGACGTCCGGCGCCAGCACGCCGAGCAGCCGCTCGATGTCGCCGCCGAGCGCCGCGGACAGGAACTCCTCGGTGACGCGGCGCTGCTCCGCCCGGTCGGCGGCGAAGCGCGGCCGCCGCTCCGTGACGTGCCGGCGGGCCCGGACCGCCACCTGCCGGACGCTCGCCTCGGACCGGTCGAGCGCACTCGCGATCTCCGCGTGGGAGAACGCGAACACCTCCCGCAGGACGAACACCGCCCGCTCCAGGGGCGACAGCGTCTCCAGCACGACCAGCATGGCCAGCGAGACGGAGTCGGCCAGCTCGACGTCGGCGGCGGCGTCGGGCGCCGTGAGCACCGGCTCGGGCAGCCACGGGCCGACGTAGGACTCGCGCCGCGAGCGCTCGGATCGGAGCCGGTCGATCGCGGTGTTGGTGACCGTACGGACGAGGTAGGCCCGGGGGTCCTCCACGTTCGTGCGGTCGGCGCCGGACCAGCGCAGCCAGGCGTCCTGCACGATGTCCTCCGCGTCGGCGACCGAGCCCAGCATGCGGTACGCCACGGAGAAGAGCAGCCCGCGGTACGTCTCGTAGACCTCGGTGAGGTCGCTGGTATCCCCGGTCACGTCCCCCATCGTGCCATCCCCGGCCGCGGGGGTGATAGGAGCCCGCGCGGACAGGGACTGCGCTACTGCGCGGCCCTATCCGCATGGGCTCTAGGTCACGCTTTACCGCTGGAGAGGACTGGCCTCGGTAGCCTTCGAGCATGACCGCAACGCCATCGCGGGTGTTCGTCGCGCGCCTGGCCGGGATCGCGGTGTTCGACCCCGCCGGAGACCAGATCGGCCGCGTGCGCGACGTCGTCGTCATGATGCGGCCCGCGCCGCGCGCGCCACGCGTGCTCGGGCTCGTGGTCGAGGTCCCCCCGCACCGTCTGGTCTTCCTGCCGATCACCCGGGTCACCAACATCGACGCCGGCGCGGTGATCTTCGATGGCCGGATCAACATGCGCCGGTTCCAAAAGCGCGGCTCCGAGACGCTCGCGCTCGGCGAGATGCTCGACCGCAGGGCGGAGCTGGCCGACAGCGGGGGCGAACAGGTCGTCGTCTTCGACCTGGGCATGGAGCAGAGCCGTACGCGCGACTGGCTGATCACCAAGGTCGCGGTGCGGCGGACGGGCGGCACCGGGCACGGGCACCGCTGGGCCGGCGGAGGGCGCGGCGCCGCGCGGCTGGGCCTACGCCGGCGGCACGGCGAGACGCTCGTGGTCGACTGGGGCGCGATCAGCGGCCTGCGGGTGACCGAGGAGGGGCAGGGCGCGGCCAACCTGATCGCGGCGTTCGAGCGGATGCGCGCCCCCGACCTGGCGAACGTCGTCCACGAGCTGTCCGCGAAACGCCGCGCCGAGGTGGCCGCCGCGCTCGACGACCGGCGCCTGGCCGACGTGCTCGAAGAGCTGCCCGAGGACGATCAGGTGGAGATCCTCGGCAAGCTCGACGTCGACCGCGCCGCGGACGTCCTGGAGGAGATGGGACCCGATGACGCGGCCGACCTGCTGGGCGAGCTGCCCTCGGACCAGCGCGAGCAGCTGCTGGCGCTGATGCAGCCGGAGGACGCCGCGCCGCTGCGCCGGCTGCTGACCTACGCCGACGACAGCGCGGGCGGCATGATGACCACCGAACCGGTGATCGTCTCCCCGGACGCCACGGTCGCCGAGGCGCTCGCGCAGATCCGCAACCCCGACCTGAACCCGGCGCTGGCCGCCCAGGTGTACGTCTGCCGGCCGCCGAACGAGACCCCGACCGGCCGCTACCTCGGCACGGTGCACTTCCAGCGGCTGCTGCGCGAGCCGCCGCCCACGCTCGTCAGCGCGATCTGCGACACCGAGCTGGACCCGCTGCGGCCCGAACTCCAGCTGGAGACGGTCTCCAGCTACCTGGCGACCTACAACCTCGTCTCCGTGCCGATCGTGGACGAGAACGGCCGGCTGCTCGGCGCCGTGACGGTCGACGACGTGCTCGACCATCTCCTGCCGGACGACTGGCGCGAGAGCGGGATGGAGAGCGACCCCGGCACCGGCGTGGACGCCGAAGAAGAGGCCCTGCGCGGAAAGGAGTGACAATGAGCACTGGCCTGGAAAGGGCGCGCGACCAGCGCCGCCTCGGCCGCCTCGACCAGCCTCGGGACATCCGCCGTCAGCTGATGCCGCGGCTCTACTACGACCCCGAGGCGTTCGGGCAGTTCTCCGAGAACATCGCGCGGTTCCTCGGCACCGCCCGGTTCCTCGTCTACATGACCTTCTTCGTCGTCGTGTGGTTCGGCTGGAACATGCTCGTGCCCGGCGGCCTGCGGTTCGACCCGTACCCGTTCATCTTCCTGACCCTCATGCTGTCGCTCCAGGCGTCGTACGCCGCGCCGCTGATCCTGCTGGCCCAGAACCGCCAGGACTACCGCGACCGCGTGCAGTACGAGGGCGACCGGGCCCGGCACGAGCGCAACGTGTCCGACACCGAGTACCTCACGCGCGAGGTGGCCAGCCTGCGCATGGCGATGAACGAGGTCGCCACCCGCGACTGGATCCGCGACGAGCTCCAGCACCTGCTCAAGGAGCTGGAGAGCCGCCGTGAGGAGCCGAGGTGACGCAGATCCCGCCGCGTCGGTTCGCCCGCCCCTTGCGTGCTCAATAAGATGGCGGTATGGCCTCCCCCACGATCGAGCAGGTGAACACCGCGCTCGCCACGGTGAACGACCCGGAGATCCGGCGTCCGATCACCGAACTGGACATGATCAAGGGCGTCGACATCACGCCCGAGGGCCGCGTGAAGGTGGGCGTGTTCCTGACCGTCGCCGGCTGTCCCCTGCGCGACACGATCACGCGTGACGTCACCGCCGCCGTCTCCAAGATCCCTGGTGTCGCCGGGGTGCAGGTCGACCTCGACGTGATGAGCGAAGAACAACGCCAGGCCCTCCAGCAGAAGCTCCGGGGCGGTCAGGCGGCCAAGGAGATCCCGTTCGCCAAGCCGACCTCGCTGACCCGTGTCTACGCGGTGGCGAGCGGCAAGGGCGGCGTCGGCAAGTCCTCGGTGACGGTCAACCTCGCCGCGGCGATGGCGGCCCAGGGCCGCAAGGTCGGCGTGGTCGACGCCGACATCTACGGCCACTCGGTGCCCCGCATGCTCGGCGTCACCGGCCGTCCCACCCAGGTCGAGCAGATGATCATGCCGCCCAACTCCCACGGCGTGAAGGTCATCTCCATCGGCATGTTCACCGAGGGCAACTCCCCCGTCGTGTGGCGCGGGCCGATGCTCCACCGGGCGCTGCAGCAGTTCCTGGCCGACGTCTACTGGGGCGACCTCGACGTCCTCCTCATGGACCTGCCGCCCGGCACCGGCGACATCGCGATCTCGGTGGCCCAGCTGCTGCCGTCCGCGGAGATCCTCGTCGTGACCACGCCGCAGCAGGCCGCCGCCGAGGTGGCCGAGCGTGCGGGCGCGATCTCCGCGCAGACCCACCAGACGGTCGCCGGCGTCATCGAGAACATGTCCTACCTGCCCTGCCCGCACTGCGGCGAGCCGGTCGACGTGTTCGGCTCCGGCGGCGGCCAGACCGTGGCCGACGCGCTCACCCGCACGCTCGGCACGTCCGTGCCGCTGCTCGGCCAGGTGCCGATCGACGTACGCCTGCGCGAGGGCGGCGACCAGGGCCGTCCGATCGTGCTGGACGACCCGGACGCGCCCGCCTCCAAGGAGCTGCGCGGCATCGCCGACAAGATCTCCGGACGCGCCAAGAGCCTGCGCGGACGGCAGCTTGGCCTCAGCCCGAATCGGGGTTGAACAACCTGAGGGCGTGTTCACGCTTGACGGGCGGTGCCCACGTGATTACGTGGGTGTATGGCATTCGACGGGGTCATACGGGGGACGGCGCTGGCCGCGGCTCTGACGGTCGCGGCCTGCGCCTCGGTCGGTTGTAGCGGGCACTCCGCGCGCTTAACGACGCCGCAGAGCAGGCACGCCGCTCAGGCCGAGGCGCCGGACGGCGCCTCGAAGGCCTGGGGCGCGCCGGTGCTGTGGGACGACTTCGGCGGCACCGCGCTCGACATGCGCAAGTGGCAGGTGTACTCGGCGCCCGACGCCTCGAGCCACCGCGGCGTCGCCGCCGGCACCCACGTCTCGGGTGGGGTCCTCAACCTCGTGGGCGGGGTCTACGGCGGCCGGGACCAGGGCGCCGGCGTCATCTCCCGCCTCTCCCAGACCTACGGCCGCTGGGAGGCCCGCATCCGCGCCGACCGGGGCAACGGCTACTCCGCGACGGCGTTCCTGTGGCCGGTGCACATGGGCGACCCGGAGTACGCCGAGATCGACTTCGCCGAGATCCTGTCGGGCAGCCGCAAGAGCGGCGGCCTGTTCATCCACCACGGGGCCGACGACCGGCAGGTGCAGCGCACCACCCACGCCGACTTCACCAAGTGGCACACCGTGGGCGTCGACTGGCTGCCCGGCCACGTGACGTTCTGGATGGACGGCAAGAAGACCTGGGCCTACAGCGGGTCGTTCGTCCCCCGGCAGGCGGGGATGCAGCTCTACCTGCGCAACGAGATGCGCGAGGGGTTCCACCGCACGCCGAGGACGCCGAAGCGGATCGCCATGCAGGTCGACTGGATCCGGGTCTACCGCGCTCCCAACGGAGCCCGGTGACGCGCCGTCCGGGCCTGTCTCAGAGTCCCCGTCCGTAGCGAGCGGCGTCCAGACGGCGCGTCGCACGCAGTCGGCCTGGGTTCGGGCGGGCGATACGGCGAGGCGCCGCGCAGGAGGACAGCGGGGCGTTGGGACGCGCCCTGGTCAGGTCGCCTCCGGGTCGTACGGCGGGCGCTCGCCGAAGGGCAGCAGCGGCTCCTCGGCCGGGGCCGGCCCCGGCTGATCGAGGTCGTCCAGGTCCTCCAGGAGGTGCTTGCGGACGAAGCGGCGCGGGTTGAGGTCGGCCGGGTCGAAGTCGGCGAACTCCGGGCCGAGGCCCTCGCGCAGGTCGTCTCTGGCGCTGTTGGCCATGGCGCGCAACTGGCGCAGCGCGCGGCCCGCCTGCGAGGCCACCTTCGGCAGCTGGTCGGGGCCGAAGATGATCAAGGCGAGAACGACGAGGAGAAGCGCCTCACCGAGTCCTACGTCGAACACGCGTCCTCCACCTGATGACCCCGCGGCCTCCCTGCTGAGGCCGCGGGTCCCAGCTTAACCGGGCGTTCCGCCCGCGTCTGCCGCGCGGGACCGCTAGTGGATCTCCACGGGAGGCCAGGAGCGGCAACGGCCGGTATCCGGTGCGGAGCGCAGCGGATACCGGTCAGTCACCCGCACCCGGCGTGAGCTCGGCCGTCGACCGCTGCGAACCGCAGGTGCAGGCGACCCGGACCCCGTCGCCCGGCGACTCGGCCCGGATCACGGCGCACACCGGTCAGTTGCCCGCGCCCAGCGTGAGCTCGGTCGTCGACCGCTGCGAACCACGGGTGTAGCCGACCTGGACGCGGTCGCCCGGCGACTTGGCGCGGATCGCCATGATCAGCTCGTCCGAGCCGGAGATCGTTTTGCCGTCGAACGTGGTGATGATGTCACCGGCCTTCAGCCCGGCCTTCTCCGCCGGCCCGCCGGGGGTGACGGTGCCGCCCTTGCAGGACTGGGCGCCGTCCGTGGCGATGCGGGCGCCGCCGCCCTGGTAGGACATGTCGATGCAGGCGCCGATCACCGCGTGGGTGGCCTTGCCGTTGTTGATCAGCTGCTCGGCGACCTTCTTGACCTGGTTGCTCGGGATGGCGAACCCCAGCCCGATACTGCCGCTCTGCTGCTTGTCGCTGCCGAGCGACTGGCTGCCGAGCGTGGCGATCGCGGAGTTGACGCCGATGACCTGGCCCTTGGAGTCGACGAGCGGGCCGCCGGAGTTGCCCGGGTTGATCGCCGCGTCCGTCTGAACCGCGTTGATGAACGAGGACTCACCACCCTCGCCGCTGGTGCTCACGGGACGGTTGAGGGCGCTGACGATGCCGGTCGTGACGGTGCCGGCCAGGCCGAGCGGAGAGCCGATCGCGATGACCGGGTCGCCGACCGCCAGGTCGTCGGAGTTGCCGAGCGTGAGGGCCTTGCGGCCGCCGAGCGTGCCCGGCTTGATCACGGCGATGTCGGAGGTCGCGTCGTGGCCGACGATGGACGCGGTCGTGGTCTTGCCGTCGTTGAAGACGACCTGCATGTTGCCGCCGCTGACGGCCGGCGCGACGACGTGGTTGTTGGTCACGATGTAGCCGCCGTTGACGACGAAGCCGGTGCCCGCTCCGCCCTCGGTGCCGTTCGTCACCTTGATCATCACGACGCTCGGCACCAGCCGCTGGGCGATGCCGGCGACCGAGCCGGGGTCGCGGTTCTTGGCGCCGGTCGTGGAGGTCTTGCCGCCGCCCAGGTCGACGGTGCCGCTCTGGTCACCGGTCGCCAGCACGCCGACACCGGCGCCGAGCGCCCCGGCCAGCAGGGCGATGACGATGGAGACGACCACGAAGAGGCTCGTGGACGGGCCGCGGCGCGTGCCCGGCTCCGGGGCGGGGATGGGCGCCCAGTTGGGGCCCGGCTGCGCGGGATAGCCGCCGTTCGGCGGCTGCGGGGGACGAGGTTGCTGCTGGGTGTTCCAGCCGGCGTACGCGGGCGCCGCTTGACGCTGCTGGTCGTACGGCGACTCGTAGTGGTGCGGCGAGAAGGACGGGCGCTGCTGCCCGGGCACGTCGTTCTGCGGCGGCGCGCCGTACGGCGAGCGCGGTCCGGGGTCGGGCGGTGCCATGCCCGGCGGCCCATTCTGCGTTCCGTTCTGCGACCCGACCTGCATTCCGTTCTGCGGCCCGACCTGCGGCCCGTTCTGTGGTCCGCCCTGCGGCCGACCGGAGACGAGCGGCTGGTCCGTCGGGATCTGGGGACCCGTGGAGTTCCCCGGCTCGAACTCTGTCGTGCGCCGGTCGTCCTGCGGCGGACCCCCGGGCGCGCGGTTGTCTTCCGTCATCACCTGACTCCTTGCCGACCGCGCATGGACCTGTCGTCGTCTCCCCTACTATGGCGCGCGAGCTGTGTGGCGAGCATAAGCGACCTTGACGGTGAAACCCGCCGGTTCACGACTCCATCCCCCGCAGACGAAACAACGTCGAATCCCATAGCAAAGGGGATCTCCACAGATCAGTCAAATGGGTTGGCCCATGAGCTGAGCCGGTGCAGCCCTCGGCGGAGACGCCCCCAGAAACCCGTCTCGCCGTGTGGCAGCGCGGCCACCACGCTGTCGACCACCGGAGGCGGCGCGTCGGCGAGGACGGTGAAGACGTAGCCCCTGCTGGCCCACATGGCGCGCTGCTGCATGGTGTCGCTCAGGTAGACGGTGCGGCCGCCGCGGGTCGCCTTGTGCCAGCTGGCGACGCTGCCGGCGTCGAGCGTGCCGCGCTGGAGGAAGACCGAGACCACCGAGAGCCCGTCGGAGTAGCTGAGGTGCACGACCGGGCCGTGGCCGTCGAGTTGCCGCGCGTCGTACAGGCTGAGGCGGTCGGGCAGGTTGTCGCGGACCGGCCAGCCTCGGTAACGCAGCGATCCGAGGTCGGCGCTCGCGAGCTGATGCGCCCAGGGCGCCTCGACCGTGTGCGGCGCGGACGCCATGAGGAGCTGCGACTTGGGCGCGGTCGGCCGAATCTCGGTGAAGAACGTGAGGTTGACCTCGCGGCCCTGCTGGTCGAGGAGCTCGCGCCGGAGCATGAGGCCGGTCTGGCGGTCGATGTGGAAGCGGCCCGCCGCGCTGCCGTCGGCGCGCCGAGCCTCGATCACGGACGTGGCGCGGCCGGAGACCTCGCCCTGGCCGGCACGTACGACCGCGTAGTTGCGCACCAGCAGGTCGAGCATCTTCGGCGTGTAGCCGGTGAGCCCGCCGGTGCGGTCGGAGTCGTCGGCCTCGAACATCTGGCCGCCCTGGTCGGCGGTGGTGCTCTGCACGCGCATGTGGGTGCCGTCGCCCGGGACGTGGACGACCTTGACCAGCGACGTGGTCGCCATCCCGCTGCGGCTCCACGCGGTGATGAACTGCGTGCCCTCGTACGGCGTCGTGCGCGCCGCGCCCTCGGCGCCGCGCAGCAGCCGCAACGCCTCGGGGTCGGACTGGAGCCGGGCTCCGCTCGCCGTGTCACCGGTCGTCACGAACCAGAGCATGAGAAGCGCGGCGGCGATGCCTCCCGCCATCCACGAGTTGCGCGAGATCCGATGAGTCACGGGCTATCGCTGGCCGTCTCTGCCGGCTTGGGGTCGGTCAGGGGAACGTCGCCCGACGTCAGAGCGTGTTCGACCGCGAACTGCTCGACCGAGGGAGCCACGCGCGGCAGCGAGCGTGGGTCCGAGCCCGCGGCGAACGCCGCGGAGCCGATGCCGAGCACGGCCAGGGTCGCGGCGCCGGCGAGGAGGTAACGGCCGCGCGGCAGACGGCGGCGCGCGGCGGCGCGGCGCGCACGGCCGGCGGGGCGGGTGTCGCGAGGACGGGTGGCGGGACGGCCGGCGGACGGGCCGCGGCTCTCCCCGGGGAGGCGGCGGACCGGCGGCGGAAGCGGGTCGCCGGGCTCACCCATGGCCTGGAGCCGGGCGAGCAGACGCTCGCCCGGGACCGCGTCGCCCATCGCGCGGAGCCGGCGCTTGAGGGCGCGCAGCGCGTCGGCCTCGGCACGGCACAGGTCGCACGCCGCGAGGTGTGCCAGTGCGCGGTCGCGTTCGTCGTGCCCGAGCTCGCCGTCGACCAGAGCCGTGAGGCGTTCCCCGAGGTGGCTCATGGAGCCTCCTTCGCCGGAGGAGCGGCCGGAGACGGTGTGTCGTCGGGACGGCGGCGCCGGGGACCGCGGTGTTCGAGAGCGGCGCGCAGCTGCGCGCGCCCGCGGTGGATCCGGCTGCGCACGGTGCCGAGCTTCACGCCCACGGTCGCGGCGATCTCCTCGTACGACAGGCCCTCGATGTCGCAGAGGACCACGACCGCGCGGTAGTCGGGGGCCAGGCCGTCGAGCGCGGCCTGGACGTCGGCGTCGAGCTTCTTGTCGTCGTAGGCCTGGGCGGGAGTGGGTTCGTGGCCGTGCAGGCGCTCGGCCGCGTCGTCGGCGAGCCCTTCGAACCGGATGCGCTGCCGCCGCCGCGCCTGGTCGAGGAACAGGTTGGTGGTGATGCGGTGCAGCCATCCCTCGAAGGTGCCGGGCTGGTAGTTGGCCAGCGACCGGAACACGCGGACGAAGACCTCCTGCGTGAGGTCCTCGGCGTCGTGCGGGTTGCCGGTGAGCCGGAAGGCGAGGCGGTAGACGCGGCCGGAGTGCTCGCGCACGATGTCGTCCCACGAAGGGGGTGTCCAGGCGATGCCGGCGTCGCGCACCGTCGCTCCCCTCTCACGCAGAAGTTCTGCCACCGCCATACTGCCCCGTTTCTTCCTTTCCGCCTACCCGGCTGCCGTGGCCCTCCTGAAGAACGTGACGGTAGGCGGCGGAGTTCCCCACCCGCAGTAGTCTTTGACCTCGCAGACTAAGGCTCCCTGAGGAGGAAGTCATCGACGCGGTGAAGGCCACACTGGCCTACGTGGAGCAATACCTCCCCGAGGACGAGCCGCTGCGCAACGCGCGCCGGCGCGGCGAGGACGTCGGCGCGACGCCCATCGGCCCGGCCGGCGGCGCCGCCCTCAGGTTCCTCGCGACGGCCATCAGCGCGCGCACGGTGGTCGAGATCGGCTCGGGCTGCGGTGTGTCCGGCATCTGGCTGCTGCGCGGCATGCGGTCGAACGGCGTGCTGACGAGCGTCGACGTCGAGCCGGAGAACCAGCGGCTGGCCCGCGAGGCGTACGCCGAGGCCGGCTTCCCGACCTCGCGCGCCCGCCTCATCACCGGCCGCGCGCTGGACGTGCTGCCCCGTCTCACCGACGGAGCGTACGACCTGGTCTTCTGCGACGCGCTCAAGCAGGAGTACCCCGACTACCTGCCGGAGGCGCTGCGGCTGCTGCGGCCGGGCGGCGTCGTGGCCTTCGACAACGCCCTGTGGGGCGACCGGGTGGCCGACCCCACCGACCGCTCGCCGGACACCGTGGCGATCCGCGAGCTCGGCCGGCTCGTCCGCGAGGACGACCGGCTGACGCCGATGCTGCTGCCGGTCGGGGACGGGCTCCTCGCCGCGGTGAAGGGTGAATGAGAGTACTCCGGCGACCTGTCCCGGGTGACGTGCGGCCGGTGGGATGCGCCGTCGTCCTGCTGGTGTTCTCGGCCGTCTTCGCGGTGGCCGCCGTGCCGTCCCTGCCGCGCGCCGGCGCCGTGCTCTACCTGCTGGTCGGCGTGGCCGGCGTCCTGCTGTGCGGAGTCGGCCTGGCGACGGCCGCGGGCCGGCTCCTGGCCCGGCGCCCGGTCCTGGAGCTGGACGAGGACGGCGTACGCCTGCCGGCGCCCTGGCCGTGGCCGCGCACCCGCGACCGCGTCCTCGACTGGACCGATCTGGCCTCGGCGGTCGTGTGGCACACCCCGTCACCGCGGGGACGCGCGGTGACCGGCCTCGCGTTCCTGCCGACGACGGCCGCCGCCGAGCGCATCGGGCCGCCCCCGAGCGCCGAGATCCTGGCGCTGGGCCTGGACGACGTGCCCGGCGTGGCGTCCGCGCGCTGGGCGACCCGGATCCAGCCCGGCTGGGACACCGACGCCGAGCGGATCCTGGCCGAGGTCCGCCGCCACGGCCTCCCGGCCGTCGACGCCCGCACGCGCTGAGCGCCGGGCCCCGTCAGAGCCCGCGCGGGCTCTTAGTTCGCCGAGGTCAGCCAGCGCAGCAGCAGGCGGACGCCGTAGCCGGTGGCGCCCTTGGTGATCTCGGCGTCGTCGGTGGTGGCGCGGGCGGGGCCGGCCACGTCCAGGTGGGCCCACGGGCGGTCGCCGGCGAACTCCCGCAGGAACAGGCCGGCGACGATGGAGCCGGCGCTGAAGCCGCCGCGGCCGATGTTCGCCACGTCGGCGACGTGGGAGTCGATCGCCTGGCGGTACTCATCGATCAGCGGCATCCGCCACAGGGACTCCCCGCTGCCCTCGCTCGCGCCCAGCAGGTCGCCGGCCAGCGTCTCGTCGGTGGAGTACAGCGCGGCGTACCGCAGGCCGAGCGCGACCTTGGCGGCGCCGGTCAGCGTGGCGATGTCGACGACGGCCGTGGGGTCGAGCTCCGCGTCGGCGTACGCCAGCGCGTCGGCCAGCACCAGGCGGCCCTCGGCGTCGGTGTTGAGGACCTCGGAGGTGGTGCCGCCGTAGTGGCGGATGACGTCGCCGGGACGCATCGCCGAGCCGGACGGCATGTTCTCGGCCGCCGCGACCAGCCCGGTCACCTTGGCCGGAACGCCGAGCTCACGCAGCGCGCTCATCACGGCGATCACGACGGCGCCGCCCGCCATGTCGGTCTTCATGGTCTTCATGCCGGCGTTCGGCTTGAGGGAGAGACCACCGGAGTCGAAGGTGATGCCCTTGCCGACGAGCACGATGTGCCGCCCGTCGCCGGCGCCCTCCGGCTCGTAGGCCAGCTCGATCAGGCGCGGCGGGCGGGCCGAGCCCGCGCCGACCGCGATGAGCCCACCGAAGCCCTGGGCGGCGAGCGCCGCCTCGTCGCGTACGCGGACCGTCAGCGCGGCGTCCGCGGCGAGCTCCTCCGCGCGCTCGGCGAGCCACTGCGGGCACTTGTCGCGCGAGGTGGTGTTGGTGAGGTCGCGGGCGAGCGCCACCGCCCGCGCGATCGACGCGCCGCGCTCCAGCGCGTCCGGTGCGGGGGCGACCACGCTGATCGACTCGGCACCGGGCCGCCTGGCGGTGCCGCCGACGCGGAAGTCGTACGAGGCCAGCAGCAGCCCCTCCGCGAAGGCCGCGAGGGCGTCGTCCTCCGCCTCCGACGGGCCGCCGACGATCACCTTGCCGCGGCCCCTGACCTGCCGGGCGACCGTGGCGCCCGCGCGGCGCAGCGCGGAGACCGACCCGTCGCCGACACCGAAGAGGAGCAGCTCGGTGATGCCGTCGCCCATCCGGAACGGGGCCCTGACGATCTCTCCCGGCTCGCCCTTGGCGTCCTCGTGGGCGAGCAGGTCGGCCGCGCCCAGCGCGAAGATGCCCGCCAGCCCGTCGGCGTACGCGGGGTCGATCTCCGGCCCGGAGCGTACGGGGACGGCGACCGCCTCGGCCGTGGTCGCGGCGTCGCGGATCGTCCCGTCGAGCGCGCGGAGCTGCGTCTGTAGTGGCACGTACCCTCTCCTGATGAGCAGTGAGGCCCCGGCTTCAGCCGGGGCCTCACTCGATGATTCAACTCGGCCGGAACGATCCGCCCGATCCGGGCGAGGCTTCCTAGCCGACAACACCCTTCAAAGCGTCCCCGAGCTCGCCTGCCTCATCTGCCGACAGTTCGACAACGAGCCGCCCGCCACCTTCGAGCGGGACACGCATGACGATTCCGCGCCCCTCCTTGGTAACTTCGAGCGGACCATCGCCTGTCCGCGGCTTCATCGCCGCCATGCGTGCATCCCCTTCCTGCCTAGGGCCGCGTGGGGCCGCCGGGCTTCCTTGGCCGCTGACCCGCCTGCCGCATCAACGTCAACTGTGGTGGACCATTATCCCGTTTTCGGGACGCTAAGTGGTAACGATCAGCTCGGAGATCGTCAGACTGGAGTTCTATGAATGCCCGTTCTGCCCTCTTCGACCTCTACGGTGACCACCTTCGGACCCGAGGTAGAAGCGCGCCGATCGCCTCGCTCGTACGGCTCCTGGCGGCCCTGGACATCGCCGCCCCGGCCGCCCGCACCGCGGTGTCGCGCATGGTCCGGCAAGGGTGGCTGTCACCGGTACGGCTGCCTCAGGGCCGCGGGTACGCGCTGACGACCAAGGCCGTCCGGCGCCTCGACGAGGCGGGACGGCGCATCTACCGTCACGCGCCCGACACATGGGACGGGCGCTGGCATCTGCTTGTTATCCAGCATATTCCCGACCGGGCGCGTCGCGACCGGCTGCGGGCCGGGCTGGGCTACCTCGGCTACGCCGCGCTCGACGACACGACGTGGATCAGCCCTCGCGCCTCGGCCGAGCTGGACGCCCTGTTCGCGGCCGAGGGCGTGCGCGCGGAGCGGTTCGCCGCCGGCTACGACGGCGACGCCCGCGGGCTCGTGGCCCGCGCTTGGGACCTCGACGGGCTCGCCCGAGCGTACGAGCGCTGGATCGGCGAGGCCGAAGAGCTCCTGGCGGCGTGTCCGGGGGACGGTGACGAGGAGGCGTTCGCCGTGCGCAGCCGCCTGGTGCACGAGTGGCGTAAGTTCCTGTTCAGTGACCCGGGGCTGCCGGCGACGCTGCTGCCCGGCGACTGGCCCGGGATCAGGGCCGCGCGGTTCTTCGACGAGGAGGCGGCGCGGCTCTTGCCCGCGGCCTCACGGTTCGTCGATCGTTGCCTCGATGGCCGGTAGAGGTCTGGAGAAGGTCCGTAGTCGGTCGAAGGAGCCCGAACGTGCCGGAGAGCGTGCAGTACGACCTGGCGGAAGGCGTGGCGACGATCACACTCGCCCGCCCGGACGCGATGAACTCACTGACGGCGGCGGCCAAGACGGAGCTGCGGGACGCGGTCGAGCGGGCGCGGGACGACTCCGCCGCACGCGCGGTGCTGCTGACCGGCTCCGGCCGCGCGTTCTGCGTGGGCCAGGATCTGCGCGAACACGCGGACAACCTGGAGGCGGGCCGCGGCCTCGCCGGCACGCTCGAGGACCACTACGAACCGATCATCCTGGCGCTCAGCGGCATGCCCAAACCGGTCGTCGCCGCCGTGAACGGCGCCGCCGCGGGCGCCGGGCTGTCCTTCGCGCTCGCCTGCGACATGCGGATCGCGTCGGAGAAGGCGTCGTTCGCCACCGCGTTCACCCGCATCGGGCTGGCGCCGGACAGTGGCCTGTCCTGGACACTGCCGCGCGTGGTCGGCCGCGCCAAGGCGCTCGAACTGCTGCTGCTCGCCGAGCCGGTACGCGCGGCCGAGGCGCTGGAGCTCGGCCTGGTGAACGCCGTCGTGCCGCCCGAGTCGCTGGCGACCGCAGCGCGCGACCTGGCCGTTCGGCTCGCCGCGGGCCCCACGCTGGCGTACGCCGCGGTCAAGGCGGCGCTGGACCACGCGGCAACGTCCGACCTGGCCGGCGCGCTGGCCAAGGAGGCCCAGCTGCAGAAGGCGTGCGCCGAGACCGCCGACCACGCCGCCGCCACCGAGGCGTTCCTGCGCAAGGAACAGCCCGTCTTCGAAGGCCGCTGACGGGCCCTTCGCGCTCCGGGACGCCGACGCGGGCACGGCGGATGCGTGAGACGGCGAGAGGTTGTCACGGCGTCCTCAACCGGACATAACAGGTTGTGCGAGTGAGCCGGACGGTTACTCTCCGACCCATGGCCACGCGAACCGCGCTCACGGGTGCCGGGGCGATCGGAGCCGTCATCGCCGTCTTGCCGGTGATCTCGGCGTTTCCCAGTCCCGTGAGCTGGATCGCGGCCGCAGTCGTGACGGCATCCGCCGTGCCCGCCGCGGTCACTTTCACCCGCCGGCCGGCGGCGGACACCGTCAGGCGAAAGCGCACGCCCGCTGAGGGCATCGTCGACTGCGCCGGACAGAGCCTCGGCATCGGTGACGCCGTACGGGCCGGAGACGGCTTCGACGGTCCGATGGAGCTGGGCTTCGGCCGGGGGGTGGTGGTGAAGGTCGGCCATGGGAAGGCACATGTCCGCTTCAACGACATACCCGGGCAGGTTCACGCGGTCACGCCCGGCACCCTGCGCCGGCTCGACGCGCGCTAGCGGCTCGTCGCGACCGCTTGCGGCCACCGCGCCGACGGCGACCGTTATTCAGGGCCACCGGCCGGCCGGCCCGGCCACGGAGAGCGCACCGCGGGCGACGCGCGCCCGGGCCGGATCCGCGCCATGACGCGGCCGGCGCCGAAACAGCACCGCGCGGAACGGTATTCCGCGTCCACTCACAAACGAGGCGGTGATCGATAAGGCGAACCGTTGGTCGATTAATGCGGACGGTTCGCACGCCTTTTCGGTGCGACGCAAATTCGACGAGTCGCGGATCGACTCGTCTTGCCTTCGAATTGTGCGTACTCTGCATAGAGGGGGATTCTCCGTCCAGCGCCTCGCCGAGGTAAGACATGGCCCCGGCGAATGCGCGGGCGGTGAACACGTTGACCGGGCAGCGAGGGTGGACCGCTCCCACCGTCTCGCGTTTTTGGGCTGCCTACAAACCATGTCACCAGGTCGGCGAAACCCGTCCGGCCGCATAGGGAGAGGAAACGTGAGCACGACCGAATCCGCCCACTGTTGGCGTCGAGAAGCATTCGGCGGCCGTTCCACTACCGTGAAAGAGGGGGCGAAATGACCACCCGCTGGCGCCGAAGCAGCCGCAGTGGTCACGCCGGCGACAACTGCGTAGAAATCGCAATGAGCACTCACCTAAATGCCGGATCCATCATGGCGAGCCCACCACAGAATAGAAAAGGGCCGCGGAAAGACGACCTCGCCCGTATCCAAAGGGCCCGCCCCTGGGGACCGGCGGTGAATGGTCAGCCCGTGGTGTAGGCGCCGCGCCGGTGACACTCCAGCAGGTGGTCATCGACCAGGCCGCACGCCTGCATCAGCGCGTAGACGGTCGTGGGGCCCACGTGCCGGAAGCCATGCCCCTTGAGCTCCTTGGCGAGCGCCTTGGAGCCAGGGGTCGTGGCCGGCACGTCCGCGACCGTCTGCGGGGCCGGCGCGCCGGGATCGGCGTACTTCCACACCAGAGCCGCCAGCCCGTCCGGCAGGTCGAGTGAGGCACGGGCGTTCGCGATCGCCGCCTCGATCTTGCGACGGTTGCGCACGATGGAGGCGTCGGCGAGCAACCGCTCGACGTCGGCCGGGCCGTACGCCGCGACCTTCTCCGGCACGAAGTCGTCGAAGGCGCGCCGGAAGCCCGGCCGCTTGCGCAGGATCGTCAGCCAGGACAGCCCGGACTGGAACGCCTCCAGGCAGAGGCGCTCGTACAGCCCGTGGTCGTCGCGGACCGGCCGGCCCCACTCCTCGTCGTGGTAGGCGATGTAGTCGGGCGCCGAAACGCCCCACGGGCAGCGCGCCAGCCCATCGGGGCCGATCATCGTCATTCGAACAGTTTAGCGAGGCGGCGGAGCGAGGTGTGAAGCATGAGACGGGCGAGCGGGCCGACGGCGATCCAGCCCACGCGGCCGGCCGGGCCCAGCGGCAGGTCGATCAGCTCGGCCCAGGTCACCCGGCACCGTCCTCCGGGCAGGTCGAGCAGGTCGAAGCGGCCCTCGCCGCGCACCAGACGCCCCGTGTGACGCACCGCGACACGCGTCGGCGGCCGCCACTCGGAGATCACCATGGTGTCAAGGAAGCCCACCGGCCCGACGCCGGTCCAGGCTCCCACGCCCTCGCCCTCGGCCGCGCCGCCCTCCGCACGCGTGAAGGGCACCCACTCGCCGTGCCGCGGCCAGTCGACGAGCAGCTCCCACACGCGTTCGGCGGGCGCCGGTACGTCGGCCGAGGCGTGCACGGCGACGCGGCTCACTCGCCGTCGTCCTTCCGCTCCGAGGGCGGCTCGGCGGGCTCGGCGCGCTCGGACGACGGGGCGGCGTCGGCGGACACGGCCGACTCGGCGGGCCGCTCCCGCGACACCTCCACCGGCCGCTCCTCCGGCCCTTCCGCCGGGGGCTCCTCGACCGCGTCGGTCTCCTCCTCGGCGTCCTCGGGGCGGTCGACGATCGTCTTCCACGGGTCGCCGATCCGCGTGGACCCCTCGGAGGGGACGTCGAAGCGGGCGGCGAGGGGCTCCTGACGCGCGGCGGACAGGCCGGGCCGGATGTCGGTCCGGGTGACCAGCGGGTCCGGCGCGTCGTCCCGCGCCGGAGGCAGGGCCGCCGGACGGCGATCGCCGCGCCTTTCCGGGCGGAGGTCGGGCCGCGTGTCGCCGTCGCGGCCCTGGCGTGCCTCGGCGAGTTCCTGCTCGAGCACGGCGATGCGCGTGTCGCGCTCGGTCAGCTCGTCCGCGAAGCGCTGCAGCGCCTCGTCGGTGATCTGCTTGTGGTAGCCCCAGAGCCCGAGCGGCAGGCGAAGGAGCGCCGCGTCGGTGCCACCGACGGAACGGCGTCCGGGCAGGGCCAGCGGCGGATGGTCCGGGTGCTCCGTGGAGAGCTGCCCGCCGCCGCCCACGGCCACGACGACGATCGCGCCCAGCACGGCCACGGCGGCCAGCGCCACGGTGATGGTCATGACGAGCAAGCTCGGGCTCCCCTCTGTGCCTCGATCATCCGATCGTGCCACACCCGGCGCCGGGACCGCTCACGGCTCCGATTCGATGTAGTCCTCGGCGGTCGCCTCCAGGCGTACCGGAGTGCGTTCGAGGTGGTCGAAGGCCTCCGCCACCGTGCTGGTCCAGCCGATCGCGTCGAAGATGCGCGGCCGGGCGAAGCCCTCCTCCAGCAGGTGCTTCATCAGGTCGCGCAGCGGTTCGTACAGGTTGTACGGGTCGAGGATGGCGATCGGCTTGTCGTGCATGCCGAGCACGCGCGAGGTCCAGATCTCGAACAGCTCCTCCAGCGTGCCCAGCCCGCCCGGCAGGACCAGGAACGCGTCCGAGCGGCGGTCCATCTCGCCTTTGCGCGACCGCATGTCCTCGGTCACGACCAGCTCGCTGTCCTCGTCGGCGACCTCGACGTCGACGAGCGCCTGGGGGATGACGCCGACGGTGTGGGCGCCGCCGTCCCGCGCGGCGCGGGCGACGGCGCCCATGCACGAGACGGTCGCACCGCCGCTGACGAGTGTGTGGCCCCGGCGAGCCAGCTCCTTGCCGGCCTCCTCGGCGAGTTCGAGGTAACGGCGGTCGATCCGGCCGCTGGAGGAGCAGAAGACACAGATCCGCATCAGGAACCGTTCCCTCCCCCGGCCGCGAGTTCCTCCTGCGCGGCGCGCTCTTCCAGCAGACGCTCCTGCGTCTCGTGCGCGCGCTTGACGATGTCCACGACCTCGGCCGGGTCGTCGGTGAGGTGGATCAGGTCCAGGTCCTCGACCGCGACCTTGCCGCCCGGCAGCATCTGGTTCTTGATCCAGTCGAGCAGGCCGCCCCAGAAGGCGGTGCCGACCAGCACGATCGGGAACCGGGTGATCTTCTTGGTCTGGACGAGGGTGATCGCCTCGAACAGCTCGTCGAGGGTGCCGAAGCCGCCCGGCAGCACGATGAAGGCCTGGGAGTACTTCACGAACATCGTCTTGCGGACGAAGAAGTAACGGAACTCGATGCCGATGTCGACGTGGTCGTTCAGGCTCTGCTCGAAGGGCAGCTCGATGCCGAGCCCGACCGAGATGCCACCCGCCGAGACGGCGCCGGCGTTGGCGGCCTCCATGATGCCCGGCCCGCCGCCCGTGATGACCGCGTACCCGGCCCCGGCCAGCGCCGCGCCGATCCGCTGCGCGAGTTCGTACTCCTCGCTGTCCGGCTTGGTGCGCGCGGAACCGAAGATGCTCACGGCGTGCGGCAGGTCGGCCAGCAGCCCGAAACCCTCGACGAACTCCGCCTGGATGCGCAGCACTCGCCAGGGGTCGGTGTGCACCCAGTCCGAGGGGCCACGGGCGTCGAGGAGTCGCTGGTCGGTGGTCGTGGCTGGGATGGCCTTGCCGCGGAGCGTGACAGGGCCCTGCCGCCTCCTGCGCGGCACCTGGTCAGATCGCATGTCCATAACCGTAGCCAGCCGGGCAACCCGTTTAACTCGGCCGGCGGACGCGTCACGAGAACGCAACCCGCCGTACGCCCGCCCGTCTCCGTACGCCCGTCGTCGCCCGCCGGGAGGTGGGCGCCGCGGTCACCACCTGCGCGGATCGCCTCACGCCGTGAGCCAGGCCCGCATGCTCTCCTCCCCCGCGAAGATGCGCGGGATCTCGACGTACTCGTCCTTCGTGTGCGACAGGCTCGGCTCTCCGGGCCCGAAGTTGACCGCCGGGATGCCGAGCGCGGAGAACCGCGCGACGTCCGTCCACCCCAGCTTGGCCCGCGCCATCGACGCGCCGCCGATCGCCTCGACGAACGCCGCGGCGGCCGGATGCGTGAGGCCGGGCCGGGCGCCCGCGGCACCGTCGACCACGGTCACGTCGTACCCGGTGAAGACCTCACGCAGATGCTTTTCGGCGTCTTCGAGCGACTTGTCGGGAGCGAAGCGGTAGTTGACGGTCACCACGCACTCGTCGGGGATGACGTTTCCGGCCACGCCGCCGCTGATGAACACCGCGTTGAGCCCCTCGTGGAACTCCAGGCCGTCGACGACCGGGCGCCGCGGCTCGTACGCGCGCAGGACGTCCAGCACCGCGCCGGCGTTGTGGATGGCGTTCGAGCCCATCCAGGAGCGGGCGCTGTGCGCGCGCTCGCCGGGCACCCGCACCTCGACGCGGATCGTGCCCTGGCAGCCGCCCTCGATGATGCCGCCGGAGGGCTCCATGAGCACGGCGAAGTCGGCCTGGAGCAGCTCGGGGCGGGTGTCGCCGATGCGCTTGAGCCCGTTGCGCGTCTCCTCGATCTCCTCGCACTCGTAGAAGAAGTACGTCACGTCGCGGTTGGTCTCGGCCAGGGTGGCGAGCTTGAGCTGGACGGCGACGCCGGCCTTCATGTCGCCGGTGCCGCAGCCGTAGAGCCGCTCGCCCTCGACCCGGGAGGGCAGGTTGCGGTTGACCGGAACGGTGTCGATGTGGCCGGCGATGACGACGCGCTCGCTCCGCCCCTGGGACGTACGCGCGATCACCGTGTCGCCGTCGCGCTCGACGGTGAGGTGAGGCAGGGCCCGCAGCGCCTCCTCGATGGCGTCGGCGAGGGCCTTCTCGTCGCCGCTGACGGATTCGATGTCGACGATCGCCGCGGTCAGGGCCGCCACGTCCTGGTTCAGATCGAGCCGCATGAGCCCTCAGCCTACTTGGGACGTGCCCGGATCCGGCCAACCCCCGCGCGGCGCAGCGTTCTTGACGACACTTCTGACCAGTACTGACTTACCGACCTGCCAACGGAAAGGGACTCTGTTGGGGGAATTTTCCACCTTCCACGAGGTTACTGGGTAGGATATTTACCTATGGCGGGAGCGGAATCAGCTTCGACCGCAGGGAGTCCCCCGCCATGTCCCACACATCGTCCTTCGGCCGTCGCGGCTTCATCGCGCGTGCGGCCGCCGTCGCGGGCGGCGCCGCGCTGATCGGGGCGGCCGACCTCACCCGATCGGCCCCGGCCGGCGCCTACACCAAGCCGCGTGTCTACACCCGGGCGGAGTGGGGCGCACGGCCCCCGACGTCACCGGCGCAGATCATCGCCGCGCCCGACCACCTCGTCGTCCACCACATGGCCTTTCCCAACTCCACCGACTACTCGCTCTCGCACGCGTTCCAGCTGTCCCGTGACTGCCAGGACCTGCACATGGACACCAACGGCTGGGCCGACACGGGACAGCAGCTGACCATCAGCCGCGGCGGCTACGTGATGGAGGGGCGCAACCGCTCGCTGGAGGCCATCGGCAAGGGCGCCAACGTGATGGGCGCCCAGACCGCCAACGAGAACGGGCACACCCTCGGCATCGAGAACGAGGGCACCTACACCAGCGTGCTGCCCCCGGCCGCGCTCTGGAACGCCCTCGTCCAGACGCTCGCCTGGCTCTGCGACGACTACGGCCTCGACCCGCACACCGCGATCGTCGGCCACCGCGACTACAACAGCACCGAGTGCCCCGGCGACGCGCTGTACGCCAAGCTGCCCCAGCTGCGCAACGACGTCGCCACCGCCCTCGGTACCTCTCCCCTCCGCGCCGAGCGCGCGACCCCGTACGTCCGGTCGAACCTGCCCGGACCCCGCCATCGCGGCGACCACGGCCCCGCCGTCGGCGCCCGCGAAGGCTCCTGAGGCGACACCGCCTCACTCACCCCCCGCCCCTCGAATCCCCCCAAGGAGGATCCGTGGCCCGCCGCATGATCCGCCGGATGAGCACTGCCGCCGCGGCGCTCGCCCTCGCCGGCACCACCCTCGCCCTCGCCCCCGCCGCCGGCGCGTCTTCCAACCCGATCACCCACCCCGACCAGGACCACATGGGCTGGAGCCTGGCCGCTCGCTCGGGCTCGACCGCCCCGGGAACCGTCACCCCCGCCGTCTCCGGGCTGCCCGGCCTGGACGTCTCCAGCTACCAGGGCAACGTCAACTGGACCACGGTCAAGAACAACGGCGCGAAGTTCGCCTACATCAAGGCGACCGAGAGCACGTCGTACACGAACCCCTACTTCAGCCAGCAGTACGTCGGGTCCTACAACGTCGGCCTCATCCGCGGGGCGTACCACTTCGCGACGCCGAACACCTCCAGCGGCGCCGCGCAGGCCGACTACTTCGCCAGCCACGGCGGAGCCTGGTCGGCCGACCACCACACGCTCCCGGGCGCGCTCGACATCGAGTACAACCCCTACGGCTCGACCTGCTACGGGCTCAGCCAGGCGTCGATGCGCAGCTGGATCCACGCGTTCGTCAACGAGTACCACTCCAGGACCGGCCGCTGGGCGGTCATCTACTCCACGCTCGACTGGTGGAAGACCTGCACCGGTAACTCCGACTCGACCTTCGCCAACAACGACCCGCTCTGGATCGCGCGCTACTCCAGCTCGGCGGGCACGCTGCCGGCGGGCTGGGGCTTCTACACGTTCTGGCAGTACGCCGACAGCGGGACGTTCCCCGGCGACCAGGACGTCTTCAACGGCACGGCCGCCCGGCTGCTCGCCCTGGCCGACAACACCGCCTGAGCCCCGCCACGCGTGAAGGGTCCCCGGCGTCCGCCCCGCTGTCGCCGGGGACCCCTCACCTCCCCCGTATCCGCCCGGCGTAAGGAACGACGATGT
Source organism: Actinoallomurus sp. NBC_01490 (assembly GCF_036227085.1). NCBI lineage: Bacteria > Bacillati > Actinomycetota > Actinomycetes > Streptosporangiales > Thermomonosporaceae > Actinoallomurus > Actinoallomurus sp. NBC_01490. The sequence goes on from NZ_CP109433.1 coordinate 9,226,741, forward strand.
CCGCCCGCAGCCTCGTGACGGCGCTCGCGGCGGCGGTACTGGCCGCCGGCTCCACCTGCGCGGCCGCCACTCCGGCGGCCTCGGCCCGTACGGCTCCCGCCGCCCGCACGGCACTCGCGGCCTCGGTACCCGGCTTCGACATCTCCGGCGCGACCACCGGCGTCGACTGGACGGGCGTCGTGGCGGCCGGAGCGAAGTTCGTCTTCATCACGGCCACCGAGGGCACCACGTACCAGTACCCGAACTTCCCCCGCCTGTCGGCCGGCGCGTACGCCGCCGGTCTCATCCGCGGCGCGGCCCACGTCGCCGTCCCGAGCGCATCGGGCGGCGCCGCGCAGGCCGACTTCTTCGCCGCGCACGGCGGCGCCTGGTCGGCCGACCACCAGACGCTGCCCGGCACCCTCGACCTGGAGTACAACCCGTACGGCGCGATCTGTTACGGCCTCAGCCAGAGCGCCATGACCGGCTGGATCACCGAGTTCGTGAACGAGTACCACGCCAGGACCGGCCGCTGGGCGATCATCTACACGTCGCCGAACTGGTGGAAGCAGTGCACCGGCGGGAGCGCGGACTTCGGCTCGCGGGACCCGCTGTGGGTCGCCGCGTACGCCACCACGCCACCGCTCCCGGCCGGCTGGACCGCCTACACGTTCTGGCAGTACGCCGACGCCGGCGCGTTCCCCGGCGGCCAGGACGTCTTCAACGGCACGGCCGACCGCCTGCTCGCCCTCGCCGACGGCACACCCTGACCCCGCCAGGCGCCGGGGCCCGTCCGCGGGCCCCGGCGCATTCCACTGAGCGCCTAGGCGCTGAGGCCGTGGTCGCGCAGAATGTCGTTGAGCTGGGACTTGTCGTGACGCATGCCGGGCTCCAGGCGCCGGATGACCAGCACCGCGGGCATGCCGAACGTCCCGCCGGGAAACTCCTTGAGCCGCGTGCCGCCGACCGCGACGCACCAGTCGGGGATCCGGCCGCGGCCGAGTTCCTCACCCGTCTGCACGTCGATGACCGGCATGGACGCCGACAGGTTCGTACCTGACCCGACGACCGCGCCCTTGCCGACGCGCGCGCCCTCCACGATCATCGAGCGGCTGCCGATCATGGCCTCGTCCTCGATGACGACGGGGCGGGCGTTCGGCGGCTCCAGCACTCCGCCGATGCCGACGCCGCCGGACAGGTGGACGTTCTTGCCGATCTGCGCGCACGAGCCGACGGTCGCCCACGTGTCGACCATCGTGCCGGAGTCGACGTACGCGCCGACGTTGGTGAACGACGGCATCAGCACGACGCCGGGCGCGAGGTAGGAGCCCCAGCGCGCGATCGCACCGGGGACGACCCGCACGCCGTCGAACCGGGTCTTCAGCGGGATCCGGTCGTGATATTGGAAGTCGCCGGCCTGCGAGGTCGTCATCTCGAGAACCTTGAAGCCCAGCAGGATCGCCCGCTTGGCACGCTCGTCGACCACGACCTCGTCGGTGGTCTCGTCGACCCGGGCGACGCGCGCGGTGCCCGCGTCGATCTGGTCGATGGCGGCCAGGATGGCCGAGCGCGCGTCCGTGTCCTCGGGGCTGAGTTCCGCCCGGCGTTCCCACAGCTCGTCGATGGCGCTGGAGATCGGGCTGGTGAACGTGTCGGTCATGGCGGCGAGGATAGCGGCGCGGCGGTCGACCGACACGCATCAGGGTCGCCGAGCCGGTACGGTCTTCGCGTGGGGAGTGCGGACAGGAGACGGCTACGCCTCGGCGCGGTCGCGTTGGCCACGGCGCTGGTCATCGCGGGCGGCGGAGTGGTGCTCTACCTGCATTTCCGCCCCTACCTCCACGGCACGAGCTGCGAGGCGCGCGCCGACGCCGCAGTGATGCCTCTCGACCTGGAGCAGGCCGCCAACGCCTCCACCATCGCCGCGGTCGCGCTGCGCCGGAAGCTGCCCGAGCGCGCCGCCGTCATCGCGTACGCGACCGCGCTGCAGGAGTCGCACCTGCGCAACCTGGAGAGCGGCGACCGCGACTCCGTCGGCCTCTTCCAGCAGCGCCCGTCGCAGGGCTGGGGATCGGCCAAGAAGCTGAAGGACCCGGTGTACGCCGCCGGCCGCTTCTTCGGCGCGCTGGTCAAGGTCAAGGACTACACCGGCCTTCCGGTGCACGAGGCCGCGCAGAAGGTCCAGCGCAGCGCCGACGGCAGCGCCTACGCCCAGCACGAGGAGGACGCCAAGACGCTCGCGACGGCCTTCACGGGCCACGTCCCGGCGTCCGTGCGCTGCTGGTACCCGCCGAACAAGCGCAAGAAGAACTCCGACACGCGAGCGGCGCTGGCCGAGCTCCGCGCGACGCTCAAGCTCAGCGACGACGGCGACGAGCTGCCCGCGCCCACCAGCCGGTCCGGCTGGACGATGGCGAGCTGGCTGGTCACGCACGCCCAGACGTACGGCCTGCGCGAGGTCCGCTACTCCGGCCGCCACTGGCGCGCCAGCGACGGCCACAGCGGCTGGACCACGGACAAGAAGGCGTCCGAGAAGCTCATCACGGTCCGCTGACGCGAGGCCGCCGGCGCGGGCTCTCGCCGTCGCCGGGCTCTTCTCCGGAGGACGCCGGCGCCGCGGACCGCTCTCGGCGGACGCCGGCATCGCCCGTGCCCATGCTCACTTCCAGGACTTCGCGCGCGCCCTGGCCTTGCGCGCCTTCGCCCGGGCCGAGGCGACCTGGGCCGCGGCCTCCGAGCGTGAGCGTTTGCGCGCGGCCTTCAGGCCGGACTTCGCCTCGCGCCGCACCGTCTTGATCTGGGACCTGGCGGTCTCGGCGGCCCGGTGCCAGGGGTTGGCGTTGCGCCGCGCCCGGCGGCGCAGCAGCCACACGACCACCGCGGTGGCCACCCCGATGGTCGCGGCCCCGACGCCCGCGCCGCGGACCGCCGACGGGCCGCTGATCGCCGGAGGCGTCGCGTTCTCGCGGGCCTTGGCGGCCAGCCCGGTGACCGCCTCCTTGACCTGCCCGGCCTTCTCCTGTGTGGTCCGCACGGCGTCGCCGGCCTGACCGGTGACGGTGTCCTCGGCCTGCGCGGCCTTCCCCTGAGCCCGTCCCTCGAGGCCGTCGGCTCCGGCCGCCGCCTCCGTCATCTCCTGGCGCGCCGGCTCGTCGCTGTTCGCGGTCATCCCCTGCTCCTCGTCCGACAAGTTCACGACATGGCCCGCGGGCGGCGTCTCCTCCCGGCCGCGCGCGGCGTCCGCAGGACGCCCCGCCCTCGGTCATGTCGGCTCCGTCTTTTCGCGTTGGACCCCCGATACCCTGCGCACCGCGCCTAAACGCGCGGGGCCCGCGGGCGGGCGGACGAGACGGTGCTCACCTGGGCGGGAGCGGTGTCCGGAGCCGGTCGGTCTCGATCATGGGGGCGGGCCGGTGGTAGAAATTCTCGATCTTGTAGTACGGCCCGTGCCCGGAGAACGCGAGAGCATAGACATAGGCGCGATCGCCATCGTGGAACCGCGCGCCCCGCACGAACCGCCCGATCAACGGATCGAGATGGGCCGGCACGAGATCGGGTGCCGGAGTCCGGACCGGAAAGCAGATCCGCTCGATATTCGGAGAGTTCCAGGTGAAGGTGAAATACACCGAGAACGCCCGGCAGCACAGGTCGAGCTCGTCATTGCCGGGAACGCGGAAACCGAGGTCCTCGATCATCGTCGATATCTTCTGGGCGTCGCGCGCGCCGGTGAACGGAAAATAGACGTTGACCGAATGGCTGCGGTAGTCGACGGCGATTCCGTTGATCCCGGTCAGGCCGTGCCGGGCGAAATAGTCCAGGTTGCCGCCGACACTCGGCGGCATGCCGGGGGTGCGGCTCATCGCCTCGACGGTCTTGCCGCCGTCGTCCGCGTAGATGGACCAGATCTTCTCAAAGCCCGACGCCACCCCGACGTCCACGCCGCGGAAGCCGACGCCCCCGCGATCCTGGATCTCCCGGTAGAGCCGACCGGCCGGGCGGTCCGCCTCGACCGTGAACCCCTGGTCGAGGGCTACTCGGTAGGGGTCCGGATCACCGGCGGGCCCGATGTAGCGCACGCTCAGCTCCCCGCTGCGGCGGGCACGCGTCGTCGTCCGCAGGGCCACGGCGCCGCCGGTGAAACCGGCTTCGTACGCGCGGAGGATCGGCCACAGTGCGTCACGGTCGCAGGGCGCTCCGAGGAGGCGCGCGGTGTCGGCGGTCGCCGAATAGACGCTTTCCAGATCAGGCATCGCCGTTCTCCTCACGGGGAAACACAGCCCGACTCACTCGATGATCGCACGGTGATCGCACCAGCAGAATACGAGCGCGACACGAAAGAGAATCATCGGCGCGGCGAAGGAACACCCGGACAACGGTTCACCCGAGTGCGGCGACCTCGGCGTCGGTGAGGCGAATATCCAAGGCGTGAACGCAGGACCGCAGCGTGCTACTCCGGCTCGTGCCCACCACGGGCACGACCACCGGACCGGCCGCCAGGACCCAGGCCAGCGCCGCCTCCTCGGGCGTGCACCCGTGCGCGCGCGCCACGGCCGCGAGGGGTGCGGAGCGGGCGAGCCCGGCGACGCCGCGAGCGCCGCCGAGGGGAGCCCAGGCGAAGTACGTCAGGCCGAGGCGCTCGCAGAGGCGGATCTCGCGCCGGCCGTCCGGGCGCGGCAAGGAGAACTCGTTCTGGACCCCGGCCAGGGAGGGGCCCAGGACGTCATGGGCGAGCGCGATCCGCTCGGCGTCGACGTTCGACAGCACCACTCCGCGGGTCAGCCCCTCTTCCACACACTGGAGCAGGCCGCGTACGGACTCGCGAAACGGTGCGGCGGGATCCGGCCGGTGCAGCGCGTACAGGTCCAGCGGCCGCCGGCGGAGCCGCTCCGCGGACCGCCGGCAGGCCCGGCGGAGGTACTCGGCCGACCCGTCGAAGCCCCACTCCGTGCCGTTGAGACGCGTATGGCCGCCTTTGGTCATGACGGCCGGCCTGAGGGGAGGCGGAAGCGACGCGACGGCGCGCTCGACGACCGTCTCGCCGAGTCCGAAGCTCTCTTCGTCCGGGCAGTACGCGTCGGCCGTGTCGATGAGGGTGACCCCCGCCTCCGCCGCCTGCCGGACGAGCCGGGTCACCCGCTCCTCCAGGTCCGGAGGCGGCCACATGCACAGATCCGCCGTCCCCAGCACGAGACGTCTGACGGGTGTCCAGGGCGCGTTAACGATGACCGCTCCCGCAGGACACGACCTCGCGGCAGCTCTCCAGCTGAGAGGCGAGCCAGGCCTCGGGGTGACATCGGTCGAGCGCCTCGCGAGCGGCCGCCAGCCGGGACTCCGGCGCGTCCCGTCCGTCCGGACCGGCGGCCGCGTCCAGGGCGGCCTCGAGGGCGGACCGCGTCTCCTCGACGCTGCACGGATCCGCGATGACGTGCGCGCCGTCCCGCAGCAGCTCCGCCACGCCGAGCCCGGAGCTGATCACCAGCCGGCAGCCGCGCTCGTTGAGCCCCACCGCCTCCTGGACGGCGAGGTTGCCGCCGTCGCGTACGGAGTTGGCGACCACGACGTCCGCGTGCGTCATCGCCCACAGCGCCCGCCCCTGGTCGTCCCCTGACACGACGTGGAGGCTGCCGGGGAAGCGATGTCGTACGCGGTCGCAGTGGCCGGTCACGCGCCCGGCGTACTCGGCGTACTCGGGCAGGGACTCCCTGCTCGGCACGAGAAGCAGGGTGAGCCGTACCGTGCCGGCCAGATCCGGCCGCCCGCGCAGCAGGTCCTCGAACGCCATGACGCAGCGCTCGACGTTCTTCGCCGGGTCCAGCCGGCCGACGAACAGCGCGTTGACCCGGCGAGCGTCCCAGGCCAGCTCCGGCGGTTCGCCGGCGGGTCTCGACGCGCGCAGCGCGGCGACGTCGGCGCGGCCGAGCGTCACCGGGCGGACCCTGAGCCGGAGAAGCGGCGGCGGCCCGGCCCGGCCCTCACCGAGCCGATGCCGTACGGCCTCCTGGAACCCGTCACGCCATCGGCGGTCCTGGAACCAGAGCACGTCGGCCGTGCACAGCGAGCCCAGCCAGTCGTCGGCCAGACCGCTCCCGAGACGCGCGAAGGAACCCGCGTCGAAGGCCGTGTGCAGGAAGAAGGAGATCGGCCCCGTGAAGCCCCGCTCGCGCAGCATTCCGGGGACCAGCGCCAGCTGGTAGTCCTGGACGAGCACCGGCTCGTCCGGTCTCGCGCTCGCGGTCACCGCGTCGGCGACGGCCGCGTTGACCCCGGCGTAGTCGGCGACGGCCCGCTCCGTGGCGGGCCCGCCGGCGGCGCGCGTCTCCAGCGCGTGGAGCGCCATCCAGAGCATGCGCGCGCCGGCCATCAGGTAGTAACCGTGATACGCCTCGGGCGAGACCTGGACCGGGACGTGGCGGGCGGACGGCGCTCCGGGGCATCGGGAGAGCTCGTCGAGCCGATCGGGCCAGCGGTGGAGTTCGCCCGTCGTGGGCGCCATCCAGGTCGCCGGCTCGCCGACGCGCGCCAGCTGCCTCGCCAGCAGCTTGGTCACCGAGCCGTTGCGCTCGACGACACGGCCGTCCGCGGTGAGCGCCCGGGGCCCTCGGTCGGAAACGACGATCATCTCGGTCCTCACCTGTCGGGATCGGGCGGTGGCGCCTGACCGGTCACCGGTCGTGCGGGCTCGCGTTCGCGAGGATCACGGCGACGACCAGCGATGCCGCGGCTCCCACCCGAGCAGATCCCGCGCCTGGTCGCCGCGGAACAGCGCCGTCCGATCCTCCGGTGGCTCGGCCGGCGGCTCCAGCTCCGGCAGATACTTCTCCAGCAGCACCCTCGTCTTCTCGGTCGAGAGGGTGTCCTCGGCCGCGATGTTGCAGACCGCCGATCCCCGGCCGGTCTCCGCCTCGAGCGCGAGAAGACAGGCCCGTACCGTGTCGCGGATGTCGACGTAGCTCCAGAGATTCCACAGGCCGGACCGGGGATCGTCGGCGATCTGGGGCAGCAGCCTCCGGTAGTCGGCCGGGCCCAGGACGATGGAGAAGCGAAGCCCTACGAATTCGGTCCGCGAGGAACCGCCGAACTGCTGGGCCAACGATTCCAGTGTCGCCTTGGACATCGCGTAGGGCGTGTGCGCCCGGATCGGAGCGCGTTCCGTCAAAGGCAGGACGACCGGCGGGCGCTCGCTCGTGAACGGCGCCCCGAGAACCGTTTCGCTCGACGCCCACACCACGCGCCTTATGCCGAGCTCGCAGGCGGCCGCGAAAACGTTCGCACCCGATGTGATATTGGCGTTCATGGCGTGCCGGGCGGCCAGGAATTGGTCCTTCCAGGCCCGGTCGGGGGTACCCAATCCGCTCAGGTGAACCACGGCATCGCAATTTTGCAGGCATTCGCGGACCGCCCAGGCCTCGGTCATATCGGCGCGCTTGACGTCCGGCTGGTGAGGCGTGGTGTCGATGAGCACCGTCTCCATGTTCAGGCCGTGCAGCTCTTGTGCCACCGCCCGGCCGATGGTGCCGGCCGCCCCCGTCACCGCCACGCGCATATCACGCCTCCACATCTCCGTCAAGGAAGCTGTATTCGAGTGCCATGACTCTGGCATGATTACAACACCGCATGCGAGTTCCATACAAGATGGCGTGCAAGCCGGGAGGATCCAATCGATGCTTGTTGGCACTGAACCGCCCGGGCCGGACCTCCCGCACGTGATGCGGGTAACTTCGCGACGGCGTTCTGAGTTTGTCGGGCTGATTCAGGAGGTCAATCTTGAAGCGCTAGGCTCCATTGTGTCAGAATTGTGGGTCGCGCTACACGAGGGGCGCAATATCTTCACCGTCGGGAACGGCGGCAGCGCGGCCACCGCGTCCCATCTCGCGACAGATATCCGGTCCGCCGTATCGACCGACTGCACCTTCGCCGACCAGGCGAGGGTCTGGCCGCTCGCCGACCTCGTGTCGCTGACGACGGCCACCAGCAACGACTACTCCTATGAGGACTCATTCGCCGTTCCCCTGCGGCAGAGCCTGTCCCGCGGCGACCTGCTCATCGCGATCAGCGTCAGCGGGGAGTCGCCCAACATACTCCGGGCCGTGAGAGAGACCCGGACGCGCGGCGGGAGGGTCGTCGCGCTGACCGGCAGGCCCACCGCCCGGCTGGCCGCGGACGCGGACGTGGTCGTCGCCGTCGACCACGACGACTACGGGCACGTGGAGGACGTGCACCAGTGGGTCTGCCATGCCATCGCCGCCAATCTACGTTCCGTCGGCCATCTCGCCCTGAACGGCGGCGCGCGGTGAATCCCCCGTCTCTGATTCCGGCGCCCCGCCTCCGATGACGAACGACACGGCGCGGCACAGCCGTTCGCCGAAGTCCGGCGGATATCCGTGGCCCATGCCGGACATGACGTCGAGCACGACCGGGATCCGGTTCGCCGTGAGCTCCGCGGCGAACCGTTCGGCGCCGGGCCGGTCGTCGTCGTGCTCACCGGTGAGGATGTACCCGCGGATCCGGGGAGCGGCCGCCGCGCGGTTCCGGCCGGCGACGGCAGGCATGCGGTCGTCGGGCGGGCAGAGCGTCACGAAGCCGGCGACCTCCGGCAGGATGCCGGTCAGGCTCCAGTCGGCCGCGATCCGCGCGCCCTGCGAGTACCCGGCCAGAACGACGGGCAGTCGCCGCTCCCCGTCCGCCAACCGCGAGTGGATCGTGACGATCTGCCGCCGTGCCATGGCCTCGTCGATCCAGCCGATGTCGCCGTCGGACGTGGTGACCTCCTGGCTGTGGGGCACGACGACGAGGAATCCGGCCTTACGCGCGGGCTCCCACCGCCTCGCGAAGCTCAGGTGGTGGTCCGACCGGCCGTGCAGCGGGATGAGCACACCGGCCGGTGCGGAGTCCGGCCGGTAGATGATGGGCGCGACGTCGGACCTGTCGTGCTCGCGGAGCGCCTCCGCGCGAACGACGATCTCCTCGAACTCCGGCCGCCCGTGAATCGGTGTCAGCGGCGGGTTGACCCGGAGGATCTGCTCCCACCACCAGACCCCCGCGTCGACCGCCTCGCGCAGCACCGCGAGCGCGGTCTCGGGCTCGTCGAGCCGGCACAGGGTCTCGGCCGCCCACGCGGCGGCCAGCGCACGCCGGCGCGGATACTCGTCCTTGGCACGCCAAGCCAGGTCACGCGCCGCCCGCAGACGGCCGTCCGCCAGGAGCTCGACCACCCGGTGCTTGCGTTCTTCGAGATGCATGTCACTCCCCTGGAGTCATCGCCGCCGGACCTCCGACGTCCGCACGCCCGGCGGTGAAGCCGGCGCCGGGGGCCGCAGCGACCGGGTTCCGCGTCGCCGCCTCCCGATGGGCGTCGCGCAGCAGTTGCCTGCGCAGCTTCCCGTCCGCGCCGCGCGGGAGCCGATCGACGAACTCCAGGTCGCGGGGGCACTTGAACCCGGCGATCCGCGTGCGGCAGAAGGCGAGCAGGTCGGCGGCGAGCCGCGGCCCCGCCAGAGCCGGGTCGACCGGCTCGACGACCGCGCGCACCCGCTCGCCCATGAGCGGATCCGGTGCGCCGATGACCGCCGCGTCCGCCACGGCGGGATGTGAGAGGAGCGCGTCCTCGGTCTCGCGCGGATAGATGTTCACGCCGCCCGCGACGATGACGTCCGCGCCGCGGTCGGTGAGATGGACGTAGCCGTGCTCGTCGACGTGGCCGATGTCCCCGACCGTGGCCCAGCCACGGTCGTCGTACAGAGCCGCGGTCTTCTCCGGAGCGTCGTGGTAGCGGATGGGCCGGGCAACGGGCGCGCCGCGCTCGCCCGAGTACCACAGCACGCCTCCCTTCCCCGGTGGCAGGACGTTCCCGTCGGCGTCACAGGCGTGGATCTCGCAGTCGACCGGCCGTCCCACGGAACCGGGCCGCTCGCGCCACTCCGCGGCGCTGATCAGCACGTGGCCGAACCCCTCCGAGCAGGTGTAGACGTCCCACACCAGCTCGCCCAGCCAGTCGATCCACGCGGCCTTCACCTCGCGTGGGCAGGGCGCCGCCGTGTGCATCACCGCCACCAGGGTGGACAGGTCGTACCCGGCCCGTACCTCGGGCGGCAGCTTGAGCACCCGCAGCATCATGGCGGGCACGAGCTGCACCTGCGTGACGCCGTGGCGTTCGATCGTCTCCAGGAGGGCGCGCCGTTCGAATCGCGGCAGCAGGACGAGCGTCGCCCCCAGCCCCAGCGTGGCCAGTGACCACCGCAGCGGTGCGCCGTGGTACAGCGGGCCGGGAGTGAGGGTGACGCTGTCCGGCGTGACACCCAGGTGGCCGGACAGGAGCGACTCGAACCAGTCGCGCGCGTCCGCCGCGGGCGGCCGGGCGGGCAGTATGCCCTTGGGCCGCCCGGTCGTCCCCGACGAGTAGACGACCGCCCGGCCCGGCGTCGCCGTGACGAACGGATCCGCCGGGCGCCCGTCGAGGGCGCGCTCGAAGGGCAGGTGGCCGTCGAGCGGGCCACCGACCACCAGCCGCTCGCGAACCCGCGGAGTCAGCTCGACGACCGCGGAGGCCAGGGACGCGACCCCCGCGGAGGCGACGACCACGCGTGCGCCGCTGTCGTTGATGATGTACGCCGCCTCGGCCGGGGTCAGCTGCACGTTCACCGGCGTGTAGTCGATGCCGGCGCGTGCGGCCGCGAGGCAGGTGATGAGGTATTCGGGGCAGGTCTCGAGGAGCAGGCAGAGGCGCTCACCGGGACGCATCCAGGACCGCAACGCGTGCGCCAGCCGCGTCACCTGGCCGTCCAGCTCGCCGTAGGAGAGACACCGGTCGCCCATGATGATCGCGGGCCGGCCGGCCTCCGTTACGTCCGGGCCGGCGCTCACGCGAGTTCGCTCGTCGCCGGGGCCTGCCGTGCGTCGCCGGGCCGTCCCGCGGAGCGCGCGGCGACGAACGGCGAGCCCATGGCCGTGAGGCCGGCGCGGGACAGCGTCTCGGCCGCGTGCGCGCTCCGGACCACGAACCGGTCCTTGCCGTAGATCAGGTATCTGTCCGTGTGCTCCGCGTCGGAGAAGTTGATCGTCATGACGTTGGCCCCGGCCTGGAAGCCCTGGACCTGGCCGCCCGGCCGCGTCTTCTCCAGGGCGCTCACGGACGGGATCAGCCAGTCCGGCCGCACCAGCCGCATCGCCGCGATCATGTTGAGCGCCACGTCGACGTCGCCGTGCGGGTGGTTCTCCAGAGGCGTCCGCGGCGCGGGCACGAACGGCGCCACGCTCGCCATGTGCACGCCGAGGCGCTGGGCGAGCAGGATGTCCTCGGCGAGATCGTCAAGCCTCTGGCCGGGAAGGCCGACGATGGCACCGGTGCCGACCTTGTACCCGAGGTCGAGCAGGTCCTCCAGGTACCTCAGCCGATCCGCGAGGGACTCGTAGCGGAGTTCGGCGTGCAACTCGGGATTCGCGGTCTCGTGCTTGAGAATGTAGCTGGTCGCTCCCTGGCCCTTGAGATAGGCGTACTCCGACCGCTTCTTGCCACCGAGATTGAGCAGTATCTCCACCCGGTCGTCGAACAGCTCACGGATCCGTGGGATGACCCTTCCCACGATGCCCGTGGTCTTGGGTATCTCTCCCGCCTGGAGGAAGACGACGTCGATTCCGGCCGCGTGGACGGCCCGCGCCCGGGCCATGATCTGGTCCTCGTCGAGGACGAAAATCGAGTTCGCGGGTGTGTTGTCCTTCCTCATCGGACAGTAGTCGCAGTTCACCCGGCACAGGTTGGTGACTTCGACGACGCCGCGCAGCAGCGCGCCGTCGCCATGGGCCGCCGCCCGCTTCCGGCGCGCCTCGTGGAACAGCTGCTCCTGTGCATCCCCTCTCGCGCGCAGCATCTCGACGATCTCTGACTTGGATACGGACATGAAGGAACCCCTTATAAATCCGATGTCAAGATTTCCGGACTAAACACTTGGGTCCAATTCCGGCCACTCGCGCGGTTATCACAACGCGGCGACGAGCTCATCAGGGATGAATCCGCACATGTGTTATACATAACAGATAAAGCCATGAATAAAAACACCCTCGGCGCACATAACGGCCCGCAAGCGAGGAGATGAAATATGGCGAACGCCCATGAGCCGATCGCGGTCATCGGGATGGCGTGCCGGTTCCCCGGCGGAGCCGACACGCCCGAGGCGTTCTGGCACGTCCTGCGGAAGGCCGAACCGGTGCCGCTCATGGCGATCGCCGACCGCGAAGCCGGCCGTACGCCGCCCTCCGACCCGGACTCCCGCGCCACCGAACGCCGGGAGGACCCGCGAGCCGCGCTGCTGGAGGGCATCGACGCGTTCGACGCCCCCTTCTTCGGCCTCACCCCGACCGAGGCCGCGGCGATGGACCCCCAGCACCGCCTGCTGCTCGAGGTCTCCTGGGAGGCGCTGGAACGCGCCGGCCAGTCTCCCGACCGGCTCGCCGGGACGAACACCGCCGTGTTCACCGGGATCATCAGCCCCGACTATCTGCACCGCCAGTTCCAGGCGGATCCCGCCCGGCTGAGCCCCTACGCGTTCACCGGCGGCATGCTCAGCATGGCCGCCGGACGACTGTCGTACCTGCTCGACCTGCGCGGCCCGGCGCTGGCGGTGGAGTCGGCCTGCTCCTCGTCCCTCCTCGCCGTCCATCACGCCGTACGGCAACTGCGCGGCGGCGACTCCGACCTCGCCCTGGCGGGTGGCGTGAACCTCGTCCTCCTCCCCGAACTCTCGACCGTGCTCGCGCGCATGCACGCGCTCTCCGCCGACGGACGCAGCCGGACCTTCGACGCCGGCGCGGAGGGCTACGGCCGGGCCGAGGGGTGCGGAATGGTCGTGCTCAAGCGGTTGTCCGACGCGCGGTCCGACGGCGACGAGGTGCTCGCCGTCATCCGCGGCAGCGCCGTCAACCAGGACGGACGGTCGAGCGGCATCACGGTGCCGAGCCAGCGAGCACAGGCCGAGGTGATCCGGGCCGCCCTGTCCGACGCCGGTCTGGACCCGCTCGACGTGGGCTACGTCGAATGCCACGGCACGGGGACCGCGGTCGGCGATCCGATCGAGGTCGCGGCGGTCGGATCCGTGGTCGGACGATCGCGCCCCGCCGACCGGCCGCTCCTGCTCGGCTCCGCCAAGGCGGTGATGGGCCACGCCGAGGCCGCGGCCGGCATCGCCGGGTTCATCAAGGCCGTGCTGTGCGTACGGCACGGGGAGGTGCCGGGCCAGCCGGTCGGCGAGCTCAACCCGGCGCTCGGGCTGGACGCCTTCCCGGCGCGCATTCCCTCCACGGCGATCGGATGGGCCCCGCCGGACCGCACCCGGGTGGCCGGGGTGAGCGCGTTCGGCTTCAGCGGTACGAACGTCCACGTGCTCGTGGAGCAGGCACCACGCGGCCGGATCCGGCCGGTGGAGGTGCCCGACCGGCCCGCGCACCTGCTCGCCCTCTCGGCGAACGGCGCGGACGCGCTGCGCACGCTCGCCGGACGCTACGCCGGCCACCTGCGGGAGGACGCCACCGCGACGCCGGCGGACGTTTGCCACACCGCGAACACCGGACGCTCTCACCGGCTCTGGCGCACGGCCCTGGTGGCGAAGACCACCGCCGAGTTGGCGGACGGCCTGGCGAATGTGGCCGCCACCGGCGCGGGCATCCACCGTGCCGCCGCGCCGCGACCGCCACGGGTCGCGTTCCTGTACTCCGGTCAGGGGGCCGCGCGCGTCGGCATGGGCCGTGCCCTGTTCGACCACGAACCCGTGTACCGCGCGGCGATCGAGGAGAGCGACGCCGCCGCGGGCCCGCTGACCGGCCGCTCCCTCATCGACCTCCTCTACCCGCGAGACACCGGCGGCGACGGCCGGCCCCTCATGGACGCCGCGGTGGCGCAACCGGCGCTGTTCGCCGTCCAGGACGCGCTCACCCGGCTGTGGGCCTCGGCCGGCGTCACCCCCGAGGCGGTCGCCGGCCACAGCCTGGGCGAGTACGCCGCGGCGTGCGCCGCGGGCGCACTGGGCCGCGAGGACGGGCTTCGCCTGTGCGTCGAACGCGGGCGCCTGGTGGGCACCCTGCCGGAGGGCGAGGGGGCGATGCTCGCGGTGTTCGCACCGCCGGGCGAGGTCGAGCAGGTCGTGACCGCGCACGGCGGACGAGTCGAGATCGCCGCGTACAACGGGCCCGAGGAGACGGTGCTGTCCGGCGCCGCGGAGGCGGTCGAGGAGATGGCGGAGGTGTTCGCCGGCCGCCAGGTCACGACGCGGCGGCTCCCGATCGCGCACGCGTTCCACTCACGCCTCGTCGATCCCGTGCTCGACCGGTTCGAGAAGCTGGTCGAGCAGGTCCCGATCGGCGATCCGTCCCTGCCGTTCGCCGACAACCTCACCGGGGCGCTCGCCGGTGACCACGATCTGCGAGACGCTCACCGCTGGCGCCGGCACATGCGCGAGCCCGTACGGTACTGGGACGGCGTGCGGACGTTGCTCGCCGACGGGATCACCTGCTTCGTCGAGATCGGCCCGGACCGTACCCTCACCGGTGCGGGGTTGCGCGGGGCGCCCGAGGACGCCTCGTGGATCTCATCCCTGAGGCGCGACCGAGACGACGTACGGCACTGGCTGACGGGCCTCGGGACGCTCTACACCCTCGGCGTGCCGGTCGACCTGGCGGCACTCGACCACGGCCGGACACGACGCCGCCGCGTGCTGCCGACCTACCCCTTCGAGCGCCGCAGGCTGTGGCTGGACGGGCTGGAGCGGGTCGCGCGGCCGGGCGGCGGGCAGGACGGCACGCTGCCGGGCCGGCGGCTGCTCTCCCCGGCCTCCGACGCACAGTTCGAGACCGTTTTCGGCCACGACCGGCAGCCCTTCCTGACCGACACCGCCGGGCTCGTGCACGTCGGCGTCTACGCCGAGATCGTCGCGGCGTGCGCGCGCCGGCTGGACGTCCGCGGACCGCTGGAGCTGGCGAACCTCACGATCACCGAGGCACTCGTGGTGCCCGAGGACACCGAGCGGACGCTGCACACCGTCGCCCGCACCGAGGCGTCCGGCGACCTCGAGGTACGAATCTCCGCGCTGGAACGCGAGACCGGCAGCGGGGGGCGCTGGTGCGAGCACGCGAACGCCGTCGTACGCGGGCGGCCGCGATCGGCCACCGAACGCCACGACCTGACGCGGCTCGCCGAGACGGCGGTCGACCAGCGTGCCGGCGAACACCTCTACCGGGAACTGCGCTCCGAACGCGGCCTCGACCTGGGCCCGCGGGTGGCGCTCGTCGACCACCTGTGGCGCGTCGACGACGACACGATGCTCGCCCGCCTGCGGGCGCGACCGGACACCGCCTTCGCCACCGGCTTCGACCCCGGCGTGCTCGATGCCTGCATGCAGTTGTTCAACGCGCTCACCCCGGCGTCGGCGGGCCTCCTGCTGTTCATGCGCCTGGCCCGGCTCGACCTGGCCGGGCTCGACGCGGCCGCACAGTCCCGGCCGCTGTGGGCGCGCGCCGGCATCGAGCACCGGGGCGAGCGGGAGGTGCGCGGACGCGTTCAGGTGCTCGACGCCGACGGCACCGTCGTCGCGTCCGCGCACGGCGTCGTCCTGCGGCGCACCTCGGCCGAGGTGCTCGCCCGGCTCGGATCGGCCCGGCGGGCCACGCCCTCGGCCGCGACACCGCGCACCACGGTGCTGGAGACGCTGCGGGAGATGGCCCCCGACGACGCGCGCCGACGGCTGGCGGCCGAGATACGCGGGATGCTCCTGCCCATCGTCGGCGGGACGGAGGCGGACCTGGACGACGACGCGCCGCTTCCCGCGATGGGCGTCGACTCGATCATGGCGACGCAGTTGCGCAACGCCCTCGCCGGCGGGTTCGGCGTCACGATCCCGCTGCATCGCGTGCTCGACGGCGCCAGCGTGACGATGCTGGCCGCCGACCTCGCCGAGGCCCTGACGTCCGGCGGGTCCCCGGAGGACGACACCGCCTGGCAGGCCGGTCGTGTCTGAGCTCCCGCCGGCGGTGGCCGAGCGCGTCCGCGAACTCGTGGACCGCGGTGTCGAGGTGTGGGCCGACGGCGACGGCCTGTGCTTCCTCGCCCCTCCGGACGTGCCCGCCGCCGACGTACGCTCCGTGCTCCGGACCGCGCGGGAGGGCCTGATGTCCCTCCTCGCCGGCGGCAAACGGCTCGCGCCGGCGTTGCTGATCGAGCGCGGCCGGGTCGAGTACGCCGGGGAACCGAGCGCCACCCGCACGCTGATATTCGAGATCACCGGACCGCTCGACCTCGCCGCGCTCCAGGCGGCGTTGACCGCGCTCGTCGCGCGGCACGACGCACTCCGCGTCGCCTATCCGCGCGTCGGCGGGGGACGCGTCCGGCTGGTGCACCCGCCCATGCCGGTCCCGGTCCCGTGTTTCGACGGCGATGAGCCGCGGCACCCACCGCGACCGGACCCCGGCCGGCCGCCGCTGCTCACCGCCGCACTCGTGCGCCGCGGACCGGCGGCGCATCTCCTGGCGCTCACCGTGCACACGCTCGCCGTGGACGGCATGTCGCTGGCGCTCCTGCTCGAAGAACTGGGCACGCTGTACGACGCCGCCGAGGCGGGCCGGCCTCCCGCGTTGCCGGAGGCACCCTCGTCGGGGCGGCAGGTCCGACGGGAACGCGCCTACCTCGCGGGTCCGGAGGCGGCCGCCGCGCGGGAGTACTGGGCCGTCCGGCTCGCCTCCGCCGCGGCCCTGCGCGGACGGCCCGGCGCCCCGCAGGACGCACCGGGCCGGGCGGGGAGCGTCCCGGGAAAGGCCGGGCACGTCCCGATCGCGGTAGCGGAACGGCTCATGGACGCGGTGCGCGCACGGGCCGCCGCGGAAGGGACGACCTCCTTCGCCGTGCTCCTCGCCGCCTACGGGTCGCTGCTGGCGGAGGTCACGGGCTGTGAGGACGTGACGGTCGCGGTGCCGATCGGGAACCGCTGGCATCCGGAGGACGAGCACACCGTGAGCGGCGCGCGCGACCTGCTTCTGCTGCGGCTCGCCCTGGACGGGTCTCTCCCGGACGCGATCGCCGTGACACACCGCGAACGCCGCGAGGCCATGGCCCACGGCCGCCTCCCCTTCGAGGCGCTGCCGCCCGGCGTGGCCCCGCCACGGCGCCCCGGGCGCAACCCCGTCTTCGGGGCGGTGTTCGCACTGCAGACGTTCGACAAACCCCTCGCCCTGCGGCCTCGGCGGCCGTCCGTGACCCTGCGGCACCTGACCGAACCGCCGCCCGACGCCGGCATCGACTTCAAGCTCATCCTGTGGCCCCAGGACGGCGGGCTGCGCGGGGAACTCGCGTGCGACGGCGCCGCGGCGGACGCCGGGGACCTCCCCGGCCTCGGACGGCGCTATCTCGCGATTCTGGGCGAGCTCGCGGAACGGCGGCCCGGGCGGATCCGGCCCGAGGACGTCCGCGGCGTGCTCCAGGCGGACCCGGCCGTGGCGGAGGCCGTGCTCGACGAGCGCGAGGGGCGCGTCGTCGTGTACGTCAGGCTCCACGGCGGCGCGCGCCCGGCCGTGATCGACCGTCTTCGCCGCGGCCTGTCCGCGTACCACCCGGCGCCGCTCCTCGTCCCGGTGAGGCGCGTACCGCGGCACGCCGGCGGCGGCGCCGACATCGCGGCGCTGCGGCGTGTCCCGGTCACCGATCCGGCGACTCTGGCCCGTTGGGAGGCCGAACTCGCAGCCCGGGCGCGGACCGCCGTCGAGGTCGAGGTCGTTCCGCACCCGATCGGCGACGACGTCTCTCCGCCCGGGCCGGATCGCCGGGAGCCGGTCGCCGCGCAGCAGGTCACCGTGACGATGCCGGCCTGCGTGCCGGAGGACATCGTGCTGCTGGACCGGTTCGGGACCGAGGTCGTGCCGCGGACGGTCACCGAGGAGGACCGGGCCGGGACGGGACGGTGATGGCGGTCGCGACCAGCCCGCGGCTCACGATCCAGCGGCCGGTGAAGCCGGTCAGCGCACGGCCGTCGACGACCGGCCCGGGAACGAGCAGGCGCGAGGAGAAGGTGCCCGCCTCGGGGTCGGGCGTGACGACCGCCTCCTCGAAGTTCAGCCAGCGGCGCGTCAGCGGGAACCACGCCTTGTAGATCGACTCCTTGGCGCTGAACAGCAGCCGGTCCCAGCAGACTCCCGAGCGGTCCCCGTCGCGCCGCTGGAGCCAGGCGCGCTCGGGAGGGGTGGCGATGGCCTCCAGCACGCCGTCCGGCAGCGGCTCGTTGGGCTCGGCGTCCAGCCCGACCGTACGGACCCGCTCCTCCCGCGCGACCGCCGACGCCCGGTAGCCGTCGCAGTGGGTCATGCTGCCGACGACGCCGGCGGGCCAGGCGGGGGCGCCGCGCTCACCGGGCACGATCGGCACGGGCGGCAGGCCGAGAACGGCCAAGGCCCGGCGGGCGCACCCGCGGGCCGTGGCGAACTCCCGGCGGCGCTTGTCCACCGCGCGCGCCACGACGGCCTCCTCCTCGGGGAAGAGGGCGACGGCCTCCCGGTCGTCGAACGCCTCCGCCGACGCCACCTCCGGCGGCAGTATCCGCTCGATCACGGCGTCGTTCCGGCGGGCAGGATGCGGCGGAACCGCCCGGCGAGCCCGTGCCGGCGCTTCCACTCGCGCGGGTAGCCGAGCGAGACCTCCTCGAAGCGGACCCCGTCGTACCAGGTGGTCCGCGGAATGTGCAGGTGCCCGTAGACGGCCGCGACGGCGTTGTAACGCCGGTGCCAGTCGGCGGTGCGCTCCGTGCCGCACCACAGCGCGAACTCCGGATGGCGCAGCACCAGCGTGGGGTCGCGGACCAGCGGGAAGTGGCTCACCAGGACGGTGGGCAGCGACGTGTCCCGCGCGGCGAGAAGGGCCTCGGTCTCGGCGATCCGCACCTGACACCACGCCTCACGGCTCGGGTGCGGATCCGGATGCAGGAGGAACTCGTCGGTGCACACCACGCCGGCCTCGTACGCCTGCTCGAGCGCCTCCTTCTTGGAGGTCACGCCCGGAACCCGGAAACTGTAGTCGTACAGCACGAACAGCGGCGCGACCGTGACCGGCCCGCCCTCGCCGCGCCAGACCGGGTACGGATCCTCGGGCGTGACGACGCCCATGCCGCGGCAGACCTCCACCAGGCGCCGGTAGCGGTGCTCGCCCCGCAGCCGCACCGGATCCGACTGCGGCGTCCACAGCTCGTGGTTGCCCGGCGTCCAGATCACCTTGGCGAACCGCTCGCTCAGCAGCCCCAGCACCCACTCGATGTCGGCGAACGTCTCCCCCACGTCACCGGCGACGATCAGCCAGTCCTCATCGGACCCGGGCCGCAGGCCAGAGATGATCTTGCGGTTCTCCTCGTACGCGGTGTGCAGGTCGCTGATGGCCAGCAGGCTCCCACCCGCGCTCACCGGGCGTACCTGCCGGGCCCCTGCTCAACCGATGACGTCACTGTGCTTCCTTTCACCGTCCGAACCGAATATAAGAAAAGTCCCGGCGACTTGGAAACCCCGGTCTCTCGCCCGAACCCGCATCGTTCGCGGCGACCGCCGGCCGCCGAAGAAACGACGCGTGGCGGCGAATGTCATAGAGATGACATGCGCCCGATGGCAGGACGGCAGGTAGCGCAATTCAGGAGGTGCCGCACCTGACGCTCCCGTGCCACGATGCGCGAGGAACAGGTGTCGAATCAGCGTAGGACCGCGTATTGGCGGCGCAATTGTCGGTCACCGGCGGCGGTCCGGGGGTCACCACCGACGGGAAGAATACGGAGCACGCCATGTCCATACGGACGGCACGCCAGGACGCGACAGTCGGACTCCAGGGGCCGGTCACTCCCGCGGGCCGCGCGCTACTCGACCGGCTCGGTGGGCACCTGCCGCGGATACGCTCCACCGCCGCGAAGAACGATCGCGACGGCGTGTTCCCCGTCGAGACGTTCGACGCGCTCCGGACGGACGGGCTGATGGGCGCGACGGTCCCGGCCGAACTGGGCGGTCTGGGCGTCGACCGGCTGTACGACGTGGCGACCGCGCTCCTGGCCGTCGCCCATGCCGACGCCTCGACGGCACTCGCGCTGCACATGCAGTTCAGCCGGGGCATCACCCTCTCCTACGAGTGGCGGCACGGCGGCCCGCAGGCCCGGGCCCTGGCCGAGCGGCTGCTGCGGCAGATGGCCGCCGGCGAGGCGGCGGTGTGCTCCGGGATCAAGGACCACCACACGGCCGTGACGACACTGTCGTCCGACGGGACGGGCGGATGGCTGCTGTCCGGCCGCAAGACGCTGGTGAGCATGGGGCCGATCGCCACGCACTTCGTGATCAACGCGCAGACCGACGTGGCGGGCGAGCCGCCGAGACTGGTCTCCCCCGTCGTCTCTCGCGACAATCCGGGCCTCACCGTGCTGGATAACTGGGACGGTCTCGGCATGCGCGCCTCCGGCACGGTGGACATCGTCTTCGACCGATGCCGGATCCCGGCCGAGGACGTCCTGATCCGTGACCTGGTGGGGGCGCGGAACGACGCGGTTCTCGCCGGGCAGACGGTCAGCTCGGTCGCGATGCTGGGAATCTACGTCGGCGTCGCCCAAGCCGCCCGCGACACGACGATCGCCGCCCTGACGCGCCGTGGCGCGGCGCCGCCGGCCGCGAGCCGGACCCTCGTCGCGGAGATCGACTCCCGGCTGTACGGGCTGCGCGCCGCGGTGGGCGCCGCGCTGACCACGGCCGATGTCGTCGGGGCCGATCTCCGCGGGGATCCCGACGAGCGCGGCCGTCGGATGATGCGGGCCTTCCAGTGCGCCAAGCTGGCGGTCAACCAGACGGCGCCGGCGATCGTCAACGACTGCCTCACCCTCGTCGGCGGCGCGTCGTACACGGCGGCCCACCCGCTGGCCCGCCTCTACCGCGACGTCCGCGCCGGCGGGTTCATGCAGCCGTACACCTACGTCGACGGCGTGGACTTCCTGAGCGCACAGGCACTCGATATCGAGCGGGACAACAACTACATGAGCACGTGGGCGGCCCGCTCCCGAAAAACCGACAACGCAAAAGGTGTACCGCAATCCACAGAGATGTCACGGTGAGGCGCATGACGACTCGTGTGTGGGATTATCTTCCGGAGTACGAGCAGGAAAAGGCGGATCTTCTCGACGCCGTCACAACGGTCTTCGAGTCCGGTCAGCTGATTCTCGGAAAGAGCGTACAAGGCTTCGAAGCGGAATTCGCCGCCTACCACGGGATCGCGCACTGCGCCGGGGTCGACAACGGCACCAACGCGGTCAAGCTCGGGCTCGAGGCGCTCGGCGTGGGCCCCGGAGACGAAGTGATCACCGTTTCCAACACCGCCGCCCCCACCGTGGTCGCCATCGACGGCGCCGGCGCCACCCCGGTCTTCGTCGACATCCGCGAGGACGACTACCTGATGGACACGGACCAGGTGGCGGCCGCGATCACTCCACGCACCAAGGCCCTGCTCCCGGTGCACCTGTACGGGCAGTGCGTCGACCTGGCCCCGCTCGAACGGCTCGCCGCCGAGCACGGTCTGGCCATCCTCGAAGACTGCGCGCAGGCGCACGGCGCCCGCAGGAACGGCCGGATGGCCGGCACTGTGGGCGACGCGGCCGCGTTCTCCTTCTACCCGACGAAGGTGCTGGGAGCGTACGGCGACGGGGGCGCGATCGTCACCGACGATGAGAGCGTCGACCGGAACGTCCGGCGGCTGCGGTACTACGGGATGGGCAAGAGGTACTACGTCGTCAGGACGCCGGGCCACAACAGCCGTCTCGACGAGGTGCAGGCGGAGATCCTCCGCCGCAAGCTGCGCCGCCTCGACGCCTACATCGCGGGCCGCCGGGCCGTGGCACGCCGGTACGCGGAGGGCCTCGGCGACCTCACCGCCCCCGGCGGCCTGACGCTGCCGGTCGTGGCGGAGGGGAACGAGCACGTCTACTACCTGTACGTCGTGCGGCACCCACGCCGCGACGAGATCATCGAGCGGCTCAAGCGCTACGACATCTCACTGAACATCAGCTATCCGTGGCCGGTGCACACCATGACCGGATTCGCCGAGCTCGGGTACGCGAAGGGCTCGCTGCCGGTCACCGAGCGTCTGGCCGACGAGATCTTCTCGCTGCCCATGTACCCGTCGCTGCCACTCGACCGCCAGGACAAGGTGATCAGCGCGCTGCGCGAGGTGATCACGGATCTCTGATCGCCGCGCCGCCCTCGAGGACCGGAGCGCGGACGAGGCCGCGTACTCATCGTGAAGGAGCCCACCATGACCGATCTGGCCGGCGAGACGGCATCAGCCTGCCGGGTATGCGGCGGCGAGGTCGCCGAGTTCCTCGACCTGGGCCGCCAGCCGCTGTCCGACCGATTCGTCGAGCCCGGCGAACTCGCCGATGAGTTCTCCTACCGTCTCGCCGTCGGGCAGTGCGCGTCGTGCACCATGGTCCAGCTGGTCGAGGAGGTGCCCCGGCAGCTGATGTTCCACGAGGACTACCCGTACCACTCCTCGGGCTCATCCGTCATGCGGGAGCACTTCACCGAGATCGCCCGCGACTTCCTCCGTACGGAGGCGGCCGATCCGTTCATCGTGGAGATCGGCTGCAACGACGGGATCATGCTGAAGACCGTCAAGGACGCCGGGGTCCGGCATCTGGGCTTCGAGCCCTCGGCGGGCGTGGCGGAGGTGGCCCGCGCGGAGGGCGTGAACGTCCGCACCGACTTCTTCGAGGAGGCCACCGCCGCGGCCGTGCGCGCCGCGGAGGGACCCGCCGACGTGATCTACGCGGCGAACACCCTGTGCCATATCCCCTACCTGGACTCGATCTTCCGGGGCGTCGACGCGCTGCTCGCGCCGCACGGCGTGTTCGTGTTCGAGGATCCCTATCTCGGCGATGTCGTGACCAAGACGGCGTTCGACCAGATCTACGACGAGCACTTCTTCCTGTTCTCGGTCGGCTCCGTGCAGGCGATGGCCCTGCGGTTCGGGTTCGAGCTGGTGGACGTGCGGCGACTGCCCGTACACGGAGGCGAGGTGCGGTACACCCTCGCGCGGGCCGGTGCGCGCGAGCCGTCGGCGGCCGTCGCCCGGCTGCTGGCCGACGAACGCGAGCAGAGGCTGACCGACCGCGCGACCCTCCGAGCGTTCGCCTCGAACGTCACCACCATCAAGGACGAGCTGGTGACGCTGCTGAGCGGCCTGCGCGCGGAAGGACGCCGCGTCGTCGGGTACGGCGCGACCGCCAAGAGCGCGACGGTGACCAACTTCTGCGGGATCGGCCCGGCCCTGGTGCCGTTCATGTGCGACACGACGCCGGCCAAGCAGAACCGGCTGACGCCCGGACGGCACATCCCGGTACGGCCGCCGGCGGCCTTCGCCGACCCGTACCCGGACTACGCTCTGCTGTTCGCCTGGAACCACGCCGAAGAGATCATGGCGAAGGAGCAGGCGTTCCGGCAGGCGGGTGGCCGCTGGATCCTCTACGTGCCCGACGTGCACGTGGTCTGACGATCCGGCGGCCGAGCTCCGGCGGCCGGGACGGCGAGAAGGCCGGGGCACCACCTCTCCGAGATGGCCGCCCCGGCCTCGCCATCGGCTCGCCTTCCGGCGAACGGTCAGGTGCGGCGGCGGTAGGCCATCACCGCGAGCGGGGCGAAGACGACGATCAGGCCCACCGACCACAGCAACGACTTGATGAGCGGAGTGGCGATCTCCCCGCCGATCAGCAGGCCGCGGCACGCCGCCATCGTGTGGCCGACCGGATTGATCTTCGCCCATGCCTGGAGCCAGCCCGGCAGCGTCTTCGTCGGCGCCACCATGTCGGTCCCGAAGGCCAGGGGGAAGATGCTCAGCGCGATGATGGTCTGCACCGAGGCCGTCTCCTTGATGACCATCCCCAGCAACACCCAGACCCAGCTCAGACTCATGCCGAACAGGATGGTCAGCGCGGCGGCGGCCAGCGTGTACCACGGGTTGGTCTGGATCCGAAAGCCGATCACATACCCGAAGACCAGCAGGGTGATCATGGCGACGAGGTAACGGACCACATCGGCCAGGACCGAACCGATCAGCGGAGCCGAACGGCTGATCGGCATGCTGCGGAACCGGTCGAAGATCCCCTTCTTGATGTCGATGGACAGGTTCACCCCGGTGGCGATCATTCCCGCCGTGATCGCCGACAGGACGAGGATCGCCGGGGTCGTGAACTGCAGATACGCGTGGGTCGAGCCGGAGACGGCGCCGCCGAACATGTACACGAAGATGATGAGGAAGGTGACGGGTGCGATCACCGCGTCGCTGATGCTGATCGGATTCCGTTTGATCTTGATCAGGTTGCGCTTGGCGAGCGCGAGGCTGTGCCAGAGAACGGCGTTCCGCCGGTGCGGCAGCACGTCGCTCCGCTCCCAGGAGCCCTCGTCGGACGCCGTGGCCGGCATCGTGGTGTCACTCACGCCGCGTTCTCCTCTTCTTCTTCCTGTGCCTTGTCGTGCTCATCGGTGTGGCGGCCGGTGAGCGCGAAGAACACCTCGTCGAGGCTGGGCAGGCGCAGCGAGAGCTCGGTGACGCCGATCTCCGCCGCCTCCAGCCTGCGGACCGTCTCGTTGAGCGCGGCGTCGCCGTCCACCTGCACGGTCACGAGGTCCCGGCCACGCGTCTCGGCCGGACGCCCGGCCACCGCGCCGATGATTTCCGACACCTCCCGCAGCCGGTCCTGGTCCTTGGGACGCACGGAGATGGTCTGGCCGCCCACGCGCGCCTTGAGCTCGGCGGCCGTACCTCGCGCGATGACCTTCCCGTGGTCGATGACGACGATGTCGTCGGCAAGCGCGTCGGCCTCTTCCAGGTACTGGGTCGTGAGCAGCACGGCGCCGCCCCCGTCGGTCATCGAACGGATCATGCGCCAGACCTCACCGCGCTTGCCCGGGTCGAGGCCGGTGGTCGGCTCGTCGAGATAGATGACGGAAGGCCGGCCCATGAGACTCGCGGCCAGGTCGAGGCGGCGCCGCATTCCTCCGGAGTAGCCGGTGACCTTCTGGTCGGCCGCGTCGGTCAGCTCGAATCGCCGCAGCATCTCGGCCGCGCGCTCCTGCGCCTGCTTCTTACGGAAATTGAGCAGTTGCCCGATGAGAACGAGGTTTTCTTTTCCGGTGAGGTCCTCGTCGACCGACGCGTACTGACCGGTGAGACCGATCAGTTCGCGCACCCGCGGTGCGTCCCGTACGACGTCGTATCCGCGCACCGTCGCACGACCACTGTCGGGCTGCAGCAGTGTGGCCAATATTCGGACGGCCGTCGTCTTGCCCGCGCCATTCGGTCCGAGCACCCCGAGCACCGTGCCCGGCCGCGCGGCGAGGTCGACGCCCGCCAGCGCGGTCGTCTCACCGAATGTCTTGACCAGGCCCTCCGCCTGGAACGCATAGTCCATGGCGCCGATGCTGCCATCCGTTACTGGCAGATGACGTACAACTCACTTGCAGGAACAACGCCGTCGCGTTCGGCTTGGTGAAATCGGCGGTGTCCACCCTATGCCGGACCGATCCCGGCTCGATGGATCCTCAATTCACACTCCACCGGGCCCTCAGCACCGCCTTCTAGACTCCCGGGACACACCCTCGTCGGCACAAGGAGTGCGGATGCGAGTCTTGTTCGTGACATTCGCCGCGGCGAGTCATTTGCAGAATATGGTCACAATGGCGTGGGCGTTGCACACCGCGGGTCACGATGTGAGAGTCGCAAGCCAGCCGGATCTCACGGACACGATCACCGGGACCGGCCTCACGGCGGTGCCGGTGGGCGAGACCCACGACCTCGCCCAACAGGTCCAGGAGATCAACGAGAACCTCGACCAAGAACAGGTCATGGATGCCGAGAAGGCCGGTGAGGCCGGGCTGGACATGAACGAGCTGCGTCCGGAGAAACTGACCTGGGAATACGTGTCGAAGGTCTTCGGCACCATGACTCCCTTCGTCTTCCAGAACTGCTCTCCGGACTCCATGATCGACGACCTGGTCGGCTTTTCCCGCTTCTGGGAACCGGACCTGGTGATCTGGGACACGTTCACCTTCGGCGGGGCGGTTGCGGCACGCGCCTGCGGAGCGGCCCATGCCAGGTTGATCACCGGCCTCGACCTGATGGCGAACATGCGCGCCCGATTCGTCGAAATGCTCGGCCGGCGCCCCGCCGCGGAGCGGCACGACCCGCTCCGGGAATGGCTTACGCGTTGTCTGGAACGGCATGGCGCGACCTTCGACGAGGAGGTGGTCACCGGTCAGTGGACGATCGACTCCACACCGCCGTCGATGCGCCTGCCGGTCGACCTCCACTACGTGCCGGTACGCTTCGTGCCCTACAACGGCCGGTCCGTCGTGCCGGAATGGCTGCGGGAGCGGCCGAGCCGCAAGCGTGTCTGCTTCACCCTCGGGCTGTCCTACCGGGACATGTGGGGCGGCGGCGCGCGGCTCGGCGACATCCTCTCGGCCGTCGCCGCACTCGACGTCGAGGTGGTCGCCGCGCTCAGCGAGGAGCAGCGGAAGACCATGGGCGACCTCCCGGACAACGTCAGGGTGGTCGACTTCGTCCCGCTGAACGCCGTGCTTCCCACCTGCTCGGCGATCATCCACCACGGCGGCGTGAAGACCTTCGGCACGGCCGTCAGCCACGCGGTCCCGCAGGTCATCGTCCCCGAGGGACAGTGGGACACCGCGCACCTCGCGCAGCGCGTCCAGGACAGCGGCGCCGGGCTGCGCGTCGGCGACGCGCGGGACATCGACCCGAAGGAGTTCGGCCGCCGTGTCGCCCGGCTGCTGGACGAACCGTCCTTCGCGCAGGCCGCACGGCACCTGCGCCGGGAGACGCTCGGCCTCCCCGCGCCCAACGACATCGTTCCCCTGCTCGAGGAGCTCACCGCCGAGCACCGCGCCGGAAGCCGCTGAGCATCGCCGAATGTCGCCGGCCGGCCCCGCAGGGGCCCGGCCGGCGACATCGCTGTGCCGGAACGTCAGTGCCCTTCCCGAAGCCCCGCCCCACGGCGCGGCGCCCAGACGGCACCGGCTGCGGACGGGAACTTCGAGACAGGTACCGGCTAGGTGTACTCGGCCGTCAGTTTGGTGACACTCGGCTGATGGGTGGCTGTCCGCCGAGGGCGGTGTGGGGGCGGTGGGTGTTGTAGTACTCCAGCCAGGGTGCCAGGGCGTTGGCGCGGTCGGTGTTGGTGGTGAAGACCTGCCGGTAGGCCATTCGGTGGTCAGGGTGCGGTTGAACCGTTCGACCTTGCCGTTTTGCCAGGGGCAGTGCGGGCGGATGAGTTTGTGGCGGGCACCGAGTGCGTTCACTGCGGCGGCGAAGTCGGTGCTGTTTCGGTAGGCGAAGGCGTTGTCGGTGATCACTCGTTCGATCCCGGGTATGCCGTGGGAGCGGAAGAAGCCGGCCGCGCGCTGCGGGAAACCGGCGCGGGTGGTCCCTTTTTCGTCGGGGAGGGTCTCGGCGTAGGCGAGCCGAGAGTGGTCATCGACGGCGGCGTGGACGTAGTCATAGCCCAGGGGTGTCTTCTTGTGCCGCTGGCCGGCGGTGGCGGCCCGGCCGTGCGCACGCCAGCCGCCGCCGTCAGGGATACGGCCGATCTTTTTGACGTCCAGGTGCACCAGCGCGCCGGGGCGGTCGTGTTCATAGCGAGTGGTGGTGTGCCGGCTCGCCCGGATCTGCTGGCCGGTCAGCGGGTCGCATTCGGACAGGCGCGGCTGGTGGCGGCGGCGCAGGATGCGCGTCACGGTCCGCTCGGGCACCCCGGTGGCCGCGGCGATGTGGGCCGGTCCGCGTCGCAGCTCAGCACGGCATGCCACCACCTGGTCCTCCAGACGGGCAGGGGTGCGGTTGGCGACCTGGTGCGGGCGGCAGGACCGGTCAGCCAGCCCGGCCCAGCCCTCAGCGTCGAACCGTGCCACCCACCGGTGCGCGCACTGCCGTGAGACGCCGAGTTCACGCGCCACATGCGCCACCGGGCGGCTATCGAAGCGGACCCGCTCGACCAGCAGCCTGCGGCCATGGAACGTCAACCGTGCATTAGCGTGGGCCATGAAGACCTCCGTGATGGGTGAAGACGGCTATCTCCACCGCACTCGGAGGTCTTCTTCTTGATCAACCACCAGCCCCGGCGTGTCACCAATCCCCCGGCCAAGTACAGCTAGGAGGCCGGAGGGATGTTGTGGTTGCCGCTGAAGACGTTGTCCGGGTCGTACGTCCGCTTCACGGCGGCCAGGCGGCGGTACTCCTCGGCGCTGTACGCCGTGGCCGTCTTGTCCGGATCCTCGAGGAAGTTCAGGAAGGCGCCGCCCGTGACGTGCGGCCGGATGGCGGCGGAGAAGGCATCGACGGCGGCCTTGGCTTCCGCGCCCTGGTCGCGGTCGACGGCGGGAGCGCTGCCCCCGAGCACGGAGAACGGCACGTCGCGGTGGCCCACCGGCCCGGCGCCGGCCGGCGGCCGGGCCATCGCACCGCCCCAGTACCGCAGTTCGACGGCGGACACCTCCCCGTCCGCCACGACCGCGGCGACCGAGGCGTCGATCAGCTCGTCGGACAGCTCATAAGCCAGATCGACGCTGCTCTCCACGACCATCGGTGGCGGCGGCGGACCGAAGATCTCCGTGGTCATGTCCGCGCAGGGCATCGTCCGGAACGGATACGCGATCGGCTGCCCGGCGGCCTCGCGCAACGGTGCGAGCAGGCGCTCGGCCTCGTCGGCCTCCCCCGTGTGGACGGCCCGGAGGCCGAGTGCTCTCATGCCGCGCATCGGTTCCGGAAGCTGTGGTGAGTCCGGCATCTGCAGCAAGACGATGGCCGTGCTCAGCTCATCCGGTTGCTCGGGCGCCCACTCCCGGTAGCAGGCGATCGTCTGCTCGGCACGGCCGATGTCGAACATCGCCATGCCTCCATAGACCTCGGCGACCGGGTGGAGCCGGAACTCCAGGGACGTGACCACGCCGAAGTTGCCGCCGCCGCCCCGCAGCGCCCAGAACAGATCGGGGTTCTCCTCGGCGTCGGCGACCAGCGTCTTGCCTTCCGCGGTCACCACCTCGGCGCGTACGACGCTGTCGGCGGCGAAGCCGTACGCCCGCGACAGCATTCCCGCGCCGCCGCCCAGGGTGTATCCGACGACTCCGACCGACAGCGCGGTACCCGACAGCGGCATCAACCCGTACGGCGAGCAGGCGGCCAGCACGTCGCCCCACACGGCCCCGGCCCCGGCCCGCGCGATCCGCCGCTCCGGGTCCACCTCGACGCCCTTCATCAGCGAGGTCCTGAGCATGACGCCGCCCTCGTAGGACCGTATGGTGCCGTGCCCGGTCGACTGGACGACCAGGGGCAGGTCGTGCTCGCGCGCGGTCAGCAGAACGGTTCGCACGTCGTCCGGACCGGTCGCATCGGCCACCAGCGCGGGGCGGGGATCGGTCAGGCGTCGCCACGGAAGACGCGCCTCGTCGTAGGTGTCATCGCCGATGAGGTGGACCGGACCGCCGATCGCGTCGCGAAGGGCGGCGGCCGCGGACGTCGAGGCGGGGATCTTCGGGATTTCGTTCACGATGCGTTGTCCCAGTCTGTCGCTGCGGTCGGACGCACGAGCGTGACGCGCCCACCGAGGCCGAACCCGCGATGGACCGGTCGCGCCCATCGCCGGCGCGAGGCCGTGCGACGCGCGTCGCGAGTGGGCCTTCGAGGCTCTGCCCAGGCGGTCGCCGTCAAACCGGAATGTACGAGTTCGCCCTCGTAGCGATATTGAGGCGGATTCGAGGCTCGGTCGAGGCGCCGGTCGTACTCGGCGTGACCGCCGGGACGAGGCGGCCGCGCCTCACGACACACCGATGTCGCGCCGCCCGACCCGGTACAGGCCCACGGCTGCGAGCAGCACCGCCGAACCGAGGAACCACAGCAGCGGCGCCGCGTGCACGGACGCGGCCGGGGCCTTGGGCGCGTGCGTGAACGGTGAGATGTCGAGCACCGCCTGGTCGAAGCGGAGGCTCGCGCCGATCTGCGTCAGCAGCACGGCGCCCACCACCGCCACCCACGCCACCGCGGTGAACCGGGGCAGGAAGGCGTGAACGACGAAGGCCACCGCCGCCATCAGGAGCGCCGCGGGAACCTGGACCAGCGCACCCCCGAGTACGCGCGGCAGCTGCCCGCCGAGATCATCCGCACGCAGGCCGTGGACGAGCCCGGCGACCAGCCCGGACGCGACCATGATGACGGTCACCCCCACCGCCGCCGTGACCAGGTGGGCGGCGCACCACTTTCGCCGGCCGACCGCCGTGGCCAGCACCATCTCGGTGCGGAGGCCGTCTTCCTCCGCCCGCAGCCGGAGCACCGCGGACACGACGTAGATCGCCGACACCATGCCCGCGAGGCTCAGCGTCCATGCGATCCAGCTGTCGGAGGGCACACGCGATCCGCCGAGCCGCGCGAGCAGGTCCACCGAGCCACCGGACTTGGCCATGTCGTCCATCTCCACGGCGAAGGATCCGAAGACGCCGGCGAACAGCGCGATGCCCACGCCCCACCCGGCGATTCCGCCACGCTGCAGGCGCCACGCCAGCCCCCAGGCACTGCCGAAGCGCGGAGTGGCGCGAGCCCGGCCCAGGCGCGCCGGGATCAGCCCCGCGTCAATGTCGCGGCGCACCACCAGCGCCGCGGCCGCACCCACCAGGACGACCGCCAGGGCGAACATCAGGGCCGCCACCCACCAGCGTTCCCCGGCGTACGGGCGGACCTCGAACGCCCAGCCGAGCGGCGACGCCCACGACAGGTGCCGCAGCGGGCTCCGCCCGTCGGCGATCAGGCCGGCGTCGCCGATGGCCCGGAGCACGAGCGCGGCGCCGAACACCGCGACGGAAGTGCCCATCGCCGTACGCGAGTGCTGGAAGACCTGGGCGAACAGCGCGCCGACGCCCGCGAACGTCCAGCCGACGAGGGTCAGGACCAGCCCGAAGGCGACGCAGCCGGGCGCCGGCAGGCCGAAGGCGAGCATGATCAGCGTGGAGACGGCGCCGAGGACGAGATCGGCTCCGCCCACCACGACCACGGCCGCCGCCAGCCGCCCGTACCGGCTCACCCCGGTCGAGGCGATGAGCTCGGCGCGTCCGGTCTCCTCGTCGGTGCGCGTGTAACGGACGATCAGCAGCAGGCTGCCGAGCGCCATGCCGAACATGATGATGGTGAGCGCCTCGGCGACGGCGATGCCGCCTTTGGTGGTCAATCCGTAGAGCGGTCCGCTGAAGGCCGCCGCGGCGGCGCTGTCGCCGATGTGGGCGGCGTACTCCTGTCGCTGAGCCAGGGTCTGCTGGTTGCGGACGACACTGGACACCAGGGAGACCAGGATGCCGAGCGTCAGCAGCGCCCAGACGATGAGCCGGACGCGGTCCCGGCGCAACGCCATGCGCGCGAGCGAGCCGCAGCCGGCGAGCCTCGGGGCGCCGCGGACGGACGCCGTGCCGGTGGGCGGTGACGGGGTACGGACCGGCGCGCTCACAGCGCGGGCTCCTTGTCCGCCGCCGTCGCCTGATCCCGGTAGTGCCGCAGGAACGTCTCCTCCAGCGACGGCGGCCGGCTGATCAGCTCCCGGATGTCGTACTCGGCCAGCCGGCTCATCAGCGCGCCGATTCGTCCGGTCTCGACCTGGCAGCTCAACCGCAGGCCCTCGATGTGCAGCTCGTGAACGCCGGGCAGCTGCTCCAGGCCCTCCGGCCGGCGCGCGAGCTCGGCCCGGATCGAGGCGCGGGTCAGGTGACGGAGATCGGCCATCGTGCCCGTCTCCACGATCTTGCCGGCGCGGATGATGGTGATCCGGTCGCAGAGCTGTTCCACCTCGGCGAGGATGTGGCTGGCCAGGAAGACCGTACGACCCGCCTTGCGCTCCTCGGCGATGCAGTCCTTGAAGACCTCGGCCATCAGCGGGTCCAGCCCGGATGTGGGCTCGTCCAGGATGAGCAGCTCCACCCCGGACGCCAGCGCGGCGACCAGCGCCACCTTCTGGCGGTTGCCCTTGGAGTAGGCCCGGGCCTTCTTGCGGGGATCGAGCTCGAAGCGGTCCAGGAGCTCATCGCGGCGGCGTCGGTCGAGACCACCGCGCAACCGGCCGAGCAGATCGATGATCTCCCCTCCGGAGACGGTGGGCCAGAGGCTGACGTCTCCGGGCACGTACGCGAGACGCCGGTGCAGTTCGGTCGCGTCACGCCAGGGATCGCCGTCCAGCAGCCTGACGGTGCCGGCGTCCGCACGCAGCAGGCCCAGCAGAATCCGGATCGTCGTGCTCTTCCCCGCACCGTTGGGGCCGAGGAACCCGTGTACCTCACCGGCGCGTACGGCCAGATCGATGCCCGCGAGCGCGGTGGTGGCGCCGAAACGCTTGACCAGGCCCTCGGTTTCAAACGCGTAGCTCATGAGTCGGAGACTGCCAGCCGCCGCTGGTAGAGCGCCTACAGAAGGCTGGCAGCCCGCGCAGGCGAGCGCTTTGTCCCGTCCGGTACGGCCTGCTGCCGTGGATAACGGCGGCCGGTACCGGTCATCGCGGCCGGACGGTTCCCATACGACGACCTTTCGAACCTGGCACGCCGGCTCAGCCGAGTGACGCGAAGAACTCCAGCATCGCCGCGTTCACCTCGTCGGGTCGCTCCTGCTGCGTCCAGTGCCCGCAGCCGGGCAACCGCACGGTGCCGCGCAGGTTCGGCACCACTTCGGGCGAGACGGGCTCCTCCGGCAACATCCGAAGGCTCATATCGCGGTCGCCGACGATGTACAGAGCCGGGGGAAGTATGGGAACGCCGTGCCATGGGGCGGTGAGCGCCCAGTTGCGGTCCATGTTGCGGTACCAGTTGAGCCCGCCGGTGAATCCCGCCTCCGCGAACTCCGCCACGTAGGCGTCGATGTCCTCCTCGGTCAGCCAGCCGGGCAACTTCTCCGGGTCGGGACACAGGTCCAGGAATCCGCCACCGTCCGGCACGACCATGGCGCCGCCCTGAGGGCCGTCGCCCGACGGCGCGTACAGCACCCGGCGAAACGTGTCGTACGGGTCTCGGGAGAGCTCCGCGTCCGCGACCCCCGGCTTCTGGAAGTAGAGCATGTAGTAGCCCTTGCCCATGCCGACGCGCATGAGCAGGGTCGCCGGTGCCGGGGTCCGCGGGACGTAGGGCATGCTGAGCCCGATGACGCCGCGGACCCGGTCGGGACGCAGCAGCGCCGTGTGCCAGGCGACTCCGGCGCCCCAGTCATGGCCGGCGACCACCGCGTTCTCCTCGCCGAGTGCGTCCATGAGCCCGATCACGTCGCCGACCAGGTGCATGATCGTGTAGTCCTCGACCCTTCCCGGCCGATCGCTGCGCGCGTACCCGCGCTGGTCCGGCGCGACGACGTGGTATCCCTCGCGGGCCAGGGCGGTCAGCTGATGCCGCCACGAGTACCAGCACTCGGGGAAGCCGTGGATCAGCAGCACCAACGGACCGGAGCCGGCCTCGGCGATGTGCAGCCGCATGCGGTTCACTCTGACGAACCGGTGGGCGATCTCCACCTCGACACCTCCTGTGTCCCCGCCGGCGCCCAGAAACCCTCGCACCGGCTGATCCATACGAGTGGCGACAATGTCATCCCGTCGGCCGGCGGCCGTCCAGGATCGCTCAATTCTTGGTGGAATATCGCTGGAGCCGGACGATGAATTCCAAAGGCGACCGGAGGCCGGTGACGGCGGAAATCGATTTCTCGCGAGAATGGCGCGCAGAAGAGCAATCTGGAAACTTCCCCGGCGCGATCGCCTCGCCTCACACTCACGAGAAGACCGGCGATACTCGAGAGGTGCCGCGACATGACGCAGCAGGATGAAGGAGTCTTTTCGGCACGGCCCGACGGGTCGCCGCCACCGGAGTTCGCCAGACGCCGGGCCGACGCACCGCTCGCTCCGGTCACGCTGCCCAGCGGCGACGAGGTGACCATGGCCGTCCGGTACGCCGACGTGCACGAGGTTCTGACCAATCCCGCCTTCAGCCGCGAGGCGACACTCGCACCGGACGCGCCGCGGATCCTGCCGGGTGAGGAGTTCGGCGAGGATCCCAACGCTCTGACCAACATGGACCCGCCACGGCACACACGGGTGCGCCGCATCGTGACCGGCATCTTCAGCCCGCGGAACGTGAAGGCGTGGCATCCGAAGATCCTCGCCATCACCGAGCACCTCACGGACGGCCTGGTCGCCCAGGGGACTCCCGCGGATCTCATCTCGGCGTTCACCGTTCCGCTGCCGATCCAGATCATGTGCGAGCTCCTCGGGGTGCCTCCGGCGGACCGCGAGAAGTTCCAGACGTGGACGGACATGATCATCTCCAGTACCGCGTTCACGGTGGAAGAGCGCATCGCGGCCGCTGGGGAGTTCTCCGGATACGTTCGTGAGCTGATCGCCGCACGTCGCGGCAGCGAGGACGACGCACTGATCGACGCGCTGATCAGCGCGCACGACGAGGGCGAACGCCTCAGCGAGGCCGAGCTGGTCCACCTGACCGTCATGCTGATCATGGCCGGGTACGAGACGACGGCCACGGTGCTCGCCCGGGGCGTCCTCAGCCTGCTGACGACCGACCAGTACCGGGTGCTGTGCGCCGAGCCTGAGATCATCCCCGGTGCGGTGGAGGAACTGCTGCGCTACGGCATGCCCAGCGACGGCGGCCTCCTGCGGATGGCGACCAGCGACGTGCGGTTGCCCTCCGGGGTGGTCCGCGCCGGTCAGACCGTGATGCCGTCGATGGCCTCGGCCAACCGCGACCCGGAGGTATTCCCCGACCCGGAGCGGTTCGACGTGCGCCGCGCCGAATGCCCTCACCTGACGTTCGGGCAGGGTCCGCACTACTGCGCGGGCGCCAACCTCGCCCGGCACGAGCTCCGCCTGGCGCTGGAGACGCTGACACGACGGTTGCCCGGCCTGCGCCTGGCCGTCGCCGCGGACGAGGTGGAATGGAGGAGCGGCCTGCTCCTCCGCGCCCCGCTGCGCCTGCCCGTGACCTGGTGACCGGGCTCGGGCCGAGCTCGTCAGAGCGCCCCGCCCGCATCGGTGGCCGGGCGGGGCGGAGTGTCCCGGCGGGGCGAGCCGGTGGCGCTTCGGGGCCGTACGCGCGGCGCCCGCCCGAGAGACGGGCGGAACGCGCGGTGCCGGCACGGCGGGAGCGCGATGCGTCTCACGACTCCGCCGAGGCCGGGCAGGAAGACGCGAGCAGCGCGAGCGCGTCGTCGCGGTCCAGGGCCACCCCACGGTCGTAGGCCGTGTCGAAGGCGCCTTCTCCCAGATCGCCGCGCAGCTCGTCGGCGAGTCTCGCGTCGTCTCGGCCGAACGTGCCCGTCGTGCCGTGCAGGACGTGGGACGCGCCGAGGATCTCGGCGGCCCGCCCGGCCGCTCCCCGCCGTCGCTGAAGGCGGGCGATGCCGATACCGACGGCGGCCACCAGCGGGAGGTCGGCGACCTCCCGCGCCAGCCGCAGAGCCTCGGCGAGTTGCCGCTGCGCCGTCGGCAGGTCACCCACGGCCGCCGTCAGCCGCCCTCGAACCGTCTCCAGCATGGCGATCATCAGCGCGTCCCGTGTGTGCGCATGTTCGACGCTGCGCGCCGCCGCGGCGAGATGCCGCTCGGCCTCCGCGAGGTCGCCGGTGTCCAGCGCCAGGTTGCACAGTGAGATCCGGGTCAGAGCCGCGGCGCGCGCCGGCGTCCGAGAATGGTGACCGTCCACGGTCTCGAGGAGCTCCGCCCGCGCACGTTCGACGTCTCCGACCTGGATACGTGCCTCGGCGAGCCAGATCCGCTGCTGGAACGCCTCACCGGCGGTGCCGAGCTCGCGCATCAGCCGGATCGACTCCTCCAGGGCGGCCACGGCCGCGCGGCCGGTACCCAGCGCCATCTGGGAGCCGCCGAGGAACGTCAGCGCCATGGCCAGCCCCCAGCGCTCGCCGAGCCGGCGGAACTCCTTCGCGGCGATCTCCAGCTCCTGGCGCATCGCGTCCATGTCGCCGCTGTTGGCCAGCATGAACGAGCGTACGAGCCGCAGCATGGCATCCGTCCAGCAGTCGCCGGGCAGCACCGGATCGCCGACGGCCACGAGCCCGGCGGCCGGATCGTCGTCCATCAGGGCCAGCAGCATCCCGGCGAGAGTCACCATCGGGTCGGCGCCCTGCCGCCCGGCCTCCCGGATACGGCGGCGCATCGCCTCGGTGACCAGCCGAGGGTGGCGGGGTCCTTCCGACAGGACCAGGTTGAACAGGTGGAAGGCCGTCGCCCTCGCCCAGGCGGCGTCCGGCACCGGACCGGGAACGTCGAGGGCCCTGCGCAACCGCCGTGCCGCCTCGGCGTGGTCACCCTGTGCGGTCCAGAAGAAGCCGAGTGCCGCCGCGAGGCGTACGGCCGTCTCGGCGTCGCCGGTCTCGCAGGCGTAGTGAAGAGCCGCCATCAGGTTGTCGTGCTCGGCCCTCAGCGACGACAGCCAGCGCACCTGGTCCGGTCCGTGCAGGTGGGGTACGGCGCGTTCGGCCAGCCGCAGGAAGAACGCGGTGTGTGCGGCCCTGACCTCGGCGAACTCCCCCGCTGCGGCCAGCCGCTCAAGACCGTACTCCCGCACGGTCTCGAGCATCCGGTAGCGCGCCTCCGGCCCGTCGAGCATACGGAGGAGCGACTTGTCCACCAGCGCGTGCAGCGCGTCCAGCACGTGCCCGGACGGGGCCGCGACCCAGTCCGCGCCGGCGGGTGTGATCACGGCCGGGAACACCGCCAGCCGCGTCAGGAACCGACGTTCCTCGTCGGCCAGGAGTTCCCAGCTCCAGTCGACGACGGCACGCAATGTCTGATGGCGTGGCAGCACCGTACGGCTGCCGCCGGTGAGCAGGAGGAAGCGCTGGTCCAGCCGGGCGGCCAGCTCTTCCAGCGGCAGCGCCCGAAGCCGGGCCGCGGCCAGCTCGATGGCCAGCGGAAGCCCGTCCAGCCGGCGGCAGATCTCCGCGACGACCGGCATGGCGTCGGCGCCGAGCTTCAGGTCGGGCCGCACCGAGGCGGTCCGGTCGAGGAAGAGACGGATCGAGGGGCTCTCCAGCACCTCCGTCGCGGGGGCGCCCGGCTCGGGCGTGGCCAGCGGGTCCACCGCGCACAGCGTCTCACCGGCGATCGCCAGCGGCTCACGGCTCGTCGCCAGGACCTTGAGGCCCGGGCAGCGGGCGAGCAGTTCCTCGGCCAGCCGGGCGACCGCGTCGATCAGATGCTCGCAGTTGTCCAGGACGAGGAGCGTCTCAGTGCCGGAGAGCACGTCGATCAGCCGGGTCACCGTGTCACGTGGCCCATCTCCTCCCTCCAAAAGCCCCTCGCGCAGGCCGAGAACACCGACCACGGCGCTGGGCACGTCGGCGGGATCGTTCAGGCGAGCGAGCTCGACGAGCCACGCGCCACCGGAGAAGGAGTCCTCCACCTGGCCCGCGTACGTGGTCGCCAACCGCGTCTTGCCCGCCCCTCCATGGCCGACAAGCGTCACCAGGCGGCCGCGCCGGAGATCGGCCTCGATCTGGGACAGCTCGTTCTCGCGGCCGACGAAACTCGTCAGCGACGTCCAGTGGCCGGTCCGGGGACCGGTGTGGGGGTGGGTTCGGGGGCCGGCGTGAGGCTCGGTGTGGAGGCGGGCGGTGCGGGGACCGGTCCGGGAGACGGCCTCGCGAGCGGGCCGTTCGTTCTCGACGAGAGAGCCGCGCAGCGCGGACAGGTGAAGGTCCTGCAGGCCCGGACCTGGGTCGGCGCCCAGTTCGTCGGCGAGGAAGTTGCGAAAGTCCTCATAGGCCGCCAGCGCCTCGGCGCGCCGGCCTGAAGCGTGCAGCGCCTTGATGTGCAGACCACGCAGGCGCTCCCGCAGCGGGTGCGCGGCGATCAGCTCGCCCAGCTCGGCCACGGTGTCGGATTCGCCGGTGCCGCCCAGCAACTCGGCCTCGACCCGGTCCTCGATCGCCGCGAGTCTCAGCTCCCGTAGCCGGCCGACGGTGGCTTCGACATAGGGGGTCTGCGCCACGCCCGCGAGCGGGTCGCCCCGCCAGAGTTCGAGCGCCTCCCTTAACCGTGAAACGGCGAGCCGCGGATCTCCTTCGGAAAGCGCCCGCCGCCCTTCGAGGGCGAGCCGTTCGAAATGCAGGGCGTCGACGGCGTCCGGATCGATGTCCAGACAATAACCTCCATGAGCCCAACGCAGCTCCGAGGCGTCGGCGAGCACCCTGCGTAGCCGCGATACGAGGGTATGCAACGCATTCACACGATCGGCGGGCTGCTCGCTCCACCAGATCGCCTCGGCCAGCGCCTCGACCGTGACCGCCCGGCCCGCGTCGAGCGCGAGCCTGGCCAGGAATGTGCGCAGACGGGCCCCTCCGACCTGCACCTGTGTGTCCTCGATCAGCACCTCGAGCGGCCCCAGGATACCCACGCGCATGGGGACCAGTCTGCCATCGGGATCCCTGACTGCCCAGCTTTACCGCTCATTACCCGATCCCGCCCGCTTCGCGCCGAGCGACCGGAGCAATCTGGGCGAAGACAAGCCGGGGAAATGCATCACATTCTCTACTTATCGAGAGAGTTCCGCATCGGTGGTCAGGAACTGTGAAGCCCTGAGAGCCGGTGGCACTCCCTCGTATCCCGTGCGGATTGTCGCGTCGGCGGCGCGAACCGCCGGCGCCCGTACGCGACCGCCAGCCGCATGGAAGGATCTCCGATGGCCCAGGCTCCCTCCGACATCACGACCGCGGCGGCCCGCGTCGACCCTGACGCCGAACAGCTGTTCCAGCGGATCATGATGGATCCGACCAACGAGAATCCGTACGCCGGATACCACGAACTGCGCCGCCGGGCTCCCGCCCTCCTCACCGCGGACGGCACTCTGGTGCTGACGCGCCACGCCGACTGCGACGCGGCGCTGCGGCACCGTTCGCTCGGCAAGGGCAACGAGATCCAGGGCTTCCGCCTGAGGCCGATCCCGGAGGACCGGCTGCGCGAGCTGATGACACGGCTGGAGCGCAGCATGTCGTTCGCCAACCCGCCGGATCACAGCCGGCTGCGGCGCGTGGTGAGCTCCGCCTTCACCCACCGCCACATCGAGAGCCTGCGGCCGGCGATCACGGCCCGGGTGGATGATCTGCTCGATGGTCTCGCCGAGCGGCCCGGCGCCGACTTCATGACCGGCTTCGCGCAGCGCCTTCCCGTGGGCGTCGTCGGTGACCTGCTCGGCGTTCCGGAGGAAGATCGCGCGGGCTTCGGGTCCAAGGTCGCCGACCAGGCGGCCATGGTGGAGCCCACCGCCGACGCCGACACGCTCAGCCGGGCCATCACCGCCGAGGCCGAGCTCGCCGCGTACTTCAGTGAACTGCTCGCCCACAAGCGCGAACACCCCGCCGACGACCTGCTGAGCCGGCTCGTCGGCCCGGAGGCCCAGGGGCGCCTGGAAGAGGTCGAGATGGTCTCCACCGCGCTCCTGCTCCTGGGCGCGGGCATCGAGACGACGGGTCACCTGCTCGGCAACACGCTGCACACGCTGCTGAACCACCCCGCCGCGCTGGACGCGCTCCGCGACGACCCCGGCGCGATCCCGGGTGCGGTGGAAGAGGTGCTGCGCTTTGACTCGCCGGTGCAGTTCGACGCCCGTACGGTCCTGGAGCCGGTCACCTTCGCCGGCGCCGAGCTCGAGCCCGGCCAGACAGTGACGATCATGTTGGCGGCCGGCAACTACGACCCCGCGCGCTTCGACGACCCCGACACCTTCGACATCGGCCGCACCGACAACGCTCACCTCTCATTCGCCTCGGGTATCCACTTCTGCCTCGGCGCCGGGCTCGCGAGGCTGGAGGTGCAGATCTTCCTCGAGCGGCTCCTGTCCCGCAGCACCTCCGTCGCGCTCGCCGGCGCAGTGCAGCGCCGGCCCGGTCTCGGCCTGCGCGGTTTCGCGCAGATGCCCCTGACACTCCGATTCTGACCACCGGTAGTCGCCGCCCGGCGACGCCGGCCGGTGTTCGTCCGAACGACATCCACGTCCAAGCGACATCCATCGAAGGAGCCTTCAATGGGCACGAAAGTCAACGCTGCTCAGGCCGACCACTGGAACGGTGACGAGGGTGTGTTCTGGGCCGAAGAGCACGAGCGTTGGGACCACCTCAACAGCGCCTTCAACGATCACATGTTCGCCAAGGCGGCCATCGGCCCGGAGAACCGCGTCCTCGACATCGGTTGCGGAAACGGCCAGACGACACGGCTGGCCGCCCTCCGGGCCCCTCGCGGTAGCGCTGTCGGGTTCGACATCTCCGCTCCCATGCTGGAGCGGGCCCGCGCCCTCACCGCCGCCGAGGGGGTGACCAATGTGGAGTTCGTCGAGGGCGACGCGCAGATCTACGCGTTTCCCGAGAACAGCTTCGACGCGGTCATCAGCCGGTTCGGCCTGACGTTCTTCGAAGACCCGTACGCCGCGATGGTCAACATCGCGCGGGGACTTCGTTCAGGAGGCCGGCTCTCGGCCATCGTCCACGGCGACGTGACGCGGACGGACTGGCCGCTCATCTTCGGGGCCGTCCAGGAGCAGCTCGCCCTGCCGTGGGTCAAGGAGCCCAAGGAGAACCCCATGGCCGACCCCGACCACATCGCCGAGGTGCTCGAGGGCGCCGGCTTCACCGACGTGGCGTTCCCCCACGTCATGGAGTCGCGGTCCTGGGGGAAGGACGCCGAGGACGTGGCCGGCTTCCTGTTGAGCTGGACGCCGATGCGGGTCAGCCTCTCCCAGGTGGACGAGGAGACCGCCGGCCGCGCTCGCCGGGCATGCGTCGAGGCCCTGCGTCCCTTCGAGACGTCCGCCGGGGTGGTCATGCGTACCCCTGCCTGGGTCGTCAGCGGCACCCTTTCCTAGCGCTTCGGGCGCAGGGCTCTCCTGTCTTCGCGGCGGCTTCCACCGCAGGTGTCCTTTCCGGCGGCGCCGCCGTAGGACCCGGCCGGGCCGTCGCGGGGCATCGTCCTTCCGGCGGCTCGGCCGCAGAGGCCCGCCTTCCGGCGACGCCGCGGCCGAGCCTCCCCGCCCGACGCCTCGCTCCGACGGACCGGACCACCGGCGGCGTCAGGCGGGGCGGATCCGGCTCAAAGTTCAGAGCGTTCACCGCACAGCCTCCCTGGGGATCCACGGCCAGGGAGGCATCTCGCCGTGCCCTCGGACGTCCATTTCCGGACCTCGCCGTGACGGCGCGACGCATAGGAGGGGCTCCGAACACGGCAATCTGGGCGAAGACAATCCGACCGGTCTCGCCGCACCCTCAACACAGTCGGCACGATTGGCGAGAACGCCGGCCTTTGCCGCCAATCGCAGTCCTGCTGCGTGACCGTATGCACAGGTCGGCGACTACGGGGGGACTGGGCCAGCGGCGGTGGCGAGGCCCGGCGAGCGAGGGGCGGAGATCGATGAATTTGCCGTGAGAAACCCAACACCGTTCGATTTTCCGCCGACATTCCAATCCGCACTTCGGAAATAGCCGTTTGGGGTTCGTCGTCAATGGAATCGACCTCTGCCACACACAATGGAATCGCCATTATCGGTCTGGCCTGCCGCTTTCCTCGTTCCGCCGACGCGAGCGCCTTCTGGCGATTGCTCCGCGATGGCGTGAACGCGGTCGGCGGGACACCGGCGGATCGATGGGGTGCGGCACCCGCGCCCGGCGGCCCGGGTACGGCAGGGGCCCTTCCCGGTGTGGAGCACGGGGCGTTCCTGGACCACATCGACCGGTTCGACGCCGAGTTCTTCGACATCTCACCGCGTGAGGCCGCGGCGATGGACCCGCAGCAGCGGCTCATGCTCGAGCTTTCCTGGGAGGCTCTGGAGAACGCCGGAGTCGTCCCGGCGTCACTCGCCGACACCCGGGTCGGCGTCTTCGCGGGTGCCATCTGGGACGACTACGCGACACTCGCCCGTCGGCGCGGCGCCGACGCGGTCACCCGGCACAGCATGACGGGCCTGCACCGGAGCATGATCGCCAACCGTGTGTCCTACACGCTCGGCTTCACCGGCCCCAGCCTCACGGTCGACACCGGCCAGTCGTCGTCCCTGACGGCGGTACACCTGGCCTG
Organism: Actinoallomurus sp. NBC_01490; assembly: GCF_036227085.1. Lineage (NCBI taxonomy): Bacteria > Bacillati > Actinomycetota > Actinomycetes > Streptosporangiales > Thermomonosporaceae > Actinoallomurus > Actinoallomurus sp. NBC_01490. The sequence continues at coordinate 9,268,854 of NZ_CP109433.1, forward strand.
CGAGAGTCTTGCCCGCGGCGAGTCCACGATGGCCCTGGCGGGCGGAGTGAACCTCATCGCCGATCCGGCCGGCACCGTCGCCGCGTCCCGTTTCGGAGGGCTGTCGCCGGACGGCCGTTGCTTCGTCCTCGACGCCCGCGCCAACGGTTTCGTACGCGGTGAGGGCGGCGGGCTGGTGCTGCTCAAGCCGCTGGATCGAGCGATCGCCGACGGTGACCACGTCCATGGGGTCATCCGCGGCACAGCGATCAACAACGACGGTGCCACCGACGGGCTCACCGTCCCGAGCGCCGAGGCGCAGACGAAGGTCATCGAGCGGGCGTGGCGGCAAGCGGGGATCGGCCCGGCGGACGTTCAGTACGTCGAGCTGCACGGCACCGGCACCAGGATCGGTGACCCCATCGAGGCCGCCGCACTCGGTGCGGCGCTGCGGCGGGACGACGGGGCGGCCGGCCCGCTACGCGTGGGATCGGTCAAGACCAACATCGGGCACCTCGAGGCGGCGGCCGGCATCGCCGGCCTGCTCAAGGTGATACTGGCGCTGAGGCACCGTGCCCTGCCGGCCAGTCTCAACTTCGAGACACCGCACCCCGACATCCCGCTGGATCGTCTCGGGCTGCGCGTGCAGACCGCCCTCACTCCCTGGCCCGACCCCGACCGCCCCCTGGTCGCGGGGGTCAGCTCCTTCGGCATGGGCGGAGCGAACTGTCATGTCGTCGTAACGGAAGCCCTCGCCGCTCTCGCGGAGGCGTCCGACACCCGCGCGGAACCGCCCGCCGTCCCCACAGAGGCGTCCGACACCCCCGCGGAACCGCCCGCCGTCCCCACAGAGGCGTCCGACACCCCCGCGGAACCGCCCGCCGTTCCCACCTCCGGCATGGTGGCGGCCTCTCATCGCGGCGTCTCAGCCGAACCGGCAGACGGGACTCCGGCCGCGCCGCGGTCACCCGTACCGCCACCGCTCGTGCTGCCCCTGTCGGCGCGCAGCCGGTCCGCTCTTCGCGCCCAGGCCCAGCGGCTGATGGAACACCTGCGGTCCGCGCCGAGCCTGGACGCACGGGACGTGGGGCCGGCGCTGGCGACGACGCGCTCGTTGTTCGAACATCGGGCCGTCATCACGGGCGAGCGACGCGAGGAGCTCCTCGACGGGCTGGCCGCTCTCGCCCGGGGGCGGGGCCGTACGAACGTCACCTCGGGAGTGGCCGGAACAGCGGGAGCGACAGCCTTCCTGTTCAGCGGCCAGGGCAGTCAACGGCCCGGCATGGGCGCCGGGCTTTACGAGGCGTTCCCCGTGTTCGCCGACGCTCTCGACGAGACGCTCGGCCACCTCGACCTCCGTTTCGACCGGCCGCTTCGCCCGGTGATGTTCGCCCCGGCGGGAAGCACCGATGCCGCGCTCCTCGACCAGACCTCCTACACGCAGGCCACGCTCTTCGCGCTGGAAGTGGCCGTGTACCGGCTGCTCGAATCCTGCGGCGCCGTCCCCGACTACCTCATCGGACATTCCATCGGCGGTATCGCCGCCGCGCATGTGGCCGGCGTCCTGTCACTGACCGACGCCTGCACGCTGGTGGCCGCCCGAGGCCAGTTGATGCAGGCGCTGCCCACCACCGGATCGATGGCCTCGCTCGACGCGACCGAGGACGAGGTGAGAGCCCTACCGGCCTGCGTCGAAGGCCGAATCGAACTCGCCGCGGTGAACAGTCCCAAGGCGGTGGTGATCTCCGGAGACCACCAAGCGGTCCTCGGGATCGTCCAGGCGTGGAGAGAACGCGGGCGCAAGGCGAAGCGGCTGCGGGTCAGCCATGCGTTCCACTCCGCGCACATGGAACCCATGCTCGAGGAGTTCCGGCAGGCGATGAGCGGGCTGACGTTCCAGGCTCCGCGGATCCCGATCGTCTCTGACACGACAGGGCGGCTCGCCACCGCCGAGCAGCTCCGCGACCCCGCCTACTGGAGCGACCACGCTCGGCGACCAGTGCTGTTCATGAAGGGCGTGCGCTGCCTGGAGGAGCAGGGCGTCACCGACTTCGTCGAGGTCGGTCCCGACGCGGTGCTCACGAGCCTCGCCGCCACGAGCCTTACCGGCGACAGGAAGGCGACCGGCAAGACACGGATCGCGACGGTCCCCACGCTACGCCGGAACCGACCTGAGGTGCGCACGGTCACCGCTGCGTTGGCGGAGTCGCACGTCCATGGCGGTCGGGTGAGATGGGAGGCGCTCTGGGGAGGGAACACCGACCGGCTCGAACGGCGACACACCGTGTCCCTGGACTTGCCCACGTATGCCTTCCAGCGGAAACGCCACTGGATCCGGGCCGCGGACCTCGCGAGTACGGTGCCCGGGTCGCGGTTCGCCGACGATGGCGCGGCTTCATCGGCAGCGGGCGAATCCTCGCTGGACGCGGACGAGCCATCGGCGGTCACGAGCGAGTCGCCTTCGGTGTCAGAGATCCCGCAGACCGATCTGCTCGCCGGAATGGACAGCGGCGAGCAGGAACACATGCTGCTGGAAACGGTCCGTTCGAACGCCGCCCTCGTCCTCGGTCACGCCGGGTCGGACGGCCTGGACCCGGCCCGTACCTTCAAGCAGCTCGGCTTCGACTCGCTGGCGGCCGTCGAACTCCGCGACCGGCTCGCTGAGGCGACAGGCATGACCTTGCCGTCCTCCCTGGTGTTCGACCATCCCACCCCGCAAAGCCTCGCCACGTACCTCCGCCAACGGCTCACCGGCCGCCCTGCCGTCACTTCCGCGACGACCCCGGTCGCCACCACGGAACCGATCGCGATCGTGGCGATGGGCTGCCGTTTCCCGGGTGGGGTGGCCTCGCCGGAGGAGTTGTGGGAGCTGGTCGACCAGGGTGTCGATGCGATCACGCCGTTTCCGGATAACCGGGGCTGGGACCTGGAGCAACTGTACGACCCGGACCCCGACGCTCCGGGTAAGTCCTATGCGCGGGAGGGCGGGTTCCTTCACGACGCCGATCAGTTCGATGCGGCGTTCTTCGGGATCTCTCCGCGTGAGGCCACCGCGATGGACCCCCAGCAGCGGCTTCTCTTGGAGGTCGCCTGGGAGACCATCGAGAACGCGGGCATCGACCCCACTACGCTCCACACCAGTCAGACCGGCGTGTTCACCGGCGCCATGCCCTCGGACTACGGACCGCGTCAGCATGAGGCGGACGAACGATTCGCCGGCTACACGCTGACGGGAGCGACGGGCAGCGTCGTCTCGGGCCGCATCTCCTACGCCCTCGGTCTGCAGGGGCCTGCGCTGACGGTCGATACGGCGTGTTCGTCATCGCTGGTCGCACTCCACCTGGCGGCGCATTCCCTGCGTACGGGCGAATGCGACCTCGCCCTCGCCGGCGGGGTCACTGTGATGTCCACACCGGGCATGTTCGTGGAGTTCAGTCGGCAGCGGGGGTTGGCTGCCGATGGGCGGTGTAAGTCGTTTTCGGCATCGGCCGATGGAACCGGGTGGTCCGAGGGTGCCGGGCTTGTCCTCTTGGAGCGTCTGTCGGACGCACGAAAGAACAATCGTCGGATCCTCGCGGTGATCAAAGGCTCGGCGGTCAACCAGGACGGCGCCAGCAACGGACTCACCGCACCGAACGGGCCCTCCCAAGAGCGCGTGATCCGCCAGGCCCTCACCAACGCCGGTGTAACGCCCGACCAGGTCGACGTGGTCGAAGCCCACGGCACCGGTACGGCGTTGGGCGACCCGATCGAAGCCAACGCCCTGCTCGCCACCTACGGATGTGAACGCTCGGCCGACCAGCCGCTGTATCTGGGATCGCTGAAATCCAACATCGGCCACGCTCAAGCCGCCGCTGGAGTGGCCGGTGTTATCAAAATGGTCCAAGCCATCCAGCACGGCCGCCTACCGAAGACCCTTCACGTCGACGAACTCAACCCCGAGGTGGACTGGTCAACCGCCACCCTCGCCGTCCTTACCGAGGCCCGCGCCTGGCCCGAGGCGAACCGTCCCCGCCGCGCCGCGGTGTCCTCCTTCGGCGTCAGTGGCACCAACGCCCACCTCATCCTCGAACAACCCCCCACACCCGAACCCGCAGCCTTGCGGGTCCACGAACCGCCGTCTGGTGTCGTGGCGTGGCCCTTGTCCGCCAAAACCCCCGAAGCCCTACGCGAGTACGCCCGCCGCCTCGCCGACCACCTGGACCACCACCCCGACCTGAACCCGACCGACATCACCCACGCCCTCACCACCCGCACCGTGTTCGACCAGCGTGCGGTCATCACCGGAACCACCCTCACCGACCTGACCACCGCCCTACACGCCCTCGCCACCGGCCAAGACCACCCCAACCTCACCACCCCACCGGCGACACCGATCAACGGCAAGATCGTGTTCGTCTTCCCCGGCCAAGGCACCCAATGGCCCGCCATGGCCCACCACCTCCTCACCACCAGCCCCGTCTTCGCCGACCACATCCACCAAGCCCACCAAGCCCTCGCCCCTCACACCGACTGGTCGCTACTCGATCTGCTCCACCAGACCAGTCGGGCTGCGGATCTCAACCGCACCGACGTCGTCCAACCGGCCTTGTTCGCCGTCATGACCGCTCTTGCCCGCCTGTGGCAACACCACGGCATCCACCCCGACGCCGTCATCGGCCACTCCCAAGGCGAAATCACCGCCGCACACATCGCCGGCGCCCTGACCCTCAACGACGCCGCCAAAATCATCGCCCTACGCTCACAAGCCCTCACCACCATCGCCGGCACCGGCGCCATGGCCCACATCCCGCTGTCTCATCACGAGATCAGCCTCGACGCCGACGTTCACATCGCCGCCATCAACGGACCGGCCTCCACCACCATCTCCGGCACACCACAGGCCATCCACGCTCTCATCGACCACTACAAAACCCTGGGCGTCGATGCGCGTCTGATCCCGGTCGACTACGCCTCCCACTCACCCCACATCGACCCACTCCAAACCCACATCACCGAACAACTCACCGACATCACCCACCACCGGGCGAGCGTGCCGTTCCACTCCACCGTCACCACCGACCAAATCGACACCACCACCCTCACCGCCGACTACTGGCACACCAACCTCCGACACACCGTCCAACTCCAACCCACCATCGAAAAACTCTCCACCACCGGACACACCACCTACATCGAAATCAGCCCACACCCCACCCTCACCCCCGCCATCCAACAAACCATCGACCAACAAGAAACCCCCGCACACATCATCCCCACCATCACCAAAAAACACGGCACCCTCACCGAATTCCTCAACAACACAGCACAACTCCACACCCACCACCACACCGTCAACTACACACCACCAACAAAACGAACAGTCACAACGTCCGCGCCCACCTACCCCTTCCAGCACAAGACCTACTGGCTCACCACCAAAAACGCAAACAACAAACCCGAAGATCTGGGGCAACAAGCTACTGACCACCCGCTTCTCGCCGCGTGTATCCAAACACCGAGCACCGACGGCTACCTGTTCACCGGCAGGATCTCCACACGGATCCATCCCTGGCTCAACGATCATGCGATCAACGACACCGTCCTGCTTCCCGGCACCGCCTTCGTCGATCTGGCCATACACGCCGGCACCCGCGCTGGAACCCCTTCCATCGAGGAACTCACCCTCGAAAACCCCCTCATCATCTCGGACGAGCAGCCGACCGATCTGCAGATCACGCTCGAGCCTCCCAACCAGGGCCGCCGGACCATCACCATCCACTCGCGTCCAGCCGACGCCGAACCCGACACCTCCTGGACCCGCAACGCCACCGGCACCCTCACCACCACCAACCACACACCACCGACCAACAACGCCCCCATATTCCCCCCCGAAAACAGCACCCCCATCGACCTCACCGACTTCTACACACACCTGGCCGAACGCGGATACCACTACGGCCCCACCTTCCAAGGCCTCACCCACGCCTGGCGACACGACAACGGCGACCTCTACGCCCAAACAACCCTCCCCGAAACCACCCACACCAACGGATACACCATCCACCCCGCCCTCCTCGACACCACAATCCACCCACTCCTCCCCACCAACGACCAGCCAACTCAACTACCCTTCACCTGGCAAAACGTCACCATCAACAACACCAACACCAACACACTCCGAGTTCACCTTCATCAGGTCGGACCGAGCCAAGCCGAGATCAGGGCATATGACTATTCCGGCACTCCTGTAGCGACCGTTTCTACGCTCACACTACGTCCAATTTCTGCGCATAGCCTTGGAACTAGAGACGCCATAATCCGCCGTTCCATGTTCCAATTGAAGTGGGAAGCCGAATTCATTAGGAGTTCGGCCAACTTCCTACTACCTCCCTATGCACTGATCAGCGACGAAGAAGCCGCGCTAGAAATCACGTCGACCGATACGGGCTGGGAGCATCACACTGATTTGGCGACGTTGATTCGGAGAATGGATGCGGGGAATCCTGCCCCCGAGTTGGTGTTGTGGAAGTGTCCTGCAGGGTCGTCATCTGAGGTTCTTCGGGTAACGCATAACCTCACCGACAATGTCCTCGGCCTGTTGCGGAGCTGGATGTCGGAAGAGCGATTCGAATCGTCTCGGCTGGTAATCCTCACCCGCCAAGCAGTAGCCACCGGCCCGAGCGACCCCGTAGAAGACCTGGCTCAGGCCGCGGTGTGGGGGCTAGTCCGCTCCGCTCAAACCGAACACCCGGATCGCGTCACCCTCATCGACTTCGACGGCTCCACCACCGGGCTTGCGGCAGCCATCGCCAGCGGCGAGCCCCAGATCGCCATCCGCGACAACCGCACCCTCACCCCACGACTCGTCCGCGCCACCCCCGCCAACGATGACCCGACCGGGCTCAACCCCGAAGGCACAACTCTCATCACCGGCGGAACCGGAGCACTCGGCACCACCGTCGCCCGCCACCTCGTCACCCAACACAACGCCCGCCACCTCCTGCTGGCCAGCCGCTCCGGACCGAACGCACCCGGTGCCACCGAACTCCACCACGAACTCACCGAACACGGCGCCCACGTCACCATCACCACCTGCGACACCTCCACCCCTGAGGCCCTCGCCGAACTACTGGCCACCATCCCCCACCGACACCCGCTGACGGCCATCGTCCACGCCGCAGGCACGCTGCAGGACGCCACCATCACCCAACTCACCAGCGAGCAACTCGAAGGCGTCCTCACGCCCAAGGTTGACGCGGCCTGGCACCTGCACCGGCTCACCCAGGACAGCAACCTCAGTCATTTCATTCTGTTCTCGTCGGTCGCCGGCACTCTCGGATTCCCCGGCCAAGCCAACTACGCCGCCGCCAACACCTTCCTCGACGCCCTCGCCCACCACCGCCACGCGAACGGACTCCCCGCCACCAGCCTCGCCTGGGGACTCTGGCAACAAACCACCGGAATGACCGCCCACCTCACCACCACCGACCACCAACGCATCACCACCAACGGCATCACCCCACTCAGCACGGACCAAGCACTCCAACTCCTCGACGCCACGCTCGGCGAGCACAACCCCACGGTCATCCCCGCCAACATCAACGTCAGAAGGCTGGACACGGGGATCGACCCGCACCCGTTGTTCCGCGAACTCGCCCCCGCCGCTGTTGCGCGCTCCAGCGGCGCTGCTCCCGACCTCCGTCCCCAGCTGGCGAACCTGCCCGGTCCCGAGTTGGAAAAACGGCTGCTCGACATCGTGCGTACGAGCGCCGCGAACGTTCTGGGCCATACGAACGCGGACACGATCGTCGACACCCAGACCTTCAAAGAGCTGGGCTTCGACTCCCTAACCGCCATCCAGATCCGCAACCGCCTCGCCACAGCCACCGGACTACGCCTACCCGCCACCCTCATCTTCGACCACCCCACACCACAGGCTCTGGCGACCCACCTACACCACCAACTCACCGGCGAAAACACCACCACCACAACCACCACCCACAAAACCACCACCGAACCCATCGCGATCGTGGCGATGGGCTGCCGCTACCCCGGAGGAGTCACCTCACCGGAGGAGTTGTGGGAGCTGGTCGACCAGGGCGTCGATGCGATCACACCGTTCCCCGACAACCGCGGCTGGAACCTAGAAGAACTGTACGACCCCGACCCCGACGCTCCAGGTAAGTCCTATGCCAGGGAAGGCGGGTTCCTCCACGACGCCGACCAATTCGACGCGGCCTTCTTCGGCATCTCCCCACGCGAAGCCACCGCAATGGACCCCCAACAACGACTCCTCCTCGAAGTCGCCTGGGAAACCATCGAAAACGCCGGCATCAACCCCACCACCCTCACCAACACCCAAACCGGCGTCTACACCGGCGTCATGTACAACGACTACGCCACACACCTCCACCAAACCCCCCACGACCTCGAAGGCCACCTCGGCAACGGCACCGCCGCAAGCATCGCCTCCGGACGCATCTCCTACACACTCGGACTCCAAGGCCCAGCCGTCACCATCGACACCGCATGCTCGTCATCACTCGTCGCCCTCCACCTCGCCGCACAGGCACTCCGCAACGGCGAATGCGACCTCGCCCTCGCCGGCGGCGTCACCATCATGTCCACGCCGGGCATGTTCGTGGAGTTCAGTCGGCAGCGGGGGTTGGCGGCCGATGGGCGATGTAAGTCGTTCGCCGCCTCGGCCGATGGATTCGCCGGGTCAGAAGGAATCGGCCTGGCATTGCTGGAGCGTCTGTCGGACGCTCGGAAGAACAACCGGCGGATCCTCGCCGTCATCAAAGGCTCGGCGGTCAACCAGGACGGCGCCAGCAACGGACTCACCGCACCAAATGGGCCCTCCCAAGAGCGCGTCATCCGCCAAGCCCTCACCAACGCCGGAGTCACCCCCGACCAGGTCGACGTGGTCGAAGCCCACGGCACCGGCACCTCCCTGGGCGACCCGATCGAAGCCAACGCCCTCCTCGCCACCTACGGGCAAAACCGCACCGAACAGCCTCTCTACCTCGGCTCCATCAAATCCAACATCGGCCACACCCAAGCCGCCGCCGGAGTGGCCGGCGTCATCAAAATGGTCCAAGCCATCCAGCACGGCCACCTACCGAAGACCCTTCACGTCGACGAACTCAACCCCGAGGTGGACTGGTCAACCGCCACCCTCGCCGTCCTTACCGAGGCCCGCGCCTGGCCCGAGGCGAACCGTCCCCGCCGCGCCGCAGTGTCCTCCTTCGGCGTCAGTGGCACCAACGCCCACCTCATCCTCGAACAACCCCCCACACCCGAACCCGCAGCCTTGCGGGTCCACGAACCGGCGCCTGGTGTCGTGGCGTGGCCCTTGTCCGCCAAAACCCCCGAAGCCCTACGCGAGTACGCCCGCCGCCTGGCCGACCACCTGAACCACCACCCCGACCTGAACCCGGCCGACATCACCCACACCCTCACCACCCGCACCGTGTTCGACCAGCGTGCGGTCATCACCGGAACCACCCTCACCGACCTGACCACCGCCCTCCACGCCCTCGCCACCGGGCGTGACCACCCCAACCTCACCACCCCACCGGCGACACCGATCAACGGCAAGATCGTGTTCGTCTTCCCCGGCCAAGGCACCCAATGGCCCGCCATGGCCCACCACCTCCTCACCACCAGCCCCGTCTTCGCCGAACACATCGACCAAGCCCACCAAGCCCTCGCCCCTCACACCGACTGGTCGCTACTCGATCTGCTCCACCAGACCAGTCGGGCTGCGGACCTCAACCGCACCGACGTCGTCCAACCCGCCCTGTTCGCCGTCATGACCGCCCTCGCCCGCCTATGGCAACACCACGGCATCCACCCCGACGCCGTCATCGGCCACTCCCAAGGCGAAATCACCGCCGCACACATCGCCGGCGCCCTCACCCTCAACGACGCCGCCAAAATCATCGCCCTACGCTCACAAGCCCTCACCACCATCGCCGGCACCGGCGCCATGGCCCACATCCCCCTGTCTCATCACGAGATCAGCCTCGACGCCGACGTTCACATCGCCGCCATCAACGGACCGGCCTCCACCACCATCTCCGGCACACCACAGGCCATCCACGCTCTCATCGACCACTACAAAACCCTGGGCGTCGATGCGCGTCTGATCCCGGTCGACTACGCCTCCCACTCACCCCACATCGACCCACTCCACACCCACATCACCGAACAACTCACCGACATCACCCACCACCGGGCGAGCATCCCGTTCCACTCCACCGTCACCACCACCCAAACCGACACCACCACCCTCACCGCCGACTACTGGCACACCAACCTCCGCCACACCGTCCAACTCCAACCCACCATCGAAAAACTCTCCACCACCGGACACACCACCTACATCGAAATCAGCCCACACCCCACCCTCACCCCCGCCATCCAACAAACCATCGACCAACAAGAAACCCCCGCACACATCATCCCCACCATCACCAAAAAACACGGCACCCTCACCGAATTCCTCAACAACACAGCACAACTCCACACCCACCACCACACCGTCAACTACACACCACCAACAAACCCGACATCAACAATCTCGCTCCCCACCTACCCCTTCCAACACGCCACTTACTGGCTCCAACAACCTGTCACCGCCAACAACAAACCCGAAAACCTGGGTCTCAAAGCGGCACAACACCCGCTTCTCCTCGCCACCACAACGATCCCCAATACCGGGACCTACCTGTTCACTGGACAGGTATCAACGCGCACTCACCGCTGGCTCACCGATCACGCGATCAACGACACCATCGTGCTTCCCGGCACCGCGGTCATCGATCTGGCCCTACATGCCGGCACCCGCGCTGGAACCCCTTCCATCGAGGAGCTCACCTTCCAAGCTCCCATCGTCGTCCCCGAGCACGAGCCGATCGACCTCCATGTCACCGTCGAACCCCCCGACGACAACGGCCGGCGAACCATCACCATCCACACCCGCCCGGTCGGAGACGGCGATAGCCCCTGGATCCAGCACGCCACCGGCACCCTCGCCGAAGACTCCCCGGCGGCACCGGTAGAACCGCTTCAATGGCCACCCGTCAACACGGTCGCGATCAGCGCAGCGGAGATCTATCAGCGGCTTGATGAGTACGGCTACCGCTACGGCCCCAGCTTTCGATGTCTGTCCCGAGCCTGGCGGCGCGAGGACGGAGATCTCTACGCCGAACTCGTTCTCCCCGAGACAACCGACACGGCGGGCCATGCCATTCACCCGGCCCTTCTCGACGCGGCACTCCATCCAGTGGCATTCGCGGCGCTTCCGGATGGCGGCAGGTCCACCGAGATGTTCATGCCGTTCTCGTTCAACGGCATCTCGCTCATGGCCACCGGCGCGACCAGCCTTCGCGTGCATATTCACGGTACGGGAGAGCACCAGTTCTCGATCTCGGCTTTCGATGCCACCGGAGGCCCGGTGGCGACCGTGAAATCGCTCGTCCTCCGTCCTTCGAAGCCGCCGCAGGCAGCCGCCCACACGTCGTACGTCCCCCTGTTCGAGTTGCGGTGGACGGCGCCCGAGTCATCCGTCCCTCCGCCTCTTCCGGTGCGGGACACCTCGACGTGGGTCTCGCTCGGCGAACAACTACCCGACCCGACCGGCCGGCTGCATCTCCGGCAGGTCCCCGATCTGTCTGCGCTTCGAGAGACGATCGGCTCCGCGGAGGCCGTACCTCAGGTCGTGCTCGTGTCGGCCATGCCCTCGTCCGGTGCGACGGACACCCCGGCGAACGTCCACGCCATCACCCGTCACCTGCTCGGTCTCCTGCAGGACTGGCTGTCTGATGATCGTTTCGCCGCCTGTCGCCTCATCGTCGTCACGCGCGGTGCGGTCGCCTCTCACCGACGCGAGGCGATCGAGGACCTGGCGCAGGCCGCGGTGTGGGGCCTGGCCCGTACCGCCCAGACCGAACACCCAGGCCGGATCACGGTCATCGACCTGGACCAGACGCCCAGGTCAGCAGCGGCCATACCGGCTGCCATCGCCACCGGCGAACCTCAGAGCGTCATTCGCAATGGCCGGATACTGGTGCCGCGCCTGACCCGCGACAGCACCACCGGCCATGACCACGCCCGGTTGGACCCCGACGGAACGGTACTGATCACCGGCGGGACCGGAACGCTCGGCGCCACGATCGCCCGCCACCTCACCGCCTCCCACGGTGCCCGTCACCTCCTGCTGACCAGCCGCTCTGGGCCCGATGCCCCCGGCGCCTCCGAACTCCACGGCGAACTCACCGGGCTCGGCGCGAACGTCACCATCGCCGCCTGCGACGCCTCCGACCCGGAGGCCCTGACCGAACTCCTGGCCACCGTGCCCGACCGGCATCCCCTCACCGCCGTGATCCACGCCGCCGGTGTGCTCGACATCGCGCCGGTGACCGAACTCCGGCCGGATCAGCTGACGTCCGTTCTTCTCCCCAAGACCGACGCGGCCTGGCATCTGCACCGCCTCACCGCGGGAATGGATCTGTCGGCGTTCGTCCTGTTCTCCTCGCTCGCCGGCACGCTCGGCATCGCAGGTCAAGCGAACTATGCCGCCGCGAACACGTTCCTGGACGCCCTGGCCCATCACCGTCGCGTATGCGGACTGCCGGCGACCAGTCTCGTCTGGGGGCTGTGGGAAGAAGCCAGCGGAATGAGCGACCAGATCGCCGAGAAGGCCCTGGCGCGCATGTCCCGGATGGGGCTGCCGCCGCTGACCACGACGGAGGGGCTGGCCCTGTTCGACGCCGCGCTGGCGGCAGGTCGGCCCGTCATCGTTCCCGCCCGCATCGATACCACAGCGTTGCGCGCGCAGGTCGAGGCGGGAACGCTCTCCCCGATCCTGCGCGGCCTGTCCGGAACATCGCGTCGACGCTCAGCGACGAACGATCCCGGCGTGCCGGCCGTCGAGCCGAGCGCCGCTCTCGTGGAGCGGCTCCTCCAGCAGGCCGAGTCCGAACGGCGGGACACGCTTCTGCGGCTGATCCGTACCAACACGGCCATGGTCCTCGGTCATTCTGACGAGGGACAGATCGAAGTCGAACATGCCTTCAAGGATCTCGGCATCGATTCACTCACCGCGGTACAGCTACGCAACCGGCTCAATTCCGCCACCGGCCTGGCCCTGCCGACGACCGTCGTCTTCGATCACCCGACTCCGGCCGCGCTCACCGAACACCTAACGGAAGAGCTGCTATCGAGCGCCGGAAACGACGCCAGGGCCGGCCTGATCGGGAAGATCAGCGAACTCGAATCCGCCATCGACGCGAGCGGGCTGAGTGATGAACAGCACGCCACCATAACCACCCGGCTCGAAAATCTATTGCAGAAATGGCACAGCCAGTCTCAACGAGCCATCGATGCCGATGCGACGGACGACCTCGATTCGGCGACGGATGAAGAGCTCTTCGAAGCGTTGGACAACGAACTACAGAGTTTCGAACTGGACTAGCAAGCGCCGACCCCCATGATTCCGAGGCTTGAGGGCAATGCAGAGCGAAGAGAAGCTCAGGACCTACCTGAAGCGCGCGACCGCCGATCTACGCCGGCTCCGTCAACGGCTGCATGACGCCGAGCACCGCTCGCGAGAACCGATCGCGATCGTGGCGATGGGTTGCCGCTACCCGGGTGGGGTGACCTCGCCAGAAGAATTGTGGGAACTGGTCGACCAGGGCGTCGATGCGATCACACCGTTCCCCGACAACCGCGGCTGGGACCTGGAGGAACTGTACGACCCGGACCCCGACGTCCCAGGTAAGTCCTATGCGCGGGAGGGCGGGTTCCTCCACGACGCGGATCAGTTCGACGCGGCGTTCTTCGGCATCTCCCCACGCGAAGCCACCGCAATGGACCCCCAACAACGACTCCTCCTCGAAGTCGCCTGGGAAACCATCGAAAACGCCGACATCGACCCCACCACACTCCGCACCAGCCGGACCGGCGTGTTCGCCGGCGCCATCACGCAGACCTACGGCCCGTCGCTTTATGGGGCCACGAAAGCCCATGAGGGTTATCTGCTCACCACGAACGGCAGTAGCGTGATCTCCGGCCGGATCGCCTACACCCTCGGGCTCCAAGGTCCGGCGGTCACGGTGGACACGGCGTGTTCGTCGTCGCTGGTCGCCCTCCATCTGGCCGCACAGGCACTCCGCGCCGGCGAATGCGACCTCGCCCTCGCCGGCGGCGTCACCATCATGTCCACCCCCGGCCTCTTCGTCGGGTTCAGCCGGCAACGCGGCCTCGCGGCCGACGGACGTTGCAAGTCCTTCTCGGCCTCCGCCGATGGCACCATCGGCGCCGAAGGGGTTGGGCTCCTCCTCCTGGAACGCCTGTCGGACGCGCGGAAGAACAACCGGCGGATCCTCGCCGTCATCAAAGGTTCGGCGGTCAACCAGGACGGCGCCAGCAACGGACTCACCGCACCGAACGGACCCTCCCAAGAACGCGTGATCCGACAGGCCCTTACCAACGCCGGAGTCACCCCCGACCAGATCGACGTGGTCGAAGCCCACGGCACCGGCACCTCCCTGGGCGACCCGATCGAAGCCAACGCCCTGCTCGCCACCTACGGTCGTGAACGCCCGGCTGACCAGCCGCTGTATCTGGGATCGCTGAAATCCAACATCGGCCACGCTCAAGCCGCAGCCGGAGTGGCCGGCGTCATCAAAATGGTCCAAGCCATCCACCATGCCCGGATGCCGAAGACCCTCCATGCCGAGGAACCTTCACCCCACATCAACTGGGACACCGGCGCCGTCACCCTCCTCACCCAAGCCCGCCCCTGGCCCGAGGTAAACCGACCCCGCCGCGCCGCAGTGTCCTCCTTCGGAATCAGCGGCACCAACGCCCACCTCATCCTCGAACAACCCCCCACACCCGAACCCGCAACCTTGCGCGTACACGAACCCACAACAACCACTCACACTGACCTGATCGCCTGGCCACTGTCAGCGAAAACCCTCCCGGCACTTCGTGAACAGGCCCGCCGCCTCGCCGACCACATCGAACACCACCCCGGCCTGGACCCGATCGGCATCGCGCACACCCTCACCACCAGCCGCGCCACCTTCCAACACCGCGCCATCATCACCGGCACCACCACCACCGACCTCACCACCGCCCTACACGCCCTCGCCGACAACCAACCCCACCCACGTCTGACCACCACACCCCCAGACCCCACACCACCAGGAAAACTCGCCTTCTGCTTCACCGGCCAAGGCGCCCAATGGCCCGGCATGGGACACGACCTCTACCAAACCCACCCCACCTACAAAAACACCCTCGACCAAACCATCACCCACCTCAACAAACACCTACCCCACAACCTCCACACCATCATCTTCGCCGAACCCAACACACCCCAAGCCCAACTCCTCCACACCACCCTCTACACCCAACCCGCCACCTTCGCCATCCAAGTCGCCCTCTACCACCTCCTCACCCACCACGGCATCACCCCCCACTACCTCACCGGCCACTCCATCGGCGAAATCACCGCCGCCCACCTCGCCGGCGTCCTCACCCTCCCCGACGCCGCAACCCTCATCACCACCCGCGCCAAACTCCTCAACACCCTCCCCGCCACCGGCGCCATGCACGCCACCAACACCCCCCACCACGACCTCATCGACCTGGTCAAAACCGAACTCCACATCGACCTCACCAACCACCCCGACGCCGCCATCGCCGCAATCAACAGCCCCACCTCCACCACCATCACCGGCGACACAACCCTCCTGACCACCATCACCACCCTCCTAAAACAACACGGCTACAAAACCACCCAACTCAACGTCTCCCACGCCTTCCACTCACCCCACACCAACCAAATCCTCAAACAATTCCACCACACCGCCGAAACCCTCACCTACCACCCACCCACCACCCCCATCATCTCCACCCAAACCGGAAAACCCGCCACCACCACCCAACTCACCGACCCCACCTACTGGACCAACCAAATCCGCAACCCCACCCACTGGACCCAAACCATCACCCACCTCGAAAACAACAACACCACCACCTACCTCGAAATCGGACCCCACCCAACCCTCACCCCACTCACCGAACAAACACTCACCCAACCCAACACCCACACCATCACCACCCTCCACAAACACAAAAACAACAACAATCAGATCCTCAACACATTCACGCAACTACACATTCAGCAACACACCACCCACTGGCCCACCCTCACCCCCAACAACACCCCCACCACACCCCTGCCCACCTACCCCTTCCAACACAACACCTACTGGATCAACGCCACCGGCAAGGCGAACAACAATCCCGAAAATCTCGGACAATCAACGGCCGATCACCCGCTCCTTGCCGCCGGCATCAAAATGCCGAACAGCGGCGGCCATCTGTTCACCGGACGAATATCAACACGAACCCATCCCTGGCTCACCGAGCACGCCATCAATAACACGACCGTGCTTCCGGGCACCGCTTTCATCGACCTGGCCGCCTACGCCGGCACACATACCGGAGCACCTCACCTCCAGGAACTCACCCTCGAAAACCTTCTCGTCATCCCGGATGAAGGACCGATCGACCTTCGAGTCACGGTCGATCCCCCCGACGACGACGGCCGACGAACCATCACCATCCACTCTTGCCCTGCCGCCGGCGAAAGTGACGCTTCCTGGACCCGCCACGCCACCGGTACTCTCACGGCGGCGGCCACGACGACGGCCACCACACCCGAATCGCGACCGGAAGACGCCGTCTCCGTCGACCTCACCGACTTCTACACGCGCCTGGCCGAACGCGGATACCACTACGGCCCCACCTTCCAAGGCCTCACCCACGCCTGGCGACACGACAACGGCGACCTCCACGTCGAAATAAGCCTCCCGGAAGGCACCGACACCGCCGGCTACACCATCCATCCGGCGCTCCTAGACTCCGCGCTCCACGCCCTCGCACTCGCCACTCCGGCCGAAGACGAAGCGATCAGGGTTCCATTCACCTGGCAAGACGTCTCCATTCACGCGACCGGTGCCACCAATCTCCGAGTCCGTCTCCGCCCGGCCGAAGGCAGTCAGGTCGACATCATCGCCACTGACGCCGAGGGCCGCCTCGTAGCCGTCGTCGAAGCTCTTGGTCTTCGCGCGGCCTCCCCCAGTCAGCTGGGGCCAGGAAGTCGCGAATCCGTGTACGAAGTGCGTTGGGACGTGAGCCGTCGGCGAGGCACCCCTACCTCGACGGTCACGTACGCGCTTTTGGGCGATGCCGACGACTCGTCGTCGGCGTCGCCCAGCATCGAGGGCGAGAGGTATCCCGACCTGGCCGATCTCGTCACGGCCATCAACGGCGGAGCGGCAGCACCCGACTTCGTCCTGTGGTCTTGCCCGGAGGGGCGATCCAAAGATGTCCTCGCGGATACCCGGCGCCTGGTTCGAGACGCTCTGGAGCTACTCCAGGCCTGGACGGCCGAGGAGAGGCTGGGATCCCGCCGCCTGATCATTGTGACTCGAGGGGCCATCTCCACCAGCGATGACGACCCCGTTGAGGACCTGGCTCAAGCCGCGGTATGGGGACTGGTCCGCACTGCCCAGGCCGAACACCCCGGCCGCATCGCCCTTATCGATGTCGATCAGAACAACACCATCCAACTTCCCACCGCCATCGGCCTCGATGAGTTCCAGACCGCCGTCCGCGGCAAACGAATTCTGACGCCCGGTATCACGCGCACCGACCCCGGCAGCAGTGAACCGATCTCGCTCGATCCCGCAGGCACGATCCTGATCACCGGCGGAACCGGGGCCCTCGGCACCACTGTCGCCCGCCGCCTCGTCACACACCACAGTGCCCGGCATATCCTCCTCGCGAGCCGATCCGGCCCCAAGGCCCCCAACGCGCCCGAGCTTCACCAGGAGCTGAGCTCACACGGCGCTGAGGTCACCATCACCGCCTGCGACACCTCCGACCCCGGCGCCCTTGCCGAGCTGCTGGACACCATCCCGCACCAGCATCCGCTAACGGGGGTCATCCACGCCGCGGGCACCCTGCAGGACGCCACCGTCACCAAGCTGACCAACGACCAGGTCCACGCCGTCTTCACCCCCAAAGTCGACACTGCCTGGCACCTGCACCGACTCACCCAAGACCACCCCCTCACCCATTTCGTCCTCTTCTCCTCCATCGCCGGCACCCTCGGCTCCCCCGGACAGGCCAACTACGCCGCCGCCAACACCTTCCTCGACGCCCTCGCCCACCACCGCCACGCGACCGGACTCCCCGCCACCAGCCTCGCCTGGGGGCTCTGGCAACAAAGCAGCGGTATGACGAAACGATTCACCAGGTCGGACCACGCTCGCGCATCGCGACTCGGGGTGGAGCCGTTCTCCCCGGAACAGGCGCTTCAGCTTTTCGACGCCGCGCTCACGCAGGGCCGGCCGACTCTCATTCCGGCCCGGCTCAATCTCACGGCGCAGAATCCTCATCCTCTTTTCCGTAGTCTCCTGCCAATCGCACGGCAAAAGGCAGCGCCAGCCGTCTCCACTCCTTCCGAGCTCACGTACGAACAACTGGTACGACTCGTTTGCGCGAGCACCTCCATGGCCCTTGGGCACGAGAGCTCCGAGTCCATATCAGCGGACAGTTCGTTCAAGGAACTCGGTCTTGACTCGTTGACGGCGGTCGAGCTCCGCAATCATCTCGGTTCCGCGACCGGCCTGCGGCTGCCCGCCACCTTGATCTTCGACTATCCGACTCCCCGGTCACTTGCCGATCACCTGAACGAACGTCTGTCGCCGAAGCCGACCGCTCCGGAAGACCTGCTGCTGGCCGAATTGGAAAAGCTCAAAAAGATCGTAGAGGGCGTCGCGATCGACGGCGATCGGCACACCGAAATCGCCCTGCGAATCAAGGATCTTCTCAGAAGCTGGAACAGCCGGCGCGACGAGGAAACAGCGAGTCATCCAGCTAAGAACGTGGACCCCACCACAGACGAAGAGCTTTTCGAGCTCCTAGAAAACGAGCTCCGCGGCCCCTGAGAGAAGTGCGCCTAACAAGGGATTGTAAGAGATGACAATCGAGGACAAACTTCGGGACTATCTCAAGCGGGCGACGCTGGATCTACGAGAAACGCGGCAACGCCTGCGTGAGATCGAAGACCGTGTCGAAGAACCGATCGCGATCGTGGCGATGGGCTGCCGCTACCCCGGAGGAGTCACCTCGCCGGAGGAGTTGTGGGAGCTGGTCGACCAGGGCGTCGATGCGATCACGCCGTTTCCGGATAACCGGGGCTGGGACCTGGAGCAACTGTACGACCCGGACCCCGACGCTCCGGGTAAGTCCTATGCGCGGGAGGGCGGGTTCCTTCACGACGCCGATCAGTTCGATGCGGCGTTCTTCGGGATCTCTCCGCGCGAGGCCACCGCGATGGACCCCCAGCAGCGGCTTCTCTTGGAGGTCGCCTGGGAGACCATCGAGAACGCCGGTATCGACCCCAATACGCTCCACACCAGCCAGACCGGCGTGTTCACCGGCGTCATGTACAACGACTACGCCACCCGCCTCGACCATCTCCCCGACGGCTACGAGGGATACATAGGTAACGGCAGCGCCGGAAGTGTCGCCTCCGGGCGCATCTCATACATCCTCGGTCTGCAGGGGCCGGCGCTGACGGTCGATACGGCGTGTTCGTCATCGCTGGTCGCACTCCACCTGGCGGCGCATTCCCTGCGTACGGGCGAGTGCGACCTCGCCCTCGCCGGCGGGGTCACTGTGATGTCCACACCGGGCATGTTCGTGGAGTTCAGTCGGCAGCGGGGGTTGGCTGCCGATGGGCGGTGTAAGTCGTTTTCGGCATCGGCCGATGGAACCGGGTGGTCCGAGGGTGCCGGGCTTGTCCTCTTGGAGCGTCTGTCGGACGCACGAAAGAACAATCGTCGGATCCTCGCGGTGATCAAAGGCTCGGCGGTCAACCAGGACGGCGCCAGCAACGGACTCACCGCACCGAACGGGCCCTCCCAAGAGCGCGTGATCCGCCAGGCCCTCACCAACGCCGGTGTAACGCCCGACCAGGTCGACGTGGTCGAAGCCCACGGCACCGGTACGGCGTTGGGCGACCCGATCGAAGCCAACGCCCTCCTCGCCACCTACGGCCAAAACAGAGCCGAAGACCGACCGCTGTACCTGGGATCACTGAAATCCAACATCGGCCACACCCAAGCCGCCGCCGGCATCGCCGGCGTCATCAAAATGGTCCAAGCCATCCAGCACGGCCGCCTACCGAAGACCCTTCACGTCGACGAACTCAACCCCGAGGTGGACTGGTCAACCGCCACCCTCGCCGTCCTTACCGAGGCCCGCGCCTGGCCCGAGGCGAACCGTCCCCGCCGCGCCGCGGTGTCCTCCTTCGGCGTCAGCGGCACCAACGCCCACCTCATCCTCGAACAACCCCCCACACCCGAACCCGCAGCCTCTCGGGTCCACGAACCGCCGTCTGGCGTCGTGGCGTGGCCCTTGTCCGCCAAAACCCCCGAAGCCCTACGCGAGTACGCCCGCCGCCTCGCCGACCACCTGGACCACCACCCCGACCTGAACCCGACCGACATCACCCACACCCTCACCACCCGCACCGTGTTCGACCAGCGTGCGGTCATCACCGGAACCACCCTCACCGACCTCACCACCGCCCTCCACGCCCTCGCCACCGGGCGTGACCACCCCAACCTCACCACCCCACCGGCGACACCGATCAACGGCAAGATCGTGTTCGTCTTCCCCGGCCAAGGCACCCAATGGCCCGCCATGGCCCACCACCTCCTCACCACCAGCCCGGTGTTCGCCGACCACATCCACCAGGCCCATCAAGCCCTCGCCCCTCACACCGACTGGTCCCTACTCGATCTGCTCCACCAGACCAGTCGGGCTGCGGATCTCAACCGCACCGACGTCGTCCAACCGGCCTTGTTCGCCGTCATGACCGCTCTTGCCCGCCTGTGGCAACACCACGGCATCCACCCCGACGCCGTCATCGGCCACTCCCAAGGCGAAATCACCGCCGCACACATCGCCGGCGCCCTCACCCTCAACGACGCCGCCAAAATCATCGCCCTACGCTCACAAGCCCTCACCAACATCGCCGGCACCGGCGCCATGGCCCACATCCCCCTGTCTCATCACGAGATCAGCCTCGACGCCGACGTTCACATCGCCGCCATCAACGGGCCCAATTCCACCACGATCTCCGGTACGCCACAGGCCGTCCAGGCTCTCATCGACCGGTGCAAAACCCTGGGTGTCGATGCCCGTTTGATCCCGGTCGACTACGCCTCCCACTCACCCCACATCGACCCACTCCAAACCCACATCACCGAACAACTCACCGACATCACCCACCACCGGGCGAGCGTGCCGTTCCACTCCACCGTCACCACCGACCAAATCGACACCACCACCCTCACCGCCGACTACTGGCACACCAACCTCCGACACACCGTCCAACTCCAACCCACCATCGAAAAACTCTCCACCACCGGACACACCACCTACATCGAAATCAGCCCACACCCCACCCTCACCCCCGCCATCCAACAAACCATCGAAGATCAAAACACACCTGCCATCGTAATTCCAAGCATCACGAAGAAAAACGGCACTGTTACCGAATTCCTCAACAACACCGCACAACTGCACACCCACCAGCACACCGTCGACTACACACCACCAACAAACCCGACATCAACAATCTCACTCCCCACCTACCCCTTTCAACACAAGACCTACTGGCTCCAACGATCTGTCAACGCAAATAAACCCGAAGATCTTGGGCAACAAGCTACTGACCACCCGCTTCTCGCCGCGTGTATCCAAACACCGAGCACCGACGGCTACCTGTTCACCGGCAGGATCTCCACACGGATCCATCCCTGGCTCAACGATCATGCGATCAACGACACCGTCCTGCTTCCCGGCACCGCCTTCGTCGATTTGGCCATACACGCCGGCACCCGCGCTGGAACCCCTTGCATCGAGGAACTCACCCTCGAAAACCCCCTCATCATCTCGGACGAGCAGCCGACCGATCTGCAGATCACGCTCGAGCCTCCCAACCAGGGCCGCCGGACCATCACCATCCACTCGCGTCCAGCCGACGCCGAACCCGACACCTCCTGGACCCGCAACGCCACCGGCACCCTCACCACCACCAACCACACACCACCGACCAACAACACCCCCACATTCCCCCCCGAAAACAGCACCCCCATCGACCTCACCGACTTCTACACACACCTGGCCGAACGCGGATACCACTACGGCCCCACCTTCCAAGGCCTCACCCACGCCTGGCGACACGACAACGGCGACCTCTACGCCCAAACAACCCTCCCCGAAACCACCGCCACCAACGGATACACCATCCACCCCGCCCTCCTCGACACCACAATCCACCCACTCCTCCCCACCAACGACCAGCCAACTCAACTACCCTTCACCTGGCAAAACGTCACCATCAACAACACCAACACCAACACACTTCGGGTACATCTGCATTCCACAAACGACGACGAATACCGCATCACCGCCGCCGATGACGTCGGCCGCCAGGTAGTCAACGTCGGCCTACTTAAGTCACGGCCCATCACGAGTGAGCAGCTCACCATAATCGAAAGAGGTCGCTCAAATTCCCTCTTCGAACTTCGATGGGACCCCATTAGGCTTAAGATTGCGCCAGAATCGATCAGCTCTTATATCATTTTCGATGAGCCCGAATCAGAGTTGGCCGATTCCATCCCAGGACCAAGCGTCAGCATTCATTCTGACCTAGAAACTTTTATCGCTGCCAGCAAGGACGAGACTCGGGCATCTGATGTTGCCATCTGGAACTGCCCATCCAGCTTGCGCACCGATATTCCCGCGGATGTCCATCGCTTGAGTCTCCATGCAATGGACTTCCTTCAGGACTTTTTAAGAGAAGAACGACTGGTCGACTGCCGTCTGATCGTTGTGACGCGAGGCGCCGTCTCCACCAGCGAAGACGACGCCGTGGGGGACCTGGCTCAAGCCGCGGTATGGGGACTGGTCCGTACCGCCCAAACCGAGCATCCCGGCCGGATCACGCTCATCGACCTCGATCGCCCCACCACCGAACTTGCCGCCGCCATCGCCAGCGGCGAGCCCCAGATCGCCATCCGCGACAACCGCACCCTCACCCCACGACTCGTCCGCGCCACCCCCGCCAACGATGACCCGACCGGGCTCAACCCCGAAGGCACAATCCTCATCACCGGCGGAACCGGAGCACTCGGCACCACCGTCGCCCGCCACCTCGTCAACCAGCACAACGCCCGCCACCTCCTGCTGGCCAGCCGCTCCGGACCGAACGCACCCGGTGCCACCGAACTCCACCACGAACTCACCGAACACGGCGCCCACGTCACCATCACCACCTGCGACACCTCCACCCCTGAGGCCCTCGCCGAACTACTGGCCACCATCCCGCATCAGCATCCGCTCACCGCGATCATCCACGCCGCAGGCACCCTCCACGACGCCACCATCACCCAACTCACCAACGACCAACTCGACGCCGTCCTCACCCCCAAAGCCGACGCAGCCTGGCATCTGCACCAGCTGACCAAAGAAAAGAACCTGTCGGCGTTCGTCCTGTTCTCCTCACTCGCCGGCACCCTCGGCTCCCCCGGCCAAGCCAACTACTCCGCCGCCAACACCTTCCTCGACGCCCTCGCCCACCACCGCCACGCGAACGGACTCCCCGCCACCAGCCTCGCCTGGGGACTCTGGCAACAAACCACCGGAATGACCGCCCACCTCACCACCACCGACCACCAACGCATCACCACCAACGGCATCACCCCACTCAGCACGGACCAAGCACTCCAACTCCTCGACGCCTCACTCACACACCCCAAATCCCACCTCATCCCCGCAAACATCAACACCAGAACAACCAACCCCCACCCACTGCTACGAGGCTTCCTCACCGCCTCACCCCAACGTGTCGCCTCCTCCGCAGTGCAGGACAAGCCCGCGTCGTCTCTCACCTCCGACGAGCTAGTCGATCTGGTTCGGGTTGCCACCGCGGCGGTCTTGGGCCACGCCGACCCGGCCGCCGTCGTTGACACCCAGACCTTCAAAGAGCTGGGCTTCGACTCCCTGACCGCCATCCAGATCCGCAACCGCCTCGCCACGGTGACCGGCCTGCGCCTGCCCGCCACCCTCATCTTCGACCACCCCACACCACAGGCTCTGGCGACTTACCTGCACCACCAACTCACCGGCGAAAACACCACCACCACAACCACCACCCACAAAACCACCACCGAACCCATCGCGATCGTGGCGATGGGTTGCCGCTACCCGGGTGGGGTGACCTCACCGGAGGAGTTGTGGGAGCTGGTCGACCAGGGCGTCGATGCGATCACGCCGTTCCCCGACAACCGCGGCTGGAACCTGGAGGAACTGTACGACCCCGACCCCGACGCGCTGGGTAAGTCCTATGCGCGGGAGGGCGGGTTCCTCCACGACGCGGATCAGTTCGACGCGGCGTTCTTCGGCATCTCCCCACGCGAAGCCACCGCAATGGACCCCCAACAACGACTCCTCCTCGAAGTCGCCTGGGAAACCATCGAAAACGCCGGCATCAACCCCACCACCCTCACCAACACCCAAACCGGCGTCTACACCGGCGTCATGTACAACGACTACGCCACACACCTCCACCAAACCCCCCACGACCTCGAAGGCCACCTCGGCAACGGCACCGCCGCAAGCATCGCCTCCGGACGCATCTCCTACACACTCGGACTCCAAGGCCCAGCCGTCACCATCGACACCGCATGCTCGTCATCACTCGTCGCCCTCCATCTGGCCGCACAGGCACTCCGCAACGGCGAATGCGACCTCGCCCTCGCCGGCGGCGTCACCATCATGTCCACCCCCGGCCTCTTCATCGAATTCAGCCGACAACGCGGCCTCGCCCACGACGGACGATGCAAACCCTTCTCCGCCACCGCCGACGGCACCATCGGCGCCGAAGGCGCCGGACTCCTCCTCCTAGAACGCCTATCAGACGCGAAAAAGAACAACCGGCGGATCCTCGCCGTCATCAAAGGCTCAGCCATCAACCAGGACGGCGCCAGCAACGGACTCACCGCCCCCAACGGACCCTCCCAAGAACGCGTCATCCGCCAAGCCCTCACCAACGCCGGAGTCACCCCCGACCAGATCGACGTGGTCGAAGCCCACGGCACCGGCACCTCCCTGGGCGACCCGATCGAAGCCAACGCCCTCCTCGCCACCTACGGCCAAAACCGCACCGAACAGCCTCTCTACCTCGGATCCATCAAATCCAACATCGGCCACACCCAAGCCGCCGCCGGAGTGGCCGGTGTCATCAAAATGGTCCAAGCCATCCACCATGCCCGGATGCCGAAGACCCTCCATGCCGAGGAACCTTCACCCCACATCAACTGGGACACCGGCGCCGTCACCCTCCTCACCCAGACCCGGCCCTGGCCCGAGGCGAACCGACCCCGCCGCGCCGCAGTGTCCTCCTTCGGAATCAGCGGCACCAACGCCCACCTCATCCTCGAACAACCACCCCAAGCCACGCCGACAGCATCCAAGGTCACCGAACCCACCCCAACCACTCACACCGACCTGATCGCCTGGCCACTGTCAGCGAAAACCCTCCCGGCACTCCGTGAACAGGCCCGCCGCCTCGCCACCCACATCGAACAGCACCCCGGCCTGGACCCGATCGGCATCGCCCACACCCTCACCACCAGCCGCGCCACCTTCCAACACCGCGCCATCATCACCGGCACCACCACCACCGACCTCACCACCGCCCTACACGCCCTCGCCGACAACCAACCCCACCCACGTCTGACCACCACACCCCCAGACCCCACACCACCAGGAAAACTCGCCTTCTGCTTCACCGGCCAAGGCGCCCAATGGCCCGGCATGGGACACGACCTCTACCAAACCCACCCCACCTACAAAAACACCCTCGACCAAACCATCACCCACCTCAACAAACACCTACCCCACAACCTCCACACCATCATCTTCGCCGAACCCAACACACCCCAAGCCCAACTCCTCCACACCACCCTCTACACCCAACCCGCCACCTTCGCCATCCAAGTCGCCCTCTACCACCTCCTCACCCACCACGGCATCACCCCCCACTACCTCACCGGCCACTCCATCGGCGAAATCACCGCCGCCCACCTCGCCGGCGTCCTCACCCTCCCCGACGCCGCAACCCTCATCACCACCCGCGCCAAACTCCTCAACACCCTCCCCGCCACCGGCGCCATGCACGCCACCAACACCCCCCACCACGACCTCATCGACCTGGTCAAAACCGAACTCCACATCGACCTCACCAACCACCCCGACGCCGCCATCGCCGCAATCAACAGCCCCACCTCCACCACCATCACCGGCGACACAACCCTCCTGACCACCATCACCACCCTCCTAAAACAACACGGCTACAAAACCACCCACCTCAACGTCTCCCACGCCTTCCACTCACCCCACACCAACCAAATCCTCAAACAATTCCACCACACCGCCGAAACCCTCACCTACCACCCACCCACCACCCCCATCATCTCCACCCAAACCGGAAAACCCGCCACCACCACCCAACTCACCGACCCCACCTACTGGACCAACCAAATCCGCAACCCCACCCACTGGACCCAAACCATCACCCACCTCGAAAACAACAACACCACCACCTACCTCGAAATCGGACCCCACCCCACCCTCACCCCACCCACCGAACAAACACTCACCCAACCCAACACCCACACCATCACCACCCTCCACAAACACAAAAACAACAACCAACAAATAGTCAACACATTCACCCAACTACACATTCAGCAACACACCACCCACTGGCCCACCCTCACCCCCAACAACACCCCCACCACACCCCTGCCCACCTACCCCTTCCAACACAACACCTACTGGATCAACGAACCACCAGCCCAAAAAGCCACAGGCGACCTCGGCCTTACTGCGACCGAACACCCGCTTCTCGCCGCCACCACAGAAATCCCCAGCACCGGCTCCGTCCTTTTCACCGGCCGGATATCAACACGAACCCATCCCTGGCTCACCGAGCACGCCATCGACAACACCATCCTGATGCCCGGAAGCGGCCTCATCGACCTGGCCGCCCACGTCGGCACCCACACTGGAACACCCCACATCCAGGAACTCACCCTTGAAAGCCCGCTCGTCATCCCGGACGAGCAACCGATCGACCTCCATGTCACCGTCGAACCCGCCGACGACGACGGCCGGCGAACCATCACCATCCACACCCGCCTAGTGGATGGACCAGCCCGAACAGCCTGGACACGCCATGCCGTCGGCACCCTCACGCCACACGCGACAGCGCAGCCGTCCACCGCGACGACCTGGCCTCCGCCCGACGCCGCCCCGGTCGACCTCGCCGACTTCTACGCACGCCTGGCCGAACGCGGATACCACTACGGCCCCACCTTCCAAGGCCTCACCCACGCCTGGCGACACGACAACGGCGACCTCTACGCCGAAATAGCCCTCCCCGAAGGCACGGAGATCACCGGACACGCGATCCATCCCGCGCTCCTCGACGCCGCGCTCCACCCCCTCATACTCACCTCGCCGACGGACGATCAGCAGATCAGGCTTCCCTTCAGTTGGCAGGACGTCTCTCTCCTCGCCGACGGGGCCACCGTTCTTCGGGTCCACCTCCACGCCACCGGAGCCGGCCAGGTCCGGATCACTGCCACTGACCCCGGCGGAACCCCCGTGATCGTCGTTGACGCGCTCGACGCGCGTCCGATCGAGCCCGACCGGCTCCGGGTCGAGGGCCGTACTCGCCGCGACGACATGTTCGTTCTCCGGTGGGAGACGTTCTCTCCCGCAGGCGCGGCTGTGAGGTCTCACCCGTACGTCCTCATCAGGGGCGACGAGGACGGTGCGGTGACGGCGCTCACGGAGGATGCCACCGAGCCGTATCCCGATCTGGCGTCGCTCGGCCAGGCCATCGACGCGGGTACGCCGTCGCCGGAACTGGTGCTCGTGAACTGCCCGGATTCGCCGGTGGCGGATGTGCCGGCGAGCACACACGAGCTCACGGGCCATGTCCTCGAAACACTGCGTACCTGGCTGACCGACGAACGTTTCGCGGACAAACGCCTTGTCCTGATCACTCAGGGAGCCGTCTCCACGAACGTCGACGAGGGCATCCGCGACCTGGCGCAGGCGGCGGTCTGGGGCATGGTCCGTACGGCCCAGGCCGAACACCCCGGCCGCATCGTCCTGCTCGACCTCGATCTCCGCGAAGTGACGCCGGGCTCTGTTCGTACGGCACTCAGCAGCGAAGAACCTCAGCTGGCCGTACGCCAGGGCCGCGTCCTGGTCCCCCGGGTCATCGCTTCCGGCCCCGGTGACGGACTCGTTCCGCCCACCGGGTCGGTTTTGTGGCGGCTGGAGAACCCAACCCCGGGAACACTGGACAACCTCGCGCTGACTCCCTGGCCAGATGCGGATGCACCCCTGCGACCCGGGCAGGTCCGGGTATCGCTTCGTGCGGCCGGCCTCAACTTCAGGGACGCCTTGGCCGCCCTGGGCATGGTGAACGACCGGACGGGCGTCGGCGGTGAGGGTGCCGGGATCGTCACCGAGGTAGGCGCCGGCGTCGAGAGTCTGGCTCCCGGCGACCGTGTCATGGGGCTCTTCCGGAGCGGAATCGGCCCGGTGGCCGTCACCGACCATCGCTTGATAACACGCGTTCCCAGCGGATGGTCGTACGCGGAGGCGGCCGCGGTGCCCGTAGCGTTCCTGACCGCTTATCAGGGGTTGAAGGATCTCGCGAAGCTGCGGAAGGGCGAGACGCTGCTTGTCCACACCGCCACCGGCGGCGTCGGCTCGGCGGCCGTACAACTGGCGCGGCACTGGGGAGCGCACGTCCTCGCCACGGCAAGTCCCGCGAAGTGGCGCGTCCTTCAGGAGCAGGGCATCGACGGTGATCGTCTCGCGTCCTCACGCATGCTCGACTTCGAGACCAAGTTCCGTGATCACACCGGCGGCCGAGGCGTGGATGTCGTCCTCAACTCCTTGGCCCACGAGTTCACCGACGCGTCGCTGCGCCTGCTGGGCAGTGGCGGCCGATTCATCGAAATGGGCAAGACCGACATCCGGGAACCCGGGGAGGTCGAGGCCGCGTATCCCGGAGTGAAATACCACCTGCTCGATCTCCACCAGACGTCACCTGAGCACATCGAGGAGATGCTCGGCGCGTTGTCCGTGCTCTTCGAAGAGGGTGTGCTCCAACCGCCGCCTGTGACGACCTGGGACGTCCGGCACGCCGCTCGAGCCCTTCGCCATCTGAGCCAGGCCCGCCACATCGGCAAGGTGGTACTGACCATCGGGTCGCCTCTCGACCCCGAGGGAACGGTCCTCATCACCGGCGGTACGGGAACCCTCGGCTCAGCCGTCGCCCGGCATCTCATCAACCAGCACAACGCCCGCCACCTCCTGCTGGCCAGCCGCTCCGGACCGAACGCACCCGGTGCCACCGAACTCCACCACGAACTCACCGAACACGGCGCCCACGTCACCATCACCACCTGCGACACCTCCACCCCTGAGGCCCTCGCCGAACTACTGGCCACCATCCCGCATCAGCATCCGCTCACCGCGATCATCCACGCCGCAGGCACCCTCCACGACGCCACCATCACCCAACTCACCAACGACCAACTCGACGCCGTCCTCACCCCCAAAGCCGACGCAGCCTGGCACCTGCACCAGCTAACCAAAGAAAAGAACCTGTCGGCGTTCGTCCTGTTCTCCTCACTCGCCGGCACCCTCGGCTCCCCCGGCCAAGCCAACTACGCCGCCGCCAACACCTTCCTCGACGCCCTCGCCCACCACCGCCACGCGAACGGACTCCCCGCCACCAGCCTCGCCTGGGGACTCTGGCAACAAACCAGCAGCATGACCGCCCACCTCACCACCACCGACCACCAACGCATCACCACCAACGGCATCAGCTCGCTGACCACCGACCAAGCACTCCGTCTTCTGGACGAGACACTCATCCGCCCCGACCCCCACCTCATCCCCGCAAACATCAACACCAGAACGACCAACCCCCACCCCCTGCTGCAAAGCCGCGCGCCGACAGCTCCCAAGCGATCCGCCATGGCTCAGGCGCCTGAGCCCGTTCTCCTCACGGAACGGCTGGCGGAGCTTCCCTCCGACGAGCAGTACGAGGTTCTCCTGGAAACCGTCCGTGGCGAGCTGGCGACGGTTCTGGGGCATGCCGCCACCGATGACATCGGCCCGGACAGCGCGTTCAAGGAACTCGGTCTTGACTCGTTGACGGCGGTGGAACTTCGCAACCGACTCAACACCGTGACCGGCCTGCGGCTGTCCGCCACCCTCGCGTTCGACCACCCAACGCCGCAGGAACTCGTCGAATATCTCCGTTCGCAGCTCGTCCCCGAACCAGCACCGCCGGGTACGACGCTGCTCACCGAGCTCGACGAATTGGAGACGAGCCTCTCCACCGGACTCGATATAAGCCAACTCCCCAGTGATCTTGCACCGCGCCTTCAGGAACTGCTTCGAAAGCTGACCGTTCAGCAAGCGGCCGACGGCGAAATGATCCGCACGATCAAGGCGACGAGCCGTCCAGATGAACTGTTCGCGCTCATCGACCAAGGAATGGAAGACAGTAACCACCGCGACCAGTCCGAAGGCAGCTACTGATGGCAAACAACGAGGAAAAACTCTTCGAGTACCTCAAGCGGGTCACCGCCGACCTTCAGCAGACGCGAGAGCGCCTCCACGAAGTCGAGGAGCGCGCTCGCGAGCCGATCGCGATCGTGGCGATGGGCTGCCGTTTCCCGGGTGGGGTGGCCTCGCCGGAGGAGTTGTGGGAGCTGGTCGACCAGGGCGTCGATGCGATCACGCCGTTCCCCGACAACCGGGGCTGGGACCTGGAGGAGTTGTACGACCCGGACCCCGACGCTCCGGGTAAGTCCTATGCGCGGGAGGGCGGGTTCCTTCACGACGCCGATCAGTTCGATGCGGCGTTCTTCGGGATCTCTCCGCGCGAGGCCACCGCGATGGACCCCCAGCAGCGGCTTCTCTTGGAGGTCGCCTGGGAGACCATCGAACGGTCCGGAATAACGCTTGATTCGCTGAAGAAAAGCAGGACCGGCGTCTTTACCGGGGTTGTATTCCAGCCGTACGGGCCGGATCTGCATCAGGCGCCGGAGGACTACGGGGGCTACATGATGACGGGCAAGGCTACAAGTGTGGCTTCTGGCCGTCTCTCCTACACATTCGGATTGCAGGGGCCGGCGGTCACGGTCGATACGGCGTGTTCGTCGGCGCTGGTCGCCCTCCACCTGGCAGCGCATTCACTCCGCACCGGCGAATGCGACCTCGCGTTGGTCGGGGGAGCCGCGGTGATGTCGACCCCGGGTGTGTTCGTGGAGTTCAGTCGGCAGCGGGGGTTGGCGGCCGATGGGCGGTGTAAGTCGTTTTCGGCCTCGGCCGATGGAACCGGGTGGTCCGAGGGCGCCGGGCTTGTCCTCCTGGAGCGTCTGTCGGACGCACGAAAGAACAACCGGCGGATCCTCGCCGTCATCAAAGGCACGGCGGTCAACCAGGACGGCGCCAGCAACGGACTCACCGCACCGAACGGACCCTCCCAAGAGCGCGTGATCCGCCAGGCCCTCACCAACGCCGGTGTAACACCCGACCAGGTCGACGTGGTCGAAGCCCACGGCACCGGCACCTCCCTGGGCGACCCGATCGAAGCCAACGCCCTCCTCGCCACCTACGGCCAAAACAGAGCCGAAGACCGACCGCTGTACCTGGGATCCATCAAATCCAACATCGGCCACACCCAAGCCGCCGCCGGCATCGCCGGCGTCATCAAAATGGTCCAAGCCATCCAACACGCCCGGCTACCCAAAACCCTCCACGCCGAGGACCCCTCACCCCACATCAACTGGGACACCGGCGCCGTCACCCTCCTTACCGAGGCCCGCGCCTGGCCCGAGGCGAACCGTCCCCGCCGCGCCGCGGTGTCCTCCTTCGGCGTCAGTGGCACCAACGCCCACCTCATCCTCGAACAACCCCCCACACCCGAACCCGCAGCCTCTCGGGTCCACGAACCGCCGTCTGGCGTCGTGGCGTGGCCCTTGTCCGCCAAAACCCCCGAAGCCCTACGTGAGTACGCCCGCCGCCTGGCCGACCACCTGGACCACCACCCCGACCTGAACCCGGCCGACATCACCCACGCCCTCACCACCCGTGCCGTGTTCGATCAGCGTGCGGTCATCACCGGAACCACCCTCACCGACCTGACCACCGCCGTCCACGCCCTCGCCACCGGGCGTGATCACCCGAACCTCACCACCCCGCCGGCGACACCGATCAACGGCAAGGTGGTGTTCGTCTTCCCCGGCCAAGGCACCCAATGGCCCGCCATGGCCCACCATCTGCTCACCACCAGCCCGGTGTTCGCCGACCACATCCACCAGGCCCATCAAGCCCTTGCCCCTTACACCGACTGGTCGCTACTCGATCTGCTCCACCAGACCAGTCGGGCTGCGGATCTCAACCGCACCGACGTCGTCCAACCCGCCCTGTTCTCCGTCATGACCGCCCTCGCCCGCCTATGGCAACACCACGGCATCCACCCCGACGCCGTCATCGGCCACTCCCAAGGCGAAATCACCGCCGCACACATCGCCGGCGCCCTCACCCTCAACGACGCCGCCAAAATCATCGCCCTACGCTCACAAGCCCTCACCACCATCGCCGGCACCGGCGCCATGGCCCACATCCCCCTCCCCCACCACGACATCAACCCCGATGACGACGTTCACATCGCCGCCATCAACGGGCCCAACTCCACCACCATCTCCGGCACACCACAGGCCATCCACGCTCTCATCGACCGGTGCAAAACCCAGGGCGTCGATGCCCGTCTGATCCCGGTCGACTACGCCTCCCACTCACCCCACATCGACCCACTCCACACCCACATCACCGAACAACTCACCGACATCACCCACCATCGGGCGAGCGTGCCGTTCCACTCCACCGTCACCACCAACCAAACCGACACCACCACCCTCACGGCCGACTACTGGCACACCAACCTCCGACACACCGTCCAACTCCAACCCACCATCGAAAAACTCCTCACCACCGGACACACCACCTACATCGAAATCAGCCCACACCCCACCCTCACCCCCGCCATCCAACAAACCATCGACCAAAAAGAAACCCCCGCACACGTCATCCCCACCATCACCAAAAAACAGGGCACCCTCACCGAATTCCTCAACAACACCGCACAACTCCACACCCACCACCACACCGTCAACTACACACCACCAACAACGGGAACAACAAACCCACTCCCCACCTACCCCTTCCAACACCACACCTACTGGCTCCACCACAGATCTGCGAACAGTCCGGGACAGCAAGCAACCAATCACCCAATCCTTACCGCCGCTGTTCAGATACCGACCACCGGCGCCCAGCTATTCACCGGCCAGGTCTCGGCACGCACCCACCCCTGGCTCAATGACCACGCCATCCACGACACAACCCTGGCCCCCGGAAGCGCTCTCATCGAAATGGCCGCGCACGCCGGCACCCACACCAACACCCCTCACATCGAGGAACTCACCCTCGAAAACCCCCTCACCATCCCCGACGACGCTGCCACCGAAATCAACCTCACCATCGAGGCACCCGACGACGATGGCGGACGCAAAATCACCATCCACACCCGCCGCGCCGACGCCGGACCCGACACCCCCTGGACCCGCAACGCCACCGGCATCCTCACCACCACACCGCCCCCGGCGGACACCCCCGCACAACCACCGGCCGACGCCACGCCCATCGACGTCACCGACTTCTACTCACAGCTGACCGAACGCGGATACCACTACGGCCCCACCTTCCAAGGCCTCACCCACGCCTGGCGACACGACAACGGCGACCTCTACGCCCAAACGACCCTCCCGGACACCGTCGACACCAGCGGCTACAGCATCCACCCCGCCCTCCTCGACGCCGCACTCCACGCGCTGGCACTCACCGCGGACGGTAGCGACGAGACGCCGCACCTCCCCTTCTCCTGGAACGACGTCGCTTTCCACGGCACCAGAGCGAGAGCACTCCGGGTCCACCTGCATCCGACAGACGACGGCCGTTATCGCATCACCGCCACCGACGACCTCGGCCAGCCCGTGATGACGGTAAATGCGCTAGCACTACGCCCCGTCGGCAGGGCCCAGCTTCCGACCGGCAACAGTCGCAGTTCTTTGTTCGAATTGCAGTGGGGACACATTGCACCGAGAACGGCATCGGCTTGTTCCTACGTTCTGCTCGACGAGCAGAAAACGGAACTGTCCGCTTCGTTCGCTGACGCGATGAGCGTCCATCCCGATCTGAACGCGTTCGTAGCGGGTCTAGATGACGGAGTCCGGATACCTGATTTCGCTGTTTGGATGTGCCCTCGCAGGTCGAGCGCGGACGTCCCCGAGGGTGTCCACCGCCTCACACGACAAACGGTCGGCCTCCTCCGTGACTTCCTCACGAACGAACGACTCGCCGACTGCCGCCTGGTCGTCATCACGCAGGGCGCCGTGAGCACCGGCGAGAACGATGCAGTGGAGGATTTGGCTCAGGCGGCGGTGTGGGGGCTGGTCCGTACGGCGCAGGCCGAACACCCTGACCGCATCGCCCTCATCGATGTCGACGGCCCCACAATCGAGCCGGCGGCCGCCATCGCGAGCGGCGAACCTCAGGTCGCCATCCGCGACGGCCACCTTCTCATCCCTCACATCGCGCGAACGGGCGCCAGCGATGACCCGATTCGGTTCGATCCCGAGCGGACGGTGTTGATCACCGGTGGTACGGGAACCCTCGGCTCAGCCGTCGCCCGGCATCTCATCACCTACCACAACGCCCGGCATCTGCTCCTCGCCAGCCGCTCCGGACCCCACGCACCCGGTGCCGCCGAGCTCCACCATGAACTCACCGAACACGGCGCGCAGGTCACCATCACCACCTGCGACACCTCCAAGCCTGAGGCCCTCGCCGAACTGCTGGCCACCATCCCGCATCAGCATCCGTTGACGGCCATCGTCCACGCCGCAGGCACGCTGCAGGACGCCACGCTCACCGAACTCACCAACGACCAGCTCGATGCGGTCCTCACCCCCAAAGCCGACGCAGCCTGGCATCTGCACCAGCTGACCAAAGAAAAGAACCTGTCGGCGTTCGTCCTGTTCTCCTCACTCGCCGGCACCCTCGGCTCCCCCGGCCAAGCCAACTACGCCGCCGCCAACACCTTCCTCGACGCCCTCGCCCACCACCGCCACGCGAACGGACTCCCCGCCACCAGCCTCGCCTGGGGACTCTGGCAACAAACCACCGGAATGACCGCCCACCTCACCACCACCGACCATGGACATGTCAGCACCGCAGGCATCGTTCACCTGACCACGGCGGAGGGTCTCCGGCTCTTCACCGCTGCACTTACGCATCCCCGGCCCACGGTCATCCCCGCCAACATCAACGTCAGAAGGCTGGACACGGGGGGCGACCCGCACCCGTTGTTCCGCGAACTCGCGCCCGCCGTTGCTGGGCGGTCCGGCGGCGCTGTTCCAAATCTTCGTACGCAGCTGGCGGACCTGCCCGGTCCCGAGTTGGAAAAGCGGCTGCTCGACATCGTGCGTACGAGCGCCGCGAACGTTCTGGGCCATACGAACGCGGACACGATCGTTGACACCCAGACCTTCAAAGAGCTGGGGTTCGACTCCCTGACCGCCATCCGGATCCGCAACCGCCTCGCCACGGTGACCGGTCTGCGCCTGCCCGCCACCCTCATCTTCGACCACCCCACACCACAGGCTCTGGCGACTTACCTGCACCACCAACTCACCGGCGAGAACAACGCCACGACGACCACCGTCCACAAGACCACCACCGAACCCATCGCGATCGTGGCGATGGGTTGCCGCTACCCGGGTGGGGTGACCTCGCCAGAAGAATTGTGGGAACTGGTCGACCAGGGCGTCGACGCCATCACACCGTTCCCCGACAACCGCGGCTGGAACCTAGAAGAACTGTACGACCCCGACCCCGACGCTCCAGGTAAGTCCTATGCCAGGGAAGGCGGGTTCCTCCACGACGCCGACCAATTCGACGCCGCGTTCTTCGGCATCTCCCCACGCGAAGCCACCGCAATGGACCCCCAACAACGACTCCTCCTCGAAGTCGCCTGGGAAACCATCGAGAACGCCGGTATCGACCCCACCACCCTCACCAACACCCAAACCGGCGTCTACACCGGCGTCATGTACAACGACTACGCCAGCCGGCTTCACCTCCTTCCCGAAGGCTACGAGGGCTACATCGGCAACGGCAGTGCCTCCAGTGTGATCTCGGGGCGTATCTCTTACACTCTCGGGCTCCAAGGTCCGGCGGTCACGGTGGACACGGCGTGTTCGTCGTCGCTGGTCGCCCTCCATCTGGCCGCACAGGCACTCCGCAACGGCGAATGCGACCTCGCCCTCGCCGGCGGCGTCACCATCATGTCCACCCCCGGCCTCTTCATCGAATTCAGCCGGCAACGCGGCCTCGCCCACGACGGACGATGCAAACCCTTCTCAGCCACCGCCGACGGCACCATCGGCGCCGAAGGCGCCGGACTCCTCCTCCTAGAACGCCTATCAGACGCGAAAAAGAACAACCGGCGGATCCTCGCCGTCATCAAAGGCTCAGCCATCAACCAGGACGGCGCCAGCAACGGACTCACCGCCCCCAACGGACCCTCCCAAGAACGCGTCATCCGCCAAGCCCTCACCAACGCCGGACTGACTCCCGACCAGATCGATCTGGTCGAAGCCCACGGCACCGGCACCTCCCTGGGCGACCCGATCGAAGCCAACGCCCTCCTCGCCACCTACGGCCAAAACCGCACCGAACAGCCTCTCTACCTCGGATCCATCAAATCCAACATCGGCCACACCCAAGCCGCCGCCGGAGTGGCCGGTGTCATCAAAATGGTCCAAGCCATCCACCATGCCCGGATGCCGAAGACCCTCCATGCCGAGGAACCTTCACCCCACATCAACTGGGACACCGGCGCCGTCACCCTCCTCACCCAGACCCGGCCCTGGCCCGAGGCGAACCGACCCCGCCGCGCCGCAGTGTCCTCCTTCGGAATCAGCGGCACCAACGCCCACCTCATCCTCGAACAACCACCCCAAGCCACGCCGACAGCATCCAAGGTCACCGAACCCACCCCAACCACTCACACCGACCTGATCGCCTGGCCACTGTCAGCGAAAACCCTCCCGGCACTCCGTGAACAGGCCCGCCGCCTCGCCACCCACATCGAACAGCACCCCGGCCTGGACCCGATCGGCATCGCCCACACCCTCACCACCAGCCGCGCCACCTTCCAACACCGCGCCATCATCACCGGCACCACCACCACCGACCTCACCACCGCCCTACACGCCCTCGCCGACAACCAACCCCACCCACGTCTGACCACCACACCCCCAGACCCCACACCACCAGGAAAACTCGCCTTCTGCTTCACCGGCCAAGGCGCCCAATGGCCCGGCATGGGACACGACCTCTACCAAACCCACCCCACCTACAAAAACACCCTCGACCAAACCATCACCCACCTCAACAAACACCTACCCCACAACCTCCACACCATCATCTTCGCCGAACCCAACACACCCCAAGCCCAACTCCTCCACACCACCCTCTACACCCAACCCGCCACCTTCGCCATCCAAGTCGCCCTCTACCACCTCCTCACCCACCACGGCATCACCCCCCACTACCTCACCGGCCACTCCATCGGCGAAATCACCGCCGCCCACCTCGCCGGCGTCCTCACCCTCCCCGACGCCGCAACCCTCATCACCACCCGCGCCAAACTCCTCAACACCCTCCCCGCCACCGGCGCCATGCACGCCACCAACACCCCCCACCACGACCTCATCGACCTGGTCAAAACCGAACTCCACATCGACCTCACCAACCACCCCGACGCCGCCATCGCCGCAATCAACAGCCCCACCTCCACCACCATCACCGGCGACACAACCCTCCTGACCACCATCACCACCCTCCTAAAACAACACGGCTACAAAACCACCCACCTCAACGTCTCCCACGCCTTCCACTCACCCCACACCAACCAAATCCTCAAACAATTCCACCACACCGCCGAAACCCTCACCTACCACCCACCCACCACCCCCATCATCTCCACCCAAACCGGAAAACCCGCCACCACCACCCAACTCACCGACCCCACCTACTGGACCAACCAAATCCGCAACCCCACCCACTGGACCCAAACCATCACCCACCTCGAAAACAACAACACCACCACCTACCTCGAAATCGGACCCCACCCCACCCTCACCCCACCCACCGAACAAACACTCACCCAACCCAACACCCACACCATCACCACCCTCCACAAACACAAAAACAACAACCAACAAATAGTCAACACATTCACCCAACTACACATTCAGCAACACACCACCCACTGGCCCACCCTCACCCCCAACAACACCCCCACCACACCCCTGCCCACCTACCCCTTCCAACACAACACCTACTGGGTTCGCCAAACAGAGCGAACCGGCCGTACGGAAAACCGCCCGAAAGACAACACGACCACGCATTCCCTTCTCGGGACCGAGGTGGAGCTCGCCGAACCACG
Source organism: Actinoallomurus sp. NBC_01490 (assembly GCF_036227085.1). Lineage (NCBI taxonomy): Bacteria > Bacillati > Actinomycetota > Actinomycetes > Streptosporangiales > Thermomonosporaceae > Actinoallomurus > Actinoallomurus sp. NBC_01490. The sequence continues at coordinate 9,307,663 of NZ_CP109433.1, forward strand.
GAGCCGGTGGTTCAAAACGACGATCACGGCCGACTCCCTCGGTTTCCTGCGTGAGCATCGGCTGCTCGGCACACCGGTCCTCCCCGCCGCGGCGATGCTCGACTGGGCATTGGCCGGCGCGGCGAAGGCGGCCGGTACGGATGCCCGGTCCTGGTCACTGAAAAACGTCGCCTTCCGCGCGTTCATGCATTTCGCCGACGACCGACCGCTTCAAGCGCAGACGGCCGTCGATTCCTCCGGCGACGCTTTCGGCGTGCGCTGTTTCGCCCGTGTCGAAGGGCAACGGCGCGACCGGTGGACCGAACACGTCACCGTCGAGTCCGCAACGACGATTCCCGATTCGTCTCACCGCGATCCGGTGGCGGCCTTCGAACCGGCCGGCGTCGAGACGCGCATGACGGCCGAGGCGGCCGACCGGCTGTACGAACGTTTCCTGGCCGCCGGTGTGGAACACGGCCCCGCCTTCCGCGGGCTCCGACGGCTGTGGCGGGACGGCGACACGGCGGTCGGCCTCATCGAGAGCGACGCCGCGCCGGCGGATCACGGAACGTCCATGCTCGATCCGCGGGTCTTCGACGCGTGCCTGCACATCGGCGCGGCCTTCGCCGACGACGACGGTTCGCTCTGGCTTCCCGCGGCAGTCGACCGGCTCCGTGTCCACGCCGCGCTGCCGGCCCGGGTCTGGTGCCGGGCCCACTGGCTCGGCCACCAGGACTCCGGCGACCGCGCGATGAACATGGAGATCTTCTCCGACGACGGTGAGCCGCTCGCCGTCGTGGAAGGCCTCCGGCTCCGCGCGGTCCCGTCCGCGGCGCTCGCCGAGGTGACCGGGGCGCGACCGCGCCGCTACGAGGTCACCTGGCAGCCCTTCCTCGCCCACGAGACGTCCGAGAACGGCGCCCGGATGTCGGGCACCTGGCTGGTCTACGGGCCTGATCACCGTCAGGTCGAGGAGTGGCACGCCCAGCTCACCGAGGCGGGGGCGACCGTGATCGCCCTGCTCGACGACTCCAGCCCGGCCGCCGGCACCTCGGCGAACGGCTCTTCCGGAAGCGCCGCGACGCCGATCCGGCTGGGCGGCGGAGATACGGAGGCCGAGCAGGTGTTCCGCGACCTGCGGGACACGGGAACCGAGGTCACCGGCCTGGTCCTGGGCGGAGGAACGGGCCCGGCGACCGCGAACGGCCCGCATGCCGGGCCGGACGGCGAGCCGCACGACGGTGTCTCCGTGGGCGATCGCTGCCCCGCCGAGGCGTACCGGTTGGCACGTCGAGGGTTCTCGGTGCTGAAGCACTTCCTCCGCGCCTACGCGGACGAGCTGCCGCAGATCGTCATCTGCTCATCGGCCGCGAGCGCGCGGCGCGGCCAGGACGGCCCGCCGGATCCCGCCCAGGCCGTCTGGACCGCCGCCGCCAAGGCGATCATCGCGGAGTACCCGGACCTCAAGTGCGTCCAGGTCGACGGGGAGCGCGCCGCGCCGATGCCCGCCCTGCGGACCGTACTGCGCAGAGCCGCGGCGCTTCCCGGCTCGGGGCACCTCGCCGTCCGAGGTGATCGCTGGTTCGAGGCCCGGCTCCGCGAGGCCGGGTACGCGGCGGGCGAGGGGCCGGCGCTGAAGGTCCGTGCCGACGCCACGTACCTCATCACCGGCGGGCTGGGCGGCCTCGGGCTCGCGGTCGCCGGGCGGCTGGCGGACGAGGGAGCGTGCTCGCTCGTCCTGGCCGGGCGCTCGCTCCCCGACGAGGAGCCGGTGCCCGTCGCGGCACTGCGGGCCAGAGGCGTACGAGTCGAGCTGCGGCGGGCCGATCTCGCCGACGCGAGGAGTGTGGCCGAACTGCTCGACTTCGTACGCCGGGACATGCCGCCGCTTCGGGGCGTCGTGCACGCCGCCGGCGTTACGGCCGACGCCCTGCTGGCGGACCTTGAGCCGACACGGCTGGAGCAGGTGATGGACCCCAAGGTCCGGGGGGCGTGGAACCTGGACCGGCACACCCGCGACGACGATCTCGACTTCTTCGTGCTGTTCTCGTCGATGGCCTCGCTCATCGGCTCGGCCGGGCAGTCCGGCTACGTCGTGGCGAACGCCTTCATGGACGCGCTCGCCGCCGCCCGCCGCCATGAGGGCCGGCCCGCCGTCAGCGTGAGCTGGGGACCGTGGGCGGAGACCGGCATGGTGGCGCAGCGGGGCCTGGCCGACCGGCTCGAGTCGAAGGGCATGAGCGCGCTGCCCACCGAGCGGGCGCTGCGGGCGCTGACCGACCTTCCGGCGGAGACCGCCGCGCACGTGGGCCTCGCCGCCGTCGACTGGCGCCGCTACACCGCCGCCACGCAGGGCGCGCAGCCCTACACCCTGCTCGCCGACCTGGTTCCCGCGGATCTGGCCGAGCCCGAACCGGCGGACCCGGGCCGCGTCGAGGAGCTGATGTCGCTGGCGCTGACGGATCACGACGCCGCGCGTGACGCCGTTCTGGCCGAGCTGCTGGACCGGGTGGCGGCCCTCCTCGGCATGAACGTGACCGAGCGCGACCAGCTGGCCGCCGGATTCGCTCAGACCCGCCTGAACGTCCTCGGGCTCGACTCGCTGACGACCGTTCGGCTCCGCCGGCGCCTCCGCACGGACTTCGGGGTCGACATTCCCGCGGAGCTCCTGCTGGGCGGCGGAACGGCACTGGACGTCGCGGAGACCATCTGCCGTCAGCTCGCCGTCCGCAACGTCCTGACCACCGGCGAGGAGGAGGCGGACGACCCCGCTGACATCGAAGTCCTGACGCTGTGACTCCTCCCGGCCCCGCGGGCGGCGCCGCCATCTGAAGGAGAGATAGGAAATGGACGAACCTCATTCCCGTACGGTCTCGTCGCTGCTGGCCGACCTGGCGCGCGCGGACGTGAGACTCAAGCTGGTCGGTGACGACCGGATCGAGGTCATCGCGCCTCGCGGGCGGCTGTCCACCGAGCTGCGCGCCGGCCTCGCCCGGCACAAGGCGGAGCTGGTCGGCTGGCTGGCCCAGACACGCGCCGGCGCCGACGGCGAGGCGGAGCTGCCCACGATCACTCCGGACGGGGAGCGCCTGTACGAGCCGTTCACCCCGCCCGACCTGCAGCTGTCGTTCCTCATGGGCGGGCGGGAAGGGTTCGAGTACCACGTACGCCCGCACCAGTACATGGAGTTCGACCTCGACGAGCTCGACCCGGCGCGCTACGAGGAGGCGCTCAACAAGGCGATCCGGCGCCAGCGCCGCAGCATCGTGGTCGTCCGGGACGACATGCGGGTGCAGACGGTACGCGACCTCGCGCCGGTGAAGGTGACGGTCTCGGACCTGAGAGGACTGCCGGAGGCCGAGGCCGAAGCCCAGATGCGGCGAACGCGCGCACGTCTGCAGCGCGAGGAGCCCCCGCACGACCGCTGGCCCTGGCTGCATCCTCACATCAGCCTGTACGGCGAGGGCCGGGCCCGCCTCCACTGGAACAACAACAACGTGTTCACGGACGCGCCGAGCGGGACACGCCTCATCAACGAGGCGATGCACCTGTACCACCATCCGGATGACGTCCTGCCCGAGCTCGAACTGAGCTTCCGCGACCAGGTGCTGGCTCTCGCGGAGCTGGAGACGTCACCGCTGGGCCGGGCGGCGGAGAAGTACTGGTGCGACCGGATGGCCGACTGGCCGGACGCCCCGGACCTCCCCCTCGTTCCGGGGACCGCCCACCGGGGCAGGTCGAGGATGTACCGGCGTGAACTGTTCCTGGAACCGGAGCTGTGGCGGGGGTTCAAGGAGCGGGCGGAGGCGCGCGGGCTGACCCTCACCAACGCGCTGCTCGCCGCCCACGCGGAGATCCTCTCCTACTGGAGCGGGTCCCGGCACTTCCTGCTCAACAACATGGTCACGCATCGGTTGCCGCTGCATCCGCAGAGCGGCGAGATCCTCGGCCAGTTCGCCTCGCTGTATCCGCTGGAGGTCGACTGGCGGCACGACGAGCCGTTCACCGACCGGGCGCGGCGGTTGCAGGCGCAGGTCATGGCGGACGTGGCGCAGTCCTACTGGAGCGGCGCGAACGTGCTGCAACAGCTCAACCGGGTACGCCGGACGCCGGGCCGGGCCATCTGCCCGTTCGCGGTCGGCAGCGCGCTCTTCGTCGGTCCCACCGTACGGCCCTTCCACTCCATGCTGGAGACGCCGCAGACTCTCCTGGACACCGAGTTCTGGGAGCTGCGGGACGGGCGCCTCTGGGTGATCTGGGACGTCATCGAGGCGGCGTTCCCCACCGGCCTGATCGACGCGATGTCCGCCGGTTACCGGGCGTCCGTGACCAGGCTGGCCGAGAACGACCGGGCGTGGGGCGAGCACGCCTTCGAGCTGCTCCCCGCCGACCAGTGCGACCAGCGGGCCCGTCTCAACGCCTCCTCCCCGGCCGCCGCGCCCGCTCTGCTGCACGAGGCGCTGCCCCGGCAGGCGTCCGAACGCCCGGACGCGCCGGCGGTGGTCGACGCGGACGGCACGGTCACCTTCGCCGAGCTGAACGACCTGGCCCGCGGGCTGGCCGGACGGCTCCAGGCGGCCGGCGTACGGCCCGGCGATCTGACCGCCGTCGTGCTGCCCAAGGGACGCGCCCAGGTGATCGCGGTACTCGCGGCGCTGACCGCCGGTGCCGCGTACGTCCCCATCGATCCCGCCTGGCCGGAGGAACGGATCGAGTACCTGCTCATGGACACGGCCGCCGGCGCGGTCGTCTCCGACGCGGCGTCGCATGGACGGCTGGCGGCGCTCACGCGGGCGCCCGTGCTGACCGTGGGCGGCGGTGAGGAGGGCGAGGAATCGGAGACATCCGCCGGCTCCGTGGCTCCGGTCGTGCGGAAACCCGACGAACTCGCCTACGTCATCTACACCTCGGGTTCCACGGGCCGTCCCAAGGGCGCGATGCTCGACCACCGCGGCCCGCTCAACACCGTCACCGACATCAACACGCGGTTCGGGATCTCTTCAGGCGACGTCGTGTTCGGTGTCTCGTCCCTGTGTTTCGACCTCTCGGTCTATGACATCTTCGGCTCCCTGTCGGCGGGTGCGACCCTGCTGCTGCCGCCGGCCTCACGGACCGACCCCGCGTCCTGGATCGAGCTCATCCGGTCCCACGGCGTGACCGTCTGGAACTCCGTTCCCGCGCTCATGCAACTCCTGGTGGAGGAGGCCGCGGCGACCGGCGCCCGGCTTCCTTCGCTGCGCACGGTCCTGCTGAGCGGCGACTGGATCCCCGTGGACCTGCCGGACCGGATCCGGGCGGTGGCGCCGAACGCCACCGTGGTCAGCCTCGGGGGCGCGACCGAGGCGTCCATCTGGTCCATCCACTTCCCGATCGACCGCGTCGATCCGGAGTGGCCGAGCATCCCGTACGGCCGGCCGCTGGCGGGCCAGACGTGGTACGTGCTCGACGACCTGGGCAGGGACGCGCCCACCTGGACCGCAGGGCACCTGCACATCGGGGGCGTCGGCGTGGCGATGGGGTACCTCGGTGACCCGGAGAAGACGCGGGCGGCGTTCGTCACCCATCCCCGGACGGGTGAGCGGCTCTACCGCACGGGAGATCTGGGCCGGTATCTGCCGAGTGGCGACATCGAGTTCCTCGGCCGCGCGGACTTCCAGGTCAAGATCCAGGGCTTCCGCGTCGAGCCGGGGGAGATCGAACACGCGCTCCTGGACGACCCGCGGGTCGGGCAGGCGGCCGTGGTGGCGCGGTCGTCCGGTTCCGGCAAGCAGCTCGCCGCGTACGTCGTGGGCACGCCGGACGGCGAGCCGATCGAGCCGGACGCGCTGCGCGGCACCCTCGCGGAACGGCTGCCCGGCTACATGGTCCCGGACCGCGTCACCGTGCTCGACGCTCTCCCGCTCACCGCGAACGGCAAGCTCGACCGGCGCGCCCTGGAGGCCATGAGCCGGCCCGAGGCCGAGGCCGAGCGCACGTACACGGCACCGCGCAACACCACGGAAGCCGTTCTGGTGGAGATCTGGGAGTCCCTGTTGTCCACGGGACGGCCCATCGGCGTACACGACGACTTCTTCGATCTGGGCGGGCAGTCGTTCGCGGCTCTGCGTGTGATCGCGCAGGTGTCCGAACGTCTCGGCCGCCGGATGCCGCTCAGCGCGATGCTCGAACACGGCACCGTGGCCGGGCTGGCCGAGTACCTGGAGACCGCCGAACGCGTGTGGTCGCCCCTGGTCCGGCTGAACACCCGCAAGGTCGGGGAACCCTGGTCACTGGTGCATCCCGCGGGCGGCGGCGTGTTGTGCTACCAGCCGCTCGCGGAGCTGCTCCGGCGGCCGACCGACGCGTTTCAGGCTCCCGGGCCCGCCGACGGGCTGGCTCCCCTGGAGAAGGTCGAGGACCTGGCCGATCTCTACGTCCGTGCCCTGCTGGAGGACCGTCCGCGGGGACCGTACCGGCTCGGCGGATGGTCCTCCGGAGCGGTGATCGCCTTCGAGATGGCCCACCGGCTGGAAGGCCTCGGCGAGACCGTCGACCGGGTGGTGGTGATCGACGCGCCCGCGCCCCTCGCCACCCGTGAGGTCGACGAACGCCGGCTGCTGCTGTGGTTCCTGGAGGACCTCGGCATCGGGTTCGATCCGAGCCGTGTCCCGCCGGGCGTCCCGGAGACCGGATCGACCGCAGAGGAGACGCTGGCGCGGCTGCTGGCTCTGGCCGCCGAGCAGGGAGTGAGCGCTCCCGACGTGGACATCGCCGACCTGGCCGCCACACTCGCGGTGTTCCAGGGCGTCGTCCGCGCCTGCAACTCCTACCACGCACCGGCCATCGCCGCCGACGTCACCGTGCTGCGCGCGGGCGACGGCACCGTCAGCGAGTTCGCCGACCACCCGTACTCCGCGTCACCCGACTGGGGATGGGCGCGGCTGACCCACGGCGCGGTGGACACCGCCTCGATTCCCGGAACCCATCACACCCTGCTCAGCGACCCGCGAGCGGCGTCGGCCGTCGCCGCCGCGTTCAACCAGCGATGACGCGCGTTCCGCCGGGCGACCAGCCGACGGCGAGCGGATGGAAGGAAGGCCTCATGGCGCAGGACCTGCTCAGCGAACTTCACCGGCGCGGCATCAGGCTGCGCATGACCGACGGGCGCCTGGACGTGCTCGCGCCCGCCGGGGCCCTGACCGCGGAACTGCGGGAAAGGTTGCGGCTGAACCGGGAGGAACTGATCGACCTGCTGCGGCGCAGCGGGCCCGAGGAGGAGGTTCCCGCGATCGTCCCGCAGCCCGGCGAGCGGTACGAACCGTTTCCCCTGACCGACATCCAGCACGCGTACTGGGTCGGGCGCGGCTCGGCCGTGGAGCTCGGCGGCGTCTCCACACACCTGTACTTCGAGCTGGCCGGCGGCGGCCTGGACCTCCGGCGGCTGAACGAGAGCCTGAACAAGGTGATCGAACGCCATGACATGCTCCGGGCGGTCGTCCAGCCCGACGGCCGGCAGCGCGTCCTCCGTACGGTGCCGCCGTACGAGATCAGCGTCACCGACGTGGCGTCACCGCCGCCGGACGAACAGGCGGAGGCGATCTGTCGGATCCGCGCCGAGATGGACCACCAGTCGCTGTCCACCGACACATGGCCGCTGTTCGACATCCGCGCGGCGCGGATCGGCGACGGCGGGCTGCACCTGTTCTTCAGCTTCGACATCATGATCCTCGACGGGCTCAGCCTCTACCTGTTCTTCGAGGACTGGCGGCGGTTCTACGAGGACCCGGACTGGGCGCCCCGGCCGCTCGAGCTGTCCTACCGCGACTTCGTGCTGAGCGAGGAGCGGGCGCGGGAGACCGCCCGGTACAAGCGAGCCGAGGAGTACTGGCACGACCGCCTCGACTCGCTCCCGCCCGCACCGGCGCTGCCGCTGGCGGTCCAGCCCTCCCAGCTCCAGCGCACGGAGTTCACCCGCCGTCAGGCCCGTCTCCCACGGGAGCGGTGGGCGGCGGTCAAGCGCTCCGCGGGGCGACATGGCGTCACGCCTTCGGCCGTGCTGATGACCGCCTTCGCGGAGGTGCTGCGGCGGTGGTCCGCGCAACCGGACTTCACCCTCAACCTGACGCTGTTCAACCGGCCGCAGGCGCACCCGGAGATCGACCGGGTCATCGGCGACTTCACCACGCTGACGATGCTCGAGGTGCGGGCGGACGCCGAGGCGTCCTTCGCCGAGCGCGCACAGCGGGTCCAGCGACAGCTCATGCGCGACATGGAGCACCTGGCCTACAGCGGAGTGCGGGTTCAGCGGGAGCGCAGCCGGCGTCTGGGCAGCGGGCCGAACGCCGCGATGCCCATCGTCTTCACCAGCGCCCTGGTCCTCGGCGCGCCCGAGCAGGATCCCTCGGACGGGATCAGGTTCTTCGGCGAACAGGTCTACGGGCTCACCCAGACGCCCCAGGTGTGGCTCGACCACCAGGTGGCGGAGGAACAGGGAGAGCTCGCCTACAACTGGGACGTCGTGGAGGCGCTCTTCCCGGCCGGGCTGCTGGACGACATGTTCGCCGTCTATGGAAGTGTCCTGGACCGGCTGGCGGAGGACGAGGACGCCTGGGACCGGGCCGACTCCCTCGCCGTGCTGCCGGCCTGGCAGGCGGAGGAGCGCGACCGCGCCAACGACACCGGGGTCCGGGCCGCCCTGGCCGGACCGGGCGACACTCTGTGCGGGCTCGTCGAGACGCAGGCCGCCCGTACTCCGGACGCGACCGCGGTGATCGGCGCCGACGGTGAGCGCTCGTACCGGGAGATCGTGGCGTACGGGCGGCGGATGGCCCGCCGGCTGAAAGAGCTCGAAGCGGCCCCGGGCTCGCTCGTCGGCGTGATCATGGACAAGGGATGGGAGCAGGTCGCGGGCGTACTCGGGGTGACCCTCTCCGGCGCCGCGTATCTGCCGATCGACCCGCAGTGGCCGGAGGCGAGGCGGTCGGACCTGCTGGACCAGGCCGGCGCGCGGACGGTGATCACCACCCCGCGGCTCCGGGACCGGCTGTCGTGGCCGCCGGACGTCCGCGTGGTCACCTTCGCCGACCCGGAGGTGGTCGCGGCCGGCTCCGATCCGCTCCCGGACTCCCCCGCGGCCGGGGACCTGGCGTACGTGATCTTCACGTCGGGTTCCACGGGCCGGCCGAAGGGCGTCATGATCGACCACCGCGGCGCCACCAACACGATCAACGACATGAACCGCCGCTTCCGGGTGGGGCCCGCCGACCGGGTCCTGGCGCTCTCGGCGCTCAGCTTCGACCTGTCGGTCTATGACATCTTCGGCGTGCTGGCGGCGGGTGGGACCGTGGTGATGCCGTCCCCGGACCGGCACCACGATCCCGCGCACTGGACCGAACTGGTGCGGCGGCACCGTGTCACCGTGTGGAACTCCGTGCCCGCGCTGATGCAGGCGTGGACGGACGCGCAGGTGCATGGGACGGACGCCGGGTCGGCCTCGGCCCTGCGGCTGGTCCTGCTCAGTGGCGACTGGATCCCCGTGTCGCTTCCGGACTCGATCCGCGCGCTGCATCCCCGCGCGGAAGTGATCAGCCTGGGCGGTGCGACCGAGGCGTCGATCTGGTCGGTGTGCTACCCGATCGGCGAGGTTCCCCCCGAATGGTCCAGGATCCCGTACGGCAAACCGCTGGGCGGTCAGACCCTGCACGTCTACGACCGCCGGTTCCGGCCGTGCCCGGTCTGGAGCACCGGGGAGATCTACATCGGCGGCGTCGGCGTGGCGCGCGGCTACTGGGCCGACCCGGACCGGACCGCCGAACGGTTCGTCATCCACCCGGAGACGGGAGAGCGGCTGTACCGCACCGGTGACCTCGGCCGTTACCTGCCGGGCGGCGACATCGAGTTCCTCGGCCGGGAGGACCAGCAGGTCAAGATCAACGGCTACCGGATCGAACTCGGCGAGATCAACTCCGCGCTCGAACGCCGGCCGGGCGTCGCCGAGTCCGTCGTGAGCGTGAAGACCGAACCCCGGACCGGACGGCGGCACCTGGTGGCGTACGTGGTGCCCGCCGGGCCGGACGGTACGAGCGACGCGACCCGGCAGGCGAGCGGCGCCTGGGAACCGGCGATCGCGTCCGGCGCGGCGGAGCTGGCCCGGGGCGCCGCCGAGCTCGACGAGGAACTGGCGCGGTACCGCGAAACCTGGCGGGCCGTCGAACGGCTGTGCCCGCCGCTCATGGCGCGGACGTTCGCCCGCCTCGGGTACTTCCGCTCGTCGGGCGACACCGCCACGGGGACGGAGGTCGTGGAACGGTGCGGCCTCAAACCCGTCTACGGCGGGCTCCTCGGCCGATGGATGGCGGTCCTGGAGGCGGAGGGGTACCTGGTGGCGACCGGCCGCGCCGGAGAGTTCCGCTGTGAGCGCCCCTTCGACGCGGACGAGCTGGACGCGCGAATCGCCCGTGGGCTGGACGCCATCGACGCGCGGGACGCCGCGAAGTCGCTGCTCGGCTACTTCGGCGACTGCGCCGGCAACCAGGTACGACTGCTGCGAGGCGAGGTCAGCCCGCTCAGCCTGCTGCTGCCCGGCGGCGACTCGCGGGTGACCGACGCGCTCTACGCCCTCAACCCCGTCTCGCGCCTGCAGAACCGGATCGCGGCGAAGGTGGTGGGATCGTTCGCCCGGAGCACGCCGGCCGACCGCAGCGTTCGCGTCCTGGAGGTGGGAGCCGGGACGGGCGCGACCACGGAGCACGTCCTGCCGGAGCTGCCGGCCGAACGGGCCCGCTACGCGTTCACCGACGTCTCACGCTATTTCACCCAGCGCGCCAGGACACGCTTCGGCGATGACGGCATCGTCGACTACCGAACCTTCGACATCGACCGGGCACCGGATGAGCAAGGGGTCACGCCGGGCACGTTCGACGTGGTCGTCGCCGCCAACGTCATGCACGACGCCGCCGACCTGGACCGAAGCCTGGAGCATCTGCGGTCGCTGCTGACGCCCGGCGGGCTGTTCGTGCTCATCGAGGGCACGGCCAACTCCCTGCAGCAGCTCGTCACCGTCGCCTTCCTGGAAGGTCTGGCGAAGGGCCACGGCGAGCGCCAGGGTCCCCTGCTGTCGGTGCCGGAGTGGCGGGACCGCGTCGCCGGTGCCGGCTTCGCGGTGTTCGGCTCGATCCCGGACGGGGCGGCGGTCACGGACGTCCATGTCCAGCACGTCCTGGTGGCGCAGGCCCCCGCCGGCGCGGTACGGCCGGACGCGACGGGGCTGCGTGGCGACCTCGAGGAACTGCTCCCCTCCTACATGGTGCCGCGGCACTACGTCTTCCTCGACCGGTTGCCGTTGAACGCGAACGGCAAGGTCGACTCGGCGGCGCTTCCCCTGCCCTGGGACGAGGCGGACACCTCCGGCCAGGTCGGCCCGCGCGACGAACTGGAGCGCACGCTCTTCGCGATCTGGCGGGACGCGCTGGAGCACGACGAGTTCGGCGTCGAGGACAGCTTCTTCGAGCTCGGCGGGGACTCCCTGCACGCCGTCAGCATCATCGACCGGATGCAGGACGAACTCGGCCTGGAGGCGACCGCCGAGGAAGGTCTGGAGATGTTGTTCGACAGCCCGACGATCGCCGAGCTCGCGGTCGCCGTGCGCGACCGGCTCGGCATGTCGTGAGCGGCCCGCTGGAGAGCCCGGAGCCGTGGGACGAAGTGATCATCGGCGCCGGTACGGCCGGCGCCGTGCTCGCCGGACGGCTCTCGGAGGATCCCGGACGGCGGGTGCTGGTGCTGGAGGCCGGGCCGGACCACGCCGCCGACGGGACGCCGCCGGGCGCGTCGGGGATCCCCGTGCTGACGGGCCGGCACTGGGCGTACTCGGCCGACCTCGAGGCCGGGGGTCCCCAGTGCCCTTACCCGCTCGGTCGGACCGTCGGCGGCACATCCGCGGTGAACGGCGCGATCGCGCTCCGCGGGACCGCGGCCGACTTCAGCCGGTGGGCCGCGGCGGGGAACCCCGAGTGGTCGTGGGAGAAGGTCCTGCCGCACTACGTGCGGCTGGAGGCCGACGCGGACTTCAAGGGCGAGGACCACGGCCTCGACGGGCCGGTGCCCATCCGCCGCGCGACCGCGCCGGAGCTGAGCCCGCTCGCGGGCGCCTTTCTCCGCGCCTGCCGCGACCTGGGCATCGCGGAGCTGCCGGACCTCAACGGCGGCGGCGGATCCGGGGCCGGGCTCATCCCCCGCAACGAGCTGGGCGGGCGGCGCATGTCCTCGGAGCGGACGCACCTGGCCCTGGCGCGGGATCGTCCCGGCCTGACCGTCGCGGACCGGTGCTCGGCGGTACGCGTGCTGCTGGACGGCGCGCGCGTGACCGGAGTGGAGGTGGTCACGGGCGGCCGGCCGCGGCAGGTCCGCGCCCGGCGCGTCACCCTGGCCGCCGGCGGCGTCGGCACGCCGCTGATCCTCCAGCGTTCGGGCATCGGAGACCCGCGGCGCCTGGCGGCGTCGGGGATCCGGCCGCTGATCGACCTGCCCGGCGTCGGGCGTGACCTGTGCGACCATCCCGCCGTGCCGATCCTGGCCACCCCCCGTCCCGGAGTCTGCCGGGCCGGGATGCCGTGGTACGAGGTGATGGCACGGGCGGCGAGCGCCGGAGGCGACACCGACCTCGGGATCTTCCTCGCCGCGAGTGTCACCACCGCGGACGTGCCCCGGGTCGGTCCCATGCTCGGCGGGAGGATCGCCGCGATGGTGTCCACCGTGCTGCTCACTCCACGTTCGCGCGGCCACGTCGCGGTCACCGGTCCCGAACCGGACTCCGCTCCCGAGATCGTGCTGGGCCTGGGCACCGATCGGCATGACGTGGAACGCCTGATGGGCGGGGTCCGTACGGCCTGGTCGATCCTGCGCTCCGGGCCGATGAGCGAGCACCTGGGCAGGACCGTCATCTGGACCGACCGGATGGTCGGCGACGACGCCCTGCTCAGGCGGTCGCTACGGCGCTGGATCAGCCCGCTCTTCCACGCGTCGGGGACGGCCCGGATGGGCGACGACGACCTGGCGGTGGTGGACCAACGCTGCCGGGTCCACCAGGTCGACGGACTCGTGGTCTGCGACGCCTCGGTGATGCCGTCACCGGTCAGCGCGCCGCCGGCTCTGACCTGCGTCATGCTCGGCGAAAGGGTGGCCACGTGGATGCTGTGACCCGGACCAGGACACTGCCCGAGGCCGGCTCGTGGACGGTGCGATGGAACCACGTCCCCTCCCCGCGGCTGCGGTTGTTCTGCCTGCCGCACGCCGGGGGCGGCGCCGCCGTCTACCGTCCGTGGCCGCGCCATCTGCCCCCCGACGTCGAGGTCGTCGCGATCCGGCTGCCCGGCCGGGAGTCCCGCTTCCGCGAGCCGGCGCTCACCCGGGTCGGCCACGTCGTCGGGGCGCTCGTCCAGGAGATCGCTCCGCTGCTGGACCGGCCACACGTGTGGTTCGGCCACAGCATGGGGGCGCTCCTGGCCTTCGAGGTCTGCCGTGAGCTGCGCCGCCGCGGTCTGGGCGAGCCCGCTCGGCTCATGGTGTCGGGGCGGCCCGCGCCCGACATCCCCTCACGGCGTCCGCCGATCCACGACGCTCCGCTGCCGGACCTCCTCACCCGGCTCCGGGAGCTGGGCGGCACGCCTCCGGAGTTCCTGGAGGATCCCGACGTGATGTCCCCGCTCCTCCCGGCCCTGCGGGCGGACTTCGCCGTGGTGGAGACCTACCGGTACCGGCCCGGCCCGCCGCTGGACTGCCCGATCTCGGTGTTCGGCGGCGCGGCGGACCTGGAGGCGACGCTCGACGAACTGCGGGCCTGGCGGGCGCACACGTCCGTCCGCTGCATCGTGCGGACGTTCGAGGGCGGGCACTTCTACCTGCATGACACGCCACAGGAGGTCCTGCCCGAGATCGGCCGGGACCTGCCGGTGCCGTGGCCCGTGAACGACGTGGGCGCGGTTCCGGCGAACGACGAACGGAGTGGGAGGAACCCGTGACGACGACAAAGCCGGACGTTCCGTCGGTCGCTCCTCCGGCCGGTGGAGCCGCTCTCCCCGACCGGTTCCCGCTGACCGATCTGCAGTCCGCGTACATGGTGGGCCGGAGCCGGGTCTTCGAGCTGGGCGGGCGGCAGAACTACTACCTGGAGTCGGAGATCGTCGGTCTCGATCCCGGGCGCGCCGAGGACGCCGTGAACAAGGTGGTCGAGCGGCACGAGCAACTGCGGACCGTCATGTCGAAGGACGGGTACCAGCGGGTGATGGGGGTGGAGGAGACCCCGCGGGTCCGGGTGCCCGTCATCGACCTGACCGATCTGGACCGCGACCGGCAGGAGGAGTCGATCCGCCAGATTCGCGAGCGCATGTGCGGCGCGGGGCTGGATCCGGCCGGGTGGCCGCTGTTCGAGGTCGTGGTGAGCCGCCTACGGCCGCACCGCGTACGCGTCCACCTCAGGATGAGCCTCATCCTGCTCGACGGATCCAGCATGCGTACGGTGATCAGCGACTGGCTGGAGTACTACAAGAATCCCGGCATCGAGCTGCCGCCCGTGCACGAGACCTTCCGGCAGTGGCGGCTGTCCCGGCTGGCGCGGGAGGACGACGAGGAGTTCCGCCGGCAGCTGGCCTACTGGGAGGAGCGGCTCGACACGCTGCCGGAGGCACCACGGCTCCCGACCGCCCGGCAGGCGGCCGGGATCGACTCGGTCTGGTTCACCGGCCGCACGAGCCGGCTGACCGAACAGCAGTGGCGGCGGTTCTGCGCCAACTTCCGCAAGCACCGGGTGCTGCCGAGCACCGCCCTGCTGCACGTGTTCGCCGAGGCGCTCGGCGCGTGGGCGGAGACCCCGCACTTCTGCCTGAACTTCGTCCACCAGTACGACATCGCGTACCGTCCCGGCGTGCAACAGGTCGTGGGACAGCGCAGCGCGACCCTTCCCCTGGAGGTCGACCTGCGCCACGACGAGGACTTCTGGGCGCGGGCGCAGCGCCTGCAGCGCAGGCTCTGGCGCGACATGGCCAACAAGGACGTCACCGCCGTGCGGATCAGCCGCGAGCTGGCCAAGCGCAACGGCTGGACGCAGCGCGCGGCCTTCCCGTACGTGTTCACGAACAACCAGGGACCCGGCTTCGACAGCATGCCGCCCGGGCGGCCCGCGTTCCGGCTCGTCCAACGCGTCCAGCACACCCCCCAGGTCCTGGTCGACAACCAGATCAGAGATGCCCTCGACGGAGGCATCTTCTCCAACATCGACTTCGTCGAGGAGGCGTTCCCTCCGGGACTGCCCGCCGCCGTGGTGGAGTCCTACCGGCGCATGCTCGAGACGCTGGCCGGGCCGGACGGAGCCGACGCACGGCCGGACCCCGTGCCACCGGAGCACCGCGCCGTGGTCGCCGCCGCCAACGACACCACCGCCCCGGCCCCTCCCGGCCGGCTCGAGGACGGGTTCCTGCGCCAGGCCGCCGGCCGTCCCACCGCCGTCGCCGTCCGGTCCGCCCGGCGTTCGCTCACCTACCGGGAGCTGGAGCGCCTGTCCGCGGCGGTCGCCGACCGGCTCCACGCTCAGGGGATCGGCCGTGGCGACGTCGTGCCCGTCGTCATGACGAAGGGCTGGGAGCAGGTCGTCGCCGTCCTGGGCGTGCTGCGCGCCGGCGCGACGTACTGCCCGGTCGACGTCGACCTGCCGGCCGAGCGCATCCGTTTCCTCATCCAGGAGTGCTCGGCCACCGTCGTGCTGCGGCAGTCGCACCGAGTGCCCGATCTGGGTGCCGGCGACTCCCTCACCGGGCTGGACGTCGACGAACTCCAGGCCGGACCCGAGCCGCCGGAGGCCGACGGCGACGAGTGCGACCCGGCGTACATCATCTACACCTCCGGGTCGACCGGACGGCCCAAGGGCGTGGTGATCGAGCACCGCGCCGCGCTCAACACCATCGCGGACGTCAACCGGCGCATCGGCCTCGGCCCCGGCGACCGGGTGTTCGGGATCTCGTCGCTGAGCTTCGACCTGTCGGTCTGGGACGTGTTCGGGACGCTGGCGGCGGGTGGCACGCTCGTGATCCCGGACGCGACCGCCCGCCCCGACCCGCTCGCGTGGGCCGCCGCCGCCCGCGAACACGGCGTCACCGTGTGGAACTCGGTCCCCGCCCTGGCCGAGATGCTGGTGGAGGTCACCGAGCAGAGACCGGAGCTGGGCCTGCCGCCGCTGCGGGCGTTCCTCCTCAGCGGCGACTGGGTGCCGACGTCACTGCCCCGCCGCATGCGCGCGCTCTGGCCCGCGACCCGCGTCATCGCCATGGGCGGCGCGACCGAGGCCGCGATCTGGTCGAACGTGTACGAGGTCGAGGACGTCGACCCGCGGTGGCAGAGCGTGCCGTACGGCAGGCCGCTGACCAATCAGACGATGAAGGTGCTCGACCACCGGCTGGACGTACGCCCGCCGTGGGCCGTCGGGGAGATCTACATCGGCGGGATCGGCCTCGCCCGCGGGTACTGGCGGGACGAGCAGCGAACGGCCGAACGGTTCGTGTATCACCCCGTGACGGGAGAACGCCTCTACCGCACCGGGGACCTGGGGCGGTACTGGCCGGACGGCACCATCGAGTTCCTCGGCCGCGAGGACCGCCAGGTCAAGATCCAGGGTTTCCGGGTGGAGCCGGGCGAGATCGAGGCCGCCTGCCGTACTCATCCGCTGGTCCGCGAATGTGTCGTGTGCGTCGACCAGGCGGCCGGAGGTAAACGGCTCGTCGCCCTGGTGGTGGCCGAACCCGGCGAACGGCCCGGCCGGGACACGGTGGCCGAGCACCTGGCGGCCCGGCTGCCGCGCTACATGGTGCCCGTCCTGATCGAGGTTGTCGAGGCGCTGCCGCTCACCCCCAACGGGAAGGTCGACCACGCGGCGGCGCTCGCCCTGGTCCGGTCGGCGGGCGAGCCCGCGGCGGACCTGCCGGAGGGCGACGGCGTCCCGGGTCCGGACGGTTCCGGCCAGGACCTGACCGAACGGCTCGGCCGGCTGTGCGCCGAGCTTCTCGAGGTGCCGTCGGTGAGCCCCGACGATGACTTCTTCGATCTCGGCGGGAACTCCTTGCTGGCGTTGCGGCTGGTCAACCGCATCCGGGTGGAACTCGGCGTCGACATCCCGATGGGCCGCGTCTTCGAGGCGGCCACCGTACGCGGGCTCGCCGGCCTCGTGGCCGGCCACGGCCCGGACGTCTCCTGCATGGTGAACCTCGGTGACGGTGCGGGAGAGGAGTTGATCCTGTTCCACGTCCTGGGTGGCGCCGTGGCGCCGTACCGGCCGCTCGCCCAGGCCTGGGCCGGACCGGTGCGCGCCTTCCAGAGCCGGCCTCTCGTCGACGGCTCCGACGCCGCCTTCGCGCCCGACCTGGAGACGATGGCGGCCGGGTACCGCGAGGAACTGCTGCGGCACCGGCCCGAGGGGCCCTACCTCCTCGGCGGCGCCTCGATGGGCGGTTCCATCGCCTACGAGGTGGCCCGCCAGCTGTCGGCGCAGGGCCACGAATGCCGGGTCGTCATGTTCGACACCGAGATCAGGGACATCCACCTCCCGCTCACCGACGCCGACCGCCACATCGGCTTCCTCCGTACGCTCCGGCTGGGGCCGCCTCCCGAGGACGCGGTGGCCGCGCTGCGGGCGGCCGCTCCGGGCACCCACACGAAGATCGCCCGGGACGCCGCGGTCGCCCACGGGCTGCTCCCCGGTGACGTCGACGAGGCCGGCTACGAGCACCTGAAGCGCGTCCAGGAGCACGAGCTGGCGCTGTTGGCGGCCTACCGTCCCGGGCCGCTGGACCAGCGTGTGCTCCTCTTCGTCGCGGCCGATGAGCCCGATCGGCCCGACACCCTGCCCGCGTGGCGCTCCGTGTGCCCCGGAATCGAGTCCGAGCAGGCCTCCGGAGACCACTTCTCCATGATCGCGCCAGACCGGCTCCCCCGCCTCGCCGCGCGCATCGGCGCCTGGCTGGCGAGCGGCCGGCCATCCGCCGGCCGGACGACCTGACATCAGGGGAGGGGCTCCCGGCAGGAGCCCCTCCCCTGATGTCCCAAGCCCCGTTCTCCACCCTCACGGGCCTCTCGGCGCGTACGGGGCTCCCGCGCCTCTGCGGGCCTACTCGCCCTGGTTGGTACGGGCCCAGCGCCGCCGGCCGAGCAGAAGCCCCACGGCCATGCCGCCGAGCAGCAGTACCGCGACGGGAACGGCGGCGGACAGCATCGAGGACCCGGTGGGCCGGGCCTCGGACGTCTTCTCCTCCGCGGCGGTCAGGCGCACCCCGCCGGCGCCGTTGAACGCGGCGTGCTCGCCCGTCGCGCCGGACTGCCCGCTCGGCGTCCCGCCCGGCGGGCTGAGCAGCAGCGCCGGAGCCGGGTGGGCCGGGTTCGGGTCGCTGTCGCTCGGGATCTGGTCCCAGCTCACCACCGAGCCGTCGCTGTAGTACTGGTACGCCTTGAAGTAGATCTTGTCGACGCTCGGCAACGGCCCGCCGAACAGGGCGACCTCGTCGAACTGCTCGGGACGGATCCTGGCGGTGGAGTCCTTGGCGGTCCAGGTGACCGAACTGAGGACCTCCCAGATCTCCTTACCCTCCACGACGACCGGCGTGTCCAGCTTCCGCTTCTCGGTATTGACGGTCCAACCGGCCTTCGTCTGTACGACGGCTGCGGGAATGAGATCCTGCTGCGCGTCCGGCAGCACGATCTTGACCTTGACGGTGTCGGCGCTCTCCGCCTCGTTGGGCACGTGGAACGTCAGCTTCGTGAAGTCGCCCTGCGTCGCGGTGTTGGGACGGAGGACCACATGGGCGGCGGCGGCCAGCGCCCCCGTCACGACGAGTACGCTCGCGCAGATCAGCGGCACGATCACGCGGTGTACGGTACGGACCATAACCTCTCCTTCGACCGGTGGATGCTGCCCGCCGAAGGTAGATGCGCCCTCTCTCAGGCGGCTCGAGCCCTGCTCGAAATCGGCTCGAGCGCGGCGCCCGGTCCCGGAGCCCTCATCCGACGCCACGGCGATGCTCCGCGCCAGGTGTTCGCCCGTCGCAGGGCCGGCACGGCCCGGTCTCGGCACACCACATATGCGGCCGTTGAAGGCGCGCTGTGCGTGATCTGCAAGCGCGGGTCGGCAAGCTTGGTTCCGTACCTCCTGGGTCGCGCCAATCGGCTCGGCGAAAATCAGGCGGACGGGCACGCGCCGAATAGCGATGCCAAACCCGTCTGATCGCTTTCGCCTGCATATTTTCTGCATTCGGCACCGCACAAGGAATGCCTGGCCGGGGTGCACCATATCTCCTGACCACTTGTCGCACTAGTTGTCTTATAACGAGTCAGACAACAGCGAAGAAGACATGACCGCCGCCGTTCGGCGAGTATTGCGAACATGCGGATGGCTGTTTGACATCCGGACTCGTTTCTCCGTTTTACTCACGGCTTCGCATAGCGACCGAGGGTAGCGAATGCCAGGCTCACCTGACAGGAGGTGACGACCCGCAATGCCCTCGGTAACACCGACCGGCTTTCCATACAGGCACCTCAGCGCCGTGCACGAACTCAACAGCGCGAGAAACATCGATGTCCACAGCCTTACCCAGGCCCGTTCATGCTCTCAGCCGACGTTCAACGAAACGAAGGATGGACACGGACATGCGGCCCCGGCAGCACAGACTTACATGCACATAAAACTTCTCCATTTGATCAGCCGCTGTTCATCGACTCGAAGACCGTAGAGGAGCCAGAGCATGGAACACCTTGTCCGGCGCGCCGTCGAAACGATTTACAAACGGCACGGAGAACCACTCAGCCTGGACGAGCTCGCTCAACACGCGATGGTAAGCAAATTCCATTTTCTCCGGATGTTCAGCCGGGTCACCGGAGTGACTCCTGGTAGATTCCTGAGTGCCGTGAGGCTCCAGGAGGCCAAGAGGCTGCTCCTGACGACCTCGCTCAACGTCGCGAACATATCGGCAGAGGTCGGCTACAGCAGCACCGGCACCTTCACGCGTCGCTTCACCAGATCCGTCGGAGTCTCCCCCACTGAGTACCGGCGTTTGCATCAGGGCGGTTGGAGCGTTCCCCCCGCGAGAACGCTGGACCGGTTGTGCGGAGCCGCCCAGCACGAGGGGACGGTGGTCGGCCACGCGACGGCCGAAGGCGACCTGCGGTCGAAGTTCTACATCGGGCTGTCCGAGTCGATCATCCTGCAAGGCCCCGCCGTCGCGTCGCAGATCATCGACGGTCAGGGAGCGTTCGTGCTGAGCGGGGTTCCCGCCGGCACCTGGTACCTGCACGCGGTGGCGTACGGCACACCCGACCCCGCGGCGCCTTATGCCGCCCAGGCCTCGGAACCCCCGATGCTCTGGGACGCGGTGGGGCCGATCACCGTCGGCCCGGGTGCGTCTCCGTACGTCGAGCTCCGGGCTCGCGCGCTGGACTGGTCCCGCCCGCCGATCCTGCTCGCCCTACCGGGACTGGACCCGCTGGTGAACGCCGCCTGAGCGAAGGCCTGTGCGTGGTGCGCGGCTCGGCGACAGCGGGCCGGCGGGACGTGGCCGGCGGAGCACGGCGGCCGCGGCCCGCCCCGCCGACCTGGGCCGCGACCGGATCAGGGTCGCGCCGTCACACGCCGTCTCGCGGACTCTCCGTCCCCGCGTACGGAACCGGGAACCTCCACGGAGCCGCGGAACGTCAGCGACAGCAACGGATCCGTCATCAGGGTGGTGATGAGCATCATCACCACCATGAGCGAGTACAACTCACCGTCGAAGAGGCCCATCTCCAGGCCGACGCCCACGACGATCGGTCCGGTCAGCCCCCGCGTGTTCATCAGAGCCGCGATGGCCATGGAGGGTCGCGCAGGCATGCCCTGGGTTCGCAGCCCCAGATAGGTCCCGCCGACCTTGCCTGCCACCGCGACGAGAAGGATGGCGCCGAACTGCCAGATGCTGGAGATCGACAGAGACGTCAGATCGATCTGCAGCCCCGCCACCACGAAGTACACCGGCAGCAGCACTGAGGTGAGCCGGCCGACGCCGTCACTGAGATCGGCATGCGACGCGGCGCTGCCGGTGCGCGGCATGGCCATCCCGAAGAGAAAGGAACCGAGGATGAAGTGCATGCCCATCGCCTCGGTGGCCGCCCCGGACAGCAGTGCTCCGGCCATGACCACGGGGAAGGTCCACGCCGTCGGAAGACGCCGGCTCCACTCCGCCCGCATGAGCCTGTGCAGCAGAGGCCGGACGATGAGGAACAGACCAGCGCCGTAAAGAACGAACAACGCCGTACGCCACAACGCCGCTCCGCCGCCGATCAAGGCCTGGACGACGGCCAGTTCGGCCCAGGCCACCACGTCGACCATGGCGGCGGTCGCCAGAGCCAGGCCGCCGAGCGTCGTGGCGAACAGCCCCCGGCTCTCGATGATCCTCGCGAGCACCGGGAAGGCCGTCACCGAGATCGTCAGGGCCACGAACACCACGAACGCGGTCGGCGACGCACCTCGCACCGGATGTGTGCGCAGCAGGTAGAAACCCAGACCGACGCCCAGCGCGAAAGGGACGGCATTGGCTCCGACCACTGCGCCGACGGCCAGCCGGCCCCGGCCGCGTAAGGCGCCCGCGTCCGCCTCGAGACCCACGGCGAACATGAACAGCGCCAGCCCGATATCCGCGACCCCGGTGAGGGACGACCGTACCTCCGCGGGGAAGAGTGCGTCCGAGATCCTGCCGTCCATCAGCGTCGGCCCGAGCAGGATGCCGGCGATTATCTCGCCTACCACGGGTGGCTGCCCCACACGCCCGGCCAGCACGCCGAGCCCGCGTGCCAGCACCACGATCAGCGTCACGTCCAGGAGAAAGAGCTGCACTTGATGACTGGTCAACGAGAACCCCTTTAATGGCTGGTGCGACGGATCAGGTCTGGCGGGTCATGGGGCGGTCAGGTCGAACCGCGTACCACCGCGGCATGCGTCCATACGCGCACGGTCGGCATGCCACCCATTGTGGGTTCTTTTGCCTTTAGGGCTTCTGCACGGTATCTGGATGCTCCGTGGCCCTAAAATCCTGATCGGACCCCATTATTCCAGGCACGAGAGGAAATGTTGTCCAGCACAAAAATACGGTGCGCCACAATGGACACCGAGACAACCATCCGAAGATCGGCTACAGCCGAGCCGAGAAATGCACCGAGGAGATTCGCAGCTCGTCGACGCCACCGTGGAAACCATTCACGGTGCGTTGGTAATGAAGCACTCTCCGCGCCGCGTCCTTCCGGCTGGCTTCTGGTTCCTGCCACGAGCATTCGGCGGCGTAGGTCGCGAGCAGAATATGGAATCGGTAGGTGTCCTTGCCGTCTTCCTCCAGCAGGTGGTTGTCGACGAGGACCTCGAGAATCTGCCGGGCCCTGCTCCACGAAATGCCCGCCAGCGCGGCGGCCTCGGCGACGCAGAACGACGGTGTGCCGTAGTCGCCCAGCAGCCGGAACATACGCGCCGGCTCAGGGTCGAGCGCCTGATACGAGCAGGAGAAGACCTCCCTCAGCGTCGTCTCCGGATCGCCGTCGGCGGCGAGCCGGTCGAGCCTGCGGTGTCTCGGCGTGTAGCGCTCCACGAGCTCGGAGAACGGCATCTCCGGGTCGATGAGCTGTTCCGCGGCCAGCCGCAGGGCCAGCGGGAGGTGGCCGCACATCTCCGCGATGCGCACCGTGTCCTCCCGCTGCGCGGCCACTCTCTCCGCGCCGAGGAGATAGCTGAGCAGCGTCACCGACTCGGTGAGCGTCAGGGGGGCCAGGTCGATGCGATGTGCTCCGTCCCGCGCGACGAATCCGCTCAGCCTGCGGCGGCTGGTGACCAGGACGCACGCCGGGCCGCCGGGGATCAACGGGCGTATCTGATCCGGGCTCGCCGCGTCGTCCAGCACGATGAGGAGGCGGCGGTCGTAGAGCAGGCTGCGGTACAGGGCCGCTCGCCCTTCCAGGTCGCGGGGCAGCTGCCGCCGGTCCACTCCCAGGCTCTGCAATGAGGAGGCCAGCGCCTCCGAGGCGTCCATGGGCTCCCGGCGCGTGCCGAAACAGCCGAAGTTGATGAAGAGCTGGCCGTCGGGAAAGCGGTCGATGAACTGATGTGCGGCGGTGAGGGCCAGAGTCGTCTTGCCCGACCCGGCGACGCCGTCGATCACGACCAGAGTGGGTTTGCCCTGGGTCTGCGCCAACCCGTCGGTGATGATCGTACGCAGCCGGTCGAGTTCTTCGTGGCGCCCGACGAACCCCCGGACTCTCGGCGGCAGCTGCGCCGGGCGTACGGACGCCGGTCCTCCGCTGTGCCCTTCGGCCTGCGACGCCGCCGGCGTTCCCCGGCCGGCGCCGGCCGGTACGGCGAGCTCAGGACTACCCCCCAGAATCTGCTCGTGCAGTTTCTGCAGTTCCGGGCCTGGTTCGATGCCGAGCTCCTTGATCAGCAGATGTCGCGTCTCCCGGTAGACGGCCAGTGCGCGGGCCTGCCGGCCGCACCGGTACAGGGCCAGCATGAGGAGCCAGCGCAGCCTCTCGCGCAGGGGGTGCTTGACGATGGTGTCCGACAGCACTGTGGCGAGCTCGGTGTGACGCCCGGCGTCCAGCATGAGGGCGGCCCAGTCCTCGATGGCCGCCGTCCGCAGTTCGCCCAGGTGTGCCCGCTCGGTGTCGGCGAAGGGCCCGGGGACGTTGGCGTACGCCTCACCGCGCCACAGGCGCAACGCGAGGTCGAACGCGTGCAGTGCCTCCGTGATCTCGCCGTCGGCCGACGAGCGGCGAGCCGCGGACAGGTGCTCCAGGAACCTCTCGACGTCGACGTTCTCGGGCGGGACGCGAAGCGCGTAGCCACCGCCGGTCGAGACCAGCACCTCGCCGGTGTCGCGCCGGCCGCGCCGCGGCTCCAGCGCCTTACGCAGGCCGGCGATGTAGGTGTGCACACCGTTCGCCGCGGTCGCCGGGACGGCATCGCCCCAGACCGCGTCAATGATCTCGTCGATGCCGGCCGCCTCGTTCACCCGCCCGGCGAGAAACCCAAGGACGGCACGCTGCTTGGGCGGTCCCAGCTTCACTTCCGCATCGTCACGCCAGGCCCGCAGCCGGCCGAGCAGCTCCAGCCGAACTGATCGTCCCGCCTCTGGCATGGTCCAATCACCTCCGATGTCGGGCCTGAGCACGGAATGAGCACGGGACGTCGACAACAAGGCACATCGGTCTCAGCACTGCCAACGCTTCCAGACTGCGCTGCCCCGCGCCACCTGTCACCGCTCATATTGCGGTCGGTTGAACAGCTTGCAAAAACGTCGGATCCGACGGAGTCCACGGAATCGAAGGGCCACCCGCTTTCCGCACGGGCGGACGCCATGGGCGACGCGGACGGCCGTTCACCTCTCCGCGGGACCGTCCCGACGCCCGAGGGCGTTCGCGGAACCGGTTCTGGAGAAAAGCCACCGGCCTTCCTCCAAAACCCTCGTCTCATCGGTCAGACGCCGGCGTACATGCTCTGCAGGCAGAGCAGCAGATTGCGGGCCTGTTGGTTGAGGTAGTAACTGTGCCGGTTCAGCTCGGCGAGCTGGTGGACCGTCACCCACCGGAAGTCGCCGTAGCCGTCGCCGGAGCCCTCGACATCGAGCTCGGTCTCCAGAATGACGTAGCGGCTGCCGGCCTCATGGAAGATGTCGGCCTGGTCGGTCAGCTCCGTCTCGAACCGTATCCGCCGAGGATCGGCCTCCTTGAGTTCCTGGAGGAAGCGGGGATAGGAGTCGGGAGGCAGGGCGTCGTAGAAGGAGGGGATGCACTGCAGGCTCGGCCCGAACTCGGCCACATCCACATAGCCGCCCTCGAATACGGAGTTGACCAGGACGTGCAGCACTCCGTCGATGTTCTTGGCGAGGAACACCACCAGGCCGTCCGCCGCCGTACGGATCATCGGCTGCGTCCACCGGTCGTCGCCGAGCGTGACGTCGGCCCCGAAGATGTCGAAGAACTTGAACTGACGGTGGGAGAGCCGGCCTTCGGACACGTGCCACATGTCGGCGTCGTTCAGGTTGATGCGCTCGACATTCATGTCGCCGTAGGTCCGCGCCCTGCTCAGCCAGCTCAGGATCTCGGTGGTGCTGTGGGCCGACGGCTGCCCCGGTTCGCAGGAGCGCGCCAGCGCCGAGCGGAAGGCGTCGCCATCGTTCGTTCCGGCCCGGCCGGACCCGGCGCCGCAGAAGGGAAGACACGACAGCACCGAGCATGCGTTGGTGTTCACCCGGCCGCCCTCGGCGAGCAGGTCGTAGACCTGCTTCAGCGACAACCATCGGTAGCCGTCGAGGACCTCGACGTCCTCCACGGTCTCGACGATCACATTGCGGTTGCGCTTGCGGAAGAACCAGGATCCCTGTTCGGACTGCCGGACGTCCGCGACGACCCGGTGCCCGTCCGGCTCGGTGAAGAACTCCAGGTAGGGGATCTTCGCGTCGCGGTTGCTCCAGGTGGCCTGGACCGTGGGGCCGACCTGCACGCCGGCGCGGTTGCCCGGCTCCACCTTGGCCTGCATCAGCAGGTGCGGCACACCGTCGAAGTCCTTCATCAGGATGCCCAGGGTGCCCATGTCCGGCTGGACGATGATCGGATAGTTCGTGTGCGAGATGGAGCCGTGCACGGTGGCGTGCTTCTCCATCGCCTCGACCGTGAAGAACCCGCCGTCGCGATGGGAGATCGCTCCGGTGTCAGGGTCGGCCCGCCAGCCGTCGAGCGTGTCCAGCGGCACCTCTTTCACCTGAAGGGGGGTGCGCTCGACCGCCGCCGACAACCACGCGCGGACCTCGCCGTCCGGCGTTCGTTTACCCGGCGAGGAGGCGGAGACGGCGATCCGCGCGGGCATGGACGGGTCGGTTCCCGGCGGAACCGAAGACTGCGCTGTGCTCTCCACGACGAATCCTTCCCACATGTTCGACGAACGGCCCGGCGAGGTGGGACATCAATCCACCCGAGCCCAGCCTAGGAACGGAATTGCGCCGAATGCATCTCCCATATTGCCGTTGCCGCAGAATAGGGAAGAGCGGAACGGGCATACACGAATCCATGTGCCGCTATTTTCCCTGAATTTCTCACAGATATACCAGGGATTCCATCAGGTACGGACTGGCCGGCGTCGACGACGGGCCTCACAGCGTCGGCACCCGCTCCACGGCCGGGCCACCGCAGGTCAGCCGGTGTTCGCCCATCAGAAACGAGAAGTCGGACTCGGTCCCACAGCCGGACCGGGAACGCTCGGGCATCGGCGCGTCGCCTTCCATCAGGCTTTGGAGATCCAGCTCGACCGGCACGGCCGCCCCCGGGGTCACCGTTATCGGCCCGATGATCGCCGTCGGCACCACGACCTCGCCGCCCGCGCCGACGGTCGAAACGCTGATCATCCAGTCTCCGGGGGGCACATGGGCGATGTGCGTCGAGCCGTAGGAGTGTTCGCCGGTGCAGGGCCGCACGGGCTTCGCGCCGGGGAAAGAAAGCGGGACGGCCGTGAGGGCGGCGGCACGGTCGGCCGGCAGCCCGGCGGAACGACTCCAGATCAGGATCGAACCGTGCACGAACGGCATGCCCGTGTGATCTCCCCCGAAGCCGGCCGCCCCTTCGCCGAGCAGGGCGGCGTGCCGGTACCGGCCAGGCGAGACTCCGATGGTCCGCGTGAAACGCGTCGTGAAGGTCCCGAGGCTGGCACAGCCGACCTGAGCGGCGATGTCGGCGACGCTCTCGTCGGTGCACAGTAGCTTCCGCCGCGCGGCGTCCAGCCGCACACCGCCCAGAAAACGCGTCAGCGGCACTCCGATTTCCCGACAGAAAAGGCGCGACAGATAACACGAGCTCAGATTGACTACCGCAGCCAACTCTTCGAGAGAAAGGTCCTCAGGATATCGATGTCTTATCACATGCATAACATGGCTGATCTCCCGCCGCACGGGCCCCCCTTACGTGTCAGACGTCTCAAGATGCCAAGTCAAAACCGGCCCAGTGCAACGGTCAAGGGGAAGCTTGTCGACATCAAGAGAAGCTATAGAAGACCGGAAGAGTCCAGGAAGAAACTGACTGAACGTAGCCATCCCCTGACGCTGAATATTCGAGCTCAATTTCGGATGACTCTTAATACAGACAAGTCGTGACCTATTTGAATTTCAAGTCATAAAATCCAGATTCGGTCCACCCTAATCAAGCCCATAACGCCACGGCCAGCGAGATCACGCTGACCGAAAAGAGTCATCGCGCGCCGAATCCGGTGGCACATCCCGGCCGCCCCCGCCCCCTCACCACCCCGCTCCGGGCGATGTCACCCGCATCGCCGGGCCCGAAGATCACGCCACACCCCCGCACGCGCATCGCCTCCCGGCCGATATTAGCAATCCTGGAGATGTGCGAGATTCACATTCGACACACAATGGCCGATAGTAGGCCGACAGCGTCTTTTTTCACGGACTTTCTACCGATCCGGCGGTGTCAGAATGGACCAGAGCGCGGAGTTCGGCCGGGCCGTCGAGCCTGCCGATGACGATACGCATGCGTGCGGTCTGATTTTCGGTGAACAAGGACCGGACCACATTTCCCGAGCCGGCACAGGCCACCTGGACGGACCTTGCCGGCATGCGCGAGCGAGCGCCGATTGGAGCGGACTTTCGATGGCGAAAATCGATCGGCTCACATCCGGTGAGGACACCTTCGAAGCGGTACTCATCGGAGGACCCGCCGACATTCCCGTGGCCGCCCGGACGGTTCGGGCCGCCGCCACCGAGACGAAGATCAAACTCAGGCATCGTAACGGCTATGAGCATTTCGAGATCGTGAGTGATCCGGACGGGCACCGCACCGAGCGAGCGATATTCCGCTGGACCATGCGCACAAAGATCGCCGAGTAGTTCCTACCCGGGGCGCCCGGAGAGCGCTCACGGCCGCACCAGGCCTGCCGTTTCGACTCCCCGTCGACGATCTCTAAAGCGACGTTCGACTCGGCCCTGAGAGCGGAGAGCCATACTCCACACGCCATGAGTCCGACCGAGCGGAAGAGATCATGAATTTGGTCGCGCCCGACATCGGTGGTCGCAGCGCCCCTGTCCAGGCGCGGCTGGCCGCCTCGGCTCTGTCCCGGAGCCACCGTCGTCCCTCCGGTGCCCCGGCGGCCGCGGCCGGCCGCGCCGCGCACGGTGCGCACACGGAGCCCGACGTGTCCGTCCGCTGGCTGGCCCGTTCCGCCGGCCGTCTCCCCATGGCGGTGGATCGAGTCGCGCTGGACGACCTCGGCGGGTGGACCCGTGACGCGACGACCGGCAACCTCGGCCACCGCAGCGGCGGGTTCTTCAGCGTCGAGGGCATGGCGGTCGAGGCCGCCGACGGCCCGGTCGGTTCCTGGAGCCAACCGGTCATCCACCAGCCCGAGGTGGGGATCCTCGGCATCCTGGCCAAGGAGTTCGACGGGGTCCTGCGTTTCCTGCTGCAGGCCAAGGCCGAACCCGGCAACCACAACGGAGTCCAGTTGTCCCCGACGGTCCAGGCCACGCGCAGCAACTACACGCGGGTCCACCGGGGCAGACCCGTGCCTTACCTCGACTACTTCCGGCACGCATCACGGCACCGGGTCCTCGTCGACGTACGGCAGTCCGAACAGGGCTCGTGGTTCTTCCGCAAACGCAACCGCAACATGGTCGTCGAGGTCGCCGAGGAGGTGGAGGTACGGGACGGTTTCCGGTGGCTGACGCTCGGTGAGATCCACGCGCTGCTCGCCCGCGACGACACGGTCAACATGGACACCCGGACGGTGCTCGGCTGCCTTCCCGTCACCGGCACCGACCTGACGCCGATGTTCGACGTGCCGGGCTCCGACCGCTTCCGTACCGCGCTGGTCCGCTCCTGCGATCCGGCCGCCGGCGCGCTCCATGACGCGACCGGCGTCCTCAGCTGGATCACGGAGGCACGGACGGTGACCGGCATACGGACCCGGCTGGTGCCGCTGGACGAGGTGAAGGGCTGGCGTCGCACCGCCGGCCGGATCCACCATCGCAGCGGGCGCTTCTTCGAGGTGATCGGGGTGCGGGTCCAGGCGGCCGGCCGAGAGGTCGAGCGATGGGACCAACCGATGATCAGGCCGGTCGGCACCGGTGTGATCGCGTTCCTCGCCGGCTCGATCGGCGGTGTGCTGCACGTGCTCGCACGGGCGTCGGCGCAGCCGGGATACGCCGACGTCATCGAGCTGGCGCCGACGGTGCAGTGCACTCCGGGAAACCACGAGCATCTCCCGGCCGCGGCACGGCCGCGGTTCCTGGAGGAGGTACTCGGGGCCGACGAGGAGCGGATCAGGTTCGACGCCGTGCTGTCGGAGGAAGGCGGCCGGTTCTTCCACGCCCGCAACCGCTACGTCATCGTCGAGGTCGACCCCGACGCGGTGGCCGAGCCGCCCGGCTTCCGCTGGCTCGCGCCGCACCAGCTCGGCGAGCTGGTCAGGCACGGCCACTACCTGAACATCGAGGCCCGCAGCCTGCTGGCGTGCCTGCACAGTCTCAAGTCGACGGCCGGGAGCGTGAAGTGAAAGGGATCATCCTCGCCGGCGGCACGGGTTCGAGGCTCCAGCCCGCGACCCTGGCCGTCTCCAAGCAGCTGTTCCCCGTCAGCGACAAGCCGATGATCTACTACCCCCTCTCGGTGCTCATGCTCGCCGGGATACGCGACATCCTCATCATCTCCACCCCCGTCGACCTGCCCATCTTCCAGCGCCTGCTCGGCGACGGCTCACAACTCGGGCTCCGCGTCGGCTACGCACGGCAGTCGGAGCCCCGAGGACTCGCCGACGCCTTTCTCGTCGGCGCGGACCACATCGGCGACGAACCCGTGGCGCTGATCCTGGGGGACAACATCTTCCACGGACATTCCTTCGTCGACCTGCTGGCCGCGAACGTCACCAACGTCGACGGCTGCGTCCTGTTCAGCTACCCGGTCAACGACCCGGAACGCTACGGAGTCGGCGAGGTCGATGAGAGAGGCCGCCTGATATCGATCGAGGAGAAGCCGGAGCGCCCCCGCTCCAACCGGGCGATCACCGGGCTGTACTTCTACGACAACGACGTCATCGAGATCGCGCGGAGGCTGCGGCCGTCGCCTCGCGGCGAGCTCGAGATCACCGACGTCAACCGCGCCTATCTGGAGAGAGGAAAGGTCCGCCTCGTCAACCTGGGACGGGGCTTCGTCTGGCTCGACGCGGGGACCCCCGAGGCACTCCTCCAAGCCGGCCAGTACGTCCGGACCATCGAGGAACGCCAGGGGGTTCGGATCGCCTGTATCGAGGAGATCGCCTTGCGCAAGGGCTTCATCAGCGTGGACGAGTGCCACCAGCTCGGAGCCGAGATCGCCGAGTCCAGTTACGGCCGGTACGTCATGGCCATCGCCAAGGAGGTCGGCTCCGTGGGCGACGTCGCTAGCGGCCCCGCCTGGTACCGCTGACGGCGGCAGCGGGGCGGCCGACGTCACGCAGCGCCAGTCCCGCGGACCAACGCGGGGACGACACGGGCTCCGATCCCGGCGCCAGCATTCGCAGATGGAGGCGTTGCAGCTCGGGTGAGGGATCGAGCCCCAGTTCCTCGTTCAGCAGCGCGCGGAGCTGCCGGTAGGCCGTCATCGCCTCGGCACGCCGGCCCGCGCGGTGAAGCGTCTCGATGAGCTGGCCGTGGAACCACTCGTGGAGCGGGTAGCGCGCCACGAGAGAGCGCAGTTCACCGATGAGGTCGCGGTCCCGGCCGAGCTGCACGTCGGCCTGGATCCTCAGCTCCAGGGCGCGCATCCTCTGTTCCTGCAGCCGCACGGCGTCCGTGCTCAGCAGGCGCCCTTGGGTGACGTCGGCCAGGGGCGGCCCGGTCCACAGATCGAGTGCCTGTTGCAGCCGCTCCGAGGCTCGCTCGGGCTGTCCCGCGTCGAGCAACCGCCGCCCCTCCGTCACGTGCTGTTCGAAGACGCATACGTCGAGCTGGGCCGGCTCGATCTGAAGCAGATAGCCGAACGGCTGGGTGGACAGCAGGCTCTGACCGCCGGGTGCGAGCCCCTCGCGGTCGATGGTCTTGCGCAGCTGGTAGACGTAGGTCTGTACGGTCGTCGACGCGCTCCGGGGCGGATCGTCCCCCCACAGCTCTTCGATGACCGAGCCGATCTGCACCAGCCGGCCGACCCGCAGCAGGAGCAAGGCCATGACCTGGCGCTGCTTCGGCGCGGTCAGCGTGCACGTCCGGCCGCGGTGCTTTATCTCAAGACTGCCGAGAAGCTTAAAGCACACCATCATGCGTCCCCTTCGTTGAGGGTCCGGCCGATGACGCCGTCGTCATAACCGCCCCGTTGAGGCCAAGAATGCCGCCCGATCGGGCGTACTGTCTTCGCTGAGATTGCTCGCTGTTCCTTTTTAGGGGGCGTGCGCCGGCGGCCTTCGGCCGTCGCGCACAGGTCGGCACCATGAACTTCGAACCGCTCACCGGTCCGCCGGTCGGATTCAGCCCATAGGGCGCCGAGCAAATGAATATGCGCGTGTCAATTTCCGGAAGACGAATCCGGTCGCGATATTCGAACGCGCGAATACCGAATCCGTCGCGGCCGCCCATCCTCTCGCTTTCCGTGGACGGCCCCCACAGGACGCCGCCGGCGGGAATGCGAGCGGCGGCGGCCTCAGCTTCGCCCGACACCGTTGAGCGCATCGAAGGTCACGCCGGTGCGCTCGACCGAGATGCCCCACAGGCGTCGCGCGATGGCCTCGTCATTCGCCGCACGGTATCCGTCTCGGCGCACGGGCCTGTCGCCGCGCATCTGGAGGAAGCCGTTCAGCGTGACGTAGCTGCCGCCCGGCAGACCGGGCTCGGTCGCCGCGTAGAGCGTGGTCCAGGCCCCCTTGTCGACCGGCTGCGCCATCAGGCGTGAGACCAGCCGTGCGGCCGCCTTCGACATCCCGCCCGCCGTGTCGGTCTCCTTCGTCAGCACTCCGCTGTCGGTCATGCCGGGCGCGACGACCATGCTCCGCAGCGGCACGCCCGCCGCGGAGGCCCTGCGGTGCAGTTCGAGGGCGAAGTAGAGGTTGGCCTTCTTGGATCGGCCGTAGGCACGGACGGAGCTGTAGCGCCGGGCGGAGTCGAGATCGTCCAGGTCGAGCCGGGCGGCCAGCTGCGCCTCGCTGGCGACCGTGACCACGCGCGGTTCGTCGGACTTCAGCAACGGGGCCAGCATGAGCCCGGTGAGCGCGAAGGTGCCGAAGTGATTGACGCCCATGTGCGTCTCGAACCCGTCGACCGTCCGTCCCCGGCGGACCATCACGACTCCGGCGTTGTTGACGAGCAGGTCGAGACGGTCGTGGTCCCAGGTGGCCGCGAACTCCCGGATCGAGGCGAGGCTCGCCAGGTCCAGCATGCGGAGTTCGGCCTGTGATCCGGGCACCTCCTCGCGCAGCCGGGAGAGTGCCGCGAGGCCGCGCTCGGCGCTGCGGCAGGCCAGCACGAGCCGCGCGCCGGCGCGGGCGAGCTCACGGACGATCACCCGGCCGATTCCGCCGTTCGCCCCGGTCACCAGGGCCAGCTTCCCGCTCTGGTCCGGAAGAGGCTCGGCCGACCATGGCCCGCTCCCCGGCCGTTGTGTCTGATGTGCCGTCATCTGGACTTCCTTCGTCCGACCGGCTTCGGCCGGGAATCGAGCCGAGGGATGACCGGTGAGGGAACCGAGGATTCCCTCACCGGATGACCGTCGCCGCTCCGTGCGGGGGCCGGTCACCGGCCGCGGGGCCGGCGATTCTCTCGTTGGGCCCGGCCGACGTGGTCGCCGGCCGGGCGGGTGCTCTCCGCGCCCCTCAGGGCCGGACCGCGGTGGTGAGCCAGGCGGGCGTGCTCATGTGCACGCCGTCCGGCCGTTCGAACGGCCGGAGCGCCTCGATGACGCCGCGGCGGGCGCGATCCCTCACCTCCGGGTCGAGGGCCTCGAAGACCTGGCGGCCCTCCTCGAAGGAGAACAGGAAGTCGGCCGCGTCCTCCGCGTCGCGCCCCCACACGTTCGTGCGGACGACCTCTTCGTTCGACACCTCGGTGAATCCGGCGTCGTTCAGAACGCGGGCGATGTTGTCCGGGGTCGGGAAGCCGTCCGCCATGTCCCCCGCGGGCACCTCCGGCATCGGCAGGTTCGCCGCCATGGCGGCGAACACCTGACCCCAGTCGCCCTTTCCGTGGTCGCCCACGCACACCGCCGCGAGCCGCGCGCCCGGGCGCATGGCACGGGCGATGTGCGACATCGCCTGGACCGGGTCCGCGAAGTACATCAGGCCGAACCTGCTGAGGACGACGTCGAACTTCCCTTCGGGGAACTCGTGCACCTGCGCGTCGCCCTGCACGAATTCGATGTTCGACAGGCCTTCACCGCGCGCCTTCTCCCGCGCCGTCTCGAGCATGGCCGCCGACAGGTCGATTCCGACGACGTCACCTCTGGTGCGCTTCGCCGCGATACGCGTCGTCTGGCCGGTCCCGCAGCCGATGTCCAGAACGTTGTATTCCGGTGCAACAGGGGCGGCGGCGAACAGGTCGGCGTTGAATGCTCCGTTCACCATGTCCAGGCGATCCGGTTCCTCGGCGTATCGGGTGCCGTCGAGGCCATTCCACACTTCGGCTTGTGCTGCATTGACGACGCTGGCCACAATGAACTCCTCGGTTGGTTCTACCGGCGACGATGTACGCACATCGAATGGTCATTCCGTCTGCATAAAAGTGTTTCACACGCACCCACGGTGTCACCTCCGAGATTGCCGTCACCGATCGGCTGATCACATGGGGGAACGCTTTGGCAGGTCGGAGTGCCGGCGTCTTTCGCCGCCGTTTTCCTGTGCGCCGTTTCCGGGCTCGGCCGCGGACGGCCGTCCACCTCCGGCCAGATGCGCCGCCGCCAGCGGCTCCCACCACCAGCGGTTTTCGGCGTACCACCGAATCGTCTCGGCCAGACCGCTCTCGAATTCGATCCGCGGTGTGAAGCCGAGTGCGCGCAGTTTGCCGTCCGACAACGAGTAACGCAGATCGTGCGCCTTGCGGTCCTCGACGTGCCGGACCCGCTCCCAGCCGTGGCCGAAAGCCGCGAGGATCCGCTCGACCAACTGCAGGTTGGTCAGTTCCGCCGTGCCCGCGACGTGGTAGACCTCACCGGCCACACCGTGCTCGGCGACCACGCGGATGGCCCGGCAGTGATCGTCGACGTGAATCCAGTCGCGCACGTTGTGCCCGTCCCCGTACAGGGGAACGTCCCGGCCGTCGAGGAGGTTGGTGACGAAGAGCGGGATCGCCTTCTCCGGGTACTGGTAGGGCCCGTAGTTGTTGCCGCACCGGGTCACGCACACCGGCAGTCCGTACGTCCTGTGGTAGGCCAGCGCGATCAGGTCCCCGCCGGCCTTCGCCGCCGCGTACGGTGAGTTGGGGGCCACCGGGCTCGTCTCGTCCCACGATCCGGTGGCGATGCTCCCGTAGACCTCATCGGTGGAGACCTGCACGACCCGGGGGGTACGCGCGTCGAGACACGCCTGAAGGAGCGTCTGGGTGCCCAGCACGTTCGTGCGCACGAACTCGTGCGCGGCCTGGATCGAGCGGTCCACGTGCGACTCGGCGGCGAAGTTCACGACCAGGTCGTGGCCGGGGACCACCCGGGACAGCAGGCCGGCGTCGCAGATGTCGCCGTGGACGAACCGGAACCGGCCGGCGACGCGATCGAGGTTGCGCAGGTTGCCCGCGTACGTCAGCTTGTCGAGCACCGTCACCTCGACGTCTGTTCGCTCCTCGGCGAGCAGCGACCGCACGTGGCTGGAACCGATGAAACCCGCGCCACCGGTGACGAGAATCCGCATCGGACCCCCGTCAGACCCGGACGACTTCGAAGGCGATCGCGGGCACTCCCCCGAACCTCTCACCGAAGCGCTGTGTCTTCTTCTCCAGGAAGTCGCGCGCGTCTCCCATCGGATGGCCCACGCCGAGGCTCGTCAGGTACTCGCGGTGGGCGTCCAGCGCCGCGACGCCCGCGTCGAGCGTTCCGGTGACGTCGACCGCGTGCCCGGAGTACGGCGAGCCGCCGACCGCGACGTAGCGCACGCCGGCCCACGGCTCCAGTCCCTGTTCCAGCAGCTCGGGGAAGATCCACCGGTTGCCCGCGTCGGTGGCGGCGTCGAGGGCGGCGATGCCGACGTTGCGGTGGTCGGGAGAGTTCCAGTCGCCGCTGCGCCACCGCTCGTGGTAGTTCAGCGTGATGAGGATGTCGGGACGGTGCCGGCGGATCGCCGCGGCGATGTCCCGGCGCAGCGGCAGGCCGTACTCCACGACGCCGTCGGTGTAGTCCAGGAACGTGACGTCGTGCACGCCGACGACGGCGGCCGCCTTGATCTGCTCGGCCTCGCGGATCCGCCCCGCCTCCTCGGGGGGCGCCGAGTCGATCCCCGCCTGCCCCCGCGTGACGAGCAGGTAGGCGACCTCACGGCCCGCCGTGGTCCACGCCGCGACCGCGCACGCGGGTCCGTACTCCAGGTCGTCCGGGTGCGCCACGACGGCGAGCGCTCGCTGCCAGTCGTCGGGCATCGGCACATACGGGTCGGCCATCGCTCACCTCGTCGTCATTCGTTCACCCGGACGGCGGCGTAGAGGGTATTGGTCACGCAGCCGCGGGAGCGCTTCGCGTCGATCGTGCCGATTCCATAGCCGATGTTCCGTATGCCGATGGAGGGCGCCAGCTCCGCCGGGCGGTAGAACATCGTCTCGAAATACGTGAACGACGCATCCGGGTCCTCGTAGTCCGTACCGGTCATCAGGACCGTCCATTCGCTCTCATCGGCGATGAACGTGCTGAAGCCGAGGAGCCGGTCCTCCTTGCGTGCCTCGATGACCAGGAAGTCGGAGCCGAAGTGGTCGTGGAGGTAGCGCAGCGAGAAGGCCTCGCGTTCCGGGTCGGGTGAACCGCCGTACTTGGCGATCAGGTTGCACCGCAGGCGCAGCAGCTCGGGCTCGTCATCGGTCAGACCGCGCTCGGTGATGACGATGCCGCGTTCCTTGATCTCGCGGCGCTCACGGCGGACGGACGTGCGCCGGTTCCGCGACAGCGTCGCCAGGTAGCCCTCGAACTCTGTCCACCGGACCGGCATGTCGCAGCGCTCGACCATCGGGACGAGGATGAACCCGTGCGACCGAAGGGCCTGCAGGTATTCGGTGTAGTCGGACCGCAGGTACAGGTGGACGACGCTGCGGACACCGTTGCCGCGACCCCATCGAATCAGCTCTTCGATGAACCGGTCGGCGGCGCCGCGGTCCCGGGCGGCCCGGCCGACGGGCATCGTCTCGTAGTTGGGGAACATCACCAGGCAGCACGGGAACAGCGCCGCCGGGTCGGCGTCCTTCCACGGGTGCGGACCGCCCGGCGCCAGCGGGGGGTCACTCGTCGCGGAGACCCCGCTGAGCACCAGGTACGGGTCGAACCTCGGATGCTCTCCCGGCTCGGCCGGCACGCCGCCGCAGAATCCCACGGACAGCGCGCCGTCGGCGTCGTACAGCCCGAAGGTGCGAAGGCCACCGGCGATCCGCTGGTGCGCGAGGTCGACCCACCGGGTGCGCAGCGTCGCCGGCGCGTCGCGGATCTGGTCGTCCCAGTCGGCGGGCAGGCCCTCGCCCACCGAGAAGCGGCCGTCCCGGTGGGCCGCGGCGGACGGGGAGGATTCGGTCTCGGTCATCGTCGTCCCAACCGTGTCGCGGGCGTGGCCGAGCCGTCAGCGGACGGGCTGATAGTCCTTGTGGTCGACGGCGCGTTCCCAGACCGCCTCGAAGGCGTCGACGCACGCCTTGACGATGGCCGGATCGTCGGTCAGCTCGTGCGGACCGTAGGAGCCGTCGCCGGCGAAGTGGGTGAAACGGACGAGACGGTTGTCGAACACCCAGTAGTCGTTGCCCGGCAGAAGCAGGTCGGAGGCCAGACGTCGCGGAAGCCAGCGGACGGCCTCCCCGCACGGCTCGTTGACGATGGTCGTCGTCTCGTACTCGTACTGGATGAAGTCGGTCACGGGTTCGGACACGATGCGGGCCCGCCTCCAGTTGATGCCCCGGCCCACCGCCGCTCCGACCAGTTTCACCCAGTCTCCGTGCCGGTCGTACTCGATCGGCCTGCCCGCCTTCCAGTCGACGTAGACCGCGCCCTGCGGGGTGTACATGTCGCGCATCTCCAGGTGCACGGCCGAGAACTTCGTCTGGGCGATGAGTTCCTTGAACTCGGGAACGTGCGTCATCGGTTACCTCCGCGAACCTGTCTTCCGCGCTCGGTGACGAGCCAGGTGCCCGCCGGTGGCGTGGCCGTGCGGGCGGTTCTGGCCGGTCGGTGATCTGCTCATCCTCGCAACGCCGAGCCGAGCCGTCTTCGCGCAAATTGCTGTGCTTCGTTCGAATCTCGGCCTCAGCGCGCCGGTGACCGGCGGGCGGCCAGCAGCGTACGGGCGACGGTCCGTGGCCGGAACAGGACCGACGGCGGTGCCATGAGGTGCTGGACGTCGAGGATCGCCTTGTGCACGGCCGGGGACACATGGCTGGCGAGCATGACCTGCCGCACGTAACGGTTGAGCAGGTCGATGCCGAACGGTCGCGGGCCGACGGTCTCGGGGTAGGCGAAGTCACTGCCCGTCGACATCTGCCACGGCACGTCGATGACCTTCCCGGCCAGCCGGTAGTAGTCGCCGGCCATCTCCGCGGACGCGACGCCGTAGTGGTCGAGGCACCGTCCGAGCGCGATGGCCTCCAGAGTGGCGACCGTCATGCCCTGTCCGTAGAGCGGGTTGAAACTGCAGATCGCGTCGCCGAGCGCGACGTATCCCGCGGGCAGCTTGCGCAGTTTCTCGAACGACCGCCGGCGCGCCATCGGGTAGTGGAACTTACGTGCGTCGGCGTCATCGACCGGCTTCGCCGTGTTGACGAGGTCGGCCAGGTGGGGAAAGGGCAGCCCGTCGGCGAACTCGGCATAGCCGGTGGGATCGACGGGAGCGTGGGCACGGTGCCAGCCGCCGAGTGTGACCACCCAGCGGTCGCCCTCCACCGCGAACGCCGCGGCGGCCCGCTTGTCGTACGGAGGCACCGCCGAGCACAGGTACAGCAGCGCGCCGCCGGGAAGGTCGCCGGGCTCCCGGTGGAACAGCCGCGTCGTGTAGCCCACGTCGATCTTGACGGTCGTGATCTCCGGGGCGGGGCAGCCGAGCCGGTCGAGCCAGGGGTCGCTCCGGGTACCGCTGCGCCCGGTCGCATCGACCACGAGGTCGGCGGAAAGGAACTCGTCTCCGTGCAGTTCGACGCCGGTGACGCGTCCGTTGACGCCCATCAGGCCGTCGACGGAGGTCTGATCGTTGATCCGGACGTTGGGCAGCGCGGCCACCCGGCCTCGTATCGTCGTCTCCAGGAACGCGCGGGTGAGGCTCGTACCGAGCATGCCGCTGGGGAAGCGCACCCGCAGGGCTCCCATCTGGTGGAAGAGCAGGTCCTTCCCCGGGTCGAACGGAACCGCGCCGCCCCTCACCAGCTCGTCGAACAGGCCGGGGAACAGCTTCTCGAGGGCCATACGGCCACGGATCAGCAGGGCGTGCGCGTGCGGGCTCTGCGGGACGGCACGCCGATCCTCCGACGCGGTCGGCAGCGTGTCACGGTCGACGACCGTCACCTGTTCGAACCTGTCGGACAGCACCTTGCCGGCCACGAGCCCGCCCACGGACGCACCGATCACGACGGCGTGCCCACCGATCCTTCCCATGGCCTCTCCTCGATTCCGGCTTTCGGTGTGTCTCTCGTATCGAGCCTGGTCGGACCGCGCGCGATCGTCTTCTCCCGTGTTGCTCGGGCTGCGCCGGATCCGGAACAGGCGTCAGGAGATGAAGTCGTACTCGTAGTAGACGGCGCTTCCCGCGACGGCGTCGCGCCAGGTCGCGTAGCGGCGCAGCCCGTACAGCAGGGGCCGGTGCGCGCCCACCCGGGTGATCCCCCGGATCCGCCCCATGATCACCGCATGGTCCCCGACGACGCTGTTGTCGGTGACCGTGCAGTCCGCGATGGTGTGCGCGGAGTTGAGCAGGTGCGGCCCGGCGGTGTACTCCGTCACATGCCACTGGATGTGGTCGAAACGGTCCGCGACGCCGGAGGAGAACAGCTCGGCCGTGGCCTTCGCCTCGTCGTGCAGGAGGTTGACGGCGAAGAGGCCACACTCCTGGATGGCCCGCAGGGTCGGGCTGCCGCACCTCAGGCAGATCAGCAGGATCGGCGGATCCAGCGACACGCTGCACAGTGACGTGCAGGTCATGCCCCAGGGCCGGCCGTCGCGGTCCATCGTCGTGACGACCGAGACACCCGTCGGGAACCCCGCCCAGAGGGGACGGATGTCGACCGGCTCTTCCGGCTCGCCGTTGGTGAGGGCGGCACCCGGCAGTTCACCGGCGCGCGGCACCCGCTCGTGGGTGGTCATGATCGTGTCGCCTCCTGGGAAAGGAATGCCGGCCGGCGGGTCCCGCTCGCCCCGAGTGCCCGGACCGGCGTGCGGGAACGACGTGCCAGCGAACGCTGGATCTCCTCCCGGACCGCCCGGCCGAGCGCCGGGAAGGCGGTGCCCAGGAAGTAGAAGTGCCTTCCGGCGAACAGGCGCCAGCGGAACGGGCCTGTCGTCTCACTTGCCCACGCCGCGAGAGAGGCGGGTGGCGCCAGCGGATCCTTCGTGCCCCCGAACGCCGTCACGGCCGCCGGCAGCGGAGTCCGATCGGGGGCCGGACGGTAAGACCCGAGCGCCCGCAGGTCGCCACGGACGAGCCGGACGAAGCGATCGCGAAAGTCCGGCACCTCGT
This sequence comes from Actinoallomurus sp. NBC_01490, assembly GCF_036227085.1. Lineage (NCBI taxonomy): Bacteria > Bacillati > Actinomycetota > Actinomycetes > Streptosporangiales > Thermomonosporaceae > Actinoallomurus > Actinoallomurus sp. NBC_01490. The sequence continues at coordinate 9,347,510 of NZ_CP109433.1, forward strand.
CGATCCGGCCGGGCACGCTCCCGGTCCGGGCCAGCTCCCGCATCAGCTCGTCGTCGGGCAGATCCGGCCGGTCCAGCGTCGTACGTACCCGGTGGTCCGGGGCGGGGCGCGCCGAGACTCCCACCCAGCGCAGATCGACGTGGTCGATCACGGACCGGGCGGCCTCGGCGGCCACGGTCGCGCCGAGGCTGTGCCCGAACAGCGCGATCGGAGGGCCGGACCAGCCGAGGACGTCCTCGGCGGCGACGGGGACGAGCTCGGCCATGTCCGTGATCGGCGGCGACCGGTGGCGCTTGCCCCGGCCGGGCAGATCGACCAGCACCAGGTCCCACGTCCTCGGAAGGTCACGCGCCAGCGGGTAGTACGCGGCGGCCGAGCCCCCCGCGTGGTGGAAGACCAGGAGGCGCAGATCCGGATCGTCCACCGGCCGCGGCCGGATACCCGGGGGCCGCGCCGCGCCGGCGCCGGTCCCGCCGCTCACGCCCGGCTCTCCGCCGGTACGGCCGCCATCTCGGCGATGTGGTCGATGAGGCGCTCGACCAGCTGCGCCACGGGGATGTCGATGGGCAGGTCCTCCGGCGGCGTGCCCGTCTGGAAATGCTCCTCCACCTTCGTGAGGTAGAGGGTGAAGATGAACGAGTCACCGCCGATCTCCAGCAGGGACAGGCCGGGATCGACCTCGTCCGGGGCGTCCAGGACGTCCCTGAGCACGGCCAGGAGATACCCGCGCATGCCGTCCCGGTCGTGCGGGTCCGGCGGTGCCGGCCGTCCGGCGTCGTCCGCCTCGGCGGTGGCCGTGCCGTCGGCCGCGCCGGCGGAGGGCTCCAGCGGTTCGTCGATCCAGAACCGGACGCGGCGGAACGGATAGGTGGGCAGGTCCGCGACCAGCCGCGCGCCCGGTGCCCGCAGCGCGTCCAGACGCGGATCGCCGCCACCGGCGAACCAGGCGGCGAGCGCATCGAGGAACAGCTCGGGCGCCTGCTCGGGAGCGTCGCCGGCCAACGGCACCGAGCGCGTGCCGCCATCGCGCTCGGACCGCCACTCGAGCCGTACGGTCCCCGCCCCCGCCGGCCCGCCCGATCGCCGTCGTACCCGTACGCCGATCCGGCCGAGGAGGCGCGTGAGCCGCTCCCCCGGCGTGTCCGGCGCGCCGTCGAGGGCGGGGCGCAGCCCGGGGAACGTGTCGGCGAGCGCGGCGACCGCGCGGGCGAGCGGGTCCGTGTCCTCACCGTCGCCCGGAAGCCACAGCGTCGCCGAGCGCACCGGCGTCACCGGGGTCAGGGGTCCGCGAGCCACCTCCTCCGCGAGGCGTTCGGCCAGTTCCGCCGGCGTGGTCCCGGTGACCGCGAGGCGGTGGGCGAAGACCGCCCGACCGGCCCTCAGCGTGTGGCAGACGGAGGACATCTCCGCCGGCTCGGCCTTGTTCAGGTACGCACCGACGGCTCCGGCGAGGTCCGCCAGCGCCTCCGGGCTCTTCGCGGACAGGGTCAGCAGTTCCCGCCGGGGGCCGGTGGAGAGCGCCGCCGCCTCGTCCGCCTCGTCCGGCTCGTACGCCTCCAGCACGGCGTGCACGTTGGTCCCGCTCATGCCGAACGAGTTGACGGACGCGATCCTGCGCGGCAGCGATCGCGGCCATGGCCCGTTGCGACGCGGCACCGTGAAGTTCATCCGGTCCCAGGGAATGTGGGGGTTGAGGTCGCCGTCCGCCTCCGACGCGGCGGCGGGAATCTCTCCGTGCCGCAGCATCAGCACCGTCTTCGCCAGCGCCGCGAGGCCTGAGGCCGCTTCCATGTGGTTGAGCCTGGCCTTCACGCTTCCCAGGGCGAGCGGCACGCCCCGTGCCCGGATCGCATCGCCGACGGCGCCGTCGATGGCACCGATCTCGATGGGATCGCCGAGCGCCGTACCGGTGCCGTGGGCCTCGATCCAGCCGATGTCCGCCGGATCCACGCGTGCGTCGGCGAGCGCCGCCCTGATGACCTCCTGCTGGGCGGGGCCGTTGGGTGCGGTCAGCCCGGACGCCGCCCCGTCGTGGTTGGCGGCCGTGCCGCGGACGACGGCGAGGATCGGATGCCCGCCGCGCTCGGCGTCGTCGAGGCGCATCAGCAGCACCGCGCCGACGCCCTCCGCCCGCCCGTACCCGTCCGCGGACGCGAGGAACGACTTGCACCGGCCCGCCGGCGACAGCGCCCGGGTCTGGCACAGCGACACCATGAGGTTCGCGGACAGCAGGAGGTTCGACCCGCACACGAGGGCGTAGCGGCAGTCCCCGTTGCGCAGGCCGCGCACCGCGAGGTGCAGCGCGGTGAGGGAGGACGAGCACGCGGTGTCGACGCTCACCACGGGCCCGGAGAAGTCCATCACGTGGCTGATGCGCCCGGCGCCGAAGCACAGACCACCGCCGGTCGTGTAGTACGGGTCGATGCGGGTCCGTGAGGAGTCCTCCAGCCGCTCGCTGTACTCCGACGCCATCATGCCCAGATAGACGCCGACGTTCAGCCGCTCGGACCGCCGTACGGCGACGCCCCCGCGCTCGAGGGCCTCCCACGCGGTCTCCAGAAGCATCCGCTGCTGCGGATCGAGCAGTTTGGCCTCCCGATGGGTGATGCCGAAGAACTCCGCGTCGAAGTGCGCGATGTCGGAGATGAAGCCACCGCGGTCGACGTACGAGCGGCCCGGCCGGCCGACGACCGGGTCGTAGACCGCGCGCAGGCCGGGGCGGTCGCCCGGGATCTCCGACACCGCGGTCTCCTCGCCGCGCAGGAAGTCCCAGTACCGGTCCGGGGAGTCGAGGTCGGGAGGAAACCGCAGGCCCATGCCGACCACGGCGATCGGTGCGTGCCGGGCGCCCTCCAGCTCCCGGATCCGTGCCTTCAGCCGCTGGGACAGCCGGAGCTGGTCCTCCAGCAGCCTGCGAATCTCCGGGGAGTCCACCATGTCCACTCTCATTTCTAGGATGTGAGGTCTGCCCGCACGGCCTGGACGAGCTCGTCGAAGGACAGGTCGGCCGGGTCCGCCGCGTCGTCTTCGTCGCCCGCACCGCCCCGGCCGGTCACGCCGTTCTCGCCGTTCTCGCCGTTCTCGCCGGCCGGTCCGGGCTCCTCGCCGAACAGCAGCCCGGTGACATGGGTGGCGAGCTGTCCGACGGTGGGATGGTCGAGCGCCACCGTCGCGGGCAGGTCCGCGCCGAGCGCGTGGGCCAGCCGGGTGCGCAGGTCGATCACCATGATCGAGTCCAGTCCGAGCTCGCTGAACCCGACGTCGTCCTCTGCCGGCGCCGGGGCGCCGAGAACGTCGGCCACCATGTCGCGCACCGCGTCGCGGAGCCGGTCGTCGCGGTCCACCGGATCGGCGCCGGTCAGCCCATCGGCCAGCCAGCCGCGCGGCCGCCCGTCCGGCTCCGGCTCGGGTGGCGCCTCCCTCTTCACGCCCAGCTCCGCGAGCAACTCCGCGCGGGGATGGCCGGCCGCGTTGGCGAGGTACCGTTCCGCGTCGAGCGCCACGGCCACGAGCCGGGTGTGGCCGCCGTCGACGGCGAGCCCCAGCAGTTCCTCGGCCTCCTCGTCGGTCAGGGCGCGGGTGCCCATCCGCTCGATCGCCCGCTCCACCGCCGACGACGCCGCCATGCCGCCCTTGACCCGCGGGATCCACGCGCCCCAGTCGATGCTCGTCGCCGGAAGACCACGGGCGCGCAGTGACTCGGCGAGGCCGTCGAGGTAGCCGTTCGCGGCCGCGTAGTTGGCCTGTCCCGCGGTCCCCAGCACGCTCGATGCGGAGGAGAACAGCACGAACGCGTCCAGCTCGTGGTCGCGCAGCTCCGCGGCCAGGGCCGCGGCGCCGCGCGCCTTGGCCGCGAACACCGTCTCGAACGCCGCGGGAGTGAGGGCCTCGAAGGCGTGGTCGTCGTTGACCCCGGCCAGGTGCAGGACGGTGCGAAGCGGCAGGTCGCGTCCTGCCTCGGCCACGGCCCGCCGGCACGTCTGCGGCGCGGTGACGTCGCCGCGTATCACGTGGACGCGCACTCCGAGCTCGGCCAGTTCGCGGATGACCTTCCGGGCGTCCTCGTCGGGCGCCGAACGCCCCATCAGCGCGATCGACCGAACGCCCTTGCGGGCGAGAAAAGCGGCGGCACTGAGGCCGAGCGCGCCGAGACCGCCGGTGATCAGGGCGGCACCCTCACCGATGACGGCGTCTTCGGCGGCGTCGGACCGGTCGGCGGCGCTGAGCCGTGCCACCTGCACCTCGCCGGCGCCGACCTTCAGCCGTGTCTCGGGAACGCCCTCGTCGAGGGAGCCGAGCAGCGCTCGCGCGAGCGTGGCGTCGTCCCATCCGCCGGCGAGTGTGACGCGCAGCAGCCGGCGATCCGCCTGCTCGGTCTCCAGTGCGGTCAGCAGGCCGTACAGCGACTCGCGTACCGGCGCCGCGCGTTCGTCGCCCGCGCACAGCACGGCGTAGGGAACCTCGCGCGGGACCTCGCGGAGTCGCTCGGCGAGGGCGATGACCGAGGCCAGCGCGTCGTCGGGCGTGCTCGCGTCCGCATCGGCGAAAGACGCGTCGACGATCAGGTCGGGGACCGCATCGCCGATTTCGCCGGCCGCCGCGGCCGTGACGCGATGGCCCGTGGATTCGAGCGCGCGGCGCAAACCCGCAGAACCGCCGTCGCGGTCGATGACCGCGACGTGCCGCCGGTGCTCGGCCACCGCCTCCGCCGCATCCGCTGCCGGCCGCCGCGGAGTCCACGACAACGTGTAGGCGTGCACGGTGCTCTCCCGCAGGGACCGTTGCAACAGCGCGCGGGGAGCCCTCCGGAACCGGAAGCCCTCCACGGCCAGGACGGTCGCGCCGCCCGGATAGAAGAGGTGGAGGTCCGCGGCGTCGATGTGCAGCAGGTCATCGGACTCCCGGTCCTGGCGGGTGGCCCGCACGTGGCCCCACAGCTCACGGCCGGGCACGGGGCGCCCGGGAAAGGCGAGCCGCGACGCCGCGAACGGGATGCCCAGGGCACGCTGCTCCGCCGCCTCGCTTCCGGGCAGGCCGACCGCGAAGGCGACCGTGCTCTGCAGCACCGAGTCCAGCAGGCCGGGATGGATCTCGTATCCGGCCGGGTCCTCGTTCATCTCCGGCGGCTCGGCGTACCGGACCAGCGCCTCGTCCCCGCGGATCCAGACCTCACGGATCCAGCGGAACGACGGGCCGAGGTGGTAACCGAGCGTCCGCAGGTGCTGGTAGAAGTCGTCGCCGGACAGGTGGCGCTCCGCGCCGCCGACGAACGCGCCGGCGTCCGGCACGGGCCAGGACGCCGCCGGGTCCGGCGGGACCACCCGGGCGGCCAGATGCTCCTGCCAGCGGTTCGTGTCCGGGTCGATGAGGCTCTGCACGCTCACCGTACGCGCGCCGTGGTCCTGCGTCGCGTCGATGATCTGCATTTCGTAGCGCTCGCCCTCGTGCAGGACGAGCGCGCGCGGGAAGTGCAGGTCCTCCAGGACGAGCGGTGTTCCGTCGGAGCCGAGAGCCGACAGCACGGTCGCCGTCTGCGACGCACCCGGCACCGACACGGTGCCGAAGAGCCGGTGGTCGGTGAGGTGGGCGGGGAAGTCGGTGCTGCGCTCGGTGGCGAACACCCGGCCGCGCAGTCCGGGCGAACGCAGCTCCGTGCCCCACGCCGCACGCCGGACCGCGCCGGACGACGCCTGCCACGGCACGTCGCTCCAGTGCCGGGTCTCGGCGAACGGGTACAGCGGTGCCGGCGGACGGTCCCCGCCCGCCCGCGGATGGATGCGCTGCCAGGCGAAGTCCTGCCCCTGCTCGTACAGCGCGGACACCGCGGTGAGCATGGCGGCCCGATCGCTCGACCGGCGGCGCAGCGAGGAGACGAGGCCGCCGCGGGGCGTGAGTTTGGCGGCCTTCACCAGGTTGATGAGGGTCCGGTCCGGGCCGACCTCCAGGCAGACGTCGATGTCGAGGTCGCCCAGCCGCCGCGCCCCGTCGTGGAACCGCACCGGGTTCCGGGCGTGGCTCGCCCAGTACGCCGCGTCGTACTCTCCGGGCTCGACGAGCCGCCCGGTCAGGTTCGAGATGATCGGCACCTGCGGCGCGCGCATCTCCAGCGCGGCGACGGCCGCCGTGAACTCCTCCAGCATCGGGTCCAGCAGCCGGGAGTGGAACGCGTGCGACACGCTGAGCCGGCGGTGCCGGACCTTCCGCTCCTTCAGCCGTTCCACGAACGCCCCGATCGCCTCGGACGGACCGGACACCACGGTCGAGCCGGGCCCGTTCACCGCGGCGACGTCCAGGTCGCGGTCCGCGATCCAGCCGGCGACGTCCTCCTCGGAGGCCACGACCGACACCATGGCCCCGCGTTCGGTCGCCTGCATCAGCCGCGCCCGCTCCGCGATCAGCCTGAGGCCCGCCTCCACGTCCAGCACACCGGCGTGGATCGCGGCGGCGATCTCCCCGACGCTGTGCCCCATCACGACGGCCGGGGTGACGCCCCAGGACTCCCAGAGGGCGGCGAGCGCGATCTCCAGGGTGACGAGTGCCGGCTGGGTGACCCGCGTCTCGTCGATCACCGCCGGATCGTCGCCGTACAACGTCAGCTCGGCGAGCGACGCGCCGAGCAGGGGGGTGAGCGTCCGGTCGCAGCGGTCGAAGGTGTCGCGGAAGACGGGTTCGGTCTCATAGAGCTCGCGGGCCATGCCGAAGTACTGGCTGCCCTGGCCGGCGAACAGGAACGCGACGCGCGGGGCGCCGGTGGCGGGCCCCTTGGGCGCCGGTGCGGCCAGACCGGTCAGCAGCGCGTCCCTCGTCGTGCCCAGCAGGGCGCGGCGGTACGGGAAGTGGGCACGCCCCACGGCCGAGACGGCGGCCAGGGCGCCGAGCTCATCGTCGGAGGAGGTCTTCAGCCGGTCCGCCCACACGTCCGACAGCCTGGCCAGCCCCTCCGCGTCGGGCGCGGACAGCGTGATCAGGTGGGGTCCGTCGGGGGCGTCCGTGCCGGGTTCGCGGCCGCCCGGGTCCTCCGCCGGCGCCGCGAGGACGAGGTGGGCGTTGGTCCCGGTGAAGCCGAAGCCGGACACGCCCGCGATGCGCCGTCCGCCGCCGGCCGGCCACGGCGTCGGCGCCGCGACGACCTCGACGTTCATGTCGGACCAGGCCACATGCGGGTTGGGTTCGCGGAAGTGAAGGTTGGCGGGGATCATCTCGTGACGCATCGCGAGGATCGTCTTGATCACGGCCACGACGCCCGCCGCGGACTCGCAGTGACCGACGTTGCTCTTCACCGAGCCGATGCGCAGCGGATCGTCCGGCCGCCGGCCCTCTCCCAGCACGCGCCACGCCGCGCCGATCTCGACCGGGTCCCCGAGGGAGGTTCCGGTGCCGTGCGCCTCGAGGTAGGACACGTCGCGTCCGGTCACGCCGGCGTCGGCCAGGGCGGTGCGGAGCAGTGCCTCCTGTGCGGTGCCGCTGGGCGCCGTCAGGCCCGACGAGGCGCCGTCCTGGTTGACGCCGCTGCCGAGGATCACGGCCAGTACCCGGTCTCCGTCGCGCCGGGCGTCCGACAGCCGTTTGAGGACCAGCACGCCACAGCCCTCCGCGCGGACGAAGCCGTTCGCGTCGGCGGAGAACGCCTTGCACCGACCGTCGGGCGAGAGCATGTGGGCCCGGCTCACGGCCACCGACGACGTCGGATCGAGGATGATGTTGACACCGCCCGCCAGCACCGCGTCGGTCTCGCCCCCGCGCAGGGATCTGACGGCCAGGTGCAGGGCCACCAGCGACGAGGAGCAGGCGGTGTCCACCGCGACCGCCGGTCCGCCGAGTCCCAGCAGGTAGGCGATGCGGCCGGCGGCCGCGTTCAGCGCGGTGCCCGTGCTGTAGTAGGCGTCGATGTGCTCGGGCCCGCCGCGGGCGAGGATCCGCGCGTAGTCGCTGTAGCTGACACCCACGAAGACGCCGGTACGCGAGCCTTTCAGGCCGTGAGGGTCGATGCCGCCGTCTTCCAGGGCGTGCCACGCCGACATGAGCAGCAGCCGCTGCTGCGGGTCCAGATCGTCGGCCTCACGCACCGGGATGTCGAAGAACGCGGCGTCGAAACGGTCGATGTGGCGGAGGAAGCCGCCCTGGTCGGTCGTCATCCGGCCGGTTCGCCGCGCGTCCTCGGTGAAGAGCATCGTGTCCCGGCGGTCCCGCGGCATGGCCGTGACACCGTCTTCGCCGCCGCGCAGCAGGTTCCACAGCTCGTCGACGGAGTCCGCGCCGGGGAACCGGCCGGCCATGCCGACGATCGCGATCGGTTCACCCCGGCCGTCGCCCGTCCCCTCACCGGTCGCCGGCCCGCCCGCCGGCCGGTCCGCCGCTCGCGGAACGGGCCGCGGGCGGTGACCGGCCGGCCGCCCTGCACCGCCCGCCACGCGATCCGCCTCCGCGGCCACGGGCCGGGTCAGGATGAACGCCGTCAGCTCGGCCACTGTCGGATGGTCGAAGACATCGGCGGCCTGCAGGTCCACGCCGAACGCGGCGGACAGCCGGCCGACGAGGTCGACTGCCATGATCGAGTCGATGCCCAGGTCCATGAACCCGGTGTCCTCGGCGACGGCGGACGCGTCGGTATGGCCCAGTTGCTCCGCCACCATGCGCCGTACGTGCGAACGAGCCGCCGCGGGACGGCTACGCTCCGGCAGTTCCGCCAGCTCCGCGGCGAGCGACGCCTCACCGCGCGCCGGATCCACGGCCCCGGCGGTGTCCTCCGTGACCACACCGGCGTACAGGCCGCGCCGCCGTACCGCCGCCATCACCCCGGTGAACCGCGGGAGGTCCAGCAGGCAGGCGATCACGTGTCCGGCAGGGCCGGCGGCCCGCGCGGTCAGTGCGGCGCGGCCCTGTTCGGCGCTCAGCGCGCCGACGCCGATCCGGTCGTATCGGCGCAGTGACGCGTCGTCGGCCATCCCGGCGCCGGCCAGCGCCCACGGGCCGTACGCGATGCTCACCGCCGGAAGCCCCAGCGACCGGCGGTGAGCCGCGAGGGCGTCCAGCGCTCCGTTCGCGGCGGAGTAGGCGCCCTGTCCCTCGGTCCCCCAGACCGCCGAGACGGACGAGACCAGAACGAAGAAGTCCAGCGGCCAGTCGCGCGCGGCCTCGTGCAGCCACCAGGCACCGGCGAACTTGCCGAGCAGCGCGGACTCGAAGTCGGCGGCGGTCAGGCGGGACAGCGGAACGGGGTCCGCCACCCCCGCGGCGTGAACGACGCCGCGTACCGGCGGCATCTCCGTGAGGCAGGCGCGGGCCTCGGCGAGCGCCTGCGGTGTCTCGCAGCCGCCGCCCCGGTACACGACGTGTGCTCCCGGCTCGCGCAGCCGGGCCAGGAACGCGGTGGTGTCCGTGTCCAGGGTCTCCGGGGCGCGGCGCCCGATCAGCAGCAGGTGACGGGCTCCGCGGCGAACCAGATCGGCGGTGATCTCGCGTCCGACCGCCCCGAGCCCGCCCGTGACGACATAGGTGGCGTCGCCCCGCACGGGAAGCTCCGGCCGGTGCCCGCTCGCGGCACGGAGCCGCGCCGCGAGCACCCGGCCTCCGCGCACGGCCACCAGGTCCTCGCCGGCCGCCGGTGGGTCGATGCCGGACGCGGCGGCGGCGAAGGCCAGCAACGCCCGCGTGTCCTCGGCCGTCGGTTCCCCCGGAAGGTCGATCACACCGCCCCAGGCGCCGCCGGCCTCCAGGCCGAGCACGGGCGCCAGGCCGTGCAGGGCCCCGTGGCCGACCGTGATCGCGGTGTCGCCGTCGCCGACGCGGCGGGCCGCGCGCGTGACCAGGAACACGCGCGCGTACGGCCCGCCGGCATCGGCCGCGGCGCTGACCGCCGTCGTCACCGCGGAGCAGAGCGCCGCTGTGACGGCCGCCGGGGAGGCGTGGCCGGCCGCGGCGTCCGGGAGCGGAGCCGCCTTCACGGTCAGGATCAGCGTGGTCTGTCCGCCGGTGGCGTGCGTCTCCCAGAACCCGCGCCAGTCCTCGGCGCCGTCGGGCGCTTCGAGGTGCCGCCAGCCCGCCGGGACGGCCGTGGGGCCGGCGCCGAGCACCGTCCCGGTCCGCCCCAGCGCCACGGCCTCGCCGACCAGCAGACCGAGAAGTTCGTCATCGTCGCCCGCGATGACCAGCGGGCCGCCGCCGGCCTCCGCGGCCGGTGCCGGAGCCGACGGTGCGGTCTCCCACGCCAACTCGTACGCCACCGGCGCCGCCGGTTCCACCGCGACATGGCCGGGCGCGTGCCGGACGCGCTGCCACGGATACGCCGGCAGGTCGATGATCCGGCGGGGCAGGTCCGCCGCCGGTCCGCCGTCCTCATCGCCGGGGCCGACCGTGACGGCCGCGGACGGCGTTCCCGCGGCCAGCGACCGCAGCGCCGCGGCCGCGTCGGCGGGGTTCGCCGCCGTGACGCGCGCCCGGACGTCGTGCCGGGCGCGTCCCCGGGTGACCGTGTAGGCGAACGCCGCGTAGTCGTCCGGGCCGATCCGGGCCACCCGTTCGGCGTAGCGGCGGGCCATGGCGCGGAGGGCCTCAGGGGTCTTGGCGGAGACCTCGAACCCGTCCGTCCGCTCCGGCCCGGTGCCCGAGACGGTGGCGTCGCCGGGATCGGGCGCGGCGAGGATCAGGTGCGCGTTGGTGCCGCTCATGCCGAACGAGCTGACGCCCGCGTAGCGTCCACCCGCCGGATCCCAGTCCGTCAGCTCGGCCGGAACCCCGATCGCGGTGCCGGACAGGTCGATGCGGGGGTTGAGGACGCGAAAGTGCACGACCGGCGGCGCCGCGCGGTGGCGCAGGCAGAGGATCGCCTTGAGGAGCCCGGCGACACCCGCCGCCGACTCCAGATGCCCGAAGTTCGTCTTGACCGCGCCGGTCAGGAGGGGCGCGCCGCCGTTGCGCCGGCCGATCGCGGTCGCCAGCGCCTCCATCTCGATGGGATCGCCGAGGGACGTACCGGTGCCATGGGTCTCGACGTATCCGATGTCGGCGGGTTCGACACCGGCGTCGGCCATCGCCTGTTCGAGCAGCGCCACCTGGGACAGGACGTTCGGCGCGGTGAACCCGCCCGACCTCCCGTCCTGGTTGACCGCCGAGCCGTGGATCACGGCGTGCACGCGGTCGCCGTCGCGCTGCGCGTGGTCGAGCCGCTTGAGCACGAGCGCGCCGCAGCCCTCACCGCGGGTGAACCCGTTGGCGCGAGCGTCGAAGGTCCGGCACAGGCCGTCGGGCGACAACGACCGCGTCTCCTGCACGAGACGGGTCGAGCGGGGGGACATGATGAGGTTCACCCCCGCCACGACCGCCGTCTCGCACTCGCCCCGGCGAAGCGCCTGGACGGCGAGGTGCGCCGCGACAAGGGAGGAGGAGCACGCCGTGTCGACCGCCATGGCCGGTCCGGTGAAGCCGAGGGTGTAGGCGATGCGGCCGGCCGCGAAGTTGTGGCCGTTGCCGGTCGTCCAGTACGCGTCCGGGTCCCCGGTCAGCCACTCACGGTAGTCCTGCCACATGATGCCGAGGTAGAGGCCGGTCTGGGCGCCGGCGAGCCGGTCCGGGGGCAGCGCCGCGTCCTCCAGCGCCTCCCAGGTGACCTCCAGGAGGAGCCGGTGCTGGGGGTCGAGCCCGCGCGCCTCGCGGGGGCTGATGCCGAAGAACGCGGCGTCGAAGTCCAGCACCTCGTCGAGAAAGCCACCCCGCTGCGGCAGGGTCGCCCAGGCTTCGGCGAACGGCCCCTTACGCGCCTCCGGCATCGGGCGCACCAGGTCACGGCCCTCCGCCAGCGCCTCCCAGTAGGCGTCGAGGTCCTCGATACCGCCCGGGAGGCGCAGCCCGGTGCCGATGACGGCGATCGGCTGGTTCCCCTCCTGCTCTTCCAGCCGCTGCCGCAACGACCGGATCGTCTCGAGCGCCCGGGTGAGAGGAGTCCGTTTCCCGTCGGTGAGGCTCATATCTTCCATGCAGTCGTTTCCTCGCTGTCGGATGAGAGGCTTCGTCGCACGTCAGGACGCGTCGGACAACTGCTCACAGAGCGCGCCGGCCAGCGTCCTCGTGGTCGAGTAGGTCCACAGGAGAGTCGGCGAGAGCCGCAGACCGAACGCCGACTCCAGGCGATTACGCAGCTCGAGGCTCATGAGCGAGTCAAGGCCGAGTGCCTTGAACGGTGTCTCCGGCTCCATACGGGCCGGGTCGGCGCGCAGCACGCGGCCGGCCAGCTCCCGTACCTTCTGCTCCACCAGCTCCGCCCTGGCCTCTGGTGCGGCCTGCCGTACGAGAGCGCGGAACTCCCCGCCGGACACGTCGGCGGCGCCGCCCCGCCGTGCGGTCTCGTACAGCAGTTCCCAGCTCGGCAGCGCCGCCGTGTCGGGATAGGCGTCGAACCAGCGCCGCGGATCGAGCGGCACGTAGCCGATGACCGGTTCGTCCTGGCCGAGCATGTCGGCGAGTGCCGGCCACGCCTCCTCCACGGTGATCCCGCCCATGCCGCGCTCTTCGAGCCGGGCGCCGCGTTGCTCGTCGGCCGCCGCGAGACCGATCCCGGTGAACGGTCCCCACTGCACGCTCAGCGCGGGAACCCCCCGCCTGCGGCGCGCCTCGGCGAGCGCGTCCAGGAAGGCGTTGCCGGCCGCGTACGCCGCCTGGCCGGCGTTGCCGACGAGCGCGGCGGCCGAGGAGAACAGCACGAACAGGTCGAGCGGGTCCTCCGCGGTGGCCTCGTCGAGGTTGTGCGCCCCGTCGGCCTTCGGCGCGAGAACCCGAGCGATCTGCTCACCGGTCAGGTTCTGGATCGTCGCGTCGTCGAGAAGTCCGGCGGCGTGCACGACGCCGCGCAGCGGCGGCAGGTCCGCCCGCAGCGACGCGAGGCTCCGCCGTAGCGCCGCGGCGTCCGCGACGTCGCACTGGACGGTCTCGACGCGTGTTCCGGCCTCGCGCATCCGCGCCAGGAGCTTCGCCGTGGTGTCGTCGGGCTCCGACCGGCCCATGAGGGCGATGGCGCCCGCGCCGTGGTCGGCGAGGAACCGCGCGAACGACAGGCCGAGCGCCCCCAGGCCACCGGTGACCAGGTAGGTGCCGTCGGCGCGGAACCTGCCACCGGGCATGGGCACGGCGGTGACCGTCTCCACACTCTGCGGCTCCGTGAGCACGATACGACCGACGTGCTGGTTCCGCGCCATCTCGAACAGCGCCGCACCGGCCCGTGCGAACGGGCGCCGGTGCACCGGCAGCGGTTCGAGGTCGCCGGAGCGGATGTGTTCCCAGACGGTCCGAAGAATCTGGACGAACCTCGCGGGGTCACGCTGGGCCATCCCCCGCACGTCCGGAGCGGAGAGGGTGATGCCCTTGGCGAACGCGCTGAGGCTGACGCGGCGGCCCTTCATGATGTCCTGCCGGCCGGCCTCGACGAACCGCCCGCCGGGGGCGAGGACGTCCAGCCCCGCGGAGATCGCCGCGCCGGGCAGGAAGTTGAGGACCACGTCGACGCCGCGGCCCTCCGTCGCGGCCCGCACGCCCTCGGCCCAGGACAGGTCACGCGAGTCGAAGACGCCGCTGATCCCCATCTTGCGCAGGTGAGCGCGCTTGCCCTCGGTGTCGGCGGTGGCCAGCACGCGTGCGCCCAGGAGCCGCGCGACGTGCACCGCCGCCAGACCGACCGTGTCGGCGGCCGCCTGGATCAGGACGGTGTCGTCCGCGCTGACGCGGCCGTGGTCGACGAGCATGTACCAGGCCATCGCCATGACCAGGGGCAGCCCGGCGGCCTGCGCGTCGTCGAGACCGCCGGGCACGGGGAGCACTCGCGCGGCGGGTACCGTCACGTGGCAGGCGAGGGCCCCGGGGACGCACGCGGCGACCCGATCCCCCGGTGACACCAGGGCGACGTCGGGGCCGACGGCGACGACGCGGCCCATGCACTCGTCTCCCAGGACGGCGGCGGCCTCGTCCGGCGGGCCGGGGAACGCGCCGGCCGCCTTGAGCGCGTCCGTGGGGTTGAGCGCGGTGGCGCTGACCTCGATCTCCACCTCGCCGGGCCCCGGTTCCCGCCGGGCCGCCGGAACGCGGCCGACGCCGTCGGGCCGCCCGGGACGCAGGACGGCGACACGGAACGGCTGCGCCGCGGTACGGGGCGGCGGCAGTTCGGCCGCCGGCGTGCCGGCCGTCTCGCCCGCGGTCAGCCGGGCGGCCAGGCGCCGCTCGCCGCGCAGGGCCACCTGATCCTCCTCACCGAAGAGGATCTCGGCCGCGCAGGCGGTCGCCCAATCCGCCGCGGACGGGTCGACGTCGATCGCACGGGCGTTCAGCTCGCCGTGCTCGCGGCGCAGCACGCGGGTGTAACCCCAGTAGAGAGCGGCTCCGGGGTCGGGGCGGTCGGCCGGCGTGACCGCCTGGGCCAGCGCGGTGACCACCGCCAGGCGCGGCGGAACGCCCATGCCGGCACAGGCGCCCACGAGCCGGGTCAGCCGCTCGAGGCCGAGACGGTGCGTGCCGAGTTCCGCGCCCGCAGCGGGCACGGCGTACACGACTCCGTCGACGTGGGGAAGGTCGGTCGCCCCGGCCGTCTCCGGATCCGCGACGGCGACGAGCTCCGCTCCGGCGAGCGTCAGGGCCGTACCGAGCGCGGCGTCACCGAAGACGATCCACCGGCCGGGTGACGCCGGCGCGTCGCCGGACCTTCCCTCGGTCACGTCGATCCAGCGGATGTGGTGCCGGCGCTCGGCTCCGGCCGCGGCCGGGGCCGCGCCGGGCAGTGGCTCCAGCGCGAGCCCCTCCATGACCATGAGGGGAACCCGTGTCGCGTCGAAGACGCGAACATCCACGAGACCGTCGTCACGGCGAACGGCGTGGGACCACACCTCGGTCACGGGCTCGGCCGGGTCGCCGAGCAGCCGGACGGCGCGTACGGCCGTGGGCACCAGCGCCCCGTCACCGTCGAACAGCGAGAGCGCCACCTGGAGGGCGCCGTCCCACAGAGCCGGGTGCAGCAGCGTGTGCGGACGGTTGCCCGGCAGCAGCCGGTCGGCGAGCCGGACCCGCCCCGCCGCCTCGACGCCTCCCTCCCGGACGTGCACCGACCGCACACTCTGGAACATGGGCCCGTAGCCGAGTCCTCGTTCGGCGCACCGCCGGTAGAAGGCGTCGCCGTTTCCGGCGCCGTCGTCGGCCCAGGCCGGGAACTCCGGAGCGGCCGCGCCGCCGGCGTCGGCGTCGGCGTCGGCGTCGGCGAAGGAGACCCACGCGGTCGCGTTCACGACCCAGGCTTCGCCGCTCTCGGGCAGCGACAGGAGCCGGAACCCGCCACCGTCGGCGAGGTCGTCCCGCCACTCGGCGGTCAGCCGGACCGATCCGCCGCCGAGCGCGAGCGCACTGCCGAAGACGACGTCGTCCACACGGCGGGGCGCGGCCCCCCTGCGCGCCCGCGCCGTGCTCACCACCACGCCGAGCATGGCCGCGCCGGGCAGGACCGGCGCGTCGTACACCTGGTGGTCGAGCAGCCACGGCAGGTCATCGGTGTCGATGCCCAGCTCGCCGTGCCAGGTGTCCGGCTCGCCGGGCGCCGGGAGGAGCGTGACGTCGAAGCCCGCGGCCGTGGCCGGGCCGCGCCGGCGCGCCGGCGTCCAGTGGCGCTCTCCGTGCAGCGGGTACCCGGGAGCCTCGGCGAGGTGCCGCCGGGGCAGGCCGCCGAACGGTTCCAGGCCGGCGGCGTACGCACGCCCCAGCGCGAGCGCGAAACTCTCGGGTCCTCCGTGGTCGCGACGCAGGGTCGGCAGGGCGACCGGCGGCTCGGCGCGGTCCGCGGCGAGCTGCTCCAGCGCCGGGGTCAGCACCGGATGCGGGCTCACCTCGACGACGTGGGTGACGCCCTCGTCGAACAGCGTGCTCATCGCGTCCGCGAACAGCACGGGACGGCGCAGGTTCTCCACCCAGTACGCCGCGTCCATCTCCGGGCCGTCCAGGCGGCGGTTACGGACGGTCGACAGCAGTTCGACGTCTCCGGCCCGCGGTGCCACCGGAGCGAGCGCGGCGAGCAGGTCCTCGCGCAGCTCGTCCATCTGCGGGCTGTGGGAGGCGTAGTCGACGTTGACCAGGCGGCAGAAGATCTCCTCGGCGTCCAGCAGCTCCTTGAGCATCAGCACGGAGTCCTCGTCGCCGGACAGGACGCACGAACGAGGCCCGTTGTGCACGGCGAGCGCGACGCTGTCCTCGAAACCGTCGAGGGCCCGCAGCGCGGCGTCACGGTCGAGATCGACCGCGAGCATACGGCCCCGTCCCGAGGTGCGGCGGGCGATGGCGCTGCGCCGCGCCATGACGAGCGCGCCGTCCTCGTACGAGAGGACACCGGCGAGCGTCGCCGCGGTGATCTCGCCCTGGCTGTGGCCGAGGACGACGTCGGGTTCGACGCCGGCGGCACGCCAGAGCTCGGCCAGGCCGAGCGACATCGCCCACAGCGTCGGCTGGAGCATGTCGATCCGGGTCATCCACTCGTCCCCGGACTCGCCGAGGAAGACGGTGAGGGGATCCCATGAGACGTGAGGCCGCAGCGCGTCGGCGCAGCGGCGTACGACGCGCGCGAACACGGGGCTGTCCCGGTAGAGCTCGCGTCCCATCCCCGCCCACTGGGAGCCCTGGCCGGGAAAGACGAACGCCACCCGGCCACGGCCGGTGGCCCGTCCGGTCACCAGGCCGGGCGCGTCCGGCTCGTCCTCTCCCGAGGCCAGCGCGCCGAGCGCGGCGCGGGCACGCTCCGGTTCGTCCGCGATCACCGCCGCGCGTACCGGGAAGTGGTCACGCCGCCAGGCGAGGGCGCCGGCGAGCGCGGTGAGACCGTCCGGTTCCTCCGGCAGATCGTCGCTCAGCAGGGCGGCGCGCTCCGCCAGCACGGCCGGGTGCTTGGCGGAGATCGGCAGCAGGGCGGGCAGGCCCAGAGCCGGGCTCTCGTCATCCGTCCCGTCCGTGGTCCGCGGCGCTCCGGTGATCACGACGTGGGCGTTCGTGCCGCCCCATCCGAAGGAGCTGACCCCGAGATAGATCGGGTCGGTCTCCGGCAGGCGCAGCGGTTCGCGCACCACCTGGACGTTGAGCTCCTCGAAGGGGATCGCGGGGTTCAGCTCCTCCGAGTGCAGGCTCGGCGGCACCACCCGGTGCCGGAGGGCGAGAAGGATCTTGAACAGGCCGGCGAGCCCG
This sequence comes from Actinoallomurus sp. NBC_01490, assembly GCF_036227085.1. Classification (NCBI taxonomy): domain Bacteria; kingdom Bacillati; phylum Actinomycetota; class Actinomycetes; order Streptosporangiales; family Thermomonosporaceae; genus Actinoallomurus; species Actinoallomurus sp. NBC_01490. The sequence goes on from NZ_CP109433.1 coordinate 9,364,700, forward strand.
GCGCAGGCCTCCAGGTGCCCGATGTTCGTCTTGATCGAGCCGATCGGCAGGGGCCCGCACGTACGCCCGCGCCCGACGACGTTGCCGATGGCGTTCGTCTCGATGGGGTCGCCGCGCCCCGTGCCGGTCGCGTGCGCCTCGATGTAGGCCAGCGCGTCCAGGGGCACGGCGCCGTCACCGTAGACCTGGCGCAGCAGGTCCTCCTGACCCGCCCGGCTCGGCGTGACGAGACTGTCCCCTCCGCCGTCGTTGTTGACCGCCGTACGCGCGACGACACCGTGGATCCGGTCGCCGTCGCGCAGCGCGCGTTCCAGCGTCTTGAGGTACAGGACCGCGACGCCCTCACCGCGCACGAAGCCGTTCGCGGACGCGGCGAACGACTTCGAGCGGCCGTCGGGCGACAGCCCGCCGAAGTGGGTCAGCCCGATGGTGACGTGCGGGTCCAGCATGAGATTGGTCCCGCCGACGATCGCCGAGCCGATCTCGCCCTGCCGAAGTGCCTGCGCGGCGAGGTGCAACGCGACGAGCGACGACGAGCATCCCGTCTCGACGGTGAGGCTGGGCCCGCGCAGGCCGAAGAAGTACGAGAGGCGCGCCGCGATCACGTCGAGCGCGTTGCCGACCAGGCTGTGCGGGGTGGCACGGGCCCCGCGCTCGCGGCGGAGGATCTCATAGTCATGCCAGGACGCCCCGACGTAGACACCGGTGTGGCTGCCGGCGAGGTCACCGGCCCGCTGTCCGGCGTCCTCCAGCGCGAGCCAGCTCATCTCCAGCAGCAGCCGCTGCTGCGGGTCGATCGCCTCCGCCTCGCGCGGGGAGACGCCGAAGAAACCCGCGTCGAACAGGTCCACTCCGTCGATGAAGCCGCCGACCGCCTGGATCCGCCGCTCCGGATCGAGCGGGGCGGACGTGTCCCACCGGTCCGCCGGGACCGGCCTGATCGCGTCGCCGCCTTCCATCAGGAGCCGCCACAGGCTCCCGGCGTCCGGCGCGTCGGGGAACCGGCCCGCCATGCCGACGATGGCGATCGGTTCCGCGATGTCCTCTGCTGCGTTCGCGTCCATACGCTGCCTTTGTGTCCTCGATGATGACCGCGGGGTCCGGTGCGCCGATCGCGCCCGGCGCCCCGGCTCCCGCGGTGGACGGCTCCTGCCACGGTGACGGTGGCGGGCTGCTACTCCTTGAACCGCATCCGCACGAGGCCCTTGCTCGCCCGGATCATGCGCGGACCGACCTGCGGCGGCGCCTCGCGACGGCACCAGATCGCGTTCTTGGCCATCTTCATCGGCGTCATGTTGAAGCACCGCGTGTCGCGTTCGCCGAGACGGAAGGAGGGTGCGATGAAGTCGGCGTTCTTGATCCGGTCGAGGATCTGGCGCGCCGCCTCCTCGGCCGCCAGCGACCCGTCCTCGACCTGGCGGCACAGCTCGCGCGTTGCCACGCCCATCTCGTTGAAGCCCTCGCTGACCGGGAGGGGCGACCCGGGACAGGCGCTCTGCTCGAGTTCGAGGAAGACCTTGTCGTCGCCTTCCTTGATGTAGCGGTAGTAGGCGTCCTCGAGCATGACGTTGCCGAGCATGGTGCCGAGCATCCACGTGCGGCACACGGCGTTCCACAGCTCGTAGTTCCCGAAGCCGACGAAGGAGCTGTAGACCAGATCGTCGTGGAAGTCGAACAACCCCTGTTGGAGCGCCTCCAGGTACGCGAACCGCTCGTAGGACCAGTCACCGTCCCGGGACGCGGCGATGAGCCGCCAGCCCAGGGCGTTGATGATCTCCAGGGTGTTCGTGAGACCGCGGGAGTACAGAGCGTCGATGAACCCGGCCGCGTGCGAGGTCAGGCAGAACCGCTCGCCCACCACCTGCTTGGCCGAGTACTGCAGCCGGCCGGTGGACACCCACGGCCGCACCGCCTTCGCGTTCCTGAACTGGTGCGCGATCTGCGGGAAACGCTCCAGGAACGCGTCGAACTCCTGCTGCGGTGACATGTCGCCCTTGGGGAAGACCCGTGGGTCGAGGGTCAGGCCGACGCTGCACAGCGGGTTCATCGCGCCGGGGTGGTTGTCGAACGGGATGACCCAGAGCCAGCCGCCCTCGAACACGTGGTGCAGGGTTCCGTTGTGCCACGGGTTGGGCTGCCGGTGATTCTTGGCGGCGGGCGCCTCGTCGAAGGGGGTGACCCCGACCATGTGCGTGAACAGGCAGCGCGAGTGCGTACGCGCGCGGGTCGGCGTCTCGCGGAGCTCGAACTTCTCCGCCAGGGGGGACCGGAAGCCGCTGCCGTCGACGACGTAGCTCGCCCGGAACTCCTCACCGCGTTCCGTGCGCAGGACCGCGCCGGAGTCGGGGTCGATGTCGATCTCGGCGATACGCGTGTTCAGCCGGGGGTGCGCGCCGTGCTTGACCGCCACCTGGAAGAGGTACGCGTCGACGTCCTGCCGGAACAGGTGGGTCTCGGTGCGCAGCAGCGCCGGAACGACCAGCTGGTTGATCTGCTCGGGATCCTGCGGCCGGCCCGCCTCGTGGTAGACGAAGCCGAAGTTCTGCTTGCGGCCGCAGTTGCGGGACACGTGCTCCTGGACGCCTTTGAAGCTGGACATCGCCTTGAGCTCGGGCACGTTGTACCGATCGGCGATGAGGCGCGTCATCCCCGACGTGTAGGGGATCGTCGACTCGCCCACCGCGAACCGCGGGTGCGTGCCCGCGTCGAGGAGGAGCACCTTGACCCCGTTGCGGGCCAGTACGGCTCCGAGCATGCCCCCGGCCATGCCGCTCCCGAGGATCGCCACGTCGTACTGGTCGGCGGACGTTCGGGAGGTGTTGTTCTGCTTCAACTCCCTCACCCTTCATTCCTGGTTCTGTAGGGCATTCGTGGTTTCGCGGACCGGCTGCGAGCGTCGGCGGACGTCCGCAGGACGGCCACCGGGATGACGGATCCCGGCCTCGCCCGCCCGGGGCATCGCGGTCGCGGCCCGGACGGCGAGGTTCGGGGGTCCGGCGGGTGGTGACGCGGTGTCCACCACCCCGGCCGGTCAGGAGGATGTGGCGGTCAGCGAGTCCAGCTCGACGTCCTCAAGGTCGATCTTGAAGAGCGCGTGCTGTCCGCTGAGTCCGGAGATCAGCGTCACGAAGTCCTTCGAGGGCTCGTTCTTCTTCTCCGGGTCGACGAGTTCCTGCGCGAGGCCGTAGTAGAACTCCTTGTGCCGGGTCCGGTCGTAGAAGCGCTCGACGAACGTCCGGATCTCGTCGAAGAAGGACTTGTACGCGTCGGAGTAGCGCCTCAGCGCCTCCTGCTCGATGGCCGGATGGTCCAGGATCTTGTGGATGACCTTCGCCAGCACGCTCGCCGCGAGGGTCGCCAGCGCGACACCGGTGGAGAACAGCGGATCGACGAACGCGGCCGAGTCGCCGACCAGCACCCAGCCGTCGCCGTAGAACTTGGTGCCGGTGTAGGACCAGTCGCGCGCGGTACGGAAGCCGCTCGCCTGGCGGGCGTCCTTGAGGAGCTCCTTGAGCCGGGTGGTGCGCTCGCGTTCGGCGTTGAACACCTCCTGGAGCGACTTGTCGGTGCTGCCGACCTTCTCCGAGCGCGTCACGTACCCGACGCTCATGTTCCCCTTCTCGATGGGGATGGCCCAGAACCAGCCCTCCTCGAGCCCCTCGATGAGGATGTTCGTCCACTCGTCGCCCGGGAGCCGGTGGCAGTTGTCGAAGTACGTCCACACGGCGACGTTCCGCAGCTCGTCGTGCCAGGTGACGTCGGCGTACTTGCGGCTGAGGATGCGGGCCTGCCCCGACGCGTCCACGACCAGCGAGCCACGCGCCTCGCGCACCTCGTCCATGCCGCGGATCTGGTACCGGACGCCGACGACACGACCGTCCTCGTTCTCGATGGTGTCCTTGACGGTGGTCTCCTCCATGACGAACGCGCCGAGTTCGCGCGCGCGGTTCAGGATGAGGGCGTCGAAGTCGGCCCGGCGCGTGTGGTAGGCGTGGCTGAACTTGCCGCCCTTGATGAACGAGAAGTTCCACGGGATCTGCTCGTTCCCCCAGACGAGGCTTCCGCCGTACTTGCGCTCGAAGCCGCGCTCGTCCATCAGGTCGGTCAGACCCAGCTCGTCCATGGGGCGCATGACCGCCGGGATGAGTGACTCGCCGATGTGGTACCGCGGGTGACGCTCCTTCTCGAGGACGAGCACACGGCGCCCGCGCTGGGCGAGCAGGCCCGCGGCGGTGGCGCCGGCGGGCCCGCCGCCGATGATGACGACGTCGAAATCGTCAGGAATCCCGAAGACAGTGGACGACATCCGTGACCTTCCCTTTTCCGAACCGGTCGCGCACGCTTTGGGGGTACGCGGTACGCCGGATCCAGCATGCGCGGGAGCATCTGAATCCGATCTGCACGTTGTCTGGATCGGACGGTGCCGCGATCGGCCCGCCGGCGGGAGTCCGGAAAGGCGGGCACGCCACCGGTCCCGGTCGGGCGGCGGCGGTTCATGTCCACCGTTCCGCCGGTCCGGGACCAGGCGGAGGCGAGGGCGGGTGCCCGGGGGCGATGCCGTGCGTGAGGTCCGGCGAGTGACGGGCCGGCCCCGGCGGGGTCAGGGCGTGTCGGGCGCGACCGGCCGGGTGCGAACGGCCCACTGCACGGCGGGCCGGCTCAGGGCCAGGGCCACGAGGAAGAGAGCCGTGAGCAGGAGCCACCCGGCGAGACCGAGCCGGTCCGGCACCGCCGTCACGAGCGTGGGGCCGACGATCAGGGCCACGGCGTCACCGATGGCGAAGGCGGCGCCGTACTGGCCCTGCAGTTTGCCGGGCGCCAGTTCGTACCGCAGCCCCCAGCGGGCCGCCTCGCCCCAGATCTCCCCGAACGTGAACAGGACGACGGCGGCGGCCAGGATCAGGCCCGCGCTCCAGCCGGGGACCCCGTGGGAGAAACCGGTGATGACACAGGCGCCTGCGATCACCATGAACGTCCAGCGTTGCAGTCTCGAGGCGCCCGGGACCGTGTCGGCGCCGCGGGCGGCGCGCACCTGGAGGAACACGACGATCAGGGTGTTGATCAACGTCAGCCACGCGGCGAGCGGCCGCGGCGCGGACGTGTGCGTGACCAGCCACACCGGAATGCCGACGGCGACGATCGTCGGGCCGATACGGGCCAGGCCGGCCACCTGTGCGACGAGGACGTACGGCACGTCGTGCAGCGCGCCCAGCCCGGAGCGTTCGCGTCCCTCGGGGCGCACGCCGGGAACGCGCGGCAGCCTCATGTACAGCGCGGAGACGATCACCATCGCGGCGGCGTTGCCGAAGAAGAGCCCCCGGTAGGCTCCCGTGCTGTCGACGGCGATGACGATTCCGGCGGCGAGAGAGGCCAGCGCGAAGCCGCCGTTGAAGACGCTTCGCATGTACGCCGAGAGCCGTACCCGGCCGTCGCGGCCCATGACGCCCGCCACCAGCGCGCCACGCGCGACGTGGCCGGTGTTCTCGGCGACGCCGAGAATGGCGGCGACGACGACGTATGTGGCGAACGAATGCACGAAGGCGGCGAGAGTGAGCATCAGCGCCTTGCCCAAGGCCAGTACGGCGGTCGTGCCCCGCGGGCCGAACCGGTCGGCGAGATAGCCGACAGGAACGCCGATCGGCAGCGCGAGCACCCCGGCGATGGACAGCCCGAGTCCGACCTGGCCTGGCGAAAGGCCGACCTTGCGCACGAAATAGACGGCACCACCTGTCATGTACAGGCCATTGCCGAGACTGGCCACCGCGGTGCACAACAGGAGGAGCCGACCGGGCCCAGGCTCTGGGAGAAGCCGCCGCACCCAGGTTTTCGCCACTGGTCTCGCCTTTCGCCGGTCACCGACCATCGAACACGTGAGCTCAGGAAATATCGGCCTTCAGCCCGCCGACATAAGCGAATAAGTCGATCCGGCCCCCGAGGATAAGGGTGTTGATCTCGTCTCGCGAGAAAGGTTCGGCCGAAAGCAGCAACACGGGAAGTCCGCATTCATAACGGGCCTCGTCGGCGGCGCGCGTCCGCTCGCCGCGCCCGTTCCCGGGAAGCGACGGCACCGCGAGGAAGTCGCCGCCGGCCGCCGTCGTCTCCTTGGCCTTCGCGGGTTCCGCGGCCGGTACGAGCAGGCCGACGGCGGACGCGCCGCCGGAGCGGAGCCTCCGCACGAAGGCCCCGAGGCCGGCGTCCGGGTCGCCGGCGACCAGCGCGCAGCGCGGGACCGGGTCCGGAGGCGGACCGCCGGCGTCGAGGACCGGGCAGGGAACATACCCGTCCGCCGCCGGTAGCCGGAGCACGGGACCTCCCCGGCCGTCGTCTTCGACCGCGGCGCAGCGGCCGGTGAGCCGGATGCCGCCGAGTCCGATCGGCAGGTCGGCCGGTTCGCCGTCGGCCGGGCCGCCGGCCAGCGTGCGTACCGCCGCGTCGACGAACTCCGGGTCGCGGGCGCGCAGCCGGCCGTAGGTGTTCGCCGCTCTTCGGCTGCGCAGCGCGAACACCGTCTGATGCCCACGGACCCGCTCACGGCGGCTGAGCGTCTCGAACCACCGCCGGCTCTCGTCCGCCTCGGCCTGCGCGGCCTGGATCACCGGCCTCCGCTCCGCCTCGTACTGCGCGAGCGCCTCCGCCGCCGAGGACCTCTCCGCGAGCGCCCGGGCGAGACAGCGGGCGTCGTCGATCGCCAACGCGGTACCCGAGCCGGTCGAGAAGTGCACCGTGTGCGCGGCGTCCCCGATGAGAACGAGGGGGCCGCTGTGCCACCGCTCGTTGGTGATCGTGGAGAAGGCCCGCCATCCCCCGGTCTGGGCGCGCAGCGGCGCCCCGCGCAACTCGTCCTTGAAGATCTCCGCCAGCAGCGTCTCGACCTCGGGCAGGGGCCGGTCGTGCAGGCCCTGAGCGGCGATGACCTCGATATCCGCCTCGACGATGAAGGTGCTCACGTCCGTCCCGTGAGGATAGGAATGGACGATCAGCAACCCGCCGGACACCGGCTTGAGCACGAAGGTCGGCTCCAGGGCGATCGGCGTGCTCATCCAGAGGAAGCGCGTCCGGCCCGGGAACGCACGTGTGCCGAACTCTCCCTCGCGCGACGCCCGCGTCCGGCTCCTCGCGCCATCGGCCACGACGACCAGGTCGTGGTCTCCCGGCTCGCCCGGGCGGCCTGAGACGGTGCGCCGCCGGAGGGTGACGTTCGGCAACCCGGACGCCAGATCCCGCGCGTGGCGCTGGAACTCCTCCCTGGACACCCCGAACATCCCGTACGCCCCGGACCACACCCGCTCGGTGTCCACCACCGTGAGAGTGCGATCCCACGTCGCCATGGCGGAGCCGGGGATGTCGAGGACCTGCGGATGATCGGCCTTGATCCGGTCGGCGAACTCCCAGGAGAGCACGATGCCCGCACCGGGCGGCGCACCACCCCGTTCATAGAGATCGATCGGCACGCCGGGACGCAGCCGGGAGAGTTCGAGCACGAAGAACGCTCCGGCGGACCCCGCCCCCACCACCGCGATCCGACCGGCCGGCCGCCGGCTCATTTTTCGGTACCGTCCCAGTGGAAGCGCTCGCCCCGCGCGATCGCGGCACCGCGCGAGACCGCCATCATCTCGCCACTCGCGATCTTCATGATCGTCATGAACTCGGTGAAGTGGGGTTCCGGCGCCTGCATGAGCTCACCCGCGCGCTTCATCAGCGCGAGCCAGCGCAGCCGCTGCTCTCTGGTGATGAGCCAGTGACTGTGCGCCTGATGCAGGTGAGGGTCCCATGCCGCCGTCAGGTCGTTGTCGCCGTACAGCTGGATGTAGTGCGCCGCGAGGCGCTCCGCCTGGCGCGGCCAGTCGGCGACCGGGAACAGCGGGGCCAGCAGATCGTCCTCGGAGACGAGTTCGTAGAACCGGTCCGCGAGAGCGCGGAAGAAGTTCTCACCGCCGATGCCCGCATAGAAGTCATCGACCCTCTGGTCGACGTCGGCCCTGGACATGTGCTCAGCCGATCTCACGCCCTGGTCGGCGACGAGAAGGACCTTTCCGTCATGCTTCGGCGCTGGTGTGGACGGCATGGTCGCTCCGGTTCTCCTCGGGATGTGACAGCGCGGGGACGCCGAGCGACGTTCCCGCGCCGTACTGGATGAACAGGACCGACCGGATCAGGCCGCCCGGTCCCAGACCTTGAGCTCGTCCCAGACCCTGAGCTCATCCCAGACCCTGAGCTCGTCCCAGACCTCGAGCTCGTCCCAGACCCTGAGCTCGTCCCAGACCTCGGCCTCGTCCCAGACCTCGAGCCGGTCCCAGACTCTGAGCTCGCTCACGACGGTCTCGGGCATAGCAGTCTCCTTTCGAGCGGAACAGCGTCATATAAGCCACGAACAAGGCATACCGCTGTTGTGATTGATGGCCGGATCAGGACAACCCCTTGCGTCAGCGGCAATCTCGGAGAAGACAGCCTCCGAGCCATTTGCGAACCTCAGTGAGCAGCGGTGCCGCACCCACCGCGGTAGCGGTGACGGCGGCGGCACGGGCAAATGACCGATCCCGCGATCAGTGATTCGTGAAATCCGCCTCTACCAGGTCACCTGGGGGCACTCAGTCCGGCCGGCGATGCTCGAGAGGCGATGACCGTGGACGAGGCGAAGGATTTTAATGATCTGTTCATCGAGATCCGGCCGGCCCTGTACACGCGAGTCGTGCAGTTATTGGGCGATCCGCACGAGGCCGAGGAAGTCGTGCAGGAGGTATATCTAAAAATCAGCGCCCAAAAGGCCCGCCAGAACTTCGAATCCCATCCCAACAAGGTGGCATATCTTCTGGTGACCGCGAAGAACATCATCCGCGACTCGTGGCGAAGGCGACAACGCCTTTCCCGGACCCTGGCCCTCGAGCAGGCACTGGACACCGAACGAAGCCACGACGGCGGGCTCCAAGAATGCGAGGATCGCCTTGTCGTCGCCGCCCTGCTCAGCAGCCTGACGGCGAGGGAAGCGGCCGCGATCAGGCTCGTCGACATCGAGAGCTACTCGCTTGAAGAGGCGGGGCTGCTACTCGGAGTCCATTGGGGGACGGTCCACCGGAATCGGCAACGCGGCCTGCGTCAGCTCCGCGCGAAGTTCGACGGCATCGGATCGACCGGATCGCGCCAGGTGAAGAAGTCACGAGGGCAGGGACCGCCGAGCGTTTCGCCGCATCAGCCGCCCCACGAGAAATCGCAAGGAGAACATGTGGTGAAAACGTCCACCGCGCCCATGCCCACAGCGTCCGAACGGGATGACGATCCCCGTACACCGCTCAACCGGCTCACCCGTCTGCTGGATCCCGGGTCCCCGGTGATGCTGCACGAGCCGGACGAGATTGCGACGACGACCGTACGCGGCCAGATCGACGGGCTGAAGGTCATCGCCTTCTGCACCGACGCCACGCGGCGAGGCGGCGCGCTGGGCCTGGCCGAATGCGCACGGATCGCCGAGGCCATCGACCTCGCCGCCGGCGAAGGCTGCCCGATCATCGGCCTGTGGCACTCCGGCGGCGCGAAGATCGGCGACGGCATCGAGTCGATGCACGGCATCGGGCAGATCTTCGCGGCGATGATCCGGGCATCCGGTGTCGTTCCGCAGATCTCCGTCGTACTCGGCCCGGCCGCGGGGGGTGCCGCGTACGGACCCGCGCTCACCGACCTAGTGATCATGGCGCCCGCCGGGCGGATCTTCGTCACCGGCCCGGACGTGGTCTCGAGCGTCACGGGTGAAAAGATCGACATGGAGGGCCTGGGCGGTGCCGAGGCGCACGGCCGCAAGTCCGGAGTCGCCCACGTGACGGCCGAGTCCGAGGACGCCGCCTTCGACACCGCTCGCCGGCTCGCCGACCTCCTCGGCCGGCCTGGATCGTTCCGGGTCGGCGCCGCGGGACCGCCCAAGGATCTGCGGGCGTTGTTGCCCGAGTCGCCGCGCAGGGCGTACGACGTGCGTCCGCTGGTGCACGAGATCGTCGATGACGGCGACTTCCTCGAACTGCAGCCGAAGTGGGCGGCCAACGTCGTGATCGGCCTGGGCAGACTGGGCGGCGGCACGGTCGGTGTCATCGCCAACAACCCGCTGCGCAAGGGCGGATGCCTGGATTCGCTGAGCGCGGAGAAGTCGGCGCGTTTCGTGCGAATGTGCGATTGCGCCGGAATCCCGCTGATCGTTCTCGTCGACGTGCCCGGCTACCTTCCGGGCGTCGGGCAGGAATGGAGCGGCGTCGTGCGGCGCGGCGCGAAACTCTTGTACGCGTTCGCGGAGGCGCGGGTACCGCGCGTGACATTGGTAACCCGCAAATCGTACGGCGGAGCCTACATCGCCATGAACTCCCGTTCCCTGGGGGCCACGGCGATCTTCGCCTGGCCGGAAGCCGAAGTCGGCGTGATGGGCGCGGAGTCGGCGGTCCGGGTCCTCCACTGGAAGAAGATCGCAGCCGTACCGGAGGACGAACGCGAGCCGATGCGAGCCCGCCTGATCGAGCAACATCGCGAGGCGAACCGCGACCTGGACCACGGCGTCCGGCTCGGTGTGATCGACGGGGTCATCGATCCGTCCCAGAGCCGCGTCCGGATGCTGGAGGTGTTCGCGGCCCAGCAGGAGGGCGGGCGCGCCGGCAGAGGAAAGCACGGAAATATCCCGCTCTGAACGCACCGCCCAGGCCGCTCCGGCCCCCGCCGGAATGACTCGGAGGCCCCAACGGGCGGCGCGACAACGGCAACGCAGACGAAGTGAGGCGACCGGTCTTGTCAGACACATGTGAACCACTGCGCCTTGAACTGCTGGGTCCGATGCGGATCTGGCGGAACGGCCGGGAAGTGGTGATCGCACCGTCGAAACAGCGTGCCGTCCTCGGTCTGCTGGGACGCCGGGTGAACGACGAGGTGCGGCCGGACGAGATCATCGACGCGGTCTGGGGGCGGAACGCTCCGAAGTCGGCGGCCAACTGCGTGCACGTCTATATCGCGAGGCTGCGCAAGGTCCTTGAGCCGGAGCGGGGCAGGCGGGAGTCCGGCGGGCTCATCGTCACCTCCGAAAACGGCTACAGCCTGCGAATGGATCCGGAGAACGTCGACGTCGAGCGGTTCCTGCGGCTGCACACGCGGGCGCGGCGGCTGAACGCCGAAGGGCGGCCGAAGGCGGCGCTGGAGGCCTTCGAAGCGGCGCTCGGGTTGTGGCGTGGCGACGCCTACGTCGACCTGTCCGGTCCGTTCGCGGAGCTGGAGCGCACGCACCTGGCGGAGATGCGGTTGACGGCCGTGGAGGACTGGGCCGCCGCGCTGCTGGCCGCCGGGCGTCACACGGAGGTCACCGGCGTGCTGGCGGAACTGGTCGCCAAGGAGCCGCTGCGGGAACGGCTGCGGTGGCTGCTGATGCTGGCCCTGTACCGGGGAGGCCGTCGGGCGGACGCCCTCACGCTGTACCGGGAGACCTGGCGCCTGCTGAGCGAGGAACTGGGCATCGAGCCCGGGCTGGACCTTCAGCGGCTGCACGAGCAGATCCTGACCGGCTCCTTCGACGCGATCCCGTACGATCCCACGGAGACGGCGCCGGCCGTGGCCCCGGCCGAGCCGGATCCGCGGGACGCGCCGGGGCCGGCGATGCCACGGCCCGCGCAGCTCCCACCGGACGTCCGTGGCTTCGTGGGCCGGGAACGCGAGCGCGGACTGTTGCGTGACGCCCTCACTCCACGCCGGAAGGCCGGCGGCGCGGGAGCCGGGTTGGTCGTGATCGACGGGGCGGCGGGGGTGGGCAAGACGGCGCTGGCCGTGCACGTCGCGCACCGCTTGTCCGGGCTGTACCCGGACGGTCAGCTCTTCGCCGACCTGTGCGCGTTCAACCCGGACCGCGGCCCGCTGAGCGCGTCCGCCGCGCTGGCCTCGCTCCTGAGCGGCCTGGGGGTCCGTGAGGCTTCGATGCCCTCACGGCTGGAGGACCGGGCGGCGCTGTACCGGAGGCTCCTGCACGACCGCAGGATGCTCATCGTGCTCGACGACGCGTCCGGCGCCGAGCAGGTACGGCCGTTGATACCCGACGGACCGGTCTGCGTGCTCGTGACGAGCAGGCGGCGGCAGGCCGGGCTGGTCGCGCGGGACGGCGCCCGGCGCGTCCGGCTGGCGCCCTTGGCGCCGCGCGAGTCGCTGGAACTGCTGACCTATCTCGCCGGTCCGGGACGGCTGGCGTCCCGGACCGCGGACGCGCGGCGCCTCGCGGAACTCTGTGGCCACGTCCCGCTCGCGTTGCGGATCGTCGCGGAACAACTCGCCGCCGACCCATCGATGACGCCCGCGGGCCTGGCCGGCAGGTACGCGGCCAGGCGGGGACGGCTGGACCGGCTGACGGTCGCCGGGGACGCCACGGCCAGTCTGCGGTCCATCTTCGCCGCGTCGTACTGTGACCTGCCGCCTCAGGCGGCGCGCATGTTCCGGTTGCTCGGGCGGTACGGCGCACGATTGATCACCGTGTCCGGGGCGGCGGTCCTGGCGGGTGTCAGCCGGATGACCGCCGAACAACTCCTCGAGCTTCTCGCCGCCAACCACCTGCTGGAGCCGACCGGCCGGAACCGTTACCGTTTCCCGGCGCTCATCGACGTGTACGCGGCCTACTGCGCGCAGGAGGAGCCGTGCACCGGACGCCCGCGTGACGCGATCGCCCGGCCGTGGCCGGCCGAAGGCGGCACACTGGCGGTGATGGGATGAGCGGCACTTCTCCGCCACTCGATCGGGAGGTCTCGTGAGCGACGGCCACACCGCCAACCGCCTCGCGGTGGAGTCTCTGGCGGCCGGTGATCCGACCGGCTGGTTCGAGCCCCTGTACGCCGCCGCGTCCCTGGGGCGGACGTCGGTGCCGTGGGACCGCGGCGGTCCGCAGCCGCTGCTCGTGAACTGGGCGCGGGAGGAGAACCTCTCCTGCGCCGGCCGGCGGGCGGTCGTGATCGGCTGCGGGCTCGGCGACGACGCGGAGTTCGTCGCGGGTCTCGGGTTCGACACGGTGGCCTTCGACCTGTCCGCCAGCGCGATCCGGATGGCACGGCACCGCTTCCCTCGGTCCGATGTCCGCTACGTCCAGGCGGACCTGCTGGACCCGCCGGCCACCTGGCCGGGCGCTTTCGACCTGGTGATCGAGGTGCAGACCGTCCAGGCACTGCCCGATCCGGAGCGCGGCCGTGCCATCTCCGCGGTATCCGGGCTGACGGCACCGGGCGGCACGCTCGTCGTCGTCACGGCGGCGGCCGAGACGACGGAACCCAAGAGCCCGGTTCCACCATGGCCGCTGACCCGCGCCGAGATCGAGGCGTTCGCGACCGGCGGGCTCGTCCGTGAGCGGCTGGACGACGTCCGCCACCCGGCCGGTCCGGGCGGGGGGCGTTTCTGGCTCGCGGTCTTCCGGTCGGACCTCTGACGCACGCCGCAGGACCGGCGAGGATGAGCCGTACCCGGCCGCGAGAATGAGACGGCCGACTCTGATAGGCCTCGTCGCGGATTACGAATTGAAAATTCAACCGGATACGGACCGAAAACGGCGTACGGTCGGCGACAGAAACCCTCCTCCTACGGTAAGCGCACAACTCAGCAACGACGAAGAAGACAGCCGGTTCCGGCTCATGCATGCTCGGTAATTGCTGGACGACCCTGCCAGGAGGAGGGGTGCGGGCACGGAATCCTCCGGCCGCCTCGCCTCGAGACCCGGGGAGGAGAACGTGCGCGTGCGCGAGATTCCGTACGAGGCCGGCCACGGCACTCGCCTGCTCAGTACGGGATGAGTTTTCTCCAGGCTCACCTTTATGGCGGGTTCGCCCTTGTCCATTGCCGTCCTGAATCCTTGGCTCAGCCAATCAGAGAGGTCCCTTGTGGCTACTCAAAAGGAAACGGTAGAGCGCACACACGCCGATGTCTGTGTGATCGGTTCCGGTATCGTCGGGCTGATCAATGCCATCGCCCTCACCAAACGCGGTCTGTCGGTGGTGTGCATCGACCAGCCGACGGAGAAGCAGCTTTCCAGCTACAAGGTCGGCGAGTCCCTGCTCATCTTCTCCAATGCCTTCCTGCGAACTCTCGGGGACCTGGACGACCGTCTCAACGAGTCCTTCGAGAAAGAGGGCTTCTGGATGGTCCACGGCCTGGAGGGCCGCAGCAGCTTCGACTCCTCCGTCTCCGAGTGGGGCTTCGAGAGCCACATCCCGCAGAGCTGGATCGACAAGTTCCACGATCCTCTCTTCCCACGGGCCCTCTTCAAGGACGCGCAGATCGTCCGGCCCGAGGTCGAGGCCGAGCTCCGCGACCGCGCACGGCGCACGCCGGGACTCGACCTGAACGAACGGGGACTGGTCCGCGACGTGCAGCTGGGTGAGGACGGCGATGACCACCTGCTGCACTGGAGCTCCCGCGACAAGCGAGAGAGCGGCGAGATCGCCGCCCGCTGGGTGGTGGACTGCTCCGGCCGTAACCGGCTGCTGGCGCGAAAGTTCGGCCACACCCTGCCGCTGGACGATGACTTCAGGACCACGGCCGCCTGGGCGCAGTTCTCCGGCTGCACCAGCGACCTCTTCGACGACCGGTGGAACTACACCTTCCCCGACGGGGTCGTCGCGCGCCGCGACCACAACACCATGCACCTGTGGGGCGACGGCTACTGGATCTGGCTCATCAGGCTCGCCGGAGACCGGATCAGCGTCGGTGTCACCTACCACCGCGGCCGTCCTCCGGAGGAGGGCAACGCCCGCGAGGTCTTCTGGAAGGTGCTGCGCCGCTACCCGCTGCTGGACTGGCTCAGCGAGGACAACGTCCTGGAGTTCAGCGCTTACCGCGACGTCCAGCACCTGACCGACACGTTCGTCTCGCCACGCCGCTACGCCATGGTGGGCGACGCCTCCTCGATCATCGATGCGTTCTACAGCCAGGGCATCTCACTGTCGATGACGACGTCCTGGCACATCGCCAACATCGCCGAGCAGGACGTCAAACAGGACCGGCTCGACACCGACTACATCGACCACGTCAACCGGGCCGTCACGGCGGACTGGCGGATCATGCGGTCGATGGTGAAATCGAAGTACAGTCCGGCCATCGCCGACAGCCGCTTCTTCATCCTCGATCACATGCTCGACTACATGATCTTCGGGGCGACGCTGCTGGGCAGGTTCCGTGCGGTCCGCTGGCTGCTGGAGACGGACGGCGGCTACTCGGACCGGGAGACGCAGGAGCAGATCCGGCTCCGCACCAACCTGACCCGGCGGCTGTACCTGTCGCAGTCGGCTCCGTGGCACCGCGTGGATCCGCATCGGGTCGCCGGCATCATCGAGGCGTGGCACCGAGGCCTGGAGCGGCGGGCCCGGTGGCGCCTTGACAACGGCGTCGAGCTGCCGCCGACCAAGGCGGCCATGCGCGCGTACTCCGCGCTGCCGGGACTGTGGAAGCTGCCGCGCGTCCACCGCATGGAACAGGCCGACCTCAGCCTCGCGGCCACCAAAGAACCGGAGTTCGTGGCGGCCACGGGCAAGGAGTACCGACCGCCGGTCATGGCGGTCAACGGCACGATCCTGCTCACGCTCACGGCGGTGAGCACTCTGTGGGACATGGCCGACACCCGGGTGCGCAAACTGCGTAAGGGACTGCGGCTGCGGCAGCGCAGGCGGTACGCCACCAGGTGACCGATCCCCGCCCCGACGCGGACTCCCGGACAGGCGCGAAGGGCCCCCACGCGGGGCCTGGCGCCGCTACTCCGGGGGTTCGGGGGCGGTATCACCCGGTCGCCGGCCGGGTGAGCGGAGTCTGCTCTCCCGGCCGGATCCTGACGCACTGAGCCGCCGGCAAGGCGAGCCTTGCCGGCGGCTCAGTGGCGGGCGGGTCAGTGCCGGACGGCTCAGTGGCGGACGGCTCAGCCGCGGATCGCGGTGGCGTAGATGTACCCGATCTCATGCGTCCGGGAAGCGGTACGCATGAAGGCGATGAGCGCGTCGGCCTGCTCGGCACCGACGAGGTCCACGAGCTCGTCTCGCTTGGCCTCCACAGCACGAGCCATGGCCATGCCGGTGCGAGGCATGACGTGGTCTCCGATGTCACGAACCCGCACGTCCACGAAGCCCTGAGCCTTCAGCCACTGCTCGTACCGATCAACGGTCTCCAGCGTGTGCAGGGCGAAGAGACGGCAGATGGCGTCGACGTCGCCCTGCCGCTCCGGAGCGACGGGGTCGCGCCGGATGACGTCCACGATCGCCAGCCGGCCACCGGGGCGCAGCACACGGGCGGTCTCCGACAGCATGCGCTCGCAGTCGTCCATATGCGCCATCGACTCGATCGCCCATGCCGCGTCGAAGGACGCGTCGACGAACGGCATATCGGCGGCGTCGGCGTACTGGAACGTCGCGCGATCGGACATGCCCTCTCTTCCGGCGCGAGCCGTGGCCTCGGCCACCTGCACCTGGCTCACGGTGATGCCGTGCACACTGACCTTGTGGGCGTTCAGCAGGCGCATGGCCGGATTGCCGATGCCGCAGCCGATATCGAGAATGTGCTGACCCGGCCGGGGGGCGACGCCTTCCATCACCATATCCGTGAGACGGTTGGTGGCCTCTTCTACGGTGCTCGCGTCGTTGTCGTCGTCCCAGTATCCGAAGTGCAGGTCGGGGCCCCATGTGGCGGCGACGACCTGAGCGACCCCGTCATAGAGCGCCGCCACATCGCTGGTGAGCCCCTGGCTCGGCATCATTTGAATCCTCCTGACCATCGGCGACTGAAGTGGTACGCGTCAGCCGCTGGGCCGACTCTTCCCGCCGATGGTGCTCTACCGGCCGCCCCGTGTCGCCTTCCAAATTGCCGGGCCCGGCGTCGAGCCCGGCGGAAGAGAGCCGGCGGGGTGCTACGGGCGCGCTGACGGCACGCTCGTAACACCCCGCCGGAGCGGCGGCCGCCGCTCCGTGACCGCCCCTCCACTGCGGTGTCAGGCAACGCCGGGCCACCCGCCGACTCGCCCGGCGCCCACCGCGCACGCGAAACCCGTGCACGGCCGCACGACTTCGGACCAGACCCGCCGGACGCCACCGCGCAGGCGAAACCCGTACACGGCCGCACGACTTCGGACCAGACCCGCCGGACGCCACCGCGCAGGCGAAACCCGTACACGGCCGCACGACTTCGGCTCAGACCCGCCGGACGCCACCGCGCAGGCGACGAAACCCGTACACGGCCGCGCGGCTTCGGCTCAGACGCGCTGAGCGACCTCGACGGCCTCTCCCGAGACGTCGCTGATCAGCGCGAACGCCGCCGCCACCTCAGGAATGCTCTGGGCGTTCTGCTGCGCCGTCCGCAGTTGTTCGGCGGTGTCCCACCGCCAGACGACCGCCCACGTCTGGTCATCGACCCGGCCGAGTTCCGCCTCCCTGGGCCCGGAGGCGACCGGACGCAGAGCCGACACCAGGCTGTCGTGCTTCGCCTTCAGCTCCTCGATGTTCGCGGGATCGACCTTGAAACGGGTGACGACGACGACTTCGCCCTTAGATGCTTCAGCGCTCATGTCAACAAGCTTGTCGGCAGCCCCGCACAGATCACGCACAGACCACGCACAGCAGGAAGGCCCAGGCCGGCCTACAGGCCGAGGCTCCGGCCGATGATCTCCTTCATGATCTCGGTCGTGCCGCCGAAGATCGTCTGGATGCGGGAGTCGAGGTAGGCCTTGGCGATCGGGTACTCCGTCATGTAGCCGTAGCCGCCGTGCAGTTGCAGGCAGCGGTCCACGACGCGGTTGCACAGCTCGGTGTTCCACCACTTGAGCATCGAGGCCTCCTCGGTGCTCAGCCGGTCCGCGACGTGCTCGGTCACGCAGCGGTCGGTGAACGCCCGGGCCACCGACAGCTCGGTCTTCATCTCCGCCAGCGTGAATCGGTTGTGCTGGAACCGCCCGATGGGCCGGCCGAACGCCTCGCGGTTGCGGCAGTACTCCAGCGTCTCCTCGAACGCCTTCTCCGCGCCGGCGAGCGCGGTGACGCCGATGGCGACCCGTTCGCGCGGGAGGTTCTGCATCAGGTAGACGAAGCCCTCGCCCTCCTCACCGAGGAGGTTCGCCTTGGGGACCCGTACGTTCTCGAAGTACAGCTCGGCCGTGTCCTGGGCGTGCAGGCCGATCTTGTCCAGGTTGCGGCCCCGCTCGAAACCGATCATGCCGCGCTCGACCACGAGCAGGCTGATGCCCTTGTGACCGGCCTCGGGGTCCGTACGGGCGACGACGATGACCAGGTCGGACAGGATCCCGTTGGTAATGAAGGTCTTCTGCCCGTTGAGGATGTAGTCGTCGCCGTCCTTGACCGCGGTCGTCCGGATGCCCTGCAGGTCCGAGCCGGCGGCGGGCTCGGTCATGGCGATCGCGGTGATGATCTCACCGGAGCAGTAGCCGGGGAGCCAGCGCTGCTTCTGCTCATCGGTGGCGAGGCGGCTCAGGTAGCCGCCGTTGATGTCGTTGTGCACCGCGAAACCCGGGCCGTGAACCCCCGCGCGGGCCAGTTCCTCACCCATGACCACGTAGTAGCGGTAGTCACGCTCGCCGCCACCGCCGTACCGCTCGTCGATGTCGATGCCGAGCAGGCCCTGGCGTCCGGCGGCGAGCCACACGTCGCGGGAGACGACACCGTCCTTCTCCCACTGCTCGTGGAAGGGCGCGACCTCCTTCGCGATGAAGGACCGCACGGTGTCGCGGAAGGCCTCGTGTTCTTCGGTGAAGATCTCGCGCTGCATACGTTGCGCTCCTCGACGGCGGTGTAAGTAGAACCTTATTCGGTTCTATGAAACACCATGAGGCCCGGGCGCGCACAGCCCGGCACAGCCGATCTACCCAAGGTCACGGCATGAGATACGTCTCTTCGCGATCAGAGACCGCCCGGAATCCTCGCCCGTAGCAGGGCATGGGGTTCCAGGCGGTCTCTCAGCCCGCGAGGCGCGCGACGGCGGCGGCGACCCGCTCGTCCGTCGCGGTGAACGCCGCGCGTACGTGACGCGCTCCCCGCGCGCCGTAGAACTCGCCCGGCGCGACGAGGATGCCGAGCTCGGAAAGCGTCTTCACGGTGTCCCAGCACGGCTCGTCGCGGGTCAGCCAGAGGTACAGGCCACCCTCGGAGTGATCGACGCGGAAGCCGTGCGCCTCGAAGGCGGTGCGCAGGGACTCGCGACGTCGTGCGTAGCGCGCCCGTTGCTCCTCGACGTGCTCGTCGTCCTCGAGCGCGACCGTCATCGCGGCCTGCACCGGCGCCGGCATGATCATCCCGGCGTGCTTGCGGATCTCGAGAAGTTCCTTGACGAGTGTCGGGTCGCCGGCGACAAAGCCCGCGCGGTAGCCCGCCAGGTTGGATCGCTTGGACAGCGAGTGCACGGCGAGCAGGCCGGTGTGGTCGTCGCCGCAGATGTCCGAGCGCAGGACGGAGACCGGCTCGGCCTCCCAGCCGAGCTCGGCGTAGCACTCGTCGCTGATGAGGATCACGCCGCGCTCGCGGGCCCACCCGACGACCTTGCGGAGATGCTCGGCGGGGAGCACCTGGCCGGTCGGGTTGGACGGCGAGTTGATCCAGAGGATCTTCGGGGTCTGCGGCCCGAGGCCGAGCAGCCCGTCGACCGCCAGCGACGTGGCCCCGGCGAGGCGCGCGCCGACGTCGTACGTCGGGTAGGCGAGGCCGGGGATCGCCACGGTGTCGCCGGCTCCGGCGCCGAGCAGCGTCGGCAGCCACGCGACGAGCTCCTTGGTGCCGATGACCGGCAGGATCGCGGCGGGGTCGGCGGCCACCCCGAGCCGGCGCGCGAGCCAGCCCGCCGCGGCCTCACGCAACGCGGGAGTGCCGTAGGTCGCGGGGTAGCCGGGCGCGTCGGCGGCCTCGGCCAGCGCCCGGCGTACGAGCTGGGGGGTGGGGTCGACCGGCGTGCCGATCGACAGATCGACGATGCCGTCCGGGTGTTGCTGCGCCTGGTCCTTGTACGGGGCCAGCAGGTCCCACGGGAAGTCCGGCAGCGTCTTGATCATGCGTCTCCCAGCCGTGCGCGCCGTCCGTCCGGCAGGGACGGACGGCGCACGGACATTCTCATCCGAACTCAGGCTTCGTCTCCCTGCGGCGGCAGTACCGCCACGATCGGGTGGTCCTTGTCGATCTTGCCGACCTTGGACGCACCGCCCGGCGAACCGAGATCGTCGAAGAACTCCACGTTGGCCTTGTAGAAGTCCTTCCACTGGTCCGGCGTGTCGTCTTCGTAGAAGATCGCCTCGACCGGGCAGACCGGCTCACATGCGCCGCAGTCGACGCATTCGTCCGGGTGAATGTAGAGCATGCGCTTGCCCTCGTAGATGCAGTCGACGGGGCACTCTTCGATGCATGCCTTGTCGAGCACGTCCACGCAAGGCTGCGCGATGACGTAGGTCACGTCGTACTCCTCAACGTCTGTGGCCGTCGCCACGGCTCGCAGCGGTTCCTTGCCTAGTATTGCCGTTATCAGTCAACCGTTTCGACATGGGGGGCGTCACATCGGACCGCGTTTCTCCGCCCGGTACGTCGTTTCGGTATCCCCCTCCGACGTCGGGCGACGTGTGTCGCTCCGTCGACGGCTGCCTAACGGAGCGTACAGCGACGTGCTCGGAGACCTGCAGGCGTGGTCCCAGGGCGAGCTCACGGTGCGCCGCCGGGACGGCTCCGTCGTCACGGTGACCGAAACCGAACTCGTGGCGGGCAAAGT
Source organism: Actinoallomurus sp. NBC_01490 (assembly GCF_036227085.1). Classification (NCBI taxonomy): domain Bacteria; kingdom Bacillati; phylum Actinomycetota; class Actinomycetes; order Streptosporangiales; family Thermomonosporaceae; genus Actinoallomurus; species Actinoallomurus sp. NBC_01490. The sequence goes on from NZ_CP109433.1 coordinate 9,385,415, forward strand.
CGTTCCGCCTCCTCCCCCGCGTCGCAGGCCGTCACGGAACCCCGGCGGTTGAACACCCGGCCGCGGCGCCTTCCCATCTCCTGGGATACCACCGCTCGCCAGAGGATCGCTCAAGCCGCTCCGGTCGGGTCGGGACCCGGCCAGACGGGAACGTCGCCGGGCAGATCCCGGCCGACCCTCATGGGGAACTCGGCCGGGCGCTTCTCCAGGAACGCGGTGACCCCCTCGGCGGCGTCGGGCGCCGCGCCGAACGCGCGCATCAGCAGCGAGTCGGCGCGGTGGGCGTCCCAGGGGGAGGAAGCGCTGAGCCCGGACCACATCAGGCGGCGCACGGCGGCGACCGCGACGGCCGACGTGTTGGCGGCGATCTCTCCGGCCAGTTCGTAGGCGGCGTCGAGGAGGCCCTCGGCGGGGTAGAGCCGGGAGACGAGGCGGCCGCGCAGCGCCTCGTCGGCGTCGAAGACGCGGCCGGTCACCGACCATTCCATGGCCTGGGCGATGCCGACGAGCCGGGGCAGGAACCAGCTCGACGCGGCCTCGGTGACGATGCCGCGCCGGGCGAAGACGAAGCCGAACCGGGCGCCGTCGGCCGCGAGCCTGACGTCCATCGGCAGCGTCATCGTGACGCCGACGCCCACGGCCGGGCCGTTGATCGCCGCGATGACCGGCTTGAGCGACCGCGCGATGCGCAGGGCGACCGTGCCGCCCCCGTCCCGCGGGACGCCGTCCGCGAACACCTCACGCTCACCGGGAACGTCCTTGACCGCGTCGTGGTCGAACGTGCCCGCGCCGCGCTCGAGGTCGGCACCGGCGCAGAAGGCGCGCCCGCGCCCGGTGACCACGACCGCCCGAACGTCGTCATCGGCGTCGGCCCGGTCGAACGCGTCGATCAACTCGCCTCGCATCACGTAGGTGAACGCGTTGAGCCGTTCCGGCCGGTCGAGAGTGATCGTGGCGACCCGGTCGGCGACGGAGTACTCGATCTCGGTGTACGACACTGCTGCTCCCTGCTCGTGACGTGATCGCGCCCACCACACCGGCCGGCACCGGCGGCCGATGGTGAACCGGATTCTAGAAGCCGATACGCAAGCCTGACATGAGCGGACCGCCCCCGCATCGGAAGAGGTGGTTCACGCCTTGTTCTGCGCGGGGTGGGGCCATGGGGCGTCCTCATCGGCGGGGCAGCCCACCAGCGGAGGCATGGCCGGGACGAGCACCTGTCGGCTCCAGGCCGCGCGGGTGCCCGGATAGTCCTCCGGCGGCATGACCTTGAGGGTGCCGCGCGAGACGGGGACCAGGCGGGCCGTGATCGGGCGGCCGTCGACGAACGGCGTGGCGCCCCAGAACGTCCAGAAGTCCTCCGGATCGATCTCGGGGTGGTCGTCGAGCGGACGGGTGGGCTTTCCGGGGTGCAGGCGGGCCCACCGCCACTGGTCGGTGAGCAGGCGGCACGCCAGGGAGCGCAGCAGGCTGAGGGCCGGCAGGTCGTGCGCGCAGGCGATGTCGTCGATCACCAGGTCGGGCAGGCCGAACCGCCGCAGGCCGAGCAGCGTGATCCGCAGGCAGGAGCAGGACTCCGCACCGTCGAGGTCGTCCTGGTGCGCGGAACGGGCCGACGTGTCGTCGACGTCGTAACGCGTGCCGAACCACTGATCGCCCATCCGGAACCAGCCGCGCTCCGTCCGGGCGAGGCCGTCGCGGAGGACGACCTGACGGGCCTGAGGATCGATGAGGACACCGTCGGTGGCGTCGGCGATCGCCCGGGCCACCGCGCGTGCGGTCTGCTCGCCGAAGGGCTGGTCGACGGTCGCTGCCCGGTGGACGACCAGGACCTGATGTGTCGACTCGCGGACTCTCCGGCGGTCGTCGTCGGAGGCCAGGAGGTCGTCCAGGCGCCACGTCGCCTCGTCCGCGCCGATGGTGAAGACGCCCAGCCGGGGTGATCTCAGCGCCTCGGCGGCAGCGGCGCGAAACGGCTCGGGCACACGCCACGGCACGACCGTGCCCGGGTCGTCGAGCATTCGGCTCGTCGCGATCACGTAATGCGACGTCACCGTCTCCGGAACGGAAAGCACGAGCTGGGGCACTGCTGTCTCCTTCGTCTTCTGGTCGAGGCCGGCGCGACCGTCGCCGCGAGGGCGCCGGCCCGCACCGCCCGAGGGGCACAGAGGCCGCCGTCAGGCGGCCGTCCGGCGGGGAGCCTGGGGGACGTAGGGCATGGCCAGGTCGACCACGTCGTTCCACCACTCGGAGGCCGGAGAGGCGAAGTCGTCCGGTGGCCCGACGGACAGGTAGGGGAGCGTCCTGGGGCCGATCTCGCCGCTCTCGTCCAGCTGGACCTGGACGCGGCCGTCCGCCGTGGGCCTGGGCGCGGCGGCCCAGTAGCGCCAGACGTCGCGGCTCTCGACGCGGGCTCGGCGCGCCAGGCGGCGGGTGCGGGCGCCCGGGTTGCAGGCCAGCCAGTCCCAGTGCTCCGACAGGAGCACGACGGACAGACACCGCAGCAGCGTCACCGCGGCGAAGACGTTGCTCAGCGGGACCGCTCGCGCCTCCAGCTCCGGCAGGGCGAAGCGGTGCAGGCCCGCGGTCGCCAGGCTCAGGCCGCCGTCGCGGGCACCGGTGCCGTCGTCGTGCCCGCCTCCGGTGATGAACGTCGCCAGCCAGTCGTCGGCCAGGCAGAACTCCGGGTGCTCCGCACCGTGGCGGAAGTCGTGCGGCAGCACCTGATGGGACCAGGCGTCGTAGATGACGCCCTCGCACGCCTCGGCCACGGCGCGCGCGATGGCGCGCGTGGCCTGACCGTGGCCGGGCTGGGAGACCGGCGGGATGTGGCCCATGACCACCACGTGGTGCGTGAACTTGTGCAGTAACGGGCGGTCGGCCGGGCGCGCCCACGCCGCGCCCTCCATGAGCTCCGCGTAGCCGGAGTCGCCGGCCGGTAGCGTGGAGATCTGGACCAGGGGCGTGCCGAGCAGATCGGCGGCCAACGGCTGGCGCACCCGGGCGCGTGCGGCCGTCACCGGGTCGTGCGGCGGCTGGTCGGTGGCCACGACGAACGGCGTCGCGACCGTCTCGGGAATATCGAGGTCGATCACTGGGGCCTCCCGGTGCAGTCGGTCTGCGAGACAGCCTGGCGTGACCGTGACCGGGCCGGAAGGCGTGTGCGCGGGTTGTGGATAACTTCGTACGGACGCGCTCACGTGACCCGGGTCACTGTCGGCGATCCACGATGCGAGACGTTCCGGCACCTGACCTCTATGTCCGATATGTTTCGCCCATGCGATGGGGCGTGGCGACGTACGACACAGCGTTCGGCTACGTGTCCGCCCACGGCGCGCCGCTGATCGACCTGCTCGACCCCAAGCCCGACGAGCGGGTCATCGATCTCGGCTGCGGCACCGGCACGATGACCGTCGAGATCGCCGCCCGCGGCGCCGAGGTCCTGGGCATCGACGGGTCGGTCGAGATGGTCAACACGGCGCGTTCGGAGCACCCGAACCTGTCGTTCGCGGTCGGCGACGCGCACGACTTCACCACCGGCGAGCAGTACGACGCCGTCGTGTCCAACTCCGCCCTGCACTGGATGACGCGTGACCCGTCCGCGGTGATCTCGCGGGTCAGGGCGGCGCTGCGGCCCGGCGGGCGGTTCGTCGCGGAGATGGGCGGCGCGGGCAACTGCGCGGCGCTGATCACCGCCGTACAGACCGCCTGGCGCGTCTTCGGCCTCCCCGAGCCCGAGCTGCCCTGGTACTTCCCCACTCCCGGCCAGTACGCCGCCCGCCTGGAGGAGGCCGGCTTCACCGTACGGCTCATGGAGTACTTCGACCGCCCGACGCGCCTCGCCGAATGCCCGGACGGCGCGGCCGACTGGGTGCGGCTCTACGCGCCCGAGCTGATCGCGGAGCTGCCTCCCGAGGTCGCCGGGCCGGTGCTGGACCGCGTGAACGAGCTCGCCGCGCCGGCGCTCCGCCGCGAGTCGGGCTGGATGGCCGACTACGTACGACTCCGCTTCGCCGCCGTTGTTTGAACTAAGGTCGTGGTGTGCTGCGGCTGTACGACGGAGAGACGGGGAACGCCGAGGAGATCACGACGGCCCGCCCCGGTGTCGTACGGGTGGCGTGCACCGGCGGGCTGCGGGCGCTGCTGGTCGGTGACCTGATCCGGCGCGTCGCCGACCATCACCGGCTCCGCGCGATCGGCGTCTGGGACGACGTCCCCGGCGCCGCGGACCTGGGCGTACGGCCCGCCGAGCTCACCTCCGGGACGGCCGACGTGCACATCGGGCCGACCGTCGGGCGCTGCTCGCTCGCCTCCGCGGACGGCCTGGACCCGCTGGCCGTACGGCTGGCGCTCCTGCTGCGGCACTACCGGACCGACGTGGACCTGGCCAGGCGAGACCTGGAGGAGGCGGACGCCTCGCTCACCTCGTGGCGGCGCCGGGTCGCCGGCTGGGCGGAGTCGCCCGGACGGCCGCTGAGCCGGGAGTACGTCCGCGAGGCGGTCGCCGCTCTGGACGACGATCTCGACACTCCGGCGATCTTTCCGACGCTTTTCCGGCTGACGGAAGACGACTCCGTACCCCCGGGCGCGAAGTTCGAAACAGTGATCAAGCTTGACATGATCCTCGGGCTTGACCTGGTCGGCCTCGTCGGACGGCTGTAACCCGGGAATAGGTCAAGACCGTTTACCCGGATCCGCCAAAGGTCTTTTCTTACCTCTACGGCCTCAGTAAGCTCAACAGGTAATTTTGCCCTGATGCCAGCGAGAATTTGACCATGCGATTCCGTAAGAGCGTCGGCCCCCTGGTCCTGATGGGTCTGCTGGCGGCCTGCGGAAGCCGCGCGCAAACCGGCGGCTTCCATCCGAACGGTCAAGCCCCCGGCGACGGTGCCTCGGCGGCATCCTCATCCGGCGCCACGGGTGGTGCGACCGCCGGCGACGACGCTCCGGGAGCGGGGGCCCCCGCTCCCAAGACCCCGCAGTCCGCACTCGCCGCGTACCGCGCCTACCAACTCGCCTACGAACGGGCGTATGAGACCAATGACGCCGGCGGGCTCTCCGCGGTCGCCATGGACCCGCTGCTGTCCAAGGTCACCCAGGACATCGGCGCCGTTCGGGCCCAAGGGCTGATCTGGCGTTTCCACAACATTTTGAATCCGCGGGTGCAGGGCAGTTCGAGCGATCTGTCGACCGTGGTGATCCTCGACTGCGTACGCACTCTTGGTTCCTACAAGTACTCGGCGAAGACCGGTAAGCGCCTGACCTCGTGGCGCGGCGGCACGGTCCAGTATCAGGCGGTCATGCGTTACTCCGACGACGTCTGGAAGATCTCCGAAGCGACGGAGGGCGAAAAATGCTGATCAGGCGATTCTCGGCCATCGCGATCCTCATCGCCGGCGCGACGGTCACGTTCGGCATGGCGCCCACGCCGGCAGGCGCCTCCACCTGCGGCGACCTGTGCGTCCATGTGGGCGCGACGAAGCACTACTCCGCTCCTCCCAGCCCCAGCAGGCCGGGCAAGAGCAGCGGTGGAGCGAACGGCAGAACGGCGCCGCCTCCCTGCCCGGGAGCGGTCAACTGCAACACGCTCGGCGCGGGCAACGCGCCGGCGGCCGTTCAGCGGGTACCCACGATCGACGTCGCGTACGACGCGCGCGCCAAGCTCGCCCTGCCCGCGCCGAATGTCCACACGTCACCGGCGGGCAAGACGTACGTCCAGCTCAAGACCGGTCTGTGGGTCGACCCCGATGACTTCGCCCACGAGGAGGCGTCGGCCGCCCTTTTCGGGACGACGGTGACGGCGGTCGCCGACCCCAAGGACATCACCTGGAACATGGGCGAGAGCAGCGTCACCTGTACGACCGCGGGCAGCCGCACCGGGACCGCGTGCGGGTACACCTACCAGCGCTCCTCCGCCGGCCAGCCGAACGGGAAGTACGCCATCTCCGTCACCGTGACCTGGAACATCTACTGGACCTGCCAGGGCGACTGCGACGCCGAGCGCGGCTACTTCCCGGATCGCACCACCTCGATGAAGACCAACGACACCCTGGCGGTCGGTGAGGTGCAGACCGAGTCCCGCCCCGGATGAGCCGCTGGCGGCTGACCGGGTTCGAAGAGCTCCACCAGCTGGGCGCGGGTGCCCAGGGCCGGGTCGTGCTGGCCCGTCGCGTCGCCACGGGCGAGATCGTGGCGATCAAGTATCTGGCGCCCGAGCTCCTGGACCACGCGCGGCATCGGGCGATGTTCCGTGACGAGGTCAACATGCTCGCCCGGGTGGCGGACCCGCACGTGGCGCGGCTTCATGACTACGTCGAGACGTCCCGGGGCGCGGCGATCGTCCTGGAGGCCGTCGACGGCGTCGCCCTGCGCGACGTGCTGAGCCGGAACCCCGGTCCGCTGTCCCCCGAGGCGGCGCTCACCGTTCTCAAGGGGTCGCTGCTGGGACTGGCGGCCGCGCACGCCGTCAACGTGGTCCACCGCGACTACAAACCCGCGAACGTCCTGGTCACCGCCGACGGGAACAGCAAGCTCATCGACTTCGGCATCGCCGTGCTGGCGGGAGAGCGCACGTTCGCCGGAACTCCCGCGTACATGGCCCCCGAGCAGTGGAATCGCGCTCCGGCCACTCCCGCGACGGACGTGTACTCGGCCACGTGTGTCTTCTTCGAGTGCGTCACCGGCGTCCCGCCGTACGCCTCGGGGGACACCACCACGCTCCGGCGCCTGCACGAGGCCGCGCCGATCCCGGCGCAGGCCGTGCCCGAACGGCTGCGTCCGCTCCTCGCCCACGGCATGGCCAAGGACCCCGGCCACCGCCCGCCGGACGCGCGGCGGTTCGTCGACCTGCTGGAGCGGATCGCCACCGACGCGTACGGCCCGGACTGGGAGCGCCGCGGCTGGGTCGCGCTCGGCGCGGCCACGGCCGCTCTCGCCGCCGCCTTCCCGGCCGCCGTGCTCGGGGTGACCTCGGGCCTCACCGGCCTCGCGCACGGCGCCGCCGGGCTCGCCGGGAAGGCCGGAGCGAAGGGCCTGTTCGGGAAGGCCACCGGGATCAAGGTCGGCGGCGGGCTGGTGGCGACGGCGGTCGCCGCGTCAACGATCTACCTGGTCTGGCCCACACCGCAGGTCGGCGGCGCGTCGTCCGGCTCGGTCCACATGACCGTGACCCGGCCGGGTGCGTTCCTGCCGTATCCGGATGCCACGACGGCGGACGGCCCCGTCCTCGACTACGGCTTCACGGTCTCACCGGCACGCGTCCGGCCGGGGCTGCCGGTCCGCGTGACCGAGCGGATCACCACCGTGAGCCCCGGTCCTCCGGACAAGCGCGCGACGGCGCCACGCTGCTACGACCAGATGATCGCGCGGGCGCGGCGCGCCCGCATCCGCAGCTTCAGCTATCTCGTGATCCCGGGGAACCAGCGGGGGAACAACGCCTATGTCTCCTTCTATCCGGACCGGCCCGAGAAGCGGCTGCCGACCGGACGGAGCGTCGACGTGAACGTGGGATTGCAGAAGGATCTCGCGCACGACAGCCACTACGACGCGAGCCACTGCGCGCTCGTCGGGCATCTGACCGCGACCTTCACCCTCACCGTGCCGAAAGACGGCCGCCTACGGCCGGGTGACTATCTGTTCTCCCCGATGGGGCCACCGCGGATCACCGGGATCGACACGAGCGTGAACGGCGAGAACCGGCACGTCGCCCCGGATGCGGCGGGCGCTCAGGCCCAGGGAACGCTGCCGAGGGTCACGATCCTCTAGAGGAGGGCGCGGGAGGCGAGGACGATCCCGTCCTCGTCGCTGTAAAGCCACGCGCCCGGGTGGAAGGCGGCGTCACCGAAGGACACGGTGACGCCCGTCTCGCCCTTGCCCTCCTTGCGGCTCTTGCACGGGTTCGAGCCGAGCGCCTTGACGCCCAGGTCCAGCCCGGCCAAAGCCCGTACGTCGCGGACCGCGCCGTTGATCACTACGCCCGCCCAGCCCTGGGCGACCGCCGAGGCGGCGATCACGTCGCCCATCAGGGCGCGGCGTAGAGAGCCGGCGCCGTCCACCACCAGGACGCGACCCTCGCCCGGGGTCGCCAGCACCCGCTTCACCAGGGCGTTGTCCTCCAGGCAGCGGACCGTCTCGATCGGACCGGCGAAGCGGGACCGCCCCCCGTACGAGCGGAACTGCGTCGAGCAGCCCGTCAGCTCGGACTCGAACTCGTCAACGAGATCAGCGGTCGCGAAGTCCACGCCCGCAGACTACGTGTCCGGGCCACCGGTCGGCCGTCCCAGGAGGCGGGAGAGGACGATCGACGTCTTCGTCTGCACGATGTTCGGTTCGTTGCGCAGCCGTTCGAGGGCCTCCTCCAGCCCCTGGATGTCGTGCGCCCGCAGGTGCACCAGGGCGTTGGCCTCGCCCGTCACCGTGTACGCCGCGACGACCTCCGGGTGCCGCCGGATGCTCGCGTAGATCTCCGCCGGTGACGTGCGGCCCGCGCAGAACAGCTCCACGAACGCCTCCGTCGTCCAGCCCAGCGCCGCCGGATCCACGACCGCCGCATAACCCGTGATCACGCCGTCGTGGCGCATCCGGTCCACGCGCCGCTTGACCGCCGGGGCGGACAGGCCGATCCGGGCGCCGATCTGGGCGAACGACAGGCGGGCGTCCTCCAGCAGGCACGCAACGATTCGCCGATCCAGGTCGTCAAGACGCAACGATCCGCCCCTCTCGCGTCCGATTTCGTTATTGGTCTGCGCTCCAGCGCGACTTTACGCTGCACGTGATGCCTCATGAACACCAAGGGCATCCAGCATTGCCAGGAGACCCAATGACGATGCAGGCCTTTGCCCGTGCCACCACGGGCTTCGCGCCGGAGACGACCGGGCGCCCCTCGGGTCCGTCCGGCCGGCCGGCGCGGACCTACCTGATGTGCCCGCCGGAGCACTTCGCCGTCGAGTACGCCATCAACCCGTGGATGGACCCGTCCACGCCGGTCGACCGGGACCGTGCCATGGCCGAGTGGGAACGGCTGCGCGCGACGTACGTCTCGCTCGGCCACACCGTCCACCTGCTCGAACCGGTCGAGCACCTGCCCGACATGGTCTTCGCCGCGAACGGCGCCATGGTGGTGGGCGGCATGGTGATGGGCGCGCGGTTCCGCCATCCCGAGCGCGACGGGGAGGCGGAGGCGCACCGGCGGTGGTTCGAGAGCCACGGCTACCCGCGGTTCACCCCCGCGGTGCACGTCAACGAGGGCGAGGGGGACTACGTCTACGCCTACCGCGCGATCGTGGCCGGGCACGGCTTCCGTACCGATCCGCGGGCGCACAACGAACTCCACGACGCGTTCGGGCTCCCCGTGGTCAGCGTGGCCCTCGTCGATCCGCGCTTCTACCACCTCGACACCGCGCTGTGCGTGATCGACTCGTTCACCGCGGCGTACTACCCGGGGGCCTTCGACGACGACGGGCTGCTCAAGCTCAAGACGCTGTTCCCCGAACTGATCGAGGCGACCGAGGACGACGCGCTCGCCTTCGGCCTCAACGCGGTCAGCGACGGACGTCACGTGGTCGTCCCTCACGACGCCGCGCAACTTCGGGCCGAACTCACGCAGCGTGACTACGAGGTGATCCCGGTCGAGATGACCGAGCTTCGCAAGGCGGGCGGCGGCCCCAAGTGCTGCACGCTTGAACTCCGCCCGTAAACAGCACCTAACCTGGAAAAACGGACACTCGCGGAGACCCCGCGAGTCGACGAAGGAGCCGCCGTTGAACACGAACGATCTCCGCGCGTTGTCGGAGCGGCACAGCGCCCACAACTACCATCCGTTGCCGGTCGTCATCGCCGAGGCCGAAGGCGCCTGGGTCACCGACGTCGAGGGCCGGCGGTACCTCGACATGCTCGCCGCCTACTCGGCGGTCAACTTCGGGCACCGCCATCCGCGCCTCGTCGAGGCGGCCCGGCGTCAGCTGGAGCGGGTCACGCTGGTCAGCCGGGCCTTCGACCACGACCAGTTCGGGCCGTTCGTCGCCGAGCTGGCCGAACTGGCGGGCAAGGACATGGTCCTGCCGATGAACAGCGGCGCCGAGGCCGTGGAGACCGCGCTCAAGACCGCCCGCAAATGGGGGTACGAGGTCAAGGGCGTGCCGGCCGAGCAGGCGAACATCGTCACCTTCGAGGGCAACTTCCACGGGCGGACGACCACGATCGTCAGCTTCTCCACCGACCCGGACGCGCGTAACTCCTACGGCCCCTTCACCCCGGGCTTCCGCACCGTGCCGTACGGCGACGTGGCGGCCCTGCGCGCGGCCGTGGACGAGGACACGGTCGGCGTGCTGATCGAGCCGATCCAGGGCGAGGCGGGCGTCAACGTGCCGCCGAGCGGGTTCCTGACCGCCGTGCGCGAGATCTGCACCGGCGCCGGCGCGCTGATGCTCGCCGACGAGATCCAGTCGGGGCTGGGCCGTACCGGCACGACGTTCGCGGTCGAGCACGAGAACGTCGTCCCGGACGTCTACATCCTGGGCAAGGCGCTCGGCGGCGGCATCATGCCGATCTCCGCGGTGGTGGCCGACCAGGAGATCCTCGGGGTGTTCAAGCCGGGCCAGCACGGCTCGACGTTCGGCGGCAACCCGCTCGCCTGCGCGATCGCGCGCGAGGTCATCGCGATGCTGCGGACCGGGGAGTTCCAGGAGCGGTCCCGTACGCTCGGCGCCCACATGCACGAGCGGCTCGGCGCGCTGCCGTCCGAGCTGGTCCACGAGGTACGGGGACGCGGGCTGTGGGCCGGCGTCGAGCTCAACGGCAAGGCCCGGCCGGTCAGCGAGCGGCTCATGGAACGCGGGGTGCTCGCCAAGGAGACCCACGAGACGACGCTCCGGCTCGCGCCGCCGCTCGTGGTGGACGAGGCCGACCTCGACTGGGCGCTCGATCGGCTCACGGAGGCTCTCGCCGAGAGCTGAGGCTTGTTCACAAGGCCTGGACCGCAGGCGGTCCAGGCCTTCGTCATGTACGCATACATGGGCTTATAACTCGATTGCGGCGAACTGTCCGGAGGCATATAGTCCACATGGATTATTGAGAGTCGACTAGAGGACCCCATGTCCCGACCACTGACGCCTTTGGGCCTCACGGTGCTCCGCCTGCTCGCCGACGAGCAGATGCACCCGTACGAGATGCAGCAGCGCATCCGCGAGCGTGCCATCGACCACGTCGTCAAGGTCGCCCACGGGTCGCTGTACCACACGGTCGCGCGGCTCGCCGAGCAGGGACTGATCGAACCGGTGGAGACCAGCCGGGAGGGCCGGCGCCCGGAGCGCACGGTCTACGCGATCACCGAGGCGGGCCGCGACGAGGCGCGTGCGCGGCTACGGGAGTTCATTATGCGCCCGGTCCAGGAGTACCCGAGCTTCGGCATGGCGCTGGCCTTCGTCTCGATGCTGCCCCCCGCGGAGGCCGCGACGCTGCTCGACCGGCGCACCGTCGACCTGGAGGCGAAGCTGGCCGCCCATGACACCGTCGTGGAGAGCCTGATCAAGCAGGGACATTCCCGCGTATCGGTCCTCGAGGTGGAGTTCCTGAACTCCCGCCTGCGCGCGGAGTTGGACTTCGTCCGTGCCCTGAGCGAGGACATCAAGAACCGCCGGATCGACTGGCGGCCGCCGAACGGCGGAGACGGGGAGAAACAATGAGAAAGTGGCACGGCAACCCGTGGGCGGTCCTGCTCACGCTCAGCCTTGGCTTCTTCATGACACTGCTGGACCTGACCATCGTCAACATCGCGATGCCCAGCATGATCGACCAACTGAACGCGTCGCTCGACGAGATCCTGTGGGTGGTCAACGCCTACGTGCTCATCCTCGCCGTGCTGCTCATCACCGCCGGACGGCTCGGTGACGTGCGGGGGCAGCGCAACATGTTCATCTTCGGCGTCGCGGTCTTCACGGTCGCGAGCCTGCTCTGCGGGATCTCCCAGAACCCCGCCGAGCTGATCGCCGCCCGCTGCGTCCAGGGCCTGGGCGCGGCCATGCTGATGCCGCAGACGATGGCGATCATCATCGCGACCTTCCCATCGGAGCGGCGCGGTGCCGCACTCGGCATCTGGGGCGCGGTCGCGGGGGTGGCCACGATCGCCGGGCCGACGCTCGGCGGCTTCCTGGTGACCAAGTTCGACTGGCGATGGATCTTCTTCATCAATCTGCCCATCGGTGTCGTCGTGCTGTTCGCGTCCTTCGTGCTGATCCCCTCGGTGCGGCAGGAGCGCCGGCACCGCATGGACCTCGGCGGCGTGCTCATCGCCACGGTCGCGCTGTTCTGCCTGGCGTTCGCGCTGACGGAGGGCCAGCGCTACCACTGGAACGCCTGGATCTGGGCGCTCGGCGCGGCGTCGATCGTGTTCCTGGTCATCTTCCTGCTGCAGCAGCGGACCCAGCAGGGCAACGAGCCCCTCGTGCCCTTCCGGCTGTTCCGCGACCGCAACTACACGATCCTCAACTTCGTCGCCGCCGCGGTCTCGGTCGGCATGGTCGGCATGTTCCTGCCCCTGACGATCTACCTGCAGTCGGTGCTCGGCTACAGCGCTCTGAAGTCCGGCGTGGTCATGGCCCCGATGTCGGTGATCTCCATGTTCATCGCCCCGGTGGCCGGGCGGCTGTCGGACCGGATGGGCGGCAAGTACATCCTCATGGTCGGCCTGACCCTGTACGCCCTCGGCATGGCGTGGATCGTGCTCCTCGCCGAACCGACGACGAGCTGGGCCGCGTTCCAGCCCTGCCTCATCGTCTCCGGCATCGGCGTCGGGTGCGTGTTCGCGCCGATGGCCACCGAGGCGATGCGGGGCATCGAGCCGCGCATGGCCGGGGCCGCCTCCGGTGTCTACAACACGATCCGCCAGATCGGCTCGGTGGTCGGCAGCGCGGCGATGGGCGCGATCCTGCAGAACCAGCTGGCGACCTCGCTCCAGCACGAGGCGACCGCGCGGGCCGGTCAGGTGCCGGTAGAGGCTCGCGCACAGTTCCTCGCGGGCTTCAAGCACGCCGCCACGGGCGGCATGGAGGTCGGGGCCGGGCAGACCGGCGCGTCGCAGAACGTGCCGCAGGGGGTGCCCAAGGAGGTCGCCGCGCAGATCGGCAAGGTGGCCAAGGCCGTGTTCGACCATGGCTTCGTCTCGGCGATGAAGCCCACCATGGCCCTGCCCATCGTGGTCGTGCTGGTGTCCGCCGCATCGTGCCTGGTGCTCCGGCGCCACGTGCGCGCCGGCGAGCCGCAGCGCGCGGAACCGGTCGAGGCCCCCGCCTGATCAGCGTGGACGGACTCGGTGGTAGTCCCCGTCGTAGTACAGCAGGGGGCTGCCGCCGGGGTCCGGCCGGCCGACGCCCAGCACCTCGCCGACCATGATGCTGTGGTCGCCGCCGTCGTGGACCGCGTGGGTACGGCACTCGATCGCGGCGATGGCGCTCCGCAGGATCGGGGCGCCGGTGTGGGGGCCGGGGTGCGAGGACCAGCCGTCGAGCTGGCCCTTGAGCTCGCGCCCGCGCGTGGCGAACCACCGCGAGGCGTCCTCGCCCTCCTCGCCCAGCACCGAGACCGCCCAGACACCGGCGGCGATGACCGCGTCGTGGAAGCGCGCCGCCTTCTCGGGGCAGAACAGCACGAGGACCGGATCGAGCGACACGGAGGTGAAGGCGTTCACCGTCATCGCGTGGGCGACACCGTCGACGACCGTGGTCACCACCGTGATGCCGGTGGCGAAGCGCCCGGCCACGCGCCGGTACTCCTCGGGATCGACTCCCGCGGACCTCGGCATGGACGCGCGTCTCCTCACACGGTTTCGGAGCGGCCCACGACGGGCCTCCCTCGGATGTTACCGGCCGGTCGCTAGCGCGCGCCGGGCGGGCGCGGAGCTCCGGTGAGCATCCACGGACGGGCCGACCGGGTCCAGACGATCGCGATCAGGGCGGCGACCGCGCCCCCGAACATGTAGACGTACCCGGCGGCCGTGCCGGTGACGACGAGGTCGCCCTCGGGCCGGCGGGCGGACAGCACGACCAGGACGATCAGCCACGGCACCGCCGGCATGACGGCGCCGAGCCGGCTCGCCATCGCCCAGCCGGCGGCGCGGAAGACGGCGAGGTTCACCAGCGACAGCACGATCGCCGCGACCGGTACGCCGGCCACCTCCCAGGAGAACTGGAACGACTCGACCACTCCCAGCACGACGCCCAGCACGGCGAGCACGCCGTAGGCGAGCCCGGTCACGAAGGCCGGCTCCGGCGTGGGCTCGGATGGGGGGTACGGACCCGTCGTCTGTTCCACGACCGGTCAGGCTACCGGGTGCACCAGACCGGCCTCACGCCCGTCCTCTCCGGGAATGCCGGGTTCGCCGGCGAGGAGCGTGTAGTACTCGGCGTCGAGCAGCGGGACACCGATGTTGTTGGAGAGCGCGTAGTAGGGCGGGGCCACCGTGATCTGAGTGGCGTGCCAGCGCATCGCGGCCACCTTCGCGTGAAGGTGCGGCCCGGCCTGGATCCGGGTCGTGACCTGGTCGTCGGGCACCCCGAAGCCGAACTCCTCCACCGAGCCGACCCGGTCGAACGGGCCACGGCCCACCTCGGCCTCCAGCGCCGAGATCGGGATCGCGGTGGCGTAGAACCGCGACGGCGCCCACGCCTCGCCCTCGCCGTAGGAGGGGTCGGCGGACCGTTCGAAGGCGCGCCAGGCCACCCGGTGGGCCTGGATGTGGTCGGGATGGCCGTAGAAGCCGTTGGCGTCGTAGGTCACGATGACCTGCGGCCGTACCTCGCGGACGATGCGGACCAGCGCGTCGGTGGCCTCGTCCAGGTCGGCGCGCCAGAAGCAGCGGGGATCGTCGTTGGCCGGGTCGCCCATCATCCCGGAGTCGCGCCAGCGGCCTGCGCCGCCGAGGAACCGGTGGTCGGTGACGCCGAGCGCGGAGCACGCCCGGGCCAGCTCGCCCACGCGGTACTCCCCCAGCGCGTCACCGGACAGGTGACGCAGGTCCTCGGGGATCACCTCGCCCTCCTCGCCACGGGTGCACGTCACGAGGCAGACGTGGGCGCCCTCGGCGGCGTACTTGGCCATCGTGGCGCCGGTCTCGATCGACTCGTCGTCCGGGTGCGCGTGCACCAGCAGGATGCGGGGTTCGGCCATGGACGAAACGGTATCCGGTGGCTCCGTGTCAGGTCGTCTGTGCGGCCGGCTGGGTCGCCTTGCCGCCTCCGCCGTCGCCGGTGCCGGGCGCCGAGGTGTCACCGCCACCGCCGGTGCCGCCGGTCGGCTCGCCGGTGTCGCCGTCGCCGGGGTCGGTCGTGTCGCCGCCGCCGGGCTCGGTCGTGCCGCTGGAGGCGGTCGGATGCGAGGTCGTGGGCTCGGGCCCGCCGCTGTCCGTCGGGGCCGGACCGCTGTAGGTCGGACGACCGGTCGGGCCGGTCGGCACCTCCGGCTCCGAGGAGGTCGCCGGCGCGCTGGAGGGCGCGGGCGTCGGCCCACCGCCGCCGCCGGACGGGTGGTCGCCGCCGCGGGAGGCCGCCCACACGACCAGGGCGATCACACAGACCGCGATCAGCAGGCCCGCGACCATCGCCACCGCCGCGCGCGGGGAGAGCGGCCCCCGCGCACCGGTGCCCGTGGCGGGCCTGGTGGCGCCGGCGGCCCGCGTCGGCTCCGTCGGCGGGATCGCGTCCGCGACCGCCGTGCCGGCGAACGCCGCGCCCTGGCCCAGGATCGCCGTCTCGGCGTCGCCGGAGCCCCCCGGGGATGGGGTGAGGCCCTCCTCGCCGAGCAGGCGCATCAGCAGCGCCTGGGTCTGCGGGCGCTGCGCCGGATCCTTGGCGAGGCAGTCGGTGACGATGCCGCGCAGCGGCTCCTCCATCGAGCCGAGGTCCGGCGGCTCGTTGAGGATCCGGTGGATCACCGCCATCACGGTGTCCTGGCCGAACGGCGCGTGCCCGGTCGCGGCGTAGGCCATCGTCGAGGCCCAGGAGAACAGGTCGGCGGCCGGGGTGATCTCCTGGCCGAGCAGCTGCTCGGGCGCCATGTAGGCGGGCGTGCCGATGGCGGAGTTGGTCATGGTGGCGGCCGCGTCGAGCGCCCGCGCGATGCCGAAGTCGATCACTCGTGGCCCGTCGGGCGCGATGAGGACGTTCTGCGGCTTGAAGTCGCGGTGGACGATGCCCGCCTGGTGGATGGCGACGAGCGCGGTCACCGTGCCGATGGCCAGCCGTTCCAGGTCCGCGCCCGAACGCGGGGAGTCGGAGGAGACGAGCTGGTACAGCGACGGGCCGGGGACGTACTCGCTGACGATGTAAGGCCGGTCGCCGTCGACGTCGGCGTCGAGCACCTGCGCGGTGCAGAACCGCGCCACCCGCTTGACCGCGTCGAGCTCGCGCAGGAACCGCGTGCGCGCGACGTCATCCTGGGCGAGGTCGGCGCGGAGCAGCTTGACGGCCACCTGCTCGCCCGAGGCGGACCGGCCCAGGTAGACGACCCCCTGGCCGCCCTCGCCCAGGCGCGCGGTGATGGTGTACGAGCCGAGCCGCTCCGGGTCACCCGGCTTGAGTGGACGGCCGTCCGGCATCAACGCTCCTGTAGGGGAAGTCTGCGGGGTGACTGTCTGCGGGTGACTACCGTAGCCGTTCGCCCGGGGCCACGGCCGTCTTCGCGACGCTTGTGTCCGGCTGGCAGGATCGAAGGCATGACCATCAGCTTCCCACGACAGAGCGCTCGAACCCGGCGATTCACTCTCGGTGCTCCGCGCGGCTTCCTCGTGTCGTCCGACGGCGCCCGCGTCGTCTTTCTGCGTTCCCGGCACGGCACCGATCCGGTCACGTGCCTGTGGACGGTCGACGTCGGTGACGACGCGACCGGCGAGGAGCGTCTCATCGTGGACCCGCGCGTCCTCGACCTGCCCGGCGAGGAGGATCTGCCGGCCGAGGAGCGCGCCCGCCGGGAGCGCGCCCGCGAGCAGGCCGGCGGCATCACCTCCTACGCGGCCGACCGCGAGCTGACCATCGCCGCCTTCGCCCTGAGCGGGCGGCTCTTCGTCACCGACCTCGACAAGGACGTGCGGCCGCTCGACGCCGCCTCTCCGGTCTTCGACCCGCGTCCCGACCCGACCGGCCGCCGCGTCGCGTACGTCTCCGGGCGCGCCCTGCGGGTCATCGACGTGTCCTCCGGCACCGACCGCGCGCTCGCCGAGCCAGAGGACGACCAGGTCTCCTACGGGCTGGCGGAGTTCGTCGCGGCCGAGGAGATGCAGCGCATGCGCGGCTTCTGGTGGTCGCCGGACGGCGAGTCCGTGCTCGCGGCGCGCGTCGACGAGTCCCCCGTGCAGCGGTGGCACATCGCCGACCCGGCCAACCCCGGCCGTCCGCCGGTGGAGGTCGCCTATCCCGCCGCGGGCACGCCCAACGCGGACGTCTCGCTGGTCGTGCTCGGCCTCGACGGCCGCCGGCAGCCGGTCGCGTGGGACCGCGAGACCTACCCCTACCTCGCCGCGGCGAGCTGGGACTCCGGCGGCATCCTGCTCGTCGTGCAGACCCGCGACCAGAAGGTCATGCGGGTCCTGTCCGCCGACCCGGCCACCGGCGAGACCACGCTCGTGCGGGAGGACACCGACCCGGTCTGGATCGACATCGTGCCCGGCGTGCCGGCCCGTACCGCGAGCGGCGACCTGGTCTGGGTCGCCGAGGACGACACGACCCGCCGGCTGCTCGTCGCCGGCGAGCCGGTCACCCCGGGTGGCCTGCAGGTACGGTCCGTGCTGAACGTGGACGGCGACACCGTGGTGTTCACCGCCTCCGACGAGCCCACCGAGATCCACGTGTGGGTCTACGACGGCAGCGGCCTCACCCGGCTGAGCAGCGGGAGCGGTGTGTTCGGCGGCCGGCGCAGGGGCGGCACCACCGTGATCACCGGAGGCCGGCTCGACGGGTTCGGCGTCGAGACGACCGTCCAGCGGGCCGGCAGGACGCTCGGTCACATCGCCTCCCACACCGAGACGCCCGCGATCGAGGTGAACGTCAACCTGATCCGTGCGGGAGAGCGCGAGCTGCGCACCGCCGTGCTGCTGCCCTCCGGCTACTCCGGCGACGAGCCGCTGCCGGTGATCATGGCCCCGTACGGCGGTCCGCACGCCCAGCGGGTGCTCGCCACACGGCGCGCCTTCACCGAGTCGCAGTGGCTCGCCGACCAGGGCTTCGCCGTCGTGATCGCCGACGGCCGCGGCAGCCCCGCCCGCGGGCCCCAGTGGGAGCGGGCGATCCACCGCGACCTGGTCGAGCCGGTGCTGGAGGACCAGGTGACGGCCCTGCACGCGGCCGCCGAGCGCTTCCCTCTCGACCTGTCACGCGTGGGGATCCGCGGCTGGTCGTTCGGCGGGTACCTCGCCGCGCTCGCGGTGCTGCACCGCCCCGACGTCTTCCACGCCGCGGTGGCGGGCGCGCCGGTCACCGACTGGACCCTGTACGACACCCACTACACCGAGCGCTACCTCGGCGACCCGAACGAAGACCCGGGGCCGTACGAACGGGGCAGCCTGATCGCGGCGGTGTCGGCCGAAGAGGGCCCGCGGACGATGCGCCCGCTGCTGATCATCCACGGCCTGGCGGACGACAACGTGGTGGTGGCGCACACGCTGCGATTCTCCTCGGCGCTGCTCGCCGCGGGCCTGCCGCACAGCGTGCTGCCGCTGTCGGGCGTCACCCACATGACCCCGCAGGAGGTCGTCGCGGAGAACCTCTTGCTCTTGCAGGTGGAGTTCCTCAAGAACGCGCTGTAGACCTGGAAGCGGGCGGGACGGGCCGGCCGTCCCGCACCGCGCCCTCATGGGCTCCGGACAGGAGTGGGCCAGAGTGCCGAACGAGCAGGGGCCGCCGCCGTGCCCGCGCTGCGGTCATCGCGTCGCGCGGCTGGTGTACGGCCGGGTGCGCCGGTCCGCGGAGCTCCAGCGGGCTCTCGACGCCGGCGAGGTCGTCCTCGCCGGATGCGTCGTCGGGGTCCACCGGTGGGCCTGTACGGGGTGCGGGGCGCGCTACGCCGACGCCCCCGAACCGGGCCAGGACCGGCCGGACGGCTCGACCGCCTGAGCGGCCGCGACCCACGGACGCCCCGGGCGGGCCGAACCGTCGGTCGAGAGTCCTAGGATGCCCGGCATGACACAGGAGTTCCGGATCGTCGTGGTCTGCACCGCGAACATCTGCCGGTCGCCGATGGCGGAGGCGATGATCCGGCACGCGCTGCGCGCGGGCGGGCCGGACGCCGCCGGTGTCGTCGTCGAGAGCGCCGGGGTGTACGGGCACGAGGGCAGCCCGATCGCGCCCGGCTCGGCGTCGGCGCTCCGCGCGCTGGGCATCGAAGACGACGGCCACCGCGGCCGGCGGCTGACGACCGCCATCGTCGGCGCCGCCGACCTCGTGCTCACCATGGAGGAGGGCCACCGCGACGCGATCCTCGCCGGCACCCCCGAGGCGGGCGACCGCACCTTCACACTGCGGGAGTTCGCCCGGCTGGTCGGCGGCCAGGCGCCGCCCTCCGGAACCGGAGCCGCCGCCCGGGCCCGCGCGCTGGTGGCGACCGCCGGCTCACGGCGTACGCGGCTGCCCTGGCCCGGCGTGGACGACGTTCCGGACCCGTACGGCGGGCCGAGCGAGGGCTACCACGCGTGCGCGGCCCTCATCCTGGGCGAGGTCGGCACGCTGCTGCGTCCGCTCCTCGGCACCTGACGCCCGGCGAGCGAGAGCCGGGAAACGTCCGCCCCTTCTCTGCGCGCGCCCGCGCGGCGAAGATGCCGTCATGGATGCGATCGCGCGCCCGATGAGATGTCTTCGCCGGTGGCTCGCCGTGGCGCCGCCCGCCGTCCTGTCGCTGTGCCTGGCCGGGTGCGCGGGCGGTTCCGCGCCCGCGCCGGACGGCACCGCGCCGTCCGGCCGCACCGCACCGCCCCCGGCCACTCCCAGAGCCCTCGGCCCGGAGGGGCGGGCCGGGTGCACGCCGCCCTCTCCGATCCGAACCGTCGCACCGCCGCAGGGCACCGGGCCGGGCGACCCGGAGGTCCAGGGCACCGGCCACGGCGCCCGGTTGTGGGGCCTGATCATGGTGCCGCTCCGATCACCGCTGATCCGTTCGGGCGACCGCGTGAAGATCGTCTGGAGGATGACCGGCACGGGTGGCCTGCGCCTGTCGGCGGTGGGCCCCGACGGCCGGACCCGGCGCCTCGACTGGGGCCCCGAGGCGCACGGCGGCAGCAGCTACCGGCGTCCGGGCGACGAGTGGGGCGCCGGCTACCGGTTCGACCGGCCCGGCTGCTGGGATCTCCACGCCGTCCGTGGTGCCGCGACCGCCGACGTCTGGATCAAGGTCGCCGCGATCAACTCGTCGCGGTCGTCCGTGAGGTGACGCGGGCAGGCCGGCACGCTCAGCCCTGCCAGGATTCGATCACGTCCCGCGGGGTCCACAGGACGTCGACCGATCGCTCATCGACGTCCGGGCCGAGGCCGCTGAGGGAGGCGATGAGCAGGCCGGTCGACGCGGGGTCGTACCCGGGGATCCGCGCGACCGCGCGGCGCGCCGCGGCCAGGTCGTGACGGTCGAAGCCGCTCGCGAGCCACTTGATCGAACCCGCGAAGAAGATCCTGCCCGCGACCGGCGCTCGATCGGCACCGACCAGGTCGACCTCCGGGTCGAACCGGCGGTTCCACCAGCCGCCGACCGCCGAGACATCCGGCCAGGGCAGCCTCTCCGACAGGGCGGCGAGCTCGATGGACTGGCGGATCATCGGCTCGACGGCACGGCCGCGCCACGCCGTCCAACGCCGTTCGACCAGCCGGAACCCCGCTTCCGGACGGCCCCGCCGGGCCTGCTCGTGCGCGGCGCGCAGCACGCCCAGGTACAGCCGCAGGTTGCTGTCGGCGACCCGGTACAACGCCGGCTTGCCGGGCTTGGCCGACAGCGGCTCGTCAACGGCCAGGACCTGTTTCTCCTCCGTCAACCGGCGCAGCAGCGGCGACAGCGTCCCGGACGGCAGCGCTCCCCCGCGGCTGCCCGCGGTGGCGGCGATGTTGGCGTGCGTACGATCGCCGGCCCCGACCGCCTCCAACACACGTCGTGAGACGTCCGGATTGGGGAACTCGGCCATCAGCGCCGCCTCCGGCACACCGAAGACCGCGGCAGCGGGGTCGGCGGCCTCCTGGCGCAGGAACTCCAACGCGGGCATCCCGTGCGGCCAGGTCCGTACGATGCCCGGCAGACCGCCCGACACCAGATGTGCGTCGATCGCGTCGGGCGCTTCGAGCCCGAGGGCCCGCGCCACGTCGGCGGGGTTCAGGGGGCCGAGCACCAGGTTGTCGGCTCGCCCGAAGAACGGCCGGTCGTAGGCGGTCAGGCGTTCCATCATGTGCAGGTCGCTGCCGAGCAGCAACAGCAGCACCGGCTTGGTGGACAGCAGGCGGTCCCACGCCGTCTGCAACGCCCCGTCGAACCGGCCGTCCTGCTCCGCGAGCCAGGGCAACTCGTCAAGGACGACGACGCACGGCCGCGGCGGAAGTACGGAGGCCAGCACCCGGAAGGCGGCGGGCCAGTCGGCCCCGTCCAGCTCTGGGACGAGCTCGGGATCCACCGGCAGCGCCGATTCGCGCAGATCGTCCAGGAAGGAGGCCACTGCTTCGATCGGCGAAGCTCCCTTCGTCGCGACCGAGAAGACGTAGGGCACACTCGCGAGGTCACAGAACTCCTGCACGAGCCGGGACTTGCCGACCTGCCGCCGCCCGCGGATCGTCAACGCGACTCCGGTCCCCGAAGCCGCCACTCGCTCAAGCCTCTTGCCGAGCACGGACAGCTCGGCCTTCCGGCCGATGAACCTGGTCATTCGCCGCCCCTGGTTACTATGTAGATCACTCCTACGTAGGACCAATCTACATAGCGACGCAGGGGCACGGCCCAAGGCGGCGGCTCAATGCCGTCCGGGCGCGGCCGGTGTCGTCAGCGTGCCTCCCTGCGGCTCTCGACGGGCGCGCCATGCCAGGACTCCCACAACGCGGCGTAGGAGCCTCGCGCCGCGATGAGCTCGTCGTGGCCGCCGAGCTCGGTGATCCGGCCGTCCTCGACCACGGCCACCCGGTCGGCGTCGTGCGCGGTGTGCAGCCGGTGCGCGATCGCGACGACCGTACGGCCCGCCAGCACCGCCGACAGCGTGCGTTCGAGGTGGCGCGCCGCCCGCGGGTCGAGCAGCGAGGTGGCCTCGTCCAGCACCAGCGTGTGCGGGTCGGCGAGCACGAGCCGGGCCAGCGCGAGCTGCTGGGCCTGCGCGGGCGACAGCGCCAGGCCGCCCGTGCCGACCTGGGTGTCCAGGCCCTCCGGCAGCTCGGCGACCCAGTCCGCCTCGACCGCGGCAAGGGCCGCGGACGCCTCCTCCGCGGACGCCTCCGGCCGGGCCATCAGCAGGTTGTCGCGCACCGTGCCCTTGAACACGTGGTGCTCCTGGGTGACGAGCGCGACGTGCCCGCGCAGGTCCTCCAGTGGCAGGTCCGCCAGCGGCACCCCGCCGACCTTGAGCGTGCCGGTGCGCGGTCGCAGGATGCCGGCGATCAGCCGGCCCAGCGTGGACTTGCCCGCGCCGCTGGGGCCGACCATGGCGAGCCGCTCCCCCGGCCGCAACCGCAGGTCCACGCCGTGCAGCACGTCATGGCCCTCGCGGTAGGCGTAGCGGACATCGTTCAGCACGATGCGCTCACCGGCGGGGCGCGCCGTGGTCGGCGTGCGGTCGGCGCGGGCCTCGGACACCCCCAGCAGCCGGGCCAGCGACGCCCCGCCGACCTGAAGCTCGTCGATCCACGACAGCAGCCGGTCGAGCGGGTCGATGAGCTGCTGGACGTACAGCGTCGCCGCGGTCACCTGCGCCAGCGAGGCGAGCCCCCAGATGTAGAGCAGGCCACCGACCAGCAGGGTCGCCACCACGGGAAGGACGTAACCGACCTCGACCATCGGGAACCACACCGTGCGCAGCCCCAGCGTGTAGCGCTCGGCCTTCCACGCTCCGGCGATGTCGGCGTTCGTCCGCGCGACCCGGCGGTCCTGCAGGCGCAGCGCCTCGACCGTACGAGCGCCCTCCACCGTCTCGGTCAGCCCGGCGGTGACCGAGCCCCACGCGGCGTTCTCCCACAGGTAGCCGTCCCGCGCCCGCGCGAGGTACCACTTCGTGCCGCCCCACAGCAGCGGCACGCCGACCAGGCACGGCAGCGCGGTCAGCGGCCCGACGAGCACGAGCGCCCCGATCGCGAACGCGCCGGTCACGATCGCGATCAGCGTCTCCGGGACCGCGTGCCGCACGCTGCGCGACAGCACGTCGACGTCGCGGGACGTCCGGGTGATCAGGTCGCCGGTGCCGGCCCGCTCGACCGTCGACAGCGGGAGCGCCAGGACCCGGTCGACGAACTCCTCGCGCAGCCGGGCGAGGACCTTTTCCCCCAGCCGCGCCGAGACGTACACGGCGTACCTCATCAGCACGCCCTGGGCGACGACGAACACCGCGATGGTGAGCGCGATCCGGTCGACCGTCCAGTGGGAGGTGCCGTGGCGCACGTCCTCGACCAGATCCCCGAGCAGCCGGGGCGCGACCAGGCCGGAGACGGCGGCGAGCCCGTGCAGGCCGAGCGCGAGCGCGAGCTGCCGCGGGTAGGCGACGGTCAGCCGCCGGGCGTACGCGCGCACCTGCGCCGGTGTCGCGACGGGCAGGATCCGGTCGTGCGCCGGAATCCGCGGCGGCCCGTCGGCGAGCAAGTCGTCGGTCATGAGCCCTCCTTCGTCGGAGAGCGTGACCACAGCGCCGCGTCTTCGACTCCCTCGCTCCGCTCGGTCATGAGCCCTCCTTCGTCGGAGAGCGTGACCACGGGGACGCGTCTTCTGATTCCCTCGCTCCGCTCGGTCATGGCTCCTCCTCTCTGGTGACGGTCGCGGCGTAGCGGGGGACGGTGGCGAGCAGTTCGCGGTGCGAGCCCGTCGCGGTGACCCGGCCCGCGTCGACGAACGCCACCTCGTCGGCCCGGTCGAGGACGAGCGGGCTGGTGGTGCACACGACGGTGGTGCGGCCGGCGCGGAGGTCGGCGAGCCGGCCCGCGATGCGCGCCTCGGTGTGGGCGTCCACCGCCGAGGTCGGCTCGACCAGGACCAGCACCTCGGGGTCGGCGGCGAGCGCGCGGGCGAGCCTGAGGCGCTGGTGCTGCCCTCCGGAGAACTCGCGCCCGCCCTCGGCGATCTCATCGTCGAGACCCGATGGCAGCTCATCGACGATGTCGGTCGCGCAGGCCGCGTGCAGGGCCTCGCTCAGGTGCCGGTCGGAGCGTCCGCCGATCTCCTCCCGCAGCGGCCCGGAGAACAGCCGGGCGCCGGGGTCGGCGACCAGCACCGCTCCCCGCATCGCGGCCAGCGTCAGCTCGCGCACGGGCGTGCCGCCCCAGGTCACCTCCGCGTCGGTGAACCGGCCGAGCCGGTCGGCGATGGCCTGCGCGTCCTCCGGCGCGGTCGCGGCGATCGCGGTGAGCCGGCCCGGCCGCACGGTGAGACCGGAGGCCTGGTCGACCAGGTCGCCGGCCGTCTCGGTGCGGGTGCCCTCGTCCGGCAGCTCGGGTTCGGTGTTCAGGATCCGGACCACCCGGCGCGCCGCGACGTGCGCCTTGGTGATCTTGTCGGCCGCCTCGGTGAGGGTCCGCATCGGCTCGACCAGGAAGACCGAGTAGCCGTAGAAGGACACGAGCTGGCCGATGGTGATCTGGCCGGCCAGCGCGAACCGGGCGCCGATCCAGGTGACCAGCGCGACCAGCAGCCCGGGAAGCAGCACCTGGGCGCCCTCCAGGAGGGAGTCGCTGCGCGCGACCCGCACTCCTGCGGCGCGAACCGCCTGCGACTCCTCGCGGTAGCGCCCGGCGAACACCTGCTCACCGCCGATGCCGCGCAGCACGCGCAGCCCGGAGACGATGTCGCTGGACCGGGTGGCCAGCTCGCCCTGCAGGTCGCGCTGGTGTCGCTGGCTGCGGTGCAGCGGCCGCAGGATCGGCGCGACGACCGCGGCCATGAGCGGCACGCCGATCAGCACGACCAGTCCCAGCGGCAGCGAGGTGACGAGCAGGATCGCGCCGACCAGGGCGATCGCGACGACCGCGCCGGTGCCGCGCGCCGTGATGTCCATGGCGTTGCCGATGTGGGAGACGTCGGCGATGCCGACGCTGACGACCTCACCGGTCGCCAGGCGTTTGGGCAGGGTCGCGCCCAGCCGCGCGGCGTGGCCGGTCGTCACCTGGACGGTGCGGAAGGCCGCGCCGAGCCAGTTGGTGACCGCGAACCGGTGGCGCATGATCCCGGCCACCGCCTGCACCGCGCCGAGCGCGAGCAGCACGCCCGACCACAGGAGCAGCGCGTCGGTGTTCTTCGCCGTCACCCCCGTGTCGATGGCGCGGCCGATGGTGGCCGGCATGAGCGCCTGGGTGCCCATCCACACGACGCCCCACACGGCCCCGCCCACGACCGTGGCGGCCTGGACGCGCGCGATCCACAGCAGGTAACGCGCCGGCGAGCGGCGATCGGGCGTGCCGGGATCGGGCACGGGAAAGGAGCGCATACGAAATCCCCGAACCGGGAGGCAGTGGACCTCCCGACGTTACCCATGCGCTGTGATCAGCCGCGAACCCTTTTTCAGCGCCCTCGCGGATAGGGACTGTCCCTATCCGCGAGGGCTCTCAGGCGCGAGCCGACTCGGCGGCGAAGTGGCACGCGGTCGGGTGGCCCGAACGGCCGGCGCGGACCTCCAGCGCCGGTTCCTCGCTCGCGCAGATCTCCTCGGCCTTCCAGCAGCGGGTGCGGAACCGGCAGCCGGACGGGGGGTCCGTCGGGCTGGGCACGTCGCCCTCGAGCACGATCTGCCCGGTCCGCTTCGTCGGGTCGGGCACCGGGACCGCCGACAGCAGCGCCTGCGTGTACGGGTGCGTGGGGTGGTCGTAGATCTGTTCCTCGTCGCCGATCTCGACGATCTTCCCCAGGTACATCACCGCGACACGGTCGGAGATGTGCCGGACGACGGCGAGGTCGTGGGCGATGAAGACGTACGACAGCCCGAACTCCCGCTGCAGGTCGGCGAGGAGGTTCATGACCTGGGCCTGCACCGACACGTCGAGCGCGGACACCGGCTCGTCGCAGATGATGACGTCGGGCCGCAGTGCGAGGGCGCGGGCGATGCCGATGCGCTGCCGCTGCCCGCCGGAGAACTGGTGCGGGTAGCGGTTCACGTGGTCCGGGTCGAGGCCGACGATCTCCAGCAGCTCGCGCACGCGGCGGCCGCGGCCACCTTCGGGGTCGCCGTGGACGGCGAAGGGCTCGCCGACGATGTCGCCCACGGTCATCCGCGGGTTGAGCGAGGTGTAGGGGTCCTGCATGACGAGCTGCATGCGGCGCCGCAGCCGGCGCAGCTCCGCCTTGGACAGGGAGAAGACGTCGCGGTCCTCGAAGTACACGCTGCCGGAGGTCGGCCGCTCGGCGCCCATGAGCAGCTTGGCCAGCGTGCTCTTGCCGCAGCCGGACTCACCGACCAGGCCGAGCGTCTCACCCTTGCGGAGTTCGAACGAGACGCCGTCGACCGCCTTGACCTGCCCGACCTCGTGCTGGAACAGCACTCCCCTGGTCAGCGGGAAGTGCTTGGTGACGTTCCGCACGGAGAGGATCTCATCGGCCACCGGAGACCTCCTCGGCGTAGTGGCAGGCGCTCCGGTGGGGTGAGGGTGTCCCGGACCGGGCTCCGGACCGGCCCAGGGCACCCTCACCGGCCTGGGAGGGACCCTCGAAAAGACGGAGTTCGGGGATCTCGGTCGAACAACGGTCCCTCGCGCGGGGGCAGCGGGGGTGGAACGGGCAGCCCGAGGGAATGGCCGCCAGGTTCGGCGGCG
Source organism: Actinoallomurus sp. NBC_01490 (assembly GCF_036227085.1). Classification (NCBI taxonomy): domain Bacteria; kingdom Bacillati; phylum Actinomycetota; class Actinomycetes; order Streptosporangiales; family Thermomonosporaceae; genus Actinoallomurus; species Actinoallomurus sp. NBC_01490. The sequence continues at coordinate 9,412,348 of NZ_CP109433.1, forward strand.
CGCCCTTGATCGGTGTCAGCGCGCGGTCGCGTACGTCGATGCGCGGCACCGACGCGAGCAGTCCCTCGGCGTACGGGTGCGCGGGCCGGGCGTACAGGTCCTCGACGTCGGCCTCCTCCACGACGCGGCCGGCGTACATCAGCGCGATGCGGTCCGCCACGTCGGCCACCACGCCCAGGTCGTGGGTGATGAGGATGAGCCCCATCCGCATCTCTTTCTGCAGCTCCGCTAGCAGCTTCATGATCTGCGCCTGGACGGTGACGTCGAGCGCCGTGGTGGGCTCGTCGGCGATCAGCACGTCCGGCTCGAGGGCCAGCGCCATGGCGATCATCACGCGCTGCCGCATGCCGCCGGAGAACTGGTGCGGGAAGTCGTTCACGCGCGAGGCCGCGGACGGGATCCGCACGTGGTCCATCAGCTCGACCGCCCGCTTGCGCGCCTCGCCGCGCGAGGTCTTCCGGTGCACGATGAGCATCTCGGCGATCTGGTCGCCCACCCGGTGCACCGGGTTCAGCGCCGACAGCGCGTCCTGGAAGATCATCGAGATCTTCGCGCCGCGGTAGTCGCGGCGTTTCTTCTCCGGCATGCCGAGCAGCTCGGTGCCGCGGAACCGCACCGAGCCCTTCGTGACGTGCGCGGGCGGTGAGTCGAGGATGCCCATCACGGCCTGGGCGCCCACACTCTTGCCCGACCCGGACTCCCCCAGGATGGCGAGCGTCTCGCCCTCCTCCAGCGTGTAGGACAGGCCGTTGACCGCCTGCACGGACCGCCCTCGGGAGCGGAACTCCACGTGCAGGTCCTCGACCGCCAGCAGCGGGCCGGTGCTCACTTCTTCGTCGCTCATCGCAGCTTCGGGTCCAGTGCGTCGCGTACGGCGTCGCCGAGCAGCAGGAAGCTCAGCACCGTCGCGGTCAGGAATACGGCCGGGTAGATCAGCAGGTAGGGGTAGTCGGTGAAGATCTCCTGCGCCTGGCTGAGCTGCAGCCCCCACGAGACCGTGGGGTACTGCAGGCCGACGCCCAGGTAGTCGAGCGTGGCCTCGTACCCGATGACCACGCCGACGTTGAGCATCGCGTAGACGAACACGGGCGCGATGGCGTTCGGCAGGATGTGGCGCAGCATGATCCGTATGTCGCCGGCGCCGATCATGCGCGCGGCCTGCACGTAGTCGGCGTCGCGCACCGACAGCACCTGGCCGCGCATCAGCCGCGTCATCGTCGGCCACCACAGCAGGCCGAGCACCAGCGACTCGGTCATCATCCCGTGCGAGGGGAACGCGGTCAGGATGACGAGCGCGCCGAGGATCAGCGGCAGGCCGAAGAAGATATCGGTGACACGCGACAGGAACGCGTCGAGCAGGCGTCCGTAGTAGCCGGAGATCGAGCCGAGCACGATCGCCAGGGTGAGCGCGATCGCGGTCACCAGGAATCCGACCACGATCGGCGCGCGGGTGCCGTGCACCATCTGGGCCCAGTAGTCGCAGCCGTGGCTGTCGGTGCCGAACGGGTGGTCCCCGGCCGCGAACGGGTTCCACGACGCCGGCCGCTGTTTCGCGTGCCGCACGTCACAGCCGTCGTTCGGCCCGAGACCGGTGAACAGGGACGGGAAGGCCGCGATCAGGCCCATCAGCAGCAGGATCACCGCGGAGACCCAGAACGTCACGCGGCGGCACAGGTCGCGCCAGGCGTCGCTCCACAGCGACGCGGCTCCGCCCTCGATCGCCGACCCGGTCTGCGCCGCCGCCGCGGCCTCAGTGACTTCAGTCATGGCGAATCCTGGGGTCGAGCACGCCGTAGAGGAAGTCGACGACGAGATTGGCCAGCAGGTAGATGAGCACCAGGAACGTGCAGATGCCCACGACGGTCGGGCCGTCCTTGATCTGGATGGCCAGGAAGATCTGCTGGCCGATGCCCGGCAGGTTGAAGATGCCCTCGATGATGATCGCGCCGGCCATCAGGTTGCCGAGGTCGACGCCCAGGTAGGTGACGACCGGGATCAGGGAGTTGCGCAGCGTGTGCCGCACGAGCACCCGCCGGCGGCTCAGGCCCTTGGCGACCGCGGTGCGCACGTAGTCCGAGCGTCCGTTCTCCACCAGGCTCGTCCGGGTCAGCCGGGCGATGTAGGCGAGGCTGAGCGAGCCGAGCAGGATGCCGGGCAGCAGATAGCTGTACGGCCAGCCGTCGTCGGTCCCCGCGGTCGGGAACCAGCCCAGCTTGAGGCCGAATATCAGCTGCGCGGAGTAGGCGAGCACGAAGCTGGGGATGGCGATGACCAGGGTGGTGCCGCTCAGCACGAGCGTGTCGACCACACCGCCCTTGCGCAGGCCCGCCCAGACGCCCAGCGCGATCCCGACGACCAGCTCGAAGATCCACGCCGTGATGGCGAGCTGCACGGTCACCGTCCAGCCCGCCGTCAGGACGTCGCCGACGGGCTGGCCGTTGAGCGTCTGGCCGAAGTCACCGTGAACCAGGCCCCACAGGTACTTGCCGTACTGGACGATCAGTGGATCGTCCAGGTGGTAGTGGTGCCGCAGGGTCTGGTACACCGCCGGTGGCATCGGCTTGTCGCCGCCCAGGACCCGGATCGGGTCACCGGGCAGCGCGAACACCGCCAGGTAGATCAGGAGCGTCGTCCCGATCAGGACCGGCACCATCTGCAGAAGGCGCCGTACAACGTAACGCCACACGCTATTTGACCGTCACCTGGTCGAGGTGGACGAGCGGGTAGACGTACGGGTCGGAGTGGATGTCGCCGACGTGGCTGGAGGCGCCGAGCTGGTCCTGCCAGTTCCACAGCGGGGTGATCGGCATGTCCTTCAGCACCATGTCCTCGGCCTGCTGGTAGTACTGCTGGCCTTCCTCGGGCGTCTTGGCCGCGTTGCCCTTCATGATGAGGGCCTCGCACGCGTCGCCGTTGTAGCCGCTGCGGGTGGGCTTGGCGCAACGCGGCGTGAGGTAGTCCTCGGGGCTCGGGTAGTCCATCGTCCAGTTGCTGCGGTACGGACCGGCCGCCTTGTGGTCGCTCAGCTTCGTCAGGTAGTCCGACACCTGGACCTTGTCGAACTTGATGTCGGTGATGCCGAGGTTCTGCTTGAGCTGGTTGGCGACGTCGGTCATCCACTGCTCGTACGTCGCGTCGGCGTTGGAGAACACCAGGTGCAGCGTGCCCTTGTAGCCGCCCGCCTTGTCGAACAGCTGCTTGGCCTGCTGCGGGTTGTAGGTGCAGGCCGTGCCGCAGGCGTTCGCGCGGTAGCCCGGCACGATCGGCGCCAGCAGCGACGCCATCGGCTTGAACGTCCCGTTGTAGACGGCGTTCACGATCGCCTGGCGGTCGATCGCCATCGAGATCGCCTTACGCAGGTCGGGGTTCTTGAACGCGGGGTCGTACAGCGGGAACTCGAGGAAGTCCATGGTGCCGCTGGGCACGGTGATGAGCCGGTCGCCGAGCAGCCGCTTGGCCTCGGGGGCCTTCGCCGCGGGGATCTGGTTGTCGAAGTCGACCTTGCCGGCCCGCAGGTCGGTGTAGGCGGCGTCGCGGCCGGCGTACTCCTTGAAGGTGACGCCCTCGGACTTGGCCGGGCGCGGCCCCTTGTAGCCGGGGAACTTCTTGACCTTGATCTGCTTGTTGTGCTCCCAGGAGCCGTCCATCATGAACGGCCCGTTGCCGATCGGCTTCTGCTCGTACGCCTTGAGGTCGGTGAAGGCGGCCTTGGGCATGGGCGCCGTGCCGATGAACGACAGCACGTACGGGAACTGGCTGAAGGGCTGGGAGAGCGTCACCTGCAGGGTCTGCGGGTCGACGGCCTTGAGGCCCTTCATCTTGTCGACCTTCGGCTTGCCCTTGTCGGGGTTCAGGTCGGCGTAGCCGTCGATGCTGCCGAGGTAGTAGCCGTTGCCCCAGGCGTTCGAGGAGTTCGCGGTGGCGTTCCAGGCGTCGATGTAGCTCTGGGCGGTGACCGGCTCACCGTTGTGGAAGGTCAGGCCCGGCTTGATCTTGATCGTCCAGACCTTCTGGTCGGACGTGTTGATCGACGCGGCCTCTTCCGGCACCGGCTTGCCGTTGGGATCGAGCGTCATCAACGTGTCGAAGAGGGCACTGTCGACGGTAAGGCCCTGCGCGTCGTTGGTGTTGCCGGGGGTGAGATGCTCCGGCTCGGTGATCGCGTAGGTGAAGACCTTCGACTTGTTCCCAGAACCGCCACCGCCGCCGCACGCCGACGCCGCCATCGCGACGGCGACGATGCCGACGAGCATCCCCTTGACCTTCATCAAGCCTCCATAAGCCACGCAGGTGGGAGCTACCTTGGCCGAGTACGGTCAGGAGGCGGTAGATCTTTGCCGAAACCGTGTCGAGATCGAAATATTCCTACCGCCACCTGCGGCGCCATGGAGTGAGCGCCATTGTCCTCCCGGAGCCCGGGAGTAGTCCACGGCTCGGGAGGAAGGGGGGACGTACCTTCCTCCCGGGCCGTGAAGTCAGGAGGCCTTCCGCGTGGCCTTGAGCAGGTCGGCGTTGAGGCGGGAGATGGTCTCGAACGGAATGCCCTTGGGGCAGACCGCGGTGCACTCACCGGTGTTCGTGCAGCCGCCGAAGCCCTCGGCGTCCATCTGGGCGACCATCGCGGTGACCCGGCCGTACCGCTCGGGCTGGCCCTGCGGCAGCAGGCCGAGGTGGGTGATCTTCGCGGCGGTGAACAGCATCGCCGACGCGTTCGGGCAGGCGGCGACGCAGGCGCCGCAGCCGATGCAGGTCGCGGCGTCGAACGCGTCGTGCGCGTCGGCCTGCGGCACCGGGATGGACGCCGCCTCCGGCGCCGACCCGGTCGGGGCGCTGACGTACCCGCCGGCCTGGATGATGCGGTCGAACGCCGAGCGGTCCACGACCAGGTCCTTGATGACCGGGAACGCCGCCGCGCGCCACGGTTCGATCGTGATGACGTCGCCGTCCTTGAAGTGCCGCATGTGCAGCTGGCAGGTCGTGGTGGCCTGCTGCGGGCCGTGCGGGGTGCCGTCGATGACGAGCGAGCACATGCCGCAGATGCCCTCGCGGCAGTCGTGGTCGAACGCGACCGGTTCCTCGCCCTGAAGGATCAGCTTCTCGTTGAGCACGTCGAGCATCTCGAGGAACGACATGTCCGGCGAGACGCCGTCCAGCTCGTACGGGACCATCCGCCCCGCGTCATCGGCGTTCTTCTGCCGCCAGACCTTGAGTGTCAGCTTCATGCCCATGGGTCGCTCACCCTCCTCATTCGCTCCGCGAGCGACCTCCTTCGTCGGCCGCTCACTCCACTCACTGCGTCGGGTTCGCTCACTTGTAGGACCTCTGGACCATCTTGACGTACTCGTATTCCAGGTTCTCCTTGTGGAGGACCGGGGCCTCGCCGGTGTACTCCCAGGCGGCGACGTAGGCGAAGTTCTCGTCGTCGCGCAGGGCCTCGCCGTCGGGCGTCTGGGACTCGGCGCGGAAGTGACCGCCGCAGGACTCCGTGCGGTGCAGGGCGTCGATGCACATCAGCTCGGCCAGCTCGAAGAAGTCCGCGATCCGCCCGGCCTTCTCCAGCGCCTGGTTGAGCTCCTCGTTCTCCCCCGGCACCTTGACGCGGGTCCAGAACTCCTCACGCAGCTCCCGGATCCGGTCGATGGCCTTGCGCAGGCCCTCGTCGGTGCGCTCCATGCCGCAGTACTCCCACATGAGCGCGCCGAGCTCGCGGTGGAAGGAGTCCGGCGTGCGGTCGCCGTCGATGGACAGCAGCCGCTCGATGCGTCCGGTGACGGACTCGCGCGCCTCGACGACGGCCTCGTGGTCGTCGGCGACCTTCGGGAAGGGGCCCTTGGCGAGGTAGTCGCTGATGGTGTTCGGCAGCACGAAGTAGCCGTCGGCCAGGCCCTGCATCAGCGCGGACGCGCCGAGCCGGTTGGCGCCGTGGTCGGAGAAGTTCGCCTCGCCGACCACGAACAGGCCGGGGATGGTGGACTGCAGGTCGTAGTCGACCCACAGGCCGCCCATCGTGTAGTGCACGGCCGGGTAGATGCGCATCGGCACCTCGAAGGGGTCCTCGCCGGTGATGCGCTCGTACATCTCGAACAGGTTGCCGTACTTGTCCGCGACCGCCTTGCGGCCGAGCCGCTGGATCGCGTCGGCGAAGTCGAGGTAGACGCCGAGCCCGCCCGGGCCGACGCCCCGGCCCTCGTCACAGACGTTCTTGGCGGCGCGGGAGGCGATGTCGCGCGGCACGAGGTTGCCGAACGAGGGGTAGATCCGCTCGAGGTAGTAGTCGCGCTCGTCCTCGGGGATCTCGCGCGGGTCGCGCTTGTCGCCCTTCGCGACCGGCACCCAGACCCGGCCGTCGTTGCGCAGCGACTCCGACATCAGCGTCAGCTTCGACTGGTGGTCGCCGCTCTGCGGGATGCAGGTCGGGTGGATCTGGGTGTAGCAGGGGTTGGCGAACAGCGCGCCCTTGCGGTGCGCCCGCCAGGTGGCCGTGACGTTGCAGCCCTTGGCGTTCGTGGACAGGAAGAAGACGTTGCCGTACCCGCCGGAGGCCAGTACGACGGCGTCGGCGGTGTGCGTCTCGATCTCGCCCGTGACCATGTCGCGGGCGACGATGCCGCGCGCGGCCCCGTCGACGATGATCAACTCGAGCATCTCGTGCCGGGTGAACATCTCCACGGTGCCGGCCGCGACCTGGCGTTCGAGCGCCTGGTACGCGCCGAGCAGCAGCTGCTGGCCGGTCTGGCCGCGTGCGTAGAACGTGCGGGAGACCTGGACGCCGCCGAAGGAACGGGTGTCGAGCAGGCCGCCGTACTCACGGGCGAACGGCACGCCCTGCGCCACGCACTGGTCGATGATCTCCACGCTCACCTGGGCGAGCCGGTAGACGTTCGACTCGCGGGACCGGTAGTCACCGCCCTTGACGGTGTCGTAGAAGAGCCGGTGGATGCTGTCGCCGTCGTTGCGGTAGTTCTTCGCGGCGTTGATGCCGCCCTGCGCGGCGATGCTGTGCGCGCGGCGCGGGCTGTCCTGGTAGCAGAACGACTTGACGTGGTAGCCGAGCTCGCCGAGCGTCGCGGCGGCCGAGCCGCCGGCCAGGCCGGTGCCGACCACGATGACCGACAGCTTCCGCCGGTTCGCCGGGTTGACCAGCTTGCCGCCGAAGCGGCGCTTGTCCCAGCGTTCCTCGATCGGCCCCTCCGGTGCGCTGGTGTCCCGGATCGGCTCGCCCTCGGTGAACAGGTTGACGGAATTCACGAGACCACCCCGATGGTGACGAAGACCGGCACGGACACGAAGCCGAGCACGATCAGGGCCGCGACCACGTCGGCGAGCAGGTGCAGGCCCCGGTAGCGGCCCCGCCGGCCCCAGCCCAGCGTCTGGAAGGCACTCCAGATCCCGTGCTTGAGGTGGAACCCGACCAGGACCACGGCGACGATGTAGAAGATCGTGATGTACCAGTGGGAGGGAGCGAAGTCGGCGACGACCTTGTCGTACGGCTGCGCGTCACCGCCCTTGGGGTTGACCGCGCCGAACGTCAGGTCCAGCAGGTGCCAGATGACGAACAGCAGGATGACGATCCCGCCGTAGCGCATGACGTGCGTGGCGTACCGGTACTCCTGCGTGGTGGGCCGGGCCGCGTACCGCACCGGGCGGGCCCGCCGCGCGCGCCGGGCGAGCGAGACCGCCGACCACATGTGGAGGATCACCGCCACGGTGAGCACGATCTCGATGGCGGTCAGGACGGTCCGGTACGGGAGCGCCGGCTCGCCCATCGTGCGCAGCCAGTGTGCGTAGTGGTTGAACTCGTCGCGGCCCAGGAAGACCTTGAGATTGCCGATCATGTGGGCGATCAGGTACAGGACGAGGATCGCCCCGGTGACCGCCATGACGGCCTTCTTGCCGACGGAGGACCGGTACAGCCTTCGCGGAAGCGCCTGTGAGGAGGGCGTCTGCGGAGGTGCGGTCACCGTGCTCGCTCTGGATGACACATTGCGGACCGTATGTCCGATTCCAAAGAGACGTCCAAGACATGATGACGCTCGTTTCGATAGCCATAGGCTATGGGCTGTGCAGCTACAGCAACTCTCGTACTTCGTCGCCGTCGCGGAGGTGAGGCATTTCACACGGGCGGCGGAAACTCTCCGGGTGGCGCAGCCGTCCCTGTCCAAGCAGATCAAGACGCTGGAGGCGGAGCTGGGCGCGCCGCTGTTCAGCCGGGCGCGGGGCAACATCACGCTGACGCCGGCCGGCGAGGCGCTCCTGCCGCTCGCCCGGCGCATCCTCGCCGACGTCGAGACGGCCCGGCGTGAGATCCAGGACCTGACCGGCCTGCGCCGGGGCCGGGTGCGGCTGGGCGCGACCCCGTCGCTGTTCGCCGGGCTGCTCGCCGACGCTCTGGCGCGCTTCCGCGGCCGCTATCCGGGCATCGAGCTGCGCGTGGAGGAGGGCGGCTCCCGCGACCTCGTACGGGACCTGGCGCGCGGGCACCTCGACCTGGCGCTGATCATCCTGCCGCTGCAGAGCACCGACCCCTCACTGGAGACCACCCCGATCCTGCAGGAGGATCTGGTCGTGGTGTCGCCGCGCTCGGACCCGCCCAAGCGGCCGTACGTGCGGATCGAAGACCTGCGCGGCCAGCCGCTCGTGATGTTCCGCAGCGGCTATGACCTGCGGGAGGCGACCCAGACGGCGTGCCGGCAGGCCGGGTTCGAGCCGACGTTCGCCGTCGAGGGCGGCGAGATGGACGGGGTGCTGCGGTTCGTCGAGGCCGGGCTGGGACGGGCGCTCGTGCCCTCGATGGTGCTGTCGGGCCGGGCGGGGCTGGTCGGCACACCGCTGGCGCCGCCGGGCCTGGAGCGCACGATCGCGCTCGCCCACCGCAAGGACGTGCACCCGACCCACGCCGCGCGGGCGTTCCACGAGACCCTGCTGACGTTCCTCGCCGAGGCCGAGAGCCGCGGCGACCTGCCGCCGGGCGTCTCGCGGATCGCCGGGGTCAGTGGGAGATGACCTCCACGTCGGGGGCGAACTCCCGCAGCGCACGGCCCAGCCGCCGGGGGGCGATGCGCCAGCCGCCGAGGCGGGTGGAGACCAGGCGCGGGCGGTCGTCGCGCTCGGGCGCGTAGCCGCGCAGCGCGACCGCGCCGCGGCCGGTGGACCCGCCGTCGGCGGAGTGGAACTCGATCGCGGTGACCTCGTCCCAGGCGAACCACTCGCCCTGCGAGGGCTTGCCCGACGGGCACCAGTAGACGCCCTTCTCCGCGACCGCGAACGCCACCGCCCCGCGCGCCACCCGGCGCAGGCCGACCACGGCGAACACCAGCAGCCCGGCGCCGACGAGCGGCATCAGCCACTGGGCGCCGTACATCGTCCAGCCCCAGGGGTCCAGGTGAGCGCCGGGACGCCAGTGCAACCAGGGCGGACGTGAGGTCACGCCGAGCAGGAACCCGGCGACGATCGCCGCGCCCGCGACGGCCGGCACGAGCGGCCCCCACCAGGCGTAGCGGACGACGTACGCTCCCGGCCCGAAATGGCTCCGGCCCCGCATCGACAACTCCCGTCACAGATGTCTCGTGGTTCGCATGCTAGTGAGGCCCGAGGGGCCGATGGGAAAATCCTCGATTTGCCCACCACACCGTCTTCTCAAACGGACACTCGACGTGAAACCATCACAGACGGTGCAATAATTCTCATAAGTAGATCTTTGGTCAATAACACTTGAATCAGGCGCACCCTACTGGCGAGTAAGTGGGGAGTTTCACACGTGGCGACCGCGCCTCGTATCGTGCTCGTGACAACTCCCTAATAACGTATGAGCGCCCCTGAACAGAGGAGAGGCTCAGAGCACAGGCAGCCTCCCCAGGTGGTGTGCCTTCGATGGAGAATCCCGCATGACGCAGACAACGGTGGAAGCGCCGTCCAAGGATCGGGCCCAGATCCCGGCGCGCACCCTACGCAAGGACCGTTACTGGCTCAGCCCGCTGGCGACGTTCGTCTTCTTCCTGGCCTGGGTCGTCTACGCGACCGTGCGCTCGATGATGGGCAGCAGCTTCTGGGTGGACAAGTACCACTACCTGACGCCGTTCTACTCCCCGTGCGTCAGCAAGGCGTGCCCACCCGAGGCGGCGGACTTCGGCAGGTTCGTACCCGACCACCTGCCGTTCTTCATCCCGTACGCGCTGATCTCGCTGCCGTTCCTGCTGGGGTTCCGGCTGACCTGCTACTACTACCGGAAGGCCTACTACCGGGCGTTCTGGCTGACGCCGCAGGCGTGCGCCGTCCCGGACAAGAGCCCGGTGCGCAGGACGCCCGGCGCCTACACCGGCGAGCGGCGCTTCCCGCTCATCCTGCAGAACGCGCACCGCTACTTCTGGGTGATCGCCGGCCTGATCTCCATCGTCAACACCTGGGACGCGATCAGGGCGTTCCACGGCGCGGACGGCGGCTTCGGCATCGGGCTCGGCACGATCATCCTGTGGGCCAACGTCATCCTGCTGTGGGCTTACACCCTGTCCTGCCACTCGTGCCGCCACGTCATGGGCGGGCGGCTGAAGAGCTTCTCCAAGGCTCCGATCCGCTACTGGCTCTGGACCCAGATCAGCAAGATCAACACCCGGCACGGGCAGTTCGCGCTCATCACGCTGGTCTCCCTCGCGGTGACCGACGCGTACGTCGCGCTCGTCGCACACGGGGCCTTCTCCGACCTGCGGATCTTCAACTAAGGACCGACCACAAGTGACTGAAATCGAAAGGCTGCAGTTCGACGTCGTGGTCATCGGCGCCGGCGGTGCAGGCCTGCGCGCCGCGATCGAGGCCCGGCTGCAGGGCAAGAAGACCGCGATCATCTCCAAGTCGCTGTTCGGCAAGGCGCACACGGTCATGGCCGAGGGCGGTGCCGCGGCGGCCATGGGCAACGCCAATCCGAACGACAACTGGCAGGTCCACTTCCGCGACACGATGCGCGGCGGCAAGTTCCTCAACAACTGGCGCATGGCCGAGCTGCACGCCAAGGAGGCGCCGGACCGCGTCTGGGAGCTGGAGGCCTGGGGCGCGCTGTTCGACCGCACCAAAGAAGGCAAGATCAGCCAGCGCAACTTCGGCGGCCACGAGTACCCGCGCCTTGCGCACGTCGGCGACCGTACCGGCCTGGAGCTGATCCGCACCTGCCAGCAGAAGATCGTCTCGCTCCAGCAGGACGACCACAAGGAGCTCGGCGACTACGACGCCAAGATCCAGGTGTTCGCCGAGACGACGATCACCCGGCTGCTCAAGGACGACGAGGGCAAGATCTGCGGCGCCTTCGGCTACATCCGCGAGACCGGCAAGTTCGTGGTCTTCGAGACGCCCGCCGTCGTGCTGGCCACGGGCGGCATCGGCAAGTCCTTCAAGGTGACCTCCAACTCCTGGGAGTACACCGGCGATGGGCACGCGCTCGCGCTGCTCGCCGGCGCGTCGCTGATCAACATGGAGTTCGTGCAGTTCCACCCGACCGGCATGGTCTGGCCGCCGTCGGTCAAGGGCATCCTCGTCACCGAGTCCGTCCGCGGTGACGGCGGCGTGCTGCGCAACTCCGAAGGCAAGCGGTTCATGTTCGAGTACATCCCGGACGTCTTCAAGGACCAGTACGCGACCAGCGAGGAAGAGGCCGACCGCTGGTACGAGGACCCCGACAACAACCGGCGCCCGCCCGAGCTGCTGCCGCGTGACGAGGTGGCCCGCGCGATCAACGCCGAGGTCAAGGCGGGGCGCGGATCACCGCACGGCGGCGTGTTCCTCGACATCGCCTCCCGGCTGAAGCCCGAGCAGATCATCAAGCGGCTGCCGTCGATGCACCACCAGTTCAAGGAGCTGGCCGACGTCGACATCACTTCCGAGCCCATGGAGGTCGGCCCGACCTGCCACTACGTCATGGGCGGCGTGGAGGTCGACCCGGACACCGGCGCGGCGCTCGTGCCCGGCCTGTTCGCGGCCGGCGAGGTCTCCGGCGGTATGCACGGCTCCAACCGCCTCGGCGGCAACTCCCTGTCCGACCTGCTGGTCTTCGGGCGACGGGCCGGCCTCGGCGCCTCGGAGTACGCCTCGGAGGTCACCGTCACGGTGCCGGAGTCCGAGATCGAGGCGGCGATGGCCGAGGCGCTCGCGCCGTACGAGCGCGAGGGCGGTGAGAACCCCTACGCGGTGCACCAGGAGCTGCAGCAGACGATGAACGACCTCGTCGGCATCATCCGCCGCGAGGAGGAGCTGGAGCAGGCGATCGAGGCCCTCGGCAAGCTGCGCGAGCGGGTCGGGTCCGTCTCCGTCGAGGGCGGCCGCGGTTACCACCCGGGCTGGCACCTGGCGCTCGACCTGCGCAACATGGTGCTCGTGTCCGAATGCGTCGCGAGGGCGGCGCTGGAGCGCCAGGAGAGCCGCGGCGGCCACACCCGCGACGACTACCCGAAGATGTCGGCCGAGTGGCGCAAGCTGAACCTCGTGTGCAGGTTGAGTGACGGCACCGTCGAGCTCAAGCGCCAGGACATGGAGCCGATGCGGGCCGACCTCATCGGGCTCTTCGAGCTCGACGAGCTGAAGAAGTACCTGACCGAGGACGAGCTCCCCGCTGAGGAGAAGTGAGATGGGCTACAAGGCGAAGTTCCGGGTCTGGCGCGGCGACGCCGGCAAGGGTGAGCTCAAGGACTACACGGTCGAGGTCAACGAGGGCGAGGTCGTCCTCGACGTGATCCACCGCCTGCAGGCGACCGAGGCGCCCGACCTGGCGGTCCGGTGGAACTGCAAGGCCGGCAAGTGCGGCTCGTGTTCGGCGGAGGTCAACGGCCGCCCGCGGCTGATGTGCATGACGCGGATGTCGACGTTCGACGAGGACGAGACGGTCACCGTCACGCCGATGCGCACCTTCCCGGTCATCCGCGACCTGGTGACCGACGTGTCGTACAACTACCAGAAGGCGCGCGAGGTCCCCTCCTTCGACGGAGGCGACGTCAAGCCGGGCGAGTTCCGCATGCAGCAGGTCGACGTCGAGCGCTCGCAGGAGTTCCGCAAGTGCATCGAGTGCTTCCTGTGCAACAACACCTGCCACGTCATCCGTGACCACGAGGAGAACAAGGAGCACTTCGCCGGCCCCCGCTTCCTCATGCGAGTGGCCGAGTTGGAGATGCACCCGGCGGACGTGGCCGACCGGCGCCAGATCGCCCAGGAGGAGTTCGGCCTGGGCTTCTGCAACATCACCAAGTGCTGCACCGAGGTCTGCCCGGAGCACATCAAGATCACCGACAACGCCCTGATCCCGATGAAGGAGCGCGTGGTCGGCCGCCGCTACGACCCGCTGGTCTGGCTCGGTTCCAAGATCGGCATCGTCAAGCGCGACAAGGAGAAGGAAACCCCGAAGGCATAAGCCACATCCCGAACGCCCGGCCCTGCCCCGGCCGGGCGTTCGCCTTTCTCCCGGGTCGGGACGAACTCGGCGACCGCGGCGGTGACGCGGCGGGCTCCACGCGCGTTGTGCTTGGGCGGTCGGGAACGAGAGCGCGTCCGTCGGGCGAGAACGCGGCTTCAGCGCACCGCCGTCCACCGAGCTTCGTCATGAGGGCAGAGCAAAACAGGCTTCGGCGGCTCGGTCACGTGAAGAGCGGTCGTTGTCGGTCTAGCCTTTGACGGTGGAAGCCGAGGAGACCGCGATGTCAAACCCCCACGACGATCCCGGGCACCGTCCCCCGCCACCGCGACAGGGCGAGCCCCAGCCGTCGTACCCGGGCGGACCACCGCCCCCGCCTTACCAGACCGACCCGCACGCCTACCCGGGTCCGCCGCCGCAACCCGGCGGTCCCTGGCAGGCTCCGCCTCCCGGCCATGGCGCCCCCCCTCAGCCGCCGGGTTACGGCCCGCGCAGCCGCGAGGGCAAGGGCCTTTTCGGGGCACTCTTCGATCTCAATTTCGACCATATGGTCACGGCCAATCTGATCAAGATGTCCTACGTGCTGGCGATCGTGATCTACTCGCTGATCGCTCTCGTGATGCTGCTGTTCGCCTGGAGCTTCTCCGTGTGGAACAAGCCCCTGGCGCTCGCGACGCTGGTTGCGACGCCGATCGTCTGGATCGGCGGCCTTCTCGCGACTCGCATGGTGCTGGAGTTCGTCATCAACCAGTTCAAGATCACGGAGCATCTCAAGGCGATGCGGGAGCGGGAAGGGCTTCGCTGATCCCTGTCCTGGGTGCGCGCGGGCGCGTTAGGCTCGCACAGGCAACGGCGGACGTGGCGAGGGACGGGTAGTGGCGGACATCGAGCGGCCGTCCGACACGCGGCGCGATGAGTTCGGGACGCGCCGCGACACCGACCGGCCGGACACGACCCGTCGTGACGGTGAGCCGTCCGCGCCGCCCTCGCTCGTACGGCTCCCGGCCGAGCTGTCCGGCCGGCTCACGCTGATCGGCGAGCTGCCCACGCAGGGCGCCGAGTCCGACCTCCTGCACGTACGCGACGCCGCGGGCACCGAGCTCGTCGTCAAGCTGTTCCGCCGCGGTTTCACCGCCGACCGCGAGGTCTGGCAGAAGCTGCCCACCCTCGACTCGCCGCACGTCGTGCGCATCCTGGAGACCGGGCACGCCGAGGGCCGTGACTACGAGGTCATCGAGTACATCGCGGCCGGCAACCTGAGGGCCGTCGGGTCACGGCTGCCGCCCGCGCTGGTCGCCGAGGTGGTCGCGCAGCTCGCGGCCGGGCTCGACCGCCTGCACCGGGCGGGCATCGTGCACCGCGACCTCAAACCGGAGAACGTCCTGGTCCGCGGCACCACGCCGATGCGTCTCGCCATCACCGACTTCGGGCTGAGCCGGGTGATCGAGCAGAGCGTGGTGTTCGCGTCGTCGTCGCGGACACTGGCGTACGCCGCGCCGGAGTCGCTGTCCGGCCAGGTCTCCCCCGCCCGTGACTGGTGGTCGCTCGGCATCATCGTGCGCGAGCTCCTCACCGGCCGTACCCCGTTCGCCGGCATGAGCGAGACCGCCGTCGTCGACCACCTCGCCACGCGCACCATCGACTGCGACGACATCGCCGACCCGCGCATGCGGTTGCTCTGCCGCGGCCTGCTCACGCGTGACCCCCGCCGGCGCTGGACCGGCGAGGAGGTCGAGCGCTGGCTCGCCGGCGAGAGTCCCGCCGTCGCCGAGCCCGAGCCGCCGCGCGTCTCCCCGCTCGCGGCCGGCGCCGCGCGGGGCGCGCTGGCGTTCGGCGGGCAGACCTACACCGACCGCGCACAGTTCGCCCGTGCGCTCGTCGCCGACTGGGACAACGCCGCACGCTACTTCTTCGGCACCATGTTCACCCCGGTCGGGCCGAGCGAGGCGTGGCAGGCGCTGCGCGAGTGGCTGAGCGGCTTCGACGACGACTCCGAGGGCCGCATCCGCCTGATCGACCAGTCACTGACCGGCGACCGCCCGCCGAACGTCAAGCTCCTGCACCTGGTGCGCTGGCTCGACCCGACGCTGGAGCCGTACTACCTCGGGCTCCGCGTCCTGCCCGAGGACCTGCCCGCGCTCGCGGGCGTGGTCGACGACCCGCGCCACCCCGACCGGGCCACCGCCGCCCGCGTCGTACGGGAGCTCTGGGAGCTGCACCTGCTGCCGGAGTTCGCCGCGTTCGCCGGAGGCGACGAACTTCCGGCGATCAACGACCGCTGGCACGGGCTCGCCGCCGAGTGGAGCCGCCTCGCCGGCTGGCTGCGCTCCCAGCTCCCGCGTACGGCGAGCCGCCTCCCCGACGCGGGCGCCCGCGGGCTGGACGAGCCTCCCGTGGTGCTCGCGACCCTCCTCGCGCTGGCCGGCCGGCCCGCCGAGACGGAGGACGCGCTTCGATCGGCCGCCGTACGGGCGCGGGAGCAGGTCCGGGAGCCCGTTCCCTGGTTCGGCTGGCTGTCCGAGCAGGCCGGAGACGATCCGCTGCGGCTCTTCGCCCTCGTACGCGCCGCGCCGGACGCCGTGCTGGAGATCGAGGGTGCGGCCCGCCACCGGCAGGAGGCCGAACGCCGGACCGCCGAAGGTCTGCGCCACTGGAACGAACGCGAGCGCCGGCGCCTCGCCGGCCGTCCTGCCGCGATGGCCCGTGCCGTTCTGTGGACGCTGCCCCTGTTGGTCGTGTGGGCGGGTGGCGGATGGCTCCTGGCCCAGCTCCGCCACGCCGCGCGAAGCGACAGCTACGGCGGTGTCGGCGCGGTCGGCGCTCCCACCACACTGCTCGTGGTCGCCGCGGTCGTCACCTGGCTCGTCGGCGTCGCCTGCGAGGTCCTCCTCGCGTCGCGCCAGGGCGCGGACTACCTGCCGCTCGGGCCGTGGTCCTGGCTGGCCAAGGGCCTCGGCGGGGTCAAGCGAGGCGTTTCGGGCGTCTCCCGCACACTGTCGGGAGCCACGCGGCGCCGCGGTCCGGCCGGGTGCGGCGTGCTGCTGCTCGTCGCGGTGGTGCCGCTGGTCGTCTTCCTGGTCGTGGTGGCCATGGTGATCTCCATCGCCTGGCTGCTGTGGCTGGCGGTCATGGTGGCGGCGGCGATCGCGCACGTGGTGATGACCGGAGTCCGGGCGCAGCGGTGGCGGCAGGAGCGTGAGCGTACGAAGGAGCAGGCCGTGGGAGGGCGACTGTGAGCAGCGGCGTCGAAGCCGACATCGCACTGGACGCGGCGGTCATCGCCAGCCTCGGGCTGATCCGCGTGCTCGGTGGCGCGGCCGGGCTGGCCGCCGCCGGCACGGGCCTGCTCGCCGGGCTGGCCGAGGAGCGCGCCGAGATCCGAGCGCGCCGGCTCCAGGAGATCCGGCACCACGAGCAGGCGATCGCCGAAGTGCTCGACCGCAACGCGCGCATCGCCGCGCTCGCCTCGTCGGCCAAGGAGAACGACGCCCAGATCGCGTTGCCGCTCCCCTTCGAGCCCGCCGGGAAGACCGCCGGCGAGCTGGTCGCCTGGTGCGCCGAGACCGACGCCGCCCTGGCCACGGCCGAAGAGGAGCTCGCCACCGCCATCGCCTCCACCGTGACCGGCCGCATCTTCGCTCCCGCCGCCGAGACGCTGAAGGCCACCGCACCGGCCGCGTCGCCGCCGCCCGCCGCCACCGCGCTCGCCACGACCCTGGCCCGGGTCCTCGCCCGGCTCCTGCCCGACACCACCGAGGCCGACCGGCGCCGTGTCACCGAGGCCGCCGAGGAGGCCGCTTCCGCCACCACGCAGGGGGAGGCCGAGAGCCGCCTCACCGAGGTGCGCATCCGCATCCAGGAGGCCAACGAGCACGCCCGCAGGAGGCGCGACGACCGTGCCGCCGCCGCGCGGTTCGTCCGCGAGCTGGAGACCCATCCCGCCGCCGGCGACGTACGCGCGCGGCTGGCCGAGGTCGCCGAGGGCGCCGCAGCCCTCGACGAGGGGCTTCGTGCCGAGGCCGTACGCCTCGTCGGCGACCTCCAGCGCGAGGCCGAGCGCCGGTACGTGACGACCGCGCTCCGGGAGGCGTTCGCGGGCCTCGGCTACGAGGTGGACGAGGGCTTCGAGACCCTGACCGCCGACTCGGGTGAGGCCGTCCTCACCCGGGGCGACTGGTCACAGCACGCGGTCAAGGTCCGCGTCGACGACGCGCGGCGGATACGCATGGCGCTGCTGCGCACCGAACCCGCCGAGAGCGACGACCAGCGGCGCCTCGACGTCGAGCGCGAGGAGCAGTGGTGTGCGTCGTTCGAGGCCGCCCGCGAGCGCCTCGAACAGGCCGGCATCCACGCCGACGTGCGCTGGCGGATCGAGCCGGGCGAACAGCGCCTTCCGGTCACACGGCGGCGCAGCGACCGCCGGCAGCCCCAGGCCCGGCACCGCGAACGCGACCGCTGACCCTCCCGGCCCCGCTCACCCCCGGCCCGGTCAGGCCTGGCCGCGCTTGCCGCGGGCGCGGATGCGCTCGCGCTCCTTGGAGTCCAGGACCACTTTGCGCAACCGGATCGCGGCCGGGGTCAGCTCCACGCACTCGTCGTCGGCGATGAACTCCAGCGCCGCCTCGAGGCTGAGTACGCGCGGCGGGGTGAGGCGTTCGAAGACCTCCGCGGTCGAGGACCGCACGTTGGTCTTCTGCTTCTCCTTGGTGATGTTGACGTCCATGTCGTCGGCACGGGAGTTCTCACCGACGATCATGCCTTCGTACACCTCGGTCGCCGGGGCGACGAACAGCGTGCCGCGCTCCTGGAGGTTGAACATCGCGTACGCCGTGGCGGCACCGGTCCGGTCGGAGACCAGGGATCCGGTCGGCCGGGTGCGCAGCTCGCCGAACCACGGCTCGTAGCCCTCGAACACCTGGTGCGCGATGCCCGTGCCACGGGTCTCGGTGAGGAACTCGGTGCGGAAACCGATCAGACCACGCGCCGGCACGAGGAACTCCATCCGGATCCAGCCCGTGCCGTGGTTCGTCATGTGCTCCATACGGCCCTTGCGCACGGCGAGGAGCTGGGTGATCGCGCCGAGATACTCCTCGGGCGCGTCGACCGTCAGCCGCTCCACCGGCTCGTGCACCTTGCCGTCGATCTCCTTGGTGACGACCCGCGGCTTGCCGATGGTGAGCTCGTACCCCTCGCGGCGCATCGTCTCCACGAGGATCGCGAGCGCCAGCTCGCCACGTCCTTGGACCTCCCACGCGTCGGGCCGCTCGGTCGGCAGAACGCGGATCGAGACGTTGCCGACGAGCTCGCGGTCCAGGCGGTCCTTGACCAGCCGCGCGGTGACCTTCGTGCCCTTCTCGCGGCCAGCGAGCGGGCCGGTGTTGGTGCCGATCGTCATGGAGATGGCCGGCTCGTCGACGGTGATCAACGGCAGCGGACGCGGGTCCTCCGCGTCGGCGAGCGTGTCGCCGATCATGATGTCCGGGATGCCGGCGATGGCGATGATGTCGCCCGGCCCCGCCTCCTCGGCGGGCTTGCGCTCGAGCGCCTCGGTCATCATCAGCTCAGTGATCTTCACCCGCTCGATGGTGCCGTCGTGCTTGCACCACGCGACCTGCTGTCCCTTCTTGATGACGCCCGCGTGGACACGGCACAGCGCGATCCGGCCGAGGTAGGAGCTGGCGTCCAGGTTGGTCACGTGCGCCTGCAGCGGCGTGTCCGGGTCGTACGACGGCGCCGGAATGGTCTCGCGGATCACCTGGAACAGCGGCTCGAGGTCCTCGCTGTCCGGCAGCCCGCCGTTGTCGGGCTTGGTGAGGCTCGCCCGGCCGGCCTTGGCCGAGGCGTACACGATCGGGAAGTCGATCTGGTCCTCGGACGCGTCGAGGTCGAGGAACAGCTCATAGGCCTCGTCGACCACTTCGGCGATGCGCGCGTCGGGCCGGTCGACCTTGTTGACGACGAGGATGACCGGCATCTTCGCGCTGAGCGCCTTGCGGAGCACGAACCGGGTCTGCGGCAGCGGGCCCTCGGAGGCGTCCACGAGGAGGACGACGCCGTCCACCATCGACAGGCCGCGCTCGACCTCGCCGCCGAAGTCGGCGTGCCCCGGCGTGTCGATGATGTTGATGGTCATGCCGCCGTGCCGGACCGCGGTGTTCTTGGCGAGAATGGTGATGCCCTTCTCGCGCTCCAAATCGTTGGAGTCCATGACCCGCTCGTTGACGTCCTGGTTCTCGCGGAACGCGCCGGACTGCCAGAGCATGGCGTCGACGAGAGTGGTCTTGCCGTGGTCGACGTGGGCGACGATGGCGACATTGCGCAGATCGTCCCTGATGGCGGTGGGCATGCGTGCGGGTCTCGCTTCGTGGGTGTGGGAGTGGCCGCGGGATCCACGCGGCGACCACAAGTCTACTTGGCCGACCGGACGCCTTGGCCGACCGGGCGGCTTGGCCGCCGTGCGGCCCAGGGCGGCGGCACCGGGCAGATGCCCGGAAGTGGCAGATGCTGGGGAAGTATCGGTATTGACGGCAACCGATCCGGCACCCTCCGCGTCGAACGATTGTGCGGGGCGCCTCGATCCTGGCCGGAGCATTCACCGGGGCGTCTCGCGCACTTATGTCCGGCGCCGCCAAAGCACCGAGGAGCGGGTGTGACCGACTGGAGAGCCCCGGGCTATACGGAACTGCGCGAGTTGGGCACGGGTGCCTTCGGCCGGGTCGTACTGGCGCGCCACGATGGGTCCGGCACCCTCGTGGCGATCAAATATCTCTCCGTAGAACGTCTCGGCGGCGACCGGTTCCTGGCCCGGTTCCGCCAGGAGGCCCGGATCCTGGCCACTCTGGACAGCCCGCATGTCACCCGGCTGTACGAGTACGCCGAGGCAGAGGGCGCCGCGGCGATCGTGATGGAGGCGGTCTCCGGCGCGTCCCTTCGCGCGGTACTGGACGCACACGGCCCGGCCGGCCCCGAGGCCGCCCTCGCCGTGCTGAAGGGCTCGCTGGTCGGCCTCGGCGCCGCCCACTCCGCAGGGATCGTGCACCGCGACTACAAGCCCGGGAACGTGCTGGTCCAGAACGACGGACAGAGCAAGATCGCCGACTTCGGGATCGCGGTCCGCTCCGGCCAGGCCGACGTGCCGGCCGGAACACCGAGGTACATGGCCCCCGAGCAGTGGACAGGCGGCCATGCCGCACCTTCCACCGACGTGTACGCCGCGACGTGCGTCTTCTTCGAGTGCGTGAGCGGCCGTCCGCCATACGGAAGCACCGACCTGGACGCCCTCGAACACCTCCATCTGACCGCGCCGATCCCCTTTGAGGACGTCCCCGAGCCGATACGCCCGCTCGTCCTGCGCGGCATGGCGAAGAACCCGTCCGACCGGCCGGCGTCGGCACTCGACTTCGTCGGCGAGCTGGAGCGGATCGCGACCGAGGCCTATGGACGCGGCTGGGAACGGACCGGCCGGCGCCACCTGGCCGAGATCGCCGCCGCGCTGGCCGCGCTCTCCCCTCTGGCGATCGCGCTGGGCACCGGATCGGGCGGTGGAGGCGGGGCCGCAGGCGGCGGCCTGGGCGGACCGGGCGGTGGAGGAACAGGTGGTGGAGGGGCAGGTGGTGGAGGGGCAGGCGGTGGAGGGGCAGGCGGTGGAGGGGCAGGCGGTGGAGGAGCGGGTGGCACGGGCGGAGGCGCCACCGGTGATGCGAACGGCGGCCCGGGCGGGACCGGCAACGGGGCCGCGAAGACCGTGCTCGGCCACGCGGGCACCAAGGCCGGCGCGGCCGTCGTCGGTGCGATCGTCGTCGGAGCGGCGGCCGTCTTCGTCATCGCGAACCGCGGCGGCGGCCGCGAACACCACGGACCGCCCCGGTCGGCTGCGCCGAAGGGCCCCACCATCGCGTTCGCCTCGTTGACCGAGCGGTACACGCGCCCGGCCCTCATGGTCGCGGGGAAGTACGTGCGTATCGACGGCCTGCGCGACCCGGCTCTAGCACAACGCGTGAACCGGGAACTGCGAGCGCCACTCGATGAACAACTGCGGCGCTACCGCGTGGCCCGTGTCGCGGACGCCGGGGGCATCGGGGTGAAGAACCCGGCGATCGCGACAGGCATCGAACTCGGGCTGCGCGGCCCACGGCTGGTGGCGGCACGCTACGTCTTCAAGGCCCACAACGCACCGCTCACTCCGTTGGATCTGGGCACCACGCGCGCCGTCACCGTCGACCTCACCACCGGCCGGCGACTCAGGGCATCGGACATCCTCCGGCCCGAGGCCGTCACCCGATCCGGCCTGGCCGACCTCGAACGGCGCATCTCCGACGCCGCTCCCGGCAAGGGACTCTGCGACGGCAGCGAGAGGTCCGGTCAGGACACGCTGAGCCCCCGCACCCTCGACAATGACGACAAGGAGACCCGTGTACTCGATCTGATGCCGACAGGAACGGGCCTCCAGTTCGACGTCATGCCTCCGCTGCTGGGCTATTTCTGGGCATGCGCCGAGACCGTGATCACCGTTCCGTACGACAGGATCTCCGATCTCGTGCGGCCGGAGGTGCTCGCGCTGATCAAGGCTTCGGCGGCCGACCCGTCGCCTTCTCCCTCATGAACCGGTGCCGAGATGCCGCTCGAGCGTCTCGACCTTGGAGGTCAGGCCCTCCGACACTCCCTCACGCACGTCGGCCTTGAGCACGAGGCTGACCCGCGGCGCCCGGGCGGCGACCGCGTCGACCGCCCGGTGGACCACGTCCATCACCTCGTCCCACTCGCCCTCGATGCTGGTGAACATCGCGTCGGTCCGGTTGGGCAGCCCGCTCTCCCGTACGACGCGCACCGCGTCGGCGACGTACTCCCCTACCGACTCGCCGACGCCCAGCGGCGTCACGGAAAAGGCAACGATCATCAAGACTCCTTGAGGTGCGCACGTACCGCCTCGATCACGCGCAGGTCGGCCGGCAACCACGCTACGTCGAACAGCTCCGCCTCACTCAGCCAGCGCAGATCCGAATGCTCGAGGGCCTTCGGCTCACCCTTCGCGATCGTGGCGGTCCAGACATGCATGACATAACCGTTGTGCAGCGGCCAGTCGTCCCCGATCCGCCGTCCGACGGTGACCTCGATATCGAGTTCCTCGCGGCATTCGCGGGTGAGCGCCTCTTCGTCCGTCTCGCCGGGCTCGACCTTTCCGCCGGGAAGCTCCCAGCCGCCCACGAGTTCAGGCGGTGCCGCCCGCTGTGCCGCCAGAAGCCGGCCACCGGCGATGATCGCCGCCCCGACGACAAGACCGCGCATGCCGCCCCACCTCCCTCTCATTACCCGGCGCCCCGACCGCGTGCCGTCGCTCCGGCCTCAGACGTCTCTCCCGCCGTCAGAGGTGCTTCGTCGGACCGTTGTGCCCGTTGTGCGCGGTCGGCCGGGTGAAGCCGACCGCTCCGCCGGGATAGGTCTTGTAATTCTGGAGCTTCACCACGTCGCCGGTGTGCGGGGCGACGATCATGATGCCCTTCTGAGGGTTGTAGACGATGCCCACGTGACCTGGCCCACTGTGGCCGTGCTTGTAGTCGAAGAAGACGAGATCGCCCGGCTGCTCCTGGCCCTTGGGCACCGACGCGCCCCACCAGTACTGCGCGTCGGACAGCCGGGGGATGGTGACACCGGCGGTTCGGTAGGCGGTCATCGTCAGGCCGGAGCAGTCGAAGGTGTCCGGGCCGACGGCCCCGTAGACGTACCGCTTGCCGAGCTGGGCTTTGGCGAACGTTATGACCTTGGCGACGACGGCGTTCGGGGCGGCGGGGGCGCCGTTCATGTCGGCGCACGTCGGGCCGTTGGCCTGCACCACGTTGAAGGTTCCGCTCGCGTACTTCTGCGCCGTCGACAGCACGTTGTTCACGTACGAGACCAAATGGTTGTAGGCGAAGATCGCCGAGCGCATGTGGGTAGGCGCGCCGTCGTGTTTGAGGAGGTTCGCGGCGGCGGGGATGGCGTCCGCGGGATCGTAGCGGTCCTTCTTCCCGTCGTTGTTGCCGTCGACGCCGTAGATCTTCCAGGTGCCGGGGATGAACTGCATCGGTCCGCCCGCGTGCGCGAAGTTCTCTCCGCTGAGCACGCCAGGGGCCTTGAGCGTCCCGTGGTGGGTCTCGACCCATCCGATGCCGGCGAGGACGTTCCACGGGATGCCGTACTGCTGGCCGGCCTTCTTGTACAGCGCGAGGTAGTTCGACGGGATGCTGTTGGCGTCCCCCGACTGCTGGGGCTGCGTGGCGGCTCCGGAGGTGTCGGTGCAGTCCCCTCCGCCCGCGGCGCCCTGGTACAGCTGGTTGGCGCCGAAGAAGAGCGGAATCGCCACGAGGCTCAGCAGGAACATCGCGGCGGTGCCCGCGATGATGACGATCGGTAGCCGGACCGCACCCCGGTCCGTACGGGCGAAACGATGAAGCGAGACAAAGCGGCGGCTGTTCGTGCGCCCCCCGAAGCCGCTGCCTATCTTCCTCAGGCGCCGGCGAAGCCTCATTTCCTGCCTCTCACTTATCACCTACGTCTGCCGGTGCGAACGCGTAGACCACCCAGCCGCCGCCGGAACGCGTCATCGTGACCGCGTACTGCTGGCTGGAGTCGGTCGTCTTCCCTCCCTTGGTGATGTGCTGTTTCCCGGTCGCGAGAAAGATGAGCTGGTCCTTGGACATGTCCCGGATCGAGTCCAGCGTGGCGTCGCACGTGGAGCTCTCCTGGTCCTGCTTCCGCTGGGCGATGGTCCCGGGTGCCGCGACCCCCTGCTGGAGCTGGTTCAGCACGTCGGAGGTGACCAGGTTGCGCATCCGGTTGAGGTACGCCGACGGGTCCTCGTCGAACCGATAGGTGCCGTACGCGGCGGTGAAGCGGCGTGCGACGTCCGCCGCGGTGGTGAAGTCCTTCTGCGTGAACGGCAGCAGCGAGAAGATGTCGTACGAACCGGGCGATGGCGTCGGCCCGCTCACCGGCGAGGCGCTGCCCGTGGACGGCGGCGCGCTCGGCGTGGGTGTGCTCGCGTGCTCGGCACGCGCGCCGTGGTGCCCTCCGCCGCTACCGATCGTGAGGAACACGCCGACCGCCGCCAGTACGACGACGAGTCCCCCGAACAGCCATTTGCGCTGACGGTCCGTCAGATCCATCCGTAGCTCACTCTTCGCCGTCGTCGCGTTTCACCGGGCGCAGCCAGAACGGCATGGCCGGTGCCTCCTCACGGGACTTCCCGGACCACAGCGGTGGCGCCTGCCGGGCGCCGCCTTCCGTGCCGTCGGTGTCCCGTCTGCCGGCGCCGGAGGCGGGATCCCGCCTGCCGCCCGATCCGCCCTTGGCCGGCCCGCCGGACCGGCCGGAGCCGGGCCGTGCCGCCGTGCGGCCACCGCCGGACCGGCCTCTGCCCGAGCCCTCCTTCTCGCCGCCGCCGAACCAGCCGCGACCTCCGTTGCCGCCGTCCTGGCGCCGGGGCGACGCGCCGCCGCCGGAGCCCGAGCCGCCGCCGGAGCCGCGGCCACCGCCGCCCCAGCTGGGGCCGATGGCCGACGCGGGCGGCCGGCTGTTGCCACCGCTGGGCGCGGACGGCCGGTCTTCGCGCGGGGGCGCACCGCCGGCCGGTGGCCGCGTCGAGCCTCCGGACGCACCGGACCCGCTGGGCCGGGCCCCTCGGATCGCTCCGCCGTTCGCCCTCCCGCCGGACGGTGACGCGGGAGGCTGCGCCCGCGGGGACAGGTTGAGCGGCGGCGCGCTTCCGCGCGGCGCGCCGGCGGCCTTGGCCGCCAGCTGGGACGCGCGGCTCCGCCGCTCGGCCCCGGCCGGAACCCCGCCGCCGACCTGCTCTCGATCGTCGTCGGTCATGACGAGGCTCGGCGCGGTCGTCGCCGCCCCGGACTCACGCTTCGCCGCCCAGCGTCCGAACCGGTAGCCCGCGGCTCCCGGCACCGCCGCGGTCGCGACCGCGGTGGTCCGCTTACGCGTCTCCCGTACCGCCTGGTCGAGATGCTCCTCGCTCTTACGCGAGCCGACGGCCGAGTAGCCGACGGCGGCGAAGAGGTGCTGGAACGGCTTGCGGTAGATGAACGCCGCGAGCGTCACCAGAGAGATGAGCAGGATCTGCAGCCCCCAGGGCAGGCTCTCCGCCATGACGAGGCCGTAGCACCACAGCAGGAGGGCGAGCACGCCGATCAGCGCCGCCTGTTTCAGCAGTGTCGACAGCAGCAGCTCGAACCACCGGATGGCGATGACCCGCCCGATCCCCGGATGGATGCCGATCCCCAGGAAGATCGGCCCCGCCACCAGCAGGAGCAGGAACGATATCTTCAGGACCATCAGCATGACCGCGATGATGAGGACGAGCAGGCCGGCCACGAGCGCGGCGAGCAGCGCCCCGAAGGAGACCGCCAGGCGCGACGTCCAGTTCTTCCCTTGGAAGAGCGGATAGACGCCGGGATAGTTCTCCTTGATGTTCTTGGTGACGGCCTTGTAGTCGTCCGCCTTCTGGCCGACGTCCGGCTTCTTGCCCGAGTAGGTCTCGGTGAGGTCGACCGCCTGCGACGACAGCAGCTTCGCGCCGTTGTCCTGCACGATCTTGCTCTTCGCGTCGTCGGTGCCGAACTCGCCCATCAGCCACGGCTTGCAGACCAGCGTCACCCACAGCCCGTTGGCGTTACGCGTGACCGCGTCGTTCTGCACCGCCTGCTGCGCCCCGGGACCGCCGGGGATGCAGGCCGAGGCGTTGGCGTTGCTCTGCGGCAGCGCAGCGTTGAACGCCGCCGTCGCGCCGTTCGACACTTTCGTGCCGAGCGTCGTGAAGTCGCTGGGTCTGCCGATCAGCCAGACGAGGGCGACCATCGCCATGACCATCCAGATGGTGCCCTCCGCGACCCGGCTCGCTCGTCGCCGGATCAGTCCCCACCAGGCCAGCCACAACGCGCCGAGGATGACCACCCACGACCAGTACTTGGCGCCGAAGGTGTTGCCCATGCCCTTGATGACGCCGTCGACGGTCTTCTTCAACCAGCCGAGCAACGACTCCGACGCCGCCGCCTCATAGATGGTGATCGTCGTCCGGTCGAAGGCCTTCGCCAGCGTGAAGACCACGTTGGAGATGGAGTTGCCCACCATCGCCATGGCGTCCGAGCAGCCCATGTCGACCGCGTGCCAGGACTGGCCCTCGGTGCCGTAGCGGTCGTAGTAGGTCAGCCGTTCCGGTGGCGACTTCTGCAGTTGCTGGCTCGGGTAGTCGGGCGGCTTGACCATGCCGTCGATGCCCGACCCGTACTCCTCCGGAGAGGGATGGTCGGCCGGCGAACAGGCGTCGTTCGGATTGGTGTTGATCGGTGGGTCCGCGCTCGCGACTCCGACCGGGCTGAGGACGAAGACGGCCATCAGGCAGAGGATGAGAAGCGACCTGCGCTTCCGCCGGGGTTTTGCGGGCCCCGCCGCCTTTCGCCGGCGGCGGGTGGGGGGCACCCTCATCGCGGGACCTCCTGGGTGGCTTCGGTCGCCGGGTCGTGCGGAGCGCTGTGCGGGCCGGGGGGCGGTCCGTCGTCGGCGCGGCCGTTGGGGGCGGCGGTCTCGCCGGGCTTGGAACGCGTGGGGTTGGTGTCGAGCCAGCGGAGCAGCTCTTCGGAGACGAGGTCGACCCCGATGCGGCCCGCGCGGCCGTCCAGGTCGCGGAAGATGCACTCGCCGTTGCCGAGGTTCCGAAGGACCGCCCGGTGCTCGTCGGAGTTCTCCACGCCGAGCAGGGCCATCACGTTGCCGACCTCGTTGCGCTCCGTCGAGCGGAACGAGTAGACGGACGACAGGCAGTTCGTCACCTGTTCATTCAAGAGGTCCCCGGCGTTCTGTGAGACCAGAATCAAGGCGGTGTTCCGGGATCGCCCCATACGTGACACTTCGGGGATCAGCTTGGCGCCCTCCGGCGTCTGGGTGATCGCCCATGCCTCGTCGAGGAAGATGGCCTTCGGCAGGTGCCGGTCGAGGCCGTGCATCAGCCGTCGCGCGAACTGTGAGACGAGGTACATCAACGCGACCGACAGCCGCTGCTCGTAGGAGTAGTCGTCGCGGTTGATGGCGACGTCGGGCAGGGTCAGGCCGCCGAGGGTGAACACCGTCGTCCACCCGGCCGTGTCGATGCGCTCGCCACCGGACGGGTCGAAGCACAGCCGCGCGAGCCGCATCTCCGACATCGAGCGCAGCACGGCACCGAGGTTCTTCGACGCCGGATCGTCGGAGGCGTCGAGATGGTCGACGACCTTGCCGAGCGAGGGCTGCGGCTGGTTGGCCACCGCGCCCACGGCCTGGATCATCGCCGACTCGCGCTCCTCCGACATGCGCGGCAGGAGCAGGCGGAGCGTCTCGGTGGCCATGGTCTTCTTGGCGGCGAGGTCGTCGCCGAAGCTGAACGGGTCGAGCAGGCCCGGCGCGGCCGAACCGAGCGGCAGCACCCGGGCGCGGCGTCCGCGCCGGCGCAACAGCTCGACCAGGGACTCCGCGTCGCCCTTGGGGTCGATCGCGGCGACCGTGACGCCGCGCAGCGCCATCTGGTAGATCAGCAGCAGGGCCAGCGTCGTCTTCCCGCCGCCGGGCTCACCGGTGATCGCGACCGCGGTGGGCCGGTTGCGTGCGGCGGCCACGAGCGGGTCGAAGTGCACCACCGAACGCGCGCGGCCGAGGGTCTCGCCGATGTACGGGCCGACCCAACCGGCGGAGTTCTGGTCGAGCCGGTCGCCCAGATCGACCGTCGCGGTGGGCATGCCGCCCGCGATCGTGCGCAACGGCTGCCGCTGCGCGTAGGCGTTCACCCGGATCCGGTCGCCCGGCAACGACTCGCAGAACAGGGAGAACTGGTCGCCGGTCGAGCACACGATGTCGATGCCGAGGTCGCGGTAGTGCTCGACCACGGCGTCGACACGCTGCTGGAGCAGCTCCTCGGTCGGCGCGGAAACGATCAGCCGGTGCCAGCCGTACACAAAAGGCAGCCGCTCCTTGGTGATGCCGTGCTCGAGCATGCGGGCGGCGTCGATCTGTTCGGCCAGGGCGATGGGCGCCTCGGCGCCGGCCTCCCGGATGTGCTGGTCCATGTCGCGGGCGTGCGCCAGCTTGCGCGATACGTCCTTGGAGGCCTTCGCCGGCGGGACGAGCTTCATCCGCGCCGACACCTCGACCGGGAACGGCAGCGCGTCGGCGTAGTGCAGCCACGGCTCGCCGTCCGGGAACGGCATCAGGTCCGGGAACCGGGCGAACGACAGGTAGGCGGCGTACGACGAGCCGTCCGGCTGCTCCATCCGCAGGTTCGACCGGCCGTTGATGATCGCGCCCTCGACCAGCGTCTCGATCTCGCCGGCGCCCCAGGTGCGGCGCGGCGTGGCCGATGGCGGCGGATCCGTGAGGGACCCGCTGGCGGCGTGCTGGAACAGCCACGCGACCTCGGTCGAGGACGCGTGCCGCGCGTACAGCGCGCTGCCGCTGAGCGCCCGGCCGATCCGCTCCGCCTGCTCGGTCCAGCGCCCGATCTCCTTGGCCGAGATCGCGTCGTCGTGCAGGCCGAGCGCCTCTTCGCTGCGCTTGTAAAAGCCGAACAGCTGGCGGAAGGCGCCCCCGGACAGCTGCGCGCCCACCCCGCGGGGGCCGAGCCGCACGCCGAGGTAGACCTCCTTGGTCCAAAAGTCCTTCGACCAGACGTGCGCGTACATCTCTTCGAGGTAGTCGCGCCAGCCCGGACCGCCGTCGGAGGTCTGGTCGAGCGCCAGCGCCCACTCGGCCGCGGGGTAGGTACGGTGGGCGATCCGCAGGTGGATCTCGGCGTCCTGCATGCGGATGCCGGCCATCGCGATGGTGATGTTGGTGGCGAGGGCCTCGCGCTCCTCGGCCGTGGTGAACTCGTACGACACCGTCGGCAGCCGGAAGTACGCCCACGCCGCGTTGTCGGTGAGCAGGATCCGGTCGTCGAAATACCGCACGGCCAGCCTGCTGCGGACCTTGGACGTCCTACTCATTCGGTGGCTCCCGCTCCTCACTCACTCCGCGGACGGACACGCATTTCGACCAACACCGTTTCGGGCCGGCACAGTTTCCGGCCAACGCAGTCTCCGGTCGCGCTCTGCGCGCGCCGCCTGTGGACGGGCTCATCGCGAGACCTCCTGCCGTGGGTAACGGTCGGGTACCTGGACGAGGCCGCCGGCGACGACGCCGCCGAGCGCGATGTAGGCCTTCCGGGTCGACGCGCGCAGAGCGCGCAGCTCATTGCGCGGCGCCCGGTCGAGGCTGAGATGGTCGTCCCAGGGAATGCGGACGAGCGCCCGGCAGCGACCGCGCGCGACCGCCTCGGCCTGTTCGACGTCCTCCATGCTGCGACGGCTCACTCCGTTGATCACGGTGACGGCCTTCGAGCGCAGGTCCTCGTACCCGTGCCCGTCGAGCCACTCGAACGTCATCGCGACCGCACGCGGCGCGTCGGAGCTGGCCGGGGCGACCAGCACGATCTGGTCGGCGTACGGCAGCACCCGGGCCACGACCGCGGCCGCGGCGTCGAGCAGTGTGATCGAGTAGAAGCGGTCGAGCGTGCGCATCGCGAGGGCGTAGTCGCGGTCGTCGAGGGCCTGGACCGGGTTCTTGCCCGCCGCGACCACCTCGAGCCCGGACTTGGCCACGGAGGTGTAGCGGCGCATCATCTGGTAGCCGGTGACCTGCTCGGCGTGCGTGATCAGCGACGTGAGCGTCTCGCGGGTCTCGCTGCGGGTGCGCCGCGCCATGGCCCCGGGACCCGGGTTGACGTCGACCGCCACGATGCGGTCGCCGCGGTGCTGGGCGAAGGTGTGGCCGAGCATCAGCCCGGTCACCGTCTGCCCGGCGCCACCGGTGCAGCCCAGGACGACGACCCGGCGCGCGCCCTCGAACGCGGTGCGCACCCGCTGCTCGTAGTCGCCGTCTCCCTGGCCGCCGCCGGAGAAGATGCGGCGGATCCCGCGGCTCTCGTCGTCACGGCCCTCGTGTTCGGGCGCGGGCGTCGGCATCGGACCGGGCCGCACGGGTGAGGCCGGGCCCGAGCGGACGCCGCGCGCCGGCGACTCGGGCGGTGCCGCGGTCGGTTCGGTCCATGCCTGCGGGGCCCGCGCCGCC
This sequence comes from Actinoallomurus sp. NBC_01490, assembly GCF_036227085.1. Classification (NCBI taxonomy): domain Bacteria; kingdom Bacillati; phylum Actinomycetota; class Actinomycetes; order Streptosporangiales; family Thermomonosporaceae; genus Actinoallomurus; species Actinoallomurus sp. NBC_01490. The sequence goes on from NZ_CP109433.1 coordinate 9,442,847, forward strand.
GGCGCCTTGGGGCGCGCCGGGGGGGCGGGACGCGCGGGGCCGCCGCGCTGCGGAGTGGTGGACGGCGGCAGCGGGACCTGCGCGGGCGGTGTCGGCCCGGCCGCGGGCGCCTTGGGCGGGACGCCGGGCCGCGGTGGCACCGGCCGCTGCGACGGTGCCGCCGGACCGCGGGGCGGCTGGGCCGGCTTGTCGGCCGGCCTCGGCGCGGGCTCCCGCGTGGGCGTCTGCGGAGACGCGTTCGCCGCGGGCGCCGCGGGCCGTCCCTCGCGCTGCGGCCCGGTCTCCTCGCCGTGCGAGCGGCCACGGGTCTGGCCGCCGGGCCGGGCGAAGGGGCCCGGCGGAGGCCCCTGTGAAGGTGCTCGCGGCGCGGTGGGCGCGGGCGTCTCGCCGGCGTCGGTACGCGGGCGCGGGCCGCGTGCGGGCCGGACGATCTCTTGGGTGCGGGCCTCGGCGGCCTCGTCGTCGGAGGTCCCCGAGGCCGTGTCCGCTTCGGGGGTGTCCGCCGGTTCGTCGTGGTCCTTCTCCGATGCGCGCGACGCCACCGGAGGCTCGCTCTCGACCTGGCCACGGCCGGACCTGGCGTGCCGGCCGCCCGGCACGAGCCGGATCACGGGCGCGGGCGGCCTGCCGTCGTCGGCGCGCTCGGCCTCGCCGGCGTCCGTGGTGTCCTCAACGGCACGCGGCTCCTCCTCGGCACCGGACTCGGGCCGCTCGGAGCCGGCGTGCCGTCCGCTCTTCGCCGCCGGCTCGGCGGGCGTCGGGGGAAGCGCACGCGGCGGGGAACCCGCCTCGCCGGAACCCGGCCGCGCCGGGCCGCCGGACCGCGCCGCCGGAGGCGACGAGTGCCCCGGCTCCGCGGACTCGCCGGGCCGGCCGGTGGCCGGCGGCGTCCCGGGACGGCCCAGGGCCGGAGGCGCGCCGCGCGAGCCGAACGGATCGGACCGCGGCGGGGAGGGCGTGGGCGCCGCGGGCCGCGGGCCGGTGGCCGCGGCCGGGCTCTCGGGCTCGTGGGAGGGGCTGCGCCTGCGCCCCGTGCCGTGCGGCGGGCCGGACGGGGACGGGCCGGCGCCTCCGCCGGCGCGCTCGCCCTCGGCGCTCACGGCGGGCCGCTCGCGCTGCTCACCGCTCTCGGGCTCCGGGGACGTGTCGTCGGCCGGACGGCCCGCCGGCGCGGGGTAGCCGCGTACGCGCTGGGGCGCCGGGTCGCGCCGTACCTTCTCCGGCCGGGTCACGCGCGGGTCATCGGAGTCGACCCGTGTGGCGTTCGGGTCGCCGCCGGCCGGCATACGGGGATTGTCGGTGCGCGTCGCGTTCGGATCGTCCACGCGCGTCGCCCAGGGGTCGCCGGCGCCGGGTCGGCTCCGCGGCCCGCCGGGACGGCGGGATCCGCGCCCCGGCGTGGCCGGCGGCACCGTGGCGGTCCCTTCTGCCGGTGTCGGCCGCAGGCTCGGACGCTGCCCCGGCGCAGGGGCACGCCCGGACGGCGCGTCGGTGCGCGTCGCGGCCGCCGGACGGGCCGGGGCGGCGGCGTCGTGCAGCGGTGGGGCGCTCCGCCCGGAGGACGCCACGGCGTCTGGGGCAGGCCGTGCGCTCCGCCCGGACTGCCCGCCGGTGTGCACCCGGCCGGACACTCCGCGGTGCCGCAGCCAGACCCGCCCGACGATGGCGACCTCGTCCGGCTCGCGGATCGGTGTCAGCCGTGCCCAGGTCTTGGCCTCGGTGAGATAGCGGATCTGGGAGATCATCAGCTCGGTCAGCCGCTTGCCCTCGATGACCGGCCGCGTCGCGAGGTACGTCAGGACACCGGGCGGCACGATGTACACCACGTGCCAGGGCGTGTGGAACGGCACCTGGAGAAGCTGAAGCAGGACGATCCACGGCACGAATATGCCGAAGAAGACACCGATCTGCACCAACGGCAGCGGCATCGGCAGCCTGAGATCATAAAGCTTGTAGAGCCGCTTTTCGATGCGCCAGATATTGGTGTACGTGGGCAGATCCACGCGGGCCCCACTCCCCTAACTGGAACCGACCATATTCAGACTACACGGCAGTTTCGTTTATCAGGATATGCTTACTCCAAGCGCCTTGGCGATCGCTTTTGCCGTCGTCTCGATGATATTCGGTACGTAGAAGATCACTCCAATGCCGATGGCCAGAATGATGAACTGAACGAACCGCGTGATCTCTCGTGTGAAAAGAAAGAAGATCGCGACGATCGAGACGATGACCAGGAACAGCGGCCCGAAGATCTGACGAAGCCATTTCGCGAGATCATCGGTGTTCAGGCCATTGGCGGGCTCCGCGATCTCATGGTGCGGGAGCATCGCCAACATATGCTGAATCATCGACCTAGCCTTCCTCGGTCGGGGAGTGAATCGTAGCTTCCGGATGAGACCGGCCGGTTCCTCATGACGCGGCCGGCAGTGTAGAACCCCGAATGTCCGTTACGTACCAATTGCCGTCTTTTTTCACCATCGTGAGCTGATAGGTCTGCTCGAGCGAGCCACCCGTGGTCTTGGGCTGACCAGGAGGGACCTGCCAGATCACGGTCGCGTTGACCGTCCGCGCGTTGGCGTCGCCCTGCGGTGCGTCGACCTCTTTCAGCGCGCCGAACGTGAGCACGTTGCCGAGTCCCGTCACCGGCGGGTCGGAGTAGCGCTGCAGCGAAGCGGTGTCGCCACTCGCGTACGCCTTGAAGAACCCCGTGAGGGGCTCCTGCAACTCGGCCTCGAGCGCGGAATCGCGATCTTGGTTGGCCGCCGGCAACGCCGCCCTCGGCGGCGCGGGAAGCGTCGCGGGCCGACCGGATATCGCCAGCGCGCCGTCCTTCGCGTAGACCGGGACGGCCAGCTGGAAGATTTTTCCGTTGGCCTGCACGAGCAGTGTCACGATCGCCCGGTTGGCGTCTTGCGCCTCGACCGAGGAGACGTGCGCCGACCGCAGCACCGACTTTCCGCTGCTGTTCCAGCCCAGTTGCGCGTCCACCCCGGGAGCGATGAATTGGGCGAGCTGCCGCTGTCGGTCCGCCGCCGTCGCCGGGTCGTAATTCAGATAGACATCGGCGAAGGACAGCGCATAGGAAGAGGCCTCTTCCTGCGGGAACGCCGGTTTTTGCGCCGAGGGGGCGGACGGCGCCGACGGCTTTGCCGTGAAGCGCTCGAACGGCGCCCTGACGCCGTTGACCAGCACCACGATGATAAAGGCCCAGAGGATGACACGGCCGGCGTAGATCCACCACCGGCCGCCGGAGCCTCCCCAGCCGCCGCGGTCACCGCGACCGCCGCCGGACCCACCACGGGCCTTGCCCCGCCGCCCCTTGTCGTCTGGCTGATCCCAGGGGTCGGCGGGCGGGAATCCGCCCGGCGGGTAACCGGGCGTGCCGGCGTCTACAACGCCGGACGACCTGCGAGCCATCGTCCCTCCGCTCGCGCCTGCCCAGCCGGATCGGCGCGCGTCTTATCCATCTACTGGTGTTCGATTTACCACCTTAACCACGGCGGTCAATTGTTCCAGTGTCGAGCGGAGATGCACAGCCCCGGCACGCGGTTGTGGATAACTCCGTGTGACGGGCAGTATTACCGGAAGGCGAGGTTTGTCTCGCTTCCTACACGTTGAACCGGAACTCCACGACGTCGCCATCCTGCATGACGTACTCTTTGCCCTCCATCCGGGCCTTCCCGGCGGCACGCGCGGCGGCGACGGACCCCTCCTCGATGAGGTCGCCGTAGGACACGATCTCGGCCTTGATGAACCCGGTGCGGAAGTCGGTGTGGATGACGCCGGCGGCCTCCGGCGCGGTCGCGCCCTTGCGGATCGTCCAGGCCCGCGCCTCCTTCGGGCCCGCCGTCAGGAACGTCTGCAGCCCGAGCGTGTCGAACCCGACCCGTACGAGCTGTGCCAGCCCCGGCTCCTGCTGACCGGTCGACTGCAGGAGCTCCAGGGCCTCGTCGTCCGGCAGCTCGATGAGCTCCGACTCGATCTTCGCGTCGAGGAAGATCGCCTCGGCCGGGGCGACGAGCCCCTGCAGCCGCGCGCGCAGGCCCTCGTCGCCCAGCTCGTCCTCGTCGACGTTGAAGACGTACAGGAACGGCTTGGCGGTGAGGAGGTGCAGCTCGCGCAGAACGCCCAGGTCGAGTCCTGAGGCGTACAGCGTGGTGCCCTCGTTCAGCACCTTCTGCGCCGTCTCGGCCGCCTCCACGACCGCGAGCTTGTCCTTGTCCTTGGTGGTTCGCGCCTCCTTCTCCAGGCGCGGCAACGCCTTCTCCAGCGTCTGGAGGTCGGCGAGGATCAGCTCGGTGTTGATCGTCTCGATGTCGCGCGGCGGCGCCACGTCACCGTCGACATGCGTGACGTCCGGGTCGTCGAAGACCCGGATGACCTGGCAGATCGCGTCGGTCTCCCGGATGTTGGCGAGGAACTGGTTGCCCAGTCCCTGCCCCTCCGAGGCACCCTTGACGATGCCCGCGATGTCGACGAACTGCACGGTCGCGTGCACGATCTTCGCGGAGTCGTACAGCCGCGCCAGCTCGTCGAGGCGCGGGTCGGGCAACCCGACCACACCGACGTTCGGCTCGATCGTGGCGAAGGGGTAGTTCGCCGCGAGAGCGGTGTTCTTGGTCAGGGCGTTGAAGAGCGTCGACTTGCCGACGTTGGGCAGCCCGACGATTCCGATGGACAGGCTCACGGACGGCGAGTCTACGGCCCTGCCACGCCCGAACCGTCATCCGGCGGAGCGCTACCGGCCGGCCTGGCTCAGGTGCTGCGCAGCCTGCGCGGTGAGCGTCCGCACCACGGACGCCGGGTCCCGTACGTTCCGCACCTCGAAGCTCTCGAACTCCACCCTGAACACCTGGTTGCTCAGGCGTGTATAGGACTCACAGCTCCCTGCCGAGCCCTTGGACGCGCTGCAGGCCATGAAGCTCTCGTCGCCGATCGACAGCGGGATGATCGTGGTGCCGGGTTCGTCGGCCTGTCGCCGCCTGATCTCGTACTGGTCCTTGGCGTCCTTGACGGTGGACCTGTCGAAGGTCTCCACGTACACGTGCACTCGCCCGGCTCCGTCGTCGCCGGTCGCCTTCTCCCACGTGCACGCGGCCCCTTCCAGGCTCGACTCGGAGCCGGCGCCCGGCACGTACACCTGGACCTGCGCCTGGCTGAGCAGCCAGCACCCGGCCGGCGCGTGCTTGAACCGGGCCTGCGACCTGGTGTTCACGACTATCAGTACGGCCGCGAGGGCCGCCACGACCAGGAATCCGGCGACCAGCAGGACCGCCAGCGGGCCGCGACGCGGCTTCCGCGGCGCGGCACCGGGTCCGGGTGGACCGAAAGGAGGTCCCTGCGGGCCGGGAGGAGGTCCCTGCGGGCCGGGATACGGCGAGCCAGGATAGGGCGGGCCTGAGTAAGGTCCCGGATTGTACGGTGGTTGCACGAATATCCCTTTGCTCTTCGGCGCACCGGAGCGTAGCGGACGAGCCCTTGATCCGTAAGTGCGAGTTCCGCCCGCAGTGGGGTCCTCGCCCGCGCGTCGGGCCGACTTTGTCCGGCTGCTTTGTCACGATGCGGAGATGGACGTTCTGCTCGGTCTTGTCGTCGGTCTCATCGTCGGTGCCGTCGCGGGCGTGGCCTGGGCCCGGAGCCGTACGGCCGTGCTCACGGCGCGGGCCGAGGCCGCCGAGGAGAAGGTCGCCTACGTCGAGGAGCGCCTCACCGAACGCTTCCAGGCGCTGTCGGCGCAGGCCCTGGACGCCAGCAACCAGCGCTTCCTGGAGCTGGCCGGCACCCGCCTGGCCACCGCGAACGCCGAGGCGGCCGGCGAGCTCGACAAGCGCATCGCACCCCTGAAGGACACGCTCGGCCGGGTCGAGGCGCAGCTGCGCGAGGTGGAGACCGGCCGCCGCGAGTCGCACGCGATGCTGGCCAAGCAGGTGGAGTTCGTCCGGCAGAGCTCCGACCAGCTCCGCCGGGAGACCCAGACCCTCGTACGGGCGCTCCAGCGGCCCGAGGCGCGTGGCCGGTGGGGCGAGCTCCAGCTGCGCCGCGTGGTGGAGATCTCCGGCATGACGCGCCACTGCGACTTCGACGAGCAGGCCACCGCCGGGAGCGGGGTCCGCCCCGACATGGTCGTACGCCTCGCGGGCGGCAAGAACATCGTCGTCGACTCCAAGGTGTCCCTCGCGGCGTACCTGGAGGCGGCGGACGCCGACGAGCCCGGCGTGTGGAAGGCGCGCCTCGACGCGCACGCCCGGCACCTGCGCGACCACGTGGACCGGCTGGCGGCCAAGTCGTACTGGCGCTCGTTCAGCCCCGCACCGGAGTTCGTGGTGCTGTTCGTGCCGGGAGAGGCGTTCCTGGCGCCGGCGCTGGACCGCGACCCCGGACTGCTGGAGTACGCGATGCGCCGCCGGGTGCACATCGCCACCCCGACCACGCTCGTCACCATGCTGCGGACCGCGCACTACGCGTGGCAGCAGGAGGCGCTGTCGGAGAACGCCCGCGCCGTGTTCGAACTCGGCCGGGAGCTGTACGAGCGGCTCGGCACGCTGGGCCGCCACGTCGACCAGCTCGGCAAGTCGCTGACGAACGCGGTCGTCGCCTACAACCGCACCGTCGGGTCGCTGGAGAGCCGGGTGCTGGTCACCGCGCGGCGGCTGAACGAGCTCGGCGTGACCGACGACGAGCTCGACCCACCCGCCCAGGTCGGCGAACCGGCCCGCTCGCTGTCCGCCGCCGAACTCGCCGACGACGCGGACGAGAACCGCCAGATCCGTCTGCTTCCCTGATGCCGGTAACGTCGTGTCGCGGGACGTGACCCCCCGAAGCGGGTTACCGTACGCTCAGGCAGGCTCGACTCTGGGACGGCTGGTGGCAACGGACACGCGCGGAGGCCCGAAGGTGGCATCTCCTCCCCCGGGAGGGAAGCGCCGGCGGCGCCCGCCCTCCGGCCCGGCCATCACCCTGACCGGCCGGGGCGGCATCGTCGTCGTGTTCGCCGCGACCCTGCTCGGCGCGGTCTTCGGCGGGCTGCTGGGCCTGCACGGGGCGCAGGGGTTCCTGTTCGTGCTCGGCTGCCTGCTGGCGGTGCTGACCACCCGCCGTACGGATCTGCTCGTCCTCGTGGTCAGCCCACCGCTGATCTTCTTCTTCGTCTCGCTGCTCGGCGCGGCCGTCGGCTCGTTCGGGGAGCGCTCGTTCGTGGTCAGCATGCTGCTGACCCTGGTCACGACGTTGACGTCGAACGTGCCGTGGCTGTTCGTCGGCGCGCTGCTCGTGGTGCTGATCGCCGTTCCGCGCGGGCTCCCGGCGAACCTCCGGGAGCTCCGCGCGAGCATCGCCGAGGACAACCCCTTCCGCGGCCGCACGTCGCTGCGCGGCCGCAAGGACGATGACGACGACCCGGTCCGCTGGGACGAGCCTCCGGCCCCGGGCGCGTCCTCCGACTAGGGACGGGCGCCGGGAGCTCAGGCGGAGCGCAGGTCGCGACGGAGTTCGTGAGGCAGGGCGAAGACCATGCGTTCGCGGACGGACTCGACCTCTTCCACCGTGTCGAAGCCATGGGCCGCGAGGTGCCGGAGAACGCCGTCCACGAGTTCCTCCGGCACCGAGGCGCCGCTCGTCACGCCGACCGTCGTCACGCCCTCCAGCCACGCCGGGTCGATCTGGTCGGCGTAGTCGACCAGGTACGACGCGTCGGCGCCGTGGTCCTTGGCGACCTCGACCAGGCGCTTGGAGTTGGAGGAGTTCTGGGAGCCGACCACGATGACCAGCTCGGACCGGGCGGCGATCTCCTTGACCGCGACCTGGCGGTTCTGCGTGGCGTAGCAGATGTCGTCCGACGGCGGGTCGATCAGCTTGGGGAACCGGGCGCGCAGGGCCTCGACGGTCGCGGTGGTCTCGTCCACGGACAACGTGGTCTGGGAGAGCCACACGACCTTCTCCGGATCGCGGACCGTGATGCGGGCCACGTCGTCCGGCCCGTCGACCAGCTGGACGTGCTCGGGAGCCTCGCCGCTGGTGCCGATGACCTCCTCGTGGCCCTCGTGGCCGATGAGGAGGATGTCGTAGTCGTCGCTCGCGAACCTCCGGGCCTCCTTGTGCACCTTGGTGACCAGCGGGCAGGTCGCGTCGATCGTGCGGAGGCTCAGGCCGGCGGCCTCGTCGTGGACGACCGGGGCGACGCCGTGGGCGGAGAAGACCACGATGGCGCCCTCGGGGACCTCCTCGGTCTCGTCCACGAAGATCGCCCCCCGCTCCTCGAGGGTCTTGACCACGTGGACGTTGTGCACGATCTGCTTGCGCACGTAGATGGGGGCGCCGTAGCGCTCGAGCGCCAGCTCGACCGTCTGGACGGCGCGGTCGACGCCCGCACAGTAACCACGCGGCTTGGCCAGGAGAACGCGACGAGTCATAGGCACCATGGTAGGCGGCCTCGCGGTGCGCGATCCGGCCACGGCGAAACCGGCCACGGCGCGTGAACGTCGCGACACCGTAGGGCAGAGTGTTCGTAGACACACCGTCGGGTACCGGCCGGTCCGTTTGTACCGGGCTGGAGAGAGCAGAAACAAACGATGACACGATCACCACGCCATCTCAGGGAACAGGTCAAGGACACCGTCAGCGAGCTGCCGATCCAGGCCGCCCGGTTGGCGGTCATGGGGGTCGGGCGGGCTCTGCTGCTCACCGACCGCCTGCGCAAGGACTACCGCGAGGCGCGCGAGTCCGGGCTGAGCCCCGTGCTGGGCCGGCTGAAGAACGACGCCGAGAACTTCACCGGAATGGTCGTCGGCAAGGTCGCCGGCAACGGCAGGGCCCCGACACCGCCGAAGGGCCGCGCGGCCGACGACTCGGAGATCTCCGTCGGCAAGCCGAAGCCGTCCGCGACCACGCGCCCGGCCACGCCGCCTCGGCGGCCCGCCGAGCGCGCGAAGCCGGCCGCGGCGCGGCCCTCGGCCGCCTCTCGTCCCAAGCCCGCGACGGCGAAGCCCACGGCCGCCAAGCCGGCGACCGCCAAGCCCTCGCCGAAACCGGCGCCGAAGCCCTCGCCGAAGCCGGCCGCCAAGGCCAGGCCCGCCGCGACGGAGAAGGCCAAGCAGGCTGAGACGAAGGCCTCGCGGCCGAAGGCGCGCGCCAAGACGGCCGCGAACCTGCCGATCTCGGGGTACGACGAGGCGACGCTCGCCTCCGTACGCGCCCGGCTGCGGGGCCTGGACGCCAAGCAGGTCGGTGAGCTGCGCGACTACGAGCGGGCGCACGCGGCGCGCGCCGACTTCCTGCGCATGTACGAGAACCGCATCGCCAAGCTGCGCGGCGGCCACTGACCGAGGCCGCCCGGAACCGCCGCGCGCCCGTACGGGCCCGGCGGCGCTGACGTGTGCGTCGATGCCGGGGGAAGGCGTGGTTCCCGGCATCGGAACCGGCGCGGACGAAGGCCGCGCCGGGCCTACACGACCACGTGTTCGACCGTGGCGCGGTGTGCGGGGGACGCTCCCCCGTCGGGGAGAAGCTCACCGGTGTCGTCGAAAATGATCACACCGTTGCACAACAGTCCCCACCCCTGTTCCGGGTGGTAGGCGACCAGCTTGGCCGCGTCGTGGTCCGGCGCCTCCGCGGATGGGCAGAACGGCTGGTGCTCACACACAGGACTCACACCCCCTGAAGAACCTGCTGTCACCTGGCCCCGCACACCAGCATGCCCGTGCCCGCGGGAAAAGGCATCGGGACAACTACGTAGACGAATACCCGTACCCGTACCGGTCCAGGTCCCTGTCACGAGCCGGCGAACAGCTTCTCCAACGCCGGCAACGCGGCCTCGATGGAGGCCCGCTCGGCGTCGTTGAGCAGTGTCATGCGCCCCGCCAGAAAGGTGATCCGCTGTTCGCGGCCCTGCTGAAGCCGTTGGCGTCCCAGAGGGGTGAGCTCGGCGGTGACCACCCGTGCGTCGTCGGCCTCGCGTCCCCGGGTGACCAGCCCGTCGCGGGCGAGACGGCCGATCTGCCGTGTCATGGTCGGCAGCCGTACACCGTGCTCCGCGGCAAGGTCGGACATCCGGCGTGAGCCACCCTCCAGCGAGCCCATCACGAACATCTGCTGTGTCGTGACGGCCTGGCCGGCGTTCGCGCGACGGAGCATGAGCACGAGGTCGCGGATCTGCCGGTTGAATCGTTCGGCGAGCGCACGGGGATCGGACATGACCTTTCCTCCTTCCACGCTAGCAGAGAGCCCCGTTCAGCTGGGGTGACTACGCAGTGTGGGGCGTACCGCACGCTCCGTCCAGCCCGGCTCGCCAGAACCACCAGGCTCGTTGCTTCCCGGCCGCGCACCGTCCCCGCGGGCCGTTAGGCTGCGCGCATGGCGCTGGAGACCTCGCCGGAGTCACCGACCCCGGTCCGTACCGTCCTGCAGCTCGTCGGAGGCTGGATCTCCAAGCTCGGGCGGATCTGGGTCGAAGGGCAGATCACCGAGCTCAACCGTCGCGGGGGCACGGTCTACTTCACGCTGCGCGACCCGGTCGCCAACGTGTCCGTACGCGTGGTCTGCCCGCGCACCGTCTGCGACGCCGGGGGCCCGGCCGTGGTCGACGGGGCACGCGTGGTCGTGCACGCCAAGCCCGACTTCTACATCAACCGCGGCTCGTTCGCGCTCTCGGCGTTCGAGATCCGCCCGGTGGGCGTCGGCGAGCTGCTGGCCCGGCTGGAGCGGCTCAAGCAGCTCCTCGCCGCCGAGGGCGTGTTCAACGCCGAGCGCAAGCGCCCGCTGCCCTTCCTGCCCGGCACGGTCGGGCTGATCTGCGGGCGTGACTCCGCCGCCGAGCGCGACGTGCTGGAGAACTCCCGTCGCCGCTGGCCCGCCGTCCGCTTCAAGGTGGAGAACACCGCCGTACAGGGCACCTACGCGGCCGGGGAGGTCATCGACGCCCTGGGCCGGCTCGACGCCGACAAGGACGTCGATGTGATCATCATCGCCCGCGGCGGCGGCTCCCTGGAGGACCTGCTCGCCTTCTCCGACGAGGCCCTCGTACGCGCGGTGGCCGCCGCCCGCACGCCCGTGGTCTCAGCGATCGGGCACGAGCAGGACACGCCGCTCCTCGACTACGTCGCCGACGTCCGCGCCTCGACGCCGACCGATGCCGCCAAGAAGACCGTGCCCGACGTGCGCGAGCAGCTCACACTGGTCCGGCAGCTGCGCGACCGCGGCCGGCGCTGCCTGTCCGGCCGGGTCGAGCGCGAGGTGCAGTGGCTGGCCGGGGTGCGCTCGCGGCCCGCGCTGGCCGATCCCGTACGGGAGATCGAACGCCAGGCGGAGGCGGTCACCACCCTGCGCGACCGGGCACGGCGCTGCCTGGCCGCGGCCCTCGACCGCGCCGCGGACGACCTCTCCCACACCCGGGGCCGGCTCGTGGCCCTCTCCCCCGCCGCCACGCTTCAGCGCGGCTACGCCGTCATCCAGCGTCCCGACGAGTCGGTCGTCGGCGCCGCCGCCGACGTGAGCAAGGGTGACGAGTTGCTGATCCGCTTCCACGACGACCGGATCGCCGTACGCGCGGAGGACGACGGAACGGTGTGAGCACCGCCTCACCTGGCGAAACCCCGTAAATCGCCCCGAGCACCCCCGGATCATGCGGATAATGGTCGCTCACCTCATCCGTCACTCTTATCCCATCCGTCGAAGGACTCCCCGTGACTCAGCCCCCGTACCAGCAGCAGCCGTACCAGGGGCCCGGCCCCTACCAGCAGCAGGCGTACCAGCAACAGCCCGCCCCGGGGCAGTACCAGGCGCCGTACCAGCAGCAGCCGCAGCAGCACCCCCAGCGGCAAGCGCCGCAGTACGGGCAGCATTGGGGCCAGCCCCCTCAGCAGGCCTACCAACAGCCGCAGCAATATCAACAGCAGCAGTACCAGGGCCAGCAGTACCAGGCACCGCAGTACCAACAGCAGCAGGCCGGCCATCAGGCCTACGGAGGACAGAGCTGCCGTCTGTGCGGAAGCGCACCCGCCGCGCAGGCGACGTTCCGCGCCGTGGTCGGCGCGGTGGTCATGCACACGATCTGGACGGCACCGGGCCCGTACTGCCGCGACTGCGGCCTGCACACGTTCCGGCGCCTGACCACCAAGACGCTGACCGGCGGTTGGTGCAGCCTCCAGAGCATCGTGATGACTCCGATCTTCCTGCTGATGAACGCCAGCTCCCGCAGCAACGTCGCGAAGCTGCCCGCGCCGCAGCCGCAGGGCGACGGACGCGCGCCGCTCGACCCTGGCCCGCCGGTGTTCCAGCGTCCGGGCGCCTACCTCTACCCGGGCCTGGCGTTCCTCCTGGTGATCCTCATCATCGTCGGAAATCTCAGCAGCTGACCGGCGGCTCGGCACGGGCGGGCCCCGGTGCCCGTAGGGTGGTTCGGGTGACGGAGGAGAAACCAGAGCTGTCCTATGAGCAGGCCCGTGACGAGCTGACGGACGTCGTACGCCGGTTGGAGGCCGGTGGGCTCACTCTCGAGGAGTCGCTCACTCTCTGGCAGCGCGGCGAGAAGCTGGCCGGCATCTGCGAGGAGTGGCTGGAGGGCGCCCGCGCCCGGCTCGCCGCGGCCATGGCCGAGCGCGCCGAGCCGACCACCGAACCCGCCGAGAGCGCACCCTTCTGAGCCCGCGCGGTGGCGCGGTCCCCATCCGCGTGGGCTCGATCCCGCCGGACACCCGCGCCGCGGGTCAGCCGACGGGCGTGGCGGCCGAAGACGGCTTGGGCTGCGGCTTGAGCGCGGCCGCGAGCACGCCCAACTCCTCGTACGAGGCCGTGCCGGTGAGGATGATCGTGACGCCGGGGAAGCGGTGGATGAGCGAGCGCTGCTTCTTGTCCGGCCGGAACCTGCGGTCCCAGGTCGCGCCGGCGATCTGGGACGTGCCGTCGGGGTGGCCCTGGCTCGTCATGCGATCGATGAAGTGACCGGCGCCGTCGGGCGTCTCGTTGCTCTCCTCCAGCGCGGCGTACTCCTTGCTCGGCGTGGAGAAGCCGAGGTGCCAGGAGATCGGCCCCTGCCCGTGGCCGCTGAGCCGGGTACTGGTGGCGAACCACCGCTGCGGCAGGCCCTGGGGCGCCAGGACCTGGTAGGGAGCCACGGCGGTGAGCCCCGCCAGGTCGCTGCTGTAGTCGGCGTGCGGCATGGCGGACTCGTTGTGCCGCGGGGTGATCAGGATGACCACGCCGACGAGGGCGAGCGACGCGACCAGCGCCATGCAGAAGCCCGGCAACCCCGACATCAGCCGCTTGTAAACCGACGGCGACACGACGTACGGCCCCTCGGGCGGACGTGTCGCCGTGGCGGTGGTGCCGGCAGCGTCGGTGTCCGGAGCGTCCGGCGTGGTGGCGTCGTCCGCCGGCTCACGACCGTCCACGGGAGCTCTCCATGCGGGAAATGATCGCCAGGACGTCGTCGGCCAGGCGCCGTGACGCCGTCTCGTCCTCCGACAGTGACACCTCCGAGACCGCGCCGGACATCGCGCCGGTCAGCACGACGACGAGCGCCTCGTCCACTTCGCCGTCGCCGGTGTGGAAGAGCGCCGCGTTGCGCCGCGCCCAGGTGCGGAGGCGGTCGCGCAGGGCCCGGTCGAAGCCGGGCGGCCCGTCGCCGGACAGGAACAGCCGGGAGAGGTCGGGCTCGGCGAGGCACCCGTCGAGATAGGCGCGCGCCCCGGCGATGAACAGCCGCATCGGGTCGGTCTCGCCCTGGTCGCGGGCGAGGTGGACGGCCTCGCGGGTGCGCTCCTGCTGGCGGTTCTGGAACTCCTCGAAGAGCGTGAGGTAAAGGTCGGCCTTGCCGCTGAAGTGGTGATAGAGGCTACCGACGCTCGCGCCGGCCTTGGCCACGATGTCGGTCACCGCCGCCTGCGCGAACCCGGACACCGAGAAGACTTCACGCGCCGCCGCCAGCAGGGCTCCGCGCGTGGCCGCACCCCGGTCTGAGGTGCGCTGGAGGTGTTCGATGCTCAACTGCGCGCTCCTCGCCGTGCCGGAGAGGCGCACGGCACTCGCCACCGACGGTCCGCCGGGCATGCCGCTCGCCCCTCGGGCCGCCTCTTGATTTCGCTGCTCATTACGGCCCTAGATTACGCCCTGTCTGCGCTGAATTTACGTCCACCGGCATCAGCCGCCGATGATCCGGCGGCCTGGAGCCCGCTCGGGGGCACGGCGCACGGTGGCGCGGTTTACGCCCGGACTCTCAGGCCGGCCCGGTGCGGCCGCCGGGCGGTGAATCGTCAAAGTGGTGTTTCTCGCACGCAACCTTTCCTCCAAAGCGGGCATGTTTGCAGTGCTTGCGCCTCCACTGCGCCGCAGCCCGGACGTGCGAACATGCGATCGACCTGACACTCGAGGAGGGAGCGGCTCGACCCCGGCCGGGAGGCCGGGCCGCGACGCCGCGTGATCCGATGACCGAAACAAGCACTCCGTCGTCCCCGTTGGTGACCGAGGCCCACGCCCCGGACCGCAACCTCGCGCTGGAGCTCGTGCGCGTGACCGAGGCCGCGGCGATGGCCGCCGCGCGCTGGGTGGGACGCGGTGACAAGAACGGGGCCGACGGGGCGGCGGTGAACGCCATGCGCCAGCTGATCAACACGGTGTCGATGAACGGTGTCGTGGTGATCGGTGAAGGTGAGAAGGACCAGGCCCCGATGCTCTTCAACGGCGAGCGGGTCGGCGACGGCAACGGCGCGGACTGCGATGTCGCCGTGGACCCGATCGACGGCACGCGGCTGACCGCGCTCGGGCAGAGCAACGCGATCGCGGTGATCGCGGTGAGCCCGCGGGGCACCATGTACGACCCGTCGGCCGTGTTCTACATGGAGAAGCTGGCGACCGGCCCGGAGGCGGCCGACGTCGTCAACATCGACGCGCCGGTGGCGGACAACGTCCGGGCGGTGGCGCGGGCCAAGGGCTGCTCGTCGTCGGACGTCACGGTGGTCATCCTCGACCGGCCGCGGCACGAGCGGATCGTCGAGGAGGTGCGCGAGGCGGGCGCCCGGATCAAGTTCATCACCGACGGCGACGTCGCCGGTGCGATCATGGCGGCGCGGGAGAACACCGGCATCGACCTGATGCTGGGCATCGGCGGCACGCCGGAGGGCATCATCGCGGCCTGTGCGATCAAGTCGCTCGGCGGCGTGCTGCAGGGGCGGCTGTGGCCCAAGGACGACGCCGAACGGCAGAAGGCGATCGACGCCGGACACGACCTGTCGCGCGTGCTGACCACCGACGACCTCGTCACCTCCGACGACGTGTTCTTCGCCGCCACCGGCATCACCGACGGCGAGCTGGTCGGCGGGGTCCGCTACAGCAAGGGCCTGGCCTACACGAACTCGCTCGTGATGCGCTCACGCAGCGGGACGATCCGCCGGATCGACAGCGAGCACCGGCTCGCCAAGCTCCGCGCCTACTCCGCCATCAACTTCGACACCGCGAGTTAGGCCGTCGCACACCCTTCCGGCCGCAAGGGCCGGAAGGGTCGCGTTCTCGTCCGGGCCGAAGCGCCGTACGCTCGCCCGATGGCGACTACTTGACGCTGCCGGCGGTCAGGCCGCCGATGAGGTACCTCTCGATCACGATGAACAGGATGACGACCGGCACGATCGCGATCAGCGAGGTCGCGAACAGGTACTGCCAGTGCTCCTGGTACCCCGTGACGAACGAGGGGACGGCCACGGTCAGCGGCTGGCGGTTGGGGGACGAGGTGATCGTCAGCGCGACGACGTACTCGTTCCACGCCCCGATGAACGTGTAGATCACCGCGGTGACGAGGCCGGGCAGGGACAGCGGCAGGGTCACCTTGGTCAGCGCCTTCACCTTGCCCGCCCCGTCGAGGTAGGCCGCCTCCTCCAGCGCCTTGGGGATGCTGGAGAAGTACCCGTGCAGGATCCACACGCAGAACGGCAGGTTGAAGGCGGCGTTGACCAGGATCAGCCCGAGCAGTGTGTCGGTCAGGTTCAGCGACACCATCTCCCGGTAGATGCCGACCACCAGGGCGGTGGGCGCGAACATCTGGGTGATGAGCACCAGCAGCAGGAACGGGGTGCGCAGCCAGAACCGGTTGCGCGCCGTGTAGTACGCCGCGGGCAACGCCACCAGGAGCGCGATCAGCGTGGCCGCGCCGGCCACGGTGAGCGACACCTGCATGTTCGTCCAGATCGGCGCGGCCTTCCAGACGTCGACGAAGTTCCCGAAGTTCCAGTGCTTGGGCAGGAAGGTCGTCGGCGACGCGGTCAGCTCGCGGTCGGGCTTGAGCGCCGTGAGGAGCATCTCCAGGTACGGCGCGACGAAGACGAACGCGACCAGGTAGCCGACGCCGGCCAGAATCGCGCGCTTGCCCCGACCGACCGACCCCGACCGACCTCCCGGCTTCGCCCGGCCGGGCCCGCCGCGGCGGGCCGAACGCGGACGTGTGCTCTGGGCGGTCGTGGCCCCTCCTTCGTCGGAGGCGGTGACCACCGGGGCTGCGTCTTCGGTTCCCTCGCTTCGCTCGGTCACGGTTGCGCCTCCCCGCGCCAGCCGACGGCCCGCAGGTAGAGCAGGACCAGTACCAGGATGAGCACGAAGTTCACGACCGCCATCGCGGCCGACTCACCGACGCTGCCCGAGCCGACGAAGGCCAGCTTGTACATGAACGTCGTGCTGGTGTCCGTCTTGGTTCCGGGCCCGCCCTTGGTCATCGCCCAGATGATCGGGAACGAGTTGAAAACGTTGATCACGTTGATGATCGCGGCGACCAGCAGGGCCGGGCGCAGCAGCGGCAGCGTGATGCGGAAGTAGGTACGGGCGCGGCCGGCCCCGTCGACGCGAGCCGCCTCGTAGACCTCCTGCGGGACGGTCTGCAGCCCGGCCAGGATGACGAACGAGGTGAACGGCAGCGAGACGAAGACGGCCACCCACATCATCCAGATCAGCGCCTGGGTGGGGTGGGCCAGCCAGTTCACCGGGTGGTCGATCAGCCCGACGCCCTGGAGGATCTTGTTGACCACGCCGTAGGAGTAGTTGAGCATCCAGTTCCACGTCAGCGCGGTCATCAGCACCGACGCGGCCCAGGGCACGATCACCGCCCAGCGCACCACGCGCCGTCCGGGGAACCGGGCGTTGAGCAGCTGCCCGAGCGCCAGTGACACGACGATCGTGACCAGCACGACGCCGACCACCCACACCACCGTGCGCAGCAGCACGCTGACGAGGCCGGTCTCGGCGAACAGGTCATGGTAGTTACGGGTCCCGTTGAAGCCGAGCGTCTTCCCGGACGAGCTGACCTTCAGCAGCGACGTCCAGGCCATCTCGATGACCGGCCACAGGACGACCGCGGCGATCAGGATGATCGCGGGGCCGATCCACGGCAGTGGCGCGAGCGCCCGGAGGATCCGCCGGCCGATGCTGGGCGAGCGCGGCGTGCGCGCCGGGGACGCCGCCCCGGCGCCACGCGCCTCGATGGTGTCGTGCACGAGCCGTCCGTCAGCCGTTCTTCTGCGCGGTCTGCTGGAGCTCGCTCAGCACGCTCTTCGGGTCACCGGTGATGGCGGTGCCGAGCTTCTCCTTGACCGTGTTGGCCAGCGGACCCCAGGCGGCGTTGCCGGTGGGGTAGAACTTGGCGTTCGGCAGAGCGTCGATGAACGGCTTGTCGTACGGCACGGCCTGGCCGATCACGTCGCCCGCCGACTTGGTCACCGGGAGGAAGCCCTCTTCCTTCTGGAAGTTGGCGACGTTGTTCGTCTGGTAGAAGAAGTTCAGGAACTTCGAGACGGCGTCCTTCTTCTTGCCGCCGTTGTTCTTGAACGCCACCAGGAAGTCCTGCACACCGAGCGTGCTGGGCGTGCCGCCGGCCTTGGTCGGCAGCGGCGCGATGGCGTACGGCAGCTTGGCGTTGACCTTGTTGATGAAGCCCGCCGGCATGAAGACGGCGCCGTTGAGCATGCCGATCTTGCCCTGCGCGAACTGGTTGAAGACGTCCTTGCGGTCGGTCGTCTCGGGGTTCGGCTGCGTGAGGCCGGACTTGCTGAGGTCCTTGAGGTAGTTGAGCGTGTCGACGTTGGCCTGGCTGTCGATCGCCCAGTTGCCGGACTGGTCGACGTAGCCGCCGCCGTTGTTCATCGCCCACATGAAGAACTCGGCCTGGGACTCCTCGGCGCCGAGCGGCAGGCCGAGCGGGAAGACGCCCTTCCCGCCCTTGTCCTTGATCTTCTGGGCGTCGGTCTTGACCTCGTCCCAGGTCTTGGGCGGCGCGGAGATGCCGGCCTTCTTGAAGATGTCCTTGTTGTAGAAGAACAGCCGGACGCTGGACAGCAGCGGCATGCCGTACTGCGTGCCCTTGTACTTGTCGCCCTCGACGAACGACGGGAGGATGTCGCTCGACACCTGCGGGGACAGCACGTCCGAGGTCGGGAAGAGCAGGCCGTCCCGGGCGAAGTCGGCGAACGCGTTGTAGTTCAGGATGTCGGGCGTCTGCTTGGTCTGGACGTAGGTCTTGACCTTGGCGTCCATCTGGGTCCAGTCGACCATTTCCAGGTTGACCTTGTAACCCTTGTTCTGCGCCTCGAACGTCTTGATGAGGCTGTCCCAGAGGCTCTTCGTCTTGTCGTCGTAGATCGCGGCGACGAACCTGATCGTCTTGTTGTCGCCGCTGTCGCCTGAGGAACTCCCCTTGCTGCATCCGGTCAAACCGAGGGTCACCGTGAGACCCGCGGCGATAACGCCGGTGAGGTGCCGTTTCACCTGTCCCCGCCTTCTCGTGTGAGGCTTCGGGGCGCGCGGGTGCGCGCGACGTCCCCGGTCGTGTGTGGAAAAAGGATTCGCCAACCCCCGGCCGGGCCCTCGGCTCATCACCTCCGAGCGGCCGCTTGACGTGGCACAGCTGGTGTGCGGCTCGCGCCGCCACCTCCTTTCACAGGCATGAAAGGTTGTGCACGATTCGACTGCTCACTGAGCAGAATCGCGCATGGCACTGAACGATAGGAGCTGGTCCGTACCAGTTCAAGGGGATGCGCGACGAGGAGTCTCAACCGTTATTGAACCTCCCCCGTGACCTGCTGCTCCGGTCCGTGATCAGCGGGCCGGGCGGCGCAGGCGGCCCAGCCGGCGGCGTTTCGGCGTACGCGCGCCGACCGAACCGAACACGACCGTGCCGCTCACTTCGATGACGGGGGCGTCCGGGCCCTGCGGTTGCCGTACGCGCAGCGCCTGGGTGCCGACGATGGACCGCCCGGTGAACTCCACGCGCACGCCCTCGGGAACGACCAGCCGGAGCCGTCCGCCGAGCACGCTCGCGCGTACGACGATGTGGCGGCGCTGCAGCAGCGCCTCGCGCAGATCGATCTCCAGCGTGCCGAAGACCGCCGCGGCCGCGAACCGGCCGGGCACGACCCACCGCCCGTCGCGCCGTACGGTGCCGAACAGGGCGTGCAGCGGTCCGGGGTCCAGCCGGATGGGCTGCCGGTCGTCCGGCAGCAGGTCACGGGTCAGCTCGGCGAGCTCGCCCAACGTGCGGGCGGCGTACGCCCGCTCGACCCGCTCACCGTGCTCGTCGAGGGTGATCCGGCCGTCGCTGTGGGCCTCCCTCAGCAGCCGCACGACGTTCTCCCGGTCGGTGTCGGAGGCGCGCAGCTCACGAGGGGAGAGATCGTCGCCGCCGGATTTCCACGGAAGGTCCACGACCCAGACGATATTCGTTGGCGGTCTGTCGTAGGCGCTGCCTACCGTGAACGATATGGCCATCCTGCTGCGCGACGTCGTCAAGCGATATACCGATCGTGACGGCACGTCGATCGCGGCCGTCGACGGGCTCACGCTGGAGGTGCCCGACGGCGTCTGTCTCGGGCTGCTCGGCCCCAACGGCGCCGGCAAGTCCACGACGATGCGGCTGCTGACCGCCCAGTCAAGGGCCGACGAGGGAACGATCAACGTGCTCGGCCACGCCATCCCGCGCGAGGCCAAGCAGGCACGGGCCCTGATGGGCGTGGTGCCGCAGACCGACAACCTCGACGAGGAGCTGACCGCCCGGCAGAACCTCGAGGTCTTCGCGAGGCTCTACCGCGTCCCGCGCGCCGGCGTGCGCGCGGCGGTCGACCGCGCGCTGGAGATCGCCCACCTGACCGGCCGTGCCGACGCGCGCGCCGAAAAGCTGTCGGGCGGCATGCGGCGGCGGCTGCTGGTCGCACGCGGGCTGGTGCACTCGCCGCGTCTGGTGCTGCTGGACGAGCCGACCGTCGGCCTCGATCCGCAGGTGCGCGCGGACCTGTGGGGGTTGATCGCCGGGCTGCGCGCGTCGGGGGTGACCGTGCTGATGTCCACGCACTACATCGAGGAGGCCGAGCGGCTCGCCGACACCTGCGCCCTGATGTCACACGGCAAGGTGATCGCGACCGGCAGCCCCGCCGAGCTGATCGCCGACCACGCGGGCGACCGCGTGGAGGAGCACGAGGGCTCGCCCGAACGGCTGGCCGAGGTCGAGGGCCTGGCCCGGCGCGCGGGCCTGCCGACCCGCCGCACCGGCCCGACCGTGTCGGTGCTGCGCGCCGAGCGGATCTCACCGTCGCTCGCCGACAGCCTGGCCAACGGCGACCGGGTCGTACGCCGCGCCGCCAACCTCGAAGACGTCTTCGTCATGCTGACCGGAGAGACCGTTGACTGACCCGGAGCGGCGAGCCGACGAGCGAGCGGAGCGGCCGGTGAGGGACGAGCCGTCCGTGGAGCGAGTGAGGAGGCGAGCGCGACCATGAGCAGGGAGCGGCGAGCCGACGAGCGAGCGGAGCGGGCGGTGAGGGACGAGCCGTCCGTGGAGCGAGTGAGGAGGCGAGCGCGACCATGAACACCGAGCGGCGAGCCGACGAGCGAGCGGAGCGGCCGGTGAGGGACGAGCCGTCCGTGGAGCGAGTGAGGAGGCGAGCGCGACCATGAACACCGAGCGGCGAGCCGACGAGCGAGCGGAGCGGCCGGTGAGGGACGAGCCGTCCGTGGAGCGAGTGAGGAGGCGAGCGCGACCAGAACAGCTGAGGACGTTCGAGTGGGCTCCGGTGCGCGGGGTGTGGCGGCGGGAGCTGGCGCTGTTCCGCCGTTACTGGGCCTCGTCGTCGTTCGCGTCGATCATCGAGCCGACGATCTACCTGCTGGCGTTCGGCTTCGGGTTCGGCTCGCTCGTGGGCCATGTCGCGGGCTACCGCTACGTCGACTTCGTCGGCACGGGCGTGGTCGCGACGGCGACGCTGTTCACCTCGGTGTTCCCGGGCATGTTCAACACCTACATCCGCCGCACCTACCAGCACTCCTACGACGCGGTCCTGGCCGCCCCGGTGGACGTGCACGAGGTGGTGGCCGGCGAGGCGTCCTGGATCGCGGTCAAGAGCGGGGTCTACTCCTGCGCTCCCATCCTCGTGTCGCTGGCCTTCGGCCTGCGCCCGGACATCGGTGTGATCGCCGTGCCGGTCTTCACCGTGCTGACCGCCGCGGGCTTCGCGCTGTTCGGCATCTGGGCGTCCACCGTGGTCCCGTCGATCAACAGCTTCGACTACATCATCAGCGGGGTGCTGGCCCCGCTGTTCCTGGTCGCGGGCACGTTCTTCCCGATCAGCGGCCTCCCCCACTGGGCCCACCCGATCGCGCGCGTCAACCCGCTGTACCACTGCGTGGAACTGGTACGCCACGCCGTGTTCGGCTTCCATCCGCTCGCCGACCTGGGCCACGTGGGCGCTCTGGTGGTGTTCGCCGCCCTGACGTGGTTCCTCGCCGTCCGCGGCATGCGCCGCCGCCTCATCGACTGACCCCACTGGCCACCTCCTCCCTGTCTCGCCGTGCGCCCTGTTCCCCGCCCTCACTCGGCACGAAGGGCGGTCGCGGTCCGGGCGCGGGCGGCCCAGCCCGCGGGGATCAGAGCCCCGGCCAGAGCGATCACCAGGCCGCCGAACAGCAACGGCAGAACCAACCGCAGGTCATAGACGGCCAGGTCGGCGGACGGGATACGGGTGCCGGCCGCGCGGCCCATGACGGGGAGCACCCAGGTGTGCAGGGCCATACCGCCCGGAACGCCGATCGCGCCCGCGCACAGGCCGATCGCGCCCACGCCCGTCAGCACCATGATGATCGTCTGCCGGGGGGACATGCCGACCGCCTTCAGCACGCCGAGAGCGTGGACGCGGTCGCGCGTGTCGAGAACGACCGTGTTGAAGACCCCCAGGCCCGCCACCGCGATCAACAGGAACGTGAACGTGCCGGCCAGCGTGTCCATGGCGATGATCGTGGCGCTGACCCCGCCGCCTTGGGGCATGGCGCTGCCACCGATCGGAGCCAGCGCCGCGTTCAGCCGTCCCACGTAAGCCGCCCGGTCCGTGCCCGGTTTCAGCTGCACGGCGAACGTCACGAACTTGTCGGAGGTAGGCGGCAGCGAGGAAGCGTCCGTCAGCATCAGCATGCCGACCTCACGCGGGGACAGGACCTCGCCCACCAGCCGTACGGTCGCCCGGTGGCCGTCCGACACCAGCGTGACCGTGTCGCCGAGCCGGGTGCCGGTCGTGGACAGGAACCCGGACGGGACGACCGCCTCCCCCGCACCGTGGAACCAGCGGCCCGTGACGAGCTGGTACGAGCCCCAGGCCGAGTCTCCGGTGTAGGCGATCACGGTGGTCTCTCCGGCCAGGCCGGCCAGCGACGCCGTCGTCTCATACGTGCCGAAGAACCGTCGTGTCCCCGGCTGGGCCCGGATCGCGGCCGCGACGTCGGCGGGGTCGGCGGTCTTCGACCTTCCCGCCCCCGGTGTCTCCCCGGGACCGGCTGGTTCTGACGGTGCCGCGATGTTACCCACGGCCACGTCGCCGGGCGTGTCGCGGTTGAGACCGTGCTGGATACGGTCGAGCGACAGCGCCAGGCCCGCGCCGAACGTCACACCGACCGCGGCCAGGACGACCGCGGCCGGCATGGTCGCGGACGGGGCGGGACGGGCCGCCGTCGCGGCCAGCCCGAGGCTCACCGGTCGGGGCACCGGCAGCCGGGCCATGAGCCACTGGATCCCACGGCCGCGCCCCGGTCGGCGCGTGCGACCCACCGCCAGCGCCTCGACGGCCCGCAGCCGGCCCGCCCGCAGAGCCGGAACCAGAGCGGTCACCGCGACGACCACGAGCGCGGCGACCGGCACGGCCACGTCGACCCACCCGGCGAGCGTCGTCGAGCCGGTGCCGTACACGGTGCCCTGGTCGCGCAGCACGGGGACCGCCAGCGCGTTGCCCAGCAGCATCCCGAGGACCGTCCCCACCGTGGCGGGGATCAGCGCCTGCGCCACATAGGCGCGCACGACCTGCGCCGGGGTGAACCCCACCGCCTTCAGGACGCCGATGCGGCGGGTCGCCGCGCCGACGCTGCCGCTGACGACGACGGCGATGGTCAGCACCGACATGCACAGCGCCAGAACGGCGAACGCGACGATGAAGGGTACGAATGTCCCCGCGGTCCGCTCGGCGTCCTTCTTGAGCGTCAGGTAGGAGTCCGCCTCGGTCATCGCGCCGTGCGGAACGGCGGCGCCGATCGCGGCCCGGTTCCGCGCCATCGCCGCGTCGGTGCCCGCGTGCGCGAATCGGTAGAGCATCTGCAAATCCGGTGCGGTGCCCGGCGGCGTCAGCGCGGCGAGCCGGTCCGGGGTCACGAACAGGTCCGGCCCGGCCGAGCGCGTCAGTCCGACGACCCGCAAGGAGGGACGGCCCGGCGCGTCCGTGAAGGTCACTCGATCGCCCACCTCGAACGGCACGCCGGTCCCGTTCACGACGACCTCCCCCGGCCCTGCCACCCAGCGGCCCTGGGCCAGGTCCACGACGCCGACCGGTCCACCGGCGCTCGGTCGGCCAACGACGGTGAGCGGCGCGCTCTCGGGGTCGTCGCGCCAGTGCACGAGGGCGGTCAGCAACGGGTACGGCCCGGCGGAGGCGATCAGTCCCGGCACCCGGGCGGTGGCCGCCACCTGGGCCCGCGTGACCCGCGAACCGTCGAAGCGCGCCGTCAGATGCGCGCCCCGGTGCGCGGCGAACGCCCGGTCGAACGGCCCCCGCGAGGCGACGATCAGTCCGGTGCCCAGGACCGCGGCGACGACCGCGAGCATCGTCGTCAGCGCCATCACCACCGTCTGTGCCCGCCGGCGCCCCACGCCGGCCCGGACGACCTTCCCGAGCGCGCTCCTGTCGCTCATCGGACCCCACCCGCGATCCGGCCGTCCACCAGCTCGATGGTCGTGGTCGCGCATGCGGCGGCGAGCGCCCGGTCGTGGGTGACCAGCATGATCGTCTGGCCGTCGGCGTGCAGGCCGGTCAGCAGCTCGCGTACGTCGGCCGCCGAGGCGGTGTCCAGGGCGCCGGTGGGCTCGTCGGCCAGCAACAGCGAGGGCCGGTTCATCAGCGCCCGTGCGACCGCGACGCGCTGCCGCTCGCCGCCCGACAGCCGCCCGGGGAAGGCGCGGGCGTGCCGGGCGATGCGGAGGTGCTCCAGCAACTCGCCGGCGCGACGGCGCGACGCCCCGCGAGGCGTCCCGGTGAGCTGCGCCGGCAGCAGCACGTTGTCGAGCACCGTGAGATCGTCCAGCAGGTTGAAGAACTGGAAGACGATGCCGATCCGCGACCGCCGGTACTTCGCCAGCGCCGACTCCGACATGCGGTCCACCCGTAGCCCGTCGACGGCGACGCTGCCCGAGCTCGGCCGGTCCAGCCCCGCGATCAGGTTGAGCAGGGTGGACTTGCCGCTGCCCGACGGCCCTAGGACGGCCAGTGCCTCGCCGGCCGCGACCTTCAGGTCGAGGCCGTCCAGGGCCGGGCGGTCGTCCCCGTAGGACTTGGTGACGCCCCGTATCTCGATCATCGTCGCTCCTTGCGTACGGATGCGACGACGGTAGGAAGGGGGCCGGTGACCGTGCGTCGCCCGTGCCGCCGAAATCCCGTACATCGCGCGGTGGGGCGGTCTGGAGCGTCATCCGCGCGATGTAGTCCGCGTGGCACGGCGCCTCCTCCTGGCGGTCAATGTGCCGGCTCCGCACGCTCTGCGATATTGGACGCGTGCGGACCCTCGTCGACACCTGGCGGGCGCTGACCCGGCCCTCCACGGCACCACCGCCGCGGCCCTCGCGCTGGGCGTGGGCGGCCGACGCGGCGCTGGCCGCCGTGCTGACCGTCGGCCTGATCAGCTCCGGGATGTACCGGTACGGTCCGCAGCCGGTGCCCGTGGACGTTCCCCTCGGCGCGCCCGGCCCGCCCCGCCCGCCGACGCCCCCGCCGGCGTCCTTGGGCGCGTGGCAGGTCGCGCTGCTCGCGCTGACCACGCTGCCGCTGGTCTGGCGCCGCCGTTACCCGCTCGCGGTCTTCTGGGTCGTCGTCGCCGCCATCCTGCTGACGCATCCCGGGCCGGGCGGGATGGCGCCCGCGTACGTGTTCGCCTCCTGAGTGATCGCGGCCTATGGAGCCGCCGTCCACAGCCCCTACCAGCAGGCCGCCGCGGTCAGTGCGGTGATCGGCGGCGCGGTGGTCCTCGCCCGGCTGGCGGCGACCTTCGCGGCCCTGCCGGCCTGGTTGAAACTCGCCCTGTTCCTCGTGCCGGTCAGGCTCGCGGCGAACGCCATCCACACCTGGCGGCAGCGCGCCCGCGCTCTGGAGGCCGAGCAGGAGGTCGCCGCGCGGCTGGCCGTGGCGAAGGAGCGGTCGCGCATCGCGCGGGACCTGCACGACGTGGTCACCCACAACGTCAGCGTCATGGTCGTCCAGGCCGGCGCCGCGCGCATGGTGCTGCCCGACGACCCCCAACGCGCGCAGGAGGTGCTGCATGCCGTCGAGGAGGGCGGCCGGACCGCGCTCACCGAGCTGCGCCACGTCATGGGCCTGCTCGCCATGGATGGTGAGACCCTCGAGGAGGCGGAGCTTTCCCCGCAGCCGGGCCTCGACCGCCTCGGCGCCCTCGCCACGCGGATCCGCGCCAGCGGCGTGCCGGTCGAGCCGGCCGTCACCGGGGGGCCCACGACGCTGCCGCCGGGTCTCGACCTGACCGCGTACCGCGTCGTCCAGGAGGCCGTGACCAACACCATCAAGCACGCCGAGGGCGCATCCGTCAGCATCCGGGTGGAGTACGCGCGGGAGTCGCTGCGCGTAGAGGTGACCGACACCGGCGGCACACCCACCGCGACAGCCCGTACCGGCAACGGCCGCGGACTCAGCGGCCTGCGCGAGCGCCTGGCGCTCTACGACGGCGTACTCGAAGCCGGTCCCCGCCCGACCGCCGGCTTCCGGGTGCGCGCCACGGTCCCGCTGGCGGCCCCATGAAGGTGACATCATCGACCGGCTCGGCGACAGGTCACGGAGGGCATCCACACGAAGGCACGGCGCCGGAGGATCCCATGACCGACGACAGAGAACCGATGCCCACCACATTCGGGCCATTGGACCGGAACAGGAAGGCACGAGGCCGAAGGGTCCCATGGCCGGACGACACGATGCCCACCGCATTCAGGCCATGAGACCGGCGCAGGAGATTCCGGGACCGGAGGGGCCCACGGCCAGGTCGACGCGCGTGGCGATCGCCGACGACCAGGCGCTCGTGCGCACCGGGTTCGCGATGATTCTCACCGCGGCCGGTCTGGAGGTCGTCGACGGCGCGGGAGCCGTCGACGCCGTCCGCCGCACCGCGCCCGATGTCGTGCTCATGGACATCCGTATGCCGGAGATCGACGGCCTGGAGGCGACCCGGCGGATCATGGCCTCCGGCTCGCCGCCGCGCGTCATCATGCTGGCGACGTTCGACCTCGACCGCTACGTGTACGCCGCCCTGCGGGCCGGTGCGAGCGGCTTCCTGCTGAAGGACGGCTCGTCGCCTCCGTCCAACTCGTCCGCGCCGGCGACGCTCTCCTCGCCCCCACCATCACCCGCCGTCTGGTCGAGCGCTTCGCCGTCCGCGGCGGCCCGGACCAGAGCCTCCACCGGGACCTGGCCGCGCTGACCCCCCGCGAGCTGGACGTCCTCCGGCTGCTCGCCCGCGGCCTCACCAACGCCGAACTCGCCGTCCGCCTCCAGCTCAGCGAGGCCACGGTCAAGACGCACGTCGCCCGCATCCTGGCCAAGCTCGACCTCAGAGACCGGGCCCAAGCGATCATCACCGCGTACGAGACCGGCCTGGTCACGCCCGGCGGAGGATGAGCCGATCGTATTGACCGTGACGCGCCCGGTCTCTACGCTGACGCGAACCTCTTTCATGTTTCGGGAGGGCGCGGTGACGGCAGAGATCGACCGACAGGCCCGGCAAGGCCGTCTCGCGGCGTACGCCGCGTTCGGGGTGCAGGGCCTCTCGTTCGCCGCGCTGGTGACGCGGATCCCGGAGATCCAGAAGGCGCACCACCTCAGCGACGGCACGCTCGCCCTGGTCCTGCTGGCCGTGCCCGTCGTCGCCGGGGTCGGCAGCGTCCTGGCCGGGACGCTGATGCCGAGGTACGGCAGCGGCCCGGTGCTGCGGGTCGCCCAGCCGCTCGTCCTGCTGTCGATCCTCGCGATCGGCGTCGCGCCCGGCAATCCGTCGCTGTACGCGGCCACCGCGCTCTTCGGCCTGTTCGTCGGCGCAGTGGACGCCTCCATGAACGCCCAGGCGGTCACCGCCGAGACGCGCTACGGCAAGAGCCTGCTGACCGGGTTCCACGCGATCTGGAGCGCGGCCGGCATCCTCGCCGGGCTGTGGATCGCGCTGGCCAACCGGGTCGACGTGGGGCTCGGCACCGGGTTCGCCGTCCCGGCCGCGCTCGGGCTCGTGGTCTCCCTCTTTAGCGGCCATCGGCTGTATCCACGGGCGATGGAGTCCGCCGGGCCCAGCGGCGACCAGCTCCGGGCCGCCGCCAAGCGGGTCCCGTGGAGACCGATCGTCGTCATCGGCGTGGCCGTGACCTGCATGTACATCGCGGACTCGGCCACGTCGAGCTACAGCGCCAAGTACCTGAAGGACGACCTGCACGCGGCCGGCGCGATCGCGCCGCTGGCCTACGTGGCGTACCAGGTCTGCATGATGCTGAGCCGAACCGGCGCCGACTTCGTCGTACGGGCGTACGGGGCGGCGCGGGTCGTCGCGGTGGGTGCGGTGATCGGCGGGCTCGGGCTGCTGGCGGCGGCGCTCGCGCCGGATCCGGCGGTGGCGATCGCCGGGTTCGCGGTCGCCGGGCTGGGCCTGGCCGTCGTGGTGCCGACGTCGTTCTCCGCGGCCGGACGGCTCGATCCCACCGGCCTGGGCATCGCCGTGGCACGGGTCAACGTCTTCAACTACGTCGGCTTCGTGCTCGGCGCGGTCATCGCGGGTGCCGTCGCATCGGTCCTGTGGATCGCCTATGCCGTCGGCGCCGCGCTCACCCTCGTGATCCTCGGGGCCGCCCGGGGCTTCGAGCCCGCGCCGCTCGCCCGCGTCGGCCCGGACGCCCCGGTCGCCGAGCGTCCCGTCGCCTGACGGAGACGGGACCCGCGGCGTGCGTGGACGGGCTCAGTGCCGCGAGCCCTCTTCCCGCGCGATGCGCGTCATGGCCTTCTCGCCGGCGCGTTCGGCCTCTTCCGGGGACATGTCGGCGAGAGCGATGCGCAGGGCGACCTCGGCCGCGTCCGCCGCCGCTCTCGCGGTGATCGTGTGCGTGTGGGCGCGCTCGATCTCACCGAGACCGATGCAGTCGAAGGCGACCTGCGTATCGTGGGCCGCCAGCTCAAGTTGGCGGGCTGCTTCGTCCAGGCTCATCACATTCCTCCATCGTCGTGGCGGTATTACCCACCATCACCGGCCCCACACGCGTCTTCGGGACCCGCCGGTCCCACGCGAACGGCGACAGCGGCGAGCGTAGTCGACGTGCTACTCACCGTGCCGGAGAAGCCTTCAGGACGCCGCGCCGTACAGACCGGCGAACCAGGAGATCGGGCCGTCGCCCGCGCCGGCCCCGGGCCGGACACGGACGCGGATCCGGGCGGGACCGGCGCCCGCCGGCAGCCGGAGGGACCGGGACACCGGAGGACCGCCGCCGACGGCGGCGCACGTGCCGCGGACGAGCGACCCGGCGTCCCCGACCACGTACGCGGTGAAGGTCAGCAGGCGTGGCCCGGACGGGCAGGTCACGACGACCGACACCCGTGCGCCGCCGTGGCCCGCGCCGAGCCGCAGCGTCAGCGCCGAGGTGTCCGGCCAGGTCGCGCCGCCCCGGGCCAGGCGTACGGCCGGTGACCCACCCGTCTCACCGCCGATCGTCGCCGGGAGCGGACCGGTCTCCGGGGCGGACGTCCGCGGGGCGGGAGAGGGGGCCGCGGCCGAGGGAGTCCGCGGCGCCGGCCGGCCCGAGTATCGGGCGGGCGTGCCCTTCACCCCGGCCAGGACGCCCGCGCCGACCGCCAGGACCAGCACGCCGACCGTCACGACCGGCACGACCCCGACGCGCTCGGCGAGCCGCCGCCGGCGCCGCGGCGGCCGCGAAGGCGGCGACGGCGGCGCGGCGACGGCCGCGAGCATCTCCCCCGCGCGCCCGGCGGTGAGGCGCCGGGCCGGGTCCTTGGTCAGCAGGCCCGCGAGCACGGGCCGGAGCGGCCCCGCGCGCATCGGGGGGTCGGGCTCGCTGGTGACCAGGGCGCTCAGCGTCGCCATCGCGGTCTCGTGGTCGTACGGCGGGCGGCCCTCCACCGCGGCGTAGAGCGTCGCGCCGAGCGACCACAGGTCCGACGCCGGAGTCGCGGGTTCGCCCCGTGCGACCTCGGGCGCGACGTACGCCGGGGAGCCCATGAACGTGCCGGTCTGGGTCAGCGTGGTGGCGCCGTCGTAGGTCGCGATGCCGAAGTCGGTGAGCACGACCCGCCCGGAGGTCTCCAGCAGGACGTTGCTCGGCTTCACGTCACGGTGGACGATGCCGGCGTCGTGCGCGGCGCGAAGTGCGGACAGCAGTTGCACGCCGATCTCGGCGACACGGCGCGGGGAGATGGGGCCGTCGTCGACGAAGACGTCCTCCAGGGAGCGCGCCGCGACGTACTCCATGACCAGCCAGGGGCGTGAGTCCTCGATCACCATGTCGTAGATGGCGATCAGCCCGGGGTGGCGCAGCCGGCCGGCGGCGAGTGCCTCACGCTCGGTGCGCCGGAGGAGGTTCATCCGCTCGCGGTGGCCGAGGCTGGGCGGCAGGTGCACCTCCTTGACCGCGACCTCGCGGTCCTCCAGCTCGTCATGGGCCCACCAGACCGTTCCCATGCCGCCCCGGCCGATCTGGTCGATGAGCCGGTAGCGGCCGGAGAGCAAGCGATCCCGCGACTCGGCCACGAAGCGCAAGATACCTGGGAGACGTTGACTCCGGTATCCAGATCTTTGCCGTTCGCTTGCACGTAACCCGGCCGAAAATGGAGGATCGACGGATCGGGACCACCCGATCACCACGGAGGACTGGCGTATGGCGACACCTTCGGCCTCGGCGGACGAGAGCCTGCCCGCGGGCATCCGGCCGCTGACGCCTGAGGACCCCGGCCGGATCGGCGAATATCTGCTGCTCGGACGCCTCGGCCACGGTGGGATGGGCGTCGTCTACCTCGGGCGCGGCCCCGGCGGCGCTCTCGTCGCGGTCAAGATCGCCCACGGTGAGACGGCCGGCGACGAGGATGTGGTACGCCGGTACGAGGCGGAGGTCGCGTGCCTGCGCCGGGCGCCCGCCGCGTACGTCGCGGGCCTCGTGGCCGACGGCAGCGCCCACCGGCCGCCCTACATCGTCACCGAGTACGTCGAGGGGCGGTCGCTGGCGCAGGCCGTGAACGCCGACGGGCCACTGTCCGGCACGGCGCTGCGGGCGCTGGCGGTCGGCGTGGCCCGCGCGCTCGCCGCCGTCCACCGCGCCGGCCTGATCCACCGGGATGTGAAGCCGGCCAACATCATCTTGACCTCCACCGGGCCGCGTCTGATCGACTTCGGCATCGCGCGGCAGGTCGGGGACGCCGGCGGTCCGACCGGGCCGGGCCTGGTGGTGGGCAGCCCGGGATGGATCCCGCCCGAGCGCCTCGAGCGCCTCCCGGCCACGCCCGCCTCCGACATCTTCGGCTGGGGGTGCGCCGTCGGGTTCGCCGCCACCGGCCGCAACCCGTTCGGGCGGGGCGACCCGGACGTCCTCGCGCAGCGCACCATGTTCGACCCGCCGGACCTCGACGGGCTGGACGACTCGCTGCGCGGGCCGGTGATCCAGGCCCTCAGCAAGTCTCCGGCCGGGCGTCCCGCCGCCGCCGAGCTGCTGGCCTGGCTCGACTGGGCCGGCGCGGCGCACGGGCCCGTGCGCGAGCCCGCACACGAGGTGCCCGCCCCCGCGACGGCCCCCGACCCGGACCTGCCGCACACCGGTGACCAGGATCCGTTCCCGCCCGGCACCGCTTCGTTCGTGCCGAACCGGCGGACCGCACCGGCCGGCGGCCGGTCCGACACCAGGGATCTGCCCCGTCCCCGCCGTCCCTCGGCGTCCGGGTCGGTCGCGGTGGCCGCCACGGCGACGGCGGCGCTCGTCGTCGTGCTGCTGACGACCGCCGCCGACCACGACGGGCGCAACCCCCCGGCACGGCACGGCGGCACGCCCACGGCGGCGCCGTCGAACGCCGCCGCCACCCACCGCGTGGCCACTCCGCGCCGCCGGACACACCACCCGGCCGCGCGAAGCTCCTCCGCCCAGCCGTCCCCGACCCACGCCTCGGCGCAGAGCGCCAGGCCGGGCAAGGGGAAGGGCAAGGCCAAGGGAAGGGCGAAGGGCAAGGGGCCCGGCGGCTGAGAGCCGGGGCACCGCTCAGCGGCGGCCGATGGTCAGCAGCGGTCCCGTCGTGTCGGCGAAGAAGTCGTTGCCCTTGTCGTCCACGACGATGAAGGCCGGGAAGTCCTCCACCTCGATCTTCCAGACGGCCTCCATGCCGAGCTCGGGGTACTCCAGCACGTCGACCTTCTTGATGCAGTCCTGCGCGAGCCGCGCCGCCGGTCCGCCGATGGAGCCGAGGTAGAAGCCGCCGTGCGCCTTGCAGGCGTCGGTGACCTGCTTGCTGCGGTTGCCCTTGGCCAGCATGACGAACGACCCGCCGGCCGCCTGGAACTGCTCGACGTAGGAGTCCATCCGGCCCGCCGTCGTGGGGCCGAAGGAGCCGCTGGCGTAACCCTCCGGCGTCTTGGCCGGGCCCGCGTAGTAGACGGCGTGGTCGCGCAGGTACGACGGCATCGGCTCGCCGGCGTCGAGGCGTTCTTTGATCTTGGCGTGGGCGATGTCGCGGGCGACCACGAGCGGGCCGCTCAGCGACAGCCGCGTCTTGACCGGGTACCGGCCGAGCTCGGCGCGGATCTCCGACATCGGCCGGTTGAGGTCGATGCGCACGACGTCGCCCTCGAGGTCGTCCTCGGTGGTGTCGGGCAGGAAGCGCGCCGGGTCGGGCTCGAGCTGCTCGAGGAAGACGCCGTCGCGGGTGATCTTCGCGAGGGCCTGCCGGTCGGCGCTGCACGACACCGCGATCGCCACCGGGCAGGACGCGCCGTGCCGGGGCAGCCGGATCACGCGGACGTCGTGGCAGAAGTACTTGCCGCCGAACTGCGCGCCGATGCCGAGCTGCTGGGTGAGCTCGAACACCTGCTGCTCCAGGTCCAGGTCGCGGAAGCCGTGGCCGGCCGGGCCGCCCGAGGTCGGCAGGGTGTCCAGGTAGTGCGCGGAGGCGTACTTGGCGGTCTTGAGGGCGTACTCGGCGCTGGTGCCGCCCACGACGATGGCCAGGTGGTACGGCGGGCAGGCCGCGGTGCCCAGCGAGCGGATCTTCTCCTCCAGGAAGGCCAGCATCCGCTTGGGATTCAGGACGGCCTTGGTCTCCTGGTAGAGGAACGACTTGTTGGCGCTGCCGCCGCCCTTGGCCATGTAGAGGAACTTGTACGCGTCGCCCGGGGTGGCGTACAGCTCGATCTGCGCCGGCAGGTTGCTGCCGGTGTTCTTCTCCTCCCACATGGTCAGCGGCGCGAGCTGGGAGTAGCGGAGGTTCAGGCGCGTGTAGGCGTCGTAGACGCCGCGCGCGATGTGGCGTTCGTCGTCGCCGTCGGTGAGGACGTGCTGCCCGCGCTTGCCCATGACGATCGCGGTGCCGGTGTCCTGGCACATCGGCAGGACGCCCGCGGCGGCGATGTTGGCGTTCTTCAGCAGGTCGAGGGCGACGAACCGGTCGTTCGGGGAGGACTCGGGGTCGTCGAGGATCCGGCGGAGCTGCGCGAGGTGGGACGGCCGCAGGAGGTGGGAGATGTCGTGGATCGCCGTCTCGGTCAGCAGCCGCAACACCTCGGGCTCCACCTGGAGGAACGTACGGTCTCCGGCGCCGAACTCGCTGATCCCGTCGGTGGTCAGCAGGCGGTATTCGGTCTCGTCGGGACCCTGCGGAAGCAGTTCGGTGAAGGCGAACTCGGGCATCGGTTTCCTCACAGGCGGCACGGTGTGGTGAGGGTTACCAGGGTAGAGCGGCCCGTCGACGCGATGGACGAGGGTCTTGGTTCCGCCGAACAGGGGTATGTCCTGTTTTGGGGGAATCATGGTTCTGACCTCACAGACCTTGATCAGCGGCCTGTTCCGCAACGAAGCGGCGATCTTCGGGGTACTGATCGTCGTGGGCGTGATCCTGGTGACCCTCTTCGTCGTGGGCTGGATCGTGATGGTGCGCCGGGGCGGCAACCGCGAGTGGCCGTTCCGCTGATCTCTTGAGGCCGACGAGCACGCCGAGGCCGACGAGAAGGGCGCCGGCGAACTCGGCCATGCCCGGAGACCGCAGTCCGAGAACCATCGTGGTCCCCACCGCGCTGACCGGGATCAGCCCGGCGAACAGCCCGGCCCGGTCGGCACCGATCCGTCCCAGCGCGTTGTACCAGGCGATGAACGCGCCGGCCGTGACGACGAGCGCGAGGTACCCGAGCCCGGCGGTCTCGCCCCAGGTCGGCGTCCGCAGCACCGACCTGCCGTCCACGACCAGCCCGGTGGCCAGCAGCATCGGCACCGCCGCGGCCGCCGAGTAGGCCGAGACCCGTACCGCGCCGAGCCGGGGCAGCAGCGGCAGGGCCAGCAGCGAGAAGCACACCTCTCCGGCCAGCGCGCCGAGCGCCAGCAGGAGGCCGGGCAGGCTGCCGCCGCCCAGCCCGTTGGCCAGGGCGGCCCCGAGGGTCACCACGGCCGCCGCGGCGACGATGCGGGCGGCCGGTCGCCGCCTCTCCATGAGCGGCGCCACCACGGCGAGCACGACCGGAACCGAGCCGACCACCGTCCCGATCGTCGCGGGGCTCGTGTAGCGGGTGCCCTCGACGATGCAGACGTTGAACCCGGCCAGGCCCGTGGCGGCCAGCGCCGCCAGCAGCGGCCACTCCCAGCGGGCGCGCGGGGCCGGTCGCGGGCCGCGCAGCCGCGCCACGCCCAGCAGGATGACGGCCGCCACCGCGTACCGGACGGCCTGCCCGCCGTAGACCGGATAGCGGGAGACGGTGGCGGAGACGGCGGTGAGCGTGCCGACGGTGGTCATGGCGACGGCGGCCTGAAGAATGCCCCTGATACTGGTGTTCTGCCCCATGTGCTGAGACGCTAGAGGCCGAATGGTTCCCTCACGAGGACCAATCAACGCCACGTATTGAGGACCATTGGACCTGCATCTGCCCCTGGACCGTTCGGCCGGACGGCTCGCGGCCCAGCTCGCCGACGGCCTGCGCGCGGCGGTGCGCGACGGACGCCTGCGGCCTGGCGCGCGCCTGCCCTCGACCCGCGACCTGGCCGCCGACCTGGACGTCTCGCGCGGCGTCGTGGTGACCGCGTACGAACAGCTCGTCGCGGAGGGCTTCGTGGTGTCCCGGCAGGGCGACGGCACCCGGGTCGCGCCCGCGCCCGCCGTACGCCCGGCGCCGGAGTCGCGCAGCGAGGCTCACCGGCGTGCGCTGCGTCTCGCCGCGGGCACCGAGGCGGGCCCGGCCGACCCGCCCGGCATCTCCTACGACCTGCGGCCGGGCAAGCCGGACCTGGCCGCGTTCCCCCGCGACCGCTGGGCCTCGACGCTGCGCGACGTCCTGCGCGAGCTGCCGCACTCCGCCCTGAACTACCCCGATCCGGCGGGTGTGCCGGAGCTGCGGACCGAGCTGGCCGCGTACCTGGCACGCGTGCGCGCCGCCGTGGCCGACCCGGCGGCACTCGTCGTGACCGCGGGCGTGGCCCAGATGCTGGCGACCGTCCCGCGCATCCTGATCGAGGAGGGGCACCGGCTGCTCGCGGTGGAGGACCCGCTGGGCCACCACCAGATCCCGATGATCCGCGCCACCGGCGTCGAGCTGACCGGCGTGCCCGTGGACGAGGAGGGCATCGACGTCGACGCGTTGGCCCGTTCGCGGGCGCGGGCGGTGCTGGTCACGCCGGCCCACCAGTTCCCCACCGGGGTCGTGCTCTCCCCCCGGCGCCGCGCGGCGTTGATCGACTGGGCGCGCGACGTCGACGCGCTGATCATCGAGGACGACTACGACGGAGAGTTCCGCTACGACCGCGACCCCGTCGGCTGCCTGCAGGGGCTCGCGCCGGAACGGGTGCTGCTGGCCGGTTCGGTGAGCAAGGCGCTCTCGCCCGCGCTCCGCCTCGGCTGGGCGGTGGCGCCCCCGTGGCTGGCGGTACGCCTGCGCGCGGCACGTGGCCTGTACGACCTCGGCTCGCCAGTGCTCGACCAGCACGTCCTCGCACGCCTGATCGCCGGCGGCGAGTACTCCCGGCACCTGCGGCTGATGCGCCGGACGTACCGGGACCGGCGGGACGCGTTCGTGGCCGCGCTCGGCGAACACCTGCCGGAGGTACGGGTGCACGGCGTCTCCGCCGGCCTGCACGCGTACGCCGAGCTCCCCGGCGACTGCGACGAGGACGCCGTCGTCGCCGGGGCCGCGGCGCTGGGCGTGGCGGTGGAGGGCGTCGCCCCGATGCACGTGGGACGCCCCGGCCCTCCCGCGATCGTCGTCGGCTACGCCCGGCTCACCGAGAGCCGCATCGCCGAGGCCGTCGGCCTCCTCACGAGGGCCGTCGCCGCCGCCCGCCCCGGCGCCCGGGGCGATCTTCGCCGCGCATAGG
This sequence comes from Actinoallomurus sp. NBC_01490, assembly GCF_036227085.1. Classification (NCBI taxonomy): domain Bacteria; kingdom Bacillati; phylum Actinomycetota; class Actinomycetes; order Streptosporangiales; family Thermomonosporaceae; genus Actinoallomurus; species Actinoallomurus sp. NBC_01490. The sequence goes on from NZ_CP109433.1 coordinate 9,478,920, forward strand.
GTCGATGCTGTCGGCACAACGTTCCGGGAGGCGTCACATGTCCGAGCAGGAACACCGGGTCGAGCACGACTCCATGGGAGAGGTCCGCCTCCCGTCGTGGGCCAAGTGGCGGGCGCAGACGCAGCGGGCCGTGGAGAACTTCCCCATCTCGGGTCAGCGGCTGGAGCGCGCGCAGATCGCGGCGCTCGCCCGGATCAAGGCCGCGGCGGCGCGGGTCAACGCCGAGCTCGGCGTCCTCGAACCGGACATGGCGGACGCCGTCGAGAAGGCCGCGCTCGCCGTCGCCGACGGTGAGTACGACGAGCACTTCCCGGTCGACGTGTTCCAGACCGGCTCCGGGACGTCGTCGAACATGAACGCCAACGAGGTCATCGCGACGCTCGCCCAGGAGCGGCTCGGCCGTCCCGTCCACCCGAACGACCACGTCAACGCCTCCCAGTCCTCCAACGACGTCTTCCCCACCTCGATCCACACGGCCGCCACCGGTCTCGTGGTGGACGAGCTGATCCCCGCGCTCCGGCACCTCGCGGACGCGCTGACGCGCAAGGCCGGGGAGTTCGCCTCCGTCGTCAAGGCCGGCCGCACCCACCTGATGGACGCCACACCGGTCACGCTCGGCCAGGAGTTCGGCGGGTACGCCGCCCAGGTCGCCTACGGCGTGGAGCGTCTCGAGGCCGCCCTGCCGCGCCTGGCCGAGCTGCCGCTGGGCGGCACCGCGGTCGGGACGGGCGTCAACACGCCGGCCGGCTTCGCCGAGCGGGTCATCGCCGAGCTGGCGCGCGACACGGGCCTGCCGCTCACCGAGGCGCGCAACCACTTCGAGGCGCAGGGCGCGCGCGACGCCCTCGTGGAGACCAGCGGGGTGCTGCGGACGATCGCGGCCGGCCTCATCAAGATCGCCAATGACCTGCGCCTGATGAACTCCGGTCCGCGGGCCGGCCTGGCCGAGGTCCGCCTGCCCGAGCTCCAGCCGGGCTCCTCGATCATGCCGGGCAAGGTGAACCCGGTCATCCCCGAGGCGGTGTGCCAGGTCGGCGCGCAGGTCATCGGCAACGACGCCGCCATCGCCTACGGCGGCACGGCGGGCACGTTCGAGCTCAACGTGATGATGCCGATGATGGCCCGCAACCTGCTGGAGTCGCTGCGGCTGCTGACCGCCGTCTCCCGCGTCCTCGCCGACAAGTGCGTCGACGGGATCGAGGCCGACGCCGAGCGCGGCCGGGAGTACGCCGCGTCGTCCACGGCCATCGTCACGCCGCTCACCCGCTACATCGGCTACGAGGAGGCCGCGAAGGTGGCCAAGCGGGCGCTCGCCGAGCGCCGGACCATCCGCGAGGTCGTGCTCGACGCCGGGTACGTCGACCGCGGCGACCTGACGCTCGAACAGCTCGACGCCGCGCTGGACACGCTCGCGATGACCCGGCCGAGCGGGTCCTGAGGCCCGCGCTCCGAGAGGTTCACGACCTGCGTCAGTACCAGCCCGCGGCTTCGGCGTGGTCCCAGGCGGCGCACGGGGTGCCGTACCGGCGGGCGATGTAGGCGAGCCCCCACTTGATCTGCGTCGCCGCGCTGCTGCGCCAGTCGTCGCCGGCGCTGGCCATCTTCGATCCCGGCTTGGCCTGCGGGATGCCGTACGCCCCGGACGACCGGTTGCGGGCCAGGTGGTTCCAGTTGCTCTCGCGCGTCCACAGCCGGTCCAGACAGCGCCACTGCCGGTCGGACCAGCCGCGCGGGGTCATGAGCGCCACGGCGAGCAACCGGTTCCGCAGAGGCGCCGAGATCTCCAGGGCCTCGACGCGCCCGGAGTCGTGTGCGGAGTCATGGTCGGCGCGGACCTCCGCCGTCGCCGTACGGCCGGGCGCCCAGGGGCCCACCGTGACGGCGCAGCCGATGGCCGCCGCGATCCGGATGATGTATCGATGCACAGCCAGGAAACTGTCCGCGGGCCCGGCGGGGCGACACCCGCGCGGGCGGCATCCGTGCCGGGCCGTTACCGGTTCTTTGCGGCCGCCGCGCCGTTACGTTGCCCCTGGCGCGTGACGTGGTGACGCCGGTGGCCGGTGCCGGGCTTCTTGTGGTGCCGTGCCGCGACGATCCGCGCCGCGGCCGTGCTCGGCGACGCCGCGCGTGCGGGCGCCGCCAGAGCCAGTCCGGCCGCGACGCCGAGGCCGGCCAGCACGGCGACGGCCTTCGGCAGAGCGGAACGACGTATGGAGTTGTGAACCACGATGGACCCGGGCCTTAGTACCAACCGGTGGACTGGGAGTGCGACCAGGCCCCGCAGGGGGTGCTGTACCGGTCCTTGATGTAGCCGAGGCCCCACTTGATCTGGGTGGTGGCGTTGTTCTGCCAGTCGGGCCCGGCGCTGGCCATCTTCGAGCCCGGCTTGGCCTGCGGGATGCCGTACGCCCCGGACGGGTTGGCGGCGTGGACGTTCCAGCCGCTCTCGCGGTTCCACAGGTTGACCAGGCAGCCGAACTGCGAGCTCGGGCTCCACCCGTAGCTCGGCAGCAGCGAGCGCGCGATGCGCTGCGCCTCGCTCGCCGGCACCGGGTCGCCCGCGCTGGGGGTCTTCGGCTTCGGCTTCGGCGGGGGCGTGCCCTTGGCCATGAGCTTCGGCCGGACCACCTGATCGCGGGCGGCGCGGGAGGCGCGCTTCTTCAGCTCCTTCTGGCGCCGCTTCTCGGCGTCCGCCCGCTGCGCGTCGGTCAGCGGCGCGGGGGCCGGGGCCTGGGCCTGCACCTGCGGAGGGTTGCTGTGCTTGCTCGATGAGCCGCCGGTCACCGCCCAGGCGACGCCTCCGCCGCCGACCACGGCGACGGCCGCGGCGACCGCGGCGAACCGGATCAGCCGCTTGTTGCTCGCGCTGGGACTGCGCCGCATGTCCTCGAAGTCGGGCGCCGGGTCCGCCCCGGGGCCGCCGTAGGGCGGCATGGCCGACGTGGCCATGGGCTCCGGCTCGTACTCCGGCTGGTACACGGGGATGTCGTGCGCCGTGTTGTCGGACGCCTGGCCCATGGGGTCGTACGCGGCGGTGGGGTTGCCGTCGGACGCGTCGTGGGCGTAGGCGGTCGTGTCGTAGGCACCGGTGTCGTACGAGGGCGTCTCGTACGACGGCGTCTCGTACGCGCCGTCGTCCTGGGCGGAGGGTGCGCTGAGCGGGGCGCCGGCGACCTTGAGGTCGTCGTGCGGCGCCGGAGCCGGGCCGCTGCCGGTCTCCCACGGCGCCGGCTGGGGGGTGGCGCCGTCCTGTCGATCGTCTCGTCCGGGTGACCTGAATTGGTCTCCGTACAAGGCGGTCCTTCCGAAGGTCGCACGCGCATGGGCACACGTGCGAATGTCCTCACTCCAGGAACCGGCGCGGACGCGCTCGGCGCGGCCGTCGATTCCCTGGGTGGGGCACGCCCTCCGTGACGGCGTACGGCGGGGGGTGAACGCCGGGACCGGGGGGCTGTCCCACTGGAGTGCTTACGGCGCCCAAGACTGCACGAAGACGGGGGGTACCCCGCAACCGGAATGCCGTGACTGATCTCACGTCGAACCATGTCACTTTAGGAACAGAGCGCTCAATTAACCCGACTATCAGCACTTTCCAAGCTTTCTCCCATACACTGTGACTTTGGTCACATAATTACCGGAAACCGCTCGGCGACTTCGCAGCGTGACGAAAACCCCCCGGCTCCCGGAGGTGCCGAGGGGTCGCGTACGGGACGGATCAGACGCCGACGTCGCCGAGCGTGTCGGTCACGAGGGCGGCGATCGGCGAGCGTTCGGACCTGGTCAGGGTGACGTGCGCGAACAGCGGGTGACCCTTGAGCTTCTCGACCACCGCGACGACACCGTCATGCCGTCCCACCCGCAGGTTGTCACGCTGTGCGATGTCGTGGGTGAGCACGACGCGCGAGCCCGCGCCGATCCGCGACAGCACGGTGAGCAGCACCCCGCGTTCGAGAGACTGCGCCTCGTCGACGATCACGAAGGAGTCGTGCAGCGAGCGGCCGCGGATGTGGGTCAGCGGGAGGACCTCCAGCATGCCGCGGTCGAGGACCTCCTCGATGACCTCCGGGGTGGTGATCGCCGAGAGCGTGTCGTACACCGCCTGGCCCCACGGCGACATCTTCTCGTTCTCGGTGCCGGGCAGATAGCCGAGCTCCTGGCCGCCGACCGCGTACAGCGGGCGGAACACCACGACCTTGCGGTGCCGGCGCCGCTCGAGCACGGCGTCCAGGCCGGCGCACAGGGCCAGCGCGGACTTGCCCGTGCCGGCCCGGCCACCGAGCGAGATGATGCCGATGTCCTCGTCGGTCAGCAGGTCGAGGGCGACGCGCTGCTCCGCCGACCGGCCGTGGAGGCCGAAGACCTCACGGTCGCCGCGGACCAGGCGTACGGACTTGTCGGGCATGACCCGGCCGAGGGCGGAGCCTCCGCCGGAGAGCAGCCGCAGGCCGGTGTGGCAGAGCAGGTCCCGTGCCTCGTCCAGCTCGATCTGGCCCGCGTCGTACAGCCGCTCCAGTTGCTCGGCGGACACCTCGAGTTCGGCCATGCCGGTGTGCCCGGTCTCGACCACCTTCTCGGCGCGGTACTCCTCCGCCGTCAGCCCGACGGAGGCCGCCTTGACCCGCAGCGGCAGGTCCTTGGAGACGAGAACGACGTCGTGCCCCTCCTGGGACAGCGACCGCGCCACCGAGAGGATGCGCGTGTCGTTGTCGCCGAGCCGGAACCCGGCCGGCAGCACCGAGGGGTCGTTGTGGTTGAGCTCGACCCGGACCGTTCCACCCTCGTCGCCGATGGGCAGGGGTTCGTCGAGCCGACCGTGCGCGAGCCGGAGGTCGTCGAGCGTCCGCAGCGCGGCGCGGGCGAAGTAGCCCAGCTCGGGGTGGTGACGCTTGGCCTCGAGCTCGGTTATCACGACGATCGGGAGTACGACCTCGTGTTCGGCGAACCGGGTCAGCGCTCCCGGGTCGGCCAGCAGGACACTGGTGTCGAGGACGTACGTGCGCCGGGTGGCGGCTGATCTGGCCACTCGTTCTCCTTCGGGCACCTGCCCAGGCGGACCGCCTGAGGAGGCGTCCTTTCCTCGGGGGGACCTGTTTCGACGCCGGAGCCGCCGTCCCACCCGGCAGAGAAGAGCCGACCAGGTGGTTCAGGAGCCGTAGCGACGATGTCTCGCGGCGTAGGCGCGAATCGCCCGCAGGAAGTCGACCTTGCGGAAGTCAGGCCAGAAGGCCTCGCAGAAGTAGAACTCCGAGTGGGCGCTCTGCCAGAGCATGAAGCCGGAAAGGCGCTGCTCTCCCGACGTGCGGATGACGAGATCCGGGTCGGGCTGGCCACGGGTGTAGAGATGCTCGGCAATGTGCTCGACGTCGAGGACCTCGGCGAGTTCCTCGATGCTGGTGCCCCTGCTCGCCTGTTCGTGCAGGAGTGAGCGCACCGCATCAGCGATCTCACGTCTACCTCCATACCCAACTGCGACGTTCACAATCAGGCCGGGGGCATCGGATGTGCTTTCTTCGGCATGTTTCAGGACACGCGCCGTCTTGTCGGGGAGGAGGTCGAGCGCGCCGACCGGCTTGACGTGCCACCCCTGCGCGGCGAGGTCCTCGACGGTGTTCTCGATGATCTCCAGGAGGGGCTCCAGCTCGGCGGCGGGCCGGCCGAGGTTGTCGGTGGACAGCAGCCACAGCGTGACCACTTCCACGCCCGTCTCCTGCGACCACTGGAGCAGCTCGGAGATCTTGTCGGCGCCGCGCTGGTGGCCGGTGTTGATGTCGGCGATGCCCATCGAGCGGGCCCACCGCCGGTTGCCGTCGAGGATGACACCGATGTGGCGCGGGTTCGCGTCGGGGTTCAGCCTCGCCTCAAGCCGTCGTTCGTACAGCTTGTAGACAAGGTCCCGCAGGCTCATGAGCCGCACCTACTCCCAGTTCCGCGCCATGGTGTGAGCAGTCAATTATCGCGCTCAGCTCCGCATGCGGGGCCCGTACGGATGAACTGCCGGAAAACCCCCAGGTACCCACCAGCCTCGCCGGACACGTTGAGAGGCACCCTCAACGGATGAGGGTGCCTCTCAACGCGTCTCAGCGCGTCTCCGGCCGGCGCGGTCAGCGGATGGACTTCAGGATCGCCTCGTCGAGGCCGCGGAACGACGCCAGGTACTCACGCCGCTCGGTCTTCATCCGCTGCACCATCGCGTTGTACTCGTCGAGGCGGCCCTGCCGCTCGTACAGCCGCCGGGGCTGCAGGATGTCCATGTCGTCGATGCCCGGCAGGGAGGACGCGACCTCGTAGCCGAAGTCGGGGTCCTGCTCCCACTCGATGGTGTCCTCCACGATGGCCTGCACGATCGCCGACGAGTGCGGGATCTTCACCTTCTTGCTGCGGTCGTCGCCCTCGCCGCCGCCGACGCGGCCGGTGTTGAGCACGAACACCCGCATCTCGTGGCCGTCGAGCAGTTCGAGCATGCGGTTGCCCATGTCGGCCATGTCGCGCGGGAAGAACGGGTTGGTGCCGGGCACGCGGAGGAACTTGCCCTCCTCGTCCTTGCCGCCGGCGCTGGTGCCCGTGGTCTCGCCGAGCATGAAGTACGCCGCGGCCTGCGCGCGGTCCAGGCGCGCCACGCCCGGGACGATGTTCTCGTTGCGGTTGAGGATCAGCAGGAACTCCGCGGGCTCCACCTGGTCGGCCGGCCACGGGTCGACGTACTTGAACGGCCAGGTCGTACGCCCGTTCTTGGTGTACGACGTGTCGAAGAAGTCGACCTTGCCGTTCTCGTCGACGGAGACGTTCTCCAGGTAGGCGTCCGGCTTGGTCGTCGCGTGGTAGATCGTCGGCTCGAACTCCGGGTCGAGGCCGAAGGTCTTGGCGAAGCAGCCGTTCTCGGTGGTGTAAACGCGCCCCTGCGGCATCAGCGCGATGAAGTCGTCCTGCACCGGCTTACTACCGAGCTGGGTGGTGAAAGTCGTCGTGGTCTTGCCGGTTCCGGAGAGCCCGACGATCAACACGGTCTTGTTCTCGCCGCCCACCGGAATGACCTTGCAGCCCGCGTGCAAAGAAAGACCGCCGCGCTTGTAGACGATGTTGTTCCACATTCGCAGGCCGCCTTTCTTGGACTCACCGAAGTAGTCCGAATTGAAGACGCGCGTGATGTTGGAATTGAGGTCGACGGCGATGAGGCGGTCGTTCGGGTAGCCCTCCATCGGCAGGTTCGGCGTGTAGACGACCGTCGTGTGCGGGTCCCACGTCGCCGGGTCGTAGTCCTCCCCGGCCGGGTAGTAGAGCTGCTGCTGCATCCCCGCGATGTTGGCGTTCGAGGCCTCGATGACGAGGCGCGCCCGGGTGCGGAACTCCGGGTCGCTGCCGATGTAGCCGTCGACGACGACCACGTCCTGCCGGGCGAGGTAGGCCTCCTGTGCGGCCGCGACGCGGTCGTACTCGGCCCGCGTGATGGTCTGCTTGGTGGTGTTGGTCGAGTCCTCGACGATGTAGGTCGACTTGGCGCTGCGACTGTCGACCCTCGTCTTCACCACGACGTTGGCGAACTCCGTGACCGACGAGTTGGGCATCTTCTCGGTGAGTTCACGTAGTCGCTCCGGGCCGGGGTTCCACTCCACGGAACTGGCCTTGACTTCGTACGCCACGATCGCTCCTTCAAGCCGGGACGCCCCTCGGCTGAATGACCAGGGGTTTTTCCGAGTGTACCCGGAGGAACGATTTATAACATGGCCGGGGCCGGTTTAGCGAGAACGCTTTCGTGTTATTGGTTTAGACCTTTGGCATAGACCTTTGGATTAGACCTATGGATTAGACCTGTTTCGCGATTCTCATTTGTTTCGGTTGTGTTGCCGGCACGTTTTAGCGGCCGGGCATGCTCACACCTGGGGGCCGGCGGCGCGCGCCCGCTCGACGTGCTGCAGGGCGTCGCGGAGCTCGGCCAGCCAGTCGTCGGCGTTCTTGCCGACCAGGCGCACGCACCACGCCAGGGCGTCGCTGCGGCTCCGCGCCACGCCCGCGTCCACGAGCGTGTCCAGCACTCTGCGCTCCGACTGCCGCAGCCGCGTCATCACCGGCACGGACAGCTGGGTGAACATCGTCGTCTCGTCCCCGCAGCGGACGCCCCAGGAGACCTTGCGGCCGAACCGGTGCTCGGCCTCGCGGGCGATGTCGACGCGGCGCTCACGCGTGTCCTCGCGGAAGCGCTGCACGTGGCCAGCGATGACGCCGGAGCGTTCGGCCGCGGAGGCGCCGTCGGCCGCCTTCGGCTCGGCCAGCCGGCCGATCACGCTGATCTCCTCGCGGTCCAGCACGACCTCGGGAGCGCCCTCGAACCATTCGTCCGGAAGCCGCCCCGTGAACCACCCGCGCAGCTTCTCCAGCCCATCGTTCGTAGTCATGTAATCATGATTACACACTAACGCCGAACCGGCCAGCACGAGGTCGAGGGCACGGGTGCCCCGCAGGGCGACGAGGCGACGACGGACGAACGGCTCGCGGGGACCGGCCACGGACACTCGGCCGCGGCCGGTTGAACTGTCAGGGAGGGAGGACCTCGCTCAGGCGCCGCCGGCCTTGCGGGCGGCGAGTTGCGGGTTGACCCGGATCGCGCCCCAGAAGTTGGTCATGTAGACCGTCTGGATCTGCACGTCGGTGCCGGTGTGCGGCGCGACGACCATCTTGTTGTTGCCGAGGTAGATGGCGATGTGCGAAACGCCGTTGAAGGTCGGGTCGTTCTTCCAGGTGAGCAGGTCGCCCGGCTGCGCCTGGCTGAAGGGCAGCCGCCAGCCGGTGAACGCCTGGATGTCGGCGGTGCGCGGCATCCGGATGCCGGCCTTCGCGAAGGCGTACTGCACGAGCCCGGAGCAGTCGTAGCCGCCCTCCGCGTCGGACTCGCCGCCCCAGACGTACGGCATGCCGATCTTCGACTCGGCCGCCCGGATGACCGTGTTGACCTGGGGCGCGGTCATGACCCTGCCGTTCGGCGCGCTGCCCGGCGCGCTCGTGCCGTCGTACCGCGACTCCAGCGCCGCGGTCTTCGCGCCGTGCGGCAGCACCTTGGCGAGCGCCTTGCGGAGCTTCGCGACGTCGGTGTGCGGCGCGCTGACGAGCAGCGCGTTGCCGGACGGCATGCCGATGGAGCGCGCGGTGGCGTGCGAGACGACCGCGTCGACCTGGCCGATGCCCATCGTGGCGTACGCGCCGACGCGCACCGCGGTCTTGTGGTCGGTGCCGCCGATCTGGGTCCAGGAGGCGAGCGGGACGCCGCCGTCCTTGCCCATCGTGAAGGAGATGGCGACGTCGCCGCCGGAGATGTTGCGCCACAGCGCGTCGGACTTGGCGCTGGCCTCGGGCGTGTACGCGCGGAAGGTCGAGGGCTCGACGCCCATCACGCCGACGCGCTTGCCGGCGACGAACGCGCGGGCCGCGTCGACCACCTCGACGGCCTTGACGCCCTTCACGTGCCGGACCGCCTCGACGTACGCCGCGGGGATGGTCTGCTCGGAGGCGACGAGGACGTGGGGGACGATCTCCTTCCGCAGCGCGGAGACCGCGCCGGGCGTGTAGCCCGCGGGGTCGGCCGCGGCCACGAGACGTTCGTCGGCCGGTCCGGCCGTGGTGCCGCTCTGGTCACGTGCGACGACGACCGCGATGTCCGCGGCGACCGTGGTGACGAGTGTGACGCCAATGACCGTCGGCAGCATGCGGCGGCGGCTCGGCCAGCGCACAGCACCCCTCCTCATCCCCGCTGTGTCGTACGACTATGGCCCACCGGGCAACGGTCGTCTACCCATGCACCGTATGGACCACTCGTCTCCGCCCGGCCGCATCGCGCGTACAGGCGCCCGCCATTGAGGTAACACCCCGATAACTGAAAGATCAAGACCGTTCGGCGCCTATGTTGACAGAAATTCCAATGAGCGGCCTTTCGGGGCGGACGCAGCGTTAGGAAATGAATGTCCGCAGTGACCGAATTCAGCCTGCCGTCAGCTCGTTCTCGAGTGCGGCGGTCTCGGTGACCGGCATGCGGCAGGTGAACTCCCGGCACACGTACGCCGCGGGGCGGCCGTCGACGGGCGTGCGGCCCTCCGTCAGCGGGACGCCGCCACCGGTCGCCACGACGGCGGGCACCGGGCTCAGCAGGGCCGTGCGGTGCAGGTCACGGGTGCGCGGGTCGTCGGCCGGGCCGATGACCGCGACCTCGAGGGGACCGGCGAGCAGCGCCTCCACGACGGCCAGGCCCCAGCCGGCGAACCGCGCGTGCCGCTCGGCGAGCGGCACCACCGGGGCGAGCGCGGCGGCGGCCGCGTCGCGGTGCCGTGCCGAGCCGGTGAGCGCCGCGTACGACAGCAGCGCCCCGGCCGCGGCGAACTGACCGGACGGCGTCGCGTTGTCGGTCGGGTCCTGGGGACGCTTCCACAGGCGCTCGGCGTCGTCGGCCGTGTCGAAGAACCCGCCCTGGCCGTCGGCGAACCGGTCGAGCACGACGTCGAGCAGCTCGCCGGCGAACTCCGCGTGCGCCGCGTCGCCGGTCACGCCGTACAGCGTGATGAGCCCCTCGGCCAGGTCGGCGTAGTCCTCCAGCACGCCCGCGTTGTCGCCGGCCCTCCCCGCACGGGAGGTGCGCCGCAGCCGCCCGTCGCGCCAGTGGACGTCGCGCAGCAACCGCGCGGCCCCGACCGCGGCCTCGACCAGGTCGGGCCGGTCGAAGTACGCCCCGCACTCGGCGAGCGCCGCGATCGCCAGGCCGTTCCAGGCGGCCACGACCTTGTCGTCCCGTCCCGGCGGGACGCGCCGGGCACGGGCCGCGCACAGTGCCGCGCGCACCCGGGAGTACCGCTCACGGTCCTCCGGCGGGCGCGGGAGCTGCAGGACCGAGGTGCCGTGCTCGAACGTGCCGGTGACCTCGAACAGCTCCGCGGCGTACGCGCCGTCGTCGGCGCCGAGGACCTCGGTGAGCTGCTCGGGGGTCCAGACGTAGTAGGCGCCCTCCTCGTGCGTGCCCTCCGGCGTCTCGCTGTCGGCGTCGAGGGCACTGGCCAGCCCGCCCTGGGCGGTCCGCAGGTCGCCGAGCATCCAGTCGCAGGTCTCCAGGGCGATCCGCCGGCCCTCGTCGGCGCCGGTGAGCCGCCACCAGTGCGCGTAGACGCGGGCGAGCAGGGCGTTGTCATACAGCATCTTCTCGAAGTGCGGCACGACCCAGGCGGCGTCCACGGAGTAGCGGGCGAAGCCGCCGCCGAGCTGGTCGTAGATGCCGCCTCGCGCCATCGCCGTGAGCGTGGCGTTCGTCATCTCCAGGGCCGTCTCCCGCCCCTCGCCGCGCCGCGCGGCGTGGCGCAGCAGGAACTCCAGCACCATCGACGGCGGGAACTTCGGCGCCGTGCCGAACCCGCCGTGCGCCCGGTCGTACCCCTCGGCGAGCCCGCGTACGGCGGCGGCCGGGACCTCCTCCGACGGGACGGCGCCGCCCCCGAGGCCGGCCGTGCCGCTCAGCGCGCCGACGACCTTCTGGCCCTGCGCGAGGACGTCGTCGCGCCGCTCGCGCCACGTCTGGGAGACGGCCTGGAGGAGCTGCTGGAAGTGCGCACGAGGGAAGTAGGTGCCGCAGTAGAACGGCTCGCCCGACGGCGTCATGAACACGGTCATCGGCCAGCCGCCCTGGCCCGTCATCGCCTGGGTGGCCTCCATGTAGACGGCGTCGACGTCGGGGCGCTCCTCGCGGTCCACCTTGACGCTGACGAACAGGTCGTTCATCATCCGCGCCGTCGCGGCGTCCTCGAACGACTCGTGCGCCATGACGTGGCACCAGTGACAGGCGCTGTAGCCGACCGAGAGCAGGATCGGGACGTCTCTGCGCCGGGCCTCCTCGAAGGCGTCATCACCCCAGGGGAACCAGTGCACGGGGTTGCCGGCGTGCTGCAGCAGGTACGGGCTGGTGGCGTCCTTCAACCGGTTCATCGGCTCTCCGGGATCTTGCCGGTTATCTGCGCTGGTGCCGTGCTCGGGCCCTCACCGTTGCGGCCCATGGTTCCACCGTAGTGGCCGTCGTACGCCGGCCCGGCGGGGCACCGGCCGCAATTGCCCACCGCGATTTCCGCGGATGCGCGGGTCAAGCGAACTAATCTATGCACAGGAGTCATCAAGGGCGGAGTGTGGATAGTGGATCTGATTTCGGTCTCGGCGCTGGTCTCGCTCTTGTCGAAGATCTTCAACGGCACCACGGAAAAGGCCGGCGAACAGTTGTGGCAGTCGCTGACCTCGACCGTCCGACGTCTCTTCGGCCGCAACACGGCGTCCGTCGAGGCGGTGAAGCGCCTGGGCGAGCGGCCGGGTGACCCCGACGCGATCCACGCCCTCGCGCAGGCGCTCGTGGACGATTCCAGCCGCGACCCGCGGGCCGCCGCCCAGCTGCGCCACTGGGTGGCCGCCGCCGAGCAGACCATCGCCGGGAGCGGCGACGTGACCAACTCGATGAGCGGTGAGGTGCACGGCAACGTCCTGCAGGCGCGCGACATCCACGGCAACATCACGTTCTGAGCGTCCGTCACCCCGGCGTTGGGGAACCTTTCAGGTTCGCCTGAGGCAGGCTCCAGGATGGTGGGCCACCATCCGGCATCATGCGAATCCTCCAGGGCGGAGTGTTGCTGGCGTCGGGTGCCGCACTGCTCCTCACCGCGGCCTGCGGGTCCTCCTCGGGTGACAAGGCGGCGACCTCGCCTTCCGGATCGGCGTCCTCGAGCGGTTTCGCCGCGTACGCCGCCTGCCTGAAACAACACGGAGTGAACATCCCGACCGCGCGTCCCTCGGGCCGCCCCTCGGGCCGTCCCTCAGGAGGCGGCGGCCGTTTCTTCGGCGGCGGCGCGAACCAGCAGGCGGTTCAGGCCTGCCGGTCGCTGGCCCCGCGAGGCGGCCGCTTCGGCGGGCAGGGCATGCAGGAGCTTCAGGCGTACCGCAGCTGCCTGTCCGACCACGGAGTGAAGCTGCCGACCCCCACGCCGGGCGCCCAGCGCACGCCCGGAGCCCAGCGCACCCCGGGCGCCCGCCGTTCGCCGGGCGCGGGCCTCTTCGGCGGTCTCGACACGGCGGACCCGAAGGTCGCCAAGGCCCTCAAGACCTGCAAGCCGCTGCTCCCGACGTTCTCCCCGCGTCCGTCGCCGAGCTGACCCAGACGCCCGCGCGAGCTCTCCTCCCTCGCGCGGGTCCCCCAGCCGCGCGGGTTCCCTCCCCCGCGCGGCTCCCCGCTTTACGGGCCCGGTCAGCGCGCGGCGAAGCGGTGGGTGCGGCGGCTCGGAGGGCGCAGCGACCAGGACACGACGGTCAGCGCCGCGATCACGGTGAGCGGCACCAGCTCGCCGAGGGCGTAGCCGGTGACCAGGTGGGACACGATGGCCCCGCTGTAGGTGAAGAAGGCGCCCGCGTAGGCCCACTCCTTCAGCAGCGCGTACCCCGGCACGAGCAGGGCGGCGGCGCCCAGCATCTTCCAGGAGCCCATCAGCACCAGGAAATAGGGCGGATAGCCCAGGTGCACCACGAGGTCGCGGACGTACGGGATGCGCGCGACGTCCCACAGTCCGCCGACCCCGAGTTCGGCCGCCACCATGACGGTGGCCGACCAGTACGCGAGCGCCCGGCCGTGCGTGAACCCGTACCGGACCGGTCTTCGCTCGACAGCAGTATCACTACATGTAGCTTTACTACTCATATTGCCGACGGTAGCTTTGCTACGTATGAGTGCGCAAGCGTTGAAGGGTCATCTGGACGGCATGCTGCTGGCCGCGCTGGAGGACGGTCCCCGCCACGGCTACGCGGTCATGGAGGTCCTGCGCGCGGGCAGCGGCGGCCGGTTCGACCTGCCCACCGGCACGGTCTATCCCGCCCTGCGCCGCCTCGAGCGGGCCGGGCACGTACGCGCTCGCTGGTCCGAGGAGGGCGGGCGGCGGCGTCGCGTGTACGAGCTCACCGCGAACGGCCGCCGGGCGCTGTCCGACGAGCGCCATGCCTGGCAGGAGTTCTCCGCCGCCGTCACCACCCTGCTCGGGCCGCATCGGCGGCCGGCGACACCGTGACCGGCGGCTCCGGCGCCGGGCCGGAGGTCATCGCGGCCTACCTGGACGAGGTCGCCGCCCGGCTGAACGGCCCGGCCGGGGCGCGCCGCGACATCATCGCCGAGCTGCGGGCCGGTCTCGCCGACGCGTCCGACGCCCACCGCTCCGCCGGGCTGAGTCCCCTCCAGGCCGCGCGCGCCGCCGTCGGCGAGTTCGGTGACGCCGCGCGGGTCGCCGAGGGATTCCGCGCCGAGCTGGCCGCCGCCCAGGCCCGCCGCGTCGTGCTGCCCCTGGTGACGGCCGGCCCGTTGATCGGCCTCCTGTGGGTGGCCACCGCCATGACCGGCGGCATCGGCGGCCGGCCCGTTCCGCCCTGGCACTGGGACGGTCCGCCGGCCGGGGCCCGGCCGGTCGTCCATCTCGCCGTGATCGCACTCGCGACGGCCATCGCCGGGGCCCTGTTCACCGTGGCCGCCACCGGCCGGTTCACCGGCCGGCTCCCCGGCCGTCCCCTCGTCACCGCGGCGATCGCCGCCGGCGGCACCGCGCCGATCGACCTCACCCTGCTCGTCCTGCTCGCCGTCCAGGCCGCCGCTCCCGCCGGGATCGCCGCGTTCCCGGCGGGGGTGGCCGCGGCCGCCAGCCTCGCGCGGCTCGCCTTCACCGGCCGCGCGGTCCGGGGCTGTCTCGCCGTCCGCGCGGTCAGCCGCCCTGGACGCTCGTCGCCGTGACCGTGCCGTCCTGGCCCGCGGTGCCCTGCACCACGACCTTGGAACCGGCCTTGAGCGCCTTGGCGGTCGACTTCTTGGCGATGGTGACCTTCGTGGAGCCGGTCGTCTTCACGCGGACGATCCCGTTCGGCGTCTGGACGTAGATGGTGTCGCCGTCCACGAGTTTGACCGTGCCCGACGTGCCACCGCCGGCCGTACCGCCCCCGGCCGTCGGGGCGCCGCCCTGCCGGCCGTTCTGGCCGTTCTGGCCGCCGAAGCCGCCGGGACCGCCGCCGAAGCCTCCGGCCTGGCCCCCGGCGCTCCTCCGGAGCTGACCGAGCAGCGCCGCGGGGTCGGACGAGGACTTCTTGGCGCCCCAGTGGCGGTCGGCCTGGACGCCGCCGACGAAGCCGCCCACCAGCAGGACGCCCGCGACCAGCAGAACGGTCGCCGACGGCGGCCGGCGCCTCGGCCGGTCGTCGGCCTTGAGCTCCTCGGCCAGGTCGCCCTCGAACGGCGGGGTGTTCAGCAGATCCTCGGGGGGCACATCGAGGGCCTCAGGTGGCGCGTCGTTCGTCTTGCGCCGGGTTCCAGTCACGGTTGCTCCCTATTCGTGGCGGAGGGCTTCGATGGGCCGGAGCTTGGCCGCGCGGTTGGCGGGATAGCTGCCGAAGAACAGGCCGATCGCGATGGAGACCCCGAGGGCCAGCACGATCGAGCTGGGGACAATGACCGGCTTGACCCCCACGACCTTGAACTCGCTGCCGATCACACCCGCGGCGACGCCGAGCAGCCCGCCCAGGAGGCTGAGCACGGTCGCCTCGACGAGGAACTGGCCGAGGATGGCGCCGCGCGGCGCGCCGATCGCCTTGCGGATGCCGATCTCGCGGGTCCGCTCGGTCACGGTCACCAACATGATGTTGGTGATGCCGATGCCGCCGACCAGCAGGCTGATCGCCGCCACCGCGCCGAGCAGCACGGTGAACGTCTTGCTGCTACTGCTGATCGCCGACTGAAGTGTCGCCTGGTTCATGATCTGGAAGTCCGCCGTGTTGCTGCCGCTGATGCCGTGCCGCTGGTTCAGGATGTCGGTGATCTCCGACTGCGCGGCGTCGACGGTCTTGGGTGTCTTGGCCTGCACGACGATCTGGTTCAGCGCGCCGTACCCGGTCAGGCTCTCCTGGACGGCCGGCAGCGGCGCGATCGCCACGTCGTCGGCGTCCTGGAAGCCCGACGAGCCCTTGGTCTTGAGCACCCCCACGACGGTGAAGTTCACGCCGCTCACGGTGATCTGCTTGCCGACCGCGTCGACCGTGCCGAACAGGTCCTCGTTCACGGTCTGCCCGATCACGACGACCTTGCGGTCGTTCAGCACGTCGTCGTTGGTGAAGTAGCTGCCGCGCTCGACCGGGTCGTTGGACGCCTCGAAGTACGTCGGGTAGGTGCCGACGAACTGCTGGATCGTGTGGCTGGTCCCCGCGTACGCGGCGTTCGCCGAGGACGCGTTGACCACCGGGGAGACGCTCTTGACCGACGGGGCCGCCGACGCGTCGGCCATCGCCCGCGCGTCGTCGACGGTCAGGTCGTGCGCCTGCGTCCGCGGCCCGGTCTGCTGCTGCGCCCCGGCGCCGGGGGCACCGCCGCCGAACACACGGGCGATGACGCCGCCGCCGCGCCCGCCGCCGCGCGATGTCGAGGGCATGACGGTCAGCGTGTTGGTGCCGAGCCGTTCGATGTTCTGCTGCACCTGCTTGGACGAGCCGTTGCCGACCGCCACGAGCAGGATCACCGCGCCGACGCCGATCAGGATGCCCAGCGTGGTCAGGCCACTGCGGAGCTTGTTGGCCGCCAGGCCGCGGAGCGCGAACTTGAGGACTTCGAGACTCATCGGTCGCTCACCGCTCCTCACTCGCTCCGCGGAGCGCTCGTACCTCGCCCGTCGCCACGCTCGCCGCCCCGGACCCGCTCGCGTTCACCGGTCGCTCACCGTTCGCGGTCATCGCAGCCCCACCGGCCCGGGCGGCGGCTCGTCCACGTGCGCCCTGCGCCGGTCGTCGACGATCAGGCCGTCGACCAGGCGGATCACCCGCTTGGCGTGGCGTGCCACATCGTTCTCGTGCGTGATCAGCACGATCGTGCGACCGGCGGCGCTGAGGCCGTCGAGGACCTCCAGCACGTCGGTGGTCGACTTCGTGTCCAGGTTGCCGGTCGGCTCGTCGGCGAGCAGCAGCGCGGGCGCCGTGACGAGGGCCCGCGCGACCGCCACGCGCTGCTGCTGGCCGCCGGACAGCTCGTTCGGCTCGTGGTCGACCCGCTCGCTGAGCCCGACGCGGTCGAGGGCGGCGAGCGCCCGCCGTCGGCGGTCGGCCGCCTTCACCCCGCCGTACGCGAGCGGCAGCTCGACGTTGGCGAGCGCGCTCATCCGCGGGATGAGGTTGAAGGACTGGAAGACGAATCCGATCTTGCGGTTGCGCACGATCGCGAGCCTGCGCTCGTCCAGCGTGCCCACGTCGGTGCCGTCGAGCAGGTAACGGCCGGAGGTGGGCACGTCGAGGCAGCCGAGGATGTTCATCAGCGTCGACTTGCCGGAGCCGGACGCGCCCATGATCGCGACGTAGTCGCCCTGCTCGACGGTCATGGACACGCCGCGCAGCGCCTGCACCGCCGTGCCGCCCTCGCCGTACACCTTGGTGACGTCTCGGACGTCGAGGACGGTCATCCGCGGCCTCCGCCCCGGGCTCCGCCGCCGGCGCCGCCGAAGCCGCCCGCGCCGGGGAACCTGCCGGTCGGGAACCCGCCCCCGCCCGTCGTCCCGCTGCCGGCGACCAGCACCTGATCCCCCTCGTTCAACCCGGACTTGATCTCGGTGCCCTGGGCGCCCTGGATCCCGGTCTCCACGATCTTGGTGACCTGCTTGCCGCCGGACATGACCGTGACGGTCCCCCGCCCGCCCGCGGTCCGTACGGCGGCGGTGGGCACGTACAGGACGTTCTCGGCGCTGGCCGTGGTGATCTGGACCGTCGCCGTGGCGCCGATGCGCAGCCCGCTCGGCGGGTCGGTGAGGCTGACGGTCACGCCGTACTGAACGACGTTGTTGGACGTCGTCGAGGTCTGGTCGATCGCGGTGACCTTGCCGCTCGCCCGCGTGCCCTGCATGGCGTCGAAGGTCACCGACGCCTGCTGGCCCTTCTTGATCTTCGCGACGTCGGCCTCGGTGAACTCGCCCTTGATGTCCAGCTTCGAGGTGTCGGCGATGGTGATGAACCCGCTGCCCGAGCTGCTGTTGGACGAGCTGCTCGACGAGGTCGAGGCGGAACCGCCGCCTCCGCCCCCGCCGTTGCTTCCGGAGCCGCTGCTGGAACTGCTGCTCGAACTGCTCGACCCGCTGGAGGAGCCGCCGACCGATCCGTTGACCGAGATGATCGTTCCGCTGAAGGGCGCGTGGAGCTCGGTGCCGTCGAGCGCGCGCACGGCGCTGTCGTAGGACGCCTTGGCCTGCACGTAGCTGGAGTAGCCGGAGGGGGTCGAGGTGTCGCCCGCCTCGGCGGCGCTGAGCGCGGCCTTGGCGGACTCCAGGTTGTCCCGCGCGCTCGTGTCGTCGAGCGTCGCCAGAAGCCGCCCCTTCTTCACCTTGTCGCCGACCTGGACCTTGATCGAGTCGACCGTGCCGCTCGTTCCGAAGGAGAGGTCACGGGACTTCGCGCTGGCCACCGAGCCGGAGGCCGAGACCGAGGACACGACGGTGCCGCGGCTCACACGTACGATGCGGCCGGGCGACGAGGCGCCCGCGTCGTCGCGCAGCGACAGGTAGGCGACGCCGACGCCGACGAGGAGAAGAAGAGCCAGCGCGCCGTTGAGCAGCAGGCGCCGGCGACGAAGGAGGGCTTTCACCCGCTACAGCGTCGCGGACCCGGCTGGGGCGAACCTGATTCGTCCCTGAAAGGTTCCTGCGTGCCAGGAGATGTCGTACGACGACCGCATATTGCCCCCTTTTATGGCAGAGGTCCTGGCCGGTGGCATACCGCCCGCGTCATGGGGTGGTGGCCGGGCAGGCGTCGTTCAGGAAACTCTCAGGGCAGACTCGGGTCTCCGTCACCTTCGGCCACGAAGATCTCGGTCCGTGAACCGGTCCACCCTACGCGATCTACGCAGACCTCCCTGGCTCGCAGCCGGCGCGGCCGTCGCCCTCGCCAGCGGGCTGGTGGCGGTGGGCGACGCGCCGGCGCGTGCCGTCACGCAGGCGACGGTTCTGCGCGGCGACGTCACCGCGACGGCCGGCGCGGCCGGGACCGTCCAGAGCGCCGACACCCGTGACCTGGTGTTCGGCACGTCGGGAACGGTGAGGGAGATCGAGGTCGCCTCCGGCGACAAGGTACGGGCCGGGCAGGTCCTCGCGCGTCTCGACGACACCGACGCGCGCGAGCAGCTCGAGGCCGCGAAGGCGGCCGTCGCGGCGGCGGACGAGACCTACGGCAAGGCGCAGCAGGGCATCTGCGGCGGCGGTGCGGGCGGCGCGTCCGGCGGCGGGAGCCAGGCGCAGCAGGCCGACTACCCCTCCGGAAGCGGACGCCAGAGGTCGGGGCCGGCCGGCGGTACGAAGTCGCGGCCGTCCTCCCGGCCCACCCGCTCCAGGACCCCGACCCCGACGCCCACGCCGACGCGTAGGACGCCGAGCCCGACCTCGAAGCCCACGCCCACCCGTACGTCGCCGACGCCGGCACCGACCACGTCGCGTCCCACGGGGACCCCCACCCACAGCTCCAAGCCGACGACACGGCCGAGCCGGAACACCGGGGGCGGCCGGCGTACGGACGCGGGCTCCGGCGGCGCCCGCGGCGGTGGGAAGGGCGGCGGCTGCCAGGTCAACTCGGTGCAGCTGGCCGCCGCGAGCGTCACGCAGGCCGAGGTCAAGGAGCGCGAGGCGGAACGCACGCTCGCCGCCACCAAGCTCACCGCGCCGATCGACGGCACGATCCTGTCGGTCGGCGGCACGGTCGGAGGTCAGGTGACCGGCCAGAGCCGTACCGGCTTCATCACCCTCGGCGACCTGGACGACCTGCAGGTCCAGGCGATGTTCCCCCTCGGCGAGGTCAACCAGCTGAAGCTCGGTCGGTCGGCCGAGATCAGCCTCGCGATGAGCCCCGGCCGCACCTACCGCGGCACGGTCGCGCGCATCGACCCCGCCGCGACGACCGACGGCGGCCGGGCGCTGTTCGGCGTGATGATCTCTCTGGACGACACGCCGCCCGCGGGTCTGCGTACGGGCATGAGCGCCACCGTCGAGGTGGTGACCGCCCAGGCGGAGAGCACGCTGTACGTGCCGGCCGGCGCGGTCCACCCGAAGTCGAACGGCCAGGCCACGGTCCTGGTACGCCGGGGCGGCCGCACGACGGTCCGCACCGTGCGCACGGGCATCCGCAGTGACCGCTACGTCGCCATCACGTCGGGCCTGAGCGCCGGCGACCACGTCGTCGTGTCGTCCGGCACGGGCTCGGACGGCTTCCCCAGCCCCACCTTCCCGGGCAGCTGACACCTCATCGGGCGAACGCGACGCCATCCCCCTCGCCGGGCGGCAGGTCCCCTTTGCCGGGCGTCCCATCGCGCGAACGGCCCGAGCCGGATCCGGCTCGGGCCGTCTTCACGTAGACCGCGGAGGGACGGCCGCGGTGCCCCACGGGCGTCAGGGCACCGCGGCCTCCCGGTCAGGTACCGCCGTTGGACCCCAGCGTGATGTTCACCGTGTGCTTCTCGCCGTTGCGCAGGTACGTCAGGGAGATCTTGTCGCCCGGGCTGTGACCGCGGATCGCCGCGGACAGATCGTCGGCTCCGTCGATCGCCTTGCCGTCCACCTGGGTGACGATGTCACCCTCCTTCAGGCCGGACGAGGCGGCCGGGGTGCCGCTCTGCACGGACACCACCAGGGCGCCCTGCTGGTCGCCCTGCGCGTCGGACAGTGTCACTCCCAGGTAGGCGTGCGTGGCCTTGCCGGTCTTGATGAGCTGGTCGGCGACCTGCTTGGCCGTGTCGATCGGGATGGCGAAGCCGACGCCGATGTTGCCGTTGCTGTTGCCCGACGTGAGGATCGCCGTGTTGATGCCGATGACCTGGCCGGAGGCGTTCACCAGCGGGCCGCCCGAGTTGCCCGGGTTGATGGCGGCGTCCGTCTGGATGGCGTCGGCGATCGCGGTGCCGCCCGAACTGTTCTGCCCGCCCTGGTTCTGCCCGCCTTGGTTCTGCCCGCCCTGGTCCTGCCCGCCGCCGAACGGGAAGCCCGGAGGCTGCTGTTGCTGCTGATCCCCGCTCTCGGTGAGCGTACGGTGCAGGGCGCTGATGATGCCGGACGTCACCGAGCCCTCCAGGCCGAGCGGGCTGCCGATCGCCACCACCGGGTCGCCGACCTGCAACTGATCGCTGTTGCCGAACGTCACCGGCTTGAGCCCCGACACTCCCTCCGCCTTGATCACCGCGAGATCCGTCGCCGGGTCGGTGCCGACGATCTGCGCCGAGGCCTTCTTGCCGTCGCTGAACTTCACCGAGATCTGGCCGCCGCCCTCGGCGTCCGCGACCACATGGTTGTTGGTGAGGATCATGCCGTCGGACCGGATGATGACGCCCGTGCCCCCGTCCTGACCCTGCTGGGTCGTCGCGGTGATCGACACGGTGCTCGGCTGCACCGCCTGGGCGATCGCCGCGACACCGGTGGCCGACCTGTTGGACGCGCCCTTCACGGCGGTCGGGCTGGCGTACGTGCTGTTGCTGCCGCCGATCACCGCGGCCACGGCGCCGCCGGCGAGACCGCCGCCGAGGATCAGCGCCAGGGCGAGACCACCGGCCGCGGCCTTCCGCTTCGTCGTCCACCACGGATGGCCGCCGGGGCCCGGACCGTACGCCGGGCCGGGGCCGTACCCCTGCTCGCCGAACGCCGCCTGACCGTAGGGCCGGTCGTGCGGCCCCGGCACCTGCTGCCCGGGTACCTGCTGTCCCGGCATCTGCTGGCCCGGCATCTGCTGTCCCGGCACCTGCTGTCCGTAGGCCTGCTCGCCGTAGCCCGGCTGACCGTACGCCTGCTGATGACCGTATTCCTGCCGGCCGTACGCCTGCTGACCGGGCTCTTGCCGACCGGGCTCCTGCTGGTCGGAACCGCCGGGCTGCGCCTGCGGCGCGGGCGCCGGTCGGGTCTCATCGTCGGCCGGCGTCCGCGGGGCCGGAGGCGGTGGCCACGCCTGCACGTACGTCGCCTGGTCCGACGCGGCCGGGGAGGTGCCGGTCTCCCGTTCGGACTCCAGTGGCGCCTCATCGCGCGGCTCTTCCTCGTGGCCGCCCGTCGGCTGCTCGTGGGTCTCCATCGCTCACTCCCCAAGATCCCTCATTTGGTGATACTCAGAGAATCGCGCGCCGGGCTGGAGTCACGCTGAGACGCGCCTGAAGGTTGCCGCAATAAAGCCTGTGTTAAGGCGCAGGGATATGCGGCGGCGCGCGGAGCCGAGCAGGGGACGGCGGCCCCCGGACGTGGTCCGGTCGCCGCTCACCGTGTGCCGGTTCCGGCGCTGATCGGCGCATCGGCCGTGATGACGCGCCGTTCGGTGACGATGGCCGTGACCAACCGCGCCGGGGTGACGTCGAAGGCGAGGTTCAGTGCCTGTGTGCCCTCTCTCGCCACCGGTGCACCGGCCAGGTGGGTCACCTCCTGCCCGGAGCGCGACTCGATGGGGATGGCCGCGCCGGTCGGCACCGACACGTCGATGGTCGATTCCGGCGCGGCGACGACGAAGGGCAGCCCGGCCTCGTGCGCCGCGAGGGCGAGACCGTAAGTTCCGACCTTGTTGACCACGTCGCCGTTCGCCGCGATCCGGTCGGCGCCTACGACGACGGCGTCGGCCCAGCCCTGGGCGATCACGAAGGGCCCGGCGCCGTCGCACACGACGCGGTGCTCGATTCCGAGCTCGGCGAGCTCCCAGCAGGTGAGACGGCTGCCTTGGAGCAGTGGCCTCGTCTCGTCCACGATGACGTGGTCCAGACGGCCGCGCTCGTGCAGGGACCGAATGATCCCCAGCCCGGTCCCCCATTCGACACACGCGAGGGCTCCGGTGTTGCAGTGGGTGTGGATCCGCAGCGGCCCGGAACCGGATCCGGATAAGTGGTGCGCACCGCGCTCGCCGATCTCGCGATTGGCCGCGGTGATCCGGCCCACTTCCGCCAACGCGGCCTCTTCGGTGGCGGCCGGTCCGGCGGCGACGAACGGGCGGACCGCGTCGACGCCGCCCGCGAGGTTGACCGCGGTGGGCCGGGCCTCGCGGATGCGGCCGATCTCCTGGTCGAGTCGCTCGGCCGACCAGCCCTCCCGTTCGGCCTGGTACGCCGCGAGTGCCACCCCGAGCGCACCGGCCGCGCCGAGCAGAGGAGCGCCGCGTATGACGAGGCGCCTGATCGCGCTGACCAGCTCGGTGACACTGGTGATGGCGAGGTGTCGGACGTCGAACGGGAGCACCGTCTGGTCGAGAGCGTGGATGCGGTGGGCTCGCCATTCAAGTGGACGGTCCATGATCTTTTCTTCTCCTCTTACCGGGACAAGGCGGAGCTTCGATTTCCGAGCCTGCGGACGAAGGTCCGATCCAGCCGATAACCGGCGATCTCCGATGTGATTCCGGGCAGCAGGATCAACGCCGTTAACGGCTTTTTTCGCTGGTCAGAAAGCGGTTATCGGGTACCGGTCGCTCTTTGGCGCCATTTCTGCCAGCCTTTATTTCTCCGACTCGGGAATTTGCCGACTTCTGCGGTGAAACTAATTAGCGCAGATCACTCCGGGCAATGTCGAATTCGTAGGAAAATGTCACTCTCCGTTAGGTGTAGTGGATCGGACGAAGGTTGTAAGTGCCGCGGCGCCACGGCGTTCGGTCCCGGTGGTCGCCGGACTCGACCGGGCCGCGCCGAACCACCGCGTCGACCTGCGGCCCGGCGGCCATCTCGGCAGGCCACGGGCGAGCACGTCCGCCGGCAGGCCGCGGTGAGCCACCCGGCCGGCACGGCGGAACGGCGGAAGACGACGGCGGGGAGAGGCGGGCGGCACGCTTGTACGGCGGAAGCGCGTTTACTATATTGAACGATGTGATCACTAGAGTAAGCAGCAGGGGCCACCTGGTCGACGACGTCTCGCTACTCTTGGTAGCGATCATCTGGGGGTCGAGTTATGTCGTCATGCAGGTCGTCGGCGAGCACACGCCGGCCGCCGCCTTCCTGATGTTACGTTTCGTGTGCGCACTACCTGCCATTGCACTGCTCGCCTTGAAAACCCTTAGGGAGCTGACCTGGAACGAGGTGCTCACGGGCACCTTCTTCGGCACGCTGCTGTACGGAATTCTCATCCAGGAGACCGTAGGGGTGCGGTACACCTCGGCCGCGAACGCGGGATTCCTCATCACCGTATCGGTCGTTCTGATCCCCGCGCTCGAACGCGTGATCAGCGGGCGAAAACAGCTCCTGATCGTGTACGCGGCGACGGCGAGCGCCCTGATCGGCTGCGGGTTGCTCCTGCTCTCCGACGGGTTTCGCCCGCACTCGGGCGACTTCATCATTCTCGGCGCCGCCATGGTCAGAGCGACGCAGATCACGCTGTTCGGCCGGCAGACGGCGGGCCGGCGGCAGTCGCTGGTCAACCTGACGCTGATCGAGTTCGTCGTGGTGGCGCTCCTCGCGGGTCTC
Organism: Actinoallomurus sp. NBC_01490; assembly: GCF_036227085.1. Classification (NCBI taxonomy): domain Bacteria; kingdom Bacillati; phylum Actinomycetota; class Actinomycetes; order Streptosporangiales; family Thermomonosporaceae; genus Actinoallomurus; species Actinoallomurus sp. NBC_01490. The sequence continues at coordinate 9,503,365 of NZ_CP109433.1, forward strand.
ACCGCGGTCGTGAGCGGCGAACCTCTCGTCTCCACGATCACGTCGACGCGCCCCTCGGCCTGGCTGCTGATCGCCTACCTGGGCGTCATGGGCACCTCTTTCGCCTTTTTCGTCCAGCTGAGGTCCGCCCGTGCTTCGAGCTCCACACGGGTCGGTCTGATCCTCAGTACCGAGCCGGTCTTCTCCGCGCTGTTCGCCGTCGCGGTCGCGAAAGACACCCTCACCCCGCTGCAGGTCATCGGCGGCACACTGATCGTCGTCTCCGCTGCGGTAGGCCGGATGTACGAGGGGCGCGAGCGGCCGGCGACGGAATCACCGCAGCCGTCGCGCGAAGCACACGAATCGGCACACGCCTAGCATGTGCGTATGCATTCTCGGTCGCCCGGCCAGCCGTGGACTCCAGTTTCACCGACGTCTCCGGGAGAGATGGGGCGCATGGTCGGCGCCCAGGTCAGGCGACTGCGGCTACTCCGCAAGATGTCGGTCTCGGCGCTGGCCCGCGAATCGGGGGTGAGCAAGGCCACCCTTTCGAACATCGAGGCGGGGCAGGGCAACCCGACCATCGAAACGATCGCCGCGATCGCCGTCGCGCTTCGGCTCCCGTTGGGAGACCTGATCCAGCCGGTGCCCCCGCCGGGGCCGGTCGCACTCCGGGCGACCGAGGTCACGGGGCCCTTCAAACAGGAGCTGTTCCACCGGATCGGCCCTGGCATGAACACAGAGGTGTGGCGGCTGAGGATCGCCGTCGCCGGCTACCGGATCGAGAGTCCCGGCCATATCGCCGGCACGATCGAGCACATCGTGGTCGACCGGGGGCCGATCACGATCAGCGTCGACGGGGAGTCGCTGGACCTCGACTCCGGTGATTTCGTGATCTTTCCGGCCGACTCTCCGCACTTCTATGAGGCCCGCGGCCAGGACGTCAGAGCAGTGGTCGTGATGAGTTACCCGGTCATGCCCTGACGTCCGGACGCTTCGGGCTCGCCGCTACTCCTGAGAGATCGGTTCGAGTGTCGCGTCGGAGATCGCCTTGTAGTCATCGACGTGCAGAGCCATCGAACGATCGAGGCGTGCGGCGTTGAAGAACAGCTCGTCCGTCCCTTCGAACAGTTTCGGGTCGACGATGAGCTCGAGCTCGGAGGTGAAGCTCAGCGGCAGAATCGTGCCCACGACGCTGCCGGCCAGGCGCTCCGCGATCTCCGGGTTGGCGAATGAGACATAGGTGCCATTCTTGAGGCGTTTGATCGCATTAAGGTCGACCTTTCGGTCGCCCGGAACCACGGCCAGCACGTACTTGGTGACTTTCTTCCCCTGCTTCACCATCACGACCATGCATTTGGCCGCCTGCCGCAGCTCATTTCCTCGCATGGGGCTCACGATGTCCGTTCGCCCCTCCGGCGGGTGGTCGATAAGACGATATCTGGCGCCTCTCTCGTCCAGAAGCTTGATGAGCTGGTCGTAGGTCGAGTTGTCGGACATCTACTCCTCCGGGCCAACGCGGTGTTTCGCGAAATGCTATCACCTTGGCTGCGAAATCGTTGGTAATCGCAACGTCAGCCCATACGCGATTTGATCAGATCCAGCTCGCGCACGAAATCGTCGAGCAACGCGCAGCACTCGTCGAAGGTCGTCGCCCAGAAGACCAGGCCATGCCGGCGAACGTAGAATACCTTGTGCTCGGTGGCGGCCTCCACGGCCGCTTCGGCCAGTCGCACACTCCCATATTCTTCGGCTGGGATGCTCGCGATCCCCGACCGCTCGAGCCGGTGATCCGGAATATAGTGATTATGAACGACGAATCGCGCGCCCAACCGCTCGCGCAGCAGGTGATGGAGGTAGACTTCCGTGCTCGGCGGTCCCTCACCACGACACTGGAGAGCCCCGTCGACGAAACCCGAGACCTCGACCAGATCGCGTGGGCTCAGTTTTCTGATATAGGCGCCCGTCGCCGTGACGATGAGCCGCTTTCCGGTGAATACGCTGATGTTGCCCGCCGAGTCCACCTGGTGCTCGAAGACGCCGGCCTTGGCGCCGAGCGTCGAAAACTGCCGGAAGTGCTCATCGGAAACGTCGGCAGCCTCTCGTTCGAGGTTTATCTCCACCCATCTCGGCCGCCTTCCGCGCCCGTCGGTCACGACGCTCCGCTGCCTCGGCGGCGCCTGTCGCTCGGTTCGCTCGCCGGTGAAGTGCACGGTCGGATGCGCGCGCACGAGATCGATGACCTCGGGCTTCACCCGCTCCGGGGGCTCCTTGTCGACGACGACCCTCCTGATGAGTCCGGCGATCCGGGCGAGGTCGTCGTCGTCGTAACCGTGCCGGACGATCTCCTGGACTCCGAAGCGGATCGCGTCCACATTGGAGAAGGGAATCAGACGGTTCGCCGAAATGTTGGCGGCGATCAGCTTGTCGAGAAGGATGAGCCCGGAGCCGAATGGGCGCGCATCCATGAAGAACATGTGGTTGTTGGTGAACCCTCGGTCGCCGCCGAGCACCGGCATTCCCGCGTCGTTGACCGCGGCGGCCAGTGTGCGTGCGGTGTGCAGCACTTTCGCGGCGTAGCGCTCACCCTCCGAATAGAGCTCATGTAAGGCCACGCAGAGCGCCAGCAGGGAAGCGGTGTGCTGGCTGCTGACCAGACCGTTGGAAAGCGTGTATCCGATGCGTTCCATCAGTGCGCGGTTGTTCCCCAGAATGATACCCTTCTGCGGACCGAACAAGGTCTTGTGCGTGTTCGCCTGGATGATGTCCGCACCCTCATCCAACGGATTGGGAAACTGTTTTCCGCCGATCAGCCCGAGCGTATGCGAGGCATCGAAGATGATCGGCGTGTCGCCGACGAGCGCGCGCAGTTTTTGGATCGGCAGCGGGAAAAGGTAGTTCATCGCATCGATGTAGAGCAGGCTCGGCCGCTCCTGCTCGAACGTCTCCCGCGTTCGTTCGAGATCGAGTTCACCGATATCGCGGAAGGCGTACGTGCAGCTTTCCCGGCCGAACGAGCGACAGATCAGCTCGGTGAGGAAATGGCCCCCATCTTGGGTGGACACCCGCATGATCTTGTCGCCCGGCCGGGTCAGCGCGGCGAACGTCGTCTGCATCGCGTGGAGGCCCGACACGCACCGGAACTCGGCATACTCGGCTCCGAACAGCCGGCGGCAGACTTCGGTGGCCGACCGCTCGATCTCGTTCACCGCATCGAGGCCCCGATAGAGCAGGTTGCCGAGCCGGGACGGCGAGTCCTGCCGCATGTCGAGGTGTTCGAGCAGATACCTGTTCGAAAGGGAGCTGCACATCGCACGTTGCGCCAACGGCGAAAGGGCCGTCTCGTTGGCCGTGAGATGGAGGACGTCGCCCGCCAGCTGCTCCTCTAAGTGGATCAGCCGAGATATGTCATCGAGCGATAATATCCCGCCGTCTGTCTCGCGCTCGAACATTTCGTGTCACTCTCCCCAGTGATGGCGACCGAACAGCAAGAGTAGTCCTGCGGTATATCGGCAGCAACGGGGCGAATCGCTTATGTACCCGAAGACACAGGGGTATACGCCATTTGTGACACGGCGCGAGAATCCGACCCTGTCGGACACTCCGTGGACACCGCGCACGAGGACGGGCGCTAAGGGTGCGCCGGCTCGGCCGTGTCGGCCTCGATGGCGTCCGGGTCGAGCGGCAGGACGACGCGGAAGGTCGCGCCCTCGCCGGGCTTGGTCTCCACCGAGACCGAGCCGCCGTGGGCCTCGACCAGCCCGGCGACGATCGCCAGGCCCAGCCCGGTGCCGCCGCGGCTCCGGGCCGGGTCGGCGCGGTAGAACCGCTCGAACACCCGCTCGGCCTGTTCGGGCGGCATGCCCGGACCCTTGTCGACGACCTCCAGCACGGCCGCCGGAGAGTCGCCGAGCAGCCCGGACCGGATGACCACCTCGACGGGCGTGCCGGACGGCGTGTGCCGCAGCGCGTTGCTCACGAGGTTGCCGATCACCTGCCGGAGACGTACCTCGTCGCCGGTCACGATGAAGGCCGAGCCGCTGCGCACCGACAGCGTGATCTCCCGCGATCCGTCCACGACCCGTGCGTCGTGCACGGCGTCGGCGGCCAGCGCGAGAAGGTCGACCGGCTTGCGCGCCAGCGGGCGCTGTTGGTCGAGCCGGGCCAGCAGCAGCAGGTCATCGACCAGGACGCCCATGCGCGCGGCCTCGTCCTCGACCCGGCCGATCAGCCGGTCGAGCTCGTCCGGCGAGACGTCGGAACGCTGCCGGTAGTACTCCGCGAAGCCCCGGATCACCGCGAGCGGCGTCCGCAGCTCATGGCTGGCGTCGGCGATGAAGCGGCGCATCCGCTCCTCCGACTCGCGGGCGGTCGCCTCCGACTTCGCCTGGGCGCGGAACGCCGTCTCGATCTGGGAGAGCATGCCGTTGAGCGCGTTGCCGAGGCGGCCGACCTCCGTACGCGGGTCGGCGTCGGGCACGCGGCGTGACAGGTCTCCCGCCGCGATGGCCTCGGCGGTGTTCTCGATGTGCACCAGCGGGCGCAGGCTGGCGCGGACGATCGCGATGCCGAGGCCCATCACGAGCACCAGCACGATGCTGCCGACGACGATCTCCACGCCGATCAGACGGCCGGTCGTGCGCGCGACATCGCGCAGGTCCGCGGCCACCACCACGTAGCCGCCGGCGATGGGCTCGACGTGGACGCGCCAGTGGGCGTCGCCGGAGACCGCGCCGACGGTGACGGCCTGCTCGGCGTGGGCGGTCAGCCACGCGGCGTCCTGCGGGACCGCGGGGTTCGGCACCGACTCACGCCAGATCGATCCGTTGGAGTTGGCCAGGACCCGGCCGGCCGCATCGCGTACCTGGACGACGAACTGCCCGGTCACCGGCACCTTCGTCTGGGCCGGTCCGGGCTGACTGATCACCCGGGCCGTGACGCGGGCGAACCCGGTGAGCTGCCGGTCGGTCTTGTCCAGCAGGTAACCGCGCATCGCCGAGACGCTCGCCACGCTCACCGCGACCAGCGCCAGGGCGACGAGCGCCAGCGACGCGGCGATGAGCTTGACCCGCAGCGGGGTCCGCGCGGACAGGCGGGTCAGCCAGGGCGGCACTACTGCTCCGGCGGCAGGCGCAGTACGTAGCCGACCCCGCGCAGGGTGTGGATCAGGCGGGGGCCGAGTTTGTCGAGCTTGCGGCGGAGCACCGAGACGTAGGACTCGACGATCCCGGTGTCGCCGCGGAAGTCGTAGTCCCACACGTGGTCGAGGATCTGTGCCTTGGACAGCACACGGTTGGCGTTGGTCATGAAGTAGCGCAGCAGCTTGAACTCGGTCGGCGAGAGCTGGATGGGCTTGCCGGCCCGCCAGACCTCGTGGCTCTCCTCGTCCAGCTCGAGGTCGGCGAAGCTCAGCCGCGGGGGCGCCTCGGCCGGGCCGCCCTGGGCGCGGCGGAGGACGGCGCGGATGCGGGCGATGACCTCTTCGAGGCTGAACGGCTTGGTCACGTAGTCGTCGCCGCCGAGGGTCAGCCCCCGGATCTTGTCCTGGGTGGCGTCTCTCGCGGTGAGGAACAGCACCGGAATGTGCGCCCCGCCGCCGCGCAGCCTGCGGATGACGTCGAAACCGTCCATGTCGGGCAGCATGACGTCGAGCACGATGAGGTCGGGGCGGCGCTGCAGGGCCACCTGCACCGCGTCACTGCCGCCGGTCGCGGTGACGACCTCGAACCCCGCGTAGCGGAGGCTGCCGGACAGGAGTTCCAGGATGTTGGGCTCGTCCTCGACTACGAGCAGGCGCGCTTCACTCACGGTCTCCATCCTGGCCTGCGGAGTTGAGTACTACCTGAACGTGCCCTGACGAAGGACTGGAGGAACACGTCCGGGCTCCTGGGTGTTGACGGGCATCAGGGGCGCACAGGCATCAAGGAGACACGCCGTGCGCCTCCCCGCCACACCGACCTGTTCCGGCCGCTATAGATGTAGTTTGCACATATATACTTTGCGTGGGGATAAGGCCTCCCCCGCCCCGGGGGATCGCCGGCGGAGGGGGCTCCTTGTTGACCAGGGCACGCACGGGATGAGCCGGCTCGCACCGGCCCCACCGGTCTCAGCGCCGGACGCGAAGATCCGCCCCCGTTGGTGGCGTGAGGTCGCCCTGCTCGGCGCGATGTACCTGATGTACGACGGGGTACGCCTGCTCGTCTCGGCCGGCCACGGTGAGGCCTTCACCAACGCCCATCGCGTGCTGCGTCTGGAACACACGCTGCGCATCGCGGACGAGACCGGCATCAACCACACCTTCTCCGCGATCCCGGAGTTCGGCGTGCCGCTGTCCTACGCGTACGCCACGCTGCACTACGTGGTGACGCCGGTGGTGCTGGGGTGGCTGTGGCGCTGCCGGCCCCGCTCCTACCGCGGCGCGCGTACGGCGCTGGTGATCGCGACGCTCATCGGGCTGCTCGGGTTCTGGTTCTTCCCCACCGCCCCACCGCGCATGCTGCCCGGGTTCGTCGACACCCTCGCCCGGTATCACGACTGGGGCTGGTGGGGAAGCGCGGCCAGCGCGCCCCGGGGTCTGGCCGGGCTGACCAATGAGTTCGCGGCGATGCCATCGCTGCACGTCGGCTGGGCCGCCTGGTGCGGCTGGCAGATCGCGCGCCACGCGAACTGGGGCTGGCTGCGGGCGCTCGGCGTCGTCTATCCGGTGTTCATGTTCATCGTCGTGGTCGGCACCGCCAACCACTACATCGCCGACGCCGTCGCCGGTCTGATGGTGATCGCCGTCGGGGCGCTGCTCGCCCGGCTGCGCGAGCGGCGCCGCGTCAGGCGTCCGGTTGATCGCCCTCGGAGCGCGACTCGGCCTTCTTCTTGACGCCGGCGGCCGCCTTGCCGCCCTGGTCACCGGAGTCCCGGTCGGCCTGGCGACGCTCCCACTCGGCCTGGCGCAGGTCGTCCTCGCTCGGGGCCTCGATGCGCGCGATTCGCTTGTTCATCGACCGGATCAGGAAGAAGAGCGTCACGCCCAGCGCCGCGACGATGAGGAACGCGCCAACCCCAGGGGTCACCTGGTCTTCGTTGACCGCGAGAATCATCATGGCAGGCACACCTTTTCCTGGACCTCCTGAACACCGGCGAACAGATCGTCCTCCGGCAGTTCGGTGTCCACTAGCGAACGTGCCAAATGGTAGTCCTCGGTCGGCCATGCCTTGCGCCGGAGGTCGGTCGGGCAGGCGAAGAACGGGCCGTTCGGGTCGATCTGCGTCGCGTGGGCGATCAGCGCCTGGTCGCGTACGTCGAAATAGTCCGCGCACGGCACCTTGGTGGTGATCTCCCACTTCAGCGGCCGGTCCTGCCAGCGCTTGAGCATCTCCTCGTACGGCGACTCGAGGCCGGCGTCGAGCATCGCCTGGTGCTCGGCGAGGTAGCGGTCCTGGTGGAAGGTCATGTGGTAGTAGAGCTTGAGCGGCTGCCACGGCTCCCCGGTGCCGGGGTAGCGGTCGGGGTCGCCCGCCGCGTCGAACGCCTCCACCGAGACCTTGTGGGTCATGATGTGGTCGGGGTGGGGGTAACCGCCGTTCTCGTCGTAGGTCAGCATGACGTGCGGACGGAACTCCCGTACGGCGCGTACGAGCGGCTCACTGGCCACCTCGATCGGCTGCAGGCCGAAGCAGCCCTCCGGCAACGGCGGCAGCGGCTCGCCCTCCGGCAGTCCCGAGTCGACGAAACCGAGCCACTGCTGCTCGACGCCGAGGATCTCACGGGCCTTGGCCATCTCCTCCATCCGCACCGCGGGGAGGTTCTCCTTGATCTCCGGACGGTCCATCGCGGGGTTGAGGATGTCGCCGCGCTCGCCCCCGGTGCAGGTCACCACGAGGACCTGAACGCCTTCGGCGGCATAGCGCGCCATGGTCGCCGCACCCTTACTGGACTCGTCGTCCGGATGGGCGTGCACGGCCATCAGGCGCAGCGGTTCGCGACACGTCGAGGTCTCGGACAACTCAGGCTCCCCGTGAGCGTAAGGTCGTATTCATCCGATGCGGGACCGGACGCCCGGTGACCGCACCGCGAAGCATGATTCTCCCTGAGAACAACACCGCCCCGCACGGAGATTCCCATGAGCCCGACCGGCACCACCACCACGCGCAACCGGGTGGCCTACGCGGTCATCGGGGTGTTCGTCGCGATCTGCGCCGCCGGCTGGGCCATCATCATGGCGCACACGGAGGGCACTCCGGGGATCACGCCGCAGATCGTCTCCTGGCAGGCCGCCGACCGGTCGGTCCGCGTGCACTACCAGATCGCCAAGTCCAAGGGCGACAACGTGCGCTGCGCGCTCATCGCGTACGACACCGACCACGCGGAAGTGGGGCGGATGGAGGTGACCGTCCCGACCGGGACCGGTGACGTCGATCGCCACCAGCAGCTTCCGACGACGTCCAAGGCGAACGCGGTTGACGTTCAGGGGTGCCGCACAGGTTAATACCGGCTCTCCTATGGGGAACAAACAAGAGCGTCATAACGACACAAAGCTCTCTTGCGCTGGCTACTTCACGTTTGAATGCCGGTAGCCTTGAGAGTTCTACGGCCGCACTTCACGTGGATGAGGAGTACCCGTGACCGAGACCCGCGACGCCAACGTCACCTGGCTCACCCAGGAGGCGTACGACCGGCTCAAGCAGGAGCTGGACTACCTCACGGGCGAAGGCCGGATCGAGATCGCCGCAAAGATCGAGGCCGCCCGCGAGGAAGGTGACCTCCGCGAGAACGGCGGTTACCACGCGGCAAAGGAAGAGCAGGGCAAGCAGGAGGGCCGCGTCCTCCAGCTTCAGCAGATCCTGCAGAACGCGCGCGTCGGCGAGGCGCCGCGCGCGGAGGGAGTGGTCGGTCCCGGAATGACGGTGACCGTCCAGTTCGCAGGCGACGACGAGGAGGTCACGTTCCTGCTGGCCTCGCGTGAGGAGAGCGGCGCACCGATCGACGTCTACTCCCCCAAGTCGCCCCTCGGCGCCGCCATCAACGGCAAGAAGGTCGGCGAGAAGGCCAAGTACACGCTGCCCAACGGCAAGAGCATGAGCGTCGAGATCATCGACGCCACGCCCTACGGCGGCTCCTGAGCCTTAGGGCCTGCGGGGACTTCGAGCAGGCCCCTCCGCCTCACTGACGTACGGCCGCGTGCACCAGCGGCAGGGTCCGCTGGTGCACGGGGGTCGCCAACGCGATCACGGTCGACGTCCGCCGCACGCCTTCCACATCGACGATCAGGTCGATGACGCGCTGCAGGTCCTGATTTCCGCGTCCGACGATGCGGCACAGCATGTCGCCCCCGCCGGTGATCGTGTGCACCTCGATCACCTCGGGGATGGCGGCCAGCCGTGCCGCGACGGGGTCGTGCCCGCCCGCCTGCCGGATCTCCAGCGTCACGAACGCCGTGACCTGGTAGCCGAGGGCGGCCGGGTCGACCTCGGGGCCGAACCCCCGGATCACGCCGCGCTCCTGTAGCCGGTCCAGGCGTGCCTGCACGGTGCCCCGCGCGACGCCGAGCCGGCGCGAGCACTCCAGCACGCCGATGCGCGGCTCCGCGGACAGCAGCGCGATCAGTCGCGCGTCGAGTTCGTCGATCATGGTGTCCTTCGCTGTGGGCAGCCTGTACAGATTTTCGGGTGCTCCCGGGTTCAGGGTGTACAGGTTGCTCAAACATTTCAAGTGCTCTTGCGCAACCTGCGGACGGGATCGACATTGTGGGTGTCGAGCTGTCGTTCACCCGTCGCGTGAGGAGCACCATGACGACCGCAGCCAACGAACACGTCGCGACCGACGCGCGCGCGGCGGACACCTTCCCGGTCAAGGGCATGGACGCCGTCGTGTTCGCCGTGGGCAACGCCAAGCAGGCCGCGCACTACTACTCCACCGCGTTCGGCATGCGTTGCGTCGCGTACAAGGGGCCGGAGACGGGCAGCCGGGACGAGACCGCGTACGTCCTCGAGTCGGGCGGCGCGCGGTTCGTGCTCAAGGGCGCCGTGCACGCCGGCACCGACCTGGGCCGCCACGTCGCCGAGCACGGTGACGGAGCGATCGACCTGGCCATCGAGGTGCCGGACGCGACCGCCGCGTACGAGCACGCCGTCGCCCACGGCGCGACCGGCCTGGAGAAGCCGCACGTGCTGGAGGACGAGCACGGCCGGGTCGTGATCGCCGCCATCGCCACGTACGGCGAGACCCGCCACTCCCTGGTCGAGCGCGGCGCCTACTCCGGCCCGTACCTGCCCGGATACGTCGCCGCCGACCCGATCGTCGCCCCCGGTGACCGGCGCTTCTTCCAGGCGATCGACCACTGCGTGGGCAACGTCGAGCTCGGCCGGATGGACGAGTGGGTGGACTTCTACAAGCGCGTCATGGGCTTCACGAACATGAAGGAGTTCATCGGCGACGACATCGCCACGGAGTACTCCGCGCTGATGTCCAAGGTCGTCGCCGACGGCGGCGGCAAGGTCAAGTTCCCGCTCAACGAGCCGGCGGTCGCCAAGAAGAAGTCCCAGATCGATGAGTATCTGGAGTTCTACGGCGGGCCGGGCATGCAGCACATCGCCCTGGCCACGAACGACATCCTCCACTCCGTCGACGCGATGCGCGCCGCCGGCCTGGAGTTCCTCAGCACTCCCGACTCCTACTACGAGGACGAGGAGCTGCGGACGCGCATCGGCGAGGTGCGCGTGCCGATCGAGGAGCTGCAGAAGCGCGGCATCCTGGTCGACCGCGACGAGGACGGCTACCTGCTGCAGATCTTCACCAAGCCGGTGCAGGACCGCCCGACGGTCTTCTTCGAGCTGATCGAGCGGCACGGGTCGCTCGGCTTCGGCAAGGGCAACTTCAAGGCCCTGTTCGAGGCGATCGAACGCGAACAGGAACGCCGCGGCAACCTCTGATCCGTCCCGTCCCAGCGGCCCCTCCCGGCGCGCGATGCCCGCTATGCCAGGTCCGTACGCGCGCCGGGGGCGTTTTTACCCCGCGGATTTGGCGTTTGGGCCTCTGACCAGCCACTCTTGACCGATGAGAGCCCGCCGGATCGTCGCGAGCGTCCTCCTGCCCCTGGCCCTGACGGCCTGCACGGAGGGCAACGCCCGTGTCCCCGCGCAGCAGGTCGCGCACGCGGCGCCCGGCGCCGCGAGCGCCGGCGACTCCGTCGTGCCCGGCAGCGGCAACGGCGGCTACGACGTCCAGCACTACGACCTCGACCTGAAGATCACCCCGCGGGCGCACCCGGCGGTCGCCGGCACCACGACGATCACCGCGACCGCCACCCAGGCGCTGAGCCGGTTCGATCTGGACCTCACCGGACTCGACGTGACCAAGGTCACGGTCGGCGGGGTGTCCGCGGAGCACGGCCGTGCTCCCGGCAAGCTGGTCGTCACTCCCCCGAAGCCGATCGCCAAGGGCGGCTCGTTCACGGTGGCCGTCACCTACTCCGGCAACCCCAAGGCGGTCGACGATCACCTGCTCGGCCGGTACGGCTGGATCCGTACGGGCGACGGTGTCTTCACCGGTGACGAGCCCGACGGGGCGCACAGCTGGTTCCCCGGCAACGACCACCCGGGCGACAAGGCGACGTTCGGGTTCCGCGTCACCGTGCCGCGCGGCCTGACCGCGGTGGCCAACGGCGAGCTCGCCGGCACCACCGAGTCCGGCGACACCGCGACCTACACCTGGCGCGAGCGCGACCCGATGGCGACCTACCTCGCGATGGTCGACGTCGGCCGGTTCAAGATCCGCAGCGGGCGCACGCCGGGCGGGGTGCCGGTCTACGTCGCCGTCGACCCGTCCGTCGACAAGGCCGGCCTGGACGCCCTGTACGCGAACACGGTGAAGGTCACCGACGCCTGGGCCAAGCTCTTCGGCCCATACCCCTTCACCTCGACCGGTGGGGTGGTCGACGACGCTCCGGTGCAGTTCGCCCTGGAGACCCAGACCAGGCCGGAGTACATCGCGGGCATGGCCGCCCTGCCCACCGTGGTCGCGCACGAGCTGTCCCACCAGTGGTTCGGCGACAGCGTCTCGGTGACGCGGTGGAGCGACATGTGGCTCAACGAAGGGTTCGCGACGTACGCCGAGTGGATGTGGGGCGAGCGGGAGAACCCCGCCGACACGGTCCAGCAGCAGTTCGACAGCCGGTACGCCCAGACGCGCAGTTCCGACCTGTGGAACATCCCGCCGGCCGCACCCGGCCGCACCGCGCTGTTCGGCCGTTCGGTCTACGACCGCGGCGCGATGGCGCTGCACGCGTTGCGCAAGAAGGTGGGTGACGAGCGGTTCTTCGCGATCCTGCGCGCCTGGACCGCCGAGCACCGCCACGGCAACGCCACGACCGCGCAGTTCACGGCGCTCGCCCAGCGGGTCTCCGGCATGGATCTGCGCCACCTGTTCCAGGTGTGGCTGTACGACCGAGGGCGGCCCGTGAACTGGTAGCCGGAGACGCCGCACCGAAACGGATCTTGCAGTGGAGCATTCGGCCGAGCATGCTTCCCCTTGCATGTTCAGCTACGCATGCGCTTTGACGACGGGAGTTCGCATGGCGAGGAACACCTCGCGAGCGTTGTCGATCGCCGCCTCAGTGGCGGCGATCGGTCTGCTCGCCCCCACGGCGACCGCGTATGCCGGTCACCGTGCCTTCACGCCGGGTCTGCCCGGCGCCGGCGACCGTTACTTCCCCGACATGGGGAACGGCGGATACGACGCCCAGCACTACTCCCTCGGCCTGAAGTACGACCCGGGTACCAAGGCCATCGACGCCACCGCGAAGATCACCGCGCGGGCCACCCAGAACCTGTCGCGGTTCGACTTCGACTTCCTCGGCCCGCTGAAGATCAGCAAGCTCACGGTCGACGGGCGGAAGGCCTCCTACACCCGCACCGGCGCCCAGGAGCTGGTGATCACCCCGGACCGCGGCGTGCCGCAGGGCCGGGTCTTCACCGTCGACGTCGCGTACTCCGGCGTGCCGAAGTCGATCAACGACCCGGCGCTGGGGCTCTCCGGCTGGATCGCCACCCATGACGGCGCGGTGGCGCTGTCGCAGCCATTCGGGTCGGCGACCTGGTACCCCGTCAACGACACGACGCACGACAAGGCGACGTACGACTTCACCGTCACCGTGCCGAACGGCCTGAAGGTGCTGGCCAACGGCGTACCCGCGGGCGAGCGCACGCAGGGCGCGAACACCACCTTCCGCTGGGTCGACCGGCAGCCCACCGCGAGCGAGCTCGTGCTGATGGCGATCGGCCACTTCGACGTCCGCGACACGCGCACCGCGACCGGCCTGCGCAACATCACGGCCGTCGACCCGGCCTCGGTGCCGGCCGGCGACAAGACGGCGGCCGACGACTTCAACAAGGCGACCGCCGACGTCATCGACTGGGAGCAGAAGCTCTACGGTCGCTTCCCGTTCTCGGCGACCGGCGGCATCAGCGTGCTCGCGCCGGACGTCGGATACTCCCTGGAGACCCAGACCCGCCCGGTGTACGCCCGGCGCACCGCCGGTGCCCTGCCCTCGGCCACACTGCTCTCACACGAGCTCGGCCACCAGTGGTTCGGCGACGAGGTGACGCCGTACGTCTGGCAGCACATCTGGCTGAACGAGGGCTTCGCGACCTACAGCGAGTGGCTCTACAGCGAGCAGCACGGCGGCGAGACGGCCCAGCAGCACTTCGACGAGGCGTACAAGTCCTCCTCCACCGACTGGAGCGGGAAGGTGGCCGACCCGGGCCGCGACCACATCTTCGACGACCTGGTGTACACCCGGGCCGCGATGACGCTGCACCAGCTGCGCCGGGCGATCGGTGACACCGCGTTCTTCGCCCTGGTCAAGGCGTGGCCGGCCCAGCACCGGTACGGCAACGACACGACCGCGGAGTTCACCGCCTTCGCCCAGCGGTACACCCACAAGGACCTGCGCCCGCTGTTCCAGGCGTGGCTGTACACCGCGGGCAAGCCCGCGCTGTAGGCGTCCCCGCCGCACGTCCCCGGGCCTCGCGTGGGCCCGGGGACGTTCGTCTTTCCCGGACGCGACATCAGCGGGCGCGGTCGGGGGAAGACTGAGGGTGACCACCACTGGGGATGGGTTCGGGGGGACTCATGGCCACATGCGAAGTTTGCGGTAACGACTACGGCATGTCGTTCGAGGTGCACGCGCAGGGCGCGGTGCACGTGTTCGACTCGTTCGAGTGCGCGATCCAGCGCATGGCCCCGATCTGCGAGCACTGCCAGTGCCGCATCGTGGGCCACGGCGTCGAGGCGGGCGACCGCTTCTTCTGCTGCGCGCACTGCGCCCGCGAGGCAGGCGTCCGCGAGCTGGTCGACCACGCCTAGTTCGATGCGGGTCACCGCGTCTCGGCGGTGAGCAGGAACGCCGTCGGTGCCAGGGCGCACGCGGCGGCCGCCCAGGCGAGCGCCGCGTATCCGCCCGCCGACAGCACCGGCGTGGACACCAGGCTCGCCAGTGCCGCGACGCCCCACACCGTCGCGTCCACGGCGCCCTCGACTCCGGCTCGCGCCGGTTCGGGCAGGTCGCGGGCGAGCCGGCCGCTTCCGCCGACGAAGCAGAGGTTCCAGCCGTAGCCGAGCAGGAACAGCGCACCGGCCCGCAGCGGAGCGCCGCCTCCGGACGTGGTCGCCGCCAGCGCCGACGCCAGGACCAGGACGCCCAGCCCGCCGGCCATCACCGGCCGCGGGCCGGTCCGGTCGATCAGCCGGCCGGTGACCGGCGAGAGCGCGAACATGCCCAGCGTGTGCGCGGACAACGCCAGGCCGACGGCGTCGAGCCCCTCGCCGTGCATGTGCATCTCCAGCGGGGTGGCCGTCATCACCGCCACCATGACGACCTGCGCGGTGACCATCACCGCCAGTGCCGTGCGCGCCCCGGAGTCCCGGGCCAGCTCCCGGAGCCGCACGGACTCCGCTCCGTACGCCGCGCGGCCTCCCCGGCCGGCCAGGGCCAGGCGGGCGACGCCCGCGGCGATCAGTGTCGCCACGGCGGCGACGGCGTACGGCCCGGTCAGTGCGGTGCGGCCGAGGGATGACGCCAGGGTGTCGGCCGGTCCGATCAGCAGCGGCCCGATCACCGCACCGACCGCGCCGGCCCACACCACCATGCTGATCGCGAAGCCCCGCCGCTCCTGCGGATAGAGTTCGGCCGCCGCGTACCGCGACAGCTGCGCGCCCGCGTTGCCCAGGCCGAGCAGCAGCAGTCCGGCGCTCAGGGCGAGGACGTTCCCGGCCGCCACCGCGCAGGCCGCGATCGCACCCCCGAGCGCCGCGGCCAGGTAACCGAAGGTCAGGCCGGCTCGCCGGCCTCGGCGGCCCATCATCCAGGTGAGGATGAGCGCGCCGGTGCCGGTGCCGACGATGCCCGCGGTGTTCGGGACCGCGCCCCAGCGTGCGCCGAGGTGGTCGCCGGCGACGATCGTGCCGACCGCGCTCGCGATGGCCATCGCGGCGTTCATGAGCGCGGCACCGGAGAAGAGTGCCGCCATGACGCGTGTACGGATCATGCCTTGACGGTAGAAAAGTCGAGCCTCCGGATAAATGGCCGATCAACGGAGAACAGGGTGATACGCCTGTTGTTCGCCAGGAGATTCCGCGCCAGACTTTCCGGATGGACAAACCGCTCGATCAGACCGACTGGCGCATCCTCGGCGAGCTGCAACGCGACGGCCGCCTGTCGTACAACCGGCTCGCAGGTCTCGTGAACCTGTCCGCTCCCGCCGTGGCCGAGCGCGTACGGCGGCTGGAGGAGGCGGGCGTCATCACCGGGTACGGCGCGCGCGTCGACGCGGGCAAGGCCGGGCTGCCGCTGACGGCGTTCGTCCAGATGCGCTGCGCTCTGGGCAGCTGCCTGCTCAAGACGACGACGGCCGAGGAGTTTCCGGAGGTCACCGAGATACACAAGCTGGGTGGCACCGCCTGTTCGATGCTCCGCGTCCGGGTCGCGTCCATGCAGCACCTGGAGGGACTACTCGAGCGCTTGGGCGAACACGGCGAGATGAACTCTCACATCGTCCTGTCGACCCAGTACGAGGGCCGCCCCGTCGAGCCGCCCCCGGCCCAGCCGCGCCCGGTCACCGACAGCGGCTGGAGCGTCTGACCGTACGACGTGCACGAGTCCTCGAACTGGCCGGTGCAGGCGGGGACGATCACGCTACATTCACCGAATGTCCGCCGTTTCTCGTCGTCATGTCCTCATCGCGGGAGCGGCGGCCGTGGCCGCCGCGGGATGTGCCTACCCGCTGGTGCAGTCGGACGTTCTTCCGGGCCGTTATCGGCTGGCGCCCTATCTCGGGAAATGCGGCTCGATGCCTCCGCTGCCCAAGGTGACGCCCGGGCCCGTACGCGAGCTGCGTTTCTCCGCGAGAGGACAGATGACGTCCGCCGTGGTCGGTTTCCCGCCCGGCGCGACGAAGCACCTCCCGGTGGTGGTGATGCTGCACGGCTCGAACGGGAACGCCCGGACGCCCTTCGACGTCTACGGCATCCACTACTACCTCGCCGCGGCCGTCCAGAGCGGGGTCCCTCCGTTCGCCGTCGCCGCGATCGACGACTGGGCCGACGCCGCCGGCGAGCCGTCGTCGGTGATCACCGAGTCGCTGGTGCCCTTTCTGCACGACCAGGGATTCTCCACCGGCCGCATCGGGCTGCTCGGCTGGTCGATCGGCGGCCACGGCGTGCTGAGCCTCGCGTCCGCGCTGGGACCCGATCGCGTCGCCGTGGTGGTGGCGACGTCGCCCGCCATCTCCCGCGACGACGCCGTCGCGTTCTCCAGGTCGGTCGCGCGAATTCCGGTCTCGGTGACCTGCGGCCGGGACGACCCGCTCTCGATCCCGGCCAAAACCCTGCTGGACCGGCTCCGCGCCGCCAGGACCGCCGAGGTCACCGGCGGCATCTACCCCGGATGCCACGACTCGGTGTTCCGCCGCCGCATGTTTCCGGCGCAGATCCCCTTCCTGGGGCACCATCTCGTCTGAGAGCGCGGAGCCGTCGGCGAGACGGTGGTGCCCGTCGAAGAAATCGCCCGTGCCGCGATGAGTTCCGGCCGGGTCGCGAGTCTGTTCCGGTGACCGTCGTAGGAAGTGCTACGGCGCCACCCGGCACGAGACACCACGGAGGACACCATGACGACCACGCCGGACGACCCGACCACCGCGCTGCCCGGCCGCCCGCCCGTGGTCGACCTGGCCACCTGGCAGGCGGCCCGGGACGAGCTTCTGGTCCGCGAGAAGGCCCACACCCGCGAGGGTGACGCCATCGCCGCGGCCCGCCGCCGGCTGCCGATGGTGGAGTTCGACGGGACGGTCGAGATCGTCGGACCCGACGGCCCCGTCCCGTTCCTGGACCTGTTCCAGGGCCGCGACGAGCTCGTGGTCTACAAGCACATGTGGCACGACGGCGCGCCGCACCAGGGGCAGTGCGAGGGTTGCACCAAGATGGCCTGGCACCTCAAGGACGCCGTCTATCTCAACGCCCGCGGCGTCTCGTTCGCCATCGTGACCACGGGCCGGTGGGAGGAGGTGGCCTCCTACGTCGAGTTCATGGGCTACACCCAGCCCTGGTACTCGGTGCGCGGCGTGGACGCGCCGGTCGGCGGAGAAATGGGGTACATCACCTGCTTCCTGCGCGACGGCGACCGCGCGTTCCTCACCTACTCCACGACGGGACGTGGCAACGAGCCGGCCGACGGGTCCTTCGCCCTGCTCGACATGACGCCCTACGGCCGCGGCGAGGCGTGGGAGGACAAGCCCGAGGGCCGGCCCGAGGGGCGCCACGCGTGCTGGTACTGGCGCTCGGACGCGGACGGGAACGCCACCTGGGGCCCGACCAGCCGCCCCGCGCCACAGTGGACCCGTCCCGGCGCGACCCCCGTGGAGACCCTCGGGCGGCACGGCCACCACCACTGACGCGCCTTCGCCGACGGCGTCAGGTGCCTGGAGACCCGGCTCAGTTGAAGCTCAGGGTGTAGCCCTCTTTGCGGAGCCGGCCGAGCACCTCGTCGCAGTGCTCGGGCCCTCGGGTCTCCAGGTGCAACAGCACCTCCGCCTCGTCGACGTTGAGCCGGGCGGCCACCCGCTCGTGGACGACGTCGAGGACGTTGACCTCCATCTCGGCCAGCTCGGACAGCAGGTCCACCAGGGCGCCCGGGTGGTCGCGCAGCCGCGCGCGGAACACCAGGTAGCGTCCGGCCGACGCCAGCCCGTGGCGGAGCACCTTCGACAGCAGCACCGGGTCGATGTTGCCGCCGGACAGCACCGTGACGACCGGGGCCTCGAACTCCTGCGGCCGGTCCAGCAGCGCGGCGACGCCCACGGCGCCGGCCGGCTCGACGACCTGCTTGGACCGTTCGAGGCAGTTGACCATCGCGGCGGACAGCGACTCCTCCGAGACCGTCACCACCGAGTCGACGAGCTTGGAGACCATCTCGAAGGTGAGGTCGCCGGGGCGGCCGACGGAGATGCCGTCGGCCATGGTCGCGGCGGGTTCGACCATGACGGGGCGGCCGGCGGCGAGCGAGGGCGGGAAGGCAGCGGCGCGCTCGGCCTGCACGCCGACCACGCGGACGTCCGGGCGCACCGCCTTGACGGCGGCCGCGATCCCGGCGATCAGCCCGCCGCCCCCGATGCCCACGAGGATGGTGCGGACGTCGGGGCACTGTTCGAGGATCTCCAGGCCGAGCGTGCCCTGACCCGCGACCACATCGGGGTGGTCGAACGGGTGGATGAAGACGGCGCCGGTCTCCTCGGCGTAGGCGTTCGCCGCGGCGAGGCAGGCGTCCACGCCGGGGCGCTCGAACACGACCTCGGCCCCGTACGCGCGGGTGGCCACGACCTTGGGCAGCGGGGCGCCGGCCGGCATGAAGACGACCGCCCTGCTGCCGAGCAGCTTGGCGGCGAGCGCGACGCCCTGCGCGTGGTTGCCGGCGCTCGCCGCGACGACGCCCCGTGACCGTTCTTCGTCGGAGAGACGCGCGATGCGCACGTACGCACCGCGGGACTTGAAGGACCCGGCGCGCTGGAGGTTCTCACACTTCAGGTGGACAGGGCCGCCGATCTTCGCCGACAGTGACCGGGACCCGAGGATCGGCGTGTTGACGGTGACGTCCCGCAGCAGCTCGCGGGCCGCGCGGATGTCATCGATGCCGACGGCGGGACTCATGGTCCAGAGTTAACCACGCCCGCATCACGGATGCTCGCTCGCAGGTCGGCGCGGCCGCGCACAGATCATCGCGGCCCCTTCTCGTACGGGCTCGGCACCGGGAAGTAGGCGTCGAGGAACCAGCTCATGAGCTCCAGCTGCCGTGCCTGTGTCACCGCGTCGGAGTCGGTGTCGTTCAGGCAGAACACGTCGAACCGCCGCAGCGACAGCATCCGGCGCAGCCGGTACGGCGTCTCGCGGGCGGCCAGGTCGGTGTAGGAGTAGTTGATGTGCCCCGGCGCGGCGCGTCCGGTGAGGAACGCGTAGTAGTGGTGCAGCGACGAGGGGATCGCGATGTCGTCGGGGTGGCGGAACTGGTGCCGCGCCGTCTCGGCGGCCTCCTTGGCGAACCGCTGCTCGATCTCGGCGAGCACGCTGCGCCGCAGGGCGTACGGGACGTGCTTCATCTTCTGGGTGAGCACCGGCCCGAAGGCCTCCTCGATCAGCCGCCGGTTGTTCTTGCCCGCGGCCAGCACCGGCAGGTCCGCCACGGACCGGTCGCCGAGTGCCACCTGCGCCTTGGAGGTGAAGAACCGGCTGACGCCGTTGGCCTGGAAGAACTGCGCGGGCCGCACCGGGCGGCCGAGGAAGAAGTCGTCGTTGAAGTACAGGAAGTGCTCGGCCAGCCCGTCGATGTGGTGGAGCTGCGACTCGATCGCGTGCGAGTTGAACGTCGGCAGGACGCCGCGGTCACCGAAGAGGTCGCGGTGGTCGACCACCGTCACCTTCGGGTGGTCCACGTCGAGCCAGGGCGGCACCTGGCCGTCCGTCACGATCCAGATGTGGCGGACCCACGGCGCGTACGCGGCGACGCCGCGCAGGGAGTACCGCAGCTCGTCGCGGCTGATGTAGCGGGCGTCGTTGGCCGCCTGCCGGTTGAGCCGCGCGACGCCGACCGCCTCGAGCGCCGCGTCGCGCCGGGCCCGCCACGCCTCGTCCGCGCCGTCGACCCAGGTGTAGACGACGTCGATGGGGAAGGTCACGTCCTCCACCAGCCGGGCGGTGAACTCGGGTCGCGTGGGGTAGTCGCCGTACGGCTCGCCGTGGGGAGACAGGGTGGTCAGGCACGCCTCGGGTACCCGCACCGTGCGCCCGTCCGCCGGGACGCGCTCGGCGACGCGGTTGGGCCGCGGCGCGACCAGGTCGTCCTCCTCCCGGGTCCAGAACTCCACGGCGCAGCCGTGCTCCTCGCCGACCACGAGCCGCCCGTCCGGCGTGCTGTAGTAACGGACGATCCGCAGGACCGGCGCACCGGCGACGCTACGCCACGCCCGGTCGCCGAACCCGTAGCGGCCGTCGTCGCCCACGTACGCCCCGGCCTCCGCGCAGGCGCGGGCCAGCGCGCGCACCGCGCGCTCGCGGTCGGTGGCCGCCACGCCGACGGCCGACTGGCGGTCGTCGAGCGGGCGCAGGCAGAAGTACGGCACGCCGGCCGCCGTCAGGCTCGCGCACACCAGGTCCAGCGTCTCCCGGCGGACGGACACCGGTGTGAGGCCGGCGCGGATCTCGGCCAGCCGCACCCGGCCGCGGGTGCGGGCCAGCCCCCGCTCGGCCGGGGCCAGCAGCCGCCGGTGGCGCAGGTGGTACCACAGGGTCGTGCGGCGGTCCGCGAGCCGGCGCAGCGGGCCGCCCGCGGAGGCCTTCAGGAGGAACCGGTTGCGCGCCTCCGGCGACACCCGGCGCGCCACCCGCGCGCGCAGCGACCGCGGCATGAGTTTCCGGTAGAGGCGCAGCAGCCAGAACGACTCCGTGCTGGTCGGAGCGAGCACGATCCGGTTCGGCGCCACGGTGTGCCGGTCGGCGTCCGGGTGTTCCCCCACCGGGTCGTCGTACGGTGCCCGTACGGCATCCTGCATGTGTCAGTCCCAACATGAACTGGCGCGCCGGCTTGCGGGGGTTAGCCAGAGTTCGCCATAGATTTTCCGGTTATTAGGGGGACCGTTACCTCAGGTCATCGGTTCACACGCCGACGAAGATCATGGAAATTTCATGCCGCCGGTCAGTCGCCGCCGGTCAGTAGCCGCTGGTCAGTCGCCCGCCGGTCAGTCGCGGGTCCAGTAGCGTTCGCCGCCGAAGACGAACGCCGCCGCGCCGACCAGGCCCGCCATCTGCCCCAGCGCCGCCGGGACCACCCGCACCTCGCGGGCGAAGTCCATGCGGGCGTGGGCGCGGAAGGTGTCCTCCAGCGGGCGGAACAGCAGCGGCCCGGCCTGCGACAGGCCTCCGCCGACCGCGACGACGTCAAGGTCGCACAGGTGGGTGGCCGAGGCGATCGCCACCCCCAGCGCCCAGCCCGCGCGGTTCATCGCGCGGACGGCGACCGGGTGCCCGCGGGCGGCGTCGTGGGCGAGTTCCTTGCCGGTCTCGCCGGTCCAGCCCTGTTCGCGCGCCCAGGCCGACAGCCCGGGGCCGCGGGCGATCGCCTCCAGGCAGCCCCGCCCGCCGCATTCGCAGGGCGGACCGTCCGGGTCGACGATCACGTGCCCGATATGCCCGGCGTTCCCGCTCGCGCCGTCGATGAGCCGGTCGCCCAGGATGAGACCGCCGCCCACGCCGGTGGACACGACCATGCCGAGGACGTTGGGCCGGCCCCGCCCGGCGCCGCGCCAGTGTTCGCCGACGGTGACCGCGACGGCGTCGTTGTGCACCCGGACCGGCAGACCGGGGAAGCGGTCGACGAGCCGCTCGCGCAGCGGGAAGGCCCGCCACGCGGGCATGTTGAGCGGGGAGACCTCGCCCGACGGCCACCACATCGGCCCGCCGCAGCCCACTCCGACGCCGGCGAGCCGCTTGGCCGGGAGCTTATCGATCAGGGCCAGGAGGGTGCGCCAGAGGCCGTCGGCGTCGACGTGGGGTGGCCGGGGCGTGACGATGCGCTCGTAGGCGCCGACCCGGCCGCCGGGTTCGACCAGCGCGGCGGCCATCTTGGTGCCACCGATGTCGATCGCGAGAACCGAGGCGTTCGCCGGTGCACCGCCGCCGTCTTCCATTTTCCGCCGCTCCCCTAACCGAGCCGGTACCGCTCCTTCGAGGTCACGGTCCGGCGGGTGGTCCGGTGGCCCACGTCATCGGGCCCCCTTCCCCGCCTCCGGCCCGAAGGCCAGGATGGAGGCGCTGAACCCGTGCACGTGGTTGTGGCCCGACACCGGCCCGATCTCGCCGGCGGCGAAGAACCCGCCGATCCCCGAGGTGCCGAGCATGCCGCGCACCAGGCGCACGTCGTGGTCGGAGTTGGGGAACATCGCCCGGCCCCGGCCCGTACAGGAGAACAGCAGCGCTCCCTCGACCGGCGCGAGGCCGAGATCGCCGAGCATGAGGGTGAGGTCCTCGTCGGCCGCGCCGGCGTCGCGCACCTGGAAGCGCACCGTACGGCCGACCTCGATCACGTCGCCGGTGGCGAGGGCCCCCGCCTCGGGGTCGGCGCCGATCACCCCGCGGACCAGGAAGTCGCCGCGCTCGTGCTGCTCGGCGTACTCGTCCATCGCGATGCCGATCAGCAGCCCGCCCTCGATCATCGAGCGCTCTTTGTCCGGGAGCTCGGCCACGACCTCCTCGAGCTTGGTCAGCGCGGGGGTGCCCGCCAGCTCGTACAGGACGTTGTCCTCGGCCTGGGTGACGGCCATCGGCGGGCCGACCGGCCGGGCGCCCTGGCTGACCAGCGTCGCGGTCATGACCGAACCGCCGAGCAGCACGCCGACCGCGCCCGTGTCGACGATCTCGCCGTCGGCGAAGAGCCGCGCGGAGCCGCGCCCGCCCTGGCCGGTGGCCAGGCCGCCGACGATCGGCAGGCCCGGCAGGACCTCACCGGACCGCTCGACGAAGGCGTCCACCGGGAAGCTGTAGGGGTCGGCGAGCAGGACGGCGACGACGTCGTCGTCCCTGGTCTGGGGCATGCCGACCACGGCGAGGCGCTGTGCGCCGTCCGACTCTTCGCCGGGGAACTTCAGGGTCTCCAGCCGGAACGGCTCGATGCGCGCCTCGGGCAGCCGCGCCGCCCACGCGCTGACCGCGCTGGAGTCCTCGACGCCGTGGTTGCCGCCGATCACGCCGGGAGCGCCGCAGCCGATCACGTTGGGAGTGCCGGCGACCTCCATCGCCCGCCGCGCGGCCCGCTCGACGGCGTCCGGGGCCTGCGCGCACACGAACACGAAGACCAGATCGGGCGGGCCGTCGAGAGGCAGGCGGGCCTGCGCCACCGCGGAGTCCGCGGCCGCCACAAGGTCGGGTCCGACGGCCAGACCGTCGCCGAACCGCGCCACTGCCTCGCCCCCCATCAACACGTCCGATTCCTTACGGTCTACCACAATGTGTGGAGGTTTCCCGGCCCAGCGGCGGGCCCCTTCCGGGCCGTCCGATTAAGGTCAGCGGGTTCCCCTACCCGGTCTTGACGACTCTCAACCCGCCGTGTCGCCAACGGCTCTGCGGATGCGGATCCGAAAATCCGGGCATAGTGTCGAACGGAGCACGAGCACGCGCGGGAGTACGGCGAGCGAGACCGGGGGCGGCGACACGTGAGCGCGCCCTTGGCCGGCCACCATTGAGATAGCGATAGAGGACAGTGAACACGCGACCGACGACACTTCGTGAGCTCCGCGCCAGTGGTCATGTCCACCGGCCGGTGAAGACCGAGATACGCGACAACCTCCTTGCCCGCCTCCGCACCGGCGAGCCACGTTTTCCGGGCATCGTCGGATTCGACGACACCGTCCTGCCCCACCTCGAACGCGCCCTGATCGCCGGGCACGACCTCGTCCTCCTGGGCGAGCGCGGTCAGGGCAAGTCCCGGCTGATCCGCACGCTCGGCGGCCTCCTGGACGAGTGGACGCCGATCGTCGCGGGCTGCGAGATCAACGATCACCCGTACGCCCCGGTGTGCGTACGCTGCCGCCGGCTGCTCGACGAGCACGGCGACGACCTGGCGATCGACTGGAAGCACCGCGACGACCGGTACGGCGAGAAGCTCGCCACCCCCGACACCAGCGTCGGCGACCTCGTGGGCGACATCGACCCGATCAAGGTCGCCGAGGGCCGTACGCTCGGCGACCCGGAGACCGTCCACTACGGGCTCGTGCCCCGCACCAACCGCGGGATCTTCTGCGTCAACGAGCTGCCCGACCTGGCCGAACGGATCCAGGTGTCGCTGCTCAACGTGCTGGAGGAACGCGACGTGCAGATCCGCGGGTACGCCCTGCGGCTGCCGCTCGACGTCCTGCTCGTGGCCAGCGCCAACCCCGAGGACTACACCAACCGGGGCCGCATCATCACGCCGCTGAAGGACCGCTTCGGCGCCGAGATCCGCACCCACTACCCGCTCGACCTCGACGACGAGCTGGTGCTGATCGGCCAGGAGGCCCAGGTCACCGCCGCCGTACCGGTCCACCTGATGGAGGTCATCGCCCGGTTCACCCGGCTCGTACGCGAGTCGCCGGCCGTGGACACCCGCTCCGGCGTGTCCGCGCGGTTCTCCATCGCGGCCACCGAGACCGTCGCCGCCTCGGCGCTGCGCCGCGGCGCCGTCGCGAACGAGGACCAGCCGGTGGCGCGGGTCTGCGACCTGCCCTCGATCGTGCCGACCCTGCTCGGCAAGGTGGAGTTCGAGGTCAGCGAGGAGGGTCGCGAGGAGGAGGTGCTGGCGCACCTGCTGCGCCGCGCCACCGCCGAGGCCTGGCGGCGCATGCTCGGCTCGGCCGACCTGACCGGCCTGCTCGACCGGTTCGACCGCGGCGCCACCGTCGACGCCGGCGAGCTCGTGCCGGCCGCGGAGCTGCTGCACCGCATCGGCCCGGTCACCGGCCTGTCGCGGATCCTCGACGGCCTCGGCATGGAGGGCGAGTCGCCCGGACACGCGGCGGCGGCGCTGGAGTTCGCCCTCGAAGGGCTCTACCTCATGCGGCGGCTGTCCAAGGACGTCGCGGACGGCACGTCCACGTACCGCACCTGAGTTTCGTCACGAGGAAAGAAGGTCACCGTGTCCGGATTCCGGTACGGGCCCTACCACGACGGACCTGATCCCCTCGCGCCTCCGTACGACATCCGCGAGGCCATCGACGCCATGGGCGACTCCATGCTGGAGGGCACCGGGCCGGCCGAGGCGCTGCGCGAGCTGCTGCGCCGCGGGCTGCCCGGCGAACGGCGGCGGCGCGGCCTGGACGACCTGCTGCGTCAGGTGCGCTCCCGGCGGCGGCAGCTGCGCGGCAGCGGGCGCCTCGACGGCACGCTCGAAGAGGCGCGCGCCCTGCTCGACCGGGCGGTCGGACAGGAGCGCGCCGCGCTGTTCCCCGACCCGAGCGACGACGCGCGGCTGCGCGAGGCCGAGCTCGACACGCTGCCGGAGGACACCGCGCAGGCCGTACGCCGCCTGTCGCCCTATCAGTGGCGTTCGCCGGAGGCGCGCCAGACGTTCGAGGAGCTGAAGGACCTGCTGCGTCGCGACGTGCTGGACGCGCAGTTCCGCGGCATGAAGCAGGCGATGACCAACCCCGACCCGGCCGCCATGGAACGGGTCAAGAACATGATGTCCGCGCTCAACGACATGCTCGAGAAGGACGCGCGCGGCCGGCACACGCAGGAGGACTTCGACGCCTTCATGCGGGAGTACGGGGACTTCTTCCCCGACAATCCCCGCAACCTGGAAGAACTGGTCGACTCCCTGGCCCGGCGCGCCGCCGCGACCGAGCGGCTGCTCGCCTCGCTCACGCCCGAGCAGCGGGAAGAGCTGGCCGGGCTCATGGCCCAGGCGCTGGAGGACGCCGGGCTGGCCGAGGAGATGGCCCGGCTCGGCTCGGCGCTGCGACAGCGGCGGCCCGACCTGGACTGGACCGGTTCGGAGCGGATGAACGGCGATGACCCGATGTCGATGGGCGACGCCACCACCGCGCTGGAAGAGCTCGCCGACCTCGCCGAGCTGGAGGGCGCGCTGCGGCAGGACTACCCGGGCGCGCGGATGGACGACATCGACGAGGAGGCCGTACGCCGGGCACTGGGCCGCCAGGCCGTGGACGACCTGGCCGAGCTGCGGCGCATCGAGGCCGAGCTCGAACGCCAGGGGTATCTCAAGCGCCGTGGAGGGTCTCTGGACCTCACGCCCAAGGCGGTGCGCAGGCTGGGCGAGACGGCGCTGCGGCGGGTGTTCGCCCAGCTCGAAGCCTCGCGCAAGGGCGACCACGACCAGGTCGACGCGGGTCAGGCGGGCGAGCTGACCGGCGCCAGCCGCCCGTGGCGGTCCGGCGACGAGCAGCCCATCGACGTCATCCGCACGCTGTCGAACGCCCTGCGCCGGGGCGGGACGGTGGCGACCTCCGAGCGGCCCCGCGTACGCCTGGAGGTGGACGACTTCGAGGTGCTGGAGACCGAGCGCCGCACGGCGGCGGCGGTGTGCCTGCTGGTCGACCTTTCCTACTCCATGGCGCTGCGGGGCACGTGGGGGTCGGCCAAACAGACCGCCCTCGCCCTGCACACGCTGGTGGCCACCAAGTACCCGCAGGACGCCGTGCAGATCGTCGGCTTCTCCAACTACGCCCGCGAGCTGCACCCGACCGAGCTGGCCGGGCTCGACTGGGACATGGTGCAGGGCACGAACCTCCACCACGCCCTGATGATCGCCGGTCGCCACATCGACAAGCACCCCGAACACGACCCGATCATCCTGGTGATCACCGACGGCGAGCCGACCGCGCACCTGCTCCGCGACGGCCGCTCGTCGTTCGACTGGCCGCCGTCACCGGAGACGCTGGAGCTCACCCTGGCCGAGGTCGACAAGATGACCCGCCGCCGGGCGACGCTCAACATCTTCATGCTGGCCGACGACGAACGCCTGGTCTCCTTCGTCGAGGAGGTCGCCCGGCGCAACGGCGGCCGGGTCTTCGCCCCGACCCCGGAACGCCTGGGCGAGTACGTCGTCCGCGACTACCTCCGCGTACGCCGGGGCGGCCACTGATCTCTCAGGTTACGAGACAGTGTGTCCTTGTATAGTGCCGGACATGAAGGAGCACGGTCGAGGCGGGCGCCCCCGCAGCGAACAAGCCCGCATGGCCGTCCTGCACGCCGCCGACGACCTGCTGCTCGAGGTCGGCTATGCCGGTATGACGATGAAGTCCATCGCCGAGCGGGCGCGCGTTTCCCGGCAGACCGTCTACCGATGGTGGTCCACCAAGGCGGAGATCCTCTTCGAGGCCAGTGCCGGCGACGCGGAGGAGGAGCTCACCCTGCCCCTCTCCGACCACCCGGTCGACGATCTGGTGGCCTACCTGGAGGCGCTCGCCCGCTTCCTCGCGCACTCGCCGGCCGGGGCGGCCTACCGCGCGCTCATCGGCGAGGCGCAGCACGACCCGGCCGTCGCCGGCCTTCTCGCGGCCAAGGACATCCTCGGGGACAGCGCGCGAGCCGTCGTGGAGCGGGTGCTCCGCCCGGACGCCGACTCACGCGCCGTCGACCAGGCCACCGCTCTCCTGGTCGGACCCACGTTCTTCTGGATCCTCAGCGGACGGGATCCCGATCAGCTCGTCGCCCGCGAGCTCGCCGAGGCGTTCCTCCACGAGGTCCGAGCCGGCGAGATCACCGGAACCACCTGAGCGGCGGCGATCCGCCGGGCGCGGGTCGTTCAGGCCGGACCCGGGATATAGGCCAGACCGTGGGCGCCGGTCTCGCCGAACTCGGGTCGGTCCAGCCGGGCCAGGCGCTCCAGCGTCTCCAGGTCGACGATGTCGACGACGGACGAGGCGTAGGAGGCCACGTAAGCGATCCGGCCGTCGGGAGACGAGGTGATGGTCAGCGGGCAGAGTCCCACCTCGAGCCCACCCGACGGCTCGTGGGTGTCGGCGGAGAAGACCGTGAGGCGGCCCGGCGCCATGCGTACGGCTCCCGGCGCAGGCTCCGGCTCGACCGCCACCTCGCCCGCGAGGAGTTTCCCGGTCGAGGTCAGGTGCACGGGCATGACGGGGTTCCGGGTGGGCAGGGTGTCGACGACGGACGCCGTCCGCGTGTCGATGACCTTGATCCCGGGGGCCGGCCGGTCCTCGGCCGCGGCGTACGAGCCGTTGTAGGGCGTGGCGACGAACGCGCGGGCACCGTCGGCGGAGACGGCGAGTCCCTCGCTGCCCGGCACCCCGACCTTCGCGGTGAGGGTCTCCCGTTCGAGGTCGAGCACCGACACGAAGGGCGCCTCTTTGTTGGCGACGTAGCCGGTCCTTCCGGCCGCGTCGATGGCAACCCAGTGCGAGCCGGGCGCGTCCGTGTCGATCCTGCCCACCGGCCGGCGGGTCCGTGTGTCGATGACCACGACACCGCCGGGCCGTTCGCCGGAGCCCTCCACGCTGACGTAGAGGCGACCGCGTGCGGCGTCCAGCGCGAGGCCGTGCGGCGCGTGTTCCGGGGCGAGGTCCACGACCTCGACGATGCGGCGTGTGTCGGGGTCGATCACGGTCAGCTCGGTGCGCCTTCCGCTGTTGGCGTGGTAGAAGCCCGAGCGGTACGTCATCGTGCACCACAGCAGGCGCTGGACCGGGTCGAAGCACAGCTCATGGGGTTCGGCGAGGGTTCGCACCGTACCGACGCACCGGTCGGAGACGACATCGAAGAACTCGACCGCCGGCCCGCTCTGGATGACCACGGCCAGAACGTCGCCGTCTCGGCCGGCGCGGGAGAACTCTGACATAGCGTTTCCTCCACTCGGCTCAGGCGGTGGCGTACGCGCCGGCCTCGATGTCCTCGACCAGCGTCGGCCCGGTCGGGGTCCAGGACAGTGTCGTGCGGGTGATCTCACTCGACGCGGTCATCGTCTTGGCGAAGAAGCTCCCGACGAACCCGAAGTGGGCGTCGGCGTCCTCCGGGTCGATCGAGACGACCGGAACGTCGAGGTACCGGCCGATGGCCTCCGCGATCGCCTTGGTCGTGATGGCCTCCTCGGCGGTCACGTGCAGCCGTGTCCCGGCCGGAGCCTGCTCAAGTCCGAGCCGGATGAGCCGGGCCGCGTCCGAACGGTGCACCGCCGACCAGGCCGCGGAGCCGTCGCCGATGTAGCCGGAGACGCCCTGCTTGCGTGCGGCGCCGACCAGGAAGTTGACGAACCCCCAGTCGCCGGCGCCGTGCACGCTCGGCGCGAACCGGCTGACGATGGTGCGGACGCCTTGGTCGACATGGTCCAGCGCGAGGTTCTCACTGCCGCCCCGGTTCGAGTCCGGGCCCACGGCCGGCGAAACGTCCGACTCCACCGCGGGCCTGCCCTCGACGAGACCGGAGAGGGGCGCCGCGACCACGAACGGACGGTCGGTGCCGACCAGCGCCGTGGCGAGGGTCTCGACCGCGGCCCGCTCGGCGCGGTCCGACTCCGCCGGGTTGCCCCAGTCGTGCTTGTTGGCCATGTGGACGACCGCGTCCGCGTCGGTCGCCCCTCGGCGCAGGGAACCGAGATCGTCCAGATCCCCGCGGAGCACGCCCGCGCCCTTCGCCGCCAGTGACCGCGCGGACCTCTCCGACCGGGCGAGGCCGACGGCCTCATGGCCCGCGGTCATCAACTCGTCGACGATGGCGGATCCGATCCAGCCGCTGGCTCCCGTTACGAACACGCGCATCTGCGCGACCTCCTCTTGCCCTTGCCCGGGCATCAGGACACAACCGAGAGATGATCGGCACCCGAGTTTCGGAGCACCGTGTCCAGAAACGTAGCAGATACGAGACAGCGTGTCCATGTATGGATGGTGGGCATGGGGGGCGACGCGCGTGCCACCGGAGCGTGGCCGGGTGGTTACAGAGACGCCTTGACCCCTTGTCTTAGCCTGCTGTCCACTGCTCCCCTACCTTGTGGGAGGTTCCGATGGGGCAGGCGGGCCGATGAGCCCCGACGATCTCGGTTCCCGGATCGACCGGCTCTGTGATCGGCTGACCGCCGACGGGGATCTGCTGGATCCGGCGTGGCGGGCGGCGTTCCACGCGGCGCCTCGCCACCTGTTCGTGCCCGAGCGGGCGTGGGCCGCGCCGAACGGCCCGGATCAGGGCTTTCTCATCGACCGGGCCGTCGATCCCGGCACCTGGTGGGACGCCGTCTACTCCGACGCGGCGATCATCACGCAGAGAGCCGACGGCACGGCCGACGTCGCGGAGTTCGGTGAGCCGTCGAGTTCCTGCTCGGCGCCGGGTACGGTCGCCGAGTTCCTCAGCCACCTCTCCCCCGAGGACCACAACCGGGTCCTGGAGGTCGGCACCGGTACGGGATGGACGGCGGCGCTCCTGTCGTACCGGGTCGGAGCGGGAAACGTCGCCTCCATCGACATCGATCCGACGGTGTCCGAGATCGCGGCGAAGAACCTCTCCGGCTCGGGCCACGCGCCGCGCCTGTTCGTCGGTGACGGCACGCTGGGGCTGCCGGAGGCCGCGCCGTTCGACCGCGTGCACGTCGCCGCCGGCGTCACCGACATCCCGTACACCTGGGTGGAGCAGACGAGGCCCGGCGGCGTCATCGTGCTGCCGTTCGCGCCGGGCTGGGGGTTCGGGTGGCTCGCCCGGCTGCATGTTCTCGGCGACGGTACGGCGGTCGGGGCGTTCCCCGGCTTCGCGGGCTACATGCCGCTGCGGGGTCAGCGCGTCCCCTGGCGGTCGCTGTCTGACCTGCCGGCGGAGGGCCTGGCCGAGTCGGTGACGCGGCTGGATCCCCGGCGCTTGCGCGCCGACGCGGTGGCCGACCTGTTCCTCGCGGCCGCCGTTCCCGGCGTACGGACCCATCTGTCTTACGGCGAGGCGGACGCGTGCACGCTGTGGCTGGTCGAGTCCGGCGACGACGGCGCGTGGGCGTCGGCCGACCACGTTCCCGGCCAGGAGGAGTTCCTCGTACGCCAGCAGGGCGCGCGGCGGCTGTGGGACGAGGCCGAGCAGGCGTACCTGCGGTGGCTCGGGATGGGACGCCCGGCCTACGACCGGCTCGGCCTGACGGTCACACCGGAGGGCCGGCGGGTCTGGATCGACCGCCCCGAGCACGTGGTGACCCCGGCGACCTCGGGTGGGTGACGCGGTCCGGCTCAGTGGCGGAGGGCGGCACTGTCACCGACCCCGGTGTCGCCGGGGCGCCACCTGGGCCACGGGACTTCACGGTCGTCGGCCCTAGAAGCTGGAGCGTGCTCCAACGCAAGCCGGAGACGCGTGCTCGGCCGGTGAGGGCCGGCCGGTGGTCTCACGCAGCGTGACGTACGGGTGCACTGGCCGCCACCTCGGGCGGGCGCTAGGGTCGTGCCATGTCCAGTGGTGATCGCTTGCTCATGATCCTGCACATCGGCTTCGCGATCTTCGCACTCGGGCCGATAACGGCCGCGACGATGGCCACCCCGCGCCACATCCGGCGCGGTGAGGCGTCGGTCGTACGCAACCTGAACCGCATGACCCGCATCTACGGGCTGCTCACGCTCGGCATCTTCCTGTTCGGCGCGCTGCTGGCGCACGGCAAGTTCGATCAGATGTGGCTGTCCGCGTCGATGACGCTGTTCATCGTGGCGTTCGTGCTGCTGTTCATCGTCGAGCGTGACCAGCGCAAGGCCATCCACAAGATCGAGGTCGCCGCGGCCGAGCACCGCGCGGTGCAGGCGGAGGCCGCTCGGCCCGCCGACACGGCCGCGACCACCGCGCCGACCGACAAGCCCGTGGCCGGCACCGACGTCCCGACCGGCGCGGAGAAGGCCGAAACGCCCGAGCCGAAACCTGAGCCGGCGCCGAAGCCCAAACCCGCCGCCGAGGCCGCCAAGGTCGAGACCGGCCGCATCGCCACCATCTCCGGCGTCGTCGCGCTGATCTGGATCGTCATCCTCGTGCTGATGGTCTGGCACGGCTGACCCGGATGGCCGGAAGCCGAAGGGCCGAGGAGAGCAGGTCGTGACCTCGGCGCCGTCCCAGGCCGTCATTCTCATCACCGGGATCCAGGCGGCCGGGAAATCAACCGTCGCGCAGGTGCTTGCCGAGCGGCTGCCGCGGTCGGTGCACGTCCGAGGAGACGTGTTCCGCCGAATGGTGGTCAACGGACGGGCCGACATGACACCCGACCCCTCCGACGAGGCGGTACGGCAACTACGGCTGCGCCACCGATTGACGGCGGCGGCGTGCGATGAGTACTTCCGGGAAGGGTTCACGGTCATCGCCCAGGACGTCGTCATCGGCGACCACCTCACCGAGATGATCCACATGATCCGGCAGCGACCGCTGCTCGTCGTCGTCCTCGCACCTCGGCCCGAGGCGATCGCCGCCCGGGAAGCCGCCCGAGACAAGAACGCCTACGACCAGTGGACGATCGATCTTCTCGACGACGGGCTCCGCACCCGTACACCGCGCCTCGGCCTCTGGCTGGACACCTCCGCCCAGACGCCGGACGAGACCGCCGAGGAGATCCTCCAGCGAGCGTGGACCGAGGCCGAGATCCCGTGACCTGACCACCACGCCGACGGACCGGCGTCGCCGGCCGCCCGGCACGTCACGATGCCGGGCGGCCGACGTCTGGCTGCCATCGCCCCGGGCGGCGGAGCCGTCTTCAGCCCAGGGCACGTTCCAAATCGGCGAGCAGGTCGTCGGCGTCCTCGATGCCCACCGAGAGGCGTACGAGGTCGGCCGGCACCTCCAGCGGCGACCCGGCCGCCGAGGCGTGCGTCATGCGAGCCGGGTGCTCGATCAGCGACTCGACCCCGCCGAGCGACTCCCCCAGGATGAACAGCCGGGTGTTCTCGCAGACCCGTACGGCGGCCTCCTCGCCCTCGGCGAGTTGGAACGACACCATGCCGCCGAACGCCCGCATCTGCTTGGCCGCCACCTCGTGGCCCGGGTGGTCGGGCAGGCCGGGGTAGCGCACCGACGAGACCTTCGGATGCCGCCGGAGGAACTCGGCGATACGCACGGCGTTGGCGCAGTGCCGGTCCATGCGCACGCCGAGCGTCTTGATGCCGCGCAGGGTCAGCCAGGCGTCGAACGGGCCGCCGACGCTGCCCATGGAGTTCTGGTGGAAGGCCAGTCGCGAGCCCAGTTCGAGGTCGGCCACGACCAGCGCGCCGCCGACCACGTCGGAGTGCCCGCCGAGGTACTTGGTGGTCGAGTGCACGACCACGTCCGCGCCGAGCGCCAGCGGTCGCTGGAGGTACGGCGAGGCGAACGTGTTGTCCACCACCAGGAGGGCGCCGGCCTCGTGAGCGACCTGCGCGAGCGCCGCGATGTCGGCGATGCCGAGCAGCGGGTTCGTGGGCGTCTCCACCCAGATGACCTTGGTGTCGGGCCGCACCGCGGCGCGTACGCCGTCGACGCTCGCCACCGGCACCGGGTCGTACTCCAGCCCCCACGGCTTGAGGACCTTGGAGATCAGCCGGTACGTGCCCCCGTACGCGTCGTTGGGGATGACGACGTGGTCACCGGGCTTACAGACCGTACGCAGGAGCGTGTCCTCGGCGGCCATCCCGGAGGCGAACGCCAGGCCCCGCACCCCGCCCTCCAGCGCGGCGAGGCACTCCTCGAGCGCGGCGCGGGTCGGGTTGGCGGTGCGGCTGTATTCATAGCCGCCGCGCAGACCTCCGATGCCGTCCTGCTTGTAGGTGGATACCTGATATATCGGCGGAACCACCGCTCCCGTGGCGGGATCGGGCTCCTGGCCGGCGTGAATGGCGAGTGTCTCGAAGCCGGTCACGTCGTTGAAACCGTCCATGCAGGTGAGGCTAGTGCCTCGTCCGGCGCAGCCGTACCAAAGGGGAGCCATACCCAGGGATGAGACTTCTCCACCACAGGGACGAGTGCCGAAATCGCCTCAAGAGGGGAGGTGACCGGCGTGAGGCGCCATTACCTTCTTAGGGACAAATAGACACCAGATGAAGGGGAGCCACCCGTGTTCGGATGGCTGGGGCGTACTGTCGTACGGCACCCATGGTGGACGATCGTGGCATGGCTGGTCGCCGCGGCCGTCGCCGTCGTGCTCGCACCGAAGCTCGACACCCACTCTGACCAGCAAGACTTCCTGCCCTCGAAGTACGAGTCGGTCCAGGCCGGAAAGCTGGCCGACCGCGCCTTTCCCAGCGGCAGCCAGAAGGTCAGCAACGAACTCATGGTCGTGAAGCGGAGCGACGGGCAGGCCCTGAGCTCCACCGACCAGCAGAAGATCGGCCAGATCGCGAAGACGCTCCAGGACAAGCACATCCCGGGGATCACCGCGGTCGCGACGAGCAAGCAGTCGCTCTCGGCCAACCACCGCATCCAGGTGGTCATGATCCCGTTGCCGGCCAACTTCAGTGACCAGAAGCTGGAGAAGAAGAACGAAGACGCGATCAAGAAGATCCGCGTCGCCGCGACCCAGGAGTTCAAGGGCACCGGCCTGCACTACGGGATCAGCGGCAACGTCTCCAGCAACATCGACAACGCCGACTCCGACAACAAGACCCTGGCGCTGATCGGCATCGCGACGATCGTCCTGATCGTCACACTGATCATCATCATCTTCCGCGCCCCGATCGCCGCACTGTTGCCGATCATCGTGATCGCCTTCGTCCTGCAGGTCTCGAACGCGGTCTCGTCGATCATCGGCAAGGCGTTCGACCTGAAGTTCGACGCGAGCTTCGAACAGCTCATCCTGATCGTGCTGTACGGCATCGGCACCGACTACATCCTGTTCCTGCTGTTCCGCTACCGCGAGCGGTTGCGCCTCGGCGAGGACAAGAAGACGGCGATGATGGTCACGGTCGAGCGCGTCGGTGAGGCCATCGCCTCGGCCGCGGGCGCGGTCATCATCGCGTTCCTCGTGCTGCTGCTCGCCAAGTTCAAGTCCTTCGGGTCCCTCGGCCCGCAGCTCGCCATCGCGGTCGGCGTCATGCTCATCACCGCGCTCACGGTGGTGCCGGCGGTCGTGTCGCTCCTCGGCCGGGCGGTCTTCTGGCCGTCGAAGTCGTGGAAGAAGGAGCCCAAGGCCAGCGTGTACACGCGCCTGGGCAACGCCGTCGGCCGCCGCCCGCTGGTCACCGCGGTCGCCTCCGGCATCGTCCTGCTCGCCCTCGCCGCGGCGGCGATCGGCTTCAAGGCCGACTACGACTTCAGCTCCGGCCAGCCGCAGAACACCGAGTCGGCCAAGGCCCTGAAGGACCTGCGCAGCAGCCTCCCGCCGGGCCTCACGGACCCGACCCAGGTGTACGTCCAGGGCAGCGGGCCGCTCGACCAGCAGGCGCTGGAGCAGTTCCGGCAAAAGATCAACGCCAGCGGCTACGGCCAGGCCGGGCAGGCAGAGCTCAGCCCGGACAAGACCGTCGCCAAGATCCCTGTCATCCTCAAGCTCAACCCCAACTCCAACGAGGCCATCGACCTGGTGAAGGGGCCTCTGAGGGACACCGTCCACCAGAACGCGCCACCCGGCACGAAGGCGCTGGTCGGCGGCACGACGGCCGTCTTCGCCGACATCAACAAGATCAACACGCGCGACCTGTCGGTGATCCTGCCGGTGGCGGTGGCACTGATCGCGATCATCCTGGCCCTGCTCCTGCGCGCGCTGGTCGCCCCGGTGTACCTGGTGATCGCGGTGCTGCTCGGCTTCACCGCGACGCTCGGCGCGACCGTGGCCCTGTTCCAGGGCGCGGAGGGCAAAGAGGGACTGATGTTCCAGATGCCCATGATCTTGTACTTGTTCGTGCTGGCCATCGGGACCGACTACAACATCCTGATGATCGCGCGACTCCGTGAGGAGGCGCGTGAGGGCCACGAGCCACGGCGCGCGGCGGCGGTGGGCATCCAGCACGCCGGGCCGACCGTGGCGGCCGCCGGGGTCATCCTCGCGGGCACGTTCGCCGTGCTGGTGCTGTCGCCGATGTCGTTCCTGGCCCAGATCGGGTTCGGCGTGGCGATCGGCATCCTGCTGTCGGCGTTCGTCGTCTCGACGTTCTTCGTCCCCGCGGTCACCGCGCTGATCGGGCACGCCGCCTGGTGGCCCGGCCACGCCGACCGGGCCAAGAAGCCCGGCCCGCCGGCGGCGGAGCCGTACGAACTGGCGGGACGGCCCGGCTAACCCGACCGGCCCGGCCGGGCCGGCGTTCAGATAGATAGGGAACGCCCGGTGGCGCGACACGCGCCGCCGGGCGTTTCTCATGTCCGGGGCCTGGCCCACCTGGCCGGCAACCGGAACGTCGCCGACACACGGGTGCTGCTGGAGCCGACCGGGCGTACCGGCCTCGACGCCGAAGCCGTCCTCGCCGGTGACGCCTACGCCCAGCGCGTACGCGACGGGGTCGTCGTACGAAGCCACGTGGCCCCTCGTCTCACTCCGACCGTACGACGCCTTCCTCGGATCTCCGACGCAGGTTGCCGTTGATCAAGATGAGCAACCGGTCCAGGAGGCCGTCGTCTTCCGGCGTCTGTTCGCTGGCCCAGGCGGCGGCGTTGACGAGTTTGAGGAGATCGCCGATGTCGATGCCCCCGGGCGCGCTGCCGGCGCGTTCGGCACGGGTGAGCAGCGCGGACCCGGTGGCGCGAATCGCGTCGTGACACGCGGCCAGGCCCGCGCCGGCCTCCGGCGTGGGCTGACCGGCCATCTGCGTCGCGACCAGTCCGCGCATCGCGGTCGCGTGTACGGCCACGGCCCGCAACCAGGCCTGCAAGGCCTCGTCCGGGGAGGGGTGCGTCAGCAGGTCGCGCCCCTCGGCGCAGAGCGCTTCGACGTCGTCGCTGATGATCGCTACCAGGAGCGCCTCGAACGTCGGGAAGTGCCGGTAGAGCGTCCCGGCCCCCACGCCGGCGCGTTGGGCGATCTTGTTGAGAGACGCCTGCGCGCCGTACTCGGTGAAGACCGCCTTGGCCGTCCGCAGAACGCGTTCGCGGTTGTCCCGGGCGTCGGCGCGCATCCGCCGCCGAGGGGGCTGAGGTCGATCCGTCCTGCCGGTGCTCATCCGTACGCCCCCATGTTGCCAAGTGGAGAAGTTCTCCATATCTTAGCCGGACATAAGCGGAGAACTTCTCCGGTCAGTGCACCGAAGACGACCCGAAGGACGAAGGATGCGGATAGGACTCATCGTGGGCGACACACGGGGCCCCTCGACTCTGGAACACCTCACCGGCCAGGTACGGGCGGCCGCCGACGCCGGCTTCGGCACCGCCTGGGCGGCGCAGGCGTTCGGCTGGGACGCCCTGACCGCTCTCGCCGTGGCGGGCGCCGCGGTGCCCGGGATCGGCCTGGGCACGGCGGTGGTCCCCATCCCCCAGCGCCACCCGCTGGTGCTGGCGGGTCAGGCGCTGAGCGTCCAGGCGGCGACCGGTGGCCGGCTCACCCTCGGCGTCGGCGCGGGCGTCGCCATGATGGTCCAGGGGATGTTCGGCCTGCCCGCCGATCGG
This sequence comes from Actinoallomurus sp. NBC_01490, assembly GCF_036227085.1. NCBI lineage: Bacteria > Bacillati > Actinomycetota > Actinomycetes > Streptosporangiales > Thermomonosporaceae > Actinoallomurus > Actinoallomurus sp. NBC_01490. Next base: position 9,540,880 of record NZ_CP109433.1, read on the forward strand.
CCCGCGCGCCGCATGCGGGAGTACCTGTCGGTGCTGCGCCCGCTGTTGCGCGGCGAGAGCGTGACCCACCGGGGCGAGACGCTGACGGCCGTGGGCTCGGTGACGGTGCCGGGTGCCGAGCCTCCGCCGGTGCTGGTCGCGGCCCTGGGCCCGGCGATGCTGCGCCTCGCCGGGGAGCTCGCCGACGGCACCGTGACCTGGATGACCGGCGCCAGGACCCTCGGCGACCACATCGTTCCCTCGATCACCAAGGCCGCCGAGACCGCCGGCCGCCCCATTCCTCAGGTGGTCGCGGGCCTGATCGTGTGCGTGACGAACGGCGAGGCCGCCGTCCGCGAGCGCATCGCCGAACAGTACGCCCTGGCCGGCCAGGTGCCGGAGTACCGCGCGGTGCTGGACCGCGAAGGCGCGGCCGGCCCCCAGGACGTCGTCATCGTCGGGGACGAGGATGACGTCGCCCGCGACGTGCGGCGGCTCGCCGACGCCGGCGTCACGGAGTTCATCGCCTCACCCTTCGGCAGCGTCGAGGAACAGGACCGCACCATCGGCGTACTCGCCGACCTGACCGGGTCCGGCGCACGATAGCCGTTGGCGTCAGCCGCCCGCGAGGAAGCCGAGGAGGTCCTGGCGAGTGATCATCCCGGCGGGCTTGCCGTCCACGAGGACGACCGCCGCGCCGGCCTTCTCCAGGACGCCCACCGCCTCGCTCACCGGCTCGCCGGAGCCCACCATCGGCAGCGGCGCCGCCATGTGCTCGCTGAGCGGGTCGTCGGCGGTGGCCTGGCCGGTGACCAGGGCCGCCAGCAGGTCGCGCTCACCCACCGAGCCGACGACCTCGGCCGCCATCACCGGCGGCTCCTCCTTCATGACCGGCAGCTGCGACACGTCGTACTCGCGCAGGATCGCGACGGCGGTGCCGACCGACTCGTGCGGATGGACGTGCACGAACTCCGGCAGCCCGGTGCCCTTGCGGGACAGCACGTCCGCGATGCGCGGCTCCTCGGTGTCGGAGCTGAGGAAGCCGTAGTCGGCCATCCAGTCGTCGTTGAAGATCTTGGACAGGTAGCCGCGGCCGCCGTCGGGCAGCAGTACGACGACGACGTCGTCCGGGCCGGCCTCGGCGGCGACACGGAGCGCCGCCACCACCGCGAGGCCGCACGACCCGCCGACCAGCAGCGCCTCCTCGCGGGCGAGCCGCCGCGTCATCGTGAACGAGTCCTTGTCGCTCACCGCGATGACCTGGTCGCAGATGCCCCGGTCGTACGTCTCGGGCCAGATGTCCTCGCCGACGCCCTCGACGAGGTACGGCCGCCCGCTGCCGCCGGAGTAGACCGATCCCTCGGGGTCGGCACCGATGATCTTGACGCGGCCGTTCGAGATCTCCTTGAGGTAGCGGCCCGTGCCGGTGATCGTGCCGCCGGTGCCGATGCCCGCGACGAAGTGCGTGATCCGGCCCTCGGTCTGGTGCCAGATCTCCGGGCCGGTCGTCTCGTAGTGGGACCGCGGGTTGTTCGGGTTGGCGTACTGGTCGGGCTTCCACCCGCCCGGGATCTCCGCGGCGAGGCGGTCGGAGACGGAGTAGTACGACTCCGGGTGCTCGGGCGCGACCGCCGAGGGGCACACGACGACCTCCGCGCCGTACGCCCGCAGCACCGAGATCTTGTCGCCGGCCACCTTGTCGGGGCAGACGAACACGCAGCGGTAGCCCTTCTCCTGGGCGACGATGGCCAGGCCGACACCGGTGTTACCCGAGGTGGGCTCGACGATCGTGCCGCCCGGGCGCAGCGCCCCGGAGGCCTCCGCCGCCTCGATCATGCGGACGGCGATGCGGTCTTTCACCGAGCCGCCCGGATTGAAGTATTCGACCTTGGCGAGCACCTGGGCCCGCGCCCCGGCCGCGACCTTGCCGAGCCGGACCAGAGGGGTGTTTCCCATGAGCTCGGTCAGGGAGTTGTGCACATCCACGAGCGACGTCCTTGTCGTTCCACAACGGTTCTGCTCAGAAGGTACCCCACCCCTTCATCATCACGTTCCGTCTGCGAACCGTCACTCCACGCTGCTAGCCTCGACCGGCGTTCATCCCGAAGGAGGCCCGGCCGTGGCGCGGCATCGACGACTACTCTCCGCACTCATTCCGGCACAGACCGCCGTGGTCCTGCTCGGCGCGGCCGCCTGCGGCGGCTCGTCCGAGACTCAGGCCGCGGCCGACCGGCCGGCCTGGAACGACACCGCGATCGACGCGGTCAGCCGGTCCGTGATCGGCTCGGGGTTCACCGCGGCCACCGCCCTGCGCCCGGACGGACACCTGGAGACCGTCGTCAGCGACGTGCGCAGCGGAAAGCGGTTGTGGGCGCGGCCTGCCGTGATCTCCGGCCGGCCGGCCGCGATGGGCGTCGCTCCCCCGGCCATCGCCGGCACCGCCGGGCACATCGTCGTCGTGAGCGTCGAGACGCAGGGCCGGGGCGCGGCCCTGGTGGGCCGCGACGCGCGCACCGGGGCCCAGCGCTGGACGCGCACGGTCGGCACCACCTTCGGCCCGGCCCGGTGCGGCACGATGCTCTGCGCCTCCGAGGAGACCGCGCGCAAGTCGGCCGCCTTCACCGTCCTGAGCCCCGAGACCGGCAAGCCGGCCTGGCACATGCCGGGCGTGGCCGAGGTCGAGTGGGCGGGCCCGGGACGCGTGGTGCTGTTCCGCATGTCGGCGCACCCGACGGTCGAGGCGCACGACCTCGCCACCGGCAAGGAGATCTGGGCGTTCCCGGTCGAGAACGCCCTCGGCCGCGGGGCGAACCTCTCCGGCGGCTGGGCGTTCGGCGCCGTGGGCGACACGCTCATCGGCTACCTCGCGCCCTACCAGACGCGGGCGAACGGCCCGCTCTCCGCGTTCGGGTTCTTCTCCCTGCGGCTGACCGACGGAAAGCAGCTGTGGGTGCGCAAGCGGCTGCTGCGGGTCTACCCCAGCGCCAACCCCGCGGTCTCGCTGATCACCCGCGAGGTCGACGACCACGACCGCTACGGCGGCTTCACCGCGCTCGACGCCCGCACCGGCCGGTCGGTCACCCGCCTCACCACGTCCGGCACGCCCAAGGCCGACTGGTGGCTCGCCTTCCCCGACGACCTGTCGGCCGTCGGCTTCCTGGCGCACGACCAGCCCAGCCTCATGTACGACCTGCGCACCGGCAAGGCGGTCGGCGGGCACGCGCGCGCCTGGTCGTTCTGCACCACGACACCGGCCCCGCTCAAGATCACCGGGCAGGAGGGCTTCTACCCCATCGCCGCGCTCTGTCCGTACGACCTGAAGAACGGCCACCGGCTCGACGCGGCGAAGGCCGTACCACCGAGCTGGTACACCGGGGCGGTCGACGGCTGGCGCGTGTGGCGCGACGAGCGCGGCGGCCTGCACGGCGTGCACGACGGCAACGGGACGAGCCCCGGAATGTACCAGTAGCTTTGCTACCCCCCAGTAGGAATCGGGTCCTCCACGCAGTAACCTGCGAGTCGGGCGCACACCCACGCACGCCCACGCACGCCCGCGAGGCCGACGCGAGGCCGAGATGAGGGAGACCCGTAATGCCTGAGGCTGTCATCGTCGCGACCGCTCGTTCCCCGATCGGACGGGCGTTCAAGGGCTCGCTGAAGGAGCTACGCCCCGACGATCTCACCGCCCGCATCGTGCGCGCGGCGCTGGACAAGGTGCCCGAGCTGGACCCGGCCGACATCGACGACCTGCTCCTCGGGTGCGGGCTGCCGGGCGGCGAGCAGGGCTACAACATGGCGCGGGTCGTGGCCGTGCTGCTCGGCTACGACCACGTCCCGGGCGCGACGGTCACCCGCTACTGCTCGTCCTCGCTCCAGACCACGCGGATGGCCTTCCACGCGATCAAGTCGGGCGAGGCCGATGTGATCGTCTCGGCCGGCGTCGAGATGGTGAGCCGGTTCGCCAAGGGCAGCAGCGACGGCCTGCCCGACACTCAGAACCCCGTGTTCGCCGAGGCGCAGGCCCGTACGGTCAAGCGCGCGGAGGGCGGCGTGGACGCCTGGCAGGACCCCCGCGAGGACGGCCAGGTCCCCGACGTCTACATCGCGATGGGCCAGACCGCCGAGAACGTCGCCGAGCTGCACGGCATCAGCCGGGCCGAGCAGGACGAGTTCGGCGTCCGCTCGCAGAACAACGCCGAGAAGGCGATCGAGGACGGCTTCTTCGCCCGCGAGATCACCCCGGTCGAGCTGCCCGACGGCACCGTGGTCTCCAAGGACGACGGCCCGCGGCCCGGCACGACCCTGGAGAAGGTCGCGCAGCTCAAGCCCTCGTTCCGGCCGGACGGCACGGTCACCGCCGGCAACTGCTGCCCGCTGAACGACGGTGCCGCCGCCGTGGTCGTGATGAGCGACACCAAGGCGGCCGAGCTGGGCCTGACGCCGATCGCCCGCATCGTCTCCTCGGGCGTCTCCGCGCTGTCGCCGGAGATCATGGGGCTCGGGCCGGTCGAGGCGTCACGCCGGGCCCTGAAGCTCGCCGGCCTCACGATCGACGACATCGACCTCGTGGAGATCAACGAGGCGTTCGCCGCCCAGGTGATCCCCTCCTACCGCCAGCTCGGCGTCGACATCGACAAGCTCAACGTCCACGGTGGCGCCATCGCGGTCGGCCACCCGTTCGGCATGACCGGTGCCCGCATCACCGGCACCCTCCTCAACGGATTGCAAAGTCGCGACAAGACGCTCGGGCTGGAGACCATGTGCGTCGGCGGCGGCCAGGGCATGGCCATGGTGTTCGAGCGCCTCAGCTGAGAGCGTCCGTCCGTACGCCTCGTACGCGGGTCTGCGCCTGCCCTTCCGACGGGCGCAGACCCGCGTCGTTAAGCTTCTCGCAACAGAGGCGTTAGCGGTTTGTAATGAATCATGCACGGTCCGTGACCTATGATCTACGTGCCGTGACAGAAAGGTCGCCCCAGGGGGGTTGTGCGATGGGCATCGCTGTTGCAAAGTCGTCAACAAGATGCACGCCCAGCCAGGAGGTGCCTATGTCCTTGAACCACTCACCGGAGACGCACAAGAATCTCATCGCACGCATCCCGAAAGTCACAGGTCGTGACCTCCCCGAGTGGTTCCAAGCCATAGATGACGGCCCCTCGTTCATCCGATGCGAGGAGAGGGTCAACTGGCTCGCGGACGAGCATGGCCTCTCCCACGGCTATGCCGTCGCCCTCGTGCACGAGCACGAGCTACACCGGCGAGCCGCTCGCTACTAACACCGCTTCGTGGATCCGAGCCGGGCGCGCGACTTCGCCCGTGAACACCATCGGGCGATCATGGTCACGCGCCACGCGGACGGCCGCCCGCAGACGTCACCCGTCCTGTGCGCGGTCGACGACGCCGGACGCCTGATCGTCAGTACCCGCGAAACCGCGGCCAAGACCCGTAACCTGCTCCGCGACCCTTATGTGACGTTCTGCCTGATCAGCGACGCATTCTTCGGTGAGTGGGTCCAGATCGACGGCGAGGCGGAGATCGTACGCCTGCCCGAGGCCATGGAGCCCCTCATCGACTACTACCGGATGATCTCCGGTGAGCATCCGGACTGGAACGACTACCGTGCGGCCATGGAGCGCGAACGCCGCGTGCTGATCCGTGTGGAGATCACGCGCGCCGGCCCCGACGTCCACGGCTGACGACCCGCGATGTGACGCCCCCGCGTGGTGCGCGGGGGCGTTTCGCCGTCCTGGTCCCACGCGGGGTGTTCCCGTCGCCACTTACCGCCGTCCCCGACGTACGGAACATGAAGGCCCTGTCAGGACGAGATGGACGAAATAGGTCGAAGCAGTGCTCAACTCCTGTCAATGACCGGTGCCCCCGGTCGGAGTCGAACCGACACGAACAACTCTTTTAGGGAGTCTGCCTCTGCCTGTTGGGCCACGGGGGCGCCCGCAATCATACCGGGGGAGCGCCAATAGCGGTCCACAGGCTAAATGCAGTCAAGAATTCCTATTATTGCCGCCGTAATTCAGACCGAATACCATTCAGTATTTCTTCGTGGCCAGCTCGAACTCCTCGCGCGGGCGCTGCAGCGTGCCCAGCGAAACGACCTCACGGCTGAAGAACAGAGCGAGCGTCCAGTCCGCGGTGACCCGGGCCTTGCGGTTCAGGGTCGGCAGCCGGGACAGATGGTAGGTCCGGTGCATGAACCAGGCGAGCAGGCCCCTTAGCTTGAGACCGTAGATCTGCGCAACCCCCTTGTGCAGTCCGAGACTGGCCACCGATCCGGCATAGGCGTGTTTGTAGGCCTTTAGTTCTCGACCACGCAGCGCGTTGGCGACGTTCTCCCCCAAAACCTTTGCCTGACGCACCGCATGCTGGGCGTTCGGCGCGCAGAACTGCCCGGGTTTGGTGAGATCGGGCACCGCCGCGATATCACCTGCGGTGAAGGCGCCTTCGACGCCGTCCACGGTCAGTTCGGCCGTGGCCTTGACCCGGTCCTTGTCATCCAGCGGCAGATCCGTCTTCTTGACAAGTGGGTTCGGCTTGACGCCGGCGGTCCATACCAGAGTGCCCGCGCCGAACTTCTCGCCGTCACTGAGGACGATCTCGCGATTCTCGGCGGACTTGAGCAGCGTTCGGAGCCGCACCTCGATTCCTCTGCGGCGCAGGGCGTCGACGGTCCATTTGCCCATGTCCTCGCCGACCTCGGGCAGGATCTTGTCGCTGGCCTCGACCAGCACCCAGCGCATGGAGTCGGCATCGAGGTCGGAGTAGTACTGGCAGGCGTCCCGCGCCATGTCCTCCAGCTCGGCGAGCGCCTCCACACCGGCGTATCCCCCACCGACGAAGACGAAGGTGAGCGCCTGCCGGCGCGACTCGGGATGCGTCGAGGAGGCGGCGATGTCGAGCTGCCGCAGCACGTGGTTGCGCAGATAGATCGCCTCGGCCACGGTCTTGAAGCCGATGCCGCACTCGGCCAGGCCCGGAATGGGCAGGGTCCGCGAGATCGACCCCGGGCAGAACACCAGGGTGTCGTAGTCGATCGTACGGATTTCGTACGGCTCGGCATCGGCACGCTCCACGACCTCGACGGTCGCCCTGCGGCCGGCGTGGTCGATCTGGGTCACGCGGCCGTTGAGGATCGTCACGCCGGGCAGCACGCGCCGCAGGGACACCACCACGTGACGGGGTTCGAGGTTGCCGGCCGCCGCCTCGGGCAGGAACGGCTGGTAGGTCATGTAGGACTGCGGCGCGACCATGGTGATCTTGAGCTCGCCGCTCTTGAGCTGCCGGCGCATCTTCTTCCGCAGGCGCAGCGCGGTGTACATGCCGACGTAGCCGCCGCCGACGATGAGCACGTGTTTGGACATATTCGATCCGGTACCCATGGCCCTTCCCGAAATTCGACCGTTAGCTTGTGAAAACTTTCACGATCTCTGTCTTCACGGTACTCCGCGGAAGGGCCGCTGGGCAGCGGGGCCCCTGTGAAACCAGTCACCCCCGAACCACACCGCCCGCGGCTGCGTCATAGAAGGAGGAAGAGATCAACGAGCGACGGGCAGGGCGGGCGTCCAGGGGAAGCGGGGGCTTTCCTGGCCGCCGCCCTGCCGTTCGCGTACGAGCCGCGGACACCGGAGGAAGCCGTGCCGCCGCCGCCCTCGGGCTCCGGGTCATCATGGTCGCGGACGCGAACGCGGCACGACGCGTCCAGGACCACAACGCCACGCTGTACACCGTCTACCGATCCTTCGGCGACGTGCGCCCGACGTCCGACCTCCTCGACATGATCCAGGCGCGCACCCCCTAGCCCTCCCGCGGCCGCCTTGATCGTGGAGGCTGCGGCTCAGGCCCCCTCGGGGCCCGGCAGGCCGGCGTACGTGCGGGCGCGGGTCAGGACCGTGTCCAGCATCGCTTCGGTGACGCGGCCCGTGAAGGTGTTCTGCTGGCTCGGGTGGTAGCAGCCGATCAGCAGGGTCGTTCCGCCGGCCGGGGACGCGAGCTCGACCTCGGCCCCGTGGCCGAACGCCGGGCGCCGGGCGGGCGTGTCATAGCCCGCCTCCTTCAGCGCCGGCCACAGCGCCTGCCAGCCGTATCCGCCCAGCACGACGATCGCCCGGACGTCGCCCGCGACGAAGCTCAGCTCCCTCACCAGCCACGGAGCGCACGTGGCGCGCTCGGCCGGTGTCGGCTTGTTGGCCGGGGGCGCACAGCGCACCGGTGCGACGACGCGGGCGCCGAGGAGCCGCTGACCGTCGTCGGCGCGCGTGCTCGTCGCCTGGCTCGCCAGGCCGACGCGATGCAGGGAGGCGAACAGCCAGTCGCCGCTCCGGTCGCCGGTGAAGATCCGGCCCGTCCGGTTTCCGCCGTGGGCGGCGGGGGCCAGGCCGACGATCATGACGCGTGGGGACGGGTCGCCCCAGCCCGGGACGGGCCGGCCCCAGTACTCCTCGTCCGCGTACGCGCGGCGGCGTTCGACCGCGACCTGTTCGCGCCACGCGACGAGGCGTGGGCACGCCCGGCAGACCGACTGCCGGGCCACCAGCTCGTCCAGGGACGGCGCCTCCGCGGCGAGCGAGCGTACGGACGCGGCGTCGGTGGCCACCGGGGTGTCCGCCCGCGCCGGGTCGCCCGGCCACCCGGTCCCCGGCGGCACGAACGGCGCGTTGACCCGGTCACCCATGCCGGCTCAGACCAGCGACCAGGCGATGCCGTCGAGGATGTCGTGTTCGCTCACGACCACGTCGTTGAAGCCGTACTCCCGCATGATCCGGTCGAGGATCAGCGCCCCCGCGCCGATGACGTCGACCCGGCCCGGATGCATGACGCCGATCGTGGCGCGCTCGTCGCGGGTCGAGTGCAGCAGCATGCGGGTCACGTCGTGGACCTGGCGCGCCTTCACGCGCGACAGGTGGATCCGCTCGGAGTCGTACGCCGGGAGGTCCAGGGCGATGCCGGCGACGGTCGTCACCGAACCCGCCAGCCCGACGAGCGTCCGGGCGCGGTCGACCGGGACCGGTGGGACGAGCGGCGGCGCCGGCGGGGGCGGAGGCAGCGGCATGCCACCGCCCGCGTCCACGAGGTCGGCCTCCGCGGGGGCCGCCTCGCCGGCCAGGGCGGCGGCCTCGTCGCGGGTGCTCTCCCCCGTGCGTACGGCGGCGAGGGCCGCGTCGATGTCGGCGACGGCCGCCGCGAGTTGTTCGGGCGACGGCGGATCGGAGCACAGGTGGCGCTCGGTCATGCGGACGCAGCCGATGTCGACCGAACGCGAGGCCTCCACCTCGGTGGTGCCGAGAACGAACTCGGTCGAGCCGCCGCCGATGTCCACGACGAGGTACGGGCGCATGGGGCGCAGGGCCGCCAGGTCCTTGGTGGCGCCCGTGAAGGAGAGCTGCGCCTCCTCCTCGCCGCTGATCACCTCGGGCTCGACACCGAAGATCTCGACAACGCCTCGGACGAAGTCGTCGCGGTTGGCGGCGTCGCGGGTGGCGCTGGTGGCCACGACGCGTACGCGCTCGGCGCCGTGCCCGGCGATGAGCTTGGCGTAGCCGCGCATCGCGGTGAAGGTGCGCTCGAGCGCCTCCGGCGCGAGCCGCCCGGTGCTGTCGACGCCCTGACCGAGCCGGACGATCTCCATCCGGCGTTCGATCTCCACCAGCGCATCGGAGATGTCGGCGATGAGAAGGCGGACGGAGTTGGTGCCGCAGTCGATGGCGGCGACGCGTGTGGCGGCGCTCATTCGCTCGGCTCCTCGGGGGGCGTCCTGTCTTCGGTGCTCGTCGCACCAGCGATCATGACGGCTTCCTGACTCGGTTGACAGGTGGTCTGTGAAGTCTGTTCGACATTGACACAACTCCCGGCTCGCCACCAGTCCGGGAGCTCACGCAGCGCCTCGGCGCCGAAGGGGTTCGCCCCCGGCACCGCGAGCTCGTGCGCCACCAGCGCGTGCAGGCACTTGACCCGGGTCGGCATTCCGCCGGCGCTCTGCGTTCCCGCTGGTAGTGGCTCTATTTCCTCGGCGCTCGCGGCGGCGTCGCGGCGCGTCAGGTAGTCGTCGTGGGCGGCGGCGTAGGCGGCGGCCAGCTCCGGATCGGAGGCCAGCCGGTCCGTCATCTCCCTCATCATCCCGCTCGCCTCGAGCGTGCCGATGGCCGAGGCCGCTTTCGGACAGGTGAGGTAGTAGAGCGTGGGGAACGGCGTGCCGTCGGGCAGGCGCGGCGCGGTCTCCACCACGTCGGGCAACCCGCAGGGACAGCGATGCGCCACCGCGCGCAGCCCGCGCGGCTCGCGGCCGAGCTGAGCCGCGACGGCCGCCGCGTCGCGTTCGTCGATCACCGATTTCCCTTCGAGCCTCGCCTGACGTCCTCCCCGCCGAGCCGCGTGGCCACGATCACACCATCTGGTCCATGGCCGACGAGGCCGATCAGGCCCGCGATAGATGCCTGGTTTCGCCGATGTTGTGCCAGGTTATCGGGTCAGCGGTGCTGGTCGGCCGCGTCCACCGAACGCCACAGCGTCACATACCACGGCGGCGTCGGCTCCGGTGACTTCTTCGCGGCGCTCTGCCCACCGCCGTCGTCGCCGCCGACGACCACGTAGCACTTGGCGCCGGGATCGCACATGTGCAGGCGGCGCCGGGCCTCACGCCGTACGTAGGACTCGTCGCCGAGCCGCTTCTTCTGCGCCGCGAGCTGTTCGACCTGCTGCTGCGCCTGCCGCTGCTGCACGCGGAGCTGAGCGATCTCGCGGCGCTGCGCGATGTACTCCCGGACCGGGTAGGCCAGGCTGAGTGCGATCGCGCAGGCCACCACGGCCAGGATCGCGGCGCGCCCCGTGAGGTGGGCGCGCCGCAGCTCCCTGGCGTCGACCGCGTCGGAGTCCGGCGGCCTGCGCTTCGCCTCGGCCACCGTCGCCTACGACCAGCGGAACCGCGGGAAGGCGGCGGCGCCGGCGTAACGGGCCGCGTCGTCGAGCAGCTCCTCGATGCGGAGCAGCTGGTTGTACTTGGCCACCCGGTCGCTGCGCGCGGGCGCGCCGGTCTTGATCTGCCCGCAGTTGGTCGCGACGGCCAGGTCGGCGATCGTGGTGTCCTCGGTCTCGCCCGAACGGTGGCTCATCATGCAGCGGAAACCGTTGTTGTGGGCCAGCGACACGGCGTCGAGCGTCTCGGTGAGCGTGCCGATCTGGTTCACCTTGACCAGCAGCGCGTTGGCCGAGCCGGCGTCGATGCCGCGCTGGAGCCGCTCGGGGTTGGTGACGAACAGGTCGTCGCCCACGATCTGCACCTTGTCGCCCACGGCGTCGGTGAGGGCCTTCCAGCCCGCCCAGTCCTCCTCCGACAGCGGGTCCTCGATGGAGACCAGCGGGTACGCCTCGAGCAGCTCGCCGTAGTAGGCGGCCATCTCCTCGGCCGAACGCTTGGCGCCCTCGAAGTCGTAGACGCCGTCGGTGTGGAACTCGGTCGCGGCCACGTCGAGCGCGAGCGCGATGTCGGCACCCGGGCGGAAGCCGGCGCTCTTGATCGCCTCCAGGATGAGGTCGAGGGCGTCGCGGTTGCTCGGCAGCTCGGGGGCGAAGCCGCCCTCGTCGCCGAGGCCGGTGGCCAGGCCGCGGCCCTTGAGCACCGACTTGAGCGCGTGGTAGGTCTCCGCACCCCAGCGGACGGCGTCGCTGAAGGTCGGCGCGCCGATCGGGGCGATCATGAACTCCTGGATGTCGACGTTGGTGTCCGCGTGGGCACCGCCGTTGAGGATGTTCATCATCGGCACGGGCAGCAGGTGGGCGTTCGGGCCGCCGACGTAGCGGAACAGCGGCAGGTCGGCCGTCCTGGCCGCCGCCTTGGCCACCGCGAGACTCACGCCGAGAATGGCGTTGGCCCCCAGCCGGGACTTGTCCGGCGTGCCGTCGAGATCGATCAGCTTCTGGTCGATGATGCGCTGGTCGTCGGCGTCGTAGCCGAGGAGCTCCGGCGCGATCTCGTCCTTCACGCCGAGAACGGCCCTCTCCACGCCCTTGCCGTTGTAGCGCTCACCGCCGTCGCGCAGCTCGACGGCCTCGAACTGGCCGGTCGAAGCTCCGCTCGGCACCGCGGCGCGAGCATCGCAGCCGTCGTCGAGCAGAACCTCGACCTCGACGGTGGGGTTACCACGGGAGTCGAGGATCTCCCGAGCCTGGACGACGTCGATCGACGACACTTGATCTCCTTGTGATCACTACGAGACGTTTCGCCCCCCGAGCCTAGCCGTCCCGGGTAGGGCGACGATGCAACGCCACCCCCGTTTCGGAATCACCGCCGCCGAGTACCGGAACGCGTCGCCTCACGGCCCGCCGTCTTCGGTGGTCAGCCGGTTACATCACGCTCTCACGGACTTGACGGAGACTTCCGGATCCTTGTCTACTTAGGCGACCATTCATAAATGTTCAATAGGTAATAGGGAGTTGCGATGAAATCGCGGTTCGCCGCCCTCGGCCTCGCCGTCCTCGCCGGTACCGGGCTGCTCGCTGCGTGTGGCGGCTCCGGCAAGTCCTCCGGCGGCGACGACACCCAGGTGCGGCTCGGGTTCTTCCCGAACATCACCCACGCCACCGCGCTCGTCGGCGTGCAGAAGGGCTTCTACACCAAGTACCTGGGAAAGGCGCCCAAGACGCTGACGTTCAACGCGGGACCGGCGGCCACCGAGGCCGTCTTCTCCGGCGCCGTCGACGCCACGTACGTCGGGCCGAACCCGGCCATCAACGCCTATGCCAAGTCACACGGCCAGGCCATCAAGGTCATCGCCGGCGCGGCCAGCGGCGGCGCCTCCCTCATCGTCAAGCCGGGCATCAAGTCGGCCGCCGACCTGCGCGGCAAGAAGATCGCCACGCCCCAGCTCGGCAACACCCAGGACGTCGCGCTGCGCTACTGGCTCAAGCAGCAGGGGCTCAGGACGGACAAGAACGGCGGCGGCGACGTCCACATCATGCCGCAGGACAACTCCCAGACCCTCCAGTCCTTCGAGCAGAACCAGATCGACGGTGCGTGGGTGCCCGAGCCGTACGCCTCCCGGCTGATCCTGGAGGGCAAGGGCAAGAAGCTCGTCGACGAGACCTCGCTCTGGCCGGGCGGCAAGTTCGTGGTCACCCTGCTGATCGTGCGGACCGAGTTCCAGAAGGAGCACCCCGACCTGGTCAAGAAGCTGCTGCAGGCCCAGGTCGAGTCCACCGACTACATCAACTCCAACAAGCCCGACGCCGAGAAGGCGGCCAACACCGAGTTGCAGGCCCTCACCGGCAAGCCGCTCAAGCAGGAGGTCCTGGACTCCACGTTCAAGAACGTCACCTTCACCGACGACCCGATCGCGTCGTCGCTGAACGGCAGTGCGCAGCACGCCGAGCAGGTCGGCCTGCTCGACCACGTCGATCTGAAGGGCATCTTCGACCTCGGCCCGCTGAACGAGGTGCTGAAGGCCAAGGGAGAACCGGCGGTGAGCAGTTCATGAGTGTGATCGAAGCGGGGAGCACGACCGTTCCGGCGGTCACGATCGAGCAGGTCTCCAAGGCGTACGGCACGGGCCGGGGCGCGCTGCTCGCGCTCGACAAGGTCTCGCTGACCGTGGCGCGCGGGGAGTTCGTCTCCATCCTCGGCGCCTCCGGCTGCGGCAAGAGCACTCTCCTGTCGATCATCGCGAACCTGGACCGGCCGACGCTCGGCTCGGTGGACGTCGGCGGCGCCCGGGTCGGACTGATGTTCCAGGAGCCCGCGCTGTTCCCGTGGCTGACCGTGAACGGCAACATCGAGCTGGCCCTCCGTACACGGGGTCGTGCCGGAGGCGCGCCCAGGAATCAACGCAGTGCGAAGGCCGAGCGCCGGGCGCGGACCGCCGAGCTGCTGGAGGTCGTGCACCTCGGCGGCTTCGGCGGGAAGCGGCCGCACGAGCTGTCCGGAGGGATGCGCCAGCGCGTGGCGATCGCGCGGGCGCTCGCGCAGGAGAGCGACGTGCTGCTCATGGACGAGCCGTTCGCCGCGCTCGACGCGATGACCCGCGACCTGCTCCACGACGAGCTGGAGCGGATCTGGTCCGAGCGCTCGCTGACGGTCCTGTTCGTGACGCACAACGTACGGGAGGCGGTGCGTCTCGGCGACCGGGTCGTGCTGCTGTCCAGCCGGCCCGGCAGGGTCGTCGAGGAGTTCCCGGTGCCGCTCGACCGGCCCCGGCGCACCGACTCCGGCGAGGTCGCCTCCCTCGCCGCCAAGATCACCGACCGGCTGCGCGAGGAGGTCGGACGCCATGGCGCGTGACACCGATGTGATCGGCACCCCCGATCCGGCCGCGAGCGGCCTCGAACGCCAGATCGCCGGGCTGGACGCCCTGGAGATGGCGGCCAGGTCCCGGCACGGCGTGGTGCGCCGCGCGTGGGCGTCGACCTGGCCGGTCCTGGCCGCGGTCGCCATCGCGATCGTCATCTGGGAGATCGTCGTGCTGAGCGGCTGGAAGCCGACGTACGTGCTGCCCGGTCCGGGCGACGTCTTCCCCCAGCTCGGGAAGGACCTGAGCGAGGGCGCGTTCTGGTCCGGGCTCGGGCTGACCATGCGCCGCGCCGTGATGGGTTTCGCACTGGCGATCCTCGTCGGCGCGGTCCTCGGCGCCGTCGTCTCGCGCGTGCGGTTCCTGCGGGTGGCGTTCGGCTCGCTGATCACCGGGCTGCAGACCATGCCGTCGATCGCGTGGTTCCCGCTCGCCATCCTGCTGTTCCAGCTCAGCGAGAGCGCCATCCTGTTCGTCATCGTGATCGGTGCCGCGCCGTCGATCGCCAACGGCCTGATCGCCGGGGTGGACTACACACCGCCGATCCTGCTGCGGGCGGGCAAGATCCTCGGGCTGCGCGGCGTCGCGCTGTACCGGCACCTGATCCTGCCCGCGTCGCTGCCGGCGTTCGTGACCGGTCTCAAGCAGGGCTGGGCGTTCGCCTGGCGCAGCCTGATGGCCGGTGAGCTGCTGGTCATCATCGGCCACCACGCGTCGCTCGGCGTACGGCTGGAGTACGCGCGGGAGAACATCGACGCGCCCGACATGATCGCCACCATGATCATCATCCTGGTGATCGGCATCGTGATCGACCGGCTCTTCTCCGCGGCCGACCGCACCCTGCGCGCGCGGCGCGGCCTCGAGCCGAGCTGAGCCGGTTACCGGGCGTCGCGGACCACGAGCCCACGCGGCGCCATGTCGCCGATCGGCGGGAACGTCGGCGGCGGGATGGTCGGCGGGCCGCCCGTGGGCGGGCCGCCGGGCGGGTTGCCGGGCGGGTGCGGGACGCTCGGCGCACCCCGGCTGAGGTGGATGACGACCGTCGTACCCGGTTCGACGCGGGCGCCGCCGCCCGGGCTCTGGCTCGCCACGGTGCCCCGCGAGTACCCCGACGACACGCTGGAGCCCGTCACCACGCCGAAGCCGGCCGCCGCCAGCCTCGCCCGTGCCGCCGAGGCGCTCATGCCGACCACGCTCGGCACCGAGACGAAGTCCTCGCCCGAGCCCTCCCGGTAGTACTCGCTCGGCGGGCTGTGGAAGTTGTGCGCGGGCACGCCCTTGAGCGCGCCCAGCATCGTCTGCCGCCAGATCGGGGCCGGGATGTCGGAGCCGAACACCTCGCCGTAGCAGCGTCCGGCCAGGCACACGTTGCGCAGCGGGTGGGCGTAGCCTCCGCGCGGGTCGCCGACCCAGACGGCGCTCGCCAGGTCCGGTGTGTAGCCGGCGAACCAGGCCGAGGAGTAGTCGTCGACCGTGCCGGTCTTGCCGGCGGCCGGGCGGCCGATGCCCATGCCGGCCGCGGTGCCCTGCGTGAGCACGCCGCGCAGGATGTGGTTGACCCCGTCGGCGACGCCCTTGCGGATGGCCTGGCGGCACTTGGCGTCCGGGACCTTCAGCTCGTGGCCGTTCCGGTCAGTGATCTTGGACAGCACGACCGGCTCGCAGTAGCGGCCGCGGGCGGCGAACGCCGCGTACGCCGCCGCGAGCCGCAGCGGAGAGACCGTGTTGGCGCCGAGGGTGAAGGAGGCGACCTGCTCGAGTGGCTTGCCGTCGGCGCGACGCATGCCGAGCCGTTCGGCCATCTTCACCGTGTCGCAGAGCCCGACCTGCTTCTCCAGGTTGAGGAAGAAGGTGTTGACCGAGTTCCACGTGCCCGTGACCAGGCTGAACGAGCGGCCGCCCTCGCCGTCGGCGGCGTTGCTCAGCGCCGTGCTCGACCCGGCGTACTTGCCGTCGCAGTCGCGCAGGCCGGTGGGCGCGTAGCGCTCGGGGGCGTACAGCCGGTGGCCGAAGGCCATGCCCTGGTCGAGGGCGGCGGCGAGCGTGAACACCTTGAACGTCGACCCCGCCTGCATGCCCAGGCTCGTGCCGTGGTCGCCGTCGGCGGCGAAGTTGACCCAGGTCTTGCCGACCTTCTCCGACGGGCCGAGGGCGCGGTCGACGGCCATCGCCTTGACCGCGCCGGTGCCGGGCTCGACCAGGACCTCCGCGGACGCCTTGTGGCTGGAGTTCTTCTGCGGCACGTAGTGGTCCACCGCGCGCTGGGCGGCCCGCTGCATCTTCCAGTCCAGAGTGGTGTGGATCGTCAGGCCGCCGCGCTGCAGGAGCAGCTTCCGCGCGTCGGCGGTCGCCCCGAAGATCGGGTTGGTGAGGATCTCCCGCTGGACGTAGTCGCAGAAGAAGGGCGCCGAGCTCTCCACACAGCCGTTCGGCGTCGAGGTGACGTCGAGGTTCAGCGGCGTGCTCTCGGCGGCCGACACGTCCGCCTTGCTCGCCCAGTGGAGCTGGGCCATCCGCGCCAGCACCGTGTCACGGCGCTCGACGGCCGTCTTGGGGTGCACCGTCGGGTCGTAGGCGTACGGGTAGCGCACGACGCCGGCCAGCAGCGCCGCCTGCGACAGGGTGAGCGTCGCGGCGGACCGGCCGAAGTAGTGCCGGGCGGCGGCCTCGATGCCGTACGCACCGTCGCCGAAGTAGGCGATGTTGAGGTACCGCTCCAGGATCTGGTCCTTGGTGTAGCGCTTCTCCATCGCGACCGCGAGGCGCAGCTCCCGCAGCTTGCGCGCGGGGGTCGTGGCGCGGGCCTCGTTCCGCTGCTCTTCACTGGTCGCCGTCTCGACCAGGAGGTTCTTGACGTACTGCTGGGTGATGCCCGAGCCGCCCTGGGTGACCTCGCCGGCGGCGACGTTGCTGACCAGGGCGCGGAGCGTGCCCTTGACGTCGAGGCCACCGTGTTCGTAGAAGCGGTTGTCCTCGATGGCCAGGATCGCCTTGCGCATGACCGGCGCGACCTTGTCCAGCGGGACGTCGACGCGGTTCTCGTAGTAGAAGGTGGCGATCTTCGAGCCGTCCGCGGCGAGGATGACCGACCGCTGCGGCACCGGCGGGGTGCGGATGTCGGCGGGCACGGACTGGAACCAGTCCGCGCCGTCGCGGGCGCTCACACCGAGCATGCCGAGCGTGGAGAACGCGATCAGCGCCGCCAGCACACCGGCGACCACCCCCGTGCCTGCGAGGCGGCAGACGATGCGGAGGGTGCGGTGCTGCGGGGCCACCCCTGACGACACCCGGACAGAGTACGTCGAAAGTTGTCTTCGTAGATCTCGCTGGCCTAACAAAAAATCCCATCAACCGCAGCGGGCCACCTCAAAGCACGCCTAACAGCAGTTTCGCCGGGAAATCCACAAGAATCGCTAAGCGGCTTAGGCCCGAACTCTTACGGTCGCCAGGCCTGGAGGAGCCAGTCGAGGAACGGCGACCCCTCGTCGCGATCGTCTCCGTGCCCCGGTTCGTCGCCGTGCCCCGGTTTGTCGCCGGCCTTCGCGTCACCCTTCTCCTTGTCCTTTTTATCCTTTTCTTCCTCCTCTTCGCCGCTCCCCTTGCGGAAGAAGCCGCCGCTCGGCGGGCTGAAGCCGTGCTCGGGCACGTCCCGCAGCGCCTCGGTCATCGTGTCGCGCCAGATCGGCGCCGGGACGTCCGCACCGTACACCTGCGCGAAGCAGCCCTCGCCGAGGCAGACGTCGCGCAGCGGGTGTTTGTAGCCGCCACGCGGGTCGCCGACCCACACCGCGCTCGCCATGTCGGGGGTGTACCCGGCGAACCAGGCCGAGGAGAAGTTGTCCACCGTGCCGGTCTTGCCCGCCGCCGGCCGGCCGATCTCGTTGCCCTTGGCGGTGCCCTTGGTCAGCACTCCGCTGAGCACGTGGTTGACCGCGTCGGCGACGTCCCTGTCGATCGCCTGGTGACACTTCGCGCTCGGGACCTTCACCGGTCCCTTCGGCGAGGTGATGCCGGTGATGGCGATCGGCGAGCAGTACCGGCCGCGCGCGCCGAACGCCGCGTACGCCGCCGCCAGCCGCACCGGCGAGACGGTGTTGAAGCCGAGGGTGAAGGACGGGTACTGCTCGAGCTTGCCGCCGGTGGCCTTGCGCATGCCGAGCCGCGTGGCCATCTTGTACGTCTCGCACAGGCCGACCTTGCGTTCGAGTTCGAGGAAGAAGGTGTTCACCGAGTGCCAGGTGCCGGTGACGAGCGTGAAGTCACGGCCGCCCTCGCCGTCTCCGGCGTTGCCGAGCGCGGTCGAGTCGCCGACGCGGTGGCCGGCGCAGTTGCGGAAGCCGGTCGGCACGAACTCCTTGGGGGCGAACAGCTTGTCGCCGAACGCCATGTCCTGCCGGAACGCCTCGGCCAGCGTGAACACCTTGAACGTCGAGCCCGCCTGCATGCCGAGACTGGAGCCGTGGTCGGAGTCGGCCGCGAGGTTGACCCACATCATGCCGCGCTTGCTGCTGTCGCCGAGCTTGCGGTCGATCGCCATCGCGGTGATCTCGCCCGTGCCGGGCCGGACGAGGACCTCGGCGGCGGCCTTTCCGGAGGAGTTCTTCGGCGGCACGTGCCGGTCCACGGCGTGCTGGGCGGCCTTTTGCATCGTGGGGTCGAGCGTGGTGTGGATCTCCAGGCCGCCGCGCTGCAGCAGCGCCTTGCGCTGCCGCAGCGTCTTGCCGAAGACCGGGTTGCCGAGGATCTCCCGCTGCACGTAGTCGCAGAAGAACGGCGCCGAACTGGTCACGCAGCCGTTCGGCGTCTTGGTGATCTTGAGCTTGACCGGCCGGGCGCGGGCGGTCGCGGCCTCCGCCGGCGTGATCACCTTGAGCTGGAGCATGCGGTTCAGCACGAGGTCGCGCCGTTGCCGGCCGTGCTTGGGATGCAGGTGGGGGTTGTAGACCGTGGGCGAGCGCACGATCCCGGCGAGCATCGCGGCCTGGTCGAGCGTGAGGTCCGCCGCGTGCTCGCCGAAGTAGTGCCGGGCCGCCGCCTCGACCCCGTACGCGCCGTCGCCGAAGTAGGCGATGTTGAGGTACTTCTCCAGGATCTGGTCCTTGGTGAACCTCTTCTCCAGCCCGACCGCGTAGCGCAGCTCGCGCAGCTTGCGGCCGGCGGTCGGCTCCAGCGCGCTCCGGCGCTCCTGCGCGTTGTCGGCCATCTCGGCGAGGGCGTTCTTGATGTACTGCTGGCTGAGCGTCGACCCGCCTTGGATGACCTCACCGGCCCGCAGGTTGGCGATGACCGCGCGCAGGGTGCCCTTGACGTCGAGCGCGCCGTGCTCGTAGAAGCGGCTGTCCTCGATCGCCACGATCGCCTTGCGCATGACCGGGGCGATCTGGGCGAGCGGCACCTCGACGCGGTTCTCGTAGTAGAACGTGGCGAGCTTGCTGCCGTCGGCCGCGAGGATCACCGAGCTCTGCGGCAGCGCCGGCGTCACCAGGTCGGCGGGCAGCCCCTGGAACCCGCGGTTGGCCGCGCGCACGCTCAGCCCGCTCATCAGGGCGTACGGGAGCAGCAACGCCGCCGTCAGCATGCCCGCGATGAAGCCGACGGTCGCCAGATCGCGGAGCCTGGCGAGCGTATCTCCCGTTTTCGCCCCCACAATCCGCGGTCATCCCCACACGTGCGGTAACCGGAAACCTTGGACGGCGTTTCGTCGGTTACCGGCGCTCTGAGAGGCTCCTGGCGTTCCGCGCCGATACGCTGCTCGGATGGCCCAGAACGATCACCGGGTGACCCTGCGCCCGCTCACCGCCGGCGACGAGAGCGAGTTCCTCGCCCTGGTGGCCGCCAGTACGGACCTGCACCGGCCGTGGATGTCCCTGCCCGCCGCTCCCCCGGCGTTCCACACCTACGTCACGCGCTACGAAGGGCCGGACGAGGAGTCGCTGCTCGTCTGCCGGCGTGACACCGGGGCCATCGCGGGCCTGATCAACATCAACAGCATCATCCGCGGGCGCTTCCAGTCCGCGTCGCTCGGCTACGCGGCGTTCGCCCCGTCCGCCGGCCGGGGGTACATGTCCGAAGGGCTCGACCTGGTGATACGTCACGCCTTCGAACAACTGCGGCTGCACCGGCTGGAGGCCCAGATCCAGCCGGAGAACCACGCCTCGATCCGGCTGGTCCGCCGGGCCGGTTTCCGCAACGAGGGCTACTCACCCGAGCTGCTGTTCATCGACGGCGCCTGGCGGGACCACGAACGCTGGGCCATCACGAACGCGATGGCCGGTATGGTCCCCGCCGAGCCGCATCCCACCCAGCCCGAGCGCTGACGGCGGGGGTCGCCGCGCTACGCCTCGTCGTCCGCGTCCTCCCAGTCGCGGACGCGGTCGTGGAAGCGCCTCGCGGCGGCGCGAAGCTCGGCCTCCGGGTCGCGGCCCTCCTTGCGCAACCGGTTGACCAGGGCGAACAGCTCGGCGCCGGTCCCCTCGTCGGAGAACAGCTCCTCCGGGGCGCCCGCCTTGGCGGCGCGCCGCTGGAGCTTGGCCGCGAGCGACAGCGCGGGCTGGCCCATCGGCACGCCGTGGAAGATCGACGCGTCCTCTCCGCGCTCGGCCGACTTGATCTTGTCCCAGTTGGCGTTGACCTCGTCGGCGTCGGCGACCGTGACGTCCCCGAACACGTGCGGATGGCGGCGGACCAGCTTGTCCACGATGCCCTCGGCCACGTCGTCGACGGTGAAGTCCTCGGACACCTCCGCGTGGAAGGCGACCTGCATGAGCACGTCGCCGAGCTCCTCGCGGAGCGCCTCGAGGTCGCCGCTCTCGATCGTGTCGACGACCTCGTACGCCTCTTCGAGCAGGTACGGCGCGAGGGAGGCGTGCGTCTGCTCGCGGTCCCACGGGCACTCGCGGCGCAGCGTCGCCATCACCGTGATCAGGTCGAGGAAGCGCGCGCCCGGCAGGTCGTACGCGCCGTGCACGACCTCGACCTCGGGCGGGTCGTCCATGCCGATCAGCGCCGTGCCGACGGCGCGCATCAGGGCCTCGTCGCCGTCTTCGGCGGCCAGCCACACGACCGCGGCGTCCGACGCCGCGCGCACGAGGGACCTGGCGTCCGGGTCGGTCACCTCGATCTCGATCCCGGCCGCGGCGATGTACGGCAGCTGCGGGTGCTCGGCCGAGCCGGTCAGGACCCGGTCGGCCGTACGCAGCGTGTGCCAGGCCGGCCAGGTCAGCTGCCCCGGCGCGACGCGCGGCGAGGAGGCGAGGAAGGTCAGAGCCGGCACTTGACCTCACCGGCGGCCGCACTGTCGGGGGTGCCGGAGTCCGGGCTGGACAGGCGGGGGCAGACCTGGCCGAGCGACATGGTCTTGTCGTCGAACTCGCCGAAGCGCGGGTTCACCGTGATGGCGAGGTGCCGCTTGGCGTTCGTGTAGTCGTCCATGATCCGCTGCAGCACCTGCTGTCCCTGCTGCTGGTCGACGGGCTGGTCGGGGTTGATCCCGTAACGCTGCATCATCGTCCGCTGGATCAGCAGGCTCCGCCCGTAGTCCAGGTCGTAGGAGGTCGGCAGCCCCTGGGCCACGACGAACGCGTCGAGGCTCGACCGGCCGCCCTTGGACGCGATGAAGGCGTCCACCTGACCCGGTGAGACGGACATGTGCTGTTCGCGGGCGACCTGGTCCCACGCGCGGATCTCGATGAGCTGGTACAGCGCGCTGCGCTGCGGCGAGGACGGATCGTAGGGGCCCTGCTGCGCCGCCTGCTGCTCCGGCTGCTGTTTCTGCGCCTCCCGGGCCTGCGCGACGATCTGCCCCACCTGGGGGTAGTTCGGCAGCTCCTTGGTCCACTGGTCCGCGGTGGACTCGACCTTGGAGACGGTGATGCGGTCATGGCCGATGATGGCGGCGGCACCTGGCTGTACGGGGCCGCACGCGGCCAGGGCGGTACCGGCGGCCAGTACGCAGACGGCGGCCTTCAGCGACTTACGGAACACAGTGTCCTTCTCGTTTCGTGGCTCACGGAGAACCTGTCTCACTGTGCCACCGGCTCGGGGAGGAACAGTGCCTCGACGAGGTCGGTGGCCCATTTCAGCAGCTCCTGGTCGCGCAGCGGACGGCCGCCCAGCGGAGCCGTCTTGGGGGTCGGCACCAGCAGCGTATTGGTCGCGGCCTTGACGATGCTCTTGGGGTAGAGCCGTTGCAGCCGGACGCGGCGCGAGTCGGGCAGCTGCACGGGCGAGAACCGGATGTGGTTGCCCTGCAGGGTGACGTCCGTCAGCCCGGCCCTGCGCGCGAGGGCGCGGAACCGCGCGACCTCCAGGAGGTTCAGCACCGGCACCGGCAGCGGGCCGAAGCGGTCGGCGAGCTCCTCGCGGACGGGCTCGATCTCCGAGCCGTCCTGGATGCCCGCGATGCGCCGGTACGCCTCCAGGCGCAACCGCTCCCCCGGGACGTACTCGTGCGGGATGTGCGCGTCGACCGGCAGCTCGACCTTGACCTCGGGCGTCTCGGCCGGACCGTCCTCGCGCAACTCGCGCACGGCCTCGCCGACCATCCGGACGTACAGGTCGAAGCCCACGCCGGCGATGTGGCCGGACTGCTCGGCGCCGAGCACGTTGCCCGAACCCCGGATCTCCAGGTCCTTCATGGCCACGAACATGCCTGCGCCCATCTCGGTGTGCTGGGCGATCGTGGCCAGCCGCTCGTGCGCGGTCTCGGTGAGCGGCGCCTCGGGCGGGTACAGGAAGTAGGCGTACGCGCGCTCGCGCCCGCGCCCGACCCGGCCGCGCAGCTGGTGGAGCTGCGACAGGCCGTACATGTCGGCCCGGTCGACGATCAGCGTGTTGGCGTTCGGGATGTCCAGCCCGCTCTCCACGATCGTCGTGGCGACCAGGACGTCGTACTCCTTCTCCCAGAAGTCGACCATGATCTTCTCGAGCTGGTGCTCGTTCATCTGGCCGTGCGCGACGCCGACCCGCGCCTCGGGCACCAGCTCGGCGAGGTTCTTGGCCACCTTGTCGATCGAGCGCACGCGGTTGTGGACGAAGAAGACCTGGCCCTCGCGGAGCAGCTCGCGGCGGATCGCGGCGGCGATCTGCTTGTCGTCGTACGGGCCGACGAACGTCAGGACCGGGTGCCGCTCCTCGGGCGGGGTGAGGATCGTCGACATCTCACGGATGCCGGACAGTCCCATCTCCAGGCTGCGCGGGATCGGCGTGGCCGACATGGCCAGGACGTCGACCTGGGTGCGCATCTCCTTGAGGCGTTCTTTGTGCTCGACGCCGAACCGCTGCTCCTCGTCGATGATGACCAGGCCCAGCTCCTTGAACCGGGTCTCGGGCGACAGCAGCCGGTGCGTGCCGATGACCAGGTCGACGGTGCCGTCGGCGAGACCGCGCAGCGTCTCGGCGACCTCCCCGGCGGTCTGGAACCGGCTGATCGGCTTGATGTTCACCGGGAACGCCGCGAAGCGCTCGGAGAACGTCGACAGGTGCTGCTGCACCAGCAGCGTCGTCGGCACCAGGACCGCGACCTGCCGGCCGTCCTGGATCGCCTTGAACGCCGCGCGCACCGCGATCTCGGTCTTGCCGTAGCCGACGTC
This sequence comes from Actinoallomurus sp. NBC_01490, assembly GCF_036227085.1. NCBI lineage: Bacteria > Bacillati > Actinomycetota > Actinomycetes > Streptosporangiales > Thermomonosporaceae > Actinoallomurus > Actinoallomurus sp. NBC_01490. The sequence continues at coordinate 9,564,731 of NZ_CP109433.1, forward strand.
GCCGCAGATCAGCCGGTCCATCGGCACCGGCTTTTCCATGTCGGACTTGACCTCGTCGATCGCGCCGAGCTGGTCGGGCGTCTCGACGTACGGGAAGGCGTCCTCCAGCTCGCGCTGCCACGGCGTGTCGGCCGCGAACGCGTGCCCCGGCGAGGCCTGCCGGGCGGAGTAGAGCCGGATCAGCTCGCCCGCGATCTGGCGCACCGCCTTGCGGGCGCGGCCCTTCTGCTTCTGCCAGTCGGCGCCGCCGAGCCGGTGCAGGCTGGGCGCCTCGCCGCCGACGTAGCGGGTGACCTCCTCGAGCTGGTCGGTCGGCACGAACAGCCGGTCGCCCTTGGCGTACTCGATGATGAGGTACTCGCGCGTGGCGCCCTGGACCGTACGGCTCGCCATCTCGACGTAGCGGCCGACGCCGTGCTGCTCGTGCACGATGTAGTCGCCGGGAGTGAGCCTCAGCGGGTCGATGCCGCCGCGGCGGCGCGACGGCATGCGGCGCATGTCCTTGGTGGAGGACTTCTGCCCGGACAGGTCGGTCTCGGTGAGCACCGCGAGGCGCACGGCGTCCCAGACGAAGCCGTGGTCGAGGCGGCCGCAGGCGACGTTCACGAGCGCGGGCTCCGGCGGGCCGTCCAGGTCGGCGACCCTGGCGCCGAGGCCCTCCTCGCGCACGACCTCGGCGAGGCGCTCGGCCGGGCCGTGGCCCTCGGTGACGAGCACGACGCGCCAGCCGTCGTGGATCCAGCCCTTCACGTCGGCCATCACGCGCTGGGTGTCGCCGCGGTAGGACTCGGCGGCGCGCGCGCCGACGCGCAGCGCGTCGGTGTCGGGCTCGCCGCTCACCTCGGTGACCTCGGTCAGCTCTCCCGTGGCATCGGAGTACTCCCGCCGGGTGGTCGTGTCGACACTCGCGAACGGCGTGATGGTCCGCCACGGAAGGCCCAGCTCGGCGGCGTGCCCGTGGACCTCCTCCAGCGTGCGGTAGGCGGCCTCGCCGAGGTCGATCGGCGCCTCGCCGCCCGCGGCGGCGTTGACCCACGACGCCTCGAGGAACTCCTGGCCGGTGCTGACCAGCTCCGCGGCCCGCGTGCGGATGCGCTCGGGGTCGCAGACGACCACCCAGGAGGCGTCCGGCAGCACGTCGAGCAGCAGCTCCATGTGGTCGGCGAGCACGGGCGCGAACGCCTCCATGCCCTCGACCGCCGAGCCGTCGGCGATCTGGTCGAGCACGTCGGCCAGCGCCGGGTGCTCGCGCGCCAGGTCCTTGGCACGCTCGCGCACGGACTCGGTCAACGGCAGCTCACGGCACGGCGGCGCCCACAGGCCGTCCCGCGACACCTCCAGCGAGCGCTGGTCGGCGGCCTTGAAGTAGCGGATCTCCTCGACCTGGTCGCCCCAGAACTCCACGCGCAGCGGGTGTTCTTCGGTGGGCGGGAAGACGTCGAGGATGCCGCCGCGCACCGCGATCTCGCCGCGCTTCTCCACCAGGTCGACCCGGTTGTAGCCGGCCTGGACCAGGCGGCGCACGATGTCGTCGAGCTCCACCTCGTCCTGGGCGCGCAGGCGTACGGGCTCCAGGTCGCCGAGGCCGGAGACGATCGGCTGCAGCACGGCACGGACCGGGGCGACCACGACGCGCAGCGGACCCGCCGCGGGGTCGTCCGGGTCGCCGTGCGCCAGCCGCCGCAGCACGGCGAGGCGCTGGCCGACGGTGTCCGAGCGCGGCGACAGGCGCTCGTGCGGCAGCGTCTCCCACGCGGGGAACGCCGCGACGTCGGCGGGGTCGAGCAGGCTCGTCAGCGCGGCGGTGAGGTCCTCGGCCTCGCGCTCGGTGGCGGTGACCATCAGCACGGTACGGCCGGGTTCGCGGGCGAACGCGGCGCCGAGAAGCGGCCGCAGCGCGGGCGGCGCGACGAGATCGAGCCGCGGGTCACGGCCGGAGGCCGCCGCCACGAGGGCAGGGTCGGCCGAGGCGACGTCGAGCAGTCCGGAAAGGGTCATGAGCTCACAGAGGAAGGCAGCGCGAAACACCCGGAGCCATTGCCGCCCCCGGGGTTCCCAGCCTACGCGCCCCCGGATACCACAGTGGAGCCTCCCCGGGAGGAGCGGTAAGACGAAACGCACCACACGGACAAAGTCGATTGCGAGCACGACACGGATGCGGGCGACTACTCTCCGGAGTTGTGACCGACCTGCGAACACCGCCGATTCACGACGGTGGCCTGTTCCCAGCACGAGTCCGGGAGTATGCCCACGAGAGGCCCATGCAGCGGCTCGCGATCCTCGACGCCGGCTGCGGATGGGCGCACGAGATCGAGCTCGCCGCCCATGAGTGCGTGATCACCGGCGTGGACGACGACCTGCCGCCGCTGCGGGCGCACACCGAGGCGCGGCGCGACCTCGACAGCTGGCAGCTGGGCGACCTGCGCACCGTCCCGATGCCGCCGCGCGTGTACGACGTGGTCCGCGCGTCTCACCTGATCGAGCGGATCGCGCACGCGGAGCTGGTGCTCGACCGCTTCGTCGCCGCGCTGAAGCCGGGCGGGCTGATGGTCGTGCGGTTCCGCGACCGCCGCGGCGCCTTCGGCTACCTCGACCGGCGGCTGCCGCACTGGCTGCGGCACCTGATGTGGCACCAGGAGCAGCCGCCGCCGGCCGTGTACGACCGGGTCGCCTCGCTGGAGGGCATGCGCTGGTACTGCATGATGCGCGGGCTGGTCATCGCCGAGGAGATCACCTCGCGCGACACCGTCACCGGATTCGGACGCCTGATGGGCATTGTGTTCCGTGTCGTGGCGTTGCTCGGCCGCGGCCGGCTGACCTCGGCCTACAGTGAGGTGACCATGGTGATCCGCAAACCGGAAAACCGCTTCGCCCGCATCATCTGAGGTGTCTCGTGCAGCGCGTACAGTGCAATGGCAAGGGGTCTAGACACGATCGGAGTCCGCGTTGACCACCGAAACCGGCGAGCTGCGCGATCTGCCGACTCTCACACCGGGTCCGGCCGAGCTGGCCGACCTCGAGCTCCTGCTGAACGGCGCGTTCCGGCCGCTCACCGGATTCCTGGGCGCGGTCGACGCGGCGACCGTCGCGGCGGCCGGGCGGCTGTCGGACGGCACGCGCTGGCCGGTGCCGGTGACGCTGACCGTTCCCGAGGACCTGGTGAAGGAAGAACGCCTGATCCTCACCGATCCCGAAGGCGTACCGCTCGCGGTCCTGACCGCGGCCGAGGCGTGGAAGGACCCGGCGCCCGCGCCGGACGGCCTCGCCGACGCCGACCCGCCGCGCGACCCCGCCTTCTCGGGGTGGCGCATGGCCGGGCCCGTCACGCCGCTGCGCACGCCCGAGCACGGCCCGTTCCGCGGGCTCCGCATGCCACCGGACGAGGTGCGCCTGGAGCTGGCGGGCGCCCCGACCCTGGCCATCGCGACCCGCACGCCGCTGCACCGGCGCCAGCTCGGGCAGCTGCGCCAGCTCGCCGAGAAGCTCGGCGCGCGGGTCCTCGTCCTGCCGCTCCTGGGCGAGGGCGGCAACGACGCGCTCGTGCGCGCGGTGCTGAGCGTGCGCCGCGAACTGCCGGGCGACACGCTGGTCGTGCCCGTGCCGCTGGCCGAACGACGCGGACGCGACCTGCTGCTCACCGCGCACGTCGCCGCCGCGTACGGCGCGACGCACCTGTTCGCGCCGTCGTTCACCGCCGCGGACGAGGAGGCGGCGCCGCTGACGCTCGCCGCGCCGGAGCCGTGGGCGTTCGACGAGAGCCTGGAGGTGTGGCGGCCGACCGCCAAGATCGAGCCCGACCACGTACGCGACGAGCCGACCGAGGAGGAGCTCGCCGACCTGCTCGACCGCGGCGAGGAGATCCCCGAGTGGTTCACCACGCCCGCCGTGGCCGAGGAGCTGCGGCGCGCCCACCCGCCGCGGCACCGGCGCGGCGTCACGGTGTTCTTCACGGGCCTGTCCGGCTCGGGCAAGTCGACGCTCGCACGCGGCCTGTCCGACATGCTGGTCGAGCGCGGCGGCCGTACGGTGACGCTGCTCGACGGCGACATCGTCCGCCGGCTGCTGTCGGCCGGCCTGACGTTCTCCCGCGAGGACCGCGACCTGAACATCCGGCGCATCGGCTACGTCGCGGCCGAGATCACCCGCCACGGCGGCGTGGCCGTCTGCGCCCCGATCGCCCCGTACGCCGCCACCCGCGCGGAGGTGCGCCGCATGGTCGAGGCGGCCGGCGACTTCGTCCTCGTCCACGTGTCCACGCCGCTGGCCGAGTGCGAGCGTCGTGACCGCAAGGGCCTGTACGCCAAGGCGCGGGCCGGCGTCATCCCGGAGTTCACCGGCATCTCCGACCCGTACGAAGCGCCCGATGACGCGGATCTGACGATCGACACGTCCGAGCTGTCCCCGCACGACGCCGTGACGCGTGTCTTCGACCACCTCGTCGCCGAAGGCTGGGTCCGCACCGGCTGACCAGGTGCATTTACCACCACTCTGGTGGTTTATGTCCATTGGAAGGTACGCTGGGCGAGTTGCCTAGTTTGCCGGTAGGACATACAGATGCACTTCGACTTCACGATGGCGGCGGGGGCGCTGCTCGTGTCGGTCATCGTCGGCCTGACCGGCATGGGCGGCGGTGCCCTGATGACGCCGATGCTCACCGTGCTCTTCGGCGTTCCGCCGCTCACCGCGGTCTCCAGCGACCTCGTCGCCGCGGCGATCATGAAGCCGGTGGGCAGCCTGGTGCACCTGCGTCACGGCACCGTCAACCTCCGTCTCGTCGGCTGGCTCTGCGCGGGCTCGGTGCCCTCCGCCTTCTGCGGCGTGCTCATCGCCCGCGCCCTCGGCGACGGCAGCGGGGTGCAGGACGTGATCGGCAAGGCGATGGGCGCGGCCCTTCTCATGGCCGCCGCCGGCCTCGCCATCCGCGGGTACCTCGCGATGAAGGACCGGGCCTCCAACCGCGCCGACCGCCGTACGGCCGCTCCCGGCTCACCGGCCTCGGAGCCGCCGCCCGTCATCGCCGTACGGCCGGTGCCCACGGTGATCGTCGGGGTCGTCGGCGGCCTGAGCGTGGGCATGACCTCGGTCGGCTCCGGCTCGCTCATCATCGTGACGCTGCTCGCGCTCTACCCCACGCTGAAGGCCAACCACCTCGTCGGCACCGACCTGCTGCAGGCGGTACCGCTGGTGTGGGCCGCCGCGCTCGGGCACATCCTGTTCGGCGACTTCCACCTGGCGGTCACCGTCGCACTGCTGGCCGGGTCGATCCCCGGGGTGATCATCGGTTCGCTGATCTCCGCACGCGCGCCGGGCGGGCTGATCCGGCGTGTCCTGGCCTTCGTGCTGCTGGCGTCGGCACTGAAGATGTTCGGCGTCGGCAACGCGGCGATGCTGTGGATCCTCCTCGCCGTGCTGGTCGGCGCGGCGGTCGTGTGGATGCTGCTGCGGGCCGCCCACGGCCTGCGCCCGATCGAGATATTCGACCGCCAGCGCGGCTGATTTCAGCCGGGCATCCGCCCCATCGCGGGCTATTTCCCGTACTTCCCGGCAAGAGTGGCGATCAACGGCAACAATGGTGTCTCGATCATCACCGAGCCACAGATCCCCGCCAGAGGCCTGTGATAGACAAGCTCGGTTCACGGGTGAAGAAAAATGGGAGCAAAACCATGCGCCGACGCGTGCTCAGTGTGGCGATAGCCACTGCAGCCGTCACCGCAGGGGCCGCCGTTCCCGCGGCCCAGGCCGATATCGCGCAGAGCGCGGTTGTGTCGCAGAACCCGGTCAACACGACGCCGAACGTCACCGACGGCACGGTGCGCGCCATCGCCGTCGTGGGCTCGAAGGTCGTCGTCGCGGGCAACTTCGACCACGTCAAGAACGCCGGGTCGAGCACGACCATCGCGCGGCACAACATCTTCGCCTTCGACGCAAAGACCGGAAAGGTCGACACGAAGTTCGTGCCGAAGGTCGACGGCACCGTCTACGCCCTGCAGCCGGGCGCGTCGAGCACCGTGTACGTCGGCGGATCGTTCACCAACACCAACGGTGTCGGTCTCGGCTCGCTGACCCGGCTGAGCGTCACCACCGGCAAGGCCGTCTCGGGCTTCAACGCGCGCATCGGCCACGGGCTCGTGTTCACGATGGTCCGCCGCGGCAGCCACGTCTACATCGGCGGTGAGTTCACCAAGGTCGGCGGCAAGGCCCACGCGCCCCTGGCCCGCGTGGACGCCACGACCGGCAAGGACACCGGCCTCAACCTGTCCGTCACGACGCCGCGCTCGGGCGCGCTGAAAGTCTACCGGCTGGCGGTCGACCCGGCCGACAAGCACCTGGTCATCGACGGCACCTTCACCCAGGTCGCCGGCAAGCGCCGCTACCAGATCGCGATGATCAACACCTCGGGCACGCCGACGCTGTCCTCCTGGGCGACGGAGCGCTACGCCACGCCGTGCAGCTCCTCGTTCGACACCTACATGCGGGGCATCGACTTCGCTCCCGACGGCTCCTACTTCGTGGTCGTCACCACCGGCGCGCCGCACGGCACCACCCAGCTGTGCGACTCGGCGGCCCGCTGGGAGACCAACAAGACCGGCGCGGGCCAGAACCCGACCTGGGTGAACTGGACCGGCGGCGACACGCTCCTGTCCGTCTCGGTGACCGGCAAGGCGGTCTACGTCGGCGGCCACCAGCGCTGGATGGACAACCCGCAGGGTCACGACAGCGCCGGCCCCGGCGCCGTGTCCCGTCCGGGCATCGCGGCGCTGAACCCGAGCGGCGGCAAGGCTCTGTCCTGGAACCCGACCCGCACCCGCGGCCACGGCGTCGAGACCCTCGTCGCCACCTCCAGCGGCCTGTACGTCGGCAGCGACACCGACGAGCTGGGCCACGAGTACCACGGCCGCATCGGGGAGTTCCCGCTGTCGTAACGCTCCGTCCGAAACACCGACGACGCCGCCGGACCCTGTCATCGGGTCCGGCGGCGTCGTCGCGTTGCCGGGCGGTTTCAGGACTTCGGGAGTACGCCGGCGCGGTCCACGATCCCCGCGGCCAGTTGAATGGTCTCGCTGTACTCCTGCCGCGCACGGGCGCTCGTGGGCGACACGAGCACCGACGGAGCGGTCCGCCCGGCACCGGGCGGGGCCTCGTTCGGGTTCACCGTCCAGACCAGCCGTTCGCCCCGGTACTCATACGTGCGCGGGTCGAGGAGGATCTGCTCGCTCTGGAAGTCCCGGGGATAGGCCTCGGCCACCGAGAGGACGTGCCGTCCGGCCAGGTCGACCACGTCACGCCGGACGACGACGTGCGGAAGCCTCGCCAGCACCCGGTAGAACGCGGCCTGCAGCCTCGGCGGTAGCGCCACGTTGCGCAGCAGCTTGTCGGCGTTCGTGAAGACGCACCCGGTGTGGTCCGCGGCGGGCGGGTCGTGCGGGCAGAGCCTCTTCACCAGCTTGCCGGGATCGGTGGGCAGGGCGGCGAGCCGCTCGTAGTCCTCGATCGGTGTCGTCTCGTCCGCGTCGTGATCGAGGTTCGCCAGGTGCAGCCGGTGGCGGTCGTCGTCGACCATGTTGTCGCCCCGGTACGCCTCGCGGGTGCCATCGAAGCGAGTCCAGACCTCCGTGACCATCGCCCTGCCGCCACCCGCGATCGGCACGCTGCCTGCCCCGATGCGGTCCATGCTGGAGTAGCTCATCCTCTTGACGTAGGCCCACTGCCGGGGGCTCGGGTGAACCGCCGCCCGCGTCTCGACGGTGTCCGCCGCGAGAGACAGCACCTGAGCGGCGTTGACGGGCGCGGCCGGTCCGGGCCGCGGCGCGGGACCCGTCCCGTCGTGCGTGACGGCCTGCCGGACGACGGCGGCCGCGACGACCGCGACGACCAGGCCGGCCGCGACGCCCGCCAGACCCCACGGCCGCCGGATGGCGGGCACCGCCCGGCGCCGGGGGCCCGGATCGGCGGCGGCGATCAGCGCGGCGCGAGCCTTCTCCCGCGCCGCGTCCGGATACGACGGCACGTCGGGGCGTGCCGTGCGCAGCAGTTCGAGTTCGTCCATGTCCTCGCCCCTCATGCCGGTGACTCCTCAGTGACCGTCAGCGGATCGGTGCCGCCGAGAGCCGTGCGCGCCTTCCGCCGGGCGCGGTGCAACCGTGAGCGCACGGTGCCGACCGGCACGCCCAGCGCCTCGGCCGCCTCCTCGTACGTCAGGTCCGCCCAGGCGATCAGCAGCAGCAGGTCACGTTCGCCGGCGGACAGCCGGCCGAGCATCCCGGCCAGTCGCCCGCCGAGCCGCTGGGCGCTCACCCTGCCGGCCGCCAGCTCCTCGAACGGCTCGGTCGCGGTCGTGGTGTCGAGGCGCCCGAACGCCCGCCGGCGCCGCGCCTCGGCCCGGCGGTCGTCGATGGTCCTCGTCGCGATGCCGTACAGCCACGGCCGCGCGTCGTCGCGTTCGGCGGAGAACCGGTCGCGTTTGCGGAACGCCGTGAGGAACGTCTCCGCCGTCGCGTCCTCGGCGACGTCCGGCCCCAGCCGGCGTGCCAGATAGCGGAAGATCTCCGCGCAGTGCCGGTCGAACAGCGCGGCGAAACACTCGGGTTCGCCGAGTGACCGTTCGATGAGCGCGCGGTCGGAAAGTGGCTCGGTCACGACATCACCCGGCGACGGGCTGGGCGGGGGGACGAGCGTCCGTCCATGGGGTTCCTCTCGGCGCGGGGTACGGTCACTCCTACTCGGCCGATCCCCCGCGGGCGGTTCCCGGATCCGGTGGATCGTTCTCGCGGCCGTCACCCGGACATGCGGCGGGGCCGGGCGGTGGAGGTGCTCCACCGCCCGGCCCCGCCGGTCGAACTAGCCGATCACTGGCCGGGCGCCAGGACGATCGTCCAGGTGACCGCCTTGCTGGCCGCGTCCGTCGTCGCGGTCAGGCCGCCGTACGTGCCCGTCGGCACCGTTCCGCCGCTGTCGGCGGTCAGCGACGTCACCCTGCCGCTGCCGGAGCCGATGGAGTCGCCGCGGCTCGTCACGCCGTTCGGCGCCGTCCACGCCGTCGTCGCCGACGACTTGTCCGACCAGTACGTCACCGCCCAGCTTCCCGCCGCCGAGACGGTCGCCGTCGGCGAGGTGTGCGACGTCGTGGTCGCCGAGTCGACGGCGTTGGCCGCGGCCGCCACCGGGGCGGTCGTGTTCGTGCCCCGGTAGGCGAGGACGCGCAGGGTGGCCTTCGCGTAGTCGCTCAGGCCGACCGACACCGTCTTCCCGGCGTCGCTCGCCGTGGCGACCTTCTGCCAGATCGTCGAGACGGCCGTGCCGACGGTCTGGGTGCCGACCTGCTGCCAGCCGGACGGCGGCGTGACGGTCTTGGTCGCGTCGTTGTCGGTGAAGGCGAGCAGCAGCCCGTCTCCGGCCTGCACCGACGACGGGATCGTCACCGTCGCGTTCGTCGTGTTGGCGTTGTAGGCGTCCGTGCCGACGTAGTCGATGCTCGCGGCGTTCGTCTGCACCTGCTGCGACGCCGTGTCCGTGCCGCCGCGGTCGTCGGTGACGGTCAGCTTGACCGTGTAGGTGCCCGCCGCGGCGTACGTGTGCTGCGGCGTCGCGCCCGTGCCGGTGGAGCCGTCGCCGAAGTCCCAGGCGTACGACGCGACGGAACCGTCCGGGTCCGAGGATCCCGAGCCGTCGAAGGAGCAGGCGAGGTGGTCGCAGTCGGAGGTGAACGTCGCGGCCGGCGGGCTGTTGGGCTTGCCCGCGTACAGGAAGACGCCCTGTCCGCGCCAGTCGCCGCCGTCCACGACCGTGGGAGTGCCGGAGGGCACCCCTCCGGTGAAGTCCAGGCTCCGCAGCTTCCCGTCCGTGGTGCTGACGTAGTAGAGCTTGCCTCCGGCGGTGAACATGCCGCCGACGGTGCTCCAGTCGACGCCGGACAGGTTGCCGCTCGCGGTGATCTCCATGGCCGAGACGGCGTCGCTCTCGGGGTTGAAGCCGCGGTAGTACAGCGCCGACGTGCCCCGCGTGTAGTAGATCCGGCCGTTCGCGAAGAACATGCCCTTGATCGACTTCACCGCGGTGTGCCAGGCGGTGTCGGCGACGATCTGGTCGGACAGGTCGATGGTGTGGGCGGAGCCGAACGCCGAGCCGTCGTACGTGCGCCGGGTGACCGTACCGTCCGAGAAGCCCGTGTAGAGGTTGTCGTTGATCATGAAGGCGCCGCGTACGGTGCGCCAGTCGATCCCGCCGGTGCCATCGCTCGTGACGGCGCCCGCGGTGGTGCCGTCGAAGGAGCGGTGCTGCAGGAAGTTCTGGCTTGACGACCCGCCCGAGTAGATCTCGCCCGGCAGCGTGCCGGTGCTCAGCACCGGCAGTTTCTCGCCGCCCGCGGTCGGGAACAGCGCCAGCTTCTGGTGGGTCTCCCCGCCGGTCTCGTCGGTGTCGCTGGCCATCCACAGGCCCTGTGAGGTCGCCAGCAGGTCGAACACGCCGACCCCGCGGGTACGGCCGGGGTTCCACTGGAACGGCATGCCGCTCGCCGGATCGAGCGCGGTGATGCCCTCGCGCGCGATCGCGCCCGGGCCGGCCGAGTCGCTGCCGAACGGGTTGTTGGTCCACCGTCCGTGACCGCCGTAGTACACCGCGGACTCGGTGACCTCAACCGCGTACGTCGTATCGCCGCCCGTCCAGTTCGTCCAGGTGGGCAGGAGGTTCGTGCCGGTGGCCGCGGTCTCCCAGCGGGCCTGCGTGTCGCACATCGTGGACGTGCCGTGCGCCGCCCCGGTGGTGGAGACGACGAAGAATCTCCCGTCCGGGGAGACGTCGATGTCACGCATGTAGGTGTCGAACGACGACGAGCACGCCGCGGCGTACTTGCTCGTCTGCCAGTCGGCCAGCCGTGCCGTGGAGCCGGTCAGGTCGAGCATGACGATCTGCGGCCGCGACTGGCCGCCGACGGAGGTGAAGTTGCCCACCGCGACCAGCTTGGAGCCGTCCGGGGTGACGTCCATCTTCATGACGTTCGTGGTGCCGCCGGCCTGCGTGCCGGCGAACGCCAGGCTCTGGTAGGTGTCGCGGCGGCCCGTGTCGGGGTTCAACGTGGCGAGCGCGAGCTGCGTGGCGCCGTCGACGAGGTCGAAGTTGCCGGCCACCCACAGCCGCCCGCCGGCCAGCCGCAGGTCCTTGACCCGTGCGTCGAGGTTCGGGGTGAAGCCGGTGTCGACCTGGCCGGTGTTCACGTCGAGGCGCGCCAGCGACTTGTGCGCGACGCCGTCGATGGTGTTGAACAGGCCGCCCAGATAGATCGACCGACCGTCGGCGGAGGGCAGGAGCACACTCACCTCGCCGTCGACGGACGGCTTGAAGTCCGGGTCGACCTTTCCGGTGGTCGCGTCGAAGGCGAGCACCCGGCTGCGGTCGATCACCGTCGACGAGCCGGCCTCCTCCACCTGGGTGAAGTTGCCGCCGATGAAGATGCGGTCGCCGATCTGGACGACCGACTTGACGTCACCGTCGAGGAGGTTCGGGGTGAAGTCGGCCGGGTCGGCACTGACGATCTCGGCGGGCTGGCCGTCCGCTCGTGCGGGCGGCCCACCTGTCGTGGCGACCAGGCCGGCGGCCAGTAGCAGGCCGGCCCCGCTTGCGATGAGACTGCGAAGGCGCACGTGGCTCTCTCCTGTTCCGCGCGCCCCTCACACGGCCGAGCGGGGGATGGCCGAGTTCGGGAGTTGTTCTCGTGCTCAAGCAGAGTAATGGGGAAAACACCGGTCAATCCCCGGCGCTAAGGTCACCGTCCCGTCTCGGATATCCGTTACGCACCCTTTCCCACGCTTCGTGGCCACGCTGGTTATAGTGCGCTGCCATGGACAGACGTAGGACCGCGAGCTCCGCCGGTCGCGCCTTTCTGGCCTTGCTCACGGCGGCGTCGCTCACGGCGTGCGCGGCCGGCGCCGACGACGAGGCCCCACCGCTGTCGGAGCGGAGCGGCAGCACGTCCGCCAAGCCGAAGAAGTGCACCGTGTCGGCCGACCTCGTTCCCTCCTGCGGCGCCTGGTGGGGCGTCACCCCGGAGGTCGGCGCACGGCAGGACCCGACCCCCGTGGTGCACCAGTTCGAGCAGCAGATCGGCCGGTCCGTGGACATCTACCACGGTTACCACTCCGGCTCCCAGCTCTTCCCCACCGCGCAGGAGATCGCGCTGACCCGCGAGAAGGGCGCGCGACGCATGCTCGTCCTCAACTGGAAGCCCGACACGGGCAAGACGTGGCGGCAGGTGGCGAACGGCGCGGCCGACGCGCAGATCGCCCGTGAGGCGTCCTACCTCAAGGCCAACTTCAGGAAGAAGTTCTGGCTGGTCATCCACCACGAGCCGGAGGAAGAGGTCAAGACCCAGCCGAACTCCGGCTACACCGCGGCCGACTACCGCGCGATGTTCCAGCACGTCGTCAAGAAGTTCCGGGCCGACGGGACGCGCAACGCCCTCTTCACCGTCGTGTTCATGGGCTACACCGGCTACATGGCCAAGCCCTGGTTCAAGGACCTGTACCCGGGCGACTCCTACGTCGACTGGATCGGCTACGACCCGTTCGCCAAGACGAACATCGAGGACTTCTCCCACCTGGTGAACAAGGTCGCCCCGACGCAGGAGGAACTCGGCTTCCCGGGCTTTTACGACTACGCCGAGCGGTACCTGCCCGGCAAACCCCTGATGTTGTCGGAGTGGGCCGTGCTGGGCGATCCGGCGCGCAAGGCCGCGTTCTACCAGACCGTCGGGCAGCAGTTCGCGAAGTATCCCCGGATCAAGGCCCTGTCCTACTACGACACCAGGCACGCGGTGAACATGCCGAACGGCGGTGACACCAGCATCGACGCCTCGACGTCGGCCCTGCGCGCCTTCAAGAAGCTCGGCAAGCGACCGGAGTTCAACGTACGGCGCTGAGCACGGGCCGCCGCGGGTTAGTCTCTGACTTCCGCAGGCGACATGAGAACAGGGTTCCAGGGTGGGCACAACGAGGGTCGTTCCGGCACGGGTGACGGCGCGGCCGGCCGTGTTGCGGACCCGGCCCGGCTGGCCACTGGCCGTGATCTTCCTCGGTTTCCCGGTCTGGTGGCTGCTCGGCCTGGGCATGCTGATCTTCCTGATCATGAGCGTGCCCATGGGCGTCTACCTCTACAAGAGGCGTTCTCGCCTGCTGGTCCCGCGCGGGTTCGGCGCCTGGCTGCTCTTCCTCGTCTGGGTGGTGATCGGCGTCGGTGTGCTGTGGGCCGACGCCCCCGGCGCGGTGCCGGGCGGGAGCATGGGCCGCCTGCTCGCCTTCGCCTGGCGCATCGCCTGGTACGTCGCCGCGACGATCGTCCTGCTGTACGTCGCCAACCTCAGCGACGACGAACTCCCCGCCGACCGGGTCGGGCGGCTGCTCGGCTACATGTTCATCGTCACGACCGCGGGCGGCCTGCTCGGCACGTTCGCGCCGCACCTGCAGCTCACCTCTCCGCTGGAGATGGTGCTGCACACCAAGAACACCTTCCTGCTCGACGCGATCCATCCGAAGACCGCCGAGGTCGACACCATCCTCGGGTACGAGCAGGCGCGGCCGATGGCGCCCTTCGCCTACGCCAACACCTGGGGCGCCGCGTACGCCTTCTTCCTGCCGTTCTTCGTCATCACCTGGGTCTGGCGGGCCGGCACGAAGCGCCGGATCGCCGGCATCGTCATCCTCCTCGCCTCCCTGTGGCCGGTGGTCTACTCCCTCGACCGCGGCCTGTGGATCTCGCTCGGCGTCATCGCCTGCTTCTCCGGGCTGAAGATGGTCGCCCGGGGCGGCCGGCGGGCGCTGCGGCTCGCGGTGGCCGGCCTCGTCGTCGGCGGCCTGGTGTTCGCGGTCTCGCCGCTGCCGGGCATGATCGAGGCACGGATCCACAACCCGCACAGCAACAACCGCCGCACCCTCCTGGCCGAACAGAGTGTCCGCAGCGCGCTGACCGGCTCGCCGATCGTCGGCTTCGGCACGACGCGCCAGGTCCAGGGCAACCTCAGCTCCCTCACCGGCGGCGACCGGCCGGGCTGCAAGGCCTGCGGCGCGCCCCCGCTCGGCACCCAGGGCCACCTTTGGCTGCTGCTGTTCGCCAACGGCGTCGTCGGCACGGTGGCGTTCGGCGCCTTCTTCCTCACCCGCTTCGCCCGGCACTGGCGCGAGCGGTCGGCGTACGGCGTCGCCGGCTGCTGCGTGCTGCTGGCGTTCGGGCTGTTCCTGTTCATCTACGACCTGGTGGAGGTCCCGCTGTACACGGTGATGATCGCGGTCGCGCTGATGTGGCGTGCCCGGCGCGAGGCGGACGCGTGACGGCCTGGACGGACGCGGTCGCCGCGCTGTGGCCGGACGCCGAGGTCCGCTCCGGAGGCGGCACGCCGGCGCTCCGCGAGTTCGCCTTCCTGCCCAGTGCCGAACGGCCCCGGCTGCTCCTGCCCGCCGGGCTGCCCGCCGCCGCCGCGAGCGCGCTGCGGCGCTACAGCCACGACCTCGGCGCGCCGCAGCGGGTCGTCCGCGCCCTGACCGCCACGGGGGTGCGCGCCGGGCTCGCCGACCGCGCGCTGCGGCACCGGCTGCACGTCACCGGAGCCGGAGAGTCGATCGAGGACCGGCTCAGCGAGTTGCTGTCGCGGCGCGTGGTGGTCAGCGTCGGGCTCGGCTCCGCCCGCGCCAACCGCAAGCCGATCCTGCACGCGATCACGCCGGACGGCGAGCCGGTGGCGTTCGTCAAGGTCGGCGACACCGCGACCGCACGCGAGCTGGTCGCGGCCGAGGCCGCCGCCCTCGCCCGGCTCGCCGAGCGGTCGTTCTCCGGTCTGCGGGTCCCGCGGGTGCTGTACCACGGCGACTGGCGCGGCCTGCGGCTGCTGGTGCTGAGCCCGCTGCCCACCGGCGCGGTGTCGTTCCGGTCGCGGCGCCGGGCGCCGGTCGCGGCGATGCGCGAGCTGACCGGCGCGACCCGCCGCGTGCCCCTGGCATCCACCGCGTTCTGGCGCCGTTTCGGCGACCTGCCGCTCGAAGACACGCGCCAGCGCGAACGGCTGGCCGAGGTGGTCGAACGCATCGGCGCGGCGTACGGCGCGGACGAACTGGAGTTCGGCGCCTGGCACGGCGACTGGGCTCCGTGGAACATGGCCTGGCACCGCGGCCGGGTCCAGCTGTGGGACTGGGAGCGCTACGACCCGGACGTGCCGGCCGGGCTCGACTACGCGCACTACCGGCTCCAGACGGGCGGCGGGTACGACACCTGGCCGGACTCGGAGCTCCTCGCGCCGTACGGCATGCGCGGACGGGCCGCCGCGATCACCGTCGAGCTGTACCTTCTGGAGCTCGCCCGCCGCTACCTTGGTGACGCGCAGGGCGCGCTGGGCGAGCCGCTGCGGCCCCGAGCGGCCAAGCTCCTCGACCTGCTCCACTCCAACGCCGGGAGGACCGCTTGATCTCGCGACGCGACGCCCCGCAGTGGGTGAAGGAGAGCGGCCGCGCGGTCACCCGCACCGCGGGCCGGCTCAGCGCGGGCGCGCGCATGCTCCCCGACTTCCTCCTCGTCGGCACGCAGCGCGGCGGCACCACCTCGCTGTTCCGCGCGCTCGCCGCGCACCCGGGCGTCGCGCAGCCCAACTTCCACAAGGGTGTGCACTTCTTCGACGTGCACTACGCACGCGGACTGCCCTGGTATCGCGGGCACTTCCCGCTGCGCCGCGGCGACCGGCTCGCGTTCGAGTCGGCCGGCTACTACATGCACCACCCGCTGGCGCCCGAGCGCATCGCCGCGGACCTGCCCGGCGTGAAACTGCTCGTGCTGCTGCGCGACCCGGTCGAGCGCGCCTACTCCGCGCACAAGCACGAGCTGGCGCGCGGGTTCGAGACCGAGCCCTCGTTCGAGCGGGCGCTCGCGCTCGAGGAGGAGCGCCTGGCCGGCGAGGTGGAGCGGATCCGGTCCGAGCCGCACTACCTGAGCCACAGCCACCGGCACCACTCCTACCTCGACCGAGGCCGCTACGCCGACCAGCTCGAGGTGCTGTACGGCCTGTTCGGGCGCGACCGGGTCCACGTGACCTTCGCCGAGGACTTCTTCGCCGAGCCCGAACCCCACTACGACGCGGTGGTCGACTTTCTGGGCCTTCCGCGCTGGCGGCCGGACGCCTTCGAGCGCCACAACGCCCGTCCCGGCTCACCGCTGCCCGACGCGCTGCGCACCCGCCTCACCGACCACTTCGCGCCGCACGACGAAAGGCTGGCGGCCCTGCTGGGCGAGGTCCCGCCGTGGCGTCGCTGACCACGCCGTCGCCAAGCGCGTCGAAGAGGCCGCCGATCGGCGAGTACGACCCGGCGGCCATCGCCCCGCCCGACGAGACCCCGCCGGACGAGGTACGGCTGGGCCGTTACTGGGGCTTCCTGCGCCGGCAGTGGCCGGTGCTGCTCGCCACCGTCGCCCTCGGCGGCGTTCTCGGCACGGTGCGGTCCGCCACCGTGCAGCACACCTACACCTCGACGGTGGAGGTGCTGTGCCCGCCGATCGCGGTGGAGTCCGGCCTGCCGCCGCTGGCCGCCGGGCCGTTCGCGACCGTCGACCAGGCACCCACCCTGGAGACGATGGACACCGAGGCGCAGCTCGCGACCTCCGGAACGGTGCTGGAGCAGCTCAGGCACGTCTCCGGCTTCAAGATCCCGACCGATCGGCTCGCCGAGCGCGTGACCGTCTCCGCCGCGCCGTACTCCCGCGTCCTCGTCATCGGCGTCCGCGCGAACCGGCCCGGCAACGCGCGGCAGGGCGCCCGGGTGGTCGGCCGGACCTTCGTCAAGGTGCGGAACCGCGTCATCGGCCAGTACCAGACCCGCAACCGGCAGGAGGTCAACCGGCGCGTCGCCCTCCTGAAGGCCGAGTTGAAGGTGCTGCCCCAGGATCCGACCGCGCTGACCCGCATCACGGTCCGCACGCGCCGCCAGGCCATGCAGCGCCAGATCCTGGACGCACAGAAACAACTGGCCTTCGACGACGTGTTCGCCCAGGTGGTCCGGGCGGCCGACAAGCCGTCCCGGCCCGACGACCCCGGCTCGGACGTCAACCGCACCTCGGGCATGGGCACCGGACTGCTCGCCGGGCTCGCCATCGGGCTGGTCCGCGACCGGCGGCCCCGCCGGCTGCGGTACGCCCGCGACGTACGACGGCGTATCCCGGTGCCGGTGCTGAGCGACACCGGCCGGGAGGACCTCGCCGACTCCGGGCGGCGGTTGCGCAATCTGGCCTTCGCCGAAGACGCCCGCACCGTGCTGGTCACCGGCATGCCCGGCGGCACCGCCGACGCCGTCGCGGTCAGCGTCGCCGCAGCGTTCGCGCACGGCGGCGCGCCCACCACCCTGCTGCGGGTCGCGGACGGGCAGCCGCCGATCTACCCCGCCCACGAGCCGCCGCCGGCCGAACCCGACGACGGCCTGGGGTCGTTCCGCGTCGTGGCGCTGGCGATCAACGATGGTGACCGCGGCCTGGCCCAGGCGGTCGAGCGCGCCCACCACGGCAAGGGAGTGGTCGTCATCTCCGGGCCTCCGCTCGACACCGCCGAGGCGGTCACCCTGGCCGCGCTCTCGGACCTCACGCTCGTGACCGTCGCCCTGAAGCTGGTCACCGACCGGCCGCTCATCGCGGCCATCTCTCACCTGGTCAGCGCCGGCGCCCCACCGCGCGGCATCGTGATCACTCAGCAGAAGGAGTCGTCGTCGTGAGCGAGCGCCTCAAACAACACGCGCGCCCGGCCACGTCACCGACGAAGGAGGACTTGTGACCGCCGAGTACCCGTCCGTTTCCGTGATCATCGCCACGCATGACCGGCCGCAGCTGCTCGCCAAGGCGATCGAGGCGGTACGCGTACAGGACTACCCGGGACCGGTCGAGTGCGTCGTCGTCTTCGACCAGGCCGAACCGGACACCGCGCTCGCGCGGGAGGATCCGCACCGCCCGGTCGTGGTGGTCCGCAACGACCGCACCCCGGGTCTCGCCGGGGCGCGCAACGCCGGTGCGGCGGCGTCCTCGGGAGAGCTGCTGGCCTTCTGCGACGACGATGACGCGTGGCTGCCGGCCAAGCTGCGGCTTCAGGCGGAGCGGCTGACCGCGACCGGTGCCGACGTCGTGGTGTCGGGCATCCACGTCAGCTACGGCGACAAGACCATCACGAGGGTGCCGCGCCCGGAGGACGTCACGTACGCCGAGCTGCTGCGCCGCCGCGTGATGGAGGCGCACCCGTCCACCGTGGTCGTCCGCCGCGCGGCGTTCCTCGGCGAGATCGGCCTCGTGGACGAGGACATCCCCGGCAGCTACGGCGAGGACTACGACTGGATGCTGCGGGCCGCGGCGGCCGGGCCCATCGCCGTCGTGGCCGAGCCGCTCGTCACCGTCCTGTGGGGCCGGACGTCGCACTTCAACCGCAAGTGGCGCACGATCAGCGACGCGTTGCAGTACCTGCTGCGCAAGCACCCGGCCTTCGCCGACGACCCGCGCGGCCTCGCCCGGGTGCAGGGCCAGATCGCCTTCGCGCACGCCGCGCTGGGCGAGCGGTCCGAAGCGCGTACGTGGGCGCTGCGCACGCTGCGGGGCTCCTGGCGGGAGCGCCGGGCCTACCTCGCGCTGGCGGTCTCGCTGCGCGTGCTCAGCGCCGACCGGGTGCTGCGGCTCGCGCACGCCACCGGCCGTGGCATCTGAGCCTCGGCGCTGAGCGTCAGCGCCGTCCGGCGAGCAGGTCGGCGACGAGGCCGCCGAACCGCGCGACCGACTCGGCGACGTCGCCGCCGTCGGCCACCACCGCGTAGTCGTCCGGCGCGGCGAGCGCGTGATCGACGAGCCCGCGGAAGGCGTCCTCGTCGGCCGCCGTGCTGATGAGACCCTTGGCCGCCATGCGCGCGCAGAAGCGCTGCTGATGGTCGTCCACGTGCTCGCCCAGGGCCGGGTCGCGGGGAACGACGATGGGGCGGCGGCCGTGGCGGCGGCTCTCGGTGATGGTGGTCGGACCGCCGTGGCAGACGACCACGGCCGCCTCGTCCAGCAGCGAGGTGAGCGCGGCGTGGTCGAGGTAGGCGACGCCCTCGGCGCGCCGGGGCGGAGCCGAGGTGCCGTGCTGCACGACGCACTGCACACCCTCGGGCAGCCAGGCGTCCACCCAGTGGATGAGCCGGTCGAAGGGATGGTGGTCGGTGCCGACGGAGACGAAGACCAGCGAACTCACAAAAGGCTCCCGATGACCTGCGCACGGGGGTAGAAGCGGGTCTGTTCTTCCCATTGCACGCAGAACAGGTCGGTGATGGGACGGCAGAGCCTACCGGTGAGCGTCGGAGAGTCGAGCCGGTCGTACACCTCGATGTAGACCGTCGGCACGCGCATCACCTTGGCCACCAGGAAGAACGGGAACGCGACGGCCGCCCCGGTGGAGACGACGACGTGCGGCCTCTCGCGGCGCATGACGCGGACGGCGAGGGCGAAGTTGCGCACCAGGTTGCGGACGTTGCGGGTCGTCGGGTGGTACGCCCACACCGCGTTCTCGCCGTCCAGCTGCGACCGGGCGTCCTCGGTGCCGAACGTGACCCACGTGCGCTCACGCTCGTGCCACCATGGGCGAAGAGCCAACAACTGGGCAAGGTGACCACCGCTGGAGGCCACGAGAAGGGCGTGCTCCCGGTGCTCCTGATCTCCCGACATGCCGATCAATGTAAATGGAACCTCAAGAGCTGACGACCGATTTGGGAACTGAGGATAGTGTCGTGGCGAGCGCATGACCCTGGGCAGGGGCGTACTTCGAGGGAGACCGGCGGATGGCGGCTGATCAGGATGCACAAGGCCGATTGACGGGGGTGGCGCGTCGCCACCTCCGGCTCATCTGTTCACTGGCGGCAGCCACCACCGTGGTCGGAGTGGCGGGCGGCCTGCTGCTGCCGGCCAGCGCCCAGGCGACCGCGACCGTCCTCGTCAGCCCGCTCGACGGCAACCCCTACTCCACCAACGGCCGGGGCGACGACCTGACGAACCTCCAGTCGGAGGCCGCGCTGGTCCAGGCGGACGCGGTCGAGAAGGTGGTGCGGCAGAAGTTCCGCGCCGCCGACCGCTCGAAGGTGGCGGTGACCGTCCCGCCGAACACCCAGGTCCTGCAGATCACCTACACCGCCTCCAGCGCCACCGCCGCGCGCGACGGCGCCCAGGCGTTCGCCAACGGCTACCTCACCTACCGCTCCCAGCGGGCGCAGAGCCTGCTGAACGACAAGTCCGCCAAGCTCCGCGAGCAGGAGAAGAAGGTCCAGCAGGAGCTCTCCGCGACCACCAAGCGGCTGTCCACCGCGCCCGCGTCCCAGAAGAACTACCTCCAGCAGCGGATCAACGCGTACAACAACCAGCTCGCCGTCATCGACGAGCAGAACAACGACATCGCCGCGACGCCGGTCAACGCGGGTTCGGTCATCACACCGGCCCAGCCGCCGACCGGCTCCCTCACCACGCGCGCCGCGACGTTCGGCGGTGCCGGGCTCGCCGTCGGCCTGTTCGCCGGCCTGCTCATCGCGCTCGCCCTCGAGCGTTCCGACCGGCGGCTGCGCGACGTCCGTACCGTGCAGCGCCTCGGCGTGCCGGTGCTCAGCACGGTCTCCTCCGCGGGCGGCCTCGTCCTCGTCACCGCGCCGAAGAGCCGGGCCGGTGAGGCGTACCGCCGCCTCCGCGCCGCCGTCGTCGCATCCGTCCAGGACCGCCCGGTCACCCTGCTGGTCACCAGCGCGACCCCGGCGGCCTCGGCGACGCTGACCAGCTCCAACCTGGCCGTCGCGCTCGCGCACGCCGGATCGGCGACCATCATGGTCGACGCGAGCTTCTCCGAGACCAGCCCGTCGGCGCTGTTCGGGCTCGGCCAGTCCAAGGGCCTGTCCGACGTGCTGATGCGCGGCACCGATCCGACGCAGCTCCTCGTGCACGCCGACTCCCAGCTGCGGCTCCTGCCGCGCGGGCCGGGCGCCGGCGCCGCCGCCGAACGCTTCAGCGGCCCGCGCATGCGCGAGACCGTACGCCTCCTGCGCGACAAGGCCGAGTACATCCTGATCAACGCGCCGAGCGTGCACGACGCGAACGCACAGGCGCTGTGCACGCTGGCCGACGCCGTCCTCATCGTCGTCACGCTCGGCCAGACCACGCGCGCCGACATCGAGCAGGCCTACACCGAGGCCGAGCGTGCGGGCGCCGTCGTGATCGGCACCGTGGTCGAAGACTCCCGCGCCCGCCGCGCCGTCACGGGAGACCGCCCGTCCCGGCCGCCGTCCTCGCACCGCGCCGACGGCCCGGGCACCGCGGTCACCAGGCGTGAGCCCGAATTTCGCCCCGGCGCCCCCGGCACCCCCGTCGGTCCGGGCGCCCCGGTCGGCCCCGGCACGCCGGTCGGCCCACGCGAGCCCGACCGCAGGCCGGGCGTGCCGACGGCCGGCAACACGAGCACCACCTCAACCTCACCGGACTGGTCGCGGTTCTCCGGCTCCGAGCCGCCCCAGGAGCCGGCCGACTCCTCCGACTCCACCGAGACCGCCGTGCACAAGGCCATCGAGGCATGACGACGCGTTCTGGTACGCGGCTGCCCCGATGACCGCCGAACCCCACCTGTCCCGTCTCGCCCGGGGCGGCGCGCTCAACCTGGCCGGTGCGGTGTCCGCCGGCGTCATGGGCTTCGCGCTGGTCTTCGCGGTCGCGCACGCCTACCCGCAGAAGATCGCCGGTACGTTCTTCGCGGCCAACTCGCTGTTCATCATCCTGAACGCCGTCGCCGGGCTGGGCAGCGACGTCGGCCTGCTGCGCTGGGTGCCGCGGCAGATCGCGCTCGACGACCACGGCTCGGCGCGGCGCACGGTGCCCGTCGCGCTCGTGCCCGTCGTGGCCGTGGCCTGTGTGGCGAGTCTCGCGCTGATCCTGTCCGCTCCGGCACTGGCCGACGCGCTCGGCGGCGGCCGGATCGTGCCGATGCTGCGCGTCCTGGCGGTCTTCCTGCCGGTCGCCGCCGCGCACGACGCCGTGCTCGCCGCGACCCGCGCCCACGGCACGATGCGGCCCACCGTGGCGATCGAGAAGATCTTCCGCCAGGTGGCGCAGGTCGGCGGGGTGCTGGTCGCGTCCCTGTTCACCACCGACCCGGTCGGCCTCGCGCTCGCCTGGGCGCTCCCGTACCTGGTCGGGCTGGTCGTCGCCGTGGTCTGGTACCGGCGCATCGCGGCCCGCCTGCGGCGCGGTCCGGCCGACACCCGGGCGCTGGCGCGGCAGTTCTGGCGCTACACCGCTCCGCGGGCGGTCGCGCAGATCTGCCAGACGGCGCTGCAACGTGCGGACATCGTGCTCATCGCCGCGCTCGCCTCCCCGCGCGACGCCGCGATCTACACCGCGGCCACCCGGTTCATGGTGATCGGGCAGCTCGGCACCCAGGCCGTGCAGCAGGCCATGCAGCCCACGGTCAGCCGGCTGATCGCCCTGGAGGACCGGGAGGCCACGG
This sequence comes from Actinoallomurus sp. NBC_01490, assembly GCF_036227085.1. Taxonomy (NCBI): domain Bacteria; kingdom Bacillati; phylum Actinomycetota; class Actinomycetes; order Streptosporangiales; family Thermomonosporaceae; genus Actinoallomurus; species Actinoallomurus sp. NBC_01490. Next base: position 9,587,232 of record NZ_CP109433.1, read on the forward strand.
CCCGGGTCTTCGCCGGCTGCACGACGTGGACGGTCGCGCTCACCTGGCCGGTCCACCTCTCGGTGGCGGCCGCGGCCCCGATCTACCTGTCGCTGTTCGGGTCGGGTTACTCCGGCGCCGGGCAGTCCGCGACGGTCATCCTCGCGCTGGCCATGCTGCTGGCCACGGCGACCGGCCCGGTCGACGTCCTGCTGCTGATGGCCGGGCGCAGCGGACTGAGCCTCGTCAACAGCGCCGCCGCCCTCGTCGTCGATCTGGCGCTGAACGCCCTGCTCATCCCCTGGCTCGGCATCACCGGTGCCGCGATCGCCTGGGCCGCCGCGCTGGCGGTCCGCAACCTCCTGATGCTGGCGCAGGTGTCCCGGCTCTTCGGGATGACTCCGGCGGGGGCCGGCCTCGGCCTGGCGGTCTCGTCCGCGCTGGTCTGTTTCGGCGTGCTCCCGATGTCGGTCCGGCTGGCGTTCGGCACGCCCGCCACGCTGGTGGGCCTGGTCCTGGGAGCCGGCTGCTACGCCGGGCTACTGTGGGCGCAGCGCGACCGTCTCGCGCTCACCGCGTTCGCCGCACTCATACCGGGACGCCGGCGTCATCAGGGGGTAGCCGACAATGCCTGATCCAAGCTGTTCGCGGCCACGCCGCCGGCACACCGCACCGCGCCCGCCCGCTCCCGTGCGGGCATGAGGTCGGCGGTCGCCCTGGTGGTGCTCGCCGGCCACATGGTCGCCACACCTCCGGCCGGTGGCCACCGCCTCATCCTGGGCACCGTCGCGCAGACGCGGCAGGAGGTCCAGCAGCGGGAGAAGGAGGCGGGCCATCACCTGACGGGCATGCGCGTGTTCCGGCGCTGGGGCGAGCCGCTCTTCACCGCCGACCAGCAGTGGGCCAAGAAGACCGGCCATGTCGTGTTCCTGTCGATCAAGTCGCGGCGTACGAACGGCGCGCTGATCAGCTGGCGCGACATCGCCTCCGCGCGGCGGGGCAGCCCGCTGCAGAAGGACATGCTCCGGCAGGCGGCCCAGATCAAGCGGTTCCGCGCGGTCGTCTACGTGGTGTTCAACCACGAGCCCGACGCCAAGACCTCCCGCCCGATGGGCACGCCGGCCGACTTCATCGCGGCCTGGCGTCATCTCGTCGGCACCTATCGCGCCGCCGGAGTGCGCAACGCCCGCTACGTGTGGACGCTGACCGGCCCGGCCTTCGGCGCGAGCGCGGGCAACGGCCTGACCCGCGCGGACACCTACTACCCGGGTGACGCCTACGTCGACGACATCGGCGCCGACACCTACAACTGGAACACCTGCCACTCATCGTCCGGCGCGTGGCAGGGCCCCGCGGAGCTGCTCGAACCCCAGCGGAGGTTCGGCCTCCGGCACCCGGGCAAGGGCCTCATGCTGCTCGAATGGGGCACGGTGGAGGACCGGGCCCGGCCGGACCACAAGGGCGAGTGGATGCAGAACCTGACCCGCCTGCTCGCCACCCCCGCCTACCGGCAGTACCGCGCGGTCCTGCACTGGGACGATCGGTTCACCAAGCTGATGGCCGGCACGACGTGCGACTTCGACAACCGCACGTCGGCGGGGGCCCAGTCCGCCTGGCGGGCGATGGCGGCGGCCCCGGTGTTCTCCGCGCGGTCGGCCTGCGACATCGGCGACTGCCCGGCCCGGCGCCGGCGCTCACGGTCGGCGTACGTGCTGGCCGCGGTCGCGGCGGCGACCGTCCTGGCCGGCCTGGTCACCGTCGGGCTCCGCAGGCGGTCGGTGCGTCACATGCGGGCGCGGCCGGCGCCGCCGGTGAAGTAGCCGTAGCGGGCGAGCAGGGGCAGGGTCAGACCGGTCACCAGCCGCCGCCGGGTGCCGTTCAGCCGCGTCCGCCACGCCTCGTCCGCGCGCAGCTCGACCCGGCCGGTGCGGAACCTCATGGGGTTGCCGGCCACCTGGTGGTTGGGGCTGAGGCGCACGGCCGCATCCCCGTCGAAGGGCAGCGGGACCGTCGGCTCCAGCCCGGCGAAGACCGCGATCTCGCGCACGGTCTCGGCGGGCGCACGCATGAAGTCCTCATAGCGCACGCGGAGTGTCGGAACGCCCCGCCGGGCGAGCGCCCCGAACCCGAGGTTCTGCGCGTCCCAGTGCAGAGCGGTCTTCCCGGCGGACCAGCGGGCCATGTACGCGCCCTCGGCGGAGCCCTCGACCGCCTCGGGCCGGGCGACGGTCTTGGACCATGAGTACGCGACCGCGCGCGCGTCGCGTACGACGTGCAGGACACGCAGATCGATCGCCTCGGACCAGCGCAGGCAGGAGGCGAGGGAGACGTGCTTGCTCGAGTCCACCACGACGTCACACCCGCTCACGTCCTGGACGGCCTCGTACAGGCGCCGGTACACGTCGTCGTGGTCGGCGACCCGCCGCCGCAGTCCGGCGCCGAGAGCCGGCCCGGCCAGCAGGGGAACGAAACGGGTGCGGTCGACCGAGTCCTTGAGCGCCTGGAACGCCGCGATGTCCATCTTCGGCCAGCCGCCGAAGGCGACGTCCCCGACACGTCGCCAGAACTCACACCGGGAGAACGGCGCGCCGCAGCCGCATCGCTCGTCGTCGACCAGCCCGCGCTGCCACAGATGGACGATCTCCCCGATCCCGCAGACGCCCGGCAGCTCGCACAGGATCCGTTCGAGGAGCGTGGAGCCGCTGCGCCCCAGCCCGCCGATGAACAGGACGCGAGGACCGGTTCTGCCCGCCATTGAGAAGTCTCCAAGGATCGTCATGCTGATCGCCCCGCCCGCGGCGCGGCGCCGGGGTCCGCTCAGCGTATCCGTGCGGCGGCGGGTTTCCGCTCCTCACGTCCTTACGGGCCCGAGCATCGCTAAGCTCATTCTCTGCCGCAGAATCGACCAGGAGTTGACCCCCCTATGGACATCCGCGTACGCCGCGCCCTGTTGCCCGCCGTGCTGGCGGCCGCCCTTCTGCTCCTCGCGGGCTGGCACGCCGTACCCGCCCACGCGGTGAGCATCGATCCCGAGCTCGTCGCGGAGTCCGTCTCCGAGGACGGCTACTACGTCGACTCCAGCGCGTCCTATCTCAAGTCCGACGCCGACCTCGACAAGCTGCGCGCCGCCATCGAGAGCGCGGGCCGCGCGGGCGTCGTCGTCCTGCCCGCCGGCACCTCCACCGCGCCGGTGATCAGCCGGCTGCGGCAGGAGCCGAACCGCACCTACCTCATCCTCACCGGCACGCGCCTGCAGGCCTTCTCCAACTCCCTGCCGAGCTCGAAGGTCAACGGCCTGCTCACCCGCGCCAGGAAAGCGGGCAACCCCAAGTCCGAGGTGCTGACCTTCCTGGACCTCATGAGCGGCAAGCACCCGACCGTCAACCCGCGCAAGAAGGCCGTCGCGCAGCCCAGCACGGACGCGTCGGCCGGTGGCGCGACCGACCAGCCCAGCACCACGCCGGTCGCCGCGGCCAAGAAGGACTCCGGCGGCAACGGCGCGCTCTACGGCATCGTCGGCGTCGTCGTCGTGCTCGTCCTGGCCATCGGCGGGTTCCTCCTGTGGCGCCGCAAGCAGGGTTCCTCCGGCGGTCCGGGCCCGGACGCCCCCGCGGCGATCTGACCGGCCGGCACAGGCCTCGGGGCCGCGGACCGATCGCCGGTTCGCGGCCCATCACGGGTTCGTGGCATGATGTGGCGCGTCAGCCCGCGCTGAGGAGAGGAGGTGGCCCGATGCTCGCCGTTCGTGACATCCGGGCGTTCCTCCTCGTCGCCTCCACCCGCTGACGACCGCCGGGGAGACGCCCTCCGATCCTGAGGATTCGAGGACTCATGTCCGTCTCCCCCTTCCGCGTCGACGTCTCCGATGACGTGCTCGCGGATCTGCGTGACCGCATTCGCCGCACGCGCTTCACTCCCGCGTCCAGCCCCGAGCCGTGGGCCGCGGGCACCGACCCGGACTACCTGCGATCGCTGCTGGAGCACTGGGCCGACGGCTTCGACTGGCGCAAGGCCGAGGAGAAGCTCAACCGCCTGCCGCACCACCGGGCCGACCTCGGCGGGCAGCGCATCCACTTCGTGCACGTACGCGCGGCGGGAGGGCGGCCCGCGCTGCCGCTGATCCTGACGCACGGCTGGCCGAGCAGCTTCGTGGAGATGCTGCCGCTCGTGCCGCTGCTGACCGACCCGGCACGCTTCGGCGGCGACCCGGCCGACGCGTTCGACGTGGTCATCCCCTCACTGCCCGGCTTCCTGTTCTCCGACCTGCCGCCAGGGCGTCCCATGACCGAGCGGAGCGAGGGAATCAAAAGACACGCCTCTGTGGTCACTCCCCCCGACAAAGGAGGGCTCATGACTCGTCAGACGACGGCGGAGACCTGGCACCGGCTGATGACCGAGGAACTCGGGTACGCCCGCTACGGCGCCTTCGGCGGCGACATCGGCGGCGGGGTGACGACCTGGCTCGGAGCCCTGTATCCGGAGAGCGTCGCCGGGATTCACCTCACCTTTCCGGGTGTACCGGCGGAGCCGGCCGACCTCACCGACGCCGAACGCGCGTGGCTGGCGGCGGTCGACGCCTTCGACGAGAAGGACGGCGGCTACAGCGAGATCATGCTCACTCGCCCGGACACCATCGCGGCGGCGCTGCAGGACTCCCCCGCCGGGCTGGCCGCCTGGATCGTGGACAAGTACCGTGCCTGGAGCGACTGCGGCGGCGACCTGGAGAGCCGCTTGGACCGCGACGACATCCTGACGGTCCTCACGCTGTACTGGGCGACCGGCACGATCGGCTCGTCGTTCCGCCAGTACTACGACTGGCCGCTGAGCCCTCCCCGGCCCGTCGTCCCGGTGCCCGCAGGGGTCACGCTGAGCGCCGAGCCGGTGTTGCGTGACATTCCGCGCTCGCTCGCCGAACGCGGTTTCACCGACCTGCGGCAGTGGCGGGGCCCGACCGTAGGCGGCCACTTCATGCCGATGGAGGAGCCCGCGCTCCTCGCCGGGGACCTGCGCACGCTCTTCCGCTCGCTGCGCTGATCTGCATGACCGCCCGGTGGCGATCGTTACCGGGCGGTCAGCCGGTCACCGAGTTCGCTGCGGCGATACAGGACCTGCCGTCCGTCACGGGCCCGGGTGACCAGTCCCGTGGCGTACAGCACGCGCAGGTGCTGGGACACGGCGCTCGGGGTGACACGGAGGCGACGGGCGATCTCCACCGTCGGCAGCGGTTCTTCGAGCAGCCCGAGCAGCCGCGCCCTCGGCCTGCCGATGAGCGAGGCGAGAGCCGTCGCGTCGGCGGGAGGGGGCATGGCCCACAGCGTCGCCACCCCGCGGCTGGGATAGGCCAGCATCGGGGGTTCCTCCGGGCTCACCGGCGGCGCGGGCTTGTGGGAGAAGACGGACGGCACCAGCAACAGTCCCCGTCCCGCGGCCGTGACCCGGTGCCGGCTGATCATCTTGTCGATGTGCAGCACTCCGTCGTCCCAGCGCAGGTTCGGGTGCATGTCGGCGAACAGCAGGCGCGCGCCGCCGAGGGCCAGTCGCCGCGCGCGGTAGGTCATGTCGGCCTCCAGCACGAGCCGCATCCGCGGCCAGGCGGGCTCGACGGCGAGTTCCCAGTACCGCTGGACGAGGTCGCAGATGGCGTCGCGGAGCCCGGCGACGCGCTCCTCACCGGCCGTGGCCTCGCGCAGGGCGGCGGGGACCGGATCCGGCGCGTGTGCGGCGAGCAGGTCGCGGCGGACCAGGTCAGGGTCGGTCCGGCGGACGACGGCCAGTTCGTCCTCGAACGCCGCGGCGAAGGCGACCGGTCGCGGAGTGAGGAAGTCGGGCAGGGTACGGCGCGGGCCGACCAGGGACATCAGGAGTTCCGTGTCGAGCGCGCCGATCCGGCCGAGGACGGACCGCCGCCAGGGCAGGTGCAGCGCGGACAGGCTCGGATCGCGGAGCACCCGGAGGCTGAGCACGGCCTCGTGCAGGGGCGAGAGGGCGAACCGGGTGTCGGCGAGGTCCTCGACACCCAGCACAAAGCTGATCATTAAGTCATACGCTACATCGATTGGCGGCGGGACGCCGGTGCCGTGGACTTCGCTCCATGACCGTTACCGATCGACGTCCGGCGGCCGTGCCGGACGAGGACCTCGCGCGGGAACGGCTGAGCCGCCGCATGATCCTGCTCCTGGCCCTCACCTGCGGAGTGGCCGTCGGCAACATCTACTTCCCCCAGGCGATCAGCCCGTCGGTCGCCGCCGGCCTGCACATCGGCGCCGGCTCGGCCGCTCTGGTCGTGACCGCGACGCAGTTCGGCTACGCGGCCGGGATCTTCCTGCTCGTCCCGCTCGGCGACCGGCTCCCCCACCGCGGCCTGGTCGTCGCCCTGCTCGGTCTCACCGGGACGGGACTGCTCGGCGCGAGCGCCGCGCCCGCCCTTCCCCCACTCGCCGGCGCGAGTGCGCTCATCGGCCTCGCGACGGTGGTGGCCCCGATCATCGGCCCGATGGCCGCCGGACTGGTGCCCGAGGACCGTCGCGGAGTGGTCAGCGGCACCCTCCTGAGCGGTTCCATCGGCGGCATGCTGCTCTCCCGCACCATGGGCGGGGCGCTGGGCGAGTGGCTGGGCTGGCGGGCCCCGTACCTGCTGGCCGCCGCGCTCTCCCTGATTCTCGCGGCGGTCCTCGCCCGGACGCTGCCGCGGACGTCCCCGCCGTCCGGGCAGCGGTACCCGGCGCTCCTGTCCGCGTCGCTGCGCCTGCTGCGCGCCGAGCCGGAGCTCCGCCGGTCCTGCTTCTACCAGGCCACGATCTTCGCCGGGTTCTCGGCCGTCTGGACCGGCGTCGCACTCCTGCTGACCGGCCCGGCGTACGGCCTGAGCATCCGGGCGGTCGGAGCGCTCGCCCTGGTCAACGCCGGGACGATGGTCTGCACGCCGATCGCGGGACGCCTGGCCGACCGCCACGGGCCCGACGCGGTCAACCTCGTCTGCATGGCCGGCGTCATCGTCTCGGCTCTCGTCCTCGCGGGCGGCGCCCGGGGCGGGACGGCCGGCCTCACGGCACTCGTGCCGGGCTCACTGCTGCTCGACGTCGCCATGCAGTCCGGGATGGTCGCCAACCAGGTACGGAACTACGCCCTGCGGCCCGAGGCCAGGAGCAGGGTCAACACGGCGTACATGACCTGCGCCTACCTCGGCGGCAGCGTGGGCTCCTGGCTCGGCGCCCGCGCGTACGGCCGGTTCGGGTGGTGGGGCGTCTGCGGGCTCGTCGCGCTGCTCGCCGTACTCGCCCTGGTCCGTCACCTCGCGGCGCTGCGCACCCGCGAATCCGGGCGCGGCGACGGCGTGGAAGGATCGAGACGTCCCACGATGTCGACCGCCGGTCACCCGGCGGAGGTGAGGTTCGATGTCCCCGAAGATCGCGACCGCTGACCGGGTCGACCGCGACGCGCTGCTCGACTTCCTCCGCCCGCGCCACCACGGACTGCTCGCCACGACCCGCTCCAGCGGGCGCCCGCAGCTGTCCCCGGTGTCCTGCGGGATCGACGGTGAGGGCCGCATCCTCGTCTCCACGTACCCCGAGCGCGCCAAGGCCCGCAACGCCCGCCGCGACGAGCGGGTCTCCATCTGCGTGCTGTCCGACGACTGGAACGGTCCGTACGTCCAGGTCGACGGCCGTGCCGAGGTGCTCGACATGCCCGAGGCCGAGGACGACTTCGTCGAGTACTACCGGTGCATCGCCGGCGAACACCCCGACTGGGACGAATACCGCCAGGCGATGCACCGCCAGAACAAGTCGCTGATCCGCATCACCATCGAGTCATGGGGCCCGATCGCCACCGGAGGCTTCCCGCCCGGCCGCGTGTAGACGTCCGCGGCGGACCAGGCCGAGCGGTCTCCGGGGACGCGTGTTCCCGCTACGCTCGCCCGCGTCGCGCGGGGACGGCGACGTCGGCGCTCGCCGGAAAGCGCTCGGCCCGGACCTGGCCGATGGCGGAATCGAGGCGGCCGCGTTTCAGCGTGCCGCCTGGTCATGGCAGGTCCGGGCCTGATCGACCGCTCAGCGCGCGGTCAGCGGCTCTCCATGATCATGCCGGCGGCGACGGTCGCGTTCGTCGCCTCGTCGATCAAGATGAAACCGCCGGTGTCGCGGTTGCGGCCGTACGCGTCGGCGAACAGCGGCTGGGTGACCCGCAGCGTCACCCGGCCGATCTCGTTGAGCTCCAGGCGCTCGGCGTCCTCGTGCCGGTGCAGGGTGTTCACGTCGAGCCGGTAGTGCAGGTCGCGGACCATCACCCGGGCCGTACGGGTCGTGTGCTTGATGACGAGCTTGCTCCGCGGCGTCAGGGTCCACTCGTCGGACATCCAGCAGATCATCGCGTCGACATCCTGCGTGACCTGGGGCTTGTTGTGCGGCCGGCAGATCATGTCGCCGCGGGAGATGTCGATGTCGTCCTCGAGCAGCAGCGTCACCGACATCGGCGGGTAGGCCTCGTCGATCGGGCCGCCCGCGGTGTCGATCCGCTTGATCCGCGTGGTCAGTCCCGACGGCAGGTGCATGACCTCGTCGCCCGGCTTGAGCACGCCGCCCGCGACCTGCCCGGCGTACCCGCGGTAGTCGTGCAGCTCGGGGTCGGTGGAGGCCTGGGGGCGGATGACGTACTGCACCGGGAACCGCACGTCGATCAGGTTGCGGTCGGAGGCGATGTGGAGGTTCTCCAGGTGGTGCAGCAGCGAGGGCCCGTCGTACCAGGGGGTGTTCGCCGACCGCTCGACCACGTTGTCTCCGTGCAGCGCGGAGATCGGGATGAACGTCAGGTCGCCGACCGACAACTTGGCCGCGAACGAGGTGAACTCGTCCTTGATCCGCTCGAAGGTCTCCTGGTCGTAGTCGATCAGGTCCATCTTGTTGACCGCGAGCACCAGGTGCGGGACGCGCAGCAGCGTGGTGAGGAACGCGTGGCGCCGCGACTGCTCCAGCAGGCCCTTCCGCGCGTCGATCAGGATGATCGCCAGGTCGGCCGTTGACGCGCCGGTCACCATGTTCCGGGTGTACTGGATGTGCCCCGGAGTGTCGGCGATGATGAACTTCCGCCGCGGCGTGGCGAAGTAGCGGTACGCCACGTCGATCGTGATGCCCTGCTCGCGCTCGGCGCGCAGGCCGTCGGTGAGCAGCGCGAGGTTGGTGTACTCCTCGCCGCGGTCGCGGCTGCTGCGCTCGACCGCCTCGATCTGGTCCTCGAAGATCGACTTGGAGTCGTACAGCAACCGCCCGATGAGCGTCGACTTGCCGTCGTCCACCGACCCCGCGGTGGCGAGCCGAAGAATGTCCATGCTCATTGGTCCCTCAACCGCTCCTCACTCGCTCCGCGTCCGGCTTGCTCCGCGGCGCCGCACACTGCGCTCGCTCGTCGGGATCGGTCCATGCTCATTGGTCCCTCAACCGCTCCTCACTCGCTCCGCGTCCGGCTTGCTCCGCGGCGCCGCACACTGCGCTCGCTCGTCGGGATCGGTCCATGCTCATTGGTCCCTCAACCGCTCCTCACTCGCTCCGCGTCCGGCTTGCTCCGCGGCGCCGCACACTGCGCTCGCTCGTCGGGATCGGTCCATGCTCATTGGTCCCTCAACCGCTCCTCACTCGCTCCGCGTCCGGCTTGCTCCGCGGCGCCGCACACTGCGCTCGCTCGTCGGGATCGGTCCATGCTCATTGGTCCCTCAACCGCTCCTCACTCGCTCCGCGTCCGGCTTGCTCCGCGGCGCCGCACACTGCGCTCGCTCGTCGGGATCGGTCCATGCTCATTGGTCCCTCAACCGCTCCTCACTCGCTCCGCGTCCGGCTTGCTCCGCGGCGCCGCACACTGCGCTCGCTCGTCGGGATCGGTCCATGCTCATTGGTCCCTCAACCGCTCCTCACTCGCTCCGCGTCCGGCTTGCTCCGCGGCGCCGCACACTGCGCTCGCTCGTCGGGATCGGTCCATGCTCATTGGTCCCTCAACCGCTCCTCACTCGCTCCGCGTCCGGCTTGCTCCGCGGCGCCGCACACTGCGCTCGCTCGTCGGGATCGGTCCATGCTCATGGTTAGAAGTACCCCTCGCGCTTGCGGTCCTCCATGGCGGCCTCGCTCGTGCGGTCGTCGGCGCGGGTCTGGCCGCGCTCGGTGATCCGCGTCGCGGCGATCTCAGTGATCACCTCGTCGAGGCCGGTCGCGGTCGACTCGACGGCACCGGTGCAGCTCATGTCGCCGACCGTGCGGTAGCGGACCATGGCCTCGAAGGGCGGCTCGTCGTCGCCGCGATTGGAGTACGGGCTGTCGGCGAGGAGCATGCCGTCGCGTTCGAACACCGTGCGGGTGTGGGCGAAGTAGATGGAGGGGATCTCCAGCTCCTCGCGCTTGATGTAGTCCCAGATGTCCAGCTCGGTCCAGTTGGACAGCGGGAACACCCGGATGTGCTCGCCCTGGCGGATGCGGGTGTTGTAGAGGCTCCACAGCTCGGGCCGCTGGTTCTTGGGGTCCCACTGGCCGAAGTCGTCGCGGAAGGAGAAGACGCGTTCTTTGGCGCGGGCCTTCTCCTCGTCGCGCCGCGCGCCGCCGAACGCGGCGTCGAAGCGGTGCTCCTCGATGGCGTCCAGCAGTGTCGTGGTCTGCAGGCGGTTGCGGCTCGCCCGGCGTCCGGTCTCCTCCACGACGCGGCCCTTGTCGATCGACTCCTGCACCGAGGCGATGACGATGCGGATGCCGAGCTCACTCACCCGGCGGTCGCGGAACTCGATGACCTCGGGGAAGTTGTGGCCGGTGTCGACGTGCATCAGCGGGAAGGGGATGCGGGCCGGCCAGAAGGCCTTCTCGGCGAGGCGCAGCATGACGACGCTGTCCTTGCCTCCGGAGAAGAGCAGGACGGGTCGTTCGAACTCGGCCGCGACCTCGCGGAAGATGTGGATCGACTCCGATTCGAGTACGTCGAGCTGGGACGTCCGATAGTCACGGGCGTCAGCTGTGCTGCGCTGCATCGCGTTAACACTCCCGGGTCGGTTCGTTACAGGACCGCCCGGATGCCGGCGAGCAGCGTTGGCGCCAGTTCCGGGTGGCAGACCAGAATATCTGGCAGGTTGGTGTCCTCTTGGTTGTAGGTCAGCGGCGACCCGTCGATCCGCGAGGCGTGGGCGCCGACCGCGTGGGCGACGGCGACCGGGGCGGCGGAGTCCCATTCGTACTGTCCGCCGGCGTGGACGTAGGCGTCGACGTCGCCGAGCAGCACCGCCGCGACCTTCGCTCCGGCCGATCCGAGCGGCACCAGCTCGACCTCGGCGTCGAGGTGCTCGGCGAGGCGCGTGGTGAACTCCGGGGGCCGGCTGCGGCTCACCGCGACCCGGATGTGCCCGGTGTCGACGCTCGGAAGCTCGAAGGGCTCGGCGGTCGAGAGCGTACGGCCCTGTGAGGGAAGTGCGACCGCGCCCGCCGCGAGCCCGCCGGCCGCGCCCTCGTCACGCTGCCAGAGCGCGACGTGGACCGCCCAGTCTCCGCGCCCCTCCTCGGCGTACTCGCGCGTGCCGTCGAGCGGGTCGACGATCCACACCCTTTCCGCGTCGAGGCGCGAGAGCTCGTCCTTGCCCTCCTCGCTGAGCACGGAGTCGCCGGGGCGCTGCCGCGCGAGCGCTTCGGTCAGGTAGACGTGGGACTCGCGGTCACCGGCGTCGCGCAGGGCCTTGAGGTCACCGAAACCGCGGTCGGCGCGCAGCCGGAGCAGCAGCGCACCCGCCTCGGTCGCGAGATCACGGGCGAGGGCATGATCGTCGTGCGTCACGTACTTCTCTCTACGTCAGTAGGCGCCGGAGCCTCGGGCCACCGCGGACCAGGTCTTCCACAGGATCTGCAAGTCGAGGGTGAGGGACCAGTTCTCGACATAACGCAGGTCCAGGCGGACCGATTCCTCCCACGATAGATCAGAGCGCCCGCTCACCTGCCACAGACCGGTCATGCCCGGGCGTACGACGAGCCGGCGGCGTACGTCGTCACCATACTGGGCGACCTCTTCGGGCAGCGGAGGGCGGGGGCCCACGAGCGACATGTCGCCGCGCAGCACGTTGATCAGCTGGGGCAGCTCGTCGAGGGAGTAGCGGCGCAGCCAGCCGCCCGTACGGGTGATCCGCGGGTCGTTTCTGATCTTGAAAAGGACGCCGTCGTGGTCGTTGTACTGCACCAGGGCGGCCTTGCGCCGCTCGGCGTCCGGAACCATCGTGCGGAACTTCAACACCGTGAACTCGCGGCCGTCACGGCCGACCCGCACCTGGCGGAACAGCGCCGGGCCCTTGCTGTCAAGGCGGATCGCGACCGCGATGCAGGCCAGCACGGGCCACAGGAAGATGAGCGCGAGACCCGCGCCGACGCGGTCGAAGGCGCTCTTGGCCAGGCGGCGCCCGCCGGACAGCTCGGGGTGCTCCACGTGCAGGAGCGGCAGGCCCGCCACCGGGCGGATCGAGGTGCGGGGGCCGGCGACCTCCATCAGCGCGGGTGCCACGACGAGGTCGACGGCGTCCTTCTCGAGCTGCCAGGCGAGCCTGCGCAGCGCCACGCCGTCGAGCTCGGGGCAGGCCAGCACGGCGACCGTGCAGGCGTGGATGCGCTCGACCACGGCCGCGACCTGGGTGAAGTCACCGGCGACCGGCACGCCCTCGACCTCGGTGACGGCGTCATCGCCCGTGGTGAGCATCGCCGGCAGGCACGCGGCGGCGATCTCCATGCCGTGGAAGGGCTCGCGCCGGAGCTGGCGGATCAGGTCGGCGACGGCGGCCCGGTGGCCGACGACCACGACGCGCCGCATGTACTCGCCGGCCTTGCGCCGCCGGTGCAGCCGCTTGCGCAGCTGGTAGCGGCCGTACAGGTCGAAGCCGGTGGTGAGGGGCAGCGCCGCGATCACGTAGCCGCGCGCCACCTCGGTCTTCGTGGCGTACGCGAGGATGGCGACGCTCGCGGTCAGGGCGAAGCCGGACTGCAGGATCCGGCGGAACTCCTCCGGCCCCACGCCGAACATCGGCTGTTCGTAGCCCCGGGCCAGGGCGACCGCGCCGGTCCACAGGAACGGAAGGGCGAAGCTGAGTTCGATGTAGGGAGTGCTCCACGGGTCGCCGAAGGAGGAGAAGCGGAACCGGATCATGAAGGCGATCAAGCCTCCGAGCAGCGCGGCGACGAAGTCGAGGCCGAAGGCCTGGCGCGCATAGCGCGATGTCCAAGCCGCGACCTGTTCCCTGCTACCGCCCACGGGCCGAGCCCTTGGCCGCGCCTCTTCGACGACCGCCATTTCACCCCTCGCCGAACGTCACTTTCACCTGATACTGATGCATGACGCTCGTTAGCCACCTGAGGTTCACGAGTTCGTTCTCGGTGTGGCACATATCCTAGAGTTCGCCACTGCCGCTGGAGTGGACATCGCCACCTTCGGTCACCGCAGTCCCGTCGGACCTCAGGGTTCGCCGTGGAAGGTGTTCTGTGCCCGCTCCAGGCCCTGCGTGATGAGCGCCTCGACGGCATCCGCGGCTCGCTCGGTGTTGAGGTCCAGCTCCTTGCGCTCGGCGGCGGAAAAGTCGCGCAGGACGAACGCCGCGGCGTCCATCCGGCCCGGAGGCCGTCCGATGCCGAACCGCACGCGCAGATAGTCGCGCCCGCCCATGCTCTTGGTGATCGAGCGCAGGCCGTTGTGGCCGTTGTCGCCACCGCCCCGCTTCAGGCGCAGCGTCCCGTACGGGATGTCGAGTTCGTCGTGGACGATGACGAGCCGCTCAAGCGGGATCTTGTAGAAGTCGCAGAGGGCCTTGACCGGTCCGCCCGACTCGTTCATGTACGACCGTGGCTTGGCGAGCACCACCCGGTGGCCGGCGAGCCGTCCTTCGACGACGTCGGCACGCGCGCGGTGGGACTTGAACCGGCCGCCGGCCGTGTCGGCCAGGACGTCGAGCACCATGAAGCCGGCGTTGTGCCGGTTACCGGCGTAGCCGGGGCCGGGGTTGCCCAGCCCGACCACGAGCCACGGCTGGTCCGAGGCCATCGTTCCTCCCCCACGCAGGTGAAAACGCGAAAGGCGCCCCCGGAGGGGCGCCCGTCGCACTCGCGAGCCTTACTCCTCGCCGCCCTCGGGCGTGGCCTCGGCAGCGCCCTCACCCTCGGCGCCGCCCTCGGCCGCCTCGCCCTCACCGAGCTCGGCCTCCCGCTGCGCGGCGGTCGGCGCGGCGATGATGTGGAGGACGAGCGTGTCCTCCTCGGCGTCGAGCGTCGCGCCGCTCGGGAGCGGGAGGTCCTTGGCGAGCAGCTGGTCGCCGACGGCCATGCCTTCGACGTTGACCTCGATCACCTGCGGGATGTGGGTGGCCTCGGCCTCGAGCGACACCTGGACGAGCTGCTGGTCGAGCATGCCGTCCGGCACGACGTCACCGGTCACCTGGACCGGCACCTCGACGGTGACCTTCTCGCCGCGCTTGACGACGAGCAGGTCGACGTGCTCCAGGAAGCCCTTCAGAGGGTCACGCTGGACGTCCTTGGGCAGAGCCAGCTCGTCGCCGCCGTCGAGCCCCTGGAGGCGCAGCAGCGCGTTCGGGGTCTTCAGCGCGAGCATCAGCTCGTGGCCCGGCAGCGTGATGTGACGGGGGTCGGTGCCGTGGCCGTACAAGACGGCGGGCACCTTGCCGGCCCTGCGAGTGCGCCGCGCGGGGCCCTTGCCGAACTCGGTGCGGGGCTCGGCGGCGATGCGTACCTCGGACACGGCAAAACTCCTCGTTGGATCAAGCTAGCTAGTGCGCGATTAAGAGGTGCTCCGAGCGGCAGCGGACCGGGTCTGGTCGGCCGCGCGACACAGCGTCGGACGCACACGGTCAACCAAGTCTAGCCGATCGTCCTTCCCATTCGTGCCGGGAGGCGATCGTTGTCAGCTGTGGCCGCCGAAGAGGCTGGTCACGGACCCGTCGCTGAACACCTCGTTGATCGCTCGGGCGATCAGCGGGGCGATCGAGAGCACCGTGAGCTTGTCGAACCGCTTGTTGTCCGGGATCGGCAGTGTGTTGGTGAGGACCACCTCGGAGATCCGGGAGTTCTTCAGCTTGTCCACCGCCGGGCCGGACAGCACGCCGTGCGTGGCGGCGACGACCACGCGGGCCGCGCCCTCCTCGAACAGCGCCTCGGACGCCTTCACGATCGTGCCGCCGGTGTCGATCATGTCGTCGACGACCACGCACGTACGGCCCTCGACCTCGCCGACGACGTCGAAGACCTTGACCTCGTTGGCCACGTCGGGGTCGCGGCGCTTGTGGATGATCGCCATCGGACAGCCGCCGAGCTCATCGCTCCAGCGCTCGGCCACGCGCACCCGCCCGGCGTCGGGCGCCACGACGGACACCCCGTCGGTGTCGAGCTTCTCCTTGATGTAGGCGGTGAGCAGCGGCAGCGCGAACAGGTGGTCCACCGGGCCGTCGAAGAAGCCCTGGATCTGCGCGGTGTGCAGGTCGACCGCCATCAGCCGGTCGGCGCCCGCGGTCTTGAACAGGTCCGCCATCAGCCGCGCGGAGATCGGCTCACGGCCGCGGTGCTTCTTGTCCTGCCGGGCGTAGCCGAAGAACGGGGCGACCACGGTGATCCGCTTGGCCGACGCGCGCTTCAGCGCGTCCACCATGATCAGCTGTTCCATGATCCACTGGTTGATCGGCGCGGTGTGGCTCTGCAGGACGAACGCGTCGGACCCGCGGACCGACTCGTTGAAGCGCACGAACGTCTCGCCGTTCGCGAAGTCGTACGCCGACGTGGGGGTCGGCTCGACACCGAGCGCCTCGGCCACCTCCTCGGCCAGCTCGGGGTAGGCGCGGCCGGAGAAGAGCATCAGCTTCTTCTCACCCGTCGTTTTGATGCCGGTCACGGGGTCAGTCTCCTTGCTCTGCTCGTTCTTGCGCGCGTCTCGCGGCCTCCGCGGCCGGAGTACCCGGCCGCTTGCGCTCGACCCACCCCTCGACGTTGCGCTGGCGGGCCCGGGCGACCGCCATCGCGCCGGGGGGAACGTCACCGGTGATCACCGAACCGGCGGCGGTGTAGGCGCCGTCGCCGATGCGCACCGGCGCGACGAGCATGTTGTCGCTGCCCACCTTCACGTGGTCGCCGACGACGCTCTTGCGCTTCTCGACGCCGTCGTAGTTGACGAAGACGCAGGCCGCGCCGATGTTGGAGCCCGCGCCGATCTCGGCGTCGCCGACGTACGTCAGGTGCGGCACCTTCGTGCCCTCACCCACCACGGCGTTCTTCATCTCGACGTACGTGCCCGCCTTGGCGCCGCGGGCGAGCTTCGTGCCGGGCCGCAGGTACGCGAACGGTCCGACGCTGACCTCCGGGCCGATCTCGGCGCGTTCGCAGACGGCGTTCGCGACGACGGCGTCCTCGCCGACCGTGGTGTCGGTGAGGGTGCAGCCGGGACCCACCCGCGCCCCCGCCGCGACATGCGTGGCGCCGCGCAGCTGGGTGCCCGGCTCGATCACCGCGTCCGGCTCGATCGTCACCTGGACGTCGACCCAGGTGGACAGCGGGTCGACGACCGTGACGCCCTGGCGCATGTGCGCCTCCAGGACGCGGTCGTTGAGCAGCCTCCGGGCCTCGGCGAGCTGTACCCGGTCGTTGACCCCGAGGGGGCCGAGCCAGTGACGGTCCAGCGCGCCGCCGACACGGTGACCCGAGTCGCGGAGGATGGTGACGACGTCGGTGAGGTACTCCTCGCCCTTCGCGTTGTCGGTGGTCACCTGCTTGAGCGCGGTGCCGAGCAGGGCGCCGTCGAAGGCGTACATGCCGACGTTGATCTCGGTGATGGCCCGCTGGCCGGCGTCGGCGTCCTTCTCCTCGACGATCGCGCTCACCGAGCCGTCATCGGCGCGGATCATGCGCCCGTAGCCGGTCGGATCGGGCATGTCGGCGGTCAGGATCGTCGCGGCGTTGCCTTCACCCTCGTGCACCGCCAGCAGCTCGTCGAGCACGGACCCGCGCAGGAGGGGGGCGTCGCCGTTGAGCACGAGCACCGTGCCGTCGATCGATCCGACGGCCTCCAGCGCCACGCGCACGGCGTGGCCGGTGCCGTTCTGCTGCTCCTGGACCACCGGCCGGGCGTCGGGCCAGTCCGCCTCCAGGTGCGCGATCACCTTCTCCCGGTCATGGCCGACGACGACCAGAAGCCGTTCCGGCCGAAGCTCGGCCGATGCCGCCAGGACGTGGCCCACCATGGTGCGACCGCCTAGCTCATGCAGGACCTTCGGCACCTTGCGGGACTTCATTCTCGTGCCCTCGCCTGCGGCCATGACGATGACAGCAGCCGGACGGATCGCGCTCACGTATGGAGGCCCTTCGGCATCGCGGACGGGTACGCGTCGAGGCAGAGAGCCGGTCCCCGTCAGAGCCGTTCCGCGGGGTCAGGCGACCCACGGACGGCAGCGAGGTAGCTCCGCCGTCACCTGCCCGACATCCGAAGAATACCGCCGGGACGATGACCGACACGCAGGTTGGGGGTCCGGGCGCCACCCTCCCGGTCACGAAGAACCGGGCGGCGGCGCCTGACCCGTGACCGGCGCGGAAGTCGCCTCCGGCTCTGGAATCCCCGGCGCCACACCGGCTGCGGAGGCATCGAGCGCACCGTGGGCGGTCAGCCACTCACGCGCGCAGGCGAAGACGAAGGCGCTCGTCGGATATGTTCCCTCGGACTCGATGACCCGGGTCATCTCCTCGGAGGCGACATCGACCAGCCGCACGCCCGTCGCCTCCCAGTTGCGGTTCATCTTCCGCAGCTCGTGCTCGGCGAAGCTCTGATCGGTGACCACGGCGATCGCGGCGAAGTGCAGCTCCGCGGTCAGGGCGTCGAAGCCGAAGCCCAGCACCTCGAACAGGAACCGGCCCTCGCCCTTCAACTGGATGATCTTCTGGATGGAGTCCAGCTCGTAGAACCAGTCGGGGTGCAGGCGTTCGGGATTCTCCTGGTGCCGATCCGAGTAGAGCTCCTCAGAGATCTCCCGCAGGAAGTCACGGAACGGATCGAAGTAGCCGGCCTCACGGTCGAGGATCGGTTCGATGACGTATGCCGGTATCACCGCTTGCAGACCGCCGGCGACCCCCGCCTCGTGGGCACGCTGCTGCACGAGGATCTTCCATCCGGTGGGCGTCGCGAAGACCATGGCGACGCCGAACCCGAGCAGTTGCGCCCGCGCCAGGCCGCTTTGCGTACGCGCGAGCGTGCTCACCAGCCGGTCCCGGTGCTTGGGCTGATGACGCGGCGACCGCGCGCACTTCAGCGCCTCGTGGTACAGCAACCCGGACAACGTCAGATACTGGAAGTAACCCCCCAGCCGCACCCTCAGGCGAACGAAGTTCGCGCCTTCCCCGATGCCGGTGTCCAGAAAATAGACGTCGCCGTTCCAGATTTTCTGCCCGAGCCGACGCCGGCGCGCGATCTCTTTTCGGTCCAGTGGGGCGTCGGACCGGTCGTGGTTGAGCATGAAGTTCAGCGTCCGGCCGTTGAGTTCCGGAAAACGCCACGACGGTCTGCTCAGGTAAGCGATCCGTCGTCCACTGGGCAGCTGGAACAGGAATTCTTCGTCGCCGTGATCGCGATAGTATTGGATCGTCCAGTCGAGTGCCACGGAGCGCTTGTCCTCGAACAGGCGCCGGCGACGCGCCACGGTGCCCCGCGCCCACAGCGTGCGGACGAACTGCAGCAGGTCACGCCCGTACCATCCGGCGGCCAGCGAGACGATCGCCGAAATCGCGTTGACCATGAATCGACCCCATTCTCGCTGATCACGGAACCGGGAGAATAAGGCCCCCGACCCGAGCAGACGGCGGACAATCCTAGCTCCGATCGAACCCGGCCGTAATCCTCGAATGCCACAGAAGGCGATGCCGATTTCGGATCCTTGACGCGTTCCGCAAGGTCAGCCATATTTGCCCCAAACACTCGATTCATAGGCGGATCGCGATGTCTCGCCGAACGCAGCCAGCCAGGTCACCGGTGACGCCCCGGGACGAATTGGCTCTGGCTCACAAGCTGACCCAGCCCGAGGTACGCCGCCGCGCCGCCCCCCTGACACGTGGGGAGAGGACCTCCGCGCCGATCGCGGTCGACCTCGACCCGACCAGCTTCTGTGATCTCGCCTGCCCGGGATGCATCAGCGGAGACCTGCTGGGCCAGGCACGGTTCACCACCGACCGCCTCGAACGGCTGGCGGACGAGCTGGTGGCCATGGACGTCCGCGCGGTGGTGCTCATCGGCGGCGGAGAGCCCCTGATGCACCCGGCCACCGCCGCGGTCGCCGAACGCCTGTCGCGCGCCAGCGTGGCCGTCGGGCTCGTCACGAACGGCACGCTCCTGGACCGCCATCTCGATGTCCTGCGCGGATCGCTGTCCTGGCTGCGCGTCTCCCTCGACGCCGCGACCCCCGAGACGTACGGCGCCGTCCGGCCCGGCCACCGGGGCGTCAACAAGTTCGCCAAGGTCCTGGCGAACATTCGCCTGGTGACCGGCCATCACACGCTCAAGGTCGGCATCTCCTACGTCGTCTTCACGCCTCGGCCGGGATCCCCCCTGTCGAACGTCGAGGAGATCCCCGGCGCCGCGTCGCTCGCGGTGGACCTGGGCTGTGACTACGTCGAGTTCAAGGCGGAACTCGCCGACGATCACTCGATCGCGGAGGTCGACGCCGGCACGGTGGACCTGATCGACCGGCGGCTGCGACACGCCGAGGAACGGACCGCGGGAACCCCCGTGCGCGTCCTCCGGTCGTCGAGCCTGACCGCGCTGCTGGCCGGCCGCCCCGACCAGGACAAGGGCTATTCCACGTGCCCCACGACACAGCTCCGCACGACGATCACTCCGAGCGGCGTGTTCGCCTGCGCCTACCACCGCGGAAAGCCCGGCTTCCGGCTCGGCGACGTGCAGTCCGCGCCCCTGCGCGACGTGTGGGACGCCGCGGACTTCACGGCCGTGGACCCGCGACGCGCCTGTCGCTTCCACTGTGCCCGCCATGACGCGAACCGCCTGGTCCTCGACGGGATCCCCGTGGCCGCCGAGAGCCCCGGCGGAGCGGCCGACTGGTTCATCTGACGCGATTCAGGACGGTGTCACACTGGAGGTTCCGCTGCTCAGCGACGACCCATCACGCTCACCCGTGCGCGTCTGCCTGTGCGGGGAGGATCTGGACTGGCTGGGGTACCGGTGCATCGCGGCCGCCATCGATCAACGCGTCTCCGTGGCGCTCACGGAGACCGCGGGCGCGGAGTTCTTCGACGAGCGCATCCTCGACCATGTGTGGTCGCTCGTCGGCGGTGATCCGGACGCCCCGCGCCCCCGCGTACGGGTGGCTCAGGACGCTCCACTGGCGGCCGGGCTCGGCTCGTCGTCGGCGGTCGCGCTGTGCGCCGCCCGTCTGTACCACGCCCGTCTCCACGGCCCGGCCCTCTCCGACGAACGTGCCGTCGAGGTGGCCTACGAGGCCGAACGGCGGGTCACGCGGGGCGGCGGCATGGACCAGGTCGCGATCGCGCGCCGGGGCATCGTCCGGCTCCAGGGGACGCGCGAGCGCCGGCCGCCCGCCGTCGTCGGGCACATCACCGACGCCGCGCAGGTCGCCGGCCTCGGGATGGCCGTCTTCGACTCACGGTCCCGCAAGGACAGCGGTAAGCACCTCGCGCGCGTACGGGAGCGGGACCTCGCGCGCGATCCCCGGCAGGCGCGTTACTGCGAGATCGTCGATCAGCTGACCGAGGGCGCCTGGACCGCCATCCGGTCACGCGACTGGCCGGGACTCGGGACGATCATGAACCAGGCTCACGCGGCAATGCGCGACCTGCAGGACATGTCGACTCCGGCGATCGAGGCGATCCGTGACATCGCCCTCTCGGCAGGCTTCGACGGCGTCAAGATCACCGGGTCCGGAAGCGGTGGCTGCCTGGTGGGCGTCGTGTCGCGTGTCTCGTTGGGTGAGGCGGTGCGCCGCGTCGGCGAACTCGCCTCGACACGGCGGATCAGGCTCGATTGCCTCCCCGTACGGGTCGACATGGGGGCCTGACAGACATCACCATCAGCTCCGGCGCCTGGACTCGAACCAGGAACAAAGGGACCAAAACCCTCCGTGTTGCCGATTACACCACGCCGGACCGTCCGGGGCACTCCGACGTCCGAGGCCCCACGGTCGATCGTCCACGATACCGGCCATCGGCCCCACCCAGGACGGATTAAGGCGGCGCCACGTCCGATAAAGACGATCTTGCCACCCGGTAACCGCTGTGTGACCAAGGCGACAGGTTTGACCTAATTCCTCGGGGCATCTTGCTTAACCTACGCCCCCGTAGGTTACGGTTGCGTAGCCGTAAGTTCTCAGCTGGCAGGAGGAACCCGCATGACCATAGCCCCGGTAGGAACACCGTCCGCCACCGTTAGGCCGCAGGCCAGACCCGAAATCGAACCCGACCCCAAGGGCACCTTTGAGAAGGTCCTGATGGGCGTCTTCATCGCGGTCCCGCTTCTCGCCGTGGTGGCGGCCGTGCCGTTCGCGTGGGGCTGGGGGCTCGGCTGGACCGATCTGGCGATCATGTTCGTGATGTACGGCGTCTCCGGCCTCGGAGTCACCGTCGGCTACCACCGGCACTTCACGCACGGTTCGTTCAAGGCGAAGCGCCCGCTGCGCATCGCCATGGCCATCGCCGGTGGCCTGTCCATCGAGATGAGCGTGATCGACTGGGTAGCCGTGCACCGGCGCCACCACAAGTACTCCGACCAGGAGAACGACCCGCACTCGCCGTGGCGCTTCGGCAACGACTGGCGCGCCCTCACCAAGGGCCTGATCTGGGCCCACATGGGCTGGCTGTTCGACAGCCGCCGTACGTCGCCGAACAAGTTCTGCCCCGACCTGGTGGCCGACAAGGACATGCGGCGGATCAGCCGTTTCTTCCCCGGTCTGGTGGCCATCTCGCTGCTGCTGCCCGCCGCGCTCGGCGGCCTGCTGACCATGTCCTGGTGGGGCGCCCTGACCGGCTTCTTCTGGGGCGCGCTCGTACGGGTCTGCCTTCTCCACCACGTCACGTGGTCGATCAACTCCATCTGCCACGCCATGGGCGAAGAGGAGTTCGAGGCGCGCGACAAGTCCCGCAACGTCTGGTGGCTGGCCATCCCGTCGTTCGGTGAGTCGTGGCACAACCTGCACCACGCCGACCCGACCTGTGCCCGGCACGGGGTGCTTCCCGGCCAGCTCGACAGCAGCGCCCGTACGATCTGGCTCTTCGAGAAGCTCGGCTGGGTCTGGGACGTGCGGTGGCCGAACCCGGAACGGCTCGCCAACAAGCGGATATCGTAAGCAGCCAACCAACCAGCCCGACTCCGCGGCGGGCGGCCGGTTGCGGCCGCCCGGCGCACGCGTAAGGTGCTCCGGCATCCGTGTGAGCAGGGCACTCCTTGTAAATCCCCCAGACTGTACGGCACCGCCGGCGGTTCTCCCGCCCCCGAGCCGCCAGGCCAGGAGAAAGCGTGACCGTCACAATTGATGATGTGAGTGAACCCCCCAAGTCCCGTCGCAAACGCATGACGGGCAAAGAGCGACGGGAGCAACTGCTCGACATAGGCCGGACCCTCTTCGCCGAGCGCGGCTTCGACGGCACCTCCATCGAAGAGATCGCCACCGTGGCCGGAGTCTCCAAGCCCGTCGTGTACGAGCACTTCGGCGGCAAGGAGGGTCTGTACGCCGTCGTGGTCGACCGCGAGATGGAACACCTTCTCGACACGGTCACCAAGGCACTCGTCGGAGGGCACCCCCGGCAGAAGATCGAGCGCGCCGCGCTGGCCCTGCTGGAGTACATCGAAGACAGCAGCCAGGGCTTCCGCATCCTCGTCCGCGACTCGCACGCGGCGTCGGCGACGGGCACGTTCGCCAGCCTGCTGAGCGACATCGCGAACCAGGTCGAGCACATTCTCGGCGACGAGTTCAAGGACAAGGGCTACGACCCGAAGGCCGCGCCCCTGTACGCCCAGGCCCTCATCGGCATGGTCGCCATGACCGGGACGTACTGGCTGGACGTGCGCAAGCCCAAGCGCGACGAGGTCGCCGCCCACCTGGTCAACCTCGCGTGGAACGGCCTGTCCGGGCTGGAGCCCAAGCCGTACCTGACCACCGATCACAAGGCCCGCCAGAAGGACCTCAAGGCCAAGGCCAAGGAGGCGGCGAAAGAAGCGGCGAAGGAGGCCAAGGAGTCGGCCCGCGCCGCCCGCCGGGCGAGCCCCGAGCCGGGCACCGCCTGACTCAGCGTAGCCGTACTGTCACACCCTCCCCCTATCGTGCGACGCATGAATTCCAGGGAGAGGACGGCACATGTGGCACGGCGACCCCGGTCCCGGTCGGCGACCCCTCGGCTGGGCGGAGATGGACCGTTTCGTCGATGGGCAGCGGGCCCGTCAGGCACCCGACGACGCGGCGGACTCCCGCGCGAAACGGTTCACCGAGAGCCTCGAGGACGCGGTCCTCGACATCGACGCCGGCGCCTTCGAGCGCGCCCGCCGCAAGACCGACCACGTCGAGGAGTTACGTCGCGTGCTCGGCCTTCTCCTCGACGTGCTGGCCGACTGGGAGATGCTCGCCGCCCGGGCCGGTGATCGGCTGAAGTAGCTCCAGCCGGTTGCCGACCGGGTCGTCGACGTAGAAGCGCCGGTAACCGGGCAGCAGGTCGTCGGGCCGCACCTCGCGGCCTGCCGCCCGGAGCCGGCCGGCCATGACGTCGAGGTCCCGTACGAGGATGCCGGGGTGGGCCTTGCGGGCCGGCCGGAAGTCCTCCTCGACGCCGATGTGGATCTCGATGCCGGGCGCCCCGAACCACACGCCGCCCCGGGCGGCCAGCGCGGGCGGCTTGGGCAGTTCGGCGAGCCCGAGCACTCCGGCGTAGAACTCCCGCATGGCCGGCTCGGTTCCCGGCGGCGCGGCGAGCTGCACGTGGTGGAGGCCGAGCAGGGTCATCGGGCCGGTTCTTCGTGTGCCGGGGGCACGGACGCGACGACGAAGATCCGGCGGAAGGGGAAGATCGTGCCGTGCGGGCCGGGCGGGTACGCCTTACGCAGCAGGGCCGACAGTTCGGCGACGAACTCCTCGCGCTCCTCCTCGCGCGACAGCACGTCGAACGCCGGCCGCAGGGCCGTGCCCTTCATCCATTCGAGCACCGGATCGTCCCCGTGCAGGATCTGAAGGTAGGTCGTCTCCCACGCGTCGACCTCGCACCCGAGGTCGCTGAGCAGCCGGAAGTACTCCGCGGGCTCGCTGACGATGTTGTGCCGGTTGACCTTGGCCAGCCGGCTGCGCCAGCGCGGCGTCTCGCACAGCTCCCGCAGGATGCGGTGGCTGTCCTGGTCGAAGTTCCCGGGCATGCTGAACGCCAGCCGCCCGCCGGGCGCCAGCGCCGCGACCCAGCGCGGGAGCATGTCCTGGTGTCCGGGCACCCACTGGAAGGCCGCGTTGGAGAAGATCACGTCGACCGGCCGCGACGGCGCCCATGCGGCGATGTCCCCGACCGAGAACGCCAGCGACCCCCCGGGCGCCTCGCCGCCGGGCGGCGGCTGGAGGTGGTCGAGCGGCAGGCGCCGGGCCTCGGCGATCATCTGCTCGGAGCTGTCGACGCCCTCGACGACGGCGTCCGGCCATCGGGCGGCCAGCTCGGCCGTACGCTCGCCGGGGCCACAGCCCAGGTCCACCACGTACGCCGGGTTGTCGATGTCCACCCGGGCGAGCAACTCGTAGAAGGGCCGGGCCCGGTGAGAGGAGTAGGCCCGATACTGCTGAGGGTTCCAAATATCTCTTGACATCGAGATAAAGCATGGCGGCTAGATATCTCGATGTCAAGACAGGTAAGCTGATCGACCATGGAGGACGAGGTCGATCGCCTGGTCGCGGCCTGGCGCACGGAACGGCCAGACCTCGACACCGAGCCCCTGCACGTCCTCAGCCGGGTGTCGCGGCTCGCCCGCCACCTCGACCGTGCGCGCCGGGCCGTGTTCGCCGCGCATGACATGGAATCGTGGGAGTTCGACGTCCTGACCGCCCTGCGTCGCGCCGGCCCACCGTACGAACTGAGCCCCGGCCGCCTCCTGCGCGCCACGCTCGTCACCTCGGGCACGATGACCAACCGGATCGACCGGCTGCAGAGCGCCGGGCTGGTCAGCCGCAACCCCGATCCCCAGGACAAACGCGGCGTTCTCGTACGACTGACCGACGCCGGCCGCACCCGCGTCGACGCCGCCTTCGCCGACCTGATCGACCGCGAACGCGACCTGCTCGGCTCCCTCACCGCCGACGACCGCCGCACACTCGCCGACCTGCTGCGTTCACTCCTCGTCCCCTTCGACACCGACCCCACGGGTTAGCAGCCGGCGGACCCCTTTCGGCCACCACCGCATACCCGCCGACCTGCCGCGCTCCGCTTCGACACCGTCCCTGGAAGTCGGGGGGGTCGCCCTTCGCGCGGCCGGGAGCGGCGGCATCGGCATGGTGCCGCGGTGTCCTACGCTGACCGCTGTGTCAGATGTGATCGATTACGGACGGTTCGCCGAGCGGTTGCGGCAGGTCATGCCCCGGTGGGCGGACCGCGACCGCATGTCGCCCGAGGAGTTCGCCGCGCATCTGGCGGACACCGGCCCGCGCTGGGAGTTGCTCCGCGCGTTCCAGGAGGAATGGGGATACGAGCCGCCCGGCGGAGAGCCCCGCTGGCCGCGCTGGTCGGAGGACGAGCACCGGGCGTACGTCCGCCGTCTCAAGGAGGAGGCGACCGGCGAGGAAGAGGAAACCTTCGCCGATGTCGACCTGACCCTCCCGATTCCGGCGGCCCTGGACGAGTGGTGGGACCTGCCGTTCAACTCCTTCACTTACCGGCCGCGGCTGTACTGGACGAATCCCGTGTGGCCGCCGACCGTACGGCCGGATCCGACGGGCTACGGCGTCTCGGACGGGCTTCCGCCGGACAATCCGTTCGTCGGACCGGACGCCGATCACCGGGTGTGCGTGTTCAAGGCGGAGTACGAGTACTGCAACGAGTGGGGTTATCTCGCCGCCGAGGCCGGTCAGGCCGACCCGAGAGTCATGGTCAGCACCGGGGAAGGCTGGGTGCCGCAGTCCGGGTCGGTCTCGGAGTTCTTCCTTCAGCTGGCGTTGATGCGGCTGCCCTCGTACTACGGCTGGACGGTGCGCCTGTACGAGGCTGAGCCCGACGTCGAACGGCGGGTCCAGCAGAACTTCCCGGCCATGGGCCTGCTGCCCTGGCGCGAGCTGGGCAACCGGACGGTCGTCTACGGAGCGCCCGACGCGATCGTCTATCTGGACGGGGAAGGCTACGCCGACTTCGGGTTCGTCGTGCACGCCCGGAGCCGTGCGGCCCTGGAGGGGGTCGCCCGTACGCTCGGCGTGGACTGGAGCGAGGAGATCGAGTCACCTCGGGCCGCTCCCCCGCCGCTGTCCTTGAAGGCCGACACCACCGACCGCGACGGACGGTGGACCGTCGAAAGCGTCTCCGACACGCCCTACCCGCCCGCCGAGGCCGCCGCCGTACCTCCCGCCGAGATTCTCGGCACGAATCGACCGGACGGTCTCACAGTGTGGGCCGAGGAGCCCGGCGCGGGCGTGGTCGCCGGCGACCAGGCCGGCGGCGTGCACCTGTGGCCGACCTCTCGCCCCGAGGACACCGGCGAACGCGGGCTCACCGCTGCCGCCGACGACACCGCCCCAGCCGATGCGGCCGCTGGAGCCGAGAGCGCGGCCGGGACCGCCGAGAACGCGGCGGGAACCGGCGACACCACGGCAACTGAGAACAGCGCCGATGCCGACGGCACCACCGAGGCCGAGGACACCGCCGGCACCGGGAACACCACCGATGGCGTCTCCACGGACGGAGATGCTTCGGCAGAGGGTCACGAGGCGGGTCGGCTCAGCCGCGCGGCGCACGACGCGCCCGTGACCGCCATCACCACCCGGCGTTTCGAGGGCCTCGGCCTCACCGTGGCGAGCGGCGACTCCGGTGGACTCGTCAACCTCTGGCTGCCCGACGACGGCTGGGGCCCGGCCGCGCTCGGCCGCCACGGCGGAGAGGTGGTCGGGGTCAGCGCCGAGCGTCTGGCGACCGGCCCGGCGATCGCCGCGGCCTGGAGCACCGGCAGCGTACGGCTGTGGGACGTCGGTTCGGGCATCGAGGCGACCCTGGAGCTGGGGGCCGGCATCGCGGCGCTGAGCCTGGACCCGGAGGGGACGATGACCGTCGGCGGTCCGACCGGCAGCGCCGTCCTGCGTCTCGGCATCGATCGCCTGTGGCCGCGGCGGGACCTGACCGCGGCCGTCCACCGGTTCGACTGGGACGAGCTCGAATGCGCGACGGGCCCGGCCGGCGCCGTTCCCGACCTGCTCCTCGCGGTCGTCGAAGCGGACGACGACGCGTCCGCGGAGGCCGTTCTCGCCGACCTGCGGGCGGTGCTGTACGGGGAAGGCCGAGTCTTCTCGGCGACCGTCGCCGCCGTTCCGTGCCTTCTGATGCTGGTCGGTGAGGAGGACAACCCCGTCCGGTGGCCGTTGCTGAACCTGATGGGAGAGTTCACACGGATCGCCCTTGGACCGGCCGGCGCGGACGAAGAGTCCCGGCGCTGGGCCGAGCACACCCGTACGGCCCTGGAGCAGTGTGTGCCGGCGCTGTACGTGCTGATGGACGACGACGACCCGGCCGTCCGCGCCGCGTCGGCGCTGCTGCTGTCGGAGGTACCGGACGCGCGGCCCGACGACGGCGCCGACCCGCTGTCCGAGCTGATGGCGCGGATCGAGAAGGAGACCGAGGTGGAGACCCTGGCGAGCCTGGTGGTCGCCGCCGCACGCGTCGTCCAGGGGCGCGCGGACCCGCCGTCGGCGGTGTTCTCCCGGTTGTGCGCCGACTCGGAGCATCGCGAGGTACGGGCGGCGGCCGCGGCGGCCCTTCTACGGTGTGGTCCGGCCGGTGCGGCGGCCGACTCCACGATCACCGAGGCCATCGACCGGGAACTCGCAGCGCCGGAGTCGGCCCTCGACCGTCCGCTGCGCGTCGTCGGCCTGACACGTGCGTCGTTCCTGGCGACACGCGTCGCCTCTTAGCGGCTTGCAGCCCGCCCCGCGGGGCGGAGATCTAGGCTCGCGCGTTACAGCAAGGGCTCCTGGCCTCCGTCGTAGACGATCAGGCCGTCGTCGCGGAGGCGTGCGCCGGGGGCCGGTTCGTGGCGGGTGAGACGGCCGTCGTGCATCAGGTGCTCGACCGGGACGCCGCGGGCCAAAACGAGGAAGTCGGCGATCATCCGGCGGTGACAGCGCCACCAGACGGACTCGCTGCACATCACCGCCTGCTCGCCCGCGAAGCCGAGCAACGCGTCGATCGCGGCGGCGAACTCCGGCGTACGCATGTGCGCCGCGTAACCCCGGAACATCTCCTCCCGCCAGAAGATGTCCGGCGAGTCGGGCGGAGGCCGCCGAAACCCGCCGAGACGCTTGTCCCATCGGTAGCCGATGCCGTCCGCGGGCAGCCAGGACTCCAGCGACGCCCGGGCGACGTGCGGGTTGCGGCGACTGCCCGGCGCCGTACGGACATCGACCACCAGTTCCACACCGGCGCCCCGCAGCAACCCGGCGATCTCCTCCTGCGATGCCGTCCCATGACCGAACGTCCGAACAGTACGCATCAGCCCAACGCCGCCTCACTCAGCAAGCTGCCCCTCCCGCAGAGATACCCCTAAGCAGCGCGGGAGGTCATCGCAATGCGGCTTCGATGAGGGTGGCGGCGGCGAGTAGGCGTCCCTCTTCGTTCGCCGGGGCCACGAGTTGGAGGGAGCCTGGCAGCGCAGAGCCCTTGACGGGGATCGGCAGGGACAGGGCCGGATCGCCGGACAGGTTGAAGGGGAGGGTCAGCGCGGTGAGATCGACGTCGCGTTCGGCACCGATGCGGGGTGGTGGCTGGGTGATCGTGGGCAGGGCGAGCAGCGGATAGCGTTCGAAGAGCTTGTCGAGGAACTCCCGCAGCGTCTCTTTCGTGGCGTAGGCCTCGTCGAGCATGCCGTCGGTGATCCGCTCGCCGCGCTCGATGCGGCGGCGGATCCGCTCGCTCATCCGGTCGGGGTACGCGAGGAGGCTCCGGTGTGCGCGGAAGCCCTCGCCGAGGATCAGTCTGTTTCCGGCGTCGAGGGCGGCGGGCCAGCAGTCGGCCGGTTCATCGGCGAAGACGAACCCGGCGGCGCCCAACGCGGCGTCGACGGCGGCGTCGAGCTCGGGGGCGACGGGTGTGCCCGCCGGACGCAGCCGTCCGATCATCGCCCCGGCGTCGAACGAGCCGGAAGCGAAACCCGGCTCCATCAGCGTCATGCCGAGCGTCAGCGCGGCGACGTCGGGCCCGAGCGGGCCGACCGAGTCGAGTGTCGGGGCCAGCGGGAACACCCCGTCGACCGGCACCCGGCCTCGCGTGGTCTTGAGCCCGGCGACACCGCAGCAGGCGGCCGGCACACGGACGGATCCGCCCGTGTCAGTGCCGAGCGCGACATCGGCCTCGCCCAACGCGACCGCGACCGCGGAACCGCTGGACGAACCACCGGGCACGCGGCCGGCGTCGAGGGGATTCTCCGGAGTCCCGGTCCAGGGGTTGACGCCGTCGGCGGCGCGGCACAGCTCGGTGAGGTTGGTCTTGCCGACGATCCGAGCCCCCTGCCGGCGAGCGGTCGCGACGACGGGAGCATCGTGCTCCGCGGCCACGGCCTGCTCGCTGATGACCGGGCATGCCAGCGTCGTCGGCGACCCGGCGACGTCGATGGCGTCCTTGACGGCGAGCCGCGGCCCGTCGCCCTGCGCGGTGAACTTCTCCAGCCAGATGGTCACGACGACATCATGGCGTGAGGGGGACGGATGAGATAGACCGTGCGCGCGCCTGTGGACAACCCGAGCGGCGGGGGAGGTCCCTCTCAAAGTTCCCGTGCGGGGGCGAGCGGCGTTCAGGACGACGCAGGGCGGGCGGGCTATCAGGGACTGCGTGTTGAGAGCCGCTCGGGTCGGCCCGGGTCCGGCCGGCGACCGACGGCGGCGCCGCCGAGGACCCCGCCGACGCCGAGGGCCCCGCCGACGCTGAGAGCTCCCCGCGCCTGCACGGCGACCATCGCCGTCACAGCGCAGTGTGCGTTCGACCAGGCGGCGCAGATGGTCGAGCACGCGAGAAGGCCCCCCTGCACGCCGCAGAACAGCGGGGCAGACAGGTCCCTGTGCGGAACAGCGATCACGTGTCCTACGCGAGTCCGAGCCACGGCACCCGCCACGACGCAAAAGCTCGAACACGCGGCGAAACGCCGCCTGGACACCACGCCACACGGCAGCGAGACAACCACGCAGCCCACCAACACAGAACAGCGGTCAAACGCCATCCACGAGACCGAGCCACAGCACCCACCACGGCACAGCCCGAACACGCGCGGAAACGCCCGCCCGCGCGCCGGCCTCACACAACAGCGGGCGATCAGACGGGCCCCTAACGCGGGCCGGTGGTCAGACGTTCTCCGCGAGTTCGAGCCACTGTTCTTCCAGCTCCTCGCGCTCGGTGCGGACGGTGCGCAGGTCCGTGTCGAGGGTGAGGAGCTTTTCGTGGTCGGTGGCGTGCTGTGCCATCAGGTCGTGGAGCTCGGCCTCTCGTTCGCTCAGCCGGGAGATGCGGCGCTCGAGGCGGTCGAGGTCCTTCTTCGTCTGCCAGGCGTTCTTGGAGACGGTCGGCTTGGGTGGCTCGGCCGGGCGCGCGGGCGGCGACGGTGTCGGTGTACGGCGTCGGCGGTCGAGGTATTCGTCCACGCCGCCGGGCAGCATCTTCAGGCCACCGCCGCCGAGGAGGGCGACGACATGGTCGCTGACCCGCTCGAGGAAGTAACGGTCGTGGCTGACGAGGACCAGCGACCCGGGCCATCCGTCGAGCAGGTCCTCCAGCTCGGTCAGCGTCTCGATGTCGAGGTCGTTGGTCGGCTCGTCGAGGAGCAGGACGTTCGGCTCGCCCATGAGCAGGCGGAGCAGTTGCAGGCGCCGGCGCTCGCCGCCCGACAGGTCGCCGACCGGTGTCCACTGGGCGTCGCCGCGGAAGCCGAAGCGTTCGAGCATCTGGCCGGCGGAGAACTCCTTCTTGCCGACCGTGAGGCGCCGCTTGATCTCCTCGATCGTCTCCAGCACACGGCGCGAGGGGTCGAGCTCACCCAGCTCCTGTGACAGGTGGGCGAGGCGTACGGTCTTGCCGGTCACCACCCGGCCCGCCCGCGGGCGTACGGACCCTTCGAGCAGCCGGAGCAGCGTGGTCTTGCCGCTGCCGTTCACCCCGACGAGCCCGATGCGGTCACCGGGGCCGAGCTGCCAGGTCAGATGCTCGAACAGCGTGCGGTCGCCGACCTGGACCGTCACGTCCTCCACGTCGTACACGGTCTTGCCGAGCCGCGCCGTGGCGAACCGTACGAGCTCCACGCTGTCGCGCGGCGGCGGCTCGTCGGCGATGAGGGCGTTCGCGGCCTCGACCCGGAACTTGGGCTTCGACGAGCGCGCCTGCGGGCCGCGCCGGAGCCAGGCCAGCTCCTTGCGCAAAAGGTTCTGCCGCTTTTCCTCGGCGGCGGCGGCGAGCCGGGCCCGCTCGGCCTTGGCCAGGACGTACGCGGAGTAGCCGCCCTCGTACCGGTGGACCTGCCCGTCGGCCACCTCCCAGGTGCGGTCGGTCACCTCGTCGAGGAACCAGCGATCGTGGGTGACCACGACGAGCGTGCGGTCCTTCAGGTGGCCGGCGAGCCAGGCGATCGCCTCGATGTCGAGGTGGTTGGTCGGCTCGTCCAGCATGAGAAGGTCGGTCTCGGGGACCAGCAGCGCGGCGAGCGCGACCCGCCGCCGCTCGCCGCCGGACATGCCCGCCACGGGAGCGTCGAGCGGCACGTCGGCCAGCAGACCGGCGAGGATGTCACGGGCCCGCGCGTCACCCGCCCAGTCGTGCTCCGCCCGATCTCCGAACACGACGGAACGCACCGTCGCACCGTCGGGAAACGCGTCCCGCTGGGCGAGGTAGCCGATCCGCGCGTCGCGCGCACGCGTCACGCGCCCGTCGTCCGGCTCGGTGTGCCCCGCCAGCAGGGACATCAACGTGGACTTGCCGTCACCGTTACGGCCGACGATGCCGACCCGGTCCCCCGCCGCGACCCCGAGCGAGACGCCATCGAGCAGCGGAACCGGTCCGTACGCCTTGCTCAGACCTTCGACATTGATGAGATTCACAACGCCAGTAAGGCTATCCGCCCGCACCGGGCGCCGGGCAACGCCGAGGTGGTCCTGTGGATAAACCGGGTGCCCCACGTACGTCGCGGCACTGCTGTCGCACCTGGCGCGGGCGGCGCTCTCGGGCCACGGCGGCCCCCGCAGGCTTTCCGCGAAGGTACGGAGCCGCCGTGGCCGGACACGCTATCCGCCGATGGTCACCGAACTTTTCTCACCGTCACTCCGTGGTGCGCCGATGGTGTTCGCGGCCTGGATGAGTGCGTTCACAAAGTCGATGTCGGTCTGTGGGACGGACGAATACCCGATTTCGATCTCCTTGTAGCTCATCGCGCCCATGGTCCATCGGTTCGGCCAGAGCCTGGTTGCCGGCCACCGGACGCGTCCTACCGTGCGCCGGTGCTCTGGCGTACCTTGCTCAGTAGATAGAAAAAGATGATCGCGGCGACGACGCCGGGTATCCATACGTAGAGGCTGATCTCGTTGAGAGCGGCTGCGACGAATAGGCCGCATGCGGTGGCGAGCCACAACAGCCCAAGGGCCAGCCGCCAAGGTGTGGAGACGGCCCCCTTGATGGAACTCCAGCGCCCGATGTCGAACAAGACAACGATCGCGAAGAAAAGAATTGGAATACCCAGCACTACGTAGGCGATGACCACGGCATCCTCCATCGGTGAACGAATCGACGCGTCGGGGCAGATCCCGCGGCCTAGTCGAACGTGCCCACGTCGGCCCCAGCGGAAATGTACTGCGAGTCCTACGTCGACTCAGGAGAACTTCGCAACCAAGGCACGGCCCAACTCAAGCGCCTGCTGCTGCGCCTGCACTTTCGAAAACTCGGTGACGTGCGGAGTGGCCCCGCGTGGGATGCGGGCACGGCATCCGCGCCGTACCACTCAATCTCGATCACAACGTTTCGCACCATGATGGCGAGCTGTACACCATTCAGCAAGCGCCACCCCAAAAAGTATCGTAACTCTGTTAGGCGAGAGCAAGTACGTTCACGAGGGCCCTGCGCACAGAGGCTGGCGGCGAGGCCACCGTAAACTGGAAGACGGAGCCTCACAGTTTCTGTAGCACGGTCTTAGCCAGGAGTTCGGCGGTGGCGCGGCGTTGGTCGCCCGAGCACACGTTCGGATTTCGGACGCTGCACGTCACCCGGACGAACAGGTTGCTCGTTCGGAAGGCGACGAGAGGAAGACCCTTGTCCGGAAAGACGCAAGACTGATCGACCGTGATACCGCGCGCGGGCGTACATCCGGCCTGCGTCAGCTCCTTGCCGTAGACCTTCACGATGGCCTGCACACCGTTGTCCACCGCGTTCTCCCTACCAAGCTGGACAAATACGGCGACCTGGCCGAACTTCGCATCGGGATGACTGGCGTCCGCAGGCTTCATCCATGAGCACTCCTGCACTGCCGCCACCGCCTTGTCATCGACGCGCTCACCCGCCACCGCCGCCCCGGTCAGCCGCTTCACCAGGGACGGGGGTATCAGTGAGCACGAGTCGGGCGTCTTGGTGAACCTGCCGGCATCCGAAAAGCCTGGATGATGCTTCTCAACCGAACAGCCAACGAGAAGAAGGGCAGCACACACCACCACGGGAACGGCCCGAGTGGTCGTCATCGTTCGCCGCTCCACAGGAACGCTAATCCTTCCGGAAGTGCCACTTTTTCGCGATCAGCGCGCTCGACGGGAAATCGTTCGGCTCGATGATCGCCTGTACCTCAGTCATGGTCTGCTTGCTGTTCGTGATGTAATCATGAAGCGTGTTGCGGTGCTCGATCTCCCATTTGGCGATCGTCGACGCGAATTCCGACAGCAGATTCGCTGCGGCCTCCGTCGTCCGGAACATGTTCTGAATCTTCCAGGGAGCGTATTTGCTCATGGTGACGGCGACGTCGGCCATCTTCTGCACGGACTGGTTGTACACCTTGATAATCTCGCTGTAGGCCTGCAAAAGCTGCTTGCATACCGCGATCATGTGGGTCGCGTTGCTATTGGAGACCTGGACCGCACCGTTGGTCCCGGTCAGATATCCGGAGAACGATTCGTATGCAGGTCCCTGCCACCAACCTCCCAGATTACTCAACGTCTTCGTGAGCACGCTCGCCGATCCGCCGACCAGATTATTTGCCGCGTCTGACCACACGTCATAGGCGTGGAGAACCACATCGGGGCGCCCGGCCATGTTCCGGATCCTCTGCACGCTCGCCCGAGCGCTGTCGTGACCCCCGACGGCGTCGATGCCCCGCATGATGATCGACTCGGCCTGGCGTGGATAAGCCACCTCGTCCGGCAGCCCATAGTTCTTAAATCTTACGTCCGGCATCGCTGAACCCCCCATCTACCTTTGCGCCGTCAGATACCGATGTCGGGCCGCACCATCTTGACGGTGGCTGTCACGCGGTGGTCGTTCTGTTCATAGTAGTTAGCCACCAGGTGGAGACCGTTGACTCCCGAAGACAGTGACTGCGATCCGCGCCAGAGCTTCTGGACGACCTGTTCGGCGTAGGAATTGAACTGGCTGGGATATCCCACCTCACGCCCGATATTCCCGAACGCGTCGGGCGGAAGTTCGGCCGTCCTGATGTTCTGCCAGGCCTTCTGCCAGTTCTGCGAGGCGACATTCAGGTGCACTGCCTGGTTGCGGATCTCCTCGGCGGCGTAGTAGATCTCATCATCCTTCGCCATTCACATCACCCCGTATTTTGACATCACTGCCACATCTTTCGCACCAGGTCATCGATATGCGCGTCACGCGCACCGAGCGCACGCCGGCGAGCTACGGTGATGGCCTCGAGCACGCGAGGCCCCAACTTGGACGCGTCCCCGGTCTCAAGGCTGTCCGGGTTGAGCCGTACACGGATGATCCGTCCGTGGCCGTCGACCGTCACGGATCCCATACCGGACTCAATCTCACAGCGCGCTCCCTTGTCGACCAGGGACCCGTCGAGCTCGTCGATCTTCGTCAGTACGGCGTCGATCGCCTCGACGCGGCCGGTGATGGCCTGCAACGCTGTGATGATCTGGTCCTTCAGCGGATCTTCCGACATGGCTACTCGTCAGCCCCTAGAAACGATTTGGCCAGCCTCCGGCGCAGCTTCTCCACGACGAGATCGGCTCGCCTGACGGTCAGCGTGATGTCCTTCTCGAGACGCGCTGAATTCTGCCGTGAGATCACGTCGTTCCGTATCTCGAGGTCGACCAGAGTGCCATGGCCGTCCATGGTGACACGCACCCCCTTGTCGTCGGACTCGACGGTGATCCTCTTGGTTGCGAGCTTCTGCTCGAGCTCGCGAATCTCAGCGATCTTCTTCATGGGAATTCCCGTCTCGACCGGTGCGCCCGGCGGCGAGCGACGATGACAAGGACGACCGCGAGGACTGCTATCGCTCCGCCGATCGAGACCACCGCCATGGTCGTCGATACGGCGCCGCCGCCGGTGTTCCGGCTGTGGACACTCCGCCGGACCGCAGCCTCGGGAGTTCCGCGAGGAGCCGTGCCGTAACGATTGGCCTGCCATTCGTCGAAACGGGCGTACACCGGGTTCGGAGCATCAGCCGGTACCGGGTAACGCTGCGCGTTCATCGCGCTGGTGATCTGAATCGGCCCGTAGCCGGTCTGGTCGTTCCAGGCCGGCGCCTTCGGGTGGTACGCAGTCGCCATCAGCCGCTGCACGACGGTGCGGGCCGGCATACGCGGGTTGTGAGAGCGGATGATGGCGATGGCAGCCGACACGAGTGCCGCGGAGAGGCTCGTTCCGGTGACGTGCGGGGCGAACCGACCGGTCTCCCCGACGACAGGTCCCACGCCCGGGGCCGCGACAGCGACGTAGGACTGACGCTGGGTTCCAGACCAGGGACGCAGAGACTTGTCGACCCCGCCGACCGCGACCACACCGGCACACGAGCCCGGAAGCTCGGGCCAGTTGGTCGTGTTCCCCTCATTGCCGGAGCTCGCCACCACAATCACGTCGTGCGCGACGGCGTAGGCGATGGCGTCCTGGACGCCGGGGTCGCAGTGATCGGGCCACGTGGCCGACGTGATGCCCTGCGAGATGTTGATAACTCCAGCCTTGTGATCGACGGCGAACCGTATCCCGCTCGCCATCGCCTCGTAGAGACCGACCGAGTCACCGAATTCTGCTGTGACGTGGACCGGCAGAATCTTTGCGTCAGGAGCAACACCGACATAACCGGTGCTGCCGCCTCCTTGGCCGGCGATCAGCGCCGACAGACCGGTCCCGTGCCCGCCCTCCTTGTCATCGAAGTCCTGGCGCCCGTCGCCTTTTCTCCCGGTCGTGTCGGTTCCTTTGAGGACAACACCGGCGAGCTCGGGCAGAGACGCGTTGACCCCGGAGTCGAGCACCGCGACGGTGACGCCCGCGCCCCTGGACTGCGGCCAAACATATTTCTCGATGCCCCAGACGGAGAACCACCATTCGCCCGGGAGCGGCCGGAGTGCCGCCGACGCCGGGCGGCCCACCATGACCATGAGCATGACCGCGGCGACGCCTGCGAGCAGTCGCCTCACTCGATTTTTCCGATGATCGGGCCCGGCGGCTCAAGGTCATCGATCGTCGCGGCGGCCTGCTCTTCGAGGCCTGCCGACTTCGCCAGAAGTTCGGCGACTTCCTGCTGTGGGTCCTGCGGCGAGTCCTCCCCGCTCAGCTCCTCAAAGAGATCATCGATGACCTTGTTATCGGCGTCCGACAGGTGAATTCGCAGAGGTTCGTCGATCCACTCTCGGTCAGTCTCGGTGTCAACAGCGATCAGCTTGGGTGCTGCCTGCACATCGCCGGTCCACACCTTCTCGTCTTCGGACAGCCAGCTCCGTCGCTTGCGTTCGCGGTCTCGGCGCTCGGCACCGACCGGCAGCCCGGTCATGCCCGCACGCGACGCACTGCTCATCTCAGCGGCCTGAGTCTCCTGCGCGGCGGCGGCCTCATCGGACAAGCCCGGCGTCATCCGACCGGCTCCACCATCCATACCACCGGGGACCCCGGTGATGACGCTCGGGGCGATCGGTCCATAGCCGGACGCCGGTACGCCTCCGGGACCCACGGCGGCGACACCTCCTCCGAGAGGAAACCCGCCCAATTGGCCCGGAGCAGCCCCGGCAGGAGGCGCAACGGATGGAGGCAGGCCGGCGAGCTGGGTACCGCCGTCTCCGATCTGATTCGGCTCCGCAGCGGCGTCCAGCCGGTGACCATGTGACGCGGATGAACCATCGCCGTCACCAGGGTAAGAGAAGGATGACCTCCCGGATGTTCTTGAAGCCGCCGAGTGTTCGGGGCTCCAGCCGTCGGAGTGATACTTCTCGTCGCCGGGCGGGAGGGTTGTGGACAGGTCCTGGGGCAGGGAGCCCCACGCCTGGGCGACGCGTTCGTTGGCTCCGGTCATCCAGCTTTGCGCTTCTGACAGTGACTTGGACGGGGGCTTGTTGTACTTGTACCAGGCCAGGTGCTCCGAGCCATGACGCTCGATCGTCATGCCGAACGTCTTCGCGGCCTCGCGGACCGTCGCGGCGGCGGACCACATCTCTCGCAGCTGTGACTGGGCGGCAGCCGCGTCCTTGCCCTCCCACGCGTCGTGGAGGTCCGTTCGCATGTTGAGCAGGACGCCGGCGATCTTCTCGTACGCCTCGGCGAACCTCTGGTAGCCGCGGCCCGAGGCAGCGACCGCCTCAGGGTCGCTGGACTTCAGCAGGGCGTCGATGCTCTTGGGGTCGGTGTACTGCGACGGCGCCCCCGTCGGGGCCATGGATCGCATCGGGGAGACATAGGAGTCGACCATCTCAGTCCCTCGCGTCCGGGTTCAGCGAGTTCGGAGACGCGGTCGGTGGCGGGGAGCCCGGCGAGCCGTGCTGGAACAGGTCGGTGGTCGGTACGGTGTGCAGGCGCTTGTCGACGGCGGCGATTCGCCGTTCGAGGTCGGCCTCGGTCGCGTCGTAAATGTGGGCCGAGGCATGCAGCTTCTTAATCATGTCGAGCACAGCGTGCAGGAAGCGGCTGTGCTGGTCCACGAGTGTGTCGTGGCCCGACTGGACGCTCGGGTAGAACGCCTGGGCGGCGTCCCAGGCGCCGTACGCCGCCTTGCTCGCCGGCTTCAGGTGCTCGTCCACCGCCAGCATGTCCTCCAGGTGGGAGGTCAGACGCTCGGCGATGGCTCGCACCTGGTGACGATCCATCTTGGCGTGGGCGGACGCGTCAAGTCCGGGCCATTCACGGTACGGGCCCAGTGGTACGGGTCCCTGATCGACAGGCGACATCGCACTCCCCCTCAAACGCGCACAACGCGCCAAGGCCGCACACCCCCGTGTAAAGCCTCCAAGACTTTACAAAGCTTGACACGCGGGGTCCAGATGCCGCTTGACCAACTTTACCGTTCCGTGACGCTCGGTACCGAAAGACAGCACAGAGCCACTTATCGGTCGTCCGAATCAGATCAAGACAGCACCTGGTACAGGGCCCCGAGCCTGGCGGACGGCGGAGAAGCGGCCCGTGCCCGACAGGGTCCTCCCCAAGGCCGCGGCGTGCGAGGCCGAGGACGCCAAGAAGGCGCACGTCGGGCCCGAGCCCGACACCAGGGAGCCCACCGCACCGCTCTCCACGCCCACGGCCAGCGCGGCGGCGAGGGACGGGCGCAGGCTCAGGGCCGCGGGCTGCAGGTCGTTGGTGAGCGCTCGCCCGAGCGCCAGAGGGTCGCCCGTCTTCAACGCGGCCATCAGATCATCCGACACCACCGGCCACGCGGCCGGCGCATCGGCCCGCAGGCGGTCGCATTCGGCGTACACCGCCGGCGTTGACAGGCCGCCGTCCGCGTACCCGAACACCCAGTGGAACTCCCCCACCGCCTCGACCGGGGTCAGCCGCTCGCCCCGGCCCAGCCCCACGGCCGTGCCGCCGAGCAGGGCGAACGGGACATCGCTGCCGATCCGCGCGCCCAGCTCCAGGAGGGTCTCCCGGCTCATGCCCGTCCCCCACAAGGCGTCGCACGCCACCAGGGCCGCCGCCGCGTCGGCGCTGCCGCCGGCCATTCCGCCGGCGACCGGGATGTCCTTGCGGATGTGCAGGGCGACCCGGGGTTCGACGCCGGCGTGCGACGCGAGGAGCCGTGCGGCCCGTACGGCCAGGTTGTCCGGGCCGACGGGAACGCCCGCCGGACCCTCCACAGTGATCGTCAACGTGGCGGCCGGGGTCGCGGTGACCTCGTCGAACAGCGAGACGGCGTGGAAGACGTTGACGAGGTCGTGGTAGCCGTCGTCACGGACCGGGCCGACGCCGAGCTGGAGGTTGACCTTGGCGGGTACGCGAACAGTGGTCACGGTCACGGAATGCTAGGGGATGCTCGTCGCTGTCCGGCGATCCGGGTGAAGGCCGCGACGTCGAGCGCCTCTCCGCGCGCGCCCGGGTCGACGTCGGCGGCGCGCAGGATCCGCTCCGCCGCGGCGGCCGAGCCCGCCCACCCGGCCAGGGCCGCCCGCAGGGTCTTGCGGCGCTGCGCGAAGGCCGCGTCCACCACCGCGAACACCTCCGTACGGGGGACCCCCTGCGGCGGCTCGCGCCGGGTGAAGGCGACCAGGCCCGAGTCGACGTTCGGCACCGGCCAGAACACGGCCCGCCCCACGTTGCCCGCCCGGCGCGTCTCGGCGTACCAGGCCATCTTCACCGACGGCACGCCGTACACCTTGCCGCCCGGGCCGGCCGTGAGCCGGTCGGCGACCTCGGCCTGCACCATGACCAGCCCGTGCCGCAGCGTCGGGAACGCCCCGAGCAGGTGCAGGACGACGGGCACGGCCACGTTGTACGGCAGGTTCGCCACGAGAGCGGTCGGGGGTTCGGGCAGCTCGGTCACGCGCAACGCGTCGCCGGTGACCACCGTCAGGCGGTCGGCGAGCGACGGCGCGAACTCGGCCACGGTCCGCGGCAGCCGCCCCGCGAGCACCTCGTCCACCTCGACCGCCATGACGCGGCGGGCCTCGGGCAGCAGCGCCAGGGTCAGCGAGCCGAGGCCGGGCCCCACCTCCAGGACCGCGTCTTCGGCGCCGACCTCGGCGTCGCGGACGATGCGCCGCACCGTGTTCGCGTCGATGACGAAGTTCTGGCCGAGCGTCTTGGTCGGGCGGATGCCCAGGTCGGCGGCGAGCGCGCGGACGTCCGCCGGCCCGAGTAGTCGTTCACCCACACCCCCAGTGTCCCGTACGTGCAACAGTTCCGGCGCCGGGCCCGTCCCCGTACCTGAGGAGGGTGCCTTGAATGGAGCACTGAGCTTCGAAGAGTTCGTCGGATCCCGCGCCGACGCGTTGATGCGCTACGCCTATGTGCTGACCGGCGACCCGCACGACGCCGCCGACCTGTTGCAGGAGGCGCTGGTACGCGTACGCGCCGCCTGGCCCGGCGTCGTCAACAAGCGCGAGCCGGAGGGATATGTACGCACGACCATGGCCCGGCTGCACATCAGCATCTGGCGGAAACGCCGCCGCGAACGCCTGATGCCCGAGCCGCCCGAGCGGGCCTACGACGACACGGCGCTGGCGCGGGCCGACGGCGACGGCGGCCTGTGGCGGGCGCTCTCCGGCCTGCCGCCGAAGCAGCGGGCCGTGCTGGTCCTTCGCTACTACGAGTCGCTCAGCGACAACGAGATCGCCGAGGTGCTCGGCATCTCCCGCGGCACCGTACGCAGCCAGGCGTCGCGTGCCCTGGACAAGCTACGGACGTCCTGGCGTCCGTCCGTGACGAACGGGAGTCTGCGATGACCGAGGAACTGGAGCAGGCCCTGCGGCGCACGTTCGCCGAGGCCGCCGACCGCGCCCCGAAGGCCCCGCCGGGCATCGGCCTGGAGGCACGCCCCGCGCGGCGAACCCGCGCCTATCCGCGGGTGGCGATGGCCGCCGCCGCCGTGGCCATCGCCATCGGGGGCGCCACGCTCGGCGGCCGTGCGCTGCTGACCGGCACGCACGCGTCCGGCACCGCCAGGACGGCGGCGTCCCCGGCGCTGCACCGCCTGACGAAGACCGACGTGCCGCCGATGGCGAAGGTCTGGCCCCAGGCGATCCACCGGGTGGCGGACACCCTGCCGAACGGGCGCAAGTTCCTGCCGCTGACCTTCCTCGACGGCCACACGCTGCTGGTCAACACCGAGTCCAGCTTCGAGAAGGCCGACGCCCTGTACGCCTACGACCTGCGCCGGCACACGACGAAGCAGATCACGACGGTCGTCACGCCGCCGAAGACGAAGCTGTTCGCCTCCGGCTTCGCGACCGGAGGCGGGTACGTCGCGTGGTACCTCGCGGGCGACTACGGCACCGAGATCTGGGCGGCGCCGCTCTCCGGCGGCAAGGCTCGCCTCGTCAGCCGGTCCGACACCCCCGTGCCGACCGCTCTGGCGATCGACGGCGGCAAGGTCCTGTGGTCGGTGAGCAAGACCGGCGGCGTCTTCCGCGCTCCCGTCACCGGAGGCACCGCCGAGGAGGTTCCGGACACGCGCGGGGCCTACATCCTCCAGTGGCCGTGGGTCGGCTCCCCACCGGCGGTCCGCGACGGCAAGGTGGGCGTCACGGGCTTCGCGAACGTGCGGAACGTCACGACCGGGGAGACCCGTACGGCTCGTCTCACCGACCGCGCGTCCTGGAACTGCGGCCCCACGTGGTGCGTGGGCCGGGACTCGCATTTCGTCTCCGAGGCGCAGCGCCGCGACGGCAGCG
Organism: Actinoallomurus sp. NBC_01490; assembly: GCF_036227085.1. Classification (NCBI taxonomy): domain Bacteria; kingdom Bacillati; phylum Actinomycetota; class Actinomycetes; order Streptosporangiales; family Thermomonosporaceae; genus Actinoallomurus; species Actinoallomurus sp. NBC_01490. The sequence goes on from NZ_CP109433.1 coordinate 9,629,197, forward strand.
GCCGCCACGCGATTCCGGACATCGAGGCCGTTTCGAGCACCCCCCCGTCGCTGGACAGGTTCGTCATCACCTTCCCCGCGAAGGGTGCCATCGCCGTGTACGACCTGCGGACAGGTAAGGCCGGTGATCTGGGAATCAAGCAGCAGGCCAAGGACTCCTTCACCTTCCGGCTGCCCGAGGACCCGGCGAACCGCCTCTACTACACCATGACGGACGGCGGGTACGTGATCGTCGATCTCGGCGCGATCTGAACGCGGGGCCCGCTCACCGGCGATCGAAGACCGAACGACCGGCCCACGACGGTGCCGGGCCGGGGGACCCGGTCCCGTACGTGGCGGTCGCGCGTGCGGCGACCGGCCCCGATGGGCACCGGGCGACGGCGAGACGACGACCCTGGGTCACCAGGATCCGAAGACGCGCTCGCCGTTGCGGCTGATGGTCTCGCACAGCTCGGCCAGGTCCATGCCCTTGACCTCGGCCAGGCAGCGGGCGGTCAGCGGCACGAGGTACGGAGCGTTCGGCCGGCCGCGGTAGGGCACCGGCGTGAGGTACGGCGCGTCGGTCTCGACCAGCAGCAGCTCCGGTGGCGCGACCTCCGCGGCTTCGCGCAGGTCACCGGCGTTCTTGAACGTGACGTTGCCGGCGAAGCTCATGACGTAGCCACGGTCGGCGCAGACCTTGGCCATCTCGCGATCGCCGGAGAAGCAGTGGAAGACGACCTGCTCCGGCGGACCCTCCTCGGCCAGGATGCGCAGGACGTCGTCGTGGGCGTCGCGGTCGTGGATGACCAGCGCCGTGCCGGTGCGCGTGGCGATGTCGATGTGCGCGCGGAAGGACCGGTGCTGGTCGCCGGGGTCGGCCCAGTCGCGGTAGTAGTCGAGCCCGGTCTCCCCGACCGCGCGGACGTGCGGCAGCGCGGCGAGGGAGGCGATCTCATCGAGCACCTCGTCGGTGGCGTCGCCCGCGTCGTTGGGGTGGATCGCGACCGCCGCGTAGACGTCGTCGTGGGCCGCGGCCGCCTCGGCGCACCAGCGGGAGGACGCCAGGTCGTACCCGACGGTCACGACCCGGCGGATCCCGACGGCCTGACCCGCCGCGACGACCTCCGGGACCGGCGTCTTGAGGATGTCGAGGTGGCAGTGGCTGTCGAACACCTCGGCCGGCAGCGGCTCGGGAGGCGGCGGTGCCGCCTCCCGCGAGTCGCCGCGGCTCACGAGGCCTCCTCCGCCTGCCGAGCCTCCGTGCCGACCGAGCCGCTCACGACTGCTCGAGCCGGGCCAGCTCCTCGTCCACGACCGAGGGGTCCAGCTTGGTGAAGAGCGGTTTCGGTGGCGCCAGCGGGACACCCGGCGTGATCGGCCGGGACTCCCAGCGCGCGGCCGTGTCGTACGTGCCGGTCAGCACCTGGTAGCCCGGGCCGCCGTCCTCGTCGACCTCGCGCAGCTCCGGCATGCCGCTCCAGTCGCCCTCGCCGCCGAGCATCTTGTACACCTTGTCCGAGGACTTCGGCAGGAACGGCGTCAGCAGCGACTTGGCGTCGTCCACGAGCTGCAGCGCGACGTGGAGGATGGTCTTCATCCGCTCCGGGTCTTCGCTGCGGAGCTTCCACGGCGCCTGCTCGGACAGGTACTTGTTGGCCTCCGCCACGGTGCGCATGGTCTCGTTGACGGCGTTCTTGAACCGCGAGCGGTTCAGCTCCGCGCCCACCGCGTCGAACGCCGCGCGCGAGCGCTGCAGGATGGTGCGGTCGGCCTCGGTCAGCTCGCCGGCGGCCGGGATCTCGCCGATGTTCTTGGCCGCGAACGAGATCGACCGGTTGACCAGGTTGCCCCAGGCGGCGACGAGCTCGTCGTTGTTGCGCCGGACGAACTCCGACCAGGTGAAGTCGGTGTCCTGGTTCTCCGGGCCGGCCACCGCGATGTAGTAGCGCAGGGCGTCGACGTCGTACCGCTCGAGGAAGTCGCGTACGTAGATCACGACCTGCCGCGAGGAGGAGAACTTTCGCCCCTCCATGGTCAGGAACTCCGAGGAGACCACCTCGGAGGGCAGGTTGAGGCGGCCCAGGGAGCCCGGCTCACCGCCCTTGTCGCCCTCGCCGTTGTAGCCCAGCAGCATCGCCGGCCAGATCTCCGAGTGGAAGACGATGTTGTCCTTGCCCATGAAGTAGTACGACCGGGCGTCGGGGTCCTGCCACCAGGCGCGCCAGGCGTCCGGGTCGCCGGAGCGCCGGGCCCACTCGACCGAGGCCGACAGGTAGCCGATCACCGCGTCGAACCAGACGTACAGCCGCTTGTCGGGCCGGTCGACCCAGCCCGGCAGCGGCACCGGCACGCCCCAGTCGAGGTCACGGCTGATCGGGCGGGGCTGCATGTCGTCGAGGAGGTTGCGGGTGAACTTGTAGACGTTCGGCCGCCAGAGCCCCTCCTTGCTCTGCAGCCACGACCCGAGGGTCTCGGAGAACGCGGGCAGGTCGAGGAAGAAGTGCTCGGTCTCCACGAACTCCGGCTTTTCGCCGTTGATGCGGCTGCGGGGGTTGATCAGGTCGACCGGGTCGAGCTGGTTGCCGCAGTTGTCGCACTGGTCGCCGCGCGCCCCGTCGTAGCCGCAGATCGGACAGGTGCCCTCGATATAGCGGTCCGGGAGGGTGCGGCCGGTGGAGGGCGAGATCGCGCCCATCGTCGTCTTCTCGAAGACGTAGCCGTTGGCGTGGAGCCCCTTGAAGATCTCCTGGGCGACGGCGTAGTGGTTGCGCGTCGTCGTCCGGGTGAACAGGTCGTAGGACATGCCGAGGCCGTGGAGGTCCTGGCCGATCACCTTGTTGTAGCGGTCGGCGAGCTCGCGTGCGGTCACGCCCTCGTTGTCGGCCTGGACCTGGATCGGCGTGCCGTGCTCGTCGGTGCCGCTGACCATCAGGACCTGGTTGCCCGCCATCCGCTGGTAGCGGCTGAACATGTCGCAGGGCAGCGCGAAACCGGAGACGTGCCCGATGTGGCGGGGCCCGTTGGCGTACGGCCAGGCGGGCGCGGTCAGGATGTGACGGCTGGACATGCCCTAAGCCTAGAGGCCCTGCCCCGATGTATCAGCACGATATCCGCCGACCGGTGACCGGGCGCGCCCTCACACCGGCGACCGCGAGGTCTCGGCCTCGCCGAGCGCCCGGGTGAAGTCCTTCGACGACAGCCACAGCTTGTAGACGATGCCCACCTCGAAGACCAGCATCAGCGCCCCGGCCACCACGGTCACCGGAATGATCGCGTGACAGAGCGGGCCGACGATGAACACGGCCATCTGGAACTCGATGCCGCTGACCAGGTGCGTACGGACCCGGTGGCGCAGCAGCCAGTCGCGTACCCGCAGGTACCAGGAGAACCGCTGCCGGAAACCCCGCTGGAGGTCGACCGGGACCCGCTCGGGCCCGTCCGCGGGGACGGCGTCGCGCAGCCGGCCGTTCATCTCCCGGCGCACGGCCGCCACCTTCAGGGCGTCGAGATAGCGGAGCATGTCGAGGAAGACGATCGCGATGCCCAGGCCGAGGTAGACCGGCCGGCCGGTGGCCGTGTACTGCCCGGCGGTCAGGGCGACGGCGCAGGCAAGCACGCGGATGCGGTCGAACACATAGTCCAGCCAGCCGCCGAAGACGGTGCCGGTGCCGGTCAGCCGGGCGAGCTTGCCGTCCACGCAGTCGAGCACGAAGCTCAGGTGGTACAGGACCGCGCCGGCGATCAGCCACGGCCCGGCCTTCCAGAAGCAGCCCGCGGCGCCCAGGCCCAGCAGCAGCGCGCCGAGCGACACCTGGTCCGGGGTCAGCGACGTGCGGTTCGCGGTGAACCGCACGAGCCGCCCGGCCAGGGGATCGACCAGGAACACGGTCCACCACGCGTCGCGCGCCTTGTACGTGCGGGTCCGCACGTCGTCCATCGTGAAGTCCGTCGTGAACGACGGGTTCACCACTCCTCGCCGTCCTCGTCGCCGAGCGCGTGGCTGTCGTCCCCCGAGTGCAGTCCCGGGTCGGGACCGAGGAGTACCGCGATCTGCTCCAACAGATTCTTCAGCATCGGAACCACCGTTCATGCTCGCTGTGCTCACACCTGTACTTGGCCGGTCCGTCCCGTCCGGTTCTCCCTTTTTGACGCTTCCGAGGTGCCGTCGCTATGCCGGCACCGGGCGATCAGCCGCGGGAGGGCACGCCGATGCGGTCGGTCCAGCCGTCGGTGATCATCAGCGTGGAGTGGTCGGGCTCGCTCGCGACCGTGCCGTCCGCGCCGATCGGGTAGTACTCGCGCGCCAGGATCCGCGCCGATCCCGGGTCGATGATCAGGCGCTCCTCGTTCCGCTGGGGGCCGTGGAGCGTGGGTTCCTCGACGCGGACGGCCAGCGCCACGCCGGAGCGGCCGAGACCGTCGCGGGCCGGGCCGATGCCGCGGATGCCCTTCTGGGCGGCGAGCATGCGGTACGCCGCCGCGCGCACCTCCGGGGGCGCGGGCGCGTTGATGATCGCGATCCCGGCGTCCAGGACGTCCTCGGTCAGCGAGAGTTCCTGGCTCTGCGCGTGGTACTTCCGCAGTTCGGCGATCATGCGGTTCCGGTCCGCCAGGACCATCTTCCGGAGTCCTTCGGCGGTGGTGGGCAGTTTCGCCAGACCGGCCATCGTCGTGCCCTTGGGACCCAGTGCGAGGTAGGGATCGGTGGTGCGGGAGTCGGCGGAGAAGGGCTTCATGTCGGTCAGCGACGGTGACCCCGCCCGCTGCCAGGCGGCCTTGTCCGCCGGGGTGGCGAACCGGATCTGGATGTCCCGGTCCACCGTCCGCGAGGGCGGGCCCTGCTGGTACGGGTCCCAGTTCTCCCAGGTGATGCCGACGTACGCGTGGAAGGGGAAGTAGGGTCCGCTCCTCGGCGCCCCGTTGGCGAGCGTGCCGTGGCCCTTGACGCCCTTTCGGCGCTGCCGGGCCCGCTCCACGTCGCGGATCTGGGAGTACCAGTAGGCCCCGTGCGCCGTCGCCGGCTGCTTCGCGGCGTACTCGGCTCCGGCCAGCAACACCGACCGGGCGTCCAGCGGCGTGGAGACAGGTGGCGTCGCCCGGCCGTGCCGGGGCGTGTCGCCGGGCAGGGCGAGGACGCCGGCGGTCACCGCCGCGGCGGCGGCCACGGCCACGCCCGCCAAGATGGGCCGGGTGCGACGGCGTTGGGCGGGAAGGATCCGGTGGTCGGCCCGGGCCGGCGCGCGCCCGGCGGCGGTGATGCGGGCCAGGTCCGCGTCGCGGCGGCGCCGGTAGCCGTCCTCGGCCAGCGTGCCGACGTGGTCGGCGAGGATCGTCATCGGGTCGGTGAAGGTCATCTCGGCTCCTGTGTCGTGGCCGGTCTCGTCGGGGTTCATCGGGCCCTCTGCTGGATCAGTGCCGTACGGGCCGGGGCGGCCGGTGACGTGCGCAGGACGCGGGAGAGGCGTTTGCGGGCCCGGTGCAGCCGTACGGCGAAGGTCGTGGTGGAGCAGCCCATGACGCGGGCGGCGTCGCGGGGCGCCAGGTCGTACCACGTGGCCAGGACGATCGTCTCGACGTCCCGTTCCCCCAGCGCCGACAGCGCGGCGCGGACGGTGGTGCGGTCCACGATGCCTTCGGCCACGTCGGGGCCGGCCAGGTCGTCCGCCGTGGTCGCCGAGGCGATCCGGTCGGCGAGCGCCTGCCGGCGGCGGCCGGCGTCGTACTGCTTGTGCAACAGGTTGCGCGCCACTCCGAGCAGCCACGGCAGCGGCGGGTCGGGCAGGTCGTCCAGCCGCCGCCAGGCGACCAGGAAGACCTCGCTGACCACGTCCTCGGCGGCGTCCTGGCCGGCTCGCAGCAGCGCGTAGCCGAGCACGCTCCGGTAATGCCGGTCGTACAGGGCCGTGAATCGTTCGGCGGGGTCGTTCACGCCTGCGTCCTTCGGGGTCGTCGGTGGCTGACGCGAAGTACTCCCTCCGGCCGGAACGCCGATTACACCGAGACGGCACGCGAACGAGAAAAGGCCCCGGCGAACGCCGGGGCCTTCTCGCGAACCGTCGTCAGGCGGTCTCGGCCGGGTCCTTGCTCTCCTCGTCGGCGGCGTCCTCATCCGCGGGCGCGTCGACCTCCTTGAGGTTGAGGGTCTGCGCCTCGCCCGCGACCTTGACGACCGCGGCGTCCACGACGTCGGCGGCCTCCTCGGCCGGGTCGGTGACCGGCGGGTGGGAGCGGCGGCGGATCCCGAGGATGCTGACGAACAGCGACGCGAAGATCATCTGGAAGCTCATGATGAGCGCGGTCGCGGCGGGCACGACGATGCGGAGCGAGTCGCGCGGGTCCAGCTCGCCGAAGCTGTGGCCCTGCCAGTGCACCAGCGAGGCCACCAGCCCGACGAGGCCGGCGAGCGCGAGCAGGCCGCCGACGACGAGGCCGCGTTCGAGGCTCCAGGAGTCGACGACGCGCTGCACCCGCCGATCATGGGGAAGGAAACCCTCCTCCATGGCGTACACCTTGGTCAGCAGCGCGAACAGCACCGCCTGGAAGCCGATCACCAGCATCGCGGAGGCCCCGACGAGGGTGTCGACGTCGAAGGCGATGTCGCCGACGCGGACGGGCCCGGTGGACAGCGCGACGCCGCCGACGAGGCCGAGCGTCATCAGCAGCAGGCCCGGGATCAGGAACAGCCAGCGCGGGCTGTAGAGCATGAGGAAGCGCAGGTGACGCCAGCCGTCGCGCCAGGTGCTGAGGTGCGGGGCGCGGGAGCGGCCGTCGGGCGAGAGCGTGGTGGGGACCTCGCGCACGTCGTACTTGGCGAGCGTGCAGCGGACCACCATCTCGCTGGCGAACTCCATGCCGCCGGTCTGCAGGCCCAGCCGCAGGATCGAGTCGCGGCGGAACGCGCGCAGCCCGCAGTGGAAGTCGCCGATCTTGCTGCGGAAGAACAGCCGGCCGACGAAGCTGAGTACCGGGTTGCCGAGGTACTTGTGCAGCGGCGGCATGGCGCCGGGCGCGATGCCGCCCTTGAAGCGGTTGCCCATGACGAGGTCGGCGCCGTCCCGCAACTCGGTCAGGAACGGCATGAGCGAGGTGAAGTCGTAGGAGTCGTCGGCGTCGCCCATGACGACGTAGGTGCCGCGGGCCGCGCGGATGCCGCCCATCAGGGCGTTGCCGTAGCCCTTGGAGGTCACCGGCACGACGCGGGCACCCGCCTCGCGGGCGAGCTGCTGACTGCCGTCGGTGCTGCCGTTGTCGGCGATGACGACCTCGCCGTCGACGCCGTGCTCAGCGAAGAATCCGAGGGCCTTCCGCACGCATGTCTCTACGGTCTCCGCCTCGTTCAGGCAAGGCATCACCACGGAGAGTTCCACGTCGCGTCCTCCATTACCCCTCCGCAACCAAGCTTCGGGGGTTTCGACTAACCTCGTCATTGTTCCGACAAGTGGCGTGTGTTACCCATGATGCCCGCCGGCGAGCGGCTGTGTGTTGCAAAGCCGCAACCTTTGACTTCACATGAAGCACCCTGCTGACGGCAGGCTGGGGATACAGGATAAGGGCTGTGCTGTCCAGAGAGGTCGGTCCGACTTGACTACCGCGGGAGAACAGAGCGGGGAATCCGCCGTGACAGGCGCGCCGCCTGACACGTCACCTGACGGGTCCGCGGATGAAAAGCCGCAGGTCAAAGCGGTTGAGGCCGTTACGGAAGAGGAGGCCGCGCCGGAGAAAGGGCGCGCCCGCCGTGTCGGGTTGGTCTCATTCGGCGTGCTCCCGTTCCTGCTCTCGCTCGTCCGGCGTCACAAGACGTTCACCGCCGTGCTCGCCGGCGGCGCCTTCCTGCGCGCGCTCGCCATGCTGGGCTACCGGCCCGCGTCGTGGTTCAACGACTCGTTCGACTACCTGCACGTCGCGATGGCCCCCTACCCGCACCCGATCCGGCCGGACGGCTACTCGTTCCTGCTGTGGGCGCTCAAGCCGTTCCACAGCTTCGCCCTGGTGGCCGGGCTCCAGCACCTGATGGGGCTGGCCGGCGCGGTGATGATCTACGCGCTGCTGCGCCGGAAGTTCGGCCTGCCGAGCTGGGGCGCGTCCCTGGCGACCGTGCCGCTGCTGTACGACGGCTACCAGATCCAACTCGAGCACCTGATCCTGTCCGACATCCCGTTCGAGTTCCTGATCCTGTGCGCGGCGACGATCGTCCTGTGGCACGGGAAGGCGATCACCTGGAAGATCGCGGGAGTGGTCGGGCTGCTGGTCGGGCTCGCCACGCTGACGCGCACCGTCGGCGAGCCGGTGCTGATCGCCATCGTCGTGTACTTCCTGATGCGCCGCTTCAACTGGCGCGTCCTCGTCGCGACGGTCGTCATGTGCGCGCTGCCGCTCGGCGCGTACGCCGGCTGGTTCTGGGCCTGGTACGGCAAGCCGGGCATGACGACCAGCAGCGGCGTCTTCCTGTACGCCCGGGTCACGGAGTTCGCCGACTGCAACAAGATCAAGCCGCCGGTCTCGGAGTACCCGCTCTGCAAGGACAGCCGGACCTCCCACACACCGCTGACCTTCTCTCAGGACGCCATCTGGGACCGCAACTCCCCGTTCCACCGGGTGCCGGCCGCGCGGTTCACCGACTACCAGAACAAGCTCGCCGGCGACTTCGCCAAGCGCGCCATCATGGCCCAGCCGTTCGACTACGCCGTGGTCGTGATGAAGGACTTCCTCTACACCTTCAAGTGGCACCGGTCGGTCTTCCCCGACAAGGCCACCTACCAGATGTATGAGTTCGGCAAGAAGTCCGCGGCCCTGCCGACCTGGCGGATGAGCCGTGACCAGACGGCCTCGTCGGAGGCGCACCGGTACGAGGACGGCAACGCGCGCACCCGCATCATCAAGCCGTACGCCACGGGCATCCGCACCTACCAGGACGTGGCGCACATGCCCGGCACGGTGCTCGGCGGCATCCTCATCGTCGGCCTGGCCGGGCTGGTCCCGCTGTGGCGGCGCTGGGGCGGCGAGGCGTTCCTGCCCTGGATTCTCGCGACCGGGCTCCTGCTGGTGCCGCCGGCCACCGCCGAGTTCGACTACCGCTACGTGCTGCCGACGGTGCCGCTCGCGTGCGTCGCCGCCGCGATCACCTTCTCCCGCGAGCCGCGCGGGAAGCTGACGCGGCTCCTGCGGTGGCGCGGGCGCGCGTCCGAGAAGACGAACGGCTCCTCCGGCGAACCGGAGGAGCCGGGGAAGCTCGCCGCTCAGGACGCGGTCACGGCGTCCTGAGCCGCCTTCAGCGACTTCTAGTAGGCGTGCAGGCGGCGGAGCCGGAAGATCATTTCCAGCTCGGTGTTCCGCTGGCGGGGAATCGGCGCGACGACGGTCCATCCGGTGGGCAGGATCTTGACGTCGTAGCTGCCGCAGGACGGGCACACCGGCTCCGCCCACGGCGAGGTGCAGCGCTGGCTCAGGTGGTGGTAGACGACGACCTCCCCACCGTGGCCGTCTGAGGAGCGTCCGACCTCGAACTCCTTCTGCCACTCGTGCAGGCAGCCGAGGCACTCGTACTTCCACGTCTCGTGCGAGATCATGGATTCGTACATTTTCCCGTCACCCCCGGGCGAAACCATCGGATTACGTCCCGCCACGAGTTTTCCCCATTAAGTCTTGTTTGAGGGGCCCTGAGCTGCGTAAAGATTACGTCAAATAATCGTCATCGCCGGGTTTTTCGTGCAATAACCGCGTCATAAAGGTCCCTCTTTGGTACACGATGTTCTCGTGCAACCTCACCAATCGCGTCTTTTCTGGCCGCGCCATCGGTGACGCGCCGCTCGACCTCGTCCGCCAGCGCGGCCAGGTCCGCCGGGCCGGAACGCTCGGGCGCGCCTCCGACGACGATCGTGATCTCACCGCGCACGCCGCCCGAGGACCAGGCGGCCAGCTCGCCCAGCGGCCCGCGGCGCACCTCCTCGTACGTCTTGGTCAGCTCGCGGCACACGGCGGCGGGCCGTTCGGCGCCCAGCGCGCCCGCCATCGCCTCCAGCGCCGCGGTCAGCCGGTGCGGCGCCTCGAAGAAGACCATCGTGCGCGGCTCGTCGGCCAGCGCGGCCAGCCGCGACGCCCGCTCCCCCGCCTTGCGCGGCAGGAAGCCCTCGAAGCAGAAGCGGTCGCTGGGCAACCCGGAGATCACCAGCGCGGTCGTCACCGCGGACGGCCCGGGCAGGACGGTGACCGGCACCTCGGCCTCGATCGCGGCGGTGACGAGCCGGTAGCCCGGGTCGGAGACCCCCGGCAGGCCGGCGTCGGTGATGACCAGCACGTCTCGGCCCTCGCGCAGTTCCTCGACCAGTTCGGCGGCGCGGGCGCGCTCGTTCGCGTCGTAGTACGACACGATCCGCGCGGCGGTGGTGACACCCAGGTCGGCGGTGAGGCGCCGCAGGCGGCGCGTGTCCTCCGCGGCGATGATGTCGGCAGCGCCCAGTGCGCCGCGGAGGCGTTCGGATGCGTCCTCCGCGCGGCCGATCGGCGCGGCGGCCAGCGTCAGCGTCCCAGATGTTCCCACAGCACCCATCTTCGACCCCGGTGTCACCGTCTCGCACCTCGGAGACCGCCGGGCCGTGACGATCTCGTGAGGGCAGGCAGTTCGAAGTGCACAATCGGCCCGGTATCCCCCCGTACGATGTCGGGGTGGTGGCGATGACAGGACTCGAACCCGCTTCTCGGTCCCAGCGCGACGGGCGCCCGCCATCGCTGCGCCAGTGGATGGCGTCGGCGATTCCGGGCAGCAGGCTGATGGGGTGGCTCGGCCCGCTGCTCGTGACGCTGTTCGCCGGCGTGCTGCGGTTCTACGACCTCAGCAAGCCGCGCGCGGTGATCTTCGATGAGACCTACTACGCCAAAGACGCGTACGCGCTGCTGAAGTTCGGGTACGAGCACAACACGGTCAAGAACGCCGACAGCCTGCTGCTCCAGCACCCGCCGAACCTCGACATCTGGGCGAACGGCGGCAGCTTCGTCGCCCACCCGCCCGCCGGAAAGTGGCTGATCGCCATCGGCGAGTGGATGTTCGGCATGACCCCCTTCGGCTGGCGGTTCGCCTCGGCGGTGATCGGCACGCTGTCGGTGCTGATCCTGGCCCGGGTCGCGCGCCGGATGACGCGCTCGACCCTGCTCGGCACCGCGGCCGGCCTCCTGCTCGCGCTGGACGGCATGCAGTTGGTCACCAGCCGCACCGCGATCCTGGACATCTTCGTGATGTTCTGGATCCTGGCCGGGTTCGCGTGCCTGGTCATCGACCGCGACCGCACCCGCGCGGCGCTCGCGGCCAAGGTCATGGAGACCGGCAACGAGAGCGAGCTGGGCCCGTTCGTCATGCACTGGTGGCGCCTGGCCGCCGGGCTCTGCCTGGGCACGGCCGTGGCGACCAAGTGGACCGGGATCTACTACATCGCGGCGTTCGGCATCATGGTCCTGATCTGGGACATCGGCGCGCGGCGCGCCGCCGGGATCCGCCAGCCGTACGCCGGAGGGTTCCTGCTCGACGCGGTGCCGGCGTTCGTGTCGCTGGTGGTGGTGAGCGGCGTCACGTACCTCGCGTGGTGGAGCGGCTGGATCTTCAACGCGGGCGGCTGGGGCCGCGGCCGGGTGTCCGGCAACCCGATCACCGCGTTCTTCCAGGCGATGCCGCGGCTGTGGGACTACCACCAGCAGATGTGGCACTTCCACACGACGCTCACGGTCAAGCACGACTACCAGTCGTGGCCGTGGAACTGGATGTTCCTCAAGCGGCCGGTGGCGTTCTACTACAACGAGCCGACGGGCTGCGGCGCGAGCAAGTGCTCGCGCGAGGTGCTCGGCATCGGCACCCCGGCGATCTGGTGGATCTCGATCATCACCCTGCTGGTCATCACCGGCTGGTGGCTGGTGCAGCGCGACTGGCGGGCCGGCGCGACGGTCGCGGGCTTCCTGGCCGGCTGGCTGCCGTGGTTCTACTTCGGCTTCGGCCACCGGACGATGTTCCTGTTCTACGCCACCCCGATGCTGCCGTTCATGGTGCTGTCGATCGTGCTGGTCATGGGCATGCTCATCGGCCCGGCCGACACGGTGCCGATGAGACGTGTGTTCGGCGCGGCCGCCTGCGGGGCGTACGTCCTGCTCGTGCTGGCCAACTTCTACTTCCTGTATCCCATCCTCACCGGCCAGATCCTGCCCTACGACGCGTGGCACAGCCGCATGTGGTTCGACTCATGGATCTGAACGCCCGCACCCGCGTGTGGCGCGGCGGGAAGCTCGATAGGGAGAACTTCCCCGCCGCTCAGATCAGCGACTACCTGGCCGAGCCGGACACCGTCGTGTGGCTGGACCTGTGCGAGCCGGACGAGGGCGGTCTGGAGCTCATCAGCCAGGAGTTCGGCCTGGACCCGCTCGCGATCGAGGACGCCCTCAGCCAGCACGAACGACCGAAGCTCGACCGCTACGAAGGCCATCTGTTCTTCAACGCCTACGACGTGCGGCTGAGCGAGGAGACCGGCGAGCTGGCCACCCACGAGATCTCGGCGTTCGTCACCGAGCGCGCGCTGGTGACCGTACGGGGCGATGAGGAGTTCGACCTCGACGCGCTGCTCCGGCAGTGGGACTCCTCCGCCGACCTGGCCGGGTACGGCGTCGCGTACCTCCTGCACGGGCTGATCGACCTGATCGTCGACGGTCACTTCGCCGCCGTCCAGGCGCTGGACGGCGCGATCGACGACCTGGAGGAGCGCCTGTTCGGCGACGAGGCGCCCACCCGGGAGACCCAGCATCGCGGCTTCCGCCTGCGCAAGAGCCTGACCAAGCTGCGACGCGTGGTCCTGCCGATGCGCGAGGTCGTCAACACCCTGCTCCGCCGCGACCTGCACGTGGTGCCGGACCCGATGACGCCGTACTTCCAGGACGTGTACGACCACGTGCTGCGCGCCACGGAGTGGACCGAGAGCCTGCGCGACGTCGTCACGAGCCTGCAGGAGACCCGCATCGCGCTGCAGGGCAACCACCTGAACCAGGTGATGAAGAAGCTGACGGGCTGGGCCGCCGTCATCGCGGTCCCCACGGCCGTGACGGGCTTCTACGGCCAGAACGTCCCGTTCCCGGGCTACGACAAGCAGTGGGGCTTCGTGGTCAGCCTCGCCATCCTCATCGCCACCGCCGTGGCCCTGTACACCATCTTCAAAAAGCGCGACTGGCTCTAGAGCTTCTCGATCTCGGTCAGATCGATGTCGATGTCGAACGGGACCGTGAGCTTCAGCCGATCGTGGTGGATCCCGGTGAGTGCGTACGCCTTGTTCGACGGGTCGAGCTAGACGGACGCGGAGGTGAGACGGGGCAGTCCGGCGCATACCGGCGACCAAGGCGTCCACCACTGGTCCGTGAAAATTGGCCTGGGGGCGTGATCGCCTCAGGCGAGATCGGTCGGGTCGGTGTTGGCTCCGCAGCAGATGACGGCGACGCGTTCTCCCTCGGACGGGGTGTAGGCGCCGGTCAGGAGGGCGGCGTAGGCGGCGGCGGTGCCGTGTTCGACCACGATGTGGTGGTCCTGCCACAGAGCTTGCCGGGCGGCGATCACGTCCGCGTCGCTCACCAGCACCGACTCCACGCCGGTGCGGCGGGCGACCGCGTACGGGATCTCGCCCACGCGGCGGGCGCCCAGGGAGTCGGCGGCCACGCCTCCCACCGGCGCGTCGACCGGTCGGCCCGCCGCCAGTGCGGCGTGGAACGTCGGGCAGCCCTCCGGCTCCACCCCGACCACGCGCGACCGGCCCTCCAGCGCCGCCGCGATGCCGGCCATCAGCCCGCCCCCGCCGACCGCGACCAGCACGGTGTCGACGCCGCCGGTCTGTTCCTCCAGTTCCAGCGCCAGCGTGCCCTGGCCCGCGCAGACCTCCGGCTGGTCGTAGGGGTGGCCGAACAGGGCTCCCGTGTCGGCCGCGCGCTTGGTCGCGGCCTCGTAGGCTTCGGCGTACTCGCACCCGACCTGGTGTACGGAGGCGCCGAGCGCGCGCAGCCGGGCGACCTTCACCGCCGGCGCGGTCTCCGGCACGAACACCTCCGCCCGCGCGCCCAGCTCGCGGGCGGCGTACGCGAAGGCCAGGCCCGCGTTGCCGCCCGACGCCGCGACCACTCCCGCCTCTGGGAGACCGCCCGCCTCGGCCACGGCGAGAACCTGGTTGAAGGCGCCGCGCGTCTTGAACGAACCGGTGTGCTGGAGCTGCTCCAGCTTCAGCCACAGCCGGTCGAGCCGGAGTACCGGCGTCCGCAACACCCGGGAACCGATCCGGGTCCGGGCCGTCTCCACGTCACCACGAGAGATCACCCATCCACCGTACCGGCCGGACCGAAGGCCGCATTCCGGTCGACCGCCCACGTACGGTCGTCGCCGCGGTTACCAAGAAGCGAAAAACGGCCGAGTGCGCTCATAACAATTGGGATGCGGACTCTTATGGAGAATGACCGCGACACGGGATGCTGGTGCCGTGACGGGCTCAGCGAAGACCCGCAGCGCGGCCGAGCGAGTGGCCGCGCAACTGGTGACATGGCCCGGCCTCGCGGCCGGCCGTCCCTCCTGCGGCACCGGCCGGAGCTTCAACTTCCGCGGCGGCGAGATTCTCCACCTGCACACGGGCGAGGAGGCCGATCTCCGCCTGTCCCGCGGCTTCGTCGAACGCCTGGACACGGTGCTCGTCGAGAGCGGCCAGGTCGTCGTGCGGCCCGGTGACGACTGGGTGACCGTGCTGCTCGACACCGACACGGCGGGCGCCCTCCTGATCAGCCTGACGAGCCTGGCGATCCGCGCCGCCGAGGAGCAGGCGCCGGCCCGGCCGTGCACGTGGGAGCGCACCCGCCCGCGGCCCCGGCTCAAGGCTCCCTGGTCCTGATCACTGGTCGACCAGTTCGAACATCCGCTCCCAGCGGTCGGTGACCATGTCGGCGGAGAACCGGCGCACCGAGGTACGCGCCCGGCTGCCGAGCTTGGCCCGCAGGTCCTCGTCGCTCATCAGACGGGCGAGTTGTTCGGCGAACTCCGTGGTGTTGCCCGGCCGTACGAGCAGCCCGTCGGCCTCGTGCGTGATGAGTTCGCGGACGCCCGGCGCGCAGTCGAACGCCACGGTCGGCAGGCCGTACGCCATCGCCTCCATCACCGACATCGGGAAGCCCTCCATGCGCGAGGACAGGGCGAAGATCGACGCCTCGTTCAGCGCGGCCTCGACGTCGGCGGTCGCCCCGGCGAACTCCACGGTCTCCTCGACGCCGAGGTCGGACGCCTGGCGGCGCAGAACCTCCTCGTCGGGCCCGGAGCCGTACAGGCGCAGCCGCCAGTCCGGGAAGGCCCCGGTCACCTCCGCCCACGCCTCCAGCATCATGTCCTGTCCCTTCTCGAAGGACAGCCGGCCGAGCAGTTCGACCACGGGCCGCGACAGGTCCGGCAGGACCGACGGGCTGACGTGGAGCGGGTTCGGCATGAAGTCGGCGTTGGACATGTGGTCGCGGGCCCATGAGTCGGCGTCCTCGGTGCTGAGCACGAGGAACCGGTTCACGTCGGTGAAGTAGCGCTTGACCCGCTGGTACCGCGAGGAGGCCTTGGTCGCCTGGTAGGACTCGTGGCTCATGCCGATGACCGGCATGCCGGCCGTGTCGGCGAGCGCGACCCATTCCATGGCCCACACCTGCGCGGCGATGATGACGCCGCCCGGCCGGGCGGCGCGGAACAGGCGGCTCAGCTTGGCCGCGCCGTGCCGCTGCACCGAACGGAAGCGCATCGCGCGCAGCCATCCGCCGCTCCGGGACGGCGGCGGGGTGTCGTGCAGGACGCTCAGCTCGTACGGCAGGTCGCGGCCGTAGTCGTGCGGCTCGGCGGCGTGCGTCACGCCGATCACGTGCACGCGGTGGCCGCGGGCGGCGAACAGCCCACCGACGTGGTGGACCCATCGCTGCAGGCCGCCGAGCTCTTCGTGGTTGTTGCAGACGATGAAGATGTCACGCATTCGGGTCCCTCGTGAAGAAGCGGTCGACGACCTGCTTGGCGGCGGTACCCCGGTCGTATTCCCCGTAGCGCTCGACGAATTCACGCCGTTTCCCGGCGTAGCGCGCGGTGAGGCCGGGCAGGTCGGCGAGCGCGGCGAACAGCTCGTCCGGATCGCTCAGCACCGGACCGGGCCCCTCTTTCCGCAGGTCGAAGTAGGTGCCGCGGGACCGGACGTAGTCCTCCAGATCGGGGGCGAAGAACACCGTGGGACGGTCGAGCAGGGCGTAGTCGAACATCAGCGACGAATAGTCGGTGACGAGCGCGTCGGAGAGCAGCAGCAGCGAGGTGACGTCGTGCACCGCGCCGACGTCGCGGACCACGCCGCGCAGGCTCGGCGGCACGACCGCGGTGTTGAGGTAGTGCGGGCGGACCAGGAGCACGTGCGTCTCGCCGAGCTCCTCGGCGAACTCCTCCAGGTCGAACGGCGGCTCGAACCGTTTCTGCGCCTTGCCGCCCGCCCCGGCGCGGAACGTCGGCGCGTACAGCACGACCGTGCGCTCGTCGCCGGTCAGCTTCAGCCGTTCGGCCAGCTCGGCCGTGTCGCCCCCGTTGACCAGGGCGTCGTTGCGCGGGTAGCCGCTGCGGATCAGCTCGGCACGCACGCCGAGGCCCTTGGCGAGGGTCCGCGCGTCGTGCTCGGAGCGGATCAGGAAGGCGTCGTAGCGGTCGATCGCCTGTTGGAAGCGCGCCCGCCGGGTCTTGCTCCCGCGCTTGAGCTCCGGGTCGTCGAACCCCATCCGCTTGTACGCCGAGCCGTGCCAGGTCTGGATGTAGGTCGTCTGGGGGCGTTTGACGGCGTCCCGGGGAAAGCCCTGGTTGTCCACCCAGTGACCGGCCCGCGCGAGCGCCAGGTAGTACTGCCAGGAGCCGCGGCGGACGAGCTTGGCGTCCTTGGGGAAGCCGGCCGGGCTCTTGGCGTAGGACCAGATGGCGGTGAACTTCGCGCCGGACCGGCGCAGCTCCTCGTAGATGTACTTGGGGTTGTCGGAGTACTGCTTGCCGAGGTGGCTCTCGAAGACGATCGTGTCGCGCCGGATCGGCAGCCGGACGAACAGCCGGTTGTAGACGGCGATCTTGGTCTTCCGGCGGGTGAAGACCTCACGCCAGCGTCGTTCGGCGCGCAGCAGCGCGGTCCACCACCGGCGTCCGCGCCCGGTGGCGGCGAACCGGCGGAGCGTGGCGATCGTGACCCGGCCGGCCCAGCCGTACGCGACGAGGCGGAAGGCCATCTCCCCGTTCTCGGGGACGTACGCCTCGAAGTGGTCGCCCGCGAGACGGGTCAGGCGCGGTCGTACCGGCACCGACATCTCCATCGGGTCGCTCGCGAACAGCCGGATGAACAGCTCGTCGTCGCCGGCCCTGAGCCGGAGCCGCAGGCCCCAGCTCTGGTCGAGGAAGCCGAGCGGTCGCACGTCGCGGCCCGGCACGACCTCGGCCCTCCAGCGCAGCCGCCCGTCCGCGTGCGTCACCTCGGCGGGCACGGCGAAGAACCGGCCGGTCCGGCTGCGGTCGCGGAACTCCAGCCGCGCGCTGAGCGGGACGCCGGCGCCGATCCGGTTCAGCGGGTTGACGACGTCTCCGGCGAGCCGGAGCGTGTGCCCGTCGCGCGTCATCTCGGTGACTTTTCCGCCCGGGTTCAGCGACTTGAGCGGCAGCGAGTGGATGCCGAGCTCGGTGACGTCCAGGATCCGGCGCCCCTGTTCGGTGTCGAGGTGGTCGCCGGACCAGTAGATCCGCCCGTCGCGCTCGACCAGCGGCGTGGTCAGCCGGGGCTTGCCGGTCTTGCCCTTGCCGACGTAGTCCGCCGCGCTCACGGCCCCCTCGTAGTCGCCCTGGGCGACCATGAAGCCGATGATCGCCTGGAGCTCGTGGGCCTCCTCGTACGCACGCGGGTCGATCGTGGCCATGTACGCGCGGGCCAGGGCGAGGAACGCCTCGCGGTAGTCGTCGTCGCGGCTGCGCAGGCCCCGGACGTACAGCAGCAGGTCGTGGTTGAGGAACTTCACGTCCTTGGACAGCTTCAGGTCGTCGGCCCCGTACCGGGCGTACACCGCGTCGATGCGCCGGAAGATCTCCAGCCGGTCGGAGAAGTTGCGCAGCTCGGCCCGCTGGTTGGTGATCGAGAGCGTCTCGGCCTTCTCGTAGATCATCCAGTTGTAGACGCGGTGCGGGATGATGGCGATCTTCCGGGCGGCCAGGTACGCCTGCGTGCTGAACAGCAGGTCCTCGTAGTGGAGGCGTTCGACGAACCGCAGGCCCTCGCGGTCGAGGAAGTCGCGCCGGTAGAGCTTGTTGGTGGACAGCGTGTCGTAGAGCAGCTCGGGATACTCCCGCACCGAGGCGTACACGCCGCGCTCGCGGTAGACGCCGCGGTACCAGACGCGCTCCTCGCCCTTGTCGGGGTAGACGCGCCAGCAGCAGCCGGAGACGAGTTCGGCCTCGTGCTCCTCGGCGGCGGCGACCAGGTTGCGGCAGGCGTGGCGATCGAGCGTGTCGTCGCTGTCAAGGAACATCAGGTACGTGCCGCGCGCCGCGGCGATGCCGTCATTGCGCGGCTGCCCGCAGCCACCGGAGTTCTCCGCCCGGTGGATCACCCGTACGCGGTCCTCGGTCGTCGCGAGCTCGTCGGCGACCACCGGGGTCCGGTCGGTGCTGGCGTCGTCGACGATCACCACCTCGACGTCACGGTGGGACTGGCCGAGCGCGGAGCGCACGGCGGTCGGCAGCCGATCGGCATCGTTGTACACGATGACGATCACGCTGACGTCTGTCATGGAGGAACCCCTCGAACTTCCAGAGAACGAACACTTTTCTCGGACAAGTACGTAACCGACTCAACGAATGATCACCTTGAGGGGATCCTTAGGATCTGTGGTGTGCCGCGTGAACGAATCCTGATCGTGGAGGACGACTCCGTCATCGGGGCCGAGTTGTTCAAGGCCCTGTCCGCGAACGGCTATGAAGCCGGGCTCGCCACGAGCGGCCGGGCCGCGGTGGCCGACGCCCTCGTCCATCCACCGGATCTCATCCTGCTCGACCTCGGTCTGCCCGACATCGAGGGCGTCGAGCTGTGCCGCCGCCTGCGCGCCGACCTGCCGCAGACCGTGATCGTCGTGCTCACCGCCCGTACCGAGGAGTTCGAGGTCGTGGTCGCCCTCGACGCCGGGGCCGACGACTACCTCACCAAACCGTTCCGGCTCACCGAACTGGTCGCGCGGATCCGCGCCCACCTGCGCCGCCAGGGCGCGGTGCCGGGCGATTCGGTCGTCTCGGTGGGCCGGGTCCGCGTGGACCTGCCCGCACGCCGGGTGCACGCCGGTGACGCCGAGGTGCTCCTGCGGCCGAAGGAGTTCGACCTGCTGGCGGCGCTGGTGACCCGCGCGGGCGAGGTGGTCACCCGCGAACAGCTCATGGACGAGGTCTGGGACGAGAACTGGTTCGGCCCGACCAAGACGCTCGACGTGCACGTCTCCACACTCCGCCGGAAGCTCGGGACATACGCGCAGATCACGACTCTCCGCGGGCGCGGCTACCGGTACGAACGCGACGCGGACGGGGAGAGATGAGCGATCAGGACGGTGACTGATGGCGGCTACCGTATCCGCCCGCAGGCAAAAGCAAGCTAAACGTGGGGGGCGAAGACCGCCGCAGGATCAGGCGGCCTCCCTCCGCTTCGGCCAAGGAACGGGCAAGCGCCAGCCCGATGCCGTGCCCGTCCGCCGGCGCGCGGAAGACGTCCGCGCCGTCGGGCACGCCCGGGCCGTCGTCGGTGACGTCGATCGCCAGACCGGACCCGAGGTCGGTCGCGGACACCGTGATCGGCGGCCGGCCGTGCGTGACGGCGTTGTCCAGCAGGACGTGCAGGATCTGGCGTACGGCCGCGAGTGAGGCCCGCACCTCCGGCAGCTCGTCCGGCACTCGCACGGTCACGTCCGTACGGGACCGGACCTCGCTCAGCAGGGCCGGCACGTCCAGCACGCCGCGGTCGCCCACGCTGCCGCGCGACAGCCGGACCAGGTCCTCGATGATCTCCTGCAGGTGCTCGCCGCGCTCCAGGGCGGTACGGATCACCGCCCGGGGGTCGTCCTCGGCCAGGCCCGCCTCCAGGCCCAGGAGCAGGCCGGTCAGCGGGGTGCGCAGCTGGTGGGAGACGTGGGCGCTGAAGGCGCGCTCGCGGTCGAGCACGTCGCCGAGCCGCCGGGCGGTCGCCTCCAGGGCACGGCTCGCGGCGTCGGCCTCCCGTACCCCGACCGTCCTGGCCCGGATGGAGAAGTCGCCGCCGCCCAGGGCCTGCGCGTCCCGCGTGAGGCGTTCGAGCGGCGCGGCGAGGCGGACCGCCTGCCGCCGCGCGACCACGGCCGCCAGCCCGACCACGAGGAGCGCCAGGGCCGCCATCAGCAGCCACGCCCGTTCGACCCGCGCCGAGATGCGCTCGTACGGCGTCGCGACCCGGATCACCGCGACGATGGACTCGTCGGAGGGCACCGGCGCGGAGACGGTCAGCAACCCGTGCTCGACCGCTTCGTGGACGTGGCCGTCGTCCGCGTTCCCGGCGACGGGCGAGTGCTCCGGCCCGCGGCCGGTGACGCGCCGCCCGTCCAGGGTGTAGACGCCGACGCTCAGGCGCCGCGACATGCGGGTCACGATCGGCACCGGCCGGGGGTCGCGCGCGATGCTGTCGGGGACCTCGGCCGAGATGCGGGTGGCGTCGCGTTCGAGCGAGACGACCGCCTCGTCGCGGTACAGCCGCTGCAACACCACCGCGAGCGGCAGCGCGAACAGCACGACCGCCGACGCGGCGACGCCGACGATCGTGACCAGCACACGGCGCCGCAGGGGACGGCCCTCTGCCGGGGGGTTTCCGGTCATCCGGTCATTCTGCCCCCGCTCCGGCGGTGGCCCGGCCGGGGACCGTGTCGGCGGCCGTCCGGACCGGGCGTCAGCCGCAGGCGTTCTTCAGCGACGTCGCGCCTGAGGAGGACTTGTGCGAGGGCGAGGCGCTCGCCCCGGTGCGCTTGGCCTTGGCGGACGTGCTCGCGCTCGGGGAGTTCGCCGGTGTCGCCGTCGCGGGTTTCGTGCTGTTGGCGATGGCCTTCGCGGCCGCCGCGCGCATGACCCTCAGGTTCGGCTCGTAGACGTGGAATCCCGGGATCTTGCCGGGGTTGTAGGGCATGCTCTGGATGTCGGCGCCCTTCTTCACCGTGCCGGACAGCTTCACCAGAGCGGGCAGGAGCGCCACCGGGATGTTGGTGGAGATCGTGCTCTTGGCGGCCTTGGCCAGCTTCTGGAAGTGGGTGACCACCTTCTGCGGGTCGGCCTGGTCCGCGATGTCCTTCATCAGGCACTTCTGCCGGTCCATCCGGTGGAAGTCGTCGTCCGCGTCGCGGGAGCGCCCGTACCACAGGGCCTGCGTGCCGTTGAGGTGATGGGTGCCGGCCGGGAGGTAGCCCGTCGGCGGCCTCGTCTGGACGCCGTTGACGATCTCGCCGCCGATCGGCAGGCGCTTCTCGACGTGCACCGTGACGCCGCCGATGGCGTTGACGATGTCCTTGAACCCGTTGAGGTTGACGAGCACGTAGTAGTCGATCTTCAGGCCGGTGAGGTAGCCGATGGCGTCCTCGACCAGGTGCGGGCCGCGCTGGCCCTTCTTGTATCCGGGCTCGAGCTCGGGATGCCGCTCGCCCTGGATGTACAGCTCGTTCAGCAGGCCCTCGCCGCCGGGGTGCTGGGGGTTCGGGGCGTCGCCGGTGTAGCCGTAGGGCCACAGCTTCTGCATCTTCGGCGGCACCGGGAACTTCTGCAGGCTGCGGGGCAGGCTGAGCAGCACGGTGTTGCCGGTCTTGGTGTCGATGCTCGCGACCGTCATGCTGTCGGTGCGGATGCCGGTGCGGTCCGCGCCGCCGTCGCCACCGAGCAGCAGCACGTTGATCCGCGGCTTGTTCTTCCAGGGGTCGGACGCGTTGACGGCGGTGTTGCCGTCGCCGGCGAAGATGCTCGACAGCGTGTCACGCAGCACGTACGTCGCGTTCGCCGCGTACACCAGCGGCGTGCAGACCATCAGCGCCATGATCACGACGAGGGTGCCGGAGGTGATCCGCATCGCCGTCGGCAGGCCCGGCGGCCGCACCACCTGGAACGAGCGGATCACGATCACCGCCCACGCGACGGCCAGGATGAGGATGCCCGCGATGATGACGTTCAGCCAGGTGTCCTGGACCACCATCTGCTTGAGCTTGTCCTGGAAGGCCAGGGCCGCCGTCACGGTTCCGAAGACGAGGACGGCGAGAAGTCCCATGAGGGTGAAGCCCACCGCGCGGCGGCCCGCCCAGATGTGCGCTATCCCCCAGACGACGGCCGAGGCGACAGTGAGTCCCAGGGCGCGCCAGAGCCCGGCGACCGGGATCGGCTCACGGCCGTTCACCGCCCGTCCTCCGTACTGCCGCGATGCCATGAAGTCTCCTGCTCCTCTGCTCGTGGCCGGTCACAACTGTGATGAGCGCGCGATGCAACACCGTGCGGTATGCAAAGTGATTGACTGGAAGCGGTCAGTAACCCTTGGCGAAGTTTGATGGATCGTACCGTACGTATGACCCCACCTGCCTCGATTGCCCGGTAAGGCCCGGTCACCGCCCTCATCACGTGACGCATCGTCAGCGCCGCCCGGTCTCAGCCGCAGGCCGCCGTCAGCGAGACGGCCTTGCTCTTGTGCTGACTGGAGCTCTTGGGGCTCGCGCTCTTGCTCGGGTCGGCACTCGTGCTCGGGTCGGCACTCGTGCCCGGGTCCGCGCTGATGCTCGGGTCGGCGGTGGCGCCGGGCGTGACCGGGGTGGCGGACGACGTGCGCCGCGCGGCCTCGCTCTCGGCGATCGCCTTGGCCGCCGCCCGGCGCATCACCCGCAGGTCCGGCCGCACGTTCTGGAACTGCGGCGGCACGTACATCAGGCTGGTGACCTGCGCGCCCTGCTTCATCGTCCCGGACAGGCGGATGAGCGCGGGCAGCATCTCCGCCGGAATGTCGGTGGAGATCGTCTTCTTCGCCGCCTTGGCGAGCTTCTGGAAGCTGGTCAGCACCCGCTGCGGGTCGGCCTGCTCGGCGACGTCCTTCATCAGGCACTTCTGCCGGCCCATGCGGACGAAGTCGCTGCTCATGGTGCGCGACCGCCCGAACCACAGGGCCTGCTTGCCGTTCAGCTTCCGGTTGCCGGCCTTCAGCACACCGGTCGGCGCGCTGCCGTCCTCCGGCCCGCCGTACGGGATGTCGTGGGCGATGTGCACCTTGACGCCGCCCATCGCGTCGATGATGTCGGCGAACCCGAACAGGTTGACCAGGACGTAGTAGTCGATGGGCTGGCCGATGAGGTAGGAGATCTCCTCGCTGACCAGCGCGGGGCCACGGCGGCCCTTGGCGTAGCCGGGCATCAGCGACTTGTCGTCCTCGGCGTCCTGGAACAGCTCGTTCAACAATCCCTCGTCGCCGGCCGACACCCCGGTGAAGCCGCTCGGCCACCGCTTGCGCAGCCGGGGGATGATCGGGAAGTACTGCAGGTTGCGGGGCAGGCTGAACAGCACCGTGTCACCCGTGTGGGTGTCGATGCTCGCGACGGTCATGCTGTCGGTCCGCACGCCGACGCGGTCTCCCGCGCCGTCGCCGCCGAGCAGCAGGATGTTGACGCGCGGCTTGTCCTTCCACGGATCGGCGACGTTCTTGACGACCGGCGGCTTCGTGTCGTCGGCGTGGAAGATCGTGCTGATGGTGTCGCGGAGGGTGTAGGTGTCGCGGGCCGCCCAGACGAGCGGCGTGCAGACGCCGATGACGAGGACGACCACCACGGCGCCGGCGAGCATCCGCGGCACCACGGACATCCCGCTCGGACGCACGATCACGTACGAGCGGACGACGACCGCGGACCACACGAGCGCGAGCAGCAGGATGCCGCCGATGATCCCGGCCAGCCAGTCGCTCTGGACCGCGATCTGCTTGAGTTCCTCGCGGAAGTCCAGCACGACGATGACGCCGCCGCCGATGACGAGCGCGAGGAGCGCCATGAGGAGCCCGCCGACGACGCGTCGTCCGGTCGCCAGGTGGGCGACGCCCCAGACGACGGCCGAGGCGATCGTCAGTCCCAGGGCATGCCAGATGGAGCCTTCCGGCTCCTCACCGGATTCGTCGTCCAGGCCATCGTTGACCCGGGAATCGACTCGCCCCATACGCACTCCTCTGTCCCGGACTGGGAGCTTAGGTCCCAACCTGTACTGGACGCGTAAAAGCTCCGTCCAGATTGCGAGGTGAACGAGCCAACACGAACGGTGACCGGAGCGGCTGATCTACGCCGATACCGACATCCTCGGCGGATGCGAAGGTGTTACGACGATCCGGGGTTGTTTTCGTCACTTTCTGGGATCCGTACCGGCGAGCGCGCCAGACGGCGCGGACTGTCATCATGACCCGCGTGACCGCCGGCTTCTCCCGTACGCACTGGCCCGGAACACTCCGCCCCTACCAGGCGGCGGCGCTGGACCGGCTCGACGCGGCCTGGACCGGCGGACGCCGGCGTGCGTGGGCGGTGCTCCCGCCGGGGGCGGGCAAGACGCTCATCGGCCTGGAGGCCGCCCGGCGCCTGGCGCGCAAGGTCGTCGTTCTGGTCCCCAACACCGCGATCCAGAACCAGTGGATCGCGCACTGGCGGCGGTTCACCCCCGCGACGGCCACGGCGGACGCGGACCGTTCCCTCGGCGCGGACGTCACCGTGCTCACCTACCAGTCGCTGGCGATCTTCGATCCGGACGCCGAGACCGACGAGGAGGGCCGCGCCCGCGGCCCGATGCGGCGGCTGCACGTCAACGGCCGTGACCTCATCGAACGGCTGGCCGCCGCCGGGCCGCTCACCCTCGTGCTCGACGAGTGCCACCACCTGCTCGACGTCTGGGGCCGCCTCGTCGCCGAGGTCCTCGAACGGCTGCCGGACGCGATCGTCCTCGGCCTGACCGGAACCCCGCCGGAGTCGCTCTCCCCTGCCGAGGCCGCGCTGGTCGACACGCTGTTCGGCACGCCGATCCTCGGCGCGTCCACCCCGGCGCTCGTCCGCGAGGGCCACCTCGCGCCGTTCGCCGAGCTGGCCTGGCTCACCCCGCCCACGGCGGTCGAGGCGGACCACATCGCGGGCGAGGCCGAGCGCTTCGCCGAGCTCACGACCGACCTGGTCACCTCGACCGGCTTCCTGACCTGGCTGGACGCCCGGTTCACCGCGAACACGCACGCGGTGCCCTGGACACGCGTCGAAAGGGACGAACCACGGCTGGCCGCCGCCGCGCTGCGCATGCACCACGCGGGGCTGCTCGGCCTGCCGCCCGGTGCCCGGGTGCGCGAGGAGCACCGGCACGCGCCGTCCGCCGACGACTGGGTCGCGCTGCTGGACGACTACGTGAGCAACGCCGCGCCCGGCGCGGACACGGTGGAGGCGATCCGGCGGGCGCTCCCCTCGGTCGGGTACACGCTGACCCGCCGCGGCGTACGGGCCGCGCGGTCGCCGGTGGACCGGGTCCTGGCGCGCAGCGCCGCCAAGACGCACGCGACCGTGGAGATCGCCGCGGCCGAGGGCGCGGCGCTCAGCGAACGCCTGCGCGCGCTCGTGCTGTGCGACCACGAGCGCGCCGGGGCGCGCCTGCCCGCCCGGCTGCACGGAGTGCTGGAGCCGGAGGCGGGCTCGGCCTGGCTCGTGCTCGCCAACCTGGTGGCCGACGAACGCACCGCCCCGCTCGGGCCGATGCTCGTGACCGGCCGTACGGTCGCCGCCGGACCGGCCACGGCGCGGGCGTTCCTCGCCTGGGCGGACCGGCCGGACCTGTCGCTCACCGAGGACGGCGGCGTGTGCGTCATCGGCGGCTCCTGGTCGGCCCGCACCTGGGTCCGCCTGGTCACGGCGTTCTTCGAGGAGGGACGCTGCCGGATCCTCATCGGCACGCGCGCCCTGCTCGGCGAGGGCTGGGACGCCCGCGGCGTCAACGCGCTCATCGACCTGACCTCGGCCACAACCACGACCTCGGTGGTGCAGACGCGCGGGCGCGCGCTGCGGCTCGACCCGTCCTGGCCGGAGAAGGTGGCCAACGTCTGGAGCGTCGTCTGCGTCGCCGACCACCACCCCAAGGGCGCGGCGGACTGGCAGCGGTTCGTCCGCAAGCACCGCGGGTACCTGGCCGCCGCGCCGGACGGGGAGATCGTGTCCGGGGTGGCGCACGTGGACGCCGCGTTCTCCCCGTACGCCCCGCCGGACCCGGGAGAGCTGGACGCGGTGAACGCCGCCATGCTCGCGCGGGCCTCGGCGCGTGAGGAGACCCGCGAGGCCTGGCGGCTCGGCACCGGGTTCCGCGACGAACTCGTGCACACCCTCCGGGTCCGCGCGGCCCGTACGGCTCGCGCGCCGGTCTTGGCGGAGACGGCGCGTCCGGAGCCGCCGCCGGTCGTTCCCGCCGCGGCGTGTGCTGCCCCGGCCCCGCCTCGCCCGGTGCGCGCCGTCGTGGCGCTCGCCCTGGCGGGTGGCGGTGTGGCGGTACTGCTGCTAAGCGTGCTGACCTGGGTCGCCGTGCTGCTCGGCCTGCCGCTGCTGGCCACCGGGGCGTACCTGGGCGTACGCCGCACTCGGGCGCTACGACGGGCGGAACGGCTGCTGGAGGAGGCCGCGGGCGATCCTCCGCTGCTGCGGTTCGCCTGCGCCGTGGCGGACGGGCTGCGCGCCGCGGACCTCTCCCGGCGCGGCGCCGAGGGCGTGGTCGCGCGGGCCGAGCCGGACGGGACCTACCGGTTCTCCCTGTCCGCCGTGGACACGGCGACCTCCGAACGGTTCGCGCTCGCCCTGGACGAGGTGCTCTCCCCCGTCGCCGCGCCGCGCTACGTCATGCCGAGGTACGTCCTGCGGTCCGCTCCGGTGCACGAGTGGCTCGCGGGCACCGCGCGGGCGGACGGCGTCGTCTACCACGCGGTACCGGCGATCCTGGGCCAGAACCGCGGCCGGGCCAGGGCCTTCGCGCAGGCGTGGAACACCTGGATCTCCGCCGGCGATCCGGTCTACGCCAACACCCCGGAGGGAGAAGGCGTCCTCGCCACCCACCGAGGCGAGAACCCCCTGTCCGCCACGACCGTCCTGCGCGTCGCCTGGGACTGACTCAGGCCTCGACCTGGTCGGTCAGGGAGCCGTCGCCGGGAAGGTGACCTGGACGGTGGTGCCCTGCCCGGGCGCCGAGGTGACTCCGACCGTGCCGCCGTGCGCGGTCACGATCGCCTCGACGATGGCCAGCCCCAGGCCCGACGAGCCGCCGCTGTCGCGGCTGCGGCTGGGGTCGGCGCGGTAGAAACGCTCGAAGACGTGCGGCAGATGCTCCGGCGCGATGCCGTCACCCTCGTCGTGTACCGCGATCGCCACTTGCCCGTCCTGCGAGCCGACGGTAACGGTGACCGGCGTGCCGGGCCGGGTGTGCTGCACCGCGTTGCCGACGAGGTTGCGCAGCACCTGCTGGATGCGCGGCCCGTCCCCGTCGATGACCGCGTGCGCCACCCCTTGCAGGGTGATGGCCCGGTCGGCGCTGACCACCTGGGCGTCGTCCACCACCTCGCCGGCCAGCGCCACCATGTCCACCGGCCCGCGGTTCAGCGGCTGGGCCGCGTCGAGGCGGGCCAGCAGCGCCAGTTCGTCGACGAGCAGCCGCATCCGGCCCACCTCGGCCTGCATCCGTTCCATCGCGTGGTCGAGCTGGTCGGGGTCGCGCAGGCCGCCCTGGACGTACAGATCGATCCAGCCGTGCATGGTCGCCAGGGGCGTGCGCAGCTCATGGCTGGCGTCGGCGACGAAGCTGCGCAACCGGTCCTCGGCCCGTCGCTGGGCGTCGAACGCCTTCTGGAGCCTGGCGGTGAGCACGCCGGCTCGCGGGCCGGCGAGCAGCGCGACGAGGACCGGCCGCCACCGGGAGGACCGGTTCACCGCCGCACCGGCCGCAGGCTGTACCCGAACCCCCGTACGGTGTGGATCAACGACGGCCCACCGAAGTCGATCTTGCGACGCAGGTTGGAGACGAAACGCTCGACCACGCCCGCGTCGCCGCCGAAGTCGTACTGCCAGACGTGGTCCAGGATCTGCGCCTTGGAGACCACCCGCCCGGTATTGGCGAGCAGGTAGCGCAGCAGCCGGAACTCGGTGGGGGAAAGCTCGACCGGACGCCCGCCCCGGGTCACCGTGTGCCGGGCCTCATCCATCTCCAGGTCGCCGCAGCGCAGCACTCCCTCCGGCACCGCCGGCGGTACGCGGCGGGAACGCCGCAGCAGCGCCTCCAGCCGCGCGGCGACCTCCACGACGTTGAACGGCTTGGTGAGGTAGTCGTCGCCGCCCAGGCGCAGCCCGCGCACCCGGTCGTCCAGCTCGTCGCGGGCGGTCAGGAACATCACCGGCACGTGGACGTCCTGCGAGCGCAGCAGGTGCAGCAGGTCGAAGCCGTCCGTGCCGGGCAGCATCACGTCCAGCACGATCGCGTCCGGCGTGCGCGCCTCGATCGCGGCCAGTGCGGCCGGCACGTCGCCGGCCGCCTCGACCTCGAACCCCGCGAACCGCAGCGCGGACAGCAGCAACGCCCGCAGCCCCGGGTCGTCGTCCACCACCAGAATGCGGTCCACGTCCTCTATTCCACCATCAGGAGGGAAGCGCGCCCGCTGAGCCGCGCGCCCTCCACATCCAGGTCCGGCAGCACCCGGCCGAGCCACCGCGGCAACCACCAGGCGCCGTGCCGGGCCAGCGCCAGCACCGCCGGCACGAGCGTCATCCGGATCAGGAACGCGTCCAGCAACACGCCCACCGCGAGCGCGAAGGCGATGGGCTTCAGCGTGGCGTCGCCGTTCGGGATGAAGCTCGCGAAGACCGCGGTCATGATCAGGGCGGCCGCCGCCACCACGCGTGCCGAGGCCTGGAACCCCTGGCCGAGCGCGCGTTGCGGGTCGCGGCTGTGGGAGTACTCCTCGTGCATGCGGCTGACCAGGAAGACCTCGTAGTCCATCGCCAGGCCGAACAGCACCGCGATGAGGATGATCGGCATGAAGCTGATCACGGGCCCGGTGCGCGAGACCCCGACCAGATCGGCGAGCCAGCCCCACTGGAACACCGCGACCGCCGCGCCCAGCGTCGCGCCGACCGACAGCAGGAAGCCCAGCGTCGCCTTCAGCGGCACCACCAGCGACCGGAAGGCCACCATCAGCAGCAGAACGGCCAGACCTGCAACGACCAGGGCATAGGGCACGAGCGAAGCGCTCAGCAGCTGGGAGATGTCGATGCCGATGGCGGTCACGCCGGTGACCCCCGCGGACTCCCCGCCCGCGGCCTCGAGGCCGGTCACCACCTTTTCGGTACGTTCGTCCCGCGGCCCGGTCTCGGGGATCACTGTCAGCAGTGCGTACCGGCCGTTCGCGGACAGTTGCGGGCGTCCGGCGGCGACCACCCCGTCCACCGCACCGAGCCTCTCGGCCAGCGCCGTGGCGGCGGCCCGCTTGTCGCCTTCGTTCGCCAGGTCGGCCAGGACCAGCAGCGGGCCGTTGAAGCCCGGTCCGAACGCGGCGGCCGTCAGGTCGTACGCCTGCCGCTGCGTGCTGGCCGCCGGAGCCGAACCGTTGTCGGTGAGCGCGAGGCGCAACCCCGCCGCCGGCAGGGCCATGACGCCGAGCGCCGCGACGACGGCGAGCGTCGTGACCAGCGGTCGGCGGGTGACCAGCCGGACCCAGCGCGCGCCCATGGTGGGCCGGCCGTCGGCGGCCTCGCGCCGGACGGCCCGCGAGCCGGGTTTCGGGCGCAGCCGGTCCCCGGCGAAGCCCAGCACGGCCGGGATCAGGGTGACCGCCACCAGCACCGCGACGATCACGGCGGCGGCCGCGGCCAGTCCCATCGCGGTCAGGAACGGGATCCGGACGATGGTCAGCCCGGCCAGGGCGATGACCACGGTGAGGCCGGCGAAGACCACGGCAGCGCCGGCCGTGCCGATCGCACGGGCCACGGACTCGTCCACGGGTACGCCGGACGCCAGCTGCGACCGGTGCCGCGCGACGATGAACAGCGCATAGTCGATGCCGACCGCCAGCCCCAGCATGAGCGCCAGGGCCGGCGCGGTCGTCGGCAAGGTCAGCATGCCCGCGACGGTGGCCAGGCCGGCGACGGTCGCACCCACCCCGAGCAGCGCGGTGAGCAGAGGCAACCCGGCCGCCACCAGAGAACCGAACGTGATGAGGAGGATGGCCAGCGCGATCAGCAACCCTGCGGCCTCGGTGCCGTCGCCGCCATCAGAGCCGTCGCCGTACGCCGACCCGCCGGCCTCCACCCGTAGCCCGGCTTCACGGGCCGGTCGGAAGACATTCTCCAGCGCTTCGAGGGTGCCGTCCTTCAGGTGGGTGCGGTTCTCGTGGTAGTGCACGTACGCCAGGGCGACGCGACCGTCCGGCGAGACCGTGTTCGTGATGAACGGGTCCACCACCCCGGCCACCTGCGGCGCCTTCGTGGCGGCGGCGAGGGTCTGTTCGATGACGGCTTCGTGCTCGGCGACCTTGTGACCGGCGGGCGCGACGAACACCACCTGCGCGGTGGCACCCGACGAGGCGGGAAACTGCTCGGTGACGGTGTCCAGGACCCGCTGGGCACGCGAGCCGGGGATCGAGAAGTCGTCCTCATACGAGCCGCCGGCGGTGGCGGCGAGCGCCCCGGCGACGACGAGGGCGGCCAGCCAGGCCACCAGGACGGTCCGGCGGCGCCGACAGGTCCAGGCACCGAGCCGGTAGAGCAGTGCGGCCATGACGATGAACTCCCACCGATCGTGGATCAAGGAGCCTCATCACACCGCCCATACCTGACGACCTGACGCCCGCGAACCTGACGGTCGCCTGACGGTCGATCCCCGGCGTTCCCCCGCGTGGCCGGGGACTGGCTCAGGCGCCGACCACCGCGACCTCGACACACTGGCCGTTAGAGCTTGAACGGCTGCTCTTCCGCCACTCAGTCACGGTCGGCACCGCCGATCACCACGACCTCGACGCACTCGCCGTTAGAGCTCGAACGGCTGCTCTTCCGCCACTCGGCTTTGGACAGGTCAGTCATCGCCTGTCTCTCCTCTCGCTTGGTACTGACCAGCTACGCGAGTCAGCAGCCGCCGCGTCGCGGCCGGGTTCAGTGCCAAGGCTCGAAGGTGCTCGTAAAAGCCAGTGTATCGGCGCAATTCGGCATCCTCTTCCAGAAAGCGGTCACCTGCCATGCTGTCGATATAAACCACCTGCGGATCGTCCGCGAAGTTCATCACGACGAACGAGCCATGCATCCCCGGGTGCGCGCCGGCGGCGAAGTCGACCACCTGAAACGTCACGTGGGGCGACTCCATCGCATTGATGAGATGGAGAACTTGGTCGCGCATCACCATCGGCCCACCGACGGCCCGATGGAGCGCCGCCTCGTCGCAGATGGCCCAGAGCCGCAACGGGTCGTCACCCTGGAGCACCGCTTGGCGCTCAATACGAGCCTGGACTCGTCGATCGACCTCGGCTCGGGTCAGTGACGGCATCCCGCCGGGGATGACTGCCCGCGCGTACTCCTCCGTCTGGAGCAGGCCGGGGACGTAGAGGCTCTGGTAGTTCCAGACGGAGCGGGCCTCCTGTTCGAACTCGATGTAGGTGCCGTACTCCTCGGGCAGGTCGTCCGTGTACGGCTGGAGCAGGCCCGGGAAGGCGGCGTCCCTAAGGAGCTTCATCAGGGCGGCGTGCTGGTCGTCCGTCACCTCGTACACGGCGAGTAGGGCGTCGAGCGTCCGTACCTGCGGGCGCGCCCTCGCGGTCTCGATGCGGTACAAGGTCGCGGGGTTGATGCCGGTCTTCTCGCTGACGTAGTCCCGGCTGAGCTCCCTTTCCGCGCGAAGGCGGCAGAGGGTTCCCGCCAGGCGGCGAAGACGAATTGTCGGACGGGGGCGCGCGGACATTGAGAGACCTCCGAATCTAGAATTTCTCTATAAAACACGCAATATCTTGCGTTGATCTTGAATGCGGTACCAAACTGGCCCACGACTGAAGCCTGCCACATGCCATATGGAGGCGTGTGGCAATTCGGAGGTGATCACATGGGAATGCCTCGGCAGGCGTTCTTTCCGGCAGAAGAAGCCGAGTCGGTAGCGCTTGCCGCGACACCCGAGGCCGTGCCGCTCGCGCGGCGGCTCGTCATCGATGTCGCACGTCAGTGGCGCCTGCCGCACGGGTTCGCCGATGACGCCGAATTGGTCATGTCGGAATTAACGATCAATGCCATAAAGGCAACGCATCTCTTCTACGCGACCCACGGCCGGGCCGAGACCGGGAACATCAGAATCCGGCTGCGGTGGACGACACCGAGTCTCTTCACCGAGATATGGGACGTCAATCCAATGCTTCCCACCCCGAGGAAAGCGAGCGAGGACGACGCCGGCGGACGCGGCCTCGGCATCGTCGAATTCATCTGCGCGCGATGGGCCGCCGAGCGTTGCGAAGACGGCGGCAAGCTCGTCTGGGCCGAACTCCGTCTACCGAGGACCTGACGGTGTTCCCCGCACGCCCCGCCCCCGAAACGCTGCTCAAGCCGAGCGAGGCCGCACGGCTCCTGGGAGTCCGGCCGACCACGCTGGCGAGCTGGGCCCGGGCCGGCCGGCTCACCGCCCAGGCCACCCCCGGCGGCCATCGCCGCTACCGGGCGGCCGACATCTACGCCATCATCGAAGCGTCCGGTGGTACGGACGCGGACACCTGGAAGGACGACGCCGTACGCCTCTACGAACAGGGGTGGAGCATCCGCCAGGTCGCGGAGAAGTTCGACCGCGACTACGGCTCCATCCGCCGCCTGCTCCTCAGGCGGAAGGTCGTGTAACGGCACCGGGGTCACGGTCGCCGACCATGACCGGGCCATCACGCAAGAGAGGGCCGACCGCTCGATAAACGGCTTACTGTAGGCAACAAAAATCTTACGGTACGACACCCTTCTCGGCGTGCGCCTTTGTACGGCATCGAATGCTTACTTCGCCCTTCCACGGGAATGCTAGCCGACGGCCTAGGCGACCCGTACGGCAACGACATTTCAGGCAAAGAGGTCAGCGATGCCTGGACGATCTATCTACAGCAAGAACCGTGCCACTGCGGCCGGGGAATCGACGCAGGGGTATTACGAAGCACGATGGATTCGACGCCGCCCTCGCCGGGTCATGATCCGACTGCTGGTGTTCCTCATTCCGTTCATTTTCTTCACCCTTGTGCTCTCGTGGCGGAACGGGTTGGTGATCGGCGCGCTCGCGGTGGCGGCGGAGTTCACCTACGTGTGGCGTCGTCATCGGATGGCGACCGAGATGTTCAAATCGAAGCGCGCGGCGCGGACGACGGTACGGGCGCTGTTCCGGCTGGAACGGGCAGGTTACTATGCGTTTCACGATTGTCTCCTCGAGGGGAAAGAGACCGCCGAGCACATCCTCATCGGGCCGACCGGCATCTGGTTGATCGATAGCGAGACCTTCCGGGCGCAGCCCCTTCTCTGGCCGGACGATAATCGCCTCGACGCAGACGAGTATCCGCCGGTTTCGCCGATAACGACGGTCCGGAAACACGCACAGACCATGGCCGAGTTCGTTCGCGGCGCCCTCGGTAGAGACATCGTCACGCACGCGATACTTGCCGTGAGCGGGGCGCCCTAGAGGCGGCTCAAAGCCGAGGAAGTGAAGGGCGTACCGGTCATCCACAGTCGATTAGTCGCCTCGTGGATTCTCCGTAACGGCGACCCGATCTACTCACCGGAAGACGTCGAGCAGATCACCACTACCGTGGCGGGCCGGCTGTCGCTGCGCAGACAGACCGGCGACGATGAAATTCCCTGGCTGACCAGGGCACTGCGGCTGGGGCGCCCCGACACCCGCGCTCGCCGCCCGTCCCGGCGTTACCTCCCATAGCCGCGATCGACCAGCTCCTCGTCATCGAGGCGTCGTACGGCCCACCGTGCAAGCCTGACGCCCGCCACGGACAACGACGTCCGAGCGAACGGAAACGCCATAATAAAGTGCACTTCTCAGTCAATCGGTCGCTTGTTACGGTTTGACCGACCAGGGCTTCGGCGGCAGTGAGGATCCTCCGATGACCGACCATGGTGAAGCCGATGTCCAGCAGCCTCTTTCGATCGAAAGACTGCCGGTGAGCGAGGACCGGGACACCGCCTACGCCGAGATTCGCGAGCGGGGACCGGTCACCAGACTCACCACCGGGGTGGCGGCCATCTCCCGGGAGACCGCCGAGTACGTCCTGCGGCATCCAGAGCTCTTCTCCTCCAAGCGGGCCTACGAGAGTGCGGGCAGCCCGGTGCCGATGCTGCCGATCGCGTTCGACCCGCCCGAGCACACCCGCTACCGGCGCCTGCTCCAGCCCCACTTCAGCCCGCGCCGGATCAGGACGATGGAGCCCGAGATCAGAGCGCTCGCCGTCAGGCTGGTCGGCGACGTCGCCGGCGCGGGCCGCTGCGACTTCGTCTCGAGCATCGCCGTACCGCTGCCGGCGCAGGTGTTCCTGACGATGTTCGGACTCCCCCTCGCCGACCGCGATCGCCTGATCGCCTGGAAGGACGCCATCCTCGGCTCGGCCCCCGAGTTCGGGGCCGATGCCCCCTCCGAGGCCGCCGCCAAGGCCGCCGGCGAGCTTTTCGGTTATCTGGTCGAGCACATCGCGGCGCGCCGCGCGGAGAGCTGCGGGACCGACCTGCTGGCAGTCCTCCTCGCCGACACCGGCGACGACCGTCTGACCGAGCATGAGCTCCTCGGCATGTGCTTCCAATTCGTCCTCGCGGGGCTCGACACGGTGACCGACGCCCTGTCGAACGCCTTCGCGATCCTGGCCACCCGGCCGGACTTACGGCAGCAGCTCGTCGACGACCCGGGCGTCATCCCCGACGCGGTCGAGGAACTCCTCCGCATCGACGGCCCGATCCTGACCCTCCCCCGCGTGGCCGTCGAGGACATGCGGCTGGACGGCCATCGGGTCACCGCGGGTTCCGCCGTCCATGTCGCCGTCGCGGTCGCCGACCGAGACCCCGCCGAACATGCCGAGCCCGACACGATCGACTTCCACCGCCGCCAGCCTCATCTGGCCTTCGGCAGCGGGCCGCACTTCTGCCTCGGGGCTCATCTCGCCCGGCTGGAGATGAAGGTGGTCCTGGAGGAATGGCACCGCCGCATCCCCGGCTACCGGCTCGCCGAGGGCGTTCGCCCAGCGGCCCTCTGGCCGGCCGGACTGGTCGGCGTCGCCGACCTTCCCCTCGTCTACCCGGTCGAGCCGACACGGGCCGACGGCTGAGCACACGATCTCGGCCGAGCGCGGCTCTCGAGGTGTTTCCCCGGGCGAACTGCCGTCGCGTCGGTAGCGGAACACCGGAAACCGGCTAATCCCAGCGTTCGTAGGCGTCCCGCAGCGACGCTCTCCGCCCCGCGTGTGACAGCACGTCCACGCAGCCGACCCACTGCTCGACCGATCCGGCCGGCGGCAGCCTCCGGATCTCCGGATCGGCGATCTCCGCCAGCAGCCCCCGTACGACCTCCTCATCGATCGTGCGGTAGGGCCGGTCCCAGAACGGTGTGACGGCGCGCGCGGGCGTCGGCAGGCCCCTCTGCCGCTGGACGTCCAGCAGAGCCTCGGCGGCCTCGGCCAGCGCCTGCTCCCGTTCCTTCCAGCCGGACGCCGCCACCACCCGCCGCAAGTCCAGCCGGGCGGCCACCGGAAGCGTCGCGAAGACCGTGCCGCGCCACTTGGCGTACGGCTGCCAACGCCGGGACAGCGTGAAGGCCAATGAGACCACGTCGGCGGCCAATTCGGCGCAAAGGAGGCGAGAGCCCAGCTCGTCGCCGCGCTCGGCGGTCCGTCCCACGAACGGCATCTGCTGCGCCAGGCGTTTCCACCCCGCGGCCAGGACGTACCGCTCGACGTCGGGCGGGTACCAGCGCAGCGCCTGCCGGCACCGGGCGAGCGTGGTGGTCCGGTCGGTGAACACGGGGCCGGCGGTGATCTCGAGCACGCTCTGCCCGGTGAGGCTGAGCCAGTCCACCACCGAGAGGCCGCCGAGCGGGTCGACCCCCAGCCTGCCGACGGCGAAGTCCCTGACCGTGGCCGTCTCCACGTTGTGCGTGCGCGCGGCGTCCCACGTCACCGGAAATCTCACCGGACGGCCCTGGAAGGTCTGGGGCAGCTCTCGCTCGAGTACCTCGATGATCCGTGGGACCGGCGCTCCGTCCTCCACGAGCAGCGTCAAGCGGCAACCCCAGTCATGGTCACGGCTCATCGTGTCGTCGAGGCCGAGAACGTCCGAACCCGAGCCGAGACGTGCCGTGGCGTACGACAGCCCGGGAAAGACCCGGTCGAGAAGGGGCTCGACGACCTCGGCGGCGAAAGAGCGGGCCAGCACGGCTCCGGAGACGTCCACCGCGCCACCGCAGCAGACACAGGCCCCCGCACGCAAGCCATTAACCGTCCGCGGGGTGCCTTCACAAGCGGCCGGATGCGCCGAGATTTCTCAGTAGTGGAACGCCGAGGCCACCTTGGCTCCCTTGCTCTGCAGGTTGACGACCGAGCCCTCGCCGGGCGGCAGGGCGCGGCAGAGTACGCCGCCGTACCCGGCCGGGAAGGCGAAGATGCCCCAGACGGCCCGCCAGTCCTCGACCTCGCCGGTCTCGGGGTTGATGACCGGTTCCGGGGCCGGGTCGACGCGGCGCTGGACGATGTGGTCGCCGCCCTGGCACTCGGCGACCGTCTCGGCCCACTCGCGGTCGGTCTGCTCCCAGCCGACGCGGATGCCCTGGCCCGCCAGGCCCGCGAACGGCTTGAGGATCATCTGGTCACGTTCGGCGCGTACGAGGTCGGCCAGCTCCGGCGTGAGGGTCCGTGTCCAGGGCAGGATGCGGTCGATCAGTGCGTTCTCCTCCGCGGACAGGTCCGCCCGGAAGTCGGGGTCGGAGACGAGCGGCAGGCAGGTCTTGAATGACAGCAGCGCGCTGTTCAGGGGCGTCCACAGGACGACCTGGCCCTCTTCGTGCGCTCGGGTGACCGCTTCGACGTACTCGTCGTTGCGCGGGTCGCGTGCCACCTGGTTGACCGAGAAGTAGCGCAGGAGGAGGTCGATCGGCCGGTCCCGTACGTACACCCGGCCGCCCTCGACCCGTACGTCGTCGAGTTCTCCGTACACCGTCTCGACGCCGTACCCGCGAATGGTCTCCTGGAAGGAGCGGTGCAGGGACTCGTAGTACGGCGACATGCCGCCGACGGCCTCCACCGTCGCGACGACGGGCGATTCCTTCCCCGTCGCCGCGGCGAACTGCCGGGCCATGGCCGCCGGGGTGTCGACGTGCGTCAGGCCGTGTTCCGCCGCGAACTTCGCGAACGGCTCCATCGCGAGCAGGGAGTGGTTGATCTGGCTGACGTCGACCCCGCCGAGCTCACTGCCGACGTTGAACTCCAGCAGGCGGAAGCTCTCGCCGTCGTCGTAGAGGTCCGCCCGGCCGTACAGGGGCTGCTCGCCGGTGAACCGGGCCATCAGCTCGGTGCGCCGCTCGTCGGCGCCGATCGCGGCGCAGTACTTGCGGACGTCGCCGCCGAAGAGCCGGTCCGGCAGCGACACCATCAGGTCGAACAGGCCGGCGACGTCGGCGGCGGCGCGGCGGATCCGGTCCTCGGCGCAGAACAGCGGACGCGGCAGGAAGTACTTGCCCCACGCCGCGTACAACGCCTCGGGGAACTCGGCGTTCGCCATGACGTCGCGCAGGCCGGCGTCCGCCGCACAGGCGTCCAGGTACTTCTCGGTGACCATCCGTGGGCTCCTCATCGTGGGGGGTGGTCAGGCGTCCGGGGTGACGATCAGGTCCTTCTCGATCTTCCGGATGGCCTCGCGGTCGGCGTGGATCTGGTCGCTGCTCTCGTGCGCGAGGATGATGTAGCCCATGGTCATGCTGGCGAGCAGGTCGGTGCTGGCGTCCACGTGGTCGCCGGTCCGCACGACGTGCACCGGGGAGTGGTAGCTCGGCAGCTCGCGGGCCTGGTCGTAGATCTCGGCGTTGCGCACGATCCCCGTCGAGTGCGACATCAGGAACACCGCCATGACGTTGCGCCGGAGCGTGTAGCCGGGCGGCAGTTCGGCGCCGAGGCCCCGGCACACGTCCACGATCCGGGTGACCTGGCTCCCGCCGGTGGCGATCTCGGTGACGGCGGGGTTGCCGGCGCCCGCGAGGCGCGCGTTGACCTCCACCAGCCGCGGTCCGTCGGGCGTCATCATGATCTCGGTGTGCGCGGCCCAGTTCTTCAGCCCGACCGCGTCCAGCGCGCCGAGCCCGTAGTCGATCAGGTCGCCGTACGCGTCGCGGTCGTAGGGCAGCCACTCGACGCTGTCGTAGACCGCGATGCCCTCGCCGAACGGGACCCGCTTGTAGCGGATGATGTCGGTGATCGAGTGCCGCCCGTCGTGGCTGACGGTGTCGACGGCGTACTCGGTGCCGGTCAGCTGCTCCTGGACGAGGACCTCATCGGCCACCTCGTCGAGCTTGTTGCGGGTGCCGAGCAGCGCGTCGAACTGCTCGCGCCACCCGCGCCCGCCCGGCGCCCGGCTCACCCCGACGGTGCCCGCGCTGCTCGTCGGTTTGATCACCAGGTCCCGTCCGGTCAAGCCCTCGCGCTCGATCCAGGCGGCCACCTCGCCGGCGTCGCTGGTGCAGATCTGCCGGGGGATCGGCAGGCCCGCGGCGGCGACGGTCTGGTGCATGACGTACTTGTGCCGGCGGGCGTTCACCAGCTCGGGCACGTTGGAGTACGCGGGCGTCAGCGCGTCCGAGAGGTCCTGCGCCAGGTGCAGCGCCGACTCGAGGCCGGGGATCACGCCCATCGGGCCCAGCGCCCGGAGCCGTTCGGTCGTCCCGGCCAGGTCGCCGTGGTGGTTGATGATCGCGTCGAAGTCACCGGGTACGTGCGAGGAGAACAGCGAGCCCCACCCCGGGACCGCGTAGTCGATCACCGCGACCGGGCTGATGCCCGCCTTCCGCAGCGCCGGCGCGATCATCGCCGCCGAGGTGAAGGGTTGCACGATCGCGACGACTGGTCTGTCCATGACGTTCACCTTTTCCTTGGGCGTCTTACTGGCTGTCGGCCGAGGAGGCCAGGGCGGGTTCGGCGGGCTCCGGCTCGACGCGCCGGCGGCGCAGCCCCGCGCCCGCCGCGACGAACACCGCGCCGGCCAGCGCGAAACCTCCGGTGAGCACCCACACCCCGGAGCCCCATGCGTGCCATCCGGCCGTACCGATGAGGGGCCCGACGGCGTAGCCGACCTGCTGCGGCGTCGTCGCCGCGCCGATGTAGCGGGCGCGCAGGGCGGGCGGTGCGACGAGACCGGGGTAGGCCATCATCGACGGCGCGGCGACGACCTCTCCGAACGTCCACACCACGGTCGCGAGCACGAGCATCGCCACCGGGCTGGGCCCGGTGTAGAGAAGGTGGCCGACCCCCAGCAGCGCCATCCCGGCCGCCATGGGGACGCCGATCGGCAGCCGCTGCGTCCACTTGGACAGCAGCACCTCGCAGGCGATCACCATGAACCCGTTGACGGTCAGCAGGGTCGCGTACACCTGCGCGCTGTGGCCCGACCCCTTGACGAACAGCGGCAGGGCGGCCGAGCTCTGGATGTAGGCGAGCGCGGTCAGGAACAGGCCGAGGACGACGAGCAGGAAACGCCGGTCGGCGAGCACCCGCCCGTAGCCGGGGCGTTCCTCCTGCTTCGCGGTCTTCCCGGCCGCCGCGGGGGCCGGCTCGCGGCCGGGCCCGAGCGCGGCGAAGGCGACGGCGCCGAAGGCCAGTGAGGTCGCGGCGTCGACGTAGAACAACGCGTCGTAGGAGGCGTACGCCAGCAGGAGGGCGGCGCCCAGGGGGCCGACCGTCGAACCCACGTTGAACGTGAGCCGCAGCAGCGAGAAGACCATGACGTGCCGGTCCTTCGGCGTCTCCGCCACGATCCACGCCATGGCCGCGGGCCGGTACGCGTTCGCGGTCAGGCCCGCGCCGCAGGCCACCAGCGCGCCCACCCACACGTTGGGGACGTGCACGATGGCCGCGGTCAGCACGGCCGTCCCGGCCATCGAGCCGGTGACGACCCAGCGGTAGCCGATCCGGTCCGCGACCGAGCCGCCGACCGCGGATCCGGAGATCCGCCCGACCATCAGCGCCATGAGGACGACGCCGCTCTCCCCCGCGCTGAAGCCCTGCCCGGTCAGGAACAGCACCAGGAACGCGTTCAGGAACGCGGCGAGGTTGCTGATCAGGTTGCCCAGGACCAGCACCCGGACCGGCCCGCTCATGGTCCGCAGCGTGGACAGGACGGTCGGGTGCGGCTCCCCCGTGGTCATGACGCCGGCTCCAGCGGGGTTCCGGTGAAGGTGAAGAACCGTTCGGTGCCGGCGACGGCCGCGCGGCTCTCCGCGAGCGTGTCCGCGACCGCGATCACGTAGCCGCTGCGGGCCAGGCCGCGCGGCGGCAGCCGTACCTGCGTGCCGGGCTGCGTCCCGACCTGCATCTCGACGATCGGCGGGCGCAGGAACTCCTCGTGCGCCGTCGCCGAGGTGATCTCCATGTCGTACGGCGGATAGGCGAACCGGACCGACGCGGCGCGGAGCGGCCCGGGGCGCGTCACGTCCGGGGCCCGGCCCGCGACGGCGTCGGCCGCCGCGAGCGGCGCGTCGACGCCGGACGTCAGCCGGCCGAGGTGCGGGATCATCCCGCCGCCGAGCCGGGCGTTGATCTCGATAACGTGCATCGCGCCGCCGGTGAGCTTGAACTCGATGTGGGTGTAGCCGTCGGTGAACCCGACCGCCTCGTGCGCGCGGCGCGCCGTCTCACGCATCAGCGGGTCGCCCAGCAGCGGATCGTTCGCGTCCACGTCGTGGCCGACCTCCTCGAACGCGAACCTGCCCTCCCCCAGGAACTTGCGCGCCACGATCAGCGGTGTGCAGGTGCCCTGGTGCAGCACGCACTCGACGGAGATCTCCGGGCCGTCGAGGAACTCCTCGACGATCACGTAGTCCTCGAACTGGCGGATGCGGCCCATCCGGACCCCGTCGGTCAGGGCGAAGGCGGCATCGAGCTCCTCCGGCCGCTCGACCTTGCGGACGCCCATGCTGCCGCCGAGGTTGCGGGGCTTGAGGATGACCGGGTAGCCGATCTCGGCGGCGAACGCGCGGGCCTGCTCCAGGGACGAGACGGCCTTCGACGCGGGCTGCGGGAGCCCGGCCTTCCGCAGCGCCTCGCGGGTCGCGCTCTTGTCGCGGCAGCGTGCGACCGCGTCCGGGGTGAAGGTGGTGAACCCCAGCGCGCCGCTCAGGTGCGCCGCGGTCTCGACGTAGACCTCGTCGTAGCAGTAGACGCCGGCGATCTCGTGGTGGTCGGCCACCTCGCGGGCCGCCGCCGTCAGCTTGTCCAGGTCGAGGCAGTCGACCACGGTGTGGCCGACGATGTAGGGGTCCTCCCAGGTGGGCGGGGCCGGGTTCAGCAGCCACAGCCGGTACCGCGCCGACACCGACTCCAGGATGTAGGCGCGGTAGACCCAGTAGCTGCTCGCGACGAGGAGGAGGAGCGGGCGGTCGTCGCCCGCCGGCGGGCGGTGTGACATGCGGACCTCGATCAGGGTTGGAAGGCAGGGGATAGTCCCGGGCTAACCGGTGAAGTAGTCCTCCGGTCCGCCCCGGCGGCGGACGTCGAGGGTGGCGCAGTGGAAGCCGCCGCCGAACGTGTTGACCGTGCGGAACGGCACCGGGATGGGCGTGAAGCCCTCCTTCTCCAGCAGCCGGAGCAGCTCGGTCTCCTGGGCCTCCACGAAGATCCGTTCCTGGTCGAGCATCAGCGTGTTCATCGCGATCCAGCGGCTGCAGAAGTACATGGTCTGGTCCGCCGGAATGGCCGGCTCGGGGCAGACGATCATGTCCCAGCCTTGGAACATCTCCGGCGGCTCCGGCACCCGCTCGGGGTTGATGAGCACCTTGCCCGGCCGCAGCGGGACGAACGTGGCGTTCATGTGCATCGGGTGGTCGTCGACGAAGGCCACCTCGCGTACCCGGAACCGGTCGCCGAGCAGCCGGCGTACCCACTCGATGCCGAACCGGTTCGTCACGTGGCTGCGCTGCACGAGGATGTCGCGGCCGAACCGCATGAAGTCGCCGGCGTCGAGGATCGGCTCGAACTCGGTGATGACCGAGGTCTCCGGCGGGAACGGGTTGTCTTTGGACGGCCCGCCCGCGGGCTTGGCCTCGGCGTACCGCGGGTTGAAGGAGGCGTCGGTCAGCTCCGGCTTGGGCGCGGCGACCCAGCCGGCTCCGCGCCGGAAGTAGTCCTTGAAGATCGTGCGGAACGGATGGGTGGCGAAGTAGTACGACCGCCAGCCCATCGTCGCCTCGACGATCGTCTCGCCCGCCACCAGCGCGATGTCGCGCGGGAACGTGTGCGACGAGCCGCCGGTGGACTGCCACGCCTGGGTGCCGAAGGAGCGCGACTGGTCCACCGGGTCCGGCCGGCGTACGGTCACGCCCTCGGCCTCGAGGATCCGGACGAACCCGTCGAGCTCCTCGCGTGCCGCCTCGACCTGCTCGGCCGGGAACGCCCCGCCGCCGTTCCGGCGGTAGAACTCCCAGGCCTCCGGCGGCACGGTCGCCTCGATCGCGGGGTGCCACGGCGGCACGGCGGCGCCGTCGATGACCCCGACGATCACTTCCTCCAGCGGGTCCCACTCGTTGTACGAGCCGACCGGGTTCGTCGTCACGCCGGGCTCCCTTCGACGGTCCGTACGGCCACATCGGCCGCCCCGGAGACGGCGGTCAGGCCGTGCAGCCGCGCGCGCGGTACGAGCAGCGCGTCGCCCCTGCCGAGCCGGTGCGGCCGGTCGGTCGCCCACGCGTGCACGTCGACCTCGCCGCCGGTCACCTCGATGACCCGGTCGGCGTCGTACACGCGGGTGGTGAACGGGTCGCCGGGCCGCAGCCTGCGGACCTCGGCGTCGTCGCGCGCCGAGGTGGCCAGGGAGGCGCCCAGGCGGGTGTGCTCATCCAGCGTGTCCGCCCAGCGGATCTGCGCGCGGAAGTCCTCATCGCCCAGGCGCAGCAGCAGCTTGGTGTCCTCGATGCCGCGGACCAGCTCGGGGATGACCAGGTCGCCGTGCGCGCGGGCGAACCCGAGCAGCAGGTTCTCGTAGGTCATCCGGCCGTGGTGGACGTCGATGTGGGCGTGCTCGTCGCAGTACTTGGTGTCGACGCGGTCGCCGAACACCGCGCGCAGCATGGCGCCGGTGTCGGCGAAGCCCTGGGCGAACAGCCACTCCAGGTAGGTCACCGCGGCCATGTAGCGGAACACGCCGCGATGGTCCTCGGTGAGCCAGTTGAAGTAGTTCACGCCGACGAGCGAGCTGGTCAGATAGAAGTTCCAGTACGCGTGCAGGTCCGTGCGCAGCCCGACGCTGGCGAGCATCCCCTTGAAGATCGTGCTGTGCTTGGCGGGGTAGAGCCCGTACCCGAACTCGTCGTTGAAGATCTTGAACAGCTCCGACTGCTCCACGCCGTACGAGCCGCCGAGGTTGCGTGCCATCGCGGACGCCTCGGTCAGCGCGTCGAGGGCGAGCTGGATCAGGTGCATCCCGGCCGCCTCCTCCGCGTGGCGGCACTCG
Source organism: Actinoallomurus sp. NBC_01490 (assembly GCF_036227085.1). Classification (NCBI taxonomy): domain Bacteria; kingdom Bacillati; phylum Actinomycetota; class Actinomycetes; order Streptosporangiales; family Thermomonosporaceae; genus Actinoallomurus; species Actinoallomurus sp. NBC_01490. Next base: position 9,672,936 of record NZ_CP109433.1, read on the forward strand.
GTGATCGCGCGCATGGTGCCGCTCACCGACGCGGTCTCCTCGACCGCCGGGTTGTTCCCGGTGTGGTCGGCGGGCGCGCCCGCGCCGCTGACCTCGCCGAGGAAGTACGCCTGCAGCTCCTCCAGGGTCCGTACGGGCGGCACGGTCACCGCGTCGTCGAGGAAGGAGAACGCGTAGCGCTCCAGGCCGGGCCGGATCGTGTCGCGCAGCCCGCGTACCTCGTCGGAGTAGAAGAGGTCGAAGTCCTCCTTGGCCGTGGCGAGACCGCCCGGCGGCAGCAGGATCATGTCGCTCTCGTACGCGTTGCACAGGATGCGGCCGGCGATGAGCTGGCGGTACCCGAGGAACTCCGCCTCCGTGGCGGGCACCGAGAAGTCCAGGTCGCCCACGCCGTCCGGGCCGACCGGCCGGCGGTAGGGGTTGCCGGTGATGTAGATCTCCGGCCCCGGCCGGAAGACGCGCTGCGCGCAGTAGGCCTCGATGGGGCCGGCGTCCACCCCGGTGACAGTCATCATTCCGCGCGTCATTCCGCGGCTCCGTCCGTAAGAGTGCGTACGCCGCTGGCGACGGCGGTGAAGTGGATGTTCACGCCGTCGTGCCGGGCGTCGAGCAGGAGTGGTTCGTCCGGCTGGACGCTGATGGGGACGGGCAGGCACTGGACGGCCTGCTTCCAGTGGGTGTTCGGGGTGCTCGGGGCGTTGGTGAGGCTGAGGCCGGGCACCAGGTCGAGCTCGAACCAGAACGCGACCGCGTGACAGGTGCCGGCCACCGACGGCGGCACGACGAACTCCGCGCGCCGTGGCTCGGCGGTGTCGCGGTAGAAGTCGAAGCGGAAGACCTCGATCGGCTCCGACAGCATGCGGTGCTCGTGGTGGCGGAGCCGCGAGTCGAAGTACTCGATGGAGGACAGCTGGTTGAACTCGGTGAAGTCGAAACCGTACAGCTGCCCCACGTGGTTCTTGCGGTACAGCGACGGGCTCTCGACGAGCTGGGCGAACACGCGCCCGCCGCACGGCAGGATGATCGCGTCGTCGGTGAGCAGGTGCTCGCGGGCGTGGGCGATCGTGGGCAGGATGCCCTCGCCGAGCAGCGCGCAGTCGACCGTCTCGGTGACCAGCACGTCGGCGCGGCGGGGCAGATCCTCGGGCACGCGCATCCGGGTGGACATCTTCGGCACGACCGTGATCACGTCGTCGTGCCCGGCCTTGCGGATGACCCGCCGCGCGACCTCGGCGACCGGGTGCTGGGCCTCACAGGCGACGATCTGCCGGGCGCCGGCGCGCGCGGCCATCATCGACAGCAGCCCCGAGCCGGCGCCGACGTCGAGGACCAGGTGCTCGGGCGAGACGATGTGCCGGATCGCCTTGTCGTACAGCTCCGAGCGCAGCTCGTCGTGGAGCATCTCCCAGTGCCAGCGCGGCACGCTCCGGCGGATCGCCCGGTTGCGGCCGATGAGCGCCCGCCAGTTGCCGCCCTCCACGTCGAGGACGAACTCGAACGCCTTGGCCGCCTCGTCGTACCGGCCCTCCGCGTACAGGGCGTGTCCCCAGTCGATCAGGCCCTCGAGGTTCGGTCTCCCGGCCTCCCGCCGAACCTTGGCGGCGTCGACCAGGCCCCCGGCCTGGACGTCGTCTTCCATCTTCGATCACCCGTCTTCTCTGCCGTTCACCCGGCGAATCGTCGATCGGCTACTCGTGTACGCCCGCCGCCCGCGCCGGGCAGGGCTCCGTCCTCGCCTGCTCGTCCTCCGGCGGCAGGTTGGCCAGAATGCGCTTGTGGATGACGGTGATCGGCGTGTCGTCCTCCACATCGGGGAGCAGCACGACCGCCTCGTCGCCGCTGCGCACCATTGGCACGGAGGTACGTTTCACGGCCGCGGTGCCGACCTTGGTGCCGTGCCAGGGGCAGACGAGCCGGCGGCCGTCCGGGGTCTGACGGCTCAGGCTCAGCGGCCCGCCGCGGTGGGGGCACCGGTCGTGGACGAGCAGCGGCCGTCCGTCCGGCTCGAACACGAAGTAGCGGTTGTGCCCCACCAGCACGGTGTTGTGCCTGCGCAGGTCCATCACCACGACACGACTCATCGGCTCCTCCTTCGGGCGTGGGTGCATGCTCGGATCGGGACACGCCGGTCGGCGTGACCCGTGAGGGAAACCCGGGCTTATGCCGTGGGCTCGTCCACGACCGGGTGCAGCAGGTAGCGGCACTCCGGCGACACGGCCATGACCCCGTACACCCGGCCCGCGGGGATCAGCACGGCGTCGCCGCGTACGAGCCGCTCCGGCTCGCCGGTCGCGCTGGTGACCAGGTCGGCCTCGCCCGTGTCGAGGGTGAGGACCACCGCGCCGTCGTGGCTGCGGGTGCCGAAGGGGCCGTCCGCGCTCGCGCGCACGGGCCGGGGCTCGCCGGTACGGGCGGCGGCGGCGAGTTCGCGGTGGCGCGGGATGGTGTCGGCCCACCGGATCTGGGCCGCGGTGTCCTCCTCGAACCAGCCGCCGACGAGCCGCGCCTCGGCGATGCCGCGCATGAGCTCGGGCACCACGCCCGGCCCGTGCTTCTCGGCCAGGGCCAGCAGGACCTGCTCGCGGGTGATGCGCCCGTGGTGCTCGTCGATGTGGGCGTGCTCGTCGCAGTAGTGCAGGTCGACGTCCTCGCCGAAGATCTCGCGGTAGACCTTGATCATCTTCACGAACGCCGGCGCGAAGACGGCCTCCGCGTACGTGACCGCTCCCGCGTAGCGGAAGAACTTCGCGTGGTCGCGGGAAAGGTAGTAGTAGAAGTTGTTGGTGGCGAGCGGCCCGGCCAGGTAGAAGTTCCAGTACGCGTGCACATGCGTCGCCATGGCGCGGCTGCGCAGCATCTTGGCGAAGATCGTCGTGTGCTTGGTGTCGTAGACGCCGTAGCCGAACTCGTCGATGAAGATCTTGAACAGCGCCGACTGTTCGGGACCGTAGGCTCCGGCGAGGTTGCGCGACATCGCCGACGCCTCGGTGAGCCCGTCGAGCGCGAGCTGCACGAGGTAGGTGTCGGCGGCCACCTCGGGGCGCCGGGCCGCGGCGATGGCGTTCAGCGCCGGCGACTCGCCCTGTTCGGACTCGTCGGTCACGTGCTGGAAGTACGCGTCGAGGACGTCGACCGTGCAGTTCCCGCTGACGTCCACCTCGTCGGCGAGACAGTCGAAGGCGAACCGCTCCAGGTCCGAGATGGTGGCCTCGCGCAGATGGCGGAGCCCGGTGCCGTAGAACTCCTCGAAGTCGCCGCGGAGTTCGGTCAGCCCCTGTTCGGGCAGCAGCACCGTCTCGGACTCATAGAACGTGCCGAGCAGCCGGTGCGCGGCCAGCGACCGGTACGTGACCCGGTCGCGGGCGGTCAGCGGGCGGCCGAAGTCGATCTCACCGAACGTCTCCGGCGCGAGCATCCGCCGGTACGGGTTGGGACCGTGCAACACGTGACGGTCGCCGCCGAACAGCGGATTTCGCGCGAACGAGAGGGCCCGCTCGGAAAGGGTCTCGGTAACGGCTCCCAGCGGTACCGAGACATGCCGAATTGTCATTTATCAACCGTCCAACAAGTCTAAATCGATCAGGCTTAGACGATGATCGCGTTGTCGAGGATCGCCCAATAACGCGAGACAAGGACTCAGCTCAGGCACAGCACAACAATGTTGCGCTGCGCAATGGACGTATTACCCAAAGAGAAGACCCACCCCTTGGGTCGATCTGGCGGGCAGATTAACACTCGAAATGCGCCCGCCGGTATAACGTTCCGGAAACACAAAAATAAGACATAAGGCCATCTTCCGGACATTCTTCGCATACCAGGCGAGAGGCTTCATTCCGGCGCCGCACCGGAGCGACGCCCGCCTTGCCGCGCCCGGGAGCGCCGCCCGTGCGCGGGAATGACGAGAGCGATGACCGCCTGGTCAGGGGCGTAGTCGAGGAATGCCGAGCGTCCCACCTGCGCGGACTCGGGACGCCACCGGCCGGTGCGACAGACCTGGCGCGGTGCCGCGGACACCGTACACCCGCCGTCAGGCACGCTGACCACCATGGTCAGGTAAAGAAATCGAGAACGTCCGAGGCGATTGCTCGATCCGCAGGCAAGAGAAGGATCCCTGAAACGGTGGCCATATCCGGCCGATTCGCGCCCCTTACCCACTCGGCGGGGGCCGAGAAAACCCCTGACGAACACACCCAACAACTCGTGACGAAAGTTTCACCGACGGCTCCTCCCTATCCTTTCCGTATAACCACCGTCACGGAATGAAAAGCATCTTCGCGATGCCTCAGGCCGGGGAAGCCGCCGTCGAGACGACGTCAGGCCGGGCCGGACTCCGAACGTCCGGCCCGGCCTGACGCGGCACCGGGACGGCTCAGGCGAACTGGCCCGGCTGGTAGTCGCCCGCCGGCTGCTGGACGATGACGTTCAGCCGGTTGTAGGCGTTGATGAGGGCGATGAGCGCCACCAGGGCGGCGAGCTGCTCCTCGTCGTAGTGCTTGGCGGCGTTCGCCCAGACCTCATCGGTGACGCCACCGGCGGCGTCGGCGAGGCGGGTGCCCTGCTCGGCGAGCTCCAGGGCGGCCCGCTCGGCCTCGGTGAAGACCTTCGCCTCTCTCCACGCCGCGACGAGGTTGAGGCGCACGGAGGTCTCCCCCGCGTGCGCGGCCTCCTTGGTGTGCATGTCGAGGCAGCCGGCGCAACCGTTGATCTGGCTGGCGCGGATCTTCACCAGCTCCTGCGTCGCCTTCGGCAGCGTCGAGTCGGTCACGACCTTGCCCGCCGAGTTGATGTACTTGCCGAACTTCGCCGCGACGGGGCTGCCGAAGAGGTTGAGACGGGCTTCCATGGTGATCTCCTTGCCGTTCTCGGGATACACCCCTGTCGACGGCACGGAGCGCCGAGATGTGACATCCCCCCGATGTGACCCACGTCTCCCCCATTCGTGAGCCGTCGTCGCGCGCTCGGTGACGGTCAGGGTGTCGATGCCCTCAGCCGGGAGGCGAGCAGGGCGCGCCCCGTGACGATCAGTCGGTCGACCTCCGACGTCGTACCAGTCCGCATAGGGGTGACCGGCCACGCCCAGTTCGCAGAGCAAGGTCAGCCCGCCGATCGTCCGGGACAGCTTGTGACACGCCCACTTCACCGAGGACTCCGCGTTCGCGTCGGCGAACGCGCCCGGCGCATCGGCGACCTTGCCCGCGATGAAGTCGCGGTTCGCGGCCAGGCCCGGATCCGCCATGAGGCGCGACACGGGCGCCGCCGCACCGGCCTCGTCGCCGGCCAACCGGCAGATGCGCGCCTCGATCGCGTTCATCGTGACGACCGGGCTCCAGACGTTGTAGTTCGGCGTTCCCGCGCCGCCCGGCGGATGGACGATCGACGTGACCGATCGCAGCACGTCGAGTGCCTCCGCCTCACGGTCGAGCGCCCACAGGTACCGCGCGAGGTCGGCCTGCTCGAACAACTCCTTCATCCGGGTGTGCGACCAGCGACGGGCCAGCGATGTCTTCACCTTGGCGAGGTATCGGTTCTCCTCATTCGCGGGGAGTGCCGCCCCCGGCGGTGCCACCGCCGTCTTCGCCTTTGACATGACCGCATTCTCCCCGAACCGACCCGTACGCCACGGCCAGGCGAGCAGCGGTCATCCCCAGGAAGGGACCGGGCCGTGGCGCGAGGCCTGAGTCGGCCGGCTGCCGCCGTCAGCTGGTCAGCTGCAGGCAAGCGGCCTCCCACGGCCGAATGACATTCGCGCGGAGACAGGCCGCGATTATCGGATGCTCGAAGAAGACTCGATACCACTTTTTGACGCCGAGATCGATCGCCGCGAGGCCGGCACCGAGATCGTTCTCCTTGTTGTAATCACTGGGCGGCTCCCTGCAACTGCAGCCCACACTGTGAATCGGGGAACCAACCCGCCCGCAACTTACTCTTGCGGAAGATCTTCGAGATAAGCACTCCGTCGTTTTATCTTCGGCACGCCACAGATGGGCTGATGCTCCGGGAGACCTTGTCAAGACCACGGCCCCCATCACACAGAGCCGAATCAGGCGATAATAGATCGCGGGCGACGCCCGATGGTGTTCAGGTGCCGCCCCGGGGCGGGCACACCGAGTCCTCCATGACGAGACTCACGCCACATATCCCCCATACCGGGATGCACTTGTGGAAAGTTGTCCCCCATGGAATGTCAGGGCTACGACCCTTCCGCGGAATCACCCGTCCGTGCCCCCGCGATGGACCGCCCGCACTCGGCACGCGTGTGGAACTACTGGCTGGGCGGGAAGGACTGCTACCAGGTCGATCGCGAACTCGGCGACAAGGTCGCGCGACTGGTGCCCGGCATCGTCGAGTCGGCACGAGCGGACCGGGACTTCCTCAGCCGCTCGGTGCGCCACCTCGGTGAGCAGAAGGGCATCCGGCAGTATCTCGACATCGGCACCGGCCTGCCCACCATGGACAACACCCATGAGGTGGCGCAGCGGATCGCCCCCGAGTCAAGGGTCGTGTACGTCGACCACGACCCGATGGTCCTCTCCCACGCCCGTGCGCTGCTCACCAGCACCCCCGAAGGCGCCACCGACTACATCGACGCCGACCTGCGCGAGCCCGAGAGAATTCTCGAGGCCGCCGCCGAGACGCTGGACTTCGGCAAGCCGATCGCCCTCATGCTCCTCGCCGTCGTCCACCTCATCGCCGACGACGAAGAGGCCTATGGCCTCGTACGGCGACTGATGGCCGCGCTGCCCTCCGGCAGTCATCTCGTCCTGACACACGCGTGCACCGATGCGCCGACGACGCGAACAGCCATCCGGGCCTACAACGAGAGCGACATCCCCACGCTGATGAAGGGTCGCGACAAGGCCGGGATAGGAGCCTTCTTCGACGGCCTGGAACTGGTCGAACCCGGCATCGTGTGCTGCCCGGAGTGGCGCCCCGGCTTCGGCCCCCGCCGAGCGCCACACGAGGTCATGACCTACTGCGGAGTCGCGGCAAAGCCCTAGGAGCACTGTGCCGACGAACGCCGAACCCACCGAACCGGAGCGGGAGCAGGCCCCGGAACTCCTGGGAGAAGGAAGGGCGGCCGAACGGAGCCTGTCCGTTCCGCTTCCCCCGGGCAGGCTCGTGCGCGGCGACGAGGGCACCGGAAAGCCGGTGCTGTGGATGCCGGATGAGCCCACATCGGCCGACACGTGGGCATGGATGTACGCCGACCACCGACGCCCGGGACTGTGACCGCTCCCGCTCGGCGCTCTGTAGTACCGCCGCGCCGACGCGCCACCGACCACGTCGCCCTCTACCCGGACAACATCCGGCAGGCCCCCGTACACCTTGGCCTACGCCGAACAACTGGTAAACCAAAACACCTGATCCTCCTGGTGGAACTGACCAGAAGGCATAACGTGACCAACAGCCCAGCCCGGGAGGGGGCGTGGGGGCAAAGCCCCCACATCGGGGGTTCCAGGGGGTCGCCCCCTGGACAAAATGACGAAGGACCAGCGGGGAAGACGACAAAGTCGCCAACCACACTGGTCCCAGGTCCACAGTGGAGCTGAGGGGATTTGAACCCCTGACCCCCTCGATGCGAACGAGGTGCGCTACCGGACTGCGCTACAGCCCCAACGACGCAGTAAGGCTAGCAAACATTGGGCACTCCTCGCGCACCCGAGGGGGTTCGGGAGGCCGCCCGCCCGAAAAAGATCAGAAGGGGTGCGGCAGACTCCGAAGGCGGTGGCCCGGCTCGTGCCGCACCGCACCCGTTCTGAAGGTCTGTGCAGGGGATCAGTCGCCGACCGCGCGGCGGTCGGTGTACTGGTCGTAGACCTCTTCCTGGGCCCAGGCGGGGAGTTCGATGACCTCCGCCGTACGGGCGGCCTCGGTCTCCCTCGCTTGCTGCTCCTCGCGGGCCCGCCTGGCCGCCTCCGCGCGCGCCGCCGCGGCCCGGCGGCGCATCTCCTCGCGGCGGGCCTGGTCCATGCGGACGGCGACGCGCAGCAGGGAGAGGTGTCCGGCGAGCAGGACGACCGGCGGGACGGTGAACCACCACGGCGCGGCGTGCGACGCGGTGACCACGATCGCGGTCAGCGTCAGCAGGCTCAGGCCCAGCGTGCGGCGACGGCGGCGGGCGATGACGGCGCCCCGGGTGGCCCGGCGCCGGCGTACCGCGGGCGCCTCAGGGTCCCCAGAGGCCACAGGCGCCGCGGGCTCCTGGTGGGAGGGCGGCACGTCCGCCTCTGGAACGCTCTCGTCCGCCGCGTCCGGCTCCTCGTAGGCGAGGTCGTCAGTCGCGAGCGGCTCGCCCCGGCGGTGCAGGAGACGGCCGATGCCGTCGCCGTCGCGGCGGAGCCACATCGGCACGAGAACGACGCCCCAGACGGCTACGATCGCCAAATAGAGGACTGCACTGCTCATCAGCCCTCCCCATTGCCGCGTCCAGGCCCGCGCCGACCTTGGATACGCGCGCGCTCACGTCCCGCACGCTAGGACCCACCGTCAGTGGTTGACGAGTATTCGGGGCGGTGTGTCGCGAGATCGGGCCGCACATAAACGTCGGGATACCAATCTTTTGCGATCTGCCGGTTCAGCGGGGGAAAGGCTGCCGCGTGCTCGCCCGCCAGCGGGACATCAGTCCACCGGGCACATCCTCGGTGGTGAGGGCGTAACAGATGTGGTCGCGCCAGGCTCCGTCGATGTGCAGATGCCGCTGGCGGACGCCTTCCTCGCGGAATCCGAGCTTTTCCACGACACGGCGGCTCGCGGCGTTCTCCGGCCGGATATTGGCCTCCACGCGGTGGAGGCCGACGTTGAAGAAGCAGTGGTCGACGGCGAGGGCCACCGCGGTCGGCATCACCCCCCGGCCGGCGACGTTCTTGTCGATCCAGTAGCCGACCTGCGCCGACCGTGCGGAGCCCCACACGATCGCGCCGATGGTGAGCTGACCGGCGAAGTCACCGTCGTAGGTGACCACCCAGGGCAGCGCGAGGCCCTGACGTGCCTCGCGGCGCATCGTCTGCGCCATGCTGATGTAGGGGCCGATGCCGCTGCGGAACAGGGGCGTCTCCGGATTGGTGGGCTCCCAGGGGCGCAGCCATTCGGCGTTGCGGATCCGCACCTCCCGCCAGATGGAGGCGTCGCGAAGACGCAACGGCCGGAGCCCTACCGGACCCTCGGCCAAGGTGGCGGGCCAACCCCGCATACGATCCACCCCTCCATGATTGCCCCGAGACTCGCCGTGCGCCACCATCGGCCGGGCGGCTCAGGACGTACGCGGGTGGTCGCCGCCGCCGATCTGGTCGACCGCGTGACGCAGGACGCCGGCGAGGACGGCCATGCCGTCCTTCACTCCCCCGGCCGAGCCGGGCAGGTTGACGATCAGCGTACGGCCGGCCACGCCGGCGAGGCCGCGGGACAGCACCGCCGTCGGGATCTTCGCGAAGCCGGTCAGGCGGATCGCCTCCGCGATGCCGGGGATCTCGCGTTCGATCACCCGGCGGGTCATCTCCGGCGTCAGGTCCAGGGGGGTGAGCCCGGTGCCGCCGCTCGTGATCACCGCGTCGTACTCCGCGGCGACCGCCTCCCGCAGCGTCTTCTCGACGGGCTCGCCGTCGGGGATGACGACCGGGTCGCCGACCTCGAAGCCGAGCTCGCGCAGCCCGGCGACGATCAGTGGCCCGGAGGTGTCCTCGTAGACGCCCGCCGACGCACGGTTCGACACGGTGACCGCCAGGGCCCGCATCATCGCTCCTCTCCGCCGGGCCGCCGCCAGTGACCGGTCTTGCCACCGGTCTTCTCCTCGACCCGCACGTCGGTGATCACCGCGGCGGGATCGACGGCCTTGACCATGTCGATCAGTGCCAGAGCCGCGACGGAGACGCAGGTGAGCGCCTCCATCTCCACGCCGGTACGGTCCGCGGTGCGCACCTGGGCCTCGATGGAGACACCCGCGTCGTGGACGGCCAGGTCCACGGTCACGCCGTGGATGGCGATCGGGTGGCAGAGGGGGACGAGGTCGGGCGTGCGCTTGGCCGCCTGGATGCCGGCGATGCGGGCCACGGCCAGCGCGTCGCCCTTGGGAACGTTCCCGGCGCGCAGGGCCGCGACGCAGTCGGCCGACAGGCGTACGAAGCCGCTCGCGGTGGCGGTGCGCGCCGAGACCTCCTTGGCGGAGACGTCGACCATGCGGGCCGCGCCGGACTCGTCGAGGTGGGAGAACCCGGAAGGATCCGTCATGGCAGCCTCAGCACCTCGACCCGGTCGCCCTCGGACAGCTCCGTGACGTCCTCCCCCACCACGATCAGGCAGTTGGACGTGGCGAGCGCGAAGATCTGGTGGGACCCCTGGCCCTCCGCGGGGCTCACCTCGTAGGCGCCGTCGCGGTAACGAAGATCGCCGCGCAGGAAGTGCCGCAGCCCCGAGGGGGACCTGACCGGCGAGGCGAGGTGCGCCGTCACGGTCGGCAGCGGCTCCGGCGGCAGGCCCTGGAGGGCGCGCAGCGCGGGCCGTACGAAGACCTGGAAGGACACGAAGGCGCTGACCGGGTTGCCCGGCAGGGTGAACACCGGCGTGCGGCCGTCCAGCAGGCCGAACCCCTGCGGCTTGCCCGGCCGCATCGCGACCTGCTCGAACTTCATCGTGCCCAGCCCCGACAGCACCTCCTTGACCACGTCGCGGGCGCCCATGCTGACCCCGCCGGAGGTGACGACCAGGTCGGCGAAGCCGAGCTGCTCCTCGATGGCGGCGAGCACCCGGCGGGGGTCGTCGCCGATCGACCCCTGCCGGAAGCCGACGGCTCCGGCCTCGGTGGCGGCGGCGGTCAGCGCGAAGCTGTTGGAGTCCCAGATCTGGCCCGGGCCGACGGTGCCACCGGGCTCGACCAGTTCGCTGCCGGTCGAGAGCACGACGACGCGCGGGCGCGGCCGTACGGAGACGCGGGCCCGGCCGACCGCGGCGAGCATGCCGACCTGGGAGGCGCCCAGGCGCGTGCCCGCCTGCAGAACGGTCTGGCCCGCGGTGACGTCCTCACCGCTGCGCCGGATGTAGCGTCCGGGCTCGGCGGCCTGCCGGATCGTGACCTTGGCCGTGCCGCCGTCGGTGGCCTCGACCGGCACGATCGCGTCGGCGCCGGCCGGCACCGGGGCACCCGTCATGATCCGCGCGCACAGGCCGGGCCGGATGGCGTGGGTGCCCTGGTCGCCGGCGGCGATGTCGCCGACCACCGACAGGCTCACCGGCGACGTCTCCGACGCCCCGGCGACGTCGGAGGAGAGCACGGCGTACCCGTCCATGGCGGAGTTGTCGAACGGCGGCAGGTCGACGGGCGCGGTGACCGGCTCGGTCAGCACGCCGTGCAGCGCCTCCAGGAGGGCGACCTCCAGCGGCGGCAGCGGGCGCGTCGCCGCCAGGATGTCGGCGAGGTGCTCGTCGACGGTCTTCATGACGCGTCTTGCCTGGCCACGAACTCCCGCAGCCACGGCAGGAACTCGGCGGCCAGGTCGGGCCGGTCGGCGGCGAACTGCACCACCGTGCGCAGGTAGTCGAGCTTGTTGCCGGTGTCGTAGCGGCGTCCGCGGAAGAGCACGCCGTGCACCGGGCCGCCCTGGGACCGGTCGCGCTGTGCGAGGGTCATCAGCGCGTCGGTGAGCTGGATCTCGCCGCCGCGGCCGGGCGGGGTCTTCTCCAGCACGTCGAACACGGCCGGGTCGCAGACGTAGCGGCCGATGATGATCCACCGGCTCGGGGCCTCACCGGGCACCGGCTTCTCGACGAGGTTGGTCACCTTGACGACGTCGTCCTCGGCGGTGGGCTCGATCGCGGCGCAGCCGTACAGCGACACCTGCTCGGGCTCGACCTCCATCAGCGCGACGACGCTGCCGCCGAACTCGGCGCGCACCTCGAGCATCCGCTTGAGCAGCGGGTCGCGCGCGTCGATGAGGTCGTCGCCGAGCAGCACCGCGAACGGCTCGTCGCCGACGTGCTGGCGGGCGCAGTGGACGGCGTGCCCGAGGCCCTTGGGCTCGCCCTGGCGTACGTAGTGGACGTTGGCGAGCTCGCTGGACTCGCGTACGGCCGCGAGGCGCTCGGGGTCGTCCTTCGCGCGGAGCGCCTCTTCCAGCTCGTACGCGCGGTCGAAGTGGTCCTCCATCGGGCGCTTGCCGCGTCCGGTGACGAGGAGGACGTCGTTCAGACCGGCGCCCACGGCCTCCTCGACGACGTACTGGATCGCCGGCTTGTCGACGATCGGCAGCATCTCTTTGGGGGTCGCCTTCGTGGCGGGCAGGAAGCGGGTTCCAAGGCCGGCCGCGGGGACGACCGCCTTGGTTACGGGTTCGTGGTCGACCATGGGAAGACCCTAGTCCCCGACTTCCCACGGGACGCCCGCGCGGGTCCGCGAGTTCCGGTCGCGGAGGGCGGGAGAATGGTCTCGTGCGTGACATCGCCGAGGACAAGACGACCCTGCGGGCCGGGCTGCTGGCCGCGCGCGCCGGGCTGAGCGAGGAGACGCGTGCCACGGCCGCCCGGGTCCTGCGCGACACGCTCCTCACGCTCCCGGAGGCCGAGATGGCCGGCACCGTGGCGGCGTACGTCTCGATCGGGGACGAGCCGGGCACTCACGGCCTGCTGTTCGCGCTGTGGAAGCGCGGGACGTACGTGCTGGTGCCCAGGCTGCTGCCCGGCGGCGACCTCGACTGGGCCTCCTACGAAGGGCCCGACTCCCTGCGCCCCGGCCCGTACGGGCTGCTCGAGCCGGTGGAGCCGCCGCGCGGCGTCACGGCCGTCCGCGGGGCGGACCTGATCATCGTGCCGGCGCTGGCGGTGTCGTCCTCGACCGGCACCCGCCTCGGGCGCGGCGGCGGCTCGTACGACCGGGTGCTGGCGCGTGTCGACCCCGGCATCCTGACGGTCGCGGCGGTGTACGACTCCGAGCTCCTCGGCTCGGTGCCCGCCGAGCCGCACGACCGCGCGGTCCGCGCCGTCGTGACGCCCTCGCGGGGCATCACCCGTTTCACTTGATCACAAAAGAGGTGCTGATCACACTCTCTCGGCGTAGCGGAGATTCCTCCGGTACAGAAGAATCGGGCTGAACACCCTGATTCGTGAGGAGATGGTGAGTGCGCCGGACGACCGGAGCGGTCTCGTGAACGGCACGCCGTGGCGATTGCTCGCCCTGATGCCGCTCGGCGAGGAGATGAACCGGGGCCTCTTCGAGCCGCTGGGCGCGGAGGTGAGCGTTCCGGCCACCCGCGACCGGGAGGGGCTGCGCGCGGCACTCTCCGAGGCGGAGCTGGTCGTCGGCGACTACACCGGTCTGCTGGCCATGGACGCGGAGGCGGTGGCCTCGGCGCCGCACCTGGCGTTCGTGCAGATGCCGTCGGTCGGGGTCGACTCCTGCGACCTCGACGCGCTGACCGCCGCGAACGTGCCGGTGGCGAACACGGCCGGGGCGAACACCCGGTCGGTGGCGGAATGGGCCCTCGCGGCCGCTCTCGACCTGTCCCGCCGCCTCACCTGGTCGGACCGGCGGATGCGCTCGGGCGGCTGGCCGCAGCTGGAGGCCGCCGCGCACGGCGCGGACGAGCTGGGCGGCCGACGCGTCGGGATTCTGGGGATGGGCGCGATCGGCACCGAGGCCGCGCGGCTGTTCTCCGCCATCGGCTGCCCGGTGGCGTACTGGTCGCGCCGGCGTCGCCCGGAGGGGGTCTACAAGGACCTCGACGAACTGCTCGCCACCTCCGACGTCGTGGTCGTCTGCCTGCCGCTGACCGCCGAGACGCGCGGGCTTCTCGGCCCCGAACGCCTCGCACTGCTGCCGGACGGCGCGCTGCTGATCAACGTCGCGCGCGGCGGGATCGCGCCGGATGACGCCGTGCTCGCGGCACTGGACGACGGGCGGCTCGCGGGCGCCGCGCTCGACGTGTACGACCAGGAGCCGCTGCCCGCCGACCATCCGCTGCGCGGCCACGACGACGTCCTGCTGTCACCACACGCCGCAGGCGGGACCCGGCGGGCCCAGAGCAACATCATCACCATGGTCATGGACAACGTGCGGGCCGCGGTCGAGGGGCGGCCGGTGTCGGACGTGGTCAACGGTGTGGACTCGGTGATCCGCCGCCGCTAGCGGCCCGGCCTGCCGTTTCGTGACGGTGCCACCGAGGCAGGGGCACGGTGAGGGGCCCGGCAGGCGCGGTTTTGAACCCGGCAGAAGCCACAGTGAGGGGGAGCGGTGAAACTCGATCTGTGGCTGCTGCTCGGCTCCCTCGTGCTCATCACGGCCATCGTCGCCGTACGCGTGGCGCATCGCACCGGACTGCCCAGCCTGCTCCTCTACCTCGCGCTCGGGCTGCTGCTCGGGGAGGCCGGGTTCGGCATCCGCTTCGACGATCCGGCGCTCGCCGAGACGCTGGGCCTGGCCGCGCTCATCCTGATCCTCGCCGAGGGCGGCCTGACCACCCGATGGGCGGACGTACGTGAGGGCGTGCCGGCGGCTCTCTCGCTGGCCATCGCCGGTACGGCGGTCAGCATCGCGGTGGTCGCCGCCGCCGCGCACTGGCTGATCGGCGCCGAGTGGCGCAACGCCGTGCTGCTGGGCGCGGTGCTGGCGCCGACCGACGCCGCGGCCGTGTTCTCGGTGCTGCGGAGGCTGCCGCTGCCCTCACGGCTGTCCGGCGTTCTGGAGGCCGAGTCCGGCTTCAACGACGCGCCAGTGATCATCCTGGTCCTCGCGCTGACCGCCCGGCACGTCCCCAGCACTCTCACGATGGCCGGTGAGCTGGTGGCCGAGCTGATCATCGGCGGTGTGATCGGGCTGGTCGTGGGATGGATCGGCGCGTTCGCGCTGCGGCGCCTGGCGCTGCCGGCCTCGGGCCTGTACCCGCTCGCGGTGCTGTCCCTGGTGATCGGCGCGTACGGCGAGACCTCCCTGATCCACGGCAGCGGGTTCCTCGCGGTGTACGTCGCGGCGCTCGTGCTGGCCAACAGCCCGCTGCCGCACCGCCCGGCGACCCGTGGATTCGCCGAAGGGCTGGCGTGGCTCGCTCAGATCGGGCTGTTCATCATGCTCGGCCTGCTGGCCTCGCCGTCCGAGCTGCCGGCACAGATCTGGCCGGCGCTGGTGTGCGGGTTCGCGCTGGTCCTGGTGGCGCGGCCGCTGTCGGTGCTGCTGTCGACACCGTTCCTCGGGCTCGCCTGGCGGGAGAAGGCCTTCCTGTCGTGGGCGGGGCTGCGCGGGGCGGTGCCGATCGTGCTCGCCACGGTGGCGATGACGGCCGGCGTGAGCGGGGCGGACGAGCTGTTCGCCCAGGTGTTCATCATCGTGGTGGTGTTCACGCTGCTCCAGGGGCCGACGCTGCCCTGGCTCGCCCGCGCGCTCGGCGTCGCCGTCTCCGAGGCGAGCCGCGAGATCGACGTCGAGGCCGCGCCGCTGGAGGAACTGCACGCGGACCTGCTGACCATCCGCATCCCGCCGGAGTCCCGGCTCGACGGGGTGGAGATCTTCGAGCTGCGGATGCCGGCCGGCGCGTCGATCACCCTCGTCGTACGGGACGGCAAGAGCTTCGTACCCGAGCCCAGCACTCGCCTGCAGGCGGGCGATGAGCTGCTGGTCGTCACGACGAGCGACGCCCGCGGCCCGGCCGAACGGCGCTTGCGCGCGATCAGCCGGCGCGGCAAGCTGGCCGGTTGGTACGGCGAGCGAGGGGATGCGTGAGCCCTGGTCGGGAATGATCCGGCGCCCCGTACACTTAGCAGTCATCAGGTGAGAGTGCCAGGTTGCCCCACGTGGCCTGTGCAGCAAGGAGGATCTCGTGCCGACGTATCAGTACGCTTGCACGGAATGCGGTGAGCCGCTGGAGGTCGTGCAGAAGTTCACCGATGACGCGCTGACCGAGTGCCCCGCGTGCGGCGGGCGGCTTCGGAAGATCTTCTCGCCCGCCGCCATCGTGTTCCGTGGATCGGGTTTCTACCGCACCGACAGCCGTTCGGGCTCCGGTGGGACGAGCAGCACGTCCAAGGAGACCACCAAGAAGGACGACACGAAGGCCAAGAGCGAGACGAAGACCGAGACGAAGTCGGAATCCAAGTCGTCCGACTCGTCGTCTTCCTCATCCTCGAAGTCCAGCGGATCTTCGGAGAAGGTGGCCTGACCGGGCCCGGCGAGGCCGCCGGGCCCGCTCTGCCTTTCCCTTCAGCCGACCGACGTGCGCGCCCGCGGCTCGCTCTCACGCCGCGGGACGGTCGGTAGCCGGCCCGGCCACCAGAGGCCTGCGCCGATGTCGCAGGCCAGCGCCGGCACCAGCAGCGACCGTACGAGCAGGGTGTCGAGCAACACTCCGAAAGCCACCGCGAAGGCCATCTCCACCAGCCCGGTCAGGGGCAGGGTGGCGAGTGCCGCGAAGGTGGCGGCCAGCACCACGCCGGCCGAGGTGATCACACCGCCGGTGACGGTCAGGCCGCGCAGGACGCCCCGCCGGGTCCCCAGCCGCCGCGCCTCCTCGCGTACCCGGGTGAGCAGGAAGATGTTGTAATCCACCCCCAGGGCGACCAGGAAGATGAAGATCTCCAGTGGGAACCCGGAGTCGACGCCCTCGAAGCCGAACACATGGGTGAACACCAGTCCGCAGACGCCGAGTGACGCGGCGAAGGACAACACCACGGTGCCCATGAGGAGCAGCGGCGCCACGACCGCCCGCAGCAGCAGGACGAGGATCACGAAGACCACGCCGAGGACCAGCGGGATGATCACCTTGCCGTCGTGGACGGCGGCGCGCTGCGTGTCCACGTTGATCGCGGTGGTGCCGCCGACCCGGCCGCCGAGCGGGTGTACGGCGGCCCGGAGCCGGTCGACGGTGTCGCGCGCGGCCGGGCTGTCCGGCGGATCGGCGAGCGTCGCCTCGTACTGCGTGTAACCGCTCCCGGTGACGGGCTCGCCGATCTGGGCGACGCCCGGGGTGCCCGCGATCGCGTCGTGCAGTCCCGGCGAGGTCGGCGCGATCACCACGGCGGGGTTGCCGGTACCGGCGGCGAAGTGCCGGGCGATCGCCTGTTCGCCGACGACCGAGTCGGGGGTGCCGACGAACTGGCCGGCGCTGGAGACCGGCCCGACCTTCAGCGACGTCAGGCCGAGCGTCAGGACGCCCAGCAGGACCGCCGTGCCGATCCAGATGACGCGTTGCCGGTTGCCGACGAACCGGGCCACGGCGGCCCAGACTCCATGCTCGCCTTCGTCGTACGCGCGGTCGAACCGGGGCACGACGGGCCAGAAGACGCCGCGTGGCAGGGCCACCAGCAGGGCGGGCAGCAGGGTGGTCATGGCGGCCAGCGCGCAGACGATGCCGGCGGCGCCGACCGGGCCGAGGCCGCTGGTGGAGTTGAGCTCGGCGGCGAGCAGGCAGAGCAGGCCGATCGTGACGGTGGCGCCGCTGGCCAGGACGGCCGGTCCGGCACGGCGCAGGGCGAGCCGCATGGCCTCGTGCTTGTCCTCGTGGCGGTGGAGCTCCTCGCGATACCGGGCGATGATCAGTAGCGCGTAGTCGGTGCCGGCTCCGAAGACGAGGACGGCGAGGATGCCGGTGCTCTGCCCGCTGACGGTGAGGCCGGCCCGGGCGAGCAGGTACACCACGCCCTGCGACAGCGTGTACGCCGAGCCGGCGGCGATCAGCGGGACGACCCACAGGAACGGACTGCGGTAGGTCAGCAGCAGCATCAGCACGACCACCGCGAGCGTGACCAGGAGCAGGGTGCCGTCGATGCTGCCGAACACCTTGACCGCGTCGGACAGCCCGCCGGCGGGGCCGGTGACGCGGACGTCCAGCCCGGGCGGGGCGCGTTCCACGGTGTGGCGGATGGTGTCGACGGCCTTCAGCACGCCGTCCCCGTCGCCGGTTATCGGCACGAGGAGCTGCATCGCCCGGCCGTCCTTGGCCATGAGCGGTCCGGTGACGGGACCGATGCGGGCGAGCTGCGCGGCGGCCTGCCGGGCGTCCGCCTGGTCGGCCGGGGTGATGCCGCTGCGGCGCTCGTACGAGACGACGGCGAGCATCCCGTCTTCCTTGTGCACCTTGTCCTGGAGCTTGATGACCTGGGTGGCCTCGGCGCTGCCGGGCAGGTAGGCGTCGGCGTTGTTCTGGGTCACACCCTGGAGCCGGCCGCCGAGCGTGCCGCCGGCCATGAGCAGGACCAGCCACCCGACCAGGACCAGCCACTTCGTACGGCGGCTCGCCGGGAGCCGTACGAGTCTCCTGTTCATGTATCTTCCTCTCGTTTTGCGAGAAGATATTACGCGTTTGTCCGGCCAGTCAAGACATATCGCGTTTTCGGTTGTCCACAGGTGCGCAGGGGCCTCGCGCGGTGGTTCGGCGGGCCGCTAATGTCCCGCTCATGCATGCAGAGATCGGTGTGATCGGCGGCTCGGGTTTCTACTCCTTCCTCGACGACGTCGAGGAGGTCGAGGTCACCACGCCCTACGGCCCGCCCAGCGACCCCATCGCCATCGGCACGCTGCCGGGCGGAGGCGCGGGACGGCGGGTCGCCTTCCTGCCCCGGCACGGCCGCGACCACCGTTTCCCGCCCCACAAGATCCCCTACCGCGCCAATCTCTGGGCGCTGCGGTCCCTGGGCGTGCGGCAGGTGGTGGCGCCGAGCGCCGTCGGGTCCCTCACCACGGCGTACGGGCCCGGCACGCTCTGCGTCCCCGACCAGCTCATCGACCGCACCCATGGGCGCGCGCAGACCTACTACGAGGAGGGCGGCGCGATCCACGTGTCGTTCGCCGACCCCTACTGCCCGGCCGGCCGCCGCACGGCCGTCGAGGCGGCGACCGCGGCGGGCTGGCAGCCGGTCGACGGCGGCACGCTCGTGGTCGTCGAGGGGCCGCGCTTCTCGACCCGGGCCGAGTCCCAGTGGTTTGCGGGGCAGGGCTGGACGCTGGTCGGCATGACCGGGCACCCGGAGGCCGTGCTCGCCCGTGAGCTGGCGCTGTGCTACATCCCGGCGTGCCTGGTGACCGACCTGGACGCCGGCGTCGAAGAGGGCGCGGGGGTGACGCACGAGGAGGTGCTGAAGGTGTTCGCCGAAAACGTCGACCGCCTGCGCGGCCTGGTCACCGACATCGTCGCCGGCCTGCCGGCCGAGCGCGAATGTCTGTGCCCGCAGGCCCTCGACGGGCTCAAGCTTCCGTTCGACCTGCCATGAGGGCGGTGCTGAGCCGGCATCGCCGGCTGCTGGCCGCGGTGTTCGCCGCGGCCGCGGCCGCCCTGGGCCTGGCCGCCGCCCGGCCGCACGGCGGCGGCGTCCGCGTGTGGGTGGCCGCCCGCGACCTGCCCGCGGGCACCACGCTGGCCACCCGCGATGTGACCGCGAGGTCGTTACCGCGAGCCGCGGTCCCGTCCGGCCTGGTGCGCGTGGCGACGGGCCGGACCCTGTCCGGCCCCGTCCGCCGAGGCGAGCCCCTGACCGACGCCCGCCTGCGGTCAGGCGGCCTCCTGACGGCAGACGACCCGGCCGCCGTCGCCACCCCGATCCGCCTGGCCGACGCCGCCGTCGCCCGCCTGCTCCACCCGGGCGACCGCGTGGACGTACTGGCCGCCCGCCCCGACAGCCCCACCCCGGCCCGCACCGTGGCGTCCTCCGTGCCGATCCTGGCCGTCCCCAAACCGGCCCCGGCCTCGGACGAGGGCGCCCTGATCGTCGTCCGCACCGACCGCCCCCAAGCCGCCGCCCTGGCCAGAGCCTCCGTCGACTCCCGCCTATCCATCACCATCCTCAGCCAGTGACGCCCCGGCTGCTCGGCGGTGGATGGCGAGCGTGCGCGTGGCGGCGGCCAGTGCGAGGGGCACTGCGATGGCCAAAGCGATCCCCGGGACGCTGATCCCTGAGTCCTCTACCAGGAATCCGATCATCGACGTCGCGAAAGCACCGACCAGGCCCGCGCGGAGCGCGGGTGCTCGTCCGTAGGCCAGTTCGAGGGCCCCGGCGCGCCATCGAGTCGGACGGATGAGCGCCAGCCACAAGAACAGCAACGCGGCCACGGTCAAGACGGTCAGTTCCGGGGAGTGGCCGACGCTTCGCAGCATCGCTCCGGCCTTGCGGGTCACGACCGTGGCGGCCTGCCCGTTCACCACTTGGCCGGCGAACTCGCCGAGGTGGGTGCGATCTGCGGGAGGGCGCAAGTAGTCGATGAACGCCGAGGTCGCGATGACGACCACACCGGCGGCCAGGCATCCCGCGACGTGCGCGGGTGAGATCCGGCGGCCGGCGACGATCAGGGCGGTGAGAACGATGCCCGGGATGAAGGCGATGGTTCCGCCGAACTTGGCGCCCCAATCCGGCCATGCGGTGACCACCTCGGCGGCGGCACCGAGTACCAGGACGACGATCACGGCTTCACGGCGATGACCGCGGGTGACCAGCAGGTGGGCGAGGCCGGCGGCGGTGAGCAGAACCGCGGTGGCGTAGGCGGCGAAGGCGATGTTCGCGAATCCGTAGAAGCGCCCCGCGATGATCGGGTTGTATCCGGTCACGCTGTCCCACTGCAGCCGTGCGCCGGTCATCACGTCGGCGGCGAACGTGACCATGGTCAGGGCGGCGATGATCGTGCCGGGTGCGATGACGTCGCGCCGCCACCGGCCTGCCAGCGCCGCTGTGACGAGGAGGATGTCGAAGCCGGCGACGCCGGCGAACATCGTGGTGACCGGATGAGGGAAACGTGACCACGGCAGCAGGTTCACCAGGTAGGTCGCCAGCGGCCCGGCCGCCCCGCACAACGCGACCGTCCGGGTCGCCGTCAGGACGCGGCGCCGTCGTCCGCCTTGCCAGTTACGCCGCAGCGCGAGCGCACCTGCCGCGTACAGGAGCAGTTGCCCGGCCATGAACGCGATCCAGAACGGTGTCATGGTGTGCCGGCTGATCTCGGCGGCGCGGTTGGCGTCGCCGAACGAGTCCGCCGCCGCGGCCACCGTGACCGGCTTGCCCTCCGGATGCCAGGCTCTGCCGACGACGGCCGCCGGAGCCGGGACGCCGGCGGCCGACAGCGCGCCGGCGGTCAGATCGGTCAGGGTCACCAGACCCTGTCGCCGGGTCGAAGCAGAGGTCAGATACCGCGGGCGAAGGCCCGGGGCCGCCATGAGGACGTGCAGTGAGTTCCGCCGGGTGGTGTCGGACACGCCCGCGACCACGACTTTCGCCGAGGCCGGAAGCGCGGTGAGCACACTGCCGATACGGCGGTCGGCCTGCCGCACGGCGGCTGCCCGCCGCGTTCGGCTGATGGTCGCCGATCCGGCCCGGGGATAGACGCGCTGGATGTCATCGACATCCACCACGGCCAGCCTGACCGAAGCCCATCTGGTCGGGGGAACGGCCTCCGGCACCGGGGAGTAGAAGTCGACTCGTCCCCGGACGTCGGCTGCGGCGAACGCCGCCCCCGGCCCGGCCGCCATCGTCAGCCCGCCCGACCGGTGGATCGCCGTGCCCAGCGAACCGACCCGTGCGGCGTACTTTCCGCGCAGGTTCCGGGCACGAATCTGGGCGAAGCCGGGCACGATCGCCCCGGACCCGCGCGGGGACGGCGGCGCGGGCAGGTCGCACACCGCCGGCTCGCTGCCGTTCAACGATGCCCGTTGACCCGCGGAGACCGTCAGCCAGCCGTCCACCGGGCAGGTGACCCCCGACACGGTGTATGTGGACAGGTTCGCCAGTCCCGCGCGTCCGGCCAGGCGCCACAGATTCGGGGCGTCCCGCGGGCCGAGATCGTCCCACCGCAGGCCGGGCACGCCCACGACCACCACCGGCCCGCCCGTGTTCTCCCTCGCGGTGGCGTGCGCCGTCCCGAACCCCGGCGCACTCCCGAGCAGGGTGACGATGACCGCCAGGGAGACGAGCATCGACAGGCCGCGCCCCAGCCGAGATCCCGCCCCTGTGGTCGGCCACCGCGCGCCGGAACAGCTCAGCCGCATGCCCGCGAGCCTCTCACAGCGGACCGACCGACGCGGACGCCGCACGCGGTGACGGTCATCGCCCACGACCCGCCCGGGCGTTCCCGGATCCGTGATCCACCGACCGATGCCCCGGCCGACCCGATCAACGGTGCAACTCGATCTCGCAGGGACGAGTCGCGGGTCGGTGGTCAGGCGCCTTCGCAGGTGGTCCCGGTGGCGGTCGGGGCGGGTTGAAAACGGGTTGCCGCTGCCGTCCTCGTGCGTTCAGGCTGGCGGGCATGCGTGCTGCCGAGTTCGCCTCATCGCAAGCGTTGCGCGGCAGGGTCGCGCTCGTCACCGGGGTCAGCCGCCGGGCCGGGATCGGGTTCGCGGTCGCGCGGCGGCTGGCCGGGCTCGGGGCCGGGGTCTTCCTCCACCATCATGTTCCGCATGACGCCGAGCAGCCCTGGGGCGCCGACCCCGGCGGCATCGAGGCGGTGGTCGACGGTGTCCGCGAGGTCCTCGCCGAAGACGCCTCTCTTCACCATCTCGGCCTGGACCTCGGCGAGCCCGGCGCGCCCGAGCGTCTCGTCGACGCGGCCGTGGCGGCGTTCGGGCACCTCGACATCCTCGTCTGCAACCACGCGCGCAGCGGTGGCGACGGTCCGCTCGGCACGCTGGACGCGGCCATGCTCGACGCGCACTGGGCCGTGAACACCCGCTCCACCATCCTGCTCACCCAGGCGTTCGCCGCCCGGCACGACGGGCGGGCCGGCGGCCGGGTCATCCTCATGACCTCCGGGCAGAACCTCGGTCCGATGCGCGACGAGGTCGCGTACGCCAGTGCCAAGGGCGCCCTCGCCGCCATCACTCCGACGCTGGCCGACCACCTCGCCGACCAGGGGATCAACCTCAACGCGGTCAACCCCGGTCCGGTGGACACCGGCTACGCTCCCCCCGCCGCCCACGAGGAGGTACGCCGACGCTTCCCGGCCGGCCGCTGGGGAACGCCGGACGACCCCGCCCGCCTCATCGCCTGGCTCGCCACCGACGACGCCGCCTGGATCACCGGCCAGATCATCAACAGCGAAGGCGGCTTCCGCCGCTGAAGAGACTCGCGGCTGTGAGGGTCCCCCTCAACACGCCAGGCCCAGGTGAGGGTTCCCCTAATGGGAGGTGCCGGGTGAGTTTGTGGGACAGACTCGGTGCCTGGTAGCCGCTGGTGGGTGAGCACTCGGTGCCCCTGGACCGTTGTTGAGTCCTGGTGTGAGATCGTGCCCTCGCTGGTGGTCGGGAGCCGGACCGCTGATGGGGTGTCGTGCCCGCCGGTTGGCGTGAGCACTGGTCCATTAGGCCGCCGGTGGGCTCTCGCGGGCTGCTGATCTGGATCGATACCCCCGATGGAGCGGAGCGGCGATGTTGTTCGTCGGAGATGACTGGGCCGAAGATCACCATGATGTGGAGGTTCAGGACGGCTCGGGCCGGGCGCTGAGGAAGGCCCGGCTGCCCGAGGGTGTGGCGGGGGTGTCTGGTCTGCATGAACTCCTCGCGGCCCTCCTGCCCGATGACGGTGACCCCTCGCAGGTGGTGGTGTGTATCGAGACCGACCGGGGCCCGTGGGTACGGGCGCTGATCGCGGCCGGCTACCAGGTGTATGGGGTGAACCCCAAGGTCGCCGCCCGGCACCGGGAGATCGTGTCGGTCTCCGGCGCCAAGAGCGACAAGGCCGACGCGAGCTCCCTGGCCGACATGGCCCGGACCCGCCGTCACCAGCTCCGCCAGGTCGCCGCCGACTCCGGCATCGCCGAGGCGGTCAAGGTCTTGGCCCGTGCGCATCAGACGCTGATCTGGGAACGGACCCGGCACATGCTCCGGTTACGGGCCGCGCTGCGCGAGTACTTCCCGGCCGCACTGATGGCCTACAAAGACCTGGGGCTGACCGCCGCCGACACCCTGGAGCTGCTGGCGGCGGCCCCCACCCCACAGGCGGCCGCCGAACTCGGCCCACAGGCGATCACCGCAGCGCTCACCGGCCGCCGCCGTGACATCACGGCCAAGGCAAAGGCGATCCACGACGCGCTGAGCACCCCACACCTGGATCAAAGCCCCATCATCACCGCGGCCTACGCCGCGACGACACGGGCGACCGTGGCGGTCCTGCAGACCCTCACCAGCGAGATCAAGGCAATGGAAGAGCAGGTCGAGGCCTATTTTGGCCGGCACCCGGACGCTGAGATCTACCTATCCCAGCCTGGTCTGGGCCCCATCCTCAGCGCCCGGGTACTCGCAGAGTTCGGCGACGCCGACGGACGCTACGCAGACGCCAAGTCCCGCAAGAACTACGCCGGCACCAGCCCGATCACCCGCCAATCCGGCAAGTCCAAAACCGTCCACGCCCGCTTCGTCCACAACGACCGTCTCCTCGACGCCCTCCACATGCAGGCATCCTGCGCGATCTTGCACGACACCGGATGCCGCGCCTACTACGACGAGCTCCGCACACGCGGCACCAGCCACAACGCCGCCCTCCGCCAACTCGGCAACCGACTCGTCGGCATCCTGCACGGCTGCCTGAAGACCAGCACCCCCTACAACCCGGCCACCGCATGGGCACACCGAGTCCACCACAACACCGCCGCTTGACACCCCCAGCTCCAGGGGTGTCTCACACGAGCCGAGGGCCTCGCCGACGATCAGGTGTCGTCGGTGGACTCGGTGAACGGGAGCAGGACCTGAAAGCGGGTGTCGCCCGGTTCGGACCGTACTCGCAGGTCGCCGCGGTGTTTCTTGACCACGATGCGCCACGAGATGTCCAGGCCCAGCCCGGTCCCCTCGCCCACCGGCTTGGTCGTGAAGAACGGTTCGAAGATCCGCTGGCTGAGCTCCGGCGGCACGCCGGGGCCGTTGTCGCCGACCTCGACGAGCAGGTGGTCGTTCTCCCGTGCGGTGCGGACGGTCAGGCGGCCGTCGCCGTTCATCGCGGCGACCGCGTTGTCCACGAGGTTGGTCCAGACCTGGTTGAGCTCGCCGGCGTACGCGGGGATCTGCGGCAGGGACCGGTCGTAGTCCTTGACCACCTCGACGTGGCCGAGCTTGCCCGACAGCATGATCAGCGTCGAGTCGAGGCCGTCGTGCACGTCGATCCACTGGTACGGCGCGCGGTCCATCTGGGAGTACTGCTTGGCCGCCGCCAGCAGCGTGGAGATCCGCGTCGTGGCGTCCTCGATCTCGCCCATCAGCGACTCGGTCTCCACGGCGTACCCGAGCCAGCGCAGCGCGGCGTTCAGGAACTCCTCGCCCACCGCCGCATGGACCTCGTCCAGGCGCTCCACCGTGATCCCGGCCGGGACGAAGACCGCGGCCAGGTCCCAGCCGTCGGCGATGTCGTGGTCCTCGAACCAGTCGGACAGCTCGTCCTCCCGGTCGCTGGTCTGCATCGCGGTCAGCTTCGGCGCGTCGGCGACCTGCTTGACCAGCGTCTCCTGCACGTCGATGAGCTGTTCGAGGAGGTGCGGGTCGATGTCCTTACGGGCGAGCATCGCGAGTTTCTGCCGCATCCCCGCGACGCGTTCGCGCAGCGAGGACGTCGCGCGGACGGCCGCGGCGGCGGGGTTGTTCAGCTCGTGGGTCAGGCCGGCGGACAGCGCGCCGAGCGCGAGCAGGCGTTCGCGCTGGCCCACGACCGCGTCAGTGTTGCGCCGCCCGAGGAACATGCCCTCCAGCAGGTGCGCCGCCATCGGGAACCACTCGCCGAACTTCTCCCCGAACTCCGCGGCCGGCAGGGAGAAGAACGCCGTGTCGGTCAGCGCGTACACCGAGGCGGAGTAGCGCTGCTCGCCACGCTGCCCCATGAGGAACTGGGTGGCGCCGCAGTAGGACCCGCGCTGCTCGCTGCGGAGCATCTCCAGCTCGTCGCCGTGCACCACCCGCGTCATCCGCAGCGTGCCGGACAGCAGCACGTAGAAGCAGGTCGCGGGGTCGCCCTCGGTCAGGACCTTGGTGCCCTCCGCGTACTCCTCGACCTCGCCGTTCGCGCTCACCCAGGCGAGCTGGTCGTCCGTGAGCTTCTCGAAGAGGAAGAGCGTGCGGAGTTCGTCGGGGGAAAGCGTGCTCATCGCTCCTCCAGGTACCGGTGCACGAGAGTGACCGCCATCGCGCCTTCGCCGACCGCCGAGGCGACGCGTTTGACCGACTGCGAGCGTACGTCCCCGGCGACGAACACGCCCGGCACCGACGACTCCAGGTACAGCGGATCGCGGTCGAGGCTCCAGCCCGCCGGGCGCCGCCCCTCGGCGAGCAGGTCCGGTCCGGTACGGACGAAGCCGTGTTCGTCGCGCAGGATCGACTCGCCGAGCCAGTCGGTGTACGGGGCCGCGCCGATGAAGACGAACAGGTGCCCGCACGGCACCGTCTCGGTCTTGCCGCTCTCCCTCTCACAGAGCGTGATGGCCTCCAGGTGATCGTCACCGTGGGCCTCGACGACGCTCGTGCCGACGCGTACGTGCACGTTCTCGATGGCCCGGAGCTGCTCGATCAGGTAGTGGGACATCGACTGCTCCAGCGACGCCCCCCGTACGACCAGCGTGACGGACCGGGCGTGGCGGGAGAAGAACACGGCGGCCTGGCCGGCGGAGTTCGCCCCGCCGACGATGTAGACGTCCTCGCCGCCGCACGCCTGCGCCTCGGTGGACGCCGATCCGTAGTACACGCCGCGGCCGGTGAGGTCGCCGCAGCCGGACGCCTCCAGGGACCGGTACGCCACGCCGCTGGCCAGCACCACGGCGTGGGCCGCGATCTCGCTGCCGTCGCTGAACCTGATCACCCGGGCCGAGCCGCGCGCCTCCAGGCCCACCACGTCGCGGGCGGTGAGGATCTCGGCGCCGAACTTGCGCGCCTGCCGGCGGGCCCGCTCGGTGAGCTGGCTGCCGGACACGCCGTCGGGGAAGCCGAGGTAGTTCTCGATCCGGGAGCTCTGCCCGGCCTGTCCCCCGGTCGCCTGCCGCTCGACGAGCACGGTCCGCAGGCCCTCCGAGGCGCCGTACACCGCCGCGCCCAGGCCCGCGGGCCCGCCGCCGATGACGATCAGGTCGTAGAACTCGGCGGCCGGCTCGGTGGACAGGCCGACCACGGAGGCGATCTCCGCTCCGGTCGGCGAGCGCAGCACCTTGCCGTCCGGAGTGATCAGCACCGGGATGTCCTCGGGCCCGGCGCCGGCCGCCTCGAGCAGCCGGCATCCCTCCGGCTCGTCCACCGAGTACCAGCGGTACGGCACGGAGTTGCGCGCCAGAAAGTCACGCACCTCGTACGTCGGGGCTGACCAGCGATGCCCGATGACCTTGGTCTCCTCCACGGGCCGGTCGCCGACCGCGCGCCAGGTCTCCACCAGCGCGTCCACGACCGGATAGAGCTTCTCCTCCGGCGGGTCCCAGGGCTTGAGCAGGTAGTGGTCGACGTCCACGACGTTGATCGCCTGGATGGCGGCGTCGGTGTCGGCGTACGCGGTGAGCAGCGCGCGCCGCGCGTGCGGGAACAGGTCCATGGCCTGTTCGAGGAACGCGATGCCGTCCATCTGCGGCATGCGGTAGTCGGCGAGCATCGCCGCGACGGTGTCGCCGCGCAGCTTGATCTCGCGCAGCGCTTCGAGCGCGTCCTGCCCCGAGTCGGCGCGTACCACCCGGAAGTCCCGTCCGTACCGGCGTCTCAGGTCACGGGCCACCGCCCGGGACACCGACGGATCGTCATCCACGGTCAACAAGATCGGTATCCCCATAAACAGCGAGTATCCCAGGCGAGCGGCACCTGGACGAGAGCAGCCCGAGGTGTGGCACTGCCCGGATCGGTCGGCCGGCTCCGGCGCTGACCTGGTAACCCACCGGAGCGGAGGCACAACGGGGCGTTCCTCGCTACCCTGCTCGCGTGGATCGGCGACACAGGTGGGCATCGGCTCTGGTTCCGACCGTCATGGCGCGCCGTCTCTGGGCCCGGTTCGAGGTTCTGCCCTTCCGCTACGGCATGACGCTGCTGGCGGGCACGATCGCGGCGGCCGGCCTGCTCGTCGCGGGGCTGACCCTCGGCGGCGGGCCGCACGAGCACGCCGCCGAGCGCGCCCGGCCCGGCCGGAGCCCCGCGGAGGCGGCGCCGCCCGTACCGACCTGGGGCGCGTACGTCCCGCCCCGCCGGTCGGGGCCGACCCCCGTGCCCGCGCGACCCCTGGTGACCTCGGTGCCCTCCCGTCCCCCGGCCACCCACACGCCCTCCCGCTCGGCCCCGGCCACGGCCTGCCCGACGAGCCTGAGGAAATGGCCGTGGATCTGGGAGGTGTGCCGGCGCAAACCGAACGGATGACCCATGACCCGGCCGTCACAATGAGGCGTCTGACCACAGGGGCACCTGTAGTACGGTCGAGCAGCGTCAGTCAGTCGCCAGCCCCCGGAAGGATCCCCGTGCGAAGCCCTCGTCCGGTGGCGCTGATCGCGGCGATCTCGGTGTTCACGTCGTTGTGGGTGGCCGGTGCCTCGGACCGGTCCTCCGCCTCCCAGACACCCTCGCCGAACAGCGTCGAAGCTCTCCGCAAGCAGGCCGACCAGGCCAGTGCGGAGCTGGCCAAGGCGACCAAGACGTGGGAGAACCGCAGCAAGCAGCTGAAGTCCTCCGAGGAGAAGCTGAAGAAGACCCTGGCCGACCTCGGCGTCGCCGACGAGCAGCTCGACCAGATCCGCGAGCCCCTGGCGCGCCTGGCCGCGAGCACCTACAAGGATCCGGCGGCGCTCGGGATACCGGCACTGATCGGCGGCAAGGATCCCGACCAGGACCTCGCGGCGGCCTCCGACCTGACGATGTTGTCCAACGACCAGAAGACACTCATCGACAAGGCGAACCAGCTGCGCAAGCAGCATGAGCAGCTCGCCGCCACGGCCCAGGACCTGCAGTCGCGCAACGCGATCGAGCAGGCCCGGCTGCAGCAGGAGGTCAGTGGCCTGAAGTCGCGCGCCGCCGCGTTGACGGCGCAGCTGACCGCGGCGCTCAAGAAGCTGGACCCGAACACTCGGCTGCGGCTGACGTGCGACAAGAGCCTGGTCTCCGAGGCGCGCAAGTTCCCGAACGGACTGATCCCGGCGCGTTACCTGTGCAAGCTGCCGCAGCCGGGCCGGTCGCTACGCGCCGACGCGGCGCTGGCCTTCTACAACCTGAACGCCGCCTACAAGCGCCGGTTCGGTGTGCAGATGTGCCTGACGGACTCCTACCGCCCTCTCGCCGAACAGCAGCGGATCTACGCCGACCGGCCGGGCATGGCCGCGGTGCCCGGGCACAGCAACCACGGGTACGGCACGGCCGTGGACCTCTGCGGCGGCGTGCAGAGCCAGGGGTCGGCGCAGTTCAACTGGCTCCGGGCGAACTCCAGGAAGTACGAGTGGTTCCACCCCTCGTGGGCCTACAGCAGCCCGTTCGAGCCGTGGCACTGGGAGTACACGAAGGAGAACACCCAGGCCGGCAGCGACTGATCCCCGGGCACGCCTTTCCGCTCGGTACGTCCGAGGGCGCCGCACGGTGGGCCGGCAAGGTCTCACGAGGCGTTTTGCGACAGGCCCGAGGGCCCCGAGCAGGCGGCGGCACGGGGCCCTCGGACGTGTGGTGGCGGCTCCGTACGTCACGGGCCGCCAGGCGTCGGGTCAGCCGGTGACCGGGAGATCGCTGGGCACCGGGGTCGGCCGGGGAGCCTCGCCGGACGAACCGGCGCAGGTCGCGGACGAGATGGCGATCGTCTGGCTCTTGCCGAGCGCCTGCACCGCGAGTTCGAGCGCGGTGACCGTGAGGCTGCCGTCGGGGTTGTGGACCTGCTTGTTGACCGTGACCTGGACGGCGCCCAGGCCCTCGACCGGGACGGTGAGGCGGCTGTTCGGGGACATGCCGGCCTGGATGGCGCGCCCCGCCAGGCGTACGTCCACGAGGCGGGAGGAGCCGGCGCCGTCGTCGCACCGGGCCGAGATCAGCTTGGCGGACAGGACGGCCTTGGGGCTGATGGCGGCCTTGGCCACCTTGAGGTCGACCACGCTGGCCTCCGCGTGGCCAGGGACGGCGCGCGTACGGATGACGGACAGGTGGACCAGCGGGTTGCCGGGCACGGAGGCGACGCTGCGGGTGCTGGGGCGGGACGCGGAGGACACCACGGGCGTCCGCGGGATGTTCACCAGGCCGGCGGCGTAGATGCCGAAGGCCGAGGACGGTCTGCCGCCGCCGGTCGCGGAGGCCGCCGGCATGATGGCGACGGCAGCGGCCACGGGAGCCGCGACGGCGCCCGCGATCGCGCCGTACTTCAGGTGCTTACGCATTGTTGTCTCTCTCCTAATGGGGGTGATTGCTTCCAGGGAAAGCCGGAAGGGCGAGTCGAGAACATGTGACCGATTCGCGTCAGCTGGAGATCTGCACAGGCGTGCCGAGCGGAACCTTGGACAGTTGCCGCAGCGCGTCCGCCGGCACCCGTACGCAGCCGTGCGTGACGGCCTGCCCGAACACCGACTTTTGCGGCCAGCCGTGGAACGCCACGGTGCCCGGCCCTCCGCCGAAGGTGTCGAGCGAGTCGGAGTGCGCGCCGACCGGCAGGATCAGCGGGCTGTAGGTTGCCTTCGCCGGGGCGAGCGAGGCGAGGATGAACGTGCGCCCGGCGGGCGTCGGCGTCTTGGGCGCACCCACGGCGACGGTCCAGGTGCCGAGCGACTTGCCGGACTTGAGCAGAGTGAGCCGGCGCGCGGAGGTGTCGACCTTCACGTCGTACGGGCTGTGCGCCGTCTCCACCTTGCCGTTGCCGGAGGCGATCCAGCCGGCCGCGCCGTTGGGCCGGCTCGGCAGCAGCACGCGCTCCCAGCCGGGCTTGGTCTCGACGACGGGCACCCAGGTCGGGCCGCCCAACTCTTTGGCCGGCAGTATCGCGACCGGCGGGCCCCCGGGGGTCGCGGAGACGGGCAGCGCTTCGGTGGGGTGGACCACGGTGCCATCGGCCGACGCGAGGGCCCCGGTGTCCTTGGGGATGTTCTTGAGGGTCGTGAAAGTGGTCGCCTCCGGCAGCTTTCCGGCCGCCGCCGAACCCCCGGCGGCCGAGGGCGCGGAGTGACTCTTGTCCTTGCCTCCACAACCCGTCACGAGCGTCGCGATGGCAGCCGCGGCGAGCGCGCCCACCACCAGACTGCGCGAGCCCCCGACCGGCGAACACACCGAAACCGATCGCCTGAGGCGAGCCCGCGTGGAGCTAATGCGCACGAAAACTCCAAAGATCACGAGAATGGGAACTTGAGGGATGAGGGATCTTGCGAGCCCTTAATCTCGCAGGAGAGTCACATAACTACCACATGTAACGATGACCCGCAGGCGGAGTGACATAAGGGGTCGCGACCGGTGCAGGGGTACGTCTGACTTGCGGGTAAATGTCGTGCGCTCGGCGTTGAAAAGCCGCCAGGGGGCCGGGGTTACCTCTGTCTCAGGCGTCGGCGGCCCGTGCGGTGCGAGGCGGCCACAAGGCGTGGTCGAGCATGTGTGCCTCGAAGCCGGCGGACCCCGTCGGGCAGGGGCGCGATGGAGATCAGCGTCTTAGGTCTTCGGGATGGACCTCACCGCCACGCTCGACCTGTCGAAGCTGCCGATGGTCGAGCCCCGGCTGACCGGTGTGGTGGGGTTCGACGAGTTGCGGGTCATCGCCGCGACCACCGCACTCGCCGCCACCGAGGTGACGGCCCCGAACGGACCGCTGCCAATGGTCGACCCCCCGGCTAACCAGTGCGGCGGCGTTCGACCCGCTACGGACCACCGCCACGACCACCGCACTCGCCACCACCGAGATGACGGCCCCGAACGGACCGCTGCCAATGGTCGACCCCCCGGCTAACCAGTGCGGCGGCGTTCGACCCGCTACGGACCACCGCCACGACCACCGCACTCGCCACCACCGAGATGACGGCCCCGAACGGACCGCTACCGATGATCGACCCCCCGGCTAACCAGTGCGGCGGCGTTCGACCCGCTACGGACCACCGCCACGACCACCGCACTCGCCACCACCGAGATGACGGCCCCGAACGGACCGCTGCCAATGGTCGACCCCCCGGCTAACCAGTGCGGCGGCGTTCGACCCGCTACGGACCACCGCCACGACCACCGCACTCGCCACCACCGAGATGACGGCCCCGAACGGACCGCTACCGATGATCGACCCCCCGGCTAACCAGTGCGGCGGCGTTCGACCCGCTACGGATCACCGCCACGACCACCGCACTCGCCACCACCGAGATGACGGCCCCGAACGGGCTGCCGCCGCTGGATCTTGCCGTGGATCAGGCACGGCCCCGCGCCCTCCGCCTGGGCGGACTTCGCGTATCGGTGCTTCGAGTGCGCACGGCCGGGTCGACCCGGCCGGGTCGACCGTCCGTGATCGGACAGGGCCAGACGGTTGATTTCTCTGGGATGCCTATGGAAGATGAAAACCGTTCCCGAAAAGCGTGGCCGACCCGACAGGAGAATCCATGTCGTTGACCGTGTCCCCGCAACTCGTTCAGCAGGCCCAGCGTGGTGAGGTGGATGACGCCGCGTTCCTCGACTGCGTCCGAGACTCCCTGCCGTACGCCTGGAAGGTCGTCACCGGCCTGATCGACGAACTCCGGGTCGGTGAGGCCGACTTCACCGACAACCAGACCCCGCCCCCCGACGAGACCGCCCGCGGACAGCTCCTGCGGATGATGGCCAGCGACGCCATGCGCTCGGCGATCGAGCGGCACTTCGACGTACGCCTCGCGTTCCAGAACTGCCACCGCGTCGCCGCCTTCCGGCCGAGCGCCCGGCAGGCCTACGACGACTTCGTCACCGCACGCGAGCAGATCCTCAACCAGAAACCCGAACTCGTCGACTGCTGAGGAATCCCCTCTCTCTCCCGGGTGCCCGGACCGCCTCCACGGCGTCCGGGCACCACCATGCGCGGGCAAGCCATGCGTGCCCCAACCAGCTATGCCTGCCCCGACCAATCGAACCCCCTGGACACGGTCCATCCGCCAGAGGAGACGGCCACCGAGCCCCACGCCGTCGGCGCGTCTACACCGGCCGACGGGGTGCCGCGCGACCACCCACCAGAGACAAAGCCACCACCACACCGCCAACCCGGCACACGACACCACCACCAACGGCGGTGGCCCACCTTTGACGGGTGGTCGGTTGGGGTCGCGTCGGTCGGCGTAGGGCGTGCCGTTGGGATGGGTACGCCCTCGCCCCGGCGCAAGGTCACCGCCGAAGCCGCCCCGCAGCACACGTACGCCCACCGACCGAGCGCCGCGCGGCCACCCAACAGAGAAAGCCACCGCCGCACCATCGACCCGGCACACGAGACCACCGCCAAGACCCACCCCGCCACACACATGCACCCACCAACGGAGCACCGAGCGGCCGCCCACCAGAGATGGAGCCACCGCCCCACCATCGACCCGGCGCGAGATCGCCGCCAATGCCGACCCCGCCAGCACGCGTAAGCGAACCGACGGGATGCCGCCTGGCCACCCACTAGAGACGGAGCCACCGTCACACCATCGCCCCGGCGCAAGATCACCGCCGACGCCCCCGCAGCACACGTACGCCCACCGACCGAGCGCCGCGCGACCGCCCACCAAGAGACGGAGCCACCGCCGCACCATCGACCCGGCACACGAGACCACCACCAACCCCCACCCCAACGGCACGCCCTGCGCCAAGCGACGGGGTGCCGCCTGGCTATCCATGAGAGACGGAGCTGCCGCCGCGCCATCGAGCCGGCACGCGAGACGACCGCCGACACCCACCCGCCGGCACCCGTGCGCCCACCGACGGAGTGCCGTGGTGACCGCTCATCAGAGACGGGGTCGGCGCCGCGCCGTCGGTCTGGCGCGAGGTCACCGCCACCGGCCCGCCTTGTTGCTTGTGCTGGTCGGCGGGGGTCGGTGGGTGTCTGTCAGAGGTGGGCCGCTGCCGCCGGGGTGGGGATGTGCGACGGGCTCAGGACGAAGCCGGGGTCGACCTGGGCTTCCAGATCTTGGCCGATCGCGGCGTTGGCCCAGGCTCGGGCGTTCTTCACGTGGAACTCGATGGCCTGGCGGGTGAACTTGTCCCAATCCTTCGTCTGGCCGTCGACGGCGGATTGGAGGGTGGCCAGTGCCGAGCGGTCGTCTGCGGACAGGTCGCGGATGCCCATGGGACGGCCCTGCTCCATCGCCCGTACGGCGGCGGACTGGCCCACGCAGCACAGCAGTGCGTCGCCGACGCTGTCTCGGAGGAATGCCACGTCGTCGGCGTCGTGGACCTTGTTGCCGATGACGCGCAGGGCGACGTCGTAGTCCGCGGCGTAGTCGACCCACTGGCGGTAGACGGCGACGCCCTTCCTCGTCGGCTCGGCTACGAGGAACGTCAGGTCGAAGCGGGTGAACATGCCCGAGGCGAAGGACTCGGCGCCGGCCGTGCAGTCGACCACCACGTATTCGCCCGGGCCGTCGACGAGGTGGTTGAGGTACAGCTCGACGGCCCCTGTCTTGGAGTGGTAACACGCGACGCCCAGGTCATCGTCGGTGAACGGCCCGGTGACCATGAGCCTGGCTCCGGCGACCTCGGTGGACAGCCTGGCGTGGATGGGGTCGTCGCCGCCCGGCCGGAGCAGGCGGGAGCCGGTGCCGGGCGGAGTCGTCTTCACCATGGACGCCGTGGAGGCGATGCGCGGGTTGGTCCCCCGTAGGTACGTCTTGATCTCCGACAGGTGCTCCCCCATCGCCGGGATCGCGGCCGCCGCCTCCTCCGACATGCCCAGCGCGACCCCGAGATGCTGGTTGATGTCGGCATCGATCGCGACCACCGGCGCACCCGTGGCCACCAGATGCCGCACGAACAGTGAGGACAACGTCGTCTTTCCGCTGCCGCCCTTACCGACAAAAGCGATCTTCACGGTCCCTCCCAGGACGGACGGGCGCCGACAGGTCATCGGCACCGACACCGCGCTCCGCACAGCACCTTCGCTGACGGAACGTAGATCATGCTGCTACTTAGGGTGACAGTGATGCGGCAGGCGGGACCAGTGGTGACCGCCTGCTGTGGATAACTGTCGAGAGAACTCTACCGATAGTGAAAACCGTTTTCATGCATTACGGCATCCCGAAGGCGCACGCAGGCACACCGCCCTCACTTCCGTAGCAAGCCACCGAGCGATCAGGTACGTGACGCCTACGGCTTCCTCCGGTCACAGGTGGTCACGAACGCGGACACGGGCGCCGACCGAACGAGCACCTTATGTACGGCGGCCTACCGGCCCGGCTGGCGGGCGGCCGGGCGGTGCGGGATTCGTAACGGGCGATAGGTAAGCGGTGATCGATAACGGTGGCGGCGCTGGTAACGGGCGGTTGGTAGCCGGTGGTCGGCCGGTTGGCCGCTCGGCCGGTGACCAGCGGTCAGTGGCCAGCCGGTTGGCGGGGGGCGATCGGTCGGCGGGCGGCTGGCGACCGACGGCCAGTTGGTCGACCAGCGGCCAGCGGCCAGCGGCCGGCCGATAGGCGAGCGGGCGATCGGCTGGCGGGCGACTGGCGACCGACGGCCAGTTGGTCGACCAGCGGCCAGCGGCCAGCGGCCGGCCGATAGGCGAGCGGGCGATCGGCTGGCGGGCGACTGGCGACCGACGGCCAGTTGGTCGACCAGCGGCCAGCGGCCAGCGGCCGGCCGATAGGCGAGCGGGCGATCGGCTGGCGGGCGACTGGCGACCGACGGCCAGTTGGTCGACCAGCGGCCAGCGGCCAGCGGCCGGCCGATAGGCGAGCGGGCGATCGGCTGGCGGGCGACTGGCGACCGACGGCCAGTTGGTCGACCAGCGGCCAGCGGCCAGCGGCCGGCCGATAGGCGAGCGGGCGATCGGCTGGCGGGCGACTGGCGACCGACGGCCAGTTGGTCGACCAGCGGTCGGGTCGTCGACCAGCGGCCGGTTGGGCGGTCGGCCGGTGGCTGGCCGATTGGCGGATGGTTGGGCGGGCCGGCGATCGGTCGGCGGTCGGACGGTTGGCAGGCGGCCGGCCGTGGCAACCGGGCTCAATGGTCGCGGTGAGCCTGGGCTCAGCGACGGATGTGTCGGAGCCTCACTTCGCGGCGCAGGCAGGGCAGAGGCCGAAGATCTCCACGGTGTGGTCCACGTCCACGAAGCCCGCCTCCGCCGCCACCCGGTCGGCCCAGCGTTCGACCGCGCGGCCTTCGACCTCCACGCTCCGCCCGCAGGATCGGCAGGTCACGTGGTGGTGGTGTTCGCTGGTCTCGCAGCGGCGGTAGAGCGTCTCGCCGTCCTCGTCGCGGATCGTGTCGACCGCGCCGTCCTCGCTCAGCACCATCAGATGGCGGTACACCGTCGTCAGGCCGATGCGTTCGCCGCGGCGGCGGAGCTCGGCGTGGATGTCCTGGGCGCTGCGGAACCCGGCGAGGTCCTCAAGGGCGGTGGCCAGTGCCTCCGCCTGCCGTGTTCCGCGGACCCGGGTGCCCCGGACCGGCTGCGACGCGCTCACCCTCGCACCGTAGCAGCGCCCGCGACCGCCAGGCGGTCACACGGGCGACGCTCCCTCCCAGATCGCCTCGAAGGCGTAGGTCAGGCACTGGGCGAGCGCCGGGTGTTCGATCAGGACGTTGGTCGTGGAGGAGGAATCGGCCACCGGGTCGCGCAGCGACATGACCACCCGCGTGCCGTCCACGATCCACATCCGCATCGGGACGGAAGAGGCGATTCGGGCGTGCTCCCCCGCCGCCGCGTAGCGCCGGATGTCGGCCAGCATCTCCGAGTGCACCAGCGCGTCGCCCTCGTAGATGCAGCGGACGGTTCCGCCGGCCCTGGTCAGCCGCCGGATGGTGGCCAGGCCGGAGGTGCTGTCACCGGTCAGGTACGGCAGCTTGGCCATGGCGAGGATCTCCTTCTTCGCCTCGGCCTGGATCTCGTCGAGCCGTTCGGCGAGCATCTCGCGGTCGCGGAGCACCTCGACGTAGTCCAGCGGGTCGGTCTCGTCCCGGCCGTGTGACCAGGCGGGGACGAGCGCCTCGACCAGGCGTGCCGTGGCCTGTTCGAGCTGGCTGAACTGCGCGCGGTGCGCGGCCAGGAGCCGCTCGATCGCGGACGCGGGATCGACGGCGGTGTAGCGCGTGACCTGGCCCGGCAGCGCCCGTACGAGACCGCGCTCGGTCAGGCCGGACAGCACGTCGTAGATGCGCTGGCGGGGCACGCCCGACTCACGGGCGACCTGCGCCGCCGTGTAGCGCGAGCGGTTGACCAGCGCGAGGTACACCCGCGCCTCGTACCCGGTCAGGCCCAGTTCGGTGAGCTCTCGTCGCCATC
The DNA here is from genome assembly GCF_036227085.1 of Actinoallomurus sp. NBC_01490. Taxonomy (NCBI): domain Bacteria; kingdom Bacillati; phylum Actinomycetota; class Actinomycetes; order Streptosporangiales; family Thermomonosporaceae; genus Actinoallomurus; species Actinoallomurus sp. NBC_01490. Next base: position 9,710,184 of record NZ_CP109433.1, read on the forward strand.
CATCCAGATCACCCATCTCTCCCACGTTATCGGGCGAAAGCGCGCTTCAAGTCCGGATGCGGACGGAGTGGTCAAGAGAGAGTAAAGGCATATTGACCGCTTTATGGCATATGCCTATCGTCCGCCGCAGGCACCACTGCCCGTGGTGTCACTGGCCCGGACGCCTCTTCCGACCGATTCGGAACCCCGCACCCTCGCGCCCGGCCCCCCGCCAGAAAGGGAGCAGGATGTCACCCCCAGCACTTGCTCGACGAACGAAGCGTCGCATGAGACGTGCCGGACTCACCGTTCTCGCCTCGGTCGCGCTCGCCACCGCCTCCCTGGTCACCACCGCCCCGGCCCACGCCGCCACCCCCGCCCAGACCAGGACCGCCGACACCGCCAAGACGGCCGCCCAGGCGAACGCCGCACCGGTCCGGCGCGCCTGCGCGGCGCCCACGCACAAGAACGAGATGGCCTGCCTCTCGCTCGTCCGTACCGACGTGCAGCCGCGCAAGGGTCTTCAGCCGCAGGTCGCGCCCTCGGGCCTGGGCGCCGCCGACCTGAAGAGCGCCTACGCCCTGCCGTCGGGCGGCTCGGGCCAGACCGTCGCGATCATCGACGCGTACGACGATCCCAGCGCCGAGTCCGACCTGGCCACCTACCGCAGCCAGTACGGCCTGCCGGCCTGCACCACCGCCAACGGCTGCTTCAAGAAGGTCAACGAGAACGGCGGCTCCAGCCTGCCGAGCGCCGACTCGGGGTGGGCCGAGGAGATCTCGCTCGACCTCGACATGGTCTCGGCCGTCTGCCCGAGCTGCAAGATCCTGCTCGTGGAGGCGAACCAGCCGTCCATGGACGACCTCGGCACCGCGGTCAACACCGCGGTCAGCCTCGGCGCCAAGTTCGTCTCCAACAGCTACGGAGGCAGCGAGGACTCCAGCGACCCCAGCGCCGACTCGGCCTACTTCAACCACCCGGGCGTGGCGATCACCGTGTCGTCGGGCGATGACGGGTACGGCGTGGAGTACCCGGCCGCGTCCCGCTACGTCACCGCAGTCGGCGGCACCAGCCTGTCGCGGGCGTCCAACACGCGCGGCTGGAGCGAGACCGCCTGGAGCGGCGCCGGCTCCGGCTGCTCCGCGTACGACACCAAGCCGACGTGGCAGACCGACACCGGCTGCTCCAAGCGGACCGTCGCGGACGTCTCGGCGGTCGCCGACCCGAACACCGGCCTCGCGGTGTACGACACGTACGGCGTCGGCGGCTGGGTGGTCGTCGGCGGTACGAGCGCGTCGGCGCCGATCATCGCGGGCGTGTACGCGCTGGCCGGAGCGCCGGCCGCGGGCTCGTACCCGTCCTCGTTCCCGTACGCCCACACCGGCGCGCTGAACGACGTCACCTCCGGCAGCAACGGCTCGTGCAGCCCGAGCTACCTGTGCAGGGCGGCGGCCGGGTACGACGGGCCGACCGGGCTGGGCACGCCGAACGGCGTCACGGCGTTCGGCGGCGGCTCCACCGGCGGGAACACCGTCACGGTCACGAACCCGGGCAACCAGACGAGCACCGTCGGCACGGCCGTCAGCCTGCAGATCCAGGCGAGCGACTCCGCGTCGGGCCAGACACTGACCTACAGCGCCTCGGGCCTGCCCGCCGGCCTGTCGATCAACTCCTCGACCGGTGTCATCTCGGGGACGCCCACCACGGCGAGCACCTCGACCGTGACCGTCACCGCCCAGGACACCACGGGCGCGTCGGGTTCGGCGAGCTTCTCGTGGACGGTGAACCCGGTCGGCGGCGGATGCTCCTCGACGGGCAACAAGGTGAGCAACGGCGGCTTCGAGTCCGGCACGTCACCGTGGACGACCACGTCCGGGGTCGTCTCGACCAACGGCAGCGGTGAGAGCGCCCACTCCGGCACGCACTTCGCCTGGTTCGACGGCTACGGCACCACCCACACCGACACCGCCACCCAGTCGATCAGCATCCCCTCCGGGTGCCACGCCTCCCTCACCTTCTACCTCCATATCGACACCAACGAATACGGATCCACCGCCTACGACAAGTTCACCGTCAAGATCGGCGGCACGACCCTCGCCACCTACAGCAACGCCAACGCCGCCTCCGGCTACACGGCCAGGACCTTCGACGTGTCCTCCTACGCCAGCCAGACGGTCACGTTGTCGTTCAGCGGCACCGAGGACTCGTCCCTGCAGACCAGCTTCGTCCTCGACGACGTCGCGGTGAACGCGTCCTGACCGTGATCCAGCGGGGCCCCGGGCGCATCGCCGCCCGGGGCTCTCTCACATCCGCCGGCGGACGCACGAAGGAGGTCTCCCGGCGTTGGAATCGCCGAGGGAAGGGAAGGCTGACACTGATCAAGACTCGTTCGTCAGTTCCGTGGGAAGCCCCCGAGCCCGAGGAGCCGCTCCGAATGCCCCAGGTCGGAAACACCGAAACACCTCCCGACAAGAGCCTCGAACAGGGTCTGAAGAACCGTCACGTCGGGATGATCGCCATCGGCGGCGTCATCGGCGCCGGCCTCTTCGTCGGCTCGGGTGCCGGCATCCACGGCACCGGCCCGGCCATCCTGCTGTCCTACGCGCTCGCCGGGCTGCTCGTCATCCTGGTCATGCGCATGCTCGGCGAGATGTCGGCGGCCTCACCGGACACCGGGTCGTTCTCCGCCTACGCCGACCGCGCGATCGGGCGGTGGGCCGGCTTCACGATCGGCTGGCTGTACTGGTGGTTCTGGGCGGTCGTGCTCGCGGTCGAGGCGACGGCCGGCGCCAAGATCGTGCACGGCTGGATCCCGGCGCTCCCCCAGTGGACGCTGGCGCTGATCCTGATGATCTTCCTCACCGCGACCAACCTGTTCTCCGTCGGGTCCTACGGGGAGTTCGAGTTCTGGTTCTCGACGATCAAAGTCGCGGCGATCGCCGTCTTCATCGTCCTCGGCGTCCTGGCCATCTTCGGGCTGCTGCCCGGCACCGACGCCGTGGGCACGAGCAACCTCACGGGCCACGGCTTCTTCCCGCACGGGTACGGCGCGGTCATCACCGGGCTGCTCACCGTCGTGTTCTCCTTCATGGGCAGCGAGATCGTGACCATCGCGGCCGGGGAGTCCCGCGACCCGGGCCGCGCCGTGACCAAGGCGGTCAACAGCGTGATCTGGCGGATCATCGTCTTCTACCTCGGTTCGATCGCCGTGATCGTCACCCTGCTGCCGTGGAGCGACAGCAACGTCGCGAGCAGCCCGTACGTCGCGGTGCTCGACCGCATCGGCATCTCCGGCGCGGGCACGATCATGGACGTCATCGTGCTGACCGCCGTTCTGTCCTGCCTGAACTCCGGGCTGTACACGGCGTCGCGGATGGCGTTCTCGCTGGCCGAACGCGGCGACGCGCCGAAGGCCTTCGCCGCGACGACCGCTCGCGGCGTTCCGCACGTGGCGATCTGGGTGTCGGTCGCCTTCGGCTTCCTCGCGGTGATCTTCGACTACACCAGCCCGGACACCGTGTTCCTGTTCCTGCTGAACGGCTCCGGCGCCGTCGCGCTGTTCGTCTGGGCGGTGATCGCCGTGTCGCAGCTGCGGATGCGCCGCCGCCTCGAACGCGAGGCGCCCGAACGCATCGCCGTCCGGATGTGGCTGTACCCGTACCTGACCGTCGCCACGATCGTCGGCATCGCCGCCATCCTCATCGTGATGCTGTTCGACCACGACGGCCGCCCGCAGGTGCTGTGGTCGGTGGCGGTCGCGGCGGTCGTGCTCATCGCCGCGTTCGTACGCCACGGCCGGTCCCGCGCCACCGAACCGATCGCCCCCGGCCCGGTGCCCGCCGACCGCTGACCGTGGCTCCCGCCGGCCGTCACGCAGGTCCGTGTGTCAGGCGGTCAGGGCGAGGAAGGCGTACGTGGCCAGCCAGTGGTCGCTGACGAACCCCTTCCCCGTGACATGGGGCAGGCTCGCGGCCAGATGCCGTTCGGCGGACTCGCGCAGCGGCCCCACGCGTGGGTCGGCCGCCGGGAGGGCGGCCGTCAGCAGGCGGAACTGCCAGGCACGGGACAGGTTCAGCCCGTACAGATGCGCCTGGTGGCCGTCGCTGGCGTCGTTGACCTGGGCCGGGGTGAACAAGGCTTGCGGCCGGCCGTCCTCCAGCCCGGGCAGGAAGCCGGTCAGCCAGCCGGGAAACCGCCCGGCGGGCAGCACCCGGCGCATCAGGTCGGCCTCGCACAACGCCGGTGACAGGAAGTCCTGGCCGCTGGGCTCCCAGTCCGCCGGGTAGTCGCGGTCGTCGCCGAACCAGTCGGCCGCTCGCTCGCCGATCGCGGCGACCAGGCGGTCGCGGCCGAGCGCGGTGCCGCTCTCGTGCAGCAGTGCGAGGGCGAACGCCGTGTTGGTGTGCACGCCGTGCCGGACCGGTGCGACGGCGCGGTCCAGCCAGCCCAGGACCAGTTCCTCGATCGTGTCGGTGAGCGGGCGCAGCGCCGCCGACCACGGCCGCGCGGCCGGGTCCGGGCAGCGTTCGCAGGCGACGGCCAGCGCGACCGCCCACGCCCAGCCGTACGGTCGCTCGAACGCGGGGAACGAGCGCAGATAGGCCGCCTCCGCCTCGATCGCCCGCGCGGTCAGCGTGCGGTCGAGGGTGCCGCGGATCCGCTCGGCGTCCACCTCGCCCGGCACGTCGCTCAGCAGCCGGACCGCGAGCCAGTGCATGTGCACGCACGAGTGCCAGTCGTACGCGCCGTGGAACGCCGGGTGCAGGTCACGTGGCCGCGTGGGCTCGTCCGGCCGGCGCACCACCTGCTGGGTGGCGTGCGGGAACTCGGTGCCGATGTTGCGTACGGCGACGTCCGCGTAGCGGACCGCCACCTCGCCGATCGTCGTCATCGCCCCTCCTTCAGAACGCCAGGACGTACATCAGGACGATGTTGCAGGCCAGCAGCGGGATCGCGGTCGGGATCTGCGCCTTGATCGGCCCGTACTTGTCCTTCATCTCCAGCAGCGCCGCCGGGACGATGTTGAAGTTGGCGGCCATCGGCGTGCACAGGGTGCCGCAGAACCCGGCCAGCATGCCGATCGCGAAGACCGCCGCCGGATTGCCGTGGAAGTGCTGCACCAGCACCGGGTAGCCGATCGCCGCGGTCATGAGCGGGAAGGCGCCGAACGCGTTGCCCATGATGATCGTGAACAGCGCCATGCCGACGCAGTACACGATGACACCGCCGATGAGGGAGTTGTCGGGCAGCACGTTCTTGGTGATGCGGCCGACCTGCGTGCCGACGCCGGCCGCGACGAACAGCTGGCCGAGCGTGGCGAGCATCTGCGGGAGCACGGCGGCCCAGCCGATCGCCTCCAGCAGCCGCCGGCCCTCGTTCAGCGGCGCCAGCGGCGACTTCGGCCGCAGCATGACGAACCCGATGATCACGGCCACGATCGCCGCGACGCCGAGGCCGATCAGGGTCTCGGAAGACTTCTCCAGCAGCGGCTCACCGCCGGGATGGATCTTCGCCAGCCCGATCGCGAAGATGATCACCACGACGGGGATCGTCAGCGCGGGCACGAAGAGCCGGTTGCCGAAGCGGTCGGCGCCCGACTCCTGCTCGGCACGCGTCGGCCCGGGGGTGGTGCCACGGCCGAGCCGGCCGGTGGCGACCAGGAGCGCCATCGCGATGACCGCCAGACCCAGAACCCAGGCGGGCGCGGTCTTGTGGACGACGAACGTGCTGTAGACGAAGGCGGCGCCGAGCAGACCCCAGAACGCGCCGCTGCCGTACCGCTTGGCGTTGGTGCGGTCGGCGACGGTCAGCACGGCGACCGCGAGGAAGATCGCGCCGCACAGCCAGTAGAACCACTCGACCTTGATCATCGACCGGCCCCCTGTGCTTCGGCCCGGTCCGTACGGCCGGTGAGGCCCGCCGCTTCGGCCATCCGGCCGAGCCGGCGGTCCAGCAGGTAGAGCCGCGTGCCGTGGATCACGTACGCGCAGATCGCGGTGGGGATGGCCCACAGCGCGACGTTCAGCGCGTCGAGCTTCAGGTGGTACGTCGTGTCGACGAAGCCGGTGATCAGCAGAATGGAGCCGATCGCGACGAAGATGTCCTCGCCGAAGAACTGGCCCACCGTGTCCGCGCTGGCCGAGAAGGCCTTGACCTTCTCGCGCATGGGGTCCGGAAGCGCGCGGCCGAAGCGGCGCTCGGCGGCGCCCTCGGCCATCGGATAGATCAGGGGGCGGACCAGCGCCGCCGGGCCGTTGATCGAGGCGAGGCCCAGGGCGGAGCTGACCTGCCGGATGAACTGGTAGATGACGAGGAGCCGGCCGGTGGTGAGCCCGCTCAGCCGGGCGATCAGGCGCCGGCCCTGTTCTTGCAGGCCGAAGCGTTCGATCAGGCCGATGACCGGCAGGACGAGCACGAACAAGGTGACCGAACGGCTCGACGCGAAGCCGTTGCCGAAGGCGTTCAGGATGGCCGTCACCGACAGGTGGCCGAGGAATCCGGTGACGATGCCCGCGACCGTGACGACGACGAAGGGGTTGAGCCGCAGCGCGAAGCCGAGGACGACGAGGAGTACGCCGATGAGGACGAGCACGACCGCCCTCCTTCCCGAGTAGGGGACCGAGGGGCAGACAGGGCGCAGCCGTTGCGGGTACCGTACGTATTGTTGAGCAATCCGGCAAGAGGGCAATAAGGGGCGAGATGGCGCGAGATGGCTCTTCTGCCGGACCGGAGTCCGGCGACGCCGGAGGCTCCGGCGCCCCGGGCGAGCGGTCCGCGCCGCTCGCCGGGCTGTCCGGCGCCCGCATGCTGCTCGACCGTACGAGCACCGTGTCCAAGCTGGCCGACGCGCTGCGCGCGCAGATCATCGAAGGCGCCCTGCCGCCCGGCACACAGCTCGCCGAGCACGCCGCCGCCAAGGAGCTCGGCGTCTCGCGCAACACGCTGCGCGAGGCGTTCCGGCTGCTGGCGCACGAACGTCTGGTGATCCACGAACCGCACCGCGGCGTGTTCGTGCGCACCCTCGACGCCGACGACGTCCGCGACATCTACACCACGCGCCGCCTGGTCGAGTGCGCCGCCGTCCGCGCCGGGGACGCACCGCCCCCGGCGGTGGCCGAGATCCGCGCCGCGGTGGAGACCGCCGAGCTCGCGGTCGCCGAGTCGCGCTGGCACGACGTGGGAACGGCCGACCTGCGGTTCCACTCCGCGATCGTCGCGCTCGCCGGCAGCCGCCGCCTCAACGACATGATGCGCCGCATGCTGGCCGAGCTGCGCCTGGTCTTCCACGTGATGGCCGACCCGCACCGCTTCCACGAGCCGTACGTGCAGCGCAACGCCGCCATCGCCACGCTCATCGAGCAGGGCCGTACGCGAGAGGCCGCCGAGGTGCTGACCGGCTACCTCGACGACGCCGAGGCCCAGCTCCTCCGGGGCATCGCCGAACGGGCGGGCGACCGCGAAGGCGGCTGAGCGCACCGCGCCCGCGGGGGTCTGGTCACTGTTGATGGTCACTACCGTCCGGCCGGCTCCCTTGAGCTCACGCGTCTAGGGTCGGTCTTCCGCTCCGGCCTTCGCCACGGTTGCCGACGGCCGAGGTCTTTCGTTCGCGGTGTCGTCGGCCTCGAAGCGCAGCAGGTCTCCCGGCTGGCACTCGAGCGCCTCACAGAGCGCGGCGAGTGTCGTGAAGCGCACCGCCTTGGCGCGGCCGTTCTTGAGTACCGCCAGGTTGGCGGGGGTGATCCCGACGCGGTCCGCGAGCTCGCCCACGGACAGCTTCCGCTTGGCCAGCATCACGTCGATGTCGACGATGATCGGCATCAGATCACCTCGTCGAGCTCGGCCTGCATCTGCGTCGCTTCGACGTCGCGCGCGACGGCCTGGGCGAGCAGCATCCGCAGTACGAGCACGATGAGCGCGCCTCCCAGGACTGCCATGCCGATCCCGCCCATGATGACAGTTATGCCTGGGTTATCCGAATGCTCCGGCGCCAGCACGGCCGTGAGCGCGAACCACAAGAGGGCGGCCGCCACGATCGCCCCGATCATGACGTCGACGTAGCGGAACGCGGCATGGGAGAACACGGTTCCGCGTCGCACCATCGTCACCAGCCGCCACACACAGGCCACGACGACCTGGGCCGACACGACGCCCAGCAACACGATCACCCGGACCGGGGTCAGCGGGAACGACCCGTCCTCCGGGTCGTTCCCGCTGACCAACGCCCACAGCAGCACCGCCTGTACGAACACGGTGCTGGCGAGCACTCCGACGAGCACGACGCGCAGTGCACGGACCGTCAGCTCTCCCATCACTCCCCCTTCGATCGACTTACGATCAAAATCTATCGAATTTCGATAGGTGAGGGAAGGTGTCACCGGAATACATCAGCACTGCTCCTTCGCGTCGCGCCGGTCGACCGGGACGGGGAATCACCGCCCGGACCGTGCCGCTCCGCCGAGAGCGGCGAGCGCCTGTGCCGCTTGTGCGCGGCGCACGTCCTCGACCGAACGCCCGGTGGTGAGCAACTCGTCGATGAGGTCGATGTGCAACGTTGCGAGCAGCGCGTGCGCGACGTATCCGGCGTCATTTGCGGTGCACCCGGTCGCGGCGTCCTGGATCAGGCGCTGCAGGAGTCCGTGCATCCAGCGGTAGCGCTCCGACTGCAGGTTCCCGGTGGTGGCCACCTCGCGGGCGCGCATGAGGTTGTGGTTCTCCAGCTTGAACGTGAGCACCGCGTCCAGGAACGCGACGATCCGGTCGGGCGCCGGAGTGTCCGGCCCGAGCGGCCCCGGGCCGGACTCCACGGCCGTTCGAAGCGGCAGGAACTTCGCGGCGGCCAGTGAATCGAGAAGCCCGTCACGGTCGCCGAACGCCCGGAACAACGTCCCCTTGCCCACACCGGCCGCCGCAGCGATGGCGTCCATCGACACCGTCTGGGGCGCATCGGCGTCCGCGAAAAGCGCGTCCGCGGCGGCGAGCATGTCCTCGCGAGACGCCGGCGGCCGGCCCTGACGCCGGCCAGAGATTTTGGACTGTCGGTCCGAAACTATGTTAGGCTCCGATGGACTCATAGTCCGAAAGTCTAGCCGGGGGCCGCGCCGCCATCGAGGGTGCCGCTTCCCGAATGGTTCACCATGCGATGCCGATGAATCAGGAATCGGAGTACTCACATGCACGTAAAGCCGTTCACGATCACCATTGGTGACGACCAGCTAGAAGATCTGGATCGCCGGTTGCAGCACACTCGCTGGCCCGACGCCATACCGGGCATGGACTGGGATGACGGAACCGACCTCGCATTTCTGCAGCGCCTGACGGAACACTGGCGGACGGATTTCGACTGGCGGGCGCAGGAGGCCAGGCTGAATGCGTTGCCGCAGTTCAGCGCGGAACTCGACGGGGTCGGGGTTCACTTCGTTCACCAACGCGGAACAGGCCCCGACCCCTTGCCGTTGGTGATCACGCACGGCTTTCCGGGCTCTGGTTTCGACATGGAGCAGATCATCCCGCTCCTCGCCGACCCCGGTGGCCACGACGCGGACCCGGCCGACGCGTTCGATGTCGTGGTTCCCTCGCTTCCGGGCTACGGGTTCTCGCAACGGCCGGCCCGGCCGGGCTTCGGCCCCGAACATGTGGCCGAAATGTGGATGAAGCTGATGACAGGCCTCGGTTACGAGCGCTTCGGCCTGCATGCCGGCGACTGGGGTGCGGCTGTCTCCATATGGCTCGCATCCCGCTTCCCCGATCACGTGTCGGGGCTGCACCTCAATTTCGTTCCCGGGCTCTTCCGGCCGCCCGTGGGCGATGGAGAGCCGAGCCTGACGGCGGCCGAAGAGGAGTTCCTCGGCGACATCTCGGCTTGGTTCGATGCGGAAGGTGCATACCACCGCCTCCAGTCGACGAAACCGCAGACCCCTGCGTACGGGTTGACTGATTCACCGGCGGGCTTGGCGGCATGGATCGTCGAGAAAATGCGCGCCTGGAGCGATTGCGGCGGCGATGTGGAGCGCGTGTTCACCTTGGATGCCATCCTCACCAACATCTCGATCTATTGGTTCACCGGCACCATCGGCTCGGCCATGCGGTTCTACCGCGAGAATCGTCTCCGCCCGAATCATTTTGCGCCCGGCGAACGCGTCTTGCCGCCGCTGGGGATAGCCGCGTTTCCGCAGGACCTGATTCCACCTCGTGCCTGGCTGGAGCGCGTCTTCAACGTGACCCGCTGGACGCAGATGCCCCGCGGAGGACACTTCGGCGCCATGGAGGACCCGGAACTCCTCGCCAGGGAGATACGCGAGTTCTTCCGCCCGCTCCGTGCGCACCATGAGGACCCACCTGGCCTGACTTCGTGAACCCTCCCGGGCGTTCACCGGTCATGTGCTACCTGGGAGGTACGCCGCGGTCGGCTCCGCAGGACGATGAGGCACCGGCCGCCCGGTCATTAGCTTCTCCCCCGTCCCCATCGAGCGGAGGAGAGGACATGAGGACCCACGGAGCCCTCGCGGTGGCCGTCGCGCTGGCGCTGATCCCGGGCACGGCCGTCGCCGCGTCGCCCGTCGACGGGATCTGGCGTACCGACGGCTACGGCACGGTGATCGCCCTCGACCACGGTCACCTGCGCAGTTATGAGACCACGGCGATCAGTTGCCTGCCGGGATTCACCGCCGACCGTACCGGCGAGGACGGTACGTACATCACTGACGACGGTGACACCCTCACGGTCCGGCCGGGGCGGATGCGCTTCGCGGGCTCCCCCGGCGTGCGCCTGCTGCGGCGGATGCCCGCGCTCCCCGCCTCCTGCGGTCGCACGCCGGCGCGGGACCCGCTGACGAGCTTCGACGTCTTCTGGCAGACCTTCGCCGAGAACTACCCGTTCTTCGCCGCCAGGGGCGTCGACCGGCAGCAGGTCCGCCATCGGTACCGCCCGCTCGTGACCCCGGCCACGACCACCTCGCGCCTCGCCGAGATCTTCAACGAGATGATCGCGCCGCTGAACGACGCGCACACCTGGGTGAGCACCGGCGGTCCGCCCGTGCCGCATCTGCGCCCGGGCACGACCCTGCCCTCCCCCGCGTACGACCAGCGCGTGAAGACGTACGTCGAGCGCCGCGATCTGCACGGCACGCTCACGGAGTACGCCCAAGGCCGCGTCAGCTATGCCGACCTCCCCGGCGACCGCGGCTACCTGCGGATATCCGGTTTCGGCGGCTACACGGACGCCGACGACCAGACCTCCAACGCCGCCGAGCTGGCGCGTGCCCTCGACGCCGTCTTCACGCCGCGCCGCGCCGGCGCGCTGCGCGGGCTCGTCATCGACGTCCGGATCAACGGCGGGGGTTCGGACTCGCTGGGCCTCCAGGTCGCCTCCCGGCTCACCGGCCGCCCCTACCTCGCGTACGCCAAGCGTGCCCGGAACGACCCGCGGGACCCGGCGCGGTTCACCACGCCGCAGCCCATCGAGGTACGGCCGCACGCGCATCCCTACCGCGGGCCGGTGGCGATCCTGACCGGCGGTTCGACCTTCAGCGCCGGAGAGACGTTCATCCAGGCCCTCATGGACCGGACGCCGGCGCCGGTGCGCATCGGCGAGAACACCCAGGGCGTCTTCTCCGACGTCATGGAACGCTCGCTCCCGGACGGCCTGGTCTTCGGCCTGCCGAACGAGGAGTTCCTCACCCGCACGGGCCGCACGTTCGACGGCGTGGGCATCCCGCCGGACGTCCGCGTGCCGGTCTTCACCGATGAGGAGTTCGCCCGCGACCGCGACTCCGCCTTCGACCGCGCGATGGAGTTCCTGAGCCGCTGACCGGACCCGCGCCGGGGGCGAGGGTTACGCCGCCGGCGGCTCGCCGCGATCGCCCGCGCCCCGGCACGCCGCCCGGCTCCGGATGGCGCCACGCCCCCGGCGCCCGTGCGGGGCGCCGGGGGTGTCCGTCAGCGGAAGCCGGCGACCGGGCGCGGAGAGTAGTGCTTCTCCAGCGCGGCCACCTCGTCGTCGGTCAGCTCGACCGACAGCGCGGCGATCGCGTCCTCCAGGTGCTGCGGCCTGCCCATGCCGACGATGGGCGCGGACACCGCCGGGTGGCGCAGGACCCACGCGAGGGCGACGGCGGCGCGCGTCACGCCGCGTGCCTCGGCGACCTGCGCGACCGCGTCCACGATCTCCCGGTCGCTCTCCTGGTACAGGGTCTTGCCGAACTCGTCGGTCTCGGCGCGCGCGGTCGTGGCGTCCCAGTCGCGGGCGAGACGGCCGCGAGCGAGCGGGCTCCACGGGATCACGCCGATCCCCTGGTCCAGGCAGAGCGGCAGCATCTCCCGCTCCTCCTCGCGGTGCAGAAGGTTGTAGTGGTTCTGCATCGTGGCGAACCGCGTCCAGCCGTTCAGCCGTGAGGTGTAGAGGGCCTTGGAGAACTGCCAGGCGTACATCGAGGACGCGCCGATGTAGCGCGCCTTGCCGGCCTTGACCACGTCGTGCAGCGCCTCGAGGGTCTCCTCGATCGGGGTGTGGTGGTCCCAGCGGTGGATCTGGTACAGGTCGACGTAGTCGGTGCCCAGCCGGCGCAGGCTGGCATCGATCTCGCTCATGATCGCCTTGCGCGACAGGCCCGCGCCGTTCGGGCCCGCGTGCATCCGGCCGTGCACCTTGGTCGCGATCACGACCTCGTCGCGGCGGGCGTACCGGGCCAGGGCCCGGCCGGTGATCTCCTCGCTGCTGCCGTCGGAGTAGACGTTGGCGGTGTCGAAGAAGTTGACGCCGGCCTCGACCGCCTGCCGGATGAGCGGGGCGGCCTGATCCTCACCGAGCGTCCACGAATGGTTGCCCCGGTCGGGCTCGCCGAAGCTCATGCACCCCACGCAGATCCGCGAGACGTCGAGACCGGTCGAACCCAGCTTCACGTAATCCATGGATCCAGTCTCTCGCCGTCACGCACCGTGGCCGCCCGAGGGCGCGCATCCGGACACCGGGCGGTCAGTGAGCGGCGCGCGCCGGTCAGCGGACGGTGCGTGGACGGTCAGCGGGCGCGGCGACGCTCGGGGGCATGAACTCCTCCACGTCCGTCGGGACCGGCCGCAAGTGGGCCACGCTCTCCCTCTGCTGCCTCGCCGTTCTGGTCCTGTCCGTCGACCTGACCGCTCTCCACCTGGCCATCCCCAACCTGATCGGCGACCTGCGCCCGTCCGGCACCCAGATCCTGTGGATCGCCGACGTGTACGGCTTCGCGCTCGCCGGGCTGCTCGTCCCGATGGGCGGGATCGGCGACCGGATCGGCCGCAAGAAGCTGCTGCTCATCGGCACCACGGCGTTCGCGGCGACCTCGGTCGTCACCGCGTACGCCACCAGCGCCACGATGCTGATCGCCGCGCGTGCCCTCCTCGGCGTCGCGGGCGCCACGATCATGCCCTCCACGCTGTCGATCACCCGCAACGTCTTCACCGACGCCAAGGAGCGCACGGCGGCGGTCGGGATCGCCAGCGGCGTCGGCGCGCTCGGGGTCGGGCTCGGTCCGATCATGGGCGGCGCGCTGCTGGACCACTTCTGGTGGGGCTCGGTGTTCCTGATCAACGTGCCGATCATGGCGGTCGTGCTCCTCGCCGGGCTGTTCGTCCTGCCCGAGTCGCGCAACCCCCGGCCCGGCCGCCTCGACGTGCCGAGCGTGCCGCTGTCGATCGCCGGCGTCCTGGGTGTCGTCTACGCCATCACCGAGGCCGGGCACATCGGCCTGTTCCACGCCAGGGTCGGCGCCGGCCTCCTGATCGGCGTCGCCGGCCTCGCGGCGTTCGTCCGGCGGCAGGCGCGGCTGTCCGAGCCGCTGATCGACGTCGCGCTGTTCCGCCAGGCGGCCTTCTCCGGCTCGGTCGGCGCGAACCTGTTCGCGATGTTCGCGCTGGTCGCGCAGTCGCTGGTGTTCTCCCAGTACTTCCAGCTCGTCCTGCACTGGTCGCCGCTGCAGGCCGGGCTCGCCGGGCTGCCCGGCGGCGTCGCCGCGGCCGTCGGCGGCGCGGCGCTGGCCGCTCCGCTGATCCGTCTCATGGGACGCGCCCGTACCGTCGCGGTCGGCCTGACGGTGTCCGCGGTCGGGTTCGCGCTGTACGCCCTGAGCGGCACCGAGTCGAACTACGGGGCGCTGCTGGCGGCGATGATCCCGTGTGCTCTGGGCATCGGCGTGGCCCTGACCGTCACCAGCGACACGATCCTGGCCTCGGTGCCGAAGGACCGGGCGGGAGCCGCCTCGGCGATCTCCGAGACCGCCACCGAGCTGGGCGGCGCGCTGGGCATGGCCGTGCTCGGCAGCGTCCTGACCGCCGCGTACCGGACCCACCTCGACCTGCCCGCGGGCCTGCCGGCGGGCGCCGGCCGGGGCATCCGCGACTCGATCGGTTCCGCCGTGGAGGTCGCCGCGGCCCTGCCCGGGCGGCTCGGAGCCGAGGTCACCACCGCCGCACGGCACGCGTTCGTCGACGGGATGCACGCCGCGGTCTTCTGCAGCGCCGGGCTCGCCGCGCTGACCGGCCTGGCCGCGCTGTTCGCCCTCCGCCGGGTGCCGAAGGTGATCCCCGAGCACCTCGAGGAGGCCGACCCGCTTCCGGAAGCGCCGGCGGCGATCCGGTGACCGTTCCTCCGGGAGGCCCGCCGCCTCGGTGGCCCTCCCCGCCGTTGACCGGAGTCGTACGATGATCACCGCTGATCGTGAAGGGAGACCGCCGTGACCGACGGGACGTTCGCCGTGGAGCCGATCGGATGTGTCGAGTCGCCCCTCGTGGACCTGGCCGAGGCGCCGCGTCAGGGCGACGAGGGCACACCCGAGTCGTGGCTGGTGTTCACCCCGGAGGTGGCCGAGGGCCTGCGCGACCTGCGGTCCGGCACGGACGTGCTCGTGCTGACCTGGCTCGACCGCGCGCGCCGCGACGTGCTGGTGGTCCACCCGCGCGGCGACACGGCACGCCCCGCGACGGGGGTGTTCAGCACGCGTTCGCCGAGCCGCCCGAACCCGATCGGCCTGCACCGGGTGACCATCGTCGCCGTCGAGGGCACCCGCGTGCGCGTACGCGGCATGGAGGCCCTCGACGGCACCCCGATCGTCGACGTCAAACCGGTGCTGGGCCCGATCGCCGAACGCTAGCGCTCACGGCCGGCGCGCAGCCAGGCGACGTAGTCGGCCACCGCGCGTTCGAGGTCGTAGCGGGGCCGGTAGCCGGTGTCCTCACGGATCCTCGTGGTGTCGAGGCGGACGGTCGTGCCCGGTCCGGCGGGGTCGTGGCCGGCGGGCAGGTCCAGGCGCGCGTCCGGGACGACCGCCCTGATGGCGCGGGCGACCTCGGCGTTCGTCGTGGCGTACCCGTTGCCGACGTTGTAGGTGTCGTGGCGCAGCGTGGCGGCGGTCTGCAGCAGCGCGATGGCCCGGCCGCAGTCCTTGGCGTAGCACATGTCGATGCCGTCCTCGGCGTACGGCGTGCGCTCCGGCGGGAAGGCCGGGTCCTCGCCGTTCACGGCGGCGTGGACCAGGCGCGGCGCGGCGAAGAAGGGGGACGCGGCGCGCCCGAGCGGGCCCCAGATCGCCCCGATCCGGAAGTTCACCACGGCGAACCCGGCCTCGACCGCCGCCCGCAGGGCCAGGATCTCCATGGCCTTCTTCGCCGCGGGGATCGTGTGGGGACTGGCCGTCGACAGCGGGGCGTCCTCGCGCAGTCGGTCGCCGGGCACTCCCCCGTACACGCCGATGGTGCTGGCGATCCCGACCCGCGGCACCTCCCAGGCCTCGGCCGCGCGCAGCACGTTGAACAGCCCCTGAGTGCTCTGGGCCAAAGCATCCAGCGCTCGGCCGCCGAGCCCGGCGGCGGCGAGATGCACGATGCCGGTGACGGCGTGCCGCTTGCCCAGCGCGAGGAACGCGTCTTCGTCGGTGACGTCCAGCGGCTCGACCAGGAGCCGCCCGCCGGCCTCGTCGGCGAGGAACTCCGGGAGCCGCGCCGTGCGGTGCCGCGTGACCACACACGTCTCGCCGAGATCGAGAAGGGCCCGCGCGACGTGGGAGCCGATGAAGCCGAGCCCGCCGGTGATGAGGATCATTTCGCCGCCCTTGAGTTCGCTAGCTTGCTAATGAGGCGTCAGCCTAGAGGAGACGGTCGCTAGCATGCAAACGACCCGGCCGCGTGTAGTGTCGGGTCGCCGGTGATCGAGCGGGCGGAGGAACGGGAGACGGCGTGGACGATCTGCTCTACCTGTTCGTCCGGGCGAACAAGCTCATCCACACCGCCGCCGACGAGGCGATGAGCCGGCACGGCGTCCGCGTCGGACAGAACCGCGTGCTCGCGGCGCTCTGGGAGCGTGACGGGCTGACCCCCGGCGAGGTGGCCGCCCGCGTGCACCTCACCACGCCGACGGTGGTCAACACCGCCACCCGCATGGAGGAGGCCGGTCTGCTCACGCGCGTCCGGGACCCCGATGACGGCCGGCTCGTACGGCTCCACCTCACCGAACGCGGCCGGGCCGCGCGCGAGCCCGTCGAGGAGGAGCGGCGGCGCCTCATGGAGCGGGCCACCGCGACGCTCACCGACGACGAGCGCCGCCACCTGCACAGTGCGCTCACGAAGATCGTCGAGCGGCTGTCCTGACCGCCGTCCGCCGCCGTACGGTGTCGGCATGGTCGTCGGACGACAGCCGCTGGGAGACGGCGTCTCGTAGGGTCGACTCGACACGACTTCTCGACAGGGCGGAGCCAGATGAGGCGACCCACGCTGGAGGCGGTGGCGGCGCGGGCCGGCGTGTCCCGGGCGACGGTGTCGCGCGTCGTCAACGGCGCCGCGAACGTCAAGCCGCACCTGCGGACCGCGGTGATGCGCGCGGTCGAGGAGCTCGGCTACATCCCGAACTCCGCGGCCCGCAGCCTGGTCACCCGGCGCACCGACTCCATCGCCCTCGTCGTCTCCGAGCCGCCGTCGCGGGTCTTCTCCGACGACCCGTTCTTCTCCGCGGTCATCCGGGCGGTGAGCCAGGAGCTGGAGGCCGCCGACCGGCAGGTCATCCTCATGCTGGCCTCCTCGGCGGCCGGGCACGCGCGGGTCGAACGCTACGTCGCGGGCGGCCATGTCGACGGCGTGATCCTGCTGTCCATGCACGGCGCCGAGCCGCTGCCGGCCTCGCTCAGCCGCTCACGGGTGCCGATGGTCTCCCACGGCCGCCCCGTCGCCTCGCTGCCGGTGCCGTACTGCGACTGCGACAACCGCGGGGGTGCCCGCGCCGCCGTCGAACACCTGATCTCCCGTGGCCGCCGGCGCATCGCCACCATCTCCGGGCCGCCGGACATGACCGCAGCACAGGACCGGCTCGGCGGCTACCGCGAGGCCATGGCGGCCGCCGGCCGGAGACCGATCGTGGCGACGGGCGACTTCACCCGCGAGTCGGGCGCGACCGCGATGCGGCGGCTGCTGGCCGACGAGCCCGAGATCGACGCGGTGTTCGCCGCCTCGGACCTGATGGCGGTCGGCGCACTCGGCACGCTGCGCGCCGCCGGCCGCCGGGTGCCGGACGACGTGGCGGTGGCCGGCTTCGACGACATCGCCCTCGCGGGGTTCAGCGAGCCGCCGCTCACCACCGTCCGCCAGCCGGTCACCGAAGTCGCGGCCTGCATCGTACGGACGCTGCTGAGCACCGACCCCCCATCCGCCCCGGTCATCCTCCCCACCGAACTGATCATCCGCGAGTCGACCTGAGCCGGTGCGGGCGCGAGGGTCGCGGCTCGCGGTTGTGAGGGCCCCTCACACACCGCTCACAGTGAACGAGGGTGCCGGGCCGAGCCGCTGATCCTCGCGTAGCGCCCAGGTGTCATACCCCACGCCGCCTTGAACACCCGGGTGAAGTGAGCCTGGTCGGCGAAGCCGGTCGCGAGGGCCGTCTCCGCCAGGGCGCATCCCTCGCGCAGCCGCCTGCGGGCGACGTCGAGGCGGCGCATCACCGAGTATCGGTACGGGCTGGTGCCGCACAGGGCGCGGAACTGACGCGCGAACTCATAGCGATCAAGACCCGTGACCGCTTCCAGCTCGCTCGACCGCACGACCGCCAACCGGCTCTCCAGGAACTCCCGGCCGCTCTCGATGGCGGGCAGGTCGAGGTGGCAGGGCAGCGCACGGATGCGGCCGGCCGCGCTGCACCGGAGCAGACCCTCGGCGAGCTCGAGGACCACGGCGTCGAGCGCCAGCGGCTCGGTCGTCCCCTCGAACGCCGCTCGCACCGCGTGCGTGAGGGCCGGGTCGTCGGTCACCGGAGCGGCGAAGGGCAGCGACGTCCGCCGTCCGGTGACGGCCGACAGGGCATCGGCGATCCGGGCCGGGGCGACGTAGATCTGCCGGTAGCCGAACACGCCCGCCCCTTCGGCCCGGCCGTCGTGCGGCTCGTCGGGATGCAGCACGAAGACCTGTCCGGGAAGACTGCGCTCGACCGTGCCCCGATACTCGAACGCCTGGACCCCCGCCTCGGTGACGCCGACGGCGTACACATCGTGCCGGTGCCGGCTGAACGGGGAGCCGCGCAGACGAGCGCGAAACAGCTCCACGCCGTCCACCGGCCCGCTGGTCTCCACCCACTCCCCCAGGCCCCACGAACGTTCAAGACCGCCGCCGTGCGCGTCCGTCACGCTGATCGCCATATCCGGAGTTTACGGAGGACCCCATGCAAGCCTCTTTCACTCCAGCCGGGCTGATCGCGTTCGTGACATTCGCCGCGGTTGCCGCCGGAACTCCCGGTCCCAGCAACGTGCTGCTGGCCGCCGCCGGCGCCAGGACCGGCGTACGGCGGGGCATGACGAGTCTTCTCGGGCAGGTGACCGGGATGAGTGCCATGCTGTTCGTCGTCACCCTGGGACTCGGCAGCCTGCTCCTCGGCCACCCGTGGATCCTCGAGACCCTCAAATGGGGCGGGGCCGCCCTGCTCTGCTGGATGGCCTGGGGGATCGTGACCGCCGAACATGCCGAAGGTGCCGCAGGCGCCTCCACCGGGTTCCTCAGCATGGCCGCCTTCCAGTGGGCCAACCCCAAAGGGTGGCTGATCACGGCTGCGGCCGACGCCACATTCCTCGACCAGCACGGCGGCGGCACCCTGGACCAGGCGCTCATCTTCGCGGTTCTGTTCATGCTGGCCGCACTGCCCAGTTGCCTGCCGTGGCTGGTGTTCGGTGCCGCGCTCCAACGCTTCCTCCGCACCCCGCGAACCTGGCTCGTCTTCCGCTGCACGATGGCCGGCCTGCTGGCGGCGTCCGTCATCGTCCTCGTCTGGCCCCACAGCTGATCCGCACCGCCGGAGGGCGGCACGGCCGGTCCTGATCCGGCGCCGACGACGCCAGGCCGAGGAGGGCCTGTCAGCGGACCAGGCGGCCGAGCAGTGCGGAGGCGGCCGTGATGCCCACCGCGGCGGCGACCACGAGGACGCCGAAGTCCAGGAGCAGGTGGCCCGGCGTGCCGATGAGCAGGTGCCGGAGGGCGTCGACCTCGTAGCTGAGCGGGTTGACGTGGCTGATCACCCGCAGCCACGTCGGCATCAGGTCGACCGGGTACAGGGCGTTGGAGCCGAAGAACAGCGGCATCGTGATCGCCTGCCCGATGCCCATCAGGCGGTCGCGGGACATGGCCAGGCCGGCGATCGTCATGGACAGGCAGGAGAAGAACGCCGTGCCGAGCATCACGATGACGACCACGCCCAGCCAGCGCAGCGGGTTCAAGGTCAGCGTCACGCCGAGGATCGCCGACAGCACGAGGATGGCCACGGCCTGGGTGAGCGCCCTCGTGCCCGCGGCGAACGCCTTGCCCGTGATCAGCGCGGCACGCGGCGTCGGGGTGACGAGGAGCTTGGCCAGGACGCCGGCGTCCCGGTCCCAGATGATCTGGATGCCGTAGAAGATCGCGATGAACAGCGTCGACTGGGCGAGGATGCCCGGCGCCAGATAGTCCAGGTAGGGCACCTTCCCGGTCGGGATGGCCCGGAGGCGCGAGAACGTCTCACCGAAGATCAGCAGCCACAGGGCGGGCTGGATCGCCCGGGTGTACAGCTCCGTACGGTCGTGGCGGATCTTCTGCAGCTCGACGATGCACATCGCCACCACCCGGGCCGGCAGGAGGCGCCAGGTGGTCCAGGCGGGCGGGACGTCAGCCGAGCCGGCTGGCGGTGCGGCGGGTGCGGCGTGCGTCACGGAAGTCTCCTGATTCTTCGAGTTGGTCGCCGGTGTACGCGCGGAACACCTCCTCGAGCGTGGCGCCCGGTTCGAGGCCGGACTTGAGCTCGTCCGGGGTGCCGAGGGCGCGGATCCGCCCGCGGTGCATGAGCGCGATCCGGTTGCAGTACTGGTCGGCCTCGTCCATGTAGTGCGTGGTGACCAGCACGGTCATGCCGGTCGCCCGGCGTACCTCCTGGATGCGCTCCCACACGCCGTCGCGCGCCACCGGGTCCAGGCCGATCGTCGGTTCGTCGAGGATGAGGAGCCGCGGGGAGCTGATCAGCGCCTGGGCGAGCTCCAGCCGGCGGATCATGCCGCCGGAGTAGGTCTGCGCGCGCCGCTCGGCCGCGTCCTCCAGCTTCACGGCGGCCAGCACGTCGCGTACGCGCTCCTTCCGCTCGCCCCGCGGCACGTCGAAGAGGCGGGCGAACAGCTCGACGTTCTCGCGCCCGGTCAGGGACCCGTCGGCGGACAGCTGCTGCGGCAGGTAGCCGATCGTGCGGCGGACGGCCATCCGGTGACGCGCCACGTCGAGGCCGAAGACCTCGACCATGCCGGCCCCGGCCGGGAGGAGGGTGGTGATCAGCCGGATCGTCGTCGTCTTCCCGGCGCCGTTCGGCCCGAGGAGCCCGAAGATCTCTCCTTCGACGACGTCCAGGTCGACGTCGTCGACCGCCACGGCACTGCCGAACGCGTGCCGCAGCCCCCGGCAGACGACCGCATACCTCTCGTCACTCATGGGTCCCCCCGTCTCAGGTGGTCGTTCGGGTCGGGGTCTCCTCGGCCGGCCCGGCGTGTTCCCGCAGGCTCGCGAGGAGGCGGCCGAGCGCGGGCAGGGCCGCGGCGATCGCCGTCCGGTCCTCCTCCGCCAGCTCCTCGATGCGCGCGCCGACCATCCGGGCCCGGCGGTCACGCCAGTCGGTCAGGTGCCGCCGCGCGTCCGGCGTGAGCTCGAGCCGTACGGCGCGCCGGTCGTCCGGATCGGTCTCGCGGCGCAGCATCCCGGCCGCGAGCAACTGGTTGACGAGGGTGCTCACCGAGTTGTCGGCGAGATGCAGCTCCCGCGCGGCGGCGGCGACGCTGATGCCGGGATGGTTGCCGACGACGACCAACAGCTCGACCTGCGCCGGCCGCAGCCGTGGTGGCACCTGTTCCCGCAGCCGCCGCCGTACGAGCCGGCGCATCGCGGTGTTGACGGACATCAGCTCGGCGGCGAGGCGTACCCCCTCATCGGTCACCAAATCAGAATACCTCTTAATAAGAGGTAATTAATAGGTAGCTCCTCGCAGGCGCGTACGAAGCCGGGTTCGTACGGAGCCGGGCCCGTACGATGCCGGTCGTGGACTGGGTCGAGAGGGTCACCGGGATCCGCCGCTGGACGCGCGGGCAGGAGCGCGCGCCGCACAAGCCGCTCCTCCTGCTGTACGCGCTGGGCCACTTCCAGCGGCACGGTGACGAGCCGATCCCGTACAGCGCGGCCGAGGAGCGGCTCGGCCACCTGCTGCGGGAGTTCGGCCCTCCGCGACCGACCACGCCGGCGTACCCGTTCCACCACCTGACCAGCGACGGTCTGTGGGAGGTACGCACCGCCGACGGAGGCGGCAGCCCGGGCGCGCGCGTGGGCGCGCTGCGCGACTCGGCCGCGAGCGGCCGGCTGACGCCGCCGCTGGTACGGGACCTGCGGCGCGACCACCGGTTGCTGTCCCAGCTCGGCCGGGCGCTGCTGGACGCCAACTTCGAGCCGTCGCTGCACGAGGACATCTGCGCCGAGGTCGGCCTGGACCTGGAGTCGGTGGAGACCGGCCGCGCCGTACGCCGCCGCGACCGGGAGTTCCGCGAGCGCGTGATGGTCGCGTACGAGTACCAGTGTGCGTTCTGCGGCTTCGAGGGCTGGCTGAACGGCCGCGCGGTGGGCCTGGACGCGGCGCACGTCCAGTGGTGGGCCTTCGGCGGCCCGGACGACGTCGCCAACGGCATCTGCCTGTGCGCGCTGCACCACAAGCTGTTCGACAAGGGGGTGCTGGGCGTGACGGCCGATCACCGGGTCGCGGTGTCGACCCGTTACGTTGGCCGTGGACGGAGCGCGGAGGGGCAGGTGCTCGAGCTGTCCGGCCGCGAGATCGGCGGACCGCAGCCGGCGTTCCCCCGCGTCGCCGATGACCGCGTCGCCTGGCACACGCGCGAGGTCTTCCGCTCCCCCGCCCGAACCGCCGCCTGACGTATCGCCTTGGGCGGCGCGGAGCCGATCGCACGAGTGCCCGTACCCAGAATGGAGACCCATGGCATCCGCACGCCAAGAACTGATCGCCATCACCGGCGGCCCCGGCTCGGGCAAGACCACCCTTGTCGAGCTGCTGCGAGCGAACGGATTCGCCGCCGCGCCGGAGGCCGGGCGCGCGATCATCCAGGATCAGAGCGCCATCGGAGGCGCCGGCCTGCCCTGGAGCGACACGACGCTGTTCGCCGAGCTGATGTTGTCCTGGGAGATCCGCTCCTACCGGTGGGCGCTGACGCGGACCGGGCCGGTGTTCTTCGATCACGCCGTGCCGTGCGTGGCGGGGTACCTCCGCCTGCTGGGACGCGACGTGCCGGACCATGTGGAGGCCGCGGTGGCGGCGTTCCCCTACCGCCCGCAGGTGTTCATCGCGCCGCCCTGGCCGGAGATCTACCGCACCGATGAGGAGCGGCGCCAGAGCTGGGACGAGGCCCAGCGGACCTACGAGGCCATGGCCGAGACCTATGCCCGATACGGGTACGACCTGGTGGAGCTGCCCCGTACCGACCCGGAGGCGCGCATGAGGTTCGTGCTGCGCCACATCGGCCGCTGACCGCGGGTTAGTGTCCTACTCGTGGATGAGGTCAAGCTCGCCGAGCTGTACAGATACCCGCGGGCCGGTCGCTGGCTGCGGGCGAACATGGTGGCCAGTCTGGACGGGGCCGCATCGTATGAGGGGAAGGTCAGTCCCCTCGGCAGCCAGGTCGACCAGCAGGTGCTCTCCTTCCTGCGCGGGCTGGCCGACGTCGTGATCGTGGGAGCGAACACCATCCGCGTCGAGGGGTACGGGCCGATGCCGCCGCAGGACTCGTGGCGCGACATCCGGAAGGGGCGGCCTCCGGCTCCCCCGCTCGCGATCGTGTCCGCGCGGCTGGACCTGGACTTCGACGCGCCCGTGTTCGCCGACGCCTACGTACGGCCGATCCTCATCACGTGCGCGAGCGCGTCCGCGGAACGCCTCAAGGCGGCCGAGCGGTGCGCCGACGTCCTCGTCTGCGGTGATCTCATCGCCGACATCGGCCAGGCGCTCGACGCGCTCGCCGAGCGGGGGTTCACCCGGCAACTGTCCGAAGGCGGCCCCCGGCTGCTCGCCGAGATCGCGGCGGCCGGGCGTCTCGACGAACTCTGCCTGACGCTGAGTCCGCGGATCGTGGCGGGAAACGGACCGCGCATCGCCAACGGGCCCCTCATCGAGGACCTGTCGTTCCGGCTCGGCCATGTCTTCGAAGAGGACGGCTTTCTGTTCACCCGGTACGTACGAGAGGCGGCGGGCGACGCCTGACCGTGGCGCTAAACGACGTTGTGGCGGGCGGTGGCCGGCGGACGCCAGCCCAGAATGCTTTCCACCATTCGCACGGACGGCACGATTTCGGCGACGTCGTGAACCCGGACGATTCTCGCCCCTTGCAGAATGCACACCGCCACCGTCGCGATGGTTCCCGCCAGCCGTTCGTTCTGGGGAAGGTTCAGGGTCTCGCCGATGAAGTCCTTGTTGGACACGGCCACAAGCGTCGGATAACCGATCCCGGTGATTTCCGGTAGCCGGCGGGTCAGTTCCAGCGAGTGGTAGGTGTTCTTGTTCAGGTCGTGGCCGGGGTCGAGGATGATGCGCTCCGGCGACAGGCCACGGCCGATCGCGGCATCCGCGCGCTCGCGCAGGAAGGCCGCGACCTCCCCGGCGACGTCGTCGTACGTGGGGCGCGGAAACGGCGTGCGCGGCGCGGCGAGACTGTGCGTGATGATCAGATTCGCGTCGGCCTCCGCGACGACGTCCGCCAAGCTCAGATCGTGCAGGCCGGTCACGTTGTTGATCACGTCGGCGCCGGCCGCGAGCACCACCCGGGCGACCTCGGGACGGTAGGTCTCAACGGAGATCACCGCGTCGGTCCGCTCCCGCGCCGCCTCCACGACCGGGACGACGCGATCGATCTCCTCGCGCTCGGTCACCTCCGGCCCCGGCGCGAACGGAACCCCTCCGATGTCGATCCAGTCCGCCTCGTGCGCGATGGCGTTCTCGACCGCCTCGACGGCCTTCGACAGCGCGAAGGTGCGCCCACGATCATGGAAGGAATCCGGCGTCCGATTGATTATCGCCATGACCGCGACTTGACGCGAAAAGTCGAACGCCCGGCGGCCAATGGACCGCCGCGGACCGATGAAGTCAGGGTAGAAAATCTGAGGATTCGCTTCCATGCGCCCGACCTTGACGAAGATGGGTACGGTATACCGGCCGTGCCAGCATAACGGCAGCTCACCGAACCCCCGACCGGCCTGTTTTCGGCGCCCCGGGTACGACGCCGGCGGACAGTGCAGTGCGTGATCACCGTCCGACGAGTGACAGCAGTCTGACCGTGACGTTGCGTGTATGCGTTATCACTCTCTGTAATGATGCCTCGTGACAGAAGGGATCCGTATGGCAATCACCCGACGTACCGTCCTCGCCGCCGCCGCGACCCGCACCGTCACGGCGCTCCTGGCGGCGGCGTCTCTCATAACCGGCGCGGCCACGGCGGCCACCGCACAACCGCGTCCAGGCGTCGTGCCGCTGTACCGGACGTACCAGCCGAACGTGAACGACCACTTCTACACGACCTCGGCCGCCGAACGCGACAACGCCATCATGAGGCTCGGGTATCGCCCCGAGGGCGTCGCCGCCTATGTCTTCCCGCAGCAACGCGGGAACACCGTGCCGCTCTACCGCCTGTACCAGCCGAGCCTGCACGACCACTTCTACACGACCTCGGCCGCCGAACGCGACAACGCGGCCACACGACTCGGCTACCGCGCCGAAGGCGTCGCCGCCTACGTCCTCCCGCAGCAACGCGGGAACACCGTGCCGCTCTACCGCCTGTACCAGCCGAACGTCCACGACCACTTCTACACGACCTCGGCCGCCGAACGCGACAACGCGACCACACGACTCGGCTACCGCGCCGAAGGCATCGCCGCCTACGTCTACCGCCCGTAGACGGACGACTCGCCCAACCCGCCGGACCCCACGGTCCGGCGGGTTGTTCGGCCTCATCCCCCAGAAGCCCACGTCGTGGGTGGATCGAGGCTGAGGAACCTTCCCGCGCGGCAGGATGTCCGTATTCCATAACATGCCCGCGTGAGCGGAAGACAGGCCAAAAAGGGCCGTCGAGGGTCGCGGTCGCACGGCGGTGGCGGATCGGACCGCGAGCCCATCGAGTTGCGGCCCGACGAGCCGATCCGTGACCTGCTCGGCAGGACGCCGGTGCGGCTCCGCATCGAGGGTGACCTACTCGTCGGCTACGGGTTCGGCCACCAGCGCGTGGAGATCCCACGGTCCTCGGTGAAGTCGTTGGGCTACTACTACAAGGCGCGCTACAGGGGCGGCCCGCGGCGGGGCCTGGTCGTTCTCGACGGCGAGGGCCGCATGCTGCTGCGCGCCAAGGGAAGCTGGACCAAGAAGGTGTTCGCCTTCAGCGCCAAGGCCGGACTGCCTACTCCGCAGCACCGGGACGAGGGGCGCCTTTGGCGCCGGGCAAAGGGCTACCGGCGGCTGCGGACCGCTCCCCGCGGCGCGGAGCCGGCCACCGCTCTCGGGGTCGTCTTCGTGCTCGCGGTCGTGATGCTCGGCGGGATGGCCGGCCTGTTTCTGGCCCGGCTGCTGCCGGCATCGTTCGGCGCGGTGCGTTTGCTCTTCTACGGCCTGGCCCTTATCGGCGGAATCATCGCCGGTGCCGTCGTGGGCGGCCAGGCGGTGAAGTGCGCGACCGAGGCGCTGAAGTGGATGGCGCGCCTGGTGACCCGGTCCGGCGAGAGGCCGTCCGCCGCCGCGTCCACGAGGACATCGCCTCGGAGGAGCCGCCGCACCCGGAGCGAATTCGCCCAAGTTGTCGTGTTGGCTCTCCTCATCTTCGGGCCGATCGTGCTCGCGGCCACGCTCAGCAACGGGATACAGGACGAGCGCCTCATCAACCGGCTGCGCCATCACGGGGTCCGCGTGAGCGGCCAGGTGTGGGATCAGGTGGCCGTCTCGAACTCGACCGGCCATCGCCGCGATGTGGGCGTGGAACACCATATACACCTTCAGTTCGTGACGAATGGCAACCGGTTGGTCTGGACCGCCGAGCCGGCGATCGACGGGCACCGCTACAGCAAGGGGCCGCTCAGCGATGCCACGATCGTTTACGACCCGGCGAATCCCGAGACGGCGGCCGTGGCCCAGCAGCTGAGGTGGTCCCCATGGGGTGGCGGACGCACCGGGAACCTGGTGTTCGGCAGTGCCCTGACCGTCGCACTGGTCGTGTACCTGCCCTTCTGGCTGCGCCGGCGGAGGGCGCGCTGACGCCCCGCCAGAGGGAGAATCGGCGGCAGGACTCGACATCACGATCAGCAGGTCCGGGACTCGACGGTTCTCGCCGTGCTCACTCCATGGGCGGCACGCCGGGAAGCGCCGACTGTCGGCGACCACGTACTAGGCTGTACTCGGCGGCGGTCAGCCGTCAGGCCAAGATCCGACTCGGGGCGATATATGTGCAATGATCAAGGTCCGGTCGGTAGGCTCAGCTCTTGCCGCTAGGCGCTGACCAGCGACAAGCCCTCGTAGCTCAGGGGATAGAGCAACGGTTTCCTAAACCGTGTGCCGCAGGTTCGAATCCTGCCGGGGGCACCTAGAACATGGGAAACTTTGGTCGACGCATGTGACCTGCGTGACCTGCGCGGCGAGATGTCTGATTCTCCGGCGGTGACCACGGATGCTGCCTTGGCGAACGTACGGGCGGTGTCCTCGCGTATGGTGACGCGGATTCGCGCCTCGTGTCGGGGCTTGTTGTAGCGGACCTGGAGTTGGAAGGCGTCGTAGAGCCTTCGTTGCAGGTCCTCGGGGAGCTCATCGAGTCTGATCGCCATCTGGGGGATCTCCTCCAAAAGCGAGAGGTCGTCGCTTGCCGGGGATTGGTCTTGCTCGTTGAGGCGTGACAGCTGGGCTTGAGCGTCGCGGCGTTGTCCAGCCAGCTCGGCGAAGCGGCGTTGAATGCTTGCGCGATACTCGCGATCGATCTGGGGATCCCCGGTCGGTTCCTGAACTTCAAGCTGGGACATCAAGTTGTCCTGCCGTCGCTGGAGGTCAGCGACCGTGCTCGCGAGCTTTGCCTTGCGCGCGTCGCTGGCCTCGTCAGCCGGCGTGTTTCGCGTCTGGCCGAGTTTCGCATGCAGGTATTGCTGGCGTTGGGGGCCGAAGACACGCTCTGCGAAAAAGTCGTGGACGGCGCGAATGAGTACATCCTCCCTGACCCATAGGCTCTTGGGATGGTCGTCGTACCAGTCGGAGCGGCCCGCGTGGTGCTGGCGCGGTGGCTCGCAGGCGAAGTAGGCGTCGCCCTTCCTGGTCTTGCCGAACATACGCCTGTCGCAGAGGTCGCAGGTGACGTAGGAGCGCATCTGATAGCTGCGCTTGGTCTGCCGGTGACTGTTCGGTCCCGAGGCGTCCCTCGATCCTTGGCGATGCTTAGCCACTGGGGAGGCGGCCTCGAATAGCTCCTTGGTCACCAGCGGCTCGTGCGTCGGACGGGGTGACCATACCCATTCGCGTAGCGGGTTGTGATGCCCACCCTGCTTGCTGGCCCTGCGGTTCCACACCATGTAGCCGGTGTACTTGGGGTTCGTCAGGATCCCGCGGACGGCCGACCCGGTCCAGCGGCCTACGGCACGTCGGGGATCGACGGGCATCGGCGGCGGGTTTCGCTCTAGATCGATATTGAGCTGATCGGCGATGTGGTCGTAGCCATGACGGTCGAGAGCCCGCATGTGGAAGATCTTGGTTACTACTGGACCGGTGACCGGATCGGGTACGAGCCGTGTCTTGGTCCTTCCTTCCGCCCGCCGCGCCGGGACCGGGTGGGGGCGTTTCTCAGCCTGATAGCCATAGGGCGGGCGGCCGATGTTCCAACCCTGCTCGGTGTGCTCGCGGAAGCCGTCCCATGAGAGTTCAAGCATCTGAAGGACGTACCATTCCGCGATGGCCTGCTTGACCCTACGGGTCAGCGTCGTCGTGGCCTTCTTCCGTGGTCCACGACCGGCGGACGTGAGTTCGGTGATTGGCTCGTCAGCCGCGAGCAAGGCAACACCGGACTGCTCCAGTTCGTATTCGACTTTAGTTCCGAAATAGGTGCGTCGGGCGACTCGTTCGATCGACTCACAAATAACGGCGACAAAGCGTCGATCGGGACGCTTTGCCTCTGCAAGCAGATCTTGGATACCGCCGTCTCGTGGAATCGGAATGTCGAACTTCTCATGCGCACGGCCTTTACCTCGCTCATCGAGGTCTTTGCGACCGGATTCGACGTCGTAGAAGTGAGCGACGATGACGTAGCCATCCGGCAGTGCTTGACGTGAGCCGCGAAGCTGTCTGGGAAGTGACAGCGTCGGATCCTGCTGTTCTTCGGTTGATGTGCGTCCCAGCCAAGCGACCGGCACCGAGACTCCGGCGACAGCGGCCTCAGCCAGCGGATTGGATCGATCACTCTCGTGATGCCACGGCAAGATCGTGTCGGAGCCTACGTTTGAGTTCTCCCTCCGTCCTGCGAGGTTGAACTCCTCTGCTGGTGTAGCCATTGAAGGATCTCCCAGATCACGGCGAATTGCTTGGCTTCTAGTGCTTCGCCCTCTCGCCCACCAATCGCGATGAACTCCGCTCGTACGCTTGGCAGATGATTTCTACGACCGCGGCCACAACGGGTGGGGACACACTCGGGCTCGTGAGCATATCCCCCGGTCCGCTGGTCCGGACCTGCTTGATGGCCATTGTTCTCTAGCCGCCGCGAGGTCACTGCTGTTCTCCCCCGGGCTCATCCCGGTCCCGCGACAGGCGGTCTCTAGCGAGGCCGCACATAGCGGAGTTGTGTTCGATGCCGATGAAGGGGCGGTTGAGTTCGCGGGCGGCGAGTCCCGTGGTGGCGATGCCGGCAAACATGTCCAGGACGGTGCCGCCGGGCCGGCATCCGGCGGCGATGCATCGCAGCGGCACCTCGATTGGGATGGCGTTCAAGAAGGGGCGTGCCGGCAGGGTCCAGACGTCGCCGGTGTTCATGCCGTTCGAGTGTGCCGCGGCATGGTGATGGCCGGTCGGCGGCATTGCCGCGCCGGGCCGGCGGCACATGCCCGCGGCGTTGGCGTACTTGCCACTGCCATGCCGCTGGGAGCGATGCCGGTTGCCGGGGCGGCGGGCGCTGGCGTCGAGGCAATCTGCCGCTGGGTGGGTGCCGCCGATGGCTGACGGGTTGGCGGCAACGTCGGGGCAGCGGAGTGGTTGCCGGATGGGGTCCAGGTCGAAGTGGTACCGCTTCTGCTTGACCAGCAGAAAAATCAACTCATAACCGAGGGTGAGCCGGTCGGTGACGGGCTCCTCGTTGGTTACTTGGCTGGTGGTGGGGTGGTGCCAGACGATGGCGTTGCGGATGATCCAGCCGTCGTCGTGGGCGGCGAACGCGATCTGCCAGGGCAATCCGATCAGCGACTTGGCGGGAAGCCCGCTCATCGCCTGGTGATGTGCTCGGCGGGTGTGCCGCCCGGTGGGTGGGCCGTCCCATCCGGTGTTGGTGGCGTAGCAGTCGCTGGTGACCAGCCAGCAGGTTCCCTCGTCGGTGAGGACCCGGTGGGCTTCGGCCAAGACGCGCCGCAGTCCTGCCACGTAAAGGGTGGGGGTGGGTTCGTGACCGTGCTGGGCGTCGTCGTCAGATCCTGGGTGTTGGGGTGGTGTCCAGGGGGGTGGGCTGGTGACGATGCAGTCGACGGTCTGGTCGGGCATTTCCGCGAGGAAGTCGCGGGGGTCGGCGGCGTACAGGGTGGCGGTGGTGTCGCGGTAGTAGGGATCGCGCATGAGGTCGCTGCCTCCGGTGTGCTCCGGCGAAGTGTTGTTGCCGGATTGTCGGCAGCGGGCTCATACGAACCTCATACGTATGAGCCCTTACCTGCGTCTTTGCCGCGCGAAAGCGTTGTCGTGCGTGAGCCGCGCGGCGGCCAGATCGGCGTAGGCGGGATTCAGCTCGATGCCCCAGAAAGTCCGGTCGATGCGCTGGGCGGCCAGTCTGGTGGTCGCGGTGCCGACGAACGAGTCGACGTCGGTGCCGCGTGGCTGGCACCCGGCGGCATTGCACCGCAGCGGCAGCTCGACCGGGAGCACCGCGTAGTGCGCTTGCCGGAACGGCCGGGTCGAGATCGACCACAGATCGCCGGGGTTCCTGCCGGCTGCCGGTGCCGCGGCATGCCGCTGAGGGCTGGAGCCAGTTTCTCTGCCGCGCCGTCGCTGGCGGCAGTTCGTCTGCTTGTTCGATGCGGTGCCGTTGCCGTCCGGCGGCCAAGGGTGGTGATGGTGTGTGGGGTGGTTGCCGCCCCGGTGGGCCCGGCTTACGGCCAATGCGGACGCCGTACCCAATGCATCGACGCGTTGCTGGCCGCCGAACGCCAAGCACCAGAAGAGATCTACGCCGGCCCGGCCATCCGTGCCCTGGTCTCCGGACTGTTGGTCTCCGGCCCCACCGCACCACAGCTTCGAGGACTGGCATCCCGTTGCGGGCTCAGCTGAATCCCCTCCGAACAGCCGCACTGCCCGGCGGGAGCGGGGTACACACCTACCTGTGACGTCGAAGCACTCCGTTTCTCCTGAGCTACTCCCCGCCCGCGAGCTGCTCCTTCGTGCGCTGACGGGCAGGTGGATCTCACGTCATGCGGTCGCGTCGTCGCCTTCGGGCAGCTCGTCGTGGATGGGCAGGCGCTCGGTCAGCCCTGTGATCGTGAGCAAGCGGCGCACCTGCTCGCTGGGTCGGAGGAAGACGATCCGCGTGCCTGAGTTTTGGGCTCGTCGGTAGGCGTGGATGAAGCAGGTGATGCCTGCTGTGTCGCAGAAGGTGAGCCCGGACACCTCCACCGCTACTGGGCCTCCGCCGGCCGCCAGCGGCTCGCTCAGCCCGGCGTCCCAGAACTTTGCCGTGCCGTAGTCCAGGTCCCCCGCCACGTGGACCAGCGTCCAGCCGGCCTGTGCTTCGACCTGCACCTCCAGCACGCCGTCGAGGCTTTCTGACGCCATCACCCACCCCGTTCCCCAGTTCTTAACTCCCTACAGGGTCGCGCATGGAGGCTCGGAAAAGATGCCCGGGCGGGTAGGGGACCTGTAAGAGACCATCTGGGAGCCCGATGGACTCAAGCGGCGTTCGGTGCTCGGCGTGCCTAACCGCGGTCACCCGTGGCACGTCCTGGTTCCAGTACGGCTGACGCACCTCGCATCTTCCCTTTTCCGTGGCTGGTCGCGGTGTGTTCACCTGCCCGAGTGTGGACACCACCTACAGACCGCTCTCTTACGCGTCAGAGGGCACGTGCTCAGACGGCGGGATATGAACCGGCTCTGACCAGGAGCTCTGCGGGACCGGCATCCCAGGGTCCAGCGGAGTTTTCGGGTGGTTTTGACGATCTTCATACGCCTAGTCCGGCCGTTCGGCGCTTTGGCCTCTCATCTGAGATTCGTCTGCGTATGCGTGGCGGCATGGGTCGTGCCGGGACTCTGCGGGGTCTGAGCCGCCCGCCGGGTCGCTACCACCACCGGTGCGTACGGATAAGTGCGCTGGTAGCCGGAGGGAGGTGACCCCGAGTTCCCCGCGGCCCGAGACGGGTTCTGGGGCTGGCCCTGCGGGGTCCCGGCCACATCCGAGGAGGAGGTGGCCGATGCGCTCGACACCATTCCGGCGAGCGGCACTGACCGTCGCCGTGCTGGCGGCGCTGCTCGTGGTGTTCGCCGCACCCGAAGCGCTCGCTGTCACGGGGCTGGCGGCACCACCGAAGAACCTGCCGAAGGACCTGAACACGGTGATCAACAACATCACCAAGTGGCTGGTCGGGTTGCTGGTGGCGCTCGCGACCTTGTTTTTGACCGTGGGCGGGATCCGGTATCTGCTGGCCGGCGGTGATCCGGGTGAGGTGAACCGGGCCAAGGACACTTTGAAGTACGCCGCGATCGGCTACGGAGTGGCCGTGCTCGCGCCGGTCCTTGTGGGCATCCTCAAAAGCTTTGTCGGCCAATGAGCATGATGCGACGTTTTGCCAGTCGATTCCTCCTGGCCTTCGTGTTCTGTGCCGCCGTCCTCGCGATTGCGGCTCCGGCCAGCGCCGATACCGGGCTTCCGTCCCATGGACCCGCTGTCGTCGCGATCACGTCGACACCCACGCCGACGCCGACGTCTGGCGCACCGTCCCCTACAACGACGTCGACACCGCTGCCATCGGCATCACCGTCGACGAGCTCTCCTGCCGACGCCGTGAGTCCGAGCGTAGGATCCCCGCCGGCCACGTCTCCTCCGAGACAGGGTTCGGATGGCTGCGGCTGGTTCGACGTGTCCTGCAAGGTCAAGCAGTCGATCAACAACTGGTTCAAGGATCTGGTCGAAAGCGCGATCAATCCGGTGTTCGGGATGCTCGGCAAGAGCCTGCTGGCCACCCCGCAGCTGGATGAGTGGGACCGGGTTCAGGGGTTGTGGACCGGCTCGCTGGTGGTAGCCAATGCCTGCTACGTGCTGCTGGTGGTGATCGGCGGGCTGACCCTGATGGGCCACCAAAGCCTGCAGAGTTCCTACACGGTCAAGGACATCGCCCCCCGCCTGGTGGTGGGCATGGTCGCTTCCAACATCAGCCTGCTGCTGGTCGGTAAGGCGATCACGTTCGCCAACGCCTTGGCAGCCGCGCTGCTCGGCGAGGGCGTGGACCCAGGTGCGGCGGCCGGGCAATTCCAGAAGATCATCATCCACGCGCTCAACCCGTCCGACGTGGGGATCTTCATCGTCGTCGTGGCCATTTGGGCGGTCGTGCTCGGCACCATCCTGCTGCTGATCTACATCGTGCGGATCATGTTGACGATCTTGCTGATCGCCGCCGCGCCGCTCGCGTTGGCCTGCCACGCGCTGCCGCAGACCGAGGGCCTGGCCAAGCTGTGGTGGCGGGCTTTGGCCGGGGTGCTGGCGATCCAGGTGGCTCAGGCGCTGGTGTTCATCACCGCGATGAAGGTGCTGTTCACCACCGACATGGTCACCTGGTTTGGGGTTCATACGCCAAAGGACCAGGTCAACCTGTGGATGACCGTGTGCCTGATGTACATCTTGATCCGCATCCCGAGCTGGATCTCCCGCGTGGTCTGGCAAGGGGGCCTGAGCCGTAGCCCGATCGTCCACGCGGCCAAGACCGCGGCAACGATCGTGCTCTTCCGCGGCATGTTCGGCAAGATTGGCACCTCCCGCACGGCTTCCAAGGTTCCCGCGCCTGGAGCCACCGCTGGTGGTGCCCGTCCGTCGGGGCCAACACCGCCCGCGGCCCCGCCCTCCGCGCCTCCCTCCTCCATCCCGCCGCCTACGGGACCGTCGGCTGCCGCCGAGCCGGAGCCTCGGTGGGCGCGCCCGGAGGCGCGGTGGATGCCGCCCGATCCGGAATGGCACGCCCACGTTCATCGAGGCCGTCCCGACGCCGACAGCGTCGCCGAGCAGCAACGGTGGGGTGACCCGGTGGCGATCTGGACGCCGCCGCATGCCGGGGATTGGCGCGCACCGCCACCAGCGCGATCGAGGCCGCCCGTGGAACCTGTCCAGCGCCAACCGGATCCCGGCCGTCCCTGGAAGCGCCCGAACTAAGGCACGCGAAGAGGTGAGCTATGCCTGCTGAGGAATATGGCTACCGGATCCCCGCCGATGTCGAACGTGAGGACCGCATCCTCGCTGGCCTGACCGCACGGCAGGTCGCGATCCTGGCTGCTGCTGGTGCGGTGTTGTGGCTGGCCTACATGGCGACCCGGCATCTGGTGGCGTTGCCGGTCTTCGCCGCGATCGCGTTCCCTTTCGGCGCTGCCACCGCTGTTTTGGCATTGGGCCGGCGTGACGGCCTCGCACTGCATCAGCTCGCGCTCGCCGCGGTCCGGCAGACGCGGTCGCCGCGCAAGCTGGTGCTCGCGCCCGAAGGCGTTACCGCCCAACCGGCATGGATGGATGCCGGCCAGACGGTGCCGTTGCCGGCGCCGCTGCGGCTCCCCGCTCGCGCGATTGACGCTGATGGTCTGATCGATCTCGGTGCTGACGGGGTCGCGGTGATCTGTACCGCCACGACGGTGAGTTTCGCGCTGCGGACCCCCGCCGAGCAGACCGCGCTGGTCGCGACCTTCGGGCGCTGGCTTAACTCCTTGTCCGGGCCGACCCAGATCCTGGTGCGCGCCGAGGACGTCGACATCACCCCGCTGATCTCCGGGCTCCGCCGAGGCGCCCCCACCCTGCCGCACCCGGAACTGGAGGTCGCCGCACAAGAGCACGCCGACTTCCTCGCCAGTCTGACCGCCCGCCGGGATCTGCTGCGCCGCCGGGTGCTGATCGTGCTTCGCGAGCCCCGCCCGGCCGGCGGCACCGGACGTCACGCACGCGACGGCGCCGGCCAGCGGGTGCTGCGCCGCGCTGAGGAAGCCACCCGTGCCCTGTCCGCCGCCGGAATCAGCCTTCAGGTCTTGCCCGGTGAGGCGGCGGCCACGGTTCTTGCCGCCTGCTGCAACCCCTGGCGGCCCGGCCCCGCCTCGTCTACCGGGCAGGCGGGGCCATCGGCAGTGATCACGGCCAACGGAGGTACCTGATGAGCCCGTTCGCATCCGCTCGATCCCGGCTTCGGCCAGCCCACGGTGGATCGGATCGTGAGCCAGGACAGCTCGGTCCTAACAGCATCGAGGTCGGCGCCCGTACCCTGGGGTTGCCCGATGGGGTCTGCGCGTCGTTCGCGGTCACCGGCTATCCCGCCGATGTGGGGCCTGGCTGGCTGGAACCGCTGTTGACCTACCCGGGCCGGCTTGAGGTCGCGGTGCATGTGGAGCCGACCCCGCCCGCGGTTGCGGCTGACCGGCTCCGCCGCCAGCTCGCCCGCCTGGAATCATCAGCGCGTTCGGACGCCAGCCACGGCCGGCTGGAGGACTTCGGCGCCTCGGCCGCGGCCGATGACGCCCGGGGCCTGGCCGCTGCGCTGGCACGCGGCCAGACAAAGCTGTTTCGGGTCGGCCTGTACTTCACCGTGCACGCCAGGGACGACGAGGCGCTGGAGACCGAGTGCTCCCGGGTCCGGGCGCTGACCTCATCGCTGCTCTTAGATGCCGCGCCCGCCACGTTCCGCAGCGTGCAAGGCCTGGCCACCACCCTGCCGCTCGGCGTGGACGCGCTGAAGATGCGCCGGACCTTCGACACCTCCGCGCTGGCCGCGTCGTTCCCGTTCACCAGCCCGGACATGGACGCGCCCATCACCGACACGACCGTGCTGTACGGGATCAACACCGCGTCCTCCTCGCTGGTGATGTGGGACCGGTGGGGGCTGGACAACCACAACTCCGTCGTGCTGGCCCGCTCCGGCGCTGGCAAGTCCTACCTGACCAAGCTGGAGATCCTGCGCAGCTTGTACGCGGGGATCGAGGTCGCCGTCATCGACCCCGAAGACGAATACCGGCGCCTGTGCGAAGCCGTCGGCGGCAGCTATATCGCGCTCGGCTCGCCGGGGGTGAAACTCAACCCCTTCGACCTGCCCACCAGCACCACCACTGCTGGGGCTGACGCGTTCACCCGCCGGGCGCTGTTCTTGCACACCCTCATCGGTGTCCTGCTCGATGAACCCCTCGACCCCGCCGGGAAAGCAGCGCTCGACCGGGCCATCGTCGAGGTCTACGCCCGCGCGGGCATCACCACCGACCCGCGCACCTGGACCCGGCCCGCACCGCTGCTCGCCGACCTGGCCGCCGCTCTCCGTGACGACACTGAAGACTCCAAAGCACACGAGGTCGCCGCGCGGCTCGCCCCGTTCGTGACCGGCACCCACCGGGACTTGTTCGACTCAGCGACCAGCACCCGCCCCGACGGTCACCTGCTGGTGTTCTCCCTGCGGGACCTGCCCGATGAGCTCCGGGCCGCCGGGACGCTTCTGGCCCTGGACGCGGTCTGGCGGCGCGTGTCCAACCCCCGCCAGCGGCGTCGCCGTCTCGTGGTCGTCGACGAGGCGTGGCTGCTCATGCGCGAACCCGACGGCGCCAAATTCCTCTTCCGCCTCGCCAAATCCGCACGCAAGTACTGGTGCGGCCTCGCCGTGGTCACCCAAGACGCCGCTGACCTACTCGACACCCCGCTCGGTCAGGCCGTCATCGCCAACGCCACGACCCAGATCCTGCTCCGCCAAGCTCCACAGGCCATCGATGCCGTCGGCGATGCCTTCAACCTGTCCGCAGGTGAACGGCAGTTCCTTCTCGGCTGTGGCCGCGGCGAGGGTCTCTTGGCTGCCGGCTCGGACCGGGTCTCCTTCCGATCCATCGCCTCACCCGCCGAACACGGCGTGATCACAAGCGACCCCGCCGAACTCGCCGACCTGGATCCCGCCGATGACCGGCTGCACATCGAACTGGCCGACGACGAGCTGGAGGTCGAACCATGACGACCGATCACCGACTTTACTCTCAACAGCCCCCGGCAAGCAGCCCGGCGACACCGCCGCTCATCGCGCGTCCCAAACGGCTTCTGACCCAGAACTCCGAATTGAAACGGCTGGGCATCTGGAACTGGAGTATCCCCGCGCTCGCCGCCCGGCTCCCCAACGGCCGGACCATCCGGACCTGCCCGTCGGCCGGGGTATGCGCCCAGGTCTGCTACGCCCGCGCCGGCCGCTACAACATCCCCACCGTGCGGGCCCGGCACCTGGCCAACCTGCGCTACGTCCTGGAAGACCCGACCGGCTGGGAACACGCCATGCTCGCCGAACTGGCCACCGCGCGCTTCGATGACCGGTGGGTCAGAATCCACGACGCGGGTGACTTCTTTTCCCCCGCATACCTGGCCGCCTGGCTGAGGATCATCACCGCACGCCCGCACGTGAACTTCTACGCCTACACCAAAGAGATCGCCCTCTTCCGCCGCCTGGTCGAGCCCGACGCGCCAGGCAACTTCAGGTGGGTCTACTCCTACGGCGGCACCCAAGACCCCAACCTAGATCCCGACACCGACCGCGTCGCCGATGTCTTCCCCACCGAAGAAGCCATCGAGGACGCCGGCTGGCACTCCCAGACCGCATCGGATCTGCTCGCGGTAACCGGACCCGCCCCCGTCGGCATCCCCGCCAACAACATCGCGCGTTTCCGCCACCGGCAGGGCAACCGAACTTTCGGCCAGTGGCAAGCCCAAACGCAACGGCCTAGATGCGGCAAGCAGGCCACCAATCGACACCATCCCCGCCGAGTACATACGGCCAACCATCCGCAACTCACGCCTCGAGAACCCACCGCCGGGCGCTGCACCCAGCAAACGGACCCAACCCAACCCCAATCCGGCGAGTCGCCCATAGGGGCATGCCGCTACACGACGCCAGCACAGCAGACCGCCGCTGCGAACCGAACCGGCCCAGCGGAGGCGAACCCGTGACCGCCCTGCCGACAGGGCTGACCCGGCCCCGACACGCCGTGGCACCCACACCGACAGAGCCGCCCGTCGGACCGCTTCTCCGTGACCCGAGCGCGTTTATCCACAGCTTTATCCACAGAGGTGAGGTTCTGCTCGCGGCCTACGGCTGGGCCAGCGGCATCCTCATCGCTTGCACCTTCATCGCTGCCCTGATGCTGCGATACCTGTGGTGGCGGCGTTTCCACGCTCGGCTCGCCGACGGCGCCCGGCAGATCACCGTGCTGGCACCCCCCGAGGTCGATCCGAAGGCCGCCCATGAACTGTGGGCCAACCTCATCGGGCTGCTCCGCCCGGCCTACAAACGGCTATTTGCCGGTCAGCCACACCTGGCCTGGGAATACTCCTGGGACACTGCCTCGGTCCAGATCCGGATCTGGGTCCCCGGCCTGATCCCCCCGGGCCTGATCGAACGCGCGGTCGAGGCAGCATGGCCCGCCGCCCGCACCCACACCGCACCGAATTCCGCCCCGCCGCTGCCGCCAGGCAGCGTCACCGCCGGGGGAAGGTTACGGCTGGCGCGCCCGGATTGGCTGCCGCTGCGCGCCGATCATCACGTCGACCCGCTGCGTGCGCTGGTCGGTGCCGCGTCCGGCCTGCCCCCTGGACAGCACGCCGTGGTGCAGATCCTCGCCCGCCCAGCCACGGGCCGACGTCTGGCCAAGGCACACCGGGCGGCTGCCGCGCTCCGCAGCGGCGGCGTCACCTCCGGCCGCCCGTGGGGGCGTCTGTTCGATCTGATCACCCCCACGCCGAATCGCCGCGCTCCCAGCGCCAGTGGGTACGCCCTGCATCCCGAACGCGCAGGTGAAGTCCGCGCGATCCTGGAGAAGGCTCACGAGCCACGGTGGGAAACGGTGGTCCACTACTGCCTGGCCACCGACTCCGGGCAGGTGACCACCACCGTGGCAAGGCCGCGGAACGGCACGGCCACGTGCCATGACGGCCGGTCGAAGACTCAAGTCCGCCGGGCGCTGCGCGGTCGCGCGCACGCGATCGCTTCGGCCTACGCCCTGTACAGCGGATACAACTACCTTCGCCGCCACCGGCTTCGGCGTCCGCTCACCACGCTGAGGCGGCGGTGGATGACCCGCGGGGACCTGCTGTCAGTGACCGAACTCGCGGCACTGGCACATTTACCGTGGGACCCGGCCGTACCCGGGCTGTCCCGCGCGGGCGCCAACGCCGTCCCACCGCCCCCGTTCATCCACAGCCCCGGCCCGGACGCTAAGCCGCTCGGTGTCGCCGATGCGGGCACCCGCCGGCCCGTCGCCCTGGGTGTGGCGGACGGCCGTCACCACGTCCATGTGCTGGGCGCTACCGGGTCCGGCAAATCCACGCTGATGGCCCACATGATCCTCGCCGACGTCGCAGCCGGCCGCGGCGCGGTGGTGATCGACCCCAAAGGCGATCTGGTCACTGACCTGCTCGCCCGGTTACCTGAGCGTGTCGCGGACCGGGTGGTGTTGTTCGACCCGGATGAACGCCACGCCCGACCTTCCCTAAACGTTCTGCAAGGCCCAGACCCGAACTTGGCCACGGACAACCTGGTCGGCATCTTCCAGCGCATCTACAAGGAGTTCTGGGGGCCACGCACCGACGACATCCTCCGCTCCGCGTGCCTGACGTTGTTCCACGACCCGCACGCCACGTTGGCGGACGTCCCCCGTCTGCTGTCCGACCCCGTCTACCGAGCCCGGCTCACCGGCCGGCTCCGCGATCCGATCCTGAGAGATTTCTGGTCCTGGTACGACGAGTTGTCCGACGCCGGACGCGCGCACGCCACCGGCCCGGTGCTGAACAAGCTTCGCGGGCTCTTGCTGCGGGACTTCATCCGCTCGACCATCGGCGCTTCTACCTCCACCGTCGACCTGACCAAGGTGCTCGATGGCGGGCTGTTACTGGTCAGGGCGTCCAAAGGCGTCCTCGGCGCGGACGCCTCATCGGTGCTCGGCTCACTCGTGCTCGCGAAAGTGTGGGAAACCGTCACCAGCCGCGCCCGCCACGGCCAGGCCGCCCGCGCTGACGCCGCGCTCTATGTCGATGAGTGCCACAACTTCCTCACCCTCCCCCACGGGCTGTCCGATCTGCTCGCCGAGGCCCGTGCCTACCGGCTGTCGGTCGTACTCGCGCATCAAGACCTCGCGCAACTCCCGCGCGAGTTGCGCGAGGCGATCTCAGCGAATGCCCGTAACAAGGTCTACTTCGCCGTCTCTCCCGAAGACGCCCGCCATCTCGCCCGCCACGTCGCCCCGAACCTGTCCGAGCACGACCTGGCGCATCTGGGCGGATTCCAGGCCAGCGCCCGCCTGATCGTCGGCGCCGCCGAGACCCCCGCTTTCACCCTGCACACCGCTCCGCTGCCCCCGGCGGTCCCCGGCCGAGCGGAACTGATCCGCCGTACCGCCCGCGACACGCACGGCAGCCGCCCCGACCGCAGCCGGCGGGTACCGCCCGCCGACGATCCCCGCCGTGCCGACCCGCAGCCCAGGCCGGGACACCCCGGCATCTGACAGCGAAAGGAGCCCGTTCGATGGCTCGTCACCTCCCCGTCCCCCGTGACCCTGGTCGCTCCGACGACGCGGCTCTGGCCTTGCTCGCCTCCCGCCTCACCGACCGCGACCGATGGCTGATCCGTCTGCTGTGGGAACACCACGTCTTCACCACACCGCAGGTCGCCCAACTCGCCTACCCCACCAACGACCGCGCCCGCCACGGCATGCTCCGCCTGGCCCGCCTCGGCGTCATCGAAAGCCTGCGCATCCTCCTGCCACCTGGCCAAGGCTCCGCACCTTTGCACCACTTCCTCGGCGCGGCCGGCGCCCGGGTCCTGGCCGCCGAACGCGGCATCCCGTTCGCCGAACTCGGCTACCGCCGGGACCGCACCCTGGCTTGGGCCTACTCGTCCCGCCTGAACCACCTGATCGGCGTCAACGGCTTCTTCACCGGCCTTGTCGCCGCGTCCCGCCACGACCAGTTCAGCCGCCTGGACCAGTGGTGGTCCGAGCGGCGCTGCGCCGAAACGTGGGGCGGCTACGCCCGCCCCGACGGCTACGGACGCTGGTTCGAAGACTCCACCCACGTCGATTTCTTCCTCGAATACGACACCGGCACCGAACCGCTCGCCAAAGTCGTCCGCAAGCTCCGTGGTTACGCCGAACTCGCCGCCACCGACGGTGTCATCACC
This sequence comes from Actinoallomurus sp. NBC_01490, assembly GCF_036227085.1. Classification (NCBI taxonomy): domain Bacteria; kingdom Bacillati; phylum Actinomycetota; class Actinomycetes; order Streptosporangiales; family Thermomonosporaceae; genus Actinoallomurus; species Actinoallomurus sp. NBC_01490. Next base: position 9,751,281 of record NZ_CP109433.1, read on the forward strand.
CCGGTGCTGATCTGGACCAGCGGCGCCACCCGCGAAGCCAACCTGCGGCGCCACCTCATCGGCGCGCCCGTTCCGGTCGCCACCACCAGCCCGCACGCGATCCGCGACTCCCGGCAAGGACCGGCCGGTCCCATCTGGCTCCCGGCCAATCACAACCCCACGCCCCCGCGCCTGCGCCTCATCACCCTCGCTCGCTATGCCCACACCGACCGACCGGAAGGAGAACCCCGATGAGAACCAGTCGAATCACCGGCTTGGCCGCGACGGCTACCGCAGCGATCGCGCTGCTCGCTTCCTGCACCTCACGACCCTCGACATCGGGTCCTCATACCGATCCTCGAACGCCCGCCAGCCATACGCCAGCCCCGAGCCGGTCCGCAGGCTCTGACGCGAGGCTTCTTCCGTTGTCCCCCATAGACCTCAGCACGGCGATCCGGGCAGCGACCGGCTTCGCCGCTGCGTACGCAACCTACAGCTACGCCGAATCAGTCCAGACCTACCTGGAACGCCTGCGGTCCACCGCGACACCCGAGCTGTACGCGACCCTTGCCAGGGCCGCAGCCACCCCCGGTCTCCTCAGCCGTCGCACCCGCGACCACGAGGCCGCCACCGCCCAAGCAGTCCCCGAACGGATCCGTACCATCGGCCCGGCTTCACTGATCCTCGTCGTGGGCCTGCGCGAGAACATCACCAGCTCGACCGGTCCCCGCCAGCACACCGAACGCCTGGCGGTCACCGCCACCAAGACCACCGGCACCTGGCTGATCAGCGACGTCGAGCCCGCATCCGCAGGTGACGCCGGGAACGAGAGCACGTTCCATGCCAGCGCCCCGTAAGAGCGGCGACAGCGGCTCGATCCACATCGCACTCGCAGCGGGCGTTGGAGGTCTTCTCCTGCTCATGGCAGTGCTGATCGGCGCTGGATCCATGCTCAACCTCCAAGACCCCACCGCCTGCCAGACGCAGCCTGAGGCCACCCGCGAGGCCAGCGACACGATCCCCGCGAACTACCTCCAGCTGTACCGCAAAAACGGACAAGAATCCGGGATCGCCTGGAACCTGCTCGCCGCCATCGGCAAGATCGAATCCGACCACGGCCGCGATCCCCATACCGGCGTCGCCTCCGGCGCGAACTACGCCGGAGCCGCCGGCCCCATGCAAATCGGCATCCGCGGCGCCGCCGGCAACACCTGGGGCGGCGCGCCACGCCACCCCGCGAACGCCCACACAGGCGGATACGGCACCGACGGGGACGGCGACGGCTGGGACGACGTCTACGACCCCGCCGACGCCATCCCCGCCGCCGCCCACTACCTCCGGGCCCACGGCGCACCCGGAAACATCCGCGCCGCCCTCTTCGCCTACAACCACTCCAACGACTACGTCGACACCGTGCTCGCCCAGGCCAACCGATACGCACACCACGGCGCCCAAGCGGTCATCGCCGCTGACAACCCGACCTGCGATCAGGCCACACTCGGCTCACCGCCCGCCAGCGGCGTCGCCGCCCAGGTGATCGCCTACGCACGCAGCCAGCTCGGAAAACCCTACGTCTATGGCGCCACCGGCCCCGACGCCTTCGACTGCTCCGGCCTCACCATGAGCGCCTACCGCTCCGCAGCCGTCACCATCCCCCGTCTGTCCGACGCCCAATACTGGTGGGGCGCCACCGTCCCATCAGGGCAAGAACAGCCCGGAGACCTCGTCTTCTTCGACTACAAGCCCGGCCACAGCGGACCCGGCCACGTCGGCATCGTCTACAACCCCACCGCAGGCACCATGATCGTCGCCCCGCACACAGGAACCAACGTCCGTTTCCAAAGCTACAAAAACTACCCCGGCGGCGCCGTGGGATTCACCCGTCCAACGGCTCATAACGGCCATAACGGACCCACAAGATTCTAGGGCGCCAGTTGCTCCCGTTAGCGGCTACATTTGAAATCTGCTGCCCCTTCTGAAGAGGTCCTCGGATCGGACGAACTGCATTCAATCTTCAGAAGGGGCAGATTCCCTTTGTTCAGGCTGGCCCGTGGACGCGAACCCGCTTCTCCGAGCTGTGGCGTCCAGCCCCGGCCGAGTGGCCAGGCACTGGCTTCCGGTAGCTTGAGTGTTCAGTCTGTCGAAGACTCGTCGTCGCCCATCAGGTCATTGAGCAAGGTGTAGCCGGGCATGAGCTCTCCGGGACGAAGCGGCACGGTGAAGACCTCGGGATCCTCGAAGACCGGCTCGCCGTTCGGCCGGCGAGCGTAAGCGACCCTGCCGTAGTCCACACCATCCGCGCGGTCGAATGCCATCCAGGTGATGGCTTCTTGCTCCCCTGGCCGCAGAGGATGGGGAGACACCGACCGTGTCGCCACATCACGTTCGTTGATCACCCATACCTGCGGTACCGCCAGTACCCAGCGTTCCACATCGATACGGCGGGCGTGCACTGCGGCTCGGTGCTCGAAGGCCGCAGCGGCGCTTGGATCCAGGACGTAGTCATAGTCGGTGAGCACCAGGGGACGCTGCCCTTCCATCGCGAGGATAGCCAGATACTCTCCGGCCTGGATGTGGTGCTCCGCCCGGCGCACCGTCTTGAAGAGCAAGGCCACAAGGTCATCATTCATGCACGGGCCGCCTCCCCTTCCGGCTCTAAACCAGCGTCCCCAGGAGGCGCTTTCGCGCCGGCTGATGGACCCGGAGGCTCGTCTCACGCCGATCCGATGTCGCAGGCGTCGGGCGTCTACCGTTCAGACCAGGCATCGTATCGACATCAGTCCGCCGAGAGGCCTCATCGGGCGAGTCTCGTGCATGGCGGTCTCCTGACCCGCTGGAAGGAAGGACGAGGAAGGGGTTCGCTCTTGGAGCGAGGGAGCGTACCGTTCCCGCACATGAAGGCGTATCATAAAGAACGATCGGTTCCATCCGTGTCTTTGTCAACCGTATGGGTTTTCCGATCAGGAGGCCGACTCTCCAAAGGGGAGTCGGCCTTCCCAACTTCGGACGATAGTCTTCCCAGATCGTTCAAAGCCATGTGAGCGATACATCCTTTAAGGCTCCCGGGCCGCCGCTTCGACGAACGCGCCCAATCGTTCTCGTAAAGCTTCGGCGGTCTGCGTGGCCTCTCGCAAGACCTCGATGGCCGCGTCAACCCCAAATGCGGAATCTTCCGTGATATGGCGGACTTCTTTGGGCGGGGACGCGAGCGTTACTGATACCGGCGCCCGAACATGTAGCAGGAAGTGATAGCTCCAATCATCCCCGTCATCGACGAATTCAATGGCCACTTCCACTTCTTCTGCAGACATCAGAATCCCGGGCTGGTCTTGGGCGCAGCGCACCAAGGAGGCGATGGTATCTTCCTGACCGGGCTCACGAGGTTGCCAATCCATGCCGATCTGCGGCATCGACGTGGACACCGAAAGATCGCGACTAGTGTTCAGGTCGGCGAGTTCATAGGTCACGATCAGGCTCGTCACCCAGTCACGCGCCGCCTCCTCGTTGAGAGTGAATGATGTCATCGGTGAATCCGTTCTCGCTATTTGATGGTGGACCATAGGGAAGGTTCCATGTAGGTCTCTTTTCGGTCCCGCCCTGCTTATTCAGTGGCGTGCTTGATTCTGTTATCGCGCGATTCCCACTTGCCGGTCCGGTGCTGTGCCGGTGCTACGTCCACGTCTACAACTACGAACAGGGCCACGGGTGGTGCCTGGCCGTCGTTGTACCCGTCCGGTTCTTCCCAGATCAGGCTGACGCGGTAAGTGATATGGCACCGGCAGCACATCGCCGCACGTTCTTGCTGCTCATTGGGGGCCGGTAGCGTGATACGCCGTCCGCAGCAGGGCGTCTCGGTGGTGATGTGCTTATCGGTGTGGTTGAGCAGATCGCGTAGGGCGCGCACACCGGGTGCCAGGCGATCCAGCAGCCCGCCGGAGGTCACATCGAAGGTGGCCGGCGCCGTCGCGGTCTCCGCGGGCGCCCACTGCGAGCGGTGCTGTTGCAGTTCGGCCGGCGCATCCTCGAGCGCGCGGTGGGCATAGCCGAGGTTGTACCCCTTCCTGAATAGGGGGTGCGACCGCTCGGCTTCGGGCAGGTCGGACAGATTCGGGTGCTCGGTGCCGGGGTTCGTCATGTCGACCTCTTGCTGTTGATCAGCCCGGCTACGGCCTCAACGATCACCAGGACCTGGTCATGGTTGAGATTGGTGATGTGAACCTCGTCCAAACGGTCCGTCTCATCGCGGCTCTTCAGGGCGATCACCACGTGTGGGGCTCGGCCGTACCGGTTGGTGCTGACCGCCTGGTCGAGCTCAGCGGCTTTCCCGTGGGCATCGGCCTGCTCCCAGGACAAGTCACCGTCAAGCAACTCGCGCGCCCGCAGCAGCGTCGCGAGCCTTCCTGCGAGCCGGGCGTCGTGGTCCGCTCGGGCGGCGGCAAGGATGGTCGCGTCCTCTCGGACCGTCGGCAGCAGTCTTCGGCTGATTTCGCGAGCCATCCGTTGTGGTGTCTTGGCCGTCGAAAAATGGATCACTGGTTGCTGACAGCCGTAATCGCCCGGCAGATACCGGCCGACGCCATGGTGGATTCCGCGTACGGTCACTTGCGCGGGCCCAACCTGAACGCACAGCTCGATTCCGTCGGGGGCGTGCAGCTCCCAGCGTCCCGCGTTGTGGTGACGGTCCTCGGCGAGGGCCCAGCCCTCGCCCAACGCCTCGGCGATTTGCGCGACCAGTGCCCGGGTCTGCGCGCTGGTCATGCCAGGGTCCTCCCAGCGGATGAACGGCATCACCACCACCCCGCCGGACATGAAGGATCTAGACCAGCGGTACCCGTGAAGTCGAGAACCTGCTCGCACAGCTCAACCCGGCCGGGCCTGTGGTGTGAGGATCGGTTTCTGTCCATGTCTGGCTACTCCTCGCGGGCGTGGGGTGGCCACCGGTCCAGTTGGCGCCGGACGGGTGGTCTCTCAACGTGGTTACGGCCGAGGTCGGCTTCCTGGCCGGCCTTGACGCCTTGGCGGTAGGCGCTGGAGTTGGAGTTCTTGGGCCTTCGTGGCTTTTTCAGCCGGGGGAAACGCCGTTTGAATTCGGCGGCCACTCTTTGTTCGCGGGTGACCAGGACGAGTTCACGGCTCGCGGAGACGGAGTCTCCTGAGGCGGCCTCGGTGTGCAGCTGGTCTGCGTAGTCGCCATGCTCTTGCTGAAGCTTTTCCTTGATCCCTCTGCCGAATCCGCGCATGAAGCTGCGCCGGGCGGTGGCGGTCTCTGCGGTCCGCTCGTGCGGTGCGAGCCAGGACGGGAGCTTGGCCGCGTGGATCCGGGCGGCTCTTGCGGCGGCCCCTTCCATCTGCACCAAAACTGCCGGGAGGAGGATCTTGAGGTTCTCGATCGTGGAGACCGGCCCGACGATCCGGACCCAGCGGATCCGGTTGCTGGAGTCATTGCTCAGGTAGGCGGTCTCGCAGCCCATGCCTTGTGCGACGTTGCCGAGTGCCCAGGCGCGTTCACGTCCGTGACCGCCGCGGCCCGTAACCGGATGGTCGTATAAGACGATGTCTTCTACAGGCTGGTCGTCTTGGCCTTGATGCAGGTCGGCTTCCTCGATCTCGTATTTGAACATCAACGCACCGGCGCGGGCGAATGCATTCGCGCGTTCTCCGTCCGGCGTATCGGGGTGCTCCGCCAGGGCGAGTAGGTGCCGGATCTTCTGCTTCTGCCGGTGCTTGGTGGTTTCGTCCATTTCGATACCTCGATTCGGAATACGGCCAGGCAGGCGGAGACGGGCTTGGCTTGCTGCCCCCCTGAGGGCGTGGTTTGGCCGGGTGTGGATCAGCGCCTGGGCCGCAGATGCGCGTTGAGCGCTATGTACAGGTCGATGAGTTCGCCGAGCGTTGCGCGTGCCCGAGCCTCTGCGTCGAAGTCCGGGTCGGGGGCGAGGCTGGAGGTGTGGTTGAGCTCGATGGCGTGGCGCTGAAGACGACGAGCGAGACGGCCCACCGCCGACCAATCGATCGAGTGAGGGCGTGTCGCGCTGGACTGATGGAACGGTGGTGCGTCGGTGACGTCGACGACTTGGTAGGTGGCCTGACCGGGCACGACGGCGATGCCCAAGCGGGCGGTCTCAGCGAGAAGCGTACGCACGTAAGACTTCTCCGCCTCGCCGAGCCGAGGCGACAGGCTCATCACCAATTCCTCGACACAGGCGGCGAGTTGCCGAGCAGCGTCGGCGAAATCGTCCCATTCCTGTGAGTGTCGGTCGGTGCGGTTGCCGTCGTGGGAACGGCATGTGATCGTGTAAGGCATCAAAGACTCGCTTTCCGGAGATTTGGTCGTGTGCGATGCCGCCCGGAAGCGCAATGTGAGCGAGGCATCCAGGCCACCGCGCGGATGCGGGTCCTACGCTTCGTAAGCGAGGTGAACGAAGACCTCGTAGGCGATTCGCTGATTAGGAAGGAATTGGGTGCGGAGGGCTATCTCCTGCACACCAGGTTGAGTCGGTTCACGGATGAGAACCATCGGCCAGCGCTGCCCGCGAGCTGGTAGCGGTATCCGCTGGCCTCCGCGACATCGAGAGTGCGGATGGGCGACCGCGCCGCGTGCCACGAGGAATGTCCGGCCACCACAACAGGGCATCGGGCTCCCAACGCGGAACAACCCGCCAGATCCGGTGGAAATCTCGCCGTGCAGCGTGAGCCACAGCGGTACCGCTGCCTCGATCACGCCCGCGCGACCCGGGTGTGGGAGCGCCGACACAGCCGATCTCCTCCGGTGGCATCTCAGCTCACCTCGACCTCGATCGCGCCGGTGAAGATGTCGTCCAACTCCAGGCGTGTCGCGCCCGGAATGTCGCGCTCGGCCAGCACGATCTCGATCATGGCGTCGGCGAACCGCTCCGCCGCCACGCGGGGAATCCATTGCCGGCCGTCGTCGTATCCGGCCGCGATCCACGCCTCGACGAGCAGATGCCGGGCAGTGTCGGCTTTGGATCGGTCGATGCGGGCTCCGGCCTCCAGCCGTTCTCGAGCGCTGGCCGTTTGCCTCGGCTGAGCGGTGTCCCTCCATCGTTCCAGTGCGCTCGCCGACCAGGTGGCGTAGTCCTCGCGCTCGCCCGCCAGCCGGGCGAGCGTCTTGAGGATCTCCTGGACCGCACGCGGCGAGTCCGTCGTGATATGACTCCTAAAGATCATTGACGCTCCTCCCATTCACCTCGCGGTTGATCGGGAGCCGTGACGCACACAGGACGCTTCGTCGCCTGACGGAGATCTATGTGTGAGATTTCCTGCTTAAAGGAGCCAGCGGGGACGTCTGCATTCGCGCAGGAACAGACGCTTCGGCCCATCTGTCCTTTTTGGAAGCCTCGGTGAATCTCCTGGCACTCAACGCACTCGGGATCGCCCATGTGGACCGGATTGGTTAAATGCCGGGTGGTGGCGTGGTGCTGGTCACGGCACAGGCACAAAAGATCGTGGCGGGTCAGCCCGGTGTGGGTACCGTCGCGTACGAACGCGCGCACCGCTTCGACGAGCTTGGGAATGCTCCGGTTGGGGACATTGCAGACCGGTCCTCCATACTCGCCCTCTGTATAAATCAGCTCGACGCTCCAGCCTTGGTTGCTTCCGCCCAGCGGGCCATCCATGACACCGACCGACAAGAAACCCAGCCCTTCGATCGGCACATAGATGCAAAAACAGACGCCGCCATGTGCTCGATGTAGGCGTTTCCGAATTCCTCCCTCAGTGCGGCCACGGCATCGCCCACGCCGGGCCATTCGTCGTAGTTCACGGCCAGTCCTCCCCATCGATTGGCCTCCAGCGCCGGTAACGGAGCACCGTCCCGGGCGTCGGCTCAGCCCAGTGATCGTCGGTGCCGCGCAATTCGGGGTTCAGGACGTGAAACCAGTCCCCGTTGTATTCGGCGACCGGGTCGCCGCATCCACATGCCGCCACAGCCGTCTGCCCAGCGGTGACGTGGTCAAGGTGAGCGCCAGCCAGACGCACCGCTGCCCGGCAGCGCCAGCCTGCGAGGCGTTCGCTTCCCAGGCCGCTCGCAGCAGCGAGGCGACGGTTGTTCGGGCCCGCGCCATCAGCGCCAGCTCGCACAGGGTTGATCGCCCCCACTAGGTTCGGGTTGGAGCGGGGTTGGATTCGCCGAGACCGACTCGTTCCCGCGTCGATGTCGGGTAATTGGTGTGCACGCATCCGGCTCGGCGCACCCGCCGCTGACCGGTGAGTTGAATCGGCCGCGCTGGGTAACCGGATTTATCGGTTCGTCAGCTCGCCTTTGGCGGCGCTGTGGATCCCTTTCGCCGGACCTGCACCAGCGCGCAAGGGTGCGCTTTCCGCTCACGCCGGGCGGTAGCGCCGCGTCACAAATAAGGAGCTGGCCGCGTTGGTGCCGCACTGGTCACAATCTTGCCGGTGCGACACCCAACGGCGGAGAATGGGTCAGGCAGCAGCGCGGACGCTGATGGGCTCGCCGCGTACGGCGGCCAGGGTGCGCAGGGTGGCCTGGTCGAGCTCGTCGACGCCGCCGGTGACGGCGCGCAGCATGTTGCGCTCGACCCGCCCGGCGCCCCGGACGATCTGCTCGTGGTGGGTGTAGGTGTTGACGGCCTGCATCACACCCCAGGCGGTGTTCCGCCAGGGTGAGACCCGCGTGTCGTGATTCCACAGCCGCGTCAGCGTGTCGCGCTTGTTCTCGGCCATGGTGCGCTTGCGGCCCTTGTCCTCCTCCGGCAGCGGCGCGTGGGCGTCCAGGAACGCAGCCCATTGGGCGTCGCTGACCTTGGTGTTGCACAGCGCGGTGACCTCAGCGGCGAAGTCGTCGGCGACCTGGTAGATGATGTGGAGCGCCTCGCGGGCCTGGCCGATGCGCAGCTTGGAGTTCCGCGAGTGCTTGATCTTGATCTGCTGGCCGGCCTCGGCAAGCCCGGCGGCCATCGTGTTGTCGCACACGATGTTGGTGATCGCCCGCTTGAATGTGGTGGCCAGCGACCCGTCGAAGCTCGTGGCGCCGAACAGGTGCGGGCGGAACTCCACGCCTTCGGGGGTGGTGATGTTGTCGGGGACCTCCACGCTCACCCAGGCGACCGCGCCGTTCTTGAGCAGCCCGGCCGACCCGATCGACAGGTCGTCCTCCAGCAGGGTGGCGATGGTGTTGATCAGCCACTCCATGTACGGATGCGGCTCGTATCCTTCGGTGAAGATTCCCATGACGTGGCCGTTGTCGGACCGCAGGATGGCCTGACGGCCCGGGGCCTCGACCAGCCCGCCGGTGACCGGGCTCTCCACATACACCGCGCTGGAGACCGCCTCCCAGCCGAAGAGCCTGCGCTTGACGGCCTCGACCGGGACAGGGCCGACGTAGTGGTTGGGCTCGTCGGCTTGCAGGTCGGCTCGGTAGTGCCAGGCCGTACCGCGCTTTTCGGTGAAGCCGATCAGCGTGTTCTTGTTGAGCCATTCCAGGCTCTCTTTGGACATGGGCGTGTCCTTCCTTTCCGATCGCGGGCATGAAAAAGGGCGCCACGTCGAACAGATGGCGCCCGGCGGCTCAGGGGTACTGGGCGGTCAGGAGTCCGTGGCCGTTGGCCTGGACCGCCACAGCTCGTAGGCGGTCTTTCACCCTCGGCCGGGTCGGCGTCCATGCCGCCACGGCCTTGGGGGATATCCAAGGCGGTTATTGCTTGTCGCCGCCGAAGATGCGCACCTGGTATTCCTGGTCTTCGTTCAACACCACGACGGGCAGTTCTGTGATGCCTTCGCGTTGGGCGCGGGCCAGCCGATGCCACCCGTCGATGAGCATCGCTGCGCCGTCGGCCTCGCGCAGGCGCACCATGATGAGCGGGCGCTCCAGATCGACCGTGGGCACATGATCCTCATCGAGGCCGATCGCGCCCAGCCAGCCGAACCAGGGCTGCGGATTGAACCGGTAGACGGGCAACTCGGCCGCGATCTGCTGGGCTGCGGTGACATCCCAGCGGTAGGCCAGGAATTGAAACACCTCCCGGTCTCTCATCGTCTCCACCTCCAGTGCGCGCGTTCAGACATGGACGGGGCGGGCGTCCAGCGGCCATGGCTGCGTGCCGTGCTCGCAGGTGGTGACGATGTTGAGCCGATCGGTGCGCACGAACGAGAAGCCCACGGCATCGACGCACATCGCCACTCGCTCTTCGCTGTCATCGCCCTCGCCGAGCGCCACGACGTCCCCCACTGATAGGGAGCGCAGGCGCCGATCGCGGTAGGCGCGGGCAAGGGTGGCCATGCGGCCGGTCAGTTCATCGGGGCCGAGGTTGCATGCGGTCCAGACCATCTCGGCCAGCGCTGAGGCGAAGACCTCGTCACCGAGGTCGATGTCGGCTTCGAAGACATGCACGATCGGGTGGCCGGACTCGTATCCGTCGAAATTGATCATTCGGCCCGCTTCGTCGCGGGCCACGTTGTGGTACACGCTTACGCGCATGGGTCACCTCCATGGCTTGTGGTGATCGGGTTGCGCACGCAGGTCACCGACGGCCGTACCGCGACCGACGCGTGAGATCGAAGCTCCCGGGCATTCAGCCCACCGATGGCCTGCGCCGGACCGGGAGCGATGACAACCGGACGGCTTCCGTAGAGATCTACTTCGGTGGCTATGCCGCAGCCCCGCCTGCACGGATTCGTGGGTCACGAATGCAATGACCAGGTGCCGGGCGCGGGCACGTCCAGGGGGTAGCTCGGCTCGTGCCGGTCATCGGCGCAGCGCGGGTCCTCGGGCCGGTAGGTCCATGCCCGGCCGTCGTCGTCGATCACGGCCTGGCAGCCTGGGCGGGTGCACCGACGCTGGTCGGGGTGGAAGACGATCGCATAGACCAGTCCGCTGCCGGAGCAGACCAGCAGATTCAATTCCCCGTCCTTCGAGACCCGGGTATCGGCACCAAAGCCCATTGAGAACAGGTGTGACACGTTGCGCTGCCAGGATGCGACCGCGTCCAGATACTCGCGCGAGCTGGATCCGAACGCCACAGCGAGCCGGTCGCAGTAGGCGGAGGCGGCAGCGATCACGTCGGTGGCCTCGCGGGTAACGGTCAACACGTGCTCGCGTGGACGGTGGTCGATGGTCGGACGCAGCGGGACAGTGACGGTGGGATCGTCGTAGCTGTCCGGCATCAGGTTCATAAGCTCAAGCGCTATCTCGGCGCGAGTACCGAAGGCATCGGCGCGGCCCTGGCAAGCGCTGGCGATCGCGTTCCACTGAGGGGCGGGGATCGCATATTCGCTGGGATCGAGAGTGCGGTCGGGTCCGTAGTTGGCCAGCGCGTCCCCAGCGGCCGTTAAAAGCGCACCGAATAGGTGCTGGACGACGGCAGCGAGAATCTCCCTGGTATTCCCGGCGCCCTCCACTGCGTTCAGCGTCGCTGTGAGCTCACTGCGGCTCAGCGCTCGCCTCACCCGGTACGCGGGCGGTGCTGGCACGATCCATCACCTCGCTTCGTCGCGGCGAACGCCGGTCGGCGGCTGCGCCTGGTGAGCCGCGTCGATGAACGCCAGGTCAGCGGCGGCCTCCGCGGCGCTCGTGTAGGCGCGGCTGGCGGCGAATGCACCCTCGAATCGGGGGTCCAGCCAGAAGATCCGCCACTCCTCACCGTCAACGCGCAGTTCGAAGGCACCCCACGGCTGGGTGAGCCGGCGGATGGTCCTGCCCCAGTGACGGTCGATGCTCTGTGGTGGCGGCAGGTGCCAGATGGTGGGCCAGCCCAACGCCCCCAGCACGAATACCTGCGTGATCTGGCCGTCGGGGCCGTAGTGTGGCGCGCGGTACTCGATCGCCCGTCCCCGCAGCCGGTCTCCCGCGTGGGCGAGGTAAGCGAGATGCTCACGGGCGAACTCATCGCCGGTCTCGGTGAGGTAGGCGGTCAGCCAACTCCGGTAGGTGCGCAGCGCGTCGTTGAAGTCAGACGCGATGGTGAACTCCGCTTCCGGGCCATCGGCCCGGACGATCACATAATCCATGGCATATCGCTCCAAATAGAAAAAAGACGCATGCAGGCGATCCGCCTGTACGCGTCCTGTTGGTGGTGCAATCCCAGGGACCAGGGTCGCCGTTGGGTTTGACCTCGGCTAACGCAAATCGTGGCTCGGATATCTGTTTCAGGTGCCTGATCTCTGGTGGAAAAACTGCGATATTGATCGCGCCTATAATAAAAATACGCTGGGCTACTTAGCCGTACACGGTGGAGGAGGGGAACAGCTCGTCCAAGAACGCACTCAGGCTCTGGTGGAGAGGCCGCGTCCGGTTCGGATGTTCAGCGTGATCACATACGATCTGCGCGGCTTCATCCCCCACTCCATAGACCGACCAGTGACCATCGGAATCCAGCGTCAACCACAGCGGCACGGTCGCTTCGATGACGCCGACGCAGCCCTCTTCCGCGCAGGGGTATCCGTTACGGTCCGGCACCGGCATGTCCATGACCGCACACCTCCTTTCTGCTCTTCGCCGCTTCAGGGAGCACCGCTGTGGGGCGTCAGGGTTCACCCTCCGGGCGGCCCGCACGGGGAGCACACGACCGGATCGAGGCAGGCTTGTTCCAACCTGGAGCCCGGGTGTCGGCGTACTCATGCGAAAAGCTTGATCAGCCTCAAGAGGTGAACGAAGAGCCTCATTCGTGAAGAACCGCGCAGGTCAGCTGGGGGCCGGATCGTGATCGCCGGTCCCGCGTAGCTGATCGTTGTAGACGTGCATCCACTCGCCGTCGTAGTAGGCGATCGGCTCGCCGCACCCGCAGGTGCCGTGTGCCTGGATTCCATCGGTGACCTCCAGCGCCTCCGCCATGGCCTGCTCATGGGCAGCCTGCTCGTGCGGGGCGGTGAATCGCTCGAGAGAACGCAGCAAGGCGTTGGCTTCAGCCGTGATGCCAGCCAGGACCGCGATGGCCGCCTCGGCGCCGACCTGCTCTCCTGGGTTGATCAGGTTCCACTCGCAAGCGGCGGAGGCCAGGCGAAGCTCACCCATCTCCCCGTTGGCGGGGAGGTCGACGGTGGTGTAGTACGCATCTCCGTTCGGGTCGTCGATGTAGATCAACCCGATCTGAGCCGGACCGGTGAGCAGCCTGTTGCGCTGTGCCGATTCCAGCAACTCGATCACGTCGTTTTCAGCGTCGGCTTCCAGCGGATCCCATCCGGCCCAGCTGGTCTCGGCGGATGGTCCTGATCGCTGCGAGTCTTCTGCGTGCAGCCAGGCGCGCAATTTCTTTTCCTGGAGTTCGAAGGATCCAAGATCCACGTTTTGTGTCCTTTCTCCCCTGTTCGTTTCTGGGCCGCCAGTGTGGTCTGGCGTGCACCGACCGGGATGCCCCGGAGGCACTGATCGGTGTCGTCCGCAGCCGAGGCCGGAGAACGTTCATCGCCGTGCTCCGTGTTCGCCAACAGTGGCGGGTGCTACGGGTGGCTGCGCCCCCTGGTCAGCGGTTTAGCGCGCGGGTCCGTCCCCAGGTGGTCTGCGGTGAGCAGCACAGCTGCGCGGGGTGGTCGGCGGCGGGACAGCCGTTGATGCACCAGGCGCACGCCGCCTGGTTCGTGCAGGTGCCGTCGGTCAAGTTGGCGGTGCAGGCACGGGGATCACACGTGCAACATGGCGGCCGGGTGGTCGACGCCGGGCATTGCGGGTGTGGGTGAGCACAGGCGTGGATTCCCAGGGTGGTGATGCCACCGGGCTGGTACGCCAGCGCTGCGATCCCCCGCGCCAGGGCCGACAGTACCCTTGGCCGCTTGCCGGGGGTGTAGAGAAGCTTGTCGGCGTGGGAGGCGATTCGCTGTCCATCGGCCTCGGCGAGTTCCTTCCGCGTCTCGAATGAGTGGTTACGCATTTCCGCGATGTGCAGCGGAATCAAGCCCTCCAAGGCAACCTGGATGTTCTGCCGGATACGACGGTACGCAGGTCCACCTTCGTCACCGCCAGGCCACTTTTCTGCCCGAGATTCGCCGTTCCGGTTAGGTGTTTTCTTCATGCTTCGTCTTCGCGTTGTTCGCCGTCGGACAGGTCCACAGGTATGGCCACACCCGTCTGGTGGTCATAGATCGTGAAGACGTTCGCGATCGAGTCGGGCCGCCGTATATGTTCCCATGCTTGTCTCGCCGCCGCCTGGGGGCTGGTGTCGGTCACGTCGGTTTCCCAGCGCGCTGTGAACTCACGGTGCGTCAGATCTTCCATATGTTCTCCGCTCGGGTGACGCCGATTCTGGTTGCGTTTTCCATGAGGTTGTTTCTGGTGACTGTTGGGTCCGGTAGCCGGTGTGTCTGGTTCATGGCGCGGGTTCGGCGAGCAGGTTCGGGGTAGGCGGCGTCGGTGTCGAAGGCCACGATGAATTGCCGTACGGCTCCCGGTGGCGGTGTGCACACCCACTGGTAGCCGCTGTCGGGACAATCGATACCGACGGTGGCGTTACCGGCGGCGACGCAAGCCGTGATGGCGGCCCAACGGCGAGAGCTCGCGTGCCCGTTTCTTGATGTACTGGGCGATCGGACATCCACAGGGATCGTGGGGCTTGCCCCGGATGCCTGCCGTGCGGAGCGTGGCGGCGACCTTGCCGGGGCTGTTGCCTAACTGTGCCAGGACCTGCGACAGCCACGATTCACTGAGCATGTCGGTACGGGTCGTCATGACGGTTGCCATCTCCTTTCACGTGTTCACAGGCCACTGGACGATTCCCTTGGGATGTGCGCAGTCGATAAGGGGACTTCCTGGGACATCGGCCCAGCATGAAAAAGGGCACGGCCGTGGTGTGCCGTGCCGGTTAGCCGATCCGCCGGGCCTAGCTTTCTATTGCCGCACAGTCGTCGCATTCGCTGCCGGGTGAACAGATCTTTACGGGTCTTGCTTTGGCGGCGTCACCGAGGATCTCTTGTACCGATCGCAGGATATTGACGGCCCAGTCGTCTGAGTCGTGCCATCTACTGAAGGCGCCGCCTTCGTGGTTTTCCTTGTGGGTGACCCGGCGGCGGTCCGCGTCCCAAGCGCGGATGTCCTTCGCCAGCTTCCCGAGCTGGTCCAGCGGTTCCTCCGGCTCGGTCTCGCCTGTTTCCGGTGCGCCGGTCATCTTGATTACGCAGGCATCCGGGAGGTGAGGGCCGCATGCCGTGATCGGATCCATATCGCTGGCTTCACCGTCGAGGTTGGTCTGATCGGACCAGACGGTGAATCGCGCGGTGTGTGCGCATTTACGGAAACAACTCGGCGCTGCGTGTAGCACCGCATCGACGATGGCTTGCATTATGGGTCTCCTTTTGGTCCTTCTTTCTCCGGTGATGGCTCGATGACGGCTCGCGCGCACGCTTCCGGGTGGTGGTGGTCTGCCGGTCCCCTGGCCCCCTCTCCAGGGGACCGGCAGGGCTCGTAAGGCGACGTGGGTACGTCTGAAGCCGTGGCTACCGGATGGTCAGCAGGCAGCGCCCAGCCTTACCCGGGGGTAGTGGATCGGCGGGTTAGTGGGCGAACGGTCACAAGGGCCGGGAAGGGAGCCAGGGACCCGGCCGATGGACGGGTCGAGCGGGGGTTAGCCGGGCCCCTGGCGGCTTCCCGGTGCGGCGGATGCGCCGCCGAGGAGTTCCCAGGGGTGTCCGCGCCGGGGCGGCTTAGCGTGGGGTGTTCGGAGGGCCGGTGGCTGGCGCGTCGCTGTTTCCACCGAGGCTGAGCATGAGCAGGTCGGTCATCAGGTGCGCCATGCTGTAGCCGGGGTCGTGTGAGAGCGCCCGGTTGATGGCGAGTGCCGCCAGAGCGTTGTCTCCGTCCAGCCAGGCGGCGAAGGCGAGTAGTGACGCGCAGGCGGCGATGTTGACGGCTGCCCGGCGGGTCAGGTCGCTCCACAACGCGAGCTGGGCGGGCAGGAGGTCGGGGATGATCGTCATCCAGGCTTCGTCGCGCAGGCGGATCACGCCGATCAGCACGCTGAGGCGGGCGACGTCATCATCGCTGAGCCGCTCGCCACGCCGGTATGCCTCCACCGCCGTGCCGATCAGGGTTCGGGTCTGGGCGATGAGGGCGTGGGGCATCCCGGGTTCGCGCATCTGGGCCTCGATCTGTTCGGCGATGCGGTGGGTCGCCTTCTCCACCGCCGCACGCGATGGCCCGTCCTCGGGTTCGATGCTCCTCTGGAGGCTTTGGCGATCCGGCGAGGCGTCCAGCACACGTTCCAGGTCGGCCGCCAGGGCGATTTCGCCGGCGTAGGGGGTGCCCTCAGGCGGGCAGCATGTTGTGTCGTGGCATAGGTAGGAGTAGTAGCGGCCGTGGTCGGTGCGGATGGCCTCGGCGACCGGGACACCGATGGTGGCCATGGTCGTCATCGCGGCATCGATGATCGGCCGGACGTCTGCGTCAGGCCCGTAGCCGACGAGTGCCACGGTGTCGACGTTCCTGTTGGCGATCAGTTTCGCCAGCTCAACGAAGCGTCCCTGCTCTATTCGATCGGTGTCGGGATAGTCTCGGCAGATCACGCACGTGAACCGGTTGTCTTTCAGCCCCACCACGTACAGGCCGGATGCAGGGTGAAATCCCAGAACATAGTGCAGGGCGGCGAGAACGCCCGCCGGGCCCGTCACCTTGACGACCCGGGAAGCCGTATCGGTCAACGTGACTCCTTTCGCGGACTGCTGGGTTCGGTGCGGATATCGCTGAGCTCGACGACGAGTTGTTTGCCGAGCACAAGTCGCCGGGCAGGGGTGGTCAGCGGCACCATGGCGTTCACCTCGCATGGGGTGGCCGGGCCGGTCGGGTCGTACAGGTCGCCATAGACCGCGACCGGGCGGTGGGCCGCCACCGAGACGCCGACGGTGCCGGTCGCACGCAGGTGCGGGCAGAACCGGCGGGCCAGCGGCCAGCACTCCCGGCAGGTTGGCGGGGTGGTGACGATCGTGGGGTTGGCGGGTTCGGCGAGCAGTTCCCATTCATCGCGGGGAAACAGCCACTGGATGCGGCCGTGTGGATCGGTGGCGGGGCCGCCGCAGACCTGGCAAAGATTCCGCGTCATGCACGCCAGCAGACGGCCGGTGTGGAGTTCGGTCAGTTCCGGTTCGCCGCCACGGCCGGTCCGGTTGCGGTACCACAAAACGCCGAACCGCCGGTCCTCCGAACGCTCGTCGTGGTAAGCCAAGCCGTCGGCGCGTCGTTCCAGCCGCACTTGGGGGTCGATGGTCTCACCGGTCCACCGGACCACCCACGGGACCGGTTCACCACGCCAGGTCACGGGCGTGGGCGGGCGTTGTGCGCTGGTCATGGTTTCCCTCCGATCTGGCTCTGTCCCGCGCACGGGTGCGATGGTGACCTGGCGCGTGCTTCCCCTGCCGGGCTGCGGGAGCGACGCGCCGGTTGCCATGGGAGCTGTCACGTCCCGCAGCCCACCAAGCGTCAGGTGGTCTCCTGGACGTCGCGGATCGCGTCGTATTCAAGGGAGAAGTCGTGGATCTGGAGACGGCAGGGATCGTCGCTGTCGACCGTGAGGTGATGCTTGATGATCCAGTCGATGTCGTCCTTGTCCTCATCCGGCTCACAGTCGACGGTGAGATGGAGGGTGACGTCCACGGTCGCGTCGTAGGTGGGCGCGTACGGGTCTAGGTCGTGGGCCCGGAGGAAGTCGTTGAGCCCCTGACGGCAGATTTCTCCGTCGCGGTGCCGGTCGATGGCGTAGGTGCGCATCGAGGTGATGGTCTCCTGGGCCGCTGTGGCGCGCCCTTGCGCCTGCTCGTATCGCCGCTCAGCGGCTTCACGGTCGCTGATGCAGCGCTTCACCAGCGCGTCCAAGAGGAGGCGTGCCTGCTGGTCTTGCTGCGGTGTGCTGGGCCCGGCGGGAACCAGACGCGTCGTGCTCGCCTGGACGGTGTGGAAACCGTCGGCGTTTCCGGCAACCCCGGCGTCCTCGGCGTCTCCTGTGCTGTGAGGCTCGACGCATAGGAGGGTGACCTGGTCGCTCGGTGTCCCGGCGGCGCAGCCACAGCGGCACCGATCGGCGAGTTCCGGCTGGTGCGCGGTGGCGGCCACGACCGCCAGCCGGTCCGGGCCATCAGGGTCGGTGAGGTGGACGACGTCACCGATCTGGAAGCTGAGCTGATCGGTCGACAGCAGTTCGGTGGGCATGGTGATCTTTCCCCTCTCGGGTGTCCGTTTGGTACGGGGTGTGGTTCCGCCCGGGGTGGCGGAGTGGGCTGTAATAAGCCGCGCATCGGCTTTGAGGGCTGCCACGTCGGCCGGGTCCGGAGTCTTCAGCGGGGAGTCCGGCAGGCAGGGCGGTTGGCCCGGTCGCGCGGGCGTCAGTCGTGGCTGACCAGGCGTTCGGCGATACTGGCGATCACGGCGAACCGCAGCCGCCAGGCCAGCACCGCCGGGTCATTGGTGATGACCTCGCCGATCATGGCCGAAAGAATGTCCATCGCGGCCTGACGCCGTCCTTTCCAATACGCCAGGCGGGGTGAGACGCTCGCGTCGATAAGGGGGTCGCGGTCGCGGGGGGCAAGGTGTTCATCGGCCGTCCAGACCACCTGACGGACCGACGCCAGCGCCGGGCAATCCCGGACCACCTCGGGCAGCAGCCGATCAGTCAGCTGTTCAACCCTGGAGGAGGTTTTCATCACCTCTCACCTCCCTTTTCGATCGAGGTACTGTCTGGGATCCAGGGCAAGCGATCCGCGGGTCGCCGCGGCGCCGACGCTCGCTCGGGTCGCCCCTGGCGTGGCTGTGTGGCGTGGCGCTCAGGTGCCCGCGTCGTCGAGATCGGCGTAATCGCCTCCGCTGTCGAAGGCTTCGATGAAGGCACTCACCGCCAGCGGCGGGGTGACCCGCACCAATACCTCACCGTCCTCACGGGCAATCCGGACCGAAACCGCATCCGACCCGCTCCACACGAACACGCGGGACGCGGACGGAACCCGTTCCTTCGCCTTCGCCCGGACATACAACGCAACCGGGCATCGAACGCCGGAGCCACGCCCGCCGCTGAACCCCGCCGCGCGCAGAGTTGCCGCGACCTCACCCGGGGTGCCGCCCAGCGCACTGAGCACACTGGTCAGCCACTCATCGTTGACCGGATTGATGATCAAAACATTCATCCTCTCTGTTCATGTCGGGCACCAAGCGGTACGGCGATACCTGAAACGCGCTGCGGCCCCAGCCACTTGGCTGACCGGCCGGTCGGGGCATGGAGGCGACGAGCGGGAGCGGGAACGGTGACCGCCTTCGCGCAAGCGCACGCTCCACGTGTGCGCTCGACCCGCTCGACACCGCGAACGGTCCTGCTTGTGGTGGGTGTAGGTGTTGACACCCCAGGCGGTGCCCGCGCCACGGGCGACCCGGTTGTCGCGGCTCCACAGCTTGGACAGCGCATCGCGCTTGTTCTCCGCCATGGTCCGGACCTGGCCCTTGTACTCCGGCACGGGCGCGTACGCGTCCAGGAAGGCGTTCCGCTCCTTGTCGCTCACGCTCGTCTGGCACAGCGCGGCGGTCTCGGCGGCGAAGTCGTCAGCGACCTGGTAGACGATGTTCAGCGCCTCGCGGGAGTTCCACAAGTGCTTGATCTTGATCTGCTGGCCGGCTGTTGGTTTACCTGCCTCCCCGCCTTTGGTCGAGTTTGCGCTGGTGAGCCTCGACTCGTTCCCAGTAGGCCGGGTCGTCTTCGAACGCGTTGTTCCAGCCCGGCTCCACGGCGACCATCTCGGTGCTCTCAACCGGGTACGGCTTCACCTCGGTCATCGCCACGACTTCGATCTCGCCGTTGCCCCACTGCACCGTGTAGGTCACCACGTGCTCGACCCCGTCCCTGTCAGTACGTAGCCGGTAGTCCAAGATCGTTCCCGGCGACTTAGCCGCTCGTTGCCGGGGCAGCACGGCCATCCCGGGGCCCAACTCGGCGTTCTCGGCTTCGATCTCCTCGAAGATCTTGCCGTCTGGATCGCTCACCCTGATCACCGCCTTTGCTTATTTGCGTTTGTCCGCTGAGGAGCCCTGACTCCTGTCGAGACGAAGCCCGTTGTTTCCCGCCCCCTCCCGGGAACAGCGGGATATTCGGTTACATCGACGCCCCGACGATGCGGGGGCTCGCTTGAGGTCCCCCGGCTCTGCTCATGTAGGTGCGGGATGGTGGACAGGACAGGAGGTCTGCGTCCGTTCGCCTGCGTTCGCAGTGTCCTGTTCGGAGATGATTGCCCGCTCAGCGGCCGGTGGTCGGCATCAGCCGCGCGGGCGAGTGCCTCAGTGTCCGTGAGGCTCCTGCCGGGCCACGGGGGGCGACGTGCGTACGCGGTCCGGTTGGCCCGTCCCATCTCGGCGTGGAATATGGCGCCGAGGTGGTCGGGGCGCCCGCTCAGTTGCTCCGGCGGGCCACGGTCGCTGGCATCGTCCTCCCAGCGACCACAGGTCACCGATCATCTGATGGAACTAGACGATCCCTGAGGTCGACACGCGCCAGCAGGGTCTCCTCGGGGGGCGAACTCCTGCGCGTACTTCAGGGGCAGGCCGAGGACAGGGGAATTTCCTTCGCCTGGATGGGCGGGGTGTCGGCGGGCCACGGCTCGGTGCCGTGCTGCCGGGTCGTCACGATCCGTAGCGCCTGGTGGTCCACGCGGGACAGCCCGGCCTTGTCCAAGCTCAACGCGACGCGGTCGTCGCCGTCACCGATCACGACGACGTCGCCGACCAACAGTGACCTCAAGCGGCGGGCACGATAGGCGCGGGCCAGCGTGGCGTGGGCGCCGGTGAGGGTCTGCGGATTGGCGTTGCCGATGATCCAGACCTCTTCGGTCAGCGTCCCGATACCAGGCCCGTCGGTGGGGACGACACCGACCTCGAAGTCGATGACGTGCACGAGCGGGTGGCCCGGCTGGTATCCGAACCAGCTGATCATTCGGCCCTGCTCGTCACGGGCGATGTTGTGGTAGACGCTTACGCGCACGTGCTGTCCTCCTTGTCTCGGTGGTGCTCATCAGCGCGGCCCATTTGCTGGGGTTTGGTCGGCGTGCCGGGCTGGAAGCTGATGCTGAGGTCTTCTTCGGACAGGCCGATGACGAACCAGCGGAAGCCGAGTCGAGCGGCGGCTCGGAGATCATCGAGCAGGCCGGAATCGAGGACTTCGAGGTATTCGGCGAAGTCGTCACCGGGCAGCCCGGTACGGTCCCACGCGCTCCGCCAGTGCCCGAAGCGAGGATCGAACCCGGCGGCGTAACAGACCGGGAGACGGCCGTCGGCGCCGGTGGGCGCGTTCTTGTCGGTGGACATCAGGTAGACGCCGTCGTCGCGGACGAGTATCAGGCAGGGGCCGGCGTCGACCTGCCGGTCCGGCTCATCCGGCGTCGGGTCCCAGCGGGTGCGGTGTTCGGTGGCTGCGACGGCGTCTTCGGCGAGCCGCAGCGTGGCGTCCAGATCGAACCGCAGTAGCACGAAGGGTTTGTCGGGCATGCCGATGTGCTCCTTTCCGCAAAGGTGAAGGGAGGGAAGCACCCCCGGGGTGGGGCGAGGGCGGGTCGTTGATCACCGGGGTCCCGCTGGTCCTGACCCCCCGGTCGCGCTTGGACCAGCGGGACGTCTGCGGTGATCGGTGAAGCGGGGCGGCAACCTTCTCAGTGGTCCCGGCCCCGGGGTGCACTGGCCATCAGCCCTGCTGGGGCATAAGGGCCAGCGCGACGCTTTGCGGGAACTGCTGCCGCTGTTCCGTCTACGCCGCTGCCGCTTCGTGACATGAAGCATCCGTGCCCATCCAGGCGCGGCACAGGTTCTGATGACGCGTGGTGGTCGGTGAGTACGTCACCGGCGGCATCACCATTCGGCCATCCGCGCGGACCCACGCGATCGGGGTGTCGTAGGACAGGACCGTGTACACGATGCCGGGAGCGTTCTGGTCGTCCTGGTAGCGCTCCTGCCAGTGGCGGTCCAGGCGTCCAGTCGAGGAGGGCGCGAAAGCCACGGCGCGCATCGCGCCGTGGCTTTCGAAGGGCAGTGCGCGGGCCAGGACTCCGTCCGGCCCGCCGACGTCATGGCGTATCGAGACCGTGGCCATGGCGTCTCACCCGCCGACAGCACCGCCGCCGCGAACGACGGCGATGATCGCGACGATGACCAGGACGACGTAGAAGACAGCGTTCATCGAGGGACTCACCTTCCTTGGCAAGCAGGGTGGGTTGAGCAGCGGTGAAGGGTCCCGCCCGAGGCCGAAGGCCCGGGCGGGACGGGTACAAGGGGCGGCGGGGGTGGCCGCTCGGGCGCGGGAGAGCGGGCTACTCTCCCAGGAGGGTTTCGGCGGCCTCGCGACCGAACAGGGCGAGGGTGACCAATAGGTGGACCGCGACGGCCTCCACCCCCACGATCAGGCCGATCTCCACCAGGCAGACCACGGCGGCCGTGAACAGGTGGTGGCGGTGGGTCTTGTCATGCAGGTGAGCGTTGATCACGGAGGTGTCGATCCGGTGAGCGGTGGGCGTCTGCGGCTTCACGGCGCATTCCTTCCAATTGGGGGGACGTGTCCACGCAGGTGTTTTGTGCGCGGGGGACTCCCGAGCACGGATGAACCAAGGGGCCCTGGTCTCGGCTCGCAGCCCGCCCACCGGCACGGGTGGGCGGGCAGCCAGCCGCCCGGATGACCTCAGGCGCGGTCAGCCGGGCAGAGCTGGGCGGTTGACGACGGCTACGAGGCGGCCGTCGCGGGCTGGGCTTCGGCCGGACGGCCGAGGACACGGCTGATCTTCCGGGCCTCGCGCCGGGCGCAGTGCTCGCCCCGGTAGATCAATCCGTCATGGGTGAGCAGGCCGGTGGCCGCATCGCGGGTGTACACCCGCCACGGTGTCCGGTCGGTTCTGGTGTCCCAAGCGGGCATGGCGCTCCTCCTGCTGTCGGGAACGAACCCGAGGCTCCGGGGAGACACGCGAATCCCCGGAGCCCACGCGGCGTGGTCAGGTGAGCTGGACGGCCTGGGCCTGGACCTGGAAACGCTGACCGGCGATCTCGGTCTTGCCCGTGGCGTAGTAGCCGGTCCTGCCGGTACGGAACCTCTTGGGCGCCAGGCTGTCGGCAACGCCCGCCAGAGCGGCGATCGCCTCCTGCGGCGTGGCCTTGACCTTGACCTTCGGGTTGTCCTTGCTCCCGATCAGCACGGCCTGGGCCTGCGCCTGGTACCGGGCACCGTCATCACCGACGATCTTCCCGGTGGCGTGGAAGCCCTTCGAGCCCGAGGCGAACGTCTTTGCCTTCAACTCGTCCTTGATCAGGTTCTCCAACGCCTGGTTGAGACTCACATCAGCCTCCTGAGCGGGCAGGGCCCAGGCCCTGTGCCCAGGCCACATCCAGGGGGCGTGTCCACAATGCCGCCCAGGAGCTGCATTCGTGATATCGACAGCCGGTCCGCCGGCGGTCTACTCCTCCAGTGCCGGCAGCCGGGCAGACTGCTTGTCCAGGCCCCGCCCGGGTGCGTGGTCTTCGGCCCCGCAAGACCGCGCGCCGGGGACGGGAGTGGGCGTCCCGTGCTCGATGTGTACCGCCGGAGAGAACGGGACGCATCTCTCCCCGACGGGGGGCCGCTGCCCGCCGTGCGCACCGGCGCCACCGTCGATAAGCGGTGTGACCGCGACATTTAGGTGCGCTCACGCACGACCGTGCACCGCTTTGGCGCGTGCACCGTCATGCCGGGCTTTCACTTCAATACGGGCACCGGAATGGCTGAACCGTCCGCGACATTCAAAATAGTTCCGCGCGACGATACGACACGTTGCGGTAGCCGCATCGATTCACCGCTAGGCGACGACCTAGCGGAATGCCCACGTTAACGCACGCGAGCAACACAGAGCGGAGAGGCAGAGGCAAGCTCACGCGTTGACCGCGCGAACGCCAAACGCGCTCTCACTCTAATACGGGCACCGGAATGGCCGAACCGTCCGCGACATTCAAAATAGTTCCGCGCGACGATACGACACGTTGCGGTAGCCGCATCGATTCACCGCTAGGCGACGACCTAGCGGAATGCCCACGTTAACGCACGCGAGCAACACAGAGCGGAGAGGCAGAGGCAAGCTCACGCGTTGACCGCGCGAACGCCAAACGCGCTCTCACTCTAATACGGGCACCGGATCGGTCGAACCGTCCATACCCGGGAATGCCAGAGACCCCCTAGGAACGCCCCTAGGGGGTCTCTATGCCGTGATCCTTCGTCCCTCTACTCGGTACCCTCCCCCGTCCGCTTGGGCGTCTCACTGGGGCGCATGCCCTTGTGAATCATTTCCTCGCGTGTCTGGTCCAGACGCTCTGATAGCGTCTCCCATTCCCGCCGTGCCTTGTCGCGTGTCCGGCGGACGTTGCGACGTGACCCGTACGCCCCGCCGTGTTCTGCCTGCGCGACCGTGGCCAGCACTCCCGCGCGCCCAAGATCGTCCGCCTCGTTACCGACGAACAGAACCTTTGCCAGTGTGGGGAAATCGCTCCCATCCCCCCACGCGTTCCGCATGATCGCTTCGCTGAGCTGTGAGACACCGGTCGCGGTCGCCAGTGCCGTCACGTGTTCGGCGTGCGGAACGCCGCGCATGCGCTGCACACCCGGCGTCTCCATGACTTCATCCGGGGGGACGTCGAGTCGGTAGCCGTTGCGCGCCGCAGCGTCGCGCACCGCCCAACGCTGGAGCGTCGCCCGTGTGATGATCATGGTCCGACCGTCCTTGCGGAGGTACTCCCACGATGCCGGTTCGCGCGTGTCGATCCACACCGATGCCGTTGGACAGGACTTGAGAACATCCCGCAGACGTCGCGCGAACAACAAGACTGCATCCTGCGTGACGTCGTCCGACACGTCGTCCGTGCCGTAGAGTCCGTAGCCGCTTCGCGTGATCGTCGCGCTACCGTCGCACCGCTTGCGTGATCGCGTCGCGTCCACCGTACGGCAGTAACCGCGCGCCATCCTCCGCAGGTCCGCCCAGTCATCAGCGGTGACCCTTGACATGTCCTCAGGGGTGAGATCCTCCCCAGGGACGTTGACCGGAATTGCCCGTCCAGGAATCCAGTTGGACACGATCACCTCTCCGATCGTTTGTTCCGTGATGCGCAACCGTAAAGCTTGACGGTTACGCATCAAATACCGTGCCTTTGTCACCTACCATTCAACCTCGCTTCACGGACACGTACAACACTTCCCGGCACCTCAATTTAAGGCAGAGGGTTACATTTATGTACCCGACTCAGGCCATCACAAGGAGCACACTTTTCCACACCGCAGGCCATTAAGCCCCCATGCTCGATGAGCGCCGACAATACGCCTGCCAGCATAAATAAGCTTTCGCCATACCAAGCACCAACGCCACATACATAAACGAGCACATAAAATCAGCCACCAAAAATACAGCCCTTTTCTAGAATCCTGGACTACCAGTCGGAACAGCATACGGCTGGGCCGACACCCCTGCCGACCTGCGGCTATAGACCACCCCAAGACTCCCGTTCTTAAGCAGGAGGGCGATTAGGTGTCCTATCGGCAGGGAGATTGGGACGGTCACTCAATTGCTATAGCGAGCCGGATCATCTTGGGCCAATGACTCTATATCCATGCGACACCCCGACACCTCGAGCGTCATCAGTGCGTGGTTGTTAATTAGTAGATCGCACAAACACTTGTTCGCAGGCAGGTGGCATCTCGCCACGCCATGCCTGCCCGGCGAGTTTTGCTCCGCTTACTCGCGGGGCGTGCACCCTATATAATATGCGCTTTAGGTATCGTGTCGCCCACGCCATTGCCGCGAACTAGTGGCGTCGGGTTCGCTTTGATGTTTGGCGCGTGGAATCTTTAGCCGCCACAGAAGTTGACGTGTTTCTTCACTTGGGTCTGCGTCAAGCTCTTCCAGCGCGGTTTCTAGAAGGCGGAAGGTGCGGCGGACCGCGTCGGGCCGGTTCAGGCGCGCTTGTAGCTCCATGATGCGCTGGTAGATCTCCTCGCCATATTGGTCGAGGCTGCGTGCGTGTTCGAGCGCGGCGAGGGCCTGCTCGGGCTTGTCCGGTTCGTGGAGTGAGGCAAGTTGAGTAAGGGCTTCCACTGCTAGACGGCGCAGGGCTTCGCGTTCCGGTTCGATCCATTCATAGGGTTGCTGGGCGGCCAGCTCGCCTTTGTAGGCGTCAAGCGCGTTTTGGAGGAGGCCGGCGCGTATGCGGTCGTCGGGCGCACGTGATGCTTTGTGAAGAGCAGTGCGGAAATGCCATAGATCTACGCCGACGAGTTCGGCGTCGATGCGGTATCGGTCGGCGACGACGGTGATGAAGCTCTGATCGGTGAGCCCGCTCGCGCGGCGTAGCTCCCTGCGTACGTCATTTACTGCTGCGTGGAATCGCATCACGGCGTGGCGCTGGTCGATGTCCGGCCAAAGCGCTTCGAGTATGGCGTCCCGGGATGCTCCGTCTGAGTGTACGGCGAGGAATGTCAGCAGTTCGCGGGCTTTTCCGCGGATTCCGGTCGACAGTTCGCTGCCGCCGGCGCTGAGGGTGGGTGGTCCGAGTACGCGGAGGTGCGCGGGATGGTGTTGAGAGGTGTTGGCCTCTTGCAGCGGAGTCGGTGGTGAGGGCGCAGCAAGGTCTGGTTCCGTGGGCGAGGGCGCGGACTCGGGTTCGCCGTGGGCGCTGCGGATGACGTCGAGCGTTTGGCGGGCGTCGGTGGCGGTGAGGTGGAACAGGCGAAGTCCCTGCCAGTGCGTGTCGCCGCTGTCGGCTGGGATGACGTTTCCGTGTTCGTCGACGGAGAGGTCGGGTCCTGATGGATGGGTCCCGAGGGTGACTACGGCGATGTCGTATTCGGAGGATGCGGTGCTGAGGGCTTCCAGGCGGCGTTGGTGTTCTTGGCTGGTGCTGGTGACCAGGAGGAGGTAGGGCAGGGGCTCGGTGGGGTCATCGGCTCGTAGCGTGGCAAGGTCCTGGCCATCGGTGGCGGTGTCCAGGAGCCGCGCGCGGTGGATGCGTTCGGATTCGAGGAGGCGGACCGCCGATTCGGTGTCGGTGGTGATCCGCAGTGCCCGGATGCGCCGAGCCGTCTCTTGGAGTTCTTGGTGGCTTAGCGCGAGGAGGCGCATGGCGTCGCCGCGTGGGATCACGAGTTCGATGCTGTTATCGCCTGCGTGAGTTAGGAGTCCCAGAAGCAGTGCGCGAGCTGCGGCATCGGCGCCGGGTCCGGTGAGGCCGAGGGTGAGCCCGCTGATCGGGACCGTGGTCTCCTCCTCGCCGCGGACGCCCAGCACGACCTGGCCGCTGGAAGCGACCGGGAACATGTGCAAGCGCTCAGCGTCGGTGCGCGGCGGTGCCTGGGCGTGGTCGTGGTGTCCCCCTTGGCGGGCGGCGAGGTCGGCGCGACGCAGAGCCCGTACGGCCGGCTTCGGTTGTGGTTCGGTGGCGGATAGGTCGGGCCCGGTGGCGGGGGTGCGGTGGCGGCGGCGTCGGTGGAGCCGGGAGGCGGCCAGGGCTGTCCCAACGCCTGCCGCGAACGACAGGCCCACCATCGCGCCGGAGGGCAGATCGATTGTTGTCGGCGCGTGGGTCGGCGCGGTCGTCTGCGGCGGGTTTGGTGGCGCCGGGGGGCGCGGGCTGGTCGGTTCCGGTGTCGGCGTGGAAGGGGTTGCTGTGGCGGCCGGCGGTTCGCCTTGGCGTGGGTTGGCCTGGCTGGGGGTGGTGTGTGGCGTGTCGGGGGCGGCGAGGGTGTAGCTGATTTCTACGCGGCGGTCGCGGGCGCGTGCGGCCGGGTCGTCAGTGCCGTCGGGATGGTGCTCGGGCCCGAGCGGTGCGCTCTCGCCTCGGCCGCTGATCTGGAAGCGGAAGCCCGGTGGTAAGGCTTGAGCGAGGGTTTCCCGGACGGTCTGGGCTCGACGCAGCGATAGGTGCTGGTTGTACGGAGCCGAGCCGAGGGAATCGGTGTGGCCGACGAGCACGATCGGTTGTGTCGCATCGGCGTGGGCGGCGATGTCACGGGCGGCTGCGGCGATCGCCTGGCGCGCATCCGGGGCAAGGCCGGCCGACCCGAATGCGAACCGCACGACCGTATGCCGGTGCCCAGGTCGCCTCGACGTCCTGAGATCGGCCGGCACAGTGAGTGGTCGTTTCCCAGCCGGAGGAGTAGTTGGGGCGACCTGGGGTGAGTGCGAATCCGGTGTGGGTTCGGTTGCCGCGACGTTCCGCAGGACGGGCGTACCGTGGTGCGGCGGAGCGTCGGCGGCAAGGCCTGGTGGCGTTGTCGTCGGTAGAGCGGTGCCGCGGCTGATCGAGGTCATCGCTCCGATAACGGCCACGCCGAGACTGGTGATCAGTAACGCGGCCAGGCGCTGCGGGCCGCCGAGGCCGGGGATATGTGGTGCAGGCCGTCCCGCGATATGGGCTCCAGCCTCCAGCAGCACTGTTCCAGTCCAGATGGCCCAGGCGAGCCAGGCGAGGTACTTCACCGCCACAAGAAGCAGGGTCCCGTCGTCACGATGAGACAGGGCCGCCAACGCCTGGCTCCAGCGGGGAATGTGATCGGGGATCGGAGATCCGGAGACGATTAGGAACAGCCAGGGCAGCCCAACAGTAATCGCGATCAAGGTGGCTGCCGCAGCCATGCCACGCAGGACTCTGCCGATGCCCCGTCTCGACGACGTACTCTGCTGTCGTTTCATAGGCACCCAAAGATCATTTAGCGTCGATTTGTCCCATAGGTCCGCACCGGCGAACGTTGGCGACGCAAATACTATTGCGCCACCTCCATCGCATGTCTAAGATAACTAACCTCTCGACCGAGATTGACTCACTTCTGACAGTCTGACCTCGCAAGTACCATGTGCCGTCTTGACAGACCTCTGCGCACCAGCACCACCCCCGCGGGGATCGGTGGTGTTGCCCTTCTCCTTGCGCTCTTAGCCGGCGCGTGCGGCGACGGACGCAAGGACGTGACGCTGCCGACGACGTCGCCGTCGAAGCCGCAGGCCGCCTCGCCCTCGCCGACATCGGCTGAGGACGCGATCCGTCAGAGCTACACCCAGTACTGGGCGGCCCTGCCGAGGGCAGAGCATGCAGACAGTGAGTCTCAACGCCGTGAGCTCCTAGCGGACTACGCAACCGATCCGCAGTTGGGTACCGCGCTTCGCGGCATTGATGATCTTCATGGCAAGGATCTGACGTCGACTGGCTACGTGGTGGTCCATATCCGGAGGGTGCAGTTGAGCTCCGGGACCGCGACGGTGTGGGACTGCCAGGACGCCACGCAGGCGCTGATCCGCAAACGCAGCACTGGTAAAGCCGTCAGTCGCGGAGTTTCCCACGATTATCTTCGAGCGACGCTTGTACGAGGATCTGATGGCCGATGGCGCATCAGCAAGTTCGCACCCCTCACCCACTGCTGAGGACCTTATGTTGTCTCGCGGGCAGCACGTTACTGTTAGGTATCGAAAGCGCGCCAGCTTTTGCCACGCCACGAGATCCGATACCGCCAACCGCGCATAACTGGGGATATTCCTACGGTGCTCGGCAGCCAGGAAGCGGCGGCGCGCCCAGCGCAGACGGCGATGAAGGGTCTTCTGCCAACAGGGGGAGCCCAGGCCATTCCGGTCCGGACAAGATGTCCATCTGCGGCGTCTGGCGCATGGGAATCCAGGGGTGCTCGGCCATACCGGTCCCAGGAGATCCGGCGGACGCACCTCCTGCCCCAGGGATCACCCCCGCGCAGCTGGCCGCCACCGCCTGGCAGCGGCTGCGGCTTCCCGCGCCCCAGGTCGCGACGGCGCCTCCCCGCGGCTCCGAGGGCCTCGTCGGACTGCCCGAATGGTTCTGGGTACGCAACTGGAGCAGCCACCACAATCGGGCCCAAGCTGGCGGCGTCTGGGCGGAGGTAACCGCCCGGCCCACGAGCCTGAAGATCAACCCCGGCGCAGGGCAGCCGACCGTGACATGTCATGGGCCGGGCATCGCCTACCACCGCGGGCGGCCCGCCGCAGGACAGAACTCAGACTGCTCCTACACCTATCGGCGCTCCTCCGCGGGACTGCCCGATAACTCCTACCGGGTCACCGCCACCGTGACCTGGGCGGGGACATGGGTTGGGTCTGATGGGTCTGGAGGAGCCCTGCCGGCTCTGTCGCGATCGAGCACCTTCGCGGTGCGAGTCGCCGAGGGCCAGGCGGTCACGAACTGACGGAGATTGCAGATGGCAGGGAAATCCAGCCGCACCTACGTGCAGGAATTCGACGGTCCGACCCGTTCTCCGGGCGGTCAGCCCGGAGCCGGGCGGGGATCGCTGCCGCCGCTGCCGCGTCAACGACGGCGCCGGATGCTCGTGCTCGGCGTCCTGCTCGTACTCGCCGGTGCCCTGGCCGCCGGCTACCTCTACACGGGGATGGGCGATCGGGTCGCCGTCATCGTGGTGGCCCGCGATGTGCCGGTCGGCACCCAGCTCAGCGCCGCCGACGTGGCCACGACCCGGGTGGCGGTCGACGGGTCGGTCACGGTCATCCCGGGTCGGCAGCTGCGCCAGGTTGTGGGGCGGTATGCCGCTGTCGGCCTTCGCAAGGGAACCTTGCTGGCGGCGTCCCAGCTGACCGGTGCGGTCTCTCCGCGGCCCGGGCAACAGGTCGTGCCCGTCGCGGTCAAGCTGGACCAGCTTCCCGCGCGCGGTCTGCAGCCCGGTGACCAGGTCCTGGTCATCGCCACGCCGGGGCAGGACAGCCAGGACCAAGGCGCCTCAGGCGGGAGTTCCCCGCCGTTGACGCAGAACACGCCGGCGAGCGTGGACGGGGTCAGCAGTCCCGATGCCGACGGTGACGTACGGGTCGATCTGGTCGTCGACGCCCAGGTGGGCCCGGCGGTCGTGCAACAGGCCTCGATGGGGCGGATCGGTTTCGTCATTACCTCCCGGGCACCGCGGTGATGCTGATCGCCATCACCAGTCCCGGCGACGCTGCCGGTGCCACGACCACAGCCTTCGCGATGGCCTTGACCTGGCCGGACCGTGTCCTGCTGGCCGAGTGTTCCCCGGCTGGAGGCAAGATCATGCGCGGCTACTTCCGCTACCAGGCACCACCCGCTGGCGGATTGTGGGAGCTGGCATTGGCCGCCGTCCATGGCCAGGCCGCCACTGCGGAGGCACTGTGGGACCAGACCATCGCGTTGGACACGGCCCGGCAGCGGCTACTGCTGCCCGGGCTGTCGGATCCGTTCTCCTCCAGCGAGCTGTCGGCCGGTACCTGGGACACCCTGGCGGCGACGTTCGCCGATCTGCCGGTCACCGTGCTGGCTGATACCGGGCCGATCGGCCCCGAGCAGCCGTTCGCTGTGCTGCGGGCCGCCGATCTGGTGCTGCTGGTCATGCGGCCCACCCTCGCCCAGGTCGTCGCGGCCCGGCCGCGGCTGGCCCGACTCCGCAAAGCGCTGGGGGCCGGCGCCCCGCTCGGACTGTGCCTCATCGGCGATCGCCCCTATACGCCGCGCGATATCCGTGCCGCGCTCGGCGAGTTCGCCTTGACCCTCACCTTCCCGGTCGACGAAAGGGCCGCCGAGATCCTGTCTGATGGTGGCGGCAGCGACTGGGCCCGGCGACGGATCGAGGTGAGCCCGCTGATGCGCGCCGCGAGCGCCGCCGGTCAGGCCGCCGCGAACTTCGCCGCGGGACAACGACGGCGAATCTTCGTTCCCCGACGAGCCGTGCGGGAGGAACGCCGATGAGCGGGCGATCGCTGTGGCCCTCAGACGACAGTCCCACCAGTTGGCCCGGACGACTCCCCCGGCCAGCAGCCCTCAACGGCCACGCGGTCGAGGGCGCCGGCGATCGGGCCGGTGTTGATGAGGTGGTTCTGCGCACGGCGGTCCGCGACATCAACCAGGCGCTCGATGACCAGATCACGGCCGAGACGACACCCGAGCAGGCACGCGACCTCATCGAGGCTCAAGTCCGCACCTGGATCAGTGACCAGGCTGGTACCGGCCGGTACACCCTCACCGCCGAGTTGGAAAGCCGCTTGGTCTACGCCGTCTATAACGAACGGTTCGGGCTCGGGTCCCTGCAACCGCTACTCGAAGACCCCCAGATCGAGACCATCGACGTCAACGGCGCCGACCAGGTGTGGATCAACTACGCCGACGGCCGCAAAGAACTCGCCGAACCCGTCGCGGACTCCGACACCCAACTGGTCGAGCTCATCCGCCGATGGGGTGCCTACCAAGGCCAGACCGCCCGTGACTTCTCCCCCGCCAAACCGCGGCTCCGCCTGGCCCTACCCGACGGTTCCCGCCTGACGGCGATGATGACGGTCACCCCGCGGCCGGTGCTGTCGATCCGCCGCCACCGGATGCTCGACGTCGACCTGGACCAGCTGGTGGAGGCCGGCACCCTCGACATCGGTCTGCGCGAGTTCTTACGCGCCTGCGTCGCCGCGCGCAAAGACATCGTGATCACCGGCGGGATGTCGGCCGGCAAGACCACGTTCGCCCGCGCGCTCGCCGCCGACTTCCCGCCCGAGGAGCGGATCGTCACGGTCGAGAACGAGCACGAGCTGTTCCTCCACACGCTGCCGCACCGCCATGCCGACATCGTCGCGCTGGAAGCCCGTGAGCCCAACGCCGAAGGGATCGGCGGTATCTCGGTGAGCGACCTGGTCACCGATGCCCTGCGACTGAACGCCAAACGGATCATCGTCGGTGAGGTTCTTGGGCCCGAACTGGTCCCGATGCTGGTCGCGATGAACACCGGCGGAGAAGGCTCCCTGTGCACCATCCACGCCGACTCGGCGCGGGAAGTCTTCGCCCGGATGCTGATTCTCGCCAGTTCCGGCGGCCTCACCTACCCACCCGGCACCCTCTACCGCCTTGCCGGGATGGCCGTGGACTTCGTCGTCCACCTGCGACACGAAACCTTCCACCACCAGGGCCGGCCCGCCAACGTCCGTTATGTGTCTGAAGTGCTCGAGGTTCTGCCCCCCGCGGACACCGAAGAGCCTGCCACCACCCCGGTCTATGTCCCCGGACCCGACGGTCGGGCGGTACCGCACACCCTGCCGCAGTGCGCTGCCGACCTTGAGGCGATCGGGTTCGACCCGTCCTACTTCGGCTGGGAGTACCAATGACCAGCACCCCCCTCATCGCCACACTCGCCAGCGCTCTGATCATCACCGGCGTCATCGTCATCGGTGCCGCACTCACCGGCACCGACCTCCTTCCGCTACCGCCGACCGGCCGGCCCCGCCGGCGGCTACTGCGGTGGCGATCTCGACGCACACTTGCGGAGACGGTCGCGGTCATCGGCGCAGCGATCGGCGCCTGGGCGCTGACCGGCTGGCCCGTGGCCGGTATCGCCGTGGCCGCCGCCATCATCGCGGTACCGCGGCTGCTGGGCGGCCGAGCCGCCCAGCAGCGCATCGCACGACTGGAAGCGCTGGAGACCTGGACCCGCCAACTCGCTGACGTCCTCACCACCGGAACCAGCATCGAAGACGCCCTGCTGACCACGGCCGAAGACCCTCCCACCGCGATCGCCGACCAGGTGACCGCGCTGCGGCGCCGCCTGGAATACCGCGTGGCAACCGAAGACGCCGTACGCGCCTTCGCCGACGAACTCGGCCACCCGGTCGCCGACACCATCGCCGCCACCATGATCATCGCTTCACGGATGCGCGGCCGGGGACTGCGTGAGGTACTGACCGCGCTCGCCAAGACCGTCGCGGAAGACGTCGCGATGCAGCGACAGGTCGACGCCGAACGTGCCACCCACCGCACTACGGCGATCTGGGTGATCGCCGCGCTGGCGATCTTTGTCGGCTTCGCCGTCATCAACCGGCCCTACGTCGCGCCCTTCGGCACCGCGACCGGCCAGCTGATGCTGGTCATCGTCGCCGCCCTGTACGCGGGAGCGATCTGGTGGCTGCACCGGCTCACCACCCCACCGCCCGGGCGCCGGTTCTTGACCGATGGGAGGAAACACCGGTGATCGCCGAGATCCTCGCCGCCGGAGGAGTCGTTGGACTGGGAATCTTCCTCATCGCCCGCGAACTGTTCCCCGCCCCTCCAGCTCTCACCGCCGTTCTCAACCACGCCGCCCCGCACAGCCAGCGAGGAGTACCCGACCGTAACTCGGCCGATCTACGGGCATGGCTCGGCCGGTGGATGGCCGCACGCGTCGCCGGAACGGCTATCGACGTCCGAATCCCGCGCAAGGACCTCGCGCTGCTCGGACGTTCCCCCGAGGGATATCTGGTCCAAAAACTCACCATGACCTTGTTCGGGCTCGCCGTACCCGCCATCTTGTGGACGCTGCTGATGCCGCCAGTGCCCTGGCTGGTCAGTACCGGCACCACCGCGGGCTACGCCCTGATCATGTTCCTCGGCCCTGACATCGCCCTGCGCAGCCAAGCACGCGAAGCCCGCGAAGACTTCACCACCGCGCTGATCGCCTACCTCGACCTGATCAAAATGGCCCGCGCTGGCGGAGCCGGACCCGGCGAAGCCCTCGAAACACCCGCACGCATCTGCCACGGATGGGCCTTCGCCCGAATCGCCGCCACCCTGGACCCGGCCAGCCGCGGCACCCGCGACCCCTGGGACGAGCTCACCCGACTCGCCGACCGAATCGGAGTGCGTGAACTCGCCGACACCGCAGCGATCGCCCGCCGGGCCGGCACCCAGGGCGCGAAGATCCTCGACAGTCTCACCGCCAAGGCCGCCTCGCTTCGCGAGCAGCAACTCGCCCAAGCCCTGGCTCGCGCCAAGTCCCGCACCGAGACCATGACGGTCCCCGTCGCTCTGTCCGTACTCGGCTATCTGATCTTGCTCGGCTACCCCGCCTACGCCCGAATCGTCGGCGGTTAACCCAAGAGACAGACAATTTCCGGAAGGAGCCACCATCGCATGCGCATGCCCATCCTCCCGCCCGAACTGGCCTACCTCCGCGCGATCCTCGCTCACTGGCGTCGCCGCGCAAACGACCGCGGCAGCATCACGCTGGAGTGGATGGTCATCATCGGCATCCTGTTCGCCGCTGCCATCTGGGCTGCCACCAAGATCGTCTCCGCCATCCACAGCCACGCCAACCAGGTCCAATAGAACGGAGGCACACCGACCATGCGCAGGCGCGACACGGGCAGCATCACACTCGAAATCGTCATTGCCTTCCCGGTCGCCATGCTCGGCGTGCTCCTCACCATCAACGCCGCGCTGTGGTACCACGCCCGCAACATCGCCCTGGCCGCCGCGCAAGAAGGCGTCCGCACCGGCCGCGCCTACCATGCCAACCCCGCCCAAGGAGCCACCACCGCTATCACCTTCGCCCGGACCTCCGGCCGCGGCCTCCTTCTCGGCCCCTCCGCCGACACCCATGGCAGTACCCCGACCACCGTCGTGATCCATGTCCGTGGCCAGGCCGTCTCACTCGTCCCCGGCCTCCACCTGAACATCGACCAAGTCGCACGAGGGCCCGTCGAACGTTTCACCACAGAGACAGGAGGCCGGTAATGCCCGCGTACGCCTCCAAGCTCAAGTCATCGGCAGTAACTCAGACCAACGCTGGCCGTCCGGACCGTGGGTCGGTGACCCTCGAACTGGCGGTCCTGGCCCCCGCAGTGATTCTCGCGTTGCTGTTCATCATCGCCGCTGGCCGCCTTGCCCAAGCCCACCAAGCCGTCGAGGCCGCCGCCCGCGACGCAGCCCGCCAAGCCTCGATCGCCCGCGACCCCGCAACCGCTCGCGCCAACGCGCTCACCAGCGCCCAAGCCGCCCTGAGCCGCGAAGGGCTCAACTGCCCCGCCCAAGTCAGCATCGACACTTCCGGATTTTCCCAGCCCATCGGCCGATCCGGCACCGTCACCGCCCACGTCACCTGCACCGTCCACCTCGCTGACGTCGCCGTGGCCGGCGTACCGGACACCACGATCAGGGCAAGCTTCGCCAGCCCGATCGATCCTTACCGCACAAGAACTCTCGGGCTCGGTGGTCCACACCCGCTCGGCTCCGCAGCGAGGAGCACACAATGACCGCCCTGACGCTCATCCGCCCAACAGCCAGCCATGACTCCGCTGACGCCAGCAGCGGTTCACCGGACTGGTCTCGCGTGGGCGCTTCGCTGCTGGCTGACCTGTCCCGCAACGAGTTCGGTGTTCATCGTGCTGATCGCCGTCGCGGTGCATCACTTGACGACTCCGTGTACCACGGTTGGTACAGATCGGATGGCCGCGCTGCCGTTATCGTCGAAGACCGGCCTGGCATCTACCGGCCGCTGCCTCACCTCATGCGCCACTCATCGGCGGGAATGGCCTGGGGATACAACGGCAATGGGCCTCGCGATCTGTCTCGAAGCCTACTCGCTGATGCTCTGGGCGGCCTCGCCATCTGCCACGCATGCGCTGGGCCCACAGCCTGTCTCAACGACAGCCGGCCACAGCACCTCGCATCGGATCCCCCGGCTGCCACCGCCGCGAAATGGCGAACTCCGGCCTGCCCGAATCATTGTGACGCTGGGATACTTCCCCTGCCCTACCTGCGCTTCACCGAGCAGGTTGTGGCTACCCACCTGCGCTACGGCAAAGCGTGGTCATTGCGACGGATCGACGTTCTCCGATGGTTGGCGAACCCACAGCCTCCCGCGCCATCGGGGTTCACATCGCCGGAACCTGCTCCACAATCTGAAGCACGCACATGCAGCCGACGCACACGCCCAGCACGGTCACGATCTTCAGGACGACGACGGTGACACGCCCTCGTCATATGACACGAGGCCTGTACACCAGGCGACGATCGTTTCGTACCCATAGCGCAGCCAACTCCTCAAGACAAGCTGCCAGGACCGACGTGGACGGGACGCATGTGACCGATCGAGGGTCGATCACCTTGCTGCTGATCGTCTTTTTCATCGCATTGCTGGCCGCCGCTGGCCTCGTCATCGACGGTGGCGCCAAGCTCCGGGCGGCCCGCCAAGCCTCCGCTGTCGCTGAAGAAGCCGCCCGTGCTGGCGCGGGCGAGATCGACCGCTCCCGCGCCTACGCCCATGGCGGGCAATTTGTCATCGACCGTCAGGCCGCCACCAACGCTGCGCGCTCCTACCTCGCTCACAGCGGCAATGCCGGAACCGTCAGCGTGATCGGGACGCAGACTATACGCGTCACCGTCACTATCAGCCAACCGACCATGCTGCTCCCCGCTATCGGCATCGACCAAATCCACGTGACGAAAACTGCCACCGCCGACCTAATACAGGGAGTCACAGCACCAGGCCGATGACGCGCGATAAACGCCAGCCCAGCCTTCGCTCTGACTGCATGGCTACGCAGGCGAGG
Source organism: Actinoallomurus sp. NBC_01490 (assembly GCF_036227085.1). Classification (NCBI taxonomy): domain Bacteria; kingdom Bacillati; phylum Actinomycetota; class Actinomycetes; order Streptosporangiales; family Thermomonosporaceae; genus Actinoallomurus; species Actinoallomurus sp. NBC_01490. Next base: position 9,788,499 of record NZ_CP109433.1, read on the forward strand.
GCGGGGCTGTGTAGTGAGCGACCCCGTCAGCACATTGACTTCGTCGATGATGAGATGGTGTGACGGTTCGGTTGTGCAGGCGGCGTTTTACCACAAAAATCCTCCAGGTTGGCGACACGTTCCGACACCTCGGCCTGCACCAGCCACGGCGCCTGCTCGCCCATCGGAGCCCCAGCAATCTGACGGCATCGTGCACGGTGCGCCGGCCTGGAGCAACGCATGGACCCGCTTGGCCCCCTGCGCAGATCGCAGGCGCCGGAGAAACTCCAGCCGGATCGACGTGGCGTACGTCGCCAACAGATGTGGAGAAGGGCCTGTCACGACCAGCACCCTAACGCCACGTCCCTGCACTGGCCTGGGCGCGGTATTGGCTGAGATCGTTCATCTGCTCGGTGAGTCATCGATCCTCAACTGGCCGAGTGTGTATGAAGGTATGCGCATCGCCTCCACCAGCGTTTCGAGCTCAGTCCGCTGGGCCGCGGTGATCGTGCTTTCGTTGTTCCGCAGACTGGCGATGAGGATGTCGATCGCCTCGTCCCATGCGCCGCCATCAATGGCGCTACGAATAGCGTTCAGTTGCGTGGGAGTGAGCTGGCTCTCGAATTGGCCAGGGAGCGCGTTTACACGCTGCGCCATCTTATGGGCGTCCATTAATACCTCCAGGGATTTTGTTTGACGCCGATACCACCCGGCTCAGGCCAGGCCGTGCGTATCGGACCGCCGGGTTCAATGATTATCGTAATATCCACGAGATCACGTTTACCTTGTGCGCGCCAGCGGCCGTTCTCTTGCATCGTGACGATGTCAGGGTGGCGCGCGACATCCAGGATATTTCTAACGATGGTGTCATCGTCCCACCAGGCAGGGAACTCGCATTTGCCGGGTGTTCCTGTTCCGGCTCGGTGGCCTCCACGGAAACCGGGTTCACCGTCCAGGATATGTGCGCGTCGGTCGCCGGTGAGGTGGATCGTATCAACATCCGGCCTTTTGGGATCATCGATGACTCCGGGTCGGTCCCAGCCATACGAAAGCCCGTCAGATTCATCTGATCCTTCCGAACGGTCTTTCTCGGTATCGGCGCTTCGCTGGGCGGCTGGGGTGTCGTCCGCTTCCTCCTTTTCGATGCTGATTGCGGGGCTGTCGCGTTGACCAGTGTTCTCGTTGGCGCTTCGCGCGGCCTCGCGGCTGGCGGCGCGAGAGCGATGGTATGGTTCGGTCCCCGGTTGATCGGCTGGTATGTGGCAATCGATGCGAGGAGGGTGCGCCACAGGTTTGTCAGTGATCTCGTCTGCAGCATCGACCGGCATAGCGTTTTTTCCTATGGAGTATTCGGACGGATTATCGGTACAGAATCGGGACAATGGCGTGAATGGCTATGACATGTCGGCCTGGAATGGCATGTTTCCTCCGCACTGATCACTGGCCTGCTGATTTTCACGCGTGGTTTCCTCTGCTTCGGCACCGGAGTCCAGCCCGGATACGGCAGCAGCCGATCGAGGGGGCGTGTAGTAGCCAAGGAGGCTGTCGATGTTGCCGAGGTCGGCCGCGGCTTCGGTGAGGCGCGTCGTGAAGTCGTCGTCGCCGCGCCGGGCGCTCACCGCGGTCTCGATCGCCGATGGGGCGACCGTGCCCCACAGCGTCGCTTCGCGGGCGGCGTGGTCGCGCTGGTCGCGGTCCCACCATCGCGACACGTGCCCCAGTTGCTCGGCGGCGTCGCCGCCCGGGACGGCCCGTCCGTAGCGGCGTTCCCACTCCGCGCTGTGCGGGTGGCGAGGGGCGTCGGGCGTACGGCGGTGGGTGGTCTGGAGTTCTTCCAGCACCAGGCACCACCGGTACGGGACGGTGAACCATTCGGGCTCCTCGCCGGTGCAGACGTTCCCGCCGTCCAGGCGGCCGCGCAACGTCGCGACGAGGTGGTCGGCCAGCTTTCCGGGGTCGGAGCGCGCGGCGATGGCCGAGGCGCGTGCGGCGACGGCGCCGTCGACCGCGTGCGAGAGCGCGCAGTCGCGGAGCCGTCCCGGCAGTGCCCGCAGCGCCTCGATGGTCGCGGGTTCGGGGACGGGAGAGCCCCAGCCGGACAGGTGCGCCGCCGTGGCGAACTCGGCCCAGAGCACCACCTGCGGGTGGTCGGCGAGAACCCGCTGGGCGGTGCGCATGTCCCGCAGCGTGCACGGCGAGGCGTGGCAGTCGGCGCCGCACGTGGTGCTGCGCGGGTCGACCAGCACGCCTGGGGAGGTGGTGCGGGCGGCGCGGGTGTTCTCGACGGCGGTGCCGTCGGGCATCCGGGCCAGGTGGGGGTAGTCCATGCCGTCGGTGAACACGGCGCCTTCACCGGGGCGCAGCGTGACCAGGAACTGGCTCTGGGCGTCGGTGATGTTCATCGTCGCGCCGACCGCGTCCCGGTCGTCCTTGGCGGGCAGCCGGTGCACGATCTTGACCGCGGTGTTCTTGATGACATCGGGCACGAGCTTGGAGGGGATCTGCTCGGCCACGATCAGGCCCTCGCCGTACGCGCGGATCTCGGCCAGCAGGCCGGCGAACATCTCCACCGCGTGCGCCGCCGGGCCACTCTCCTCGCTCTTGCGGAGCAGGCGGTGCGCCTCTTCGAACACGCTCAGATGGGTGAGGCCGCTCGCGGCGCCCTTGATGCGTTGCCGCATCCGCAGGTACTCGACCAGGCGCACCAGGACCGTGCCCATCAGGAACGCCTTGTCGCGGTCGTCGCCGACGTCCTCGATCTCGAACACGACGTCGCGGGCCAGCAGCCGTTCGAAGTCGATGGGGTGGCCGCCCTCGAAGAACCTCCCCGTCGTGCCGAGCCGGAGGCTGGACAGCCGGACGCGGATGAACCCACGGACGTTGTCGGTGATCTCCTTGCCGTACCCGATCTCGGTGACGACCTGCTCGGCGGCGGCCTGGAGGTCCGCGAGCGTCGGATAGCGGGGCGCGGTGCCGGGGACGCGTGGCTCGCCGAGGGCCAGATCCCAGCCGAGCTGCTCATAGCAGCGGGTCAGCGCCGCGGACAGGACCTGCGGAAACGGCTCATCGGACTCGAACGCGGCCAGGAACAGCGCGCGTACGAGGTCGGCGTGGGTCTGGAGCGGGAACGCCCGCCCCTCGGCGTCCCGGGCGGGTTCGAGGGGGTTGATACCGGCGGCGATCGCGTCGACCTCGCCGGGCCGGATCGCGACCACCTCGGCGCCGGGCAGGCGCGCGGCCATCAGCCGATATTCGGCCTTGGCCGGTTCGAGCACCAGCCACGGCAGGCCCGCCGCGCTCGCCGACTCCAGCAGTCCCCGTACGGTCTGGGACTTGCCGGCGCCGGTCGCTCCGCACACGAACGTGTGCCGGTTCAGGCTCTCCAGCGGCACCGACAGCGGCCCGACGTCCGTACGGTTGCGGTCCAGCACGCGCCCCAGGGGCACGCCTCCCGCCGCGACCTCCGGGGTGACGTCGAACTCCGGCCGTACGACGAACCTGACCCCGGGCACCTCACGCGCCGGCGGGCGGGCCAGCGCCGCGACCAGGCGGCTGGACGCCTCGAACGGCGACGCCGCTTTCGTGTCCTGGGGAGCGAGCGCGTACGGGAGCCCGTCGAGGTCCGCCGAGGCGCACACCAGCGCCGCGACGCGTTCGGCGGCCTCCGGGCCGGTGCCGCCGGCGAGCAGGCTCACCCGCCACAGCCCGCTGCTGGCCGCCTGACGCAACTCCCGGTGCCGGCGTTCGAGCCGCTGCGCCTGCACGGCGTTCTCGGGCGACCGCTCGGCCATCGACTGAGCGGTGTACGCCCGGTCGGCGATCTCGTCGGCGAGCCGGCCGGTCTCCGCGGCGTCGACGGGCTCGGCGAAAAGCAACCACGCGAACGGTTCCGTCCACACCGACAGCAGGCAGTCCTCCAGCGACGGCCGCGTCATCGGACCCGCGGTGTCCGTCTGATCGTCGATGAGCAGGCCGTCGGTGATCCCGCCGATCCGCGTCCAGTACGGCAGCTCGTTCATCACGTCGGCGACCGCGCCCGGCCGCAGGATCCGGCCACGCCCGCCGGCAGGCAGGCTCAGCACCGCCGCGCCGACGTCGTCCCCGGTGATGAGCGCCCGGCCGCCGACGTAGACCTCCACCGGACCCGCGGCCTGCGCGCGCCGCCAGCCGATCATCACCGGCTCGCCGCCATGGCACGCCGACACCAGCGCGGCCAGCCGCTGGTCCCGCCACTCGTCCCGGCCCGCAGGCTCTGCCTCGTCCGTCAGCGGGCGTCGCGGAGCTTCCGTCACCCGGCACGCGGGAACGTCTCGCACGACCTCCCATACCGGTTCCGCTGTCGGCTCACTCATGACGCGGTACCGGCTGGCCATCGCGGGCCGGTTCGGGGACGGGCGCGGGCCCGGTTCGGTAGCCCGGCGGTGGGCCGGGCGCGTACGGCAGTGGCGGGCGAGGCGGTTCGGCGCCAGTTGGTCTGGCCCATCGCGGCGGGGGCGGTACGGAGAGCGGTCCGCCTTCCGGTCGCTGGCTCCAACCCTGCGCGTGCGGTGGGAGTGGGGGATGTGGGGTGGTGGCGACTCGGTCGAGGGTGACGATGGCCGGGTCGCATTCGATCGGGGTGATGTTGCGGCCGCCTTCGGGCCGGGTCTCGATCAGCAGGAGGGCGTGGTCGGGCAGATGTTGCAGGGTGACCGGTTCGACCGCGTACTCATACACCCGTTGGGTGGTGTCGGCGTCGCTCCAGTTGGTGGTGAGCACGTAGGCGTAAGCGCTGGACCAGTTCCGGGACAGCGAGCGGCCCTCGGCGTGGGTGTCGGTGCGGCTGGTGCCGCCGCCGCGGCTGCGGGCGGTTCCGGTGTTGGTGGACCGGTCGCCGAACAGGCCGAGCGGACCGCCGCCGGATCGAGTGGCTCCGGAGGAGCGGGTGGTGCCGTGGTTGGTCGAGGTGCCGATCGAGGTGGACCAGTTGGTGGTGTCGGTATCGGCGATGCCCTGGGTGTCGGTGTCGGTGTGGGACTCGCTGCCGCCGAGGTTCTTGGTGATCTGGGACAGCACGAACTTGTGATCCCGTCCGATGAAGTCGGCGGCGCGGGTGGCGTCCTGGTGGTTCCCCAGGCGCATGAACGCGACCGCGCCGCCGCCGATCATCTCCTGGCCGGTCTCGCGCAGGCGCCGGTACAGCAGGGTCACCGGGACGCCGCGGCGTTCGCAGGCGTCCGAAAGGCGTTCGAGGTGACGGCGGGCGAGTTCGTCGGCGCCGGCCACCACCACGGACGGGCGATCCTCGTTGCTGGCGGTGATGCGGTGGATGAGCCATTGCACGATCAGGTCGGTGAGCAATTCCGAACGGGCGTTGCGGGCCTGGCTGTCCAGCGTGATGCAGGTCAGCTGGCTGGTCGGGCGGTCGGTGTCGTGGTCGGTGCCCAGGTGGCGCAGCGGGGTCAGGTAGGACTCGATCCGTGCCAGGCTCGCGTGCGCGTGGCGCCGGTATTCCACGCTGAACAACTCATGTGCGATCCGGCGCCGCTCGGTGGGGTCCAGGACCGGGGCGGTGCGCGGCTCACCCATCAACAACCCCACCGCCGCCACGATCCGGGCCAGGCTCACGTTCGCCCCGAGCGCGTCCACGATCTTGGTGAGGATCAGGTCGTCCATGCTGCGTTCGGCGCGGGTGTCCTCTGGGCTGCCGCCGTACATCGACTCCACGACCGCATCGACCAGTTCGCGCTGGTCCAGTCCCGTCAGCAGCGAGGATGTGGCGAGCTGGGCCGGGAGCGCCTGGACATCGACGCAGATACCCGCCTCGCGGGCGAGGATCGCCAGCTCTGCGCACACGCGTTCCCGCGACAGATCCAGCACCAGGAGGGGCCCCGCCGTGAGCGCTGAGGTGCCGTAGATGCTGAGCAGCGCCTCCCAGCCCCACAGCGTGCCGCCGAACACCTCCAGCCGCCGGCCCGGCGGGCGCGGCACCGACCCCCACTCCGGTCGCGTGTTCGCGGCGGCGCGCTCGTGCGCCTCGTGCCGGTTTTTCCGTGCGCGCCAGTCCCGCAGCGCGGTCTGGTATGCCCGGTCGGCGTCGATGCGGTGCTGGTGCCATGCCTCGCGGGCGCGCCGCCGTTCCGCTGTCGCGATCGCCGCCGGTGTCCCGCCGAGCCCGGCCACGATCAGCGCCAGCACAAACGACCCGAGCGGGAGCGGGGTCCGGCCCAGGACGTAGTCGGTGGCCGAGCAGGCGGAAAACAAGCCTAGGATGCCCGCTGCGATCGCGCTCGCCGGCAGGGTCCGGTTCAAATGCCGCGCTGCCTCGGCCTCGGCCGCGCTGACCCGCTGCTCCAGGTCGGCTCGCATCGGCGGCCGGGCCGGCTCCGGCTCGCGGAAGGGCGTGTAGGACAGCCAGCGGTCGCGGAACAGCCAGCCCAGCCGCGGGCCGGGAGCGAACAATAGCCCGCGCCGCTCCAGCAGCGCCTGGATTTGTGATGGCCCGGTCATCATCGAGGTAACGAATTCCATCTAATCGGTGAACTGATAAACCACGGCGAACAGAAGCAAACAGAACCCGCCGGCGTCTCGTGCCCAGCCGTTGTCAGTGGCGAGGCCGTAGAAGAACGTCAGCATCGAGATCCCGAACCCGGCCAGGGCGATGCGTCCCAGCCAACGACGGTGTCTCCACCATCGGCGGACCGGTCTTTGGGGAGATGCGGGCGGCGAGTCCGCGCTTTTCACCAACGCCTCCAATTTAGGCTCGGCGGATATCACAGAAAGACTTGTTTTGGTGGACCTGCCGCGGCGAAGCGATGCCCACGGCAGGTCCACCCGCGGCGGCGGGCGCCGGCCGGGGCCGCTATCGCGTCGGGTGTGGATCGCCGCCGACCGCGAGGGTTTCCCCAGGCCGTGATCCGATGGGGTTGGCGGACAGATAGTCGGCCAGCGGCGCCTGTACGTGCGGGTCGCCGGCAGCGACGATGCTGAGCCGGCCGAGGTTGATGTGGCGGCGGAATGCGGTGGAGATGTCCTCGGGCGTCAACGTTTGGATGGCTTCGACGGTCCGGGTGGTGAAGTCGTCGCCGAGCCCGTGGATCGCCAGGTCACGGGTGTGAGCGGCGACGATGGATGCGCGCTCGTACAACAACGGCAGGCTGGAGCGGAGCTGGTCACCTGCGGTGCTGCACTCGGTGGTGTTGAACCCGTCCTGGTGCGCGGTGCACAGGATCTGCCGCAGGTCATCGAGGGCGTGGACGGTGGCGGCGGGATCAAACGCTCCGTTGATGAGGAAGACCGAGTGGCTGGGCCTCAGCGGGTAGAGCGTGGCGGTGGTGGAGTAGGTATAGCCGCGGGCCTCACGAAGATGGGCGTCGAGGCGGCCGGTGAGCGGGGCGCCGAGGATGTGGGTGGCCACGGCGAGCGCCGGCCAGTCCGGATGCTGACGGCTGATGGTGGGGACAGCCAGCATCAGGTGGCACTGCACCGCGCCGGGGTGTCCGCCGAACTGGACGATCGGGCTCCGCTCCGCCGGCACTGACCGCGGGAACGGCGCATGCCCGCCTGGAGTACGCCAGGTGCCGAACGCGTCGGTGACCAGCGGCTCCAGGTCGATACCGGACAGGTCACCGGCGATGACGATGGTCACGCCCGCAGCGGTGAGGTGGTCGTGATGGAAGTCCGCCACATACTCAGGGCTCAGCTGCGCCAACGTCTCGGATGTGCCAGATGCGGGGCGGCCGGCACGCTCACTCGGAGAGAACACAGATCCGGCGAGCCGCCGCGCGGCATAGCCGGCCGGGTCGGTCAGCGTCAGCTGCGCGGTCAGCACCTGGATCTGCTGGGCGATGTCGGCGGGGTTGAGCTCGACCTCGCGCAAGGCGTGAGCGATGAGCTCGATGACCGGGGCGAGGTAGGCGACCGGGACCTGGCAGGCAAGATGCGGCCCGGTGTGATCGACGCCAGAGTCCCAGGTCGCGCCATAGGCGGCGAGCCGGCCGGTGAATCTCTCCAGGCTGCCATCGGCGAGTGAGGCGGCCATGACCGCCGCGATGCCCTCGGCACCGTCGGGCTCGGCACTCAGGTCGATGCCCAGGTGGATGTCGATCGCGGCGACCTGCTGACCGGGCAGGTGGACGGCACCGACGGTGAGGCCCTGGTCCAACCTGATCCACTCAGGGCGAGGCGCACGCCAGGCGGCCGGGGGCCTGACCTGCGGGCGGGGCGGCAGGGGCACAGTGATGGTCGTCATGAACGGTGTCCTCCGTATCAGAAATCTGCGGTGGCGGCGGGGGTGAAGCTGACGGTGGCGCGGCTGGCGGGACGCAGCCAGGTGTCGGTGACGCGCTGGACCTGCTCGACCTCGACGCTGCGGATGCGGTCGATGTAGGTGCTGATCGCGGCAGGGTCGTCAAAGGCGGCAGCGAAGGACGCAAGGGCGTCGGCGCGTCCTTGCAGCGGCGCGAGACCGTCCAAAGCCTCGCGTTCGTAGCCGGAGCGCCAGCGGGCCAGTTCGTCGTCGTGCGGGCCCTCCTCCACCAGCCGGACCAGTTCCTCCAGCAACACCTCCTCCGCCACCAGCACCGCTTTGTCGGTCGACATGGCGGGGGTGCCAGGGATCAGGTGGGCCTGGACGATGCCGATGGACGTCGCCTGGCGCGGGTCGACGTCGGCCGCGATGGTGTGGGCGATGCCCTCGCCGGTGACCAGGCGGCGGAACACACGGCTGGCCGGCCCGCCCGCCAGGATCCGCAGCGCCGCGTGGGCGGCGAAGATATCGGCACTCGGGGCGACGCTGTTGGGCGGCAGCCGGAAACCCAAGGTCACCAGCGGGTACGGCAACGCGGCCACGGGCACGTCCGCGCGTGTGGGTCCGCTCATCGGCGCGAGCTGTTCGACCCCGGCAGGCGGGCACCAGTTCCCGGACGGGATAGGGGCGAGGTAGCGTTCGGCGGCGGCGAACGCGTGATCGGCCGTCACATCCCCGACCACGGCCAGGACCGCGTTACGGGGCTGGTAATGCCGGGCGAAGAAGGCTTCGATGTCCTGCGGGCCCGCCGCGTCCAGGTCCTCGACGGTCCCGATCGTCGGGTGCCGGTAGGGGTGTTCCTCGGGGAACAGGCTGGCCTGTAGCCGCTCGGTCAAGGGCCCGAACACCCCACCGAACCTTTGGCGCCGTTCCTGGTCGATGATCGCCCGGTGCTTGTCCAACGTGGCCGGAACGAGCCGGTCAGGCAACGTCGTGAGCCGGCGGGCCTCCAGCCATACCGCCAATTCAAGGGCACCGGCGGGGACCTGGCTGTGGTAGAGGGTGAAATCGGCGGTGGTGGCCCCATTGCAGACACCACCGTGGGCTTGGACCAGCCAGGGCTCGTCCGCGTCGTCGTGGGAGCTTTCGAACATGAGGTGCTCGACGAGATGCGCCAAACCGGTCTTACCGGGCGGTTCATCGGCGGAGCCCACGCGGTAGACCAGGCTGGTGGCCACGCTCGGGACCGTGCGGTCGGTGATGACCACGACACCGAGCCCGTTGTCCAGCTCATGATGCTCAATCGGATACATGATGGTGTTCCTTCACTGAGATTCCGACCTCACGAGGAGGTCCGGGGGTATGCGGGAGGGCGCGGAGGCGGCGACGCCGCGATCGCCTCCTTAAAGCTCATGGCCGGGCTAGCAGGTACCGCACGGACAGCGCGGAACCAGGAGGCGGAAAACCGCACATCGCATGGGACACGGCGGCGACCCGGCTCCTGCCATCCATCACCGGATCGACACGTCGCCTGCAGGGGCATGAGGCGTTCCCGGCGGCGCGAACATCGGGGAGATCGCCTTCTTCACATCCGGCCGTGATCGTCCTCCTTGTGCGCGTTTTCGGGGCTCGTCGAGGGTGCTGCCGTAAGGGCGCGGTGCGGTTCATGCGCCGGTGAACAGACGCATCGACGACACGATGGTGTCGAGCTGAAAACCCACTGCCTGGGCTATCGACACCGCCACCGGCCGGAATTCTTCTTCGGCCCCTCGGAGCCAGGCTGTGAGTTCGCGGTCCAACCGATCCCGTTCTTCGAGGAGTACCGGATGGCGCTCTGCTTCGAGTTGAATATCGATGTCTCGCAGCAGCATTCCCGCTGCTCGTGCCGACAGCTTGAATGGACTGTCGTGCGGGCTTGGCTCGTCGGGGTTTTGACGCAGCCACGCCGTGACACCGCTGATGATGGCAAGAGTGTCGTTAACAGCAGGTCCGAATGGGCTGGCCCGCACCTGATATCGCCTTATCCGGTCAAGGACATCGTGGAGGGTTTCCGCAGCGCGGTCCAAGGCCTCGGCTCTTTTCCGTGCGGGCAGAACTTGCGGTCGTGTCCGCCACATCGGCACCTCGGGAGCGATCCCGAGTCCTCCATGACGATGCGCGTACTGGATGCTGCTGGCGCCGCAGGGCCGCCGATCGGTGGCGGCGGCTCCGGGGACCGACCTGTCGGCCGGATCGAGAACGTAGACACCCGGGCCTGCTGATTCCAGGCCGACGGTATCGATAGAGGTACTTCCGACCGTGAAGCGCCATCGGCCGGCCGTCCGCGCCAGGAGATCGACCAGCCTGGCGTCTTTATTCGGGGTGATGTAGAACGCTCCCCCGGCCATACAATTGTGCAGCGACACCACTTCAAACAAACCCGGTTTGAAGCCGTCGATGATGCTCATCATCGTCTGCGTCTCAGGCAATGGAGCGTTGAATCCGGGGCAGGGGAATGTCCATTCTGGCTGGTCGGCGAGGGCGGCGCGGTATAGGCCGCGAAAGTAGGAATCCCAGGTTGGCGTTGCGTTGGCGGTGACCCACCTATCGTTCAGCATCGCCCCATCGGGGTCGCTGCTCGCGAGGATGTGCCAAGTGACGTCGGCTCGGAGTTCGGCCCGGGTAACCACCTGGTGGGCGAGAGCGAACGCCGTGGCTCTCCCCACGGGTTCGTCGTTATGCGGGTCCCCGATGACAAAGATCTCATACGGGCCGCCGCTGACCGACAACAACTCCAGCTCATTCCCCAATCGGGACTTTCCTGCCTTGGTAAGCCGGCAAAGCCTCGGGAAGCGGGTAGAGAAATCCCGTATGCGATCGTGCAGTTCCCGAACTGACGGAGGTCGGTTCCCGATGATGGCGGCGAGCTCTTGGCGTGAAAACGTGGGATCACCACCGCTGTTTGGCGGGTACTTCATTTCATCCTTTTCTGTGTCGGGGCGGGGTCGCTACTTTGCTGGCCGCCTCCACCTTGGAGGTAAAACGCCATGTACTGTTTATTGGCATTCCCGGTGGATGATCACGTCAATTCAGTATTCCGGCTCGGGGAGAAGTGTGGTTGCTGCCGAGAGTGGCGGTCGGCGGTGATTCGCAAGGACGTGTTCGCTGCCAGGACGTCGCCGCGCTCCCTCCGGCCGGGTGTTCCGCGGCGGCGGCCTTGCTAAGTCGCCCCGTCACCACATCCGAGATCGAAGACGTCCTGCATCCGGCATGTCCCCATCACCGGCTTCCGAGTGGGGAAGACCTTCTATTCCCGCCACGAGGTCGCGGTTTGGTGTGCTGCGAAACGATGGCGTGGACGGTGCCGTAAGACGAGCCGAGCCGGGTGGCGATCTGCCGGATGCTCAGCTTCTCCTCGTCGTACATGCGCACAACGCGCGCAACCATGTCCGGATCAGACGCGGTGCGCTGGCCCGTGTATGCGCCGACGTCGTGCTCGTTGGCCTTCGGACTCGTGTCCACGCCGACGTCGTGCTCGTCGGCCTTCGTCGGTATCTTCACCACGGTGTAACGCGTGGCCAGCCATCCGTTCGGCGGGGGGCTGAAGGGCTCCGACCTGTTCGTCGGGTATCGGGTTTCGCGCTTCAGATACCCGAATGCCTCCAGCCACCTCAGCGACCGGTACAGCATCTTCTCCGAGATCCCGAGTCTGCCAGCCAACTCGGCCCGGCTGATAATGCAGGAATTATCCTCGCCGGCACGCTCGGAAAGCTCCCTCATAACGGCGATCTCACGATCGTCCGGGGACCAGACCCGTCGTCGGTTTTCCATCCCTTACCTGTCCTTCAAACGCTCTTGATAGCCCAATGCGGGAAGATCTTTCACGTGGCGAATCGCGCACGCACCGACGGAAATTTCGTCGGCTATCGGCGTGTTTGGTTTCATGCGCACGGCCCGCAATCCATGCCTTACAGGCCCATAGACGTCATCATCGTTAGCTGTATTCGCGGAGAAGTGATAGATCAGCGCGGTCGAGCCTCAGGGTGAATGCGCCGCCATAATGGTCGCTGTGGGGGTTATCGACGCGGTGGTACTCGGTGATCGCCCGCGTCAGGGCGGCGGTTACGTGGGCCTGGTCGACGCGCACGAGCCCGGCTTTCCCGGTCGGATGTAGCAACGTCATGTCGCCGGTTCGCATCGCCATGTGGGCGGCCACATCGGTCAGGCCGCCGTCACGCAGGGTCTGGCCAACGAGCTCGTTCCCCACCCAGGCATCGGATTCGCTGGTACGCCTCAAGCACCGAGAGGCCCGGTTATAGGGCTGGACCTGCTCCCAGGGCGGCTGGCTCTCGCCGTCAATGAAGACCGGGCAGTGGTTGATGTCACCGCAAATCAGGCCCAGCCCACCGCAGCGGTAGACGCGGGCGCACAGCAGGGACGCCTCTTGCGCGGCGGTCAGCACAGAATACGGAGACAGATGCGTTCCGATCGCAACCAGCGTCAGTTCTTTGCGTTTTCCATCGATCGTCACTGCCACCTTGAACCGCGGGGCGGTGTAGCCGTGGTGGAGCTCATGCGCGTACGTGACGTCGCAGTCCTCGAACTCAAGGACACCATCACGCCGCCACGCGACCGCAGTATTCAGATTGCGGGTCGGACCGACCATCAGGTGCATCCCTAAGGCGATTTCGACCCGCTTGCGCTTAACCTCGTCAGCCAGCCACTCGACCTCGGTCAAGATGAGAAGATCCGGATCCTCCTCTTTAACGACTTCCACATGTCCGGGCCAGCGGCCCTCCACGTCGGCTCTAGCTTGAACGTTCTGGAACATGATCTTGATTGTGGTCATGGCGTTCCTTTAGAAGAATGGTTGTGTGGGCGTTGGTTACCGCGCTGCCGGAGTGGGGATGCTTGAAAGCCGCCCGGCCATGTGGTGCCGGGTTTCGGTGGTTCCTTCCTTGCCGACCGCTATCGCGCTCGCGTGGATCGCAGCCGGTGATAACGAGCGCCCGTGCTCACAGCGCGCCGACCGATTCCGCGGTACGTCTGTCGACGTCTGCTGCTGGCCCGTTCACCAGGCCACCCCGCTACCGAGCCTGCTCTTGATCTCCTGGGCTGCGGCAGCCGGCTCGCTCGCGGGGCCGATCGGCTCGGGCCCCAGCCAGAACCACCACCGGTGGTCGGCCGCAGGGTTGGTCCGGCAGGCGGCCGGGATCGCCGAACCCATGATGTACAGCAGGATCCTGCTCGTCCCCGGCACATCGAGGTACGAGGTGATGCCGGCATCTTTCAATGCGGCCTTGAGCGTGCCCAGTGCGCGGGTCATCGTGACCGATGGGCTTTGCTCAACCATGGCGGGTGAGGGGTCCTTTCCTATCGGCGATTGCGGGACTGACCAATGGCGCACTCGGCGGGAGCAGGGTTTCGGGTGTCATGTGACCGTCAGTAGAGCGGTGAGCTGGGGGAGGTTGATCTCGATGAACGGTGCCCGGTGGTCGCTGCCGATCCTGAGGAGCTGGTAGGACTCGACGGCGTCAGCGATCGGCGGGCAGGCGTAGAAGCGGTCGATTCGTCCACCACCGGCGGTCCCGGTCTCGGCCAGGTCTGGTGGCTGCCGGCGCTCAGCGGAGAGATGTGCCGCGACGTCGATGAGCTTGCCGCGGCCGGTGAGCAGATCATCGACGGTGTAGTTCGGCGTCAACGCGCCTGGGATGCCGTGACAGCGGGTCACCTGGAGATGGCCGGGGAGCTGGTCGAGTTCGATGGTCGTGATGGGTGGGCCGCCACGGGCGTAGCCGTTGAAGTCCCCGCCGACCAGCACCAGCCGCTGGCTTGCCAGGGCCGAGGCGAGGCTGTAGGCCTCTGATTCCTGGGCCGGTGCCGATCGGGCCGGCAGGTGCACGCTGCACAGATCAACGGGCCACGGCAGTCCGGGGACACCGAGCTCGACGCGGCACCAGGCGTGCCGGATTCCACCGAAATGCTCCCCGAGATAAGGGACGTCGTCGATGCGGAACCCGGCGCGGGTGTCGATGAACATCCCGGTGTGCAGGGCGGTGCGCGCACCGGGTACGACCGGGCCGAGCGCCGGCTCCATGCCCAACGCGTTCGCGGTCCGCCGCAGATGGCGCCCCAGCCGCACACCTGGATCGGGTGTGGTCAGCTCTTGGGAGAACACGATGTGCGGGCGTACCGACTGCAACACCTCGATGGTCGTCCGCCAGGGTGCGTCATCGCCGGACGGCGTGATCCCACCGTTGTTCCAGTTCACCGACGCCACCCGCATCGTGGCCGGTGGCCAGCTGGTACTCACCGGCCGGTGCCGATCTTCTCGCGGGTCCCAACGGTGACGCCGGGCAAGGGCATGGACGGAACGATCATGGCGATTTCCTGCTGGTCTCGGTAGGTCAGGGCGGTCGCGCGCACGTGCGAACGGGGTCTGGGCTCGGTGAGCTCGACCGAGCGTGGCTGTGAGAGCGGCGGTTCCGGTTTCGGGGATGCGGCCCCGCCCCCGAGCTGGCCGGAGTTATCGGGGGGCGGAGCCGCTCCTCATCGCGCGATCGCCGGTTAGAAAGTGATCCAGTAGGTCACGACGATCACCTCCTCTCCTCCATCCATCGGATTGCAGCGGGCGCAGCCGATCTACCCGGGCACGGCGCCCACCGTTTGGCGGTCGTTGACTGGTCTGTTAAACAGCGGGTGCCGCGAGCTGGTGGTCAGCGCTCGGCCCCGGTTGAAGGGTGACGGCAGCGACTTCGATGCATTGGTTGTTCGCCATGCTGCGGCTGCTCTTGCGCCAGTCGGCGATGCTGCTCGTGGGGTTTTCCATGGGATCTCCTCCTTTCGCGGGTGCGGGTCGTGTCGCGGTTCTGAGGTGACCGGAGTCGCGCTGGTCAGTGATCAGGCCGCCAGTGCTTTCAGGTCGAACCAGAGCGCGCCGGCAGCGTGATCGGAGCCGGTCGTGACCTGCTGGTAACGGGTCGCGGCCTGGGCGAGGCGCTCGACGGCGTGGCAGCGGTCGACGCGTGCGCCGCCGCGGCCGGTGGGCATCAGCTCGCACGGATCCCGTACCTCGGCAGGAAGAGCGGCGACGACGTCGAGGAGACCAGCGCGCTTGAGTTCCTGCCACGCGCGCAGGTTCGGGACAAGACCGTCCGCGCTTGGCAAACAGCGGGTCAGCTGCAGGTGTGGGGCGAGCGTTGCCAGCTCGGCCGGCGTGACCATGGGTTCGGCCGGATATCCGTTGAAGTCGCCGGCCACGAGCGCCAGCTCGTTGGCATCAGTGATCAGGTTGGTGATGAACTCGATCTGTGTCATCTGCGCGCTGGTACTCCGTGCCGGAAGATGCACGCAGTAGACGTGCAGGAACTCGCTCAGGCCGGAGATCGAGATGCTGACCTTGCACCACGGAACCTGCGGCCCGGCAACACCAGGCGGCGGCCACTGGTCGACGATCTGCACCCCCGGCCGGGTGCGCACCAGCAAACCGACATGGTTTCCCGTGAGCGCCCGGGTCGCGGCTGAGGGGCCCAGCACGGGCTGCATACCCAGAAAATTCGCCGTCCGCCACAGGTGCGCCCAAATCTGGGCGGGCCGGTGATCGATTTCCTGCAGGCAAACGACATCGGGCCGGAGGGAAGCGATCGCGTTCATCGTCTCGCGCCAAGAAGCGTCGTCGCCGGTGCCCGGGTCGACCCCGCCGTAATGCAGATTCGCCCAGACGACGGCGAAGCTGCCCGGCGCCGTCGCACGCCGGGCGCTGACAGAGCTCTCATTCGCGGGAAACATCCGGCAGGTCTTCCTAACTCGGTCGTGACCGTTTGTCGGTTGGCTCGGTCTGGCGCCGGCGCGGCGCTCGTTACGGCAATGAGGTGTGGGAATCAGCGGACGGGTAAGGGCCCGCCGACACCGTGGTTCTGTGCGGGGCGCTCACCGGCCCAGCCGGTCCAAGTCCAGACGGACCGAGATCATCCGGTGATCGCTGATCCGGTCGCCGAGCTCGCTGATCCACACCCGATACGAATCGGGCACCAGAGCGGGTGCCAGATCGGGGCTGGACAGGATGTGGTCGATCCGGGCGCCCTGTCCTTGATCGATGTGGCTGTTGACGGTAGGCGTCATGTCCCCGGCGACGCAGCCTGCGTTAATGAACCCCACCTCGTGCAGCACCTGCGTCGCGCGCCGGTCCGAGACCAGCCGCCCGTCGAGCCGAAGTCCGGGCGGCAGGGTCTTGTGGGTGCGCTTGTGAGGCGGTAGCCGTTCCCAGCCTGGCTCGAATTCGGCGTGGTCATCGCAGTCCGGCCACAGTGCGTTGAAATCTCCGCCCAACAACGTCAACTGGCCCGGCGCGGCGAACCTGGTCAGCTTCTGCGCCGCGTCCAGCCGAGTTCCGCCGTCCCAGTACGCCCACTGCAACGACCGCACCGCCATCGGCCGCTCCAGCCCTTCCACCCCGAAGTGCAGCCAGCCGATCTGATCATGGAATGCATCCGGCAGCTCAGCCTTGAAGTGCTCGATCGGACGGAAACGCGGCCAGCGGACGAACACCAGATCATGAAGCTGTCCGATCGTGCTTGGGGTCATAAACGACCGCAGCCCGAAATCGGCCAGCAGGTTCTCAGCTCGATACCGGAGCCGCTGCCCCCGAAACCCGTAATACTTCCCCTCTTGGAACAGCACGACGTCGACCTCACCCGGCACCTGCCCGATTACCTCGGGCAGCAGATCGAGTTTGCGATGGTCTTGGTGTTGCTGGTCCCAGCCGCCGTCTTCCAGATTCAGCGCGACGACCGTCACCTCGCCGGCGCTCACTGTCCGCCACCGGGAGAGTCCTCGATGCCGGCCGGGATGCTTTCAGTTTCCGAGGTAACCGTGGGGAGGTAGGACGGCTCGTCGTCCGGTATGCCCGCCGTGGCCTTCTCGCACTGCTGCCAAAGATCCAGCGCGCCGAGGATCCTTTCCTCGATCCGTTCGGCTCCCATGTGACGGCCGTGCGCCTGCCCTTCACACACAGCCCGCCGAACCGTGTCGCCCGTGTTCTTCCACTCCGCCGCCAGTTGGCGGAACCGTTCGGCATCCTCGCGCTCGGACACGCACGCGCCAAGCAGCGCATCAATCACTGTGCGTAGCGTTGCCGCATCTGCGTCACTGACCGCGTGGGTGATCACATCGTGGATGGCGCGTACGTGCGTGCTGGCCCTCGTGGGCGAATCTGTCACAGCGAGTCAGCCCCTTCGCTTTGTTGTTCGTGGGTGTTTCAACGGGCCGGGATCGCCGACCAGACCGGCACCCAGCGGCGGGAACGTAAGGCCGTCGGCCGGCGCGCCGGCATAGGTGGCGTTGCCGGAGCTTGAGGTGTCGCAGGGTGAGCCGGTCATAGTGTGAGACCGCGTTTCACGAGCTGGCGCCGGACGTCCTCGAACGAGCTCCGTGCGCTCTTGAGGTCGGTGAGGGCGTCCTTGAACAGTTGCCGGAGGATCGCCACGTCGTCGGTGTCGATCTCCCTGCCGGTACGGCCAAGAAGCCACAGGTTCAACAACCCGGATGTCGCTGCGGCGTTCCGCGCCGCAGCATTGATGATCGGCCCGCCATCCATCGCGTCCAGGAGCATCTGCAGCCGGCTGAACCGGACGGCGAGCATCCCCGCCAGGTTGGTGTCGTCGTCACGGCCCGCCACCGCCTGCCGCGCATACGCCTCGTTGACGTCGACGGCCGTCTCCGGCGGTTCGGTGACAAGCGCCAGCTCAACGACAGCCAGCAGAAGGCCGAGCAGCTGCGCCCGGTCCTGTTCAAGCGGGCCGTCTGGGCGCTTGTCAGGATCGAACACCGGCGCGTGACCGAGCGGCTGCAGCGCCTGATAGATCTGTGTGGCCGTGTAAGCGTGCTTGCGCACACCCTCATCCGTCATTCCCTTACCCTCAATTCGTTCGGGAGAGCCGTGCCCGCGGATCACGGTGTTGCTGCCCACAGGGCGGGTTTGTCGCCGTCATGCGGCCATCCCGGTCAGGTCGAAGGTGACGGCGAGAGCCTGGTGGTCGCTGCCGACCGCCAGGTTCTTGGCCTCACGTGCGGCGGCGGCCCAGCGTTTGTCGCCGTGGCAGCGGTCAACGCGGGCCCCGTCTTCGGTGGTGGGGCGCAGATCCGACGGTCCTCGCCCGGTTTCGTCCAGGTGCGCGGCGATGTCGAACAGCTGAGCGCGCTGTAGTTCGTCGGCGACATCATGGTTAGGGATCAGCCCGTTCGGGCCGGGCCGGCAGCGGGTCATCTGCAGGTGCCGGGGCAGACCGGCCAGTACCTCCGGCGAGATCTCCGGCTGGCGGGGGTAGCCGTTGAAGTCCCCGCCGACGAGCGCGAACTGGATGCCTTCGGTGACCAAGCTGGTGACGATCTGCACCGCGCGGAGCTGGTCGAGTGCGGACCGGGGGCTCAGGTGCACCGAATATAGATGTGCGGCCGGGGCCACGCCGGGGATCTTGACCTGTGCTGAGCACCACCAGGGCTCGCGTGGTCCGGCCGGGGCTGAGGTAGGCCAGCGGTTGATGACCTGCAAGCCGGCGGAGGCCCGGACGAAGATGGCGGTGTGGTTACCGCCGGTCCCGCTGGCAGGCGGGCCCAGGATCGACGTCATCCCGCCCAGCGCGGTCGCGGTCGCCTCCAGATGCTGATGGAGCTGGGCCGGGTTGCCCTGGCAGTCCATCTCCTGCGCGAGCACGATCATCGGCCGTACCTGGTTGATCACGTTCACGCTGCGCAGCCAGGCGCTGCGGTCGCGACTCCGGCGGTCGACACCGCCGTACTGCCAGTTAATGATCAAGACGGTGAAGTGGGCCAGAGACAAAGACTCCGTCGTCACGCCACCACCCCCGCCAGCTCGAGCGGCCGGCCGGCGACCTGAGCGGCGTCGGCGACGATGCCCGCCATCAGCGGGAAGGCCGCGGAGGTTCCAGACGTCACAGCCGCCCGCGCAGCGACGATGCTCAGAACTCCGGCATCGCCCTGGCTCGACGCAGGCAAAGGTGGTGTGGCCGCCGAGCGATGGGAAGCGGTTGTCGTGGTGGTGAGCCCCGTGATCAGTGGGAGACCAGCCACGACGCGCGACAGTAGCGCGGTCGTTTTCAATCGCCGGGACAAAAGTGTCCTTCCTCAGTGGTGCGGAGTTCGTCCCCGAAGTCGTCCTGTTGCATGACGGCAGTACGCCAACATGACACGGGAGCAATGGCCGTCCGGTCGGCATGTGAACGGTCCGGCGGACATCTCAGCGCCATCCAATGGCGCAATGCAATGGGAGCCAACGAGCAGTTACTACCGAGTACAGGTGCGCGTCTGGGATCGACTGGCAGTTTGGGGCGGGTTGACTGGCAGTCGACTGGCAGTTCTGTCCGATATGTTGGTCATTCGGTGGACGAGCCTACACATTCGAGGTTGCACCATCGTTACCTATAATGATTCGGCTGTTACGTGCCTTCCGTGCGAGAATCGAGGCGTTCGATCGTGAGAGCGTACGGGTGGGAGAAGATGACACACAGTCGCCCCGGCTTGAAAGCCTTTCGCGACGACGTACTGAAGATGACGCAGGTCGAATTCGGTGCGGCGCTCGGCGAGACAGGATTGTGCCGCCCCGCTTCCGCCTCGGCCGTCTCAAAATGGGAGCGGGGCGAGCTCGGCATTTCCTCAACAAGGCGCGCGGCCATGGCGGTCGCGTTCTCCCGGACTCTGGACGAGATCGATGAGATCCTCCAACTCCGCGACGATACGGCGTCACCCCCTGATGCTTCCGACACCGCCCTTGAGATCCGGAGCGACTGCCTGCCCTGGCTCGACGACACAGAGAACGGTTCTACCTGGGATAACTTCATTGGGCTTACCGGGGTGTCCGGCCGGTACGCCCTCACACGGTAAGACCGGTCCACCCACCCTCGACGTCCGGCCACAACCCAAATCCATCAAGATCATCTGGTTGCCGCGGATCTACTCGATATTCACATTCACGGGACTTGCCGTCGGCAACAAACCCATGCCCTCATGATGCTCAAATGTGCTCTTGCGTGCGCCGATTTGCCTGATGGTGGGACACGCTTTCCGATCCCGCGGTGAGCCTTTCCGACTGGTTATTTAGCTGGGTTGTTGGCCGCCCGGGGCCAACAGGTGATACACGAGGAGGTCCGCATGGCCGGCTACCGGATCACGGAAAGCTACGAAGATCTGCGGAAACAGGTGCGGGCTTTCGCCGCAGAAATCGTACGCCCCTTGGTGCCGATCATGGAAAGAGACCGTGAGGTACGCCACGACTTGGCGAAGGCGATCGCAAGGCAGGGCTGGACCAGTGCAACGGTTGACCCGGAATACGAGGGCTTGGGGCTCGGGCATTATGCGAAGACCGTTATTTTGGAGGAGCTGGCCCGGGAGAACGGCGCGGCGGCGGCGATCGCCCAGGCCGGGATCATCCCGACCGGCGCGTTGGTCCATTTCGGCACCGATGAGCAGAAGAACACCTGGTTGCCGGCGATCGCGGCCGGGGACTGCCTGCCCGCGATCGATGTCACCGAACCGGGGACCGGCGGGGATGTTCTCGCGATGCGGTCGAGGGGGGAACGCGTCGATGAGCGCACCTATGTGCTGAACGGCCGGAAGGTCTGCGTCGGCAACAGCCACGTCGCCACCCTGCATCTCGTCGTGGTCCGCACCGCTGAGGGATCGGGCGGGTTGACCGCGTTCCTCGTCGAGGCGGATCGGCCCGGTATCAGCTGCCCGGCGCATGTGCCCTTCCTCGGCCTGAACGGTTTTTCCTGCGGCGAGGTCGCCCTGACCGACTGCCGTGTCCCGGTGGCCAATCGGGTCGGGGAGGAAGGCGATGGCCTGCTGGTCGCCCACGCCGCGAGCATCCTGTACGGCAGGCCGAACCTGGCCGCGCTCAGCCTGGGCTTGCAGCAGGCCGCCTGGGAAGGAGTGGCCGAGCGGGTCAAAGACGAACGCCTGCGGGTCCACCAGACCATCCAGCAACGCATCGGCGACATCCACCGGCGGCTGATCACCTCCCGAGTGGTGCTGTATGACGCGGTGAACCGCTTGGACAATGGCCTGGCGTGCGATGAGGAACTCATCGCCGCCAAGCTCGAAGTCGTCAAGGCCGCCGAAACCACCACGCGAGAGGCGTTGAACGTGCACGGCGCACGAGAAGGACTCTTCGTTGACCATCCGGCCGAACGGCGTTTCCGCGACGCCCACTGCATTGAGTTCCCCGCCGGTACCTCAGATTTCCAGCGATACCGCCTGAGCCTGGAGGCGCTGGGGCGGCGAAACCGTCCCCTGTCGGAGCGGTTCGCCACCCCACGCCAACGTGCCGAGGTCCCCGCCTGATCACCTTCGCCGGTTCTCCCGTTGCTGGAGGCGGGTCATGAACTCCTCCGCCCGCTGCGTGATGAGTTCCAGACCGGGTCGACCCCAGCTCCGCGGTTCGGTGTCCACGATGCAGATCGTGCCCAGGATCGTGCCGGTCGGCTCGTCGATCAGTGGCGCTCCCACATAGGAGCGGATCCCGATCTCGTCGACCACCTCGTTGCCGGCGTACCGGGGGTAGTCGAAGACGTCGTCCAGGACAAGCGGGAGACCCCGGTCGATGACGTCCGGGCAGTAGCCGTGGTCCTTGTCCATCACCCGGCCGACGCCCGGCTCGCCGGTCGGGGCGCCTCCGATGTTGAGCCCGGCGAAGTATTGATCGTTGGTCACGAAGTTGACCATGGTGTGCGGGGGCCAGGGCGCGCTCACCAGCTCCCGGGCGTCGTAGGCGAGGGTGCGGGCGAATGCGTCGAATTCGGCATCCGGCCTGCGTCCCACACCGAGGTCTTGGAGGCGCCGCAGGCGACGCACCAGGTGTGGGTCGTTGGGGGTCAGCAAGTGGCCTTCGATAGGGCTGTCGGTCACGATGGGCTCCAAATCAGGCGGTTCAAGGGAGGTTTTCGGGTTATCCAGCGTGTGATCGCGTGGTGAGGACGTATTCGACCAGGGTGATCAGAACGTGTTTCACCGAGTGGCGTTTCCGGGCGTCACACGCCAGGACCGGTACGCCGGTGGCGAGCCTGAGCGCGGCCCGCACCTCCTCGGTTCCATATCGGTCGGCGCCGTCGAACTCGTTGACGGCGACGATGAAGGGGATGCGGCGCCGTTCAAAGAAGTCGATGGCTTGAAAGCACGCCTGCAGGCGGCGGGTGTCGGCCAGGACGATGGCGCCGAGCGCGCCGAGGCACAGCTCGTCCCACATGAACCAGTAGCGCTCCTGACCGGGGGTTCCGAACAAATAGAGCACCAGCCCGGTGTGGATGGTGATGCGGCCCCAGTCGAGGGCAACGGTGGTGTGACTTTTGTCCTCGACCCCGTCCAGGCAGTCGGTCGTGACGCTGGCCGCGGTAAGGAGTTCTTCGGTGCTCAGGGGCTCGATCTCACTCACCGCACCAACCGCAGTCGTCTTCCCTACACCGAAGCCACCTCCGATCATGATCTTGGCCTGGATGACCGGGCGATCAGAGTGCGTATAGGCCATCGAGCACTTCCTTCAGCACTGTGTCGGTAGGCGGGCCGGTGGTCAGACGCGTATCCCGGGTGGTGACCGCGCCGGCATCGATCAGGTCGGACAGCACGACCTTGGTGACCACGGCAGGCAGCTGCATCAAGGAGGCGACCTTCGCGACCTCGATCGGGAAGCGGCACAGCTCCAGGGCGTGGGCCTGGTCCGGTTCCCATCCATCGGTGGCTTGGCCGGTGGCCACCACCACCGACAGCAGGCTCAGGTCGTAGGTCGCGTCGGTCCGTCCCTTACTTGCCCCGTACGGGCGAACCAGCGGCCCGGCTTCGGCATCCAGCAGCCATCGGCCATCGTCGGTAGCCGTCGTGCTCACCCGCCTTGGGTTTCATGGCCGGCGGGCGAGGGCCGGGCCGGTGTGGCCAGGAAGCGACGGACCCCCTTGATCAGCTCATCCATCTCATGGCCGACGAGGGATGGTTTCGCTTCGCGATCTGCGAGCACCGCCAGGACTGAGTGTTCGCCCGCGCCGCGGGCGTACACCGTGCTCGAACCGAGTTCGAGCACCGCGAGCCGGACTGTGTCGCTGCCGTCAAAGGTCCGTCCTGCCGCCCGGGCAAGGGAAATCAGCTGAGAGGCGATGGCAGCGAAACGGTCACTGTCATCGCGGCTGTGCCCGATCGCGGTCTTGACGAGGCCGTCAACAGACAGCAGTGCGACCTCGCGGACGCCCTCAACGCGATCGGCAAGGCGCTCGAGCAGCCAGCCGAGTTCGGCATCCTCGGGCCAGCCGTTCTGCTCGGTAGTCATGAATCTTCTCCTCGGGGAAGTGAGCGGTCTGTGCGCCGGTCAGAGACGGTCGTGGGATTCGTCATCGAGATCACCGGCACCTTTTTTGAAGTCGGCGATCAGGTCAGGCGTCGGCTCGGTGTCCGAGTCCTCAGATCGCCGGTTCGCCCCGTCGTGTCGTTGTTCGGGGAAACTCTGTTGCGGCACACGTTGAGGCAGCGGACGGCGTGTCGTGGCGGGAGGTTGCTCGCCGTCCGGCGCCGCGGAAGGCGGAGGTTGCCAGCGATGTCCGGCGCGCTGAGCGGACGCAGTTTCACTACCGGACCGCGATGGTGGCGGAGTGCTCGGCGCGGTTGGGCCGCCGGGGCGCAGGTAAGCGGATCCCTGGTCCCCGCCTATCACCGATTTCTGCTCACCGCGATGCTGGTGACCAACGCCAGCGATCGGGTGTGGCGGATGGACGACGGGCCGGGGCGTGGGCTGATCCGTCGCTTCAGGAGGAGCGGGTGGCAGCGCTGCCTCCGGTGGGGGGTGTGCCGCTGATCGGCTTCGCCGATCAGCGACCTGGACCATCCGGGCCGGCAGCTCGACGTAGGCGGTGGTCCCGCGGTGCAACTCTGACCGCAATGAGACCCGAATGCCCTGCCGGCTAGCCAGGGCCGCGACCACGGCCAACCCGATATGGCTCCTATCGTGTGAGGTGATGACGCTCGGGTGGGGCGGATTGGCGAGATAAGCGTTCCAGCGTTCAACGTCGCCTGGCGGCATGCCCAGGCCCTCGTCCACGACCTCGATGACCACGCCGTCGTCGCGTCCCCGCGTTCGAACAAGGACGTGGGTGTCGGGCTTGGAGAAGCTCGTGGCATTCTCGATCAACTCAGCGACGAGGTGAACGACGTCGGATACTCCATCGCCTTCCAGTGCGCCTTGGATTTTCGTCGCGACCCTGACGCGCGGATAGTCCTCGACTTCGACCACAGCCGCACGTAGGACCTTGGAGATCGGCTGCGGATCGCTCCACCGGCGCCGGGACGCCTCACCGCAGATCACCGCGAAGTTTTCTGCCTGGCGGCGATTGATGGTCACCTGGTGGTCGACAGCGAACAACCTTTTGAGCATGTCCGGGTCCACGACCCGCCGCTCCAGCTCATCGAGCATTCTGATCGCCCGATTAGCACGTGACTGCATACGTAGAGCGAGAGTGGCATACACCTGCACGGCGTGAGCCGCTCTGCTCTGCTCAATCTGTTGTGCCACCTGAATAACAGCCCTCAGGGCAGCTGCACGCAAGGCTTCCAGATCATGCGCGAGGAGCACCACTGAGTCCCCGCCGGTGAATCGGAGATCGCCTGCGCTATAGGGGGCGATGCGTTCGCCGCTCATCAACCGCTTGGCCAGCTGCTCAACGTCATCGCGTCCGTGCGCAGCGAGGGCCCGCAGTTCATCGATCCGCGCGTGCAGTTGGCGAAGCCGGCCGTGTAGCTCCGCCTGGGCTTTCTCGTGGCCGAGCGCCAGTTCCTGCTGCGCGCTGGCGTGAGCCGATACCAGCTCATCCCGGTCCTGACGCACCCGGCGATGTGCGGCCTCGGCTCCGCCCCCAGCGACAACGAGGATGACGACGCCCGCCACCGCCACCAGCATCGCGATCCCGGCGCTCTTCACCGAGGGGGCCATGGCCGCCTGCAAAAAGACAGCGCCAAAGGCTACCGCGGCCATGACGATGGCCGGAGTCACGCAAACACCCCAATGGAACAGGCGCATGCTGGGCTGGGCGGCCGGGCGGCCATGACGTGGGCCATCCCATTGGGCGATATCCGTGGTAGGAACCTGAAATTCAGGCATGAGCGTCCTCGCTGGCCGGGTGAGAGTTACGCGAGAAGCCGTGCCCGACGGTTGTGGCGAAAGACATCAATATCCTCAATACCCTTATCTATCAGGGATCGGAAATAACGGGACGCGCTTGTATCGCGCGGCGAACCCGGGAGACAGTCTCAAGCGACCCCCGTGGTTAATCGAGGACGCGAGTCGGTGGCCTCACTGGCCTGCTCCACGGTGCTTTGGGCAGGAACCTGCCAGTCATCATGGCTTTCGAGTCCAAGGAAGGAGAAGTCAGCGACGTCGTCGACGAGCTTGCACGTCCGCTCCAACGCCGACTCCGCGTGGTCTGCTTGAATATGGGCGCCGGCGGAAGCGCAGCACTCGACTATGACCACGACACCGACATCGTTCGTGACAACCACTATCAACACGGCCGCGTAGCGCCCGTCGGCTATCCGCTCGACACGCCGCAAGGCGGATCGGCCAGCGACCTGCTTCTGGTCGAAATACAAGAGCACGCCGCCACAGTCACCTGTGCGCTCCGCCGCGTTCCGATAAAGATCATCGAAATCGTTCTCCAGACGCGCGGCAAAACCTGGCGGAAGTGTGGTTCGGCGGATATCCACCCCGATGCCGTCAGGCGTACGCCAGGAGATCGGTTGCAGCCGCATGAGATCGCTGCGGGACAGCGGTCGTGAGCCAGCGGGTGCAGTTCCAACCAGCGCCGAGTGGCCGCCGTCCGGCGTAACGTGCGGCCGTTCGGTGGTCGGACACGCCGCCAGCGGTCTGTCTTGGAGCGACTCTGGAATCATGCCGACGCCTGGCCGGCGAGGTCCGCGGCCAGCCGCAGGGCATCAGCGAAGCCTGGGTGGCACTCGGCCGTGCCGGCCCCCCGGTAGTGCTCCAGCGCCTGGGCGATGTGCAGGCTGGCTTCCTGACGCTGGCCCGTGTTCTGATGCGCTTGAGCCAGGAGGTAGTGAGCGCGGGCACTGGAGAACGGCCGACCGCAGATCTGCAGTACCCACGACGCTTCGCTGAGCGCGACGATGGCGCGTGAGTCGTGTCCCGCCTCGATCTCTGCCGCGCCCAGCTCGGTCAGGGCCCGGCCGTGCTGGTGATGGTCGCGCGCAGCGAAAGCGTGCACGGCAAGCCGGAAATCGGCGCGCGCCTTGTCGATGTGGCCAGCCATGGCCTCGGCCTCGGCGATCTGGCGACGCAGCAGAGCGCTCAACCAAGTGCATTCCAGGCTCTCCCCGACGATGTCCAGAGCGCCGTTCAAGATGGGCAACGCCTGCTCCGCGTCCCCATCAGCGAGATGCAACGCCCCAACCTGGCCCAGGCCAGCGGCCTCCCCAACCCAGTCACCGGCCTCTTGTGACAATCTGAGGGCGCCTTCAGCCTGCTCGCGAGCACGCTCGAAGTCACCTGTGTCCTGGTAGGCCCGACACAGCAGCAACCGCGCCCCTGCCTCGGCCAGACGGAGACCACATCGCCGCGCTGCGGCGATCCCCCGATCGCAGACGGTCTCCCACAGATCGTGTGGCCGGCGAGAATCCAGCCAGTTGCCCAGGGTTTCGGTAATCGTGACCGCCAGCTCGTCCTGGCTGATCCCGACGGCGGCTTGCTGGGCGTAGACCAGGTTGCCGACCTCGGCGTCCAACCAGGCGAAAGCCTCGGCCGCATCGGTAGGCTGGGTCGGCCGCTGCGGCACCCGACCGTACGCCCAGCTGTGTCGAGGTGGTTCCGGACAGAGCCGGTAGTCGGCGGACGCCGCCTCGACAATCAGGCGGTGAATCGCCCGTGCCAGCGCAGCATCATCCGCGCCGCGATCGCTCTGGACAGCAGGCTCCCGCATACGAGCCCGGATGTCCTCGCAAAGCCGGTATCGCTCAGCCTCGTCACGATCGATCAGCTCTAGCTTCACCAGATGAGTAAGGCGCTCGACGGCTTCTTGCTTGGGCACCTCAAATAGCGCCGCCACGATGTCGAGGGTGAAATGCGGACCACCCCATAGGCACAGCCTGTCAAGGCTGTCGCGGGCGACCTCGTCCAGGGCCTGATAGGAGGAGATAGAAGTCACGGCGTTTCTCTTCGAGAAGGAAATGGGCAGGTGTCGCGCCCACAGGCGCGTAGATCAGGGCACGCTCGCCACGGGACTGGATCAGCCTGCGGCCCCAGAGACAACGGCGACCGCATACCGGCGCGGAAACATGCGCTCGCGAGGAGCCGAGGAACATCCTGCGGCGAGCGGTCTCGCACGCATGAACGTTCCATCCAGGCCGGTGACTGTGCCCTTGGGCTGCGCCGACGCCGTAGGTAGGTGGCGATGCCGCTCACCGCTGACACCGTTCAGCGAGTTCGTCTTCGGCAAACCGAACAAGAGCCATGGCCTGCGCACGGGCCCGAGGCGACCACATGGTGGCCTCGGCGCTGACGAGGTACAGCGCTTCAGCGATTCGGGACCGCAGCTCATCCCCACGCGAGACGGTGCCGACATCGACAATGGACACGCCGTCCTCGCCGGCCGCCAGTACGATCACGGGCCGCCCGGCGGTGCGCACGAAGAACTCCCCCGCGGTGAGCAGATCTCGAATCGGCACCCGGCGCCGATCGGCTTCGCCGGTCACCATGTCTGCGCTGCTGGTCAGCCATGCGTCCAAATCAGGATGGCTGGCGTGACCGCCCGGCTGAGGTGATCCCTGGCTATCCGGGACCCACCAGCCCGGATCGTCGGACTGCGCCGGTGCGTTGACATCGGCTCTACTCAAGGCCCTCTGGCCGGATTGCAGCAGCTCGACGGCCTGTGCGAAGGTCTCGGCGGGCGGCGCGGGAACTTCGCGTGCGAGCGCGGAGATCGCGTTGGCGAGGCGGGCCAGCAGCGCCTGAGCGTGGGACATGGCAGGTGGATCCATTTCGTTGGCCGCCACCAGAGTTGTCGTTTCGGTGAGTAGGCGGCTGAGTGAGGGCCGCACGGCCGACCGCGGGGGCGTGGTCGGCCGTGCGGCGCTTTTCCGGGATGGTCCAGCGGAGCGCAGACGCCGAGCCGAGCGCGGATGCTGTCGCGTCACGATCGCTCACCTCCAGATTCACGTATCCGGTTCAGCAGATCGTCGAGGGTGCGCGTATGTGTGTGGCGCGTTCAAACGGGCGTGGTGCGGTGTTGAGGTAACCCGGCGCTGCTGGCGAAGGTCACGTAGCCACGGGGGATCAGCACTTGCACTCGGTCCTCGATCAGCCGATCAACCAATAAAAAATACATTTTTGAGCTACACCAACATTGAATTAGGCAATCTTGAATGGCCTCTCAAACCACACGACCCGACCATTCTCATCAGCGTGCGTTCCCCACCGACCCTGCGTAATCTCGTTCACCATTTGAAGTCCACGCCCCCTTTCCATATTGAGGCCCGGATCCATTATCCGAGGTATGTGCACATCAGATCCAGCGTCGATAACCTCGACGCGAATAGCGTCATCCACCGCCAACACGATAATTGTCAGCTTTACCGAATCAGAATATCGAATGGCGTTCGTCGCCAGCTCGCACCCAAGCAGCACGACGTCATCGCCGATCTCAGCGTGATCAGCTGTTACGACGTCGTGCAGCCAGCGGCGCGCATGCCTCAATTCTCGCGATCTCGCCGGCATATCCAGCACACCCAGGATGTTCGCGTCTGTCATCGGCGCAGCTCGGTAGGTCTAGGATCTTCCTCTGCCTGCACTGCGGCCGTCGAGCGAGCCTCGTCGGACGCCTCAGCCAGCCCGCTGTTCTCGCCGGATGGCCTGCGGTAGGACGACGTGCGTATACCAACGTTCACTGAGTGCACTTCCCCGACCCCTTCCATGGTCGGCGAAACGGGTCATCTGCAGAATGCCTGCTGGGATATCCATTGTGTAGAGCGTATGGCCTGGCATTTTCTGACGCCTAATGTCACCTGACGTTTTCCGGACACCCAACGTCATCCTGGCCCGAAACAGCAGATCAAGCTGCCGCATACCCTGAGGGCCGGCAACCAGCGGTGATGATAACGATCTCGGTCCCGACCGCACGAGAGCCGTGCATCGCGCAAAGCTTGGCCGAGCCGTTCTGGGTAGTATCGGTGCGCGCGGTTGTGCTACCAGCTCACACAGAAGCCGAGGCCGGGCGCCCTTTGCCCGTCCTTCGGACGCCTACGCGTCGGCGCGGCGCGTGGTCTCTGCCCATCTCACCGCAATGACGCGGGCGATGCTGCCATCTCAGACACGGGCACACCAGATCGGCGGGCTGAATTTACACTAGCGTCCAAGCCTCTGGGTAACCAGTCATTAGCGTTCGCAGTCTTTTCTCAAGTTCGACACGAATGTCAGACTGGGCTGCGCCGCGAATATAAGCCGCCAGTGAGCGAAGCTCTCGGGCTCGCTGAAGGAGCTGCACGCCAGGGTGATGTTCAATGTCGGCGTCAACTCCGTACGCCGCGCAAAGCCTGCGCCATTCGGCGTAAGGATGCTCGAAATGGCGGACACGGTGCAGCGTTGGGACGAGGTCTTGGACACGAGGCCCACGGCTAACTGAATCCCAATCACCGAGCAGGGATCGGTCGTCAACGACATGGAGAATATTACCAGCGTGCGCATCGCCGTGGATCAGCCCCTTATCAAGGGGCAACGGTGTGCGCGGGTAGCTCCGTTTTATATCGTCCACTTGGGCGCTCAACCACTCGCGGTGCTCATGATTGAGGATATTGTCATTGCAAAGATCAGTTTGCAGTGATCCGAGTGGATCGGTCTCAGGCAAATCAATTGGCGGTGCAGGTGTCGCGTGCAGTTGCCTTAGAAGTTCCGCGAGGTTGACTACAGTCGTTGCGGCTTCCGAGCGCTGGACGACTTCATACTTCCAGAACGTGGCAGTCCAGCCGTCGATTGAAATGGGTTGATCGATCGGAAGTGGCACGACGGTTGGAAACCCCTGCTCAGCGAGCCACCGGGTTACCTCCACTGATATAGCCAGCCGCTGTTCCCATTCCTGATTGTGACGAGTGAGGCGTAGGCGCAGCACGGCATTGGCCTGAGGTAGCAGATAAACGGCATTGGCGCGGCCGTGAAGCGGGACGGCGCCGCTCGAGTTGACACCGAGAGTCGCGCACGCGTGCTTGACCGCATTCGTGGGCCGGTTGTCCACTGACGAGCCTTCGATCATGAGGCGACGCGCAGCTCCGTCCGTAGGTAGTCGCGCCAGTCTCGTACCCGTGGTTCGTCGGCGTGCGAGTCGAGCTTGTTGTCGAATGCCTTCACCAGTTCGATGGTGCGGCGGGAGGTCAACGTGTTGGCCATCGGTACCGCTTTTTTCGCCGAAGCCAGCGCTTGGTCGAGTTCGTTCAATCCGAGTTGGGCGGTCGCCGCGTGCACCGTGTTGAACTGGATGGCCCGGGGGAAGCTGGCACCGAGGTCTCGGACAGCCTGTTCGGCGCAGTCGAGTGCGCGTCGGTGTTCGCCGACCATCTCCCAGCAGCATCCCGCACACGCGGTGAGTTCCGCAGGAGTGAAGTAGGCGATCCAGCTCGGCTCTTGGTCGGCGGGGCTGATGGACGCGAACGTTCTCTCTGCCGCGCCGATGAGCCGGCGTACCCGCTCGGCCGCGTGGGCGTCTCGGGTGTCGGCAAGCGCGACGCTAAGTGCTGTTGCCGTCGCCTCTCGTAGTAGCAGCATGGCCATCACTCGCGGGCATGCCTCTGCCCGCATCCCGGCTTGATGGGCGGCGGAGGCAAGTCGCATCGCCAGTTTCGGGTGTCGTAGGTCGATGGCCTGCTGGGCGAGGATCGACAGCACCCGTGCGGCGGTCAGCGGATCATCGGCGGCTTTTGCCAGCTTGAGCGCTTGGCCATAGTGGGTCTGAGCAAGGCCGTGAGCGCCGACGTCGTAGGCCTCCCAGCCGGCCAAGGCGGTCATGAGCGCAGCGGCGCTCATCAACTGGGCCCCGATCTCGTCGGAGTATGTGCCGTGGAGAAGCGGCGCGACCTCGTGGTTAAGGTAACTGACCACCGCTGGACGTATCCGGCCGCCTCCATGCTGACGATCCATTTGGTCGAATGCCTGCATGTCAACGTGGATGCGTCGTACGTCTTCCGTACCAACCGATGGACCGGAGCCACTGTGTGCTCGGGTCTCGGCGCTTGGGTCGAGCGTCCAGGAGAGAAGCCACTCGTTCAAGCTGACGGGGAGGAAGGGAATCGCACCCAGAAGACGGCGTCGGGTCGGGTCCACGTCCCACCTCCACAGCTCGCTTGCTGTTTCAACAGTATCCGTCATGGAAACAAAGGTGGCCTTGCCAGATTCCCAAGGAACCGACTCTGCTGCCTCATCAACCCACTGATCCACCTCGGACCGCGGGACCCCGAACAGGTCAGCGATGCGATCACGGTTGTGCCGTCTCACGTCCGTCTTGCCGCGCTCCCAGCGTATCCAGGTAGTTACAGAGACTCCAATCTTCTCCGCTACCTGCTCCTGAGTAAGACCCGCGCGATTGCGAGCCTCGATCAGCTTCGAGCGGGAACGGGGGTTGACTGACGTGGTCATGCTTCCCTCGTCAGCTCCGTGAGTGCAGCCACTGAACCAGTCACCGGCACGCGAGCCGAACCCAACCGCGGCACGGCGCCAGAGAACTGCCTCGCCCGTCGCGGAGCTACCGCGTGGGCGGTGGGGCGCTCACGCTGGGCTGCCGCGTCATTAGGACCTGGCTGGGCTGTCAGGGTTGTCGCAGATCGTTGGCCGGTAGGCATCATCCAAACCTGTTCCAGACCGGTGACAGAAGGGCTGTCACGACTGTTGCATCTGACCATCACTGATGGTGACTCAGAACATAACAGGTGCGCAAGCTTCCGGAAGTAGATTCTCTACTTCCGGTACTCGTATAGAGTGCAGCTGTCAGGTCCCGGAGACGTGAGGTGACGCATGCCCGAGGCCCAACCGGAGGGCTACAGCCCAACCATCAAGAAGCGCGCGCTCAGCCGACGGCTCAGGGAGGCGCGCGAGGCGCTCGGCCTCACCACCAGCGAGGTCTGCAAGCAGCTGGCTTGGTCACCGACCAGGCTCAACTACATCGAGCATGCAAAATGGGTGAAACCGGCCACCGATGCGGTTATCGACTTGTGTGAGCTGTACGGACTGGAGGGCCGTGAGCGTGAACGGTTGATCAAGCTGGCTCGGGACGCACGACAGCGCGGCTGGTGGCGGAAGTACAACGACGTATTCACGAACGAGCTCCCGGGATTCGAGGCCGGGGCTTCACAGATCCAGACATTCGAGTCTACGTTCGTTCCCGGGCTACTCCAGGTCCGGGGGTACATCGAGTTGGTCACACGCGCCGCCGGCATCGAGGACCCAGACGGGATCCGTCGGCACGTCGACGCTCGCATCGAGCGCCAGAAGATCCTCACTCGCGATGAGGACCCATGCCAGATGCATGCCGTCATCGATGAGAGCGCGATCCTCCGGATCAGTAACGACAAGATCCGCGCTGAACAGCTCCGTCACCTCCTGGACATGACCGAGCTACCGAATGTGACCGTGCAGCTCCTGCTCATCGCAAACGGCGTCTATCCCACGAAGAGCAGTGAACCGTTCGTCTACCTTCGTTTTCCTGACTCGGCCGACCGAGACATCGTCTATCTGGAGACTACGGTCGATGACCGAATGCTCGAGGAACGCGACGAGCTAGACATATATGCCAAAAGATTCAGCCGTCTAATCAACGCTGCATGTGATCCCGACAGGACCCGCAAGCACCTTAAACAACAGATTGAGTGATCATAATATGAATATTTCCGCAATCATCTGGCGCAAAAGCAGTCGCTCAGGTGGCGGTGGCAACAACTGTGTCGAGGTGACACTTGTCACGCGACAGCTTGCACGGACCGAGTCCCTTGGCCACAACCTCCTCGGCCGAAAGCCCGCCAACTCCCCAGAGAAAGAGTCAATTGAATAAATCCGACCGCAAGCGCGACATTTCAAGCACATAACGCCATTCGTGCACAAAGGTCAGGATGCGATGGCGGCCCGCGGCCTGGCTCTCATGGTCGTTCATCACAGGCCCCTGCTGCGTTGCTGATACCCCGCGAATCGCGATGAAATAGATCACGAACCGGCTAGCGTGATCAACTCGGTATGCGCCGATCGATAGCTCGTCTGAGGACAGCCTTGCTGATCTCCACAGCGGTGAGCATCCGGGTGAGCAATTCGTCAGGGACTAGACCGAGGTCCAGACCAGCTGCCCGTGTAGCGTCGGTGAACTCGTCGCGCTGTGTACTGGTCAGGAGAGTGGCGGAGGGCGCTTGGACAGCCAGGTACAAAGCTGCCGCTGGTCGTTGGGGTGGGCGAGGCCGGAAAGATCGGTCGGCTGGCCGGCCATGTCGAGGGTGGCGCTGCCGGGGGTCAATATCTATCGCACGATGGGATATCGGGGATGTCAGTGGTTGCAGATGCCACTGGTCTGGGAGGTGTAGATCTTGCCGCTGCCGAACGGCTTCATGATGTGCAGCTTCGCTACACCCCGGCATCACCTCCGTGATTTCCAAATCGCTGTGACATTCTGGCCACTGGCGGCAAGCCGGAGCGGCGCTCCACGTGAGCTGAGCAGTGGGAGGATCTGTGAGTGGTCGAGGCCGGGGTGCAGGTCTGCGGCGCCGAACCTGTGGCGCGGGTCGTGCGGGAGCAGGTTCAGGGCGACATAGTCACCGGCGGTGAACAGCATGTCGATCAGCGTCTCCGGGGCGGTGGCATGGCCGAGGACGTCAACGGCGTAGACCATGTCATGGTGGCCCTTCGCGAGGTCCGCCAGCGTGTGTGTGCGGTTCGCGGCACCCAGGTCGCGGTCGAGTCGCCAGCGGGCGTAGGCGAGGCTGGGATTGTCCAGGTCGTAGGCGTGAACGTCATGACCGGATATCAGCAGTGCTTGGGCGTCAAGGCCTATACCGCAGCCGACGTCCGCGATGTCGGTGATGCCGTGCTCCGAAGCGAAATCGAGGAGTGTCTGAAAGAATTCGTCCTTAATTCCGCTGTAATGGAACAGTGTTAGGTCGTAGAGGTATCCGTGACTGTGGTGGTAGAAGTCGGGCTGAAGGCGCGTCCACTCTTCGTCTAAGAATGGCCGTAGAGCATTTTCTTCTGTCAGTAGTAGGTCGAAGGCGTCTCCCAGGTGTTCGGCTAGGCGTTGCCACGCGGTCGTGATTGTGGGATATGCACGTGGCGGCTTCATGATCGGTCACCTCGTGGTTGTGGTCGGGAAGCTGGCGCGTCGAGGGTGACCGGTGCCGCGGCTGAGGTTTCGGCGGCGTGGCGGATGGCGTCGGTGACGCGGCATGTGTGTAGGGCCAGGTCGCCGGTGGCGGCGTGCGGTCTTCCGGTACGCATGGCGTTGGCTAGATCGAGCACTCCCATCCCGCGGCCGACGGGCCAGCGGGAGTCGGCCTGCGGGAGGTCATGCCATGTGTTTTGGCTGCGGTTGCGGAGTCGGACGGCGCCGTGGTGGAAGTTCGGGTCTGGCAGCAGAAGTGTGCCCTCGCTTCCGTAGATCTCCAGATGAGGACGGGTGCTGGCGTGGACATCGCTGCTCGTGGTGAAGGTGATGGTCACACCGCCGGTGGTGCGTAGCACTGCGTCAACGTGGGTGAGTGCCTGCGCCTGGAAGATGTGCCCTTTCCTGGGGCCGGATCGGACGACGCGGCGGGGACGGGTCGTCGCGGTGACGCCGTCGACGCGTTGGATCGGGCCGAGGAGGTGGATGAGCTGGGCCAGGTAGTAGGGCCCCATGTCGGCCAGCGGTCCCATGCCGGGCGCGTACAGGCCTTCGGGCGCGGGGTGCCATCGTTCGGGGCCTGAGGTGAGTAGGGCGGCGGAGGCTGCGAGCGGTTCACCGATCAGGCCCGCCTCGACGGCTGCGGCGGCGGTTTGGGTCGGGGGTGCGAGGAAGGTGTCGGGTGCGGCGCCGACCTGGCATCCGTGCTGTTCGGCGAGGGCGAGCAGCTCGGCGGCGTTGTCGCCGGTGAGCGCCAAGGGTTTCTCCACGTAGGTGCAGGCACCTGCGGTGACGGCTGCTGCTGCCACGTTGCGGTGTGTCTCGGGTGGGGTGAGAACGACCAGCAGCTCGATTCGGTCGTCGCTCAACAGGTCGTCGAGCGGTGCGGCGTGGGGGATGTCGTGGCGTTCGGCGAAGGCGTGGGCGCGCTGGTCGTCGAGGTCGCTGCACGCGAGGAGTTGGACGGCAGGGCTTTGACGCAGAATGTGGGCGTATTCGTCTGCGATCATTCCGCAGCCGACGATGGCGCACTGCACTGGAGCCTTCATCGCATCCTCGCGCGGGCCACGCCGGCCTGTTCGATCGCACCGAGCAGTAGGTCGAGGAACCTTTGGTGGTGCGGCGGGTCGAGGGCTGGTATCTGGACATCGAGGTAGTGGTCCATCGCCGGTGAGGCTGATTCGGCTTTTGTGGGCCAGGCGTCGTGGACGTGGAGGTCTCCGGCCGTCGGGTGCCAGACGCGTAGTCCGCGGGCCTGTAGGTGGGTTCGGAGTGTTTGGGCCGCTTCGGATGATGGCCACCATGCTCCGACGTGCATGCCGTTGCTGTCGGCACGTTGTTCGGTGGTGGGCAGCACGGAGAGGGCCGCAGTGTCGGTCAGCAGTTGCGCGGCTTTGAGCTGCAGGGGCCGCAGGCGGCCGGTCAGGTCATCGAGGGCGTGAAGCTGTGGGATGGCCAGGGCTGCGGTGATCTCGCTCATTCTCGCGTTGCCCCTCCACAGGGAATGCGGGGTTGACACTCTGGTGTCGCCGGCGAGTGCCCTGAGGTGGTTCATGAGTTGCCGGTCGTCGCTGAGGACGAGCCCGCCCTCGCCCGCTGTGACCAGCTTGTGGGTTTCCACCGAGTAGATCGCGACCAAGCCGTGCGTGCCCGCGGCGCTGCATGGCCCGGTGCGTACGCCCCATACCTGCGCGCAGTCTTCGATGAGCGGGATGCCTCGCTCGCGCAGCTCGGCCGCGATGTGTTCGATATCGGGGGCGGGCATACCTCGCAGGTGGGCAAGGATCACGGCCGCTGTCCTCGGTGTTAGCAGTGACGCTATGGCCTCCCAGGTGGGCGTCAGGTGTTCGGTGATCGGGGCGACCCGCACGGTGGCGCCGGTGGCCTGGACGGCGGCACCGACCGAAACCCAGCCGACGGCGGGGATGATGACGTCCCGGCCTCGTCCGACGCCAAGCGCTCGCAGGGTGGCCTCGATGCCGGCGGTCGCGCTTGCGACGGCCACGGCATCGGCGCGGCCGACCAGGGCGGCGGCCAGGCGTTCCAGTTCCGGGACCTGGGTACCACCGATGGCGCCGAGCCGGCCGATGGAGACGAGCTCGGTGATTCTGCTGAGCTGGGCGGCGGCGGTGAGGCGTCCGTATTCGTAGACAGCGGATGGCAGGTGGGTGCTTGGCACAGAGAGCCTCCGGCCGGGTCTGGCTACAAGTGGTGGGTTGCGGGCAGCCTTCCGAGCACTGGGATAGGGGTGAATGCCTCGGCGTATGTGGTGCCGATACGCGCGCCCCAGAGCCGGGCGAGGTTTTCGGCCATTGGACCGAAGTGGTCCGTGATGGGCTGGGAGCGGTGGGCGTGCAGTGCTTGGGTCTTGGTGGCGTAGGTGTCGCTGATGTCGATGATGGTCTGTGGTTGGGTGGTGCCGTCGAGGGTGAGGCCGTTGTAGGTTTCGCAGCCGTAGACGCGGAGTGGATGGCCGGTGTTGATCACCACGTCCGGCAGTGCCGCCAGGACGGTGCGGCTGGCGTTGTGGTGGTCGGGGTGGGCGTCTGCGGTGGTGTGGGTGATGACTACTTCGGGGCGCAGGTGACGCATCAGGTCAGCGACCGTCTCGGCGGTCAGCTCGGGCAGTGAACGGATCTCGGCGCCGAGAATGTCTGCGCCCGCTGTGGCCTCCGCGTCGCGGGTCGGGTCGTGTGAGGCGACCGCGATCGTGACGGTGACGCCGTGCTCGGCGTGCAGGGCCAGGGTGCCGCCGGCCCACAGTTCGGCGTCGTCGGGATGTGCCACGACGGCCAGCACTGATTCCGGCCATGCGGAATCGGGTAGTAACGCGGGGCTCACCACAGCTCCAGCTTCTCGACGACTTCGGCGG
The DNA here is from genome assembly GCF_036227085.1 of Actinoallomurus sp. NBC_01490. NCBI lineage: Bacteria > Bacillati > Actinomycetota > Actinomycetes > Streptosporangiales > Thermomonosporaceae > Actinoallomurus > Actinoallomurus sp. NBC_01490. The sequence goes on from NZ_CP109433.1 coordinate 9,825,946, forward strand.
GTTTGGGCAGGGCGGGGCTGGCAATCGCGCTGAGGAGGTCGGGCAGGGGGACGTCGGTCCGGACGGCGATCAGCTCACGCCATTTCAGGACTTGGTCGAAGGATTCACCGACGCGGTGTCCTTTGGCTCCGGTGAGGCGGCCGGAGGAGGGCAGATCGTGGACGCTCAGGCCATCGGCTAGGAGCCGGGCGGCGGTCTTTTCTCCGATGCCGGACACGCCGGGGATGTTGTCGGAGGGGTCTCCGCACAGCGCCCGGAAGCACGGCCATTGGGTGGGGGTCACGCTGTGGCGCTGGCGTACCTGCTCGGGTCCGATGATGCGGTTGCCTGGGCGCATGGCCGTGTTGAGGACTCGTACGCCGGGGACGTCGAGTAGTTGGTAGAAATCCTTGTCCATGGACATGATCAGCCGCTGGCGGTCCGGCGTGGAGTGGATGAGGGTGGCGATGACGTCGTCGGCTTCGGCGTCGTCGATTTCGATCCAGCCGATTCCATAGGCGTCCAGGCCGCGTTTGACGTCGGGTAGCGCGCGGATCGGCTTGAGGGCTTCTTCGTCGACGGGCCGGTTGGCCTTGTAGTTCCCGTCGGCCTGTTTGCGGGCGGCGGAGCCGTCTTGGCCGTCGAACACCACGAGGACCTCGGGAGGGTCGTCCAATTCGTCGCGGATGGCGACGCGCAGCAGTGCGAAGAACCCGAAGACGCCGGTGAGGTCGCGGGATTTGTCGCGTGAGTAGATCGGCGCCGGGAATCCATAGGCGGCGCGAAATACCAGATTGTGGCCATCGACCAGCAGCAGCGGAACTTCCATTCACCACACCGCCTTCATAAAGCGCTCAGCGATACAGGTGGGCCGGAAGTCCCGTGAACGGTAGTACGCAGCCCGTGACGCGTGCAGGTACGCTACCGCGTCTTGCGTGAGTTCCAAGGCGGCTCGCCATAGTTCCGCGGGACCGGCGGAGTGCTCGACGATGACGCCGCCGGCATCGTCTCTGGTGCCGACCAGGTCGGGCAGGTTGCCGATGTCGTACGCCACGACTGGGACGCCGCATCCGAGGGCCTCCAGCGCGACGAGCCCGAACGTCTCGGCGCGGGAGGGCACGATGACGACGGCGGCTTCGGCGAGCCATGACGGCACCTGGCTCCATGCCAGCGGGCGGGTGGAGAGGCTTACGTTGGGCCTGCGGTACTGCTGGCAGCGTGCGATGACCTGCTGTTGGACGCCGGGGCCGGCGTCGAAGGGGGCGGGAGCGAGTATCACGTCGACGTGCCGGTCGAGGCCGGCGGGGAGGGCTTGGAGGAGATCGGGCACGCCCTTGTTCTCCGCCGGGCGGGCAAGCACGCGCAGCGGGCCTCCCTGTCGCCGTCGCTCGGCTTGTTCCGGTGTGGGGGGCGGCTGGTCATACAGCAGCGCGTTGGGTACCACCTGCCAGTGCTCGGTTTCGATCCCGCGTGCTGCGGCCTCGTGGATGACCGTGGGCGAGGGGGCCACGACGCGGTCGGCGGTGCCGAGTGCCGGCAGGAGGTCTTCGGTATGACCGAGTACGTGGGCGGCGAGGACGGTGTGTGCGGGATGGTCGGCCATGAGGCGGCCCAGGCCCCACAGCGCGTCGACGTAGACCACGACGTCGATCTCGTGATCGTCCAGGATCGCGGCGAGCTCCGCGCGGATGACCCCGCCTGCGCTGGTGATGGCGTCTCGGAGTGTCTGGTCATCGGTGGGGAACGCGATCGTCAGGCTACTCAACTCGACCATCTGCGGGGATGGCGGCCGGGGTGTGGAGGCGGTGATGATGATGGGGCGATGGCCGATGCGGTGTAGTCCTTCGGCGAGCGCGGCGGTTGCTCGTTCCATTCCCGCCGGGGTGTCGGGGGCGTAGGAGGCGAGGACGAACGCCACGCCGGCGCCGGGCGGCGCGGAACGGCGGCTCATGAGGAGCTGTGCACCTCCGTGGGGATGGGCAGCGGGGTCGGGCGGGTGGTGCCGGTGAGCGGTTCCCAGGGGAAGACGACCCAGTCGGCGACGTCCCACAGGTGAAGATCGGGTGTTCCTGGGCTGGCGCCGAGGTTGCGGCACAGGGTGGCGGTGCAGATGGCGGCCTGGAGCGCGACGAGGTGAGTGAGGGTGTCGGTGACGGCGGTGAGTGTCGCGCCGGTGCCGCAGATGTCGTCGACGACCAGGAAGGGGCCCGGCTGGTTGATCAGCGGCTGAAATGAGGCCGTGTCGCAGTGCACCCGCCCGGTCGCCTGGGTGAAGGTCGCGTCGGTGGCGTTGTGGCGCGCCGAGACGGCCACCACCGGGGCCCCCGCGATGGCCGCGATCGCGTTGGCCGGTGCGCGTCCTCCGTCGGCGATACCGATCACAGTGCCGATCTGGCCCAGGCGGTCGCGGGCGGCCTCGGTGAGGAGCTTCATACCGGCGTGGTAGGCGGCCGGGGTGAGCTGCCAGAGCCGCCGATGCTCGAACATCCGCCTCGGGGCAGGGGCTGGGCCGCGGTTCATGCCGCCCCCTCCGGGCCGGTGAGTATGAGGTCCTCGACGCTGCGGAAGGCACGGTGTGTGGAGATCTCCTCCGCTGGGTGGCCGTTGCGCCAAATCTGCCCGTCGGCGCGTACGACGGTGAATCCGCCCGCGTTCGCACGGGTCCGAAGCCGAACGATGAGCCCGTCAGGGACCGCGAGCCGGTGGAGAAGCTCGGCTGCGGCGGCGTCAGACAGCATCCGATCGGGGCCGAGCTTCGCACCTTCGCCGATGGGCAGCATCTGCAGGAAGGTGACGCCACCCGCGCCGTGCTCGACCGCCAACTCCAGGATCTTCTGCGCGTCATGACAGGTGGAAGCCATGAGCACGGTCTGGATCTGCACCCGTATCCCGGCGGTGACGGCCGCGTGGATACCGGTCATAGCGCGATGGAAGGAGCCTTCGCCGCGCCAAGCGTCGTGGGCGGGGGCGGTTGGGCCGTCCAGGCTCACGCGTACGGCGTCGACGTGGGTGGCCAGTTCGGTGGCGCGGCGGCGCAGGTGCCATCCGTTGGTCGTGACGCTGATGGTGCATCCTCCACCGGTGAGGGTGTCGGCCAATGCGGGCAGGTCACTTAAGAGCAGGGGTTCTCCGCCGGAGATGTCGATTCCCGGTACGCCGCTGGCGGCGAGCAGCCGGGCGATGCGCGCTCGTTCGGCCGGCCCGGTCTCCTTCACTGCCTTGTCGTCCAGGCAGTGCGGGCACTGCAGGTTGCAGCGGACCAGCGGGGACCAGCACAGGCTGATCGGCACGGTGCCCGGATACTCGCGGGGGGCGACGGTGGTCCAGGTGGCGACGTGCTGAGGATCCAATGAGAGGCGGCCGTGGGGCAGCGTGCCGTCGTAGCGGTGGGTCAGGCCGGTGGCGGGATCGTGAACCAGGGTCAGCCCCTGGCGTTCGGTGACGCCGAAGGTGGCACTGGAGGTGGTGACTGTCATCGCAATACTTCCCATTGGGAACGGAGAGCGTTGAGCTGGGTGGTGAATTCGCGGGCCTGGCCGATGGGTGCGGGACGCTCGAGCAGGCGCCGGTAGTACTCGAGCGTGCGGGGCCAGGCGGCGAGCTTGGTCTGCCACTGGGCCTCGGCGTCCGGCGGGTCGAGGTGGAAGCCGACGGCTTGGCGCATCGGGACGACGAGTAAGCCGGAGGCGATGAGTTTGGCGCCCAGGTGGGTGTCCTCCATGCCCCAGCCGATCCGTCCGAACGCCGGATCGAACCCACCGACGTCCAGCACCGCGTGCCGGGGCACCGCCAGCAGCGCGGTCACGACCATGCGGGGCAGATCCCAGTCGTAGTAGGACCGGCCGAATCCCAGGTCCAGCAGGTCGTTGGTGTGATCGAGCGGGCGCCCCTCCAGCGGCTCGTCGAGGACGAGCCCGGAATACATCAGCCGCTGTCCGGCCGGTGGCCGCCAGCGCACGCGGTGGTCGGCCTCAAGGTCGGGTTTCGCGCCGGACCGCCAGGCCTGGCCGCGCTCGGTGAACGGGAGGTTGTGCCGGAATCCGATCAGCGCCAGGTGGTCGCCGGCACGGGCCGATATGGCCGCCAGGACGTGGCCGGGAAGGAGCATGTCGGCATCGAGGTACAGGATCGTCTCCGTCTCGGCGACGGCCGTGCCGATATTGCGGGCGGTGGCGGCTCCGGCGCGCTCGCGGATCCGGATGAGCTTGGTGACGACGTCATGTGCACGGGCGATGTCGGTCGTGTCGTCGGTGCTGGCGTCGTCGACGACGATGACCTCGAATGCGTCGCGGGCGGTCTGGTTCGCCAGCGCGTCAAGGACGAGTTGGAGGCAGTGACCGACGTCGCGGGCGGGGATCACGACCGACACCGGCCCGCCCGCGGCCAGGTGTGGTTGTGCCGGATCATGCCACCCCAGGCCGGTCAGCGCCTGGAAACCGTGCCGGGCGGGAGCGTGGTTATTGCCCCGGCGGCGCAGGGCGTCGCGAAGCCGCTCACTCATGGCCAGCCCCAGCTGTCGAGAATGGCCGAGACCGCACCCCAGTCCCGGATGTCGCTGACCGTCCGCAGCTTCGGGCAAGTGAATCGTCCGGCCAGTGCCGCGGTGACGAGGGCCTGGTAGTGCGGCTCGGCGGCCACGAGCAGTTCTTGCGGCAGGCCGGTCGATTCGATTTCGTGGTGCAGGGCCGCGCTCACCTGTGGCCGCAATTCGATGGCGCGTTGGTCGGTCAGGACGCGGTCGTAGGGCAGCACGGGCATCTCGGCCTCAATCAGCCCGTGCTCGGCGGACAGGATCCGCACCTGGTCCCGCAGCGTACGGTGGTCGCGGAGGCGCCGCCGTAGCTGCGGCACGCATCCTCCCTCGTACAGCTCCAAGGCCGGCACCGGTGTCAGGGTCGGGCGTTTGCGGCGCGAACAGCCCACGATTAGCAACGGGGGGCCCAGTCGGGCAGGTGATGTGTTCACGCCTCACGCACCGCCCGTACTCCGACGCCGCGCGATCGCAGTTCGGCCGGGGCGGCGTTGAGGAAGGTGGCTTGCGCATACAGCGGGAGCGAGGCGAACGACCCGCCCCGGATCACGCAGCCACCGCCCATGACAGTCGTCGAGGTCCACTCCCAGACGTTGCCGGCCACGTCGTACAGGCCGGCCGGAGTCGCACCCTCTCCGTGGGCCGTGACCGATACGGGCGCGCCGTAGCCGGACTCGCGGAGGTTGGCCAGCCGCGGTTTCCAAGGCTGATCACCCCAGGGATAGCGGCGCCGTTCTGGGCCGGCGGCCATCCACTCCCATTCGGTCGAGCGCGGGAGCCGACCCCCGACCCGAGCGGCAAGGACGACCGCCTCGGGCTGGGAGATCCCGGTAACGGGAACGTCGACGTCGCCGGGTTGATCGCTGGGAATTTCGAGCTGACCGGCGGTGAGCGGGGTGGCGCTCCAGTAGAGCGGTGGAACGTCGAGGCGGCGTCCTTCGTCGCCGCAGCGGCAGACGCCGCCGGGGACCAGCACCCAGTTCAGATTCATGCTCTTGCGCTTTCTCCTCGATGCGGATCAGCCGGCGATGAGGAAGAGGTCTTCGACGCAGGCGTCGTGGCGTACGCGGCTCTTGCTGGTGTTCGCGGCCAGCCCGATGGCGGTGAGGGCGTCGACGATGCGGGTGAACGCCTCCTCGGCCGATGCCTGGTCGGCGGTGAAGGCGCAGTAGTTGTCGGCGAACCGGACGATGCGCAGGCCGGCAAGCCGCCGATCGGCTGGCACCAGCCGAAGGTTGACCAGCATCGGGGTCAGCCCGCCGCCAGGGGCCAGCGGCGCGGGCATCCCCGCGACGGCCGTACGGAACCGGTCGAGGAAGGTGCCGTCGTGCACGTACGCGGCGAGCCAGTCGGTGACCTCGGCGGCGTCCGCGCCGACCGACACCTGTTTGACGTCCACATCGGCGACCCACCGGTATCCAGCGGTGTGATGGGCCATCGCGTGCCGGAGTGCGGTGATGCGGTTGCGTCGGGGCCGGTAGCCCGAGACCCAGTCCGCGAACGCCCGTGCCTCCAGGATCGGCTCGATGGCGTACCGCAACGCGCGCTGCACGATCCGGTCCTCGACGGTCGGGATGGCGCACGGAACGGGTTTGCCGGCATAGGTGTCGAACCGCACAGACCGTATCGGTCCGGGCCGCCAGGTGCCTTCCCGCAGCGCGCGGGCCAGCGCCGGGATGCGGATGTCGGCCTGCACACGGTAGGTCGCCCAGGTCACGCCATCGGCGCCGGGTGCCGAATGGCGCCGCCCTCCTCCACGCAGCGCTCGCGCGAGGAACTGCTCGCCGAGAAATGGCATGAGCGTGTGGGATTGTGGGCCTTGGTGGGTTATCGTCGATGGTGCCTGGGCGGCAGGAACGATCCCCTCGTCCTCGTGATCTACCGGTCTGCACTCCGACACGCGCGGCCTACGGTGAGGGGAACGACGGCCCCGCTCAGGCCCGGCGCTGCCTTCCGAGTATTCAGCGGCCACGGACGTCACCCCACAGCAGCACGTGCAGGCGAGTGGTCAGGTTCCAGCCGCGGGCTAAGGCATCATCAGCGACCGCGCGCGCACCGTCCAAGACCTGGTCGGCCGTCGTCCCCAGCGGCATCACCCAGATCGGCGCGAGATCGTGTTCGGCCTCGAGCTTCGCGATCTCTTCCAGGTCCCCGGGCGTCTGGACCACGAATTTGAAGACGGCCTTGCCGGACCTGACGAAAGTACGCAGCGCCTCAGGGTTGATCCTCCGCTCGGCCGGAATTCCCGAATTCGCGAGTTTCGGGGAGACGTTGAATCTGTGGGCGGCACCCCGCACACCTTGGCTGGGCAGCACCGCGCCGTTGGTCTCGATCTCGACCCGCCGACGACGGGCACGGCACACGTCGATCACCCAGGTCAGCCGATCCTGCTGCAGCAGTGGCTCCCCGCCCGTGATCACCACCAGAGCCGCGGGCCGGGCCATGAGCTCCTCCACAACCTGCGACTGACTCATCCGCCGAGTCTCGGCCGCCACGTCGTACCGGCGGGTGTCCCAGGTGTAGGAAGTGTCACAAAATGAACAGTTGAGCTGACACCGGCTCAAACGCAAGAACACGGCCCGCTGGCCGATGGACGGCCCTTCGCCCTGATAGGTCGGACCAAAGATCTCCGAGACAAGCAGATCCTTGGCGACGCGTCCGCCGGTCACCGCGTGTCTCCTTCACCGGGGACGACGTAGGCGGCACGATATTCCGCCCAGGTCGAATCCGTCTCGGCCACCCTGACTTGCAGATCGACCCCAGGGCGAAGCTGCAGGTGGGCCGCGCACCACCCAAACACCGCCGCGGCTAGCCGCTCGCTGGTCGGCGGCCCGTCCATCACATCGTTGAGGTGCTGATGGTCAAATCTCGCGCGCATCCACGCGCCGACGCGATCCAACTCCGCGAAGTCAACAACGAAGCCGTACTCGTCCAGTTCTCCAGCGGCGACCCTGATCACGACCGTGTAGTTGTGGCCATGCAGACGCCGGCACTTGTGTCCTTCGGGTAGCTGATCCAGCTGGTGGCTGGCGCTGAAAATGAACCTCTTGGCGATCTCGTACATGTGAGCCTCCAGGGGAGTGAGTACGCGGACGAGCCCCGCACATCACATGTGCATGTCTCGGGCCGATCAGCTCAGGCCCGTTTCCTGGTCGTCGATGAAGTGGTAGTCAGTGGGATCGGCGACGCCCGCTAGGTCGAACGCCTCCCGACGCTCGGCACAGGTGCCGCAGCGACCGCAGTGTCTGCTACCACCGCGGTAGCACGACCACGTGTCGGTGAACGGCACCCCCAGCTCTGCGCCGTGCCGGACGATGTCGGCCTTGGTCCACGTCAAGAAGGGAGCGAGGACCTCAAATCCCTCTGCCAAGAAGCCCTCGTTGGCCAGGGCCACCATCCGTGCGTACGCCTCCACGAAGGCCGGGCGACAGTCGGGATAGATCGGATGGTCACCAGCGTGAGCGCCGAATGTGACAGCGTCGGCCTTGGCAGACACCGCCAGGCCCACAGCTAGGTCCAGGAGCAGGGCGTTGCGGTTGGGTACGACCGTGGCCTGCATGGACACGTCGGTGTAGTAACCGAACGGCACCGCAATTCCCCGGTCAGTCAGCGCCGATCCCGCCAGCAGTCCGCCCAGGCCTGACAGGTCGAGCTGCACATACCGTGCCCCCAGAGCTCCGGCGGTGCGCCTGAGATACGCCAATTCGGTGCGGTGCCGCTGCCCATAGTCCACGCCGAGCAGCGTGAGCTGTCGTCCCTCTGCCTTTAGCCGATATGCGAGCGTAGTGGAGTCCACGCCGCCCGAGGCCACAACAACGGCGTGAGCCGATTGAGGCTTATCGGCGGATTTCACGATGGCCAACTCCTTGATCACCGGCCGCCGAGCGGCGCGGAACGACCGACTGATACGGACTCACCCGGCTGGCGGGCGAGCATCTCACCGAGACCACATGACTACGGGCCGCAGCGTCACCACTGACCTGGCCCAATACAGAGAAGCTCGCGGGTGTCCACCGCCCATTCAAACTATGGGCTTAACGTTCATGGACTGGTTCGTGTCGCGAGAAGGACAACGATTAAAACAGCTATCGCCACGAATGAGCGGACGGTCAGGACCCGTACAAGGATTCGCAATTTAGCGACTGCAGCCATCACGTCACGAAGGTCCGTGCGTGCGCGCCGCAGTCGAGTAATCAGGCTAGCCGAAAGCCAAACGGCGATGATAACTATGGTGAGTTCTACAGGGCTCATGACGACCCGTCCGTGGGGTGGAACCGCGGCAGCCCCGCTTCGTGCCCGCGATCGGTCCGAAGCCCTCATCTTGTTGGAGGTGACGATGCGGGTGATACGAGGTGACGGTTGTCGGCATTGAGGGCTCTTTTCGCAACAGGGACCTGGGGGGTCAGACCTGATCTAGTGTGCGGTCCAGTGCAATCTGCCGATAGACCAGGAGCTATCCCTATTTATGGACACAGCCCCGTTGACTGGACATATTCTGGACAGATGCTGTCCAGCGCTGCACCGTTGCCCATCGAGCACGTCACCGCGGAACTGAAGCGGCTCCGCAGAGGGCCGGGGCTCGCTCACCCCATGACCGCCACAAGACTCAGCCCGCAACTACGGCGGCTCCTGGCAGGCGACAGCCCAGATGATCCGCACGATTCCGCCGGCGAGGTCGTGCGGATCATCACCGCGCTACGGCGTGCCATCGACAACCTTGCGCCGCCCGAACGGCTCTACGCTCAGGTCGACTTCAATTTAAGCCCTGATCACGGCCACAAAACACTGACGGAACGGCATGAATCACTCGCTCGCCATCTCAAATGCGCCGCCAAGACGGTACAGCGCCACGCGGACAAGGCGTTGGAGACTATTGCGCTTACACTGGTCACCGGCGAGGACAGCCTTGGACCGGTGGATTCGCCGCGGTTCGTGGCTGATATCGATCACGCGGCGAGCTGGCAGGAGAGGCTGCGACGATTCTGGCGGCTGTCACCGACCACCGGCGTTGACATCGTCTGCTCGGAGATCCCTGAGGACGAACGACCCTACTTTGCTTCGCCGGCCGATCGTAACTACCTACGCTATGCAAAATTCGCCGACCTCGATAGCTTGATCTTCGTCAAGACCCACCTGATCAAGATCGCTCCCGATGTGACTGTCCGGGATTTTTCCCCATCGGAGTACTACGACACCGACGCTGAACGGCTCATCGTCATCGGCGGCCCGCCCTGGAACGCGAAGTACCGCGAGTTCTTGCCGCAGTTGCCTTACTACTTCGAGCCGCACCCGCTTGGAGAAGATGACCCCATCGTGCTCCCGCAACTCGACGTGGCCATCGCGCCTCGCTGGACGGCTCAGCAGGAACTCCTCCAAGACCTCGCCGTCTTCACCCGCTTGACGCTCGCCCAGGGCACGACGGTGTTCCTTCTCGGCGGATGCCTGACACTCGGGGTGCTCGGTGCTGCCAAATGCTTCCTGCAGGGAGCGCAGGGCGCCCGCAACGCCGCCCGCATCGACGAGTTGGTCGGTGACCGTGACTTCGCGCTGATCACCGAGACGCGACGCATCGGCGGCATTACCGACACAGCGGATCTGACAACACGTAATCCGCTGGTGCTCTTGGCCCGCGATGAGAACGGTTTCTCCGTCCTCATCGATAACACTAAGAGGTACCTGGATCCGTGACCGCCTCGACAATCGCCACCGAGATCCAAACCTACGTGGTCAACCTCCGGCGGCGCACCGACCGGCGCGAGCGTATGCGGCAGATTCTGCCGGCCCAGCTCAATGCCACCTACACCTGCGAATGGAACGGCCCGTTCGACGGACGGAGCCTTTCGCTGGCGCACCTTGACCGACGGGGATATCAGCTGTTCCCTTGGCGAATCCCATCAGCCAACCCGTGGTGGAACCGGCCGCTGAAACTCGGTGAGGTCGGCTGCAGTCTCAGCCACCTCGCATGCTGGCGGCAGGCTGCGACCCGGTCCGAGCCCTACACCCTTGTGCTCGAGGACGACGCCGTGTTCGCGCCTGACTTCCTCGAAAACCTTCTCCGCGGGCTCGACCTGCTCAATCCGCACGGGTTCGACCTGCTTTACCTCGGCCGGTATCCGCTCGAACCCGACCGAGCCGTGCTGCCGGGATTCGTGGCGCCTGGATACAGCCACTGCACGTTCGGCTACCTGCTCACCCGCCGTGCCGTGCGCGAGCTGCTGGCGGCCGAACTCGAGCGGGCGATCATCCCTGCCGATGAGTTCCTGCCCGCCATGTACACCCCGCACCCCCGCCCCGACATCCGAACTCGTTTCCCACCCCGGCTCACCGCACTCGCCTTCGACCCCCCGCTCGTACGGCAACTACCCAAGGACGTAGCCGGCAGCGATACCGAGAACTCCGCGTTCGTCGTATCGCCTAACGATGCCGCCAGTGCTGGATAAGGCCCTGCAGACGCCTGCCTGACCACCGCGCGATAGGAGTCTGGACATTGACCCCCGTCACGACGTGCTCAGCGGGTACGTCCCTGGTCACCACCGCACCTGCCGCGACGTAGCTGCGCGGCCCCACTCGCACGCCGCCGATCACCCGGGCGCCATAGCCGACGACACTGTCATCCTCGATCACCGGCGGCGCCTCATCCACCTCCCACCAGTCACGATGAGGCTGGGTGTACTCGTGCACCAGCTCACCCATCACCGTCGACCGGTCACCGATGATCGACCCATCGCAGATGAAGCCCGCCACCCGCGCCTCAGAGCCGACCACGACGCGGTCACACAGGTAGGCACCGTAGGCCAGACGTGTACCCGGCCCGATCCGGCAGTCGTAGCCGATTCGGACGCGATCCTCGATGACGCAGTCCCGGCCGATGTGGACACCCTCGTACACAACCACCCGGTTGAAGATCAGACACCGCTCATCAATCTCCACCTGCTCTCCCTGCACAGCCGATCGCTCGAGAAGCCGTGCCTCCTTCGGACAACCCAGCGTGCATTGCTCCCCGATCATCGTGCCGACACCGATGATGACCTCAGCGAACAGCTCGCGCGGAATCACGACGCGCGGTGGTTGCTGACAAGCCACCCGACCGTCGTCTTGATCGCCTCGTCCTCATAGGCGCGGGAATCGAAACCGTGATCCGAACCGCGCACCGTGTGGAACTGGCAATGCGGACGCGCCTGCGCCGCCCTCCTGGCGATATCGTAGGAAACGTAGGAATCCTTATCGCCATGCACCACCAGCGCTGGCTGTGCCGCGGCGAGGAAATGCTCCGTGGGGCGGTAGTGCCGAAACTCCTCAAACAACACCCGGCCGAGAGCAAATTCACCATCGACCAGCAGATACCCCTGCCTAGTCAGTAGCCCTTGCTGCACCGACCCGAAATTTTCCATCCCCCACGGCAACTCAGGCTGCAAAAACGTACGATCAAGGTCCAACACGGGGTTCCACAACACCAGGCTGCTGAGCCTGTCCGTCAGGTACGGCAGGGACAGCAGGGTAGACACCGCACCAAAACTCGCCGCAACGATCGACAGGCGGCCCGGATACACCGCCTCTGCATGGTCGATCACGGCCTGCAGATCGAGCATCTCCCCAGCGATCGTCATCCCCTTCTGCGTTCCGCCACTCCTACCATGACCACGAAAGGAGAACCGGACGACCGAAAACCCACTACCGACAAGCCGATCAGCAAGCCGAACGAACATCCCTCCCTCGTCCTTGTCGACCGTAATGCCGTGAACCTGAACGACAGTCCCAACGCTCTCCCCCGAGGGACGATGCACAGCAACGTCCAATAGGGTGCCGTCCACAGAAGCCAACTCCAGCACCTTCACCAACAACCCGCCTCCATAGATGAATATAATCATTCCAGCACGCCCAGCGATGTCGGGCATACCGAACGGGAAACGCTCAACCGCTCCCAAGGAAACGGCGGTGAGCGCGAAGCGGTTTCTCCCCGATCACATGTGCGCCCGCGGCGAGCGCGGCCTGGATAAGACGGGCGTGGCTGCCAGGGAAGGCGGCCACGACGACCACGTCGAACCCCTCCAGAGCTCCTGGCTCCACACCGCCATCCGGCCGGCTCGGCCCGGCGAGGGCGCCGAGCCGATACGGGCGCACACCGAACTCCTGGGCGATCGCGGTCGCCTTGCCCTCCTCGGCATCAGCGGCATACACCGCCTCCACCCGGCGGTCTCGCTGCAGGCCGACCAGGTACGGCAGGTGCACCTGCCGCGCGATCCAGCCGCAACCTAAGACCAGCACACGCGGCCGTAACGTCACGTCATCGCCTCCCATCGGGCGGCCAAAGCACCGAGCAGCTGGTGAAAGTCCGGGCAGGTCTTGATCACGCAATTCGGGTCGTCGAGCTCCAGCCCGGGAACCCGAAGGCCCAGCACCGAGAACGCCATCGCGATCCGGTGATCCCGCATCGTCAGGACGCGGCCCCCGTGCGGGGTTCCTGGCTCGATCTGGATCCAGTCCGACCCGGTCGTGGTGGTGATCCCGAGCCGGCCCAGGTTGTCCGCGCACGCTTGGAGGCGGTCGCATTCCTTGACCCGGGTGTTGTAGACGTTGGTGATCCGCACCGGACCGGCGGCCAGCGGCGCGATCGCTGCCAAGGTGGGCATGGTGTCGGATGCGTGGTGCAGGTCCACGGTGATGCCGCCCAGCTGGGCCGGGCCGGTCACGGTGACCTGATCGCGCTCTAGCGTGACGCTGGCGCCCATGTCGGCCAGGACCTGGGCGAAGGCCAGATCGCCTTGGGCTGAGTCCTTGCCGAGCCTAGGTACGGTGACGGTGCGCCCGGTGATCGCCGCCGCGGCCAGGAAGTAACTCGCGGTCGAAGCATCCGGCTCGACCGGCAACGTGCCCGGTGTGGTGTAGCCGCCCGGGGCCACCGTGAAGCGGTTGCCCTCGCGGTCGACCGTGGCGCCGAACGCCTCCATCAGCCGGATGGTGATGTCGATGTAGGGCGCCGAGACCAGCTTGGTGACCGTCACGCGTAGCCCATCGCGGGTCAGCGGCCCGGCCAGCAACAGCGCGGTCAGGAACTGGCTGGAGATCCCTGCATCCAGCACCACATCACCGCCGCGGAGCCCGTCCGCGTGCATCGTGTAGGGCAGTGCGTCGCCGTCAATACGCGCACCCAGCTGCCGCAGTGCGGCCAGCAGCGGCGCCATCGGCCGGGCTTGCATCTGCTCGGAGGCGTCGAAGTGGAAGGTACCGTGGCCGGCTGCGGCGAGCACAGGCACGAACCGCGCACCGGTCGCTCCATCACGGGTGTAGATCGAGGCGGTCGTGACCGCCGGGCCGCTCGGACGGCCGGCGATCCGCCACTCGGCCGCACCGCCGGGGGCGTCGACGTCGTAGCCGAGCGCGGTCAAAGCGGCGGCGCAGCCTTGGGTGTCATCGGCTATCAGCGGCCGCTGCAGGACCGTGACGCCCTGTGCGGCCGCGGCCAGGACCAACGCCCGGTTGGTGATGCTCTTCGATCCCGGGACCGGAACAGCAACCATATGATTTCGCTCGCATTCAAGAAGTGGAATCTGTCGGGCCCCGGTCGCTTGTCGCTGATCGGGGCGGACACGATTGTGGACTGGTCAGGGGCGGCGCCACAGTCGAACTCGCCAGCAGCAGCGCGCTCAGTTCGGCCACGCTGGTTACGGTGCGCCACGGTCTGCACCGGGTGAGGTCCTGGGCGCGGCCGACTCCCCACAAGCACGCCACCGTACGGACGCCCGCGCGGTCGCCGGCGACCATGTCCGTCACCGAATCCCCGACCAACACCGCCTGGTGGACGGACACCCTCAGGCGATCGCACAACCATCACACGCCCTGCGGGGAGGGCTTGGCCTCGGGCGGATCATCGGGGGTCACACTCGCCTGGACCAGGTCCGCGATCCCGCCCGCCCGCGGTGACGCCGGCCAGATCGAACGGAAGGAGATCGGATGCGTTGGACATCCAGCCTCCGACGAGCGCGTCGCCGAGGACAATCCAGAGCCGGTAGCCCCGCGTGAGGCAGACCCAAGCGATGCCGGACATCCGGACGTTCCCCACGCACGAGATCGAGCAGCGAGTCGGCCGCGTGCGCGGTGACGGCTCGCAGGCCTGGCGAGTGAGGCCGCGCCAACCGTAGGCGCCTTCGAGTACGGCGCGGGGGTCTGCGTCCGGCCTGGCGCTGCCGCTTTGCTCGCATCGCTGGCCAAGAGCGAGCGAGCGGGGTAAGCGGCGCTCGGCGGGTGGGCAGTTCTGCAGCGCGGTGCGTACCGGCCTCTGCTTGTCGATCAGGACCCGAGGGGGAGCGTGCGCACGGGTTGTCCACACAAGGGCTTGAACGCCAGGCGGTAGACGTCGACGAGCCCGGCAGTGCAGTCGCCGATTTCCTGCACGCGGCCTTCGAACGCACTGCCCGCGTCATCGCGGGCCTGGAGAAAGCTCTTTCCGGACTTGGGCCCTTGACGAGGGCTTCCTCGACACCCGCGTAGCAACCCTCGAAGCGCAGGTCATGGAAAGCGATCCGTGCTGGTGCTCGAAGGCGTCATGCCGCTCATCTCTACTTCTTCGGCTCCGGGCCCAGCGGAAACTCTGGGACCTTGTTCCACGACAGCTTCTGCCCGATTTCCTCGGCAACCAGATCTGCGAGGTGAACAGCGCCCGCCCGATAGATTCGCGCACAACTGATCGCGCCATGGATCACCAGCGAGTGCTTCCCACCCCGCATCGGCCGAAGGACCTCCTTCGCCCATGGGACCTCGCTCTTGTTGCCGCCCTTGGTGGCCGGCCCCGGCCACCGCTCAGTGCTCCAGCCACTCGTCAGACCATGACTTAGGCAATGCCTGACCTGGATCCAGGCCTGCGACTCCTCGAGCAGCTTCTCCCAGCCGATCGGTTCCGCCTTCCACCAGCTCTTCGCTCCAACGGCAGGCGGCCTCCACAGCGTCTCTTCGAAGTCGACGCCCAGCTTGGACTTCACACTGGGGAAGTCCCTGATGATCACGTTCTTGAAGTCAACCAGGCTCGGGTTGGTGAGGTCCGCCTTCTTCGTCACCTGAGCGAAGCTCTGTCCCTGCAGATAAAGCACCATCGCCAGGAAGTCCTCAGCGAACCCCTCGAACGCCGAAACCACCCCAACCGTGATCGCCGGGGCCAGCGCCGCGTACTTCCCTGGATGCCCCTTCCGCCTGGGATGGATCTCCAGCAGCGCCGACGGAACAGTCAGTGATCGAGCGAACCGATCAACTGTGTCCTGCAGATGCGGAGCAAACGCGGCGACCGACACACGCACACCTCGATCACGACAAATCGATCCGGGACCGTCGAGCTTGCCAGCCAAGTCAGGCGCCCGCACGGATCGACGCGCGACCATGTCAAGACATGTTCACACACGTGAACCATCACGCCAGTACGACATACATACATAGGTCGTCCAGAAAACGGGATGAAGGCGCATAACTCGCTGAGCGACCCAGCTGACCTATGCGGGAAAACGCGTGCACAGCCGGGCGGGTCAACGGCGAGCTGCACCGTCGTCTTCAGGACATCGGTGCGTGGCCTGTGGCAGAAGGAGTCGCTGCCAGGCGATATGCGTATATTGGCGACCGTCGTTGGCGATGCCGGTGTTCGTGATAGGCAGGTCTGTGGCTGATGGCGGCATACCGCCCGGCCGGTGCGGTTCCTCCGTAGATGTCGGTGCCCGCGGATGGTGGAAAGGTGTGCGATGGCGTACGACCTGGAGCAGTTGGGTAGCACGGGTTTCCAGGATCTCGCCGCTGCGCTCCTGCTGGATGCGTTCGGTCCGGGTGTGCAGGTGATGGGGTCGGGCCGCGACGGCGGCAGGGACCTCTACTACAAGGGCCAACTCATCTGGAAGGCGACTGAGGACCAGGCCAGCGAGGTCTGGGAGGGGTACACGGTCTTCCAGGTTAAGCACAAGGAGACGCTGGAGTCGCGGCACACTGCTAACGCCGCTTGGTTGTGGTCACAGGTGCGTGAGGAACTCGATGCCTGGGCTGATCCTTCGGGCAGGAGTCCGGTTCCCGACTTCCTGGTCTTCATCTCTAACGTGCCGCTCACGCCGGTGCCGGATTCGGGCGGCCATGACTTCATCAATGCCAGCATCAGCCAGTACGTGGCAAGTCTGGAAGACGGCAGCCGCGACGTCGGGACCGGTGCCGAGCGGCGGGCCCGTCTGCATCGGATTAAACGCATCCGGAAATGGCGCGTGTGGGATGGCAACCAGATTCAGGCTCTGCTGAACACCAGCCTGGCGGTCAGGCAAGCGTTCCCCGGGTTCCTCACCGCGGCCGATGTGTTCGCCAACCTGTCGCAGATCAGCGGGTTTGTCTCGCCAGAGAACCTCGAATCCGCGCTGCGCGCGCACGCCCGTACGACGCTGGTCGGCGAAGGCATGATCTACTTCGACGAGGCTGGCGCCGGCGACACGACCGGGCTGCCCGTCCATCAGGTCGTCATCGACCTGCCGGTCACGCTCGGCCACGACGTCGGCAGCGGAACCGTGATCCAGGACGTACTCGATCGCGGTGAGCGGATGCTGAGACCGAAGCTGACCACGGTCGAAGGCCCACGCCACCTCATCATCGCGGGTGCTCCGGGCAACGGTAAGACCACCATCTCCAAGTTCCTCGTCCAGGCATACCGGGCGGCCATGCTGTCGGGGGCGGAGGACCTGAGCACCCACCATCAGGCACTGATCGGCGGGATGCGGCAGGCGCTTAGCAGGTTCGGGCGGGCTATGCCGCGCCACCGCCGCTGGGCGATGCGCATCGATCTAGCCGAATACGCTCGCGATCACGGCCAGAACATCGACTCCACCCTGATCCGCTACATCGCCGAACGGATCTCCCTGCGCTCGGACGCAGGCAAGGTCCAGCCGAACAACCTGCTGGCGTGGATGAGACGCTGGCCCTGGTTCCTCATGCTGGACGGCTTGGACGAAGTCACCGACCCGATCGTACGTAAACGGCTCATCGAGCGGGTCACCGAACTGGTCACCAACGCCGACGCCGACGACTGCGACCTGTTCGTCGTGCTCACCACCAGGCCCATGGGATTCACCGAGACGATCGCGCCGACCCAGTTCAAACGCATCGACCTGGACTACCTCCAGCCCGCCGAAGCCGTCCGCTACGGCACACTGGTCACCAAGATCAGACTCCGCAATGACCTCGACCGCATTGACAGGGTCACCCGGCAACTGGAGAGCGCCGCAGCCGACGACGCCCTGCGGAACCTGCTGCGCACACCCCTGCAAGTACTGATCATGACGATCATCATCGGCGCGGCAGGCAAGCTTGCCCCCGACCGATTCAGCCTCTTTTGGGGCTATTACGAAACCATCTTCCGGCGCGAGCGGGACAAGCACACCGGGTTCAGCCGGATCCTCCAAGAACACGGGCAGCAGATCCAGCAACTTCATGAACGCATTGGCTTCGAACTGCAGGACCGCAGCGAGGTTGGCGACCGCTCTGACGCCGCCCTCACCGACCAGGAACTGCGCAACATCACCTGGGGGGTGCTCGACCAGGCGGGATTTAAGCCCTCGGGCGCTGACTCGGACCTGCTGACGAAGATTGTCAACGCCGCCACCCGACGCCTGGTGCTGATCGCCCCCCGCGGTGACGAAGGCTACGGCTTCGATGTGCGGTCCTTGCAAGAGCTCATGGCCGCGATGCATCTGACCACCGGTCCGCTGGATGTCATCATCCACCGTCTGCGGATCGCTGCCGCCAGCCCGCACTGGCGCAACACCTGGATCTTCGCCGCTGGCCGTCTGTTCTCCGTGCCGCAAGAGCACCAGCACCAGGCACTGATCGAACTCGTGGAAACGATCGACGAGCGTGCTCACGAACGGCTCGGCAGCATCGTCCCCATCGGCCCAAGACTGGCGCTCGACCTCATCGACGACGGGATGACCCGTTCTCTGCCCAGGTGGCGAGA
Source organism: Actinoallomurus sp. NBC_01490 (assembly GCF_036227085.1). NCBI lineage: Bacteria > Bacillati > Actinomycetota > Actinomycetes > Streptosporangiales > Thermomonosporaceae > Actinoallomurus > Actinoallomurus sp. NBC_01490. Next base: position 9,844,416 of record NZ_CP109433.1, read on the forward strand.
CCGTCTTATCGCCCAGGGCCTGCGGACTCTGTGGGCCCCGCCGTCGACCGACCTCCTCGACACGGTCCACATCCTGGCGCGATTCGCCGACACCGGTGAGCCCCAACGGCACACGGTCGCTGAAGGCCTGCGTGACGCGCTTGCCGGTCCCGCAGTGGCCCGACTGACAACCAGGCTGGTCCAGCGCGACATGAAGGTATACAACAGCGGGAGCGCTCCTTGGCTGGCTACGGTGCGTAAGCGCGAGGGCGCGAACCTGGCTCCCGAAGCCCCTGACGGTTGGGCGGACTTCGCCGAGGAGATCGCTACCTACCCGCTCACCGAAGAGGCCCGCGGCAAGGTGAGCGATGCCGTCGCCGCGATCCATGTGATCCTCCGCCACAACGAGCTACAACGGGCGAAACGACGTAAATCACGCTCAAAGGGGAGCCTGGTGCCGACCGAGCTGGAGGTGTCCGCCATTCTCACCGCTCTCGCAGATGAGCAGGGGGCAGCCGCGCTAGCTTCGGCGCTGCACCATATTGCCGCCCATGAGCCAGTCCTCGTCCAGGCGCTCCAGGAAGAGATCCTGCCGCTCGTTCACCGAGCAGCGATCGGCGAACACCTGCGCTGACCGCGATGCCTTGCTCCCGCGCCTCGTGCCCCGAGGGCCCGACCGGCCGCGGTGAAGTAGTCCATGATCTTGCTGGCCAACATCCTGCGCCGCCTCGACGAAGGCTCCAAAATGGGAACAGGTGCCCGAACCGCTCCGTTGAGCGTCTCTTAGTTCAGAGAAGCCCAGCTCGACCAGGGCGTACGGCACACGATCATCCAACGACTCGAACTCCTCGACCTCGCCACCGGACGGCCTGCGGACTGACCACCACTGCGACCGCCTGATCACGGGCCGATCATGCCTATGGTGAGCGCGAGCCGGCAGGCGGCGGCCAGGCGAACCGCCGGACCGGGGTACCCGCAGTCGTCGAGTTCGGCGTCCAGTTCGAACATCGCAGGAGCCCGCCACGCGGCTTCAGGTACGGGGGCTGCGACCTGATGCATCAGGGCTTCGGTCGGCGGATCGTCAGGTCAGGTCGCGATGCTCGTCTCTGGCGCTGGCCGTTCAGGAGAGGATGATCGGCGTGGACGCCGATACCGTTCAGAGCCTGCTCACCGAACTCACCACCCAGTATTGGGATGACACACGCGTGCGGCGGGAGCCGGTGCGGGCCTGGCGGATGTCAGCCGTCGAGCGTCTCCATCACGGCGCCGGCGGCATCTCCGAGACGGTCATTTTCAAGGTCGCTGAGGCGCCATTGCACGGTGAGGCATGGCTGCTGAAGTACGCCGCCGAGCACGGCGTCCCGACCCCTCGCTTGCTCGCGGTCGCTGAACGGCCTCGCTTCGCGGGGATGTTGCTGGAAGATCTCGGGCCAGCGTTCCGCGAGCCCACACTGGCCGACGCAGCCGCCGCCGCTGTCGCCAGCCATGCCGTCCCCGGCCCATCACTCAATGTCCCGCTCTTGAACGCCGCTGGCCTGGCCGACCTTCCTCAGCAGGCGATGACCAGCCTGTCCGAGCTCGTCAGCTCGGGCCGGTGGGACACCAATGTCCTCGACGTCCAAGACGGACTTCGGGTTCTGCTCGCCTCTGCCGCCGACCTCGCGTATGGGGCGGAGCTGCCGCCGTTCGGGCTCTGCCATTCCGAATTCCACCCCACCTCGCTGCACATCGACGCTGACGGCCAATGGCGGCTGCTGGACTGGGCCCGCGCGTTCACCGGTCCTGGACTGCTCGATCTGATCTCCTGGCAAGGCACCACCACCGTCCCCGACACGGCGAAGTTCCGGGCTCTGCTGGATGCCTATGTCGTCGCTGGAGGACCTCCTGAGGTTCTCGCTGACCGGGGTGGGCTGCCGGTCGAGCGGTGGAGCATCCTCTGGCACCGGATCTGGATCATCGACTGGTACCTGTTCCAGGCCCTCCACGGGCTCAATGATCCCGACACCGACGCGATCAGCCAGCTCGTCATCCGACGCCACCTCACCGAAGCTCTGGAATGTCTGGACACGCCATCGGCCTGACCCCGGGGCACCCGAACGGCGTGGCGGCGGCTGGTGTCTCGGAGGCCGAGGAAGAGCCGGCCGGCTTCGCGTCACTAGCAGCGATCATGCCCGCGGTGGCGTAGTGTCCCCGCCCGAAGGCAGCGGCACGATCGGAGGCGACAGCGATATGGACAACGACAACGAGCCTGCTAACCCCGCTATCGGGTGTCGTGTCGGCGTCTTCACCCTGTGAGCGGGTCCGGCTTAACAGCTCGCCTCGGCTTCTCCGACCCGGTCGCCGCGCATCTGCGGCGGATCACCGGCCCGCTGCGAGACAACCGCCGGTTCCGCCGTTACTTCATCGCGAATCAGGTGAACGCCGCGGGGACGACGATGGAGGTCGGAGCGCTCGCCTTCACCGTGCTGGCCAGCGGTGGCGGCCCGAGTGGGATCGCCATGGTGCTCATGGCGAACATGGTCACCGGAATCCTCCTCAGCCCACTCGCAGGAGTGGTCGCCGACCGGCTGCCCCGCGCGGCGATCATCGCGGTCGTCCAGGCCATCATCGGCCTGGTCACCGTCACCGAATGCGTTGTGATCTTCGCGGGCCGGGCCCAGGTGTGGAACCTGGCGGCGCTGGCCGCCGCGAACTCGGCCGCCGCGTCGTTCTGCTCCCCGGCACAGAGCGGGCTGATGAGCGTCATCGTCCCCAAAGACCAGCTCGGCGAGGCGAACGCGCTCACGCAACTGTCCCGGCACACCATCGTCACCATCGGGCCCGCGATCGGCGGCACCATCGTGGCCACCGCCGGGGCCGGTTACGGCGTCGGGTTGAACGCGATCTCGTTCTTCGCCTCCGCGCTGCTGATCGCCGGGATCCCCGCGCCGCGCATACCGCGTCAGGCGGCCAGCATCCGCACGGACCTGATCGAAGGATGGCGGGCGGTCCGTACCCGCTCCTGGATCTGGACCTGCCTCATCGGTACGGCGGTCATGGTCCCCGCCTGGCACATCGGCTACGGCATCCTCGGCCCACCCTGGGCGAAAGCACACTTCGGAGGGGCGTGGGCGTGGGGTCTCATCGCCTCCAGCCTCGGCTGCGGCATGGCAACCGGCGCAGCAGTGTCACTGCTGTGGCGTCCCCGCCGCGCCGGGTGGGTGAACTGCCTCGGCGCCGCCGCGCTCGCGATTCCGGATCCACTCATGGCCGCCGGCGCGCCGCTACCGGTCGTCATGGCCGCCGTGGTGGTCGCAGCGGCCGGCTTGTCGATTTCGACCGTCGTGTGGCAGACCGCCGTGCAACAACTTGTACCCGTCGACCAGCAGGGCCGGGTCTCGGCCTTCGTCAGCATCGGCGAGATCTCACTCGCACCCGCCGGATACCTGCTCGTCGCACCAGCAACCGGCGCGATCGGCGTACGCGGCACACTGATCGGCTGCGGACTCGTCCTGGCCGTCGCGAACCTCGCACCGCTGTGCAGCCGTGACGTCCGAGCCCTCACGCTGCTCGATGCCCCACCCCGCGAAGACAAAGAGACCACCGACGTCGTGAGCGCCGTGTCCTGATCTCCACGATAGGCCCCGTTGTAAGTCGCCGGCTGTGGTAGAGCCTCCCGCCACGGGTCGTTATGTCATGGGCCGTCAATGACTCGCAGAGTGGCCATGCTGCGTGGATCCGATCCGGCGCGCGGCTGCTTTGATGGATGCCTGGCGCGGCCAGGAGACGATGCGTGCGTATCGAGTCGGGATGATAAGTGATGCCATGACGGCCGGGAGCCAACCAGATACTCGGCCGTCTGGTCATCGAGTCATATGAGGGGAACTCATCGGCTGACGTTGGCGGGTGGCATTCCGGGGCAGAAGCCGATCGGCGCCTGGCAGCGTCGGCCGCTTTCCGCTGGACGTCTTCGCAGTCTTGTCTCCGGCTCACCAACCTTCGCTCACGCTCCCACATGGTGTCCGTCCACCACTCGCCACTCGCCGCGAATTCACCGGTCCGGTACAGCACCGGGCCCTCAACCAGAAGCCGCCAGCGAGCGGTCTCCTGGCCAGGCGTAGCCGCGGCTGGCGTCGGATGGTTGCAGTGACACGAACAGCGCGGATCTTCCATGGCGCAGGTCATGACTTGATCAATACGGCGTACTTGGTAACAGCCGTGATGAGGTCGGGGAGTTCGGCTGGCACCGGGAGCGACGGGACGTCACCGACCGGCACCCAGCGGTACCCACGGGCCTCGGCGGCGTCGAGAGCGATGTCCGTGGTCAGCGTGCGGGCCGCGTAAACGGCGTCGAGATGCCGGTGCGGGCCGATCTTTTTGTCCTGGACGGGCACGTCCATGATGGTGAACGGCAACAGCACCTCCTCGATCTTCGGATGAGAGAACCGCCGTTCGGTGATGAGTTCGATCTCCAGCCCTACTTCCTCACGAACCTCACGAAGTGCCGCCTGCGCAAGGTCTTCGCCCGGCTCAACGTGTCCACCGGGATAGATCCAGCCCTTTCCCTTCGCACTGTTGAGTAGGAGTACGTGGTCGTGGGAGAGGATGATCGCAGAGGCGGTGAAGTGGCGGATCACAGTATCTCCTGAGCGCTCGGCGAGTAGAGGTATCCCAAGTTTGCCTGCTGGCAATGCAACTCACCCGAAGGACAAGCCAGCACGGCCGCAGGAGGGAAGCGACGAGCCGACCGACGATCAGCACCATCCCGAGATGACAGACTGGCGCCCCATGATCCGTACGGTTTCGAAATCCCCGAGTCACCTGTGCCCCGATCCCGGCCGCCGACCAGTTCGGCCTCAACCGGCCCATCATCCCCTCACCGCCGTCTCGGACCGGCGTGGCCCCCGAGCCAGTGGAATCCTCGTGTCTCTGAGCCGTACGGCGGCCCTGGAAGGGTTTGAATAGAGACCGTGGACATGCCCCTGCCCGTCGTGGAACTGGCGCAGCAGGCCGTCGGGGAGATCATCTCGGTGACTGACCGGTCATGGCCACGGGAAAACTCAGCGGTGTGGGAAATCACCACGGCCACGGCCCGCCAATACTTCGTCAAGCGACACCCTTCTCCGCGGTTTCACAAGCGGGAGGTCACCGCCTACCAGGAGATCGTGCCGTTCTTAGGAGGCGGCAGGGCTGCTGAGCTCATCGCCGCCGATCAGAATCTGGCGGCCATCGTGATCACCGGTCTGCCGGGTGCGATCGTGAAAGGCCTTTCGCTTTCGCCCTCGATGGATCTGGAGGTATATCGGCAGGCCGGGGGGCTTCTACGCCGGATACACAGTGCGCCGATCACAGTGCCCGACGTTCGGGGTATCGGGCGTGTCGTGGGGCGGTGCGAGGAACATCTTCGTCGCGCCGATGGACTACTCAGCGCCCGGGAAGTCGCGTTCGTTCGAGCGTGCGCCACGACCTTGTCCGTGATCGAGCCGCGACTATCGGTGACGGCAACACACGGAGACTTCATGCCTCGCAACTTCCTATGGGACAGGCGAACCCGCCGACTGGCACTGATCGACTTCGAACGGTCCGAGCCGGGCCCCGCGGTACGGGACCTGATCCGCCTGGAGTACGGCAGCTGGGACACGCGACCAGAGCTTCGTGAGGCATTCCTGGACGGGTACGACCGGCCCCTTTCCGACGACGAATTGCAGGCGTTGACCTGCCTGGCAGCGCTGGATGCCCTCAGCGGCCTGCAGTGGGGTACCGAGCACGACGACATCGAGGTCACCAGCCGCGCCCGTGCCACCTTCGCCCGGCTGATGAAATGACCGCGCTTGGAGTTGAGCTTACGCCGCGCCGTTGACCGTCTCTGTCCCATGCGATCATGGCTGCTGAAGCTACAACTCCACTTCTGGACGGTAACGACCTGATTCTTTTCAAGCGCACCGTGCCGGACAACCGCCATGCTGGGCCACTCCGGTAACCGTGTCGAGCCTGACGTCACCCGCTGCTCGCGAGAGCTTCCATGAGTCCCTGGACGGCATTCTTACTGCGAGTCGGTACGGGTCATGCCGAAGACATTTCGCCCAAGATATTCATGACCAGCAGGTTCGAGAAGTTTGATGTCACCGCGGCAGATGCGTTTTGCCGTCGACGGCGTCCAGCCAGGTGGTCTCGCTGTCGACGAGATGGTCCACAGGTTATGACGTGCCCAATCGTCCAGCTCCGCAGGCGGCGACCGGGCCAGTTCGCGCCACCCAGCCGTGGACCAGGTCAGCGAGCTCGACGATTGCGGCCGATACCTCCGGCACCCGGCAGGGCCTGAGGACAACAGCGGAGGCGACCATGTCGACCGCCCGTGAAGAATCTGGGAATCCCGACGCCCGGTCGGCCTTACGCCTATCGATGTCGTCGCGGGCGAGGACCACCCACACCGCGATCTGGCCGCCCCAGCGCAGCCGTGGGGAGGCCGCCGCGACAGAGCGCGGGCGATCTGCAGCTCGGCCCGGTATTTGTTGGACACCATCGATTCGACTTCCGGCGCACGACCTGGTGTCCGGGGACCGTAGAAAACGTCCGGGGGTGTCAGGCGCCGCGACACAGATCGGTGTCTGGTGCGCGCCGCCACGACCGCAGCCCCTTCATCAGCCACGTCGTGCACGCGCTCTGGCAGTAAGATCCGCCGCGAGATGTATCCCCAGTCACCAGATCCGACATGGCCGGGCCTGCCTGAGCGGACCGCCCGGTACACCCACTGCACGCCGCCCGACGCGATGATGAGTGAGCCCGCAGGGAACGATCTAGCTGACGCACTCCGGCATACTTTCAGTCAGTTCAGCCTCCGCAAACACGCCTCTAAGGTCGTAGACGGCCAATCACCGAGCGGTCGAGCACTTGATGCGGCGTTGCTATTCGCCGTGGCTCCGGGCGTGGTGCATGTGGTCGGCTCCTCGCCGCTGGCCGAACAAGCCCGCAGCCTGCTCGGCGACGGCGCCGTCAATGCCTGGCAACTTCACAAGCTCCCCGAGACCACCACACCCCTATCCACCCTCCGCCCCCACCTGGAATCGCGGTATTACAACCTGCTCGACCGTCACGGGTTCACCAGCGTCGAAGAAGCCACCGCCACCCCCGACGCCGGACTACTCCAACTCCGCAACGCTGGCCCCCGATTCGTTGAAGCCCTTCGCGCCATCGTCGCCGAACCGGACACCCGCAAAATGGCCGTCACCCGACCGGCCGACATACAGGACGCCCACCAGCGCCGCCACCACCTACTCGGGCGGCTACGCACGGCCGCCGCCGCCCGATACCCCGACCTGGTCGATGCACTCGCCCGCAGCAGCATCCCTCTGGCCGCCCTCGACAAGATCGCCACCGCGCTCAACAACGAACCCATCCCACCTGCCGACCCGACCGTCACTTTGCTATTGGAGACCGCAGGCGAACAGCAGATTCTCGACCACTACCTGAGCACCCACCAAAGCGACGACGCCGACATTTGATCGGGTTCGCCTACGGGCGGATCAGCCCAGCGAACCACCTTCCCGATTCGCCACAGGTCTGCAGGGCTGATCGCCACTGCCGCCGACACCGGTCAGCGAATCGCCGTTCCGCCGTAGCGAAAAGGACGATTTGGTGCCGTACGTGGAGGCGACGACCTGGAGGATCGACTGGCCGACGCCTTCATGCCGCCCCTCAGCCGCATGACCGACGGGCGACTCGCCATCGGCACGTGCGGATGCCCGGCGGGATGAAAGCGCCGAGGCGGCGTCCCTGTCGGTCGGCCTACGACGCTCCTGGCATCGCCAATCCCCGTCCCCGGTTCCGGAACCGCGACGGGATATGGCTGGTCCGGTCCATCCCGGGGCGATATATCACCGTGGGATGGCTTCGCCAACGCCCGACCACGAGGGTGTGTGTGGCGCCTTAGCCTCAAACCGGCCGACGATCCCTGGGAAGGGAGACCAACTTGATGGATCAGTATCCAATCGAGCCGCCTGGAACCGTGGATGACCAGCTCAAGGCCCTGGGCATTACGCTTCAGCCGTGCCCGTCCTGGTGCACTCGCAATCACTTCGGCGCCGAGCCGACGCCGTTGTACGTCGACGACGGCTTTTTCCACTATGGCCCGACAACCACCATCTCCGACAACGCCGCCGGCCTCAGCGACGACGGCCAAGACGCCGACCTGCAACTTGAGCTGACCTCATGGGTGCCCACCCTCGCCGCCGCCCCCGGCCCCACCCACGTTTGCCTGTCGGACGGCGGTGATTCCGTGTACTACTTCACCCCAGACCGAGCCCGCCAGCTCGCCGCGGAACTGACCCGCCTCGCCGATCAAGCTGAGGACCGATCGCAAGCCTGACCGGAACAAGAGGGTGCAATACGGCGTGGACATGCCGCCCCTTCTCTGGATAGGCCTCAGGCGATGGCGGCATCACTGGATGTGGATGAGCCTGTCGTCGAGTCGGCATGTGAGTGCGGTGTTGCGTCGTACATCGGTACGTGCAACGGCATGTCCAGTGCGCTCTGCGGACCGACGATGACGATGGCGTGTTCGGCCTGCGTGTGCGCCTGTGACCCGTGTTAGCGGATGTGAACGATAGATGGCGGACGTTGATCTCGGTTCGGAATCATCGAAGGGGGAGGGACCGCCGGTTTCTGCACGACATCCTGTGCTTTGTCAGTGACCCCGCACGACTCGGGGTTGGTGCGGCCGGATCGCTATGGGCCACCGGGCACTCGGCCCGGCCGGTCACGGGGTGGGCGCCGCGAACCGGCTTACGACCTGGTCGACGCCGGGACGGTTCTGTATTTGAGCGACGACTGCCCGATACTGCTTAGGATCTTTCAGCTTCACTCGGAAGGCGTCCGGAAAGTCCTCGTACCGGAGTTCGCCGATCGAAGGACTGTTCTTGAACAGCTTCCTGGCCTGCTCATAGACCTGCTGTCGATTCAAGAAGTGCACCCACTGGATCTGCGGCATCCGTCGCAGCTCCGACTCGATCTGCCGCTTCTGGTCCGGCGTCGCATCGATACCGTTGCACTTGGCGCTGGACGCGGTCTTGCTGCACAGATAGACCGATACGTCGGCATTGTCGGGCCAAGGGGACGGCGTCGGCGCGGCCGGCGCCGACTTGTGCCCGTTGGAGCCGACCGCCCATCCGACCACGCCACCGCCGAGGAAGATGACAACGGCAACGACCACCAGCACGATCACCAGACGGGAGTCGTTCCGCGTCGGCGGCGGACCAGGAGGTGGACCCGGCGGCTGCAGCCGGCGCCGGTAAGGGGCGTCACCCTGTCGATCGTCCACAGACCTTCACTCCATAGATAGTGGTCGGGCCGCGCTTCCGCACCGGGCCCGTCCGATGGAGCAGCCGCCCCCACCCCTGCGCGTCGTCCGCACCCGACCACGGTATCCACCGGCACCGGGACCGGTCCCGGTGCCGCCAATGCGGTCTCGGGATCCGCGCACACGCCGCTGCGAGCAACAGCCCGGTGCCAACAACCGCGATCACGTTCCAACCGGCGTGAGCCGGCTGATGACGTTGCACGGACCGGGTCAACCAGCGTCCGCCATCTATCGTTCACATCCGCCAATTACGCACGGGTCACAGGCACAGCGTGAGCCACGGCACGCCACAGACGAAATGACCACACGGTCGAACATAGTTTCGACTAGCCTGTGTGTATGCCAGCACTTCTCAACCAAGAGAATCACCACCGAGACGACCTCGGCTGGCCGACCAGCCGTAATCGTCTGGCGCGGAAGTCGCTACCCCCTCCGTGTGCTGTCCAGTTGGGAGGGGCGGCTCTATCGGATCGCTACCACCCTGAACGGCGATCCCGCCATCGCTGAGATCGCAAAGGACGACCGTGGCTGGTGGCTACGTCAGTGGTGGACGTTCTGATCCAGTTGGCGCATGTCTGGCAAGTGGCCGGCGTAGGAGCGCGCATAGGCGGCGGATCTCGTTGGCCGATATCGGGATGAGGTAGTCGCCGGACCGAAGTCGCATCGGGTCCCGCGAGGGTGGCGCGGGTGAGGGCCACCGGTTCCGCCCTGTACGCCGCCGTCGTGGCCCCCGCTCTGGCTCGCCTCCCGCTGTCTGCTCGCCATCCTGATTCCCGTCCACCTGGCGACCTGGCTGTTTTCAGCATCGTACGGATCCGGTCCCGGGCGAACCGCGCCGTATAGGCCACCGGTTTGTGGGAGTGTCTCAAGTACGGACACGGCAGCAGCGTCGACCTGAACGTACGTGCTGTGGTTGACCCGCGCCGGTCGCCCTCCGATCGTTCGGGCGTCTACGACGCGTCAGAAAGGGCCTTCGATGAGCCAGGCCAATTCCCCGTATGGGGTCGCCGCTCCCGGTGATTCGGGAGTGCCGCGGTCGCTCGCGCGGGTGCTGGCGGATGTCGCGGCTGAGCGAGCCGCTCAGGACGAGTTGTGGGGAATCCAGGACTTCCCCGACGGCACGGGCCACGAGCATGCCGCCGCAGCTGAGGCGGCGAAACGTGACTGCGGTGCGGCGTGGGCGGGCGCCCGGCTGACCTGGCGGCACCTCCTGATCGAGGAGTTCTTCGAGGCGCTGGCCGAAACGGACCCGACGGCCTTGCGCACCGAGCTCGTTCAGATGGCCGCGGCCGCGGTGAAATGGGTGCAGGCTCTCGACCGCCGCGATGGCCACCTGACCCATCGCACCAAGCGCGGGCCCGGCAGGCGAGAGAAGCTGGTACGCGACCGCGTCCCAGACCTCATCGGCTCCGCCAGCCGCCGACCCGACGTACGGGTCGCCGGCGACGGCGAGTACACCATGCTGCTGCGCGCCAAGCTGTATGAAGAGGTCGGGGAGTTCATCGCCTCCGGTGAGGTAGCCGAACTCGTCGACGTCCTGGAGGTCGTGTACGCGCTCGCCTCCGCTCAAGGTCTCGGGCAGGGCGAGTTGGAGCGTCTGCGTGCCGCCAAGGCCACCCGCCTCGGCGGGTTTGAGCAGCACTACGTTCTCCGTCCACCCGAAACGCCCGCGCAAGCTCCGTCTCTTCCTCTCGTACAGCGGAGCGTGCGCGCGATCCTGCTGGACGGCGATGACCTGATTTTGTTCAAACGCACTGTGCCAGGACAACAGCCGTACTGGACCACTCCAGGCGGCCGCGTCGAACCGGAGGACACCGGCCTGGAGGCGGCACTGCGCCGGGAACTACTCGAGGAGCTCGGCGCCACCGTCACCGGGCTCCGGCAGGTCTTCACCTTCGCCGAGGAGACTCCAGGCATCGACTACGTGCACACCTTCTATGTCTGCCGGCTGGAATCAATGGATCTGACCAAACGATCTGGCCCGGAGTTCACCGACCCCGCCAAGGGGCGCTACGACATCGAGCGGATTCCGCTCACTCGCGCTACGGTCGACGCCATCCCTCTCAAACCTGCGGCGTTGGCGAACTACCTGGCTGCCCACGCCACTGACATCGCCACGCTTCTGCCACCCATCCCGCCTGCGTAAAGGGAATGTCGGGGAGAAGGGACATACTGGACTGGTCGCCCTGGGCACCTTCCCGTGCTGGATAACGATGCCGAATCCGGATGCTCCTGCCCCGGCCCTGCCGTTGGTCACCCTGGATGAACTGCCGTCGCAGCGCCGAGACGCGCTGCTATGGCGGCACGCACTGGAGCTGGACTACGACGAGGTCGACGCTCTGGTCCGGGAACGCTCGACGAAGTCTTGTCAGTGGCGGTGGCTGCCCCCATCCACGGAGCGGGTCGCGGTCCTCGGGGACGACGGCCGCTACCACCTGCTCATCGACGGGGCTTTCCTGTGCACGCCACGTCGTCGTCCCCGGCAAGCGGCGTTCCGGCGGCGGTGGCGTCCGCCGCCGGATGTCTGGCACGAGCAATGGTGTGGTTGGTGGACCGACGGAAGCCGCTACCGGGTCCAGGCCCCGGCCGACGCCAGGCGTGAAGACCTCGGCCGACCGATCGGATGGGGCGTCCAGCATGTCGGGTGGAGCGTCACACTCACCGAGCAGCGCACCGACCCAAACCTGGTGCCCCGGCGCGAGCGCTGCCCGATCGCAGAACCACGCGGCCAGTGGCCACCGCCCCAGGATCTGACCACACCGCTGGGGCGCACTCGCGCCCGGTTAATCGAAGCACTCGGCGCCGACTGCCACGCCTGCCGGCGATGCCCCGGCACCATGGTCGACCACGATCCGTTCACCGCTTACGCCCGCGGTCTGTTGTGCCGGAACTGCAACACCCATGTCGATGAATGCCCTCACCTGTCCGGCTGCCCGTGGGCGGACTACCTAGCCGATCCACCCGCCGCCCCACTGCGGCTGCTCTACCCATCCTGGCGTTCGGTACTTAACCATCCCTCGACCCGCCGCAAGATCGAGCGACTCGGCATCGACCCATTCGCCGACCTGCGTGTCCACGGACCGCGGTCCGACACGACCCAATACCAACGTTCCGTATGACCAGTGGCCGACACCGGCGCTTGTGGGTGCTCCTGCCGGGGACCATTACGGAGAGGAATTCGGGCGCCGAACCATGCATACGATGCGGAATTGTTCACCGATGTGGTGGTTATCTACTTTGCGGGCTCCGCATACTCAGTGATCAACTGGGGATTGCTGACCTGCGTGTCCGGATTCGATGAGCAAGCGCGGAACGGCGGGTACCGCCGACCTTGAGCAGTCGAGCCTTGCCTCGCCCCAGTAGTCTGCTGCACTCGGTGAAGTTACCCGGTTACGATCGCCGCGTGACGACGCCGCCAACGGTCGGACCGGCAAACACCGCCATCCGGCCGAGCTGGGAGCAACTGCCCGCTTCGCTCCGCGAAGGGCTCGCCGACCTGCTCGGCGAAGTCGCTTTCGCCGAAGTCCAGGGCGGTGGCTTCACCCCGGGCCTGGCCGCGCGCCTGCAGCTGGCCGACGGGCAGCGCGTGTTCGCGAAGGGCATCCCCACCGAGCATCCACTCGCTGGGAAATACCGCGATGACGCCGTGACGACCCGGCTCCTCCCAGCCACGGCACCTGCTCCGCGGCTCCGCTGGGACGGTGACATCGGCGACTGGGTGGTGCTCGTCTTGGACGACCTTGACGCCCGGCATGCTGATCTGTCCGCCGGCTCACCCGATGTGCCGCGTGTGATCGCCACGGTCGCTGGCCTGGCCGACGTGCTGACCCCCTGCCCTTCCGCCAGCGCGGCGCCCGCCGAGATCGACCTCGCCGAGTTCGTCCACGGGTGGCATGAGCTCGCCGAAGCGCCGCCAGCCGATCTGCCGGAGTGGCAACGCCGCCATCTCGATGCGCTGGCGGACCTGGAGACGGGGTGGCTCGCGGCGGCCGCCGGCGAAACTCTCGTCCACGGCGACGTCAACGCCTCGAATCTCCTGGTCGGGGCGGCGGACGTGTATCTGATCGACTGGGCACAGCCAGCGCGAGGCGCCGCCTGGCTCGACGTCACCGACCTCGTCCCGCACCTGATCCTGGCCGGGCACACGCCCGCAGCCGCCGAGGAGACACTCATCGACGTGCCGATCTGGCGCAGCGCCGACCCGGCGGTTATCACCAGCTACGCGACCGCGTTCGCCGGTTACTGGGAGCGCAGCTCACGTCAACCCGCGCCGCCAGACGTACCGTACCTACGCGGCCATCAGGCCCGAGCGGCGCGCGCTGCAATCGCCTGGGTCGCGTATCGAACGGGCTGGGCGTAGCACCAGGTTGTACGTCACATAGGCCGACCGGCGTGCCAGGACGCGATGCTCTTTTTGTAGCCGTCAGGCATCCGGAGCGCTGGCACCTCAGCCTGGGTGAACAGACCGATCTCCTTGTGTTCGTGGCTGAGCACGGGCGGCCGGTCCGCGTCGAGCCGGCACCCGTAGGTGACGATGAGGACGTCCACGCCCTCGGCGATGTGGTACACCCAGCTGTCCAGCATCGCCTGGACCGTCACCGGCCAGGACGTCTCCTCGGCGATCTCTCTCGCCACGCACACGGCCGGGTCCTCACCGAGCTCCAGCTTGCCGCCTGGCAACTCCCACTCATCGCGCTCGTTCCGTAGCAGCAGCACCCTGCCGTCGTGATCGACAACCACGCCTTTCACGCTGACCGGGAAGCGATGCGCCGCGTTATCGGTGGCGGCCACCACCGCCGTGATCTCGCCCATAGCCGCATCCCAACACGCCCCATGGACGCACGCACAGCCACTGGCAACCGCAGACCAGCAACCGAAGGAATCATGACCATTGACCTTCGCGCCCACACCTGGCGCGATACGTCGATCGAGCTTCTCGTCGCCCGCGGGCTCGTCAGGTTCACCGGCCCGCGCGACCGCAGCCACATCCTGGCGCTTGTGCTTCCCCATGGTGGCCGTGCGAGGGGAGGAACGGGCCGCGGGCCACCATTACACAGGCGGCCGATCGCAGGTGCCACGCGGCGTCGAACTCACGCGCGATCCGGCGGCTGTCGGCCGAGGGCGCCCAACATAGCCCATTCCGGGACGCTGTGACCTGCCTGTGCATCACGATTGGACGTGATGTCATACCCGTCGTCATCCAGCGCGCAGGCAGCCCGGCAGCGTCTCGCCACTCAGCTTCGCGAGATGCGGGAGGATGCCGGGATCTCCGGCGTGGAGTTCGCGCGCCGCGCCGGATGGCGATACTCCACCACCGTCAACAAGATCGAGCGTGCGCAGCGGCCGGCGTCTTCGAACCACATACGGCTGTGGTGCCAGATCTGCGGGGCCTCACCTCAACGGGAGGCCGAGCTGCTGGCCGAACAGCGCGATGTCGCCCGCATGTGGGTGTCGTTGCGCGAACACCACGCACTCGGCCTGAACGCGCGGCAGAAGGCCACGGTCGGCGACCTGTACGCGCGGATCAGCGCTGAGCTCAGCTACCAGACGAAGGTGATTCCCGGTCTGCTGCAGACCGAGGACTACATGACCGAGATGCTGCGCGGGGTACGCCGTGACAGGCGGCTGGAGGTGGATGATGTCGCCGAGGCGGTCGCCACTCGCATGCAACGACAGCGGAATCTACGCCGCCCCGGAGCGCGATTCGTCTTCCTGCTGGAAGAGGCCGTGCTGCGGTATGTGTACACCTCTGCGGAGGTGCATCGCGGGCAACTCGAGCACCTCATGGAGGCTATGCGGTTGCCGTCGGTCTTTGCGGTGGCGGTTATCCCCATGGGCATCGACCGTCACGGCATCCGGGCACGTGAGTCATTCGAGATCGACGTGTTCCCGGACGGCAGCGTTGAAGCGCAGGTGGAACTGCTGTCGGGGTTGCTGACACTCACGCACCCGGACGATGTCGCGCTGTACCGGCGAGCGTGGGACGACCTGTTCGACCTCGCCGTGGTGGGGCACGATGCCAGGGCGCTGATCCGGTCGTGTCTGGCGTCGTTGGAGGAGTGAGCCTCACTCCGGTTTGAACTCGGCGTGGGGTGTGGCCCGGTTCCAGGCGAGTTCGAACGCTCCGGCGATGTCGCGGGCGATGCGCGGGTCGGAGCTGAAGGTGTACATGTGCGGGTTGGAGTCGTCGCCGCGTTGGAAGTTCCACCGGATCACGCGGTCGTCGAACACCCAGCAGTCAGCGGCGGGTACCAGCAGATCAGCGGCCTGATCACGCCATAGCCACCGGATGTCTTCACCTACTGCGATGTTCGCATGGGTGACGGCGTGTTCCCACCGCATGTACTCCGACATCGGGCGGGAGATGATACGCACGCGCCGCCAGCGGACCCCACGGCTCACTGCCGACTGCACGATGTCCCCGAACTCTCCGAGATCGTGGTTTGTGGCGTCGCCGGTCTCGCGCCACTTGTCGAATCCGTCCGCCTCGGTGCGGTCGTAGGCGTCCCTGGTCTCAAAGCGGATCACCGATTGCTCGGCCGCCGCCGCGAGGGTCTCGAAATCGTGTGGCCCGCGCCCCTTCCTACCGGGCTCGTAGGTGTCGTTGACCGCTTCCCTGATTGCGGGGAACAGCCGGTCGGGTACCCATACGTCTGTCTCGTCCTCGCCCTTGCCGACGTCCTCACTGAATCTCGCCGTCAGCTGCGGGTCGGTTACGGTCTTGCCCCGGATGTAAGCGCCGCCTGGGGCACGCCATATAGCCGGGCACTCGGCCTTGTCGGAGTTGGGGTCGCCGCCGACGAAGTCCACCATTGGTGTGTCTCCCAAGGAAGTGGTGCCTGAGTCAGCATTGACTTTCACTCCTGGCCTCTCGACCGGTCAAGCGATTTGGGCGCCCAATCACGCCCAATTCATCGACCGGCCGTTACGCCCCTCCCTAGCGTCTCTGCCACACAGCGACGCGAGTCAGGGAGCATCCGGTGCAGGCACACCAGGGCAGCTCGGCCGGTGGTCGGTGGGTCCCGACGTTCGCCACTGACATCGAGCCGGGCGACAAGATCCGCCGAGGTGGTGTCGAGCGGTTCGTGGTGGCCCGCGACTATCCGTCACGGCATCAGCCGACGTACCGCGTCGAGTACACGACGGGCGGCGAGAGCATCGGGAAGCTCGCCATCGTGTCGATCTGGGACCCGGACGGCTCGGTCTCCCAGCGTGTGCAGGACATCAGCGCGGCGGCGATTCGATGACCGGTTCGGGGAGCCTGCCTGAAACCGATCCGCTGGTCCGGCAGCATGGCACGGCGGAAGAGATGACAGATCTCGGATCGCCCGCCGGAGCTGGCCCTCGAGAAGGCCAGGGGCCGCCCAGAGCCGCGGCGGCGCACACATTGGAATCGGAAGAGGACACCTCATGAGCGTCGGCATCACCATGGGCAGCAGCGAGAGTCTCCGCAAAGACATGGTCGACCGGCTGGCCGCCGATCATGCGGCGAAGGGGCTGAGGCTGCGCCCCGACGTGGAGACGGCGATGCGGACCGTGCCCCGTGAGCTGTACACGCCCGGCGTCCCGGTGGAGGAGGCGTATCAAAACACCGCCGTCGTCACCAAACGGCGGGCGGCCTCCGGCGGTCAGGAGAGCATCAGCTCGGTGTCGGCGCCGTTCCTGATCGCGGAGATGCTCGGTCAGGCAGCAGACGCGCTGGATGGCCTGGAAGGCCGTCATGTGCTGGAGATCGGCAGCGGCGGCTACAACGCTTCGCTCCTGCGAGAACTCGTCGGCCCGTCCGGGTCGGTCACTACCGTCGACATCGACCCTGACGTAACCGACCGGGCGGCCGCGTGCCTGGCGGCAGCGGGCTACAACGACGTCACCGTGGTGTGCGCGGACGCCGAGCAACCGGTCGAATCGGGCCGCCGCTATGACCTGATCATCGTCACGGCCGGTGCTTGGGATATCCCGCCCGCCTGGCGCGACCAGCTGACCGAGGACGGTGTCCTCGTCGTACCGTTGCGGACGCACGGGACGACCCGCTCGTGGGCGTTGCGTCGCGCCGGCGATCGGCTGGACAGCGTGAGTCATCGCCAGTGTGGGTTCGTGCCGGTGCAGGGTGCCGGAGCCCACGAGATGCGGTACGTCGACATCGCTGACGGCGTCCACCTGCGGCTCGATGAGGGTCAGCAGGTCGATCCCACCGCCGTCGCCGGTCTGCTCACGCAGCCCCGTCAGGAGGCATGGGCGGGGGTGAGCCTTCCGCCCCGCACGGTTCTGCACGACCTGGACCTGTGGCTGGCCATCCGCCTCACACGCGAGGTGGAGCAGTTCGTCGTGCTGACGGCCCAAGACACGGCGATCAAGGCCGGCACCGTCGCCCCCTCGTGGCAGTTCGGCACGCCCGCGACCGTCCACAACGGCACGTTCGCTTACCGGTCGGAGCTGAGCTGGACCGGGCGAATGTTCGACCTCGGCGCATACGCCCACGGACCGGCGGCCGCCGCGGCGGCCGGGCGGATGGTCGAGCACATGCGCGCGTGGGTGGACGCCGGCAGCCCGTCGCCGGTGTTGTGCGTGCTCCCCGCGCTGACCCCCGCCGGTGACCTGCCGGGCGGGGCAGTCCTGGACAAGCGGCACAGCCGCATCGTCCTGGACTTCACCCCCACTTCCGAGAAGGGAAGCCACTGATGGACGACCTGAACCTGAACCTGAACCTGCGCCTGGTCGACGCCGGGCCGGCCGCGAGCGCGTACGCCACCAACACCGACGACAACTGCGGCTCGGGCAACACCGGCTCGGACGCCTGCACGGGCGGCGGTCGCTGACACCCGGTCCAGCTCGCCGGGCCCGGCCACCTGCTGCGGGGCCGGGCCCGGCCCCTTCGTGACCACCACCCCGAGAACGGTGAACGTATGTTCCACGTCGCCGATGCCGCGTTAATCAGGGCCGCCGCCTACCCCCACGATCTGACCCTGCCCGCCTGGCCCGACCTGACCGCCGACAGGCCCCAAGAGTGGCTGACATGGCTGAGCCAGGTATGGACGCTGCCGGGATTCGCCGCAGCCGTCACGGCCGCGGCGCCGCAGCTGGCCCGGCAGGTCACCTGCGCCGTGGCCGGCGAACCGGTGGCCGACCGCAGGCTCCGGCGCCTGGTCGAGACCGCGGTCCGATATCTGCTGCGGTGGACGACCCGGCCGACCCCGTTCGGGCACTTCGCCGGGGTCGCACCGGTCGAGTTCGGACCGCACGCGAACGTCCGGTGGGGTGAGGCGCATCGCGCCGTAGACCGGCCCGACGAGAAACTCATCGCCGAGTGCGCAGCTCTTACCGAGCGCGATATGGACATCCTCCGGAAAGTCGCGGTGGTGACGAACTCGCTCGGGTATCCACGCGGCGGCACGTGGGTACTCCCTTGTGCCCGCGCCGCGGACAATCGGATATGGGATGTCGAGGTCGACCTGACCGGCCCGGTCCGCCTGGCAGTGGAGGGCGCCGCGTCACCGATCATGTTCACCGACCTCGCCGTGCGGATCGCCACGGGGACATCGGCCGACGTGGCGGAGGCCGAGCGGTTTCTGGCCGCGTCGCTGGAAGCTGGGGTGCTGCTGTCGGCGGCCCGGCCACCGATGACCGCAACCAACCCGGCCGCGCACCTCGCCTGGTACGGCAAGGTGCCCAAGCCCGGCGCGCAGGACGCAATCGATCTGCGGGTCGACTGCTCGGTGACGCTGCCGCCGGCCGTTGTCCAGGAGGCGCGGAAGGCCGCGTCCACGCTCGTCGCCGTAGCGTCACGCCGACCTGGCTGGGTCGACTACCACCGCAGGTTCATCGAACGGTGGGGCCCGGGCGCGGCCGTACCGCTGCGCGAGGTCCTGCGCGTCCTGGGGTTCCCCGCCGGGTACCGGGGCACCCGCCGCGACCCGACGGCGTGCACGGCCCGCGATCGCGTCCTTGCCGAGCTCGCCCAGCAGTCCGCCCTAGACGGCTGCACCGAAGTGATACTCGATGACGAGCTGATCGGCCGACTACGCGACGACGACGACCGGCCGCCGATCCCGCACACCGAGCTCCGGTTCACCCTCGCCGCCGAAACGCCACACGATCTCGACCGGGGCGCGTTCACGTTGACGGTGGTCAGCGGGGCCCGCCACGCCGGGGTCGCGGCCGCCCGGTTCCTGCACCTGCTCACCCCCGCCGAGCTGGACCGTTTCCGCCGCGTCTACGCGAGCCTGCCGACCGCGATGCCCGGCGCGGACACGGTGCAACTATCCGTGCCTCCCCTGGAGACGCGGCTGGCCGCCGTCGCCCGCGCCCCCGAGCTACTGCCCGTCCTGCCGGTCGGCGACGCCTGCCCGGACCCGCAGTTGACGGTGGAGGACCTGGCGGTGGCCGGCGACGGGCAGCGGCTGTGGCTGGTGTCCCGCACCACCGGCCGACCGGTCGAACCGCTGCTGCTCAACTGTGTGCTGCCGGCCATGCAACAGCCCCTCGCCTGGTTCCTGGCCGAAATCTGGACGGCGTGGACGGCTCCGTGCAGCAGGCTCGACTGGGGGCACGCCCGCAGCCTGCCGTTCCTGCCACGAGTACGGCGCGGCCGGTCCATCCTGCACCCGGCCCGCTGGCTGATCAGCCAAGCCACGCTTCCCACCCGCACCGCGACGTGGCCGCAGTGGCTGCAAGCGTGGCAGCGGTACCGCGCGCGTCACCGGCTGCCGCGCGAGGTGCTCGTCGGCGACGACGATGTGCGGCTCCGCCTGGACCTGGACGAGCCCGCTCACCTGGCGGTGCTGCGCAGCCACCTCGACCGGCAAGGTCATGCCGCCCTCACCGAGGCCCCCGGACCGTCCGGTTGGCTCAATGGCCGACCCGCCGAGCTCCTGCTCACCCTCACCGACACCCAACCCCGCCGGTCCCCACGCGCCGCGCGGCCCGCCAGCACTGTGCACCACCGGCCCGGAGCGTCGCCGTGGCTGGACGCACGCCTGTATGGCCGGTGCGACGACATCCTCACCCACCTGGTTAAGCGGCATGAGGACCTACCGGCGGGCTGGTGGTTCCTCCGCTACCCCGACCCCGCTCCCCACCTGCGGCTACGGATCCCGTTGCAGACCGTCACGTTCGCCGACGCTGCCCGTGACCTCGCCGAGTGGGCGGAGCAGCTCTACGCCAGCGGCCTCCTTTCCGACTACGCCCTGCACACCTACCGGCCCGAGACCCGCCACGGGACCGGACGGACCCTCGCCGCGGCTGAGGCGGTGTTCGCCGCCGACTCGGCCGCCGCCCTCCAGCGGCTGTCCAGCGACCGGCAGGCCGCCACAGCTGCGGGCATGATGGCCATCGCCGACGCCTTCACCGGTGGAGAGGGTCTGCGCTGGCTCGCCGAGCACATCCCCCACCGCAGCGGCCCACGGCTGGAAGCCGCCCAGCTCGCCCTCGCCCGCGGCCCCTACGGCGGCGATGACCTGCCCGCGGCTCTGGTCACTTACCGGTCCCTCGCTGACCGCGACGGCCTTGACCCGGACCAGGTGCTGGCGGACCTGCTGCACCTGCATCACGCCCGGGTGATCGGCGTGGACACCGCCTCAGAACGACAGTGCCTACGTCTGGCCCGCGCCGTCGCCCACACCGACCTCGCTCGGGGGAAGTCATGACGGCGGGACAGTCCCTCGCCGACGGGGCGGCGGGTATCGCCCTGCTGCGCCTGGAGACCGGCAGATGGGATGCGGCGTATCAGGCGCTGGAACAGGCGGTCGCCGGTGGTGTCAGCATCGCCGACGGCGCCAGCCTCTACTACGGCGCGCCCGCCCTCGCCTTCGTCCTCGCCGGATCCGACCATCCAAGCCTCGCCCAGGCACGGGCCGTCGCCGCCGCCGGAACCGCGACGGTGACACGCCGCCGGCTGGAGACCGCCCACCGCCGCATCGACCAACACCACCCGCCGCCGCACTACGCCGAGTTCGACCTGATCCGCGGGCTGACCGGACTCGGCGTCTCCCTGCGCCGCATCGGCAACATCGATCTACTCCGAGACGTACTGGACTACCTGGTCCGGCTCACCGAGCCCATCGACGGGCTGCCCGGCTGGTGGTGCCCGACCAGCCCCAACTACCAGCAGCCGCCCCCGATCGGAGGCCACAGCAACCACGGGATCGCCCACGGCATCACCGGCCCACTCGCACTCCTCGCTCTCGCGATGAATGACGGTGCCACCGTCGACGGACACACGGAAGCGATCACACGCATCTGCCAGTGGCTGGACACCTGGGAGCAGCACACAAGCGGCGGCGTCTGGTGGCCGCAGATCATCACGCTCGACGACATACGCCGCGGCGAACCGAGCCAGCAGGGCCCGCTACGGCCGTCCTGGTGCTATGGCACGCCCGGCATCGCCCGCGCCCAGCAACTCGCCGCGCGCGCTCTCGGCGACACCAGCCGGCAGCACAACGTCGAGACCGCGTTCGCCGGTTGCGTGAATGACCCGGCCCAGACGGCCCAGGTCATCGACCGGAGCCTGTGCCACGGCACCGCCGGCCTTCTGGCGGTCGGGCACCGGATCGCCGCCGACGCCCTCATCCCGATACCGCTCACACCGCTGCGGCACCTGCACCAACACGCGGCCGCCGCCGCGGCCGGCGAGCCCGCCGGGTTCCTCGACGGGTCGGCTGGTGCCGCCCTGGCGACCGTCGGCACCTCGACGACCTCGTGGGACGCCTGCCTACTGCTCAGCTGACCCTGCGAAAGGACCCACCGTGGACGAGCCCCTCCGCGAGACCCCCTGGCGGCAGGTGAACATCGCGTACCCCGGCGACCGCGAGGAGCGGGAACGCCGCGCCATCGGTCACCTCGCCCGGGTCCTGCCAGCTGCCGAGGCCGACGGCCTCATCGCCTCATGGTGGTGGATCCGCAAAGGGCCCTGGCGCGTCCGCTACCTCCTCGCCGAGGAGACCGGCGGCCACGACCCGGTGCACCCACTACTCACCGCCGGCGTCCCCTGGATTAGCGACATCTACGAACCCGAAGTCCACGCCTTCGGTGGCGAGGCGAGCATGGACGCCGCCCACGCCCTGTTCGCCCACGACAGCCGCCACCTGCTCTCCTACCTCCGCACCGACCCGGTCGACCGGCGGGAACACTCGCTCGTGTTGTGCACCGCGCTCATGCGCGCCGCAGGCCTGGACTGGAACGAGCAGGGCGATGTCTGGGCCAGGATCGCCGAACAGCGCGACGGACTCCAGCCACCTGCCCCTGACCGCCAGGCGTGGGCCTCCTTCGTCGGCGACGCCCGCCACCTCCTGCTCGGCACAGCCCGCGCGGACACCATCGAGGGCGAATGGCTCGCCGCGTTCGCCGACACCGGCAGAACACTTCGAGCCCTTCGCGAAACCGGCGAGCTCTCTCGAGGTGTACGTGCGGTGGTCGCAACGCACGTGATCTTCCATCTCAACAGGATCGGGATCCCCTCGACCGTCCAGGCTGCCCTTGCCCAAGCGGCGAAGGACGCCGTCTTCGGCACGAGCTCGCGGAGATCCTCGCGCTCGTCGACGCCGAGTCCGCAGTGATGGCCTGGCCGCCCTCGCCGCGTCCCTCCGACTCGCGGCCGACCTCCTCACTGGCGCACTCGCCCACCGAGCGCCCCGATCGTCGGCACGACCATGAGAGCCAGCGCCACCTGTCCACCTCGCCTCGAATACACCCAGAGTGTCGGCGCCATCTCCTACAGTCAGGAACACGGACCCGACAGGGAGCGCCGATGAAACCCAGCATGATCTATGACCTGACAGCCACCACCACCATCGCGAACCAATCTGTAACTGACGCGTTCCGGAGAGGCTCAACAGCCGTCGGCAAGGTGATCTGGTGAAGTTATGGAGATGGCTGCCGTGGTCGCGTTCCGCTCGCGTCAAGACCGCGGCGGACCCACTGGGTCCGCGGCTGGCCGAGCACAAGTGGACCGCCAAGGCCGCCGAGTTGTCGCAGACCGGGCTGGTCACCATGGCGTTGCGGCTGCCTGCGCTGCTCTTGGCGGTGATGCGGCTGGGGCGGCAGGCGGCTCCGCGTGACCTGGCCGTCACGGTCGTCTTCAACGTCGTCTCCGGAGTGTTCACGGCGTTCGGGCTGCTGGCCACCACGGGTGTGCTGTCGGCGTTGTTCGCCGCCGACCCGACGCCAGCGCGAGTGGCCGGCGCCGCGCCGGCCCTGCTGCTGGTCGGGGCGGCCGTTTCGGTGCGCGCTGGGTGCTCGGCGATCGCGCAGTGGGCCCAGGGTCGGCTGCGACCGCAGGTCGAGCAGATCGTCGAGCGGCGGCTGTATGAGGTGACGACCGCGGTGGACCTGGCGGCCTTCGATGATTCGGAATTTCAGGACGATCTGCACCGCGCGCGGCTCCGCGGTATCGAATCGGCTCCGTCCATGGTGGACAACGCGGTCGACTTGTTCACGGCCTCGGTGGGGGTCGTGGCGGCGGCCGGTGCTTTGGGCGTGCTGCACCCGGTGCTGTTGCCGCTGCTGTTGCTGACCGCGCTGCCGGAGGGATGGGCGGCGGTGCGCGCCGCGCGGCTCGGTTACCTGTCGGAGCTGGCGCTGGTCGAGGTCTACCGCCGTAGCTGGATCATGACCGAGCTGATGACCGAGCGCTCCCACGCCGCGGAGGTCCGCTCGTTCACCGTTCGAGGCTTCTTGTTGCGCCGGTACGCTCGGCTGGCCGACCACATCCGCGCCCGGAAGCTGGGGCTGGCGCGCCGCCAGACGCTCGCCAGGATCTACGGGGATGTCCTCAAGGGCGTGGCCACCATGGTGATGTACGCGGCGCTGGGCCTGCTGCTGTGGAGGGGCATCATGCCGCTGGCGGTCGCCGGGACGGCGGTGCTGGCGATCCGGACCGGGCAGAACTCGCTGATCAACCTGGTTCACGCGCTCAACCGCTGCTACGAGGACGGCCTGTACTTCGCCGACTATCTGAGCTACTGCCAGATGGCCGAACAACGCATCCACCGCAGCCGCGCCGCCATCGCCACGTCGACCGATGCTCAGGCGGCAGGCCGGGTCGAAGCGCTGCGACGGTTTCAACAGATCACCGCCGACCAGGTCACCTTCGCCTACCCCGGCAGCGACACCCCAGCCGTGCGGCAAGTGTCGGTACGGTTGGGTCGCGGTGAAATCATCGCGCTGGTCGGTGAGAACGGATCCGGCAAGACCACACTCGCCAAGATCCTGGCGGGGCTCTACACGCCACAGGCCGGCCAGGTCCGCTGGGACGAGACACCCGTGACCGACCTCGAACCGCAGATCGCACGCCGCGCCATCGCCGTCATCGCCCAAGACCACACGCACTGGCCGATGAACGCCGCCGACAACATCGCCATGGGCGACGATCTCACCGCCCCGGGCGTGCGCGAAGCGGTCGAGCACGCCGCCACCACATCCGGAGCCGACCAGGTCATCGCCACCTTGCCGAACGGTCTCGACACCTTGCTGGACAAACGATTCGACGGCGGCCAAGAACTCTCCGGCGGCCAGTGGCAGCGACTCGCGGCGGCGCGCGGGTTCTACCGGGACGCTCCCCTGCTGATCTGCGACGAACCCACCGCCGCACTGGACGCCCGCGCCGAACACCACCTGTTCGAACAGATCCGAGACCACGCGCGCGCCAACGACCGCACCGTCCTGCTGATCACCCACCGGCTCGCCAGCGTCCGGCACGCCGACCGGATC
Source organism: Actinoallomurus sp. NBC_01490 (assembly GCF_036227085.1). NCBI lineage: Bacteria > Bacillati > Actinomycetota > Actinomycetes > Streptosporangiales > Thermomonosporaceae > Actinoallomurus > Actinoallomurus sp. NBC_01490. Next base: position 9,869,431 of record NZ_CP109433.1, read on the forward strand.
TACGTCCTCGACGGCGGCCAGGTCACCGAACACGGCGACCACCACGAACTGATGAACCTGGGCGGCCTGTACGCCGAGCTGTACACCCTGCAAGCCTCCGCCTACCAACACCGCGGCATCAGCACACACACGGCCGGCGACGAACACGCCACCTCCACGATCGAGCCGTAAGACGAACCATGAACCGAGCATCGCCTGGGAGGCGTGGTGTCCGGCGACGATGAGCGGGAGGGTCCGCCGCGGCCGGACGCCCGGGTGGCGCACCCCGTGCTGGTCTACAACTACTGACTGGGCGGCAAGGACAACTTCGCCGCCGACCGCGTGGCGCCCAACCCCGAAACGAGCGCGAGGTATTGACCCAGCCCGGACCATGTCCGAGGAACTGTCACGCCGCTGCCGAGGCCGGGTCATCTTCGGTCCCTTCACCGCGTTCGACCCGAGGAGGCGTGTGTGGTCGAGGCCGAGATCGGCAGGCCTTTCCCACCTTCGACCTGTCGCCCGAGGGACGCTGTCAAGTCCTGGCCTTCGCCTTTGGATTACCCGAGTGGACGGGGCTGACCCGCAACACCGGAAGCGGTGTACTGCCCGAGAACTTCAATGAGTATCTCGACGCTCTGTTCATCGACGAAGACAGGTCTGACTGGGCCTGGGAATACTACGTCGGCGACGCCCAGCCGACTGATCTGTGGCGACGCACCATCGAGGAATGGCTGGATCCGGGCCTGCCTGGCTGGCGAACACGCCCCTGGGCAAACCGATCCAACGGCTCAGGAACGCCATGAGGCCCGGGGCTTCGACAGCCGCGTGCCTCACGGGTGACGATTCGTCTTGGGGCCGGCTACCTGGTGACGGTCGGCCTACCTCACCGCCGGGGACGACGGCGCCCAAGCCATCGCTTCGGGCCGTCCACCGCGAGCCACCACCACGCCACGCTCAGCACCTCGCCCCACCCGGCCGCCCGCGACCGTTTGCGTTCTTTCACCCTCATCCCCGACGACTCCCATCTCTGATCAAGCCCATCCAACCCCAACACACGCTGCCAGGCCCCTGACCCGGCGTGGCGTGTGGAGCACGCGCCCGCCGGGGATGAGATGATCACGACGCTCCGCGCCGGGCACGCACCTTCCGGCGCGGACCGCGCTATGGGGGAAAGCCGCCGGGGCGTTCGTCCCGATCCACTGCAATCCACCGCCCCGGACGGCGCCCACGCCGCCCCAGGGTTGTAGGGCCTGGGGCCGCTGACCTCACGGGACCGGGGCATGCTTCGGCCGGCCGCGCTGAACGGCCGCTGGCGACGCCGCCGCTGATCAGCGGCTCGGCGCCGTCAAGGACATGACGATCACCTTGACGGTTAGCCGAATTACCCTGGCCAAGGCGTTGCTGGGCGCGGCCGAGACCAACGCTGCGGCTGTCGAGTCCCTTGCTCGAGCACAAGGTGACCACCGAGCAGATCGTCCAAGCCGAGGGACTGGCGCTGCACGCCGCCGCGTTCAGCAGAACGCCCGACCCGGTGATCGCGTGGGCGCGGGCGGGTACGTCCGGGGTCTGTGGGTTCCGGCCCGCGCCCAAGGAAGCCCCCCGCACGTGGTCCCGCCAACCTGGGAATACGGCTCTGGCGGGAGGACCGTGGCCTTCCACTTCATCTGGAAAAGGGCGCAGTGATTGCCGGTGTGCACGGGGAGACATGCCATCACCAGTTAGGTCACCCCGACCAACCGGTGGTACGGAACGCCTAGATGTACTTGGCCACGCTGCGTTCAGAGGGGCGCGGGCAGGCGTTGGGGTCGATGAAATTCGCTCGTCGTCGATGCGCGCAGCGGCGGCTCTGCGGGCTGAGCTCGATGGTGCCGTTTTGGCGTACACCCCAACACCACACGCCGGCGGTTAACGTTCAGGAGGATAGGGATTGTTGGAACGCGTGTCGCCGTCAACGCGGAGCGGCGGGCTGCGGGGCTGCGGGCTTCAAGCGGCAGGAGTACGGACATCCATGCACACAACTTCGGACATCGACACCGGAGCCCAGGCGGGCGGGGGTGTTGAGAATGGATCTTGGTTCTTCAACACACCCCTGTCACTGGTCTGGTGTTCGCTCTACAACCTGTCCTGATGCTGGCCGGTCCACCGGGGACTCTCCACAATCCAGGCAGGCCCGGTCACCAGTGCGCGTCCCGAGATAAAACTCCGCAGCCGTCCGCCGATGATCACACGGCGGGCACCCTGCTTCTTCCCACGCCTTCCGGATCCTTGCCACTTCGCTCATCTGCACACCCATGATCTGAGCGTCACATCGTCTGGCCCGGCGCGAAAGAGTCACCTTGGCCAGAGATCACCTGATGAGCACGTTGCCCGCCCGTCCCATCGATACCTTGCGGCTCGATCTCTCCGCTGGGACTACCCTGATTTTCACAGCCGATTCGGACTGGCCTCACCCTTGTGGCCCTCATGATGATCCTGATTCCCTGAGGGGTCTCGTTAGCGAGCGTCGTCACAACCCACCGTCACCAGGGCGATGACGCCATGGCCACCGAACGTCGGGTCTGTGACATGGCTGGGAGTCGGGCTTAGCGAGATCCTTCACTCGGACTCAGAGTCCGCCGTCTACCGGTCGATACCTCATCGTCAACATCCGTGCCTCGTGGGCGAGCATGAACTTCAGCACACGTAGCACCTTGTCCGCCTTTCCGAGAGCATGGAAGATCTCGCGCGGTAGCGCCCCTGCGTGGTCCGGTGGCCGCCCCAAAATGTCGGCGGAGATACTTATTGTGGATGGGTGACGCACACCGTCTTCCATCGGGGTTATGGCATCGAGCTCAATCTCACCGAAGATGACCTGGGACATCCGGACCGCCCGGGACTACTGGATGAGCTCTACCAGAACTACAAGCCGGACTTGCTGTACTGCGTGGATGCTTACGACCACGGAGGCGTTGCCTGTCCTGGATTCATGACTATCCGAAAGGTCAGCGGGCGTGCGCACGCGATGCATGTCAATATCGGTGAGCTCAAGGAGACCGAGGGTGAGAGCGATCTTCATAAAGCGCTCAAGGAGTACACCGCGCGGACCGCGGACCGCGAAGGTTTTGCGACACGAATCGAGGATCGGCCCAGACACGGCCGCCGGCGTACCGACGTAATCGTCCAAGGCGCCAACGGCAGGGAGCTCGGTTACGAGATCCAGCTGTCTGCTATCGCCACCGGCTCGGTCGATAGCCGTACGCGCATCGCGCGCACCGACGGCCTTACTCCCTTGTGGCTGGTCAACGACGAGAACGCCATCCCGATCGATCGAGCGCCCTGGGCCCGGTTGAACGTCTTCAGCTGGAAGGACGTCGGCCGGCGCGAAGCGCTGCCCGTGCGCGGCGGAGTCAAGACGTTGCGGCTGGCGTCTTGTGACTGGAACAGCCCCGAGCCGTGTCCTAAGCAGGGGCGGGGACGTTGCGGCGGGCGGCACGGCGTTTGGGTGGCGACAACTGGCCTGTATTACGACGACGTGATCTACCGGACCGCCGTTGGCGAACTCGTACCGCTGTACTACGAACGCTCCGACGGCCGCCGCGGGTGGCACATGTGGGTCACGCCCACAGACAAGGAGGAGTTCCTCCAAGGCCGCCCCGAGCCATCCCCGGACGCTGCCCGAGCGCGAGCCGTGGCGCGGGAAAATCGGCCGCTCGTTCCGAAGGCACGCGATCCCGAATGCCACTACGGGCAAGACACCGGAATTCGCGCGGAGCTTGCCCGCCCCCGCGACAGCGGTGATCCGATCGACGCCGCTGACTGGATGTCTGAGCCTCCATCCCCGCAGTTCACGGCAACTCAGGAGGTGGATGGGTTCCGAATCCCCGGCGATCTGATCGCCGCCCAGCGCGCCTACTACATGGCCGAAGCTCGCTGTGAACAAATCTTCTCAGCCCATCCACGCCCCACCGACATCGCAGCTGGCCGGGCAGAGATCACCGATGAGCAGCGCGTCGAACTTGCCGCTGCCCGTGGTGAACGCCTGCGGCTCGTCGAGGCACTCAACGACCACCCGTGGTGGGCCACGGTCGACAACCGTCTTCGGGCCAAGCAAGCACTCCGGACCGCCGCGCAGAAGTGACGACATCGGCTCAGCCGAGCGTCGCCACAGCATCACCCATGCCGGGTGCCTCGGCGGCCAGATGGCCCCAGAACCCCACACCCTTGGCAGACCGGCCTGGTCCGTGGTTGAGCAACGTGGTGCACTGCGACCGGCGCTGCCGCCTATCCTGGGTGCGCTTCCCCAGTCCGCCGAGCGCGTGCGCGCCGCCTACTTGGAGACGAAGGCGTCCGAGCTTGGGGCTGTAATGCGGTGTTGGTTGAGGTGGTGAAGGACGGTGTGGTGGGCTTCCCATCCGTCGGGGAATTTGACGGGAACGTTGAGGTGAATGGGATCGGTGGCGGGGTGTGCATCGAGGAGGTCGGTGATGCCTGCGCGGCTGACGACGATGCAGGCGTGGCGGTGGCGCGTGGTGAGTACGCATAGGCGTCCCGCGTCGAGGTGAAAGGTGGTGGCGTCGCGTCTGCCGGAGAGGGGGTGGGCGACGATGACGACTTCGTATTCGCGGCCTTGGAGGCGGTTGGCGGTATCGACGGTGATGCGTTCGGCTCCGGGTACGCCGGTGCTGGGCAAGGTGCGCCGGATCTGGTCGGCTTGGTCGCGGTGGACGACGCCGATGGCGATGTCTTTGGGGCCGAGGAGCCGTTCCTCGGGGTGGTGCTCGCAGCGTTCAGCGGCGCCGCGGGCGAGGAGGCGGGCTGCGATGTGGGCGGTCGCAGCGGCGATGTGACTGTCGGTGCGTTGGGTGTGGCGAGCGGGGAGTTCGTGGAGCGCCCATCCGGTGCGGCGTGCCTGTTCGAGGGTGTCGTCGAGCGGGCTGGGGAGGGCCGCGGTGGTGAAGGTGAGGGCACGGGCGCTGTGGGAGGTGCCGGCGGCGAAGGGATTGTAGGGGTAGAAGGCGGGGGCGATGAGCGTTGTCGCGGATGGGGGGAGTCTCCAGGAGACGGGGAGCGTGCGTTCAATCACGGTGTCGCGGTTGTGGGCGAGGAGGACGTCGACGGCGTTCTGTCGAGGGTCGTAGGCGAGCCCGGTCCAGCGTTCGGTGTCGGCGATGGTAAAGGGGTCGAGTTGGCCAGGATCGCCGACGAAAAGACCGCAGTCGAACTGGGAGGCCACTAGCAGGAGCGCGTCGGACCGCATCTGGTAGGCCTCATCGACGATCGCCCAGCGTCGGCGATGGTCTTTGACACGGGCCCATTTCGCGGCTGTACCGAGCACGATCTCGCATGCTTGCAGATTGCCGATTTTGGTGTCGATGGTGACGTTGCTCAGGGCCTCGAGTGGGGAGGGTGCATTGGCGTATTCCTCGCCGCTGATCCGGCCGATGCGTAGGGCCGGGTCGTCGGCGGCGAGGAGGGCGGCCAAGTCGTCGATCTGGTTGTTGGTCTGCGCGATGATCATGATCTGTTCGCCTGCGGCGACGAGTTCCTGGGCAGCGCGCCGAACCAACGTGGTTTTCCCGGCTCCCGGTGGTGAGTCGACGACGACCCCGCGACCGCCGTTGGACGAGACGGCCGAGAGGTCGCTCAGGATGGTGCGGACCGCAGCATCGGCGGCCGTAGCGGGGTCGTGGTGTTGTGCCTGTGCGGGATCCGGGAGGGGGGTCATGGTTGTGGGCTTTCGTCTGTTGTCGGCTCGAGGGTCGGGTCGTCGTCGGGTTCGGTGTCGTGGTCAGGCTCAGCCTGGTCGGGTAGCGCGAGCGCGTCGGGTGGGCCTCCGTGGGTCCACGGGGTCTGCTCGCGGCTGGGGAATTCCACCGCTCCCCACTGGCTCGGCCAAGGCGTGTAGCAGACCTGCTCGTTCATTTCGGGGACGCTGCCGGGCCTGGGGTTGTTGACCGATCCCATGCCGGAGACGACCTCGAGGGTGATCAGGTGGGCCGCGGGCGGATCGGGGGTGACGGCGCAGACGCGGACGTGGACCCGCTTGTCGGGGCGTGACCATTCGACGTAGTCCTGGTCGCGGACGAGCGGGGGCGGATCCTGGGTGACGATGGTGAAGCGTGGCCGCAGGACGCGCCGTCCCTTTTTGCTGAGGTCTTGCCGTAGCGGGTTGCGTTCGACGACGGTGCCGGCGAACGCTGCGCCGGTGGTGCGGCGTTCGGCGAGGACGAACGTGTCGTCGAGGGCTTGTTCGTCCTCCAGTATCTTCTGTGCCTGTTCGAGACGGGCCAGGCGGCGGGCGGCGTCGACGGCCTTGTCCCGTGCTGGCTGGGGCGCTCCGCCATCGGCGATGTGGGTGCTGAGTCCGGTGAAGCGGTCTCGATCGTCTTGCCAGCGTCGTTCGCAGCGGGGCGCGCGGGGAATGGTGCGCAGCAACGCTACGCCTTGCCACATCAGATCCCAAACGTGGCGCAGTTGGCTGGCCAACGCCTTGTGGATGTCGTCTGCGGCTTGGCGGGCTGCGGTGATGTCGTGTACGGCGTTGGCTCGGGTGTATGCGCGCATGTGGGGCAGGAGTTCGTAACGGTCGAACAGCGGGTCGGTGACCGGCCCGGCCGGTGGGTTGTCGACCGGGTCTTCGGCGCGCCGTGCGGCCTGAGCGCCAGTCATCCCATCGGGCGGGTCGATCCAGGCGAGGAGGGAGGCGAGGTTTTCGTCTTCCAACCGGCTCTGTCCGGTGGCCCAGTGGGCGGAGAGCTGTTGGGTGAGCGGCAGCAGGAGGGACGAGCCGGGGTATTCGGCACGGTCGGCGAAGAATGTCAGCCACCTGCCGAGCAATTCCACCGTGGGTTCGGGGTCGGGGGCGCCGGGTTGGGGGCGTGGCGGGAATCGGGTGGAGCGGCCAATCCGCGCAAGGTAGTCGATCGTCGCGCGGTTGGCGACGATGATCTGCGGCGCGTCGGCGCAGCGGAGCCGTGGCGGTTTGCCTTCGCGTTCAGGCAACTGTTGGGCGGTGCTTTCTCGCTGCCGGATATAGGGCAGGACGACCTCGGCGAGGCGTAGGTAGAAGTCGCGGCGCTGGTCGCGGTTGCGGGGCTGCGGGACGCTGAGGACGGTGGGACGGTGCCGGTTGGTGCCGACCATGCACGCCAGCGGCGCGACCGCCTCGCCGGCCATCTTGAAAGCGACCAGGATCAGGGGTTCGTCGACCAGATGGTGGTGGCGCATCTGCCGGAGGGGTTCGGCGTAGCCGCTGCGGGCGGCGCGCAGGCGGGCGAGCGCGGTCAGGCTGCTCATGCGACCCGCCCGGGAAGCTGGGAGCGGAGCCGTTCGGCGTGCAGAAGGGTCCGGGCGACGTCGACTTGGTCGTCGCTGGGGGTCTGGCTGCCTTCGGCGAGTGCGAGCGCGGTGTGGGCGTTGTCGACGCCCCCGAGGACATCGGTGACTTCTGCTCCGTACAGGTCGAGGGATCCGCTGGTGCGAGCTTCGTCACGGCACAAGCCGGCGAGCTCGCAGTGCGCTGTGCACCCGGGGCGGTACCGCGCCGGGATCTGCCGCAGATCGCCGGCCAGTTCCTGCGGCGGGCGCGTCGGCGTGTCCTCGACGACGGCCAAGTCGAAACTCAGCCCGGGTGGCAGCAGATCTAGCAGGTCGGCGACACGGTCCATGCGCTGCAGCTGGCGGCGCAGCATGGTGATCTCCTTGCGGGCGTCGATCAAGGTGGCGACCGGGGTGTTACCGAAGCCTTTGGGAGTCACCAGGAACACCGAGGTGGAGATCAGCGCGGGATCGAGGTTGAGGTCGGTGAACATGTCCTGCAGTGCGATCACGTAGGTGGATGCTTGTTTGGTCGCGGCGGCGATCTGAATGCCGTCGGCCCGCCCGTCGATGACGGGGAACGACTTGATCTCTACGACGTAGAAGAGGTCTTCGACCTTGAAAGCGACCAGGTCGGGTTCGAGGTAGACGTACTGGCCGCCGACGCTCAGTCGCAGCATGGGATGGTCATAGAGGGTCGCAGGCGACGGCCTTCTGGTGGCGGCCCGCCACAACGCCGAGCAGGTGTCTCGGTAACGGGCCTGCTGCCCGATGCGATCAGCGACGCTGTCCAACGCGATGTAGGCAACCTCCTCGATCGGCAAACCCAACGCCTGGCGCAGCTGTGCCAGCAGAAGCGAGCCGCCGTGTTCCTTCACGAGGGCTTCGAAGGCTTTGCCGCGGCCCAGCGCGAACGGTGACTGCCCGAACGGCCAGGGGAAGCCGGCGTGGGCGGCGATCTTGCCTTTGTCTGCGCCGCAGGCGTCCAGCAGGGCCCGGCGTGCACAGCCGGGGTTGGCGGCCATGCCGACCAGCGTGCGCGCCGAGTGAGAAAGCGGCTGCTGGCCGCCGCGTAGTGCATCGAGGCGTTCAGTCGTAGATTTCACAATGACGTGACCTTGGAGTGCGCAACAGAGTGGGGAAGGAAGACGCAGTCGACGGTATGCATTAGGCACACCGGTGCAGGAAGGCACCAATCCGATACTTATGGGCCTATGGTCGCCTGCCGCTTCAGCAGGGTGAGCCGTGTTCCGAAAAGACGCTCGGGATCGGCGAGCTGTCGCCGAGCGCGAGTGGCGGCTTCGGCACGTTCGTAATGGTCCGCCTCAGCGTGGATGGTCAGTTCCGTCTGTGCGGCTTTGGCCACGTGCTCGGGGTCCAGCGGTGCGGAGGCTCCATCCGTCGGGGGGAGAGCACCGGGGATGCTGACGGCGAAGCTGCGAAGCAGCCGTTCGGCTTGCGTGGTGGCATCGGTGGCCGACTCTTCCAGTTGCCGGTGTGCGGTAATGGCCGCAGCTATTTTGATCGCGGCGGTGAGGAAGTCCACGCGGGGGCTGTAGGCGCCGATGATCCGCTGTTCCAAAGGCCAGGTGCTCACGGTCAGCAGTGCCCTCGCCGGAGCCAGGTGATCGGCGGTCAGGGCGGGGCACAAATAATATGGGCGGGCGTTCGGCGAGGCGCGGTAGGAGCGTTCCTCGTCGCGTCGCAGGCTCGCCAGCCGGGCCGCCGGGAGGTCACCGGAGAAGAACGCGCCGTGGACTGCGGTGATCAGCTTTGGCGCGGCGGGCACACTGAGCAGGCTCAGTACGTGATGGACCCGTTCACGCGCGGGCAGCAGCGGGCCGACCCGCCCCTCATCACCCAAGGTCGCGCTGCGCTCAGGCGACCTCGCGGCAGCTGACTCGCGGCCGGAGCGCTGATCAGCATCAGCGTCCTGGTTCTCGAGTTCGATCTTTTCTTCCCACAAGCCGTTGAGACGGCGCAGCTGCGACCTGAGCCGCTTTTGCAGTGCCTCGTCACGCTGCCGTGTAGCTGCGCGCAGGGCACGGCGAGTGTCGGCGATCGCAGCCTCGACATCGTCGGCGGTCTCGTAGGTGTCTCCCATGATCCAGACCTTACCAGATTTCCAAAGTCTTCCAAGGAACTCCAAAGTTGCTGTAGCGTTGCGTGCCGCCGGGACTACACCAATGGTCTCGAATGCGACGGGAGCGGATCATGAAGTTGCTGCACACCTCGGACTGGCATCTTGGAAAAGCCGTGTACGGCAACCACGACCGGTACGCCGACTTCCAGGCGGTCCTGTCCGAGATTGGCGACGTCGCCCGCGACACGCGGCCAGACCTAATCCTGCACACGGGCGACCTGTTCGATCGGGCCCAGCCCGCGGCCCCCTACCTCGCTCTGGGGGTGCGGGCCCTACTCGACCTGGCCAAAGTGGCGCCCACCGTGGTGGTCCGCGGCAACCACGACTCCGAGGCGATGCTGCGCTCCTTCGATCTCCTGGTCAACGAACTCGCCGCAGCGCAGGGATCACCGGGACGGCTCCGGTTCATCACAGCTGCGACGACACCGGCAAACGGCGGACCCCTCGACCTGCCGGCCAGCGGCGGCCAGCGGATCCGGCTGGCGGCCCTGCCGTTCGTGCACCGCAACCGGGCCGTGGAGGGGTTCGACCTGCCCGAGCAGGCCAGCGTGATCTACGCCGACCACCTCCGTGACATCCAGCGTGAGCTGGGGCGCAGCCTGTGGGAAGGCTCTGAGCGCGACCGGGACGTCCTGGTGTTCGCGGCCCACCTGTACGTCGAAGGTGCTCTGCTCTCGTGGAGCGAACGGCCCTTGGATGTCACCGACGACTACGCCTGCTACGCCGACGCGCTGCCGGAGGTTGCGTACTGTGCGCTCGGCCACATCCACAAGCCGCAGCAGATCAGCCGGGCCGGAGTAACCGCCCGCTACGCAGGCAGCCCTCTCCAGCTCGACTTCGGGGAGGAGGGCGAGACCAAGAGTGTCGTACTGATCGAGGCCAACCCCGGCCGACCCACCAAGACCGACGTCATCGCGCTGCAGTCCGGCCGAAGACTGAAGATCTTCACCGGAGACATGAACCAGCTGGCGGCCCAGGCCGACCAGATCAGTGACGCCTTCGTGAAGGCGATCATCGACGTCGACGACCCCAGCCCCGGTCTGTCCGCTGCCGTGCAGGCCGTCATCCCACGCGCCACCATCGTCGACCTCATGCCTCGTTACCCCGGATCGGAGGAAGTGGCGGTGCTCGGCGCTCACAGCGATGTCGAGCCCGAGCCTGACCTCACCGAATTGTTCGGCGAATACCTCGATACCCACAGCAGCATTCCCGGTCGTGGCGCCGTCCTTCGGCAGACCTTTGCCGAACTGCTCGCCGCCGCCGACTATGACGAGCCCGTCATCGACCCGGTCGCGCGTCTGCTCCAGGCCGCGATTCCGACCCAACACGACTGACCAGCGCAATGCCGTCGGCCGGGCCGCGCCCCTGGCCTCCACATCCCGGCGTTCGTTCACGTCGGCACCCCATCAAGGCTTACGCGACCTACTTGTCAGGAACGCAGATGCGACCCAAGCAACTGACCTTCGCCGGCCTGCGCAGCTACCCAGGCCAGGCCCAGACCCTCGACTTCACCGGAAAATCGCAGGTGGGAATCCTCGGCGACACCGGCGCCGGGAAGACGACCATTCTCGAAGCCATTACCCTCGCGCTCTACGGCACCCCCACGTGGGCCAAAGAGGGCGCCAAGGAGCTCATTGCCGAAGGCGAGCCCTCCATGGTCGTTGAACTGACATTCGAACACGACGGCCAAACTTGGCGGATCCGCCGCGTCTACTACGCCCGAAATCGCCCGCACACCCACCTGCTGGAGAACCTCGATACGGGCGAGACCACCGACAATCGCGGCGCGGTCAACCGCCGTATCGAAAGACTCCTCAAACTCCGCCGCGAAGACTTCCAGTCGGCGGTCCTGCCCCCGCAGGGCAAGTTCGACCTCCTACTCAACGCGAGTGAGACCGAACGGTCCCAGATCCTTAAGGGGATCTTCGGCACCACGTCGCTGACGGCCACCCGATCCCTGGCCGACCAGCAGCGCCAGACCATCCGAGACCTGCTCGATCAAGCCGTGGCTGCACGCGCCACCTACCTGCTCAACCCGGCAGAGGAGGCCAAGACCGCGACACTCGCTGCGCAAGCCGCGCAGCGGCGCACCGATCATTTGGAGGGGGCGCTGGTCCGGATGAGCGCCCTACAGAAGAAGGCGGCCGCCCACCGCATCCGATCGGCTGCCCTGACCAGCGCGCGCAGTGGCCTGGATACAAGCCTCGCCAGACTGGACATCAACGTTCTCGACGCCATGGTCTCCGTCGAGGAGGACCTCGCTGAGGCCGAGCGGCAGCTCATCTCCGATGAGGCCAGCGCCGGTGCCCAGCGCACGCAGGCGCAGCAGCGCCTGCGAGCCCTCGCCGACGAGGGCGCCACGGTCGAGAGCGTCACTTCTGCCGCCACGGTGCTATCGGAGTTGCCGCGGCGTCTGTCCACTCTGCAAGCCGCCCAAACTCGCCTGGAAGGCGAGCAGGAACAGATCGACCACGACGGCGAACGCCTCGAGGCCGAGCAGGCCCACATCAGCGATCTGCATTTCAAGGCCCGGCAACTCACCGAACAGGCCGAATCCGCCAGGAGCAGCGCCGACCGGACCGGAAAGGCCACGACGGAACTGGTGCGGGCGACATACGCGGCACTCAGCGCCGCGGCGGCCGTGGCCCGCGCTCGGGAAGCCGAAAGCCAGGCCGCCGCTGCGCATCTGGAGGCTGACCAGCGTCTCCCCGGCCTGCGAGAGGCCGTCAGCCAAGCTGAGCAGAAGGCGACCGAGGCCCTCCACCAAGTCGACGCCGCGGTACGTGAGGACGCGGCTTACGCCGCAGGCCACGGTCTGCACCCCGGCGACGCCTGCTCGGTGTGCACCCAAGCACTGCCCACGAGCTATCTCCCTCCCCCACCGGCCGATCCAGCGCGACTGACCGCAGCGCAAAAAGCCCGTATGGCCGCCGACCGGGCCGTCAAGAACGCTGGCAAACAGCTCGCGCGCAGCGAAGCAACCCACGAGGCCGCCGACCGTGAACTTCAAGCGGCACGCAAAAACCTTGATGAGGCGCTGCGTCGCCTCTCTGACCAAGCAACCCATGCCAAGAACGCCGCCGCCCAGCCCCTTCTCTCCCCAACGGACGCCGCAGTCGCCATCGATCATCACGCATTCGGCCACGACCTGGATGCCGCCCTGCACGCCCTACAGCAACGGGGCGCCTCCCCCGAGCACAGCGAGCTCACTCGGGAGACGGACGCGCTATGCCGCCCGGCCCAGGATCTCACCGAAGCCCTCTCTACCGCAGCCACCGCGGCTCGAGACAGCGCGCAAACCGCCGAAGCCGACGTAACCTCGGCAGCCCGCCTCCTTACCTCCGAACAGGCCAACCTCACCCGCCGACAGCAGACCCACACAGCGACGTGCCAAGAGTTGGACTCAGAGATCGACACGCTGCAGGAGACCCTGTCTCACCTACCGCCAATGGTCGCGACCGTCCTATCAGGCCCCATTCTCAGCATCAGGTCGGACCACATCGACGCCGCAGGACGGGCGCTCGCCGGCCTCAACGAGCGCCTTCAGAAGGCAACCGGCAACCTCAAGACCGCAGACGCCACTCTGGCTGACGTCGCCACTGCCCGGCTCGACCTCCAAGAACGGCGCCAAATCTCAATCCAGGCACCGCTCACAGCGCTGCTCACCGAGGCATCCGCACTCATCGCCGCAGCCCAAACCGCCCAAAGCGTCCTGGACCCTACTCTGCCGCCCCTACCCTCGCCCCCAGCCGCACAGCTGACCGTCGCGAGCCTCCGCGAGACCTGCGCCACCACAACGGCCATCACCACCGACCTCCTCGCACGGTTGAAAACCGCCGACGATGCCGCACAGACCGACCTTGCCACCAGCCAGGCCAACCTTATCCAGGAGGCACAACAGATCGGAGCAGACGAGGAAGGCAAGCCGCTGGCCAGTTTCCTCAACGACATTCCGCTGGACGAGCCAGCTGCGCTCGACCCACTATCGCAAGCGATCGGAGCGGCCAAGCAGACCTTCACCGATCAATCCGCCCGAGCCGAACACGCCACGACCCAAATCGAACCCGCCGGCAAGCTCGACCACGCCATCGCACAGGGCCGGTCCCGGCTGCAAGACCTCGACGAAATCTACGCGCTGCTGGCAGACGGGAAGTTCCCCAAGCACCTCACCGAGCGCCGCACCCGCGCCCTGCTGATCGTCGCCAGCGACCTGTTCGCCCGCCTGTCCGCAGGACGATATGGCTTCACGGACAACTTTCGCATCATCACCCGCGCCACACGCACTGTCCGCAGTGCCAAGACCCTCTCTGGCGGCGAAACCTTCCTCGCTTCTCTCGCCCTCGCCCTCGCGCTCGTTGAACTCCACGGCCGCAACGGCGCCCGCCTTGGCTCGCTGTTCCTCGACGAAGGCTTCGCCGCCCTCGACTCCACCACGCTAGCCTCCGCCCTCGCCGTCCTCCGCGACGAAAGCAACGGAGACAAACTCGTCGTGGTCATCAGCCACCTACACGCCGTGGCCGAAGCAGTCGACGACGTCCTGTGGGTCCAACGCGCCGCCACCGGATCCCAAACCCGCTGGCTGACCGGCCCCGAACGCGACGCCCTCGTCTACGACAACGCCCAGTCCGGCCTGCTCGGCCTCAGCGATAGCCAACCCGCAGGAAACATGGCCTCCACACGAACTTCAGGACAGTCCTAACCCTGGCAGGCGCCATGAACCTCAAGCCGCGAGCCGCCGCACCCACATGTACCCCATCGCATTCGGTACGGCGCGGACGCTGGCAGGTGGTCGACTGCAGTGGCGGTGTGAACGGCGGCGGTCAGGCTGGGGTACTTGACGTCCAGGCAGCTGTCTCTGCTGAGGGAAGCCCTATGTCGGGGCAGGGTCGTTGATCGAGGTTGAGGTGGTGTCGGTCGCGCGGGTAGCGGTCGCGTAGAACTCCAACGGTCCGGCGAGCCAGGGTGCGCGTTCGACGGACTCGGCGGCACAAGCCCAGATAGCTCGCCGATTCCACCGCATCGCCCATGAGCTGCGTTCGATACGCACGTGTAGCTACATTCGCACATACCCATCGAGCAACAGTTCGAAGCCAGGCCATCGCGTTCTGTCATACCTGTTGTTCAGACTGGCCTGTGCTGTCCCCGGGACCGATCCGGTACCCGATTCTCTGGAGTTTCCTCGGAGGAAGCGTGCTGTGATGGATGAACCACGCCACTGGTGGCGGGACGTGGTCCCCAAGGACTGGCGCGTCTTCGCCGATCGGGATGACATCTCCCGCGACAAGTTCACCGCGATCCTCGCGGCTCTGGAAGAGCTCTCGACCCGCGGACCGATGTCGACGCTCAGCGAGATCCTCACGCACCTGCGCGTGGTCGGATACTTCGACCCTCTCACTGAACCGGAGCTACGGAGGGCGCTGGATGATCTGGCGGGGGATGAGTTGTGCACGACGTTCCGCGATTACGCGGCACCGTTGCGCAGCTACCAGGAGATGCTCGGCCGGCAGGAAGGGTGGGCCCTGACCCCCCGAGGCCGATATGTCGTGGCGGCCGTCCGCAGCGCCGTCGTTGACGCGCATCGCGCGTTGCAGCTGCCGACCCGACTGCTGGACAGCGTTGAGCACACCATCCGCCGGATGCTCACCCATCTTGCCGATGACAGCGGGATGCTGCCAGCCGATCTTGACGATGTCCGCACCCGGATCGAGGAGCTGCAGCGAGTGACAGCTGACTACTACACGGCCCTGGCCCACATGGTGCAATCGGATGTGACCGACGACGCGGTGTTCGAGGACAACCGAGATCGGGTGATCGAAGCACTGCGGCAGTTTCCCCGCGAGTACGAACGCGCGCTTCGCAGAGTCGAGGCCGCTCTGGTGGAGCTGGAGGGGGCCGGATACCGGCGGCTGGTCGAGGAAGCTGTCGCACATGCCGGTCTGCTGGACGCTCGGGATCAGCAGCACTGGATCGAGGAGCGAGTGCGGCGGCTATCGGATCTGGCTGCCTGGTTCGAGCGGGACGGCACGGTCTACCGGCTGATCTCTTCGGCTTCCCGGGCTGTTCACATGCTGCTGGTGGCAATCGATCGGCGTTACGCGGCGCGGCGACGCGGATCGGATCTTGGTGCTGACTTCCGTTCGTTGGCGCGGAGCCTGTATCGGCAGGCGTCCGATGCAGACGCTCGGCGTGTGTACGCGGCGGCTTATGGCGACTGGCCTTCTTGGCACGCTCAGGTCGGTCCGCGTGAGGACGATGTGGCGCACGCCACGATGGCTGCGGCCAGCGTGCGGCGGCGCAAGCTTGACGTGGTACTGCGTGAGCATCAACGGCATGGCCGTGTCGGCGGCCGTCCGCGCAAGGTTGCGGACACCACCGCGGACCGCGCTGCGGCGTTCGCCGAGGCCGCTGCCCTCGCCGCTCGGCGGCAGCGTATTGGCGACCGGTTGGTCACTGCCGGCGAGGTGCCTCTTGGGCATTTCGCCGGCCTGGACTCGGAGGCCGCGACGATTCTGTTCGGCGCCGTCGAGATCGCCCTCGGCCAGCTCGATCCGGCCAGCGGGATCGGAGCGGCGCATGCTGAGGGAGCGAATGTGCTGGTGAGCGTCCGGGTGGAAACGCCGAGCACCGCTACCACTGTGCTGCTCGCCGAAGGATGTCTGACTGGTCCGGACCTGCGGATCCAGGTCAGCTCCACCGATTTCGTTGGCGGCCTGGTAGCGGATGCTTCCGTTGCTGATGCAAACGCGGAGGACGATACAGGAAAGCTGGGTGTGGCATGAGCCTTGGCCGGTCGCTAGACCCCGACCTGCGGGAGGCCGGACGGCTCCTGCTTCGGTCTACCCGGATTCGGGCCGAAATGGATGCGGAGCTGTACCGGAACGCGGTCGAGCGCCGGGATGAGCTCGTCGACTTCTTCAAGGAGCAATTGGGCTGGCGCGTGGAATTCCACGAGGCGGGCGAGCAACTGCGACTGCACAAGCGCCGCTTCGACGTCCCGGCCGACCGTGGACCCAGGGTAGAACGCGGCGGAAGGCCCGGCCCGCTCGCGTCGGCCACGGTCTTGGTCGTTGAAGCCCTCGTGTGTGAGCAGCTATGGCAACGGCCTCAGATGAGCCTGCAGGAGCTGCTACAAGCGGTGGCGCAGGTCTGTGCGGCCGAAACGTCCGCTGGCACGCTGCCGGCTTTCCCGATCGTCTCACCGGACGGTACGGCCTTGCAGGAAGCCCGCCGCAACCGTCAGCACATGCTCGACGCGTTGATACTTCTGGAACGTCAGGGCATCATCACCTCCGACACCGACCTGGACCAGGCCGCCGACGACCAGGATGCTGACCTGGTGGTCACCGCCTCCCGGGACCGCCTTATGGCCAAGGTCTCCTGTTTTTCGCCAACCCTCCTTGGCCTGGATGACCTGCCACCCGCCGAACACGTCGCCGCGCTGTCCGCTGAGACCCTGCCCATGGGCACCACGGCCGGCGCGGACCTCGACGAGAGGGACACGACCGTGGAGGAGCGGAGGTTGCGGGCGATCCGCAGGCTGGTCGACGATCCAGGATGCGACCCGCTGGATGATCCTGGCGGCAGCACCGCCTACCTGAACACGCTGACCGGCCGGGACCGCGGCCTGACTGTCGTGGCCGCGCTGGACCTGACGGTGACAGCGCGCAGGGACTGGTGGGAGGTCACGGATCCCCTGGCCCAGGCGAGCGGGATCGACTTCCCCAACGGGCGCCGCAGCGAACGACAGGCCGCACTAAAAGTCCTCGCTTACCTCAATGAGCGCCCGGACCCGCGAGCACCGGTCTCGGTCGACGAACTCGTGGACCTGTTCACTCAGGTCCGGGCACGGCTGCCACGCTGGGCCGCCGGGTACGGGCAGCGGCTGGCCGCTCTGGCCCGGCACGCCGCCGACGAACTGATAGCCGTTGGGCTACTGGCCGCCGACTCCGACCATCCCGACCGGTGGCACCCCACCCCCGGTGTCGCCCTCTGGCACGTCCGCGAGCGGCCCGCCGAACCAACCGGTCGTCACCAGCCGCACTCCCCCGGGCACCTTGTCCCTCTCTTCGACGACCTCGGGCATCCATTCGCCTCGCAGGTGACCACCGAACCTGCCCGTGAGTCGGGCACCGCGAACGCGCCCACACATCCATCACGATAAGGACTTTGCCATGACGCTCACCGAGCATGGGGCCCGACGCTCCGTCCCTGCCACAACGACCAGGCTGGGCGTGCCGGGCGCCGACGGTCGCTGGCAGCCTGTACGCGCTGGCGTGGTTAACTCCTGGGCCTGGGCCGAGGAGACGCTGCTGTTCGCCGACGGCTGGGCCGCGCTCGCCGGCCCCAACGGCTCCGGCAAGTCCCTGACCGCCTCCATGTTCCTCACGCTGTTACTGGACGCCAACACCAATCAGACGGCGCTGTCGGTGTCCGGCAAAGCCGCCGGCACGCTGATCAGTCGGCACACTGACCGGCGGGAGAACGACGACCGGACCGGTGCCTGGTGGCTGGAGTATGGCCGCCGCACCATCAGCGCCGACTCCAGCACCAACGGAACCGCCGCGGATATTGGTCGCGGCCAGGTCGAGCACCTGACGACTGGGCTGTGGTTGCGATCGACCGGGGGCACCCTGGAGCGGGCGTTCTTCGTTGCACCCGGCCGCGTTGGTCATGAGATCCGTCTGCAGGCCGACCGGGAGACCCTACGGATCTCCGAGCTCGCCGAACACCTGGCCGAACTTGGTGGCGAGCTGTTCATTTCCGTTGCCAAACTCCGTTCCCAGATCCCGGCGGCGTTTCCCGCCGCTGGGGACGAGCGGGACTATCGGCGGGCCGTTCGAACCCGTCTGTTCGCCCCGCTGGATGAAGTGCAGTTCGACGCGCTCATGGGCGTGCTGCGCAGCCTGCGCAGTCTGCGCACCGCCGAGGCCATCCCGCCTGAGGAGATGCGCAGAAAGCTCACCACCGCACTGCCCTCTCTTGACCCCGACAGCCTGACCGTAATCGCCGATGCGATGCAGCGCATCTCCGATCTGGAAAAACGTCTCGGCATTATCCGTCGCGAGACCGAGCTTCTGACCGAGACCAATACGCTGTACGGCCACTATCTGGCGGCGGTGACCCGGCTGGAGGCGGCCAACCTCGATGACGCCCACCGCGAGTACACCCAACTCGACGCCCGTGATCGGAAAGCCCGCGCCGAGCTTGAACAGGCCCAGGACGCGGCAACGTCCGCCGAAGCCGAACACGCGCAGAGCCTCCTGGTAATCTCCGCGCTCGAAGGGCGCAGCGCGGCAGTGGAAAGCGCGCTGCGTGACCACGCGGGTGCTGAACTGCCAGTCCGTATCGCGCGCGCCTCCGACCTGGTCCAACAGGCCGAGCAAGCCCGCGAACGCGCCGAACAGGCGGCCCAGGACGCGGCCACTGCCGCGGCCACTGCCGCGGCCACAGCAGCCGACACCCGTACGGTCCAGCAGCACCTGACCAGCCTGTCAGGCATTTTGCGCCGCGACGGCAGCGATCTTGGAGCGGACGCCGTGCTGGAGCATCTGCTGGTCATCGGACAGCAGCTCTCCCTTCCCTTCCCAGTGGCCGACACCGCCACAGCAACCTCTGTCGGAGGTGCGACCGGCGCAAAGGCGGCGGCCCCATGCGCTGAAACCGAACTCGACCAGGTGTGCGCACCGCCGCTCGCCTGGGCAGACCAGCGCCGCGAGAACATCCGCGCGGTCCAAAAGGCCCTGCAGTCCCACGAACGAGCCCAGCACGCCCAGCAGGCGGCCGCTGAGGAACTCCGCCGCGCTGACGCCGAAGCCGATCGGCGACGCGGACAGGCCGAAGATGCCACTCTCGCGCGTCAGGACGCGGAGGCCGTCTTCAGCACGGACCTTTCTTCGTGGGCAGCTGCGGCCTCCCACTTGGGCCCTGTGCCGGCCGACCTACAGGGGATCCACGACGGCTCCGGCGAGCGCCTGGAGACAGGACCGATCCTGGCCTGGCTCGAGCACGCCGAAGCTCAGGCCCGGGCGAAGATCGACCTGGCAGGGCATCGCGAACGCACCGCCAGCGCCCAGGCGCGGGCCGAGTCCGCGCTCGACCACGCTCGGCAGCTCCGCGATGACCAAGCCGCAGCTCAGCAAAAGGCGCAAGACGCGCGCGCTAGCCTCGCCGAGGCGCTGCTGCACACCGAACACGAACGCGCTGAGGCACGGCGGCAGGCCGACCAGGCTCGCGCTGTTCATGACGAGCAGGTGGCCGCTGCGCACACGCACGTCGCCCATGCCCAGCAGGAGCGCGACAAGGCGCATGCCGCAGCGACCCGTGCCGCACGAGACTGGCTCCGTCAAGCCCACCGCTGGGCAAGCCAACTCCAGCATCTCCCCGCCAGCGTGTTGACCGGGGCCTGGGGACTCCCCCACCCCGACGCTGCCGACGCCGTGGTGGAGCAGATCGATCCATCTGCGGCGGCCCTGCAGGTTGCCACTGCACACGGCCAGGTCAACGCGCGTCTGGAACGACACGCCGAAGCCGCCCGACAGCAGGTCACGCTCACCGCCGACCAGGTCAGCGCAGCCCAGATCGCGTTGGACGCCGCGCACCAGGCGGCACCCATCCCACCAGCGCCGCCCTGGCGTCACCGCGACAGCCAGGACGGTATCCCGCTGTGGGCGCTGGTCGAGTTCGCTCCCCACCTCACCAGCACACAGCAGAATCAGCTCGAAGGCGCGCTACTGGTCTCCGGGCTGCTGGATGCCCTCGTCACCGCCGACGGCCAGATCATCACTGGAGATCTGACCATCACCGCAGATCAACCCACGACCGGCCGTAACCTCGCCGACCTGCTGATCACTGACGACACACCCGGCATCGAACCGGCCCGCATAGACCAAGTCCTGCGCGCCATCCCCGTCGACACAACCCTGGGCGATCCGGCCGACGGCATTCTGAACACCGGCGTTCTGACAGCGGTCGCGCCCGCCGGATACCGGGCTCGGTTCATCGGCCGAACCGCTCGTGAACGTGCCCGCCTGGCCCGGGTCGCTGAACTCGAAACAGCCCTCGCCCAGGCCGAAGAAGCGCTCAACGCCGCCCGGCAAGGCCTCCAGGATCGGGAAGACGACCTGACGGCGGCTGCCGACGAGCGCGACAGCTTCCCCACATCCACGCCCCTCGAAACCGCCAGTCAACACGCCATCCAGCTCCAGAATGCGCTGGACCGCGCCGAACGGCAGGGCGCGTCCGACATAGCCACCGCCGCCCTCACGCTCCAGAACCTCATGGCCGAACTCGATGCCGCCGATGTCGCCCGGGCCGGGCGGCTAGCCGCCGTTGAGGCCACGACCGAACAGGCCGAGCGAGCCGAGCAGACCGCCGAAGAACGAGCGGCCAGTGCCGAAGCCCAGGCTACGCAGTTGCACGAAACCGCCCAGCACATGCAAGAAGACTCCCAGCTCGCGGCGGAGCACCAGCAACAAGCTGACACGGAATACGCCGCGTTCCCTCGGGCAGCCCTCACCCACGTCGAGAGTCGCCAGCTGGCTGAAGACCATGCCGAGACCGACCTGGCATCGGCCGAACACGCCGCCGGGCAAGCCGGCGATCGGCATGCCAGCGCTACTCAGACTGTCCACAGCACTCTGCACGAGCTGCACAAGCACGCCAGGCTCGACGACGGCTCACAACTCCCGATCGAACCCACAGCCCTCGCCGACCGCGATGACCGCGTCAGGGGCTTCGCTCACCAGATCGCACTCTGGCGCAATGCCGCAGACCGGGCCCGCAAAGAGATACGACGCGCCACCGCGGACACCGCCGCCGCAGCATCGGCAGCCCGAGGCGCCCGTACCGCCGACGAGCAGGCCACCCACGCCGAACACAAAGCCGCCAAAGAGACCGCTGCCGTACAGCAGATCCGTGACCTGCACGGCGCCGAGTACGAACAGCTCACCCACAGCCGCGACGACATCGGCCGGGAACTCGACCACGCGCGTGCCGACGCCGACCGGCACCAGCAAGACCAGCAAAACGCGAAGCTCAACGCCGTCCGCGCCGAAACAACCCTTAACGACATCACACCCCAGCGCGCCGCCGCGCAGCAACATCGCGACCTGTGCCTTGAAAGGCTCACGCTGCTCATCGACGAGGATCTGGCCACCATCGCCGACCACGTGCCAGCCGACAAGGACGGCCAGCCCGCTGACCTCGCCGCCGCCCTGCTTTGGACCCGCGGCCTCCTTAGCGGGCACCCTGCGCGGCCCGACCGGCTCCATGTACTCACCCAAAGTCGAGGCCGAGCCCTTAAGGCTTTGGAGAACAACGTTCAGCGCACCAACTCTGAACTGGTCAGCTTCAACCGCCAGATCACCCTGCCCAGCATCGGCGACACCGATTGGAGACGCGCCCTTGTCGCCGACCCCTCCGTCATTCGCGGTGAAGATCTGCCGCACGCCATGCAGACCCTCGCCAGCGCAGCTGCGCAACTCGAGAACGACTTGCGCGGCGACTTCAAGGAGGCCATGCGCACGGGTCTGTTCGCCGAACTCCGCCGCGACATCCAACTCCGCCGTGAAACCGCGCAAGAGTTGGTCAAGCGCATCACCGACACCCTCGCCCACGTTCGAACCGGTGTCGCCCGCGTCGGAATCAAGGTTGCCTGGGCCGTCCGCAAAGAGCCCGACGCCCAACGCATGATTGAACTACTCGAACTCCCACCCTCCGACGAAGTTTTCGCCGAGATGTACACCGTCCTGCGGGAACGTATGGACCACAGCGAGGGCGAAACCTGGGCCGAACGCGTTGCCAACACTTTCGACTACCGCAACTGGCACGAATGGGAAATCTCGGTCACCCACTCCACCTTCAGCACAGACAGCGGTGCTGAGACCTTCCGCAAGATCGAAGGCCGCGCCAACCCCCTCGATACCCTGTCCACCGGAGAACGACGGCTGGCCACCATGCTGCCGCTCCTGGCTGCCGCCTGGTCGATGTACTCCGGCGACGACTACCACGGGCCACGCCTGATCTCCATCGACGAACTCGAAGCCGCCTTCGACGACATCAACCTCCGTCAAGTCCTGTCCCTGCTCCGCGACTGGGATTTCGACGTTCTGGCCACCACCCCGTCAATAACGCCGCTGATCAAACGCGAAACCGGTCGCGCGATCATTCACCAAGTTGTTACCAGCGGAAAGAACCGCGTCACCATCCCCTGGATCTGGGAAGGCCACGGCGCACCTCAACCGCTCACCCTCGACACCCACACCTCGACGAAGCCAGCGTCATGACCTCCACTCGCGACCATCTAGCCGTGGACCCCACCCTCGCGCCCTTGTGGGAAGCCCTCCACGCGAGACTGTGCTCCGGCGACCTCCCGGACACCATCGCCACGCTCCGCGTTGCTGGCCTGTCCCCGGCCGGGGTCGCCACGCTTCGTTCCATGCTCGACGATACCGGGCGACGCCGCCGCGGCAGCTCCGCCGTGTCCACCGATCCCGCTGGCGCGACCGTCCAGATCCGGCGCTTGACCAGCGTGCTGAACCTTGCCCCGGCCGATCTCGTACCCCTCACAGAGCAAGCCGTGGGCAAGCCCATCATCAACCGCGCCCACCAACGCCAACACGCCTCCGCTCGCCGCCGTGACCTTTGGGACTACGCCACACGAACACTCCACCGCGTCCCAGGCCTCGTCGCCCGGCTTCGTGCCGCCGGCGTCGCAGAAGACGACACCGCAACACGGTTCCTTATCGATGGCCTTGCTTACGCGCTCGACCGACTTCCCGCCCATCCACCCGTCAGCCTCCCCAAGCTGGCCCATGACTGCACCGGCGACCCGCACTACTTCGACCTCGACACCCTCAACGGCGCACGCCTAGTCACCGCCATCGCGGAACTCGCCTCCTGCCCCGAGCCGACCCGCCCCGATCTCATCCGAGCCCTGCTGCTCCGGCACGGCGTCATCGCCGACCGCCTCTCGGCCACCGTTCTCCTCCACAGGGTCAACACGATCGGCGACGGCCCGATCGACCGCCGCCTCCGCGACTCCCCCAATCCAGTCCCGCTCACCCTCCTCGACCTCACTCTGACGCCACCGACGTTCGCCCCCGACCAAACTCTGACCATCGTGGAAAACCCCTCCGTCCTCGAAGCCGCACTCCTTCTCCCAGACCCGCCGCCATTGGCCTGCACCAGCGGGCAGCTCGGAAGCGTCGACCACGCGCTCCTGCAACTCGCCACCGACCAGAACATCCCCCTGCGCTACGCCGGGGACCTCGACGACCACGGCCTGCGCATCGCCGCCAACGTCACAGAAACCTATGGTGCAAAAATGATCACCTATCCACCCTCTTCTACCGGCAACGGAACCAGACCAACACCTCCGCCGCACCACCGCGCCGGCTCCGACGGCGACGATCAGGAACCGGCCACCACCAACGCGGACCGCGGTATCACCCCGCCTGGCGGCAGAGCTGCGATCTTCCAAGAGCACGATGAGCTTCTCCGGGCAATCTTCGATCACCGACCGCCATCGCTATGAGAGTCCTCAACGCGGCTCTCATCCGCCT
Source organism: Actinoallomurus sp. NBC_01490 (assembly GCF_036227085.1). Taxonomy (NCBI): domain Bacteria; kingdom Bacillati; phylum Actinomycetota; class Actinomycetes; order Streptosporangiales; family Thermomonosporaceae; genus Actinoallomurus; species Actinoallomurus sp. NBC_01490. The sequence continues at coordinate 9,893,410 of NZ_CP109433.1, forward strand.
CGTTGGATCGCTGTGTCGCAGGACCCTGGGGCCGGGTAACTACCTCTCGGTTTCCGCCCGTGCATTCCCAGCTGGGCCTCCCGCCGGGAAAACGGCACGGCCGTTACCTGTCAATCGCATGGATGATCGAGTCGCGTACGAAGAGTTTCGCCACACGGTCGGCGTGTCGCTGTGGAGCTGCGACGATGAGAAGTTCTTGTGCGCGGGACCCGGCTGTGTACAGGACCCGTCGGGCCTCGCTGTCCGTGCCCAGTTCCCAATCGTCGAGGACCGTCCGCTGCCCGCTTTTCATCTGCGGCAAAACGAGTGCGACTCCTCGATACTCGCGTCCTTTTGCCCGGTGGACGGTGGAGGTGGCGAGCCCGTCATGTTGTCCTGCGGAGATGAGTTTGGCCCAGTCGGCCGCTGACGGGGCCTTGATGATATTGCCGAGGTTCGCCTGCGGGGTGCGGCAGCCCCAGTCAGTCGAGGCCAGACAGGCTCGTACGGCCTTGGCGTATGCGGCGGCGGTCATGCCGGCCGGGTCGAGGCGGGTCGCGATCCTGACGGCGAGGTCGCGAAGCCAGCGCGGGTCGATGCCCTCCTCTTCGCAAACACGGTCATGTGTCCGGTGGCCGGGATCGATACCAAGAACGCTGTCCACGATCAGCTTTTCGACTTTGATGATGGCGGCTTGTCGGCTCTTGGCGTCGAAGGTTTGCGAGCGAAGCTGACGGCCAGCGTCGGCGATGGCTAGGACACGGTTGGACGACAGCGTGAACGCGGTCTTGCCGACTGCTTTGAGCCCGTCCTTCTCCCGGTGGGCGAGGATCACGAGGTCTGCTGCTGCGATGCCGTACCGCTGTCCGAGCGTGATGACCTGTGCGGCGATTGTGGACGGCTGTGTGTAGCTGATGAGGATGACGGGGGTGGTGACGCTTGCGTGGGCGCCTGCGGCGCTCTCGGTCATCGGGCCTGAACGCAGCGCGTTGTTGAAGCTGCACACTGCAGGCGAGCTGCGGAAGTTCTCGGTCATTGCCACGGTCGAGGGCAGGCTGGCTCCGTAGGCGGCGACCTTGTCGGGCAGGGCGCGCCTGAACTCGAAGATCGATTGGTCGAGGTCACCGACCATAACGATGGTCACTCCGCATTGTCGGAGGAACTCCAGGGCCGCGAGTTCCTCTTCGCCACAGTCTTGGGCTTCGTCGACGATGATCTCAGCGAAGCGGACTCCAACCAGCCTCCTCAGCGTGTCCGGGCCTTTGCGGGAGGTCAGGAATCGGGAGGTCAGCACCCGGGCCGCATCGCAGGTCACCGTTCCGGCCCTCAGGAACCGGAGATAGGTCTGCCCTGCTCGCTTTTCGATCTCGTCGCGGTGAAGCGCCAGAAGCTTTTTGAACTCGTCGGTTATGGGCGGGGGGATCTCATCGATCTTGAGATGGGCTTTTCCATCGTGGGCGTAGTCGAACCAGGACAGTTTGATGGGCAACTGATAGCCGGTGTGCCCCGTGGTGAACTTGGCGCTCCTCAAATCGTCCCAGCTTTGGACGTAACGCGGGTGGATCCCGTAGACGTGGGGAAACAACGGCGTCACGATGAACCGGTGGAGGAAGCCGTCGAACGTCCCGAGGAAGTTCGGGGCGCGGACGGCGTCGGTGCGGTCCGCGCACCGGATCTTGATTTCCTCGATAGCGGTGTTGGTGAAGGACACCAGGGCCACGCCCTTGCGGGGTTCCTCCTGGGTCCGCCTCAGGAACCGCTCGACGATCGCTCTGGTCTTGCCCGCGCCCGGGCACGCCATCGCGAAGGTGCTGACCGGCGAGGTGGCCAGGGCCAGCTGCGTATCAGTGAGCGGCGTTGTCATGTGCCACCCCGGAGAGCTCGCCCAGGACAGACAGGATCGCTTCGCGCAGGTAGAGGGGCGCGGTGAAGGGGTGACCTTCTTCGATGGTGATGGCCACGTCGTGGGCGAATTCGCCCTTGCTGATGAACTTTTTGTTTGTGCAGAGCTTCCGGTAGAACGCCACCGTCGGATCGGAATCTGAGGTGATCGAGTTCCAGGCCTTCGCTGACTTGGGATGCTGTTTCAGGTAGGCGCCGCGCAGGACCGTTTCGTTGCCGTCGGGAGTCAGGAGATCAGCTTCCAGGGTGTGCGGAGCTTCACCGACGAACAGATGCCCGGCCGCGCCGAGGGACTTGGCGTGTTCGAGTAGCCGGTCTCGCCGATTGGCGCTTTCGGTCTCCCCGACGTCACCGCTTTCGTGTTCTTCCGCGGTGATGTCCTCGTGTGCGCCGTCCGTTCCGGGGCCAGCCGCGGGTCGTGGAGGGGGAATTTGCAGGTCCGTGGTGTGGTCGGGCGACGTATCTGGATCGGGTGGTAGGGGTGGGTCGGCGTCGGTGATGACGACAAGGTGATCCAACAGCCGGGAGCCGTTGATGTCTCCGAGGAGGAGAGAGATGTACGGGGCGAAGTCGACGCTGCCGACGTTGACGATGGTGACGCTGTGGAAGGCGCGCCGCAGGCGTTGCTGGTTCTCCTCATCCCCTACCAGGACGCAGTGGCGGGCGATGACGGGCAGCAGGACGGCTTCTGCGATTCCCTCGACGAGCAGGACTCGGCGTGCGAACAGGATTCCGGCACGGGTCGCGTCGAGGTATTGGTTGATCTTTCTGAAGTCGTGTGTGTCGAGTTTCGCGTTGGCCAGTGGAAGAGCACGGGTCCAGCGGTGGAGCGGTCTTTCTGCTGCTCCGCTCCGGCCTTCCTCGATATCGATCTGCGTGTCCCCGGCCCGAAGAACGACCACGTTTTGGATGTCGACGCTGCTAGCCAGGTTCGCCGAATGAGTCGTGGCGATGACCTGGATACGGCCGGCAGGGCCGACGGAGTCGTCCTTGACCGAGCTGGTCGCCTGCTCTTGCAGGTAGTCGAGGAGGACCGCCTGGAGCTGAGGGTGGAGGTGGGCTTCGGGTTCTTCAACCAAAAAGAGTGTCAGTTCGGCATCCTTGGCATTGCGCAGCTCCAGGATGACGGTAGCGATGAACAGCAGGTTGGCATAGCCGAGTCCCGATTCGGCAAGGTCGGCGGGGCTGACGCCATGCTCAGCCATCTTCACACGCAAGCCCCGCGTGAGCCGCGCGAGCTCATAGTCTTGGAAGGTCACATTGACCTTCTGGCCACGGACCGACAGCGTCATGTCATCCAGATGCTCCTGGATAGCACCCGTCGTCGTGGTGAGCACCGGGTGCGCAGCCAATCCCGCAAACACCTCGTTGACATCCTCGACCAGTGACTTCTGCTCATCATCGGTCGTCAACTGCTCGATCACCCGCAACAGCCGGCCGTTATCCGCCGAGTCGAGTTCCCTGCGCGCGTCCCGCAGCGGCGCCAGGTACACGTGCGCGATCTGCTCCCGCTTTTCCGGCTCGCCGTCAGGCCCATCGAACGGCCCCGCTGTGAACACCGGCCGCGCTCGCCGCCCAGACTGGACCACGGGATAAACGGTCTTGTAGTGGGCCTGGTTGGTCAGCACATTGAGGGCCGTCGTGTAGTGAGCGCACTGGATCGCCGTTAATCCGTCGAAGATCGTCGTGAACTCGACCTCGGATTCCTCGCTGCCGTGAGAGCGATCACTCTGATCGAACCACCGAGTGCTCCGCGGGTTGAGCGGACTGGTGCACAACCGGATCGCCTCGATGAGGTTCGATTTCCCAGAATTGTTCTCCCCTACCAGAAGCGTGATGTCCGGCCTCAGCTCTACAGAGGTGTCCTTGCACGACCGAAAATTCTTGACGCCCAGGCTCCGCAAGTACATGCCTGAGCGACTCAGTTCGTTCCCCACCCGCCGTTCCTCCCCGCACATGCCCCCGCAACCTGGTACAGGAGGGACATCTTGCCATCTCCAAGCTCTCAACATGGACGCGATGCCGGATTTGAAGCGCACTATATACACTAGGCAGACATATCGCCTGCTTACACTCGACCGGCCGTCTGCACCGCTTGATCACCCCGTGACGAAGGTGCGCGTTACTCCAGATAGAGATCCGCGTGTCACTGTCGCGATGTATGGAGGCATCCCTCGCTGACGCTCGCGACACTCAGATCGGGCCTTGGCCGTTGACCGACGGGCTCCTTGACACCGCGGTGGCTGCCCGGCGCGACGGAGACGAACGATTTGGACTGGAAGTCGGAATTGCCGCCTGCGAAAGGTCTGCCGCAGACGGGTTTCCCGAAAGACGTGGCGGCGGTGGCGTAATCGTCATCGGCGTACGCGAGTACCATCAGCCCGATCGTGATCTGCGGCTCCAACCGGCGTTCCTTGGAGAACCCCGGCTCCCGGGCTCCTCAGTTTTACCGAGCCATCGGCATCGCCGGGTCAACCGTTCGCGGGCCCACGCGTTGACGTTGTCGTCGCCCATCCCGTGCAACATGCCGCTACAGCAACGCGCCCGGGCGTCACCCGGCGGACCAGCAATGGTGACCATCGCATACTGAGGGACAACAGATCGGCGCTTACCATGCCTCATCGCGGCGCCTGGGCAGGAACGGAACACGATCATCTCGCCGCAGTACTGGTTTATGGATCATGTTGTCACAAGGTGCCGTGTCGGGCGTGCGGCCGGCTTCATCGCTGGGCCAAGATGAGCGGGTGAACCAACTCGAAGAAGGCATCGCGCTTGATCTAGATTTCGGCAAGCTCGCCAAGGTCGCCGCGACGGGGGCCGACGTCCTTCCCGTCGTCTTGCAGGACCATGACAGCGGTGACGTCCTCTTCGTGGGATACGCCAACGAGGAAGCCGTGAAGGTCTCGCTGCGTGAGCGGATCGCGGTCTTGTGGTCGACCTCGCGCAACGAGCTATGGCGAAAGGGCGCAACCTCCGGCGACACGTTGACACTGGTCGACATCCGCGTCAACTGCGAACAAAACTCCCTGCTCTACGTGGTACGCCGGACGACCGGCGGAGCCTGCCACACCCAGTCGTCCTCGGGTGCACCACGACCTACTTGCTACTACCGCGCGATCGTCGACGAGGCGTCGCTAGAGCACGTCCGATGAACGGGCGCTAGAGCCTGTCCTCAAAGACAGTTGAGCAGCGTGGCCAGGTCGATCATGCCTTGGTAGGCCCGGGCGGTTTTGTCGTAGCGGGTGGCGATAGCGCGGTATTGCTTGGGGCGGGCGGTTGGGTAGGCCGGGCGGCGAGGTTCCTGCCCCGGACAGGTCCTTTACCGCACGGCCCGCCTGCGAACCCGCCGTACAAAGTTTCCCCGTAACGGTGTTCATCCGACCGTGAAGCGGCCGTCGATCACAAGCTGGCCGTCGAAAACACGCAGGTCACGCCCGTTCCCATCTGTCTGGCATCGCCATGGGATTCACACCTGCGCAGCGCTCTTCTGGCCAAAGCCGCCGGTTATTCCCCGTCTGTTTAACCAGCCGGCCCCAGCGTTCCCGGCGACCGAAGCGTTCAGCGATCGCTTTACCAGAGGGAAGGTTTCCGGCCGGTGTGCGGTTGGCGATCGCCCACTGCCATGCGGCACGTTGCAGCTCCGACGTCGAGCGCCTCGGACGTGAACGCCCTCGATTCACCTGCGCAGGACCATGCGGATGAAACTCGTCTATGTCCTGTACGAGCGCCGCGCCGTTGCCCGTCTGGTCGTCGTGTGAGGCTGTGATCGGTTCGGCCGCGGACGTATGCGTGCCGTATGAGCCAGTGTCATCGCCGGCCAGCCTCGTATGAGGTACGTATGACCCAACCTCGTCTGATGCGGGGCTCATGTCAGGCATCTGTGTCGCGAGCGGCGCCTTCCGGGCGGCAGCGTGCCGTACCTGGCGCATCAACAACTCATACGAGCCGATCAACGCACAACTCGGCCACGCCGCGATCAGCCGACCCACCGCAGAAGGCTCGGCGACCGCTACGTTCGCCGCCAGACTCGCCGCGCTCCCAATGACCAACAGGCTCCAAGGCAAGAGCCCGCTATGCTGCCCATTCCGGGAGTCGGCCAGCAACGTCATTCGACGAGGCCTCGATCATCCAGTCCACCGAGACCGGCAACAGGGTGGACGTCCATGACGTCTCTCCGTACCGCCGGACCAGGATGAACATGTGCTTGTACGACAGCACCGCCGCGATCCCAGCCAACACCACCATACTGAGAGTCGTCGTCCACCGGATAGACCGATCCGCCCAGCCGGGCTGAGGATTCGCCATGATCCCTTACGCCTCCGGGCCGTCGACCAGCGAGGCGACGTCGACATGCCCGAGAGGGATGACGATGGTGGGAAATTGGTTCGCCTCCGGCCTCGGACTCGAACCCCCATCACGCCCAGAGCAGGCGACCCGGCTGATGGACCTCCGTCGATATCGCGCGCCCGCAGTTCTGGGCGACGATTGGGCGACGCCGACTTCCTAGAGCCTCGCTGAACGGGGTTCAACTGCGCTCAATCGGCATCGCTGACCTGCGCTTTCGCTATCGTCGCTGGTCACCCGTTTCTACGGGCTACCCGGGCACGGTAGTGGTCATCTACTGATCACGAAACGACCGCCGATCACTAGCCGACCGTCGTAAACATGCAGGTCACACCCGTTCCCATCTGTGCGGCATCCTCCACGTGGTTCATATCTGCGCAGCGCTCTTCTGGCCAAAGCCGCCGGTTGTGCCCGTCTGTTTGACAAGCCGGCCCCAGCGTTCGCGGCGACCGAAGCGTTCGGCGATCGCTTTACCGGAGGGGAGATTTCCGGCCGGTGTGCGGTTAGCGATCGCCCACTGCCATGCCGCATGTTGCAGCTCCGAGGTCGACCGTCTCGGTCGCGCACGCCCTCGATTTACCTGCGCAGGCCCGCGCGGATGAGCCTTATCTGTGTCATGTATGAGTTCCTCGGAGCTGTCCGTCTGGGCATCGTAGGAGGCTGTGATCGGTTCGGACGCGGACGTATGAGTGTCGTATGCTGCGGGATCTTCGCTGACCAGCATCGTGTGCGGCGCGTATGATCCGACCCCCTCTGCCGCGGGCCTCGCAGCAGGCACTTGTAGCACGAGCGGCGCCTTCCGGGCTGCGGTGTGCCGTACCTGGCGCATTAGCAGCTCATATGAACCGATCAACGCGCAGCTTGGCCACGCCGCGATCAGCCGACCCACTGCTGAGGGCTCGGCGACGGCCACGTTCGCCGCCAGGCTCGCCGCGCTGCCGACGACCAGCAATGTCCAGGGCAAGAGCCCACTCCGCTGACCGTTCCTGGAGTCAGCCAGCAACGTCATGGACGAGGCAATGATCATCCCATCCACCGAGACCGGCAACAAAGCCGACGTCCACGACGTCTCCCCATACCGCCGCACCAAGATGAACATGTGCTTGTACGACAGCACGGCCGCAATCCCAGCGAGCACCACCACGCTCAAGGTCGTCGCCCACCGGATCGCCCGATCAGCGGCCCGCATCACTGATCACCAGCTTCGGCCGAGTGCTTATTCGGTGATGACGCCGCACGCCGCTGCTCTGCCGCGCGAATCGCGTGCACCCCTCGCGGCGGTCGCGGCAACGAAACAACCGACTCGACCACTAGCTGACGAAGTATCGGCTGGTCAGCGGGAGTTTCCCATGTTCTGCGTCCCCTGCCGGGGGCACCCACCTGATCAAGGAAAACCCCGGCTGACCAGCATGAACACCGGTCGCCGGGGTTTCGCATGTGTGCAGCCGCAAGCCACCAGAAGCAGCCCTCGGCCGCTGGTCGCGGGATATACGCGGGATGAAACCGGGGGCATCTGCCCACGTCAGCCAGAGAAAAGCGGATGACCCTGGGATGAGCCGTGGCCTGCAACGCTGGCCGGCGCGGACATCGTTCTCGCTGACGATCACGGATCCGCGGGTGCAGCGGTCAAGGTCGACGACATCCTCGACGCCACGCCTATGACCAGCGAAACCTCACCCATCATGTCCGTGGACGCAACCCCCGCCGTAGCCGAAACCTTCAGCGGTGGGCTCCGATGCGCGATCTCGGCAGAGGCGATCAACCTGTCAGCGGCAGATCCGGATGCCAGGGCGTACGTTTCTTGGCGGCGTAGAGGCGCGGGGGGCGAGGTTGATTCGGGTTGCCGCGTTCGCAGGCACGGGAAGCCACGTTCGGTCGTTCCCGGCAGGGCTTATCGCTCGCGAGTCTGGCGCCTCGGCTATGACCTCGTTTCGTCGGTGCGCCGGATGACAGCCTTGGCCACAGGCTTGAGTGGACGCCAGTCCACGCCGCTACCTCGCCAGTAGCGGTCGCAATCGGCTTCGATCTCGGACTTGAGCTCGTCAAGATGGGCGTAGAACGCTTGCTCAGCCTGGCTGAGGCCTTTGCCCTTCATCTGCTCCCTCAAGTCATCGAGCCTCTTCTGGATTTGCCGCAGCGCGATGCCGGCGGCCGCACTGAACCCGCGCTCGAAATGTGCGTCACCGTGGTCGCTCATCGTCTCTTGAACTGAGTCGCGGGCGGCGTCCATGATGAACTGGCCTGCTTCCCGGATCCGCCCTGCACGCGCCTTCGTACACACGAACCCGATCCGGGTCAGTACGCGTTGCGCCTCCATGGTCGTGAACGTTGTGCGGTCCCATCCAGTGACGTGCCCGAGGACCTGCTTGGGCGGGAACATCTGCCCGTTGACCTCGACCATGTGCTTCTGAATCAGTTCAGCATCCTCACCCGCCATGCGGGCCTCCACCTCCTGCTTCGTGAGGTCGAAGTCCCGGCCACCTACCTTCATCAGCACCCCTTCGTTCGTTTACTATAACTTACTGTAAGTAACAGTAAGTTGTATCCGTTCACTTGGTCAAGCATGAGAGCGTCGGATCGGCTTCTGAGTGGTGGCCGCCGATCGGTCGCGTGAGGCAGTCGTGAAGCAGCCGGGGCGCCAAGCCCCGCACAACTCGGCATGACAGGACGTGCGGCGAGCCGCATCGCCAGGTCATGAACGGGGCTGCCTTTCGCGGATTGGTCATCAACCAAAGAGTGAAGGGGGGCCGAAGCTCGCAGACACTTGGGGCCTTCTCGCGGATGAAGCCACGGCCTCACGTCGCGAGCGCCTTTTCGATCAGGCGGTTGATGCGTTCCTCGTCGCCGTCGAGGCAGCCTGCGTAGACCTTCCACAGGACCTCCATGCTGTGGCCCAGGCGGCGTGCGACCTCCTTCGGGGGGACACCGGCGTTGAGAAGCAGCGTCGCGCAGGCGTGCCGGAGGTCGTACGGGCGGCCTGCCAGGGGTGTGGCCTGTTGCTCGGGGGAAAGGCCGATAAGCCGGGCGGCGTGCCGGATGCGCCAGACCGCCGACGCGGAGGTGGTGCCGCCGGTAGAGGTGGCGAACAGCCGACCGTCCTCCGCTGTGCCGAACTGCTCCAGGTGCTCGGTGAGGATGCGGACCAGTTCCGGCGGGATGGGGACGACGCGCTTGTCACCAACCGGGCGCCGTTTAAGGCCCTTGTCGTCGTGGCCCTCTCCACTGTCGGTGTAGAGCTTGCCTGGCCTGGGCCGTGACTTGGTCAATGTCAGCCTGCCCCATGCGGAAGCCGGGAGATCGCACGAGCAGTCGCGGGTGCAGGCACACAGGTCGGGTAGTTCGCAGTCTTGCCGCCGGAGACCGATCGCCTCGGAGGGGCGAGGGCCGCCGTAGTACATGCACGCGTACATCGCGCGCATGCGTGCGGCGCGGCCGGACAGTCGACCGACGTAGGTCACCGCGGCGAGGAGCTGCCGGGCCTGCGCGGGGTTGGCGACCGCGTTCAGGAGCAGCTGCGCGGCGGCGCGGGGAACGGGAGGAACCGTTGTGGCCGGCACCCGCGTGATGGGGACAACGGCAATATTTGGATCATGTCGGGACATGTCACTTCTTGTTACGCGACAGCCACGGAACCGTTAGTCTTCCTCCTCGTGATCATGAGACTCACCATCCAGAGCCGGTGCAGATATCGGTGAGGCCCGCGACACAGCATCGTCGGACACGGCGGTGCTTCGGCCCGCGTCAGGAGCCGGTATCGGCGGCTTTAGGTTTCCTCTGCCCTGCGAGCCGATGAGGATTTGATCGATGTCAGCGGCCCTTTCAGCTCGTCACCGCGCGGAACTCCAGCCGATGGATCGGGCGGTGCTCATCCTGCTGGTCACGCTGGTCGTTACCGGTGGCGGGTGTTTTGCGGCGACCGCAGCCGCCCAGCCGGCATATCGCACTGTCGTGGTCATGTTCACCGGAGTGGCGGCGGCCGTGGTCTGTGCCGCGGTCGCGGTCGCGACCTATTTCCTCCATGACGCACGCGCGCTGCGCAAGCGCGTCGAGGTGATGGAGGCCGACATCGCCCGCCTGGCCGATGATGTCCTGCCGGCGATGGTGAAGCGTCTGCGCGAGGGCGCGTCGGCGGACACCGTGCTGGCGGAGATCGCCCTCCCGGCAGACGAGGCGCAGCGGCGCGTGCTTCGTACCGCCGCCCAGGAGGTCGGCCGGGGTGAACGTATGCGGGACGCCGCGATGGCGGCCTGCGCGAACGCCGCGGCCCGGGTTCAGGCCCTGGCGACCACCATGCTCGCCGATCTGCGCGAGATGGAGCACCGTCACGGTGAAGAGGTCCTCGGTGACCTTTTGCGGCTGGACCACAGCACCGCCCAGGCGGGCCGGCTGGCCGACAGCATCGCCGTGCTGACCGGGGCCCGCTCGGGACGGCGCTGGACCAAGCCGATCGTGATGGAAAGCGTTCTGCGTGGTGCGGTCGGCCGTATCAGCGCGTACCAGCGGGTGCGCGTGCACTCGACCAGCACCGTCGCGGTCGCCGGGTACGCCGCCGAAGGTGTGATGCACGCGCTCGCCGAGTTGATGGACAACGCCACCATTTTCTCGCCTCCCTCCGACCTGGTGTACGTGTACGTCGAGGAAGTACAGGCGGGCGTCATCGTCACGATCGAGGACGCCGGCCTGGCGATGACTCCCGCCGCACTCGAACGAGCGAGGCGGGCGGTCTCCACCGAGCCTCTCGACCTGACGACGCTCTCGGGAACACGGCTGGGGCTCGCGGTGGTGGGCTGCCTGGCGCGCAAGCACGGCCTGACCGTGTCTTTCCGGCCCTCCTCACGCGGCGGCACCGGAGCCGTGGTCCTGCTCCCGCAGCAGCTCATCACGCAGGTGTCCGGTGAGGCCGCCGTTATCCGTCCGGCCTCCGCGACGCGCGTCGGCGGGCCTGTACGTACGGGCGGCGCCACCGCCTCCCGCCCAGCGCGAGAGGTGGCGCCCATGGAGGCGGAGACCGCGGAGCGGGACCTCCGGTCCGGGGCGAACAATTCCTCTCGGCTGCCCCAACGCCGACGGGGGCAGACCTACTCCTCGTCCACCTCCGCTAAGCAGGCCGCATCGAGGCCCGTTACCGCGAAGCGAACCGCCGACGCGGGAGCGCGATTCCGTGCCTTCCGGCAGGCGACCCGCGGTCAGGCAGCCGCGTCCTCCCCGGACGGCACCGACGACGGCAATGACCGCTGACGGTCCGGGCCTGGCCACACAACAGATTGGAGGCGGGGCGGGGACCTTCCAGTCCGAAATCACCGGATTCTCGCCCATATTTCTATGAAAACCGCAGATCCCAAGCTCGACTGGTTGCTGGAGAATCTGCTCGCGCGGACGCCGGGGACACGCCATGCCCTGGTTCTGTCGAGTGACGGCCTGAAGCTGTGCCACACGTCCAGACTGACCGTGGATCAGGCCGACCAACTGGCCGCCATCGCATCGGGCATCCAGAGCCTCGCGCATGGCGCGTCGGCCGAGTTCGGTGATGGCAACGGCGGTGTGCGGCAGTCGATGACCGAATTCCACGGCGGCCTGCTGTTCATCGTGGAGGCCGGAGAAGGAGCCCACCTCGCCGTCATCGCGAACGACGAGTCCGACGTCGGTCTCATCGGCCACAACATGGACGAGTTGGTCGAGCAGCTCGGCGAGCATCTGGTCGCCGCACCCCGCAAAGGCCGACCAGGCAGCCGGTCATAATGAGCCCGCGGTTCGACGGCGAGGAGCCGGACCGGCTGTACACGGTGACCGGCGGACGCAGCCACGCGGACGAGAACCGGCTCGACATCGTCACGCTGATCGTCAGCGAGTCCGGTCCCGAGCCGGGGATGCAGTCCGAACACGCCAAGATCCTGGCGATGTGCACCGGTCCGCTGTCGGTCGTGGAGATCTCCGCCGAGCTCGGGCTGCCGGTCACCATCGTGAAGATCCTCCTTGCCGATCTGCTCGACACCGGCCACGTCACCGCTCGCACTCCCGTGCCGACCTTCCGCCGGTCGCAGCTACCCGACGTCGAACTCCTGAAGCAGGTACTCATTGGACTCCAGAACCTCTGATCAGGCCCTCCTCACGCCGTTGCGGAAGACCGCCACCACCGGCCTGAAGATCGTGATCGTCGGCGGGTTCGGCGTCGGCAAGACGACCATGGTCCGCTCGGTCAGCGAGATTCGCCCGCTGAGCACCGAGGAGACGATGACGCGAGCCGGCGTCGGAGTCGACGACGCCTTTGACGTGCGGGACAAGACGACGACCACGGTCGCGTTCGACTTCGGGCGGATCAGCCTTAATGACCAGATGGTCCTCTACCTGTTCGGTGCGCCCGGGCAGGAGCGGTTCTGGTTCTTGTGGGACCGGCTGTTTCTGGGGGCCTTGGGAGCGGTCGTCCTCATCGACACCCGCCGCCTGGAGGACTCCTGGTACGCCATCGACCGTCTCGAGCATCAGGAGACGCCGTTCGTCGTCGCGTGCAACGACTTCGGCGGACCGGTCTACACGCTGGACCAGGTACGGAACGCACTCGACCTGTCCGCCCACATCCCGCTGATCGAATGTGACGCACGCCGCCGTGACTCCAGCAAGACCGTGCTGATCGAACTGGTCAACCACATTCACGCACTGTCCGCCGCCGCGGAGAACACGCGATGAGACCGATCCGGGCCTCTGCCCGGCGTTGGTCACCTCGCCGAAACGAGCGGGCGAGGCCCACAAGACCATACGGAGAAACCTCATGACCGACTCACCGCAGGTGGCAGGTTCCGCACCGCCGGGTTACCCCGACCACGCCGACGCCGTCCCCCTGTACGGGCCGCGCTATCAGACCCGGCCGGTCGAGCTGTACCGGGAGATGAGGAGACAGCACGGTCCGGTCGTCCCGGTGATGCTCCAGGGCGATATTCCCGCCTGGCTCGTGATCGGTTACCGGCAGCTCCACCAGGTGCTGAACGATCCGAAGCTGTTCAGCCGTGACTGCCGCCGCTGGAACGTATGGGACCGGGTGCCGCCCGACTGGCCGTTGATGGCCTTCATCGCCTATCAGCCGTCGGTGCTGTTCACCGACGGGGCCGAACACGAGCGGCACGCCGCGGCGATCAGAAGTGCGCTTTCCGGCGTCGACCAGTTCGAGCTGCGGTTCCAGTGCGAGCGGATCGCCGACGGCTTGATCGACTCGTTCGCCGGCAACGGCAAGGCCGACCTGATGACCCAGTTCGCCAGCCTCCTGCCGGTGCTCGTCGCAGCTTGGATGTTCGGCCTGCCGGAGGAGGAGGCCCCGGAGCTGGCACGCGACGTGGTCGAGGCGATGAACGGCTCCGCCGAGGCGTACCAGCGGTTCGCCGCCACGATGAATCAGCTCCTGCAGACCAAGCGTGAGAGCCCTGGCCCCGACATCCCTTCACGCATGCTGGCCCACGCCTCGAACCTGACCAACGAGGAGCTCACCCACGACCTCATCATCACCTTGACCGCGGGCCAGGACGCCATGGCCAACTGGATCGGCAACACCCTGCGGCTGATGCTCACCGACAACCGGTTCGCGCTGACGCTGGCGGGAGGGCGCCGCAGCGTCGGGCAAGCGCTGAACGAGGTGCTGTGGGAGGACACCCCCGGGCAGAACAGCCTCGGGCGATGGGCGACCCGCGACACCCAGCTCGGCGGGCGGCACATCCGCACGGGCGACGGGCTCGTCCTCGGCCTCGCGGGAGCCAACGCCGATCCGGAGATACGGCTGGACCCGCACACCGGCCCCGGAGGAAACCACGCCCACATGGCATTCGCCCACGGTGAGCACCGGTGCCCGCATCCGGCCCCGGAACTCGCCGAGGTCATGGCCCAAACGGCCGTCGAGGTTCTTTTGGACCGGCTCCCGGACACGGTACTCGCGGTCGAGCCCGAGGACCTCGTCTGGCGGCCGTCCATGCAGATGCGCGGCCTGACGGCTCTCCCCGTCATCTTCACCCCCGCCTACGTCGCCGGACGCTGAACCGGCGCTCGATCAAGAACGGAAGCAGGCATGCCACACCTCATCACGCGTCCGCGCTCATACCTGCGGAAGACCGCACACCGGCTGCAGAGCGTGTTCGGCTGCGCCCTCCTCGCGGGTACGGCGATCCTCTCCTCCGCGACCGGCGCACGAGCCACCGAACCTCACGTGGTCGAGTATGGTCCGCTGCCAACAGGGCCGCTCTCGGGCGCCTGTGAGGTGGAGTTCGACCTCAAGGGGCGGCTCTGGGTGGAGCAGTACCTTGCCGGCCAGTTCGCCCGGATGGACCCCGCGACCGGCCGGTTCACCGAGTTCAACACGCCGATGCCGCTGTCGGTACCGGGCGGGGAGGAAGTCGGCCAGGACGGGGCGATCTGGTCCACCGAGGTCACGGGCAACAGCCTGCTCCGTATCGACCCCGACTCCGGCGCCATGCGAGAACTCCGCCTGCCCTGGGCGAACGCCCTCAGTGTGAAGGCGCTCGAGCTCCCGTTGCACGTGGGCCTGGGCCTGGCGAACGACATCAGCAAGGGCCCCGACAACGCGATGTGGTTCACCCTCGGCGGGCTGAACTCGGTAGGCCGCATCGACATGGCGACCCACACGATGACCAAGTATCAGCTGCCCACGGTCCTCGGCGCCGAGCAGGCACTGTTCGGGATCATCAAGCCCGGTCCGGGCCGCACCATGGTCACCGACATGCCGCTGGAGAACAAGGTCTACTCCATCAACGTCGACACCAAAGAGATCACCTCCTACACGATGCCGACGCCCCTGTCATTCCCCCTCGGCGTCACCACCGGCCCCGACGGCGCCATCTGGGTCACCGAAGAACTGGCGATGAAGCTCGCCCGCATCGACCCCGCCACCGGCAAAATCACCGAATATCCGCTCCTCGGAACGGACGGTCTGCTCAGCGGGCTCCTCAACGGCATCAGCATCGGCAACCCCCTCCCGATCCCCGGCCCGATCGTCACCGGCAGCGACGGCAGGCTGTACTTCCCCCTGAACTTCGCCGGCAGCATCGGACTGGGCAACCGCATGGCCGCCTTCGATCCGGCGACACAAAAGATCGCGACCTACCCGACCCCGTCATCGCTGTCGAGCCCCTGCGACATCAACAACCAGCAACCAGGGTCGATCTGGTTCGCCGAACTCACCGCCAACAAAGTCGGCCAGCTGATCATTTCCTAGACGTATGCCAACTTGGCCAGGAGCCATCGGCCGCCGACGCGGTTCATCGTCACCTGGATCAGGGCGGACGGCCAGGAGGCATCCTTGACGTCCGCGGAAGCCGCGGGCAACGGCGCGAGGTCCCGAAGGCCCGTAGGTCGAGCAGGAATCACCGCCTACCGTACGATCGACGGGGGTCAGGCCAGCGACAGTGCACCGGCGGTGACCAGGGCGAAGACTTTGATCACTTCGACAGCGACGTAGCCGAGATGGAGCCGGGACGGCGCGACCTCACCGCCTGTGATGACGACCGCCGCACGTCGATCCAGCGCGGGACGCAGCACGGTCATCTGGACGATCAGGCAGGCCGCGGCGACGACGGCGGGAATCCATCCGCCGACGTTGACATGTCCCGTGGCCAGCGCGGCCAGAAAGAGAACGGCCAGGGCTGACTCGGCGATGTTCAACGCCTTGAACACCAACCGTCCGATCCCCAGGCCGAGGGGCACGGTGATGCCCGGTGCCCGGAACTTCAGTGGTGTTTCGAGGAAGGAGATCGCGATCACCATCCCGAACCACGTGAAGGCAAGAGCCGCGGCGAGACCGCTCATCTCAGGACCCCTCCGGTTCCGGCCGGGCGCCGGCGCGGGCGATGGGATCATCATCGAAGGTGATCACACACACGCCCGGCCGTACGAAGGGCTCCAATGTGGAAGCGGGCCTGGAGGGGTCGAGACGAGCCAGTAGCTCGGTGAGCAGGCCCTGATGGGCGGCGCACACCACGTCGGGATGGGCGCGGGCGATGTCGCGGAACGGGCAGTCGTGCAACAGCACCCGGCCGTCAGAGGCCGCTTCGGGATCAAAGCCCATCTCGGTGAACATTCCGGTGACCCGGCGCCGCGCCTCGGCGGACGATGAGGCAGGCGATGGGGTGGTCTCCGGCAAAGAGCCGAGCCGCCGGGCGGCCCAGTCCGCTCCCGCCCGCTCCGCGCGTCGTCTGCGCCGCGCCGGCGTGGTGTCGAAGTGGGCGGCCAGCACATCGGCGAGTTCCTGGTAGGCCCCACCCGGCGCCCCGCCGTTTCTGAAGGCGGGCGCGTAGAGGGTCCGTGGCCGTCCACGGCCGTGCGGCCGCTCCCCGGTGGCGGTGACCAGTCCGGCCTCGATCAGTACGTCGAGGTGAAACCGGATCGTGGTCACGTGCTGGCCGGTCGCGGTCGCCAGCGCGCGGGCGTCCAACGGATGCGGGGACGCTCGCAGATGCTCCAGCACCGCGACTCTCGCCGGTAGCGCGAGCGCGCCGTGGGCGCGTGCCCGTTCCTGGACGCTCACGCGGACTCCTTGACCGCGGCGACCATCGGCGTGTCCGTGCCGAGGCGGCCCAGCTTGGACGCCCCGCCCGGCGAACCGAGCGGCTCGGTGCGGCCGGGCAGAACCTCGGTGAAGAACGCGGCGTTGTCCTCGGTGAACGCCGACCACTGCCGCGGCACGTCGTCTTCGTAGTAGATGGCCTCCACCGGGCACACCGGCTCGCAGGCCCCGCAGTCCACGCACTCATCGGGATGGATGTAGAGCGCGCGGGCCCCCTCATAGATGCAGTCGACCGGGCACTCCTCCACACACGCCCGGTCCAGCACATCCACACAAGGCTCCGCGATCACGTAGGTCACCGGACTCCCCCTTCCCTTCAGAGCCTCTTTTTAAAGGACTATAGTCCTCTAAAATCATGCGCGGACGCGGGGGTGGGACACCCGAGGGCTGGACCTGCCGGGCCGCCGGCGGCTGACCGGCGAGGAGCCGCCCGCCTTCAGGTTCGATCCGTCCGCGAGACTCCTGAGGTGGGCCGAGATCTGAGATGGGCTCGGCACAGATCGGGCTCCACGAAGGGGTCGAGCCGGTCCACGCTGATCCCGGCCTCCCACGCGTCCATGGCCCCCTGCATCAGACCGAGGTGGATCGGACAGGTGACCTGCGGCCGGCTCATCGCGAGCTCCAGGAACGGGCAGCTGTGCAGGCCGATCGACGGCGGCTCGCCGGCGTCGTCGCCCTCCTCTACCTCCGGGCCGAAGCCGAGTTCGTCCAGCAGCGCGACCAGGCGCTTCACCGGCTCCTCGGTCGCGCCCGCGGGGTCATGGTGGCTCCGGCCCCAGGCACGGCCCGCCTCGACCGCGCGACCGCTCGGGTCGGGATCCTCGCCGAGAGACTGCGTCAGGATTTCGGCGAGGACCCGGTAGCGCCTGGGGGTGTTCGGGTCCATCCGGCGGACCGCGCGGAACAACTGCGGCGGCCGCCCCGGCGAGCGGTGCTCTGGCGTCACTCGTTCGACCTGCCCGTTCTCGGTGAGCACGTCGAGGTGGAAGCGGACCGTGTTCGGGTGGACCCCCACCCGGTCGGCGATCTCGACGATCGACTGGGGCGAGGACGCCTCTCGCAGCACGGCGAGCACGTCCTCGCGCCGTCCCGGCCTGCCCCGCGAGCTCTGCCCGTGGAGCCGCGAGGTCACGCTTTCCCCGGCGGCACACACGGCCGGCCGATCCCGTACGTCATGACCTTTAGTTTATACAATAGAGTCTTGTAAAAACACCGTCGAGGAGGAGAACCCGTGGCCGAGCGCACCGCCGACACCCACCGGTCCCAGCAAGAGGAGCCCGACCAGGAGCTGGACGTTCGCCCGCTCCGCAAGCCGGACAAGCATCCGACGATTTTCGCCGCGTACGCCGAACTCCCGGTCGGCGGGTCGTTCGTGCTGGTCAACGACCACGACCCCAAGCATCTGCGCGAAGAGTTCGAGACCGATCACGCCGGGGGCTTCGGGTGGGAATACCTCAACCGCGAGCCGCGGGACTGGCGGATCCGGATCACGAAACTCGCCGGCACCCCGCTCCCCCGGATCCTCACCGACACCGCCGATCCCGCCTCGCACAGCGGCGAGGCCGACATCACCGGTGCGGTCTGGAAGCTCCAGGTACGCGACCGCGACCTCGACTCCAACATCATCGCCCTGCCCGCCGGCGGCACGATCGAGGCTCACACGGGCCCCGACCACGACGTCCTGATCCACGTCCTGGCCGGCAGTGGGCGGCTGGCGACCGAACGCGGAGATCTCGAGCTCACCCCCGGCGCGTTGGTGTGGCTGCCGCGCCGGTCGCGGCGCCAGTTCACCGCGGGTCCGGAGGGTCTGCGCTACCTCACCGTGCATCAGCGGCGGCAGTCGCTGCTGCTCGACACCAGCCGGATCGGAGCGGGGCGATGACCAGCGGCCACCACCGCCCGGCCGCCCTGGCCGCCGGTAGCCGGTTACGGCCCAGTCGTGCCCTGACTCGTCCGTGCCCGGCGACGCGGAGACGTCAGATGAGCCCTCGTTCCATGGCGACGACGACCGCGGCGGCTCTGCTGTCGACGCCCAGTTTGGCGAAGACGTGTTTCAGGTGGGTCTTCACCGTCGTCTCGCTGATCAGCAGGGTTCTGGCGATTTCCTTGTTCGCCGATCCCTGGGCCACGAGACGCAGGACCTGCAGTTCGCGTGGGCTCGGCTCCTGGGCCGGGGGCTTGTTGATGAGAGCGGACGCGATCGCGGGGGCCAGCACCGCTCCCCCGGCGGCGGCCGTACGGACCGCCCTGTGCAGTTCTTCCCTTGGCGCGTCCTTGAGCAGGTAGCCCGCCACCCCGGCGGCCATGGCCCGCGTCACGTGCGCGTCCGTGTCATACGTGGTCAGCACGATCACCTTGATCTCCGGGTGGTCCGCACGGAGCCGCTGGATGGCGCCGAGTCCGTCCAGGCCGGGCATGCGCAGGTCCATCAGCACCACATGCGGCCGGGTCCGCCGTGCCATGGCCAGCGCCTCGAACCCGTCGGAGGCCTCCGCCACCACCTCGATGTCCGCCACCTGGTCGAACATGCCGCGCAGCCCATCGCGGACCACCGGGTGATCATCGACGATCATCAACTTGAGGGGATGCGCAGGCACAGGGCCGTCCCTTCTCCAGGTGCGGACTCAACCGTCAGGGTGCCGCCCACGCTGCCGGCCCGCTCACGCATGGCCGCCAGCCCGTAACCCGCGCTCCGCACGGCCGGGTCGAAGCCCGTCCCGTCATCGAACACGTCCAGCGCGACCTCGTCGTCCATGTAGGTCAGCGTGATCGCCACCCGGCCCGCCCGAGCGTGCTTGGCCGCGTTCGACAGCCCTTCCTGCGCCGCCCGCAACAGCGTCGTTCCCACCTCGCCGGGCAGGGGCCGGGGCGTGCCCTCCACCGACACGGTCGCCGGCACCCCCGACGTCTGTGACCACCGCGCGGCCACCTCCGCGAGTGCCGCCTCCAGGCGCGCGTCGGCGAGAGGGCCCGGCCGCAGCGCGTCGACCGAGCGTCGCGCCTCCTGGAGGTTGTCGCGCGCCAGTTGCTTGGCCAGCGCGATCCTCTTCCGCACGGCGGGCAGATCGGGCATCGCCTGCTCGGCCGCCTCCAGTTGGGTGGTGATGCCGCTCAGCCCCTGGGCGAGGGTGTCGTGGATCTCCCTGGCCAGCCTCGCCCGCTCCTCCAGCACTCCGACCATCTTGTTCTGCGCGCTCTGCCTGGACACGTGGTCCACGAACAGCCCGATCGCCACCACCAGACCAGAACTCCCGATGAGCCGCCACACGGCGCCGGGCTCGTCCAGATAACCCCTGGCGGCGAAGGTGCCGAGGACCGTCGCCACCGCTCCCGCGTACGACCAGGGGCTGGTCAGCATCACGTACGGCTGGGGCATCAGCCCGAAGATCACCACGTCGAAGGACCGGTTCCGCATCACCAGCGCGGCATAGAGCGCGCAGAGGACCGCCAGGTGGACCGCCATCGGGTTGAGCCGCCCGAGCAGCTGCGGCCGCCGTACGACGAAGAGGCCGTGCCAGCCGGCCATCAGCGCGACAATCCCCAGCGTCAGCACGTCGGGGGCCGCGTTCTCGCCGAACGAGAGGATGAGTCCGAGGACCAGGCAGGCGTAGTAGAGCACGTGGAAGGCGCGCAACCAGCGCGCCTCCCAGACGTTCACGCCCCTCACTCCCATCGGAACAGCGCGGCAGCGAAAGCCGTGGCCGCGACGATTATCCCGGCCAGGATCAGCAGAGGAAAGACCGCGACGGTGCCGGACCAGGCCTTGCCCAAGGCCTCCACAGCCGGGGTCAGGGGCAGGTAGTCGCCGATCCGGCGCATCGAGTCGGGCAGGGCCTTCCTGGGCACGGCCGCGCCCGCCAGGAAGATCATCGGGAACATGACCAGCATGCCGATCAGATTCGCGCCCCGGGTGTTGCGCACGATGGCGGCGATGACGAAGCCGAGCGAGCAGACCATCGTCGAGCAGAGCAGGAAGGCGGCGGCCAGCATGAGGACGTTGCCGGGCGCGTCCGCGCCGAAGACCGTGATCGCCGCGACCACCAGCAGCAGCGAGCCGGCCAGACCCGCGACGATCTGCGCCATCAGCTGGGCGCCGAGCAGCAGAACGGGCGAGATCGGCGTGGCGGCCAGCCGCTTGAGCACCTTGCGCTCGCGGTAGGAGGCCACGATGCCCGGCAGCGCGCCCATGCCGCCGATGGCGGCGATCATCGCGATGTATCCGGGGACCGCGCCGCCGTCGCCGTTCTTGAGCACCAGCAGCATGAGAGGGAAGGCCATCATGAAGAACAGCGAGGCGGGGTCGCGGAACAGCAGCCTCAGCTCGGTGGCCGTCAACGCGGTGAACGCCTTCATCCGCCGGCTCCTTCCAGGGCGAAGTAGGCCTCTTCCAGCGAGGCGGTCCCGGTCCGGGCTATGATGTCGCCCGGGGCGCCCATGGCCACCACGCGGCCGCGGGCGAGGACGGCGACCTTGTCGCAGAGCGCCTCGGTCTCGTCGAAGTAGTGGCTGACCAGCACGACCGTGGTGCCGGCCGCACTCAGCCCGTTGACCAGCCGCCAGGTCTCCCGGCGCGCGATCGGGTCCAGGCCGGTGGTCAGCTCGTCGAGCACGACCACCTCGGGGTCGCCGACCAGGGCGAGCGCGAGCATCAGCCGTTGCTTCTGCCCGCCGGACAGGTCACCGAACGCCTTTCTCGCCAGCGGTCGCAGGCTCCAGCGCTCCATCACCTGCCGCCAGTCGGCCGTGTCGCGGTAGAAGGAGCCGAACATGCGCAGCGCCTCGGCGACCTTGATCCGCTCGGGCAGCGAGCTCTCCTGCAGCTGCGCCCCGATCCGCCGGGCCAGGGCCCGGCGCCTGCGCGCCGGGTCCTCGCCCAGCACCCGCACCGTGCCCGCGTCGGGTCGCTTCAGCCCGATCAGGCACTCGACGGTCGTCGTCTTGCCGGCGCCGTTGTGGCCGACGATCCCGAACGTCTCGCCGGCCATGACCGTGAACGTCACCCCGTCCACGGCGTGGGTGTCACCGTAGCTCTTGCGAAGGTCCGTCACCTCGATGGCTTCCATGCCTCAAGGTTCGTGACGAGCCGGATCGCGCGGCATCACCCATCACGTCGCCCGGCATCCTCCATCCGGAGGACCCGGCACGTCGCCTCCACCCGAGCCGAGGGCGCACCTGCGGCAGCCGCAGGAGAAGGCGCCCGGGGTTTCGTGTCCGGCACACCGAGCAGGACCTCGATGAAGGCCACGAACCAAGGAAGAGGACCCGGCGGAGGTCACGGCCGGCGGGATCGTCGCGGTCGGCCGTCTTCCCCGCTCTCCCGGCCGGGTCCGCGTCTTGAAAGGATCGGAAATGGCTGAGCAGTTCGCCGTCGGCGACCACGTGAGATGGAACTCCGAAGCCGGGTACGTGGAAGGCGTCATCGTCAAGAAGCACACCCACGACGTCGGATACAAAGGCTACGTACACCACGCCAGTGAGAGCGACCCGCAATATGAGATCAAGAGCGACAAAACCGATCACATCGCCATGCACAAAGGACGCGCGCTGACGAAGCTCTAGAGCCCTACCCGTATCAGGTGCCGACATGAGCATCATCGAGGATGTCCGCGAAGCGGTCATCGCCATCCCGGCCGGTTCCGTCGCCTCCTACGGTGATGTCGGCGAGAGGATCGGCGCGGGCCCACGGCAGGTGGGACGGGCGATGAGCCTGCTCGGCGACGACGTGCCGTGGTGGCGTGTCGTCCACGCCGACGGAACACCCGCCTCATGCCACGGCGGAAAGGCACCGGCGCTGCTCAACGCCGAGGGCACACCGATGCTCGGCGGACGAGTGGACATGAAACGCGCACGGCGGTCCTCCAGGCGGTGACCGCGGCCCCCAGGCGGCGACTCGGCTAGTGCCGACGTTGGGCGGGAACGGCGTAACCCGGAATCGACGGCCAGCGTACGGTCAGCACGACCGATTCCTCTTCGGCGTACCAGGAGTGATCGACGCCCTGGCCCCACACCACGTAGTCGCCCTGGTCGGCGAGGAGAACGCTACGCCCCGGCACCTCCACCCGGAACCGGCCGCTGATGAGTACGAGCAGCGCGGTGCGCTTCTCTTCGGTGACCCACTCCGCGCGTCGATCTCCCCGCGGATGTACACCCCATTTGATCTCGACGTCATCGCTGTGCCGGACATCGCCCACCGGCTTGAAGTGTCCGAGCAGCCAGCCGCGATCACCGGCGGCGTCCACGGTGGCGTTGCCCACGTATACGTTCTCACTCACGGGCCGCGACGTTATCGCCTCAAGCGGTGCCGACGGTCCACAGAGATCCGGAATGGCGTTCCGCATACCAGCAGCGACTAACGCAGTAGACGCAGTCCGGCAATGAGGAACTCGACCAGGCGACGCGCGTCGTAGCGCGGGTCGTTGTCCGCACCGATGCAGAGGTTCCCGACGCCGCGCATGAGTTCGTACGCGTCGATGTCGGGCCGGATCTCGCCGGCGGTGGCCGCGGCGTCGAGCAGCCGCGCGCACACGGGCACGAGCCGGTCGAGGAAGTAGGTGTGCAGCGCCTCGAACCCGGCCTCGTCGGACCGCAGCACGGCGGCGAGCCCGTGCTTGGTGACCAGGAAGTCGACGAACAGGTTGACCCACCGCCCCAGCGCGTCATGGGGAGTCGCGCTGCTCGCCAGCAGGGCCGGGCCGGCCTCGGCGCACGACTCGACCTGGTGCCGGTAGACGGCGATGATCAGGTCCGCTCGCGTCGGGAAGTGGCGGTAGATCGTGGCCACCCCGACTCCCGCCCTGGCCGCGATGTCGCGTACCGGCGCCTCGACACCCGAGGTCACGAAGACCGCCGCGGCCGCGTCGAGCAGCGTCCTCTCGTTACGCCGGGCGTCGGCCCGTTTGCGCGGGGCCGCACGCCCCGCGTCCCCGTCACGGTCGTTCACCGCGCACGCTCCCTCCATCGCCGGGCTTGCCAAACCGGAACAAGGATCCGTATTGTTATCGGAACAGGGTTCCGTTTGCCCATGATGCCAGAGCGACGGCCCAACGACCAAGACAGCCAGAACACCACCGAGCAAGCCACGGATTGTCACCGTTCACCAGCAGTGAAGGAAACACGGTCATGCAGTACCGCACCTTGGGCCGCACCGGCGTGCAGGTCAGCTCCCTCGCGCTCGGCGCGATGAACTTCGGCAGGATCGGACGCACCACCCAGGACGAGGCCACCGCCATCGTCGACGCGGCCCTCGACGCCGGGATCAACCTCATCGACACCGCCGACATGTACGGCGACGGCGAGTCGGAGGAGATGGTCGGCAAGGCCATCGCCGGGCGCCGCGACGACATCGTGCTGGCCACCAAGGCCGGCATGCCGATCGGCGACGAGCGAAACCATCGGGGCGGTTCGCGCCGATGGCTGGTCACCGCGCTGGACGACAGCCTGCGCCGCCTCGGCGTCGACCACGTCGATCTCTACCAGATCCACCGGTGGGACCCGGCGACCAGCGATGAGGAGACGCTGTCGGCCCTGACCGACCTGCAGCGCGCGGGGAAGATCCGCTACTTCGGCTCCTCGACCTTCCCCGCGTACCGGATCGTGCAGGCCGAATGGGCCGCGCGGGAGAACCACCTGAGCCGCTACGTCACCGAGCAGCCCAGCTACTCGATCCTGCAGCGCGGGATCGAGTCCGACGTACTGCCCGTGACCGAGCAGTACGGGCTCGGCGTGCTGGTGTGGAGCCCGTTGGCCTCGGGCTGGCTGTCGGGCGCGATCCGCGAGGGCCGGGAGGTCACCACCCACCGCTCGGCGTTCATGCCGGAGCGCTTCGACCTGTCCGTCCCGTCCAACCGCGCCCGGCTCGACGCCGTCGAGCGGCTGGCGAAGGTCGCCGACGAGGCCGGGCTGACGATGATCCAGCTCGCGCTCGGTTTCGTGACCGCGCATCCCGCGGTGACCAGCGCGATCATCGGTCCCCGGACGCTGGACCACGTGCACTCGCAGCTCGCCGCCGCGGACACGGTGCTTCCCGCCGACGTCCTGGACGCCGTCGACGCGATCGTCGCGCCCGGCGTCGACCTGGCCGCCCACGAGAAGTTCGACACTCCCCCCGCCCTGCTCGACCCGGCGCTGCGCCGCCGCTGATCGCTCCTCCGAGAACGGTGAGGCCCTCCGCGCCCGGAGGGCCTCACCGTCCCGTCCGGAGGTCAGGGCGTCAGGGCCCCGATGGCGTCGTACACGCCCTCGACGACCGATCCGAACTGCGGGCCCATCATGTACAGCCCACTGGTGCCCAGGGGCTCCTTGAAGGAGATGACCGAGATCTGGGTGCCGGTTCCGGTCGACGAGTCGTAGTCGTACAGCATCGGCCCGCCGCTCGCCCCCTCCGTCAGCGTGCACCACAGACCGTGGTCCTGCAGGCCGGGAACGCCGCCCGCACCCGTGCTGCCGGTGCCGGCCACGTCGCTGAAGCTGGAGCCGGCGCACACCGCCAGGGAACGGCCGCCGTAGTACTGGCCGAACTGAGGATTCGGCCCCTGCGGGTAGCCGAACGCGGTGATGTTCTGGTTCGCCGGCGCGTTGAACGCCACGTGCTGGGATCCGACGACGTCGGCGAGCCTGCTGCCCGGGTGCTGCGGATCGGCGACGGTCATGGCCGCGACGTCATAGCCGAACGCGTTCAGATCCAGGCTCTCGGTGTCCCGCCCGGCCTGACCGCGCACCCAGTCGTCCCAGTACGGGGTGGTGTAGACGTGGCTGGCCACCCAGACGCCGTACGGCGCCGCCTGCGACAGCGACGTGTCGGTACCGGTGGCGCCGTGGTTCGTGATGCCGACGTAGCCCGGGATGAAGATCCACTTGGACATCTGAACGCTCGTGTACGAGGGATCGCCGGTCTTGGAAAGGACGTGCGGTGCCTCGGTGCAGTGGCCGGCGGACATGATCGTGCTCCGGTTCGCGCTGTCCACCGAATCGGCCGAGCAGACGCCGGTCCAGCTGTCGGTGGTGGTTCCGCCGCTCACCGTGCGGGTGAAGGCGGTGACGTCGGCCCAGGGGTCGTCCGGGTCGGCCGGCTGGGGCAGCCGCCGGCCCAGATAGTCGTAGTCGCCGGGCTCGTCGTTGACACCGGTCTGGGTGGGCGCCGTGCCGGACTCCACGTAGAAGAGCTTGCCGACGGTCTTCGCGATCGCGCCCGTGCCAGTGTAGAGCTTTCCGGCGTCCCCGGCGTCGGGCACGTTCTCCCGCTTGTTCGGCACCTTTCCCGCGTAGTCGGTGTGCTCCTTCGTGTCGTTGTTGGCCGTGTACGCGGCGGCGCCGAAGGGCCGTTGGAGTTTCGCGGCGCTGTCGAGATTCGGGCCCAGCCAGAATCGCAGCGTCGCCAACTGGTCGTCGGTGGTGGCCGCCGCGCCGTCCAGCGCCCGGTAGACGGAATTGTCGTCGGCGTGTGCGGATGGCGTGGCGAGGGTGAGTGTCGTCAGGCCGGTGGTCATGAGCAGGGCGGCGATCCGGGGGATCCTTCTCATTCTGCGCTCCCATCTCCTGGTGGGGCGCACGCTAATCACCGTACGGCGGGCCGGTAATGGATCCCCGCCCAACAGCACACGGGGCGTCTTGTCCGATTTACCAGTCCCCGGAACGTATCCGGCATGTCACCGCAGGTGGGATGTTTGGTATTGGAGATAAATGTCCAGCATCATCGATGCATGACGCGGGCCTCCCGGCTGGTACCTCTCGACGAACTCGCGGCGCTCAGCCGTACGACGCTCCGCCGCGTTCGCATCCCGGATCCGTATCTCCCCGTCCGGGGAGTGGTGCTGCACACGGTCGGCGACCCGCCTCCGGAGGGGGATCTGCTGGTGCTCTGCGCGACCCCGGAGGCCGGGCTTCCCGGCTGCGCCGGGGTCGTGGTGCGCGAGTCCGCCGTGAACGCGGCGCTGGCGCACGCCTCGGAGAACTGTGCCGTCTTCGCCGTGGCCGACAGCGCCCGCTGGAGCGACGTCTATGACCGCGTGCGGTGGGCGGTCGGCGAGTCGTTCGGCAAGCTCGCCGAGCACGACGCGTTCCACCTCGCCGACGCGCTGGCCACGGCTCTGGGCGGGGCCGTGGCGATCGAGGACGCGCGCCGCCGGGTGGTGGCGTTCAGCACCGTGCCCGGTCAGCCGGTCGACGAGGTACGGCGCAAGGGCATCCTCGGCCGGCAGGTGCCCGAGCACGTGGAGCGGGAGAAGTGGTACGCGCGGCTGTGGCGCAGCTCCGGCGTCTGCGAGTTCACCGACGGTACGGAGAGCGCGGCCCGGCTGGCGATCGCGGTACGGGCCGGCACCGAACCGCTCGGCTCGATCTGGGCGGTGGGCAACCGGCAGGTGCTCTGCGCGGACGCCGACGACGTCCTGACCGCCTCGGTCGACGCGGTCGCGGCCTGCCTCATGCACCAGGACCACTTCGCCGACCGGGGCCGGGAGACCCGGGCGTGGCTGCTCGGCCGGCTGCTCGGCTCGGACGCGTCCGAACTCGACTTCACCCTCCCCGGGCCCTCCGTGCTCGTCGTGCTGACGAGCGACGACGAGGTGGGCGAGCGGGAACTCCTCGACACCCGGCTCGCGGACGTGCTGAGCCTGACGGCGCACCGCTTCCGCGGTGTCGGGCTCGCCGCCGTCCTCGACGGCCGGGTGTACGGCCTGCTGCCGGTCACCGAACGGGACCGGCTGGAGTCCTACCTGAACGGCGTCATCTCGCGCGTCACCCTGCCCTCCGGCCGCGTCGGGGTCAGCGACCCCATCGAGCGGGCCGACGAGCTCGCCGTCGCCCGCCGCCGCGTCGACCGGCTGCTGACCCTGCGGCACCGGCCGAAACAGAGCGGCGTGGAGATCATCCACGCGAGCGCCGAACGGGACAGCCTCGTGCTGGCCGAGCTGGCCGACGCCGTACGCGGGCTGGAGGCGCTGCGGGGCGGTGTGATGGGCCGGGTGATCGCGCACGACGGCGAGCACGGCACCGCGTACCTGCCGACGCTACGGGCCTGGTTCGAGACGTCCGGTGACGTGCCGGCCGCCGCGGCGCGGCTGCACATCCACCCGAACACCTTCCGGTACCGGATGACCCGCGCGGCCGAGCTGTTCGGCCTGCGGCTGGATCGCCCGGACGAACGGTTGCTCCTCCACCTCCAGCTCCGCCTTGCCGAGCTGTGACCGGAACCCGGCGCGCGGGCGGCGGAGTGCCGGACACCGGCCGGATCTCGCTTTTCACCTTCCTGCGAAGAGTCACCACGCCGGTCTTGGCGGGCGGCACAGTCCGCAACGTGCATCTTGTGCCCAGATGACAAAGACACCCATGCCTACCGGGCACAATGCTCGCGGCATGCTGTCGGTGCCCCCGAGGAGAGCTGGT
This sequence comes from Actinoallomurus sp. NBC_01490, assembly GCF_036227085.1. NCBI lineage: Bacteria > Bacillati > Actinomycetota > Actinomycetes > Streptosporangiales > Thermomonosporaceae > Actinoallomurus > Actinoallomurus sp. NBC_01490. The sequence continues at coordinate 9,921,575 of NZ_CP109433.1, forward strand.
ATGAAACGACTCGCGGCGACGTCCATCGTCGCCTGCTCCACGCTGGTCCTGGCCGCGTGTTCCTCCGGCGGGACCAGCGCCGGGAACGGCGCCGTGGTCAGTGAAGCGACGTTCACCATGGCGACGGCCGGCGACCCGGGCTCGCTCGACCCGGCCACGGCCGTGCAGGGCAACACCAACCTGCTGCTCTCGTTCGCCTACGACACGCTCGTGCACACCGACCAGAACAACACCATCGTCTCGGGCCTGGCCACGAAGTGGTCGGTCACCCCGGACGCGGTCACCTTCACCCTGCACCAGGGGGCCACCTGCTCCGACGGTTCGGCGGTGACGCCCGAGGTGGTGGCCAAGAGCGTCAACCACACGGTGGATCCGAAGACGAAGTCCCCCATCGTCGGCGTGCTCGTGCCGGCCGACGTCAAGGCCACCGGCGACAACGCCAAGGGCACGGTGACCCTGCGCACCAAGAAGCCCAGCCAGTTCCTGCTGCAGAGCGCGGTCGCCATGTTCATCGTCTGCGGCAAGGGGCTGGACGACCCGAAGACGCTGGCCGGCAAGACCTCCGGCTCCGGGCCGTACGAGCTGACCGACTCGGTGCAGGGCGACCACTACACGCTGGTGGCGCGCAAGGGCTACACCTGGGGTCCCGGGGGGAGCGGCACGGGCGACAAGGGGGTGCCCGCCAAGGTCGTCCTGAAGATCGTCGCCAACGAGTCGACCTCGGCCAACCTGCTGCTCTCCGGCCAGCTCAACGCCGGCATCTACACGGGCGCCGACCGCAGGCGGGTGGAGCACGCGCCCGGCGTCCTGACGAGCACGCTGCCCGACGGCAACGGTGAGTTCTTCTTCAACCAGAACGGCGGGCGGCCGGGCGCCGACCCGGCGGTGCGCCAGGCCCTGGCCCGCGCGGTCGACCTGGACCAGCTCGCCAGGGTCGACACTCAGGCGACCGGCAAGAAGTCGACCGGGATGACCACGCTGTCGCCGCGGCCGTGCAAGGTCGACAGCGTGTCCGGGCACCGGCCGTCGTACGACCCGGCCGCCGCGCAGGCGGCCCTGGACGCCGCCGGCTGGAAGGCCGGGCCGGACGGCGTGCGCGCCAAGAACGGCAAGAAGCTGAGCATCCGCGTCGTCTACGACAACGACTTCGGCCCCGGCACCCAGGCGGGCGCGGAGTTCATGGCCGACGCGTGGAAGAAGATCGGCGTGGCGGTCGACCTCAAGGGGATGGCGGACGCCGCGTGGAACGACGTGATCTTCAAGAGCGGAGACTGGGACGTGTCGGAGGTACCGATCGGGGTGAGCCTGCCCTCGCAGCTGCTGGCCTACCTGTCCGGGCCGACCGTGCCCAAGGGCACCAACTTCGCCGGCATCCACAACGACCGCTACGACAAGCTCACCGCGCAGGCGGCCGCGGGCTCCGTCGCGAACGGGGCGTGCACGACCTGGGCGCAGGCCGAGTCGGCGCTGTTCGACGACTACGACGTCGTGCCGGTCGCCGAACGGACCCAGCTCGTGGCCAGCAAGAACGCCAAGGTCGTGATTCCCGGCGGGCTCGCCCAGCCGACCATGTTCCGCATGCTGAAGGGCTGACCGGTGCCGGTTGTGCGCAGAGTGGTGAGGTTCGTCGTCTCGATGGGGGTGCTCCTGGTCGCGTCGTTCGCGATGATCCACCTCATCCCCGGCGACCCCGTGCGTGCCGCGCTCGGGCCGACCGCGCCCGCCGCGCTGGTCCAGCAGCGCCGGGCCGACCTGGGCCTGGACGACGCACTTCCGGTGCAGTTCGGCCGCTATCTCAAGGAGGTCTTCACCGGCCGCTTCGGCACGTCGTTCATCTCGCGCCAGCCGGTCGACCAGATCATCGGAGCGCGGCTGGTGAACACGCTGGAGCTCGCCGCGGTGGCCACCGCGCTGGCGCTGCTCATCGCGATCCCGCTGGGCATGCTGCTGGCGGTCCGCACCGAGAACGGCCGCCACCGGGGCAGTGAGCTGACCTTCACCGCGGTCACCGGCGCGGTGGCGGCGGTGCCGGAGTTCCTGCTCGGGGTCGGCCTGGTCGTGGTGTTCGCGGTCGCCCTGCACTGGCTGCCACCGGCGGGCCGGGCGGGGCCGGACTCCTACATCCTCCCGGCCGTCGCGCTCGCCGCGGGACCGGCCGCGGTGCTCGCCCGGATGGTCCGCGTGGAGACCCTGCGCGAACTGGGCAAGGACTATGTGCGGATGGCGCGGGCCAAGCGCCTGCCCGCGCTCCGGCTCTACGCCCGGCACCTGCTGCCGAACACGCTGACCGCCGCGCTGACCGTGGGCGGCATGGTGCTGGCCTCGCTGATCGCCGGCACCGTCATCGTGGAGAACGTCTTCGCCTGGCCCGGTCTCGGATCGAAGATCACCGAGTCGGTGGTCTCCAAGGACTACCCGGTCGCGCAGGCGGTCATCCTCATCTACGGGGCGTTCGTCCTGACCGTCAACCTGCTCGTGGACGTGGCGCTGGCGGCGCTCGATCCGCGCTCGGAGATCGGGCGGCGATGATGCGACGGATACTGCGCTCCCCCGCCGGGCTGGCCGGCGTCGTCCTGGTGACCGCGCTGATCGTGCTGGCCGTCGTCGCGCCGCCGATCTGGGGCGACCGGGCGGCCCGGATCGACGCCGCGGAGATCCTCCAGGGCCACTCGCCGGGGCACCCGCTCGGCACCGACAGTGTGGGCCGGGACATCTTCGCGCGGGTGCTCGTGGCGACGCGGCCCTCGCTCGTCCTCGCGTTCCTCGCGACCCTGATCGGCGTGGTGGTGGGCGTGCCGCTCGGCGCGCTGCCCGCGGTGCTCGGCGGCCGGGTCGGCCGGTTCCTGGCGAGCACCGTCAACACGCTGGTCGCCGTTCCCGGCCTGCTGCTGGCCATGTTCACCAGCGTCGTACTCGGCCTGGGCGCGCGCGGCGCGGTCATCGGGATCGGCGTCGCGACCGCGCCCGTGCTGGCGCGGCTCACGCTCACGCTCACCTCGTCGGTGGTCGGCTCCGACTACGTCGCCGCCGCGCGGGTGCTGCGCGTCCCGCGCGGGCGCATCCTGACCCGGCACATCCTGCCGAACGTCGCCGAGCCGCTGATCCTCAACATCACCATGATCATGGGATCCGCCCTGCTCGGGCTGGCCGGGCTCTCCTTCCTCGGCCTGGGTACCCAGCCGCCGAGCTACGACTGGGGCCGGATGCTGTCCGAAGGGCTCGGCCGGGCGTACGTGAACCCGGAGGTCGCCCTCGGCCCGGCCGCCGCGATCATGCTCGCCGGAATCGCCTTCAACCTGCTGGGGGAACGTCTCGCCCGCCTCGCCGCGCGTGAGACGGCGCCGGCCGGTCGGGCGGCGCCCGCGGTCGAGGAGCCCGCCGCCGACCCGGCCCCCGAGGGGACGGGCGACATCCTGGAGCTGGACGGACTGTCCGTGACCTTCCCCGGTGCCGGCTCCGCGGTGCGGGACGTCTCGCTCCGGGTGAGTTCGGGCGAGGTCGTCGGGGTGGTGGGCGAGTCCGGCAGTGGAAAGAGCCTCACCGCCCAGGCCATCGGCGGGCTGGTGCCCTATCCCGGCACGGTGCGTACCACCCGCCACCGTCTGGACGACCGCGATCTCGACACCCTCGACCGGGCGGAGCGGCGGCGGCTGCTCGGCACCACGCTGGCGATGGTCTTCCAGGATCCGATGGCCTCGCTCAACCCCGCGCTGCGGGTGGGTACGCAGCTCGCCGAGGTTCCCCGGGTGCACGCGGGCCTGTCCCGGACGGCGGCGCGACGGCGGGCGATCGACCTGCTGGGCCGGGTGCGGATCTCCGATCCGGCCCGGCGCGCCAGGCAGCGTCCGCACGAGTTCTCCGGCGGGATGCGGCAGCGGGCCACGATCGCGATGGGCCTGATGGGCAGCACCCGGCTGCTGATCGCCGACGAGCCCACCACCGCCCTCGACGTCACCGTGCAGCGGCAGATCCTCGACCTCATCGGCGAGGTGAGCGCCGACACCGGCGCCGGCGTGCTCTTCATCTCCCACGACGTCGCCGTCGTCTCCCAGATCTGCGACCGGGTCGTGGTGATGTACGCGGGCCGGGTGGTGGAGGAGCTGCCGGTCGGCGATCTGACCTCCGGACCGGCCCACCCGTACACCCGGGCGCTGCTCGCCTCCCTGCCCGACATGAACACCGACCGCGACCGCCCGCTGGCCACGATTCCCGGGCGTCCGCCCGGTCCGGGCGAACTGCCCACCGGCTGCGCGTTCGCGCCGCGGTGCGCGTACGCGACCGACACCTGCCACGGGGAGCGGCCCTCGCTGGAGAACCTCCCCGGCGGCCGCCGCCTGGCCTGCTGGCACCCGAGGTCCGGGCCGGTGGGCGCGGAACACGTGCACGACGAGGAGGACGGCCGGTGAACATCGTCGACCTGACCGTGCGGTACGGCGCCGCGACCGCCGTCGACCGGGTGAGCCTGGAGATACCGCCCGGCACCACCGTCGGGCTCGTCGGCGAGTCGGGCTCGGGCAAGTCGACGCTGGCCAAGGCGATCGTCGGGCTGGTGCCGATCGCCTCGGGGCGCATCGACGGGGTCGATCCCCGGCGCCGCCAGATCGTCTTCCAGGACCCGTACGGCTCGCTCAACCCGCGGATGACCGTCGGCGCGTCCGTCGCCGAGGGCCTCGGCCTGCCCCGCGCGGAGCGCGCCGCCGAGGTACGGCGGCTGCTCGCCCAGGTCAACCTGGATCCCGCGCTCGCGGACCGGTACCCGCGGGAGCTGTCGGGAGGTCAGCGGCAGCGGGTCGCGATCGCCCGCGCCATCGGCGCCCGCCCGGAACTGCTCGTGGCCGACGAGATCACCTCGGCGCTGGACGTGTCGGTGCAGGGCGCGGTGCTCAACCTCATCCGCGAGCTGCGCGCCGAGCGCCGCCTGTCGGTCCTGTTCATCTCGCACAACCTCGCGGTGGTGCGGTACGTCGCGGACATCGTCGCCGTCATGCGCGCCGGCCGCCTGGTGGAGGTCGGGCCGACCGACCAGGTGGTGGGGGCGCCGCGGGACGAGTACACCCGTGCGCTGCTGGCGGCCGTGCCCAACCTCGGCGGCCGACCGGCGGTGACCCGCTGAGGGTGCGTCTCCCAGCCCACCGTTTCAAGGCCCGTCTCAGAACTCTCCTGTCCTGCCACGGACGGGGGCCCTGAGACGGGCCTCGCCGATCAGCGCCGGGCGCCGGGTCCGACCGGCCACATGTCCACGATCTTGCCGTCGGAGACGACGGTGATCTCCCGGCCGAGGTTCACCGCCGTGCACACGTGGTTCGGCACCACCCGGACGAGGTCGCCCACGGCGGGCGGGCGGCGCAGGCCGCGGACCACCGCGTGCTCCTCGGTGAGCGCCGCGACCGTCGCCTCCGGCGCCTCGGCGATCCAGCCGTGTCCGGTCAGCCAGGCCGGCCGGTCGCTGGACAGCGCCTTGGAGCCGGCGTCGAGCACCGCCTCGCCCGCTCGTGGCACGCTCACCACGCGGGTGGCCACCACGAGCGCGATCTCGTCCTCCGGCACCGCGGCCAGGTGCATCTGCTGCCGGTCGCCGAAGACGTACGTGCCCGGGCGCACCTCGGTCAGCGGATGCGCCAGCCCGTCCAGCGCGGTGGGGGTCGAGCCCCCGCTGAGCACCGGGGGCCGGTCGAGCAGCCAGGTGAGGACGGCACCGGCGGTGGTGAGCGCGGCGCGCTCGTCCGCGGCGGCTCCGGGCACCTGGCCGGGCGAGGTGTAGGCGTGGCCCGGGTGGCAGAACGCCCCCGCCACGTCGAGTCCGATCCGCAGGCAGTGGGTGACGAGATCGCGTATCTGGTCCGGTGTCACCCCGCTGCGCCGCCCGCCGCAGTCGACCTCGATGAGCACGGTGAGCGAGTGGTCCGCACCGCGGATCGCCGCGGCGAGCTGGTCGGCTCCCGCGACGCTGTCCACGCCGACGCGTAGCTCGACACGCTCGTGCAGCGCGCGCAGACGTGCGGCGCGGTCGCCGCCGGCCCAGCAGGGGTAGGCGATGAACAGCCGGTCGCAGCCGCCGTCGGCGAACAGCTCCGCCTCGTCCAGGGTGGCGACGGTCAGCCCGCGCGCCCCGTGCGCGAGCTGGCGGCGGGCGAGCGGGACGCACTTGTGCGTCTTGGCGTGCGGGGTCAGGTCGATGCCGGCGGCCTCGGCCCGGCCGGCCATGCGGGCGAGGTTCGTCTCCAGCCGGTCGACGTCGACCACGAGCGCGGGCGTGTCCAGCTCCGGGATGGGCATCACGCGGCGGCTCCCGCGCGCCGCAGCCGCCGTCCGGGCCTCGCCTCGGTGAGCCGGTCGTCGTGGAGCACGACGGTCCCGTTGACGGTGACGTGGCGGACGCCCACGGCGTAGCTGTGCGGCCGGTCCCAGGTCGCGGTGTCGGCGACCCGGTCCGGGTCGAGGACCACGATGTCGGCGTACGCGCCGGGACGCAGCCGGCCCCGCCCGGACAGCCGGAGCGTGTCCGCGGGAAGGCTGGTCATCCGCCGTACCGCCTCGGTGAAGGAGAACAGTTTCCGCTCCCGGCAGTAGTGTCCGAGCACCCGGGCGAACGTGCCGTAGGTGCGGGGGTGGACGGCGTCGTCGGTCCAGGGCGGCTCGGCGGGTTGCGCCATCGCGTCCGAGCCGATGCCGACCCAGGGCCGGCGCAGCCCGAGCTCCAGGTTGGCGGGGTCGGCGAAGAAGAAGACGCCCTGGATCCAGGGGTCGCGGGCGACGACCTCCAGCAGCGCCTCGGCGTCGTCCATGCCCCAGTCCGCGGCGAGTTCGTCCAGGCGCCGGCCGCGTGCCGGGGTGCCGTCGCGGAGGTCGCGCGGCAGCAGCACTCCGGAACCTCCGCCGGAGGCCAGGAACAGGTTCTCGAACTCATCGGACTCGCGGCGCAGGTCCGCGGTCATCGCCGCGCGCCGGTCCGGATCCGCCAGCCGCCGGGCGAGCCGGGCCGGGCCGCCGTCGTGGTAGCGCGGAGGGATGCAGGCGGACAGCGGGTTGCCGCCCGCCTCGTAGGGGTACATGTTCGCGCCCACCGCCCGGCCGTCCGCGCGGGCCGCCTCGATCCGCTCGACGGCCTGGGCCATCTTCGGCCAGTTCTTCCGCCCGGCCGCCTTGAGGTGGAAGACCTCGGCGCGCACGCCGGTGCGCTCCCCCAGCGTGAACAGCTCGTCGAGGCTCTCCAGGAACCGGTCGCCCTCGCTGCGCAGGTGCGAGATGTACAGGGCGTCGTGGGCGGCCAGCACCTCGGCGAGCGCGATGAGCTCGGCGGTGCCGGCGTACCGTCCCGGCGGGTAGATCAGCGCGGTGCCCACGCCGAGCGCGCCGTCGGCCAGTTCCTCGGCCAGCACGCCGCGGACCCGGTCCAGCTCGCCCGGCTCCAGGGGGCGGTCGGCGAATCCCGCGCCGAGGTAACGCAGGTTGGCGCCGCCGACGAAGGAGGCGATGTTCGTGGCGACACCACCGGCCGCGATGGCGTCCAGGCCCTCCGCCAGCCGGGCGAACTCCGCCCGGCCCGGCGACTCGTAGATGTCGCGCAGGTAGTCCGCGTAGCGGGCGTCCGCGGGGCCGGGCGAGTCGCCCTCCCCGAAGACCTCGGTGGTCACTCCCTGCCGGATCTCCGAGGCGACGGAGCCGTCCTGTTGAACGGTCAGCCACGAATGGCTGAGGACGTTGATGAAACCCGGCACGACGGCGAGGCCGTCCGCGTCCAGCACGACGGCATCGTGCCCGGCCGGTGCCGTACCGATTCCGACCACCCGGTCACCCTCGACGAGCACATCGGCGCGGACTCCGGGCCGGCCGTCCCCGTCGTAGACGGTGCCCCCGCGTATCACCATCGAAAGAGCCACCCGCCCAGCGTGACGGCCGCGCTCCCCGATGGCTTCGTACGCCGCCACCAATGCGCGGGCCCCCCTCTGGTGTGCGGGAACGATGCGCCGATCACCGTCCGTTCGGTGAAGTATGTTCATGACGACTGAGCTGAGCGCGCTCATCGAGGCCGAGATGGAGCGGTTCGGGGTGCCCGGCGTCGCGGTGACGGTCGTCGCCGACGGCGCGGTCGTGCTCTGCGACGGTTTCGGCCTGCGCGACATGGCCGGCCGGCGCCCGGTGACCGCGCGTACGCTCTTCCCGATCGCGTCGGCCACCAAGACGTTCACGGCGGCGCTGTGCGCCCTGCTGGTGGACGAGGGGGTGCTGGCGTGGGACCGGCCGGTCCGCGACTACCTGCCCGGATTCCAGCTGGTGGATCCGGCGGCGACCGAGCGGCTGACCGTCCATGACATGCTGTGCCACCGCTCCGGGCTGCCGCGGCACGACCTGCTGTGGTACTCCGCGGCCGGGGAGACGACCCGTACGGAGCTGATCGAGGCGCTGCGCCACCTGGAGCCCAGCCGGGGGTTCCGGGAGACCTTCCAGTACAACAACCTGTTGTACGCCTGCGCCGGGGAGATCGCCGGACGGCTGTGCGGCGGCTCGTACGAGAGCGTGGTGCGCAAGCGGCTGCTCGACCCGCTCGGCATGCACCGCACCAACCTCTCGATCGCCGAGACGGCGGCCGACGATGACGCCGCACGGGGGTACGCGGCGCCGGCGCCGGGCGAGCCGGTCGCCGAGGTAGAGTACGCCCCGCTGGGCCCGATCGCGCCCGCCGGCGCCATCAACTCCTGCGCCGAGGACCTGGTCCCCTGGCTGATGACCCTGCTGGGGCGCGGGGTCGACGATCGGCCGCCGCTGCTGTCCGCCGACGTCCTGACCGCCATGCGCACCCCGGTGATCTCGCTGTCGGACCCGTCGCTGTTCCTCGTCGGCGACCCGGTCGGGTACGGCCTCGGCCTCATGATCGAGGACTATCGCGGCCACCGCGTGGTCTTTCACGGCGGCAACATCGACGGTTTCTCCAGCCAGGTCGCCGTGGTGCCGGAGGCGGGCTGCGCGGTCGCCGTGCTGGCCGGCCGAGAGGGGACCGCGCTGCGCGACGCGCTGCCGCACGCCATCCTCGACCGCCTGCTCGGGCTGGATCCGCGGCCGCACGGCGCGATCCTGCTCACGCGGGAGGAGGCGGTGCTGCACGGACACGCGCAGGGGCGGGAGCGGCTCGTCACCGGCTCCGCCGCGCTGCCGCCGGTCCGCCCGCTGCACGACTACGCCGGCCGGTACCGCGACCCGGGCTACGGCGAACTGGTCATCACCGAGTCCGGGGACGGCCTGGACGGCCGGTACCGGGCGCTGGCCGGCCCGGTGGTCCACCGGCACCTGGAGGTGTTCAACCTCATGGTCGACCTGCTCGGGGTGGCGACCCCGCTGCCGCTGCAGTTCTTCCACGACCTCGAGGGCGAGGTGACGGCGGCGGCGCTGTCGCTGGAGGAGGCGGTCGCCCCGATCCGCTTCGAGCGGGTGCCGGAGACCGGCCACCTGACCGGGGAGCTGCTCGACCGGCTCGCCGGAACCTACCGGCTCGGCCCGCTGACCGCGACGGTCGGCCGGCGCGGACCGGACGGGCTGACGGCGAGGATCGGGCCGGGTGTCCCCGCCGAGCTGGTGCCCGTGCGCGACCTGGTCTTCACCATGAACGGCGGCCGGGTGGAGTTCACCGCCGACGGCCGCCTCCTCACCGGCGCCGGCGACTTCACCCGCGACTCATGACCGCTCCTCACGCGGCGCTCACCGAGGCCGCCCTGGTCCGCGACCTGACCGAGCTGATCGGCCGCCCGGCGGAGGCGGACGCGCTGCGCCTCACGCACCGGCTGGCGCGGCGGCTCGGGCTCGACGCCGAACTCCACGAGGAGGACCTGGCCGCGCTGCGGCGGGCCGAGGGGTACCCGGGAGAAGAGGTCGAGCGGGACTCGTTGCAGTCCCTGTTCGTCACGGTCCCCGGCCGGGACCCGGGCGCGCCGCGCCTGGTGATCAACGGCCACGTCGACGTGGTCCCGCCGGGCACGGCGCCGTGGACGCACCCGCCGTTCTCGGCGACGGTTCGCGACGGCCGGGTGTACGGGCGGGGCGCGGCGGACATGAAGGCCGGGGTCGTCGCGGCCCTGCACGCGCTCGCCGCGGCGCGTGGAGCCGGTGGTCCGCCGGGAGACGTGGTGCTCCAGGTCGTGGCGGGTGAGGAGGACGGCGGGATCGGCGCCTTCGCGGCGCTGCGCCGGGACGCCGACTTCGCGGGCTGCGTCATCCCCGAACCCACCGGCGGCGCCCTGGTCTGCGCGACGGCGGGCGCGCTCACCTTCCGGCTCCGCCTGACCGGCCGGGCGGCCCACGCGTCCCGCCGCCTCGACGGTGTCTCCGCGCTCGACCGGTTCTGGCCCGTCCACCAGGCCCTGGCCGCGCTCGAGGAACGACTCAACGCCGACCGGGGGCACGCGCTGATGGCCGGCCACGCGCTGCCGTACCCGCTGTCGATCGGCCGGCTCACCACCGGCGAGTGGTCCTCGACCGTCCCCGACGAGCTGGTGTGCGAGGGCCGTCTCGGCGTCCCGATCGGCCGCACCCTGGCCTCGGTGCGCGAGGACTTCGAGGCCGCGGTACGCGAGGCCGCGGCGGGCACCGGGCCGCCGCCGGAGGTGACCTGGAGCGGCGGCCAGTTCGCCCCGGCCGAGACCCCGGTCACCCACCGGCTGGTGGAGTCCGTGCGGCGCCACGTCGCCGACGTGACCGGCCGCCCCGCGACGCCCGTGGGCGTCCCGTACGGCACGGACCTGCGGCTGTACGCCGCCCGCGGCATTCCGGGCGTGCTGTACGGGCCGGGCGACATCGAGCAGGCGCACGCGGTCGACGAGTACGTGCCGGTGGCGGACATCCTGACCACCGCCCGGGTCCTCCTCCGGCTGGCACTCGCCTTCGGCTCGACCGGCTGACGGCGGCGCGGACCGGAACGCGGCCGACCGCACCGCCGCCGGGACGACGACGGCGACCGCGCTACAGCAGCGTGCGCCAGTAGTACCAGAACCGGTTGAGGATCAGCAGTGCGATGAGCACGTACCAGGCCAGGGGCACCAGCCAGTGGTGGCGGGCGACCGCCCGGACCGCCGGCCGCCACGTCCCCGGGACCGGTATCACCCCGCGCTGGACGTTGTGCAGCGTCGTGTACCAGAACACCGGGATCGTCGCGGCCCACACCAGCATGCAGTACGGGCATACGGCGCCGATGTGGTAGAGCGTCTGGTCGATCAGCCAGTGCACGAAGACGGCTCCGAGCACGACGCCCGCCTGGAGCCCGAGCCAGAACCAGCGGCGGAAGGCCGCGCCGGCGAGGAGGGCGACGCCGATGACGATCACGGCGGAAAAGCCCGCGATGCCGAGAAACGGGTTGGGGAAGCCGAAGGCGGACGCCTGCGGCGTGCGCATCACCGAACCACAGCTGATGATCGGGTTGATGTTGCAGCTCGGCTGGTAGTCCGGGTTCTCCAGGAGACGGATCTTCTCCAGGGTGAGGATGGCCGAGGCGGCCAGGCCCAGCGCTCCGGCGAGCACCAGCAGCCAGGCCAGCGGGCGGCCTCCGGACACCGGGCCCGGAGGCGCGCCGGCCGCCTCGTGGGCACGGGTTGCCGGGGAGGTCGACGTGGTCACGAGCCCTCTTTCGTCGGAGAGGGTGACCACGGGCGCGTCTTCGATTCCCTCGCTTCGCTCGATCATGGCGCGACCCCCGGCTACCGCGAGCCGCCGGAGACGGACCGCTGGATGAGCGCGGTGTACTCCGCCGGTGAGATCGGATTCCCCGTGGCGTCGAGCACGGCCAGCGTGCGGCCGTTCAGCTTCAGCGTCGGGGTGCTGTCGACCCCGCTGCGGGTGAAGGCGTCGCTGACCCGGTGCGCCCAACCGGCGTAGGTGCCGTCCTTGACGGCCTTGACGAAGGCGGGCGTGGTCAGGCCGGGTACCTTCGCGGCGAGGGCGAGCAGGTGGTTCCGGTCGGCGAACGCGTCGGCGCGTTCGTCGGGCTGGTCGGCGTACAGGACGTCGTGGAACGCCTTGAATCGCGCCGTGCTCTCGTTGAGCGCGGCACCGGCCGCCTGCAGCGCCTCCATCGAACCGCGGCCGCCCAGGTTGCCGTCCAGGAACGTCCCCATGTGGTACCTGATCTTGTAGACGCCCGTGTCGGCGAACCGCTGGATGGCCTTGCCGTCGGTCCTCTCCAGCTTGCCGCAGTACGGGCAGCGGAAGTCCTCCCAGACGTCCAGGGTGTTACGTGCCGTCGCCCTGCCGTAGACGATCAGCGTGCCGTCGGCTCCGGAGGCGTTCGCGGGCACCGTCACCTGGCCGTCCTGGGCGCCGCCGTTCGCGGTGCCGATCGCGAGGGCCGTTCCGCCGCCGAGCAGGATCGCCGTGATCCCCGCGGCGATGCCGGCCCTGCGCCACCGGGCGCGTGTCCGCCTCCGCCGGAGCTGTTCGGCACGCAGGCGCGACCGCGCGGACCGCCCATCGGATCGGAAGCCCTTCGTCCTGTTCTCGTTCTTGTTCTTTGTCTTGTCGCTCATGGCCGTCCTCGGCTCGAAGAGATGAGAAAGGGACGCATGGCCTGAGCGGGAAACCCGCACCTGGCAGGCGGACGGTTTCCCGGAGGGACCGCCGGGCGGACCTCGCCCGTCGCGAGCGGGGCCCGGAGGGCACGCCGCAAGCGAAGACGAGAGTCAGCCTGGGTTCGGCCGATCGCCGACGTGACGCCGAGGCGCCTCCCGGGCGCCGTGCGGCGGGAGTCGCGGGCGGTCTCTCAGCAGGCCGGAGCGAGAACCGGCGGGCCCCGGCGGGCCGACGTACGCCGCAGCACGTACCGCGGACCGGGGCACGGCCGCTCCAGCGGCGGCACCCGCCACGCGGGCGGCAGAGGAGCCGGAGCCGGGGCGGTGAGCAGTGCCGACAGTGCCGTCAGCCCGGTCCAGGTCAGCGCCGCCGCCGCGCGCAGCACCACGAAGACGGCCGCCTCACCGCGCCGCAGCCACGCGGCCATCACGAGGGCGACGACGGTGTGCAGCGCCAGCAGCAACAGGACCTGACCGGCGGCGAGAACGGCCAGCGAGTGCGAGGGAGAGGCCGTGGCGGCGCCGAGCAGGCCGGGCCGTACGGAGCCGCCGCCACAGACCAGCAGCCCCGGCCAGCCGCCGGAGCCCGCGCCCGGAACGCCGACGGCACACCGCTCCTGCACGCTGTTGAACAGCGCGTTCAGCGCCAGCTCGGCCGGGACCAGCATGGCCGCGATCTGCAGGAAGCAGCGCTCCGCGCCGGTCAGCAGCAGCGCCAGGACGAAAACGGCGGCGCCGGCGAGCAACAGCGTGTCCACCGGCATGGGCCTGCCGGTCACGACCAGCCGGCCGCCGGCGGACAGCAGCACCGACAGCACGGTGAACACCACCGCGCGCGACGCCCGCAGCCCGGAGCCCGCCCTCATGGGGCGAGTATGACATCACGGACGAACATCCAGAAGACCGGGATCCGCTACCGGAGATGCCCCCGTACGGCACCGCCGACCTGAGCCGACGCCCCCCTGTCCGGTGTCCGGTCAGAGCACCGCCAGTCCCACCGCGGTCTGGATGACGATGGCGAACACGCACACGACCGCGAGGTAGGCCATGATCCGCTGGTTCGGCTCCACGTAGCCCTGTTCCGAGGAGGAGGGCGGTGACGTCGTCTTGCGGTGCGACGGCGCACCGTGGCCGTACCTCGGGCGCAGGCGCGCCAGCGAGCCGCGCCGGCCGGGCAGGTGCCACAGGGCGTCCGTCTTGAGCTGCTGGTGGCCCGCGACGTTCGTACAGGCGTACAGGCGTCCGCGGGCGCCGTTGCGGCACGGGTCGCCGTCGCGCGTCGCCACGCCGCACCTGGTCGGGCAGAAGCACAGCTCGTACATGCACCAGACCAGCACGGTCAGCGCCCACAGGCGCCACGTGCCCGTGTACAGGGCTAAGGCGCCCAGCGCCGCGATTCCCGTCCACCACGCCGACTGCGCCTGGCCGCGGGTTCGTTTCGCCATGACCATCCTCTGCGTGCGGTACCCGTCTGGCCCTCCGCCAGCAAAGCACCCTCATGGCGCGGCGCAGCACCCCTTGACCGGAAGAGGTGAAAACACATCACATGTGGCATATGAGACAGGAGGAACGAGGCTGACGGTGTAACGCAAGCGACGACACGGCGGCGAGCGAGCGGGAAGGATGACCTCCATGGAGTGGACGGTCCACGGACGGCGGGCGATCTACGAGAGTTCGTGGATCAGTCTCGATCTGGTCGACGTCGAGCTTCCGGACGGCAGCCGCTTCGAGCAGCACGTCGTACGGATGGCGCGGCCCGTGGCGGCCGTCGTGGTCCTGGACGAGCGCGACCGTGTGCTGCTGATGTGGCGGCATCGGCACGTCACCGACACATGGGGCTGGGAGATCCCGGCCGGGCGGATCGAGGAGGGCGAGACCCCCGAGGAGGCCGCGGTGCGCGAGGCCGAGGAGGAGACCGGCTGGCGGCCGGGGCCGCCGCGGCTCCTCGTCGTCTCACAGCCGTCCAGCGGCTCGGTCGACTCTCGCCACCACATCTTCCGCGCGGACGGCGCCGAGCACATCGGGCCGCCGACCGACATCACCGAGGCCGAACGCATCGCCTGGGTGCCGCTCTCCGAGGTCCGCGGCCTCATCGCCGAAGGGAAGATCGTGAACGGCCCGACGCTGATCGGCCTTCTCCACGTGCTCTCCGGTCCCGGCCGGACGGCCCGTCCCCCCGGCGTACCGGGCTGATCGTCACGTAGCGTCACGGACGATCGGCCCTGGGGCGCATGCGGTTCGTGGTGAGAACCTCCTCGCGGCCGCGGAGGATTACCGGCGCCGGGGCGCGGGCACAGCCTTGGAGGAGGCAGCCCAAGAACGGGGCCGGGCACGCGGGGCGGTCGCGGTGACGCACACCCACTCCGCTTCCGGTTCCGTTCCCACGAAGAGCGCGTGGGTCACCGGCGGCAGGCGGCGCTCCCGCCGAAGCCACTCGAGCGCGGGTGATCTTTTCAGTCCGTGCCCGATGAATCATGATCAATATGCCTGGATCTCTTGGGCATAGCGGTCAAACCCATAGTTTCGCGCGCAGGCGGCTACCTCGAATGACAGACGCGTCACGGCCGTGGCGCGTACGGTCCATAGGAAGGCGAGCCAACCATTCGAGGAGCCTCCTTGGACACGGTTCAGCAACTGCACGACATCTCGGATAGCGACGTCGCGGAATGGCATGACGTCCTCGCCGCGTCGGTGGCCCGTGACCTGCCCGGCGAGCCGATGCCCACGCTCGACCACGTGCACGGCGACCTGACCACCCCCGGTGTGGACAGCCGCGACCTGCGGTGGGCCGTGCGCACCGCCGGCATGCTGACCGGGGTCGCGCGGCTCCGCCTCTTCGACGGGCCGGGGCGCGACCACCTCGGCCAGTTCACGATCGACGTCCATCCGGACCACCGGCGGCGCGGCATCGGCTCACGCCTGCTCGAGACCGTCGCCCACGCGGCACGCCGGGAAAAGCGCCGCAGCCTCGTCGTCGAGGCCTCATCCGACACCCCGGGCGTGGCGTTCCTCGAGGCCAAGGGGTTCACCTGCGTGCTCTCCCTCAGCCTGCTCCTGCTCGACGTACGCGAGGTGAGCGGCATCGCGGAGATCGTGTACGCCGAGCACCCCGGCTACCGCCTGACGCGCTGGCTCGGCGTCGTGCCCCACGATCTGGCCGACACCTTCGCCACCGCGAAGTCCGCCATGGGCGACATGCCCGCCGGAGACATGGACACCACGACCACCTGGGACGCCGACCGCGTCCGTGACATGGCCGAAGTCGTGGAGAAGCGCGGCGACACCCTCCTCACGGTCGGCGCCCTGCACGGCGACAAGATCGCCGGATTCACCGAGCTGGTCATCCCGGTCGGCGACGGCACCCGGGCGATCCAGTCCGACACGGCCGTGGTGCCCGAGCACCGCGGCAACGGGCTCGGCCTGTGGGTCAAGGCCGCGATGCTCGACTGGCTGCGCGCCGAGTGGCCGGCGGTCGAGGAGATCGAGACCGACAACGCCGAGGACAACGAGCACATGCTCGCCGTCAACGAGCGGCTGGGCTTCCGTCCGCTGCGCAAGACACGGCAATACCATTACGAGCTTTGACGATCGCCGCCCGCGCCGCGACCTCCTCCTGAGCTTGACGGTCTACAGTTACGGAGAGTTCAGGGAGGCACAGGTGCTGTACTGGTTCATGTCCACCGTCGTCCGGCGGCTTCTCAAGATCCTGTTCCGGCCGGTGGTCGCGGGCCTGGAGAACGTCCCGGCCGAAGGCCCGATCATCTTCGCCAGCAACCATCTGTCGTTCGTGGACAGCGTGCTGATCCCCCTCGTCATGCCCCGCCGCGTCACGTTCCTGGCCAAGGCCGAGTACTTCGAGAGCAGCATCCTCGGCGCGTTCCTCAGCTCGATGGGCCACATCGCGGTGCCGCGCACGGAGCAGCGCGCGGCCGTCGCCGCGCTCGACATCGCGCTCAAGACCCTCGACGAGGGCAACGCCTTCGCCATCTACCCCGAAGGCACCCGGTCCGAGGACGGCCGCCTCTACCGGGGGCACACGGGCGTGGGCTGGCTCGCACTGAACGCCCAGGTGAGCGTCGTCCCGGTCGCCGTACGCGACACGCAGCGGATCATGCCGGTCGGCGCCCGGCTGCCGCGCATCCACCGGCCGGGCGTGACGTTCGGCAAGCCGATCGACTTCAAGCCCTTCGCCGACATGCCACCCGCACGCGGCCGCCGCGCCCTGGTCGACGAGATCATGCGAGAGATCCAGAAACTCTCGGGCCAGGAGTACACCGGCACCTACAACGAGCGCTCCAAGGTCTCCGCGGCCTAAGTGTCGTCCTGGGCGTCGACCAGGGCGAACATCGCGTCCGCGAACCGGCGGGTAAGGCGGGCCAGTTCGGTACGGTCGCGCACGTTCCAGCCGGCGAAGACCTCGTCGAGGACGCGTCGCCGGCCCTGGTTGATCGCCTCGACCACGCGGTGGCCCTCGGGGGTGACCGTCGCGGTCTTGATCCGCCGGTCGTGCGGGGCCTCGTCACGGCGATGCGCGCCGCCGTGCTGCACGGGATCGGCCGTACGCCGCGCTGTGAGACCTTTCCCGCGCCGACGGCCGGCGAGGACGAGGTGGTCGTGACCGTCACCGCGGCGGCGCTGAAGCCGTCCGACCGCTGGATGGCCGCGGGCGTGCACTACGCCCCGTCGGTGTTCCCCACGGTCGTCGGGCTGGACGGCGTGGGCCGGCTGCCCGACGGCACGCGGGTGGCGTTCTTCGGCCTCCGGCCGCCGTACGGCGGGATGGCCGAGCGGACTCTCGTACGGCGCGGGATGTGGCTGCCGGTGCCCGAGGGCGCCGACGACGTCATGGCGGCGGCGGTGCTCAACCCGGGCGGCGCCGCGTGGAAGACCGTCGTGGTGGAGGGTGACGTGAGGGCCGGGCAGACCGTCCTCGTGCTCGGCGCCACCGGGGCGTCCGGCCGGATCACGGCGCAGCTGGCCAAGGGCCGTGGCGCACGGGTCGTCGCCGCGGGACGCGACCAGCGCGTCCTGGACGAGCTCGTGGCGCGTGGCGTGGACAGCGCGATCAGGGTCGACCGCCCGCACGACGAACTGGCCGCGGCGATCGCCGCCGAAGGTCCGTACGACCTGGTCGCCGACTATCTGTGGGGCGCGCCGGCCGAAGCGGTCTTCGCGGCGCTCCCCCGCACCCGGCCGGCCGCCGAGCGGACGCGCTACATCCTCGTCGGCATGAGCGCGGGCGAGACCGCGTCCCTGTCCGCCCTCGCGCTGCGCCGGGCGCCCGTGCAACTCGCCGGCAGCGGCGCCGACGGGGCCGCGTCCATCGCCGACGCCGCGACCGGCTACGCGGAGGTGCTCCGGCGGGTCCGCGCGGGCGAGATCACGCTCGACGTCGCACCGGCGCCGCTGGCGGACGTGGAGGCGGTCTGGTCGAAGGCCGGCAGCGACCGGCGCACCGTGTTCGTTCCGTAGCGGTGATCGAACGTCAGGTCGCATTCCGGCCAGCGCGCACGTCGGCGGGCGGCCAATCTCGACGTCATGAAGGACATCGAAGGCAAGGTGGCCCTGGTCACCGGGGGTAGCCGGGGCATCGGCGCGGCCGTGGCCGTACGGCTCGCCGAGGGCGGGGCCGACGTCGCCCTGACATATGAGCGCGAGGCCGAGCGCGCGGACGCGGTGGTCGACCAGATCAAGGGCGCCGGCCGCCGGGGGCTGGCGATCCAGGCCGACAGCGCGGACGTCGCCGCGGTCACCACGGCCGTGGATACGACCGTCGCGACGTTCGGCCGGCTCGACATCCTGGTCAACAACGCGGGGGTCTTCCTCGTCGGGCCGCTCGACGACCTCGGTCCGGCCGAACTCGACCGTACGCTCGCGGTCAACGTCCGGGCGCCCTTCGTGGCGTCGCAGGCGGCGGCGCGCCACATGACCGCGGGCGGCCGGATCATCAGCATCGGCAGCAACATGGCCGAACGGGCGGTGTTCCCCGGGTTCACGCTCTACGCGCTGAGCAAGACCGCGCTCATCGGCATGACCAAGGGACTGGCCCGCGACCTGGGACCCCGCGGCATCACCGCCAACCTGGTCCACCCCGGTCCGACCGACACCGACGCCAACCCCGCGGACGGCCCGAACGCCGACATGATCCGGGGCTTCACCGCCCTGGACCGCTTCGCCGAACCGGGCGACATCGCGGCCACCGTCGCCCACCTCGCCGGCGACGGCGGCCGGTACATCACCGGAGCCGCGATCAACGTCGATGGCGGCTTCACCGTCTGACGACCACGTCGACGGCGGTGCGTGTCCGGTGGACGCGCACCGCCATGCGCCCTCAGAACGTCACAGCGGCTGCTCGAACCAGACGACCTTGCCGGTCGAGGTGCGCTGGGTGCCCCAGCGTTCGGCGAGGGCGGTGACCAGTTGCAGGCCGCGGCCGTTCTCCGCGGTCACGTCGGCGCGCCGCAGTGTCGGGAGCTCGTACCCGTCGTCGCGGACCTCGCACAGCAGGGAGTCCGTACGGATCAGGCGGAGCCCGATGTCGCCCGCCCCGTGGCGTACGGCGTTGGTGACCAGCTCGCTCACCAGGAGCTCGACCGTGTCGGCCAGGTGGGACAGCCGCCAGGTCGCCAGGGCCTCCCGGACCAGCTCGCGCGAGTGGCGCACGCGGACCGGGAGCGCGTCGAACGTCCAGGAGATCACGTCGTCCTTGGGTATGCCCTTGAACCGCACCGCGAGCAGCGCGATGTCGTCGTCGCGCGGGCGGCCCGCGCCGAAGCCGTCGATCAGCGTCTGGCACACGCTCTCCAGGGGCTGCGGCGGGCCGCTGAGGTATTCGCGCAGCGCGGCGAGCCCGACGTCGATGGCCTGGCCCCGGCGTTCGACCAGGCCGTCGGTGCAGAGCACGAACTGGCTGTCGTCCTCCACCTCGAACTCCGCGGTCTCGAACGCGACGCCGCCGACGCCGATCGGCGCGCCGGAGGGCACGTCGAGCAGCTCGCTGTCGCCGAACGGCGAGACCAGCACCGGGGGCAGGTGCCCGGCGTTGGCCACCTCGCAGCGCCGCGCCACCGGGTCGTAGACGACGTAGATGCAGGTCGCGATGTACTCGTCGCCGAGCCGGCAGGCGAGGTCGTCGAGCTGGCGCAGCAGCCGGCCCGGCGGCAGGTCCTGCGCGGCGAGGGTGCGCACGGCGGTGCGGAACTGGCCCATGATCGCCGCCGAGGTCATGCCGTGGCCCATGACGTCGCCCACCACGAGCGCCAGCCGGCCGCCCGGAAGCGGGATCGCGTCGAACCAGTCGCCACCGACGCGCACGGTCTCGTTCGCCGGGACGTAGCGGTAGCAGATCTGCGCCCCGGCGACGACGGGCGGGGTGTCGGGCAGCATGGTCTTCTGCAGCTCTCTCGCCGCCCGGCTCTCGCGCCGGTAGAGCCGCCCGTTGTCCACGCAGACCGCCGCGCGGCGGCAGAGCTCCTCGACCATCGTCACGTCGAACTGGTCGAACGCGGGCCGGTCGGGCCGCCGCAGCAGCGTGAGGTTGCCCAGCGCGGTGCCGCGGGCGATGAGCGGGGAGACGAGGAGCGCCCGTCCCTGCAGCAGCGGCCGGAAGTCGCGGTCGGCGAAACGGGCCGACATCCGGCGCGCGAACCGCTCGCTGACCTTCGGCACGCTGACGCTGTGCCCGGTCAGCAGGCTCTGGGTGAACGGCGTGGCGGCCGGCAGCCGGAGCTTCTCCCCGCGCGGCACCAGGTCGTCCCAGCGCCCGTACGCGTCGTCGTGGCTCACCGCCACGCGTACGGCCGTGGGCGACTCGTCGGGGGTCAGCGGGGGCAGCTCCTGGTCGGAGACGATCGACTCGAGGAGCTGGACGTCGGCGAAGTCGGCGAAGCGCGGCACCAGCGCGGTGCACAGCGCCGCCGCGGTCTGCACCGGGTCGAGCGTGTCGACGATCCGGGAACCCGCGTCATTGAGGAAGTCGAGCCGGTCCTGGGCCGTCGACCGGTCGAGCGCCCGCGCGGGCACCGCCGGGCGCCGTGACTCGCCGACCTTGGTGATGCGCTGCTCGGGCGAGGGCGGGGTGCCGAAGTAGGCCGCGAACGGCAGCCGCGCGGTGACACTGACGTTGACCGCGGGATAGCCGCGGGTGAGGACCTGGCGGACGATCGACTCGGCGGCGCCGGGCGGCATGGCCGGCAGCATCTCGGTCAGCCGCCGGCCGAGCATCGACGGGTCGGCGCCGCCCGGAGGCAGGAGAGTCGGCTCGACGCGGAGGAGGCGTACGCCGCTCTCGCTGGTCAGCGGGGTCGGAGAGGGCGCCTTGACGAGAACGTCGCCCAGCGCGAGGCCGGGCCCGCCGTCGCGCAGCCGGTTGGCGTCGGCCGCGATCGCGAGGACGCGGGCCCGGTCGGGGCCGCTGAGCGGATAGACCCACCACGCCACCTCGCGGAGCGTGCCGTCGTCCATGGCCGGCACCAGGAAGGCGCCGGTCCAGGCGTGCCGGATGCGGGAGCCGCCGGGCTCGAACGCGTCACCGTGCTCCTGCGGCATCCGCAGGAGCGTACGCAGCGGGCGGCCGGCGGCCTCGTCCTGGGCTAACCCGAAGATCTCGACCGCGGCGTGGTTCCAGTGGGTCACAAGGCCGAGGTCGTTGAGGATGACCACGGCCATGGGGGCGAGCCCGAGGAGATGCTCGTGCAGCAGGCGGGGTGAGCCCGCGCCCGCGGGACGAGCGAGGCCATGGCGACGTTTCACCGGCAAGGACACCTCCCCGAACGGGTGCTTCACACAGCCCCCTGCACCCGTTGTGAGTGGCACGCTACAGACCGCGCGGCATATTCGCCTCGGTTTTCGCGCCAACGTCATGAGACCGGCCAGGCCACCGGGCCACGCTGGCCCCGCCAGGCATTTCTCGCACCGCGAGGCCCGTTCCGCACCGCACGCGCCCTCCCCCCTGAGTGTCCGCTCATTCAGGCGCCGTCCTGGTAGCGTTCGCGGCGAATCCCGAGGTGGAGGAAGCATGCCCGGCTCGATGCGCGACCGGATCCTGGCGGCGGCCGTCTCCGTCATGCGCGAACGCGGGGTCGCGCACACCACGACCAAGGAGATCGCTCGCGTCGCCGGGGTGGCCGAGGGCAGCATCTACAACCACTTCGCCGACAAGGCCGAGCTCGTCGCGGCGTCCATGACCGAGATGGCCGGCGGCATCCGCGACGCTCTCACACGCCTGTCGCAGCGGGTCGGCCAGAACTCGGTGGAGGACAACCTCGCGGAGTTCGCCGAGGCCCAGATCCTCTTCTTCACCGACCTGTTGCCGATCACCGGGCCGGTGCTGGGCGACCACGACCTGCGCGCGTGGTTGCGCGCCGGCGGCCCGCAGACGTCGCACGGCGAGCCCGCCCCGGCTCCGGTTCTCGGCCACGCCGCGGTGATCGCCTACCTGGAGGCCGAACGCGACGTGGGGCGGCTGGCCGCCTGGGCCCGGCCGCCCTGCCTCGCCGCCCTGCTGATCGGCGCGTGCCGGCAGTACGCCTTCGTACGGCTGCTGACGCCGCCCGAGACCATCACCGAGGTCGCGGGGCTGCCCGCCGACCCGGCGGAGTACGCCCGCGACGTCGCGCACACCGTCATGGCGGGCCACCACGCCCGCCGCGCCCGTCCGCGGTGATCGCGGCGATCAGCACGCGATACCGGCCCGCGCCGCCTACCCGGAGTGGTCGGCCGGGCGCCACAGGTGTCCCATCTCCACGCCCGGTCTTTCCATGTTGTTCCAGGTCACGTACGATTTGTGGTGGAAGCGCCGGAAGGTCGCAACTTCCGGACCAGCACAGACCGTGACCAAAACCACTTTTCACGGGTGGCGTATCCGCGTTAGAATCGTTTCTCGCGGCCAAACGCCGCGAATCGGGCGTAAGACCGCCCCGGCGCCCTCCAGCGCGGCCCGCTCCCTCGGGCCTCTGGTCGGTGACCATGTCC
Source organism: Actinoallomurus sp. NBC_01490 (assembly GCF_036227085.1). NCBI lineage: Bacteria > Bacillati > Actinomycetota > Actinomycetes > Streptosporangiales > Thermomonosporaceae > Actinoallomurus > Actinoallomurus sp. NBC_01490. The sequence goes on from NZ_CP109433.1 coordinate 9,944,095, forward strand.
GTTTCCCTTGGGCGATGAAGCCGACAGCCGCACAGGGCCCCGCTCTGTGCCCGGAGTCCGTACCTCCGTCCGTGCCCCCGACCCGGCTCGGCTCCGGTCCCTGACAACCGCAGGGCGAAGGCTCGCCCAGCTCAGCACCCTTACGGAGCGAGTATGACCACAGCGGCACCCGCAGCGGGCCGCCAGGACGACGAGCGCTACGAGCGCGACGTCAGGCCGCTCATCGACCCGCTGTACGCCAGCGCGGTGCGTATGACGCGCAACCCCACTGACGCCGAGGACCTCGTGCAGGAGACCCTCGCCAAGGCCTACGTGAACTTCCACCAGTTCGAAGAGGGCACGAACCTCAAGGCCTGGATGCACCGCATCCTCACCAACAACTTCATCAACACCTACCGCAAGAAGCAGCGCGAACCCCAGCGCGCCGGCACCGAGGAGATCGAGGACTGGCAGCTCGCCCGCGCCGAGTCGCACACCTCGACCGGCCTGCGCTCGGCCGAGCACGAGGCGCTCGACCGGCTGCCCGACTCCGACGTGGTCAAGGCGCTGCGCGCGCTCGCCCCCGAGTTCCGTACGGCCGTCTACCTGGCCGACATCGAGGGCTACCCGTACAAGGAGATCGCCACGATGATGGGCACGCCCATCGGCACGGTGATGTCGCGGCTGCACCGGGGCCGCCGCCAGCTCCGCGAGCAGCTGCAGGCGTACGCCCCCCGCGTGAGCGTCGTACGCGCCGCGTGACCCCCGTGGTCTCTCAGGAGGACTGGACGCGGAGATAGCCGGTGAGCTGCTCGTAACGCTGCCAGCCCTCCTGTTGCCTTCCGTCGCCGAGGGCATACCACATCGCCGGCGACCGCGTGTCGCCGATCCGCTGCCCGGGCACGCCGGGCGGCCCCGGCGCGGCGCCGCTCACGGCCAGGCCGATCGGCGCCGCCGGCCCCACCCAGCGCGGCCCGGTGGTGAGATCGGTCAACCCCGGGCTGAGCTGGACGAAGCACGAGACCAGCGAAAACTCCGCCGCCAGCGCACCGACGACCCTCGACAGCGACCCGACCGGCGTCTCGCGCGGGTCGGCGTAGCCGATGACCAGCGTGACCGCCTCCTCGGCCGCGTCGCCCACCTGGGAGAGCAACATCGTGCCGACCACGGGCCGGCCGGCTCCCCCGCCCACCACGGTCAGCCAGATCGCGGACGAGACACGTGAGCCGAACATCTCGCCCAGGTCCTCGAGCCGCCACACGGCCGTCGCGGGCTCGGAGGTGCCCCATCCGCCGGGCGCCTCCCCCGTGAGCGACCGGCACAGCTGCTCCGCCGCCCCGCCGATCGCGCCGCCCTCCGGGTGCCGTACGCGGAAGGTCAGCGTCAGCTGGGCGCCGACCGGCCCGGCGGGAGGCGTCGTGTAGTTCGGCGCGTACGCCCGCGCCCGCGGGTCGACCACGAACGCCTCGCCGTCCCACAGCAGCGGCACGCCCGTGAGCCCGTCGTAGTGGCCACCGTCGGCGCGGACGACCCAGCGGCTGTTCGGCCCGGTCAGCACGAGCCGCAGCGGCATCGTGATCCGCGACTCGGGCGATGTGACGACCTGCAGGCCACGGCCGGTCTCGCTGCACAGCCGCAGCCCCTCGGCGAGCCAGGTGGTGAACGGCACGACCGGCCGCTCCTGCAACACCACCATCGCCTTAGGGGTCAGGGCGTCGACGGCGGGGTGGCTCACCGGGCCTCCACCGGGGGCCAGACCGCGCCGCCCTGCCAGTGCACGAGATCGTCGGCGAACCTGCGCGCGACGCGCCGGGCCTCCGGCAGCCCGGCCGCGGCCCGTATCTCCACCCACCAGACCGGCAGCCGCACCCTGTCCGCCATCTGCGGGCCGAGCAGGCGTGCCACCTCACCGGGTACGCGCACCAGCTCCGGCGCCTCGATCGAGACCAGGAGCCGTCCCTCGGAGTCGTAGAGATGGCGGGCACCGGGACCGGCCTCTCTCATCCGCAGCGCCTCGCCGAAGGCGATCATGCCCTCCACGACCGTGGGGATGTCGGGCTCGTTACGCACCAACGCGACGACATCGCTGGTCAAAGCCACGAACCTCCTCTGTTCTGGTCGAGGTCAGGCATCGACGGCCCGGGCGAAGGCCTCGACCGCGACGCGTATCGCCGCGGCTCTCGTCTCCTGTCCGATCCGGGCGGACTCTACCGCCGTTCCGGTCGCGAGGTGACGGTCGTAGGGCATGTGCACGACCGGCATGCCGCCGCCGCTGAGGAGCTGCGCGGCCCGCGTCAGGTCGGCGTCGACGTGCGGCGTGTGCGTGACGAAGGCGATCACGGTACGGCTCAGCAGGTGCTGGTAGCCGTTGCGGGCCTGCCACTCGAGAGCGCCGCGTGCGCTGAGCGCCCCGTCGACCGTGCCGGGCGTCACCATCACCTGCGCGTGCGCGTCGGCGAGGATGCCGCGCTGCAGTTCCGCCAGCAGGCCGGCGCCGCAGTCGATCACCAGGGCCGCGAAGTAGCGGGTCATCTCGCTCGCGATGGTGTTGAAGGTGGGCAGGTCGAGCGCCTGGGTGATCTGCCCGTCCGCGGTTCCCGACAGCACCCAGAGCCCCTCGGCCGTACGCCCGAGGAAGGACGCCATCTCCTCGAAGCTCCGCGGCCGGGCTCCGGCCAGGTCGTGCAGTGACCGCTCGGTACGCACGCCGAGGCGCAACGGCAGTGAGCCGAGGCCGGAGTCGGCGTCGACGGCGAGCACGCGATCCTGGCGGTACTGCGCGAGCGCCGTGCCGGTGAGGCCCGCGATGGTGGTCTTGCCCGCGCCGCCGCGGATGCTCGTCACCACGATGTGCCGGCAGGAGGGCACCGGACGGCTCAGGACCCTCTCCACATCCGCGGTCCTGCGGATCTCACCGGCGGCGGCGGTCCCCATCGCCCGGCGCACCCCGCGGGACATGCGCCGCATCAGCGGGTCGCCGTGGACCGACCGGCGTACGAGGTCCTGCGGCGCCGGCCGACCGGGGGTGGGCTGTGGCGGTGCCGAGCCCGCCGGCGGTCCGGGGTCGCGCCGCCAGGCCTCGGCACCGGAGTGTTCCCACGCCTGGGGCGGCTGCTGCGCCTCGTCCTCCGGCGGCGGCTCGGTGCCCCACGGCGTCTTGGCGACCAGGCCCCAGTGGGTCTGGGACGCCAGCTCCCACGCCGACGCCGGGTTGGGGCCGGCGTCCTCCTGCTGTTCGCGTGCCTGGTCGGGCCAGCCGCTCGCCGCCGCCTCGTCGCGCGGATTCTCCGGCGGCGCGGGCGGCTGCTCCCACGTGGGCGGACTCCAGGTGACCCGCTGCGCGGCGGACGCGTCATCGCCGGGCCCGGGCGCGGGCGGCCGGGCGGTGTTCTGCTCGCCGCCCGGGAACGCGCTCGGGGGCGTGGCGGGCACCTGCGCGGATGGCGGCTCGGCCGCGGCCGGATCCGGCGCGGACTCCACCTGCGGTCGAGGTTCGTCCCACAGCGTCATGGCAGGACCGGCGGGCGGCCGGTCGTCACTCGCACGGGGGGCCGCGCTCTCCCGGTTCGGCGGGGGCTGCGCGGGCGGGGGCTCCGGCTGTGGTCTCGGCTCGTCCCAGCGCGTCGCGGAGGGTGTGGGGGCCGGCCGGTCGTCGTTCGGACCGCTTTCCCGGTCCGGCGCGGGCCGCGCCGGTGGCGGAGGCTGAACGGATGGTTCGCGCGGGCTTTCCGGGGGCGGCACCGCGTGGCCGTCCGTGGGCGCGGACGACGTGCCGGAATCGGGAGTTACCAGGCCGGACAGTGGCATACCGAGCTCGGCAAGCACGGTGGCCTGCCAGTCAGGCTCGGACAACGTCTTCCCCTCGGCGCGCAGCAGGCTGACAACACGGATTGCTCCCGATCCTATCGGCGTAAGTCCCCTCTGGCCTCCACAAACGGCACCCCATCATGATTACCGTGCGAGATCGATGCGCTACAGTATGCGACTGAGGAGCCGCCGAAACAGGCGGTCTTTTTCGGGGGGAAAAACCGACATGCGACGAATATTGGCTACTTCCATAGCCGCGGCCATTCCAGCCATGCTTCCGGTAAGCGCGGTCCACGCCTATTCCAAGCCGGCGCCTCCGCCCACGGCGAGTGGCCATTCCAAGGTCCGCACTCACGGTCACGGGCGCACTTCACACGGCCGGCCCGTCTCCGAAGGAGAGACGCGCGACCGGCCGGTGAACGACGTCAAGGTCGACGCGGACGACGGCGGCGGCCCGTCCCGCTCGCAGGGCGACACCGGTCCGCGGAACGCCGCGCCGGAGCACGGCCGCGCCCACGGCGCCACCGGCTCGCACGGCCGGCCGTCGCGTTCCAGCCACAGCAGGCCGGACTCACGGCCGGGCACGGGCGCCGACACCTCCTTCGCCGACGCCGACGACCCCGCGCTTCCGCCGGAGGCCGCCGACGCGATCAAGGAGGCCGACGAGCTGCAGCACTCCGCCGGCCAGGCCGCCGGCCAGGGCAACAACCAGGGCAACGGACAGAGCAACAACCAGGGCAACGGCCGGCCCAACACCGCGCCGAACTCACCGCAGCAGGGCTCACCGCAGCAGGGCTCACCGCAGCAGGGCTCGGCGCCCGAAGGCGCCACCGGCGCGCCCGGTGCCGCTCCGGCCGCTCCGGCACAGCCCCGCGGCACGAGCCGCGGCGCGACCCGTCCGCAGGGCCCGGTCTCCGACCGGAGCACCAACAAGACGTCGGGCCGCAGGCCCGGCCGGGCGCGCGTTCCGCAGCAGATGCCGGTCGCGTTCTTCAGCAGCAACCCGGCGACGCAGGGCTCGCGCCTGGTGCTGCACACCAGCGCCGGCAACGCGCCCGCGCGCACCGTCACGCTGCAGTGCTACCCGACCGGCGGTACGCACCCGAAGGCCGCCCAGGCCTGCGCCGACGTCGCCCGAGCCGGCGGCGACCTGGCGCAGATGCCCACCAACACCAAGCCGCAGGCGTGCTTCATGATCTACTCGCCGGTGACGGTCACCGCGCAGGGCCAGTGGCATGGCCAGGCCGTTCGCTACACCAAGAAATTCCCGAACAGCTGCGTGATGCGCGACAAGACGGGTTCGGTCTTCGACTTCTAGAAGAGAGGCTCCGGGCGGCCTCTGAGCCGGGCTCGATGAAAGGTTCGAATAAGAGCCGCACGCCTGGGTAAGCGGGCGCTTGACGGACGAAGGGAGCCGGTCATGGCGTCGAAGGTTCACCGGCCGGTGCACTGCCGGGTGCATGAGGTCATGACGCCGAGACCCGTCTCCCTTCCTCTGGACGCTCCGCTTACCGAGGCGGCACGCCTGATGCGCGACGAGGACGTCGGCGATGTCCTCGTCACCCATGACGGCCTGCTCTGCGGCCTGCTGACCGATCGCGACATCGTCGTGCGCGCGGTGGCCGAGGGACGAGACCTGTCCGGCACACGCCTCGCCGACGTCTGCAGCGCGGGCGTCGTGACGGTCGGCCCGGACGAGGCCACCGAGGTCGCGCTGCGCATCATGCGCGATCGCGCCGTCCGGCGGCTGCCCGTCGTCGAGGACGGCCGGCCGGTGGGCGTCGTCTCGGTCGGGGACCTGACCCCCGGCCGAGACGAGGCCTCCGACCGAAACGAGATCGCCCGCTGACGGCGATCGGCCCAGAGGTCCCGCTGGGCACACCATCACCGCCGTCCGTACTCCGGCGCGGGTGGGGACGGCTCCCGGCCCCGCACAGCGGGTTACCGTGAACCCGTGACGTTCGAACCGCAGATCAGTAGCGAGCTGGCGACCCAGGTGGCCCGCCTCGGGCTCGTACACGAGGCGTCCGCGACCGTGGCGCTGCGGCGCGTCACCGAGCTCGCCACCCGCGCCGTCCACGGATGTGCCGGTGCCACCGCCGTACGCTGGAGCACGGGTGACGCGTCCGAGCCGCTCGACCAGGCCGGCACCCACCCCCACCTGGCGTACCTCACCGAGATCCAGTGCGCGCGCCGGGCCGGTCCCATCCACGACGCGGCCGGCAGCGAGACGCCGGTCTTCTGCGCCGACACACTCGCCGAGACCCGCTGGCCGGACTACACGCCGCTCGCGCTGCAGCGCGGCGTCCGGTGCTTCGCCGTCACCGTCTACCGCACCGGCCCCGTGATCGTCACCCTCACGATGTACGGCGTGGTGCCCGGGGCGCTCGACCGGCGCGAGCTCAGCCTGGGCGCCCTGCTGGCCGCCCAGGGCGGAGCCGCGGTGTCCAACACCCGCCTGTACGAGGACGCGCACCGCACCGCGACCCAGCTGCGCCAGGCGGTCGAAGCACGCTCGATCGTCGACCAGGCCAAGGGCGTACTGATGCACGCGATGGGCTGCGACGCGGACACCGCGTTCGCCGAACTCAAGCGCATCTCCCAGACCCGGCACGTCAAGCTCACCGCGATCGCCCAGCGCATCGTCTCGGGCCATCGCACCGAGGCCCGGGAACGCCGTTAGCCGGGACCCGGAAACACCGTTAGCCGGACATTCGCCCGCTTTCGACGGCGGAGCTAGAGTGAACCCCTATCCACCGGAGGGAAGCATTCCCGAACAGCGACAGCCCGAGTCTCTTCGCCCTGAGGCACTCCGCTCCGAGATCGCCGCCCTGGAGGGCCGGGCCGGGGAGTTGCGCAGCGCGGCGTTGCTGCCGGACGCCGACCGGGGCGCGCTGCTGGACGCCGCCCTGACCGATCTCGAACGCGCGATGACGGCGTTGCGGACGGCGGTGGCCGACCAGAGCTCCATCCAGGCGAAGAACGAGGTGGCCGACGGCGAGCGGCGGCTGCTGCGCACCGTCTTCCAGGACGCGCCGGTGCCCCTCTTCCTGCTCGAACGCGACGGCACCGTGCGCCGCGTCAACCGCCAGGCCGGAGCGCTGCTCGGTTCCTCGGCCGGTTACCTCACCGGCAAGCCGTTCCCGACGTTCTGCGACCTGGCGACGCGGGCGACGGTCGGCTCGCACATCGCCGGGGTGTTCCACTCGGGCCGGCGGCGGCGCTCACGGGTGCGGCTCCTGTCGGGTCACGGCCCGGTCGAGGTCGATGTGACGTTCGCCCGGATCTGGGTGAGCGGCGAGCCGGACCCGCTGGTGGTCGCGGCCACCAGCCCCTCGACGCGCGAGCCGGCCGCCCAGGATCTGCCGCAGCAGGCCACCGCGACCCACGATGCCGTGGCCACGGTCGTCCACCGCATGGACGTCCTGGCCACGGCCACCGGCATGCTCCTGGACGACGACTCCTTCACCGAGTCCGTCGCCGTGCGCCGCTGTGCGCGGCTGCTGGCCGCCGAGCTGGCCGACTGGGTCCTCATCGACCTCGAACGCGACGAGCGGCTCCTGCGGCAGGTGGTGATCGGCCCGGACGACGAGCGCAGCACCGAAGTCGCCCGGACGCTGGAGGACCTCGACCCGGCCCCGGACACGCTGCCGGCCACCGTCCACGTTTCGGGCCGGTCCGTACTCCAGGCCCACCTCGACGATCTGGGCGTCCTCGGCACGAGCCCGGCCGGGCCTCCGGTGTGCGGGCTGATCGAGGCGTCCTCGCTGATCTGCGTGCCGCTGGACGACGGCGAGCGGTGCCACGGCACCCTGACGCTCGCCGTCTCCGGCGAACAGGGTCCGTTCGACCTGATGGACCTCGGCCTGGTCGAGCGGCTCGCCCGCAACCTCGCCCTGGTCATCCGGGCGGGGCGGCGCTACCGCCGCCGGGCGGTGGCCGCCGAACGGCTGCGCGCCGGCCTGCTGCCCCGCGAGCTGCCGGCCGTCCCTGGGGCGGAGGTGGCGGGCCGCCACCATCCGGCGACCCGCGACACCGGTTTCGGCGGCGACTTCTACGAGGTGTTCCCCACCGGCTCGGGCTGGGGCATGGTTCTCGGCGACGTGTGCGGCAAGGGCGAGGACGCCGCGGCGGTGACGGCCACCGCCAAGAACGGCATCCGGCTGCTCGCCCGCTGGAACCCCAAGCCGGCCGAGGTCCTGTCGATGATGAACGACGCGCTCATCGACGACGAGCGCTTCGTCACCGCCGTGATGGCCTACCTCGAGCCGCGCGACGAGGGCATGGCGATGACGGTGGCCAGTGCCGGGCACCCGCCGGCGATCCTGGTCCGCCGTGACGGCGTCATCCGTACGACGAGTGGCGGCGGCCTTCCGCTGGGCCTGTTCGAGGACGACTTCGGGGTCGGCGTCGAGCAGCTCGACCTGGAGCCCGGCGACACGCTGTTCCTCTACTCCGACGGCGTGCCCGAGGTCGCCGACCCGTCACAGACCCGGTTCGGGCCCGAGCGCCTCATAGAGATCCTCGCCGCTCACGGCGACCAACCGCTCGCCGACCTCGTACTGGCCGTCGAGACCGCCCTGCTCGACTTCTCCGGCGGTGACCTGCGCGATGACGTGTCGATGCTCGCGTTCCGGGTGACCGGCTGACCGCCGCCCGTTGATCTTTTTTCGACAAGATCCGCGTGTTCGGGTTTAGACCGGTGCCCGGCAGGTAAAGGGAGAATCAGGTAACCGTGCCTAAGACGCAGGCACACCACGGGAGGGCGGCATATCCGCCCTCGACTTCCGGAGGGTGTGCATGCGTACTTCCAGCCTTTTCGTTCCCGGCCTTTCCGCCGGCGCGAGGCTGACGCACGCCTTCTCCTCCTCCACCGCCGACGCGGACGTACGTCCGGCGGCGGGGCGCACGCTCACGTTCTCCTTCTGCCCCGTGACGCGGCGCTCATATCTCTCCCTCGGCCGTCGCGACGCCCTGCCCCAGCCGGCCGGGCGGGGCCCGTCTCGGGCGGCCGCGCAGACGAACCCCCACTTCAGGGATATTCAGGAGTCAGCCCGATGAACATAGTCATGGTCTCCGTTCACACCAACCCCGTCGCCACGGAAGCCTCGTCCCACGAAGGCGTTCGCGTCCACGTCGCCGAGTTGGCCCGCGAGCTGGGCCGCCAGGGACATCGGGTCACCATCTACACGCGCCGCGACGGCCTCGGTTCCGGTGACCAGGTCCGCCTCGCGCCGCGGGTGAACGTGGAGTTCATCTCCGCCGGCAACGCCCTGCCGATGCCCGAGCAGGAGGTCCTCCCCCATATCCGCGAATTCGCCGACAAGCTCGCCAAGCGCCTGGTCGCGAACCGGCCCGACGTCATTCACGCGCACCACTGGCTGAGCGGCCTCGTCGCGATGTCCGCCGCCGAGGGCCTCGACATTCCGATCGTCCAGAGCTTCCACGGCCCGGCGTCCCTCCGCGGACGGGCCGCCGGCGAGGTCTCCCCGGCCCGGCTGCGTGTGGAGCGGGCCATCGGCCGCGGCGCCGACGCGCTGATCGCGACCACCGAGACCGAGTGCACCGAGCTCACCCGGCTCGGCGTCACCCGCAAGCACATTGCCTGCGTGCCCTCCGGGGTCGACAGCGAGCGGTTCACGCCGCAGGGACGCGCCCTTCTCCCCCGCGGCGAGAAGCCCCGCATCGTCATGCTGTCGCGGCGGTTCGCCGAGGACGGCGTGACCACCGTCATCAAGGCGCTGGCCCGCATCCCCGGCGCCGAGCTGGTCGTGGCCGGCGGGCCGGCACCCGGCGAACTCGACGGCGACCCCGGCGTCCACCGGCTGCGGATCACGGCGAAGGAGGCCGGCGTCGACGACCGGGTCACCTTCCTCGGGCGGGTCGACCCCGCCGACGTTCCCGGCCTGCTGCGATCGGCGGACCTGACGGTCAGCCTGCCCACGTACCAGTCCTTCGGCCGGGTGCCGGTCGAGTCGATGGCCTGCGGTACGCCCGTGGTCGTCACGGCCGTCGGCGGCCACCTCGACACGGTGATCGACGACGTGACCGGCGTCTACGCCCGGCCGGGCCGCCCGGCCGAGCTGGCCAAGCGGATCCGCGGCCTGCTCGCCGAGCGCACTCACCTGACCGCCCTGGGGATCGGCGGCGCCGACCGGGTCCGGGCCCGCTACTCCTGGGAGCGGATCGCGAACGAGACCCTCAAGGTCTATGAGTCCACGATCCCGGCCTCCGAGCCCGAGCAGGACACGCACGAGGAGGAGAACCTGGAGCTGGCCATCGCCAGCTGACGCCCCGTACGCGCACCGGCCCTCCCGCTCGCCCGCGGGAGGGCCGGTGCGTATGCGGGCTCTCAGCCCGGCGCCCTGACAGGGCGGCGGGCCGGGCGGTCTCTCAGTAGGAGCGGCCGTACAGGATCCGCTTGCCGTACGCGGACGGCTCGCCGCAGCGGAAGCAGACGCCGTGCTCCTCGGGCGCGTCGGTCGGGATGACGCGTGGCGTCGCCGCCGTGTCGGCCTTGATGGCGTCCTCGCAGTCGGTGCGGCCGCAGTGGAACACGCGCGCCCAACCCTGGGAGACCTGCTCCGGGAAGGCGTCCCAGCTCTCCACGTCGGCGGTGTGCTCGTCGCGGAACCGCTCCGCGCGGGTGTAGAGGAAGGCCTGGAAGTCGTCCAGGATGCCGGGCATCAGCTCGGCGGCGCGGTCGAGCGGGATCTGCTCCTTGCCCTGGTCGCCGAGGCGGCGGGCCAGTGTCACCACCCCGCCGTCGAGGTCGCGTGGGCCGATCTCGAGCCGCACCGGGACGCCGCGCAGCTCCCACTCGTTGAACTTGTAGCCCGGACGCAGCTGCGGCCGGTCGTCGACGTGCACCCGGACCCCGGCCCGCTTGAGCTCACCGGCCAGGTCGCGGGCGGCCGCGGCGGTGCGCTCGGCGGCGTCGTCGCGTCCGATCGGCACGATCACCACCTGGTACGGCGCGATCCTCGGCGGCAGCACGAGGCCCTTGTCGTCGCCGTGCGTCATGATCACGCCGCCGAGCATGCGGGTCGACAGGCCCCAGGACGTGGTGTGGGCGTGGACGAGCTTGCCGTCCTCGTCCTGGTAGGTGATGTCGAAGACCTTGGCGAAGTTGGTGCCGAGGTAGTGGGACGTGCCGGACTGCAGGGCCCGGCCGTCGCGCATCATGCCCTCGATCGTGTAGGTGCGGACCGCGCCGGCGAACCGCTCGCTCGGGGTCTTCTCACCCTCGACCACCGGGATCGCGGCCAGCTCACGCGCCAGGCCGGCGTACGCGCCGAGGGCCCACATGGTCTCGCGCATCGCGTCCTCTTCGTCGGCGTGCGCGGTGTGGCCCTCCTGCCAGAGGAACTCGGTGGTGCGCAGGAACATGCGCGGGCGCAGCTCCCACCGCACGACGTTGGCCCACTGGTTGAGCAGCAGCGGCAGGTCGCGGTGCGACTCGATCCACTTGGCCATGTACTCGCCGATGACGGTCTCGGAGGTGGGCCGCACGACCAGCGGCTCCTCCAGCTCCTTGCCGCCGGCGACGGTCACGACGGCCAGCTCGGGCGAGAAGCCCTCGACGTGCTCGGCCTCGCGTTTGAAGTAGGACTCCGGAATGAACATCGGGAAGCAGGCATTGCCGTGCCCGGCCTCTTTGATGCGCCCGTCGAGGTCGGCCTGCAGCAGCTCCCACATCCGGTAGCCGTACGGCCGGATGACCATGGTGCCGCGCACGGGGCCGCGGTCGACGAGCTCGGCCTGGATGACGAGTTCGTTGTACCAGGCGGAGAAGTCTTCAGACTGAGGAGTGACACCTTCCCGACTCACGCTGCCGAGCGTACCGGGCCCGGGCACCGCATGTGGACGACGCGCCTCGGGTGAGCCCCCTTATGCCCTTCACACGGCCGGGCGGTCTAGCGTACAGAGCGTGCCAGACGAGCCCACGCCCGAGGCCGAGTCCTCGGCGGAGAACGATGCCGAGTCCTCAGCGGAGAAGGAACCCCGGAAACGCAACCGGTCCTTCCTTCGCGAACTGCCCATCCTCATCGGCGTCGCACTCGTGCTGGCGCTGCTGATCAAGACGTTCCTGGTGCAGGCGTTCTTCATCCCCTCCGAGTCGATGGAGCGCACCCTGCACGGCTGTCCCGGCTGCACCGGCGACCGGATCCTCGTGGAAAAGATCAGCTATCGCGTGGGCGACCCGCAGCCCGGCGACATCGTGGTCTTCCGCGCTCCGCCCGCCTGGGAGCCGGAGACACGCGTCGCCAAGCCGACGAACCCGGTCCGCCGCGCGATCAACTGGGTCGGCGCGGCGTTCGGCGTGCCACAGCCGAACGAGAAAGACCTCGTCAAGCGGGTGATCGCCGTGGGCGGGCAGACCGTACAGTGCTGCGACGCGCAGGGCCGGGTGATCGTCGACGGGAAGCCGCTGGACGAGCCGTACGTCTACCAGGACGACCACCGGCGGTTCGGGCCGATCAAGGTCCCGCCCGGGCGGCTCTGGGTCATGGGCGACCACCGCTCGGACTCGGCGGACTCCCGCTTCCACCTCGACGACGGCCACAGCGGCACGGTCCCGGTGGGCAACGTGATCGGCCGGGCCTTCGTGATCATCTGGCCGCCCTCCCGCTGGAACAGCCTCCTGTCGACCCGGTCGTGACGACGGCGTGGGCGCTGGCCGCCATCACGGTCGCGGCGGTCGCGGCGGCCCTGTGCCTGTCCCGTCCGGGCCGGACGGGCGGCGGCGGGCGGCTCGGGCATCCCGCGGCCTGGCTCGGGGGCGTGACCGCGCTGATCTACCTGAACCAGGTGCTGTTCACCGTCTACGTCATCCGGGTCCGGCACGGCGATCCGTCGTTCGTCGCCCGGTACCTGCCATCCGGCTGGTTCGCCCTGGCCCGCGGCCCGGTGATCGACGCGGTGGCACGGCACTTCCCCCACCCCGGCGTGCTCGCGCCGAGCGTGCTGCGCGTCCAGGCGTTCTTAGAGCTGCCGTTCGTCCTGCTCGCCTATCTGACGGTCTGCCGGTGGTTCTCGGCGCCGGTGTACCGGGCGGCGCTGCGGCTCGCCTGGCCGGTGTCCGCCGCGTACACCGCGACGTTCTGCCTGATCGAGTGGTCGCTGCGCAACCCGTACACTGTGGACGACATCGTGATCCGCATCGCGGCGGCGCTCGTCGTGCCGCTGCTGATCACGCGTCTGTCCCCCGGAGCGGAGCGGCCGGAGCCCGGCGTGGCGGGGCTGCTGGTGTTCGCCGTCAGCGCGATGGCGTTCGGCCTGCTCGTCCTGGTGGTGTACGACACGGCGCTGCTGTACGACCTCGGCGATGTCGGGAGGCGGCTGCCGGTGGCCCTGGCCGCGCTGGCAGTGCTCGCCGCGGCGCGTGCGGCGGCCCGTCTCGGGCCCGGGCGCGCCGCCGGCCCGTGCGTCGACTCGGTGGCGCGGTCGTTCGGGTGGTTCCTGGTGCTGTTCTTCGTGCCCGCGCTGCCGGTGCGGTACGGCCTGATCGCCGGGTCCGGCTACGTCTCGGCGGCGGCCGGCCTGGTGATCGTCGGGGCGGCCGCCTGGTACGGCGTCCGGGAGGCGCTCGCGCGGGGCGGCGTGTCGCCGCTGGGCTGGGCCGTGCGGATGGGCGCCGCCGTGGCCGCCGGGATCTGCGGCGCCGCCGTCGCGCTCCTGGCTCCCACCGGACACACCGAACTCCGGCTGCTGGAGGTGGCCGGGGCGTTCTTCGTCTGCGCCGTCGGCGCCTGCGCCCTCCTCGACCCGCGGGCCGGACGCGCCGGGTCCTGACCGCGCCGCCGCACCGGCCGTGGCGGGCGTGGCCCGCCACGGCGTACAGGGGCCGTCAGGCGTGCAGGGGCCCGACGTCGATCCGACCCGTGCCGTTCACCGGACCGCCGGTCCAGGGCGCGGCGTTGGTGCCGTCGTCCGCCGGCATGGTGAAGATCAGTGACACGGGCACGAAGGGCGTCCCGCCCACGACCGTCCAGTGCAGGTCGAGATGGCCCACCACGCCTGGAGCGATCGTGATGCTCGTACTCGAACCCGGGGCGTCGGCGTCCGTCGGCAGGGGCCTGCCCTGCGCGCCCAGGAACTGGAAGTTGGTCAGATCGTCGCTGAGCACGCACGTCCTCCCGCCGTAGGCGGTGAAGTCGAGCGTGGAGTAACGCTGGCCGGCGCCCGCCTGCACGGGGCCCAGCGACGTGGTGAAGTCGGTGATCTTGCAAGGGGGTGCCACGTCGGCGGCGGCCTGGGTGGTGGTGGCCGCGCCGGCCACGCATGCGGCCGCGACCCCGGCGGCCATGAGAGCGAGAGTCGATTTCGCGCCTGTCACTGCTGTGCCTCATTCCTTCGCGCGGGGAGGAATGCCGAGCGCCCCCGATGTCGACGCCCGGCTGGAATCAGCCGGCTAAGGAATAGGACGTCGAGGGGCCGGAGAAAGTTGACTTCTCCCGACATCTGGAGAATGCGAACGTCCTTCGGCCGGCCGGCGCGAAAAATCGCTTGGGCGCCTCCTGGCGATGGCCCAGACTTGGCCGGTGTGGGCCACATCGAAGTCGCGCATCTCGACCACGCCCTGCCCGACGGGCGGGTCCTGCTCTCCGACGTCTCGTTCCGGGTCGGCGACGGGTCGGTCGCGGCGCTGGTCGGGCCCAACGGCGCCGGCAAGACGACCCTGCTCCGCCTCGTGGCCGGCGACCTGGAGGCGCAGAGCGGCTCGGTCGTGCGCAGCGGCGGCCTCGGTGTGATGCGGCAGTTCATCGGCAACATCCGCGACGAGTCGACCGTGCACGACCTGCTCGTGTCCACCGCGCCGCCGCGTGTACGCGACGCGGCGGCGTCGCTGGAGCGGGCCGAGCTGGCCATGATGGAGCGCGACGACGAGGCCACCCAGCTGCGCTACGCCAAGGCCCTCACCGACTGGGGCGACGCCGGCGGGTACGACGCCGAGGTGCTCTGGGACGCCTGCTGCGTCGCCGCCCTCGGCGCGCCCTACGACCGCACCCGCTACCGCGACGTGAAGACCCTGTCGGGCGGCGAGCAGAAGCGCCTCGTGCTGGAGGCGCTGTTCCGCGGCACGGACGAGGTGCTGCTGCTCGACGAGCCGGACAACTATCTCGACGTCCCGGGCAAGCTGTGGCTGGAGGAGCGGCTGCGGGAGACGCGCAAGACGGTGCTGCTCGTCTCGCACGACCGCGAGCTGCTCGCGCGCGCCGCGCGGCAGATCGTCACGGTCGAGTCCGCGACCGTCTGGACACACGGCTCCGGCTTCGCCACGTACGCCGAGGCGCGGCGCGCGCGCAACGAACGACTCGAGGAGCTGCGGCGGCGCTGGGACGAGGAGCACGCCAAGCTCAAGGCCCTGGTCCAGATGTACAAGCAGAAGGCCGCCGGCAACGCCGACATGGCCTCCCGGTACCACGCGGCGCAGACGCGGCTGCGCCGGTTCGAGGAGGCGGGGCCCCCGGAGATCCCGCCGCGCGACCAGAACCTCAAGATGCGCCTGCGCGGTGGCCGTACCGGCAAACGCGCCGTGATCTGCGAGGGACTGGAGCTGACCGGCCTGATGCGGCCCTTCGACGCCGAGATCTGGTACGGCGAGCGCGTCGCGGTACTCGGCTCGAACGGCTCGGGAAAGAGCCACTACCTGCGGCTGCTGGCCGGTGACGACGTGGCGCACACGGGCGTGGGCCGGCTGGGGGCGCGCGTCGTTCCGGGGCTGTTCGCCCAGACCCATGCCCGGCCGGATCTGCGGGGCCGCACGCCGGCGGAGATCCTGATGACCGAGCACGCCCGGCTGCGCAACGAGGCGATGTCCGCGCTGTCCCGCTACGAGCTGAACTTCTGCGGCGACCAGCCGTTCGAGACGCTGTCGGGCGGGCAGCAGGCGCGGTTGCAGATCCTGCTGCTGGAGATGAGCGGCTGCACACTGCTGCTGCTCGACGAGCCGACCGACAACCTCGACCTGGCCAGCGCCGAGGCCCTGCAGCAGGGGCTGGAGGCCTACGAGGGCACGGTGGTGGCGGTCACGCACGACCGGTGGTTCGCGCGGTCGTTCGACCGGTTTCTGGTGTTCGGCGGCGACGGCACCGTGTACGAGACGGCCGAGCCGGTGTGGGACGAGACCCGCGTCGACCGCCCGCGCTGACCGACCGCCCGCGCTCGCGGACCGTTCCTCGCCGGCCGGCGGCCCGGGTGTCAGCCGACCGGGGCCAGATCCAACTCGATCTTGACCTCGTCCGCCACCCTGAGCTGGCCGAACAGCGCGGAGTAGGGCTTGATCCCCCAGCGCGACTGGACGACGGACGCCTCGGCGGTCAGCCGCTCGCCGGAGATCCGGCCGTGCACGGTGACGGGCCGGGTGACGTCCATGATCGTCAGCTCGCCCTCGACGGTGAACGCCGCGGGCGTGCCCGCCACGCCGGTGGACCGGAACCGGATCACCGGGTGGGCACGCGTCTTCAGGATCTTCTCGCGGACGGTCTTGACGATCTCGATCCGGTCGGCCGCGGTGAGCGGCACGACACCGCCGCCGCCCTCGACGACCTCGAACGAGGCGGGATCGATCTCGGCGGTCACCACGGAGGCGGACGGATCGTCGAGGTCGATGACCGCCTCCCCGGACCAGCGTGCGGCCTCGATCGTCAGGTCGTGCCCCGCCCGGCGGCCGAGCCCGCTCCGGCCCGTGCGCAGCCGGAGCGTCCCCGATGCGGGACCCAGTGCGTAAGTGCCGCTGGTCAGCGCCATGAGCACCACATTACGACCTGGGAGCCGACCGCGCTGAAGGCCTGGGCCTGTCTCGAAGTCCCCGTCCGTAGCGAGCGGCGTCCAGGCGTCGCGTCGCAAGGCGGAGGAGGGAGTCAGCCCGGGTTCGGCTGTCGCCTCTTCGGGGGCGACAACGCGGCTCAATTCCGTACGGTCGACGCCGATCGAGCTGCCGAGCGACCCGGAGCAGGCCGTTGCCTGGGCAATCCCGCCAGAGCCGGCGAAGTCGCAGCGGCGGATGGACACCAACCCGGCACCGGCCCGCCCGGAGACGGCCCACGCACCGGGCATCGAGACGACGACCTTCGAGCAGTGGGCTCACGGGGAGGCGCGGGCGGACCAAGGCCGGCCGAGAGGGCCCGCGCCTCGCGTCGGTACGGGCCTGCGGCCCTCAGTGCTCGGCGAGCAGCCCGATGGCGCGGACGATCTCGGCCAGCGTGTGGAACTCCTGGCCCTCCGGCAGCCCGGAGACGGCGTCGACGACCGAGTCGGGGGCGCGGTGGGACCGCAGGTGGGTCAGCAGCCGTGCCCGGTCGGCGGGGAACACGGTCGGTGGCAGGTTCCGGGTCAGCGCGGCGCGACGCGCGACGTCGGCGGGTGACATGCCGCGCGGTGGCGTCCGGTGGCGCTCGGGCGAGGCGTCACCGCCTCCCGGCCGGCCCTCCCGGGCGCGGCCGGCGCCGTTCCTGCTCAGGCTCTCGGTCTCCTTGTGCAGGTAGTCGTCCCGGACCGGACCCTGCTTGTCGCTCTCGCGGTGCATAGACCTCACCTTTCGCGTAGCCCTCTCAGGCGCCCCCACGCGCTGGCGTTCCGGACCGACCTCCTTCGGGGCACGACAGCGAAACGGAGCGCCGAAATGCTCCACCTGACACCGGGCGGTCGCCGCGCGACCCCCTGTGAGCCGCCGTACCCGAGCCGGACAGGAGCGAACCCTCACCCCCCGCCGGCCGGCGATCGCGCCCACCCGATCAAGCGCTCGGCCGGTCCGCCCCGGCCGGGGGCTCGGGCAGAGGCCGGCGGCTGGGCGCGGCGACCTCGGCGGGCCCGAAGACGGCCAGCGCGGCACGGCTCTTGGTGATCTCCACCGGACCGTCGGCCGTGCCCGGCTCGCCGTCGCAGGCGAGGCGCAGCGAGCCCTCGGCCCCGCCCACGCTCAGGGAGGCGGTGCGCCAGGTCTTGTAGTCGGGCATCAGGTGCAGGTGCCCGACGAGCAGCGCGGCGACGGCGCGCGCCTTGCCGATATGGCGCTTGGCGCCGATCAGGCGTACGTCGAGCAGGCCGTCGGCCAGGTGCTCGCGCCAGGTCGGGGCGACGCCGTAGGAGCCGTACCGGCAGTTGCCGATGAAGGCGAACCACACGCGCAGCCGCCGCCCCTCGACGTACACCTCCGTCGGCTCGGTGTGCCGCAGGACGCGGATCGCGGCCACCGCGAGCGCCGGCCACTTGCCCAGGCGGCTCTCCATGCGCCGCCGCAGGTCGACCAGCTCGGTGTACGCGCCGAAGCTCGCCGTGTTGAGGAACACGCGCCGTCCCGCGCGGGCGACGTCGACCCGGATGACGGCGCCCGACCGGTAGGCCTCGACGGCGTCCTTGGCGGTCTCCAGGCCGATCGCGCGGGCGAAGTGGTTCAGCGTGCCGCCGGGGATCACCAGCAGCGGCAGGCCGCGGTCGAGGGCGACCTCGGCGCCGGCGTTGATCGTGCCGTCGCCGCCGCAGACCCCGAGCACGGTCGCCCGGTCCGCGGCGTCGCCGAGCGCCTTGCCCAGGTCCTCGCCGGCCTCGACGATCTCCGCCTGCGGCAGCTCGGCGCGGAGCAGGCTCGTGACGTCGCCGCCGCCCGCGTCTTTGTTGATCACCACGACGACGCCGGCGCCGTCGGGTGAGATGCCCTGGACGGCTTCGGCCGGCATCGACCACACGGCTCCGGCCGGCGCGGGACGGGTGGGCCAGACCAGCCGGGTCGTCGCGGCGGCCACCGCGCCGAGCGCCAGGCCGGCCATGACGTCGCCCGGGTAGTGCGCGCCGGTGTAGACACGGGAGAAGGCCACCCCGGCGGCGGCCGCGGCCACGGGAAGCACGACGGACGCGGGCGCCTCCAGCGCCAGCGCGCCGGTGAAGGCCGCGGCCGCCGCCGAGTGCCCGGAGGGGAAGGACGGGGAGGACGGCAGCCGCCACCGCACCCGCGCCGCGGGGAGCGCGGTGCCGCGCCCGATGCTCGTCGGCAGGCCGGCCAGCTCGATCAGCGGACGGCGGCGGCGGAACATCTGCTTGCCCACGAGGTTGGCGATCGGGCTGGTCAGGCTGAGCGCGAACACGCCGCGCAGCGCCGCCCGGCGCAGCCGCGGCTGCCGTGTCAGGGCCAGTCCGCCGGCGACCCCCAGCCACAGCAGGGAGTGGTCGGCGGCTCTGGACAGGCGAGGGAGGACGTACTCGAAACCGCGGAGCCGTGCCGCGGCCACCGCGTCGAACGCGCGCTGGTCGAGCCGGACCGCTCGTTGCAACAGGGGCATGCGAGCCTCTATCCCCCGTCGCGGTCAAGATATGTCGGGGGTTATCCAAGGTCAGTGGCGTCGGCGGCGGCCGTCGGCACACCCGGGCTCGGTATCCCGGTTACAGCCCGATCACGCCGAAGATCACATTCTCGCCATGCATCTCACTGAACGTCGATGCCGGGGCTCTGTCTGCAATAGGCTCATCCGCATGAGTCACCCGGAACGGCTCGGAGCCTCGGGTGGCGGACCGGCGCACGCGATAGCCGAGCCCCCACAGCTCAACGGGCATCGTTCGCTGGCCGAGTTCGCCACCAAGCAGGGGCTCAAGCAGAGCGCCGCCCGCCCCCCGATGGGCTCGTACATCAGTCAGCTCTGGCAGCGTCGCCACTTCATCTGGGCGTTCGCGTCGGCCAAGAACATCGCGATGTACACCGAGTCGCGCCTCGGTCAGGTGTGGCAGGTCCTCACACCGCTGCTCAACGCGGCGGTGTACTACCTGATCTTCGGCCTGCTGCTCGGTGTCAGCCGCGGCCTGCCGCACAACACGTTCATTCCGTTCCTGGTCTGCGGTGTCTTCATCTTCACCTTCACCCAGCGGTCGGTGCAGACGGGCGCCAAGTCGGTCGGCGACAACCTGTCGCTGATCCGTGCCCTGCACTTCCCGCGGGCCAGCCTGCCGCTGGCGTACACCATCATCGAGCTCCAGCAGCTGCTCGTCTCGATGGTCGTGCTGTTCGTCATCGTGCTCGGCTTCGGCGAGCCGCTCACGCTCGACTGGCTGTTGCTGGTCCCGGTCCTGATGATGCAGGTGCTGTTCAACGTCGGAATGAGCCTCGTGCTCGCCCGCATCGGCGCGTTCAACCGCGACATCCAGCAGCTGCTGCCGTTCATCATGCGGACCTGGCTCTACTTCTCCGGCATCATCTACAGCCTGTCCGGGCTGATGAACTCGTCCAAGATCCACGCCCACCCGTGGATCGGGAAGGTCCTCGAGGCCAACCCCGGATACATCTACGTCGAGCTGTCGCGCCTTTCCATCCTCGACAGCTACCGGGGCTACGTGCACGAGACGCTGCACGAGCAGACGAATCACCTGTGGTGGTACGGCCTGGGTTGGTCGGTCGTGGTGTTCGTCATAGGGTTCTGGTTCTTCTTCCGCGCCGAGGAGAGGTACGGCCGTGGCTGACGTCAAGGAGAAGCTCAAGGTGGCCGAGCAGCCGGCGCCGCGGGTGACCATCGACCAGACCCGCGAGCCGATCGTCGTCGTCGACGACCTGCACATCAAGTACCGGGTGTACGGCGCCGGCGGCAAGGGCAACGCCGCGAGCGCCTTCATCCGCGTGCTGCGCCGCGAGCACAGGCCGACGATGAAGGTGGTCCACGCGATCCGCGGCCTGTCCTTCGTCGCCTACAAGGGTGACGCGATCGGCGTCATCGGCACCAACGGCTCGGGCAAGTCGACGCTGCTCAAGGCCATCGCCGGCCTGCTGCCGCCGGAGAGCGGCGGCGTGTACACCTCCGGCCAGCCGTCGCTGCTCGGCGTGAACGCCGCGCTGATGAACGACCTCACGGGCGAGCGCAACATCATCCTCGGCTGCCTGGCCATGGGCATGACGCCCGAAGAGGTCAAGAAGAAGTACGACGAGATCGTGAAGTTCGCCGGGCTCAAGGAGGGCTTCATCCAGCTGCCGATGCGGGCCTACTCCTCCGGCATGGGCTCGCGGCTGCGGTTCGCCATCGCCGCGTCCAAGTCACACGACGTGCTGCTCATCGACGAGGCGCTGGCCACCGGCGACGCGAAGTTCCGCCGCAAGAGCGCGAAGAAGATCGACGAGCTGCGCGAAGAGGCGGGCGCCGTCTTCCTGGTCGCCCACCAGCTCGACTCGATCCGGGAGATGTGCAACCGGGTGCTGTGGATCGACGAGGGCAGGATGGTGATGGACGGCGACCCCGACACCGTCGTCGACGCCTACACCGAGGCCACCGGCAAGTAATCCTCTCTTTCGAAGCTCTTCTGAAGCCCGAGCCCTGGAGGGCTCGGGCTTCACGCTTTGTGAGCCGCCGCTCACCGGAAGAGCAGGTTTGACGAACGAGTTTCCGGGCCGCTCCGGGCGGTGCCGGAACTGCCCCTTTATGACGGCCTGCCGCCGATCTACCTTCGAGGGAGACGCTCCTTCCCGAGAGAGGCCGGGGGTTGGCACCGAGCAGCGAGCAGCCCGGCGGGCATGGTGGCCGGCACCGCCGGCGAGCGGACCGGCCGTGAGGCGCCGCGACGAGGCGGGCACGGCGGCGAAGGCGGTCGAGGCCCGGGGCCTCGTCAAGGTGTACGAGGGGCGCCGTGACCGGCAGGTCCGCGCGCTCGACGGGATCGACGTGTCCTCGAACCAGGGTGAGTACCTGGTGTTGCTCGGCCCCTCGGGCTGCGGCAAGACCACGCTGCTGCGCACCATCGCGGGCCTGGAGCGGCCGACCGAGGGCGAGGTGTACATCGGCGGCCAGCTCGTCAACGGGCTGCCGCCGAGGATCCGCCGGGTCGCGATGGTCCTGCAGTCCTACGCCCTGTATCCGCACAAGACCGTCCACAGCAACATCGAATTCCCGCTGAAGGCCGAGAACGTCCCGCGCCACCTGCGCGAGCGCAAGATCCGCTGGGCGGCCGAGCTGCTCGGCATCCCGGACCTGCTCGGCCGCAAACCCCGGCAGCTGTCCGGCGGTGAGCGCCAGCGGGTCGCGCTGGCCCGTGCCCTCGTCCGTGAGCCGGCCGTCTTCCTGCTCGACGAGCCGCTGTCGGGGCTGGACGCCAAGCTGCGCGCCACGACCCGCGACGAGCTCAAACGCTTCCAGCGGCAGATCGGCACCGCGACGATCTACGTGACGCACGACCAGGAAGAGGCGATGGGGCTCGGCGACCGCGTGGCGGTGCTGGACGCCGGGCGGCTGCGCCAGGTCGGCACGCCCCGCGACATCTACGACGAACCGGCCGACACGTTCGTCGCGACGTTCGTCGGCTCTCCCCCGATGAACCTCGTGCAGCGCGCCGACCGGCTCGTCGGCTTCCGGCCCGAGCACTTACTGCCGGCGGAGAACGTCGCGTACGACTCCCGCGTCACCATGCCGCTGCGGATCGAGCGCATCGAGTACCTGTCCGGCGACCGGCACGTGTACGGCACGGTGACGAGGATCGGCGCGGAGACGCGGGTGATCGCGCGGCTGCCCGCCACCGTCATCACGCCGCTGACGCCGGGCGAGACGCACGAGTTCGCGGTGCCGGGCGACCGGCTGCGCTTCTTCGACGCCGAGTACGGCATCCGTACCGCGCCGGTACGGATCGGCGGTTGAGCGGCACGCGGGCGCGCGCCGGTGACCGGGCGCGCCTCACCGACCGCGAGGGCTTCTTGGCCTGGGCGTTCCTGCTGCCCACGGTCGTCTACCTGACGGCGCTGGTGGTGGCGCCGTTCGTGCTGACGGTCGCGTTCGCGTTCTCGCGCTCGACGGGCGACGCACCGTCGTACCGGTTCGCCGGGCTGCGCGACTTCCGCGCGGTGTTCGGCGACGACGTCTTCTGGCGGTCGCTGCTCGACACGCTCGCCCTGACCGGCGTCGCGATCGTCCTCGTCGTGGTCCTCGGGACGGTCCTCGCGCACGTCCTGCGCGCCGGCTTCCGCTTCCGCCGTACGGTGCGCACGCTGGTGCTGCTGCCGTGGACGACACCGGTCGCGCTGTCGGCGATCTCCTGGCGATGGCTGCTCGGTTCGGCCGGGGTGGACCGGATGCTGCGCGCCGCCTCCCTGCTGCACGGCGGCGGGTCGCCGCTCGATCGTACGGGGCCCGCGGCGGTCGCGGTGGTCGCCGTGCACGTCTGGCGGCTGACGCCGCTCGCCACCGTCATCGTGCTGGCCGGGCTGAACTCCGTGCCGCCCGGCGTGTGGGACGCCGCCCGTCTCGACGGGGCCGGCGTCTGGCGGCGCTTCTTCGGCGTGACGGTGCCGCTGACCCTGCCGGTGACCGCGGTGGCCGCGGTGTTCACGGCGGCGATCACCTTCGCGGACGTGGCCGTGGTGCGGGTGCTGACGGGCGGCGGGCCGCACGACTCGACCCAGGTGCTGCCCACGCTGGCGTACCTGCGCGGCGTCGAGGGCGGCGACATCGGCGCCGGGGCGGCCGCGTCCCTCTTCCTGCTCCCGCTGTTCCTCGCCGGTGCGGCCGTGGTGCTCCGCGTCGTACGGCGGGCGGAGGCGGACCGGTGAACGGGCTGGCGGCGCGCACGGCGGCGCGGGAGATGCTGCGCCAGCGGCGGCTGGCGGCCGTGCGGCAGGCCGGGGTGCGCGTGACGGTCTACGCCGCCGCGGCGGTCGCCGCGCTGGTCTGCGCGGCGCCGTTCCTGTGGAGCCTGGTGACCGCCTTCGAGCGCGGCGTGCCCGGCGCGCGGCACCGGCCGACCACCGAGCACGTCCGCGCCCTGTTCCACTCGACGCGGTTTCCGGCGTTCGTGGTGAACACCCTGGTGGTCGGCGGTCTGGTCGTGGTCGTCACGCTGGCGCTCGCGCTGCCGGCGGCGTACGCCCTGTCCCGGCTGCACCGCTCGTGGGGCACCCGGGCGGGGATCGCGATCCTGCTGGTGTACCTCGTGCCGCCGCCGCTGCTGTTCCTGTCGCTGTCGCGCGTGGTCGCGACGCTGGGCCTGGCCGACTCGATCTGGTCGCTCGTCCTCATCCACCCGACCGTGACCGTGCCCGTGTCGGTCTGGCTGCTCGCGGCGTTCCTGCGTGCCGTGCCGGTCGACCTCGAGGAGCAGGCGATGGTCGACGGGCACAGCCGCTTCGGTGCGTTCGTCCGCGTGGTGGCGCCGCTGGTGCTCCCGGGAGTGGCGGCCGTCGCCGTCCTCACCTTCACGCTGGCCGCCGGGGAGTTCACCTACGCGCTGACGTTCATCTGGTCGGACGCGAACATGCCGGTGGGCACCGGGCCGCCCGTACGGCTCGGCGGCGGCGACCCGATGCTGTGGCGGTCGATGCAGAGCGGCGCGGTCTTCGTGGCCGTGCCGCTCGCGATCGGGTGCGGGCTGTTCCTCGACCGGTTCGTCACCGTACTCGCGGACGGCGCACACCGGGACTGATGGCCGCCCCCGGGCCGGTCAGGCCTCCACGACGCGCGGGCCGCCGTCGGCGGTCCGGCGGGCCACCGGGGCCATCCACACGTAGTACAGGGCCGAGGCGACGATCAGGCCGATGATCCAGGAGATGTCGGCGCCGCCGAGGTGCTTCACCATCGGCCCGGTGAAGAACGTCGAGCTGACGAACGGGATCTCGACCACGACGCCGATCACGTACGCCCCGATGGTGCGCCAGTTGAACCCGCCGTACACGCCGTCCGGGCGGAAGATCGCGTCGATGTCGTACCGCTCCTTGCGGACGAAGTAGAAGTCGATCAGGTTGATCGCCGTCCACGGGATGAGGAAGTACGCCAGGAACAGGATGAAGTTCTCGAAGTTGTGCAGGAAGTCGGCGCTCGCCGCCAGGGCGACGACCGTGCCCACGACCGCGGCGAGCAGCACGAAGGCCAGCCGCACGCCGGCGTTCATCCGCATCGGGCGCAGCGCGGTCAGCGTGGTGGTCGCCGACATGAACATGCCGTAGAGGTTCAGCACGTTCACCGCGACGATGCCGAGCACGATGATCAGTGAGAACGGCCAGTGGGGATCGGCCAGGCCGACCACGAACGAGACCGAGCCGCCCTCGAAGGACTTGGCAGCCACCGCGGCGCAGATGCTGCCGAACGCCATCATCCAGACGGTGCCGAGCACGCTCCCGGCGTAGGTCCACCAGAACGCCGCCCGGACCGACGTGTCCTGCGGCAGGTAGCGGGAGTAGTCGGCGACGTACGGCGCGTAGGTGATCTGCCAGGTCGCGGCGATCGCCACCACGAGCAGGAACGTACCCGCCCCGACGTGCCCGGAGTGCCAGACCCGGCCCACGTGGTGCCCGGTCAGCAGGCGGTAGGTGAGGTAGAGGAAGCCGACCGCGGCGATGAGGCTGACCCACTGCTCGTACTGGTGGATCAGCCGGTATCCGTAGGCGGCGAGCACCGTGCAGACCGCCGACACGATGATCGTGGCGGGCGTCCGGCCGATCCCCCACCAGTCGGCGAGCGCCGAGCCACCGAGCACCGCGCTGGTCGCGAAGAAGCCGACGTACATCAGGACGACGAGCAGCAGCGGCAGGATCGCCCCGTAGAACCCGAACTGCGCGCGACTCTGGATCATCTGCGGGATGCCGAGCTTGGGTCCCTGCGCCGAGTGAAGCGCCATGAAGATCGCGCCGAGCAGGTTGCCGATGACCAGGGCGACGATCGCCCAGGGCAGCGGAAGCCCGAGCACCACGCCGAGCGCCCCCGTCACCGCGGTGGTGACCTGCATGTTCGCGCCGAACCACACGGTGAAGAGCCGCCACACCGACCCGTGCCGCTCCTCGGGCGGGACGAAGTCGATCGACCGTTGTTCGACCCCGAGGGCCCCGCCCTGTCCGGCGCTCTGGGTACCGCCGCCGACCTGCTGTTTCGTCATGCGCGCAGCCTCACGCTCGCGTCAGCGGTCCCGCAAGAGCCCTCCCGGGCGAACCGTCTGAGATCCGAGACAACGGCGCGAGCCGAGGTCATCGCGGCGGCGCACGCTCCGCTCACGCCTCGCGCCGGTGGAACGCCTCGAGGATGTCCCGCTCCTCCTCCGATAGTCGCAGGGCGCCCGCGGCCACGTTGGCGGCCAGGTGGTCACGGTCGCCGGTGCCCGGGATGACCAGCACGTGTGGTCCGCGGTGCAGCGCCCACGCCACGCGCACCTGCGCCGCGCTCGCCCCGTGCGCCCGCGCGACGGCCAGCACCTCGTCGGCCTCGGCCCCGCGCACGCCCGCCTGCCCTCCGGTCCCGGCGATCGCGTAGAACGGCACGAAGGCGACCCCCTGCTCTTCGCAGACGCGGACGAACTCGTCCTGTTCGGGGCGTACTCCGAGGCCGTACATGTTCTGCACGCAGACCACCGGCGCGATGGCCTGGGCCTCGGCGAGGTGGTGCGGCCGGACGTTGGACAGGCCCAGGTGGCGGATCAACCCGGCCTCCCGGAGTTCGGCCAGCGCACCGAAGCGCTCGGCGATCGAGTCGGTGCCGACGATGCGCAGATTGACCACGTCGAGATGGTCGCGGCCGAGCTGGCGCAGGTTCTCCTCGACCTGGCCGCGCAACTGGGCGGGCGTGGCGTGGGGCGACCAGGCGCCCGACGGGTCGCGACCCGGTCCGACCTTGGTGGCGATCACGAGATCGTCCGGGTACGGGGCCAGCGCCCGATTGATCAGCTCGTTCGCGGAGCGCAGCGAGGAGAAGTAGAACGCGGCGGTGTCGATGTGGTTCACCCCGAGCTCGATCGCGTGGCGCAGCACACCGATCGCCTCGTCGCGGTCGCGGGCCACGGCGTCGGGTGCGAACGCCTCTCCGGTCTGGGGCAGCCGCATCGCGCCGAACCCGATCCGGTTGACTCGCAGGTCGCCGAGGGTCCAGGTACCCGCGGCCGCCGCGGGCGTCGTCTCTGAAGTCATGCGGGGATGATCCTCACGAGGTAGCCTGCCGGGCAATTGATTCCGAAATACATGAATCTCGGGGGGACTGTGCTCGCTGAGCTGACCTTCTCGGTGAGCGATCTGGTGCAGATGCGGTTCGCCCGCTCACCGATGTGGGAGGTCGGGCCGAGCAACCGCCTGCTGCGGTCCGGATCCGCGCACCCCGTGCACCGGGCCTGGGCCGAACAGGTACGACCGCGGCTGGCGAGCGCCGGCCTCGACCGGGGATGGCTCGCCGAGCTGATCCCGCCCCGCGGGTACGTTCCCGACTTCCTCAACCCGGCCCCGGCCGTGCCGGCTCCCACCCTGGCGGACGAGCTGGCCCGCATTCAGGCCGCTCCCACCGGCCGCGTACGCCAGGATCTGGACCGGCTGAAGAGCGAGCGGGGACGTCTCGGCCCCCGGCTGACCCGGCTGTACGCCGACCCGCCGGCCCACCTGCCCCGGGTCACGGAGGAGATCGAGGCGTACTGGGAGCTGGCGCTGGCCCCGTACTGGTCACGGATCCGGGCGGTGCTCGACGCGGACGTCTTCCACCGTGCTCGCCAGGTCGCCGAGCAGGGCGCGAGTCGCCTCCTGAGCGATCTGCACCCCTCGGTGAGCTGGACCGACGACGCGCTGCGGCTGGCCCGCCGGCAGCGGCCCCTGTCCCGTAGCGCCGCGGGACAGGGGCTGGTGCTGATCCCGTCGGTCTTCACCGGGCCGGGGCTGTTCACCCTCGTGTCGCCGCCCGATCCGCCGCAGCTGGCCTATCCCGCGCGTGGCACCGGCACGCTGTGGCGGCCACGGTCCGTGGCCGGGACCGCCGCCCTCGCCGCCGTACTCGGCCGATCGCGGACCCTCCTGCTGGCCGAGCTGGAGACACCGGCCTCCACCACCGAGCTCTCCCGGCGGACGGGGCTGTCACCCGCCGGGGTCTCCCAGTGCCTCACGGCGCTGCGCGACGCGGGCCTGGTCAGCGCCCACCGCGCCGGCCGCTCGGTGCTCTACGCCCGGACCGCCGCCGCCGAGTCCCTCCTCGCGGCCCCCACCGACCGGTGAGCACCGGGCCTGGGCGTACCGGCGAAAGTGTCAGAGCCGGGGCGTACGGTGCGCGGCATGACGACATGGGCGGAGTTCGAGGCGAGGGCACCGGAGCTGGCGACGCTCGGCGAGGCCCGGTTCCGCGCCAGCGGGCTGGTGCTCGTCGGCACGTTGCGGGCGAACGGCTGGCCGCGCATCACCCCGGTCGAGCCCAGGCTCGTCGACGGCGAGTTGCAGCTCGGCATGATGTGGCAGTCGCTGAAGGCGCTCGACCTGCTGCGCGACCCGCGGTGCACGGTGCACAGCACCACCTCCGACAAGGACGGCACCGAGGGCGACTTCAAGGTGTACGGCACGGCCGAGCACGTGACCGACCCCGCACGCCGCGAACGGCACTGCCAGGTGACCGAGCAGGAGATCGGCTGGCGGCCGGCCGACGACGAGTTCCACGTGTTCTCGATCGACATCCAGGAGGTCGCCTACGCCCTCTTCGCCGGCAACGAGGACGACCCGAAGATCTATTCCTGGCGTCCGGAGGGTGATCTTCGGCGGCTGCACGTGCGGTCCTGATAGGACTGGGGTAAGCGTCCGGCCGACCGGGTCACCCGGCCCGCGTGCAGGGGGCCGGACGCGCACCAACCGCGATCCCAGGAGGTTGCCATGGTCGGCAGGCCGCCCCTTCCGCACGATTTCCTTCCCCCGGTCGAATCCTTCTCGGTGACCAGCGACGACATCGCGGACGGCGAGCGTCTGTCCAACGCCCACGTCTTCAACGACTGGGGTTTCAGCGGCGACAACATCTCGCCGCACCTGAGCTGGTCGGGCTTTCCGGCCGAGACCAAGAGCTTCGCCGTCACCTGCTTCGACCCCGACGCGCCGACGGGCAGCGGCTTCTGGCACTGGGTGCTGTTCGACATCCCGGCGTCGGTGACCGAGCTTCCGTCCGGCGCGGGCGGCGGTGACTTCAAGGGCCTGCCGCAGGGGGCCGTGCACGCGCGCAACGACTACGGCAACAAGGAGTTCGGCGGCGCGGCTCCGCCTCCGGGCGGCCCGCACCGCTACGTCTTCACCGTGCACGCGCTGGACACCGAGTCCCTGGGCCTTCCCGCCGACACCGCGCCGGCGGTGGTGGGCTTCAACATCACGGCCCACACGCTGGCCCGCGCCCAGATCGTCCCGGAGTACGAGAGCTGACCCACGGGCGGTGTGGGCCCGGCGCCCGCACCGCCCGGCAGGCCGCCGTACGAACCTGATCGGCGCCGGTCACGTCCGGACGTGACCGGCTCTGTCGGAGGGCGAGGCCGGCGCACCGGCCCCGGAAAGGTTTCCGGGGCCGTACCTGTCCGGCACGGCCCCGAAACCAAGCCCCGGCGGCGCACCCCCCGGGACCCATGTGACCGGCGGGCCGGCTCCCCAGCCCCGTTGGTCACCTCCGGACCCCCAGGGACGCCGGCCGTCGTCACATCTGGACCTGGGCCGCCGTTCACACACCGGCCCAGGCCATCTCATGATGGACGGCGGCGCCATCGTTCCGCTTCGCTTCCGCTATCGGTCGGGTCGGCCGATCCGATGCCGCGCGCGGAGGGACCGGTCAGATCGACGGACCGGCCGCCACCACATCGTGCGCGCTGGTGTCCCCACCCACGACGACCCCCTGGAAGGGGAACCGCTCGGCGCCGAACGCCGGCCTCAGGTCGGTCAGCCACTTGGCGGTGGGGTCGTACTTGGCGAAGAAGGGCTTGTTCACGAACTCCGGGTCGCGGCACTGGGTGAAGTGCAGGACGAAGACCTTCTCTCCGCCGATCTCGGCGATGCCGTCGACGCAGACCTTGCCCGGCGTGGCGGACATGGACGGCCCGCGGACCGTACGGCAGAGGCCGGAGACGTTCTTGTAGGCGTCACGGAACACCTCGTAGGCGCGCTCGAGCGTCACCGCGAAGTAGTCCTGCGGGCCCGTGTCCCGTTCGATGAACATGTAGTACGGCACCATCCCCATCCGGAGCTGGCGGCGCCACATGGTCTCCCAGGTCTCGGAGGAGTCGTTGATCGTACGGATCAGCGGGGCCTGCGTGCGGATGACGGCCCCTGTGTCGCGGATCCGGCGGACCGCCTCGGAGACGATCGACGGCTCCAGCTCCCGCGGGTGCGTGAAGTGGGCCATGAACGCGAGATTCTTGCCGGCGTTGGTCACCTGCTCGAACAGGCGGAGGGTGTCGTCGGCGTCGGGGTCGGTCACCCAGCGCTGCGGCCAGTACGCCAGAGCCTTGGTGCCGATGCGGATCGACTCGAGCTGCTCGACTTCGAGAAGGGGCTCGATGTAGCGGCGCAGCACCGGCTCACCCATGATCATCGGGTCGCCGCCGGTGAACAGGATGTTGGTCACCTCGGGGTGGCTCTCGAGGTACCGCTTGAGCCGGCCGATGTCGTCGGCCGCCATCTTCAGGTCGGGCTCGCCCACGAACTGGGCCCAGCGGAAGCAGTACGTACAGTACGCGTGACACGTCTGGCCCTGCTTGGGGAAGAACAGCACCGTCTCGTGGTACTTGTGCTGCAGGCCCGGCATCGGCTCCTCGCGGAGGCTCGGGATGTTGAGCTGCAGCTGACCGGCGGGATGAGGGTTGAGCCTCATCCGTACCTGGTGGGCCAGGGCCTCGATCTCCGCCTTGGGAGCGTCTCGCCGGATGAGGTCGGACAACCGCGCGACGTCCTCGGAGGGAAGCATGTCCTCTTGGGGGAAGACGAGCCGATAGATCGGATCGTCCGGAGCGGCGGACCAGTCGATCAGCTCGTCCAGGACGTAGCTGTTGGTACGGAACGGCAGAACCGTCGCGACCGCCCTGGTGCCCAGGCGCTGCTCGGCGGTCAACCCGGCGCGGGCGGTGAGCTCATCCAGGTGTTTCGCCGTGAAGGCGCGGAATCGGCGGCCGGTGGTTCGCACAGCGGCCGGCGCCGCGTCATTGACCAAGGTCACGTGTTGTTACTCCTTTGACATCGAGGGAAAGCGTGCGACGCGCCGCATCCGCCCCAGGCGGACATGCGGACGCTCGCCGGCAGGTTGTTTCAACTCCTTCGCACTCGACTACGGCGCCGCAGGTCGCGACGCCTCAACGCTCCCCGCCCCATTGAACCCTGAATCTCCCGTTTCTTACGAATCTGATACCCGTACGGGTGCTTATCGATACGCGGACACAAGGGCCACTGACCTCTCAACGTCACAATCAGCTCAAAAGTGTCAGCTCGACACGCACTGTCAGGGTCGATCCTGGTAAGCGGTCTGCGACATACTGTGTAACCCCAGTCCCGCTACGCGACAGAAGTCACTGTGCTCCCGCTACGACACCAACGGCCCACGTGGAGCGATCGTGGGTAGACATCGCAAAAAGCAAAGCCGGCAACGCCGCCGGGCGAGAATCGCGCTGGTCGCGGCCGGCCTGCTGGTCCCGCTGACCGGCGGCGCCGTGGTGTTCGCGGCCACCGACGGCTCCGGCGCGCCCGCGGCCCAGGCGCCGGGGACGAGCGACGGAGCGGTCCGCCGGGCGTACACCGGCGGCTCCTCGCGCTCACGGCCCACCGCCCAGGCACCGGCCTCGTCTCCACCGGCCCGGACGCCGGCCGCGTCCGCGTCGCCCTCGCCGTCCACCGGACCGCGGATCGGCTTCGCCCCGTACGCCGACGTGCTGTCCTGGCCGCCGCCGGACCTGTCCAAGACCGACGTGAAGGCCTACACCATGGGGTTCGTCTCGGCCGGCGGCGGATGCTCGGCGGCCTGGGGCGGGCTGTCCCCGGTCGACGCCGCGTTCGCGGTGCGGCGGGTCAAGGACGTTCCGGGCAAGGTCATCCTGTCCTTCGGCGGTCCGCACGGCACCGAACTCGCCCAGTCCTGCGACAGCGTCGGCTCCCTGGTCAAGCAGTACCGCAAGGCGTTGGACGCCACCGACCCGGCGGGACTCGACTTCTACCTCTCCGACGGCACGCTGTCCGACGCCCTGTCCGTGCAGCGCCGCACGCAGGCGCTCGCCCGGATCCAGCGCGACGACCTGCCGCTGTCGATCACGCTCCCGCTGCACCGGTCCGGCCTGTCCGCGAGCGCGCTCGGCGCGCTGCGCTCGGCCCTCACGGGCGGTGTGCGCGTCTCGGTCGTCAACCTCGTCCCGGCCGACGGCGCGGGCCAGTCGGTCACCGCCTCCGCCACCGCCGCGCACACCCAGCTGATGCGGCTCTACCACCTCGGTGACGCCCAGACGTGGCAGCGCATGGGGGTGACACCGATCATCGGCGTCGCGGGCGTGGACGCGCAGTTCCGGCCGGCCGACGCCCGGCAGCTGCTCACCTGGGCCACCGCCCACGGCCTCGGGCGGCTCTCGATGTGGACCGTCACCCGCGACAACCCGTGCACCGCCGACACGAGCGTCGCCGGCGACACGTGCAGCGGCCTGGACGAGGATCCCGGAGTCTTCACCAAGATCCTCCAGGGCTTCTGACGCACCGGCCGCCGTCGGCCGGAGGTTTTCCACAGGCGTCCGGCCGCCCTTCCTCGGGCGGCCTCACCCCCTCGACAATGAGATTGGGCTGAGCCCCCCCGGGCGGGCGGGGCCCACATGAGGGCGGGGCCCACATGAGGGCGGGGGCGGTCGGTTCGCATCCGGGCAGGTCACGGGGCTGGTCGGTCGTTGGGCTTCGGTTCTGAGTCCTTATGCTTGGACTCTGGGCGGGGGGAGCCTAAGCCGTGACTGTGAGCTCGTACGGGGGTTCACGCGAGCCGGGCATGGTGCCGGTGTTCGCGTGGCTGCTTGCCGCCATCGCCGGGATCACGTACGCGTCGTGGCTGCTGCAGTTCTTTCTCAACCCCGAGCTCGACCCGGTCAACGGCTACGTCAGCGAGCTGTCCGCGAGCGACCAGCCGTACCACCTTCTGTTCTCCGCCGGTGACTTCGTCTCCGGCCTGCTGACGATCGTCGTGGTGGTGGCCGTGCTGCGCGCGGTACGCCCGCGGGGCCACGCGCTGGCCGGCTGGCTGGCACTGGTCCTGTTCGGTGTCTTCTCGATCGCCGACTCGCTGTTCGCGATGGACTGCGCGCCCAACTCCGACACGACGTGCGCCCTGCGGGAGCGGGCCGGGAAGGTCTCCTTCGCCCATCAGTTCCACAGCGTGACCAGCGTGTGCGTCGTGACGGCCGGCATCGTCAGTCTCGTCGCCCTCACCATCGCCGCGCGCCGGCACCGCCGCTGGCCGGTGATCGCTCGCTGGAGCTGGCTGCTGCTGGTCGTGGAGACGGTGACGGCCGTGGCCACGCTGCCGCTGATGTACTTCGGCGTCCTCCTCGGCGTGATCGAACGGGTCCAGGTCGCGATGATCTCGATCTGGCTGTTCGTGATCGCCGCCCAGCTCCACGCCGACCGCCGCCGCGCGCCGGCTCCCGCCGCACTGTCGGCTTCCGGGTCCCCGCCCACCCGCGCCGCGGCGCCGGTTCCCGAGTCGCCGCCGGTTCCCGGCATCGCCTCCGCCGCGCCGCCGGCCCCGGACACGCCGCCGGGTGGCGCCGGCCCCGTACACGCCAGGCCGGAGTCCGCCCGGCCTTCGGTACGCGGGCGCCGTCGCCGGCCCGACGACGGCGCCCGGGAGAGGACCGCGCGGACGTGAACGGATCGCTGCCCGGTGAGATCCTCCTGGTCGGCGACGACCGCCTGCACGTGGTCGAGGAGGGCACCGGCACTCCACCCGTGCTGCTGACCTCCGGGCTCGGCGGCGCGTGGTTCGACTGGAACGCGGTCGCCGAGCTGCTGCGCGAACGGCACCGCGTCATCGCCTTCGACCGTCCCGGCCTCGGCGGCAGCCCACCGACCGGTCACCGGCCGGGCGGCCTGTGCGCCGAGGCGGACCGTCTCGCCGCCCTCGCCCGCCGCACCGGTGAGGCGGTGATCGTGGTGGCGCACTCGCTCGCGGGCTTCCACGCGGAGGCGTTCGCGCGCCGGTACCCCCTGCTGGTCGAGGGCCTCGTCCTGGTCGACCCGAGCGCCGAGCAGCAGAGTCCGCCGCACGCGCGGCGGCTGAGCCGGCTCGCCCCCGCCGCCGGGCTCGCCGGTCACGCCATCGGCATGACCGGGCTGGCCCGGTTCGCCGGGCCGCGCATCCGCGGCGCGGTCATGCGGCGGATCGCCGAACGCGGCGACGTGGCGCCGCCGGAGCTCTCCCGCGCCGTCTACGGCCGGGCGCACGTGCTCGGCACGCTCCTCGCCGAGAACGCCGCGTACCGCCAGCTCGCCGCCGACCTGCTCTCGCTCCGCGAGTCGGCCCCGTTCCCCGAGGTCCCGCTCTGTGTGATCACGGCGCTCGGGGACGTACGCGGCGACGGCCGTGAATGGCGGCGGGCCCACGCCGACATCGCCGCGCTCAGCCCGTACGGGCGGCAGATCGTCCTCCCCCACACCGGGCATCTGGTGCAGATCGACCGGCCCGAGGTGGTCGCCGAGGCGGTGGACCGGCTGTGAAGAGGCTCCTGCTCGCGGTTTCGGCCCTGCTCGTCCTCCTGGCCCTGCTCGTGGTCGCGGGCTGCACCGATCCGGTACGGAAGGTCTCGGAGAGTTCGCTGCGCAACGCGACCGCCCGCGGCGCGACGGAAGAGATGCGCGGCCTGGGATACGAGATCAAAAAAGGCATGCGCTGCCGTACGCTGTCGGCCGACACGATGTCCGTCGTCCGGGTGCAGTGCGTGGGCCGCACGACGCGGGACGAGCCCGTACGGGTGGACGCGGTCGCCTCCGACGCCGGTTCCGCGCACCCCCGCCAGGAGTTCGTGATCAGGGTCGGTGGCCGGGAGGTCGTCCGTACCCCGTGCCTCGGCCAGGGCTGCCAGGACCGTGACCGGTGAACCGGAACCCCGGCCGTCACGGTAGCTTTCGCGCATGCAGCGCCGAGCCAGCGGAACCAGCCGCGTGAGCGAGCCGACGAGTGACACGGCCGCCATCGACGGCAGGCGCATCGTGGTGGACGCGATGGGCGGCGACAACGCGCCGGGCGAGGTGGTGGCGGGCACGGTCATGGCCGCCCGCGAGCACGGCGTACGACCCATCCTCGTCGGCCAGGCCGTCCGCATCCGGCAGATCCTCGCCGCGCACGACGCCCTCGGGGAGATCCCGATCGTGAACGCCGATGACGTCGTGGCCATGGACGAGGGCGCGCTGGCCGGGCTGCGGCGCCCGCGGTCGTCGGTGGCGGTGGCCTGCCGGCTGATCCGGCGGGGGTACGCCTCCGCGCTGGTGTCGGCCGGGTCGACCGGCGGCGTCGTCGCGACGTCCCGGCTGCGCCTGCGCGGGCAGCCCGGGGTGGCCCGTCCCGCGATCGCCGTGGTCCTGCCGACCCGGCCGCGGCCGACCGTGTTCCTCGACGCCGGCGCCACCGCCGACGCCAAGCCCGAGATGCTCGTGCAGTTCGCCATGCTCGGCACGGCGTACGCCCGGGTCCGGCTGGGCGTCGAGGCCCCGCGCGTCGGGCTGCTGACCATCGGCGAGGAGGCCGGCAAGGGCGACAAGCTGACCCGGCGGGCGTACGAACTGCTCTCCGGGGACGTGGAGGGCGTGGAGTTCGCCGGGAACGTCGAGGGCTCCGACCTGCTGACCGGCAAGGTGGACGTCGTGGTCACCGACGGGTTCACCGGCAACGTCGCGCTCAAGACGATCGAGGGCGCCGTACGCCTCGCCATCGCCGAGATGCGCGATGCCCTCACCGCCAGCCGTACCGCCAAGCTCGGCGCGCTGCTGCAACGGCGGCGGCTGCGGCTGCTGCGTCACCGCCTGGACTCCGAGACGTACGGCGGCGGGGTGCTGCTGGGGCTGAACGGCACGGTCGTGATCGCACACGGTTCCTCCCACGCGCCCGGGGTGGCCGCGGCGTGCGTGCTCGCCCGCGACCTGGCCGAGAGCCGCATCGTCGAGCAGATCGGCGAGCGCATCGCCGCGAACCGCCCGCACCGGCTCCCCCGCCGCGAGGAATCCCGCTGACCCGCCTCCGCCCCGCATGGTTGACTCACCGGTAACCACTGGCTCGCCGGCAACCACTGGGAGGTCTCGATGGAGCGGTCGTACGACGTTGTGCTCATGGGCGGAACCGGGTTCACCGGAGGGCTCACCGCCGACTACCTGGCCTCGCATCTGCCGGGCGAGGCCCGGTGGGCGCTGGCCGGACGCAGCCGGTCGCGGCTGGAGGCGCTGCGCGACCGGCTCGGCGTGGACGTGCCGCTGCTCCCGGCCGACGCGACCGACCCGGACTCCCTGCGCGAGCTGGCCGCGTCGACGCGCGTCGTCCTCAGCACGGTCGGCCCGTACATCGACCACGGCGAGCCGCTCGTCGCCGCCTGCGCCGAGGCGGGCACCGACTACGCCGACCTGACCGGCGAGCCGGAGTTCGTCGACCTGATGTACCTGAAGTACCACGCGCGGGCGACCGAGACGGGCGCGCGGCTCATCCACAGCGCCGGGTTCGACTCGATCCCGCACGACCTGGGCGTCTACTTCACGGTCCGGCAGCTGCCGGCGGGCGTGCCGCTGCACGTGGACGGCTACGTACGGGTGAACGGCAGGATCTCCGGCGGCACCTACCAGTCGGTGATCAGCGTGGCGTCGCGCGCCCGGCAGATGGCCGAGGCCCACCGGCGGCGCCTCGGCGCCGAGCCGCCGCGGGAGGCCCGCCGCGTACGGGCCCTGCCGGGCCGCCCGCACCACAACGCCGGCCTGGGCGCGTGGGCCCTGCCGTTGCCCACGATCGACCCGGACGTCGTACGGCGCTCGGCGACGGCCCTGGACGCGTACGGCCCGGACTTCTCCTACAGCCACTTCGTCGCGCTCAAGCGCCTGCCGGCCGCGGCGGCGCTGACGGCGGGCGCCGCGGGCCTGCTGACCGCGGCGCGGATCCCGCCGGTCCGTGAGTGGCTGCGGGGCCGCATGGGGTCCGGCGAGGGCCCGTCGGAGTCCAGGCGGGCGAGGAGCTGGTTCGAGGTCCACTTCGCGGGCGAGGGCGGCGGGCAGAAGGTCGTCACGCGCGTACGCGGCGGCGACCCGGGCTACGGGGAGACCGCCAAGATGCTCGCCGAGACCGGCATGGCGCTGGCCTACGACGATCTCCCGAAGACCGCGGGCCAGGTCACCACGGCCGAGGCCATGGGCGACGCCCTGCTCGACCGCCTTCAGAAGGCGGGCATCACCTTCACCGTCGTGGGCCGGCGCGAATGATCCTCTCAGCAGGGCCGTGGGCGTGTGCGGCGGGTCGGAGGATATTCGGTCGGGCCGGCGCGGTTCCGCCGATAGGCTTTGAGGGAATTCGCAGCGTGAGCTGCCGTACGCCCGTCACCTGAGGATCTCCATGCCCGACCCGCAGAAAGTTCTCGCCGCTCGCGTCCAGGCCGCCCTCGGGCAGGCCTTCGGGGAGCCCGACGCGGATCCGGCGATCCGGCCGTCGCAGTTCGCCGACTTCCAGGCCAACGTCGCTCTCGCGCTGGCCAAGAAGCTGGGCCGCAAGCCTCGCGACATCGCGGCCGAGCTGGTCGCGCGCCTCGACGTCGCCGACGTGTGCGACAAGGTGGAGATCAGCGGGCCCGGGTTCGTCAACCTGACGCTGCGGAACGAATGGATCGCCGGCCGGGCGCAGCTGATGCACGGTGACGAGCGGCTGTCCGTCGAGCCCACCGCGTCGCCCCAGACGACCGTCGTGGAGTACTCCTCGCCCAACGTCGCCAAGGAGATGCACGTCGGTCACCTGCGCACCACGATCGTCGGTGACGCGATCGCGCGGGTGCTGGAGTTCCTCGGCCACGAGGTCATCCGCGACAACCACCTCGGTGACTGGGGCACGCAGTACGGCATGCTCATCGAGCACCTGCTCGACGTCGGCGAGGACTCCGACGAGGGCATGCTGCTGGAGACCGATCCGAACTCCTTCTACCAGGCGGCGCGGGGCCGGTACGACACCGACGAGGAGTTCGCCGGGCGGGCGCGGCGGCGGCTGGTGAGCCTGCAGGCCGGCGACGCCGAGACCATGCGGCACTGGCAGCGGCTCGTCGACCTGTCCAAGGTCTACCTCCACACGGTCTACGGACGGCTCGGCGTCACGCTCACCGACGACGACATCCGCGGCGAGAGCTTCTACAACGACATGCTCGGCGCCACCGCCGACGAGCTGGCCGCGGACGGCATCGCGACGATCAGTGACGGCGCGCTCTGCGTGTTCCCGCCCGGGTTCACCGGACGGGACGGCGGGCCGCTGCCGGTGATCATCCGCAAGAGCGACGGCGGCTACAACTACTCCACCTCCGACCTGGCGACGGTCCGCTACCGCGTGGACAAGCTGACCGTCGACCGGATGATCTACGTGGTCGGGTCCCAGCAGTCGCTGCACTTCCAGATGCTGTTCGCGGTGGCGCGGATGGCGGGCTGGCTGCCCGACCGCGTACGGGCCGAGCACGCCAAGATCGGCAACGTCCTCGGCTCCGACGGCAAGATCTTCCGCACCCGGAGCGGCAAGTCGATCAAGCTGACCGAGCTGCTGGACGAGGCCGTCGAGCGGGCCGGCGCGGCGTTCGACGAGGTGCCGCACGACGAGCCGTTCGACGAGGTCGCCCGGCGTGAGGTGGTCGAGGCGGTCGGCATCGGCGCGGTCAAGTACGCCGACCTGTCCGTGGCGCGGGACAGCGAGTACGTCTTCGACTTCGACCGGATGATCTCCTTCCGGGGCAACACCGGCCCGTACCTGCAGTACGCCACCGCGCGGATCCGGTCGATCTTCCGCAAGGGCGGAGTCGCGCCGGAAGACGCCCTCGGCCCGATCGCCATCGACCATGACGCCGAGCGGGCGCTCGCCCTGCACCTGCTGGGCTTCGGCTCCGCGCTGGAGACGGCCGGGGAGACCGCCGAGCCGCACCGGCTGTGCGCCTACCTGTTCGACCTCGCCTCGGCCTACACCACCTTCTACGAGAACTGCCCGGTGCTGAAGGCCCCCGACGACGACACCAGGGCGTCGCGGCTGGCGCTGTGCGCCCTGACCCTGCGCACGCTGTCGAAGGGCCTCGAACTTCTGGGTGTTACCACTCCGGAACGCATGTAGCCCCCACTGCGTCGCATAAACCGGGACGATATGCGGCGAGGAGGGCACGTGCACGAGCGAACCGGCAAGCGCAGCAGTCTGCTGCTCACGGGCCCGGTAAAGGAGAACCGGTGAGCGACAACTGGTGGGTCGACTACAAGCAGAACCGCCGGATCGAAGAGCTCCAGGGGGACGTACAGGCCGCCTACAGCTACGCCGCGTCCCGGTCGCGGGCGTTGCAGTCGCGGCTGTCGCAGGTCCAGGGCACGCTCGAACGCCGTCTCGACCGGCTGGCCAAGTCCTTCGACGCGTTCGTCGAACTCTCGGACGTCCGGCTGGAGATGGCGATGTTCGACCGGGAGGCGGACGTCCGGAACCGTACGCGCCGTCTCCTCAACGGCCTGGCCCAGGGTGCCGGCGACCCGCCGCCGCTCGACGTGGACGACTGCCCCGGTTACTGGCTGAAGCCGGCCGCCGACGGCCTGGCCGCCCTCATCAGGGGTGACGACGAGACGGCGGAGAAGTTCACCGCCGAGGCGATCGCCCTCGACGAGGACCGCACCACGCTGTTCCTCACGCTCGGGCTGGCGACCGCCGGCCGGTACGTCGACGCGGTGCCGTGGCTGTCGCGGTCACTGCCGTCTCTCGGCACGACGGTGACCGCGGTGCAGCGGCAGCTGTGGATCGCCTGCGCCGACGGCGCGTTCGGCGCGCCGGGCGCGGCCCACATCGAGCGGCGGCTCACCGAGGTCATCGACGAGATGCCCGGCGAGGCCGCCGACCTGGAGCGCGAGCGGTGGCGTCAGGCGGTCGACGGCAAGGCCGACGGCCGCAAGGGCCGCGCCAGGCTGCCGCGTGAGCTGCAGAACATACCGGCGCTGACCGAGCCTTCGGTCATGGCCGGACGCCTGGCGAACCTTCGGCGAAAGGTCGAGGAGGCGCTCCAGCCGGTCGACGCGAAGCCGGCCGCCGACTTCGTGAGCCTGCTGATCACTCTGGTGGACGAGGGCGCCCCGGAAGAGCGCGAGCTCATGGCGCGCGCCCGCGAGCTGCGCGACATCATCGAGACGGGCGGCGCGCAGCAGCCGCCGGCCTGGGACGCCCCCGCCGGTGAGACGCTCGAGCTGCTGCGCGGCGACCTGTTCTCCCGGTCCGCGCCGGGCCCGCGCGCGCTGGCGGCGAGAGTGGGCGCGCGATGGCTGCGCTCGATCGCCGAAGGCCTGGCCGAGCGCGCGTCCGTGGCGCCGCCCAAGGCGGTGGACGTGCGCCTGTACGGCCATCCGCTCCGGGTCGGGGTGGATGGCGCGCCCGCGCTGCCCGAGGCCCAGGCGAGCATCGACGAGGCCGCCACGATCAGCCCCACGGGTGAGCGTCTCGGCATGGCCGTGGCGATCGCCGGTGTCGTGGTGCTGGTGCTCACGATCGTGGCCGGGGTGCCGGCGGCGGCCGTCGTGGGCGCCGTGGGGATCCTCGTCGGCGCGGGAATCTGGATCAAGCTGCGACTCGATCGGTCGCGGGCCCGCGAGGAGGCCGAGCACAACAAGGAAAGGCTCGCGCGGCAGACCGAAACCATTACCGACGCACTGAAGAACTGCCACACCGTTCACAACAATCTCCGCAAAACCGTGGAGGCGGATCGCCAGGCGATCGTCACCGTCTTGACCTAGGAGATTTACGGGTATTCGTGCCACTGTGAGAGCAACATCCCGGAGGCACGTATGGGCAGGGACGTAGCGGCGATCACCGTCTCCACACAAGATCGGCGGCGTTATCGCGAAAAAGTGCAGCGCTGCCTGGAGGCGTTCGCAGCGATGCTGCGAGACTCCCGGTTCGCACCCGAACCGCCCAGTATGGGCATGGAAATCGAGCTCACTCTCGTGGATGACCGGGGACGGCCGGCGATGCGGAACGCGGCCGTCCTCGACGCGATCGCCGACGATCAGTGGTCGACCGAGCTCGCCCAGTGCGACATCGAGGTGAACCTCCCGCCCTTCCCGCTGGCCGCCAAGGCGCTGGGCGCGCTGGAGCAGACCGTCCGCGACACGCTGAACGACGCCGACGCCCGTGCCCGGCAACAGGGCGCCCGGCTCATGCTGGTGGGCATCCTGCCGACCCTGCGCGAGGCCGATCTCACCGAGGAGACCCTGTCCGCCAACCCCCGCTACCGGCTGCTGAACGAGCAGATCATCACCGCACGCGGCGGCGAGGCCCTGCACCTGGACATCGACGGACACGAGCGGCTCCGTACGCACTCCGACAGCATCTCGCCCGAGGCGGCGTGCACGAGCGTCCAGTACCACCTGCAGGTGACCCCCGAGGACTTCGGGGCGTACTGGAACGCCTCCCAGATGATCGCCGGTGTCCAGGCCGCCCTCGCCGCGAACTCACCGTTCCTGTTCGGGCGCGAGCTGTGGGCCGAGACCCGGATCCCGCTGTTCGAGCAGGCCACCGACACGCGGGCCAAGGAGCTGAGGGAGCAGGGCGTACGGCCGCGCGTGTGGTTCGGCGAACGCTGGATCACCTCGGTGCTGGACCTGTTCGAGGAGAACAGCCGCTACTTCTCTCCCCTGCTGCCCGTGTGCGACGACGGCGACCCTCTGGACCAGCTGGCCCGCGGCGACGCGCCGGGCCTGAACGAGCTCACCCTGCACAACGGCACCATCTACCGCTGGAACCGCCCCGTCTACGACATCGCCCAGGGCCGTCCGCACCTGCGGGTGGAGAACCGCGTGCTGCCCGCCGGGCCCACCGTCGCCGACACGCTGGCGAACGGCGCGTTCTACTACGGCCTCATCCGCGCTCTGGCCGACGAGGAGCGCCCGCCGTGGCACCGCATGCCGTTCGCCGCCGCCGCCGGCAACCTGCGCCGCGGCGCGCGGTACGGGATGGACGCCATGGTGGTGTGGCCGGGCGTCGGCGAGGTGGCGGTGACCGACCTGGTGCTGCGCCTGCTCCTGCCGCAGGCCGCCGCCGGCCTCGACCGCTGGGGCGTCGACGGGGTCGTACGGGACCGGCTGCTCGGCATCATCGAACAGCGGTGCCTGGCCCGCCGCAACGGCGCGACGTGGCAGGCCGGCACGGTGCGCGCGATCGGCGGAGACCGCCAGGAGGCGCTGCGCCGGATGGTGCGGCGCTACCTCGAGCACATGCACACCAACGCCCCGGTCCACACCTGGCCGATCGGCTAGTTACTGAAGATAGCCCTCGACCTCACCGGCCGAGCGGGACGAGGCCTCGTCCGGGTTCTCACCGGCGTCGCGCCGGGCGCGTCGCTGGCGCAGGAGGTCCCAGCACTGGTCGAGGGCCTCCTCCAGGCTCCGCAGCCGCTGATGCTCCTCCTCGGCGGCCAGGTCGCCCTTCTGCAGGCGTTCGCGGAGTGTGTGCTCCTCATCCACCAGGCTGTGGATCCGGCCGAGAATCTCGCTGTCCTGCATCTTCAGATCACCTCAAGACGACAGTCTGACAGCTGCCGTGCCCACGGCATACTCACACCGCCGGTGGGCATACTCGACCCCCGCCGCGGCCCCACTGCGGCCGCGGTCCCTCCTGACCATCGGCCGGACCGGGCCCCGTGCTCAGCGGACCCGGCCTGTTAGCGACCGGGCCTCACAGCGGGCTGCGGCTGCCGACGAGACCGTTGAGGAAACCGCCCGAGCTCTCCGGCTGCGGCCGGGAGGCGGACGCCGACTCCTCCTTTGGAACGGCCTCCTTCGCCTTGCCCGCCGCCTTCTTGGCGGTCGTCTTGGCCTTGCTCGTGGCCTTCTTCGCGGTGGCCTTCACCCCGGTCGGCTTCTTCGCCGCCGCCGTGGTCCGCTTCGCCGTCGTCCCCGCCTTCGCGGTGGTCTTCTTCGCCGCGGAGGTCGTGCGGGCCGTGGTGCTGCGCCCGCCCGCGGCCGGCTTGGCGGCGGCCGGTGGCTTGATGGCCGAGATGGTCTTGGCCGCGTTGGTGAGCGCGTCGGCAGCGGTCATGAGCGCCTTGGTGGCGGTGTTCATCGTCTTCATGGCGGTGTTCATCGCCTGCGCCGAGGACGTCGCCTTGCTCGCCGCGTCGGTCATCTTCGTCGCCGCGGACGACACCTTGGTCGCCGCGGACGACACTCGCGTCGCGGCGGCCGCAGGAGTGACCGACGGCTTGGCGGCCGACGTGGACTTGGCCTTCGTCGACTTGGCGGCCGGCTTGGACGTGGTCTTGCGCGCCGTGCTGCCGGTCGTCTTCTTGGCGGCGGCCGTGGTCTTCTTCGCACCGCCGGACTTCGTACGGCTCGTGCTCGCCGTTGAACGGCGGGCGGACGAACGCGTCATCGTATTAGTGGGCACTGATCCATCCCCCCGTGTCGATCAGCTTCGGGGGGATCTATTCCACAATTGGCGAAGATCTACACGCCTACCGGGTGCCAGACGGTCTTTGTTTCCAGGAATGTGGTCATCCGGACAGTGCCCGGATCGGCCGTCCAGTCGTTTCCGGCGGGCCGGAGGACGCGCTTGAGGTTCTCCGCGGCGGCCTTCTCACACTCGGCCGCGAGCTCCTCGCCCGCGCCGGTGAGGTCGAGCCCGTTCACGTCCATGTGCGAGGCCAGCCACGGTGCCAGCTCGGCGCGGTGGCCGGTGAGGATGTTGACGACGCCGCCCGGCAGGTCGGAGGTGGCGAGCACCTCGCCGAGGGTGACCGCGGGCAGCGGCGCCGGCTCGGCGGCCACGACCACCGCCGTGTTGCCCGTCACGATCACCGGCGCGAGCACCGAGGTCAGACCGAGCAGGGGGCCGTCGGGGGCGATGATGCCGACGACGCCGGTGGGTTCGGGTGTGGAGAAGTTGAAGAACGGGCCGGCCACCGGGTTGGCCGCGCCGGTGACCTGCGCGACCTTGTCCGCCCATCCGGCGTACCAGACCCAGCGGTCGACGGCCGCCTCCACCTCGGCGCGCGCCGCGTTCTTGGCCAGGCCGGTGGCGCGCAGCTCGTCGGTGAACTGCTCACGGCGTCCCTCGAGCATCTCGGCGACCCGGTAGAGGATCTGCCCCCGGTTGTACGGCGTGCGGGCGGCCCAGGGCGTCTGAGCCTTGCGGGCGGCCACCACCGCGTCGCGTACGTCCTT
Source organism: Actinoallomurus sp. NBC_01490 (assembly GCF_036227085.1). Taxonomy (NCBI): domain Bacteria; kingdom Bacillati; phylum Actinomycetota; class Actinomycetes; order Streptosporangiales; family Thermomonosporaceae; genus Actinoallomurus; species Actinoallomurus sp. NBC_01490. The sequence goes on from NZ_CP109433.1 coordinate 9,987,935, forward strand.
GCGGGAGGCGCGTGAGGCGTTGGCGAGGAGGTTTCCCTTGGCGTCGTTCACGGTGTAGGACCTGCCGGACTCCGATCGCGGGAAGGCTCCGCCGATGTACAGCTTGTACGTCTTGCGCACACTCAGCCGGTCGGTCATCGCAGGTAGGCCTCCAGTCCGTGACGTCCGCCCTCACGGCCGAAGCCGGACTCCTTGTATCCCCCGAACGGCGAGGCCGGGTCGAACTTGTTGAAGGTGTTCGCCCACACGACCCCGGCGCGCAGCCGCTCGGCCATCCACAGGATCCGTGAGCCCTTCTCGGTCCACACGCCCGCCGACAGCCCGTACGGGGTGTTGTTGGCCTTGTCCACGGCCTCCTGCGGCGTGCGGAAGGTCAGCACCGACAGCACCGGGCCGAAGATCTCCTCCCGCGCGATGCGGTGCGACTGAGCGACGCCGGTGAAGACCGTCGGCGCGAACCAGAAGCCGCGGTCGGGCAGCTCGCAGGGCGGCGACCAGCGGGTCGCGCCCTCCTTCTCCCCCACCTCCGACAGCATCCGGATCTTCTCCAGCTGCGCGGCGGAGTTGATCGCGCCGACGTCGGTGTTCTTGTCCAGCGGGTCGCCGACCCGCAGCGTCGCCATGCGGGTCTTGAGCCGGTCGAGCAGCTCCTCGGCCACCGACTCCTGCACGAGGAGCCGCGAGCCCGCGCAGCAGACGTGGCCCTGGTTGAAGAAGATGCCGTTGACGATGCCCTCGACGGCCTGGTCGAGCGGGGCGTCGTCGAAGATGACGTTGGCGGCCTTGCCGCCGAGCTCCAGCGTGAGCCGCTTGCGGGTGCCGGCGACGGAGCGGGCGATCCGGCGGCCCACCTCGGTGGAGCCGGTGAAGGCGACCTTGTCGATGCCGTCGTGCTCGACCAGGGCCCGCCCGGTCTCTCCCGCGCCGGTGACGATGTTCACCACGCCGGGCGGCAGGTCGGCCTGGCGGCAGATCTCCGCGAACGCCAGCGCGGTCAGCGGGGTCGTCTCGGCGGGCTTGAGGACCACGGTGTTGCCGCAGGCCAGCGCCGGAGCGATCTTCCAGGCCAGCATGAGCAGCGGGAAGTTCCAGGGGATGACCTGGCCGGCCACGCCCAGCGGGCGCGGATCACGGACGGCGTACTCCAGCTTGTCCGCCCAGCCCGCGTGGTAGAAGAAGTGCGCGGCGACGAGCGGGAGGTCGACGTCGCGCGACTCGCGGATCGGCTTGCCGTTGTCGATGGACTCCAGCACCGCCAGCTCGCGAGAGCGCTCCTGGATGATCCGGGCGATGCGGAACAGGTACTTGGCCCGCTCGGCCGCCGGGAGCCGCGACCAGACGCCGTCGTAGGCCCTGCGGGCGGCGGTGACGGCGCGGTCGACGTCGGCGGCGCTCGCCTCGGCGATCTCGGCGAGGACCTCCTCGCTCGCCGGGTTGACCGTCTTGAACGACGTGTCCGCGTCGACGAACTCCCCGTCGATGAACAGGCCGTAGGAGGGTTTGATGTCGACGATGTCGCGCGACTCGGGCGCGGGCGCGTACTCGAACATCTGCTAGTCCAGGGTGAAGTAGTCGGGACCCGCGTACACGCCGGTCGTGAGCTTGCGGCGCTGCATGAGCAGGTCGTTGAGGAGCGATGAGGCACCGATACGGAACCACCGGGGCGTCAGCCAGTCGGGCCCGGCCGTCTCGTTGACCAGCACCAGATTCTTGATCGCGTCCTTGGTCGACCGGATGCCGCCGGCCGGCTTGACCCCGACCTGGCGGCCCGTACGCGCGCGGTAGTCGCGTACGGCCTCGAGCATGACGAGGGTGACCGGCAGCGTGGCGGCCGGGCTCACCTTGCCGGTGGAGGTCTTGATGAAGTCGGCGCCGGCCATCATGGCCAGCCACGACGCCCGGCGCACGTTGTCGTAGGTGACCAGCTCGCCGGTCTCCAGGATCACCTTCAGGTGCGCCTCGCCGCACTCGGCCTTGATCGCGACGATCTCGTCGTAGACCTTGGCGTAGTCACCGGCGAGGAACGCGCCCCGGTCGATCACCATGTCGATCTCGCTCGCGCCGTCGTCGACCGCGCGGCGGGTGTCGGCGAGCTTGGCGTCGAGGGGCGCCCGTCCGGACGGGAAGGCGGTGGCGACGCTCGCCACGCCGATGCCGCTGCCCGTCAGGGCGCGTACGGCCTCGGCCACCAGGTCGGAGTAGACGCAGATCGCGGCCACCTTGGGCACGCTCGCGTCGCCCGGGTCGGGGTGCATGCCCTTGGCGCACAGCGCGCGGACCTTGCCCGGCGTGTCGGCGCCCTCGAGCGTGGTCAGGTCGACCATCGAGATGGCGAGGTCGATCGCCTCCGCCTTGGCCGACTTCTTGATCGACCGGGTCGCGAGGCGCGCGGCACGCTCCTCGGCGCCCACCTGGTCGACGCCCGGCAGCCCGTGCAGGAACCGGCGCAGCTCGGCGGTGCCGGTGACAAGGCCCGGCAGAGTCTCCGTTGACACGCACACAGCATCGCCCATGGGACCCTCGGGCACAAAACGGGCCCGGTACGAGCGCACCGGACCCGTTTTGGCAGGTTGTGTGGAATCAGCCGGTGGCGAGGTAGACGCCGTTACCGGTCGGGTCGTCCGGATCGCCCTCGGGGTAGGCGACACCGCCCGCCCACACGGTCGAGCCCTTGACGGCCAGCGCGGTGAGGTTGATGTCGTGGCCGGACGGGCGCGGCGCGGTCACGTCGGTCACCGAACCCCCGACGACGTGCGTCAGCTGCGGGTCCCACGCGCCTCGCAGGAGCCACACGCCGGAGCCGCCGTCGCCGGTGACCCGGGTGTAGCCGCCGTACCCCTGCGAGAAGGTCCGGGAGGACCACTTCTTGCCGTTCCAGTGCAGCAGGATCGGCCGGGTGCAGGTGTCGTCGCCGTCCACGCCGCAGGACCACTCGACGCCGCCGGACGCCCAGACGTCGCCCACCGACGGGGCGTAGATGTCGCTGATCACGCCCATGGCGTCCGGTTCGGGCAGCGTGAGCTTCGGGGTGGCCGCGAGTTTCCAGGCCGAGCCGGTCCAGTGCATGACGGCCGGCTGGCTCTTGTAGGTGCCGCCCGCGTACACATGGGTGCTGGAGACCCCGGCGATCGTACGAGCGGGCGCCGGGAGGGCGACCTTCGCCCAGCTCTTGCCGTTCCAGTGCATGGCGGTGCGGGTCCCATCACCGCCGACCGCCCAGACGTTGGAGGCGCTGAGGGCGCTGGCGTCCAGGACGTTGTAGCTGTTCGCGCCCACCGTGGTGCGGTTCCACGCGGTGCCGTTCCAGCGGGCGGCGAACGCGCCGGCGTCGGTGGTGCCGAACGCCCAGACGTTCTTGCTGGACGAGGCCGACAGCGCGCCGATCTCGCCCAGCGCGCTGCTCGGGCTCTTGGCCGTGGTCCACTTCCCGTTCAGCAGGTGCTGGACGAGCGGGACGTTCTTGCCGTTCGAGGCCTGGTAACCGGCCGCCCAGGTGCTCCCGGTCGGCGCGACGCTGATCGCGTTGATGCCGTCCTCGCCCGGCAGGGTGTTGGTCTGGGTGACGCTCCAGGTGGCGGCCGCCTTGATCCTGGGCTCCGCCTGGGAGGTGGCCGCCGTGGTGACCGTGGCGGTGGCGGCCAGCGCCGCGGTGAGCGCGGTCAAGCTTCGTCGCATGGGGGTTCCTCTCAGTGGTACTGCTCGACGACGCCGTCCCAGGACTGGTCGTCACCGCCGGGCACGGGCGCGATCTCGCCGACGGCCAGCATGGTCGTGCCGCCGGGGACCCCGGCGACCTGCCGGATGCTGGGCGCCTGACGCCCACCGGTCGTGGCGACGGGGGCGGTGGTGGTCGTGCCGTCCGCGGCGACGTGGACGAAGGTGCCGTTGAAGCCGGAGTACCAGATGCCGCCCTGGCCGTCGGCGCCCGCGCTCAGCGCGAAGTCGCCGTCGGCGCCGAGCCGCAGGCTCCACTCGCTCCCGTCCCAGTGCATGATCACCGGCTGGTTGTGCTCGGCCTCGGCGAGGGTGGCGTTCCCGGCCTTCTTGACGCTCTTGAGCTCCTCGCCGCCGCCCCAGTAGAGCCGGCCGACCGCCCAGACGTTGTCGCTCGACTCCGCGACGACGTCGTTGAAGTAGGAGAAGCCGCTCTCACCGGCCGGGATCGGCACCTCGGGAAGCGGCGAGGCCGTCCACGACGTGCCGTCCCAGTGCTCCGCCGCGGGCTGGTCGTCGACGTCGCCCACGGCCCACACGTCGTGCGCCGCGACCGCGCCGACCTTCCGCGCGGTGAAGGGCATCGCGACCTGCTTCCACTTCCGCCCGTTCCAGTGCAGGGCCTTGCCCTCGCCCGTACCGCCCTCGTCGTCGTTGCCGACCGCCCAGACGTTCTTCGGGCCGAGCGCGGCGATGTCCGCGACGTCGTACGAACCGGTCGGTGCCGAGGTCCAGGACGTGCCGTTCCAGTGCCACGAGGTCTGGACGCCGTCGTAGGTCGCGCCCATGACCCAGACGTTCTTCGGAGAGGATCCGCCGACGCTGTTGAAGGATCCCGTGCTGCCGGGAACGGTGACGGCGGACCAGGTGGTGCCGTTCCACCGCAGCAGCGCGCCGGTGCTGCCGGCGCCCTGCTGCCGCGAGCCGACCGCCCAGGCGTCCTGCGGGCCGGTGGCCGCGACGTCGTACAGGCCGTAGCCGTCGTAGCCGGTGTCCGGGCTCAGGTAGGTGACCCGCCACCCCTCCTGATCGGCGGCGCCGGCCGGTGCCGACCCGGCGGCGACGATCAGGGCGGCCAATCCCGCGCCTATCAGCGTCTTTCGCATCCAATGTCCTCCATTGCCCAATTTCCCGACGCCCGGACGAAACGGGCGTACGAGAACTTGACGCCGCCGGAAGGTGAATGGTTGGCAAACGTTATGAGGACGAAGGTGGAAATTCACTGATATGAGCTTCTCGGCGCTCCGGTCAGTACGGCGAGAGCCTCAGTACGGTGAGACGCCGCCGAACATCTCTCCGACGCGCGGGGCGAACGCGATATCGCCGTCGATCTCCAGCCTGCCGTCGAGGGCGAGGGCCGGAGCCTGCTTCTCCCCCGTCAGAAGACGGAGAAAGTCCGCGGCGCCGATCCGGATGCTCACCACGGGACGGCGTGCCGGCTCCGGCCGTACGCGCGCCCTTCCGTCGCGGATCTCGATCGTCCAGGGCGTCTCCTCCTCGCCCCGGCGCAGGCGGAACTCCAGCTCGCCCTCGAAGCCCATGGCCATCCGTGGATCGAAGGCACGGACCATGCCGGCGAAGAACACCCGCTGCGCGGCCGGCCCGAACCGGCGCTCCAGCCTGTCGTCGGAACGGGCGGCGACGAGCCGGGCCAGCGTCCGCCGTCCACGGGCACGGATCTCCGCACGGGCCGCCGTACGGGCCGTCGCCCTGAAGTCGCGCGCCGTCGCCCGCGGCCTGCGCGCCCGCGCGAGCTCGGCCGCCTCGTCGATCCGGTACGGGGCCTGCCGGCGGGGCGGCTCCCGCCGCGCGAGAGCCGCCTCGACCGCCGGCGCCAGGCGTTCGGCCCTGGCCCGCTCGCGTTCGTCCCGCCCTTCGGCGAACCGCGGGATGACCTGCTCGCCGACCAGTTCGAGGCTCTCGCAGACGTGTTCGTGCCGGTTGGGACCGGCCTGGAGCACGAAGATGACCTGGTCGACCCCGACGGCCTCGTACCGCCGTACGAGCTCGGCCACCTGCGCGGGCGTCCCGACCGCCCCGCGCAGCGACCCGAGGCCGGCCTCGGTGATCCGCACCGCGAGCGGCGCGTCGGCGGCGCCCACGATCCGCCGCGAGTAGCCCCGTTCCTCGCGGTGGCGGACGAAGTCGTCCCAGATGCTCGTACGGCCCGGCTCGTGCGGGGAGGTGCCGTAGTAGTGGGCGAGCGCGAACCCGAAGAAGTGCCCCCCGTCGATACCGCGCTCGATCGCCGTCGCCTCGTCCTCGTGACACATCATGGGCAGCACGACCGCGACGCCGGGATTCACCGCGAACCCGGCCGGAACGCATTCCTCGGAGTTCAGCAGACGGTAGTACTCATCGACCCAGACGCCGGCGTCCTCGGGCTCGGCGAAGGAGAAGGACAGCGCCCCGATCCCGTTCCGGGCGGCGAAGTGGATCGTCTCGCGCCGCGAACAGGCGACCCAGAGCGGCGGGTGCGGCTTCTGCACCGGCTTGGGGATGACGTTGCGCGGCGGCATCCGCAGGTACGGGGAGTCCCAGCCGGCGAAGGGCTCCTCGACGAACATCCGGGTGATCGCGTCCATGGCGTCCTGCCACATGGCGCGCTTCTCCTCCCGCGGCACCCCGAATCCGCCGAGCTCGGCCATGGAACTGGCCTCACCGGTGCCGAAGTCGACCCTGCCCCCGGAGACGAGATCGAGCGCGGCGACCCGCTCGGCGACACGCGCGGGATGATTGACGGGCGGCGGCACCTGCACGATGCCATGCCCGAGCCGGATCCGCCGCGTCCGCTGCGAGGCGGCGGCGAGGAACACCTCGGGCGCGCTGGAGTGGGAGTACTCCTCGAGAAAGTGATGTTCGACCGCCCAGACGTAGTCGAACCCCACCCGATCCGCGATCTCGACCTGCTCGAGCGCGTCCCGGTAGAGCCGCTCCTCCGCCCCGTCGTCCCACGGCCTCGGCAACTGGTGCTCATAGAAGATCCCGAACCGCACCTTGACCACCTCCGGGCCCATGACCGTCGAAACATCGCTCGACCTGGCCCATACCCGGCCGGCGTCGCTCCGACTGGGCACAGCGTCAACGTGTCATCGATCGCTCACCGATCCGGCTCGCCCATCCGTCGGGCAGCCTCCGCCATCAGCTCGTCGGGGGTCACGCCACGCGCAGGAGGCGACGTTGTCAGATCTGGACGGTACGGTCTGCGCATCTCGGCCAAGGAGGATCCGTGGCGATCAAATGGAGCCTGACGATCGACTGTGCCCAACCGGCGAGGCTGGCGGAGTTCTGGGCGTTGGCCTTGAAATATGTGCCGGCGCCGCCGCCGGTGGGGTTCGGAAGCCGGGAGGAATGGTTCACGCATTACGGCGTTCCGGAGGAGGAGTGGGACCAGGGCGCGTCGCTGTCCGACCCGGATGAGACGGGCCCGAGCCTGTCGTTCCTTCAGGTGCCGGAGTCGAAGGTGGCGAAGAACCGGCTGCACCTGGACGTCCAGGTCGGCGGGGGCCGCAACACTCCGTGGGAGGTGCGGTGGCCTCGCGTGATCGAGGCGGTCGAGCGACTGACCGCCGCCGGTGCGACGGTGATACGCGAAGAAGAATTGCAGGGCAAACCTGACCACGTGGTCATGGCCGACCCCGAGGGAAACGAGTTCTGCGTCCTTTGACGCTCGTTCTCCACCACACGCCTGGCCGTACTCACATACCGGGTACCGGCCGGAGGCCGCTCAGGCCGCAGCGGCGCCAGTGTTCCGTCCCTGCGCGCCATGGGACGCTTATCGGTAGTCGGCCGTTCACTGCTTGTCCGGACATGGACCTGTTCTTTCGATCCCGGCCCACGGCGCGGAGGATGGCGTTGTGACGTCGCGCGTGGTCATTTCAGTAGGCGGCTAGCGATGCGCCGGTTGTCCAAGCCGCGTCTGGTGACGGTCCCACATCAGGCGAGCCGGAAAGGGCAGCCGGCGACACGGTTCACGTGGTGGCGGTTACGGTCCCGTGCATGCGCGGTGGTCGACGCACTCTGCGCCGCCGCGGCGGCGGTCTTGTACGTCGTCAGCCTGGTCGACGGCATCGTGTCGTGGCCTTCGGATCGAGTGCTGGTCACGGACGCTCGGATAGGGCCGCCGGTGGCGGTCATCGGATTCTTCGCCGGTCTGTGGTGGGTCGTCTCCGGGGTCATGGTGTTCGGGTTCGCCCGTGGCAGGCGAGTCGTCAGGCCGGTGGACCCACCGCCTCCGTCTCGTCGACGGCGACTCGCTCTGGCCCTGGTCGTGGCCATCACGCTCGCGATCGTGACCGGCAATGCCCTCCTCGGGATCGACAAGGGCCAAGCCCGTACTCTGCCCGGCCCCAAGTATCAGGTTTCGACGTCCGGCTTGAATGACGACGCGTGGACGACCGTCTCAGCGGGCGAGTATCGGAGGTGGCAGGCGCGGTTCATCCGAGGGGACGGCATCGTCCTTCCCGCACTCGGGATCATCTTTCTCATGTGCGAACTGAGCCTGCTCAGGATGCACCGAACGGTGATCCGCACGCACGGTGAGTCGTGACCGTGGGCGGGCGGCGCTCGGCGGCTGGGATCGTGTGGCCGGTGGATGCCTTCGATCGGTCACGGATCGCCGGTTCACGCTGGTACCGACCTGAGGACGCCCGGGCCGCGGCCGACACGCTGCGCGGTTCTCGCTGGCCGCCGGCGACGCCTGAATCGACGCGCGCCCTTCCCCTGTGCCCGGCTTGGCGTGCCCGGCTCGGCGCAGCGGGCCGCCTGCCCCCGCCGCGTCAGGCGGGGTTGTCGAAGAACGGGGACACGGGTTCCCGGTCACGGCGTCGTCCGGGGGAGACGGGTTCCCGGTCACGGGGCCGTCCCGGCGAGACGGGCGCCTCCGTGGTCACCGGAGCGCTGGTGGCACGGCCGCGCACGCGGGCCAGTTCGCGTTCGAGCTGCTGGTTCTTCCTCTCCAGCGACACCATCGTCTCCTCCCGCTCCTCCCGCAGGTCGTGCAGCTCGCGGCGGACCCGCATCTTGCGCAGCAGGGAGAGCCAGGACACCGCCAGCCCCGCACCGGCGAAGAAGGCGACGATCACGCCGACGACGAACACCTGCGACTCGGTGTGCACTCCGGGCACGTGGTAGCCGAAGACCTCGAGCGAGCCGGATGACGAGTTCTGGACGATGACCTCGATGCCCACCACCACGGCGACGACGGCCACAATGACTCCCAGGAAGACCATACGGTCCTCTCCTCTCCTCGATCGGGCGCGGGCCGTGCGAGCGGGGGGCTCCGGCGGCCTCTGACACCCTCCAGCCAAATGGGCAATTCGGTCAAGGCCGGAAATCATAGGAGATAACAAAACATCGAACATCTTCGACGCTACGCATACGGCCGGTAGCTCATCGCTGTTTCCGCAGTAGCGGTATCCTCACCTAGAGCAACTGTCGCCCGCGCCGTCGAACGCACTTTCGCCAATAGCCGTGATAAACGAGAATCGCCGAATTCTGTGCGCATAAATCGCCGCGACAACATCATGCCGCCGTTTTCGCATGAGTCAGGGCCGATCGGCTATTTCCGGGGGTTCCGGTTGCCAGGTCACCGTGAGGTGGTCGCGGCGGCCGATGAGTTCCAGCCGGGCGGTGATGCCCTCCTGCACCCGCCGGAGCTGCTGCGGGTCGGCCGCCTCGGCGCGGAGGATCAGCTCGGTATCGGTCGCGCGCAGCGTGCAGCGGCCCCATCCGAAGTCGATCGACGCGTCGGCGCCGGACCACTCGGCGCGCACGACCTTCGCGGGGCCTCCGTGGCCGTGACCGCCCTCGCCGTGACGGCGCGGGTGGCGGAAGGCCGGCGCGCTCAGATGGCCGGCGTGTTCGCCGAGCTGCGCCAGGTAGCGGCCGGCCCGGTCGGTGCGGACACGGGCCTGTGCGCTCACCACGGCCGTCACCTCCCGTCCGCGACGCGGGTGAGCGCGACCAGCCAGGCGGCGATGCCGCCGGGGTGGAGAGGTGAGATGGAATCGCAGCCGGTGGGATCGAGGGAGTCGATGCGCCATCCGTTCGCGAAGCTCTCCCGGATCTGGTCCCGGCCGAGTCCGTGCGGCGCTCCGCTCTCGCCGGGCCGGCGGTCGGCGTAGCACAGCAGGAAGGCGCGGCCCGTCGGCGGCACCACCGTCCGCAGGCCGGCCAGGTAGGCGGTGCGATCGGCCTCGGCGAGGGCGTGGAACACCAGTGAGTCCAGCACGGTGTCGAACGTCTCGCCCAGCTCGGGCAGGTTCCGCAGGTCGTGACGCAGGAACCGGGCCGTGAGCGACCTGCGCCGCGCCTTCTCCCTCGCCGTCTCCAGCGCGCCGGCGGCCAGGTCGATGCCGGTGGCGTCCAGCCCGAGGGCCGCGGCCATCAGCGTGTGCTCGCCGGTCCCGCAGCCGACGTCCAGCACCCGACCTTCGATCGCCCCGCTCTCGGCGAGCGCGGCGAACGCGGGCTGGGGACGGCCGATGTCCCACGGCGGCGGGCTGGCGTAGAGGTCGTCCAGATGACGGGGCGCGGGATGCGCGGAGAAATCTGACACGTACGTCTCCCTTCAGGCGACGACGATCGCGGACGGATACCCCGAGCAGGTATCGCGCTACAAGGATTATTCGATACATAGTGTCTATGTCAATAGACAACTCGTCGATAAATCGGCGGTATGTATCATCGGAGGGTGCCGAAGCTGTGGGAGGACACGATCGAGGCGCACCGCCGCGCGGTGCGCGACGCAGCGGTGGAGGCCGCCGCGCGGCTGGTGGCCGACCAGGGCTTGGCGTCGCTCACGATGTCGCAGGTCGCCAAGCGAGCCGGCATCGGCCGGGCGACGCTGTACAAGTACTTCCCCGACATCGAGTCGGTCCTGGCCGCCTGGCACGAGGACCACATCGCCGATCACCTGCGCCGGCTCACCGACGTCGCCGAGCACACCGATCCGGCCGAACGGCTGCGGGCGGTGCTGTTGAGCTTCGCCTCCATCACCCACCAGCGCCACGACGGCGACCTGGCGGCGCTGTTGCACCGCGACGAGCACGTCGCCCGCGCCCACGAGCGTCTGCACGCCTTCATCCAGGCGCTGGTGGCCGACGCCGCGGCGGACGGCACGGTCCGCGACGACGTTCCCGCCGGCGAACTGGCCACCTACTGCCTGCACGCCCTCACCGCGGCCGGCGCCATGGCCTCGGCGGACGCCGTCGGCCGGCTCGTCGAGGTCACCCTGGCCGGACTGCGGCCCGCGCCGGGATGAGCGCGTTCCTCCGCGACGCCGGGCTCCCGCCGTACACGGCCGTCGCCACGGCGGGTCCGGCCGTCAGCGGTGCAGTCCGGTGCGCAGCGCGGCGATCCAGTGCGCGGTCGCCGCACCGGCCAAGGCACTGCCGGGCGCGTGCGCCTCGAAGAAGTGCCAGGCACCCGGCACGTGGTGCGTCTCGACCGGAACGTCCGCTTCGATCAGCCGGCGTGCGTAGTCCAGCGCCTCGTCCCGCAGCGGGTCCAAGCCGCAGGTGAGAACGTACGCGGGCGGCAGGCCGCTCAAATCCGTGGCGCGGGCGGGGGCTGCGTACGGCGAGACGTCGAGCCGGTCGGACCCCAGGTAGGTGTCCCACATGTGCCTCATGCCAGGTCCGTTGGGGATCCGCCCGTCGGTGATCCGCCGGATCGAGGCGGTCCGCGTCCGATCGTCCAGGCAGGGGATCAGCAGGCACTGGTAGGCGATCCGCGGCCCTCCGCGGTCCCGGGCCAGCAGACACAGCGCCGCGCTGAGACAGCCCCCGGCCGAGGCGCCGGTGACGGCGATCCGTTCGGGCGCGACACCCAGGTCGGCGGCGTTGCCGGCGAGCCAGCACAGCGCGGCGTAGCAGTCTTCGATCCCCGCCGGGAAGCGATGCTCGGGCGCCAGCCGGTAATGGACGTTCACCACGACCGCGCCGACCTCGGCGCAGACGTCGCGCGCCATGGGGCTCGCCCCGTCCAGCTCGCCGTAGGCGAAACCACCGCCGTGGAGGTAGAGGACAGCGGGAAGCACGCCGTGCGCCCCGGCGGGCCGGAGGATCTGCATCGAGATCTCGTTGCCGTCGGGGCCCGGGACGGACAGCCGCTGGACGGTGACCCGGGGATCACGCGCCGATGCGAGGGGCGCCATCAGCGCGCGAAAACTCGATCGTGTGGCCTCGATGTCGGCGAACGGGTTCTCGGGCCGTCGCGGCAGGGCCGCGAAGACGCCGGTGAGCTCTGGATGGATGTACATGCCGGTCCAATAGTCTCATTGATACGGTTTCAGTGTGACGAACGTAAGGTCTCATTGAGACCATGTCAATGGGAGGTACGCGTGGTGCTGAGCATGTCCGCATACACCGTCCTGGGGCTGATCGCCCGGCACGGTCCGATGACGCCGTACGAGCTGAAAGCCCGCGTCGAGCAGAGCGTCGCCTACTTCTGGCCCATCCCCCATGCCCAGCTCTACCGCGATCCGCCCAGGCTCGCCGAGATGGGCCTGCTGACCGAGGAGGCCGAGGCCGGCGGGCGACGGCGCCGGGTCTTCCACCTGACCGATGCCGGCCGTGAGGCGCTGCGGGCATGGCTGTCCGCCGCCGAGGTTCCCCAGGCCGAGACCCGTGACCCGGCACAGCTCCGGCTGGCCTTCGCCGACCTCGGCGACGCCGTGGACCTCACGCGGCTGGCAAGGGCGCAGGAGTCGCGACACCGCGAACTGCTCGACCTCTACCGAACCCGGCACGCCGCCCTCGACCCCGCCGACGCCGCCACCCGATCGCGCTCGCGTGTCCTGGCCCTCGGCATCCTGCAGGAACAGGCTCAGGTCGCCTTCTGGGCCGCCCTCGCGGCGGACCCCGACGCTCTGGACGTCATCCCCGATGAAGACCGATGACTTCGAGAACCCCGACGAACCCGACCGGCCCGCCCCGATTCACCGTCGAGTTCGGCGAGGGAAGGCGTGCGGGCCACGGGCCCGAGCGGGGGCTAGATCTCCGGCGAGATGACCACCGTCACGATTCCGGCGGTTTTAAAGCCGGCGGCGCGATGAGGCCAGCCCCTCCAGTACCGCGCGCTCGACCGGTGTCGGCGCCGCGCCCGACAGGTCGAGCAGGCCGGCCGGATCCAGTGGAGGCTGGGCCATGAACCGGGGCTCGGTCCCGCGATGCGGCTGGGCCGCGTGGACGAGGAACGGGTGGCAGAGGAACACGTCGCCCACCGATCCCGTGGCGAGGGCCTCCGGCCGCCCCTCACTCGCGCGGACCGCGTCCCGGCACAGGTCGAGCCACTCTCGCCCCTCCTCCCCCGCGTCGGCCAACAGCGCCGGGACGTCCCGGTGGGAGCCGACCCGGATCCGCGTCGGCGCGTCCGACGGCCCGACGTCGGAGAACAGGAACAACATGAGGAGCGCCCGGGCGCGAGAGCGCAGGTTGACGCGGTACTTGCCGTCGGGGCCGGGGAAGCTGCCCTCCAGGTGCCAGCCGTCGTCGCCGGGCGGCTCGTCGCTGGGAAAGCGCACCGGGAAGGTGCCCAAACCCTGCCGGGGCACCCAGCGTCCCGGCCCGACCAACTGGTCGAACGCCTCGTACAGCGCCGGGGTGTTGGCCGCCTCGCGGAACGGCGGTGTGCCGAAGCCGTCCAGCCGGATGACCGGCCGCGTCCAGGTGGACCGGTCGGCGGGGTCGCACCCGGTCGCCGCCCACAGCTCCTCCAGACAGCGCCCGGCCACCTCCCGCGAGAACGCGCCCTCGATCCGCACGAAGCCGTCCTCGACGAAGGCCTCGACCTGCTCGTCGCTCAGCATCGCGACTCATCTCCCGCCCGAACCGACCGCTCGGGCAGGAGATCCTCGCCCGCCGCCCACGGTCGCCGCAACGGGTTTTCACTCGGCGGCCAGCACCCGGGCGATCGGTCGCCGGCAGACCACGCGGATCGGGACGGCGGTGAGAGCGGCCACGACGAGGAGCGCGCCGGGCACGACCAGGGGCAGCCGGGCGTACGGGATGAGGATCGACCCGGCGGCGCCGCCCGCCGTACGCGCGGCGTAGTAGATGGCCAGGCCGAGCGGGATGCCGAGCAGCGACGCCCCGAATGCCGGCAGCAGCTGTGCCGCCGACAGGCCGAAGGTGACCTGCCGCGGCGTCGCGCCCAGCGTGCGCGCCAGGCCCGCGAAACGCTGCGCGTCCAGCGACGTCGCCCAGGCGATCAGCACCGCGTTCACGGCGGCGAGCGCGAGCAGCGCCAGGGTCAGCGCCAGCACGACCTGACTGACCTGCTCGGTGACCGGGTTGTCCGCGCCCGGGACGAACCCGGGCCCGGCCAGCCGGGCGTCCTTGCGGGCGATGTCGCCGTGCAGGGCGATCGCGGCGACTACCATCGCGACCGTGAGCGCGAGACTCGCCGTCGCCAGGATCACCCGGCGCGGGCGGCGCGCCGCGACGCGTACGCCGAGCAGGAACGGCACCGGCAGCCGGGCCGACAGCGCGATCAGCAGCGGTGAGCGGCGCGGTGTCCGCCGGGGACCCGACAGGGCCCGTACGGTCGTCGTCCGGGCGCCGCGGATCGCGGGGAACACCGTCGCCGCGCCCGTCACGACCACCGCCACCAAGGCCACGACCAGCGCCGACGCGACCGTCAGGTGCGGGGATCCGGCGGGCAGCAGCCCGCTGCTCGGCCGTACGAGCAGCGGCGCCGCCGCCCGGCCGGCGACCAGTCCGGCGGCGGTCGCGGCCAGCGCGAGCAGGACGTGCTCGGCCAGCAGCACCACCGCGACGAACCGGGGTGAGGCCCCGACCGCCTTGAGCAGGCCGACGCGCCGGGTCTGGTCGGCGAGGCGTCCACCGACGAGCACGGCCACGCAGGCGACGCCGAGCAGCGCGAGCGCCCAGGTGCCGGTGAGCAGGGCACTGTCGACGAGATGCAGTTCCGCGGTCGCGTACGCGCCCATGTCCTGCCAGGAGCGGACGCCCCGGTGCGCCGCCGCGAAGGCCGGCGCGGCCGCGGGGTCGGCCAGCCGCAGCGGCATCACCTGCGCCGTCGGCGTGCCGATCCGTCGCAGGTCCGCCCGCGTGACCCAGATCAGACCCGGCGTGGAGGACGGGTACGGGACGCGGCCCGCGCTGACCGCGATCCCGGCGACGCGGAAACGGTGGCCGGAGATCGTGATCTCCTCACCCGGCCGTACGCGCAGGGCGCCGGCGAAGGCGCGTTCGACCACGGCTCCCCCGCGGCGCACCCAGGACCCGGCGGTGACCTGGGGACGGTCGACCGCTCCCGGATCGGTGTCCCGCCCCTGCACGGAGGCGTCGACGCGGATGTCACGGACGCGCAGGCCGCCGGAGACGACCGGGTACGGGCCGCCCGACGCCGTCACGCCGGGCGCGTGCGCGAGCCGCGTGAGCGAGGCCGCGTGGTCCGCGGTCGCCACCGCGTCCGGACCGGCGGTGGCGGCGCGCGTACGATCCCAGGGCCGGTCGGCGACGCCGCGTACGGTCAGGCCCAGCGTGAGTGTGGTGGTCGTCGCCGCGATGGCGATGAGCAGCAGGAACGCCTCGGCACGGCGGTGGCGCAGGTCGCGCAGCGCCAGCCGGGCCACCAGGGTGATCACACTCACGAGCCCTCCAGCCCGGCCAGGGTGCCGAGGCCGCCGCCTCCGCCGTTCAGCCGGGTCTCACCGGCGAGCACGCCGTCGCGCATGGTGATCACGCGGTCGGCGGTGGCGGCGGTCCGCGAGTCGTGCGTGACGATGACGAGAGTCTGGCCCTCGGCGCGCAGCGATCCGAAGAGCCGCAGCACCGCGGCGGTCGCCGCGCTGTCGAGGTTGCCGGTCGGCTCGTCGGCCAGGACGACGAGCGGGCGGCCGATGAGCGCGCGGGCCACCGCGACCCGCTGCCGCTGCCCGCCGGACAGCGCCGCGGGCAGGTGAGTGGCCCGGTCGGCCAGCCCGACGCGTTCCAGGAGCGCGGACGCCCGCCGCCGTGCCGTACGCGGCGGCACTCCGGCGAGCAGGGCCGGCAGTTCGACGTTCTCCCGCGCGGTGAGCTCATCGACGAGGTGGAACGCCTGGAAGACGAAGCCCAGGGCCTTGCGCCGCATGCGGCTCAGGTCGGTCTCCGACATGCGATCGAGCCGCCGGTTCGCCAGGTGCACCTCGCCGCCGGTGGGCCGTTCGAGCCCGCCGAGCAGGTGCAGCAGGGTCGACTTGCCGCAGCCGCTCGGCCCGACGATCGCGACGGTCTCGCCGGGCCGCACCTCCAGATCGACCTCGTCGACCGCGCGGACCAGCCCCGCGTCCCGGCCGTACTCCTTGCGCAGCCTCACGGCCCGCAGCACCGTCATTTCGACTCCCAGTAGTGGGCGCAGGCGTCCAGCCAGCGCAGATCGGCCTCGAGCCGGAGGACGACGCCTTCGAGGAGCAGCGCCGCGGCCGAACCCTCGGGCTCCGCGAGCGCGGCCCGCTGTGCGTCGGCCAGCCGGCGCAGCAGCTCGCGGCGCTGGAGGTCGACGAGCTCCACCGGATCGGCCAGGCGGGCCGCGGCGGCCGCGATCAGCTTGAGATGGAACTCGGTCGGCCGGTTCCAGCTCACGTCCGCGAGCCAGGTCCGTACGCGCTGCTGGCCCTCGGCCGTGAGCGCGTAGACCTTGCGGTCGGGGCGGTCGGCCTGGCCGACGTGCTCGGCGGTGACCATCCCCGCCTTCTCCAGGCGCGTCAGGGTCACATAGACCTGCCCGGCGTTGAGCGCGTCGCGGAGCGGCCCGAGGGCCTCGTGGAGCCGGGCCCGCAGCTCGTAGCCGTGGGAGGGCTCCTTGGCGAGCAACGCGAGTACGACGTCCTGCACGGCAATCACCTCTAACGGTTAGCTACATAGGTAACGGTTAGCTGCGGCGGGCGTCAAATCGGGACGGCCGCCGGCGCGACACGCGTCGCCGGCGGCCGGAGAGGGCACGCGGTCAGGCGGTGACCGGATTCCGGCGGCGTACGGGCAGGACGAGAGCGACGGCGACCACCAGCCCGGCCAGCAGCGCGACGCCGTGGATGTTGCGGACCGCGGTCAGGGCCACGCCCGCGACCAGCGCGCCGGCCGCCGTCCAGCGGCCCACGGCGACACCGCGCTCGGCCGCGACCCTGGCGGCCATCGCCGCCACGAGACCGATCACCAGCAGCGGGAACCAGGCGGTGGCCAGCAGCGCGGCGCACCACAGCAGCACGATCGTCGGGGCGAATCTCGGGAGACGTCCGTCACCCCGCCAGAGCGCCACCGCCGCGGCGCCGGCCAGACCGCAGATCGCGATGGAGTTCCCGCCGCCGTGCGGCTGCCAGGCGTAACCGGCGAACTCCCCCACCAGGCCGGCGGTGAAGTAGCACAGCAGCCAGCGCGACCGCGACACGGCCTGCTCCGCGACGGCGCCGACGAGGACGAGGAACAACAGGTTCGAGACCGTGCCCGCCACACCGCCGTCCTGCACGAAGAGCGAGGTACCGGTCCGCCACCAGTCGCCGTGCAGCCCGGCGGGGGCGCGTTCCAGGTGCGCGAGCATGCCGGGCACGAGGAACTGCGCCACGTTCGACAGCGCCGTGACACCGAAGACGACCGCCGTCACCAGGGGGAACCGCCGCAGACCGTGAGTTGTCATGCGACTCACTCTCCCCTCCGGCGGCGCGTGGCGGCAGAGCCATCGATCCACCTCCCGGCAGGACGAATGTCCGTACGCGGGACGGGCGCCGGCCCGGCGAGGGTCCGATATTAAGTCTGTTTTGTCCGACCTTGATGGCATCCTTGAGGACGTGCCCAACCAGCAGGGAATCAGTGCCGTCATGGTCGGCCGCGCCACCGAGCTGGCCTTTCTCGAGACCGCCCTGCGAGAGACGCCGGCCGCTCTGCTCGTGGGCGGCGAGGCCGGGGTGGGCAAGACACGCCTGATCCGCGAGTTTCTCGAGGCGGCGCGCCGCCGCCCCGGCGGGCCGCGCGTGCTCATCGGCGGATGTCTCCAGATCAGCTCCGAAGGCCTGCCGTTCGCGCCGTTCAGCGCGGCGCTGCGGCAGCTGGTCCGCGAGATCGGCGTCGACGGGGTGGCCGCCCTGCTGCCCGGCGGCTCGCCGGGCGGGCTGGCACGCCTGCTGCCGGAGTTCGGTGAGCCGGACACCGAGGCCGCCACGACCGAGGCGCGCACGCGCCTGTTCGACCACGTGCTGCTGCTGTTCGAGCGGCTGACGGAGCAGACGCCCGCCGTCCTGGTCATCGAGGACGCGCACTGGGCGGAGCGGTCAACGCGCGACCTGCTCAGCTACCTGATCCGCAACCTGCCGCCCGGCCTGCTGGTGATCGTCACCTACCGCTCGGACGAGTTGCACCGCGACCATCCTCTCCGGCCGCTGCTGGCCGAGCTCGGCCGGGCGGGCTGGGTCCGCCGCCTCGACCTCGACCGGCTGCCGCGCCGCGCCGTGGCCGAGCAGGCACAGGGCATTCTCGGCCGCAAGCCCGCCCCCCAACTGCTCGACGAGGTGTACGAACGCAGCGAGGGCAACCCGCTGTTCGTGGAGGCCCTGCTCGGCCGCGACGGTGAGATCAACTGCGAGCTGCCCGAGTCTCTCCGCGACCTGATCCTCGGCAGCGTGCAGCGGCTGCCCGAGGAGACCCAGGAGATCCTGCGTGTGGCCAGCGCGGGCGGCGACCGGGTGGAGCACGCGCTGCTCGCGGCGGTGAGCGGGCTCGACGACACCGGGCTGTCCCGGGTGCTGCGGCCCGCCGTGGCCGCGAACGTCCTCGTCGTGGACGGCGAGGCGTACGGCTTCCGGCACGCGCTGATGCGCGAGGCGATCCACGGTGACCTGCTGCCGGGTGAGCACACGCGCACGCACACGCGGTTCGCCGAGGCGCTGGAGGCCGACCCGTCGCTCGTGCCGCCGGGGCGCGTCGCCGCCGAGCGGGCCCACCACTGGTACTCCGCGCACGACACGACGTGGGCGCTGGTCAGCGCCTGGCAGGCCGCGCAGGTCGCCAAGGAGGCCACCGCCTACACCGAGTGGCTCCGGATGATCGACCGGGTCCTCACGCTGTGGGACCGGGTGCCCGACGCCGCCGAACGGCTCGGCGTCGGCCACACCGACGTGCTGGAGCGGGCCATCGAGGCCGCCGACCTGGCCGGTGAGACCGAACGCGGCGTCGCGTTCGCCCGCGAGGCGCTCAAGGAGATCGACGATCCGCTGCGGGCGGCGGCGGTGCTGGAGCAGCGGGGCCGCCTCAAGATCCGGCAGGGCCACCGCACCGCACTGGACGACCTGCGCGAGGCCGCGCGCCTCGTGCCCGTCGACCCGCCGAGCGTCACCCGCGCCCGCGTGCTGTCCACGCTGGCGCAGCACCTCTACCTGCTGCCGAACCGCGCCGAGGAGGCGCGGGAGCTGGCCTCGGAGGCGCTCGCGGTGGCCCGGGAGACCGGTGACGCCACGGTCGAGGCGCACGCGCTGACCACGATCGCTGCCTGCGACATCCCCGAGACCGAGGCCGAGCGTCACCTGGCCGTCCTGGCCGAGGCCGCGGAGGTCTACCGCCGGGGCGCCGACGACTCGGCGATGCTTCGCGTGGCCACCAACGAGTCGCACGTCCTGGAGAGCATCGGCGAGCACGAACGCGCCATCGAGGCCGCCCAGCGGGGCATCGCCCTGGCGCGCAAGCACGGGCAGGCCCGTACGTCCGGGGCGTTCCTCACCATCAACCTGGCCGAGCCGCTGCTCAACCTGGGCCGCTGGGACGAGGTCCTGGAGGTGACCGAGCACGCGCTGGAGCTGTCCCCGCCGCCGCTCACCCGGGCGTCGCTTCACGCCGCCCTCGGCGACATCGCGCTCGCCCGCGGCGACCTGGCCGGCGCCGCGCGGGCCGCCGCCGCACTCGACTCCGTCCTCGCGCCGACGTTCTCCCGCACGCAGGAGCTGTTCCCCTCCGTGTGCCTGCGGCTCGGCCTGACGGTGGCCGAGGGGGACCTGACCGCCGCGCTCGACGTCGTGGAGCAGGTGGTCGAAGAGCTGCATCCGTCGGTCAACGCCCGCTACGGCTGGCCGCTGATGGCCGGCGCGGCGCACGCCTGCGCCGAGGCGCCGGGCGAGCGTTCGGGCAAGCTGCTGGCCCGGCTGCGCGACGAGGCGAACAGGACTCCGGTGCACGGACGGCCGCAGCGCGCGCGGCAACTCGTGTTCGAGGCCGAGGCCGCACGCGCCGAGGGCCGGGACGGCCCTGAGCGGTGGGACGCCGCCGCGGCGGCCTGGGACGACCTCGGCGAGCCGTACCCGCTGGCCTACGCACTGTGGCGGGCGGCGGCCACGGACGGCGACCGCGACCGGGCCGCGCCCCGCCTCCGGCGCGCCGCCGAACTCGCCGACCGCCTCGGCGCCAGGCCGCTGCGCGAGCGGATCGAGGCGTCCGCCCGCCGGGCCCGCGTGCCGCTCGGCGGCCAGACCGGCGGTCCGTCCCTCGGCCTGACCCCGCGCGAGCTGGAGGTGCTGCGTCTCGTCGCCGAAGGCCGCAGCAACCGGGAGATCGCCGGGGAGCTGTTCATCTCGGCCAAGACCGCCAGCGTGCACGTGTCCAACATCCTGGCCAAGCTGGAGGTGTCCAGCCGCGGCGAGGCCGCCGCCACCGCCCATCGCATGGGCCTCGTCTGACGGCTCGGCGGTCAGGCGGGTTCGAAGACCAGCGGCTTGCTCAACGTCGAACGCACCGGCGAGCGCGCGATGCGCTCGGCGATCGCGGACCGGTGAGCCTCGAGGCCCGGGTCGAGGACCAGCTCGTACCGGAACCGCGTCTCCGACTCCTCGCGTTCCAGGAGCACCCGCACCCCGACCTCGGCATCGGCGATGCCGAGGTCGGCCAGCGCCATCCGCGCCGAGATGGTCATGCACGTGGCCAGCGCGGCCTCCAGCAGTTCGTGCGGCCGCATTCCCGCCGAGCCGCCGACGCCCTCCTTGAGCGTGTCGGCGACGCCCTCGTTACCGCCCGCCCGGAACCTCACCTGCCAGGGCTTCGCAAGCGCCGCGGCCTCGACCATCGCTGTCACCTCGTCATACCAAGAACCCGACCTGCCGTGATCATAACCAACCGGTTCATACTCTGAGAAATAGTGTCCATATAATGGGCATTCTCCTCGGGGATCCCCGGCCAGGCTCGAGGTGGCCGGCCGCGGCGAGGCCGCCGCCCACCGCACAAAGCCCGGTGTGATCGGACCTCATTTCCCCTTCACGCTGGTCGTCCCCGCGCCCTCCGCCAGAACGGACGGGAGCCCCCGAGGCGGGACGTAGGTGGCGAACTGCCACAGCGTAATGCCGGTGAAAAAGCGGTAGAAGCGCTTGCGGCCGAACCCGGTGTAGTCCCCGCTCACCGTGAGCCAGTTACCCTTTTGAACCGCCGTGTAGCTTTCCGATTTGGTGGCGATGTTCAGGACCAGCGCCCCGCCGTCGGCCGTCTTCAGCGCGTACGGATACGCTGGTAGAAAGCCAGGTAGATCTCGAGCATCGGACCGGTCTGGTTGGAGCGCAGCAGCGCGTCGGAAAGCTGTGCGTTCGCCTGATTGATCCCCTTTGTGTAGCGGTCGAGGATGGTGCGGGCCTGCGCCTCCGTCAGCACTCCATCCGCAGGCGAGGCACTCCGCGACGGTGAAACCTCGCCGGCACCACCACCGCATCCGGCGATGAGCGAACCGGCGATGGCGACCCCCGTGATGACCCGAAAAAGCATGCTTGCCCCCATGGCTTACCAAATTGGCAAATAAGCGTCAGGATCATAGCTGAGATGTGCCTCTGAGGACCTCTTAGACCGACTCACCCCGGATCGGCGCCGTGGATAGGGCATACGCCGGATGTGGGGGTACGCGCCTTACGGCGACAGTGGACGGTGTCGGAACAAAGAGCAGGAGGACACCATGCATCCCGAGATCGTCCGGGCCCTGATGACGACGCGTGTCCATGACGACCACCGGACCGCCGCGGCCTGGCGGTGGCGTGCCCGCGTACGCCGCCGTCCCCGCGCCCTGTCCCGTTATCCGCGCCCGCGTCCCGTCTGGTCGACCAAGACCGCATAAGTCGCCATGACTGGCATGCTGGAGGACGTGCGCGCACATGAGGTGAGCCCCGCCTTCGTGGGGCGGGAGCCCGAACTCACCACGCTGACCGACGCCTTCGAGCGCGCCCGTGCGGGCGATCCCGGCGCGGTCCTGCTCGGTGGCGAGGCCGGCGGCGGCAAGACCCGCGTGGTCGGCGAGTTCGCCCAACGCGTGCGGAGTGACGCGCACGTCCTCGTCGGCGGCTGCCTCGAACTCAGCACGGCCGGCTTCCCGTACGCGCCGTTCACCGCGGCGCTGCGCCAGCTCGTACGGGAGGCCGGCGCCGCGGAGATCGCCGCCCTGATGCCGCGGGACGGCGCACGCGACCTGGCCCGGCTGCTGCCGGAGTTCGGCGAGCCGCCCGCCGACCGCGACCCGGACAGCGCGCGGGCCCGGCTGTTCGAGCAGATGCTCGCGCTGCTCGAACGCCTGGCCGAGCGCCGTCCCCTCGTCCTTGTCATCGAGGACGCGCACTGGGCGGACCGGTCAACCCGTGACCTGCTGGTCTTCCTCCTCCGCAACCTGCTGCACACCGCCGTGCTGGTGATCGTCACGTTCCGCTCCGACGAGTTGCACCGCGGCCATCCGATGCGGCCGGTGATCGCCGAGCTCGAGCGGTTCGAAGGCGTGATCCGGCTCGACCTGCCCCGCCTGACCCGGACGGAGACGGCCGCCCAGCTCGCCGGCATCCTCGGCCACGCTCCGGATCCCAGAATCGTCGAGATGGTCTACGAACGCAGCTCCGGCATCCCGCTGCTCGTCGAGGCCACCGCCGAGCACCCCGCCTCCGGGATGCCCCAGTCCGTACGCGACCTCGTGCTGGCCGACGTCAACCGGCTGCCCGAGAACACCCAGGACCTGCTGCGCCTCGCCAGCACCGGCGGCGTACGGTTCGGGCACGCGCTGCTCTCCACGGTCTCGGGCCTGGACGACACGGCCCTGTCGTCGGCGCTGCGGCCCGCGGTCGACGCGAACGTCCTCGTCGCCGACGCGCAGGCGTACGCCTTCCGGCACGCGCTGATCTGGGAGGCGATCCACGACGAGCTCCTGCCCGGCGAGCACACCCGCGCGCACCGCCGGTTCGCCGAGGCGCTGGAGGCCGATCCGTCCCTGAGCCTGGCCGGGCGCCCCGCCGTCGAGATCACGTCGCACTGGGTCCGCGCGCACGACCACGAGCGCGCGCTGCCCTCCGCCTGGCGTGCGGCGCGGGAGTCGGCCTCCGCGTTCGCCTACGCCGAACAGCTCCAGCTGCTCGAACGCGTGCTGGAGCTGTGGGACCGCGTGCCCGACGCCGAGGAGCGGATCGGCACCGACTACGTCGACGTGCTCCGGCGCGCGGCGCAGGCCGCCGACGCCTGCGGCGAGCCCGAGCGCGGCCTGGCGTTCGTCCGCGCGGCCCTCGCCGACCTCGACGAGCGGACCGATCCCGAGCGCGTCGCGCTGCTGCTCCGCCGGCGCGCCTGGCTCACCCTCGTGCTGGGCCGTACGGGCGGTCTGGAGGACCTGCGCCGGGCGCAGAGCCTGGTGCCGGAGGCATCGGTCGCACGGGCGGAGGTGCTGGCGCTGCTCGGTCGTACGCTGGCGTTCCTCGGCCGCCACGACGAGGCACGCCCGATCAACGAGGAGACCCTCGCGCTGGCGGACCGGTTCGAGGACGACTGCATCGCGGCCGGCGCCCTGAACAACCTCGCCATCTCCGAGTCGGTCGCCGGCCGGTTCGACGCTGCGCTGGACCTGCTGGAGACCGCGCGTACGCGGGCCGAGCGCGCCCACGACGGCGGATCGGTGCTCCGGTCGATGGTGAACACGACCGACGCCCTGGAGGCGAGTGGCCGGTCCGAGGCGGCGCTCGCGACGGCGCAGCAGGCGCTCTCGCGGGCCGACGCGCTCGGCCAGGCGCGTACGCAGGGCATCTTCGCGTCGAACAACCTGGCGGAGGCGCAGATCTCCCTCGGGCGCTGGGACGACGCGGTCGAGACGTTCGAGCGGGCCATGGAGCTCGCACCGACGCCCGGCCTGCGCGTACAGCACCTGGTCAACCGGGCCCAGATCGCCGTCGCCCGGGGCGAGAGCGACGTCGCGGCCCGGATCGTGGAGGAGCTGCGGGCGCTGGCCGCCGCCGACGACCCGTACCCGCAGCAGGTGCTGCCGCTGGCCTGCCTGGTCATCGAGTGGCGGCTGGCCGAGGGCGACGTGCCGGGCGCGATCGAGGCCACGAACCGTGCCATCGCCGAGCACGACCTGAACCAGGACGTACGGCACACCTGGCCGGTCCTCGTCGCGGCCATGCGGACCTGTGCCGAGCGGCGCGACGAGGCCCTCGCGGAGGAACTGCGCGCCATCGCCGCGGCGACCGCGGCGTACGGCCCGGTGATGGAGGCGCGGCGCGCCGTGTTCGACGCCGAGTCCGCTCGGGTGGAGGGCGTCGTCGACCGGTCGCGGTGGGCCGCCGCCGCGGCGGCCTGGGAGGCGCTGAACCACCCGTACCCGCTGGCGTACGCGCTGGCGCGCTCGGCCGAGGCCGCGGTGGCCGACGGCCGGCGGGACGAGGCGTCGTCGCTGGCCGGCCGGGCCGCGTCGCTCGCCGACCGGCTGGGCGCCCGGCCGCTGCGCGCCGAGATCGACCGGCTGGCGCGGCGGTCGCGGCTGACCGTGGCGGGCTCGGCGGCGGGCTCGCCGGCCCTGGGCCTGACCCCGCGCGAGCAGGAGGTGCTGCGCCTGGTCGCGGAGGGGCGCAGCAACCGTGACATCGCCGAGGAGCTGTTCATCTCGGCGAAGACGGCGAGCGTGCACGTGTCGAACATCCTCGGCAAGCTGGGCGTGGCCAGCCGGGGCGAGGCGGCCGCCACCGCCCACCGCCTGCGCCTGGCCTAAGGTCTGTCTCGCACACAGCCGAAAAGATGAGCAGGGGTGGCCATGCATCCGTTCCGCCAGGCCGTCGAGGCCGGTGACCTCGCCGCGATCGAGCCGCTCTTCGCCGAGAACGCGGTGTTCAACAGCCCGGTCGCGTACCGGCCGTACACGGGCCGGGCGATCGTCGTGGCGATCGTCCGCGGCGCCGCGCGGGTGTTCGAGGACTTCCGCTACGTACGGGAGATCACCGGCGCGGACGGCCGTGACCACGCCCTGGAGTTCCGGGCGTCGGTGAACGGCAGGCAGGTCCACGGCTGTGACTTCCTGCACCTGGACGACGACGGCCTCATCGACGAGCTGACGGTCATGGTGCGACCGCTGTCGGGCACGAACGCGCTCGCCGAGGCGATGGGCGCGCAGTTCGACCGCATCACGCAGGAGGCGACGAACGCCTGAGCGGCGGGCTACTCCGGGACGCGGGCGACGCAGAAGACCGTCTGGCCGAACGGCGGCCGGATGACCTTCTCGATGGCCCGGGTGGCCGGGACGACCGTACGGTCGTAGATCTTGACGAGCTTCGGGTCGGGGTAGCCGGCGCCGCCGCGGCGGACCGCAGCCCACCAGGCGATGCCGCCGAGGAAGTTGATCGGCTTGAGCACGTCGATGTCGAGCCCCGCGCCGGTGACCGTGGCCTGGAGCGTCTTCGGGGTGTAGCGGGTGACGTGGCCGACCTTGCGGTCGAAGTCGCCGTAGAGCTGCATGTAGCCCGGGACCCAGATCACGATGCGGCCGCCCGGCTCGACCACGGCGGCGAGGTCCTTCAGCGCCTGGACGTCGTCCTTGATGTGCTCCAGGACGTTCATCATGACGACCGTGTCGACCTTGCGCTTGATCTTGATCTCGGCGGGCAGCGCCAGGTCGAGCACCTCGACGTCGTCCCGGCCGGCGTAGCGCTTGGTGAGCTGCTCGACGCAGTAGGAGTCGTTGTCGCTGACGACGAGGTAGTCGAGCCGGCCGGCGAACTGCTCGGAGAAGTGGCCGAGCCCCGAGCCGACCTCCAGCAGCGACTTTCCGACGTGCGGCGAGACCATGTCGTACTCGTACTGCCGGTAGTTGCGGGCCTCGTCACCGCCGAGGTGGTTCTCCAGTTGTCCCTCACCGGCGGCGGGCTGGTGCTCGCCGTCGAAGGTCTCCGGGGTCTCCCGGCGGCTGCCGAGCAGCCCGAGGAGCGTGCTGGCGACGGAATTCTTCTTGGCCTCTGGCATGCGATCACTCGCTGATGTCGACGATTTCGTTGGCCCCGGCAACGGCAACGGGCGCGCGTCAGTCTATCCACAGCGAGCACCCCGGCCGTACGACTCGCGCCGTTCCGCCGCTCCCTGCAAGGTTCCTGACGGTTCCCAGCGAACTCCCATAATTCTCCATCTCGCCTCTGAACGGCGTCGGGTTCAGTGGGAGGCGTCATTCATGAAGGGACATCAGGTGAACAAGAAGGTTCTCGGTGGCGTTTCCGCCCTGGCGATCGGCGTGGTGGGCACCGGTGTCTACCTCGCGGTCCCGGCCTCCGCGGGCTCGACGCAGGCCGTGCCCGCCGCGGCCTCCAGCCGGCCCAAGGCGAACGCCGAGCAGCGCCGGCAGGCCCGCAAGGCGCTGCGCCGCCGGGCCGGCGTGCACGGCGACGCGACGGTCCGTACCAAGAAGAACGGGTTCGTCCAGGTGACCTGGCAGCGCGGCGTGCTCACCGCCAAGAGCGGAGACGGCTTCACCGTGCGCAGCCTCGACGGCACGACCTGGCAGTGGCAGACGGGCAAGGGCACGAAGTTCCACAAGGACGGGCAGAAGGCGGACCTGTCCAAGCTGGCCGTGAACGACTTCGTCGTCGTCTTCGGCCGGGCCGGGGCGGGCGGCAGCCGTACCGCGGGCCGGGTGTTCGCGCCGAAGAAGGTGCCGGCCAAGGCGACCCAGTCGCCCACGCCGCAGCACAGCTGACCTCAGCGGGCGGGTGACGCCTCCGGTGACCGTCACCGGAGGCGTCACGCGCTCCCGCGGCCCGCGGCCCGCGTACAGGCGCGATGATGGGACTCGATGGAGAATCCGCGCATACTCGTCGTCGACGACGAGCCGAACATCCGCGACCTCGTGGAGGTCGCGCTGCGTTTCCACGGCTTCGCGGTGACCACGGCCGCCACGGGCGACGAGGCGCTCAAGCGCGCCCGGGACGCCGGCCCGCAGCTCATCGTGCTCGACGTCATGCTCCCCGACCTCGACGGGTTCGAGGTGTGCCGGCGGCTGCGGAGCCGCGGTGACGAGACGCCCGTCATCTTCCTCACCGCGCGCGACACCCCGACCGACACCGTCACCGGTCTCACGCTGGGCGGCGACGACTATGTCACCAAGCCGTTCTCGGTGGACGCGCTGGTCGCCCGGGTCCGCGCCGTGCTGCGGCGCTCCGGGCGCGAGCCGGCCGACGAGATCCTCCGCGTGGCCGATCTGGAGCTGGACGAGGCCCGCTGGACCGTGCGCCGGGCGGGCGCAGCGATCGAGCTGTCGCCCACGGAGTTCCGGCTGCTGGCCTACCTCATGCACCACCCCGGACGGGTCCTGACGCGCGCCCAGCTGCTGGAGAACGTCTGGGGCTGGGAGCACTCGTCCTCCTCCCCCGTCGTCGAGACCTACGTCAGCTACCTGCGCCGCAAGATCGGCCCGGACCTGATCCACACGCAGCGCGGCGTCGGGTACGCGCTGCGGCCCCCGTCGTGAAGTCGCTCAACGCACGTCTCATGGCGGGCATGCTGGCGGTCACCGCGATCGGCATGGTTCTGATGGCGGTGGTCAGTACGGCGGCGCTGCGCGGTTACCTCATGCACCGGGTCGACGGCCAGCTCCAGGCGGTCCAGAGGAAACCCGCCCTGGCGCGGATGGGCGACAGCACGACCCCGGGACGCTACATCATCCTCAACATGGCGCCGGACGGGACCGTACGTGCGGTCAGCGGCGACGACCCGGACCCCTCGGCAGCACTCGACCAGGCGCGGCGCATGGGCCCGGGGATCTTCTTCGACGAGGCGGCCGGCGGCCGGCCGTTCGGGATGGGCGGCATGCGGGCGGTCGCCCGGGTGGGCCTGCGCGGGCACGTCACCGTCGTCGTCGCCCCGCTCGGCGACATCCGCGCGTCGCTGGCCTGGTTGATCGTGATCGAGCTGCTGACGACCGCGGTCATCCTGGGGGTGCTGGCGCTGCTCGGGCGCTGGCTGATCCGGCGCGGGCTCGCCCCGCTGTCCCGGATGGCCACCACGGCGCACGCGATCGCGAGCGGCGGCGACCTGCGCGCCCGTATGGAGGAGTCACCGTCGGAGGTGGGCCTGCTGGCGGGCGCGATCAACGTCATGCTCGGCCGGATCGAGCAGGCGTTCGTGGCGCGGGTGCGTTCGGAGGCGAAGGTGCGCGAGTTCGCCGCGGACGCCTCGCACGAGCTGCGCACCCCGCTGACGACCATCCGCGGCTACTCCGAGCTGTACGAGCAGGGCGCGGTCGACGCCGATGAGGCGATGCGCCGCATCTCGGCGGAGTCGGAGCGGATGCGGCGGCTGGTCGAGGAACTGCTCGAGCTGGCCCGTCTCGACAAGGGCTCCGCGCTGACGCGGGAGCACGTCGATCTGGCCGCCCTCGCCCGCGACGCGATCGCCGACGCCACGGCCGTGGAGCCGGAGCGCCCGCTGACGCTCGACGCTCCCGCGCACCTGTTCGCCCTGGCCGACGAGGGCCGGATCCGGCAGGTGCTCGCCAACCTGCTGGCCAACGTGCGCGCGCACACTCCGGCCGGGACGCCCGCGACCGTACGGCTGGCCGAGCACGCCGGGGCGGTGGTCATCGAGGTGGCCGACGAGGGCCCGGGGATGGCGCCGGAGGAGGCGGCGCGGGCGTTCGACCGGTTCCACCACGCGTCCGGCGGTGACGGCACCGGACTCGGGCTGGCGATCGTGGCCGCGATCGCGGCCGCGCACGGCGGGCGTGCGATGCTCCGGTCCTCACCCGGCGCCGGGACCGGCGTCCGGGTCGAGCTGCCGCGCGGCGGGCAGATGCTCGAAGGCGTAGTAGAGCGCGGTCAGCCCGAACAGGACCAGCGCGGCCAGCGGTGACACGAGCGCGATCAGCGTCGTGAGGACGTAGGCGACGAACCCGATGCCGAACCTCGGGATCGACCGGCGTACGGCCTCCTGCTCCAGCCGCGCGTCGAGCATGTCCCGGCGGAAGGCGACGTACCACCAGATCGTGGAGAAGCAGATCGACATCGCGATCATCAGCAGGCCGTACGCGACCATGACGGTCGTCGCGTCGCCGCCGCGCATGTGCTCGCCCAGCTCGTCGCCGATCACCTCGGTCAGGAACGGCACCACCGCCACGAACATGAGCAGCAGCAGGTTGAGCACGAGCAGAAGGCGATCGACGCGGACGACGTGGTTGAACAGTGTGTGGTGGTTCAGCCACATGATGCCGATGCTCAGGAAGCTGACCACGTACGCCAGGTAGGCGGGCCAGATCTCCACGAGCCGGTGCGAGAGCGGCCCTTCGCCGCCGGGCACCTTCAGCTCCAGTGCCAGCAGAGTGATCGCCACGGCGAACACTCCGTCACTGAAGGCCTCGGCCCGTTTCCCATCCATGTGGGCAGTTTGTCGCATGCCCTGGCTACTGGCGGGTAGAACTCAAGAGTAACTTACTGTGAGGTGATCTTCGTGACACACGTGGACGAACGCACCGCCCGCCGCGTGGCCGAGGAGGCCCGGCAGACGGAATGGGAACTTCCCAGCTTCGGCAAGGAACTCTTTCTCGGGGACTTCCGGCTGGACCTGATCCACCCGCACCCCGAGCCTTCGGAGAAGATGCGCCGCAAGGGGGAGGAATTCCTCTCCCGCGTGCGGGAGTTCTGCGAGACCAAGATCGACGCCCGGACCATCGAGCGTGAGTCCCGCATCCCGGACGAAGTGGTCAAGGGCCTGAAGCAGCTCGGCGCCTTCGGGATGAAGATCCCCGAGGAGTACGGCGGGCTCGGGCTCAGCCAGCTGTACTACAACCGGGCGCTGATGCTCTTCGGCTCCGCCCACCCCGCGGTCGGCGCGATGCTGTCGGCCCACCAGTCCATCGGCGTCCCGCAGCCGGTCAAGCTGTTCGGCAGCGAGGAGCAGAAACGCGCGTACCTGCCTCGCTGCGTGAACGAGATCAGCGCCTTCCTGCTGACCGAGCCGGACGTCGGCTCGGACCCGGCCCGGCTGCGCACGACCGCGACCCCGGACGGCGACGAGTACGTGCTGGACGGCGTCAAGCTGTGGACCACCAACGGTGTGGTCGCGGACCTGCTCGTCGTCATGGCCCGCGTGCCGAAGTCCGACGAGCACCGCGGCGGCATCACCGCCTTCGTCGTCGACGCGAACGCGGACGGCATCACGGTGGAGAACCGCAACGCCTTCATGGGCCTGCGCGGCATCGAGAACGGCGTGACCCGCTTCCACCGGGTGCGCGTACCCGCCACGAACCGGATCGGCAGGGAGGGCCAGGGTCTCAAGATCGCCCTGACCACGCTGAACACCGGCCGCCTGTCCCTGCCCGCCATGTGCGCGGGCGCGGCCAAGTGGAGCACGATGATCGCCCGCGAGTGGTCGAGCGCGCGGGTGCAGTGGGGCCGCCCGGTCGGCGAGCACGAGGCCGTCGCGTCCAAGATCTCCTTCATCGCCGCCACGTCGTACGCCCTGGAGGCGATGCTCGACCTGTCCAGCTCGCTCGCCGACGAGGAGCGCGGCGACATCCGGATCGAGGCGGCGCTCGCCAAGCTGTACGCCTCGGAGATGGGCTTCCTCATCGCCGACGAGCTCATGCAGATCCGCGGCGGACGCGGGTACGAGACGGCCGAGTCGCTGGCCGCGCGCGGCGAGCGCGGCGTGCCGGTCGAGCAGCTCGTCCGCGACATGCGCATCAACCGGATCTTCGAGGGCTCCTCGGAGATCATGCGGCTGCTGATCGCCCGCGAGGCCGTGGACGCCCACCTGTCGGTGGCCGGCGACATCATCGACCCCGAGGCGGACCTGCCGAAGAAGGCCGCGGCCGTCCGCAAGGCCGGCGGCTTCTACGCCAGGTGGCTGCCGACGCTCGTCACCGGCGCGGGGCAGCTCCCGACGTCGTACGCCGAGTTCGGCCCGCTGGCCAAGCACCTGCGTTACGTCGAGCGCGCCTCGCGCAAGCTGGCCCGGTCGATCTTCTACGCGGCCGGGCGGTGGCAGGGCAGGCTGGAGCGCAAGCAGGGCTTCCTCGGCCGCATGGTCGACATCGGCGCCGAGCTGTTCGCGATGAGCGCGGTCTGCGTCCGCGCGAAGACCGACGACCGGCCGGAGGCGTATGAGCTGGCCGACATGTTCTGCGCGCAGGCGCAGGTGCGGATCGGCGAGCTGTTCGACCGGCTGTGGCACAACACCGACGGCCTCGACGCCGCCTTCGCGCGACGCGTCATGGACGGCCGCTACGCCTGGCAGGAGGAGGGCGTAATGGACCCGTCCATCCCCGGCCCGTGGATCGCGGCGGCCGAACCGGGACCGTCGAAGGTCGACAACGCGCATCGCACGGTCGCCTAGCCGGTTCCGGCGTCTCCGAGCCCCGCTCGGCAGGGCCCGCTCCCCCCGCCGGGAGCGGGCCCTATCCGAGGAAGCGGTCAAGGTGCTCCAGCACCGCCTCGGGGCGCTCCTCGGCGAGGAAGTGCCCGCAGTCCTCGATCATCGCTCCGGTCACGTTCTCGGCGTAGTCGCGCCAGACCTCCACCGCGTCGATCCTCTGGAGGAAGCTGTGCTCGCCCCACAAGGCCAGCAGCGGCATGGTGAGCCTCCGGCCGTGGTCGGCGTCGTCGTGGGCGGCGTCGACCGGGAACGCGGCGCGGTAGTCGTCGAACCCGGCGCGCAGCGCGCCCGGCCGTTCGAACGCACGGACGTACTCGGCGATGTCCTCCTCCGGCAGCGGCACGTGGGACCAGTTGTCGATGAGGAAGCGCAGGTAGGCGCCGGGGTCAGCGCCGACGAGAAGCTCGGGCAGATCGGGCTGGAGATGGAAGAGCCAGTGCCAGGTGCCACGGGCGAGGTCCGCGTCCATCCGCCGCCACATCTCCCGCGTCGGGATGATGTCCATGACCACGAGCCGTTCGATGTCGCCCGGGTGGTCCAGCGCCCAGCGGTGCGCCACCCGCGCCCCGCGGTCGTGCCCGACGACGGTCGCCTTCTCGTGGCCGAGCCACCCGATGAGCTGGTGCAGGTCTTCGGCCCTGGTGCGCTTGTCGTGACCGTCGCGCGGCATGTCACTGCGCCCGTACCCGCGCAGGTCGGGGACCACGACGGTGTACGCGCGGCTGAGCGGGCCGACGAGATGGCGCCAGCAGTGCCCGGTCTGCGGCCAGCCGTGCAGCAGGACCAGGAGCGGGCCGGAGCCGGTGGACCGGTAGTACATCCGGATGCCGTTGACGGTCGCGATCGCCATATCTAACCCCTTTATACGGTTAGATGCAGTCTAACCCCATAATGGGGTTATGGGTGATTGGGTATGGGACGGCGGGCGGCTGAGCATCGACCTGCTGAACACCGTCCGCGACCGCGCGAAGGCCCCCCGGGAGACCCTGCTGACCCCCTCCGACCTGGCCGCCTGGCTTTCGGAGGCGGACCTGCTCGCGGGTGCACGCGTCGACGAACAGGCGCTGGGGAGCGCCCGCCGCCTGCGTGCGGCGATCGACACGCTGGCGTTCCCACCGGAACGCCCGGAGGCCTCGGCGGCCGAGGAGGCGGTGACGGTCGTCAACGCGATGGCGGCCCAGGCACCGGGCGGTCCGCGCCTGGCACGCGACGGCGACCGGCTGGTCGCGGTCCCGCCGGCGCCCTCGGTGGCCACCGCCCTGGCCCGCGTCGCGCTGGACGCCGTCGACCTGCTCACCGGGAACGAACTGGTGCGCGTCTGCGCGGCCCATGACTGCGGCATCCGCTTCGCGGACCGCTCCCCCGCGCGCAACCGCCAATGGTGCTCGATGCGGCGTTGCGGCAACCGCACCAAGGCACGCCGCCACTACACCCGTTCGAGCGGACGCTGAGCCCCACTGGCGGCCCGGTGCCCCGCGGTCAGATCGGGGGGACGCGGGACCTTCGCATCCGGGTCTGCCGTGACTCACGTTCGGTCAGGCGTTCCCAGGCCGCGTCGCGCTGGGCCTCCAGCTCGCGGACGCGCCGCTCCAGGGCCACGATGTGGCGGATGGCGGTGAGGGTGATGCCCTCCTGGGCCAGCTGGATGACGCGGCGGATACGGCCCAGCTCGTGGTGGGAGTAGCGGCGGTGCCCGCCCGGCGTACGGCTCGGGCGGACCACCTCGTAGGTGTCGAGACGGTGCAGGAATCGTGGTCGGGTACGGAGGATTTCGGCGGCCTGGCCTACCGTGTAGCGCGGCCGGTGTTCGTCTTCGGTGAGCATCGCGCGAGACATCGCAGCACGGTCCGCGCCCCGGTGCGGCCGGCACACGCCTGCGGTTGTGAGCTCTTTACCTGTCACGGGCCGGCCACGGGGCCGCGTCGCGGGCCAGGAGGGCCGCCTGGACGCGGTTCGCGCAGCCGAGCTTGGCCAGGATCCGGGTCATGTAGGTCTTGATGGTCGTCTCGCTCATGTGCAGCCGCCGGCCGATCTCGGCGTTCGACAGGCCCTCGCCCACCAGGCGTACGACGTCCGACTCGCGGGCGGTCAGCGCCGCCAGCCGTTCGGCCGCCTCCCGGCGGCGGTCCGTCGGGGTGACCATGCCGAGCACCGTGCGGGTCACGGCCGGGGACAGGTACGCGTCGCCGTCGTAAGCCGCGCGGACGGCGCGGACCAGCTCGTCGGGCCCGCAGTTCTTCAGCACGAACCCGGCCGTCTCACTCCGCAGGGCGCGCACGACGTTCGCCTCGGCGCCGAAGGAGGTGAGGACGACGCAGCGGACGCCGGGTGCCCGCCGGCGCAGCTCCTCGATCGCGCTCAGGCCGTCCATCACCGGCATGGTGATGTCGACCAGCGCCACGTCGATCCGGTGACGGAGCGCCGCCTCCACGGCCGCCCGGCCGTCCGCCGCCTCGGCGACCACCTCGATGCCGTCCGCCGAGCCGAGGATCGTGCGGATGCCCGCGACGATCAGCGGCTCGTCGTCGGCGACCAGGACCCGGATCACCTCAGCCCGCCCCCACCAGCATGCTCATCGGCAGGACCACGAACATGAGCGCCGCGGCGGCGAACCCGAGCAGGGCCGTACGCGCCGTACCCGGTACGGGCGTCTCGGCGTCCTCGCTCTCCGCCGCGAAGGGCAGCATCGCCACCAGCCGGAACTCCCCGTTCTCCGCCCGGTGGTCCAGGAATCCCCCGGCCGCCCGCACCCGCTCGTCCAGCCCGGTCAGGCCGTGGCCGGCGCCGTCCGCGACGTGGTCCGCGAGCGGGTTGACGACGGTCACCAGCAGGCCGTCCGGCTCCCAGGCGAGGTTCACCGCGACCGGCCGCCCCGGCGCGTGCCGGGACGCGTTGGTCAGGCCCTCCTCCACGACCCGGTACGCCGCCTGCTCCGCCTCCGCGTCGAGGGCACGCGGCTCTCCTTGCCGCCGGGACGTCACGGGCAGCCCCGCCGATCGGAACTCCGCCACGACCTCCTCGATCGCCGTGGCTCCGCGCGACCGGGCCCCCTCGCCCCGGAGCGTGCCGAGCAGCGCGTGCAGTTCGTCCACGGCGCCACCCGCCGCCGCGCCCAGCCGCCGGACCGCCTCGCGCTGCGACGGCGGCACCGACACCTCCAGCGCGGACGCCTGGATCGTCACCAGGCTGAGCCGGTGGCCGAGCGAGTCGTGCATGTCCCGCGCGATCCGCAGCCGTTCGCGCAGGCGCTCGCGTTCGGCGAGCAGCTCACGCTCCCGGCGGAGCCGGCGGTTGTTCCGGTCGAGCGCCGACAGCAGCCGCTCGTGCTGGGCGAGGTAGCGGCCGACGAGCAGCGGAAGGGCGACGAACACGGCGTACGCGCAGACGAGGCCCGGGATCAGCCGGGGCTCCGGGGGCCGGACCAGGAGCTTGCCGCCCAGGCCGCCGAGCGCCACCCCGGCGACGACCGCCGTGCCGGTACGGGACACGATGCGGCGACCGGCCTGGTAGGCCGTCCACAGGAGCAGCGCGTACGCGCCGCCGGCCAGCACCACGAGTGCCAGCGCGACCGTGAAGGCGGCGGCCGGGAACCGCTGGGACAGCAGGACGACCAGCCCGAGCACGAGCGCGCAGAGCAGGATCCCCCACGGATGGAGGGCGTTCCCGTGCGCGGCGGCGAGCAGTGCCGTGTCCGCCGCGACCACGGCGGCGGCGAGGAGGTGTCGGCCCATGCGCAGCAGGCTACGTGCCCGGGAGCCGCGGCCGAGTGCCATCGGGCGGCGCCGACCTTGGTCGGCGGGATCGTCGACTTTCGAGGACTGCCCCGCGACCGGCCCGTTCCTAACGTGAACCGGGTGATCGAAGTACGGAACCTGAGCAAGAGGTACGGCGAGACCGTCGCGGTCGAGGACCTGTCGTTCACCGTGCGCCCGGGGCGGGTGACCGGCTTTCTCGGGCCGAACGGCGCCGGCAAGTCCACCACCATGCGGATGATCCTCGGCCTGGACCGGCCGACCGGCGGGCGGGCCCTGATCGACGGCGAGCCGTTCGCCCGGCTGGATGAGCCGCTGCGCCGGGTCGGCGCGTTGCTGGAGACCACGGCCGCGCACGGCGGGCGGCGGGCCCGCGACCACCTGCGCTGGCTCGCGCGCAGCAACCGGATCCCCGAGCGGCGCGCCGCGGAGGTCCTGCGGATGACCGGCCTGGAGAACGTCGCGCGGCGGCGCGTGAAGGGCTTCTCCCTCGGCATGGGCCGGCGGCTCGGGCTGGCCGCCGCCCTGCTCGGCGACCCGGCGGTGCTGCTGCTCGACGAACCGCTCAACGGCCTGGACCCCCAGGGCATCCTCTGGATGCGCAACCTGATGAGGGAGCTGGCCGCCGAGGGCCGCACGGTGTTCGTCTCCAGCCACCTGATGGGTGAGATGGCGCTCACCGCGGACCACCTCGTCGTGATCGCCCGTGGCCGCCTGCTCGCCGACACGACGGCCGCCGCGTTCGTGGCCGCGCACAGCCGCGCGTACGTGCGGATCCGGACGCCCGAGCCGGAACGGATGCGCGACGTGCTCGCGGGCGCCGGCATCGCGGTCGGCACGGCGCCGGACGGCGCGCTGGAGACGGAGGGCGCCGAGCCGGCGCGGATCGGCGAGCTGGCCGCCGCCCACGGGCTGGTGGTGCACGAGGTCTCGGCGCTGGAGTCGTCGCTGGAGGAGGCGTTCATGCGGCTGACCGGGGAGGCGCGATGAGCGCGGCACAGGCGGCCCTGCGGGCCGAGCTGCTCAAGCTCCGCACCACGCGATCCACCGTGTGGACCCTGGTGCTGACCTTCGTGCTCTCCGCCGGGCTCGCCCTTCTGGTCGGGCTCAGCATGCGCAACGGCTTCGACCGGATGGCCCCCGACGCGCGGGCGGCGTTCGACCCCGTCCTCATCAGCTTCTACGGCCTGATGATCGGTGAGATCGCCGTCGTCGCGTTCGGGGTGCTGTTCGTCGGGAGCGAGTACACGAGCGGGATGGTCCTCGCCTCGCTGACGGCGGTGCCTCGGCGCGGGGTGTTCTACGGGGCCAAGGTGCTGGCCGGCACGCTCATCGCCGCCGGGTTGTCGCTGGTGACCGGATTCGCCGCCTTCTTCGCCGGGCAGGCCGCGCTGGGTTCGCACGGCGTGTCCCTCGGCTCGGCCGGGGCCCTGCGGGCGACGCTGCTGGCCTGCGTGCACCTGACGCTGATGGGGGTGTTCGCGATGGGCGTGGCGGCCGTCGCCCGCGGCACGGCGCTGCCGCTCGGGATCATGATCCCGCTGCTGTTCCTGGACTCTCAGGGGCTCGGCAACGTGCCCGGCATCCGTACCGTCGCGCAGTACCTTCCCGACCAGGTGGGATTCGTGATGATGAGGACGGTGCGGCCCGACCGGTCGTCGGTCGGCTACCGCGGCTTCGGCCCCTGGACCGGGTTGGGAGTGCTCCTGCTGTGGACGGCGGCCGCCGTGGTCGGCGGTTACCTGGTGCTGCGCCGACGCGACGCCTGACCGCGGTCGTGGGTGCGGCCGAGCTCGGCCTCCAGCTCGGCGATGCGCCGGTGGGCCGCGCGCAGCTCGCTCTCGAGCTCGAGGATGCGGCGGATGGCCGACAGGGTCATCCCCTGGTCGGTGAGCCGCACGACGTACTGGACGAGCGTGATCTCGTGGCGGGAGTAGCGCCGTTGTCCGCCGGGCGACCGGCGGGGACTCACGACCTCATGCTCGTCGAGCCGGCGCAGGAACGCCTGCTGCACGCTGAGCATCGCCGCCACCTGGCCGACGGTGTAGAGCGCGGCCTGGCTGTCGTCGATCGGCAGTGAAGACATGATGCCCCCATCATGCACTGGGCGGGCGTCTCCTTGGAGGACGCCCGCCCGGATCCGGACCCGTCTTACTTGAGCGCCTTGCGCCCGCGGGTCTGGATCTCCACCTTGCGCGGCTTGGCCTGCTCCAGCACCGGAATGCGGACCGCCAGCACGCCGTCGTCGTACGCGGCGTCGATGGCGGACGAGTCGAGGTGCTCGGACAGGTAGACGCGCCGGGTGTAGGTGCCCATCGTGCGCTCCCGTACGAAGATCTGCTCGTCCTCGGCGATCTCCTCCTCGCGCCGCGCGCTGACCGTGAGGACGCCGCGGTCCACGGTCACCTCGATGGAGCCGGGGTCGATGCCCGGGAGGTCGAAGCGCAGGATCACCTCGTCCTTGCGGCGGATGCCGTCCATCGGCATCACGGCGGGCTGCCGGCGGGTGAGCCGGTCGAACTGGCGCTCGAACTCCTGCATGAACGGGTCGATCGACGTCAACAGCATGGAAGTCACCTCCAGGTGTGAACTCTCGTTATGAGCTAACCTCAAACTCAAGTTGTATATTTCCACGAGCTTGAGATGTAAACAAGCTCTCTGGAAGGTGACATGGAACTTCCCCGGACACGGCGAAGGGCGGGGTGCCTCACCTGGCACCCCGCCCTTCGCGGACCGCGGCCCCGAGGGGCCGCGAACACCCTTACACGCGCTCGATGATGGTGGCGTTGGCCTGGCCGCCGCCCTCGCACATCGTCTGCAGGCCGTACCGGCCGCCCGTACGCTCCAGCTCGTGCACGAGCTTGGTCATCAGGATCGACCCGGTGGCGCCCAGCGGGTGGCCGAGCGCGATGGCGCCGCCGTTCGGGTTGGTCTTCTCCAGCGACGCGCCGGTCTCCTTGGCCCAGGCCAGCGGCACCGGGGCGAACGCCTCGTTGACCTCGAACACGTCGATGTCGTCGACCGACAGGCCGCCGCGCTTGAGCGCCTTCTCGGTCGCCGGGATCGGGCCGGTCAGCATGTAGACCGGGTCAGAGCCCTCGACGACGAGAGTGCGGATGCGCGCCCGCGGCGTGAGGTTGTGCTGCTTGACCGCCTCCTCCGAGGCGATGAGCAGCGCACCGGCGCCGACGGAGATCTGCGAGGCCACCGCGGCGGTGAGCTCCCAGCCGTCGCGCAGCGGCTTCAGGCCGGCCATCTTCTCCAGCGAGGTGTCCGCCCGCGCGCCCTCGTCCTTGGTCACGCCCGCGATCGGGGCGATCTCGCGGTCGAAGTGGCCGCTCTCGATCGCGTGGACCGCGCGGCGGTGGCTCTCGAGCGCGAACTGCTCGAGGTCGCCGCGCTTGTAGCCCCACTTCTCGCACATGAGCTGCGCGCCGCGGAACTGGGAGATCTCCTGGTCGCCGTACCGCTGGTTCCAGCCCTCGCCGTACGGGAAGGGCATGCCCTTCTCCAGCGCCATGGCGACGCTGGAGCCCATCGGGACCATGCCCATGTTCTCCACACCGGACGCCACGACGAGGTCCTGGGTGCCGGAGAGGACGGCCTGGGCGGCGAAGTGGACCGCCTGCTGCGACGAGCCGCACTGCCGGTCGATGGTCACACCCGGCACGCGCTCGGGCAGGCCCGCCGACAGCCAGGCCGTACGGGCGAGGTCGAGCGACTGCGGGCCGACCTGCATGACACAGCCCATGATCACGTCATCGACCGCCTCGGGGTCCACCCCCGTCCGCTCGACGAGCTCCTTCAGCACATGTGCACCCAGGTCGGCCGGGTGCACCGCCGCCAGCGCACCCTTTTTCGTGCCGACCGGGGTACGGACCGCTCCGACGATGTACGCCTCGGCCACGTCGCCTCCCAAACTCTCGTTGCGGGTTCCGTCCCAAACAACCGAACACTATTCGGTCAGTACGAGGTTACCTCGCCCGGCCGTCACGTCCATGTGACTCTGCTCTCCCGCCCGTGGCAACCTCGACCAATGCTGAGCTTTAGAGCGCGGACTCTTTAGAGTGTGCGCCATGGACAACCCACCGCCGGACGCACAGGAGCTCACCGTCGGCCAGGTGGCCGCCCGCAGCGGCGTGGCCGTGTCCGCCCTGCACTTCTACGAGAGGAAGGGCCTGATCCACAGCCGGCGTACGGCGGGCAACCAGCGCCGTTACCCGCGCGACGTGCTCCGGCGGGTGGCGTTCATCCGGGTGTCGCAGCGCGTGGGCATCCCGCTGAGCGACATCCGGGCCGCGCTCGCCGAACTGCCGGAGGGCCGCACGCCCACGCCCCGCGACTGGGCCCGGCTGTCGGCCGCCTGGCGCGGCGAGCTGGACGCCCGGATCGCGCAGCTCCAGCGGCTCCGCGACGACCTGACCGGGTGCATCGGCTGCGGATGCCTGTCCCTGCGCCACTGCCGGCTGTGCAACCCGTACGACCGGCTCGGCGCCGAGGGCCCCGGCCCCCGCCGCCTGCTCACCGACGGGCCACCGGCCTCCTGAGAGAGACCCCTGCCGCACATGAGTTCCGGGCGGCCGCTCAGAGCCCATACCTGCCGCGCGGCACCCAGGCGGCGGCTCAGCGCCGTGCCGGCAGATGCGGGCCAGACCGTCCAGGACGCGTTCCGGCCCCGCCTCGAACACCCGTTCCTGGCGGTCGGCGGCGTGCGGGGTCTCCGCCTCGGTGATCACTCTGCTGAAACGCGGGTAGAGGCCGCTGTTCACGATCCCGGGCCGTATTCGCCCTGCTGTTCCATCCACTGCTCGTGGCTCAGCCCGGACCGCCGTGCCGCCTCCCGATCAGCCGTTGGCCGCGCTGGTCCGCCCGGACGGCCACGTCGCGTGGGTGACGCCGGACGGAACCGATGCCGGCGGCCTCCGCGCGGCGCTCGTCACCTGGCTCGGTGCGCCCGCGGGATCCGCCGGCCGCCGTGCGCGCGCTTGACCGCGACGAGGACGATCAGCCAGACGGGGAAGGCGAAGTCGAAGTGGCCGGCCACCGCGACTCCGGCCAGGATCACGGTCGCGACCGCGGCCGTGCCCGCCAGCGCGATCCATCGCATCCGCGCCGCCGACCAGGCGGCCTCGCGCGGCTCGGGCGCCGCCGGCAGGTCCGCGGTCAGCACGCGCAGGTCGCCGATGGTCTTGGCCGAGGTCGCCGCCGTGCTCCGCTCGTCGAACTCCTCCATGGTGAGCCGCCCCTGCGCGTAGTGCTCGCGCAGCAGGTCCACGACCTCGTCACGGTCCCGGTCGGCGGCCCGAAGCGTGTCGTTCATGTCCTCGATTCAACCGCCCGCGCGCGGCGGCGTCATCGGCGCTCGGGTGGGATGTCCTCCACCCTGAGGTGGAGGGGCTGCGGTGATCGCCGAGATCCGCTGAGATCCACTGAGATCGCGGGAAACGGCTACGCTGGTACGGGCATAGCGCACCAGAGGAGAGAGCCGTTGAGTGGTCTCGTCACGCTGGCACTGCTGGCGATCCTGGGAGCGTTCATCGTCACCCGGATCATGCGGCGCATCGGCCTGAGCATGTCGCGTAACAGCACATTCGGCTTCATGTTCGCGTTCGTCGTGCTCGTACTGATGCTGTGGGGTCAGTCCTTCCGCAAGTGATCCGCTCGAACTCCCGGCGCGCCGGACGCGTCATACCCGATGCCAGGCCCCGGTACCGTCCATGGGAGGCGACGATCCGTGCCCCACTCCAGGTCACAGGCGCATAC
Source organism: Actinoallomurus sp. NBC_01490 (assembly GCF_036227085.1). Taxonomy (NCBI): domain Bacteria; kingdom Bacillati; phylum Actinomycetota; class Actinomycetes; order Streptosporangiales; family Thermomonosporaceae; genus Actinoallomurus; species Actinoallomurus sp. NBC_01490. Next base: position 10,028,772 of record NZ_CP109433.1, read on the forward strand.
GACGACTACGGCCTGTCACCTGCGTCGTCTCGTGAACTTCGCCGAACCCCGCCAAGACGACGTCTGCCTCGACGTCTCCGGTGCCTCCGGCCTGGCCTCGGCGATCCGGCCGTGGGTGGGCGAGCTCACCAGCGCCGCCGCGGGGGCGCTGCCGTCCGGAACCTTCACGCTGGTCGTCGCGCCGCTCGGGCACGTCCGCGGTGACGACCAGGTCGGCCTGGTCCACGACCTGCTCCGGGTCTGCGGCGGCCGCGTGGTGCTCGCCGACCTCGTCCGTACGCGCGCGGGCGACGGCGACCGCATCGAGCGGCTGCGAGACCCGGCGCGCAGCCGGATGCGCACCTTCCGCGAGCTGCTCGACGTGGTCGAACGCGCCGGTGGCCGGACCCGCAGGATGGACATGTTCACCGTCGAGCGTCCGATCGAACCCTGGCTGGCCGAGGCGCACGACCCCGACCGTATCCGCCGGGAGCTCACCGCCGAGCTCGACGGCGGCCCGCCCACCGGCGCGCGCCCGCGACTGATCGGCGCCGAGATGTGGTTCACCCAGTCGTGGGCGTACTTCGCGGTGGAGCCGACGGGTCGTCCAGGCCGGGTACGAGGACGGCCGCGCCGTTGACGCGGTCGCCGGCCAGGTCCGCCAGCGCCTGGTCGGCCCGGTCGAGGGCGTACGGGGTGACGGCCACCTTCAGCCCCAGCCGGCCGGCGAGCCGGAGGAACTCCTCGCCGTCCGCGCGGGTGTTGGACGTCACGCTGCGCAGCTGCCGCTCCTGGAACAGGTCGGCCTGGTAGTCGAGTACGGGCACGTCCGTGAGGTGGATGCCGGCGATCGCGAGCGTGCCGCCGCGGTCGAGACGCCGCAGGGCGGCCGGCACCAGCTCCCCGGCGGGCGCGAAGATGATCGCCGAGTCGAGCGGCTCGGGGGTGGGGTCGAAGGAGTCCTGCGCCGTGTCCGCGCCGAGCCGCAGCGCCAGCTCACGCGCCGCCTTAGCGCGGGTGAACACGTGGACCCTGGCGCCCTCGGCGAGCGCGATCTGCGCGGCGAGGTGCGCCGATCCGCCGAACCCCCAGATGCCGAGGCTCCCGCCCGGCGGGAGCGCGGAGCGCCGGAGCGCCCGGTACCCGATGATCCCCGCGCACAGCAGGGGCGCGACCTCGATGTCGGGCCGGTCGCCGGGCAGCGCGTAGACGTAGGCCTCGGGCGCGACGGCGTACTCGGCGTACCCGCCGTCGGCGTCCCAGCCGGTGTAGAGCGACGAGGGACAGAGGTTCTCCGCACCGCGACGGCAGTAGGCGCACATGCCACAGGTGTGACGCAGCCACGCTGCGCCGACCCGGTCGCCCGGCGCGAACCGGTGCCCCTGCCGCACCACCTCACCGACGATCTCGTGTCCGGGCGTGACCCGGGGCAGGTGCGGCACCAGGTCGCCCTCGGCCACGTGCAGGTCCGTACGGCACACGCCGCAGGCGCGCACCCGGACCAGCACCTCCTCCGGCCCCGGTTCGGGAATCTCGCGCGTCACGGCCTCGATCGGCCCGGTCTCGATCGGACCGGGCCGGGTGACCTCCCATGCCAGCACGCCTTCAGCGTACGACCCGCCACCCCGGACCCCCCGGAAGCACACGGGTGAACCCCCGCACCGTGCGCAATGGCAGGATCCCGGATGCGAGAGCTCAACGAACTGATCGACGTCGACGATCCCGCCTGGCCCGCGCTACGGAAGGAGTTCGCCGGTGCGTCCGTGCCCGTCGAGGTACTGCCCGGCGATGCCGACCGGGGACGAGCGTGCCCGCTTCAGCTCCAGGTCAACGCGGCGTCGTTCCTCGGCGCGCTGGTGCTGCACTCCGGCGGTCTGCTGCTGGACCACGGGTGGCTGCGCGTCTACGGCGGAGGCTGCCGTGATCTGCCGGGGCCGGCCGCGGTCAACCACTTCCCCGCCGGCTTCGATCCCGTATGGCGCCCACTCGACGGCCTGGTGATCGGCCATGACGCTCTCGGCGGCGTGTTCGCCCTGAACCTCCACGACCCTGCCGCCGCCGGCCGCCCCGGCGCGCCGGGGCAGGTGGTGTACTTCGCACCGGACTCTCTTGCGTGGGAACCCCTGGAGATCGGCTACGCGACCTGGGTGACCTGGCTGTTGTCGGGCCGCCTCGACCAGTTCTACGACGGCCTCCGGTGGCCCGGCCGGCAGACCGAGTCCGCCGGCCTGGGGCCCGGGCAGGGCATCGCGGTCTATCCGTTCCTCTGGTCGGAGGAGGCCCGTGCCGACCTGGCGGCCACCACGAGACACCCCGTCTCCCTGCGGGAGCTGCTCGGCATCAGCGCCGACTCCTGCCGGCAGCTCGGCCTGCGCGACCCGGGGTTCCTCGGCGCCGTGTGAATGACGCGCCGCGGTCAGTGCTTCAGCGGGATCTCGAACCACACGGCCTTGCCGTCGCTGGTGGGGCGGGAGCCCCAGCGGGCGGCGAGCTGGTCGACGAGGTACAGGCCGCGGCCGCCCTCGTCGGTCTCGCCCGCGCTGCGGATGCGGGGCAGGCGCATGTCCTTGTCGAGGACCTCGACCCACACCGAGCGCTCGCCGCGGCGCAGCCGGAGCGTGAACTCCTTGGTCGGCGGCTCGGGCCGGCCGAGATCGGGGAGCTTCTCCCACGGGTCGTCGAAGCCCGCCGGGCCGTCGAGGCCCAGCGCGCCCTCCAGGACCAGCTCCCGGCGCGGGGCCGGCGTGTTGGCGGCGTGCAGGACGACGTTGGTGACGACCTCGGAGACCAGCAGGCAGGCGAGTTCGGCCTGTTCGTCCAGCATCCCCCAGTTGGCGAACGTCTCGGCGGCCATGCGCCGGGCCTCGGAGACCATGATGGGCTCGGCCTGGAAGGTGCGCTGCTCGACCTGGAGCCGGACCGGGTTGGTGCGGACGACCACGATCGCGACGTCGTCGTCGATGTCGCCGGGCACGGCCTCGAACGCCGCGTTGGCGATCGCCTCGACGTCCTTGCGGTCGGCCCGGCGTACGGACTCGCGCAGCATCTCGCGGGCCTGCTCGCGGGTGTAGTGCTCGCCGTCGTCCTTCGGCCGGCGCTCGATCAGCCCGTCGGTGTAGAGCACGAGCGTGGTGCCGGGAGGCAGCTCGCGCGTCTCCTCCTCGTACAGGATCTCGCCGCCGAGGCCGGGCTCGCGCACGCCGAGCATGGCGCCCTTGCCGACCGCCTCCATGTCGATGACCTCGCCGTCGATCAGCAGCAGCGGCGGCTCGTGCCCGGCGTTGGCGAAGGACAGGATGCGTGACCAGGCGTCGTAGACGAAGTAGGTGCACGACACGAGCGGGTGGCGCCGCTCCGACGTGTCGGCCGGCTCGCGGTAGCCGCCGGGGCCGACCATCGTGCGGACCCATTCGTCCAGCTTCATCAGGATGTCGGCCGGCGGCTTGTCGTCCTGGGCGAAGGCGCGCAGCGCGGCGCGGAGCTGCCCCATCACGGCGGCGGCGCGGGCGCCACGGCCCTCCACGTCGCCGATGACCAGGCCGACCCGGCCCGCCGACAGCGGGATGACGTCGTACCAGTCGCCGCCGACCTGGGTCTGGATGCCCTGGCCGTGCGACTCCAGCGGGCGGGCCGGCTCGTAGCGCCAGGCGATCTCCAGCCCGTCGAGGTGCGGCGGGCGGTCGCCGGGCAGCAGGTTCTTCTGGAACGCCAGCGCCGTCTCGCGTTCCTCCTCGAACAGCATGGCGTTGTCGATGGCGAGCGCGACCCGGCTGGCGATCGCGCCGACCAGATCGCGGTCGAAGCCGTCGTAGTGCGGGTCGGGCCGCCGGCTGATGCCCGACAGGGCCAGGCTCATCACGCCGAGCACCTCGCCGCGGGCGAGCAGCGGCGCCGCGATCACCGACGTGATGCCCAGGTCGTCGCCGAGCTGCTTGCTCGCGGCGCTGGGCGCGGTCATCCGCTCGGCCACGACGTCCTCGACGACGACCGCGTCGCGGCGCGCGAGGGCCTTGGCACAGAAGTGGCCCGGCGGGTAGACGACCGTCTCACCGACCTCGGCCCACGTGCCCGGCGGCGGCGCCCAGTCGCCGCCGTGCCGCGAGACACGGCGGATGAGCTTCTCGCCGCCGTACAGGTCGATGAAGCAGTGGTCGGCGAACTGCGGGACGAGGGTGTCGGCGACCCGGCGCAGGGTCTGCTGGAGCTCCAGGGACGCGGCCAGCCGCTCACCGATGCGCTCGAGCAGGCCGTAGCGGTCCTGGTCACGCTGGTTGCTGCGCAGCGCCTCGCGGGCGAAGATCACGATGCCCTCGACGGAGCCGGAGGGGTGCCGCAGCGGCACGGCGTACGCACGCGTGTAGACGGTGCTGCCGTCCGCCCGCAGGTTGCAGAACGTGCCCTCCCAGACCGCGCCCTTCAGGACGTGACGGGCCAGCTCCCTGGCCTGGTCGTGGTCCTCCTCGGCGATGCCGAGCGACAGGATCGACCGGCCGATGTACTCCGAGCCGCCGAAGCCCAGCAGCGTCTCGGTGAAGGCGTTGCAGTAGATGACGTTGCTGTACCGGTCGCAGACGATGACCGCCATGTCCGCCTGGCCGAGCACGGTCTCGGGCGGCAGCAGCGGGTCCACGGGTGGTTCACCCCAGCGCTTCATACGCCCGCCACCTCGCCATTGCCGTCCCCTTCCCTGTTGAACGACGGACGACGGCCCCGGATACGTGGATCGGGCAACTCAGCGCTTGGAGACGAAGACGTGGGAGGCGATGCGGCTGGGAAGCTCGGCCGAGGGGCTTTCGGAATCATCGTCGCGCGTCACCCTGACACCGTCGTCGCCTGCGGCAAGCGTCACCTCACGTCCCGGTTGTATCCCAACCTGCTTGAGTCTAAGCATGAGTGCGGTGTCGCTCTGGACCTGCTCGCTGATGCGCCGGACGACGACGGGGGTGCCGGCGGCGGTCGCGACGTCGGTCATGAGGGCGAGGGGTTCGCTCGGGGCCGGCTCGGGTACGTCGGCGCCGAGTTCGTTCAGGCCGGGAATCGGGTTGCCGTGCGGACACGTCGAGGGGTCTCCGAGCAGGGCGACCAGCCGCCGCTCGACGGACTCGGACATGACGTGTTCCCAGCGGCAGGCCTCGACGTGGACCTCTTCCCACGGGAGACCGATGACGTTGACGAGGAGGCATTCGGCGAGCCGATGCTTACGCATGACCCGGACCGCAAGGGAACGGCCGGTTTCGGTCAGGTCGAGATGCCGATCACCCTCTACTCTCACCAGCCCGTCGCGCTCCATGCGCGCCACCGTCTGGCTCACCGTCGGGCCGCTCTGCGACAACCGCTCGGCGATTCGGGCACGAAGCGGCACGATGCCTTCCTCTTCGAGCTCGAAGATCGTCCGGAGATACATCTCCGTGGTGTCGATCAAGCCGTGTGCGGTCAAGGTTTCCTCCAGTTCGCTCCTGATGCTACGGCCGATCGCGACTCTGCGGGGAGCGGGCGACGGCAAGAGCGATCCTTATCTGTTCATATACCCGAACGTGAACCGGCGATGTGGTCTTCCCACCAGTGAGAAGAGCGTTCTTGACGATAGATTGGATCTGTCATGCCACGTTTCGAGGGGGCGGGACGCTGGGTCCCGCGGGGAGCCGGGCTCGACGGCCTGCGCCACGCCGCGCAGGACTGCCAGGGCTGCGACCTCTACGAGAACGCCACACAGACCGTCTTCAGCTCCGGATCGGCGTCGGCACGGGTCGTCCTGATCGGCGAGCAGCCCGGCGACCAGGAGGACCGCCAGGGCGCGCCGTTCGTCGGCCCGGCCGGGAGACTGCTGGACAAGGCGCTGGTCGAGGCCGGGATCGACCGCTCCGACGCGTACGTCACGAACGCCGTCAAACACTTCCGGTTCAAGCAGGAGGGGCCGGGCAAGCGGCGCATCCACCAGACGCCGGACGCGGCCCAGATGACGGCCTGCCGCCCGTGGCTCGCCGCGGAGCTGCACATCATCGACCCCGACGTCATCGTGCTGCTCGGCGCGACCGCGGCCAAGGCGCTGCTCGGCCCGTCGTTCCGCGTCACCCGCCAGCGCGGCCAGCTCATCCCCCGGCCGCCCATCGACGACGAGACGTCCCGGCAGAACGCCTGCTACGTCGCGACCGTGCACCCGTCGGCGGTGCTGCGGGCCGACGACCGCGACGCCGCGTACGCCGGGCTGGTCTCCGATCTCAAGGTCGCCGCCGAGGTGCTGGGCTGACCCGACGGCCGCGGCTCGGCGGACGGCCGGCTACGGCCGCTCGTCCGCCGACGCCCGTACGGCGGTGTAGCGGCGGAACGACGGCACCGCGAGCCCGGTGACGACCACCAGGCCCGCGCACACCAGACCTCCCCCGGTCCACGACGCCGTCGCCCCGGCGATCGAGGCGGTGACGCCGGCGCGCAGGTCGCCGAGGCGCGGCCCGCCCGCCACGACGACGGTGAACACCCCCTGCAGGCGCCCGCGCATCTCGTCCGGGGCGTAGGTCTGCAGGATCGTCTGCCGGAACACCGCGGAGACCAGGTCGGCGGCGCCGCCGACGGCCAGCAGCAGCACCGCGAGCCACAGCGAGCCCGCCAGGCCCGAGGCCGCCACGGCCAGACCCCACACCACGATGACCGCGATGAGGGCGACGCCCTGCCGCTGGATCCGGCCGATCCACCCGGACACCAGCCCGCCGATCACGGCGCCGATGGCGATCGCCGCGACGAGCCAGCCGACCGCCTCCTCGCCGCCGAAGCGCGTCTCCGCGACCTCGGGGAACAGGGCACGGGGCATCGCGACGCCCATCGCGATGATGTCCACGACGAACGACATCATCAGCACCGGGCGGGTGAGCAGGAAGCGCAGCCCCTCCACGACCGAGCGCAGGCCGGGCCGCCGGATCTCACCGCCGATCGGCGGCAGCGCGGGCAGCCGCACCGCGGCGTACAGGCCGACGGTGAACAGCACCGCGTCGATCCCGTACGCGACCGCGTACCCGCCGTGCCCGATCACCACGCCCGCCAGCACCGGGCCGATGAACGTGGCCACCTGCGAGGCGGTGAAGTTCAGCGTGTTGGCGGCGGGCACGAGCCGGACCGGGAGCAGGCGCGGGATCACTGCGCCGCGGGTGGGCGAGCTGACCGCGAAGCCGACGGCCTGGACCACGACCAGCCCGATGATCAGTGCCACGCTCCCGACGTGCAGGAACGACTGCGCCAGCAGGCCGAGCGTGGCCGCCCAGGTCACGAGCGAGGCCACGATCAGCAGCTTGCGGCGGTCCATCATGTCCGCGACCGCCCCGCCCCACAGGCCGAAGACGATGAGCGGCACCAGGTTGGCCGGTCCGAGCAGGCCCACCCACAACGAGGACTTGGTCAGGTCATAGACCTGGACCGAGATCGCCACGGAGGTGAGCTGGAAGCCGGTGAAGGACACCGCCTGCCCGATCCACAGCCGCCGGAAGGCCGGCTCGCCGAGCGGGCGGGTGTCGATGGCGGCCCGCCGCGCCAGGTTCCGGGCACGTCGGGACCATGAAGGAGGCGTGTCGTCGGGTGCTTCGGGTGAGGCCGTCGCCGGGCTGCGGGGGCATGACTGGGGGTCAGCGCTCAAGGGCTCAGTCTCTCCAACACCCATTTGTCCGGTTCGTGCACATCGGGACGACGGTATCGCAGGCGGTCGTGCATCCGGTTCGGCCGCCCCTGCCAGAACTCCACGCTCACCGGCACCACGCGGTAGCCGCCCCAGAAGTCCGGCAGCGGCACCTCGCCCGGCCAGCGCCGGGCCAGCTCGGCGTACCGGCTCTCCAGCTCCTCGCGGCTCACCACCGAGGACTGGTGCTCGCTCGCCCACGCCCCGAGCTGGGAGCCGTGCGGCCGCGTGTGGAAGTAGGCCGCGGACTCCTCACGGGACAGCCGCGCGGCGGTGCCCTCGACGATCACCTGCCGGTGTATCGGGTGCCAGGGGAAGACCAGTGACACACGGGGGTTCTCGGCGATCGTCCGCGCCTTGCGCGATCCATGGTTCGTGAAGAAGCGAAAATCTTCTGGGCCGTACCCCTTGAGCAGGACCGTGCGGGCGCTGGGCGTACCGTCGGCGGTGGCCGTGGAGAGGATCATGGCGTTGGGCTCGGACAACTCGGCCGCGACGGCGTCGGCGAACCAGACGTCGAACTGGCTCAGCGGGTCGGCGGCGAGGTCACGCTCGTCCAGCCGGGCATCCTTGTAGGACTTCCGGAGGTCGGCGGGGTCGGTTCGCTCCACGACAGGACATCCTCTCGCGTCGCCCTGGGGGCGACACGGCAGGGTTCCCGCATAGAGTTGCTGGAAACGAAAAAATTGCGCATATCACACCCCCCCGGGTACTGAGCAGCGTGCAAGAAGAGGTTCAATTATCAGTCGGGTCTGTACACCACAGGGGACGAAAGGCAGGACAGAACATGTCCGACTTCAAACCCGGCCTCGAGGGCGTCGTCGCCTTCGAGACTGAGATCGCCGAACCGGACAAGGAGGGCGGTGCTCTCCGATACCGGGGCGTCGACATCGAAGATCTCGTTGGCCACGTCTCCTTCGGTGACGCATGGGGTCTGCTGGTGGACAACAGCTTCGACCCCGGACTGGCGCCCGCCGAGCCGTACGTGCTCCCGGTCCACTCCGGTGACGTGCGGGTCGACGTCCAGAGCGCCCTGCCCATGATCGCGCCGTCCTACGGCATGCGCCCGCTGCTGGACATCAGCGACGAGCAGGCCCGCGAGGACCTGGCCCGCTCGTCGGTGACCGCGCTGTCGTTCGTGGCGCAGAGCGCCCGCGGCCTCGGCCTGCCGATGGTCCCCCAGGAGCGGATCAACGAGGCCCGCACCATCACCGAGCGGTTCATGGTCCGGTGGCGCGGCGAGCCGGATCCCAAGCACGTCAAGGCGATCGACGCCTACTGGGTGTCGGCCGCCGAGCACGGCATGAACGCCTCCACCTTCACCGCCCGCGTCATCGCCTCCACCGGGGCCGACGTCGCGGCCTCGATGTCGGGCGCGATCGGCGCGATGTCGGGTCCGCTGCACGGTGGCGCGCCCGCCCGTGTCCTGCCGATGATCGAGAAGGTCGAGCAGATCGGCGACGCCCGCAAGGTCGTGACCGACATCCTCGACCACCACGAGCGGCTCATGGGCTTCGGGCACCGCGTCTACCGCGCCGAGGACCCGCGTGCCCGCGTGCTGCGCCGCACCGCCAAGGAGCTGGGCGCGGCCCGCTACGACGCGGCCAAGGCGCTGGAGGACGCCGCGCTGGCGGAGCTGCGCGAGCGCCGTCCGGACCGTCCGATCGAGACGAACGTGGAGTTCTGGGCCGCGGTCATCCTCGACTTCGCCGAGGTGCCGCCGCACATGATGCCGGCCATGTTCACGTGCGCCCGCACGGCGGGCTGGGCCGCGCACATCCTGGAGCAGAAGCGCACCGGCCGCCTCGTACGGCCCAGCGCCCGCTACGTCGGCCCGTCGGCTCGTTCGGTGTCCGAGGTGGACGGCTCCGCCGAGCTCACCACCAAGGTCTGAGAGCAGGCGACAAGCACGGCCCGCGGATGCCCCGGCACCGCGGGCCGTACCCGTCCCTCCCCCACCATGGGAACCATGTACACCGGCCCAGGCGATGAGGACCCCGACGAGCGCGACGCCGCCCTGCTCCGGGAGGAACGCGAGCGCGAAGAACGCCGCACGCGCCGCGACCGCGCCTCCCGTGGGGTCGTCGCCTGGGTGATGGCCGCCGCGCTCGCGCTGCTGTCCTACGACTCCGGCGCCGCGGCGGTCGACGCCCGGCAGGACGGCCGGCCCTGGCGATACCCGGCGTGCGTGTCGCTGATCTGCCTGCTGGGGCTGCTGTGGCTGGCGGTACGCACGGTGCGGCGACGACGTCGTGACCGGGTCTCACATCGCGGACCGGGCTGAGACCGGCCGGGTCGCTTGATTAGGCTTCGTCAGGTGACCGACATCGTGATCCCAGACAGCCTCAAGCCCGCGGACGGCCGATTCGGCTCAGGCCCGTCGAAGGTCCGTCAGGAACAGCTGGCCGCGCTCGCCGCCTCCGGCGCGACCTATCTCGGCACGTCCCACCGGCAGAAGCCGGTCAAGTCGATCGTCGCCCGGGTCCGCGAGGGCCTGGCGGAGCTGTTCGCGCTGCCGGACGGCTACGAGGTGCTGCTGTCCAACGGCGGCACGACGGCGTTCTGGGACGCCGCGGCGTTCGGTCTCGTGCGCGAGCGGTCCCAGCACGTGGTGTTCGGGGAGTTCTCCTCCAAGTTCGCCAAGGTCGTCGAGAAGGCGCCGTGGCTGTCGGACCCGTCGGTGATCGAGTCCGCGCCGGGCACGCACGCGCTGCCGGCCGCCGAGGACGGCGTCGACGTCTACGGCCTCACGCACAACGAGACCTCCACCGGCGTGGCGATGCCCATCGAGCGGCCCGCCGGCGCCGATGGCCTCGTCCTCGTGGACGCCACCAGCGGCGCCGCCGGCCTGCCCGTCGACGTCGCCCAGACCGACGTCTACTACTTCGCGCCGCAGAAGGGCTTCGCCTCCGACGGCGGCCTGTGGCTGGCCCTGGCCTCACCGGCGGCGCTGGCCCGCATCGAGGAGATCGCCGCGTCCGGACGCTACGTCCCGGACTTCTACGACCTGAAGGTCGTGGTGGACAACTCGCGCAAGGACCAGACCTACAACACCCCGGCCGTGGCGACGCTCATGCTCATGGCCCAGCAGATCGACTGGTTCCTCGCCCAGGGCGGCCTGTCCTGGTCGACCGGCCGCTGCGCCGACTCCGCCCAGCGGCTCTACACCTGGGCCGACAAGACCTCCTACACCACGCCGTTCGTGACCGACCCGGCCCAGCGCTCCCAGGTCGTGGGCACGATCGACTTCGAGGGCGTGGACGCCGCCGCGGTCGCCAAGGTGCTGCGCGCCAACGGCATCGTCGACACCGAGCCCTACCGCAAACTGGGCCGCAACCAGTTGCGCATCGCGATGTACCCCGCCATCGACCCAGCCGATGTGGAAGCCCTGACGGCGTGCATCGACCACGTCGTAGAGCGCTTGTGAGTGGCCGGCGAAGCGGCCTGTGAGGGGGCCCTTCACCTCGCCAGGGCGAGGTGAAGGGCCCCCTCACAACACTCGGGACGGCACCGTCACAGCTCCGGGGGTGGGGCGGCGCCGTGGCCGGCGTCGGGCGGGCCCCAGGGGAGGCCGTGGCGCTCGCAGGCGCGGCGTAGCTCGGCCAGGTCCGGCGGGAAGGACACGCGGCGCAGCACCCGGCCCGCCGGGCTCCACACGACCAGGCGCGGCGCCTCCGCCTCGTCGATGCCCACGCCGCCCAGCGCCTGCCGGGTGACGCTCCACTCCGTACGGCCGAGGCGCGTCACCGAGGAGATCCCCGAGGCCGAGACGCGCAGCTGCGGGCGGTTGCGGTCGTACAGCCACGCGCCCGCGAGGCCGAGGACCAGCCCGATCGGCGCCGCCCACGCCACCGCCGGCCAGAACCCGCCGAGGTCGGCGCGCAGCCACAGCGAGCCCAGCACCGCGACCAGCTCGCACAGCGTCGCGGTCACGGCGTAGGCGAGCGCGCGCGTGCGGGTCGGGACGTCGAGCCGGGCCTCGGGCAGGGCCTTCTTCGGCTTCTCCTTCGCCGGCTCGGCGGTCTCCAGGCGGGTCATCGAGCCGTAGAAGGCGGCGTTGACGTACGCGTCGTACTCGGCGTCGGTGATCGGGAGCTGCACGCGCCGCGCCGCGTCGCGCAGGTCGGTGCGGGAGATCCGCAGCATCGACAGCGGCGCCGCGAGGAACTCGTCGCCCTCGTCGTCGTACATCCGCAGCCAGGCGTGCCCGTCGACGGTGAGCAGTTCCATCCCGCCGATGCGGTCGCGCGGCATGCGCAGGATGACGTCGCCGGCGCCGTCGGCCCAGCCGATGCCGTCGTCGTCGACGACCAGGCGTCCGCCGGGGACGCGGGAGAAGATCTCCGGCAGCCCCGCCAGGCCGTACTCCGAGGGCCTCGGGACGGCCTGGTCGGGCGTGACGACGTGGTAGCCGCGCTCGTCCAGCGCGTGGGTGAGCTGGAAGGCGTCCAGACCGCGTGCGGGCAGCCGGGCGAGCACCTCGAGCCGGTGGCCGAACAGTGTGACCACGGTCTGGTCGGCCGCGGGCCGTCCCGTCACCGGGTCGATGGCCGTGCCGGGACCGACGACGGCCGCGGCCACCGCGCCGCCCCGCACCCGCCACTCGCCCACCGTCGCGTGCCGGATCCTCAGCTCCGAGGGCATGATGGTCCAGGTCAGCGGCGCGCTCCGCAGCCGGCGGCGGCGGGCGGCCATCATCGCCACACCGCCCACGAGCGCCCACAGGCCGCCCATCAGGCGTCCGGCGATCTCCACGCCGCCCTCCAGGGCGATCCGGGTCACCATCGTCAGCGAGAGCAGCGTGACGAGGACGCCGAGAGCGGTCGTGCGCCGTCGGCCGGTTGTGGCCGTGGCGAGGTGTCCGGTGTCGGTGCGGGTGGCGGTCCGCGGCTCGTGCGCCACGGCGAGCAGGGCCGCCTCCTGGTCGCGCAGCCGCTGCTCGGCCCGGCGGCCGAGGGCGCGCGGCGCCTCGTCCTCCTGCGGCAGGCCGTCGTCCTCGAAGAGCGACCGGTCGCCGTCGATCACGTGGGTGGTGATGCCGAGGCGCCGTGCGGTGATGTAGAAGCTCAGCAGGTCGAAGCCCATCTCGGCGAGCGGGCCCGCCACGGTGGCGCCGAACCGGTGGAAGATCGTCAGAACGCCGTCGTCCGCGGTCACCGCGAACTCCTCGACGCGGCTCAGCTCGTACGCCTCCAGCACCGTGCCGTCGGCGGCGAGGCGCTCGAGGCCGCGTGCGGACAGCCGCCAGCGGCCCGGCCGCCGTTCCCGCAGGCCCAGGAGCCAGGGCAGCGCGTAACAGGCGATCACGGCGGCCAGCCACAGCCCCGGCGGCCGGATCGGCAGCAGTGCGATGACCAGCGAGAGAAGGGCGAAGGGCCCGGCCGCCACCGGACGCAGCCGGCGCGCCGGAGCGCGAAGGCCGATCAACTCGAGGTTCACGAGAACAGATCGTGACATGTCAGCGCCCATCCCGTCATGACCCTCGTCTGCGAGCGAACAGGCCGGCGATCAACAGAACCACTCCGGCGACCAGCACCAGACTGACCACCGGGAACTTCTTCGAACCGCTGGTAGACCCGCTACTCGCACCGTCCTTTCCCGATGAGTTCGCCGGGGAACCGCTGTTGGTTCGCGCCGGCAGCGCTTTGGCCGGAACCGGCACCTGCCACAGCGGCTGCTTCTGGCCCTCGGAGCTGAGCAACAGCGACCGGCCGTCGGCGGTGAACGTGATGCCCTCGCCCTGTTGCTGGTTCGGAATGGACACGTCAGTGATCTTCTTGCCGGGCGCACTGTAGATCTCCGCGCCCCAGTAGCCGCGGATCACGAACGTCCGGCCGTCGGGCGCGAACGCGCCGTCGGTCGCGTAGAACGGCGCGTCGCCGACCTTGTGCATGATGTTGTAGCCGCTCGTGCTGAGGTGCTTGGGGCCCTCGTACAGGGAGTCGCTGAACGCCTTGCTCGCGATGTACAGCCGCCCCGTACGCGGGTTGATCATCATGGTCTCGGCGTTGCGCGGGCCGTCGGCGTACTTGATCCGGTACGCCGTGGCGCGCAGCGTCTGGCTGCGCAGCACCGACGGCTCGGGGATCCGGTAGACCGTGACGTACGGCCAGGCACCGTCCATGTTGTCGCCGATGTCGCCGACGTAGATCCCGTTCGGTCCGAGCGCGATCGCCTCCCAGTCGCGGTTGCGCGCGCCGGCGAGCGTCAGCGTGGCCCGCGTGCGGCAGTCCGGGCCCAGGGCGTAGATCTGCGTCGGGCCGTCGGAGTCGTTGAAGGTGTAGACGATGCCGGGGTGGCGCCGGCTGGCGGCCAGGCCGCTGGACTCGCCGATGCGCGGGTCCTTGATCGTGCAGAGCTTCTTCGGCTCGTCGTCGTCGGCACGCGCGGTGCCGGGGATCACGGTCGCCGCGACGGTCAGGAGGGCGGCAAGGGTCCTGATCATGGCTCGCGGCGACATGCTCTGGGTCTTCACCGCTCCCCGGGCGCGTGAAGCCTGGCGCGGGCGACTCAATGGAGAATCGTGCCGACGACCACGGCGGACAGAAGGACCGCCAGGACGGCCGGCAACAACCATCGCGGAGCACGGTTCACGCCATGAGCCTATGCGGTCCCCCGCTCCACCGGACCCCGGGTACGAGTCCGGCGGCGACCCGGGCGATCAACCCCGGCGTGGTCGCGTCAGCCGCCCAGGATCGATCTCAACGGGAAACGGCCGGGAGAGCTCGATCAGTTCGCGAGACGAGGCGATCTGCTTGTACTCGGTGCCGACCAGCTCGAACACGGTCAGCTTGGGAGCGGGTGCCAGTTCGAGGACCCAGTAGTGCCGGATTCCGGCTTCTGCGTACGCATGGAGCTTCTCTCCGAAGGCCCGATGGCGGCTCTGCCTACTGCCGCTGATCTCCACCGCCAGCGCCACGTCGGCCGCCTCGTGCGCCGGCGGCTCGGAGCCGAAGGCGTCCCGTGTCACCACCGCGATGTCGGGGACCTTCAGCCAGTCGTCACGGTGGTCAGCGACGATCTCCACCTCCGGAAGCACCTCCAGCCCGGCGGTCCTGGCGGGCTCGCGCAAAAGGACCGCGATCTCCAGCAGGGCGGCTTGATGGTAGGAGGCAGGGCGGGGGCTCACGATCAGGACACCATCGTCGATCTCGTACCGGTGGAATTCGTCGTCCGGCGACCGGCGAATATCGTCGACGATCCACGGGCCGTGATGGTTCGCGACCAATGCCGATACCAAGCGCACTCTTTCGCTCACGCTGAGTCAGATTAGGCCCGATTCCAGGCGTCGTCTGCCGGTTCCCAACAGCCGATATCCCCCGTGCGCGGCGGCTCGGGCACCATGTCCGATGTGAAGGACGGACAAACGGATGCCTCCACGGGGCTGCGGGAGCTGGAGGCGGTGCTCGAGCGGATCACGTACGCCAACGAGGAGACCGGGTACACGATCGCCCGGGTCGCGACCGACCGGACCGGTCCGGACCTGCTGACCGTCGTCGGTCCGCTCCTCGGCGCGCAGATCGGCGAGAGCCTGCGGCTCACCGGGCGCTGGACCACGCATCCGAAGTACGGCCGCCAGTTCGAGGTCCGCTCGTACACCACCGTCCTGCCCGCGACCGTCCAGGGCATCCGCCGCTACCTGGGATCCGGGCTGATCAAGGGGATCGGGCCGGTCATGGCCGACCGGATGGTCGAGCACTTCGGCACCGACATCCTGCGCGTCATCGAGGAGGAGCCCGCGCGCCTGGTCGAGGTGTACGGGCTGGGCCCCAAGCGCTCGAAGCGGATCGGCGAGGCGTGGGAGGAGCAGAAGGCCATCAAGGAGGTCATGGTCTTCCTGCAGGGGCATGACGTGTCCACCTCGCTCGCCGTGCGCATCTACAAGAAGTACGGCGACCAGTCCATCGAGGTGGTGCGCAAGGACCCGTACCGGCTGGCCGCCGACGTCTGGGGCATCGGGTTCCGCACCGCCGACACCATCGCCCGCGCCCTGGGGATGCCCCACGACGCTCCCGAGCGGATCAAGGCCGGCCTCCGGTACACGCTCTCCCAGGCCGCCGACAACGGGCACTGCTACCTGCCCGAGCCGAACCTCGTCACGGAGGCCGTGAAGATCCTCGAGGTGCCGCGTGAGCTCGTTCCGCCCTGTGTGGACGACGCCGTCGCCGCGGAGGAGGTCGTACGCGAGCGGGTTCCGGTGGGCGACGGTGAGGTGCCCGCCGTCTACCTGCCGCCGTTCCACCGCGCCGAACGCTCCCTCGCCGGCGGCCTGCTGGACCTGCTGCGCGCGAAGGAGGACCGTCTCCCCGCGTTCCAGGACGTCGACTGGGAGCGGGCGCTCGCCTGGCTCCGCCGCCGCACGGGCGCCGACCTCGCGCCCGAGCAGGAGGAGGCGGTGCGCCTGGCGCTGACCTCACGGGTCGCCGTGCTCACGGGCGGGCCGGGCTGCGGCAAGAGCTTCACCGTACGGTCCGTGGTCGAGCTGGCCGCCGCGCGGAAGGCCAAGGTGCTGCTGGTCGCGCCGACCGGGCGGGCGGCCAAGCGGCTCGCCGAGCTGACCGGCCACGACGCCGCGACCGTGCACCGGCTGCTCAAACTCCAGCCGGGTGGTGAGCCGGAGTTCGACCGCGACAACCCCCTCGACGCCGATCTGATCGTCGTGGACGAGACCTCGATGGTCGACGTGATCCTCGCGAACAAGCTGGTCAAGGCCGTGCCGCGCGGCGCGCACCTGCTGCTGGTGGGCGACGTCGACCAGCTGCCGTCGGTCGGCGCGGGCGAGGTGCTGCGCGACCTGCTCGCCGCCGATTCGGTGCCCCGGGTCCGGCTCACCAAGATCTTCCGGCAGGCGCAGGAGTCCGGGATCGTGGTCAACGCGCACCGCATCAACGCCGGGCAGGCGCCCCACGTGCGCGGGTTCCCCGACTTCTACCTGTTCCCGTGCGAGGAGAGCGAGCCCACGGCGGAGCTGACGGTCGACATCGTGGCCCGCCGCATTCCGCGAAAGTTCGGCCTCGACCCGCGACGCGACGTGCAGGTGCTCACCCCGATGCACCGCGGGCCGGCCGGCGCGGGCAACCTCAACGCCCTGTTGCAGGAGGCGCTGACGCCGCACCGCGACGACCGGCCGGAACGCCGCTACGGCGGCCGGGTCTTCCGCGTCGGCGACAAGGTCACCCAGCTCCGGAACAACTACGACAAGGGCGCCGCCGGGGTCTTCAACGGCACGGTCGGCGTGGTCACCGCCCTGTCGCTGGAGGAGCAGTCCCTGACCGTACGCACCGACGAGGACGAGAGCGTCCCGTACGACTTCGCCGAACTGGACGAACTGGCCCACGCTTACGCGGTGACCATCCACCGCTCGCAGGGCAGCGAGTACCCGGCGGTGGTCATCCCCCTGACGACCAGCTCCTGGATGATGCTCCAGCGAAACCTGCTCTACACCGCGGTGACCCGGGCGAAGAAACTGGTCGTGCTGGCCGGCTCACGCCGCGCCCTGGCCGCAGCCGTCCGCACCGCCGGCACGGGCCGCCGCCACACGTCCTTGACCCACCGCCTGGAGAGCCGCGCCGAGAGCGCGTGAACCGCGCCGTGTGAGGGGACCGTTCACCAGGCCAGGGGCGGTTGAGGGGACCCCTCACAAGGGCGAGCCCCTCACGGCGGGTACGTTCGGGTACGGGTTTCGCGAAATGGGGGGTACATGGAGCTGGTTCACTCCGGCAAGGTTCGGGACGTTTACGCTGACGGTGACGATCTGATTCTCGTTGCTTCAGATCGGGTCAGTGTTTACGACGTCGTCCTGCCCACCCCGATCCCGGGCAAGGGGGCGATCCTGACCCAGCTTTCGCTGTGGTGGTTCGATCGGCTTGCCGACGTGGTGCCGAACCATGTGATCTCCGAGGACGTGCCGGCGGAGTGGGCCGGGCGGGCGATCCGGTGCCGGCGGCTGGAGATGTTCCCGGTCGAGTTCATCGCCCGGGGCTACCTGGCCGGACTGGGGCTGAAGGAGTACGAGAAGCAGGGCACCGTGTCGGGGGTGCCGCTGCCGCCGGGGCTGGTCGAGGCGTCGCGGCTGCCCGAACCCGTCTTCACCCCGACCACGAAGGCGACGACCGGGCACGATGAGTTCATCACCTTCGACGACGTGGTGCGCGAGATCGGCGCCGAGACCGCCGAGCGCCTGCGCGACCTGACGCTGGAGGTCTACCGGCGCGGCGCGGACCTGGCCCGTGAGCGCGGCGTCATCATCGCCGACACCAAGCTGGAGTTCGGACGCGCCCCGGACGGCACGATCGTGCTCGCCGACGAGGTGCTGACGCCGGACTCCTCCCGGTTCTGGCCGGCCGACGCCTGGGAGCCGGGCCGTGCGCAGCACTCGCTCGACAAGCAGTTCGTCCGCGACTGGTCCTCGTCGGTGGCCGGCTGGGACCGTACGCCTCCGGGCCCTCCGATCCCCGACGACGTCGTGGCGGCCACCCAGGCCCGCTACACCGAGGTCTACGAGCGGATCACCGGCTCGCCGTGGCGTCCCTGAGCGGCCAGCGGCAGAGCGTCTCGTAGCGCACCTCGCCGCCGAGGTGACTCTGGACGAGGTGGATCTCGCCGGCCGTCCACGGCATCCCCTCGTACGCCGCGAGCCCCTCCACGACCGCCCTGAGGTCGCGTGGGGCCCGCGTACGGGCGACGGTGAGGTGCGGGTGGAAGCGGAGGGCGCGGCCGGTGTCGATGCCCTCGCGGCGCCCGGCGGCCCGGCAGGAGTCCGCCAGGCGCTGGAGGTCGGTCTGGATGCCGGTCCACAGCGTGCGCGCCGACCGTGCCCTGGGGAACGCCCCCGCGCCCGCGAACGCCAGCTCCCGCCGGGGGTGACGCGCGGCGGCGCGTTCGAGGCGGGGGCGCAGCCGCGCGGCGGTCGGCTCGTCGACCTCGCCGTAGAAGGCCAGCGTCACATGCCAGGTGTCCCGGCCGGTCCACCGCAGGTGCGGCCAGTCACGGTACGGCGCGAAGGCCGCCGCGATCTCGTCCAGCACGTGCGCCGGCGGGATGAGCGCGACGAAGAGTCTCACGCCATCAGGGTCTCACTCCGTCTCGGCCACACGGGGCCGTAGCGCGTTCAGCGCCGAGCGCGGCGCCATGATCGCCACGACGACCGTCACGGCGGCCAGGGAGACGACGCCGCCGATGATCAGGCCCGAACGCGGCCCGAAGACCTCGGCGAGCCAGCCGAGGAGCGGCGCGCCGATCGGCGAGCTGCCGGCGAAGACCAGCATGTACAGGCCCATCACGCGCCCGCGCATCCAGGACGGCACGCTGAGCTGCATGACGGCGTTCGCGGTCGTGTTGAAGGTCAGCAGCGCGACGCCGGTCGGGATGAGCGCCACGAGGAACAGGACGTACGTCGGCATCGCGCCGCTCACGATCTCCAGGACGCCGAACGCGGCGGCGGCGATGAGCATGAGGCGCATGCGGGGCCGCTTGCGGCGGGCGGACAGCAGCGAGCCCGACACGGCGCCGACCGCGAGCATGGTCGAGGCGAGGCCGAACGAACCGGCGCCGCTGTGGAAGACCTCCCGGCTCATCAGCGCGGTCGTCATCTGGAAGTTCATGCCGAACGCCGCGACGAAGAACAGGACGATCAGCAGCATGACGAGGTCGCGGCGGTCGCGGACGTAGCGCAGGCCCTCACGCAACTGGCCCTTGGCCCGCGGCACGCGCGGCCGGATGTACAGCTCCTCGTCGCGCATCAGGTAGAGCCCGAGCAGCACGGCCAGGTACGAGGCGGCGTTGACGATGAAGACCGGGCCGGTGCCGATCGCGGCGATCAGCCCGCCCGCGATGGCCGGGCCGAGGATGCGGGCCGTGTTGAAGATCGCGCTGTTGAGGGCGATGGCGTTGGACAAGTCGTTGGGCCCGACCATCTCGACCGCGAACGTCTGGCGCGTGGGGTTGTCCACCACGGTCAGCACGCCCAGCCCGAACGCGAGCGCGTACACGTGCCACACCTGCGCGCTGCCGGTGAGCGCGAGGACGCCCAGGACCAGCGCGAGCATCCCCATCGCCAGCTGGGTGATCATAAGGATCCGGCGCTTGGGGAACCGGTCGGCGATCACACCGCCGTACAGGCCGAACAGCAGCAGCGGCAGGAACTGCAGGCCGGTCGTGATGCCGAGCGCGGTGCCGCTGCCGTGGGTGAGGTTCAGTACCAGCCAGTCCTGGGCCACGCGTTGCATCCACGTGCCGGTGTTGGAGACGACCTGGCCGGCCGAGAACAGCCGGTAGTTGCGGTTGTGGAGGGAGCGGAAAAGGCTCAGCCGTGGCTGAGCCTCTCCAGGATCGGTGCCGCCTGCCGCAGAATGGTCTGCTCCTCCGGCGTCAGCTCCGCGAGCCGCTGCGCCAGCCAGGCCTCCTTGCGCCGACGCTCCTCCTTCAGCAGCTTGTCGCCCGCCGCCGTCAGACTGAGCACCACCTGCCGCCGGTCGGTCGGGTGCGGGCTGCGGGTCAGCAGGCCGTCCGCCTCCAGCCGCGCGATCGTCCGGGTCATCGAGGGCGGCTGCACCTTTTCGTGCGCGGCGAGCTCGCCAGGGGTGAGAGCGTCGTGCCGGGCCACCGCGCCGAGCGCTCCGATCTGCGTGGCGCTCAAGGAGTGACCGCCCTCGGCGCGCATGCGGCGTGAGAGTCGTGAGATCGAGACGCGCAGGGCCGCCGCCAGGCCCGCACGGCTTCTGGTCTGTGACGTTTGCATGTTCATTAGCTGGAGTCATTACTCTTGCTAACGATATAGGACGATTGTCTATTCCGCCACTTCGTTAGCGAGACGAAAGACTTCGGCTCTCTCCTTCTTCGTGGGGACGACGGCGCGCTCTCCTGACCGCCGGGCGGGCTCCCGCGCACCACCGGGCCGCCCGACGCCGGCCACCTCGGCCGGACGTGACGGCCCCAGCGCTCGTCACGGCCGGGATGACCTGGTCTGAGACGGGGACAGAGCGGCGTCTCCGCCGCCCCGTCCCCATGGATCAAAGCGTATGTCGGATAGCTCCCGGTTAGTACTCCGACCCGGCCTCGCTACCGTACGGCCGACGCCCCCGCGAGGAAGATGGTGATCGCGTCGTCGATGAGCGCCTCACCCTGGGCCGTCGTGACCCGCCGGGACGTGACGAGCGCCGAGATGCCCTGGGTGGTCGCGGACAGCAGCAGCGTCAGCCGGCCGACGTCGCCCGCGTCGTACGCGCCCGCCTCCACACCCACGTCCATGATGCCGGTCATGGTGGCGAACAGGCGCTCCGCGGCGGTCCGGACCGCCTCCGAGGGGCCGTCCACCTTCGTGGCGAACATGAGATCGAGCAGCGCCGGCTCCCGCACGGCGAACCTCAGGTACGCCGAACCCGCCGCGCGAAGGGCGCGCGCGTGGTCGCCGGGCGCGCGTGAGACCGCCTCGCGGATCTCGTCGGCGAGCCGGATGAAGCCGCGTTCGGCCAGCGCGTCGAGCAGCGCGTTCCGATCGATGAAGTGGCTCCGCGGGGCCCCGTGACTGACACCCGCCTCGCGCGCCAGCTCCCGGAGGGACAGCGCGTCGATCCCACGCTCACGAAGCACCGTCTCCGCCCGGTCGAGCAGGACGGCGCGGAGATTGCCGTGATGGAAAGGCCGCTCGGACACGGCTCCAACGGTACCCTCAAAGTAGACATTGACTAGATTCTAGACGGTGTCTAGTCTGCGGGTGCGGCTCGCGTGATCCGACGACGCGGCCCCCACCCAGCGGAAAGAGACCCGGAGATGACCGAGCAGAACACCGCACTTTGGCTGCGGAAACGAGGCGCGCCCTTCGAGGTGGGGCCCGCCCCCTACACGCACCCGGCGGCGAACGAGGTCGTCGTCCGAGCGCGGGCCGTCGCCGTGAACCCCGTCGATGGCATACCGCGCTTCCTGTACCGCGTGGTCTTGCCCTGGCTCACCTTCCCGGCCGTCGTGGGCTCGGACGTCGCCGGCGAGGTCGTCGAGGTCGGCCCCGGCGTGACGCGGCTGCGCCCGGGCGACCGCGTCCTCGGGCACGCGTTCGGCGTCGAGAAGTCGCAGAACCGCGCGGCGGAGGGCGCCTTCCAGCACTACGTCGTGCTCCTGCAGCACATGGTCTCCCCCATCCCCGACTCGTTGTCCTTCGAGCAGGCGGCCGTGCTGCCGCTGACGCTCTCCACCGCGGCGACCGGCTTGTTCCAGGAGAACCACCTCGGGCTGGCGATGCCCGGCGCCGGCCCCGTCGACCGGCCGGAGACGGTGCTCGTGTGGGGCGGTTCGACGAGCGTCGGGAGCAACGCCATCCAGCTCGCCCGCAGCGCCGGCTACCGGGTCGTGGCGACCGCGTCACCGCGCAACTTCGACTACGTCCGATCGCTGGGCGCGGCCGAGGCGGTCGACCGCCGCAGCCGCACCGCCGTCGACGAGATCGTGGAGCGGATCGGCGACGGCCCGCTCGCCGGCACGCTCGCGATCGGGACCGGGTCGCTCGCCCCGTCGGTCGCGATCGCACACCGGACGACGGGCAGCAAGCGCGTCACGTCGGCGCAGCCCGAGCGGGTCACGCGCCTGCGGGGCCCGCGGGCACGGCGACCCGGCGTACGGGTGAGCGGGATCTGGGGCGGCACCCTGAAGGACAACGAGGTCGGGCCGGCGATCTACGTCGACTTCCTCCCGGCCGCGCTCGCCACCGGCGCCTACCGCGCCGCACCGGACGCGACCGTCGTCGGCGACGGGCTCGCGCGCATCCCCGACGCGCTGCGGCGGCTCCGAGACGGCGTCTCCGCGCAGAAGCTCGTCATCACCGTCTGAGCGCGGGCTCTGAGCCCGCGCAGCGGGGCCGGGGCCCCACTGCGCGTCTCGGCGGTGGCCCCGGCTCAGCTCACGCCGAGGATCGCCTTGATGGGCACGATGGCGTAGTAGGCCACGAACAGGGCCGCCACCAGCCACAGCAGCGGGTGCACCTCGCGGGCGCGACCGCGGACGGTCTTGATGACGACGTACGAGATGAAGCCGGCGCCCATTCCGTTCGTGATGGAGTACGTGAACGGCATGATGACCATGGTCAGGAAGGCCGGGATGGCGATCTCGTAGTCGGAGAAGTCGATGCGCCGAATCTGGCTCATCATCAGGAAGCCGACCACGACCAGCGCCGGGGTCGCCGCCTCGAACGGCACGATCTGCACGATCGGGGCCAGGAACATCGCCACCAGGAACAGCACCCCGGTGACCACGTTCGCCAGGCCCGTACGGGCGCCCTCGCCGACGCCGGCCGCCGACTCCACGTAGCCGGTCGCCGACGACACCGACCCGGCGCCGCCCGCCACCGCCGCGAGGCCGTCCACGAACAGGATGGTCCCGATGTTCGGCGGCGCGCCGCGCTCGTCGAGCAGCCCCGCCTCGCTGCCGATGCCGACGACCGTGCCCATGGCGTCGAAGAAGTCGGCCAGCACCAGGGTGAACGCGAACAGGATCGCGGCCAGCACGCCGACGCGGGCGAACGCCCCGTACAGGGTGAAGTGGCCGACCAGCGACAGGTCCGGCGTGCCGGCGATGTGGTGGATGCCGGGCAGCTTCGGGACGTTCAGGCTCCAGCCCTTGGGGTTGACCACGCCCGGCTTGACGACGGTCGGGCCGGCGTGGGCCAGGGCCTCGACGATGATCGCCAGGATCGTCGTGCCGATGATGCCGATGAGGATGGCGCCCTTGACCCGCCGGGCGACGAGCACCGCGGTGACGAGCAGGCCGAGCACGAACACCAGCGCCGGCCAGCTCTGCAGGTTGTTGGAGATGCCCAGCTGCACCGGGACGGTCGTGTTCGCCTCGTTCGGCACGCGGCGGACGAAGCCGCCGTCCACGAAGCCGATCAGCGCGATGAACAATCCGATGCCCACGCCGATGGCCGCCTTCAGCCCCTCCGGCACCGCCCGGAAGATCGCCGTACGGAAGCCGGTGAGCACCAGGATGGCGATGACGATGCCCTCGACCACCACGAGGCCCATCGCCTCGGGCCAGGTCATCGCCGGGGCCAGCGTCGCGGCGACGAAGGCGTTCAGGCCGAGCCCGGTCGCGATCGCCAGCGGGAACCGCCCCGCCACGCCCATGAGGATCGTCATCACACCCGCCACGAGCGCGGTGGCGGCCGCGACCTTGGGGATGCCGAGCACCGCACCGGTCTTGTCCGGCACGGTTCCGATGATCAACGGATTCAGCACGACGATGTACGCCATGGTGAAGAACGTCGCCAGACCACCACGGATCTCCCGACCGACGGTGGAGCCGCGTTCGGTGATCTTGAAATATCGATCCAGGCCGTTCCGCGGCTCGGCGGCCACTGTCGTCGTCGTCACGTCCTTCTCTCTCCTAGTCCAGGGCCCCGAGTCGAAAAATGACGTACGCAGAGTGACAGACCAGACAATGCGGGCGGAAGACCTTCGCGACGTGATCTGCGGCTCTGCCCCTGATACCGGGCGGCCGATACGCTGATCTCATGACGCGGCAACCCGACCCGCCCCCGATGGAGACCAACGAAGTCCTCGTCTCGGCCATCGGGGCGGCGGCCTTCGCGGTGGCGTTCGTGATCCTGCTGATCGTGCCGCTGGCGCCGGACCACCACTGGTGGCGCTGGGTCTGCCTCGTCGGCTTCCTCATGGGAGTGTTCGGCTGCTGGTACATCCCGCGCCTGCAGCGCGGCCGGGCCGCAGCGGCCGAACGCCACGCCGCCAAGCGCGCCGAGAGCGCCCCGCCCGAGTAACCGCCGGTCAGCCCAGCTCGGCCTCGGCCAGCAGGGTGGGCAGGGCGTCCGGGTCGCGCAGCGCCGCCTCGGCGAGCAGGCGGTCGCTCCAGCGACCGCACGCCCACGCCGCGCCCCGGGCCAGGCCCGCCGGAGCGCTCGCGTGGACCGTGCCCTCGTCGTACCACCACGGCACCGCCACGCCGTCGACCATGAGCTTCTCGTGACACACGTACGTCTCGGGCGCCTCCGGCAGGACGGCGCGCAGGACGTCCGGCACCGGCCGGGGGGTGCCCGCCGACTCGATCGAGCCCGGCACCTCCTCGCTCCCCAAGGCCAGCTCCAGCGCGTCGGCGACCTCGACCGGCACGAACAGCAGCGGCTGCCCCGTCAGCAGCGGCAGCAGGTCGGGCCGGTCCACGACGATCACATCTCCCGCCGGCACCACCTCCGGCTCGCCGTCCACGAACGCGCGGACCTCCGCCGGCGCCGGCACGTCCAGATCGGCCGCGGAAAGGGCGCGCCACAGGTCGCGCAGCCGCTCGCGCGAGACCGTACGCGCGGGGTCGGCCAGCCGGTCGAGCAGTTCGGCCGCGCCGTCCGGCTCGTCGAGCAGCGCGAAGAGCGTCGTCCGGACGCCGAGCGCCCGCAGCAGCTCCGGGTCCAGGCCCGGCGGCGCCAGGTCGTACAGGTCCTCCAGGTCGCCCGGCAGGCACAGCTCGCCGGGTCGCCGCCCGTCCAGGACCGGATGCCGCCGTAGCCACCACGCGGTGTACGACGGGACCGTGGAGGTCCGCCCGTCCGCGAGGATCACGCGTGCGGGTTCGGTGACCGCGGCGCGTAGCGGCGGCTCCGCCAGCAGCGCGAACGCGCCCGGCCAGTCGGCCACGAACTCCAGGTCGCGCACCGCGGTGAACTCGGGCACCACGAAGCCCTCCCCGAGCTCGTCCGCCCACTCCTCCTCACCGTCGAGGTCGTGCTCGGGCTCGATGACGTCCTCGTCGCGGACGAGCGCGAAGGTGCGCAGCACGCCCGTGGCCTCGAGCGTCTCGGCGCCGTGGCGTTCGACCAGGCCGGCGTCCACGACGCCGAACGGCGCGTCCTCGGCCACCACGCCGGCCAGCGGGGCGCCGGGCAACAGGAGCTCCCCGGCCGGGTACGGCTCGCCGTCCTCGCCCGGCAGCGCCAGCTCCGCCAGCCACGGTTCCTCCCCGGGCCGCAGGCGGGCGCGGGCGACGAGCGTCAGGACGGCGGTCCAGATCGGCTCGGGGTCCTCCTCGTCGTAGGAGGCGGCCACCGCCGCGCGGGTCGCGGGGTCGGTCAGGACGGCGCGCGGCCCGGCCTCCACCGCGCCGAGCCGGAGCAGCAGCGGGTGCGCGGCGTCCGGGTGCACGATCCGCAGGCCGAGCGCGTCGAGCCCGTCCGGGTCCGTGACGAGCAGCCCGCGCGGGCCGCGCACCGTACGGCCGTCGGCGAGCGGCACCGGCAGCCCGGTCAGCGCCTCGCGGTCGGCGCCCTCCAGCGCGGCGTACAGCCGCCGCCACCAGGCGGGGTCGCCGGCCCCGGCGTCCACGCCGGCGAGCGCGTCGACCACGTCGGCGACGCTCAGGCGCCGTACGCCGAGCGCGGCGAGGGCCGGATGCCGCGCCGGCCAGTCGGCGGGCAGCAGGCCGGGCACGACCTCGGCGAGAACGTCCGGCAGCGCGGCGGGACCGTCCACGACGGCCGTGTCCCGTCCGCGGACGAGGACGGCCTCCTCCTCCGGGCCGAAGGCGAGCTCGGCGGGGTCGTCGCCGACGATGTGGCCGCCCTCGGACGGCCGTGCGGGCACGGGCAGCAGCGGGGTGTCCGGCAGGCGCGCGAGGACGGCACGGCGGAGCCGCGCGTCCAGCTCGCCCTTGGCGACCGGCCCGGGGACGAGGTCGAGCAGCCGGGGCGTCGGCGGAAGCAGCGCCGGATAGATCCCGGCCGCGCGTTCGACCAGGAAGTCGGTGAGCGGACCGGGCGCGACGTGCCGCCGGTCCGGCGCGAGCGGGAAGCTCGCGAGCAGCAGCGCGGGCAGGCCGAGCGGCTCGTCGCTGGGGGTCGGGGCGTGGATCACGGCCGGGACCCCTGCGGGAAGCTCGCCCTCGGGCACGGCCCAGCGGACCTGCCAGCCGGCCCGCTCCTCCACGGGCCGGTCGGCGAGCAGGGCCGCGTCGGCGGTGCCGCGCGCCTCCGCCGTGTGCCAGGTACGCCCGTCGATGGTCACCGTTCCGGTCGTCACGCCGCGCCGTTCCCCGCCCGGGTGCCAGGTCGCGGTGAGCGTACGGGGTTCCCCGGCGTCGATGACGACCTCGGCGAGGGCGGGCAGGGCGAGCAGGAGCGCGGGCCCGGCCTCGTCGAGCAGCCGCCGTACGAGCGTCTCGGCGGCGGCGTCACGCAGCGGAAGCCGCACAACGGTGTCGTAGCCCTCGGGCAGGCCCGCACCGTCAGCCCCGGCCAGGCCCGCCCCGCCACTCCCGGGCAGGTCCGCACCGTCACCCCAGGGCGGGTCCGCACCATCACCCTCGCGCAGGTCCGCGCCCCCGCCCTCAAGGAGGCCCGTGCGGTCGGCGGGCCACGGCAGGCGGAGCACGGGCACGTCGCCGCCGCGCCGGTCGAGTTCGTCCTTCAGCTCGGGGACGGCCGCGACCTCGCGGCGCGTGCCGGCCGCCGACCAGGCGACGCCCCGGACGGCCCCGCCGGGACGGCGAGAGACGATCGACGGCTCGTCGCTCACCGCGACGACGGCCGCGAAGCCGACGCCGAAGCGGCCCGCCGACCCGGTCTCGTCGCGCTTGGCCGACGCCCGGAGCGTGCTCAGCGCCTCGACGCCGGCGGCGTCCAGCGGGGCACCGGTGTTCTCGGCCGTCAGCACCCCGTCGCGCAGGGTGAACCGGATCCGCCCGGGAACCCCGGCGCGCAGCGCCGCGTCGGCGGCGTTCTGCGCGAGCTCCACCACCACGCGGTCGCGGTAGCCGCCGCGGGCGTGGTCCTCCTCGGTGTTCGCGTCCTCGCGGAAGCGGGCCGGGGACGCCGACCAGGCCGCCAGGACCCGGGCCCGGATCGCGGCGGTGCCGTACGGATCCTCCATCGCGCGCCTTTCACCGCCCGCCGCCCCATGGCGCGGGCGGGTGTCCGCGGCCGGTCTCACGGCCCCGCCGTGAGACGGCCCCGCCCGTGGGCTCAGCTGTGGCCCAGGGCCTCTTCGTCGGTGAGCGACGCGGAGGGCATGACGTCGTAGCCCATCTCGTCCACGATCGGCGGCGCCGACTCGGCCGCGGCCGGCATCACGACGGCCTCCGAGTGCGCGCCGCACCCGTGGTCGAGGGACACGACCTTGCCGTCGTCGGGGGCGTACTCGTTGGCGCACACCCCGAACGCCTGCCGCATCGAGCCCGCCAGCGGTACGAAGAAGCCGCAGGTGGCGCAGTGCGCCGGTGCCGAGCGGGCCATCGGCGTCGCCGGACCGGCGTCGCCGGAGTGCCAGCGGGCCGCGGCCTGGTCGCGACCCTCGGCGGACAGCACCCGGTGGCGGCCGAGGCCGAGCTCCCAGAACAGCTCCTCGTCGGTCTCGCCCGAGGTGCCCGACACGTCGGTGAACCCGGGCACGAGCCGATCGTCGTCCGCCTGGGTCGGCAGCAGGTCGCCCGGGCCCAGGTCACCGGGGCGCAGCCGGTCGCTCCAGGGCACCCAGGCCGGCGCGAGCATCGCGTCGTCGCCCGGAAGCAGCACGCTCTCGCTCACCGTGACGTTCTTGGCGCGCGCGGCGCGGACGACCGAGACGGCCCAGCGCCACCCGCGGTACGCCGGATCCAGGCAGGCGAAATAGTGGGTGACGACCCGGTCGCCTTCGGGTAGCAGACCAAGGTGATCACCGACGTACTCCGGAACCGAGGTCTCCTCGGCCGCGGCGCGGGCCAGGTCGACGGCTGCTGCCGCAGCCGCGTCGACCACGGGTGTACGGCTGCGCCTCGCGGCGGCCGGGCTGCTGGAACGCACTGGACTCACATAAACGATTGTCGCCCATACAGGGGCATGGGTTTGCCCCGAAGAGGCAGACTTACGTCATGAGTTTGCGGTCACGGGCGGGAGGCGCCGGACGGGCGGTGCGCACGATGACCCGGAGCATCGGGCGTACGACACGCCGCGCCACCCACGCCGGCGGCGCCGGCCGGACGGGGCTGGGCAACCTGATCGAGTTGGGCGCGGTCAACAGCGCCGGAGACGCTCTGATCGCGGTGGCCCTCGCGGGCACCATGTTCTTCAATCTCGACGTCAAGCAGGCACAAGGCCAGGTGGCGCTGTATCTCCTGGTCACGATGGCCCCGTTCGCCCTGGTCGCGCCGCTCATCGGACCCACGCTCGACCACATGCGTCACGCGCGGCGCATCGCCATCGCCGGCACGATGCTCGCCCGCGGCCTGCTGTGCTGGGGCATGGCCGGCGCCGTCCTGCACAAGGACCCGCTGACCCTGCTGCCGGCGGCGTTCGGCGCGCTGGTGCTGTCCAAGGCCTTCGGCGTCTCCCGGAGCGCCGTGACGCCGCGCGTGCTGCCCGAAGATCTCAATCTGGTCACGGCCAACGCCCGCGCGTCCTTCTGCGGCCTCGTCGCCGCGTCGATCACCGCGCCGCTCGGCGCCGGGCTGGTCGCGGTCACCAACGCGGGCTGGGCGCTGCGCATCGCCACGGTCGTGTTCCTCGCCGGGGCGGTCCTCGGCATCCGGCTGCCCGCCCACGTCGACACCCCCGAGGCCGAGCCCGCCCCCGACGCGGAGGACGCTCCCGCGCAGGCCGGTGCGGACACGGCCGGCCGCTGGCGCACGCTGCTGCGCGTCGGCCCGGTCGTCGGCGAGGCGATCCGCGCCAACGCCGCGCTGCGGGCGCTGTCGGGCTTCCTGATCCTGTACCTGGCGTTCCTGCTGCGCACCAAGGAGTTCGTGCACCCGGTCTCGCCCAACATCGCGCTCGGCATGCTGGCCGCCTCCGCCGGGGCCGGCGGGCTCGTGGGCACGGCCATGGGCGCGCTGCTCAAGGCGCGGGCGCCGGTGGGCATCGTGTTCAGCACGCTCGCGTTCGCGACGGTGACGGCCGCGGTGTGCGCGGTGTTCTTCGGCCTCGTGGCGGCGCTCGTGGTCGCGTTCGTGGGCGCGCTCGGCCAGTCGCTCGGCAAGCTCGGCCTCGACGCGATCGTCCAGCGCGAGATCGGCGAGGAGGTCCGTTCCTCCACGTTCGCCGTGTCGGAGACGATCCATCAGCTCGTCTGGGTGCTCGGCGGCCTGGCCGGCCTGGGCATGTCGATCATCGCCTCGAACGGCCACATCGCCCTGGCGATCGTCGCCGCCGCCCTGGCCGCCACGCTGGTCATGCTCATCTACCGGCGGGCGGCCCGCCGCAGCGCACGCCGCCGCGGAGGCGACCGCACGGAGGGCGAGCCGACCGTGGCCGACACCGCGGCCTGAGCGCGCCACCGGGCCCCGCGCAGGCGGGGAACCCGCCCCGACCCGCACAGGGGCCGCGGTGCGCCGACGCCGGGAGGTCAGTGCTGGTCGAAGTCGTCGGCGACCGCGCGCAGCACCTCGCCGATCTTCCTGGCCATCTTGCTGTCGGGGTGCTTGCCCCGGCGGTAGGTGGTGGAGACGCCCTCGAGCAGCTTGATGAGGTCCTCGACGAGGATGACCATCTCGTCCGGCTTCTTGCGCTTGGACTTGACGACCGAGGGCGGCGCGTCGATCGTGCGTACGCTCAGTGCCTGCTGGCCCTTGCGGCCCTCGACGACGCCGAACTCCACGCGCTGACCGGGCTTGAGCGAGTCGGTCCCCGCGGGCAGGGCGGAGGAATGCACGAAGACCTCACCGCCGTCGTCACGGGTGAGAAAGCCGAACCCCTTGTCGGCGTTGTACCACTTGACCTTGCCACTGGGCACAGGTGACCTCGTTGCTAGCTCTTGTCCGGACAGGCCATATCAAGGTTATTGCCTCGACGAGGGGCCTGGGTTGATCAGTTCGGTCAAAGTCTCCGGGAAAACCCGCAAATCGGGCAACACGATATCGGCTCCGTACGCCAGAAGCGCCTCCGCGTCGTACGGGCCGGTGGCGACGGCCACGCTGCGCGCTCCGGCCGCCCGGGCGGCGTCGACGTCGGCGACGTGATCGCCCACGTACGCGGTGGCACCGAAACGGCTCAGTGCCGTGCCCTTGGCGGTACTGAACAGTCCCCCCGCCACCTCGTCGACCTTCAGGCCGAGGGCCCGTACGGTCTCCTCGGCGTGCACCTGGTTCTTGGCGGTGACGACGATCACGCGCCCGCCGCACGCCTTCACCGCATCGACGGCCTCGGCGGCGCCGGGCATGGTGACCGTCGCGGGCACGGCGATCTCGCCGTAGAAGCCTCGGTAGATCGTGGCCATCTCGTCCACGCGCTCGGCGGGGAACCAGTTCGCCAGCTCCATCTCCAGCGGCGGTCCGAGCCGGGACACGACGGCGGCGGTGTCGATCGGAACGCCGGTCCGCTCGGAGAGGGCGACAAAGGCGGCGGCGATACCCTTCCGGGTGTCGGCGAGAGTCAGGTCCAGGTCGAAGCCCACGGAGATCACGGCCCCCAGGGTACGTACGGCCCCGGGGACCGCGTGCCCGCGCCCTCCCGGCAGTGGCGATGCGACGGGATCCGAGTGGGAGGGCGCGGAGTCTGCGCGAAATCTGGATCTATGGATTTCGTCACCGGCGGAACTCGCATTAGAACGAGCCCGAAACAACGGTTAACGCGATGCGGATATACCCAGTGCCGATCATCCAAACCACGTCACCGGCAGATCGCTCCCCCGAGTAGGAAATGCATATGACGAAAAGGCAGGAAGAATCAGAAAAGACGACTAAGGCGGACAACGCGGAGTCCGGCAGCGCCGGGAGATCGGACCCCGCGGCCCAGACGGAGCCCACCACCACGCATCGAGGGCCGGGGCACCGCTCACGCGACGGTGAATCCCTGCGTACGGGCGTGCGTCGCGCGTCCGGCACGGCGGCCGACCTCGTCCGGATCCTGGCAATGATCATTTGCGTGCTTCTCGCCCTGCACATCGCGTTCGTGGTTTTCTCCGCGAATCGCGACAACTCGATCGTCCGAACGGTGAACGACGGGGCGGACTGGTTCGCGTGGCGATTCCGCGACATGTTCGTGCCCAAGGACGAACGTGTAGGGGTCCTCGTCAACTACGGAATCGCGGCCGTGGTGTACCTCATCGTGGGCCGCGTGGCGGCGGGCCTCATCCGCCGCATCCGCTGAGCGAGGCCGGACGCGGATCAGGGCGTCGCGACCTGGAGAACCAGCTTGCCGGTGGTCGCCCCCGACTCGATGCGGCGGTGTGCCTCGGCCGCCCTTTCCAGGGGCAGCGCCTCGACCCGCACCCGCAGGGTCCCCTTCGCCGCGGCCTCCACCGCGCGGCGCAGCGCCCGGCCCGCCTCCTCGGGGAATGCCGCGGAGAACGCCGCCAGGTTGAACCCGGAGACGGTCTTGTTGGCGAACCACAGTTCGTTGGCCGGGACGCCGACGTCCTCGGCGCCCGACGCGTTGCCCATCACCACCAGGCGTCCCATGGGCGCCAGCCGTTCCAGGCTCGCACGGCGAGCCGGGCCGCCGACCATGTCGACCACGATGTCGAACTCTCCGGCGTCGGCGAGCCGGTCGCGGAGGATCACCTCGTCGTAGCCGAAGCTCCTGGCGGTCTCGATCTTGGCCTGGCCGCCGACCGTGCCCACCACGCGGCCCGCGCCCAGCAGGCGGGCGACCTGGCCCAGTTGGCTGCCCACACCGCCGGCCGCGGCGTGGACCAGGACGCTCTCGCCGGGCTCGATACGCGCCACCCGATCGAGCACGAGGAAGGCGGTGGTGCCGTTGGACGGCAGTGCCGCGGCGACGGCCGGCTCGATGTCCAGGCCGTCCAGCGGAGCGACCAGGGCGGCGGAGGTGACCACCACCTCGGCGTAGCCGCCGCCGTCGACGATCGTCAACGCGGCCACCGGCTGACCGGCCGCCAGGCCCTCGACGCCGGCGCCGACGGCGCGGATCCGGCCCGCGACCTCGATCCCCGGCACGAAGGGAAGCGGCACGTCCACCACGCCGCGCCGGTAGAGGATCTCGGCGAAGTTCGCGCCGGCGTACGCCACGTCGATGGAGACCTGGCCCGGGCCGGGCTCGGGGATCGCCACCTCGTCGACGCGGAGCACCTCGGCTCCGCCGAACTCCGGAATGGTCACTGTCTTCATCCGCCTGTCGCTGCTGCTCATGGCACGATCCTGCGGTCGCGGCGGCGGACTCGGCAGTGTTCGCTCATCCTGGGTGTGCCACCACCAGGCTGCGCTCGCGCATCAGCTTCTCCAGCCGCTGGAGGGTGTCGGTGCCCGGCCGGGGATTGTGCAGGATCAGATGGTGCCCGGGATGCTCGGGCAGCGGCAGCAGCGTGGCATCGAAGATCAGCGTCCCGGCCTCAGGATGATCGACGGCCTTCACCGCGCTGGTGTGCTCGGCCACGTCGTGGCGCGCCCACAGGTCGGCGAACTCCGGGCTGACCGCGGTCAGGTCGGCGGCGATGCGGTCGAACTCCCGATCGTCCGGATAGCGCGCCGCGTCGGCCCGGAAGGCGGCGGCCACGTCGGGCGCGGTCTCGGCCCAGTGCCGGTGCAGCACGCGGTAGCGGGCGTTGGTGAAGAAGGAGACCAGGCAGTTGTGGTCGCTCTCGCCGTAGCCGAACACCGCGCGCGCCGCGTCGTTGACCGCGGTGAAGTTCCAGTGACGGTCGCGGACATAACCGGGACGCGGCAGCCAGGACTCCAGCAGCCGCAGCACCTCGGGCGAGGCGGGGACGGAGGCCGTGGAGGAGACCCGCGGCGGGTTGAGCCCCGCCAGCAGGTACAGGTGGGCACGCTCGGCGGCGTCGAGCAGCAGCGCCCGGGCGATCGCGTCGAGGACCTCCTCGGACACCTTGATGTCGCGCCCCTGTTCGAGCCACGTGTACCAGGACACCCCGACTCCGGCCAGCACCGCGACCTCCTCGCGCCGCAGGCCCGGTGTGCGCCGCCGTCCGCCGTCCGGCATACCGACGTCGGCGGGCGAGACCCGCGCCCGTCGGCTGCGCAGGAACTCCCGCAACTCGGCGCGGCGACGGTCGCGGGACAGGGGAGATTGAGCACCGGCCATGGGCTCAACTCTAAGAGCCCGCGCGGAACCCATATGGTCATGGCCGCCACCGTGCCGCGAAGGCGCGGGCCGGGTTCCGGATGAAGATCGCGTCGGCCAGAGCGGCGCCGAGTTCCCGTTCGATCCGCGGGCGCAGGCCGGTGAGCAGGAACGGCATGCCGGGGCCGTCGGCCCCCGACCGGGCCGCCGCGGTGACCGTGTCGGCGCCGAGCAGGATCTGGGCGGCGTGACCGGCGTCGGCCAGACTCTCGATGCCGTCCAGCAGGCGCCAGTCGGTGGCGTGGTGCGCGCGGGACGGACCGTCGAACGCCAGGAACGCGCCCGCCTCGGCGACCGCCCGGTGCATCCTCGTATCCGGAAATCGGTGCAGGTGTCCGAGGATGACGCGCCGCGGAGAGACCCCGTGCGTCCCGCACAGCAGGTCGAGGACGTCCATGGCGGCGGTTCCGGCCTCCAGGTGGACGCCGATGGGCGCGTCGGTGACGTGATGCGCCTCGGCGGCCGCGGCCATGACGTGCCGGGCGTGGTCGTCGAGACGGTGATAGGCACCCGCGACCTTGATCAGTCCGGCCTTCACGCGAGCGCCGGTCAGTTCGTGGACGAACAGCTCGGCCAGGTCGTCACGGCCGCCGGCCGGCTCATCGCGGGCATAGTGCTTGGCCTGGTGCATCCCGGTGGCGCCGACGAGATGGACGCCGGACCGCCGGGACAGACCGGGCAGCTCCTCGGTTCGGGGGCCCATCCCCCACGGTGTCCACTGCACCACGGTCTTCCCGCCGAGCGCGGCGAAGGCGTTCAGCTCGGCGAGCGCGGCCCCGGCGTCGTCCAGCTCCTGGCCGGGCAGGACCGGCGAGCGGATGAACAGGTGGTCGTGGGCGTCACAGACGCCGAGTTCCTCCGGCGCGACGTCGCCGAGCACCGTACGGACCAGCGCACCGGCCTCGTCCCGGCGGACGTCCGGCGGGCGGTATCCCTCCTCACGCTCCGACAGCGCCCGCTCCATCGCCATCCCCCCGTTCCTCGGCCGTCTTTCGCGTAACGTCTCATCCGTTACACCGGCCGACGCTAGCAGATGTAACGGGCAAGGCGTTACAGTGGCTGCATGGCCGGAGAAGACCAGCTCGCCTTCCGCTTCGACTGCGGTGCCACCTGGCTGAACCTGCTCGCCACCACGGGCCGCAGGTTCAGCGCGAAGCCGATCGAACGGCTGGCCACTCCCGACCGGCTCGCGGAGTGGCTGGAGCGCTGCGAGCTGTCCCCGGTCCGGCGGCCCGGCCAAGGCGACCTCGACCGGGCCCGGGAGCTGCGGGAGACCCTGCGTGCGCTGGCACTGGCCACCGTCGACCGCCGGCCGCCGCCCGCGGACGCCGTCGCGGACCTGACCGCGTTCCTCGCCGAGCATGACGATCCGATCCGGCTGACCACGGACGACCGGCTACGCCGCGAGCCTCCGGCGACGGCGGCGCGGGCCCTCGCCCGGATCGCCCGTCAGGCGGTGGACCAGCTCACCGGCGCCGACCGGCTGGCGCTGAAGAGCTGCCCGGAACACGACTGCCGGGGCGTCTTCCTCGATCCGCCGGGACGCCGCCGCTGGTGCCCGTCACCGGCGTGCGCGAGCCGGGGCCGGGTCCGCGCCCACCGCGCCCGCCGCGCCGCCGAGAACGGCGATCGGACGCCGGGGCGCGAGAGCGGCACGGTCACCGGATCGGGACGTTCTTGACCGTGCCCCGGCTTCCGACCTGAACGTCCAGCTTGTCAGTCCCGGCCGGAGGAGCGGGATGGTAGACGTAGGCCCGGTCGGTGACGTTGGTGTCGAGCGAGCCGGCCTGGCGTTCCACCCCGCCAGGTACGCCTGGACGGTCTTCGCCCGGCGCAGCGACAGGTCCAGGTTGAAGGCGTCGCCGTCGTGGTCGTCGGTGTGCCCGGTGATGAGGATCGGCGGCTTGCCGGGATCGGCCTGGGCGCGCGTCTGGTCGACGGCGTCGTCGAGCACCTGCGTCGCGTCGCCACTCAGCTTGTCGGAGTTGTAGGCGAACAACACGTCCGCGCGCAGGCCCAGGGTCTGTTCGCCGCCGGTGCTGGTGGTCTTGTTCGCGCCCTCGACGGTCTCGTGCAGGTCCTGGACCTGCGACCAGATACCGCCGGACGGCGGGTGTTCGTATTTTCCATCGTGAACATGCGCAACGCATGCTCACTGCGGAGACACCGGAATCGACGCGGCCGACGAGGAGCCGCTCGCCGGCTCAGGCGGTCTCGGTGTTCGCGACGTCCTCCAGGCCCAGCTCCTCGATCGAGGTCTCGCGCATCTTGAACTTCTGGATCTTCCCGGTGACCGTCATCGGGAAGTCGTCGGCGAACCGGACGTACCGGGGGATCTTGTGGTGGGCGAGCTTTCCCCGGCAGAAGTCCCGTACGTCCTCCGCCGTCAGCGCCGAGCCCGGCCGTGTCTTCACCCAGGCGCACAGCTCTTCGCCGTACTTGGCGTCCGGAACGCCGATGACCTGCACGTCCTCGATGTCCGGGTGGGCGTACAGGAACTCCTCGATCTCCCGCGGATACAGGTTCTCCCCGCCGCGGATCACCATGTCCTTGATCCGGCCGACGATGTTGACGTAGCCGGCCTCGTCCATCGTCGCGAGGTCGCCGGTGTGCATCCAGCGGGCGGCGTCGATGACCTCGGCGGTCCGTTCGGGGTCCTCCCAGTATCCGAGCATCACCGAGTACCCACGGGTGCACAGTTCCCCCGGCGTGCCGCGCGGCACGGTCAGCCCCGTCGCCGGGTCGACGATCTTCACCTCGGTGTGCGGGTGCACGCGGCCGACGGTGGAGACCCGGCGGTCCAGCTCCTCGTCGTACCGGGTCTGGGCGGACACCGGCGACGTCTCGGTCATGCCGTAGCAGATCGTCACCTCGCGCATGTGCATCTCGGCGACGACGCGCCTCATGACCTCCACCGGGCAGGGCGAGCCCGCCATGATGCCGGTGCGCAGGGACGTCAGGTCGTAGGAGGAGAACTCCGGCAGCGCCAGCTCGGCGATGAACATCGTCGGCACGCCGTACAGCGAGGTGCAGCGCTCGGCCTGCACGGCCTCCAGCGTCGCCTTCGGGTCGAAGACGGGCGCCGGGATGACGATGCACGCGCCGTGCGTGGTGATCGCCAGATTGCCGAGGACCATGCCGAAGCAGTGGTAGAACGGCACCGGCACGCAGACCCGGTCGATCTCCGTGTAACGGCACAGCTCGCCGATGAAGAAGCCGTTGTTGAGGATGTTGTGGTGCGACAGCGTCGCGCCCTTGGGAAAGCCGGTGGTGCCGGAGGTGTACTGGATGTTGATGGGGTCGTCGGGCGACAGGGCCGCCATCCGGGAGTCGAGCCGCTCGGGATCCAGCGCGGCGCCCGCGATCGACAGTGCCTCCCACTCCTCCGTGCCGAGGTAGATCACCCGCTCCAGCGCCGGCAGGCCGGAGCGCACCTCCTCGACCATGCGCCGGTAGTCGCTCGTCTTGTACGAAACGGCGCTGACCAGGAGCTTCACGCCCGACTGCCGGAGCGCGTAGGTCAGCTCGTGGGTGCGGTAGGCCGGGTTGACGTTGACCAGGATCGCGCCGATCTCCGCGGTGGCGTACTGCAGCAGCACCCACTCGGGGTTGTTCGGCGACCAGATGCCGACGCGGTCGCCCTTGCCGATCCCGGCGGCGATCAGGCCCCGCGCGAGAGTGGCGACCTCCTCGTCGAACTCCTGGTACGTCCAGCGGCGGCCGCTCGGCACGTCGACGAGAGCATCGCGGTGGGGAAGGACGGACGCCACGTGCCGTAGGTTCTGCCCGATGGTCTGGCCGAGCAGTGGAAGGTCGGAAGTGCCGTGACTGTATGAGGGACGGGACATGGACCCACCTCCTCGTGTATTTCACCGCATCTGCCCGCTCGCCACCAGAGCGGCAGAGGCCCGTGCGGCTCACCGATGTCAGTAAGTGCTTTCATGGCCTACGCTTTCCGGGGAGGAGCACATAATGCAGAGATCCACGCGTGAGCGGATCGTTTCCGAGGCGCTCCGGCTGTTCGCCGAACGCGGCTACGCCGCGACGTCCGTCGCCGAGATCGAGGCCGCCTCGGGCCTGTCCCCGGGCGCCGGTGGTCTCTACCGCCACTTCCGCTCCAAGGAGGAGGTCCTCACGGCCGCGGTGCGCGAGCACATCACCCGCACCTCCAAGCAGGTCTCCGCGACCTTCCAGCACGCCGACGACGTACGCGCCCGGCCGCTCATCGAGCGGCTGCGGCTGGCGGCCACGCTCGGCATGGCCAAGATGCGCGAGGAGGCCGACCTCATCCGGGTGCTCTTCCGCGACCTCGACAAGTTCCCCAACCTCATCACCGAGATGAGAGAGGGCATCGTCAACCCGCTCTACGACATGATCGGCAAGTGGCTGGCCGGCCAGCCGGAGATGGCCGGCGTCGAGGCCGACTGGGACGCCATCGGCCTGGCGCTCGGCGGCTCCATCGTCAACTACTGGCTCGCGAGCGACGCCCTGCACGAGCCTCCCCAGCGCGTCGACGAAGAACGCTTCATCAACGGCTGGGCCGCCCTCGCCCTCGGCCTCGCCGGCCAGCCCGCCCAGGCCGTCTGACCATCGCGCGAAAGCCCCGCGGAAACGGACGCTACGGCGCGCGTGGGTCCGGACCCGGATTACCGTTGTGGGGGTGAGCACGGAGACCTATGCCGACTGGCTGCGGGCGCGCGACGACGAGGAGTTGCGCGCGCTGTTCGCGTGCCGTCCCGAGCTGATCACTCCGGTGCCCGCGGACATCACGGCGCTGTCCTCCCGCGCCTCGGCCCCCTCCGCCCTCTCCCGCGCCCTCGACCGCCTCGACCGGTTCGCGCTGAGCGTGTTCGAGGCCCTGCTCGTGCTGCCCTCCCCCACGACCTACGACGACCTGGCCGCCGCCGTCGGCGCGGACGTACGCCCCGCGCTCGGCCGGCTGCGCTCGCTCGCCCTCGTGTGGGGCGACGACGGCGAGCTGCGGGCCGCGCCCGGCGCCCGTGGCGCGGTGCCGCATCCGGCCGGCCTCGGCCCGCCCGCCAAAGAGGCGTTCGCCTCCTACCCCTCCGACCGCATGACCGCGCTGCTCGACGACCTCGGCCTCGACTCGGTACGCGCGATCTGCGAGCGGATCGGCGCCCTGGTCGAGGACGCCGGCCCCGAGGCGCGCGCCGCGCTCGACCGGCTCGCCTGGGGCCCGCCGATCGGCAAGGTCGACGGCGCCCGCCGTCCCGTCACGCTCGCCACCGCGAACTCCCCGATCGAGCGGCTCCTCGCCCGCGGGCTGCTCGCCGCCACCGACGACCGTACGGTGACGCTCCCCCGCGAGGTCGGCCTCTTTCTCCGCGGCGGCCGGGTCTTCCGCGAGCCGGCGACCGCCCCGCCGCCGCTCGGCGGCAGCGTGCGCGAGCGGAAGCTGGTGGACAGCACCGCGGGCGGCCAGGCCTTCACCACCGTGCGCACCCTCGAGGACCTGCTCGAACGCTGGGGCGTCGACCCGCCGGGCGTGCTGCGCAGCGGCGGGCTCGGCATCCGCGACCTGCGGGCCACCGCCGCGCGCCTGGACCTGCCGGAGTGGACGACGGCGCTGCTGATCGAGGTCGCGTACGCCTCCGGGCTGCTCGCGCGCAGCGGCGACTACGACGGTTCCGGGGTGGGCGGACGCGGCGGCGACGCCGTGTGGCTGCCCACCCCGGCGTACGACCTGTGGCGGCTGCACGACGTCGAGCGCCGCTGGGTCACCGTCGCCGGCGCCTGGCTGCGCATGGACCGCGTCCCCGGCCTCGCGGGCGAACGCGACGAGCGCGACCGCCTGATCAACGCCCTGTCCGACGAGGCGATCCGGGCCAGCGCTCCGCAGGTGCGGCGCGCGACGCTCGAAGCGCTCGCCGACGCTCCGGTGGGC
Organism: Actinoallomurus sp. NBC_01490; assembly: GCF_036227085.1. Taxonomy (NCBI): domain Bacteria; kingdom Bacillati; phylum Actinomycetota; class Actinomycetes; order Streptosporangiales; family Thermomonosporaceae; genus Actinoallomurus; species Actinoallomurus sp. NBC_01490. The sequence continues at coordinate 10,068,309 of NZ_CP109433.1, forward strand.
ACGGCGCCGGCCGCCGAAGGCGTCTACGCCAACCTCGTCTGGCACCAGCCGCGCCGCGGCGGCGTGCTGCGCGAGCGGCTCGTCGGATGGACGCTCCGCGAGGCCGAGGCGCTGGGCGTGACGGGCTTCCGTGCGCTGGCCGAGCACACGCGGGTGCTGCTCGCCGGCGGCGACGCCGAGGCGGCCCTGCGGGCGGTGCTGCCCACGCCCGTCGACCACGTGATGATCCAGGCCGACCTGACCGCCGTCGCCCCCGGGCCGCTGGTGGCCGACCTCGCCCGTGAGCTGGCGCTCGCCGCCGACGTCGAGTCGACCGGCGGGGCCACCGTCTACCGCTTCACCCCCGAGTCCGTACGCCGCGCGCTCGACGCGGGGCGCGGCGCGTCCGAGTTGATCGAGCTGCTCACGCGGCACTCGACGACCGCCCTGCCGCAGCCGCTGAGCTACCTGATCGAGGACGTCGCCCGCCGGCACGGGCGGCTGCGCGTGGGCATCGCGTCGGCCTACGTCCGCAGCGACGACCCGGCCGTGCTCGAGGAGATCATGGCCGACCGGCGTGCCGAGCAGCTGCGCTTGCACCGGCTCGCCCCGACCGTCCTCGCCTCCCGGGTGCCCCGCTCCGAGCTCCTCGACGGGCTCCGCGTGCTCGGGTACGCCCCGGTCGCCGAGTCGCCCGAGGGCTCGGTCGTGATCACCCGACTCGACGCCCGGCGCGCCGACACGGCCGGGCACGGCGCGTACGAACCGGCGCACCACTCCGTCCTCGGCTCCGGCCCCGACGGCTCGGTGATCACCGCGGCGGTGCGCGCGCTGCGCGCGGGCGACGAGGCCGCACGCGTCGCGGTCCCGAACGGCTCGCCGCCCCGCTCGCCGGCGGCGGCGATGGTCCAGCGCCTGCGCGAGGCGACCGACCGCGGCGGGCGCGTGTGGATCGGCTACCTCGACCAGCAGGGCCAGGCGTCCAGCCGCATCATCGAGCCCGCGCGCATCGAGGGCGGTTTCCTCACCGCGTACGACGCGACCCGCGCCGCCGTGCACCGGTTCGCGCTGCACCGCATCACCGGTGTCGCCGACGTCGACGGTGCCGGCTGATCGCCGGAGCGCTGAACCGGACGCCGTTCTCTCGCGTCCTACCAACGGGCCGACATCCAGGAGAGTCACCATGACGTGGCAGGACCCCCCGGGCCAGCCGGGCTGGCACGACGCGTACGGGCAGTACGGGTACGGCCAGCAGCCCTACGGACAGGATCCGTACGGGCAGAATCCGTACGGCCAGAGCCCGTACGACCCGTACGGATACGGCCCGTACGGTCCGGGCAGTGCCCAGCGGAGCAACGGCTCGGCCGTCGCCGCGCTCGTGGTCAGCATCATCGAGGGTTTCCTCTGCTGCGGCGGCGTACTGTGGATCCCCGCTACGATCATGGCGGCGATCGCGATGAGCAAGAAGGACTCCGATCCCGAGGCCGCCCGCAAGCTGACCATCGCCGCCTGGGTCTGCTGCGCCGTCAACGTCATCCTCTGCATCGGCCTCCTCATCGCCCTCTTCGCCATCGGTGAGTTCTCCGACCAGTCCAGCACCAGTCCCTGAGGAATCCGCGCGGGAAGCAGCGCGGGGGCTCCGGCTGTTGGAAACTGTGACCCCCGGCTCCGAAAGGCATCCCGTGACCGACGGCCCGCTCATCGTCCAGTCCGACAAGACCCTGCTGCTCGAGGTCGACCACGAGGCGGCGGCCGAGTGCCGTAAGGCGATCGCACCGTTCGCCGAGCTCGAACGCGCGCCCGAGCACGTCCACACCTACCGGATCACACCCCTGGCGCTGTGGAACGCACGGGCGGCCGGTCACGACGCCGAGCAGGTGATCGACGCGCTGATCAGCTTCGCGCGCTACCCGGTCCCGCACGCCCTTCTGGTGGACATCGCCGACACGATGGGCCGGTACGGCCGGCTGCGGCTGGAGAAGCACCCGACGTACGGGCTGGTCCTCGCCTCCTCCGACCGCGCGGTGCTGGAGGAGGTGCTGCGCGCCAGGAAGCTCCAGTCGATGTTCGGCACGCGGGTGGACGACGACAGCGTGGCGGTGCATCCGAGCGAGCGCGGCACGCTCAAGCAGGCGCTGCTCAAGCTCGGCTGGCCGGCCGAGGACCTCGCCGGCTACGTCGACGGCGAGGCGCACCCGATCTCCCTGGTCGAGGAGGGCTGGGCGCTGCGCGGCTACCAGCGCGAGGCGGCCGACTCCTTCTGGCACGGCGGCTCCGGGGTGGTCGTCCTGCCCTGTGGCGCGGGAAAGACGATCGTCGGCGCGGCGGCGATGGCGCACGCGGCGGCGACCACGCTGATCCTCGTCACCAACACCGTCTCGGCGCACCAGTGGAAGCAGGAGCTGCTGCGCCGCACCTCGCTGACCGAGGAGGAGATCGGCGAGTACACCGGCACCAAGAAGCAGATCCGTCCCGTCACCATCGCGACGTACCAGGTCATGACCACCCGGCGGAAGGGCGCGTACACGCACCTGGAGCTGTTCGACGCCCGCGACTGGGGCCTGATCATGTACGACGAGGTGCACCTGCTGCCGGCGCCGATCTTCCGGATGACCGCCGACCTGCAGACGCGCCGCCGGCTGGGCCTGACCGCCACGCTCGTGCGCGAGGACGGCCGCGAGGGCGACGTGTTCTCCCTCATCGGGCCCAAGCGGTACGACGCTCCGTGGAAGGAGATGGAGGCGCAGGGCTGGATCGCCCCGGCGGACTGCGTCGAGGTGCGCGTGACGCTGACCGACTCCGAGCGGCTCGCGTACGCCACGGCCGAGCAGGAGGACCGCTACCGGTTCTGCGCGACGACGCCGACCAAGTCGTCGGTGGTGCAGGCCCTGGTCGAGCGCCACCGCGGCGAGCAGACCCTGGTCATCGGCCAGTACATCGACCAGCTCGACGAGCTCGGCGAACGCCTGGACGCCCCGGTGATCAAGGGCGAGACGAAGGTCAAGGAGCGCGAGCGGCTGTTCGACGCGTTCCGGTCCGGCGAGATCTCGGTGCTGATCGTCTCGAAGGTGGCCAACTTCTCCATCGACCTGCCCGAGGCGGCCGTCGCCGTCCAGGTGTCGGGGACGTTCGGGTCGCGCCAGGAGGAGGCCCAGCGCCTCGGCCGCGTGCTGCGCCCGAAGGCGTCCGGCAAGGGTGCGCGGTTCTACTCCGTCGTCGCCCGCGACACCCTCGACCAGGACTACGCCGCCCACCGGCAGCGCTTCCTCGCCGAGCAGGGCTACGCCTACCGCATCGTCGACGCCGACGCCGTCCTCGCCGACGAGGAGCTCTGACCGGCGCCGCGCCGGCTCGGGGTCGCACGGGGCGCGGGCGGGGGCGTCACCGATCCGCTGGGGCGCGGCGTGGGCGTCCGGCGGACGACGGGCGGTTTGCGCACCGGAGGCGGGACGCTCGGCGTGATCGAGGGACGGCCCGTGGGCGACGGCGGCCCGATCGGCACAGCGGCGCGATGGCGCGGCCACAGCAGGAGCCCGGCCAGCACGACGAGCGCGACCGCGGCCGCGACCGCGAGGGGGCCGAGCCTCGTCCAGGATCCGCGTTCCGGCCGTCCGGCGTTCCGGTACCGGTCGATGAGCCCGGCGTCCGGCTCGATCTCCTCGGCCGCGCGCCGGTAGTGCTCGACGAGCATGTCCTCGAGATGGTCATCCATGCCGCGAGCCCTCCTCCGCCAGTTCGCGCCGTAGCGCGGCCATCGCCCGCGCCGTGTGGCTCTTGACCGTGCCGCGGGAGACGCCGAGCGCCTCGGCGATCTCCTGTTCGCTGAGGCCGCACCAGTACCGCAGCACCATCACGGCCCGCTGCTTGACGGGCAGCCGTGCGAGGACGTCGTCCAGCGGCGTTCCGTCCGCCTCGCATGGCCGCCGTGCCGCGAACCGGTCCACGTCCTCCGCGCCGCCGACCGGCACGTCCGGCCGTCTCCCGCGACGCGTGCGGTCGTCGATGGCGAGGTTGACCAGCACCTTCCGCGCGTACGCCTCCGGCCGGCCCCCGCGCCGGACCCGGTTCCAGCGCCGCGCGACCCGCTCGTACGTCGTCTGGAGGAGGTCCTCGGCCAGGTGCCGGTCGTAGACGAGGAAGATCGCGGTACGCAGGAGGCGGCCCGCGGAGGCGACCACGAACTCATCGAAGGTGAGCTCGCCGTCGCCTCCGCGTGCCCCTTCACCGCTCACGCCCGACAGCGTGCCACCTAGCCCAGGCCGGGCACGGTCGGCGGCGGGCACGGGCGCACCGACGGCACCGGGCGCGGCGTCTCGCGCCGGGTGGACGGCGTAGGAGAGGGCGCCGGCTTACACGGCCGGTGTACGGGCGGCTTGCTCACGACGGGCGGGCGGGGCGAGGGCGTGGCCGCCGGGGGTGCCGTCGGACGGCGCGAGGGTGTGGCCGTCGGCGGGCGGGTGGGCGTCGTGCTCGGCCGGGGAGCGAACGTCGGGGGATCGGACGGCCGAACGCTCGGAGCCGCGACGCGCACGTCGGCCACCGGCGACGACTCGTGGCCGGAGCCGCCCGCCAGGGCGGTACCGCCCACCCACACTCCCGCGAGCACGGCGGCTGCCGCCCCCGTCAGCACCATCACGCTCCGACGGCGTCTGCGGTCGGTCATCGGTTGTTTCCTTTCGTCGTCTCTACACCCCCATCAACCCCTCCCGCCCGTCGATCGGTTGTCATGGTCCTCCGGATTTCCGCGGTGCGGGCGGCCCTAGGCGGGGAGAGGATCCTGGCCGAGCATGCGGTGGCCGTTGGCGGCGGAGGCGCGCACCGCGGCGAAGCCGTAGGCGATCATCTCTGCCTCGTAGGCGGCCAGTGCCGGGATGAGCGGTTCGCCGTGCGCGACCTTGCCGAGCGCGGTGGTGAGGTTGGCGGCGTCGCGCAGGGCGGTGTTGGCGCCGACGCCCGCCGCCGGGCTCATCGCGTGGATCGCGTCGCCGAGCAGGGTGACGTTGGTGGTGGGCCACGGGTCGATCGGCACGCTGGTGCGCAGCGTCAGCGGGAAGACCGTGTCGGGCTGCCAGTGCTCGATGATCCGGCGGACCCGGGGATGCCAGTCTTTGATCATTCGCAGGGTCATCTCCCGCAGCTCCTCGCCGGACATGGCGTACAGCTCCTCGTCCGCTGCGGGCAGGAATTCGGGTCGTGAGCCGAACGAGCACGTCATGTAGTCGGTGGTGTCGGTCAGCCGTACGCCGGGGGCCAGCCGGGCGGTGGCCCGCGCCACCGGCTCGGGGTACCGCACCGGCGCGACCCCGACGTAGTTCTTGTTCGGACCGATGATCGGGGTGAACACGGCGTGCATGTCCGGGAGGAACAGCTCCCGGGTCCGGTCGTTCAGCGGCACCTTGCCGTAGAGCTGACGTAGCCCGGTGTCGACCACGCGGGCGTGCGGCAGGTACTGGCGGCGCACCGGCGAGTTCACGCCGTCGGCCGCCACGAGGACGTCGCCGGTCGCCCGGGTGCCGTCGGAGAAGTGCGCGGCGACGCGGCCGTCGGCCGCCGAGCCGTAGCGGGTGAGCCGTTTGCCGAAGGCGACGGAGTCCCGCACGCCGCTGAGCAGGATCTGCCGCAACGTCAGCCGGTTGACCGCCAGGTGCACGCCGTCGTCGGCCGGTTCGAGCACGGTCAACCTGGTGAGCTGGTCGTCGAACACCGGTGTGCGGGTCCTCGGCACACCGGCCGTGGCGCGGAACAGCCGGTGCAGTTCGGCGGGCAGGACGTGGGCCAGGGCCTGGTCGCCCTGCCCGTCGATGTGGATGCGGTAGCCCTGGGGGCGCGAGGTGAGGGACTGGTCGCCTTCGTAGACGGCGAAGCTCACCCCGGATCGCCGGAGTCCCTGCGCCAGGCACAGGCCGCCCAGCCCGGCACCAACGATGATCACATGCGGATACGGCATGGCCGCCAACTCTCCATCTCCCTAGCAGTGCAAGGTGGAGACTAGCATCGGTAGGGAGACCCTCGCACTGCTAGATTGTCGGAAGGCGAAACGGCAGGGGAGACACGGATGACACCGCACGAGCTCGGCTTTCCGACCCCGGCAGAGGAGGCCGATCCCCGGCTCGACCGCGCGCGGATCGCCCAGACCGCGCTCAAGCTGCTCGACGAGCAGGGGTACGACGCGTTCAGCATGCGCAAGCTGGCCGTCGCCCTCGACATCAAGTCCCCGTCGCTGTACTGGCACGTCCGCAGCAAGGACGAGCTCTTCGAGCTGCTGATCGACACCGTCATCGGCCTGTGCCCGCTGGCCGACGACGACGGCCGCGACTGGGCCGATCGGCTGGTCGGCATCGGACTGGAGCTGCGCCAGGTCCTCCTGGCCCACCCCGCGGTGGTCCGGCTGCTTCCCGGCCGGATTCCGTTCGGCCCGGGCGGGCTGCGGCTGGCCGACCATGTCATCGGCGTCCTCCGCCGGGCCGGCTTCGACAACCGCCTCTCCGGCTACGGCTACCTGCTGTTGATGTTCTACGTCGTCGGTTTCGCCGCCCAGGAGGTCGCCTTCGGCAAGGGCGCCGCCAACCAGGCGCGCCTGACGCAGATCAACGAGTTCCTCCGTGACCTGCCCGCCGATCGCTACCCCGATCTGGTGGCCGTGGCCGACGAGCTCACCGGCCGCCCCGGCCTCACCCACCGGTTCGAGCTCGGCCTCACCGGCATCTTCAAGGAGCTGGCTTCGGCGCGGGACGCGCGCTGAGCCGATCCGGCGGGCGGGCCGTACACCTCCGTACGGTGCCCCGGGATTGACACGCAACCTTGGAGTTGCCTAAATTCTCATGCAACCGGAAGGTTGCCTTTTGTTCGAGGGACGGGGATGGACGCGGTCTTCAAGGCACTCGCCGACACCACACGCCGGCGGCTGCTCGACAGCCTCAACGCGCGCAGCGGCCAGAGCCTGCGTGAGCTGTGCACCAAGTCGGGCATGACCCGCCAGGCCGTCACCAAGCACCTCGCGGTGCTGGAGGCCGCCGGCCTCGTGACGAGCGTCCGGCACGGCCGGGAGAAGCTGCACTACCTCAACGCCGCGCCCATCAACGAGATCGCCGAACGCTGGATCAACCGGTACCACCGCGAGCGGGTGCACGCGCTCGCCGACCTGAAGACCTCACTGGAGGACCGCCTGATGAGTAAGCCCGAGTTCGTCTACGTCACCTACATCAGGACCACGCCCGAACAGCTCTGGCAGGCGCTCACCGATCCGGTGTTCACCAAGCGCTACTGGGGCGTCGAGTTCGGCACGGACTGGTCGGCGGGCGCGCCGATGACCTGGCGGGAAGGCGGGTTCGAGACGAGCGACCCGGAGCAGGTGGTACTGGTCAGCGAGCCGTACCGGCGGCTGTCCTACACCTGGCACACCTTCACGCCCGAGTGGGCGGAGTACGCCGGAAAGTCCGCGGACGCCCTGGCCGCGCTGGCCGCCGAGTCCCGGTCGAAGGTCACGTTCGACCTGGAGGAGGAGGGAGCCGCGGTGAAGCTGACGGTGACCCATGACGGCTTCGACCCCGGCAGCGCCGTACTGCCGGACGTGAGCAACGGCTGGCCGCGCGTCATCGCCGGCCTCAAGTCGCTCCTGGAGTCCGGCGAGCCGCTGTGAGGGAGCGACCTCCGGCCTTCAGATGCCCAGGAAACCACCCATCCCGCGGTTGGAGGACCGGGTCGTGTCGTAGGCGAGGGGGCAGGCCAGCGTCAGCGTGCGGATCGGCTCGGGGAGCTGGAAGTTGAGCTGCAGCACGTAGCGGTCGGCGCCGCTGAACATCTGTGAGATGTAGTCGCCCACACCCCCGGCCCGCCGGAAGGACGCGATCTGGACGTTCTGCCAGTCGGTCACCTGGGAGCTCATGTGGTCGAAGTAGCCGATCTGGCGCTCGTACGCGTCGAGCATCTCGTAGCCCTGCAGGGCCCGCTTGCGGAGATGGCCGATCAACTGCCCCTGTGGCGTGACGACGTCGATCTTCGGCGTGCCGACGTAGGAGTACGGCTTGTTCACCCAGAAATAGGGCATGCCGTCGGGCCTGGTGACGAGAAGGTCGCGCTTGGCCTGGTCGTTGCGGCGCTGGTTGAGCACGCGCCAGGCCTTCTGGGCTCCGCCCACGCCCTGTTCCGCGACATTGGCGACCGGCTGACCCTGCGGATTCCAGATGGTGTACTTCGCCTCGACCGAGAACATCTCCGGCGGCTGGTCGTAAACGAGCACAGGGGTGTTGAAAAGGTCCACGCGCGAAGTGTACGACCGACACGGCGGAGCGGGGACAGGATTCGATTCCCCTCGAAACGCATAACGAAAGGGGCGGCCCCAGCACCGAGGGCCGCCCCTGACGTTGCAGGACTTAGAAGTCCATGCCGCCCGCGTCGGGAGCGGCCGGGGCCTTCTCCTTCTCGGGCTTTTCGGCGACGACGGCCTCGGTCGTCAGGAACAGCGCCGCGATGGACGCCGCGTTCTGCAGCGCCGAACGCGTCACCTTGGCCGGGTCGATGATGCCCGCCTCGAACATGTTCACGTACTCACCGGACGCGGCGTTCAACCCCTGACCCGGCTCCAGCGAGCGGACCCGCTCGGCCACCACACCGCCCTCCAGACCGGCGTTGACCGCGATCTGCTTGAGCGGCTCCTCCAGCGCCCGCTTGACGATGGAGGCACCGGTGGCCTCATCACCCTCAAGATCGATCTTGTCGAACGCGCCCGTGCCCGCCTGCAACAGCGCCACGCCGCCACCGGGGACGATGCCCTCCTCCACGGCGGCCTTGGCGTTGCGGACGGCGTCCTCGATCCGGTGCTTGCGCTCCTTCAGCTCCACCTCGGTCGCCGCACCCGCCTTGATGACGGCCACACCACCGGCGAGCTTGGCGAGGCGCTCCTGGAGCTTCTCCCGGTCGTAGTCGGAGTCGCTGTTGTCGATCTCGACCCGGATCTCGTTCACCCGGCCCGCGATGTCGTCGGTGTTACCCGCGCCGTCGACGATGGTGGTCTCGTCCTTGGTCACCACGACACGCTTGGCCTGGCCCAGCATGTCCAGCGTGGTGTTCTCCAGCTTCAGACCGATGTCCTCCGACACCACCTGGCCACCGGTCAAGATCGCGATGTCCTGCAGCATCGCCTTCCGACGGTCACCGAAACCCGGAGCCTTGACGGCCACGGACTTGAAGACACCGCGGATCTTGTTGACGACCAGGGTGGCCAGGGCCTCGCCCTCGACGTCCTCGGCGATGATGACGAGCGGCTTACCGCTCTGCATGACCTGCTCGAGGACCGGCACGAGGTCCTTGTTGGCCGAGATCTTCGAGCTGGCGATGAGGATGTAGGGGTCGTCGAAGACGGCCTCCATGCGCTCCGGGTCGGTCACGAAGTAGTGCGACACGTAGCCCTTGTCGAAGCGCATGCCCTCGGTCAGCTCGAGCTCCAGACCGAAGGTCTGGCTCTCCTCGACCGTGATCACACCTTCCTTGCCGACCTTGTCCATCGCCTCGGCGATCATCTCACCGATCGAGGTGTCACCAGCGGAAATAGAGGCCGTGGAGGCGATCTGCTCCTTCGTCTCCACGTCCTTGGCGATCTTGGAAAGCTCCTCGCTCACCCGCTCGACGGCGGACTCGATGCCCCGCTTCAGCGACATCGGGTTCGCGCCGGCGGCGACGTTGCGCAGGCCCTCGCGGACCAGCGCCTGGGCCAGGACGGTGGCCGTGGTGGTGCCATCACCCGCGACGTCGTCGGTCTTCTTCGCGACCTCCTTGACCAGCTCCGCGCCGATCTTCTCCCACGGGTCCTCGAGCTCGATCTCCTTGGCGATCGACACACCGTCGTTGGTGATCGTGGGGGCGCCCCACTTCTTCTCCAACACGACGTTGCGGCCCTTGGGACCGAGGGTGACCTTCACGGCGTCGGCGAGCTGGTTCATGCCGCGCTCGAGGCCGCGCCGCGCGTCCTCATCGAACGCGATCATCTTTGCAGCCATAGGCTCCAGATCCTCCCGGAACGGGGTGGCTATCACTGGATCGAGTCGACGCCCGCGACGGACGACCTGCCCGGCGGTTTCCATGCCGCCGCCGGGTGTGAGGCCTCGTCGCCTCGATCGCTTATTCAGGGCTGGCACTCTCAATGGCCGAGTGCCAATGTCGTGTTTAGCACTCTACCCAGGAGAGTGCAAGCCGTACCCCGTCTCACCTGGTCACCGACATGCCAAGGCCCGGCGCGCCAGGCGCCGGGCCTCGACCGAGCTATACCGATCAGAGCGTGCGAACCGACTCCGCCTGCGGACCCCGGTCGCTCTGGGTGATCTCGAACTCGACCCGCTGCCCCTGCTCGAGGCTGCGGTAGCCATCAGCGAGGATGGCCGAATAGTGCACGAACACGTCCCTGCCACCGTCGACCGCGATGAAGCCGTAGCCTTTGTCCGCGTTGAACCACTTGACGGTGCCTTGTGCCATTCCTAACAACTCCCACCAGGGCAATTCCCGTGGTCATTCCCACGGCTACCGACTCGAGCCCGCCGGAGGCGCGGAACCCGACGGTCAGCACGGGTGCGCCGCGATGACCATCGCCGACCATACACACGGCTACGGTCCGTGGAACACCCTTTACCCAAGATGAGCGGACGGCCGATCCTGGTCAATGTGAGTTCATTGAAATGGGAACTTCGGCACGGGCTAGTAAAAATGCCCTGACGCGCCCGGCGCCTAACCGCCGGCGACGGCAGGGATGATCGAAACCTGCGTGCCGTCGGGGGTGGCGGTGTCGAGGCCATCGGCGAATCGGACATCCTCTTCGCCGACATAGACGTTGACGAAACGGCGGATTTTGCCGTTTTCGTCAAGGATTCGGGCGGCGATCCCGGAGAAACTGGCCTCCAGGTCCGCCACGACCTCGCGTACCGTCGTCCCGGACGCCGTCACCTCGGACTCACCGCCGGTGTAGTTCCGAAGGATCGTCGGGATACGCACGCTGATCGAGCTCATACCAGGCCTGCCTTTCGGAAAGCGTCGAAGGTGGGGGCGATGTTCGCCGACGGCTTGGCGACCGGCGCCACCGCGTCGAGGGTCTTCAGGCCGTCACCGGAGTTGATGAACACGGTCTCGGCGTCCGGGTCGAGCGCGCCCGAGGCCAGCAGCTTGCGCAGCGAACCCAGCGTGACACCGCCGGCGGTCTCGCCGAAGATGCCCTCGGTGCGCGCGAGCAGCCCGATGCTGTCCACCACCTCGTCGTCGGAGACGTCCTCGATGGCACCGCCGGTGCGCCGGACGGCGTCCAGGACGTACGGGCCGTCCGCCGGGTTGCCGATGGCGAGGGACTTGGCGATCGTGTCGGGCTTGACCGGCCGTACGACGTCGTGCCCGGCCTTGAAGGCCGCGGCGACCGGCGAGCAGCCGGTCGCCTGGGCGCCGAAGATCTTGTACGGCCTGTCCTCGACGAGGCCGAGCTTGATGAGCTCCTGGAACGCCTTGTCGATCTTGGTGAGCTGCGAGCCGGAGGCGATCGGGACGACGATCTGGTCGGGCAGCCGCCAGCCGAGCTGCTCGGCCACCTCGTACCCGATCGTCTTGGAGCCCTCGGCGTAGTAGGGCCGCACGTTGACGTTGACGAACGCCCAGTCGTCCTGCTCCCCGGCGATCTCGGAGGCGAGGCGGTTGACGTCGTCGTAGTTGCCGTCCACGGTGACGAACGTGCCGCCGTACACCGCGGTCGTGACGATCTTCTGCCGCTCCAGGTTCGACGGGACGAACACCGCGCTGCGGATGCCCGCGCGCGCCGCCGCGGCGGCCACCGCGTTGGCGAGGTTTCCGGTGGACGGGCAGGCCAGCACCTTGAAGCCCAGCTCGCGGGCGGCGGCGAGGGCGACGCCGACCACGCGGTCCTTGAAGGAGTGCGTGGGGTTGCCGCTGTCGTCCTTGACCCACAGCGCGCGGACGCCGAGCGCCTCGGCGAGGTTGTCGGCGCGGACCAGGCGCGTGAAGCCGGGCTCGGTGTTCGGGGTCTCGGCGACGTTCGGGGGCACCGGAAGCAGGTCACGGTAGCGCCAGATGTTCCGCGGACCCGCCTCGATGCGCTCCCGGCTCACCTGGGAGTAGTCGTAGGTGACTTCGAGGGGCCCGAAACACTGCTCACAGGCATAGCGTGGGCCGAGATCGTAGGATTCGCCGCATTCGCGGCACGCAAGTGCGGTCGCGGGGCCGAGGTTTCGGACGGCAGTCTGCGACATGGAGCGAGGCCTCTCTCCTCATCTTTCTCGTGCCACCTTGGTCACGAGCCGGAGTTGGCACCTGTCCCGGGCGGCCTCGCATCTGTCGGCGAGTTGCGGCGCGGCTGCGCCGCACTGGACCGCGTGTCCGGGAGGGTTGCCGGGGCTTCGACGGGCCGGTCCCTCCACCCCTCTGGATGAGCGGTATTGAGTTGTATCAGGAACTGTATACGTGACTGACCGGTTCTTTGGCCAGCCCGGGGTCTCAGCGCGCGAGACACGAGACGGATCTCACGCCACGGTGAGCATCCGTATGGTCACGAAACGGACAGAGGCCGACCTTCGGCGATTGGGGCCCACGACGGCCGGTTACTCTCCCCCCATGGCTGACACGCAGGTGCTCGTCGCGTCCAACCGTGGCCCGGTCTCCTTCTCGCTGGCCGACGACGGTGCACTGTCGATGCGACGCGGCGGCGGCGGGCTCGTGTCCGCGCTGGGCGAACTCAGCGGCGACATCCTGTGGGTCTGCGCCACGCTCTCCGACGCCGACCGTGCGGCGGCGCGACGTGCGGAGGAGGGCCGGCTCGACGTCCCCGGCATCGGCGCCGTCCGCATGCTGGACATCCCGCCGGGCACCTTCCACCGCGCCTACAACGCGGTCGCCAACTCCACGCTGTGGTTCGTGCACCACATGCTGTACGACACCCCGAACAAACCGCACTTCGACGCGCGGTCGCGCCGCGACTGGCAGTCCTACGAGGCCTACAACGCGGCCTTCGCCGACGCGCTCGCCCAGGACGCCGCGCACGGCGCGAAGGTCGCCGTACAGGACTACCACCTGACACTCGTGCCCACGCTCCTGCGCGAACGCCGGTCGGACGTGAAGATCACGCACTTCTCGCACACGCCGTGGGCGCCGCCGGAGTACTACCGGCTGCTGCCGGACGACATCGGACGCCAGGTGCTCGAGGGCATCCTCGGCGCCGACCACGCCGGGTTCCAGACGCGGCGCTGGGCCGAGGCGTTCGTCGACTGCTGCGCGGCGGTCCTGGGCGCCCGCGTCGACCGTGACGCCCGTACGGTCACCCACCAGGGCCACGTCACCCGCATCGGCGTGCACGGCCTCGGCGTCGACGGCGACGCCCTGCGGGCCCGCGCCGCCGAGCCGGACGTGACCGCCCGCGCCGCGGCACTGCGCGAGCAGGTCGGCGACCGGCGGCTGATCGTACGCATCGACCGCACCGAGCTGTCCAAGAACATCGTGCGCGGCCTGGCCGCCTACCGCGAGCTGCTCGCCAAGCACCCCGAATGGCACGGCCGGGTGATGCACCTGGCGTTCGCCTACCCGTCGCGGCACGACCTGCCGGAGTACCGGGAGTACACCGCCGCCGTGCAGCGGATCGCCGCCGAGATCTCCGACGAGTTCGGCGACGGCACGTGGGACCCGCTGATTCTGCAGGTCAACGACGACTACCCACGGTCGCTCGCGGCGTACGGCATGGCCGACGTGCTGCTGGTGAACCCCATCCGCGACGGCATGAACCTCGTGGCCAAGGAGGGTCCGGCGCTGTCGAAGAACGGCTGCGCCCTCGTGCTGTCGGACCAGGCGGGCGCCGCCGACGAGATGTCCGGCGACGCCATCATGGTGAACCCCTTCGACGTGTCGCAGACCGCGGAGGCGCTGCACCAGGCCCTGCTGATGCCGGCCGACGAACGCTCCGAGCGCTGCAAGCGCCTCGCCGCCGCCGCGACCGCCCTGCCGCCGCAGCAGTGGTTCGCCGACCAGCTCAGCGCCCTCGGCTGAGCCAGCCACCCCGGCCGGGGTGCGATCACTCCATCCGTTGCGTGAGGCTCACCAGTCGGATTAGCGATCCGTAGTCGTCCTATGGCAGACTGTCACGAGCACGCCCGGCGCCCAGGCGACGCCGGGCACCCTCCTCGGTGGAGTCCGAGACCCCACCGACCAGCGTCCGGAGGGACGTGCCACGAGGGTTGTCGGCTCCCGCCGTTCAGCACCAGGGCACGAAGGCGATTGGCTCACATCCTTGGGCGACACCAGGGATCACTTAGCCAATCAGAGACGCTGAACCAGTTGCCCGAGTGGTCGCGCCGTACGGCCTCGATGCCGTACGGCCGCTCGGCCGGCTTCTACACGAAGACGACGCCGCGCGCGGACAGCTCCTCGTACGCCTTGCGGAAGTCGGCCGTCTCCAACGAGCACGCCCTTGCCGACCAGCTCCTGGATCTGCTCGGCGGTGCGCTCGTGGCGGGACGCCGACGAACTCGGAGAACCGCGCGCTGAAGGAGCCCAGGCTGGAGAAGCCCACCAGGTGGCAGATCTCGGTGACCGTGAGGTTCGCGGCGCGCAGGAGGTCCTGGGCGCGTTCGATGCGGCGCCGGGTGAGGTTCGCGCGCGGCGTCTCCCCGTACGCCGCGCGGAAGGCGCGTGCGAAGTGGTAGCGGGAGAATCCCGCCGCGCGGGCCATGGCGTCGAGGTCGAGCGGCTCGGCGAAGCACCGGTCGATCAGGTCGCGGGCGCGCCGCAGATGAGCGACGGCCGGGACCGGACCCGGCATCAGTTGTAGCCGTCGCCGAGGCTCTGCCGGACCTGCTTGCGGGCCTCGTGGATGCGCGACTTCACCGTGCCCAGCGGAAGGTTGAGCTGCGTGGCGATCTCGGTGTACTCCAGCTGCGACACGTCGCGCAGCACCAGCGCCTCGATGAGGTCGGGCTTGCGGCGCTCCAGGTCTTCCATCGCGTCGAGGATGTCCACGCGCGAGCCGGCGATGACGCTCGTGCGGCGGGGGTCCGGCCGCTGGTCGGGCAGCTCACCGGCCTGTTCCATCGAGCGGCGCTTGAGCGACCGGTACGTCGAGCGCGCGGAGTTGGCCACCACGACGTGCAGCCACGTCGTGAAGCGCGACCGGCCCTCGAAGCGGTTGATGTTGCGCGCGACCTGCATCAGCGCGTCCTGGCAGGCCTCTTCGGCGTCCTGCCGGCACGGAAGGAACCGCGAGCAGTGCCGGAGCACGTCCGGCTCGATCACCCGCAGTAGTGCTTCGAGCGCCGCCCGATCGCCCCCGGCGGCTCGCTGCGCCAGTTGTTCGGTCCGCTCGTCGTACGCCATGACCCGTCCTCGCCCTCACCATCGCCCCGCATTGGGC
The DNA here is from genome assembly GCF_036227085.1 of Actinoallomurus sp. NBC_01490. Classification (NCBI taxonomy): domain Bacteria; kingdom Bacillati; phylum Actinomycetota; class Actinomycetes; order Streptosporangiales; family Thermomonosporaceae; genus Actinoallomurus; species Actinoallomurus sp. NBC_01490. The sequence continues at coordinate 10,083,667 of NZ_CP109433.1, forward strand.
ATGATACGGGGGTGTCCATGCCTTCGGCCGTCGGCCGTTACCGAATCGATCGTGTTCTGGGATCAGGGGCCTTCGCCTCCGTGTGGCTCGCCCACGACGAGGTGCTCGATGCCCAGGTCGCGGTGAAGGTGCTGGCCGGCGGGCTCATCGACGACCTCGACGTGCGCAACCGCTTCCTGGAAGAGGCCAAGATACTGCGCCGTGCCGACTCCGAGCGGCTCGTGCGCGTGCACGACATCGGCGAACTCCCCGACGGGCGCCCCTACTTCGTCATGTCCTACGCCGACCTCGGCACGCTCGCGGACCGGATGCGGGGCCGCACCCTGCCGGTGTCCGAGGCGATCCGGCTCGCCACCGAGGTCGCGCGGGGCGTCGAGGTCATCAACCGGCTCGGCGTCATCCACCGCGACCTCAAGCCGTCCAACGTGCTGTTCCAGTCGACCACGGACGGCGGCGAGCGGCTGCTGATCGCCGACCTGGGCCTCGCCAAGGCGCTCGCGCACGCCTCCGGCGCGTTCACCCTTCCGGTCGGCACCCCCGGGTACATGTCGCCCGAGCAGGCCCGTTTCGGCGGAGGCCTCGACGTCCGCGCCGACGTGTACGGCCTGGGCGCGCTGACCTATCACCTGCTCACGGGCCGCGCGCCGGGCACCGCGCCGGTCGCGGTGCCGCCGAGCGCGATCCGGCCGGACCTGCCGCCGGCCATCGACGAGATCGTGATGCGGGCCCTGGAGGCCGACCGCGAGCGCCGCTGGCCCACGGCTGAGGCGTTCGCCGCCGCGCTCGCCGGGATCCTCCCGCTGGTGTCCGGCCGGAGCCCGGGCGGCTTCGCCGACTCCACGGTGGGCGACCCCACGGTCTCCGGCGGACCGGGGTCCGACCACACCGTGGCCGACCCGGCGACCGCCGACCCGTCGTTCCGCCACGGAGATCACGGGCTTCCGCCGCACGGCGGGACCGTCGGGCTGCCCCCGCCGTACGAGCGGACGGAGCAGAACCCGCTGCCCCACATGGAGAGCGCGGCGGACACGACCCGCGTGGACCTGCCGGTGTACCGGCCGGAACCGCCCGCCGGCGAGGTGCGCACCGGCGACACCACCCGCGGCCGGCTGCTGGTCTCGGCCGGCCTCGCGGCGGTCCTCGTGGTCTGCGGAGGCGGCGCGTACGGCATCGCCAGGCTCACCGGCGTCAAGGCCACCCGGTCCGCGGGCCAGGACCACACGCCCGGTGACGGTCTGGTGTCCGTCACCGACACCACCGGGCGGCTGAGCCTCCGGGTGCCGCCGTCCTGGACGCTGCAGCGCGACCACAGCCACTGGCCCGTGCAGGTCAGCGACGGCGCGACCGCCCCCGCGCTGCGCGCGACGCCGAACTACGACCAGTTCGTGCGCGACGACGTGCGGGTGCCCGGCGTGTTCGCCGGCCTGACCCGCGACCTGGGCGTCCGGCTGCCGCCCGCGAGCCTGGGCGACCATTCCTCCAAGTGCACCCGCGGCACCTCCCGCGCGTACCGCCACGGCTCGCTGAGCGGCCGGATCACCCCGTGGACCTGCCGTGGCTCGATCACGATCAACGAGGTCGGGCTGCGCGACTCCGGCGGCCGGTTCGCGATGTGGGTGCGGGTGAAGCTGACCGGGCCGCCGGACATCACCCGGACGATCCTCGACAGCATCCAGACCAAGGGCTGACGCTCCCCCGGCCACTCGCCCCCCGCGAAGGTCGCGTACGATATATCGGTAATAGCTCGGCCGGGGAGAGAACCATGCGTAAGAGATCGATGCACCGCGAGGAGCGCGCCGCGTTCGGCGGCTGGGGTCCCGGCTTCGGGCCCCGCGGGCGGGGCGGCCGTGGCGGACGCCGCACGAAGCGCGGCAACGTCCGCGCGGCGATCCTTGCGCTGCTGGCCGAGCGCCCCATGCACGGCTACGAGATGATCCAGGAGCTGGAGAGCCGCACCGGCGGCCTGTGGCGGCCCAGCCCGGGCTCGGTCTACCCGACGCTGCAGTTGCTCGAGGACGAGGGGCTGATCAGCGGCGAGCAGTCATCGGGCAAGCGGCTGTTCTCTCTCGCCGAGGCCGGGCGCACCGAGGCCGAGGCGCAGCGGACGCCGCCCTGGGCCGAGATCACCGAGGACGCCGGCGAGGCGGCAACGCACTTCCACGACGCGATGGGCCGGCTGATGATGGCGATCCGCCAGGTGATGCACGCGGGCAGCGAGGAGCAGAAGGCACGCGCGCTCGAGGTGATCAACGATGCGCGGCGGCGCCTGTACGGCATCCTCGCCGACGACGAGGGCTGAGACCGGGCGGAGCCGACGAGGGCGCCCTCGTCGGCTCCGCGCGCGCAGAGACCGCGGGAGATCCTCGCCCGTCGCGAGGGGGCATGGGGCGTCGGGCGGTGTCTCAGGCCACCGGTACGCCGAACGCACCGATCAGCGCGTCGAGCTCCTGGCGCCAGACCCGGTGGACGTTCAGGCGCAGCGGCTTGGGGGCGGTGGGCGTCTGGTACTGGAACGAGCTCCACACGGTGGCGCGGTTGTAGTTCGAGATCCGGACATTCTGCAGCGGCGCGGTGAAGGCGATCTCCTTCGGCCGGTTCGACACCCGGTTCATCTTGACGAAGATGATCTGCTGCGGGGTGACGGCGACGAAGTAATAGTCGACGAAGAACTGGCCCAGCAGGCCGAGCTGGTTCATCAGCCACGGGCTCGGGCCGGTGATGGAGTAGACGCCGCTGATGATCGGCTCCCCGGGCTGGAGCGCCCTCGACGCCATCTCGAACGCCTGCTGCTTGATGGTCTCCTTGCGAACGGCCACCATCTCACCTTTCATTTCGGGTGCGACAGAAGGCTCATTCCGCCGCGAAAAGGAGTTGATCGCCGGGGATGCTACCGGTTCCGCCGGAGGCCCACTGTCAGAACAATTCGTTCGTGAGCGATTCGAGCAAACGGACGACGCCGGGCGGGCCGTCGACCACGATGTCGGCGCGGTCGGCCAGCGCGGTCACCTCGTCGGACCCGCTGCACACCTTGACGCCCGGCACGCCCTCCTCCCGAAGCGCGTCGATCGCGTCGTAGGCGGCCAGGTCACCGAGGTCGTCGCCGGCGTAGAGGATGGCGACGCTGCCCAGTTCGGCGGCGAGCGCACGCAGCGCGGCACCCTTGTCCATGCCCGGCGGGCGAAGCTCCAGGACGAACCGTCCGGGCTCCACCACGAGGCCGGTGCGCTCGGCGAGCGCGGCGACGATGCCGCGCAGGCGTTCGAGGGCGACCTCCGGCTCGGCCGCGCGGCGGGTGTGCACGGCCAGCGCGTGGCCCTTGTCCTCGATCGCGACGCCCTCCGGAGCCGACTCGATGAGGCGGGGCAGCTTGCGCCGTGCCTCATCGACGCCCGGCGGCGGCTCGGGCGCGTCCAGGACGTCGTCCTCCCAGCGCTCGCGGCCGTACTGGCCGAGAACCACGAGCCCTTCGATGCCGGACAGGCCGCCCTTCTCGACCGCGGTGACGGCCGGGCGCCCGGTGATGATCGCGACCTTGCCGACCTGGCGCGCGAGCTCGGCGAGCGCCGCGATGGCGCCGTCCGCGAGCCGGGCGGCGTCGGGATCGTCGACGATCGGCGAGAGCGTGCCGTCGAAGTCGAAGGCGGCCAGCGTCTTGCCGGGCCGCGCCTTGATCGCCGCCAGCGCTTCGGCGCCCGCGGCCGTACGGGACTCAACGTTCATGGGTCGCCCAGCGTACCGACATCGGCGTGGAGCGGCGGGTGCCGCGCCGCGTCGTTCGCCGGGCGGTAGCGGAGCGGCGGCGTACGAACGGTCCGCCACGACGGACGGCGGTCTCCGTCAGAGACCGCCGGGGCCGGGCGGTCTTTCAGGTGCGGATGCCGAGGCGGCGTGCCGCACGCTGGCGCTGGCGCTGCGTGCGCTGCCGCCGCAGCCGCTTCACGAGCATCGGGTCGTGCCGGAGCGCCTCAGGACGGTCGATGAGCCGGCTGAGGAGCTGGTAGTAGCGGGTGGAGGACATGCCGAAGTTTTCACGGATCGCCTGCTCCTTGGCGCCCGCGTACTGCCACCACTGCCGCTCGAAGGCGAGGATTTGCAGGTCACGGTCGGTCAGGCCGCCGTCACCACCGTTTTCGGGGCCGTTGTCGTCAGGGCTGTTCTTAGGGCCGTCGCCCCGGGCGTCCGCCGGTTGCATCAGGTCCCCTCTGTACGGGTTCGGGGGGCTGTCATGCTACGCGCGATCAGTGACATCTTCGCGCTGTTCTCGCGGATGACCATTGCCGTAACCTGAACTGTGACGTCGACGCACTGCGTAACGCTACTGACCGACTACGGACTGGAAGATGGCTTCGTCGCCGCATGTCACGGGGTCATCGTGAGCATCTGCGCGCACGCTCGCATCATCGACATCACCCACCTCGTGCCCCCCGGTGACGTCCGGCGCGGCGCCGCGATCATGGCGCAGACGGTCCCGTACCTGCCGGCCGGCGTGCACGTGGCCGTGGTCGACCCGGGCGTCGGCACCCGGCGGCGCGCGATCGCGGTCGCGGCCGGCGACCGCGTCTTCGTCGGCCCGGATAACGGCGTGCTGTCCTGGGCGGCGTCCGGCGCCGACGTGCGCGCGTGGGAGCTGACCGAGCGGGACCTGTGGGTGGAGCCGGTGTCGGCGACCTTCCACGGCCGCGACATCTTCGCGCCCGTGGCGGCCCACATCGCCGCGGGCCGTGACGTCGCGACCGTGGGGCGGGAGATCGACCCCGCGGATCTCGTACGCCTGCCGCCGCCGGCCCGCACGGTGCGCGACGGCACGGCCGAGGGCGAGGTGGTCACGGTCGACCGGTTCGGCAACGTGCAGCTCTCCCTCACCCGCGCGGACCTGGACGCGATCGGCGCGCGGTGCGGCGGCACCCTCACGGTCACGCTGGGCCGCCACTCCGTGCGCATGGCCTACGGCGAGACGTTCGGATCCGTACCGCCGGGCGAGCTCGTGGCCTACACCGACGCGGCCGGCCGGGTGGCCTTCGCGGTCAACGCCGGCGACGCCGCCCAGCGTCTGGGTCTGCCACCGGGAGCCCACGTACGACTGGCCGTCGCGGACTGATCCCGGGGCACACCGCCCGTCTTCCGGCGAAATCCGACGCTTCGAAGGTAACGGAACCGTCAAGGCGGCTGGTCCGAATGCGGCATGATCTTTCCCATGGGTTTCACGCGCTCTGACTGGCGATTGATCATCATCACAGTCGCAGTGGCGGCGGCGGCCGGCGTCGCGCACTATGCAAAGCTCGGGGGGGACGTCGCACCGTTCGTGGTCGCGGCGATCGCCCTGGCACTGCTGGCCAGCCTGGTCGGCCGCAGCGTCGAAGCGCTGGGCGACCGGCTGGGGGCGGGCGCCACCGGCGTCGTGCAGAGCGCACTGGGGAACCTGCCCGAGCTGTTCGTCGTGCTGTTCGCGCTGCGCGACAAGCTGTACGGCGTGGCGACCGCGACGATCGTCGGGTCGATCCTGGCGAACGTCCTGCTGGTGCTCGGCCTGGCGTTCCTGTTCGGCGGCATCAAGCACGGGCGGCAGAAGTTCGGCAGCGACGCCGCCCGCACTCTGTCGATGCTCCTGGCACTCTCGGTCGCCGCTCTCCTCGTGCCCTCGCTCACCGCGGCGCTCGGCTCGCACGCGACGCGCGCCGCGCTACACGAGCGGAACCTCTCGATCGTGGTGTCGATCCTGCTGCTCTGCCTGTTCGTGGCGTCGTTGCCATCCTCGATCAAGCGGCAGAAGAGCGCCGAGAAGCCCGAGCCCTCCTCGGCGGCGGCCCCGTCCGACGGCGCCGGGGAGAAGCACCACTCCTGGCCGCTCGGCGTGGCGCTGGGGATGCTGGCGATCACCGGGCTGGGAGCGGCCTTCGTCTCCGACTGGTTCGTGGCCGCGCTGCAACCCGCGATCTCCTCCCTCGGCATCTCCGAGGCGTTCGCCGGTCTGGTGATCGTGGCGATCGCCGGCAACGCCGTCGAGAACGTCGTGGGCATCCAGCTCGCCCTGAAGAACCAGTCCGACTACGCGCTGTCGGTGATCCTGCAGAGCCCGTTGCAGATCTCGCTGGTCGTGGCCCCCGCCCTCGTGCTGCTCTCGCCGATCGTCGGTGCGTCGTTCACACTGGTGCTGTCGCCGCTGCTCATCGCCGTACTGATCATGGCTGTAGTGATCACCGTGCTGGTGGTGCTCGACGGCGAGTCGAACTGGCTGGAGGGCGCGACGCTGATCGTCCTGTACGGGATCATCGCCACCGCCTTCTGGTGGGGATGAGATGAAAAGCACTAAAGAGTCCGAAACCGGACGAGCGTCATACCGGCCCTTCTCAACTACTGTGACCTTGTGAATCCGCACATCGACCCGAGTGTCGCGGAGATCGAGCGGGCGGCGTTCCAGCTCCGCCGGCTCTGGGCCAAGCCGCAGCTTCTCCAGCGCCTGCGCGAGCGGTGCGGGCGCGGCGGGCGGCCGATTCAGCTGTCCAGTCTGCTGGTCATCCACGCGATCGCGGGCCAGGGCTCCGGCTCCGGCTCCGGCGATGTCACCGTGGGCGCTGTCGCGGACTTCCTCGACATCGACCCCTCGACCGCCAGCCGGCTCGTCGGGTACGCGACCGACGCCGGGTTCGTCTCGCGCACCTCGTCGCCGGTCGACGCACGCCGCGCCCACCTGCGGCTCACCGAGGCCGGCGAGCGGGTCAGGGCGCTGACCGACGAGTTCCGGCGGCGTTTCATCGCCCAGCTCGTCGCCGACTGGCCGGAGGAGGACCGGCGCACGTTCGCGCACCTGCTCGGCCGCTTCGCCGAGGCCGCCGCGCACTTCCCCACGAACGCGGCGGGCCTGGAGGCCGTCGGGCTGGGGGCCGAGCCGGAGCTCGAGGCGGCTCGGCGATGCGCGAATGACGGGTGAGGGCCTGTCGCGAAGTCCCCGTCCGTAGCAGCGGCGCCGCCTTGGCACCACGTCTGCGGGACGGCGGGACTTCGATCCCGAAGTGCCCGTCCGCGGCGAGCGCCGTGCAGTAGGACGGCGGGGCTTCGAGACAGGGCTCAGGAGCGCAGCACTCCCAGGCGCTCGCGGTACTCCTCCTCGTCGATCTCGCCGCGGGCGTAGCGTTCGGCGAGGACGCGCTCGGCGCCCCCTCCGCGCCACTTCGCGCGCTTCGACAGCAGGTAGAACCCTCCGCCGAGGACCAGGAGCCAGAACACGGCGAACCCGATCGGGAAGACCGGCCACCACCCGTGTGCGTGGCCGTCGTGCCAGGGACCGTACGCGGTCAGCGTCATGGCGTTCATGAGGTGATGGTGACCCGGCGACACGGCCTCGCGCGTCGTACGGCGGGCGGCTCCGTGCCTACGCCCGGCGGCGCAGTCTCACCAGACGAATCCGGGCCGGCAGTCCGGATGGCCGCCAGGGAAGGGGTGCGCGGACGACGCCGCGCGCGGCCATCGGGATCACAGGCCCGGAACGCGTACACCGTGCACCGTACACATCTCTCGGGATTTCGACCATATTCGCCCCGATCACCGTAGGTCACATTCAATCGCGTAAGCATCCGACCTCAGGCCGTGGCAGAATTACGCTCGCTGTCGACCGCCGGGAGGGAACCGGTGCACTTGTCCGAAGTTCGCCGCGCCCTCCCCCGCGTGGCCTCGGCAGTGCTGGTCAGCGCCGCGGTCGGCGTGCTGTCCGTTCCCGCGGCCGAGTCCGCCTCACCCGCCGAGCCCGCCCGCCTGTCCGTGCCCGCGGCGCCGGCCGACCTCTACCGTGGCCAGCAGTGGACGCTCGACGCGCTGCACATCTCCCGCGCGTGGAAGTACTCCCGCGGCAACGGCGTGACCGTCGCGGTGCTCGACACCGGTGTCGACGGCCACCAGGCCGACCTTTCCGGACGCGTCATCGACGGCCCCGACTTCACCGGCCACGTGCGCAAGCCGGGCGGCCGCTACTGGGGCCGGCACGGCACCGAGATGGCGAGCCTCATCGCCGGGCACGGTCACGGCGCCGGCGCGGCGTCGGGCGTCATGGGCGTCGCGCCCGACGCCAAGATCCTCTCGATCCGGGTGACCTGGGAGCTGAACGACCCGATCCGGGACGACCACGCGGAGGTCAACCGCTCGCGCGACGCCGTGGCGAAGGGCATCCGCTACGCCGCCGACCACGGCGCGCAGGTCATCAGCATGTCGCTCGGCGGCGGCAACCTGTTCTACAACGGCAACGCCGCCGAGGAGGCGGCGATCAAGTACGCCCTCGGCAAGGGCACCGTGCTCGTCGCGTCGGCGGGCAACGACGGCGACGGCGCCAACCGGCGCAACTACCCCGCCGCCTACCCCGGGGTGATCGCGGTCGGCGCGGTCGACCGCGCGTTCAAGGCGGCCAAGTTCACCAACCGGCACACCTACATCTCGGTCGCCGCCCCCGGCGTGGAGATCGTCAGCGCCGACGCGGCCGGGCACGGCTACATCCTCGGCACCGGCACGAGTTCCTCGGCCGCCTTCGTGGCGGGCATGAGCGCGCTGGTCAAGGCCCGTTACCCGACCCTCACGGCGCAGGAGGTCAAGCAGGCCCTGGAGGAGGGCGCCACCCACCGGCCGCCCGACGGGCGCAGCAGCGAGATCGGCACGGGCGTCGCCGACGCGTACGGCGCACTGCGCACGGCCGCACGGATCAACAAGGCCGAGCACGACGGCACGCCCGTCCAGACGCCGCAGCAGACGGCTCGGCCGGAGCCGGTGGCGTCCGGGCACAGCGACCCCGACCTGATGCTGATCGCCGTCCTGAGCGGCGGCGGCACACTGATCCTGCTCAGCCTGATCCTCGGCTGGCGGCAGCGACGGCGCCGGATCGCCCGTGAACGTGAAGAGGACGCCGACGAGCCGGAGGAGCCGCAGCGGTCGGCCCTGCCGGTGGCCGCGCACGCGTCGTCGGCCACGGGGCCGTGGGAGCGCCGGCCCGCGCCACCGCCGTCGCGTACGGGCCTGTCACCGTGGGAGCGCCGCCCGCAGACGCCCGCGGACGAGGATCCCCGCTGGAACCCGGGTCCGTCCGACGCGTCGCCCCCGGTCACGCCCTGGGACCGCCGGCCGGAGGCGCCCGCGTCCCACTGGGACGCCGGTCCGCCCGACGCGTCACCGCCGGTCACGCCCTGGGACCGCCGGCCGGAGACACCCGCGTCCCACTGGGACGCCGGTCCGCCCGAGGCGACGCCGCCGGTCACCCCCTGGGACCGCCGCGGGCCCGCCGGCTCCTGGGGCTCCTCGCCGAACGAGACCGCCTGGGACCGGCCCCGGCCCGAGACACCGCCTCCCGGCCGCGACGAGCAGCCGCCCGCGGAGCCCTCCTGGGACCGGACCGAGGCAGCGTCGCCGTCGTGGGACCGGCTGTCCGCCACGGAGGACTCCTGGGACGGGCCGCCCCCGGCGGAGCGCTCGTGGGACCGGCCGCCCGCCGACTCCTGGGGCCCGCCTTCGGCCGACGCCTCGCCACTGAGCGAATCCTGGGATCCAGCCGACTCCTCCTCGCCCACCGAGTCCTGGAACAGCCTGCCCGACTCCTCCTCCCCCACCGAATCCTGGGACCGCCTGCCCGCCGAGACCTCCTCCCCCACCGGCTTCGGGGAACGGACGGAGCCGGGCGAGCCGGAGGTGCGGGACACTCCGCCGGCCGAGCCGCCGGCGCCCGAGACTCCGTCTCCCGCCACACCGTCTCCCGCCACACCGTTCGAGCCGTACGAGCCGCCGCCCCGCGATCCGGCCGAGACCAACGGCCACCGCACGTCCGCGCATCAGGACTTCCGCGTCGCGGGCGGCGGCGAGCCCGACCCGCTGAGCGACGACTCCCCGTTCGACTCCTCCTCCGACGTCGGCACTCCGCTGGCCGACGAGAGCTGGGAGAGCATCCGCCGCGGCTTCGACCGGCTCAAGGACATGACCAACTGGGAGTCTCTCGGCAAGACCGACCCGGACGTCACCGGCGACGCGCCCCCGCAGGAGGCCTTCGACGAGACGGCGGCCCTCCCCACCGTCGACCCGGACGAAGACGACAAACACCCGCCTTCCTGACCTCTCGCCGCCTCAGCCGGCGAAGGCGACGAGGCGTGTGCGCGGAATGGCGAGAGTCCGTGCGCGTTCTGGCGGTGCGCCGATCTTCCGCGTCGCTACTGTCACGGCGAGTTCGCCGTCGAACAGAAGCGAAGCCGAGTCCCCAGTGTCCGTACCACGACTCGCGGCCGCCCGGCGTCCGGGCGGCCTGACGCGGGTTCCTCTCGCCGCGGTGTCCCTCGTCACCGCCTGCTCCACAGTGTCCAGCCCGCCGGACTACGCGGCGTTCGCGCGGCAGATCGGCGCGGCGGCCGCCGCCACCCGGTCGGCCGTCGCCGTACGCGCCACCGTGCACGTCGCGCTCACCTACCTCATGTCCCGGTACGAGCTGTCCGGCACGGTGAACCGGACGACGGCGGGCTTCACGTTCACCGGCACCTCGACGGTCCGGGCCGGCGCGGGCCTGTCCGCTCGGAAGGTGCGTGTCATCAGCGTCGCCGGCCGCTCGTACGCCGCCTCGGCGCTCCTGCCGCACCGTAAGGCCGATCAGTGGACCCTGCTGTCGTCTCCGGACCAGCTGGTGCCGATCACCGGATCCTCGACCGTCGACCTGGCCGTGCTCGACCCGCGGTTCTATCTGGCCGTCATGGATCCGGCGTACTGGACCTCGCACGCGGGCATCGGCATGCCCGAGCCCAAGGAGACGACCGCGACCGGCGGCGTACGGACCCGTCACTACCTGACCGGATGCGGCTACGGCTCGAGCTATCCCGGCTGTGACTGGGCCAGGCTCGGCTCGCTGTTCCGGGTCTGGCACGGCAGCCCCTCCGACGCGGCCGAGGACGTCTGGATCGACCCCGGGCGCCACGTCGTCCGCCGGATCGCGGTCGACTGGGGGCTGTGGTCCCCCGCGAACGTCCCCCTGTACGTGAAGGGCGACCTCGACCTGACCACACTGCCGGCGCCCGTCCCGATCACCGCCCCGCCGAACGCGCGATGACCGGCGACGGCCTGCTGCCCGGCGACCCGCACCGGCTGGGCGACTATCAGCTGATCAAACGGCTCGGCGCGGGCGCCATGGGCCAGGTCTTCCTGGGCCGCTCTCCCTCGGGCCTGCCCGTCGCCGTGAAGGTGGTCCACCACGATCTCGCCGCCGACGAGGGCTTCCGCGCGAGGTTCGCCCGCGAGACGCGGGCGGCGCGTGCGGTCGGCGGGGCGTTCACCGCGCCCGTCGTCGACGCCGACCCGTACGGCGACCCGCCCTGGCTGGCCACGCAGTTCCTGCCGGGGCTGTCGCTGTGGGAGGCGGTCGAGGAGTACGGCCCGATGACCGCACCCGCCGTCCTCTCCCTCGCCGCGGGCCTGGCCGAGGCGCTGCGGTCGGTCCACGAGGCGGGCGTCGTGCACCGCGACCTGAAGCCGTCCAACATCATGCTCACCCCCGACGGTCCGCGGGTCATCGACTTCGGCATCGCGCACACGGCCGACGCCGACCGGATCACCCGCGCCGGGGCCATGATCGGCACTCCGGGATACATGTCACCCGAGCGGGCGGCCGGCCGGGACAGCGGTCCGGCCGACGACGTCTTCGCCCTCGGCTGCGTGCTGGCGTACGCGGCGACCGGGCACCCGCCGTACGGGCCGGGCGGCCCGCACACCCAGCTCTACCGGGTCGCGCAGGGGCCGCCCGACCTCGGCGCCGTGGCCGCCCCCTCGCTGCGGAGCCTCATCGCGTCCTGCCTCGCGCGGGATCCCGCCCACCGTCCCACCACGCGCGACCTGCTCGGCCGGCTCGCCCGCCCGCCGCAGGGCGTCGCCTGGCTGCCCGATCCCGTCGCCGCCGGGATCTCCGCACGGGCCGCCGGACTGCCGCGCCGCCGCCTCCTCACGCGGCTGCCGGTGCTGATCACCGGAATCTTCCTCCTCGCGGCACTGGTGTACGCCGCGCTGCTTGCCTTGCCCTCCGGCGGCGGCTGCGACGAGGCGTGCGAACACGCGCACACCAGTGAGGCCGCGTTCTACCTGATCTGGAGCCCGCAGATCGAGGACGCGGCGCACAGCTGCGCGGAGGGCGCCGCGGGCTGCGCCGACCAGACCGCGCCGGTGCTCACCGGGCTGGCGAAGGAGATCCACCTGCGCACCGACGCGTCCCGGTACGCACGGCCCCTCGCCGACCTGACCCTCCTGAACCGGCGGCTCGCGGCCTACCGGGCCTGCCCGGGCTGCCGCCCCGGGGCGACCGGCCTGAACTCCTCTCTGCTCGCCCTCGACCAGGACCTGTTCGCCGTATCCACCCTGCCCTCGCCCACAGACGGAGCCACCGATGGAACCACTGCGCCCCACCGATCCCCGTAACGTCGGGGGCCACCAGGTGATCGCCCGGCTGGGCGAAGGCGGGATGGGTCAGGTCTTCCTCGGCACGTCGCCGGGCGGGCGGCCGGTCGCCATCAAGGTGGTCCGGCCGGCGCTGGCCGCCGAGGCCGGATTCCGCGAACGGTTCCGGCGGGAGGTCGAGGCGGCGCGCACGGTCAGCGGCGCGTTCACCGCACCGGTCGTCGAGGCCGACCCGGTCGGCCCGGTTCCCTGGCTGGCCACCGCCTACCTGCCCGGTCTGTCGCTGCTCGACCTGGTACGGACGCACGGCCCGCTGCCACCTCCGGCGGTCCGCGCCCTCGGCGCCGCGCTGGCCGAGGCCCTGGTCGCCGTCCACCGGGCGGGCATCGCGCACCGCGACCTCAAGCCCTCCAACGTCATGATCACTCCGCAGGGCGTCCGGGTCATCGACTTCGGCATCGCCAAGGCCGCCGACGGCGGCCCGCTCACCCAGAGCGGGCAGCTTCTCGGCACTCCGGGCTACCTGGCGCCCGAGCAGGCGGCGGGCGGCGCGGTCGGCCCCGCCACGGACGTGTTCGCCCTGGCCGCCGTGCTGTGCTTCGCGGCGACGGCCGTCGGCCCCTTCGGCGTCGGCGACGTCCCTCTCCTGCTCCACCGCACCTTCCACGAGGAACCGGATCTCACCGCCGTCACCGACCCCGGACTGCGGGACCTCATCGCCGCCGGGCTCCGCAAGGACCCCGCCCAGCGGCCGACGCCCGCCTGGCTGCTGTCCGCGCTCGCCCGGCCGGAGGACGGCCTGGGCTGGCTCCCCGCCCCGCTCGCCGACGTCGTGCTCCGCCAGGCCGCCCTCCGGCCACCCGCACCCGCGACCGCGCCTTCCCCTCCGTACGCGCCGTGGGGCCGCAGGCTGGTCGCCGCCCTGCTCGACGGTCTGTTCATCGTGCTGCCGATCCTCTGCTACGTCGCCTACCTCATGGCGTTCGTGTGGGGCCGCGAGAACATTCCCGTGCTCAACCGGGGCGTCGCGATCTCCACGATCCGTGCCACCGTCCCCATCGTCGCCCTCGCCTGCCTGATCATCTTCTTCGTGCTGCTGGTCCGGACCCTCGTGCGGGAGGGACGCACCGGCCAGAGCCCGGGGAAGCGGCTGCTGCGGATCGAACTGGTCGGCGCCCGGACGGGCCGCCCGATCGGCTTCGGGCGGGCCCTGGTCCGGCGGCTGGCGCACGTGCTGGACTCGCTGCCGTGCTATCTGGGCTTCCTCTGGCCGCTCTGGGATGAGGAGCACCAGACCTTCGCCGACAAGCTGGCCGGGACCGTCGTGCTGGACCGCCCCGCCCGGGCGCCGGGTATGGGGGGTTAGCCCCACCATCACGCGGCGTGCCAGCCGGATGGGAGCGGCGACGGTGGTCCCGTAGCGTTCTTCCCGTACCGACTTCCGAGGAGTCATCCGTGAAGAGCCGTGGCGTGGCGATCGTCGCCCTCACCGCACTGACCACACTGGCCGCGTCGGGGTGCGGCGTGGGCGTGCACTTCGCCGACTACCGGCACACCACCACCATGGACGACACGCACGTCTCCGGGGTCACGAGCGTGCAGGTCGACGCGGGCGACGGCCACGTCGTCGTGACGAAGGGCAGCGGAGACGACGTGACGGTCCACCGGGTGGTGCACTACCAGAGGGGCACCCCCCACCCCGGTCAGCGGCTGAACAACGGGACGCTGACCTTCAGCTCCGGCTGCACCCGGTGCCGGATCGACTATGACCTGGTCGTCCCCGCCTCGGTCAGCGTACGGGCCCACACGGACAGCGGCCGGGTGAACGTCAAGGACGTCCGGACCGCCGACGTGAGCACCGACTCCGGCTCGGTGACCGTGCGGCACGTCTCGGGCGACGTGAGCGCCCGCTCCGACTCGGGGGCGGTGACCCTGCAGGATGCCGGCGGCACCCTCCGGGTGAGCACGGACTCGGGGTCGATCCACGCGACGGAACTCCGCTCGGCGGACGCGACGGCCTCCAGCGACTCCGGCTCCATCCATCTGGCGTTCGCCTCGGCGCCCAAGAACGTCCGGATGACCGACGACTCCGGATCGCTGCACCTGGCCGTGCCCGGCGGCCCGTACGCCGTGGCCGCGCACACCGGCTCGGGCAGCCGGCACGTCGGCGTGCCCAGGGCGGCCGGCGCGACGGCACGGCTGTCGCTGCGCACCGACTCGGGCAGCGTGAACGTCGTCCCGGCCGGTTAGCCGCCTGTTCCGCCCGCGAGCGGGAACCCGTCACGTTCCGGTCAGTCCGATGCGGTGATCTCCTCCAGGGTGGTCTCCCGGAGTTCCTCGTCCTCCACCAGCAGCCAGCGCGTGATGCCGGCCGACTCCAGGAACGGCAGGTCGTGACTCGCGACGACGAGCGCGCCCTCGTACGACGCGAGCGCGCTGGTGAGCTGCTGGACGCTGGGCACGTCGAGGTTGTTGGTCGGCTCGTCGAGCAGCAGCAGCTGGGGCGCCGGTTCGGCGAGCATCATGGCGGCGAGCGCCGCGCGGAAGCGTTCGCCGCCGGAGAGGGTGCCGGCCGGCTGCTCCGCCCGCGCCCCCTTGAACAGGAAGCGGGCGAGCTGGGCGCGGATGTGGTTGTCGGTCACGCCGGGCGCCCGGCGGGCGACGTTCGCGGCGACGCTGAGATCGTCGTCCAGCACGTCGAGACGCTGCGGGAGGAACCGCAGCGGCACGTACGTCCTCGCCTCCCCCTCCAGCGGCGGAAGCTCTCCGGTGAGGGTGCGCAGAAGGGAGGTCTTGCCGGCGCCGTTGCGCCCGACGAGGGCGACCCGCTCCGGACCGTGCACCTCCAGGTCGGCCTCGCGCAGCCGCCCGTACCGGGGCCGCACGCCGCGCAGGCTGAGCACGGTGCGCCCGGCCGGCACGGCGGTGTGCGGGAGGCTCACGCGGATCTCGTCGTCGTCGCGTACGGCGTCCGCCGCCTCTTCGAGCCGGTCGCGCGCCTCGCCGAGCCGGTCCTGGTGAAGGTTGCGCAGCCTGCCCGCCGACTCCTGTGCGGACCGCTTCTTCGCGCCCGCGACGATCTTCGGCGCCCGCCGTTCGAGGTCCATCTTCCGGCTGTTGCGCTGCCGCCGGGCGATCTTGATCTGGGTCTCCTCCAGCTCCCGCTTCTGCCGGCGTACGTCCGCCTCCGCGGCGCGCAGCATCCGCCCGGCCGCCTCCTGCTCGATCGCCACACCCTCCTGGTACGCCGACCAGCCGCCGCCGTACCAGGACACCGCGCCGGCCCGGAGCTCGGCGATGCGATCGACGCGTTCGAGCAGCTCACGGTCGTGGCTGACCACAACCAGGATGCCGGAGTGCCATGCGTCGACGGCCTCGTACAGCCGCTTGCGGGCGTGCACGTCGAGGTTGTTGGTCGGCTCGTCCAGCAGGAGGACGTCGGGGCGCTCGAGGAGCAGGGCGGCTAGGCGCAGCAGGACGGTCTCACCACCCGAGATCTCCCCCACCGTACGGTCCAGGCCGATGCCGTCCAGCCCGAGCGAACCGAGCATGGCGAGGGCGCGCTCCTCGACGTCCCAGTCGTCGCCGACCGTCTCGAAGTGCTCCTCGCGCACGTCGCCGCACTCGATCGCGCGCAGGGCCCGGCGCCGGTCGGCGATCCCGAGCGCCTCGTCGACGTGAACGGCGGTGTCGAGGGTGATGGTCTGCGGGAGGTAGGCGAGGCTGCCGCGGACGCCGACCGATCCGGCGATGGGTTTCAGCCGTCCGGCGAGCAGCCGGAGCAGGGTCGACTTCCCGGAGCCGTTCGCCCCGGCCAGCCCGGTGCGTCCCGGCGGGAAACCGAGGGACAGCCCGTCGAAGACCGTCGTCCCGTCCGGCCAGGCGAACGACAGAGCGGAGCAGGTCAAGGATGCGCTCATGCTGGGGTCCTTCGCGGTCGTGGTGTTCGGGGCGTCGTATGCGAACACCACGCGGCGGAGCGGAGCGTTTGAGGAAGGCTCGTGCACCGAGGTCGCTGCCACGCGTCGTCGTACGGCGGAGCCGTACCGCGTGGTGATCGCGAACCTCAGACGAGCAACATCCACCTCTATCGCCGGCAGCAGAGACGAGCCGATATTAGACAGGCCCGGAACCGGCGGGCAACCGCATTTCGGGAAGGTCGCAGCGGCCCGGTGTCCCCCGTCTTCCTCGGTGACCCGCTCGATCAGCCGAGGACGGCGGGCTTGAGCACCTCCTCGCACCACTGGCGGAAGGTGGTGGGGCTGCTGGAGTCCGGGGTTCGCGGCTCGGTGTTGTAGACGCCCTCGTCGACGTCGGCGAGCAGGTCGACCAGGCCCTGGGCCCAGCCCTCGCTCATCCCGTTCCGCGTCAGGTTGGCCTTGAACGCGTCGCCGGGAACCCGCTGGTAGCGGATCGGCCGCTCCAGCACCTCGGACATGATCTGCGCCATCTCGTCGTAGGACAGGTCCTCGGGCCCGAGGATCGGGACACTGGCCCGCCCGCTCCAGGAGTCGTCGAGCAGCAGCCGGGCCGCGGTGGCCGCGACGTCGCGGGTGGCGCACGTCGGAAGCCTTCGGTCCCCGGACACCGGGTAGAAGAACACGCCCTGGCTCTTGAGCGGCCCGATCTGCTGGAGCAGGTTCTCCATGAACGCCGGCATCCGCAGGGCCCGGCAACTCACGCCCGTGCCCTCGATCATCTCGTCCATGACCAGCGACGTGGGCGCGTGCCTGCCCGGCGTGTCCCCGGCGCCGCGCAGGGCCGAGATGTAGACCAGGCGCTCGACGCCCTGGCTCCCGATGGCCTCGCACAGCGTCCGCGTGAACTCCAGGGTGCGGTCGCGCATGCTGTCGGCGGTGGGCGTCGGCGGCACGAGCCAGAACACACTGCCGGCGTCCGCGAACGCCTCGGTGACCGCGGCGACGTCGTCCAGCGAACCCCGCACGACCTCGACACGCTCGCGGACCCGCGGGGAGAGGCGAGAGGGGTCACGCGCGAGCACGCGGACCGGCGCGCCGCCGTCAAGGACGTTGTCGAGGACCTGGTGGCCGATCTGGCCGGTGGGAGTGGTGATGACGATCACGAGATCTTGCCCCTCGCTCGATTTCAGGAAACGGAATTACGCTTCCGGTACTTGCCGAGGAGTACGTTACGGAATCCAGATTCCGGTTGTCAATCAGGTGACGGCGAAGATCGGGAACGCCGGCGTTCTCCCGGATAGAGTGCGTCGATGCTGGATGGACTCGACGACGTCGCATGGTCCGAGTTGAGGCACGCGTACGGAGCGGCCGGCGACGTTCCCGGCCTGCTGCGCCGGGCCGCGTCGGGTGGGGACGCGGCCGAGGAGGCCCTCTCGGAGATCTTCGGCTGCCTCTTCCACCAGGGCACCGTCTACACCGCGACGGCGGCGGCCGTACCGTTCCTCACCGAGCTGGCGCGGTCCGCGCCGGAACGGCGCAGCGAGTTCGTCTGGCTGCTCGGCATGTTGGCCGATCCACACCATGCCCACGGCTCCGCCTTCGACGCGGTCAAGGCCGCCGTCAGCGCGAACGCCGGCGCCTTGATACCGCTCCTGGGCGACGCCGACCCACAGGTACGCGCGGCCGCC
Organism: Actinoallomurus sp. NBC_01490; assembly: GCF_036227085.1. NCBI lineage: Bacteria > Bacillati > Actinomycetota > Actinomycetes > Streptosporangiales > Thermomonosporaceae > Actinoallomurus > Actinoallomurus sp. NBC_01490. The sequence goes on from NZ_CP109433.1 coordinate 10,101,665, forward strand.
GCGTACGCCCTCGCCCAGTGCGGCGCGCCGCCGGCCCCGCTGTGGGACCGCCGGGCGGCCGAGGAGGACGCGGAAGTGCGTGCCTCACTCGCGTTCGCGCTCGGTCTCCTCGATCCGGCGCGGGCCGTCGAGGATCTCTCCCGCGCCGTCGTGCACGCTCCGCCGGTGGAGCGGGTCGCCGCCGCCCTGGCCCTGACGCGGAACGGCGAAGCGTGGCCGGACGGCGCGGCGGCCGCCGTGGTCGGCGCCATGGACGACGCCGAGGTCGAGTACGCCTGGCAGCGTCACGCCGACTGGACCGACGACCTGCTGGTCGAGACGGATGACGCTCTCGCCACCACCCTGCTGAGGCAGATGTTCACGGCGCCTTCGACGCAGGTCCGCCGTGCGGGCGTGTGGGGAATGACGGTACGCGGCCAGGCCCGGCGTACGACCCCGGCGCTGTTGCTGCCGCTGGTGCGCCCGCTGCTGGACGACCCGGACGAGGGCGTACGCGGTGAGGTCATCGGGGCGTTGCGCAGGTCCGGACGTGCGTCCGCGCGGTTCGCCGACGAGCTCCGTACGGTGGCCGCGCGCTACCCGCGGACGGCGCATCAGGTGGCGATCACCCCCGAGCTCAAGGCCGTGGAGACGCTGATGCTGCTCGGCGATCCCGGCTGGATCGACCCGGTCTGCTCGGCCGTCGCCGCCGCCCCTGACACGAGGCGGATACGGCTTCTGCATCAGGGCATGCCGTGGAGCCGGCGGGCGTTCGACGAGGTGCGGCGGCGGCTGGCCGCGCCGGCCGGCCGAGACGCCGCGACGGTCTCCGTCCTGGCCACGGTCCTCGGCCAGTGGGGCTCCGACTCCGCGCCCGCCGTTCCGGAACTGCTGGCGGTCCTGCCGCACGCGGGCGAGGCGGTGTCCCGCGCGCTGTCGCGGATCGGCCACGCCGCTCCTGAGACCGAGCCCTACCTGCGTGCGTTCGCCGAGCGGACCGGTGACCTGGAGGCCGCCCTGGACGTGTGGCGCATGACCGGGGACGCCCGGTTGCCGATCGAGGCTCTGAACCGGCTTCTGACGGGTGAGCGGGTACAGCCGCCGCGCGACTCCCCCGACCTCGGCGACGTGGGCCCCCACCTGCTGCCGTTGGTCCCCGCCGCACGCCACCACCTCACCGGCGCCGCGGCGGCGACCTACCCGCAACGCGACGTCCAGGTACTCGCGGCCCGCGTGCTGTCGGCCGCGACCGGCGATCCGGCGCCGGCGCTGCCGACCGTCCGCGCCGTCCTCGAGGCCGGCGGCACGTCCGCGAGCGGGGCGGCCGGCCTGGTCACCGACCTCGCCACGACGTTCCGGACGGGCGTCGGCGACCTGGAACCGGTCCTGCGCGGCCGGCTCGACGATCGTTGGAGCACGGTGGCGGCGGCCCGCGCACTGTGGCGTCTCGGTACCCCTCCGGCCGAGCTGGTCGCTCCCCTGATCGCGGCGATCCCGGCCCCGTACGGCGGTCGTGGCGCGGTGGCGCTGCTGGTCGACATGGGCGCCGTGGACGCCGTCGCGGATCTGGACCGCCTCGCCCGCCGCGACGAGCGGATCGTGACCTCAGGGATCGACGACGACATCGTCTGGCAGGACGAGCGGTTGCAGGACCGGTTGCGAGAGGCCGTCGTCGCACTGCGCGAGCTCTGACGACGCGTCACCCCCCGCGGTCCGTCTCACGTCGGCAGGGCGTTTACTCCCGGCCGTCGCACCATGGAGACGTCGATCGGGTCCTGGTCCTCCACGGTGAAGCCGTGGCGCTCGTACAGTCGCCGGGCGGCGCTGCCCTGAAGGACGTTCAGGCGGACGGGCACGCGGTCGGCGTCGATCCGTTCCAGGACTGTGCGCAGGACGGCCGATCCGAGCCCCCGGCCCTGGAGGTCGGGGGCGAGGTAGAAGTGCTCCAGCCACCGCCCGCCCTCGGCCGGGCGCACGGTCACGGAGCCGGCGAAGGCGCCGTCGACCACGATGACCGACGTATGCCGCGGGGAGAAGGAATCGCGCAGCCGCTGCCGGACCCGATGTTCGTCGAACCGCCCCAGCCGCTCCAGGTCCGGTCGCATCACTATCGCCCGCAGCTCCGCGATCGCCTCGACGTCCGCCGGCTCGGCAGGACGCAGCCTCCATTCGATGGGCCGGTCCGCCGCGACCTGCCCCGACAGTGTCCCGTCCGCCCCCGTACTCGCATCCATGTCCGAATCATCTCAATAGACCGCTATGGCCACGTACGCACCAATGCCGGGGCGCGCGATGCCGCCGCATGATCCGTCGGTTGACGGCCGGGGGGATAACCGCTATCTATTAGCTAGCCGTTAGGGGTGATACATGCAGGACGCAGTGCTGGCGATGCTCGCGAAGGAGCCGTCGCACGGTTATCAGCTGCGCACCCGGCTGCGGCGGTTTCTTGGCCCGCTGGGTGAGTCGATGAACGCGGGTCAGGTCTACGTGGCCCTGGCCCGGCTGGAGCGAGCGGGACTGGTCGTCTGCGAACGGGCGGACGGGCTGCCGGAGCGGCCCGACCGCAAGGTGTACGCGCTGACGCCGGCCGGACAGCAGCGGGTGGCCGCCTGGCTGACCGAGGTGAACTGGCCGAAGCCGGACCTGGCGGACTTCCACCTCAAACTCGCCACGGCCGCCGCGGCCCGCCTGGCCGACCCGGTGGAGCTGGTGGCCGCGCAGCGCCGCGAGCTGATGCGGCGCTTGCGCGATGCACAGCGCGCGATGCTGGCCGAGCCGGACGGGTCGACCGCCGGCCTGCTGCTGGAAGGGGTCGTGTTGCGTCTGCAGGCCGACCTGCGCTGGCTGGCGGCCTGCGAGCGGGCCTGGTCCAGAGCCGGACGGAAATCTGAGGACGCATGAACGACATCGGCGCGGTGCTCCAGGCCCGCGACCTGTACAAGGAGCACGGGCAGGGGCAGAGCCTGGTCCGCGCGGTCGACGGAGTTGACCTGGACGTGCCGGCGGGACAGATGCTGGCGGTGATGGGCCCCAGCGGCTGCGGGAAGTCCACCCTGCTGCATCTGATGGGCGGCCTGGAGCGGCCCACCGACGGCGAGGTGTGGCTGGCCGGCCGGCGCATCGACACCCTGAACGAGCGGGCCCTGGCCCGGTTGCGGCGCCGGGCCGTGGGGTTCGTCTTCCAGGCCTTCCATCTGGTGGAGGAGCTGTCGGCGGCGGAGAACGTGGAACTGCCCGTCCTGTTGGCCGGGGGCTCGCCGCGTGCGGCCCGGCGTCGCGCCGCCTTTCTGCTGGAGCGGTTCGGGCTCGCCGACCGCGCCCGGCATCTGCCCTGGCAGCTGTCGGGCGGACAGCGTCAGCGGGTGGCCATCGCGCGGGCGATGGCCAACGAGCCGCTGGTCCTGGTGGCCGACGAGCCCACCGGGAACCTGGACACGGCGGCGACGCTCGATGTGCTGCGGCTTTTCGAGGACCTGCGTACCGCGGGACAGACCCTGGTGATCGTCACCCATGACGAGCGGGTCGCGGCCACCGCGGATCGGCTGATCTCGATGCGCGACGGGATGTTCGTCGACGACACCCAGCTGGCCGGCCGCACCACCGGACGGCTCGACGGCCTGATCGGGCTGGAGGACTGAGCGCCGTGGGTCGCGTCCTGCTCATCGTCCGCCTCGTCCTGGCCGACGTACGCCGCCACCCCACCCAGGCGGTCATCCTTCTCGTCTCGGTCGCCGCCGCCACCGCCATGCTGGGCCTGGGCGCGTCATTGCACGGTGCGACCGAAACGCTCTACCGCAAGACCCGGACGGTCACGGCCGGACCGGACGCGGTCGCGTTCTCCCCCGGCACCGGCCGTGCCACGATCACGGCCTTGACGTCCTTGGCCCATATGCCCGGGGTGGTCGCGTACAGCGGCCCATACCGCGAGTACTACACGACGCTCACGGCGCACGGCTCCACGGGGGCCGCGGTGGTGCAGGTCGCCGACGCGACACCGGGTCCGGTCGACCGTCCGCTGGTGACCTCGGGCCGGTGGGTGCGCCCGGGCGGCGTCGTGGTCGAACGCGGCTTCGCCACCGCGCTGGGCGCCGGCGTCGGCGACCGTGTCACCGTCGCCGGCCGCTCGCTGCCCATCGTCGGGATCGCCGTGACCGCGTCCCACAGCGTGTACCCGTGGGCGCCGGGGATCGGCCCGGGCGGCGGGCCGAGCGACGGCGGCGGTCTGGTCTGGCTGGCCGAACGGGACACCCGCGCGCTGAAGACGTCCGATCTCTCGGTGACCTCCTTCGTCAACCTGAAGCTGCGGGATCCCGGCACGGCCCCGACGCTGGGGCATCGCGATCCCACCGTGGCCTCCGCGGTCGGGGACACCTGGGTGAACATCAGGGCGTGGCAGGACATGGCCGCCCAGGACTCCATCATGCTCAAGGACAGCCAGCCGATCCTGGTCATCGGCAGCTGGCTGCTCGCGTTCCTGGCCACCGCCGGCGTGGCCACGCTGGCCGCGGGACGTGCGGCCAAGCAGACCCGCCGGGTGGGACTGCTCAAGGCCGTCGGCGCGACACCCGGCATCATCGCCGCCGTCCTGCTCGCCGAGTACCTGACCCTGGCGCTGCTCGCCGACGCACTGGGGCTGGTCGCCGCGAGGCTGCTCCAGCCCGCCGTCATCAATCCCAGCGCCAGCCTGGTCACCACCGCCACCGGGCCGACCGGCGGCACGATCGTCGTCACGACCCTCGTCGCCGTGGCCGTGGCGGCCCTGACGAGCCTCGGCCCGACCGTACGGGCTCTGCGCACCGAGACCGTCACGGCGCTCGCCGACAGCGCCCACCAGCCCCAGCACCGGGCCCACCTGACCAGGCTGTCCGCGCTGCTGCCGACCCCGCTCCTCCTCGGGCTCCGCCTGATCGCCCGCCGACCCGGCCGCGCCGTCCTGCACGCCTGCAACACCGCGACCACCCTGGCCACGGTCACCGGCCTGCTGATGATCTACGCCCAGCCCTCGAAGGGGTACCCGGGCTCCGCCATGGCGAACGATCTGCGAAACGCTCAGGAACACCACGTGATCCTGGCCGTCACCGCCGCGCTGATCGTCCTTGCGGCCATCAACACCGTCACCATCACCTGGACCACGGCGCAAGAGGCCCGGCCCACCATGGCCATCGCCCGCACGCTGGGCGCCACGCCCGGACAGATCACCGCCGGGCTCTCCGTCGCGCAACTGTTTCCGACGCTGCCCGGCGCCCTCGCCGGCGTCCCCATGGGCATCATCCTGTGCCTGCCCTTCAGCGCCGGGAACGTGACCTGGCCACCCGCGTGGTCGCTGCTCGCCGCCGCACTCGCCGCCCTGCCCGCGACGGCGGCGCTCACCGCGGTGCCCGCCCGCGTCGCGGCCCGCAGATCCGTCGCACGAACCCTCAGCGCCGAAGCCGCGTGAGCCCCTGGCTGCTTCGGTGGGTTGTCACAAGCAGGAGGGCTGTCTCGTCGAGTAGGAGCGGCGCCGGCCGGCGCCGCTCCTACTCGAGAGGACAGATCATGAGCGAACAGCCGCAGGCCATTCGCACCCGCCTCGCCTGGGCGCGGGTCGACCCCGAGGCACGGCAGGCCATGCTGCGGCTCGACCAGGTCGGCGCCGACCAGATCGACCCGACCCTGCGCGGGCTGATCTGGATGCGCGCCTCCCACCTCAACGGTTGCGCGTTCTGCCTCGACCTGCACTCCGCCGACGCCGCCGAGCGCGGTGAGACGTTGCAGCGCCTGGTCGTCGTCGGCGCGTGGAACGAGGCACCGCACCTGTTCACCGAGCGCGAGCAGGCTGCCCTGGCGCTGACCGACGCGGTGACCAGGCTCGGCCCGCAGGGGGTGCCGGACGCCGTCTGGGCCGCGGCGACGGAGCAGTTCGACGAGAAGGAGCTGGTCAGGGTTCTGATGGCGATCGTTACGATCAACGGGTGGAACCGGCTGGCCGTCGCGACGCACGCGCACGTGAGGCCGCGGCGTTGAGTACGGTGGCGGACGCGGCGGCCCGGGCCGACGAGGAGATCTTCCTCGGCCACCGACCGATGCTGCTCGCGCTCGCCTACCGGCTGCTCGGCTCGGTGCACGAGGCCGAAGACGTGGTCCAGGACGCGTACCTGCGCTGGAGCGCGGCGAACCGCGCGGAGGTGGCGAACCCGGCCGCGTTCCTCACGGCGGTCACCACCCGGCTCGCCGTCGACCGGCTGCGCTCGGCGACGGCGCGGCGCGAGTTCTACGTCGGTTCGTGGCTGCCGGAGCCGCTGCCCACGGCCGGCCCGGACGATCCCGCCGAGAGCGCGGCGCTGCGCGAGTCGGCGTCCGTCGGCATGCTGCTGCTCCTGGACCGGCTCGGCCCGGCCGAACGGGCCGTCTTCGTGCTGCGCGAGGCCTTCGATGTCCCTTATGCCGAGATCGCCGCGATCCTGGGCCGTAGCGAGGCGTCCTGCCGTCAGTTGCTCAGCCGCGCCCGCCGCCGTACGGTCACCGCCCCGGCGCACGTCAGCGCCCTCGACGCGGCGGCGGCCCGACCGCTGGTCGACGCCTTCCTCGCCGCCGCCCGCAGCGGTGACCTGGGGCGGCTCGAGTCGCTGCTGCGCGAGGACGTGACCCTCACCACCGACGGCAACGGCACGGCTCGCGCGGGACGGCACCCCGTCCACGGGGCGGAGAAGGTCGGCCGGCTCGTCACCAAGGTGTTCGAGCGCTTCGACCCCCGCACCGAGGTCCGGCACGCCTGGTACAACCACGCCCCGGCGCTGGTCATCGACACGCCGGTACGCAGGGTCGTCTACCTCTTCCAGTACGACGCCGAGGGACGCATCGGGCAGCTGTTCGCCATCCTCACGCCCGAGAAGCTGAGCCATCTGCCCAGGTGAACCGGAGGCCGCCGGGGCGTCGCGCTCAACGCCTCACTGGCCCACGCGACCGTCGATGCACTCTCTCAACAGATCCGCGTGGCCACAGTGCCGCGCGTACTCCTCGATCCGGTGCACCAGCAGTTCCCGTACGGCGATGGCGTCCTTCCCCAGACGTACGCTCAGATCGTGGTGCTCGGCCAGCACGGCGTCGGTGGCCGCCTGCTCACGGGCCAGATCGGCGTACGCGGCGTCGACCATCGCCTGTTCGGCGACCGCTCCGTCGAAGTCGGCGTCGTACAGCTTCGGCGGAGGGTCGCCGGGCAGGATCCAGCCGCGCCAGTCCCGTTCGACCTCGGCGAGGTGCCGAAGCAGGCCGAGCAGCGACATGGTCGACGGCGGCACCGACCGGCGGGCCAGCTGCTCCGAGGTGAGACCCTCGCACTTCATCAGCAGGGTCAGCCGGTAGTTCGCCAGGTAGTCCTGCAGCGTCGCCAGCTCGCCGTCGGGGCTGGCTCCGGCGTTGTCTCGGGGATCCTCGTCCGGATCCACCCACATGTCCGGGTAGACGTTCGCCCGGCTCCACCGCTGGGGTTGGTCGCTCACCCGGGCCATGGTGGTCCTCGGACAGCCGGCTCGCCAGCGAATTTCCGCGAGTCACGCGCCCTCAATGCGGCGGTTCGAACCGGCGGCACGGGTGTTCGCACCCTGGTGGGTGACGTGGACGCGGGTGCCGTCCGGGCTGCCGACCATGCGGAATCGGGCGACGGGCGTACACGGCCGCGGGAAGACTGACGGTCCGGCCTGCTACCGTCCGGCAGGCGCCGGCGATGGCCGGCGTGAGATCCCCGGCCCCTCTTCACCGGGCGATCAGGAAGGGCATGGGCTGGATGGACGACGGCGAGAAGAACGCACTGTTGACGTTCTTGGAGGCGCAACGCGCGAGCGTTCTGGCGATCATCGACGGGCTCGATACCGAAACCCTGACAACCCCGGTCCTACCATCGGGATGGACACCTCTGGGACTCGTGGAACACCTCGGCCACGCCGAGCGGCACTGGTTCCAAGAGATCGCCACCGGCTCCGCCGAGCCGCTGCCCTGGCCCGACGACCACACGCCACTGATCACCTCACGGCCACCATCGGTGGTCTTCGAGTTCTACCGCACCCAGTGCGAGCGCTCGAACGCGATCCTCGCCTCGATGCCACTGTCGACGCCTCCGCGCGGGCGTCACCCTGATCCGCTCGGAAAAGAGATCACTGACCTACGGCGGATCGTTCTCCACATGATCGAGGAGACCGCGCGCCATGCGGGCCATCTCGACATCGTGCGCGAGCTGATCGACGGAAAGACGGGACTCGGCCCCCGGTGAGTCTTCGGGCGGCAAGCATCAGCCGGGACTGCTTTCTTCCGCCATCAGGTCGCACACCGGACGCACCGTGCCCTTGTTCTTCACGACCTGGCGCCTGGAGGGAAAACCGTCCGGCCTCTTCGTGGCGGAGCCGGCCGGTCTCCAGCGCCGGCTGGTGACCGACCGGCCGGCCCGTCACTGGGGCTTGGCCACCAGACCGACGTCGATGGTCACCACGCCACCCGCGGTGACGTTGAATTCGGCGCTGTCGCCGGTGATGACGGATCCAGTCTGCGAGACGTCGCTGATGTCGGAGTCCGTCGCGTCGTCGCCGACATTCGGTGTCGTGAACGTCCAGGGACCCGCCCCGTTGAGGGTGACACGAACGATGTTCCGCGTCGCGCGCACGTCCCAGAAGGAGTAGTAGCCGTCGAAGATGTTGCTGACGCCCGAGCCGTCGCCATCGTCAGGATTGATCACCTGGATGCTGGTGATGTCGTTGAGGGGCGGTTCTCCGGGTTCGCGCTGGCCGTCGCCGTTGAGGTCGTTCCAGACGTTCCCCTGGACGGTGCCGACGCCGACGATCTGTACGGTTTGAGTCGCCGTGTTGTTGGAGGTGTCGGACTCTCGTGACGTCGTCGTCACACTCGCGTCGAAGTCCGCGTCGGTGCCCGGGGGCGCCGTCGCCTCCAGACTGAGCGTGATGGGGTACTCGGTGGCGTGCGCGGCGAGGTCAGTGGTCCCCGTGCACGTCACCACCTGCCCGGCCGGGGTGCAGGGCAGGGCGGACGACGAGCTTGTGCCGAAGAGCTCGAAGCCGGACGGCATAGTGATCTTCAACTTGAGGTCACGAGCGGGGCGGTCGCCCTGGTTGCGAACCGTCGCCGTGACCGTGGTGCCATAACTAGTACCGACGACGGGCGGGTCCGCACTCAGTTCGACCGCCACGTCCGCGGAGGCTTTGGCTGCCGGGGCCGCGTGCGCGACTCCACTCGCCGTGAACGTCAGCGCCGCCGCGGTGACCGCTACCAGCGGCCCACGCAACGCCAGGGTCATCCGTGTTCTGGGCATGCTTCCCCCGGTTCTGTTGAGGTTTCCGCAACAGGGACGCGCCCCCACGGCCCGCCGGTTGGCGGCGTGACCGTACACGGCCACCTCCGAACGCCAACCCGGGTTCCACCTCAACCACTGACCGGCTAGATGTTTGGGCGGGCCAGTCCCGGGCTCGGAGTACCCCCGCCGGAGGCCCCCTCAGACCAGGTTGCGGGGGTGACGTGATTTCCGTATCAGCCGGATCAGACCGAGCACCAGGAAACTCGCAGTGGCTGCGATGATCCCCCCGATCACGGCGCTCACCTCGTGCACATGATTTTCGGTCCATGACCATGACCCCACATAGTGTGGAAGGGTCAATGAGCAGACGACGATCATCACCACAAACGTCGCTGTGAATGCGAGCCGGAGCGTACGGTCTTCGAGATTCCGCCAGCTCGATTTTCGTCTGGGCTGAGGGGGGCGACTGTACATCGCGGCACCTTTGGCGTCGGTTCGGGCAATATTCAAATGCTAGGGATGCAAATTACCGCACGTTGGGCCGCCCGAACGGCCGGAGTGTGTCTGCGGTTAGGACGACGCCCTCGCTCCGGCTGGAGAGTACCGGGCTTCCGTCATGATGAGCGGATGGGGCACTGGTTCCGCGGTCGACGAGTACTACGAAACCTACGGGATGCCGCAAGAGTGGTCTATTCGGTCGTCGGACGACTACGACCTCAAGCCCTCTACTGAGGCCGACTTCGAAAGCGTGTGGAGATACGCCCGTCGGACCTGCGAGGCCGGATCTCGGTCTCGACCAGACCACCCAGGCTCGTGAACCCTCCGTACTCGGGCCGCCCCATCGGCGCGGCCGGACGGAGCCAGCGCCGTCCACGCCGGAGCATCGGAGGGCGAGTACACGGGACATGACGGCACAGCACGGCTTTTCTCGTGACGGAGCACGAGCAACTCAGCGTCCGTCCGGCTCATCGCCGCTCGACCCATGGGCTACAGCAGAGCGGAAACCCGCTCAATATGCTTGCCGCCATGAGTCGTTGGGACGAGCTGACCGGTGGGACGTCTGGGGAGGACTACGCCGCGCGGTTCGCGGCTCTGGCCGCCAGCGGCAAGGACATGCACGGTGAGGCGCGGTTCTGCGCCGCACTTGTTCCCGCCGGAGCACGGGTGCTGGACGCCGGGTGCGGCACCGGGCGAGTCATGATCCGCCTTGCGGAGCTCGGGTACGACTGCGTCGGGGTGGATCTTGATCCGTCCATGCTGGCGGTAGCGCGGAAAGAGGCGCCGGAATTGCCCTGGATCCAGGCTGACCTGGCGGAGTTCGACCCGGCGGTGGTCGATATGGCCGCGGACTTCGATCTCGTGGTCGCCGCCGGCAACATCTTCCCGCTTCTCGCCGCCGGCACCGAGTCCGCGGTGGTCACTCGCCTGGCCGCGACCCTGCGCCCGGGCGGTCTGATGGTCGCCGGATTCGGCTTGGACGAGGCTCACCTGCCGGTACCACCCGGCATCACCCTGCCGGAGTACGACGCCTACTGCGCCGCGGCCGGCCTCACCTTCGTCGACCGCTTCGCCACTTGGGACGCTGACCCCTACGACGACGGCGGCTATGCCATCAGCGTCCACCGCCGCTGAGGATCCTCTGTCTCCACCGGAGGACGGTTCCGGGCTGTCGACCTCGGCTGAGCGCTTCCTTCAGACCTCAGCCCATGGGGGCGAGAGCCCCTCAGATCATGGAACTCCGGGTGTCGTCCCACGCTCCGCCCGCCGCCTCATCCTTCACCTGTCCCGGCACTGGCCCTGGCAGCGGTCAGCGAGATGCTTGATCGCCAGGATCTTCCAATGAAAGAGGTCGGCTAGAACCCCTTCTCCGGCACCAGCGCTTGATCAAGAAACTCATGATTACGGCGGTCACGGTTGCCAACTTCAGCGCTGCCCGGACACCGGCCACCGTCAACGCCGGCCCATCGGCCGTCGCCTGGCGGGCGATCTCCCGCTTATACCTCCGCTCAGGCGGCTCACCTTTGCGCAGGTCAGAGAGGGCCAGTACGGCAGTCCGAGATCGTGATCTTGTCATCGGCGTTTGAGGCGTGCTCACGTTGCAACCCCTGCTCGACCCGCCCATCTCGGACTGCCGTACCAACCAAAGTCGCCGCCGCAGTTCACTGATCTGGTGAGCCGGCTAAAGGTAAGGTCGTGGTCGTGGAAATGGTCGGCGCTGCAATAGGGACCGTGATCCGCCCTGATGAGGGACTACTAGGGCACGTCGGTCGTACCGATGACCGGCACACCGCAATGGGGACCAGAGCGTTTGGCCCTGGTGGGCTCCTTAAGCCTGGCGAACCGGTCGGCTATGACGTGGCACAACGGAGGCCAGAGCGTTCCGCCCTGGTGAGGTCGCCGGCGACCGAACCCGTACGGCGTGGGCAGCGGACCGCAATGGGGACCAGAGGTTTCCGCCCTGGCGAGTAGCGGAGTGAGGTGATCCCCGTAGTGCGAGAGCGGACCGCAATGAGGGCGAGATGCATTCCACCCTGGTGAGTTCGCGAGAACCCTCGTACTACCACGCCGGCGACCTGATGCCGCAATGGGAACCTGAGCATTGGCGCCGGTGAGCCACGGCGCTAGGTGAAGAGGACTTCCAAACCGGAAAAGACGCGTTCGGGCTGGACCATTCCCAGGTCAGAACTACCCGGCACTCCTGCGCCACCTCGTGCCGGCCATGGCCGCGCTGGCTGCGGTCGCCGGCACCGCCGCCCTCACCCGGACAGCCGGCAACCTTCGAACCGGCGACCTGCCGCTTACAAGGAATACGGACACCCCAGGTCGCGCCGCATCCGCCGAGGTAGATGCTGTTGAACGTATGCCGGTGGCTGTCCGCGGTTGCCGTCGTTGCCGTCGTTGCCGTCAGCCTCCCCAGCCCCGGCGGCTTTGCAGAAGGTCGGCGACCCTCCACTGGCTCCCCCACTGACCTGGACTTCCATCCGCCCGGGAGCCACGGTTTCCTAAGGAACACACGCTTTGATCGTCGGGCGTCTCCCGTTGCCACACCTGATCAGCGAAAACCTACTGTGGCCTGCATCGTCTGGCTTCAGCGTTGCCGTGCTGTCGAGTGCCATGAATGATCACCGCGTGCAGCCCTATACCACCATTCGCGGGCCAAACACGGGCCAGATTCGGCACGGTCCAGGTCAAGGGGGCTGAAGATCGCAACTAATCTAATCTGATCTCGTGATCGACGTCCTGATCGTCAATATCCTCCTGGGCATCGTCGTGCTGGGCGTGTTCGCCATGGGGCTGTCCGGCCTCGTGGACGCGATACGTGAGCGCAAGCCCGGCGATGCCTTCGGCGGCGTGTTCATCATGCTCGTCGCTGTTGGGCTCGGCTGGGCAATATCCTTTGTCGTCTTGAGTCACCACAAGATCGTCCCCACCCGGGTTGGCAGCGCCCACGCGGTTAACTGCACTGCCAAGATCCTCAGGGAACGGGACGCGCGTTCTCGGATCAACGGTGATGAGGTCTACCGCTTGCGTGTGCGGGTGCAGATTCCCGGTAGGGCCTCGTACGAGGCCGACAGCTCGGCTGCGGTGTCGCCGCTGGTCGCCGGAGGCATCGGTGCGGACCGGACCGTATATGCGTGCCGGGCCGATCGTGACCACCTCAAGAAGGTGGAGATCCTTTGGGACCACCCGAGGTCCTGAGCACGGGAGTCGATCGCGTTCCACGCCACAACATCGCTTCCACCCCACCCACCGACTACCCTGCGCCGCGTGCGGCCCCTCTCCATCCCCGAGCCTGAGTCCCCCGCCGCACGCCCGTAGGGCCTGCCGGAGCGGGCGGCCTGCGCCGCCGCCTTGATCGCTGGCTGATGATCAACCTTCCCGGCACGGTGGCCGAGTCCACGGAGGACGACTACAACGACACTGTGCGGTTCCACCTGGCCCCCGCGCTGGGGCGCAAGCGGCTGACCAAGCTCACCGTCGTGGATCTCGACAAACTGTGGAAGGCCAAACGAGAGGCCGGCTACAGCGCCAACAGCATCGGAATCATGCGGACGGTGCTACGGACGGCACTCGGCCAGGCGGAGCCCAGATGCGGTGGACCTCTTACCTGTAGCCGCCAGCTAGCCGTGCGTCCGCGTCTCACAAGGCCTCTGCCGAAGGTCGGTAGCGGCTCTGGCCTGCCGAGTACGGAACACGACCTTACGGCTGGCCGGTTCTCCGCGAGCCTCGTAAGTTGCGCCGCGTGTCTGGTGCCCGCATACTGCGGTGTGTAAGAGCCGACCACGGAGGTACAGCGATAAATATCAAGGCCATCCACGCCGCCGCGTCATCCGTGCGATTCGCCTGAGCCTGGATCTTCTTCCACCGCCCAGTCTGTAGCAACAGCCCATAGAAGAGGCTGAGCGCAGGCGTACATGGGTTGCTTCAGGGCCTTCGCGCGCGGGACGCCGCGGCTGCAGCGTTCAATCGTCGCAGCTCCGCGTGGAGGCCTTCTTTCATGCCTGTTTTCTCCGGTGGCCGCCGTATCCCGGCGCACCCGGTTCGTCCTTCGTTCCGTGATCCGCGCTTCGCCCTCCTGTTGGTCGGCCAGTCGGCCGGCTGGGTCTGCAGTTGGGCGGCGTCCCTTGTCCTGTGGGGATTCGCCGCCTACCACTTCGGCGCCAACCCGGCGGGCATCTCGCTCACGGCTCTGTGCTGGTCGGGTCCGCCCGTAGTACTCACCGCGTTCACCGGCGGTCTCACCGACCGGTTCGGCCCGCGGACCATGCTGATCATCGGCTACACATGCTCCGCCGCCGCGTCGCTGGGGATGTCCGTCTCGGGATCGCTGACGTCCCTGGACATCATGGCACTCGCCTGCGGTGCCGCCCGGTCACTGTGCAGCCCCGCGAGCAGTGCGCTCCCGACACGAATCGTCGAGTCCGATGACTTGCTCGCCGCTAACTCCCTCCTCGGCGTCACCGCCTCGATCGGGCAGGTGGCAGGGCCGCTAGCGGCCAGCGTCCTCATGGCCACCGCGGGATTCCGGATCGCGTTCACCGCCGACGCCATCATGTACCTGGTGGGCGCTCTGGTCCTCATCCCGCTTCCGGTTCTCCCGCTGCCGGAGGAGCCGCGGAACGCCGGGGCAACGGCCACCAGGCGTCCGGTGTACGGGCTGTCGTGGTTCCGCACCGCCATGGTCGGCGCGGTCGCAGTAGCCCGGGAGCCGGGACTGCGCGCTATCGCGCTGGCCCGGATGGGCGTGATCTTCACGTCCGGGGCGTTCCTGGTCATCGAGCCGCTTTACACACGGCACGTGCTGCACCAGCCGTCGTCCCAGTTCGCACGGTTCGAGGCAGCGACCGGGATCGGAGCGGTCGTGACCGGGCTGCTGCTCCCGGTCATTCGCCGCCGAGTACCGGGGATCCGGTCGCCAATGTGGCTCCTGACGGCAGGAGCGGTCAGCTGCGGGCTGGCGGCGGCGCTGTCCACGGGCACGCCGTGGGTTCTCGTTGCCTACCTCGGTGCGTTCGTCTGGGGTGTCTGCGACACCGTGTTCTACGCGGTCGCGGCCACAACCTTGCAGCGGCTCGCCCCCACGGGGAAATTGGGCCGGGTCTCGGGTGTGATCTCCACGGCCGAATCGACAACGCAGAGCCTCAGCATGCCGGTGGCGGGCGCACTCGTGGCCGTTGTCGGCCTCCAGCCGGGCGCGCTCCTCTTGGCAGCGGTGGCCGTCGCGGCCGGGGCGGTGTGCCTGCTGGGCGTGGCCGGAAACCCGACTACGCGCTCGCGCTCGGTACGCACTGCCGAGTATGAGCGCGCCACCCGCTGAAGGCTCCTGCGTCACCTGGGTCGACGAGGTTGAAACGGCGTAGTCGATTCCGACGGCACAGGGGCCGGAAGCGGTGACATGCGGCGGCTACGCGCCCGACAGAGCGCCTATCACCTCTGCCAGCATGGTCATCCGGCCTCGCGTCTCCTTCCAGGGTCAGGGGCCGATGTCGGCACCGGCCTGGAAGGAGTCACCGAGTGGCATATCTGTGATGGGTCACGCCAACGAGGCGGACAGGCTTCTGATCAGGACAACACGGTGGGCCAGGCCGACGCCGGCGACCCCGGGGACAGGTCAGACGAAGGGCACGCGGTCTCGCGGCCAGATCCGTAGTGAGTCACCCGGTATCGTCGACACCGATCCTGACGGCAGTCCACCCAGAACCGCCGGAAAACACACCCACAAATCCGTAGGCACCCAACTGCCCCTCGATGGCGACGTGCCTGTAGACGGCGTGTCCTTGCTGGTGAGGTGATCACGGCTGAGGCCCGTACTCCCCATCGCCGCCACGGACCGCTGGGTGCGATCATGGCGCGGGATGTGATCCGGGCCGGAGGTCGTATGGGGTCTCAGCAGGATCGGCGCACGGTCGGGCGCGAACCCCGCCGCACGTGGACCTCGGGGTTGTCCGTAGACGGGTTCGCTTGCGTGCGTGCCGCGGGGTTCGAGCCGGTCGGCCAGGTCATGGGGGTGTCGGTGTATTCCTTCGACCCCGGGCTGCGGACCAGTTTTGAGCGCTATTCCCGCACCATCGACTGCCCTGGGGACCAGGTGCTCAACGCCGCCCGGCGTAAGGCGATGCGCGCGATGGAGCTCGAGTGCCGGGCGCTCGGTGGCGACGGGATCATCGCCGTCAACGTGGAGATCGGGCCCTTTAAAGGCGAGCAGCGCACGAGAGCGTTCCAGGTCCGGGGTACGGCTGTCCGCGCCCGGGGACGGGTACGTTCACCTGAGCCGTTCTCCTCGCACCTGGACGCGCAGGAGTTCGTCACGCTGATTAACGCCGGCTGGGTTCCCGTCCGCCTGGTGGTCGGCGCGTCGATGCTGTGGATCAACGAGCGTCGCACGGTCGGGGGGCAGGCGAGGAGGTTCGCGCCCAGCCAGGAGATGAAGCAGTGGACCACCGCGCTCGATGCCGCTCGCACGCTCGCCGTGAGCAACGCTAGGCATGAGGCCGCCATGGTCGGCGCGGACGGGGTCGTGATGTCTGAGATGGCGGTGCAGATACACGAGACCGAGGTCAAGCGCGAGCGCCTCGAGGCGCGGTTCATCGGCACCGCGATCGCCGAGTTCGGGTCCTCGTCCAGGCCACGCGAATGGACGCAGCTTGAGAAGTTGCTCCCTACCCTGAGAACATCGCCACCGCCGCGTCCGCTGGCCGTGCCACCGATTCCGATCATCCGGCTGTCGGCGGACAAACCTCAGCGCCCCTAGCCCCGAGCACCTGCAGGTCGGCTTTACTGGGGCCGGCCTTGCCCCGAACGGTCGGTCAGCAGCCCCGTTCGTATGCCCGTCGGTTACTCGGTACGCGGCAGCTGGAGTCGATGGCCGACACCGTCGAACTGCTCGTCAGCGAGCTGACGACCACTGCAATCAACGCAACCGGCATCATCGATGAGGAACCGGACGACAGCCGCCTCATCGGCAACGTGAAACCGATCTACGTCTGTCTGTCCGTCAGGAGCGAAGCCTTGCGGGACGAGGTGTGGGACACCAGCGGCAGGCCGCGAGTGACCGCCGCTGCCCCCTGTTCACCATGGCTAATGGCCCGGAGGGCCGAACCTGGACCCGATCGGCGGACCTTCTGATCCGCAGGTACCCAAACGCTCTCCGAAGTCGTTCGGATCAGTTCGCACGCTCGGATGACTCCGTCTGAGACGTTCGGTTCCGTCCGTCCGCTCACAAAACCGTTCGCCCGGGTGACTCCTGGGAGCCACGCGCCGTCGGCCTGAGGGAGACTTTGCGCTATCAACTCGCCTAGTCCCACCAGAAATGCCATAGGTGAGCATCGATGAGGGACGCGGCGTATCGAGGAAACGGCGTCGTTCCATCGTTGATGTTATCCGCGCCGGTCAGAACGTGTTCCAAAGCGATGTGTGTCGCGTGTTCCAATGTGCGCGGTGGGCGGGCGACCGAGACGAAGATCGACGAGCCTTGGAATACGACGACGCACGCACCAAAACGATCTTCCCAGCTGCGCAGCATCCAGCAGAGCTGTTCCAGCGGTGCGTCGGCATCCCAACCCATCGCAACCGGAATGTCGGCGCTGCGGCCGGCAGGCACCAAGGCCAGGTGGCTGCCCTGTCCGTGGCCGTACGGATCGGCCATCAGCTCTTCAAGGGCCAGCCGTGCCGCCTCCTCGGGGGTGAGAGCACTGGGCCCCCTGGTTTCGGGTGCGAGTCCGGGCCACTGATCGTAGGGCGGGCCGGGATCGTCTTCGAACGGCTCAACGTCATCCGGCACGTAGGCATCCGGCACCCTGGTTTGCCGACGGAGTTGCATGGCCCGGTAGGAACGCCAGGACGCCTCCAGCTCTGCCTCCAGCTGGACCTCGGAGATGGCCGGAGGAACCTTGGGCTGACGCGGGTGACTGGGCCAGGGGCAGAGGACAGGGCGCAAGTTCGTGCTGTCCACCTGCTTCTGGCAGCGCGACCACCACGTCACAGGCTCTTTGACAGGAGCATCAGATATCCAGAACAACGGCGAACAACTGGGTATGTACTGCCCCACAGGCAGACCCGGCGGAAGAAGGAATGGGCCCGTATCGCTCGATGCCATGAGGGCGAGCATAGAGCCACCGCGTCCGCGACTCCGGCAGTGTCGGCTTGCTGGTCTGGACCTTCGTTATGAGGGCGGATGACGGGAATCAAATCCGCAGTACCAGCTTAGGAATCGTCCGGTTCTCCGTGAGGATGGGCGCTGACCTGCGGCCGGCGGTAATCAGGAGTGACCGCTGTTGACCCCTGGTTCCCCTGGCTAATACGCACGATAATTGCCTGGGCCGACTTCCTGGCTGCGGTGTCGTCGCTCTTGCGGCTGGGCGGCGTCAGTAGTCGGTGGCAGTACCTTCGATGAAGTACTCCTTGTCGGGCTCGGGCGGTGGGCGGGAGAGTATCTCGATCACCTGGGGCCACAGCTCCGGTCGTACCGGGTAGGAGTTGGCGAACCACTCGTCATCGCCGTAGTCGAACAACTTCCGGACACGGATGAACTGCTCACGAGTGATCGGGAACTGTCCGCACAGATGGTCATCTTGAGTGCTGTAGGCCGCCAGGTCCCATCGGGTGTTCTGGCCGTTGGCATAGCGGTCGGGATCGCGTGTCATGTCCGTAGTGTGGCGTGGCTTCACGCACACGTCCCCCGCCTGGTCATCCCGTCCGCCTTCGTCCCATCCATCGGGGAGCGGGCCAGGCCTTAGGCGTGCAAGGCGGAACGCCCCGTCGACGAACGATCTTGTACCCCTCCGGCCTGGTCAGCTCGGCTTGCCCTGGGACGAAGGCGGGCGGGATGACCAGGCTTCCAACTAACCCAGCTCGCGATCCGGCGCGTGCCATTCCGGGAGCCTGAGGCCCCCGCCGGAGGCGCTTGCCATTAGAACCCCTCCTCCGACACCAATCCGTGGGGGGTTGTGGGGGGCGGGAGCCCCCCACATCGGGGGGCTCCGGGGGGTCGTCCCCCCGGACCGGCACCGAGCCTCCGGCCGGATTCGAACCGGCGACCTGCCGTTTACAAGGAATACGGACATCAATGCTCGCACACCGTCCGCCGAGATAGACGGTGTTGAACGTATGCCGGTGGCTGTCCCAGCTTGCCGTCGTTGCCGTCAGCTTCCCTATCGCCGGCGGATTTACAGTTGCGGACTGCGAACCGGTGTTCCGGAGCCGCCGACGCATTCCGCGTATGTTCCGGATTTAGAAACGGGCTCTCGGCACATGCAGACGGTGCCCGAGCGTCGGTCCCTGTTATACGGTCGGTGGCGCCATGAGCCAATCGCCGGGCATGGCGTGACGTACGGCTTGAAGGGCTTCAGGCGTTCGGGCCGCAACCCACATCCATTGACGGCTGTCGTCTCGGATCAGCACATCGCGGCCGGCGAACCAGCGGACCGGCGGCTCCTCCGGATCGGCCGGCATCGGGTAGTCCGTGCCGGCCCACAGTGGATAGTCCGGCATCGCCAACCGAGTGTAATGGCGTTCCAGGAGCTCAAGGGTGGTCTGATCGGACGCCCGGTTGTCGTGATGGTCGCTTCGGTGCTCGGCCAAGACCATCTCCACACAAGCGAGGGAGAAGCGATCGAGGAAGCGTCTCCACGGCTGGGGAGCACTGCGGGAGGCGTTGAGTTGAAAGACCACGGGCGGATCGTCCAGTCGCAGGTCTTCCGCGGCGATGCCCCAGTACGCGACGGCTTGATTCTCGACGCGGAAGACCAGCACCTGGCCTGTCCCATCGAACTGCAGTTGATCCGGCCGCAGCAGGGTGTCCTGGTTACTGGTGAGGTCATCGCGCCGCCCCAAAAGCGCATAGCCCTCGCGGACTGCCGCCGGCAAGGTCAGCCCCAGACGCCGTTCGGCTGCGGTGAGCTCCTGGTCATCACAGCCACTCGACTCATCCAGGCAGGTCGCCCAGACCTCGGTGAAGCGACGCAAAAAATCCCAGGCTTCCCTCCGGCCGCGGCAAGCGGCCACCATCTCAAGGGCGATATCAAAGCGGTCCGGCACACCACTCATCTTCTCCGCCTCGCACACCAGAGCCCAAATCGACACAACACCGGGCTTAAACCTCGTCCAGTTGGAACCGCGCACCCTGTTCCGGAGGGCGGTAGCGCATTTCACGCCGTCTATCTGTCTGAACTGCGGCGGAACCGCGGCGGGAGCGTAGCCGGCGGGGTAGCGAGTACGCGGGGCGGCGTCGCCTACGTTTCCACCTGTCGGGTCATCCAATACGCCGTCGTCCCGCCCTTCGCGAAGCGGCCAGGCCCTACGGGTCGGGGCAGAGCGCCCCACGAACGAACGATCTCGACCCGTAGACGCAGAGCCTGGTCCGCTTGGCTTCGCCTGGGATGTCGGCGGAGGGGATGCCCCGGCTTCCACCTCAACCCCTGACTACCGATCCAGCACGTGCGGTGTCGGGTCGTCCCCGGGCCGGAGCGCCCCCGCCGGAGGCGTTTGTTCTGTCGGACACCTAGCGGCTTCTGACGGGCGCTTTTCCGGCGATGGTCCGCTGGCGATCTGTCTCGCGGCCGAGCACGATGACCATGTCGCAGAACGTGTCGTAGCCGTATCTCTTCTTGAGTTTGCCCAGCACGCCTTTGCGGCTGGCCTCGACGAACATGCCCTTCAGGGCGACGTAGGGGACTTCCCGACCGGCGGAGAAGTCCTCATACGCGGCTTGGGCGACGCTTCGCAGCTCTGCGTACGGAGTGGATTCGCTAAGGAACATGTACGACGCCTCTTTGAGATCCATGCCCCGGAGTCTAGGCAGCCCGATTGCCTGACATGGCTTCCTTCCCCATCAGGTCGTACACGTGTTGAGGACGTAGAGCTTGAGCAGTGGCGGGACACCGTGAACGCGGATCTCGCCGATGCGTTATCACCGCGCTCAGATCAGACAGTTCTCGACGCCGCGCTCGCCGTAGAAGAACGAGTAAACCCCTCCTCCGACACCAGCCAGTGGGGGGCTGTGGGGGGGCGGAGCCCCTCACATCGGGGGGCTCCGGGGGTCGTCCCCCCGGGCCAACACGAGCCTCCGGCCGGATTCGAACCGGCGACCTGCCGCTTACAAGGAATAGGGACACCCCAGCTCGCGCACCGTCCGCCGAGGACGACGGTGTTGAACGTACGCCGGTGGCTGTCCTGGTTGCCGTCGTTGCCGTCACCGTTGCCGTCAGCCACGCCCCGCTGCCCGGGGACAAGCCGCGCCGTCCACGGCCGTCCGGCCCGTCCGCTGACCTGGCGCCGAACTTCACGACCGTCCAGGTGAGTCCACGTCCGTCCAGCCTCCTTGTCATCCGGGGGCGTTAGCAGTGCCGATTGGCGATGAATGGTGGCACACCTTCGTCCTAGGGCCGTCCACATTCGGACAGTAGGTAGTCCTGACATAGCGACCCGGCGTCAACGCTTCGCCGGTTGCAGTGAAGGTGATCGGTTTGCTGGTCGGCGATCGTGTAGCTGGAGGTTCGATGTTCACCTATGGTGCGCTGACTCGTGGCGCGGGCATCGACCCCAGGGCTCTGACTTTCGCGGTGCTCGACGTAGAGACGACCGGCCTCCGCCCGGAACGCGGAGCGCGGGTCTGTGAGATCGCGGTGGTGCGGATGCGAGGTGATGGCGAGGTCCTTGACGAGTACGCCACGCTCATCTCCCCTGCGTCCCCTATTCGTAACGACGTCTACCACGGCATCACCGACACGCACGTCTCCGGCGCTCCGACGTTCCCGCAGGTAGCCGGTGACGTCCTGGCACGGCTGGGCAATGCGATCGTGGTGGGCCACAACCTGGAGTACGACCAGCGCTTCCTGGTGGCCGAGTTCGGCCGCATGGGCCTGCGCCTCCAAGGTGTTCCTGCCTTGTGCACCATGGTGGCCGCCCGTTTCCACCTCGACCGCTACACCTACCGGCTCCCCGACATCGCCACGCTGGTCACCGATGAGTGGCCGGCCGCCCAGCACACGGCGCTGGGTGACACCCGCGCCACCGGGCTGGTACTGGCGGCTCTCATCAATCAGGCACCCCAACGCCTGTCCTGGTACGGCCCCGCGCCTGTCCCCTTGCCCGCAGTCCCACCCACACAGGTGATCGCTCCTCGTCCGGGACAGCTCAGACGCGGCAGTGAGGGGTGGTTGGCCACCCTCACCGCGTGGCTCCCTCTCATGGCCACGCCCCCCGCACCGCGGTCCGAAGGGTTGGCTCGCTATCGGGCACTTCTCGCCCACGCCCTCGCGGACGGCAAGATCGTCGCCGACGAGGCTGAGCAGTTGGCCATCGTCGCCGCCCGAGCCGGACTCACCCAGACCACGGCACGCCAGGTCCACGAGCAGTTCCTCGCCGAAGCCAGGAGGAGAGCCGAAGCCGACGGCACCGTCACACCAGCCGAACTGAGGGAGTTGCAACGCGCGGCCAAGAGTCTGGCCGCCACCCACCTCATCCGCGATCTGGAAGAAGCGGCCGCCGCCGCACGCTCCCGCCGCAACGGCCCGCTCAAAGGCTGGCGCATCGTCCCGATCAGCTCCGACCAAGAAGCCACCGAGGCCAAGCTGGTCGAGTTGGTCGACCTGGCGGCCGAGCACGGAGCCACCGTGGCGACGAACGTCACAAAGACCGTGCGCCTCGTCATCGCCGCCGATGAAACGACCGACCCACGCATCAAGCGAGCACACAACGCGGGGATCAACGTCGTTAACATCGAACATGCCGAACGGCTGATCACCGCAGCGATCGCATCCGCGTCTGCGGACCAAGGTCTGTTCGGCAGCCGTGAAGGCGAGAAGGTGGCGGCCGAACTGGCTGGGGAAAAGAATCAGGCCGGCAGACGGCCGGCTTGGTATGAATTCTGGCGCGCTAATCAGCTCACGGCCGACCAATACCGCATGCTCTTCATCGAACCCTACAAGGACGCGGACGACGGGACCGATGACGACGACTGGGATGTCTAGAAGCCCGTGCTGGGGTACCCGTGGCACCTGAGGAAGACTTGCTTCACCCGGTCCGGCTCCACACGGCCGCAGAGATCGATGGACGAGCGTGCCCGGTCCCGCAAAGGCCTTCTCCACGTACGGCCGGGTGCCGATCGGCGATGCGGCGATCGCCGTCTCCGGCAGGGCCATGGCGCCGGGCTCGAAGAGCTGGTCGGCGGTCCAACCCGGGCACATCTTCTCCAACACCCGGCAGTGATGCTGGTACGGCAGGCCCTTGAGCTCGCCGGGCGGCCAGCGGTGGAACTCGGCGCGGCTCGGCCAGGTGCCGACCAGCTCAGCGTCGTCCCGCAGAACGACGCCTGACTGCGAGCGACCACACCGCTCATGCCCACGCGAGGCGAGTCATGTGTGGCCGAGGTGCTCTGATTAAACCCCTCCTCCGACACCAGCCAGTGGGGGGCTGTGGGGGGCGGAGCCCCTCACATCGGGGGGCTCCGGGGGGTCGTCCCCCCGGGCCAACACGAGCCTCCGGCCGGATTCGAACCGGCGACCTGCCGCTTACAAGGCGGACGCTCTGCCAGCTGAGCTACGGAGGCCTGCTTCCTGCAGCGTCACCACGATAGCGCGTGCGGCGGGGCGGATGGGCTGGTCGGCGATCAGCTCGCGGCCTCGTGTTCGCGTGATTAATGAATCGTGATTCAATAATCCCATGGCACGCCCCAGGGAGATCACGGACGAGCGGTTGCTGGACGCCGCCGCTCTCGTCATCGGACGGCTCGGGCCGGCGTTCAAGCTGGCCGACGTCGCCGCGGAGGCTCGTGTGGCCGTGGGGACGGTGGCTCAGCGGTTCGGGTCCAAGCACGGGTTGCTCGTCGCCATGACCAGGACGGCGATCGAGCAGATGCGTACCGGCATGACGGACGAGGGCTCGCCCGTGGACGCGCTCGTCTCCGCGTACGCGCCGCTCGACGACCCGCACACCGCGGCGCACAACCTCGCTCAGCTCGCCTTCGATCTCGCCGACGAGGAGCTTCGGGCGCTGATGGCCGAGTTCTACGCGGTCATGGAGGCCCAGGTCGCCGTGCTCGTTCGGCGTGAGCAGGACGAAGGGCGGCTCGGTGAGGCGCCTCCGCCCGAGGTCGCCGCTCGGATCCTCACCGCCACGGCCGACGGCACGGCCGTTCACTGGTCGGCCCGGCCGCGCGGTGGGCTCATCGAGCGGATGAAGGCCGACCTCGACGCGATCGTGGCCGGCTGGCGCAGCAGAAACGGATGACATGAGAGGAACGAACATGACGCTGGACGGACAGGTCGCGGTGGTCACCGGCGGCACGCGAGGTGCCGGGAGGGGGATGGCGGTCGAGCTGGGTGCGGCCGGGGCGACCGTGTACGTCACCGGGCGGAGCACGCGGCGGGAGGCGAGTCCGCTGGGCCGCCGGGAGACGATCGAGGAGACCGCCGAGCTCGTCACCGAGGCCGGTGGCCGCGGTATCGCCGTGCGCTGTGACCACATGGACCCGCAGGACGTACGGGCGCTCGCCGCGCGGATCGAGGCCGAGCAGGACGGGCGGCTCGACATCCTCGTCGACGACACCTGGGGCGGGGACCAGTGGATCGAGTGGAAACCGCTCTGGGAGCACGACCTCGACAAGGGGCTCCAGGCGCTGCGCAACGGGCTCGAGACGCATCTGATCACGTTGCACACCCTGCTTCCGCTGCTCGTACGGCGGCGGGGCGGCCTGGTGGTCGAGATCACCGACGGCGACGACATGTTCAACGACCGGTACCGGGGCTCGATGTTCTTCGACATGATCAAGGTGGCCCTGACCCGGCTGGGCAAGATGCTCAAGGACGAGCTCGACCCGTACGGGGTCACGTCCGTCTCGCTGACGCCCGGTTTCCTGCGTTCCGAAGAGATGCTGGAGCACTTCGGCGTCACCGAGGAGACCTGGCGGGACGGCATCGCCAAGGACCGGTGGTTCGCGATCTCGGAGACGCCCCGCTACATCGGGCGGGCGGTCGCCGCCCTGGCCGCCGACCCCGACCGGGCCCGCTGGTCCGGGCAGGCGCTCTCGTCCGGCGTCCTCGCCAAGCACTACGGCTTCACCGACCTGGACGGCTCACAGCCGGAGGCGAGCCGGTACTTCGCCGAGGTCTACTTCGGCGACAAGAAGGAGGCGGACGTCGCCGACTACCGATGAGAAAAACTGTGATACGCCTCGGCTAATGTGACGGGGGCATTCCACCGGCTCGCCGGATCATACGTAGTACGCGAAAAGAGATCCCTCAGCATGAGCATGCCCCCCTCACCGCCGGGTCCCAACGGCCCTAACGGCCCCCACGGCGCTCCCGGCCCCTGGCAGGGACCCCCGCCCCAGGGACGCCCGCCCCAGGGACCCCCGCCGCAGGGCCCGCCGCCCCAAGGTCCCCCACCCCAGGGCCCGCCGCCCCAAGGACCACCACACCAGGCACCGCCTCCGGGCCCGCCCGGTGCCTACCAGGGCCCTCCGGGACCACAGGGCTTCCCCGGCGGCCCCCAAGCGCCCTGGGGCGGGCCGGGAGTGCCCCCGTACGCACCCCCGCAGCGCAGCAAGCGAGGCAGGATCGTCGCCCTCGCCATCGCCGCGCCCATCGTGATCGTGCTGCTCATCGTGGTCGCCAACCTGCTCCCCGACACCTCGGCGCCGACCGGCGAGTGGAAGGTGGGGCAGTGCGTGACGCCCGCCGGGCATGTGGGAGATGTGGAGGGCAAGTCGTTCCACCGCGTCGGCTGCGACGCGTCCGACGCCGCGGCGAAGATCACCAAGATGACCTCCGCCGGGCTGACCGGGTTCACGCCGACCGACTGCCCCGAGGACACCGACGCCATGGTCAAGGTCGACCAGACCAAAGGGCACCTATCCCTCACCGACAACGTCGCGTGCATCCGCAACATCAAGGCGCCGCACCCCGGCGACGTGGGGCAGGGCGGCGGGCTCTTCCGGGCCGGCGACTGCATCTCCGACCCGGAGGCCAGCTCCAGCCTGAAGGAGGTTCCCTGCTCCGAGTCGCACTGGGGCACGGTCGTACGGTGGGCGGACAGCGCCGAGTCCTGCCCGCAGGGCGCCGGCTACAACGCCGTCCGCACTCTCGGCGGCTCCAGGGCCCTCTGCGTACGCCAGGGCACAGGCCAGACCAGCTGACCCACTAGGGCGCGTCTCAAAGTCCGCGCCGCGCAGTAGGACAGCGGGGCTTTGAGACACGCCCTACGACGCGCGGCGGCGGGCGATCTCGTACAGGGCGATGCCGCCCGCCACGCCGGCGTTCAGCGACTCGGCCTTGCCCGGCATCGGGATGTTGACGAGCAGGTCGCAGGTCTCGGCGACCAGCCGCGACAGGCCCTTGCCCTCCGAGCCCACGACGAGCACCATCGGGCCGGTCGCGGCGTCCAGGGAGTCGATGCCGTTCGCGCCCCGCGCGTCGAGGCCCGCCACGAACACGCCCGCCTTCTGGTACGACTTCAGCGCCCGTACGAGGTTGGTCGCGCGGGCGACCGGCACCGAGGCGAGCGTGCCCGCCGAGGTCTTCCACGCTCCGGCGGTGACGCCGGCCGCGCGCCGCTCCGGCACGAGCACGCCGTGCGCGCCGAAGGCCGCGGCGGAGCGTACGACGGCGCCGAGGTTGCGCGGGTCGGTCACGCCGTCCAAGGCGACGATCAGCGTGGGCGAGCCGCGGTGCAGCAGGTCGTCGGGGTGCGCGTAGTCGTACTCGGGCACCTGCAGGGCGATGCCCTGGTGGACGGCGCGGTCGGTGAGCCGGTCGAGCTCGGCCTTGCCGGTCTCCAGGAGCGGCACGCCCGCGTTGGTCGCCAGCTTGATCGACTCGCGGATGCGGTCGTCGGCGGCGCCCGTCATGACGTACAGCGTGCTCGCGGGGATGCCGGCCCGGAGGGCCTCGACGACCGGGTTGCGGCCGGTGACGAGCTCGGGGCCGTCCGGCGCGGACCGCCGGGGCGGACGGTCGGCGGTGGCCGTGGCCGACTCGCGCCGTGGGCCGGTCGTGGCCGTCCCCGTCCGGGTGGCCGACTTGGCGGCGCGCGCCGTCTGGCGCTTGCCGTACCAGTGCCGGTCCTCGGCCTTCGGGGTGTGGCTCGACCCCTTCTTGCGACGCTTGGCCATCCGTGTCCTCCGCTGGTGCCCGGGGCGATCCCGCCCCCGGCCACAGACTACGCGGAGTCGCGGCCCGAACCGTCCCGCAGCAGCCGTTCGATGCGCTCCAGACGATCTTCGATCGCGGTCAGCCGGCTCTCGATCGCGGACATGCCCGCCCCGCCTCCGACGCCGAAGAGGCCCGGCGACGGCCGTCGCTGCCGCTGGCCGGAGCGCAGTACGGCCAGGACGCCGCGCCGCAGCTCCTCGGTGTCGACCCCGAGCCGGCGCAGCACCTCCGTGCCACCGCCCTCTCCCTCACCCTCGCGGAGCAGCCCGAGCAGGATGTGCTCGCTGCCGATGTAGTTGTGGCCGAGCTGCAGCGCTTCGCGCAGCGAGAGTTCGAGCACCTTCTTCGCCCGCGCGGTGAACGGGATCTCGGCGACGGACGGCTTCTCGCCGCGGCCCAGCATCGCCTCCACCTGAACGCGCGCGGGTGCGAGCGCGGCGCCGAGTGACGTGAGCACCTGGACGGCGGTCTCGGTGTCGTCGCGCAGGAGGCCGAGCAGGATGTGCTCCGTGCCGATGAAGTCGTGGTCGAGCAGCAGGGCTTCTTCCTTGGAGTAGACCACGACGCGGCGGGCGGTGTCGGTGAACCGCTCGAACAACTGGACCACCTCGGATGCGGTGGGGTGTGGGTGTAAGCCTCTCGAACGTTACGTCCCCGGACTCCTGCCCACCAACCGTCTCAGGAGCGCTTGAGTTCCCAGCGCGGACCGCGTGGTGTGTCCTCGATGATGACGCCGGCGGCGGCGAGACGGTCGCGGATCGCGTCGGCGGCGGCGTAGTCCTTGCGGGTGCGGGCCGCCTGCCGCTGTTCGAGCGCCACCGAGACGAGCGCGTCGACGACGTCGCTGAGGTCGTCGCCGGCGCTCTCCCACTGCGGCGACAGCGGGTCGAGGCCGAGGACGCCGAGCATCGCGCGCAGCTCGCCGAGGACGCGGACGAGGGCGTCCTTGTCGCCGGCGGCCATCGCGGTGTTGCCCTCGCGGACCGACTCGTGCACGACGGCGAGCGCCTGCGGCACGCCGAGGTCGTCGTCCATCGCGTCGGCGAACGCCTGCGGAACCGCGCCGGCCTCGACGCGCCCGGCCATCTCCACGGCGCGTACGACGAACGCCTCGATGCGGCGGTACGCGGCGGCGGCGTCGTGCAGGGCCTCGTCGGTGTAGTCGATCTTCGAGCGGTAGTGCGCCGCGCCGAGGTAGTAGCGCACCTCGGCCGGGCGTGCCTTGTCCAGCAGGTCGGACAGGAGCACGACGTTGCCGACGGACTTGCTCATCTTCTCGCCGGCGACCGTGAGCAGCCCGTTGTGCATCCAGTAGCGGGCGAACCCGTCGCCGGCGGCGGTGGACTGGGCCAGCTCGTTCTCGTGGTGCGGGAAGATCAGGTCGACGCCGCCGCCGTGGATGTCGAAGGCCGGGCCGAGGTACTTGGTGGCCATCGCCGAGCACTCCAGGTGCCAGCCGGGACGGCCCGGGCCCCACGGCGTCTCCCAGCTCGGCTCGCCCGGCTTGGCGCCCTTCCACAGCGCGAAGTCGCGCGGGTCGCGCTTGCGCTCGTCGCCCACCGAGTCGCCGGCGGGCCGCATGTTGTCGAGCTTCTGGTTCGACAGCGAGCCGTACCGGTCGGCCCAGGACAGCACGTCGAAGTAGACGTCGTCGCCGACGTTGTAGGCGTGTCCCTGCTCGATGAGGCGCCG
The DNA here is from genome assembly GCF_036227085.1 of Actinoallomurus sp. NBC_01490. NCBI lineage: Bacteria > Bacillati > Actinomycetota > Actinomycetes > Streptosporangiales > Thermomonosporaceae > Actinoallomurus > Actinoallomurus sp. NBC_01490. Next base: position 10,130,261 of record NZ_CP109433.1, read on the forward strand.
CATCAGCACGATCATCTCCGGGACGTGCCCGGTGGCGCGCGGCTCGACGGTCGGCGGAAGGCAGCCGAGCACGTCGTACCCGCGGTTGAACACGCGCTGGTTCGCCTCGGCGACCGCGAACCACGGCACGCCCGTCTGCGCGGCGACGTTGATGATCTTGTCGTCGACGTCGGTGACGTTGCGGACGAAGGTCACGTCGTACCCGGAGGCGAGCAGCCAGCGGTACAGCAGGTCGTACGTCACACCGGAGCGCATGTGTCCGATGTGCGGCGCGGCCTGCGGTGTGGCACCACAGACGTACACACCCGCCCGGCCCGCCGTCAGCGGGACGAAGTCGCGGATGGTACGGGTGCCGGTGTCGTAGAGGCGCAGGCTCACGCGTAAAAGGCTATTCGATGCGGGTCGGCGCCCGGCACGGAAATCCACATTGTTGGCGGATCCCGGACGCCGGCGATGCTCATTCCGTACGGGCCTGCCGCACGTAACGCGCCAATTCACTGAAGGCCACGGCATTCGGGACCTCCCCGGCCGTGGCCGTCATGCCGGCCAGCCGGTCGCGCCGGTCCACCCGGACCATGCCGTTGCTGATCTCCACCTCGGCCACGTCCTGCCAGGGCACTCTGTCCCCGTCCTTGGCGATGCCCTCGCGGGAGAGCGCGAACGGCCCGAAGCGCACCTCGCCGCCCGTCTCGATCCGGGACATGTACTTGGGCAGCAGGCGCTCGGTCACGGCCGCCGACACGGTCTCCACCACGTCCTGGACGCGAGGGAACTCCGGGCCCAGGACCGCCTCGGTGCCGTCGTCGCGCACCAGCGCGCAGCGCCAGCTGACCGCGTCCGCCGAGCCCATCCGCACGCCGGAGACGCGCAGCTCGCGGATGGCGTCCCAGGTGAACGCGGTCGTGTCGCGCCTCGTCACCAGGATCAGGCCGTTCTCGTAGACGTACAGCATGCGGCCGTACCCCGGCAGCACGTCGCGGACCAGGACGCGGCCGGCGGCGCCGAGGTAGCCGGCGGTCAGCAGGACGCTGAGCACCGTGGCCCAGCCGAACCCGTGGATCAGGAACCGCACGGCGAACGGCAGCAGCACGAGGCCGGGCAGCCCGAGGAACACCAGCCACGTGCGAGAGCGGGGATTGACGGTGCGGGGATCATGCACGCTGTGCAGGTCTCCGAGCCGTTGATCCTTCGCGAGGCTGTCGATGGGGGAAGGGGGAGTCACGTCTCTCAAGGGGACACCAGATCACAACCGTGGCCGACAGAACAACACTAATGCTCGCAAACCAACTAGCCGACCGCCGGAAGCGGCACAACATACTTTCGGCCGGGCTTCCGAGGGGCGCACCACGGGTATGCCGTCGGTGGCGAGCGTGGCCGGCGGGTGGCCGCCCTGGGTTCAGGCGGCGACACGCGGTCCGCGCTCACCCCGAGATCCGTTGGATACGGCCAAGATGGTGTCACCCCGTACGCCCTGATGGTTGGCTGCCTCCCAAATGACAATCACCCCCGCGCAATATTCGAAGGCACAGCGACGGCTCCTCACCACGCTCGGCGGCCTCGGCGTCGCCGCGCTGGCCGCGGGCACGTTCGTGCTGTCCTATGACGACCTTCGGCTGCTCGCGCTCCGCGGCGGCGCCGCCCGGCACTGGGCGTTCCTGTACCCCGGGATGCTCGACGGCCTGGTCGTCGTGATCATCCTGGCGATCCTGAGCGCCCGGCGGTCGGGCTGGTTCTCCCGCGCGGTGCGCTGGCTGCTGCTCGTGATCCTGATCGCGGGCGCCGGCGCGGCCGGCGTCCAGCGTGCCGTCAAGGGGTACGCGGTCCTGCCGGACACCCCGATCGACGTCGGTGTCGCCGTGGCGCCCTGGTCGATCCTGATCCTCGCGGTGTGGCTCTGGATCGCCATGATCAAGCAGGTGCTGAGCCGGCGGACACGGCGCTCGCGGCGCGGCGAGCCGGCCGAGGCCTCTGAGCCGGCGCCGGCCGCGCCGGCCGCGCCGTCCGCTTCCGAGGCGGAGGCCGTGCCCGCGACCGTCGTGGACGGATCGATCATTCCTGGCCTGGGCGGGGAGACGCGCCCGCTGCCGCGCCCGGCCTCCGTACGGGAGCTGGAGCCCGTACGCGAGCCCGCGCCGCCCGCGACCGAGGAGAACCCCTGGGAGGCCGCGCGCCTCGATCCGGAGCCGTGGGAGGAGGACACCGAGCCGGTGCCGGCGGCGTCCTCCGCCGAGCAGCGCGAGCCCGCGGCGTGGGACGCGCTGTCGACCGGGTCCTCCCCGGAGACGGCGCGTCCGCCCTCCGCCGAGGACGGCCCCGGCGCGTGGAACGGATTCGGCGCACCCGCGGCCGATGAGTCCTGGCCCCCCGAGCCGGGCGACGACGGCGCCGACTCCTCGTCGAGCGGCCCGGCCACCGGGTCCTGGAAGCTCGCGGAGCCGGGCGAGGCCCCACCCGGCCGTGCGGCGGACGAGCCCGCCGCCGGCGGGGAGGCGAGCGACGCGGAGCCGGGCGGCTCCGTTCCACCGTCGTGGGACGGCGGAGAGGCCGCGGGCGACGACGCAACGGCCGATCAGGGGGCTGAGCCCGCCTCGCCGGAGGCGCGCGACGACGAGTCCGAGCCTGAGGACGAGGCCGACGAAGAGCCCGCTCCCCTGCTGCCGCCGCTTCCCGGCCGGGCCGCGGCGGGTCCGGAGAGGCCCACCGGGCGCGCCGCGTCACCGGCCGTCGCGCCCGCCGAAGACGCGACCGAGCCCGAATCCGACGTGGAGGCACCCGTGAACGACACGCCCGCCCAGCCCGCCGAAGAGGAGCCCAGACCCCGCTACGTCGCCCGGACGTCACTGCCGACCGACGTCAGGCTGGTCGGCCCGAAGCCCCGGACGCCCCTCGCCGACACCCAGCCGGACGGGATCAAGCTGCCGGTCACCAAGCCGGACGGCATCCCGATCGTGACCACACCCCCGGACGACGAGCACGACACCTACGCCGACGAACGCGCCGAAGACCCGGAGGCCGGCATGGAGTCGAACCCGCCGTCGAGCAAGTTCCGCAGCGGCCCCACCCCACCCCGCGGCTGACCCCGGCGAGCGATCGCATCGAGTCCCGGCGGCGAGGACGCGGCCCGCATACGGCCGCGACCGACCGCGCAACGCCTCTGGCGAGCACCGGCGATCGGCAGGTTCGGGCGGTGACCGGCCGGTGCACGATCCCGTCGTAGGACAGTCGGCTCTGAGACGGGCCGAACCTTATGGCGGCGGCGTTCCGGCCGGCATCGGCGCCCGTGGCCGAGCATGTCCGCAATGCGCCGTGGCGGCTTGGTGAAAGCCGGGCTGAGGGGGAACGCTGAGGAGATGAGAACCTGGGTGCCCGTGCCTGAGGGCAGCGGCTTCGGAGTGAACAACCTTCCGTACGGCGTGTTCTCCCAGCGGGGTGAGCTTCCCCGGGTCGGTGTGGCGATCGGGGAGCAGGTGCTCGACCTGGCCGAGCTGGCGGCGTCCGGACTGCTCGCCGACCGGCGGTGGTTCGCCGCGGGATCGCTGAACTCCTTCATGGCCGCCGGACGCCCGGTGTGGCAGCCGACGCGGGATCGCATCATGACCCTGCTCACCGACATTTCCTACCGCGACGAGGTCGAGCCCGCTCTGTATCCGATGAGCGACGTCGAGCTGCACATGCCGTTCACGGTGGCGGACTATGTCGACTTCTACTCCTCGCGCGACCACGCGACGAACCTCGGGCGGATCCTGCGGCCCGGGGACGAACCGCTGCTGCCGAACTGGACCCGCCTGCCGGTCGGCTACCACGGCCGCGCCGGCACGGTGGTGCCGTCGGGCACCCCGGTCGTACGGCCCAGGGGGCAGCGCAAGGGCGAGCCGGAGCCGGTGTTCGCGCCGACGGCGAAGCTCGACGTCGAGGCCGAGGTCGGCTTCGTGATCGGGGTACCGTCGGCGCTCGGCCAGCCGGTGCCGACGGGCGCGTTCCGCGACCATGTGTTCGGTTTCGTGCTGGTCAACGACTGGAGCGCGCGCGACATCCAGGCCTGGGAGTACCGGCCGCTGGGCCCGTTCCTGGCCAAGTCGTTCGCGACGTCCGTCTCGCCGTGGGTGGTCCCGGTCGACGCGCTGGAGGCGGCCCGCGTCCGCCCGCCGGCGCAGGACCCCGAGCCGCTGCCGTACCTGCGCTGCGACGAGCCGTGGGGCCTGGACCTCACCCTGGAGATCGAAGTGAACGGCCACGTGGTGAGCCGACCGCCGTTCGCCGAGATGTACTGGACGGCGCCGCAGCAGCTCGCCCACGCGACCGTGAACGGCGCCGCTCTGCGCACGGGCGACCTGATGGCCTCGGGCACGGTCTCGGGCCCGAGGCGCGACCAGCGCGGCAGCCTCATCGAGCTGACATGGAACGGCACCGAACCGCTCGAACTGCCCGACGGCACGAAGCGCGTCTTCCTGGAGGACGGCGACACCGTACGCATCACCGCCACGGCACCTTCCCCGGACGTCGACCCGATCGGCTTCGGCGAGGTGATCGGCACGATCTACCCGTCCCCCACCTGACCGGAGCCACGCCGCGGCCGAGCGCCGCCGCCGTACGGCCGTGAGACGGCCGAGCCCGCCACCGACGGGCGACAACCGCCGGGAGACCCGGCCGTGGCCGTTCCGCCGCCCTCAGACGGCGGTGAGGCCGCAGACGACCGCGCGGGCAGGCGCCACCCGAACACCGCCGAGCAACGCGATCCCCGCCCGCCTCAGCCATGACTCTGCGGTCCGGCTGTACGGCCTCGGTCGGCGTCTCTCCGGCTCTTAGCGGTAGACGAGGGCGGTGGCGACGGCGGCGATGCCCTCGCCGCGGCCTGTGAGGCCCAGGCCGTCGGTCGTGGTGGCCGAGATGCCCACCGCCGCGCCGCCCAGGGCCTCGCTCAGTGCCTTTTCCGCCTCCTGGCGACGGGGGGCCACTCTTGGGCGGTTGCCGATGATCTGGACGGCCACGTTGCCGATCGTGTACCCGGCCTCCTCCAGGCGGCGGTGGACCTCCTGGAGGAGGGTGACGCCTGAGGCGCCCGACCAGCGTCTGTCGCTCGTGCCGAAGATGGCGCCCAGGTCGCCCAGGCCCGCGGCCGTCAGCAGTGCGTCGCAGATCGCGTGGGCCGCCGCGTCTCCGTCGGAGTGACCTTCCAGGCCGTCGCCCTCACCGGGCCAGTCGAGGCCGGCGAGCCGGAGCGGGCGACCAGAACCGAACGGGTGGACGTCGACACCGACGCCCACCCGTGGAAGAAGCGTGACCAAACCTCTAGCCCGCGAGGACTTCGTCGAGCAGCGCCTCGGCCTTGTCCTCGTTGGTCTTCTCGGCCAGCGCCAGCTCGCTGACCAGTATCTGCCGCGCCTTGGCCAGCATGCGCTTCTCGCCGGCCGACAGGCCGCGTTCCTTGTCGCGCCGCCAAAGATCACGGACAACCTCAGCGACCTTGTTGACGTCGCCGGACGCGAGCTTCTCGAGGTTCGCCTTGTAGCGCCGCGACCAGTTGGTGGGCTCTTCGGTGTAAGGTGCCCGCAGCACCTCGAACACCCGCTCCAGCCCTTCCTGGCCTACGACGTCACGAACGCCGACGAGCTCGGCGTTCTCCGCAGGGACACGAACTGTGAGATCGCCCTTGTCGACCTTCAACACCAGGTAGGTCTTGTCCTGACCCTTGATGGCACGAGTCTCGATGGCTTCGATCCGAGCAGCCCCATGATGGGGGTAGACGACAGTGTCGCCGACCTTGAAAGTCATGTGACAAGTACCCCTTCCGCTATGGATAGGGTAGCACGCTGCGCGGACCCTCTGAACCGCCGTTCTCGACATATGCGCAGGTCAGCACGGTAATTAGGGTATTGACAAAGGTTGAATCGCGTGCAATAGGCGCACCTGCGGATCGGATTGGCCCGCACCGCGCACACAGCGGCGGAAGCGGCTCATACTGGAGGTGGACGGATCCGTAGCGGGTCGCCCGCCCCTGCGTCGCGGGGTCTCGGCGCCCGCACGCGACCACAGCGGTCCGAGAAGGTAGGTGTGGCGTGGGGCTTCACGGCGACCATGACGACTACGGGCTGCCCAAGGTCGACGTCGTCGTACCGGACGACGCGCGGGAACTCGATCGTGACGTCATCGCGTACCGACGGGAGCTGCGGCAACAGCGCCGTCGCGAGCGCTGGCAGCGCATCGGCCGGCCCTTCACGCGTTACGGCATCGCCGCCCCCTTCATCGCGAGCGCGGTGCTCATCGCCCTCATCAGCGGCGTGTTGATGACCGTCATCTCCCCCCGTCCGGGCCCGCGGGCGATCCAGGTGCCACCGACGGGGCCGCAGCGCTTGCGTCCCGGCGACGTCGGCGGCGGTCTGCCCGCCGGCAATGTGATCTACCGCCATAAACCCGTTCCGGTGACCGAACTCATCAATGTCGCCGGAGTCGTCCTGGTCGTACCCCGTGAGTGCGGATGTGACGCAGTTGTGCAGGGCATCATCCGGCAAGCCGGAGACCAGCGGCTTCAGGTATGGCTCATCGCGGACGACCGCTCGGGCAAGGACGACGACGCCGATGTGGCGCGTCTCGCCGCGAGCGCCCCGCCCGGTTCCGCCCTTCTCGCCGACGACCCCGACCGGGTCCTCTCCTCCACGTACCGGGCCACCGGGCTGACCGCGGTGCTCGTCCGCACCGACCGCATCGTCCGTAAGATCCTCAAGAACCTCCAGACGGGCCGCGACATCACCGCCGACCTCCGCCCCCTCCAGACGCCGAGCTGACCCGAGCCGCCTTGGGCCGGCGCCTGGGCCGCCCCGGACGGATGCCGAGGCCGCCGCCGGGCCAACGCCTGAGCCGTCCAAGGACCGGCACCCGAGCGCCCGGACCACCCGCCCCGAGCCGACGCTGAGCCGCCGCCAGGACACGCCCGTGCCACCTCTGGGGCGCCCCGGCCGACGCCCGAGCCACCTCCGGGTGACGCCCCCTGGCCGCGGACCGCGTGGGCCTCGTTCGTGGCGCCGTCCGGGGGCGGCTCTCCACGGTGGGCGGGTCTCGGGCGGTCCGCCGGAGGCGCCGTGCTCGGCCCCCCGCGTTCCTCCCTCGCGGCTAGCGCTACGCTTCCGTGTGGCGTTTCGCGCGCCTGTCGAAACATCCCGGAATAACCCGCAAGGAGAGTAGGCCGCCGTGAGCCGCAACAGCCGCCGGGCGCTCGCCACCGCCGTCGTCGGCGTCTTCGCCATCGCCCCGCTGGTGACCGCTTGCGCCGCCGGACGGCATCCGCAGAGCGCGATGCCCACCCAACTGGCCGAAGGCGTCAACGCCTCCGTGCACGCGCTCGACGTACGCAACGCGTTCGTGCTCGGGCCCGCGCCGGGCAAGAAGCTGGCCGCCGGTGGCGACGCTCCGCTCTACGCGTGGTTCGCCAACAACGCGGCGTCCCCGGACCGTCTCATCGCGGCCGAGGCCCCGGGCGTGGCCCAGTCGGTGCAGATCGCCGGCGGCGCCCTCACCCTGCCTCCGGGCCGGCTCGTGAACACGGTGGAGAAGCCGGGCACCACGCCGTCGTCCCCGGCCTCGAGCCCCACGCCCACCCCGCCGAAGACCCCCGCCAAGACCCCCGCCAAGACTCCGGGCAAGACGGCGGGCCGCACCCGTACGCCGAGCGGGGGCGACGCCCCGAACACCACCAGCACGCCGCCGCAGAGCCCGCTGACGCCCGCGGCCGGCACGACTCCGACCGGCTCCACCCCGACCGGCGCCACGACGCCGACCGCGGCGCCCTCGGCGTCGTCCACGCTGATCCTCAAGGGCCTGGCAGGGGACTACTCCGGCGGTGAGACGGTGCGCGTGACCCTGCACTTCCAGCAGGCGGGCACGCTGAACCTCACGCTGCCGGTCGTGCCCTGGAACGGCTACTACTCGACGTACTCCCCGGCGCCGGCCGCACCGCCGGCCCCGCCGGCCGCGCCGACCATGAAGCCGCAGTCCACGCCGCCGGGTTCGACGCCCACGGCCACGGCCGCCAAGGCGCACAAGACGAAGAAGACGCGGAAGAAGGCCGCGGCCACCCCGTCGGCCTGAGGGCCCGCCCGGGACCCCGCCGCACGGCGGGCACAGGTCCCCGAGCGGTCGCTGAGACAACTGAGAGCCCCGCCCGTCGCCGAGCGACAGGCGGGGTTCTCACGCGATCCGCGGGCGCTCGTACGCAAAGGCGGCGCGCGTCTCCGTCCCGCGCCGCCTCCGCGGCATCACGGGACGGAGCGGCTCACTCGTCAGGCTCGAACTTGTAGCCCAGGCCCCGTACGGTGATGATGAAGCGCGGCGTCGAGGGGGCCGGCTCGATCTTGGCGCGCAGCCGCTTGATGTGGACGTCGAGGGTCTTGGTGTCCCCCACGTAGTCCGCGCCCCACACCCGGTCGATGAGCTGCATGCGGGTCAGCACCCGGCCGGCGTTGCGGAGCAGCACCTCCAGCAGCTCGAACTCCTTCAGCGGAAGCGGCACCTCACGGCCCGAGACGGTGACGACATGGCGTTCGACGTCCATGCGCACCGGCCCGGCCTCGAGCGTGGGCGGGGCGAGCTCCTCCACGTCGCCGCGGCGGCGCAGCACGGCGCGGATGCGGGCGACGAGCTCACGTGAGGAGAACGGCTTGGTGACGTAGTCGTCCGCGCCCAGTTCGAGGCCGACGACCTTGTCCACCTCGCTGTCCTTGGCGGTCAGCATGATCACTGGGACGTTGGACTTGGTGCGCAGCTCCCGGCACACCTCGGTGCCGGGCAACCCGGGCAGCATCAGGTCGAGCAGGACGAGGTCGGCACCGGCGCGGTCGAAGGAGTCGAGGGCGTCGGGTCCGGTCGCCGCGACGGCGACCTCGAAGCCCTCCTTCCGCAACATGTACGACAGTGCGTCGCTGAACGACTCCTCGTCTTCCACGACGAGCACTCGAGTCACTGGGGGGCCTCCCGTACGGTGGCTGGCTCAGGGGTTTCCTTCGCGATCGCGGAGGTTGTCAACAACGGCAGGCGGATGGTGAACGTCGATCCGGAGCCTTCCTTGCTCCAGACGTTGACCTCGCCTCGATGCCGGGTCGCGGCGTGTTTGACGATGGCGAGCCCGAGGCCGGTGCCGCCGGTCTGGCGGGACCGCGCCGGGTCGACCCGGTAGAAGCGTTCGAAGATGCGCTGCAGGTCCGCCTCCGGGATGCCGATGCCCTGGTCGGTCACGCTGATCTCCGCGTGCCGCTCGTCGGCGAGCCGGGTGCAGACGACCACGCGCGTGTGCTCGGGGCTGTAGGCGACGGCGTTGTCGATGAAGTTGCGCACCGCGGTGATGAGCAGTTCTTCGTCGCCGTGCACCTTGAGCCCCTCGCGGCCGCCGATGGCGAGGGTGATGTCCTTGGGCTCGGCCTTGAGCCGGCAGCGGTCCACGGCTTCGTGCACGACGTCGTCGAGGAACACGACCTTGGGTTCGGCCACCGGCTCGCCGCCCTGGAGGCGGGACAGGGTGATCAGGTCCTGGACGACGTTCGTGAGGCGTACGGACTCGTGCTGCATGCGCTTGGCGAAGCGGCGCACGGCCTCGGGGTCGTCGGCGGCGTCCTCGATCGTCTCCGACAGGAGCGAGAGCGCGCCGACCGGCGTCTTGAGCTCGTGGCTGACGTTGGCCACGAAGTCGCGGCGGATCGCCTCGACGCGGCGGAGCTCGGTCAGGTCCTCCGCGAGCACGAGGACGAGGCCGGTCGTGCCCATCGGCGCGACGCGGACCGCGAACCAGCGGCCCTCCCGCCGGCCGTGGATGACCTCGATCTCCTCCTCGCGGATCTCCCCGTCGCGGCGTACGAGGCGGGCCATGGCCAGGAGGGCGTCGACGACGAGCCGATCACCGCTGACGAGACCGAAGGCACGCGCGGCCGAGCTGGCCCGCAGGACGCGGTCCTGGCTGTCGATCACCACCGCGGACGAGCGCAGGACGCTGAGCACCGAGGCGACGCCCGGGGGAACGCCCGCGGACTGCGTGGGAGGGGCGACGGGGCGCTGGGCACGCTCGCTGACGCGCACGGCCAGGGCGGTCACCAGACCGGTCACCAGGCCAGCGGCGCCGGCAAGAGTCGCGACAACCTCCACATCCACATCTTGGATCGTAGGCGGGGCGGTGACCAGGTCTGACCCCGCATGCGCCTACCTGCAAGGACGTTCGCGCAAAGTTAACCTGCCCCTCCACAGTCGTTCACGGCGGAGGACCATCCTGCTATGCGGATAGAACTGCCTGTTGAGCGCCAAAACCGTAAGGAATCACATGCGAGACGCTTACCACGAGGAGCTGGACGGTCTCTCCGACAAGCTCGTGGAGATGACGCGGCTGGTGCGGTCGGCGATGGCCCGCGCCAGCACCGCCCTGCTCGACGCCGACCTGCGCCTCGCCGAAGAAGTGATCAGCGCCGATGAGCACGTCAACAAGATCGAGACGGACATCGAGGAGACCGTCTTCGACCTGATGGCCCGCCAGCAGCCGGTCGCCAGCGACCTGCGGACCCTCATCACCTCCCTGCGCATGGCCGGTGACCTGGAGCGGATGGGCGACCTCGCCGTGCACCTGGCCAAGACCGCGCGGCGGCGCCACCCCGAGTCGGCCATTCCGCCCGAGCTGCACGCGACCGTCCTGGAGATGGGCCAGATCGCCGAGCGCATGATCGCCAAGGCCGGCAGCGTGATCGCGTCGCAGGACGTTCAGATGGGCCTGGAACTGGACGCCGACGACGACCAGATGGACCGCCTCCACCGCCGGCTGTTCGACACGATGCTGTCGCCGAAATGGAAGCACGGCGTGGAGCCCGCCGTGGACATCTCCCTGGCCGGGCGCTACTTCGAACGCTTCGCCGACCACGCGGTGCACGTCGCGGAAGACGTCGTCTACCTGGTCACCGGACAGCACCCCGAAGACATCGGCGACATCGCGGACTGACCCCCCGTACGCGAGGGGCCCCGGCGACCACCGGGGCCTTCTTCGTCTTCCTGGCCGGATCACCAGCCCTCCAGGAAGAGACAGAACCGGTGCCCGTGCGGGTCCCGCATGACCCGGACGCCCTCCGGCGCCGGCTGGTGCTCCTCCACCGTCGCCCCCAATGCCGCGGCCCGCGCCACCTCGGCGTCGAGGACGTCGAGGTGCGCCTGCATCTGCTGGGTCCCGCGGCGCGGCGGCCAGACCGGCGGGACGTGGTCCGGTTCGAGCCGGAAGCTCAGGCCGGCCCCCATGACCACTTCAACGTCACAAGTCCGGGACGTGTCCGGTCTTTACGGCATGAGGCAATCCTTGGAGTCGACGACCGGCGTCGATGAGCCGGTCACCGTGATCAAGAACTACGCCGTGCCGGCGGACGAAGCCGAGTATTTCGTCGAGGTGTATCGGGAGAACGCCCGGATCATGTCGACCCAACCCGGTTTTCTCCGCTCGCGCCTGCACAGGGCGCTCGCCGAGGCGCCTGAGGCGCGGTTCGTCCACATCGCCGACTGGAGTTCGGGCACCTCGCTCGACAAGGCCACCGCCAATCCCGAGTGGCTTGCCTCCCTGCGACGCATGTTCGACGATCCCGGCCTCCACATCACCTCAGAACCCACCGCCTATCGCGTCGCCGTCGAACTTCACCCCTCCTGACCTCGGCCGCGCAGACGGCCCCACAACCACAACGGCCCTCTCATCTGCGACAGAGTCGCAGATGAGAGGGCCTTTCCGTGACCGTCCTGGAAATGGGCCAGATCGCCGAACGCACGATCGCCAAGGCCGGCAGCGTAACCGCGTCGCAGGACGTCCAGGCGCGGTCATCGGCGTCACCGCCGGCCGCCCATCGGCGTTCTGGCGGTCATCATGGCCGGGGGACCCGTAGGTGTCGTCGTTCGGCCAGTTCCTCCGCGCTGACCACGGTCAGGACCGGGGTGCCGGGTGGCGCGAACATGGTCACCACCAGCTGCGACTGCGCGTCCGGCAGGTTGTTGGCGCCCTGGATGTGGATCACGTCTCCCCCAGGCTCGAACACGGCGTCACCGGCCTTGAGCACCCTGGGCGGCTCCCCTTCCAGCTCGAAGAGGATCTCGCCCTGGGTCACGTAACCGAAGAGCGGCCCGGGGTGACGGTGCGGCGGCGCGCCGGGGTCACCGGGCGGCAGGGTGACCCGGACGGTCCTGGCCTCGGAGCCGGCCGGAATCCTCGCCGCCGCCTCCGGCAGGGTCGTGATCACCTCAACGCCTGGGGGCAGTTGTGGGTGCTCAGCGCTCATGTCTTCCTCCAAACAGGGATTGTCCGAAGTAACGACAAGACGGACTCCCCGTTCGTGACAGCCCCGCCCGGGTAAGGGCCGGAGGCGGCGCCTCCGCACGAGAGCACGACATGCAGGCCCTACGGACGGCCCAGAGACACGAACGGCCCTCTCACCCGCGGCGGAAACGCGGGTGAGAGGGCCCTTCCGTGATCAGGACTACTTCTTGCCCTGGTTCTTGACCGCCTCGATGGAGGCCTCGGCGGCCGCCGGGTCGAGGTACTCGCCGCCCTTCTTGCGCGGCTCGAAGTCGTCGTCGAGGTCGTACAGCAGCGGGATCCCGGTCGGGATGTTCAGGCCCGCGATGTCCTCGTCGGAGATGCCGTCGAGGTGCTTGACCAGCGCGCGGATGGAGTTGCCGTGCGCCGCGAGCAGCACGGTCTTGCCCGAGGCGAGGTCCGGGACGATCGCGTCGTACCAGTACGGCAGCAGCCGGTCGACCACGTCCGCGAGGCACTCGGTGCGCGGGATGAGCTCCGACGGCAGGAGCGCGTAGCGCGGGTCGTCGACCTGGGACAGCGGGTCGTCGTCGGCGATCGGCGGAGGCGGCGTGTCGTAGGAGCGGCGCCAGGTCATGAACTGCTCCTCGCCGAACTCCTCGAGCGTCTGCTTCTTGTTCTTGCCCTGCAGCGCGCCGTAGTGCCGTTCGTTGAGCCGCCAGGACCGCCGGACCGGGATCCACAGCTGCTCCGCCGCGTCGAGCGCGATGTTGGCCGTACGGATCGCGCGCTTGAGCACCGAGGTGTGCACGACGTCGAGCTTCAGGTCGGCGTCGAGCAGCAGGTCGCCCCCGTTGACCGCCTCTTCCTCGCCCTTCTCGGACAGGTCGACGTCAACCCAGCCGGTGAAAAGGTTCTCGGCGTTCCAGACGCTCTCTCCGTGCCGGAGAAGTACCAATGTCGCCATAGCCAGCGAGCCTACTGGGTCGGCCTTCTCCGCCGGAGCACGCGGGTCGCCCATCGGCGCGCGGCTCGCCGCCGCGAAGGCTCAGGCCTTGCGGGCGACGCCGGCCAGGAAGTACGGACGGCGGTACTTCTCGGCGATGCGGCGGGTCTCCACCGAGTCCGGGCGCCACTGGGCGACGTTGACCACGCCGGGTTCGAGGAGTTCGAGGTCGCCGAAGAAGCCCCGGATCCGGTCCGGCGTACGGGGCAGGATGGGGGTCGTGGAGTGGCGGTAGACCTCGGTGACGCCGGGGACCGACGCGGGAAGCGCGTCGCCGCAGACGTGGCTCAGCACGAGGTGGCCGCCCGGCGGCAGCGCGTCGCGGAAGCGCGCCACGATCGCCTCGGGGTCGTCGGTGTCGGGGACGAAGTGCACGATCGCCACCAGCAGGATCGCGATCGGCTGGTCGAAGTCGAGGCGCTTGCGCACCTCGGGGTCGTCCAGGATGTCCTCGGGGCGGCGCAGGTCGGCCTGGACGATGTCGACGTTCTCGTTCCCGCCGAGGATGGCGCGGCCGTGGGTGAGCACGACCGGGTCGTTGTCGACGTAGACCACGCGGGCGTCCGGAGCGACGCTCTGGGCCACCTCGTGGACGTTGTTCTGGGTCGGCAGCCCCGTGCCGATGTCGAGGAACTGCCGGGTGCCGGTCTCGGCCAGGTGGCGTACGGCGCGGCCCATGAACGCCCGGTTCTGCTGGGCCGCGAGCCGGATCTGCGGGGCGAACTCCAGGGCCTTCTCGGCGGCCTCCCGATCGGAGGCGAAGTTGTCCTTGCCGCCGAGGTAGTAGTCGTACATCCGGGCGACGTTGGGGGTGCTCAGGTCGACCTCGCGTGGTTCTCCGGCCCGGTCCTCCATGATGTACCCCCCGTCCGTTGGCTCACGGACAGAACTTAACCACCACTCGCCACATTCAGTAACGGAACCGTACAGAAAAGTGAAACGCGTTTCAATCGGCTGCGCCTGGGATGATCCGGGCGAACGCCTGGAGGTTGGCGAGGCTCTCCCCGCGCTTGACCCGCCAGTCCCACTCCCGCTGGATCGAGCCGGCGAACCCGATCTCCAGCGCGCGGTCGAAGTTGTCGTCGGAGTAGGTGAGCACGCAGCCGAGGATCCGGTCGATCTCCTCGGGCGTCACCGCCGACAGGGGAAGCCGGCCGACGAGGTAGACGTCACCGGTCTGGTCCAGCGCGAACGCCACGCCGTACATCCCGCCGTTCTTGCGGAGCAGGAAACGGTAGAACTCCTCGTGGTTCTCGTCCGGCTGGCGGCAGAAGAACGCCTCGACGTGCAGGCTGTGCTCGCCGGCGACGAGCCACGTCATCGTGGCGAGCTTGTGCTGCCCGGGCAGCTTGACCAGGTAGGCCCCGGGACGCGGCCGTTCGTACTCCAGCCCCTGGTCGTCCAGGATCGCCTTGAGTGAAGCATCCACGGCGCCGTCCATGAGACCTCCTTCGCCCCACCCCGCGGAAACATTCCGCGGGCTCCATGTTTCCCCGGGGACCCCGGGAGAGCGGAGAGACCAGGTGAGCTCGCCGATTCACTCGCTTCGCTCGCTCGTGATCGCTCCTCAGGTCGCTCTCGAAAGCCACCATCATCCACGACGCGGACCGACGCCGACGCGGCCGGAACCTACGCCGAAGCGGCCATCGCCCGCTCTCCCACGGCCTGCGTGTAGACCTCCAGCAGCCGGTCGACCGTCGTCTGCCAGCCGAACGCCCGGCTGTGCCGTACGGCGGCGCGGGACATCCGGCGCAACCGCCGCGGGGCGCTCAGCAGGTCGGCCAGCACACGGGCGTAGTCGGCCGGGTCGTGTCCGCGCACCAGCATCCCGGACTCGCCGTCGCGTACGGCCGTCCGCAGGCCGCCGACGCCGGCCGCGACCACGGGCGTGCCGCACGCCTGCGACTCGACCGCGACCAGCCCGAAGGACTCACTGTGGGACGGCACGACGGTGACGTCGGCCGCGCGGTACCAGTCGGCCAGCTCGGCCTGGGGGCACGGCGGTTCGAAGCGCACGATGTCGGCCACGCCCAGGCGCGTGGCGAGTTCGACCAGCTCCGTGGGGCGCGTACGGCCCGAGCCGCTGGGGCCGCCCACGACGGTGACGAGCAGGCGTTCGCGCAGCCGCGGGTCGCGCTCCACCATCGCCGCCGCGGCGCGGACGAGCACGTCCGGGGCCTTCAGCGGCTGGATGCGGCCGACGAACAGCAGCACCGCGCGGTCCCGCGGCACGCCGAGGCGGTGGCGCGCCTCCTCGGTGTCCTCCGGCGTGAACGTGCCCAGGTCGACACCGGGCAGGACGGTCTGCACCTGGTGCGGGCCGGCGTCGTACAGCGTGCGGAGCTGGTCCGCCTCGTCGGCCGTGTTGGCGATCAGGCGGTCGGCGCTGTCGACGACCCGCTGCTCGCCCAGCACCCGGCCGAGCGGCTCGGGCGTGTCCCCCTCGGCGAGCGCGGCGTTCTTGACCTTGGCGAGCGTGTGCATCGAGTGGACCAGCGGGACGCCCCAGCGCATGCGCGCGGCGTGGCCCGCCTGCCCGGAGAGCCAGTAGTGAGAATGGATCAGGTCGTAGTGGCCGGGCTCGTGGGCGGCCTCCGTACGCAGCAGGCCCGAGGTGAACGCGCACATCTGGCGCGGCAGCTCGGTCTTGTCGAGTTCCTCCAGCGGCCCGGCGGTGACGTGCCGGACCATCACGCCGGGCGCCAGCTCGACGTCCGGCGGCAGCGCCCGCGAGGTGGCCCGCGTGAACAGGTCGACCTCGATGCCGCGCTCCGCCAGCCGCCTGGCGACCTCGACGATGTAGACGTTCATTCCCCCGGCGTCCCCCGTACCCGGCTGGTCCAGGGGCGACGTGTGAACGCTGATCGTCGCCACCCGGGCAAGACGTGACACGGACACCACCTCCGATAAGAGAACCTATCCACCGCAATGCGACATTCCCCCGCCGGGTGTCCCCGGTCGGCCACTCCGCAAACGGCTGCGATGATGGCTCCCGTGCGTAAGACAGCAGTGGTGACCGGGGCGAGCAGCGGCATCGGCGCGGCGACCGCGCGCAGGCTCGCCGCCGACGGGTTCGACGTCGTACTGGCCGCGCGGCGGCTCGACCGCCTCGAAAAGCTCAAGGTGGAGATCGACTCCGCGGATCCGGCCGGGCGCCGTCCCGCCGCGGTCCACGCGCTGGATGTGACCTCGGCGGAGTCGGTCGCCGCCCTCGCCGAGGCCGTGCGCCGGTGCCACGTGCTGGTCAACAACGCGGGCGGGGCGTTCGGCCTGGACCCGGTCTCGGCCGCCGACGCCGACGACTGGCAGCGCATGTACGACACCAACGTCCTCGGCCTCATGCGGATCACCAAGGCCCTGCTGCCGAAGCTCATCGACAGCGGCGCCGGCCACATCGTCAACATCACCTCCCTCGCCGGGCACGCGGTGTACGAGGGCGGCGCCGGCTACACCGCGGCCAAGCACGCCGCGGCGGCGGTCAACGACACGCTCCGGCTGGAGCTGTACGACCAGCCGGTGCGGGTCACCGAGATCGCGCCCGGCATGGTGGCGACCGAGGAGTTCTCGCTGGTCCGCTTCAAGGGCGACGCGGAGAAGGCGGCCAAGACGTACGAGGGCGTGGCCGAGCCGCTGGTCGCCGACGACGTCGCCGACTGCGTCGCCTGGGCGGTGACCCGGCCCGCGCACGTCAACATCGACCGCATCGACGTCAAGCCGCGCGCCCAGGCCGCCCCGCACAAGGTCCACCGGGTCTGAGAGACCCCACGCGCGGCGCATGGCCGGGGTACGGCGTCCCGAGGGGACGATCACACGCGGCAAGACGGCCCCCAACCGGCTGCGGCGGGTCGACCGCTGGATCGTCCGCGTCCACGGCCCGCGGCTGCGCCGCCAGGAGCGGCCGCTCGTCGTGGACCTGGGGTACGGCGCCTCGCCGATCACCACCGTCGAGCTGTTCGGGCGGCTCCGCGCGGTGCATCCACGGGTCGAGGTCGTCGGCGTCGAGATCGACCCGGAACGCGTCGCGGCGGCCCGGCCGTACGAACGGGAGGGGCTGTCGTTCCGGCTCGGCGGCTTCGAACTGCCGGTCGGACGGCCGCCGGCGCTGATCCGTGCGTTCAACGTGCTGCGACAGTACGAGGAGGCGGAGGCCTGGCACGCCTGGGACCGGCTCTGCGGGGGCCTGGCTCCCGGCGGCGTGCTCGTGGAGGGCACCTGCGACGAGATCGGCCGCCGCGCGGTGTGGGTGACGCTGCACGGCACGGACGGTGGAGCGCCGGGGGTTCCGGCGCCGCGTGACCCGGCGGAGGGCGCCGGTGCCCGGGGAGCGTCCCGGCGCCGCGGGCCGGGAGAACGACGGACGGCGCTCCGCCCGCGCGCCGGCGTACCGCAGATGATCACGTTCGCCGCGCACCTCGCGACGCTGTCCCGCCCCTCGGAACTGACCGAGCGGCTGCCCAAGACGCTGATCCACCGCAACGTGCCCGGAGAGCCGGTGCACGCGCTGCTGACCGCGTTCGACCGCGCGTGGGCCACGGCGGCACCCCGGTCGGTGTTCGGCCCCCGCCAGCGGTGGATCGCGGCGGTGGAACTGCTCTCCCGCGAGCTCCCGGTGCACACCGCCCCGCCGCTCGGCGGCCGCGGGCGGTGGCGGCTCGGCGAGGTGACCGTGCCCTGGTCCGCCGTCGCTCCCCGGCCGGGCGGCCTCTGACCAGGAGTCAGCGGGTTTCGGTCGCTGACCGGCGGTGGGACTCACCGGGCCGGCGCGCCTTCGACGGGCGCGACGCCGCCGTTCGGATGCCGGGGCCGTGGAAACCCCGACTGCCGCGTCAGGGGTTCAGCGCGCGGGCGAACGCCGCGTAGACGTCCTCGCTGAACAGCACGAACCGGGCCTCCTCCACCCGGGACTCCGTCTCGCGTACGGTACCGACCGCGATGCGGGCCGCGTCGTCGAGCGGCCAGCCGTAGATGCCCGCCGAGACCGCCGGGAAGGCGACGGTGCGGGCGCCCAGCTCGGCGGCGACCCGGAGCGACTCGCGGTAGCAGGAGGCGAGCAGCGCGGACCGGTCCTCCGACTCGGCGTACACCGGCCCGACGGTGTGGATCACCCAGCGGGCGGGCAGCCGCCCGGCGGTCGTGGCCACCGCCTGCCCGGTCGGCAGGCCCCTGCCGTACTTCGAGGCCCGCAGCCGCCGGCACTCCTCCAGGATCTCCGGCCCGCCCCTGCGGTGGATCGCCCCGTCGACTCCCCCGCCGCCGAGCAGCGAGGAGTTCGCCGCGTTGACGACCGCGTCGGCGTCCTGCTCCGTGATGTCCCCCAGGACCAACCTGATGCGCATGCGTCCGAGGACTATCACGGTGGGAGGCCGCTTTCATCGGGATTCGCTCCTCACGGCAGCGGCGCCGCCTCTTATGAACAGTGATATCTGTTTGCTTGTTAGGCTGCGTTTCCGAGCCTGATCCGCGCTGGAGGACGTGAGTGCATCCGCTTCAGGCCGGCGACCCCGGCTGGATCGGCGAATACCGGTTGCTCGCCCGCCTGGGTGCCGGCGGCATGGGAACGGTCTTCCTCGCCCGGTCTCCGGGTGCCCGGCTCGCCGCCCTCAAGCTCGTACGGCCGGAGTTCGCCGCGGACGAGGGATTCCGTGCGCGGTTCCGGCGGGAGATCGCCGCCGCCCGCAGGGTCAGCGGCCTCTACACCGCGCCCGTGCTGGACGGCGACGCCGACGCACCGCTGCCCTGGCTCGCCGTCGGCTACGTGGCCGCCCCGACGCTGGCCGAGGCCGTCACCGCCACCGGCCCGATGCCGGAGGCCGGGCTGCGCTCGCTGGGCGCCGGGCTGGCCGAGGCGTTGCAGGCCGTCCACGCGGCGGGCCTGATCCACCGCGACCTCAAGCCGCGCAACATCCTGCTGGCCGACGACGGTCCCAAGGTCATCGACTTCGGCATCAGCAAGGACGTCGACGCGTCGCGGCTCACCGGCACCGGGAGCCTGGTCGGGACACCGGCGTTCATGTCGCCCGAGCAGATCACCGACAGCGCGGGCATCGGGCCGGCGTCCGACGTGTTCTCCCTGGCGGGCGTGCTGGTCTACGCGGCCACCGGGGCCGCCCCCTTCGGCGCCGTGGACTCGGCCTCCCTGCTCTACCAGGTGATGTACGGGGAGCCCCGGCTGGACGGGGTGCCCGCGTCGCTGCGCGGGCTGCTGGCCGCCTGCCTGGACAAGGAGCCGGCCGGCCGCCCGGAGCTGCCCGCCGTGCTGGAGGCGTTCACCCCCTCCGACCCGGCGGCGCTCATCTCCCCCGCGCTCCGCCGGGAGGTGGCGGCCCGGGAGGCGGAGGCCGCCGCGGTGTCGAGCGGGCCGGTCGCCCCGCCTCCGCCGCTGCCGCGACCGGACGAGACGGCCGCGGGCGGACCGAGCCGACGACGCGTCCTGGGCCTGGCCGCCGCCGCGACCGTCGCGGTCGCAGGCGCCGGCGGCGGCGCCACGGCGTGGGCGCTGACTCGCCGGAGCGCGAAACCCGTCAGGCCGGCACCCCGCGCGACCCGCCTCGTGGCCGCACCCACCCCCGCCTGGATCCTGGCCTGGCCCGGGGATCTCGCCGACGGGCTGGGGCTGAGCGTCGCGTCGGCGGGCGGCATCCTGGTGTGGCGCGGGCACCAGGGGTTCTGCGGGGTCGAGGCCGCCTCGGGGCGTCGGCTGTGGACCCTCGACCGCCCGACCGGGGGCACCTTCTTCATCCCCGGCTACCAGGTCTTCGGGAACACGATCTTCGGTCTCGGCCCCGCGAACACCTCCCAGGCGAACACCATCTTCGTCATCGACGCGCCGACCGGGGCCGTCAGGTCGATCGAGCTGCCCGGCGACGTCACGGAGCTCGTCGACACGTACGGGGTGATCGGCAACACGGTGTTCGTGGGTGCGCGCGTGCGCCACACCGGCGAGCAGACGACCGTACTCGCCGTGGACATCGGCAACGGGCGGGTCCGGTGGCGCTTCCCCTCCGACTCCGACTCGGTCTCCGGCGTCGCCGACGGCGCCTCGCTGTACGTCATGACCTCCTCGAAGATCTTCGGCCTCGACGCCGCCACCGGGGCACGGCGGTGGACCCACACCTGGTTCACGGGCGATCTGAACAGGTCCAAGGCGTACCCCCTCAAGCTCGGCAACGACCGGCTGTTCTTCGGCGCCACCGGCGACGGCAGCTTCCAGGCGATCGGCACCCGCGACGGCACCCTGGCGTGGAAGAAGCCCGCCGACGACGCCCAACGCCCCGTGCTGCCCCTGGGGCCGGCCATGGTGATGGTCGGAGGGAAGGGGTTCTACGCCTACGACCAGGCCACCGGGGCACTCCGCTGGCAGCAGACCTCCAGCCCCGTCGAGCTCGACTACCTGCCCGGCTCGTCCTACGGTGGCTCCTCCCGCCTTCTCGCCGCGACGTTCACCGGCAGCTCGAACGCGGCCCACGTCACCGAACACGCGGGCTTCTTCGCCGCCGGCACCGGCGACGGACCGGCGTGGACGCACTGGGGACCGGCCTACGACAGCGGCGAATGGGGCCTGGCGGTGTCCGGGTCGACGGTCTACGCGACCGACAACAAACGGTTGTACTGCTTCCGGGCGGGCTCCTGATGGCGGCCGCCGATCCCGAACGCATCGGCCCGTACCGGCTGCTGCGGCGGCTGGGCGAGGGCGGGATGGGCCGCGTCTACCTGGGCGCCTCGCCCGCGGGCCGGGCCGTGGCCGTCAAGGTCGTACGGCCGGAGCTGGCGGGCGACCCGATGTTCCGCGCGCGGTTCCGCGCCGAGGTCGAGGCGGCGCGGAAGGTCAGCGGCGCCTTCACCAGCCCGGTCGTGGACGCCGACCCGGACGGATCCGTGCCCTGGCTGGCGACCGCGTACGTGAACGGGCTCAGCCTGAAGGACGCCGTCGAGCGGTACGGTCCGATGCCCGAGCCGGTGCTGCGGACGCTCGGCGCCGGGCTCGGCGAGGCGCTGATCGCCATTCACCGGGCGGGACTGCTGCACCGCGACCTCAAGCCGGCCAACATCCTGCTGGCCAAGGACGGTCCGCGGGTCATCGACTTCGGCATCAGCAGGGCCTCCGACGGCACGCGGCTCACCTCCGAGGGCCAGGTCATCGGCTCGCCCGGCTACATGTCGCCCGAACAGATCCGCGGCGAGGACCTGACTCCGGCGGGCGACGTGTTCGCGTTCGGCGCGGTGCTGGCCTTCGCCGCCACCGGCCGCCCGCCGTACGGCACCGGGCCCGTGCACACCGTCATCCACCGGACCCTGCACGAGTCGCCCGACCTGGACGGCGTACCTCAGTCGCTGGTGGCGATGATCGCCGCCTGCCTGGGCGCGGACCCCGGACGTCGCCCGCCCGCCGTGCTGCTGCCCCGGCTCCTGGCCGCCCGGCCGGTGGCGGACGGCTGGCTGCCCGACGGCATCGACCGTGAACTCGAGCAGCGCGAGCACACTCTCGTGCTGGACCTGCGGGCCGTCGCCCGCGCGCGGACACGACGCCGGCTGCTGCTGGGCGGAGCCGCGGCGGCCGGCCTCGTGGCGGCCGGCGGCGGCACCGCGGCGGCGCTGGCGGCGACGTCCCGGGGCGGGCACGCGCCGTCCGGCCCCAGGTTCCTGTGGCGCGCCACACTGCCCGTCGGCAACGACACTCTGACGCCCCAGATCTTCGCCCGTGCGGTCGTCGTCTTCGCGTCCACCAGGAGGTCGTCGGCCTACGACGCGGCCACCGGACGGAGCCTGTGGTCGGCCTCGACGCACGACTTCGCCACCGACGACACCCTCATCTACGCGCCGTCCGCCAAGGACGGTGACATCGTCGCGATGGATCCCTACTCACGCGCGTGGCGCTGGAACCTTCCCCTGCCGCCCGGCTTCACCGCGCAGGATCTGGCCGGACCGGCCGACGGGTTGCTCGCCCTGGTCGGCGAGGACGGGACGGTCATCGGCCTCGACGCTCGTACCGGCAGGCGACGGTGGACCCACGACGCTCCGTCGACGACCCTGATCAGGGGATTCCATGGTGGCGGCCTCATCGCCATGTCCGGCGGGGACACCGACGCCGAGATGCGCCTCTTCGCACTCGACGGCGGGACCGGCGCGGTCCGCTGGAACCGCCCGTACCCCGGAATGAGCATGGTCTTCCTCAGCACGGGAGACCTGGTCTTCGGCAACCCCACCGGAAACACGATCGAGGCCCTGTCGGCCACCACCGGCCGGACGTTCTGGACCGCCGACGTCGGTGAGATCGGGGATCTCACGGTGGCGAACGGGACGGTCTACGTGCGCGGCACCGTGCTCCACGCCCTGGATCTGGCCACCGGACGGCAGAAGTGGGCGTACCAGCCGGTCGTGCCGGGAGACCAGGAGCGCACCTCCCTGGTGAACGACGGACGGGCCTACGTCCTCGACAACCGGAACCTGATCGCGCTCGACGCCCGCACCGGACGCCGCCTCTGGTCGGCCGGCACCCCCGCGGACGACACCGCTCCCCTGATCGCCGCCGGCGGGCTGATCTGCACCGGAGTGGCCGCCACCACCGGGGCGGGCCTGTACGGCTGGAACGCGGCCACCGGCGAGCTGGCGTGGAACCACCCCGTGGCGTCTTCGGACATCGCCGACCACTGGATTCTGACCGCCACCGGGCCCGTCCTGACGGCCGTCCAGAACATCACCCTGATGGCCTTCCGCTTCGGCCGCGCCTGAATAAAATCTCGTCGCGATAGCGATTTCATCCGGTATATAGTCGCCACCGAAGATCGGTAAGCGATTTCCACCGGCCTTGATCCGATTTTCGATAACGGCCCATCGTCATTTTCTCAAGAGGGCCGCTGTCACGATCAGGCCATTGGCCGCAGACGGTCAGCCTCCGCGCGGCGACCGCATCGGCACCGCCGGTGACGAGCGCCAGACCCGGGACGGCGGGGCCGTCGGCGTTCAGCCAGCCCACAGGCAAATCCGCACGGGATTCCCCAGCTCACCGTGTTTCGGACACCACGCCAAGGCCGACATAAGTGAATTTTCGTTTACCGCAAGAACGCGAAACTTGGTTACTGTGACCGCACTTGTCAGGTGACTTAACACCAGCAACCACCACAGGAATCCTGAATCGGACGTAGTGGGCTGCGTCGCGTGACGGATTCCGCGTACCGGCGGCCCACGCACCATTCCTAATGCGCCGCGCACCGGTCCGGTGGTGATGGGCGCGGGGGAACCTCTCGAATAGCGGGGAGAACATCAATGCCGGTCAAGCGCATCGAGTATGTCTTCGCCGAAAACGCCGGCCGGGTGAACGCGTGACCGCGGCACGGCCCGAGACGACGTGGCCCGCGCCGGCCTGCGGGACGTACGACGTGGCGATCGTCGGGCTCGGGTACGTGGGTCTGCCGACCGCGCTGGCGTTCCACGCGGCGGGGGGCCGGGTGCTGGCCATCGACACGAGCGCCGAACGGCTCGCGAAGGTGCGGGACGGCGCGGCCGACCTCCTGGAGTCCGACCGCGCCCGGCTGGAGGCCGCCCTGCGCGACGACGGCTTCGCACTGGTGGCGGACCCGTCCTACGCCTCGTGGGCGCGCGCTGTGATCATCTGTGTGCCCACCCCGGTCACCGCGCAGCTGGTGCCCGACCTGCGGGCGGTGGCGGTCGCCTGTGAGGCCGCGGTGCACCAGGCGGTGCCCGGACAAGTGATCATCCTGACGTCGACCAGCTACGTCGGCTGCACCGAGGACCTGCTCGCCGCGCCGCTGGCCGCCCGCGGGCTGCGCGCCGGACAGGACGTGTTCGTGGCGTTCAGCCCCGAGCGCATCGACCCGGGGAACGACCGGTACACCCACGAGGTCGTACCGCGGGTCGTCGGCGGGGCCACTCCGCAGTGCACGGCCGCGGCGGCGAAGGTCCTGGCGCACTGCACGCGCAACGTGCACGAGGTGTCCTCCACGGGCGCGGCGGAGTTGACCAAGCTCTTCGAGAACACCTTCCGGGCGGTGAACATCGCCCTGGCCAACGAGATGGCCGAGGTGGGCCGGACGCTGGGCCTGGACATCATGGAGGTGATCAAGGCCGCCGCGACCAAGCCGTACGGGTTCATGCCGTTCTTTCCCGGCCCGGGGGCCGGCGGGCACTGCATCCCGTGCGACCCGCACTACCTGCTCTGGCAGCTGCGCGAGAAGCGGCTGCAGACCCCGGTGGTCACCGAGGCGATGGCCGCGATCGCGGGCCGTCCGCGCCGGGTCGTGGATCGGGTCCGCGAGGTGCTGTCGGACGCCGGCCTGGGCCTGGCCGGGGCGCGCGTGCTCGTGCTGGGCGTCACGTACAAGCCGGACGTGGAGGACGTGCGCGAGTCGCCCGCTCTGGAGATCATGACCAGCCTGCTGGCGAGCGGCGCCACGGTCGACTACCACGACCCGCACGTCCCGGAGTTACGAGTCGGTGACCAGGTGCTCCGCAGTGCCGATCCGGCGGCCGTGACCACGGATCTGGTGATCGTGCACACGCGCCACCGCGCCATGGACCTGGGCTGGCTCCCGGAGGACCGGCTCGTCCTGGACACCACCTACCGGCTGCCCGGGCAGATCCGCCGGGTGGTGCTGTGACGGCCCGGCTCGCGTCCCTGGCCGCACTGGCCGGGACGCTGCTGATCTGCGTGCTGATCGGCTGGCACGTCGGGGTGAAGGTCGCCTTCCTGCGCGGCAACATCGTCACGCCGCTGTACACGATCCTCGTCAGCAGCTATGTGCTGAGCAGGTTCGTGCTCGCCGCCTTCTACCGGGCACCGCGCGACGCGGGCCTGACGCCGCGCGTGGCGATCGTCGTCCCGGCGTTCAACGAGGGCGCGGCCGTGGCGCGCACGATCCACTCGTGCATGGCGCTGGACTACCCGGCGGACCGCATGGAGCTCGTCGTCGTCAACGACGGCTCCACCGACGACACGTGGGAGCAGATGATCGCCGCGGCGGCCGACCATCCGCGCGGCGCGGTCCGCTGCGTCGACCTCGGCGAGAACCTCGGCAAGCGGGCCGCGATGGCGGCCGGCATCCGCGCCACCTCCGCGGAGATCCTGGTCTTCGTCGACTCGGACTCGATGCCGGCGCCCGGCGCGGTGCGCAAGCTCGTCCAGGGCTTCGCCGACCCCCGGGTCGGGGCGATCTCCGGCCTGACGTACGTGCGCAACGCGGAGACCAACACGCTGACGCGGATGCAGGCCGCGCGGTACTACGTGTCGTTCCAGCTGCTCAAGAGCGCCGAGTCGGTGCTGGGCGCGGTGACGTGCTGCTCCGGCTGTTTCGCCGCCTACCGGCGGGAGGCCGTGGCGCCGCTGCTGGACCGCTGGGAGCACCAGCGGTTCCTCGGCACGGCGTGCACGTACGGCGACGACCGGGCGCTGACCAACCGGGTCATCAAGGCCGGCTGGATCACCCGGTACGACTCCCAGGCCGAGGCGTGGACCGACGCACCGGACCGCTACCGCAAGTTCTTCCGGCAGCAGCTTCGCTGGAAGAAGTCGTGGAGCCGGGAAGGGCCCCTGCTGCTCTCCCACGTCTGGCGGAGCCGCACCCGCGCGCTGCCGTCGGTGGCGGTGCAGACCTGCGCGGGCCTGCTCAGCCCGGTCGTCATCGGGCTGACCCTGGCCCGGACCGTGATCGGCGGTCACTCGCCGCTGATCTACTTCCTCGGCCTCTACCTGGTGTCCATGGGGTACGCGCTGGTCTACCGGACGCTGCGGAACGACGGAATGTGGCTCTACGCCTTCCTCGGCACCTTCTTCTACATCGCCTTCTCGCCGCAGCTGCTCTGGGCGATCGCCCGGATCCGGGACGGCAAGTGGGGCACCCGGGCCGTCGACGAGGACGCGCCGCCCGCGTACCCGCGCGTGGTGGCGCGGACCGGGGCGGTGCGGGATGGCTGAGCCACGGCCGCTGGTCCGCCGGCCGTCCACGGGCGTCCGGCTGGCCCGCACCGCCACCGGCGCGGTGTTCGTCGCCTCGCTCGCGGTGGTGGTGCTGGTGTGGATCACGGTCAGCCGCCCGTTCGACCCGCACCAGCGCCCGCCGGTGCCCGCGGTCATCGACGCGGCGACCACCCGTGCGGCGGAGAAGCTGCCGGCCTACCCCGGCACGGTGGTCGCGCTGACCTACCACGCGGTGTCCGACGACGACCACGCCGGCAGCACGCTGACCCGGCGCCTGTTCGGCGAGCACCTGGCCGCGCTGGCGGCGGCCGGCTACCACACGGTCCGCCTGACGGACGTGGAGAAACTGATCTCGCACCAGCCGGTGCGGCTGCCCGCCAGGGCGCTGCTGCTCACCTTCGACGACGGCACGCTCAGCGACTGGACGACCGTCGACCCGGTGCTGAAGAAGTACCACTTCAACGCGGTGGCGTTCCTCACCACGTCCAAGGTCGTGGCGGCGGGCACCCCGTCCTACTACCTGTCCACCCGGCAGTTGCGGGCGCTGCGGGCGAACGGCCGCTGGGAGTTCGGCTCGCACTCCGACGCGCTGCACTCCCAGACCCCGGTGCCCGGGGACCTGGCCCCGCCGATGAGCAACCGGATCCTGGTCCACGGGCACGAGGAGTCGATGTCCGCCTGGCGCTCCCGGGTCGCCGCCGACCTGGCGAAGAGCCAGCGGTTCTTCCACCGGGTGTTCGGCCGGCCGGCCGGTGCGTTCTCCTACCCGTTCGGCGACACCGGCAGCACCGGCAACACCCCGGCCATCGCCGCGGCGATGCCGGATGTGCTCGCGGACGCCGGCTTCGGCGCGGCGTTCGTCGGCGAGAACGTGCCGACCGAGCACGTGAACGCCATCTCCGCGCGGTCCGCCCGCTGGACGCTGGAGCGCATCGGCGTACGGGCCACCACGTCCGTGGCCGACCTGCTGGAGATGATCCGCGACGCCGTTCCGGTGGCCCCGCCGAAGGCGCTGGCCGGCCTGCCGTGGCTGGGCGACCTGGCGACCTGCCGGCGCCGGCCGGCGTCGCTGGACGTCACCAGCGACACCTACGGCACCTGCCTGCTCAGCGGCGTGAACACCAGCCAGTGGGTGGACTACACGCTGGTCACCACGGTGCGCGGCATCTCGCGCCACGCGTCCGCCGTCATCGCGGTCCGCGACGGCGCGGGCGCCGGCCACCGGGGCCGGCTGGAGATCGTCCTCGGCGAGGGCTCGCTGGTCGTCCGCGAGCAGATCGGCGACGCCTCCCGCGTCGTCCTCGCCCGGACCCGGCTCGCGCCGGGCGGCGCCGTGCGACGGATCCGCATCCTTCTCCGGCGCGACACCGCCGATGTCCGTGTCGGGAGCGCACGGCATCTCAAGGTCGCCTTCGACCGCCGGCTGCACGAGGGCGGCGTGAAGTTCGCCGTCGCCGCCGACGGCGGACGGCACACGCTCGTCTACGGCTCACCCCATCTGATCACCGGCACCACCTGACAGGGAGACCGTCCATGTCCCCTCCGGCATCCCTCCGACTCGCGACGCTGGGCGCGCTCGCCCTGCTCGCCCTCCTGATCCCCTGCCTGCCGCGTGCGGCGCACGCGGCCACCCACACCACCGTCTCGCTCACCTTCGACGACGGCATCAAGGACCAGTTCACCAATGCCCGGCCGCTGCTGCGGTCGCACGGCATGAACGCCACCTTCTACGTCATCAGCGGCCAGACCAACCTGAGCGGCTACATGTCGCGCGATGACATCTCCACGCTCGCCGCCGACGGCGACGAGATCGGCGGTCACACGGTCGACCACCCGGACCTGACCACCCTGTCCTCCGACGACGTCAAGCGGGAGATCTGCAACGACCGGGTCACCTTGTTGGGCTGGGGCTTCACGGTCAAGAACTTCGCCTACCCGTTCGGCGCGGCCAACGCGTCGGTGGAGCAGGCCGCCGCGTACTGCGGGTACAACAGCGCCCGTACGGTCGGCGGGGTCGTCTCGCCCGGCTCGTGCGACGGCTGCGCGTACGCCGAGACGATCCCGCCCGCGGACGCGTACTACACACAGACGCCGGACTCCGTCCAGACCACCACGAGCCTTGCCCAGATGAAGGGCCTGGTCACCCAGGCCGAGCAGCACGGCGGCGGCTGGGTGCAGCTCGTCATCCACCACGTCTGCGACGGGTGCGACAACCAGTACGCGGTATCGCCGAGCGAACTGTCGGACTTCCTGGACTGGCTCGCTCCCCGGGCGGCCGCCGGCACGGTTGTTAAGACCGTCGACCAGGTGATCGGCGGCACGCTGAAGCCCGGCGTGAACGGGCCGCCGCTCAACCCGCCGACCAGCGGGAACCTGGTGCAGAACCCCTCGCTGGAAAGCGCCGTGGGCAGCGTGCCGCGCTGCTTCCAGTACGGCGGGTACGGCACGAACACCTTCGCCTGGACCCGGTCCACCGACGCGCACACGGGCTCGTACTCCCAGAAGCTCGACGTGACCGCCTGGACCAGTGGCGACCGGAAACTGGTCACCACGCAGGACGCCAACACGTGCGCGCCCATCGCCACTCCGGGCCACACCTACACGTCCTCGATCTGGTACAAGGGCACCTGGGCGGCCGATGTCGAGGTCAAACTGACGCTCTACTACCGCACGACCGCGGGCACCTGGGTGTACTGGACGAGCGGCCCGGCCGTGCCGGCCGCCGCCACCTGGACCAAGACGCCCGCCTACACCAGCCCGCCGGTGCCCTCGGACGCCACGGGCCTCAGCGTCGGCCTGTCCCTCGCCGGGACCGGCACGATCTACACCGACGATTACGACGTCACCGATACGGCCAACCCGTGAGCGGGCGCCGGACCTTTGTCGAGCTCGGGGTGGGGGTGGGTTTCCTGGCCCTCACCTCGGCGCTCGCCGTGAACGTACTCACGCCGCCGGCCAAGCCCGTCGAGCGGGCCCGCCGGATCGTGACCAACGCGATGCTGCAGCAGGCGAGCACCGGCAACAAGTGCGCCCGCGGACGGGTCGCGCTCACCTTCGACGACGGTCCCGACATCTACACTCCGCAGATCCTCCGGGTCCTCACCGCCTACAAGGTGCGGGCCACCTTCTTCGTCATGGGCAAGAAGGCGGCCGCGCGGCCCGACCTCATCCGGGCGGAGGTACGGGCCGGGCAGCTCGTGGAGAACCACAGCTGGGACCACCCGCACATGGCGGACCTGGATCCGGCCCAGATCCGCTGGCAGCTCGCGGCCACCCAGCACGCCGTCACGGCCGCCGGGGCGCCCGCGCCCGGGCTGTTCCGGCCGCCGTTCGGCAACACCAGCGCCCAGGTCGACACCACGGCCAAGGCGCTCGGGATGCGCGTCATCCGCTGGTCGATCGACACCAACGACTGGCGCGGTCGCGCGCCGGGCGACATCGCGGCCTCCGTCATCGACCAGGCCGTCGCGGGTTCGGTGGTGCTGATGCACGATGGCGTGCGTCAGTCGGCGGCCACCGTCCAGGCACTACCCACGATCATCCGCAGCCTGCGGGCCCGTGGGTTCTGCACCGCCCTCGCCACCGGCTGACCAGGGGGGACCGTGAGACCACAGCGCCATGCAGCCGACCAGCCGCCCCGGCTCCGGCCCGTGCCCGCGCCTCCCGCGTCACCACGCCCGCCACGCCCGCCGCGCCGGGGGCGCCGGCGCGTCGTGGCCGCCGTCGCCGCGCTCGCCCTCGCGGGCGCGGCGACCGGCGTGGCCTACGGCCGGCCGCGTCCGCCGCTGTTCGCCCCGCGCCTCTCCGGGCCGGACCGGCTGGTGACCAACGAGTACACCCACTGGAACCCGCAGGCGCCGGACGGCCGCAGGTCCAGGGACTGGGACGTCACCAGCGGCTCGCTGTTCGTCCGCGACGGCGTGGCCTGGTCGGGCACCCCCGACCGGGCCACGCCGAACGCCGGTTCCTCGAACGGGAGCGGCTCCAGCGTGTTCCGGATGACCACCCGGCGCCACGACTTCGGCGACGTGAACGTCTCGCTGAACCTGCGCAACCTCGGGCTGACCTCCTCCGGGCGCGCCGGCCCGTCCGCGATCGACGGAGTGCACCTCTTCCTGCGCTGGCAGACCCCGGCCGAGCTGTATGTGGTCTCGCTCAACCGCCGGGACGACCTCATCGTGATCAAGAAGAAACGGCCCGGCGGAACCGCGAACGGCGGCACGTACGTCACGCTCGGCCAGACGCGCTACACCGTGCCGTACGGCGTGTGGCAGCGGTTCGCCGTACGAATCAAGACCTCCGGCGGCGACCTCGTCGCCATCAGCGTCCGGCACGGGGACCGGGAGGTGCTCACGGCGGTGGACGACGGAGCCGAGGGCCCGGCGATCCTCGCCCGTGGCGCGGTCGGGCTGCGCGGCGACAACTGCGACTTCGAGTTCCGGGACTTCCGCGTCAGCCGCGCCTGAGCATCGCCGCGTCTCGCGCCCCGGCCGGCGGGATGTTGTGGTTCAGCCGGAACAGGTTCGCCGGGTCATGCACCGCCTTCAGCTCGGCGAGCCGCCGGTGGTCCGCCGGTTCGTACGCGTCGCGCACCTGGTCCGCGGTCCGGTCGCCGTAGATGAAGTTGAGGGAGCGCCCGCCGGTGCTCCACGGCTCCATCGCCTCGTACACGCGCCGGTGCGCCACGCGTACGGCGTCGAGGCCGGCGCCGGTCAGGGGCGACAGGACGCGCAGGATGAAGCGCGCGTCCCGGTGCCCGACCGCGTTCGGCACGGCGGGGGTGCGGGCGAGCGCTCCGCCCAGGTGACGCAGGTCGACCACGCACGGCACCGGGGCGTCCGCTCCGGCCAGCTCATCCACGGTGCGCACGGCCCGGTCGTCGAGGTCGCGCAGCAGGACGTTGGATCCGGTGTACCCGTGCGGCTGGGCCGGGTCGTTGTAGATGGAGCCGCCCTCGGCGTACGGCAGTTCGGCGAGTGTGTCGCGCAGCGGCGTCCCGGCGGACCGGAGCGGCGCGACGAGCCGCTCCCCCTCGGCCGCGTCCCCGAGGTGGGCTATGCGCACGTGGGTGATGTGACGGCCACGCATCGGCTCCGGGACGCCCGGCACGTCGGGGAACGGGATCATCCCCACCGAGGCCGTCATCGTCTCGGGCACCGTGGCCGTCCAGCTCCGGAAGGCCTCCAGCACGTCCGCCGCCTGGTCCGCGGGAAAGAACAGGCCGCCGCCGTACAGCCGGTCGACCGGCACGAGACCGACGCGCATCCCGGTCACCACGCCGAAGTTGTCCCGGCCGCCGCGCAGCGCCCAGAACAGGTCCGGCTCGCTTTCGGCGGTGACGTGACGCAGCCGACCGTCGGGTGTGACGACGTCGATCGCGTGCACGTGGTCGGCGGCGTACCCGTACGCGCGGGCCAGCAGCCCGAGGCCGCCGCCGAGCGTGTAGCCGACCGCGCCGGTGTGCGGCGCGCTGCCGTTCAGCGGCGCGAGCCCGTACGGCGCGGTCGCGCGGACCACCTGGTCCCAGCGGGTGCCCGCCTCGATCCAGGCCGTACGCGTGCCGGTGTCCACCCGGACCCCGGTCATCCGGCGCGTGCCGATCAGCAGGCCGCCGTCGGCGGGGACCGACAGCCCGTGCCCGGTCGCCTGCACCGCCACCGGGAGCGCGCGGGCGGCGGCGTACGCCACGGCCGCCTGGACGTCGGCGGCTCCCGTCGCGCCGACCGCCACGGCCGGCCGGTGCCGCCAGGCGGTCTGGAAGCCGTTCCGCTCGTCGTCGTACGCCTCGTCGCCGGGCACCAGCACCGGACCGCGCACCTGGTCCTTCAGCGCGGCGAGCGTTTTCATGGATCGACCTCCTGGACACGTCGGGTGACCCGTCCACCGTGGCGTCGCCCGAGCCATAAGTCCAAGATCTGATAGGTCTGGCAACTAGCATGATTCGTTATGGAGCTTCGGCAGTTCGAATACTTCGTGGCGGTGGTCGAGGAGGCGAACTTCACGCGCGCCGCCGAGCGGCTGCACGTGGCCCAGCCCG
This sequence comes from Actinoallomurus sp. NBC_01490, assembly GCF_036227085.1. Lineage (NCBI taxonomy): Bacteria > Bacillati > Actinomycetota > Actinomycetes > Streptosporangiales > Thermomonosporaceae > Actinoallomurus > Actinoallomurus sp. NBC_01490. The sequence goes on from NZ_CP109433.1 coordinate 10,162,485, forward strand.
GAGTGAGCGCGCAGGTCCGGCGGCTGGAGCGGGAGCTCGGCGAAGAACTGCTCGACCGCTCGGGCCGTACGGTCCGCCTGACGGAGGTGGGCGCCGCGGTGCTCCCGTACGCGCGGGCGGCGCTGGAGGCGGTCGCCGGTGCCCGCGACGCGGCGGCGGAGTTCACCGGGCTGGTGCGCGGGCACGTCACCGTCGGCATGGTGTCCTCGGCCGCCACCCACGACGTGGACCTGCCGGGGATGCTGGCGGAGTTCCACGGGCGTCATCCGGCGGTGGAGATCACGCTGTCCGAGGCGGGCTCCGGTCCGCTGCTCGGCGCGGTGCGCGCCGGCCGGATCGACGTGGCGTTCGCCGGCCTGGCGGCGGACCCGCCTCCGGGCGTCGACGTGCAGGTCATCACCGACGAGCCGCTCGTCGCCGTCGTCGGGCGGGACGATCCGCTGGCCGGTACGGAGAGGATGACCCTGCGGGCACTCGCCGCACGGCCGCTCATCTGCCTGCCCCCGGGCACCGGCATCCGCGCGTGTGTGGACGACGCCTTCGGCGCGGAGGGGCTGCGTCCGCGCTTCGTGTTCGAGGCCGGCGACCCGCGGTTCCTCGCCGCACTGGCCGCCCGGGGGCTCGGCGTCGCCGTCCTGCCGGAGTCGATCATGGGCGGCCGGGAGGACGCGCTGCACGCGATCCGGCTGCGGCCCGCGGTCCGCGGCCGGCTGGTGTTCGCGTGGCGCTCCGAGGGCCCGGTGAGCCCGGCCGCGCGGACGTTCGTACGCCACGCCCGTACGTCCCTGGCGGTGCGTTTTCCCACCAATGAGTCAGGGCCCGCCGGAGCGGTGGTCGCGTCCGGCGGGCCCTGAGACCGAGGGTGATCAGTTGGTGATGGCCAGGCCCGTCTTGGGGTCGAAGAAGTGCAGGCTGCGGTTGTCGACGGCCAGCTCGATCTTCTGGCCGGCCTGGACGCGCGCCCGGGCGTTGACGCGGGCGGTCCACAGCGCCTTGTTGTCCGCCAGCGGCAGCGACGCGCCCTCGTCGCCGTCGGTGGCGTCCTGCGCGAGGTCGGCGGCGTCCTTGTGCTGCACGGGCGGCGCGTCGATCGAGAAGATGACGTTGATCTCGCTGCCCAGCTCCTCGGTCAGGTCGGCCGTGGCCTCGATCCGCGCCCAGTCGTTGTTGGCGTGGGCGGAGTCCTCGAAGTCGGAGGGACGCACGCCGAGGATGACGTCACGGTCGAAGTAGCCGTCGAGGCCGGGCCGGTCCGACAGGGTCTCCGCCGGGATCGGCAGCTTGTTGCCCGCGAAGGCCACGTGCGGGCCGTCGTCGCGGACCAGCTTGGCGCCCACGAAGTTCATCGCGGGCGAGCCGATGAAGCCGGCGACGAACAGGTTCACCGGGTTGTCGAACAGACGCTGCGGCGTGTCGACCTGCTGGAGCTTGCCCTCGCGCAGCACGCAGACGCGGTCGCCCAGGGTCATGGCCTCGACCTGGTCGTGCGTGACGTACACCGTCGTGACGCCCAGGCGCTCGTGCAGCTGGCCCAGGGAGGCACGCATCGACACGCGGAGCTTGGCGTCGAGGTTGGACAGCGGCTCGTCCATCAGGAACGCCTGCGGCTCGCGGACGATCGCCCGGCCCATCGCCACGCGCTGCCGCTGGCCACCGGACAGGTTGCGGGGCTTGCGCTCCAGGAACTCGGTGAGACCGAGGATCTCGGCGACCTCGTCCACGCGCTTGCGGATCTCCGCCTTGGGCACTTTGCGGAGCGTCAGCCCGAACCCGATGTTCTGGCGCACCGACAGGTGCGGGTACAGCGCATAGCTCTGAAACACCATCGCGACGTCGCGGTCGCGCGCCGGCGTCCGGTTCATGACCCGGTTACCGATGCGGAGCTCGCCTCCGGTGATCTCCTCAAGGCCGGCGACCATGCGCAGCGCCGTCGACTTGCCACACCCGGAGGGCCCGACGAGCACCATGAACTCACCGTCCTTGATCTCCAGGCTCAACGAGTCCACGGCCTTGTTCCCGGCCGGGTAGGTCTTGTCAAGGCGATCCAGCGTGATCGCAGTCATAGGGACGGTCTCCTTTCGAGCGGGCCGCGACCGAGGTACGAGTGCGTCGGGGGTGACGGCCCAGAGGCAAGGCGGATAAAGAGGGCTGTCGGCGAACAGCGTGCCGACTACTTTCGATCAACAGCGTTGAAACGTACGGACCCGGCGCCGGACGGGGCATCCCAATGGATCTCCGCCCAGGACACCTGGCCATCGGCCTCCGGATCGTGGCCGGATCGGTCGGCGAGCATCTGGATGATGCCCAGCCCCCGGCCGCGTTCGTCCTCCACGGCCGCGGGCCCCGGCTCGGCCCAGGAGGGGCTGCCCAGGTCGGCGACCTCGATCCGGGCCCATCCCTCGCGGCCCCGAATCCGGAGGGTCACCAGGGATCCCGCCTCACCACTCGGTGTGTGGCGGATGGCGTTGGTCATCAGCTCGCTGGTGACGAGCTCGACGTCGTCGCACCGGGGTGAGTGCTCGAGCGCCGCACGGACGAGCCTGCGCGCGACCGCCACGATGGCGGGCACGCCCGGGACCGAGATGCGCCAGTCGACGATGACGTCACGGCCACGAGAGTCGTCGGTGGGTGTGGTCCTGCTCATCGGGATCGATTCCTGGGCCGCCGGACGTCGACCGGCCGCCCATACGCGGTGGTTCGCGGTCACTCGCCCTCCTTCGTCGGAGGGAGTGACCACTGGGGCCGTGTCTTCGATTCCCTCGCTTCGCTCGGTCACGGGGCCACCTCCGTGGCTCGATCGCAGGCGCCGGGGAACCCGGAGTCCGTCCCCCCGATTCGGGCAGACCGTCGTCATGGGGGTTCTGATCATGGAACGCATCTCGACTACTCCCATGGCGGCCGCCTATACTCGATACATGCTTGTTATATATTGACGTTATCTAGTAGTCAATAGAGGATGCCGAGTTTGTGGGCATCACTGGCGCTTGACAGACCGACCTAACATGGCTGACATGTAGGTAGGAGAAAGGGGGTGGCGCTAGGTGCGACCGGTGTTGCTGGCGCTGCTGGCCAAAGAGCCGGCTCATGGATATGAGCTCAAGCAGGCGCTGGAGCAGACCTTCGGAGGCGCTTACCCCTCCCCGAACATCGGCCAGATCTATGTCACGCTGGGACGACTCGAGAAGGACGGCCTGGTCCGCAGCCAGGACGTCGAGCAGACCAGCCGGCCGAACAAGAAGGTCTACGAGCTGACCCCCGCCGGCCGCGATGCCCTCGCCACCTGGGTCGACGAGCAGAGCGACGGCCCCAAGCTGCGCGACGACTTCTTCGTGAAGCTCGCGCTGGCCCCGATGACCGGGGCGGCCGACCGGATGACGCTGATCAACCGGCAACGACGTCACCTCTTGAACCTCATGCGCGGCCTGTCGGACCTCGCGGCGGCGACCGACCGGAACAACACCGTCGCGCTCCTGCTCATCGAGGGCGCCCGGCTGCATCTCCAGGCCGACCTCGAGTGGCTTGAGCGCTGCCAGGAGGAGCTCACCTGAGCCTGCCGCGTACGGCACGGCGGACGAGCCCGGCGATTCCTTTTTGACACTGCCCTTAGGCGAGCCGAATGTCACGCGAACCCTTTCGTGGTCCGCGTGACATTCAGCCCGCCATTCTTATTTGACGGAGCCGGCGAGGACGCCCTGGACGAAGTAGCGCTGGAAGGCGAAGAACACGACCAGCGGAACGATCAGCGACAAGAACGCGCCGGGGGCGAGGATGTCGATGTTGCCGGTGAACTGCCGCATCTGCGACTGCAGCCACTTCGTCATCGGCTGAGAACCGGTGTTGGCGAACACCAGCGACACCAGCATGTCGTTCCACACCCACAGGAACTGGAAGATCCCCAGCGAGGCGATCGCGGGCCCACCGAGCGGGAAGATCACCTTGATGAAGATCGTCCATTCCTTACCGCCGTCCATCCGGGCCGCCTCCAGCAGGTCACGCGGGATCCCGGCGAAGAAGTTCCGCAACAAGAAGATCGCGAACGGCAACCCGAACGCCACGTGGAAGGCCACCACAGAAGGGATCGACCCGAAGACCCCCAGCCACCCGTACAGCTTCGCGACCGGGATCAACCCGACCTGAACCGGCACGACCAGCAACGCCACCACGATCAGGAACAACCAGTCCCGGCCGGGGAACTCCAGCCACGCGAACGCGTACGCCGCCAGCGACGCGATGGCCACCACCAGCAGCGTGGCCGGCACCGCGATCAGCACCGTGTTCCAGAACGAGTCCACGAAATCCGGCTTGGCCAGCAGATCGGAGTAGGCCTTGAAGGTCAGCTGCGACGGCGCGGTGAACACATGCCACCAGCCCGAGGAGTTGTCATCCTGCTGCGAACGCAGCGAGGCGACGAACAACCCCAGCGTGGGGACCAGCCAGATCACCGCGAGCAGGATCAGCACGACCTGGACCACACCACCCCCCACCTTGGAGACGATGCGGGAGGCGATGCTGCGCCGGGGCGCACCGGAGAAATCGGTGCGGGGCTTGTCGATCGCGGCCGGCGCGGCCGCGGTGTCGGTGCTCATCGGTTCTCCTGTCGAAAACGCCGCAGGTTGAACAACATCGCGGGCACGACCAGCAAGAACAACAAGATCGCGACCGCCGACCCGGCCCCTTGGTCATTACCGCCACCAAAGGACTCGGTCCACATCCGCACCGCCAGAACACTGGCGTTCGGATCACCGCCGCCGATGATGAACACCAGGTCGAACACCTTCAGCGCGTAGATCAACAACGTCACGAACACGACCGTCAGCACCGGCGCCAGCAACGGGATCGTCACCCGCCGGAACACCTGCCACTCGGTCGCACCGTCCACCCGCGCCGCCTCCAGCGCGTCCCGCGGGATCGCCGCCAGACCCGCCGCGATCAACACCATCGCGAACCCGGCCCACACCCACAGGTATGAGGCGATGATCGCCGGAGTGATCAACGTCGACCCCAGCCAGTCCACCCCCGCATACGCCGCCGTGAAATTCTCCTTCGGCAGCTTCAGGGTGTAGGAACCGGCGGGGAGTTTCTTGATGACGAAGGATCCGTCGTCCTTGGTGGTGGCCGACCCGACGACCTTGCCCGAGGCGGACACGGCCTGGACCTTCATCCCCGCCAGGCCCGCCTCGGTGGGATCGGGGGCGTTGAGCGTGCCACCGCCGCCCTTGGTGAAGTCGAACCACACCAGCCCCGAGATTCCGCCGGCCGCCGCCTGCGGCGCCTTGGCCGGGGTGATCTTCTTGGGCAGGTTCTCCGGCTTGACGCCCACCAGCGGCAGCAGCGCGGTCTGCCCGGCCTGCACCGGGGTGCGGGTCGTCACCGCACCCGCCTGGGCGACGTCCGGGCTCCTGTCGTTCTCCCGCACGGAGGCGCCGGGGTAGCGGGACCCGCCGGCGAAGGTGTCGTGGACGCTGGTGACCACCGCGTTCGCCACACCCATCGAGGGGTCCTGCTCGTACACCAGGCGGAAGATCACACCCGAGGCCAGGAACGAGACGGCCATCGGCATGAACACCACCATCTTGAACGCCGTCGACCAGCGGATCCGCTCGGTCAGAACGGCGAACAGCAACCCCAGGATGGTGACGATGGTCGGGGCGATCACGACCCAGATCGCGGTGTTCCGCACCGCGAGCAGGCTGTCGTGATCGGTGAAGATGGCGGTGTAGTTGTCCAGCCCCACCATCTTCTTACCCGTGGCGTCGAAGAAGCTACGGATCGCGGTGTAGATGATCGGGTAGACCACCAGCGCACCCAGCAGCAGAATCGCCGGGAGCAGGAAGCCCAGGGCGAGCCAGGACGGCGGGCCGAGCCGGCCCGATCCGCCCTCCGCCGGGGGCGTTCCGGCCCCGCCGCCGTCTTGCGGCGAGGCCATCTCTTCGGTAATCGCGGTCATGATCCGGCGCCTACTTGTAGGCCTTGGCCGCGTCGGCTTCCAGCTTGGCCTGCACGCCCTTGATGTCGCCCGGGTTCTTCACCAGCGCACGCAGGTCCTCCCACTCACCCTGACCCGGAGTCGCACCGAACGCCGCCGGGGTCTGGTCGGACATGTCATAGCGAGCCGAGTCCCCGGCCGCCTGCAGCTGCGACACCAGCTGCTTGGTCAGCGCGTCCGGGTAGGCGTCCGGCTTGACGTTCTTGCTCGGGGAGATGTAGCCGCCGCCCTTGGCCCACACCGTGCCCGCCTCCGGCGAGGCGAGGAACTTGATCAGCGCCATCGCGCCCTTGGAGTCCTTCATCGCCACCGCGGTGTCACCACCCAGCACCGCCGGAGTGGTGTCCCCGGCCTTGGGGAACGCGAACACCTTCGCGTCCGTCCCGATCTTCGCCGAGGTGGTGCTCACGTTCGCCGCGGCGAAGTCACCGCCGTACACCATCGCGGACTTGTTCTTGCCGAACGTGTCCGTCACCGAAGCGTCGAACTTCTGCTGCAACGCCCCCGCCGTACCACCGGCGATCATGTCGGACTTGCCCCAGACCTGCACCAGCGTCTGCAACGCCTTGGTCACCGACGGGTCGGTCCACTTGATCTCGTGCTTGGTCAGCTTGTCGTACATGTCCGGACCCGCCTGGGACAGGTACACGTTCTCGAACCAGTCCGTCAACGTCCACGAATCGGCCGCACCCGCCGCCAGCTCGAACGGCGTCGAACCCGCGTCCGACAACGTCTGCGCCGCCTTCGTGAACGACGCCCAGTCCGCCGGCGGCTGCACCCCCGCGTCCTCGAACGCCTTCGACCGATACCAGATGATCGACTTGTACGCCGCCTTCACCAGCACACCGTAGGCCTTGCCATCCACCGACCCCAGCTGCTTCCAGTACGGCGTGTAATTCGCATCGATCACCGCCGTCACATCCGGCGACAACGGCTTCAGATCATTCTTCTTCGCGTACTGCGCCACCAGACCAGGCTGCGGAAGAATCGCAACATCCGGCGGCTGATGAGCCTGCAGACGCGGCCCAAGATACGCATCCTCATTCTCACCGGTCGAAGCGTAATTCACCTTCGCACCGGTCTTCTTCTCAAAGGCCGACAACACCTTCTCGAAGTTCTGCTGCTCGACCCCGGTCCACTTCGCCGCGACCTCGATGGTCACGCCCTTCAGCTCCTGACCCCCGGCACCGGAGCTGGGCGAGTCGGAGGACTTGTCGTCACTGCCACCACACGCGGCGGTGGCGACGAGCAGGCCCGCGGTCACCGCGGTCGCCCAGAAACTTCTTGCTTGCATCTGCGTACCTTTCTGCATTTTTCCGGCCCCCGAGTCGGCCATGTGGGCATTCAGGGCATGCCAGGAAGAGCTCCTGGCGATGCTTTCCGTGTCCCCCCGAAAAAGGCCAGGGGGTACCTCGGTGAATACCGTTGTTCTAAGAAAATCAGCGGTTGGTGATGACGCTCCCGAGATCTCCGGCCATCTGCGCGATGGCTGCGTCGGGAGTTTGTCGGAAGGCGAGCGCCCCGCTCGCGGCATTGGAGATCGCGAGGCTCACCTGGTTGTAGTTCGGACTCACCGGCCGTGGCTTGGCGGCGAGAATGCTCTGTTTGAGCACCGGAAGGTAGGGAAAGCGTTTGATCAGCGCGGGGTCGTCATAGAGCCGCGCCCACACGGGCGGGAACGACCCCTGGGTGAGGACGGCCCGCTCGTTGTCGAGACCCGTGAAGTACTTGATGAATGCGATCGCGGTTTTCTGGTGCCGCGAGTAGGCGCTGACGGCGAGATTGGCACCGCCGAGCACGCTGGAGCCCGGGCCGTCCTGGCCGGGCAGGAGGGTGACGCCGAACTTCTTCCTGACCTTGCTGCCCGGGCGGGACACGAGCCCGTACACGTAGGGCCAGTTGCGCAGGAACAGCAGCCGCCCGTCCTGGAACTCCTTGCGGGACTCCTCTTCCTTGAACTTGAGGGACCGCTTGGTGATCCAGCCTTCGCGCAGGCCCTGGACCAGGAAGTTCAGGCCCTGCCGCGCCTGCGGGGAGTTCACCGCGACCTTGGTGCCGTCGTCGGTGAGGATCGCCCCGCCGGCGGACTGCACGGCCTCGGCGAAGTTCACGGTCAGCCCCTCGTAGGGGAAGAACTGGCCGGCGTAGCCCTCGAGCCCGTACTTGGGCCCGAGGGTCATGGCGAGCTGGCGGAGCTGGGCCCAGGTCTTGGGCGGCTTTTTGCCAGCTTTATCCAGAATGTCTTTTCGGTAGTACAGCAGGCCGGCGTTGCTGGTGTAGGGAACGCCGTACAGTTTCCCGCCGTACACCGCGGTGTCCACGACCGGCTTGAGGAACTGATCGAGGGGGAACTGCCGCCGGTCGAGCGGGATGATCCATCCCGCGTCGGCGAACTCCGCCGTCGACACGATGTCGAGGTTGAGCACGTCATAGCGGTCACTCTTCGCCTGAAGGTTCGTGACCATCTGGGCGTGCTGGTCGTCGGCGGCGTCGGGGAGCGTGAGCAGGGTGACTTTCTCGGACTGATGCACCGAGTTCCATTTGTCGACCAATGGCCGCATGTAACCCGTAAAATCCGGGCCGGTGACGAGCGTGATCGGGCCACTCGTCGCCGCCGTCGAGCCATCGCTCGCCGCGGGGGACGGACTCGACATGCCGCAGCCCGCGACGAGCACCATCGCAAGGAGACCGCCTGCCAACGACCGCACCATCGTCAACCTCTCTGTGACCCCTCAGTGGGGTACATGCATGTTATGCACACCCGTAATCCAGGTGTCAACGACAAGTTTCAAGTTCGTTACCTATGTCCAGGCATCACCATCACCCCTAACATGCCTGACATGCAGGAATCGTGAGGAGGTGGCCGCAGGTGCGATCGGTGTTGTTGGCCCTGCTGGCCAAGGAGTCCGCTCACGGATATGAGCTCAAGCAGGCTTTGGAGCAGACATTCGGCCCCGCCTACCCTTCGCCCAACATCGGGCAGATCTATGTCACTTTGGGACGGCTGGAGAAAGACGGCCTGGTCAGGGGCGAAGATGTCACGCAGAGCAACCGCCCGAACAAGCGTGTCTACGAGCTCACGCCGGCCGGCCGCGAGGCCGTCGCCGAATGGCTCGACGCACGCAGCGAGGGACCCCGCCTTCGCAGTGAGTTCTTCACCAAACTCGCCCTCGTCCCGCTGACCGGAGCCGCCGACCGTATGACCCTCATCAACCGGCAGCGCCGCCACTGCCTCAATCTCATGCGCGGCCTGTCCCAACCCGGCCAACCAGCGCAAGGCGGCAATCCCATCGCGAGTCTGCTCGTCGAAGGAGCCCGCCTGCACCTCCAGGCGGACCTCGAATGGCTCGAGCGCTGCCAGGAGGCGCTGACGTGAGCCCAGCCGAGAAGCCGGCCCCGGACGCCGCGATGATCCGTACCAAGGACCTGGTTAAGGTCCACCATTCCGACGGCACCGACGTGCACGCGATCCGCGGCATCGACCTCCTCGTGCACCCCGGGGAGTTCGTCGCCGTGATGGGGCCCTCGGGCTCGGGCAAGTCGACCGTGCTGCACCTGCTCGCCGGCCTGGTCCCCGCGACCAGCGGTGAGATCTGGCTGCGCGGCAGCCGCCTGAGCGACCTCAGCGAGGCCGAACGCGCGGTGCTCCGTCGCCGCCACATCGGCGTGGTGTTCCAGTTCTTCAACCTGATCTCGAACATGTCCGTCGCCGACAACGTCGAGCTGCCCGCGCTGCTCGCCGGCGCCAACCCGAAACAGGCGCGTGAGCGCCGGGAGTACCTCCTGGAGGAGCTCGGCCTCAGCGACCGTGCCGACGCCTCGCCCGCGCGCCTGTCCGGCGGCCAGCAGCAGCGGGTCGCCCTGGCGCGGGCCCTGGCCAACGAGCCCAGCCTGCTGCTCGCCGACGAGCCCACCGGCAACCTCGACAGCACCAACACGCGCGACGTCGTACGGCTGCTCGAACAGGTGCACGACCAGGGGCAGACGATCCTGCTCGTCACGCACGACGCTCGAGTGGCGAGCGCCGCCGACCGGGTGATATCCCTGTTCGACGGCATGATCGTCGACGACGCCGACGTACGGCCGCCGTCGGACAACAAGAACGCCATCGGCTCGATCCTGGATCTGTAGACAGTGCACGCCACCATCCGCTGGATACGCGCCGACCTGCGCACCCGTCCCGGCCAGGCCGTCCTGTCCGTGAGCGTCGTGGCCGGCGTCGTCACGGCGCTGATCCTCGCGACCACGATGCTCGCGGGCGCGATGGACCCGTGGAAGAGCGTGTTCACGCGCTCCCACGGCGCGCACGTGTGGATCCACGCGCGTCCCGGCACCGACCTGTCCTCGCTGTCGCACATGAGCGGCGTCACCGGTGTCTCCGGGCCGTTCCAGACCGCGGTCGCGACGGCGGTGCACGAAGGGCAGCGGGCACCGCTCGAACTGCGGGCGATGGGCAGCGAGCTGCCGGAGGTCGGCCGGCCGGTGCTCGCCAGGGGCCGCTGGCTCGACCCGGCCCGGCCCGACGGCGTCGTCCTGGAGCGCACGCTCGCCCGGACAATGCGCGCCGAGGTCGGTGACAGCCTCAGCGTCCGCGGACTCGACGGGCGGCGCTACGACCTGCCGGTGGCCGGCATCGCCGACGCCTCCGACCAGGGCCCCTATCCCTCGGTGACCCCCGGCATCGCCTGGGTGCTGCCGGGGGTGATGAACAGCATCGAGCCGAAGACCGCCAGCACCGAACTGCTCGTCGGGCTGAAGCTGTCCGACCCGAGCGCGAGCTCCTTCTTCGTCCAGCACGTGGTCACCGTCCTCGGCGGCGACCACGTGGACCGGGTCTCGACGTGGCAGCAGGCGCGCGCGTCGATGGAGACGGACAGCCGCCTGCTCGGCCTGCTGATGGGCATGTTCGGCGTCGTCGCGCTGATCGCCGCCGCGCTGGCCATCGGCAACGCGACGGGCGGGCGCATCCTGTCCCTGCTCCAGGACATCGCCCTGCTCAAGGCCCTGGGGTTCACTCCGGCGCAGATCCGGCGGATGCTGCTGCTGGAGCAGACCTGCCTGGGCGTCGCCGGAGTGGTGGCCGGCAGTGTGCTCGGCTCGGTGCTGACCGACTCCTCGTTGTCCCAGCGGCTGTTCGGCTCCGTCACCGGCGTGGCCGCGGCGCCCCTGTCGTTCGGCCGGCTGGCCCTGATCGCGATCGCCACCCTGCTGGCCGTGGTGGTGGCCACCCTGCTGCCCGCCTGGCGGGGTAGCCGGGTCTCCCCCACCAGCACGGTCACCGCGGAGCCGCCGAGCGGCCGGCTGTCCCGGTTCGCCCGCGTCGCCCTGCTCGTACGCCTGCCGCCGGCGCTGGTCCTCGGTGCCCGCGACGCGTTCACCCGCCGGATGCGGGCCGCCATCACGGTCGGCGGCCTGGCCATCCCGATGGTCATGGTGACGATCGCGCTCGGCTGCTGGTCGACGCTCGACAACTTCGAGGACCACCCCGAGCAGATCGGCCTGGCCGGCGCGCTCGTCGCCCATCCCGTCGGTCTGATCCCGTACGAGGCCAGCGCGGTCATCGCCGCCGACAAGGACGTGACCGCGGTCTACCCCGAGGTGCAGATGGACGCGCTGCTGCCCGGGCAGACCCGGACCATCCAGGCGCGGGCCCTCGGCACGTCCAAGCGGCCGTACCCGTTCCCGGTGCAGGAAGGCCGGATGTACGCCAAGCCGGGCGAGGCGGTCGCGGGCCAGGGTCTGCTCGACCTCCTGCAGGTCCACGTCGGCGACCGCGTACGGCTGACCATCGGCGGCGCTCCCGTGATCGTGCACATCGTCGGCCGCACGATCGAGCCGTCGCTGAGCGGCGAGGTGCTGTCCTTCGGCATGGACACGCTGGACCAGGCGGTGCGTACGACACCATCGCCGTCGTACCGGATCGTCCTGCGGCACGGCGCCTCGGTGGAGACCGCGCGCAGGCGCCTGCTGAGCGAGTCACAGGACCGGCTCGACATCCAGGCCGCCCAGAACCCGGCCCAGCGCCTCTTCGTCGTCCGCGTCGTGATCTTCGGGCTCGTCATCGTGCTCGCGCTGATCTGCGTGGCGAACCTGCTGACCGCGGCGTCGGTGGGGCTGCGCGACCACATGCGCGACATCGTCGTGCTGCGCGCCATGGGCCTGACGCCGCGGCAGGTGACCACGACGCTGGTGTCGGGCACGAGCGTGCTGGCCCTGATCGCGGTGGTCGCCGGGATCGGCGGCGGCCTCGCGATGTCCACCCGCCTCATCGACCTGCAGGGCCGTACGAGCGGGGTGGGCGCCGGCATCGGACGAGCGCCGAGCGTGCTCGAGCTGGTCGTGGCCGCCGTCGTCGCGCTGGCGCTCGCCGCGCTCATGGCCTTCATGCTGGCGCGCAAGGCGACGAACATCGACGTACGCGAGGTGTCGCGGTTCTAGGCCCCGTGGGACGGACGCGGGAGGTCAGTTCTCGGCGTAGAGCGCGGTGAAGGTGTCGAGGCTCTCCTGGTAGAAGGAGATGTCGTCGGTCAGCCGCGACCGGGTGAACCGGTCCGGCTCCCGCTGGTACGCCTCCCGGCCCATCTCGGTCCAGAACGCCGCGGACGGCACCTCGTCGACTCCCGGCGGCATGAACTTCAGCACCTCGGCCGCCGCGTCACGGGCGAACTCCCAGCCCAGGACCACGCTCTCGTACAGCTCGCGGTCGGTCGGGTCCTCGGCGAACCGGAGGTCCTCATCCAGCACGCGCCGCGCGTAGCCCGCGCTGACGAGCTGCCACTGCCCCGGATCGAGGAGCTCGGAGAGGCCGACGCCGAACTGCGATCCCTCCTCGCGGGCCTCGGCCTCGCTCGCGTACGGGACCTGGACCTCGATGGGCTCTCCGCTCCCGGTGCCCGGTGGGCCCTCGAAGCGTAGAGTCCAGGCCTCCTCGCCTTCGGTCACGGTGGTCCACCGCTCGTGGTCGCGGGCGACCTCCTCGGACGCGGCACCGCCGGCCAGCGTCACGTTGATGAAGAGGTGCGCCTCCACCAGCGTTCTCGCCTGGGAGTCGGGCACGCTATCACTCCTCTTGCCAGGATTACGCGGACCGGTATTCCGCCGCGAGGTCACGATAGGTGTCTTGGACGATCATGAGGCGTTCGCGGCGGAACCGGCCCGGCTCCTCGGCGCGCATCCGCGCCCCGCGTTCGGACCAGAACGCCTGGTCCGGCGCCTCGTCCTGGCCGTCGGGGATGAACTTCACGATCTCCTCGACCGCCGCGATCGCGATCGCCAGCGCCCGGAGCGCGGCGTCGGGGTCGTCGCGCGGCACGTTGCCCGCCGTCATGTCGGCCACCCACAGCCACTCTCCGGCGTCCAGGAGCTGCGACGGCTCCGGGCCGCCGAAGGTGGGGAACCCCTCCGGCACCACCTCGCGCCCGGGAAGCGCGAACACGAACTCGCGTTCGGCGCCGCAGGCCGAGCACGTGCCCGAATAGGCGGTGCCCATCGAGGAGCCGACGGCGACGACGCCGCTATCCCAGTCGGTCTCGACCGAACCGCATTCGCAGGGACGCAGGTCAAGGTAGAGATGGGCCTCGTCCCGGGTGCGCGCCACCGGAAGTTCCATGACCGGCTCCCCCTCGTCGCCTGAGTCCGTTCGGCCCTTCGGACCTGTCCGGCCGGGCGAGACCGAGGTTAGTGTGTCCGCCATGGGGTCGGCCAGCGCGTTCGATGAGCATCTCGCGGAGGCCCATGCGGCCGGCGACCTCACCCGGTGTCTCGGCCTGCTGCGGCTGGCCGACTTCGCGCTGCCGCTCAGCGATGAGGCGGCGACCGGCGCCGAGCCCGCCGCATGGCCCACCCTGACCTTCGGTGAGCGCACCTGGCTGATGGCCTACACCTCGGCCGAGGCCCTGGACACGGCGTTGGAACGTTCCGGTCACCGATTCCGTGTCGCGTCGCTGGCCGAGCTCTGCGCCGGCTGGCCCGACCCGAGCTGGGGGCTGGCCGTCAACCCCGGCCTGGAGGTCTCCTTCCTCCTCGAGCCGGGCACGGTCGCCAGGCTCGGCGTGCCCACGCTGTCCCAGGACCAGGCCGCGGAGCCGGAGTCCGGCCCGCCGATCGTGCAGAAGCTACTGCACCCGGACGAGATCCACGACCTGCTGGCCGCCGAAGAGCCGACCGTGTCGGGCTACTGCCACCACGCGCTCGACGTCGCGCACATCGCCACACCGGCGGTGCTGGCCGAGGCGCTGACGCGCTCCGATGTGATCAGCACCGCCGGCTCGGTGAACATCCTGCGCTGGCCGGCGCTCGGGCTCTCCCTCTACCGGACCCCGTACGGCGGAACCGACGAGGAGGGCAGGGCGGCGGTCGAGGGCTGGGTGATCGAGGAACCGCCGTTCATCGGCATGGGCCTCGTGCCCAACGTCGACCAGACGATCCGGGAGTACAAGATCGACGGCATCGGGCTGCCGCACGGGGCGGAGATCGTCGAGCTGACCGCCGACGGCGTGGAGCGCCGGCGCGCGGTCTACGACGGAGATCTCGGCAGGTGGCTCTTCATCGGCGACGAGCCCGCCGAACCCTCCGAGCCCGACGAACCCTCCGAGCCCGACGAGCCCGAGGAGGCCGGATGACCTACCGGGCCCGATGGGGCGATGCCGACTACGACGCGAGCCCCGAGCTGCGCTCCGGCCGGTTGTGGATGCGCCTGCGGAGCACCGCGCCGGCGCCGGAGTTCGAGGAGGTCCGGCCCGGCCGGTACGTCCGGGCCGTGCCGGCCGATGAGTGCGCGGCGGTGTGTTTCGTCTCGCTCGTGTGCCGCTGGCGCGGTGCGCCGTTCCGGGTACACGACCGGCGAGACGACGAGCTGCTGCTGGAGTACACCGGTGGCCGCGTGACCGTCGCCCAGAGCCTGGGTCTCGACCGGGTCGAGCGCGGCGTGTACCGGCGCTGGGTCTCCCGCGACGAGGTGACCGAGCTACGGGAACACGCGGTTCCCCTCGACGACGGACCCGGCGGCGTATGACAGCCATATGACAGGGTCTTACGGAAAACGGTCTTGGTCTGTTACATTCATATGAACTCTTGACGTCGCATACGTGTCGTTCGATCGGCGCACTTCGTTAGGTGGTGGCGAGCCGTTGTCCGAAGAGATGGAAACGGCTGGTCTGCGGATCTACGCCGATGAGTTGCGTGACGCCTTCATGCGCATGAATGCCGAAGCGCTGAGCCTGCACGCCCAGGGGCGCGCCGTGCGGGTGACCGAGAAGTCGAGCGACGGGCTGGTGGCCGCGACGGTCGGCGCGCGCGGAGAGCTCATAAGTCTCGACATCGATCCACGGGTCTTCCGGCGACCGGATTCCCGGCAGCTCGCCGACGCGATTGTCAAGACCGTCAATGAGGCTGCGAGTAAGGCTCAGGAGAAGGTCGTGGAGATCTTCGAGCCGCTCATTCCGGCCGATCAGATGCGAGCGCACCTCGACGGGGACGTGGAAAGTGTGCTGGAGCAGATGGTCCAGCAGATACGCGGGGAAAGGTGACTCACAGATGACAGAGCTCCAGGGCCTGCGAGTCGACAACACCACGGTGGGACGGGGACTGTCCGCCTGGGACTCGATGTCGTCTGAACTCCAGAGCATGTGGAACAAGGCCGTGACCAGAGTGCGCGCACTCAACGATGAGACGCCGTGGGGAGACGGCAGTGACGGCGCCTCGTTCTATGCGGCCTATGTGGCGAACGGCGGGCCCGAAATGCTCTGCGCCGAGGGCACCCGGCTCGTCGACGAAATCGTCAAGGTGGGCCCGACCATGCGCAAGTCGGTCCAGAACATCACCTCGACAGATCATGGGATGGCCCAGGACCTGAACAACAGCATTTCGGTGTAACACGTTGCGAGGCGGGGTCATCACAGTGTTCACATCTTGCGGGCACCCTCCCCACCGGAAGCGGTAGGCCATGGCCGGGGGCAGGTCGACTAACACCAACGTCAGCCATAATCCCAATGATGATGTCAATAGTCAGATTCCGGCGCTTCCGGATCCGGCCGGGATCTCGACCAAGGACGTGCAGCCGGCCTGGGAGACCGAGGCGCTGCCCGACTGGGTGAACTATTGGCTCGTTCCAATGCTGACGTCCGGGCAGAGCTGGCCGGGGGCCAGCGAGAGCAAGATGTGGCAGCTCAGGCTCGCCTTCGAAGACATGGTGAAGGTGGCCGCCGCGGCGTTCGAACCGGCCGGGACGTCGGTACGCACGATCTCGACCGGGTATGAGGCCGTTTCGGCGATCCTGGCCAAGGCCCGGGTCTCCGAACTGTTCGGCGATCAGGCCGGCATGCTGGAGAAAATGGTCTCGGCCTATCTCTACTCCCGGCAGACCGACAGTTTCGCGCAGAACACCCAATATTCCAAGATTTCGTGCAACGTCGCTTTCTGGGTGGCCGTGACCGCCGCTTTCGTCGCGCTGGTGGCCGCCTACTTCACCGCCGGCACGACCGTTTCCCTCATCGGTCCGTACGCCCAGGCGGGGCGGAACGCGATCGCCCAGATCCTGGAACGGCTGGGCATGGCGGCCGGACGCTCGTTCGGGGCCAACGGCGCGGCACGGATCACCGCTCTGGCCGGCAACTCCGCGGCCGGCCGGTTCGTCTCCCACGCCCTGATGCACGAACTGATCGAGGAGCTCGGCGAAGAGGGCTTCACGGACGCCTACAGCCAGTACCTGCAGATGAAGCAGGGTACGCGGAGGGACTTCGACTGGCACATGGCCGCGGCGACGGCCATCGGGGCGGGCACCGGCGCGTTCGTGGGCATGAAGCTGCACGGCCCCGTCTCCGGCATCGCCGACAACCTGCCGGGGATCCGCACGCTGAACCGCATCGCCGGGGACGCGCCGGGAGTCGGCAACGCGTTCCGGCGTTTCCCCGGCCGGGCGATGAACACCGGCCTGAACAACGTGGCGGCCTCACCCGCGGGCAGCTTCCTGGCCAACGGGCTGGTCTACGGCCAGTGGGAACCCCCCAACGCGGAGTCGATGCTCGGCGGTTTCATGGGAGGCGTCGGCCGGACCAACACGGTCAGCCCGTTCAATCCCAGCGTCTTCCACGCGGTGACCAACCCGGGTGTCAGTCTCGCCAACGCCTCCCACACCGCCCTGACCACCGACCTCAGGCATCTGGGGATCGATCCGAACGCCACGGCGGACCCGTCGGCCGCCGGAAACGGCGGGCAGGATGGCGCGAAGCACGACTCGCAGCCCCAGCCGGTGCAGAACGGTACGCCGCCGGTCACGTCGCAGGTAACGCCCAACTCCCTGACCGGCGGCGAGACGGTCAAGCCGATGAAGGGCCCGCTGCCGGCGGGGTCCCCCACCAACACCACGACCGACCCCGCCCGCGTGAACACCGCCACGCATTCCACGCAGGCGAACGCCGAACCGGAGCACGCGGCGCCGGACAACGCCGCCGACCCGGCGCCGTCGGCGGCCCAGGTCGATCCGAACGCGGCACAGCACGGCCAGAGCGTTCCGGTCAACGCCGACGTCCCGCAGGCCGGCAACGGCCCCGCGCACCCGGAGGCGACGGCGGCTCCGACTGTGACGAGCCACCCCACGGCGACCCCCGCGCCCACCACGGGCCACGAGACGAGCCTGGTCGGCACGGACCCGGTGACGGCGCCCGTCACCGGACCGCAGACCGCACCCGCCAACGGCACGCCGACCGGACCCGTCGCCGGCTCGCCGTCCGGGCCCGTCGCCGGGTCCGGCGACACCGGCACCGGCCGGCCCGGCTCCTCCCAGTCCACCCCGTCCTCGGCGCAGTCCGGCGACCCGATCGTCAACGCTCTGGTCAACCACTGGATCCGGCCCGACAGCGCGCCGAGCGCGAACACCGCCGGTCCCGGGCCGACCGGGAACACCGACGCCCAGACGCACGCGCCGTCCCACGGCCACCAGTCCGACTTCGGCCTGGTGGCGGCGGGGCGGATCAAGGGAACGGGGTTCGTCCCCAATGGACGGCAGGGACCGGTCGAGCTGACGATGGCCGAGGCGCGCGCGCTGTTCGACGCCGAGCTGCGGCCCACCGACTTCGGTCCCCACGTACGCGGCTGGACCTGGTCCGCCGACGGCACGACGCTGACGATTCACTTCCAGGACCACCTGAACCGCCCCCCGCAGCACTTCCGGTTCAAGGTCCAGGACAAGGGGGGCCGCAACCGCACCCGTCAGGCCAACGCGCGCGGTCCGCGTCACCCACGGCTGGGGCGGCGCCGTCTCGGCCGTACCCGGGTGCGGACGGGCGCCGAGAGAGATCCGCATCTCTCGACGCTGGCGCGGGGGATGGCGTCCGATCAGGTGGCGCGGGTGATGCTGCACGAGATCAGCGACACCTTCCAGCGCCAGACGGCGGCCGAGGCCCGCTCGGGGCAGGGCATGATCCGCAAGTTCCGCTCCCGCCTGGCCGAGCGCCGCGACGGCTGCCTGTCCGCCCGGCTCAACGAGCACTGGTACCTCTCGCGCAAGTGGCAGGCGGCCACCACCGACGCGGAGCGGCAGGCGCACCGCACCGAGATCGAGGGTGTCGCGCGCTACCTGCGCAAGCACGGCCACACGCCGCCACCGCCGCCCTGGTCCGGCGAGGGACGGCCGACGACGGGGCCGAACGCCGACCTGTCCGACCTGCACGCCAATCTCCACACCGCGGCCACGGCCACGGCGCAGGCCCTCACCCACCTGCGGCAGGGCATCGTCGACCAGCTCGCCGCGCTCGACCTGACCAGCGACGAGCTGCACCGGCTCACGTTGGAGAACTACGACGCCGCCACCCGGCTGGCCCGTGAGGCGAGCGACGCCATCATGAGCGGCGACCCGGCCCGCGGCCGTGAGCTGCGCGAGGCCGCCCTGCGTCACCGCCAGGCGGCCGAGGTCTACAGCAACATGCGCGACCCGGTGATGGAGGTGCACGAGGCGTACCGCAAGGCGACCGGTCTGCTCGACCGGCTGGCCGCCGGCAGGTCCGTCCAGCCGGACGACATCGCCACGGCGATCCAGGACGCCGGCCGGCGACACGAGCAGTACCAGCGCGATCTCACCCGCGCCGGGCAGAGCCTGCCGTCAGGCGATCCCGCCGTGGCCGGCGAGCGGCACACCGAGCTCGCCGAGCGCCTCATCGCCCGCCAGGCCGCCGCCACCGACCTCAAGCAGGGTCTCGAGCGGCAGGCCGCCTCACTCGACCAGGCCGCGGCCGACCAGCAGAGGGTCGCGGAGTACCACCGCGGGGCCGCCAAGTACGCCTTCGACCAGTCCCAGCGGCTCGCCGCCGGCGGGCCGTCAGCCCTCGCGCAGACCCACTACGACGCCGGCGTCCGGCTGAACGGCGAGGCGACCGCGTACGGCCAGGCGTCCCAGCTGGCCGGCCAGGCCGCGTCCTCCTACCGCGAAGCCGCGAGCCGGCTGGACCAGCTGATGGCCGGCGGACCGCTGGACCTGACCAGGCTCGCCCGGAACCTCGGCCAGGCACAGGCGCACCATGCGGGATACAAGGAGGCGATCGCCGACCGGCCGTTGCCGGCTCCCGTCGCCCGGGCGATCCACGAGGCCGAGAACACTCCCGAGCCTCCGCGGGCCGAGGTGGCCGACCTGCGGGCCAGGCTGGCCGCGAGCATCACGGTGTCGGGCCGGACGGCCCTGGCGCTACAGCAGGAGATCGGCAACCAGCTCGCCGTCCTCGAACGGGACGCCGGCGAACTGCAGCGGCTCGCGACGGAGAACTACGACGCGTCCCTCCGGCTGCTCCGAGAGGCGAGCGACGCCATCGCGGGCGGCGACTTCGACCAGGCACGCGAGCTGCGCGAAACCGCCCGACGGCACCGTCTGTCCGCCGACGCGTACAGCGACCTGCGCATTCCCGCGGTCCAGGCCCGCGCGGCGTACCAGAACGCCGCCGACCAGCTCACCGGTTTCGCGAGCGACCGGGGTGTCCGCCTCGGCGACCTGGCCCAGGCCGTCCAGGACGCCCGGACTCACCACGACGAGTACCACCGCGCACTCGCCGCCTCCGGGCAGAGCCCTACGACTCTCGGCCCCTCGGCCACCGTCCGCCTGCACCTTGATCTGCACGGCCAGCTCACCGAGCGCAACCGGATCGCCGCCGACCTCGCCGCCGAACTCCAACGGCACGCGGGCACGCTGGCCGACGCCGGCGACGCGCTGCACCGGCTGATGAACGAGAAGTACGACACCGCCGTCCGGCTGGCCGAGGAGGTGAGGGAGGCCATTCGGGACGGTGATCTCCAGCGTGGCAACGAGCTGCGTGAAGCCTTCCTGCGCGCGCGGAAGGCCGGCGACGAGTACAGCGACATGCGCATCCCCGCGATGCAGGCCCACGCGGCGTACCAGAGTGCCATCGACCAGCTGAACGCCATGGTGTCCGGCAACGACTTCCAGCGGGGCCGTCTCGCGGGGAGTCTCGACGAGGCCCGGGAGCACCAGCTCGCCTACCGAGAGGCGCTGGAGAAGGGAACGCTGCCGACGGACGCCGACTCGGCCATCCAGGCGGCGGACTCCCGGCTGGCCACCGACACGCGGCCGCCCGACGAAGCGATGACCGCCACCACGCCCGCCGGGGCACTTCCGGTCGGCCATCTCACCCGCCTCGTCAACCAGGTGCTCTCCCGCGCCGGTATCGATCACCGCTTCACCGTGGAGGACCTGGACCGCACTCTGCGAGGCGACTTCCGGCGCCTGATCTCGGAGGACGGCGCGATACTCCCGGTCCCCGGCGGCGAGGTACGCGTCAAACTGCGGGTGCCCCACCTGCGCATGGTCACCGACACGGACGTCGAGGCGTCGGAGACCATGGTCGGCACGCTCCCGCAGGGTGGCGCATCGGTCGCCTCGGCGGCGAACCGCAGCGTCGACCTGTCGGGGTCGGTGGACGCGGGGGCCCTCGCGAACCTGACGCCCTGGGAATGGGCCAAGGCCGTCGCGCAGTTCGCCATCCTCAAGGGAGGCGGCGGGTACAACTGGAGCGGCTCGGACACGCACCACGCGTCCGAGTACACGCTGAACGGTGCGGTCGAGGACGACCGCAGCCCGCACTCGATGTTCGAGACCCCCTGGTCCGAGAAGCAGTCGGCCGACAACCCCGTGTTCGAGGTCCAGATACGCCGGTCGGCCGACGGCCCTGGGCACGGATGGAGCAACGCCACGGCGGTCGGCGCCGACGGCCCCGTCCGGGTGTGGGTCTCGCACACCTACACCGACGGCGCGCCGGCGGAGAAGGCGCAGCTCGACGTGGCCGACCGGCAGAAGACGCCGTTGCCGGAGAGCTCGGTCACCGGAATGACCGGGCTGAGCGAACTCACCGACCGCACGGCCGAGGAGATGGGGCTCGGCCCCGACCTCGACGACGTGGCCCGGCGACAGGTGCGCACGCTGTTCAACGACGAGCTGCCGAGCCGTCTCACGGAGGCGGTCAACGACCCGCACGGGCTGCAGCGGACGATCGTCAAGGACGGCAAGGAGATCGGCACCGTCCAGATCAAGTCGGAGATCGTGCTCGAGCCGGATGAGGACCCGCGGGTCGGACCGGCCAGCAACAAACGCTGGCTGGAGCGGCTCCGGATCACCTTCTCGGGCGCGTCGCGGGACTCCGCGAGAGGCCGCGCGCGGCACTTCAACGTCACCGGTGGCGTGCAGGTCGCTCCCGACCACCTGAGCGCGCTGAACGCCATCGGCGGCGTGACGCCCAAGTTGTCGGGCACGTACGCCCGCACCCGGTCGCGCTCCAAGTCCCGGAGCGCGGGTGGCACTTCCATCCACCCGAGCGTGCAGCGGTGGAAGGGGCACACGCAGGGGTACCGGCTGCGGGTGAAGCACACCGTCACGATCCACATGGCGGGTGAGCGGCGGGCCCGGCCGGCGATCGACGGGGAGAGCAAGGCGCTCTTCCGTATACCGGAGCCCCTCGCCTACCGGTACGGCCTGCCGGTGGACCCGGCGGCGATCGCCCGCGACGACAAGGGAGCGATCCAGTACAACCCGGATGGCACGGTCAGGCTGCGGGACGACCCCGATCCCAAACCGCCCAAGGGCCGCAAGGGCGAGCTGCCGGAGGTGTTCGGCCGGGACAAGCTCCGCGGGGCCGGGCCGGCGCTGGTCGAGGACGTCACCGGCGTCGACGAGGTCCGCAGGAAGCTCGAGGAGCACCTGCGGAAGCTCGGCCTGCTGCCGAAGATCAAGAACGGGCAGAAGGTCTACTCCCGCGACCCCGTGAAGCGCGCCAGCCAGATGGCCAACGAGCGTGAGGTGGACGAGCAGCTGAGCATGAGGGCCGGCCAGAACGGAAAGCCGACCGGCCCGCGGTTCGAGGCGGGCTATGACCAGCTGGCACAGGAGGGCCTGTACCTCGACCTGATGCACGCCGCCACCGGCCACTCCCCCAAGAACTTCACGCTCCGGATCAAACTCGAGCAGGATTTCGACAACGCCGAGTTCAAGGGGGTGAGCGAGGCCGAGTCGGTCGTGAACCTCGACATCGGCTCCGACACCACCAGCGTCAACGAGGGCCAGTCGACGACCAACAGCGGCACCGGAACCGCCGCCGTCGACGCGGCGAAGGGCCCCGGTCTCACGCCTTCGGGCGGCGAGGTCGACGTCACGTACAACAGCACCGAGGGTGCGAACACGGCCGTGGGCGACACCACCAACCAGGTGGTGCTGGTGGAGGGCGCCGGGCCGGTGGCGGTGTTCGAGATCCCGCACAAGCTGCGGGTCGACATGATCACGTCCAAGGGCGCACAGAAAATGATCGCCGAGGACATCGACGGGTCGGCGCGGGTCGTGCTGCCCGCCGACCTGCTGCCGTCGAGCGAGAATCACCCGACCTCTCCGACGCACCCGACCTCGGACGAGGCCAAGCGGGCGAGCAGGCTGCTGCACATGGATGCCGGCGACGAGCTCACCATGAAGGCGGCGAAGCTCCTCGGCGTCAAGGTGAACTCCCCCGAGTTCCACGAACTCGCCGCGTCGCTCAACGCCCGCGGGCTGCTCGCCCACCCCGAATGGATGTACAGCGCCTACCACACCGGCCAGGTCACGGTGACCAGCGAGCTGGGCGACTCCGAGTTCGTCACCATGTCGCACCTGGTGGACGGCGACATCAACCTCACGATGGGCAGCCACGCCGTCGGCCACAACGAAAGCCACGGCTGGGCGGTGAAGGGCGCGGGCGGCATGGGGGTGAACACCTCCGGCGACCCGAACGGCGGTGTGAGCGCCAGCCTCTCCCGGTCGTCGTCCAAGTCGCGGTCACGGACGGACACCGACATCTGGGGGACCGAGCAACTCGCCATCGACACCGGCAACAAGTACATCTTCCGGACGCACGCCAACCTCCGCGTCTCCACCGCACCGGACGCCAAGGGCCA
This sequence comes from Actinoallomurus sp. NBC_01490, assembly GCF_036227085.1. Classification (NCBI taxonomy): domain Bacteria; kingdom Bacillati; phylum Actinomycetota; class Actinomycetes; order Streptosporangiales; family Thermomonosporaceae; genus Actinoallomurus; species Actinoallomurus sp. NBC_01490. The sequence goes on from NZ_CP109433.1 coordinate 10,185,883, forward strand.
CGCTCGGTCGGAAACGGTCGATGGCCGCCCGGTCCTGTACGCCCTCGCCGAGCGTGACGCCCTGAACATGTACGCCCACAAGAAGCTGCCACTGCCCCTGCACCAGGTCGCCGACGCCATGGAACGCCTGCTGAGTGGCGAGCTCAGGCTGGACCGGCGTACGGCCGTCCCGCTCGCGCGCCGGTACCTCGGCGACCTGGCGGCGGCCCGCCACAAGCTGAGCCTGGACGTGCGGCAGAGCCACCCGACGGGGGTCCCGTACCTGCCCGTCACGAAGGGACACACCCGGGAGGCCTTCGCCGACCTGCTGACGCGTTTCTTCCCGGCCGACACGTTCTCGTCCTCGGACACGGCGGCACACCGGATGATCAAGATGCTGGCGGAAGTGCGCCGCATGCGCAGGCATCCGGACAAGATGGCGATCCCGGACCACTATCAGAAGGGCATGGGCATCAGCACGTTCCAGCGGACGTCGCTGCACACCGCCGAGGCCCCGGGCAAAGAGGTCGAGCTGCTCGACCAGGTCGCCGAGGCCGTCAGCGCGGTCGCGCCCAAGGCGCTGGCCGACGATCCGGCGCTCTGGCGCGCGCTCTACGTCGACTTCGGCGGCAAGCGCTGGTGGGGAAAGATGACCAACATGCTCGGCCCGGAAGGCTATTCCAAGAACTTCGGCGACTTCACGGTCCGGGTCACGGCGAGCTTCGACGGCGATCCGGTGCTCCTGCGCCACCTGTACGCCCACGGCCAGATCCTTCAGCACTACACGTACGAGCAGGAGGACGTCTCCCAGAGCAAGAACGTCACCTACGAGGGATCGATCACCGGAAGCATCGCCAAGAAAGGCATTCCGACCCCCTTCGGCCACACCGACGGCAGCGCGCACGGCACGCTCAAGTCCCACCGCTCGCACACCTCCAGCGGCGGCCACACCCGGCAGAAGACCCGGCTTCAAGGCGAGGGAGTGTTCAGGAACGCCGAGCCGGTGATCGAGCACGGGCTCACCCTCAAGGTCGAGGTCGTGCGCAACTCCGTCGACATCCGGGCCGCCCTGGAGGGCGCGAAGCGCCGCCACGAGGTCACCCTGAGCGGAACGGCCGAGCGGGTGCTCCCCGCCGGAATGGCAGCGAAGGCCGGCACGGTCTCGACCTCCCCGGTCGGCCCCGCGGACGCGCGCCGGCTCGTGCCCCCCGCGAAGTCCAGCCCGGAACGGGTGCGGATCGACACGCTCCCCGACGCCATCATCGACGAGCTCGTCCGTCACAAGGTGCTCAGCCGGTCCGAGGCCCGCTCGCACCGGGCCGAGATCGTGAAGGTCACGACCGGGGACTCGCTGACCGCCCGCTTCGAGCGGACGACCGACGCGAACGGTCACCGCATGATCACCCTCCAGGTCGGCAAGGACAAGGTCGTGGAGGTGTGGGTACGGTCCAACCTCTCAGAACCCAAGATCGTGGCCGCCAACCTGAGCGAGACCGAGCTCCGCGACGTCAACCGCCAGCTGGAGCAGGCGAGGGACGAGGCCGATCGCAGCCACCTGGGCCCCGCGACCCACACCTACGGTGGCGGCCCCGACACACTCGGCGTCGGCGCGGAGCTCTCGTTCCACGCGCAGAAGACGCAACACCGCTCCGTCAGCGGCGGTAACCGGAATGAGACGAGCACCTTCGAGAAGGGTTCCGCCCACAAGGTCGAGTTCCGGGTCGACAGTGACATCGCGTTCGTCGTGAAGAAGATCGAGTCCCTCGACCAGGCCGAGGTCGTCGGAACACCGGTGCGCATCGCGCACGCGGCCACCGGCAGCGCGACCCTCACGCTGTTCGGGCACGAGCTGGACACGATGCTCTCCCGGGCCGAGGCCGGGGCGCCGGACCGGCCCGCCTGGAGGTCCGACGAGCCCCAGTCCGCCAAGCCGGGCCGGCGCCGCCCGCACGACCTGCAAAAACTGCTGGACAAGGCCTCGGGCCAACCCGGCTTCGACCCGGCGATGCCGCACCGCGCCGTGGCCGAGGTCCTCAAGGCCGACGGCGCGCGCGCCGGCGTGCCCGTCCGCCTGCGGGCCCACTTCGACCGGGGTGCGCCCAACGCCCAGGTCAACCACGCACGCCTGCTGGCCCGCGAGCTGAACACCGAGGTCCACCTCGACGTCCGCAACACCGACGGCACCGTCACCTCCTACTCGGCGACCTTCGACGGCGAGCTGCACATGCCCTCCGACGAGGGTTTCGCGGCGCGTTTCAACACCCTGCCGAACGACCTCATCGTCCAGGCCGACCGTTTCGGCCTCGACCTGCATGCGCTGGACCTTCGAACCCGATCGCAGGAGGGCACCTTCGCCGACAAGGTCAGGGACGAGCTGAGGCGGCTCGCGATCCCGGGCCACGTCCAGGACCAGCCGGGCTGGCCGACCCAGTCGCCCCCGGACGAGTCCGAGTGGCACGGTCAGAGCTACATGGGCGCCAGCTCGGTCTGACGCCTCTCCGGGGAGGACGCGGGGCGGGCCGGCGATGGTCACCACCGACCGTAGTACTACGCCTCGTAGTACTACGATGGATAGCATGGGGGATGTGAAGGGTCTGGGAGAGCTTGAACGTACGGTCATGGAGGTCCTGTGGCACCGCGAGCACGGTGCCACCGCGCGTGAGGTGAGCCGTGCGCTCGCCGACGATCGCGACCTTGCGCACACCACGGTGATGACGGTGCTCGACCGGCTCGCCAAAAAAGGTTTCCTCGTACGGGAGCGCGAAGGGCGCGCTTGGCGCTACCGTCCGATCGCGACCAAAGAGGCGTACGTGGCCGAGCTCATGCTGGGCGCGCTCAGCATGACCGGTGACCGCGACGCCGCCTTGGCGCATTTCGCACGCTCGGTGTCCGGTGACGAGGCGGAGCTGCTCCGCCGCGTCCTCGATGAGGTGGAAGGGACATAACCGGGATGACCGGCACGGCCCTGCTCGCCCTGGTCGCGACCGGGAGCGCCCTGGGGGCGCACCTGCTGACCCGCGCCCGGTGGACCTGGCGCACCCCCCGCACGGCGATCGCGCTGTGGCAGGCCCTCGGCCTCGCCTGGGGTCTCGCCTCCATCGGCACCCTTCTCGGCTTCGGCGTCGCGCCGTACGGTGACGGCATCGTCGCCGGTGTCGGCCGTTCCCTCAGCGACCCCCGGCCGCTGTCCTCGATCCATCTGGCCGCCCTCGCGGCCGGCCTGCTGCTCGCTCTCATGCTTCTCGGCGTGCTGATGGTCGCCATCGCCGGCGTCGTCCGTGCCCGCCGGCGCCACCGGGCCCTGCTCGCCCTGGTCGCGCACGGCGACCCCGAGGTGCCCGGCACCCTCGTCGTCGACCATCCGGTCGCCGCCGCCTACTGCGTTCCCGGCGTCCGCTCCCAGGTCGTGGTCAGCGCCGGCACGCTGCAGCTGCTCGGCCCGTACGAACTGGCCGCGGTGCTCGCGCACGAGCGGGCGCACGCCCGCGAGCGGCACGACCTGGTGCTGCTGCCCTTCACGTCGCTGCGCCGGATGCTCCCGCAGTCGCGCACGGTCGCCCGAACGCTCGACGCGGTCGAGCTCCTCATCGAGATGGCGGCCGACGACCGCGCCCGGCGGCACCGCCCGGCCAAGGAGCTGGCGACGGCGCTGCTGCGCTTCGCGTCGGCCGGTGCCAACCCGGCGCCCGTGGGCACGCTCGGCATCATCGGCGCCGACGAGACCAATCCGATCCTCGTCCGCGTCCGGCGGCTGCTCACCCCGGCCCCGCTGCCCCGCCCGGTGCGCGGCGCGATGCTCGCCGGCGCCACTCTGGTCGCCACCCTTCCCTTGATCCTCTACGCCATCCCGGCCTGAGCCGCCGCACCCCGCGGCGGCTTGCGTAATCACTGATTACATCGATAATTCATCAGGAGTTGAACCCAGCACCGTACGGTCTCTCGCGGTAAAGCACGGCGTTTCGGTCACTTCGACCGCGCCGCGAAGAACCGGAAAGGTGTAGTGGGATGATTCGCAGAAGACTGGCGGCTCTGGGCGTTGCCGTCGGCGCGACGGTCGCAATGGCCGGCGCGTTCGTGAGCCCGGCGTCGGCCGACCCTCAAACGGTGGTTTTCCAGCAGGACGACGGAAGCTTTGGGCAGTGCATCGATGACAGCTTCGACAACGGGCTCCGTGCGTTCCGATGCAACAACACCGACTATCAGGCATGGGTGGTGACCAGCCTGGACAGCGGGTGGCAGACGCTCAGGAACCGTAATACCGGCCGCTGCATCGACGACAGCATCGACTATGGGCTCCGCGCCGTTGATTGCAACGGGCTGCCCTACCAGAATTGGCATGTCCATGAGCAGGTTCCCCCCGACTTCGTCGTCATGGAGAACGACGCCACCCAGCGGTGCATAGACTTCAGCGCTCAGTATGGGCTCCGCTCCTTCGCGTGCAACGCCGGACAGCCCTACCAGAGATGGTTCGAATACGGCTGGTAAAGCACCGAACGCATTTCCGCCGACCGGCGCGCCGGCCTTCGTGACGCCTCCACGGAACCTTTGAGGGCCGGCGCACCGGTTCAAGCTCGGGGCGGAGAGCCTCTCCCGGCCACACGCTCAGCGCAGGCGGGGGTCGGTGATGCCGCCGGGGGAGGCAAGGCCGGTGACATCCCAGCCCGCGTGGCCCGCGCCGGCCTGGTAGGCGCTCTCGTAGAAGGAGAGCACCGCCGCGCGCGGATCGGGTTCGGCGCGCGCGTCGTCGTAGCGGAGGACGGCCAGGTGGCCACCGCGCTGCTCGATCCACCGCGCGGACGCGGGCAGCAGCGGCTCGGCCGCCATCCCCTCGGGCTCCGGCGCGGTGTAGCAGTAGAACGCCGGCTCGGGAAAGCCCTCGTCACCGAACCAGAACCCGGAGCTCACCACCTCGCGGGAGTAGGCCTCACGCGTCACCGGATCGGCCTCGGCCGGCTGGTCCACGACTCGGTCGGAGAACCTCGTGCAGGCGATGTCGAAGGTGTGCCAGAAGTGGTGGACCGGGCTGACCTTGCCCGAGAAGCGGGCGGCGAACTCCTCCAGCAGCAGGTTCACCTGGCTGAGCACCTGCCAGTAGCGCGTGACCATGACCGGGTCGTAACTCGCGTGCTCGGTGTCCTCGGCGAACGGCCGGACGGAGTCGGGCAGATCGAACGGGTGCGGGTGAGCCAGGTCAACGTGGACGCCCACGCTGTCCAGCGCCCGCATCGTCTCCGTGTAGAAGGAGGCGACCGACCGGCCGGGCAGCGCGAAGGACACCGCCCGTCCGTCGACGGTGCTGACGCGCAGCCGGTGGCCGACGAGGTCGAAGTCGATGGTGAAGATCGGGTTGCCGTCCGCCTGGCCCATCGGACGCGTCGTCAGGCCCTGCCCGGTGAGGTGGAACGGCACGCTCCACCAGTGGTTGCGCCGGACGCCGGAAGCGAGGCGGATCTTGCCGACCACCTGGGCGTACCGATGGAGGGTCTCTTTGGTGTCGTGCCAGCCGGCCAGTGGCATGGCGGGAAAGGTCTCCATGGGGCGGTCCTTCCCCGCCACGGGTCAGCGCACCGGTTCGAGCTCGCGCTCGGCCGGCCGAGGGCTGGGCGGGGACGGGCGGCGGCCGGGGAACCACCAGTTGGCGTGGCCGAGCAGGCTCATCAGGGCCGGGACGAGCACGAGGCGCACCACGGTCGCGTCCACGGCGACGGCCGAGGCCAGGCCGATGCCCATCATCTTCACCATCGAGTCCGGCTGGCCGAGGAAGCTCAGGAAGACGAAGATCATGATGAGCGCCGCCGACGTGATGAGCCGGGCGGTCGAGCCGATGCCCTTCACGACGCTCTCGTGCGGGTCGCCGGTGCGCAGGTACTCCTCGCGCACCCGGGACAGCAGGAACACCTCGTAGTCCATCGACAGCCCGAAGATCAGCGCGAACATGAACAGCGGCACGAACGACACGATCGGCATCGGCTGGTCGAGGCCGATCAGGCGAATGCCCCAGCCCCACTGGAAGACCGCGGTGACCACGCCGTACGAGGCGCCGATCGACAGCATGTTCATCAGCGCGGCCTTGAGCGGCACCAGCACCGAGCGGAACGCGATGACCAGCAGGATCAGCGCGACGCCGACCACGACGACGACCACGTACGGCATGCGCTGCTTGACGATCGTGGCCATGTCGATGATCGCGGGCGACTCGCCGCCGACGTAAGCGCGTGCGCCCGGGTGGGCCTTCACGATCGGCGGGATCACGTTCTCGCGCAGGTTCCGTACGAGGTCGGCGGTTGCCGCGGTCTCCGGCCGCGACGCCGGCACGACGGTGATGATGACGCTGTCACCGGCGACGACCATGTTGTCCACCGCGGCGACGTCGTGGACGCCGCGGAACCGCCGTTGCAGCTCCTCGCCGAGCCGCCGCGCCTGCGGGTTGGGCGCCGGCCGGTCGTCGGGGCTGACGTTCAGCCGCCCGCCCGGCTCGCGGCGCAGCGCCGACCAGCCCTTCGCCGTCTTGGTCGACTCGTCCGCCTGAGGCGGATGCTCCGGCGAGGGCACGGACGCGACCACGGCGAACGGGCTGTACCAGCCGGGCCCGAAGTTCTCGGCGGTCACGTCGTACGCCCGCCGCGCGGTGTTGGAGTGCGGCAGGGTGCTGTCGGCCATGATGCCGAAGCGCAGGCTGAGCACCGGGGTCGCGAGGAAGAGCAGGAAGGCGGTCGCGGCGATCGCGTACGGCCAGGCGTTGCGGTCCACGTGCCGGCCCCAGCGCTCCCAGCGGTGGGTGGACTTGTCCGGCCGCACCCGCGGCAGTTTGTACCGGTCGATGCCCGTGCCGAGCGCGCCGAGCACCGCGGGCAGGAGGGTCAGCGCGCCGGTCACCATGAGGAGCACGGCGATGGCGCTGGCCAGGCCGATGATGCCGATGAAGGTGATGCCGGAGAACCACAGCCCGCAGATCGCGAACACCACCGTGCCGCCCGCGAAGACCACGGCGTGCCCCGATGTCGCCAGCGCCCGCCCGATGGAGGCCTCCACGTCCATGCCGTCGGCGAGCTGCCGCCGATGTCGCGTCACCACGAACAGCGAGTAGTCGATGCCCGCGCCGAGGCCGAGCATGGCGGCCACCATCGGCGCGGTCGGATGCACCTGGACGAGCGACGCGCCGAAGTGGATCAGTGAGTACGCCACGGCGAGGGCCGCGAGGGACACCACGATCGGCACACCGGCGGCGAGGAACGATCCGAAGGCCAGCAGCAGTACGCCGAGCGCCAGGACGACGCCGACGCCCTCCTTGGGCCCGGCCTTGGGCTGGTTGAGGATCATGGAGGCGATGCCGCCGTAGTCGACGTCGACGCCGGCCAGCCGGGCCGGTTCGGTGGCCTCCTCCAGGGCGTTCATGTCCTCGGGCCGCAGGTCGCGTGCGGTGCCCTTGAGGTGGGCGACCGCGATGACGGCGTTCGGGCCCTTGGCGCCGCCCGTGCCGCCGTAGGGGTTCTCGACGGTGGCCACGCGCGGCAGCTCGCCGACCTGCTTGATGGCCTGGCCGACCTGCACCGCGACGCGCCAGTCGTTCAGCGAGACGCCGCGCTGCGGGTGGAAGACGATCGTCGTCGTGGGGCCGGTGACGTCGGGGAAGTTCTTGCGGAGCAGGTCGATCGACGCCTGGGTCTCGGTACCGGGCAGCCGGTCCTGCTGCACGAACGTGCCACCGCCGGCCACCCCGAGGACGACGGTCGCGAGCACGACGGCGGCCCAGACCCCGAACACCCACCGCCGGTTCCGGGCACAGAACCGCCCCAGCCGATCCAGTATCCGTGCCATGGTGCAAGGACAGCACGCCACGGAAAAACGTGCAATGGCTGCAACTTCGCATCGAGTGTATATATTGGTGAAATGGATCACATGGGGCTGAGGGAGCGGAAGAAGCTCCGCACGCGCCGGGCCATCGCCTCCGCCGCCCTGCGGCTGTTCGACGAGCGCGGCTTCGAGGAGACGACGATCTCCGACATCGCCGCCGCCGCCGACGTGTCGCCCCGGACCTTCTTCAGCTACTTCCCGTCAAAGGACGACGTGGTGTTCGCCGAGATGGACGAACGCCTGGCCGACATCCGCGCGCGCCTCGCGGAGCGCCCGAGCGACGAGACCCCGCTGGCGACGTTCCGGCGCGTGGCCGACGCGCTGGTCGAGGCCATCTCGGCCGAGGACGAGGACGGCGCGATCCAGGTCGCCCTCATCCGCGACCGCCCGTCCCTGCAGGCGCAGGCGCTGAAACGCTTCGCGGACGCGGAGGAGGGGTTCGTCGAGGTGCTGCGCGGCATCGCCCCGGACCTGGACGCGGTCACCGCGGCGACGGTCATGGGGGTCGCCTTCGGCGGCCTGCGCGCCGCGATCACCTACTGCCGGGCCGAGCGCTACGACGCCGACCGCACTCGCGAGGCGACCGCCCACGCCCTGGCCATCGTCGAAAAGGTGCTGGAGTCGGTCCCCGCCCTGACCCGCCCGGCCACCGACGGCCACTGACCGCCCGGCCACCGACGCCCGCCGACCGGCCAGCCACCGACGCCCGCCGACCGCCCGGTCACCGACGCCCGCTGACCGCCCGGCCACCGATGCCCGCTGACCGCCCGGGCGCCGACATCCATCGGCAAACGTGAAACTTACTCATGAGTCAGTTGACCCGTTACCAGCGCATTGCGGATAAGTAAAGAGTCCGGGTCAACCAGCCATACCCGCCATCCCGGACGAAAGGAGCCCTCGATGACCAGGTCCCTCGCCAGGCGTGTCGCGGCCACCTCCACCGTCATGGCACTCGGCGGACTCGGCGCGCTCGCTCTCCAGGCGCCCGCCCACGCCTCCGACTTCTCGGCCGCCTACACCTGCAGCATCCCGCTGTCGGGGTCGCAGACGGTCACCATCACCGGCACGCTGACCGCATCCCCCAACCCGTCGACCGTGGGCACCTCCACCCACTTCGCGCTGCACATCTCCAACCTGAGCCTGTCCTCGCCGGTCGCGATCAACTCCTGGAGCGCGACGGCCGCCCTTGACGTGACCGGGGCGCAGACCGCCTCGTTCTCGGTGACCGGCAGCGGCGGCTCGGTGCCCGCCAACCAGCCCATCACCGGCGACCTGAGCGGCGACTGGACGCCGACGGCGGCCGGTACGGACCAGGTCCAGGGCGGCAACGTCACGGTCAAGGCGTCGGTCTCGCTGCTCGGCACCCTGACCATCCCCTGCACCCCGAACAGCCCACGCCCGGTCGCCGAAACCCTAACCGTCAACTGACCCCGGACGGCCGGCCCCGCGACGACGGGTCGCGGAGCCGGCCGGCACGCACTCGCCGATTCGCGGACCACCGCGAGCCATTTCGGCGACCCAGGGCGCGTCTCAAAGCCCCGCTGACTTTGAGACGCGCCCCAGGCGTCTCCCGTCCCTTTTCGTCGAATGCGCAGGTCGAGCAGGTGCGAACAGCGCCGAACAGGGCCGAACACACTATTCATTGCGCCTTGGAAGGTCACCTGACTACACCTGTGACCAACCGATCGCGTCCCGCGAAAGGGACCCGAAAAGGAGACGCCGTGAACGTCGATCGAAAAGTACTCCTGCCCGTGTCGACCGCCGCTCTCGCCCTCGCCGCGGCCGGATTCGCCGGAGCGGGGCTCGCCGGGGACGGCGGCGAGCACGCGGCCGTGCACGCCGGCGCCGCTCCGGCGGCGGCCACCTCCGCCGTCGCCCCGCACAAGTGCGGCAAGACGCCGTCCAAGAACCTCCACCTCTCGCGCACCACGATCCTCAAGCGGGGCAAGAGCTGGGTCACGGCCAAGGTCCCGTACTCCCAGACCGGTACGCCGTACTGCAACTCGTACGGCCGCTACCGCAGGGACTGCTCCGGGTTCGTCTCGATGGCCTGGGGCCTGCACACGTCTTACTGGACCGGCAGCCTGCTCGGTGTCTCCAAGAAGGTGAGCAACGTCAAGAAGGTCGCCAAAGGTGACGCGCTCACCCACTACCCGAAGAGCAGCGCCCGCGGCCACGTCGCCCTCGTCGTCTCGAAGGGCGAGAAGGGCGTGTACGTCTACGCCGAGCCGCGCACCGGCAGCTACGCCCAGAAGCAGTACTGGTCGTGGAAGTACATCAAGTCGAACCACTACTACGGCATTCGCTACAAGAATGTGAAGTAGCAGGTCGGGTGGGGGCCGTTCGGAAAGCGGGGGCGGCCCCCATCACCGCCGTTCGAGGTCGGACTGGTAAAAATGACGGTCGCCGGAATACGACGCGATAGATTTCGTTTCGTGCCTTTAGACAACCATGCTCCGGACCCGCGCGATGCGACGTCACCCGCGGAGTTCGTCGAACAGTTGAGACGGCTCAAGGCATGGTCGGACCGGACCTACCGCCGCCTCGAGAAAGAGGCGGCCCGCCGCGGGCACGCCCTGCCGCACAGCACGATCGCCACGGCCCTGGCCCGCCGGTCGCTCCCCCGCACCGAACTCGTCGCGGCTCTGGTGAGCGCCTGCGGCTGCGACGAGGAGACGGTGGCCCTCTGGGTGGACGCACGCCGCCGGCTGAGCGCGAGTGAGGTGTCCGCGCCGTCCCCGGCCGATCCCGCGCCCGGCGCGGAGGCGGCGATCCCGTCCGCGGACACCGGCTCGCCCGGCACGGAACCGACGCGCCCGCCCGGCGAGGAGACGACGACTCCACCCGGCACGGGAACGGCCCGCCCACCCGGCGGCGAGACGACGGCTCCATCCGGTGCGGTGGCGGCTGCCGCGCGTGGGAGCGGCCGGGTGCGGCGGCTCGGCCGGCCGGCGCGGCTCGCGGCCGTGCTGCTGGCGGGGTTGCTGGTCGCGGGGGCCTCTCCCCATCCGCCGGACGTACGCCGGCCGGTCTCCCGCCCCTCGCGTCCCGATGGCACGTCCGCGCGGTTGTCGGCGAACGGCAGCCGCCTTCTTCCCCTCCCCGCCGCGTGGTGGCGCTTCGAGGAGACGGGCGGTCCGGCCGCGTGGGACTCCTCAGGCCATGGCAGGAACGCGACGATCGGCGGCGACGCGGTCCGTGCCGCGATGCCCGGCGGCGGGCACGCGCTGGCCCTAGCGGGGAACGGCCACGCCGTGACCCATGGGCCGGTGGTCCGGACCGATGAGGCCTTCACCATCACGGCGTGGGCACGCCTCGACGGGAGCGGCGACTGGGGCACGGTGGTCAGCGACCACGGCGCCGGCCGCGACGCCGACGTCGTACTGCTCGACTACGACGCCGATCATCGCGAATGGGCGTTCCTCATGCCCGACCGTCGCAAGGGCTGGGCGATGGGCGACGAGACGGTCTTCAGCGGTCGGCGGCCCGTACCCGGCCGATGGACCCACCTGGCCGCGGTCCACGATCCCGCCGGCCGGCGCGTCTGCCTCTACGTCGACGGCCGGCTGGAGGCCTGCCGTACGCGGGCCTCGCTCACGCGGGCGGCCGGTCCGCTCGACATCGGGCGCGCGCTGGCGGACGGCGAGCCGGTCGACGGCTGGCACGGCGCCATCGACGACGTACGCGTCTTCGCCGGCGCCCTCACCGGCGCGCAGATCCACGAGGTCGCGTCGGACCGCGCATGACCGCGGCCCCGCCCTCCGCGTCGCCGGCGAAGACGGACGAACGCCGCGCCGGCATCCGCGCCCGCGTCACGGACCGGCCGAGAACGCCCGGAACCCATGCCCTGCCGGGCGACGGGCGAGGGTTCCGGGCGGTCGCTCAGGCCGACCGGGCGTAGAAGAGGACCTTCTCGTAGTTCCATCCGTCGGCGACGTCGGCGTTCTTCTCCGCGTCGCCGACCGCGACCGTGTGCAGGCCGCTCTTCTGCAGCCGGTACACCGGGACCAGCCCGGTACCCGTGGCGCCGGCCACGTAGAACTTCACACCCTCGTCGGTGTAGCCGTAGTCGGCGACCGCCGAGTCGCGTTCGGACGTCGTGGTCGTGTAGAGCCGGTCGTGCGTCGTGGCGTTCTGCAACCGGTACACCGGGACCATGCCGTCCGCCTGCGTGCCGGAGGCGTAGAAGGCGGTGCCGTCGGAGACGTAGCCGTACTTCTGCACCGCGTTCGTGGCCTCGGTGCCGCTCGCGGTCAGCAGGGTGTCTCCGTTCTGCGGGTGGTGCAGCCGGGTGACGGGCGTGTCCAGGACCGGCGTGGGCGTGCCGGGAGTCGAACGGCCGGGCCAGGCGAGCGCGCCGAGTGCCACCGGGGTCCCGGACGACACGCCGATCGCGGTGGCGACGTCGGCGGGCAGGGCCGCGCCCGCGGTCTCCGCCGGGCTGCCGGGCACCACCCGGTAGTCGCCGCCGGCGGCGTCGGTGAAGTACGACGCCGAGCCCTCCTGGTAGAGGCCGTGCGCGTCGCGGCCGGTGGCCTGGAACGCCGGCAGGCTCGTATAGGACGTCCCGGCGGTCGCCGACTGCCAGTTGACCAGCGTCCCCGGGGCCGTGGCGCTCGCGCGGTAGTAACCGTTGTGATCCATCTGCGCGGCCGGGATCATCTGGGCGGCACCGACGCCGGTGGTCTTGTTGGCGACGGTGTCGAACAGCGCCGCGCTCTCGCCCGTCGCGCCGGCGAAGATGTTGTTGACCAGTGTCACGTCGGCGGTGTCGTACGTGACGCCGAGCGCCTGGTCCTCCGCCGTCGGGCAGCGGTTCAGGTCGTTGTCGCACGGCTCGGTCGGCCGCGGGTCCTCGGCCACCTCGATCGCCTGGGCGTTGCCGGCGAAGGTGTTGTTGTACGTCCGGACGTGCGCGGAGCCGCTGATCTTCAGTCCGTAGCCGCCGTTGCCGGTGCTGAGGTTGGAGGCGATCAGGCCGTGGGCCGACACCTCGTAGTACAGGCCGTGCTTGCTGTTGCCGCGTGCGACGTTCCGCAGCACCTGGACGTTGTTGCAGGCCAGGTCGCACCAGAAGCCGGTACCGGTGTTGCCGTCGAAGACGTTGTCGCGGACCACCGAGTCGCGCAGCCGGGTGGCCTTCATCCCCGCCCCGGTGATCGCGCTGGAGCCCATCCCGAGCCGCTCGGTGTTGTTGCCGTACACCTGGTTGTCCTCGACGGTCAGGTCGGTGGCCTTGTGCGTGAGGATGGCGTCGTAGCCGTTGCGCAGCAGCAGGTTGCCGCTGACCCGCATGCCCGACTGCAGGCTGAGGCTCAGCCCGCCCGCCGCGTTCAGCGCGATCGTGTCCTTCTCGAACACGGCGCCCTGGGCCTGCGAGATCAGCGCGGCGGCGCCGGTCGTCTCGTCCGGCGCGGAGGCGTAGTGGATGAAGCCGAGCCCGCGTACGACCGTCCCGGCCGCGCCGGCGGAGAGCTGGAGGGCGAGCTTCTTGTCCGCGACCTCCACGGTGTGGCCGGTGGGCGCGGTGCCGATGTACAGCTTGGAGCCCACGCTGTCGTAGTAGAACTTGCCCGCGCCGACCGCCGACTTGGCGGTGACCTCGGTCAGCGGCGTGCCGTCCACGAAGACCATCTCCGGGTCGGCGCCGATCGGGTTCGCCGAGGACAGGCCGTCGGGGTTCACGCAGTTGTGCAGGTCGGCGGCGGGCGGTGTGCCCGACTCGGGCTGGCAGATCGGCGGATCCCAGCCGTCCAGCCGCCAGGTCGCGCCGTCGGCGGTGAACCGGCTCGAAGCGACCACCGAGGCGCCGTTGAACCAGACCTGCTCGCCCGGGTACGGCTGCAGGGTCAGCTTCTTGCCGATGCTGCCCAGCGATTCACGGTAGGTGCCCTGACGGATGACGATCGTGCCGCCGGCCGACGCCGCGGTGACCGCCTTGTGCACCGTCTTCAGCGGATGGGTCTGGTCGCCGGCCGCCGAATCGTCGCCGGACGGGCTCACGAAGAGCGCGCCGGACGGAATCGGATAGTCGGTCGGAACGATCGCCAACGGCGGATCGGCCGCCCCCGCCGTACCGCCGAGCACGCCCAGGTCCGCGACCGCCAGGGCCAGGGCGAACACCAGCCTGCCTGCTTTCGGGCGCATCCGCGCCTCCCTCTCCCGGGCCGGCTCGACCCGAAAACTCATCATGATCACCGAGCCGGGACGTTAACAGGGTGAATCTTGTTCATTACGCCGAATAACCGAAGAACGGCCGGACGGTAACCGGCCGTAAAAAGGGGATGTACGAAAAGGCGCCGCAATTACGGCCGTTTTTCCGGTGCCGGCCGTTGCCCGGCGCCGCCCGGCCGTTCGGTCGTCGCCGTCATCCCTCGGGTGGCACTGCGGCTGCCAGGTATCGCGCGGCCTTCCCCGGCCCGGCCGCCGTGCTCAGGATCGACGCATGAACAGTGTCACCGGTCCTTCCGGAACCGTCTCGAACGTCGGCGCCGGACGGTTCCGTGCGGATGCGGAGCGCCTCGGCTTCGGACGGCGGTTCGTCAGTGCGGTCTCGTTCGGCTCGGTGCTGAACCCGGTCAACTCCTCGATCATCGCGATCGCTCTGGTGGCGATCGGCCACGGTTTCTCCGTGGGGCCGGACGCGACCGCGTGGCTGGTCTCCGTGCTCTACCTGGCCACCGCGATCGGCCAGCCGACGATGGGCCGGCTGGCGGACCGCCTCGGCCCCCGGCGCGTGTACCTGGCCGGGTCGGTGCTCGTGGCCGCCGGCGGCGTGATCGGCTGGGCCGCCGTGAGCCTGGGCATGCTGGTGGTCGCACGCGTGATCATCGGACTGGGCACCTCGGCGGCGTATCCCGCGGCGATGGCCCTGGTACGCCGCCAGTCCGTCCGGCTGGGCCGGCCGGCGCCCGGACGGGTGCTGGGGGTGCTGGCGATCATGGGTCAGGTCAGCATGGCGGTGGGCCCGGTGCTCGGCGGTGGGCTGATGGCGTTGGGCGGGTGGCGGCTGACGTTCCTGGTGAACGTTCCGCTGGGGCTGGTCAGCGCGGTGCTGGCCCTGTCGTGGCTGCCCACGGACGATCCGGTGGACCGCCGCGAGCCGCTGCGCGTGGTCCTCGACGCGCCCGGCCTGGCGCTGTTCGCCGGCGCGTTGACCGCCCTGATGGTCTTCATGATGGGTCTCGCCCACCCGCGCTGGTGGCTGCTGGTCCTGACGGTCGTGCTGTTCACCGCGCTGGCGGTGTGGGAACTGCGGGCGCGTGCCCCGTTCATCGACGTGCGGATGCTCGCTCGCAACCACGCCCTGACGGCGACCTACCTGCGCTACGGCGTGACGATGCTGATCACCTACTGCTTCGTCTACGGGTGGGCGATCTGGCTGGAGCAGAGCGCGGGCCACTCCGCGACCGTCGCCGGTGCGCTGATGATGCCGTCGTTCGCGACCGCCACCCTCGTCTCCCTGTTCGCCGCCCGCCGCCAGGCCGTGTGGGGGCTTCTGGTGGCCGGCGCCGCCGTGCTGACCACGGGCAGCCTGCTGTTGCTGGTCGTGGGCGCCGCCGCGCCGCTGTGGGCGCTGGCCGGGATCGGTGTCGTGTTCGGGGTGCAGAACGGGCTCAACATCACCGCCGGCCAGGCCGCGATGTACGCCCAGGCCCCGGCCGACCAGACCGGTGTCGCCGCCGGGCTGATGCGCAGCTTCATGTACGTCGGCGCGATCGCCTCGGCCAGTCTCATCAACCTCACCTTCGGTGGCGAGGCCACCGATCGGGGCCTGCACACCCTGGCCACCGTGCTCGTCATCGGCTCGGCGGCGCTGCTGGCCGCCACACTGCTCGACCGCACCCTGCGCACCGGGACGTGAGGACACCCCACGGCGTACAGTGCGCCGTCAGGTGCCGGGGTTCTCGGCCGCCGGGGCGGGTTCGGCGGCGGGCGGCGCGCCGCCGGCCGAGCGGGCCAGTTCGAGCAGGGCGCGGTGGTCGGCGGTTCCCGGCGCGGCCTGGTAGACGGTCATCCGCAGGCCGCTGTCGCCGAGATAGAGCGTCTCCGACTCCAGGGCGATGTCGCCGACCGCGGGGTGCCGGAACAGGCGGCGGTCACTGCCACGGGTGGCGATGTCGTGGAGCGCCCACAGGTCGGCGAATTCCCTGCTGTGCTCGCGGAGCTCCTCGATGAGGGCGGTCAGTTCGACAGCGCCGGGGTCCTCGCCGAGGAGCCGGTGTATCCGGGCGACGGTCACTCGCGCGAGCCATTCCCAGTCCGGGAACAACTCCCGGGTGACCGGGTCACGGAACAGATATCTGACCGTGTTGCGTTTCTCGGCCGGCCATTCGCCCAGGCCGACGTGCAGAGCCAGCCCTTCGGGATTGGCGGCGAGAACATCGCTGTACCGCGACAGGACATAGGCGGGGCACGGGCGAATGTTCTCCAGCAGCATCAGGATTCCCGGCCTGAGGGTGTGGTCCGGCCGGATCGGCGGTGGGTCCGCCCGCGCCGCGTGGCGCGCCAGCGCGTACAGATGCTCGTGCTCTTCCTCGTTCAGCAGCAGGGCCCTGGCGATGGCGTCGAGGACACCGTTGCCCGGGTTGGTCTCCCGGCCCTGCTCGAGCCGGTTGAGGTAGTCGACGCTGACGCCGGTCAGTGTGGCCAGTTCCTCACGGCGCAGGCCGGGGGTGCGCCGGCGGCCCGCGCCCGGCGGCAGCCCGACCTGTTCCGGGCGGATCCGCGCCCGCCGTGCCCGCAGGAACGCGCCGAGGCGGTTGTCGTTCTCTGCCACCGCACAAGTGTGGCAAATCCACCAGGGTGGCAGCGACGCTGCCAGGTATGACACGGCCTTACTCGGCGGATCCGCGGATCCCATCCTGAAGACGAAGCGGAGAACACGTTCGCAGGGAGAACACGATGACCTTCGATGCGCACAGCACCGCCGACGACGTGCTTCGGGGCCACGATCTGACCGGCACGGAGGCGATCGTCACCGGTGGCGCCTCCGGGCTGGGCGCCGAGACCGCCCGCGCTCTGGCCGCGGCCGGTGCCCGCGTCGTCCTCGCCACGCGCGATCGCACCCGCGGCGAGGACGCCGCCGCCCGTATGCGCGAGGCGACCGGCAACCCGGACATCGAGTTCCGCGCACTGCGGCTGGATTCGCTGGCGTCGATGGCCACCTTCACCACCGAATACCTGGCCACCGGCAGACCACTGCACCTGCTCGTCAACAACGCCGGCATCATGGGCGCGCCGTTCACACGCACCGCCGACGGGTTCGAGTCCCAGTTCGGCGTCAACCACCTCGGTCACTTCGCCCTCACGGCCGGGCTGCTGCCCGCGCTGCGTGCCGCGGGGACCGCCCGCGTGGTGTCGCTGTCCTCGCGGGCACACCGCCGCGGCGACATCGACTTCGGCGACCCCAACTACGAGCGCCGCCCCTACGACGCCTGGCAGGCGTACGGGCAGTCCAAGACCGCCAACGGCCTGTTCGCCGTCGGTTTGACCGCACGGTACGGCGACGACGGGATCACCGCCAACGCCGTCATGCCCGGCACGATCATGACCGACCTGATGCGGCACATCTCCCCCGCCGACCTGAAGGCCCGGGGCTGGGCCGACGAACACGGCCGGCCGCGCACCGACATGCCCGGGTGGAAGACCGTCCCGCAGGGCGCGGCCACCTCCGTGTGGGCGGCCGTCGCGCCCGAACTCCACCGGCGCGGCGGCCTCTACCTCGACAACTGCGCGATCGCCCGGCCCTGGACCGCCGACGGCGACCCGCCCCACGGCCACTACCTGCCGTACCTGCTCGACCCCGGCCGCGCCGAACGCCTGTGGAACCTCTCGGAGAAGCTCACCGCGTAGAACCGGGGCCGGCGGGCGGCGGCCGGAGTCAGTCCTCGATGCGGATGCGGACGCGGCGGAAGCCCCGGCCCTTGTTCTCCACCTTGGCGACGCGCAGCCGGCCGATCTGGCGGGTGGAGGCGACGTGTGTGCCGCCGTCGGCCTGGGTGTCCAGGCCCACGATGTCGACGATGCGCACCTCCTCCACCTCCGGCGGGACGAGGTTCGTCGCGGTGCGGATGATGTCGGGGATCTGGAACGCCTCCGCGCGGGGCAGCGTACGGACGTCGATGCGCCGGTCGGCGGTGATCTCGGCGTTGCAGGCGTCCTCGACCGCCTCCTTGAAGCCGGGCGGCACCTCGGGCAGGTTGAAGTCCATGCGCGCCACCCCGGGCTCCATGTTGCCGCCCGTGACGAGGCAGCCGTAGTCGCGGAACACGACACCGCAGAGAACATGCAGACCTGAATGTGTGCGCATGAGGCTGGTGCGGCGTTCGTCCTCGATCGCGCCGCGTACCGGAATTCCCGCAGGTGGCAGCGGGTCTCCCTCGACGGGAATCAGATAGAGCTCGTCGCCCTTGCGCACGCCGGCGATGCGCGTCTGGACTCCCTGCCACAGGAGAACTCCAAGATCGGCCGGTTGGCCGCCTCCGCCTGGATAAAATGCGGAACGGTCGAGGACGATTCCGTCAGGACCGGACGAGAGTACTTTCGCATCCCATTCGCGGAGTGTCTGGTCGGTCAGTTCAAGCCGGTGCGTCGTCGCCATAACAGGACCATAGGACGCCCGCTTGCCGGGCGCGGGTACAGGGGGCGGGATGAGACGACGCGTGCTGAACAGCGTCGCCGCCGTCACCGCTCTCCTCGCGACCGCGGGGTGCGGCGGTGCGGCGGGCAAGGCACGGGCCGACAGCGCCCCGACCAAGGCCACGCCGCGGCGCGCGCCGGTCGTGATGTTCCTCGGTGACAGCTACACGACCGGACGCCTCGGGCAGGTGCCCGAGCTGACCTACGCCGCCGACACCGCGCGCACGCTCGGCTGGCAGGTGATCCTCGGCGGCTACCGCGGCACCGGGTTCGTGGCCGAGGGCAGCGTGCACAAGAACTTCGCCGACCTGTTCACCGAGCAGCTCGCCTGGCGCCCGGCACCCGATCTGGTCATCGTCTCGGGCGGCCACAACGACCGCAACCACCCGCCGGCGACGGTGGCCGGCGCGGCCCGGCAGCTGCTGACGACGATCCGGCAGACCTGGCCCGACACGCGCATGCTGCTCATGGGCCCGATGTGGGGCAGCGGCGACCCGACGCGCTCGGTGGAGCGCATCCGTGACGAGCTGGCCAATGTCGCGAGCGAGCAGAACGTGCCGTTCGTCGACCCGCTGCGCGAGCGCTGGATCACCGGCGACCGCGTGCAGGGCACCGGCAACGCGCCGCTGTACATCCTGAGCGACGGGGTCCACCCGAGCACGGCCGGCGCCCGCTACATCGCCGGGCGCTTCGTGGCCGACCTCCGCGCGCTCAAGCTCGCCAGACCGTAGGACCTGTCCCAAGGCCTCGAGACGGGGCCCGGTGATCCGCGACGGCCCGGCTCACCAGGGCCCGTACGGCCCGGAAGAGGAGGACCCGCCCCGGCCGTACTGCCGGACCGCGGGGCGCACGTCGGCGAGGTAGACCGCCGCCGCGATGAAGCCGATGATCGGCAGCATCTGGATGATCGACACCAGCTGCACCGCGCCGGCCAGGCCGAACAGCAGCGCGATCCCCAAAATGATCAACCAGAGCTGCTTGGTGAGCTTGCCCGCGGCCGCGTACGCGCCGGCCGGACGGCGTACGGCGTCGATGAACGCCCACACCTCGATGACGAACGCGACGATCGCCACGGCCCAGAACAGGTAGGCCACGACACCCTGGGCTCCTCCGAGCACGGCTGAACTCCCTGTGGTGGACGGCGCCGGAACGCCGCGACATTGCTTGACAGGCCCCAGCGTATGCGTTTTCCCCGGCGGCACACCCGACTCGGACGAGGAATACGCGCGACGACCCGGACGGGACACCCCGTCCGGGCCGTCGTCGGTGACGTCTTACGGCGCGATCAGTTGCCGACCTTCTTGGAGGCGTCACTGGCGGCCCTGGTGGCCGTACGCGCCGTCTGGCGAGCGGAGCCGGCGGCCGAACGGGCCTTGCGGACCGTGGACTTGGCCTGCGCCTCGAGCTCCTGGGTCGCCTTCTGGCGGTCGACCCGGCTGACGATGCGCTTTCCGCGCTCGGCCAGACCGTCGTACACCTCGGCCGCGCGGGCGCCCACCTGGGTCACGTACGCGACGGCGGCGCCGGGCAGTTCCTTGGGGTCGGTCTTCTCCTGGAACCGGTTGATGCGGTCCGGCATCTCACGCAGCTTCTCGACCGCGTAGTCGCCGGCGCCGGCGGCGGCGTAGAAGGCCTTGCTGTCACGCAGCCTCTCGGTGATGGTCATGTGTTCGTTCCTTCCGTCGGTGGGGTCGTGCGGGTGGCGGCTTCGGCGTCCGGTGCCGCGGTGCTCCCCGTTTCGTTGCGGAACGACTCGTAGATGTCGAGCAGGACCTGTTTCTGCCTCTCCGACAGGCCCACGTCCGCACGGATGGCGGCCTGGACATCCGTGTCCGACTCGCGGTCATCGAGGATCCCCGCCTGGACGTACAAGGCCTCGGCGGAGATGCGCAGACCCTTCGCGATCTGCTGCAGGATCTCCGCGCTCGGCTTTCGCAGCCCCCGCTCGATCTGGCTCAGGTAAGGGTTGGACACACCCGTGGCATCGGCCAGCTGCCGCAGCGAGACCTTGGCCCGCTGGCGCTGCTCCCGGATGTACTCCCCGATGGAGCCGACTTTGGAAGTCGCCATGCCTCTACTGTGCGTCGCCGCGCTTGCTATTGCAAGCGCGGCTGCAAGCAGTGTCGCGTGAAACGAGTCACATCGCGTTGTGACGTGAGGCGGCGCGAGTCGCCTCACGCCGGTCCCTGGCGCCGAGCCGCCGCACGTTCAAGGTCTGGATCTTCGGGGGGTCCTCCGGCGTGAGCCGGATCTCGCAGCGCAGCGAGCCGCGCTCGCCCCTGACCTCCCAGACCGCGTGCGCCGGTGAGTCGGTGCGCAGCAGCGCGTCCGACGGCTCCAGCAGCGGGCCCACCTCCTCGACCAGGCTCTCGATCCTCGCCCGGCGGCGTGCCAGGTCGAGGTCCATCGCCACGTTCTCGGCCAGCCAGGCGGCGGCCAGGGCGCCGTCCCACTCACGCAGCAGGCGCTCGACGGCGGTCCTCGCCTCGGACGTCTCGGGCCACAGCGGCGCGGGGCCGCGCGGGTCGGCGGCCTCCGCCAGCACGGTCCGCAGCGCCTCCGCCACCTTCTCCGAACCGGAGACGTACCGCGCGTTCGTCAGCGCCACGACGCCGAGGCCGCTGTCCGGGTGCCAGCGCATGTGCGAGCCGAAGCCCGGGTATCCGCCGCTGTGCGAGACGACGGTCCCCCACTCCGGCTCGTGGTGGATCACCAGGCCGTAGCCGTACCCGACCGGGCCGTCTCCGGCCGGACGGGCCCGCTGGACCTGCTGCATCGCACGGCGGGACGCGCGGCTCAGCGGCCCGGGGTCCGCACCGTCGCGGGCCGGGAACGCGTCGGCGAGCCAGCGCACCCACAGCGCCAGGTCCTCGACCGTGCTGAACAGCCCGCCGATGGCCGAGAACACGCCCGGCTCGGAGAACGGCAGCGCCTCCCAGCGACCGTCGACGCGGACGTGCCCGGTCGCCACGCCGCCCGGCGCCTTCACCGACGTGTCGTAGCCGGTCGAGGTCAGCCCCAGCGGCTGGATCAGCCGCTCGCGCACGAACGTGTGGAAGCACTCCCCCGAGGCGGCCTCGACCACCCGGCCCAGCAGGGCGTACCCCAGGTTGGAGTACTCGTACGCGGTGCCCGGGACGCTGACGAAACGGACACCGCTCGTCAGGAGCCGCCCGAACTCCTCCCGGCTCATCGACTCCTGCCGGTCCGCCCACGGGTCGTCGGTGGGCAGCCCGGCCGACATCGACAGCAGCATCTCCACGGTGACCTGCGGGGAGTCCGACGTCGGCAGCCGTACGGCGGCGAACTCCGGCACGTGGCGGCTCACCGGGTCGGCGAGGCACAGCGCGCCGCGCTCGGCCAGCAGCATGACCGCGGCGGCCGTGAAGCTCTTGGACATCGAGGCGATGCGGAACGCCGTCGACGGCTCCGGACGCGGGCCTCCCTCGCTGATCACGCCGTGACCGCCCGAGTGCACGAGCCCCGTAGGGTCCACCACGCCGTAGCCGATCCCGAGAGCGGCGCCCTCGTCCACCACCGAGCGGAGCAGCGCGTCGACGTCTTCGGTCATCCATTCCCCTTCACGAAAGGTCCCCGGTCACGAAACGTCGGCGGCCGAGGCCGTCCAGGTGTTGCACGCCGACAGCACGCCGTGGCGATAGCCGCGGACCACCCAGCCGGCGTAGTGCCGCCCCGTACCATGGTCGCGCAGGTCGGGCCGTGACTCGTCGTCGCCGCGGGCACGGTTGTCGGCGATCATCGCCTCGTACTGCGCGCGGGTGATCGGCAGCGTGCGGCGCTCGGCGGACAGGAAGGCGCCCGCGAAGCACTGCGCCTGGAGTTCGATCCGCCGGCTCGCCTCGGTGCGGGCGTCGGTGCCGCCCGCGGACATGAGTTCGTGGCCGTACTCGAGGATCCCCGCGTCCTCCTGGACGTGGTGGCCGTACTCGTGCGCGATGACCCGCGCGTACACCGCGTAGTGCGACACCGGCTCGCCGCCCGCGGTGTCCACGACGTTGCTCAGGCCGACGTACATCGTGTCGTTGGCCGGGCAGTAGAACGCCGACGCGCCGGGCGCGGGGTAGGAACCGCACGGGCTGCTGCCCGGCAGGCTCCAGAAGACGCGCTGCGGCGCGGTGAAGCCCGGGACCCCGGCCTTGGCGAACTGCCGCTCCCAGACCTGGTCGAGGCAGTCGGACAGAGTGTCGAGGAAGCGCAGCATCGACGCGTCGTCGTGCTCGGCGATCTTGGGTAGCCGGCACTCGACCCGGGGCAGGGTGCCGCTGACGTAGAGCGGGCTGGTGAGCGCGGCGGATCTGCTGCCCGACCGCAGCCGGGTGCCGTCGCCCTTGTCGCCCGCCTTCGAGCCGGTGCCGGCCAGCGAGTACCCGAGGACCGCGACGACGAACAGCGCCGCGACGCCCCCCAGAGTGGCAAGGACCACGCCTGTCGCCGTGCGTCTCGGCCGACGGGCCGGCCGGCGGTAACCGTAGTCCGGTGCCTGCGCGGACGGCACGTAGGACGCCGGGCCACTCTGCGAAGGCGATCGACGAGGATCTGCCACTCGCTTCCGTCCCTCCTCGCGGCCGTCCCCGCCGTGCCCCGGTCCCGTACTGGGCAGGAGGCGACCGCGACCAGAATCATCGCATAGCAGGGAAAAAATGCATCACGGCCTCCCCACGCAGGTCATCCCTGTTTAGGCCGGGCGTTCCCCGGTACGCTGTGCGCCCATGCTGGTACGGATCCGGCTCCTCACCGCCGTCGCCGCCGTCGGCGGGCTCCTCACCTGCGCGGCTCCCGCGTACGCGGGCCCGTCGGGTCAGGTCGTCTCCGACAACGTCACGCTGACCTCGACGGCCGACGGCGTCCTGCACGCCAAGGAGACGGTGACGTTCGAGGGCACGGGGGTGAAACGCTCCTTCGTCCGCCTCAAGCACGTCGACGACCGCCGCGACCGGCGGTTCGACCTCGGTGACGTCCACGGCGGCACGGTGACCGTCGACGGCGACCGTACGGTCCTCACACCGTCGGGCGGCGGGGGTCCGGGCCGGCGCACCGTCACGCTGACCTACACCGTGCACGGCGCGATGACGCCGCTGCGGGGGCGCCAGCAGCTCGACTGGGTCGCGGCGGGCGGCTGGAACGTCCCCGTGGCCCAGACCCAGGTGACCGTCGAGAGCGGCGCCGCCGTACAGGACCTCAACTGCTTCGCCGGCGAGCTGGACAGCACGGTCGGCTGCACACAGTTCTTCACCAACCACTCGCACGTCCAGGCGGAGTTCCGGCAGGAGAACCTGCAGCCCGGCGAGTACCTGACCATCGTGATCGGCTACCCGCCCGGCACGACGTCCGGCACGCCGGCGTACGAGCAGCGGCACACGCTGGCGACGGCGTTCACGGTCAACACCGTCACGGGCGCGGCCCTGGTCGGCCTGCTCGTGCTGCTGCTCGGCGGCGTCGCCCTGCTGTACTCCACCCGCGGCCGGGACGCGCGCATCGTCAGCAAGAAGGCGGCCGAGGGCGACCACGCGCCGCTCGACCACGGGGAGTTCTCGCCGCCGGACGGCGTACGGCCGGGGCAGATCGGCACGCTCATCGACGAGCAGGCCGACGTCATCGACGTCACCGCCACGATCATCGATCTCGCGGTCCGGCACTACCTGCTGATCGAGGAGTTGCCCCGTGAGACGTACGGCCGGCTCGACTGGCAGCTGCGGCGGCTGAACCGGCCGGCCGACGAGCTGATGCCCTACGAACGGGTGCTCTACGACGCGCTGTTCGCCGGCCGCGACGTGGTCCGGCTGTCGGAGCTGGGCGGCACGTTCGCGGACCAGCTCGCGGCGGTGCGCGGCGCCCTGTACGAGGACGTCGTCCGGCAGGGGTGGTTCGCGCGGCGGCCGGACTCCGAGCGCACCCGCTGGACCACCGCCGGCACGACCCTCGCGGGTCTCGGCATCATCGGCACGATCGCCCTGGCGCTGTACACGAACCTGGCGCTCATCGGCCTGGCGCTGGTCATCGCGGGGGCGGCACTGGCCATCGGCGGGCAGTACATGCCCGCCAAGACCACGCGCGGGGCGACCGTGCTGGCGCACACGCTGGGTTTCCGCGCGTACCTGTACCGCGGCGAGACGACGGACGCGCCGTCGGGCGACCGGGTGGCGATGTTCTCGCGCTACCTGCCCTACGCGGTGGTGTTCGACTCGGTGGCCCGCTGGGCGGGAACCGTCGCCGACATCGGCGGCGAGGGCGAGCGGGCCGACAACCTCTACTGGTACGAGGGCCCGGCCGAGTGGGACCTGTCCAACTTCGCGGAGTCGATGCGGAGCTTCACGCTGGCGACGTCCGGGGCCATCTCGGCCTCGCGGCAGTTCAGAACTCTGTCCTGACTAAGCAGTCATAGTCCGGAAATATCCGGCTTTATGATGAGCTTACCTGCGCATTGTGTGACCTGGATGGTACGCCGGGATACTGGAACTGTAGAGGACCACGAGAGCGCCGATAGTCGATGTGTCTCGTGCCAATTCCCGGCAACCAAGGAGACGATGTGCGAAAGAAGTTCAGTGCCGCCGCCGGCCTCGTCACCATAGCGGCAGCCGGCGCCCTGATCGCGAGCACGCCTGCGTACGCCATGGAGGAAACCGCCTCGGTCGCACCCGCCGTGACCGCAGGCCTGGTCCCGGCCGGCGTTCAGCAGACGACCTCGACCAGCGCGCGTACGGTCGCCTCGGACCACCACCGGCGCCGCCACCGCCACCGCCGCCACCACCGGCGTCACCGTCGCCACCACCGTCACCACCGGCACCACCACCACCGTCATTACCACCACCGGTACTGACCCGGGGCGGTCACGGATTCGGCGAAACCGGGGACAAGGGCCGGCGGAAATTCCACGGGGTGTGAAAGGCGAACAACCCTCGGCCCTGCCGCACGAATCGGGCGGTTGATTCCCTCGGACCGGGCGCCGGTTCTCACGGCGCCCGGATCACCTTGACAAAGTGCCGGCGGTCAAGATTCCGCGTGCTGAAAGCCGACCGCGCGGATTTCGCCGACCACCGAATCGCCGCCGTGCACCGGCAGAGTGGACAGCTCGCCGAGCGCGCCGTCCACGCCCAGCGCCCGCAGTGTCGCCACCGTGGCCGGCGTACGGGCGCGCATCGCGCCGTCGTCGATCTTGACGGCGCCCGCGCGGCCGTCCGCGAGAGCGAACGCGTCGATGCCCTCCGCGCCGCACTTGACCAGCAGGCCCGGCACCGCGTCCATGAGGCGGCGTTCCTCCCGGTCGGTGCCCGAGGTCCACTCCGGGTACGCCCGCATCGCGTCCGCGACCCGCCGTTCCGGCGTGCCGGGATCGGCGAGGACCAGCGCGCGGAACGCGCGGGACAGCCCGGTCAGGCCGATCGCGAACAGCGGCGCCCCGCAGCCGTCCACGCCCGTGGCGACGACCTGCTCGCCGGTCAGCTCCTCGACCGTCTCGCGCACCGCGACCTGCAACGGATGCTCCGGCGACAGGTACGACCCGGTGGGCCAGCCGTTGACCACACAGGTCGCGAGCATCGCCGCGTGCTTGCCCGAGCAGTTCATCCGCAGCCGCGACTTCTCCCGTACGACGGCGAGCTCGATGTCGAGCGGCCACTGCGCCGGGCAGCGCAACGCGTCGGCCGTCAGGCCCGCCCCGGCGAGGATCTTCTGCGCGCCCTCGACGTGGAAGTCCTCACCCGAATGGCTGGCCGCCGCGAGCGCGAGGAGTTCGTTCTCCAGCCCGAGGCCGTGCCGCACCATCGCGACCGCCTGCAGCGGCTTGTTCGCCGACCGGGGGAAGACCGGTTCGTCCGGACCACCGAGGCTCAGCGCTGGGGAGCCGTCGGCGTCCAGGGCGATGGCGGAGCCGCGATGCCGCGACTCCACGAAACCGGAACGTTCCACCTCGACGAGGACCGGATTCATCTTCCCCCTTAAGAGCGTTGCGAGCCCGGCGGTGACTCGTGACGGCCGGGCTTCGCCTGCTGAACTCACCCCAGAGCGCCGGGTGAGCTGGGCATTCGCCGCAGCAGGGCGATATTCGAGCGAACATCAGCCTATCCGCCCAACGGGCCGGGGACGACGGCGCCGATCCGCGGAGGCTTCACGCGGCCTGGCGCCACCGTGCCTGGTCCTCACCCTCCTTGCGAACGCATTCCATCGGCGTTCCCGCACTCGTGACCCCCGTCGCACCTTCCGGCGAGCAGAACGCCCCCGGCGTGACGACCCGGGCGGACTCGGACGACGTCGGCCGGGTCGTGCTGGGGTGCGGCCGTGGCCTCCGGGACGTCGACGTCGTGGCCGGTGTGTGCCGTGTCCTCCGATGCGATGGCACGCTCGGCGACGATGCTCCGTCATGACGATCGGCCGGACTCCGCGGTACCGCCTCACCCGGCACTGATGGCCGGCTCGACGCTTCGAACGAAGGTGCCGACGAGGGGACGTCGTGTGCGGTCGCGGTCCCGTGCGTGACGACGCCCTGGAGCGCGACGCCGCACGCGACGAAGCCGGCCACCAGCGCTACTCCGACCACGGCCAGCGGCCACTTCCGCCGGGATCGCGCGCCGTGCGT
This sequence comes from Actinoallomurus sp. NBC_01490, assembly GCF_036227085.1. Taxonomy (NCBI): domain Bacteria; kingdom Bacillati; phylum Actinomycetota; class Actinomycetes; order Streptosporangiales; family Thermomonosporaceae; genus Actinoallomurus; species Actinoallomurus sp. NBC_01490. Next base: position 10,212,950 of record NZ_CP109433.1, read on the forward strand.
ACGCCCCGGGGGCGACGGGGACGATAGGTGGGGATCGCGGGGGCCGGTGGAGCGTCGCTCCGATGCGTCGGGCGGCCGCCTGGAGGCAGGCCGCGCTGGACCCGTCGGGACATACCGCTGCTCTGGGAGCGTGGACGGACGCGTCGGAGCGGACCGCTGCGGGGGCCCCTCGGGTGGCGTCGCAGTGTTCCCGTACGGCTCCATGGCATGCTCCGCCGCGAAGGCCGCGCCGTCGCCCAGAGCGGCGACCGCCGCGACCAGCGCCGCGGCGCTCGGCCGCCGCGCCGGGTCCCGGTTCAGCGCCGGACGCAGCAGGGGCAGCAGCTGCGGGGGAACTCCTTCCAGGTTCGCCCTGCCCTCCACGACGTTGCGGATGACGGACTGGAAACCGCCGGTCCCGTAGGGCGGGCGGCCGGTGGCGGCGAAGGCGACGGTGACCGCCCATGCGTGCACGTCCGTGGCGGGCGACGGCGGCGTGTCGTCGAAGACCTCCGGCGCCATGTACGCGGGGGTGCCGGTGACCATGCCGGTCTGGGTGAGCCGTGCGGAATCAGGGGACTGTGCGATCCCGAAGTCGATGACGACCGGTTCGCCCTCGACCATCATCGTGTTGCTCGGTTTGAGGTCGCGGTGGACGACGCCGGCCTGGTGGATCGCCACCAGGGCCCTCGCCAGGCCCAGCGCGAGTCGTCGCAGCGCGTCCCCACGCAACGGCCCGTCCTCGGCGACCACCTTGTCGAGCTGCCGGCCCTCGATGAAGCGCGTCACCACGAAGGGGCGGACGGCGGTCACGTCACCATCGATGACATCGGCCACGTGCGGGCTGCGCACCCGCCTCATCGTGTCGATCTCTCGCGCGAGTCGCTGCCGCGCCGTCGGGTCGGTCGCCAGTGCCGGCCTGAGCACCTTGATCGCGACATCCCGGCCGGCCGGATCGACCGCGCGATAGACCACTCCCATACCGCCGGACCCGAGCCGGGTGAGCCGACGGTAAGGTCCCAGCTTCTCCGGCGGAGCCTCTTCGTTGTTGACCATGGTCCGGACGACCCTACACAGAGTGGTCACCGACTCGCCCGGAGTGTTCGCTATGCGACTGATTTCAAGTTTTTTGTCGTTTGACGCAAATGATGCGCTATGTCACCAACGTCACGATTCCTTGACGCCAAGGAACGACCGCGCCTCCGCCGGCGGCATCGGCGTCCGCTGAGCGATCTTCGTCAGAGTCACCGCACGGTCGACGAGCTGGGCGTTGGACGTCACCGGCTGTCCCTTCGCGTACGTCAGCGTGTCCTCCATACCGACCCGCAGATGACCTCCGGCCGACAGGGCCGCGTACATCACCGGAAGGGTCGTACGGCCGATGCCCGTCGCCGACCACGTGGCGCCCTCGGGCAGTGCCGCGACCGCGGCCACCAGGGACCTGGCGTCCCCCGGCATGCCGCCCGGCACTCCCATGACGAGGTCGCAGTGGATGTGGCCGCCGTACGGCGCGCCGTAGGTGTCGAGCAGGCGGTGCAGCGCGGCGACGTGACCGAGGTCGAACAGCTCGAACTCCGGCACGACCTCCTTGGCCTGCGTGAGCTGGTACAGCTCGGCCATGAAGGGCCAGGGGTTCATGAACACGTCGTCGCCGAAGTTGACGGTGCCGCAGGTGAGCGAGCAGGCGTCCGGCATGGCGTCGAGGACCTTCAGCCGGTGCTCGTACGGGTCGGTGACCGCCCCGCCGGTGGACAGCTGCACGATCAGACCGGTGCTCTCCCGCAGGGCGGTCACCGTGTCGCGGAGCCGCGACGGGTCGAGCGTCGGCCGGGCCTCCGCGTCGCGGATGTGGACGTGGATGACGGCCGCACCGGCCTCCTCGCACTCCTTCGCCGTCTGGACCAGCTCGTCGAGCGTCACCGGGAGCGCCGGCGCGGCGACCTTGTCGGCCTCGGCGCCGGTGGGCGCAACAGTTATCAGTGTGCTGACCATGGACAACATGATTTCAAGCCAACACCCGAGTTGGCGAGAAAATCTTCGTAATTATCGCGTTGGGCGCGGATGAGGCAGAATGCGGTCCGTGCGAGCGGTGGTGCAGAGGGTGAGCCGGGCGAGCGTCTCGGTCGGCGGCGAGGTCGTCGGGGCGATCGACGAGCCGGGCCTCATGGTCCTCGTCGGCGTGACCCACGACGACACGCCCGCGCACGCGGCCAAGCTCGCCGCCAAGCTCTGGGGCCTGCGCGTCTTCGACGGGCCGCAGGCCGAGGCGTCCTGCTCCGACCTGGGCGCGCCGCTCCTCGTGATCAGCCAGTTCACCCTGTACGGCGACACGCGCAAGGGCCGCCGGCCGTCCTGGCTCGCCGCCGCGCCCGGACCGGTCGCCGAGCCGCTCGTCGACGAGGTCGTCGCGGCCCTGCGGCGCCTGGGCGCACACGTCGAGACCGGCCGGTTCGGCGCCGACATGAAGGTCACGCTGACCAACGACGGCCCGATCACCCTCATCCTGGAGATCTAGCGAGCCTTCCCGGTCAGTAACCTTTCTAACGAAAAAGCCAGATCTGACCGGCATCCGACGCTCCGCGCCGGATGCCGGTCAGAGACTCACGATGCCGACCACAGCGGTGAGGATGGTCACCAGGCTGGCGACCCCCGCGATCGTCAGGATGATCCGGTCGTTCTGCGCCAGCCGCGCGCGTACGTCGGGCGAGTAGACCACGACCCCGGTGTCGCGGTTCGGGTCCTGGGAGGTGGCGCGGGCGAAGGGGTTGGGCAGGCCGGCGGCACGCCAGATCGCGTCGTTCTTCATCCGCTGGTGCGCGGCCGAGCAGGCGAACAGCCTGCCGCGCACCGGCTCGTGGCAGACGAACCCCTGCCGCGTCATCACCCGGCACACGGTGGGGTTGAGCGCGAACTCGTACACGCACCACATCAGCAGAGCCAGGAGCGCGAGCCGCCACGCGCTCAGCAGCACAGAGGCGATCAGTAATGCCGCGATCGCCACCCACCAGACGTACACGGGCTCCCGCCACCGACGCCGCCGTCGCCCCATGTTCCCTTTCCTCGCCGAGGTCTCCGGCGCACCCTCCGGTGCACCATCCGACGAGAAGAACCTTCCCATGAGCGCCGCCCGTTATGATCTTGTTCTGCTGTGGTTTATCGGCATTATCGGCGACGAAGGTCAATCTTGACGGTAGATCCGGTATCCGGGGACACGATGATCTCCTGTGACGCCGCCACGCCTCCGGCGAGCAGCGTCTCCTCGACCGGGGTGTTCCGCTTCACCATGCCGAGTGCGACCGGCCCGAGCTCGTAGTGCCGGGCGGCGGAGCCCACGAACCCGACGGTGCGCCCGCCGAACTCGATCGGGTCGCCGTGCGCGGGCAGGTGGTCGACGCTCCCGTCGAGGTGGAGGAAGACCAGGCGGCGCGGCGGACGGCCGAGGTTCTGCACCCGCGCGACCGTCTCCTGGCCCCGGTAGCAGCCCTTGTCGAGGTGCACGGCGACGTCGATCCAGCCGGCCTCGTGCGGGATGGTGCGGTGGTCGGTGTCCAGGCCGAACCGCGGGCGGTGCGCGGCGATCCGCAGCGCCTCGTGCGCCCACAGGCCGGCGAGGCGCGCGTGCCAGTCGCGGTCGAGCGTGTCGCGCGGCACGATCAGCCCGTCGGTCGTGCGGAGCGCGTCCTCGGGCGGCGCGACGCCGGCGAGCGTGACGACGGCGTACGAGGCGGTCTCGTCGGTGACCTCGACGCGCATCAGGAACCGCATGCGGTCGAGGAACTCCGCGAGCGCCCCGGCCGTGCCGGGCTCGACGTGCGCCCAGACCGCCTCGCCGTCGTCGACGAGGGCCATGTGGTGCTCCACGTGCCCGTGCGGGCTGAGCAGGAGCGCCTCGGTGGGCGTGTGCGGAGCCAGCGACTCGAGGTGCTGGCTGGTGAGGCTGTGCAGGAACCGCAGCCGGTCGGCGCCGGCCACGCGTACGACGCCGCGGTTGCTCCGGTCGACCACGGCCGCGCCCGTCGCGAGCGCCCGTTGCTCGGCGGAGGGTTCGCCGTAGTGCGCCGCGACCTGCGCGTCGGGGGAATCGGCCGGTACGGCCCCGGGGGTGCTCAGCAGCGGGCTTTCCATACCCGAAAGACTACGTCTTGCGGCAGTCGCGGCAGCGCCCGTAGACCGTGAGGTGTTGCACGTCGGTCTCGAAGCCGAAGTCGTCCTCCAGGCGCTCGACCAGACCGTCCGCCACGGAGGGATCCACGTCGTAGACGGCCTCGCAGCCGCGGCACACGAGGTGGACGTGCTCGGCCTCGGCGGCGAGATGGTACGTCGGCGGCTTGTGCCCCAGATGGGTGTGCTTGACCAGGTCGAGCTGTTCGAGCAGTTCGAGCGTGCGGTAGATGGTGGAGATGTTCACCCCGCGTGCCGTGCGCTGCACCTCGGCGCAGATCTCCTCTGGAGTCGCGTGGCTCAGCGCCGTCACCGCCTCCAGCACGAGCTGGCGCTGGGGCGTCACGCGGTAGCCCCGCGCTCGCAGCTCCTTGTGCCAGAGTTCCGTCACGGATCGAGTCTATGCCGCCGCTCGGTACCGGTATGGAGGGAAAACCCACTTGCTTCGGTGCGTGCGCTGATCTAGCGTGCGGGATAAGCGGGAAAGGAGGTGGTCCGAAACTTATGCATAGTACGAGGACTCGTGAGGTGGCTGTCCGCTAGTCGCCGTCCCGCCTTCGCCTCCTCACAGGAGGTAGGCAACCGGCCGAGGACGCGGCCGGCGAAAACCAGGCAGACACCCGACCCCCGTGGCCGGTCGACCCAGTCCTGTCGACCCCTGCTCCGGCAGGAACAGCCCGGGGGTCGTCTACGTCTAATGCCGGTGTCGTGTGAGGGGGCCTCTCAGCCCGCCAGAGCCGGGTCGAGGGGGCCCCTCACACGACACCGACCGCTCCCTAGGCGACGCGCTTGAGCTGGGCGCTCAGGTGGGACTGCAGGCCCTGGCCCTCCGCCGCCATGTCGTAGGCGTAGCCGAGGTCCTCGCCGATGAGGCCGTACAGGCGGTGGCCCGCGGTGTATTCCTTGGCGGTCTCCGTGCGGGCGACGACGTCGGTGCGCAGATCGACCCGCGTGCTGATCGCCTCGCCGATGTAGATCTCGGCGATGCCGGTCGGGTGCGCGAGCACCAGCTCGACCCGTCCGCCTGAGTGGGCGCGCCAGTAACCGCTCTCCTGCGCCAGCGGCTCACCGAGTTCGCCCTCGTCGTCAAGGCGCCACGTGCGGCTCGTGTAGATCAGATACGGCTTGCCGATATGCCGGAACGAGATCTCCTGTCCGAAACGGAAGCTCTCGATGGTGGGGTAACCGCCGACTCCCGCGCCCTCCCAGTCTCCGAGGAGGAACTTCAGGGGCTCGAGGTCGGGGTGCAGCTCAGGCTCCATGTACGGCCAGCGTAGTCGGGTTTGCACGCGATAGCCTGATCAAATCCGCGATCAGGACTTCACCGGTGAACTGAAACCGATCCGGTCGGCGTCACGTCTGATCTTCCTATGGTCGAGGAGGACAACGGTTGTACGCGCTCATGACTTTGCTGTCCGCCGGACTCGAGGCGAGTGCCGGCGTGGTGTCGAAGAAGGTCGGCACGGCACGCCGGCGGCGGGCGATCCACAAGGCCGCGCCGATCACCGGTGACACCGCGGGCCTCCGCGAGATCAACGGGCGCGTCACGGCGGGGCCCGGCGGCCCGGTCACCGCACCGCTGTCCGGCCGCCCCTGCGCCTGGTACTCCGTGACGGTGTACGAGCGCTACCGGGCGTGGCGGCCCGGCCCGTTCGGCCCGACCGACGTCATCCGCGACGCCCGGGTCGCCCAGCAGTTCAGCGGGCCCCTGCACGTGACCGGCGACACCGCCGCCGTACGCGTGGATCCGCGCGGGGCCGCCCTGGAGCTCGGCGACCCGGTGTTCTCCGAGTTCGAGGACAACCCGAGCGGCGCGCTCGCCGCCCGCATCGCCGCGCTGCTCGGCGACCGGCTGCGCCCCCGGCACCGCGACCGCACCCTCGGCTTCCTCGTCGAAGAGCACGTCGTCGCCGTCGACGATCCGCTGTACGTCGTCGGCCAGGCGCGTACGGAGCTCGGTGACCTGGTGATCGGCAAGCCCGCGATGCAGCCGTTCATCATCACGCGGCCCTCGCCGATGCAGGTCCCCACCGGACAGGACTAGTCTGCCGGATATGGCACGATCACTCGTGATCAAGGTGACAGCGGGCGCAGAGGCACCCGAACGATGCAACCAGGCCTTTACGGTCGCGGCGGCCGCCGTGGCGAGCGGAGTGAAGGTGTCTCTCTGGCTGACCGGGGAGTCGTCGTGGTTCGCCCTGCCCGGCCGGGCCAAGGAGTTCGAGCTCCCGCACGCGACTCCGCTGGAGGACCTGCTCGACATCCTGCTCTCCGCCGCCCAGGTCACGGTCTGCACCCAGTGCGCCGCACGGCGCGACATCACCGACGACGAGGTGCTGCCTGGCGTCCGCATCGCCGGCGCGCCGACGTTCGTCGAAGAGATCACCACCGAGGGCGTGCAGGCGCTCGTCTACTGACGTCCACTGACGTCCCTCGCCCGGCGGATAGTGTCGCGGACATGACCGAACCACGCTTCATCGCGCTCGCGCCGCGCGACAGCGGCCACCGGACCGGCGTGGCGACCATCGCCCGGGATGGGCGCCTCCCGGCCCACACGCGTCATGGCTGAGGTCATCGCGCGGGACGGCACGTGGACGTTCGACGGCGAATGCGTGCGGATCGTGCCGGGACACGACCGAGGCGTGCACAAGCTGCGGCAGGCCGTGGGCGAGATCGCAGTACCCCTGCTCGCGGTCGCGGGTATCGCTCACGAGTCGGGCCGCAAGGGCGGCCGGCTACGGCTGCGGCTGCGCGATGGCGCCGACCCGTTCGGCCAGGCGGCGCGCGGGCAACTTCCCGATGCGGCCGACCCCTACCAGCTCGCCATGAGCACCGATCGCACCGGCGTCGCCGAGTACTTCGCCGACGAGGTGCGCAACGCCCTGCTGATCGAGCAGGTGCCGGACGGTCCCAGCGACCGGTACCTCCTGCCGGGGCCGCGCGTGCCGCTGACGGCATCGGCCGGCGACGGCACCGTGAGCTTCGACGGCACTCGGGTACGCCTGGAGTGGAACGGCTGGACGGAAGAGAGCAAGAAGTCGGCCGGGCCTCAGCACCTCTTGCTGGAGGACCTGGCCGCGGTGGAGTGGAAACCCCTCGCCGGCTTTGAGAACGGGCATCTTCGCTTCCGGCTCAGGGGCGCGACCGCGAACCCCCAGCCCAAACACGATCCGCACTGCCTGACGTGGGGAATGCGGGAGTTGGGCGGGACGACGCTGCTGATCGCCGCCGCGGTCGTCGCCCGCCTGCCGCACCCCTTCGGCGCTCCCCCGCCCGCCCCTGACGCACCGGCCGGGGTGGAGGCCGCCCCCGATGCCGGGCGCGGCGAGGATCCCGACGCGCTCCTGCGCAGGTTGCGTGAGCTCGGTGACCTGCACCGCGATGGGGTGCTCACCGACGAGGAGTTCACCGCCGCCAAGCGGATACTGCTGCGAGGCTCCCAGCCCTGAACGCTCCGCGAACCGCCCCCGGCCCCGGGGTGATCGGCCGACCGCCGGCGCGGGCGGCTCATCCGCCGGTGACGCACCCGGCCGGAGCGGGACGCCACATTCCGGCGTGCCCGCGCCGGGCCGCCTCCTCGGCGTCGCGCAGGACGGCCGCGCGCCCGGTGTCCGGTGGCACGGCGAGGGCGCGCGCGAACCCGGCCCGTACGAGCGCGGCGTTGACGAAGACACCCCGGGGCGTCCACACGTAGAGCAGCCGCCGTCCGTACCGGTCGCGCGGCCGGACGTCGCCGGCGACGCGTACGGCCCCGCCGGGCGGGGTCAGGCGGCGCAGCGCCCGTTTCGCCTCCGGGCCGAAGCAGTCGTGCCGCCGCCACGTCTCCGGCGCGTCCACTCCGATGAGCCGCGCCCGGCCCTGCCCGCGCAGGATCAGCGTGTCACCGTCGACCACGCGGGCCACGACCGCCGTCGTCGTCGCCGCCCGCTGCTGGAGCCGCCCCGGCGGGCCCGGGCCGCAGCCCGTGGCCAGCAGGCATCCGGCGGCGAGTGACTTCCTGAACACACCCTCGCACTCTGCCCGGTGCCACCGACGAAAAGCGTCAGGCGCCGAAGAACGGCAGGGCCGGGTCCTCGAAGGCGGCGGTGAACCGGTCGGGCCAGTCGAGCACGTCCTCCAGCCAGGCCACCCGCATCCGTTCGGCGGCGTACGCGATCCGCTCGGGCGGCTCCACCCCGATGCCCACCACGGCGAGGTCGGCCACGACGCTCGCGTGGTCGTCGTCGCCGAGGACGGCCGTGCGCACGGTAGGCCGGTTCGACGCCAGCGCCATCGACAGCGGGTGGCGCCGCAGCGCACGCACGCGGTGGCCGAACAGCGGCTCCGGCGGCTCTTTCAGGCCGGGCAGCTCGTAGTCCATCGGCGGGATCGGATCGTGCTTGTCCGGGACGCCGGGGCCGCGCGGGAAGAGCCGGCTCATCTCGTGCAGCCACCGCAGCTGCGGGATCACCCAGGCGGGTCCGGGTGACGCTTCCGGCCGCACGCCGTCCAGGAGCCGCTCGGCGACGCCCGCCACGCGTTCGGTGAGCTCCTCGGGCGCGTACGCCGCGCGCAGCGCGCCGGACCGCCGCCCGACGGCGCGGTCGAGCACGGTGGCGAGCAGGCACTCGCGGAGCCGTACGGGCCGGTCCGCCCAGGACCGGGCGAGCTCGTCCGGCACCCGCGGCATCGGGCGGTCGACGAGGTGGGACAGCACGAGGGTGTCCGCCCAGACCCGCAGCCACGCCCACTCGGCCGCGGAGGCGAGCAGGTCCGCCTCCCGCAGCTCGTACAGCGTGCAGGCACGGCCGTGGCGGCACTCGCCGCCGCAGGCGGCGGACCGGCGCCCGTCGAGCGGCGGCACCGGCCCGGGCAGGGCGCGCTCGCGGTCGCGCCCGAGCGGTACGCGGATCCGCAGCGGGCGGTCCATGCCGTCCGCGAAGACCGCCGCCACGCCCGGCGGCAGTGACACGACCTCGCGCGACTGGTCCTCGTCGAGATTCATCGCGGCGCCCACGAGCCGGCGGTCGTCGTGCGCGGGCAGCCGGTGCACGACCTTCAGCGCGGTGTTCTTGATGACGTCGGGGACGAGCTTGGTGGGGATCTGCTCGGCCACGACGATGCCCTCGCCGTACGCCCGGATCTCGGCGAGCATGCCCGCGAACAGCTCGACCGCGTGCGCGCCGGCGCTGCCCTCGCCGCGGTTGCGCAGCAGCCGGTGCGCCTCCTCGATCACGATGACGTGCTCGAGGTCGCGGGTGCCGCTCTCGCGGCGGGCGCGCAGCCGCAGGTGCTCGACGATCCGGATGATCAGCGTGCCCATGAGGAACGCCTTGTCCTCGTCGTTGGCGACGTCCTCGATGGCGAGCACGACGTTCTTGCCGAGCAGGCCCTCGATGTCGGCGGGGTGCCCGCCCTCGAAGAACCGGCCGGCCGAGCCGATGCGCAGCGACCGCAGGCGTACGTCGACGAAGCCCTTGACGTCGGCCATCAGCTCGTTGCCGTACCCGACGTCGCCGATCACCTGGAGGGCGGCCTTCTGCAGCTGTTCGAGGGTCGGCACGGCGGGCTCGATCGCCGAGCCCGGGCGGCCACGCCCGGTGACGACGTCCCAGCCGTTGGCCTCGTACACCCGCTGCAGGGCCTGGGACATGATCTGGGGAAACGGCTCCTCGGCGTCGAAGGCGGCCTGGAACAGCGCGCGGACCATGTCGATGTGCGCCTGCACGGGATAGCCCGGCGCGGGCGCTAGAGGGTTCACGGACAGGGGCACCGCGTCCGGGTCGGAGGGGTTCACCACGGTGACGGGCGCGCCGATCCGGCCCGCCATCGTGGCGTACTCCGACTTGGCCGGCTCGATGGCGAGCCACGGGATGCCCGCCTCGGTGAGCTGTTCGAGCAGGTGGCGTACGGTCTGGGACTTGCCCGCCCCGGTCGAGCCGGTGACGAAGACGTGCCGGTTCAGTGTCTGCAGGGGCGCGGTGAACGTGCCGACCTGGCGGTCCTGCCCGTCGAGGACCGCGCCGAGCGCGAGGCTCTCCTCGGCGGCACCGGCCACCTCGGAGGTCACGTCGAAGTAGCCGGCGTCCAGCACCCGCAGGCCGGGCACCTCACGGCGCGGCAGCCCGGCGAGGGCGGCCAGCGCGCCCGCGGTCGCGACGAACGGCGAGCGCAGGTCCTGGTCCTGCGTGTCGACGTGCACGGCCTCGTGGAAGCGGACGGCGCGCTCCCCCGACCGCAGGCGGTACGGATGGTGGCTCATCTCGACCGATCCGACGAGGACGGGCGCGATCTGGTCCAGCTCCCGCGCGGACTCGGCGCCGGCCAGCACGCGCACCCGCCACAGGCCGGCCTCCTGGAAGGCCTCCAGCTCGGCCATCCGGCGTTCGAGGCGCTCGACCGCGAGCTCGTCGTCGCCGCGGCGCCGCACCTGCAGCTCGTACTGCAGGTCGGTGACCTCGTCCTTGAGCACCTGCTCGCCGCACTGCTCGGCGATGACCAGCCAGCCGAACGGCCGGCCCATGAGAGTGACCAGCGTGGACTCGAAGAGGCTGGGCCCGCCGTCCGCCCGCGTGGACATGAGCGGCGGCGCCAGCCGCGCGGGACAGCGGCTCCAGGTCATCGCGGCGGCGTCGGTGAGCCAGGCGTCACCGATCTCCACCCCGCGCGCGCCGTTGGGGAAGAGGAGGCCCTGCTGCGGTTCGGCGGACGGGGTGAGCGGCCCGGCGTTGGTGATGAGTTCGAGCGGCGCGCCGCCTCCGCGCGACATCCATCCGACGACGAACGGCCGGCCGCTCTGCGCCGCGGACAGGACCGCGGGCAACACCGTCACGAAATCCCACTCGGCGGATGCACCACGCGCCGGCGACAGAATCGCCTGAACGCGGTACCACGGCCCCTGAAGTCCCCCAGCAACCCCTGCCACGCATGCAGGTTTACCGCTCCGCGCCCGTTCGTGCCAGAGAAAGCCCGAACCGGGGCCCACCGGAGCGAAACCTCCCACGTCGCCGACCCACGGCTCCGCATTACCGGTCCTTAACTTTCTGTGATGAACCGATTGCGCTCCGCATTTACGGGGGCTAACGTTCTCGCTGTCCGCCCGGCACCACCCTCCCCCGACGGCAACGGCGCCCTCATCGGGTGAGTCCGCCGCGCGGTCCTCACCATCCCCGACACCGACCGAAAGGATCTCTTTTGATCAGCGAACTGGACGACGTCCGCCGGCGCCTGACCGCCGTGGAGGAGGAAACCGCGAGCCTCCGCGAGTGGAGGCAGCAGGCTCAGCACGTGACCGACCTGTTCGGGACGCTCGACAAGGAGCTGGCCGACCTCCGCGTCGCCGCCGGGCAGCAACGGAACGTCCTCAACGCGATCGGCATGACCCACGCCGAACACCACACCCAGTTCCTCCGGCAGGCCGACATTCTCGGCGGGCTGGTGCTTGAGGTCGGCGGCGTTCGCCGCACCCAGGCCGAGCATGGGCAGATGCTCAAGGAGCACAAGCAGATGCTCAGCGAGCAGGGCCGAATGCTGCGTGAGGTGCTCGACCGGCTGCCCGCGTAGAGGCGACCGACGGTCCGGGTGCCCGCCGGCGACGGCGGGCACCCGCTGTCGCCGCGTCAGCGCTTCTTCTTGCGGAAGTCCAGGCGCTCCGGGGGCGGGCCGAGGTTCGGGGTGGTGCGCGGGGAGCCGTCCGGTGGCGTGATATCCGGTTTGGCGTGGCGGGCACGGGTCGGGCCGGTGGCCTCTTCGTACTCCTGGATGTTGGCGGTCGGCAGCGTCATGATGCCCGGGTTGGCGTCCACGAGGATGATGCGGCGGCCCGACGGGTCGGGGTGCGTGAAGACCATGGCGGTCGGCGGCAGTTGCTGGAGCTCGTGGGGTTCGACCGCCAGCTCGCGCGAGCCCTTGCCGGCGTCGGCCGCCCGGGAGGTGTTCTGGCCCCACGCGGTCGCGCGGCCGATGCCCTCGGGAAGCTCGTCCTCCGAGGTGCCGGTGTCCTCGAACACCGTCGGCATGGAGCGGCCGACCGTGCTCACGTACGCGCCGCTCTCGGCGTCGGCCGCGACCGCCTCGCTCATCTTGTCGGTGAGTTCGGCGATCTCGAGGAGCTTGTCGGGGCCGATCTGCTCGGCGGCGACGCGGGCGTCCTCGGCGTTGCCGAGCCGCATGAACCCCACGGCGGCGTCGCCGCGGCCGAGCCGCTCCTTCACGTGCGGCGGGATCGACCGGTACATCAGCACCAGGCCGGTCGAGGTCGCCTCACACGAGTCGATGAGGCGGTCCAGCACGTCGCCGCGCAGCTTCTCCGCGCCGCACAGGATCAGCGTGTGCGCCCACGGCTCGCCCTGCTTGGAGGCGCGGAGCACGTGGGTCAGCGCGGCGGCGACGTACGTGCCCAGCACCCGGTTGGTGAGCACACCGGCGCGGCGGTCGGTGGTGATGACGCGCAGCCGGCTCGGCGGGAGCAGCGTCGGGTTGGATCCGAGCTTCTCCAGCTTGCGCAGCTGCGACTCCAGGGCCCAGGCGCGTTCGATGACGACGCGGTCGGCGGCGCCGCGCCCGAACATCGTGGTGATCTTCGCGAGCTCCTCGTCGGTGATGAGCCCGCTCCGCAGGTCGTCGCGCGGATCGCCCACCTGGGCGAGGGCGCGCAGGGCCGCGGTGATGCGCGGGATCGGGGCCCGGCCGCCGAACACGCTCAGCACCCGTTCGAGGATCGCGTTGTCGAAGGACAGGTCGCGGGTGCTGGACTGTTCTTCGCTCACGCTCACCACGAGGGAGAGCACGTCGGCGAGCTCTTCCGGGCCGAGGCCGTGCGTCAGGTCCAGTTGCGGAAGGTCGCCCGGCAGCACCCAGACGAGCGGCCGCTCGGCCTGGTCGTGTCCGAGCTCGATCAGCTCCTTGGCGACCGCGCCCTCCGACAGGTCCAGGACGGTCACCTGCGAGCCGCTGGCGAGCCGCGCCGCGCCCATCATGGTGACCATCGCCGACCACCCGGAGAGCGTGCCGCCGGCGACGTCCACGCGGCCCACGCCCTGCGGCACGGTGACGGCGTACCACTCGTGCTGCGACTCGAAGGCCTCGCGCCGGTGCTGCCATTCCTGGTACGCGCGGGCGTGCGCGGCGTGCGCCGCCTCCAGGCGGCGGCGCCGCTCTTCCTCCCGGCGCTCGTACCGCTCGTGCTCCTCGGCCAGCCGCGCGCGCAGCGCCTTTTCGCTCTGCCACATGGAGTAGCCGGTGATCGCCGCGACCGCCGCGCAGGCCACGAGGCCCGCGATGGAGAACGCCCACGGGAGCGTGCCGGTGAGCCCGGCCACGATGAACAGGAGCGCTCCCACTCCCGTGGCGAAGCCGACCATCCGCAGCGGCCGGTTGAAGAGGTTCTCCTTCTGCCGCTGCGAGGCCAGCCACTCGTGGTCGACCTTCTCCGACTCGGGAGGAGTCGGGCGTTTCGGTGGAGGCCCGGGGTCGTCGTGGACCTGGGCATAGCGCCAGCCGACGTAGACGCGGCCCGGTTGCAGTAACCGGGCTTCGCGGGCTGTCACATCGACCACGTCCCGTACTTCGTCGGCTTCACTAGGGGCACAGCGTAGAAAGCTTCGCGTGAAGTGGGGTGTGGTTTCAACCGACTAGAGGCGTTGTCGAGTGACCAGGAGTGGCATTACCGGACATATCGCGACAAATGGTAACAACCATCCCGCTACCCCTCACCACGGCGGCTGCTGGTATCCCTGCTGCTGAGGAGGCTGATTGTAGTTCGGAGGCACCTGGCCCTGCGGCTGCTGGTATCCCTGCGGCGCCTGCTGGCCGCCGTACCCGGGCTGCTGCGGGTATCCCTGCTGCGGATATCCCTGCTGGGCGTATCCCTGCTGCTGGGCGTATCCCTGCTGGGGATAGCCCTGTTGCTGGTTGTTCCACGCGGCGTAACCGGGCGGCGGCGCCTGCTGCTGCCACTGCTGGCCCGGCACCTGACCGTACTGGTTCATGTTCTTGCGCCGGGACCGGCGCGCGATCGCGCCGATGGTGGCCACGACGGCGAAGATGATCAGGTAGATGACGAGCCTGCTCGTCGCATAGTAAACGCCGTGTACATATGCGAGCGGCATCTGCCTCACCAATCTCCTGAGAACGGGAGCGTCCAGCCTGGAGGCTCACCAACGTGCCAATCGGACCGCCGGTCATCACGGTCGGTTCCCCTGATAACCCGCCTCACCGCGCATCGTACGCCGACACGGTCACGCGGTACATGCAGCGTCATTCTCCCGATAACCGCCGCACGAAGGGCGCGAACGGCCGACGTCTTTCCCGTCTGACCGCCAGTGGCCACCCGGATTCCGCGGATCCGGCCGGCCGAAGGACTACGGCGTCCCGTCCCGCCGCCATCGGGCACGAGGTCGCTCGATGACCTGCCGTTCAACGGTCGCCTCGGAGCGAGGATCAGCGCCAGTGCCTTCGGAGAAGCAAAGGGGCAGGGCGAACGTCACTCGCCCTGCCCGACATCGCGATATCGGTCAGCCGATGAGCGGCGGAGCCACGTCGTCGTCCGAACCCCAGAGATCCTCGTCCTCGGTCAACCAGGCGCTGCGCTCGCGGTCCTTGTCCTGCCCCTGCTGGCCGCCCATCATCGGCGGCATCATCGGCATGTAGCCGCTGCCACGGGCCGCGGCGCTCGTCGCCGCCGTGTTCGCGGCCGCCTCCTCGGCCGCGGCGGCGGCGGTGTTGACGGCCCCGCGTGAGCCGATGGAGTTGCCCGGCGTCGTGGCGCCCGTCCCGGTCTTGCCGAGGCCGCCGCCACCGAGGCCCGGAGTCTTGATCGAACCGGGTGTGTACGGCGTGAAGGGGTTGCCCAGCCCGGTGGTCGGCCCAGGTCCCAGGTTGGGGTTGGTGAGGCTTGTCCCGCCGCCGTCGCCGACGGTCGGCGGAGTGTTCAGGTTCGTGCCGCTCGTGTTGGGCAGAGTCGGAGTCTTGATACCGGACAGATCAGTTCCAACCGGGGTGTTCACACCATTCGGGTTGGTCGTGTTCGGCGTGCTCGGCATGTGCGGCGTACTCGGCGTGCTCGGCGTGCTCGGCATGTGCGGCGTACTCGGCATGTGCGGCGTACTCGGCGTGCCGGGGTTGCTCGGGTTGTAAGGCGTCGAGGGCGGCGCCTGCGGATGGTCGTGGTCACCCGTGTCCTTGGGCGGATTGTCGGGTGGCTTGGGAACCTCCGTGCCGGGCGGAAACGACAGGTTCAGCATGTACGGCAGGCCGTCGTAGGACGTGGCCACGTCCGTGTTGTGACTCTTGAGCTTCTTTTGCGCCCAGTCATCGCGGAACACCTTCATGGCCGCCTGCTGAGCCTGCCCGAGGTCGAGCTCATCCTGTTTGGTGTGGTTGGCACCCGCCAGCGCGGGGTACTTGTCGCGGTTCTGCGTCTTCCAATCGCCCTCGATGTAGACGCTGGTGGCCTTGTCCAGGGCATCGTCGTCGAACTGCTTCTTGAAGTTGGGCAGCACTTGATCGCCATGCCCCTGGATGGCGTATCCGGCCTGCTGAGCCGTTTCCATAATATCGTGGGCCGATTGCCAGAGAAGCGTGAGCTGACGCTGGGCCTCGGGAGCGGCCGTCGCTCCACCATTCCAGGCCTCGTTCAGTTCCCTCCCGACCTCCATAATGAGCTCGGTCAGGTTCAGACCCTGGCCCGGCCTTTTGCCCGGGGTCTGGCTGTAGTGCAGATTGGTGAGCGCGTTGTAGAAGTCGAGGAAATTCTTCCCCACCCCTGATACGTACTTCGGGTCGGCCGCGTTCGCGAATCCGGTGATCTGCACGGCGTCGTGCATGGTGACATCGTCGGCCGGCGCGTCCTGAGACTTCAGATAAGCCCAGTAGGACTCGTACTTCGACTCTCCCCCGCTGGCATCGACGGAGGTGACGTCGCTGACGTTGTAGCCGGGAAGCTTCGGCTTGTCGGTGGTCATCCCGGGTCACTTCCAATCGTTCGTCTGCTGAACCCGGTGCTTGTTGTCGTCTTCGGTGCTGTAGTGCTTCGACGCGGTATGGTCGACCTTGGTGATCAGGTCGGCCCAGGCGCCGAGAAACGCGGTGAAGCCATTCCGCAGATGATCGCTTGCCTGCTGGGCGTCACCGGCGAGACGCTGACCGGTCGGCGGCCCGAACTTGGCGGCGTCGATCCCGGCGCCCCCGTCCTTCGCCTTGGGCAGGTGGTCGATCGCCTTCAGCAGCGCATCGTGCGCGCTCCTGAGGTTACCCAGGATAGTGTCGAGTTTTTCCTTGTTATAGTTGGCCTGCTTATTCCAGTCCTTCTGGTTCTGACCAGCCTTGGGTTGCAGGCCCGGCCAATCATCGTTACCCCAGGGGTACTTCGGTCCGCTGTTATCGACGTGTGGCATACCGCTTCACTCCCAGGACTCCGTCCCGACTCGTACGGGAGGTGTTGCTATCAGGATTCCTCTTGTATTCGTCCATCAGCGGCCTCACCGCCCGTTCGTCTCGTCCGGCGGAAGGAACTGTGGTCGGCCGACGTGAGGTGACGGATCACCGGTCGGCGCGGTGGGCGGGTGAGAGGTCTGCGCGTCGGTGACCGGGTCACCCGATGACGACTGCGAACGCCGGCGCTCGGCTTCCTTCCGATGGCTCGACCTGAAGTACGAGACCAGGAGGACGCAGACGAACGCCAGGACCGCCACGATGGCGATCCGCCCCGCCCGGCCCGCTCCGGCCTGTTTCCCGCTCGCCGCCGGTGGCGTCGGAGCGGCCGTCGGCCGTCCGCCGTTGCGAGCCTGCCACGCGTCGAAACGCTCAAAGACCGGGTTCGGCTCGCTCGCCGCAACCGGATACTCGTTCTTCATCATCGCGTGGTAGATCCGGATGACCCCGTAACCCGTCGCGCTGTCCCTGCCGGGGTCGCCGACATCCTTGGCCGTCGCGGTGATGCGCTGGACGACCTCGCGAGCGGACATCCGCGGGTTGGCCGAACGGATCAGGGCCACTCCGCCGGCGGTCAACGCCGACGCCTGACTGCTGCCCCAGCCGTTCGGGTAGTACTTCCCGCTCTGCCCGACCCAGCCGACGTGCACGCCGGGCGCGGCGACCGTCACATAGCTCTGGCGCTGCGTGCTCTTCCACGGCTCTGCGTACTTGTCGATGGCGCCGACCGCGAGCACGCCCGGGCACGACGCCGGATACTCCGGGGCGTTCGCGGCGTCGCCCTCGTCACCGGCCGCCGCCACGATGACCACGTCATGCTGGATGGCGTCGGCGATCGCCCTCTTCACGAGGGTGGGGCACTCGTCGATCTCCTGGTCCGCGTCCGCGGCGAGCGAGATGTTGATCACCTTGGCGCCATGGTCGGTCGCGTACCGGATGCCAGCGGAGAAGACCTGCTCGGAGTCGATGGGTCCCGCGCTGTGCGACACACGGATCGGCAGCAGTTTGGCCTCCGGAGCCACGCCGGCGAAACCGGAGCGCCCCCCGCCCTGTCCGACGATCAAGGCGGACATCGCCGTACCGTGGCCGTCGTTCTTCTTGTCGAAGTCGGTACGGCCGTCGGTATTTTGACCTGTGGTGTCGCCACCGGGGAGCACCGCCCCGGCGAGCTCGGGAAGGCGGGCGTTCACTCCCGAGTCCAGCACGGCGACCGTCACACCGGCACCGCGCGTGACCTTCCAGATGTCGCTGATGGCCCACGGGGCGAACCACCATTCGTCGGCACGAGGCCTGGGCGTGACGGCACCGGCCGGCGAGGCCGACAACGCCGTCAGCGCGAGCGCCGCCGCAGCGGCGAGCAAACCTCTCATCGACCGTAGTGCCGAAACCACAACCATCTCACCCCCGCCCGGTCGCGGGTCTCATCCGACAGAAACGAAAGCGTGCCGCCATCGACCGGCAGATGGTCGCACGGCCTGCCGGCACCGGCCTTGTGGCGGAGTTCGGCACCGAGCCACCCGAGGTGGCCGGGGCCGATCCGCGGCCTCCCTTCAGCCCCTGTCCCACGTCGGCGGAGCCGGAAGCTCCACTGCACCATTCGACGGCGGCAAGGCATCCGGGGTTCCGGTACTCCTGAAGCATTGTCGCCCGCGACTCTCGTCCCCGCACCCCGAAGATGCCCACGGTATGACCGGCGGACCGTCGGGCCTCAAACCAGAAGTCGACCTCGACTGTCCAGCAGCCGAGGCCGATATTCCTGTCAGGCGCCCTGCCAGAGCCTCGCGTTGGCCAGCTCCGCCTCCGAGTAGTTCGAGTGAACGTCACGAATCGTGATGCCCAGGGCGTTGAGCGTGTTGGCCATGTCGTCGACCGCCCGTTGCCACTTGAGCATCGTCTGGCCGTACTCGTTGTTCGCGTTACCGATCCAGTCGCCCAGCAGCTTCTTCAGATCCTTGTCGAGGTCGCCGAGCTCATCGGCCACGCCTCGGTAGATCAACTCGAAGTCGGCCTGAGCCTGCTGCATGCCATGGAAGTTGACACTGGTGTAGTCGTCGCTGCCAGCGGTCATTTCAAGCCTCCAGTCTTATCCGTCAGCGGATGGTGCTGATCAGATGGGGTGGGTCACTGAGCGGTTCCAGCGTGGTTGACGTTGTTGTTGATCAGCTGGTGCACCCGGTTGACGATGTCGGTCTGCTGGTCGCGGCTGCTCTCGTAATGCGCCTTGGTGTGGATGAGCTTCTGGTGCATCTCCGCGAGCGCCTGCAACTGCTTCTGGAAATCCTGGTTGAACTCGTCGAAGACGCTCTGGAACGACCGCGAGGCCTTGCTGTCCCAGTTGGCGGCGAGTTCGGCCGCGTGCCCCTGCAGCCGGACCTTGAGACCGTTGATGATGTCGTGGGCGTGGTCCAACCGGGTGGCCGCCTGGGTGGCCTTCCCAAGATCGATGGCTTGGCCGGTGGTCGGGTTGATACCCGTGGTGGGAGCCATGGGATACCTCCATGAGAGACAGGCAACGTGCGGCCCGACGCTCGTCACCGCCCCATTTCCAGAGGCGGCTTCAAGCCCACCGTGACCGCCAAAACATGGATCACCATACGAGACATTGCAGCGACCTGTCCAGTAGATATGGAAAAGTCAATGCTTATCGCCAACGCTACGTAATTGTTATCTTCGAGAAACCAGGGCGCAAGACAGCGGACGCCGCCGCCCGTCACCCACCTGACCTGGGGTAAGACAATGGTTGCATGGCTTGCTTGGGATCCAGCATGGGCCCTTCTGGGATCAAGTGGAGGAGGTTTCCTGGAACCGGAGCGACCTTCTTCACGTCGAAGCCGAGTTTGGCCGCGATATCGCTGGACGGAACGGCGAACCGCAGCCCCTGATCCGTCAGTACCGAGTACGAGCTGATCGACTTGACCTGGCCGGGTGCGGGCAGCAGGCCGAGGAGCGCTCCGTCTCCCGGCGGGAGCACCACCTGGTCCACCACGCCCTTGGCCGCGCCGGCGCCCGGCGAGGCCGAGGGCGGCCCGGCCGGTGTCGGGACGGTGCCGCCGACCGCCACACGCGCGTCCTGGCTGCCCGACGCGGTGTCGGAGTAGACGACGCACAGCGGTGTCTTCGCGTCGTAGGACACCATTTTGGGCATCGCGTCGGGCAGGGCGTCCGCGGAGACCTTGTCCGTCGAGCGCTGCATGGCGTTCGCGGTCGCCGGCGCGATCGGGACGGCCTGGACCTGACCTCCCTTGTAGGCCTTCCGGCTCTCCGGGTCGTTCTGCAGGAGCACGCCCTCGGTCTCCTTGATGGGCGCGAGCCCGTCGCTCATCAGGACGTACCAGCGATCCTGGCCGCCGACCGCGCGCGCGACGTAGATCGTGCCGACCGCCGCCTTCCCCCCATCGGGACCGGTGACCTCCGTACCGCGGTTCGGGATGGGGGGCGGCGCGAAATCGGGGCCCGCCGGCACGGCGTTCAGCCAGGTCGCGGAGACCTCCGGAGGATGGTCGGTGCCGCTGAGCGGGCGTACCTCCTCGGTGGGCAGCTTCATCCGCTGGTTGCGCCAGATCACCCACGACGCACCCGGACCGTGGACGATGACGGCCTGCCCGTCGTTGAGCGACTGCCCGCCGACGCCACTACCGACCACGAGGGAGGCGTACGAGACGGTGCCGCCCGTGGCGTTGTCCGTACTGTGCCCGCATACCGACCACGGCCCGGTCACCTGGTGGTCCGCGGTGGGAAGGGAGTCGGGCGCGCCGAGGATGCCGACCGGCTGCGCGCGGTCGTACTTGGCGAGCGACGACTGCGAGACCAGTTTGCGCTTCACGTCGTTGGTGCCCAGGATCAGCCGGGCGGACGCGTAGTTCGCCACCGGGTACATCTTCTTGTCCTGCTGGCTGTAGATGTACTTGGTGCCGGTCTCCTTCTCGATGATGAGCGTGCCCGGCTCCTCCAGGCCGGTGGCGCCACCGGGCGACAGCAGGCCCCAGACGCCGAAGCCGGCGACGATGAGCACCGCGATCATCAGCCCGGCGAACGCCGAGACGGTCATCCGGCGTGTGGGCGGCTCGGGAAGGTCGGGCTCACCCGCGAGAAGCGCCATGCCGACGCGTTGCAACATCAGACGATGCGCCTGGTACAAGTCACGGCGGCTCTGCACCGGCACCTCCCGATATTTCAAACATTGCGGAACCCCCGGTCCAGCACCGTAATCTAATGGGCATCCGAGAAGTAATGGAACGTGTCGGTCCAGCGGGTGGAGGACGGATGAGCACGCAGTACAACCCCATCGCGGCTTTGCTCAATCCGACCACGACCACCACGACCAACGCGCCCACCACCACGGACACCGGGACCCAGGGGACGGTCGGCTACGACGTCGCGGCCGGAAAGCACGCGACTCAGGCGCAACTCGGCATCGACTCGAGTCCGGACGCACTCATCACCATCGACGGGCACAAGGTCGCGGCCGGCGACAACGGCCTCAGCATCGACGTCGCGCCGGACGGCTCCGCCCACGTCGTTCACGGCCCTCAGGATCCGACGCAGTCCCTCACCCAGGCGAACGACGGCCGGTCCACCCCGTACACACCGGTGGGGTACAACTCGACCGGGCAGGGGCAGGACGGCGGGCAGTACGCCGACGGGACCCAGCAGTACGCCGACGGGAGCCAGACGAACGGCACGCAGCCGACCGGCCACGGCACGCCGCTGACCGGGCAGTGGAACCAGACGGGCATGACCCAGGACGGCACGCAGCCCGCCGGCTACACCACCCAGCCGGCGAACGGCAGCGGCGACGGGGGCCTCACGAGCGGGCAGTACTACCCGGCCGGCAGCACCCAGGACCCGTCGCAGGACACCACCCCGATCGAACACCTGCAGGGCATCGGCGACCACGCGGCCAAGGTGGACCTCGCACTGCACGGGCCGAACTCCAACCTGCCGGACCCGGTCATTCACACGAAGGCCGACGGCAGCCAGGACATCGTGATCCCGAAGGGGCCGGACAACCCGCACGCCATCACCCTGCACGTCCACCCGAACAAGGACGGCAGCTTCGACCTCACGGTCCCCAAGAGCGACACCAACCCGCACGAAGTCAAGATCCACGTGCAGCCCGACAAACACGTGGATCTGAACATCACCCAGGACAAAGACGGGCATATCAAGATCGATGCCCACGACCATCCCGCCGACCAGCAGGACGACTGGTCCGGTCTCCAGGGGCCGGCGGGCCAGAACCCCGGTTACGGCAACGGAACCCCCGTGCCGGGCCAGGGGGACCCGCAGGACGGGTCGGGACAGCAGCCCGGCACCGACGGCCTGCCGCAGACGCCGGACATCCCGACGCCTCAGACGCCCGGCGCGGGCTCGCCGAGCGGCGGTGGCGGCGGGATACCGAGTGGCGGTGTACCTAGCAGCCGCACGCCGAGCGACGGCAAACCCAGCAAGCCCGATAAGCCCGCGCAAACCGTGGACACGGGCAGCATGGATGTCGACGGGCAGACGATCCAGAAGCGAGGATCGGATCTTGCGGCGGGTCCGGTGAAGACTCTGAACACGGCGCTCACACACGCCCAGGGCATCAATGTCGGGTTTCCCGGCTTCGGAATAATAGGCAGCCCGCTGCAATCCGTATATTCGTCGATGTCAGAGTCCGCCGCGACAGAATTGCAGCAGGGAAGCCTCACCCTGAGCGCCAACTCGCAGGGCATGGCGGCAACCGGCAAGGTGTACACGGACACCGCGCAAATCACCAACCAAAGAGTTCAGGATACACCTGGAGCAGGGAGTTAGGCGCGATGGGCATGAGCTGGCGAGACGGACTGGCAGCGCCAAGCATGATTGGCTTTCTTGGCTCGACCTTCGCAGCGGGAGTGGTCCCGGCAGCCATTCCGATCGCCACTATGGCCGGTACTCTCATCTCCGACCCGGGTCAGATTTTCCATGCCGGAAACAGGCACGGGGAAGTGGCGAACACCACCGGACAGGCCAAAGACGACACAGATAAAATCATTGATGATAAAACGGGTTTCCAAACCACTGCGGCGCGCACCGAGTTCGACAATCGCATGAAGCAGTACACCAAGGCGCTCGGGGACACCAAGGACCAGCACAGCAACCTCAACACGATAATGAACGTCCTCGGCGGCTTGTGGACGGCGGCGGGCGCCGCATCGGCCGCGGTCGGCACGACCCTCGCGCTCCTGGCGACCGAGGTCATCTCGACTTCCTGGATCCCCGGCGTGGATGCGGCAAGTTTCGCAGGAGCCAACGGTGCCGCCGGAGGGCTGAACGGCGTACTGAGAACCGTATTGCAAGGCCTCCGGGCGATAATCGGCAAGCTCAAGGACCTACTCGGGGCATTCATGAAGCTCTCGGGCTCGAGAAAACTACTATTCGGCGGCTTGGCGGTCGGCGGCATGTACTTCAAGCCGCAGATAACCAAGGCGGCGACTTCGATCGTGCCGGGCCACAAGACCGTGACCTGGCCGTCGGACAAGCAGCCCTCGCAGGACACTACGACACAATCGCAGGGCACTTCACCGCAGAGCACTCCGACGCAGCCCGTTTAGCGTCTCCCCCGAGCCACCCCGCACGCGGGTCACAACCCGAGCTGCTTGCTGATGCGCGAGAGCTCGGCCATCGCCTCGTCCAGCGACCGGTCGAACATCGCTGCGGCCTGCTCGACCTTTTCCTGAGCCGCCTTCTGGTTCTCCTTGAACGCCAGCGGATTGGCGTCCGCGCCGTAGGTCTCGGTCATGAGCTCGTTGAGCTGACCGTGCAGGTCGGCGTTGGCCTCGTGGATCAGTGTCTTGAGGGTTTCGGCGAACGTCGCCGCCGGCATGCGCATGGCGCGTGGGTCGATGTCGATGTCGGTGACGCCGTCGTTCACCGTGCAGGTCACCTTGATCCTGCGGTCCTTGCTCTCCGCGTGCCCCTTGAGGTCTGCGGAGCGTTCCTGCAACTCCTGTGCCTTCGCTGAATAGTCCTCCGAGATCCGGAGGAGCTTGTCGATATCCAGATTGGCCAGGTCTCCGAACTCACTCATGCTGTGACCCCCTTTCACCGGAATTATGGAGGAAACCGGGTCCCGGCACCACCGGCTACCAGAGAGACGGCTTTCTCCCGGTGTCAACCTCCGATACCGCGCACCTTCGAGTAGATGTCCAGGACGGCGAGGGCCAGCGGCATGAGCGCGATGAGCGCGAACATGTCGATGATGTCCCCGGCCCGGCCCCAGAAGGGGCTGGGCCGGTGGCCGGGCAGCCACATCGCCATGGTCAGCGCGATGGCGGCGACCGCCAGTATCCCCGGCAGCACCAGTGCGATGACCTCCACGGGCGTGGCCCGCAGCGAGAGCGCGACGTCGAGCAGCCCGAGCCCGCCGAGTCCCACGATGAGCATCCAGGCCCGTTGCGAGCGCCCGCGGAAGATACGGGCCCGCAGCAGCAGGGAGAGCGACAGCACGGCGGCCATGATCGGCCCGGACCTGCCCGGGGCGAAGACCAGGAACACCAGCGAGACGGCGGCCACCAGCGCGATCCCGGCGACCAGCCCGGTGGCGAACCGGTCGGCGACGCCCGCGCGGCGCAGGAGCTTCTTGCCGTCGATGACCGTCGCCTCGCTGCGCAGGTCGTCGGCGCTGGTCGGGATCGGCGGCAGCGGCAACCGGGCGAGGCGGAACGACACGGTCGGAATGAGGGCGCACAGCGCCATGACGAGCACGACCGCGCACGCGGCCACGCCCGCCGGATCGGCGCCGTTGAACAGCAGGGTGACGGCGGTGGCGATCGTGCCCACCAGACCGGCGAACCCCACGCCGACGAACCACGGCAGGCCGTCGGCCACGCCGAACCCCGCGAGCACCGCGATCACGGTCGTGGCGGCGAACGCCGCCAGCAGGTGCGGGCCCCCCAGTGCCGCGAGAGGCAGGTGCGTACGCGCGGGCGCGAGAAGGCCGGCCAGGAACCCGTACGGAAGCGCGGCGCAGCCGAGAGCGGCTCCGCCGATGGAGTCCCCGACCGCCCGCGAAAGCGTCACGCCCATCGTCACGAGCACGAAGGCGACGAGCGCCGACGCGATCGCCGCGGCGTGCCACTCTCCGGACCGCAGGATCGGGACGACGCCGAGGACGAGTGCCAGGGCCCCGGCGACCAGCCCGAAGCGGCGTGTCGTCTCGGGACGCCAGCGATCGGCGCGGTCCTTCTTTCCCGTCGCGACCACGTCGGCCACGTCGTCGTAGACGAGCTCGGGAATCAGCGTCATGCGCGGACGGAAATACAGCACCTCGCCGTCGCGAACATCGAGTTGGGCCAGGCTGAGGCCGTTCTCGAAGGGGGGGCCGTCGAGCCGCTGCAGCACCCATCCGGAATGGGCGAGACCCGCGTCGGCCAGGTCGCGTCCCGCGGCGCGGAGCAGCGTCGGCAGCATCTGGACCAGCGGAACCTCGGCCGGCAGCGACAGGTCGATCCGCCGATCCGGCGCGACGATCGTGATCCGGCACAAGTCGGCTCCGGCTCTCGGGCTCACGGTCTCCCCCATCGGCGAATTCGTACGGAACATGGTGAACCGGCTTTATAGGATGGCGGCTACTGACGCTTTATGCCAGCGGCCCGTGGAGGTACTCCGTTGAGCACGGTGATCGTCACCAGACAGGAACGCCGGCCTCCGCCGGAGCTGCCTCGCGGTGAGATCCTTCTCGAGTCGCCGCCGGAAATCCCGGAAACGCAGTCGGCGGGTTTCCAGGCGCTGATGACGTACGTCCCGATGCTCGCGGGCGGCGGGGCGATGGCCTTCATGCTCGTGGTGCCCGGATCGAACCCGATGATGTTCCTGTCCTCGGGCATGATGTCGCTGTCGATGATGGGGATGATGCTCGGCCAGATCACCCGCGGCACCGGCGACCGCAAGCAGCGCCTCAACGGCGCCCGGCGCGACTACTTCCGCTACCTGGGGCAGGTTCGCCAGAAGGTCCGCCGTGCCAGCGCGCAGCAGCGGGAGGCGCTGGAGTGGAACAGCCCCGACCCGGCGTCCCTGTGGTCGCTGGTGATGAGCGCGCGGCTCTGGGAGCGCCGGCCGAGTGACTCCGACTTCGGCAACATCCGCATCGGCAGCGGCCCGCAGCGGCTCGCGATCCAGCTGATCCCGCCGGAGACCAAGCCGGTCGAGGACCTCGAACCGATGACGGCGGGCGCGCTCCGCCGGTTCGTACGCGCGCACTCCACCGTGCCGAACCTGCCCATCGCGGTGTCGCTCGCCTCGTTCGCACGCATCCTGCCCGTCGGGGAGCCCCGCGCCGTACGCGAGTTGGTGTACGCCCTGGTGGCGCAGGCGGCGTCCTTCCACTCCCCCGACGACCTGCGCATCTCGGTGTGCGCGTCGGCCGACCGGATGCCGATGTGGGACTGGATGAAGTGGCTCCCGCACACCATGCATCCGGAAGACACCGACGCCGCCGGCCCGGTGCGGCTGATGGCCAAGTCGATCTCCGAGCTGGAGCAGATGCTCGGGGCCGAGCTGAAGGACCGCCCCCGGTTCACGCCCGGCCTGTCGGCCGATGACCTGCCGTACCACATCGTCATCGTGGACGGCGGGGCCATCAGCATGGACAGCCAGATCAGCGCGGACGGCATCGACGGCGTCACGGTCATCGACCTCACCGGCGCCATCGCGCCGACGCCCGAGTCGACCATGCTCCGGCTCGACGTACGCCCCGACCGGCTGAGCATCGTCAAGCGCGACCGCACCGGCAAGGACGTCTTCCAGCGCCTGGGCAAGCCCGACGCTCTGGAGATGGGATCCGCGGACGGTCTCGCACGGCAGCTGTGCCCGCTGCGCGCCAGCGGCGCGAGCGAGCCCGAGCAGAGCGCGCTGCACGCGAACCGCACCCTGACCTCGCTGCTCGGCATCGGCGACCCGACTCGTCTCGACACCCGCGTCCTGTGGCGCCCGCGGCCGCCGCGCAACCGGCTCCGCGTCCCGATCGGCGTCTCCGCCGACGGCCGGCCGGTCGAGATGGACATCAAGGAGTCGGCCCAGGGCGGCATGGGCCCGCACGGCCTGGTCATCGGGGCGACCGGTTCGGGTAAGTCCGAGCTGCTGCGCACCCTGGTCCTCGGCCTCGCGGTGACGCACTCGTCCGAGGTGCTCAACTTCGTCCTCGTCGACTTCAAGGGTGGCGCGACCTTCCTCGGCCTCGACGGTCTCCAGCACGTCGCGGCGGTCATCACCAACCTGGAGGACGAACTGCCGCTGGTCGACCGCATGTACGACGCGCTGCACGGCGAGATGGTGCGGCGGCAGGAGTTCCTGCGGGCGGCCGGCAACTACGCCTCGCTGCGCGACTACGAGACGGCGCGCGAGCGGGGCGCCCAGATCCCGCCGATGCCGACGCTGTTCGTGGTGCTGGACGAGTTCTCCGAGCTGCTGTCGGCCAAACCGGAGTTCGCCGAGCTCTTCGTGATGATCGGCCGCCTCGGACGATCGCTCGGCGTGCACCTGCTGCTCGCGTCGCAGCGGCTGGAAGAGGGCAAGCTCCGCGGCCTCGACACCCACCTGTCGTACCGCATCGGCCTGCGCACCTTCTCGGCCATGGAGAGCCGCGTCGTGCTCGGTGTGCCCGACGCGTACGAGCTGCCCTCACAACCCGGCAACGGCTACCTGAAGTTCGACACGACCGGCATGACGCGGTTCAAGGCGGCGTACGTCTCCGGCACCTACAAGCCGGAGGACGGCGTGGAGGAGGGCGGCGGTCCGCGCGTCGTTCCGCAGATCGTGCCCTTCATGCCCGACTACCTGGCGCCGCAGGTGATCGCGGATCCGGAGCCGGAGCACACCCACGACGCGAACGAGTCGAGCGTCGAGGACAGCCTCTTCGACATCGTGGTCCGGCAGCTCGCCGGCCAGGGCCCGCCCGCGCACGAGATCTGGCTGCCGCCGCTCGACGACCCGTCAACGCTCGACCAGCTGATCCCCGGGCTCCAGGCCACGCCGGAGCAGGGCTTCACCTCGCCCGGTTGGGAGGGCCGGGGCCGGCTCTGCGCCCCGGTCGGCATCGTCGACCGCCCCTTCGACCAGCGGCGCGATCCGATGTGGGTGGACCTGAGCGGCGCCGCCGGGCACGTCGCGGTCGTCGGCGGCCCGCAGAGCGGCAAGTCGACGATGCTCCGCGGCCTGATCGCCTCGCTCTCGCTCCTGCACACGCCGCAGGAGGTGCAGTTCTACTGCCTCGACTTCGGCGGTGGCACGCTCTCGTCCCTGGCGGGACTGCCGCACGTCGGCGGCGTCGCGTCCCGCCTCGACGGCGACCGCGTCCGGCGTACGGTCGCCGAGATCAGAACCCTCCTCACCCAGCGGGAGCGGGAGTTCACCGAGCGGGGCATCGACTCCGTCGCGACGTACCGCCGGCTGCGCGCCGAGGGCAAGGTGCCCGGCGACGGGTTCGGCGACGTCTTCCTGGTCGTCGACAACTGGCTGCTGCTCCGCCAGGAGTTCGAAGCGATCGAGAGCGGTATCACCGACCTCGCCGCGCGCGGCCTGGGCTTCGGCATTCACGTGGTGGCCTCGACCAACAAGTGGTCGGAGTTCCGGATGAACATCCGGGACCTGTTCGGCACCCGTGTGGAGCTGCGGCTCGGTGACCCCTACGAGTCGGAGATCAACCGCAAGCTCGCCGACAACGTGCCGCACAACTCGCCTGGGCGCGGGCTGACCCGTGACGGCCTGCACTTCCTCGGCGCGCTACCGCGTGTCGACGGCAGGCCGACCGCGGACGATCTCGCCGACGGGGTCCGGTCGTTCGTGGACACGGTCGCGAGCGCGTGGAACGGCCCGGCCGCGCCGCCCGTACGCCTGCTGCCCGCCAGGCTCGAACTCACGACGCTGCCGCCCCCCGCGGCGTCCGGCAAGCGGATCCCGATCGGCATCGACGAGGACACCCTGTCGCCCGTCATGCTCGACTTCGACAACGACGCGCACTTCGTCGTCGTCGGCGACACCGAGTCGGGCAAGTCCAACATCCTGCGGCTCATCGCGGAGGGCATCATCGCGCGCAACACGCCGGAAGAGGCGCGGCTGATCTTCCTCGACTACCGGCGTTCGCTGCTCGACACCGCCGACACCGAGCATCGGATCGGGTACGCCGCGGCGAGCACGTCCGCGACCTCGCTGCTCGAGGACGTGCACGGCGCGCTGGTCACCCGGCTGCCGACCTCGGACCTGACGCCGGAGCAGTTGCGCAACCGGTCCTGGTGGCAGGGTTCGGACCTCTACCTCATCATCGACGACTACGACCTCGTGGCCACGTCGAGCAACCCCCTGGCGCCGATCGTGGACCTCCTTCCACAGGCCCGCGACATCGGCCTGCACGTGGTGCTGGCCCGCGCGATGGGCGGCGCCGGACGCGCGATGTTCGACCCGGTGATCCAGCGCATCAAGGACATGGCCAACCCCGCTCTGATTCTGTCCGGGAACAAGGACGAGGGCGCCCTGTTCGGCAACGTGCGGCCGACTCCGCTGCCGCCGGGCCGGGGTCACTTCGTCGAGCGGCGCACCGGCAACCGCCTCATCCAGACCGCGTACGTCGGGGGCGACGAGGAAGGCTGACCCGCCGCGTAAGGGAACCGGTCGCGGCGGAGTCCTCCGGGCGGGACCGCGGAGACCGCGGGGAACCCCTGCCCTGCCGCGAGGATTCGGTAGGGACTGTCAGGTGTCGTTGGCGTCGGAGCCGACGGAGCGGCGGCCGGGTTGCCAGCCCCGGCGGCGGCCCATCGGGACGAACACGCCGGCGGCCACCGCGATGACGACCGCGCCCAGCGCGGCGCCCGTCACCACCAGGGCGACCGAACGCGTCCGCCGGTCCGGAGGCTTGCGGTAGGCGATCTGGATCGCGTGCCCGCTGCCCGGCTCCGTGGCACCGGGCGGCGCGCCGGCCGAGCCGGAGTCCTCACCCGGCAGCAACTCTGTGACCGCCTGCCATGGATTGATCATGCCGGCTCCGGAACCGACACCGGCCGAGCCGTTGGCCGTGGCCTCGATCCTGGCCTTGACCTGCTTGTAGTTGAGCTTGGGATGGTAGGCGCGGACCAGAGCCGCCGTGCCGGAGACGAACGCCGCGGCGAAGCTGCTGCCCTCCTCGTTCGGCGCGTAACCGCCGGGCCAGGTGGTGGCCACGGCCTGGCCCGGGGCGCTCACGCTGACCTTCGTCGTGGTGTTGGAAGTGTCGGCCACGGCACCGCCGGAGGTGAGCGAGCCGACGCCGATGACGTCCGGGTATTCGGCGGGATAGGCGGGGCCGACCGTGCCCCTGTTCTGGTCGGTGACGTTTCCGGCCGCGGCGACGACGACCGCGTCGCGCGACTGCGCGTACTTGACCGCCGCCTTCAGATCGGGGGTGTCCGGCGCTTGCACCGAGACGTTGATAACCTTGGCCTTCAGCGCCGCGGCCTCCCGGATCGCCTTGGCGAGGTTGGGGTCGGAGCCCTGGATGTGCTCCTGATTGGTGAACTTCACCGAGAGCAGGCGCACGTCCGGCGCGACACCGACGAACGGCACGTTCTGCGATCGCCGGTCCTGGGCGGCGATGATCCCGGCGACCGCGGTGCCGTGCCCGATGCAGTCAGTGGTCCTCGTGTGCGTGAGGTCCACCGAGGTCACGCGCCCGGCGAGCTGCGGGTGGGTCACGTCGATGCCGCTGTCGACGACCGCGACGGTGACGCCCTTGCCCTTGGTCATGTTCCAGGCCCGGGTGAAGTCGAGCTGTTGCTGCGCCCACGGCTCGGTGGTCAGCGACGCGACCGCCTGCGGCGGATTGCACTGGATGGTCGGGGAGGGCGCGACCGTGGGCGTGGACTTGGCCGGCGGCTTGCGCGACTGCGTGGCACGGGGGCTGGTTCTGGGCGTCGGTTTGAGCGCCACGGCGGGAGGTGCGCTGGTGAACGCCACGAGGCCCAGGGCTCCCGCGACGGCGAGGCCGCCCAGCTTCACTGCCCTCACGCATCCCCCTTCAGCCGGTCCGAGTCCGGTACCCGCCGGTGGGTCAGGTACAGCACACCGGCAAAGGTGGCACAAAAGGTGATGTTACTGCGAATGGTCGCACGAAATACGGCGCGAATTCGACGCGCGATGGGCTCGCCCCGACCGGTCCGTACGAGCGGCTCACCCGGCCCGGACGAGCGCCTGGTGCCTGCGCTGCAGGAACGTGCGTTCGGACGCGTTGCCGGTGCGGGCGATCGCGGCTTCGTACGCCGACGCCGCCTCGGTGCGCCGGCCGAGGCGGCGGAGCAGGTCGGCGCGAATGGCGTGGAAAAGGTAGTAGCCGTCGAGGTCGAGGGCGTCGACGAGGGTGAGCGCCGCCCGCGGTCCGTCGACCTCGGCCACCACGACGGCACGGTTGAGAGCCACGACCGGGCTCGGGGCCAGCGACAGGAGGTGGTCGTACAGCCGCAGGATCTGCGGCCAGTCGGTGGTGGCCGCGGTCGGCGCGTCGCTGTGGACGGCGTTGATCGCCGCCTGGACCTGGTACGGGCCGGGCCGGTCGCGCTGAAGACATCGCCGGACGAGGGCCTGGCCTTCGGCGATGAGGTTCCGGTCCCACCGGCCGCGGTCCTGATCGGCCAGGAGCACCAGCTCGCCGTCCGCGGTGGTGCGGGCGGCCCGGCGCGACTGGGTGAGCAGCATGAGCGCGAGCAGCCCCATGACCTCCGGTTCGTCGGGCATGAGCTCGGCGAGAAGCCGTCCGAGGCGTACGGCCTCCGCGCAGAGGTCCGCCCGGACGAGCCGCTCGCCCGAACTCGCCGTGTACCCCTCGTTGAAGACCAGGTAGATGACGGCCAGAACGGCCCGCAGGCGGTCGGGCAGGTCGGCGTCGACGGGGACACGGTAGGGGATCCGCGCGTCGCGGATCTTGCCCTTCGCGCGGGCCAGCCGCTGGGCCATGGTCGGCTCGGACACCAGGAAGGCGCGTGCGATCTCCGCGGTGGTGAGCCCGCCCAGCAGCCGCAGGGTCAGCGCGACGCGCGCCGCCGGGGCGAGCGCGGGATGACAGCAGGTGAAGATCAGACGCAGCCGGTCGTCGCGCACCGGGCCCTCCTCGGACGGTTCGCCGGAGCTGTGCAGCAGCGCCGCCTGGGCGTGCCGGTCCGCACGGGAGGCCTCCCGGCGGAACCGGTCGATCGCCCGGTTGCGGGCGGTGGTGACGATCCAGCCCGCCGGGCTCGGCGGCACACCGGTGGCCGGCCACCGGCGTACGGCCTCGGTGAAGGCTTCCTGGACCGCCTCCTCCGCGGCGCCGATGTCACCGAAGGCGCCGGTCAGCACGGCCACCGCGCGCCCGTACTCCTCGCGGAAGACCCGCTCGATCACCGCCGTGGCCACCCGTGGCGCGTCAGCCACACGATCCGTCCCGCAGCGGGGTGACCTCGATGGGAAGGGTGGTCGCCCCGGCCAGCTTGCGGCCCCACTCCAGGGCTGCGTCCAGATCGGGCGCCTGGATGACCGTGAACCCGCCGAGGTGCTCCTTGCCCTCGATGTACGGGCCGTCGGTCGTGAGCGTCTCATCACCCTTCCGCCGCACCACGGTGGCCGTGCTCGCAGAATGCAGGCCGGCGCTGAACACCCAGGCGCCGGCCGCCTTGAGCTCGGCCTTCACGGCCTCCACCTCCCGCATGATCGGCTCCAGGTACTCGGGCGGCGGAGGGGCGTCCGTGTCGGGCTGGTAGATGGCGAGCAGGTAGTGCTTCACGATGATCCTCCCTGTGTCACCGCCGGCGCCGTGCCGGCCTCACCCTCCATACGAACGGTTCGGCCCGGATTCGACACCTCGGTGTGTCGACTTCGCCGCGGCCCGGCGAGGACCGGCGGTCGCGGGCAAGGCCATCTCCCCCTTACCGCGCCGGAGCCCCCGGACACAAAGCCGCTGTAGGTTCCGCATGTCTGCTTTATGCTCGATACTCCATGTCCGGCCGGAATGCCGCCGGGAACCTGCCCTACGAGTTCAGCGTCCCACTTGTTCGTGCCGACGACGAGCGAGTGAACCCGGAGGTAATGGATGAGCGCCGAGCCTGACGCGCCCCTCGGCATTCCCGGTGACGACTACACACGGCGCATCGAGCAGCTGAAGGAGATGCGGCGCGAACTCGCCGAGGTCGGTGCCACGGCGAAGCGACCCGACGGGCTCGTCACGGTGGTCGTCGGATCGCAGGGGCAGGTCAAGGACATCCGGCTCGACCCCCGCGTCTACCGGAAACTCGACAGCGGCGAACTCGCCGCCGCCATCATGGAGCTGATCTCCCAGGCCACCGCCGAGGTCTCCGAGCAGATGAGAACAATCATGATGCCCTTCGTCCCGGGCGGCGACTCGAACGACGGCATGGACCTCACCGGCTTCCTGCCGAAGGCGGAGGACGCCGAGGACACGAGGCCGCGGAATGGATGACGGGACACGCGCGTCGCTGCACCAGATCGAGGACCCATGACCGAGCGAAGCGAGGGAATCGAAGACGCGCCCCTGTGGTCACACCCTCCGACGCAGGAGGACTCATGACCGAGCGAACCAACAGGAACGGCGCGCCTGGCCCTTATCCCGGCGGAGAGGGGCCCATCAACGTCTACTACGACCAGCCGGTGGCGCCGCGCCCGCCCGCCGAGGCGAAGCCGCGCCGGCGGCTGCGGGTGACGTTGATCATCATCGGGGTCCTCGTGGTGCTCACCGCGGTGACGGCCGCGGCCGGGGGGTTGCGGGCGCAGCCGAATGGGCCGGTCCAGAGCGTCGCGGGGCGCACCGTGAACCAGGGGTTGTTCGACATCCAGATCCTCGACGCGCGCTCCGGGCGGATGAAGCTGAGCTCCTTCGACCCGGTGGCCAACCTCCTCATCGTGCGGATGCGGGTCACCGACCTGGGCGACAAGTCGTACGGCGTCGGCTCGTTCGTCGAGGGCATCACCGCCGAGCCCAAGCCCGGCAAGTACGCCGAGCCCGACCTCATGGACACCCAGGGCGACGTCAACGGGCAGGTCACCAGCGAGATCCATCCGCGGCTGCCCGTCGTCGTGCAGGTCGTCTGGAAGCTGGGCAACGCCACCGCGCCGCGTACGCTGACCGTGGCACTGCGCCTGTGGGAGTACGGCCAGAGCTTCACCACCGACGAGTTCTACTGGAGCGTGACCAAGCAGTCCCCCATCAAGGCCGAGGTGAAGGTGCCGGTACGCCTGGGAGCGACGTCATGAGCGCGGCGCGGAAGGCCGTGGCGGCCGTGCTGACGGCCGGCCTGGCGGCGCTGACGATGTGGCTCTACACCGTCAAACCGCACATCGAGGACCGCCTCCAGGACCCCCTGCTGAGCAAGGGACGCATCGGCGCGGCCGTCGACACCCCGGACTTCAGCGTGAAGGTCGCCAAGGTCGACGTGGCGAGCGCGATCAGCAAGCCGTCGTTCCTGGGCACCAAGGGCAAGGTGATGAAGAGCCTTGGCCTCTTCGTGATCGTGCAGGCCCAGATCAAGAGCAACAAGAAGCCGTTCACGCCCGGCCACGTGCGGCTGGTCACGCGCGGCGGCGTGACGTACGACGAGAGCGGGCGGGCGGACCTTCCGGACAACAGCAGCGGGTTCCAGCCGATGCTGTGGGCGCCGGCGACGTACATCTTCGAGATCCCCAAGGACCGGCTCGCCGGCGCGCGCATCGTGATCGGGACCGCCGACCTCTACAACAACCTGAGCGGTGAGACATCGATCGACCTGGGCATCGACGGTGACCGGGCCGCGCGACTCGCCGCCCATCCCACCCCCGACTACGCGCTGAAGACCTCATGACGTATGACCCGATGGAGTGGACGATACGGGATCCGCTCGAAGAGACGGTCCCGGATCCGGTCGAGCGGCGCCGCCGGCTGAGCAACGGCACGCGGCGGGCGATCGAGGTGGCGGGGGTGATCCTGCTCGTCCCCGGGTTCCTCACGGTCCAGTGGATCGACACCGACCACCAGTCGCGGGGGTACCAGACGAGGGAGCGCGTGACCGTCGTACGCCGCGGCGGCACCGGCACGCTCGGACGGGTGCGGCTGCGGCTGCTCGGCCGTGACACGACCGGGTCGGCCAAGAGCACCGGTGCGCCGGCCGGGTCCGTGCACCTCAAGCTCATCGTGGACGCGCAGCCCCTCGACGCCCAGGGCGTCAAGCAACTGTCGGCCATCGCCTACACGGTCCGCGACCGCGCGGGGCACGTGTGGTCGGCCGGCGGGGAGACCGATCCCGACCGCGAGCCGACGGCCGGCACCGTGTCGCAGGTGTCGGTCGGCGCGACCGTGCCCGCGAACCTGGTCAGTTCGGTTGTACTCGAGGCCCGGCCGGGCGGACTGCAGACGCGGAAACCGTCGGAACCGACGCCGGTGTTGCGCTTCGCCCACTGACCCGGGTGACGACCATGTCGAACGCCGCGGCCATCAGGCAGACACGCAGGATCTGGTGGAGGAGCTCGGCGAAGAAGTAGATGACCTGGAGCGTCGGCATCCAGTAGGCGATGGGGTGCGGCCCGAGCAGGTAATAGACGCCGCGCTGGAGCAGGAGCGCACCATCGTCCAGCCCGGCGAACAGGACGCAGAACACCATGAACGGCAGCAGGCCCGAGCGGAAGACCATTCGGAATCCGTAGACGGTCGGGAGCCACTTGTCGCGCCACTCGCGCGTGATGACCTCCCACGGCGTGTGCGGCCGGTCCATGCCGCTGGCCGACGCGAGGCCGCGGCCGACCCTGCCACGGCCGAGCTGGGTCTCCTCGTCGGCGTCCACGCCGAGCACGACGCCGGCGATGACCAGCCAGACGAGACCGCCGAGCACCGCCTCCTTGAACGAGGGCCACAGCGCGTCGAACCAGCCGAACGCCGGTCCGGTGATCTCTCCGAGCCAGTGCCAGAAGACGCGGCCCGTGATCCAGTCCGTCAGGCCGTTGCGGGCCTTGTTGACGCTGAAGATCCCGAACAGCGTCCAGTTCACCTCGAACAGCGCGATCGCGATGCCGCCGAAGCGCGGCCATCGCGGCTCGACGAAGCGCTCGGCGATGAACTTCAGCACCAGGAAGGCCGCGGTCAGCCCGATCGCCACCCAGACGTGGTGATCGAGGGCGACGGTCAGCTTCATCGCCTGGATCTGGCCGAAGACGCCGCCCTGCGCGTTGCCCCGGCCCGCCGCCGACTGCTCGAAGTCCTGGGCGTCCTGGGAGTACCAGCTCCAGGCCAGATAGAAGATCATGAACGGCAGCATGGCGCGCGTGACCGCGTCGAGGATCGTCTCCTCCTCCGCCGCCGTCCAGGAGGTGAGGGACTCGTCGAGCTCGCGCTTCTTGACCCCGGGCAGGCCGTCCTTGACGCTGTGCAGCATCGCCACGGTGACCCCGAGCGTGACCATGACGATCAGGCTGATGACGAAGATCGGCACGGACGCGTGATGCATCCCGAAGTGGTAGCCCCCGAGGAACAGCAGATAGCGCAGGACCTGGCCGATCGTGAACCAGAGCGCCAGCGGCACCGCGAAGCGCCCGGCCAGCCGAAGCGTGGTCCAGGGCAAGGTCACGGGGGACGAGCGCAGCACAGTACGCGATCGTAGCGGGTACTCCCTGGTCACCCGGGTCACGATTTCACGTGATTTGAAGTAAAAGATCCCGCCGTCCGGGCGGACGGCGGGATCTCGTCGTGCTGTCGGCGTCTAGATGGCGACCTTGACGTTGGCGACCTCACCGGTCTGCGCCGTGACCGCCGAGTCGATGCTGACCCCGCCCGGCGCGAGCACGCGCACGGTCCAGTCACCGGGCGCGGCGAAGAACCGGAACACGCCCTCGTCGCTGGTCACGACCTCGCCGGTGAACTCGCCGGTCGCGTCGAGCAGCCGTGCGTACGCGCCGGAGACGGCGTCGCCTCCGCGTACGACGGTGCCCTGGATGACCGCCTCGTTCGTCAGATCCACCGTGGCGGGCAGGCTCGCCGTCTGAGCCGGTGCCCCGCAGCCGTCCGTCATTTCGCCTCCCCCAGCTCGATCGGTACACCGACGAGCGATCCGTACTCGGTCCAGGATCCGTCGTAGTTCTTCACGTCCGGCAGGCCCAGCAGCTCGTGCAGGGCGAACCAGGTGTGGGACGACCGCTCGCCGATGCGGCAGTAGGCGATCGTCGGCTTGGACAGGTCGACGCCGGCCTCCTCGTACAGCGCGCGCAGCTCGTCGTCGGAGCGGAACGTGCCGTCGTCGTTGGCCGCCTTCGACCAGGGAATGTTGCGGGCCGTCGGAATGTGGCCACCGCGCTGCGCCTGCTCCTGCGGCAGGTGGGCCGGGGCGAGCAGCTTGCCGGTGAACTCGTCCGGCGAGCGGACGTCGACGAGGTTCTTGTCGCCGATCGCGTCGACGACCTCGTCGCGGAGCGCGCGGATCGCGGCGTCCTGCTCCTTGGCGGTGTAGTCGGTCTTCGGCCGGGACGGCGTGTCCTGGACGAGGTCGCGGGAGTCCAGCTCCCACTTCTTGCGGCCGCCGTCGAGGAGCTTGACGTTCTGGTGGCCGTAGAGGCGGAAGTACCAGTACGCGTACGCGGCGAACCAGTTGTTGTTCCCGCCGTAGAGGACGACCAGGTCGTCGTTGGCGATGCCCTTCTCCGAAAGAAGGTTCTCAAAACCGGTCTTGTCCACGAAGTCGCGGCGTACCGGGTCCTGCAGCTCGGTCTTCCAGTCGATACGGACGGCGCCACGGATGTGACCCTTGTCGTACGCGCTGGTGTCCTCGTCGACCTCGACGAGGACGATCCCGGGGTCATCGAGGTGCGCCTGCACCCAGTCGGCGTCGACCAGGACGTCGGAGCGGCTCATGCTGTTGTCCTCCTAGTTGGAGTGGCATTACGGGTCTTACGGGCACTCGCGGCATGGTCACGAGCCGGGCGAACTCCGTATCAGGACGTCGCTCGCCCAGGGGTGAGCCGGCGGATGAGCAGATAGGCCTCGCAGCCCAGACACAGCCCGAAGGCGGCGTTAAGGAAGGCCGCCACCAGCGCGAACGCGGTAGCGATCATCCCCAGCGCCGGGATACCCAGGGCGTACCCGACCACTCCTGCCAGGGCGAACACCGCACCCACCCCCTGCGCGAAGCGGGGCGGGGCCTCCGGCTCGAGCTCCGTGGGCGGGCCGAGCCGAGGGCGGACGAGCGCCCGGTAGATCAGGCCGTACGGCGCACTCCGGAGACCGAACAGGACTCCGACGAGGAACACCACGGCCTGAACCGCCAGCAGCAGCCAGCTGCTGGTCACCAAGACGACGATCAGGACGATGGATGTGAGAACCGCGGCGAAACGCTGGCCTCTAGGGTCGACCTGCATCGGAAGATGCTCCTGATGACGGCGGCGAGTGAGACGGGCTACGAGAGGGCCAACCAGCTCAGGCCGTACGACAGAGCGCCGTCGCGACGCGGCAGAAGTCGACCGCCCGCCGCTTGGTCAGCAGCTCTGTCCAGGATCGCACGACACGATAGTAAGCGGCGTCTCGCTCCGCGTAAAATGCCGTCTCGCCGATCGAGATCACAATTTCCCCACCGACCTGCGACGTCGGCGCCGAGGGATTCATCGTGGGCAACCGCTCAGGCGACGGCTTCGCCGAGGGCGGCGACGATGTCCGCCTTGCGAGGAAGGCCCGAGCCGCGGCGGACGATGTGCCCGTCGGCGTTCAGAATGAACACGGTCGGGGTGCGCAGCACGTTGAGGCGGCGAACCAGGTCCAGGTGCGACT
This sequence comes from Actinoallomurus sp. NBC_01490, assembly GCF_036227085.1. Taxonomy (NCBI): domain Bacteria; kingdom Bacillati; phylum Actinomycetota; class Actinomycetes; order Streptosporangiales; family Thermomonosporaceae; genus Actinoallomurus; species Actinoallomurus sp. NBC_01490. Next base: position 10,251,252 of record NZ_CP109433.1, read on the forward strand.
CCGCGTCGATCTCGATGTGGGCCACGCCGTCGACCAGGCCGGTCACCTCGGTCAGGACCCGCCGGGTCGCGCGGCACGGAGCGCAGAACGCCGACGAGAACTGCACCAGCGTCGCCCGCGCGCCCAGCGCCGCACCCAGCTCCGTCTCGCCGAGACGCTCCACCTCGCCGTCCTTCCGCTCCGGGCTCTCGCGCAGCACGCCGTTGCGCCTCCGCCACACCACGCCGAGCGCGGTGGCGGCGGCGAGTGCCGCCAGCGCGACGTAAAGACCGATCATCACCTACTCCAAGGAGTGTGCCGCCCCCGGCATTCCCTCAGAGTTTCACGAGTACCAGCCGCCGTCCCTCGGTGGTGAGCACCTCGACCGACGCGAGGTCGTTCTCGTGGATCATCGACGCGCCGGCGAAGCTGGCGGAGCCGCCCATGTACTGCACCTCCCAGCCGCCGGCGATGTCCTTGCGGCCCTTCTTGTCCGTGGCGACCAGATGGCAGTGGGAGCCCTGCGGCGCGCCGCTCACCCGTACGTTGAACGCCGTGCCCCACAGCTTGGGCTGCAGGTCGATCCGGGCGCGGACGCCCGTGGCCGGGTCCTTGGCGCTCACCGTCCGGATCGGGGCGGTGGTCGTGGCCGGCGGACGGGGCGGGCGCGGGGAGCGTTCGGCGACGGTGCCGCCGCCGCTCCCCACCATCGCCCGGATGCCGACGCCGACGATGACGATCAGCGCCGCCGCGGCGGCGATCCACAGGGCGCGTTCCCTGCGGCGCCGGGCGCGGTTCTCGTTCGCGGCCTTGCTCAGGACCGACTCCAGGAGCTCCGCGGGTGGCGGGGTGAGCTGCTCGATCTGCTCCTCGGTGACCCGCCCCAGCATGGCGGGCAGGCCGGCCAGCGACGCGAGCTCGTCCCGGCAGCGCCCGCAGACGCTCAGGTGGGCGTCCACTTCGGCGCGTTCCGCGGGCTCGATGGCGCCGAGGACGTACACACCGAGCGACAGCCGCAGCCGCGAGCATTCGGTGCTCGATGTCATGGCGCCAACCCCCGTTCTTCCAGTGCGAGTTTGAGCGCGCGCAGCGCGTAGTAGGACCGCGACTTCACCGTGCCGGGCGGCACGCCGAGCGTCGCCGCCGCCTCGGCGACGGACCGTCCCCGGTAATAGGTCTCGATGAGCACCGCCCGGTGCTCGGGGCTCAGGTCGGCGAGCGCCTCGGCGAACGTCCACGACTCCAGCGCACGGCCGATCTCATCGGTGGCCGGAACGGCCGCGAGCCCGGCCTCACCGGTCTCGGGCGGACGCGACCGGCGCGCCCGGTGGGCGTCGAGGACGAGGTTCTTGGCCACCGTGAACAGCCACGGCCGGATCGGCCGGCCGTCGAGCGCCTCCGGATGTCGCCACGCGCGCAGCAGCGTCTCCTGGACCACGTCCTCCGCCTGGTGCCGATCGCCCTCGGTCAGGCGCAGGACATAACCCAGGAGCGGCCCCCCGTGTTCGGCGTACAGGGCGCGGAGAAGGCCCTCGTTCGCAGTCGGTCCCACACCTCAGACACGTACCAAGACGCCGGTAGGTTCACCATAAGGCGCTTGATTCCGGACCGCTCCAAAAACGATCGGCCCGGGCGGGCCGGATCTCACGCGATCGGGAGCACCGGCGAGCGCGGGAGCCCGCATCCGGGGTCAGTGCTGCTCGGCGAGGCTCTCGAGGTTGACGTGCTGTCCCGTGGTCGTGACGCGCAGGCCGTCCGGCTGGACCTCGACGTCGCTGATCGTGGTGTTCGCCGGGAGGCCCTTCACCGGCAGGGTGAAGGTGAAGGCCTGCTGGACCAGCGTGACGGGAATCGCCGTGCCACCGGCGTCGACCGTCTGCGGCACCACCCGGATCTTACGCCCGGACGGCCGCACGGACACGGTGGCGCTGAGCGTACGGCTGATGCCGAGGACGGTGACCGGACCGCGCACCTGCAGCGCCTTGCCCTTGGCCGAGACCTTCATCCCGTGCGGCGCCTGCTTGTTGACGTCGTCGTAGGAGACGGTCGCCGTGGTGGTCGCCGTGTCGGCCACCATCTTCGAGGCGTCGCCGTGGAGAGCGTCGGACAGCGGCGCGTCGACGCCCTTCAGCGTGACCTCCGTATCGGTCAGGTGCACGCCCAGCTGGGTCACGTCGCCGACGTTGATGTCGATCTCGCCGTACCTGCCGTTCAGCGCCTGGTTCAGGAACGGGAAGCCCTTGATCTTGACCTTGGGCTTGTGGTCGAGGTCGTACTGCGACGCGGCCTCCTTGGCTATCTGGTCCTGCGCCACCCACAACCCGATCCGATCGGCGGCGATGACCAGCCCGATCAGCAAGATCAGGAAGATCACCAGTACCTTGCGCATGTCTCTCCCGTCGCCGATTCGTGATCACATTACCGGCGCCCCGGGCCCCGGCGAGTCACCTCCGGTAATGACGTTCGCGGGGGCGGGATCGCTCCACCGGGTTACTCGCGTGCCCCCGGTCAGACCGTCGGTGGGATGTCGCGGACGCCGCGCGCTCCGCGGCGGCTATCCGCCGGCGAACGGAGGCAGGACCTCGACCGTGGCGCCGTCGGGCAGGAGGACGGAGGCCGGGTCGCGGGTGCCCGCGGGGTCGCCGTCGACGAGGAAGGAACAGCGGGCGAGCACACGCTGGAACTCGTCGCCACGGCCGGCCGCCGCGGCCGTCAGCGCCTCCCCCAGTGTCGCCGCGTCGTACGGCTCCTCGGCCACACCGGCCGCCGCCCGCGCGGCCGCCCAGTATCTGATCAGGCCCTTCGCCATGGATGCCCCCTTTTTATGGTCTACACCACTCGGTAGTGAGCTGCCGTCGGTCATTGGATATCCTCCCGTAGTAGGGATCCGGGCAGCGCTGCCCTCGGGTCCTCGACGTCTTTTTGGGGGCCGCCAAGCGAGGAGGCCGTATTGAGCACTCTGCTTCTGCTGACGAACGTGCTCGAGCCGTCCGATGAAGTACTCCCAGCACTCGGACTGCTGCTGCACTCGGTCCGCGTGGCTCCTGCCGAGGGGGTGGCGCTGATGGACGCGCCCCCGTCCGACGTGGTGATCGTTGACGCTCGCCGCGATCTCGCGCAGGCCAAGAGCCTGTGTCGGCTGCTGCGCACCACCGGACTGGACGTACCTCTGCTCGCCATCGTGACCGAGGGCGGTCTCGCGGCGCTCACCCCGGAATGGGGTCTGGACGACGTGCTGCTCCAGACGGCGGGCCCGGCCGAGGTCGAGGCCCGGCTGCGGCTGGCCGTGGGGCGCACCACGGCCGCCGAGCCGGACGACGTGCCCGGCGAGATTCGCCGCGGCGAGCTCACGATCGACGAGGCCACCTACAGCGCCCGGCTGCGCGGACGCGTGCTCGACCTGACGTTCAAGGAGTTCGAGCTGCTGAAGTACCTCGCGCAGCACCCGGGCCGGGTCTTCACGCGGGCCCAGCTGCTCCAGGAGGTCTGGGGCTATGACTACTTCGGTGGCACCCGCACCGTCGACGTGCACGTACGACGACTGCGAGCGAAACTCGGCCCGGAGTACGAATCGCTCATCGGAACGGTCCGTAACGTCGGTTACCGGTTCGTCCCCGACCACCGCGCCGAGGAGGCGCCGGCGCCCCACTGACCGTCGGCGGCCCTGCGCCGACCGGGGTACCGGACGGTTTCCTCAGAGGTCCTTCAGGCACAGCACGTACTTCGGGTGGTTGAACCAGACCGCGTACGTGTAGTCGGTCGAGTCGCACTTCTTGATGTCGGTGGTGCCGTCGATGCGGTCGACGATCTTGTAGCGACCCGGGGTGCACGCCGAGATCACCAGACGCGGTTTCGCGGGAGTCCCCGTGTTCTTCACGCACTGTCCCGGCTGCGGGTCGAACACCGGCGCCGCCGTCGACGGCGTGTCGGACGGCGTCTCGGAGGGCTCCGGCGGCGGGCTGTAGGCGGGCGGGCTGTAGGCCGGGGGCGTGAGCGTGGTCGGCGGACTGTACGAGGGCGAGGCCGCCTTCGGTTTCTCCGGCTTGCCGGACCCGTACATGAACGCCAGACCGATCCCACCGCCGATGAGCAGCACGAACACCACGATGACCACGATGACCACGACACCGCCGCTCTTCGGCCCGGGCGGGTCGGGCGGGTCGGGCGGCGGTGGTCCCCATTCAGGCGGCCTCTGCGGACCCGACGGGCCTTGAGGGCCGGACGGGCCCTGCGGGCCGGACGGGCCCTGCGGCAGCGGTGGGCCTTGGGGTCCAGACGGGCCCATCGGACCGGAGGGGCGTTGTGGGCCAGGCGGCCCCACTGGGCCCGGAGGCCAGGATGGCCCAGGTGGCCCCGGCGGGCCGGGCGGAGGACCGAAACCCGGACCCGAAGGCCCGCCGTACGGCGGCTGCGGGGGTTGCACAGAGACCCACTCCCCAAAGGGCGCGCGTTGATTCCGGGGTCGATCGTAGCGACTGTGAATCCCTACGATCCGCGGCAAAGCGATCGGACGAACAGGTTTGTTCTTTCAATCGCGAAGCCGCCCTGTTCGCCGTCACCGCGGCCCGTGGCCACCCTCCCCCGGCGGTGGCCACTCTTGTCCAGGTGGCGGCCCGTATCCCTGGGACGCGTACGGAGGGGTCTGCGGCCCGTACGAGCTCTGTCCGGGCGGATACGGGTATCCCGGCGGTCCGCAGGGCGGCGGCGCCGGCTTGCCACCGGCGCGGAACCGGGCCCACAGGAGCGTCAGGGCGAACACCGCGAGGATGAGCAGCAGCGGCAGTACGTAGATGAGCAATGACACTCCCGGCTCAGGCTTCCTACTGCTGGCGGTAGGGGCCGTAGGGGAAGGCGCCGGGCGAGGAGTCCTCGTGCTCGGGCTGACCCGGGCGGCCGTACGGGTCGTGCTCGTACGGGCGGCCGTACGGGTCCCGCCGCTCGGGCCGGGCGTAGGACTCCGGCGGAGGGGGCAGGTAGGCGGGTCGCGCGGGCGGCAGGGCCGGCGGGCTCTCCACCGGCGGCAGCGCCGGCTGCCCTCCGTACGGCTGGGACCGAGGCTGCGGCGGCCGCGCGGGCGGCAGGGCGTGCTGGGAGCGTGCGGCCGGCGGCAGGGCGTTGCGAGGCTGTGCGGCCGGCGGCAGAGCACTCTGGGACCGCGGAGCCGACGGCAGGGCGTGCTGGGGCCGCGCGACCGGCGGCAGGGCGTGCTGGGGCCGTGGGGCCGGCGGCAGGGCGTGCCGGGGAGCGGGCCGCTGCTGCGCGGGGCCGTGGCTCTGGGCGGACGACATCGAGGCCGGTGCGGGCGGCGGCTCGTAGTACCCCCACGGCTCCGCGTACGGCACCGGCTCGTCGAAGTCGTCCTCGAAGGGCGCGTCCGCGAGCGCGGCGGGTGAGATCCACCGGCGGCCCATCAGGGCCAGCACGATCACGAACAGCAGCACGCCGACGGGCACGGCGAGCAGCCCCGCCATGATCGGCATTCCGGGATCGCCCACGACGACCGCCTTCCGCGCGCAGCCAGTGCGCCCAGATGCTATGGCACCGGACCACGCTCACGGGAGGAGGCGCATACACCCTGAAACCACATCGTGACAGGAGACCTCGGAACAGGCCCCGCGAACCCGGCTATGTAGGCTCCGGGCATGAGCCTGGTCGTACGGAACGAACTGACGGACGACGAGGTGGCGGCGGTCCTCGCCCTCACCGCGGAGGCCGCCCGCGCCGACGGCGTGCGGCCGGTCGGCGAGAGCGCCCTGCTGCGCCTGCGGGACGGCGGCGGCGCCGTCCTCGCCTACGACGGTGACGCGCTGGCGGGCGTGGCCGTCCTCGACGGCGACGCGGGTGAGCTCACGGTGCACCCGGCGTTCCGGCGGCGCGGGCACGGCCGCGCGCTCGTCACCGCGCTGGCCGGTCAGGTGGAGACGCTGAACGTCTGGGCCCACGGCGAGTTGCCCGGCGCCATCGCGCTCGCCGAGGCGGTCGGCTTCGAACGGTTCCGTGCCCTGTGGAAGATGGAGCGCCCGGCCGGTGCCCCGCTGCCCGAGGTCGCCCCACCGCCCGGCGTACGCCTGCGCACGTTCACGCCCGGCCGCGACGAGGACGCCTGGGTCCGCGTCAACGCCCGCGCCTTCGCCCACCACCCGGAGCAGGGCCGGTGGACGCGCGCCGACCTCGAACGCCGCGAGCGCGAGCCGTGGTTCTCCGCGGAGGGCTTCTTCCTCGCCGTGCGCGACGACGCGGCCGAGGACGAGGCCGGCGGCGGGCTGCTCGGCTTCCACTGGACGAAGGTGCACGACGACGGCCCGATCGGCGAGGTGTACGTGGTCGGCGTCGACCCGTCCGCCCAGGGGCTCGGGCTGGGCCGCGTCCTGACCGTCACCGGGCTGCGGCACCTGGAGAGCAGGGGCCTGCCGGCGGTCATGCTGTACGTCGACGAGTCGAACACCGCGGCCACGGCCCTTTACACGAGGCTCGGCTTCGAACTCCGCTCGACCGACGCCATGTACCGCAACTCGCGGTCAACCAGGTAGTCACCGGAGCGTCACCAGCCCCGACGCGCCCGGATGTGGGGCCGTTAACCGTACGGTCGCCTCACGTAACACCTACTTTTCCCAGACATCACACCTGAGTTCATTCCGCGTTCACCTAGATCAGAGTGAGTGGACACCTCTTCTCCTTAGCGTCGGCATCGACGGTGGTCCCAACCTGGACAAATGCCCGGCGGGCCGCCCAACTACCTTGAGGAGAAGTTTCGGTGAAGATCGGCACACGGCTGGCCGCCCTCGGCGGCGTGGCCCTTGCGGGTGCGCTCTCGCTGACCGCGTGCGGTACGGACGACAACGGTGGGAAGACCACCGCCGCCAGCGGTGACTGCGTGAAGTCCACGGTCAACGCGGCCGGGTCCACGGCTCAGGCGAACGCCATGAGCGAGTGGATCAAGGGCTACCAGCAGAGCTGCCCCGGCTCGAACGTGAACTACAACGGCAGCGGCTCTGGGGCGGGTGTCCAGGCGTTCACCGGTGGCCAGGTCGCCTTCGCCGGCTCGGACTCGGCGCTCAAGCCCGAGGAGCACGGCCCCGCCGACGCCCGCTGCAAGAGCGGCAAGGCGCTCGACCTGCCCATGGTCGGCGGCCCGATCGCGATCATCTACAACCTCAAGGGCGTGGACGGCATCCAGCTGTCGCCGAAGACGCTCGCGAGCATCTTCGCCGGCAAGATCAAGACCTGGAACGACCCGGCGATCGCCAAGGACAACTCCGGCGTGAAGCTGCCGGCCACGCCGGTCAAGCCGCTGCACCGCTCGGACGACTCGGGCACGACGGACAACCTCACCAAGTTCCTGCTCGCCACCGCACCGGACGTCTGGAAGTTCGAGGGCGGCAAGACCTGGCCGTCCGCGGCCGGCGGCCAGGGCCTCAAGGGCTCCGACGGCGTCTCCACCGGCGTCAAGCAGGGCGACGGCACCATCGGCTACGCCGAGCTGTCCTACGCCACCAACGGCAAGCTGCAGACCGCCAAGATCCAGAACGGCTCCGGCCAGTACAGCGAGGTCAGCTCCGACACCGCCTCCAAGGCGATCGCGGGCGCGCAGGTCTCCGGCCAGGGCAACGACCTGTCGCTGACGCTCGACTACAAGGCCAAGGACGGCTACCCGATCGTCCTGGTCACGTACGAGATCGTCTGCGAGAAGGGCCTCCCCGACGAGCAGGCGAAGTTCGTCAAGTCCTTCCTCACCTACACCTCCAGCCAGCAGGGTCAGTCGATCCTGAGCGGCCTCGGGTACGCGCCGATCCCCGACGCGATCCTGACCAAGGTCCAGGCGGCCGTGAAGGGCCTGTCCTGACCGAGACGGTCTTCGAGCCGGCGCGGATCGACCGCGTCGGCTCGGCGGCATACCCAGCCCCGAGAACGAGGAGTGCGAACGAGTGACCAGCGAGACCCTTGAGCAGGGCGCCACCGGCGCCCAGAGGGGACGGGGACGCAGGATCAGCACCGGCCGCCTGGGGGATCGCCTGTTCGGCATCTCCGCCCGCGGTTCCGGCATCCTGCTGCTCCTCATCATCGCGGCGATCGCGGTGTTCCTCATCGCGAAGGCCGTCCCGGCTCTGAAGGCGGACAAGGCCAACTTCCTCACCTCACAGGAGTGGAGCCCCGACGCGGCCCAGCCGCGGTTCGGCATCCTGCAGCTCACGTGGGGCACGCTGCTGTCGTCCTTCATGGCGCTGATCCTCGCCACGCCGGTGGCGATCGGGATCGCGCTGTTCATCGCCTTCTACTCCCCGCGCCGGCTGGCGTCCGGCCTGGGCTACGTGGTCGATCTGCTCGCCGCGGTGCCGAGTGTGGTGTACGGGCTGTGGGGCCTGCAGTTCTTCGTGCCGAAGATGGCCCACGTCGCGAACTTCCTGCACGACCACTTCGGCTGGATCCCGCTCTTCGGCGGCGACAGCGTGGGCGGACAGTCCATCCTGACCGCCGCCATCGTGCTGGCGATCATGATCCTGCCGATCATCTCCTCGATCTCGCGTGAGGTGTTCCTCCAAGTGCCGCGGGCGAACGTCGAGGCGGCCCTGGCGCTCGGCGCGACCCGCTGGGAGGTCATCCGGATGGCCGTGCTGCCGTTCGGCCGCTCCGGCATGGTCAGCGCCGCGATGCTCGGCCTGGGCCGGGCGCTCGGCGAGACCATCGCGGTCGCGATGGTGCTGTCCACGGCCGCCGGCATCTCGCTGCGGATCCTCAAGCCGGGCGGCAACACCTTCGCCGCCAACATCGCGAACACCTTCGGCATGGCCGGGAACATGGGCCGCGGCGCGCTCATCGCCTCCGGCCTGGTGCTGTTCGTGATCACCCTCGTCGTCAACATGCTCGCCCGGGCCATCGTCGCCCGCCGCAAGGAGTTCGTGTGAGTTCCCTCAACCAGCCCACGCTGAGCGGGGTCTCCGCCGGTCGCAAGGCCAAGGACCGGATCGTCCAGGTCTTCGTCTACGTCGCATTCCTGCTCGCGGTCATCCCGCTGCTGTCCGTGCTGTGGACGGTCCTGTCGAAGGGCATCAAGCGGTTCGACCCGGAGTTCTTCACCCACTCCCTGAACGGCATCGGCGCCAACGACGTCGGCGGCGGCGCGTACCACGCGATCATCGGAACCGTCGAGCAGGTGCTGCTGGCGAGCGTCATCGCCATCCCGATCGGGGTGCTGACCGCCGTCTACCTGGTGGAGTACGGCCGGGACAGCAGGCTGGCCAAGCTCGTCAGCTTCTTCGTGGACGTCATGACCGGCCTGCCCTCGATCGTGGCGGGCCTGTTCATCCTGGCGTTCTGGCTTCTGCTGCTCGGCTTCAGCTTCTCCGGCTTCGCCGGCGCGCTGGCGCTGTCGATCCTGATGATGCCGACGGTCGTCCGCGCCGCCGAGGAGATGCTCAAGCTGGTCCCGAACGACCTACGCGAGGCCTCGTACGCGCTGGGCGTGCCCCGGTGGCGGACGATCTGCTTCGTCGTGCTGCCGACGTCCTTCACCGGCATCATCACCGGCATCATGCTGGCCATCGCCCGCGTCATGGGCGAGACGGCTCCCCTGCTGCTGACGGTGTTCGTGACCTCGGCGATCAACAACAACCCGTTCCAGGGACCGCAGATGGCCCTGCCGCTCTTCATCTTCGACCAGGCGGGGCGGCCGAACGACGCCGCGATCAACCGGGCGTGGGCGGCCGCACTCACCCTGATCGTGATCATCATGCTGCTCAACCTGGTGGCGCGCGTCATCGCCCGCCTGCGCAAGCCCGTTTCCCGATAGGAGTAGTGCCCCCATGGCCAAGCGGATCGAGATCTCCGGGCTGAACGCCTACTACGGCAAGACCCGGGCCATCGAGGACATCTCGATGACGATCGAACCCCGCTCCGTGACCGCGTTCATCGGCCCCTCCGGGTGCGGCAAGTCGACACTGCTGCGCACGCTGAACCGCATGCACGAGGTGATCCCCGGCGCGCGGGTCGAGGGCAAGGTGATGCTCGACGACCTCAACCTGTACGGCTCGGACGTGGACCCGGTCGCGGTCCGGCGCGCGGTCGGCATGGTCTTCCAGCGGCCGAACCCGTTCCCCACGATGTCGATCTTCGACAACGTCGCCGCGGGCCTGAAGCTGAACGGCGTCCGCGGCCGGAGCCGGCTCGGCGAGATCGTAGAGAAGTCCCTGCGCGGCGCGAACCTGTGGAACGAGGTCAAGGACCGCCTGAACCGGCCCGGCGCGGGCCTGTCCGGCGGGCAGCAGCAGCGGCTCTGCATCGCGCGGGCGATCGCGGTCGAGCCGCAGGTGCTGCTCATGGACGAGCCGTGCTCGGCCCTCGACCCGATCTCCACCCTCGCCATCGAGGACCTGATCGCGTCGCTGAAGGACCAGTACACGATCGTGATCGTCACCCACAACATGCAGCAGGCCGCCCGCGTGAGCGACACCACCGGGTTCTTCAACCTGGCCGCCCAGGGGCAGCCGGGCCGCCTGATCGAGATCGACGATACGAACAAGATCTTCACGAACCCGAGCGAGAAGGCCACGGAGGACTACATCACCGGCCGCTTCGGGTGACGTGCGCAGAGAAGGTGTCCGGACGGAGCCCCAGGAGAGGCGAGGCGACGAGCGAGCGGAGCGGCCGGTGAGGGACGAGCCGTCCGCGTAGCGAGTGAGGAGCCGAGCCCGACCATCGTTGCGCACCGTCCGGACACCGGCGTACGCGCGGTGACTCACAAGGGGAGACCGGGAGCCGGGACCGACCGGCATCCGGCGTTCCGTCCCGGATGCCGGTCGGTGGAACGGGCTTCAGTGGAACAGGCTGATGATCCCGTACGCGATGGCGGCGACGATGCCCGCGGCCGGGATGGTCAGGATCCAGGCCACCACGATGTTGCCGGCGACGCCCCAGCGCACCGCCGACAGCCGCTTCGTGGAGCCGACGCCCATGATCGCCGCGGTGATCGTGTGCGTGGTGGAGACCGGCGCCTGCCAGATGAAGGCCGTGGCGTACAGGACACTGGCCGCCGTGGCCTCGGCGGCGAAGCCCTTCGGCGGGTCGAGCTCGATGACACGCCGGCCGAGCGTCCGCATGATCCGCCAGCCGCCGGCGTACGTGCCGAGGGACAGCACCGCCGCGCAGACCAGGATGACCCAGACCGGCACATGGGAGTCGCCCGCGTCCTGGTAGCCGGTCGTGACCAGCGCGAGCACGATGATGCCCATGGTCTTCTGCGCGTCCTGGAGGCCGTGTCCGAGCGCCATCGCCGCCGCGCTCAGCGACTGGGCGATGCGGAAGCGGCGGCCGACCCGGCCCGGGTAGGAGTTGCGGAAGATCCACAGGAAGCCGGTCATCACCAGGTAGCCGAGGATGAGCCCGATGATCGGCGACAGCACCATCCACAGGACGACCTTCTTGAGCACGTCCGCCCACAGGACGCTGCCGGACGCCGCGAGCGCGGCGCCGATCAGCCCGCCGACCAGCCCGTGTGTGGACGAGGACGGCAGGCCGAAGTACCAGGTGATGAGGTTCCACACGATCGCGCCGGCCAGCGCGGCGGCGACGATCGTCAGGCCGTGCAGGTCCTTGGGCGGATCGATGATGCCGCTGCCGACGGTCTTGGCCACTCCCGTGCCCAGGAACGCGCCGACGAGGTTCATCACGGCGGCCATCGCCAGCGCCGCGCGGGGGGTCAGCGCGCGGGTGGAGACCGAGGTGGCGATGGCGTTCGCCGCGTCATGGAAGCCGTTGGTGTAGTTGAAGAACAACGCGATGGCGACCACGACGATGAGAGCCGTCAACTCCACTCTCGCGTGTCCTTCCCCTCGATGGCCACGTCGGCCCGGCGCGCGGTCACGATTCCTTGACCGCGATGGACTCGACGGTGTTGGCCACCTTCTCGAAGGCGTCGGCCGCCGCTTCGAGCTGGTCGACGACCTCCTTGAACTTCAGGACGGTCAGCGCGTCGTACTCACCGCCGAACAGCTCGGCGAGGAGACGGCGGTAGACCTGGTCGCCCTGGTTCTCGAGACGGTTGATCTCGATCCAGTACTCGCTGAGGTTCTTCATGCCGCGCAGGCGCGGCATCGCCTCGGCGGTGAGTTCGGCGGCGCGTTCGAGCACCTCGACCTGGTCGACGACCTCGCCCGGCAGCTCATCGATCTTGTAGAGCACCACGAGGTCGGCCGCCGCCTCCATGAAGTCCATGACGTCGTCGAGAGAAGACGCGAGCCGGTAGATGTCCTCTCGGTCGAAGGGCGTGATGAAGCTCTCGTTGAGCCTGCGCATGATCGCGTGAGTGAATTCGTCGCCCGCGTGCTCGCAGGCGCGCATCTTCTCCGCGATCCCCTCACGGTTGCCGCCGTCGCTGATGAGCTCCACGAGCAACCTGGCGCCGGTGACCAGATTGTTCGCGGAGTCCGCGAACATGTCGTAGTAGCTGTCCTCACGCGGCGTGAGTCGGAATCGCACGTCCTTCTCCTGAAGTGCGGGAACAGTCCGGAGAGGATGGTACGGCTAACCAGCAGGAAAGCGAACCTTCGCCCCCACGCTACCGACCGCATGCTCCTCAAGGGGGCACGTTCATCCTGGTCCGAGGTGATCACTGACCGTGCCCGCGTGCTTTACCCCGAATAGTGTGAATCAAACGATCTGTTGCCAGTTACCCCACAGGGGTATACGCTGCGGCTCATGCACGGCTACGCGAAGGACAAGGACGCCTACCTGACCCGCCTGCGGCGGATCGAGGGTCAGGTGCGTGGTCTCCAGCGGATGGTCGCTGACGATGAGTACTGCATCGACGTTCTGACGCAGGTCTCGGCGGTGACCCGTGCGCTCCAGTCGGTCGCGCTCGGGCTGCTCGAAGACCATCTCGGCCACTGCGTGGCGCAGGCCATCGACGAGGGCGGCCCCGAAGCGGAGGCGAAGGTCAAAGAGGCCTCGGCCGCGATCGCCCGACTCGTTCGTTCGTGAAAAAGCTCACATTCCGCCGCGGTCGCCGTGGCCGCCTCCGTGCCCCCACGGAGACTTCCGACCACGGCGGCCCTCACGACTGGGCTGTGTGACCGATCCCGAGCACCATGTCGATCTCGTCGACCGTCAGCGGCCGCTCGGCCGAAGCGACGGCACTGAGCATCTCGGAGTAGAGCTCGATCTCATCAAGCGCGACCCGGTCGTGGACGCGCAGATCCACATTTGCTTGACGCACCGCGTCCACCTCCGCTCGTCCCCACCTGCCATCGAGGCTACGCGTCACCGACCGATCGGGACATGACCCAAGAGGGCCATTCGGCGGCCATCTCCCGAGTGGTCCCCATGGTCTAGTCGCATGGTTCTTCCTCGTACGGGCCCCGGCGACCCGTACGACGTGCTCCGGCCGCCGGCACCGACGATCTCGTCGACCCCCACGGCGAGAACGCACCGTGCGGCACGCCGCGCCCTAGGCGTGAGGCGGGCGGCGCCGGTCGGGGTGGAGCTCGTGCAGCAGCTGCCCGGCCTGGGAGTCCGGCAGGTCGCCCACGCTCAGCCGCGCCACCGCCGCCGGGTCGACGCGCGACCCGGAGAGCCGCGCCGCCTGGCGGGCGACGATCTGGTCGAACAGGCGGCGTACGGTGTCGGCGAACGCGAACTCCGGGTACCTGCGCATGCCGGCGAACCGCTCGATCAGTTCCACCCGCAGCTCCTCGTCGAGCATGTAGAGGTCGCGCTCGGCCAGCCGGGAGAAGAGCTGTACGAGCTGCCGCTCGGTCGGCTCGCCGAACTCGATGATCGCTCCGAACTCCGCGCGGAAACCGGGGTTGGCGAGCAGGAAGCCCTCCATCTCGTCGGGCAGGCTCGCGCAGATGACCATGAACTTGTCGCGCCGCTCCCGCATGAGGCGCGACAGCTCCTCCACCGCGGCCGGCATGCGGTCCAGCAGGTAGGCGTCCTCGACGAACAGGACGCCGCCCATGGCCCGGTCCACCGACGCCGCGACCTTGGCCGCCGTGTCGCCGACCGCGAAGTCGCGCGCCCCGCACACGACGAGCTGCCCGGTGTCGAGGAGGTTCAGCGCCGCGTAGATGCCGCCGATCAGCCCGGCGACGGTCGCCTTCCCGGTGCCCGGCCGGCCGAGGAAGATCAGATGACGGCTGGGGTTGCCGGACGGGAGCCCGCGGACGGCCCGGTCGGCGGCCATGCGGGCCTCGGCGACCAGCCCGCCGACGGTCCGCTTGACCTCGTCCAGCCCGACCATCTCCTCGAGCCCACGCAGGTAGCCGTCCACGTCACGAGGAGGCCGGAGCGCCGGCTCGATCTCCTCGGCCACCCCGACGAAGTCGACCGGCACGAGGACCATCCGGTCACGCGGGGCGCCGGCCCGGTCGATGTGCCGGGCGACCGCGCGGTCGAGGTACGCCTCGACGAGCCGCGCGCCGACGAGGTCGCCGTGGCCGGTGAGCCGCGTCAGGTCCGCCCGTACGACGTCGAGCCCGGCGGCACTGATCGTCACCCGCCGCTCGTCGGCCAGGACGTGTAGCAGGGCCATCCGGGGCTGGGTGTTCGTCAGGTCGGGCAGCCGGAAGACCTGGAAGACCCGGGTCAGCTCGGCGGGCAGCCGTTCGTACGAGGCGGGGTCGCAGGTGGCGATGAGCGCGGCCTTGTTCTCGCGCGCGCCGGTGACGGCGGCCACGACCCTCGCGGGATCGGCGGCGTCGAGGACGGCGCGGTCCAGCCGCTCGAACAGCAACGGCGGCCCGGCGCCGCGCAGGATCGCGGTCACCGCCGTCACGTGGTCGCCGCGCAGCTCCGAGCCGTCGGCCGTACGGACCGAACCGTCGCCCACCCCGGCACCGGCGAGCGTACGGGCGAGGAGCCGGGTGAGCCGCCGCTGCCCGGTGTGCGGATCTCCGACGATGAGCAGCGCCAGGGGCCGGCCGGACCGGGGTCCGCGATACAGCCCGTTGAACAGCTCGGTCGCGTCGTCCGCCCCGCACAGGAACCGGATGCCGAACCGCTCGACCACCTTCGGCATCGGCGCCGGAGGGGGCGGCGGGGCGATCTGCTCGACGGGGCGCTCGGGCATCGGCGCGCTGCCGAACAGGTCCGCCTCCGACATGATGCGCGTCCCGGGCCGTTCGGCCGGCTCGGGCTCCTGCTGCTCGATCATGCGGGTACGCGGCGGCCCGGGAGACACGGGTGAGGGCGGCAGGACGATGGGGATGGACCCGGCGTCGGCGCGGGTACCGCCGATCCAGTCGAGGTAGGTGGCGTTCTTGGCCTGCTCGATCGCGTCCAGGCTGGTGGCGTGGTTCACGTGCTCTTCGAGCGAGTCCATCATGGTGACGCCGAGGGCCTGGTCGTCGACGGTGTCGTCCTCGCCGTCCTCGACGGTGGCGTCGTCCTCGACGGTGGCGTCGTCCTCGACGGTGGCATCGTCCTTTTTGGCGCTCGGATACTTCGGATACTGAGGCACCCGGGGATCCGCGATCGTCTGCCCGTGGAACGAAACGCTCGCGAAGACGCCGGGCCGTGGAGCCGGGGAACCGTCGCCCGCGGCAGCGTGAGCGGCGACGGCCCCAGACGCGGCCGTGGAGGCGCCAGGAACCTCGGAGGCCTCCGCAGCCACAGGAGCGACGGAACGGCCCTCAGAGGCCTCCTGGACGGCCTCGTCGGCGTCCTTGGTGCTGCCGGTGCCGCCGGTGCCGTTGGTGTCTTCGGTGTCGCCGTCGCCGGTGGTCTTGGTGCCCTCAGTGCCCTCAGTGTCGTCGGTGTCGTCGGTGTCGTCGCCCGTGCGCCCGGCGCCGGCGGTACCGGCGACCGGGGAGCCCACAGCACCGCCGCTCTCGGCACGCGTCTCTTCCGGCACGGCGGCCGGACCATCGGGCGGAGAAGACGCACCTTGGTCCGCCACGTCGCGCGCGGCGACCGGTGAGTGCCCGGCGCCGATCCCTTCGGCCGGAGACGACATCCGGACCGCGGACGGCGAGCCCTCGCCTTCCTCACCGGCATCGGCCCGCACCGCGCCCGGGTCACCGCCGACGGCGGCGTCTCTCCCGCCGACCCGATCCTGCGCCGACGCGCCCTCGCCCATCCCCGGCCCGCCAGATGCCGCCGTGCCTTCCCCCGTTTCCGTCTGCGCTGCCGACGGCGACCCTGACAGGGCGTCCTCACCACTCGAAGATCCGGCGCCGGACGCCGCCTCGACGCCCTCGGCAGGCGACGCGCCCTCCTCGTTTCCTACGGGCGTCCCGGCCTGCGATCCGGTGCCCGGCACGGAGCCTTCCGGTTCGCCGCCCTGCTCCGCCGGCGCCGGGGAAAGGCCTGCCGCGGCCTCACCCGCGCCCGCCTCCGCCGGGGAGGGGGACACCGACGGACCGGTACCGGCACCTTCCTCGTACGGCTCAGGCGACGAGTAGGTCGCATCCCCGCCGGGCCCCGCCTGGGCGGCAGGCTGCCGTCCTTCCGCGTCCGCACCGGCCGCCGGCCAGGCCTGCGCCGCGATCGGTGGAGTCAGACCGCCCGCCGGGGAATGCTCCGGGCCCGGCTCGGTCGATGGCGCGGAAGTGGCCGGCTCAGCGGGCCGAACCTCCGCATCGGACACGCCGGAGTGCCCGCCGCCTGCCCCCGACCATGCCTGAGGTGTGGGCGGCGACGCGGGTCCATCCGTACCGGGGTCGTTCGCACCGCCCTCCGCGCCGGTCGCGGGCGGCCTCGGCCCAGCCTCGCTCGATGGGCCGGAAGTGGACAGATCAACAGGCCCGGCCTCCGCATCGGACGCGCCGGGATGTCCACCGTCCGTCCCCGGCCACGCCTGCGTCGCCGGAGGCGAGCCACCCACGCCACCCGGCCCCTGTCCCATACCCGAACCGGGGTCGGTACCCGGCCACGCCTGGGTCGCCGGAGGCGAACTTCCCGCGCCACCCGGCCCCTGACTCTCGCCCGAACCGGGGTCGGTACCCGGCCACGCCTGGGTCGCCGGAGGCGAACTTCCCGCGCCACCCGAACCCTGACCCACACCCGAACCGGGATCCGTACCCGGCCACGCCTGCGTCGCCGGAGGCGAACTTCCCACGCCACCCGAGCCCTGATCCGTGCCCGGCCATGCCTGGGTCGGCGGAGGTGGGGGCGGCTGTGGGGCGGGATCGGTGCCGGGCCAGGGCTCCGTTCGTGGAGGTGCCGGCGGCTCCGGGGTGGGAGGCGTCGGCGCGGCCGGGCTCGGGTCCGCGCCTTCGGCGGCGGACCAGGCCTCGGTCGGCGGGGGGCGGGACGGTGTCTCGCCGCTGCCCGCTCCCGGCCATGACGCCGGTGCGTCTTCCGTACCGGGCCAGGCCTCGGTTCGCGGCGGTGTGCTCGCGGGGAGGTCGGACGCTCCCTGCCACGCCTCGGTCGCCGGTGGCGGAGCGCCCTTGGGCGTCTCGCGTGCGGGGGTGGCGGGCCAGGGCTGGGCTCCGTCCCACGCCTCCGTGGCGGGAGGCGGCGCGCTCGCCGTGCCGGCACCCCCAGCGCCGCCGCCCGCCTCGCTCGACGCGGGTGACGCCCAGGCCGGGGCCTGGCCCGGCGGGCCGGTCGGGGGCTGCTGGGCCATGGGTACGCCCGGCGTCTGTGGTGACGCGGCCGGGTTCGCGGGGTACTGGTGCGCGAGCGGGGCGATGCCCGGGGTGTGGGAGACCGGCTCGGACGCGGTCGCCGACGTGGCGCGGGTCGGGCCGATGATCTCGGCCAGGACCGCCACCGAGGACGGGAAGCCGCGTGGCCGGGCCGGGATGCCTCCCCCGAGGCGGCACCACGCGAGGTCCGCGGCGTACATCGTGGCGAGGAGCGTGCTGCGGACGGCCGGTTCGGTGGCCTCCATGCCGTCGCGCAGCGACCGCGGCAGCCGGTCGCCGTCGGGCCAGAACGGGCGGAGCGGATGGTCGCGTTGGATCAGCATCGCCCGCATGGCGTCGCTGACCTGCGGGTCGAGCCAGCCGATCACCTGGCCGGAGACGTCCTGGCGCACGACCGCGAGATCGGCGGCGAGCAGGGCGGCGGCGATCAGCCGGGGCTCGACGTAGCCGCGCGAGGCCGGGTCGCCGGCGATCGGGGCGACCGCGAGCGCGAGGTCGTAGTAGGCGTTGCGGAAGTGTTCGCCGGCCGAGGCCTCGACGCGCAGGGCGGGGGCCAGGGACGGCGGGCAGCGGGTGAGCCACTGCTGGACGACGGCCTGGTCACCGTAGGACAGGGCGCCGTAGTCGACCGTGGGGTTCTGCAGGGTCACGCCGAGCATCGCGATCAGGGCGTCGGCGCGCGGCTGGAACCGCGAGTCCTCGCGCAGCGCGCCCGCCATCGCCCACATCGTGCGGAGGATGACCACCGCCGCGTCGACGCGGCCGGAGCGCAGCCGCTCGGTGTAGAGGCCGACCAGCGCCTCCAGCGGCGGCGGCGTCAGCCAGCGCGGGCCGTCGATGTCCGGCAGCGGCCGTGCCCGGTAGGACGACCACAGTGCGAGCATCTGCGCGTCGAGGCGCGCGTCGAAGACCGGAGCGGTGGCGCACCACAGCATCACGCCCCAGGTGACGGCGACCGTGCTCGGGACGCCGGAGGAGAACAGCCCCCACCAGTGCGGATAGTCGTGCGTCGGAAGGGCGGCGGCCGACTCGACGGTGGCGCGTACGCGGGAGGTCACCTCGGGCCGGATGCCGGCGTCGACGAAGGCCAGCGCCGACGGCGGCGCGTACGCGAGGTCGGGGCCGGTCGGGACGACGTGCGGAGGGACCGGCGGCACGGGCATGCCCTGCTGGAGCGGGCGCGCGGACCCGCGGGTCATCGCCAGCTGCGGCGGCGGGCAGAGGTGCCACTGGGCGTCGGCGGGGGTCAGGCGGTACCAGCGGCCCCAGGCGCCGAAGATCCACCACGAGCCGTCGGGGAGGGCGAGCATGCGGCCGGCGATGAGGTGCTGACGCTGCTGCGGCGGTGTGCCGGACCACCAGCCGGAGGAGACCATGGCACGGATGTCCCGCTCGGCCACCGCAAAGGGATCATGTGCGGCGGACGAGGGAACATCCCCATATGCCTGCCCCCAGACCACCACGCAATGGTAAACGGATCACCAGCGTGAAGGCGATCACGAGTAATTTTCAGATCCAGCGGGCCTCGCGGTGCACGCGGGTCTTCTCGACGTACGCGCCGGGGGTGTAGGCGAGTACGGCACGGTCGTCGCCGGTCAGCTCACGTACGACCTTGCCGGGCACGCCGGCGACGAGGACTCCGGCCGGGATGGTCTTTCCCGGGGGTACGACCGCGCCCGCGGCGACGAGCGAGCCGGCGCCGATCCGCGCGCCGCCGAGCACGATCGCGCCGATGCCGATGAGCGATCCGGTCTCGATGTGCGCGCCGTGCACCATCGCCTTGTGCCCGAGGCTCACGCGGTCTTCGAGCACGGCGGGCTCGCCGGGGTCGGCGTGCAGGCAGGACAGGTCCTGGATGTTGCACTCCTCGCCGACGAGGATCTCCTCGTCCTCGCCGCGCAGCACCGAGCCGTACCAGACGTTGGCACGTGCGCCGAGCGTCACGCGGCCGACGACGACCGCGCCGGGCGCGACCCACGCCTCCGGGTGGATCTTCGGTTCGTGTTCGCCGAGCGCGCCAAGGAAGAAGTCAGCCACGGTGGTCGAGTCTAGAAGCGACCGGCAGGGAACCGGCGATCCACCCCCGGCGGCGGACGGCGCGGGGGGGTTCGTCCGAAACATCGCCTCCGGATGGACGGGTTCTGCCTCCCGAAACGGCCATTTGACGATATAAATCGTCTGCAAACCCCCGGCACGCGACAACGGAGTGTCACCGATTCTTACCAGACGCCGCATTCCCCTTGCGCGAAGGGATGGAAGCGTCGAGAGTCGTCCAGGACCTACCTTCAACCCCTTGGGCCTATGAGCAACGAAGCCGAGATTCTGCCAAACCTCCTCCGGGAGGAGTCGTTCGAGATCGTCATGCGCGGCTACAACCGCCGCCAGGTCGACGAATACATCGCCCGCACTCGTAACCAGATCCGCGAGCTTGAGGCACGGCTGTCCCGGGCCCTCGACGAGGTCGAGCGCACCCGCCGTGAGATGGCCGAGGTCCGCGAGAGCCGCCGGCCCACCGGTGACGACCTCAGCGAACGCCTCCGCCAGATCATCAACCTGGCCGAGGAAGAGGCTCAGTCGAAGCTGGGCGACGCCGACCAGAAGGTCAACCAGATCCGCCAGGAGGCCGAGCGGGAGGCCAAGCGGGTCGTCGACGAGGCCCAGGGCAAGTCCGAGCGGACCGTCGCCCAGGCCCAGGAGAACGCCAACCACATGCTGGCGGCGGCCAAGCAGGAGTCCGAGCGCATCCGGTCGAGCGCCAAGCAGGAGGCCGACCAGCTGCTCCTGGACACCCGCAACGAGGCCGAGCGCACCCTGACGAGCGCCGAGCGCCGCGCGTCGGCCATCAACGAGGACGCCACGGAGCGGCTGACCCAGCTGACCCGGCAGCACTCGCAGGCGCTGGGCCGGCTCAGCGAGATCAGCGAGACGCTCTCGGTGCTGCTTCGCGCCGAGGAGAGCGCCGGTCCGCTGGAGAAGATGGTCGAGGAGATCGCCAAGGCCTCCCGCCACGACCGCCAGGAGCGCCCGGACCACCAGCCCGACGCGCCCCGGGCCCATGCCCAGCCGCAGGCACCGCACCCCCAGCCTCCGCAGCAGCCGCCGTTCCCGCCGCAACCGGTTCCGCCGCAGCCGCACGGCCAGCCGCAGGGGGCGCACGCGATGCCGCCGGCGAACATGCCGGAGCCGCCGCACGTGATCCCGATGCCGCCGGCCGGCGAGCCCGCCGAGTGAGCTCCCGCATCACCCCGG
The DNA here is from genome assembly GCF_036227085.1 of Actinoallomurus sp. NBC_01490. NCBI lineage: Bacteria > Bacillati > Actinomycetota > Actinomycetes > Streptosporangiales > Thermomonosporaceae > Actinoallomurus > Actinoallomurus sp. NBC_01490. The sequence goes on from NZ_CP109433.1 coordinate 10,272,065, forward strand.
TGGCCTCTCGGCCGCCGGGGTGATCGCCTGGTTCGGTGTTCGCGCCGCGGGCGCACTAAGGTCTTGATTTCGTGGGAGCTGAACGACGTCGCCGCCCGGGCCCGGGCACGGTACGCCCGATCCGTTACATGGGCGATCCCGTGCTGCGCGTCGAGTGTGACAAGGTCACGACGTTCGACGCCGACCTGAAGCGGCTGATCGATGACATGTTCGCCTCGATGTACGCCGCCGACGGCGCCGGTCTCGCGGCGAACCAGATCGGGGTGTCACTCCAGGTCTTCGTCTACGACTGCGCCGACGACGCCGGACGGCGGCACGTCGGGCACGTGGTCAACCCCACGCTCGTCGCGGCCGACGGTGAGCTGCTCGACGACGACGAGGGTTGCCTGTCGCTGCCCGGCCTGCGGTTCGCCACCCCGCGCCACGCGCACGCCGTGGTCGAGGGCGTGGACATGACGGGCAAGCCGCTGCGCATCGAGGGCACCGGCTACTTCGCGCGCTGCCTCCAGCACGAGTCCGGCCACCTCAAGGGCCAGCTGTACGTCGACACGCTCAAGGGCGCCACCCGCAAGGAGGCGCTGCGCGCCGTACGCTCGGCCACCTGGAGTTCGTGAAACCGGCCGGAGAAGGTTGAGCCGGAACTAGTCGTCGAACCGGCCCGAGCGGCCGCGCTTGAGCTCGCCTCGGCGGCGTTTGTTCTCCAGGCGGCGGGCCTGCACTCGGCGGCTCGGTTTGGTCGGGCGACGGGTCTTGGGCGGCGGCGCGGTCGCCTCGTTGAGCAGCGCCGCCAGGCGTTCCTTGGCCGCCTCGCGGTTGCGCAGCTGGGAACGGTGCTCTTCCGCCCGGACCGTGAGCACGCCGCCCACCAGCCGGCCGCTGAGACGGTGCAGCGCGCGTTCTCTGTACGGCTCCGGCAGCGCGGGCGAGCCCGCCACGTCGAAGGACAGCTCGGCGGCGGTGTCGCTCGTGTTGACGTGCTGCCCGCCCGGCCCCGACGAACGCGAGAATCGCCAGCTCAGCTCGGAGTCGGGGATCACCACCGAGCCGCGGACACGCACTGGGCCGGACATAGCTCCGATTATCCCCAGTCCACGCCCCGGATGTCGTCCGCTTTTCCCGCCCGGCGCGTCGCGACGTACCCAGTCGTGACGTACCCAGGCGTCCTCCGGCATCCCTCGGACGCGCTCTGGCCAGCCAAGCAAGTGGTTACTTACAATGAGGCAATGTTCCCCGACGACCTCGCGACCGGCGGCGTGCCGGGCGGTCGCCCGGCTCACGGCGCCACGAGCGACGCCCCCGGTGACGCGACGGCCGGCTACGACGGCCTCTTTCGCGACGACGACCTGATCCGCATGATCGGCCGCGAAGGGTTCCTCATCGCGGCGGGCGGCGCGGCCTCGCTCCTCCAGACCGCCCATCCGAAGGTCGCCCAGGGCGTCTTCGACCACAGCTACACCGCCGAGGACCCGTTCGGCCGCCTGCGCGGCACCATGCAGTGGGTGTACGCGGTCGGCTTCGGCACCCGTACCGAGGCCGAACGGCTCAGCCGGATCGTCCGCGGCATGCACGACCGGGTCACCGGGCCCGGCTACAGGGCGAACGACCCGGAGCTTCAGGTGTGGGTTGCCGCGACGCTCTTCGCCACGGCCGTGCACGCGTACGAGCTGCTCTTCCGTCGTCTCTCCGATGACGAGCGGGCGGCCTACTACGAGCAGACCAAGATCTACGCGACCATCCTCGGCTGCCCGTACGCCATGATGCCGGCGACCTACTCCGACTTCCGCGCGTACTACGCCAGGACGCTCGCGTCCTTGCGGATCAGCGACGCGTCGCGGGCCGTCGCCCGCCAGGTGCTGCACCCGCGCCTGCGGGGCGGCGCGCTGAACGAACCCGGGCTGGCCGCGATCCGCCTCATCACCGCCGGGCTGATGCCCGAGCCGATCCGCCGGCAGTACGGCTGGCGGTGGGACCGGGCGCGGCGGGCCCGCTTCCACCTGCTCATGTCCGCCCTGCGGCTGGTGTACCCGCGCCTGCCGCTGCGCGTCCGTACCTTCCCGCGCGACCACTACCTGAAGGACCTGCGCCGGCGCATGCCCAAGAACGTCTGAGGACGGCCCGGAGCGGGCCGCCCTCAGGCAGAGACGTTAGAGCCCGCGCGGGCTCTTACTCGCCGGACCAGGACGGACGGCGCTTCTCCGCGAACGCGGCGGCGCCCTCCACCGCGTCCTTGGACCCGAAGACCGGGTTGATGATCTCGCCCTGCTTGGCGAACTGCTCCGCGCTGTCCCAGTCGGGCGACTCGACGATGACACGCTTGGTGGCCGCGAGGGCGAGCGGCGCGTTCTCAGCGATCTTGGCGGCCAGCTCGCGCGCCGTGGCCAGGGCCTCACCCGGCTCCGCGATCCGGTTGACCAGGCCGAGCTCGGCCAGCCGCGACGCCGGGTAGTGGTCGCCGCTCAGCGCCAGCTCCATCGCGGCGTGGTACGGGATCCGCCGCGGGAGGCGCAGCAGGCCGCCCGCGCCGGCGACGAGACCGCGCTTGACCTCCGGCAGCCCGAACTTCGCCTCCGAGGACGCGACGATCAGGTCGCACGCCAGGGCCAGCTCGAACCCGCCAGCCAGGGCGTACCCCTCGACGGCGGCGATGATCGGCTTGGCCGGCGGGCGCTCGACGATGCCGCCGAAGCCGCGGCCCTCGGCGAGAGGGCTGTCCCCGGTCAGGAAGCCCTTGAGGTCCATGCCGGCGCTGAACGTGCCGCCCGCGCCGGTCAGCACGAGAACCGACACGTCCTTGCGCGCGTCGAACTCATCCAGCGCGCCCGCGATGCCCTTGGCGACCGCGCCGTTGACGGCGTTCCTGGCCTCGGGGCGGTTGATCGTGATGACGGCGACGCCGTCGCCGACCTCGGTCAGAACTGCATCCGACATGGCGCGGACCTCACTTGGGCTGGAAGCGGATACCGCCGTCGAAGCGGACGGTCTCGGCGTTGACGTAGTCGTTCTCCACGAGCGAGCGCACCAGGTGGGCGAACTCCGAGGCCCGGCCCATGCGCTTGGGGAACACCACCGGCGCGGCGAGCTTCTTCTTGAACTCCTCGGCCTGCTCGCCCTGCCCGTAGATCGGCGTGTCGATGATGCCCGGGCAGATGGTGTTCACGCGGACGCCGATGGCGGCGAGGTCGCGAGCGGCGGGTACGGTCATGCCGATGATGCCGCCCTTGGAGGCGGAGTAGGCGACCTGCCCGGTCTGGCCCTCGATGCCGGCGACGGACGCGGTGTTGATGACCACGCCGCGCGTGTTGAACTCGTCCAGCGGCTCGGTCTTGGCGATCGCCGCGGCGCCGATGCGCATGCCGTTGAAGGTGCCGATGAGGTTCACCTCGATGACCTTCTTGTACGACGCGAGGTCGTGCGGCGAACCGTCCCGGCCGACGGTGCGCGACGCCCACCCGATGCCGGCGCTGTTCACCACGACGCGCAGCGGCGCGCCGGTGGCGACGGCGGCGTCGACGGCGGCCTGCACCTGGGCCTCGTCGGAGACGTCCACCTTGACGAACACACCGCCGATCTCGTCGGCGATGGCCTTCCCGCGGTCCTCGTTGAGGTCGGCGATGACTACCTTGGCGCCATGTGCGGCCAGGTCGCGTGCGGTGGCCTCACCCAGCCCGCTCGCGCCGCCGGTGACGATGGCTGCAGCTCCGTTGACATCCATAAGCAGGAGGTTACCGGAGTAGACCGAACCGCATTCTGGTGACGTCGATCACTCGGCGGCTCACCCGACGACGCGGACGTCCGGGGCGTGACCGTTCCAGGTCGCGAACAGGCTGGAGCTTTGGAATCCCTTGGTGAAGTCGACCCGCAGCCAGCCGTCGCCGTGCCAGGTCCGCATCTCGTATCCGGGGTTCGGGGTGGCCGAGACGAGACGCGCCGCCGTCGCCGTCACCGACAGCACGACCTTGCCCCCGTGGATGGCATAGGTACGGTCGCGCGGCGTCGGCGAGGGGGCCCGCGACGGCGTCGCGACGGTGGAGGAGTCGGAGGGCGGCGAGGCGGTCACCGGCGGCGGGGTCACCGGTTGCCGCCCGCCCACGAGAGGCCGGGTGGCGGGCGGTTCACCGAAGACCGCGTTGTGCAGCACCGGACGGGCGCCGAACCAGACGAGCAGGATGGCGAGCGCGGTTGCTCCGCCCCACACGGTCACATAAGTCATCACACGCCGCACGGGTGCCATGGTGCCCCTTAGGCTACGGAATATGGCGAATGTACTAGTCGTCGAAGACGACCAGTTCGTACGCTCTGCACTCATTCGTGAGCTCACCGAGCGCTCCCACACCGTCCGCAGCGCGAGCACGGCGCTCGACGCCCTGCGCGAGGTGTCGCAGGACGCGCCGGACGTCGTGGTCCTCGACCTCGGATTACCGGATCTGGACGGAGCCGAGGCGCTGAAGATGCTGCGCGCGGTCTCCGACGTCCCCGTCGTCGTGGCGACCGCCCGCGACGACGAGACGGAGGTCGTCCGGCTGCTCAACGCGGGCGCCGACGACTATCTCGTCAAACCCTTCTCCGCCGAGCACCTGATCGCCCGGCTGTCCGCCGTCCTGCGCCGCGCCCGCGGCCGGTCCGCTCCCCCGCGTACGTGCCAGGTGGGCGGGCTGCGCGTCGACCTCGAGGCGCGCGAGGCCTTCCTGGACGGCACGCCGCTCGACCTGACCCGCCGTGAGTTCGACCTGCTCGCGCACCTGGCGTTCCGCGCCGGTCAGGTGGTCTCCCGGCGCGAGCTGCTCACCGAGGTCTGGCGCCAGTCGTACGGCGACGACCAGACGATCGACGTCCACCTGTCGTGGCTGCGCCGCAAGCTCGGCGAGACCGCCTCCCGCCCCCGCTACCTGCACACCGTACGCGGCGTCGGCGTGAAGCTGCTGCCGCCCGCATGAGCCCGTGACGAGCATCGGATGAGCCGCCTATGAGACGGTCCCTCGCACTCGTGTCGGCCGCCGTCACGTCGATGGTCGCACTCGCCTTCCTCGTCCCGCTCGGGCTCATGGTGCGGGAGATCGCCCGCGACCGCGCGCTCGCCGACGCCGAACGGCAGGCGGGCTCGCTCGCCCCCGCGCTGGCCATCTCCACCGACCGCGCCGCGATCGAACGAGCGGTCGCGAGCACCCAGGCCGGAGAGGCCGGCCGGGTGGCCGTGCACCTGCCCGGCCGCGCCACGATCGGCACCACGCACGCGCACCTGGCGGACCTGCAGACGGCCATGGCGCGGGGCCGGTCGTTCTCGGCGCGCGCGGCCGGCGGCTACGTGCTGCTCCAGCCGGTCGCCCTGGACCAGGACCGGACGACGGTGGTCGAGGTGTACCTGCCGAAGGAGGACCTGACACGCGGGGTGCGGTCGGCCTGGATCGTGCTCACCGGCGTGGCCGCCGCGCTCGTCCTCGGTTCCGTGGTGGTCGCCGACCGCCTGGCCGCCCGCGTCGTCGGCTCCGCGCGCACCCTCGCCAAGGCGGCCACGATCCTCGGCGGCGGGGACCTGCGGACCCGGATCGACCCGCAGGGACCACCCGAGCTGCGCGAGGCCGGCCGCGCCTTCAACACCATGGCCGACCGGGTCGAGGCGCTGCTCGCCGCCGAACGGGAACTGGTCGCCGACCTGTCCCACCGGCTGCGCACCCCGCTCACCGCTATGCGCCTGAACGCCGCCGCCCTCGGCCCCGAACCGGCGGCCGAGCAGACCCGCCTGGCGGTCCAGCGTCTGGAGGAGGAGGTGGACCGGATCATCGGCGCGGCTCGCCGGCCGAAGCAGCAGCGCGCGCTGTGCGACGCCGCCGAGGTCCTGCGCGACCGGATGGAGTTCTGGTCGGCCCTGGCCGAGGACCAGAACCGCGACTGCGAGCTGGTGGGCGCCGAACACCCGGTGGCGGTCCCGGTCGCCCGGGGCGAGCTCAGCGCCGTACTGGACTCCCTGCTCGGCAACGTGTTCCGGCACACGCCCCAGGGGACGGCGTTCGTGGTGACGCTGTACGAGGGCGTCGGCCGGGTGGTCATCCTGGTCGCCGACGCCGGCCCCGGGATCGACGACTCGGACACGGCCCTGCGCCGGGGGGCCAGCGGCGGCGGCTCGACCGGCCTCGGACTCGACATCGCGCGCCGCATGGCCAAGGCGGCGGGCGGTGACGTGCGCATCGACCGCTCGACGCTCGGCGGCGCCCAGATCCAGATCTGGCTCCCGGCGGCGGACGCGCGACGGCTGTGAGCCGCGTCCGCTATGTCTCACTTAGATCCTCCTTAACGGGACCTTAAGGAGGCGGACGAAGGCCGCCGGCGGCCCTAACGTGAGGGACGTTCACAAGGGCTGTTCCACATCCGGGGAGGTGCGTCGGCGATGAGCTCCCCCAGGGCAAGCGCTCACCCGCCAGAGCGTTCGCCGCGTCGTCGCCGACGCACCTCACAGTGAAACCTCCCGAGCCGTACGCGACCCCCCGTCACCGCACGGCCTCCCGAGCCAACCCGGATACCCGCCCCCGGGGGCGGGCCCTGCGCTGACCCACGCACGGCCCGCCCCCCTTTCACGCCCGCTCCGCACAGTCACGCTCGCGCCGTTCCGCCGCGAACCGTGCTTCGTCGCTCGATCAGAGCGCGACTCCCAGACGTCGGACAGGCCGCCCCTTTTCGGGGTATTTGACCGAACAAATACCCGCGCACCCGAAATAACGACGCTCGACGTTCACCCAGGTCAGGGAATGGTTCATAACCATCTGCAATAGGGCGATTACCCAGTGGAACCATCCCGGTGACGTAGTTCGGTTGCGTCAGCCGGGGGAGGGTTTTCCGTACCCCGCGCCCGACGATCGATGGTGTCAGCCCGCACGAGCCTCGGCTGGAGAACCCCGGTTCTCCGAGCATCGATCTGCCAAACGGGGGCACCCAAATGCACGAGCCGGACTCTGTCCAACTCACCGACGGCATGCAATCCGGCGCGGTCCTGCACCACCTCGACGCCGCACGCCACCGCGCTTCCTGGCCGACGGTCTCCGCCGTCATCCCAACGCTCAACGAGGCCGAGAATCTTCGATGGCTCTTGCCCCGGCTCTCCGGGGTGAACGAGATCATCATCGTCGACGGCGAGTCCGACGACGGCACCACCGACATCGTCCGCAAGCTACGCCCGGACGCCGTCCTCATCGAGCAACCCCCCATCGGCAAGGGCGCCGCGATGCGTGCCGGCTTCCAGGCCGCCACCAGCGACGTGATCGTCTCGATCGACGCCGACGGGAGCATGGACCCGAAGGAGATCGATGCGTTCGTCGCGCTGATCTGCTGCGGGTTCGACATCGTCAAGGGTTCCCGCTACTGCGTCGGCGGCGGCTCGGACGACCTCACCCTCCTCCGCCGGGCCGGCAACCTGTGGTTGACCCGGCTCGCCAACGTTCTCTACGGCGTGCGCTGGACCGACCTGTGCTACGGCTACATCGCCCTGCGCCGCTCGGTGGTCGACCGGCTCGGCCTCGAGGCCGACGGCTTCGAGATCGAGACCGAGCTGTGCGTCAACGCGATCACCGCCGGCCTGCGCGTCGCGGAGGTGCCGAGCCACGAGCTCGACCGCAGGTCGGGCGAGTCGAAGCTCAACGCGCGCCGCGACGGCCTGCGGGTCCTGCGCACGATGATGCGCGGCCGCCGCACGCCCCCGCCCCCGGTCCTCCCCCGCTACGAGCCCGGTTTCGAGGAGGCGGGCTGATGAGGATCGAGGTCATCCGTCCCGAGGAACTCGGCGAAGCCGAGCTGCGCCGATGGCGCGGCCTCCAGGCCTCCACCCCCACCCTCGCCAACCCCTTCCTGTCCCCCGAGTTCACGCTGGCCGTGGGCCGGTTCCGCGCCGGCGCGCGGGTGGCCGTGCTCAGCGACGGCGGCGGCGTCGCCGGCTTCTTCCCGTACGAGCGGCACGTGCTCGGCATCGGCCGGCCGATCGGTGCCGGGCTGACCGACTGCCAGGGCCTCATCGCCCCCTCCGACCTGGAGTTCGACGTACGCGCTCTGCTGCGCGCCTGCCGTCTCTCGGTGTGGGAGTTCGACCATCTGCTCGCCGAGCAGACCGCCTTCGCGCCGTACCACGCCGAGACCCGCGCCGAGCCCGTCATGGACCTTCGTGAGGGCTTCGCGGCCTATGCCGACGAAGCGCGCGGACGCTCGCCCAAGACGATCAAGACGGTGCGCTACAAGGAGCGCAAGCTCGGCCGCGAGGCCGGCGAGGTCACCTACACCTTCGCGGAGACCGACCCGGCCGAGCTGCGGCGGCTGATGGCGTGGAAGTCCGCCCAGTACCGCCGCACCGGCCGTACGGACCGGTTCGCCGAGGCGTGGATCGTCGCGCTCGCCGAGCACCTGCACGCCACCGGCACCGGCGTGCTCAGCGTGCTGCGCGCCGGCGGTCGCCCGGTCTCGGCCCACCTCGGGCTGCGTACGGGCAGCGTGATGGCCGGCTGGTTCCCCGCGTACGACACGGAGTTCGCCAAGTACTCCCCCGGCATGATCGGTCACCTGCGGATGGCCGAGGCCGCCGCGGAGGCCGGCGTCACGCAGATCGCGATGGGCCGCGGCGGACGCGAGTACAAGGACTGGCTGAAGAACGGAGAGTTCCCGATCGCCGAGGGACGCGTGGCCCGCGCCTCGGCCGCCGCCGGGCTGCACTGGGTCAAGGGCACCCCGGTGCGCCGGGCGCGCAGCGCCGTCCTCGCCCATCCCGCCCTGTACGCACGGGCCGACCGGGTGCTGAAGACCTACGCGCGGCTGCGTGGTCACACCGGGGACGCGGCGTGAAGATCTCCGTGGTCATCTGCGCCTACACCGAGAAGCGGTGGGACGACGTGCTGGCCGCCGTCGCCTCCGTACGGGCCCAGAGCCTCGCGGCGCACGAGGTGATCCTCGTGGTCGACCACAACCCGGCGCTGCTCGGCCGGCTCCGGCCGGCGCTGCCGGACGTGAAGGTGATCCCCAACTCCGGCCCGCAGGGCCTGTCCGGGGGCAAGAACACCGGCGTCGCGGCGTCGACCGGCGACGTCGTGGCCTTCCTCGACGACGACGCCGTCGCCGAGGCCGGCTGGCTGGCCGCGATGGCGAGCGGGTACGACGGCGCGAACGTCGCCGGGGTCGGCGGCCTGACCCTTCCCAAGTGGGACGGCGCGGTTCCGCGCTGGTTCCCCGAGGAGTTCGCCTGGGTCGTCGGCTGCACCTACCGGGGCATGGTCCGCGGGCCGATCCGCAACCTCATGGGCGGCAACGCCTCGTTCCGGCGCGAGGTCTTCGACGTGGCCGGCGGCTTCCGCAGCGGCATCGGGCGCACGGCGAGCGGACGGCCGCTCGGCTGTGAGGAGACCGAGTTCTGCATCCGCCTGCGGCAGGCCGCGCCCGAGACCGTCCTGCTGTACGACGACAACGCGGTGATCTGGCACCGCGTCCCGGCCGAACGCGCGCGCTTCGCCTACTTCCGCAGCCGCTGCTACGCCGAGGGGCTGTCGAAGGCGCTGGTGACGCGGAGTGTGGGAGTCGGCGACGGCCTGGCCAGCGAACGCCGGCACGCCATGGTGGCGCTGCCCCGTGGCGTCGTCCGCGGGCTGCGCGCGGCGGTCACCGGCGACCCGTCGGGGCTCGGTCGCGCGGCCTCGATCGTCGCCGGACTGACGTTCACGACGTTCGGCTACGCCGCCGGGTCGCTCCTGGCGCGCGACGGCCATCCGCCGTCGATGAGCATCCGCACCGGCCGGGGGGGCCGGCGCGAACGGGAGGCACAGTGAACGACGCGACACGAGCCGGCGCGGTGCCGGTGCTGATGTACCACTCGATCGGCGGCTCCGACCGGCTGTCGGTACGGCCCGAGGCGTTCGCCGAGCAGATGGCCTGGCTCAAGGAACACGGCCACACGCCGCTGCCGTTCGGCGAACGCACGCGTCCCGCCGTACGCCCCGTGGTGATCACCTTCGACGACGGCTACGCCGACTTCCACGAGCACGCGCTGCCGGTGCTCGAACGGTACGGCTTCGCCGCGACGCTGTTCGTGACCACCGGCTGGCTGAACGACGCCGGGCGCCACGCCGCGGGGGCGCCGCCCGGCCGCATGCTCACCTGGCGGCAGACCGCCGAGGTCGCCGCCGCCGGCGTGGAGATCGGCGCGCACGGGCACAGCCACGCGCAGCTCGACCAGCTCGGCGAGACGGCGCTGCGCGACGAGCTGCGGCGCAGCCGCGGGCTCCTGGAGGAGCGGCTCGGCCGCCCGGTGCACGCGATGGCCTACCCGTACGGCTACTCCAGCGCGCGGGTCCGCCGCGAGGTACGCGCGTGCGGCTACACCTCGGCCTGCGCGGTCGCCAACGCGGTCATGACCGGACGGGACGAACGATTCGCCGTGCCCCGGCTGACCGTACGCGCGACGACCTCTCTCGACGGGTTCGAACGGGCCCTGCAAGGCCGGGGATTCCGTACCGACCACCTGCTGACCAAGGGGTACGCCGTCGTACGCCGGTCCCGGTACGCCGCCCGGCGGTTGCGGGGAGTCGCGTGACGCGGCCGCGGGTCCTTGCGCGTTCCCGGGAGGACACCAGACTGAAGCGCATGATGGCGCTCCGGGGTGAGCTGTCCAACCCGCTGTTCCGCAACGCGTACGCCCTCATGATCAACGGCGGCCTGACCGGTGTCCTGGGGCTCGGCTACTGGCTCCTCGCCGCGCGGATCTACGACCCGGCCGAGGTCGGGCGGCAGTCCGCGCAGAACCAGGCGATGATGTTCCTCGGCGGGCTGACCGCGCTGAACTTCATCCTCATGCGGTTCATCCCCGAGATGGGCCCGCGCACCCGCGCCCTGGCGCTGCGCACCTACCTCGCCGGCGTGCTGGCGGCGGCCACCCTCGCCGTGGGGTTCCTGCTGACGCTGCGCTGGTGGGGCCCGTCGTTCTCGCGCCTGGCCACGCCGCGCCACGGGCTGTTCTTCGTACTGGCGGTCGTGTCCTGGAGCCTGTTCACCGCCCAGGACGGCCTGCTCACCGGGCTACGGCGGGCGACGTGGGTGCTGGGCAAGAACACCCTGTTCGCGTGCCTGAAGATCATGCTGCTGGTGGCCCTGGCGAGCTCGTTGCCGGGCGACGGGATCACGGTGTCGTGGGTGGTCTCCGCGGTGGCGGTGCTGCTGCCGGTCGAGGCGCTCGTGCAGCGTCGGCTCATCCCCCGGCACGTCGAGGAGACGAGCGGCGACCGGCCGATCCCCTCGGGCGGGCAGATCGGCCGCTACCTCGCCGGTGACTACACCGGCACGCTCTTCTACTACGCGCTGTGCAACCTCGTGCCGGTCGTCGTCGCGACCACGCTCTCGGCCAGCGACAACGCGTACTTCTACATGTCCTGGGTGCTCGGCGCGACGGTCGACGTGCTCGCTGTGAACATGGCGATGTCGCTGACGGTCGAGGGCGCCTTCGACGCCGACGGGCTGGCCGTCGCCACCCGTTCGGCGATGCGGCGGATGGCGCTGATCCTCGTGCCGATCACCGCGGTGATCTTCTTCGCCGCCGAGCCCGGCCTGTCGCTGTTCGGTCCCGGCTACGCCGAGCAGGGCGCGCCGCTGCTTCGCCTGCTCGCGCTCGCGGCACTGCCGAAGGCGCTGATCGAGCTGTTCATCGGGGTGCTGCGGGTGCAGCGCCGGACCCGCCTCATCGCCCTGCTGCAGGCCGTGCGCTTCGCGGGCGTCCTGGCGCTCGTGCTCCTGCTCAGCGACCGGCACGACGTCGCCGGTCCCGGGTACGCCGTGCTGGCCGTCACCGTCGCGATCGCCGTCGCCGTGCTGCCTGCGCTGCTGCGCGCCGTCAAGCCGATCCCGGCCGCGCCGGTCGCCCTGCTGGAGGACGAGGACGACACGCTCGCCCAGCCCGTGCCGCTCGCCCAGTCGGGCGCCTCCGTGAGCATCGTGCGGGACGAGCCCGGCGAGCCCGGCGACGTGCCGGAGTCCGCCGAACCCGCGGGCCGGCGGCCGTGGGGGGCGTTGATCGCCTGGGCGCTGTTCCTGACCGGCCTCGGCCTCTACTGGGTGCCGCTGCGCCACGTGAACATGCTGCGCATGGACGGGTACGGCCTGGTGTCCGTACTCCCGATCGCGACGTTCGTCGGCGGCGGGCTGCTCGTCGCGGCGTTCATGTTCACACTCTGGCTGCGCCGCCAGTACCGCGTGCTGCTGTTCCTCCAGCTCGTCGCGATCATCGTGTCGCTGCACGGCCTGGCGCCCGCCCTCGAGACGTACGCCCGGCCGGAGACGGCCTGGCAGCACAACGGCTTCGTGGAGTACATCAGCCGTACCGGCGCCGCCGACTACGCACTCGACGCGCGGTTCAGCTGGCCGGGCTTCTTCGCGCTGATCGCCTTCGTCACGCGCGCCGCCGGGATTCACAACATCGAACCCCTCCTGCACTGGGCGCCGGTGGCCAGCCAGCTGCTCTACCTCGCGCCGATGTACCTCATCCTGCGCGTGATGCGGGCGAACTGGCGCGCGCAGTGGCTCGCCATCTGGCTGTTCGCCGCGGCCGACTGGGTCGGCCAGGACTACTTCTCGCCGCAGGGCTTCGGCTACCTGCTGTACCTGGTGTTCATCGGCATCCTGCTCAACTGGTTCCGGCCGCAGGCCCGTCCGGCGGCGTGGGCGGCGGGCGGCGGAAAACTGCGCTCGTTCGTCCGCGGTCCCTTCGCCCCCGGCGAGCGGCCTCCCGCCGCGAGCTCGGTCGGTGAGCGTACGGTCCTGCTGTTCGTGCTGGTCGCGGTGTTCGCCGTCACGACCGCCAGCCACCAGCTGACCCCGTTCCTGATCCTGTTCGTGTGCGGCGCGCTCGTGCTCGTACGGCGGAGCACGCTGCGCGGTCTGCCGATCCTGCTCGGCGTCATGGCGGCCGCGTGGGTGAGCTTCATGGCCACGGCGTACTGGGCCGGGCACGTCGGCGACCTGTTCTCCGGCATGGGCGCGCTGCTGTCGAACCTCACCGGCGGCGTCGCGGGCCGGGTCAGCAACGGCAGCGAGAGCCTCGCGACCGTCCAGACCGGCCGGATCCTGATCGCCGCCACCGTCATGATCGTCGCCGCGCTCGGCCTGTTGCGGCGGCGGCTGCGGCGGATCGACGACCGGGTGGCGCTGGTCCTGCTGGCCGTGCCGTTCCTCGCGGCGGGCCTGCAGAACTACGGCGGCGAGATCGCCCTGCGCGTGTACCTGTTCGTGATCCCGGGCGCCTGCGTCCTGGCGGCGTACCTGTTCTTCCCCACGACGTTCACCGCCCCGCGCCGTACGCTCGCCGTGCTCACCGCGACCGTCTGCGGGCTCCTCATCGCCGGCGGGTTCCTGTTCGTTCGCTTCGGCAACGAGAACTTCGAGGAGGTGCACCCGGCCGACGTCCGCGCGTTCAACACGATGCTGAAGGAGACGCCGCGCGGCATGATCAACGTGGTGTGGCTGGCCGACCCCACGGACGACGCCGGATACTTCCCGATGATGCCGTGGGGCGCCACGAAGATGGAGCACTTCGACTACTCCGCCGTGAAGGCACCGGCCGACCCGTCCGACCTGACGGACATCGTGCACGCGCTGCTGGACCGGCCGGGCGGCTACTTCATCACGACGCGCGGCAACGAGGCGTACAACCACTTCAACTACGGCCTGCCGCTGTCGTACGCCGACCGGATGCGCGCCGCGCTGGCCTCCTCGCCGCAGCTGCGCCCGGTGACGGTGAGCGAGGACGCGGCGGTGTACGCGCTGCGCCAGCCGCCGCCGGGAGCGTCAGCGCCGCCGGCCAGGGCCCCGCACTTCGGCGTCCGGCACACGACGTGGACCCCGATCGGCCTGTGCGCTCTCCCGCTGCTGATCGTCATCCTGGTCGCCCGCGAGGTGCTGCGGATCCGGATCCGTCCCGGCGAGACGTGGCGCCTGCAGCCACTGACGGTGTGGTCGAGCTTCCTGGTCATCGTCCTCGCCGTCGTCATCGTCGAGCGATTCCTGATATTGGGGTAGTGATGCGCGCTCTGCTGCTGCTCGGCACTCTCGCGGTCGCCGGCCTGACCGGCGCGGCCCTCACGCTGGCCGGGGTACGGTCGCCGGTGACCGGCCCGCTGACGCTGGTCTTCGTCCTGTTCACGCCGGCGTTGTGCGTGGCGCTGCTCCTGAGCGGCCTGGACCTCCTCGCCCGCGCGATCGTGGCGGGCACGGCGTCCCTGGCGCTGGCGGGGGCGATCGCCGAGGTGATGCTGGTGACCGCGGGCTGGTCGCCGCGGGGTGGCGTCGTCGCGACCGCGATCGCCTGTGCGGCCCTCGGCGTCGCCGCCGTCGTGCTGCGGCGTCGCGCCCGGCCGGTCGAACCCGCCATCGCCCCGCCTCCCGGGGAGCCCGCTCACGAATCCTGACCGCCCGGGAGTCCCCTTCTCTCGGCGATTCCCATAACGCTCATTTTCGGACATTGTGCGCTAGCTCGTACGATAAGCGGCTAGATCTCTCATTTCAGCAATTCGCTGCCCTTTGTTGTCATCTTACCTTGTGATTATCTTGCCGAGAAAGGGGCGGGGAATGCTATAAAGCACGGCACCGTTCCTGGACATTCAGGGAGTGCCGGTTCGTGAGGGCCATTGTGCCATTCCGACCAAAAAAGGAGACCGACGTGCTGAAGAAGACGTGCGCCATCGGTGGTCTGCTTCTCACCACCACCGCCGGCGCTCTGCTTACTAGCTCGCCCGCGTCTGCTCAGGTTCCAACATGGGGCGGCGGTGGCTGCTGTGGCGCACACAGCTCCTTCCGTCACTTCTCTCGGCATCACAACCGCAACTGGAACGGCAACGAGAACTCGAACCTGAACCACATCCGGCTCCGTATCCACAACCGGAACAACAACGTCGCCGTCGCCACGAACGGCCGCGATGGCCGCCGCGATGACGGTCTTGGCCTGGGCCTCGGCGGCGGGCTCGGCCTCGGGGGCCTCGACGGCTGACACAGGGACGACGGACGCCGCTGTCACTCCAGCCGCGTCGCGACTCTTCGCATGAAGTGGCCGACCGGCCACTGAGTCGCCAAGTCGCCCGCGAACATCGGGCGCCGGGGTGACGACTCCGGCGCCCTTCGCTCGCCACCGCGAGCGACCGGACAGCCGATCTCGGCGGTAAGGGGGCGGACGTGCTCACAAGGACAAAGGCCTCTCTCCCGCCGGCCGTCGCCGCAGCCGCCGGCGCTCCGCTCACGAGCGCACCGGTGTACGCCCTGACGAATCTTCTCCAGGGCCGGTACGACCACGATCGTCACAGTCATCGCTCACACGGCCGGGACCGGAACCCGAACCGCGACCGGCACCGCCCCCGGATCCTCATCCGAACCCACGAATACAACAGCAACGGCAACCGGGCTCGGACCGTGATCGCCCGGCCCTGCCGTCGAGAAGTCCGGCCCGGAATGCCCGCCGGGGACACGGCCCCGATCGCGGGAGACCGCCCGAGAGCCGGCACAGGCGCCCCGGCGCGGAACGCGGACACGACCGCGGGCCGCGCGGACAGCGGGACCGCAGGCGTGGCCGCGGGCCACCCGGGCAGTGCGACCGTGGGCACGGGCGCGACCCCGTGTCACCCGGGCGATGGGGCCCAAGGGCGACCGCGACGCGCCTCAGCGGTGGGACCGCAGGCGCGGACGGCACACGCCCCGGCACCGCCGGCGTAGCCGCGGGTGCGGGCAGCACGGGCCCGGGCGCCACCAGCGCGGGCGGCGCAGGTGTCGGCCGGGGACGCGACGGCGCGCCTACCGGCTGAGCAAAGCTCGGCGAGCCAGGAGAATCACGCGCTCCGCCGCACTCGCCGCCCGGACGCCGACTTCATTTCATAAACTCCTGCAAATCTCGCTCAACCCATAGAATCCGCGTATATCGGGCGCCGGAGTAAATACTCCGGCGCCCTCGCACTTAGCGCTACGTAAGCTCTTTATAAACATCATCTTACCCGTCGATTATCTTGCCCAGAAATCACCGGGGAATGTTAGAAAGCGCGGCACTCCCGGAAAGATCCGAGAGCGGCTATTCGCGAGATTCATCGCACCGTTCCGACATAGAAGGAGATCGAACGTGCTGAAGAAGACGGCCGCAGCTGCCGGCCTGCTGATCACCGCAACCGCCGGCGTCCTTGTCACCTGCGCACCCGCGTTCGCCGCACCGGCGCTCGCCGGGCACTCCCAGACTCACCTGGTGATGAACCACAACAGGAACTGGAATGGGAGCGAGAACGAGAATCTCAACCACATCAGGCTTCGCCTCCACAACCGCAACAACAACGTCGCCGTCGCCCGGACGCGCGGCAACAACCGCCGTAACGATGGCGCTGAAATCATCAATCCCACGATGAACGGCGGCTGAGATCAGCACCACTAGGGACAAGTCGGATATCTCGGGGTAGCAGTCCGTGCATTCGCGGGCCGCCCCGGCCGGTTAACTCGCCCGCCTCGGAATTCGGGCACGGGCGCCACTTTCCCACGCTCTCTTCGGCTTTGGCGGTTCGCACATTATTTACCACGCATCAAGCGTGACCGCACTATCACCGGAGCAGGAGGGAACGAAAGAAGAAGCGGCACTCCTCGCGCCAAACAAGAGTGTCGGCCCGCGAAAGCCATCGCACCATTCCGAGAAAGAAGGATATCGACCATGCTCAAGAAGACGCTCACGGCCGGCGGTTTTCTTACCGTCACCGCGGCCGGGGCCATCATCGGCAGCAGCCTCCCGGCGCTCGCCCAGGCTCCGATGTGGGGTGGTGGCTGCTGCGGCGCTCACTCCCGCAGTCACATCTTCCATCACCACCGCAACCGGAACTGGAACGGGAGCGAGAACGAGAGCTTCAATCGAATCCGGCTCCACATCAACAACCGGAACAACAACATCGCCGTCGCGACCACGACCGGGCCCCGCCGGGATCAGCTCAGCGATCTGCTTGGTCGGTCCGGCATGGGCGACCCGCCTGGTGGTGGGGGCGGCGGTGGCGGTGGCGGCGGCGGTGCCCGTGGCGGTAACGGCGGCGGTGGCGGTAACGGCGGCGGTGGCGGCGCTAACGGCGGTGGCGGCAACGGCAGCGTCGGAGCACCCAGCAATGGCAACATCGGAGCGCCCGAATACAGTACCGGCGACGCATCCGGCGACAACCGCGGCCGCGGCGAAGACCGCGGGCGCAATGACGACCGCGGACGCGGCGAAGACCGCGGGCGCAATGACGACCGCGGACGCGATGACGACGCTGGACGCAACGACGACGCCGGGCGCAACGACGACGCCGGACGCAACGACGACCGCGGACGCAATAACGACCGCGGACGCAACGACGACGCCGGACGCAATAACGACCGCGGACGCAACGACGACGCCGGACGCAATAACGACCACGGGCACGGCAAGAGCGCCGGACACGGCAAGGGCCGTTGACGCGGCGATCCAGCGCCTAGGAAAGCCGAAGCCCTCCGGTCAGCCGTTCAACATCTAACCGATTCTCGATCTTTATCACCTCGTACACAGCAGCCTATTGCTGCGTACCCAGTCAACGTGATGGCGGATAAAGCTCTCCAATACGCCGGAGCGCTGGTTCGCCAAGAAGCCATCACGCCATTCCGATAACAAGGAGATACGACATGCTCAGCAAGACAACCCTGGCCAGCGGTCTGTTGGTCGCCACGGCGGCCGGCGTCGTGATGACAAGCGTGCCTTCGTTCGCGCAGGTCCTCACGGGCGGCTGCGGCTCCTCCTGCTCCTCATTCGGTCACGGCAACCGGAACAGAAGCTGGAACGGAAGCGAGAACGAGGGCTTCAACCACGTCCGGCTCCACCTTCGCAACCGGAACAACAATGTCGCGGTCGCGCGCACTCGGCAAGAGGACCAGCGTCCGATTATCGTGGAGCAGCAGCAGGAGAAGGGCAAGTAACCGGTTCTCGAAAACCCGTAGGAAAGCGACCGGACGACGGCCGCATGTACGATTCCGTTGATGCCCGGTCACCAGGTCACCGCCGGCCAGTCTGATCGTCGTGGCCGGTGCCCACCAGAGGCATCACGATTTGACCGCACCGGCAGCTCGGCGCGGCATATCTAAATCGATGGGTCATCACATACAGGGCGCCGGAGGCTCACTCCGGCGCCCTTCAATTTATTCCCTATCGCTCTTTGTTGTCATCTTACCCGACGATCATGTTGCCGCGAAGACGCCTGGGAATATTAGAAAATGCGGCGCTCATCGGAACAATAGGAGCGCCGGCTCATGAGGCTATCGCGCCATTCCGATCAAGAAGGAGACCTTAAGGTGCTTAAGAAGGAAAGCATCGTCACCGGGTTGCTGATCGCCGCAGCCGGCGGTGCCGTCGCCACCAGCGTGCCTGCGTTCGCGTCGATGCCCGCGTGGGGCGGTGGCGGCTGCTGCGCCAGCTCGCACTCCAGCTTCTTCCACCACGCCCGGAACCGGAACTGGAACGGCAACGAGTCCGACAACCTCAACCACATCCGGCTCCGCCTCCACAACCGCAACAACAACATCGCGGTCGCGCGCAACGACGAAGAAGACCGGCGCCCGCTCATCATTGAGCGCCAGCAGGAGAAGGGCAAGTAATCGAGATCTGACGGCGGAACGACCGACGTAGCTGTCACACAGCCTCGTCAGTGACTCACGCCAAAAAGGGCGGCCATGCGCCGCTGAGTCGCTAAACCGCCCACGTGGAATGGGCGCCGGGGTAACAACTCCGGCGCCCTTCCCGGAGCCTATCGAAAGGGCGCCTTCATCAAGGTGCTGATTCACGAGCTCAAGGGCGGATCGAGCAATAAGGAGAACCGACGTGCTGAACAAGACAAGCGCCTATATCGGCCTGGTGATCGCCACAGCCGCCGGCGCCCTGCTCGCAAACTCGCCCGCGAATGCTCAAGTCGATCTCGTGCGCGGTTCGCATCACCATCGTCATCATTTTCGTTTTCACCACCGCTCACACAACCGGAACTGGAACGGAAACCACAACCGTCCCCGCATCTTCATCCGGATCTACATCTACAACAAGAACAACAACCGTGCGATCGCGATAGCGCGCCCGGAGCGCGGACGCTTCGACGGCGACCGGATCTCAGGACGGCGCGACCCGGGTGACCCAGGCGGTGGCGGCGGAGGTGGCGGCGGCGGAAGTGCCCGGAGCCGTGACGCCCGCGGTGGCGGGAGCGGCGACGCCCGCGGTGGCGGGAGCGGCGACGCCCGCGGTGGCCGGAGCCGTAACGCCCGCGGTGACCAGAGCTACGGAGCCGGCAGTGGCCGGAGCGTCGGGGCCAGGGAGGGAACCTCTGACCGTTCGACGAGCCGGGGTGACGCTTACGACCGGGGCGCGGCCTCCAGAGACGACGGCGGCTCACGCGCCAACGATCGGCAGAACGCCCCGCGTGACTACCAGGGTGCCACCGGCGCAGGCAGCCGGGGCAACGACGAGAGTTTCAGCGACGGTACTCCGACGTCATGACGACGCCCCGCGCCGGCGAACGACCGGCGCAGACTGAGGAGCACCTACACCTGACCAGCTGATGTTCGGGCGCCGGAGACCGACTCCGGCGCCCTACTCGATGTCTCGTTCTCCGCGTCCGCCGATGGGGATGGACGGCTCGCGAACGGGCTTAGGCGGAGACGCCCCGGGCCGGATCGTCGGCCTCGGAATCGCCGTGCGGAACGAGGACGCCCGTGTCGCCGACCGCCTTCGGATAGAGCAGGACGGCGAGCACGCCACCGATGAGGGCGCCGACGAGCTGGGCGAGGACGAACGGTCCCACCGAACCCGGAGCGATGCCGGTCGACGTGTCACTGAGGGCCCGGGCGATGGTGACGGCGGGGTTGGCGAACGAGGTCGACGACGTGAACCAGCCGGCCGCGCCGATGTAGACGCCGACCGCCGCGGGGGCGAGGTTCGTACGGCCTGAGCGGGCCAAGGCGAAGATCAGGGCCACCAGGCCCGCGGTGGCGACCACCTCTCCCAACCACAGGTGTCCGCTGAAACGGTCCTTCGACGAGGCGCTGACCGGCCGGAGCGCGAACATCACGTTGGCCAGGATCGCGCCACCGATCCCACCGGCGATCTGGACCGGCAGGTAAACCAGCAGGTCCAGGCCGGACAGGCCACCGCGGGTCTTACGGTCCAGCGCCCAGTCGATGAGGGAGACGACCGGGTTGAAGTGGGCACCGGACACCGGCCCGAGGAACAGGATGAGCGCGGTCAGCCCGGCCGCGCTCGCTGAGGCGTTCTCCAGCTGTGCCAGACCCGGGTCGGACGACAGCCGTGCGGCCATGATCCCCGAGCCGATGACCACCGTGACCAGCAGCCCCGTACCGACGAACTCGGCCAGGGCCCGCCGCCACAGCCCCCCGCTCACCGCACGCCTACCATCGCCGCCACCTCAATGCTTGCCCAGGAGGTGCAGACTGAGCCAAAGCGTCAGCACCCCGACGATCAGACAGGCCGGCACGGTCAGCACTCCGAGCCGCAGGAAGTCCCGTACGTCGGGCGGGTGGTCGTGCGAGCGGAGGAGCTGGCGCCACAGAAGCGTGGCGAGGGAGCCGACATAGGTCAGGTTGGGACCGATGTTGACGCCGAGCAGAACGGCCAGCACCAGAGTCGGTGAGTTCGAGACCAGCGGCACGAGGACGAGCGTCGTCGGCAGGTTGTTCAGCATGTTGGCGAGGATCGCGGCGATGATCGTGACGGTCAGCAGTCCGAGGAAGCTCCCGTGGTGCGGCACGATCCGGGCGACCAGTTCGCCCGCGCTGCTCCGCCGTACGGCGAGCACGACCAGGCCGAGTGCGATCACGAACAGCAGGAAGGCGGGATTGGCCGCGACGGCCATCGACTTGACCACGCTCAGGCGCTCGCCGGTCCGCAGTCCGCGCAGCCGCCGGACGGTGAGCACCCCGGCACCGGCCAGTGCGACCAGGCAGGGATGGATGCCGAAGGGCTGCAGCAGGCCGAAGCCGAGCAGGGTGAGGACGAGCACCACGATCGCCACCGTCGGTGCCTTCGTGCGCACCAGGGTCGACGAATGCTGCCGGGCATCGAGATCGGCCGCGAAATACCAGCGGAAGATCAGATATTCGACTCCGACGACCGCGAACCACGGGGCGATCATGAGCAGGCTGTAGTCGCCGAAGCTGAGACCGCTGGCGGAGAACGCCAGCAGGTTCGTCAGATTGGAGACCGGCAGCAGCAGCGACGCCGAGTTCGCGAGGTGGATGCACGCATAGACGTACGGTCGCGGCCGGACGCCCGCCGTGGCGGCCGTCGCGAAGATGACGGGAGTCAGCAGGACGACCGTGGCGTCGAGGCTGAGCGTCGCCGTCACCGCCGCGGCTATCGCGAAGACCCTGGCCAGCAGGCGTTGCGGGGAGCCTCGGCTCCAACGGGCCGCCACGGCTCCGGCGTAGGCGAAGACGCCCTCGCGATCGGCCAGGTGGGCGAGGACGAGTACGGCCGCGAGAAACCCCACCGTCGGCCCGAGCGCACCCATCTCCCGCCAGGCCGCATGCGTCGGCACCAGCCCGAACGTCACGACCAGGACCGCCGCCGGCGCTGCGGCGGTGGCCTCCGGAAGACCTCCGGGACGGGCCACGACGAAGCCTAAGACCGCTATCAGGAGCACGATGGAAATCGCGGTGTTCATGTCGACCTCACGATCAGTCTCTGGGTCTGATGAATGCACCTGTCGCCCGAGCGACTCAAAACCACGGTCTTGAGGCGATCGCATTTGATGCGGGCAGGCTCGTACGCACTCTGGGCGTATTGAATGAGACGTCTGCACGATTTTCAGTCACGACGCTCAACGGAGCTCTTAATGAGTTCGAGCCGAGCACCCGTTCGACTTACGCCGTGACCACAGAGCTCTCCGGCGATGAACGTCCGTTTCTCTCCGTCTGATCGCCACACCCGTCCAATGGATGGCGATCCTCAGCATGTCCTCCAATGATTCTCAGGCTCCGCCCAAGTCTCTCACCTGCGAAGATCCTTCGAAACGGGATGCCCTACCTCACGGAAAGCGCATTACCTCCGCCGCGCCGATCGGCCGGATCGCCGAACGGCGCCTTCTCCGCGAAAACCGGCCATGGACGCTATGTCGTCTTATAGCACGCCACGCGGATCCCCGATCCGCCACATAGCTCGGATATCGACCAGGCAATCAGCCACCGAAAAGCGACAAAAGGCGCGCTCTCCACAGGCCCTGCCGACAACTTTCAACCCGCCGTTTTATTTAGCCGGTGATGCCGCCCTGACTGATTTGGTCATGCACTTGTCGACAGTTAGTCATCTCGCCACCACGGCAAACGCGACCCGACGGATCGCTTCGAGCGATACGCCCGCGACCGCGGAAGATGATCGACGACACGCACGGGACCACGACGGCCGGACGAGCCGCGACCGACCCCGGCGATCACACCGCGAGAAGCCGCGACGGAGCTCGGGGCGGCTCATAATATCCACTTAGGTCAGGGGATTAATAGCCACTAAAAAGCCCCCGGCGACACACTATGCCCCTTTTGTTATAACATGTACACCTCTTGCGTTCGATTATTTCACGCGTTCGCTTGCTTTCGCGCCGATTGATGTCAAATTGAAGGTATGGCAAGGCAGGGCGAGTGATCGACCGCAGACCGGGCATCTCCCCCAGGCCGGCCGGCCACATGACGGGTTCGTCGATTGTCATTCTCGGAGCGCAGATGACTCACTGGAAAGCGCCACGTGAATCCGAAAATCCCGGCCCCCGCCCCGGACAGGTCCACGTCGGACCACCCCGCAAGCAACCTCCACCGCACTTCAAGACCTACGAAGGGCTCGAACACATCAGCCGGCAGCTCGAAGAGCTGGCCGACCAGGTGAGACGGCTGGCCGATGAGATCGCGAACCTCAGACTCGGCGGAGGCGAGGAATGAAGTCACGGGAGACGGCGGCAAGGTTCCTGTCCTATGGGCGTTCGCTCATCCTGTGGATCGCCTGGGTGCTGCTCCTCGCGATCTGGGTCTCGACGCTGCTGCGGCACCTGGACGAACACGACTCGACTCCCCTGCTGCTGGCCGTGACGACGGTCGCCCTCCTCGTGCTCCTGTCCTTCGCGGAGGGCATGGAGCTGGCGGTCGCGGACCTGCTCGACAAGGACGCCTCTCAGGTCAGTGACCGGCGAACGCGGGAACTCCTGAGCGCGATACAGCGGCGCTCGGGTTTCTTCTTCGCCCAGCGGCAGGTCTTCGTCGTGCTCATCGTGTCGTTCGCCAGCCTGGCGACCTCCTACGACTGGATCTATGTCCCGTTCTACGGCGAAACCCGTAATCACTCGGTGACCTTCTGGTTCAGCCTGTGCTTCGTGACGCTGACCGTGCTCTGGTTCTCCCAGGTCACCCCCAAGAGGCTGGCGGTCGCGAACTCCGAGGCCTTCCTCGGATACAGCAAGTTCGTGTGGACCGCGATCCGGGCGATCTCCCTCCTCGGCCTGCCCGGCCCCACCGACCAGCTGTTCGGGCTCGCCCGCAGGATCACGCCGTTCCGTCACGAGAGGATGCTGCTGCCGAGCAGGTCCGCGCACTACAACACCTCTGCCCACCTGTACGGCTTCGCCCTGGACAAACTGTCGACGAACCTGTCGATCGGGCGGAGCGGAGCGGCCACGATCCGCAAGAAGTTCCTGATCCTGTTCCTGTACGGACGCCACGCGCACGTGTACGGATACGTCGACAGCAACTCGATGTTCAGAAAGCCGCCGGTCATCACGCTGAAATCCATGCACGTGCTGCCGACGCCAGAGCGCCTGGAGTCCATGACCGGCACGCTCGATGCGATCTTCGACGAGGACACCAGTGCCCTCAACCGGCTCGGTCTGAAGAACAGGATCTCCGAGTGGGTCGGCAGTGTCGACGTGTCGATCGAAGAATCGGACTGGGAGGGAAACGGCCAGCACGCGATCTGGCTGATCCAGGGGCAGCCCCTTCCGGAGAGCTGCTGGCCCGAGGCCGAGGACGACATGCCGGTCCGCCCCCTGGTGGCCTTCCTGTACGAGGTCGAGGCCGAATCCGACACGGGGGCGTTCGCCGAGCTCGATGGATGCTACATGTGGCAGGAGACCATCGGTCTGCCCTGCCGGGAGTACGACATCGCCGTCGTGTCCGACCGCGAAGCCGACCTGGGCATCGCCATCCGTGAATGCAGAGTCGCCCTGGTCGGCCCCGGTACGGAGATCCCGGAGGAGACGGTGAAACTCACCCGCACCGCGGTCTCCGGAAAAGACCGATTGCGAGTCATCTACCCCGTCCAGGGGGCGGAGTACTCACTTTTGTGGTGGGAATTCAAAAGAGAATCGGAGAACTCCTGGTGATCGTAGCTGGGTGAACGCCCCGTCAGCCGCGGAGATCCTCGTCGTGAGAGCTCCGCAGGAGCCGGGCGAAGACCCCGTCGGACGACGCCAGTTCGTCATAGGTTCCCTGCTCCGCGAGCCGGCCGTCCTCGAGTACGCAGATCCGGTCCGCGCTCCGCAGGGTGTCGAGCCGGTGGGCGACCTCGATGATCGTGATCCCCTCGAGCTCCTCGATCGCCCGTTGCACCGCGCGTTGTGACTCGTTGTCCAGTGCCGAGGTCGGCTCGTCGAGGAGGAGCAGGTCCGGCCGGCGCAGCAGCGCGCGGGCGAGGCAGATGCGCTGCGCCTGGCCGCCCGAGAGACTGTCGCCCCGCTCGTGCACGAGCGTCTGGTAGCCGTCGGACAGGTTCTTGATCACGTCGTGGACGTTGGCGCGGCGCGCGGCGTCTTCGACCTGCGAGGGTATGACCTCGTCTTCGAGGCCGAACACGATGTTGTCGTAGATCGTGCCCCGGTAGAGGAAGTAACGCTGGCTCACGTAGCCGACGCGTCTGGCCAGTTCCGCCCGGCTGTAACTCGACAGCGGCACGCCGAAGAGCTCGATGTCGCCGACATAACCGTGCTGGAGCCGGTCGATTATCTTCAGTAACGTCGACTTTCCGCAGCCGGACGGTCCGGCCAGCCCGACGCGCTCACCGGATCGGACGGAGAGGCTGACGCCGTCGAGCACTCGGCTGCCGTCGCCCCCCGGGTAGGAGAACATCACGTCGCGCACCTGCACGACCTCGTCGCAGAACGCACCGGCGTTGGGCCCCTTCACCCCTGCTCCGACCGGTACGGCCTCACGGGCGGCTTCGCGCACGACCGCGCGGCGGTTGCTCACGCTGAAGCTGACGTCCTTGGGCCGATCGAGCAGGTTGGCGAGGTCGCGCGCCTGCTGTCCGCTCTCGGCGGCCTCGTCCAGCATGCGGTGAAGGTCGCGCAGCGGAGCGATGATGTTGTTGAAGAGCAGCGCGTAGGCCAGCACCTCGCCCGGCCCCAGCCGGCCGACCGTCACGAGCCCGATCGCGAAGCTGAGGACGAGGACGTACCACAACGCCTCGTTCGCGTATTTCGCGGCGTCGAACCATGCCATCGCGCGGTGGTGCCGCATCTCGGCGCCCCGCAGTTCGCCCGCCGAGACGGCCACGCGCGCGCTGAAGTAGTCCTGCGCGTTGTAGGCGCGCACGGTCTCCAGCGCGGGGAGCAGCTCGACGACCTGGCCGTCGATCTCCTCTTTGTGGTTGCGGACCGCGACGCGTATGCCGGCCTGGCTGTGGATCTGCCATCGGACCAGGAGCAGCCCGGTCGGGATGACGCACGCCATGACCAGCGCCACGCTGACATTGCGGCTGAAGGAGATCGCCACGGCGGCGAGCGCCAGAGCCCCGGTCGGCAGGAAGTCCATGAAGCTCAGCTTCAACAGCCTGGTCGAACCTTCGATGCCGCGGTTGATCCGACCGTAGATACCGCCGATCTTGCCCTGCTGAACGTAGCTGAGGTCCTGGTGAAGGACGTGCTCGTACGCCAGCTCGCGAGTATCGCGTTCAAACGCCGTCGAGACCGACTCGACGAGCTGTCTGCGGATGACCTGCAGAAGCTGTGTTATCAGCAGCACGGCGGCGACGGTGATCAGTCCGGTGAGGAGAGCCCGATGGATGACGTGCGGTTGTGCCACGACCTTGTTCACGAGCTGGCCCAGCACGACGGGCACGATCGCGGTGAGAAACGCAGAGGCCAGCATCGCCACCGCTGCCATCGCGAGGAAGACGCGCTGCCTCACGTGCAGCTGGCACAGCGCACGCCAGGCGAGCCGAGCCGCGCTTATCTCCGGTGATCCTCTACTCTTGCGCATATAAATGCTCCCCTCAAATGCGATACATAATGAGCACATATATGACGGCGACTATGAATTGAATCGATGCGTTGAGCAGGCCCCATGGCAGGTAGGCGCGTGCCGTGAACGCGACCGGCCGTCCGCTGTCGTCCCGCAGCCCGGCGCTCTGGACCTTGCGAGCGATCAGCGGCCCGGCGGTCGCGGACCACAGGAGGGCGCTGGAACCGGCGCAGATCGCGCCGGCGAAGGCCACGGCCAGCAGGTTGCCCTTGCCCGCGAGCACCGCGCCCGGCGCTACCAGGGCCTGGCAGAGCGGCAGCAGCGTGGCCGCCGTCGGCCCGGCCGACAGGAAGGCGGTCATGACCGCCACGACCGCCATGAGCGCCACGATCATCAGCGTCGGCGTGTGGAGATGGTCCTGGAGCAGGCGCGCCAGGAACTGGAGGAGCCCCGTCGTCGACAGATAGGTCGCGCCGGCCAGGAACGCACCGATCTTCAACGCGGGATACAGATCCGCGGCGTCCACGCGTGCGGCCGACCGCACCCGGGGAGCGACGACCGAGCCGAGGGCCGCGCCCGCCCACGCGACGACCCACGGCGGTACGGAGTGCAGGAAGACCCAGCCGCCGAACATGCCGGCGAGAACGGCGAGGAGCGCGAGCAGCGAGCGCTTGTCGACCTGCGCGTGCCGGTACCGCGCCTGCAGCAGGACGACCCCCGCGTCCTGAAGATCGGTGTCCGCGCCGGCCGCTCCCGCCCTCGGCCGCAGCAGGGCCAGGTAGAGGACCAGGAGCGTGCCGGCCGTCAGGATCGCGAACAGCGGGAACGCGAGCGCCAGGTACGCGTTGAAGCTGGTGATGCCCGACGCGAGGATCGTCAGTGCCGGGAAGTCGCCGACCGGCGTGCTCGCACCCGCCAGATTCACGACCGTCATCACGCAGGCGAAGTATCCGACGAGGTAGCGACGGTCCACGCTCAGGGTGCGCAGGAGCACCAGGAGGATGGGCAGAACCAGCCCGACGTGGGTGAGGTTGTTGCCCATCGCACACGTCGCGATCAGCACGATCACGCTGGTGACGAGCGTCATGCCACGGCTCGCCCGCCCCCATCGGGCGAGGCGTACGGCGAGCGCGCTGGCCACACCGGTGCCGATCACCATCGCCGTGTAGAACTCGAGTGCGATGAAGATCGCCAGAATCTCGAACGGGAAGCGCCGCGCCGCGTCGGCCACATGACCGATGTGAGCCGCCGAGAGCCCCGCGATGACCACCGTGACCACGGCGAGCGGAAGGAAGGGGTTCTCCACAAGAGCCGAGAACCGTCCGCCCTGCGGCGAGGCGCTCTGCGGGTGCGGTTGCCGTTCCGATGGCAGAAGGGTCACCGTCATGACGCTCGCCTTCCACTCTCCAGATCCGTCGGAGCAGAGGAGTACACGTGGGTGAAGTACTTGTGCGTCCAGATGGCCGGCCAGCCGGCGGGTACGGCGGCCGGGTCGCCGTCGGTGGGATCGATGAGCACCACCTCACCGCGTACACGACTGTCGAAGTAGCTGAGGAGCGGGCGCACGGCAGGCGCCACGTAGCTGAGGCCTGACACGTGGAGTCCAAGCGTGAGGAGAGCCGGGCAGGACCCGCGAGGCGTCGGGAGCTCGGGCGCCATCACCACGTTGGCGTCGAGCCCGCGAGGGATGTTGCCGCGGACGCCGGACGCGACCTCGTTCGTACATCCGGCGTCGAGCCAGATCGTCACGGGCGGCGGTGCCGGCGCCGTGTCGGCGAGGGCCTCGAGCAGTACCTGTTCGGGACCGGCCACCAGGAGGTGACCGATCCGGCAGTCCGCCATGAGCTTGGCGAGCACGCTCGTGATCCGGGTACGGAAGTCGCGGCCGGCGGTGGGATGCGCGGGAAGGCCGATCTGGGGCCTTCCCTGCAACTCGTAGGCCACGGTGAACGGTCCCAGGTGTTGAACGTGATCGACCAGGCTCTGGGGAACAGACGTGGCCGGGAACATCAGAACGTCGCCGCGTTGTCAGGTGGGCGCTCCTGCTTCGGGCCCTCGTGCCCGTTGGCCTGCCAGCGCTCGAGCTGAAGCCGGACGAGCAGGTCGACGATCACGCGCATCTCGTCCGGGGCCCGGTCCAGCACGAGGCGCGCCGTGTGCGCCACGTCCTCATCGCCGAGGACGGCGACCAGTGAGTCGAAAGACGGGCCCGGATATCCCCATGGCGCGCCGGGATGGGGATGAGGGTGGGGATGCGAATCGTACTGCGGCGGGTGTACGTGGCGCGGAAACTCGTGAGGCGGCGGGTAGCCGGGCCCTTGCTGCGACGGACGAGGCATCATTTCTCCTCACATGGCGGTTTTACATACTGGTTCGCTGATATCACTGAATGTTATTCATGCGTCAAGGTGGCTGTCAACCTGATGCGCGCTTTTGTCAATTGATTGACAAGGCTTTTGTTCGCCACGATATCGCCAACTCACGGTGAAGTTTTGTTGGGAATTATCTAGCGGCGAAATGGCCGTACGGGACGTTGGCCGTGGTGGGGCGGAGCGGCGGCACCGCGGTGTGCGCCCGGGTCGTCAGAACGTCGGCTCGTCCTCGGCGCCGGGGACGCGTCGCCCCTGGTCGGCGACTGTTCTCTGGTCGAGCTGGAGCCGGATGAGCAGGTCCACGATCACGCGCATCTCGTCGGGCGCCCGATCCAGCACGAGCCGTGCGGTGTGGGCGGCGTTCTCGTCACCGAGCACGGTGACCAGCGATTCGTGCGACAGCCCTGGATAGCCCCACGGCATGGCCGCGCCGGGGTGTGGATGAGGATGAGGATCGTGCTGCTGCGGGTGGACGTGACGCGGACGCATATGAGGCGGAGTAAAGCCGAACCATCGCTGCAACGGACGAGACATCATCACTCCTCAGATTGTCGATCCTCCTCGGTTGCCGGTGTCACTGACGGTATGGCCGCTCACCGCTCCTGCCAAACCACCGAAGACATCCATTAGCAGATTGACAATCTCTTCTCTTGCCATGTTGCGCTCAGTCAGAATCGGGTTACTGTTGAGAAAACACGGGGGTGAGGAAATGAAGTCCGAGATGTCCGAGTGGGTCACTGTCGTCGGAGCCGCGTTGCGCGAACGGAGGGTGAGCAACAACGCGGCGGCTCAGATGGTGGGTGTCAGCCCGGCGACGTTCGCCGCGTGGATGAGCGGGGCCACGCGGCCGAACGTCGAGGCCCTGCCGGCGATCGCCAAGGTCTCGGGCCTTGCGCTGTGGCGCCTGCACGAACTCGCCGGTTACCTCCCGGAGAACTACTCCCCGGCCGTCATGGCCACGCAGGCGATCGAGTCGCAGCAGCGCCTGTACGCGGACGTGCGGCGGTGGTCCGAGCAGGCGCTCACCGCCTCCGGTCTCGGCGCCGCCGCCCGCGCGGCCGGCCTGATCCTGCAGCGGGACCCCGGCTGGCAGGTGACCATCCGGCCCGAGCTCCGCGGCATCGAGCACGCTCTCGCGCCGCACACGGTGATCGGGCTCGAGCGGTCCCGGCCCAGCGGCGAGTCCCTGCTCGCACTCCGGCAGAAGATCGAGAACGACCTCGGCGCGGCCTTGGCCGCCCTGGGTGTCATCTGGCGTCATCACGACGTCCCCGGCTGGCGGGAACGCCCGGCCCTGCTGCTGGAGGTGCCCGAGGACGAGCAGACACGCGGGCGGGGGCTCGCCCCGATGACCGACTTCCCGAACACCATCGTCACGCTCGGGATCCCCTGGACCCACGCGGAGCTCGTCGGCTCGCTCATCGCGGACGCGATCGACTACGGCTACCGCAACATGAAGACCGACGCGTGCGCCGAGGCGGGCCTGCTCATGGGGGCCGACCAGGAGACGGTCGGCCGCGCCGCCGCACAGATCTTCACGGCCTCGCTGCTCCACCCTCGCAGCCGGCTGCTCGACCGGATGGTCTGGTCGTGCGCCTTCCCGGACGCGCTCACCGACGTGCCGCAGCTCCTCCCCCGCGCCGACCACGAGACGTTCGTCATCTACGTCCGCGTCGGGCCGCAGCTCGTCCAGCGCTCGGCCGAGGTCTCGGGCTATGACCCCGACAAATGCCTGCTGACCGCGAAGAAGCTGGAGAGTGCCTGCGAGGA
Organism: Actinoallomurus sp. NBC_01490; assembly: GCF_036227085.1. Lineage (NCBI taxonomy): Bacteria > Bacillati > Actinomycetota > Actinomycetes > Streptosporangiales > Thermomonosporaceae > Actinoallomurus > Actinoallomurus sp. NBC_01490. Next base: position 10,302,439 of record NZ_CP109433.1, read on the forward strand.
ACTACCGACCCAGCGCGGCATGATCGTCGACATCTCCGACGCCAGGGTCTTCAGCGACAACGACTTCGAGCTCTTCCAGCACCGGATGACCGATGCGGCCGTCGACGCCGCCCTGACGTGCCTGCGTCACCTCCTCCAGGTCCGGAACCTGCCGGAGCCCAGGAAGTGGCACGGCTACCTCGGCCGGATCTGAGCGCGGCGAGCGCTCGGCGGGCTCCGCTGTCCAGTGAACGCCGCGGGCTCCGCGCCCTGCCGGACGGGAGCCCGCGTCGTCACGACCGATGCCCTGGACGGACCGCCTCGCTCAGCCGAGGTCCAGGACGCCGAAGAGTGAGGAATGGGCGTCGGTCCAGACCGGACCGCCCGCCGGCGGCGCGTGCCATCGCCAGGACTTGGCGCGCAGTGGCCGTAGGTCGGCGTCCTTGCGCGCGATGGCGACCCAGCGCGAGTGGTAGTAGATCTTCTGCGGATCCTCGGCGCCGGTGCCGGTCATCGACACCAGGCCGGCCGCACGAGCGGTGGCCGCCAGCATGGGCGCGAGGTCAAGGCTCCGGTTGGTGACGTTGAACGCCAGCACGCCGCCCGGCGCCAGCTTGCGCATGTACAGCTGAAGCGCCTCGTACGTCAGCAGGTGCGGCGGCACCGAGTCGGACGTGAACGCGTCCAGGACGATCATCCCGTACGACCCGTCGGGCACCTTCTCGAGCTCGAGCCGTCCGTCGCCGATGATGGCGTTCACATCGGCCTGGCTGTCGCTCAGGTAGCTGAACCAGTTGGAGGCGATCTTGAGGACCACGGGATCGATCTCGTAGAAGTCCATCGTCTGGCCCTTGTGCCCGTACGCCGCCATGACACCGGTGCCCAGGCCGACGATGGCCACGCGACTGCTGTGTTCGCCGTACGCGGCGAAGAGATCGCCGAACGGTCCGGAGCGCCCGAAGTAGGCGACCGGAGTGGTCCGCAGGGACCCGCCCGTGAACTGGAAGCCGTGCACCGTCGAACCGTGGCCGAACATCCGCCGGCCGCTGCCGTCCATGTAGACGTGGTAGTTACCGAAGAAGGTCCGCTCCCGGATCGAGTCCGTCGGCATCCGGAACCACAGGAGCAGCGCGGTCGACAGCGCGACGCCGATCGCCATCATGCGGGGCCGCCGTATCGCGAGGACGCACCACGGGATGCCGACCAGCAGAGCCACGGGGATGAACGAGGACGCGTCCAGCCGGAGAACGATCGTGGCGGCCAGCAGGACGAGAGGTCCGGCGAGCACGAACGCCTTGACCGACGCGGCCAGTCCGGGCAGGGCCCAGCGCGTGGGCGCGTCCGACTTCCGCAGCAGGATCGGCAGGAGCGCGAGGCTGGTCACCACGAGCGGGAACTCCGCCGTCCAGTTGAAGAGCACCGGGGCGACCAGCGTGTTGAACGCCCCACCGAATGCGCCACCGAGCGAAACGATCAGGAAGAACTCGGTCAGCCGGCGCGGGTCCGGCCGGTCCTTGGCGAGAAGGCCGTGACAGGCCAGTCCGGCGACGAGGACGAGCGTCAGGGCGAGCAATATCCCGATGAAGTCGGGACCGATGATGTAGAGGGTCCACGGAATCACCGCGGCGGAGAGCGCGGCGACGGTGACCATGTACTTCAGCCAGCGGTGCTTCTTCGACCCGAAGGCGACGATGAACGTCGCCAGGTAGAGCGCCAGCGGCACCACCCACATCAACGGCACCGGAGCGATGTCGGTCGAGATATGGGTGGTGGCGCCGAGCATGAGGGACGACGGAATGAAGGCCAGGCCCAGCCAGCGCATTCGGCGCCGCCAGGTGATCTTCTCGGCCACCGCCTCGGCCGCCGTCTCACTCTCGGCCGGCGTTTCCGCGGGCGCCCTGGACGTACGGAATCGGATGACCAGCACGCACGCGACCACCAGGACGACGAATACGCGATAGCCCAACGCCCACCAGCGCGCCTGAGCCTCCAGATCCGCCGCGGGTTCGATGACGAATGGATAGGCGAGTAGCGCGAGCATGCTGCCGACATTGCTGGCGGCGTAGAGGAAGTAAGGGTCTTTGGACCGCGGCAGGCCGGCCCAGGAATACCAGCGCTGGATCAGCGGGCCGATCGTGGACAGCACGGTGAACGGCGCGCCGACGACCGCCGTCAGTACGAGCAGCAGCCACAGGGCGACCGGCGCCGATCCACCCTCCACCGACCAGCCGGGCAACGACATCGGCAGCACCAGCAGAGGCGCCACCACCAGCAGGATGTGAACCAGGGGCTGCCAGCGAGCGCCGAGCAGCCGCTGCGAGAGATGCGCGTAGGTGTAACCGAGGAGGAGCGCGACCTGGAAGAACAGCATGGAGGTGTTCCAGACCATCGGCGATCCGCCGTAAATCGGCAGCAGCATTTTCGCTACCATCGGCTCCACCGTGAACAGCAGACTCGCAGCCACCAGTGTCGTTAAGGTGAAGACCACGATCGCGACGCCGACGGGCCCCCGTCTGGGTGGCGCCCCCTTCGTGACATCGAGGTCTGGCTTGATTTCGGCTACGCTCATAGCTGTTCTCCCAAGGCGGCCTAAAGAATTCGATGCGCCGGGCCGCGACACTGGCGGGTGCGTGCGTTTTTTCGCGTTCAATTCTGCACAGTAGGCGCTGCAGCTTCCGCTATTCCCCTGCCTCGCTCGGCGGAAACTCATCTGGACAAACGTGACATCGGCCCGCTCCGAGGCGGATGACCTTTATCGCAAGACGTACTGCGACATAACGCCGAAGTCACACATTCGACTACTCTCCCGCACCCGGAGCCGCGCCGCCGAGCGGCACGGCGAAGCGCACTTTCGTCCCGATATCTAATGACACATACGCTCTTTGCGCTCATCTTACTTGGCGATTGTCTTCACCGACGAGCGCGCGGGAATATTAGAAAGCGCGGCGCGCAGATATACGGCATTAATTATCGACCATGTCTTCTTTGTGGCCGCCTTACTCGTTCCATATTTTGCCGCGATGGGGCCGGGGAACATTTCATGACGGGCGCTCTCAATAACTTACGGGAGTGCCTGTTCGTGAGAGCCATCGCTCCAATTCCGAACAGCGAAGGAGACTTACCGTGCTCAAGCAGATCATCGCGGCCGCCGGTGTCCTGGCTTCGGCAGCCGCCGGGACCGCCCTGCTCAGTGGAACCGCGTCCGCCCAGACTCCGGCGTGGGGCGGCTGTTGCGCCAGCTCCCACCGGGCTTTCGGCGGGGCGAACCGCACCAGGAACTGGAGCGGTAACGAGAACGAGAACCTGAACCACATCCGGCTGCGGCTGCACAACCGGAACAACAACATCGCCGTCGCCCGTCCGGGCGGCCGTGGCGGTCGCGACACCGGGCTCGGCGTCGGTACGACCACCGGCGGCGGCCTCTGATCGGACCGGCCTTGAGAGCGGCCGAAGAGGCCGTCCCGGCACAGTGCGACGGAACACGCCCCAGGGAACGCCTCCCTGAGCGGTCGAGTCGCCTGGCAGAAAGGTGTGGCAGAGCCATCGCTCTGCCACACCTTTTTCGTCTGCCGCCCGGCGAGCACGGCGTCGCGACGACGCGAGAGAACCGCCGGGCAACGCCCGCTCCGGCGCTCCGCCCCGTCCGGGACCTCCCGGCAGAGTGACGCGAGCCGCCACTGCCGAACCGCCACCCCATCCCCCGGCACCGCCCCGCCGACCGGCCCGCGCCACCACCAAGCCGCCAGCCACCGGCCCGCCGAACGCCCCCGAACCCCCCACCGTCGACCCCCGGCACACGCGATGCGAAATCGTTACACCACACCCCCAAATCCGCCGATTTCACCACTCTTTGTCGGCGTCTTACCCCGTCATATCCACGTCTCGAAACTGGCCGGGAATGTACGCCATGGCGCCCAAATCGGGCATCACTGGCCTTCGCGCCATTTCTCGCAAGAAGGAGACGACGTGCAGAAGAGGACATACGCCCTTGCTGGTCTGGCCGTTGCCGCAGCGGGCGGCGTGTTGATCACTGGCTCTCCCGCGTACGCCGGGGCGCTCGTTCAGGGTCATCGGCACCACCACCACTATTCGAGCCACCGCAACCACAACCGGAACCTCAACTTCAATCGCAACCACAACCGGGTCCTCGTGCGGGTGAACGTCCGCAACCGCAACGTCAACACGGCCTGGGCCGGCGGCGGGTTCAACCGAGGGTTCCGCGATTTCGACCGCGACAGCGACTTCGGTCTGTTCCGTCACCGCTGCCGCTTCGGCTGCGGACGATTCGGCTTCGACGACGACTTCGGCCGCGACCGCGACCGCGACGATGACGACCGCGGCGACAACATCATCGTCGGCAACGACTTCGGCGCGCGGCGCTAGGGCGTGTCTCAAAGTCCCCGTCCGTAGCGAGCGCAGGCGTCGCGTCGCAAGGCGGAGGAGGGAGTCAGCCCGGGTTTGGCTGGCGCCTCTTCCCGGGGTCCCCGCGGAAGCGTGCCGGGCGGCGGAGCCGTTCGGCACGGTTTCGTGGGGTGGGGACGACAACGCGGCGAGGCGGCGTCTGGACGCCGCGCAGTAGGACAGCGGGGCTTTGAGCTACGCCCTAAGACCAGGGCCCGTCTCGACGTTCCCATCCGGGGGCGGTGAGACGGGCCCCTGAGCGGCGGACGCGGCATCCTGAGCGATCGCGTCGGCGACCCTGGTCAGGAACGGTCGCAAAGACCGCCGGGTCGCGGAGCCGCCCAGAGTGGACCGGGTGCGGGGATCACCCCCTCACCCGGTCTCGCTCGTCCGGCCGCCGGACCCGTCCCAGCCCCCGTCCGGCGAGGCGGGCGTCTGAGGCGCCCGGCGGACGGCTACGTACGGTACGGGAGGCGTTTGATGCCGTTGTCGAAGTTGGACAGCAGCAGCTCCGGCTCCCCCGCCGCGCGGATGCCGGGGATCCGGGTGAACAGCTCACGGAACATCGCGGCGAGCTCACGCCGGGCCAGGTGCGAGCCGAGGCACACGTGCGGGCCGGGCCCCCCGAACCCGACGTGGGGGTTCGGCTGACGGGTGATGTCGAACCGGTCCGGCTCGGCGAAGACGTCTTCGTCGCGGTTCGCGGACAGGTAGAACAGCACCACCTTGTCGCCCTTGCGATAGGTGTGGCCGTTCATCTCGTAGTCGCGGGTCAGCGTCCGCCGGAACTGGATGATCGGCGAGGCGTAGCGCACGATCTCCTCGATCGCGCCGCCGACGCGGCGGTCGAAGTCGGCCAGCAGGATCGCCCGCTGGTCGGGATGGTCGGTGAACAGCTTCAGCCCGTGCGCGATGGCGTTGCGGGTCGTCTCGTTGCCCGCCACCAGCAGCAGGTCGAAGAAGGCGCCCAGCTCGCGCACGGAGAGCCGCTCGCCGTCGACGTCGGCGGTGACGAGCGCCGAGATGAGGTCGTCGCCCGGCGCCTGGCGGCGTTCGCGACCGAGCTGGGCGACCAGGCGGTGCAGGTCGACGATCGCCTTGACGTTGGCGCCGAAGAGCCGGAGCGTACGGACCCGCGCGACGTCACCGCGGACGCCGGAGTACTCGGTCATGGCGTCGACGCAGGCGGCGACCAGCGCGTGGGAGTGTTCGGGGACGCCCATCATGGCGCAGATGACCTTGATGGGCAGGCGGGCGGCCACGTCGGCGACGAAGTCGCCGGACCCGCCGCGCAGGACGTCGTCGACGATCTCGGTGGCGGTCTTGGCGATGTGCTCGTCGATCTGCTCGAGCCGGCGCGGGGTGAACGCGCGGGACACGATGCGCCGCAGCCGCGCGTGCCGCGGGTCGTCCATGTTCACCATCGGACGCCCGAACAGCAGGGACACCCACGGCGGCGGCTCGGGCGAGGTCGCGGCGGGCTCGCTGCTGAACACCTTGGCGTTGCGGCTCGCGTGCACGACGTCCTCGTGACGCACGAGCGCGTAGAAGCCGCGGCCCGCCCGTACGAAGGGGATCCGCTGTTCGGCGAAGAAGGCGGGCCGGTCCCGCGCGCGCAGCCGGGCGAACACGCGCAGCCGCTCCTCCGGGGGCCGGGCCCAGAACTCCAGTGTGGCGAGATCGTCGCTCATCGGACCTCATCGCGTAGGGGTGTCAACTGGTTGGACGCCGGTGGCCGTGGGGGCGGTCACGCGCGGCACCGGCCGGATCGCGCCACTCTCGGCGCCGATGCCCACACGCGACCTCACGGGTCGGCCGGGAGAGTGTCCCGGCATCCTCTTCGGTGACTCATCAGCATCGCGTAATCACCGAGCGTTGCCAAGCACTGGTCACGGGCCGGTCTCCCGCGCGGCTCTCCGGCGACCGGTCAGGCGACCACGACGCGTACGCGGGGCCAGGCGTTGTTGACGTAGCCGCCCGGGTTCCACAGAGAGGCGGCGGACTCGGGCTGGCAGGCGCCGTCGGTGTCCCAGGCCCTCGCGACGAGGGTCGACTCGCCCACCGGCAAGTCGAGGACCGCGCGCCACAGGCGCCACGCCCACCGCCCGTACGCCGGGTCGAGGTCGGCCTGGCGCCAGGAGAGACCGCCGTCCGAGGACACCTCCACCCGGTCGACACCGCGGTCCTCGCCGCCGAAGGCGTACCCGTGCACCATGACCGGCCCGGCCGGCAGCACCGCGTTCTCGCCGGGCGCCAGGATGTCGGAGCCCGGCGCGACCGGTCCGAGCGCGCCACTCTCGGGCAGCCGGTACGCGACGGACTGGAAGTAGTTGTCCGAGGGCCGGTCGCGTACGGTCACCCCGGTCACCCACTTCACGCTGCGGGCGCCGACGTACCCGGGCACGACCACGCGGACCGGGCCGCCGTGCACGGCCGGCAGCGGACGGCCGTTCATGGTCCACGCCAGCAGCACCTCGCCGGCCGTGGCCTTGGCCAGCGGGATCGACCCGCCGTACGCCTGCGGCGGCCGTGCCTCCGGGGAGACGTCCGGCGCGGTGAACTCCACGTGCGCGGCGTCCGGCCGCGTCACCGCGTGGGCCAGGACGTCCGCCAGGCTGACGCCGGTCCAGCGCGCGGTCGAGATCGCCCCGGAGCGCCAGGGCGTCTTGCCGGGGATGGGGCGCACCGTCTGGAGGCCGACGCGCCGGTTGCCCGCGCACTGGAGGGTCGCGACGACGTCGCGGCGGGGGAACCGGACGTGCAGATCGTCCAGCGACAGCGTCATCGGGTGCTCGACCAGGCCTCCGACCGACAGGCGCCACGCGTCCGGGTCCAGGGTCGGGATGGGGCCGTGGCCGCGGACGAAGAAGGTGTCGACGGGGGTCAGCGTCCGGCCGGCGAGCGCTTCGGGCGGCGGTTCCGCGTTGTACGGCTCCGTGTCGTGCGTGATCATGTCGTCGCGCTTGCCCCACGGCGCCATAGGACACCCCTCCCTCAGCGGAGATACCCGAGCCGGCGGGCCGGAGAACGCGGGCTCTCGACGTGATCGTCGCAGGTCAGAGGGCATATTGGGGTCGCGCGAAGCTATCTGGACGTGTAATGTCCAGGTATGCGCATGGGCGAGGGAGTGGAGTGGTCACTGCACTGCCTCCTCACGCTCGGCTGGCTCGAGAGTGACGAGCCGGTGCCCACGGCGAAGCTCGCGGCGGTCTTCGAGCTTCCGCCGGCCTATCTGAACAAGCGTCTTCAAGCGCTGGTCCGTGCGGGCGTGCTCAGCTCGACCCCCGGAGCCCATGGCGGGTTCCGGCTCGCCCGATCCCCCGAAAAGATCACCGTCATGGAGGTCGTGGCGGCGATCGAGGGCGCCGAGTACGCCTTCCGCTGCACCGAGATCCGGCAGCGAGGCGCGGGGAAGGGCCGGCCGCAAGATTTCCAACGACAGTGTGTGATCACCACCGCGATGCGGAAGGCGGAACTCGCGTGGCGGCGCGAACTCGCCTCCCACACGCTCGCCGACCTGCTGGCGGCGGCGCCGGGCGTGGCGGCCGAGCGGACCCGCGACTGGTTCGCCTGCGTCGACTGACGCCGTCGCACGGGGGTCGCACGGGTACGAGGAGAACTTCCGATGTCCTGTATCTCGTCTTCGCCGAGCCGGTCTCCCGGCCGCGGCCTGGCGGCACCGGGCGAGCTGAGCCCGACGCTGGTCCTGGTCCTCGGCACGTACGCCGTCGGCGCCGACGCCTTCGTCATCGCCGGGTTCCTGCCGTCGATCGCGGACACGCTGCACGTGTCCACCGCCGAGGGCGGCCGGGCGATCACCGTCTTCGTGCTCACCTACGCGGTCCTCGCGCCGGTGCTCTTCGCCACGACCGCACGCGTCCCGCGCCGGGTGCTCCTGGCCGGCGCGCTGGTCGTCATCGGCCTGGCCAACCTCGCCTCGGCGCTGGCGCCGACCCTGCCGGTCCTCATCGCCGGCCGGATGCTCGCCGCCGCCGGTGCCGCCACGTACACGCCGATCGCCGCCCAGGTGTGCACCACCCTCGTACGGCCCCGGGCTCGCCTGACCGCGCTGATCGTGATCATCAGCGGTATGGCGGTCGCCATCACGCTGGGACTGGCCCTCGGCGAGGTCGCCGGCCGCTGGCTCGGCTGGCGTGCCGTGCTCGGTACGGTGTCCCTGGTCTGCCTGCTCGCCGGGGCCGGCGTGGCGCTCACGTTGCCGTCGCTGCCCGGCCGGGCCCGCGCCCGCATGCGGCCGCTGCTCCGGCCCGGCCTGCCCGCCGTGGTGCCGATCGCCGTGCTCTGCGTCGCCGTCGCCTATGGCGTCTACGCCTACTTCGTCCCGCAGCTGAAGGCGATCGGCCTGCCGGACGCCGCCGCCGTGGTGGTGCTCTTCGCGTACGGGCTGGGCGCGATGTTCGCCAACTTGGTGACCGGGCTGCGCCGCGCCGGCGAGGAGCGCCGCCGCATCGCCCGTGAGCTGCACGACTCGCTGACGCACAACATCACGCTCATCAAGGTGCAGGCCGGTATCGCGGTGCACCTGGCCCGCCAGGGCGACGAACCCGTGCCGGAGAGCCTCCTGGCCATCGAGGAGGCGAGCGCGGAGGCCATGCGCGAGCTCCGCGTGGCCCTGCACCTGCTCCGCGACCCCGACAGCGAGCCCGCCGGCAACGGCCTCGACCAGCTGTCCGGCCTGATCGACCGGGCCTGCTCGGCCGGGGTGCCCACGGCGGTGACCGTCAGCGGTGAGCGCCGTCTGCTGCCCGGCGAGGTGGACCGTACGGCGTATCGCATCGTCCAGGAGGCCCTGACCAACGTCTCCCGGCACTCCGGCGGCGCGTCCGCGCTGGTGCGGATCGCCTACCGCCCGGACCACCTGACGGTGCAGGTGGACGACGACGGCCTGGCCAGGCCGGGCACGCCGCCCGAGCCGGGCATCGGCCTGACCGGCATGCGTGAACGGGTCGCCGCCCTCGGCGGCCGGCTGCACACCGGCCCCCGCCGTGACGGCGGCTTCACCGTCCAGGCCGAACTGCCCCTGGACGCCTCCGCCACGCCCGCGCGTACGCGGGTCCGCTGAGCCCTCTCCGCCGTTCGCCCATCAGCGAACGGAGTGCGCGAATGTCCGGGACAACGTCGTAGCCTTGATCGGGTGATTGCGGCATTCGGCGAGCCCACCGGTCAGGGCATGGTGCAGATCGGTGAGCTCCTGATCGCCCTGGTCCTGTCCGCCGCGATCGGCGTCGAACGCGAGATCCGGCAGAAGAGCGCCGGGCTGCGCACGCACACGCTCGTCGGCTTCGCCTCCGCGCTGATCATGCTGGTGTCCAAGTACGGCTTCACCGACGTGCTGGACGGTCACATCGTCCTGGATCCCTCCCGGGTCGCGGCACAGATCGTCTCCGGCATCGGCTTCATCGGCGGCGGGCTGATCTTCGTCCGCCGCGATGTGGTGCGCGGCCTGACCACCGCGGCGGCCGTGTGGCTGACCGCCGCCGTGGGCATGGCCGCCGGGGCCGGGCTCTGGCTGCTCGCGCTGCTCGTCACGGCCGGGTACTTCGTGGTCATGGTGGTGCTGACGCCGCTGGCGGCGCGCCTGCCCCGGTCCAAGTACGCGCCGGCGCTGCTACACCTCACCTACCTCGACCGCCACGGCATCCTGCGCCAGGTGATCGAGTACTGCACGGAGCACGGCTTCATCATCGGCCGGCTGTCCGTCGACCAGAGCGACCCCGCGTCCGGCACGGTCTCGGTGACGCTGGCCGTCCAGGGCGGCGGCTCGGTCAGCGGGCTGGCCACGAGGCTGTCGGAGATCGACGGCGTCCTCACCGTCTCCAGCGACGACACGAACGCCCCGCAACTCTAGGGACGGCCTCAGGCGCCGCTCACCTGGAGAGCCAGTCGACGATCTTCTGGGAGATCTCCTCAGGCCGCTCCAGGTGCAGGAAGTGCCCGGCGCCCTCGATCAGCTCGATGCGCGATCCCGCGGGAAGGTGCTGCTCGGCACCCGCGGAGACGTCGGCGCCGATGCACTCGTCGCCGGTGCCGTGCAGGTACAGGACGGGACACTTCCCGACGCCCTGTTCGGCCGCCTGCTGTTCGGCCGCGTACGCCGCGACGTGGACCGAGGGGTCGAACAGGGCACGGTAGTAGTTGATCGCGGCGGTGAGGTTGGCCGGCTCGCGGAGGCAGTCCTTGGTGCGGGCGATCTCCTCGGGCGCCTCCAGGCCGGGCGACCAGTCCCGCCACAGCCCGTCGATGAACGCCAGGTCGTTCATTGACACGGCGGGCTCGGCCAGTGGCGTCTGGAACAGGAACATGTAGAACGAGCGCTTGAGCTGGGTGTAGTCCAGGCCGAAGAAGCCGCCGTCGAACGCCGTTTGCAGAGGCGGTACGGCCATGGTGACGGCCCGGCGCCAGCGGTCGGGTGCGTGCGCCACGGCGCCGTAGACGGTGGGAGCGCCCCAGTCATGCCCGATGATGACGGCCTCGTTGGTGCCCCCCAGCACTTCGTGCAGCGCGTTGGCGTCGGCGACCAGCGCACCGATCTGGTAGGCGCCGTCGGAGGGAATCTCGGTGGGGGCGTAGCCCCGCATGAAGGGTGCGACTGCGTGAAAACCCGCGGCGGCCATTTCCGACAGCAGATTGCGCCATGAATGCGGAGAGTCGGGAAATCCGTGAAGAATGAGCGCGAGAGGCCCGTCCGAAGGCCCTTCTTCCAGGTAGCCGAACTTCAGGCCGTTCGCCGTAATGGTTGTCATTTGAGTCACGGACCGAAGATACTATTTCGGCTCACATTTTGCGGCCGATTCCGCCGTCCAGAAGCCACTTTCGGTTCTTCCGATCCTTGATCACCGCGGCGACCTCCCGGCTCGGCTCACCCAGCCTGTCGTTCGTCTCGTCCCAGGTGGGCACGGCGACGAGGTGAGGCACCTCAGGCCGCCAGTCCGTGACCGGGACCAGACCGGGCTCGAGGAGTTCGAGGCCGTCGAAGAAGCGCAGGATCTCGTCGTACGGCCGGGAGGTCAGCGTGCAGATGACCTCCCGGCAGATCGCCTCGACCGGGCGCCGGTAGGCCAGATCCTCCTCCGGATCCGGAATGGCGCAGTGGGAAAGGACCAGGTAGCTGCCCTGTGGCATCGCACGCTTGTACCGGGCCACGGCGCCGTACGGATCCTCGTCGTCGGTGATCCACTGCAGGACATTCGTTATGAGGATCGCCACCGGTTCGTCGAAATCGATGAGCTTCCGCAGCTCCGGGTGGTGGATGACCTCTTCCGGTTCGCAGAGGTCGCCTTCTATCATCTCCACCTTGCCGCCCACCGCCAGCAGCGCCTGCCCGTGGCTGACGGCCACCGGGTCGTTGTCGACGTAGACCACCCGGGCGTCGGGATCGATCCGGTGCGCCACCTCGTGCACGTTCTCCGCGGCGGGCAGCCCCGAACCGAGATCGATGAACTGGCGGATGCCGGCCACGCGGGAGAGATACCGCACCGCCCTGCCGACGAAGGCCCGGCCCTCCAATGCGGTCAGCGGCGCGAACGGGTAAACGGCCTTGATTCGCTCCGCGGCGGCCCGGTCCACGGCGAAGTGGTCCTTTCCCCCGAGAACGTAATCGTAGAGCCGTGCGGCGTTCGCTCGTGTCATGTCGACGGCCGCGCTCCGCGGTAGCGTCATTGACTGGCCTCCAAGAAAACGGCCGGGGCTGTCAAGCCGTTATGGCGCAGGATTTAACCGAGAGTATCGATATTTACCATTATATCGCGACGTTTATTACTCTGAGTATGTTTCGCCGGTTATGATGTTAGCGGACGGCAAACCCGCATGCCAGGCAACGAGAACAGTTCCCCTCGAAAGTAGGGCGAATGCGCAGGTACGCGTCCCGTACCACCACGACGTGAGCGCGACCCGGGCCCGGCGTTTTCGCCACGGCCAGGTGCGCCCCGGTGAGCCGGTCGGCGCCTCACCGTCGTGAGGAGAGGGCCTCTTCGGGCCGGCTCAGGTGGGCGTCGACCAGGCCGGTCAGGGCGCGTACCGCGGCGGTCGGCTTGCGTCTGCGGGGTGTCGCGAGGTGCAGCGACCACTCCATGCTCTCGTCCTTGACCTTGACCATGCGCACGGCGTCGTCGCCCCGGACCACGAACGGCGGGACGATCGCGACCCCGACGCCGTGCCGTACGAAACCGGCCGCGGCGTCGAGCGCGTCGACCTCCACGGCGATCCGGCGTTCGATCCGCGCGGCGGCGAAGACCCGGTCGGTGACCGCCCGGGCGGCGTGGCCGATCGGGAAGTCGACGAACTCCTCGTCGGCCAGGTCCGCGACGGAGACGACGCGCCTGCGGGCCATCGGGTGCTCGGCGGGTACGGCGAGGACCTGGGAAACGCGAACGAGCTCGCGTCCCTCCAGCTCCCGGTTGAGCGTGTCGGCGACGCCGAGGAGGCCGACGTCCACCTCGCCGCTGAGCAGGGCGGCGGCGATCCCCGCCGAACCGCCTGACTCCACCCGCAGGCTCATCTCCACCTCGGGGTAACGACGCCGGAAGTCGCCGGCCAGCCCCGGCAGGTCCACCAGGCCCAGGCCGGCGAGCATGCCGACCCGCACGGAGCCGCGCACGCCGCGGCCGAGCTCGTCCACGGCGTCCCGTGCCCCCTGCGCGGCGTCCAGCACCGCCAGCGCCTCCGGCAGCAGGGCACTGCCGGCCTCGGTGAGCACGACCCGCTGGGCGTTCCGCTCGAAGAGCGTGACCCGGAGATCGCGTTCGAGAGACGCGATCGCCGCCGACACGGCACTCTGCACGACGTGCAACCGTTTGGCCGCCAGAGTGAAACTCTTCTCGTTCGCCACAGCCACGAAGTAGTTAAGCTGCCTCAACTCCACCTGAAAAGTGTGCCAGCCCGGCGGCGTCCGCTGGTAATGGACCCCGTGAACATCGATGACGAGCAGACGGCATAACGTCGTTTCTCAAGGTAGGCGGTGTTTCCCCCGGCGTGCCGGGCGGGCGGCGGAGGCACCCGGCCCGGCCGGACGGCCCGAGTACGGCGACCGATGTGGTAGTGGGCGCAGGCGGGCGTTGGGCGCCACCCGTTCCCGGTCGCGCGTACGCGGGCCGGGGCCCTGTGAAAACAGCGGACACCGCTTCCGCGGCCGAGCCGGAAAGGTCCGGGCGGCTTACGTCGAACTGCTGGCAATTCTTCCGAAAGGACGACCGGAAATTAAAGCAGCGGACGCACCTTGTTGACACTGGACGAGGTCGTTCCGGGCCTCCAGTAAATGCACGTCGTGGATGGGTGAAGTTTATCTTCACTCTGCGGTTGGTTACCGGACACCAATCGAAGTGCGCGTTCGTGACTCACCCCGAGCGGCCCTTCGGTGGGATCGGTGTTGCGAGCTGGTCGAACGAGCCAGTAGATCGTGCCTGTGGCCTCAGGTGACGCGTTCGAATACGGCGGCCAGGCCCTGGCCGCCGCCGATGCACATGGTTTCCAGGCCGTAGCGCGCTTCTCGGCGGTCCATCTCGCGTAGCAGTGTCGCGAGGATCCGTGTGCCGGTGGCACCGACCGGGTGTCCCAGTGAGATCGCGGAGCCGTTGACGTTGAGGCGTTCGAAGTCAAAGTCGGTGAACGCCCACTCACGGGTGCATGCGAGTACCTGGGCGGCGAAGGCTTCGTTCAGCTCGATGAGGTCCATGTCGTGCAGGTCGAGGCCTGCACGTTGTAGGGCGCGTTGGGTAGCGGGTACCGGTCCGATGCCCATGGTGCGGGGTGGTACTCCGGCCACTGCCCAGGACACGAGCCGCGCCAGCGGGCGCACGCCGAGCCGTTCGGCGCGTTCCCGCGTCGTGACCAGGCAGACGGCCGCGCCGTCGTTCTGGCCGCTGGCGTTGCCCGCCGTCACCGTGGCTTCGCCGTCGGCGTCCAGCATGACGGGTCTGAGGGCGGCCAACCTGTCGAGGGTCGTGTCCGCCCGCGGGTGTTCGTCGCGGTCGACGACGACGGCCCCCTTCCTGGAGGGGACGGTGACCGGGACCATCTCGTCGTCGAAGCGTCCCGCGGCGGCGGCGGCGACGGCACGCTGGTGCGATCGGAGAGCCAGCCGGTCCTGTTCCTCGCGCGGGATCGTGTATTCGCGGCGAAGATTCTCGGCGGTTTCCAGCATTCCGCCCGGGACGGGGTGACCGGCTCCCCCGGCCGTGACCCGGGCGCGGGCGAGCCGGTCGTGGAGCCGCACGTCGGGTCCCTTCGCGCCCCAGCGGACGTCGGTGGCGTAAAACTCGGCCTGGCTCATGCTCTCGACGCCGCCCGCCAGGACGACATCGGCGCCTCCTGTCTGCACCTGCATGGCGGCGCTGATCACCGCCTGCAGCCCGGAACCGCAGCGGCGGTCCACCTGCAGACCCGCCGTGGTGACCGGCAAGCCGGCGTCCAGAGCGGCGACGCGGCCGATCGCGGGTGCCTCACCGCTCGGGTTGCAGTGTCCGAGCAACACGTCGTCGACGTCATCACCGGGCAGTCCGGTGCGGTCGAGCAGCGCCCTGATCACCGTGGCGGCCAGGTCGGCGGCCGGGACCGAGCGGAACGCTCCGCCGAACCGGCCGACCGGGGTACGCAGCGGCTCGCAGATCACCGTTTCACGCACCATGTTCTCCTTCAATGACAAGAGGGATATCGAGGCGCAGGGCGAGTTCGTCCCCACCGACGCCGAAGGTCTCGACCAGGCGGACCGCCGCCGAGTCGATGTGGAAGACCGCGTGACGGGTGTAGACGCGGGTCACGCAGGCGCGTCCGGTGAGCGGGTAGGTGCAGGCGCGGACCAGTTTGGGGGTGCCGTCCCGGGCGAAGAGGTCCATCATCACGTAGACCGACTTGGCACCGATGGCGAGGTCCATCGCGCCGCCGACAGCCGGGATGGCGTCGGCCGCACCGGTGTGCCAGTTGGCCAGGTCGCCGTTCACCGCGACCTGGAAGGCACCGAGGATGCAGACGTCGAGATGCCCGCCGCGCATCATCGCGAACGAGTCGGCGTGGTGGAAGTAGGCGGCACCAGGCAGTTCGGTGACCGGAACCTTCCCCGCGTTGAGTAGGTCGTGGTCGATGTCGTCGCCGTGGGCTTCGGGGCCCATGCCGAGCATGCCGTTCTCGGTATGCAGGACGATCCCGGCCGATGGGTCGAGATAGGACGCGACCGTCGTCGGAAGCCCGATCCCGAGGTTGACATAGGCGCCGGGCGGGATGTCGCGCGCGATGCGGGAGGCAAGCTCCAGACGATCCAGGGGCCTGCGATCGGAGTTCATGCCGGCTCCTGCACGGCCCGGCTCGTGACCACGACGCGGTCCACGTAGATCGAGGGGGTGACGACGGCCTCCGGGTCGAGCGTCCCGGTGGGGACGACCTGGTCCACCTCAGCCACGGTGAGGGCGGCGGCTGTGGCCATGATGGGCCCGAAATTGCGTGCGGTTTTGTAGTAGACGAGGTTGCCCATCCGGTCGGCCCGGTGGGCGCGGATCAGCGCGATGTCACCGTGGATGGGGTGTTCGAGAACGTGTTCACGGCCGTCGATCATGCGAGTCTCCTTGCCTTCCGCCAGGAGGGTGCCGGCGCCGGTCGGTGTGTAGAACGCGCCGATGCCCGCCCCTGCGGCGCGGATCCGTTCGGCGAGGTTGCCTTGCGGCGCCACCTCCATCTCGATCCGGCCGGTGCGGTACAGCTCGTCGAAGACGAACGAGTCGCGCTGCCGGGGGAAGGAGCAGATGATCCTGCGGACCTGCCCGGCCGCCAGCAGGGCGGCGAGGCCGGTAGTGCCGTTGCCGGCGTTGTTGCTCACCACCGTCAGGTCGTGGGCGCCGCCGCGCCGGAGCGCGTCGACCAGAGCGACGGGCAGGCCGGCGGGTCCGAACCCGCCGATCAGCACCGTGGAGCCGTCGGTCACCCCGCGGACGGCCTCGTCCGGGTCGGCAGCGATTTCCAGCCGGTCGTTCACCGTCGCGTTCCTCCTATTTGATCGCCATGGCGTTGGGCGGCGATCCGACGCCGCCGATGAGGTTCAGCGGCTTGGCCGTCAGCATGAACTCGTAGGTCCGGTCGGCGTGGCAGTCCTCGGCCAGCGCCTCCAGGTTCCACAGCTCGCCGAGGAACAGACCCAGCAGCGCGATCAGCGGGCGGTGCATCATCCCGTTGTGGACGACGCCGCGTTCAGGCGGAGGTTCGTCCGGGTCGATCAGGCCGGAGTGCGGGTTGACCGGGTGGGCCTCGACACCGAGGTCGTCGGAGGCGACCATCGCGAAGCGGTGGTCCCAGAGCCACTCGATCATCTCCTGTGACTGAACGAGGCCGGGGTGCTGGATCTTGGAGCGGAAGGCGTGCCGGTCCTCCTCACCAACCTCGTTGAGCCAGTACGGAGCCCATCCGACGCGCAGCAGGAGCACGTCGCCCGGCCGGAACTCCACGTTCTGCGCGGCGGCGGCCGCGTCCAGGTCGACCGGGGTGATCATGTAGTTGCCGGCCGGGTCGAGCGGGGTGCCGCGGTCGGTGAAGTGCCGGGCCAGGTCGAGCAGGACGCCACGCGCGACGATCCCGCGTTGCGCCACCGTCTGGATGCCGAGGGCCGGTGTCTCCTCGGCGATGTCCTCGTCGGGCACGCCTCCATAGAAGCCGTGGCGTGGGTGGCGGATGTGGCGGAGCCCATCGATCTGGGACGTCGACTGCAGGTAGAAGGAGTCCAACCAGTCGTCACGGTGGTTGGGGTTGTTGGCGAAGATGCGGTGCACGGTCGCCGGGCGCGTCCCGGCGGGTGGCGGCACGAAGGTGTTCAGCGGATAGTCGAGGTTGAACACCGCACCGCGCCGGACGAGCCCGACCGCGTCCCTCACCTGGTCGGGACCGATGAAATTGAGCGTGCCCAGCTGATTGGCCGTACCGAAGATCCCCCAGGACGAGCCGGGCGGCGCGTCCTGGCGTTCGAGCAGCTCCCGGTAGGTCGGGATGCCGTCCCGCGTGTCCACCTGCGTTCCCCTTTCCGTCGGTTTCAGGACTCGTCCAGCTCGGGCAGGACGGCCTCCCCCACCAGCTCCAGCGTCCGTCGCGCCACCTCCGGCGGCGTCCCGTGCGGGGCGACCCGGAGCTGGACGGACGTGACACCGGACGACGCGTACCCCCGCAGGGCCGCCGCGACATCGGCAGGGCTCCCGACCAGCGGGAACCGGGGCGTCACCGCTCCGTCCAGCCCCATCCACGCGCGCCGGCCGGTGTAGTAGTTCACAACTGCGGCGAAGTACCCGGCCGCCATCCGGCGGGCGTCGTCGGCGTCCGGGGCCACCAGGCACAGCCGGGTGACCGCGACGTCGCCGCTTGCGTTTCCTCGCGCGTCCCAGTATTCGGCGGCTCGCGCGGTCAGCAGGTCGTCGTCGTAGTTGGTGGCCGCGTAGTAGCCGTCACCGATGGTCGCGGCCCTGAGCGCCGCCGCGCGCGTGCGCCCGCCGAGGAACATCGGCGGGCCGCCCTGCCGCGCGGGCGGCGGGGCGACAGGCTGGGCACCGGGCCCACCGGCGGCCGAGGCCGACCAGGTCTCGCGCAGGACGGTGACCATGGCGGCGAACCATTCGCCCGGGCTCCGGCCGTCCGTGCCGCCGCCCACCCGCTCCGCCAGATCGGCGTTGCCGAGGGCGAGGCCGAGGGTCAGGCGTCCGGTGCATAGCTGATCCAGGAGTGCCGCCTCGTAGGCGAGCCGCCGGGGTTCGTACGCGCGGGCCAGGAGCACTGCCGTGCCGAGTGGCAGGTTCGTGCGCCCGGCCAGGTGCGCGAGCACGATCAGCGCGGCGGGCAGGTGGAACACCTCAGGCCGGACGTGGTAGCTCTCGCCCAGCCAGGCCGACGAGAGCCCGTTCGCCTCGGCCGTCTCCAGCAGTCGTGTCGCCCTGTCGACCTGGGGACGCGTTGCCGCGGCCGACCCCAGGTCGATCGCCACACCGAGCCTCATGCCGGCCTCACGTCCGGCCCCGCATCGGGGCGCATGTCAAGCGCCATGCGAGGCCGCCTTTTTCGCCTCGGTGCGGACCTCGTCGTAGGAGAAGGCGTTGATCTTCGCTATGAGGTCGTCGGTGTAGATGTCGGTGGCCGGGAACTCCTTGTCGATCAGCCCGGCGGTGGTCATGAATCTGAGGGTGCCGGTGACGGCGGCCGGGTCGATCGCGCCCCAGCGGTCGCCCTCGCCAGGGCCGACCTTCTGGCCGTCCAGCCGGACCTTCAGGACCTTGACCTGCCCGGCCAGCAACTGGTCCTCCGGGATTGAGGACGCACCCTTGGTCTCGGGGTGCAGCTTCCACAGGTCGCCCACCGCGGCCTCCGGGGCGGCCTCGGAGAACGCCACACCCTTCGCGAACGCCCTGCCCAGCCGGACGAGCAGGTCCTGCTTCTTGCGCAGGTCGTCCTTCCTCACCGCGAACCCGCCGCCGAACAGGTTCTCGGTACCGGGCACCGGCAGCGGCTTCAGCTTCGCGCCAGAGTTCTCGACGATCTGGTACTGGGTATCCCACAGCGCCAGCGCGTCGACCTTGCCGCTCTTGATCGCGTTGAGCTGCTCGGCACCGGCGCCGATCGGCACCAGTTTGACCGATTCGGGGTCGAGACCCTGCATCTTTATCGCGGTGCGCGCGAACGTCCCGCCGGAGCTCGCCACGGCGGTGACGCCGACGCGTTTGCCCTTGAGGTCAGCGGGGGAAGTGATCGAGGAGTTCTCCGGGATCTTGAGGCTGTAGATCCAGCGTGTCCAGTACTGCGCGAAATAGGTCAGCCCGGTGTTCTTGGCGTGCCCGATCACGACGGGTTCCGGAGTCACGAGCCCGACGTCGATCTGCCCGGAGACCACCTGCTGGGCGACCTGGGTTCCGGACGGGAACAGCTGCACGTCGACGTCCAGGTTCTCCTTGGCGAAGTAGCCCCTGGCCTCGGAGACGGCGAGGGTGGCGTATCCGGCGTTCCAGCTCGGCGAGCCGATGCCGAGTCGGATCCGGTCGCGTCCGTCGGCCGACTCGCCGCCGGACGAGCCGCCGCATCCGGTCAGTACCAGCGCCGCCACGGCGAGCGCCACCAGCGGCGCCGGCCTGCGATGTCCGTTGAGTTTCACGAGGTCCCCCTGGCTGTGGACTGCTCGGGTGGGGTGGAGTGGTGGCGGGGGAACTGCACACCGTTCACGGCGCTGTGCCGTTCACTGCGCGCCCTTCGCCGCTGCGCGGACCTCGGCGAAGGAGAACTTGTTGATAGCGGGGATGAGGTCGTTGGTGTAGATGTCGGCCGCCGGGAACGCCTTGTCGATCAGCCCTGCCTGCCGCATGAACGACACCGTGGCGGTGACGGCCTTCTCATTCATCTCGCCCCACCGGTCGTGGCCCGGCTCGACACCCTGGCCGTCCAGCCTTACCTGCAGGACCTTGACCTGGCCGGCCAGTACGGTGTCCTCGGAGCCGGACACCGTGGGCTTGCTCTCGGGGTGCAGCCTCCACATGTCGCGGACCGCGGCGCTCGGGTTCGCCTGTGCGAAGACCATCGCCTTGGCCATGGCCCTGCCGAAGCGTGTCAGGTCGTCTTGCCTCTTCTTGAGCATGTCGGGCTTGACCGCGAAGCCGCCGCCGAAGATCCCGGCCGTGGAGGCGACCGGTATCGGGGTGAGGCTGATCCCCGCGTTCTTCACGATCTGGTACTGGGTGTCCCAGAGGCCGAGCGCGTCGACTTTGCCGCTCTTGATCGCGTTGATCTGCTCGGACCCGCCGCCGATCGGGATGAACTTGACCGTAGCGGCGTCCAGCCCCTCCATCTTCATGGCGGTGCGGACGAACGTCGTGCCGGAGCTGGCCACCGCGGTGACGCCGACGCGCTTGCCGGGCAGGTCCCGGATGGTCCGCACGCCCGACCCCTTGGGCACCTGGATGTTGGAGATCCACTTGGGGTAGTAGCCGGCGAAATAGACCAGCCTGGTGCCTTTCTCCCGTCCGATGCCGACCGGCTCGGCCGTCATCAACCCGATGTCGGACTGCCCCGCGATGACCTGCTGCGCGACCTGGGTGCCGGACGCGAACGTCGAGACCCGCACGTCGACCTTCTCCGTGGCGAAGTACTTGCGCGCCTCGGCGACCGCCAGCGTCGCGAAACCGGCGTTCCAGGTCGGGGTCGCGATCGCCAGCTTGAGCACGGTCCGGCCGTCGGACGTGACCTCCGGGTCGGACGACCCGCACGAGACGGCAGTGCCGGCGGCCAGGACGACCGCCGCCAGGCCCGCCAGGGACTTGCGTTTCATGTTCCGTCCTCCCGGGTCAGGATGGGGTGGGGTAGTCGTCGGCGTTGAGGACCAGGCCCGGACGTGCGGAGAAGTCGGCCCGCGGCGGGCAGAAGATGTCGATCAGCTGGTTGCGGCCCGGCCCCACGGACTGGGTGGTGTGCACCGCCGTCGGCGGGATCACCGCGATCGATGGGCTGCCACACGCGTAGTGATCGTCGGGGAGCCAGTCGCTCATCCGGCGCGTCCACGGGGTGCGGATGTGGTGGACGAAGTCGCCCTCGACCGCCAGGGAGCACTGCTCGAAGTCGTCGTGCTGGTGCGGGGAGAGCGCCTCGGGGTCGCGGACGCCCATCCGCGGGTTCAGAAAGTTCACCATGAACGTGCTGCACCGGAAGATTCGTCCGAACCGCTCAGGATCGACGGGCACCTCCGACAGCGGGTACGCGCGGATGCGGTGGCCCTCGGGCGGGTCCGGCCACGGCTTGAGCGGGGTGACACGGGGGTTGGGTTCGGCGTAGCTCTCCTGGTTGACGCTGTCGTGCGCGAGGGGCCCGGCGGACGCTACCGTGAACAGCCGCACGAGGTCACAGTCGGCGTCCGCGACCACCGCGGACCGTCCGGGCGGCATGACGATCACCGCCTGGCCCGTCACCGACCGCTCGTCGTCGTCGGTGCGCACGGTCGCCGCGCATCCCTCGTGGGGTAGGACCACGACGTACTCGTCTGCCTGGCCGTCCCGGGCGAGCTCGTCACCCGCGACGGCGCTGGAGTAGGCGATGACGAAGTTCTGACCGCGTGCCAGCCAGGTCCGGGTGCCGGCATCGGACTTCGTGCTCGGTTCCAGGCCGGGGAACTCGATGTAATGCGCTGGCACGCTGGCCGGTTGCTGCGCTTGCACTGGAGCCTCCTGTTCTGTGGTCGTGCGCCGGTTCGTCAGTCCGGGCCGGTTCAGTCGT
Organism: Actinoallomurus sp. NBC_01490; assembly: GCF_036227085.1. Classification (NCBI taxonomy): domain Bacteria; kingdom Bacillati; phylum Actinomycetota; class Actinomycetes; order Streptosporangiales; family Thermomonosporaceae; genus Actinoallomurus; species Actinoallomurus sp. NBC_01490. The sequence goes on from NZ_CP109433.1 coordinate 10,324,045, forward strand.
CCAGGCCGAGCAGGTGGGCGGGGTTGACACAGGTGATCTGACGTAGGGCCTGTTCGCTCAGCCCAAGGTCGAGCAGCGCCGAGCCGACCCGGATGAAGGCGTCGACGGGCAGCGGCCGGTTCGCCTGGCCGAGGTCGGAGGCCAGCACGGTGTGCTCGGGCCCGATCTTCTCGATCCAGGTGAGCAGGTCCTTCGGGTCCCACTTGCGGTATCCCTCGGGGTCGTACATGCCGACCTCGTGTTCGACATAGGCGCCCCCGCGCACGAGTTCCAGGCACTGCTCCGGCTCGGCGCCGATGACGAAGTTCGGATGGTTGATGACCATCCGGGTGACGCCGCGGCGACGGCCCTCGTCGAAGAGCTGGGCGATGGTTTCGGGCGGGAGGTGACCGCCGCTGAGCATCGCGCCGCTCTCGGCGATGAGGTCGAGGACCTCGTGCACCTCGGGGATCAGTCCACCGGCGTCGTCGTGGACGTCCACCCGCGCGGACGGGACGTCGACGGTCGCGGTCGGGAACCCGCCCCCCTCTGGATGGCACTCGATGTGCCGGCCGGAGGAGAAGGTGGGGAACCACACGGCCTTGCCGCCCATGCGCAGGCACATCGCCACGGCGAACGGGTTGATCCCGCCGACCTGGCTGTTGAGCGCGATCCCCCCGAACACCCGGGTCGAGCTCTTGGCCAGCCGGTCACCCATCGCCAGCAGGTCCATCACCGTGTTGTGGTGGTGCGATTTGACCAGGATCGCCCGCATTCCCAGCCGCTCGCCGTCGAAGGCGGCGTCCGCGTGGTCGAAGCGTCGGGGGAACGGGTTCGGTCCCGAATGACAGTGCAGGTCGATCGCGCCGCGCAGCACGGTGGTGATCGCGCTACTAGGTCCGGGCATCGGCAACCTCCTCGATGTTCGCGATGCACACTAAATGACCACTTTGTGAACGTCAATGATCAACCTGCGAATTCGCGGCCCACCCGGTCGGCCAGCCACCTCTTCTCAGCCTTGTCGGCGCAAGCTACGACTTCGGCGCACTGACCTGATCGATCCCCCAGCGATTCATCGACAGACCAGTCAAGACCTGGTTGCCGTTGTGTGACTCAGGTCACTTTGATGTCCTCGTTGATGATGCGTAATGTGAACATCAAGTTCAGATCTTGACCAGGACACCGGAGTGTGTCGCCAAGGGGGAAGCGCATGGCAGAGCAGGGCCAGTCCGACATCCAGGCCGTAAGCCGGATGGCCCAGATGCTCGGTCTGTTCGGGCCAGAGGCCCCGGAGTTGTCGGTGTCGGAAGCGACGGAGCGGCTGCGCCTCAACCGGACCACGGTGCACCGGTACCTCACCTCGATGACCGCGGCCGGGCTCCTCGAACGCGGCGGCCAGCCCGCCAGCTACACACCGGGCAGCCTGATGATCCAGCTCGGCGCCTTCGCCATCGGGCAGCGGCGCATCATCCAGCTCGCCCCCGACCACCTGCGGGAACTGACCGAACGGACGGGCGTCACGTCCGTGCTGTCACTGTGGGGGCTGTCCGGCCCGGTGGTGTCACTGGTCGAGGAGGACGCCGTGCACGGCACGATCGTCACGGTACGCGTCGGCTCGCAGCTCCCCCTGCACACCGCGCAGGCCATCGCGTTCCTGGCCTACCTTCCCGACCAGCTCCAGGTCGACCGGCTACTGGCGTCCCTGCCGACGACCCAGCGCGCCGGGCTGGTCGAGCGCATCGAAACCACCCGGACGACCGGGCTGAGCATCTACCCGGCCAACCCGCGCGGCATCAGCGTCATCGCGGCACCGGTGTTCGCCGACTCGGGGGTCTGCGCCACCATCGCGGCGATCGGCACCGACCGGATGCTGCCGTCGGCCCCCGACGCCCAGGCGGCCGTCGCCGCCCGGGAGACCGCCATGGCCCTGACCAAGGAGATGGGCGGAACGTGGCCGGTCCCGAGAGCCACCCGAGCGAGTAGCCCAAGCGATTAGGACGAGAGCATGCCCACCCCATCGCACCCGCCCACCGTCACCGACACCGCCGTTGAACTCCACCACATCACCATGCGCTACAAGGCCAAGCGGGGCAGGACCGTACTGGCGCTGGACGGAGTCAGCCTGACCGTCCCCGAGGGCCAGTTCCTGTCAATCGTCGGCCCCAGCGGATGCGGCAAGAGCACCCTGCTCAAGATCATCATGGGCCTGACCCGGCAGAGCGAGGGGGAGGTGGCCTTCGGCCCCGCGCGCGACCACGAGAACCTGCTGGGGATGGTCTTCCAGCAGCCCCTGCTGCTGCCATGGCGCACCGTCGCGAAGAACATGACGATCTCCCACGACGTCGGGCCACGCCGCCCGCGCGCCGACCTCGAAGAGCGCGTCGCCGAGCAACTGGACATGCTGGGGCTGCGCGACTTCGCCGACCAGTACCCCAGCGAGCTGTCCGGCGGCATGCAGCAGCGGGTCGGCATCGGCCGCGCGCTCCTGCACGACCCGCGGATCCTGCTGATGGACGAGCCGTTCGGCGCCCTGGACGCCATGACCCGCGACCAGATGGGGCTGGACCTGCTCGACATCTGGGAGCGGGATCGCAAGACCGTCCTGTTCGTCACCCACAGCATCCCCGAGGCCGTGCTCCTGTCCGACCGGGTCGTGGTCATGACCCCGCGGCCGGGCCGCATCGCCGAGGTCATCGACGTCGGCCTCCCCCGACCCCGCCGCCTGGAGGTCATCAACACCCCGGAGTTCGGCGAGATCGCCTCCCGCATCCGCGTTCTTCTCAACTCCGAACACAGCGCGCACTAGGGAGTGATCATGAAGCTTGGCAACACGCGGGCGGACGAGCGAGTCGTGCCCGGCACGGCTGCCGGCGACGGCGCGGACCGCACGCCGGCACGCCGGCCGAAGGCCGGGCCGGCTCCCCGGCGGCAGATCCCCGGGTTCGTCCTCAGCTGGGGGCTGTTCCTCATCCTCGTCGGCATGTGGCAACTGGTCGTGCGCGCCTTCGGCGTCTCGATCGTGCTCGTACCGGCCCCGTCGGACGTCGTGCGCTCGCTGGTGGACGGCCTGCAAAGCGGGTTCCTGCTGGAGCACATGTGGATCACGCTGAAGGAGATCCTCATCGGCTTCGGCCTGGCGATCGGCCTGGCACTGGTGTCGGCGGGCCTGATCACCCAGTTCCGCATCGTCGACAAGGCGTTCCTGCCGATCCTGGTGTTGATTCAGACCATCCCGAAAGTCGCGATGGCGCCGCTGCTGCTCATGTGGTTCGGCATCGGGATGACCTCCAAGGTCCTGACCATCGCGCTGATCGCCTACTTCCCGCTCCTGGTCAACTCCATCCTCGGACTCCGTTCGGCCGAGCACGAGCAGATCGAGATGCTCAGATCGTTCGGCGCCAGCGAGTTCCAAATCATGCGCCGCCTGCGGGTGCCCTTGGCACTGCCGCACATCTTCGCGGGCCTGGACGTCGCCGTGATCCTCTCGGTCACTGGTGCCGTCGTCGCCGAGTTCGTCGGCGCCACGGGAGGCCTCGGCTACACGATCCAGGCCACCAACTTCAACATGGACGTGGCCAGGACGTTCGCCGTCGTCGTGATGCTCTCGGTCATCGGCATGAGCCTGCACGCCGTCGTCGTCACGGCCAACCGGTGGCTGGTGTTCTGGGCGCCGTCCGGGAAGGAGCACGCACGTGATCTCTGAACTCCCGGACCTGTTCGCCGCAGTGCCGTCCTCATCGGCGCCGCAGACCTCGCCCGAGCAGCCACAAACCTCATCCAGCAGATCCGCCGGCCCGAGCGCACTCCCTGAGGACGGACGGCGCCGAGCCCAGCCCGCAGGTCACCGCGATGTCCTGTGACCGTGACCGGTCAGCTGCTTGGCATGCCGAAGGCGCCCGGCCTTCGGCGGGCGCCTTCGGTATAGGACAGATCAGGGGGTGTTGTTGGCCAGGGCGAGGAGCCGGTCGTGCGAGCCGTTGAACACGTCCTGGTCACCGGGGAAGGTGCCCGAGTCGGCCCACTGCCAGAAGGTGTAGAAGCCCCAGCCCGCGGGGAGGGTGCCGACGCTGCTGGAGTAGCGCGCGATGGCCAGCGGGTCGTTGCTCGCGTAGGCGCTGGTGTTGCCGGTGCAGGTCGTCCACCAGTCGGTGGTCGTGTAGATCGTGGCCCAGCGGCCGGTCTTGGCGTGGTACTCGTTCAGGAAGCTGGTGATCCAGGAACGCATCGACGCCTGGCTGAGGCCGTAGCAGGTGGAGCCGTTCGGGTTGTACTCGATGTCGAGCATGCCGGGCAGCGTCTGGTTGTCCGCCGACCACGCGCCGCCGTGGGCGGCGAAGTAGTCGGCCTGGGCGGCGCCGCTCGAGCTGGCGGGCTGCGCGAAGTGGTACGCGCCGCGGACCAGGCCGGCGTAGTAGGCGTTGGTGTAGTTGGCGCTGAAGTTCGGGTCACGGTAGGACGTGCCCTCGGTCGCCTTGATGTAGGCGAACTGCGCGCCCTGGTTCTTGACGGTGGTCCAGTTGATGGTGCCCTGCCAATGGCTCACGTCGAGTCCGGGCAGGCCTCCGGGAGCCAGGAGCGGCGTGGCGCCGGCCCGGTGCTCGTGGGCGGCGACGGTCGAGCCCATGTAGTCGCGCTCGGGGTGGGCCATGGGGTTGGGCGTGGCGGCGTGCGCGGGCACCGTGAGGCCGACGGTCGCGGCGCCGATGGCGGCGGCGACGGTGATGAGGGACCTCAGGCGGCGGGTGACGCGGGGGGATGCGGCCATGGGGGGCTCCTTCAAGGGGCGGGTTCCAAGAGGACTTGGCAGCACCTCGATTTCGACAGATTCTGACAACCTTTGCAATGGCGCCGAAGGTATTTTCCTTACCCCGGATTTACCCACCAGTGAGTTTCGCCTCGTGAACGGCGCCTCCCCCGCCATCCGGCCTCATCCGGCCAGGCGTACGGCCTTGACGATCCGCGGTCGGTCGGGGCGCCCAGGCCATCCCGGACGATTGAACGATCCTTGAACTTTCGGCTGCGCTGTCAGCGATCAACCCGCCGGAGCCCGCCCCCGGCGCGCGACAATGCCGCTCATGACCGGAGAAGGTGAGGGTACGGCGCCGCGCTCGCGGCTCGACGGCGCGATCCGGCTACCCGACGGCTCGTGGGTACGCGGTCGCGGCCTGCGCTACCCGGCGCCCGATGGCCCGCGCCCGGCGTTCGGCCTCTATCTCGGCTCCGGCCGGCTCCGCCGCCGGCACGACGCCGCGCTGTCCTGGCCGCACTCCTGGATCGACTGGCCCGACTTCGGCGTGCCGCGCGACCGGCACCTGGCCGTACGGGAGATCCGCGCGTTGCACGAGCGAGCGCGGGCGGGCGCCCCGGTGGAGGTCGCGTGCGGCGGCGGCGTGGGCCGTACGGGGACCGTCATCGCGTGTCTCGCCGTGCTGAGCGGGCTGGACCCGTCCGAAGCCGTCGACTGGACCCGCGCCAACCATCACCGCCGGGCCGTCGAAACGCCCTGGCAGCGGCGCTGGATCGCGCGTTTCCCCACCCCCTGACGGCCGACCGGGCGGTTGAGCAGGGCCGCGATCGCCCCGGCGGCCTCACGGCCGGCCGCGGGTTTCAGCAGGCGCCGTCGGAGTCGTCGTCCGCGCCCTCGGTGCAGATGACCTGTGTGCCGTTGACGGCCTGCTGAAGCAGGCCGTAGAGCGTCTCGCGCTGGGCGTCGTCGAGCGAGCCGAGCACGTCGTTCTCGACCGCCGCGAGCGCGCACTCGGCCCTGGCGAGTACGTGCCCTCCCTTCTCGGTGAGCACGACGACGTGACGCCGGCGGTCCTGAGGTGAGCGCCGGCGCTCGATCAGGCCGTCGGCCTCCAGGTCGTTGAGCAGCCCGACGACGTTGGTGCCGTCCATCTCCAGCGTGTCGGAGAGCTCCTGCTGCGGGCAGCCGCCCTGCTGGCGCAGCACCGTCAGCGTCACCAGGTGCCGCGGGCGCAGGCCCAGCGGCGCCAGCACCGACTCCGCACGCAGCCGCATGCGGCGCGCGAGGTAGTCGAGGAGCGCGCCGGACCGGTGCACCGGCTGGTTCACGACGGAGTGCTCGACCACGAACAAGATTCTAGCCGAAACCGTCATCGATCCATGTGATACAAATAGCTTGCCCTACACAAACGATCCACCAGGGACGAACTACAATGGCTCATCTGCTGCACATCGACTCGAGCATCAAGGGCGACCAGTCCGTCAGCCGGAAGCTCAGCGCCCGCGCCGCCGACGTATGGCGCGCGGCTCACCCCGGGGGGACCGTCACGTACCGCGACCTCGGCGCGCATCCGCTCCCCCACCTCGACACCGCGGGCGGCCTGGCCCGGATGGTTCCGCCGGAAGACCACACGCCGGAGCAGGCGGCGTCGTGGCGGCTCACCCAGGAGGTGATCGAGGAGGTCAGGCAGGCCGACACGATCCTGCTGGGCCTGCCGCTCTACAACTACGGCGCACCGAGCAGCGTCAAGTCCTGGGTCGACCACCTGATCGGGCCGGGGTCGGTCGACTACGAGAGCGGGACGGGTCTCCTCGACGGTCGCGAGTTCATCGTCCTGGCCAGCCGCGGCGGTGGCTACGCCCCCGGCACGCCCCGCGACGGATGGGACCACGCCGAGCAGTGGCTGCCGCACGGACTGTCGATGACCGGCCTGGAGCCGCGCTTCATCACCGCCGAGCTGACGCTCGCCGAGAGCACGCCCGCGATGGCCGAGCTGATCCCGCTCGCCGAAAAGAGCCTCGCCCAGGCCCTGGAGGCGATCGACCGGCTCTGGACGCCGACGTCCGTCGCGGTCTGATCGCCGGAGCCCCGGCCGGTACGGCGGGGCCCCGGGGTGCCGTGGCCGGCGTGGGGGACGCCGGCCACGGCACCACATTGACGCCCGCGAGTTCGCCGGACCTCGGCCGCACCTCGCGGGCCTTGACCCTGGCCACGACGACGCCCGACTGGGCCAGGCCGTCGCGGGAGACGTTCAGCGCACTGGCCGGGTCGACGATGCCGAGCTACACGAAGTCGTACTGCGCGGCGACGTCCGCGATCCACGCGGCGCGGGGGTCCTTGCGGAAGTCGCGGTCGCAGGTGTCACCCGCCGGGCAGCCCATGTCGCCCTTCGTCGAGGCCAGGGCGTGCCGTTCCACCCGGGGGAAGACGAGGGGGTGGCGGGGAGGCTCGGCGGACTCCGCGGCGGAACGGACGATCGATGATCTCCCGAGTGCGCGAGATGGTTTCGCGGCCCCCGCGCGGCTCCGGGATCCCGGGCGAGACGTCGCGCACCCCTCGTGCGTGGCCCCTGGGAACGAGGACTAACGTCCTGGTAGGGGACCTGATCAACAAGGAGACACCGGATGAGACTTCCGATGAGGGCGAGGACCCTGCCGGGCCGGGTGACCACCGGCGGATACCTTCTGCACAGCGGGCTCGAGCACTGGAACGGCGGCGAGGAGCAGGCGGAGGGCCTCCACGCGATGGCCTCGAACGCGTTCCCGTTCCTCAAGAGCATCCCCGCGCGCCGGTTCCTGCGCCTTCTGTCGGCCGCGGAGATCGCCACGGGCACGGCGCTGCTCGCTCCGGTCGTCCCGCCGGCCCTGGCCGGCGCCGCGCTCACCGGCTTCTCCGGCGGCATGCTCGCCCTGTACGCACGCACCCCGGCGTTCCGCAAGCCCGGCAGCATCTGGCCGAGCCAGGCGGGCCTCGGCGTCAGCAAGGACGTCTGGATGCTGGGCATCGGCCTGGACCTGCTCGCCGGCGCCGTCGCCGACCGCCGGAAGCGCTGACCCCTCCTCCCGTACGGCCGACGGGCGGCCCGCGAGCCGGCAGCCGGGGAAGGCCGGAGGATCGGCACCGCCGGAAGACCCGAGCACTGGGGCGGCCGGAAATGAGCGGTGTCGACCGGCATGCCGGTGTTACGGTGCCGGGGCCGGCCGCGGGACTCCGGTGCGACTTCCGGAACCCGCCTTGTAAGCGATGATTCGCAGCTCGTGCCCCCATTCCCCGGCCGGCCCCGGTGCTCGAGGGGGATTCCGATGGAGACCATGGCGGATCTGATCGCCGCGGACGACGTCCTGCTGTTCGTCAACGCGGCGATCACCTCCACGGGCCAGCGTGAGTTCCACTCCGGCATGGAGGAGCAGAGCCTCTCGCTCGGTTTCCTGCACCGCTACCTGCTCGTCAACTACCGCGACCTGTACGCGGCCACGCTCGCGCTCGACATCAACGACCACAACGCCGCGCTGATCGTGCGGAACCTGCTGGTCACGGCGGCCGAGGTCGACGTCGGGCGGCGGCGGGCCGAGGGCCGCCTCATCGCGCGGCGGCTGGAGCTGCTGCCGCCCCCGCGCGTGTACGCCCTGTTCCGCGAGCTGCGCCGCGCCAGGGTCAACAACCGCCGTACCCGGGCGATCATGCGGGACTGGCTCGCCGCGCGTCCCGACCCGGCGTTCGACGCGGTCAAGTACCGCGGTGCGGTGAAGGACGCCGTACGCCACGCGCACCTGCGCCCGGACCGCGAGGAGGACGGCGAGCTCGGACCGTTCCTGTTCGCGTTCCGGCGGCCGGCCGCGTACCGGACGCCGATCCTGGAGACCTGGCGGCGGGCCCACTACGAGCAGGCCGCGCTCTACGACCTGCCGTACACGGTGGCGGAGGGGTTCGCGGCCAAGCACCGCATCCCGCGCGCCACGTTCCTGGAGCGGATCGCGCCCCGGCTCACCCGGCTGGAGCGGCTGCGCCTGCAGGAGTCGGCGCGCGCACGCGGAGCCGGCGCCGTACGGGCCGATCTGACGACCATGCCGCTCACCCGCCTGGCCTCGTACGTGCTCGGTCTCTCGATGGACGAGCGGGCGCGCCGGCGCGGCGAGCTGACCGGGGCGCTGCGCGCGTCCGCCCGGCGTACCGCCGGTGACCAGGCCGGACGCTGGGGCCGGGTGGTCGCCGTCCTCGACGACAGCTTCTCGGCGTACGGGTCGGGCACCAAGCGCCGCCGCCCGCTCGCGGTCGCGCTCGCGTGCCACTTCCTGCTGGAGGCGCTCGCCGCCGACTACACACCGCTGTGGGTGTCGGGCCGCGACGACGCGCTGCTCGTCCACCCGCACGGCGCGACGCCACTCGGCGAACGCATCCTCGACGGGCTCGACCGCGGCCCCGAGCGGCTCGTCATCGTCTCGGACGGCTGGGACAACGCGCCGCCGGGCCTGGCCGGGGAGGTGCTCCGGGTCTGGCGCACCCGGCTGGACCCCGGCCACACCTGCGGCATCGTGCATCTCAACCCGGTCTACGACGCCGCCGGCTTCGACGTACGCCGGCTGGCCCCCACCGTGCCGACCGCCGGCATCCGCGACGCCGAGGACCTGGTCGCCCTGGCGGAGCTGGCGCGGTTCGCGGAGGGACGCACCGGGCTGCCCGCGCTCCGCGCCCACCTGGACCGCCGCGTCGCCGCCTTCCTCGGGGAGCAGACGTGATCGAGCTGACCGGCCTCACCACCCGTCCCGCCCAGGTCTGGGGCGGCGTACGGCTCGTTCCGCTGGTCCGTGAGACGCCGATCGAGGATCTGCGGCTCGACGTCCGGCTCTACGACGCCGACTTCGGCGTGGTCGCGGTCGACCCGCGGACCGCCTACTACTCCTACATCCCCCACGGGTACGTGGCGACGTGGGACCACGCGCCCGCGGCGGCGTACGGGACCCAACTCCTGGACCCGGCCGAGCGGACGCGGGCGCCCGACCGGATGACGTTGCGGTTCCACCGGCGCATGGCACGCCGCGTGGACAAGAACCGCCTGCGGTTCCTGCCGCTGCACCTTGCCCTGGAGGGCTACCTGGCGCTGCACTTCGGCGGACCGGAGATCGTGTGGGAGGAGTGGTCGCAGCGCGCGATCCGCCACGGGCTCTCGCCTCGCGTCGAGGAGGCCTACACCGGTGCGCTGGTGCGGGGCCTGGACGACGCCCTCCGCGTCTTCGAGATCCACGCCGGTCAGTGCGGCCTGCTCGTGTACGTCGCGGACGCCCTCGCCTCCGCGTTCGTCGTGCCGCACCCCGCCGACTACCGCGCCCTGCACGCCACTCTGCTCCTCGACCTGTACGGCGAGCTGATCTACCACTACGCGATGCTGAGCATGCCGGTGCCCGACTTCCGCGCGCGCATCGCGGACGCGAACGTGCGCTCGCTCGCGGACCTGCGGGCCGAGGCCGCGCGGCAGCACGAGGAGTGGGCGGCCTTCCACGACGGGGCCATGGCGGCCGGGCTGCTGGAGGCGGACTACACCTACGAGCGCGTGTACGACCTGGGCCCGTACCGGCTGTCCCGGTTCCTGCCGCCGTTCGAGCGGCGGCGCGACAACCACGTCGGCGAGGTGATCACCGACGAGAGCGGGCAGGTCGCGTACCTGAAGACGTTCCGGCTGTCGGAGAACCAGGTCCGCCGTGGCCGCCTGCTGACCGCCCTCGCCGCGAACGACTGGAGCCTGCCCGGCACCGCCACCGCGCTCGGCGTGACCGAGCCCGAACTCGCCCGCCGCATCGAGAACGCCGGCTTCGGCCACCTGCTCCGCCAGGACGTCCGCGACCACTACCGCGCCCGCCGCCGCGCCGGCTGAGATCGCGGCGCGAGGCCTCCCGGAGACCCCTGCGTCCCTAAGGTGTCCCCATGAGATCGAGGTGGCGGCGGAACGCCGACGGTGATGGACGGGCGGCGCTGTCGGAACAGGCGGTGCTGGCGATCGTCGCGGAACAGCTGAGCGAGATGTCCGGCCGTCCCTTCGAACTGGAGAACGGCCGCGTGAAGGGACCCGGGTCGACCGCCGTCGTTCTCGCGAAGCGGCCGGACCATGCGGGCGGCGACGGGCACCTGGACCTCGACTTCGTGCTCAACGTCGACCGCCCACAGGACACCACGATCACCGACTGCGTGGCCGGGTACGGCGAAAGTCCCGAGGCCAAGGTTCGCCAAGCGGTCGAGATGTGGGCGGGCACCACGGTCTCGGCGGTACTGGAACTCCTGGCGCAGAACGGCCGGTTCGCCGCCCACCTCGCCCCCGACGATCCCGACGGGCTGCCCGGCTGGCACGCCATCCACGGCGGCGTCATCGGCTGGGGCACGGGCGAGCGATACGAAGCCGCGTCGCAGTGGCTGGGCGACCACGCGGTCCTGCCCGACCTGGCGCCCGCCCTGACCGGCGAACCGTTCGAGCGCCACCATCTCATCGGAGTCAAGGTCTTCTTCGGCAGCACCGACGGCACCGATACCGCGGAAGTACGCGTCAACGGCAGAGTCCACCCGGCCGCCTCCCAGGCTCTGCGGGACATCGCCTGGCCCCGCACCGCCGGCAGCGCCTACGCGCGCACGTTCATCCTGCTCGTCCACGGCCCCGAAACGCACTGATCCCCGGCACCGCCGACGTCGGCGCCCGTCCGTGAGGCCGGCGCTCACCTTCGTCTTCCCCTGCGCCGACCAGCCGCTTCCTACGGTTGTCCACACCACGAGCGGGGGGACGGCCGAATGCACAAGACCGCACGACCGCGCCGGCGTACGGCCGTGCCAGAGGCCGCCGAACCCGATCGGCGGCTCCGTACCGTGTGGTGGGTCCTGTGGGGCTGGACGGCGGTGCGCCTGCCGGGCGGCGGTGGCGCGTGGCACTACTTCACACAGGGCAGCCGGCTGCTGTTCGGCGACGACCGGGGGCAGGGCCTGCAGTTGTGCGCCGCCCACCCCGATCTGCGGATCGGGCCGGTCGCCTTCCTGGTCGTCACGCCGCTGCGGCTGCCACACCGGGGCGACCAATGGCCATCGTCGCGATGAGCGCCACCGGGCCGCTCTTACTCTGCGCGCTGAGGCGGCTCGTCCCCGACAACGCGCGGCGGCCGTCGAGGCTGCTCGCCGACGGGCTGTCGTTCCTGCCGGTGTGGGCGGGGCTGGTCAGCCACGCCGGCCAGCTCGACGACGTCCTGACGCTGACGTTCGCGGTCGCGGCGCTGCACGTCGCCCGGCCGGTCGCGCACGTCGCGCCGATCTCCCTGCACGTCCTGGCTGCCGCGTGTCGGGTACGTCCTCGTCATGGTCGCCGTCGTCCGGCTGCCCGACCGGCACGGCCGGCCGTGGCCTGACCGAACGCGTTACCCTGCCCCGCGTGAGCGAGGACACGGCCACCACCGAACACGATGATCTGCTGTTCTTCCTGAACCGCCTGCGCGACGCCGTCGTCCGCACGTCGGAGGGGCTCACGGACGGCGAACAGCGCGCTCCGGGCGTGCCGTCGGGCACGAACCTCCTCGGGCTGATCCGGCACCTGACCGCGATGGAGGAGCGCTGGTTCCGGCATCTCTTCCTGGGCGAGCCGGCGGGCGGCGACGGTTCCATGCGGGTGCCGGAGGCCGTGACCCGCGACGAGGTGGTCGCCGCGTACCGCCGGGCGTGCGAGGAGAGCGACCGCGTCGTCCGTGCCTGCCCCGATCTGTCGGCCCTGTCCCGGGAGCGGGTACGGCTGCCCGCCTCGACCTCCAGGGACGCCGACCCGGGCGAGCCGCGCGTGGTGACGCTGCGCGCGATCGTGGCCCACATGATCGAGGAGACGGCCCGGCACGCCGGTCACGCGGACATCCTCCGCGAGCTGATCGACGGCGAGACCGACCTGTGACGCACCCGACCGCGCGGAGTCGCGCACCCGCGTCGGGTTTCCCGGCGTCCCCGTGGTGGGACGTACGTGAGGACGCCGCAGCGGGAGATGGGTCGTGTCGATAACGGGCGAGGTCCGGCAACAGGTCGTCGGCGTGATGGAGCTGTCGGCGCAGGCGCGGGAGTCCGTGGAGGAGGCCGGCGAACTCATCGATTCGGCGGCTCGACGCCTGACCGCCGTGCTCACCGCCTCCCGTGATCCGCAGGCCGAGCAGGCCGTACGCTCGCTGCTCCTCGCGCAGGAGCGCCTGGCCGAGATCGCCGGGCTGTTCGGCTGGGTCGCGAGCGAGCTTCCCGTCTTCTTGAACCGCCTCGGCCAGGCGCCGAGCGTCGCGGCCGGCGACGGCCCGGTGGTGACGACCTCACACCGCCGCAGCGGCGAGAAGGGCACCGCGGTGTCGAGGCCCGAGCGTCCCGAGCAGCCCGAGGCCCCCGAGGAGAGGCCGTACATGGGCTGGTGGGGCACGAGGTCACGGGAGGTCGCCGACGCCGGCACCGCCGAGAGCGTCATCGGGGAGGCCGCCGACCGCCTCCTGACCGGCGGGCCCCGCGGGGTCGCGATCCGCTTCGGCAGGGGCGAACGCGAGCAGGCGCCGCTGCGGATCTACATCGACACGTCCGCGGGGCGGGCCGCCGTCTCGTGGCAGGGCAGCGCGGGCGTGGAGTCCGGCGTCGACCCGGACGAACCGCTGGTCGTCGAGGAACACCCGAAGCGCCCGCCGGTCACCATCCCGCCGGAGCGCGCCCGCGTCACCCCGGCGACCGCGATCCGCGCCGCCCGCGAGTACGTCGAGACGGGCCGGCGACCGACCTGCCTGAGCTGGAACGCCGACCCGCCGCCGTCCCGGGCGGAGGAGATCCGGACCGGGGAGGCGCGCTAGCTGAGCGCGTCGGCGAGGAACGTACGGATGGCGGCGAACGAGCGTTCGTCGGTGGGCCGGTCGTAGGCGACGCCGCCCGATCCCGGTACCGCGTTCCGGTGGGTGAAGCCGTGCTGGGCGCGGCCGTAGACGGTGAGTCGCCAGTCGGCGTCGGCGCGGTTCATCTCCTCGGTGAAGGCGACCACGTCGTTCATGGGCACGTGCGGGTCCGCCGCGCCGTGGCAGACGAGGATCTTCGCCTTGACGGCCCCGGTCTCGGCGGGCCGGGAGGTCGCGAGGGTGCCGTGCACGCTGACCGCGCCGGCGAGGTCGGCCCCCTCACGCGCGAGCGTCAGCGCGGCCATTCCGCCGAAGCAGAAACCGACGGCGGCTCGACCCGGTCCGGCTTCGGGGCACCCGGTGAGGGCGTCGAGCCCGGCCTGGGCCCGCCGCACGAGATGGCCGGGGTCGTCGCGCATCGCCATGATGGTGGCCATGGTCCGCTCGCGGTCGCCCCTGACGCCGGCGCCGAACATGTCGCAGGCGAGGACGGCGTACCCCAGCTCGGCGTACCGTCGCGCCTGGTCACACGCGTGGTCGTCGAGGCCGGCGCCGCCGTGGATGAGGAAGATGCCGGGCCGGGGACCGTCGCGGGTCTCGTCCCAGAAGAACCGGCCGTGCAGCTCGACGTCTCCGTCGGAGTACGGCAGATCGCGCGCCGCGGTGGCGGGGGAAGTGGCTCTTTCCGGAGTATTCAACATGCGATGGAGACTAACACCGGAAATTGCTTCTATTGCTTCAACATATCATAATTAATTGAATTTTGATAGCAATTCCCAATTGCGATTACATCTCAATGGAGAAGGGGCGGACGCCGCGCGTCCGCCCCCCTTCCGCCTCACGTTCTAGTGGTGGTGCGACATGCCGGGGCCGCCGTGGTGGGCCGGAGCGCCGGGCCGGTTCGAGCCGCCGCCCTGGTGGTTCCAGGCGCCTCCCGAGTGGCCCGGCTGGTTCCAGCCGCCGCCCGGATGGCCTGTGTGATTCCAGCCGCCTCCCGGGTTGACCGTGTGGTTCCAGCCGTTGCCGGGATGGACCGGGCGGTTCCAGCCCGGGCGGCCCGGCCGGGCCCACACGGGCCGGTGCAGCACCATGCCCCGGTGGTACCAGCCGCCGATGTGGAAGATCGGGACGGCCGGGCGGACCCAGGTCCCCTGGTACGGCGAGGCGACGCGGAGCACCTCGGCGACCGCGGCGTCGGCCGGAACGCACTGCACCGGCACGCTGCCCGCCTCCGCGCTGTTGGCGGTGAGCTCGATGCCGCCGACGCTCAGCAGGTCGGTACCGCCCATGACCGGGGCCCAGTCGCCGACCATGTCGCCGGCGAGCGTTCCCTGGGCCGGCACGGCCCCGCCGCCCCCGGTGACCTGGAAGGTCGAGCGCTCCGCGCCCCGTACGTTGATCCACGCCGCCCCGCTCCAGGACGAGATGGGAAGCGGCGCCTGCAGGCTCAGGCTCGAAATGTGCAGACGGAACCGGGACGGGCCGTCGAACGTGGTCCCGGGCGAGGCGAGCCATCCGTTGAGGACCGCGGCGGTCTGCCCGAGGTTGCCGATGTTGCAGGTGAAGGCGGCGGAGAACGCGGAGGCCTGGGCAGGCGCCTGCCCCACGGCGACGCCGAGGCCACCGACCGCGAGGGCCGTCGTGGCGGTCACGGCGCGCCTGCCGAGCGACTTGATCATCTGAGCTCCTTGTAGGTAGATCTCAGAGACCGACGTCATCACCCGCCCAAGTGCGCCACGGGCGCGCCGCAGGCCCTTTTGCCAGGTCCGATGACGATCAGTACCGGGCCATGGCCGAACCGGCGCCGTACGCGGCGGGGCGGGTCGGAGCACCCATCCGATCGCCGGGACGGCCGTCCCTCGCCGCGACGTATACGACGTATGAACGCAGGTGAACCGGCGTCGAGGCCCCTGGCCAACCCCGAAGGACGGACCGTAACGTGGGTTCTAGCACGGCTGCAGGGGGTGCAGTGATCGTGTCCGATGCCACGACCCTCGGTGACCGGCTGAAGCTCCTCCGGCACGAACGCTCCATGACCCGGGGAGAGCTCGCCGACCGGTCCGGGGTGAACACCGATGTGATCGAGAAGCTGGAGCACGGGCACCGGGAGACCGCCCGTGTCACCTGGCTGATGAAGCTCGCCGGCGCGCTGAGGACGGAGCTGTCCGGCCTGCTCGGCGGGCCCCGCCACTCCGGCACCGCCGTACGCGACGCCGTGACCGCGCCGGAGTCCACTCCCGGCATGGATCCGGACGACGCGGGCGAGACCCCCGACCTCGGCGAACTGCGCCGCGCCGTCGACGGCACGTGGCGCGCCTACTGGTCGGGCGACCTGCCGCACGTGGCGATGAGACTTCCGGGCCTGCTCGGCGAGACGCGTCTCGCCCACCGCGGCCTGGGCGCGCGCGCCGCGACACCGCTCGCCGACGCGCACCATCTGGCCGCGCGCCTGCTGTCGAGCCTGGGCGAGACCGACCTTGCGGCGCTGGCCGCGCGGGAGGCGATCGAGGCCGCCGAGAGCGGCGACGACGAACTGCGATGGACGGCGCTGCACGGCTCGTACTGCTCGGCGCTCCTGCACCAGAACCGCTGCCGGATCTGCGAGGACCACGCCGTGCACATCGCCGAGGACACCGAGCCGCCGCTGGGGGCCGCCGAGCTCCGCCGCCTGACGGTGTGGGGCAACCTGATCCTGACCGCGATGGCCGCCGCGGGCACGACCACGCGGACGGGCGCGGTGAACGACTACGTCGGCCTGGCCCGCTCGGCGGCGGACCGCTTCGACGGCGAGCGCCTCGACTACCACGTACGGTTCGGCCCGTCGGAGGTGGCGATGCACGCCACGCACGCGTACGCGCTCCTGCGGGAGCCGGGACTGGCCCTGCAGGCGGCCGGCGCCGTGCACCGAGAGGACCTCCCGCGTGCGATGTACGGCCGCCACCTGCTCGACGTGGCCCAGGCCCAGGCCCAGCTCATGGACCTGCGGGCGGCCGAGTCGACGCTGCAGGAGGCCGAGAGCCTGTCCCGCCGGTCGTTCCGCGACCACGGCCCCGCGTACCCCCTGGTCGGTGAGCTGATCGAGGAGATGGCCCACGTCTCCCCCGACCTGCGCCGCATGGCCCAAGAGGTCGCGCTCGAAGGCTGAGAGCGCGGACTCTAGGGCAGCGGACGTGCGTCGGCGGACGCCTGCCCCTCACCCGCGCTCTGCGCCGCCGGCTGTTCGGTGCGGTGTACGCAACGACGCACGTCCACGATCGCCCTGACGACGCATACCCCGGCCGTGATCCAGGCGATCAGGGTGCCGCCGGCCAGGACGGCGTAGCACGCGGCGGCCACCAGCGCCACGGCGGTCGTGAGGTGACACGCGACCGTCAGGGAGCGCGGGACGGCGTTCAGCGCCTCGGTCCCCCGCGCCGTGCCGAAGGCGCCCGCGCCCAAGGCCACTCCGACGGCGGCGAGGACGTACGCCACGATCTCCGCGACGCCGTGGGACCCGGGGGCCGCCGCCACGACCACCACCCGGACCGCGGCCAGCCAGGACAGCAGCCCCAACGCCGTGAACAGCACCCGGCCCGTCACGGGCGGCTGCGGCAGCGCGGCCCCGAACCGCCACGTGAACGCTCCCCAGCAGGACAGGAACAGGGTGAGGTTCAGCAGCCCGGACCAGGTCGTCGTCGACATGGTCGACTCCACCGCGGCTCCCGCCAGCGACAGCAGGGCCGGCAGGCCCCAGCGCCAGGCCGACGGCGCGCTGTCGGTGCGACTCACGGTGGGTGCCGCGATGAGCGCGTAACCGGCCACGGCGGCCAGACCTCCCACCACGGTGGGAAGCTCCAGCCTCAGAGGGTGGGAGCTCACGGCCAGGACGACGGCCAGGAGAACGACGACCTGGCCCAGGGCGGCGGCGATGCGCTGCCGGGTGACCTGCCCGGCCGCCGGTTCGCGCAGGGGCCGGAGCCGCCAGGACTCCCACGGGTCGTCGGACTCTCCCTTGTCGAACCGCTCGTGCGCCTCCCGCTGCTCCGCGGTCATGCCCCGGGACGTCTGCTGGGGGCTCTCCTGCCGAGTCGGCGCCTCGGGCCGCCCGGCGCGCGCCCGCTCGGCCTTCCGTCGCTCGGCCTCCCGCCGCTCGTCCCGCGCGACGTCGCTCTCACTCGCCGCCGGTGCGACGGTCCCGAGGGTGCCCAGGAGCACGACCAGGAGTGCCAACACGGTGGGATAGGGAAAGTGCAGGTACTTTCCCAGGTTTCCCACCGGGACCGGGGACGCCTCCTTCGTGCGCTCGTACATGGGCCACAGCATGATCGCGACCGCGGTCAGCGGAAGCGACGCGACGAGCGGCACCAGTACGCCGCGGATGCCGCGGGACAGGCGCGCCGCGCTGGTCGCCGTGCCCACTCCCAGGAACACCAGCACGGCGCCGACGCCTCCGAGCACCTCCGCCCCGGCCCACTGGTTGGTCTTGGCGTCCGCCCGGCCGTTCCTGATCGCCTCCTCGTACGTGAAAGTGCGGTTCTGCCAGGCACGCGTGCCAGTGACGATGCAGCGGTCCCCCGGGCTCATCTGCTTGCCGTCACAGCTCGGCGTGCCGGTGTATTCGGCTCTGGGCGCGTCATGCCCTGATTGCACCGCGTGGCTCACGATCAACCAGCCGGCGACCAGCATCAAGACGCCGAACAGCACGCCGAGCCAGCCGATCTTCTCCTTGCGCATGCGCTTCCCATCACCGCGGTCACGTCGGATCCCGTTGGGGTCCGATCGAGTCTCCTACGAATCAGGGCGGCCGTACGCTGAAGGAACGCTGATTGTGGATAATCCACGTCCGACGCCGACGATGCTTGACGACCTCAGCGGTGGTCCGCGGCTCTTCCCGGCGCCGAAGGACCGCATCGGCATGACGCTGACGGGCTCGTACGGCTCGGCCCTCGCGCGGCCGGTAACGGACTCCGCCTGCCCCGCCGGAACCAGATGGCAACGGATATCGTCCGAACCGAACGGGGAATGGCTTTTCAGCGGTAAGGGTTCCGACGTACGACAGGGGGATGCGTGGCCGGCGGTCTCGCTCGCGGTAGTGCGGGGATCTTCGAAAAAGTCGTCACCAAGTTCTTCCGTCGAGCTCCCAGGAGCGAGGGACTCAACGCGTACCGCAGTGTCTCGCAGAGCGTTCCGGGTGGTAAGAGCGGGCCACCCATCAGTTTCAACCAGCTGAGGCACGAACTGGGCCAGACCGGCCTGTGGCACCATGTCAAGGACTACGACCTCGTGTACGAGCCGAAGATCGAGGGGCCTCCGGGTCGGAAGATCTACGGCAACAGTCCGTACAACGTCGATGGCACTCCCAAGCTCGGCCCGACCGGCCGACCGAAGATCGAGTTCTCCGACGACGCCCTGTCCGACATGGAGCAGGCCGTACGGACCGCCATGCACGAGAGCTGGCACCAGCGAAACCTCGCGGCGCGCGGCGTGCCGGGCCTCGAGAACGAAGCCGTCAAGTATGAGGATCAGATGTACCAGGTTTACCTGAGCAGGAAACGAGGACGAGGACTGTGAGCTCCAACCGGTGGCGCGGGTATTCCTCCGACGAGATCGCTACCCTGTCGGACTGGGACATCTTCTCCCCGGCGCTGTGTGAGCACCGCTGCCCCCACTGCAGCCGGATCATGCTCCGCATCTACATGTACACCTCTCGGCTGACCGGCGATCTGTCCACCCAGATCTGGTGCTCCAACTGCCACAGCTATTCCGGCTGGACGGGCCCGGCGCCCGATGACGTCATCGTGCACGATCCGCTGGCGCAACTGCCTGCGGAAGAGTTCGACGCTCTCAACAAGGACGAGGACACCTTGTTCGGCTACCTCGACCGGCTGTGGGAGCAAGGCACGCTTCCCCAGCGGATCACCCCTCGTTGAACACGGCGTTCACCAACGTCAGAGGTTGACGGCCGCTCCGCCGGGCGGCCCGATGTCCGGGGCACCCTCCACATGGTGAGATCCTTGGCAGCCCGACATTGCATGATCATGCATTAGCGTGCATACTTCTACTCATGTCCAAGGTGCTGACCTCTCTGCCTGTCGGCGAACGTGTCGGGATCGCCTTCTCCGGCGGCCTCGACACATCGGTAGCGGTCGCGTGGATGCGCGAGAAGGGTGCCGTGCCGTGCACCTATACCGCCGACATCGGGCAGTACGACGAGCCCGACATCGCCTCGGTGCCCGGGCGCGCCACCGCGTACGGCGCGGAGGTCGGCCGGCTGGTCGACTGCCGGGAGGCTCTCGTGGAGGAGGGCCTCGCGGCCCTGGCCTGCGGGGCGTTCCACATCCGCTCCGGCGGCCGTGTCTACTTCAACACCACCCCGCTCGGCCGGGCCGTCACGGGCACGCTGCTGGTCCGCGCGATGCTCGAGGACGACGTGCAGATCTGGGGTGACGGCTCGACCTTCAAGGGCAACGACATCGAGCGGTTCTACCGCTACGGCCTGCTCGCCAACCCCTCGCTGCGGGTCTACAAGCCCTGGCTCGACGCCGACTTCGTCAGCGAGCTCGGCGGCCGTACGGAGATGTCGGAGTGGCTGCTCGCCCGCGGCCTGCCCTACCGCGACAGCACCGAGAAGGCCTACTCCACCGACGCGAACATCTGGGGCGCGACCCACGAGGCGAAGGCGCTCGAACACCTCGACGCGGGCATCGAGATCGTCGACCCGATCATGGGCGTACGGTTCTGGGACCCCGAGGTCGAGATCGTCACCGAGGACGTCACGATCGGCTTCGAGCAGGGACGGCCGGTCACGATCAACGGCAAGGAGTTCTCCTCCGCCGTCGACCTGGTGCTGGAGGCCAACGCGATCGGCGGCCGGCACGGCATGGGCATGTCCGACCAGATCGAGAACCGCGTCATCGAGGCCAAGAGCCGTGGCGTCTACGAGGCCCCGGGCATGGCGTTGCTGCACGCTGCGTACGAACGGCTGGTCAACGCGATCCACAATGAGGACACCCTCGCCAGCTACCACAACGAGGGCCGGCGGCTGGGCCGGCTGATGTACGAGGGCCGCTGGCTGGACCCGCAGGCGCTGATGCTGCGCGAGTCGCTGCAGCGCTGGGTCGGCACGGCGGTCACCGGCGAGGTGACCCTGCGGCTGCGGCGCGGCGAGGACTACTCCATCCTCGACACCTCCGGACCGGCGTTCAGCTACCATCCGGACAAGCTCTCCATGGAGCGCACCGAGGACTCCGCCTTCGGCCCGGTGGACCGCATCGGCCAGCTGACGATGCGCAACCTCGACATCGCCGACTCGCGTGCCAAGCTCGAGCAGTACGCCGGGCTCGGCATGGTCGGCAGCCAGCAGCCGATGCTGATCGGCGCCGCCCAGGCGGCCTCGACGGGCCTGATCGGCGCGATGCCCAAGGGCGGAGCCGAGGCGATCGCCTCCCGCGGAGAGGTCACGGGCGACGATGAGCTGCTCGACCACGCCGCCATGGAGGCCGGCAACGACTGATCCCACCGGCGGCCGCAGGGTTCCCGCGTCTCGGGGGCGCGGGAACCGATGCCGAGCCGTGCAGGTCAGCCGACGGCGCCGCGGGCGCCGTCGGCCACGGTGATGCCCGAGGCGAACTTCACCATGGTCGTGACGTTCCAGTTGAGCGAGTGCGGCAGCTGGACCATGACGTTCAGCGGAACCTCGGCGAGCCCGGGAGCGGGGCGGCCCCGCTGGTCGGTCCGGAAGATGAGGGTGACCGACTGGCCCGCGCTCTTGTGGGCGAAGAACCATCCCTTGTGCCCGTTGACCTCGACGGCCTGATCACCGGACTTGGGGAACGGGTTGAGGTCGCCCTCGACCACGATCTTGTCCTCGTACGAACCGCCCTTGGGCGTGCCGACCCGGTGCAGGACCAGGGCGATGCTGTCCGCGGAGGCGACCTCCCAACCCTGGGGAATCGACCGGAGCGTGTAGCCCTTCGGCTGCGCGCCCTCGTACGCGACCAGGGCGACGCCCGTCGTCGCCGGGCCGCCGGTCGAGGAACCGGGGCCCGCGGACGGACGGGAGTCCCCGGCGGGAGTGCCCGCCAGCAGGAGCACACCGGCGAGACCGGCGGCGACCACACCGGTTCCCGCGGTGAGGGCGGCACGGCGGCGGCGCCGCCGTGCCAGCAGGGCGCGGCCCCGGGCGATGTCGGGCTCGGCGTCCGGCCAGGGACCGGAGGTACGGATGTCCTCCGGGACGACCTCCGACAGCAGGGAACGCACGTCGTTCATCGAGAATCCTTTCGACCGACTCGGCCACCGCCGAGTCGAGAGTTGGCTGAGGAAGGGCCCACCGGGACGGATCAGGACGGGGCGGCGACCAGTGAGGCGCGCAGGCGGTCGAGGGCCTTGGCGTTCATGCTCTTGACCGTCCCCTTCGCGCAGCCCAGGGCGGAGGCGGTGTCCTCGATGCTCAGGTCGAGTTCGTGACGGAGCACGACCACGGCTCGCATCCGTGGCGGCAGGCCCGCGAGCGCCCGTCGTACCGCACCTCCGTCGAGTTGGCCGTCGACGTCGCCGAACGCGTCACCGGACGCGGCCGTGTCGGGCAGCTCGCCGGTCGTCTTCTCCCGCCGCCACCACGGCCGCCGCGTCTCGTCCAGGAAGGCCGAGACGACGGCTCTGCGGGCGTACGCCTCGGCGCTCTGCCGTATCCGCGGCCAGGCGACGTACACCCTCGCCAGCGCCGTCTGGACGACGTCCTCGGCGAGAAACCGGTCACCCGCCGTCAACATGCAGGCGGTGCGGAGCAGACTCACCCGGCTCGCACCGACGAAATCCGAGAACTCACGGTCCCGGGCCGTTCGGATCATGTGTACCTCCTCACGGCCTAGACGGAACACGACGGCGAAAAGGTTCTACGGCGGCGGCCCGGGCTCGTCGTCCCGGCCGGTGTGGCGCAGGCCGTCGAGCAGCAGGCGTACGACGGTGTGCGCCTCGGCCTCCCAGCCGGGCTGGTCGTGGGAGGCGCAGATGCCGCCCATGGCCAGGAAGAAGGTGCGCGGCGCGATGTCGGCGCGGATCGCGCCGGCCGTCGCCGCAGCGGTCATGAGCGTGGCGATCGCTTCGACCATGTCCGCTCTGGCCTGCGCGAAGACCGCCGACCGGCGGTCCATGAGCGTCTGGAGGGCGACCGCCATGCCCTGGCTTTCGGCCGCGTGGGCGATGAGCTGCTCCAGGAACGCGCGGAGCGCCTCGTACGGCGGGAGCGTGGCGAGCAGGTGCGGCGCCATGGCACACAGGTCGTCCACGCGTCCGCGGTACACGGCCTCGATGAGGGCCTCGCGGGTCTCGAAGTGGCGGTAGAGCGTGCCGACACCGACGCCCGCCCGACGGGCGATCTCCTCGATGCGCACGTTCACCTCGCCGGCGGTGAACGCCTCGCGCGCCGCGGCCAGGAGCGCGTTGCGGTTGCGCAGGGCGTGCGCGCGCAGCGGCTTGCCGGACGCCGCCGACCGCGGCGCCGAGTCCGAAGTGTCCATACCGGGCCTCCTCCGGTGCGCATCGGTTCGGCCTGCGACCCGAGCTTATCGGAATCAGATTCCGGTATGCTTGCCGGAATCTGATTCCGGTTTTGTCACTCCAGTGGAAGGAAGACCGGCTCATGCACTACGCGACCTTCGGCCGGCGCACCGGCCTGCGCGTCTCGGAGTACGCGCTCGGCACCGCCAACTTCGGCCCCGCGCCCGCCGGCGCCGGGCCGGAGGGCTCACGGAAGATCTTCGAGACGTTCGCCGAGGCGGGCGGCACGTTCATCGACAGCGCCGACCGTTATCAGGGCGGGCAGGCCGAGATCCTGCTGGGCGAGCTGCTCGGTCCCGACCGTGACCACTTCGTGCTCGCGACCAAGTACACGTGCGGCGCCGCCGGCCGGGGCCGGGTCGGCGAGACCGGCAACAGCCGCAAGACCATGGTCCGTTCGCTGGAGGCGAGCCTGAAACGGCTGCGCACCGACTACGTCGACCTCTACTGGGTCCACCTGCCCGACACCCTCACCCCGGTCGAGGAGATCGTCGCCGCCTTCGACGACCTGGTCCGCGCCGGAAAGATCCTCCACGGCGGCCTGTCCAACTTCCCCGCCTGGCGGGTCGCGGCCGCCGCGACCGGCGCCGAGCTACGCGACCGGGCACCGATCATCGGCATGCAGGCCGAGTACAGCCTCGCCGAGCGCACCGCCGACCGCGAGTTGCTGCCGATGGCCGAGGCGTTCGGCCTGGGCGCCGCCCTGTACTCCCCGCTGGCCGGCGGCCTGCTCACCGGCAAGTACCGGCACGGCGACGAGGGCCGCCTGACCACCCGGGGCGTCGGCGTACGCGTCGAGGACAACGAACAGAGAACCGCCGTACTCGACGCCGTCCTCGCCGTCGCCGAGGAGAGCGGCGCCACCGCCGCGCAGGTGTCGGTGGCGTGGCTGCGGGGCCGCGCCGCACGCGCCGCCACGACTCTCGTCCCGGTCATCGGCCCGCGAACGTTCGCCCAGCTCGAGGAGTACCTGAAGGCGCTCGACCTCGACTTGACGGACGAGCAGTACGACCGCCTCGACCGGGTCAGCGCCGTCGCGCTCGGCGTCCCGCACGAGTCGGCCACCGCGGCACTTCCCGCGACGCTCGGCGGCGACGCCGGCCGCGTCCGGCGCCACGCCGTCCCCGTGATCTGACCTCCGCATCCGTAAGCCGGACAACACCACGGCGGTGGACGGGAAGCGCCTTTGCGCACCGGCCGGCGGGAGCGACCATGGGCTCCATGACGGAACGCCGGAGCGGCACGGGCGGGCTCGGCCCGCTCACCCACGTTCGCTGGATCGCCGGCGGGACCGGGGCGGGCAAGAGCACGGTGGCCGCCGCCCTGGCGGAGCGGTACGGCGTCCGGGTCTACGACGGCGACCGTGCCGAACACCGCTGGCTGGCGCGATGCACACCCGACCGCCACCCGCACCTGCACGCCGCGCGGGACCGGCCGCCGGGCGCCCTGTGGGCGGAGCGCTCGCCGCGGGAGATCTTCGCGGGCATGGCGAGTCTGCACGGAGAGACCGTCGGATTCCTGGCCGAGGATCTCGCCGCCGCGCCGTCCGATCGCATCACCGTGGTCGACTACTTCGGCATCCTGCCCGGCCATCTCCTGCCGCTGTTGCACCGGCCCGACCACGCGGTCTTCCTGGTGCCCACGGCCGGGTTCCGGGCGAGGAAGCTCCGGGAGCGCTACGCCGATCCGGCCCGCGCCCGCGCCAACTGGGGCGACCAGGATCCCGAGGCCATGCTGGCCAAGCGCCTCGCCCGCGACGCCCTGTGGGACGACGAGGTCCGCCGTCAGGCGCGGGCCCACGGGCTGGACGTGATCACGGTCGACGGCCACACGCCCGCCGCCGACATCACCCGCCGGCTGGCAGGCCGGTTCGGCCTGGAACCCGCCCGTCGGTAACGCCGGCGCCCGGGAGGAGACGTCCTCTCGCGATTCTGCCGAGGGCGGCGCACCGACCCGGTGGCGGATCGGGGACATCGCGCTCGCGATCGCCACGGCGCCGGCCGCCTCTGAACCCTCACCCGGGTGGCCGGAGCCGGTCGGCGGTCGTCATCGGCTTCGGGACCCGTCCCGAGAATTTGGGCGGACAATCGGCATGGCTCGCGCCCGTACCGGGACAGGAAGTGACGACGATGGATTATCCGGTGTATGCCGCACCGCCCCCCGCACCGCCCCCAGCGCCGCCGCCCGCGCCGCGGGCGTGCGATCCGGCCGCGGCCGCCCTCGGCAACGCGTCCCTGCTCGGCATCGGTTACCTCATGCTGGGCCGGCGCAGGCTCGCCCTCGCCGCCGTGCTGGTCACCATCGTGCTCGTGTCCGTGCTGGTCTCGGTCGCCCGTACCTGGTTCGAGGTCCTTGTGCTGCTGTGGTGGGCGGCGGTCATCGCGCACGGATGGTTCCTGGCGCGCGGGCGAGGCGACGCCGGGAACGCGGTGCGCAGGCAGCGTCTGATCGCGCTCGGGGTCACGGTCGTGGTCCTGCTGGCCGTGGGGCTGCTGCGGTTCGACGCCTCCCGGATCCACCACAGTGTCACCGAGGCGCGGGAGAGCGGCGACTGCGCGCGGGTGCTGAGCGCCCACGGCGGAGTGTGGATCGGTGTCCGCATCGCCGACGCCCCGCTGACCGGGCGCAGCGACGAGGCCGCCCACGCGTGCCGCCGGCTGCGGGCGGCCAGGACCCAGCTGGCGACCGGGCTGACCGGCGACACCGGCGCGCTGAAGGCGGGATTCGCCACTCTCGGGTCGGTCCTCGACGAGCCCGGCAACGCCAAGACGGTCGAGACGGTCCTGAACGGGTTCCTCGGCGGCCTGCCGGCCAAGGATCCGTGCCATACCGCGGCGGTCACGGACTGGCTCCGCGACCGGCAGCCGACCCACGACGCGCTGGACCGGTCCGCCGGCATCGTCGGGCAGACCGCGCCCGCCGCGCTCGTCGGCTGCGGCGACAGCCTGATGGCGGCCAGAGCCTGGGCGAGCGCGCGGACGCGCTATCAGCAACTGCTCGACCGGTATCCCGGCGACCAGCTCACGAGCAGGGCCCGCGACGGAGTCAAGAAGGCCACGCAGACCATCGAGCTGGAGAACGTCCGCAGCCTGCTCGACGGCTCGACCGACGACCAGCCCGCGTACTGCTCCAAGCCGGCGAAGTACAGCGGTGCCGCGTCGTACGGGAAGGGCACCAATCGCGCGCTGTTCTACGGCAACGACACCTACCGCGACAAGCTCCCGGGCTCATGGCGGACCACCGACCCCGCCCACGCCGTGCTCGTGATCTGCGTGGGCGAGCGGCACTACGGGAGCACCGTCCAAAGGTGCCCGTACCGGAGCAAATTCGGGACCGGCGCCCTGACGTACGTGGCGTTCCGCAAGATCGCGATTCCGGTGAAGGTGTACGAATTGCGGACCGGAAAGCGTGTGGCCAAGCGCGATATACAGATCAGCGGTGCGAGCTGTCCCAGGGTCATTCACTACACCAATTACATCGGCGTCGACGTCGGCCCGCCTTCCAAGCAGTACGTCAAAGCGTCCGCGTCCGACGTGCGCGCCGGCTTCCGGTCGCTGATCAAGCGGTGAGCGGAAAGGGGAATCTCACCGCGAACCTTCGTCCCTTCATGGAGGTCTAACTGGACATGTAAGCAACCGTCCGGGGAGGTCTTACAAGTGAAGCTCAAGCGCCTGCACACCACCGCCGTCGCGGCCTGTGGCGGCGGGATGATCGCTCTCGCCCTCACCGGCTGCAACTCCAGCGGCGACACGTCGGCGTCATCCGGCTCGCCGCACCCCTCCGGCTCGGCGGCATCGGCGGGAGCGGTGTCGTCCAAGAGCGACGGTGCCCGCGGCAACGGCGGCCGGACGCCGCACGCCGGCCGGAGCGACACGCCAGGCTGCATGGCCGCCGAACTCCGCGCCGAGCTTCAGGTGCGGACGTCCAACTCCGAGGAGAAGGGCATCGGCACGCTGATCCTGAGGAACAGGTCGAACCACAGCTGCCTGCTTCCGGCCGGCTGGGCACCGATCGGCACCGGCGGGCCGTACGACTACACGCCGCTTCCCGCCACCCGGGTCGACTATCCCGGCCGCGGCACGAACATCACCCTGCACGCCGGCGGATCGGCGTTCGCCGGGATGAGATGGCACACCGGCTCCGGCTGCGGCACCACCTCCGGACTCGGCGTCGCCTGGCACAGCTCCTGGATTCCGCTGCGGTACCTCGGCCTGAACGGCAACAGGCCGCCGATCTGCGACTCACTCGTCCTGGGCACGCTTCAGCCCACCATGAACGGCGTCAACTTCACCTGACCGGTCCGGCCGACGCGCGTACGGCAGGACGCCCCCGGGAGCGGGAACCCCCGAGATCCCGCTCCCGGGAGGGCTTGCGGCGGCGCCGCTAATCCTCTACACAATGTAGTACTACACGTTGTCGTGGAGGTGGCTCGATGCGGGTGGTCATCGTCGGAGCGGGGATCGGCGGGCTCGCCGCCGCCCGTGGTCTGCTCGCCGCCGGGCACGAGGTTACGGTGCTCGAACGCGCGTCCGAGCTACGGACGGGCGGCGGCGCCATCACCCTGTGGGGCGGCGGACCCGCCGTCCTGGCCGACCTGAACGTCGACCTCCACGGCGCGGGCCGGCGGCTCACCGCCATCGAGGCCCGTACCGCGTCGGGACGCCTGGTCTCCGCGGTCGACATCGACCGGCTCCGGGCCGGGCTCGGCACTCCGGCGGTGGTCATCCCCCGCGGCTCCCTGCTGGCCCGGCTGGCCGAGGGCCTGCCCGAGGGCACGGTCCGGTTCGGAACGCGCTTCAGCCGCCTTCGAGAGTCCGGCCCGGAGGTACGGGTCTGGACCGAGGATGGCGCCGTGCGCACCGCGGACCTGCTCATCGGCGCGGACGGGGTGCGTTCCCGCGTGCGCGTCGCGCTCGGCGGCGACGCCGAGCCGCCGGTGACCGGGATGGCCAGCTGGCAGGGGCTGATCCCCGCGCCGGTCGATCTGGGATCACGCGGGCTCATGATGGTGGGCCGGGCGGGTGACGTCGGGCTCAGCCCGGCCGGCGACGGACTCGCGCAGTGGTTCTGCGACGTCCCCTGGCCGCCGGCCACGGCCTGCGACAAGCCGTTGGAGATGCTGAGGGAGCGGTACGGAGACTGGGCCTCGCCGGTCCCCGAGCTCCTGGAGGCGCTGTCCGGCGTGGAGCTGGAGGCGTTCCCCCATCACCGGCTCAGGGTACGGCGCTGGAGCCGGGGCCGGTGCGTGCTGCTGGGCGACGCGGCCCATGCGATGCCTCCCACGTTCGCACTGGGCGCGAACCAGGTGCTGGAGGACGTCTGGGTGCTCCTGCGCCGCCTGTCCGCCGACCCGGCGACGGCACCGCGAACCTACGAACGCGACCGCCGCAGGCGAGCCGCGCTGGCCTCGCTGATCGCCACCCGGAGCCTGGCCGTCGCCGGACCGATGACGGTGTTCCAGGGCGAACGACCGATGCGCATGGCCGGCGCCGTCCCCTCCCGGATGGCCACCCGCGGCGTCGCCGCCCTCCATCACAGGATCAGCAACCGGCTGCGATCCGAGAGCCCCGGCCACGATCACGGGTAACGGTCCCGTAGGGACTCGCGGGATCACGACGGAGGGAGCGCGGCCGCCACGCACACGCGCGGCCGGGCCATCCGTCATTCGCCGGGCGTCGGCCCGTCAGAGTCGGACGGCCGTGGCCTCCGCGGCCTTCCGCCGAGCCGGACGGCCTCCCGTGCGGCCTCGGTGTCCCCTCTTCTCGCGGCATGACGGAAAAGCGACAACGCTTCGTACGGCCGACCGGTCTCCTCCAGGCAGTGCCGCCTCGCGATCGCCGTCCTCGATGACGATCGCGAGGTTGATCATCGCGGCGATGTTCCCGCGTTCGGCCGCCACCCGGTACCACCGGATCGCCTGGTCCTTACGGCCCGCGGCGTCATGCAACCGCCCGAGGCGGCAGGCGGCCTCGACGTGGCCCGCTTCGGCGGCCTGGCGTAGAAACGACTCGGCCTTGTCCGGCAGACCCGCGAAATACGCGTCCTCTCCCCGCAGGTACAGGGCATCGAGATCCACGAACCCATGATGGCCGAACCGAGCTCACGGCGACTGTTCGGCGGCGGCGCCTCCCGTCGATCGACTTCGGATGACAGAGACCCCCTAGTACCTTGCAGCCGCCAGGCGAGCTTATTCTCTTGCGGCTTGTAGGTACGGATAGTACCTTAACTGCCATCCGCGGTACCTTGCTGCGGATGGCAGCGAAGGAGCGAGCCGATGGACGGATGTGCCGTGGACCCGCGGTCGGTGGCCGTGGTCGGGATGGCCTGCAGACTTCCCGGAGCGTCAGGGCCCGAGGAGTTGTGGGAGCTGCTCAGTGACGGCGCCGACGCGACCGGTACGACCCCACCCGAGCGGTACGACGTGGACGCCGTGTACTCCGCGCGGCGGGCGCCCGGAAAGCTGACCGCCCGGCGCGGCGGCTACGTGGAGGGCATGGCCGACTTCGACGCCGGGTTCTTCGGCATGTCCGCCGCCGAGGCGGTCGAGCTGGACCCGCAGCAGCGACTGCTGCTGATGGTGGCCTGGGAGGCGTTGGAGGACGCGGGCCAGCGTGCGGACCTGCTGGCCGGCAGCCGGACCGGGGTCTTCGTCGGTAACTCGCGCTCGGATCATCTGGAGAACGTCTTCCGGCAGGGCCTGGAGGCGGCGACGGCCTCGCAGTTCAACAACGTCCGTTCGCTGCTCCCGGCGCGTCTGTCCTATTTCTTCGACCTGCGGGGGCCCAGCGTCCTGGTGGACACGGCCTGTTCGTCGTCGCTGGTGGCCGTGCACGAGGCGGTGCTGAGCCTGCGCGCCGGTGAGAGTCCCCTCGCGCTCGCCGCGGGCGTGAACATCCCGCTCAGGCCGGACGAGAGCGTCATGATGGCGCAGGCCGGCACGTTGGCCGGCGACGGCCGCAGCAAGTTCGGGGACGCGCGTGCGGATGGGCACGCGCCGAGCGACGCCGTGGTCGTCATCGTGCTCAAGCCGCTGGCCGCCGCTCTCGCCGACGGCGACCGGATCCGCGCCGTCATCGTCGGCAGCGCGATCGGCAACGACGGCCGTACGAGCGACTCCGTGCTGAACCCGTCGCTGGCGGGCCAGGTGGAGGTGCTGCGCTGGGCGTACGAGGACGCCGGGGTGGCGCCCGCCGAGGTCGACTACGTGGAGGCGCACGGGGCCGGGTCGCCGCTCCTGGATCCGCTGGAGCTGAACGCCCTGGGGCTGGTCCTGGGGGAAGGGCGGCCGTCGGACCGGCCGCTGCTGGTCGGCTCGGTCAAGTCGAACATCGGCCACGCGGAGGCCGCCGGGGGTCTGGCCGGCCTGATGAAGGCGGTGTTGTGCCTGGAGCACGGCAGGGTCCCGGCCAGCCTCCACGCCGAGACTCCGCGTCCCGGCGTGGCGTGGGAGGACCTGCCGGTGGCCATACCGTCGGCGCTCACGGACCTCCCCGACCTCGGCCGGCCGGCCGTCGCGGGTGTGTCCGGGCAGGGCTCCTCGGCCCTCAACGCCCACGTGGTCCTCCGGCAGGCGGACCCCGTCGCGCCCTCGGCCGATGACGACGGGAGCGGCGCGGCCTACCTCCTGCCCCTGTCGGCCCGCACCCGCGAGGCCCTCCGCGCTCTGGCGCGCACCTACGCCGCCTACCTTTCCCCCGGCGGTCCCGGTGCGGTGTACGCCGTGCGGGACATCTGCCGCAGCGCCGCCCTGCGCCGCCAGCACCTGGAACACCGCCTGGCCGTCGCCGGCACCTGCCACGAAGAGCTGGTGGCCGCGCTCGACGGGACGGGCGAGCGCCCCGGGGACCCGGCCCTCGCCGAGGTCGCCGACCGTTACCGCGCCGGCGGGACGGTCGACTGGGCGGCGATGTTCGGCCCGGACGGCCGGTACGTGCCGCTGCCCACCTACCCGTGGCAGACCAGGCGCTACCGGCCTGGCGAAGAAAGCGCGGAGGAGGACGGCGGTGACCTCGCGGCCTGGATCCTGCGTCAGCACGCGCGCACCCACTTCCACGCCGAGTCCACCCTCGCCGACATCGGCATCGACTCGCTGGCGAAGCTGCAGCTGATGATCGAGCTGCGGAAGAGGACCGGTCGCGACCTGGACCCCGAGGTCATCGGGGGCCTGCGCACCGTGGCAGAGCTCCGCCGGTGGACGCGGGAGCTGGAGGCGGTGGCCCGATGAGCGATCCCCAGAACGCCTACGGCTGGTTCGCCCGCTCGGCCGACGCGCTCGGCCACGACCACGCCGCCCTGGAGGTCGGCGGGGAGCGGTTCACGTACGCGGAGCTGCGCGATCGGGCGGAGCGGCTCGCCGCCCGGCTGAGCGGGGCGGGCGGCGCACCGCCACGGCGGGTCGGGCTGCTGGCGAGCCGCTCGGCGACCGCGTACGCCGGTTATCTCGCCGTGTTGCGCGCCGGTGCGACGGTCGTACCGCTGAATCCGGAGCACCCGGTCTCCCGTACGCGCGGCATCGTCGAAGCCGCCGGGATCGACCTGGTGCTGACCGACGCCGCCAACGCGGGCGCCGGGCTCGGCGCACCCGAACTCGTGGCGGACGCGGAGGAGGCCGGCGACGGCCCGGCGGCGCCGGAGTTCCGCGACGCCGGCCCGGACGACATCGCGTACATCATCTTCACGTCCGGGTCGACCGGTGTCCCCAAGGCGGTGCCGATCACGCACCGCAACCTCGGCTCGTACCTGGGCCAGGTGGCGTCCCGGTACGAGATCGGCCCGGGCAGCCGGGTCTCGGGGAACTTCGATCTCACCTTCGACGGCTCGGTGCACGACCTGTTCGTCACCTGGGCGCGGGGCGGAACGCTGGTGGTGCCGCAGCGCGGCCGGCTCCTCTCTCCGGTGCAGGCGGTCAACGCCCTGCGGCTCACCCACTGGTTCTCGGTGCCGTCGCTGGTCTCCTTCGCCGCGCGCCTCGGCACGCTGAGGCCGGGCAGCATGCCGACGCTGAAGTGGAGCCTGTTCGGCGGCGAGGCGGTCACCCTCGAGGCCGCGCGCCAGTGGCAGGTCGCCGCGCCGGACAGCAGGCTGGAGGTCCTCTACGGGCCGACCGAACTCACCATCGCCTGCACCGCCTACCGCCTGCCGCCCGACCCCGCCGACTGGCCGCGCACGCCGAACGGCACGGTCCCGATCGGCACCTGCCACCCGACGCTGGAAGGCCTGGTGCTCGACGAGAACGGCACCCCGGCCGACACCGGCGAACTGTGCGTACGCGGCCCGCAGCGCTTCGCCGGCTATCTCGATCCGGTGCACGACGCGGGGCATTTCCTGCCCCCGGGGACGCCCCAGGAGGCCTGGTACCGGACCGGCGACCGGGTGACCTGGCAGGACGGCGTCATGGTCCACCTCGGACGGATCGACCACCAGGTCAAGATCCGCGGCCACCGGATCGAGCTGGGCGAGATCGAGACGGCGCTGCGGCGGCTGCCCGGCGTCCGCGACGCGACCGTCCTCACCGTGCCGACCGCCGGCGGCGAGCCCGAGCTGGCCGCCGCCGTCACCGGCGGCGGATGTGTCCCCGAGCGGCTGTACGCCGCGCTCTGCGACCGGCTGCCGCCGTACATGCTGCCGCGCCGGATCAGCGTGCTGGGCGAGCTGCCGCTCAACGCCAACGGCAAGCTCGACCGGCGGTCCCTGCTCATGGAACTCGGGCGCTGACCCGGCATCACCCCTACGTCTGTTGCGAGGCACCCATGTTCGACGCCATCGTGGTCGGGGCCCGTTGCGCGGGCTCCCCCACGGCGATGCTGCTCGCCCGCGCGGGACACCGGGTCCTGCTGATCGACCGGGCCGCGTTCCCGTCCGACACTCTGTCCACCCACCTGATCCATCAGCCGGGAGTCGCGGCGCTCGCCCGCTGGGGCCTGCTGGAGACCCTGCGTGCCTCCGGCTGCCCGCCGCTGAACCGCGCGGTGTACGAGGTCGCCGACGTCCGCCTCGAAGGCTGCGCCCGTGGGGTGGACGGGCAGCGTGCCGGATACTCTCCGCGCCGTCACGTCCTGGACACCATCCTGGTGAAGGCCGCGACCGCGGCGGGCGCCGAACTCCGGGAGAACTGCCGCGTCACCCGCCTGCTGTACGACGACACCGGACGCGTCATCGGGGTGGAGGGCCACCACGGTGGCCGGCATTTCTCCGAACGGGCCCATCTGGTGATCGGCGCCGACGGCATGCGATCCACCGTCGCGCGGCTCGCGCGGGCCCCGTACACGGTCCGGGACCCGAAGCTGACCTGCGCCTACTACTCGTACTGGGCGGGCGTTCCGGCGGCCCTGGAGCTGTACGAGTCGACCGGGAGCTGGGTGGCCGCCGTCCCCACGCACGACGACGCCACGCTGGTCCTGACCTACTTCCCGCAGTCGCGCTTCGAGGAGGTCCGCGTCGACGCGGACCGCGCCCACCGCGACCGGATACGGGCCACCGCGCCCGCCCTCGCCGAACGGCTGCGCGGGAAGGAACAGGTCGAGCGGCTGCGCGGCACCGGCGACCAGCAGAACTTCTTCCGGCAGGCGGCCGGCCCCGGCTGGGCCCTGGTCGGCGACGCCGGGCACCACAAGGACTCCATCACCGCCCGCGGTATCAGCGACGCGTTCTTCCAGGCCGAGGCGCTGGCAGGGCGGGTCGGTGAACGGCTCGGCGGCGACCCCGCCCTGCTGGACCAGGCACTGCGGCGGTACGCGGAGGACCGCGACGCCACGCTGATGCCGGGGTATGAGTCCACGCTGGCGGTGGCCCGCCTTGCCCCACCGCACGACCGGCGCCTCGCCCTGCTGCGGGCCGTTCAGACGGTGCCGGAACTCACCTCGATCTACTTCGACATGGTCGCCGGCATCGTCACCACGAGCGCCCTCTACACCACGGAGCTCCTGGAACGCCTGGCCGGCTGACGCTCAGGACGCTCGTGCCGTTCAGCGAGGGCAGCCCGACATCAGGCGCCGGTAGTAGGCGGCGGCGTCGCCGTGCGATTCCGGCCGCGTCCGCTGCACCCAGAGCATGACCTGGCCGGGCGCCCACGGGTCGGCGGTCGTCACGTACCAGGTGCCGGGGATCTTGTCGCGGCCCACGTTGTGGGCCTGGCCGCCATTGCCTCCTTCTTCGTAGTGGAAGATCGGCGCCGTCACCTTGTGCCGCCGGAGCGTCGCGAGCGCGTCATCGACGGTGCGGCCCCGGATGTCGACGCAGTGCAGTGCCTCTCCGGGCGCGAACGCGCTGTTGGTGCTGGTGTACTGCTCGCCCGGTCGCGCGGCACGGCCGAAGGTGATGCTCGCGCTGCCGTGGAAACCGATCGGGATCCTCACGCCGACCGGGCAGGAGCCGCCCCCGGAGAAGCACTTGCCCTTTCCGCTGATCATCTGGATCCCGTCGCCGCCGTCCGCCTCGACCACGGTGCCGGCCACCGACGGCGAGGCGGGGACCAGGGTGAGCCGGATGTTCATCCCGTGAGCCGCGAACTCCCTCCTGTACCGCGCGGGGTCGGCGAGCGGGTCCTTGACCTTGACGACCAGGTACTTGCCCTGGGTCGAGAAGGTCAGCACGGCCGGCTCCGCCCTCAGCGGAGGGCGTCCCGGGGAGGCGGGAGGCCCGGTCGTCGCGGCGACGACCACGGCCGCCGTGCCGACGGCGGCCACGGCCAGCGGCACACCGATGACGAGGCCCCGCCGGCGCCGCCGTGCCGGGGCCGGTTCGACGGGGGTGCTCATGATGTGCTCGGCCAGCTCGCTCCTGGTCCGCGTGCTCACCATGCCGGCGACCTCGTCGTCAGTGGTGGTCGCGAGGCTCGAGATCAGGTCGTCGTGGTTCATGCGTGTTCTCCTTTCGCGACACGCGCCCGGACGGTCGGTCCTCCCACCGCCCGCGCCTCCAGCTCACGGGCGAAGCGCCTGCGCGCGCGGTGCAGCCGTATGCGTACGGCGTTGCGTGAGCAGCCGAGCGCGGTCGCGATCTGCCCCGGGTCCAGGGACTCCCAGCCGACCAGCGAGAGCAGTTCCCGGTCGTCTTCGGACAGCGCGCGGAAGGCGGCCGCGACCGCGGTCAGGTCGTCGTCGTGTTCGACGGGCCGGTATGAGGCGGCGAGCTCGGCGCGCAGGCGCTCGGTGAGCACCAGCCGCCGGCGTACGCCGCGGTAGTGGTTGGCCAGGACGCGCCGCGCGATCCCGTACAGCCAGGGCCGTGCCGCGTCGCCACGCGGCATGTCCTCCAGCCGCCGCCAGGCGGTCAGGAACGTCTCGGCCAGGATGTCCGCGGCGTCGTGAGCGTTGTCGGCGCGCCGCAGAACGTACCCGAGGACGGGGTCGTGGCAGGCCTCGTAGACCTGTTCGAAGGTTCGGCGTCTCTCATCGGGGGGTCGCAAGCCCTCTCCTCTCGCTGGACGCGTGGTGCGTCGTACCCCCTACGTGTCCGCACCCGCCGGGGCATTTCGCGCGAAATTTCCGCCTCGGTGCGGACACCTACGGCGTGGGCCCGCCATCCGGGCGCGACCCCGATGAGAGGAGATGCCATGGTAGGCAGACGAGCCGCCGTCGTCCTCGGAGCCCTGGCCGTGCTGGCCGCCGGCACCGCCCAGCCGGTCCACGCCGCACCCGCGCCACCCGCACCCCGGCGGACCGGCCTTCCGTACGGTCTCGCCAGGTCGCGCATCGTCGGCACGCCCATGCGCCAGGCGAGACCGCTCAGTACGCGATCGTTCTCCGCCACGGCCCCCGAGGTGACCATCGACGTCCTCGACCGAAGCGGGAGGCCGCCGACCACCGACGAGACCGATTCGGTGCTGTTCATACCGCTCGACGGCGGTGACTGGCTGAGCGCGGAGGTACGGGACGGCCACGCCGAGGCCGCGGTGCCCGCCGGCGCGTACGCGGTGTCGGCGTACGTGATGTCCACCGGTGCGAACGGCGAGACGTCCACCACTCTCATCTACCGGTCGAAGGTCTCCGTCACCGGGGACACCGCGCTGACGCTCGACGCCCGCACGGCACGGCCGATCCGGGCGGCGGTCGACCGGGCGGCCGCCCGGACCGTCGGCATCGCCGCCGTCCTCACCCAGAGGCTCGGCTCCAGGGTGGAGACCGTCGCCTTGCTGGACGGCCCGGACAACTTCGTCACGCCGACCGGCGACGACTCCGAGCTCACCTTCCGGCTCCAGGCGCAGCTCACCAAGGACGGCGCGGCCACCAGCCCGTACCTCTACGCCATCGGCGCCGCACGCGACGGCATCCCGGCGGATCCCGGCCTCAGGGTCCGCACCCGGGACCTCGCCGCGGTACGGACGGGGTACGCCGGCGAGGGCGGCCCGGCCTGCGTCGGGACGTCGGCGGGCGTGGACTGGGGCACCGGGCTGAGCGTCGAGGGATGGACCGGCCAGGGACCGCTGCCGGCCACCCGCACCGAATACCTCTCCCCCGGGCTGAACTGGCTGCGCTCGGAGTACGTCACCGGCACCGACTGCGGGTTCGCCTTCGACGACACCGACGTACGGAGCCGCACCGAGCGGTACCCGGGCGCCGGATCGTACGCACGGCGGTGGAGCGCGGCGCCCGCCGGTCCCGCGGCCGGCTCGCTGCACTGGCAGACCGGTCAGGAGCCGGCCCTGGTCGTACGGATGCTGTCCTCCCAGGACGCCCAGAGCTCGATCGCGCCGTACGCGCACATGACCGGCACCTCGACCCTGCGCGACGCGACCGGCCAGGTCGTCGCCACGAGCGACCAGCCGGGCAGCGCGAACGACTGGACGCACCCTGCGCCCGGGAAGTACACGCTCACCGTGGACGCGAACCGCGACGCGCCCTGGTCCGACCTCGCCACGCGACAGCACGTCGTCTGGAACCTCACCGTGGACGACGCCGCGCGGGTGGCGCTGCCCGTGCTGCGATACGCCACCGCGCTCGACGCCGACGGCCGCGCCCGCGCGGGCCGGAACCAGACCATCACCGTCACACCCGACGGGACGGGCGGAACCCCGGCGCTGCAGGTCTCCTACGACGACGGCGAGAGCTGGACCAGCACGCCCCTCCACAGGAGCGGGAACGGCTGGACCGCGCAGGTCCGCAACCCGGCGTCCGGCTACGTGTCGCTCCGCGGGACCGTCGCCGGCGTCGTGGACCAGACGGTCATCAGGGCGTACGGCGTCGGCTGACGCATCGCGGATCGGCCTCTGCGGCCTCTGCCGGACGACGTCTTGCCTGCTCAGGCCTATTGCTTGAGTAGCTTGCCCGGTAGTATCCGGTTCCTGCCGTTATGCGTGCGGTGTCCGGATAGAGGCGATCTAGTTGGGACGGAGGTGCCGATGGCCCTGACCGAGGCACTACGGGCGGGTGCTCCCCAGGCGTTCGGCGCGCTCTATGACGAGCACGCCGCAGCGGTCTACGCCTACTGCTATGTCATGGTCGGCGATGAGGCGGGCGACGCGCTGCGCGACGCCTTCGTCACGGTCGCACGCCGCCCGGACTCCGTCCCCGGCGACGACGCGGAGCTGGCGGTGTGGCTGCACTCACTCGCAAGGGCCGGGTGCGTGCGGCGCGGCGCCTTCCGGCGCGGCGTCGTGGCGACGACGTCGACCGACCCGCTGCGACGCGCGCTGGCCCTCCTGAGCCCCGAGTACCGCGAGGTCCTGGCGCTGTCGAACGCTCTCAGCCCGGCGGAGACCGCCCAGGTCCTCGGCGTGGCGCCGGACACCGCCGAGCCCCTCGTACGGGAGGCGCGGTGGCGCCTGCAGCAGGCCGCCGCATCGGTGGGCGGCCGGGAGACGCGGGACTCGGCGCCTCTCACCGCGCTGAGCGGGGAGGCCCTGCACCGGCTGGTGACGCTGGGGTACGAGCCGCCGGCGGGACAACGGGAGCAGGTGCTGTCCTCGTGCGCGGCGGCCGTACGCGCGCGCGGCGGGGCGGCGGTGTTCGGCGCCGACGGGACACCGCTCGCGCCGGACGCGTTCTCCGCGCAGGCCGATGACGCCACCCACCAGTTCTCCAAGATCTCCCCGGACGAGCCCACCACGCCGCCGCACCCGATCGACGCGACCTCCGCGGACACGCGGCCGGATCAGTCCACACCCGACGGCTCCCCGCCCGCCGAGCCCCCGTATTCCGGGTTCCCTGAGGACGGGTTCGTCGAGGCGACGCTGGTCGGCCTGGAGTCCGTGGGCTCGGGGCCGGACGAGTACGCGAGCGCGGACGAACAGCCGCCGCCCGCCCGCGGCACGCACGCGAAGCGGAGAAAGCCGGTCGCCGGCCGCCGGGCCCTCGCGGCCGTGGGCCTGGTGGCCTGCGTCGCCGCGGCGACCGGCGTGGCGCTCGCCTGGCCCGGCTCGAACGACGCGAACCGAACCAGCGCGATCGTCCATCAGAGCCCCGGCTCCGGCCGCCCGGTCCAGCCGGCGCCGTCGAGCGATTCGACGCCCCCGCCACCGCGGGAGGCCGGCTCGGACCCGGACACGACGCCGACCGGCGGCGCCGCCGCACCCAAGGCCACGAAGTCCGCCGGCAGCAGCGCCTCCGCGGACGACTCGGCCTCCGCGTCCCCGAGCAGCAGCCCCTCCACCAGCGACTCGGCCTCGGCGTCCCCGACCTGTAGCCCCTCCCCCGACGACTCCGGCTCGGCCACTCCCAGCAACAGCCCCTCCCCCGACGACTCCGGCTCGGCCACTCCCAGCAACAGCCCCTCCCCCGACGACTCCGGCTCGGCCACTCCCAGCAACAGCCCCTCCCCCGACGACTCCGGCTCGGCCACTCCCAGCAGCAGCCCCTCCCCCGACGACTCCGGCTCGGCCACTCCCAGCAGCAGGCCCTCCTCCGACGACTCGGCCTCGGACTCGGCGAGCCCCACTCCGACGGCCCGGCGGACCCCCAAGCCCAGGCGGACGCCGAAGCCGAGGCGGACCCCGTCGCCCCACCGGACCCCGTCGTCCGAGCCGGCCTCACCCGCCGAACCGACCCGCTCGGCCAGGGCGACCGCACGCCCCGACCGGCCGACGACCAGGCCGAGGCCGCGTCATACCTCCGCGCCGTACGGCATGCCCGGCGACGGCCGCGGAACCGCAGGTCGCCGAGACCCCGATCGCGCGTGCGGCGGACAGTGCGCTCGGCCGCGCCCCTGGAATCCCGGCGGCGGCGACGGCGGTGGCCGACCGGCCGGCCCCATGGCTCCGGGCGACGGGCGGCGCGGCCCTCAGCGGTGACACTCCGGTGACGCGCGCGGGCGCCGTCCGCCACGATGGGCGAGCGGCGCCCGGATCGCTATCCGGCCTCGGCCGGACCGCCGCCGGGGAGGACGCCGAGACGGAGGATCGCGGTGAACCGCTGGTCGGCGCGGTCGAGCTGGTCCGTGATGCGGTGCTTGATCCGATCCGGCAGCGGAGTGTCGCGGCGGTTGATCAGCTCCTTGAGCCCCGGCACGAGCGGGCGGTACTTCATGGCCAGCTTGCGGACCTTCGGCCCGGTGGTGTGGATGAGCCCGACGCCGTTGTCGGTGAAGTCGGACACCTTGATGATCCGGGCCGTCGGATGACGGTCCAGGCTAGCGATGACGTGGGCGCGGTACTGGGCGTGGACGTCGCGGGTGCGGTCGTACACCGGGTTCGTCACGGCGCGGACGAGTCCGGCGACGCGCGGACCGAACTCCCCGGACAGCGTGGACAGGGCCGCCTCCGCCGGGTCGTCGTGATCGTCGCCCGCCAGCTCGACGGGATGGTCCTCGACGGAGTCGTGCAGGAGGGCCGCGACGAGGACGTCGACGTCGTCGACCTCGTAGTGACACATCACGCGCAGCGTCACCCGGAGCAGATGGTTGACGACGGGTTCCCGGGCCCTGCGGTCCTGGCGGTGCAGGTCGCTCGCCAGGGCCAGCGCCTTGTTGAGCCGGCGCCAGTCGCGCTCTTCGAATCGTTCGACCTCACGGGAGAACCGGTCGCGCAGGCCGGCCTCGCCGTAGACCTCGGTGATCGTGTGCAGTGGCAGCGTCTGTAGGTAGCTGGGCACCGTGTTCCTCTCCCACGGCGGCGCGCTCCCCGCCTGAGAGCGGTCACCCCTCCCGTGTGGACATAGGACGCCCCCGAAGATCACCGGGTTCCGGCCGGGGCGCGGTCCCGGCGCCCGCCCGCGCCGGCGCCGGGTCCTCCCTCGTTGCGGTGACCAGGTCTCCTACCACGGAACAGACGTACCGTCCCAGGAGAAGAACTCTCCCGAGGGGCCGTCCTCCGGCAGCAGCGCCAGCCGTACGGCGCCCGCCGCGGCCTCCGCCGGGTCGCCGTCGCTGGCGGCGGCGGTGGCGTTGAGATCGGTGCGGCGGAGGCCGGGCGCGAGCGCGTTGACCTTGATTCCGTCATCGGCCAGGGCGTGGGCGTAGAACACGGTCAGCGCGTTCAGCGCCGCTTTGGACGACCGGTAGGCGGCATACGTGCCCTGGTGCGGGAACTCCGGTCCGGTCGACCAGGTCAGCGATCCGGTGCCGCTGGAGATGTTCACGATCCGGGGGTGCTCCGACCTCCGCAGCGAGGGCAGGAACGCGTTGGTCGTCGTGACGACCCCGAAGACGTTCGTCTCGTAGATACGGCGGAAGGCGTCGGTGTCCTCGCGCTCCGGCGTTCTGTTCTCGCCGGAGATGCCGGCGTTGTTGACGAGGATGTCCAGCGCGGCGACCTGTCGTACGGCCTCGGCGACGCTCGCAGCGTCGGTCACGTCGAGGACGAGCGGCCTCGCGTCGCCGCCGATCTCCTCGGCGGCGCGTTCTCCGCGCGCGGCGTCGCGCGAGCCGACGTAGACGGTGTGTCCCGCGTCGGCGAGCCGGCGCGCGATCTCCTTGCCGATGCCCTTGTTGGCACCGGTGACCAGTGCGATCGAGTTGTCCATGCCATCGAGGGTGCGTGCCGGCGAGGCCGCCGATCCAGGCACAATCGATACCAGGGAGAAGGAGGACGAACCCGATGGCACGAGCCGAGCTGGCCCACTTCCTGCGCGACCGGCGGGAGGGGCTGCGCCCCGAAGACGTCGGCCTGCACGCGGGACCCCGGCGCCGTACGCCCGGCTTGCGCCGCGAGGAGGTCGCCGACCTGGCCCGCATGTCGGTCGACTACTACGTCCGGCTGGAGCAGGCACGAGGCCCTCGCCCGTCCCCGCGGATCTTGAGCTCCATGGCGGACGCGCTCCGGCTCTCGCCGCCCGAGCGGACGCATCTGTTCCGGCTGGCCGGTGTGCCCCCGGAGCCACCGGCCGGACCGCCACGGCACGTCCGCCCGTACGTCGCGGGCCTGCTGCACCGGATGCCGGAGACCGCGGTCGTCGTCACCGCGGCCACCTACGACGTCATCGCCTGGAATCCGCTGGCCGAGGCGCTGCTCGGTGATCTTCGAGGGCAGCCCAACCTGGCCCGCCGGCGCTTCCTGCTCCGCGACGAGGTGATGACCTCGGGCCACGAGGAGTTCGGCGACTACGCGGTCGCACGGCTGCGGGCGGCCGCCGACCGGTATCCGCACGACCCGGGCCTGGCGGCCCTGCTGGCCGAGCTCAGGGCGGGAAGCGCGGAGTTCAACCAGATCTGGGCCACCAACCCGGTACGCGCCCCGGGTCACCGGACGAAGACGATGGCCCATCCGGATTTCGGCCGGCTGCACATCGACTGCGACGTCCTCGCCGTCCCCGAGGACGACCAGCAGGTCGTCTTCATGACCGCCGAGCCGGACACGCCGACCGCCCGAGCCCTGCACCACCTGGCCGCCCGGCTCTCCTGACCGGTCTGCGCGTGCCCGCGGGTGTCCCCGCTCACACCCGGGCGCCGGCACGTGGGCCGGCGGCGGGCACCTGCTCGGCCTCTTCCCGGACGCCGAAGCGTGCGTGCAGCCGGCGCATCGGGGCCGGCGCCCACCAGGCGCGGGACCCGAGCAGGGCCATTGTGGCGGGGACCAGGAGCATCCGGACGACGGTGGCGTCGATCACGACGGCCAGGGTGAGTCCCAGTCCCACCTGGAGCACCGGCGCGAAGCCGCCGGTCATGAAGCAGGCGAAGACGATGACCAGGAGCAGCGCCGCGCAGGTCACGACCCTCCCGGTCCGGCTGAGGCCGTCCACGACCGCCCGGCGAGCGTCGCCGGTGGACAGCCAGATCTCGCGCATCCGGCCCAGGATGAAGATCTCATAGTCCATGGCGAGGCCGAAGGCGATGGCGACGATCACCGGCGGCATCGGGGCGTTCAGCGCCCCGACGCCCTGGGTTCCGAACAGGCCGGCCAGATGACCGTCCTGGAAGATCCAGACGACGATGCCCAGGGCCGCGCTCAGGCTGAGCAGTGTGGTGGCGATCGTCTTGATCGGGATCAGCACCGAGCCGGTGAAGGCGAACAGCAGCAGGAGCATCGCCGCGAGTACGGCCGCCAGCGCCCACGGGAGCCGGTCGGCGAGCATGGCCCGGTAGTCGGTCATGTGCGAGGCGTCCCCGGCCACGAGCACGGGCTGCGCGCCTCGCATCGCGCGGATCCGCCGGACGAGCCGGTTCGCCACCGGCCCGTCCGACGGCCCGGAGGGGGTCAGGGCGAGGACCGAGGTGCCGTCGGCGTACGTACTGCTCTTCGCGCCGACGATGCCCGGCAGCGCCCGCATCCGCCCGGCCAGCGCCGGATCGGCGCCGGGGCGCAGGATGACGGTGACCGGGCTGCTGGAGGACGCGGCGGGAAAGTGCCTGGTGAGCGCGTCGTACATCTGCCGCGACTCGGAGCCGTGCGGCAGCGAGCGGGCGTCGGCGTCCGCCAGCCTCATCCCGGTGACCGGCAGGGCGAGCACCGCCAGGCCCGCGCCGACGATGAGCAGCCCGGCGATGGGACGGCGCGTGCAGCCTCTGGCGATCCGGGCGAAGAAGCCGCCGTCCGCGGCGACGACCCTCGGCGGGATCGTGCCGCCGAAGCGGGTGAGCAGTGCCGGCAGCAACGTCACCGCGGCCAGCATGTCCACGACGATGACGGCCGCCGCGGCCATGCCGATGCTGCGCAGCGCCGGAGCGGGGAAGACGAGCAGCCCGGCCAGGCACGCGGCGACCGTGAGACCGGAGAAGAGCACGGTACGGCCCGCGGTGGTCACCGTGCGGCGCACCGCCTCGGTCACCTCGGCGCCCTCGCCGCGTTCCTCCCGGAACCTGGTGAGGATCAAAAGCGCGTAGTCGACCGCCAGCCCGAGGCCGAGCATGGTGGTGACCTGCATCGCGGCGGCCGAGACCTCGGTGAGGCGGCTGAAGCCGTACAGGATCAGGAGGGCTCCGGCGATACCGCCGATCGTCATCGCGAGCGGCAGCAGCGCGGCGCGGAAACCGCGGAAGACCAGCACCATCAGGATGAGAACGATGGGCAGCGACAACAGCTCGGCGGTACCCACGTCGTTCTTGGCCCGCTGGTTCAGTTCGTGGTTGAGCAGCGAGCCACCGCTGACCCGTACGGACGGCGCCTTGATGCCGTGCAGCAGGTCGTACGCACGGTCGTAGTTGTGGTCATGCGCGTCCGGGCCGAAGGTGACCTCGATCAGTACGGCCTGTCCGTCCGGCGCGACCAGGCCGGGTGTCGTGTACGGATCGGTGACGTCGGTCACCTCCGGCACGTGCCGGACGGCGTTCGTCACCTGGGTGATCTGGTGTTTCAGCCCCGCGACCGGGGTTCCGGACACGACGGCGGTGATGGTGTCGGACGACGGCTGGAGCCGGTCGAGCAGGTCCGAGGCGCGCTGCGATTCGCTGCCCGGGACGGAGGTGGCGTGGCCCTGCATGTTCGCGAGCACGCCGGAACCGACGCCGAAGCCGATGACGATGAGGACGAGCCAGGCGAGGCAGACGGTGAGTGGTCGGCGGGTCGCCAGGCGCGCGAACGCCTTGAGCACGGTCTCTCCTTGGAGTGCGGGATGCCCCCATGCTGGAGAACCTCGCGTTCGAGTGGATCACCGACGCGATGGGTCTTCACGCCTCACCCGTACGAGGGAGTCCACGCGTCATCCTCCCTCCAGCGCGGGATGGAAAGGACGTGAGCAGCCTGGCCCTCCTCGTCGGCACGGACGGGGTGGAACACGTCCGTCAGGCCAATAAAACCGTGCGCAAAGTGGCGAGCCGCCATGCGCGCATTGGAGACCTGAGTTCGACGAACTCTCTTACCCTCGACCTGCGTTGAATCCGGCGGGCGGCAGGGGAGGCCTCAGGGGACGTGGCACCGAAACAGTATTCGTACAAAGATCTTCTACGTCCGGACGGAAGCACCGCACCCGACGCGGAAGATCACCCGCCGAGCGAATTCGGCACGGACACGAAAAAGCCCAACACCTCCGCCTATCCCTCCGCGCCTCCCGGCCGGCCCACCAAGTGGCCGTGGGGAAACTCCAAAGA
This sequence comes from Actinoallomurus sp. NBC_01490, assembly GCF_036227085.1. Taxonomy (NCBI): domain Bacteria; kingdom Bacillati; phylum Actinomycetota; class Actinomycetes; order Streptosporangiales; family Thermomonosporaceae; genus Actinoallomurus; species Actinoallomurus sp. NBC_01490. Next base: position 10,368,568 of record NZ_CP109433.1, read on the forward strand.
CGGGGAGATCGAGTTTCACCCCAGCCCCATACGAACCGTCATCAATGCCCTGAAAGTCGACCGAGCGCGCTATGACAAGGGCGACGGGAACGTCCACGACCTGCAGAACAGGGGCGACGTAAGCGACGCCAACGCGGTCGGCGGAGGCTTCGACGACAGGACCGGGTACCCCGCGGGCAGGGTACTCGCGGTTTATCTGCAGAACGCTCAGGCGAACATCGCCCCGAAGAGCGGCTCCGGGTTCTACGCGAGTTTCCTGCAGTCCTACGACGCGGTGATCAAGACCCTCAGCGACTCCATCACCAACTACAACGAGGCCGAGGACGCCAACCTGATACAGGTCAGCACCGGAACCGGATCCGCGGACCAGGCGGCGAACACCGGATCCGGCGTGACACCGGCCGATGTCTCCTTCCAGGTCAATAACGCCGCACACCCCAAGGGGAAATGGAGCGGAGAACTCGAGGACTTCAGGGCCCTCGCGAAAAGTGTCGATCCGGGCACCGTACGCGCGGCGAGCAAAGCCTGGCTGGGCGCGCAGTCGAAGCTCATGGACTCGTGGGATGTGCTCTACACCCAAGGATCCGCACTCGCCGACGCGTGGAAGGGAAAAGCCGGCGACGCGATGCAGCAGAGCCTGAAGAACCTCTACTTCAGCAGCTGCGCACTGGCCGACGCGACCGGACAGGTGGGGATCGCGGTCGAGGCTCACGCCGGGGATCTCGACAAGCTCGTCAAGCAGGCCGACACGATAAAGCAGACGCCACGAAACGATTGGCAGCACTTCAAGGACGGTTTTCTCGCCAACAACTGGGGCATGGCCGGGCCGTGGGGAGAAGCTCCGTTCGGAGCACGCAAGACCGACTACGAAAAGCACTACAACGCCGCGCTCAACAAGGCTCGCGACTGGATGAACGCCACGGGTCAGCACGAACATGACGGGCTGGCGCGGTCGACGACGAGCTACGTCCTGCCCGAACTGCCGAAGAAGGTGAAATTCACGCTGCCCAGCCCTTCGGCCAGCCCCGTCGATCCGTCCTCTTACGACACCACGGGCCTGACCGGCCCGGGCATCGATCCCAGCGCGCTCGCCAACGGCGTCCGTTACCCGGACATGAACGGTTCAGCCGGCCCGTCCGGCACCGACCTGTCGGGCGTGAACGGTGACAACCCCCTGGGCGGCAACGGGATCGGGAGCGGAAACGGGACCGGCACTGACCTGGCGGGGACCGGCAACGGCCCTCTGCCGAACGGCGGCACCGGCACCGGCTTTCCCGGCGGCGGCCTGCCGTACGTCGCGAGCGGCCGCGACGGAGGGCTCGACTCCCGTGCCAACGGCGCGCTCAACGCTGCGGACCGGGCGGCACAGGAGGCGGCGGCCCTGCGCAACGCCGCCGCGGCCCGGGGCATGGCGGGGATGCCGATGCCGATGGGCGCGGCCGGATCCGACAAGGACAAGGAACGGCAACGCACGACGTCCCTTGTGGAGGAGGATGACATGTTCTCCCCGGACGACGAGGTGTCACCGCCTCTGATCGGCTGACCTGCGCGAGGCTCCTCCGTCCGACGCGACCGGCCACCCTGCCCGTACGGTCCTCGTGTCGTCGTCCCTCCCTCTGACACGAGATGATGCGCGGACGGCCAAGGCCGGGGCGCGGCGGAGCGCCCGGGCCAGAGGGTGTAGGCCTAGAAGGAAGCCTTGCGGGAGGGACGAGTCGACGGTGAGTGAAAACGTGTCCGATGGCGCGACGAGCTTCGCGGACCTGGGGTTGTGTCCGGAGCTGCTGAACGCGCTGTCCGGCCTGGGCTACGAGGAGCCCACGCCCATCCAGCGGGAGGCGATCCCGCCGTTGCTGGAGGGAAGGGATCTCATCGGGCAGGCCGCCACGGGCACGGGAAAGACGGCGGCGTTCGCGCTGCCGGTGCTTCAGCAGCTGTCCGGCGACGGCGGGCGCACCGACCCGGCGGCCCTGGTCCTGGTGCCCACGCGGGAGCTGGCCGTCCAGGTCTCCCAGGCGTTTCACCGGTACGGCCGCGGGCTGGGCGTGCGCGTCCTGCCCATCTACGGCGGGCAGCCGATCGGCTGGCAGATCAAGGCGCTCGAACGCGGCGTCGACGTCGTGGTCGCCACCCCTGGGCGCGCGCTCGACCACATCGGCCGTGGCACGCTCCGCCCGCAGCAGGTGGAGGCGGTCGTGCTGGACGAGGCGGACGAGATGCTCGACATGGGTTTCGCCGAGGACATCGAGGAGATCCTGCGGGCGACCCCCGACGATCGCCGTACGGTGCTGTTCTCCGCGACGCTGCCGCCTCGGATCAAGGGGCTCACCGGCCGCTACCTCCGTGACCCGGTGAAGATCCAGATCGGCCGCGAGGAGGCGCCCCCCGGCGAGGCCCCGCTGGTACGGCAGAACGCCTACGTGGTGGCACGGGCGCACAAGCCCGCGGCGCTCGGACGCCTGCTGGACGTGGAGTCGCCCACGGCCGCGATCGTCTTCTGCCGCACCCGCGAGGAGGTCGACCAGCTGACGGAGACCCTCAACGGACGCGGCTACCGCGCCGAGGCGTTGCACGGCGGCATGAGCCAGGACCAGCGCGACCGCGTCATGGGACGGCTGCGCGGCGGCACGGCGGAACTCCTCATCGCCACCGACGTGGCCGCGCGCGGGCTCGACGTCGAGCAGCTGACCCATGTCGTCAACTACAACGTTCCGTCCGCGCCCGAGTCGTACGTGCACCGCATCGGCCGGGTGGGCCGCGCCGGCCGCGAGGGCGTGGCCATCACCCTGGCGGAGCCGCGCGAGCACCGGATGCTCAAGACGATCGAGCGGGTGACGAAGCAGCGCATCACCGTCGAGAAGGTCCCCACGGTCGCCGACCTGCGCGCGCGGCGCCTGGAGCTGACCCGGGCCGCGTTGCAGGAGAGCCTCATGGAGGACGACCTGACGCACTTCCTGGCGGTGGTGGAGCCGCTCACCGAGGAGTTCGACGTCATGGAGGTGGCGCTCGCCGCGGTGAAGCTGGCGTACGAGTCCAGCGGGGCGGCGGCCGACGAAGAGGAGATCCCGCAGATCGCCCCGAAGCCGGACCGGGAGGGACGCGACCGCCGAGGCGCCGGAGGACGCCGCGACCGGCGCGGCGGCACGCCCGCCCAGGGCATGACGCGCCTGTTCGTCGGCCTGGGCCGCAGCGCGGCGATCCGGCCGCAGGACCTGGTCGGCGCGATCACCGGCGAGTCACGCCTGGCCGGCCGCGACATCGGCGCGATCGAGATCGCCGACCGGTTCTCGCTCGTCGAGGTCCCGGAGGCCGCGGCCGATCAGGTGATCAAGGCCCTGCGACGCACCACGATCAAAGGCCGCAAACCGACGATCCGCCGAGAACGCGACGCGGCCGGCCGCCGCCCACGCTGACCCGCCGCCTACCAGGCCGGGCCCGGGTCGAAGTCGAAGACGGTGCCGTCGACCACGCCGACCTCCGAACGTGCGTACAAGTACAGGGCAGCGGGGTTCTCGGCGTACCGGAACCACGGGAGGTTCTTCGGAATGGACCAGGGGCTCACCCGCGACAGGTGACGCCGCGCGCGCAAGATGTCGCCGCCGAGCCAGAACGCATGACCGAACAGGTGGTGCGCCTCGGCGGTCCGTACGCCGCCGTCCGGCTTCTCACACCACGCGTCGGCCGCGGTCGCCAGCTCCTCGCGTACGGAGTTCTGCATGAAGTAGAGGTTCGGGTCGGCCTCCTGGTCCGTCGCGAGTTCGATGTGCATGGTCACCAGCAGCGCCGGTAGCGGACTGCCGGCCGGCGCATCGGCCGCGGCGGCACGCGTGAACGCGGTGAGCTCCTCCTTGGAGCCCTGCCACTTCGCGCACAGCACCTGCAAACGCGAGGCGTGACCCGCGAACAAGACCGGGTCGCGCCGCTGGAGCTCGGCCCAGAAGTCGTCCAGCTCCTGGCGTGGACGCTGCGCGCCCAGGCCGTACCACTGCAGGCGCTCCCACGGGTTCGGGTCGCCGGGCCGCAGCTCGGCCGCCCGTGCCAGCGGCTCGTACGCCCGGCCGAGGATCAGCCAGAACTCCTCGAACCTACGCCGCTCCGTGTCTTTCGCCAACGCGCTGCCGCGGACCTGCCAGCCGTGCTGGATGTGCGCGTCGCCCAGCCACAACGCGAGGTCGGCGTCGTCGGGGTTCTCCCGCTGAAGGAGACGCCGGGCGTGGAAAGCGGAAGCCGGTTGCGGTTGATACCCCTGTGACCGCCATCCGCGCTATGGAAAGGCACCACATGACAGGGGATCCTCCGCCCCATCCGGCCGAGTCATTCGACGAGGTCTTCGACGCGTACTTCGCCGAGATCCACCGGTATGCGGCCAAGCGGCTCGGCCCGGACGCCGCCGCCGACGTCGCGGCGCAGGCGTTCCTGGAGGCGTTCCGGCAACGCCACCGCTACGACCCGGAACGCGCGGGCGTGCGCACCTGGCTGTACGGCATCGCGACCAAGGTCCTCGGCAGGCACCAGCGGACCGAGACGCGCGCGCTGCGGGCGCGCGCCCGCCTCGGTCCGGGCCGGGGCGCCGAGGAGCACACCGAACGGGTCGACGCGCGGGTCAGCGCCGAGGGCCTGCGCGGCGAGCTCGCCGGGGCGATCGCGGCGCTGCCACGCGGGCAGCGCGACGTGCTGCTGCTCGTGGCCCTGGCCGACCTCAGCCACGACGAGGTCGCGGCGGCACTGGGGATCTCCTATGGCACGGTCGGCTCCCGGCTGAACCGTGCCCGAACCACACTGCGCAAGGCGCTCGGCGGGACCAATCCGATGCTCACTTTGGAGGAACAACATGGATGAGGTGCGGATGGTCCGGGACTCCTACCCCGAGCCCGCGCCGCCCACCGCCCGGGAGATCGCCCGGGCGAAGGCACTGCTGAACGACCCGCCCCGCCGCTCACGGCCCCGGCTGCTGTGGGGGCTGGGCGGCGTGGTCGCCGCGGGTGCGGCGGCGGCCGTGGCACTCACGGTCGTCGGCGGGAACACGCCCGCCCCGCCGCCGTCCGGCCCGGTACACCTGGACGACAGGGCGCTCGTCCTCGCGGCGGCGGAGAAGGCGGAACAGCAACCGACCGGCGAGTACTGGCACGAGGACCGGATCGACGGCCAGTCCTACATCATGCGGCCGAAGACCGGGACGTACGCGATCACCGGGGCGACCACGGAGTCGTTCGCCTGGTGGGGCGCCAAGCGCGGCATGGGCGAGGGTTACTACGGCCGCGACCTCCCGGCCCACCCGTCGACCGCGCGGGACACGGCGCTGTGGCGCAAGGCCGGGTCGCCGTCGCGCTTTCGCGTCTGGTCCAGCGACCACTACCACACCTACACCGCCAAGGCGCAGAAGTGGCAGCTGGACGGCCCGAACCGGGGGACGAACCCCCGCGGCGGCGGAGAGTTCGTGGGCGGGGTGTCGGCCAAGGACCTGCCGAACCTGCCGACCGACAAGACCAAGCTCGCCGAGATGTTCATGGGCGACGAGGAGATGAAGAAGCTGACGGGCCCCAAGTTCGCCGATAAGGGGGTGACGTCCCGCCTCAAGCTCATGAGGGTGTCCGCGCTCCTGTCCGCCCCGGTGTCCTCGCAGGTCCGGGCGGGCCTGATGCGCGCGCTGGCCGACCAGCCGGGCATCCACTCGATCGGCCAGGACACCGACCCGCTGGGCCGCTGGGGCGTCGCCCTGGCCTCCGACGACCGCACCACGACGGTCACCGGTGAGTTCGGCGAGCCGAAGGCCGAGCGAGGGACCTACCGCTCTCGCACTGTGATCATCTTCGATCAACGCACCGGGGCACTGCTGTCGGTTCAGGACGAGGTGACCATGCCCGGCGGCCCGTACGCGGAGATGAGGCCCGGGTTCATCGTCAACTACCTCGCCGAACGCTCGTCGGGATGGACCGACACCAAGCCGACCCCACCGACCGCCCTCCCCTTCCACTGACCCGCGCCTCGCCGCCCTCGCCGCCCGGACGTCACGGCGCGGGCGGCGAGGGCAGGGTGATGATCCGGTAGCCGACTCCCGGTTTGGTGATGATGACGGGTGGGTGGCCGAGCTTGCGGCGTAGCCGGCCGATGGTCACGGTGACCGTGTTGGTGAAGGGGTTGGCGTGCTCGTCCCAGACCTGTTCGAGCAGGTCCTCGGTGCTGAGGAAGGCCGGACCGGCGCGTAGGAGCGCCTCCAGGATCCCGAACTCCTTGACCGACAGGTCGAGCGGGCGGCCGTCGCGGGTGACGGTGCGCAGCAGCGGGTTGAGCTCGATCCCGGCGGCGCGCAGCGTACGGGCCCGCGCGGTGGGCCGGCGACGGGCGAGGGAGCGGATGCGCAGCACGAGTTCGGGAAAGTGGAACGGCTTGGCGAGGTAGTCGTCCGCCCCCAGGCTCAGTCCGCTGACCCGGTCCCCGGGCGAGCCGGCCGCGGTCAGCATCAGGACCATGGCCCGGTCGTCGCGTTCGGCGATCATCTCGCAGAGGGTGTCGCCGTGGATTCCCGGCAGGTCACGGTCGAGGACGACCACGTCGTAGGCGCCCAGGTCGAGCTTTGCCGCGGCCTCCAGCCCGTCGTACGCGACGTCCACGGCCATGCCCTGGTCGCGCAGGCCCTCGACCAGGACGTCGGCGAGGGACCGGGCGTCCTCGACCACCAGCACCCTCACGACCGGAGCTCCACCGGCGCCGGCAGCGCGATGGCGACCCGCAGACCGCCCTCGGGACGCGCGCGCAGGTCGAGCTCGCCGCCGTGCGCCGCGGCGACGGCCGCCACGATCGAGAGCCCGAGCCCGGCCCCGGTGCCGGTACGGTCGGCGCCGAGCCGGCGGAACGGCTGGGCCAGCTCCGCGACCTGCCGCGCGTCGAGCACCGGTCCTCCGGTGTCGACGGCCAGGCGCACCGTCGTGCCGTCGGCCGCGAGGGCGAGACGGATCCAGCCTCCGTCGTGGTTGTGCGCGATCGCGTTGTCGATGACGTTGTCGACCATGCGGCGCAGCAGCGTACGGCTGCCGCGCACCCGCCCCTCGTCACGGCCGATCGTCTCGTGCACGGTCAGGCCCTTGGCGGCGATGTCCGCGGCGCGGGCGGACAGGGCCTCGGACACCACGGTGCCGAGCGAGAGCGGCGTGCGGTCGGGGAGTTCACCGTGCCGGGTACGGGCCAGGACGAGGAACCCGTCCAGCAGCTCGTCGACCTGGTCGAGTTCGGCGCGCAGCCTGCCCGCCAGCGCGGTCGTCTGCGCCGGAACGTGCCCCGGCTTGCCCACCGCCACGTCCAGCGACGCCCGCATGGTGGCCAGCGGGGTGCGGAGCTCGTGGGAGGCGTTGGCGACGAAACGGCGCTGGGCGTCGAAGGCGTGCTCCAGGCGTTCGAGCAGTTCGTCGATGGTGTCGGCGAGGTCCTTCACCTCGTCGGCGGGGCCGGGTACGGCCAGCCGTTCGTGCAGGTTGTCCGCGGAGATCCGCCGGGTCGCCGCCGTCATCGTCCGCAGCGGGCGCAGCACGCGGCCCGCGATGAGATGCCCCAGGACGACCGACACCACCGCCATGACGCCCAGCGCGATCAGCGACGCGATCAGGAGCCGGCGCGACTGGTTCGCGTGCGCCTGGGCCAGTTGGTCCTGCAGCTGGTGGATCCGGGGCAGGGCGTTCGCCGGGGTCTGCCCGTTCGCGGGCGGTCCGGCGGGCGCGGATTCGCTGACCCGCGTGCCCCCGGACACCACGACGGCCACGATGGCGAGCAGCCCGGCGCCGGACAGCAGGAACACGACACCGTACAGCGCGGTGAAGCGCGACCTCACGGTGCGGCGCGACAGTCCCAGCCGCATTCTCATCGGTCCTCCCCCGCGCTCGTCCTGACGTTCCAGGATGCCCGGAGCGACCTAACAACGAGATGACGGCCTCCGTTCGGCCCACGTTATGGCGTTCGGCGCATCGTTCGGTGTCGCCCCGTCAGAGCCGAACGAACAGGACACGTCACGTTATGAGCACCAGAGCAGCCATCGAGGTCAACGGCCTGCGCAAACGCTTCGGGCCGACCGTGGCGCTGGACGGGATGTCCTTCGCCGTCGCGCCGGGGCGGGTCACCGGCTTCGTCGGTCCCAACGGCGCGGGAAAGTCCACCACGATGCGGGTGATCCTCGGCCTGGACGCGGCCGATGAGGGCCACGCGCTGGTCGGCGGGCGGCCATACGGGAGCCTGCGCCGCCCGCTGAGCGAGGTCGGAGCGCTGCTGGACGCCGCGGCGCTGCAGCCGAGCCGCAGCGCCCGCAACCATCTCCGGTGGCTGGCCCACTCCCAGGGGCTGACCGCCGGGCGCGTCGATGAGGTGGCCGAGCTGGTCGGGCTGCGGGCCGTGATCCGCCGGAGGGCGGGCGGCTACTCCCTCGGCATGCGGCAGCGGCTCGGGATCGCCGCGGCGCTGCTCGGCGACCCGCCGGTGCTCATGCTCGACGAGCCGTTCAACGGCCTGGACCCCGAGGGCATCGTGTGGATCCGCGGTCTCCTGCGGTCGCTGGCCGCCGAGGGGCGTGCGGTCCTGGTGTCCAGCCACCTGATGAGCGAGCTCCAGGACACCGCCGACCATCTGGTGGTGGTCGGCCGCGGCCGGGTCATCGCCGACGCCGGCGTGGCGGAGCTGCTGGCCGCCACCGCCGGCGACCGGGTGACGCTGCGCACCACGGCGGGCTCGGTGGCCGCGAGCGTCCTGGAGCCCGAGGGCGCCACGGTCACCGCCACCGGGTGGGACACGCTGACGGTCTCCGGGCTGGCGGCGGAGAGGGTCGTGGCCCTCCTCGGCGCCAGGGCGGTGCCGTTCTCGGAGGTCGCACCGCATCGCGCGACGCTGGAGGAGGCCTACATGGAGCTCACGCGCGACGCGGTCCAGTTCCGCGCCGCCACCGCCCGGAGGGAGGCACGATGACGAGCGCCACCGTCACACCCGACCGGCCGGGCGTGCGGGCCGGCTTCGTCCACCTGCTGCACGCGGAGTGGACCAAGTTCCGTACGATCCGCGGCTGGGTGATCGCCATGGCGGTCGCGGCGCTGGTCACCGTGCTGCTCGGGCTGTTCTCCGCGCAGGGCAGCCACTCTTCGTGCGCCGGCGGCCCGGCCGGGACCGCCTGCCCCGCCGTTCCGGTGGGACCGGGCGGCGAAGCCGTGAACGACCGCTTCTTCTTCGTCCACCGGTCGCTCACCGGAGACGGCTCCATCACCGTACGGCTGACCTCGCTGACCGGCATCATCACCTATCCCCCGCCGAACCACGACGCGATCGTTCCCGGCGTCGTGCCGTGGGCGAAGGCCGGAGTCATCATCAAGGACGGCACCCGGCCGGGATCGGCCTACGCGGCCGTCGTGCTCACCGGCAGGCACGGCGTGCGGATGCAGCACGACTTCACGGAGGACACGGCCGGTCGCCCGGGCGGTGTCTCCGCGGCGTCCCCACGCTGGCTGCGGCTGACCCGCTCCGGCGACACGCTCACCGGCGATGAATCGTCCGACGGCACGCACTGGACCAGGGTCGGCACGGCTCATCCGGCCGGGCTGCCGTCCACGGTGCAGCTCGGGCTCCTCGTCACCTCCCCCGGCGACCTGACGGTGAAGCAGGGCGCTCTCGGCGGCAGCATCGAACAGGAGCGCTTCACCCAGGCCACCGGCGTGTTCGACCACGTCACGGTGCGAGGCGAGACGCCCGGTGGCGCGTGGAGCCACGACGAGGTGGGGGCCACCGACGAGAAGACCGACTGGGAGCGGTACCACCGGCCGACCGGCGTCGAGGAGTCCGGCGGCACGTTCACCGTCACCGGGAGCGGCGACATCGCGCCGCGCGGCTCCGGTGGGGGCATGCGCATCGAGAACACCCTCACCGGCGTGTTCGCCGGGATGATCGTGCTGGTCATCGTGGCGGTGCTGTTCATCACGGTCGAGTACCGGCGAGGCCTGATCCGTACCACCCTGCTCGCCGGCCCGCGGCGTGGCCGCGTGCTGGCGGCGAAGGCCATCGTGATCGGCCTGGTCGCCTTCGTCACCGGGCTGGTCGCCGCCGTGGTGGCCGTCCCGGCGTGCACGCACATCCTGCGCGCCAACGGCAACTACGTGCTTCCGGTGACCCGGCCGACCGAACTGCGGGTGGTGGTGGGAACCGCGGCGCTGCTCGCCGTCGCCGCCGTCTTCGCCCTGGCCCTCGGCGCGTTGTTCCGGCGGAGCGTCGCGGCGGTGACCGCCGCCGTCGTGGTGCTCGCCCTGCCCCACGTCCTGGCCACCGCCTCCATCCTGCCCGAGGGCGCGGCGCAGTGGCTGCTGCGGCTCACGCCGGCCGCCGCGTTCGCGGTCCAGCAGAGCATCCCGGAGTATCCCCAGGTGACGGGCCACTACGTGCCGCAGGACGGCTACTATCCGCTGGCGCCGTGGGCCGGCCTCGGCGTGCTCTGCGCCTACGCCGCGCTCACCCTCGGCCTGGCCGTCCTCCGGTTGCGGCGGAGGGACGCATGAGACGCCACCTGCACGCGGAGTGGACGAAGCTGCGCACCGTGCCGGGCACCGCCTGGCTGCTGCTCGCCGTCGCCGGGCTGACGGTGGCGCTGAGCGCCGTGGCCGCCGCCGCCGCGACCTGCCCATCGACCGGCTGCGCCACGGACACCACCAAGCTCGGCCTCACCGGGGTCCAGCTGGGCCAGGCCGCCGTCGCCCTGCTCGCCGTGCTGGGCGTCAGCGGCGAGTACGGCACCGGCATGATCCGTACCACGCTCACCGCGATGCCGGGCCGGGCCGCCGTCCTCGCCGCCAAGGCGGCCGTCCTGTCCGGCCTGACGATGGTCGCGGCCACCGTCGGCGTCCTCGGGTCGGTGCTGGCCGCACGGCTGATCCTGCCCGGCAGCGGCTTCACCCCGGCGCACGGCCACCCGCTGCCGTCCCTGGCCGACGGGGCGACGCTGCGCGCGGCCGGCGGCTCGGTCCTCTATCTCATGCTGATCGCCCTGCTCGGCCTCGGCGTCGCCACCGCCGTACGGGACTCCGCGGCCGCCGGCGGATCCGTGCTCGGCCTGCTCTATCTCTTCCCGATCGTCGGCCACGTGGTCGCGGACGCGCACTGGCAGCGGCGGCTGTGGCAGATCTCGCCGATGGATGCCGGGCTGGCCATCCAGGCCACCACCGATCTGCGGAGCCTGCCCCTCGGCCCCTGGGCGGGCCTCGGCGTCCTCGCCGCCTGGAGCGCCGCGGCCCTCCTGTGCGGCGGACTGCTGCTCCGCCTGCGCGACGCGTGACCCCGCCCGCCGTACCGCGCATCGCTATTCGGCGCGTGGCCGGAACAGTTCGAGGGCGACCGCGCCGCAGTCGAGCCGTTCGGCGCCGTTGTATCGCAGGTCGATGGTCAGGTCGTGGACCGAGGAACGGTCGGCTCCGAGCGCGACGGTGAAGCGGCCGGTCTGGCCGGGTGTCAGCGACTGGGAGATCTGCGTGGCGACCGTGTAGCCGTCGCCGTCGGCGCGGAGCCGTACCTGGTGCCTGGCTGCGGTGGCCGGACGGGGAACGTCGAGGGGAGGCAGGGAGAAGTCGATGATCCCCCGGTACGGGTGGACGCGCCGTGACCGGCTTCCGTCCGGTTCGGCCTGGGTGAATTCCAGCGTCCCGACGACGGCGATCTCGCCCGAGGTGAAGGGGCCGAGTGCGCGGCGCATGGCACGGCCGATGTTGTAGCGGAACTTCTCCACCATGGCGACGTTCACCCCGGCCTCGGCGAGCGCGTCGTCCATGGGGGTCCGGTCCGTGGGCCGGCCGTCGCCGTTCAGCGGCCAGGTCCGCTCGGCGGTCCGTGGCGTGCCTTCCCTCGGGTGTTCCAGATGGAATCGCAGGACGCAGTCGTCCATCGGCCCCCAGCCCAGGTTCTCCAGGGTCAGGCCCGGCCCCTTCGCGCTGCCGAGGATCACCGGAACCGGCCGCGGATCGGTACGGGAGGAGGCGATGGTGAAGAGCGCCTCGTGGAAGTGCGCGACCTCGCGCGTGTTGTTGACGACCGTGAGGTCGAGTGTGGGCCAGTCGAAGGAGCGGACCCACGGCAGCCGCGCGTACCGGTCGGTCGACAGCGGACCGCCGGATCGAAGCAGGCTCAGGTGGTCGGCGTGCGGCGCGATGACCAGGCGTCCGTCGTCCTCGTGGCGGCTCGTGTAGGAGAAGGGGGCGTCCGGTTCCGGGGCGTGGACCGCCGGCACCGCGATGAGCCTCCCGCCGGCGGCCTCCGACCCGGTGGTGATGGTCGCGCCGCGGAGGTTCACGTCGCGGGCCTGGAGGATGACTCCGCGAGCCTGACCGTCGAACAGGTTCTCCGTGGGTGCCACCGCCGGCGCCGGAGACGTGCCCGGCTCAGGCCGTTCGCCGATGCCGTCGTCGTACTCGCCGTCGCGTACGTCGCGGAGCGCCTGGGCGTAGCCGACCTCGATCAGACGGGTGAACATCCGCATGACCTCGGCTGGAGCGTCGCGGAGTCCGGAGCCGTCCACCAGCGTCTCCGCCGCACGCCCGGCGTCGCGGGCGAACTCGTCGGAGACGGTGCTCTTGTGGAGACTCGCCGTCGCCCGGATCCACCCGCTGATGTCGTCGGTGAAGGCCATGCGCGTCAGTATGCGCAGCTCGGGACCGAGAGGCATCACCGGACGGCCCCGCGCGGCTCTACCCGGATGCGGCCGGTCCGTGGCTCAGGGCGTCGAGGTGGGCCAAGGCGTCGGAGACGGAGCCCGCCGGGTCGGAGATCGGGTACAGGACCGCGCGGATCGTACGGGCGCGGTCGATGACCAGGGTGAGTCGTTTGAGCCGGTCGACGCCGGCGGCGCGGAAGGTCGGTAGTCGCAGCGCCGTGGTCAGCTCCAGGTCCTGGTCGGACAGCAGCGAGAACGGGATGCGGTGATGCTCGGCGAACGCGTCGAGCTGGTCGGGCCGTTGTGTGCTCACCCCGTGGACGGTCGCCCCGCGGTCGGCGAAGCCGGGGAGCCGGTCGCGGAAGGTGCTCGATTCGAGCGTGCAGCCGGGCGCGCCGGGGATGGTGTCCCAGCCCGGGGGGTTCCCGGGAGTGGTGCCCGGCGCCCAGGCGCCGGGGAAGCAGTACAGCACCGTCCACTCGGTGCCGGCGACCGGGTCGGTACGGCCGTTCCGGCGGTCGGCCAGCAGTTGCGGCGGGACGCGATGACCGACGAGGCCGTGCACGCGTACGGCTTCCGCCGATCCGGCCGTGGTGGTCGCGGTCAGGGATCCGTCGCCGAGCAGAAACCGGCCGCCCCAGTCCTGCAGGGCGACGAGTACGGGCAGCAGGCCACGCCCCTTCTCGGTGAGGTGGTACTCGTAGCGGGGCGGACGGTCGCTGTACGGTCGGCGTTCGACCACCTCGTGCTCGACCAGGGCGCCCAGCCGCTCGGTCAGGACCTTGCGGCTGATGCCGAGCTCGTCGGCCAGGTCGGAGAACCGCGTGATGCCGCCGGCCAGATCGCGGAGCACCAGCAGCGTCCACCAGTCGCCGACCACGCCGAGAGCCTGGGCGATCGCACAGTCGCCGTCGGCGACATCGGGGTACCGCATCCGGCCCAGCCTTCCGTGGTGTGATCGCCGTTCACTATAGTCAGTTCCGATTCGGAACTGACTCGGGACGGGACGCATGGCGGAGAAGACGGCACCGCCGGCCGGCGAGCCGCGGCCACAGCCCGAGCCGGAAGCGGCTTGTTACCCGTCCACCTGAACAGGAGACTCCTCGTGAGCGGACCGATCGCCGGTGACTTCGACTACGAGACCCACGGCGCCGGATACGCCGTCCAGCGACGCACCGATCCTCGCATCGCCGCGTACGTCCACGCGGCGCTCGGCGACGCGCGCACCGTGATCAACGTCGGCGCCGGCGCCGGGTCGTACGAGCCGGTGGACCGCCAGGTGACGCCGGTCGAGCCCTCCGCGTCGATGCGCTCGCAGCGTCCCGGCCACCTGCCCGCCGCGGTCGACGCCACCGCGGAGGATCTGCCCTTTCCCGACGACGCCTTCGACGCCGCCATGGCCACCGTCACCATCCACCAGTGGTCCGACACCGACGCGGGCCTGCGCGAGCTGCGCCGCGTCAGCCGCGGGCCGGTCGTCATCCTGACCTTCGACGGCGACGCTCTGGACCTGCTGTGGCTGGCGGAGTACACCCCCGAACTGATCGCCGCCGAACGGCGCCGCTACCCGGACATCGCCCACGTACGGCAGGTGCTCGGCGGCACCACCACCGTCACCCCGGTCCCGATCCCGATCGACTGTGTCGACGGGTTCACCGAGGCCTACTACGCACGGCCGGAGCGTTTTCTCGACCCCCTCGTCCGCAGGTCGCAATCGGCCTGGGGGTTCGTCGACCAGGCGGCGACCGACCGTGCCGTCGAACGGCTGGGGACCGACCTCGCCGACGGCGCGTGGGATCGCCGTCACGGTCACCTGCGCCGGCAGCCGTACTTCCTCGGTTCCCTGCGCCTCATCACCGCACTACCCGGCTGACGTCGTGACCGGCGGCAACAGGTCACGGTCGCGCGCCGGATCCGTCGCCCGCCACCGGTGACTCAGGCCACGGGGCCGAGGTCACCTTCCAGGATGGTCTGGGTGATCGGGGGACGATCCCAGAGGGCGAGGAGTTCGTTGGCGATGCCCACGACCGGAATCGGGTGCCGATCGCCGTGCACCACGATCGCGGCGGCGGACAGGCCGCGCGGGACGGCTCCGGCGTCGAGGAGGACGCGCCACTCCTCCGGCCCGAGCTCGAGGAACTCCAGTCCGGTCAGCTTGGCGATCTCCAGGGGGTCGGCGAGCGTACCGGGATAGGCGGTGAGGGTCCGCAGCCGGGGCAGCCCGATGACAGGGGCGAGGCCGAGCGGCTCGCTCTCCCAAACGCCGATGCTCAGAACCTCCAGTTGGGGGTGGGCGGCGGCCTGAACGCTCGTCAGGCTTCTGATGTTGACCCTGGCCACGACCGGCGGCTCGTCCCTGCGACGGCCGGAATACCAGTCCCTGCGCCGGTTCACCACCAGGTCCGTGAGGGAGTCGGCGAGCAGGTCGGCGCCGATGCTCTGCTCGTGATCGAGCACGATGATCTGCCCCAGGTGCCCGCGCGGGCCCGGGGTGAGGTCGATCGCGACCCGATCGCCACCGCCGGTGTCACCGAAGGCGATCCAGCCGGGAGAGCCGACCAGCCCCTGCACGGCGGCGTCGGGCGGGGTGACGACCGCCTCCATCGCCGCGAACCGCCATGGGCAGAAGCGAGACGGCGCGTCGGCGATGTACAGCTCATCCAGCGGGAAGAGCTCGCAGCCGACCGCCTCGGAGACACTCCGCGCTGCCGCGCGGTCATCTCCCCAGTCCTCCCACCGCCCCCGCGTCACCCGGTAGAGCACTTCGAGCTCGTCGGGCAGCGCGACGCCGAGGCGCGCTTCCACGGCGGCGATCTCGGCGTCGGTCGCGCCGGTGGCACCGGGTATCCGCTCGCGAAGCGTCCGTTCCAGCAACGCCAGGTCCGCCGACGAGGCGGCCGCCGCGGGTAGCGGCTCGGGAAGGCGGCGCCAGGGCTCGGGAACGGCGTTCTCGACCAGGAGGAGCGAACCGGGGTACGCCCCAAGGCCGGCCTCCACGGCGGGACCGGTGGTCAGCAGAGAGAGCACGGTCCGCCCGTTCGGCGAGATCTCCGCCACGAAGGAGATGCCGTCGGCGCCGTCGTCCGCCAGCGCGTTCTGCACCCGCTCCACCGCGTCGAACTCGTCCTGCATGTCCTCCACCTGGAGGGCTCGGCCCGGCGGCGGGAACCGCGGCGGCAGCGGGACGCTCCACCCGGCGCGGCCGATCCGTCCCGCCACGTGACCGCCGGGGGCGGCAAGACTCTCCGCGTTGCCCGCCCACAGGAGCCTCAGCAGCGGTTCCCAGGTCGCGAGGTCATGGATCGAGGGCAACGGTGGCCTCCAGTCATTCCGGCGATCGTGAGAGCGATGATTATTGCGGAGAACTACCGCCAAATGGACATTCTCCCTGCTCTCAAGTGCTCTCCCCTTCGCCGCCCTTTGTGGTGGAATATCCGGAACAAATCAGAGATCGCTTCGGGGGAGACACATTGCCGGGTGAGCTGAGCCTGGAGGCGGGGCTGCTGCTGGCCCAGCGGTACCGGCTGGACGCTCCCATCGGCGCGGGCGGCATGGGGCAGGTGTGGCGCGGGGTCGACCTCGGCCTGAACCGCTCGATCGCGATCAAGATCCTCCCTGCGCAGATGGCGCAGGACCCGACCGGCGTCGCGCGGTTCCGCCGGGAGGCCGAGTCCGCCGCCGGCCTGCAACACCCGGGCATCTGTTCGGTCTTCGACATCGACACCCACGGTTCCGTGATGTTCCTGGTGATGGAGCTCCTCCAGGGCACCGATCTGGCCAGGCTCCTCGCGGCGAATCCCGGTGGGCTTGCCGATCGACCAGGCGGTCGGGCTGGCAGAGCAGATCACCGATGCGCTCGCGGCGGCGCACGCACGCGGGGTCGTTCACCGGGACATCAAGCCGGCCAATCTCTTCCTGCAGCAGGACGGCCGGGTGAAGGTCTGTGACTTCGGCATCGCCCGGCTGGTCGACCGTACGACGCTGACCGCCACCGGCGGGCTGCTCGGCACGCCTCGCTACATGGCTCCGGAGGAATTCCGCGGTCAGCCGGTCGACCACCGCGTTGACCTCTACGCGCTCGGCGGGGTGCTGTACGAGCTGTTCACCGGGGTGCCCGCGTTCGACGCGGACGACCCGGGACTCGCCGCGATCATGTACAAGCACCTCAACAGAGACGCCGCTGCCGCCGCGTTCACACCGTCCGGACATTCCCGCTCATCTCGAACGGCTGGTGCTGGACCTGCTGGCCAAGGAACCCGACCGGAGGCCCGTCGGCGCCGCCGCCGTACGGGACTTCCTACGCCGGTCCGGGCACACCGCCACTTCTCCCCCCGGCCCGCCACGGTACCTGCGCCCCGTGGAGCGGTCCCAGGAGGCGACGACGGTCACCGCGTCTTCCGTCGTCGAGGCACCGAAGATCCGGAAGGGCCTCGTCGCCGCCGCCGTCGGTGGCGTGCTCGCGGTGGCACTGGCCGGCGCCGGGGCCTTCGCGCTGCTGAACGGCTCCGGCGGTGCCGGCGCGAAGGCGAAGACCACGCCGCACGCGTCCTCCACCGGAGTGCCGATGCTCCGGCCGGTCGGTGAGAACGTGCCCGGTCAGGCCCGGGCCGGTGACCGGTACCCGATCGGCCGGATGGCCATCGTGCCCGTCATCCACAGGACGCGCACGGACGCGGTGGGGGTGACCGTCACCTCGCTCGGCAAGGGATCCAAGGCCGACCTGGCCGGCCTGGCGCTGAACGGCCGGGACAGAACAACACCCCGTACTACGTCCATTTCACGCTGACCAATCTCGGTCCCGACGACCCGTACATGGATTTCGATCCCGCCGGCAAGATGGTCGGGATCGACTCCGCGGGCATTCCCATCATGACCACCATCGCGTCGGACGACCCGAAGGCCTACCCCGGCCAGTGCCGCCCGGTCGCCATCAAAGACGGGGGGCTTCCATCACGGAGCCCGCTACGACACCTGCACGGTCATCTTGGCGCCCGGGTCCCGGGACATCACCACCGTGCAGTGGTGGGAGAAACCCTACGGCCTTGGCAACGACCAGGGCGTCTACTGGAAACGATGAGGGACGATCGTGCACAGCACCCTCGGACAGGTACTGGCCGGGCGATACCGTCTCGACGCGGCGATCGGTGCGCTCGGCACCGGAGCCGGTGAGGTATGGCGGGGGTACGGCCTTCGGCTGAACCGCGTCGTCACCGTCAAGGCGTTCGCCACGCCGGCAGCCGCCGACCAGGCGGGCGTCACGGCGTTCCGGCAGGGCGCCGAGAAGGCGGCGGCCGTACGGCATCCCGCGGTCGAGACGGTGCTGGACATCGGGACCGCCGAGTCCCCGGTGTTCCTCGTGACCGAGTATCTCGAAGGGCAGGATCTGGATGCGGTCCTGGCCGCACAGGGCGGCGGGCTACCGCTCGGTCAGATCACCGCCGTGGCCACGCGGGTCCTCGATGCCATGACGGCCGTGCATGCCCAGGGTGTCGTTCACGGTCGTCTCACAGCCGCCGACCTGTTCCTGCTCCGAGACGGAGACGTGAAACTCCGCAACCTGGCGGTCAACGCCACCGGGACGGATCCAGCCGATCCCCGGGCGGATCTGCGCTCCCTCGGACACGTCCTCTACGAACTGCTGACCGGTGCGCCGCCGGCAGAGTCGCATCCGGCTCCGCCGGCGTCCCGCCGGGCCGATGTGCCGCCGTACCTCGACCGTCTGGTGCTGGATCTCCTCGCGGAGAGGCCGCCGAGCGCGTCCGCCGCGCTCGCGGCCCTCCGCGAGGGGATGGGACCCGCTCCCCGGCCCACGACCGACTGGCCGTCGGCGGATCCCTCATCGGCGGACTCGACCGTCGACGACCACGTGCCGGACGACACGGCGAGGAAGAGCGGCCGAGGGCGGCTGGCCGCGGAGATCGCGGGCGCCGCCGTACTCGTGGTGGCCGCGGCGACCGCCGGCCATCTCGTGCACGGCGGTACGGCGGCCAGGACGCCGCCGCGCCCGGTGGCCGGCAGGCCCACCGCGGATACCACGGCCTCGGCGCCGCCCGGCGTCAGCCCGAAAGCGCCCCCGGTGGTCAAGGGCTGGCAGGTCGTGACCGCTCCCGACTTCGGTGTGGTCTACGACGTCCCGCCGGGTTGGAAGGTGGAGGATCCGGCCACGGGTGTCGGCCTCGCCGACGCCAGCGGGAACGTCGCCCTCGGTTCCAACGGCGTGGCCGACATCAGCCGGAAGGGTCCCGACGGCAGAAGCTGCTCGGTGGTCCAGTCGGGGCTGTCCGGCGGCGTGGGCATCACCTCCGCCTCCTCAGGGGAGCTGAGTTCCCTCGACGTGACCGCCGCTCACAACGCGCTCCATGGGCGAACTTCGGTTTCCAGCTCGGAGGCGTGCTTCCCCGTACGGTGCTGAAGCCCGGGAGACGTTCCACGATCGGCGGCCTCAAGGCCGTGGTCCAGGGGGTCGTCGTGAAGACGAAGGGCGGCAAGGGGACCGCGTGCGAGCCGAACGGGGGCACGCTGTACGTGGCGGAGTTCGCCGCACGCCAAGGCGCGCCGGTCACCTTCTACGTCTTTTCCAACAGCACCGGCCCGGGGAACGTGAGCGACGCGACGCTGCGGCGGATCGTCGACACGATTCGCCCCCTGGCCTGAGTCGAGGACCCCCGTCACCGCGCCGTCCGGGTGCGCGCGACGGGGCGTCCCAATCCGCTTGTCCGCCGTTCCGGCCCGGCACTACCGTGCCGCCGTGGATCTCTTCTCGCGTTCCTGGACGGCGTTGCGTACGGCGGTCGCCGAGGTCCCGGACGAGGACTTCGAACGGCCGTCCGGCTGTACCGGCTGGCTCGTACGCGACCTGGTGTGCCACCTGGTCATCGACGCCCAGGACGTCCTGATCACCCTCGTCACGCCCGCCGAAACGGCGCCGACCGTCGACGCGGTCACCTACTGGAGCCTCGTCGAACCCCCGACCGGCGAGGACCCGCTCGACGCGCTGATCCCCCGGCTGGCCGCCGCGTACGGTGAGCCGCGATTGCTCAAGTTCCATCTCGACGACGTCGGTTCCGCCGCGGGCCGCGCGGCCGGGCTCGCCGATCCCACCGTCCGCGTCAGCACCAAGGACGAGGTGCTCACCGTCGGCGACTACCTGTCCGCGTACGTGCTCGAATGGACCTTGCACCACCTCGACCTGATCATGCATCTGCCGTCGGCCGCCGCGCCTCCCGCCGAGACCCTCGCGGCGGCACGCGCGTCGCTGGAGAAGATCGCGGGAGCCCCGTTTCCCGGCTCGTTCTCCGACCAGGACGCGCTGCTGATCGGCACCGGACGTCGCACGCCGGCCGACGCGGAGAAGGCCGCGCTGGGCGACCTCGCCGGGAGGCTCCCGCTCATCCTCGGCTGAGCGGTCCGGTCCCAGCGCCCGGCTGATTCCGCTGTGCGGGCAACCTCCGGACGTACCTCGCCGGTAGTACCGGGCAGAGAGACGAACGGAAGGTTGGCCTATGCGAGATCGGGCGGAGTTCACCGCCTATGTCGAGGCGCGGTCGCCCAGGCTCCTGCGCATCGCGTACCTGCTCTGCCGCGACTGGGCGCAGGCGGAGGACCTGTTGCAGACGGCGCTGGTGAAGGTCTGGCGGGCCTGGCGGCGGATCGGCGACGATCCCGACCCCTACGTCTACCGGGCCCTGGTCAACACCCATGCGTCGTGGTGGCGGCGCCGGTGGCGTGGTGAGATTCCGACATCCGCGCCACCGGACACCGTCGACGCCCGCGACGCGATGGGAGCCGCGGACAGCCGGGCCCTGCTGTGGGAGGCCCTCGCGAGACTCCCGCGCGGGCAACGTGCCGTGCTCGTGCTGCGGTTCTTCGAGGATCTCAGCGAGGCTCGGGTCGCCGAGATCCTGGACTGCTCGGTGGGCACCGTCAAGTCCCAGACCAGCAAGGCACTGGCCAAGCTGCGCGTCGATCCGCAGATCGTCACCGCCACCGCGAATTCGGGGAGGAACTGAGATGCCGACGGTCGAAGAGCTGCGCCAGGTGCTGGACCAGGCGAGCGCGGACGCCCCGGACCGGACCGGCCGGGTGGCCGAGGTCCGGCGGCGGATCCGCAGGGGGAACCGGATGCGGGTGGCGGGCGGAGCGGTCGCGGGGGTCGCCGCGCTGGGAGTCGCCGGCCTGCTGGTACCGGGCTCGGGCGCCGGACCGGGCGACACCGGCCCCGCGACGATCGACGTCGCCGCCGTGATGTCGGCGTCGAGCGGCACAGCACTGCCCGACGAGCACCTGGGGATGCGGCGCGTCGCGGCCCAGCGGTTCTCGGTGAGCGGGAGGAGGATGCGGATCACGTTCACCCCCACGGGCCCCAACACCGAGACCACGATCCAGTGCCGCCCCGGATCCATCGCCGTCACCTGGACCAACGGTCATCTTTCGGGCTATGGGGACTGCAACAAGCGGGGCAGTCTCCTGGGCTCCACGGCGATCAGCGCTCCGGACGCGGGGCCCCTCCCCGTCGGGAAGCCGGTCGTGCTGGACATGGTGGTACTGCCCGCGACGGTGCAAAGGACGGTGGCCATCGTCCCCGACGGCCTCAGCGCCGAGAAGATGCGCATCGAGGGCTACGCGGGCAAGAAGACGATCAGCCGGTATCTGAAGGACGCACCGGTGAAGAAGGCCGATTGGTCGGCCGCCGTTTACAGCGGAACCTGTAAGGGCGACGGCTGCCCGCCGGCCTTGCCGCCGTCGGTCACGCCGACGAGGTGACGCCGGCCTTCTCCGGCCGGGCCGATCCCGGCTCGGCCGGAGAAGCCGAGCCGCCCGGCGCGTACGCCGCCGGGCCCGGGGCGGCTGCCTTTTCGGGCTTGGGCGGGTCAGCGTCCGGTGGCGCCGTCGATGAGTTCGCGCAGGATGTCCGCGTGCCCGGCGTGGCGCCCGGTCTCCTCGATCAGGTGAGTGAGGGTCCAGCGCAGGGACGGTGCCGGGCCGGGCCGTCCGCCCGGGCGCGGTCCGGCCGTGGCGAGGTCGGGGCAGGTGGCGATCACCTCGTTCGCGCGGGCCGCGGTTTCCCGATAGGCAAGGACAATGTCGTCGGCGCTTTCGTACGGTTCCGGGCGGAATGTGGCTCCCCAGTCGGAGATCGAATGGCCGAGCAACCAGTGGCGTTCGACGTGGGTGAGGTGCTTGACGAGGCCGAGCAGATTCGTTCCCGACGTCACGCCGGGCGTACGGATCTGCGGTTCCGGGACGCCCTGCGTCTTGGCGATCACCGAGTCGCGCAGGTAGTCGAGGAAGCCCAGCAGCACGTCCTTCTCGCCGGGTCCGGTCTTCGGGGGCCCGGCGTCGCGGCGGCGCGCGGCGGAGCGGTGCGTTGACGGCATGGTCGTCCTCTTCGATCAGGGGGCTTCCGTCCGGCGGAGACCCTCACGCCGGGTACGGCGACCACTCTCGCCCGGAGCCGCCGCGGATCGCACGGAAAATTGCCGAACCGGCAAATCCGGGACCCGAGTCAGGAGACTCCACGTCTCCCCGTGGCGCCCGCATGAATGCCTTACCGATTGAAGCTTTGCGGCACTGCCATTGGGAAATCAGCGTGAAAGGCTCTATCGGAGGTTCAACGATAGCGTCAAAGATATGGATATCAAGGACATGGCCCGTGCACTCGACGGCGCGGGCGTCTCGGCGTTCCTCCGGTCGCTGCCCGCCAAGCCCCTGCTGCTCGGCCTCGGCGAGGCCAGGCACTTCGTGGGAGAACTGGGCGAGGTGCGCAACGAGATCTTCCGGCATCTGGTCGAGCACGAGGGCTACCGGGCGTTCGCCATCGAGAGCGACTGCCTCATGGGTCTCGTCGTGGACGACTACGTCACGACGGGCGCGGGCACGCTCGATGACGTCATGGCACGCGGCTTCAGCCACCGCTTCGGCGAGTCACCGGCCAACCGCGAGCTCGTGCGCTGGATGCGCGCGTACAACGAGGAGCACGACGAGAAGCTCCGTTTCTTCGGGTTCGACGGCCCTCTGGAGTACTGGGCGGCGAGCCCGCGCCAGGCGCTCACCGCGCTCTACGCCCTGCTCGACGGACCGCTCCTCTCCACCGTGGTCAGCAGAGAGACCCTCGACACGCTGCTGGGCCCGGACGACCGGTGGTCGAACGAGGCCACGGCCATGGATCCGTCCCAGTCGATCGGCCAGTCCGCCGACGCGCAGCGGCTGCGACTGATCGCCGACGACCTGGTGGCGCTGCTCGACATGCGGAAGCCGCAGCTGAGCGCGGAAGACAGGGCGCGGGCGGCACTGTACGGACGCACCGCCACCGGCCTGCTCCGCTACCACTACTGGCTGGCCGACGCGTCCCCGGCACGGTGGACCCGGCTGTCGGCGCTGCGAGCCACGATGATGGCCGCCAACCTGCGTGCCATCGCCGAGCAGGGCCGGGCCCTGGTCTTTTCCAGCAACCTCCACCTGCAGCGGGCCAAGAGCGTCATGTCGTTCGGCGACCATGTGGTGGAGTGGTGGAGCGCGGGAGCGATCGCCGCGACGCACCTGGGCGACCGGTACGCCTTCCTGGCCTCGGCCCTCGGCACGGCCGGCGGCGACACCCCGGCCCCGGACACCGTCGAGGGCATCCTGTCCACGCTCCCGTGGGAGCGCTCTCTCATCGACGCCCGCCGCCTGGCCGAGGCCGTCACGAAACCCGCCCCGCGCGTCTCCCGCGACTTCGCCTATTTCCCGCTGGACCCGGCCCGGCTCGACCTGATCGACGGCATCGTCTTCCTCAAGCAGGCCGTCGACCTGGGTTCGCCGTGGTGACAAGGCACCGTCAGGGCTCGCAGATCGTACGGCCGACAGGACCTGACCGGCCCCGCTATCCCTGGTACGCGCCGCCGGCGGCCAGGCGCCTGCGTTCCCTCCACAGCCCGGAGAGGCCGGTCACCCTGTAGGTCTCGACGTGACGCCCGTTGTAGAACAGGTCCAGCCGGTAGGAGATCGCGCCGAGCAGCCGCAGCACCATGGCCACCGGGGCGAAGAGCAGGCGCAGAACGAGCTCCACCAGCCACAGGGCCAGCACGACGAGGAGAACGGCCACGCCCGGAAGCGCGATGATCGCGGAGATCGGATCATCACCGACCCCGCTGGGCATCATGTCGGCGGCCGCTCCGAGAGGCATTTTCGCGGGCCAGGCCAGCCGACGTTGCCGGAGCCGCCATTTGTCACCATTACCGTCCCGCCATCGCATCGCCGCGAAAACTATCAGAACCGGTTGTTCCGCAACGTTTTCCGGGAGTAGCCCCATGGCCCGCAGTTGGTCATCGGTCACCGCGCGCCCGTCCTCCTTTCGCGAGGGTCCCAGGTTCGTGGTGACGACGATGCCCGGGTGCACGGCATAGCCGCGGATTCCGTCTTCGGCCCACCGCCGGTCCAGCTCCACGGCGAACAGCACGTTGGCGGTCTTGGACTGGCCGTAGGCGAGCATGCCGTCGTAGCCGGTGGTGAAGTGCGGGTCGTCCCAGCGGATGTCGGAGAGCCGATGGCCCCCGGAGGTCACGTTGACGACCCGGGCGCCGTGGGCGGCGCGCAGTGCGGGCGGCGAAGGCGTCGATCGGCGCCGGGTCGAGCAGGTCCAGCCGGCCGATCTCGACGCGCTCGATCCCGGCCAGCGCGGGGGCGGCGCGGTCCGGGTCGCGCGAGCCCACGGTGACGGACGCGCCGGCCTTGCTGAGCGCGCGGGTGGTCTCCAGGCCGAGGCCCACGTGACCGCCGGTGACGACGACGTTCTTGCCGGACAGGTCGATGCCCTTGAGGACATCATCGGCCGTCGACGCGGCGGTGAATCCGGATCCGATCGGGTGCTGTTTCTGTGTCATGCCACCAGGCCGCCCCCGGCCTCCCGGACTCTGAATGGTTGTCAGTTCGCGTTTCTTGCGCGATAGTACGGACATGTCCGGTGATCAACTATCTGAGGTGTTCGACGTCGTCGAGGTCCGCGGTGTGCTGTCGGGCGGTTTCGCGGTACGCGGCCCCTGGGTGTCACAGACCCCCATCGCGGACCCGCTGAAGTTCATCGCGCTGGTGTGCGGCCGGGCCCGGCTGACCACCGACGCCGGCCACGGGCCGATCGAGCTGGAGCCGGGCGACGTCGCCATCATCAACAACCGATCATGGCTGAAGCTCGAGGGCGGCACCGGCGACGGGCCGCCCCGCGACGTCATACCCGAGGAGGGCTTTTCCTCCCCCGGCCTCATCGGCGCCGACTCCGACACGGACGACGTGGTCATCGGCGGTCGCGTCGACCTCAACGCGGCCGGTCAGGCGCTGCTGTTGCAGGCGCTGCCGCCGGTGGGGCACGTGCGGGCATCGGCCGCCGCGGCGACCAATCTGCGCGGCAGCCTCGACCGGCTGTTCGACGAGGTGACCGGAGACCGGATCGGGGCGGCGTTCGCGATCCGGCAGTACGGCCAGCTCCTGCTGCTCGAGGTGCTGCGCGCCTATGTCGGCCAGGCCGAACTCCCTCCGGGATGGCTACGGGTGCTGGCCGACGAACGGTTGCGCCCGGCGCTCAGCCTCATGCACGCCGAACCCGGGAGGCCGTGGGGCCTGGAGGAGCTGGCGCGCGCCGCGGCGATGTCGCGCACGTCGTTCGCCGAACGCTTCCGGACCATGGCCGACATCTCGCCGCTGGCCTACCTCAACCGCTGGCGGATGCTGCTCGCGCGGCGCGCTCTTCGCGACAGCGACGTCCGCGTCGGGTCGCTGGCTGCCGAGCTGGGCTACGGCTCCGAGAGCGCCTTCAGCACCGCGTTCAAACGGGAGGTGGGCGAGTCACCGCTGCGCTACCGGTACCGGGTGCGCAACGCGTCGTCGGCCCGCGGCGAGTCGGCATGAGCTCCACCACGAGTGCCCTCCTCATCGCGTTCCTGGGCATTGTGGGCACTCTCGCCTCGGCGCTGCTGACGCAGCACAGCGCCAACAACAGCAAGCGGCGAGAGCTCGAGCACGCGGACCGGCAGCGAAGAGAAGAACGCGAATACCAGGCCCGGCAGGAGGCCGTTGAGGCGCGCCGCGCGTGCTATGTGGCACTGAACACGGCGGCCCGGCTCTTTCTGACAGAGCTGGCGAATTACCTCTATGACCTGCAGGCGGGAAAGCCGACCGACGCGGTTCGCGAGAAGGTCGAGGAGGCTCGGCGTGAGCATCGAGCGCGGCACGCCGAGGCGCAAATGATCGTGCCCGACCCGGTCCTGACCGCCGCCCGCGAGGTCAACAGCAATCTCGGCGCTCTTTACGGAGTACTGAAGCGCATTGACAGTGGAAGTCCCGAAGAAGGAGAAACGGTCGAGGAGGCGGACGACATGCGCCTCAGGGCCTGGGAGCCGATCGCGACCATGAGAACCGTGATGCGGCGTGATCTGGGTATCGCCCCCTGACGGTTCGGCGCTCACGCGAAGACGCCCCCGACCAGGTGATAGACGTAGGCGACCGTCATGAAGGCGGCGGCGCCCAGGGTGAGCAGCGTGTACGCGACACGTCCGGCAGGCCGCCACCAGCGCCGCAGCCACGCGGTCGCGGCGAAGGCGACCAGACCGGCGGTGAGCACGAACGCCGTCGAGGAGGCGACCAGCGCGCCGGTCAGCACCGTCGAGCCCAGGAAGATCGCGTCTCCGGCGTTGTCGGAGTCGACGATGAACAGCCAGGCGATGCCGGCCGCGAACGCCAGCGCGAGCGCGCTGGTCAGCCAGGCGAGCCACCAGGCCGACCGGTGCGTGGCGCGGTGACCGCGCAGGCGGCGGACGAGCGCGATCACCGGGATCGCCGCGAACGCCACGAGGAAGGCGGTCAGGCCGGCGTACAGCATGATCTGGTGCAGGACCGGTGAGGCGATCCCCGTCCGGCGCTCGTACGCGGACGCCTCCTCAGTGTGGCCTCCGGCGAGATGCCCGTGGCCGTCGAAGGCGATGCGTTCCTGGCCGCCGCGTTCGGCGAACAGGCCGGGCCCGATCCGCACCCAGTCCTGCTCGGGCCGGTCGGGATCGGGCGACAGGCCGCTGGTGTGCAGGGTTCCGTCGCCGGTCGACGTCACGGTGACCGGCGAGAAGAGCGTGCCGAACCCCAGCATGTCGCCGCGGACCCGGCTCGGCACGTACGTGCCCGCGTACGCCGACGTGTCGCCGCCGGCCGGCGCGGGCCGCTCCCCCGGACGGGCGGGGAAGTAGCGGTCGACGATCCGGTCCACCAGCCGTTCGGCCAGGACGGTCGCCTCCCCCATCGAGCGGCCCTCGCCGTTGTAGACGACGTAGATCCCCACGCCGTCGTCCGGCAGCAACGCCATGACCTGGTGGAATCCGGACACGTCACCGCCCTTGTAGACCCGGCGGTGCCCGTTGCGCGGCCACTCCTCGAAGCCGTAGCCCATGCCGGGCAGCCGCGGATCCTGGGCGTACTGGCGGGCCTGCATCTGCCGGGCCACACCGCGGCCGAGACGCGGGTCGCCCTGCAACTGCGCGATCATGTAGCGGCCCATGTCCGCGGCCGTGGTGACCGGGCCGACCCCGGACGGCGTGGCGCCGTAGTAGCGCCGGTACGCGCTGAAGCCGTCGCCGTCGGGCCGGTAGCCCGCGGCGAGTGCGGCGTCGACCGCGGGCGGGTGCGGCAGCGCGAACGTCGTGCCGCGCATGCCCAGCGGCGCCAGGACGTTCCGCTCCACGTACCGGTCGAACGGCTCGCCCGAGACCGCCTCGACCAGGTATCCGGCCAGCGTGTAGCCGTAGTTGTCGTAGGCGACGAGCGTGCCCGGCGGCCGTACGCGGGCCGGCACGCGCCGGGCGATGCGCTCCAGGGACGGGACCTTCGCCGGATCGTCCCACGACCTGCCGAGGACGTCGTCCTCGAACCCCGCCGTGTGGGTGAGCAGGTCCCGCACCCGGACCGGGCGGCCCGGGTACGCATCCGGGATCCGGAACCGCCGCAGGTAGGTGTTGACGTCGGCGTTCAGGTCGAGCTTTCCGTCGGCGGCCAGGCGGAGGACGGCGTTCGCGGTGATGGTCTTGGCCATCGAGCCGGTGAAGAACTCCGTACGGTCGGCGCTCACCGGGACGTGCCGCTCGACGTCGGCGAGCCCGTACCCCTTGCCGAACACCGTCCGCCCGCCCGCGACCACGGTGACCGCCGCGCCGGGGATCCGCTCCCGTACGAGCTGCCCGGGGACGATCCCGTCGACGAGCGCGCCGACGCCGCGAAGGTCCGTACGCGAGGCCGCGGTCGCGGGCGTGGGCAGGCCGAGGACCATCATGATCGCGAGCAGCATCGCCGCCGGGCGGCTCACGGGGCGACTCCCGGACCGACGATGACCGGCGTCGCGGTGACCGGGACGACGACCTCGTCGCCCCGCGACCGTACGGGCACGTCCTCCCCCAGAGCGGTGACGCCTCCCGCCCGGCCGGTGGAGCGCCAGGGCACCGGGATGTGCGCGGTCTCCCCGTCACGGCTCCAGGCGACATAGGCCGGGCCACGCGTCTCGCGACGGATCTCGTACAGGTGGAGGCCGGGCCGGTCCGTCGCCAGCCGGCGGACCTCGCACGCGTCGGCCAGCTCCCGCGCCATCAGCGCGAACGTCTCGGCCGCGGGACGGCGGGCGCTGATCGTCCCGTTCTCGTAGTCCATGAGGGCGAAGGCGTCGAACATCAGCGACCGCACATTGAGACGCCCGCCCGTGTCCGGTGCCTCCGGCGCCAGCTGGAAGCACGCGACGCGCCTGACCCCGCCGGCCAGCAAGAGGACGGTGCGGATCACCAGCTCCTCCCGGAGGATCCGGTCGCGCCGCTCCGCGAGTTCGGCGGGGCAGCCGGCCATGAACATCCGCAGCGTCGGCGGCAGGTCGTCCATCCGCCGGTAGAGGTCGGCCACGGCGGGAGTCTCCCGGTCGAAGTCCAGACCGCCGTCGGGCAGGGTGGTCCGCCCGAGGAAGACGTTCCGGTGCTCGGCGAGCACCGCGCCGAGGTGCGGGAGGTTCTGCGGAAAGGCGGTGGGCATCGGGCCGTTGTGCTCCCCGACGACGATCGGCCGTACGGCGCCGTGGGCGGCCAGCAGAGAGCCGCACGCCTCGATCAGCGCGGGTATCGCGTACGGGTCGCCGTACGGGTGCACGTCGAACAGGTCGAACTGATCGCCGCCCCCGCGCACGATCCGCTCGAAGTAATCGGCCCGTCGTTCGTCACCGTCGGACTCCCGCGCGAACATCGCGGCGGGTACGGCGGCGCCGAGCACGACGAGGGCGTCCGGCGACGCCTTCCGTACGACCTGGGAGAAGACCGTGAGCTGGGCCAGGTACTCATCCGCTCCGCCGACCCACAGCAGCGGTACGCACGGTTCGTTCTCGCACTGCCAGAAGTGGACGGCGCCGCCGCAGTGCCGGACGAGCTCCCCCACGAAACGCCGGTACTCGGCGAGGTCGCGGGCCGGGGAGGACGGCAGGAATCGGGTCGCCCGGCGCGTCGCCCACGGCGAGCTCGAACACACCGTGACCCACGCCTCGTCGCCGGGGTCGAGCTGGCCGAGGAACGCGTCCACGACGTCCCAGGTGAACCGCCCGGGCTCCGGCTCGACCTGCGACCAGTACAGGTTCACGCGGACGAGCCGGGAGCCCAGGGACCGCATCGCCGGCATGAAGTGCTCGGCGGAGTCGAGCAGGCCGTACGAGATGCCGCGGCACAGCCCGATGCGGATCCCGGCGAGTGGCGGGGTTGGAGGTGAAGGCATGGATGGCCCTTTCAGGGTGTTCCGGGGGCCGGCGTCAGGGCAGGCGGTCGGCGAAGGGCCGATGGGGAGGTGTTCACCGGCCCGTGGTGCCCTCGGCGGCCCGCGCGGCGGCTTGGGCGGCGCTCTGCAGCCGGGCGCGGTACCAGAGCAGCACGGCCAGGCCGAGGCCGAGGATCGCCAGGCCGACCAGGCGGGACAGCGCCAGCGTCTCGGTCGTGGAGAGCACCAGCGCGAGCACCGTCAGCGCGGACGCGTGGACGACGAGCGTGCCGCCCATGATCGCGGTCAGCACCGTGGAGGCGTGGCGGCGTCGCCGTTCGGCCTCCGCGCTCACCGGTGAGCCGCGCCGGTTCGCCAGACGGGCCGCGAGGAGGAGAATCGGCCGGCGCATCGCGGCCGAGAGCAGGAACACCAGCCCGAGCGGCCCGGTGACGACCGCCTCCTGGAGCTTGAGCACGAACGGGTCGCCGCCGGACAGCAGTACGACGATCAGCGCGACGCCGTACGCGATCACCGCGATGGCCCCGATGGCGTCCACCCGCCGGCGCCACGCGAACGCGCCGACGGTGCAGACGACGGGAACGGCCATCGCGAGTGCCAGTGCGACGGCGTCGCCCGGCAGGTACGGGCGTGCGAGCAGGTAGACGAGGAATGGGACGACGCCGTTGAGCGCGACGCTCGGCAGGACGGCCCGGAGCCGGCCTCCTCCGGTGGGCGCCGCTTCGCCGGTGGAGGGGCCGGGCGCTCCGTGCTCGCTCATGGGCCTTCCTTTCGTCTGCGTCGTGACCGGGCGCACGGTGCTCACGCTCTGCTCGCTCATGACGCCTTCCTCCGCGTCGTGCTCCAGACGACTCCGGCCGCGACGAGCGCGACCGCGCCGGCCACGGCCGTGATCGGGCCGATGCCGCCGAGGTCAAGGACGCCGACGACGATCAGGACGACGCCGGCGAGTGCCAGTCGAATTGCCACGGCTCCCCCTAATGGGTACTCGAAGTTCCTTACAAGGTACTGTAAGTACCTCCAATGGGCAAGGGGCGTACCTTCGGCCGCGGAGATCCTCGGTTGATATGTCCCGCCTCCGGGCGGGAAGTAGGGTTGCGCGATGATCGAAGCAACGGGGTTTGACGCCGCCGTCGAGGTGGGGATCGCCGCGTTCTGCGCGGGTGCCGAGCCGCCGGGTGACGATGAGGTCTGGGAGCGGCTGACCGGAGCCGGCGTCGAGCCGTGGCTGGCCGAGCGGCTGCTGCTCTTCCTGCCGCTGGCGTACACGCGGCGGTTGCTTTCGGACGTCTCGTACCAAGACGCGCTGGCGACCCCCGGCGGGCGGGTGAGCCTCTCGGCCGAACCGGTGTTCGTGGCCGCGTCGGCCCGCGCGCGGCAGGCCGGCCGCGACGAGATCCAGCGGATCGCGATGCGCAGCAGCGAGTTCAACGCGATCAACAACGCGCTGCACGCCGGATCGCAGCTGTCGGACCTGGTGATGGGCGAGCCCGCGCTGGCCAGGGACCTCGCGCCGGCCGGGCAGGGCGACGGCGGCGTACCCTCGCCGCGGGCCGCGTTCGAGAGCTTCCTGCGCGGGCACGGCGTGCCGCTCGGCGGCGAGACGAGCGTGGACGCGAAGCTGTTCGTCCACCCCGCCCCGGCCGGCGTGGTGATGGCTCAGGTCGACTTCGCCTTGTCGCACCCCGCGCTGGCCCGGCCATGGCTGGTGGAGAGCTTCGCCGGGCACGGCACCACCTGGCGCGACGCGATCGGCGGGGCGGTGAACAAGTTCAGGCTCGGCGCGCTGCACCCGATCGTCGAGGGCCTCCTACGCCCCGGTGCCGCCCCCGACCAGGTCGAACGGGAGCGTTACGAGCACCCGGGCGGCGCGTTCGAACTGGTGCTGGGCGCCCAGATCAACCTGTTCACCGACCGGTCGGTGCCCTCCGCCGGGCCCCTGTTCGACCGGCTTCTGCAGGCGCTGCGCGCCGAGCCGCTCACCCGGGCGGTGCACGGGCTCCGCCTGTTCGTCGCGTACCACGAAGGCCGGCTCGAGACCAACGAGGTTCTCCTGGACGGCGAGCAGTGGCCCCGCGGCGAGGCGGTGGTCGCGGACGGCGGTGCGCCGTTGCCCGACGGGAGAGTCGCGGTGCGCGTCTTCGGCCTGCTCGTACCCGTCGGGAGCGCGTAGCCGCCCACCGCGCTCGGCCGGCGGCGCCGGGTGGACGTCGGCAGGCCGCAGGGCCACCGGAACGTCCAGGGACCTCCGCCGATCGCACCGCGCCTCGCGACATGATCGTCGTTTTGTCCAGGGGAGCCGTTCCTTCAGACATGTCCGCCCGGCGAGACGCTCCTTATGCTCTGGATCACATCGGCCGGATCACGCATCGACGAGACGGGAAGACACCGGTCCGGCCGGGCCTCCGCGGCGATCAACGTTCTGGAAGCCTCAGACTCCCGAGAGGAGCAAAGGTGATCCGCCCGACCCGCCACACCTCCCTCATCACCTCGCTCATCGCCATCGGCGCTGCGCTGGTGGCCACACTGGCACTCGCGAACCCCGCCTCCGCCCGCCCGCTCGGCCAGACGCCCCGAGCGGCCACCGCCGCCCCGGTGGCCGCCACGCCCCCGATGGGCTGGAACGACTGGTACACGTTCTTCTGCGACGTCAACGAGCAGCTCGTCGAGCAGACCGCCGACGCGATGGTCAGCTCGGGGATGCGCGACGCCGGCTACCGCTACGTCAACCTCGACGACTGCTGGGCCGCCTCCACCCGCGACGCGAACGGGCATCTGCGGGCCGACCCCACGAAGTTCCCGCACGGAATGAAGGCCGTGGCCGACTACGTCCACGCCCGTGGCCTGAAGCTCGGCATCTATGAGGACGTCGGCACGAAGACCTGCGCCGGCTACCCCGGGAGCTACGGTCACGTCCAGGACGACGCCGACACCTTCGCGTCCTGGGGCGTCGACTTCGTCAAGGTCGACTGGTGCAACGTGCCGTTCGGCGACTTCCCGGGCCTGTCGCAACAGCAGGTCGCGGTGAAGCTGTACACCGCCTACAGCCAGGCGCTGAAGGCGACCGGCCGGCCGATGTTCTTCAGCATCTGCGAGTGGGACCCCAAGCTGCGGCCGTGGACCTGGGCGCCGGCCATCAGCAACATGTGGCGCACCAACAACGACTACGGCTCGCAGTGGAGCCAGACCCTCGCCAACCTCGACCAGGAGGCGCCGCTGGCCCAGTACGCCGGGCCCGGGCACTGGAACGACCCGGACATCCTCATGGTCGGCAAGATGGCGAACGACACCGAGAGCCGGGCGCACTTCAGCGCCTGGGCGATGCTCGCCGCCCCGCTGCTCGCCGGGAACGACCTGCGGAACATGTCCGCGGCCACCAAGGCGACCCTCACCAACCGCGAGGTGATCGCCGTCGACCAGGACCCGCGGGGCGCCCAGGCGACGCGCCTGTCGCACACCGACGCCGCCGACGTCTGGATCCGCACCCTCGCGAACGGCGACCGCGCCGTCATGCTCCTCAACCGGGGCGACACCACGACGCGGATCTCCACCACCGCCCAGGCCGCCGGTCTGCCCTCCGCCGGCGCCTACGCCGTCCGTGACCTGTGGGCGCACCGGACCGCCGAGTCGGCCGGCGTGATCGCCGCCTCCGTACCCGCCCACAGCGCCGCGCTGTACCGCGTCTCGCCGCTGAAGGACGGGGCCGGCGACTACCCGCCGGCCACCGAGGTCGACGTCGACCCGCAGGTGCCGCCGGCCTATCCCGGCTCCGACCTGCACGTCGCCAAGGCCGGACAGACGATCACCACGGTGGCGGGCTTCGGCGACGACGGACGGACGGCGGTCACGGACGCGACGCTGAACCTGACGGGTCCGTCCGGCTGGAAGATCGACGGCAGGCCCGTCAGCGCGCCCGCCGTGTCCACGGGCAAGCGCCTGTCCGGCACCTGGCAGGTGACGGTGCCCGCGGACGCCGGCCCCGGGTCGTACACCCTGACCGGGACGGCGACCTACCGGTGGGGCGACGGCGCGCACGCGGCGACGGCGCGGACCGAGAGCACCGTACGGGTTCTCGTGGGGCCCACCGGGTCGCCCTACCTGAGCGACCTGTCCTGGCTGTCCGCGACGAACGGGTACGGGCCGGTGCTCGTCGACAAGAGTTACTTCGGCGGGCCGCTGACCATCCACGGGACGACGTACCAGCACGGTCTGTGGACCAACGCGGTCGCCTCGATCGAGTACTACCTCGGCGGGCGGTGCTCGCGGCTCACCGCGGACCTCGGCCTGGACGACTCGGTCCAGGGGCAGGGCTCCGTGACGTACCGCATCAGCGCCGACGGCCGGTCGATCTACGACAGCGGCGTCGTGACCAACGGCACGCCGACCGCGCACGTCGACGTGCCGCTGACCGGCGCACAGGTGGTGCGGATCGACGTCGGTGACGCCGGTGACGGCGTCACCTACGACAACGCCGACATCGCCCAGCCGCGGCTGACCTGCGCGGATTCGTAGTAGTTCGGCCTCCGCGGCCCTGGCGAACACCGCCGGGGCCGCGGTCGGCGTTTCGGCCTACTCCTGCCGGTGGGTGGTGGCGAAGCGCCTCCGGTAGTGGGTCGGCGTGGTGCCCAGGTGGCGCGCGAAGGCGCGGCGGAGGGTCTCGTCGGTGCCGAGCCCGCTGTGCACCGCCGCCGAGGTGACGCTGTGGCCTTCGAGGAGCAGCTGCTGGGCGCGGTCGAGGCGGACCCGCTCGACCCAGCGCGCGGGTGTGGTGCCCAGTTCGGCGCGGAACAGCCGGGCGAGGTGCCGGGTGCTGACGGCGGCGGCCGCGGCCATGGCGGGCAGGCTGTGATCGGCGGCCGGATCGGCGAGCACGGACGCGATCAGCGAACGCAGCAGGTCACCGCGGGCAGGCGGGGTCGCGATGGCCGTGGAGAACTGTGACTGCCCACCCGGGCGCTGCATGAACACGACGAGTTCTCGTGCGATGTCCCTCGCCACGTCGGCCCCGTGGTCGTCCTCCACCAGGGCGAGCGCCAGATCGATGCCCGCGCTGATGCCCGCGGAGGTGACGTACCGCCCTTCGCAGATGTGCATGGCGTCCGGCTCGACGCGCACGCGCGGGTAACGGCGGGCGAACATGGCCGCGTGGCGCCAGTGCGTCGTCGCGCGGCGGCCGTCGAGCAGGCCCAGCTCCGCCAGGACGAACGCCCCGGTGCACACCGAGGCGACCCGTGGCGCCCGCGCGGTGAGGGCGCGGACCGCGGCCAGCAGCCCGTCCTCGATCGGCTGCCGGGCCAGCCGGTCGCCTCCGGCGATCATGACCGTGTCGACGGGGCCCGCGTCGGTCTCGGGGACCGTGCCGGTCAGCGCCAGCCCGGCGGAGGTGGTGACCGTGCCGCCATGCGGGGAGACCAGCACCAGCTCATAGCCGGGAGAGAGCCGGCCCGCCTGGTGGAGCACCTCCGACGGACCGCTGACATCGAGCATGGTCACGCCCTCGAAGACCACGATGCCAACCCGATGTGTCATGTCCGAATCCGTGGTTTTCCTGGCAGTAATGACATGGCCCAGTTTACGTCACCGGGGAACCCTGGAAGCAGATGACCGATCGAGGAGAGACGATGAACGACCTGATCGCGGGCGTGGAGATCCCGGACACCGCCCTGGCACGAGAGGCGACCGAACTGGTCCGCGAGGCCGCCCCGCCGCTGCTGTTCCACCACTCCCGGCGGGTCTTCCTCTGGGGATCGCTGCGCGGCCGGGAGCAGCGGCTCGACTTCGACCCCGAGCTGCTGTACGTCGGGGCGATGTTCCACGACCTGGGGCTCACGAGGCGCTTCCGCCGTACCGACCAGCGCTTCGAGATCGACGGCGCCGACGAGGCCCGCCGATTCCTGGGAGCCCATGGCGTCACCGGAGAGGCCGCCGACCGCGTCTGGACGAGCATCGCCCTGCACACCACCCCGGAGATCCCGCTGCACATGGCGCCCGAGGTCGCCCTGGTCACCCGCGGCGTCGAGCTGGACGTCCTGGGCATCGGCTACCACGCGGTCACCGACGAGCAGCGCGCGGCGGTCGTCGCGGCGCACCCGCGCCCGGACTTCAAGAACCGGATCCTCGCCGCGTTCACCGAGGGCATCAAGGACCGCCCCGACACGACCTTCGGGAACGTCAAGGCCGACGTGCTGGCCCACTGCGTCCCCGGCTTCCGGCGCCGGGACTTCGTCGAGGTGATCGAGAACTCCGACTGGCCCGAATGATCTCGTACGCCGCACCGAACACCGCGCGCCTGCGGGCCCTGCTGGTCGACGACAACGACCACTTTCTCCGGGCCGCCGGTGACCACCTCGAACGCGACGGAATCGACGTCGTCGGCGTCGCCACGACGTCCGCCGAAGCCCTCCGCCGGACCAGAGACGCCGGCCCGGACGTCGCGCTCGTCGATGTCATGCTCGGCACCGAGTTCGGCTTCGACCTCGTCGACGCCCTGACGCAGGCGGTGGCGAAACCGCCACGGGTGATCATGATGTCCACCTACGCGGCGACCGATCTCGCCGAGATGGTCGCCGCCAGCCCGGCGATCGGCTTCCTGCCCAAGGCCCGCCTGTCCGCCCTCACCATCCGGGCCCTGGTGGCCCAGGCCGCGTGAACGGCGGCACGAGCTCGACCGAGTCCCCTCCGCCGAACACGGCTCGACCGAGCGCGAACTGGTCGACGTGGCACGAGGACGGCTCACGCAAGCGGATCCGCGCGTGGCTCACGGCGACGTCAGGCGAGCGGCAGGGTGACTTCGGCCGGCCGGGGGCGAGTCAGTGCCGCCCTGGCCTTGAGATGGAGCAGGGCCGTACGGGTGAGCATCATGACCACCGCCATGAAGATCAGGGCGTCGGTGAGCGCGTCCTTGGAAACGGAATGGGCGGCCATCCATTCGCCCAGTTGCCGGCCGAAAACGTGCGCACTGCCGTAGGAGAAGGCGAGGCGTGCGCCGACCACGGCGATCCACGTCAGCGCATAGCCGATCCCGGCACGGGACTTCGCGCAGCGGCGGCCGTTGACCATGCCTTCATGGACGGGCATGAAGGCACTGGCGAGCAGTCCCGGCAACAGCCCGGCGGCGATGCCGGCGATTTCCAGCATCAGGCCGTATCCGCTGGTGGCGAGGTCGCCTATGAAGATCGGCACGATGGCCGCGGCGGTGATGACCGGGCGGAGCACGCGAAGCCTGGTGACCTTCCGCGTGCCGAGATCGGACTCGAGCACGACGAAGAGTACGGCCAGATTAAGAATCCATACACCGATGTCCATGACTGTGGCCTTTCGGTTTCGCGATTTCCTTTTGCTGCGGCCACAATTTAGGAATTGGAGTACGTGCCCCACATCGGTCGGTCGACCGAGATGGGGTGGAGGTCGGGTGGGGTCGGGTCTCTCCACCCGGTCTCTTGACGGTCGGGAAGAACTCCGGTGCGGGTCAGCCTGAGCGTCCGTCTTTCCGCCCGCTCCCGGCGAGGGTGAGGGCCAACCGTACGGCCTCGGCGCGAGAGTGCAGGTCGGCCTTGGTGAACAGGTTGTTGATGTGGGTCTTCACGGTGGCTTCGGTGATGTACAGGCGCCGGGCGATCTCGTTGTTGCGCAGGCCCTGGCCGATGAGGTCGAGGATCTCCCGTTCGCGTGCGGTCAGCGGCACGGCCGTGTCCGGCTCGGGCGCGGGGGTGCGGGTGGCCAGGGTGAGGAGCCGCGACTGCACGTGGGGGTCGAGGACCGCTTGCCCGGCGTGTGCGCCGCGTACGGCCTGGACGATCTTCGTGCGGTCCGCGTCCTTGGTGAGGTAGCCGCGGGCGCCGGCGCGCAGCGCGGCGAGGATCGACTCGTCGTCCTCGAACGTGGTCAGCACCACGACCGGCAGGCCGGGCCGGGCGGCCTGGATCCGGCGGGTGGCCTCGACCCCGCCCATGACCGGCATGTGCAGGTCCATGAGGACGACCTGCGGGTCGTGCTCTTCGACCGCGGTGACCGCCTGCTCGCCGTTGGCGGCGGTGCCGACGACGGCGATGTCCGGGTCGAGGTCGAGCATGACCGCGAGCGCGTCCCGGACCGCGGCCTGGTCGTCGACGACCAGCAACCGGATCGAGGTCATCTCGGCAACTCCAATCGCACTGTCCAGCCTGAGGCCGGTGGTTCGGCGGGGCCGGCGTACAGCGTGCCCCCGAGCAGGCCGGCACGCTCACGCATCCCGATCAGGCCCATCCCGCTGCCCGCGCGGTCCGGGCGGGCGCCGGGCCCGGCCGTTCCGGTGTCGGTGACGGTGAGCCGGATCAACTCGTCGGTGTAGTCGAGCAGGAGGTTCACCTCGGCGCCGGGCGCGTGCCGATGCGCGTTGGTGATCGCCTCCTGTGCGGCGCGGATGACGGCCTGGGCGACCTCGACGCGAACCTCGCCGGGCTCACCCCGGATCTCGAATCCGGCCGTGCCCCCGTGGGCGATGCGGGCGATGGTCTCCGGAAGCGGCAGCGTGTCCTCGCGCAGTGCGTGGATCGCGCGGCGGGTCTCCCCGATCCCCGACACCGCCAGGGCTCGTGCTCGCCGTACGGCCGCGTTGGCGTCCTGGTCGCGGCCCCCGGCATGCAGGGCGTCGGCCATGTCCAGCTGCAGGGCGATGCCGGACAACGCGTGACCGAGTACGTCGTGGATCTCCCGGGCGATGCGCCCCCGCTCCTCCAGCGCGGCCTCCCGGGCCTCGGACGCGGCCGCGCGCCGGCTCTGCCGGGCGGCGAGGTCGGAGGCGGCCAGCGCGTCGGCCCGTTCCCGGCGCGCGAGGCCGATGTAGAGGGGCAGGCCCACGATGAGCGGAACCCACCAGGGCGACTCGTTCGGCAGGTGCAGCAGGGCGGTGGCGCCCCAGGTCACGACGGCCGTGACGACGGTCCCGGCGCCGACGATGGTGCACGCGGCCCGCCGCGAGGCCAGTTTCTCTCCGGCGGTGACGGAGGCGAGGAACACCAGTGCCATGGCCGCCGTGTCCTTCGCGAGCGGGAAGAACAGCGCGGCGGCGGCCATGAACACCGCCACCAGCGTTGTCCGCATCCGACCCGGCAGGCGGCGCCAGGGCACGACCGATGACGCGATCCCCGCGGCGATGGCGACCGCCGCCAGGCCCCACGCGAGCCAGGCCAGCCGGGCCGGCGGGTGCTCGGCGTACTGGACCAGGGTGAGCAGCGAGACGGCCCCGATGACGGACGGGCGGATCAGTTCGTCGGCGAACCGCGCCGGGGTTCCCGCCGACGCGTCGTCGACGGGAACCCCAGCCGGGCGCGTGTCGTCAGGTTCGGCGTTCATCGCCCGACATTGTCCGCCCATGCCGGTCATGGTCATCGGTCACCGCCGTCGAGGCAGCGCGGTGATGACGGCGAGGACCGCTCACCGGTCCCACCTCCTCCGCCGGGTACGTCGTCTGGACGCCGTAACGCTAGGGGGCCGGCGGCCCGCCGTCGTGGGTCGGCCGCCGTATCCCGGGTGGACATCCGGCTCCACCCGGTGCCCGCCGGCCGCGGGGATCAGACGAAGCGGTACGGCGTGAGGTAGCGCGGGACCACGACCTTGGTGCGCGGGCTGACCTTCCGCACCGTCGCGACGAAGGCGTCGAGGTGCGGCTTGACGTCCGGATCGGGCTTCGGCGGGTTCGTCAGCGCGGTCTCGAAGTTGTCCCAGTGGACCGGGACGACGACCGACGGCCTGCCGAGGGCGGTGATGATCCGTTCAGCGTACGCGTGGGTCGAGTCGCTGGCCTGCATGGCGATCATCGCGATGTCCGGGGACAGGCCGGTCACGTTGCGTTCGACGAAGTCGCTGCCGCCCATGAAGAACACCGAGGGGCCGTCCTTGACCGTCACCTGGTAGGCGAGGGTGTCGCCTTCGGGCAGATCGGCCACGGTCCGCGGCTTGTCCGGCCGGGTGAGCCGTACGCCCGGCAGCGCGACCGAGTACGCGGCGTTACGGCTGTGCAGGGAGGCGATGACCTCGACGGTGTAGGCACCGAAGTCGAGCACCTCGCCGCCCTTGACCAGCCCGACCCGGTCGGACGGCACCTCGGAGGCCAGCGCCAGGTTGTAGGTCGTCATCGTGCCGATGACCCGCGCCCCGGTCTTCCGTGCGATGTACGGCACGTCGTTGAAGTGGTCCCAGTGCGAGTGGGTCACCAGGACCGTCTCCGGCTTGCCGACGTGCCGGTCGACGGTTCCGGTGTCCACCGTCAGCTCGGTCGTCGGATCGAACGACCCGGTGTACATGCCGGTGTCGTACCGGCTGAGGTACGGGTCGACGAGCAGGGTCCGCGACCCGACGTCGATCCTCCACCCCGCCGTCCCGAACCAGCGGAACGTCGCGGCCGTGCTCCTGCTGTTCGCGCTGGGCACCGCCGCCCGCTTCTCATCGGTCGCCGACGCCGCGTACGCTCCCGCGCCCGCCACCGACACGACGGTGGCGCCGACGGTCGCGCCTCGCAGGAATCGCCGCCGGTCGACTCGCTGTCCGGACACGTTAGATCTCCCCCTTGTGATGGGCGCATGCTGATCAGGCCGCATTCGACCACCGGGCCGGCGCCCGCGTCCAAGATCAGCGAGGCGGACCGCTCATAGGAGAACGGATATGAGAGCACGTCGGCACGGGGGCGGATCGCCGATCGTGCCCGTCATTTCGCCGCTGTCGCGGATCTCGGCGCGCGCAGCGCCTCGACCGCGGTGTGGGCGGCCTCCCCCATCGCCAGGTCGACGTCGATGCGGCGCGGGGCGAGCCGCTCGGTCCGCGCGAAGATCGCGATGGCGTACCGGCGGCCGTCGGGATACTCGGCGACCCCCGCCTCATTGTGCAGGCCGGGCAGAGTGCCGCTCTTCGCGGCGACGCGCACCGCCGGCGGGAAACCGCTGGGGATGCGGGTCCAGAAGACCTGGTGCGTCATCAGCTCCCGTGCCATGGCGCACGCCGCTCGCGGACCGGCCTCGTCGCGCCAGATGAGGCGCAGCAGCCGGGTGATGTCCCGCGGCGTGCTCGAGGTGGTGCGCTCCGGGTCCAGCACGCGCAGCGCCCGTACGCGCTCCTCCGGAAGGGTCGGAAAGATCGCCGCGAACTCCGCCTCGGACCGCGCGCCGACGTCGTCGAACACCGACGCCAGGATCTCCCGCGGCCCGCCGACCACCCGGGTGCGCGTCAGGCCGAGCTCGTCGGCCAGCAGTTGGAGGGTGTCCGGGCCGATCCGGCGCATGAGCAGGTCGGCGGCCGTGTTGTCGCTGATCGACATCGCGAAGTAAGCGAGGTCGCGGAGCGACGCCTCGACGTCGTCGGCGCACCCTGCCATGCCCCAGCCGCCGAGCCGGTCCTCGGCGCGTACGACAAGCCGCTCGGTGGGATCGATCTGGCCGGCCGCGACCTGCCGGGCGAACTCCAGCACGAGAAGGATCTTGAACACCGACGCGATGACGACCTGCTCGTCCGGCTCGACGCCGACCTCCCGGCCGTCATCGACGTCGACCACATGGAGCCCGGCGGTGACGCCCACCGAGGTGAACGTCCGGGCGATGAGATCCTCCGTACGCACCCGCTCACGGTATCGCCGTACAGCGCGTGGCCCGCCTCACCGTGGCGGCACCGGTGGTCGTCGCCGTACGGCCGCGGCACCGGTCGCCGTATCGGCCGGACGGCTCTCATACGCGATCCCGTATCGTGGCGGCGTGGATCTGTCGCGGCACCTGCGGTACTTCATCATCACGGCCGAGGAGCTCCACTTCGGCCGGGCCGCGGAGATCATCGGCATCGCCCAGCCGCCGCTCAGCCAGTCGATCCAGCGGCTCGAGCGGGAGCTCGGCGTCACGCTGTTCGACCGCTCCCGGCGCCAGGCGGAGCTGACGACCGCCGGTCGCCTCCTCCTCGACGAGGCGCGCGACCTGCTGGCCCGCGAGCAACGGCTGCGCACCCTGATGCGGAAGGCCGCCGACGGCGCGCTCGGCACGCTGCGCGCCGGCGTCCCACCGGAGACGCCGGCGGTGTCGCTGCAGGCGTTGTCCCGCCGGCTCGGCGAAGAGGTCCCCGAGCTCGAGGTCGACCTGCAGGAGCTGACGACCGCCGAGCAGCTGCGCCTGCTCGCCTCGGGCCACCTCGACGTCGGTCTGGTGCACCACCCGGTGGAGGCGGCCGACCTGCGGTTCGGCCCGGCCGTCGACGTGCCGCTGGGAGTCGTCCTGCCCCGCACGTCACCGCTGGCGCGGCTACGCGAGGTCGAGTTCGGCGACCTCGCCGGCCACGGCCTCATCCTCGCCCCGCGGGCGACGGCACCCGGCTGGCACGACCACGTACTGGAGGTCTGCCGGAAGCACGGCTTCGCCCCGTCGGTGCTGCGGCACGCGCGCAACCCGGAGTTCCTGCTCGGCCTGGTGCTCGGCGGTCACGGCGTGGCGTTCGAACAGGAGTCGATGGCCCGCCGCGAGCCGCGCGTGGCCTGGCGCCCGCTCGCGGACCGCCCTCTGCTGCGGAGCGTGTCGGCCGCCTGGCCCGCCGACACGGCACACCCGGCGGCAGCGAGGTTCGCGTCGATCGCGGCGGACGTCCTCGCCGCCGACCACGCGCCCCCTCCGCCCGCCGCTCCGGTCATGTCACGACCGTGGTCGGTGGTCTACACCGCCAGCCGGTGACCGCTCACACACCGCTGAAGAGAATCTCGCCATGCGGACGTGCGGGCCGCCCGGCTGCCGGGCGGCCCGCACGATCTCACGGGGAACGGGTCAGAACTTGCCCGCTTCGACGTCGGCAAGCGTCACCCGGGAGGTGTGGTAGTAGGTCGTGCTGGGACGCACGTCCGAGCCGCTGCTGGACAGGGCGACGGGACGGCCGGTGCCGGCGTTGATGACCAGCTTTTCCGCGAACTTCCCGGCAACGGGCCAGCCGTCCGCCAGCGTGAGCGTGGGCTGTCCGGCCGTGGTGGTCTTCGTGACCTTGACCTTCGGCATCGTCGCCATGATGCGGAGCACGCCGGCCCGTACCTGGGGATTCTCCGGCGCCGCGATCAGCGCGTCGATGGCGTTCGCCCAGATGTGGTTGTCGGTGATCTCCTTCTGCTGCTCAGGGGTCCGCGGCTTCGGAGGCACGTACTTCTTGCCGCGCGCCTTGGCGAGGGCCTTGAGCTTTTCCTCCCTGGCCCGCTCCGGGTCCGGGTGCGTGCCCGGGGCGATGTTCGCAACGGCCATCCGGGCACGCGCGGTGTCGACATCGCCCTTCACGGCGGAGAGCGCCGCCGCTATGTCGCGCTTGAAAACGTCGTCGCCCCCGCTCTTCGCGACGATGGCCCGCCGCAGGGCGCTTTTGTCGTTGCCCCAGTAGTAGGTGCCGTCGTCGGTGAACAGGCCGATACCGTTGCCGCCCAGCGCGTCACTGGTCGGCGACTGGTTGCGGATCTCCAGCGTCGCGTCGCCCGGCGCCTTGGCCCGCAGGGGCGAGATGTCCGCGGCCAGCTTGGCCAGGATGGGGTTCGCCGCCGCCTTCGCGGGAGGCTTACCGGGTGTCGACGCGGACGTGGCGACCAGCACCGCCGCCGCGGCGGCCGCGGCGGCCAGGGCAGCGGCGCTCAGGCCCACCGTACGGCGCATGCCCCACCGGGACCGGCGGCGAGGCGGGGTCTTCGTTTCCGGCACTCCTTCTACGGCCATCGCCGCCCGCAGCACGGCCCTGGCCTCCTCGAAGGCGTGCGGCCGCACCGGCTCGGCGGCCTTCAGTCCATTCAGCAAGTCCATCTCGTCCACCATCAGTTGGCCTCCTTCACCGTGTTCTGATCGGCCAGCAGCGCGGCCATCCCCGGCGCGTTCCGCAGCGCCATGCGCGCCTCATGCAGGTAGCGGCGTGCCGTTCCCGGCGGTATGCCGATCGCGCGCCCCGCCTCGGCGACGGTCAGGTCCTCCCAGGCGACCAGGGTCAAGATCTCCCGCTGCTGCGGCCGGAGCAGCGCCAGCGCCTGCCGCAGCACCGACTCCGCGTTGACGCGGTCGTCCACAGCGGCCCACGGGTCCCACCCGGAGGCCATACCGGTCACGTCGGCCACCGGCTCCTCGTTCGGGCGCGACCGCCAGTGCCGCCGGAGCGTGTTGTGCGCCACCCCGAACAACCAGGGGCCGGCGTCGGAGAACGAGCGATCGTAGGACGCCCGGGATCCGAGCGCCGCCACCCACACCTCGCCGAGCAGGTCCTCGGCCGGTCCCCGGCCGACCCGCCGCGCGAGGTAGGCCCCCACCCTTGCCTCATGACGCCGGACCACCTCGACGAATGCGTCCTCGTCACCGTCGAGCGAACGGGCGATCAACTCCCCATCATCCGGATCAGCTGTCATGATCCTCCTCGTTTCTGGATCGCCTTACATCCAGCTATTGCCGACTGATGGGCAAAGCGTTCAGCGCTGGTCAGGAGCCCCGTCCACGGCCGGCCAAGCGTCCGATACGGCCTCGGCCCGCGCGGCAAGGAGAATACGGATCGGGTACAACGACGACGGTCATCCATCGCGGCACCGGTTGGAGGCGTGAATCGATGGGCGCTATCGGAATTGTGCGGGCGCCATTCCCGCGTTACTGGTTGTCGGCGTTCCTGGCCGACTTCGGGGATGGCGTTCGTTTCGCGGCGTTCCCGCTCCTGACTCTCCAGGTGACGGATTCCCCTTCAGCGGTCGCCGCGGTGACCGCTCTGCAGGGGCTGCCGTGGATACTGATCGGCCTCGGCGTCGGTGCCGTCGTCGACCGATGGGACCTTCGTAGAACGATGGTCGGGGTCGATGCGTTCCGGACGATACTGATCGCCGCGCTGGCCGTCGCGGCGGCCTTCGACGCCGTGGATCTGCCGCTGATCTACCTGACCGCCTTCGTCACCGGCATCGGGTCGATGGTGCGGGACACGGCGGCCACGACCGCCCTGCCCCGGCTGATCGACCGCGACGAACTCGAACGCGCCAACGGCCGCCTGGTCGCCGGCGGGATCGTCGGCAGCGAACTCGCCGGTCCGGCGATCGGGGGCTGGCTCTTCGGCATCGCCGCGACGCTGCCGTTCGCCCTGAACGCGAGCAGCCTCGGAATCGCGGTCCTGCTCCTGCTCAGCCTGCCCGGGGTCTTCCGCCCGCTGCCGCGGCGACCAGGGTCGGCGACCGGCCTCCGGGCGGCAGGCGGAGACATCCGCCAGGGACTGGCATGGCTCCGGCGCGACCGTTCCGTCCGGAATCTCGTGATCGCCGTCGGCGTCGTCGCCGCGGCCGACGGGGCCTACCTGGCGGTTCTCGTCCTCTACGTGACGCAGGTCCTGCATCGCGGTTCGACGGCTTATGGTCTGCTGCTGGCGTTCGGCGCGGTAGGAGGCATCGTCGCCGGGGC
Source organism: Actinoallomurus sp. NBC_01490 (assembly GCF_036227085.1). Classification (NCBI taxonomy): domain Bacteria; kingdom Bacillati; phylum Actinomycetota; class Actinomycetes; order Streptosporangiales; family Thermomonosporaceae; genus Actinoallomurus; species Actinoallomurus sp. NBC_01490. The sequence continues at coordinate 10,413,358 of NZ_CP109433.1, forward strand.
GAGCTGCGCCCTGCTGACCCGCTGGATCGGTGCCCCGCGGCTGCTGACCGCGACCGTGGTCGTGATGGCCGGCACCCAACTGGCGCTCGGGCTGACCAGCGACCTGGCCGTGAGCGCCGTCGCCCTCCTCTGCAGCAGCGGAGCCTTCGCCGTCTTCAACGCCACGTCCAGAAGCATGCGCCAACGCCACACCCCGCCCCACCTGCTCGGCCGCGTCAACAGCACCTACCTCACGGTCGGACGCGGCGCGGGAGCCCTGGGCGCGCTCGCCGGCGGCTCACTGGCCGCCGCGATCGGCGTCCAAGCGCCGATACTCGCCGGAGTCCCCCTGCTCGTGGCCGCGGCCCTCATCCTCCGGCCCGGCCGTCGCGCCGACGACTCGCTCACCGTCACGACGTGACGTCCACCAGGACCTTGCCGACCGTGCCGCGCTCCACCGCCCGGTGCGCGTCGGCGGTGCGGTCGAGCGGAAAGCGGACCAGCGGCAGGCCGTGCTCCTCGCCGACCGACAGGGCGCCGTCGCGGACCGCGGCGGCGACGTCCTCCGCGGCAGCGGCGCGCACCGCGGAACCGGCCGTGTAGAGCACCAGGAACTGCAGGCGGGTGTTCAGCACCATGTTCCGCAGCACGTCCAGTTCGACCGGCCTGCCACCGTCGTTGGCGTAGGTCGCGATCGTGCCGCGCGTGCGCAGCACGGCCAGGTCGAGTGCGAGGTTCGCACCGAGCGCCACCTCGGCGACGATGTCCACGCCGTCCGGGGCGATCTCACGGATCTCGGCGGCCGGGTCGCCCTCCCGATAGTTGATCACATGGTGGGCTCCGGCGGCGGTGGTCAGCCGGGCCTTCTCCGGGCCGCTGATCGTGCTGATCACGGTGGCGCCGGCCCATCGGGCGAGCTGGACCACCGCGTGCCCGACCGCACCGGCCCCGCCCGCGGCGAGCACCACCCGACCGTCGAGCGCGCCGGGCCGCAGACGGCGCGGCCCGTCCTCGGCGACGGTGAGTGCACGGTGCGCGGTGAGCGCGGGGACGCCGAGTGAGGCGCCGACGTCGAAACCGGCCTCGTCGGGCAGGGACACGGCCTGCCCGGCGGGTACGACGGTGAACTCGGCGGCGGTGCCGGTGGGCCGCCCGGCGGCCGCCATGAACAGCCAGACCCGCTGACCGACCCGGCTCCGGTCGACCCCCTCACCGACGGCGTCGATCACCCCGGCGCCGTCCAGGTGCGGAGTGACCTCCGGAAACCCCTTGGGACCGGTGGCGCCGGAGCGGGCCTGCCAGTCCGCCGGGTTGACCCCGGACACGACGACCCGGACACGGACCTCGCCGGGACCGGGCACGGGCAGGTCACGGTCGACGAGCCGAAGAACGTCCGGGTCGCCGTTGTCGCGGTAGATGATCGCCTTCATGATCCGTCCGTTGGTGCTGATGGCTGTGGCACAGCATCCGTTTTCGTGTCCGTCTCCACGCTGTCGCGTCCCCGCCTAGCCGAGCAGGACATCGTTGGAGCGGGACTCGACGGCGTCGAGCGTGGCGAGCGTCGCGGCGTCGAGGGTGATCTCGCCGACCGCCAGGTTGGCCTCCAGGTGGGCGGCGTCGGCGGTGCCGGGGATGAGCAGCACGTTCGGGGCGTGGTGCAGCAACCAGGCGAGGCCGACCTGCGAGGGTGTGACGCCCAGCGACTCGGCCACGGTGTGGACGGCCGGCTCCTCGGTGACCTTGGGCAGGCCCGGGAAGGCCCCGCCGAGCGGGAAGAACGGCACCCATGCGATGCCCTCGGCCGCGCACAGCCGCAGCATGTCCTCGTCGTCGCGGGAAGCCAGGCTGTAGGCGTTCTGAACGCAGACGATGCCGGCCGGCAGGGCGCGGCGCAGGCCGTCGAGGGTGACGCCGCTCAGACCGATCGCGCCGATCTTCCCCTCGTCGCGCAAGGCGGTCATGACCGCGAGCTGGTCGTCGAGGTCGACCACCTGGTAGCCCTCGGGACGCAGCCCGGGACCGGAGTCGAGGCGCCGGAGGTTGACCACGGGGAGCCGGTCGGTGCCGAGGCTGCGCAGATTGTCCTCGACGCTGGCCCGGAGCTGCTCGGGCCGCTGCGCCGTCCGTAGCGGCAGGCGCCCGCCGGGATCGGGGTCGGCACCGACCTTGGTGACGACCAGTACGCCGTCTTCGGGCCGCAGGGCTTCGCGGATCACGGCGTTGGCGAATCCGAAGCCATAGAACTCGGCGGTGTCCACGTGATTCACGCCCAGCTCGACCGCGCGGCGCAGCAGGGCGACGGCCTCGGTGCGGCGGTCGTGCAGCCGGGGAAGCTGGGCCGCGCCATAGCCGATCCGGGACACGGAGCGGCCGGCGAACGAAGCAGTGGAGGTGCTGATGGGAGTGCTCCTTGATCGGTGATGACGACACGGGCACGGTACGGCGATCAGGTGACAGATGTCAATATTTGTCACCCCACTAACGGCGTACGGCTGACACAGATTGACGACCGTCAATCCGTTGGCCTACGTTCTCCGCTGTAGAGGTCCGGCGACCGGGCACGGCAGCCCTGAAGCTCGGCCTCGTACCAGCTCGGCAGGGGGATCTGATGCGCGGGGAGCCACTCGACGCGGAGATGATCGTGTCGGCCACCGAGGAGTTGCTGCGCCGGCACGGTCCGGAAAAGACCACCGTGCTCGACGTCGCGCGGCTGCTGGGAGTGAGCCACGGGAGCGTCTACCGGCATTTCCCGTCCAAGGCGGCGCTGCGCGAGGCCGTGATACGGCGCTGGCTCGACCGGGTGCGAGACGACTTCACCGCGGCGGTTCAGAATGCCGAGCTGAGCCCACCCGACCGGCTACGCGGTCTGCTCACCACCATGTTCGCCGCCAAGTGGGCGAAGGCGAGGGAGGACCCGGAGCTGTTCGCCACCTTCCGGGTACTGGCGGCGGAGCACAGCACCGTGTCCTCCGGCCATGTCACCTTCCTGCTCACCCAGATCCGCACCGTCGTCGGCGACGGCATCGCCAGCGGCCACTTCGCAGCCGGCGAACCAGAGGCGATCGCGCGAGCCATCTTCAACGCGACCAGCCGCTTCCACGATCCGACGCACGCCGCGGAGTGGCACTCCCCCGAGACCGAGGCGGAGTCCGCGGATGTCATCTCGCTCATCCTCGACGGCATCCGGGCACGGTGATCATCGACCTGGGCCGGTAAGCGAGAAGGCCCACACCCTCCCTGAGGAGAGCGGGGCCTTCCGCTGTAAGTGGCGCGAGCTGGATTTGAACCAGCGACCTCTGGGTTATGAGCCCAGCGAGCTACCGAGCTGCTCCATCGCGCTGTTGATCATCATACGGCATGAGCCGCCCCGAACCGACCCATTAGCGCCGAAAGCCGCCGCCCTCCCGTACGAGCTGGTGATCGCGGTGCAGATGGTCTTTGGCACGCGGCAGCTGCCGGGTGCGCTGGAGGCGCTGCGCCGCCGCTTCCCGCGGCTGGAGGTCACCGTTTTCGAGGGGCCGAGCTCCGCCGAGGTGGAGCGGGCGTGCTGGACCTCGCCCTGATGGCGGCGTGCGAGCAGACCCCCGCCGACGCCCACCACCTCGGCGACGAGGAGTTCGTCGTGGTGCTGGGTGCCGGGCACCGGCAACTCGCCGCCGACCGGGTCGAGCTGCGCGAGCTGGAGCGTGAGCCGTGGGTGCGGTTCGACCGCGACAGCGCGCTCGACGGCGTGCTGCTGAACGTGCTGCGGGAGAACGAACTGACCCCGACCGGCCGCCCGCGTGTCCCAGACGGCGACGGCCGTACGCTGGGCCGCCCACGGGCTGGGGGTGACACTCGTGACGGCCTCCGCGGTGCCCCGCGGTCATGAGCACCTCGTACGCCCGGCGTTCCCGGTCGTCTCCCAGCCCGTCATCGCCGTCGTCCGGCACGGCGCCGGCCCGGCGGAGACGCCCTGCTCGAATCCTGCGCCAGGAGACCTGGCACAATTCCACATTCTTGAGAAACAGCACCGCTTCCAGCGCGTCCAGCCGTACCGATGCTTCCTATGGCACCCCGGTTCCTTTTTGATCTACCGGGCCGTGCTCGTACGGCGGGCGGCCAGCTCGGCGATCTGGACCGCGTTGAGTGCGGCGCCTTTGCGGAGGTTGTCGCCGGAGACGAAGAAGGCGAGACCCCGATCGCCGGGGACGCCCTCGTCCTGCCGAATCCGGCCGACCAGGCTGGGATCGGTGCCGGTGGCGTGCAGCGGCGTCGGCACGTCGACCAGTTCGACGCCTGGCGCCCGGCCCAGTACGTCTCGAGCGCGGGCCGGGGTGACGGGCTCGGCGAACTCCGCGTTGATCGACAGTGAGTGGCCGGTGAGCACGGGGACACGTACGCAGATGCCGCTGACGGGCAGGCCGGGCAGTTCGAGGATCTTGCGGCTCTCGTTGCGGAGTTTCTGCTCCTCGACGGTCTCGCCCAGCCCATCGTCGACGAAGTCCCCTGCGTGGGGAAGCACGTTGAACGCGGTGGTGGCGGGGAATTCGGCCGCGGGCGGGAACTCTACGGCGTCGCCTCGGTGGACGAGCCCGCGCGGGTCCTGCGCCATCGCGGCCCCCAGCTCGGACAGGAGAGCCTCACCGCCCGCGAGTCCGGCTCCGGAAACGGCCTGGTAGGTGCTGATGACCAGGCGCTGCAGGCCGGCCGCGTCGTGGAGGGCCTTGAGGGCGGGCATCGCGGCCATGGTGGTGCAGTTGGGATTGGCGACGATGCCCTTCACCGCCCGGTCGAGAGTGTGGGGGTTGACCTCGCTGACGATGAGCGGGACGTCGGGATCCATGCGCCAGGCGCTGGAGTTGTCGATGACCAGTACGCCGGCCGCCGCGAACCGCGGCGCCTGTGTGCGTGACGTGGCGGCCCCGGCGGAGAAGATCGCGATGTCCAGCTCGCCCGGGTCGGCGGTGCCGGCGTCTTCAACCGGAATCTGGGCGCCCTTCCAGGGCAGGGTCGTGCCGGCGCTTCTGGCGCTGGCGAAGAAGCGGATCCGGTCCACGGGGAACCCGCGTTCCTCGAGGATCGCCCGTACGACCGTGCCGACCTGGCCGGTGGCGCCGACGACGCCGATGCGGAGTCCCATCTCAGTGCGCTCCTGGGGATGTCGTGGTGTCTGCTGCGGAAACCCGGCGGCCCAGCCGTTCGGCCCCGGTGAGGGCGTAGATCACGGTGTCGCATCCCCGTCCCTGAAAGTCCGGGTGCAGGACCCATCCGACCCCGACCTGGGCGTGGGCGGCGCTGGTGAGGATGAAGAGCCGCCGGTAGGCATCGATGTCGTCGGCATCCTGGTCCCCTGGTGGAGAGAGGTATACAAGGTGAAGCGCTGCCGACCCTGCCACCAATGATCGGCCTGATCCAGTTAATATTGCTTGCGGGAACCGTGAAGGACCGCTTACATATCAGGGCCCGAACGTCGCCACCGCGGACCTCCGCCAGGATCACCGGGCCCCTTCGAGGCAACCATTAATCGGATAAGCCCATGCCGAGGGTGCCTTCAAACGGCCCCATATAGCACGATCACGGTAATCAATCATCAATCGAAAGAGTTGCGATCCGACCCGGGATGACATCATGCCTGGCCCCGGGCTTGAGCTCGTAAATCCATCACCCTCTACCGGAAATGCCAGGTCACGGGCATCCAGTCGAGGATGAAAGCAGTTCATCAACACGCAGCGGAAAAGGGTTTGATAAAGGGACCGGCAGAGAAGTTCGGCGCACTCCGCGTGTTTCTGATCACCCGAATTCCGGCAAACCAGATCCAGCCGGCCAAGGTCTCAACAGACCGGAAGCACGCTCCCCCAGAGCGGCCCTGAGTTACGGAGATGACCCCATGCGCACGATCCTGGTGACCGCGACCGCCGCCATTCTCGCCCTCGGCCTGTCGGCCTGCAACAACAACGACACCACCGCCTCAGCCCCTTCCTCGGTCCCGTCGTCGGCCGCACCGGTCAAGGCCTCCCCTTCCACGCCCACGCAGCACGACACCACACCGACCAACCACGACGCGCAGCCCACCGAGGTCGGTGAAGCCGCCGGCGAACTCACCTACCTCGCACCCGGCAAGTTCCAGGTCGGCGACACCGTGTTCTTCACCGCCGACGACACCGTCCTGATCGTGGCAGGCGGCAAGTGCCCCGACGGCGCGGCCCGCCCGGACAACCGCTGCACCACCGACAACATGGAGATGTGGGCCCAGTCCGCCCAGCGCCTCGCGAAGGTCACCTTCGACGGCCAGACCGCCACCGTCATCCGCGAAGTCAACGACATCTAGGGATGGCGCCCTCCTCGGCCGTCGGCGCCTCCAGCGACGGGTGGTGGGCACGGCAGCACGTGCCCACCACAGCGCCGGACCGCTCAGCAGGTCAGGTCGCGAAGGTCGATCGAGTCGGCGAGGGCCCGGTAGCCGGCGTCGCTGGGATGGATGCGGTCGCCGGAGTCGTACGGCGCGGCCAACCGGGTGTGGTCGCCGCGATCGCGGACGACGGCGTCGAAGTCGAAGACCGCGTTGAAGTCGCCGGTGGTTCGCAGGTCAGCATTGTCCGGTTATGGGCGGTGATCACGCTCGCGGTGCCCTGCGGCGCCAGCGAGACCGAGAGATCGGGGGCCCGGCGCGACCTTCCCGGACAGCGGATCGCTGAGCACCACGGCACCGGCGGGGATGGTCACCGACGATTTCCCGCCGAAGGTGATCCGGCGGCTGCTTCCCGGCACGATCGCGGCCGAGTCCGACGCCGTCGACGTACCGATATAGGCGGAGGAGAAGGTGATGGCGGAGGTGCCCGAAGTTGTTCGACAGCCGGATCCGAAGGTTCGTGCCTCCGATCGTGGTGTGCACCGGGTTGCGGAGGGTGACGTCGGTGAGGCTGCCGCCGGCCTTGTCGTCGCTCGCGGCCCAGGTGGTGACGGTAGTGAGCGGACCCTCGGCTGGACGAGCGCCACGCTCGGCCTCATCTGAGCACCCAGCCATCGAACCAACCCGGCGATCCCCGCCACGCCATCACCGTCTACCGCGGCTCAGAGAGTGGAAGGGACAGGACCTTGTTCGCGAGCGGCCGGCGGTCGCTGTCGGGCGGGATGTCTGCGTCGTCCGCGACTGCCTGGTGTATTGCGCGGCGTTCCGACCCCGCCAGCATGCGCCAGCACAGCCGCGCCAGTTGCAGGCCGTGGTACTGCTCATTCTTGGTGCGAAAGTCGACAATGGCGGAAAGGACCGTCGGACCGTCCGCGAGTGACGGATCTCCCTCCATCAGCCCGAGCGTCAGCACCCGCATCATCGGTGTGCCGTCTCGAAATAGTTTCCGCACCTCCGCGGCATCGAACTTCTGACGGCGGGCGATCGAGGCGGACCGTTCAACGAGAAGGTCGAGCAGATAGACCTTGGCTGCTTTGTGTTCGTCGTCGCTCAACTCATCATGGATCAAGGTATAGGAATCGGCAAAGCGCGCCAGATCGGTGCGTTCGAGAATCACTGCGGTTTTTTCCGCACCTAGATCGCTGATCTCTTGCGTCAGCCGGAATTCGACACCCTGGGTGGTCACCGAGAACCGCTCGATCCGATCGATGACGAACGGGCTGATCAGCAGCAGCACACCGGCGGCGAGCAGCGCGATGGCCGATGCGGTACCTGCGACGCCGACCACCTTGATCACGCCGACCGTCAGCACGACGAGCCCGATGCCGCCGAGGAGGAACCTCGGCAGAAGCTTGGTCACTCTTCACCTCCGCCGGGCCAGGATCACCACCTACGGTCACGGCGGATCCACTCGTGACCATCAGCGGTCAGCCCGGCAAGCCAGTCGCGACGACCACTGGAACCCGAGTAACGCACCGGGGCCTCGTCGCTTCCTGGGAATGATAGACGGGAATGCACAGAGTCTCCTTTTGCGTCACTCGAATCCATGAGATCGTCTGCCAGTGGGGACTTGGGGAAAAGGGCCGTTCGACGACGACACGGCGATGGACTTCTTCGATGCCCTGTCCGACTCTGACGAAAACGTTCGCGTCGAGCGCCTGAGGGCGGCGATTCTGCGGGTGTCCAGGGCACCCGGATCCGTCGGCTACACCGAGGGCGTGGAGGCTGTGGTAGCGGCTTCACTCCTGGCCGGGATGACGCCACCTTTTACGAACGTGGAGTGGGTGGCGTCGCTGCCGTCCGCCCTGACGGCTGAGCTAGCGGACGACGCGGCCGTGGCTGTTGAGCGAGCACATTCTCCTGCCAGCGACCTGCACGAGTCGTGGAGCGAGGCAGGCGGATACGACCAAGTATGGAAGGCGTTGACTCCGGTACTGCGAGCGCTCAGAGCCGCCGGCGAACCGGAGCAGGACGGACTCTTCTGAACCGGGTGTCGCGTTCGCCACGAACGTGAACTCGATGTACCTGGTCGGGCGGCGAAGCCACTGGTCTATGAGCGACGTTTGTCGCCGGCATCGTCGTCACGTCCGCGTTAGGCGCCTTCGCCGGTCAGAGAGGCGCCAGGAGCGGGAACGTCACTTCGCGAAATCGCTGGTGCGGTGGCTGTACATCGGCTCACTCGCGTTGGTCGTTCGCTCAACCTGATTCGGCCTTCACGGCGATCGCATCGAGCGCGGCCTGCCAAGGGATCGGTGCGATGTTGCTCCCGGTAGCGCGATCATGCACCGGGTATCCGCCCGTTTCCCAGATGACCGTCACACCCCAGGAGCGGAGGCGTGCGATGTTCTCCACGAACGCCGGGTGGGAGGTGTGCGCCCGGTTCGACGATGGGACCGCCACGATGGGCAGGCCAAGACCGATGCCCTCCACGAGTATTCCGAGGGCGAGCGTGTCACAGATCCCCGCGGCCCATTTGTTGATGGTGTTCACCGTCGCGGGAGCGACGATCACCGCATCGGCGGGCGGCAGGACATCCGGCTCGTCCGGATGCTTGTACTCGCTGCGTACAGGGTGACCCGTCAACGCGACGAGTTCCTCGACGTCAACGAACCGACGCGCCGAAGGCGTGGTGAGCACACACGTGTCCCAACCACGCTCCTTTGCGAGCCCGACCAGTTCGCCGACACCGCGAGCGGGAGGACACGCGCACACAATCACGTAGAGCACGGGAGCGGCCATACCCTCAGCATCGCGCACAGATCAGCCGATGGATCTACGAGGATCGGCGGTTCCGACCCCGCCACCCGATGAGACCTGCGCTCATGGTGTGTCGTCCGTGGCCCTGTGCCAAGTCCGTCCCGCGTAGGTCTCGCGCCGCGCATACTCGCAGAGTCACGATCAGACGGGTTCCCACCGCCACCCGTTGTTGTCCTCACAGCGGATCTTCTCACCGTTGCCCGCGACACCGCCGGCACCATGATCAGACTTGCGGCAGAACTCCCCCGGCTCATAACACTTCCCGGAATTGGTCAGGGGATAGCAGCTCGGCCGCGGTGCGCGAGCAGCCCTCGACGGCGGCACGTGGCGGCGGGTGTGCACGGGGGAATGAGTCGCAGCAGCGCGATGACGGCGGGTGTGCGCAGGAGAGGGCGTCGCAGCAGCGCCGGGCCGAGGAGAGGACACTGCCGGGGTGGGGGCTGGTGGCACTGGTTGGCTCGTTGATGTACCCGACGATGAGCAGGCGTCGCCCATGGCGCCGAGAATGATCAGTACGGCGATGGCTAGACAGCCGCACCCGGCCGCCTGCTGTTTCTTCTGTGACACTGGGCTCCCCCGCATCTATCCACGCCGCTATATGACGCGTATCCCCCGATAACGGATGACTGCGTCCAAACAGCTGTTGGCGTAAGACGCAGAGCAGAGACGGTCGCCTGGTGCCCCCATCGCCCCTGGTGACGACCTGGGCGCTCGCCCTCGTCCACGACGACCACAGACCCAAGGCCGTGACGTCGACTCGGAACCCGCCACGCTCATTCACGGCGATGAGATGACGCCCGAGCGGACCGCTCCCATCCTCTGGTCCGCCAACTCGTCTCCGACCTGCTCACCGTCCAGGGACCCCTTGAGCGAAGAGCTCCATGAGCTCGCCCATCGGGTAGCCGTGTAGAGAAGTACGCGCCCGCCCGCGCGACGTCTCGGCCAGATCACGGGTTTCGAAACGGTAACTGTCCGGGACCTTCCCGTCTTCAGGGTGAAAAGTGTCTCCGTGCGCCACCTGACGAGGTCATTCGCCGAAGGAGCTCTTCGCCGCGGCCGCCAAATAGAACAGCTCCTGGAAGCATTCGAACAGGACGGCCGCCGCGGACTCCGCTGGGCCTCCATCTCCCCGGCGACCCGCTTCCACGGTTTCATCGTGTCGCTCCACACCGTGGAGGACATCGATTACCGGCTCACCGTCGACGAATACCCGAGCTTCTATGAAAGCGACGAAGAAGACTTCGGCCAGACCATCGGAGAGACCGAGTCGGCGGAAGAAGCCCTCGACCTGGCACACAGAGAACTCACCGCAAATCCCGCACGCTGGGTCAACCAAGGCGTCCTCCAGGACGAGTACAACGACGACGTCGAACAGGGCCGTCCCCTGGGCCGCCGGCATCCCACATGATGGCGATGCTGTCGTCATAAAGACCGCTATCTTCGTTCCATGCACGGTGAATCCGGGGAGATCCTCGCCGGCCGCTACCGGATTCTCGGGCTCATCGGGCGCGGCGGTATGGGCCGGGTGTGGCGCGCGTATGACGCCGAGCTCGATCGCGAGGTCGCCGTCAAGGAGCTGCGGCTGCCCGACGAGGTCGACGACGCCGAGCGGCGCGAGTGGTACGCACGGGCCGCCCGCGAGGCGCGTGCCGCCGCTCGCCTGCACCACCCCGGCATCGTGGCCCTGCACGACCGGGTGATCGGCGACGACGGCCGTCCGTGGCTGGTGATGGAGCTGGTCGGGGGGCGGTCGCTGGACGACGTGCTGCGTACGGACGGGCCGCTGCCCGTACGGCGGGTGGCGGACATCGGCCGTCAGATGCTGGACGCGCTGGCCGCCGCGCACGCCGCGGGCATCGTGCACCGCGACATCAAGCCGGCGAACGTGCTGCTGGACGGCGACCGCGCGGTTCTCACCGACTTCGGCATCGCGGTGCTGGAGGGCGACGCCACGCTGACGAAGTCCGGCATCCAGCTCGGCACCCCGGCGTACATGTCACCGGAGCAGGTCCGCGGCCACGCCGCCACGCCGCGGTCGGACCTGTGGGCGCTCGGCGCCACCCTGTACGCCGCGGTCGAGGGCCGCCCCCCGTTCCAGGGCCCGACGCACGGCGCGGTCTTCGTCGCCATCGCCACCGAAGACCCACCGCCGCCGACCCACGCGGGCCCCTTGACGGACGTTCTCACCGGCCTCCTCAACAAGGACCCCGACGCCCGGCCCACCCCCGAGTCCGTACGCGACCTCCTCATCGCGCAGGCCGCGCCACCGCCCGCCGTGCCTCCCGAGTCCGCGCCCGATCCGTACGGTGGCCGGTCTTCGGCGGCCACGCGTCCGGTGCCCGGCCCATCGCCTGAGCCCGCGCCCGGTCCGCCCGCTGGCCCGCCCCCGGAACGTCCCGGGTTCGCGCCGCATCCGGTGCCGCCCGGCCCCCACGGCGGCACGGTACGGGCGGGCACCGAAATCCTGGACGAGACCGGAGGCCGCCTGCGGCGTGGGCGGGTCGTGGCTGTCGTCGCGGGCGCCGTCGTCGTGCTCGCCGCCGCCGTCGGCGTCGCCGTCCGGGCCGGGACGGGTGACGCCTCCGTGCCCACGCACCATCCGACCACTACCCCGGCCGCCATCCCGGCCGACCGCGTGCTCGACACCGACTCGGCCGGGGTCTGGGGCGTGGCGTTCAGCCCGGACGGCAAGACGCTCGCCAGCGCCGACGATGACGACGCCGTCCGGCTGTGGGACACCGCCACGGGACGGCAGACCGCCGTGCTTTCCAGCGGTAACGGCGATCCGGAGAAGTCCCGGCACGTCGTGGTGTTCGGCCCGGACGGGAAAACCCTGGCCACCGAGGACGACAACGGCGACATCCAGCTTTGGGACGTCGCTTCCAGGCGGGTCATCACCACCCTCACCGACCCGGAGGGCGAGAGCGCCACGTCCGCGACGTTCAGCCCGGACGGCACGACCCTCGCCGTCGGCTCCTTCCGGTTCGGCGAAGACGCAGCGATCATTTCCGGGGTGCGGCTCTGGGACATCGCCACCCGGCGGGACACCGCCACCACCTCGACCACGGGCCATTTCATCTTCGAGACCGCGTTCAGCCCAGACGGCCGGACGCTGGCGTACGGCGAGGGCGACCGCATCCGCCTCTGGGACGTCCCCGGCCGCGGACTGAAAAGCCCGATCAACGCCCATCGCTCCGTCGACGCGGTGGCGTTCAGTCCGGACGGGAAGACCGTGGCCGGCGCCGGCGCCAAGGTCGAGGTCGAGACCTGGGACGTCGCCACGCACCAGCCCGGCCAACGCTTCGCCGGCGGTACGAGCGGCAAGGTCGCGTTCAGCCCCGACGGCCGTTACCTGGCCGCCTGCGACGAGGAGAACGGCCCGACCGCCACGATCTGGGACGCGCGAACCGGCAAGAAGGTCCGCGCGTTCGGCTCGACGACCGGCTACTCGGTGGCGTTCAGCCCGGACGGCAAGACGCTGGCCGGTGGTGGTTCGGACGGCCGCATCCACCTGTGGCGGCTGTGACGCCTCAGTCCAGCCCGCCGGCCACAGGCGGCCTCACATCCGGGATTTCAGCACGTCGATCTCGCAGCCCGGCGAGGACGGGTCGAAGCCGTGCTCGACGAGCCAGCGGACCGCCAGCAGGCTTCGCAGCGACCACCACGCGCGGATCACGTCGAGGTCGACGTCGGTGCCGTAGCCGGCGACGACGTCGCCAAGGTGTTCCTCGTGTCCGAGCGTCAAGATGGCGAGGTCGTACAGGGCATCGCCGTGGCCCGCCTCGGACCAGTCGATCACTCCGGTGACCTTGTCACCGTCGACGAACACGTGGCTGATCTGCAGGTCGCCGTGGGTGAACACCGGTGTCCAGGGCCGGAGCGCGGCCTCGGCGACCTGGCGGTTGCGCGTGACCAGGCCGGTGGGAAGGACGTCGTTCGCGATGAGCCACTCGCATTCGCTGTCGAGCTGCGATGCGACCTCGTTGAGGCTCCGGCCGGGCCATGGCGGCAGCGGCGCGTCGTGCAGCATCCGTACGGCGGCGCCCGCCGCGGCCCACGCCGCCGGCGACGCGGTCGCCGGCTCACCGAGGCGGCCGAGTGCCGTTCCGGGGACGGCGGCGAGGGCGAGCACGGGCGGCTTCCGCCACAGGACCTCCGGAGTCGGGATCGGCGCCATGGCCATCGCCTCGACCTCGACGTCGATACGCGTCTGATCAGCGTCGATCTTCAGGAACACGTCGCCGACGCGCAGGGTGGCACGCTCGTTATGGGCGACGACGACCTCGACCTCTTCCACGTCGGTCATTATCAACGGGGGTGACCACCGACGTCACCGGGTTATTCGCGCGCCCGCCGGCCCGGAGTGGGCACCCGCGGCCTTCGAAGTCGGCTGGGGTTCACGCCTCGTCGAGTTGCCGCAGGTACTCGGTCAGCTCGGGAACCGTCGGCAGCAATTGCGGGTCGACGCTCTTCCGGATCAGACCGGCCTCCTCGTCCCCGCGTTGCCCTTCGAGGATGACGACGACGAACTCGCGTGGAAGCGAGCTGTGGATGCCGCCCCGGCGCGCCGTCGTGGTCATCGCTTTGCAGACACTGGCCATCGCGGTGTCGTGCGCCGTCTCAAGCGCGTCCATCGCCGCGAACTGTTCGGCCTCGGTGGCAGCGGGCGCCAGGTACTCCTCAGTGAGACGGCGATACCACGGCGACATCGCATCGCTCGCGGCATCCAGGACGTCCCACCGCCACTCCGGCGGGGCGAACCGTGTCGAGTACCTGTAGTCCTCCCCGCCCGGGCGCATCTCGCGCACGGCTGCCTCAGTGTTGGCGGCCAGGGCAGGCGAGAGGATCCCATCACCGTCCATGTAGAAGAGATGGAAGGCCGCGGCGTACAGCCGCTCATCTGGAAACGCCGTTGCGAGGTCGGCCAGGATGCGGCATCCGCTGTCATGCCATGCCGTTTCAAAGGCGCTCCAGTCCATCGCCGCATACTACCCAGCTCTTTTCACCTCGGCCCCAGGCCGCATTCGCGTTCGCCACGGGCTCGGCACGTCATGCGCCCCCGCTGCGGCCACTGCTACCGTGCGCCCGGAAGTTATGGGGCTTGGCCTGCGGCAAGGCCATCGCCAGTGCGAAAAGAAGTCCCTCCGCTGGCGGCCGACATCCTGAGGTCCGCCGAGGTATAGCGCCGCGCACGACGCATCGGGGAGAAGGGGCGCTTCGTGCGAGTTGGTGGTCCTAGCGCGGAGTCCTCTCGGACGCGGCACCAGCCGTCATCGAAAGACCGCATCCGCCCCGTGTCGCTCCGGCGCGGCCTCGCGCTGTCGCATTACAAGGTCAGCCGCAGTGACTCCAGTCGGAGTTCCAGACGGCCACATGGCCGTTACCTTCGTTGACGGTGCCTCCCCGAACCTCAAAATCCTCTGAAAGAGGGCTCATCGAGGGAGGAGGGCGGACGGGACGATGACTCGGCCGGTCGAGCGGCCCGTCGCGTCCAGCATCCAGCCCATGCGTTTCGGGGTGCGCAGGTTGATGGCGTTGTCGCGGACTCTCAGGAAGGGCAGGCGTGCTCCGAGCAGCATCTCGATGCGCTGAATGTCGCCGACGGAACGGGTCCAGATGGTCATCGCGAGATTCGTCTCGCCGGTGGTGGAGATGCACATCCGCAGTTCGGGCAGGCTCGCCAGGGCGGTGACGGCGCGGTCGTGATCGGCGGCCTCGGCCCTGGCCGTCCAGGTGCTGCTCACCGACCAGCCCGATACCTCTGCCGCCAACTCGCAGCGGAAGGACAGCAGCCCCGAACGCAGCACCCGGTGGAGCTGGCGGCGGGTGGTCGCGGGGTTCTGACCGAGGGTCCGGGCGAGGTCGGCGGCGTTCGCTCGACCGTCTTGGGCGAGCGCGTGGATCAGTGGCGTCAAGGCCTGCGGGACCGCACCGCTCGGCCCCTTCGAAGCCGATTGGGCGATCCGCTGGAACGCCGCCTCCTGTGCAGGTTCGAGGGCATCGAGTCGCCAGTGGCTACCGTGGCGGTGGACGCGCGTCGCCACGTGGCTGCGCTGGCGCGCGATGCCCGGCAACGACTCCAGGTGATCGAGCAGGAACGCGGTCAGCTCCGGCAGGTCGTGGGTGATGACCGTGAGGAGGAGGTCCCGGCCGCGAGTCGATTCCTCGACGGTGACGACCCGCGGATCCCGGCACACGGCTCGTAGCACGTCGGGCCGGGTTCCCGGGAGGCAGTCGACCTCGACGAGCGACAGGGTCACATCGCGGTATCCGGCGCCCGGCTGCGCACTCACCCACGCCAAGCCGGCCGATCGCAGCCGAGTCCAGCGGGCGACGAGCGAGGAACGGCTGGCGCGGAGTATGCGTGCCGCGTCCGTCCACGTGACCCGTGGAGCGATCTGCAGGGCGTGCAGCAATTGCAGGTCTCGCTCGTCGAGTTGCACGAAACGCCTCCGAATCTGGCCATCTCTGCTTGATTTGGTCGATTATCGCTCCCGCACGCGTCCGTCGCCGATGCTGTCCGGACATCGACGGGAGGCGGCGACATGGAGATCCATCGCGAGGCGCAGGCGCTGCTCGGCGAGCTGACGGGTCTGCGGCACCGGCTGCATGCCCATCCGGAGATCGGCCTGGATCTTCCCAGGACTCAGGCGGCGGTGCTCGATGCCCTGGACGATCTGCCGTTGGAGATCACGCCGGGAGACCGGTCGACGTCCGTGACCGCGGTGCTGCGCGGGCGTGCGCCGACCGCGACGGAGGAACGGACCACCGTGTTGTTGCGTGCGGACATGGACGCCGTACCCGTGTCGGAGGAGACCGGACTGCCCTTCCGCTCACGCGTTGACGGCGCGATGCACGCCTGCGGCCATGACCTGCACACCGCCATGCTCGCGGGCGCCGCGCGCCTGCTCGCGACGCGGCGGAACCACCTGAGCGGCGATGTCGTCCTGATGTTCCAGCCGGGAGAGGAGGGCTGGGAAGGGGCCAAAGCCATGATCGAGGACGGCGTACTCGACGCGTCGGGGCGAAGAGCCGATGCCGCGTACGGGCTGCATGTCTTCTCCACCCTGCCACAGCGTCTGTTCACCCGCCCGGGCCCCATGCTGGCGGCGTCCTCCGCGCTGCTGGTCACGGTGCACGGTGAGGGTGGTCACGCGTCGGCACCACACCTGGCCCGCGACCCGATCACGGCCACCGCAGAGATGATCTTGGCTCTGCAGACCATGGTGACCCGGCGGTTCGACGCGTTCGACCCCGTCGTCTTGACGGTCGGCACGTTGCACGCCGGCACGCGGCGCAATGTGCTCCCCGCGACGGCGACGTTCGAGGCGACGATCCGCACCTTCGGCGACTCGGTCGCCGTCAGAGTGGGCGAGGAGGCTCTGCGCCTGATCCATGGGATCGCCGACGCCCACGGCGTCCGCGCCGACGCGCATTTCGTCCGAGAACGCCCGGCCACGGTCAATGACGCCGCCGAGACGGCCTTCGTGGAGCAGACGATCCGTACGGTCTTCGGCGATGACCTGCACGAGTCGCTTTCGCACCCGTTCACCGGCGCCGAGGACTTCTCCCGGGTGCTCGCCGAGGTCCCGGGCAGTTTCGTCGCGCTGGGTGCCCTGCCGGCCGGCGCGAATCCTCGACACGCCGCCTACAACCACAGCGGCCGTGCGGTCTTCGACGACGCCGTGCTTCCGCTGGGCGCCGCCTTGTACGCCGAGTTGGCGATGCGGCGGACGGCCGTACGGCCATCCCGCCTTCCGGCAACGACTGGGGAGGTCCTGTAATGAACGATCGTCTTTCCGCGCGCCCCACGCACCGGGCACTGCTCGGCACGGCCCTCGGGCACGCCCTCGAGTGGTACGACTGGGGGATCTACGCGATCTTCGTGCCGTTCTTCTCGACACGGTTCTTCGACCCGCACGACGAGGTCTCCGCCGTACTGTCGAGCCTCGCGGTCTTCGCGGTCGGGTTCGCGGCCCGCCCGGTCGGCGGCCTGGTCGTCGGACGCCTCGCCGACCGTGTCGGACGTAAGCCGATGATGCTGGCGACCGTCGCGGGTATGGCCGCGGGCAGCCTGATCATCGGGCTCTGCCCGACGTACGCGACGCTCGGCGCGGGAGCTTCCGCGATTCTCGTGCTCGCCCGCATCGTTCAAGGACTGGCCACCGGAGGTGAACTACCGTCGGCCCAGACGTACCTCGCGGAGTACGCGCCGCGGCGGCGCCGGGGTCTTTGGTCCAGTGTCATCTACATCGCCAGCGTCGGCGGGAACACCGTCGGTGTGCTGCTCGGTCTTCTGCTGTCGATGCTGCTGTCCAAGTCGGACATGGCGTCCTTCGGCTGGCGTGTCCCGTTCATCGTCGGCGGTGTCCTCGGTGCCGGGACGCTCTGGATTCGCCGCTCGCTCGCCGAGACCGCCGCATTCACCGCCGAGCGGAAGGAGCGGCCCCGGCTCTGGCAGGAGGTGCTGCGTCATCGCCGCCAGGCGGTCCAGGTCGTCGGCATGAGCGTCGGGCTCACGGTCGTCTATTACGCCTGGGTGATCGCCGCCCCGGCGTACGCCATCAGCGCGATGCACGTGAACGCGGACTCGGCCATGCTCGCCGGAGTCCTGTCCAGCCTCCTGCTCATCGCCGTACTGCCGGCGTGGGGCGCGCTGTCCGATCGGGTCGGTCGCCGGCCGGTGCTGCTGATCAGCACGCTCGGCACGGCCGTCTCACTGTTCCCGCTGCAGGCGATGATCGATGGCAGCGCCTGGCGGCTGGGCGTGGCCATGGCGATCGCGATGGTGTTCATCGGCGCCGGCGTGTCGATCCTGCCCGCCGCGTACGCGGAGATGTTCCCGACTCACATCCGTACGGTCGGGCTCGCGGTGCCGTACTCGATCGCCGTCGCCGCCTTCGGCGGAACGGCGCCGTACCTGCAGACGTGGATGGGAGAAACCGCCGGCCGGGCCGCGTTCACCGGCTATGTGGTGCTCCTGCTGGTGGTGTCCGCGATGACCGTCCTCACATTGCCCGAGACCCGCGGGATGAGTCTCACCACGACCGGGAACGACAGCGACGATACGGAGGGCATTGAGCGTGAAGCTGCTTGACCTGCTCGATGACGGCATCGAGGCGATCGACCTGGCACAGCCGCTGGAGACCGGAATGCCCGTGTCCCCGACGCATCCCGGCTTCCAGTTCGCACTTCGCCAGCGGCACGGCGACGTCGAACGCCCGGACGGAATGACCGGATCGCACGAGATGCTCGTCCTCGGCGGGCACGTCGGAACGCACATGGACGCGCTGTGCCACGTCGCCGTCGACGGCCGCATGTACGGGGGCGTGACGGTCGCCGACGCCCTCGAGAACGGCCGGTACAGCAGCCACGGCATCGACCAGGTGCCTCCACTCGTCCGCCGCGGAGTGCTCTTCGACGTACCCGCCGTACGCGGGCTGGACCGCCTCCCCCCGGGTGAGCCCGTGAGCGTGGAGGACCTGCGCGCCGGCGAGATCATGCCGAAGCGAGGCGACGTCGCGCTGGTACGCACCGGATGGGCACGACTGTGGGCCGACCCACCGGCCTACCTCGGGGACGAGCGCGGCGTACCCGGCCTCGCTGTCGAGGCCGCGGCCTGGCTCGCCGAACGCGGTGTCGCCGCGGTCGGCGCGGACACCATCGCACTCGAGCAGATTCCATCCGGCGGCGGGCTCACCAGCCTGCCGGTGCACCGCCTGTTGCTCGCCGAACACGGCATCAATCTGATCGAGGTGATGGCACTCGAAACCCTCGCCGCCCGCGGCATACGCGAATTCCTCTTCATCGGCGCACCATTGAACATCCGCGGCGCCACCGGCGCGCCCATCCGCCCGCTCGCCCTCATCGGGGCCTGAAGTGATCACCATGAAGATCATCCCGGCGACCGGCCAATACCCACGCGTGAAGACCTAGGTCGGTGCAGGCGAGTGCCGGGGGAATGACGACTGGCGAGGGTCATGAAGGCAGGCGCGTGCCTACACCGGGATGTGATCACAGCGAGCGTCAGGTCGCGTGCGTTCGCCGCAGGGGCGGCTCGTCGGGAGTTCGCGCGAGCCGGAGTACGGACCTGTACGACGTGGGGGGCGATGGTTTTCGCTTGCAGCGGCTAGCACGAAATCATATAGTCCGAAATCGTGACGTCCGAAACCGTACCATCTGGGTGGTCGGCTTTGCTCGCATTGCAGCGGGCCACCCACGCGACTCTGCAAGTGCTCTCCGCGGAGCTCGTCGATCTGGGCCTGACCGCCTCCGAGATCAACGCGCTGGCGAACCTGGCTGACGGCCGCGGGCGGACCGTGTCCGAACTCGGCGCGGCCGTGGGATCCCGCCCCACCACACTGACCAGCGTGCTGGACCGTCTGGAACGACGTGGGCACATCACCCGCGGCAGCCGCCCCGGAGACCGCCGCTCGGTACTCATTGAGCTCACGCCGTCCGGACAATCGGCCGCCACCACGATCCGGCAGGCCATCGGCGACTTGGAGCACCGCGCGCTCGACGGCCTGCCGGACGACGCGATCGCCCACCTGCGCACTGCCCTGCAAGCCCTGACGGAGATTTCCTCATGACCATGCGTCCCTCCGACGAACACGTCGTCGGCGCCCCCGACTTCGATGCGTTGATGGCCGAAGTGATGGCGACCGCCGAGCGGTTCGGCCACCGGGAACATGTCCATCTGACGTGGCTGGCCGTGCGACGGGTCGGTGTGTCCGCGGCGGTCGGCCTGATCAGCGACGGCATCCGGCGCACCGCCCGCTATGCGAAGGTGCCCCAGAAGTACCACGCGACCATGAGCCGAGCCTGGGTCGAACTGGTTGGTCACCACGCGACCGAAGACGGCGAAGACGACTTCACCGCGTTCGCCGGCCACCACCCCGCCCTGCTCGACAAGCGCCTTCTGACCCGCTTCTACCGCCCGGCGACGCTGACCTCCTCACAGGCCAGGACCGGCTGGGTCGAACCCGACCGCGCTCCTTTCCCGTGGCAGGACACGGGCCGACGGTAAACCCACGGCGACCGTGATCGGGCGATGGCGGCATGCCTGCCGTCGCGGGCACCCGCCCCGCCGCAGGTACGGGCGGCGGCATTCTTTGCGGTGGTCACTGAAACTCCGCCGGCCCGGGATCGCGGGAAAGCGTGCCCGGGCCGGGAAGGAGTGGTGAGGTCAGCTCGTCTTTTTGGTCAGCGATATGACGGTGGCGTCATTGGCATTGATCGAGTACTCATAGTAGGAATCGAATCCGGAAGCTTGGGTCTTGGTGCGCGCACTGCCCTTGTGGAATGTCGTGCCGGCCGGTGGTGTGGCCGTCGCGCTCCAGGGCGTCCGGGTGCCCTGGGTGCAGGCGATCTCCTGAGAGTATTCGGCCTGTATGCGCTGCCCCTTGCGCTTCTGCGTGATGGTGCCGGTGATGTCGACGAAGGCGTCCTTGTTACAGCGCACGGTTCCGTGCACGGTCGCGCTACCGTCCAGGGTGCTGACGGTGCCGTGGCCGGCGACGGTCACACCCACTTTCAGCACCGGCGGTGGCGGCGGGTTGAGGATGTGCACCGTCGCCCGCAGCCCCGGCGCCTCCCCCCAGCAGTGAAAGTCCACGGTCGCGTCGAACGCGCGGACGTACCAGTAAGGACCCCACTCGATCTTGTTGATCGTGAACGATCCCAACCCCCAGCAGAAGTACGAGGGCCGCCAGATGCTGATCCCCGGAGCGCCCTCGCCGGTCGTGTCCTGGTACGTGCCCGGCACCAGCGCTTCCCCCTCGGGAACGAAGAGACCGAGGTGCCAGTCGTTGCCGTCAGTCCCGTTGATCTCCATATCAACGGAGTGATGATCTGCGGCGCCGTCGACCTCCATTTGGTCCCCGGCCGTCGTGTCGTACGAAAAGGACTGACCCGAGGCGATCGGATCGTCGGGGTCGCTGGTCAACGAGAACGACCCGGACGTCACCGGCTGTGCGGACGCGGACCCGACCAGGAACAGGGATCCGATCACGAGCGCGGCCGCGGCGGCCACCATCGCCATCGCACGACTCCACGACACTTTCATGCGTTTCCCCTTGCTGCCGTGAATCCCCCGCTAAGGGTGATCATTGTGAATGGGGTGGATCGGCCGATACGGGGAAGACGCGCCTCGCGTTACCGTGGTTTACTCTCTGACCGGTACACGCCATAGAGCCGCTCACGGCGTCCGAGCTGGTCCGTTGCCGAGGAACGACGGTTGATGGGGCCGCTACGCGTCCCAACCGGCCCCGCGACAGATCGCGGCTAGACGGTGAGGGGCTTCACGGTGAACTGGTAGTCATAGCGGATGAGCTCGTCCTCGCCGAGGATGAGGAAGACGCGGGCGGCCCAGGCGAGCTCTTCGTCTTTGGTGGTCAGCTGGATGGTGAACGTGACGGCGTCGTGGTGAGCGAATGTGTCGTTTGCTGAGCTGAAGCTTCTCGATCACCTCGAAGCCGAAGGACCCGTCGACGCCGTGGGTGCCTCCATGGGGTGCGCGACCGTGCTGCATGCGGCCGTAAACGCTCCCCACCGGTTCGACCGGCTGGTGCTGCTGACCCCGCCGAGAGCATGGGAGACACGTACGGACGCCCGCCGCGCGTACCAGGCCGCAGCGGACCAAATGGAACGCGAGGGCCGAGACGCCTGGGCCGCCGGCCTGGGCCGCCGGCCTACGCCGTCTCCCGCCACCACCCATCCTCGCCGACGTATGGAGCTCCTTGGCGGCCCCGGACGTCCCGGACGCGCTGCTACCGGCGGTGCTCCGCGGAGTGGCGGAGTCCGACCTGCCCGACCGCGCGGCGTTGGCGGCGTTGCCCCATCCCACGTTGGCCACCGCCTGGGAAGGAGACCCGACCCACCCGCTCTCGACGGCGCAGGAACCCGCCGAGCTGATACCCGACGCGGAACTCCACATCACACGCACCTCCGCCGATCGGCCGGCCCGCGGCCGGCAGATCGCCTCCTTCCTTTCCCAAGATGAGGGCGCCCCGGCGCCACCCGCCCCTAGTTCACGCTGATCACGCTGGAGCGACGCGGGCTACTTGTGCGGGTCGTCAATCTTGAGCTTTTCTCCGGTGGTGGAGACGAAGACGACGAGGAGCTTCGCCGGTTTCGTGTTGCTGACGTTCTCTGTCGCAACGTGGTGGGCTCCGGGCTGCTCGACCCAGTTCTCGCCTTGGTGGTACGTGCGCATCGGTTGGCCTTCCAGCCGGCTGCGTACGGTGCCTTCGAGCACGTAGGCGTAGACGAACGCGTTGCCGTGTCGGTGGGGCGCCGCTCGGGCACCCGGCGGGAAGGTCACGGTCGCCGCGGTGAAGGTTTTGCCGTGGACGTTCGGCAACGCCTGTTGGATCAGGGGTGTCAGGGTCTCGGAAGGGTGTCCCGAAGTGACGACCGCGGTGACCGGCGTGACCGGATGCTCCGTCGCAGCGGAGCATCCGACGACCGCGGCGGCCGTGCCGGCGATCAGCGCTCCGCCGGCGATTCGCATACTGATCATGACTGCTGTCCTCCTTGTTCGTCCGCGACCTGAATGACCGTCTTTCCGGGCGTGCGGCGGTGGCGGGCGAACGCGGAGGCCGTTTCGGAAAGCGGTCGCACGGCACCGACGATGGGCTTGAGCCGTCCGGTCCGCAGGCGCCGGGCAAGATCGGTCAGCCGGGCGCGGTCGGGTTCGACGACGAAGAAGATGGCGCGCCCGTCCTTGGGCTGCACGGTGGGTGGCATGGCGATGGTGACGAGGGTGCCGCCGGGGCGTACGAGTTCGGTCGATCGCTCGAGGATGTCGCCGCCGATGACGTCGAACACCACATCCACCTCGCCGACGTGCCGCAAATCGTCGGCGTCCAGGTCGAGGAACGACTGCGCGCCGAGGCCGAGCGCGACATCACGGTCGTCGGCTCGGCCGGTGCCGATGACGCGGGCGCCCACCTCTCGCGCGAGTTGGACGGCGATCGAGCCGACGCCGCCCGCGGCGCCGTGAATGAGGACGGTCTGGCCGGTCGTGAGGTGGGCGTGGTCGAACAGGCCCTGCCAGGCGGTCAGTCCGGAAATGGGCAGCGCGGCGGCTACGGTGTGGTCGACGTCGGCCGCGAGGGGGGCGAGGTCGCGAGCCTCCACCGCGGTGAATTCGGCCAGGGATCCGTTGCGGGCCCAGTCGGTCAGCCCGAACACCCGCTGGCCCACGGTGAGGCCGGTGGTTCCGTAGCCGAGCTCGACCACGACGCCGGACAGCTCGTGCCCGGGGATGCTGGGAGTCCGGTCGCGGCCGGCGCGATCGGACCACGTTCCCGGCCAATCGAGCTCTCCGGGGGTGAAGCCCGCGGCGTGTACGCGCACGATGACGTCGTTCTCCGCAGCGTGGGGGTAAGGCATGTCGGTCAGGGTGAGGCCGCCGACACCCGCGTCACGGTCTCGCGCGGTGATCGCTCGCATGCTCGAATCCCTTCCGTGTCCGATCAGCTCGGCCAGGACGAGCCGACGATGCGCTCGACCATCGTCGTGCGCTGGAATCCGGGGATGAAGTGCTCGAGAACGTCGGAGTTCACGGTGCCGTTCGTTGTTTCGGGACGGTCCTTGAGCCCGTCGACGAAGGCTCGCAGGAACTCGTTCTTGAAGTCCCCTCGTGGGTGAACGGCGAGGATCTCACCCAGCTGATCTTGTGCCAGTTCGTCCAGGCCGAAGCCGATCGCGTCGGTCAAGACGCCGAGGTGGGTGGTCGCGATCTCCGGGCCCATCCGGCCGGGAATGCCCGGCGTGGTGTGCAGCGCGATCGCCGTCCAGACGGTGTCGGCGGCGGCCGTCGAGAAACCCCGGTCCAGGAGGAACTTGCGCGCATGGTCGGCGCCATCGACTTCGAAGCGCTGTTCAACGTCGGAAAACGGAGTCAGGAGGCCGGTGTCGTGGAACATGGCCGCCAGGTAGAGCAGCTCCGGGTCCGGTTTCACACCGAGCTCATGAGCGTGAATCAGGCCGAAGAAGAAGACCCGCCGAGAGTGGTGGTAGATGAGGGGACTGGTCGTCTCCTGGACCAGCCTGGTCGCTTCGGCGACCGCCGCTGTCTCAGGAATCGCCAAGCCCGCGATGACCTCTGCCATGATCTTTGACTTTCTGCGAAGTGTGCCGGCTGTGGACCCTGCGTCCGACGTTCATGCTGGCGACGAGGCGGCGTACGGCGCCGCCTTCATCCAGCCAGAAAACACTTGAATCCGGACGGGCGGGTCACAGCCGTGTGCCGAAGATCGCGACGCCTACCCTCGCCACGGCACGACGCCGTCCAGTGGCGGTCGGAGGGGTCGCTTCGGCGCCCGCTGCCGGTGGGGCGGCCTGACCCACGAGCACCCTCGTATCTCAGAGTAACGGTGTGTTACCAAAGAACGGTGTCCATGCCTTCTGTGTCGCCGGTCCGACCGCGTTCGGTGCCGCCGGGATCCGCTCTGGAGGGACCGGAGTGGTGAACGCCGCCCCCCATCGCGTCGCGGTCCTCGTCTACGACGGAGTGACGTTGCTGGATTTCGCCGGTCCCGCAGAGGTGTTCAAGGAGGCGAACCGGTTCGGTGCCGACTACCGGATCGTGCTGCTGTCGCCGACCGGCGCGGGGGTCACGTCGAACCTCGGGGTCCAGATCGCGGTCGACGGCGCCGTCTCCTCGGAGCCGGCCTTCGACACTGTTCTGGTGGCCGGGTCCGACCTCTATCCGCGCGCCCGTGTCCCCGGCGACCTGGCGGACGCCGCGCGGATACCGGCGGCCACGGCCGGCCGGATCGCGTCGATCTGCACCGGGGCGTTCGTCCTCGCCGCCGCCGGCCTCCTCGACGGCAAGCGCGCGACCACGCACTGGAAGGTCGCGCACGAGCTCGCCGCCCGGTGCCCGACGTGCCGCGTCGAGCCCGACGCGATCTACGTTCGCGATGGCGCCACGTACACCTCGGCAGGGGTGACGGCCGGCATCGATCTGGCGCTCGCTCTCGTCGAAGAGGACCACGGGCCCCAGCTGGCGCGCGACGTCGCCCGCGCCTTGGTGGTGTACATGCAGCGTGCGGGCGGCCAGTCCCAGTTCTCCGCACCGCTGCAGGGACCGCCGCCCCGCTCGCCGGCTCTCCGTAAGATCACCGATTTGGTGACGGCGAACCCCGACGGGGATCACTCGCTCGGTGAACTCGCGAAACACCTCAACGTGAGCACGCGGCACCTCACCCGGCTTTTCCACGACGAACTGTCCACGACACCGGCCCGCTATGTAGAGAACATCCGATTCGACCTGGCCAGAGCACTGCTCGACCAAGGCCATACCGCGACGCAGGCCGCGATCCTCGCCGGGTTCCCGAGCTACGAAAGCCTGCGACGGGTGTTCGCCAGGAAGCTGTCGATCAGCCCCGCCGCCTACCAACGCCGATTCAGCACGACCCGCCGCGCCAACGCGGGTTAGGTTGACGAGAAGTGCGATTCTGCCGGAGCCTCAGCAACCTGTTGACGACATCCATACCCGAGGTCAGGCGTGCTGCGCGTGTGCTAACAAAGCCGTCGGTCTTTGGTGACGTTGATCAGATCCGCAGTGCGCCGCGCGGGTGGCCGTGGGCGCGGCCGCAGGCGGTCAGGGCGAGAAAACTCTGCCCTTCCACTCGAGTATGGCTGCCGAAGGAGGACGGATCCGTCGATGCCCGTGCGGCGAACAGAGTCGCGTCACAGGTGTCGGGGATGCCGAGTTCCTGTTTGAGCCGCTTGTAGCGGGTCATGAAGGCATGCTGATCGTACGGGTCGATGTCGTCGAACGCGTCCTCTGGGAACCCGTTCTCGTCCTCGAGCAGGTACCCCTCCTCGGCGGGGTGGCGCGGGCCGATCTGCCGTTCGGGCTCAAAGGCGTCGTAGAAGCGGACGATCTCCCCGTTCTCGCCAACGCACCAAGCGGTCCAGCCGTCGCCGCAGCTCATCCCGTACCAGTGCGCGACGCCGAAACGGCGACTCAACATCCTGCAACGATCGCGCACGACTTCGCGCCAAGCGTCTTCATCCTCCCTGGGGTCGGCGCGATGGACGTCCTCGGCCGGCTCGCCGAAGATCAGGATCCAGCCATCGAGCCGCGGAGTCACATAGATCCGCGAGCATCGCCGGTGTTCCTTACCCGGACCGCTCCAGTCGTGGTGATCGTGGTTCCAGGCCGACGCGCCGAGCCGCATCGTGACCGGTTCGGGATCCGACAGACCGAACGCATCCATCACTTCCGCCTGGTCGCCGGTCGGGATCGCGAACCATGAGCCGCAAAGGTGCATCGGCTCAGGGGTCTCGGCCGCGATCTTGATTCTGATCAGCCGCCGGACCAGGTCGCGGTCCCGTTCGTCGAGAGCGGCGGGCCCACCGATCGCGGCGAGCGCCTCCAACGCGGGCCGGCGCAGTCGGCCTCGGGATCGACGGACCTCCTGCAGCATCGGCACCACGCCCGGCCCGATGTCCCGCAACGCCCACATGCCGCGCTGCCTGACATCGTCGTCCGGATCGACGAGCAGCTCGATCAGGTCGGATGCATACGGCAGCGCCGCCTCGCCCCTGAGCTGGAGCACGTAGGCGCTGTCGCCCCGGACCTTTGGACTCGGATGCTGAAGACCGACAGCGAACGCGGACAAGTCGTCGATCTTGAGACCGCAGTACGCCCAACCCGCACGACGGGCCACCTCCGGCGTCGGGGCTGAGGCCATCGCCTCGATCAACGGCTCCAGAGCAGGCCGGCCGATCTCGCGCAGCAACTGGCCGGTCACAGACGAGTCCACAGCGGATTTCTCATCGCAGAGAATAGCGACGAGCGGGCCCACGGCAGGTGCCCCAAGAGCAGCCAACGCCATTCCCGCGGACATTTGCGCCTGCCGATCGCCGGCGCTGACGAACCGGTCGACCAACTCCTGAATTCCCATGTGGGCAGACAGAGGAGCTGACCCGGCTCAGGCGCGGGTCAGCTCGACTACCGGGATCGTGCGAATGCCGGCGGTCTTCTCCTCGTACCCGCCGAAAACGGGGTAGCGCTGCACCACGGTGGCCCAGATTCGGTCGCGCTCCTCGCCTTTCAGGTCGCGCGCCGTCACCCGATAGGTCTCGGTTCCGGTCTCGACCTCGGCCTGACCGGCGGAGGTGATGTTGTAGTACCACCCTGGGTTCTCGGGTGCACCCCAATTCGAGGCCATCACGAACAGGACGTTCTTGTCGTCCGATGGCAAGTACACCATGGGGGTGACCCGCTCAATGCCGCTCTTGCGTCCTCGGTGGTGGAGCACCATCACGGGAATACCGGCCAGCTGGCCGCCGACCTGCCCCGCGTTCGCTCGGAACTCCACGATGATCTGGTCGTCTATGTCGCTCATCGCCCTGCCTCCTGGCCGCAGTCCGAGGTTGCCTTTCCTCTTTACACGGCAGGGCCCCGAAGCAGCCTCCGAACGGCCCATTTTGACCTTATCGTGCGCTGGTGAAGCTGGGGGATGCCCTCGGCTGCGGGCACCGTGCTTGAGCGCTTCGGCACGCCCGGCTGGATCATTCGGGATCTGGGTGAGCCGACCTGAGTTTCCGGTGCAGCCGGGCCGGGTCGGCTTCGGTCACGGCCGTCTTCCCGTCCAGCTGCCAGCCCTTCCCGTACGCCGCGGCGAAGGCCTCCTCCCCCAGCGCGGCCCGTCCTCGGTGGGTGAGCTCGCGAACCTGCCGATCGGTGCGGTCGTGAGCGCCGCGCAGCCGGGAGGCGGCGCCGAGCAGCACGGCCGACTCGTGATGCCGCCCGTGCGCCCCGGCGAGCGCGGCCGCGTTCACCGCCACCAGTGACAGGATCGGCAGGTCCCGGGTTTCCAACCCCGCCGCGTACGCCTTCTCCAGCGCCTTCTCCGCGCCGGTCAGGTCACCCGTCTCCAGGCAGAGCGAGGCCCGTGCGCTGCCGACCAGCGTCCGCGCGTGGTCGCCGGGGAAGGCGGTGTCGCCGTGCAGACCTCGTTCGGCGTCGTCGAGCAGTTGCCCCGCCCGGGCCAGGTCGCCGAGCCGCACCCAGAAGACGGCCTCCCACGCGTCGACCAGCACCAGCATCTCCGGCGAGTTCGCGCGCAGCGCCCACTCCCGGGCCGAGCCGATCATTCGCGATCGCCAGGTCGGTGTCGCCGCGCCGCAGGTGCAGGTCGATGCAGCGCAGGTCGCTGAACACCTCGTCGCCGAGGCTGAGCGAGCCGAGCTCACCGGCCAGCGACCGAGCCTCGCGCAGGTCGGCCAGCGCGCCGTCGAGGTCGTCGTCGTACTGCCGGAGCTGGGCGCGCATCGGCAGCGCGGTGGCCTGGCCCCAGCGGTCGCCGACCTGCCGGAAGCAGGTCAGGGCCGCCTCCACGTCGGTGCGCATCTCGTCGAGCTCGCCCGCGTTCTCGGCGAACCGGGCCCGGAACATGCGGGCCAGCCCGGACAGCCACACGTCGTCGCCGTCGGCCAGACGCTCGATGATCGCGAACGTGGCCTTCTCCTCCTGGAGGAACGCGAGCGGGAGCGCGGTGAGCGCGCCGTAGGGGCCGGGCGGCTCCGGGTACGCGAGCAGCCGGTCGGCCAACTCGCGCAGCCGCGCCCGGTCGCCCGCCACCTCCCCGGCGGTCGTCCCTGGCCGGGTGACGACCCGATTGATCAGGTAGATCGCGTGCGCGCAGTCGCGGTCGGGCGCCGGCTCGCCGCCGGGCACCGCCAGTGCCTCGCCCAGCCAGTAGGCCGCGTCGGGGTGCCGGCCGAACATCTGCCAGTACCAGGTCAGGCTCAGGGCGCCGGCGCAGGGCGGCCAGCGCGTTGTCGTACTCTGCGCTGATGACCCGCATGGCCGTCGGCTGGCCGGGACCGCGCAGCCGCGGGTCGTACCGGGCCATCAGCTCGGCGAAGTGGCCGGCGGCCAGGTCGCGGACGGTGCCGAGGGCGCCCGTCTCGGCCAGGCGGTCGGTGCCGTACTCGCGCAGCGTCTCCAGCATGCGGTAGCGGCCCGGGTCGGGCGCGAGCTGCAGCAGTGACCGGTCGACCAGGCCCGCGAGCAGCTCGGGGATCTCGGCGGCCGGCACCGCCGTGCCGGCGCAGACCGCGGTGGCCGAGGCCGATGTGACGCCGCCGGGCAGGATCGAGACGCGCTCGGCGACCGTACGCTCGTGCTCGCCCAGCAGCTCCCAGCTCCAGGCGATGACCGCGCGCAGCGTGCGGTGCCGGGGAAGCGCGGTGCGGCTGCCGGTGGTGAGCAGCCGGAACCGGTCGGACAGCCCGTTGGCCAGCTCGGGCAGCGACAGCGTCCGCAGCCGGGCCGCGGCCAGCTCCAGCGCCAGCGGCATCCCGTCCAGGCCGCGGACCACCCGCCGGACCTCGGGCAGCGTCGTCTCGTCCACGTCGAAGCCCGGGCGTACGGCCGCGGCCCGCTCGGTGAACAGGCGTACCGACGCCGCCCTCCGGGCCTGCTCGACGCCGTCGTCCGCCCCGGGCAGCGCGAGCGGGCCGAGCGGCACCAGCGCCTCGCCGTCGACCGCGAGGGGTTCGCGGCTGGTGGCGAGCACGCGCAGCCCGGAGCATCGGGACAGCAGTGCCGCGACCAGATGGGCCACGGCGTCGATCAGGTGCTCGCAGTTGTCGACCAGCAGCAGGCTCTGCCGGTCGTCGAGCCGGTCGACGAGCACGTCCAGCTCGTCGCCCTCGACCCGCATCCGGGCCTCGAACATCGCGCCGCCGCGCGGCCCGATCCCGGCGAGCACGGCCGCGCCGACCTTGGCCGGCTCGGTGACCGAGGCGAGGTCGATCATCCAGGCGCCGTCGCGGTACTCGTGGCGGTGGCGGCGGGCGGCCTCGACGGCGAGCCGGGTCTTGCCGGCGCCGCCGGGACCGAGCACGGTGACCAGGCGCCCGGCGGCGAGCAGCGTGTCGATCCGGGCGAGGTCGTCGTCGCGCCCGATGAAGCTGGTCAGCGGCGCGGGCAGGTTACCCGGCCTGGTCCGCGCGGCGTCGGCGGCCGGGGCGGGCGGCTCGGCGCGCAGCAGGCGCAGGTGGCGCTCGCGCAGGGCGGCGCCCGGGTCGGTGCCGAGGACGTCGGCCAAGGTTTCGCGGACCCGCTCGTACCAGGCCAGGGCCTCGGCCTGGCGCCCTTGCGCGGCGAGCGCGTCCATGAGCAGCGCGGCCGCCCGCTCGTGGACGGGGTGCTCGGCGAGCAGGGCGGTCAGGCGGGCGGCGGCCGCGTCGGCACGGCCCAGCGTCAGCTCGGCGGCGGCGAGGTCGGCGACGGCCTCGACCGAGGCGTGGGCCAGCCGGGTCGCGGCGGCGGGCGCCACCGCGGCGACGACCGTGGGCTCGGCGCCGGGACGGTCGCCCCACAGCGCCACGGCCTCGCCGAGCACGGCCGCCGCGGCATTCGGGTCGCCGGCGCGCAACCGGTCGCGGCCGACGGCGGTGAGCTGCTCGAACCGCATCGCGTCCACGTCGGCCGCGTCCACGTCCAGCCGGTAGCCGCCCGTGACCTGCGCGACGGCGGTGGCCGAGCCGAGGGTCCGGCGCAGCCGGGAGACAAGGGCCTGCAGGGCGTGGGCGGGGCCGGCCGGCAGGTCCTCGGCCCAGATCGCGTCGACCAGGACGCCCTGCTCGACCGCCCGCCCGCCGGCGAGCGCCAGCCGTACGGCCAGACCTAGCAACCGCGCGCCCGGAACGGGCAGGGCGGCGTCACCGCGAGACGCCTGAAAGGCGCCGAGCAGCGTGACGCGAAGCCGCGTATCCCCGTCCATCTCCCAATCTTCGCGGGCGCACCCTCGAGTCCCCAAATCATGGCTTTCCCCTTGTCAGCGCCGTGTGAGCGCCGTGTGAGCGGCTCGCTTCAGTCTTTGCGTGCCGGAAGAGAACTGACGGTGAGCTTCGGAAGGGGAGTTCTTCGTGCATGACGTAGTGATCGTGGGCGCCGGCCCGGTCGGTCTGTTCCTCGCCTGCGAACTCGGCCTCGCGGGCTGCTCTGTCCTGGTGCTCGAACGGGAGCCGGAGCCCCGCTCCCCGTGGAAGGCGGACCCGCTCGGGATGCGGGGCCTGTCCGCCGCGTCGGTCGAGGCGTTCTACCGCCGCGGGATGCCGCACCCGCTGCTGACGGCGTCGGGCGTCCACGACGATCCCGGCGCGGATGAGCCGTCGCCCCCTCGTGGCGTGGGCCACTTCGCCGGCATGATGCTCGATCCGGCCAAGGTCGACGTCGCCGCCCTGCCGTTCCGGCTTCCCGCGAGGGAGGCGTGATGACGAACCTCGAAGCGGTCGAAACGGTGCTGTCCGAGCGGGCATCCAAGCTCGGCGTGGAGGTCCGGCGCGGCGTCGCGGTCTCCGCCGTCACCCAGGACGACGAGAGCGTGGTCGCGCAAGCCGGCGAGCACGAACACACGGCGCGCTGGGTCGTCGGCTGCGATGGCGGACGCAGCACGGTGCGTACGCTCGCGGGCTTCGACTTCGTCGGCACCGAGCCGCAGTTCACCGGCTACGTCGTGCTCGCCACCATCGCCGATCCCGGCAAGCTGCGCCCTGGGTTCAACCTGACGCCGACGGGCCTGTACCTCCGGACGCCCGCGGAGGGGTACATCGGCATGCTGGAGCCCGACGGCGGCGCGTTCGATCGCTCGCGGCGGCCGACTCGCGAACATCTCCAGGCGGTTCTGCGTCGTGTATCCGGCACCGACGTGACGCTGAGCGAGGTCCATCTCGCCTCGACCTTCACCGATCGGGCGATGCAGACGACGACCTACCGGCAAGGGCGCGTCCTGCTCACGGGCGACGCCGCTCACATCCACTCTCCCCTGGGAGCGCAGGGGCTCAACCTCGGCATCGGCGACGCCATGAACCTGGGATGGAAGCTCGCGGCGACCGTACGCGGGTACGCGCCGGACGGGCTTCTCGACACCTACGCCCGCGAGCGCCATCCGATCGGCGCCTGGGCGCTCGACTGGACGCGCGCCCAGGCGGCGGTCATGAAGCCGGACCCGCACGCACAGGCGATCCAAGGAGTGATTCGCGACCTGATCGGGACCCGTGACGGAACGACCTACGTGTTCGACAAGATGTCGGGATCGTCGATCCGCTACGACCTTGGCAGCGAGCAGCCGCTGGTCGGTCGCAACGCCCCGGACCTGCGGCTTGAGGACGGCACTCGCCTCGGCGACCTGATGCAGGATGGACGAGGCGTCGCGCTCGATTTCAGCGTCGACCGCTGCCTACACGGTTCAGCGATGGGCTGGGAGAGCCGGATCCGGTACGTGGCCGGACCGGCGAGAAACGGCTTCGGAACAGGTGCCGTGCTCATCCGGCCTGACGGCATGGTCGCCTGGGCAGGTGATCGCGCCCCTGATCGTGAAGCGTTTGAACGGGCCGCTCGCCATTGGTTCGGCAGCCCGGAGATCTAACGACGCGAACACGAACCTTTCCTCTCCTCAACCGAGTTCCAGGAGCGCATATGACGATCACCCTCCGACCGGGAAGCACCGTGATGTTCACCGGCGATTCGATCACCGACTGCCAACGGCTGGAGAGCGAACACGGCCTCGGGTTCGGCTACCCGCTGCGCATCGCGGGCGAGTGGGGACTCCGGCACCCGGAGCGGGCCGTGACCTGGCTGAACTCCGGGATCGGGGGCAACAAGGTGATGGACCTCGAACCCCGGTGGCAGGCGGACGTGCTCGACGCGCGTCCGGACGTGGTGTCGATCCTCGTCGGCATCAACGACGTCGGCTGGCACACGTACGCCCCGGACGGCTACGTGATCCCCGCGGAGGACTATGCGGCAGGTTACGACCGCCTGCTCGCGCCCCTCGCCGAGGCAGGTGTCGATCTGATCCTCATCGAGCCGTTCCTCCTGCCGGTCCGCGGCCCTGCCGAGGTCGGCGACGCGAACCTCGGCGTCGAGGTCCGGAAGGAGTGGCGGGCCGACCTGGACCCGAAGATCCAGGTCGTGCGCGAGCTCGCCCGCGAGTACGGCGCGCACCTGCTCGCCGCCGACGGCATGTTCGCCGAGCTGGCCGCGACGACCGGGCCGGAGTACTGGGCCGCGGACGGCGTGCACCCGACGCCGGCCGGTCACGCCGCACTCGCGGCGGCCTGGCTGCGCCTGGTCACGTGACCACCGAGACGAGCTTCCCGCCCTATCCGGGTGTGACGGTGCTGCCCAGCCACGGCATCAGGCCCTGCTGCGCGACTCTCAGCACCTCATCCTGGGGCAGTTCATCGGCTCGCTCGATCACCACGAGGCCCCAGTCCTTCCGGCCGACTGCGCCAAGCGTCACCGCACGCTCGCGCAACAGATACCTCACCGCCGACGGGACGTCTGTCACCGGGGGGCTCACCTCGTACCTGGCGAGCTTTCTGACATACCAGTCCAGCCACTGCTCCCCATCCCTTCTCGCGGCTCGGGACAGTGCGACCTCGGCATTTCCGTCGAGGAAGACCATGACGGGACAGACCGGTGCGAGCACCTCCGTGAGGTCGGCCATGAACGCGTCGATCGTCTCTTCACCGTGCCCCATGGCCAGCAACGTCGGCACGAACGGCACCAGGGCGTCCGCGATCACCACGTCATCGCCACTCGCCAGAACCGAATCAACGAACTTGGCCGTTGACGCGATCAACGTCTCTACGTCGACGGCACCGGTCGCTGTGAAAGCCTCGGCCACCGCAGCGAACTGCGGCCTGGTCAGGACCTCCTCCTCGCGGAAGTGGTCCACCCGCAGTCCCGCATCGGCCAGCCAACGGGACAGTCCGCCACACAGCGTCGACTTGCCCACGCCCGGAGATGCTCCCCACACGGTGATCAAAACCGTCACGGCCGCCGAGCCTAGTACTCCGCGTTCGATGCCGACCTGGCGAGATGGCGCACGTTCGTCGTGGATCGGGCGGGGTTCACGCCGGTGATCCGAGCGCGGCGCTGACCGTCCTGCCGACGGGACGCCCGGCGTACCGGCCCGCGATGCCGCCGTGTTCGGGTGATGGGCGGCCGGCATGTCACCGTGCTCGCCGAGTTCTACCAGACCATCACCGGATGGCAGATCACCCACAGCGACGGCGATTCCGCCTACCTGGGGGAAGGACCCATCCAGCTCGCTTTCCAGCGGGTCGATGGATACCAGGGGCCGCGATGGCCGGACGCCGCCAAGCACGCCCACCTCGATTTCACGGCCGCCGACCTCGACGCCATGACCAAGGAACTGCTGGCCTTGGGCGCGACCAAGCCTGACTTCCAGCCCGGCGAAGGCCGCTGGACGGTCCTCGCCGACCCCGAAGGACACCCTTTCTGCATCGCCGCGGCCTGACCGGGAGTACCACCTCGATGCAGGCTCTGGCGGAAACCGACGGGCGGACCAGGTTCGTCTGGCACACCGACGTCCTCCCCGCCACTCTCGCCACCCCGATCGCCGAGTTCGTCGAACAAGGCTCGAAGGTCATGCGCCAAGCCCTGGAGACCGCGGGGGTGGCATGATCGATTCCGTGTTGGTCGTCCAGCGGGTTCGCATCGTCTGGACCGCGCGTGGCAGGGGTGCGGTTGAGGCGACCGCGCGGGGCCGGCTTCCGAACGCATTCCCGTTCCCGCGCGGTGGGAGCGGCCAGGTGCTGGTGCACGAGGTCTTGATGCGCGAGGCCGACGGATATGCCCGATCCGAGGACTTCCGCATCCACGACGACCTTTCCGAGGTGGACTGGCTGCGTCTGAAGCGCGAACCGGACGGCGCAATCCGAGTTGAACGCCGACCGGTCTGGGCGTCCTACCCGATCAGTCGACGCATAGTCCACATATGCACCCTTGAACCCGGCCAGAGCGCGCGATACCAGGCGAACTTCAGACTCTCTGGCTACTCGATGGAATGGACCTACGACGACTGGACGATCAACATCGCACGTGAGCCACCTCGAGCCGACCTGTTCCTCGGCCGGAAATTCGACTTCGAGCGCGACGACAGGGTCTCCCTCTACGGAAAACCCGCCCACCGATGATCCTTTGTGCGCCTACACCGGACCTGATCACAGCGGGCGTAACGGTCGATCCGCCGATCGTCACCCCGTCTCCTGCCGGGCGGAGGGTCGCTCCATGGCGTTGTCCAGATGATTGATGACGGCCGGCACGTCATCATTCTCAGTGCTTCGGATCAGCTCCAGGGCCGGCCGGACGAGGCTGCCCGGTCGCGCTATCAACCGTGCGAGCACGGCGGCCCGAACGTCGAGCCGCTGGATGGTGGCCTCGCGCTCCTCCTCGTTCTGACCGGCGAGCAGGACGGCGTTGTACCACGCCTCCTCGCGGGACTGACGGACACTGAAGTCGAGGATCCGCTCGTCGGTGCGGGCTCCGACCCGATCCAGCAGCGACATGAATGGCGACAGGGCGTCGACCGAGTCCTGCATTGCCACCACCACCCGCGCAAGGATGCCGTTGATCAGTAGAAAGTCGCGTCGCAACGCATGGATGGCCTCGCCTGGACTGGTCCGCGCAGCGGCGACGGCCAGGTCGAGGTTGATGTGCGCGTTCACACCGAGTATCAGGTGCTGGACGATGATGGTGTCGGGGTCGTCGAGCAGTCCGAACGCCTCGCGCCAACAACGCGGCCCGCTCTGATCACGCCGCCAGGCGTCGTACGCGTCGAAGTAGCGGTTGCCGAAGTGCGTATCGAAACGGTCCATTCTGGCGCCATCGTCGAACAGCCCACCGTGAACGGCCGTACGGACCTCAACGGTCACCTGTCGGTAAAGCGCCGCGAAGTACCCGACCCGGTCACCGGCGCGGCCGGCCTCCCGCACGATCCCGGCAAGCCCGTCCACGACATCGTCGATGTTCTCTGCCGCCACGCCCAACTCCCCTCTCGCGCCCCCCTCGAGAGGACGCGCCAGGCAGTACACCGGTTGGCGGCGGTACGTGCGAGTCCGTACCGCCGGCCGCGGAGGCGGTGCGAGCCGGTGAAGCGTTGTGGCAGGTCTGTCGATGGCCTCGCTGACCGTAGTTCGATCAAATTAGTTTGATGTATCGTCTCGGCTGTGGATGGGAAGCCTCCCGACGTGTTGGCCCTGGCGGGCCACGAGCTGCGGTGGCGGCTGCTCGGTGAACTGGCGAGAAGTGACCGGCAGGTGCGCGAGCTGACCCGTTTGGTCGGCCAGCCGCAGAGCCTGGTTTCGTACCATCTCGCCCGGTTGCGGGCTGGTGGTCTGGTGGCGATGCGGCGTAGCTCAGCCGACCGGCGAGATACCTATTACCGGATCGACCTGGCGCGCTGTGGGGACTTGCTCGCCGATGCCGCAGCAGCGCTTCATCCGGGTCTACGGCCGGCCCCGCCTCTTCGTACGCCGCAGGTCTCGCCCGCGGCTCGCGTGCTGTTCCTGTGCACGGGGAACAGCGCGCGTTCTCAGATCGCCGAGGCCCTACTCCGACATCGCGGCGGGGAGGCGGTAGAGGTCTTCAGCGCGGGCAGCCATCCCAAGCGTCTGCACCCGGACGCCGTACAGGTGATGCGCGAGCGGTTCGATATCGACATCTCCGGCCAGCGGGTCCAGCATCTGAGCGAGTTCACCGACCAGGACTTCGACGCCGTGATCAGCCTGTGTGATCGGGTTCGCGAGGTCTGCCCCGACTTTCCCGGTCCACCAGAGCTGATCCACTGGAGCATTCCCGACCCGGCGGCCGAGGGCGAGTATCCGGCGTTCGAGCGAACCGCCGCGGAACTTGAGACGCGCGTCCGCTTCCTGCTCCACCACCTGTCAAGGGAGGACTGACGATGTCCGACGAGATGGTCAACGTCCGCTACATGGTCGACGACGTTCAGGAAGCCGTCGACTTCTACACCACTCACCTGGGATTCGAGCTGCGCTCATCAGCGGCGCCCGCGTTCGCCGACGTCACCCGCGGCAGGCTGCGGCTGCTGCTGGGCGGGCCGAAGTCATCGGCTGGACGGCCCATGCCCGACGGCACCAGGCCCGGTCCGGGCGGCTGGAACCGTATCCACCTGATCGTCGATGACCTGGCGGCCGAGGTGGACAGGCTGCGCACGGCCGGGCTCTCCTTCCGCAACGACATCGTCACCGGGCCAGGCGGGTCACAGATCCTGCTCCTGGACCCGTCCGGCAACGTCGTCGAACTCTTCCAGCCCGCCGCCCGCTGACGAGGATCGGCCCATGACACGGCAAGCGACCACGAACGATCCGGGACGCCTGCAACGACGCCTCGGACTGAGCGATGCCGTGGTCATCGGCCTCGGCTCAATGATCGGGGCGGGGATCTTCGCCGCGCTCGCTCCGGCCGCGTCAGCGGCGTCGTCGTGGGTGTTGCCCGCCCTCGCGATCGCGGCAGTGGTCGCGTACTGCAACGCCACGTCTTCGGCGCGGTTGGCCGCCCGTTATCCCGCCTCCGGCGGAACGTATGTCTACGGGCGGGAGCGGCTGGGCGGATTCTGGGGCTACCTGGCCGGGTGGGGGTTCGTGGTCGGAAAGACGGCATCGTGCGCGGCGATGGCGCTGACCGTGGGTGCCTACGCCTGGCCAGGCCATGCCCGGGTGGTCGCGGTCGCCGCCGTGGTGGTGCTGACGGCCGTCAACTATGTCGGTGTCAAAAAGAGCGCCGGACTGACCTGGGTGATCGTCATCGTTGTGGTGGCCGCGCTCGCCGTGGTGGTGGCGGTCTGCCTGACCGGTCAGGGCGCCGACGTTGCCCGCCTGGAGCTGAGTGGGGAGGCGCCCGGATGGGGTGTCCTACGGGCGGCCGGGCTGTTGTTCTTTGCCTTCGCCGGATACGCGCGGATCGCCACCTTGGGTGAGGAGGTGCGGGACCCGGACCGTACGATCCCGCGGGCGATCCCGCTGGCGCTGGCGATCACCTTGATCATCTACGCGGCCGTGGCCGTCGCGGTGCTGATGGCGCTGGGCCCGGCGAGGCTGGCCGGCGTCACCGCGCCGCTGGCGGACGCCGTACGCACCGCCGGAGTGCCAGGGCTGGTCCCGGTCGTGCGCGTCGGCGCCGCCATTTCGGCGCTCGGCTCGCTGCTGGCGCTGATCCTCGGTGTCTCACGCACCACCTTGGCGATGACACGGGACCGGCACCTGCCGCACGCCCTGGCCGCGGTCCATCCCCGGTACGGCGTCCCGCACCACGCGCAACTGGCGGTGGGCGTCGTCGTCGTTGTCCTGGCCGCCACCGTCGACGTTCGGGGAGCGATCGGTTTCTCCTCGTTCGCGGTCCTGGTCTACTACGCCATCGCCAACGCCTCCGCCTGGACCCTGACCGCAGCCGAGAGGCGCCCGCCCCGGGTCGTTCCCGTGCTCGGCCTGGGCGGATGCCTGCTGCTGGCGTTCACCCTCCCCGTCTCATCAGTGATCGCCGGGGCCGGGGTGCTGGCCCTCGGCGCCGCCGCGTACGGCATACGCGCCGGGCTGAGACCGGCCGCATGACCCGACGGGGCTCACGGCCTGTGCGGTCGAGGTCGCGTTCGGTGTCCGGCGTCCGGGCATCCACCAGTTGGCCTTGCCGCACAGTTCCATCACCGCGGGAACGAGGACCATCCGGACGATGGAGGCGTCGACGAGCACCGCGACGGCCATGCCCAGACCCCCCTGCTTGACCGCGACGTCGGGACCGAGCAGGGAGGTCGTGAAGACGGCGATCATGATGGCGGCCGCGGCCGTGATGACCTTGGCGGTCCGCGCCAGCCCGCGAGTGACGGCCATCCGGGTGTCGCCGGTGCGCTCGTACTCCTCGCGGACCCGTGAGATCAGGAAGACCTCGTAGTCCATGGACAGGCCGAACAGGACCGGGAACATCATCATCGGCACCCAGGTCGTGATCGGCATGGCGGTCGGGAAACCGAGGGCCGAGCCCAGCCACCCCCACTGCACGACCGCGACGATCACGCCGTAGGCGGCGCCGATCGACAGCAGGTTCATCACGGCGGCCTGCAACGCGATCGTGACCGACCGGACCAACGCGATCAACAGCACCAGGGACAGCGCGATGACGACCGCGATCATCAAGGGCAGGCGCGAGCCGACCTCGTCGGCGTAGTCGATCGTGCCAGCGTTCGGGCCGCCGACGTAGACCCCTGCGCCGCCGGGGGCCTTGGGCAGCACATCGTCGCGGAGCCGGTGCACCAGGTCCGTGGTCGCCGCATCCTGGTAGCCGGTCTTGGGGAAGGCCATGAAGGTCGCGGCCTGTCCGTCCTTGCTGACGCGAGGCTGGGTGACGTAAGCGATGCCCTTGGTCTTGCTGACCGCTCCGACGAGGGGACGTAGATCGGCGTCCTTGGAGCCGAGTCGGGTGGCGAAGATCAATGGAGCGCCGTAGCCGGGACCGAAGCCCTCGGAGACGATCTTGTATGAGGTGTAGCTGCTCCTGTCGTGGGGCTGGACACTGGCGTCGGGCAGGCTCAGCCGCATCGACAGCGTGGGGGCGGCCAGCACCAACAGGACCACGCCGGCCGATATCGCGGCGACCAGCGGCCTGCGCTGCACCACGGCGGCCCAGCGCTCTGCGGGAGTGCGACGCTCCCCGGACGGGACACTGCCGGCCCCCTGCCGGCGGGACGTGCGACGGGGCAGACGCAGCAAGCTGATCTTGCGGCCGGTGAAGCCCAGGAACGCCGGCAGCAGGGTCACCGCGGCGATCATCGCCACGAGCACGATCACCGACGTGGCGATGGCAACTCCGGTCATCAGCCGCTGTCCCATGACGACCAGGCCCAGCAACGCGATCACGACGGTCGTGCCGGCGAACAGCACCGCACGACCGGCCGTCGTGATGGCCTTGACAGCGGCGCTCTCAGGCTCGTCGCCGCCCTGCAGGCTGTCCTTGTAGCGGGTCACGATGAACAGTGCGTAGTCGATGCCGACGCCGAGCCCGACCATGGCGGCGAGGATCACCGTGAAGTCCGGCGAGGGAAACACGTACCCCACCAGCTTCATCAGGCCGATGCCGCCGAGGATCGACAGGAGCGCGGTCACGATCGGCAAGCCCATCGCCACCAGTGACCCGAAGGCGATGAACAAGATCACCGCTGCCGCCAGAACACCCACGCTCTCGGCCGGACCCGGACTGGGGGTCTCCGCCTTTTCTGCTCTCTCCCCGCCCAGCCCCAGCGTCACGCCGTCACCGGAGGCGTCCTTGACCGCGGCCACCAGGGGCTTGACCTCGGCCTTCGTCGCCTCTTTCTTGGTCAGCGGGATGGTCGTACGGGCGATACGGCGGTCCTTCGTCACCAGACTTTCGTCCTGATAAGGCGAGGTCACCGGTCCCGTGATAGATGAGGCGGCCAGATCGGCGATGACCTTCTCGATCCTGCGCCGGGTCGCGGGGTCATCGATCCCCTTTTCTGCCTTGATCGCGAGAGTCAGCGTATCCCCTTGCTGCTCGGGAAAGTGCTTCTCGATCAGCCCCTGCGCCTTGGCGGATCCGGAGTCTCCGCCGGAAAAGTCGTTGTCGGAGGCGGCACCATAGCCGAAGCCGACAAACGCCACGACGATCACGCCGATGATCCAGGTCATGAGGACCAAGCGGCGGCGACGGTAACAGAATCGGGCCAGCCTCGCCAGAACTCCACCCGTACGGGGAGTCTCGGTTGCCATCATCTTCTCCTCGAGCCTTTCTGCACTTTCACAAAGCAGACTGAAATGCGGGAGTAGGGCCCGATTTTGCCTGTCGACCGCAATTCCGGTCGTCCCCCGAACGCAGGCAATCCGCGCTACGGTTAATGACGCACCCTGATACCGCGGGAGCCGCAGGTGCGGTGAACGTACTGCGTGCGCGGTAGATGACCGTTCGTCCGCCAGCAGGAATCGCACGCGGCAAGACCTGGCTAAGGTGCGCACATGGGCACAGATCGGGCCAGCGTCAGAGACGGGGCGATCGCCGTCTGCGTGACGGCGATCCAACTGGTCACCGGCCTGGCCGGACATCACCCCGGCACGGATCTCGATCTACTCGGCTATGCGCTGATTGTGACCAGCGGCCTGGCGCTGGCAGTGTCCAACCGCGCTCCGATTCCCGTCCTGGCCGTCACCGGGCTGTGCGCGTTGAGCTGGCAGGCTGCCGGTTTCGAGGTACCCACCGTCGCGTTCCTGTTCGCGGTATACGCCGCCGTGCGGGCCGGGCACCGCAAGATCACGGCGGCGGCGAGCGCGACCATGCTGGTCACTCTCCCGCTCGCGATACTGGCCTCCCCACTCGACAGGACCGTGAGCGAGGCGCTCGCCCAGGCCCGAAACGCCCTCGGGCTGGCCTGGCTGATCGCCGCCGCTGCCGCTGGTGAAGCACTGCGGCAGGCCGAGAAGCGTGCCGACGAAGCCGAACGCACCCGGGAGGAGACCGCTCGACATCGCGCCAGCGAGGAGCGGCTGCACATCGCGCGGGAACTCCACGATTCACTCACTCACCACATCTCGATCATCAGGGTGCAGTCCGGCGCCGCCGTCCACCTGGCCCGCAAGCGTGGCGAAGACGTGCCGGAGGCCCTGCTGGCGATCCAGGAGGCCGGCCGGGAGGCGACCCGGGAACTACGCATGACCCTGAAGACGCTGCGCGACGACGCCGAGACGCCGTCGCATGGGCTCGATCACGTCCCGGACCTGATGGAACGGGCCCGTGGGATGGGCCTGAGCACGACACTGACGATCGAAGGACAACGACACGACGTGCCCGCCGCAGTGGATCAGGCCGCCTATCGGATCGTTCAGGAGTCGCTCACCAACACCGCCCGTCACGCTGCCGCCACGACGGCCTCGATCCAGATCGACTACCGACCGGACACCCTTGCCGTACGGGTCGATGACGACGGCAACGCCATGCCGGGCACCGCCCCGACGCCCGGGATCGGGCTGCTCGGGATGCGTGAGCGAGTCACCGCGCTCGGCGGCCGTCTGCGCGCGGAACCGCGTAGCGAGGGCGGCTTCAGGGTCCAGGCCGAGTTCCCCGTCGGCCGACCGTCATGATCCGTGTCCTGCTGGCCGACGATCAGCCGCTCCTTCGGAGGGGATTCCGGGCGATGCTCGATGCGGAGGACGACATCGAAGTGGTGGCCGAGGCCGGCAACGGCGAGGAGAGCCTGGCGCTCATCAAGGAGCACTTGCCCGATATCGCGCTCATCGACATCCAGATGCCGGTCATGGACGGCCTGGAGGCGACCCGCCGCATCGCCGCAGACCCGGCTCTGGCCGGGGTGCATGTCGTCATCCTGACCAACTACGGCTTTGAGGAGTACGTCTTCAACGCACTACGCGCGGGCGCCGGCGGATTCCTGGTCAAAGACATCGAGCCAGAAGACTTCCTTCATTCCGTACGCGTCGCCGCACGCGGCGACGCCCTGCTCGCACCGTCGATCACCAAAATGCTGATCAGCCGGTAAGTCGAACTGCCGCTCAACACGGAAGTCGGCACCGGGCTGCAGGACCTGACCAACCGCGAACGCGAGGCCGTCGTCTTGGCCGCGCAGGGCCTGTCCAACAACCAGATCGCCGACCGCATGGTGATCAGTCCAATGACCGCGAAAACCCATATCAACCGGGCCATGATCAAGCTCCATGCC
The DNA here is from genome assembly GCF_036227085.1 of Actinoallomurus sp. NBC_01490. NCBI lineage: Bacteria > Bacillati > Actinomycetota > Actinomycetes > Streptosporangiales > Thermomonosporaceae > Actinoallomurus > Actinoallomurus sp. NBC_01490. The sequence continues at coordinate 10,456,024 of NZ_CP109433.1, forward strand.
CGCGACCGCGCTCAGCTGGTCGTCTTCGCCTACGAATCCGGCCTGGTAGCCCCTCGAAACCGCTGACATCGACGGGCCCCCATGCCACGTCGCTCAGCGGCCAGGGCCGGCGGGTGCGGCTGGTGCTGTGGCCAGGGGGTAGACGACCTCGTCCATGATCTGGCCGGCGAACCGGGTATCGGGTGGCTCGCCGGGCATCAGCAGCCGCTGGAGGACGAGCGCGGGGAACAGGCCGGCCAGCAGGTCCAGGTCGTGGCCTTCGGGCATCTCACCGCGGGCCTCAGCTCGCTCGAACACCGTCCGGAAGGCTGCCATCCGTGGCGCGAGGAAGTTCTCCCAGAAGACCCGCCGCAGTCCGGCGTCGCGGGCCAGGGCGCTGACCATGCCGGTCGTCACCCGGGCGCCGAACCGGCTCTCCGCGCTGGTGATGGATTCGGCCAAGGCGCGCAGGTCCTGCCGCAGTGATCCGGTGTCCGGGACGTCGGGGACGCCCTTGAGACTGTTGAGCGCGTCGACGACGAGGTCGGCCTTGTCCCGCCATCGCCGGTAGATCGTGGTCTTGGCCGCGCCGGCCCGGGCGGCCACGGCATCCATGGTCAGGCGGTCGTAGCCCACCTCGGCGAGCACGGCGAGCGCCGCCTCCCGCAGGGCCAGGTCCCGTGAGCTGTCCAGGTAACGGCCGCCACGACCGCGAGCCTTGCTCGTGTCGCCGACCCCGTGGGTCCGGCTCATGCCGGCCTCCTCGCCGTACCGCCACCGCTACGGAATAGTTTCGATACTGTATCGTAGCGTCTAGATTCGTTCGGTGCGAACTCGTGGACGCTCGGCGCCGGCGCTGAGCGCAGAGGACGCCGCAGGTGGCGCCTGCGGCGAATCACAGATGGACAGGAGCACCATGGAACCAGGGTTCACGGTGACCGTTAATGGCGTCGCCCGCGAGGTGGCCGCAGGGCCGGAGCGCAGCCTGCTCGAGGTGCTCCGCGAGGAGCTGGGCATCACCGGACCCAAGCTGGGCTGCGGCGAGGGGATGTGCGGGGCCTGCACGGTGCTGCTGGGCCGCCGGGCCGTGACGGCGTGCACCACCCCGGCCGGCGAGGCCGCCGGGCACCAGGTAACGACGGTGGAAGGGCTGGCCGAGGACGGCCTGCTCCACCCGGTGCAGCAGGCCTGGATGGAGACCGGGGCGATGCAGTGTGGCTACTGTACGCCCGGCTGGCTGACCGGCTGCGCGGCGCTGCTGGCCCGCGTCCCTCACCCCGACGACGCCCGGATCGACGCCGAACTGGCCGGGCACCTGTGCCGGTGCTGCACCTACCCGCGGATCCGGGCGGCGGTTCACCGGGCGGCCGAGCTGATGGAGCAGCCGGAGTCGCTGGAGCCGGTGCCGGTCCCGGCCGCCGAGCCGGCCGTCGCGGCCGGCGCCGCGACCCGGCCCTGGGACCTGGTCGCCTCGGATCCTGACGCGTTCCTGGCCGGGCTGCCGGAGGGCCTGGTCAGCGTCGCCGAGCGGGAGACGGCCCCGGGTGTCTTGACCACCAGCACGCGGGCCTGGCTGCACGTGGGGCCGGACGGGGTGGTGACGGCCTTCACCGGCAAGGTGGAGGCCGGGCAGGGGACCCGGGGCGCGCTGTCGCTGCTGGTGGCCGAGGAGCTGCGGGTACCCCCCGGGGCGGTCCGGGTGCTGATGGGCGACACCGGCGTCTCCCCGTTCGACATGGGCACGTTCGGCAGCCGGTCCATTCCGGACGCGGCGCCGCTGCTGTGCCGCGCGGCGGCGGCGGCGCGGCGGGTGCTGCGCGAGGCCGCCGCGCAGCGATTCGGCCTGGCCGAGGCCGACGTCACCCTGGCCGAGGGAATGGCGGTCGGCCCGGACGGGGCGCCCAGCGCCTCGTTCGGTGAGCTGGTAACCGGGATGCGCCGGGTGGAGCAGGCCCGCGCGGATGAGCAGGTCACCGATCCGGATGCCTGGCGCCGGGCGGGGCGCCCGGCGCGGTCGGCCGCGGCCGGCACCGCGGTCACCGGGAGCAAGCGGTTCCCTTCCAACCTGGCTGTGCCGGGGATGCTGCACGGATGCGTGCTGCGGGCGCCGGCCTACGGGGCCCGGCTGCTCGGGCTGGATCTGGCCGCGGCGCAGGCCATGCCCGGCATTCAGGTCGTCCGCGACGGCGACTTCGTCGGCGTGGTGGCGCCCACGGCCCGCGAGGCCCGCGCGGCGGTCACGGCCATCGCGGCGGACTGGGAGCTGACCCCCCAGCCCGGCCCGGCGGAACTGGAAGCCTACCTGCGCGCTCACCCGGCCGAGGGTCAGGGCCACAGCGCCCCGTACCGGCACGCTGCCGGCGACGTCGACGCGGCGCTGGCGTCCGGGCCGCTCCGGCTGGAGGCCACCTATAAGACCGCGTACGTGGCCCACGTCCCGCTCGAGCCCCGCGTCGCCCTGGCCCGGTGGGAATCCGGGCGGTTGACGGTCTGGACGGGCACGTCCACCCCGTTCCGGGCCCGCGGGGAGCTGGCCGAGGCCCTCGGCCTGGACGAGGCGGCCGTCCAGGTCATCGTGCCCGACTACGGCGGCGGGTTCGGCGGCAAGCACGGCGCGGCCGCGGCCCTGGAGGCGGCGAGACTCGCGCGGGCTGCCGGCGGCCCGGTCAAGGTGGCCTGGAGCCGGGAGGAAGAGTTCCGCTGGGGGTACCTGCGGCCCGCCGCCGTCATTGACGTCGCTGCCAGCGCGGACGCTGCCGGGCAGCTCACCGGCTGGTCGTTCACCAATATCAACTCCGGGCGGGCCGGCATCGACACCCCCTACCGGGTGCCAAGCCGGCGCATTGCCTACCAGCCCGCGGACTCTCCGCTGCCCCAGGGCTCCTACCGGGCGCTGGCCGCCACCGCGAACAGCTTCGCACGCGAGTCGCACATGGACGAGATGGCGCGGCTGGCCGGGGCGGACCCGCTGGTGTTCCGGCTAGACCATCTGGACGACGAGCGGCTGGCCACGGTCTTGCGCCGGGCCGCCGACCGGATCGGCTGGGACCGGCACGACCAGCAGCCCGCGGGCCATGGCCTCGGCCTGGCCTGCGGATGGGAAAAGGGCGGCCGGGTCGCCACCGCCGCCGAGGTCCGGGTGGACGACGACGGCAGGCTGCACGTGCTGCGGCTGGTGACCGCCTTTGACTGCGGCGCGGTCATCGACCCGGCCAACCTCGCCAACCAGGTCGAGGGCGCCACCGTGATGGGCCTGGGCGGGGCCCTGTTCGAGCAGGTGGACTTCGCCGACGGCGTGATCCGCAACGCCTCCCTGTCGCAGTACCGGGTGCCCCGCCTGCCGGACGTCCCGCCCGTGGAGGCCATCCTCATCGACCGGCCAGACCAGCCGTCAGCCGGCGGGGGCGAAACCCCGCTGATCGCCGTGGCCCCGGCGCTGGCCAACGCCATCCGGGCCGCCACCGGCACCCGGATCCGCTCGATGCCGCTCGCGCCCAACGGAAAAGTCAGTCGCGCATGATGGCCGCTTTGCGGCATCGCGGACTACGCACGCTGTACGTCGTGTCCACCGCATTCGCACCAGCTCAAGGAGGTTCGCCCTAATGCGCGTCGTGGCGATCGAGGAACACCACACGATCCCGGAGATGAGCAGCTCCATGGATCTGTCCTGGCTGCCGTCCGAGGTACAGGGCCGCCTGCGGGTCCCGGTCGCCGAGCGGCTGGCCGACATGGACGCCGCCGGCATTGACATGCAGGTGCTGTCCGTGGTGGCGCCCACGCCCCGGATGCTGCCCGCCGAGACCGCGGTGCCGCTCGCCGTAAAGGCCAACAAGGAACTGCAGGACATGGTCACCGCGCATCCGGACCGGTTCGCCGCCTTCGCCACGCTTCCGGTCACTGTCCCGGACGCGGCCGCGGCCGAACTGGAGCGAACCGTCGGCGAACTGGGCTTCGTCGGCGCGATGATCCACGGCACCATCGCCGGCCGGTTCCTCGACGACCCGTTCTTTCACCCGATCCTGGAAACCGCAGCCCGGCTGAACGTGCCGATCTACCTGCACCCCGCCCCGCCGCCGAAGGCGGTCGCAGATGTGTACTACAACGGCTTCAAGGACCCGGTCAACCAGCTCCTGGCCACCGGCGCCTACGGATGGCACTACGAGACGTCGCTGCACGCAGTACGCATGATCGTCGGCGGGGTGTTCGACCGGCTCCCCGGGCTGAGGGTGATCCTCGGTCATCTCGGCGAGGGCATACCGTTCCACCTGCCCCGCATCGACGACAAACTTCCCCAGTCCGCTACGGGCCTGCCTAAGCCGGTCAGCGGCTACTTCCGCGAGCACTTCTGGATCACCACCGCCGGCTACTTCTACGACGGCCCGTTCCGGTTGTCCCTGGAGACGTTCGGCGATGACCGGCTGATCTTCTCGGTCGACTACCCGTATGCGGACAACCGGCGCGCCGCCGACTGGTTCGACCGCCTCACCCTGACGCCCGAGGTGCGGGAGAAGATCGCGCATGGCACCGCCGACAAACTGCTCCGCCTGCGCTGAGCCTGTAGGTGCCGAATATGCTGTCGCCTGCGCTGGCACCTGACAGTGTTCGACCCGGGCCCGGAAGGACGCGTGTTCGCCGGCATACGCGGCGGCGAACTCGCGACGATCACCTACCGCCGTGCGTGGGACAACGCCCGCAAAGGCGCTCTCAGCCCCGCTGAGTACGCCTCACCCCTCGCCCGACGCGTCTACGACCTCCGCCACGCCTGCGTCTCCACATGGCTCAGCGGCGGCGTCCCACCCGCCCAAGTCGCCGACTGGGCCGGCCACAGCGTCTCTGCCTTGCTCAAGGTCTACGCCAAGTGCATCGAGGGCCAAGACGAGACAGCTAAGCGGCGCATCGAGGCGGCTTTCCGCTAGTGAATAAGCCTGCGGAGATGAGGAGCGTCGCACGTCGCCCTCGAGAAGCGCTCGCTAAACCGGTGTGCACATCGTAGAGTTTGAGAGTGGTTCGATAGCTAGAGATCTGTATGGCCCTACCTGAAGATCTGTAGATCTCATGAAGAAGAGGCTCGACCCCGAGCCCAGATGAAAGACGCGGAGCCGAGCCGTTCGCGGAGGGCTCAGGGTGGCCACCCTGGGCCCTCTCCCACTCACTCGGCTAGTGATCGTGCCAGGTGAGCACCCAAATGACGGTCCGCCAGATCATCAACAGCGAACTGATGATGATCCGGACCCACCACCACGGGCTGGGAGCGCGACGCTGCCGCTTACTCACGTCACCGCCGTCGCCGCAGGATTTCCAAAGATGCTTGCGCATCCGGTCCTCCCACCTTGGGGGAACTTCAACGGTGCCGGGTCGACACCGCCGCGTACCGACCTCCCCCAGTCCGGTCGGTACGATCGTCACCGGCCGAAGACGAGGCGAAGACGCGAGAGCCTCAGCGTGATGAGCTTAGACCGGTAGCCGACAGTTTCGCGGCTCGACACTCGATGTGGCCGTATAGCCCGTTTAATGCGGACATCTCGGATAGCCAATGGACGGCGTCATGGAGCCCTCTGGAGCAAGGGGCGCCGCCCATGCCCCGAAGGCACAACTGGCGTCGTAACGAACCATTGCGCTAGCCGCAGCGCGGCTTCACCTGCCGAGTTCCACCGAGCCTTCCGACATTTGAGGTGTTGGTGATCGGATGGATCAACTTTTTCGTCCTGATCGAACCTGGACGTCCACACCGGTAGACCCGGCGCAGGAGAGGGCAGGGTCTGCGACCCTGGCACCGGTGCGCTACTGGATCAACGTTGTCGTGCCAGGCGTTGACGAAATCTTGGTCAACCCCGATGACATGGAGGGCCAATAAATCCTTCAGTGTGCAAGAGCTCGACAGCGTGGTAGCTCAAGCACGGGCCTGCGACTAGATCGTCCGTAACTTCGGCCTCGACTATCAGGACGACCGTCCCTCAGAGCCGTAGCGCCGAGGTCTACGGGCGGTCGCCCCACTTAAGTGAGCCAGATCGATCCTGTATCGACGCCCGCGCTGAGCGGCAGGAGCTTGGGCACGTATTGGGCACAGACCTTCGCCGAGGGCCGGTGACGGCCGAACACAACCGGACACAACGCGAACAGCGCCCGAACCTGTCTCCGCAGGTCGGACGCTGTTTTCGCTAGTCTCAGGGAGTGGGCAGGGGCGGGGTCGAACCGCCGACCTTCCGCTTTTCAGGCGGACGCTCGTACCGACTGAGCTACCTGCCCGCACGGCACCGGGTGGTGCCTCAGCGGTCCTGACGGGATTTGAACCCGCGGCCTCCACCTTGACAGGGTGGCGAGCACTCCTAACTGCTCCACAGGACCTTGCCTTGCTACCCCGAAGGGTATCGTGCCCCCAACGGGATTCGAACCCGCGCTGCCGCCTTGAAAGGGCGGAGTCCTAGGCCGCTAGACGATGGGGACTCGACGGCGTGGCCGCCGTGTTGCCCTTGGCGCCTGCCGTCGGGGACACCGAAAGCATAGGGGACAACCGCCCCAACCACCAAAGTGATTCCCCTACCCCGGCCGTCCCGCCGCGCTGGAACTCCCTGACCTGGGCGAACCCGACGGCGAGCCCGACCGCGAACCTGACGGTGAGGCGGGCGTGGTGAACGGTGTTCGGGCGGACGGTGGTGGGGCGATCGGGCGGTCCGGCTTGGGTTCGAGGGTGCGTTCGATCTGGGCCGAGGTCAGGCCCAGGCCGCCCAGGCGTATGTCGTCCCAGCCCTGGAGGCGGTGGCTGGCGCGGTTGAAGTACAGCACCGACATCTCGATCGGGGTCGGCTGCTCGTGTTCCAGGCCTCGCATGCCGGCGCCTCCCGTGGAGCCCTGGACGAACAGGCGGGTGCCCGAGGGCAGCAGGCGGGTCGAGCGCTGGTGCAGGTGGCCGCTCAGCACCAGGGGCGCCGTGCCGTCGAACGCCTGGCCCTCGGCTGGATCATGGACCAGCACCACGTCCGGGGCCTGGTGGGAGGCCGTCAGCTGCGCGGCGGCGCCCTGGCCGATGGCGAGCATCTCGCGGGCGTCCACGTCGTCTCCGCGTGTCGTCTTGTCGGGGGTGAAGCGCGGGTCGCCGATGCCGAAGATCCGCAGGCCTCCGACGTCCTTGACCTGGTTGTCCAGTACGACCGCGTTCTTCTGCCGGCGTACGGCGCGTTCGGTGTCGGTGGAGTCGTGGTTCCCGCGGATGAACACGTACGGGATCTTGAGCTTGGAGATGTCGTTGGCGAACTTCTCCTCCGCCTTGGAGCCGTGGTCGGTCAGGTCGCCCGTGTCGATGACGAGCTGGATCTTGAACTGCTTGGTCACCTGGCGGATCACGCTCCACGCCACCGGGTTGAGGTGGATGTCGGAGACGTGCAGGACGCGGATGGTGGTCGGATCGGGCTCGTACGTCGGCAGCGTCGAGGTCACGTCGTACAGGCGTGAGACGTTCCCGATGAGCTGCGCGAGCTGGGCCCGGTACGCCCCGAAGCGGGAAACGATGGACTTGGCGTCGCCGACGACCTGGGGCGCGCCGGCGAGGATCCCGGTGAAGCGCGGCTCCGCGACCGACTGCGGGTCGAACGTGACCGCGCCCAGGATGCCGACGACCAGCAGGCCGTTGAAGGCCGCGAGGGTCGACCACAGCATGCGCTTCCACGTGCGGAACACCACGAGGCCGGCCAGGGCGGCGCACGCCAGCGCCGCCAGCGTGGCTTTGGCGATCATGACGATGAAGCCGTGACGAATGTCACCGCCGATCGTGGAGGTGAGGTGGTCGACGGCGGCCGGGTCCTCGATGAGCTTCTGGGCGGGTTCGGGACGGATCTGGGTGACCTGGGCGTCGATGCGGACCGGGCCGGAGTGGCTGTCGAGGCGGAGCGTGCCCAGCGGCGGGATGTCGATCACGGTGCCGCCGGAGAGGGACGGGCGGAGGGAGAAGGTGACGTCGGCGGGGCCGATGTCGGTGCTGGCGTGACCGCCGTACAGCATGCCGAGCCAGCCCGCCAGCAATCCCACCGCGACCACCGCCGTGATCCGCGCGGGGAGCCGGACACGCCGCATCGCCGCGACACGGCGGACTTCTGTCATTACTCGGGTCAACACGTTGGTACCTATGCTCGCTTCTGCCACTCTCCACGCACAATGGCAATGTGATCGACGTCAGTCGCGAGGAGTTCGAGGAACTGGTCGGCGAAGCGCTGGACACCATCCCGCCAGGGCTCACCCGGCTCATGAAAAACGTCGTGATCATGGTCGAGGACGACCCTCCGCCGCAGGCAGGCGTGCTGCTCGGCCTGTACGAGGGCGTGCCGCTGACCGAGCGCGGAGGCACTTACGCCGGCTTCCTGCCCGACCGGATAACGATCTTCCGGCGTCCGCTGCTGGCCGTCTGCGAGACCCGTGCCGACCTCGTACGAGAGGTGCGGGTGACCGTCGTGCATGAGATCGCTCACCATTTCGGCATCGGCGACGAACGGCTCCACGAACTCGGATGGTGATCTTTCCCATACACACGTTCGCACACAATGGGTCACACCTCAGCGACGCAGCGTGAGATAATCCCCTGGGACCGCCCGGTCACGGACAGCGATGACAGGGGAGCGCGCGTGGGTGGACGACATCGACGGCCGTTGGATCGGCAGGCCACTTATGGCGACGTGTTCGGTGTCGGCGAGTTCCGTTCCCTCTGGCTGGCCCAGGCCCTTTCGTACATCGGCGACCAGTTCGCCCAGGTCGCTCTCGCCGTGCTCGTCTACAACAACACCCACTCGCCGCTGAAGACCGCCGTCGCGTACGCCCTGACCTACCTGCCGCCGATCCTGGGCGGCCCCGTGCTTTCGATCCTGGCCGACCTGCTCCCCCGGCGCCGGGTCATGATCGTCTGTGACCTCGCGCGGGCCGGCATCCTCGCGCTGATGGCGGTTCGGCCGTTGCCGTTCGCGGCCCTGTGCGCGCTGATCTTCTTCAGCGTGCTGCTGGGCACGCCGTTCACGGCGGCGCGGGCCGCGCTGCTGTCGGAGGTGCTGCCCGGCGACATGTACGTCGTGGGCTCGGCGATCAACAACATCACCCACCAGCTGACGCAGATGCTGGGCTTCCTCGCGGGCAGTGCGGTGATCTTCGTCGTCGGCACGCACCAGGCGCTGGGGGTCGACGCGGTGACGTTCGTGCTGTCCGCGCTCATCGTCATGACCGGCGTACGGCGGCGGCCGGCGCCGCTACGCGACGCCAAGACCCGCGAGTCGCTGTGGCAGATCACACGCCGCGGTGGCCGCCTGGTGCTCGGCGACCGCACGCTCCGGCCGCTCGTGTGCTTCGCGTGGCTCTGCGGCTTCTACGTGCTGCCGGAGGGGCTGGCCGCGCCGTACGCCAAAACGTTCGGCGACAGCCCGTTCATCGTGGGGCTGCTCATGTCGGCGACGCCGACGGGCATGGTGATCGGCGCGTTCGCGTACAGCCGGTTCGTCCGGCCCGACAACCGGCTGCGCATGATGGGCTGGATGGCGATGCTCGCCTGCGCGCCGCTGGTGGGTTCGGGGCTGCGCCCGCCGCTGTGGGCGGTCGTCGCGCTGTGGGCGCTGTCCGGCGTGGGCTGCGCCTACCAGGTGGCGGCCAACGCCGCCTTCGTGGCGGCCGTGCCCCCGTCCGGACGGGGGCAGGCGTTCGGCTTGGCCCAGTCGGGCATCCTGGCCAGCCAGGGCATCGGCATCCTGTCGGGCGGCGCGCTGGCCCAGGTGCTCGGGCCGGAGCCGGTCGTCGCCCTCGCCGGCGTGGCGGGCCTGACGGTGGCGACGATGCTGGCCATGTCGTGGACCCAGGTGCGCACCGAGGTGATCGCCTCGACCCACGACCGCGCGATCAGCGCCGCCGCCTAGTTACGACTGGTCTGCTTGTTGATGAGCTCCTGGGCGATGGAGACGTCCTTGCCCTCCTCGGGGATGAGCAGCACCGCGGCGGCGTACAGCAGGATGCCCGCGCCGCTGGTGAGGATGGTCACCACCGCCGCGCCGATCCGTACGAGGGTGGGGTCGACGTTGAAGTAGGCCGCGGCGCCGGAGCAGACGCCGGTGATCATGCGTCCGTCGCGGGTGCGGGTGAGGCGGCGGGGGCCGGTCGTGTCGCTGGGTTCGTGCGTCATGTCGTCGTTCATGCCTCGATCGTGCCCGGGTCCGTACCCCCTTCGCCATGGGGGCTTGCCCTGATCCGTCCCTGAGAGAGCCCCTATGGCCCCTCGGCCACATCGATGACGCACGACCTCCGGACGAACCGCCAACCCTGAGACGGGGCCGGAGAGTCCCCGAACGCGGCCGTCACGCGCAGCCGTGAGCGGTCCAGCGGCCGTGCCGCGCCCAGGCCGTAGATCAGGCGGTCGCGGGCGGACGGCGAGCCGTACGTCAGCATGCGCTCGCCGTCGATCACCACCACGCTCCGCGTGTCGTACAGGCCGGGCCTCAGCCCGCCGGAGAGGTCGGACAGCGCGAGCGTGCGGGGCTCGGTGAGCGCGATCCGGGCGAACACCGCCGGTTCGATCACCGGCGCCCGCTCCTCTCGCGGCGTCTGGCGCAGCAGCTCGCGCAGCGGCGCGGCGTGCGCCGCGTCGTCGAGGATCAGGAACTCTCCCCCGCCGACCGCCACGAACCCCTCAGGGCCGCTGTGCGGCCCGCGCAGCCGCTGGAATCCGCAGTCGTACACGCTCTCGCCGCGCAGCACGTCGCCGTCGCGGCGGAACGCCACCGACAACTGCACGCCGACGCGCAGCCACAGCGGGAGCACGAGCAGGCCGCCGTCGGCGAGCTGGTCGCGCCAGGCCACGGAGATGTCCGACGTGCCGATGGTCAGCTCGATCCGGTCGTACGGCGCGTGGTCCGGCGCGCCCGCCCAGCCGTCGCCGGTGCGGACCTCGACGTTCGCCACGCCGGACAGGCGTGCGCGCGCGGCCGCCGCGAGGTCGTCGTCGATCTCGATGGTGATCACCCGGGCGGCGAGCCGGCCGAGCAGCGCCGCGTTGTACCCGGTGCCGGCGCCGATCTCGAGCACCGAGTGCCCAGGGTCGACCCGCAGCTGCTCCAGCATGATCGCGACCACCGCCGGCTGGCTGGCCGAGCTGATCGCCACGCCGGCGCCGTCCCGCTTGGTGATCAGGACCTTGTCGTCGTACGCCTCGGCGCGCAGGCTCTCGGGTACGAAGAGCTCGCGGGGTACGGCCGTCATCGCCTCGGCCACCCGCCCGTCGCCGAGCACGCCCTTTTCGGTCAGGAGGCGTACCAGATCGCGGGGGGCCATGGATCCCAACGTACGCTGAGGGTCGAACCCCCTGGGAGGTCTTGATGGATCTGCTGCGCGTCGACGACCGGCTGACCGACGAAGAACGACTGGTCCGCGACACGGCCCGCCGATTCGCCGCCGAACGCATCGCGCCGCACGTGGCGGACTGGTTCGAGGCCGGCACCTTCCCGGCGCGCGAGCTCGCGCCCGAGCTGGGGTCCCTGGGTCTCCTCGGCATGCACCTGTCCGGGTACGACTGCCCGGGCGCCGGCGCGGTCGCGTACGGCGTCGCCTGCCGTGAGCTGGAGGCGGCCGACTCGGGGCTGCGCAGCTTCGTGTCGGTGCAGGGTTCGCTGGCGATGTCGGCGATCCACAAGTTCGGCTCGGAGGAGCAGAAGCGCGAGTGGCTGCCGCGGATGGCCGCCGGCGAGGCGATCGGCTGCTTCGGCCTGACCGAGCCCGACCACGGCTCGGACCCGGCGAACATGCGCACGCACGCCAAGCGCGAGGGCTCGGACTGGGTGCTGAACGGCTCGAAGCTGTGGATCACCAACGGCTCGGTGGCCGACGTCGCCGTCGTCTGGGCGCGCACCGACGACGGCATCCGCGGGTTCCTCGTACCGCGGGACACCCGCGGGTTCTCGGCGCGCGACATCCACAAGAAGCTGTCGCTGCGCGCGTCGGTGACCTCGGAGCTGTCGCTGTCGGACGTACGGGTGCCGTCGTCGGCGATGCTGCCGGAGGTGCGCGGGCTGCGCGGGCCGCTGAGCTGCCTGTCCGAGGCCCGGTACGGGATCATCTGGGGAGCGATCGGCGCGGGACGCGCGTGCTACGAGGCGGCCGTGGAGTACGCGGGCAGCCGCGAGCAGTTCGGCAAGCCGATCGCGGCGTTCCAGCTCACGCAGCAGAAGCTGGCCGCGATGGAGATCGCGCTGGGCCAGGCGGGGCTGGTCGCGCTGCACGTCGGGCGGCTCAAGGAGGCGGGCGAGGTCACGCCGCAGCAGGTGTCGTTCGGCAAGCTCGCGAACGTACGGGCGGCACTGGACGTCGCACGCTCGGCCCGTACGGTGCTGGGCGCGAACGGCGTCACGCTGGAGTACCCGGTGATCCGGCACATGACGAACCTGGAGTCGGTGCTCACGTACGAGGGCACGGAAGAGATCCACACGCTGGTGCTGGGCGAGGCGATCACCGGCGTTTCCGCATACCGCTGACGGACCGCGCTGCCAGACCTTCCCGGCGGGCGCGAACGGCCTTGCGGGAGGCCAGGCGCTCAGGAGAATCTTGCGGCCCGCGCCCAAGGCACTCCGTCGGGCCGGGGTTCGGCGAGAATCTTGTCCGCGTCCCGCGTGTCCAGCAACGATACGCACGACCCGGTCGCGCGCTCGCTCGCCCGAGGCGCGATCGGCCCCGTACGGGCGGCGGATCGCCGGGGCCGATCGCCCATGGTGAGGATCACGCGAGGCCGTCCCCTCCGGTACGCTCGTTACCAGCGGGGCGTTAGCTCAATTGGCAGAGCTGTGGACTTTTAATCCATAGGTTCCGGGTTCGAGCCCCGGGCGCCCTACCACTCCCCTGGCCGCTGACCTGCGGTTTCTCCGGTTCCGTGGATCTTGTAGTGATCGTTTCGGGGCCGCGGGTGCTGTGGGTGCCGAAAACCCTATCCACGGCCTGTGACCTGCAGGTTTGCCGACTCGATCAGCTTGACATCCGCCGACGAGACCGGCTCGGCAGCGTCCTCCATGAGTACCAACATGCTGCATGACCTGCACGGACGTAATTTTCGGCACCCGCAGCGCCCACCGACCAAACCAACGATCCACGCGCTGGTGCTGCGCCTGGCGGCCGAGAATCCGACCTGGGGCTACAGACGAATCGCCGGAGAGCTGGCCAGCCTGGGCTGGAAGGTGGGTGCTGCCACGGTCTGGAGGATCTTGCACAAGGCCGGCATCGATCCCGCTCCGCGACGATCCGGACCGAGCTGGGGCGAATTCTTGCGGTGCTCAGGCGTCCGGGATTCTGGCCTGCGATTTCTTTCACGCCGACACGATCACCCTGGCCCGGCTGTATTGTTTTTCCGTCGTGGAGCACTCCAGTCGCCCTCCTCGGCGCGCAGCTGAGCCAACGCGGATTTACGACGCCAGTCCCCGCCTATTTCAATCTTTGATGAGGTTGGCCGGGCCGTGTAGCGGCCTGACCGACCGTTGTTCTTCAGACGGTCCCGGGTGAGGTCTTCGAACGCCTTTTTCCACGTCGGAGCCGACCTTCCGTGGGCCGATCGGGCGGTGATCGCGGCGCTGACGCGGTCCTCGACGCAGCCTTCCCCGCCGTCAGGCTCTGACCGCTAGGAGCCTTGGTCGGCTTCGACGGACGCGAGCAGCTTGCCGAGCAGGGACGCGAGCAGCTGTTGTTCGTCGCCGTTGAGCGCCTCGAGGATGGCCGACTCGTTCGCCATGTGCACGCGGATGAGCTTGTCGGCGAGTTGCCGGCCGGCCTTGGTCAGGGCCACGACGCGTCCACGAGCGTCTGCCGGGTCACGGGTTCGCGTCACCAGCCCCGCGGCGGCGAGCCGGTCGATCCGTTTGGTCACCCCGCCGGGCGTGACCAGCGTCGCGCGGGCGAGGTCGCCGTTCGACAGCGCGTGGGGCGGCGCGCTCCGGCGCAGTGCGGCGAGCACGTCGAAGTCACCGGGCGCCAGCCCCGCGGCGGCGAACGGCGGCCGGAGGATCGGATCGCACACCGCGGCCAGGCGCTGGATGCGTCCCAAGATCAGCAACGGCGAAGGGTCGAGGTCCGGCAGCCGCGAACGCCACGCGTCGACGATCGAGCGCACCGCGTCGCCGTTCGCGGATTGGTCCAGGGCGGTTCGTTCTTCCACCTTGACAGCATACTTTCCACGTCAACTAAAATAGTTTCCATGGAAACTACCTACGTCGCCCCCACCACCGTCACGGCCTACCTCGATCCGACCTGTCCGTTCGCGTGGATCACCAGCAGCTGGCTCGCGGAGGTCGAGACGCAGAGCGATCTGGCGGTACGCCGGGAGTTGATGAGCCTGTCCGTGGTGAACGAAGGGCGCGAGCTCGACGCGTGGTACCGGGACTACAACGAGCGGGCGTGGCGACCCGCCCGAGTCGCGGCCGCCCTGCTGGCCTCACCTCACGCGGACCTGTGGACCGACTTCTATGAGGTGTTCGGACGGCGACGCCACGTCGAAGGTCTTCGCGACGACGCGCGGAACATCGCACTGACGCTGGACGAACTCGGCGTCCCGGCCGAGTTGGCCCATGCGGCCGAGGACTCATCCTGGGATGCGGACCTGCGAAACCGCACCAAGGCGGCCACGGCACCCCTGACCGACGACGGCGGCACCCCGATTCTGCACATCGCGGACCGCGGATTCTTCGGCCCGGTGCTCACCGCCGTACCGCGCGGGGACGCCGCGGTCCGGCTGTGGCAGGCGGTGGCGACTCTCGCGACCACACCGTCGTTCAGCGAGATCAAGGGAACTCGCGATGAGCGGCTGCAGACCAGCTGACGCCGGTCGGACGCGGCTGCGCCGCCTCGGCCAGGCGCATGCTCTCGCTCAGGCCGGCGACGGCGCCTTCTACGTCACGTCAGCGGCCTATCTGGTCAGACTCGGCTGGAGCCCCGTTCGGGTCGGGATCCTGCTCGCCATCTGCTGGGGAGCCGGTGCGCTGCTCTCGCGCCGCATCGGCCGCCTCGCCGACCGTCACGGCCTCGTCGCGATCAGCGCCGCGACCCTCGGCTGCTGCATGGCCGGGCTGCTCGGCCTGGCGCTCGGCAGCGAACCGATCCTCGTCGCCGGCGCGTTGCTCGTGTACGCCGGCGGCCAGAGCGCCTGGGGTGGGCTGCGCGCCGCACTCGTCCAGGCCGCGGCGGACCCGGCGGCCGCCGTCACCGAGCGGGCCAGGCTGCAGTCCATCGGCAACGGGGCGGTGGCCGTGGGCGCGGCCGTGGGTGGTCTGGCGCTGGGCCTCGGCGAGATCTGGGCCCTGCGCGTCGTCGTGGCCGGCGACGCGCTGCTCTACCTGGTCACAAGTCTGCTCATCGCGAGAGGGATCCGGATCTCCGCGTCGGCTCCCACGGCGTCGGCCGACCGCCCCGTGCCGGGCGAGACCGGCCGTACGACGATGCCCCAGCTGGTCGCGACCATCGCCGCATCCGCGCTCTACCTGTACATGCCCATGCTGAGCGTCGCGTTGCCGCTGATGATCACCAACGCACCGGGAGTCCCGGCGTGGGCCATCTCCGCGTGCTTCCTCGCCAACACGCTGGGCGTCATGGCGATGCAGCGCCGGGCCGCCATCGGGGTCACGACCGCCGCGCGAACCCGGCACGCTCTGCTCACGGGCGCGGCCCTGCTCGCGACGTCGTCCGCCCTGCTGTGGACGACTCTGCTGGGGCACCGTCTCGCGCCCGCGCTGATCGTCCTCGGACTGGGGGCGGGCGTCGTGACCCAGGTCCTCGGCGAGGTCCGCTTCGCCGCCGGTGCGTGGGATCTCGGGTACCGGCTCGCGCCCACCAGCGGCACGGCCGCCTGGCAGGCGACCTACGGGGCGGCCATCCCGATGGCCCGGAGCGCGGGGCCGGCCCTGCTGGCCCCGCTGGCCGGCTTCGAGCTCGGCTGGATCGTCCCGGCCGGCTTGTTTCTCGCCGGTGGGATCGCGATGGCGACCGTGACCACGACACGTCCTGCTCCGAGCCCGTCCGACCCCCGGTACCGCGCCGTACTCGGCGACTGAACCAGCGCCTCAAAGGATTCTGAGTGGCCCTGGGCGGCTGCCCGGCGCGAAGCGTGGGTACGACGCCTCTGTCACGCACCGTGATCGCAGGTGACGCCGGACGCATATGTCCGGGTTCCAGGTCATCGCGATGCTCTGGCGCATCTGACGTACATCGAGGGAGAGGCCCGTATGGCGCTGACGTCCGAGCCGAGGTCGGCCGAAGACCTGCTGATGGAACTCGAGCCGGTCGTCGCGGCCGAGCTCGACCGTCACCTGTCCATGGCCAGGGAATGGTTCCCCCACCAGTACGTGCCCTGGAGCCGCGGCCGCGACTTCGACGGCCCGATGGACGGCGAGGCGTGGAGCCCGGAACACTCCACGGTGTCCCCGGCCGCGCGAGAGGCCCTGGTGGTCAACCTGCTCACCGAGGACAACCTCCCCGGCTACCACCGCGAGATCTCCACCATCTTCGGACGCGACGGCGCCTGGGGCACCTGGGTCGACCGCTGGACGGCCGAGGAGAACCGCCACGGCATCGTCATCCGCGACTACCTCACCGTCACCCGCGCCGTGGACCCCATCGCCCTCGAACGAGCGCGAATGAGCCACATGCAGGGCGGCTACCAGGCCGACCACGGCACCGAGACGCTCCACGGGCTCGCCTACGTCGCCTTCCAGGAACTGGCGACCCGCATCGCCCACCGCAACACCGGCAGCCTCTCAGGCGACCCGGTGTGCGAACGGATGCTGGCGCGGGTGGCAGCCGACGAGAACCTCCACATGCTCTTCTACCGCAACACGCTCGCGGCGGCCCTCGAACTCGCCCCGAATCAGACGATGCGCGCCATCACCGATGTCGTGACCGGCTTCCAGATGCCCGGTCACACCATCGACGGCTTCCTGCGAAAGTCCGTCGCGATCGCCGGCGCCGGCATCTACGACCTGCGTGTCCACCTCGACGACGTCCTCACCCCCATCCTGCGTCAATGGCGCATCTTCGAACTCGACGACCTGCGCGACGACGGGAACCGCGCACGCGACGAACTCGCGGAGTTCCTCCAAGGACTCGACGCGGCGGCGAACCGATTCGTCGAACGCCGCGCCCAGCGAGCCGCTCAGCGCCGCTGAAGCGATTCCGGAGACGGCTCCGCTGTGCGCGGTGCGGCGTGCAGGTGCCACAGCAGGAGTGCTGTCCGTCCGCGATAGCGACCATCGCTGGAGCGCACGTCGAAACCGAGCAGATCGGAGATCCGGTCGACGCGATAGGCCACGCTGCTGTGATGCATGTGCAGCACGGCGGCCACCTCACGCAACGAGCCCTGCCGCCCCAGTTGATCGAGAATCTTCATATCGGTACGCCCGGACCGGGATTCGGCGAGTTCGCCGACCGCGCGGACATCGGGCAGTGACATGATCGCCTGAGGATCGAGATCGGCCAGCGCGATGACGCAGCCCAGGTCCTCGGCGAGGATCCAATCGGACGGGTCGGCGCGAAGGGCCGCGAACCGGATTCCTCGCCGGGCCTGTGACCAGGACCGCCCGCATTGCTCGATCGCCACCTCGGGGCCGACACAGACCGCGATGCCCTGGGGCATCGGAGTGCGAGGGACGGTGCCCGCCGCGATGAGCACGGCGAGGTCGTTCGTCATCGGAGCCGCCACGGTGCGGCCCGTCGTCGCGCCGGCAACGGCGGCCCGGAAGGCGGGCAAGATGCGTTCGACCCTGGCCTCGGCATGTACCGCGAGGACGCGAACCGGCTGTCCCACGCGGAAGCCGAGCAGACGCGCCGCCCGGGCCGTCTCGGCCTCGCCCGCGTGACCGCTCAGCAGCGTGTGAAGGAGCTCCGGGTTGGTGAGGCCGACCTGGGTGTCGTCGCCGTAGGAGCGCGAGTACAACGCCGCCATCGTGAGCGCGAACCGCGCTGTGATCAGCTCATCCCATTCGTGACCGTCCGCCTCGTCCCGGCGTTCAAGCCAGACGCGCCCGACGGGGTCGTTGTCGACGATGACGTCGCTGATGAGGACGTTCGGCCCCGGCCCCGACGTGTCGAGTGTCCGCCCGGCCGAATCGACGACGTGGACCTCGCCGACCTCGTCGAAGATGACGCCGGCCGTCGTCTCGGACAGGACCGCCGTGGCCCGTGCGACCGCCTCCGCGTCGGCCCGATGCGAGAGCAGCTGATCGAAGAACTCGATGACCTGCAGTCCACGCTCGGCGCTGGAGTCGATGCTCGACAATCGGTTCAACAAGCCGCGCACCGCTCGAACTGTACTCGGCGTCCTCCTCGGTTACTAGCCATCTGGCGGAACGAGCCGACCGTGGCACGGCGGCCAACGGGCCGGCCGCGGTGTGCCATGATGCGACGCATGTCGACCGCACCGTCCGCTCCGGGCAGTCGAGGCGGGGCGGATTCCTCTCGGCGAGGCGGCCGGATGATGCTCGATCCCGAGCTCGCCGCGATGCAGGTCCTGATGCCCCGGATCAACATCGCCGAGGTGGCGCAGGCCCGGGCGACCGAGGCGGCGCTGGTCGCGAACATGCGCTTGTCCGATCGCCGCCACGATGTGGAGACCACTGACGCGGTCGTCCCGCGACCCGACGGTACCCACCTGGCCGTCCGCGGTTACCGTCCCAGGACGCGACGGCGTGGCCCGCTCCCCATGCTGCTGTTCATCCACGGCGGCAGCTTCGTCACCGGAGACCTGAACACCGAGGACACCCGATGCGAGATCTACGCGGCCGAAGCCGAGTGCGTCGTGTTCGCGGTGGACTACCGTCTCGCACCGGAGAACCCTTTTCCGGCGGGGCTCGATGACTGCCTCACGGCCCTGGTCCAGCTGCGCGACCGGGCGGACGAGCTCGGCGTCGACAACGGTCGCGTCGCCGTCGGCGGGCTGAGCGCCGGAGGCGCCCTGGCCAGCGGAACCGCGATCCGTTCCAGCGGAGACGGCCGCCCGGCGCTGGTGCTGCAGATGCTGCTGTTCCCGGTTCTCGACGCCGGTCTCACGACGCACACCGCGCGGCACTACTCCGACACCCCTGTTCTGACGCATAACACGCTGCGCGACATGTGGCGTCTGTACCTGGGACCGCAGTGGAGGCCGGGCCGGAAGTCCTACCCGGCCCACAGCTCGCCCGCTCACGAGCCCGACGTCTCGCTCTCACCCCCCACCTACCTGTGCACCGCCGGCCACGACCCCTTGCGAGACGAGGCCCTCGAACACGCGCAGCGGCTCATGCGCGCCGAGGTTCCCGTCGACCTGCGGCAGTACGCCCGCGGGTTTCATTCCTTCGACTCGTTTCACACGACCCGGCTGGGCCGGGCCGCGATCCGCGACCAGGTCGAGGCGCTGCGGGCCGCGTTCTCCTGACTTAGCCGATTGGCGGAAGAATCCGCGCGAACGTCAGCCACTCGTCCGTAGACATGGCGCCGGAGCGAAACCTAGCGTTTACGTCACCGTAAACGAGCGTCCGATCTCCCGGCGAGACGGGCGCCTCCGGAAGGATCCTGCGCATGCACGCCCGACGATACGTGCGTTACGCTCTCAGTGCCGCGATCATCACCACGTTTTCCGCCAGTGTCACCGCGTGTAGCAACGCCACCGGTCCTGCCGCCGCCAAATCGTCTGCGACGTCGAAGGCCAGGCCGCTCAAGTCCATGCTCTTCGTGAATCCCCTGCCTAATTACCCTGCCTGGAAGACGATCGGGCAGTGCATCAAGGCCGAGGCGGAGAAAAACGGGATCAGCTTCTCCCAGGCCGGTCCCAACGGCAACAACATGGACAGCAAGCTGATGCTCGACCGGCTTCAGCAAGGCATTTCCAGCAAGGTCGATGCGCTGGTGACCTTCCCGGCCAGCGCCGAGCAGTTCGACCCGATCTTCGCGCAGGCCCGTTCGGCCGGTGCCTATGTCGCGACCGTCGAGGGCGGTCAGACCAAGAACCAGGACATCAACGCGGGCACGTCCTTCGAGCAGTTCGGTCAGCTCGCCGCCAAGACCGTCGCGGCCAAGCCTGGGCAGCAGAACGTCGCGTTCCTCACCCAGGGCCCGACCGGGCCGGACGCGACCTTCGTCAACGCGTTCGAACAAGCCGCGAAGCAGTACGGCAACATCAAGATCGTCGACACGCGGTACGACGGCGGGGACGTCACCAAGACGACCGACCTGGCCACGGCACTGATGAACGCACACCCCGAGCTCAACCACTTCGTCACCAATGAGGGCGCCGACACCCCCGGGATCATCGCGGCCATCAAGCAGAAGGGCCGGGTAGGCAAGGTCTTTCTCACCACGAACAGCATCTACAGCGGTTCGGTGGAAGGCATGAAGGCGGGAATCGTGTACTCCCTGCTGTTGCAGAACATGTGCGCGATCGGCAAGGCGCCCGTCGATGCGCTGATCAAGCTGTCAAAGGGCGAAACGGTCCCGTCGAACATTCCGACGCCGATCGAATTCGCCACCGCGTCGACCGTCGACTCTCTCACCAAGAGCGGTGACCTACAGTAAGGAGCCTTCGGTGACCAACGACGGCACGGCGCAGGCCGACGCGCTGACGCTGACAGGCGCGAGTAAGAACTTCGGCCACGTACAGGCCTTGCACGAGGCCGACCTTCAGGTGTCCGCCGGGCGCGTGCACGGAATCGTCGGCGACAACGGAGCCGGCAAGTCGACCATGCTGAAGATCCTCTCCGGCCTGCACAAGCCGGACAGCGGTGAACTCCGGGTCGCCGGTACGCCCGTCACCTTCGACAGCCCGGCCGACGCGCGCGGTCACGGCATCGCCACCGTCTACCAGGACCTCGCGCTCGTCGAGTGCCTGGACGTGGCGACGAATCTGCACCTGGGCGACATCCCGAAGAAGAGGTTCTTCGTCGACCGCAAGCGGATGGAACGCGACGCGACGCGGGTGCTCGCGGATCTCAACGTACGGGTGGGCTCGGTTCGGACGCCCGTCGGGATGCTGTCCGGCGGGCAACGCCAGATCATCGCCATCTCGCGTGCGGTGCGCCTGGAGGAGAGCAGGATCGTGCTGCTGGACGAGCCCACCGCGGCGCTCGGGATCCAGGAGCGAGGTCACGTCGGCGACATCATCGATCGGCTGAAGGCCAAGGGAAAGGCCATCATCATCATCTGCCACGACCTGGACTTCGTCTTCAACTACTGCGACGACATCACGGTGATGCGCCTCGGCCGCACCGTCGCTCACCTCGACGCCGGGGCGACGAGCCGCGACGAAGTCATCGGATACATCACCGGTGCCCGCCAAGGGACCGCGGCATGACCGTCAGCGGCGGGGCGTCCAAGACGATGGCCCCGGGAACCACCGACACGCCGATCACCAAGCTGAGCCTCGGCCGGCGGCTGCTGGCCCGGCAGGAGCTGACCCTGATCGGCGTCCTGATCCTGGTCGGCGTGCTCGCCACGCTGCGCAACTCCTCCTTCGGCGCGTCGGACAACCTCCTCCAGGTCATCCGCGCCGCGGTCGTGACCTTCATCGTTGCGTGTCCGCTCACTCTCGTGACCATCGGCGGAGGCTTCGACTTCTCGGTGGGCTCGGTCTTCACGCTCGGCGGGGTCTCGGCGGCGTACTTCATGACCCACGGCATCATCTGGCCGCTGGCGATAGTCCTCGGCATCGCGGTCGGCGCGGTGATCGGCGGGTTGAACGCGGTCACCATCGACCGCCTCCGGGTGCCACCGATCATCACCACGCTCGGCACCTTCTACTTCATGAGCGGGGTGGTCATCCTCTTCACCCACGGCATCGACATCGCGCCGCTTCCGACGCAGTTCAACTCGCTGGGCACCGGCTCGACCCTCGGCGTACCGAACGTCATCCTCGCGGGGATCCTGGTGGGCATCGCCTATCACCTCGTCCTTGAACGCACCCGCTTCGGATACAACGTGCGGTCCCTGGGAGGCAACCGGCTGGCGGCCACCGAGAACGGCATTCCGGTCCGGCGCCTTGACGCCTGGCTCTATGTCGGAGCCGGTGCCCTCGCGGCGTTCGCGGGCATCGTCTACGCCGCTCGCACCGGCAGCGGGCAGGTCAGCGCCGGCGGAGCGTCGGTGACCCTGACGGCGATCAGTGCCGTACTCATCGGCGGCACGAGCCTGTTCGGCGGCATCGGGACGATCACCGGCACCGCTCTCGGCGCGATCCTGTTCGCCGAGATCGACAACGCACTCGCGGTGGCGGGAATCGACGCCCTCTATTCCAACATGATCATCGGCGGGATCCTGGTCTTCGCCGTTGCCGCCGACAGCGTACGACGAGGACGGATGTTCTCTCTCAAGCGCTGATTTCGCCTCGTGTCCTCCGGCCGGCGCTGATGCGCGCCGGCACGCCTGCCCGCCCGCGGTAGTGAAAGTGGTTCCTTCATGCATCAATCCCTGGACCCTGCCGTCCGTCATGTGATCTCCGAGCTGGACGCGCTCGGTGAGCCCGGCGCCGAGGGCCTCAACGACCTCACGCCGGAACAGGCCCGGTCCTGGTTCGCGGTCCTGCGCGCGATTCTCGGCGGTGATCGAACGGCCCCCGAGGTGGCGTCCGTCCGCGACGAGCAGGTGCTCGACGGTGCACGCGCCGTCCCCATCCGGATCTATGACACCGAAGAGTCGATCATGATGCCGGACCGGGTGGTGCTCTACGTGCACGGAGGAGGCTGGGTCGTCGGTGACCTGGACAGCGCGGATTTCCTGGCACGAAGCGCCGCCCGCCGGCTTCGCGCGCGGGTGGTCTCCGCCGACTACCGGCTCGCACCGGAGAACGCCTTTCCGGCCGCGTACGACGATTGCGCCGCCGTGCTCGCCGAACTGGGGAAGAAGCATCCTGATGCCCGGATCGCGGCCATCGGGGACAGCGCCGGAGCGAATCTCGTGGGAGCGCTTGCCGCCGAAAGCCGGCATCGGCGCGACATACGGGTCGACGCCCAGTTGCTCCTCTATCCGGCGTTGGACCCGTCGATGGCGAGCGATTCGATGAGCCGGATGGCGGAGGGCTACATCCTCACCAAGGCCGACATGGCCTACTACTGGTCCTGCTATCTCAGCGATCCCGAGCACGCATCCGACCCTCGGGCCACGCCGGCGGCGCTGACGGATCTCGCCGGAATGCCTCCCACCGTTCTGGTCACGGCGGGTTTCGACCCCCTTCACGACGAAGGAATGGCTTACGCGCGCCGGCTCGTCGAGGCGGACGTCGCGACGACCTATCTGTCGTTTCCGGCTCTCGTGCACGGCTTCGTCGACATGGCCGGCCGGGTCCCTGCCGCTCTCGACGCGCTCAACGACGCTCTCGCCGCACTCGATCTGCACTTCGGGACCTCGGCCCGGAAGCGGCGGCTCGGCCTGGCGCCCAGCGAGGACGCCACGGCATGACGCCGATTCCGTTGAGAGCCGGCGATGAGACGACACGGCGGCCGCCGGCCATCGTCGTGATCGGTGAGTCGGTCATGGACGTGGTCGCCGATCCGGCCGGGACGAGGTCGGTGACGCCTGGTGGATCTTCCCTCAACGTCGCCGTCGCGCTCGGACGGCTCACGGTGCCCGTCCAGTTCGTGACGGCGCTCGGGTCGGACGGCCACGGGGATCAGATCCTCGTTCACCTCCACGACGCAGGCGCGGAGGTCGTGTCGGCGGGACCGGCCGGAGCCGGCACACCCGTGGCCACCGCGAAGCTGGCGGCCGACGGCTCGGCGGCCTACGACCTGGATTTCACGTGGAACCTGCGCGCGGACGTTCCGGTCGCCGAGGCCGGCCTCCTGCACGCCGGCTCGCTGGCGCTCTTCCTGGAGCCCGGCGCCGGCCGCGTAAGGCAGATCCTGGCAGCCGCACGACCGCGCGGGGCCGTGGTGAGCATCGACCCGAACATCCGGCCCTCGCTGCTGCCGCCGCGGCCAGAGGTCCGCAGGCTCTTCGAGGACCTCTGCGCGCATGCCGACATCGTGAAGCTCAGCGATGAGGACGCGTCCTGGCTCTACCCCGGCGTCTCCCCCGGGGAACTGGTCGGGAAGCTGCTGGGACTCGGCGTGTCACTCGTCGGGCTGACCGCCGGGGCCGACGGCTCCCTGCTGGCCTCCGGCGGTCACCGGGTTCGTGTTCCCGCGGTCCCCGCGCGCGTGGTGGACACGATCGGTGCCGGTGACGCCTACATGGCCGGCCTGCTCTACAAGATCCTCGAGTTGGATCTCGCGAACACGCTGCGCGGGCCCGGCGGGCTTCCCGACGACACCTTGCGGTCCATCGGTGCGTTCGCCGCCCTGACCGCCGGGGTCACGGTGACACGGCGCGGGGCGGACCCGCCGCGTCTGTCACAGCTTCGGCCCGCAGTCCCCCACCCCGGCCGGCCGGCCTCAACGGCTCTGGAGACCAGATGAAGCTCACCCCCGCCAACCTGTCCGCCATCGCGGCGCGTGTCCCCGTGCCCGGCTACGACCGGTCGAAGCTACGCGCCGGGATCGTCCACCTCGGGGTGGGAGGATTCCACCGCGCGCACCAGGCGATGTATCTCGATGCCCTGTTCCGTGAGTCCGGCGCCGGCGGGTTCGCCATCGTCGGGGTGGGCGTTCGTCCCGAGGACGAGCCGATGCGTGACGCGCTGCGTGAACAGTCCACCCTTTACACGCTGGTGGAGAAGGAGGCGGACCGGCCTCCCCGCCCCCGGGTCATCGGGTCGATGGTCGATTACCTGTTCGCGCCGGATGACCCCGAAGCGGTGCTCACGGCCCTCACCGACCCCGCCACCCGGATCGTCTCGTTGACGATCACCGAGGGTGGCTACCACCTGAACCAGAGCACGGGCGAGTTCGAAGCCGATGCGGCCGTTCTCGCCGAAGTGCGCGACGGCGCGCGGCCGACCTCGACGTTCGGCTTCCTGACCGAGGCCCTCGCACGGCGCCGGGCCGCCGGCATCGAGCCGTTCACCGTCATGTCGTGCGACAACCTCCCCCAGAACGGCCGGGTCGCGCAGCGGACGCTCAGCGCCTTCGCCGGCCTCAAGGACGAACGTCTGGGCGAGTGGATCAACCGGGAGGTCGGCTTCCCCAGTTCGATGGTCGACCGCATCACCCCGGTCACCTCCCACCTCGACCGGCGGCGGCTTCTCGAGGAGTTCGGCGTCGAGGACTCCTGGCCCGTGGTGTGTGAGCCGTTCTGCCAGTGGGTCGTCGAAGACCGCTTCCCTTCCGGCCGGCCTGCGCTCGAGCGCGTCGGCGTTCAGTTCGTCGATGACGTCGAGCCGTACGAGCTGATGAAGCTTCGCCTCCTCAACGCCGGTCACCAGGCGCTCTGCCACCTCGGTTACCTGGCCGGGTACCGATTCGCGCACGAGGTCTGCCGCGACCCCTCGTTCGTCCGGTTCGTCCGCGCCTACATGGAGGAGGAGGCGACCCCGACGCTCGAGCCGGTGCCCGGCGTCGACCTGCCCGCGTACAAGACGCAGCTCATCGAACGCTTCTCCAACCCGGAGATCAGCGACACCCTGGCCCGGCTGTGCGCCGACGCCTCCGACCGCATCCCCAAGTTCCTCCTGCCCCTCGTCCATGCCCGCCTGGCGGCCGGCGAGGACGTCCGGCGGTCCGCCCTGGTGGTCGCGGGCTGGGCCACGTACGCGCAAGGAGTCGACGAACGGGGCGAGCGGATCGACGTGGTCGACCGGCGTCGAACCGACCTGACGAACCGCGCGGCTCGCCAACGCACCGACCCCCTGGCCTTCCTCGAGGGCGAGACCCTGTTCGGCGACCTCCGTCATCAGCCCGCCTTCGTCGAGCCTTACATCAAGGCCCTCGACAGTCTGCACAGCGTCGGCGCCCGAGCCACCGTCGAGCAGTGGGAGGGCCGCCTGTGACGCCTCAGGAGTGCCGTGCGGCGTTGGCGTAGCGCTCGGCGAGGCGCGCGAACGCGGTGGTCAGCTGCGGCGGACCGATGACCTCCATGTCGGTGTCGAAGCGGCCGATCGCGGCGGCCAGGCCGGTCCATGACCAGGAGCCGAGGGTGAGCCGGCAGTGGCCGGGGCCGAGTTCTTCGACGATCCCGTCCCGGG
The DNA here is from genome assembly GCF_036227085.1 of Actinoallomurus sp. NBC_01490. Classification (NCBI taxonomy): domain Bacteria; kingdom Bacillati; phylum Actinomycetota; class Actinomycetes; order Streptosporangiales; family Thermomonosporaceae; genus Actinoallomurus; species Actinoallomurus sp. NBC_01490. Next base: position 10,482,065 of record NZ_CP109433.1, read on the forward strand.
CGAAGGGGGCCACGGCCGTGGCGGGGAGGTTGAGGACGACTTCGCCGCGGCAGGGCCAGTCGGTGGTGGTGCCGTCGGTGCCGCGGAAGCGGCCGGTGACGAAGGCGGACACGTCGCCTCCGGGGAGCTCGCGCGGGGTGAAGCGCGGGCCGGTGGGTGTGCGGGGGCGTACGCGGTCGGCGCGGAAGGTGCGCCAGTCGTCGCGGTCGAGGTCCCAGGCGATGAGGTACCAGCGGCCCTGCCAGGTGACCAGGTGGTGGGGCTGCGTTCTGCGAGGTCGCTCGGCGGCGGGCCGGCCCTGGTCGTAGTCGAAGCGAAGCTCCACTCGGGCGTGGATGGCGTTGCTCAGCTCCATGAGCAGCCGCGTGTCGCCCGGTGAGGCGTCGTCGTTCGCCGGTGGCTGGACGGCGGTGACCCGGAGCAGGTCGATGCGGTGACGCAGACGGGGCGGCATGACCTGCCGGACGGTGGACAGGGCCCGGGTGGCGTCTTCGCCGATCGTGGTGTCGGTGGCCGCGGTCTGGAGTGCGACGGCCAGGGCGACGGCCTGGCCGTCGTCGAACAGCAGCGGGGGCAGCTGCGAGCCGGCGTCCAGCCGATAACCACCGGAGGGCCCCTTGAAAGCCGTGATCGGGTACCCGAGTTCCCGCAGGCGATCGACGTCGCGGCGGACGGTCCGCGGGGTGACGTCGAGCCGCTCGGCGAGGTCCTCACCGGACCAGTCACGCCGCGTCTGAAGCAGCGAGAGCAGCGCGAGCAGCCGCGCGGACGTTTTCTGCACGCTCACGATTCTGCGCCGGTACAGGACACGACCTGTCCGCTACTCCTGGAACGGTAACCACCAGAGCCACCGAGGGGCATCGCTCCGGCCACGGGTCGCCGCGCCCGTAGGCTCTGTCGTGGCAGCGGCACACCTTCGTCGAACACGAGAGCCAGGAGCAGAGACATGTCCGTCACCACCACCGCCCACCTGAACTTCCGGGGTGCCGCGCGTGACGCGCTGGACTTCTACCCGTCCGTCTTCGGCGGACGCGTCGTCGCTTCGGCGTGACCTGGGTCCTCGACGTCGCATGATCCACCAGGCGATGGACGAGCAGCCATGACCGTCCTCGGCGCGGACGCCCGGGGCCGCGCGACCCTCGCCCGCCAGTACCTGCCCGAGCGCGCGGACGTGCCGGTCCGCGACGCCGTGGCGCACCTGTGCGGCATGCAGGCGCAGGAACCGCAGGAACCCTTCATCGGCCTGTGGTCCAGGCTGCGCGCCTTCAAGCCCGAGGAGCTGGACGGGGCGCTGACGGACCGTACGGTCGTCCGCACGCACCTGATGCGCCGCACCGTCCACCTGGTCACCGCCGACGACGCACTGGCCTGGCGGGCCCGCCACGACGCCATGCTGCGTCAGCGGGTCACGGCCACCTACCGGCGCGAACTCGCCGGAATCGACCTGGAGGAGGTCGCCGCGGCCGGCCGGGCGGTCATGGCCGACCACCGGCCGCGCACCATGGCCGACCTCGTCCAGGCACTCGGAGACCGCTGGCCCGGGCCGCCGCGCCGCGCCCTGGGCGAGCTCCTCGTCGCGGCCCTCATCCCGATGGCCCAGCTCCCGCCGCGCGGGTTGTGGCACACGAGGGCCGGCGTACGGAATCTGCCCCTGGCCACCTGGATCGGGCGTGAGATCGCCCCGCTCTCCGCCGAGGCGGGGGATCCGGTCGGGCAGCGACTGGTACGGCGTTACCTCGCCGCCTACGGGCCCGCGGCGACCGCGGACCTCCGCGCCTGGTGCGGTCTCGCCGGCCTTCCCGCCGCCGTCACGGCCATCCGCGAGCAGCTCGTCACCTTCCGGGACGAACGCGGACGCGAACTCCTCGACCTGCCCGACGCACCGCGCCCGTCCCCGGACACGCCCGCCCCTGTCCGGTTCCTCCCAGCCTTCGACAACGCGATCCTCGGCTACCACGACCGCGGCCGCATCATCGACGACGCCCACCGCGGTCTGTCCGTCGCGGGCGAACGCGTCGTGCTCGTCGACGGCCGTGTCGCCGCCACCTGGGCCGTGCGCGACCAGCGGCTTCACGTCACGCCGCTGCGGCCCTTCACCGCCGCGGAGCGAGAAGCCGTCGGCGAAGAAGCCCACGACCTCGCCGTCTTCCTGGACGAGGGCATCGCGCACGTGGAGATCGGCCGCGGTTAGATCGAAGGGCCCGCCGTCACGGCGGCGTGCCGGAGTCGGAGGCGGCGGCGACCAGCGCGGCGTTGTAACCGGCCTGGAACCGAGTGCCGGCGTTCAGCCGCTGGTAGACGGAGGCCATGCGCCGGCGCATCGTACGGGTGCTGATGTCGAGCTGGCGCATGATCGCCTGGTCGGTCAGCCCCGCGGCGAGCATCGCGACGATGACGGAGAGGTCGTCCGCCCGGTCGCCGGGCTCGAGCCTGACGCCGTCGCCGATCGGTGTGGCGCGCTGCCACATGAGCTCGAAGAACATGATCAACGCGTCGAGCAGCGCGGAGCGGCGCACGATGACGCTCGTCTGGCTGGCGTCGGTGTCGGAGGACAGCGGGAGGATCGCGGTGTGGCGGTCGAAGATGGCCAGCTTCATCGGGAGCTCCCAAGCATCCGCGCCTCCTCGCCGAGCTCGACCAGGGCGGCGACGCGGCTGAAGCGGTCGCCGATGTCCAACGCGTGCCGGGAGTAGATGACCCGGCGCCGCACGCGGCGCTCCAGGCTGGGCTTCTCCGCCTCCACCTCCGGATAGGTGAGAAGGTCGACCACGTACGGGGGCAGGTCGAAGGCGAGCTTCTCGGTCGTCAGGTTGGACTCCAGCGCGGTGGCGCGTTCGCGTATTGCCTCCTGGCCACTGACGATCTCCACGATCGGGGTGGGTTGCGGCTGTGGGTGAGCTATGACCACGGCGGACACTGGTCCCCCGCCGCGGCCAAGGCCAGGGGGAGCTATGACCACGGCGGACACTGGTCCCCCGCCGCGGCCAAGGCCAGGGGCGACGGCGCGTTCGAGGCGTTCGTACGGCATCCGGCGACCGCGACGGGCGCCGTCTCGCTGCGCGTGCAGGCGGCCGACGCCGCCGGTGACACGGTGACCCAGACCGTGTACGACGCCTACGGCCTGAAGCACTCCGGGGGCCGGTGACCGCGGCCCGCGCGTGGGCGCGGGTGCCGCTGGTGAACACCCGCCCGAATGGCCCGAACCCGCCATTCGTTCGCACGGCAGGAACTACCATGATCCGGCTCTTATCCCAGATCCCGGCGACTTCAGTGAGGACCGAGGCGAGGTGTTCCGATGCCCACGCTCAGCACGCACCTTACGACGGCTGAACGGCGTGCCCGCCGGAGGTGTCGTCCTCGCCGCCGGTCCGGGCGAGGACGGTCTCCCCGGAGCCGAGGCCGCCTCGGCGGGCGGGCACCGCACTCCGGTGCTCGTTGCGGCGGGCGAACCGCACCAGGTGTGGGCGCAGGTCATGGGGCTCATCCGGGAGGAGCGGGAGCACGCCCCACGCGACGCCGCCGACCTCCGGGAGATGCAGCGAGCGGTGACGCGTCCGGACGGCCTCGAACGCCTCCTGCGCCGGCTGGCGCGGCGCGTGTCGGGTCGGGCGGTCCTGCTCGACCGGGCCGGCGTGCCGCGGCACGCGTTCCCCGGGCTGCCGGAGGACGTCATCGAGCAGGCCTCGGCCGACATCGAGCGCGTGGTGAACGGCGAGGCCCGCGCCGCCGCCGCGGACATCCGCACCGAGGTGGTCCACATTCAGGCGATCGGTGAGCGGACACGGGACGCGGTGCTCGTCGTCGCGCGGCCCGAGCCGTTCTCCTCGGCGACACGGGCCGTGATCGGCGACGCGTCGCGGCTGCTCGCGCTGCGCTGGCGCGCCGAGGAACTCGGCCGCCGCCGGCCCGCGCTCGACGAGGCGGAGGCGCACGCCAGAGAGGCGGTGCTCCATCTGCTCCTGGTCGGTGAGCTGCAGGCCGCCCGCCGTGTCGCCGAGACCCTGGGGCCGGGGCTCGCCGACGAGATCCGCGTCTATGTGGTGGAAGGCCCGCCGGAGTGCACCCCTCGGCGTGGTGTTCGCGTACGAGATCGCTCAGGCCTGGCGCAGCGCGGCGGCGGCCGAGCGGGCGAGGCCGGTCGTGATCGAGCAGAGGCGTGTGGTGGACGGAGCGCCCTGGACCACGAGGTAGAGCAGCTCGGCGGTCTGGTCGCCGCTCCGGTCGATGTACGTCCGGTAGACGGTCTGGGCCACGCACGTGTCGTCACCGTCGCCGCGCGGTTGGACGAAGGCGCGGTAGCCGCTGAGCCGGATCAGGCGGCCGTCGTCGGAGGTGAGGGGCTGGTTCCGGTCGAAACGCAGGTTCACCTGGATGTCCTCGCTGGTGCTGGACCACCTGCAGTCCCATCCGGCGAACCCGGCGTCGACCTCCCGCGCGTCGATCCCCGGGACGGCTTTGAGCGCGCCGGCGTCCAGCAGCGCGCAGGCGTCGTGGTGTGCCAGCGAGCCGACCGGCAGGGGCGGGGAGCGCCGTGCGAGCCGCCCCTTCCCGAGGGCCTTGGCGGCGCTGAGCGTGGCCACGTCGGCCACCTCGCACAGGGGCGCCGATCCCTTGCCGTTCCGCTTCGCGGTGACCGTGACGTTGGTGTCGCCGTCGGGCGGCGACAGCAGAAGGGTCCGGCTGCACTCGTCGCCGTCGAGCCGGTCCGCGATGACGGCGATGCCCTCGACGGTCTTCGCCCCGGTGGTCTGGTCCGGTCCGGGCTCGCTGTCGAGGTCGACCTCCACGTCCACGACGTTCTCCGCGCCCGTGTGGATGAGCACGTCGCAGCGGTTGAAGTTGCCGTAGTCGTCGTCGACCTCCGTACGGCCGTATCTCCCGAGCGGGGCCGGGTCGGTCAGGGCGCACGGGTCGGCCGTGCGTGGTTCGCCGATGACGGACCCGCCCGCGGGCGTCGCCGGCGGGCGGTTCGCGCCCACGTGGTGGTCGTGCCCCGTCATCAGCGGCGTGAGCGCGAGCCCGGCCACCAGCGCCACGGCGACCGCGACCCCGGCGATGCGCCGCGGACCGCGCTTGGCGAACGTCGTCAGCTCGCGCCAGAGCGCCGGCCCACCGCCGTACGACTCGGGCCCCGGCTCCGGCGGCCGGGTCTCCAGGCCGGTCAGCGTCGGAATCGCGTGGAGCGGGAGTTCGGGTGCCGCCGTGCCCGCGACCGCCAGCAAGGACCTGCGCGCCTCGGCGGCGTCCGGGCGATCCGCCGGAGCGGGCCGGAGCATCGCCGCCAGGACCTCGCGCACCGGCCCGGCGTCGGCCGCCGTCTCGAGGTGGCCGAGGTCCGCGGCACCGGAGACGCCGCCGCGAACGGGCTTACCGGTGATCAGCGCGGCGATCGTGACACCGAGCGAGAACACGTCCGACGCCGGCTCGGGCCGTGCTCGGATGACCTCGGGGGCGGCGTACGCGGGCGTGTGGCTGATGGCGCCGTTCGGCGTCACCGTCTTGCGGCCGTCGATCCGGTACGCGGCACCGAAGTCGGTCAGCTTCGCCGTGCCCTTCTCGGTGACGACGATGTTGCCCGGTTTCACGTCACAGTGCACGATGCCCTCGGCATGCAGCGCGACCAGCGCCTCCGCGATCTGCGCGCCGATGTGCGCCGCCGACTCCGGCGAGATCCTCGGCCACCGATCCAGGCTCCCGCCGGGGACGTACTCCAGCACGAGCCACGAGGCGAGGCGCGTTCGCGTTCTCACGCGGACGGCGTCGTACAAGGTCACCACGTGCGGATGGCTGAACCGCGCCAGCGCGCGGGCCTCGGCCCTCAGCCGGTCGAACGCGGGCGCGCTGTCATCGCCGAGCAGGGCGCGTTTGAGCACCACGGGCCGGCCCAGCTCCTCGTCGTGGGCCAGCCAGATCTCGCCCGCTCCTCCTCGGACGGGTCCCTCGGTGAGCCGGTACCGTCCCGCGACCTGCGCTCCCAAGCGCACCGTGATCCACCTCCGCGGCGACGCCCATGCTCTCCGGCCGAACCCAACCTACTGGGTGATCTCCCGGACACACAGGGCATTCGGTGATGTCCGGGACGACCCGCGTCGGTACGAGGCTGTCAGGGCAGGACGACGATGCGTCCTCGCGGCCGTTGCGGTCCCCTCGTCTCCTGGAGACGGTGGGCGTCGGCCGCCCTGGTCAGCGGAAGCGTCGTCCCGACGCGGGCGTGCAGGCGGTCCGCCGCGAGCAGGGCGTTGATCGTGGCGGCGGCGGACCGGAGATCGGCCACCGACGCCTTGCTGATGACGAAGCCGTGAACGCTCACGTCCCGGGTGTAGATCTCGCCCACGGGCAGGATCGGCCGGCTGCCGGGCCCGGACATGACGATGATCCGCGCTCCGTCGGCCAGTACGGGCAGTGCGGCCTCGATGTCGTTCCTGCCGGTGTTGTCCCAGAAGATCGCCGCCCCTTCCGGCACGGCCTCCCCGACCCGGTCCATGGCCCGCGGATCGTGGTGGTCGATCACGGTGTGCGCGCCGAGCGAGCGACACCATTCGGCGTCGCGTCCGGACGCCGTCGCGACGACCTTCGCGCCCGCGAACGACGCGAGCTGGACGAGGGCGCTGCCGACACCGCCCGCCGCTCCGGTCACGACCACCGTCTCGCCCGCGCGGAGTCGCGCCTCGCGGAACAGGCCGATGTGCGCGGTCGCGGCGGTGTGCAGCACCGCCACCGCGGCGCCGGGGTCGGCCGCGTCCGGCAACCGGTAGAGCCGCTCGACCGGGACCAGGGCGTAACGGGCGAACGACCCCTGCCGGCCGTCGTGCCCGAGGCTGTTGCACCACACGCGGTCCCCGGCGCGGAACTCCGCGACCCCGGCCCCGCGGGCGGCGACGGTGCCGACCAGGTCGCGGCCGATGACGAACGGGAACGGCGTGTGCGTGCGGTAGGAGCCCGACCGGACGAACGTGTCGACGTGGTTCACCGCCAGGGCCTCGGTGCGGACGATCACGTCCGTGGGTCCGGGCTCGGGGACCGGCAGTTCGCCGACCCGGATCGCGTCCGGGGAGCCGTGGCCGGTGATGTAGGCGGCCGTCGTGACCGTGGGAACGTCGCCCATACGCCCTCCTTGATGGCCGATATCGACCCAGGTGGCCGGATCGCCGAACCGAACATCCCCGCCGAGCGCCGCCCTGAACGCGGCGCCCGGTTCCGCCGGTGGGCGGAACCGGGCGCCCGGCGCTTCTCAGCGGGCGGGCCGGAACCGGCGGAGCCGCAGGCTGTTGCTGACGACGAACACGCTGGAGAACGCCATCGCGGCGCCGGCGAGCATGGGGTTGAGCAGGCCGGCGGCGGCCAGCGGCAGGGCGGCGACGTTGTAGGCGAAGGCCCAGAACAGGTTGCCCTTGATGGTGCCGAGCGTACGGCGCGACAGGCGGATGGCGTCGGCGGCGGCGCGCAGGTCGCCGCGTACGAGGGTCAGGTCGGCGGCCTCGATCGCCACGTCGGTGCCGGTGCCCATGGCCAGCCCCAGGTCGGCCTGGGCGAGGGCGGCGGCGTCGTTGACGCCGTCGCCGACCATCGCCACCGTCAGGCCCTCGGCCTGCAGGCGCTTGATGACGTCGACCTTGTCGGCGGGCAGGACCTCGGCGATGACCTCGTCGATGCCGGCCTCGGCCGCGATCGCCCGGGCGACCGTCTCGTTGTCGCCGGTGAGCAGCACCGGCCGTAGCCCCAGGGACCTCATCCGGGTGATCGCCTCGGCGCTGGTGTCCTTGATCGTGTCCGCCACGACCAGGATCGCGCGCGCCTCGCCGTCCCAGCCGACGGCGACGGCCGTCCGGCCGCCGGCCTCGGCGGCCTGTCTGGCGCGCTCCAGCTCGGCGGGCAGGTGCTGGGACCACTCGGCCAGCAGGCGCGTACGGCCGGCCAGGACCGCGTGCCCGTCGACGACGCCCTGGACGCCGAGCCCCTCGACGTTCGCGAAGTCCTCCACGGCCGGCAGGCCGCCGACCCGCTCGACGGCGCCCTTGGCGATGGCCTGGGCGATCGGGTGCTCGGAGGAGTCCTCCAGCGCCCCGGCGAGTCGCAGCACCTCGTCGGCGTCCTGGCCGTCGGCGGTGACGACGTCGGTCAGGGTCATCCTGCCGGTGGTGACGGTGCCGGTCTTGTCCAGCACGATCGTGTCGATCCTGCGGGTGGACTCCAGGATCTGCGGGCCCTTGATGAGGATGCCGAGCTGGGCGCCGCGGCCCGTACCGACCAGGAGGGCGGTGGGCGTGGCCAGGCCGAGGGCGCACGGGCAGGCGATGATGAGCACCGCGACGGCCGCGGTGAACGCCGCTGTGGCACTGCCTCCGGTGCCGAGCCAGAACCCGAGGGTGGCCACCGCCAGAGTGATCACGATCGGCACGAAGATCCCGGAGATCCGGTCGGCGAGGCGCTGCACCTGCGCCTTGCCGCTCTGGGCCTCCTCCACCAGCTTGGCCATCTGCGCGAGCTGGGTGTCCGCGCCGACCTTGGTCGCCTCGACGACCAGGCGGCCGCCCGCGTTGACGGTGGCGCCGACGACGGTGTCGCCGACCCCGACCTCGACGGGCACGGACTCTCCGGTGAGCATGCTCAGGTCGACCGCCGAGCCGCCCTCGACCACGACGCCGTCCGTGGCGATCTTCTCGCCGGGCCGTACGACGAAGCGGTCACCGGTCCTGAGCCGCTCGACGGGGATGCGTTCTTCGCGGCCGTCGCGCAGCACGGCGACGTCCTTGGCGCCCATCTCCAGCAGCGCCCGCAGCGCCGCCCCGGCGCGCCGCTTGGAGCGGGCCTCGAAGTAGCGGCCGGCCAGGATGAACACCGTCACCCCGGCGGCGACCTCCAGGTAGATGTTGCCCGCGCCGGAGGCGCGCTCGACGGTGAGGCTGAACGGGTGCCGCATGCCCGGCTTCCCGGCGGTGCCGAAGAACAGCGCGTACAGCGACCAGCCGAACGCCGCGACCGTGCCCAGCGACACCAGCGTGTCCATGGTCGCCGCGCCGAGCCTGAAGTTCTTGAACGCGGCGCGGTGGAACGGCCACGCGCCCCAGACCAGCACCGGCGCCGCCAGCGTCAGCGACGCCCACTGCCAGTACGTGAACTGCAGCGCCGGGACCATCGCCAGCGCGATCACGGGGACGGCCAGCACGGCGCTGACCAGGAGCCGGTCGCGCAGGGCGCGCACCGGGGCGTCCTCGGTCTCCGACGCCGTCTCCTCCTGATCCGGCTCGGCCGGGGCGGGAAGCGCGGCGGTGTATCCGGCCTTCTCCACCTGGGCGATCAGGTCCTGCGGGGAGACGCCGGGCCCGAAGTCGACGCTGGCCTTCTCGGTGGCGTAGTTGACGGTCGCGGTGACACCCTCGAGCCTGTTGAGGCGTTTCTCGACGCGGTTCGCGCACGACGCGCAGGTCATGCCCCCGATCACCAGCTCGACGCGATCGAGTGTCGTGCCCGTGGTGCTCACTGGTGCACCCTCCCTGATCTAGTGACGGGTGGCGGCGTCGGCCGTCACGGTGAACTCGGCGGTGTGGACCACGCCGTCGTGCTGAAAGTCCAGGTAGAGACGGTAGGTGCCCGCCGACGGCGCCTCGGTGTGGAAGGTGACCGTCGGCCCCGGCTTCGTCCTGCCGTCGCCCGGCTCGCCGTCCGGATGGACGTGCAGGTAGGCCAGGTCGCCCTGGCGCAGCGCCACCAGGTGCCCGTACGCGGCGAGATAGGGCTGCAGGTCGGTGACCGGCCAGCCGCCCCGCGAGACCGTGAGGTCGAGCCGACTCGCCCGGCCCGCCGTCAGCGTCCCGTTGAGGGTGACGGTGTAGCCGTCGACCGAGGCGGTCGTGGCCGGGGCGGGCAGCGGCCGGGGCGTGACCTCACCCGGCACCTCGGCGTCGATGCCGAGCGTCAGCGGGCCGGCGCCCGCGGGCTTGAAGTCGGCGAACGCCCGGTAGGTGCCCGGTCCGCCGAAGGGCGCGGCGACCCGCCAGGTGCCGTCGGCGTCCATGGTGGGGTGCACGTGCCGGAAGCCGGACAGGTCGCGGCGGACGACGATGAGATGCATCCGCTTGTCATGCTCGGTGTCGAACGCCGTAACCGCCCGCCCGTCCGGGCCGATGATCCGGAACGCGAATCCCCCGGTCGGCGCGGAGGCCGTGGTGAGGGTGTAGCCGTGGTCGGAGACGAGCAGCCCGCCGGGCATCGCCGCGTTCGCCATGTCGTGGTGCTCCATGCCGTCACTCATTCCGCTCATTCCGCTGTGAGAGGCGTTCGGCCGGTCCGCGGCTTCGACGGGGCCGGCCAGGCGGCCGGCCCCGAGCGCCGCGCCGAACACCGCCGCCAGCCCGATCGTGAAGAAGCCGAGCCTGGCCGGTGTGTTCATCGCTGCCTTCCTCTTCTGCTTCGGGCCCTGCTCCGGAACGGTCCGGAGCGGGCCGGGTCAGGAACCGGCGATCTCGTAGCCGGCCTCGTCCACCGCATCGCGTACCGCCTGCTCGTCGAGGGGGGCCGTGCTGGCGACGGTGACCATCCCGGAGGCCAGGTCGACCTTGACGTCGGTGACACCGTCGAGGGCCCCGACCTCGGCGGTGACGGCCGACACGCAGTGGCCGCACGTCATGCCCTTGACCTTGTACTGAGTGGTCGTCATCTGTTCTTCTCCTTCGGCGACGTCCGTCGTGGCCGGTCCCTCCCGGCCGATTCCTAAGGTACCCATACCGGGTATATGGATAGCAGGGAGACCCGATACGACCCGGCCGCCGCACGGCGACGGTCGCGCGCCGTACTGGGACGGAGGTCCGTCTCGGATACCCCTGGGGGGTAGGTTGCGATGACCATAACATACCCTATGGGGGTTTACTAGAGACAGCTTCATCCGAGTACGAAACGCCCGTACGGGCGGCATGCGCTCCGCCCCCGCGGCCACGGCGCGGCCGACGACCGGCCGCCGGCCGGAAACAAAAGGGTGGCCGGCCGCGCGGTGCGCGCGGCCGGCCACCCCTCGGCGACTACGAGGCGAACGCCCTGGCCACGGCCTGGAAGACGTGGGTGGGAAGGTCGGGGTCGTAGACGTTGATCTCCGGAATGAGGTTGCCGAAGCTGGATTCGGTCCGCCAGCTGCCCGGCGTCTCGAACCCGGGGTCGGTGACGTCGAGCCCGGAGGCCTGGACCGTGTCGAACGCGGTCAGCGACCGGTAGTTCGCCGCCTGGTCCTCATACAGCCGGAACGTCAGGGTCGCCTGCTTCTTGCCGCGCAGGTAGCTCGGGTCGATCTCGATCGGGCCCTCATTCTGCATCCACCGGAACTGGTGGTTGCCCCCGGACATGTCGGTCGCGAGGTCGGATGACCATACGACGTGCCCGTCGACGAGCACCTGCATGAGCCGCCCGGCCGTCGGCGTGCTGTAGAAGCGGTTGTAGCGCCAGAGCGAGATGGTGTAGCGCGGCGCGTCGGGGTCGACGCGCACTGTCTGGGACGCCGACTCGTAGGCGCCGGCCGGGGTCGAGCCGCCGTAGTTCTGGAACACCAGGCTGCCGCGCCCGTACATGGCGAGCACGTCGGAGCTCACGGCCGGGGCGCCCAGGTGCGGTGTGCCGTAGGAGGCGATGCCCTCGATGCGGCCCTGGCGGGCGTAGCCGAGCCCGACGTCGAGGGCCCGCTTCACGTAGTCGGGGGTCGGCTCGTCGAAGGTGCTGTACCGACCGGTGTAAACCATCAGCACCACCTTGGTGTGGTACTTGTCCGCGTGCGGCAGGATCGTGTCCAGCTCGGGGCCGAGCGTCGAGGTGACCTGGGTGTTGTAGTACGGGTAGTCGCGGAACGGGAAGATGATGCCGCGGATGTACGGCGCGTACTTCTCATAGAACGCGTCGCTGATCGCCGTCGGGTAGTAGGCGGTGGTGTACAGCCCGAGCTTGGGGTTGATGCCGTCGGTGATCTGCTTGATCTGCTGCATGTACTCCGGCGTGAACTTCTGCGAGTTCTGTCCGTTCGTGAAGTCGTCGATGGCCCAGCCGGTGAGGTTGGGGTAACGGGCCGAGAGCTGGGCGACGTTGCGGGCCCAGGTCAGGTAGTCCGTCTCGTACGGCTCTGAGCACCAGCTGCTGCACTCGGACGGCGGGACGAGGTACGCCCACACGTTGATGCCGGCCCGCTTCGCGGCGGCCATGAACTCGCCGCTCAGGTCCTGCCAGTCGGCCGGCGAGTGCCAGATGAGGAACAGGAACGTGTTGACGTGGAGCTTCTTCAGTTGGTTGATCGTCGCCGGGGTGTCGACGTGGTAGTAGCCGTCGGCCCGCGGCCGCTTCTCCCGGATCTCCGTGTCGATGGTGTTGCCGCCGGGGTAGCTCGCCAGGACGGTTCCCTCGGGGAGGGTGCTCGCCGCGGTCCGCCGGCCGGCGTCGGCGGCGTTCGCCCGGGGCGTCGTGCCGCCCCAGGTGAAGCCCACCAGCATCACGGCCGCGACGAACGCGGCGACGGTCGTCACCCAGAACTTTCGCGACATGCGGTTCCCTTCTCGTGCGGTGACGGGACAGGCGCGCGGGCCGTTCCCCCGACCAGCGGCTCCGCGTCGCGTACAGGGGTGCGGTCAGAGGCCGCTCGCCAGGGCGACGGCGGCCTCGGCCAGCGACTCGGCTGCGCCGGGCGCGAACGGGGCCGGCATGCCGTAGTAGCGGTGTGCGTCCTCCACCTCGTATCCGCCGTGGTCGTACTCGGTGGCGGGCGGCAGGTAGCCGGGGCAGCCGTCGCTGTAGCCGATGACGATGACGTCGCCGGGCAGCCGGCCGGCGATGTCGCGGGCGGTCACCGAGAACGGCTCGCCCGGCAGCGCCACCAGGCGCAGGCTCCCCCACCGCAGCGCGGTGACCCGGCCGGTCCAGGACGTCCGCGTCCGCGGAGCGACGTCGCGCGCCCACGCTAGCCAGGCGCGCAGCAGCTCGCGCCGGTCCGCGCCGGCCCGCGGCAGCTCCCGCTCCCACTCCGTGACCAGGGCCGCCGTCTCGGCCGGATCCGCCGTCCGCAGGGGCAGGCGGACCCGCTCCGACGCACCGCCCGTTCCGCTGCCGGCGTCACGCGTCGGTACGGCGAGTGCCGCGCCGGCGATCCGCCGGCCGATCCGCTCGGCCGCCGCGAACGTGCGCTCCGCCGAGGCGCCGGCCGACATGGACGCGTACGGGCTGTGCCCGGTGTTGAGCTCGCCGCAGCACCCGGTGAGGAACAGGCACACCGAGCCCGGCTCGGCCTCCTCCACCGCCGTGCGCACCACGCCCGGGTAGTCCGCCGTCCAGTGCCGGTTGTCCGCGCCGAGCACGACCGGATGGCAGGCGTAGCCGACGACGGACGCGGCACAGGTCCCGTCCGCCCGCCGGAACCGTACGACGCCCAGCGGCGCGTGCACCGGGCCGCCTGCGCGCCGCCGGTTGCGCGCCACCCCCGGGTCGGGCCCGGCTCCCACCTCGATCGACGCGGGTTCGCGCGCCGCGCGGGCGGCGTGCGCGGCGGCCACACAGGTCGCGTACAGCCGCGCGGCGTAGGCGGCGTCCACCGGCCCGCCGAGCCGGCCGGGCATGGTGGCCGGCCCGCCGTGCGTGTGGGTCGCCGCGACCACCACGGACGCGCAGTCGGCCAGCTCGGCGCGGACCCGGTCGCAGAAGTCCTCGTGCAGCCCGCAGGCGTCGACCGTGATCAGCACACTGTCGTCCACGGCGAGCGCGCGCACGGTGAGCGGATCGTGCACGCCGGCCGCCGGCCCGGTGCGGGCGGCGAACCCCGACATGGCCAGGCCGGGCGGCGGCGTGCAGTCGCGGACCGCGGCACCGGCCATCGCGGTCACGGGCCCTCCTTCGTCGGAGGAGAGACCATGCGGGCGTGTCTTTTGATTCGCTCGCTCCGCTCGCTCATGGGCCCTCCTTCGTCGGAGGAGAGACCATGCGCGCGTGCCTTTTGATTCGCTCGCTCATCCGGTCACCACCGGTGTCCCGGCGACCACGACCGTGCGCACGTCCAGGGTGGTGTCCCCCGGCCGCCAGGCGAACGTGATCAGGTCGGCGGGCGCTCCGGGCCGCAGCACGCCGCGCCCGCCCGCGAACCGGCCCGGGTTGGCCGTGGCCAGCCGCAGCGCGGTGGACAGGGTGAGGTCGCCCATGGAGATCGCGGTGGCCACCCCGTCCGCCAGTGACCGTGACGCGCCGGCCAGGTAGGGGGTGCCGACGTAGGACAGCCGGCCGTCCTCGGACAGCTCCACGTCGCCGCCGACCGCGGTCCGGTAGCGCCCCGCGGGCATCCCGCCGAGCGCGGTCGTGTCCGAGACGAGGTGGGAGCGCTCGATCCCCTTGGCCCGGAGCATCGCCCGGAAGGTGTCGGCCGGGAGGTGGTGGCCGTCGGCGATGAACCCGGCGTACAGCCGGTCGTCGGCGAGCTGGGTCCACAGGTGGTTCGGGTGGCGGGGAAGCACGGCGTGCGCCCCGTTGCCGAGGTGGGTCGCCAGCTCGGCCCCGGCGTCGACGGCACGGGTGATCTGGGCGGGATCGGCGTGCGTGTGCCCGATCGCGCAGCGCACCCCGAGACGGACGGCTCCGGCGATGAGGTCGATCGCCGCGTCCTCGTGCGGGGAGACCGTCAGCATCCCGACGAGGTCGCCCCAGCGGCGCACCTCGTCCAGGTCGGCGCGCCGGATGTACCGCGGGTCGTGCACGCCCCGCGGACCGTCCTCGGCCGAGATGAACGGCCCCTCCACGTGGACGTACGGGATCGCGTGGGCGACGAGCGGGTCGGCGGCGCGGGCACGCGCGACGGCGGACAGCGCGGCGCGGATGCGCTCCTCGGGGGCGGTCACGACCGTCGGCACCACGGTGGTCACTCCGGCGCGCCAGACCGCGTGCACCAGCTCCGTCACGACCGTCTCGTCCACCTCGCCGTTGACGTCGTGTCCGGCGAAGCCGTTGACCTGGAGGTCGACGAGGCCGGGCGCGAGCCAGAGCCCGGCCGGCTCGTCCATGGCGCGGACCTCGGCGATCCGCCCGTCCTCGACGGAGACGCGCAGCGTACGCCCGGTCGCCGGGTCCCGGCCGGTGAGCCGCAACGGCCGCCCGCCGCTCACAGTTTCCGCACCCGGGAGCGGAAGGCGTCGAGGAACCGCGCGTTCGCCTCGTCGCCGCCCGGCGCGTTGCCGCTGCGCCACACCGGCGGTTCCACCCCGGACTCGGCCAGGCGCTGCACGGTGCGCAGGACCAGGGCGTTGAGCGCGTACGCGTTGGCGAACGTCGACACCGCCGCGAGCGGCTCGGCCACGCCGGCCATCGTGATCACCGCGTCGCCGATCGGCACCTTCGTGTCGATCGCGATGTCCACCAGGTCGTGCAGGTTCGCCTTGGTCGGGTGGCGGGCGGGATGCCCCGGGTCGGTCCGCTCGGCGTGCTCGCGCGAGCTGACGCCGATCAGTGTCACGCCCCGCTCCTTCGCCTCCAGCGCGGCGTCGATGAGCGCGGCGTTGATGCCGTAGGCGTTGACGAGGATCAGCAGGTCGTCCGGGGTCAGCCCGGCATCGGCGATCACGACCCGTCCGTACCCCGGGGTGCGCTCGATGGCCATCGACCGCAGCGCCCCGTTGGACAGCAGCGTGCCCTCGTCCAGGATGGCCGAGACGTGCATCAGCCCGCCCGCGCGGAAGAAGACCTCCTGCGCGGCCAGGTTGGAGTGGCCGCCGGGGCCGAAGATGTGCACCAGCCGGTCGGCCCGTACCTGCTCGGCGACGCGCTCGGCGGCCCGCAGGATCGCCTCGGACTCCTCGTCGTGGATGCGTTCGAGCAGCGCGGTGACCTCGCGCAGATAGGTCAGGGTCGGGTCAGCGGACATCGGGGGCGGACTCCTCGTCGACGTAGATCGTGCAGCGGGGATGGGTGCGCAGCGCGCTCGCCGGCAGCCGGCCGTCGATCGGGCCGTGCAGGGCCCGGGTGACCGCGGGCCGCTTCGAGGCGCCCGGCACCATGCAGAACACCTGGGCGGCGGACAGCAGCGCCGGCACGGTCAGGGTGATGGCCCGCCGGGGCACCTCCTCCGGCGTCGTGAAGGCCCCGTCGTCGACCTGCTGGCGGCGGCAGACCTCGTCCAGCTCGACGACCTTCACCAGCGCGGGGTCGTGCAGGTCGGCGGGCGGGTCGTTGAACGCCAGGTGCCCGTTGACGCCGATGCCGCAGCAGACGAGATCGATCGGCGCCGCGGCCAGCAGTGCGGCGTACCGCTCCGCCGCCGCGTGCGGGTCGTCGCCCGGGTCGATCAGGTGGGCGGCTCCGATCGGCACCCGGTCCAGCAGCACGCTGCGCAGCCAGTTCCCGAAGCGCCGCGGGTCGTCGGCGGCCAGTCCCAGGTATTCATCCATGTGGAAGGCCGTGACCCGTTTCCAGTCGATGTCCGGCCGGTCGGCCAGCGCCCGCAGGGTCGCCTCCTGGCTCGGCGCCGAGGCGAAGATCATCCTGACCTCCGGCCGGTCCGCCAGGAGGCGGACGAGCGCGTCGGCGATGTCCCCCGCCGCGGCGCGGCCCAGCGCCTCGGCGTCGGGCAGGCGGCGGACGACGGGTTCATAGGTGGTGTCGGGCATCGGAATTCGTGTTCTCCCCCAGTTCGGCCAACAGCAGCAGGGCCCGCGCGATGTGGAAGGGGTCCTTCACCGGCAGGGCCACGACCTCGTCCAGCGGGGTGCCGTCGCGGGCGCGGATCTGCGTCCACTCGCGGCCGGGCCCCTCCGGGAAGGTACGGAACGTGTAGTCCCGCACGCGCTCGTGCCATTCCCCGAGCCGGTCGTCGTGGTGCCGCTCGGCGAGCAGCGCCGTGGCGTACAGCGCCTCGGCGTGCGGCCACCACAGCTTGGTGTCCCACGTCCGTACGACCAGGTCCTCGTACGGGTCGTCGAGCAGGTCGCCCCGTGGCTCGCCGCCCTCGGCGTCGACGTACCGGAGCAGGCCGCCGTCGCGCCGGTCCCAGCCGAGGTCGAGCGCTGCCAGCGCCGTACGGGCGGGCCAGCCGGGGTCCGGCACGACGTCGGCGACCCCGGGCACCTGGTCGCCGGCCCACGTGAGGAACCAGGCGAACTCCAGCAGGTGACCGGGCGTGCGGTGCCGGGCCAGCAGGGTGGACTCCAGTCCCGCACGCCGGGGCGCCAGGTCCCGTACGTCGGTGCCGTCGGCGAAGCCGCCGGTCAGAGCCGTACGCGCGGCGGTCAGCGCGATCTCGCGGCTGCGCTCCGAGCCGGTCGCGGCGTGCAACTCGGCGGCGACGTGCATCAGCATCATCGGCTCGGACAGACCGCGGAACCGCGGGTCGACCGGGTACGGCTCCGTGCGCGCGGTGCCGGCCGCGATCCGCTCGTGCGCGGACGCGACGAGCGCCTCGGCGAGCCCGCCCCACCGCTCGGCCGCCCCGTCGGCGCCCGCCAGCCCGGCGAACCCGAGCGCGGCGAACAGGTCCGCGAACACGCTGGCGTGCGGGTCGCCGTCCGGCCCGTACGGCCGGACCGTGCCGTCCCCGGCCGTCACGTACGCGGTCGTCCCGTCGCCGAGCAGGGCGTGCGCGGCGACGAACTCGCCCGTCGCGACGGCCTGGGCGAGCAGGTCGCCGGCGTCCAGCGAGATCAGCCCGCGCCGGGCGGCCCGGGACAGCCGGGCGAGCAGCCACGCCCACCGGCCCTGTGACCAGGTGTACTTGTCCGTGGAGACCAGCGTGTCGCCGGAGTTCTCGAAACAGGTGCGCACCCCGCCCCGCTCGCGGTCCGGGCCGTGCGCCAGCCACCAGGCCAGGACGTCGTTCTCCAGGTGCTCCCGGTAGAACCGGACGTCACGCATGGGCGATCGCCTGTTCGGGCGCCGGGCCCTCGTCCGAGCTCAGCGCGTCGATCAGCTCGTCGGAGGCCGGGTCCCGCCATGGGCGCACCAGGCCGGTCACGGCGAACACCACGAACGCCACGATGACCGGGCCGGCGACGGTGACCGTGGACACCCAGTTCTCGCCGAGCCGCGCCACCTGGCCGTCGAAGACGTACTTGGTCAGCGCGAACACGATGAGGCCGGCCGCCCAGGACAGGATCGCCGCCGAGGGACCGCTGCGCCGGAACCAGGGCAGCATGCCGAACAGCATGGGGATCGCGATCGGGCCGACGAGCGCGCCGAACCACAGGATGAGCAGGCCGAGCACGCCACCGAAGTGATCGGAGGTCAGCGCGACGACCAGCGACAGCGCGATGAAGGAGAAGGTCGCGATCCGGCCTGCCGCCAGTTCGGCGCGGGCGCTCAGGCTCGACCGGCCGCGCATCAGACACGGAATGATGTCCCGTACCACCACCGCGGAGATCGCGTTGGCGTCCGAGGAGGTCATCGCCATGGTGTGGGCGAACATCCCGGCCAGCACCAGGCCGATCAGCCCGCTCGGCAGCAGGTGCGTGGTGAGCAGGGCGTACGACTGCTCCGGCGTCTTCAGTCCGGGCAGCAGCAGCGGCGCGGCCCACATGGGGAAGAACAGCACGAGCGGCCAGACGAGGTAGAGGGCCCCGGAGAGCGCGGCCGCGCGACGCGCCTGCGCGGCGTCGCCGGCGGCGATGAAGCGCTGGGCGAGGTTCCACGTGCCGCCGTTGTAGGACAGCGTGTCGATCAGCAGGTAGACGAGGAAGAACACCACGGTGTAGCTGCCGGCGAACGGCTTGGCGTGCTCGGCGGGCAGCCGGTCCCAGATCGTCCAGACCGCCGAGATCCCGCCGAGCTTGGACAGGGTGACGACGAGCATCGCCAGTCCGGCCACGAGCTGGATGACGAACTGCCCGAAGTCGGTCAGCGCGTCGGCCCACAGCCCGCCGACGGTGGAGTAGATCAGCGTCACTCCGCCGGTGAGCAGCACGCCCCAGTGCAGCGGTACGCCGGCGAAGACGTTGAGCAGGACGGCGCTGGCCGTCCACTTGGCGCCGACGTCGAAGATCTTCAGTCCCGCGCCGCTCCAGGCGAGCACCTGCTGGGCGGGCAGGTTGTAGCGGGTGGTGAGGTACTCCAGCGGGGAGATGATGCCGAGCCGTTCGCGCAGCCGGGGCCATCGCGGCGCGAACAGCACGGTGCCGACCGCCATCGCGAACACGATGCCGATCGCCCACCAGACGTACAGGGCGAAGCCGGTGGTGTAGGCGATGGCCGCGTACGCCACGAAGACGGCGGCGCTGTAGCCCGACATGTGGTGGGAGATGCCGGCGAGCCACCACGGCATCCGGCCGCCGGCGGTGAAGAAGTCGCGGGCGTCGTGCACCCGGGACTTGGCCCACCAGCCGATGACGATCATCAACCCGAAGTACAGCGACAACACGATCCAGGCGACAGAACCCACGACCACCTCCCGGGGGGTAGGACACGCTGGCTGCGTAGACCTGTTGGCTGCGTAGGTTGCCATGCAACCGGTTGCACACACAAGGGCCCAGCGCGGCTTTCCGTGTTACGTCTGCGCTACCGTTTCCCCATGGCGACCCCAGACGGGACCGTTCCGACGATCAGCGTGATCGCCAAGGAGCTGGGCGTCTCCCGCTCGACGGTGTCGCGCGCCTTCACCCGGCCCGACCTGCTGAGGCCGGAGACCGTGGAGAAGGTGCTGGCGAAGGCACAGACGCTCGGCTACGTGCCGAACAAGGTCGCCCGCGCGCTCTCCACCGGCCAGAACGGCGTCATCGCGCTGATCGTGCCGGACATCGCCAACCCGTTCTTCCCGCCGCTGATCCGCGCCGCCCAGGTCGGCGCGGACCACCAGGACTTCTGCGTGCTGCTCGGCGACTCCGCGGAGAACCCGGCCCAGGAGAGCCGGCTGATCACCCGGTTCACCCCGCAGGTCGACGGTTTCGTGCTCGCCGCCTCCCGGCTGGACGACGCCGCCCTCGCCGAATACGCACGACGACGGCCGGTGGTCCTGATCAACCGGGACGTGCCACGGATGCCGCGGGTGCTGACGGACTCCCACACCGGGTTCATGCAGGCGATCGCGCATCTGGCCGAGCTCGGCCACGAGCATCTCGCCTATGTCGGCGGGCCGCCCGGGGCCTGGTCGGATCATCAACGGCGCCGCGGGATCGCCGCCGCCCGCGCCGACCACGGCATGACGCTCACCACGTTGCCGGCCGACCCCGCGACGTACGACGGCGGCAAGGCGACCGTGGAGGCCATCCTCGCCTCCGGCGCCACCGCGGTCCTGGCCTACGACGACGTCGTGGCGCACGGTGTCCTGGCCGGGCTCACCGAGCACGGCGTGCGGGTGCCGGAGGACATGAGCGTGATCGGCTGCGACGACGTCTTCGCCGCGACGACGTACCCGCCGCTCACGACCATCTCGCTGCGCTGCGCGGAGGCCGGAAAGATCGCCGTGTCGGTGCTGCTGGACCTCGTGGCCGGCCGGAGCGTCGGCGACGTCCGCCACAGCCTCGACTCACATCTGATCGTCCGGGCGACCACGGGCCCGGCGCCGCACGCCCGCCGTCAGGGACCGCCCGCGCAGGGATCTTGATACACAGGCGGGTGCGTCGATAACACCCAGGATCAGGCGTGTCAATGGATCTGCTTTCCGGTTCGATCCACAAGCCTGCGCCATCGTTTCGCGCGGGCCGGGCGAAGAGGCTTGGTGTCGATCATCAACCCCTTCGAAGGAATGCTCCGATGCGCACCGCGATCTCGATCCTGCTCTCCGCCACGGCTCTCCCGCTCGGAGCCGCCACGGCACACGCCGACCCGCCACCGCACTTCGAATACCGCGACTGCCCGCCGATCCCGTCGTGGGCCGATCCGGCCGAGTGGCGGTGCGAGGACCACATCGCCACCGGCACGCTCACCGTCGGCGGCGCCGGCCCGATCCGCGTCCGCATCATCTCGATGACGCACGCCGAAGGCCCACGGCCGGACGGCACCTCCGGCCAGGTCTTCGGCCGCCTCCAGGCCGCCGCCGAACGGGTCCCCGGCACCCGGCTGTGGCTGCGCCCGGAGTCGGCGGGCCCGTCCGACTTCCTCACCCCGGGCGGCGTGATCAACCTGCGCTTCCGCCTCACCGGCCCAGGGCTCGGCCGGCACTGCACGCTGGGCTCGGCCGGCGACCCGATCCCCATCCGGCTCACCCTCGCGCCGGGCAGCGCGATCCAGGTGTCGGCGAACCCGCCGATCCGGCGCATGCAGGGCACGGACACGACCTTCGCCGTCCCGGCCGCCACCGGTTGCGGCCCCGCCACCCGCCGGATCGACCGCCGGTTCGGCCTGCCCGCCGCCTCCGGCGCCAACCGCCTCGCGATGACGGTCACCTACTCGTACCAGACCTACGATCGACTTCCCGGCTGAGCTCGGACAGGCCGCCGCCCGCCCGGAAAAAACGGCCGTTCATCGGATCTACCCGTATGAAATGCTGCCGATCACACAACTGCGGGGAGATGAATGTGATCGAGCTGGCCGACGTGGTGAAGGATCTGCGCGAGGAGTTGTATCGGGCGATCGACGGCGGCGAGAACGAACGTCTTCAGTTCGAGGTCGGCTCGATCGAGCTGGAGCTCAGCGTGAGCGTCGAGCAGACCGACGGCGTGCACGGCAAGGTGCGTTTCTGGGTGCTGGACCTGGGCGCCGATATCAGCGACAAGAACACCTCGACGCAGAAACTCAAGCTCACTCTCACCCCGACTCTCCAGAACGGCGATGGCCGGATCACTCCACGCGTGTCCGGCCAGGCCGAAGACGGAGAGGAATGATTCCGCGGAATGGCCGGACTCGACGTCGACCGCGTCGCGCAGATCGTCACCGGTGAAAACCCGGGCCTTCGCGGGTCGGGCTACCTCGTACGCCGCCGGATGGTGCTGACGGCCGCCCATGTCGTCGCGCCCGACGCACGGGTCCGCGTCCGGTTCGTCGCCGACGACGGTACGGCCCGGATGGAGCCCGGGCAGGTGGTCTTCCACGAGGAGGCCGTCGACGTGGCGGTCATCCGCCTCGACGCGGGGCCGGAGGTGGAGCCGGTCCGCTACGGCGGGATCCCCGAACCGTCGCCGATCGAGGCCGTCGGGTTCCCGCGTTTCCGGCTCCACCGGGGCAGGAACGCCGACGGCAGGGAGGTGGTGTTCCGGGACACCCGCCACGCGCGCGGTACGGCCGCCCCCGCGTCGTGGCGGCGCGAAGGAGGGCTGGAGATCATCGTCGACCCGCCCGCCCCCGACCCGGACCGCTCGAGGTCCGCGTGGGAGGGCATGTCCGGCGCGGCGATCTGGTCGGTGGGTCACCTGGTCGGCGTGGTGAGCGAGCACCGCCTCGGCGACGCCCTGGACACCCTCACCGGCAGCCGCGTCGACCGCTGGTACACCGAGCTGGAGTACAAGCGGCTGAAGCGCCTGCACAACCTCATCGGCCTGCCGCTCGAACGCGCCTGACCACGCTCACGCCCCACGTCCTGAGCGTCAACTTGACCCGGTCCTGAAGGACCGGGTTTGGAAGTAGCTCCCGGCTGGCTGCTGGGTGGCTCCTCCGTCCAGCCACCCCTTTTATGGGGTGGCAGGGACGCGTGACTCACGCCCCGCGGTCCACGCAGCCTCGCCCTTACGGGCGATGTTGCGGGAGGCGTTCCGGTCCGCGTGGGCAACGACCCCGCAGTTCCGGCAGCAGAAAACCGATTGGCTCACCCGGTTCTTGTCATCGATGTGACCGCACTCGGCGCACTGTTGTGAGGTGTAGGCCGGATCGACGAAGACCACGGGCACACCGGCCCGCTTGGCCTTGTAGACGATGAAGTCGGCGAGCTGGGCGAAGGCCCGAGAATGCAGCGCGACCCGTTGGGGCTTGCGGAGCCGTACCCTCTGCCGGATCCCCTTCAGATCCTCCAGGGAGATCCCGGAAGAGGTGCGTTCAGCCTCGGCCACGATCGTCTTAGCGATGATGTGATTCTGGTTCGCCGCATGACGCTTCTCGCTCCGGCTGCGCTTCTTCAGCAGCCGCTTGGCGGACTTGGTCCGCTTCTTCTGGAGCTTGCGGCGCAGTTCAAGCTGCCGCCTGCGGTGCCGGTTGAGTCCCCGCCCGGCGGCCTGGTAACCGGTCGAGGTGGTCGCGATGGCGGCGATATCCAGGTCCACACCGATGAACCGCCCGGGCTCATACCGCTCGGCCTCAGGCACCTCACACGTGGCGATCAGATAGAACACCCCATCACGCCGGACCAGATCCGACTCACCCTGCCGGTGCTCCCGCAGCGTCTTGAGCGCACCCGCCGAGCAGACGAACCGAACGTTCTTCACCCGGCCCTCGACCGTCCACACCGACACGGTCCCGGCGTCGTACCGCCACGACAAACACCGATCGTCATACGGCTGCGCCGCCTCGAGACGAAACACAATCGGCTTCGCCTCGGCCTTGAGACGACGACGAGAACCCGGCCTGCCGAGATTCCCCGCAGCGATGTTCGCCTTCAACGCGGTGTAGGCGTCACGGACCTTCTTGATCACATGCTGGGCAGCTTGTGCCCCCCAGGCCCCGCGACTTCAACTCGCCATAGGTGTACTTACGCAGCTCATACAGGTGCGGCACACCACGGTCGAACGCCACGGCCGATACCCAGTTCGCCGCCTTGTTCACCGCGTGCAGGGTCCGCTCAAGCGCCAGCGCCTGCCCGGCATCCGGCATGAGGTTTACCTGCACCACGTCTTCACAACCCGTAACCGTAACGTTCTTCTGCGTCACACAGGAGGGGAATCTCCCGATAACTCCAGGGGTAACCAGGCGTCCCGCAGCCTGCGCAGGCTGATCCGCCGCAAGCGGGCCTATTCGCTCGTCCATCGGGCACGCGCCGCGGCCGCCCTCGCCGAGCTGGACGGCGGGACGTCCGACGCCCTGGCCGACCTGTCCACGGAGCCGGACGCCCTCGGGCTGCCTGCTTCCGTTCACGAGGGTCCACAGCGCGGGCGCCCTCGCCGATCTCGGCCACCCCGGCGCCGCAGAGATGCTTCACGGCATGGCCACCGACCGGACGATCGACAACACCCACCGTGCGCTGGCGGCGAGGCTGCTGGGGCTGAAGCTGGGCGACCGCCGCGCGGTGAGCCTCCTGCTCGCCATGGCCCGCGACGAGGAGAGCAGGCCGTACGTGCGGATGCGGGCGGCGTTCGGCCTCGCCCGCCTCGACGACGATCGCGGCGTGTCGATCCTGATGGCGGCCACGCGCCGTAAGACCTCCCCGGAGGTGCCGCTCGCGGGCTACAGCAGGCTCCAGGCCGCCCGGTACCTGGCGCGCCTGGGCGATCGGCGGGCTCTCGCCATCCTGGGCGCCCTGTCGCGCGACGACACGATCGCGCCCGTGCTGCGCCGGAGGGCAGGCGCCGCCCGCAAACGCGCCGCGACCAGGAACTACTTCGACCTGCCGGTCGAGCAACGGATGCTGGATGAGTTCACCGGCGGGCGGGTCCGCCGCCGGCTGATGCCGCTCCTGGCCCGCCCGGCCGGGCTGTTCCTCCCCGTCATCGTCCGGCGCTACGGCCGCGACATCGACGCGATGTTCGGCGACGCGAGCCCCGCCGACGCCCCGGAGGACGCCGGCGGGGCCGCTGACCCGCGTTCTCAGTAGGTGAACCGCTCCAGGCCGGTTCCCCAGGCGTTGACGACCCAGCCGGTCCGGGACGCGGGGTCGAGGTACAGACCCTGCCGGGACGTGAACTCGAAGTTGGACCCGGCGACGGTCGAGTAGACCAGGTTCGCGACCGGGTGCCGGGCGAGGACCTTCCCGGTGTCCGGATCCAGGACGGTGATCTCGCTCATGGCGTTGTTGTCCGCCTCCGCGCCGCTCTCATAGAGGCCGGCCTCCACGGCGACGTGGTGCACGGAGTCGTACACGGGCCACACCGGACCGTGGGTGTCGATGGTCGCGGTGGCCCCCGCCGTGAGCGTCTTCTGGTCCAGGCCGAACCAGCTGCTGGCCGGGAAGGTGTTCCGGAAGCCCTGGGCGGCGCCGACCGACACCCACACCTTGCCGCCGTCGCCGTCCGGCAGCAGCCCGGCGGTGCAGATCGGCAGGGTGGTCACCGGTGTCACGTCGCCCGTGTCGAAGTCGGCTCGCACCACCCCGTACGGCGCGTGTCCCTGGAGGCAGGGCCCCATGGTGCCGGTGGTCGCCACGAACGCCTGCCCGGTGGCGCCGTCGATGACGACGTCACGGAACGAGCGTCCGGGGTTCTTCGCGTTGATCACCAACGGGGTGCCGACCGTGCCGGTCGCCATGTCGACGGGCCACAGGCGGGTCAGCCCGGAGCTCGGGTCGTACGTGGTGACCGCTCCCCGGTGACGTACGGTGTCGACGGTGCCGCCCTCGATGTAGCCGTTACCGCCGGACAGCGACTCGGTCTCGGTCACCTTGACCGTCGCTCCGCTGCCGGCGTTCCACACGTCGATCTGCGGGCTGGACGAGCCGGAGTAGGACGGGTGCACGATCAGTGCGGTCCCGGTCTTCGGGTCCGAGCCGATCACCAGCTGCTCCAGGTCGCCCCCGGTGTTCTGCGTGATCGGCGAACCCAGGGCGCCGTCCTTCAGCGCGTACGGCGTCGTCGCGGAGCGGTCCAGCCGGTACGACTGCCCGTCGGGGGAGCTGAACTCGTCGGTGCTGATGAGCGCCCGGCCGCCGGACACGGTGAAGCCCTCGACGGTGCCGGACATCTCGTCACCGTCGCGGTACTGCAGGAAGGACGTCGGCGACGCCTGGCCGACCGGCCGGCCGTGACGGGTCGCGATCACGCGCACCGGATACTGCAGCCCGGTGGGCACGTTCAGCGCCGCCAGATCGAGCGTGGTCCGGCCCTTGGCCGAGGGCAGCGCCCGCAGCAGCGTCGAGGCGTGGTCCACGCCGTTGTCGTCCCGGCCGCTGCCGTTCTGGTTGGTGACGGTGTTGAGGGTTCCGTAGAGGGTGGGGGCCGGCGCCATCAGCTCGATCTGCGCGCCGTCGGCGCCCGGAACCGAGGTGACGTCCCAGGAGACGGCCGGCCTGCCGTTCGCCCGGGTGAGGTCGACGGCGTGGACCGACGCCCTGCGACCGGTGCCCAGGAGCGGGGCGGCGGGCCGTTCGGCGGCGCCGGCTCCGACGCGGATGGCCCGGAAGGCGCCGTAGACCGGATAGACGCCGCCCGACTGCTCGACGCCCACACCGTAGATCCCGGCTCCCCCGGCGGCGAAGGCCGAGGCGGGGATGGTCACGGTTCCCTTCGGCTCCGTCAGCGGGGTGCTCCACTGCGCGCGGAAGAGGTCCACGCCCGCGTTCGGCGTGTAGTGCCCCACGGAGGACAGGATGAGGCGCGGAGAACTCAGCCCACGGACACCGGTGAGGTCGTAGTGCACGGTGACCGGCCGGCCCAGCGCAACGGCGCCGGGCAGGTCCGGCGCCTGCGCCTGCTCGTAGGTCCCGTCGGTCGCGGTGAAGGTGAGCTTGCGGGAGACCGAGGCGAGCACCCGGCCGGCCCGCAGGGCCTGGAAGGTCACGTTCACGCTCCGGGAGTCCTCGGAGGTCGCCGGCAGGCCGGCCGCGGAGAGCAGCTCGCCCGGCAGCACCCGCAGGCTCGGCCCGGAGGCCGGGATGACGCCCTTGTCCCCGACCTGGAGACGGTAGGTGACGCCCGTACGGTCGCCGGTCATGTCCAGGCCGAAGGTGATCGGTGACACGGCGTTCTGGCCGGACGGCTCACCCGCGGCGTCCGCCGGGCCGGCCAGGTCGATGGCGGCCGGATCGGTGCTCTCCACGAAGTACGTCGCCTGGGCGCTCGGCAGGAGCTGCCGCTGGGCCACCGACATCCGCACCGCGGAGGGAGTGATGCGGACGGCGCGGGACAGCACCTTCTCCACGGCCGCGGTGACGTCGAGCTGCGTGCCCATGTGCAGCGTCTGGTCGGCCTGCGGGGTCTGCGCGATCGGACGGCCCGTGGCGACCAGGAGGTCACGCACCTGGCGGGGCGTCAGACTCTGGTGGGTGGCCTTGGCCGCCTGCAGAACGTCCGCCACGGCGGCGGCGATCATCGGTGCGGACGCGGACGTACCACCGTTGAGGACCACGCTCACGTCCTGCGCGTCGCAGTTCTGCGAGCACACGTGCTCCAGCGCGGGCAGGTTGTCGCCCGGCGTCGCGAGGTCGACGCGGGAGCCGAAGCCCGACGAGTAGGCCGTCGACCCGTTGTAGCGGGTGGTCGGGTACACGCCGTTCCGGATGTCGGAGGAGCTCAGGGTGTCGTCCAGGGTGGTGGCACCGGCGGAGATCACGCCGGTGTCCTTGACCACGGACGGCGTCGTGGTCGGCGTGACGTCCTCGATGTCGGTCTGCGCCGCCGCGCTGTTCGTCCGGTTCGTCGGGGTGCTGCCGCCGTCGGGACCGACCGAGACGGGCAGGGCCAGCCGCGTGCCGTCGTTGGAGGAGACGACCACCGCGATGCCGGACTTGACGATGTCCGCGAGGGTCGCGCGGATCGTCGGGTCGTCCTCCAGCCACCGGGAGGGGAACCCGAGGCTGCCGTCGGTGCCGAAGCCGAGGCTGGCGGTGATGACGTCGGGGCGCGGTGTCTGGGCGGCCGCGGCGCGCAGGGCCGCGCTGATGCCCGCGCTGGAGGGCTCCTTGGGGACGACGAGACGGTAGTCGGCGCCCGGGGCGATGCCGAGCAGGTCGGTCACGCCCTGGCCGGTCGCCTCCGGCCGCTGCCGGTCGTGCGGCAGCGGAGCCATCATCGAGAAGTCCAGGAGCACCTCGCCCAGGGCCGGGTCCTGGCCCTCGGTGGAGCCGGTGGCGTCCAGGTGGGCGTTGTCGTCCGCGACGTAGGTGGGGATCAGCGGCATGGACGGGATGTCCAGGTACCGCTGCCCGTTCTTGACGACGGTCGTCGGGCCGTAGTGCGCGACGTAGGCGTCGCCGGCGTCGGCCATCGACTGGTCGGTCAGGTCCCCGATGGAGACGTTGGTGATGGTCTGGCCGGCGCCCGGGAGCGCGTGCAGGTACGTCGCGGCGTCGTGGAAGGCGCCGACGGCGTTGACCCCCTGGGCGTTCAGGTAGGACTGCAACGACGACGTCAGACCCTCGTTCGTCGGCACGCCGGATCCCGCGCCGGTGTCCGGCGCCGTCGTGGCCTTCGGCGCGCGCGCGGACCGCTTGACGTCGGCGCCGACCGAGGCGGGCAGCTTCACCGGGCCGGTGTTCATCGGCTGGATCCGGGTGGTGGCCTGTTTCGCGGCGGAGCCCGAGCCGAGCGTGTACGCGGGCCTCTGGGCGGCACCGGCACGGGCCCGGATGGCGGTGTCGGGAGCCGTCAGCGTCGCCTTCAAGCCGCTGCGCCCGGCGGAGCGCGGAACGGGGAAGGCCCTCGTCCTGCCCTGCTTGTCGGTCAGCGTGCCGGTGCCGTCGTCGGACCATTGGACCTTCGAGCCGTCGGCGAGCTTCAGGGAGTGGGTGGCCGGCTGGGGCTTCTTCGCCGTCGCGGCTTGGGCGGCGATGGGAGCGGAGGTGAGCGGGATCGTCAGGACCACCGCGATCGCGGCGCGTCTGAGACGTCTGTGCATCAGGCCTTCTTTGCGGGGGGGAGGGGCGGGCGGCGTTCAGCGGGGGGAGAAACGCAAGATCACCTTCAGCCCCGCCCGGCCCGTCGACAAGGCTCTTTCCACTGCGACTCTGCGCAGCTTCACAAACGTGCAGTGAGGGAACATTTCGCCCAGTGAGCGCGATCCTGGCAGGTTGCCGGCCACCGGATAAGATCGACACGCATGCCCGTCCTCCCGGGAAGGGAGCCGCCGATGGCCGAGTCGCCCGATCCCTGGGACGGCACCGGCCTGGCCCCTCTCGCCGGGCAGATCCTCGAATACCTCGTCGAGCATCCGGAGTCGAGCACGACGGAGATCGCCTCGGCACTGGGAACGTCCTCCGCCGCGGCGAGCCGTGCGCTGCGGACCCTCGAGACCGAGCTGCTCGCCGTCCGGGTGAGCCGGCGGCCGCCGCGCTGGAGCGCCACCCCGCCCCGGCCCGCCCTCGCGTCCCTGCTCGCCCGCCGCCGCGAGGAGCTGGCGCGGGTGGAGATGCTCGCGGAGCGGCTGCACGACGCGTACAGCTCAACGTCGCATCAGCGGTTCGCCTCGGACCAGTTCGAGATCCTCGACACCAAGAGGCGGGTCACGGCGCGCTACACCCACCTGCTGCAGACGAGCCGTCACGAGGTCCTGCACCTGGTGATGCCCCCGTACGTGACGGTGCTGGAGGCCACGCCGCACCGGCTCAACATCCAGGCGGCGGCGATCCGCCGCGGGGTGCGGTTCCGATCCATCTACGACAGCGACACGTTCACCGACGACATGTCGCTGTACACCGCACAGCAGGGCGTCGCCATCGGCGGCGAGATACGCCTGAGCGGCGGCCTGCCGATGAAGCTGGTCCTGTTCGACGGCACCAGCGCGATCATGCCGCTGCGCGAGGACGACCCGGCCCAGGGATCGCTGCTCGTGCACTCTCCCACGCTGCTGTACGTCCTGACCGCGCTCTTCGAGAGCCTGTGGGAGCACGGCGTCCCGTGGCGCAACGGTTCCGCCCGCCCGCCCTCCGCGCCTCCCGGACGCGACCGCCCCGACGAGCGGACGCGGGAGATCCTGCGGCTGATGTCCCTGGGGATGAAGGACGAGGCGATCGCCCGGGTCATGGGGCTGAGCCGGCGGACGATCCAGAAGCACATCACCGACATCGGCGCCGCGCTGGGAGCCAGAACGCGCTTCCAGATCGCGCTGTCGGCGCAGGAACGCGGATGGCTGCCGCCGGCCGCGGAATCCTCGTCCCTGCCGAGCCCCCCGGTGCCGCCCGCCGTCCCCGGTCACGGACGGTCCGCGCGCTGCTCGGGGCCACCCGCCCAGCACGCCGACGCCGGATAGCGGCCTCCGAATGGCCGTTACCGGCCGTTCCGCTCTCCCATGCGCCTTCGACCACTCCGACCTGCGGTGACGCCGCCGTACGACGCTTGTGGCGGCTGTCAAAAGGGTCTTTGAAAAGACTCTTTTGCAGGCTACCGTCCCCGTATGGACGGATCCGAGAGGAAGCTTCGCGAAGCGCCCGAACTGCGGGCGCTCGCCCACCCCGTACGCATGCGGCTGTGCCAGGCCCTGTACGACCGGGGTACCGCGACCGCCACCGAACTCGCCGAGATGATCGGGGAGAGCCAGGCGAACTGCTCCTGGCACCTGCGCCAGCTCGCCAAGTACGGATTCGTCGAGGAGGCGGGCGGCGGCAAGGGCCGGAATCGTCCATGGCGACCCGTAGCGCGTCCCCTGTCGTGGGGCGACAGCGACGAGTCCGGCGAGGTGGCCGCCGCCAGCGACGCGCTCAGCACACAGTTCGTCGAGCAGGAGTTCGCCGGGCTACGCGACTGGCAGGCGTGGCGCCGCACCGACCCGCCCGAATGGCAGGACGCCGCGAACTGGGTGCAGAACATCGACTGGCTCACCCTCGACGAACTGAAGGAACTCAACAAGGCCCTCGCCGCGATCGTCGGCCGCCACAAGGACCGCCGGGACCCGGCGAACCGTCCCCCGGGGGCCCGCCGGATCCGGATCTTCGCCTGGGCGGTGCCGGCGGCGCCGTACACCGAAGACTGATGCGCGCCGTTCTCCGGCTGCCGGCGTTCCGGCTGCTGTTCGCCGGCCTGGTCGCGAGCATGGCCGGCGACGCCCTGTTACTGCTGGTGTTCGCCATCTGGGTCAAGAGCCTCACCGGCTCGAACGGCGAGGCGGGACTGGTCACCCTCTTCATGGCGGTGCCGTACCTCGTGGCGCCGCTCGGCGGCCGGCTGGTCGACGGGTTCCGGCACCGCCCCTTCCTCGTGGTCGCCAACCTCGCCTCGGCGGTGATGCTGCTCCCGCTGTTCGCCGTACGTGACGCCGCCGATGTGTGGATCGTCTACTCGGTCGCCGCCCTCTACGGCATCTCGTCGGTGACGATCGCCGCCGCGCTCGGCGGCCTGCTGAAGGAACTGCTCACCGACGACCTGCTGGCCGGCGCCAACGGCGTCCTGCAGACGGTCAGGGAGGGGCTCCGGCTGGGCGGCCCGCTCGCGGGCGCGGCGCTGTTCGCGGCGTTGGGCGGCGCGGCCGTCGCCGCGATCGACGCGGTCACGTTCCTGGTCGCGGCGGCCGCCATCGCCCGCATTCGCCTCCACGAGCCGGCGCCGGCGCGATCGGGCCCGCACTGGCTGAGCGAGCTGACCGCGGGCCTCACCCACATCAGGGCCGAAGCGGCGCTGCGTCGCATGACGATCGCCACGGCCGTCGGCTTCCTCGTCATCGGCATCAACGAGTCGACGCTGTTCGCCGTCGTCGGCGAGGGGCTGCACCGGCCGCCCGCGTTCGTCGGCGTGCTCGCGTCGGCCCAGGGCGTCGGCGCCATCGGCGGAGGGCTGCTGGCCGCCCGGCTCATCGGGAGCGTCGGTGAGCTCGCGGCGATCGCGATCGGCATGGCGGCGCTCGGCGTCGGCAACGGCCTGCTCGTGTCGTCGTGGCCGCCCTTCGTCTTCGCGGGTATGGTCGTCGGCGGCCTCGGCCTGGCCACGATGGTCGTCGGATCCACCACCGTCGTACAGCGGCGGACGCCCGGCCCGCTGTTCGGCCGGGTCTCCACCACGGCCGAAACCCTGACCGGCGGACCGCAGGCGCTCTCCATCGCGGCCGGCGCCGCCCTGGTGTCCGTCGTGGACTACCACCTGTTGCTGACGGTCGTCACCGTGGGGATGCTCACCGCCGCCGCCTCCCTGTGGCCCGCGCGCCGGCTGACCGCGGTGGATCGCCCGAGCGCGTCTCCGAAGGTCACCGAAAGCCACTGACGGCACCGGCGATCAGCCGCGCCGGAGCAGCCGCCGCATGAGCTTCGCCGCCGTCGATCGACCGTTTCCGGCGAGTTCGTCGAGCGTGAGGGCCGTGACGTCGGCGTCGAGGCCCTTCCAGTTATCGGTGAACTGCCAGATGTCCGGCTTTCTCCATCCGGTCGTGTTCGTTTTCGGTAGCCACGGTGTGACGGCCGACGGCCACCGCGTCGTCAGGGCGGCGATCGGCGCCCGTTCCGGCGATGACGACGACCGGTTCGCCGTCCGTGCCGTCCGCGCGTCCGTTCCGGCACGGAGCTGGTACGCGCCCGGGTACTGCGGATACCACCAGCGGCCGAAGTGCTCGCTCAGGCCGCGGCCGGTGCCGTTGCCGGCGTAAGCGCTGCCGAGGTAGACGCCGGAGGTCACCTTCGGCGCGTGTTCGCGTACGTAGTCGCCCCACGCCCGCGCCCAGGCGTTCGTCTTCGCCTGGCCCAGGCGGCTGGTCTCGAGGTCGAGCCAGACGCTCTCGCCGGGCACGGGCCGTACGACGTCGAGGAACCGCGAGGCCTGCGACGCGGCGGAGGAGGCCTCCGGCCGCGCGAAGTGGTAGGCGCCGCGGTGCTCGGCCCGCGACTTCGCCGACCTCCACTGCGCGGCGAACCGCGAGGAGGTGTACGCCGAGCCCTCGGTGGCCTTGACGATGACGAAGTCGGCGGCCGGAGCGGTGTCGGAGTCGTAGGCGGAGATGTCGAAGCCGTGGAGCATCACGCCACCGCCCTCATCTGCCGACGCGACATGTCCTCAGCCCGCCCGGAGTTCGTCGGCCGCGATGTGGTCCCACCACTCGCCGTAGCCCATGATCTGGCGGTCGCGCGAACGCTTGACGAGCCGCACCTCGTCGTCGTGGTTCCCCTCCCACGCCCAGATCGCCGAGGCCTTGAAGTGGTCGACCATGCCGATGTGGTTCGCGCCCTTCGGCGTGCCGGCCCAGTCGTACCAGACCAGCCGCCTCGCCTTCGGCTGCGAGGAGATCCGGTCATGGGTCCTCATCCAGTCGAACCACACCTGGACCTCGGCGAAGTGCTTGTTCAGGCCGCCGGCCGCGGCCGTCCACAGCGCGCCACCCTGGGCGATGACCCAGAGCTGGAACGCTCCACACCAGTCCGCCTCGGCGTAGACGCTGGTCTTCGGCGGCTGGTCGTCGAGCCAGGCACCGTACTTGCTGGAGCCGTCGGCGCGCTCACCGATACCTTTCTGGGACCTGGCGATTTCCAGGACATTCAACACACTTCCCCCTTTCCGGGTAGCCGTTCAATTCGACCCAACACAAAAGTCAATCTTGACTTTCGGCAATCGTCCCTTTACTCAGCGTCGCAGACGACGACAGCTTCGGACCGATCGCAGTCACTGCCGCACCGGTCTGGTTGTGGTAGCCATATGGGCAGGTCACGGATAATTTCCGGGTTCAGGAAGGCGCGCCGGATGGCACGGGCGGTCCACCATTGATGGCATACGGGACCGGTCCCGGAACCATTGCGGTTAAATGTCCGGGTGTGACACAGGGCAACGAGGGGCTCATCGCCGGCAAGTACCGGCTGATGGACAAGCTCGGCGAAGGCGCCATCGGGGTCGTCTGGCGAGCTCATGACACTTCACTCGACCGGCACGTCGCCATCAAGGAGATCCGGCTTCCGGCCGGGCTCGACGGTGCGCACGTCGGCTCGCTCAAGGCACGCACCCTGCGCGAGGCGCGCGCCGCGGCGCGCCTCAGTCACCCGGGGATCGTCACCGTCCACGAGGTGGTCAACCAGTGTGACCGGCCCTGGGTCGTCATGGAGCTGGTCCACGGTCACACGCTCGAACACATTCTCAAGAAGGACGGGCCGCGGTCGCCCCGGGACGTGGCGGAGATCGGCGCCAGGATCCTGTCCGCGCTGCGCGCCGCCCACCGCGCCGGTGTCGTGCACCGTGACGTCAAGCCGAGCAACGTGATGCTCGACGGCGAGCGCACCGTGCTCACCGACTTCGGCATCGCCGCCCTCGACGGCGGCACCGTTCTCACCCAGACCGGGGCGGTGCTCGGCACTCCCTGCTTCATGGCCCCCGAACAGGCGCGCGGCCGGTACGCGACGCCCGCCTCCGACCTGTGGTCGCTCGGCGCGACGCTGTACGCGGCCGTCGAAGGCCGGCTCCCGTTCGGCGGAGAGTCCCTCGCGGCCGTCCTCGCGGCCGTCCTCACCGAGGACCCGCCACCGCCCCGTCGCGCCGGCCCACTGACCCCCGCGCTCTCCGGCCTGCTGGTCAAGGACCCCGCCCGGCGGATGACCGCGGACGCCCTCGCCGCCGAGCTCGCCCGGGTCAGGGACGGCCACGACGTCGCGGCGGCCGTGACCCTGCCCCCCGTCGCCGGACCGCCCGCTCCCCGGCCCGCCGTACGCCACGATCAGAGCACGCCGCCGTACACCGCGGAGACGACCGACGTACGGCGCCGCCGACGGCGGTGGCCCGCCCTCACTGCGGTCGCCGCCGCCCTCGCGACCGCGCTGACCTGCGCGATCATCTTCTGGCCGTCCGGGAGGACGCAGCCTCAGCCGCACGCCAAGGCGAGTCCGGTCCCCTCCGTCTCCCCGTCCGTACGCCTCGGCGGGAAATTCCCCTCCCAAGCGCTCAAGCCCGGCACCAACGTCTTCAGCATGGCCTTCAGCCCCGACGGCAAGACGTTCGCCTGCGGCGGCTCGGACAGCACGATCCAGCTCTGGGACACCCGCCGCCGTATCCAGCTGGCACAGATCCCCGGCCATGACTCGATCGAAGACATCACCTTCAGCTCGAACGGGAAGATGCTCGCGACGGCCGGGGACGACAAGACGGCGCGACTGTGGGATCTCACCTCGAACACACAGATCGCCAAGTTCACGGGCGCGAAGTCCGATATGTGGAGCATTGCTCTCAGCCCCGACGGCAGAACCCTCGCCGGCGGCTCCAAGGACCACGACATCCGGATCTGGGACGTCGGATCCCGTCAGCTCGTCCACGTCCTGCGTGGGCACACCGACGGAGTCACCACAGTGAAGTTCAGCCCCGACGGCAAGACCCTCGCCAGCGGATCGTGGGACGAGACGGTCCGGCTCTGGGATACCGCTTCCTGGACGCAGAGGACGGTCCTTCGCGGGCACACCGACTCTCTGCACAGCGTCGCGTTCAGCCCGGACGGCAAGACGCTCGCCAGCGCCGCCGGCGACGACAAAATCCTGCTGTGGGATCTGCGGACCCACCTCGGGGTCGGCGTCTTCACCGGTCATAAGGGCGGGATCCTGTCGGTCACCTTCAGCCCGGACGGACGCTATCTCGCGAGCGGCGGAAACAAGGATCACAAGATCCTGTTGTACGACGTCGCCGCGCACACCACGCTCGCCGATCTCAAGGGACACAAAGGTTCGGTGGACTCCGTCGTGTGGAGCCCCGATGGGAAGACTCTCGCGAGCGGCGCCGAGGACAAGAGCATCCGGTTGTGGGACCTCGACCGGTAGCCCTCATTCCGCAGGACCGATGGACGACATGTCGACGACCAGGTCCGTCCTCCCCCGCCCGGCGGCGATCAGCCGGGCGTTGGCGTCGTCGACCGTGGCCACCCACCGGCGCGCCTCGGACTCGCTCTTGCCGAACAGCACATGGCGCGCGATCAGCCGCTCCCGGCGCACCGTCTCGTCCAGCTCGCAGTACCAGACCTCGGCCAGCTCGGCGCGTACGCACGGCCACGGCTCCGCGTCCGCGAGCAGGTAGTTGCCCTCGGTGACGACCAGCCGGACGTCCGGATCGACGGCGATGGTGCCGGCGATCGGCTGATCGAGGTCGCGCTCGAACCCGGGCGCGTAGACGGTACGGCGCAGGTCGGTGCGCGCCCGGCGGAGCAGGGCCAGGTAGCCGTCACCGTCGAAGGTGTCGATGGCGCCCTTGCGCCCACGCCGCCCCAGGCGTTCCAGGGCCACGTCGGCCAGGTGGAACCCGTCCATCGGGACGAGGGCGACCGCCTCGCCATCCTCCGCGAGCCGGCGGACCAGGAGTTCGGCGAGCGTCGACTTGCCCGCTCCCGGACAGCCGGCGATGCCGAGGATCGTGCGTTCGCCGGTGCTCCGGAGCCCACGGGCCCGGGCGACCAGTTCCTCAAGCACTCAGCACCACGCCCGCCGGCGCCAGGTGGGTGGCCGGAAACCGCCGGGCGTGCGCGGCCGGCGCCTCGCCATCGGTTCACAGGTCACGTGACGATCAGATCCCGTGGTCGTCGTTGGGGTCCGAGACCAGACGCCGGGCCAGGCGGTTGAGTTTGACGTTCTGGTTCTGTGAGGCGCGGACCAACAGGTCGAACGCCTTGTCGGCGGTCACCCCGCGCTGCGCCATCAGTATCCCCGTCGCCTGGCCGATCACCGAGCGGGTCTCCAGAGCCTTACGGAGCTCGCCGATGTCGGCGTCGGCGCGCGTGAGTGCCTGGCTCATCCGCGCGACGTTCTCGACCGTGGCGCGGGCCACGGAGCCGCACGCGTTCAGCATGAGGGCCATGCCGGATGCCGCGGTCGGGGCCGGCCGCGTCGAACGGGCGATCCCGCAGGCGCGATCGGGTGCCTCCTGGACGACCGCGATGACCGCCCGCTGGGTCTCGTCCCGCAACGTGATCCGTCTCAGCACGAGAACCACGTCGCGGTCGCCACGATGAGCCGCCAGGTGGACGGGCACGCTCTCCGTACCGCCCTCGCGGACGATCCTGGAGAGCGCGCTTCGGTAGGCGGAGCGCCCGGCGAGGTCGATCAGTCCGGCGAGCGGACGGCGCACGAGGTACTTCTGCGGCGCTGCCAGGAGGTCCGCGCTCGCCGCGTTGCAGCGGCGGATGGAACCGCCCGTGTCGAGGAGCAGCACCGGAACGGGCATCTCGGCGAACATCTTCGTCAGCAGACGCCACTCGTCGTCGCCGGCCCGCTCGGTCTTGTTGCTGTTGATCTCCTCTATGCAGACCTGCAGTTCTTCTTCGGCCAGCTCCAACTCGGCGAGCGTCGTCTCCAGCACTTGTTCCGCGGCCTGCGAACGGTCGGGCGTCGTTCCTTTGAGGAGGTCGACACGTCTGCGGAACGCGCTGAACTGTTGGTCGATCGTCTTGATGTCGATCTGGACCACCTCCGGTCGGGACCACCCGGCGTAAGCGCGATCCCCTGCAGTCTATGGCCGGTCGCTTCCAGGCGGTTCACGACGATTGGGCGGCTTCGTGCTCCTTACCCCGGAGCGGAAATGTCACCCGCCCGGGTTGCCGGTGAGCGTGGTGACGAGGATCACCCCGCTGACCTGACCGCCGTCGTCGTGCAGTACGGAGAGTTCGACCTCGAGACGGACGGGCCTGCCCCGCCGGTTGACGGCGTCGAGCTCGACGGCCGAGCGAGCGCTCGCCGAGTCGCGCAGCAGCCCGCGGATCATCGGCGCGATCCGCGAAACCGGCAGGCCGATGTCGAGGTCCTCCAGACTGTGTCCCTGGGCCTCGTCCTGGCGCACGCCCCACAGGTCCTGGGCCCCGGGGCTCCAGATCGTCACCCGCAGGTCCCGGTCGACGACGATGACGGCGTTCCCGAGACTCTGCAGGACCGACGCGAGGAAGGCGTTGGTCTGATCAAGCTCTTCGGTGCGCACCCGCAGCGCGTCGTTGATCTCCTGCAGTTCGTCGTTGGTGGACTGGAGCTCCTCATTCATGGTCTCCAGTTCCTCGTTGGTGGACTGCAGTTCCTCGTTGGTCGTCTCGAGTTCCTCATTGGTGGACTGCAGTTCCTCATTCGTCGTCTCCAGCTCCTCGTTGAGGGACTGGAGTTCCTGGTACGCGCGTTCGAGCTTCTCGTTCGCGTGTTCCAGTTCCTCGCGGAGGCGGCTGTAGCGGGTGACGTCCGTGAAACTGATGCCGATGCCGATCTGGGCGTTGTCGTTGCCGAACAACGGGATGATCGAAATGTCGAAGAGGCTCGTCTCGGCGCCGGACGCACGCTGCCAGCCGACGCCCTCCAGCTCGACGGGCCGCAGGTCCGTCTTCACCTGCTCGATCACTGATCGCAGCTCGACCGGCCGGTAGGAGACCTCCAGATCCTGGAACGGCCGGCCGATGTCCATCGGATGCAGGTTGAACAGCGCCTCCGCGCGGGAGTTGGCGACGACGAGCTGGTCCTCGGTGTTCAGGGCGAGCTGGGCCACCGGACCGGCCGCGAGCGTGGCCGCCCGCAGCCGGCTCGACAGCACGCCGTGGTCGTCGGCGAACTGTCCGATGACGGTGCGCCGGACGGCGCCCGGCCGCAGGCTGCGCGGGATCTTCCGGAACAGTCGTTTGCGCAGGTCGATCGGGTCGAACAACTCTCCGTGGTTGAGGAGCATCTCGGCCTTGCCGAGGAAGATGTATCCCGGGTCGGCCAGGGCGAAGTGCAGCCGCCGCAGGATCGCCGCCTGCGTCTCCGCGTTGAAGTACATCAGGGTGTTGCGGATGACCAGCAGGTCCACCCGCGAGATCGGTGCGTCACAGGTGAGGTCGTTGCGGCCGAAGATGACCTGCCGGCGCAGGTCACGGCGGAACGTCCGGACGCCCTCTCCCGGCTCGAAGTACTTGTCCAGCAGGTCGGGGGGCAGGTCGGCCAGCCGGCGTTCCTCGTACGTGCCGGTGCGTGCGACCTGCAGGGCGCTCTCGTCCAGGTCGGTGGCGTAGATCTTCACCCGGTCGCGGAACGCCTCCACCCCCAGCTCCTCGGCGAGCACCATCGCCAGCGTGAAGGCCTCCTCGCCGGTGGCGCAGCCGGCGCTCCACACCCGGATCGGCACGGTCGGCGGCTTGCTCCCCAGCAGTTTCGGGAGCACCTCGCTCCGCAGGGCGTCCCAGGCGGGCTGGTCGCGGAAGAAGGCCGTGACGTTGATCAGCAGGCTGTCGAAGAGCAGGCCGTACTCCTCCGGCTGCACCTCGAGATAGTCGCGGTACTCGGCAAGGGTCTCCCGGCCGGTCGCGGACATGCGCCGGCCGATGCGCCGCCCCAGCGTGGAGCGCTTGTAACCGGTGAAGTCGATGCCGCGAGTCTGCTTGAGCATCTCCAGCAACTCTTCGAGGTCCGGCTGGTCGGCTTGCGACCCCGTCGGTTCCGCCACCTAACGAGCTTAGAACTTCTGGTCAGGGCACTTCGTCGCCGGGGATGTCGGCGCTGACGTCCTGCGGGGTGTTCTGCAGAGGAGAGATCTCCGCGAGCAGCCCCCGGATGGTCTCCAGCGCGTTACGCGTGTCCTCGCTGACCCGGCGGAACTGGGCCGCCGACACCTTGTGCCCCCGGTCGGCGGCTCCCTCGCTGAGCCGGGCGGTCAGCAGCATGCGCTCCTCGAGTTGCCGCGCGGCCATGTTGAGCGCGCGTTCGACGGCCGTGGCCTGGTTCTCCAGCAGACTGCGCGGTGACCAGGCGTGACCGATGAGGCACTCGTAGCGGTTGAGGTGCGACCCCCCGGTCGCCGCGGCGGTGTAGATCGGACCGCCACAGTCCGGACAGGACAGACCGGCGAAGGACCCGGGCGGCCGTTCCTCCGGAGCCGACGCTGGAGACAACAGGTCGGCGACCCGTCGCTCGAGCTCCCGGTCGCGCCGGAGCGGCACCGGGCCCACGGGCGTCCGCGCCTCGCGCACGACCATCTCGGCGATCTTCTCCAGCGACCCGCAGAAGGCGTTCTCCGTCGCGTCCAGGGCGGCATTGGGCATGCCGTCGTAGCTCGCCTCCGCCGGATCCTGCACGGCGACGAGGCCGCCGTGACGCTCGATGGCGGCGGCACCGACGGCACCGTCGTCCAGGGTTCCGCTGAGCACGATTCCCAGCGCCCGGGGCCCCGCTGCCAGCGCGGCGCTGCAGAAGAGCGGATCGGCCGACGGCCGGACGCCGTTCTGCCGTGGCCCCTGGGAGAGCTGCACACCGCCGTCCGTAACGATCATGTGATGATTGGCCGGCGCGACGAGCACGTGTCCCAGTTCCAGCAGGTCGCCGGGCCGGGCGAACGCGACCCGCAGGGACGTGGACCGCTGCAGCACGCCGGCCAGCGTGCTGTTGCCGGAGGCCGGCAGGTGAGTCGCGATCAACACGGTGGCCGGGAGGTCGGCGGGCAGGGATGAGAGGAACTTCTGGAGCGCCGTGACGCCGCCGGCCGATGCCGCCACGGTGACGACGTCCCGCGTCGCTTCATGGACGGTCATACCGCATCCCCTGCCCCGGCGATACCGGGCTAGTCGGCCTCCCGGACATTTCTTCTTCGGCGCTTCGGCGCTCGCCGGCGGCCATGCGCCGATGGTGTGCCGCACGCCGGTGATGCCAGTCGCTCTCGCCGATCCCCGCCTGGACCATCCGTTCGTGCAGCCGTGCGGCCTCCTCGTGGATTCTGGCGGCCTCCGCGTGTGCCTTCATGCTGCGGGTGCGGGCGAGACGGGCGAAGTGGAGCGCCCTGCCGGCGCGTTCTCGGGCGTCGTCCATGTCACCGTCGCCCGCGTCGAGCGCCTCGAACCGGGAGTTCAGTTCGTCGCGGCGCGCCTCGAGCTCGGCAATGCGCTCACGCACCCAGTGCCGGATGTCGTCCGAGTTCGCCACGACGGCCGCCTTCTCAGGGGCCGGCGGTGCCGGCCGGTTGCCATCGCCGCCTCAAGCCCACCTCACTCAATGTACGCCTGACCTCAGCCGACGTCGGCCTCCAGGCGGTGGCGCTGCGGCACGACGGTGTACTTCGGGTCCTCGGCCGACCGCATCCCGGCGTCGAAGACGCCGAACCGGGTGCAGGCGGACGCGGTCAGGAGGGCCGCTCCGCCGAGCACCGCCGCCGTACGGCTGCGGCCGCCCAGCAGTGCCGCGCCGGCGGCGCCGGCGGCCGAGAGTGCCGTCGCCGCGCGCATCAGCCGCCCCGCCCGGCCCTTGCGGTAGGTCTCGCCGATCACGCCGAGCCGGTGTTCCATCAGCTTGGCGGCGGCGACCTCCAGCGCGGCGCCGAAGACCGCCGCGCCGCGGGCGGGGGCGTTCTCCCGCGCCGGGGCGGCGACCAGGGCCATGCCCGAGGCCGCGGCCGCCGCCGAGCCGACGAACACGAAGGGCAGCTCCCGGTACGCCTCGTGCCACGCGGGCACGGCGGTGTCGGCGGCCAGCACCGCGGTGTAGGCCGCGACCGCCGGGCCCAGCGTCGCGGCCCCCGCGGTCGCGACGCGCCCGAGGCGCGGGAAGAGCCCGGTGAGGTCCAGGGCCGCGGCGGCACCCGCGGCCGGCCCGTAGGCCGTCAGCAGCCATGAGCCGAGGCTCATCGGCGAGGTCGGTTTGATCACCCGGAGCATGTTGAGGAACCGGGCGGGACGGCCCAGGTCGTGGACCAGCGCGGCCAGCGAACCCGAGATCGCCACCGCCGAGGAGATCTTCAGGGCCCGTGCGGTGCGCGGACGGCCGGTGAGCTGGGCGCCCGCGGCCAGCACCGAACCGGCACCGGCCAGGCCGCCGAGGAAGAAGTAGCCGGCGATGTCCAGCGGCCTCCACACCGGCGCGTTGATGATCGGCTTGCCGTAGTAGGAGGTGAACGTCGCGTCCGGCACCATCGCCCGCTCACCACGTCCCCGGCGGCGGCGCTTGCGGCGGCCCGGTCCCTTGCCGACCAGCGCCTCGCGCCCCGGGCGTTGGTCACCGGCCGAGCCGCTCATCGTTTCCCTCCGGTCAGTCCGTGGGCGGCGAACACGGCGGCCAGCCCGCCCAGCAGGGTCAGTGCGGCGGCTCCGGCGTGGCGCCACATGGACGGCAGGTCGCGGGTCGTGACCACGGGATCCGGCGGCAGCCCGTACACCTCGGGCTCGTCGAGCAGCAGGAAGAACGCGCCGTCGCCCCCGACGCCGTCGTGCGGGTCGTGACCGTAGAGGCGTGCGTCCGCGACGCCGGTGTCGTGCAACCACGTGAGGCGCTCGCCCGCCCGGGCCCGCAGTTCGTCCAGCGGTCCGTACTGGATGGACTCGGTGGGGCAGGCCTTGGCGCAGGCGGGGGTCAGCCCCTCGCCGATGCGGTCGTAGCACAGCGTGCACTTCCAGGCGCGGCCGTCGTCCTTGCGCTGGTCGATGACGCCGTACGGGCAGGCGGGGATGCAGTAGCCGCAGCCGTTGCAGACGTCCTCCTGAACGACGACCGTGCCGTACTCGGTGCGGAACAGGGCGCCGGTGGGGCAGACGTCGAGGCAGCCGGCCCGGGTGCAGTGCTTGCACACGTCACTGGCCATGAGCCAGCGCAGCTCACCGCCCGATCCGGGCGTCGTGGGCGTCATGGGCGCCTCGGCGGGCGGTGTCCCGGAGTCCGGCACCGGTCCGGCATGATCGACGCCC
The DNA here is from genome assembly GCF_036227085.1 of Actinoallomurus sp. NBC_01490. Lineage (NCBI taxonomy): Bacteria > Bacillati > Actinomycetota > Actinomycetes > Streptosporangiales > Thermomonosporaceae > Actinoallomurus > Actinoallomurus sp. NBC_01490. Next base: position 10,524,257 of record NZ_CP109433.1, read on the forward strand.
GGTTCGGCGAGCCCGACGGGTTTGCGCTGTTCGATGAAGGCGACGTGCCGCCACGTGTCGGCGCCCAGGCCCTCGGTGTTGTCGTAGGACATCCCGGTGAGTTTCAGGCCATCCTCGGGGATGGCGTTCCACTCCTTACAGGCCACCTCGCAGGCCTTGCAGCCGATGCACACCGAGGTGTCGGTGAAGAAGCCCATCCGCGCCGGGGACATCGTCACATCTCCATTCCGGTCTCGTCGGTGATGCCGGCGCGCCGCCGGTAGTCGCGGACGAACTCCAGGAGCGCGGGGCCGCGCGGTCTCCGGCCCGGCCGGATGTCGCAGGCCATCGCCTTGACCTCCTGAATGTGGGTGTTCGGATCGAGGACGACGGGCGCCAGTTCGTTCGCCGCGTCGCCGGTGGACAGGCCGTTCGGCCCCCAGTGGTAGGGCAGGCCGACCTGGTGCAGCGTGCGGCCGGCCACCCGCAGCGGGGTCAGGCGCTCGGTGACGAGCACCCGTGCCTCGACGGCGGTCCGCGCGGTCACGACGGTCGCCCAGCCCAGGTGCTCCAGCCCGCGCTCGGCCGCCAGCTCCGGCGACACCTCGCAGAAGAACTCCGGTTGCAGCTCCGACAGGTACGGCAGCCACCGCGACATGCCGCCCGCCGTGTGATGCTCGGTGAGCCGGTACGTCGTCGTCACGTACGGGAACACCTCCGATCCCGGCGGCTGGTACCGGTTCTCCGGGTGCTTGATGACCTGGCGCACCGGGTTGCTCTGCTGGGAGTACAGCGGGTTGGTGAACGGCGACTCGTGCGGCTCGTAGTGAACGGGCAGCGGCCCGTCGACGATCCCCGCCGGGGCGTACAGCCACGCCTTGCCGTCCGCCTGCATGATGAACGCGTCGGTGCCGCCCAGCGCGTCCGGCCCCTTCGCGCCCTCTTCCGGGCGGTGGTCCGGGGCCTTGTCCGGCTCGAAGTCCGGGACGTCGTGGCCGGTCCACTTCTGCCCGTCCCACCAGACATAGGCCTTGCGTTCGCTCCACGGGCGGCCGTCGGGGTCGGCGGAGGCCCGGTTGTACAGGATGCGGCGGTTGGCGGGCCAGGCCCAGGCCCACTCCTTGGCCACCCAGTCCTGCTCGGTGTGCGGCTTGCGCCGGTCGGCCTGGTTGACGCCGTCGGCGTACACCCCGCAGTAGATCCAGCATCCGCAGCTCGTCGAGCCGTCGTCCTTCAGTTCGGTGTACGCGCTCAACGGCTCGCCGGCGGGCCCGGAGCCGTTGATCTCGGCCAGCACCGCCTCCGCATCCGGCTCGGCGGTCGGGCCCTGGACGGGATAGTCCCAGGTGAGGTCCAGAAGGGGACGGTTCATCTCGTCCGTGGAGCCGGCCAGCTTCTCGCGGATCCGGCGCCCGAGGTGGTAGGCGAACCACAGGTCGCTGCGGGCGTCGCCCTGGGGCTCGACCGCCTGCCGGTGCCACTGGAGCAGCCGCTGGGTGTTGGTGAAGCTGCCCGACTTCTCGGTGTGCGCGGCGGCGGGCAGGAAGAACACCTCCGTGCCGATCTCCTCGGTCCGCAGCTCCCCGGTCTCGATCTCCGGGCCGTCCTTCCACCAGGTCGCGCTCTCGATCAGGGAGAAGTCGCGCACCACCAGCCAGTCCAGCGCCGCCATGCCCAGGCGCTGCATCTTCGCGTTCGCCGAGCCCACCGCCGGGTTCTCGCCCATGAGGAAATAGCCGCGGCAGGTGCCCTCCAGCTGCGCCATGACCGTCTCGTACGTGCTGTGGCTACCGGTCAGGCGGGGCAGGTAGCCGAACGCGTAGTCGTTGTCCTCGGTCGCCGCCGGGCCCCACCAGGCCTTCAGCAGGCTGACCAGGTAGGACCGCATGTTCCCCCAGTAGCCCTTCTCCGCGCCCTCGGCCTCCACGAACTTCTCCAGCGTCTGGTTCTGGTGCGCGTGCGGCATCGGGATGTAGCCGGGCAGCAGGTTGAACAGCGTCGGGATGTCGGTGGAGCCCTGGATGCTCGCGTGCCCGCGCAGCGCGAGGATGCCGCCGCCCGGCCGGCCGATGTTGCCGAGCAACGCCTGCAGGATCGAGGCGGTCCGGATGTACTGCACCCCGACCGTGTGCTGCGTCCAGCCGACCGCGTACGCGAACGCCGTCGTACGCTCCCGGCCCGAGTTCTCGGTGACCAGCTCACACACGCGCCGGAACGTCTCCTGCGGCACACCGCACACCTGCTCGACCATCTCCGGCGTGTAGCGGGCGTAGTGCCGCTTGAGGATCTGGAAGACGCACCGCGGATGGGTCAGCGTCTCATCGGTGTGGATCTCCCCGGGCACGGCGGCCCCACCGGACCCGTGCGCCTCACCCCGGGCGGCCTCCCGGATCGTGGACTCCGCCCCGATGCGCTCCTCGTACTCCTCGTCCCGCTCGCCGGAGGCGGCCTGCACCACGGCGCCCTCGTACTGCCAGGTCATCGGGTCGTAGCTGCGGTTGTCCGTATCCAGGCCGGAGAAGACACCGTCGAGGTCCTCGGTGTCGCGGAACTCCTCACCCACGATGGTCGCGGCGTTGGTGTAGGCCAGCACGTACTCCCGGAAGTCCTTGTCGTTCGTCAGCACGTGGTTGACGAGCCCGCCGAGGAACGCGATGTCCGACCCCGCCCGCAGCGGCACGTGCAGGTCCGCCAGCGCGCTCGTCCGGGTGAACCGCGGATCGACGTGCACCACCGTCGCGCCACGCGCCTTGGCCTCCATCACCCACTGGAAGCCCACCGGGTGGCACTCGGCCATGTTCGAACCCTGGATGACGATGCAGTCGGCGTTCGCCAGGTCCTGCTGGAACGTCGTGGCGCCGCCACGCCCGAAACTGGCCCCCAGACCGGGGACGGTGGCGGAGTGTCAAATACGGGCCTGGTTCTCGATCTGGATCGCGCCCAGCGCCGTGAAGAGCTTCTTGAGGAGGTAGTTCTCCTCGTTGTCGAGCGTCGCACCGCCGAGGCTCGCGAACCCCATGGTCCGCCGTACCCGGGCCCCGTCCTGCTCCCACTGCCAGCCCCGCTCGCGCGCCTCGATCACCCGGTCGGCGATCATGTCCATCGCCTCGTCGAGCCCCAGGCGTTCCCACTCCGTGCCGTACGGCCTGCGATACAGCACCTCGTACCGGCGCCCCGGGCCGGTGGTCAGCTGGAGGCTCGCCGAGCCCTTGGGGCACAGGCGGCCACGGGAGACCGGCGAGTCGGGGTCCCCCTCGATCTGGACGACCTTCTCGTCCTTGACGAAGACGTCCTGCCCGCAGCCGACGGCACAGTACGGACAGATCGACTTGACCACCCGATCGGCCGTGCCGACCCGGGGCCTGAGCTCGGCCGTGCGGCGGCTCATCGCGGCCTCACCCCGGCCGGACCGGTCCTCCCCGCGGACCTGGCGGTACACCGGCCAGGACTCCAGCCATCTGCGGACCACGGATCCCCCTTCGGACTCTGGGTCGGTCATCTCGTAGGACCGGCGCTGCCCTCGAAAAACGCGATCAAACACCGGACTCCGCGGGACCCCGGTCCAGTCCTACCCCGCCACCCGCGCCGTGACCCGGTGCCCGCGCCGGCGAGGGCGGTCAGGCGGTCTCGGACTCGGCCTGCATGCGGATCGGTTCGGACCGGCTGAGCCGGATGCTCCCGATGAAGATCAAGGCGAACCCCGCGAATTCGGCGATCACCCACGGCCCCGACCGGACGTCCTCACCGAACATCGTGGTGCCGTAGAGCACCGCCGACACCGGGTCGGAGATCGTCAAAGCCGGCTGCGCGGCGACCAGGGTGCCGCTCTGCAGGGCGTTCTGCAGCAGGTAGACGCTCGCGAAGCCGGCCACGACCATCGCGTACGGCTCCCACGAGGTCAGCAGTGTGACCATGCCCTTGTCCATCAGATTCGTGGCCGCCTTCATGAACGTGGCGGTGAAGGCGAATCCGATGCCGGCGGTCACTCCGAGCACGGCCGCCCGGAGCGCGCCGTTCAGCCACCGGGCCAGGAAGACCAGCCCGAGAATCACCAGCACGGTGATCAGCGCCGCCACGATCCAGTGCAGCGCGTCCGGTGTGTGGCGGCCCGCCGTGGGCGACGCCGCGCCGAGGAACAGGGCCAGACCGGCCGTCATCGCCCCGACGTCCACCCAGGTGCCCCGGTCGAGTTGGATCCGCGACATCCGGGCGAGAAGGATCATGGTGAAGGGCAGCTCCGCGATCAGAAGCGGCTGGACCAGGGCCAGCCCGCCGTTGGACAGCGCCAACGCCTGGAGAAGGAAGCCGGCGATGAGCGCGCCGATCCCGCCGAGCCACACCGGGCGGCGGATCAGGCTCCACAGCAGGGCCGGGCGGAAGGCGAACTCCTTCGGGGCCGAACGCGCGGCGCGGCGCTGCAGCACCGACGCCAGAGCGTTGCTCGCCGCGGCGAGCAACGCGAACAGGACCGCGATCACCCTCAGTCACTACCCGCCCTCACGCCGGGGATCGCGGACGGCCGCCTTGTCGAGTCTTTGCCGGCGCGTGGCCGCACGCGCTCGGCGTTCCGGGTAGCCCGAGCGGTACGTGCCTCGCCCACGAACGGTGCCGATCACGGGCGAAGTAACGAACGATGACGCCGGCTCGCCCCGGGTAGTGCACGAGGCGACGTGCTGGACCCGCCCGCCCTGTGGCACCGGATGTTCGCCGCGATCCGCAACGCGGGGCGCCCGGATGCGATGGCGGTCTCGGCGGTGCGGCGTGGTGATCCCCAGGACGCAAGGCAGTCGGTCAGTCTGGGCGTTTGTGGCTTTTGGGAACATACAGGAGTTGGTTGATGCTGTGTCCCGGCATATTTTCGATGTTCGGGACGTGTCATGGCGGAGCCGGCCATACGATGCGGATCGTGAAGCTGGCGGTGCAGGTAAAGCTGCTTCCCGATGAGGCGACCGAAACGGCCTTGCGGGAGACGTTGCGTTTGTGCAACGTCGCCGCGAATCACGCCTCTCGTCGTGCTTTCGACACCGGCGTCACGGGGAAGACGTCTTTGCAGCGTCTGGTTTATGGCGAGTTGAAGCAGCTGGGATTGTCGGCTCAGCCGGCGATCCACGCGGCTCGCAAAGCCGCAGGAGCTTATGCGGCACTGAGGGCGAATCTTCAGGCGGGGAACTACGGGCCCGAAGGGTCCAAACGGCGCGTCAAAGTGGAGAGCATGCCGATCCGGTTCCGTAAGGACGCCGCCCAGCCGTTCGACGATCGTTGCTTGTCCTGGCAGTTCGATGCTCGCACGGTGTCGATCTGGACCGTCCAGGGCCGCTCGGGCCGTATCGGGTTCCAGTGCTCTCCAGAGCAGATGAAACTGTTGGGTGAGTATCGGCGTGGTGAGTCAGATCTGGTGTTCCGAGGCGGGCACTGGTACCTGTATGCGACCTGCGAGGTACCCGAGGCCGACTTACGCGAACCCGAGAAAGGTTTCCTCGGCATCGACCTCGGTATCACGAACATCGCCGTCACCTCCGAGGGCACCGTCCACGCCGGAAAGCATGTGAACCAGGTCCGGCACCGCAATCGCCGCCTTCGCCAACGTTTGCAGAAAAAAGGCACCAAGTCCGCTAAACGATTGTTGCAGAAGTTGTCGGGTCGGGAGGCGCATTTCGCGGCGGACGTCAACCACTGCATCTCCAAGAAACTGGTGACCGAGGCTCAACGCACCTGTCGCGGCATCGCCCTGGAAGACCTGGGCGGTATCCGCGACAGGGTACGGCTCCGCAAGCCCCAGCGGGTCACCCTGCACTCTTGGAGCTTCGCCCAACTCGGCGCCTACATCGCCTATAAGGCGGCCCTTGCCGGGGTGCCGGTGGTGTTCGTGGACCCCCGTTACACCTCCCAGGGATGCAGCGCGTGTGGCCACATCAGTAAGAAGAACCGGCCTGATCAGGCCACCTTCCTATGCATGTCGTGCGGCTTCGCTGAGCACGCCGACATCAACGCAGCCCGCAACATCGCCGCACGCGGTGTGGCGGGCTGGGCAGTGAGTCACGCTGCCGACGACGCGGCCTGACCCGTACCCGCCAGGCACGGGGACGGAGCTGCAAGCTCGGCCCTTCAGGGAACCTCTAGAGCCGAGAAGTTGACCAACCACTTCCACACCGACGTCGGCGTCGCGTGCGTGGAGGCGATCGAGGCCGCCTGCTGTGGGGGCACTGTCACCACAAGGCCACCGGAGGGCTGGAGCCCGAGCACGACCTGCTCACCCGGATGGGCGTCGACGTACAGGAGGTGAAGGGTGGCTGCTGCGGGCTCGCGGGCTCGTGGGGTTTCGAAGAGGGCAAGTACGACATCTCTCTCGCCTGCGGAGAACAGGCCCTGCTGCCCGCCGTACGCGACGCCGACCCCGGGACGCTGATCGTCGCGAACGGTTTCTCCTGCCGGAGCCAGATCGCCGACGCCGGCACCGGCCGCCGCGCACCGCACCTCGCCGAGGTCCTCTCCCTCGCCCGGCAGGAGGCGCCGGCGGGTCCCCGTCCCGAACACGACGCGAAGAGCGCCCGGCCCGCTCCCCCGCTCCGCCGCCGTGCCGCCCGCGTCGCCGCGGTCGTCGCCGTGACGCTGGCCGCGGGCGGTCTGCTCGCGCTCCGGAAGACCGGCGACCGTTGACGGCGGGCTCCCGAGCGGCGCCTCAGCTCTCGCCGTCCGGCGCGTCGACCGCCTCCCGCAACCCCGCCCGAACCAGCTCGGGCAGCTCGGGCGGCTCGGTGGCCGAGCGAGCCCCGCAGAGCACCGTCAGGCCACCCTTCGCCTCATAGAGAACGAATCGCACGTCGGAGAGGTCGAACACGCCCCGCTGTCGAAGCTGGGCGAGCAGGTCGCTCTCGGTCAGCCCGCAGATCATCAGCTGATGGCGGCGCACCTGGCCATGGGCGACGAGGACGCGGATCCGGTGGTCGGTGAGGCGGCGGAACAGCGGCTGCGACCGCAGCCCGCTGACCACGCGGTGCATCACGACGAGGGTGACCAGCGCCACGGCTCCGGTGGCGAACGACTGGTTCGACGCGATCGCCGTGCGCCCCACGATCGCCCCCACCGCCACCGCGGCCACGGAGTCGACGATCGTCCACTGGGCCAACGTGCGTCTCTCTCCGGCGCGTAGGGCGCCCATCGCCGTCACGTACATCAGCGCGGCCTTGCCCGCGACCTCGCCCAGGTGCGTCCAGTCCCCTGCCAGCCACGACATGCCCGCTCCCCCAAGCGCCGATCGGGGCGGTCCCGCTCATCGCCCCTCGGGGCATACGTTCCCCGCGGGGGCCGCTCAACGATCCGGCGGAGCGCTCTTGTCGACTTCGGTACGTCCGTCGGGGCTCGGGACCTCGGCCTGGTACTTGGTGTAGGTGCGGTTGATGCGGGACCGCACCTGGGCGGTGATGCGGCGCGGGGTCGGCAGCGGGATGATGTGCCGCGGCAGCCCTCGCACCAGCTCGGCCGGGTGTTCGGCGTCCCGGACCAGCGCCTGCTCCGGGTCCGGACGGTCGTGCGTCTCGACGAACTCACCGCTGGGCAGGCGCTTGATGATGCCGCTCTCGATGCCCTCCTCGGCCTCGGACGCGTCGCGCCGCTGGGCGGACAGGCACAGCCGCCGGGTGACGACGAATCCGATGATCGGGGCGGCGAAGAAACCGACGCGGAAGATCCAGGTGGTGGCCTCCAGCGGGATGCCGAACGTGGCGGACAGGACGTCGTTGCCGCCGGCCGCCCACAGGTTCCCGTACCAGGCGATGGCGGCGACGCCGAGGGCCGTACGCGTGGGGGCGTTGCGGGGGCGGTCGCACACGTGGTGCGGCCGGGAGTCGCCGATGACCCATCGTTCGAAGAAGGGGTACAGGGCGATCAGGGTCAGGAACACCACCGGCAGCACGACGGCCGGCAGGAAGACGTTCCAGCTGATCGTGTGGCCGGCGACGTCGGTGCTCAGCGGCGGCATGATCCGCAATGCGCCTTCGAGGAAGCCGACGTACCAGTCCGGCTGGGAGCCGGTCGACACGGCGGCGGGCTGGTACGGCCCGTACAGCCAGATCGGGTTGATCTGCGCGAACGTGGCGAGCGCCGTCAGCACGGCGATGGCGAACATCAGGAACGCCGTCGTCTGCAGCGCGAACTTGGGGTAGGTGGGGTTGCCGCCGACGTTCGTCTCGGTCTTCTCCGTGCTCGGCCAGTGCGTGTGCTTCTGATGCCAGACGATCATCAGGTGCGCGCCGATGAGCGCGAGCAGGAGTCCCGGGATCAGCAGGATGTGGAGGGTGAACAGGCGGGGGATGAAGTCCTCACCGGGAAAGACGCCGCCGAAGACGAAGAAGCTGACGTAGGTGCCGATGATGGGGATCGACAGCATGATCCCCTGGGCGATGCGCAGGCCGGTGCCCGACAGCAGGTCGTCGGGCAGGGAGTAGCCGGCGAACCCCTCGGCGAGCGCCAGGGCGAACAGCGTGGTGCCGATCAGCCAGTTGACCTCCCGCGGTTTGCGGAAGGCGCCGGTGAAGAAGATCCGCATCAGGTGCACGCAGATGGCGGCGATGAACAGGATCGCGGCCCAGTGGTGGATCTGACGGACCAGCAGGCCGCCGCGGACGTCGAAGGAGATCCGCAGCGTGGAGGCGTACGCCTGGCTCACGTGCACCCCGCGCAGCGGCGCGTATGAACCGTCGTAGACGGTGTCCGACTCGCCCGGCTTGAAGAACAGGGTGAGGAAGGTTCCGGTCAGAAGCAGGACGATGAAGCAGTACAGGGCGATCTCGCCCAGCAGGAACGACCAGTGGTCGGGGAACGCCTTGCGGATGTTGCGCCGCAGGAACCCGGCCGTGCCGAAGCGCTCGTCCACGGCGCGGGCGGAGTCGCCGACCAGGGACCGGTTCTTCTTCGCCGCCATCGCCCCTACTTCCTCGCGCCCTCCGCGATCGCCCGGGCATCGGCCTTCACGCGTTCGGCGGCGTCCTTCGGCATCAGCGGGAACGCCAGCCGCAGCTTCCGCCGGCCGATTAGGGCCAGCACACCGCTGCCGGTCAGCAGCCCACCGCCGATGATGAGGGCCGCCGCCCAGGCCGGCAGCTCGGTCGCCAGCGCGGCGATCAGCCCGGCGACGACGGCGCCCGTGCCGTACACCGCGAGCGCGCCGGAACCGCCCAGCAGCGTGCCGCCCATACCGGCCCGGCTCGCCTTGGTCATCAGCTCGTCCCGTACGAGCTCGACCTCCTGGCGCACGAGCCGGGACGTCTGCTCGGTGAGCTGCTCGAGCAGCTCCGCGATCGTCATGTCGGCCGGTCGGCCGGACCCGGACCGCTCGATCCGCTCACTCCGTTCGCTCATGGCGGTCTCCTCTCGTGCCATGGGGCGCAGCGCTACCCGGCGACGGACCGGTTAATCGCCGCTTCGGGGGTAGGGCACCGCCTCGTCAGTGGCCTGTGGCGAGGAGGGCATCGATGGCGACGGTGGGTGAGGGCGTCCGTCCGGGCAACCGTGAGGCGCTGGAGCGTCATTCGCTGGGCCGCAGGATCGGCGACGTGCTCGCCACCACCGACCACAAGGTCGTGGGTTACCTGTATCTCGGCACGTCCTTCACGTTCTTCCTGGTGGGCGGGGCGATGGCGATGCTGATGCGGGCCGAGCTGGCCCGCCCGGGGCAGCAGGTCGTCGACGCGAGCATGTACAACCAGCTCGTCACCATCCACGGCACCGTCATGCTGCTGCTGTTCGCCACGCCGCTGTTCGCCGGCTTCGCGAACGTGCTCGTGCCCCTGCAGATCGGGGCGCCCGACGTGGCGTTTCCCCGCCTCAACACCATGAGCTACTACCTGTTCGCGTTCGGCGGGCTGATGGTGCTGTCCGGCTTCGCCACACCGGGTGGGGCGGCGGCCTTCGGCTGGTTCGCCTACACCCCGCTCTCCGGCGCGGTCCGCTCCCCGGAGATGGGCGGTGACCTGTGGGCGATGGGCCTGATCCTCTCCGGCCTGGGCACCGTGCTGACCAGCGTCAACCTCATCACCACCATCATCTGCATGCGCTCGCCGGGCATGACGATGTTCCGGATGCCGATCTTCACGTGGAACGCGCTGTTCACCGCGCTGCTGGCGCTCATGGCCTTCCCGGTGCTGACGGCCGCGCTGTTCGCCCTGGAGGCCGACCGCAGGCTCGGCGCGCACGTGTACGACCCGGCGAACGGCGGGCCGATCCTGTGGCAGCACCTGTTCTGGTTCTTCGGCCACCCGGAGGTCTACATCGTCGCGCTGCCGTTCTTCGGCATCGTCACCGAGATCATTCCGGTGTTCTCCCGCAAGCCGGTGTTCGGCTACCTGGGAATGGTGGGGGCGACGATCGCCATCGCGGGGCTGTCGATGACGGTCTGGGCGCACCACATGTTCGCCACCGGCCAGGTGCTGCTGCCGTTCTTCTCCTTCATGTCCTTCCTCATCGCCATTCCGACGGGCATCAAGTTCTTCAACTGGGTCGGCACCATGTGGCGTGGCCAGATCGTCGTCGAGACGCCGATGCTGTTCTCCATCGGGTTCCTGGTGACCTTCCTGTTCGGCGGCCTGACCGGCGTGATCCTGGCCTCACCCGCGCTCGACTTTCACGTCACCGACTCCTATTTCGTCGTCGCCCACATGCACTACGTGCTGTTCGGCACCGTGGTCTTCGCGATGTTCGGCGGCTTCTACTTCTGGTGGCCGAAGATGACCGGGAAGAGGCTCAGCGAACGCTGGGGAAAGGTCCACTTCTGGACGCTGTCCGTGGGCTTCCACGCCACGTTCCTCGTGCAGCACTGGCTCGGCGCGCAGGGAATGCAGCGGCGGATCTCCGACTACCCCTCCCGGTTCGGCACGCTGAACCTCATCTCCTCGGCCGGCGCGTTCCTGCTGGGCGCCTCGACGCTCGCCTTCCTGTGGAACGTCTGGCAGACCCACCGCCGGCCCGCCCCGGGCCTCCCGGACGACGCCTGGGGCTACGGCGGCTCACTCGAATGGGCCACGTCCTGCCCGCCACCGCGCCACAACTTCCGCGCCGTCCCCCGCATCCGCTCCGAACGCCCCGCCTTCGACCTGAACCATCCGGATCCGCCTAGGCCCTGACGCCGTAGGCGCCCAGGGACGGCTCGAGCAGGTCGAACGCGCGGCCGGCGGCCGCCGCGAGCGCCCGCCGGATCTCGTCGGGCGGGCGGCCGGCCGCGCTGCGGCCGAGGCCTTCCCACCACAGCACCCGGTCGACCGACGCGAGCTGGGCCGCCACGATCCGCTGTTGCACGTCGTCCGCCCCGGTCTCGGCGGCGATGGCATCGCCGAGCGCCCGCTCGCGCAGTTCGGCGATTTCCAGGGCCCGGCCGGTGAGGGCGTGGCTGTTCTGGACCAGCCGGGCGAACGTCGCGGTGGGCACGCCGAGGAGATCGTCGCCCTCGATCCGCTCGGCGTGGTGGCGGCGCACGGCCGCGAGCAGGCTCTCTCCGGAAGCTCGCGCGGCGACGGCATCGGCCAGACCGCGGACGATCACCTCGGCCCGGTCGAAGACCAGGTCCTCCTTGCGCGGGAAGTAGTTCGTCACGGTCATCTTCGACACTCCGGCCGCCTCGGCGACCTGGGCGATCGTCACCTCGTCGAAGCCGTTGGCCGCGAACATCTCCGTCGCGATGCCGGAGATGGCCTGCCGGGTCTCCTGCTTCCGGCGCTCCCTCAGCCCTGGTGCCATGGTGTCATCCTAGCATTTCTTAGGTTTGACATAAATTTATGTCGGACCTACGTTTCTACGAAAGCCCGACACGACACCCGGAGGCATCCCATGTTCGACGAGTCCGCCGAACGTCAGGCGATCCTCGATCTCGGCCGAGCCCTGGAAGACGCCTGGAACCGCGGCGACGTGGCAGGCTTCGCGTCGCTGTTCACCGACGATGCCGACTTCATCGCCTGGAACGGCCAGTACGGCCAGGGCCGGCAGGCCATCGAGGACGGCCATCGACCGCTCTTCGACGGCCCCCTGGCCGGCTCCCGCATAGCGCTCGTCGGCGGCGACTCGGAACCCGCGCACTTCGAGTCGCTGCGGTTCATCCGCCCGGATGTGGCGATCATGGTCACCTCCGGCGCGGTGACGCTCGCCGAACAGAAGGCGACGGACCCAGACCACGAATCCATACAGACCTTCGTGCTGATCAAAGACGGCGACCGCTGGCGGGCCACGGGCTTTCACAACACCCGCCGACAGCTGCAATCGTGACTAACCCGACACGCATCGAGTTCTGTACCTACTAGTATGTACACTCCCCGTATGCGTACAGAGACCGCTGGGGTCGGAGGGCGGCCTGAGCCGGCGCCGCCGCTCAGCCGTGAGATCGTCATGGACCAGAGGCTGCCGGAGCCGCTGGTCACCCGCCGCGTCGAGATTCGGCGGATCACCATCGCACCCGGGTACGCCGCGGGACTGCACGTCCACAACGGTCCGGTCTTCGGCAGTGTGGAGGCGGGCTCGGCGGTGTACCAGATCGAGGGTGAGGCCGAGACCGTGCTCGGGCCCGGCGACGTGTTCTACGAGCCCGAGGGCGTGCGCATCGCACGCTTCGACGCGCAGGAGGACGGCGTGACCTTCCTGGGGTACTTCCTGCTCGCCGACGGCATGGACGCCGAACTCGTCTTCCCCGAAGTCTGAACAGCGAGGTCGCGGCCTCTGGACCGGCTCAGCAGCGGTGAGCGGCCCACAGGTCCGGCCACAGGGTGGACTCGTTGGTTCCGGCGGGGTCCGCGGGGGTGCGCGGCCGCTTCGAGACACTCTCCGGGCGTTCGCGCGGAGCCGCCGGGTTCTGCGTCGGCGGGTTCTGCGCGTCGTTCCCGCTCGGCGCGGAAGACGCGGGCTCGGCCTCGGCCCGGGTTCGGCGGCCGTGGACCCGGCGAGCCAATGCGAGGAGGTTCTTCTCAGGCATGCACGCGCCCTTCTGGATCTGTCCGAGGGGCCGCGCTGTTGGACCCGGCATACGCCGGAGCCCGGCGGATGCTGCTCACCTTCGACTACCCCGAACCACCGGCCTCACACATCCGGTGCTCACGGCTCGCGGTAGACCCGTACGCTCTCCAGCTTCGGGTCGGCGGCGTCGGGGATCACCATGCCCGCCTTCACACCGCTGCGAAGGTAGTCGAGGACGGCGGTGTTGAGGCGCTCGCCGGGGAGCGCGGCCGGGATTCCCGGCGGGTACGGCGTGAGCATCTCGGCCACCACCCGGCCGGCCGCCCGGTCGACCGGCACCTGCTCGGTGCGGCCGAAGAAGGCGTCGCGGGGCAGGTGCACGAGTTCCATCCGCAGTTCCTCCGGCGTGGCCACGCGGATCTCGCCCGCGCGGTCCAGGGCCTCGTTTCCCCGGGCGGCCTCCCGGCTCAGCCGCCGCAACGCGTCGAGGAGCGGCCGGGTGGTCTCCTCGTCATCGGCGTACGTGAGCTGCGCGCTGATCCGCCGGTGGTCGGAGACGTGCAGGTTGATCCCTTCGTGCTCGCGCAGCCAGTCGGCCGCGCTGTAGCCGGTCACGCCCAGCGCTTCGATGTCGATGATGATCTGGAGCGGGTCCATCTCGGCGGCGCGGCCCGGGCCGAGGAAGTCGGCCTCCCCGTACACGTGCATCCCCTCGATGCCGGCGATCTCCGCGCGTACGGACCGGGCCAGATCCAGGACGGCCTGCAGCAGGTCCCGGCCCTGTTCGACCATCTGGCGCCGCCAGCCGTCCAGCGCCGCGTACACGAGCACCGACGAACTGGTCGTCCCCAGCAGGTCCTCCCGCGCGCTCAGCACCTCCGGCGCCACCCGGTCGCCCTGGAGGTGGAAGACCGAGCTCTGCTCCAGACCGCTGCCCATCTTGTGCACGCTCGTCACGCACACATCGGCCCCGGCGTCCATCGCCCAGGCCGGGAGTTCCGGGTGGAACGGCAGGTGAGCGCCCCAGGCCTCGTCCACGATCAGCGGCACGTCGCGGTCGTGGCAGACCCGGGTGATCGCGGCCAGGTCACCGCTGGCTCCGTACGGAGTCGGGCTGGTCACCAGCGCGCCCCGGGCGTCGGGATGCTCGGCGAGACACCGCTCGTACGCCTCCGCGCTCGGCGGATGCGCCAGCCGCAGCTCCGCATCCCACTGCGGCTCCACCCAGATCGGGCGGATGCCGGCCAAGATCAGTCCGGCCACCACCGACTTGTGCGCGTCCCGGCCCACCAGCAGCTTCTCGTGCGGGCCGGCGACCGACAGCATCGCGCTCTTGACCGACAGCGAGCTGCCGCAGGTCGAGAAGAACGCCTGCTCCGCCCCGACGGCGTCCGCCATCAGCTCCTGTGCCCGCTCCAGCACTCCGCCCGAGGACATCCGGTCGTCCAGCCCGGCGGTCGCCAGGACGTCGGACCGGAAGACGTCGTCGCCGACCACCGCCCGTACCCGCGGGTCGGTCCCGCGTCCCTGCTTGTGCCCGGGCGGGGTGAACGGCAGATAGCCGCGCCGGTGGTAGGCGGCCAGCGCGTCGAGTACGGGTGCCTGCGAGTGGTCCATAGGCCAGCCGCTTCCCGGCCACCGAACGGAGAAACCTCCGCTGACCTCCTGAGCCACCGCTCAAGACCGGTTGAAACATGTTCGACCCCGAGCCGCCACAGGCCGCACAACGTCGGTTAGCCTCAAAACAGACGGTATTCGGGAAAAATTGAACGCTCACCGATCGCGCTGGGCATGGTGGGCGTGAACGCAAGCGTCGCGGACGAGTCCGCGCAGGTAGAACGATCGCCGTCGTCCGTACGACGCCACTCCACGTCCGCCGGCCGGTGCCCGCTGATCAGACTGTCGACGCCGAGAGCCGATCACTCATCGTCATCGCCGTGATCAAGCGGTGTGCCGTATCCGCCCAACGGCCATCGGTGATGACGCGAAGCGCGGCCGTCGCCGCGCGAGGAGACGAGAGGTGATCCCATGAGCGCTCCCACGAGTGAGCGAACGGATCAGAAGACGACCACACCGGGCGCGGTGAAGACCCGTAAGGGCGGAGAGCTGGTCAGCGACCACGGCCGTACGGCCATCGCGGACACGGTCGTCGCCAAGATCGCCGGCATGGCGGCCTCGGAGGTGCAGGGCGTGTACGCGATGGGCGCGGGCGTGGCCCGCGCGTTCGGCGCGGTCCGCGAGCGTGTCGGCCGTCCGAACGTCGCCCAGGGGGTGGCGGTCGAGGTCGGCGAGCGCGAGGCGGCCGTCGACGTGGACGTCATCGTCGAGTACGGCGTGTCCATTCCCGACCTGGGCGACGGCATCCGCCGCAACGTCATCGGCGCCGTGGAGAAGATGTGCGGCCTGGACGTCACCGAGGTGAACATCAACGTCGGCGACGTCCACCTGCCGGAAGAGGAGAGCAGCGAAGAACCGGCCGAGCCGCGGGTGCGATGAACCTGTTCCCGGCGGGCCGCCTGGCCGAGCGCATCGCCACCGCGGTGGCGGACCGCCCCTCGGTGTCCCGCCTCGCCGCCGGACCGGTCGCCACCTACCTGCCCGGCCGCACCGTGCGGGGCGTGGCCGTGCGCGAGGACCGGGTGCGGATCGCGGTGGTGGCCGTCTACGGGCCGCCGATCGCCGAGGTCGTCGAGCAGGTACGGACCGCGGCCCGGGAGATCGTGCCGGACCTGCCGATCGACGTGACGATCGAGGACATCGAGGTACCCGGCGCGGCGGTGGGGCCATGAGGGAGGGCTCGTGAACGACCGTGGAGCGTTCGCGGCGTGGGTGCGAGCCCACCATCCCGACGTGGGTGGTGACCCGGCCGAGTTCGCCGCCGGCCTGACGCGCTGGCGCGCGGCGGCCGGCGCCCCCGCCGTGGTGGCGCCGGTGTGCGTGTTCCGTTCACGGCACGGGCTGTGGCGCGTCGCGCGCTGGCTGCGCCGGCGGCGCCGGGGCCCACGGGTGTTGTGAGGAGAAGGAGTGAGTGACATGAGTGAGATGCGATGGTGGCCGGCCGTGGGCCTGGGCTTCGGGACCGCGCTCGGGTTCGCCGGCGCCTTCGGCGGTTTCCCCGCCTTCATCATCGTGCTGGTGCTCGGGGTCGTGGGGTTCCTGGTCGGCCGGGTGCTGATCGGCGAACTCGACCTCACCGAGATCCTGGGCGGCAGGAGGCGATCGTGAGCGCCGAGCTCGAGTCCCGGGCCGGGGAGGTGGTCGCGCCGGAGCACCGGGGCCGTACGGAGATCGCCGACCGGGTTCTGGCGAAGATCGCCGCTCGTGCGCTGAGCGAGGTCGAGGACGCGGGCGGCGCGGCCCGGCGCGTGCTGGGTGTACGGCTGGGCCGCGACTCCATGGAGAGCACGCCCTGGGTGACGGCGAAGGTCGACGGCGGCCTGGCCACGCTGCGGATGCGGATCTCGGTCGCCTACCCGGCGCCCGTCCGGGAGGTGACGCGTCACCTGCGGGAGCTGGTGCGGACGCGCGTCGGTGAGCTGACCGGCCTGGACGTACGCGAGGTCGACATCGACGTGTCCCGGCTCCCGGCCACCGGGAGGCGAGTGCGATGACCGGGATGGACGCCGCCCGCACCGGTGAGTTCCGCCCGCCGTCCCGCCGGGCCGTGCGCCGCGCCGTGCGCCGGTCGTTCGGCCGCCGGCGCGTGCTCCCCTCGGTGATAACCTCCGCGCTGCTGGCCGCCGCCGCGATCATTCTGACGATCGAGGTGATCGGTGCGCTCGTCGGCCGCCCGCCGGGCGTACTGCCCGTCGTGGACCTGGCCCGGCTCGGCCGGAACCTGCGCTGGGACGACGTGCTCGTCCTCGCCATCGCGAGCGTTCTCGCCGCGCTCGGCCTGTGGTTGCTCCTCCTCGCGCTGCGGCCCGGCCGCCTCCGGGCGGTCCCGCTGCGCTCGCAGGACCCGAACGTGGTGCTCGGCATCGCCCGGCCGGACCTGCGCAGATACGTCGCGCGGGCCGCCCAGAACGTGGACGGCGTCGACCGCGCACGGGTCAAGGTACGGCGGCACCGCGTCCGCGTCCGCGCCGTCAGCCCGCTCCACGACGTCGCCGGGATCACCGGCCAGGTGCGTGTCGCCGTCGCCGAGCGCCTCGACGAGCTGGAGCCGCTGCACCGGCCGCACCTGCGCGTGACCGTACGGCATCGGGAGGAGTGACCTCGTGACTCCTCCGCTCCCTGATGGGAGCGGCTTCTCGCTAAGCCGCTTGCGCAGCGTCGCGAAGGGCAAGCCCTGCCCTCAAGATGTTGATCGCCGCGTTGACGTCGGCGTGCGCGGTGTGCCCGCACGCCGTACACCGGAACACGGCCTGGGCGGTGCGGTTGTCCTTCGCGCAGTGCCCGCATTCGGCGCACGTGCGGGAGGTGTTGGCAGGGTTCACCGCGATCAGCTCTCGACCGGCGCTTTCAGCCTTGTGCGACAAGATCGTCAGGAACACCCCCCAACCCGCATCCAAGATCGAACGGTTCAGCCCGGATTTGGCGGCAGCGCCGTTGGGCAGGTGGCCGCCGTCGCCGTCCGGTTCGGGTACTGCCCGTTTGGTCATGTTGGTGACCTTGAGCGCTTCATGCACGATCACGTCGTGGTCGCGGACCAGCCTCAGCGCGGCCTTGTGCGCACCGTCGAGGCGTTGCCGCCGCACCTTCGCGTGCAAGGCGGCGACACGGGCGACGGCCTTACGCCGCCGCCTACTGCCCCGTTTCTTGCGGGCGAGGTCACGCTGTGCCGCCGCGAGACGGCCGGCGGTCACGGCGAGGTGACGCGGGTTGGCCAGATGTTCGCCATCACTGGTCGTCACCAGCGACGCGACCCCCAGGTCGATCCCGGCGACCGCGCCCGTCACCGGCAATGTCTCGGCGGGCACATCGTCACACGACAGCACGACGAACCAGCGGGCGCCTTCCCGCTTCACGCTGATCGTCTTGACCGTGCCCAGCACACGCCGATGCCGATGGACCCGCACATGCCCGACGCCCTGCAACCGCACATACGTCGCGGTCCGGTGGTGGGGCTGGGAGTCCCACCGGCACCCGTCGCCGTCCTTAGGCCATTCGACCGTGTCGAACCAACCCCGCCCCTTGAAACGCGGAAACCCTGGCGTACGGCCCGCCTTGACACGGTCGAAGAACCCGCGGAACGCCTTGTCCAGCCTGCGGAGCGTGGCCTGCTGGGAAGAGAACGACCACCGAACCTGACCATCAAGGTCATCGGCGCGGATGTGCTTCAACTCCGCCGACTGATCGCCATACCGCACCGTCACCCCGGCTCTGCGGTAGGCCGTACGACGGTGTTCCAAAGCGGCGTTGTACAACTCCCGGTGGTCCTCCAGACACTGCCTGAGCGCAGCGGCCTGCTTGCCGGTGGGGCGCAGCAGGAACTTGAACGACCTACGCACACCCACCCCTCACATTCAGTAACGAGGACACTACGGTATCGGCTGGCACCGACAAAACCCGGAAGGAAATCTGTGATGAACGGATCTGACAGGTCAGGCCACACTCGGGCCTTGGCGGCCCGCCCGCTACCGATTCCCCCGGCGCCTCAAGGCGACGGTCCCCTCGGGAGACTCTGATGCGAACCACGCGCGCGAACCGCTTCGGCCTGGCCATCACCGGACTGATCCTCTTCCTCGGGGGCCTCACGGCGGCCGTCCGCGGCGCCGCCTTCGTGCCGCACCATCTGGGGGCGGCCCACGTGCCGGTCATCGGCCGCTTCGTGCGCGCCTTCGCCGACGCTCACCTGTGGTTCTGGATCGCGCTGGCGGCTTTCGCCGTCTCGATCGCCGTGCTGGCGCTGAGCTGGCTCGGCGCGCAGGCCCGCAGGCCGACCCTGCGGACCATCCGGGTGGAGCCGGACACGCGGCACGGCGCCACCACCCTGTCCGCTCACGCGGTCACCGACGCGCTGGAGGAGGACCTGAACGCGGATCCGTACGTGCGGCGTGCCACCGCCGGCCTGACCGGCAGCCGGGCCCGCCCGCACCTGCTCCTCGGCGTGACCGTCGACCCCGACGCCGACCCGGTCGCCGCCCGGTCGAGCATCCACGAGGCCGTCGCACGGGCCCGGCGCGCACTGGGAAACGACGACCAGCCGGCCACCGTCCGCATCCGCGTCAGCCGTTGACCGGCGAGAATAGGACGCTTTTTTCCGGGCACACAGCGGTGCATGACGCTCCCGAGTACAGCAACCTCGTACTGGATCGAATCGAGTGCCGACACCTCCTACCCGTCGCCGGCCGAGGACATCGAGACCGACGTCGCGGTGGTCGGGGGCGGCATCGCCGGGATCTGCACCGCCTTCGAACTCACGCGCGCGGGCCGCTCGGTGCGGGTGTTCGAGGCCGGCCGGATCGCCGCGGCGGTCACCGGCCACACCACCGGACGGCTGTCGGCCGCCCATCCGTGGATCTACCGGCCGCTCCGTGAGCGGCTCGGCGCGGAGGCCGCGCGCCGGTACGCGCGGTCGCAGCAGGAGGCCGTCGACCACGTCGAGGCCACCGCGTCCGAGCTGGGCATCGACTGTGAGATCGAGCGGCGCCCCTCCTACGTCTTCACCTGGGAGGAGGACGAGGCCGACGCGCTGCGGGCGGAGACCGACGCCGTGAAGGACGCCGGCCTGGACGCCTCGTTCGTCACCGAGACGGACCTGCCGTTCGCGGTGGCCGGCGCGCTGCGGGTGGAGGAGCAGATCCAGTTCCATCCCCGCCGCTACCTGGTCGGCCTGGCCGAAGCCATCACCGCGAACGGCGGACGCATCCACGAGAACACCCGCGTCACCGACATCGAGGAGGGCGAGCCCTGCGTGCTGCGCACCGAGCACGGCGCCGTCGTACGGGCGAACGAGGTGGTGGTGGCCACGCTGGCGCCGGTGTTCGAGCAGCTTCGGCTGTCGACCCGGCTCAGCGCCATACGCGAGTTGGTGGTGGCCGCGCCGATCCCCGCCGACCGGGACCCGGGCGGGATGTACATCACGCGGGAGCTCAGCACCCGCTCCGTCCGCACCGCCCCGCTGCCGGACGGACGACGGCTGCTGCTCATCACCGGCGAGGGGTTCGCGCCCGGCGCCGGCCACGTCGCCGAACGCTACGAGCGGCTCATCGACTGGGCGGGAAGACACTTCGGCGCCAGCGACATCACCCACCGCTGGTCCGCCCAGGACACCGAGACCACCGACACGCTCCCCTGGATCGGCCGCGCCCCGGGAACCGACCACGTCTTCGTCGCGACCGGCTACGCACGCTCGGGCATGAGCCACGGCGTGATGACCGGGCGGCTGCTCGCCGACCTGCTGACCGGGCGCACACCCCTGTGGGCCGACCTGTACGACCCGAGCCGCGTCCACCCCGCGCACGAGGCGTCCAAGACGGCCAAGAACGTCGCCGGCATCGCCGGCCACTACGTGGGCGACCGGGCCGCCGGCTGGACCGGCTCGATCGAGGACGTGCCCAAGGGCGGGGGCCGGGTCCTGACCGTCGGCGGACGGCCCTGCGCGGTCCACCGGGACGAGCACGGGAACCTGACCGCCGTCTCGGCCACCTGTCCGCACCGCGGCTGCGTCGTCGCGTTCAACGAGACCGAACGCACGTGGGAATGCCCCTGCCACGGCTCCCGCTTCGCCGCCGACGGCTCACTGCTGAACGGCCCCGCCAACCAGCCCCTGGCCCCCGTCACCGACCTCCCCGACTGATCCACCAGGCGACAGCCACGACGGACAGGCCGATGGGCAGCATGGCGACGATCAGGGCGAGGCGCCGGCCGCGTGGCGGTGGGTGATGACCCACACTCCCGGCAGGTCCAGGGCCGGGGCGGCGAGGAACAGATAGACCGTACGGCCGGGGTCGCTCAGCCGGTGCCGCTCCCCCAGGACCGGCAGCCAGAAGCCGATCGCTGCGAGGAGGAGGTTCGCCGCCCCGTGGTGGATCTGCCGGATCAGCAGACCGCCGCGGACGACGAAGCTGATGTTCACGGTCGAGGCGTACGCCTCGCTCATCCGGACGCGCGGAGCAGCGGCACGGAGCCGCGGAAGGCCCGAACGGCGGTCGAGTCATGCGCCTGAAGTGCCGGTCAGGATCAGTATCGCGAAGCTGTACAGGGCGATCTCACCCAGCTGGAACGACCAGTGCTCGGGAAACGCCTTCCTCACCTCGTCGCGCAGGAGCCCGGCCAGGCTGAGACGGTCGTCGAGCTTCTTGGCGACCGCTCCTCCCCGTGAGCCCCCGCCCGTGGGGTCTGCGCCCATGTCCCTGGTCCGCCGTCCCCGGTCACGTTCTCGGGCCGGACGCGGCCGGTGCCGATGAGTCGGCGACAAGAGCGTGGCGGCCCAGGTAGTAGTCAAGGAGGCGACGGGTCTCGGCGAGGGAGTCGGCCCAGCGACGGAGCCGGGCGTCCCCCGTCGCGGTGAGGTAGTACATGCGCCGCTTCGGCCCCGTCTCCGAGGTCTCCCACTCCGAACGGACCATGCCCTGTTCTTCGAGGGACCGGAGCTTGCGGTAGAGGTTGCCCGAGTCGCCGTCCGCGATCCCGAACGCCTTCAGCCGTTCGAGCAGCTCGTATCCGTGCGCGGGCCGCTCCCGCAGGAGCAGCAGCACGCAGCCCTGCAGGAAGTTGCGGGGCTCGGCGCCCGCCCGCACGCCGAAGGCGTCGGCGAGCCCGCCAACGCCCGCGGTCGTGGTGTCCGCCGGCCGCTCGGGCGCGACCATCACGGCCGCACCTCCGGCGCCGGCGCGAGCCGTCCGGCGACCACAGTGCCGTACATCATGTGGTCGATGGCGAGCATGGCGCGGTGGGCCGGGCGCCTCTGCTCCCGGTACTGCACGCCGAGGAGCGGGCCGATCCCGAGCTCGAAGCCCAGCCACACGACCAGGCCGTACACGGGGCCGACGTACGGGTTCGCCCGCAACCGGCACGGCAGCAGACCGAACGCCGCTCCGCCGGCCGCGCCGTAGGCCCAGTGCGCCAGCTCGATGATCGCCGACCGGTGCTCGGTGGCGAGCCGCTTGACCTTCTTCGGGGCGTGCCGCTCGATGATGACCTCGGGCGGGCTCTTCTCCAGCAGGCCGATGTTGGCGGTGAAGTCCCGCAGGCCGGACATGGCCATGGCGGCGATGAGCCCGCGCACGCCGGCACGGACGGTCGATGCTGCGTCTGGCACGGCCCACCTCCGCCATCGAGTCCTCGTACGGGAAGCGACACAGTTCCTGACTCATACCCGGGCCGATCGCCGTCGCACCCGCCGCCACCTGCGAAGACTCACCGCTAGGTGCGTCGCGCACCTAGCCGTACGTCACTTACGGCGCGCCGCCGCGGCTTGCTAGACCGGAGTAGCCGAGACGCGGTCATGGGGAGGACGGGGACGATGGAGGCGAATCCGGTCGACGCCGCCGTCTTCGACCGCGCCCTCGCGGTGGCCGACGCCGTCCTGTACGAGGGCTACCTGCTGTACCCGTACCGGCATTCGTCGGCCAAGAACCGGTTCCGCTGGCAGTTCGGCGTGCTCACCCCGCGGGCGTGGGCGGAGGCGCGGGACACGGCGGACGCCGGGGTCGCGGGCTCGGCCGAGGGCTGGTGGCAGCGCACCGAGTGCCTGCTGGAACCCGGTCCGGGCGAGGCCGTGGTGCGCTGCCGTCTCCGCTTCCTGCAACTGGTCGGCCGGTCGATCGAGGAGCGCCTGCCGGACGGCGGCCACCGCCCCACCGGCGAACTGGTCACCGGCTCCGGACTCGCGGTGGGCTTCGACGCGGCGCTGCCGCGCGACTTCGACCTGTGCGTCCGCCTCGCCGACGTCCTGGACCACGAACAGAGAGTCGACCTGCACGCCCCCGGCGGTAAGGACGTCGAGACCCTCGGCGACGACGAAGGCCGCCCGGTGGGCCGTGCGCTGTCGCGCCGGTGGCCCGTACGGGCGTCGCTGATCGTCTCGGCGACCCGGTGTTCGACGCCCGCTCCGCTGTTCCGGCTGTGCGTACGCGTCGAGAACACCGATGACACGACGCCTCCGGACGCGCCGCGCGAGGAGGCCCTGCGCCGCTCGCTGATCGCGACGCACTCACTGCTCGCGGCCGGGGAATCGTCGTTCGTCTCGCTGCTCGAACCACCCGGCTGGGCGGAGGCCGAGGCGCGCGCCTGCGCGAACGTCCACACGTTTCCCGTGCTGGCGGGCGAACCCGGCACGCGCGACCTCCTGCTGTCCTCGCCGATCCTGCTGTACGACCACCCGCGGATCGCGCCGGAGAGCCCGGGCGACCTGCACGACGCCGCCGAGATCGACGAGATCCTCTCGCTGCGCACGCTGACACTGACCGACGAGGAGAAGCGGGAGGCGCGCGCCACCGACCCGCGAGGCGCGGCGATCGTCGACCGCGTCGACACGATGCCGCCGGAGATCTTCTCCCGCCTGCACGGGGCCATCCGCTCGCTCGGCCCGGCATCCCCGAACGAGGAGTCCCGATGAAAACGATGATGGACGCGATCGAACTGCTCGAACACGACCACCGGATCGTCGAACAGCTCTTCCGCGACTACCGGTCCGCGGCATCGGACGAGCAGCGGCGCGGGGTCGTGGAGATCCTGATCCGGGAGTTGTCCAAGCACGCCGCGCTGGAGGAGCTGACCGTCTACCCGCTCGTCCGGCGGCTGCTGCCGGAGATGGCGGACGAGGTCGACGACCACCTGGACGAGCACATGGAGGTCAAGAACCTTCTCGCCGCCCTGGACCGGCTGTCCGCCGGAGACGACCGCGAAAGCGAGCTCGTCGCCCGGCTGCGGCGCGAGGTCGAGCACCACGTGCACGACGAGGAGACCAAGCTCCTGCCGGCCCTGCGCGACGCCGCCGACCAGGCGGAACTCGACGCACTCGGCCGGCGGCTGCGGCAGGCCAAGTCCGCGGCGCCCACGCGCCCGCACCCCGGCGCCCCCAACCGGCCGCCCGCGCTCGCCCTGGCGGCGCCGATCGCCGCGTTCTACGACCGCATCCGTGACCGGCTGGGAGGGAGACCGCGAACATGAGCATCGACGCCGGAACCGAGGACGTCGCCCGCGAGCCGACGAGCCGCCCGGAGGGAGAGGGCTTCGAGCACATCGACATCCTGTGGATCTCCGAGGGGATGAGCTGCGACGGCGACAGCGTCGCGATGACCGCCGCCTCGCAACCGCCGATCGAAGATGTCGTCCTCGGCCTCATCCCCGGTCTTCCCGAGGTCAGCCTGCACAATAAGGTGCTGTCGCCCACCCAGGGCGGTGAGTCGTTCCTCGCGCCCTTCCGCGCCGCGGCCGCGGGGGAGCTCGCGCCCTTCATCCTCGTCATCGAAGGGTCGATCCCCAACCAGAACATCATCTCCGGGGGCGGCTACTGGACCTCCTTCGGCAACGACCCGGACACCGGCGAACCGCTGACGCTCAACTGGTGGATCGACCACCTGGCGCCCAAGGCCTGGGCGGTGGTCGCCGCGGGCACCTGCGCGACGTACGGCGGCATCCACGCGATGGCCGGCAACCCGACCGGATGCATGGGGCTCGCCGACTACCTCGGCTGGGACTTCAAGTCCACCGGCGGGCTCCCGATCGTCAACGTGCCCGGATGCCCGATCCAGCCCGACAACTTCATGGAGACCCTCACCTGGGTCCTCCAGCACGCCGCCGGTGACGCGCCCCCGCCTCCGCTGGATCAGATGCTCCGCCCGCAGTGGCTGTTCGGCAAGACCGTGCACGAGGGCTGTGACCGGGCCGGCTACTACGAGCAGGCCGACTTCGCCCACGACTACAACTCGCCCAAGTGCCAGGTGAAGGTCGGGTGCTGGGGACCGGTGGTCAACTGCGACGTGCCCAAACGCGGCTGGATGGGCGGGATCGGCGGCTGCCCCAACGTGGGCGGCATCTGCATCGGCTGCACGATGCCCGGCTTCCCGGACAAGTTCATGCCGTTCATGGACGAGCCGCCGGGAGGGTCGCTGTCCTCCATGATCGCCAAGCCGTACGGCGCGCTCATCCGCCGGATGCGCGGCCTCACCAACCACGCCCTGAACACCGAGCCCAAGTGGCATCACAACGAACCCGAGCTGACCAGTGGTTATGACCCGCGCTGGCGTCCGTGACGGACCGGCCGGACAACGAGGAGGGCTTTCGAGATGGCCATGACCGAACGGTCGCGATCCGGTGCGGACGGCGAGCAACTGGTCGAGATGACCTGGGACCCGATCACCCGCATCATCGGCAACCTGGGCATCTACACGAAGATCGACTTCAGCAACCGGCGCGTCGCCCAGTGTCATGCCACATCGTCGCTGTTCCGCGGCTACTCGGTGTTCATGAAGGGGAAGGACCCGCGCGACGCCGGCTTCATCACCAGCCGGATCTGCGGCATCTGCGGCGACAACCACACGACCTGCTCGGTCTACGCGCAGAACATGGCGTACGGCATCAAGACCCCGCCGCTCGGGGAGCACATCCTCAACCTGGGCGAGGCGGCGGAGTACATGTTCGACCACACGCTGTTCCAGGACAACCTCGTCTTCATCGACTTCTGCGAGGCGATGGTCAAGAAGACCAACCCGAGCGTGCTCAAGCGTGCGAGGCAGACGGAGGCGCCCCACGCCGAGATCCACGGCTATCGCACCATCGCCGACATCATGGAGGCCTACAACCCGTACGAAGGCGCGGTGTACAAGCAGGCGTTGCAGGTCAGCCGGACGACCCGTGAGATGTTCTGCAAGATGGAGGGCCGGCACGTCCACCCCTCGACCGTCTATCCCGGCGGAGTCGGGACCATGCCGGAGCCGACCACGTTCACCGACTACCTGACCCGGCTGGTGTCGATCCTCGACTTCGTCAAACAGGCCGTCGCGATGAACGACGACGTCTTCGACTTCTTCTACGAGGCGCTGCCGGGCTATGAGGAGGTCGGGCGCCGCCGCGTGCTGCTCGGCTGCTGGGGCGCCTGGCAGAACCCCGACGTCGTCGACTACCGGTACGAGAACATGACCGACTGGGGACGGGCGATGCACGTGACGCCCGGAGTCGTCGTGGACGGCAAGCTGGTCACCACCGACCTCGTCGACATCAACCTCGGCATCCGCATCCTGCTCGGCAGCTCCTACTACGAGGACTGGGTGAACGAGGAGCCGTTCGTCACCCACGACCCGCTGGGGAACCCGGTCGACATCCGCCATCCCTGGAACCAGACGACGATCCCGCTGCCGCAGAAGCGCGACTTCGACGACAAGTACAGCTGGGTCATGAGCCCGCGCTGGCTGGACCGGCGCAGCGGCGAACTCCTCGCGCTCGACACCGGCGGCGGCCCGTTCGCGCGCCTGTACGTGACCGCCCTGGCCGGGCTGGTGGACACGCCGTACGTGAAGGCGACCGGCTCCAGCGTCCGCATCACCCTGCCCAAGAGCGAGAAGCTGCCCGAGACGACCCTGGAGTGGAGGATCCCGCAGTGGTCCAACGCCATCGAGCGGGACCGGGCGCGCGCCTACTTCATCGCCTATTCGGCGGCCATGTCGCTGTACTTCCTGGAGCGGGCCATGGGGCTCGTACGGGCCGGCGACACCAAGGTGTTCCAGGACTTCACGGTGCCGGACGAGGGCATCGGCTGCGGGTTCCACGAGGCCGTACGCGGTGTGCTGTCCCACCATCTCGTCATCAAGGACAAGAAGATCGCGAACTACCACCCGTACCCGCCGACCCCGTGGAACGCCAGCCCCCGCGACGTCAACGGCGTGCCCGGCCCGTACGAGGACGCCGTACAGGACATGCCGATCTTCGAGGAGAACGGGCCGGAGGACTTCGTCGGCGTCGACATCATGCGCGCGGTGCGCAGCTTCGACCCCTGCCTGCCGTGCGGCGTGCACATGTACCTCGGCGGCGGCAACGTCCTGAAGAAGCTGCACTCGCCGACCTTCGGGGCGGCGCATGGCTGACCGCCCGATCCGCGGCCTGCCGGACAAGGACGTCGAAGATCTCCTCCGCCGGCTCGAAACGCTGCTCGACCGGCTGGAGCGGGCCACCGGACCGGTCGCCGAACTCGCCGCGCAGGCGATGGAGGGCCTGGCCCTGATGTACGGCACCGCCCTCGCACGCGTCGTCGCGCGGGCCGCCGACGACGCGCCCGATCTGGTCCCGTCGCTGGTGGACGACGAGCTCCTGCACCACCTGCTGGCCCTGCACGGCCTCCATCCGCAGTCGGCGCGCGAGCGCGTGCTGCGCGCCCTCGAGGAGATCGGGCCGCGACTGCGCTCCCACGGCGGCGACGTCGAGCTGATCGAAGTGAAGGACGAGGTCGCCCGGGTGCGGTGGTCCGCCGCCGGCTGCGGCTCCACGTCCGCGGCGATCGGGCAGATGATCGAGGACGCCGTCCTCGGCGCGGCGCCCGAGTTGCGCGTCGAGACCGTGAACGCGTCCGGGAGCCGGAGGCCTCCCACGCTCATCCCGGTGGAGTCGCTGCTGCGCGGACCGACGTCGCGCGTCAACGGTGATCCGGGATGATCGCGGGCGCGCTGCCTCGGCTGATCCGCCGCACCGCCGCCGACCGGTCCCGCCGGCGGCCGTGCGACCTCTGCGGCACCCCGCTGGCCGAGGACCACCGGCACCTGCTCGACGTACGCGACCGGCGGCCACTGTGCGCCTGTTACGCCTGTTCGGTGCTGTTCCAGCGGGAGGAGGCCGGCGAGGGCCACTACCGGCTCGTGCCCGATCGCCGGGTCCCGGTCAGCGGGCTGCCACCGGCATGCCTGGGCGTACCGGTCGGCCTGGCGTTCTTCGTCCGGCACGCGGACGGTCAGGTGGTCGCCCACTACCCGAGCCCGGCGGGGGCGACCCGGTGGACCATCGAGCCACGGGCCTGGGAGTCGGCCGTCCGGCTCTGTCCCGCTCTGGCGGACCTGCGCACCGAGGTGGAGGCGCTTCTCGTCAACACCGCACGCGGGCGCTCCGAGGCATGGCTGGTCCCCATCGAGGACTGTTACCGGGTGATCGCGGTCGTCCGTCGCCACTGGACGGGGATGTTCGGTGGTGACCGGGTATGGCCTGAGATCGAGCGGTTCTTCGATGACCTGAGGAGGTGCCATGGGACAGATACGAACGGGTAAACCGCACACCAGGCCCGACGCCCCGGCCCACGTGACGGGCACGCGCGAGGGCAACGCGAAACGCTCCAACAGCCGGCAGGTCGGCCACCACGACGACGGCACCGCCGACGCGCGCCGTTCCACGGGCATCAGGCCCAGAATGCACAACGCGATTCTCAAGATCATGCCCAACCTGCCGCCGGGCTGACACGACTCTTCGGGAGCGTCCATGGTCAAGAAACTGCTGATCGGAGCCGCCGTCGCCGGCGTCATCGGCATGGCGATCCGCGAATTCCCCGCGCTCAGGCGCGAAATAAAGATCTGGCGAATGTGATCCTCGCGGCACCCGCCGACCCGAGGCCCGGGGCCCGGGCTTGGGGCCCGGAGGAGGCAACCCCTCCGGGCCACCCGCGGGGAGGACGGCGCCCTTCGTCTTCCGCTCAGGTCCGCTTGAGGGTGACGTCCACCGGGGGGACGGTGTACGGGGTGTCGGTGACGAACGCCAGCCGGGCCGCGTACGTGCCGCGCGTGGAGGTCGCCGCGGTGTCGAAGCTCACCCGCACCGTCACCGATCGGCCCGGCGGGACCGCGACCTCGGTGCGGTCGGTGGCCAGCCAGCCGACGTCGGCACCGGCCACGCAGCCGCCCTGGCCCGGGAGCCGCTCGGCGTACGGCGCGGCGAGGAAGTCGCCGATCGAGCCCCCGACCCGGAAGAGTCCGCAGGCGGCTCCGCCGCGGAACATGGCGTACTTCGCGTTGGGCAGGGCGGACCAGGCCCCGGTCGCCGGGTCGAACTCGACCCCCTGGTTGGTGATGGCGTTGCGGACGATGCCGCCGACCATCTGGAGCTTGCCGTCGGCCCCGGCATAGGAGGCTCCCCAGGCGGCGTACGGCATGTCCGCGATCGGCGTCCACGCGTCCGACCCGGCGACGTACCGGTAGGCCGTCGAGACCGGATTCTCGTGCCACTGGTCCACCGGCACCAGCCCGCCGGCGCAGATCAGCCCGTCGCCGGAGCCGGCGCAGCCGGCCATCACCACGTGCTCGGGGTAGTCGGCGACCCGGGTCCAGGCGTCGTCTCCGGGGTCGTAGCGGTACGTCGGCGCCGGCTCGTCGCAGGCGTCCGACCGGCAGCCCGACACGACGTAGAACCGGTTCCCCACGGCGGCGCCGGTAGCCGCCGTGCTCGGCGTGGGCAGGTCGGCAACGCGCGACCAGCGGTTCGCCGCGGGGTCGTAGGCGAAGGTCGTGGAGGTGAGGTTTCCCGCCGGGTCCCAGCCGCCGGCGACGTACAGCCTGCCGCCGACGAAGCCGCCCACCGCGTTCTCGCGCGGCGCGGGCAGGTCGGCGATCCGGTGCCAGGACCCGGCCGCCGGGTCGTAGGCGTAGCTCTCGGCGGTGACGGCGGCGTCGGTCACCCCGGCGACCGAGTAGACGATTCCGTCGCTTTCCGCCACGACGTTGTCCATCACCGGAGTCGGATACTCGGGCAGGTCCGACCACGCGGGGTCCACCGAGGCATCACGCGGGGGCGGCGCCGGCTGAGCCGGGCGGCCGTGGCCGGCGAAGGACGACGCGGAGGCGTCGACGGACACCCGCCGCGGCGGCGCGCCCGGCGACGTCGTCCGGCGGTGGCCGCCGGCGGGCGTGAACCCGCGGTCCTGCTCGACGATTCCGACCGTGGCGGTCCGCGTGCCCCGGTTGGTGAGCGTGAGGACGCGCGACCCGGCGCCGTTCCCGCCCGCCGTGACCGCCAGGCCGCCGGGGTTCGCGGTCACCCGGCCGGCCCGCAGCCGCCAGTCCACGCGGGCGACCCGGTGCGCGGCGACGTCGACCGACGCCGTGGCGGACGCGTAGTGCCGCCCGGACGAGGTCAGCCGCACCCGGCCGGTTCCGGCGCTGAACAACCAGTAGAACCCGTCGCCGAGCGCGGCGTCCTCGGGGGTCGCGTGACTGACGGACGGCGCCCCACCCTCCGCCGCGACCTCGGCCCCGGTCAGCGGGCCGCCGGTGTTGTCGTCGCCGACGACGCCCGCCACCAGGCCGCCGCCGGTCGGCGCGCACGACCGGGTCCCGACGTAGGCGTTGTCGAGCTCCCAGAAGTTGACGTTGCCACCGCTGAAGCGGAACCTGACGCGCACGTCCGCGTGGCCGGCCGCCTGGGGAATCGGCACGTCGACGTGACCGTGGACGGCCGTATCCGGCGCGTGCCAGACGTTCCGCCAGGTCGACCCGCCGTCGAGGCTGAGGTCGACGTCGCCTTCCTGCTCGCCGAACCCGTAGTCGTAGTAGTAGGTGTCGAAGCCGATGGTGGGCGCCGCCTGCGCGGACAGGTCGAGGGCGGGGGTGGTCAGGCTGGTGTCGGTGGACGACGCGGGGTGGTACCAGTTGTCGACGATCGCGAACCCCCCGCCGCCGCCGGTCATGTTGCCCCTAGCGCCGGGATCGTCGAAGACCCACGTCTTGCCGGCGCCGGCGTCGTCGGTCACCTTCCAGCCGTCCCGGGCCTCCGACCAGCCCTCGAAGCCGGTTCCGGCCCCGTCGTAGGCGTACGCGTAGCCGGCCGCCGTACAGGACACGGCATCGACGGCGAGCGTCACGTCGTGGTGGAGCGGCGCGGCGCCCGGGGCGACCGCGACCGTGGTGGTGCGCTCGGCGTACCCGGGCATGTCGGCCGGCTCGGTGCGCAGGGTGCTGGTCGTGCCCACGGGCAGCTCGACCGCGTATCGGCCGGTGAACGGGTCGGTGTGGACGGCGCCGTATGGGTAGCCGTCGATGGTGATCTTCGCGTAGACGGGCCACCCCTGGCCCGAGCCGTCGGTCACCGTGCCGGTGACGGTCCGGGTGGGCAGGATCGGCAGCGAGAAGCCGCGGGAGGCGGATCCGCCGGCCGTGACGGCGACGTGCTCCGCAGTCGCCCCGCGGTAGCCGAACTTCGACGCGACGACGGTGTAGGTGCCCGCGGCGAGCGCCACCTGGTAGCGGCCCTTGTCGTCGGTGACGGCGCGAGAGGTGTAGCCGGTTGTGTCGGTGAACGTGAGGGCGGCACCGGCCAGCGGCTTGTGCGGGCCGGTGACGGTGCCGGCGAGGTGGCCGTACGCACCGAGGGTCAGGGCGGAGACATCTTTGGGGGTCCCGACGCCGGTCGGGCCGTCCCAGCCGGGCCCGGCTGTGCAGCGGACGTCGCCGCAGCCGCCCTGGGCCCCCTCAGTCACGTCGTTGAGCGAGACGCCGTGCCGGTAGAGGTAGGTGACCGGGTAGCTGCCGGGCACCGGGGTGCCGGCGAGCGCGTACATCGCCGCGACCAGCGGCGAGGCCAGCGACGTTCCGCCCCATTGCGCCCAGCCGTCCTGGCCGAGGGTGTTGTAGACGGCCAGGCCGGTCTCGGAGTCGGCGTCGGCCGCGACGTCGGCGGTCGCGCGGCCGTCCGGGCAGCCGGTCTCGACGCCTCGCTGGTAGTCGGGTCGCGGCTCGTAGCGCGAGCAGCCGCTGCCGCCGTCGGCCCAGGCGGATTCGTGCCAGCCGCGCGGCGAGGAGGCGTCGCGGGTGAGCGTCGTGCCGCCGACCGCGACCACGTTCGGGTAGGTCGCCGGGTAGCTCTGCACGTTGCCGTTGTCGCCCGTCGACACGGTGACGGCGATGCCGGGGTGGTCGTAGTAGTGGTCGTAGCGCGACTCGAACGGAATCTCGCCGTCGACGCCGTACGAGTTCGAGATCGCCACGGCGCCCAGGCTCGCGGCCGTGTCCACCGCCTGGCCGAGGTTCGGCGAGGCGTTGTCATCGGCCTGGACGAGGAGGATGTGGCACTTCGGGCACGCGGACGAGACGGCGTCGAGGTCCAGCGCCGTCTCGATCGACCAGCCCTCGTCCTGCCGCGGGTAGTCCGTGCCGCCGCGCTGGTCGACCTTGGTGAAGCAGCCGTTCGACGTCGTACAGGGCGGCAGGCCGTAGTGGGCGCGGAAGACGGCGAGATCCGACTCGGCGTTGTCGTACCCGAAGGCGTCGACGATCGCGACGGTGCGGCCCGCGCCGCCGTCGGGAAGGGCGTACGCGCTCCGGATGTCGGCCGGGCCGAGCGACGTCGGCAGCGGCTCGTCCTCCTGCTCGGCGAGCGCCCCGCTCTCGCGGGCGTGGCCGACCGCGTGGCAGCGGGCCAGCGGCGTCGTCCCGTCGTCGGCGGTGGCACCGGTGTTGCAGCCCGCCGGCACCGCGTGGCTCCCGTACGGCGTTCCGGAGCCGGTCGCCGAGGTCGCAGAGCCGGCCGACGCCGTCGAGGTGGTCGTGGTCACGACCACGAATGCCGTCCCGACCGCGAGCGCGATCGCCACGATCGCGCGTACGGCCCGCCACCGCCGGTGTGTGCTCATCCAGAGTCTCCCGCCCCACTTACCCTGCATGTCCGGTATCCGACAAATTCGGCGGATTGCAGAATCGTGCCAGACTCATGCATTGCGAACAATCGATGTAGACGTACGGGTTTCTGCCATCTGTCCGATTCTCGACGAGAGGCAGCTATGTGGGACGCAGTGGGCATCTCCGGCAACGACGGCGCGGTGTACGAGGCGCTGGTGCGCCGCGGTCAGGCGGAAGCGGGTGACATCGCCGGCGACCTCGCCCTGCCGCGGGGCCAGGTCGCCCGCGTCCTCCGGCGGATCGCCGAGCGCGGGCTGGTCACCCGGCTGCCCGGCCGGCCCGTGCGGTACACCGCCGTCGCCCCCGATCTCGCCGCCGGCTCGCTCATCGCCGAGCGCGAGCGCGACCTGGTCCGGCTGCGCGCGCACGCTCAGCGGCTCACCGCCGAGCACGCCCACCGCCGCGACGCCGGGC
This sequence comes from Actinoallomurus sp. NBC_01490, assembly GCF_036227085.1. Lineage (NCBI taxonomy): Bacteria > Bacillati > Actinomycetota > Actinomycetes > Streptosporangiales > Thermomonosporaceae > Actinoallomurus > Actinoallomurus sp. NBC_01490. The sequence continues at coordinate 10,557,112 of NZ_CP109433.1, forward strand.
GCTGCGACCCGGCCGACCTGGTGGAGATCATCGACGGCGGCGTCAACGTACAGAACGCCTTCGTCCGGCTGCAGCGCGCGGCCCGCAAGCAGATCCGCACGTTCGACCGACCGCCATACCTGGAGAATCCCGTGACGGGCAACCCGGAGCAGTACCACCATGCCAGCCAGCGCGGGCTCGCCTATCGGGTCCTCTACCACCAGTCGGCGCTGGAGATCCCGGGGCGCATGGACGACGTCTGGCGACGCATCCAGCACGGCGAGCGGGCCCGCGTCTCCAGCCACGTGCCGATGAAGATGGTGCTCTGCGACAACCAGCGGGCGCTGCTTCCGGTCACCAGCGGAGGAAACGCCGCCGAGGCGGCCTACCTCGTGCATCCGTCATCGATGCTCGACGCCTTCAGCGAACTCTTCGAGGCACTCTGGGAGCGCGCCGTCCCGATCAACCGGGTCGGCGCCGGCGACGATGAGAAACCTCCAGTCGACCCCGAACTACTCGGCCTGCTCGCCAGCGGCGCCACCGACGAGACCATCGCCCGCGTGCTCGGCTGGAGCGTCCGCACCGTCCACCGCCACGTGCACCGGATGATGACCCACGTCGGCGCCGAGACCCGCTTCCAGGCCGGCATGGAGGCCGTCCGCCGCGGCTGGGCCTAGTGCCGTATCAGTCAACGTTTGCCTCGTTGGGGAGGGGGTTGGCTGATCCTCGCTGGGGCGAGCGACTCCCCACTTCTGGTGGGGCGGGCCACGGCCGGCCATGGGACCCCATATGCGGTGCCGTGATGGGGGGACCGTCTGGGGTCACGCCGGGACGGTCCGGCACCGGGTAGGTGCCGTCCGGCTCGACGGTGCGTGATCACCACCGGAAACATGTTGGTGGTGATGGTGCCGCCCGGTCCATGCCGGGCGATGTTGGCGCCGCCGACCAGGTCGCGGTGCCCGTTGAACCCGCAACGGATGCAGGTGAAGTTCCGGCTTTTGGGTTTGGGAACCCGCTGGTGGCAGGCTGGGCAGGTCGAGGAGGTGCCCCGCTCATCTACCAGCATCAGGCCGATTCCGGCTTGTTCGGCCTTGTCGGTCAGGCATCGGATCAGGTGCCCGATCCGCCAGGCCTGGACTCGTTGGTTGTGCCGCCGTCCCGCTTTGAGGGTCAGGACGCCACGTGGGTCTCCGACCACGAGTGTGCCGATCCGGCGTGCGACGGCCCAGTCGACGACGGTTTTGGCGGCCTCGTGCTGGGCTTGACGAACCCGCCGCCGGTGACGCGCTTCGGCCTTCCGCTGCCGAGCCCGGTACTTCCGCCACCGTCGCGACCCGGCCTGGCCTGGTTTCGGTGCCTTCCGTGCCATCGCGCGCCGCCGGTGTTTGGTGTCACGCAGGTGCAGGTGGGTTTCGGCGCGGATCGCCCGCCCCGACACCACCAGCCCCTCCCCATCCGGGCCCGCCACCGCGAACGGGTGGATCACTCCCGGGTCGACTCCCGCCACGCGGTGTGGGTCCGGTTCCTGGCCCGGCGGATAGGCGGTGATGAGGACTTCGGCGGTGACATCGACGAACAACCGGCCGGCCTCAGTCACCAACGTCACCGACCGCACCTGCCCCGCCTCGTAGGGGACCGGCCGGTCCAACCGCACCCACAACGGCGCACTCCCACGACCGACCGGAAGCCGTAACCGCTGGCCGTCGAGGGTGAATGTGCCGTGGTAGTAACGCACCGGCATCAACCGGCGTTTACGCCGCGGGTACCGCGCCGCCGTCTCGCCGTTTTTGCGGCGTTTGGCGGTGGCGAACCAGGCGTCGCTGTAGCGCCGCAGCACCGACCGCGCCCCGACCGAGTCCAACTCCCCGAACGTGCCCGGACCCGCCGCCGACAACTCCCGGCACAACGCCTGATAACCCACAATCGCCGACAGCCCACGTTGCCGCCGCCACCGGTTCATGTCCAGCACACACGCCCACACATCCCCTGCCGAGACCAGCAACGCGAAACACCGGCGCCACTGCCCGGCCGAGACCCGCAGACCGACGCGGGCGGTCCGCATGACCACCCGCCCACCTTCATCACGTCGAGGCACCAGGCGATTACAACAGGTGCCTACGACAAAACCCGGCCTCCCAGCCAGCCCACCGCACAGACTCAAGACGCACCTGCCGACTCGCGCACCGACAGGGCAAACGTTGCCTGCTACGGCACTAGCCTAAGACGTGATTCGAAGTGAGTTGAGCAGCGGTGTCCGAGTGCCTGTTCGTGGTCGAGCCGGTGCTCATGTCGCTACGGCGCTGAGGGTTCCTGCCACGGAGCGGCGGGCTGCGAGGCGCGGGGGCAAGGCGGTGAGTGCCGCTGTCACGCGATTCTCAGAATCATGCCCAACCTGCCGCACGGAGCCATGGCGGTGACCGTGCCGGCGGGGCCGGTGTAACGCCTGATCGGGGCGGAGCCGAACCCCTTCGGCCTCGCCGCGTCCGGGTGCTCGGTCACGTACGCGACCTGCGACGTCAGCCGGCCGGGCGGGTCGCGAAGGCGGCGCGGTCGGGGGCGGGCAGCCACTGGTGCCGCGGGTCCAGCGGCCGGTACTCGGCCGCGACGTGGCGGGCGAGCAGGCTCAGGGCCGGGTGCTGGTTGTGGCGGTGGTGGAGCAGCCAGAACGGGTAGACGGGCACGGGGTCGACGACGGGCAGCCGTACGGCGTCCGGATGCCAGGGAACCCGCGTCCTCTCGCCGATGAAGCTCGCCCCCCGGCCGGAGACGACCTGCGCCACGAAGTACTCCCAGCCGAAGTCCGGTCCGGAGGTGTCCATCCGGATGTCGAACTCGGCGCCGAGAAGGTCGTAGTACTCGGCCCACTCGCTCCCGGCGACGTTGCCGGGCATCCACACGGTGGAGCCGGACAGCCGCGCCATCTCCACCCGCGTCCGGTCCGCGAGCGGGTGGTCGCGGCCGACCAGGAGATGCAGGGGTTCCAGGTACGCCGGCATGCACACGATCTCCTCCGGCAGCTCGGCGACCCGGCAGTAGGCCGCGTCCACGGATCCGTGGACAAGTGCGCTGCGGGCGGACCTGAGCCCGTTCGAGGTGACGATCTCGATGTCCACGTCCTCGACCGTCTCGTGGAACGCCTGGATCAGGTCGATGGACGCCAGCCGGGTGTCCAGCACGTCGACCCGGAGCGCCCGGCGGTGACGGCCGTGCAGCATCTCCAGCGCCTGGTCGGCGATGTTGATGAGGGAACGCGCGTGCGGGAGGAACGCGGTGCCGGTCTCGGTGAGCTGCGCCCCCGTACGCGAGCGTGCGAACAGCCGGACGCCGAGGTCGGACTCGAGCTTCGCGACGCGCTTGGAGATGGCCTGCTGGCTGATCCCCAGCCGGGCCGCGGCCTCGCTGAAATACCGGTCCTCGGCGACGGTGACGAAGGCGCGGACCGCGGCCAGATCCAGGTCCACGCCGCCTCGTTCAACAACCGGTGGTTGTGAAGAATCGGCGTGTCGATTGTTGGACAACTGCGCCAGCCCTCGGGTCGAATGCTCGGGTTCGCGAGTGAGCCTACAACCGAAGGGCGTGGTCGCCGATGCGGTCCTTCGTGCACCTCCACGTGCACACCGAGTACAGCATGCTCGACGGCGCCGCCAAGGTCGGCCTGCTGATGGACGAGGTGGCCCGGCAGGGAATGCCGGCGGTGGCGATGAGCGACCACGGCAACGTGCACGGCGCGTACGAGTTCCACCGGACGGCGGCCAAGGTGGGGATCAAGCCGATCATCGGCATCGAGAGCTACGTCGCGCCGGCCTCCCGGTACCACCGCGAGGCGGTGTACTACAGCGACGACCTCGCACTGCGCCGGTCCAACGACGAGACCGGGGCGGGCGGTGACGTCTCCGGGCGCGGCCTGTACACGCACATGACGATGTGGGCGCAGGACGCCGAGGGCCTGCGGAACCTGTTCCGGCTCCAGTCGCGCGCCTGGCTCGAAGGCCACGTGCAGAAGTACCCGCGGATGGACGACGAGCTGCTCGCCGAGCACGGCCGGGGCATCATCGCCACGACCGGCTGCCCCTCCGGCGCGGTGCAGACCCGGCTCCGGCTCGGCCAGTACGACGAGGCCGTCGCGACCGCCGCCACGTACCGGGACATCTTCGGCAAGGAGAACTACTTCCTGGAGCTGATGGACCACGGGCTCGCCATCGAGCGCCGGATCCGCGACGACCTGCTGCGGCTCGCGCGAGAACTGGACCTGCCGCCCCTGGCCACCAACGACTCCCACTACGTGACCGAGGACCAGGCCGAGGCGCACGACGCGCTCCTGTGCATCGGCACCGGCAAGCGCCTCGCCGACCAGAACCGGTTCCGCTTCTCCGGGAGCGGCTACTTCATCAAGACCGCCGAGGAGATGCGGGCGCTCTGGGACGCGGAGGTCCCCGGCGCGTGCGACAACACGCTCCTCATCGCCGAGCGCGTCGGCGACTACGGCGAGGTGTTCGCCCACCGGGACCTGATGCCGAAGTTCCCGGTCCCCGAGGGCGAGACCGAGTCGTCGTGGCTGCGGAAGGAGACCCTGGCGGGGGCGCGGCGCCGTTACGAGGGCGAGCCGCCGCGCGAGACCCTGGAGCGCATCGACTACGAGCTGTCCGTGATCGACGACATGGGCTTCCCCGGCTACTTCCTCGTCGTCGCCGACATCTGCCGGTACGCCCGCGCGAACGGCATCGGTCTGGGCCCGGGCCGCGGGTCCGCGACCGGGTCGATGGTCGCCTACTGCACGGGCATCACCGAGCTCGACCCGATCGAGCACAAGCTGATCTTCGAACGCTTCCTCAACCCCGAGCGCGTCACGATGCCCGACGTCGACCTGGACTTCGACGACCGCCGCCGCGACGAGATGATCGACTACGTCACCGCCAAGTACGGCGACGACCGGGTGTGCCAGATCGTCACCTTCGGCACGATCAAGGCGAAGGCCGCCGTGAAGGACGCCTGCCGCGTGCTGGGCTACCCGTACGCGCTCGGCGACCGGATCACCAAGGCGTTCCCGGCCGCGGTCGGCGGCAAGGAGATCCCGCTGTCCGCCATCCAGGACGAGGCTCATCCCCGCCACGGCGAGGCCGCCGAGCTGCGGAAGATGTACGAGGAGGAGCCCGACGTCAAACGCGTCGTCGACACCGCCATGGGGGTCGAGGGCCTGACCCGCGGCACCGGCATCCACGCGGCGGGCGTGATCCTGTCGTCCGCGCCGCTGGTCGACGTGCTGCCGCTGGTGAAGCCGAAGCAGGACGGTCCGGTCATCACCGGGTTCCCGTTCACGCAGGCCGAGGAGATGGGCCTGCTCAAGATGGACTTCCTGGGCCTGCGGAACCTCACCGTCATCGGCGACGCGATCGCGAACGTCAAGGCGAACAAGGGCATCGACATCGACATCCGCGAGGTGCCGCTCGACGACCCGACGACCTACGAACTGCTGGCGCGCGGCGACACGCTCGGGGTGTTCCAGCTCGACAGCGGCGGGATGCGGGTGCTGCTGCGGCTGATGCGGCCGACGGTGTTCACCGACATCGCCGCGGTCAACGCCCTGTACCGGCCGGGGCCGATGGAGATGAACGCCCACACCAACTACGCGCTCCGCAAGACCGGGAAGCAGAAGGTCGAGCCGATCCACCCGGAGCTGGAGGAGGTGCTCGAACCGATCCTGGGCGACACCTACCACCTGGTGGTCTTCCAGGAGCAGGTCATGGCGATCGCCCAGCGGCTCGCCGGGTACTCCCTCGGCGGCGCCGACATGCTGCGCCGCGCGATGGGCAAGAAGAAAAAAGAGGTGCTGGACGCCGAGTGGGGCAGGTTCTCCGCCGGCATGAGGGAGCGCGGCTTCTCCGACGAGGCGATCAAGGCCGTCTGGGACGTGCTCGTGCCGTTCTCCGGGTACGGCTTCAACAAGTCCCACACCGCCGGGTACGGCGTCGTTTCCTACTGGACGGCCTACCTCAAGGCGAACCACCCCGCCGAGTACCTCGCCGCGCTGCTCACCTCGGTCGGCGACGACAAGGACAAGATGGCCGTCTACCTGTCGGACTGCCGCCGCCTCGGCATCAAGGTGCTGCCGCCGGACGTCAACGAGAGCGAGCTGAACTTCGCCGCCGTGGGGAAGGACATCCGCTTCGGCCTCGGTGCCGTCCGTAACGTCGGCGCGGGCGTCGTCGAGGCGATCGTGCGCGCCCGCCGCGCGAAGGGCGGCTACACCTCCTTCGACGACTTCCTGGCCAAGGTCCCGCCGGCCGTGTGCAACAAGCGTGTGATCGAGTCGCTGGCCAAGGCCGGCGCGTTCGACGGCCTCGGCCACCGGCGCAAGGCCCTCGTCATGGTGCACGAGCAGGCCATCGACGCGATCATCGACGTCAAGCGGAACGAGGCGAGCGGCCAGGACTCCCTCTTCGGTGCGTTCGACGAGACCGGTGACGACTCCGCCGCCGTGTTCTCGGTCGCGGTCCCGGACGCGGAATGGGACAAGAGCACTCTGCTGGCCTTCGAGCGGGAGATGCTCGGCCTGTACGTCTCGTCCCACCCTCTCGACGGCGCCGAGCGCGTTCTGGCGGCCCACCGCGACACCACGATCGCCGAGCTCCTGGCCGCCGGCCGTACGGACGGCCACGTACGGGTGGCCGGGATCATCTCGGGCCTGCAGCGCAAGGTCACCAAGCAGGGCAGTGCGTGGGCGATCGTCACGCTCGAGGACCACGACGCCGCGGTGGAGTGCCTGATCTTCCCCAAGACCCACGCCCTGTACGGCGAGGCGCTGGCCGAGGACCGCGTGGTCTCCGTACGGGGCCGGATCAACGTGCGCGACGAGACGGTGAGCGTCTACGGGGAGGAGATCTCCGTCCTGGACGTCTCCGCGGCCGGCACCGAGCCGCCGGTGGTCATCTCGGTCGAAGAGGCCCGGCTGAACGCGCGGCTCGTCGAGGAGTTCCGGCGCATTCTCGCCACCCATCCGGGCCGGGCGCCGGTCCACATGCGCGTACACCGGCACGGCGCGAAGAGCGTGCTGGTGGACCTGCCGTTCCAGATCATCCCGGAACCGGCGTTCTACGGCGACGTCAAGGCGCTGCTCGGCGCGGACGCGATCGGCGGGTCATGATCGGCGTCTGCCCGCGCTGTCGCGTCGGCGAAGTCCTCGCGATCCTGCGTCTCCCCCACACCTGGACGAACGCGTCCGGAGGCCGGGTCCGCGGTGTCAGCGAGGTCCTTCTGTGCGCCCGCTGCGACGCGGACGATCCCGTCACCCGGCACTTCCCCGCCCACGGGCCCGTACGGCCGCAGGACGCCGACCGGCTCGCACGCGACCTGCTCCGCCGGCTCGCCCGGGCACGCCCGCCGAAACCGGACGAGGACGCGCTGAAGGCCGAGACCGAGGCCTGGTACCGCGGCGACCTGTGACCTCACGCCTCCGGCGCGTCCTCGCACAGCGCCAGCTGGTCGTACACGACCAGGGCGATGCGCGTGGGGTCGTCCGGCGGGTGAACCCGCAACGTGTGATGGGGGTTCGGCTCGTCGTCGACGATGACGACCGTTTCGATCCCGGTGGGCAGGTCGGCGGGCCAGTCGACCTCATCGGTGGGCTCCGTGACGAGGACCCGGGCGAGCCTCCCCCGCAGTCCCGTCTGGCCGTGGCGCAACGGCGTGCGGCGTCCTCGCTCGTCTGCCATTCCCGAATCTTACGGGCAGCATTGGAGAGTGCTACTATCCAATATTGGATAGTAGCACTCACCAACACGAGGAGAGCGTCGTGCCGACACTTCGCTGGGCGGTCCCGGACCCGCCCCCGCCGGACACGCAGGTGTACGTCATGGCCTCGCGGTTCGAGATCCGTTCCCGCGGGGACGTCCTGCGGTTCTTCCTGAAGTCGCTGTCCGCCTGGCGCCAGGTGCGGTCGGCGCCGGGGGCGCTGGGCGCGTCTCTCATCGCCCAGCCGTCGAAGCGCACGTTCTACACCCTGTCCTGGTGGGTGAACCGCGACGCGCTCTACTCCTACGCGCGCACGGAACCGCACCGCGGCATCATGACCGCGCTGCGCTCCACCATGCGAAGCTCGGCCTTCACCTTCTGGGAGGCGCCGGCGGACCGGCTGCCGATCCCCTGGGAGGAGGCCCACCGCCACCTCGCCGACCAGGCGCGGGCCGGCGCCCGCGCCGAACGGACGTGAGCACCGCGCGTTCCGGCCGTACGGAACGCGCGTCCCGGGCGCGGACCATGACGGAGACGTTCGGGCCGCGCCGGGTGGTCCGTCCCTCCCCCTGACAGGAGCCACACGGATGACGCAGGTGTCCCGGACCGCACCGGTTCTCCTCGTCCCCCTCCTCTGCCTCACCGCCTGCGCGGGGGCCGGGCCGACCGGCCGTCCGCCGGCGCCGGCCCGGCCGGCGAACGGAGCCGCCGCGAGCCGCACGATCTGCCTGAGCCTCACGGCCCGGGCGGGCAGGCTGACCGGCACGTTCACCGGCGCGGCCAAGCCCACCACCGAAATGAGCGTCGACGACCGGTCGGGCGGCCAGGTGTCGAAGAACCTGGACGGCGGGACCGTCACGGTCCCGCTCACGTCCGCGGACTACAACGCGACGTTCCAGGTCAGGACGGACGGGCAGATCGCGGGTGACATCAGTTTGACACTGGGCGAGGAGGACCGCGCCGTACGGATCTGCGCCTACGGCGACGGGACGAACGTCACGTCGGAAAGCGGGAGTGCCGTGTTCGGCGGGGTGGCCCAGCCCGTACTCCTGGGCGTCAGCAGCCAGTATCCCACCCAGGTCCCGCTGGACGGGTCCGGGAACGCCCGGCTGGCGTTCCCCGCTCAGAGGCCGGCGGTCGAGGGCGACGCCGCCCAGCTGATGGTCCGCGCGGACGGCGGGGACGCCGTCGCCGCGAATATCTATTTCGACGCCTTCGCGACCGGGGCGTGAGGTGGCGGCACCCGGATCTCCGCACCGGTCGCGGCCCGGACGGCGGCGGGCGTGATGCCGGGGGCGCACTCGACGAGTGTGGGCCCGCCGGGAGTCACGTCGATGACGCCGAGGTCGGTGATGATCCGGTCGACGCAGGCCGCGCCGGTGAGCGGGAGCGTGCAGGTCTCCACGATCTTGGGCGCGCCCGACCGGGCGCGGTGTTCCATCACGACGATGACCCGCCGGGCGCCGTGCACCAGGTCCATGGCGCCGCCCATGCCCTTGACCATCGCGCCGGGGATCATCCAGTTGGCCAGGTCGCCGCGGGCCGACACCTGCATGCCGCCGAGGACGGCCACGTCGATGTGGCCGCCGCGGATCATCCCGAAGGACAGCGCCGAGTCGAAGAACGACGCGCCCGGCACGACCGTGACCGTCTCCTTGCCCGCGTTGATCAGGTCCGGGTCGACCTCGTCCTCGGCCGGGTACGGCCCGAGGCCGAGCAGGCCGTTCTCCGACTGGAGCGTCACCCGGACGCCGGGCGGGAGGTGGTTCGGCACCCGGGTGGGCAGGCCGATGCCGAGGTTGACGTAGTCGCCGTCACGCAGTTCGGCGGCGGCGCGCGCGGCCATCTGGTCCCTGGTCCACCCGGTCATCGGCGCACCGTCCGCTTCTCGATTCGCTTGTCGGCCGCCTGGGCCGGGGACAGCTCGACGACACGGTCGACGAAGACGCCGGGCAGGTGCACGTCGGCCGGGTCGAGGGCGTCCACGAGGTGTTCGGCCTCGACGACGGTGACCCGCCCCGCCATCGCGCACAGCGGGTTGAAGTTGCGCGCCGTCGCGGCGAACCTCAGGTTGCCGTGCCGGTCGGCGACCGCGGCGTGCACCAGCGCGTAGTCGCAGGTGATCGCCTCTTCCAGGACGTAACGCCGGCCGTCGAAGACGCGCGTCTCCTTGGCGGGCGAGGCCACCTGGACGTCGCCCGCCGCGTCGTACCGCCAGGGCAGCCCGCCGTCGGCGACCTGCGTGCCGACGCCCGCCGGGGTGTAGAAGGCCGGGATGCCGGTGCCGCCGGCGCGCAGCCGTTCGGCGAGCGTGCCCTGCGGGGTCAGTTCGAGTTCGATCTCGCCGCCGAGGTACTGCCGCTCGAACTCCTTGTTCTCCCCCACGTACGAGCTGATCGCGCGGGAGATCCGGCCGGCGGCGAGCAGCAGCCCGAGGCCGGCGCCGTCCACGCCGCAGTTGTTGGACACCACGGACAGGCCGCTCGCCCCCTGCGCCAGCAGCGCCTCCAAGAGCACGCCGGGAACACCGCACAGGCCGAAGCCACCGACGGCGAGTGAGGCGCCGTCGGCGATGTCCGCGACGCTCTCCTCGGCCGAGCAGACGGTCACGGCGCTCACGCCATCGCCTCCTTCGCCCACGCGACGGCCTCGTCCCAGCCGCCGCGCTCGGCCAATCGGCGGCGGCCGAGGCCCAGCAGGCGCGGAGCGTCGACGGTGAGCACGGCCTCCAGCCGCTCGGCGCGGCCGAACAGCGCCAGCGCGCGGTTCCCGTTCTGCGCCGTCCACACGGTGGAGTCCGGCGCGGCGTGCCCGCAGAACTGGACCTTGTGCTCGAACAGGTCGGACCAGAAGTAGGGCGGGGTGGCCCAGCCCCGGCTGTCGCCGGTCGCGATGGCCCGGGCGACCAGGGCCGCCTGGTCGCGCGCGCTGGTCCACTGCTCGACGCGCTGGTGCCGGCCGGTCAGTTCGTTGCGCCAGCGGGCGACGTCGCCGACCGCCCAGACGCCGGGCACGGACGTACGGCCGTGGGCGTCGCAGACCACTCCGTCGCTCACCTCGACGCCGCTGCCGGAGAGCCAGCCGGTGTTCGGCACCGCTCCGGCGCCGACGACCACGAGGTCCGCCGGGACCACCGAGCCGTCCTCCAGCCGGACCCCCTCCGGGCACGTCTCGGCCACGGCCGCGCCGAACCGCAGGTCGGCGCCCCGCGCCAGGTGAGGCCGGACGCACAGCGCGCCGGCCCGCGGGCCGAGCACGCGCGTCAGCGGGCCCGGTTCGCGCTCCAGCACGGTGACGTTCCAGCCGCGGTCGACCGCCGCGGCGGCCACCTCCAGCCCGATGAAGCCGGCGCCGAGCACCACCAGCCTGCCGGGGTCGGCCAGCGCCGTCCGGAGCCGGCGGGCGTCGTCGTGGTCGCGCAGGTGGTGGACGCGGGGACCGTCGATGCCCGGCAGGCGCCGGGCCCGCGCCCCGGTGGCGATCACCAGGTGGTCCGCGGTGGCGAGGTCGTCCTCGTCGAGCACCACGCCGTGCGGGCCGGTGACGAGGCCGGTGGCGCGGCGGCCCAGAGACAGCTCCACGCCGGCCTCGTCGTACCACGATCGCGGGCGCAGCGGCGGTGGCTCGTCGGGCGCGTCCGCCCGGAGCAGCGCCTTGGACAGCGGCGGCCGGTCGTAGGGCAGCCGGTTCTCGGCGCCGAACAGCCGGATCGGGCCGGAGTAGCCGTGCTCGCGCAGGCTCTCGGCCACGCTCACCCCGGCCACCGAGGCGCCCACGATGATCACGCCCGGCACGGATCAGTCCTCCACGCTGATCGCGGCGACCGGGCAGGAACGCGCCGCCTCGCGGATCTCGCCGGGGTCGCCCTCCGTACGGAGGAGCACGGCCTTGCCGGTGACGTCGTCGATGTCGAAGGCGTCCGGTGCCGCGGCGACGCAGTTGGCGTAGCCCTGGCAGCGTGCCGGATCCATGGTGATCTTCATTGTCATGCCTTTCATGCCAGGTCCAGGGCGATGTACTTCTCCTCCAGGAACTCCCGGATGCCCTCGGCGGCGCCCTCGCGTCCCAGGCCGCTCTGCTTGGCTCCCCCGAACGGCGCGGCCGGATCGGAGGCCACGCCGCGGTTGAGCGCGACCATGCCCGACTCCAGGCGTTCGGCCACGGCGATGCCCCGCGCGAGGTCCCCGGTGTAGACGTAGGAGATGAGCCCGAGCTCGGTGTCGTTGGCCCACGCGACGGGATCGTCCTGCGGGCCGAAGGCGATGACGGGAGCGACCGGGCCGAAGATCTCCGACGCCGCGACGTCGTCGCCGTGCCGTACGCCCGACAGCACGGTGGCGGGGTAGAAGGCGCCGGGCCCGGGCGGGACGGTGCCGCCGACGCTTACCGTGGCGCCCTGCTCCACGGCGCGGGCGACCCGCGCGGCGACCTTGTCGCGTTCGGCGACCGACACCAGGGAGCCGAGCGTGTTGCCCGGGTCGGTGCCGGGCCCGAGCGTGAGGGCGTCCATGGCGGCGGCGAACGCGCTCACGAACTCCTCGTGCACCGCCTCGGCGACGTAGAACCGGTTGGCGGCGGTGCAGGCGGCGCCTCCGTTGCGCATCTTGGCGACCATCGCGCCCGCGACCGCGGCCTCGACGTCGGCGTCCTCGAAGACGATGAACGGCGCGTTGCCGCCGAGCTCCATCGAGCAGCTCAGCACCTGGTCCGCCGCCTCGCGCAGGAGCACCCGGCCGACCTCGGTGGAGCCGGTGAAGGAGAGCTTGCGCACCGCCGGGTGGCGCAGCATGGCCCGTACGGCGGCGGCGGGCGGGTCCGGCACCACGACGTTCACGACGCCGGGCGGGACTCCCGCGCGTTCGAGCAGGTCGGCGAGGTAGAGCGCGGTGAGGGGCGTCTCGGCGGCCGGTTTGAGCACGACCGTGCACCCCGCGGCGAGGGCCGGGCCGATCTTGCGGGTGGCCATCGCGGCCGGGAAGTTCCACGGGGTGATCAGCACGCTCACGCCCATGGCCTGGTGCGTGACCAGGATGCGCTTGTCGCCGTTCGGCGCGGTGCGGAAGTCGCCGCCGACGCGTACGGCCTCCTCGGAGAACCAGCGGAAGAACTCGGCCGCGTAGTCCGCCTCGGACAGCGCGTCCGCCCACACCTTGCCGTTCTCGCGGACGATCAGTTCGGCGATCTGGTCGCGTTCGCGGACCATCAGCTCGAACGCGCCGCGCAGCACCTCGGCGCGGGCCCGGGGCGGTGTGGCGCGCCAGCCCGGCAGCGCCCCGGCGGCGGCCTCGACCGCCTCGAGGCAGTCGTCGGCGGTGGCGGAGGCGATCTCCGCGATGGCCTCGCCGGTCGCGGGATCGTCCACCCGGACGGTGGACCCGTCGCCCGACGGGCGCCAGCGTCCGCCGATGTAGGAGCCGGTGAACAGCTTCACGCTCAGTCCCTCTGTTGTAGTCGTGTCGTGGCTGGTCAGAAGGGCGGTGGCGTCCACAGACCGGGGTCCGGTCGGCCGACGAACGGCTCGGGACGGCGCACGCAGGCGGTGCCCCACTGGTCGGACTCCTCCGGGACGCGCTTCCAGACCCGGGGCACCCACGCCTCGAAGTCGGTGATCCGCTGCAGCGCGGTGGTGTACTCGGCGACGAAGCCGCTCTCATCGCAGAAGTAGGCGAAGGTGTTGTCGCCGGGCCCGTGCCGCCCGGGGCCCCAGACCAGGTCGCCGCCGGCGCGCATCATCGACCCGGTCGCGCGCAGGTACTCGTCCAGGCCGCGGGTCTCGTACGCGACGTGGTTGAGCGAGACGTGCGGACCGTAGGCGAACGCGAGGCAGTGGTGGAAGTCCGTCGCGCTCTTGAGGAAGACCATGACGTCCTCCAGGTAGTCCGTGACGGCGAACCCGAGCGTGTCGGCGTACCAGCGGGTGATCGCGGACAGATCGGGGCTGTTGAGCACGACGTGCGACAGGCCGGTGGGCACGTGCTCGCGCTCGGCCACCTCGCGGGCCGTGCGCTCGGCGACCCCGGCCGCGATCTCCAGCGTGCGCCCGTCGGGGTCGTGGAACCGCAGGCCGTAGCCGCCTCCCGCCGTGCCGAGGAGCGCGGGGCCCGAGACGATCGGGACGCCCCGGGCGATCAGGCGCTCGGCGTACCAGTCCACGTCGCGGGCGGCCGGCACGGCGAACGAGACGACGTCGACGCGGTCGTCGTCCGCCTTGCGCAGGCGAAGGGCGTACGGGTCGGTCGAGCCGGGCGCCGCGAGGTAGGAGACCCCGCTCTCGGCGTCCTCCTGCACCAGGCCCCACAGGTCTTGGTAGAAACCGGTCTGCCGGTCGAAGGCCCGCACGCCCAGCCCGACGTAACGGATGTGGGTGATCCTGCATTCGCTCATGTCTCTCCTCCGTTCGGGACATAGCCGAGGTCGTGGGCGTAGACGTCGGTGCGCCGGTCGCGTACCGGGCTGCCGACCGCGCGGTCGCGCGCCCGGGCCGGCTCCTCCAGGTCGATCGCGGCGAGGGCCAGGCCGTCGCCCTCGGCGTCCAGCGGGCCGGCCACCGCGAGCCCGTACGGGTCCGCGACGAGCGAGCGGCCGAGGAACGTGTGCGGTGCCTGCTCCCCCCACTGGTCGGCGCACACCACGGCGACCTGGTTGAGGTTGGCCTGGACGAGGACGCCGTCCACCTGCGACACCCGGGCGCCGTGGCGTGCGTGGTCGAAGCCGCGGACCCACGCGGTCGGGACGGCCACCACCTCGGCGCCGCGCACGGCGAGGATCCGCATCGCCTCGGGGAACCGCAGGTCGTAGCAGATCAGGACGCCCACCCGCAGCCCGTCCACGGCGAACACCGGAAGGCCGCGGTCGCCGGGGGCGAACACGTCGCGCTCGGCCCCGAAGAGGTGCAGCTTGCGGTAGACGCCCGCGAACGCTCCGGACCGGTCGATCACGGCGGCGGAGTTGAAGAGCCGATCGCCGTCGCGTTCGGCGAACCCGGCGACGACGGTCACGCCGTGCCGGGCGGCCTCGGCCGACCAGGCCCGCAGGCAGGCCCCCGGCGCCGCGGTGCTCTCCGCCAGATCCGCCAGCGCCGTGCGGTCGAGCACGTATCCGGTGCTCAGCAGCTCGGGCAGGACCACGAGCCCGGCCCCCGCACGGGCCGCGGAGGCGATGGCCGCGGCCCCGGCCGCCGCGTTGGCGGCCGGGTCGAGCGGGGCGGCGGCGAGCTGGACGCCCGCCGCCCCCAGCGTGGTCACGACTTCGGGCAGGGCAGCTCCCGGCCGGCCACGGCGTCGACCACCTCGTTCTTGCCGAGGTCGGTGAAGGCCATGATCCGGCAGGGGCAGCCCTCGCCGCCCTCGATCTTCCACGGGAACGCGCCGATGACCACCCGCTGGTCCAGGACGGCGTCCAGGTCGCCGCCGACGTTCTCGGCGTGGATGCACCCGCCGGGGAACGCCAGGTAGTGCATGGGGAACAGGTCCTCCTTGACCTGCCGGCCCGACAGGTGGTGGACGTACTCGTACTCGCCGAAGTACTCCAGCGCCGACATCCCGACGTGCTCCTCGAACCGCTTGGTCAGGTCCGGGCGCATGTGGCGGATCGTGGTGTTGATCGGGTGGTCGCCGGAGCCGGCGTCAATGCCCCACCAGCGGATCTCCATGTCGAGCATCCACTTGGCCAGCTCGACGCCGCCGCCCGGGTGCATGCCGAAGTAGCGCACCAGGTCCTGCTTGGGCCCGCCCGTGTAGTACTGGTGGAAGCCGGTGTGGATGATGATGATGTCGCCCTTTTTCACCTCGACCTTCGAGGTGATGTGCTCGGGCTTGATCACGTCCCAGTCGCCGACCTGGTCGGAGACGTCCACGACGACACCCTCGTGGAGCAGCTTGTCGAGGGGCAGCGAGGCCATGTCGGCGCCGCCGTCGGCGGCGTGCATCGGCCCGTCCAGGTGCGTCCCGGTGTGCAGCGAGGTCTCGATGCGCTGGGAGACGATGCGGTTCGTCTGCAGGGTCTGGGTGTAGTAGATCTTGCAGCCGGGGTAGCCGACCCAGCCGGGCGTGTGGATGCCCCACGGGTGGGTCAGGTCGACGACGTTCATCGAAATATCTCCTTGGGTGCTTCAGCGCATGACGCGCAGGCTCGCGACGGACGGGATCTCCCGTCCGCTCCGCCGCTCACGCGCCGCGTGGACGAGGTGCAGCGCCAGGACGAGGTCCTGCTCGACGCTGCCGATGGACTTGAAGAGGGACATGCCGGGGTCACCGGGCGACGCGTCCAGGTACGCCCCGAGCAGGACCGCGCCGGCCGGGTCCCAGCCGAGCTCCTTGGCCTCGACGCAGTCGCCGGACTCGTGGGCGGCGTCCGGGGTGTCGATGACGACCTCGCCCGCGGCGAGGAAGACCTCGCCCTTCGCCTCGCGGTGGACCGGCATCGTGGAGCCGATGAGCCCGAGCCACCCGACGCCACCGACCTGCTCGGCGGTGAGGAACGGCGTGTGGTGCGAGCTGGTGGCGACGTAGACCGCGTCGTGGTCGCGGGTGGCCTCCGGCGAGGTGCCGACGGCGGTGGCGTCCAGGCCGAGCTCGGCGCGGGCACGCTCGGCGAACCGGCGTCGGTTCGCCTCGGTCGGGCTGAACACGTCCACCGACGCGACGTTCAGCGCGCCGGCGAGCGCGCGCAGCCCCTCCCACGCCTCCTCCCCCGAGCCGACCACGCCCAGCCGTACGGGCCGGTCGCCGAGGCGGTGCCGGGCGGCGACCGCGGCGGTGGAGGACGTACGGAGCGAGGTGATGCGGCGTCCGTCGACGATGGCGATGGGCTCGCCGGTGGACTCGCGGAACAGGTGCACGTGGTACCGCACGTGGTCGCCGACCCGGTGGAACTGCTTGTAGCCGATGACGTCCAGCGAGGAGACGACGCCGACGAGGATGCGCGTCCACGCCTTCGGGCCGTTCACCTGCACCCGCCCGGTGACGACGGCGCCGGCGCGTGCGGCCTCCTCCGCGGCGCGCAGGCCCAGCTCCACCGACGCCAGCGCGTCCACGTCGCCGCCGTCCAGCAGCAGGACGGTCTCGGTCGCGGCGCTCACCGGGGGTTCCGTCCGGCGTAGAACAGCTCGTCGTCGTCGGCGGTGACCGGCAGCCCGGCGGCGACCGCGGCCGAACGCAGCGTGGCCATCTGCGCCGCGCTGACCCTCATGTGCGGCTGCCGGATCGGGCCGCCGTTGTAGCCCATCAGCCAGCCCTGGTACTTCCAGTGCATGCGCGGCACCAGGCCGCTGCCCGCCACCAGCGGCGTGCAGACGGCGGCGTTGGCCTTGCGGACCGGGTGCAGCCGCCAGTACAGCTCCATGCCCTCGTCCCAGGTGGCCTTGTCGGACAGCAGGCGCAGCATCCGCGGCACGGCCGGGCCCATGCACTCGTAGTTCGAGGTGCCCATGAACCGCATGCCGTAGTTCGCGATCCAGGCCGGCGCGTTGAACTCCAGCGGGTCGGTGACCACCACCCGGTCGCGCAGCGCCTCGAAGACCGCGGCGATGCCGCCGACGCCGGGGCCGCCCACCTCGTTCTTGATCGCGACGACGCCGGGGATCTCCTCCACCATGCGGGTCAGCAGCGAGAGCGGGAACCCGGCGGCGTGCAGCCGCCCGAAGTTCCACTGGTCCATCGCGAAGATGATCACGCCGAGGTCGGAGGCGTCCGCGACGGCCTTGGTGAAGTGGAAGACATCGTCGACCGACGGCGGGTTGAAGTACAGCGGGTAGGACGGCATCACCAGGTCCACGCCCGCGGTCGCCGCGTGCTCGACGGACGCGAGCGTGTCGGCGAGCGTCGGCTGCGACGCCTGGAGGATCGTGACGAGATCGTCGCCGGCCTCGTCCGCGACGATCTCCACGAACCGGCGCATCTCCTCCTGCGTGGTGCCGGACTCCGACACCAGCAGGACGGCGGACATGCCGTGTTCCTTCTCGATCCGCACGTCGTGCCGGATCGCCTCCTCGTTCAGGCCGGCGAGGTCGGCGGTGAACGTGGGCTGGACGCAGCCCGCGCACCCGGTGAGCGAGTCGAGCGCCCACTCGCGCGCCTCGCCCGGCGCGTACCTGGCCATCACTTGCTCTCCTTCTCTCCGGGTACTTCGGGGCCGAGCGGGGTCTCCAGGCCCTGCCCGACCGTCAGCGGATCGGACCAGGTCAGAGCCTCCAGGGCGAGCGCGTCGAGGCGGATGACGTACGCCTCGTTGCCCAGCGACCGGATCTCCAGCCGCTCGCCGTTGCGCGTCGCCACCTTCCGTACGGCGACGGCCGCGAACTCGTTCGCGACGATCAGGCCGTTCTCGTCGCTCACAGCAGGACCCTCGGCTGGGGGAAATCGATCACGGTCTGGTCGAGAACGGCGTGGCGGCGGGCCAGCAGGAGCCCCGCCGGGGTGCGCCGGAGCGTGTCGAACCGCTCGGCCGTGACGTACCGGGGCTGGTCGGACTGCCGGCGGCCCATGAGCAGGACGTTGGAGCGCACCAGCAACTCGTCCGGGTCACCGCTCTCGCGCGCCCGTACGTTGGTGACGAAGTGCCGGAACTGCGGCGGCGGGTTCTCGCCCCAGGCGAACTCGTGCATGTCCGCCTCCAGCCGCCGGAACCACAGGTGCCGGATCGACTCCTTGGACTCGTCCAGCAGCAGCGCCTCGGGGTCGTGGTGCGGGGCGAACGGGCTGTCCGGCGTGACGGGTACGGGCACCGTGTAGACGAAGTCGTCGGTGACGACGTCGAGCCACTCGGCGTACCGCCGGTCGTCGATCAGCTCGGCCTCCAGGGCGAGGAACAGCGCGGCCTCGGCCTGGACCTCAGGCGACGCAAGCGTTGTCTCGGTCATGCCATGAGCTCCTGCCAGCGGCCGTGGAAGGCGCGGATGGTCTTCTCGGTGCGGTCGCCGTCGGCGACGTCGCCCGGCCAGCCCGCCTCCTGCGGCGTCGGCGGGTGGTGCCGGCCACCGTCCAGCACGATCGGCAGGTCCGCGGCCACGTCGCCGGCGGCGGCCTCGGTGATGCCCACGAAGTTCTCGGTGTCGTCCACCTCGAACATCCCGGCCGGTCCGTTGGTGCGCAGGTACGCCAGGCGTGACAGGCGCAGCCACCCGGCGTCGGCGTGCCGCGGCTGGAGCAGGAACCACAGCTGCTCGGTCATCGCCGGGCCGAGCGGGTACCGCAGCGTGACGCGGATGTAGCGGGCGTGGTCGCCCTGCTTGTCGACGTTGGTCTTGAAGTTCTCCAGGAACGACATGTTGGGAAAGATCGATCCGTGCCCGACCGACAGGCACGACTGCGCCTCGCGCTGCGGCTCGGACAGGTTGCGGTCGAACTCGTCCCACATCTCGCGCGGGTAGCCGAAGTAGGCGGGCGCGTCGACGGTGAGCGGCATCCGCTGGATCCGCATGGTGTGCCCGTTCCCGCAGTGGACGGTCCGCCCGGTGAAGCGCGGCCCGGCCACGGCCGCCATCCGCGCGAGGTCGTCCTGTGACGCGAACAGCCCGAGCTCGACCGCGCTCTGGTGGGTGACGAACGTGTGGTAGCCGTCGCCCGACAGGTTCTCCCCCTCGGGCTTCCAGTTGGCCCGCACCATCGTGCGTACGGGCGGGCCCACCACCTCCAGGCCCTGGTCGAACTTGCCGAAGACCGTGTGCAGGTACCAGCGCATGGGGCCGAGGTAGTCCTCCAGCGCCGGCGCGTCCGGGTCCCACGTGGCGAACACCAGGCCGTACACGGAGTCCACGCGCGCGGCCTGGAAGAGGCCGAGTTCGTTCTTGTCGATCCCGCCCTTCCCGTACACGTCGCGCTGGAAGGTGACCCCTCGCAGCTCGCCCGTGTTGGCGTACGTCCAGCCGTGGTAACTGCACCGGAAGTGCGACGTGTTGCCGCGGTCCGCCCGGCAGAGCGGCACACCGCGGTGCCGGCACGTGTT
Source organism: Actinoallomurus sp. NBC_01490 (assembly GCF_036227085.1). Classification (NCBI taxonomy): domain Bacteria; kingdom Bacillati; phylum Actinomycetota; class Actinomycetes; order Streptosporangiales; family Thermomonosporaceae; genus Actinoallomurus; species Actinoallomurus sp. NBC_01490. The sequence goes on from NZ_CP109433.1 coordinate 10,576,762, forward strand.
GAGCAGGACGCGCACCTGTCCGGTCTCGTCCCGCGTCACGATGACCGAGTCACGACCGATCCGGCGGGTCACGTAGTCGCCGGGCTCGGGGATCTCGCTGTCGTGCGCCACGAACTGCCAGCACGTCCTGAAGATCCGTGCCAGCTCCCGCTTGTGCACGTCCCCGTCGGCCCAGACGCGCCGCGGCACCGTGACGTCCCTGTCGACATCGGCCACCGGTTCACCTCCCTCGTCGAAGTGGCTGGTTGAGAGTATTTGTCTTCTGTAATACAAAAGTCAAGTGACCGGCACTGGTTCTGTATGACAGAGATTCACGGAGGAGCCGATGACCCACGGACGCGTCCCCTGGTACGACCCGGCGGCACTGGACCCCGAGCGCCGCGCCGTCCACGACGAGATCGCGGGCGGCCCACGGGCGGCGGGCCCGCAGGCGTTCCGCCTGACCGATGCGCGCGGGCGCCTGGAGGGGCCGTTCAACGCGATGCTGACCGCGCCGGGCGTCGGCGGACCGCTCCAGCGCCTCGGCTCGGCGATCCGGTACGCCACGGACCTGCCGGCGCGCTGGCGCGAGATCGCGATCCTGGAGGTCGCGGTCGTGCGGCGCAGCGACTTCGAGTGGTACGCCCACGAGCGCGTCGGCCGCGCCGCCGGGCTGACCGATGAGGAGCTGGCCGCGCTGAGGTCCGGCGGGGAGGCCCCGAGCCTGTCATCCGCCGAACGGACGGTCCGGTGCGTCTGCCGTGCGCTGCTGAGCCTGCGCGACCTGGACGACGAGCTGTACGAGCGGGCGACCGCCGACCTGGGACTGGAGCGGCTCTATGAGTTGCTCGTCCTGGTGGGCTACTACGACCTGCTGGCGTTGTCACTGCGCACGTTCCGTACGCCCCTGCCCGCCGGGGAGCCGCCGATCTTCGCATGAGCGTGCCGTCCGGTGCGGACACCGAACGGCACGCTTGCTCGAAAGGAACTCAGACTCAGGAGGGGCGCTGTCCCGGCCTGGCGACGACGCCCACCGCGGTCCGTAGCCGCTCGGTCTGCAACGTCCCCTTCTTCACGACGGTCTTCGGCTCGCCTTCCGACTCGAGTGTCTGGTCCCTGATCGTGATCACCCGGTCCCCCAGGAAGGCGTAGGTCTTCGGGTCGAGAAGCACTTCCTTGTGATCCACGCCGATCTCCAGTCCGACAGCGATCGCCGGCCGCCCGGCCGCGTCGACCCTGCCCTTGATCAACGTCACGTGCGGGATCTTCTTGATCGCCTGGAAGATCGCCGCTTCTTCTCGGGGAGGCTGGACGGTCTGCGCCAAGATCTCGACCAGAGTGTCGTACGCCATCTCATAGCCGCCTGTGCGCCCGCCGACCTTCCGCAGCAGCGCGTCGGGGTCGGTGGGCAGGGGAGCATAGGAGAACGGGCGCTGCGGCTTCGTGGCCGCGGGTCCGACAGACAGCCTGCCGTTCGTGATGCCGGCGCTCTGTTCGCCGTCGGCCCGCCACCAGGTCTCCTCGACCCTGGTCCTGTACGGGCCGCCGGTGACCACTCCGCCCGGGCCCGTACCTGTGGTGTGCGACATCTTCGTGTAGATCCACTGATGGCTTCGCAGCGGCGTGAAGTGCCGGTGCTCGGCGGCCGCGGAGGCCCGGTCCAGGACGTTCGCCGCCAGAGCGACCGACCCGACCTGACCACCCGGGGGTGACGAGTGAGAATCCCGGCTCCCACCGGAGGTCTGCACGACGACCACGCCGGCCGCCACGACCGTTGCCAGTGCCCCAGCGGCGATAAGTGCGCCCGCCCGGGGCAGTCGGAATCGGCGGCGTGGCCGCACCGGCTCCGGGGGACGTCCCGCGGCCCTGGTCATCAGAGCCGCCCGAGCCTGCATCCGCGCGGTGGGCGACGGCGTCTTGGGCTCGCCCCAAGCCTCGCGCAGGGTGTCCAGGTCATCCATCATGCGTCCTCTCCGATGGTCGTGGGGTCGATGCCGCCCAGCGCGGCGCGTATCTTCCTGCGGGCCCGGTGCAGCCGCGATCGGGCCGTGCCGGAAGGGATGTCCAGAGCCCGCCCGGCCTCCTCCCCGGTCATCCCGGCCCAGGCGACGAGCAGCAGCACGTCCCGGTCACCCTGAGGAATCGCGGCCAGCGCCCTCGCGAGCCGCCCTCGGCTGGACTGGGCGTCGACGCGCCCCAGAGCCTGGTCCGCGGGCCCGTCGACGGTGCCGGGCGGACCGACCCGGGTCAGGGCCCGGTAGTGGCGGGTCTCGGCTCGGTGGTGACGGGAGATGAGGTTGGAGGCGATCCCGTACAGCCACGGCCTGGCGATCGAATGCGCCGCGTCATAGCGGTCTCTCCGGTCGAAGGCGATCAGGAAGGTCTCCGCCGCCACGTCGTCGGCCAGACTCGGCCCGAGCCGTCGCTCGACGTACCCGTACACCTCCGCGTAGTAACGATCGAAGATTTCGGCGAACCGCTCCGGTTCCCGCCCCGAAAGCCGAATGATCTCGGCATCGGTCGTTCCGGCCGTCGCATCGCCGCGTTCCCCTGTAACCTCCGCCGTTCCTGGCTCCGGTCGTCTCATGGGGTCCTTCCTCGGGTGGGTGGTCACTCTCCCTTCGCCAATACGGTGAGAAGTGTTCGCGGACGCCATCGTGGCGGAAACCGGTGAGAGGCTCGGCGCGTGGATGTACTCGACCTCTTGGCGGAGTTCGGCTCGACCGGCCGGGTCGGATCGCTTCACCTCGGCGCCGGCCTGCGAGAGCCGGTCGCGGTCTACGGGATGCCGTGGGACATCGGGCGGATCGACAAGCGGCACAGGTGGCCGCACCTGTACTCCTACGGCGATGTGGAGTTCGTGGTGTGCCGCTGTCGCATCGTCGCGTCCATCACGGTGCCGACCTGGCGCGGCACCGTGGAACTGCCCAGGTCGAGGATGGCCACGAGAGCCGTGACGCTGCCCGCGAAGGTGACCTACGGCCAGGTGACCGACGCTCTGACAGCCGCACGCTGCCCGTGGGAACCGCTCCCGGGGATACCGGGCCAGCGTGGCCTGCGCACCCGGCCTGGGCGCGAGCGCATCGACTTCACCTTCACGACCGACGCGGGCCCGGAGCCGCTTCTCCACGGTGCCGGAACCTGGTACCACTCCCACGAATGCATCTCGGCGGCCACAGCCGCGGACCGGTTCTCCGAGGATTTCCCCGACGAACGGCACGTCTGAGGGGCCTCCGAGTAGAGTCGCGTCGTGCCTGAGCTGGAGCGGCTGCGCGCCGACCATGCCCCGGCGGTCCTGGCCTTCGAGCTGGCGAACCGCGCCTACTTCGCCGCCTCGATCTCCGACCGCGGCGATGAGTTCTTCGACCGGTTCACCGACCGGTACGACGCCTTGCTGGCCGAGCAGGAGGCCGGCGTCGGCGCCTTCCATGTGCTCGTCGACGAGGACGGCTCGGTCCTGGGCCGGTTCAACCTGATCTTCGCGGACGACGGCACTGCCGAACTCGGCTACCGCGTCGCGCGGCACGTCACCGGCCGCGGCGTGGCGACCGCGACCGTACGGGAACTGTGCCGACTGGCAGCGGCGCGGTACGGCCTGCACACACTGAGGGCGGCCACCTCCCACGGCAATGTCGCGTCTCAGAAGGTGCTGGCCAAGGCCGGGTTCGTCCCCATCGGCCCGGCCGATCCGGCGGACATCGGCGGTAAGCCAGGCACCTGGTACCAGCGCGACCTGGCACTCCAGTAGCCGGGCCCACCCTGGCTACAGTGACTGGATGCGTGAAACGCCGGAAGAACTCAACGAGCTTCAGGTCCTGCTCGACGCCTCCCTGTCCCGGTCCACCGCCCACCTCCGCTCGATCATCAACGCCGAACGCACCCTGACCGCGGAGCAGCTCACGCAGGTCCTCACCGGCATGTGCACTCTCGCCCTGTCCACCGTGACGGCGAAGGGCGAGCCGCGGATCAGCGGCGCGGACGGGCATTTCCTGCACGGCAAGTGGCACTTCGGCACGGCGCGCGGCGCCGCCAAGGCCCGCCACCTCGCGACCCGCCCCGCGGCCAGCGTCGCCCACATGCGCGGCGAGGACCTGGGCGTGTTCACGCACGGCAACGTGGAGATCCTCAACCCCGAGGACGCCGAGCCGGCCGCGGACTGGCCGGACCTGCTCGCGTACTTCAAGGACTTCTACGGCGACGACGCCTTCGACTGGGACGACGACGTGGTCTTCTACCGGCTGCACCCGCACTGGATGACCGTCTTCGCCCCTGACCTCGCGAAGCTCACCGGCGAGAGCGTGTGACACGGCTGATCGATTGGCACCGCGTACGGATCGAGCTGGAGCCGTGTTTCACCTCGATGAAAAGCGCTGGCGCTCTTCGTCACAGGCCGATCAGGGCGGTGTGCATGTGGTCGTCCAGCTCGGCGACGAATGGCTCACCGTGCCATGGTCGCAGCGCGAGCCGCGCCGTCCGAAGCCGCTGGGCGGGCACCCGGCCGCGCGTCGCCGCTGTCAGCGTCACGCACTCGTGAAGATCCGTCGCCGCCGTCGCCGGCCCGCCTGGTTCCCCGGTGTGCAAAAGCGCCAGCGCCCGATCTGTTAACACGATCGCCCGCTGCACCGACTCACGCGGCCGGGTCAGCTCCGCCGCAGCCGCCGACAACTGCCGTTCCGCCTCGGCGGCCTCACCGAGGAAGATGCCGCATACTCCCATGAACCCATGCAACCGGCCGGCGGAGAACACCCGCGGCATCGGATCTCCGGAGGTGTCGCGGTCAACGTCGTGGTACGCCAGGTGCAGTGCCGTCCGGGCCCGCCGTTCCGCAGGTGGTGCCCCGCGTGCGGCGATCTCCGCTTGGAGGGCGTGTGCTCGCGCCCGCATCAGCGCGCTTTTACCGCGGCGAGCGTCGGCGACGGCCGCGTCCGCGATCCGGTGGGCGGCAGCGATGTCGCCCGTGGCGTAGTAGGTGACCATCGTCTGACTCGTTCGGATCAGTGCGCGCCGCTCCGGAAACGCCGGGTCGGCGGCCCGCACGGCCTGCCGGTACAGGGCGAGCGCCGCACGTCATCGTGGGTTCGAACGCGAGGCGCGCAGCCAGCGCGAACGCCTCCGCCGCGACTCGCCTCAACGCCCCCGCGACCGGGGCCGGGACAGGACCGGCGAGCAGATGACGGCACGCTTCGGTGATCGCTGCCTGGGCGAGATGCAGCCGGACGAACGGAATGGTTCCGATCTGCCGGTCGACGGCGACGGACGCGACGCCGAGTGCGTCGAGGACGGAGTGGTCCAGCGTCGCCGGATCGGCAGAGCGCGGCCGTCAACGCCCCACGCAACGACGGGTTGAGGAAGGCCAGCAGGTGTCCGCCGCTCCCGGTGACCGACGCGGTGACGGTCGAGGCCAGTTCGTCAATGGCGGCCTTCTCGACGCCGTATCCCGCATACGCGTCGAGCAGCTCGGCCATATCGGAGCCGGGGCCGAGCGCGACGTCTCCGGCCGGGGTGCGCGTGTAGACGTACGCGAGCAGCAGCCGATACTGCTCGTCCGGAACGGCCGCCCCGGCTTCCCAACGGGCGATGGCACGTCGCACGCTGGCCTGCTGCGCGGACGCGATCCGGTCGATGCGCAGCCTCCGCGCGGTTTCCCGCAGCGCAGTGGCGAGAGCGGACCACGACATGCCACGCGCGACACGCAGTCGTTGCAGCGTCGCGGCTGCGTTGTCCCTGCCGACAGTCACTCTCGCAGTACACCACTGACATCTCAGACGGGCAGCACCATCCGCGGTTTGTCCAGCTTCGCGGCGTAATCGAGGGTGTAGTAGGTACCGCCGGTGGTGGTTCCCGCTCGTGGGAAGCCGATGACCATTCCCGACCGGTCGACCATCCACCGGTTCCGCGCGTGATAGCCCGGCGTCGCCAACGGGCCGCCGAGCTCGACCACTTCATCGAGCCGGTCGGCGTCCTTCGCAGCAGCGATGGCCTGGCGTGCGTCTTCGGGTTGGTCGGCCAGCCGAGCCGGTACGGCGACCGTCAGGTGTACGCGGGTCTCCCGCGTCAGCCACAGCAGAGCCAAGCTGTCGATGCCTTTCGCGCCGCCCAGATAGAACCGGACGCCGTCAAGGGCGAACGGGGCGAGGTACTCCTCGAACAGATGCCGGTATTCCTCGAACGGGCGATGCTCCGTTGACCGTGTCCCAGTGATCGTCACGGCGCGCGGCATGACGTCCCTTCCCGTGTCACCAGATGTCATCTCCTGCCGACCGCGACCGCCCGATTCACTGATCCGCATGACCGCGTTGACAGCGCTGGACCAGCTTGCCAGCTCCCTTACCGCCCGTGGACCGGCCGCCGCTTCCCTGCTGGGGGTGGCCAGTGAGTAGCGCGACTGTCGGTTCTCAAGATCATCCGATGCACCGAGCGAGTGAGATCGGGCGGTTAGTTCTTGGAACCGTGGCCGACCGGAGGTGGCGATCGCTGCCGGCCGTGCCCGAATCGGTGGCGCAGGCACGTCGGTTCACCGAAGGCGTCCTCGCCGAGGTGGCCGCGACCGACGCCGACCACCTCGACGATGTTGTCCTGGTGGTGTCGGAGCTGATCACCAACGCCGTCCGCGAGGTCGCCAGGATGAAGCGCGCGCAAGACGATGGCAGACCGGTTCATCTCGGCCTTGCCGTCCGCCCCCGCTGGACCCACATCTCCGCAGTCGACACGGCACCGGACCTGCCCAGAGAGACCGGCCACGGGCCACTTCCGATCTCGGGCCGGGGCATCCCGATCATCCGCCACCTCGCGGCCATGACCTGGGTCGAGCGGGCCGATGAGCACAAGACGATCCACGTGGTCGTGGCCCGCACCGGCGTGGAGCTGACGCCCGAGGAGGGAAAGTCACTCAAGCCCTGAGCCGTTATCGCGCCCGGCGATGGCCGTGCCGGACGTCCCGCTTCTAATACTCGACTGGATCGGCTCTCCCCCATGTCATCTGCCATTCCTGACTTCGATGATCTGCTCACGCCGCGTGAGGCGGCCGCGTTGCTGGGCGTACGGACCACCACGCTCGCCCGGTGGGCGCGGGACGGGATCATCAAGCCTTCCCTCCATACGCCTGGCGGTCATCGCCGCTACCGGCGCGGCGAGGTGCTGGCCCTGCGGACCGCGAACACCACCGAGCGGCAGATCGGGGAGGATGCGGCCCGGCTGTACGACCAGGGCTGGTCGATCCGCCGGGTTGCGGCCGAGTTCGGCGTGAGCTACGGCATGATGCGCCGGATTCTCATCGAACAGACGGCGTTGCGGGATCGTGGCGGATGGTTGTGATGAGGCGGTCTCCACCTGTTGCGGACGGCGCTTGCCGCGGATCGCCCCATTCGGCACCCGGATGGGGCGATCCGCGGGGTCAGCCGAAGAGCGCGTGAGGGAGGCCCGGAAGTGCCGGCGTCTGTCCGACCCGCGCGACGTCATTTGGGGTCACGTCCAGTTCCTCCGCCGGAACCGCGCGGGGGTGCTCGACGTCCACGCCGAATTGGTAGAGGCCTCCGGTCGAGGTGGTTTCGCGTTTGATCTGCTCCAGAAGCGTGTCGCCCTGGGGGATCGCGAGTCGTCGTGGCGGGTTGGGGAGAGTTCCGATCGACAACTCGCTGGTCACCGGTTCATGCCGGTGGATCCAACGCGTGGTGGTGGTATCTCGTACGACGGTGAAGTTGACCACCTGCCGGAGCCGCATGGGTGCCGTCGCCGCCAGTACCTGACAACTCGTCGCCGCGGCGTTGAGAGTGGCGGGGTTGGCGACGACGTAGGCCTGGAAGACGTAGGCGACGGCGACGCGGCGCAGCAGCGGCTGGTCGCCAGGGCCCATCCGGCTGTGGAAGCTGAACTTCGGCCGGTCCAGCAGCCTGATGTTCGTGGGGCCTTGCTGTGCCGGATCGGTGCCGTCGTTGATATCGAAACGAACATTCTGGTTCGCGTCGAACCAGGGCGCCGAACTCGAGCGACTGTCGCGAGTCGAGTCCAGCGTCGCGCCGTCGAGCGACCACTGTAGGAACACCGGCGCCGGCGTCGGCCCCGGCCCCTGCCCCCAGTAGTCCGCACGGATGTACGCGGCCGTGCACAGCTGGACGAACCCGAAGGTCCACGGACCCGGAGCCGGGATGGTCACGGTGTTGTTCCGGCCGATGCCGGCACCGACTGTGGCGGTGAACTCATAGGTATTCCGCTGGGGGTCCAGCGGGTTTTCTGAGAGCCAGCCCTGGGCGAGTTCGTACCAGCGTCTGTCGGGAACCATCCGCGCGAAGACCTCGGGATGGCTCTCGTTCGGGGTGAGTGTGGCACCCCACGACGCCCTCTGCGGAGGTCCGGCCGCCGGTGTGAGGGGAGTCCCGCCGTCAGGGCTCGAAGCGCCGCGCGGCGGGCGCCGCTGGGTCAGGGCGGCGTCCGGCATGAGGTCGGAGCTCTTGGCGAGCGGCGCGTCGGGAAGCGCGGTCAGGGGAAGCAACGGGTTCGTCACATCGACCCGCCGGCGTCCGTACTCGTCCCGGAACCGGTTCCGTCGTTGTCGAGGGTCACGTTCACCGAGGCGCTCCCGACCGGCGGGAAGTACACCTTGCGGAAGGCGTCCGCCTGGTCCCCGGTGGCCGCGGAGACGATCTGACGGGCGAGCAGCTTGTGCGCCACGTCGGCCTCCCGGTCGCCCACGGCCGCGTCCTGGATGCCGTGCGAGTAGACGTCCAGGGCATCACCCTGTCCGAGCAGGGCGTCCACGATCACACCCTCCGTACGCATGGTGAACCGGTTGACGGCGGTGATCACGCCGTCGACCTCGAAGGCGTCCCCGGTGGAGGGGTCGGTGAAGGATGAACGCTGCGGGATGACGCGCCAATAGGAATCACCGTCCGATCCGGGAACCGTTCGCTGCTCCACGAAGGGCACCGGATTCCCGAGGTGGTTCCAGACGGTCCCGGCGGCTTCCATGATGACGGCCTTGGCGGCGGCCGTATCGCCGGCGCAGACCTGCTCCAGCAGGTCGTCCACCTCATGCAAAGGCACCTCCCTGGAGGATTCCCCGTAGCCGTTGAAGAATCCGACGTGGACGTCGGTGACGTGCAGGAGCGAAACGTGCTCCTGATTGAGCTGCCGGAAGACGAAGTTCAAAGTGCGCCCGACGTTGATATTGGCGATCTCCCGAGTGATCGAGGTTTCCTCCCCGGAGGACTCTTTGACCTCGGCGCTGGTGTTGACGTTCACATCCCGCTTGGCGGAGGACTTGCTCGCATGTTTGTTGACCGCGTTGGTGACGTTCTTGGACGTCTGCTCGTGCTGGGAGGCCATGCCGCCCTTGACACCGGCATCGACCTTGGCGGAGGCGAAACCCCAAGAGCCCGAGGCCTCGGCGTCGACGTGGTACTCGAAACTGTCCTGCTTGGCGTCCTTGGAGGTCTGCTCGTCCTGCACGGCGTTCTCGAAGTCCTGGCAGGCCTCCTCGGTGACGGAATCCAGGATGCTCGAGGCCTGCTTGCGTTCGGACTCCGTCTTCGTCCAGGTCTTCATGCTGATCGTGGTCTTCTCGCCGGGCAGCAGCGAGAAGGTCTTGAGAGTGCGGCCGGCGCCGTAGGCTCCGAGGAAGGAGGACAGCCGGTAGGTAAAGACCAGCATGATGCGCGGACGCGTCTGGGCCGGCTCGTCCAGCCAGTTGTACCGGTACGTGCCCCACAGCGACCGGAAGACGTTGAGCCGGCGTCCCTGCTGGGCCTGGGCCTGAATGTCCTCCACGCTGAGGTTGACCAGCGAGCGCTGGATGGACTGCGCCGAAAGCGTGTCGGTGGCCGAGGCCGCGGCGCCGACCGCCGCCGTAAGACGGGTGGGCGCCTGGTAGTAGGCCATGGACCCCACTGCCGTGGCGGCCTCGCGCACCGATTGCTCCGTACCCGCGGCGCCGGGAAGCGGAAAGGCCGCCGGGGCGACCAGATCCGACAGTGGCGGCAGCACGGATCGCCCCAGAACACCCTGTGCCAACAGCCTGATGGTGGTGTGATCCAGGCTCTGCCCCGCATTGGCCACCGCGGTCTGCGCGGCGAAGAGCTGCTCATGACCACCCGCCGGGTTGCGAATGCCGGGGAAGACACGCAGGTCGCCCGTTGTCAGGGCACGGCGGATCGCGGTGACGTCAAGCGTGCGGAGCTGGTCGGCCGGCATGCGCTCAGGCGGGACCTGGTAGGCGGCCTCGCTGAACTTGACCGGGAGATTGGCCAGTTCGACCACTGAGCGAGAGGAGAATGACACGGGCTCGGGCACGTTGTAGGACAACACAGGCGCCCGGCCGTCGGGTTCGTAACGCATCATCGGCGCAGGCGCGGAATTCTGATCGGCCACCCAAAGCCTCCCCGGGTAACGTATGGCTCCAAAAGCGGAACGCCGTGGAGCATGGGGAGCTTACGACCGCGGGAAAGGGCAGCGCCAGACTTGTCTTAACTCGCGGCCGTTTATGGCCGTAGATGGCAAAAAGGGCGGCTGGACGATAGGGGCTCGGTTTTCAGCGTTCTTGTGAGACCAGAATTTTCTTGTAACACAAGAACGCCGAAAACGGATCACCTCTGCCCTCCGAGCTCGCCCGCCCGTTCAGCGGACGGACAGCCCGCCGTCGGCACGCAGTAGCTCGCCGGTCATTCCCCGGGCCGCAGGTGAGGCGAGGAAGAGGTACGACTCGGCCAGTTCGGTGGCGTCCAGGACCGAGCCGAGCGGGTTCAGCGCGGCCACGCCCGCGACGGCCGCTGCCGGGTCGGTGAAGACCTCGTCGCCGGTCGACGCGCGCAGGCCGGTCGGGATGCCGCCCGGTGCGACCCCGTTGACCCGTACGTCCGGTGCCAGGCGGTTGGCCGCCCAGCGCAGGACGCCGACCAACGCGTGCTTGGCCGCCGTGTAGGCGATGCCCGCGTGGTTGTCGCCCACGAAGTGGGCCGCGTCCGACAGGGTCATGACGACGCAGCCCCTGGCCCGTACCAATTCGGCCGCGCCCGCCCGCAGTGCGAGCACGTAACCGAGCACGTCGACCTCCAGGACCCGCCGCGTTCGCTCGGCGAGTTCGGCCGGGTCGGCGTCCAGGCCGAGTTCGCCGTCGTGCACGCCCGCGTTGGGGACCAGGACGTCCAGGCCGCCGGCCGCCTCCCGGGCCGCCCGTACGGCGCGTTCGTGCACGTCCGGGTCGCGTACGTCGCCGGTGACCGAGACGTGGGCGGCCGGGCTCGGCGTCAGGTCGAGGCCCACCACGTGGTCGCCGCGGGCGGCGAACGCACGCGCGACCGCCGCGCCGATGCCCGAGGCGCTCCCGGTGACCAGCACCGACCGGGGCGCGCCGCCGTCCGCGGTCACTTGCCGCGGGTCGCTCGGCCGAGCAGCAGGCCGATCACCAGGGCGAACAGGAGGGCTGCGGCGGCCTGCACGTACGTGCGCGCCCGGCCCGCCATGACCGCGCCGAGCACGTCGAACGGCTCCGGTTCCGCAGGAGCCGTGGACGCCGCCGGAGCGGCGGCGGACTTCGGCTCCGGCTCGGCGGGCGGCGCCTCGGTGGGCTCGTTCGCAGGTGCGGTGATCTCCTTGGCCAGGTTGGCGGCGAACTGGTCGATCAAGCGGGAGGAGACGTCGGCGAGGATGCCCCGGCCGAACTGCGCGGCCTTGCCGGTGATGGACAGCTCGGTGGCCACCTCCACCCTTGTCCCGTCGTCGAGCGGGACGAGCCGCATCTCGACCTCCGCGGAGGCGCGGCCCGCGCCGCGCTGTTCCTTGCCGGACGCGGTGATCCGCGCCGTGTGGGCGGCCTCGTCGGTGACGGTCACGGTGGCCGTCCCGGTGTAGGAGGCGGTGATCGACCCGATCTTGATCTTCACCCGGCCCGCGTAGGCGTCGCCGTCCTGTCCGTCCAGGACCGTGCCCGGCAGGCAGGGGGCGATGCGCGGGACGTCGAGCAGGATGTCCCACGCCTCCTTCACCGAGACCGGGACCTCGAACGCGTTCTCCAGCCGCATTGGCTCACTCCTTCGATGTGGGGTCGTCGTCCAGCCCGGGCAGCGCGACCTCGTCGTGCAGGTCGGCCTCGTGCATGAGGGTCCACATCCGGGACGGCGACAGGGGCGTCTCGACCAGGCGTTCGGCGATCTCGGGGACGGCCGCCGCGACCGCGTTGCCCACGGTGACCGGGGACAGGATGGTGCCGCCCTCGCCCAGGCCCTTCATCCCGCCGGGGATGTGGGGCGCCGGCGTGCACATGTGAGAGACGTCCATGTCGGGGATGTCCTCGGCCGTGGGCATCACGTAGTCGAGGTACGACGTGGTGATCGGCTGCCCGGCGGGGTCGTAGCGCATCTCCTCGTGCAGCGCGATGCCGATGCCGTGCGCCACGCCGCCGACCACCTGCCCGTCGGCGATCATGGGATTGACCACGGTGCCCGCGTCGTGGACCAGCCAGTAGTCCTCGACGCGCACCTGACCGGTGTCGAGGTCGACGGCGACCGCGGCGGCGTGCGCGGCATAGGAGTAGGAGACGTTCTCCGGGTCGTGGACGTCCTTCTCCTCCAGGTCCGCGCGCTCGCCCGGGGGCAGGTTCCAGCCGAGCCAGGCCCGCTCGGCGACCTCGGCCAGCGTGAGCGAGCTGCCCGGCACGCCCTTCACGCTGAACACGCCCTCCTCCACCTCGATGTCGCCCGGATCGGCCTCGAGCCGGTGGGCGGCGATGCGGACCAGGCGCTCGTGCAGCCGCGCGCCGGCGCGGACGACCGCGCCGCCGCCGACCACCATGGAGCGGCTGGCGATGGAGCCGGAGGCCGAGTACGGCGCGGTGGCCGTGTCGCCGAGCCGGACCCGTACCGCGCTCATCGGCACGTGGAGCTGCTCGGCGGCGAGCTGTGCCAGAGTCGTCTCGATCCCCTGGCCCATGCCGACCACGCCGGAGCTGACCAGCACCGAGCCGTCGGGCTCCACCCGTACGACACCGGTCTCGAACCCGCCGAGGTGGAAGCCGACGAGCTGCTGGGTCTTGGACGGGCCGAGCCCGGTGAACTCCACGTGGGTGGCGACGCCGATCCCCCGGCGGATCCGCCCCTCCGACGGCCGTGACCGTTTCTCGATCTCCGCGCCGACCCGGCGCAGCGCCTCGGGGTAGTCGCCGGAGTCGTAGCGCTGGTACGTGCGGGTGTCGTACGGCAGGTCCCCGGGCTCGAGCATGTTGCGCAGGCGCAGCTCCACCGGGTCGACGCCCAGCTCGCGGGCCGCCTCGTCGACCAGGCGCTCGCGCACCCACGACGCCTCCTGCATGCCGAAGCCCCGCATCGCGCCGGTCGGCGTCGTGGTGGTGACGACGCCGCGGATCGTGGTGCCGGCGCGCTCGAAGCGGTACGGGCCGGGCAGCATGATGGAGGAGATCCGGAACGGCCCGGTGCCGACGTTGGAGGCGTGCGCGCCGCAGTTGCCGAGGATGTCGCTGTGGATCGCCAGGAACCGGCCGTCCTCGTCGAGCGCGAGACGGGCGCGGTGGACGACGTCGCGGGCGTGGAAGGTCGCGCCGAAGTGCTCGCCGCGGTCCTCGATCCACTTCACCGGGCGGCCGGTCGTCATGGCCGCCAGGCAGGCCAGCGCCTCGTCGGCGTACAGGTGCTCCTTGCAGCCGAAGCCCCCGCCCACGTCGCGAGCGATCACGCGGACCTGGTCGGCGCGCAGGCCGAGCACGATCGCCAGATGGTCGCGGATGTGGTGGGAGACCTGGGTGGAGATCCACACGGTCAGCGACTCGGTGCCCGCGTCCCACTGGGCCACCAGGCCGCGAGGCTCGATCGGGTTGACGGCCAGGCGCTGCACCCGGAGCCGGCGCTCCACGACGTGCGCCGCCCCGGCGAACACCGGCTCGATCTCCTCCCCGGTGTCGCCGATGTCGTACGAGGCGACCACGTTGGTGCCCCATTCGGGGTAGAGCAGCGGAGCGTCGTCGGCCAGGGCCGCCTCGGCGTCCACGACGGCGTCCAGCTCGTCGTAGCCGACGTCGATGACGTCGAGGGCGTCCTCGGCCGAGGCGCGGGTGTCCGCGACGACCACGCCGAGCGGCTGGCCGACGTACCGCACCTCGTCCGTGGCCACCGGCACCCGCGTGTGCCGCTGCTTCGGGGCCAGCCACACCAGCGGCAGCTCGTGGGTACGCGCCATCGCCTGCTCCGGGGTGATCACCGCGTGGACGTCCTCGTCGGCGAGGGCCTCGGCGGCGTCGAACCGGGTGACGCGCCCGTGCGCGATCGACGCGCGCACCATGACGGCGTGCAGCATGCCGGGCAGGGAGATGTCGTCGACGTACGTGCCGCGGCCGGTGAGCAGCCGCGGGTCGTTGATGCGCGCCACGCGGGCGCCGACGAGCCGGTTCACGCCGGGGCCTCCTCTCCCCGCGCCGCCGGCAGGGTCGCCCAGCGTCGTCGTACGGCGGCGCGGATGCCCTGGTAGCCGGTGCACCGGCAGACGTGGCCGCCGAGGACGTCGCCGCACGCCTCGGCGCAGGAGACGCCCGCGCGCTCGGCGGCGAGCATGCTCATGAGGATGCCCGGGGTACAGAAGCCGCACTGCAGGCCGTGCTCGTCGCGCATGGCCTGCTGCATCTGCGAGAGCTCGCCTTCGGGGGCGAGCCCCTCGACGGTCTCCACCGCCGCGCCGTCCGCCTGGACGGCGAGCGCCAGGCAGGAGCGCATGGGCACACCGTCCACCAGGACGGTGCACGCGCCGCAGACGCCGTGTTCGCAGCCGACGTGGGTGCCGGTGAGGCCGAGCTCATGGCGGAGGAAGTCCGACAGCAGCGTGCGCACCTCCGTCCGCCGTGTCATCTCCCGCCCGTTCACCGAGATCGTCACCTCGCGGGTCTCCGCTTTCACGCCGCCGTTCCTCTCCGGCCTCTCCGGCCCCTCTGGCTCCGGTCCGGCCAGGTCTCGATCGTCCGGCGTACGAGCGTGGCCAGGACCGCTCGCCGGAAGTCACCGCTGCCGTGCACGTCGGAGGGCGGGTCGACGGCCCGGCGCGCCAGCTCGCCCACCGCCCGCGCCGTCTCCGCGCCGAGCGCCGCCCCGGTGAGCGCGGCCTCCGCCTCGCGCAGGCGTACGGGCCGGTCCCCGACGCCGGTCGCCGCGAACCGCGCCGCCCGTACGACGCCGTCCTCGACGTCCAGTCCCAGGCAGACGCCGGCCACCGGGAAGTCGCCGTGGTGCCGGGCGAACTCGGTCCAGCGGAACTCCAGCTCGGGCCGTACGGGGAAGACGACCTCGGTCACCAGCTCCTCGGGCTCTCGCGCCGTGGTGAACACCGAGACGAAGAACTCCTCCCAGCCGACCGTGCGCTCCCCGTCGGCGGACCGGAGCACGACCGCGCCGTCGAGGGCGGCGAGGACCGCCGGCAGCTCCGAGGAGGGGTCGGCGTGGGCGACGTTGCCGCCGATGGTGGTCCGGTTGCGGATCTGCGGATGGGCGATGTGCCGTACGGCGTCGGCCAGGACGGGAAGCGCGTCCGCCAGGGCCGGGTCCTTCTCCACGGTCGCGGCGCGGACCAGCGCCCCGACCCGGACCGCTCCGGCCTCGACCCGCGACGCGTCGAGGCCCGGCACCCGGTTGATGTCGACGACCACCTCGGGCCGTGCCAGCCGCATGTTGAGCAACGGGACGAGACTCTGCCCACCGGCGAGCACACTGGCGTCGTCGCCGTGCTCACCCAAGGCGTCGAGCGCCTCCTCCACTGTTCGTGGATCCAGGTACGAGAACACCGCAGGCTTCACACGACCCCCTTTCGCGGGGAGACATCGATCAACTGGGTCGGTATTTTTGTCATCTGTATGACAGAGCGCAAGAGGTTGGCCTGGGAATTTATGTTACGAAGCACTGTGTGTGCCCGAGCCGGCCCGCCGACCTGCGCACTCGGTATGATGAATGACAAGGTTCCGAAGCACGCGAGGAGGACGTCACATGCCCGGCTCTCCGAGCCGCCGCGGCGGGCGCGGCGCCCCCGGCGTCCTGCCCCGCATCGGCAACGGCTCGCTTGCCGAGCAGACGACCCGCACCCTCCTCGAAGCGATCATGGAGCGGCGCTTCCCCGGCGACCGGCTGCCCAACGAGCCCGACCTCGCCGAGCAGCTCGGCGTCAGCCGCACCACGATCCGCACGGCCCTGCAGACCCTCGAACGCCTCGGCGTCGTCAGCCGGGCGCCCGCCCGCGGCACCCAGGTGCGGCCGCACATCGGCCGCGAGAGCATCCTGCTGCACCGGCTCATCGGCTTCCGGGGCATGCTCGAGGCGGGCCACGACGAGGTGCACCTCGAAGAACGCATGGACGTCCTCGACCACGGCACCGAGCCGGCCGTCCGGGCCCTCGGCCTCGACGAGGGCACCGCCATGGTCGTGCACGACAAGACCATCGTCGCCGACGGGCGGCCGGCGGTGCATCTGCTCCAGGAGGTCCCCCTGGAGTACGTCGCCGAGGACGTGCGCCGCAAGCTCGTCGCGGGGCGGCGGTTCGACATCCCCGACACGATCTTCGAGTTCAGTCACTTCTGGCCCGGCCGGGAGATCGACCACTCGGTGGTCGAGATCGTCCCCTCCGTCGTGCCGGACGACCCCGCCTTCCCGCTCGCCCTGGCGCCGGGCACCCCGCACATCGTCCTGTGCGAGACCCACTACACGTCCGGCAACGAACCGGTCGCCTACTCCCGCGAGATCGTGGACGACGAGCTGATCCGCTTCCGCCTGGTCCGCAGCCGCTGACCTGGCCTTTTCCCGGGCCCATGAAGACCGTCGCCGGACGTTCGACTATCTTTGTCATACATATTCCAAGGAGGCAGAGATGCGCGCCGTAACCGTCCGCGAACCCGGCGGTGAACCCCGGGTCCACACCTTCGCCGGCCCCGTGCCCGCGGCGGGCCAGGTCGTCGTCGACATGCTCTACGCGGGCGTCAACCCCATCGACGTCTGGATCGCGCGCGGAGAGCTGGGCGACGCCGTTCCGTTCCCCCATATCCCCGGCTGTGAGGGCGTCGGCACCGTCGACGGCACGCCGGTCGCCCTGATCGCGCCCGGGGTCGGCCGGGCGCGGCCCGGCACGTACGCCGAACGCGTGGTGGTGGGCGCCGACGAGATCGTTCCGCTGCCGGCGGGGATCGACCCGGTCCAGGCCGCGGGCGCGAAGACGGCCGGCCTGACCGCGATGGAGGTCCTGGGCAGGAGCGGCCTGACCGGCGACGACGTCGTCCTGGTGCTCGGGGCGAGCGGCGGGGTCGGATCGTTCGCGACCCAGCTCGCCAAGAGCGCCGGGGCCCGGGTGCTCGCGCACACCACGGGGGCGGCGAAGGCCGAGGCGCTCGGGCGGCTCGGCGCCGACCGGGTGGTGACGGCACCCACGCCCGACTCGCTCGCCGCCGCCGTCGGCGACGACCGGCCGAGCCTCGTCCTGGACGGCCTCGCGGGCGGCTGGACGCAGGCCGCCATGGAGGCCGCCGCCGAGGAAGGGCGCATCGCGGTGTTCGGCACGAGCGCCGACCGGCGGCTCACGCTCGACGCGCGGACCCTGTACGGCAAGCGTCTGCGCGTCCAGGGCGGCAACCGCGCCAAGCCCGCCACCGCCGTGCTCCGCGAGGAGCTCGCCGGGCTGCTGGCATTGATGGCCGACGGCAGGGTCCGGGTGCCGGTCGGCACGCCGCTCCCCCTCGACCGGGCCGCGGAGGCCCACGCCGCGATCCTCGCCCGCACCGCCCTGGGAAAGATCGTCCTGTCCGTACGGGACTGATCGGCGTCAGGCCGGAAGCCGCCTCGCGCGTCATGCTCGAAGCGGCTTCCGGCCGGAGCACAGAGCGTCAGGCGGCTTCCACGGCGTCCGCCTGCGGGACGCTCTCGACGGCGCGCGTCCCGGGCTCGCGCCCCGCCAGGCCGACCAGCGCGAAGACCATGGTGGCGACGCCGAGGAAGACCCAGGCCACGGTGTACCCGCCGCCGGGCACGATCAGCCCGAACACCCACGGGAGCACGAACCCGCCGACGGCCGTGATCGACAACATGAGGCCGACCGCCGTACCGATGTTCTCCGGGCTGACCGACCGATCCTCGCCGGGCACCGTCTGCCAGACGGCGAAGCTGCCGTTGAAGGCGAAGCCGACGATGAAGGCGGGGACCCAGAACCAGCCCGCGCCCGCCACCGGGACGAGCAGGAGGCCGACGGCCTGCAACGCGGTCATGGCGACGACCACCGGGCGCCGCCTGCCGAACCGGTCGGAGAGCCAGCCCGCGACCACGCTGCCGGGGATCCCGGCGAGACCGATCACCAGCGCGGCGGCGCCGGCCACGCCCGACCCGAACCCGCGCCCGTCCTCGCCGTAGGTCTGCAGGAGCTGCGATGCGGCGAAGTAGGCGCCGTAACCGCCGAGGAACGCGACGCCGTACACCCAGAGCAGCGGGTTGCCCAGCGTCTCCTTGACCGCCTTGCGGCTGAGGCTGACTCCCGCGAGGTTTCCCGCGCCGGGCGGCACCCGGAACACCACGCCCACGACGACCCCGGCCAGGGCGCAGAGCGCTCCGCTGAGAACGAGCGCGTGCCGCCAGCCCAGGGCCCCGACGACTTCGGCCCAGACGTACAGGCCCAGCGCGGCGCCCAGGCTGAAGGTCGCCGACACCACGCCCAGGGCGAAGGCGTGCCGCCGTCCCGTGAACCACACGCTCACCGCCGCGATGCCGATCCCCGCGTAGACCGACGCACCGACCCCGCAGACGATGCGCAGCACAAGAAGGAGACCGTAGTTTCCGGCCATGCCGGACAGCACCGCGGCGACGCCCTCCACTACCAGCCCGATGACGAGCGTCGCCCGCAGCCCGAGCCGCGTGGACAGGAAGCCCGCCGGGATGTGACAGATGCCGTAACCGGCGACGAACGCGGAGATCAGCAGGGCGACCTGCGGAATCTTCATGTGGAACTCATCGCTCACCGCGCCGAAGGTCGGCGCGATGTCGAACCAGTTGAGCGTCATGAGCACGAAGCCGAGCGACACGACGGTGAGCACGGCCCAGCGGCGCGCGTCGGATTCGGGTGACCGGGCGGAGTGAGAGACACGGGAACTGGGCATGGGCGGCCCCCTCGGGTTCCGGAGAGATGGTCCTGGATGGTGGTTCGTCACCGGCCGATGAACGATGAGGTGCGTTGGCTCTTCGTCGAGCTGCTCAACCGAAGCGGGTGCTGATCAGCGATCTTGATGCCAAATTCAGGAGTTCATACTTTGTATGACCAAGATTCGGCTGTCAAGGGTGTCCACGAGCCGTCCATGGGAAGTAGTGAGGGCCCCGTGCGGTCCAACGACGAAACCGCCGCCCCGTGAGGAAGAGGGGGCGGCGGTACGGCGATCGGTCAGGTCAGTGCGCGACCTTCAGGCCGGCGACGCAGCCGACGATGCCGGCGAGGAAGAGCAGCTTCAGCGCCGAGACGGGCTCGGCGCCGGTGAGCATTCCGTAGGTCACCGTGAGCACGGCGCCGATGCCCACCCACACCGCGTACGAGGTGCCCACGGGCAGGGCGCGCATCGCGTACGCCAGACCGGCCATGCTCGCCACGATCGCGACGGCGAAGACGACGACGGGCACCGGTTTGGTGAACCCCTGCGAGCGGTCGAGGGCCGTGGCCCACACCGACTCCAGGACACCGGACAGCACGAGCACGAGCCATGACATGAGGTGTGCCTCCACCAGTGCCGTCTTGTCGCTGGTCGGGTACGGCACCCCTCGTCCGAGAGCGCGGTCGGGCTCGCTCGAAGGGTATCAAGCGAGCCCGACCGCGCTCCGTGGGCCGACGGCCCGTCAGCTCAGGTGGTCGGCGATGATCCGGGCGTAGTTCGCCTCGCCGCGCTGGTTCGGGTGCAGTGGCGCGGCCGGGTTGAGCGGCACGTACCCCTCGACCCATCTCACCGTGGCCGACCGGCAGGCGTCGTGGCCGGTGCTCGGGGTCTCCACGTCCACGTACTCCGCGTTGTGCGCCCGGGCCTCCGCCTCGATGACGCCGTTCAGCCGGTGCACGTTGCCCTGCAGGTAGTCGGCGTCCACCGGCAGCACCGGCTGGAGCGGCCAGCAGCCGCCCGGCTTGACGTACAGGCCGTAGCCGGTCACCAGCACGCGCGCCTTCGGGGACCGCTGGTGGATGCCGTCCAGCACGGCGGCGAGCCGTGGCCCGACCGCGTCGACGCGCTGGGCGACCTGGTCCACGCCGCCCTCGGTGTACCGCGTCTTGCAGGGGGTCGCGGTCGGGTCGAGGTTGACGCAGTCCTCGGCGATGCCGACCAGCCCGGCGTCGTTGCCGCCGATCGTCAGGGTCACCAGGGTGGTGTCCGCGCTCAAGGCGTCGAACTGCGGCGGCGCGGTGCCGGTGGACACGCCGGCCACGCTGAGGGACTGCGACTCGGTCATGTGCTTCGTCTCGGCCCCGCTGCAGGTCACGTCGTGCAGTTCGGCGCCCAGCCGGGCCGCCAGTTCGTGCGCGTAGTTGTGCGTCGAACGCCCACAGCCCACATTTCCCGTGATGTTGGGAATGAGCGGTCCCGACGCCATCGAATCGCCCAGCGCGACGTACTTCTGCCCGGCCGCGGAGGCGGGCGGTGCGGCGACGCCAATGGTCACCGCGAACGCGGCGGCGGCGCCGAGAGTACCGGCGAGAATGCGACGGAGGCCGTGGACGGAGGGCGAGGGCATGGCGGCTCCCGGCTGTCATGGAATGCTTTGCGCTCATCATGCAGACTCACAACGGATCCTTTAACTGGTGAGTAAGGCAGACTTCCGCGGGAGCTTTTGTGACGGATCACAATGAGGGAATCTCGCCGCTGCGCATCGCGGGACGGCCGGTGGCCGGCTACCTGCGGGCCCGTGTTCCGTCGCTGACCCGGCGGGTGGTCGACCGGCTCCGCGCCGAACTCCCCGTCTACGCCGAACTGCCCGCCGAGGAGGTCACCGGCGATATCGCGGATATCGTCCAGCACAATCTGCGGCTGTTCGCCGACGTCATCGAGCGCCGCGCCGAGGCCGATGACCACCGGTTCGCCGTGCAGCGCGATTCGGCGGCGCAGCGGGCCGAGGAGGGCGTTCCGCTGGACGCCATCCTCAGCGCCTACCTTCTCGGCGCGGAAATGGGCTGGAATGAGATTTCGGCCGGGGCGGAACCGTCCGATCTGGCCGATCTACAGGAGACGCTGTCGCATTTGCTGGCTTTCCAGCGGCGGCTCGTGTCCGAGGTCACCGCGGCATATCTGGAAACGCGCCAGGTGCTGGATGTCCAGCAGCATCGCGACCGGCATTCGCTGATGGCGGCGCTGCTGGCGGGCGACCCGCCGCCCTCCCTTCCGGCAGGGACGCGACCGTCGCCGCTCTACGTGGTGATGACGCTCACGCTGGGCCGGCATCCCGACGAGAGCCGCCCGGGGCCGCGGACCAGGGTCGCCGCCCGGCGGAAGATCCGCCGGGTGCAGTCGACGTTCGACCGCTTCGCCGGCGAACCGGCCCTGACCGCGCTGGACGGCTCGGGCGGCACCGCCCTGCTGCCCGTCGGCGCCCCGCCCGCGTGGGAGGACCTGTGCGCGCTGGTGACCCGTGCCGCGCGGGCGGCCGACGTGCCCGTCACCGCCGCGGCCTCCGTGGTCGAGCCGGCGGGCGTGCCGGCCGCGGTCACGCAGAACACCGAGATCGTGGAGCTGGTGACCCGGACGGGCCGGGCGCCCGGCCTGTACCGGCTCGCCGACGTACTGCTCGACTACCAGCTCAGCCGGCCGGGCGAGGCGCTGACCGCCCTCGCGTGCCTCCTGCGGCCGCTGGAACCCAAGCCGGAGCTGCTCCAGACGCTGGAGACCTACCTCCGGCAGAACCTCGACCGGCGGCGCACCGCCACCGCGCTGCACGTCCACCCCAACACGGTGGACTATCGCATCCGCCGCATCACTCAGCTCATCGGCCTGTCCCCGGCCCGTGCGGCGGACCTCCCCCGCATCAACGCCGCCCTCGTCGCACGCCGCTCGGTCGGCCCGTACGGCGACGGCCCCCGCCCGGCCGCGGATCGGCCGGGCTCATGATCGCGGGCGCGCCGCGCGGGCCGGCCGTTTCTCTGCGACAATCCCATACACACGCCGATGTCCATTTGAGTAGGGCCGCTTGCCGATGGAACCTTTGCGGGAGGGCGATCCGCAGCAGGTGGGTGCGTATCGCCTGCTGGGGCGGCTCGGCGGTGGCGGGATGGGCCAGGTGTTCGTGGGCCGGTCCCGTGGTGGCCGACTGGTCGCCGTGAAGATCGTACGCCCGGAGCTGGCGGACGACGCGGGGTTCCGCCGGCGGTTCGCCGAAGAGGTCGCCGCGGCCGCCCGGGTCGGCGGCTTCTACACCGCCCAGGTCGTCGACGCCGACACCGCCGCCGATCCGCCGTGGCTGGTCACGGCGTTCATCTCCGGCCCGTCGCTCCAGCAGGCCGTCGAGACGTTCGGGCCGCTCCCGGCGCACGCCGTCGTGGTCCTCGGGGCGGGCCTGGCCGAGGGGCTGGCCGCGATCCACGCCGCCGGGCTGGTCCACCGCGATCTCAAGCCCGCCAACATCGTCATCGCCGCCGACGGCCCGCGCGTCATCGACTTCGGCATCGCCCGCGCGCTGGACGCCACCCACGCCTCCACCTCCGTCATCGGGACGCCCGGGTTCATGTCCCCCGAGCAGGCGAAGGGCCTTCGGGTGGGGCCGCCCAGTGACGTCTTCTCGCTGGGCTCGGTGCTCACCTTCGCCGCGACCGGACGCGGCCCCTTCGGCACGGGTACGGCCGAAGCGATCGTGTACCGCGTCGTCCACGACGAACCCGACCTGAGCGGGCTCCCGGGCGATCTCGCCGGACTGATCGGCGCCTGCCTGGCCAAGGACCCGATGAGCCGGCCGGGCCTGCCCCAGGTCCTCGACCGGCTCGCGGCGCACCCGGCACCGGACGGCACCTGGCTCCCGCCCGCCGTCAACGCGATGATCAGCGAGTACGACCGGGAGCTGCCGAGCCGGACCCGTACGCCGAAGTCCCCGTGGCGCCCCAGCCGCCGCGACGTCATGGTGGCCGGGCTGGGCGCCGCCGCCGTGGCCGCGGCCGTCCCTGCCGCCTTCCTGCTGCGATCGTCCTCGGTGGGCGCGAGCGGCCATCCGACTCCCACGCCGGGCAAGGCCGGAGGCGTCCTACGCCCCGGCTCTCCGGTGACGCTCCACGAGGGAGGGGTGTGGTCGGTGACGTTCAGCCCGGACGGCAGGACCCTGGCCAGTACGGGCGCCGACGGTAAGGCGAGACTGTGGGACACGGCGACGAAGACGCCGGCCAAGACCTTCACCCATCGGGCCACCAACCCCTGGACGAAGCCGATCGCACAGGTCACCGCCTTCAACCCCAGGTTCTCCTACACCCTGTCGGCCGCGTTCAGCCCGGACGGGGCCCGCCTCGCGGTCGCCAACGGCGACGGGACGATCGACCTGTGGGACCTCGCCACGGGCAACGCCACCACCCTCCCCTACCTCAAGCCCGTTGGCTGGAACACGGCCGTCGGTGGTGTGGTGTTCGACCGTACCGGCACGACGCCGGCCTCCGCCTACGACGACGCGATCGTCCGGCTGTGGAACGTGAGCACACGCAGGAACGAGGCCACGCTGACCACCGGCCCCGACTACTGGGTCCAGTCCCTGGCGTTCAGCCCTTCCGGCGGACTCCTGGCGACCGCCAGCGGCAACGGCAACCCCGGGAACACTCCCGACGACGGGCTGCTCCAACTGTGGGACTCCTCCTCCCATACGAAGATCGCCACCCTCACCGACACCAATTCCGACGTGAACTCGCTGGTGTTCAGCCCGGACGGGAAGACGCTGGCGAACCTCCGGAACGACGGGATGATCACGCTGTGGGACGTCGCGAGCCGTTCGAGCACCGGCGTCCTCGCCGGTTCCGGTTCCGGCGCGACCTGCGTCGCGTTCGGTCCGGACGGCATCCTGGCGAGTGGTTCCGAGGACGGCACCGTGCGGCTGTGGAACGTCCGCGACCGCCGGATCACCGCCGTTCTCCGCGCCGACGGCGAGACCCGGACCATCTGCGTCGCCGTCAGCCCGGACGGCAGGACCGTCGCCGCCGGAGGCACCAAGCTCACCGTGTGGACGCTCACGTAGGGCCGCTGCTCGACCGTCGAGCGGATCCGGCTCACCGCATGTCGTCTCCCGCGCGGCCGGACCGGTTTCGGATCACGGCCAGTACGTGCCGGAGTGTTCCGGCCGCCACGACCAGCCAGACGGCGAGGGCCAGCCAGGACACGGCGCGCCCGAGGTCCCACAACGCCTTCTGGTGGAACACCCGCGACATCCGCAGGCTGACCAGGCCCGCCATGCCCAGGGGAAAGACGGTCGACCAGCGCCGCATGTCGAACCGCGGCCGCGGCCAGATCACCTCCGAGAACGCGAGCGGCACATAGGCCGCGGCGGCCTCACTTGCCAGACATATCGTCACCACCCGTAACACACCTCGCGCGCCCTCCGGCACGCCGAACCGGGCCGTGGCCTCCACCAGCGTCGTGCTCGCGAGCGTACTGATCGCGAGCGCCCCGCCCAGCACCCACTCATCGCCGGCCCCGCGGATCACCTGCCGCAGATCGAAACGCGACGCCACCACCCCGTACAGCACCACGCCCAGCACGAAGGCGGCCGTCGCCGCGTACAGCTCCCAGCGCTGCCCACTCCGCCGGGCCAGCAGCCCCGTTAATACGGCGAGCGACTGCGTCGCGACACAGACCATGAAGCTCGTGCCGACCGTCGGAGTCGACCAGTGCGCCAGCACCACCGGCAGCAGCACCACGCACAACAGCACCGCCACCGCCAACAGCCCGTACGCCGGCCACGACCACCCCGCCCCGGCCGAGCGGCTCCCCAGCACGGCCGTCCCCGCCACCAGCGTCAAAGACGCCGGAAGCCGCGCCTCCCGCCGCCACCGAGCCGGGTCGGCACACCAGCGCGCCACCAGGACGGGCAACAGCACGGCCCACACCGCGGCCGCCACGGCGAACAGCGACCAGGACAGCCACGACGGCCCCGTCACCGAGAAGCACACGGACACGATGCCGCCGGCCATCACCACGGCCCCCGCACCGGGCGGCACGGCACCCGCCAACCGTTGGATCACCATCATTTGATGCCCCAACCCGGCGCCCGGGGCGCCGCACTCCCCGCCGGGCTGTCGCGGAGTGCTCACGGCCGGTGCGCCTCGCCCGAATCTTGCCCCGTACAATACTTAACATATGGAAACTAATCGCGATCTTCCAGCCGATGACACGAATGAGGCGGTCGAGGCCCTGCCGGCGAGCGGACGCGCACGGCATCTGGGCGATTTCAACGTCACAGCCCGGGTCCTGGTCATCACCGCCTGGGCGGTACCGGTGGGTGTCGCCGCGGCCGGTGCGGCGTACGTGCTGCTCCGGCTGATCGCACTGATCACGAATCTGGTTTTCTATCAGCGGCTCGACACGACCATGACGGCGCCGGGCCTGGCGCATCATTCCCCACTGCTGATCGTGGCGGCGCCGGTGGCAGGCGGCCTGGTGGTCGGGCTCATGGCGCGGTTCGGGTCCGAGAAGATCCGCGGGCACGGGATGCCGGAGGCGATCGAGGCGATCCTGACCGGCGGCAGCCGGGTCCAGCCGCGGGTCGCGCTGCTCAAGCCGATCTCGGCGGCCATCAGCATCGGCACCGGCGGCCCGTTCGGCGCCGAGGGCCCGATCATCATGACCGGAGGAGCGCTCGGCTCCATCCTGGCGCAGGTGCTCCGCCTGTCGGCGGACGAGCGAAAGACACTGCTGGTCGCGGGCGCGGCCGGTGGCATGGCGGCGACGTTCAACTCGCCGCTCGCCTCCGTGCTGCTGGCGGTGGAGCTGCTGCTGTTCGAATGGCGTCCGCGCAGCTTCATCCCGGTCACGACGTCCGTCGCGGTCGCCACCCTGCTGCGCGGCCCGATGCTGGGCTTCGGCCCCGTCTTCGGCGTGCCGCCGCTGCACGTGCACATGGACGCCACCACGGTGGGGATCTGCCTGCTGGCCGGGCTGAGCGGCGGCGCGCTCGCGGTCGCGGCCACGTTCCTGGTCTACTTCGCCGAGGACGCCTTCTCCCGCCTCCGGTTCCACTGGATGTGGTGGCCGGCCATCGGCGGGCTCATCATCGGCGTCGGCGGCCTGGCCGAGCCTCGTGCGCTCGGGGTCGGGTACGACGTGATCGGTGAGCTGCTGTCCGGGCGCGCGGCCCTGAGCCTGATCGTCGGGATCCTGATCGTCAAGACCCTCATCTGGTCCCTGTCCCTGGGCTCGGGCACCTCCGGCGGGGTCCTCGCACCGGTCTTCATGATCGGTGCCGCGCTGGGCGCCGCCGAGGGCCATCTCATCCCCGCCGCCACCCCGGCACTGTGGGCGATCGCCGGCCTGGCCGCCGTCGTCGGCGGTGTCATGCGCTCCCCGCTCACCGGGGTGATCTTCACCCTCGAGCTCACCCACGCGTGGAACACCGGCCCGGCGCTGCTCATCGCCTCGGCCTCGGCGTACGCGTTGTCCGTGCTGACCCTCAAGCGCTCGGTGCTGACCGAGAAGATCGCCCGCAGGGGGCTGCACCTGACCCGCGAGTACTCCACCGACCCGCTGGAGGCGTTCTTCGCCTCCGACGTCATGGCCACCGAACCGACCGTGCTGCGTCCCGGCCAGACCGTCCAGGAGGCGCTGCGGCACATCGCGGCGGCGGACGGAGGCGGCCAGCACCTGTACCCGGTCACCGGAGAGGACGGGCGGCTGCTCGGCGTCCTCCCGCACGCCCGGCTGCTGTCGGCGCAGGCCGGCGGCGCGCGGCGTACCGCCGTCTCGACGTTGCTGGAGTCGGGCCCACTGTCCGTCCGCGACGACGACACGCTGCGGCACGTCGCGTACGTCCTCGCCGAGCACGACATCACGCAGGTGCCGGTCACGGCCTCCGACGGCACCGTCAACGGCCTGATCGCACTCCCCGACCTCCTGCACGCACGGCTGCACGACCTCACCGAGGAGCACCACCGGCAACGGCTGCTGCCGGTACGCCCCCTGCCTCGCCGTCCGGCCGAGGGGCGGCGCGACACCCGCGCACCGGGACGCGGCACCGCCGAACGCCGCCAGCACCGGTCACGGCACCGCGACGCGACCTGATCCGATGCCCGTTACGAGCTGACGACGTCCGTGCCGAGGTGCCAGCGCAGGCGGCGCGTCTCCTCGCTCCCGAGCGCGGGTCCGGCCGCGTCGAGCAGGGAGCCGAGCCGCCGCAGCACCTCCGGTGCGGGAGGGCGGTAGACGGTCGCGGCGTCACCGTGCGACCAGGCGACCAGATCGGCGCGCGCTCGCGCGAAGAGGTCGGCGTCACGGGCGGCGAGGAGTTCGAGGTCGACCTGAACGCGGGTCCAGGTGCCGGAGGCGCACAGCAGCTCATAGGCCGCCTGCCGTACGTGGCGGGGCGAGCCGGCGGCCAGCAGTTCCCGCAGACGGGCGGCCGGCACGGCATCGGGCTCCGTGCGCAGTGCCGCCCTGACGGCACGAACGACCACCGGCGCCGGGTCGGCGAACATCCCCGCGACCCGGGCCGGTGATCCGCCCAGCCGGCGGATGGCCCGTACCGCCGCCGCCCGGACCCGGGGACTCGTGTGCCCCAGGAAGGGCGTCAGCACGTCGATGTCGGGCACCGCGCCGCACTCGCCCAGCCCGGCGACCAAGTCGCGGGCCCGGCCGGCCACCGGGTCCGCTCTCAGGGCCCGGCGGTAGAGCACCGCGGGGGTACGGCCCGTCCGCCGGACCGCCCACTGCGCGGTGGCACGCATGAGCGCCGACCGGTCCGCGAGGTGGTCCGCGCCGGCCTCGGGACGGCCGAGCCGCACCAGAGCGGTGAGCGCCTCGATCCTGACCTTGGCGGTGCCCTCGTCCAGCAACCGGTTCAGCACGTCGAGGCGTTCGTCGCGTACGGCCTGGGCCGCGAGCCACTCGGCGCACCGGAGCCGGCAGACGGGGTCCGGCTCGCGCAGCGCGGCGTGCATCACCTCGCGCCATGGGGCGCCGCCCCGCTCCAGCCACAGGTCGTACGCCATGCGCCGGAGCCCGGCGTCCCGGTGGGCGCGGGCCCGCGCGAGCACCTCCTCCGGAGCCGAGCGCAGCGCCGCGGTCACGACCTCCAGGGCATGCCCGCCCCGCGCCCACGACCCGATCGCGAGGGCGACGTCGGCGGCCCGCAACAGCCCGGGCCCGTCCACCGCTCCCGCCGTGGCGGCCGTGAACTCCCGCGCCCGCTCGCGGACCTGCGGCACCCAGTCGGCGGTGCGCAGCAGCAGGACGGGGAACAGGAGTCCGTCCACGACGAGCGCCCAGCGCGCTACCGCGGACTCCCGGCGACGGCCGTCCGGGGAGCAGGCCGCCACCAGCCACCGCAACCGGTCGCGCGGTCCCGTCTCGACCACGGCCGGCCCGTCGTCGTCCGGGGCCCTGCCGGTGCGGAACGCCCGATCGAGGGCGATCCAGGTCTCCGCGTCGGCGTCCACCAGCGTCGCGGCGACCTCGTCCGGGTCGTCCCGCCCGGCAGCGGCCTCGGCGACGCGGACGGCGAGCTCCGCGGGGCCGGAACCGCGCATGTCACGGGCCATTCTGGCTCCCCTGTGAAGCCTGGTGACGCAATCGGAGTTATGCGGTCATTTCTCCTGATCGCGAAGTGCGGTCGCGACAGCGGACAGGCCCGCCTCGCTGGAGGCCTTGACCAGGACGACGTCCGCCGGCTGTAGCAGCTCCTGGACGAGGGTGGTCGCCGCGTCGCGGTCCGGGACCTCGTGCACGGTCACGCCCGCGGCGCGAGCGGCCCCGGCCAAGGTCTCCGGGCCCTCGCCGGTTCCCACGACGACGAGGATCTCGACGCCCAGCTCGCCGACCAGCCTGCCGAGGGCGGAGTGGTGGTACGTCGTCTCCTCGGCCTGGCCGGTCATCTCGCCGAAGACGGCGATCCTGCGGCGGCCGGCCGCCATCGTGGCCGCGGTGCGGAGCGCCGCCCGCATGGAGACGGGGTTGGCGTTGTACGCGTCGTCGATGATCGTGACGCCGTCGGCCCGCTCGGTCACCTGGAAGCGGTTCGGCGAGCGCCGGACGGCGGAGCTGAGCGCCTCGGCGATCCGGTCGGTCGCGACGCCGATGACGCCGGCGACGGCCGCGGCGGCCAGCGCGTTGGCGACCAGGTGCTCGCCCGGCAGGCTCAGCCGTACGGGGGCCTTGCCCGAGGGGGTGTGCAGGGTGAACGACGCGTGGCCGTCGGGGTCGACGGTCACGTCCTCCGCCCGTACGGTCGCGTCCGGGCCGGTGCCGTAGAACACGACCTGCGCGAGGGTCTGTTGCGCCATGGCGACGACGCGTTCGTCGTCGGCGTTGAGCACGGCGAAGCCGCCCTTCACCGCCGGCGGCAGGGCCCGCGGCAGCTCCGCCTTCGCCTTCGCGACGCCCTCGACCCCGCCGAGCGTCATGATGTGCGCCGGCCCGACGTTGAGCACCAGGCCGAGCTGCGGCCGTGCCACCCGCATGAGGTGGGTGATGTCGCCCGGCTTCCCCGCGCCCATCTCCAGGACGAGGTAACGGGTCCGCCGGTCGGCGCGCAGGATGGTCAGCGGCAGCCCGATCTCGTTGTTGTACGAGCGGTCGGTGGCCACGGTCGGCCCGTTCTGCTCCAGGATCTGGGCGAGCAGGTCCTTGGTCGTGGTCTTGCCGACCGACCCGGTGAGGCCGATCACGACCGGGTCCAGCCGGTCCCGTACGTACACGGCCAGCTCGGTCAGCGCGTCGACCACGTCGTCGACCACCACGCAGGGGCCGTCGACGGGCCGGGAGCCCAGCACCGCGCTCGCGCCCGCGGCATAGACCTGGCCGGCGAAGTCGTGTCCGTCGCTGCGCGCTCCCACGATGGCGGCGAACAGCGCGCCCTCGGTCGCCTCGCGGGAGTCGATGACGACCGGACCGGTGACCGTGACGGGGCCGGAGGTTCCGTGCACGGTACCGCCGACGGCCCGTGCGATCTCTTCCAGGGTGAGTGTGATCAATGTCCTGCCTCGACGGTCTTGCTCTGCTTACGCGTGTGCCGGGCGAAGGCCAGGTCGATGAGCCGGGTGAGGATCTCCTCGTACGGGACCCCGCTCTCGGCGAAGCCTCGCGCGTACACCGAGCGGGAGGTGAACCCCGGCATGGTGTTGATCTCCCCGACGTAGAGCTTCCCGGCCGCCTCGTCGTACAGGAAGTCGACGCGGGCCAGCCCGCCCCCGCCGATGGCGCGGAACGCCCGGGCGGACAGCTCGCGCACCTCCTCGGTGACGTCGGCCGGCAGTTCGGCGGGCGACGTGATCGAGTCGGCCATGCTGAGGTACTTCTGCGCGTAGTCCGAGAAGCCGCCGATGATCTTCGCCTCGGACGGCACCGAGACCTCGGGCTCGTCCATCTCCCCGAGCACGCCGCACAGCAGCTCGCGTGCGGTGACGCCCTCCTCGACCAGGACGACGTCGTCGTAGCGGAACGCCTCCTCGACGGCGCTCACCAGCTCGTCCGGGCCGGTGACCCGCGAGATGCCGATGGAGGAGCCCATGTTGGCCGGCTTGACGAACCGCGGCCAGCCGAAGTCGCCGGCGAGCCGCAGCGGCTCGTCGCCGCCACGCCACTGCTTCTCGGTGAACCAGACGCCGGGGACGAACGGGATCCCCTCGGCGGCGAAGGCGCGTCTCATCGCCACCTTGTCCATGCCGACCGAGGAGGCGAGCACGCCGCACCCGGCGTACGGCAGGCCGAGGGCCTCCAGGTGACCCTGGATCACTCCGTCCTCGCCGTACGGCCCGTGGATGACGGGGAAGGCGACGTCGAGCCGCTCCAGGACGACGTCCGGGGCGTCGGGGGACACCAGGCGCCCGCCGCGTCTGAGCTCGACCTCGCCGCCCTCGACGGGCAGCCGGTCCTGGATCGCGGGCCCGGCGGACTTGCGGGCCGCGACCTCCTCGACCGTCTCGGCCGGGACCAGCACCCAGCGCCCGTCGCCGGTCACCCCGATCACGACCGGGCGGTACCGGTCCGGGCGCAGGCCGCGGACGACGGACAGCGCCGAGGCGGCGGACACCTCGTGCTCCGCGGACGGCCCGCCGAAGATCACGCCGACGGCGATCCGCTCGTCAGACATCGTCGCCTTCCTTCGCGAGGAGATTCACATCGTGCTGCCGGTACAGCGCGGCCGGGCTGTTCGTGCGCATCGCCCAGTAGCGGTCACCATAGGACCAATGCCACCACTCGGTGGGATAGTTCACCATTCCGGCGGCGGTGAGCACCGTGCTCAGCAGCTCCCGGTTGCGCCGTGCGCCGGCGGGGATCCCGGTGGCGGCGGTGTAGCAGTCACCGTCGCTCTCTTCCGGATTGGCGTTCACCTCGGTGCCCATGGGCAGTTCGGCGCCGTCCGCGTCGCACAGGGTGACGTCCACCGCGGCACCGGCCACGTGGGGCGCGACCTCCGGTGGCGCGACGAACCGGCTGGCCTGCGCGTGCACACGCGACGACGGCCACTCCGGATGCAGGCGGGCCAGCTCCGACGCGTACTCGTCGAAGTAGCGGCGCTGGAGCTCGGGCGGGCGGTACGCCTCGACGACGCGCAGCCGTACGCCGTCGTTCAGCATGCTCTGCGCCTCCAGCAGCCGGGTCGCCACACCGGCCCGCACGTGGGCGTACGCGCCCAGCGGATCGGCGAGCCGGTCGTCGAGCACGAGCTCGGGATGTCGTCTCAGATCGACGAACGGTTCGCCGATCTCGGCGACCGGAATACCGGCCACACGCTCGTCCGACATCAGCGTGATCTCCGTCAAGCTCCCCACCGGTTCTCTATGGCGCATCGGTTTCTGCGTGACGGTAGGGCGGGAGTGCACGCCGGGGATACCGGGCATTTCGGTGAAGTCAACCGGGCAATCCGGGTTTTCGCACCGAGTGATTTCCGCTGACGGCCTGAACAGTGCCGCGGCGGCCCCACGCTGGCCGCATGCACTCGATCATCGGGCGGACGGAGATGACGGACGTCGCCCACGGCACGCACGCGCGCATCGACCTGGCCGCGATCTCCGCGAACACCTCGGTGCTGGTCTCGGCCGCCGCCGGTACGCCGGTGATGGCGGTGGTGAAGTCGAACGCCTACGGCCACGGCCTCGTCCCCTCGGCTCGCGCCATGCTCGACGGCGGAGCGAGCCGGCTCGGCATGGCGCAGGTCGAGGACGCGCTGACACTGCGCCAGGCGGGCGTCGACGTGCCGATCCTGGCCTGGCTGCCGTGGCGTCAGGCCGACTACGACGCCGCCGTCCTGGCCGATGTCGAGCTCGGGGTGGAGGCGCCGTGGCGGCTCGCGCTCATGGCCGAGGCCGCCGAGCGGAACGGCCGTCCGGTCCGGGTCCATCTCGAGGTCGACACCGGGCTGTCGCGCGGCGGGGCCACCCGTGACGACTGGCCGCAGCTGGTGGAGGCGGCGCGGCGCGCGCAGGCGGCCGGGCACGTCACGGTGACCGGGGTGTTCTCCCACTTCGCCTGCGCGGACGATCCGGGGCATCCGTCCATCGCCGCGCAGATCAGTGCGTTCGACGACGCCGTACGGTACGCCGCGGCGTCCGGCGTGGAGCCGGAGGTGCGGCACCTCGCGAGCTCCGCGGCGGTGCTCACCGTGCCCGAGAGCCGCTACGACCTGGTCCGCGCCGGGCTGGCGCTGTACGGGCTGAGCCCGCTGGAGACCGGCGGGGACTTCGGGCTGCGCCCGGCGATGAGCCTGCGCTCGACCGTCGCGGTGGCCAAGCGCATCCCGGCCGGGACCGGAGTGATGTACGGGCTGAAATACCAGGTCGCGTCCGACAGCACGATCGTGGTCGTGCCCGTCGGGTACGCCGACGGGCTGCCGCGCGCGGCGGGCACCGCCGGAGTCGAGCTGCTCGTCGCCGGCCGCCGCCACCGCATCGCCGGAGTGGTCGGCATGGAGCAGACCGTGCTGGACGTCGGGCAGGACCTGCCCAGCCCCGGCGAGGAGGTGGTGCTGTTCGGCCCCGGCGACGAGGGCGAACTCACCCTCGCCGAGCTGGCCCGGCAGCTCGGCCTGCTGCCCGCCGAGATCCTCGCCCGGATCCCGGCGGCGCTTCCCCGGGTCTACGTGTCCTGACGCGCCGCCGCTTCCGGGCTCACGACGCGGCGTTGGCGCACAGGGTGAGTACTTCGCTGGTCAGGGCGGCCGCCGCGTCGGGCCGTCCCATGCTCCGCGCCCTCGCGGCCATGTCGGCGAGACGCGCGCGGTCGCCGAGGAGCCCGAAGAGCTCCTCGGCCAGCCGGGGCGGCGTGGCGTCCTCGCCGATCAGCACGCGGGCGGCGCCGTTCCCGGCGAGGTGCTCGGCGTTGCGGACCTGTTCGTTCCCGCCGGTCGGGATCAGCGGGATGAGCACCGACGGCTTCCCGATCGCGGTGAGCTCGCTGACCGTGCCGCCGCCGCTCCGCGCGATGACCACGTCGGCGAGGGCGAGCAGGTCGGCGAGCTCCTCACCGACGAAGCCGCGCACCATGTACCGGGGACGCAGGTCGGCGGGCAGCCGCTCGGCCACCGCGACCGCGGCGTCGGCCAGCTGGCTGCCCGCCTGGTGGAAGACGTTGGCGTGCCGCAGCAGGTCGGGCAGGATCGCGGCGACCAGCTCGTTGACCTGCCGGGCGCCGAGCGAGCCCCCCGTGACGTAGACCGTCGGCAGCGACGGGGTCCAGCCCGTCCAGCCGAGCCGTTTCGGCGCCTCGCCCGCGTCGCCGTCGCCCAGGCCGGGGCGCAGCGGGTTGCCGGTCACCACCGCGCGCCCCCGCAGGCGTTCGGGCAGGAGTTCCAGCGACGGCTCCGCGCTGAGCGCGATGCGCGTCGCACCCCGCATGGTGATCCGGTTGGCCAGTCCCACGCGCACCGTCTGCTCGTGCACGAGCAGCGGGCGGTGGCAGAACCGCGCGGCCAGCCCGACCGGCACCGACACGTAACCGCCCGTGCACAGCACGGCGTCGGGCCGGAGGTTGCGGACCACACTGATCGCCTCGCCGACGCCGGCCGGGACCTTGCCCGCGTCCTTGATGTTGGCCGCCGTCAGCATGGCCAGCGGGTTGCGCGCACGCCGCAGCTTCCCGGTGGGGATCGCGGTGAACGGTACGTTCTCCGCCTCGGCGATCCCCTTCTCGATGCCGCCCTCGCTGCCCACCCAGAACGGGTCCAGGGCCAGGCCGTACCCGCCCAGCGCCACACGGGCCGCCCGGATGACCGTGACGGCCGGGAACGTGTGGCCGCCGCTCCCGCCGCCGCTGACGACGAGCCGCACCGGGCTCCCGCGGTCGATGAGGGCCTGCGGGACGACGACATGCATCATTCGAACTCCTGGAAGAAACCGACTGGTCCGGACGCGGCGGCTCAGCAGGACAGGGCCGCGGCCAGTTGGGGTCGCCCGGTGATGCCGAGCTTGCGGTAGACGCTCGTCAGGTACTGCTCGACGGTGCGCTGTGTGAGCACCATATCGTCGGCGATCTGGCGGTTGGTCGCTCCTGCGGCGGCCCGTTCGGCGGCGGCGCGCTCCTGCGCCGTGAGCGCGGTCACGCCGCCGATCCGGCCCAGGTCCGGCCGGTCGCCGGCGCGCTTGATGTGCCGGGCCGCCCGGAGCCAGACGGGCCGGGCACCGACCACCCGGGCCAGGGCGAACCCGTCCTGGAGGTGCTCGCGGGCCCGGTCGGCGGCGCCGGTCTCCAGCTCGACCGCGCCCAGGTCCACCAGTGCCACCGCGCGGTGGAGCTCCGCGTCGATCCCGTCGAGGACCGTGACGGCCTCGATCGCCGCCTCCGGATCCACCGCGACCACGCCGGACGCGGCGAGGGCGGTGCTGAGCGCGCGGGGGCTCCCCCAGCGACGGGCGAGCTCCACCTCCTCCGCCGCCAGGGCCAGCGCCGCCGCGCGGTCGCCGAGCAGCGCGTGGCACCGCGCGGCCTGCGAACGCCACGGGAGGGCCGCCGGGTTGTCGATGCCGAGCGCGCGCAGGATCCGCCCCGTCTCCAGGAAGCCCTCCAGCGCCTCCTTGCGCTGGTTCCGCGCCGCGCACAGCGACGCACGGGCGAAGCCGAACACCGCGGTCGCCCACGTCGTGGCCGCGGGCGCCGCGGGGGTGTGCTCCCGGATCAGCCGGTCGGCGGTGTCCAGGTCGCCGAGGTCCGTCAGCACGCCCACCAGCCGGGCGACCCCGTCCGTACCGGCCACAAACGGGTGCTTCAGCGCCCCGCCGAGCGCCGCCCGGGCCACCTTGAGATCGCCGCGTCCGTACGCGAGGCGCCCGCGGAGGCAGGCCGAGACCGCCGCGTCGCCCGCGGCGCCCTGCCGGTGCCCGAAGCGGCCGTCGGTCCCGCCGAGATCGCCGACGAGGTCGTACTCCTCGGCGTCGATGAGCGCGCTGACGGCCGGCCACCGCAGCCGGAGCTCCCAGGTCCGCTGGTGGTCGATGGTCTCCAGCGCGGACCGCGCGCGGCGGACGCACTTCGCCCGGTCGTGCCCTCGCCGCGCGTCGGACCAGGCGTCGACCACGGCGGACAGCACGGTCAGGTGGGCGTCGCCGGCGGCCCGGTCCCGGAGCCGGGACATCCGCCGGGCGAGGAACTCCCCGGCGTCGGCGGAGGCCATGTACGCCGTGAAGGCGCCGAGCTCCGCCTCGGCGGCGAGCTCGTCGCTCCCCGGCGGCAACCGCGCGCAGACCTCGTCCACGATCTCCAGGGCCGAGGTGAGCGGGCGTCCGGCGAGGGCGTCCACGTAGGCCAGGTCGACCCCGATCCGCACCCGCAGGGACGGCTCGGTGGCGACCGCGAGGGCCTCGCGGAGCGTGCTCTCGGCGCCGGCGACGTCGGCGCCGATCTCGGTGGCGCCGATGCCGGCCAGCAGTTCGGCGCGCGCGGAGACGGGCATCGGCTCGGCGAGCGCCCGGCGCAGGTACCCGAGGGCCTGCTCGGGAAGCCCCCGGTCGAGGGCGGCGTCGGCGGCGGCCCGCAGCGTCTCCAGCGCCCAGGGCTCGCTGGACATGTCCACGGCCATCAGGTGGGCGGCGGCCCGCTCCGGTTCGGCGTAGTGGTCGCGGACCAGGCGTGCGGCGCGCAGCCGCCCCGAGGTGCGGAGCCCGGCGGAGATCCCCGAGTCCACCACCGCTCGTGTCAGCGCGTGGACATAGCGCAGCGGCGAGGTGTTGGTCAGGACGTCCAGTTTGATCAGCCGGTCGGCCGCCCGCGCGGCGGCGTCCAGGTCAACGCCCGCGAGCTGGGCGACGAGGACGAGTTCACTGTCCTCGCCGAGGACCGCCACCGCCTGGGCGACCGCCGGCGCCTCGGGCCCGCACCGCCTGATCCAGGACAGCACGCGGCGGGACACGGCGGCACCGCCGATGTCCTCGATCGCCGTCAGCGACTTTTCCACCGGTGGTACGGAGCGCGCCGCCAGAGCCGGCAGCAGGTCGGCGAGCAGCGCGGCGTTGCCGCCGGTGACCCGATGGCACTCCGCCACGAAGGCGTCGTCGGCGCCGGCGCCCATGACGTCGGCGATCCACCGGCTGAGATGGGCCGGGGTCAGCCGGTGGAGCGTACGCCGTTC
Source organism: Actinoallomurus sp. NBC_01490 (assembly GCF_036227085.1). Classification (NCBI taxonomy): domain Bacteria; kingdom Bacillati; phylum Actinomycetota; class Actinomycetes; order Streptosporangiales; family Thermomonosporaceae; genus Actinoallomurus; species Actinoallomurus sp. NBC_01490. Next base: position 10,613,445 of record NZ_CP109433.1, read on the forward strand.
ACAGGAGGCGATCAGCTCGTCGAGCAGGAACTGCTGCTCGCTCATCTCCCGGGGGGAGCTGGCCAGTACGAGGGCGAGCGGCAGGTCCGCGCTCCGGTGCGCGAGGTAGGCGAGCCAGCGCAGGGACAGGGTGTCGCACCACTGCAGGTCGTCCAGTGTGATCAGCACCGGCGCGCCCGCGGTGACGTCGAACAGGTGGGCCGACACCAGTTCGAACACGTCGAAGGGCGAGGCGTCGTCCTGTGCCGGGCGGAGCGCGGGGACCGACCGGCCGTCCGGCGCGGGCGGAAGCCCGGCCAGGACCTGCCGCAGCACGCCGAAGTCGTTGGCGGCCTCGAGGATGGCCGCCCGGCCCGTGAGCACGGTCCACCCGCGCCGCCGCGCGTCCGCGCGCACCCGGGCCAGCAGGGCGCTCTTGCCCGCGCCCGCCGCGCCTTCGAGGGAGAGCAGCCGGGCGCGGCCCCCGGCGACCGCGTCCAGCGCGGACGCGAGCGCCGCCGTGTCGGGCTCCCTGCCGTAGAGCCGCCCGGAGACGTCCGGCCCGGCGTCACGGTCGTAGGGGCGCACCAGGCGCTCGACGCGCATGGCGCGCGGCGACACGCCGCCCGCCTTCGTGATCCGCGCGTGGTCCCGCATCGCCGCCACCGTCCCGTACAGGCGCCTGTCCACGATCCATCCCTCTTGTCGGCCCACACCAGTCTGGAAGACCGCCGACCGGTCGCCGAGGATAAACGCTAAGAAACACGACACCTCAACTGATGCCGGTGAGCCGACATCGGTTCGGAAGACTTCGGGAGACTCCGCGACCGCTGTCAGCGGGCGGCCGGCTCACGCAGGGCGACGCTCCCCCGCCGGCCGTCCCGGCGCGGGCGCCGGCACACGCCACCCCCGGCGCGATGAGAGTGGTGCGAATGCCGGACGGCTCGGCCTCGGCGGCCCGAGCGTCGTAAACGCCTTCGAATCCCCACTTCAGCGCATGTTACCGCGATAGCTGGCGAGGCGGTCCGGCCGCTCATGATCGCCGACCGCGTCAGCGATCCGCCGCACTTCGCGTGGCGACGCGCGGCTCTCCGTGTGGCGACGCGCGCCACTCCGTGTGGCGACGTACGGCTCCCGGCGCGGGCGCCGACCGGGCGGCCGGCGAGCCCCGGTCAAGGTCAGTGCGGCGACCGCCGCGGGGAGGGACGGAGGGCTCGATCTTTCTTGGAGGACTCTGAGAAAGCGTGGCTAGCTTCCGGACCGTTCGAACCGCTCGGATACCGGGAGGCCGCACATGCCGGAAATCGTGGATTATCTCATCATCGGAGCCGGCCCCGCCGGCCTGCAGCTCGGATACTTTCTGCATCGCGCCGGCCGGGACTATGTGATTCTCGAGGCCGGCGAGACCCCGGGAACCTTCTACCGCGATTTCCCGCGCCACCGGCAGATGATCTCCATCAACAAGCCGCACACCGGGTGGGACGATCCGGAGCTCAATCTGCGGATGGACTGGAACTCCATGCTCAGCGACGATCCTGAGCTGCTTTTCACCCGCTACACCGACCGCTATTTCCCGCACGCCGACGACTACGTGCGTTACCTGTGCGACTACGCGTCCCGGCCCGGGCTCAACGTGCGGACGAACACGCGTGCCGTCCAGGTGGCCCGGGACGACGGCGTGTTCGTGGTGACCGACGACAGCGGGAACACCCACCGGGGACGCCGGCTCATCGTGGCGACCGGGTTCGCCGCGCAGTACCTGCCGCCGGTTCCCGGGATCGAGCTCGCCGAGGCGTACGCCGAGGTGTCGGTCGATCCGGAGGACTTCACCGACCAGCGCGTCCTCATCATCGGCAAGGGGAACTCGGCGTTCGAGACGGCGGACAACCTCACCGAGAAGGCCGCCGTCATCCACGTGGTCGGGCCGAGCGCGATCAAGTTCGCCTGGCGCACCCACTTCATCGGGCACCTCCGCGCGGTGAACAACAACTTCCTGGACACCTACCAGCTCAAGACCCAGAACATGGTCCTCGACGGCACGATCCAGCGGATCGAACGCCAGGGCGACGAGTTCGTGATGACGCTGAGCTACGCGCGCCGCGACAAGGTCGTGCGGCTCGCCTACGACCGGGTCATCGCCTGTACCGGGTTCAAGCTCGACAGCTCGATATTCACCGACGGGTGCCGGCCGGAGCTGACGATAAACGACCGTTTCCCGGCGCTGACCAGCGAATGGGAGTCGGTCAACGTGCCGGGCCTCTATTTCGCCGGAACGCTGACGCAGGTCCGCGACTTCAAGAAATACACGAGCGCCTTCCTGCACGGGTTCCGCTACGGCGTCCGCGCGCTGTGGCACATGTTCGAGCGCAAATACGAAGGCGTCGAATGGCCGTCCAGGGAACTGTCGGCGCCGAAACCCTCCGAAATGGCCGACGAGCTGGCCGACGCCGTGCTGGCCCGGATCAACCGCACCTCGGCGCTCTGGCAGCAGTACGGCTTCCTCTGCGACCTGATCACCGTCGGGCCGGACGGGACCGCGCGCTACTACGAGGAGATGCCGTTCGACTACGTACGGGACAGCGACTTCGGCCAGGCCGACCGCTACTTCACGATCTCGCTGGAGTACGGCCGCGGCCACTCCTCGATCGACCCGTTCGACGTCGAGGCCGGCCGCGCATGGGAGGCCGACCCGAGCCTGGACGACCGGTACCTGCATCCGGTGGTCCGGCACCACCACCGCGGCCAGGTGCTCGCCGAGCTGCGGCTGAAGGAGGACATCTGCAACGACTGGTCGGGTGAGGAGGAGTACCGCCTCCCGCTGCGCGACTTCCTCGCGCCGAAGCTGGCGGAGGTCTGACCATGGACCCGGTGAATGTTCGCGAGTTCGAGGCCCTCGCCCGCGAACGCCTCGACCCCGTGCACTACGACTACTTCGCCGGCGCCGCGCAGGACGAGATCACGGTGCGGGCGAACGAGTCCGCCTTCGCCCGCCTCGCCCTCGTGCCCAGGGTGCTGCGCGGTGCCGCCGCGCCCACCCTCGACGTCACCCTGCTCGGCGCGGACGCGTCGATGCCGATCGTCATGTCGCCCACGGCCTTCCACCGGCTGGCCCACCCGGACGCCGAGCGCGCCACGGCCCGTGCCGCCGCGGAGGCCGGCACGATCATGATCGCGGCGATGCTGTCCACCGTGGCGATCGAGGACATCGCGGCCGAGGCCGGCAAGGTCGCCGCGGACCCCGCCCTGTGGTTCCAGCTCTACATCCAGCCCGACCTCGGGTTCACCGAGGCGATCGTCCGGCGCGCGGAGGCCGCGGGCTGCCGCGCCCTGGTGGTCACCGTCGACTCCCCCGCGCTGGGCCGTCACGAGCGCAACGACCGGAACGCCTTCCACGACCTGCCCGACGGGATCCGGTGTGAGAACCTGCGGGAGCTGCGCGGCGGCGAGCCGGGCAGCGTACGCCAGGTCGTGCTCTCCCCGGAGATCTCCTGGCGCCACATCGACTGGCTGCGCGAGATCACGCCGCTGCCGATCGTGCTCAAGGGCGCGCTGCATCCGCTGGACGCCCGCCTCGCGGTCGAACGGGGCGTCGACGCCCTCCTGGTCTCCAACCACGGCGGCCGTCAGCTCGACACGATGCCCGCGACGATCGACCAGCTCCCGCTCATCGCGGAGGCGGTCGAGGGGCGGGTGCCGCTGCTGCTCGACGGGGGCGTCCGGCGCGGCACCGACGTGGTCAAGGCGCTCGCCCTGGGAGCGCGGGCGGTCGCGGTCGGCCGGCCGGTCCTGTGGGGCCTGGCCGCCGACGGCGAGGCCGGGGTCGTGCGCGTGCTGGAGATGCTGCGCGCCGAGACCGCCCACACGCTCACCCTCTGCGGCTGCGACGGGCCGCGCGCGGTCACCCGCGACCTCGTACGGGAGACCCGGTGCTGCCACTGACCCTCACCGTTCTCGCGATCGTCGCCGTGGTGGGGAGCCTGCCGTACTGGCTGCCCCGGATCGTCGTGGCGCTGCGGATGTGGATCTTCGCCCGGATCAACGGCGACGAGGGCGTCCCGATCCCCGGCCGGAGCGTCGGCGTCCGGCACTTCACACGGGTCTACTCCGACCCGGCGGCCGACGGCCGCAGCCGGGGCGCGCGGCTGTCGGACCTGTTCTGGTACTGGCTGGCCCCCGGCCCCGAGGTGCACCAGGAGCATCTGGAACCGGGCGAGCGGTACGAGGAGGTCGCGCGTACCACCCGGCGGATCCTGGCCCGCCCCAAAGCGGAGGTCGAACGCCTCGCCGCCGCCTGCGCCGCCCGTACGCTCGACGCCACCCGGCCGGGCTTCGTCCGCCTGCGCGACCTGATGATGCCGATCTGGGCGGATCTCTACTACGAGCTCGTCTTCGGCCGGCCGTGCCCGCCGGAGGCCCGCGCCCTCATCGTCGGCAACGCCGACGACGTCGTGACCGCGCTCAAGTGCTGCGGCCTGCGGCACATGGACCGGCGCGCGCGGCTGACCGCGTACCTGCGGGAACGGCTGGAGGAGATCCCGCACGCGCTGCCGTCGTCGCTGTCGCGCGAGGAGCGGGTGTTCTACCTCCAGGGCGCCTTCTTCAACACGGCCGTCGTCCAGATGTCCGAGGCGATGGCGCACCTGCTGATGGCGATCGCCCAGCATCCGGAGGTGCAGGAACGCCTGGCGCGCGACCCGGGCGACGACGCGTACCTGGACCAGGTGATCAACGAGAGCCTGCGCCGCTACCCGCTGTTCGGCATCGCGCACCGCATCACTTCTGAGGACATCACCGTGGACGAGCGGACGACGTTGCCGGCCGGCTCGGTGCTGTGCTTCGACTACCCCGCCTTCCACACGGCCGGTTATGAGGACCCCGAGCGGTTCGACCCGGACCGCTGGCGGACGCTGCGGGTGCGCGAGGCCAACCACATCCCGTTCGGGGTCACCGCCAACCGGGCCTGCCCGGCCAAGGGCGTGGCGCCGCTGACGATGCGCGTGGTCGCGCGGGAGACGTTGCGCCGGTTCGCCGTCCGCTCGTCGGCCGCCCACACCCGGTCGCTGCCGAACCGGGGACCGTGCGTCCTCCTCCCCCGTACGGACGACGGCGCCCGTCCGGGAGACCGCGCCCTCCGCGCCCGGCTCGCGCTGCTCCGCCTGCGCGACCGGTGGGAGGACGTCTGGCGCAGCGTGGTCCAGCTCGGTTTCGGCACCTACATGGTCTGGGACGCCCGGCGCCGATCGCCGGCCGCCCGCTACTTCGCGGAGGCGACGCGATGAAACGGTACGGGTTCCCGGCCGGCTCGGTCCTCGTGCTGGCCGGGGTCGCGATGCACGTGCCCGACTATCTGATGGCCCGCCACGACCACTTCATGATGGCCGGCATGCCGATGAGCGGTCTCATGACCGCCGGCATGGTGCTGATCGCCGCCGGGCTGGTGCTCGCCGTCTGGGGCCTGCTGCCGGGCCGCGCCGAGCTGGCCGCGCGAGCGCGCCGGGTCCCGGCGACGCAGCGGTACGCGGCCCTGGACCGGGCCGAGCTGAGCCCGGCCCACCGTGTCCTGGCGATCGTGCTGTTCGTCGGCCTGGTCATCGACACGATGAAGCCGGCTTCGCTGGGGTTCGTCGCCCCCGGCATGGTCAAGGAGTACGGGCTCGACCGTTCGGAGATCGCGTCGCTGCCGTTCGCCGGCATCACCGGCACCGTGGTCGGCTCGCTGCTGTGGGGCTACCTCGCCGACGTCTTCGGCCGCCGGTCGACGATCCTGTTCACCGGGCTGATGTACGTCGCCACGTCGATCTGCGGCTTCATGCCGTCGTTCGGCTGGAACCTGGCGATGTGCTTCGCCATGGGCATCGCCGCCGGCGGCATGCTGCCCGTCGCGTACTCGCTGATGTCGGAGTCGATCCCGGCGCGGCAGCGGGGCTGGCTGCTGGTGCTGCAGAGCGGTATGGCCGCCGCGCTCGGCTACCTCATCGCCAGCGGCGCGACCTCGCTGCTGGTGCCGCACCTGAGCTGGCGCGTGCTCTGGCTGCTCGGGGCGCCGACCGGCGTGCTGCTCGTCGTGCTCACCCGGTGGATCCCCGAGTCGCCGCGCTTCCTGCTCGCCTGCGGCCGGGACGAGGAGGCGGCCGAGGTGATGCACCGGTACGGAGTGCGCGCCGTCCTCGCCGATCCCGCCTCCGCCACCGGCGCTCCCCCGCTGCGGCTGCCCGCGCTGCTGACGGGGTCGCTGCTGCCCCGTACCACCGGCATCCTCGTGTACGGGCTCGGCTGGGGCGTCGTGAACTGGGGTTTCATCACGTTCCTGCCGGTGTTCCTGCAGACGGCGGGCTCGGGGACGCGGCCCAGCGACCTGCTGCTCCTGTCCTCGGTGTTCGCGCTGCCGGCCACCGCGGTGGCCGCCGTGGCGTACGCCCGGTGGAGCAGCCGGCGGGCCATGCTGGCCTACGCGGGGGTCACGGGGCTGGTGCTCCTGCTGTTCGGCGTGCTCGACCCGAGCGGGCCCGGTCACGGGGCGCTGCTCGTCGCCCTGATCAGCCTCCTGCTGTCCGGCGCGGCCGGCATGATCGCGATGCTCGCCCCGTACGCCGCCGAGGTCTACCCCACGACGCTGCGCGCCACCGGCAGCGGCGTGGCCGCCGCGTCGAGCAAGGTCGGGGGCATGCTCGGCCCGGTGCTGCTGACCACGGCACCGCGCATCGGGACGCTCGCGCTCGTCTCCGCCGTCCCGGTCGCCGCCGCCGCGTACGCGCTGTGGCGCACCGGCATCGAGACCGCCGGCCGGCCGCTCGTGGAAGCCGTCACACCCGTCGAACAGGAGGGCTGAGACCTCATGGACCTGGACATGGAGGAGTTCGCCGAGACGCGGCTCCGCAAGCCGAACAACGCGCCGCACGACCGGTTCCTGGACGCGTACCGCGCCCGCATGGGCTACCGCGCCGAGCCGCTGCACCCGCCCGCCATCCGCGGCGTGGAGGGAGCGATCGACATCCACTGCCACGCGCACGAGGGGCAGCAGGACGCACTGGCCATCGCCAAGCTGGCCTCGGCCAGCGGCATGGGCGGACTGCTGTACAAGAGCGTGCAGGGCATGAACAAGCCGGCGGCGGCCGGCCCCGCCGCCGTCGTCCGCGAGATCGAGCGGGACCTGGCCGCCTGGAGCGGGGAGACCGGGATCGAGCCGATCCGGGTGTGGTCGGGCTGGATCGCGACCGACACGCGTGGGCTGCCGCTCGTGGAGGCGGCGCGCCGGCACCTGGACGACGGCGTCTCCGCGGTCTGGATGCCGGTCTTCCGCAGCGCGAACACCTTGAGCAAGGTCGGCGGGCCGCCGATCTGGTGGGGCGGCAGCACCGATCCGAAGGAGTGGAGCGATCCGCTGCCCTGGGACCAGGCGCTGAAGGTGGGCGCGTACACGCTCGACGAGCACGGGCGGCTCAAGCCCGAGTACAAGGAGATCTTCCGGATGGTCGCCGACCGGGACGTGATGGTCTCGTTCGCCCACGCGACACACGAGGAGATCTTCGCGATGGCCGAGGAGGTGCGGAACCTCGGCATCACCAAGGCGGTGATCGACCACCCGTTCAGCCCCTTCATCGACCTCTCCCTGGACCAGATGAAGGAGCTCGCCTCCGCGGGCGTGTACCTGAACTTCACCTACGACGAGATCTCGCCGCTGCTCGGGGTGAATCCGGCGGACATGTGCCGGACGATCCAGGCGCTCGGCACCGACCACGTGACGCTGTCCAGCGACGCCGGTGAGCCGCTGTTCCCCCACACTGTCGAGGCGCTGCGCCTGCTCCGGGCGCACATGAACGCCTTCGGCCTGACCGAGAAGGAGGTCCATCAGGTCAGCTCGGTCAACCCCGGAAGGCTGCTCGACATAACATGACATTCCTCCTCTCGCCGAGCCGATCACCGTGCGATGCTTTACCTCGTGGTGACCGAGCTGTCAGACCCACCGCGGCGAATGCTCATCGTCGAGGACGACACAGAGATCGCCGAGATGCTGAAGGAACTCCTCACCGGTGAGGGCTACCAGGTCGACACGGCCGCGGACGGCCAGCGCGGCCTGCACCTGTCGCTGACCCGGGCGTACGACGTCCTCGTCATCGACCGGGTGCTGCCCGCCGTCGACGGCCTCGACCTGATCCGGCGGATCCGGCGCAAGGGGATCGCCACGCCCGTGCTCGTGCTCACCGCTCTCGGCACGGTGGCCGACCGGGTCGCCGGGCTCGACTCCGGGGCCGAGGACTACCTCGTCAAGCCGTTCGACATCGAGGAACTGCTGGCCCGGATACGGGCGCTGCACCGGCGGCACCGCGACGCCACCCGCACGCTCCCGCTCGGCGCCGCCGAGATCGATCTGGTGCGCCGGCGGGTGCTGCTGCCGGACGGCGAGGAGGTCGAGCTCTCCAAGCGGGAGTTCGAGCTGCTGCGGACGCTGGCGAGCCGCCCGAAGGCGGTGCACACGCGCGAGGACCTGCAGCTGACGGTCTTCCAGGACGCGGCCACCGACTCCATCGTCGACACCTACGTTCACTACCTTCGCCGTAAGCTCGGCCGCGGGGCCGTACGCACCGTCCGGGGCTTCGGCTACCGGCTGGGAGAGCTATGAAAGGACCAGAGGAGTCCGACGGCCGGTCGCTGGCCAGGGCGCGATGGTTGCTCACCGCGCAGCTCGCCGGCGCGATCACCGGTGTGGTGCTGGTCGTCGGGGCGCTGATGTTCCTCACGACCACCGGGGGCCAGCAACGCGACGCCCAGCGTGACCTGCGGTTCTACGTGGCCCGCAGCAGCATCGAGAGCCCGCCGCCGTGTGTGTGGATGTTCGCGCAGGACCGCGGCTCGCTCCGCGGTACGCCGAGCGCACCGGCCGACCTGCCGGTCCGCTCCAGCCTGCGGCGGGTGGCGAACGGCGGCGCGACGCTGGTCGAACGTCGCAGGATCGGCGGGATCGACTACCTCATCCGGACCGGACGCCGCGGCGACATGGTCGTCCAGGCCGCCATGGACCTGCGGTACCAGCAGCAGGAACGGCAGCGGCTCTACCTCGCGCTCACCGTCGCCGAACTCGCCGGGCTGCTCGCCGCGCTGGTGACCGGGCAGGTGCTGGCACGGCGCGCCATCTCGCCGCTGGAGGAGGCGCTGCGCAGGCAGCGCCGCTTCGTGGCCGACGCCAGCCACGAGCTGCGCACGCCGCTGACCCGGCTGCACACGCGCGCGCAGCTGCTCGCCCGCCGGGCGGCCACCGCGGACATCGACAAGGACCTGCGCACGATCGTCTCCGACACCCGGCAGTTCGGCGAGGTGATCGAGGACCTGCTCATGTCCGCGCAGCTGGGCCAGGCGACGGCGCGCCGGGAGCTCGTCGATCTCGCGGCCGTCGTGGAGTCGGTGGCCGACGCCGAGTCCGCGCGGGCGCAGGCCCGGTCCATCGCCCTGGAGGTGCGCCGCGACCCCGGCGCGTACCTGGTCCTCGGCGTGCCCGCCGCCCTGCGCCGCGTCGTGGGCGCGCTGGTCGACAACGCCCTCGACCACACGACGCCGGGCGGGCACATCGAGCTGACCCTCGACCGTACGGGCAAGCGCCGCGAGGTGGTCCTCACCGTCCGGGACGACGGCGTCGGTTTCGACCAGGCCAAGGAGCGGCTGATCTTCGAACGCTTCAAGCACGGCAACGCCGGTGACGGGCGCCGGTTCGGCCTGGGCCTGGCCCTCGTACGGGAGGTGGTCGACAGCCACGGCGGCCGGGTGAGCGCGACCGGGGAGCCGGGCCGCGGGGCGGCGTTCACGGTGCGCCTGCCGTCGGTGTCCGTGGAGGCCGCCGCGGCCCGCTGAGCTCGCGGACGGGTCGGTCAGGACGGGCCGGTGAGCCGCGCGTAGTGAGCGCGTGCGGCCGACGTCCGGCCGTTGCCGTAGACGCGAGCGGAATATCGTGTGTGCCGTGGCGGAAGCGGTGGTCGGACGGTTCACTCTCGTCGATCCCATCGGGCGCGGTGCGACCGGGCAGGTGTGGCGCGCCTACGATCACCGTGCCCGGCGTTACTGCGCGGCCAAGGTGTTCCGGCAGCGTGACGCGGGCGGCCTGATCCGCGTCGTGCGCGAGCAGGGTGTGCGGCTGCACCACCCCCACGTCGTGTGCCCGTACGCCTGGGCCGCGGACGACGGCGACGTCGTGATCGCGATGGAGCTCATGCGGGGCGGCTCCCTGCAGACGCTGATCCGCGACCACGGGGCGCTGCCTCCGCCGTACGCCGCCCGGATCGCCGGGCAGCTGCTGTCCGCGCTCCGGCACGTTCACGAGGCCGAACTCTTACACCGCGACGTCAAGCCCGGCAACGTCCTGCTGGAGGCGACCGGTACGGGTGAGCCGCAGGCCCGCCTCGCCGACTTCGGCATCGCGCTCCAGGTGTACGAGGCGCCGGTGACGGACACCGGCGTCATTCTCGGCACGCCCGGCTACCTGCCGCCGGAGGCATACGAGGGAGCTCCCCCGGACCCGGCCCGCGACGTCTACGCACTCGGGGTCGTCGTGCGCCAGATGCTCACCGGGGAGGACTCACCGGAGAGGAGCGCGGCCCTTCCGGCGGCCGAGCCGCCGAGCGGTGTTCCGCCGATGCTGTGGGACGTCGTACGGGCGATGTGCCACCCGGACCCCGCCCACCGCCCGGCCAGTGCACGGGCGGCCGCGGAACTGCTCACCACGGTGTCCCTTCCGCTGGAGGTCCCCGCGTACAACGCGGACGGCGAGCCCATCGAGGTGTTCGACCAGCTCGGGCCGCTGCCCGCGAACTTCGGGCCCGAGGGGCCGGTGGGCCCGTCCGCCGCCGCGCCGCCGTCGCCCGGCGCCGACCTTCCGCGCCGCCGTGCGCGGGGCCTGCGGGGCCGTCGGGGGTTCCTCGCGCTCGGGGCACTGGTCGCGATGCTGACAGTCGCCGGGGCGGCGGGCGCCTACTCGCTGCGCGACCGCGGCACGCCGGCGACCACCGCGGGGCTCAAGGTCATGACCTGGGCGACCTGTGCCGACGGCGGCCCGTCGGCGGATCCGGCCCAGGCGAACGCCATCTGCGTCAACGGCCGGCAGACCGACAAGGTCGCGTACGGGATCCGCTGGCACATGCGCGCCGTGGCCGGCCTGCACGTGGTCTTCCTCCAGGAGCTGTGCTCGGCCGACCTCGAAGCGCTCGAACGCCTCGACGGGATGTCCGGCTGGCGGTTCCGTTTCGCCCCGATCCTCGACCAGGGCAGCGGAGCGACGCCGAACGCCAAGGCCGGACCGCGCCTCTGCCACCCGCAGAACGGCGCCTCGCGCGGCTACTTCGGCATCGCCGTCGGCGTCCACGAGAACACCTCGTTCGACGTCCGTTACTACCCGGACGCCGACGTGCCCCACACGCGCGACCGCTGGGGACACTGGAACGTCCACCAGGTCGCCGTCTGCGCCACGGTGCCGACGTACCGGGCCGGGGTCTGCGGCACCCAGCTGACGCCGCTGCTCGGCAAGGACCCCGCGGCCCCGGACGCGTTCTGGAAGGCACAGACGGCGCAGGTCACGGACCTGATCAAGGACGCTGGCGGCCAGGGCCGCGTCGTGCTCGGGGGCGACCTGAACTCCATCGCGCCCGACGCCAACGGGGGCGCCGGCGACCGCAGCCCGCTGGTCCCGCTGTACAGGAGGTACAAGGAGTGCGACCAGTCCGCCCAGGGCGGGGCGCGCACCGGCCGCGGCACCTACCAGCACGAGAACGGCACCCGAGGCGCCAAGCTCGACTACCTCTTCGTCCCTCGCGACGCCTCGGTCTCCTGCGGCGTCACGTCCCAGCACGTCAAGACGTCGGATCAGGTGCCGGTGATCGCCACCGTCGCCTTCCCCGCGTCCTGACCGGCGGGGCTCCCGAGATACCCGGCGCCGGCGATGCGCTGGTCTCCGGGCCTGGTCACCAGGCGTACGCCTCGGGCGCGGGCTTGGCCCCGTTGGGTGCGGGCGGCGGGAAGAGCTCGTCCAGCATGGCGAGCGTGTCGTCGTCCAGGGTGATCCGCAGCGCGCGCAGCGAGCCGTCGAGCTGTTCGGCCGTCCGCGGTCCGATGATCGGTCCGGTCACGCCGTCCTGCGCGAGCAGCCATGCCAGTCCGACGTGGGCCGGGTCCTCGCCGAGGTCGGCGCACAACTTCTCGTACGCCTCGACGGATTCCCGCTGCTCGGCGAACGCGGCGGCCCAGAGACCCGAGCCGCTGCGGACGGCGCCTCCCTCACGCTGCTTGCGCAGGACGCCGCTGAGCACTCCCCCGTGCAGCGGCGAGTACGGGATCACCCCGACCCCGTACTGGCGCGCGGCGGGCAGCACCTCAAGTTCGACCCAGCGTGACATCAGGTTGTAGATCGACTGTTCGCTGACCAGTCCGAGGAAGTGCCGGGACCGGGCGGCTTCCTGCGCCTGGGCGATGTGCCAGCCGGCGAAGTTGGACGAGCCGAAGTAGAGGACCTTTCCCTGCCGGTGCAGGACGCTGAAGGCCTCCCAGATCTCGTCCCACGGCGTGTTCCGGTCGATGTGGTGCATCTGGTAGAGGTCTATGTGGTCGGTCCGCAGGCGCTTGAGTGAGGCGTCGACCGCGCGCCGGATGTGCAGCGCGGACAGCCCGTTCTCGTTCGGCCCGTCGCCCGTTGGAAGAAAGACCTTGGTGGCCAGGACGGTCCTGTCGCGTCGGCCGCCACCCCGGGCGAACCATCGGCCGATGATCGCCTCAGTGGCGCCTTCACCCTGCTGCTCGCCGTAGACGTCGGCCGTGTCGAAGAAGTTGATGCCGTGCTCGTGCGCACGATCCATGATCGCGTGACTGTCCTCTTCGGACGTTCGCGACCCGAAGTTCATGGTGCCGAGGACGAGCCGGGACACCGTAAGGCCGCTGCGGCCGAGGCGGGTGTACTCCACGTGTTCCAACCTTTCCGAGGGCGCCCGCTAGACGCGTCGTCAGGGGCGCATTAAAAGTAGAACACGCAACATTGATGACGCAACTATGCCGTGAGCAGTGACACTGCCGTATGCTTTCCCCATGAAGACACAGCGGCCGCCGGCGCCCGCCGGCGGCCGACCGCTACGCGCGGACGCCGAACGCACGATGAGGGCGATCCTGGAGGCGGCCGAACGCACCCTCAGCCGCGATCCCGCGGCCACGATGGAGCAGATCGCCGAGGCCGCCGGCGTCGCGCGCACCACCGTGCACCGGCGCTTCGCCACCCGCGACGCGCTCATCGACGCCCTGGCGGTGTGGGCCACCCAGCGGTTCGCCGCGGCGGTGGACTCCGCCCACCCGGACACGGCTCCGCCGCTGGTCGCCCTCTACCAGACGACGGCGAACGTCCTCAGCGTCAAGATCAGCTGGGGCTTCGCGATGAGCCAGGCCTCCTCGGCCAACCCGGAGGTGGCACGCGTCTACAGCGAGATACGGGACACGTGCGAACGACTGCTCCGCCGGGCCCGGGAGGCAGGCGTCCTCCGCACCGACGTCGACATTCCCTGGACCCGCCGCGTCTACTACGCCCTTATCCACGAGGCCGCGCAGAGCAGGGACGACCAGGACACCGACGCCCTCGCGACGCTCGTCGTGGACACCCTGCTCCGCGGCGCGGGCGCCCCACACCCCGACCGCCTGTGACACCGCCCCGCCCCTGAGCGAGAGCCGGTCCGGCGATCAGCCACCGACGTTCGCTCGCCGGGCTTGTTCTCCTACCGTCCCGCGCTCAGCCGGTGACCGGGAGGTCCATCGGGACCGGAGTGGGACGCGGCGCCTCCTTGACGGGCACCGTGGACGGCGTGCCGCCGGCGGCGGCCGAGTCGGACGAGGAGGAGCTCTTCGTGCCGGGCACGGTCGGGGTCGGGGCCGGCTTGCCGTCCGCGCGTCCGCAGGTGGCGGAGGCGAGGTCGATCGTCTGGATGCTGCCGCCGATCGAGATGTCCAGCTCCAGGGCGATGACCGTCAGCGTGCCGTCGGGGTTCTGGACCTGCTTGTCGGGCGTCACGCGGAGGCCGAAGCCACGCGTCGGGATGACGACGTCGGTGTTGGGCGGGCCGCCGATCGGCACGTCGTGGCCCGCCACCGAGATGTCGGCGAGGTGGGCCGAGCCGACGCCGTTGTCGCACTTCGCGGCGATCGCCTGGGCGGAGAGCAGCCCGGTGGGGAGCTTCGTCTTGAGCCCGGGATGGCTCAGCTTCAGGTCCAGGACGCTGGCCGACGCGTGGTGGCCCTTGGCCTCCACGGTGAACAGCGCGAGGTTGAACACCGGGTTCTTCGGGAGCTCCAGCGCCTTGCGGTGCGGCTGGGTCGCGGAGGTCACCGCCGGCTGTGCCGGAATGGCCAGTGCGCCGCCGGCGTAGATGCCGTAGGCCGAACTCGCCGGGCCGGACGCGGAGGCCGGGCTCGCCACCGACAGGGGTGCGGCCAGTGCGCCGGCGAGGGCCGCGTACTTCGTCAGACGCGTCGCGCGCATGATTTCTCCCGGGGGACGGAGAGAGGCGGTACTTGACCGTACCAGTCGAACGGTACGTCGGTGTACCAATCGGTTGGATCTCCTCGGAAAGACGCGATCGCGCGACCGGACGGGTTCACGCCGAGGGAGCGGAAGCCTCCTCGCGATCGCGGCCCGCCCGTTCGAGACCCTCCATCATTGCCTCGCTATCAGTTTAATTCACGCATTTTCCGGCGGTTGTCGCCGCGATATTTTCCACTCTTTCGCCATCCCAATCCACCGGAGTATGCCCTGCTAGAGCGCCATAAAAAGGAGATACCGGCACCGGAGTCGCCAATTCTATGGCGCCAGAGAGCGTCGGCTATTTACGTTGTTCAGCGTCCGGTCTACGGCACATGCACTCCCTGGAACGCCGTAACCCGAAACAGAAGGAGAAGCTCATGCGCACACCGCGTCTCGCGGTTCGTATCGGCGCCGGCGCCCTCGCGCTCTCCGGCGCGGCGGCGGCCGTGTACGGGCTCACCGCGACCCCGGCGTCGTCCCTCTCCGAGACCGGCTCGACGAACCTCACCGTGCTGGCCGCGTCGCGGGACACGGGCGTCACGCGGCTCGCGACCATCAGTCGCGCCCGGGTGCTCGCCAACGCGCAGACGTGGCACCCGCACACCGCCATGCGCGTGCCGTACAGCCAGTCGAGGACGCACAACGGCTACCGCACCGACTGCTCGGGCTACGCCTCGATGGCCCTCGAACTGGGCAGGCCCGGCCTGAACACCGTCGGCCTGGCCGCGCCGTCGGTCAGCACGCGCATCTCGATGTCGCAGCTGCAACCGGGCGACCTGGTGATCGACGCGACCGGCGACAGCAACACCCGCCACGTCGTCATCTTCGAGAAGTGGGCGAACACCGCGCACACGCTCTACTGGGAGTACGAGCAGCGCGGCGGCTACGGCACGGACCACCGCACCCGCGACTACGGTCTGTCCGCAGGCAGCCAGTACCACGCCTACCGCCCAAAGAAGATCGCCTGATCCGGATGGCTCGGGGAGGCGGGGTCCGCCGCCCTCCCCGAGCCATCCGGCGCCGTTATCCGGCCGCCGCCCGCAGGTGCCGGCTGACGTCCCCGACGAGGTCGATGTGCACGCGCCGCTCGGTGAACCGCCAGCTCGTGCCGTCGCAGGCGAACCGGTCGTGGTAACGCCCGACGGCGATGGGCTGAAGGGGAAGTTCGGGTAGCGCCTGGTACACGGTGACGTACGACCGCGCGGCGGCCGTGTCCTCGTCGAGCTCGATGATGACGTTGGTGGTGACGTGCTTGGTCCGGGGCGTGCCGTCGCCGTACACGATCAGCGTGCGGCGGAACATCTCCTCGATCGCGTCCGCTCCGCTCACGGGTGAGCCGCTACCGGTGAAGGTGGCGCCGGCCAGGAGTGCACCGAGACCGGCGAAGTCACCGCCGTCGACGAGTTCGGCGTACCGCGCGATGAGATTCTCGATGGCCCGATGGCTCGCGGCCGGGTCGGGCCGGGCAGGCGCGCGTGGGGTCAGGGGCACGGTCGCTCCTCCGGGCCGCCGTCCCCGTCTTCGCCCCGGCCCGCCGGCTGACGGTGGGCCAGGAGGGCGATCGAGGCCTGGACGGCGACCTCGCTGACGTCGCGTACGCGACCGCTGTCCTCGACCGTGATGGCGGTGAGTTCGCGCAGGCCGCCGAGGAGCATGATGGTCAGCTGCCGCGAGACCGGGCCGGGGCCGTTGGCGCGCCACTCGTCGGTGTCGCAGAGCGTCTGAATCATGGCGATGAAGGCCTCGGTCATGTCGCGCTGGAGGCGGCGTGCGGCGTCGCCCAGGGACGGCACGTCGCGGATCCAGCTCAGCATGATGGCGGGTTCGGCCTCCGCGCAGTCGATCCACTCCTCGATCGCCTGGCGCACCTGGACCTTCCACGGGGCGGCCGGGTCGACGGCGGCGAGGATCCGCTCGATCATCTCCGCGTTCGCGGCGGTGAGCAGCGCGACGAAGCAGGCCTCCTTGCTGGAGAAGTACTCATAGAACGTCCGCCGGGAGGTGCGGGCGCGGCGGACGATGTCGGCGATCGTGGTGTTGCGGTAGCCCTGTTCCTTGATGGACGTGGCGAGGCCGTCGAGCAGCCGGCGGCGGAAGCGGCCGGCGTCGTCGTCCGCGGTCGCCGTCTCGTCCTGAAGGCGCCGGACAGTCGTCATCGGGCTCACGCTATACCTCTCACCTCGCACGAGGCCTTGAACCCGATCGTACGGGCATGGGGCCTTGAACCAGATGGTACGGCGGCGTACCGTGCGGCTGGTACCGTCGCGTACCCCCAGGGGAAGGTGCCATCGGACATGACGACCGCGACGCTCCCTCCTGGCCCGCCGAGCCCCCGGTTCCTGCAGGGCCTCTTCTCCCTTCTCGCACCCATGCGCGGGATGCGGCGCATGCGCGACCGGTACGGCGACGCGTTCTCCGTCAACGTGCCGGTCTTCGGCCGGGCCACGGTCATCAGCGCCCCCGCGCAGGTCAGGCAGCTGTTCACCGCGGGGCCCGACGTCGTGGAGAACGTCGAGCCCAACCTCGGGCGCGTGCTCGGGCCCGGCTCGCTCTTCGCGCTGACCGGAGCGGAGCACCGCGAGCAGCGCAAGCTGCTGGTCCCGCCCTTCCACGGCCGCCGGCTCACCGCGTACGAGGAGATCATCGAGGAGGAGGCCGTGCGCGAGATGGCCTCCTGGCCGCAGGACCAGGCGTTCGCCACGCTGCCGTCGATGATGCGCATCACGCTGAACGCCATCCTGCGCGCGGTGTTCGGCGCGGAAGGTGCCGAGTTCGCCCGGCTGCGCACGCTGCTCCCGTCGGCCGTCGCGCTCGGCTCCCGGCTGGCCGTCCTGCCCCTGCCCAAGGTCGACCTCGGCCGGTGGAGTCCCTGGGGGCGGTTCTGGATCGCGCGCCGGGAGTACGACGCGATCGTCGAGAAGCTGATCTCCAAGGCGGAACAGGACGACCTCGACCGGCGCGACGACGTCCTCGCGCTGCTGTTGCAGAGCCGCTACGAGGACGGCTCCCGGATGAGCCACGGCGAGATCGCCGACCAGCTGCTCACCCTGCTCGCCGCCGGGCACGAGACGACGGCGACCACCCTCGCCTGGGCGGTCGAACGGCTCCGCCGGCACCCGGACCTGCTCGGGGAGCTCGTCGCGGAGAACGACGCGGGCGGCCACGCGCTGCGCGAGGCGACGATCCTGGAGGTGCAGCGCACCCGCCCGGTCATCGACCTCGTCGGGCGGAAGGTCACGGCCGACGTCTTCGAACTCGGGCCGTGGGTCCTGCCGAAGGGGTCCACGGTTCTGGTCGGCATCTCGCTGATCCACGACGACGAGTCGATCTTCCCGAACCCGCGGGCCTTCGACCCGCACCGCTTCCTCGACGCGAAGCCGGACCTGCACCAGTGGATCCCGTTCGGCGGCGGCACGCGGCGCTGTGTCGGCGCGGCGTTCGCGACCATGGAGATGAACGTCACCCTGCGCACGCTGCTGCGTGACTTCACGCTGGTGCCGACGGCCGAACGCGACGAGCGGTGGCACTCGCGCGGCGTCGCCAACGCTCCGGCGAAGGGCGGCCTCGCGGTCGTACGCCGCCGGCGGTCCCCCGCGTCGCCGCCCACCACCGTGACGGCCGAGGCCCGGCCATGACGACGAGCTCCCTGACGGTACCCGCGACAAGGAGGGTGCCCTGGTGACCGAGCACTTCGACGTCCTGATCATCGGAGCGGGCCTGTCCGGCGTCGGCGCGGCGTACCACCTCCAGTCGGCCTTTCCCGGACGGACCTACACGATCCTGGAGGCCCGCGACGCGATCGGCGGCACCTGGGACCTGTTCCGGTACCCCGGCGTACGGTCGGACTCGGACATGAACACCCTCGGGTACCGGTTCCGGCCGTGGACGGAGGCGAAGGCCATCGCCGACGGCCCGTCGATCCTGCGCTACATCCGCGCCACCGCCACCGAGGCCGGCATCGACCGGCACGTCCGGTTCGGGCACCGGGTGGTCCGCGCGGAGTGGTCCAGCGCGGACGCCCGCTGGACGGTCGAGGCGGTCCACGAGGGCGAGACGGTACGCCTGACCGCCCGCTTCCTGTACGCCTGCAGTGGCTACTACCGCTACGACGCCGGCCACACGCCGCACTTCCCCGGCGTCGAGCGGTTCCGGGGCACCGTCGTCCACCCGCAGCACTGGCCGGACGATCTCGACCACACCGGCAAGGACGTCGTCGTGATCGGCAGCGGCGCGACGGCGGTGACGCTCGTACCGGCGATGGCCGAGCGGGCGGCCCGGGTGACGATGCTGCAACGCTCGCCGACGTACATCATCGCGCTGTCGTCCGAGGACGCGATCGCGGGCGTTCTGCGGCGGCTGCTCGGGGACCGCCGCGCGTACCCGGTCACGCGGTGGAAGAACGTCGTGACGACCTCGCTGTTCTATCGGCTCAGCCGCCGTCGGCCGCGCGTGGTCCGGTCGATCATCCGCCGGGCGACGGCGCGGCTGCTGCCGCCGGGGTACGACGTCGACACCCACTTCAAACCGCGTTACCAGCCGTGGGACCAGCGGCTGTGCGTCGCGCCCGACGGTGACCTGTTCGCCGCCATCCGCGGCGGACGGGCGTCGGTGGTCACCGACCGGATCGAGGAGTTCACCGAGAACGGGCTGCGTCTCGCGTCCGGCATCGAGCTGACGGCCGACATCGTCGTCACCGCCACCGGCCTGCGGCTGCTGCCGCTCGGCGGCGTACGCCTCACCGTCGACGGCCGTGACGTCGCGCTGCCGGAGACCATGGCGTACAAGGGCATGATGCTCAGCGGCGTGCCGAACTTCGCCTTCACGATCGGGTACACCAACGCGTCGTGGACCCTCAAGGCCGACCTGGTCAGCGAGTACGTCGTGCGGCTGCTGCGCCACATGGACGCCCACGGGTACGACCGGTGCGTCCCGGACAACGACGACCCCACCGTGACCGAACGCCCGCTGATGGACTTCCAGGCCGGGTACGTACTGCGCTCCATCGATGAGTTCCCCAAGGCCGGGTCGCGGCCTCCGTGGCAGCTCGGCATGAGCTACGCGCACGACGTGCTCAAGCTGCGGTACGGGCGCATCGACGACGGAGCGCTCCGGTTCTCCCGCCGGTCCGTGACCCCGGAGACGGGTGCCCGGTCTTCCACCACCGACACGCGCGCAGAGGAGACGACGCCGTGAAAGTACAGATCGACTCCGGACGCTGCCAAGGGCACGGCCGCTGTTACGACCTCGCCCCCGAGGTGTTCGGGGACGACGACGAGGGCTACGGCACGGTCCTCGGCGACGGCGTCGTCCCGGCGGGCCGGGAGCCGGACGCGCGCCTGGCCGCGTCGAACTGTCCCGAGCGCGCGATCGACCTCCTCGAAGAGGGCTGACGACATGACCGACCGGTTCGCCAAGAACTACGCGGAGCTGCGGGACGACCAGCCGCTCGGCACGCGCAGCGAGATCGTCACCGGCCCGGTCGCGGACTGGGCGACCGACTTCTCCCACCTGGAGCCCGAGTGGGCCGCCGACCCGTACCCGATCCTGGACGACCTGCGGCAGCGCTGCCCGATCGCGCATACCGACCGATTCGGCGGAGGGTGGCTGCCGACGCGGTACGAGGACGTCGCGTCGATCGCGTACGACACCGAGCACTTCTCCTCGCGGTCGATCATCATGAGCAACTTCCGGCCGCCTCGTGAGCTGGCGCCGGTGGGCGGCACGCCGCCGATCTCCTCCGACCCGCCGTTCCACCGGGACGCGCGCAAGCTGCTCCTGCCCGCCTTCACCAAGACCGCGGTCGGGAGGCTGGAACCGGCCACGAGGGCGTTCTGCCACTCCCTCATCGACGGGCTCGCCGGGCAGGACGTCATCGACGCCGCCCGCGACTACGCCCAGCACATCCCAATGCGCGTCATCGGTGACATGCTCGGCTTCCCTCCGGAGGACGGGCCGCGGTTCCGCGAGTTCGTGGAGAACACGCTCGAAGGCGTCAACCTGCCGCCGGAGGAGCGCATCGCCCGGATGGAGCAGCTGTTCGACTACCTGCTCGAACAGATCCGCGACCACGTCGCGAACCCCCGCGAGGACCTGACGACCTACCTCGTCGACGCCGAGTTCGGCGGTCAGAAGCTGGCGCCGTCGCACGTCGCGGGCACGATGGCCCTGCTGCTCATCGCCGGCATCGACACGACCTGGAGCGCGATCGGCGCGTCGCTGTGGCACCTGGCCAAGACCCCCGCCGACCGCGAGCGCCTCGTCGCCGAACCCGGCCTGCTGCCCACCGCGATGGAGGAGTTCCTCCGCGCCTACGCACCGGTCACCATGGCGCGCCTGGTCAAGGAGGACACGCACTGGTCGGGCGCCCAGATGAAGGCCGACGACTGGGTGCTGCTGTCCTTCCCCGCGGCCAACCGCGACCCCGCGCAGTTCGACCGCGCCGACGAGGTCGTGATCGACCGGGAGGTCAACCGGCACGCGGCGTTCGGGCTGGGCATCCATCGCTGTGTCGGCTCGCACCTGGCGCGCATGGAGCTCCGGGTCGCCCTGGAGGTCTGGCTCGAACGGATCCCGGTCTTCACCCTCGACGACCCGTCCGCGGTGACCTGGGCCGCCGGCCAGGTCCGCGGCCCCCGTACACTCCCCGTCCGCGTCGGCTGACGAGGGGTCAGGTGGCCTTCGGGGCGCCGGTCAGGTAGTCGGCATTCCCCTCGTCGTCGAGCTCGAACGAGCCTTGGGGGATGATGCAGAACTCGTTCCCCTCGGGATCGGCCATGACGAGGAAGCCTCCGGGGTCGTACTCCGTCAGCCGCCGTCCGCCCAGCGCCTCCACCCTCGCCTGCTCGGCCGCCGGGTCCTCCGACTCCAGATCCAGGTGCAGCCGGTTCTTCCCGGCCTTGGAGCCGTCGGTGCGCTGGAAGCCGACGCCCAGCCCGTTCCTGCGTTCGAGCCAGACGTACGGCCCGATCCGCCCGGTCACCGGCCGGTCGAGCAGCTCGCTCCAGAAGGCCGCCAGCCGGTCCGGGTCGGCGGAGTCGACGATCACGCAGTTGATGTCCATGGTCATCAACCTTCCAGTGCGAGACCCGAAAGCCCAACCGAGGATCAGCGGGCGCCGGCGGGCCCACGGGTCCCGCGTCCTCTCTTCCACCGCCGACCGGATGGCGCGGGTCGACTACTCTCTATGACATACGTCATGGAAGGTGGGAGTCCGTGTCGGGCGAGGAGCGGCCGCCGCGGGAGCGGATGGTCTACAGCGCCGCGCAGCTGGTGCGGTCGCGCGGGGTGTCGGCGACCGGCGTACGCGACGTGGTGGCGCACGCGAACGCGCCCCGCGGGTCGTTCCAGCACTACTTTCCCGGCGGCAAGGACCAGCTCGTCGGGGAGGCGCTGGCCTGGTCGGCCGACTACGCGGCGCGGTGGGTCACCTCGTACGGGCGGCACGCCGAGAGTCCGTCGCCGTCCGGGCTGTTCGCGCACATGGCGCGGCAGTGGCGGGAGGAACTGACCGCGCGCCGCTACGAGCGCGGCTGCCCGATGATGGCGACCGCCGCGGAGCTGGCCGGCGGCGACTCTCCGGTCAACGAACCGCTGCGCGCCGCCGCCGGCCGCTGGGAGCAGGCCGTGGTGGACGAGCTGGTGCGCATGGACGTGCCGGCCGAGCGGGCACGAGGCCTGGCCACCCTGATGATCAGTGCGCTGGAGGGCGCGATCATGCTGGCGCGGGTGTGCCGCGACGTCGGCCGGCTCGACACCGTCGTCAGCGAGCTCGCGCCGGTGCTGGACTCCTACGCCGGTTGAGCGGCGGCACCGGAACGGCCACGTCGACCGTCAGGTCGCAGCCCGACGCGCTGCTCGCCACGACGTCCGCGCGGGCGTACACGTACGCGATCAGGGACGGCTGCGACCGGCAGAGCTCGAAGCGCATCCGCTCCACCCCGGCGGCGTGCGCGTCGGCGAACAGCCGGGCGAGCAGCAGCCCTCCGACGCCCCGGCGCTGCCAGGCGTCCTCGACGAGGACACCCACCTCGTGGACGCACGGGTCGTCGAGGGCAGGACCCGAGCTGGCGAGGCCGACGATGTCGCCGCCGCCCGTGGGTTCGGCGACGAAGGCCCGATGCGGCCCGTCGAGACAGCGCCGCAGGTAGGACGCTGGAATCTCGGCGACGGGACCGTGAAAGCGGCGGTAGCGGGTCTCACGCGAGCAGCGCCCGAACATCGCCGCGAGCGCCGCGGCATCCCCCGTCCGGACGGCTCGGATCACGGCCATGCGTTTTCCCCTCGGCCCGCGGGCGTGACGGCGGCGTGCCGGGCCGTACGCTTCTCGATCGCGCGGACGACCGCGACCATGTCCGCCCCGCCGTGGCCCATCGCGACGGTCTCCTCGTACAGCGCGTGGCAGACGTCCAGCAGCGGCGAGGCCAGGCCGGACTCACGCGCGGCGCCGGCGACCAGCCGGTTGTTCATCAGGACGTCGGCGGCCGCCGCCTGGGCGGCGAAGTCCTGAGCGAGAAGCTTGTGAGCCTTTCCCCGGGAGACCGGGCTCGCCATCGGCCCGTTGTCGAGCACCTCCACGAAACGCCGCATGTCCAGCCCGTGCCGCTCGGCGAAGTGCGCCGCCTCGGCCAGGCCGGTGACCATCGTGATCAGGTACAGATTGACGGCGAGCTTCATGTACAAGGCTCCCGGGACCGCCCCGCAGACGGTCGTCTCGTGGCACATGGGCGCCAGCAACGGGCGTACCGCGCGCACCGCGGCCTCGTCACCGGCCAGCATGGCCACGAGCCGTCCCTCCTCGGCGGGCGTACGCGACCCGGAGACCGGGGCCTCGACGTAGACGCCGCCGGCGGAACGGACGTCGGCCTCGAGCCCGCGCGAGTACGCGGGCGAGGTGGTGCCCATATGTACGATCGTGCGCCCGGCGACGCGCGCGCCGAAGTCCGGGGTGCCCCGGGCCAGCACCTGATCGACGGCGTCCTCGTTCGCGAGCATGAGGATGACGGTCCGGGCACGGGCGAACAGCTCGGCGGCGCTCGCGGCGACCCGCGCGCCGGCGGCACGGAGCTCCTCACACTTGGCGGCCGTACGGTTCCAGACGACGAGCGGCGTGCCCGCGCGGGCCAGGTTGAGCGCCATGGGCCGCCCCATGAGCCCCAAGCCGGCGAACCCGATGTCCATGCGCCCTCCCGCGAAGCCCCGTTATGACGTTCGTCATGATAATCATGACACCCGTCATAGTCCACGCCGCGCGCAGCAGGTGGACCTGGCGACACCATGCGGCCGACCGCCCAGCCGCACCCGAGGACGCCTCCTGGAGCCAGGGCGCCGACCCGGTCGCCGCTGGAGGCTTGGTCTCGCCGGAACGAACAGAGGAGACCCACGATGAACGTCGAACTGCGCGAGATCGCCACACTGACCCAGCGGCTGCTGCGCCCCGACCAGGTCGCGCTGGACGAGACCGAGCGCGACCACGCCCGCCACCGCGTCGAGGACGCCGCGTACGCCGGTTCGCTGGACGACGAGCGCGCCAAGACCACCCTGGCCCACGTCGCGAACGCCCGTACCCGCGGCGACCTCCGCCGGGCGATGCGCGTCGTACCGGGAGGAGCCGCACCTTCCGGCCTGGTCAACGCCCTGCGCGGAGTGAGCGCCCTGTGGCTGGCGGGAACGGCGGTGCAGTTCGCCATCTGGACGCTGATCAGCCTGATCGGCTTTCACTGGACCGAACCGTGGTGGCTGTGGACGCTGGTCACCGGCCCGTTCGTGGCCGGCCCGCTGTGGTGGCTCACCGAGACGTATTACCGCCCGGCCCCGGGACCGGCCCGCGCCATCGGCACCTCCCAGGGCTGACGACACCGGGCACACGGCTCACCGGCACCCCGACGCCGGTGGGCCGCCCTGCTCCGGACACGGCGATCAGCGCGGCGGCGTATCTCTCACGAGGACCGTACGCGGAACCACAGGTTGGTCACGTGCGGCAGCTCGGTGACGCGGATCTGTTCGAGGTCGACCGGGTCCCCGTCCGGCCGGGCGAACATGCGGACGCCGTCACCGAGCAACACCGGGGCGACGATCATGATGATCTCGTCCAGCACTCCGGCTTCCAGGCACTGCCGGGCGACGTCGGCGCCGAGGATGTTGACGTACTTGTCGCCCGCCGCGGCCTTGGCGGCCTTGACGGCGGTGTGCAGGTCACCGGCGAACGTGACGCCCGGGATCACCGTTTCGGGCGCGTGATGGGTGAGGACGAACTGTGGTCCCTCCCAGCCGCCGCCGAACGCCTTGCCCTCCTTGTCGGTCCCCCGGTGCGGATCGTCGCCGCCGAAGGTGCGGCGGCCGACGAGAAGGGCGCCGATCCGGCCGATCAGCTCGTCGATCTCCGGGTTCGGGCCGAGGTGGCGCGTGAGCCAGGACATGTCCCCACCGGGACCGGCGATGAAGCCGTCGAGGGACATCGTGGCCGAGTACAGCAGCTTTCCCATGAGGTACCTCCGTGGAAGCGGTCGGGTACCCCGTTGAGACGGCGGGCCGCAGAGAAACTCATCGGTGCGCGGACGGCAGTTCCAGCGGCAGGCCGAACGCCGGAAACAGGCCGGAATCGTGGAACGCGGTCGCCTCCACGATCAGGTCCCCCTCAATCCGCAGGACGGCGATCGCGGCGGCGCGGTAGACCGGTGATGAAGGCTCGCGCAGATAGGCCGCCGCGGCCGGCTGCCGGTTGGCGGCGGCCGGCAGCATCGCGAACCGCCCCACGTACGCGGGAGAGGCCGGGTTCCAGCCTTCGGCCAGCGCGGCCAGTACGGCGCCGCGCCCCTGGAACCACATCGGGTACGGCGGCATCGTCGTCCGTACGTCCTCGGCCAGCAGACCGGCCATCGCGGTCACGTCGGCGTGTTCGACCGCGTCCATGTACCGCCGCAGCACCGCGCGCTCCCGTGGTGTGGGCTCGGCCGCCGCCCGCCAGTCGAGGCGGCGTTCGGGCAGGTGTTCGCGCATCGTCGCACGAGCCCGCTGGAGCGCGCTGTTCACGGACGCCACGCTGCCGTCGAGATGCTCGGCGGTCTGCCTGGCCGGCCAGCCGAGGACATCGCGCAGGATCAGCACGGCCCGCTGCCTCGGCGGCAGCCGCTGGATCGCGGCCAGAAAGGTCAGCTCGATCGTCTCGCGGGCCACCACCACCGCCTCCGGCTGGGCATCGGCCGGCGCCAGCCGGTCGGGAAACGGCTGCAACCAGGCGATGTCCGTACGCGGCGGGCGGCCGGCTCTCGGGTCGGAGGGCCCCTCGACGTGGTGCGGCAGCGCCCGGCGCGCCCGCCCATCGAGCGCGTCGAGGCAGACGTTCGTCGCGATGCGGTACAGCCAGGCGCGGAACGTCGAGCGGCCCGCGAAGCCATCGAGGTTCTTCCACGCACGCAGGAAGGTCTCCTGCACCAGGTCCTCGGCCTCCTCCAGTGAGCCCGTCATCCGGTAGCAGTGCACCCGCAGTTCCCGCTGATGGCGCTCGACGAGCGCCGTGAACGCCGACTCGTCGCCCGCACGAGCGGCGGCCACGCCGTCATCCGCCGTACCCATCGGCCCCTCCTCGCCCCTCGACACCGCCTTCACCGCGAGGGCGGAAGGCGCGACCGTATCGTCACCGGATCCCTGACGGTAGCCGGGAGCATCGACATACGAGCCGAGGTTCACGCTCTGACCCGGCGGCCCCTCAGCGCCGGCGGGGGCGGCGGCGGTGGCTCGTGTCGCACAGCGGAAAGCGGCGGCTCCGGCCACAGGCGCAGATCGCGACCATGAAACGGTCGGAGACGACCGTCGTACCGTCGGCGAGCACGATCTCGACCGGTCCCTCGACCAGGATGGGCCCGGCGGGTACGACGACCACGCGCCTGCGGACCGCGCCGCGGTGCCCACACGGCGTCGCGCCGGGCTGTTCGTATGACGCCGCGCCGGGGTCCGGGGGCGGCTCATCGTTGCCGTTCGGCACGGATCACCGCCAGTTCCTCATAGCGCTGTTCGGGGCAGATCAGCCCGCGCTCCTCCAGGTCGCGGGCCCGGGCCATCATCACCGGGCCGAACGGCTGGCGGCGGCGCGGCCCGACGGTCACGCGCAGGCCGGCCGTACGGAGGAGGTCCACGGTGCTGTCGATCCCGCACAGCGCCGACTGGACGATCAGCAGCGTGCCGCCCGGGGCCAGCAGCGCGGGCGCAGTGGCGCAGAGACGGTCCAGGACGACGCGCCCGCCGGCACCCCCGTCCCAGGCGCGTTTGGGCCCGCGCGGCCGGACGGGATCGGTGGCCGTGGAGCAGACGTACGGCGGGTTGGCGAGGATCAGGTCGAACGCCTCATCGCGGACGGCGTCCACCAGATCGCTCTGGACCACCCGTACGGGAAGCCTCCGGAGCCACGCGTTGACCCGTGCGGAGAACACGGCCTGGGCGCACACGTCCACGGCGATCACCTGACCGGCACCGCTGCGCGCGGCGGCGAGCGCCAGGGCTCCGGTGCCGGTGCCGACATCCAGCACCCTGGCTCCGAGCCGTACGGTGCGCAGGGCCTCGGCCAGAAGCCAGGTGTCACCCTGCGGTCGATAGACGCCCGGCGGCCTGAAAAGCCACACGAACAGCACATACCGCATTTATGGTGCAAAAATACGCAGGCGACGGTTCAAGAAGCCGTGGAGATCTCTTGGGTTCTCGATGAACCGCGCCGTCCGGCGGCCCGCCGATCGGAACAGGATCAGGCGAGGACGGGGGCGCGGAGCGACGACTCGCCCGCGCGCCAGGCGCCGAGCAGCCGGCCGCTCAGCCGGTCCTCCAGCATCGCGGTCGCCTGCGCGCCGAATACGACGTCCTCGGCCAGGTACGGTTCGGCCGCGAGGAGGTCGCCGACGACGTCGCGGCGGAGGACCTGCTCGTGCACGGCGTCGGCCTCGACGTGCTCGGTGAAGAACACACCGGCACGTGTCCCGGCGCCCAGGCGTTCGAGGGCGTCGGCCAACCGCTGGGCGCTGGGCGGGGTGCTGATCTCGGCGGCCGCGAAGTGCCCGACCATCGCTCCGCGCAGAGCCCGGTGCAGGCCGAACAGCGACATCATGTTCACGGTCGCCAGCGTCACGGCGGGAACCACGTCGAGATAGCGCCCGTACGCGGGGTCGAGCCCGGTCTCCCGCATCAGCTCAGCGAACAGCCGCGCGTGCATCCGGTCCCCGCGCCCGCCCCCGAACTCGTCGTACTCGACGGCGACGAGCGAGGCCTTCGCCTGCCCGCGCAGCCGCGGAATCACCCAGGCGTGCGGGTCGGCCTCCTTGAGGTGGTAGATCGAGCGGTGCACCAGGTATTCGCGCAACTGCCACCACTCGCCGTGATCGCGCAGGTGGGCGCTCACCCCCGTGGGCTCGGTGGCCTCGGCGGTCACCCGGCGCAGCGCGGCCTCCACGTCGTCGCCCCCCGGGACCTCCCTGCGGATCGCGCCGAGGAAGACCCGCTCCATCCCGGCCCGCAGCCGCAGCAGCCCCGGCTCCCACTCCCACTCAGGGTCGACCCGGTCGAAACCGCGATAGTGCAGCTCGTAACAGGTGTAGAGCGCGAGCTGCAGATCCTCACCGAAGGGGTCCGCGCCGAAAAGGGCCGCATCCAACCTGACCACGGAGGCCGGCGTGCCGTCCCGCAGCGCGGAGACGACCGCCGCCGACAGCGGCCCACGCGCCTCCGGCAACAGCGGAGCGACGACGATATTCGACGTCACGATGTCCCTCCCTCCCTGACAGCATCACGGGCGGCCCGTTTGCTGGACGAGCATGTCGACGACGCTTCGCAGGCCGTGGACGGCGGCGATGCGCTGGCGGGCCGCGCCGGTGCCGCCGTAGCCGATCTTGCGGATCAGGGCGCGGACGGCCCGCAGGTCGCCGGTCTCCTCCAGGGCGGGGCGGATCCGGCGCAGGAGTTCCTCCAGCAGGTCACGGGCGGTCGTCCGGCGCTCCTCGATCGGGTGGATGCCCTGGCCGGTCAGGCCGTAACGGGCCGCCGACCACAGCGCGGCCGTGCACAACTGCTCGCCGACCGGCGGCGCCTCCCTGCCCCCGGCGAGCTCGCCGAGGGCGGTCACCACGAGTGCCCGTACGAGGGCCGCCTGCAGCACCGCCTCGTCGACCGTCGCCGCCGCGTCGCTCGCCCGTACCTCGATCGTGGGCAGCCTCGGCGAGGGTCTGGCCAGCCAGAACGTCGTCGCCCGGTCCGCGAGGACGCCGAGTTCGACCATGCGGTCGAGGAACTCGTCGTACGCGGCGGCGGAGGCGAACCTCGGCGGAACGCCGCCGCCGGGAAACCGCGCCAGCACCTGGATCCGCCAGCTCCCGTACCCCGAGTCGCGCCCGTGGTCGAACGGCGAGTTGACCGACAGTGCGACCAGCGTCGGCAGCCAGGGCCGCAGATGGTTCAGCACGCCGACGGCCAGTTCGCGGTCCGGGACGCCGACGTGCACATGGCAACCGCAGGCCTCGTGGCCGACGACCGTGCCCGCCAGGATGTCGGCGATCCGCGCGTAGTGCGCGCCGGGCATGAACGGCGCCGCGCGTCCGGGCAGGACCGGGTTGCCCGTCGAGACCAGTCGCACTCCCTCGGCCCGCGCCGCGCTCGACAGGCAGGTACGGGCGGCCCCGAGCTGCCGGCGGAGGGTCTCCAGGTCATCGCACACGCCGGTCGCGGCCTCGACCTGGGTGGCGACCAGTTCCGCCTGGAACGCCACCTCCGGCAGCGACGCCTTCGCCGCCCGGGCGAGCACCGCCGCCGCGTGCGGCGAGGTACGGCGGGTGACGGGGTCGACCAGGAGGAACTCCTCCTCGACCCCCATCGTCCGACCGTTCCTGCCCACCAGACCGCACCTTCCCGGCTCCGAACGGAAGAGGTTCCATCCACGGAAGGAGTCCCCGCCCGTACGACGCCGATGGCCACCCGCACTCCCGCCAGGAGGCACCGTCGCGTCCCGTGACGCCCGCCCGGCCGCCCGGGAGCCGCCCCATGCCGGCGACCCCCGGGACGCTCTCGATCCTGGTGATCGTGTCCGCCGCGCCGGGCTGCGCCGAAGGTCTTCTTCCTGGGGAGATGCCCAGCGGTGGCCGACGTCATACCGGTACGGCCCGAGCCTCCGCCGGACCAGATCCAGCCGTCACACCCGGCCCCAGCCCTCCCGGACCAGATCCAGCCGTCACATCGGTACGGCCAGGCTCCCCGCACCAGGTCCAGCCGTCATACCGATACGGCCGGCCCCCGAAACCAGGTCAGCTGACCGGCATCTTCTCGCGGGCGCGGCTCTTCATCCTCTCCACCCGCTCCGACGGCATGGTCTCGCCGAGCTCCTCCTCCATTCGCATCGCGTTGCCGAGCGCGAAGAAGGTCGGGGCCCACTGGCCGACGAAGATGCCCCACCGGTCCGCGCGGGCGAGGCCACGGGACTCGATGTTGCGGGACATCATCCAGGACGCCACCGACATGCCGATGGACGCGAACCCGGCGGTGTAGAGCATCGAGGACGAGATACCCGCTCTGCGGAGCATGCTGATCATGACGATTCCCCCCCTGAACTGTGCAATTGCCTGCCGTAGCAGTACCCAGCCCGCCCCCGCGCCACCCCCGCCCGCGACGCCGCCGGCCACGGCGAACGGGATCAGCCCGCCAGCGCCTGGCTGATCAGGAAGCCGTTGAGCGCGGTGATCAGGGCGGTGACGACCGCGCCGGCGACGACCGTACGCTGGCCGTTGACCAGGTCGCCCATCAGCGTCCGCCGGCTCGTCAGGGCGATCAGCGGCACCAGCGCGAACGGGATGCCGAACGACAGCGCCACCTGGCTGAGGATCAGTGCCCGGGTGGGGTCCACACCGGCGGCCAGGAGCGCGAAGGCCGGGGCCATCGTGAACAGCCGGCGGGCGAGGACCGGGATCCGCCGGCGCAGGAAGCCCTCCATGATGACCTGCCCCGCGTACGTTCCGACGCTGGAGGAGGCCAGTCCCGAGGCGAGCAGGGCGACGGCGAAGGCCACCGCCGCGCCGGGTCCCAGAACGTCACCGAGGCCGTCGTGGATGGCCCGCAGGCCGCCGGGGTCGTGGCCGTGGAAGGCGGCGGCGCCCACGGTCAGCATCGTGATGTTGACCAGCCCGGCGACGCCGAGTGCGACGACGATGTCCACGCGGCTCGACCGCAGCGCCGTACGGCCGGAGTCGCGGCGGGTCAGCGCCGAGTGCAGGTAGATCACGTGGGGCATCACGGTGGCGCCGACGATGCCCGTCGCGAGCAGGAGGCTGTCCGGGCCGGCGAGGCGCGGGACGAGCCCGCCCGCGGCCCCGGCGAACGACCCGGCCCGCAGCGCCTGGTACAGGAACCCGGCCAGGACGATCGCCAGCATGCCCCCGATCACCACCTCGAACCCGTGGCGTCCGCGGGGCGCCAGCGTCAGCAGCGCGCACGAGACGACCGCGGTGATCGCCGCCGCGGGCAGCAGGGCGACACCGAACAGCAGGTTGAGCGCGATCGCCCCGCCGACGAACTCGGCCAGGTCGGTGGCGGCGGCCACCAGCTCGGCCTGGGCCCACAGCATCCAGGTCAGCGGGCGCGGCAGGTGGTCGCGGCACAGCTCGGGCAGGGTACGCCCGGTGGCGATGCCGAGCTTGGCGGACAGGGCCTGGACGAACATCGCCAGGACGTTGGCGACGGCGATGACCCACAGCAGCAGGTACCCGTAGCGGGCGCCGCCGGACATGTTGGTCGCGAAGTTCCCCGGGTCGACGTACGCCACGGAGACGATGAACGCCGGTCCGCACATGCCGGCGATACGACGGATCCGCCGGGTCCTGGGGACGTCCGGCGCGGCCACCGGGCGGGGCGCGACCGGTGGCGAGGTCTGCTGGTACTGAGCCGGATCGAGCACGAAGGTCACCTGTTCTCCTCATGGCCGCGGAACCTCGGCCGGGGCGAGCCGGGAGAAACCCGGTGCCGGAGACCACGAGGACCTCCGGCACCGCTCGGATCTCAGGTGAGCTTGTCCTTGATCTTGCCCAGGGGGCCGGTCTCGGTGCCGAGGACGGGGCCCTTGGGTTCGCCCATGCTGCCGTCGTAGGTGGCGTACAGCTTGGGGTCGGGCGGCGGTGCGGAGGCGAGGTCGCCGAGCGCCTCGGGGTCCATCAGGTAGGTGAACTCGTGTTCGCCGTCGGGCTGCGGGCCCGTCGCCCAGCCGCCCTCGGCGGCGGCGGCACCGTCGGACAGGTGCCAGATCGTCTGGGCGTGTTCGGCGTACTCCTCGTCCAGGAGGGCGTTGGGCGCGACGGTGGTGGGTTCCAGACCGTCGGCCTGGAGCTCCTCGATCGCCTTGAGCCACATGTTCTGGTGGAGGGTGTCGCGGGCGAGGTTGAACTTCAGCATGTGCTTGACGCCCGGGTCGTCGGTCATGTTGTACAGCCGGGCCGTCTGGAGACGGCCCTGGGCCTCGGCGGCGGCGTTGGCGCGGAAGTCGGCGAGCAGGTTCCCGCTGGCGACGATGAACTTGCCGTTCCAGGGGTAGCCGTTGCTGTCGACCGGCATGGCCCCGCCGCCGGCGACGATCGCCTGCTGGGGATCCATGCCGCCGATGACGGCACCGATGACCGGGTCGGCCATCGCCGCCTTGGTCGTGGCGGTGGCGGGAGCGCCCTCCAGGAGACGGGCGACCATGACCGCGAGCATCTCCACGTGACCGATCTCCTCGGTCGCCACATCCATGATCAGGTCTTTGTACTTGCCGGGCATCCGGCAGTTCCAGCCCTGGAACAGGTACTGCATCGTCACGGTCATCTCGCCGTACGCACCGCCGATCAGCTCCTGAAGCTTGTGCGCGAACACAGGGTCGGGCTTTTCAGGCTTGGCGTCGAACTGCAGGTGGTCGGTGTGCCGGAACAAGGTCACTCCTCACGATCGGTTGGGCGGGCGGAGCGATGCCGGCCCGTGCCGCGAGGACACGGACGGCCGAATCCTTCAGACGTGGAGGACGCTATGCAGCACTCGTCTCCGGTCCGTCACCCTCGCGTCGCCGCCCCCGCGAACGCCCCGGCCCCGGCGAGACCCGGACGCCGGTGACCGGCCGTCCGAGGCGGTGACGGGCCCGTGACACGCGACCGGAGACCACGCTCCGTCACCACGGCCTTACCAGTACACAGACGGGCATTTGCCTCATAGCGGGTAGGCGACGTCTCAAGTGCGTATTTCGACTTCCGCCACCCGGAGGACGCGATGGCCGCCATGCCGCAGGCAGAGCACGTCACCGCCGGCTACACGGTGCGTCTGCTCGGTGGGTTCGAGCTCGGGCAGGGCGACCGGAGCATCGCCGCCAGCCCGTCCGCGCAGCGGCTGCTCGCCTACCTCGCCACCCGGCGTGCCCTGGTCAACCGGGCGACCGCGGCACGGGCCCTATGGCCGGACTATCCCGACCCGCGCCCCGCGGCCAATCTGCGGTCGGCCCTGTGGCGGCTGCGGCGGGAGCACGGCGGCGGGCCGGTCCTGTCGACCGTACGGGGGCTGGAGCTGCGGCGGGACACCGTCGTCGACGTCCACACGGTCCACGCGAAGACCGCCGCCCTGTCGTCCGCCCCGGACGCGGCGTGGGACCTGGACCTGGCGGTGCTGCGGCAGGACGTGCTGCCCGACTGGGCCGATGAGTGGCTGCTGCCGACGCGCGAGTGGTTCCGGCAGGTCCGGCTGCACGCGCTGGAGACCCTGTGCACGCGGCACTGCCGGTACGGCCGGTTCGACGCGGCGCTGGAGGCCGGTCTGGCGGCCATCGACTGCGAGCCGCTGCGGGAGAGCGCGCACCGCGCGATCGTCCGGGTGCACCTCGCCGAGGGCAACCCGGCCGAGGCGCTGCGCCAGTACGAGGTGTACCGGCGGCTGGCCGGCAGCGAGCTGGGCCTGCGCCCCTCACAGCAGTTCCGGGCGCTCATCGCCCACCTGCTCGGCCGCCCGATGGACGCCCACGCGACCTGAGCGCCCGGACGCGCCTCCGCACGGTCCATGGGCCGGGCGAAGGCCCGTCGGCCCTGCCCGTCAGGGCGTCAGCAGCACCTTGACGGCGCCGTCCTTCTTCTTCTGGAAGAACTGATCCGGTGGATCCGCGACATGCGGAGCCCCAGGCGTACCCGCTAGCTGACCTGCATGTCAGCAGCGGTCATCGGCTGTTGTTGGTCGCCCGTGGCCAGCCTGTGACGGCCCAGGGACGGCCCGGCGCCCTCGATCGCTATGCGTGAAGCAGGAGTCTCGCTGATCGATGTCGAGATTCTCCGCCTGTCCGACCCGCGGCACGCTACCGGTCCAGGGAGTCGGCACCGTCGTAGCGCTGCCGGGCGGCCTCCAGCGCCGGGGTGTTGGCGCTGAACCAGCCCAGTAGCGCGCACAGCTGCTGAGCCAGGCTCTGCCCGAGTGGCGTCAGGCTGTAGGTGACCTGCGGCGGGACGGTCGGCTCCACCAGGCGTTCGACCAGCCCGTACCGCACCAGCGACTTGAGGTACTGCGACAGCATCTTCTGGCTGATGCCGCCGATGTGCTGATGAAGGCCGGAGAAGCGCATCGGTCCGGGAGCCAGCGCAGCGATGATCAACGCGCCCCACCGGCCGGTCACCTGGGCCATCAACGGCCGCGTCGGACAGTCCTTGGCGAAAGTCTCCGCCGGAAGCCGGTCCTTGAACTGCTCGCTCACCGTCATGCCACCAGCTTACAAAAAGGTACGTACTTACGGAAGTACACCGACACTCCTAGAGTCGTCCACGGAACCGGCGGTCAAAAAAGATGAATGGATTCAAGATGGACACAAGCCGTGTATCCCCGGCCTTCCTGGGCTGGGACCTTGGAGGCGTCGTCGTACGCCGAATCGACGAAATCGACATGTCGCCGGCGACCAGTCAGTGGCTACTGCCCGATGCCACACCGGAGCACTTGCAAAGCCCCTGGCTGCAACCCCACTTCACCGACGGCACAGCCTTTGCGATGCACGTACACCTCTTCGCGATCGAGACGAACGGCGTGCGCATCCTGGTCGACACCGGCATCGGCAACGGCAAGCCCCGGCGAATACCCGACGCCGACAA
Organism: Actinoallomurus sp. NBC_01490; assembly: GCF_036227085.1. Classification (NCBI taxonomy): domain Bacteria; kingdom Bacillati; phylum Actinomycetota; class Actinomycetes; order Streptosporangiales; family Thermomonosporaceae; genus Actinoallomurus; species Actinoallomurus sp. NBC_01490. The sequence continues at coordinate 10,648,053 of NZ_CP109433.1, forward strand.
CCTCCAGACCTCGCTGCTGCACCGGCTGACCGCCGCGGGCTTCTCCCCGGACACCGTCGACTTGGTGATCACTACGCACATGCACGTCGACCACATCGGCTGGAACACTCACCTGGTCGACAGCCGCTGGACACCGACCTTCCCGAACGCCCGCTACCTCACCGACCGCAGGGAATGGGACTACTGGACCGCCACCGCCGAAAGCGACGAGGAAGTCGCCCAGGCGCACCGCGACTCCCTGCGACCCATCCGTGACAACGGCCTGTACGACCTGCTCGACATCCCCGCCGCAGGCCTTGAGGTGGCCGACGGTGTCCGCCTGGTACCGACACGCGGCCACACGCCCGGCCACCTGTCGGTGAAGCTGACCGGCGCCGGCCGCAACGCGCTGATCAGCGGCGACAGCCTGCATCATCCCGTGCAACTGGCGTACCCCGGCATGGGCAGCGTCGGCGACGTCGACCCCGCCGAGGCACGAACGACCCGCCACCGCCTGCTCACCGAACTAGCCGCCACCGACGACCTGCTGCTGGGCACCCACTTCACCCACCCCACCGGCGGCCGCATCCAGCACCAGGACAACCGATTCCAGCTGCTGACCGATTCCCCTGCACTTCTCTCGCCCGCCTCGTTCTGAAGGGCCACGGGCCGGCACCAAGCGGCCCCTCACCTACGGCGTTATATGCAGGTGAGGGGGCCTCTACCTGGTCAGTCAGGGCGTCAGTAGCACCTTGACGGCGCCGTCCTTCTTCTTCTGGAAGATCTCGTAGCCGTACGGCGCCTCGTCGAGCGGCAGGCGGTGCGTCGCCAGGTCCTCGACGCCGAGTGGGTCGGCGTCGCCGGTGACGAGTGGCAGCAGGTCGTCGATCCAGCGCTTGACGTTCGCCTGGCCCATCCGCACCTGGATGCCCTTGTCGAACATCTGCAGCATGGGCAGCGGGTCGGCCATGCCGCCGTACACGCCGCTGATCGACAGTGTCCCGCCCCGCCGTACCGTCTCGATGGCCTGGTACAGCGCGGCGAGCCGGTCGACGCCCGCCTTCTTCATGAGCGCTCCGGCCGCGGCGTCGGGCAGCAGGCCCGTGAGGCTCTGAGCGATCTTCGCACCCGGCGAGCCGTGTGCCTCCATGCCGACGGCGTCGATCACCGAGTCGGTGCCGCGCCCGTCGGTCAGGTCGCGTACGGCGGCCGGCACGTCGTCGCCGTCCCGGGCGTCCAGCACCTCGATGTCGTGGCGGCGGGCCATCTCCAGCCGCTCCGGCACACCGTCCACCGCGATCACGCGGTGTCCCAGGTGGCGGGCGATGCGGGCGGACATCTGCCCGATCGGCCCCAGCCCGAACACGGTCACGCTGCCGCCCTCGGGGATGTCCGCGAACGCGACCGCCTGCCAGGCCGTCGGCAGCACGTCGGACAGGTAGACGAACCGCTCGTCGGGCGGGCCCTCCGGCACCTTGACCGGTCCGAAGTGGGCCTGCGGCACCCGGAGGAACTCCGCCTGCCCGCCGGGCACCTGCCCGTACAGCTTGGTGTAGCCGAACAGGCTCGCTCCCGTGCCCTGCTCGCGGACCTGCGTCGTCTCGCACTGCGCGTACAGCTTCCGGTCGCACATGAAACAGCGGCCGCACGCGATGTTGAACGGGATCACCACCCGGTCGCCCGGCCCGATGTGGGTGACCTCCGCGCCCACCTCCTCGACCACGCCCATCGGTTCGTGCCCGAGGATGTCTCCCTCGTCGATGAACGGCCCGAGCACCTCGTACAGATGCAGGTCCGAACCGCAGATCGCGGTCGTCGTCACCCGGATGATCGCGTCCGTCGGCGCCTCGATCGCCGGGTCGGGCACCTCGTCCACGCGTACGTCGCGCCGCCCGTGCCAGGTCAGTGCCTTCATCGTCGTTCCTCTCCCTTCCCGACGTCGTCCTCCTGATGGCTGGGCGCTACCCCGGCATCCGGCGAACCAACAGTTCAGGGCAGGGCGGCGTCAAGGGCACGCCAAGGCGAGGCCGATCCGGAGCCGCCCGGTGTTGGCTGGTACCCGGGACACGCCGGGCCGCACTGGGGGGGGAGCATGCCGGGCCAGCACAGACTCGACCTGAGCATCACGCAACTCGTCGCCGGCGGCGCCGCCACGATCACCGCGACGGTGGCGGCGTCGTACTTCGGAGTCGGCGGCACTCTCATCGGGGCCGGGGCGGTCAGCGTGCTGTCCACCGTGGGCGCCACCGTCTACCAGCACTTCCTGGACCGCGGCAAGGCGCGGATCGCGGCGAAGATCCCGGTACGCGTCGGCGGCGGCCCCGGCGCGGATGACGGACCGCCGTCTGGAGCAGCGGCGCCGGCACGGCCGTGGCCGAAGTGGTACGTCGTGCTCGGCGCGGCGGCGGGGGTCTTCCTCGCCGTGATGGGGCTCGTCACGGCGTTCGAGCTGTTCACGGGCAAACCGCTGTCCAACACCGTACGCGGCAGGGCCGGTCAGGGCACGTCCGTCGACCCGGTCGTGGCGCCCGTACGTCCCACGCCGACGCCACCGGCCTCCCACCGGGCCACTCCGGAGGCCACCGCGACGTCCTCGGTGGCCCCGCTGCCGGCGATGACGGCCCGCCCCACGCCGACGCCCTCCCCGACCGGCACGCTCCGGCCGGTGCCCGGGGAGCGCTCCGCCGAGGCCGGCGCCGGTCCACCGGACGTCCACTCGGCGGCGCCACCGGAGACGCCCGATGACGGCGGCTCCTCGCAGACGCCCTGACCCCGGCCGAGCGCGGACCGCGAATGGCCGATAAGCGCGATAACCGCTTTTGACAGAAAGAGTCAGGAGGCCCGTCACGGATGTGACGGGCCTCCTTGCCGTGTACTGCTCTGTTATGCACTCACGCGTGGGCTACCAGCGATACCACCGGCCGCGCGAGCCCGACGACCCGGCACTGCGGAAGACGAACCCGAGCAGCCAGAGGACGAGGACGATGATCGCGATCCACCAGAGTGCCTTGAGGGCGAAGCCCGCCCCGAACAGGATCAGGGCCAGCAGGAGTACCAGAATCAAAGGAACCATTTCTCATTACCTCCCGGCCAACCCGTTACCCGCGTTCGAAGGGTTCATGCAACCCGCTTGAATCATTTCCGCCCGTTTCCGCCCCGGCCTGAGCCGATCACGACGGAAACGTTTGTGTTCGGCGTCCGGGGTAGCGGGGCGAGGATGAGAAGGCAGGAGGAAGGGCGTCACGGTGTCATGGATGAAGACCTCAGCTACAGCATGGAGGCGCGGGTGCGGGTCGCGTTGTCGGCCAGCGCGGCCGAGATCAGCGCCCTCGCGACCTCGCTCGTACCCACCCACGACGAATACGGCTGCCCGCGCGGCGAGCTGGCCGAAGTCTCCGGGCGGCTGGTCGCCGGCGCCACGGAGGCGCTGACGTACGCCGTCGCGTGCGAACGCCGGCGCGGAACGAGCTGGGAGCGGATCGCCGAGGTCCTGGACGAGGACGTCGCGGCGGTCCGGCGGCGGTTCGAGGAGCCGGTGGCACGGCTCGACCGCACCCTGGTGGATGCCTGGCTCGACCCCGATCGGTCGGGGCACCTGCCCGAGGGCGCCGACGACCCCGCCGGGCGGGCGGCACGCCTCGACCGGTGGCTGACCGGGGACTCCCGGCTCGACGACGCGTTCCGGCACCATCCCGACTCGGAGATCCGCGAACACCCGGTCAGCTCCGGGCTGGCCGTCATGTCCCTGAGCGAGCACTACGAACTCCTCGCCTCCGCCGCCCGTGTGATCGACGAGGAAGGCCATGACCGCGAGGCGACGATCAGCCTGCACCGGCGGCGGATCGCCCTGCTCGAATGGCTGCTGGCCGAGGAGCTCCTCGACCCCGAGATCGGCGAGGACGTCGACGAGGACACCCTGCGCACCCTCCTGACGGCGGCCCGGCGCCGCCTGGCCCGATTGTAGCCGCCCCTCGGTAGGTCCGTACGGCAGGCACTCATGACCAGGGCGATCCGGGGTAGCGGTCCTGTATGAGGATCGTCATTCTGGGCGCCACGGGCAACGTCGGTTCGAGCACGGCACAGGCCCTGGCGGCCGACCCGGCCGTCACGTCCCTGGCGTGCCTCGCCCGGCGCACTCCGGACCTGGAGTTGCCGAAGGCCGAGTGGACGGCCGCGGACGTCACCACGACCGACCTGGTCCCGCTCTTCCGCGGCGCCGACGCCGTCGTCCACCTCGCCTGGGCCTTCCAGCCCACCCACGACCCGGCGGCGACCTGGCGCACCAACGTCCTGGGCAGCCGGCGGGTCTTCGACGCGGTGGCCGCGGCGGGCGTGCGCTCGCTGGTGTGCGCGTCCTCGGTCGGCGCGTACTCCCCCGGGCCCAAGGACCGGGCCGTCGACGAGTCGTGGCCGACCGACGGCTGGCCGGGCGCCTCCTACACACGGGAAAAGGCGTACGTGGAGCGGATCCTGGACACCTTCGAGGCCGAGCATCCGGGCATCCGCGTCGTACGGCTCCGCCCCGGGTTCATCTTCAAGCGGGAGGCGGCGCAGGAGCAGCGCCGGATCTTCGCCGGGCCGCTGCTGCCCAACGTCGACGCCCGCGCACTGCCGGTCGTCCCGGACATTCCGGGCCTGCGGTTCCAGGTGGTGACCACCGCGGACGTCGCCGAGGCCTACCGGCTGGCCGCGCTCGGCGACGCTCACGGCGCGTTCAACGTCGCGGCCGACCCGGTGATCGGCACTCCCGAGCTCGCCGAGCTGCTGGACGCACGGCCGGTACGCGTCCCCGCCCGCCTCGTACGCGCCGCGGTCGCGGCCGGCTGGTGGCTCAACCTGCTCCCGGCCTCACCGGGCCTGTTCGACGCCCTGCTGCGCCTGCCGATCATGGACTGCTCCCGCGCGCGTGACGAACTCGGCTGGACGCCGCGCGGCAGCGCGATCGACGCGCTGGAGGAGTTCGTCATCGGCCTCCGCGAGGGCGCCGGCACGGTCACGCCGCCGCTGGCCGCCCGATCCGGCAGCCGGGTCCGCGAACTCCTCACGAGCCGCCGGCCGCTGTCCTAGAAGGTTCAGGGACGCATCAGGGACGATCCGGCGCCGACGCGGCGAGCGGTGCACGGCCCCGACGGTGCGTTCGGCGACGTCGCCGCCGCGCACGCGCTCGGGGACGGCCGCCGCGGCAACCGTCCCCGAGCTGACCGGCGCGCTGGTGGTCTCAACGCACCGGCTTGGTATTCGCCGCTACCCGCCCCGGGCCCGTCGATTCATCCCTCACGAATCCTTGAGCAACTCGGCCTGGAGCTGGGCGAGCGTGCGGGAGATGAGCCGCGACACGTGCATCTGCGACAGGCCCATCAGGTCGGCGATCTCGGTCTGCGTCTTGTTGCCGTAGAACCGGTACAAGATGATCATGCGCTCCCGCTCGGGCAGCTTGTCGAGCAGCGGGCGTACCGCGATGTGGTCGACGGCGTCCTCGATCGCCGGGTCCTGCGCGCCGATCAGCTCGCCGAAGGAGTCGGCGTCCTCCTCGTCGCCCACCGGCGTGTCGAGTGACATCGGCCGGTAGGCGTCGAAGGCGCCGATCACCTCGATGGCCTCCTCCTCGCTGATGTCGAGGACCTCGGCGATCTCCGGCACCGTCGGCGCGCGGTTGTGGTCGCGGAAGAAGTCACGCCGGGCCTCACGCATCGCCAGCCGCAGCTCCTGCAACCGGCGGGGCATGCGCAACAGCCACGTACGGTCGCGAAAGTGCCGTTTGACCTCACCGGTCATCGTCGGGCCGGCATAGGCGAGGAACCGCTCCCCGCGCTCGGCGTCGTACCGGTTGATGGCCTTGACCAGGCCGAGCATCGCGGCCTGTTGTACGTCCTCGATGGGCTCGTCGTACTGGGCGTAACGCCGGGCGATGCCGCGGACGATCGGCATGTGCATGCGGACGAGTTCCGCGCGGATGTCCTCGCGCCGTGGATCCTCCTGCGGCAGGCTGCCGAGCTCGCCCAGCAGAGCCTCGGCGTGGCCGTCGTCGTAGTCGATCTGGGTCGTCATGTGATCTCCCAGGAAGAGTTGCGGGACTAGCGGTACGCGCTGTTGTGTCGGGCGGGCCGCTAGGTCTCTTCGCCGGGTCGCCGGGCCGAGACTACGATCACCGGTCGCATGCGCAGCCGTCACCTCACGTTCGTCGGGGCACGTGAGGGCCACGCTGCTGGACCCTTCGTCCGGCGCCGGGCCGGATCGGTATTCCACCGCCTACCCGGTCCGGCGTTGGTCAATCCGACTAATTCCGCCCGTTCCACGAAACCGCTGCCGGGCGGGTCCGTCTCGAAGCCGGAGACGGCGGGGCTGCGGGGAGAGGCCTCAGTCGACCTCGGCGCTGCCGCTCACACGGAGCTTGCGGCGCGCGCGTTCGTAGAAGGTCGTGCCGCCCAGGCGCACGACCTGGGCCGCCGCGGGCAGCGCGGTCACGGCCAGCCGGTCGCCGGCCGACATCTGGGCGACGACCGCGCCGTCCACCTCCACGGCGAGGTCGCCCGAAGCCGGCAGCAGGTCCAGCGCCACCGCCTCGTCGGCCGAGAGCATGATCGCCCGGTTGAACGCCGAGTGCGCCGCCGCCGGAATCACCAGGAAACCCTCCACCGTCGGGGAGACGATCGGGCCGCCGGCGGAGAAGCTGTAGGCGGTCGAACCGGTGGAGGTGGCCACGATGACCGCGTCCGCGGCGTACCGGACGAAGGGGTGGCCGTTCACCGACACCGACAGCGCCGCGAGCCCGTCGCCCGGGATCCGCACCAGGGCGATGTCGTTGAACGCGGTCACGACGCGCCCGCCGGGCAGTTCGGCGCATACCGCCATGCGCGGCTCGACCTGGTAGTGGTGCGCGTCGATCGCGGTCAGCGCGCCGGCCAGGCCGTCGACGTCGATCTCCGCGAGGAACCCCAGCTTGCCCAGGTTCACACCGAGCACCGGCGTGGACGGCCCCGCGGCCAGCCGCATGGTACGCAGCATCGTGCCGTCACCGCCCAGGCTGACGAGCAGGTCGGCCCGCTCGATCATCTCCTCGGGCGGCACCGCGACCGCGCTGCAGTCGATCCGGCCGATCTCCTCGGGCAGTCCGAGAACCGTCCCGCCCCGGGTGGCGGCCCACTTGAGGATCGCGTCGATGGCGACCTCCGAGTCGCGCTTCGGGTGCAGCACGAGCCCGAGCGTGTTCACCATGCCCATGCCCGAAACTGTACGAGCCGCCGGGTGGTTCCCGGGCCGCCGCCTCGCGCCGGGGCTTCCGGATGGCGACATAATATGGCCGCACCATCTGGCGACGAGGCGTACGGCGTCCGCCGAGCGGGAGGAACACGTGGCGCGGCTCACCAGAGCGGAGACCCAGGAGCGCAACCGCGCCAAGGTGCTGGCCGCCGCGCGGGAGGAGTTCGCCGAGCGCGGCTACCGCGACGCCAAGGTCGACCGCATCGCCGAACGCGCCGAACTCACCCGCGGCGCGGTCTACTCCAACTTCCCCGGCAAGCGTGCTCTTTACTTCGCCGTGCTGGCCGACGACGCCGAGCGCGCGCCCCGGCCGGAGCGGCCGGGCCGTACCCCGTCCGAGGCGCTCGGCGCGTTCGCCCGCGCATGGCTCGCCCGGCTCCCCCTCTCCGGCGGCGAACCCGGCCGGCTCGGCCTCGAGCTCCTCCCCGAAGTGATCACCGATGACCGGACCCGGCAGGCGTTCGCGCAGCTCACGCGCCTCGACGCGCTGCTGCTCGGCCTCGCTCTCGAAGAGCTGGACGGCGGCGCGCTCCGCATGGTCCGGGCCGCGGAGACGGCGCTCACCACCCTGCACGGGGCGAGCCGCCTCGCCGCGGCGGCGCCCGGGTTCGTGGAGCCGTTCACCGTCGTCAGCGCCTGCGAGCGGCTGACCGACCTGGACCTGGGCGACGGCTGGCCGCCACCGCACCTGCCGTACACCCCCGACGCCCGCGCCGTCGACGAGCCGTGGGCCGCGCCGCCCGTGGTGGACGCCGTACGCGGCGAGCCGGCCCGGCTCGACGGCGACGGCGTGGTGGCGATCCTCGGCCTGCACCGGCTCGGCGCCGCCGAGGAGGCCGTACGCGCGCTGCCGCCGGGAGAGACGGTCACCGTCGTCCTGGTCAGCGGCGATCCGGGCGAGCTCGCGCCGCTCGCCCGGCTCACCGTCGCCGACGTGTGCGGCTGCCTGCGCCAGGCGTTCCCGTCTCCGCCGGCGCCGCGGGTCGTGCACGACCCGGCGGGCACGGTCGCGGCGGCGGCGGGCGTCCCGGCGGTGAGCGACGTCACCGAGACCGCGATCCGGGTCCGCGCGGGCCGGATCGTCGCCCGCGCCGACGGCCACGGCGCCTGCCACGCGGCCGCCTCGGTCTGAGAGACCGCCCGGAAAAAGCGCTCTTTCTCCTATGATCGCCACATTCGCCGTTGATCGCTAAAGTGACCCCGAAGGGGCCGGGGCCACCTCCGACAAGCGCGTGTGGGAGATGCGATGGAGCCGCTCGCGCCGGGGGATCCCGCGTCTGCCGGTCCGTACGAGCTGGTCGGCCGCCTTGGCGCGGGCGGGATGGGGCGGGTCTATCTCGGCCGTGACACCGCCGGCCGGCAGGTGGCCGTCAAGGTGGTACGGGCCGAGCTCGCCGAAGAACGTGACTTTCGCCGCCGGTTCGCCCGAGAGGTCAAGGCCGCCCGCGCGGTCGACGGCCGGTACACCGCCGCGGTGCTGGGCGCCGACCCCGATGCCCCGACCCCGTGGCTGGCCACCGCCTACATTCCCGGCCCCTCGCTGACCGACCATGTCGCCGACCACGGCCCGATGGGCGAGGGTGAGCTGCGCCGGCTGGCGACGGGCCTGACGCACGCCCTCGCGGCGATCCACGCCGCCGGGCTGATCCACCGTGACCTGAAGCCGTCCAACATCCTGCTCGCCGCCGACGGCCCTCGCGTGATCGACTTCGGCATCGCCCGGGCGGCCGAGGCCAGCGCGCTGACCCGCACCGGCGCGACGATCGGGTCTCCGGGATACATGTCCCCCGAGCAGATCGACGGCAGGCCGGTCCAGCCGTCCAGTGACGTGTTCTCGCTCGGCGCGGTCCTCGCGTATGCCGCCACCGGCCGCTCCCCGTTCGGCGCGGGTGCGACCCCCGCGTTGCTCTACCGGGTGGTGCACAACTCCCCTGACCTGGCGGGCGTGCCCGCCGCTCTGCTGCCGCTGATCACCGCCTGCCTGGACAAGCGGCCCGAGGCCCGCCCGACGATCCCCCAGATCCTGGCCACCGTCGTCCCCCCGGCGACGGTCGCCCCGACGGTCGCCGAGCACACCGGCACGCGCGTCGCCACCAGGACGCTGCCCGCGGCGGCGCCGGTGCTCAGCCGCCGGCGCGTCCTGGCCGCCGGCGGCGTGGCCGCGGTCGCCGTGACCGCCGCGGTCGCCGCTCCCGCGCTGCTCAGCGAGGTCCGGAACCGAACCGGGATGAAGCGAGGAGGTCCCCGGCCCGTCAACACGCGTCAGCCGCGCGTGGCCTGGAAGATGGTGACCGAAACCGACACCGGCGGGGTCGCCGCCAGCGTCGATGTCGATACGGTCTTCGTGGTCAGGCGCGAGGGCGATTACGTGCTGTACGGCCTGGACCCCACAACCGGCGCGCAACGCTGGACGTGGACCAGTCCCACCAAGATCAACGGCATCGTTGAGGACCAGGGCATGATTTTCGTGTCCGCCGGGTCCCGCATCCACGCGATGGACGGCCGGACGGGGAACAGGGCGTGGTCTGCCCGGCTGAGCACCTCCGTCTTCGGCGCGTCGTCCGAGGGCGTGGTCGGGTGGGACGCGGACGCCGACACCCCGACGCTGGCCTTCCTGAATCGCAAGGACGGCGACCGACGATGGACCTACCGCGCGGGCGCCGGTGCCGACACCACCGGCATCAGCGTCTCCGGCATGGTGGTGGCCTTCAACGACCACGCCGTGGCGGGCGCCGTCCAGCACCTTCACACCGTCGATGTGACGAACGGACACAAACGGTGGCTCTTCACCGCCGCCACGGCCCTCGGATCTCCGCTCGCCCTCGGCCAGCAGGTCTTCGTGGGCGAGAGCGGGTCCTTCCATTCGCTGGACGCCTCGATCGGCACGGTCGGCTGGACCGCCCCGTTCGGGCAGAACACGGCGCCCCCGGTGACCGACCTCCTGTCGGTGTACGTCATCGACCGCAGCGGCGGCACGCTGCACGCCCTGGACGCCGTGACCGGCGTGGAGCGTTGGAAATTCGAAGGCCGCGAGCTCCGGGGCGTCTGGGGACCGGTCAACGACACCGTCTACCTGGCCGGCTCTGACGTGGTCTACGCTCTGGCCGCCCAGACCGGGCACCCGGTGTGGAGCCATCACGCGACCGGACCGCAGCAGGTCGTCGCCGCCAAGGCCGCCACCGTCGGGGTCGTGTGCTTCACCGGCGGGATCCGCACGCTGTACGGCCTCCAGCCGTGACAAGCCGGTCCAGACGGCCCAGCACCAGCCAATGAAGATCGACGTCCTGCTGGGGACGGCCTGCGGTCTCGCCGTCGTGAGAGCCGCCCTGGCTCCGGCGATCCCCGGCGGACCGGATGAATGATCTCCCTCGTACGGGTATGGCTGCGTGTGTGACGGAAGGAGTGGTGATGGGCGACAAGAGCGACAAGCACGGTGCCCGGCTCGACGACGAGCTCCGGCACGAGACCGAGGGCCTCGTACGCGGCGGCGGTCCGACGCATGCCGAACGGGACCACGATCCCGAACCGGTGGAGACGGACGCGGGCCGAGATCCGACGGTTGCGGGTTCGTCGCGCACCGTGGGCAGCCCGCCCGGCATGTCCGCCGGCGACGTGGCCGCCCGTAGCGAGTTCGCCAAGGCCCTGGCCGGAGCGCGGTACCCGGCGACACCGGAACAGCTGTCCGCCCACGTGGCGGGCGAGGGCGCGCCGGACACGGCGGTGAGGGCGCTCGGCGACCTGCCGAAGCGGGAGTACGACGGCCTCCGGGACGTGATGGACACGCTCGGCTACGGCCACGAGACCGAGAGGTTCTGAGCGGGCGTACGGAAACGGGCCCGGCGCGGCGCCGGGCCCGTTTCCGCGTGCGTGTCTCAGAAGGCTCCGGTGCCGTTCGGCGTGCCGAGGCCGGTCGGACCGTCCCAGCCGGTGCCCGCCTTGCACCACTTGGTGGTGGAGCAGCTGCCGTTGCTGCCCGAGGTCACGTCGAACAGTGACGAGGAGTGGGTGTAGGGGTAGTTGTTGTCGATGTTCGCGGCGTTGCCGGCCAGGCCGTACACGCCCGCGATGACCGGTGCGGCGACGCTGGTGCCGCCGAAGACCATCCAGCCGCTCTGGCCCTGGTAGGCGGTGCTGTCGTAGACGGCGACGCCGGTGGCCGGGTCGGCCACCGCGGAGACGTCGGCGACGGCGCGGCGGGAGCAACCGGTGAGACCGGACTGGCCGCTCAGCGCGGTGTTGTAGCTGGAGCAGCCGCTGCCGGCGCCGCTCCAGGCGGTCTCGGTCCAGCCGCGGCTGTTGCTCGCGGTCTTCAGGGAGGTGCCGCCGACGGCGGTCACGTAGTGGGAGGACGCCGGGTACTCCACGCCGTAGCCGGAGTCACCGGAGCTGACCGTGATGGCCTTGCCGGGGTGGTTGTAGTAGGAGCCGTAGCTGGAGTCGGAGGCGTCGGAGCCGCCGTAGCTGTTGCTGATGACGTTGGCGAGCCGGGCCGCGGTGTTCTCCGCGGTGCCCAGGTTGGCGAAGGACGCGGAGCTGGCCTCGACGAGGACGATCTTGCAGTTCGGGCAGACCGCGGAGACCATGTCCAGGTCCAGGGAGATCTCCTGCGCCCAGCCGCCGTCCTTCTTCGGGTAGGACGTGCCGCCGTTCTGGTCGACCTTCTTGAAGCAGCCGTTCGCGGTCGTGCAGGCCGGCAGGCCGTACTGGCTGCGGTAGACGCCGAGGTCGGCCTCTGCGGTCGGGGCGTCGTACGCGTCCACGATCGCGACCGTCTGGCCCGAGCCGGCGCTGGAGGACGGCAGCTTGTAGGCGCTCTGAAGGTTGGCGGGCGAGAGGCCGGACGGGGCGGCGGCCGCGGCACGCAGGGTCGTCGTGCTCGTGGCCACGTCGTTGCGCACGAGGGCGTTACAGCTCGCGTACCCGGCCCGCGCCGTCGCGCACGAGTGGTGGAAGGAGTGGGAGACGGCCGGCGCCTGGGGCGCGGCGTCGGCCGCCGAGGACAGGAAGGGGACCAGGGCGAGAACCAGTCCGCCCAGGATGGTCCCGGACACGCGTCGTCGCATGGGCTCTCCTCAGAGCTGGCGGGGGAACGACGAGCGAATCCTGACATATAAGGCATCGCGCCATGAAGTACTAAATTCAAGCCGGATTTGCGGCGAGTTGGGCACTTCTGTCAGAAGACGGTCGAGGCCGCCGGCCGCACGGCCAGGGTGAGGAGAGTCAAGGATTGGCAAAGTCACCTGATGCGGCGCCGTGCGCTGCGTCGCTCGTCAAGGCGGCACGATCGCCGGCAACCGCGATTGACGCTTCCTGTCAAGCGAAATCAACGACGGTGTCGGACCACTGTCGGCCAGGAGCAGCGGCGGTCGCGTGCGGAAAAGCGCGGTCAGAAAGCCCATGGAGACCGCGCCCGTCGGACGGACCTTCCAGAACATGCCAGGGCCGCCCCGACGTCCGGAGACAGGGGGCGGCCCGGTGGTCGTCCGGTCAGCCTTCGCGTTCCACCCGGATCGCGGCCTCCTCCGCGGTGAAGCCGCCCGTGTCCGGGCCGACGTCCTCGGCGACCTCCTCGCTCTCGGTGTCGTCGCGTACGCCTTCGTCCTGCTGGACCAGCCGTCCCGCGCCACGCGGGGTCTCCGTGGCGCCGCGGGCGCCGACGTCGGGCTCCTCGCGGCTCAGCCGGCCGTCCAGCGACTCCCCCTCACGCTCCTCCTCGGCGGTCGTACCGAAGTCCTCCACCGCCACGGGTTCGTCGCCGGGCACGGGCGCCTGCTGGGGATCCTCGGCCCACTGCTGCTCGGGATAGCCGTCCTGCAGGTCCGGAATCCCCTGTTCCTCCAGCTCCGAACGCGGATCACGGTTCGTCATGTCGGGCCCCCTCAAAGGGATCGCAGGGCCGGGAGGAGTTCACGCTCCGCCCAGCCGAAGAATTCGTCCTGGTGGTCGGCGCCGATCTGGACGAGGGCGATCTCGTCGAAACCGGCGTCGACGAACGGCTTGATCTTGCGGACGTGCTCGTCGACGTCCGGGCCGCAGGGCAGTTGCTCGGCGACCTGCTCGGGCGTGACGAACTCCGTCGCGGCCTCGAAGGCGGTCGGGCCGACGAGGTCCGCGTTGACCTTCCAGCCCAGTCCGAACCAGCGGAACTGCTCATGGGCGCGCTTCACCGCGGCGTCGCGGTCGGCGTCGTAGGCGACCGCGATCTGCCCGACGCGGGGCTTGCCCGCGCCGCCGGCCGCGTCGAACATCTCGCCCAGCTCCCGCTTGGGCTCCGTCGCGATCATGAGGTCGGCCTTCTCGCCGGCGAGGCGGCACGAGCTCTTGCCGGACACCGCGACGCCGATCGGCACACGGGTCTCCGGCAGGTCCCAGAGCCTGGCCTGCTCGACGTCGAAGTACTCGCCCCGATAGGCGACGTCGCCGCCGTCGAAGAGCTTGGAGATCACCTCGACCGCCTCGGTGAGCATCTCGTGGCGTACGCCCGCCAGGGGCCAGCCCTGCCCGACGACGTGTTCGTTGAGGTTCTCCCCCGCTCCGAGCCCGAGCCGGAACCGCCCGCCGGACAGGATCTGCACGGTCGCCGCCTTCTGAGCCACCACGGCCGGGTGATAGCGGACGATCGGGCAGGTCACGAACGTCATCAGCGGGATCCGCTCGGTGGCCTGGGCGGCGGCGCCGAGGACGGACCACGCGTATCCGGAATGGCCCTGCGAGTGCAGCCAGGGCTGGTAGTGGTCGCTGATCACTGAGAAGTCGAAGCCGGCCCCCTCGGCCGAGCGGACGTCGCGCACCAGCTGGTCGGGAGGTGCCTGTTCGCACATCATCGTGTATCCGAAAGCGGTCATCTCGGCGTTCCTTCCCTCCTCCGTGCTACGGGCGCCTGCCGGTACGGCCCGGTACGGCGAGCCCTACCCGGGCACGCCTCACGCATTCGAGGGTTACGGCCGGGTCCGCATCTTCAGGCGGCGGCGCCTGCGGGCTCTGATCAGGGACCGGCGCTGCTGCTCGGTGCGCCCGCCCCAGATGCCGTGCGCGATGCGGTTGGCCAGGGCGTAGCGGAGGCACTCGGCCTGCACGTGGCACCCTTCGCAGATGGCGCGGGCCCGGTCGACCTGGTCGGCGCCGGCCTGGCTCGCGCTGATCGGGAAGAACAGTTCGGGGTCCTCGTCCCGGCAGGCGCCCTCGGTCATCCAGGGCGCGGGGGCCATGTCGATGAGCGTGGTGGTCATGATTCCGTCTCTCGGGGAAGATTCGCGGGCGTACCCGCTCGTCAGGTGGTGCGCGGGGCCGGAGCCGGGCGGGAGGGAGGACCGTCCCACGGTGAGGACGGCCTCGCCTCCCGATGAATCAGGGCTCCGGGCGGTCGACGTTGCCCCGCCAGGCGCCGGTCTCGCGGCCCCGGCGCTCGATGAACTCCTTGAACCGCTTGAGGTCGGACTTGGCCCGCCTCTTGAGCAGCCCCGCCTTGTCCGCGGCGGTCTCCAGGAACCCCTCGGGGTCGACGTCCATCTGCGTGGTGACACGCGTGGTGTCCGGGCCCGTGCGGTGGAACGTCACGACACCGGCGTGCTCCGGCCCCTCGGTGGAGTGCCAGGCGACCCGCTCGTCGGGGATCTGCTCGGTGATCTGCGCGTCGAACTCACGCGTCACCCCGGCCATCTTCACGCGCCAGTGCGTCATCGTGTCGGTGACCTGGTTGACCTCTTCGACGCCCTCCATGAACTCCGGGAACTCCGCGAACTGCGTCCACTGGTTGTACGCCGTATGGATCGGTACGTTGACGTCCACACTTTCGGTAACGGTACTCATCGTGTACCTCCACTGTTCGTGTTCGGGTACATGGCTCGCGCTACCCGGGCTCACCTGGGACAAACAGGACGTCCCAAGATCCCTCCAAGTTGGGCAAAAGCACCGCTGACCAGGGCGTTGGCCCGCAGGCGCCACGGTCGCTGAATCAACGTCCGCCGGAGGGGGTAGGGCGGGCGCATGACCGAAAAAGAAGAACTTGGCCACGAACCCGAAACGACCGACGACCGCCGGTTCGCCCCGGTGAACCGCGGATCGGACGCCCGCGGCCGTACCGTCCCGCCGGAAGAGGAGGGCATGTCCCGGCAGGAGGACGAGGCGGGCGGTACGGGAGTGCCCGGCGTGGACGTGGGGCACCCCGACGCGTTGCCGCCCGACGACGAGGGCGTACGCCGGGCGGAGGAGCACGACGACAGCCGGTGAGCGGCCGGCCTGGGTCACCGTCGGTGAATCTCTCGGAATCGAGATTGATCGCCTCCGCCGCGGGTAACGAGAGCCTCCGGCCGGTCAGCGGCGCCCGCTGACGGCGTCTCACTGGTCGAGAGGTGGTGACCATGGCGGTCCGCCGGCAGCACACCGAGTCCGTCGAAGAGGTCCGTGTCCGGTTGCTGGCACGGTTTCCGCACGAGGCCGTCGAGGTGAACCGGCAGTTCGACCTCGCGATCGCGTGCGCCGACCACCTCGGTGTCCGGCTGACCCCGCAGATGCTGGAGAACCTCGTCGTCGAACGTCTCCAGGCCAAGGCCGCCTCCCGGCCGGCCCCGGTCCGCATCTCCCCGGCCGTCCCGCTCGTGTGCCGTGGCCCGCGCACCCCCGACGCCGGTTCCCGCCGGCCGGGTAGCGCCGCGCCGACGCGGGGAGGGAAGCGAACAACGTCGTCCACGGGGGATGCATGATGAGAGACCACCTGATCGCGGGGGTGCTGGCCGGAGCGGCCGGCACGGCGGCGCTGAACGCCGTCACGTACATCGACATGGCGGTGCGCGGGCGGCCCGCCAGCGACATACCGGAGGAACTGGCCGGCCGCGCCACGGACTGCGCCGGCCTGGACCTCGGCGACGAGGAGACCGCCGCGAACCGCCGCCAGGGACTCGCCGGCCTGCTGGGCATCGGCGTGGGCGTGGGGGTGGGCGCCGCGTACGGCCTGCTGGACGGCCTGGTCGGCGGCACCCGGTCCTCGGCGGGCGAGGTCGCGGCGGGCGCACTCGCCCTCGGCGTCGTGGCGATGCTCGGCAGCGACACCCCGGCCACCGCCGCGGGCCTGACCGATCCGCGCGACTGGCCGGCCTCGTCCTGGATCTCCGACGCGGTGCCGCACCTGGCCTACGGCGCGGTCGCCGCGATCGCCTACGACCGCCTGATCCGGCGCCGGTACCCCGGTTGACGTGCCCGAGCTGCCCGACGTCGAGGGCTTCCGCCGCGTCGTCGCCGACCACGGCACCGGCCGGCGGATCACCTCCGTACGGGTGGACGACCCGCAGGTGCTGCGCGGCGTCGGCCCGGAGAAGCTCGCCGCGACGCTGACCGGGCTGTCGCTCGGCGAGCCCGAACGCCACGGCAAATGGCTGGCGGTGCCGCTGTCCGGCGACCCGGTCCTGCTCCTGCACTTCGGCATGACCGGCGCGATGGTGTGGGACGACGGCACGTCACCGGCGCACGCCCACGACCGGGTGACCTTCGTCCTGCCCGACGGCGAGCTGCGCTTCCGCGACATGCGCAAGCTGCGCGGCATCTGGCTCGCCGCCGACCGCACGGACGCCGACCGGCTGCTCGGATCGCTCGGCCCGGACGCCCTGACGGTCGGCCGCGAGGAGTTCACCGAGGTCGTACGGGGCCGCCGTCAGGTCAAGGCGACGCTGATGGACCAGTCGGCCCTCTCCGGCCTGGGCAACCTGCTGGCGGACGAGATCTGCTGGCGTGCGCGCGTGCACCCCCGCCGGCGCGGCGACGACCTCACCGAGGCGGAGCTCGCCACGCTGCGCCGGGCCATGCGCCGTGTCCTGCGCGGGGCGATTCCGACGGGCCGCGTCCCCGGCCGCCGTACGTGGCTGACCGGCCGCCGCGGCGACCCGGACCCGGTCTGCCCCCGCTGCGGCGCCCGCCTGGCGCACGGGCGCGCCGCCGGCCGCACCACCGTCTGGTGCCCCCGCTGCCAGCCGGAGCCGGGGTCCCGCTGACGGAACCACCCGCGGCCCGAGATCCGCTCACGCGGGTTCTTCCGGAAGATCGTCGCTCTCCCGAATCATTCACACCTTTGACGACGTTCCGCTTGCGGATGACTGCGTTGCGTAGCACCATCGAGAGTCCCCAGACCTCCGAGATCGGTACGGTCGAAAGAGGCACACGTGAAGACACCAGCGCTATTCCAGGCTTTTCGGAACGACACTCTCCCCGCTGGCGCGCAGTTGCTCCAGGCCGAGGATCCGGTCGCGGTCGGTGGCCACCGGCTGGCCGGGCGGCTCAGGTCCGGTGGTGCCGGGCTCGTCTACGTCGCGCACGGGCGCGGCTCCGGGCTCGTGACGGTCAAGACGGCCCACCCCGGCGCCGCCGCCGAGCCCGAACCGGTCCGCGCCCGCCTGCGCGCGGAGGCGGCGTGCGCGCGGCGGCTGCCGTCCTCCTGTTCGGTGCGGCTGCTCGACGACGGCACGGATCACACCCCGCCGTACCTCGTCAGCGAGCACCTCGACGGTCCCTCACTCGAACAGATCGTCGACGTCAAGGGCCCGCTGGCACCCGCGCTGGTCACGGCGCTGGCCACCGACCTCGCCCAGGCCCTCTCCGCCGTGCACGCCGCGGGCGTCATGCACGGCGACCTGGCTCCCGGCAACGTGGTGTTCACCAAGAACGGCCTGCGCATCCTCGACTTCGGCGTCGCCGAGGACATCCCAGGCGATCCGGCCGAGATCGGCGCCGTCGCCGACAACCCCGGATGGCTGGCGCCGGAGCTGCTCACCGGCGGCACGCCCGGCCCGGCCTGCGACGTCTTCGGCTGGGGCTGCCTCGTCGCGTACGCCGCCACGGGCCAGAGCCCCTACCGCGAGACCACGCCCGGCGAGCCCGCCCGGTTCCGGCCCGTCGACACCGGCGCGCTCCGGCAGCCGCTCCGCGCCCTGGTCGACGCTGCGGTCGCCGAAGATCCGGCCGTCCGCCCGTCCGCCACCGACCTCGTCGTCCGGCTCGCCGCCCACGCCGAGCCGGACGATCTTCCGGTCTTGGCGGCGCCGGCCAGGCCGGCGACCATGCCCCCTCCCGTCGTGCCGCACCACGTACGGCCCCCGCGCTCGGGGCGGGGCCGCGCCCTCGTGTCGGTGCTGCTCGTGCTCGCGGCGATCATCATCGTGGTGCCCGCCGCCACCGAACGACCGGCCGCACCGCCGCCGCCCAGGCTGAAGGGCCCCGCCGCCCCGCCCGCGAAACCCCGTCCGCGGCGCTCCTCCAACGCCGCCGCCATCGCGCTGTACAGCCGTCCGCGCACGACCGCACGGCGCACCCGGCCCACCCCGCACCGGCCGCCGCGCCTGCCCGGCGGCACCCTCTGGATGTCCTGCTCCGGCAACCGCCCGAGCTGGTGCACGATGTCCGGCGCGCCGGACGCCTCTCCCCCGTACTCCGGCTGGCGGTTCAGCTGGGGCGCGGGCGGCTGAGCCGTTCGATCCGTCTGCCGCCGGTCCGCATCGGCACGCCCCGCATGGGGCAGGGCTTGTGGGGTAGCGCGGGCCGGGACGCCGGAAGGAGAGGACCATGAACACCGTGACCGACGCCGCCCGTCAGGAGCGACGTGAGTACAGCCAGGGCGAAGATCGCCCGCTGGGATCGTACGCGGCGACACTCGCCGTCTACGGCCTCACCGTCGGCGGCGGCGCGCTGGTCGCGCGGCTGACCGGACGGCGCCCACCCGACCTCGGTCTCCGGGACGTCACGCTGATGGCGATCACCACACACCGGATCGCGCGGACCCTCGCCAAAGACCCGGTCACCAGCCCGATCCGCGCGCCGTTCACCCGCTACGCGGGCGTGTCGGGTCCCGCGGAGCTGAAGGAAGAGGCCCGTGGCACCGGCGTACGGCACGCGGTGGGCGAGCTCATCTCGTGCCCGTTCTGCCTGGCTCAGTGGGTGGCGACCGCGTACGCCGCAGGCATGATCTTCGCCCCGCAAACGACCCGTTTCGCCGGCGCGACGGTCACCGCGGTGGCGGCGGCGGACTGGCTGCAGCTCGCCTACGCCAAGCTGCAGCAGTCGGCCGAGGGCTGATCGACCAGGGGCCTTGCGATCAGCCCGCACCGGGCAGGCGCACCCGGAGCCGAGCTGGGGGTGTTGCTGGAGCAGGCCCGTGGGCTGCTGACCGATCCCACACAGTCGATGCTGGAGTTCGGCGCCGAGCCGAAGCCGACGCAGGATGGGGGAGCCAGCTGATGTTCGCCAATCTCACCGAACCATCAGCGCTGATCGTGCCGCCGGTTGTAATGAGGGCAGTCTGCCGATCGGCATCATTGCCGCGCTAGGACCCGTACGCTGCGATCGATGCCGCGATGAAGGACTCGACGTGGTCATCTGCGACGTTGAAGTCTCTTACCGGCTGACGAAGCGCCTCGTCATCGGCCCCAGAGTCAGCCATCCCGGCGACCCGCCTGGCGACGTCGACAGCTCCTTGTTGATCATGTGCATTGATTCCAGCCTTTTGAATGGCCATCAAGAAAGCGGAGTCAGGCGCATACGGCGAATAAGCTGCGATCGACGCCGCAATGAAGGAGTCAACATGGTTATCTGCGACGTTGAAGTCTCTTACCGGCTGACGAAGCGCCTCATCACTGGCCCCAGAGTCAGCCATCCCGGCGACCCGCCTGGCGACGTCGACAGCTCCTTGCTGATCATGTGCATTGATCCCGACCCTTTGAATGGCCACGAGGAACGAATGATCGGTGGCTGTTTCAGCTGATGTCGTACCCGGACCGAGTATCGCGACGACGAACAACCCAAAGGCGGCAAGGATAGGCCCTAGCCTAGGATTAGAATTTGATCCCTTCCCCATGATTACGATCCCCTCCGATGGATGCCAGGCATCTCTTCATGACACGAGATCGAATCCGCTATATCGCTATGTATCGTTCCGAGGATAGCCACCCCGGTACGCGATTGAGTTCGCCTGCCAGCCTCCACTTGCCACATTGCATACCGTAATTAATCATGATGGTCGCTGACGCTCACAGCCAGGGTCGAAGGTCCCATTAAACGTGCCAAGTACTACGGGAAGGGTAAATCTTCCTTGACCCGATCGAGTCGAACTTACATTCGACCACCCCAGACGTCCCGTATGAGTACCCCCTAACGATCAGGCCACGCGGATCGCGACAACCGCATACAGATCCAGGAAACGCGAGAGCGAGGCGTGTCCAAAGCGGACGCGAATGTCGTTTAGGTGCACCTTCTGGGTACTGTCATTATTGTGGCCGATGGATGGGATGGCGCTCCGCCCGCGACCTCGCCGGATTACGCAGTCTGGCCGCTGGCTCTCGCACTGGCGCTGTCGCCAATGGCGGCGTGTGTTGCGTCCGGTGGCGCCGGCAAGCCACAGGAACGGCCTTCTGTTCATGGCGCCACCCCACGGTCCCCGAAGGTCCGACGTGCCATACCGCTTGGAAGGTCGGTCGGCGGACGCCTCGTCGTCGCCAACGAACTCGGCGATCCGGCCAGCCCGCGGAGGGTGCTGGTCGTCGGGTGCATCCACGGAGATGAATCGGCGGGCGTCGCAGTCGCCCGTGCTCTGGCGGCCGGCCCCACTCCGGCCAACGCCGACCTATGGGTGATTCCGGAACTGAACCCGGATGGGATGGCGGCTCGGACGCGAGGCAACGCCCACGGCGTTGATCTCAATCGGAACTTTCCCGCCGGGTGGCGTCCTCTCGGGCCGCCAGGATCGGCTGAGTTCGCAGGTAAAGGACCACTATCGGAGCCGGAGACCCGTTTGGCCGCTGCGCTGATTCATAGAGTCAGGCCGACCGTAGGGATCTGGTTCCATCAGCCTATGGCCGTGATCGACACCTCCCAGGGGCCGAAGGCTACCGAGCGGCGTTTCGCTCGCCAGGTGGGGCTGCCCGAGCGTTCGTTGACCGTCCATCCAGGTAGCGCCACTCGCTGGGAGAACATGACCGTTCCGAACAGTGCGTTCGTGGTCGAGTTACCAGCCGGCTCGCTGTCCACGGCAAGCGTACGTCGCTTTGTTTCAGCTGTCCGAGCGATCATTGCTTATGGCTAGTGTCATGCGCCTAAAGTCCGGCAGCAAAATCGTACTAGTGATTCGCTGATCGCTTCAGCGGTCTTGGTCCACATAAACGGCCAGCGCGCCACGTGTGCCGGTGTAGCGCCATCATCAGGTGCTACAGACGCCCATGAGGCGGCTTCGAACGCCTCGTCATCGCCGCCCTGAGCAGCGACCGTGCGCGCCACATCGGCCGCGAACCACTCACACTGACAGGCGCACGAGTTCAGTCGTCGTCGGCCCTGCGCCGTCCACGGTGTACTTGGGCGATGGCGTCATAGGCAGCCTTGCCGTTCGCGCCGCACGGATCGCCAAAAGCGGTCCACAGACAAGCGGAGTGTCACTCTCAGACTCATAGTGCGGAGAGCCCAAGCTTCAGGTGGCCGCTTTAACGAAATCAGGGAGCATGGCGATTGGCGGTGGGCTCTGCGAGGGAACTCGCCGCCATTGTGCTCTTCACACCGCGCACGATCCGCTTCGCCGGCGCGACGGTCACCGCGGTGGCGGCGGCGGACTGGCTGCAGCTCGCCTACGCCAAGCTGCAGCAGTCGGCCGAGGGCTGATCGACCAGGGGCCTTGCGATCAGCCCGCACCGGGCAGGCGCACCCGGAGCACGCCGTCCCGTACCTCCGTCTCGAACACCGGCTGCGGCGCGGTGGCCGGGCCACGGGCGACCGAGCCGTCGGACAGCCGGAACACGCTGCCGTGCCAGGGGCACGTGACGCATCCGTCGCTGATCTCGCCGTCGGACAGCGGCCCGGACAGGTGACTGCACCGGTCGGCCAGCACGTCGGCGTCCTCGCCCCGCCGCAGCACCAGCAGCGGCACCTCGCCGAGCATCCTGCGCACCGGCCGCCCGTCGGGTAGATCGTTCAACGTGCCGAGGTCGTGCCAGCCGGGCTCCACCAGGTGCGGCACCGGCTCGGCGTGATTGACCCCTCCGGCCTGGCGGAACGACAGGCGCCCGCCGAGCAGCGCCCCGATGCTCGCCACACCGAGACCCGCGTACCGCAGCGCCCTGCGACGCGCGGGCGTACGAGCGAGCAGCGACGCGCCGTACAGCCCGATCGCGGTGCCGTTCGCCAGCGCGTGCACGACACCGACCCGCATCTGCTGTTCGTGCTGCTCGGACCAGTCGGCCGTACCCGCCAGCACGGCGGGCGCCGAGATCAGCAGCCCGAACGCGGCCAGCCGCCGGGCCGCGTCGTCACCGCCGCGCCACAGGTCGAGCACCCCGGCGGACAGCCAGGCCCCGACGGAGGCCTGGACGAGCATCGGGTGAACGGGATGCCCCAGCCAGGTGCCGTGCAGAGTGTCACGCACGGGCCCGCGAGGCAGCCGCCGCGCCACCTTCTGCGTCGGCTCCACGACGCGATCGAGGACTTCCGCGTCCTCCAGCTTGTTAAGGATGTCCATGAGAGGCCGCTTCCCCCACGCCCGTGATCGAACCATCAGCGCCGTACGACCGGCGCCGCGCCATCGACACACTGCCGGGCGTTCATCGTCTTTCGGTGAGTCGTGAGGGAGGCCGCGATGACGTAGAGCGTGTCCCCAGGCTCACTTACCTGCAGTACTACCTCCTTAAAGTGGAGATACCAGGTGATCCGGTCATATCGAGATCGCCCGTCTCGTCCGCGTCGATATAATTTGGCCGTCTTGGCAGCTTACTGCCGCATCATCGCGCCTTACACTTTCATTGAGCGGCACTTTCCATTCCACCATCTCGCTGGTCTCTAGAAATTTTCACAAATCACTTACATGTCATATCCGCGTTTTCTACCCTCCGTATCGACCGGTCAGCTGGACATACGGGGAAGAGAAATGCCGATCGTGCGAGAGCCGCTCAATCCCAAGATCTCTCTGTGGCACATGCTCGCCCATCTGCTCAGGTGGGAGCGCGAGAAGAACGGTCTGTCGCAGGCGCAGTGGGGCAAGATCGCCAGTGCCGCGCCGTCGTCCGTCGCCAACATCGAGGCCGGCCGGAGGAAGATCGACGAACGACAAGCGAAGATCATCGACAAGCACTTCCGAACCGGTGGCCTCTTCCAACTGCTGCTCTGGTACGCCCGAAACGGTCACAACCCCGACTGGGCCCAGTCGGTGGCCGCGTACGAGTCCGTCGCCCGGCTGCTCAAGATCTACCAGGGGCAGTATGTCCCCCCACCGTTCCAGACCGAAGAGTACGCGCGGGCGCTGTTGCGGGCGAGCAGCGACGTCAAGGACATCGAAGCAACTCTCAAGGCCAGGATGGCACGGCAGGCCGCAATCCTGGACCGGCCAGATCCGCCATACGTCTGGTTGCTGCTCGATGAGAGCGTGTTGGATGACCGCATCGGCAGTGTCGAGATCATGCAGTCTCAACTCCGTCACCTGCTGGAGTTGATGGCACACCCGCGCATCTCCGTCCGGATCGTCCCACAGTCGGCAGGCGCCCATGTCGGGAAAGATGGTCCTTTCCGTGTCATTACTGTCGATTCCCGCGATATTGCCTACGCTGGTGCACGGCGAGGCGGTCGGCTGATTGAGATGTGCAGCGAGGTCGACGACTTTCGGCTGGACTTCGACTTGATCGGACAGAAGGCAGCGTCCGACGACGCCTCAAGAGCCCTGGTCGAACGGCGATTGGAGGCCATCGAGTGACGACGCAGTGGCGCAAGAGCTCTGCCAGCGGAGGAGTCGACGACGAGGCGTGTGTCGAGGTCGCGCCGGTTTCTCGCCAGGAGGTCACCGACCTGATGACGCGATTCGGGGCCGCCCAGGCCCAGTCGACGAGTTCCGACTGGGCTTCCACCTGATCGGGTAGAAGGCCACGTCGGGTGATGCTCGCGTGTCCTGATCGAACGGCGATTGGAGGCAAGCGGATGACGGTGCAGTGGCGTAAGAGTTCTGCCAGCGGTGGAGTCAACGACGAGGCGTGCGTCGAGGTCGCCGGTTTCCCGGCAGGAGGTCGCCGCCTTGACGGCGCGGTTCGCGGGTGGCGGCGTCGGTCGCTGAGTCGTACGGGACGATGGTCGGTCGCCCGGTCACCGATACCTTGCCCCTGGAAGCGAATGAAGGGCGGGGATGTCGGTGTCCGGTGGACTGACCAACTGGGCGGGGAGCGTCACCTTCCAGGCGGAGCGGGTGGAGCGGCCCGGCTCGCTCGACGAGCTACGGGCGCTGGTGGCGAGAAGCTCCACGGTCCGGACGCTCGGCAGCGGGCACTCCTTCAACGACATCGCCGACACCTCCGGAGTGCTGCTGTCGCCGTCCGCCCTGCCCGGGGTCTTCGAGATCGACGACGCCGCCCGTACGGTCCGGGTCGGGGCGAGCCTGCGGTACGCGGAGCTCGGCCGGCGGCTGCACGAGGCGGGGTACGCGCTGGGCAACCTGGCCTCGCTCCCGCACATCTCGGTGGCCGGTTCGATCGCCACGGCCACCCATGGCTCCGGCGACGGCAACCGGAACCTCAGCGCCGCCGTGGCCGGGATGGAGATCGTCACCGCCGACGGTGACCCGGTCACGCTGCGGCGCGGCGACGAGGGGTTCGAGGGCGCGGTCGTCGGGCTGGGCGCGCTCGGCGTCGTGGTGACGGTGACGCTGGACATCGTGCCCGCCTTCGACATGCGCCAGTACGTCTACGAGGACCTGCCGTTCGCGACGCTGGAGGACCACTTCGACGACGTCTTCTCCAGCGCGTACAGCGTCAGTCTCTTCACGGGCTGGCGCGGCCCGGCGATCGACCAGGTGTGGATCAAGCGCCGCACCGACCAGGACACGAGCCCGCCCGGGGACTGGTTCACGGCGCGGCCGGCCGGCGAGCCCCGGCACCCGGTGCCCGGCATCTCCGCCGCGCCGTGCACCGAGCAACTCGGCGTGCCGGGCCCCTGGTTCGCGCGGCTGCCGCACTTTCGGCCGGAGTTCACGCCGAGCAGCGGTGTCGAACTCCAGTCGGAGTACCTCGTGCCCCGCACGCGTGCCGTCGAGGCCCTGCGGGCGGTGGACGCGATCCGCGACCGGGTGGCCCCGGTACTCCAGATCTCCGAGATCCGCACCATCGCGGCGGACGACCTGTGGCTCAGCACCGCGTACGGGCGCGACTCGGTCGGCATCCACTTCACCTGGGTGAAGGACCTGGACGGTGTGCTGCCGGTGCTCGCCGCCCTGGAGGAGTGCCTCGCGCCGTACGAGCCCAGGCCGCACTGGGGCAAGCTGTTCACCATCGCACCCGAGGCGCTGCGCGCGGCCTACCCGCGGCTGCCCGACTTCCAGGCGCTCAGGCACCGCTTCGACCCGACCGGCAAGTTCACCAACGCGTTCCTCACCCGCCATCTACTCACCTGAACACGAGCCGACCAGCACGGAGGCCACGGAGGCAGCAGCGAGATGGCGCCCTCGCGGCTGTGAGGGTGCTCCTCACCATGCCACGCACCGGTTACCTCGGAGCGGCCACTCTCCCAACTCGGACCAGGTGAGAATGCCCCTCACCATGCCAGGCCCGGGTGAGGGTGCCCCTCACCATCCCAAACCCGGACGAGGGTGCCCCTCACCATCCCAAACTCAGACGAGGGCCCCATCACCATCCCAAGCCCGGGTGAAAATGCCCCTCACCATCCCGGGCCCGGACGAAAGTGCCCCTCACCATGCCAGGCGCTGGTCAGCCTGGGACGGCCATCTCTCCCAGTTCGGACCAGTCGTCCTGGGGCACCGTGGTGTTCACGATGCGCGGGGTCTCGGAAAGGTGCGGCGGAAGCGTTTGCTGCGCCGTCTTGAAGTGGTCGGACTGGACGTGGGCCGCGCCGGCCTCGCCGTCGCGGAACGCCTCGACGAGGACGTACTCGTTCGGGTCGTCCAGGCTGCGCGACCAGTCGAACCACAGGCAGCCGGGCTCGGCACGGGTCGCCTCGGTGAACTCACGAGCGATCTCCGGCCACCGATCGGCGTCCTCGGGCCGAACTCGAAACTTGGCGGTGATGAAGATCATGAGAACTCCTCATGCTCGGCTACGCCCCCACGATGCCAGACGGCCCACGGCTCACGAAGGGCCGGAAGGCCCGTGTCTAGGATCAAGAACATGGAATATCGACAGTTGGGACGTTCGGGCCTGAAAGTGTCGGCGCTGACCATGGGCACCATGACCTTCGGCGGTCAGGGGAACTTCGCCAACGTGGGTGACACGGACGTCGACGAGGCGCGGCGGCAGATCGACATGTGCCTCGAGGCCGGTGTCAACATGATCGACACGGCCGACGTGTACTCGTCCGGCCGCTCGGAGGAGATCGTCGGCGAGGCGATCAAGGGGCGCCGGGACGACGTGCTGCTCGCCACCAAGGTCCGGATGTCGATGGGGCCCGGCCCCAACGACGCGGGCCTGTCCCGCCACCACATCGTGGCCGGCTGCGAGGCCAGCCTGCGGAGGCTCGGCACGGACCGCATCGACCTGTACCAGGTGCACGAGTGGGACGGCGTCACCCCGCTCGAGGAGACCCTGGAGGCGCTGGACTCACTGGTCCGCTCCGGCAAGGTGCGGTACGTCGGCGCGTCCAACTACACCGGCTGGCAGCTGATGAAGGCGCTCGGCACCGCGGACCGCCTGGGCTACCAGCGGTTCGTCAGCCAGCAGATCTTCTACTCGCCGCAGGCGCGCGAGGCGGAGTACGAGCTGATCCCGGCCGCGATCGACCAGGGGCTGGGCGTCCTCGTGTGGAGCCCGCTCGCCGGTGGCCTGATGTCGGGCAAGTACCGGCGCGGCCGTACGGCGCCGGAGGGGTCCCGGCTGCTCACCGAATGGAACGAGCCGCCGGTCCGTGACGAGGACAAGCTGTACGACACGGTCGAGGTGCTCGTCGACATCGCCGAGGGGCACGGCGTGTCCGCCGCCCAGGTCGCGCTGGCGTACGTGCTCGGCCGCCCCGCCGTGACGTCACTGGTCATCGGCGCGCGTACGAGTGAGCAGCTCGCCGACAACCTCGCCGCAGCGGACCTGACGCTCGGCGAGGAGGAGCGCGCCCGGATCGACGAGGTCAGCGCGCTGCCGCTGATCTACCCGTACTGGCACCAGGCCGCCACCGCGCGGGACCGCCTGTCCCCCGCCGACCTGGCCCTGCTCGGGCCGTACCTCGGCTAGGCCGAGCAGTTCCGCGGAGCCGCCTTACGCCGCCGAGGATTCGACGGCCCGTGCACGGACCGCTGCGCCGTTCGGGCGTCTCGTGGCCGTGCGGCACTCCTGGCTCGTCTCCGGCGCGGAAGGCCGGCACAGGCAAGGACTGACCTGCGCTCTCCTCGGCGACGCCGGTGTGCCGGTCAGTGAAACCGGGGCACGATCAGGTTGATCCCGTACGTCGCGATGGCGGCGCAGGCCGGGAAGCACAGACCAGCGGCGACGGACGCCCCGGCGGCCACCGGGGCGTCCGGCTCGGAGTCGCGAAGATCATCCGCCCAGGGGCGGGCGACGAGCAGGTCCGCCCAGCGCGGGCGGACGGCGACCGCGCCGTCTGTGACGAGAGATGGCCGTCCCGGGCGGACCGGCGCCTGGCATGGTGAGGGACCCCCTCACCCGGGCCCGGCATGGTCAGGGGCACCCTCACCCAGGCCCGGCATGGTCAGGGGCACCCTCACCCAGGCCCGGCATGGTCAGGGGCACCCTCACCCAGGCCCGGCATGGTGAGGCGCACCCTCACCCAGGCCCGGCATGGTCAGGGGCACCCTCACCCAGGCCCGGCATGGTGAGGCGCACCCTCACCCAGGCCCGGCATGGTCAGGGGCACCCTCACCCGGGCCGAGCTGGGGGCGGCCGACCCACACGAGCGCCTCGGAGTGTAACGCCATAGGGCGCTGTGACGCTGAGAAGGTGTTGACATCGGGATAACTGTGAGCATTGGGATTAAATGGGACAGAACCGGCCTGCGGTGACGCAGGTGCTGGAGCCGGAGCCGGTCTTCGTCGACCGGACGGGCAGGCGCCGGCGGCTTGCCCGTAACGTCGGCATCGCCGTCGGATGTCTACTCGCCGCCTACCTCGCGGTCGTCGCCTTCGGGCTGGTCAGCGGCGCCGACGCCCCCATGGCTCCGTGGCCTGGTCCCAAGCCCTCACACCGCGCCGCACCTCCCCGTCATGGCCGGATCGCGGCTCGGCCGGACACCCCGCGGCCGGACGACCGGCCCACGCCGAGCGCCACCGCGCGAAGCCAAGGCGCGCACTCGCCCGGCAGCACTCCCACCACGGCGCGGTCCACCGCACCGGCCGCCGCGTCGTCGGCCCAGCCCGGGCAGGGCCACGCGTACGGCCGCACGAAGAGCCCGAACCCCCGGAAGCCCTGATGGCCGGCCGAAGCCGGCGCCGCGATCCGCGGGGGCACTGGATCCTTCTCATCCTCTGCGGATTCATCCTGGCCGCCGGGCTGCTCCTGCAGGGATACGCCCACGGCGCGGTGGGAGAGTCATCCGGGCACGACCACACCGGCGCCGGCCCGGCGCCGGCCGCCGTGACCCACGGCGGCCCCGTGCTCAACCTGTCCGGCGGACGACCGCAAAGCGTCCGGACGCCCCGGCACACCATCGCGCTGACCTTCGACGACGGGCCCGATCCTCGCTGGACCCCGCAGATCCTCGATGTACTGCGCCGTCACCGGGCCCACGCCACCTTCTTCGTCGTCGGGGCACGCGCCGCCGATCACCCCGGCCTCGTCCGCAGAGCCCTTCGCGAGGGCAACGAGATCGGCTCCCACACCTACACCCACATCGACATGGCCGGTTCGCCGGCGTGGCGGATCCGGCTGGAGCTCGGACTGACGCAGCGGGCCCTGGCCGGCGCGGCCGGTGTCCACACGCGGCTGCTCCGCATGCCGTACTCCTCGTTGACCGCCGACATGTCCGCGCCCGAGTACCGCGCCGCGCAGGAGGCCGCGCGGCTGGGCTACGTACTGGTGAGCACCGACCGCGACACCGACGACTGGAAACGGCCGGGCGTCGCGCACATCGTCCAGGCCGCGACCCCGCGGAACGGAGCGGGCGCGGTCGTGATGATGCATGACGCCGGCGGCGACCGCGCCCAGACCGTACGGGCGCTGGACACGCTCTTGACCGACCTGTCCGCGAAGGGTTATCGCTTCACCACACTGAGCGCGGCGACGCACCTGCCGGCCGCCGACGTGAGCGCCTCGACCACCGCGAAGGTGACCGGCGCGGCACTGGTCGACGGTCAGCGGGCCGCCGGCGGGCTGACGAGCGCGTTCGCCGCGCTGTTCGCGGTGGCGGCCGCACTCACCGGCCTGCGGCTGCTGGCACTGCCGATCTTCGCCCGCACGCACGTCCGGCGCACCCGGCGCGAGCGACGGCGCCGCGCCAAGCCCTGGCTGGCCGCGGGCACGGCACCGCCCCCGGTCTCGGTCGTCGTTCCCGCCTACAACGAGGAGGCCGGCCTCGCCGCCACCGTACGGTCGCTCGTGCGGACCGACTACCCGGCACCGATCGAAGTGATCATCGTTGACGACGGCTCGACGGACGACACTCCGTTCATCGGCCACCGGCTCGCCCAGGAGTTCCCCCATGTCGAGCTGGTACGCCGCCCGAACGGCGGCAAGCCGGCCGCGCTCAACACCGGCATCGCCCGTGCCCGGTACGACATCCTCGTCCTCGTGGACGGCGACACCGTCTTCCAGCCGGACACGATCGGCAAGCTCGTCGGGCAACTCGCCGACCCCACGGTCGGAGCGGTGAGCGGCAACACGAAGGTCGCCAACCGGAAGGGGCTCATCGGCCGCTGGCAGCACATCGAGTACGTCATCGGCTTCAACCTCGACCGCCGCATGTTCGACGTCCTCGAATGCATGCCCACCGTGCCCGGGGCGATCGGCGCCTTCCGCCGCCGCGCCCTCGCCGCGGTCGGCGGCCTGAGCACCGACACGCTCGCCGAGGACACCGACCTGACCATGGCGATCTGCCGCGCCGGCTGGCGCGTGGTGTACGAGGAGAACGCCATCGCCTGGACCGAGGCGCCCTCCTCACTCCGGCAGCTCTGGCGGCAGCGGTATCGCTGGTGCTACGGCACCCTGCAGTCGATGTGGAAGCACCGGCGATCGCTCGTCGAGCGTGGCCGCTCGGGCCGGTTCGGCCGCCGCTGCCTGCCGTACCTGACGATCTTCCAGGTCGTACTCCCCCTCTTCGCGCCCGTGGTCGACATCTTCGCCGGCTACGGCCTGATCTTCCTTGACCCCCTCACCGTGACGGCGTCGTGGCTGGCGTTCGCGGGCGCCCAGGCACTGGCCTCCGTGTACGCCCTGCACCTCGACGGTGAGCGCCTCCGTACCCTCTGGGTACTCCCGCTCCAGCAGGTCGTCTACCGTCAGCTGATGTACCTCGTCGTCATCCAGTCCTTGGTCACCGCGGTCCTGGGCGCACGACTCCGCTGGCACGTCATCCGCCGCACCGGCACCTTCTCCGAGGAAGACCCCCTGCCGTCCCAGGCCAACGCCTGAGACCGTCCGACGGCCGGGGCCCAGGCCCCACGGGACGAGAGGCGGCCGGCGAGTGCCCGGCAGAAGAATTCTCCGGCGATGGGCTGCCAGGATGTCGAGAAACCGCGGCCGGCTTCTACCTGTGGGTGAGAGCGTCGGGAGGCGGCGCGACAGGGAGAGGACGAGACCGTGAAGTACATGATGCTGATGCAGTTCAGCGCCGCGCAGGCCGACTTCCCGAGCATCGACACCTGGTCGGCGGAGGAGGTCGCGGCGCATGTCGACTTCATGCGGCGCACCAACGAGGAGCTCGTCAAGTCCGGTGAGTTCGTCGACGGGCAGGGTCTGGCCATGCCCGACCAGGCCAAGATCGTACGCGCGGGCGACGGTGGCCGGCCGGTGGTCAGTGACGGGCCGTTCCCCGAGACCAAGGAGTTCCTCGCGGGCTGGTGGATCGTCGACTGCGAGACGCCCGAGCGCGTGGTCGAGCTGGCCGCCGCCGTGTCGGCCGCGCCCGGCCCGGGCGGCCGGCCGCTGAACATGCCGATCGAGGTCCGAGCGGTGATGGCGGCCCCGACCGAGGAGCTCTGACCTGGAGACGGGAGCCGATGACCTGCTGCGGACGCTGGCGCCGCAGGTCATCGGCGTGCTCTCCCGCCGGTTCGGCGACTTCGAGGCCGCCGAGGACGCCGTGCAGGAGGCGCTGCTGGCCGCCGCGACACAGTGGCCGGCCGAGGGCGTGCCCGCCAACCCGCGAGGGTGGCTGATCCAGGTCGCCGCACGCCGCATGACCGAGCAGGTGCGCGGCGAGCAGGCGCGGCGGCGCCGGGAGGACCTGGTGGCCCGGCGGACGCCGGACGACCGCCGGTCGGCACCGGCCGCCGACGAGGAGTACGCGGCGGACCGCGACAACACGCTGACCGTGCTGTTCCTGGCGTGCCACCCGTCGTTGACCCCGGCGTCGGCCATCGCGCTCACGTTGCGGTCCGTCGGCGGGCTGACGACCGCCGAGATCGCGGCGGCCTTCCTGGTGCCCGAGGCGACCATGGCGCAGCGGATCAGCCGGGCCAAGCAGCGCATCCGGGCCTCCGGCGTGCCGTTCCGCATGCCGTCGGAGCAGGAGTGGCCGGGCCGCCTGCGGTCGGTGCTGCACGTCCTCTACCTGATCTTCAACGAGGGCTACACCGGGACGACCGGTGCCGACCTGCACCGCGTCGAGCTGTCCCGGGAGGCGATCCGGCTGGCCAGGGCGGTGCACGCGCTGCTGCCCGACGACACCGAGGTGGCCGGGCTGCTGGCGCTGATGCTGCTGATCGAGGCACGGCGGCCGGCGCGCACCGGCCCGTCCGGGGAACTGGTGCCCCTCGCCGAACAGGACCGGAGCCGATGGGACGGCGCGGCGATCGCGGAGGGCGTCGCGCTCATCACCGCGGCCCTGTCCCGGGGCGCGGTCGGCCCGTACCAGCTCCAGGCCGCGATCAACGCGGTCCACGACGAGGCGGCCACGGTCGAGGAGACCGACTGGCCGCAGATCCTCGCGCTGTATGGCCTGCTCGAACGCATGTCGGACAACCCGATGGTCACGCTGAACCGCGCCGTGGCGGCGGCCATGGCCGACGGCCCGGCGGCCGGTCTGGCGCTCCTCGACGCGCTGGAGTCCGACGGCCGGCTCTCCGGCCACCACCGGTGGCACGCGACCCGGGCCCACCTGCTGGAGATGCGCGGCGACCGCGCGGAGGCCGCGGAGCACTACCGCACGGCCGCCCGGCTGACGATGAGCCTGCCCGAACGCCACTACCTCATCGGCCGCGCCGCCCGTCTCGCCGAAGGGACCCGGTAGACGTCCCGGTGATCCGCGCCGCCTGACCCGTTCCCGGTGCGGGTACGGATGAGGCATGGGGGATTCCGGAGTCGTACGGTGAGGGCGGTCGTCTTCGGGGGCACCCGTGCGGTCGCGGTCGAGAACGTGCCGGACGCCCGGATCGAGGAGCCGTCCGACGCCCTGGTCCGGGTGACCTCCAGCGCGATCTGCGGCACCGATCTGCACATGTACGACGGGCGTACGGGCGCCGAGCCCGGCATGGTCCTCGGCCACGAACCGCTCGGCGTGGTCGAGAGCGTGGGCGACGCCGTACGGATGGTCGGGCGCGGGGACCGGGTGGTGATCCCGACCCACCTCTACTGCGGGGTGTGCGTCAACTGCGCGCGCGGGCTGTCCGCGGCGTGCCTGCGCGTGCGTCCCGGCGGGATCGGCGCCGCGTACGGCTACGCGGGGATGGGCTGCTACCGGGGCGCGCAGGCGGAGCTGCTGCGCGTGCCCTTCGCGGACGCCAACTGCGTCCCGGTGCCCGGTGAGCCGGACGACGTGTACGAGGACGACTTCGCGATGCTGCCCGACGCGTTCGTGACCGGCTGGCACGCGACCGAGCTGGCGTCGGTGTCCGCCGGGGCGTCCGTCGCGGTCTTCGGCGCGGGCGCCATCGGGCTGCTCTCGGCGTACAGCGCGCTGCTCAAGGGCGCCGAGGAGGTCTACGTCGTCGACCAGGTGCCCGAGCGGCTGGACAAGGCGGCCGAGATCGGCGCCACCCCCGTCGACTTCCGCGCGGGCGACCCGGTCGAGCAGATCCGCGACCTGCGCCGCGCCTCCGGGCCGCCGCCGGGTGAGGAGGCGCTGAGCGGGGTGGACGCCGGCATCGACGCGGTCGGCTTCCAGGCCCGCGACCGCCTCCGGCCCGGCGAGGAGAACCCCACGCAGGTGATCAGCGACCTGGCCCACCTGGTGAATCCGGCCGGGCACCTGGGCGTCATCGGGGTGTACGCCGAGAAGGACCTGTCCCCCGCCCCGCGCGGCCATACCGACGGCCGGCTCACGGTGCCGTGGGCCACGCTGTTCGCCAAGGGCGTGTCGGTGCGGTTCGGCCGTACCCACGACCGGCGCTACACCGTGCTGCTCCGGGATCTGATCCTGTCCGGCCGGGCCCACCCGGGCATGGTCGTCACCCACCACGGGCCGATTGAGGAGGCGCCGGCGCTCTACCGGGCCTTCGGCCGGCGCGCCGACGGCGTCATCAAGGCCGTGCTTCGCCCCTGACGGGCGGTTCGTCCAGGACGGCGAGGTCCGGCGGGACCAGCGTGGTGGACAGGAGCAGCTCGCGGATCAGGTTGTGGTTGAGGGCGTTGCCGACCGGCTCGCCGATCTCGGCGCGGGTCAGGCCCGCGACGCCGCCGGCGGACAGCCGGTTGCGGACCCCGAGGACGAGGTGCTCGACCTTCTTGCGGGTCCAGCCGGCGTCCGGTCGCAGCTCGGCGAGCTGCGCGGCCGCCACGTGCCAGGACAGGGGCTGCGGGCGCGGCTCGTGCAGCAGGTAGCGCTGGCCGAGGACGATCAGCGCGAGGCGTTCGTCCTCGTCGAGCGCCCACATCCTGGGCGGCCGGGTGACGTCCTCGTGGCGGGGGGCGGGCCGCCGTCCGTCGGCGCCGGCGACGTACACCTCGAGCAGGTGCTCGCGCTCGTTGGAACCCCGGACGAACAGCGGCGTGTATCCCTCGGCCAGCGGCACCGGCTCCTCGTTCCCGAACAGCAGGCGCGCGCCGGGGAGCCGGATCGGCAGCCGTCCGGTGTTGTGCAGCCACCACTGCCGGTCGCGGTGCACCAGGCTGCCGTGCCGGCGGCTCACCCGCAGGTCGTCCTCGCCGAGGCAGACATGCACGTCGGGCCGGTTGCGGCCGAAGATCACCTCGCGGCCCTCGCCCGAGCCGAGCGCGATGCCTCCGGCGAGGGTCAGGGTGAAGATCGTGCCGGGCGCCGAAGGCGGGACACCACGGGCCAGGCTGCCGTGGCTCTCCGGCAACCTCGTGCCGCCGTCCATGGGCCGAAGCGGACTCACCGGTGTCCTCCCGTCATCGTGTGACCCGTGTCTTCGATCGACTCATTCGCTCGGTCATCGGCATCCCGGCTCCGCTCACGCCTTGGGCAGGCCGGCAGCGGCGGATGACGCGAGGGCCTTCGCGTCGGCGCAGAGCCGGCTCTCGGATCGCGATCCGGACACCACGAGGAAGACGATCTCGGCGGTCGTGTGCCCGCCGGTGTCGGTATAGGTGCGGTGCGTCACCTGGGCCACGCACGTGCCGTGGCCGTCGCCGCCGGGCTGGATGAAGGCGGCGTGGCCGGCGAGGCGCACCGGCGTGCCGTCGTCCGCGGTCAGCGGGCCGTTGCGGTCGAAGCGCAGCTGGACGCCGGTGCCGCCGGTGCCTTTCCAGTGGCAGTCCCAGCGGGCGAAGCCCGGGTCGGCACGGCCGGCGCCGACCCGCGACAGCGCGGCACGGGTGAGCAGCGCGCAGGCGTCCAGGCGGCCCAGCGACGCGGACGGCAGAGGCCGGGCGCGCCGTGGCATGACGCCCCGGGCCAACACCGCCGCGGCCCGGTCGGTGGCGACCGTCGCCGCCGCGCACAGGTCGATCGGGCCGGGGCCCGTGCGCTGCGCGGCGACCGCGACGACGTGCCCGTCGGCGAGCGTCAGCTCCTCGTCGCACTCACCGTCGCCGAGCGGCTCGCGGATGATGCCGACCGTCCCGCGCCGCTCGACCCGGTCGCGTGAGCCCGGCTCGGGCGCGGGGCCGTTCTCCAGCTCGACCTTGACGTCGGCGAGGTCGTCGTCGCCCCGCTGGATGAGCACGTCGCAGCGGTTGAAGTTGCCGTAGTCGGTGGACAGCTCGGTGCCGCCGAACCGCCGCAGGGACGCCGGGTCGACCAGAGCGCAGGGCTCGGCGGTACGGGGATCGCCGACCCCCGACGCGGGTGGGCCGGCCGACCGCGCCGGTGCGTCCGCGGAGGAGGAACGGCTCGCCCGGACGATCATCACGGTCGCGGCGGAGGCCAGGACGACCGTCGCCACGGCCGCGGCGACGGCGACGCGCCCCACCCGCCGGGGCTTCACCGGGCGCGGCGGCGGAACGGCATCGCCGGATTCGAGCAGGCGGCCCGCCTCGGCGGCGTCCGGCCGGTCGTCCGGATCCAGGCGCAGCATCGCCGACAGGGCGGCGCCCAGCGCTCCCGGCGCGGTGGGCGCGGCGACGTGACCGGACGCCGAGCGCCAGACGGCGGTCATCGGACCTCCGCCGTCGCCGAGCGGTGATTCGCCCTCCGCGGCGGCGAACAGGGTGGCGCCCAGCGAGAAGACGTCGGCCGCGGGAAGGGGCTTCGCGCCGCGGGCGACCTCCGGGGCGACGTACGCCGGGGTGCCACGGAACAGGCCGCTGTCGCTGACCGTCTCGTCGGCCCAGAGCGCGCGGGAGACGCCGAAGTCGGTGAGCTTGGCGTCGCCGGACTCGGTGATCAGGACGTTGGCCGGCTTCACGTCGCCGTGGACGATGCCTTGCGCGTGCACGGCGGCGAGCGCGTCGGCGAGATGGCGGCCGATCCGCGTGACCGCCTCCGGGCTGAGGACGCCGTCGGAGGCGATGACGTCGGCGAGGTCGCGCGAGGGGACGTACTCCATCACGAGCCAGGTCGCGGCGTCCTCGGTGACCAGGTCATAGAGGGTCACGACGCGCGGATGGTCGATGCCTCCGACGATGCGGGCCTCACGGGAGAGCTCGCGCAGACGCCGCTCGTCGGCGGCCGGGTGCGCGCGCTTGAGCGCCACCGGACGGTCGAGGCGCTCGTCGCGGGCGAGCCAGACGGCGCCCATCCCGCCCGAGCCGATCTGGCGCTCGACCCGGTATCGGCCCGCGACCAGCGCACCGATCCGTACCGTCACTCGTCTCACCCCACCGGGGGTCGTGGGTGCCCGCCTGTCACCGAAAGACTACGGCGCGGCGCCCCCGCATGGGGAGGGATCACCCGGACCGTTGGATTCCGGTCAGGCCGTCACCGAGCCGGCCGCGCCCGATTCCCGAGCCGTTCGCGCTGCTCGTGCGGGCCTGCGATTCCCGGCGTTTCGCATGGCGGTGTTCAGCCGATCAGGCCGACGAGCACACGGCGCGCCAGCCGCTCGAACTGGGGCTGGGGAGCGGCGAGGGCGTCCGCCTGACCCGCCAGTGCCTGCGCCAGGAGTGGATGACGTCCTGCGACGGCAGCATTGGCCAGGTAGGCGGCCTGGGCCTGTTGCCGGCCCGTGGATGAACGTTGAGCGTGCAGTTCGGCCCGCGAGAACTGTGTCACCAGTCCGTTCAACAGGCCGATGGTCTCAAGCTTGGCCTGGTCGGACAGCGACGCGGGAGCCAATGCCCGTAGCGCGTGTTCGAGGTAGTCGAGGCCGTTGGGCCCCAGTCGTAGGGGTTCGGACGGAACGTCCAGAAGCCACGGGTGGCGCAGCTGGATGGCCTGCGACTGGACGGCCAGGGCCAGGAGATCCTCGACCGGGTCACCACTGAGCCGGACGCCGAGGTCGATCTCCCCCACCATGGCATCGACCATCAGGTCCAGGATCTCGGCACGACCGGCGACGTATCGGTACAAGGAGGCCGGTCCGGTGGCCAGCTTCGTGGCCACTCGCCGCATGGACACCGCCGCCAGCCCGTCGGCGTCGGCGAGTTCGACCGCCGCTGCGGTGATCTGCGCGCGGCTGCGTTCGGGCCTGGGGCCACGCGCTCCCCGTTCGGGGCGTTCCCATACCGTCAGCGGTTCCTCGGCCACCGACCCTCCCCTGTCCCTTGTACGACCTCTCACTCTAATATTGCGAACATCGATCGCAGTAATTCGGAAGGATGTGAGGAGTGTGTCCTCGACGGAGGCATGGACCCCGGTCCGCTGGGCGGAGAACGGAAAGATCCGGTTGGCCTACGACCGACTGGCCACAGGTGGCGACGGAGAACCCCTCCTGCTGATCACAGGGCTGGGGGCCTCGCGTCGGTGGATGCCGGACGGGATGTGCGAGCGGCTGGCCGCTCAGGGCTTCGCCGTGGCCCGTTATGACCAGCGCGATGCCGGAGAGTCGACGCATCTGCCGCCGGCCGCCACCCGCAACCCCTTCGCCGCGTTGTTCGGCAAGCGCGGGGACGCCTACACCGCCGAGGACACAGCCGATGACGCGATCAGCGTCCTGGATGCTCTGGGATGGCCCTCGGCACACCTTTTCGGCCAGTCCCTCGGCGGCGCCGTCGCCCAACGCATCGCCCTGCGCCACCCCGACCGCGTCCGCACTCTGACCTCGATGTCCGCCGTCCCCGGGGACGCCGCGGGCCTGGGAACACTCCGCTACCTGCGAATGGGCACCCTTGCCAGGTTCACCCGCGTGAAGTTCCCCGACACGCCGGAAGGCGCCGTCGAGGCCGGCCTCGCCGTCGCTCGTATCTGCGCCTCACCCGGCTATCCGTTCGACGAACGGAAGGCACGCGAGACGGCCGAACGCATCGCCGACGCCGGCATCCACGACCCGGGAGCGCAGAGCCGCCAGATCGGCGCGCAGTGGAGCGGCCCCTCGATCGACTCGATCACCGTGCCCACGCTGGTGCTGCACGGCGACGGCGACCCCCTGATCCGGCTCAGTGCCGCCCGCAAGACGGCGGCACGCATCCCCGGCGCGCGTCTGATCGTCCTGCCCGGCGTCGGACACGAGATCCCCAGGCCCGTGTGGAACGAGATCGCCGTCCAGATCCGCGAGCTGGCGGATACCTCATCCGAGCAGCGAGGTCGCAACGGGGAGACCGCCGGCCACTGACGCGCCACAGGGGCTTCGCGGCCTCGGTGGAGAAAGGCGCATCGCGCCGGAGCATGCCCGACTCTCGACCAGAGCGGTCGGGGTCCCGGCGGCGGCTGTGGCCCTACGGTGAGGGCCGTTCGCGCTGCTTGGACGGGCAACCGATTCCCGACCCATCGGCCGTTATGGGTGACAGTGCTGGTGCGAGTTGCTTAACTAATGACCGATCTTGTCGTGAATCGCCGCCCGGTCCCAGGTCGGCGCCCACTCCGCGGAGGTGGTTGATGCGAGCCGGACCGCCCCTGATCGTGGCGTGGTTGATCATTGGCGGGCTCGCCGCGGGACAGCGCCACTACTACTCCCACTTCGACGCCAGCTGCGGCAGGTTCGCCACCATCGGCGTCACGATCATCTCCGGCCCGCTCAACTACGCCGGCCTCAACCCGTGGGTGGCCTGCAAGGTTCCGCAGCCCAGCCGGTGACGCCGCCCGGCCGTCCCACGATCGGCCCGCAGCGCACCGGAAGCGCGTCCTGAGCGGCTCGGAGGCCCTGGGCGCGCCGTTCCGACCCACCCGGCCAAGCTGTATACGAAATCCGTAACCTGCCCAGGTGGCTGATACGGAACTGCCCATAGAAACGAACAATTCAAGTGTGTCCTCGTCCCGGAGGCCCGCGCCGCGGACGTCCGGCCCACTGAGCCCGGCTGGGGGCGGCGGCTCAGCGGTCCGGAAGACGTGACCGGCGGCCCGACGTCGCCGCGGACCCGGCGAGGATACGGGCCGGCGGAGCCTCAGCACCGTTTCGGGGGGGTGTGCTGAGGCCCGCCGGCCGGACCCGCCCCGGCCCACTCCCGTGGCCCCGGGCTCCGGGACCGCCCGCACGACCGGCGCACACCCACCCACGCCGGACCGTCTCATAGGGGCCCTGACCAGGTAGGTTGTAAGTCTGGTGGCTGATGGACCCACGGCGGCGAGCATCCCGCCGCATGCCTTCGATGCTCAGACCGGAGTCGACCTCGAACGCTCGTCGCGGCGCGGCTGGCGTGGCCGCGGCCGGGAGTGGCAGGCCGTCGCGGCCGCGATCGAGGCCGCCCAGCACAGCCGGGGCGGCGTGCTTCTCGTCGAGGGCCAGTCCGGCATGGGCAAGAGCCGGTTGCTCTGCGACGCCGTCGAGGCGGCGGCCACCCGCGGATTCATGCTCGCGCACGGCGCGGCGGACGAGCCGAGCCGGCTCGCGCCGCTCGTCCCGTTGATGACCGCCCTCGGGGAGTCCCCGCAGACGTTGCGCGAGGGCCTGGACGCCGGCGTGGAAACGGCCGACCTGCGGCTGCGGCTGCTCGATCGGTTGCAGAACCGCCTGGAGGAGCGCGTGGCGCGCGGCCCGTTCCTGATCGCGCTGGACGACCTGCAGTGGGCCGACCCGACGACCCTGCTCGCGCTCCGGTCGATCGTTCCCGAGCTGGCCTCCTACCCGCTGGTGTGGATCCTGGCACGGACGACGGGGATCGCCGCGTCCGGCGCCGACCGGGTGTTCGAGATCCTGGCGCGGGACGGAGCCGTCCGCATCGCCCTGGAGCCGCTGAGCGAACAGGCGGTGGCCGAGGTGATCGGCGACCTGCTCGGCGCGGCGCCCGGACCCGACCTGCTCGCGATGACGGCGGCGGCCGGCGGTAACCCGTTCCTGCTGGTGGAGCTGTTGCGCGGCCTCTACGACGAGCATGCGGTGCGGGCCGCCGACGGCCGGCTGACGCTGGTCTCGCGACAGTTGCCCCGGCGAATGCAGGAGATCGCGCGCAGCCGGCTGGGCCGGCTGTCCCCGCACACCCGGCACCTGCTCCAGGTCGCCGCCGTACTGGGGCGTTCCTTCCGCGTGGACGACCTGGCCGAGATGTTCGACGAGCCGCCCAGCCGCCTGCTGCCCGCGCTGGAGGA
This sequence comes from Actinoallomurus sp. NBC_01490, assembly GCF_036227085.1. Taxonomy (NCBI): domain Bacteria; kingdom Bacillati; phylum Actinomycetota; class Actinomycetes; order Streptosporangiales; family Thermomonosporaceae; genus Actinoallomurus; species Actinoallomurus sp. NBC_01490. Next base: position 10,688,358 of record NZ_CP109433.1, read on the forward strand.
GGCGGAGTCGGAGGCCGTGGTGGCCGCCGCGGGCGACCAGCTGACGTTCCGGCACGAACTGGTCTGGCAGGCCGTGACCGAGACCGTCACCGTGCCGGTCCGCCACGCGCTGCACCGGCAGGCCGCGGAGATGCTGCTGAGACGCGGCGGCTCGGCCATCCCGGCCGCCGCTCACCTCATGCACTACGCCCGGCCCGGCGACGCCCACGCGCTGAAGGGGCTCGACCAGGCCGTACGCGAGGTGCTGCCGTCCTCCCCGCAGAGCGCCGCCGACCTCGCCGTACGGGCCCTCGAACTGACCGCGCCCGGCGATCCGGACCGCGTCGACCGTACGGTGACGGCCGTCTACGCGCTGACGACCTGCGGGCGGCTGCCCGAGGCCGCCGACTTCGCCCGTACCGCGATGGGCCAGGCCGATCACCCCGGGCAGGCCGCGCGGCTGCGGTCCGAGCTGGCGTACGCCCTGCTGCTGGCCGGCCGGCCGGCGGACGCGGTGCGCGAGGCCGAGAAGGCGCTCGCCCAGCCGGACCTGACCGGCGACAAGCGCGGCCTGGCCGAGCAGGTCTTCCTGCGCGCCCTGTACGCCACCCACGACTTCCGGCGGGGGCGGGAACTGGCCGAGGAGATCATCGACTCCGGCCGGCAACACAGCCGCGCCGCCCGGGTGGGCGCGCGGATGCTGTTCTCCTACCTCGCCTGGGGCGACGGCCACGCCGCCGAGGGGATCAGCCACGTACGCGAGGCGGTGCGCATCGCGCCCCGCGACGACGTCGACGCACGGCGCGTGCACCCACGCCTGCACCTGGCCACCCTGCTCACCGAGATGCGGAGGCTGGATGAGGCCGAGACGCAGCTCAGCCAGGTCACCGAGGAGATCACCGAGTTCGGGCAGGCCGCGTACGCGGCCACGCCCGCGATCTTCCGGGCCCGGCTGCGGCTCGCTCAGGGGCGGCTCGACGACGCCGCGGCGGAGGCGCAGGCGGGACTGGCGATCGCCGACCAGATGGGCACGCACGCGTTCGTGCTGCTGGGGCACGCGGTGCTGATCTCCGTCGCCGTACGGCGCGGGGACCTCGACGCCGCCGCCGGTCACCTTCAGCGGTACGAGGAGCGGTTCCGGGCGGGCGCGAGGTTCGGGCTGGCCTGGGGCCGGTGGGCCGTGGCGACGCTCGACGAGGCGCGCGACGGCCCGGCCAGGGCCTTCGAGACGCTCCGTCCCATCTGCGCCGACCCGGCCGAACGACGCTGGCTGCTGATGTCCGAGCCCGACGCCGCCGCCTGGCTGGCGCGTACCGCGCTCGCCGCCGGGGACCGGCCCTCCGCCGAGGCCGTCACCGTGACGGCCGAGCAGCTCGCCCGCGAGAACACCGGTTTTCCCGCGCTGGCGGCCTCGGCCGCGCACGCCCGTGGCATCCTGCGCGGCGACCGGGTGACGCTGGCTCATGCCGCGGCGTCCCATCCCTGCCCGTGGGGACGTGCCTCGGCCGCGGAGGATCTCGGCGTCCTTCTCGCCAGGTCCCGAGGGGTGCACGACGGCGCGCCGATCGAGGCCCTGGACCGGGCGCTGGAGGGCTACCAGCGGCTCGGCGCGCTGCGCGACGCCGCCCGGATCCGGGCCCGGCTGCGCCGGCTGGGCGTACGGCGGCGCCACTGGACCCAGTCCGAGCGTCCGGTCTCCGGCTGGTCGAGCCTGACCGAGACCGAGCGGAACGTCGCCGCCCTGGCCGCGCAGGGCCTGACCAACCCGCAGGTCGCGACGCAGATGTTCGTCTCACCGCACACGGTGAAGTTCCACCTGCGCCAGGTGTTCCGCAAGCTGGGGATCGCCTCGCGGGTCGAGCTGGCCCGGCTGGCCACCGAGCACGCCTCGGAGCCCCCGCGTTCCGAGGCCTGACGCCCGGTCGTGATCAGCCCATGGTCTTGGCCCCGTCGAGGGACTCGCGGATGATGTCGGCGTGGCCGGAGTGCTGCGCGGTCTCGGCCAGGATGTGGATCAGCACGCGGCGCGCCGACCAGCGCTCGCCCGGCTTGAACCAGGGCGCCTCCGGCAGCGGGCGTGAGACGCCCAGGTCGGGCAGGCCCCGTACGATCTCCTCGGTGCGGCGGGCGGCCTCCTCGTAGCCGGCCAGCACGTCCGCGAGGGTCTCCCCCGCCGACATGCGGAAATGCTCCTCCCAGTTCCCACCACCCGTGGCGACGGTGTCGGTACCGTCGACGACGAAGTCCATCCAGGCGTTCTCGACCACTGTGACGTGCTTGATCAGCCCGCCGAGGCACAGCTCGCTCGCCGTCGTACGGCGCCCTGCCTGCTCGTCGGTCAGGTCGCGCACGGTGTGGCGCAGGAAGAACCGCTGCGTGGCCAGGGCCTCCAGCAGGGTCTCGGCCTCAGCGGTCGCGGTCGTGGCGGTCTCGTGCGTGGTGGTCATGTCCTCGCTCCTTCTCTCTCGGCGGTCACGAATGACACTAGGGACGATTGCGGCCGGTTTCCGTCCTCAATGACCGCCGCCGCGAAAAGAGGCCCCCGGGTTCGCCGGGGGCCTCGTTCGCGTGGCGTTCGGTCCGCTACCGCGTCTTGCCGCTGCTGGTGGCGGCGGGCGGCGTCGGGTCGCCGAGCTGCGAGACGTGCACCGTGTCGGTCTTCGGCAGGGTGCCGTTCAGGAAGTAGGCGTCGAAATAGGAGTCGACGCCACCGGGGCGCAGGTCGCCGCGGTGGACGATGCAGTGCGTACGGTCACCGTCCTGGACCACCAGGTGCGAACCCCGGAGGATCTTGTGCAGCTCCAGCGCGCCCGCGTACGGCGTGGCCGCGTCGTCGGTGGCCTGGAACATCAGGATGTTGTTCGGCAGGTTCTTGCTCTGGCCGACCTTGACCGGCGTGCCGGCCTTGGCGCCCCAGAACATGCACGGCGCGTTGAACCAGACGTTGCTCCAGGTCAGGAACGGGTTGTTCCGGTTGACGCGGACGGCGTCGGCGTGCCACTTGGCCCAGCTCTTCGGCCACTGCGTGTCGGTGCACTGGACGGCGTTGTAGACGGCGAAGGTGTTGTCGTCGCTGCCGCCGGTGGTCGGGGCGCCGAACGTCCCGGCGAAGGTCGCGACGTCACCGGCCTTGTAGGCCGACAGCGCCGCCGCGTACGAGTGCCAGACCGCCTGGCTGCGGCGGTAGGCCGCGTTCTGGATGTTGTCCACCAGCTCGTCCTCGCCGACCGCGACGGTCTTGCCGCCGGAGGTGTACGTCAGCGGGTGCGCGGCCAGCTTGTCCTGGAGGGAGTAGTAGTAGCTCCGGACGGCGGCCTGGGTGGTGCCGAGGTGGTAGGTGGAGTCGTACTTGGCGATCCAGCCGAAGTAGTAGTCCATGTTCTTGTTGAACGCGACGTCCTGGGTGAGCTGGGCGTCGTACCAGACGTTCTTCGGCGTCACGTTGCCGTCGAGGACCATGCGGCCGACGTTCTGGCCGAAGACCGTGGCGTAGACCTGGCCGAGGTAGGTGCCGTAGGAGGCGCCGTAGTAGTCGAGCTTCTTGTGGCCCAGCGCCTGGCGGATCGTGTCCATGTCGCGGACCGAGTCGATCGTCTTGATGTGGTCGAGCAGGTCGACCTTGGCACCGCTGCCGAACTTGCGCGTGCACGCGTCGGCGTAGTCCTTGGACTTCTCCAGCCAGGCGGCGTCGTCCTGGCGGCCGCCCGTGCCGTACTCCGGCCGCGGGGCGTCGCTGTAGTCGACGTCGCAGCTCAGCTTGGGCGTGCTGAACCCGACACCGCGCGGGTCGAAGCCGATGACGTTGTACGCCGCCTGCATCGGGGCGGAGTTGCGCGCGTAGACGCTCGCGCCGAACAGCGCGCCCTCGCCGCCCGGGCCACCCGGGTTGACCAGGATGTCGCCCTTGGCGGCGCCCGAGCCCTGGTGCGGCAGGCGGGTCAGCTCAAGGGTGATCTTCTGCCCGTCCGGGTGGGCGTAGTCCAGCGGCACCTGGAGCTCGGCACACTGAATGATCTTCGACACCTGGACGGGGCCTGCGCTGTCGTAGGCCTTGGCGCCGTTGACGATGTCCGCCCGGCAGGTGTGCCAGGCGAGGCTCGCCGGGTGGAACGCCCCCGACGTTCCCGTGGTCGCGGACGCGCTTGTGGCGCCGAGGCCGAGGCCGGTGAGGCCCAGCCCGGCCGTCGCGGCCACGGCAAGAAGCTTCTTCACGAAACCCCCTTACAGGTCGGGCTACGTTTCGCCCGAAATGGTGAACAAGGGGTGATTGTCGCGAGACCCCATGGTCGACTGAAGACAACGGTGCAGATGGTTGCCGAATCGTGACAAATTACCCAATCCGGTACAGCACCGTCGAGAGCCGTAATTTCGCATCAGATCGTACGTTTCCCCTGTTGAGTCTCAGTAACCCCAGAAATATGCCGAGACACGGAGATAACGGAGTTATCGCAGGACTCTCGCGTGGTGGGGGACGGGCACATCTCGGCCACCTCGGCGGATGAGGCGACGAAGGTCCGCGGTCAGGAGATCACCGACGACGTTTCCGCAATGTTTCCCGGCACGGTGCCGCGGCGCGGTCACGCCGTAGCGCGACACGGTCACGCTCACGGCCGTGAGGATCGCGATTGTCACTGAGTCGTTCCTGCCCCACGTCAACGGCGTGACCAACTCCGTCTGCCGGGTCCTGGAGCACCTGGCCCGCCGCGGGCACGAGGCGCTCGTGGTCGCGCCGGGCCCGGGCCCGGACGTCCGCGACGACCGGCTGCGGCTGACGGCCGGGGTGCCCCTCCCCTTCTACCGCTCGTTCGTCGTCGGCCTGCCCAGCCGGCACGTGACACCGGCGCTGCGCGACTTCCGGCCCGACGTCGTGCATCTCGCCTCGCCGCTGATGCTCGGCACCTCCGGCGTCGCGGCCGCCCGCCGGCTCGGCGTGCCGGCCGTGGCCGTGTTCCAGACCGATCTCGTCGGGTTCGCCCGGCGGTACGGCCTGCGCGGCGCCGACTCGCTCGTGTGGGCCTGGCTCCGGCACATCTACGAGCGGGCCGACCGTACGCTGGCGCCCTCCCGGCCGACACTGGACGAGCTGCGCAAACGCGGGTTCCCCCGGCTGGCGCTGTGGGCCCGCGGAGTCGATGACCAGCGTTTCCATCCCCGGCACCGGTCGACGGAGCTGCGCGAGCACCTGGCGCCCCGCGGCGAGGCGCTCGTCGGATACGTCGGGCGGCTCGCCACCGAGAAGCGCCCGTGGCTGCTCGCGCACCTGGCCGATCTGGCCGGCGTACGTCTCGTCGTCGTCGGGGACGGCCCGGCCCGGCGGCGGCTGGAGCGGCTGCTGCCCGAGGCGATCTTCACCGGCTTCCGCACCGGCCAGGAGCTGGCGAAGCTGACCGCGTCCCTGGACGTGTTCGTGCACACCGGCGCCGACGAGACCTTCGGCCAGGCGGTGCAGGAGGCACTCGCCGCGGGTGTGCCGGTCGTCGCGCCCGCCTCGGGCGGCCCGCTGGACCTCGTACGGCCGGGGCACAACGGCCTCCTCTACCCGCCCGACGACCCCGCCGCGATGCGTGCCGCAGTCGCGACACTGGCGTCCGACGCCGCCCTGCGGGCCCGGATGGGCGCTCACGCGCGGCTGTCCGTGCACGGCCGCGGCTGGGCCGGCGTCTGCGACGAGCTGATCGGCCACTACCAGGCGGTCCTCGGAGCGACGCCGGCCGAGCACGCGGCCTGACTCCGGCGGATGGCGATTCCGGAGCAGGGCCCGCGCGTCATGGCGCCGGTCAGAGTCCCGGCATGAGGCCAAGAGCGGTCAGCACGGCCGGCACGGCGACCAGGAGGGCGCCCAGCAGCACGGGCGCGCCCACGACGCCGAGCACCGCGACACCTCTGCGCAGCCCCTGACGCCGCTGGTAGGAGACCGTCAGGATCCCGTAGCCGGCGGCGAGCGACAGGAAGAAGAGCACGTAGGCGACGCTGCGGACGGTGAGCTGGTCGGTGCTGCCCATCAGGCCCAGGCCGATGCCGACCGCCTCGACCACGCTGCCCAGCACGTACAGGGTGAGCAGCGCGAACGCCCCCCACAACAGCACGCCCAAGCGCTCCGGGGACAGGAGCCGCGAGCGCCTGGCGATCGACAGCAGGGCCACCGCCGCCCCCAGCACCTTCAGCCCGACGACGAGCCAGTTCATCACGGCGATCCCGGACACGTATCCGGCGTACGGACCGTCGGCGAAGCGGTCCGTGATCTCGAAGGCGACGTTGACGACGGCGAACCCGAGGCAGAGCAGGGCCACCAGAGCGCCCGTCACGACGACACCGGCGCCGGGGCGCGCGCGTGGGTCGCGGCGATCGGTTACGGAAGCGGTCAGAGCCATGCCTAACAGTGAATTCGGCCCCGGCGACCGTGTCCTCCCCCGCGTGGGGGAGTTCGGTGACCGGGGCCGCTCCGGAGGGGGATCAGGCGGAGATCTGGACGGGAGTGCCGAGCGGCAGCATCTTCGCCAGCTTCGTGATCATCGTGTTGCTGATGCGGACGCACCCGTGGCTGACCGAGGTGCCCAGCAGCTCGGGCCGGTTGGTGCCGTGAATGCCGATGACCGGGTCATGGCCGTTGAACTGGGTGAGCGCCGTCGACTGCCCGGACAGCCCGTACGCGTACGGGCCGTAGTCGCCCTTCGGGTTCGGCGGCTGGAGGAGTTCGGTGAGGTAGTAGGCGCCGCCGGGCGTCGGGGTGTCGGACTTGCCGATCGCCGCCGGGGTGCTGATCAGCACCTTCTTGCCCTGGTAGAGCTTGAGGCGGTGGGCCGACCGGAGCACCTGGATCCAGTAGCCGGTCTTGGCGGTGCGGACCTCGCGGGTGGGAATCCAGCCGGTGCTGCCGTTCGGCTGCACCGGGAGGAAGGCGTGCAGCCATCCGGGCTTGCTGTCCATCACGAGGAACACGCGCGGTGCGCCGTCGGGGTTCGGGCTGTGCAGCTTCATGCTCGGCGACGCGTCGCCGGCCTGCTGGTAGATATCGACCGTCGCGTTCCGCGCGGTGGCGATCGTGCTGGGGCCGTTCCCGAAGTCGTACGACGCCGTGGTCGGCTTGACCTTCGGGGCGCCGCCGGACGGAGCGCCGCTCGCCGCCTTGTGATCGGAACCACCGCAGCCGGCCAGGGTGAGGCTCAGCACGACGCCGGACGCCACGACGGCCGCTCGCGTTCCCGGGCTGAATGACATCGATTCCTGCTCCTCGATGACGTCGGTGACGCGGCCGGCCCGGGAACGCCGTCGCTCCCGGGCCGGCCTCTTCGATCTTCGTCAGCCGGTGAACTGCGGCTGGGCCTTGACGGGAGTCGCGGGACGCGCCTCGCCGCTCGGCGGGGTGACGGGCTTGGGGGCCTCGCTGGTCTTGGTCGGCTTCGGGGACGGCTTGGGCTTCTCCGACGGCGGGGCCGAAGGCCTGGTGCCCTTGCAGTGCTGCTTGAGCAGGCCGATCGCACCGTGCCGCTGCCAGACCGGCAGGTTCCGCCGATCGGGTCGGTAGGCGGTGACGATCACCTTGGTGGCGTGCGTCGGGAGCAGCACGGTGCCGCGGGCGGGCACGCTGATCTTGCCCTGGCTGTGGCCGCCCTTGTTGTCGGCCCATGTGGCGGGCACGGAGCCCCAGCCGTTGGGGTTGCTGAGCAGCCAGGTCGCCTGGCCGTCCTTGCCGCAGAGCGAGCGGAGCCGGAGAGAGGGGTCGCTGTCGCTACAGGCCCAGGCGGGAGCGGCGGCCATCGTGGTGACGGCGACGGCCGCGGCGGCTCCGGCCAGAGTCAGACTCGCCTTTTTCAGGCGCATGGGAGAAATCCTCCTGCCAAGGAGTGGATTGAGACGCCGTGAGACGGAAACATCATCGGCGCATCCGGCACACTATCCCCCCACAAGCCACTTATGCCGCTTAAGTAACAAACCCTTACAGTCCAGTCATATTGCGCGCGATTCGCAGCAGTTCCACCACCAGCCTCTTTGCCCACGGTGACCGCCGGGCTCCCGCCCTGAGGACGGAAGATGGCGAGATGGGATACTTGGCGGCGCCATGATCTCTTTGCATGATCCCTCTGCTCGGGGTTTCCACAGCGACAACTGCGCCGGCGTCCATCCGGAGGTCCTCGCCGCGATCGGCACGGCCAACGGCGGTCACCAGCCCTCGTACGGCGGCGATGTCTACACCGCACGGCTGCGCGAGATGTTCAAGGAGCACTTCGGCGATCAGGCCGAGGCGTACCCGGTCTTCAACGGCACGGGCGCCAACGTGATCGGCCTGCGTGCGCTGACCGAACCCTGGTCGGCGGTGATCTGCGCCGAGACCGCCCACATCCACCTCGACGAGGGCGGCGCGCCGGAGAAGACGGCCGGCCTGAAGCTGCTGCCGGTGCCGACCCCGGACGGCAAGCTGACCCCCGCCCTGATCGACCGGCAGGCGTACGGATGGGGTGACGAGCACCGCGCCCAGCCACGCGTCGTATCCCTCACCCAGAGCACCGAGCTCGGAACGCTCTACACGGCCGAGGAGATCGGCGCGATCTGCGCGCACGCCCATAGGCTCGGCATGCTCGTGCACGTCGACGGCACCCGGCTCGCGAACGCCGCCGCAGCCCTCGACCTGCCCTTCCGCGCCTTCACCACCGACGCGGGCGTGGACCTGCTGTCGTTCGGCGGCACCAAGAACGGCCTGCTGTACGGCGAGGCCGTGGTGGTGCTCTCCCCCGAGGCCGCCCCGGGAATGCCCTATCTGCGCAAGGCCGCGATGCAGCTCTCCTCGAAGATGCGGTTCGTGTCCGCCCAGTTCATCGCGCTGCTGGAGGACGACCTGTGGCTCCGCAGCGCCCGGCACGCCAACGCGATGGCCGCCCGCCTGCATGAGGCCGTACGCGACCTGCCGGGCGTCACGGTCGTGCGCGTCCCGCAGGCGAACGCGGTGTTCGCCCGTCTCGACCCGCGGGTCGCCGAGCGGCTGCGCGAGCGGTTCCGCTTCGAGACGTGGGACCGGGCCACCGGCGAGGTCCGCTGGGTGTGCTCCTTCGACACGACCGAGGACGACGTCGACGCGTTCGCCGCCGCCCTCGGCGGAGAACTCCGCTGAGGACGACGGCCGGACCGCGCGTCAGGCGGCCTTTTTCAGACTGCCCGTCCCCGTGGGGTTCCACAGTCGCCGGCGTCGGTACCGCGGTGTCCACGCGAGCCGGTTGATCGCCCGTACGGGTGCGGGCAGGTGAGCCAGGAACCGGCGGCGGTCGGCGCGTGACATCCCGTCGATGATCCACGGCACGTACGCGGCGGCGCCCTTCACCCCCTGACGGCGGGCCATCGCGCTCCCGAACTCCTTCCAGTCGGCGGGCGTCATCACCTCCTGGATCAGCGGCAGCGCCTCGTCCTCCTCGTGTTCGAGGTGCCGGTCGAGCACGGTCGTGAGCGTCTCGACGCGCTCGGCCAGGTCGGCGGCGTTCGCCTCCAGTGCCCCGCCGAGCTCCTCCAGCAGCGGATCGAGCCGGGCGTGCTCGGCCTCCATCTCGGCCAGCAGCGCCGGCGCGCCGGGCCGGTCCCCGGCCAGTTCGGCGAGGCGGGGCCACAGCCACTCGTCCTCGACGGCGTGGTGGACGTGGAGCTGGGCGGTGAAGTTGTCCCAGCCCTCCCGTACCTCCTGTGTGACGGCGCGCCCGTCGGCGACCGCGGCCTCCAGGCGCACGAGGTCACGGCGGAACGCGTCGTGCGTGACGTACATCATGGTGAAGTCGATCTGGTCGGTCACGGAATCTCCTGAAGTTCGCCGTCGGTGAGGGGAAGGCCGTGCGGGTTGGGCGACGGCTCGCGGACGCGCCGGAGGGCCAGGCAGGCGAGCACGCCGGCGAAGAGCACGCCCGCGGCGACGAGCATCGTGGGCCGCATCGCGTCGACGAAGCCGTGCCCGAACACCTGCCCGGCGACCGTCTCGATGCGATGGGCCAGGTCCGCGGGCGCGCCGGCGGGCGGCTTCATACCGCTCTGACCGCCCGCCTCCAGGTGCCGGCCCGCGTGGTCGAAGCCCTGGAGGAACGGGCCGCGGGCGGACGGCGGGAGCTCGGCGGCGCGCTGGTGCGCCTGTTCCCGCAGCGCGGTGGCGAGGCGGCCCTGGAGCACGGCACCGACGACGGCCCCAGCGAGCACCGACCCGACCTGCCGCAGCGCGTTGTTGACGCCGGAGGCCGCGCCGGACAGCTCGGCCGGCACGTTGCGCATGACCTCCGAGGCCATCGGCGTGAACGTGCAGCCGGCGCCCAGACCGGTGAGGAACAGCGGCGCCAGGACGCTCACGCTGCTCCCGCCGGCGTCCGCGACCACGGCCACCCACACCAGCCCGCCCGCGAACGCCGTCATGCCGCTCATCAGCAGGTACTTGGCGCCGAGACGCTCGGAGAGCACCCCGGCCGGCCCGGCGCTGACGACCGACCCGGCGGCCAGGACGAGCATCACGAGCCCCGCCCGCTGCGCGCTGAACCCCAGCACCGACTGCAGATAGATGGTCAGGGGCAGGGACAGCCCGACGATGCCGAACGACACCGTGATGCCGACGACGTTGACGACCGAGAAGCCGCGGTCGCGGAACAGGGAGAAGGGGACCAGCGGCTCGTCGTCCTGCCGCCCGCGCTCGTAGCCCACGAACGCGGCCAGGAGCACGACCGACGCGGCGATCGTCGCCCAGATCCCGGTGTTCCAGTCGTACTTCTCCCCCTCGATCAGGCCGAACGCCAGACAGAACAGTGACGCGGAGGCGAGCAGCACGCCGGGCAGGTCGAAGCGGTGCCGGACCGTACGCCGCGCTCCCGGCAGGACCAGCAGGCCGGCGGCGATCACGACCACCCCGACCGGCACGTTGACGAAGAAGATCCAGCGCCAGTCGAGCCGGCTGACCAGCAGCCCGCCGAGGCTCGGCCCGGCCACCCCGGACAGGCCCGCGGTGGCGCCCCAGATGCCGAGCGCCGCACCTCGCTTCCCGGCCGGGAACACCTCGATGATCACCGACAGCGTCTGCGGAATGAGCATCGCCGCGCCGGCGCCCTGCACCGCGCGGAAGGCGATCAGCTCGCCCGGCCCCTGGGAGAGGCCGCAGGCCAGGCTCGCCAGGGTGAAGACGGCGACACCGGACAGGTAGAGGGTCCGCTTGCCCCGCAGATCACCCAGGCGCCCGGCGGTGATCAGCAACACCGCCAGCGCCAGCGCGTACGCGTTTCCGACCCAGAGGATCTGATCCAACGAGGCGCCCAGCCGGTCGACCATGTCCGGGATCGCGATGTTGACGATCGTCAGGTCCAGCAGCGTCATGAAGAACCCGAGCGCCAGCACCGCCAGGATCGCCCACGGATTCCCCCGCCATTTGTTCATCGGTTCCTCTTTCTCGAGACTCCGCAGCACAAGAGAGTCCGAGGGCCGGAGAGTGTGACGTCTCTCGACGTGACACGCATCACGTGGCCGGGGATGTCACATTTGGGGGGTGGAACGCCTCTCAGGGGGTGAGTGCACAGGAGGCGCGCGCATGAACCCTTCAAGCGGGGCGAATCGACCCGGGACGACTCCGGCGGAGCCGGGGGACGCGGCGACCGGGATGTTCGTGGACCACCGCGAGCTGCTGTTCTCCGTCGTCTACAACATGCTCGGTACCGTCGCCGACACCGAGGACGTGCTGCAGGAGACGTGGCTCGCGTGGTCGCGCGCCTGGCCCTCCCCGTCGATCAGCAGCCCGCGGGCGTACCTCGTGCGCATCGCGGTGAACCAGGCGCTGGCCCGGCAGGCGACCATCAGCCGCCGCCGGGAGAGCTATGTCGGCCCCTGGCTGCCGGAGCCGCTGGTCACCGACACCGCGGAGGACGCCGCGGAACAGACCGTACGGGGCGAGTCGGTCTCCCTGGCGATGCTCGTCGTACTGGAGACCCTGACGCCGCTGGAGCGGGCGGTCTTCGTGCTGCACGAGGTCTTCGGGTACGCCCACACAGAGATCGCCGAGATCCTGGACCGCTCACCGTCGGCCGTACGGCAGCTGGCCCACCGCGCCCGCTCGCACGTCCAGGCGCGCCGCCCGCGCTACCAGACCGACCCGCAGGTGCAGCGGCAGGTGACCGAACGCTTCGTGGCCGCGGCGTTCGGCGGCGACATCGGTGCCCTCATGGAGCTCCTGGCGCCGGACGTGACGATGTGGACCGACGGCGGCGGAAAGGTGGGCGGCCTCCGCCCGATCCAGGGCCGGGAGAAGGTCGCCCGCCTCATCGCGAACGTGACGTCGCGTCTGCCCGAAGACCTGGCCGTCCGCTACCGGGCCGTGAACGGCGACCCGTCCGCGGTGGTCTTCAACGAACACTCCCCGTTCGCGGTGATGGTCCTCGACCTGGCCCCGGGCGATGACCGGGTCCGCGGCATCTACGGCGTAACGAACCCGGACAAGCTGGCGCACATCGACGAGGACTGAGACGCGACGGGGAGGGTCAGACGCCGGGGGGCGGCGCGGAGGCGGCGATCGCCCGCGCGCGTCCGACCATGTCGTTCGCCCAGGCACCGGTCTGCTGGGCCGCCGGGAACTGCACCGTGTGGTACAGCCCCCCGGGGCCCGTGACGGTGATCGTGACGAACCCGGTGTAGCGCTTCTCCTTCATGAGCAGGAACAGCAACCCGAGCAGGCAGAAGATGAAGAAGAGGATGGCCAGCACGATCGCGACCGCCGGAATGCCCTCGGTGACCTGCGTCGAGTCCTGCACCGTCCACGTGGTTCCGTGAAGGGGATACCGCCCCTGAGGCACGATGACATGAGTCGGGGTGACCGAAATGTCACCGATCGACAGCAGCACTGGTTCATTGTCCGGCGGCGGCATCATGCCCGGCGGCGGAGGAGGGTAACCCATAGGGCATACAGTACGGCCTACAGCACTCCGGTCCTGCGTCTTTCCGCGGCCATTTCAGGGCAAGCTCGTCGCCGGAGGGGCCGTCGGCCGTCTTATGGCCGCCGAGGCGGTGCCCGTCAGCCCAATGACACCGCCCCGGCGGAGAACCGATGCGGTCAGGAACGCGCCTTGTCCTGCTTCCAGGACAGAGGGCCGGGCAGGTCGTATCGCTGCCGGCGCGACCTGGAGTTCCACGACCAGCGCCCGAACTTGATGGTCCACGACGAGAGACCGTTCTCGGTGAAATTAAAGATCAGTGGGCCGAATTTCTTACGCTTGCGGAACATCAGACCCATTGCCGTGCTCCCTCCAAATGTCAGACGCCCCGGCCGATGCCCCCTATACGGAGCACTAAACATGCCCCATACCGGGACCCCGAAAAAGGCGGCGTCGCCTGACCGGACCGGCCATGGTCACCATCCCGGAGGGAGCACGTCCGGTCGCCTGGTCCACCACCAGCGGGTCTCCTCCCCTTCCGCGAGGGGACGCCAGTACTGGGCGAGCTCGGCGCCGCCGTCATCGTGGGTGACGGCCTGGTACCGCCGGTCGAGCTCGTCGAGGCAGACGCGCACCTTCGCCCGCAGGCCCGGCGGCATGGCGTCCAGCACCTCCTCGATGCCGTCACGGACGGTCAGGTCATTGAGGTACTCATAGACCATGTAATGGTCCAGGCCCTGCCAGTCATCCTCCATATGCCCGGCCAGGATGCTCCAAAAGCGCAGGCGATCGAGCACGCCATAGGTAGGTTTCGTGGCCTGGAATTTCCGGCGGGCGTTCTCCACCTGCAAGCGCTGAAGGTCAAGGAAGGCGATGACCCGGCGATCCTCGGGTGTGAGCCGGCGCACCAGCCGATCGATCTCGTCCATGTCGGGTCCTGCTAGCTCGCCGTTCCGTCCGGATGCTCGGCGTCCTCCACGGTGGGCATCAGCGGAGAGAGCAGGGAGTCCGCGTGCTCGGTCAGCGTACCCCGGACCAGACGGAAGACTCTGAACACGTTCGCGTGCTCCGCGTCCTCGTCGTCCCAGACGTGGAGCAGCCCGAACGCCCCGGGAGCGATCTCACCGACCCGCCGGAAAAGGTCGATGATCCGCGTTCCCCATTCGCCCCGGTGGTTGGGCACACCCGCGACATGCAGAAAGGGAAAGCCGTTCATCCACCGCAGATCGAGCAGCCCGTACTCTCCCAGATCAGCGAGAAGTCGACGGATATCCTCCACCTGCGAACGCAGCCGCGCATCATCGTCGTCGAGGCCGGCCGTCTCCCGGATGTGCACCCACCCGTGATACTCGAACATCAGCCAAGGCTAGGGGACCTGGCTAGTGTTTCCCGGGTGACGGAGGCATCTGAGGATCTGGCCTTGCCGATCGCCCTGGCCGAGGTGGCGCAGGTCGGTTTCGAGTGGGAGTGGGACGAGGAGACCGACGAGGCCCGCGGCTGTGATTTCGAGCCGTACCAGCGGTTCGAGGCACCCGAGAAGACCGCGTGGTGGTTTCGCCTGTGGACCGGTAACGAAGAGGCCGACGGCAGCGAGTTCCGCTTTTTCGGCGCCACGGGGGCGGGCGACTACGCCGGATTCTGGCTGGTACGGCCCGGCGCGCCGATCACCGAGCAGCCGGTCATCTACCTCGGCTCCGAGGGCGAGCGCGGCGTGATAGCACGCGATCTGGGCGAGCTGCTCTGGCTGTTCGCGGCCGGTTTCGGCCCGCTGGAGGCGTTCACCGACCCGGATGGCAAGGCGGAACCGAACGAGGCCTTCCAGGCGATCGCCGAACGGCACGCGCCGGGAAGACGCCGTTCCGCCACGGAAATCGTGGCGGCGCGAACGGAGTTCCCGAACTTCTCTGAATTCATCGACGCGATGTGCCGCTGACAAAGGCGCGGGACGCCATGCCTGTCGCTTCTCGTGGCGAGGGGCGGCGCGCGGGAACCTACGCGAGTTGGCGTATCGCCGACGCCGTCATCTTCGCCCCCTGATGTAGTTCGAATCGCTACCGGCAGCCGACGACCGGACCCGGCGGTGGGGGCAATGTGGTTGAGGACTGGACGCGAAAGGAATGCACGAAAAGAAGGCAGGTACCGATGGACGCCGTTACACCGGTCGAGCAGCCGCGCGTGAGGCTGCTGCGGATCGTGCTCTATCTCGACGCGGCGGTCTTCTTCGGTGCCGCGCTGTTCAACTTCGGTCTCAAGGTCCCGCTGGGCTTCACCACGTTGCGCTTCACCGACGCGATCTGGCAGGCGGGAACGGGCGAGGCCGTCATCGCCGCGGTGCTGCTCGCAGCAGGGCTGACCGGAGGCCGCCGCTCTTCCTGGACGGCGTTGGTGATGTCGGCGCTGGGCATGGCCTTCGGGCTGTCGTCCGACCGAGTGCAGGGAGCCGCCCGCGACCTCCATGTCCTCATGATCGCGCTCGCCGTCCTCGTACTGGCGCTGCTGCTGGTCACCGGCCGGCGGTCCGTGGCGGACCGCGCCGCGTCCGCCGAGGAGGCGGGATGACCATCGACGGGCCGGACCGCCGGCGACGACAGCCGCCTGTGGCCGCGGGAGTGTTGATGGCGCTCGCGGCAGCGGCATTCGTCGTCGCCTCCGTCATCCATTTCGGAGCCGACATCCCGATCGGCTTCACCACCGTCAGCGATTCCTTCTCGGGCGCCGCCACTCCGGAGGCCGTCATCGCGGCCGTGGTGGCGATCGGAGCGACGGCCGTCCTCACCCGGCGGACGAGAAGCAGAGGAGTCGCGCTGGGGACGACGTCGTTCGCACTCCTGGGCACTGCCTACGGGCTGACCGTCACGCTGAACAGCACCCGTACCGGCGACGTCGCCTACCACCTCGGCATTCTGACCACACTGCTCATCATCCTCGGCCTGCTGCTCGCGCCCGGCAGGCCGGACGCCCGGGCGACCCGGGATGACGTTCGTTCATCGTCGTAACGGCCCTCTTCGAATCCCGCTTGGGTGATCCCGTCCGCGACCAACCGTCCACATTGACATGGATTCCCGGGAGCGGTCCCAGCCCGGCTTCTTAGGCTGACGGGCGTGAGAAACAAGATCTCGCCGATCCTCACGATCCTCTCCATCGCGCTGACGACCGTCTCGGCGTGCGGCACCGGACATCGACCCACACGATCGCCGGCCACCACGGCATCACCGTCGTCGAGCTCGGCTCAGTCGCTGGCGGACTTCTGCGGTGACCTGAACGCCTTCAGCACGGCGGCCGGCCCCACGTTCGACCTTGAGGCGTTCGGGATTCTGAACAAGCACCAGAAACCGTCACGTAAGGCGTTGAGCAGCTCCGTCACCCTCATCCTGCTGATAGGGCCACGGCTGATGACGAAGCTGCCGAGCGGAATACATGATGATCTGCGACTCGTCCTCGGCGCCGCATCCGAGGCAGCGAAGAAGCTGGCGACCGACACACCACCCGACAAGGCGGTAGCCGCCCTGACCACCGCCAAGGCGTCGGCGGCACGAAAAAAGATCACCGACTACAGAGGACCCTGCTGACACGTGGGGACACGCCCTGCGATGACGTGGTCACGTGCGGGTAGCGTGGTCAATGTGCGGATCGAGGACTATGCCCTCATCGGGGACACGCGGTCGGCCGCCCTGGTCGGTCGCGACGGGTCGATCGACTGGCTCTGTCTTCCCCGGTTCGACTCCCCCTCGTGCTTCGCCAAGCTCCTCGGCGACGAGTCGAACGGGTTCTGGCGGTTGGCCCCCGCCGGGCACGAGATGGCCGCGCGACGCGCGTACGCCGGCGACACGTTGATCCTCGAGACCGTATGGGAGACCTCCACCGGGGTCGTCAAGGTCATCGACTTCATGCCTCCCCGGCACGCCAACCCCCACCTGGTCCGGATCGTGGAGGGCGTGTCCGGGACGGTGGACATGACCGCAGAGATCAGCATCCGGTTCGACTACGGCAGGATCGTCCCTTGGGCCCGGCGCATCGGCGGCCGCCTCCACGCCATCGGCGGGCCCGACTCGGTCTGGATCGACGCCCCGCCCCACCTGGAAGACAGCGGTGACCGGCACACCGGCACCTTCACGATCGCCGCGGGGCAACGCCAGGCGTTCGTGTTCACGTGGCACCCCTCGCACCACCCGGAACCCGACCACATCGATCCCAGCGAGCAACTCACCGAGACCAGGCTGTTCTGGGAGGAATGGGTCTTCCGCTGCTGGCTCCCGAGCCGCTGCCGCGCCGCCGTGGTCCGCTCCCTCATCACCCTCAAGGCGCTCACCTACAGCCCGACCGGCGGCATCGTGGCGGCTCCCACCACATCGCTCCCCGAGCATCTCGGCGGGGTCCGCAACTGGGACTACAGATACTGCTGGCTGCGCGACGCCGCGATGACACTCGACGCCCTGACCGAATCCGGATACATCACCGAGGCGAGCGCCTGGCGTGACTGGCTGCTCCGCGCCATCGCGGGCCGCCCGGAGGATCTCCAGATCATGTACGGCGTGGCAGGCGAGAGGCGCCTGCCGGAGCAGACGCTCGACTGGCTTCCCGGCTACGAGGGCTCCAGGCCGGTGCGGATCGGCAACGACGCGGCCGGCCAGCTTCAGCTCGACGTCTACGGCGAGGTGCTCAACTGCTTCTACCGGGCCCACAAGCTGGGGATGCCACCCGACGACTACGCCTGGTCCACTATCTGCAGACTGATCGACTTCATCGAGCGCTGCTGGGACCAGCCCGACGAGGGCCTGTGGGAGATCCGCGGCCCGCGGCGGCACTTCGTCCATTCGAAGGTCATGGCCTGGGTGGCGGCCGACCGGGCCGTACGAATGGCCCGAAAGCTCGGCCACACCGATCCCGTCGAGCGCTGGCGGGCCATGCGGGACCGCATCCACGCCGAAGTCTGCGACAAGGGATTCGACCTCGAGCGCGGCACGTTCACCCAGTCGTACGGCTCTCGCGAACTCGACGCGGCCCTGCTCCTCATTCCGATCGTCGGCTTCCTGCCACCGGAAGACCCCCGGGTCATCGGCACGATCGACGCGATCAAACGCGAGCTGACGACCGACGGCCTCGTGCTGCGCTATCCGACCTCCGAGAGCAACGACATCGACGGGCTACCGGGAGCCGAAGGCGTCTTCCTCGCCTGCAGCTTCTGGCTTGCCGAGGCGCTCGCCCTCATCGGGCGCAAGCACGAGGCCATGGAGCTGTTCCAGCGTCTGCTGACCCTCACCAACGACGTGGGCCTGCTCGCCGAGGAGTACGACCCCGTCCACGCGCGCCAGCTGGGCAACTTCCCTCAGGCGTTCACCCACATCAATCTGATCCATACGGCCCAGGTGCTCAGCTAGTTTCACCGGGCTGATCGACAACTGGCGAATGCCCTAATCAGCTGCCCTAATCAGCGCGGGCGACGCCCACCGGACATGACACTCCCGTGCCGTCGACGCCGCAGTAGCCGTTCGGGTTCTTGGCGTCCGACAGGTACTGCTGGTGGTAGTCCTCGGCGAGATCGCCGACCATCCTGAGCCGGTCAACTCCGTCGTTTGTAGCGGTTGGTCCGGTACTGGTCCACCCAGTTCTTGTTGCTCCGCCAGATACCGTCATCTCCCTTGACCGCACGCAACCGACCACGGATGGCAGCCACTCGCAAGGCGTTCTCGCTGAGATCCGGTGCCGAGAGCGCGGCAAGAGGGACGAGGCGCGCAGGACCGGCCACCGCCGGGATGACGAACCTATGCAGGTTCGCAGTGACGCTCCGAGCGATCAGCTCGCCGAGAGGGCCGTGATCATCGCAGTCGGATCGTCGCATGGCCTTGAGGTACTTCTCGCGATCTCGCTTGTAGATGATCGCGGGCGGATACCCCAGACGGCCGAGGAGCAGGTTAAGCAGCAGGCGGCCGGTTCTGCCGTTCCCGTCCAGGAACGGATGGACGCGCTCGAAGGCGTTGTGTACACGCGCCAGCGCTTCAGGGAACGGTTCTTCGGTCGGCTCCCGTAGAGCGTTCACGTCATCGGTCCATTGACGCATGAGGGGATCGACCTCATTCCAGGGAGGCGGCTTCATCCCCCCGGGAAACTGGGCGATCTCGTGCCGGCGGAAGCAACCGGGCCCCTCGGCGTCCGTGGCGTGGGGGTGCGGGTCCACAGTCCATACGGGCGTCATCGCCATGTGATGGACCGAGCGGACCTCATGAAGTGTCAAGAGCTCGCCGTTGTTCCACTCCCCTGGTTCAAGTGCCTGTCCGTAGACCCAGCGCGCCGCATCCCCGTATCCGCGTACCTCCATGTAGTCGCGGAGGGGCTTGGAACCCACGGCCTTGCCCTCGTCCAGAAGGCACTCCACCTCTCGCAGAACAAGAGTGTTCCCCTCGATGGCGGTGCTGTTGTGTGCCTCCTGGTGCCAGATATCGGACCAGATGTCCTCTGCCTCAGTGGGCGTCGGCAGCCCACCGAGTCGCTCACGCAGTTCGACGACGGCTTCTTCCAGCCGCTGATACACCGTGACACGCGATGGACGCCCCCGCGGCATCGGCAACCCCAATTTTGTTCGGCTTCGGCGAAACTAAATGTACCGAACACTTTGGGACCACGACGGCCCGATCGACAGGCTCAGCCGTCCAGCTTTACAACCCCGACCGGGCAGGACACCCCGGTGCCATCGACGCCGCAGTAGCCGTTGGGGTTTTTATCGCTTGAAAGATACTGCTGGTGGTAGTCCTCGGCGAAGTAGAACTCCCCGGCCGGCTGGATGTCCGTGGTGATGTCGCCGTAGCCCGCCGCCGTCAGGACCTTCTGGTACGCCTCCTTGGACGCGAGGGCCGCCTCGCGCTGGGCGTCCGAGTGGGTCAGGATCAGCGAGCGGTACTGAGAGCCGACGTCATTGCCCTGCCGCAGGCCCTGGGTCGGGTCGTGGCCCTCCCAGAACACCTTCAGCAGCTGCTCGTACGTCACCGCCGACGGGTCGAACACCACGCGCACCACCTCGGCGTGGCCCGTCAGGCCCGAGCAGACCTCCTCGTACGTCGGGTTCGGGGTGTAGCCGCCCGCGTAGCCGACCGAGGTCGACACGACGCCCGGCACCTGCCAGAACTTGCGCTCCACGCCCCAGAAGCAGCCCGCTCCGAACTCGGCGATCTCCATGCCCGGGGGGTACGGCGGGGCGAGAGGGGCGTCGAGGACGGTGTGGCGCGGCGCGACCGGCATGACCTGGTCGCGGCCCGGCAACGCCTGCTCCGGCGTCACCATCGAGGTCTTTCCGAATCCGAACACCCTCCCAAGGCTATCCGGCCGACCCCGGCCCCCCAAGACATCACCAATAACAAATATGACTCCTTACGATACGATGACGTCCGTGTCTGAAATGCGGCGTGGGGTCCTGTACGGGGTCGCGGCCTACGTTCTCTGGGGACTGTTTCCGCTCTACTGGCCACTCCTGAAGCCCGCCGGTTCGATCGAGATCCTCGCGCACCGCATGATCTGGTCGCTCGTGGCGGTCGGTGTCATCCTCGCCGCGCGGCGCCACTGGCGCTGGATCAAGACCCTCAGGGCCGGACGGGTGGCGCTCCTCGCCCTCGCGGCCACGGTCATCACGGTCAACTGGGGCACCTACATCTACGCCGTGAACAGCGGGCACACGATCGAGGCCGCGCTCGGCTACTTCATCAACCCGCTCGTCAGCGTCCTTCTCGGCGTCCTGGTGCTGAGGGAACGCCTGACGCGGTGGCAGTGGGCCGCGGTCGGCACCGGCACGGCGGCGGTCGTCGTCCTCGCGATCGATTACGGCCGCCCGCCCTGGATCGCGCTCATCCTGGCCGGTTCGTTCGGCACGTACGGGCTGCTGAAGAAGTTCGCCGCGACGCCGTCGGCCGAAAGCCTCACGGTCGAGACGGCCGTCCTCCTCCTGCCCGCCCTGGCCTATGCGATCTTCCAGCCGCACCCGACGTTCACCGGCCACGGCGTCCCGCACATGGTCCTCCTCGCCGGCGCCGGCGTGGTCACCGCGGTACCGCTGCTGCTCTTCAACTCCTCCGCCACGCGCGTGCCGCTCACCGTCATCGGCATGCTGCAGTACCTCGCCCCGGTCCTGCAGTTCCTCATCGGCCTGGTGGTCCAGCACGAGGCGATGCCGGCCAGCCGCTGGATCGGCTTCCTGCTCGTCTGGGTGGCCCTGGTCCTCCTCAGCGCCGACGCCGTACGCACCGCGCGGAGGAGCCGCCGGGCCAAGCCCGAGCCCGAACCCGTCGCCGTCTAGGCGCGATCGTCCGCCGTGTTCAGGAGGCGGGCCGTGTCGGCGGTGAAGATCGGGCTGTAGGACCGCCACTCCTCGCTGCCGCCCTCCTGGTACCCGCCGATGACGCCGACGACGTGCCCGGTCTGCGTGTGCCCGTCGTAGTCGCTCAGCCAGGGGCTGCCGCTGGTGCCGCCGTAGAACCCGTGGCAGTCGAACCGCATCTGGGTCCTGCTCTGCCGGTACGCGCGGCCGGCGCAGCCGACCGGGCGGTCGGCCGGATAGTTCTCCTTCGCCGGATAGCCCGACACGACGACCTGGATGCCGGGCCCCTGGTTGATCTCCAGGGTGTTCGCCCCGACCACGTCGGCGATGCGGCGGCCGCCCATGATCTGTACGGCCGCGAAGGCGAAGTCGAAGTCCGGGTCGCCTCGCTGGAGCCAGCGCTTGTCCGCCACCATCAGCCAGATCGGCCAGGTGCCGTACGGCCGGTGCCCGGCGGCGTAGCGGGGCACGAACACGATGTGCCGGTGCCACGCGTGCGTGCTCTGGCTGTAGAGGCAGTGCGCCGCGGTCAGCAGCATGTTCCGTTTGGGGGTACGGACCACGCTCGCGGTGCAGTAGTGGCCGCCCGACCCGCTGTCGAAGAACAGCGCGCCGATCACCCGGCTGCCCGGCACCCCCCGCGCCACCGGCACCCCCGTCACCGGCCCGAAGCGGCCCGTACGGCCGCCGAGCGGCGTCGCGTGCGCCATCCGCTCCGGCGTCCAGTAGGCCACGGCCGCGGCCCCCCGGTCGGCCGACGTCACGACGCGCGCGGAGGCCTCCGGGACGTACGACAGGAGCGGCACGGCGGTCAGGACACCGCAGAGCAGGACTTTCACGAAGCCTCCGAGTGTGCGGCGGACACGAGCGCTTCCATCGTCGTTCACACGCACAGCGGATTCCCGCAGGTCAGAGGGCGTGTCGTGATCAGTTGAGGTCAACGGACGGACCGGAGTCGGCAAACACCCGTCCATCGGCGGGCCGCCGCGGCCGGAACTCGACTAGCGTGCGGAGCCAGACCAGAGGGGGGATGGTTGTGCGCGCTGCCCGTACGGCGGCTCTCGCCTGCGCCGCGACGCTCACCGGCGCCGGTCCCGCGGCGGCGCCCGCGACGGCCGACACCATCGCCGTGACCCCCGGCTCCGCCCACAGCGGCCAGCAGATCCACATCAGCGTCCCCGGCTGCGCCACCGGGCCGACCGCGCACGTCGCCGTCTCTCCGGCCTTCACCGCCAACGTCACGCTCTACGGCAAGGCCGACACCGGCGACGCCGACCCGACGATCCGTCAGGAGCTCAAGCCCGGCAGCTACCCGATCACTGCCTACTGCGGCGCCGGCACCGTCAAGGGCACGGTCTCCGTCGCCGCCGACGACACCCCCTCGGGCGGCCAGGGTGGCGACACGAACAACTGGCTGCTCATCGTGGTGTTCGTCGTGGTCGCCGGCGTCGTCGCCGCGTTCGTGCTCGGCCGGCGTGGCAAGCGCGTCAGCTAGTGCGCGTCAGGACGTAGTCGCACAGGGACATGAACGCCGCGCGGGCCGGCCGGTCGGAGAGCGTGGCCAGCTCCGCGCGCGCCTCGTCCACCCACGTGCGCAGGTCGGCGCGGGCGCGGTCCATGGCCGGGTTGGCGCGCAGCAGGGCGAGCGCCTCCGCGTGCCGCGCGTCGTCGGACAGGTCCGAGTCGAGCAGCTCGCGCAGGCGGGCGTCATCGGGCGACGTGGACCGCAGGGCGTGCAGGATCGGCAGAGTACGGACGCCCTCGCGCAGATCGGTGCCCGGGGTCTTGCCCGACTCGTCCGAGTCGGAGGCGACGTCGAGGATGTCGTCGGACAGCTGGAAGGCGATGCCGATCTTCTCGCACACCGACGTCAGCGTGCGGACGACGTCCGGCTCGGCGCCCGCGAGCAGGCCGCCCAGGTGGCCCGAGGCGGCGATCAGCGACCCGGTCTTGCCCGCCACGACGTCGAGGTAGTGCTGCAGCGGGTCGACGCCCTCGGCCGGTCCCGCCGTCTCCTCGATCTGGCCCTGGACCAGCCGGGCGAACGTGCGGGCCTGGATGCGCACCGCCTCCGGGCCGAGGTCGGCCAGGATGTCGGAGGCGCGCGCGAACAGGTAGTCGCCGGTGAGGATGGCGACGGTGTTGTCCCAGCGGGAGTTGGCGGAGGACGCGCCGCGGCGCATGACCGCCTCGTCCATCACGTCGTCGTGGTAGAGCGTCGCCAGGTGGGTCAGCTCGACCACGACGGCGGCCGGGACGACGCCCGGCGCCTCCGGGTCGCCGAACTCCGAGGCGAGCAGCACCAGCATCGGCCGGAACCGCTTGCCGCCCGCCTCGGCGAGATGGCGAGACGCGTCGCTCAGCAGCGCGTGGTCACTTTGCACCGAGCTCCGCAGCAGCTCCTCGACTGAGGACAACCGCTTCAACAGATCCGCTGCGAGTGTGTCATCGACGGCCGGAAGGCCCAGAAGGGCACTACTCACAGACTCTCCCGAGGGGTCAGCGAACGAAGAACTGGCTGGCTGCCGACTGGGCCAGATGAAGCGCAGGCCCCGGAACCACGCCGAGGACAACAGTAGCCAATGCGCCGACCGCCACCGCAGTCGTACTCGTCGGGCTGAGCACCACGGCGGGCCCGTCAGCCGCGGGATCGCTGAAGAACATCAGCACGATCACGCGAACGTAGAAGAACGCCGCGATCGCCGAGGACAGCACACCGACGATCACCAGAGGCGTCGCGCCGCCGGCCACCGCGGCCTGGAAGACCGCGAACTTTCCGGTGAAGCCGCTGGTCAGCGGGATACCGGCGAAGGCCAGCAGGAAGAACGCGAACGTCCCGGCGAGCACCGGCTGGCGCTTGCCGAGCCCGGCCCAGCGCGACAGGTGCCACGCCTCGCCGCCCGCGTCGCGGACCATCGTGATGACCGCGAACGCGCCGACCGTCGTGAAGCCGTACGCCGCGAGGTAGAACAGCGTGCTCGACAGGCCCGCCTTGTTCGTGGCGATGACGCCGGTCAGCAGGAAGCCGCCGTGCGCGATCGAGGAGTAGGCGAGCATCCGCTTGACGTCCGTCTGCGTGATCGCGACGACCGCGCCGAGGACCATGGTGAGGATGGCCACCGCCCACATCACCGGCCGCCAGTCCCAGCGCAGCGTCTCGAACCCGACGTAGAACACCCGCAGGATGCCGCCGACCGCCGACACGAGCGTGCAGGAGGCCATCAGCGCGGTGATCGCCGTCGGGGCGCCCTGGTAGACGTCCGGCTTCCACACCTGGAACGGCGCGGCGCCCATCTTGAACAGCAGCCCGACGCCCAGGAGCGCGACGCCGGCGAGCAGCATCGCGTCCATGCCGCCCTTCTGGCTGATCGCCGTCTGGATGTCCGACAGCCGCACCGAACCGGCGAAGCCGTACAGCAGCGCGGTGCCGTACAGGAAGAACGCCGAGGAGAACGCGCCGAGCAGGAAGTACTTGACCGCGGCCTCCTGCGAGAGCAGGCGACGGCGCCGGGCGAGACCGCACAGCAGGTACAGCGGCAGCGACAGGACCTCCAGGGCCACGAACATGGTCAGCAGGTCGTTGGCCGCCGGGAAGATCAGCATGCCGCCCACCGCGAACAGCATGAGCGGGAAGACCTCGGTCTGGATGATGCCCGCGACCAGGCTCTCGCGCTCCTCCGCGGTGCCCGGCACCGAGGACGCCTGCGCGGTGAACGGACTCGGCTCGTGCCGCCGCTCGGCGATGAGGAGCAGCGACATCAGCGCGAGCACGAGGATCGTGCCCTGGATGAACAGGGTCGGCCCGTCGACGCCGATCGCGCCCAGGGCCGCGACGTGGTGCGGGGTGTGCGAGAGGCCCATGACGAGCGTCCACACGAAGGCCGCGACCAGGCCGACCAGTGACACCAGCACCTGTGTCCAGTAGCGGTACGCACGCGACACGAAGGCCTCGATGAGCACGCCGACCGCTGCAGCGCCGAGCACGATCAGGATCGGGGCGAGCCGCCCGTACTCGATGTGCGGGGCCGTGATACTCCCGGCCGCAGTAATCACTGGTCGCCAGCCCTTCTCACTCGCTCCACCGACGGTCTCGTTGCCCGGCCGCCGCCTCCGCTCGCTCCGGCGGGGTCACTCCACCTGACCTGACTCACGGGCGGATTCCCTTCTCCGCGATGGTCGGCTGGGGGTCGTGCTTCTCGACCTTGACCATCGTCTGCTTCACGGACGGGTTGATCATGTTCAGCGCGGGCTTCGGGTAGAAGCCGAGGAGGACCAGGAGCGCCAGCACCGGCGCGATCACGACCAGCTCACGCTTGGACAGGTCGCGCATGCCGGCCACCTTCTCGGTCGGCGGGCCGCTCATCGTGCGCTGGTACATCCACAGGATGTAGACGGCGGCCAGGATGATGCCGCTCGTGGCGATGATCGCCGGCACCTTGTAGCGCGTGAACGTGCCCACAAGGACCAGGAACTCCGAGACGAACGTGGACAACCCCGGCAGCGAGAGGCCGGACAGGCCCGCGACGAGGAACGTGCCGGCGAGCAGCGGAGCGACCTTCTGCACGCCGCCGAAGGCGTCGATCCGCGACGAGCCGCGGCGGGCGATGAGGAAGCCCACGACCAGGAACAGCGCGCCGGTCGAGAAGCCGTGGTTGACCATGTAGAGCGTCGCGCCCGTCTGCCCCTGCGTGGTCATCGCGAAGATGCCCAGCGTGATGAAGCCGAAGTGCGAGACCGAGGTGTAGGCGACCAGGCGCTTGAGGTCGACCTGGCCGATCGCCAGCACGGCGCCGTAGACGATGCCGATGACCGACAGCGTCAGCACCACCGGCGTGAACCACTTGGCCGCGCCGGGGAACAGCTCCAGGCAGAACCGCAGCATGCCGTACGTGCCGACCTTGTCCAGCACGCCGACGAGCAGCACGGCCGCACCGGCCGGCGCCTGACCCGCGGCGTCGGGCAGCCACGTGTGGAACGGCACGAGCGGCGCCTTGATCGCGAACGCGATGAAGAAGCCGAGGAACAGCCACTTGGCCGTGGTCGGCTCGATGTGGAGGTTCCGCAGCTCGTCGAACAGGAAGGTGCCGTGGCCGGCGTTGGCCGACACGACGTACAGGCCGATCACCGCGGCGAGCATGAGGAGCCCGCCGAACAGGGAGTACAGCAGGAACTTCACCGCGGCGTACGAGCGCTGCGCGCCGCCGTAGGACCCGATGATGAAGTACATCGGGATGAGCATGGCCTCGAAGAACACGTAGAACAGGAAGATGTCGGTCGCCGCGAAGACGCCGACCATCATGGCCTCGAGGGTCAGCAGCAGCGCGAAGTACGTCTTCACCGACCGCTTCGGCGGGGCGTCCACACCGCCGGAGCGCTCCGCGTCGTTCCAGGAGGCGAGCACCACCAGCGGCACGAGGATAACCGACAGCAGGATCAGCACGAGCGCGACGCCGTCGACGCCGACCGCGTAGTGCACGTCGAACTGCCTGATCCACCAGTACTTCTCGGTGAACTGGAAGCGCGGTCCGCCGTTGTCGAAGCGGATCGCCATGACGATGGCGAGGACCGCGACGATCAGCGTGACGACGAGCGCGGTCACCTTGGCGAGCTCGTCCCGGCCCTTCGGCAGGAGCGCGAGCAGCAGCGCCCCGAGTGCGGGGATCGCGATGAGCGCCGTCAGCATGTCAGATCCTCACCAGGAGCAGGGCGCCGACGACGAGGGCGGCACCGAAGAACATGGACAGTGCGTACGAGCGGACGAAGCCCGTCTGCACCCGCCGCACCCGGCCGGACGTGCCGCCCACGAAGGCGGCGATGCCGTTGACGAGGCCGTCGACGCCGCGCCCGTCGAAGTAGACGGTCAGGCGGGTCAGCCACTGGCCGGGCCGCATGAACAGCGACTCGTTCAGCGCGTCGCCGTACAGGTCCTTGCGGGCCGCCACGACCGGGAAGCTGCCGGCCGGGGCGGTGCGCGGCACGGGGCGCCGCAGGTACTGCAGGTACGCGATGCCCACCCCGACGATCATCAGCGCGAACACCACGATCGTGTAGGGGGTGAACAGCTTGTGCGACGCCTCGGGCGCGCCGACGACCGGGGCGAGGAAGTTCGCGAACCGGTCGCCCGCGATCAGGAAGGCGCCGCCCGCGACCGAGCCGACGGCCAGCAGGATCAGCGGGATCGTCATGACCGACGGCGACTCGTGCGGGTGGACGGTCGTGCCGGAGGCGCGCCCATCAGACACTGTTTCCCAGCGCTTCTCGCCGAAGAACGTCATGAACATCACGCGCGACATGTAGTACGCGGTGATGCCCGCGCCGATCAGCGCCACCCAGCCGAGGATCTGGCCGGACGTGCCGCCCTTCTCGAAGGCCGAGTCGATGATGCCGTCCTTGGTCCACCAGCCGGACAGGCCCGGGAAACCGATGATCGCCAGGTAGCCGAGGCCGAACGTCGCGAAGGTGATCGGCATGACCTTGCGCAGGCCGCCGTACTTGCGCATGTCGACGTCGTCGTTCATGCCGTGCATGATCGAGCCGGCGCCGAGGAAGAGCCCCGCCTTGAAGAAGCCGTGCGCGATGAGGTGCGCGATCGCGAAGACGTAGCCCGCCTTGCCGATGCCGGCGGCGAGCATCATGTAGCCGATCTGCGACATCGTCGAACCCGCGAGGGCCTTCTTGATGTCGTCCTTGGCGCAACCGATGAGCGCACCGGCGATCAGCGTGGCCGCGCCGACGATCGTCACCAGCAGGCGCGCCTGCGACGACAGCTCGAAGATCGCGTGCGAGCGGACGACCAGGTAGACGCCCGCGGTCACCATGGTCGCGGCGTGGATGAGCGCCGACACCGGGGTCGGGCCCTCCATCGCGTCCAGCAGCCAGGACTGGAGCGGGAGCTGGGCGGACTTACCGCAGGCACCGAGCAGGAGCAGCAGGCCGATCGCGGTGATCGTGCCGTGGGAGGCCTCCGAGGCGTGCCCGAAGACGTCGGTGAAGCTGATCGAGCCGAACGTGAGGAACATCAGCATGATCGCCACCGACAGGCCGAAGTCACCGACCCGGTTGACGATGAAGGCCTTCTTCGCCGCGGTGGCCGCGCTCGGCTTGTGCTGCCAGAACCCGATCAGCAGGTACGAGGCGAGACCCACGCCCTCCCAGCCGACGTACAGGCCGAGGTAGTTGTCGGCGAGCACGAGCAGGAGCATGGACGCCACGAACAGGTTGAGGTACGCGAAGAACCTCCGCCGGTCCGGGTCGTGGGACATGTAGCCGATCGAGTAGATGTGGATCAGCGAGCCGACCCCGGTGATCAGCAGGACGAAGCTGATCGACAGCGGGTCGAGCAGGAGGTTCACATCGGCCTTGAACGACCCGACCGAGACCCACTGGTACACGTGGACCAGCCGCGTCCGGCCCTCCCCGGGCTGGCCGAGCATCTGCACGAACGCGGCGACGCCGACCACGAAGGACGCGAGCGACATCGCGACGCCGAGAAGGTGGCCCCACTTGTCGGTACGGCGGCCGCCGAGCAGCAGGATCACGGCGCCCGCGAGCGGGAACGCGATCAGCAGCCACGAGGCGGACTGCATCCCGGTGGCCGCCTGCGTGTGCAGCTGCGGGCCGGCTTCGGCTAGAAGGTTCGTCATCGAGTGGTCCTCAGTACTTCAGCAGGTTCGCGTCGTCGACCGACGAGGACTTGCGGCTCCGGAAGATCGCCATGATGATCGCCAGCCCGACGACGACCTCGGCCGCGGCCACCACCATCACGAAGAACGCGATGATCTGCCCGTCGAGGGCGCCGTGCATGCGGGAGAAGGCCACGAACGCGAGGTTGGTGGCGTTCAGCATGAGCTCGACGCACATGAAGATCACAATGGCGTTGCGGCGGACGAGCACGCCGACCGCGCCGATCGTGAACAGAATGGCGGAAAGAGCCAGGTAATGCCCGGTCATGAGTCCTCCTTCGTCGGGGAAGGTGACCACAGGGGCGCGCCTTTGATTCCCTCGCTCCGCTCGGTCATTTCTCCTCCTCCTTGGATTCGGAGGTCTCGGACTCGGCGCGTTCGACCTCGACCTGGCCTTCGACCTGGCCTTCCAGCACCGCCTTCACCGTCGCGGTGCCGTGGCGGAGCGCCGACTCGGGGCCCTCGCCGTGCAGGTCCTCGTGCGAGCCGCCCCGGCGGCGGGTGATGACCGGGCTGACCGACAGCTCCGACACCGATCCGTCCGGCAGCAGGGCCGGCATGTCCACCGCGTTGTGCCGGGCGTACGTGCCGGGCGGCGGCAGCGGCGAGACCTGGTCGCTCTTGATGCGCGCCTGGGAGAGCTCGCGCTGGGTCGGCTTGGGCTTGAGGCGCTCGCGGTGGGCCAGCACCATCGCCCCCAGTGCCGCGGTGATCAGCAGGGCGCTGGTCAGCTCGAAGGCGAAGATGTAGCTGCCGATGTGGTTGTCGGGCCGCGTGGCCTTGACGGCCTCGTTGTTGGTGTTGTCGCCGAACAGCAGCCGGGCAAGGCCCATGACGTTGCCGCCGTTCGAATTCGCGTCGGACAGGCCCATGGACTGCGGCAGCGTCGCGCTGCCGACACCGAGGATCAGCAGCACGCCGAAGCCGATGCCGACGATCGCCGCGGCGACCCGCTGGCCCTTGATCGTCTCGACCATGGACTCGGTCGAGCTGACCCCGACGACCATGATGACGAACAGGAAGAGCATCAGCACCGCGCCGGTGTAGACGATCACCTGCACGAACGCCAGGAACGGAGCCTCGTTCACGGCGTAGAACACCGCGAGGGACAGCATCACCACGGCGAGCAGCAGCGCGGAGTACACGACCTTCCGCATGAAGATCATGCCGAGCGCCGCGGCGACGGACACGATGGCCAGGACCCAGAAGATCCCCGACTCACCCGTCTGGTGCGCACCGGCCGCCAGGGTGGTCATTTGGCGCCCTCCTCGTGTTCCTTGGAGGCACCGAGGAGGTAGTAGTCCTCTTCGGTCTCCCCGAGCCGCATCTCGTGCGGCGGGAGCTCCATGCCCTCGGTCAGCGGCGCGAGCAGCATCTCCTTGGTGTAGATGAGGCTCTCGCGGCTGTCGTCGGCGAGTTCGTACTCGTTGGTCATCGTGAGCGCCCGGGTCGGGCACGCCTCGATGCACAGGCCGCACAGGATGCAGCGCAGGTAGTTGATCTGGTAGGTGCGGCCGTAGCGCTCACCCGGGGAGTAGCGCGCCTCCTCGGTGTTGTCGGCGCCCTCCACGTAGATCGCGTCCGCGGGGCAGGCCCACGCGCACAGCTCGCAGCCCACGCACTTCTCCAGGCCGTCGGGCCAGCGGTTGAGCTGGTGCCGGCCGTGGAAGCGCGGTGCGGTCGGCTTCTTCACCTCGGGGTATTCGACCGTCTCCACCTTCATGAACATCTGGTGGAAGGTGACGCCGAACCCCTTGACCGGGTTCAGGAAATCAAGCACGGGTGGCCTCCGTGGATTTGTTCGCACGGGCGTCTCCGGCACCGTGGTAGTGCGGCGCGTCGAGCGGGGGCACCGGGAACCCGCCCGCCATCGGATCCGGCTCCGACTCGGCCGCCTCCTGCGCCACCTCGGCCTTCCCCGAGCCCGAGACCCGTTCCCAGATCACCGAGATGATGAGCAGGACGATGATCACCGCTGCCGCGATGAGCATCACCGGCCGGGTGTCGTGCTGCTCGTTGCGGAGCGCGCGCACCGCCGACACGAACAGGATCCAGCCCAGCGACACCGGGATGAGGACCTTCCAGCCCAGCCTCATCAACTGGTCGTAGCGCACACGCGGCAGCGAGGCCCGGACCCAGACGAAGCCGAAGATGAAGAGCCACATCTTGATCAGGAACCACAGGATCGGCCACCAGCCGGAGTTGGCGCCGGACCAGATGCCGGTGATCGGCCACGGGGCGCGGTAGCCGCCGAGGAACAGCGTCGTGGCCAGCGCCGACAGCGTCGCCATGTTGATGTACTCGGCGAGGTAGAACATCAGGAACTTCAGCGAGGAGTACTCGGTGTGGTAGCCCGCGACCAGCTCGCCCTCGCCCTCGGGCAGGTCGAACGGGATGCGGCCCGACTCCCCCAGCATCGTGAACAGGTAGATCACGAACGAGGGGAACAGCAGGACGACGTACCACGACGGGTAGTGGCCGGTCATGCCGAGGAAGTGGTACGTGCCGCCGTGCGCCTGGGCGCCCACGATCTCCGACGTCGACAGCGACCCGGCGAACAGGAACACCGCAACGAACGACAGGCCCATCGCGATCTCATAGGAGATCACCTGGGCGCTGGAGCGCATACCGCCGAGCAGGGAGTACGGCGACATCGACGACCAGCCGGCCAGCACGAAGCCGTACACGCCCATCGAGGACATCGCCAGGACCAGCAGCACGGCGACCGGCAGGTCGGTGAGCTGCAGCGGCGTCTTGTGACCGCCGATGGAGACGATGCCGCCGAACGGGATGATCGAGAACGACACCAGCGCGGGCGCCGCGGCCATCACCGGGGCGAGGAAGAAGACGACCTTGTCCACGCCGCGGGGGACGATGTCCTCCTTGGTCGCGCCCTTGATGCCGTCGAACAGCGACTGCAGCAGGCCGAGCGGCCCGGCGCGGTTCGGGCCGGGGCGCAGCTGCATGCGGCCGATGATCCGGCGCTCCGCCCAGACGGCCATGAGCACCGTCAGCAGCAGGAACACGAAGATCACGATCGCCTTCGCGCCGACCAGCCACCACGGGTCGCAGCCGAACGAGCCGAGGCCGTACGGCTTGCCGGTGCACTGCTCGGTCCGCGGGGTGGCGGTCATCGCCTCCGCCAGGACGTGTGCGGCGATCATGCCACGCTCCCGTTCTGGATCTTCACGACTTCTCCGGCCTGGACGCCGAGGTCGCGGTAGACCGCCGAACCCGGCGAGTTGGCGGGTACCCAGACCACGCGGTCCGGCATGTCGGTGATCTCCAGCGGCAGGGTGATCTCGCCGCGCGCCGTGGCCACGGTGACCTTCCCGTCCGCTCCGATCTCCTTCGCGGTGGCCGCGCTCAACCGGGCGACCGGGGTCTTGGCGGTGCCGGCGAGGTAGCGCTCGCCGTCCTGCAGACGGCCGGCGTCGAGCAGCATCCGCCAGGTCGCCAGGACCGCCTCTCCGGCGCCGGGCTCGCTCGCCACCCTGGCCGCGACGCTCGGCAGACCCGGCCGCGTGCCCTTGAAGCCGCCCAGCGCGGCCAGCTCGCGGCGGGCCGACGCGGAGTCGGGCAGGCCGAGGTGGACGTCCATCAGGTCGGCGATCGTGGCGAGCACCTTGAGGTCGGGCATCGCCTGCCGGACCTTCAGCACGGCCTCGAACGGGCGGCCACGGCCCTCCCAGTTGACGAACGTGCCGGCCTTCTCGGTGACGGCCGCCACCGGCAGCACCACGTCGGCCCGGTCGGTGACCGCGGTCACGCGCTGCTCCAGGCTGACGATGAACGGCGTGGCCTCCAGCGCGGCCAGCGCGCCCTCCGGGTCCGGCAGGTCGTACGGGTCGACGCCGCCGATGAGCAGGGCGTCGATCTTCTCGTCGAGCGCGGCGGCGAGGATGCCCTCGGTGTCGCGGCCGAGGGTCTCGGGCAGTGCGGCGACGCCCCAGGCCCGCGCGACCTCGCCGCGGGCGGCCGCGTCGGCGACCGGGCGGCCGATCGGCAGCAGGCCGGGCAGCGCGCCCGCCTCGATGGCGCCGCGCTCACCGGCCCGGCGGGGCACCCAGGCGAGCCGCGCGCCGGTGGCGGCGACCAGTCGCCCGACGGCGGACAGCGCGCCCGGCACCGTGCCGAGCCGCTCGCCGACGAGAATGATCGCGCCTTCGCTCTTGAGCAGCTCCGCGGCGGCCTTGCCCGCGTCGTCCAGCCCGACGCCGGTGATCAGGTTGCCGAGCGTCTCGGCCTCGGCCCCGGGAGCGGTGGTCACCAGCGTTCCGCCGAGCTTGGCCAGGCCGCGGGACGCGAACGGGGCGATCGAGTACGTCTTTAGACCGTGCTTGCGGGCCGCCTTGCGGAGGCGCAGGAAGACGATCGGCGACTCCTCCTCCGGCTCGAAGCCGGCGAGGAGGACGGCCGGGGCCTTCTCCAGCTCGTCGTAGGTGACCGAGATGGGGCTGCCCGCGACGGTCGCCGCGAGGAAGTCCGCCTCCTCACGCGAGTGCGCGCGGGCGCGGAAGTCGACGTCGTTGGTACCGAGAGCGACCCGGGCGAACTTGGCGTACGCGTAGGCGTCCTCCAGCGTGACCCGGCCGCCGGTCAGCACGCCGGCCTTGCCGCGCGCCTTGGCCAGCCCCTCGGCCGCGATGGTCAGCGCTTCGTTCCAGGAGGCGGGCTCCAGCACGCCTTCTTCGTTGCGCACCAGCGGGTGGGTCAGCCGGTCCGGCGTCGTGGTGTAGGTGAACGCCCAGCGGCCCTTGTCGCAGTTCCACTCTTCGTTGACCTGCGGGTCGTCGCCGGCGAGCCGGCGCGTGACCTTGCCGCGCCGGTGGTCGGTGCGCTGGGCGCAGCCGGACGCGCAGTGCTCGCAGACGCTCGGCGTCGAGACCAGGTCGAACGGCCGGGACCGGAAGCGGTACGCCGCGCCGGTCAGCGCGCCGACCGGGCAGATCTGCACGGTGTTGCCGGAGAAGTAGGACTGGAACTCGTGGCCGGGCGCGAGGCCGACCTGCTCCT
Organism: Actinoallomurus sp. NBC_01490; assembly: GCF_036227085.1. Taxonomy (NCBI): domain Bacteria; kingdom Bacillati; phylum Actinomycetota; class Actinomycetes; order Streptosporangiales; family Thermomonosporaceae; genus Actinoallomurus; species Actinoallomurus sp. NBC_01490. The sequence continues at coordinate 10,722,203 of NZ_CP109433.1, forward strand.
TGGCTCCGCGCTCCAGCAGGTCGATGAACGCGTCACCGGCGATCTCGTTGGAGAACCGCGTGCAGCGGGCGCACTGGATGCACCGCTCGCGGTCCAGCAGCACCTGGCTGGACAGCGCGATCGGCTTGGGGAAGGTGCGCTTCTTCTCCACGAACCGCGACTCGCCGCGGCCGTTGGACAGGGCCTGGTTCTGCAGCGGGCACTCGCCGCCCTTGTCGCAGACCGGGCAGTCCAGCGGGTGGTTGATGAGCAGCAGCTCCATCACGCCGTGCTGGGCCTTGTCGGCGACCTCGGAGGTGAGCTGGGTCTTGACGACCATGCCCGGCATCACCGTGACCGCGCAGGACGGCTGCGGCTTGGGCATCCCGCGGCCGTTGCCGGCGTCGGGGATCTCCACCAGGCACTGCCGGCAGGCGGCCACCGGCTCCAGCAGCGGGTGGTCGCAGAACCGCGGGATCTGGATGCCGAGCAGCTCGGCGGCCCGGATGATCAGCGTGCCCTTGGGCACACTGATCTCGAACCCGTCGATCGTCAGCGTGACCAGATCTTCCTTCTTGGCCACCTGCGCGTCGTCCGTGACGGTCACTTCTCACCTGCCCACACAGTCGAGGCGGCCTCGTCGAACGGGCAGCCGCCGTTCTCGAAGTGCCGGATGTACTCCTCGCGGAAGTGCTTGATGCTGGAGGTCACCGGGCTCGTGGCACCGTCGCCCAGCGCGCAGAAGGAGCGGCCGAGGATGTTGTCGGACAGGTCGAGGAGCGTCTCGAGGTCCTCCTCGGTGCCCTGACCCGCCTCCAGGCGCTTCAGCATCTGCTTGTACCAGTACGTGCCCTCGCGGCACGGCGTGCACTTTCCGCAGGACTCGTGCGCGTAGAACTCGCTCCAGCGCAGCACCGCGCGGACGACGCAGACCGTCTCGTCGAAGATCTGCAGCGCCCGGGTGCCGAGCATCGAGCCCGCCGCGCCGACCGACTCGAAGTCGAGCGGCACGTCGAGGTGCTCGTCGGTGAAGATCGGCGTGGAGGAGCCGCCCGGGGTCCAGAACTTCAGCCGGTGCCCGGCGCGGATGCCGCCGGCCATGTCGAGCAGCTCGCGCAGCGTGATGCCGAGCGGCGCCTCGTACTGGCCGGGCCGGGTGACGTGACCCGACAGGCTGAAGATGCCGAAGCCCTTGGACTTCTCGGTGCCCATCGAGGCGAACCAGTCGGCGCCGTTGGCGACGATCGACGGGACGCTCGCGATGGACTCGACGTTGTTGATCACGGTCGGCCCGCCGTACAGGCCGGCCACCGCCGGGAACGGCGGCTTGAGCCGCGGCTGGCCGCGGAACCCCTCCAGGGAGTCCAGCAGCGCCGTCTCCTCGCCGCAGATGTACGCGCCGGCGCCGCTGTGCACGACGAGTTCGAGATCGTAGCCGGAGCCGAGGATGTTCGTGCCGATGTAGCCGGCCTCGTACGCCTCCGCGACCGCCTGCTGGAGGCGGCGGATCACGTGCAGCACCTCACCGCGCACGTAGATGAAGGCGAGGTTCGCGCGGATGGCGTACGAGCTGATGATCACGCCTTCGACCAGCGCGTGCGGGTTGGCCATCATCAGCGGGATGTCCTTGCACGTGCCCGGCTCGGACTCGTCCGCGTTGACCACCAGGTAGTGCGGCTTGCCGTCACCCTGCGGGATGAAGCCCCACTTCATGCCGGTGGGGAAGCCGGCGCCGCCACGGCCGCGCAGGCCGGAGTCCTTCACCGCCTGGATGATGTCGTCCTGCGGCATGCCCAGCGCGGTGCGCAGCGCCTGGTAGCCGCCGTCGGCCTCGTACGCCGTGCGGGTGAAGGAGTCGGGCCGGTCCCAGGACTTGGTCAGGATCGGCGTGAGGGTGGTCACTCGGCACCTCTTTCAGGCTCAGGGGCCTCCCAGCCGGACTCCTTGGCGAGCTGGAGGCCGCGCAGCGACGCGTAGCCGGCCTGCGTGCCCTCTCCGGCACGGCCGTCGTTGAAGCCCGCGAGCACGCGGGACGCCTGCTTCCAGGTGCACACCGACTCCGCGCCGCGGCTCGGGGCGATCTGCTTGCCGGCCCGGATGTCGTCGACGAGCTGCTTGGCCTTGGCGGGAGTCATGTCGTCGAAGAACTCCCAGTTGACCATCATCACCGGGGCGTAGTCGCAGGCGGCGTTGCACTCGATGCGCTCGAGGCTGACCTTGCCGTCCTCGGTCGCCTCGTCGTGGCCGACGCCGACGTACTCGCTCAGCTCTCGCCAGATCTGGTCGCCGCCCATGATCGCGCACAGGCTGTTGATGCAGACGCCGACGTGGAAGTCGCCGACCGGCTGCTGCTTGTACTGCGTGTAGAAGGTCACCACGCCGGTCACCTGCGCCGGGGTGATGCCGACCGCGTCGGCGCAGAACTCGATGCCGTCGTCGGAGACGTATCCCTCCTCGGACTGCACCAGGTGCAGCAGCGGCAGCAGCGCCGAGCGCGGCTTGGGGTACCGCGCGATGATCTCCTTCGCGTCCCTTTCGAGACGCTCCAGAACCTCGGGCGCGAAACTCATCGGTCGACTCCCCCCATCACCGGGTCGATACTCGCGACCGCCGCGATGACGTCGGCGACCATGGAACCTTCGGTCGCGGCCGGGATCGCCTGCAGGTTGGTGAAGGACGGGTCGCGGAAGTGCGCGCGGTACGGGCGCGTGCCGCCGTCGCTCACCAGGTGGCAGCCGAGCTCGCCGCGCGGCGACTCGATCGCGGCGTACACCTGCCCGGCCGGCACGCGGAAGCCCTCGGTCACCAGCTTGAAGTGGTGGATCAGCGCTTCCATGGACTGGCCCATGATGTGCGCGATGTGGTTGGGCGAGTTGCCCATGCCGTCCGGCCCGAGCGCGAGCTGCGCCGGCCAGCCGATCTTCTTGTCCTGGATCATCACCGGGCCGGACTTGGCCGAGCCGGAGCTCAGCCGGTCGAGGCACTGCTCGATGATCTTCAGCGACTCGTCCATCTCCTGCATGCGCACGAGGTAGCGGCCGTAGACGTCGCAGGTTTCCTGGGTGGCCACCTCGAAGTCGTAGGTCTCGTAGCCGCAGTACGGCTGGGACTTGCGCAGGTCCCACGGCAGGCCGGTGCTGCGCAGCACCGGGCCGGTCACGCCGAGCGCCATGCAGGCGGTCAGGTCGAGGTAGGCGATGTTCTTGGTCCGCGCGAGGTAGACCGGGTTGGCGTCGAGCAGCTTGCGCAGCTGCCCGAACCGGTGCCGCTCGCGCTTGACGAAGTCACCGATCTTGTCGATCGCGCCCGGAGGCAGGTCCTGTGCGACGCCGCCCGGCCGGACGTAGGCCATGTTCATGCGCAGCCCGGCGACCATCTCGAAGATGTCCAGGGCGTACTCGCGCTCCAGGAAGCCGTTGAGCATGACCGTGGTCGCGCCCAGCTCCAGGCCGAAGGTGGCGATCGCGACCAGGTGCGAGGAGATCCGGTTGATCTCCATCATCAGGACCCGGATCACCTGCGCCCGCTCGGGGACCTCATCGGTGATGCCGAGCAGCTTCTCCACGGCGAGGCAGTAGGCCGTCTCGTTGAAGATCGGCGCGAGGTAGTCCATGCGGGTGCAGAACGTGGTCCCCTGGGTCCACGTCCGGTACTCCATGTTCTTCTCGATGCCGGTGTGGAGGTAGCCGATGCCGACGCGGGTCTCGTCGACGGTCTCGCCGTCGAGGGTGAGGATGAGCCGGAGCACGCCGTGCGTGGACGGGTGCTGCGGGCCCATGTTCACGACGAGGCGGTCGTCCTCGGTCTCCTGGGCACCCTTGACGACCTCGTCCCAGTCCTGCCCGGCGACGTTGAAGACGGTGCCCTCGGTGGCCTCTTCGGTCCCGTAGGCGTCGTATGTCGTGCTCATACGTAAGACCTCCGCTCGTCCGGCGGCGGCACCTTGGCCCCGCGGTACTCGACGGGGATGCCGCCGAGGGGGTAGTCCTTGCGCTGCGGATGGCCCATCCAGTCGTCCGGCATCATGATCCGCGTGAGCGCCGGGTGCCCGTCGAAGACCAGGCCGAACATGTCGTACGTCTCGCGCTCGTGCCAGTCGTTGGTCGGGTAGACCGGGACGATCGAGGGGACGTGCGGGTCGGTGTCGGGGCAGGTCACCTCGATCCGCACGCGCCGGTTGTGCGTGATCGACAGGAAGGGGTAGACCGCGTGCAGCTCGGCGCCGGTCTCGGCCGGGTAGTGCACGCCGGAGACGCCGAGGCACAGCTCGAAGCGCAGCCGCGGGTCGTCGCGCAGGGTCTTGATCACGCCGAGCAGGTGCTCGCGGCGTACGACGAAGGTCAGCTCGCCGCGGTCGACGACGACGCGCTCGATCGCCTCACCGAAGTCGGGGTAGGCCGCTTCAAGGGCGTCGGCGATCTCGTCGAACTCGCCCTCGGTGCCGGTGGTCTTCGGCCCGCCGTACGGGCGCTCGGCGCTGACCTTCGGCGCCTGGCGGACGACGAGCCCGCCGAAGCCGGAGGTGTCGCCGGTCGTCCGGGCGCCGAACATGCCGCGGCGCGCGATCGGCTGCTCGACCCGCTCCTCCTCGCTGTGCGCGGGAAGCTGGTCGGCGGCCTGCTCGGCCTGCTGTTCCGGATGCTGTGAACTCATGAACTGGTCACCTGCTGCGGCTGTTCGAGGAGGGGAAGCTGCCGGAGCCGGGCGCGCTCGAGTTCCTCGATCTCCTTCTTGCGGTGCGGCCCCATCTTGGTGTTCTGGATCTTGTCGTGCAGCTTGAGGATGGCGTCCAGGAGCATCTCCGGCCGCGGCGGGCAGCCGGGCAGGTAGACGTCGACGGGCACGATGTGGTCGACGCCCTGGACGATCGCGTAGTTGTTGAACATGCCGCCCGAGGAGGCGCACACGCCCATGGCGATGACCCACTTGGGCGAGGCCATCTGGTCGTAGATCTGCCGCAGCACCGGCGCCATCTTCTGGCTCACCCGGCCGGCGACGATCATCAGGTCGGCCTGGCGCGGCGAGCCCGACGCGCGCTCCATGCCCCACCGGGAGAAGTCGTGGCGCGGGTCGCCCGTCGCCATCATCTCGATGGCGCAGCAGGCCAGGCCGAACGTCGCCGGCCACACCGAACTCCTACGCGCCAGCCCGAGGACCTGCTCGACCGTGGTGAGGATGACCCCGCTGGGGAGTTTCTCTTCTAGACCCATCTCAGTCCCACTCCAGACCGCCGCGCCGCCACACGTAGGCGTACGCGATGAGGACGGTGACGATGAACAGCACCATTTCCACGAGACCGAACAGACCCAGGTGGTCGAAGGCCACCGCCCACGGGTAGAGGAAGATGATCTCGATGTCGAAAACGATGAACAGCATCGCCGTCAGGTAGTACTTCACCGGGAACCGCCCGCCGCCGACGGGCTGCGGGGTGGGCTCGATGCCGCATTCGTACGCCTCGAGTCGCGCGCGGTTCCAGCGTTTCGGGCCGGTCAAAGAACCCATAATCACCGAAAAGACCGCGAAACCAAGTGCTAGTACACCAAGTACGACAATCGGAACGTAGAGGTTCAAATCCCTACACCCCCCTCTCGGTGAAAGTCATCGAGCGCGCGTCTGACGCGGCACGGTCGTCGATCACGACCGGGATTTCCATCCTAGGCACGGCGAACATCACTTCTTTCCTCGGGGTGTCACGCCGCCGGCGCGAGTTTCGACATCGCGTTGATCACTCGGTCCATCGCGTCGCCGCCCCGCGGATCGGTGAGGTTGGCGAGGAGCTTCAGCGTGAATCTCATGAGCATCGGGTGCGGCAGGCCGTGCCGCGTCGCGAACTTCATCAGGCGCGGGTCGCCGATCGCCTTCACGAAGATCCGCCCGAGTGTGTAGTAGCCGCCGTACGCCTGCTTGAGGACCCGCGGGTAGTCGTGCAGCGCGCGCTCGCGCTGGGCCGCGGTCGGCCGGCCGAGCGCCTGCACGATGATCTCCGCCGCCATCTCGGCGGACTCCATCGCGTACGCGATGCCCTCGCCGTTGAACGGGTTGATCATCCCGCCGGCGTCGCCGACGAGCAGCAGGCCGCGCGTGTAGTGGGGCGTGCGGTTGAAGCCCATCGGCAGCGCGGCGCCGCGCACCGGGCCGGTGGCGTTCTCCTCGACGTAGCCCCATTCTTCCGGCATGCCGGCGAGCCAGCTCCGCAGCAGCGCGCGGTAGTCGACGTTCTTGAAGGCGTCGCTGGTGTTGAGCAGGCCCAGCCCGACGTTGGAGGTGCCGTCGCCGACGCCGAACACCCAGCCGTAGCCGGGCAGCAGGCGTTCGCCGTCCCACAGCTCCAGCCAGGACTCGAGGTAGTCGTCGTCGTGGCGGGGGCTGGTGTAGTAGCGGCGCACGGCCACGCCCATCGGGCGGTCGTCGCGCTTGCGCAGGCCGAGCGCGAGCGAGAGCCGGGTCGAGTTGCCGTCGGCCGCCACGACGAGCGGGGCGCTGAACCGGACCTCGCCGTCGGGGGTCTTGGCCACCACACCGGTGATCCGGCCGGTGTCGTCCAGGACCGGCTCGGTCACGGAGGTGTTCATCCGGAGCCTGGCCCCGGCGGCGACGGCGCGCTCGGCGAGGATCTGGTCGAAGTCCATCCGCGTGCGGACCAGGCCGTAGTCGGGGTAGCTGGAAAGCTCGGGCCAGGGCAGCTCCATGCGGACGCCGCCGCCGATGATGCGCAGGCCCTTGTTGCGGATCCAGCCGGGGGCGTCGAGGTCGACGCCCATCTTCAGAAGCTGCTTGGTGGCACGGGGCGTGAGCCCGTCACCGCAGACCTTCTCGCGGGGGAACACCGTCTTTTCCAGCAGGAGGACGTCGAGCCCGGCCTGGGCGAGATGGTACGCGGCGGCCGAGCCCGCCGGTCCGGCGCCGACGATGATCACGTCGGCCTCCGTCGCGGAGGCGTCCTGCGAAATTACGGCGGGTGTCTCGGTCACGAGAATCCTCTGTGGGCATACATATCGGTCGGTGGTGCCGCTCGGTCGGTGGTGCCGCCTGCTGGGGGTTGGCGGGGCTCGATGCCGTGCCGGATCGTACGGCCCTGGAGGAGGCTCGGTGCGACCCGGGGTGCCATCTTCGGGTCTTGTTCTTTTGTGAAGCGCTTCACAAGCTTGGCTACACGCTGAGTCTAAACCTTCTCAGAGGCTGCTCGGGAACCGCGAGGCGGCGTCGATCGTTCCGGATCATTCGGCGTGGCCCGCCTGCCGGGATGGGTCGCTCCTTGCGTAGGCTCGACGACCATGACGCGGGCATCTCTGGACAAGCAGCCGGCCGAGGTCGCGGCCATGTTCGACCGTACGGCGGCACGCTATGACCTGCTGAACGACCTGATGACGGGCGGCCTGGACCGCCGGTGGCGGCGCGAGGCCGTCCGCGCCCTGAACGCCCGGCCCGGCGAGCTGGTGCTGGACCTGGCGGCCGGCACGGGCACCTCGTCGGTGCCGATCGCCGAGGCGGGCGCGCTGACCGTCGCCTGCGACTTCTCCCTGGGGATGCTGCGCGAGGGCGTGCGCCGGCAGGGCGCGATCCGCGGCCTGGGCTTCACGGCGGGCGACGCGCTGCGCCTGCCGTTCGCCGACGCGTCCTTCGACGCCGTGACGATCTCCTTCGGCATCCGCAACGTCAAGGACACGGTGGCGGCGCTCGCGGAGATGCTGCGGGTGACCAAGCCGGGCGGGCGCATCCTGATCTGCGAGGTCAGCCGCCCGCCGAACCCGGTCCTGCGGCGGCTGCACGGCCTGCACCTGCGGGTCGGCCTGCCGATGATGGCCAAGGTCAGCTCGAACCCGGACTCCTACCACTACCTGGCCGAGTCGACCGCGGCCTGGCACGACCAGGAGGCCTTGGCGGCGCTGCTGCGGCAGGCCGGCTGGGAGTCGGTCCGCTACCGGAACCTCACCTTCGGGGCCGTCGCCATGCACCACGCCAGACGCCCAGCCGCCTAAACCGCGGGAGAGCAGGCCCGCCGGTGTCGGCGAGGCCCTCGATTGATGTGAGGGTCCCCTCACCCGGCCCTGGCATGGCGAGGGGACCCCTCACCCGGCCCTGGCATGGGGCCCGGCATGGCGAGGGGTCCCCTCACAGGCGCGGGTCTGGCTACACCGCGGGTCCGGCGGCCTCAGCGCCCGGTCAACGGAGGCTGGGCGCGCCGGGCTAGTCGTCTTCTCGGGCGGCGCCTTCGGCGAGGTTCTCGCGGATGCGGCTCGCTCGCTCGGTGACCGAGTTGGAGATCGCGTCGCGCTGGCGGGTCAGCAGCACGAAGCTGATGATGCCGCTGATCAGGATGGCCAGCGCGAGCAGCAGGAACCCGCGGGCCCCTGCCAGGAAGAGCACGCCCGCGGTCACGCCGAACAGCGCGAGCCGCGACAGGGTGTAGATGAGTACGGAACGCATGGCAGGTTCGAGGCTATCTCTCCCCCGCAAGTCCTTCGCCGAGGACCTCCGCGTACAGGGCGGGGTCGGCGTTGCCGCCGGAGACGACGGCGACGTACTTGCGCCGGTCGCCCGGCATTCCGTAGTGGGTGAGGTAGGCCGCGGTCGCCACCGCGCCGGCGGGCTCGGCGACGAGGCGGGCGCCCCGGGCGAGCCGCCGCATCGCCTCGCGGATCTCCTCCTCGCTCACGGTGACGATGTCGTCGACGTACCGCAGGTGCTCGAACGGCAGCTCGCCGACGCACTCGAGGCGGAGCGCGTCCGCGATCGTCCGGCGCGTGTCGGCGCTGGGCCAGGAGATCCGGCGGCCGGCGCGGAACGAGGCGCGTGCGTCGGCGGCCAGCTCGGGTTCGACGCCGATGACCCTGGTCTCGGGCCGCAGAGACTTGATCGCGGTGGCGATGCCGGCGAGCAGGCCGCCGCCGCTGATCGGCACGAGGACGGTGTCGACGTCCGGCGCGTCGGCGAGGATCTCCAGCCCGATCGTGCCCTGGCCCGCGATGACCCGGCGGTCGTCGAACGGCGGGATCAGCGCGTAGCCGTGCGCGGTCGCCAGCCGGTCGGCGGTCTCGACGCGCGCCTCGATGGTCGGTTCGACGTACACGAGCTCGGCGCCCAGCAGGCGGCACGCGTCCGCCTTGACGGCCGGGATGGTGGTCGGCACGACGAGCACGGCCGGGACGCCGACGGCCTTCGCGGCGTACGCGACGGCCTGGGCGTGGTTGCCGCTGGAGTGCGCGACGACGCCGTTCTTGCGGTCGGCCTCGGGCAGTGCGCTGATCGCGTTGTAGGCGCCGCGGAGCTTGAAGGAGCCGACCGGCTGCAGCGACTCCGGCTTGAGCAGAAGAGACGGACCCGACGGAGCCTGAGGAAAGGCCACCAGCGGCGTGCGGAGGATGACATCCGCCAGGCGCCGGGCGGCGTCCTCGATCTCCTGCACCGTAACAAGATCGTACATACCAGCACCCTATGGGCCCTCGCATGTCACAAGGAACTGCAACCAGGCGATCACATCTCGTTATTACCCCATGTCACAAAACTACGCAGCGTGATGTTTTCCGAAAACAAGGGAGAAACCGGTCTTCAACCGGCACACTGAGAAACAGTCCTTCCGCGACGAGAGCGGGACAAAGGGGGAGAGAAAACGTGGAGAGCACGAGCGAGCGCCTGCTGACCCCAGGCGAGGTCGCTGCCCTGTTCCGGGTCGATCCGAAAACCGTGACGCGATGGGCCGCCGCCGGCCGGATCAGTAGCATCCGCACGCCTGGCGGGCACCGCCGTTTCCGGGAGTCGGAGGTCCATGCACTACTGCGCGGCGAAGAGAACGCCGACTCTGCCGACCTCGGCCGCTGACCTCACCTTTCCCGGCCGACGCCCCGTCCCCCCGGGCGCCCTTGTCACTCTTCGGGCCTATCCGTCATTCGCCCTCTTCAATCGCTGCGCGGGCCGTCGCGCGCCTCGGTGATCCACTCCGTTCGCTCCGCCGGGCTCACTCGGGCTGCTCGGCCTTGAATTCCTCGAACTCCTGGCGCAGCGCGTCGTCGTCCGCGCGCCACCGCCGGCGCCGGTCCGCGAGTTCCTCCTCGGTGATGGACTGGTCGAGAAGCCGTTGATAATCGGGGTCATCGGGCCCGATCTCGACGTACGCCTGGCCGATCACGCCTCCGGTCTCGCCGTGCGCCACCTTTTCTCCACGCCCGGGTCCGACCACCCCCACGGGCACCCGGAGGTTCCCGTCGGGGAGTCTGATGACGTACATCGCCCCTCCCCTATATGCCGTATTTGCGATTGAAGAAAAGCATCACATTGAGCGCCGCACGGGTGTTCCCGCCGAGCATGTCCACAAGTGCGGGCCGCTGTCGCGATGCGATCGCCGCGAAGGCATCCGCGAAGAACTCGTGGCGGCCCAGATCGTCACCCTGAATGTGAAAATCACTCGCGAAATGCGGCACACATTGCTCGTACAGCGCGCGGAACTCGGGACTGTCAGACTGCCATTCCCGGGGCCCGTCCTCCACGAACTCGCCGTCGATGTCGTCCAGCGCGTGACCGACCTCGTGCAGCATGACGTCCGGAGTCGGTGAGGGTTGATCGCCCACGACGATCGTCCGGTCGCCGTACGCCCCGGCGCAGATGTCCCACGTCGCCTTTCCGCCCGGCAGCGGGGCGCCCCGCAGATACTGCATGTCGTCCAGGTCGGGCACACCGCCCGAGCCGACGTAGATGCCGTCCAGCCCGTCGGCCAGCTTGGTCTTGAGGGCGTCGGGCAGTTCGGCCAGGCTGTCGATGGCGCGTACGGCGTCGGCCGGCGCCGACCTGCCGTCGGCCGCCCACTGCCGGTAGAGGATGGTCTCGAGCGCCCCGCAGTTGCGACGCCCGTCCCGCAGGTCGACGGCGTCCGGCGGGTGCGGCGCGGCGCGCGGGAGGTCCTCGTCGAGCTCGAAGTCGCGCCAGGTGTAGTGCGGCTTGGCCCGCGCGTCCGCCGCGGCGTCGCCGGGGTGCTCGGCCGGCCGACGGTCCTCCGGCTCGATCTTGCGGAACCGCCCGAGCGCGTCGCGCGGCTGGAGCCGACGAGGCCGCTCGACGGCGGGCGGGGACGTGCGGTCGGCCCGGGACGTGCGGTCGGGCCCGCCGGCGTCCTTGGGCCGGCGATGCCGCCCGCGGCTGTCCGCGGCCGCCACCTCCGCCTGACGGCGGTTCCCCCGATAGCGCATCGAACGCCCCCTCAGCCCTCCACCGGGACTATCCAGGCCGTAGCGTAAGCCGGACCCCACGACCGCGTCATCTCCGCGTACGGACGCCTGTGGCGGCCGTGGGCGAAGGTGGGCAGGCCAGGGCACCGGCACCCCGGTTTCGGCCAGGATCCCGGGTCCGTCCGAAAGGCCCGGAGCTCAGTACGGAAGGCCCGGAGCGGCCACCGGACGTTCGGCGCCTTCACGGCGGCACTAGTCTGCGAAGCATGCTCGTCCTTGCCGCCGTGCTCGTCCTGGTCGCACTCGGCATCTGGCTCTACTGCCTCTTCGAGGTGCTGTCGACCAATGAGGGCGAAACGCGCCATCTGCCGAAGTTCGCCTGGTTTCTCATCGTGCTACTCGGCTTCGAGGTCGGTGCGGTCGCCTGGCTCCTGTTCGGGCGACGCCGGCGCTTCGTCACCGCCGACGTGACCGCCTGGCCCCCGGACTTCCTCCTGTCGGGCGAGGGCTCCCGGGGTGAACCGGCCGCGTCCGCCCCGCTCGGGCCCGATGACGATCCCGAGTTCCTCCGCCAGCTCGACGAACGCCTCCGCGGCGACGACCAGGACTGAGACGCTCCCACGAAAAGACGCCCCGGCGACGTGTCGCCGGGGCGTCTTCGCTGGGAGGCAGAAGGATCAGTGCGGCAGCGCGCTGCCCTTCAGCCAGGTGTTCCACGACAGGGTCCAGTACGTCCAGCCGTTGCCCTGCTCGTTGACGAGCTTGCGGTTGGTGCCGACGACGTCCACCACGTCGCCGCGCTGGGCGATGTTGTAGAACCAGCGGGCGCCGGTCGGCGAGGTACGGACGCAGCCGTGGCTGATGTTGTTGTGGCCCAGCGCGTAGTACTCACCGGGGCTCTGGTGGACGTACTCGCCGCGGTCACTGATGCGGACGGCCAGTGGGATGTCCTCGGCGTAGTAGCCCGGGTCACCCGGCTTGCGGCCCGGCGACACCATGTGCACCATCGTCGCCTTCTCCTTGGTGAGATGGATGCCGCTGGTGGTGGTGTACTCCTGGGTCGTCCCCATGCCCATGCTGATCGGGAACTTCTTGACCGTGCCGTCGTGGTCGACCTTCATGTAGTGGGTTTTGGCGTTGGCGACGGTGATGTTGGAGGCGCCGATCTTGAAGGACTTGGTCACGTCGGTCGTGCCGTAGACGCCCTTCAGCCCCCGCACGCCGGCCATGTGGGCGGTGAAGGTGACGTTCTGGTGCGGCTGCCAGTACTTCTGGGTGCGGTAGACCACCTGCGTGGGCGACGTCCAGTGCCACGCGCCCACGTCGCCCTTGTCGGACTTGACCTCCAGGGCCTTCTCCACGTACGCGCGGTTGGCGATCGCCCGGTTGAACGTCACGATGATCGGCATGCCCACGCCGACCGTCTCCTTCGGCATCGGCGTCACGTCGCTGATGCTGAACGTCTGCGTGGCCTTCTGCAGCGTGAACTGGCTCGCGGCGCTGATCGTCTTGCCCTTGGCGTTCTTCGCCGTGGCGTTGACCGAGTAGGCGGCGCCCGGCTTCAGCGTCCAGGTCGACTTCCACTGAGTGTGCTCGGCGTTGAAGGAGCCGGCCACCGGTTTGCCCGCCTGTACGGCGTTGACCTGTTCGAGCTTTCCGCCCGACGCGGTGACCGTGATGCCCTGGTCGGGCCTGGCCTTGCCGTCGCCGTTCGCCGGCAGGATCCGCACCTGCGCGTCGGGCGCCTTGGTGCCGTCCTTACCGTTCGTGCCCGCCTCGCTGCTCTGGCACGCGCACGCACCCGCCGCCACCAGAGCCGCCATGACCAGCGCGACGGCCGCCCGCCTATTACTCACCCGAGTCCTCCCAGCTTTGCCCACGCCGGATGAGACGCACCACGTGCGTAAAATGTTTGCCGGTTGGGATTAGAAAATCATGCGTACGAGTGCAACCCCGTCACCAGGTAGTTGATTCCGAAGAAGTTGAACAGCAGGCAGCCGAAGGCGATCAGCGAGACGAACGCCGCCTTGCGGCCTCGCCAGCCGGCGGTCGCGCGGGCGTGCAGGTAGCCGGCGTACCCCACCCAGGTGATGAACGACCAGGTCTCCTTCGGGTCCCAGCCCCAGTAGGTGCCCCACGCGGAGTCCGCCCAGATCGCCCCGGCGATGATCGCGAAGGTCCAGATCGGGAACGCGAACATGATCGCCCGGTGCGCCACCGTGTCGAGCGCCGGCATGGCGGGGACGCGCGACAGGATGCCGCCGGGCCGTACCGTGACGAAGGACTTGACCAGGTACAGCACGGTCGCCACACCGGCCACCGTGAACGTCCCCGTGGCCGTCACCGCGGCGGTCACGTGAATGGCGATCCAGTACGAGTGCAGGGCGGGCCGGAGCGGGCCCGGGTCGTTGTAAAGCCAGAGCACGGCGATGCCGAGCGCGATCACGACGGCCACCATGAGGAACGGGCCCAGCCAGTTGATCTTGTAGCGCCAGAGCATCACGAGGTAGACGGTGACCGCGGCGAACGAGATCGCGGACACGAACTCGTACATGTTGCCCCACGGCACCCGGTCCGCCGCCATGCCCCGCGTGACGATCTCCGCGCCGTGCAGGCCCCAGGCGACGACGTTCATGAGGATGGCGAACCGGCTCCAGTCGATCTGGCGCCGCTCGCTCGCGGGCTCGTCCGCGGTCTCCCCGGCCTCTCCGGCCTCGGCGTCGAGCGCCTCGGTCTCCGCGACCTCCGGGCCACCCGCCCCGACCAGCACCCGTGCGTGGTCGGCGGGCACCTCGGCGTCGGCCCGGCGGCGCGCGAACGACAGCTCGGCGGCATACGCCACCATGGTCACGACGTAGACCAGCACGGCACCGAGCATCAACTGGTTGCTCAGGTGCGCCAGATGGGGGTCGACCATGGCCGTCACTCCTCGTCAGGGGTTGGGGGAGCGGTCTCGCGGAGCCGCTCGGCGATCGCGTCGAACTCCGGCGTGGCGCCGCCGAGAGTCAGGCCACCGACCTCGACCACCGTACGCCCGCCCTCGCCGGCTCGTGCACGGACCCACACCCTGCGGCGCCGTACGAGGAAGGAGGTGATGATGGCGATGATCGCGATGATGCCGGCGATGAGCGCGGGCACGCGGCCGGGGTCGTGGTTGACCTGGATGGTGATGTACTGCCGGAAGCCGTTGAAGGTGATCGAGCCGGCACCGCCGGGCAGGGTCTCGGTCTGCCCGACCGCGAGCGGCTTGACCTGGTTGCCCATCAGCAACGGCTTCAGCTTGGCGGTGTCGAGCCGGTACACCGACTGCGGGGCACCGTTGGACAGGCCCAGGTCGCCCTTGAAGGCGAACAGCGCCACCTGGGGGTTCCAGGCGGCCGGGAACGCCGAGGTGACCTTGCCCTGCGCGTCGGGGACGGCGGTCGGCCAGAACAGCCCGATGAAGCCGAGCTGGTCCGGCTGGGCGTCGGGCACCTTGACGACGCCCTCGGAGGCGTACGTCGCCTCGCTCATCGGCAGGAACGGCACCGCGCCCTGGTAGGCGACCTGCCCCTTGCCGTCGCGGACGGTGAACTCCGGCGCGTAGCCGTGGCCGAGCAGGTAGACGCGGGCGCCGTCCACGTTGAGAGGGTGGTTGACCTGCAGGTTGTACGGCCGCACCGACGACTTCAGGTCCTTCTGGTAGCGGACCTTGGCCGAGAACTCGGTCGGCTGCCCGCGGTCGGGGCCGTCGGGCAGGTACGAGGCCTTGAAGGAGTCGAGCCAGACGGTGAACGGCGGCAGGCTCGAGGAGGAGAACGCCCGCCCGTTCTTGAAGGCGTCGTAAGAGGTCAGCGCGTTGGAGAAGCCCTCGCCCTCGGTCACGATGACGTTGCCCTTGTAGCCGAACGCCGACCCGAACCCCACCGCGAACAGCAGCACCAGCAGCGCCAGGTGGAAGACCAGGTTGCCGGTCTCTCGCAGGTAGCCCTTCTCGGCCGCGACGTGGTCGTCGTGGGGGTCGACGCGGAACCGCCGGTCCTTCAGCACCGTCGCGGCCTGGGCCAGCACCTCGTCCGGCGCCGCCTCGGTCTCGTACGTGGCGGTCTGCGGCAGCCGGGAGAGGTTGCGCGGCGCCTTCGGCGGCCGGGACCGGATGTGCCGGTAGTGCTGCCAGGACCGCGGCAGCACGCAGCCGGCGAGCGAGATGAACAGCAGGATGTAGATCGCCGCGAACCACGGCGCCGCGAAGACGTCGAACAGCGACAGCCGGTCCATCCACGGCGCGAGGGTCTTGTGGTCGGTGAAGAACTGGCTGACCTTCTCGGGAGCCAGCCCGCGCTGGGGGACGAACGACCCGGGCACCGTGCCGAGCGCGACCAGGAACAGCAGCACGAGGGCCGTGCGCATCGAGGTCAGCTGCCGCCATCCCCAGCGCAGCCAGCCGAGCGGGCCGATGCCCACGGGGCGTTCGCGCGGGGCCTGGGGCGAGGACTGCGCCTCGGGCGCGTCCGTGCTCGTCTCGTCCGTGCTCGTCGTCAATCAGATCACCGTCTTGAAGCCGGATACCCAGCCTTGCATTTTGATCGTCAGGTCGGTCCAGGCGCCGGTGACCAGGAGCAGCCCGATCGCGACGAGCATCCCCCCGCCGACGCGCATCACGGCCCGGTAATGCCGCTTGACGACGCCGAACGCGCCGAGCGCCCGGCGGTAGGCCAGCGCGGTGAGCAGGAACGGCAAGCCCAGCCCCAGACAGTACGCGAAGGACAGCAGCGCTCCGCGCGTGGCGCTCGCCTCGCTGTAGGCCATGGCCTGGACCGCCGCCAGGGTCGGCCCGATGCAGGGCGTCCAGCCCAGGCCGAACAGCATGCCCAGCAGCGGCGCGCCGGCCACGCCCGCGGCGGGCAGGCGGCTGGACTTGACCGTGCGCTGCAGGCCGGGGACGAATCCCATGAACGCCAGGCCGAGCACGACCGTGACCGCGCCGAGGATCCGGGTGAGCACGGTCGCGTGCCGCTGGAGCAGCGCGCCGAAGCCGCCGAAGGCCAGCCCGGCGCTGACGAACACCACCGTGAACCCCAGCACGAACAGGGCCACGCCCAGCAGCAGCCGCCCCCGCCGCTGCGCGGCCAGGTCGGCGCCGGTCATCCCGGTGACGTAGGACAGGTAGCCCGGCACCAGCGGCAGCACGCACGGGGACAGGAACGACACGAGCCCGGCCGCCCCGGCGACCGGGACGGCCAGCATGAGGGAACCGCTGGTCACCGTGCTCACGGAGCCTCCTTCGCCGGCCCCGCGAGCAGGCTGCCGCGCCTGATGGCTCGCTCGCTCCGCTCGGTCACGTGCCCATCACTTCTCCGCCGCCAGGCGGGTGACGATGTCCCTCAGCGAGGTGTAGGAGACGCTGCCGATGGCGCGGGCCGCGATCTGTCCCTTGCGGTCGATGATGAGGGTGGAGGGGACGGCGTTGGGCGGGATGTCGCGGAACGCCAGCGCGATCTGCCCCGCCTGGTCGTACAGGCTGGGGTAGTTGATCTTGTAGGTGCGCAGGAACGCCTGGGCGTTGTCCTTGCCGTCCTTGATGTCCACGCCGACGAACTGCACACCGGAGGCCTGGGTCTGCTCGTAGACCTTCTGCATCGTGGGCGCCTCGGAACGGCAGGGCGCGCACCACGACGCCCAGAAGTTCACCACGATGATCTTGCCGGTGTAGTCCGACAGCTTCAGCGGCTTGCCGTCGAGCGTGGTGCCCTGGACCGCGGGCGCCGGCTTGCGGTCTTTGACGATCTCGCTGACGTTGTCGCCGGCGACATAGCGCGAGTCGCCCGCGCCCGGGCCGTTCTGCACGGCGGAGGCGCCCGCGCAGCCCGCGAGAACGCCGCCGAGGAGAACCAGGGCCGGCACGGTCAGCACACGTCGGATCACGGTGAGACTCCTACTACTACAGGACGTAGTACTTATTGTGCCCGAGGGGTCAGGCGCCGGGCACATTGGGGCGCCGCGACAGCGCTCCCGCCGGCTCGGCGTAGTCGACCTTGACGATCCGGCCGTCGTCGTAGGTGAAGCTCGTGACGCTGGCCAGACCGCACTGGCGCCGGCCCGGGTGGTGCCACAGCGAGCGACCCTCGACCTTGCGGCGGGTCACCCAGATGGGCAGTTGGTGACTGACGCAGACCGCCTCGTGGCCCTCGGCCGCGTCGCGTACGTCGGCCATGGCGGCCAGCATGCGCCGGGCGATCTGCTCGTAGGGCTCGCCCCAGGAGGGACGAAAGGGGTTCCAGAGGTACGGCCAGTGCTGGGGACGGCGCAGCGACCCGTCGCCGACCCCGAACGTGTGGCCCTCGAAGTGGTTGCCGGCCTCGATCAGCCGCTCGTCGGTGCCGACCGGAAGGTGGAGCGTCTCGGCGATCGGCTCCGCCGTCTCCTGCGCGCGCTCCATGGGCGAGGAGCACAGCACGGTGATGTCACGCCCGTCGAGCCACTTGGCGGCGGCCTCGGCCATGAGCCGACCGTCGTCGCTGAGGTGATAGCCCGGCAGGCGCCCGTACAACACCCCTTCGGGGTTGTACACCTCACCGTGGCGCAGCAGATGGACGATGGTCTTCATGGCGCGCCCCAGACTACCGGCCGGCGCGCGCCCACGGGCCAGGCGGGTGGCGTGCCGCGGTGAAGTCTTCCCGGCTCCGCGGTCTCTCAGGCCGCCGGGTCCGCGGCGGCCTGCGCCGGAGCGGACGCGCGGAGGGCGGCGACCGCGGCGCGGATGGCCGGGCGGCGGGCGGCCTCGGCGCGCCAGATCGCGTACACGTGCCGTGTCAGCGCCGGGCGTACCGGAATGATCCGGACGCCTTCGGGGATGTCGCAGCGGCCCAGGCGGGGAAGGACGGCGGCGCCGAGGCCGGCCTCGACCAGCGCGAGCTGGGTGGCGTACTCGTCGGCGGTGTGGTCGACGCGGGGTTCGACGTCGACCGAGCGAAGCGTGTGGACCAGCCAGTCACGGCAGATCGCGCCCGGGGACTGGGCGATCCACGAATCGTCGTGCAGCTCGCCGAGGTCGATCACCGAGCGATCGGCGAGCGGGTGGTCCGCGGGCAGCGCCACGTCGGCGATGTCGTCGGCCACCGCCGCCTTGAGCAACCCGTCCGGAATGGCGAGCGGCACGTTGAACCAGTCCTGCACGACCGCGAGGTCGACCTCCCCGCGGACGGCCAGCGGCACGGCCGCGTGGGGCTCCTGCTCACGCAGGCACACGCGAAGGCGCGGATGCTCGCGTCCCAGCGCGCGCAGCGCCGGTGGCAGCAGGCCGCGCGCCGCGGTGGGGAACGCCGCCACGGCCAGCTCTCCGACGACCTGCCCGCGCTGGGCCTCCAGGTCGGACTCGGCCGCCTCGACCATCGCGAGGATGCGCTCCGCGTGCGAGGCCAGCAGCTCGGCGGCGTCGGTCAGGCGGACGCCGCGCCCGTAGCGTTCGAGCAGCTTGTGCCCTGTCTCCCGTTCGAGCTTGGCGACCTGCTGGGAGACCGCGGAGGTCGTGACGTGCAGGACGTCGGCGGCGGCGCTCACCGACCCGTACGTGGCAACCGCGCTGAGAGCGCGCAGACGGTCGAGATCGAGCATAAAGCGATACTACACATATGCCTTAATAAATAGTCGCTTGTCCTAAAACATCGCTAAGCGGAGCATCGGGCTCATGAGACCTCGCCACATCGCGGTCGCGGTGATGATCGCCGCGATCTGGGGCGTCAACTTCGTCGTCATCGACGTCGGGCTCGCCTCGCTGCCGCCGCTGCTCTTCGCCGGCCCGCGTTCATGGTCTGGTTGACGTGCTTCCCGGTTAAAAGCCGGGGACTCCGGCCTGGGCAAGGTGACCCTTCCGGTGGCTTCCTGCTTCAACGCGCTGTGCCGGGACGTGCGTCCTGGTCTTACTTGCGCTCGGCGAGGCGATTAGCGTCTCCGCCCGTCCGGCGGCGACGATTCGGCGCCCTTCGATGAGAATGTTCATGGCCGCATTGTGGTCGCGATCGTGACTCGCGCGGCACGAATTCCTCGGGCATACCCATGCGCGGACATCGAGGGACTTGGGCCCGTCCCGGTGGCCGCAGGCCGAGCAAACCTGCGAGGACGGGAAAGCACGGTCCACCTTGGCGAAGGTCCGGCCGTGTTTGCGGGCCTTGTACTCCAGCATGTTCACGAACTGTGCCCATCCGGCATCATGCACGGACTTGGCGAGCCGGGTACGGCCCAGCCCCTTCACCGCAAGCGTCTCCGCATACACCGCTTGGTTGTCGCGGATGATCTGCGTGGACAGCTTGTGGTGAAAATCCCGGCGCCGGTCCGCCACACGAGCATGCTGACGCGCGACCTTCTTGCGGGCCTTGTCGCGGTTGCGGCTGCCCTTGGCCTTACGGCTGAGGGCCTTCTGCAGGCGCTTAAGCTTCTTCTCCGCCCGCCGCAGGAACCTCGGAGAATCGACCTTGGTCCCGTCGGCCAACACCGCGAAGTGGCGCAGGCCGAGATCGATCCCGGTATCGCTCCCTGCCTCGGGCAGGATCTCGGGGGCGACCTGGATCACGAACGAGACCCAGTACCGTCCGGCAGCGTCCAACGTAATCGTGACGGATTTCGGCGCCGAGGGCAGGGTACGGGACCACTTCAGGCGCAGGTCGCCGACCTTGGTCACATGCAGCCGGCCGTTCGGCCGGATACTGAACCCGTTCGTGGTGAGCCGGATCGACTGCTTGGAGTCCTTGCGGGACTTGAATCGTGGGGCTGCGACCTTCGGACCCTTACGCTTTCCAGACACGCTCGCGAAGAAGTTCCGGTAGGCGAAGTGCAGGTCGCGCAGCGACTGGATCAGTACCACGGAGGACACCTCGGCGAGCCATTCCCGCTCGGGAGTCTGTTTGGCGGCGGTGATGATCTGCTTTTGCAGGTCGGTGTCGGAAATGTAGGGCCGCCCGGCGGCGTGGGCTTCCTGACGGGCGCGGAGCCCGTCGTTGTAGACCACGCGAGCACACCCGAACGCCCTCGCCAGCGCGATGCGCTGACTGGGTTTCGGGTACACGCGGTAGTTGTACCGAAGCTGCACAGCCGTGATTACATCAGTTCGTTCACGGCCGAGGAGACCGTTTACCTGCGCGGTTTCGCCGACGCAATATGCGATTTTGTCCTGGTTGCGAAGTAACGGCACCGGTGTGATTGATGAGGAGTACCGTCCGCCCAGCCTCACGACCACCCGGGGGTGCGCGCGCCGCTACGGCCGCCGACTCGCTCGGCGCGGCGATGGACGCCCTGGCCGCGTTGGAAGCAGGATGAGTCTCATGAAGATCGGATTCGGCGCCCCCGTCGCGGGCGCGTGGGCCGGCCCGGACAACCTCGGTTACTTCGCCGGCCGTGCCGAGGAGCTCGGGTACCACGAGTTGTGGTCGTTCCACCGCCTGCTGACACCGGCGGACAAGGACGCGATGGCACCGGTCTACCGCAGCGTCCTGGATCCGCTCGGCGCGCTGACCTTCGCCGCCGCGCGGTCCTCGCGGATCCGGCTCGGCGTCGCCGTGCTCAACCTGCCGTTCGTCTCGCCGGCCTACCTCGCCAAGCAGGCGGCGACGCTGGACGTGCTGTCCGGCGGACGGCTCGACCTCGGGCTGGGCACCGGCTGGCAGCGCGAGGAGTTCACCGCCAGCGGCGCGTCGATCGAACGCCGCGGCGCCCGCGCCGAGGAGTACGTCGCCGCGCTGCACACGCTGTGGACGGACGAGGTCAGCTCGTACGAGGGCGAGTTCTACACGATCTCCCCCAGCCGGATGGCCCCCAAGCCGGTGCAGAAGCCCGGACCGCCGGTGCTCCTGGGCGGCTCCGCCGAGCGCGCCCTGAAACGCGCCGGACGCCTGGGCGCGGGCTGGATCAGCCGCAGCGCCACCGACCTGACCAGGATCCACGAGCAGATCGCCGTCGTACGCAACGCCGCGGAGGAGGCGGGCAAGGACCCGAACGGGGTCCGTGTGGTCGTACGCGGTGTCGTACGGGCCGGTGAGGAACAGCGGGCCGAGAACGGCGAACGCGTCCGCCTGACGGGCTCGTACGAGCAGATCCGCGAGGACGTCGAATGGCTCGGCGAGCAGGGCGTCACCGAACTGTTCTACGACCTCAACTGGGATCCCCTCGTCGGCGACCCGGAGGTGACGGCCGAGTCGGCCACCGCGCGGGCCAAGGAGATCCTCGAAGCCCTCGCCCCCTGAGCCGCGGATCTCGGTGTTCGTCCATGGCGCTGATCTCGCCGGTCAGCTCCCTGGCCCCGGCGTTGAGCCTGGTGTACAGCTCGACGAACAGCGCGAGCGCCTCTTCGTCGTAGTCGCGTAGCAACTGGTCGACCGAGGCCCGCATGCGGGCGAATCCGTCCCTCCCGTGCACTGCGGATGCGGCGAAACGAACTCGAGTACCCATCGATGGCCGGTGACGCAGCGACCAATGAAGAGGTGGATGACGCGCTTGCCGACTCTGAGCAGATCATCGCTACAGCCGAGAAGTTACTGCCCCGTCTCGGTCTGTTCTGATCTGGGTACTGCCGATCAGGTCGCCTACGGCCCCACATCATCGGGCGGGACACTGGTGCGCCCGGACGGCGTCATCGCCTACCGGGGCCGCGACGAAGACGGCGCGGCCGGCCTGGAGGACGCGCTGCGCACGGTGCTGTGCCGGGCAGCCCGGTGACCGAGACCGTCTGAGCCCCCGGCCGGCGCGCCGAGTGTCCCGTCGACGGGAAGTGCGGCTCCATTCCGATGGTCGTCGTCACACCATGCGCTCGTACACACCGTCGCCGGCGAAGTCGTCGAAGTCCATGTTGCCGAGACCGAGGTTCGTGCTGATCTCGACGGCCGCGTCGGGCCGCAGGCGGAACTGCGTGACGAACTCCTCCTCGTCCTCCTCGAAGGGTTCGCCGTCCCACTCGGTCGTCACGGCCAGCAGCGGATGATCCGCCTCCCGCATGGTGGTGCCGTCGGCGATGAAGATCGCCCCCGGCAGGTCCGGATCGGGCATGGCCGCGCGGACGTCCTGGAGCACCCGTTCGGTGGAGGCTCCGGCGTACCTGGGCTCGGAGATCAGGTAGGGGTCCACCGGATCGTCCTCGAACCACGGCGTCCGCAGTTCCTCGATCACCCGCTGCCAGGCGTCCTCGTCGGTGAAGTCGGTGCGGATCACCAACGGGTTCATGCCGTCGTACTCCGCGACCGTCAGGGCCGGCTCGGCCGGACGCGTCGCGGACGGTGACCGCGCCGGTGCCAGGACGCCGCCGAGCAACGTGCCACCGAGGTCGGCGGCGCTGGGAATCGCCCCGGACGCGCGGAACACCAGCTCGTGCCGGTGCAACTCGTGCACGATGTCGTCCAGCGCGGCGGCGACCTCCGCCACCTTGGTCCCCTTGCGACGGCGCGGGTCGTCGCGCAGCTCGGTCACGAGCCCGCCGTCCCGATGGATGCTGAACGTCCCCCCGAAGCCGCTTCCTCCGGGCGGCCGGTGCAAGGCCACCACCGAGGGCGCCAGCTCCGCCACCGGCAGGGCGGGGTCGTCGCTCACGAGGAGAACGTCCGGCCCCACGGCGATCGCCGCCACCACGGTGCCCTCATCGGGACGTACGGTGTCCCGGTGCCGGGCGAGCCCGCGCCACGTGCTCCGCAGCACCGCGTCCGGCGCGACACCCGTACGCCGGAGCACCTCCTCCGGGTCGCCGTCCCTCACCACCGCGACGCAGTAGCCGCGGCCCTCCCCCACCAGGGCGCCGAACCATGCGGCCAGGTCGTCATTCGGCGGCATCGCCGGCTCGCGCACCGGGGCCGGGCGCGTCGAGCGGCCGGCGGACGCCCATACGACGGCGCCGGTCTCGTCACGGAGCTCCGCCGCGCCGCGGACGACGGTGAGTTCGGCGCCGGGCCCGGCGATCTCTTCCACCACGGCACCGTCCGGGGTCCGCGAGCGCAGGAACCCGTCGTCGTCGAGCACCAGGATGTTCTCCTGGTCGTAGAACCGGTCCCAGTGCGAGGTCCGCCCCCGCAGGATGAGGCGGGCCACGCGGCCGTCGTGGAACAGCACGGTCGACCGGTCATCGCTGGTCAGCGACTGTCCGTACAGGCTCTCGCCGCGGCGCATCGTCGAGCCGCGGGCCGCCGTCCGGTGGCCGGCCCCCGACGCCGCGGACACCTGGGGAGTCCCCGAACTCCACACCACGGCACCGTCCGCGCCGGTCAGGGCCAGCTCGCCGCTGTCCCGCATCTCCAGCCGCCGTACGCCCAGCCACCCCGTGCCGGTGCTCCACACCCGGCTGCCCTGGTGGTCCCAGGCCACGAGGTCGCCGTCGGGCCCGAGGCACACCATGTTCGAACTCGGCGAGTCGCTGACCCACACCCGCTCCCGGGTGACGTTGTCCCGTACCGCCAACGACGGTTCGTACACCGAGTGCAGCACCGTGAACCGCCCCGACGGTGAGGTCAGGGACTCCATCGACAGGCTGCCGCCCAGCGGCAGCCACGATCCTCCCGGCCGCCATTCCTCCCACTCGGCCGGCCGGCTCCCGCGGGTCCGGGGCGAGGGCGGAGAGCCGGGCTCCGGCGCGTCGACGGGCGGCGGTCCCGGTGGTGCCTGCGCGACACGCGTGCCCCGGTAGGCGACCGGGGCGTGGCCCGCACGCCGGCGGTAGCCGACGAAACCGCCGCTCCCGCCGGCCAGGAGCCGGACGGCCTGAAGTTGCAGGTGCGGGGAGCCGTGGTTGGCGGTGATGTCGAGACGGTAGTGGTCATAGGCGCCCGGGTCGGCGATCCGGTACGCCCTGGGCTGGTGCCGCCCGGCGAACGACTGACCGGAGCGGACATCGAGCGTTCGCCACGTCTGCCCGTCCGCTGAGCCGCGCAGGGTCCACGCCGCCGGGTCGCGATCAGGCGCGTCATTGGCGGAGGTGAGAACGTACCGGTCCACCGCGACCGGCCGGGTCAGCCGGAACTCCAGGGACGCACGGCTGTGCGGTGCGAACCACTTGCGGGTCGAGGCGTCCACGAGGTTCGCGGCCACCTCGCCCGCGTCGCGATGTTCGGCACTGGCCCACACGGCGCTCACCAGGTCGCCGACGTCCGCGTTACCGGACGGGCTCACCGAACGCAGCGCGACCGAACAGGCGTCGCCCGATCGCTCCTGCCAGGCCGCCCACCGCACCGGCGCCTCGCCGCCGTCGTCGATCAGCAGCCGCAGCCGCCCCGCCGGGCGCCGGCCCCCGGCCTCCTCGGCCTCAGTGTCGAACTCCTGCCCACCGGCTCCGTCCGGGTACTCCCGCCGGTGGTCGAGTTCGCCCCGCATCTCCACCACGTCGCCGCCGGTCGTACGGCGATGGCCGTAACAGCTCGCCATGTCCGGCGAGAAGCCCAGCGAGGACTGCGTGCCGTCCTCCGTCATCCAGGACAGCTGCGCCGGCACCGCGTCCCCGCCGTCGCTCACCCGCACCAGCAGCCGCGAGGCCGGAAGCCACTCCGCGGAGCCCCACTCCCGCCGCCACATGCGAAACGCGAACACCGGTGCCCCATTGGGCACCACCGTCGACTCCGCCATCTCTCCGCGCCCCTGTCCGTCTCCATCGGCCACTGAAACCCCTATAGGGGCCTACGGCCACCGCCGGGGATGGTTCATCCGGCGACGGATCAGGCCTCGCCTGACGCGGGTGAGGGCCTGCCGGACGCGGCGGGACGGCCTTCAAGCCTCCGCGGCGGCCCTCGCCGCGTGGGGCAGCGCGTCGGCGATGCGTTCGAGCGCCGCGTCGTCGTGCGCGGCCGACAGGAACCACGCCTCGTACGACGACGGGGGCAGGTGGACGCCGTGCTCCAGCGCGGTGTGGAAGAACGCCGCGTACCGCTTGGTGTCCTGGCGCTGGGCGGCGGCGAAGTCGCGCACCTCGCCGTCGGCGAAGAAGATCGAGAACAGGCTGCCCGCGGTCTGGAGCCGGTGCGGCACGCCCTCCTTGGCCAGCGCGGCGGTCGCGAGGCCGGCCACCGTCTCGGCCGCGTGGTCGACCCGGGCGTACACCTCGTCGGTCGCGCCGCGCAGCGTGGCCAGGCCGGCCGCCGTGGCCAGCGGGTTACCCGACAGCGTGCCGGCCTGGTAGACCGGGCCGGCCGGGGCCAGCTTCGCCATGATGTCGGCCCGGCCGCCGAACGCCGCCGCGGGCAGCCCGCCGCCCATGACCTTCCCGAACGTCACCAGGTCGCCGGCCACGCCGTCGATGCCGTACCAGCCCGACCGCGACACGCGGAAGCCGGTCAGCACCTCGTCCATGATCAGCAGCGCCCCGTACTGGGCGCACAGAGCCTTGAGCCGCAGGTTGAAGTCGTCGCGGGGCGGCACGATGCCCATGTTCGCCGGGCACGCCTCGGTGATGACGCAGGCGATCTCGTCGCCGTTCGCGGCGAAGGCCTCCTCGACCGCGGACAGGTCGTTGTAGCCGAGCACGATGGTGTCCGCGGTCGCCGCGCCGGTGACGCCCGGCGAGTCGGGCAGGCCGAACGTCGCCACGCCCGAGCCGGCCGACGCCAGCAGGCCGTCGGCGTGGCCGTGGTAGCAGCCGGAGAACTTAACGATCTTGGATCGGCCGGTGAAGCCGCGCGCCAGCCGGATCGCCGACATGGTGGCCTCGGTGCCGGAGTTGACGAGCCGGACCTGCTCGACCGGCGCCCGGGCGACGATCTCCTCGGCCAGCTCGACCTCGCCCTGGGTGGGCGCGCCGTACGACGTGCCGAGCGCGGCGGCGCGCTGGACGGCCTCCACCACGGCCGGGTGGGCGTGGCCGAGGATCATCGGCCCCCACGAGCAGATCAGGTCGACGTACTCGTTGCCGTCGGCGTCGGTGAGGTACGGCCCGCGAGCGGACGCGATGAAACGCGGCGTGCCGCCGACGGCGCCGAAGGCACGCACGGGCGAGTTGACTCCGCCCGGCACGACCGCGCCCGCTCGCGCGAAGAGTTCCTGCGATATCCGATCCGAAGTCACGCCATCGAGTCTCCCAGACCGGAATCCGCCCGACGACGGGCCCCACCCCCGCCCACGGTGTCACTCGCAGACGTCGGCGAGGATCTCCAATACGCGGAGGGGGTCGGGCAGAGTGGCGTTCTCCGGGAAGGCGACCCAGCTCACCTCGCGGCCGAACGGCAGCGCCGACGGCGGTGCCACGACGTAGCTGTCACGGCAGTGCCAGCGCATGCCCGGGGTCTCCTCGACGCTCTCCGGCACCGTGTCCAGGTGGCAGGACCACCACTCGTCCTCGTCCTCCGGTGCTCCCCTCGTCGCGACGAAGAACAGATAGCGCTCGTCGCCCATCGCGGCGACCGGGCCGATCGGTACCTCGTCGCGCTCCATCCGGGCCAGCGCCAGCCGCCCGGCCTCCGCCGGCACGTCGAAGACGTCGAAGACCCGGCCGGTCGGCAGGATGATGTTCGCCTCGGGCGTGGTGTTCCACCACTGGCCGACGCGGTCGGTGTCGACCGTGGCCTGCAACTTCCATACCTGCGACGACGGATGAGCGCCCGGCGACGGGCAGCCGATCCGGTCGCACGAGCAGGCGCGCGTCCCGTCGGTGGCCGGATGCGCGCCGGGACAACAGGGCCAGCCGAGGGCCGCGTACTGCTGAGCCGCGGCCCCCATATGCACTTTTTGCCGCTTCGCCGACTGTTTGCCGGAATGCCTGCCACCAGACCGCGCGACGGACTTCTTGACGGATGTGTCCAACATCGCTCCCCCTCCACCCTCTTACCTTCGATGATGACGTGGCGGTGTACGAGCGGTTGCGACAACCCCGGGATAGCCGCGAACACGTGACCTGAGCACGATGGCCGGGCACGCCTCATAGCCGCATGAGAGCGGCGTGATAGAGGCGTGCGGAACGATGCAAGGACGCTCTGGGTTCGGGTCGTCACGGAGGCCGACCCGGCCTCTCAGCGACCCTCGATCCGGTGATGCGACGTACGCCAGGCGACCGTCAACGCCCGGCGAGCGACCGGCCGAACTCGGTGGCCCAGTAGGTCAGGATGATGTCCGCGCCGGCGCGGCGGATCGAGGTCAGCGTCTCCTCGATGATGCGCCCGCGGTCCACCCAACCCTGCGCGGCGGCCGCCTCGACCATGGCGTACTCGCCGCTGACCTGGTACGCCGCGACCGGAACGCGGACCGAGTCGCGGACCCGGCGGATGATGTCGAGGTAGGTCAGCGCGGGCTTGACCATGACCATGTCGGCGCCCTCGTCGAGGTCGAGCAGCACCTCGCGCAGGGCCTCCTCGGCGTTGGCCGGGTCCTGCTGGTACGCCGCGCGGTCGCCGAACTGGGGCGCGCACTCGGCCGCCTCGCGGAACGGCCCGTAGAAGGCCGAGGCGTACTTCGCGGCGTAGGCCATGATCGACACACCGGAGTAGCCGGCCTTGTCCAGGGCGGAGCGGATCGCCCCGACCTGCCCGTCCATCATGCCGCTCGGCGCGACGACCTCCGCGCCCGCGGCGGCCTGCGCCGCGGCGATCGAGGCGTAGCGCTCCAGCGTCGCGTCGTTGTCCACCTCGCCGGAGGAGGTGAGGATGCCGCAGTGCCCGTGGTCGGTGTACTCGTCGAGGCACAGGTCGGCCATGATCACGGTCGCGTCGCCGACCTCCGACGACAGGTCGCGCAGGGCCTTCTGCACGATGCCCGCCGGGTCGTCCGCGCCCGAGCCCCGGCCGTCCTTGACCGCCGGGATGCCGAACAGGATCAGTCCGCCGACGCCGGCCTCCACCGCCTCGTGGGCGGCCTTGCGCAGGGTGTCGCGCGTGTGCTGCACCACGCCCGGCATGGAGCCGATCGGCTGCGGCTCGGCGATGCCCTCCTTGACGAACAGCGGCAGAACTAGGTCGCTGGGCCGTACCTGGGCCTCGGCGACCAGCCGGCGCATCGCGGGGGTTCGGCGAAGCCGCCGGGGACGTACGACGGGGAACTGCGCGGACACTGCGACCTTCTCTCGAGCGGCTACTTTCGGCGACGCGCTCCGCGCCGCATCTCACTGGGCTTGCGCAGCGGGTCGCCGGCCTCGACCTGGGCGGCCCGGCGCTTGGCACCGTACTCCGCCAGCGCCTCGGCGAGGGCACTGGCCGACGGTTTGTCCGCGGTCACGTCGACGCGCAGGCCGTACTCCTCGGCCGTCTTGGCCGTCTGCGGGCCGATCACGGCGATGACGGTCACGTTGTGCGGCTTGCCGGCGATGCCGATGAGGTTGCGGACCGTCGAGGACGAGGTGAACAGCACGGCGTCGAACCCGCCGCCCTTGATCGACTCACGGATCGGCTGCGGCGGGGGCGCGGCGCGGACGGTGCGGTAGGCCGTGACGTCGTCGCACTCCCAGCCCAGCTCGGTCAGGCCGGCGACGAGCGTCTCGGTCGCGATGTCGGCGCGCGGGAGCAGCACCCGGTTGATCGGATCAAGGTCCTTGTCGTACGGCGGCCAGACCTCCAGGAGCCCCTCGGAGGACTGCTGACCGGTCGGCATCAGGTCGGGCCGTACGCCGAACTCCACCAGCGAGGCGGCCGTCTGCTCGCCGACCGCCGCGACCTTGAGGCCGGCGAAGGCACGGGCGTCCAGGCCGTACTGCTCGAACCGCTCGCGCACGGCGCGCACGGCGTTGGCCGAGGTGAACACGACCCACTCGTAACGCCCGGTGACGAGACCCTTGACGGCACGTTCCATCTGTTGCGGAGTGCGAGGGGGCTCGACGGAGATCGTCGGCACCTCCTCGGGCACCGCGCCGTACGAGCGGAGCTGTTCCGACAGCGAGGCGGCCTGCTCCTTGGTGCGGGGCACGAGCACGCGCCAGCCGAACAGCGGCTTGGTCTCGAACCAGGACAGCTTCTCCCGCCAGCCGACGACGTCGCCGACGACGATCAGGGCGGGCGCGTCGAGGTTCTTGGTGGCGGGGGCCACGCGGGCGAGCGTGGAGGCCACGGTGTACTGCTCGGTCGTGGTGCCCATGGAGGTGACCGTGACCGGCGTGGTGTCGGGCCGGCCGGCGGCGACCAGGCCCTTGGCCACCTCGCCGATGGTGTTCTCCGCGCCGAGGATGACCAGGGTCGAGGCGCTGGAGTAGGCGCTCCAGTC
This sequence comes from Actinoallomurus sp. NBC_01490, assembly GCF_036227085.1. Lineage (NCBI taxonomy): Bacteria > Bacillati > Actinomycetota > Actinomycetes > Streptosporangiales > Thermomonosporaceae > Actinoallomurus > Actinoallomurus sp. NBC_01490. Next base: position 10,751,455 of record NZ_CP109433.1, read on the forward strand.
GACGCCGCCCTCCTGCGCGTCGACCACGGTGACGTCGCGGTGCTTGCCGTCGGTCAGCGGGATGCCGGTGTAGGCGGGCACCCCGGTGATCGCCGAGATGCCGGGGACGATCTCGAACGGGACGTTCGCCTTGATACAGGCCTTGGCCTCGTCGGCCATCACCGACGCGACGCCCGGGTCGCCGAGGAAGACCCGCGCCACCAGGCCGGCCGAGCGGGCCAGGGTGACCGGGTTGACCGTGCCGGGCTCGACGATCTCGGCGGCCGGGTTGAAGTGCTCGCGGAACCGCGAGGCCGTGGCCTCGTGCACCACGATGACGTCGGCCGCGCCGAGCAATCGCATGGCCCGCAGCGTTAGCAGCTCCGGGTCTCCCGGGCCGACACCGACAAAAGCCACCATGCCCGGCTGCCCGGCCGGCTTCTTGCCGGTACGGGACGCGCCGCTCGCGGCGGCCGGGCTCTTGCTCGCGGGGCTCAAGATGTGCGCTCCCCCATCAACTGGTCGGCCCCCTTGGCGATCATCCGGGCCGCGAGGTCGCGTCCCAGCCGCTCGGCCAGGTCAGGGTGGCCGCTTACCGACAATCGGACCTGTCGTTCACCGTCGTACCCGGCAACGACTCCGATGAGATGCAGTGTTCGTTCTTCCAGAGCAGCGTATGCGCCCACCGGGGCGGAACAGCCCGCCTCGAGCTCGGCGAGCAGGGCGCGCTCGGCGGTGACCGCCGTACGGCTCGCGTGGTCGTCGAGGGCCGCGAGGATCTGGAGAAGATCGGCGCGGTCGGCCCGGCACTCGACCGCCAGGGCGCCCTGGCCGGGCGCCGGCAGCATCTGTTCCGGGTCGAAGACCTCCGACACCGCGTCCAGCCGGTCGATCCTCGTCAGCCCGGAGTAGGCGAGCACGATCGCGTCGAACTCGCCGGAGGTCACCTTGCGCAGGCGTGTGTCGGCGTTGCCGCGGATCGGGACGACCTCCAGGTCGTGCCGCAGCGCGCGCAGCTGCGCCATCCGGCGCGGCGATCCGGTGCCGATCCGCGCGCCGCTTGGCAGGTCGGCCAGTTTCGCCTCCCCGCACAGGGCGTCGCGCGGGTCGTCACGAGCCGGTACGGCCGCCAGGGTGATGCCCTCGGCGGGCGCCGTCGGCAGGTCCTTCAGCGAGTGGACGGCGAAGTCGATCTCGCCGTCGAGCACCTTCTGGCGCAGCGCGTTGACGAACACGCCCGTGCCGCCGATCTGCGCCAGGTTGGCCTTGGAGACGTCACCCTCCGTCGTGACGCCCACGAGCTCGACCTCATGGCCGGTGCGCTCGGTCAGGGCGTCGGCGACCAGACCCGACTGCGTCATCGCCATCAGGCTGCGGCGCGTCCCCAAAGTGAATCTCACAGAACGTCCTCCGCCCGGATCACGGCCTCCGGAGCCTTGGGATCGAGATCGAACAGCTCGCGCAGGGCCTCGGTGTAGGTGTCGCCGCCGGGCGAGGCGGCGAGCTCCTTGACGCGTACGGTCGGCGCGTGCAGCAGCTTGTCGACGACGCGGCGCACGGTCTGGGCGATCTCCTCGCGCGCCTTGTCGTCCAGGCCCGGCAGGCGCCCGCCCAGCCGGCCCAGCTCGGCGTCGACCACCTCGGCCGCCTTGCTGCGCAGTGCCACCACGGTCGGCGCGACGGTCGCCGCGACCAGGCCGAGCTGGAACGCCTGGACCTCCTCGCAGACGATCCGGCGCACGGCCTCGATGTCGCCCGCGGCCGGGGCGTCGTCGGCGTCGCGCAGGTCGTCCAGGGCGACCAGGGTCACGCCCGGCAGGTCGCGTACGGCCGGGTCCACGTCGTGCGGCAGCGCCAGGTCCAGCAGGAACGCCGGTCCGTCGACCATGTCCGGCGTGATCACCAGGCCGGTGGCACCCGTGCAGGAGACGATGATGTCGGCCTCGGACATCGCCTGCCGCAGGTCCGCCAGCTCGATCGCCCGCGCCGGCACCTCTGCCGAACGCGCCAGGTGCGCGCCGCGCTCGTAGGTGCGGTTCGCGATGACGATCTCACCGATGCCCCCGCGGGCGAGGGTGGCGACCGCCAGGCCGCTCATCGACCCGGCGCCCACGACCAGCGCCCGCCGGCCCTCCAGCGAACCGGCCCGGCCGAGCCCCACGCTGACCAGGGAGGCGCCGGCCCGGTCGATGCCGGTCTCGTTGCGCGCCCGCTTGCCGACCCGCAGCGCCTGCTGCACGAGCTCGTTGAGGGCCCGGTCGACGGTGTCGTTCGCCTGGGCGGCCTTGAGCGCGGTGCGCAGCTGGCCGAGGATCTGTCCCTCGCCGACGACCATCGAGTCGAGCCCGCAGGCCACGGAGAAGATGTGCTGGACCGCGCGTTCTTCGTAGTGGACGTAAAGGTGCTTGGACAGCTCGTCCAGCGGCACGTCGGAATGGCGCGAGAGCAGTTCGGAGATCGAGGAGACACCGGCGTGGAACTTCTCGACGTCGGCGTAGACCTCGATCCGGTTGCACGTCGAGACGACGACGACACCGTCCACGTTCGCGGCCTGGTGCACGTCGTGCAGGAGCTTGTCCAGCCGGTCGCCGCTGACCGCGGTCCGCTCCAGCAGCGTGACGGGGGCGCTGCGGTGACTCAGCCCGACGACGAGGACACTGCTCATGAATCCTCCTTCGTCAGAGCGTCCTGAGGCGCGTGTTCACCGGTTCGCTCGCTCACGCGACCACCCCGCCGGTCCGGTCCGCCTCGGCGGGCCGTGTTTTCACGGCTGTTGACGTGCTGGTACGGCTCATTGGCCCTCTACCGCCTCGAGATACTCCTCTTCCACGCCGCTCGGGCCACCGGCCTTGCGCTGCTCGTGGAACGCGAGGATCTGTAGCTCAATCGACAGGTCGACCTTACGCACATCGACACCGTCGGGTACAGAAAGAACGACAGGGGCGAAATTGAGGATGCTCGTCACCCCGGACGTCACCACCCTGTCGCAGACCGGCTGCGCCGCGGGCGCGGGAACGGCCAGGACGGCGATCGAAATCCCGTTGTCCTTGATGACCGTCTCGAGATCGTCGATGTGCTCGACGGTCAGGCCGGCGATCACCTCCCCGACGATCCCCGGCTCGGCGTCCAGCAGCGCCGCCATGCGGAACCCGCGCGAGGCGAACCCGCCGTACCCGGCCAGCGCGCGACCAAGGTTACCGATACCGACGATGGCGACCGCCCAGTCCTGAGTCAGGCCGAGCTCGCGGGAGATCTGGTAGACGAGGTACTCCACCTCGTATCCGACGCCTCGGGTGCCGTAGGAACCCAGGTGGGACAGGTCCTTGCGGAGCTTGGCGGAGTTGACGCCGGCTGCGGCGGCCAGCTCTTCGGAGGAGACGGTGGCGACACCGCGTTCGGCCAGGACGTGCAGCGCGCGCAGGTAGACCGGAAGCCGGGCCACGGTCGCTTCTGGGATGCCGCGGTTCCGTTCACCGAGGGTGGATCGACGGGTCACAGGCCTGCTTTTCCGGGGTTCGACACGCGGCCGGTCCGTATGGTGCCTTGGGCCACACGGCGAACGAACCGCCTGGACTCCCACCAGATTAAGCCCTTGTGAACACGCGCACAAAGTCGGGAGCCGAACACACGTGCGCCAGAGAGGTCCGGACCCGCCCGGATTGCCCAGCTCACGGGCGTCTCGCGGCGAACCCCGGCACCTTCCGAGTCACGCCCGCCTCGCGTGGCCGTGTGACCGAAAAGACATCGGGAGCCGTGGACACCGGACCGCGGACCCGCCTCAGGAGTCGATCGAGGTCCCGGAAATCTCCTCGTTTCACTCACGTCGGCGGCGAGCGGAGCCGATTCCCACCGGACCGGCACCGCGCACCGGCAGACCGCATCCGGCCAACACGGCCGCCTCGTGGTCAGGCCGTGAGGGCCGCGCGCAGGCGACGCTCGTCGACCCGCCAGAAGTCGTGCTGGACGCCGTCGACGAACGTCACCGGGATCTGGTCCCCGTAGAGACGCGTGTCCTCCTCCGACGCGGTGATGTCGCGTTCTTCCCAGGTCACGCCGAGTTCGCCGGCGACCTTCACGATCACCTCGCGGGCGTCGTCACACAGGTGGCACCCGGGCTTGCCGAGCAGGAGGATGCGCGCGTCATCGGCCATGGGGCCAGCGTACGGGCCGCGAGGGGCCGCCCGGTCCCCCACCGCCGCCGTTCCTCCCACCGGGACCGCCGCGCCCGCCGCGCCCACCGGGACCGCCTCGTCCGCCGGGCCCGCCACGGCCACCGGGCGCGCCCTGCCCACCGGCTCCGCCCTGCCCGCCCGGTCCACCCGGGCCGCCGCGTCCACCCGGGCCTCCGCGCCCGCCCGGACCTCCGCGTCCACTCGGGCCGCCGCGTCCGCCGGGCATCTCCGGCCCGCCGGGTCCGCCGGGCGTCTCCGGTCCGCCAGGCCTGCCAGGCCCCCCGCCGGGTCCGGCGGGGCCGGCGGGCCCCATCGCTCCGGCGAGAGCGGCGAGGCTGCCCGCGCTGACGGTCAGTTCGAGGACGTTGGTGCCGCTGACATGCGCCCGCGCCTCGCGGGCGAACCGCTGGACGTGTGGCTGGCGGGTGTGCGTCTCGACCGCGTTCGCGTCGCGGAAGAGCTGGTAGAACAGTCGCTGGTTCGGCGAGTTGTCCACGGTGTGGCAGGCGTAGACGAGGGTGCCCGGCTCGGCCTGGCGTACGGCGTGGGCGACCTCGGCCGCGAGCCGGTCGAAGGCGTCGGCGTGCCCTTCGATGATCGTATAAATCATGATCCGGCCGTACTGGCCCATGACGGGCGGGCCCTGGGGCGCACGGCCCGGCGCCGCCGCCGGCGGGGCGAAGGACGGCTGCCCCTCGCGCCGGGGCCGGGCGTACCCGCCCGTGTCATACCCGCCGGTGTCGTATCCGCCTCTGTCGTACCCGCCCGTGTCATAGCCACCGGTGTCATAGCCGCCCGTGTCATAGCCACCGGTGTCGTACCCGCCGGTGTCATAGCCCTCCGCGTCGTAACCGCCCGTGTCGTAACCGCCCTGCTGGCGCCGCCTGCCGCGGCGCCGCCCGTTGTTGTACTGCCCGTCGTCGTAGGGCTGCTGGTGGCGCGACATTTCCTCGTACGGCTCCGGTTCTTCATCGTCGGGGGCGGGTGGGCCGCCCGGCGCGAGCCGGGAGGCGCCGAACCACACAAGGGCGGCGGACCCGCCGAGCGCCAGGGGCGCCAGCGGTCCGGGCAGGTAACCACGCATCGCGGCGACCGTGAGCACCCCGGCGAGCGCGACCATGGCGAGGGTCGGCATGGTCTCGGCCGCCTGCCGGTCACGCCTGTTGCCGCGCACCGCGGTGACCGCGACGCACGAGACCAGGGAGACGACGGCGAAGAGGTGTGCTCCGTCGAGCACCAGGCCGGGCAGCGATGAGTAGTGGCCGGACACCTTCGGCAGGCTCTTGCCGAAGGTGCCGACGATCGGGTCGAGCAGAATGATGACGACGGCGACGATCACGTACGACGCCGCGATGAGCCGCGCGGCGAACCGCGCCTGTACCGTCCGCGCGATCAGTTCGACGACGCCCAGCGCCAGGGTCAGCGGCGCGATCAGCGACCCGAACAGCTCGGTGCACCGCAGCAGCGCCGGCCCGAAGCCCGCCGCGTAGCCGACGGTCATCGAGGCGAGCGCGATCCCGAGGACCAGGAGGGTGCCGCACCACGCGAGCAGGTACATACGCCGGTCTGGCAGGGTGCGCGTAACCAGCAACCCGGCGCCTCCGAGGGCCGCGAGGGTCGCCAGAAGCGCCAGAGCGACGTTGACCATCGCCCCCAATGGTGCCCGATCACGCGCCTGGACGGGTAACGAAGAGCCACTGCATATGTGCAAAGAGCGGATAAAGGCGGCTGTTTACTCGAGCATCACCATTGCCAGCTTACTCACCAGTATCTAGCATGTTCCGACACCCCCCGTGGTCGCGTCGTTCCCGAGGAGGACTGCATGCGCAGCCTTACCCTCGACCCCCCTGCCCACGCACGCCCCACCACCGGCGGCCCGCAGCCGTCCGAGGCCGCCCACGACGAGATGCGCGACCTCGTCCTTCGCGCCCGTGCCGGCGATCCCGAGGCCTTCGGCGTGCTCTACGACCGGTACGCCGACGTGGTCTACCGCTTCGTCTACTACCGCGTGGGCACGCACGCCCTCGCCGAGGACCTGACGAGCGAGACGTTCCTGCGCGCGCTCCGGCGCATCAGCCTGTTCACCTGGCAGGGCAAGGACTTCGGCGCGTGGCTCGTGACGATCGCCCGCAACCTCGTGCTCGACCACTTCAAGTCGGGCCGCCACCGCCTCGAGGTCTGCACGGCCGACCCCCTGGAGCCCGACCGCTGGGAGGAGGGCCCCGAACGCGCGGTGCTCGACTCCTTCACCCACCGGGCGCTGTTCTCGGCCGTACGGGAACTGGGCAACGAGCAGCGCGAGTGCGTGGTCCTGCGCTTCCTGCACGGCCTGTCGGTCGCCGAGACCGCCGAGATCATGGGCAAGAACACCGGTGCGATCAAGGCGTTGCAGTACCGCGCGACGCGGTCGCTGGCCCGTCTCTTTCCCGCCGATATCCGGTGAGATGGAGCTGAGGTCGGGGACCTCCAGCCATGTTCACGTACGGTGATGATTGGCGACGCGCCGCGCACGGGGTTGCCGGATCACCGCCGAAGGACGCTGGTTAGTCTCGTCTCCATGCGTCGACTGTGGCCATGGAGCGATGACGACGAAGTAGCCGACGAACTCGCGGGCGAGGCCGCGGCGGCGGCCGCGTCGTCCGACACCGAGCCGGTCGTACCGGACCCGAACGCCGCCGCGTTCTTCGACGTCGACAACACCCTGATCCGGGGCGCGTCGATCTACCACTTCGCCCGGGGGCTGGCCGCGCGGAAGCTGTTCACCTTCCGCGACCTGGCGATGTTCGCGCTCGGCCAGGTCTCCTTTCGCGTACGTGGCGCGGAGAACGCCGAGCACATCTCCACGGCGCGCGAGGCGGCCCTGGCGTTCGTCGCCGGCCGGAGCGTGGACGAGCTCGTCAGCCTCTGCGAGGAGATCTACGACGACAAGATGGCCGACCGCATCTGGCACGGCACGCGGTCGCTCGCGCTCAAGCACCTCGACGCGGGCCAGCAGGTGTGGCTCGTCACCGCGACCCCGGTCGAGCTGGCCCGGATCATCTCCCACCGCCTGGGCCTGACCGGCGCGCTCGGCACGGTCGCCGAGACCGAGAACGGCGTCTACACCGGCCGCCTGGTCGGCCATCTGCTGCACGGTCCGGCCAAGGCGGGCGCCGTACGCGCGCTGGCCCGCAAGGAGGGCCTGGACCTGTCCCGCTGCTCGGCGTACAGCGACTCCTACAACGACCTGCCGATGCTCACGACGGTCGGCCACCCCCACGCGGTCAACCCGGACGGTGACCTGCGCGACCACGCGCGCGAACACGGCTGGCCGATCCACGACTTCCGCACCGGCCGCAAGGTCACCATGGTCGCCCTGCCGGCCGCGGCCGGCACCGGCGCGCTGGTCGGCGGCGTCGCCGCCGGCGTGGCCCTCCGCCGCCATCACCGCGGTCGCTGAGACGAGGGCGCCCCTCACGCGGGGACGCCCTCGAAACCGCGGTCAGCCCCGCGCGATGAGGCGCAGCATGCCCTCGGGGTAGCGCGCGCCCGAGACCGGGAGCTCCAGCTCGGACAGCTCCGCGCCGGTCAGCCCGATACCGGCCGCCGCCAGGTTCTCCTCCAGGCGCTTGCGGCTCTTCGTGCCGGGGATCGGCACCACGTCGTCGCCCTGGGCGAGCAGCCACGCCAGCGCGAGCTGCGCCGCCGTCACGCCCTTGCGGCCGGCCATCGCGCGCACCGCCTCGGCCGCCTTCATGTTCGCGTCGAAGTTGGCCCCCTGGAAGCGCGGGTCGTTCCGCCGGTAGTCGCCGGCCGGGTAGTCCTCGGCCCGACGGACGTCGCCGGTGAGGAAGCCGCGGCCCAGCGGTGAGTACGCGACCAGCCCGATGCCCAGCTCCCGCAGCGTCGGCAGGATCTCCTCCTCCAGCCCCCGCTCCCACAGGGAGTACTCGGTCTGCAGCGCCGACACGGGGAAGACGGCGTGCGCCCGCCGGATGATGGTCGCCGACGCCTCGGACAGCCCGAAGTACCGCACCTTCCCGGCCGCGACCAGCTCACCGACCGCGCCGGCGACGTCCTCGATCGGGACCTCCGGGTCGACCCGGTGCTGGTACAGCAGGTCGATGTGGTCGGTGCCGAGCCGCTCGAGCTGCTGGTCGGCCACCTCGCGGATGTGCTCGGGACGGCTGTTCGTCCCGAGCCGCTCACCGTCGGGGGCGAACTCCCAGCCGAACTTCGTCGCGACGACCACCTCGTCGCGACGCCCCTTCAGCGCGCGGCCGAGCAGCCTCTCGTTGGTCCACGGCCCGTACGCCTCGGCGGTGTCGAAGAAGTCACAGCCGAGCTCGATCGCCCGGTGGATCGTGGCGATGGACTCGTCGTCGTCGGGCGCACCGTACGCCCAGCTCATGCCCATGCATCCCAGGCCGAGTGCCGAGGTGCGCAGGCCCTGCCGTCCCAGTGCTCTCTTCTCCATGCCCACCAGGCTGCCCCTTAGAGCGCGCTCTAAGTCAAGCGCCCACGAACGCCGGTGCCCGCACGCCGAAGCCCGGAAGCGGCGGCGTACGGGCGCATCCCGGCCGGTGTTCGTCAGCCCGAGCAGTCGCCCTTCGCCATGAGCTTGCCGCCGATGACCTTGTTGTCGCAGGCGATGGTGTTGCCGCCGACCGTGTCGTTGATTCCGACGCCGTCGGCGCCGGAGATGTCGAGGGTGTTGCCGCGGAAGACGTTGCCGGTGCCCCCGCCCTTGATGATCTGGTGGGTCTGGAAGCCGTCCTTGAGGGTCTTCTTGCCGCTGTTGCCCTGGATCAGGTAGCCGTTGCCCTTGACATCGATCCAGGAGTCGTTGAACTTGTCGCCGCCGAGCGCGGATCCGTCGAAGACGTTGTCGAGGATGCGTCCGCCGCTCGTGCCCTCCTTGATGTCGATGGCCTCGGCCGTCGCCCGGATGACGTTGCCGCGCACCACGTTGTTGTCGCTCTTGTCCGGCTTGCCGCCGGAGCTGTTGCTCCAGTTGGACTCCGCCGAGCCGAGGTAGACGCCCTCACCGAACTTCGCGCGCCGGAGGCCGGTGTTGTAGATCTTGTTGTACTGGACGGTGTCGCCGGTGCTGAAACCCCGCAGGTGGATCGCCTCGTCGCCGATGTCGTGCACGGTGAGGCCCTGGATGATGGAGCCGCTGGAGCCGTCGGCCATGACGCCCTTCTGGCTGTTCTGCACGGAGAATCCGATCAGCCGCCAGTAGCCGGCCTTGTCGAGGTGGAAGGCGTACCCCTTCTTGACGCCTCCGCCGTCGAGGATCGCGGTGGCGTCCCCGCACAGGAAGATCGGCTTGTCGCTCGTACCCGAGGCCTGCGCGACGAACTTGCCCGTGTAGGTTCCGGCCGCCAGGCGGATCACGTCACCGGGCTTCGCCGCGCCGAGCGCCTTCTCCAGGCCGTCGGCGTCCTTGACGGTCGTGGTCGGCGAGGGACAGCTCACCTTGCCGCTGCCCGTGGGTACCGGCAGGCTCAGCGGCGGCCCGGGCGTCGCCTGTTCACCGCCGTCGTTCTTTCCCTTGTCATCACCTTTCGACGCGCCGGCGGACGGACTCCCCTCGGCGGCCGCGTTCTTCGACGACCCATCACCGCCGGCCAGCAGCCATACCGCCCCGCCGATGATGAGTACACCGACGACTCCGACAACGACCCCGACGACGAATCTCCGGTCGATTCCCATCCCGTCCTCCTGCGACGCGCTCGGGCTGCCGAAAACAGCGGAAGCGCTGCCCCTGTGACACGGCCGACTGGAGTACGACGCGACCGGATGTCGGCGGGTTCCACCGCTCCGATCCTGCCGATCGCGAATCCCGCGGATCCTCGAAAAGTCGCGGATGTCGGTGACATCGACCGCCGATCACATGACAGTTCTTTGCCTATGCGAATACGCGTCCTTACTTTTCGTCGTCTTTCGACGGGACGGGTTCCTCCGGGTACAGGTCACCCCACAGACGACGCAGGAACTCCTCCGCGCCGCCGTCGTACTGGACCTCCCGGCGCAGCTCACTCTCCGGCACCTCCCCGGGGTGCGTGAGGGCACGACGCAGTTCCCGTCTGAACCGGGCCATCGTCTCGTCGTCCCCGCGCCGCGCGAGTCTCCGCAGGCTGTCGTACGCGTCGTCATCCGCCTCGGGATGGCAGTACGTGCTCGCGATGCGGAACAGCGTCGCGTAGGACGCTTCCGGGCCGGCCTGCCCCGGCCGGAGTGCCGCCACGCCCATCGTCCCGGCGACGTACGTCGTCTCCGGCGGTGAGAAGGACAGCGCCAGGGGCGATCCGGCCACCTTCCACTCGTGTACCTGCCGGCACTCGGGCAGCGTCCACCCGAAAACGGCCCCGTCCGCGTAGGCCACCTCCAGAACGGTGGCCTCTGCGGTCGCGGCGAAACAGAGCGCCCGGACCCGTTCGCCGCCGTGGCGTACGGCGCCGAGCGTCTCGCCGGTGAACGGGTCCCAGATCCAGGTCGTGCCGTCGACGTCCCCCGACGCGAGCGCCTGCCTGCCGTCGACGGTGCCGAGCGCCAGCGCGCAGATCGGGAAGCGGTGTCTCCGGAAATCGATCAGGAGCCGGCCGTTCGCCGCGTCCCAGGTGCGTACGGCGTTGTCCTGGCCGCCCGAGGCGATCACGGGGCGTTCGCCGGTCCGGGCCGCCACCGCGGTCACCGCGCCTTCGTGCGCCGGGACGTGGAGCAGCGGCGTGCCGGTGAGGGCGTCCCAGGTGCGTACGGTCTGGTCCGCGCCACCGGACACCAGGATCCCCCCGTCGTCCGCCGCCGCGACGGCGAGCGCGGTGACCGCGCCGACATGGGGGGTCGGCACCCGCAGCAACGCGCCGGTGCCCGCGTCGTGGACACGCACCGTTCCGTCGTCGGTGCCGCAGATGAGCACGGGCACGCCGGCCGCCTCGCCGAACTCCACCGACGTGACCGCACCGGTCCCCCGGCCCGCCACCGTGAAGAGGGGTGCGCCCTCTTCGGCGTCCCAGCCGCGGACGATGCCGTTATGGTGCCCGACCGCGACCACCGTGCGTTCGCCGAGCCGGGTCACGGCGACCGAACCCGCCGGCGCGACCGCGTCCGGCGGAGCCAGTGCCCGCACCACCGCGCCGGTGTCGGCGTCCCACAGCCGTACGACGCCGTCCAGCGCCGCCGTGGCGAGCACCGGCCGGCCGCCGACCAGCGTCACGGCCAGATCGGTCGGCCGGTCGTGCCCGGCCGACCAGGCCTTCAGCGGCGTACCGCCGGCCACGTCCCAGGTGCGAACCGTGCCGTCCAGTGCGCACGAGGCCAGGATCGGACGAGCGCCCAGGGAGGCGAACGAGAGCCCGGTGACGCTGTCGTCATGCCCGGTGAACACCGGCAACGCCTCGCCGGTGCGCAGGTCCCAGACCCGTACGGTGCGATCGGCGCCGGCCGACGCGACGAGGCCCCGGTCGCCGTCACCCGCCATGGTGACCGCACTGACCCGGCCGGTATGGCCCCGAAGCGTATGGACGTTGGTGCCGTCGGCGACGTTCCAGACCCGTACGACGCCGTCGTCTCCGCCGGCCGCGACAAGGTCGACGCCGATCACCCGGGCGAAGCAGACGTCGTTGAAGGCGCCTTCCCAGCCGGAGATCGCGCCGAGTTCTTCGCCGTCGCCGGTGAACCACGCCCACACCCGGCCGTCCTGCCCGGCGGCGAACATCACGTCGCCGCCGGCGCCCGTGCCGGCCGCCACGGCGTGCACCGGGCCCTCGGGCCCCGTCCGTACGTGGAGTTCCTCGCCGGCCGCGACGTCCCAGACCCGGATTCCCTGGTCGTCGCCGCCGACCGCGAGAATCTCCCGGCCCCCGGCCCGGCCCATCGCGACCGCCCGCGCCGGGCGGCCCGATCCGGCGGACCGGCCGAGCCGCTCCTCGTCCGGCACCGCGAAGAGCTCGAATCCCTGACCGGGCGTCGCACGGACGTAGGCCGGCCTGTCGCGCACGGTGCCGAACGCGGCCACGCTGTAATGAATTCGGGCCGACGCCTGGCCGGCGGTGGACGATGACGGCATGGGACCCGGCTCCCTGCTCTCCATCTCATGAATACGATGGGTTTCATTGGATTCCGACAAAACCTATGCCTCCTGTGAATCGCGAATCCGGGCCCTCGTCTATTCGTACGACCCCACGTGCCGCCACGGACAAGTATCGTCTATACGGGTTGGTCCGGCACGACCGGTACTGTCCGTCTCGCGCGGATCCGTGATCGGGCGTCCGGCCGCCCCCGAGCGACACCCCTATATCACTCATGTTGCCAATCCTGGAGAACTGATGTGGGAAAAAGACTTCTACGAGCTTTCGGTTGTGGCCGGCCGCCAGGAAGGCATGATCACCGGTGCCCAGGCGAACAGACTGGGCGTCGGTACGGCGGCTCTCGATCACCTGAGGGGTGTCGGCCTGCTGTCGGAGCTGGATTGGGACGTTCATCAGCTCGCCGGCGGTTCGCTCGCCCCGAGATTCGCCTATCCCTATGCGGCCTGGCTGGCGATCCGGCCTGAGACGTTCCGGTGGGAACGGCCCGACGGCCCGCTCGACGTGGTGCTCTCTCACGAGTCGGCTTGCGGCCTGCACGGCCTCGGATCCGTTGCCGCCCCGCTGATGACGTTCACCGCGGCGGAGGAGCTCCCGGCGCCTCGCGCCACGAGGATCCACGTGTCGCGGCTCAGTCCCGAGGACGTCATGGTGCATCGGGGCGTCCTCGTCACCACTCCCCTCCGCACGCTGCTGGATCTCGTCGCGGACTGGGTGGAGCACGCCCACATCCAGCGCGCCGTGACCGACGCGGTCCGCCGTGACCTCGTCGACCTGCGGGTTCTCCATGAGGGCATGAAACCGCTGGCCGAGGAGCACGACTATCCGGTGGACGGCCCGGAGTTCGTCGGCTACTTCATGCCCCATCTTCAACCCGGGAGCCTCTCTGTTCGGAACCTACGGGCCTATGCCGCCCTGGTCTCGGGCGAACGCGTGGCCGAAGTACGCCCCCGGGTGGCCCGGGTATTGGCGGAGGCCCGTCACGCCTTCGGGTCGCCCGTGGCCGGCGAGTCCGGCCCGGACGAAGTGCTGAGCCGTGACCTCGCCGCGGAGATCGTGGGACGAATCGGCTGGGACTGACCGAGAAAGGGTGGGGAGGAGGAGCTCAGTTTCCTCCTCCATTTTCACCTCTCGTCTCTTGCCCGGAAACATCGGAGTCGACCGCCGCCTTCAGCCCCTGGCCGAACTCTCGTGTCCATTCCAGTTGTTCTGCTTCCGTCATGTCATAGAAGTCATGCGGAAGACGACCGAAGAACTTGCGTGGTTCCTCTGCGGGATTCGTCATCACGGCCTCACGTCGATGTATTGTCCGGATCTCACGTCGTAGATCGCTATCTGGCCCGTGTCCCGGCCCACTCGTAGCGCTTCATCCCGGTCGAGGATGTTGCGGGACGGCTCGAGCCAGAGGTGACCGTCTTTCCGCCATCCACCAACGTAGACGTCCGGATGCCGCTGGAACACGTCTCTGTTCGCGAGAAGGTACTCGCGGAACCTCACGGCGAACTCCTCCGGATCGTCGAGAAGTTCTTCGGGATGCCGGACCGTGTGCCCGGTCAGCGCGACCATGAAACCGTCGGCCGGGGGAAAGCCGGTCGCGGGTGACCAGGTGAACCCTCCGGTGTCCCGCGCCTGGCCGAGAGGATCGACGCGGGGGACGGCCTGCTCGGCCATGGTTCTGCCGAACTCCCCATGGGGAGCCTCGGCGGCGACGCTCCTGGCCTCGACGATGGTGTCGATGTCGGTCAGCGACGGCAGGATGGTGACGCTGAGCCCCGCGTCGCGCAGCCGTTGCAGCTGCGCGGCGCCCGTGTCCGGCTGCGACATCGGGACGCCGAGGATCAGGTTCGGGTCGGGATGGCGCAGCCCGAGCAGCCAGTACCCTCCGTCGTTGGCCGGGCCGAACACCGCGTCCGTCCGGCGGAGCGCCTCCGCGCCCATGGACAGCAGCTCAGGCGTGACCTGTGGCGTGTCCATCCCCATGATCATGGCGGGCAGCGAACGGTCGGCGAAGACGTCGTCGAAGGCGTTCGCGAGCCGTTCGTCGAGCCCGCCTCCGCGCTGGGGGATCACATCGACGCCCTCGGGCAGCCATGGTCCGGGCTCACCGGACAGCGCCAGGACCCGCCGCGCGAACGGGGTGGAGGCCACCGCGTTCAGCGTGTCGGTGAGCGACGCGCGGGCGATGTTCGCCCCCTCCTCGAAGGTGTACGGCGGCGTCAGCCGTGTCTTCGACAGACCGGGGACGGGTTCCTTGGCGATGACGATCATCTGTGCCTCGGCCGCCGGCTCGCCGGCTCGCCGGGACGGCGCTGCGGAGCCGCCCTCCAGCGGGGCGTGGCCGGCCGGTCCACCGGCGTGGTGTTCGAGCCGGGGACCGTCATGAGACTCCGCGGGTCGCCCGGTCTCCCCGTGCAGGCCGGCCGGATGCGTGTCTCCGGCGATCGGATGCGTGCCCCCGGCGGCCGGCGCGCCGGGCCCGACCTCCCGCGCCGCGATCGCATGGCCGATCTCGTCGCGCAGGCTCCGGAGCTCAGGCGGCGAGAGCCGGAAGGCCATGTGGTCGTGGGCCGCCTGCTCACGAAACTCCGGAGTGCCCAGGAAGCCCTTGAGCGCCTCGACGACCGCCGCCGGACGCTCCTCGGGAGGAGCGTCGTACGCGCGGTCGACGCGCGCCGTGTCCGCCTGCGGCGCGGGCCGGTCCGAATGCAGCAGGGAGTAGGGGTGCGCCACGGACATGCCGACGTCGAGCTGGTCGGAACGCACGTGCGGCTCGACCACGCCGAGCAGCGCCAGCCGGATGGCGTTCCACTTCGTACCGGCGGCTTCCGGCGTGGTGGCCTCCGTGTGCAGCCACCGGTTGAGCTGGTCGGCGTAGTAGCGGCTCCTGGCCCAGCCGTCCTCACCCCACGGAACCCACTCCTCGCCCGCGAACGGCGCGCTCCGGCCCAGCCGATGCCGCCATCGGTCGAGTTCGCCCGTGTCCACCAGGCGATTGATCCGGTCCGCGGTCTTCGCGACGTGTCCGTAGTGCAGGGTCTCCCCGGTGGGCACCTTTCCGGTGACCGGATCCGCCTCCGTTCCGAAAAGGACACGACGGACCGTCCGCAGCGGTGTGGGGAGCGTCTCCCCGGTCCCGCGGAAAATCTTGCGGACCTGTCCCGACGTCTCGAAGAGCGGCTTGCCGTCCTCGTCGGTGACCGGTTCGAACCTGCCGCGTTCCCACGGCAGCCGGTAGAGCGCGAGCCGCTCGCCTCGGTTCCCGTCGTGTTCGCGCGGCTCGAAGTACACCGTGGGAGCGCCCAGAAGGGCGGCCGTCTCCAGCGCGCCGGAGAAGGCGCCGATCTGCACCACGTCGCGTTCACTGATCAGGTGGTGGAAGAACAGCGCCTGCTCGCCCTGGCTCAGCGCCTCGCCGCCGTTACGCGCCGGATCCCAGAACTTGACCAGTGTGTCGGTGTCGACACCGTCCAGGAGTCCCCTGCGTTCGAACTCCGCGCGTAGCTCGGGGCGACCGGCGAAGAGGTCGTCACCGATCAGCGCGATGCGCCGGCCGGGGTGCTCATGGCGCAGCAGCTCGATCGTCTCGGCCACGAACCCGGGACGGGTGTCGCGGGGGGCGCCGTACACGAAGTGCCCCTTGGGACCGCCGAGGGAGTTTCGGACCCAGAGCAGGGCGTACTTCTCCCGGTCCCCCGTGCCGGACTCGTCCGGCCGGCCGCCGCGATCCTCGTTGGCGGCGGTGAGACGGTCGAGGACCGCCCGGGCGCGAGCGTCACGGCGCTCGGCGACGCCCTCCGGCCCCCGTACCGCGTCCACGATCGCCTGGCGCGCCTCGACCGGAGTGTCCCGGATGTGACTCAGCGTGAAGAGCTGAGCCCGCGCCCACCGGGTCTGGGAGTAGTAGATCGCGCTGTTGTCGAACGCCAGCCGGACCCGGTGCGGTTCGATCCCGTAGTCGTCGATCAGTTTCTGCCGGAGCTTCAGCGCCTCACGGAGCGGTTGGGCGTGCAGATCGACGAGGTCGCCTGCCAGTTCCTCGGGACCGGCGGTGTGAACCGGCTGTCCCCTGAGCTCGCGCCAGAGCGCCACCGTGTTGGCGTCGTGAAGCTCGATACCGTCCGGCAGAGTGCCCAGGAACGCACGGTGCGCGTCGTACGCCTCGGCCTCGAACAGGTTCTTGGTCTGGTCCGGCCGGTACCCGATCTCGATGGTCGTGTCCGGCTGGAGGATGAGCGCCATGCTGTGGCTGTACAGCTCACCGCTCTGGTTCACATAGATCCGGAGGTTCTTGCCGTCCAGGTTCCTGACCTTCGTCGGCTCGTAGCCGAACTCCGGCAGTATCGCGGTCCGTACGTGGTCGACCTTCTCCTCGACGGACAGGTCGGTCCGGGCCTTGAGCGCGGCGAGCCGTGCGTCGAGGCTGTCGGGATGATGCGGCCCGGCGGCGAGCCTGTCCCATCGGTCGATCATCTCCGGGCTGGCCACGGCGGTCGACGCAGGCGCCTCGCCGGTCATCTCCAGCCTGCGGACGTGCGGCGTCTCGGTCGGCCGGTCCGCGGCCGCGTCGCCGGGCCGCCCGTCCTGGCCCGCGGCGGCGTCGGGCCGGTGCGCGGCAGGGTCCGCTGTGCCCTCGTGCCGTACCGCGATGACGGGACGGGACTCCGTGTGGCCGGCCGGCTCGCCCGCCGTGTGCCGTGCGTGCGGCTCCGGAGCCGGGACGTGCGCGCCCTCCACCCACTTGAGCCGGCTCGCGTCCCAGTGGCCGCTGGGCGGCTCCGGTGCCAGAAGCGGATCGAGGAACGCCCTCGCCAGCGGGATGGCCTCACCGACGCCGCCGAACTCCAGCCCGGGCGTCGTCATGGTGTAGCGGGTGAAGGTCTGGAACCACTGCGGGTTGGGCACCTCGAAGCGGTGGGGGATCTCCAGTTGTTCCCCCCGCTCCTTCCTCCAGGCGAACTCCTCGTGCAACATGGCGTGCGTGGCCGGTCCGTCCCATGACCGGCGCATGGCGATCAAGAGGACGTCGGCCAGGTCCTGCGGCCGATAGGGCAGTTCGCTTCCCGCGCCCCGGCACGCCCAGAAACCCACCGACTTGGGCAGGCACAACTCGCACTTGTTGTCGGCCGTCCGGTAGCCGAAGGTGTACATGCCCGAGATCTTGTGCGCCAGGGCGTCGGCGAGCGACAGCACCCGTAGGTTCGGGGTCTCCCCTTCGGCACCGGTGCGCAGGACCTGGTCCGGGAAGGGAACGATCTCCGGCTCCTGCCACACCGGACGCTCGCGCGACGGGTTCAGGTCGGCGCTCAGCTTCATGATCTCGCGTTCGCCGCAGTACACGTTGTGCACGAGCCGGATTCCCCGGCCGTGGTCCAGCTCGGTCGTTGCCGACGGGTCCGCGACGAACCGCAGGTGGTCGCCATGATCGCGGGCGAGGGCCGCCAGGTAGTCGGCGGCCATGGCGTCCTTGTCGCCGCCGGAGATCCGCACGAGGTCGATGTCGGAGCTCGGCCGCCCCTCGGGGAAGCGCGCGAGCATGGACTGCCCGCCCTTGAGAATCCAGGCGTCGGGATGCGCGCTGAAGATGCGCCCCAGTACGCGGTTGAGCGTGAACTGCTGGATCTCGTCGAGTGGTGTGGTGCCGCGACGCTGCGACGCGACCTTCACCCGTTCGGTCAGGTCCTCCCAGAACTCTGTGAGCGGGGCCACGCCGCCGTGCCCGCCCTCGCGGGTGCCGGTCAGATCGCCGTGGACGCCGTGCGGCCCGGCATCGGCCTGGTCCGCGTGGTGTCCGGCCGGGTCGTGGGCGACGGCCGGCGAATGGTCGGCGGCACGTGTGCCCTCGGCCCGGTCCCCCGGGGTGGCGGGTGCGGCCTGCCCCGGGTTGTCGCGTTTCGGCGCGGCGTTGAGCAACTCCGCGATGCCGGACGACGTCTTCCCCGCGGGTTCTCCCGAGCGGCCGTCGTCACCGGGCGCCGAGGCGAGCCGGTCGCCGCCGCCGGTTCCGGCGGACGGCTGCGCGTGCTGCGGTCGCCCCGCCTGCGTCACCTGTGCCGCAGGTGCCGCCTCCTCGCGGCTGACGGACTGGTCGGCGACGTGTGCGGTCGCCTCCCTCGGCCCCGGCTCCACGTACAGCGTGCCGATCTGGTAGCCGGTCCGTTCGCGGTTCGGCATGAAGCGCATGTCCACCGTCGCGACACGGAAGCTCTCGACGGGGGTGCACTGCGGCTCCGGCACCTCCGGCGTACGGTCCGGAGCGCGTTCGGCCGCCAGCCACTCCGCCCGGTTGTTCCAGGCGGTCTCCAGACTTCCCTCGACCGGCTCGAGCCGGAACCCGTCGCCGTAGACGTGCCCTTCGGGACCGAGCAGATCCTCCAACGGCACCGACACCTTGTCCGGGCGTACGTCCGGATCGACGGGTGCCTGAAGGGCCCGCTGCACGTCCGGGTGCTCGATGGCCCGCGCGAACATGGTGGCGAAGGCGTCCGGGTCCTGAATCGAGGTGGCGGTGTCGGGGCAGCGATGTTCTCCGTCCCTGAACGCGTCGATCCCGGCGGCGCGCTTCTCCGGGTCGAGCTGGGCGGGGTCCTCCAGGTAGGTGACGCGCCGCCGCAGCTTGATGTCGTCCACGAACGGCCCGTGACGTTCGAGGATGTGTCCTGCTCGGGCCTTGTCTATGGCGGCGAAGACGCGCTGTACGGCGGGATCGCGGCCGATGGCGGGAGCCAGCCACGGGCGCTGGTCGACGTTCGCCGCGATGTATTCGACCGCCTCCTGCGGCGTCAGGTCCGGCAGGCCGGCTCGGGCCGGATCGAACCGCTCCAGCACCTCCCGCGCGGTCGGCCCGCCGTCGGTGATCGGAACGTCGAGTCGCTCGGCGTACGGCGGGCGCCCGGCGCCGCTTCCGGTATCGGGATGTCCTCCGGCCGTCGCCGTCGCCTGGTCCGGGTGGCCGGCTCCGGGTGCTTCTCCGTCCTCGGACGCACGTGTGCCGAGGTGGCTTTCGCCGGGTCCCGCCGCACCCGCACTGGTCGGCCGTCCCGCGTCGGGCGCGCCTGACGCCGGGTACGACAGGAGTCCGGTGGCCGCCGGCCCGGCGGAATTACTTCTCTCGACCGGCTCGGCGCCGAGGGGGCCGGCGGCCGGCTGCGAGGACACCGATGAGTCATCGGAGCGCGCCACGACCGGGACGTTCCCCTGCGCCTCGGACGAAAGGCCGGTCCTGGGATGCCGAAGATCCGGATGTGCCGGGGCGTCCCCCGGCGTGCCGGGGCCGCCGGCCGTATCCGTGCGGTCCGTGGCCCCGGTACCCTCCGGCAGCGTCGGTTGTTCCAGCGTGGTCGTGTGGTCGGGCACGAGCGGATCCGGCCGTCCGCCGGTCTGACCGGCCGGAGCCTTCGCCGTGCCGTCGTGGCCACCCGGCGCTTCCGGTGGTGCGCCGGTCTCGCGGGACCGTGTCCCGCCGCCGAGGTCCTCGCCGATACGAGAGCGCGCCCCCGTTCCGGGCGGAACGATCTCCGGTGGCCGGGAAGCCGTCTCGCCGGCATGGGGGTCGCCCTGGGACGGCGGCGCGTCCGTCCCAGGGCGCGGCTCGGACGCCTGGCCCGCGGCCGGTGTGTGGTCGGCGCCGGTGATGGCGTCTTCGCCGAGAGTGGTGATGCGGTGGACCTCGGCACCGCCCGTGCCGGTGGCGTCCGAGGCAAGGTCGGTGGCGCGCGCCTGCTCGCCGGAGAAGGCCTGCCCGGCGCCTGGCCCGTCGTTCCCAGGGCGTTCTTCCGCCGTCCCCTCGAGGTCATAGCCCGTGTTCGTTTCGGAGTAGTGCGGGTATTCGCGCGGGTTCGGGATGCCGTCATCGGAGAAGGCCGGCCGGGACGGATCACCCGTCGGCCCGGTGCCGCCGCTCTGTTCCCCCTTACGGGCGAGGGAATTCCTGAGGGCGTGAAGACCCGCGTCCTTCGCGCCTTCCATCCCGGCCATGCCGAAGCCGAACGCCGCGGCCTGGGCGAGATCGACGTTCCCGTGGTCGAACGCGGCCTGGGAGATGATGTTGCCCGCCGTACCGGTCGTGCCCGCGAAACCGAGCCGCGCCGCCGCGCCGGGGACCCCGCTGGCCTTCATCCAGTCCGACAACATGCTCGCCAACCGGGTCGTACGCGCCTCCACGAGCCCGCCGGCGCCCCCCATCACCGCGCCTGCCAGCGCCCCTTCACCCGTCGCCTTCAGTGACTCGCCCCAGTCGAACCCCTTCTGCAGCCCCTCATGGATACGCGCGAACTGACCCGCGCCGTCCATGCCGGCGCCGAACACCGCCCCCATCAAGACCGCCTTGGCGACCTGCTTAAGAAATGTCTGCAGAACGAAGCCCTCGGCCTCGGTCGCCTCGAACGCCACCTGCACCGACGCGCCACCGGTGAAAAAGGAGGACGCGAACGCGGTCGTCCACATCGCCAGCAAGAATGAAAAGGACAGCCACCACTGCAGCCGCGCCGCGTCCTCTTGCCGCATCAACGTGTCGACCCAGTGCGCCAATGAATTGCACATCGACGCCAGCCAGTTCAGCCCGCCCTGCTCACCGCCGCCCTGCAACGCCTGCGCGAACGACTTGAACTTCTCCGTCGCCTCGCCCCGGTTGTTCGCCGTCACCGCCTGCGAATGACCCGCCACCTCACGCGCCACCGACGCGACCGACTCACCGCAGTCCTTCAGCGCGTCCCGCAACAGCCCCAGTTGCGCCATGTTCCCGTCAGGCCACTGGCACCCTCCGAACAGCGTCTGAACGAAGTGCTTTATCTGCACGAACTCGGACGGCTCGGGATCGGACGTCACCAACTCGATGGAGACCTCCGGCAGCCGGTACGGATTCGCCTGCGCCAGTGCGCCGTGGTCGGCCCCGGGCGGCAGCGCCGACCCCACCGTGCTCGCCTCGTCGGCCAACTTGTAGGTGTGGCCCGCGATGGTCAGCATTCCGCCCGTCGCCCGCAGCAGGTTCACCATGTCAGCCAGTTCGGACAGCAACGTGTCCCGTGACGTGCCGAATCCGGGCGAGGAGCCGTCCCCGTTGAAGAACGCCCGTCCGATGTCGTCTTGGCCCCAGCAAGCCCCCGCCGACACCATTCGCTCGCACAACCGGTTGACCGCGGCGGCCAGCGCATCCGAAGTCTTCAAGGTCCCCCGCCCCGACGTCACCCAGGTCGCGGGACGAACTTCGAACCCCGTCGCGCTCACCATCACTCCTGTTCGTCGTCGGGCAGGCCGAACACGTCGGGGATGTCCTCTCGTATTCGCACCTTTCGGCCGGGCACTGACAGTCATCAACCGGCACGAAACGTAGACATGCGTGAGTTGTCTCGGCAACCCGAAATGGTGGCACGGAAAGCTCGTATCTCATCCACACTTCAATAACACTGACAGTGTTTTACTAAAGTGTTGAGAATCAGAAGAGGTGACCGAAAATGGTGACTCGTCGTGACCTATTAAGTTTATGCGCGCGACGCTTCACTGGTCAGTAGCGGTCAGACCGAGGTCGGTGGGAGTAGGACGCGGAGGTACGCCCGCCGGTTCCCCGTCCATGATCAGCCTTTTCCGGACGAGACAGCCGTTGCCTTTGTGCGGCCCCAAACCGTGCCACCGCAGAACGCCAAGGGCCCCTGGCGCGGCAGGTCGCGCCAGGGGCCCTTGGAGTTCACCGATCAGGAGGCGGGCAGGCCGATCGTCACCGGGCCGAGTTGCCGGCTCGTGGTGGCGGGTCTGCCCGTCACCGGCGCGAAGGGCGGCGGGGACGCGCCGGCGCGTTCGATCAGGTACGAGCCGCCCGCCCGGGCGGGCACCGTGAACGTCGAGGCCGTGGTCGGCGCCAGCACGACCGTGTGCCGATCGTCGCCCGTCACGACCTGGACCTTCTGGCCGGGCCAGGGATTGCGCACCCGGATCGGCGCGTTCGACCCCGCCTCGATGCCGACCGTCACCGGCACACCTCCGCGGACCTGCACATCGACCTTGTCCCGGTGCTGGATGTAGACGGTGCCGTCGGCGTCCCACGATTTCGGCCAGGCCGGGGCGACGCGCAGCGTCCCGTCGTAGTCCTGCACCAGCGCGTCCTGCAGGGCGGTGGAGACCACGCCGCCCTGCTCGATGTACGGCTCGGGCTGGCGCACCGTCACGCCGAAAGAGGCCAGGCCGGACGGCCGGTCCTGGAACCGCTCGGTGAGGTCGACCAGCGTCTTGGCCATGTCGTCGGCGAGGCCGAGCCGCGCGGCGTCGATCGGGTCGAAGCTCCAGTCGTTGTCCTCGACGTACGGCCGGTGGGCGAACGTCCGGGCGGCCAGGTCGTGCGACGGCCCGTCGTCACCGATCAGACCGTACGGCCAGACCGGTTCCAGGCCGATGTTCTCGACGTTGTGCGTGTCGGCCGACTGCTGCCAGGACATGCCGATCACGTCGTGGCCGGCGGCGTCGGCGGACGGTGGCAGCTGCTGGGTGCGCGTGTCCTCGTCGGTGCGCGGATAGGGCACCAGCTTGGCGACCGCGGCGTCCAGCCGGGTCGCCAGGCCGGCGTCGCGGTGCAGCAGGCGCGCGGCCCGGGCGATGGCCGGGAACACCGCCCGCATCGCGGCGATGTCGGTCGTCGGGTCGGTGACGTCCCACTGCGTCTCGTGCGCGTTGGACGGGCCGGTGTGCAGCCTGCCGTCGTCGCCCACGGTGGCGTACGAGAGCATGAAGCGCGCCCAGGCCCTCATCACCGGATAGTTCTTCCGCAGGAACGCCAGGTCGTCGGTCTGCAGGTACTGCTGCCAGACGAACAGCGACACCTCACCGCCCGTCGTGAGCGTGCGGGCGTTGTAGTTCGCCGGGCCTCCGCCGCAGTCGGTGAACGGCCGGGCGCCCCAGCCGGCTCCGTCATTGTGCGTCTGGTAGCCGATGCCGTTGAACCGCATCGTCTCCGGGACGCACGCACCGGTCCTGCCGGGGAACTGGCTCGCCGTCCAGTCCTCGATCGTCGCCAGGTCGTCGCGGTACATGGCGAAGTAGCCGTCGTTGTCGCCGTACGTGCCGGCGCCCAGCGACGCGGTGACGAGCATGCGCAGGTTCCAGCCCCAGTACGCGGCCGGGTCCCAGGTGTGCGTGTCCTGCGTGGAGTCGAACAGGTCGGCCACTCCGGCCTGCGATCCGGGCCGTACGTCGCCGCGCTCCGCGGCGTCCGCGTACAGGTTGACCACCCGGAGGTTCTCCAGGTACTCGGCGGTCCCGTCCGGGGACGACAGCCGCATCAGCCCGGCGTGCCGCCAGTACCCGTGCCACCACGCGAGGTGTGCCGCGCGCAGCGTCGCCGCGGGAGGACGGGCGGCGCGGGCGAGCCGGTCGCGTACGGCGGCGAGAGCGTCCCCGCCGGCCCAGTGCGGGGAGTCCACCACGACGCGGTACGAGCCGTCCGGATGGGGCCGGAAGCTCACCTCGACGGTCCGTGTGTCGACGACGCGGGCGTTCACGTCGCGCCCGCCGGCGGTCACCGCGGCGAGCGAGCCGAACGTCTCACCGGTGGAGCCGGGCCGCCCGCCGTCGGTCCAGGTCTGCGACAGCGCGCCCACGCCGCCCGCGGCCCGGGCGTCGGGGGTGCGCGGCTGCCACAGCGCCAGCCGGGCCGTCTGTGCGGCGGCCGGGTCGGCGCCGGTCACGTCGACGACCAGCTGGTCGGTGCCGGCGCGGACGTACGCGGTGGCCGTCATGCCGCCGCCGGACTCGACCAGCGTCCCGTCGTAGAGGTTCAGCCGGCCGCGGAAGTCGGCCGCGCCGGTGAGCTTCGCCAGGCCGGGGATCAGGACCTGGCCGGGGGAGAGCCGGTCGGGCATGGTGTCGGCGCGGTTGAGCTGGGCGGTGAAGCCGCCCGCCGCCCACGCGGCGACTCCGAGCGTGCCGTTGCCGAGCGGCATCGCCTGCTTGGGGTCGGTGTTCGGCCGGCCCAGGACGACGTCGGAGCGGCTCACCACACCGGGCACGTCCACGTGGAACGAGCCGTGCGCCCAGGCGGTCGTCGCCGTGGTGCCGGCCGCCGCCGGCGTCATCGGGAGAAGGATCGCGCCGGCCGCGACGAGAGCGATGAGGCGCATGTCACTGCCCCACCGGGTAGGGGAACTGCGCGGTGAGTCCGATCTGGTCGTAGCGCATCTTCGAGGTGTCGAACCCGTCCTTCCAGCTGTCGTTGGCGAACTCGTTGCACTCCGCCGCCGACGGCCCGTGGTACTGGTCGCCCTGCACGTTCGTCACCTGGATGTTGGAGAACGTGAACCCGCAGCCGCCGAAGTCCATGTGCACGCCGCGCGGCGGGGAGTCGAGCATGGACGGGTCGGCCTTCACGTCGTCGATCGTCACCTGGTCCACGGAGCTGTTCATGGTGTGCGGATCGAAGTTCTGGACGCCGTACGCGTAGATGGCGCCCGTGTCGCCGCTGTCCTCGCCGACGTGCGCGATCTTCAGGTAGGACAGCGCGTTGCCATGGCCGTAGTCGTCGGCGTTGGCCGCGGTCGTGACCGCGCGCATGCTCACCGCGTACCGGGCGCTGTGCTGCATGACGCTGTGGCTGACCACGTTCGACCCGCTGTCGAGCAGCTCGACCGCCGAGGCGTCGCCGGGCACCAGCTCGCCGTAGTAGTCGTAGTAGTCATCGGTGAACACGTTGTGGTGGGCGATGTCGCCCTCACCGGGATACGGGCCCTCGACCTTCACCCCGTCGCCGCCGATGTGCGCGAAGTAGCTGTCGGACACGGTGTCGTGGTCGGCGCGCCCGGTGAGGTAGACGCCTTCCCAGCCGGTGTTGGTGACATGCAGGGCGTGCAGGTCGATGCCGGTCGTGTTGGTCAGCGTGATCGTGCCGAACCGGTTGCGGGGCAGTTCGATCTGCCGGTCGTAGTCGGGGTACTTGTGCGCGGTGCCGGAGTCACCGGCGGCGTTCCAGGCGAAGCGGTACCAGTCGACGAAGTCGGAGTACTCGAACGCCAGCCCGTCGAAGGTCAGGTCGTGCGCCGGCGCGCCGGTCGAGCTCCCGGTGACCGACACGATGGTCTGGACGGTCGGCGCCCAGACGGGGGTGTCGATCTTCCCGTCGCGGGGCCAGTAGTACAGCCAGCCGGTGGCCGAGTCGTAGTAGTACTCGCCCGCCTGGTCGAGGAAGTCCAGCGAGTTCTGGATGAAGTAGCGCGAGCCCGGGTCGTCGGTCTGGATGGAGTACCGCGTCGGGTACATCAGCGTGGCGAGGTTCTTGTTCCACGACATGTTCTTGATCGGGTCGGTGTCGGTGAACCAGCTCCAGGACCCGCCCGACCAGATCACCACCTGGGCGTCGTGCAGGTCCCAGTTCTGGTCCCACGTGCCGGGCTCGAAGGTGAGCCAGGTCTGGCTGTTGCGCCGGTCCGGGACGAGCGTGGCGCGCAGGTAGGGCGCCCAGGTCTCGTCGGTGCCGCGGTTGGGGTAGCGCGCGGTGGTCGCCCGCCGGTCGCCCTCGTACAGCGTGTGGATGGGGTGCCCGGTGCCGATCTGGGCCCGGTAGATCTTGTCCTTGTACGTCTGCCAGCCGGTGACCTGCCGGGCGCCCAGCAGGCGCGCCTTGCCCGGGCCGTCGTAGCTGCGGTAGACGACGCGGTGCCCGTCGCTGCCGGAGTCGGCGCCGGTGAACGCGATCGTCTGGTCGACGGTGTAGTCACCGGCACGCAGGTTGACGTCGATGTCGCAGTGCATGTGGCGGTTCAGGCCGTGGCGGGCGATGTAGTCGCGGGCGTGTTGAACGGTGCGCCACGGGCTGTGCGCGGTGCCGGCGCCGGAGTCGGCGCCGTTCGGCGAGACGTAGAACTCGGTGGCGTGACACGGGGTGGCCCGGGCGGGGGCACCCGAGGCGGCCGCGGGGGCGGCGGCGACCAGGCCGAGCGCGGCGACGGCGATCAGCGCGAGGCGGTGTTTGAGGGGAACCATGCAGGAGACTCCTCCGGCGGCGAAGGATAAACGCTAATCGATTGAATCTGATCGATTAGCCGGACCGTAGCGAGCGGAGAGCACTCGGTCAATATCCCGGGGATGTCCGGTTTCGGGCGTGATGCGGCGCTTGAGAAGGGGAAGCCGACCCCGATACGGACCCGGGACGGGACTTCGGCGAGGCCGTAAGGGCGCCGGGGTTCAGGTGATCAGGCCGTGTGACTTGCCGGCGGCGTGGTCGCGGACGGCCGCTTCGGCGCGCTCCGCGTCGCCGGAGGCCAGGACGGTGACCAGGCGGGCGTGCCACTCGGGGAGCTCGTCCAGGTCGCCCTTGTAGAACGGGTCGCCCACCACCTGCAGGAGGTTCAGGCTGGGTTCGAGCACGCCCCACAGCCGCTGGACGAGCGTGTCGCCGCCGAGCGCGCACAGCCGGCGATGGAAGGCCAGGTCGGCCTGGCGAAGCTTGGACTGGCTGCCCGACCGGGCGGCGGCGCGCATGCGCTCCACCTCTTCGGTGAGCGCCTGCTCGGCCTCCGGGGTCCAGTCGGCGGCGAGCTCACGCGCGGCGATCCCTTCGAGGACGACCCGGATCTCCCGGGCCCGTGCGGCGTCCTCGGCCGAGATCTCCGCCACGTAGCTGCCCCGGCGCTGGACGTGGCTGACCAGCCCCTCGTGGGCGAGACGGCGGATCGCGTCGCGTACGGGCGCCTGGCTGATGCCGTAGCGGCGCGCCAGGTCCGACTCGACCAGGCGGGTGTTGGGGCCGAGGCTGCCGTCGATGATCGCCTGTCGCAGGCGGTCGTAGACCTGGTCGGAGAGCAAACCGGTCCGCAGCGGAGCGACATCGGTCACGCTGTTGCCGCCTTCCTTCGCGACGACCTGGTCCAGGTGCGGGCGTGACATCCCACCACGCAGTCTACCGGTGTGGATCGACTATCGATTCCACTCCGGGAGCCCGGACCCCCGTACGCGAAGGCGCGGCGGTCCGGTGCGTCAGGCGCGGAGGAAGGCGGGGCCGCGCCGGCGGAGCAGGTCGTAGAGCATGTTCTGGATCGTCTCGCGCACCTGGTCGGTCAGATTGAAGACCGTCATGTGGTCCTCGGCCTGCGCCGGGTCGTACTCGTCGGTGCGGATCGGCTCGCCGAAGGCGATCATCCACTTCGAGGGCAGCGGCACCAGGCCGAGCAGGCCGAAGAGCGGCCAGGTCGGCGTCACCGGGAAGTAGGGAAAGCCGAGCAGCCGGGCCAGCGGCTTCAGGTCGGCGATCTTGGGATAGATCTCCTCGGCCCCGACGATCGCGCACGGGATGATCGGCACCTGGGCGCGCAGGGCGGTGGCCACGAACCCGCCCCGGCCGAACCGCTGGAGCCGGTAGCGCTCGCTGAACGGCTTGCCGACGCCCTTGAAGCCCTCGGGGAAGACCCCGACGAGCTGCCCCTGGGCGAGCAGCCGCGACGCGTCGGCCTGGCACGCGAGCGTGTGCCCGCTCTTGCGCGCGAGGTGGGCGAGCACCGGGATCTGGTAGACGAGGTCGGCGCCGAGCAGCCGCAGGTTGCGGTGGGCGGGGTGGTCGTCGTGCAGGCCGACCTGGAGCATGACGCCGTCGATCGGCAGCGTGCCGGAGTGGTTGCCGACGACCAGCGCGGAGCCGGTGTCGGGGATGTGCTCCATGCCGAACATCTCGACCCGGAACCAGCGCTCGTACAGCGGGCGCAGCAGCGGCAGCAGGACGTTCTCGTTGAGCTCGGGGTCGAAGCCGAACTCGTCGATCTCGTACTCGCCGGCCAGCCGTCGCCGTACGAACTGCAGGGCGGAAGCGACCTTGTGGTCCAAACCCCCGGGTTCACGGACGAGATGCTCTGCGGCGTCGGTGTTGAGCGGAATGACCTGTGCTTCTGGCCGCATTTCGGATCTCGCCTCCTCCAGAGGGTCGTGACTCACCTCTTGCCCCCTACGGCGCCCGCCAACCGGTCGAGGAGCCCGGCGGGCAGACCATGACCGAGACCTTGCGAATCCGCGAAATCGGTAAAGGCTTCTTCCGAACTGTATTTCGGCCGCCAGGCGAGCTCGCGCGCCAGGCGCTCGGTGTCGAGCACCCGGCCGTACGTCAGCCAGCGCAGCAGCTCCGGCGAGAAGCCCTTCAGCCCGCCGAACCGGCGCCCGACGTCGCCCAGCGTCTGCAGGGCGGGCGCCGGGAGCGGCAGGGTCGGCCGGCCGGCCCGGCGCAGCGCCTGTGAGAGCAGGACGACGCCGTCGCCGGCCACGTTGTACGTGCCGGGGTGGTCCTCGGTCGCCATGCGCCGGAGCACCTCGACACCGTCGTCCTCGTGGACGAACTGCAGGCGCGGGTCGAACCCCAGCACCGTCGCCACCACCGGCATGCGGAAGTATCGGCTCAGCGGGTTGTCGACGTGCGGCCCGAGGAAGTTGGCGAAGCGCAGCACGGACACGGTCAGGTCGGAGCGGCGCCGGGCGAGCCCCCGGACGTACCCCTCGACCTCGACCGCGTCCTTCGCGTAGCCGGAGGCGGGCGGCCGCACCGGCTCGTCGGTCTCGGTGAAGACCGCCGGGTCGTGCCCGGACGAGCCGTACACCGCCGCGGACGAGCGGACCACGACCTTGCGCATCGCCGGGGACCGCTGACAGGCCGCCAGGAGCTGCATCGTGCCGATGACGTTCTGCTCCTTGGACTTCAGCCGCCCCGCCGCGGCCATCGTCACCAGGTGGAGATGCACGACCGTATCGACCTCGGCCGCGTTAATGATCTTCGCGATGCTCGGCGTGCGGATGTCGATGCGGACGAACTCCGTACGCCCGAGCGGCATCGTGGGCGCGACGGTGTCCACGCCGATGACCCGTTCGATACTGGGATCGGCCTGAAGCGCGTCCGCGACCCTTGCACCGAGGAAGCGGGACACGCCGGTGACCAGGACCACCCGGGCCATACCCGGGGTACGTGATCCGCTCTCCGAGGGACGCATGGATGACACAGTGCCCCCCAGCCGTTACGACTACCTCAACGAGAAGTCACTTCTTGTTACGGCGCTGGACCCGCGTCTTCTTCAGCAGCTTGCGGTGCTTCTTCTTGGCCATGCGCTTACGACGCTTCTTGATGACAGAGCCCACGAAACCCTCACTCGATGGTCGACCGGGAACAGGCGATCAGCACCCTTGGCGGGCACAGCCCGAAGCCCAAGGGTACCGCCGCCAGTACGCCCGTCGTCCGCGGGCTCGGCGACCCCCGACACGGTCGGGGGTCAGCCCGCCTCGATGTAAGCGTCTCGCAGATAGTCGTGGACAGCCTGCTCCGGTACGCGGAACGAACGTCCCACGCGAATTGCCGGTAGTTCTCCTGAGTGAACAAGGCGGTATACGGTCATCTTGGACACCCGCATCACCGTCGCCACCTCGGCCACAGTCAGGAACCTGACCTCGCTCAGAGGTCGCTCGCCTGAGCTCATCGGACGCCCTCTTCCACACGCCGCGCGTCAGACCTTTGCGGTGACTTTGATCACGGCCGTGTACTTTCTCCAGCGTAAATCGTGAATCTGTAGTCGCAAGAGGGGAGTTCAACCAATCAGGCTCGAACGCGCCAAAAGATACATCGTTAGCGGCGTGTAGTAGTGCGGCGGCACGTTGTCGTCCAGAGGCACCACTACCCCGATCTTGCCCTCTGCCTCCCCCGCGAACAGCGCCGGATCGTTGCAGTCCGCGAACCCGACCGTCGGCACGCCCGCCTGTCCGGCCGCGCCCGCCCAGCCGTGGTCCGCTATGACCAGATCCGGCCATAGTGTCGCGTTTGCTGTTAGTTCTTCCAGTATCGCTCGCATCGGATGTGGGTCGTGTGTATGGTGCAGCGCTCCGCCGCCCGACAGCACCGCAACCCCGTCCACGTAGCGGATCTGGCGCCTCTCCGGACCTCGGGACGTGTCCGCCTCGTACGACCAGCCGGCCGCCGGAGTGATCACCCGGCAGCCCCGCGCCACGAGTTCCCGCGCCACCGCCAGATACACCGGAAGCAGGCCGGACGGGTGCCCGGTGGCGAGCAGCACGGTCTCCTCGCGAGCCGCCGCCCGGCCGATCCGCTCCCCCATCGCCTCCAGCGCGTCGATGGTCAGCTCAGGGTCGATCGTGTCGTCACCGTAAAGATGCGATGTATCGGGATCAATCCCGCATTTTTTTACCATCAGCGCGAAGACGTCCTCGAACGTCCATTCGCGAGTGAACTCGAGTCCGAACTGGTAGTACGGCCGTCCCGCCGCCATCCGCCGGTAGTGCAGGAGGTTGTTCTGCCGTGGCGTGGCCACGTCGCCCGCGATGAGCGTGCGCACCAGGTGCTCGCGCAGCTCCGTACGGGTCGGGACCGCGGCCGGATCCGGCGCCGTCAATGCATCGGATCCAGGCCGTGCTCCGGGAACACCGCCCTCCGCGTCGCCATCACCGCTCGATCCACCGGATGCGCCGGGTCGTAGCCGCCCGCCCACGTCTGCACCTCCACGTCCTCGCCGTCGGTCATGCGTTCCGGGGCCCGCGCCCCGGTACGGTCGCGCACGTAGTTCTGCCAGGTCGGCGGGGTGATCGACTCCGGGTCGATGGGCCGCTCGGCCGCCTCGGCGAGCAGGTGGGCCCACGCCCGCGGCACCACCTGGACCAGCGCGTATCCGCCCCCTCCGACGAGGACCCAGCGACCGCCGGCGGTCTCGTGGGCCAGCCGGTGCAGCGCGCGGTACGCGGCGCGCTGCCCGTCCACGCTCAGCCGCAGGTGCGCGAGGGGATCCAGGTCGTGGCTGTCGCATCCCTGCTGGGTCACCAGGATCTGCGGCGCGAACTCCCGCAGCAGCGGCGGGACGATCGCGTCGAACGCCCGAAGCCACAGCCGGTCGTCGGTGCCGGCCGGCAGCGCCACGTTGACCGCCGTGCCCTCGGCGCCGGTGTCCTGCGGCAGGCCGGTGCCGGGGAACAGAGTCAGCGGCGACTCGTGGAGGCTGATCGTCAGCACCCGAGGGTCGTCGTAGAACGCGGCCTGGACGCCGTCGCCGTGATGGACGTCGACGTCGACGTAGGCGACCTTCGTGGCGCCCTGCTCCAGCAGCCAGGCGATCGCGATGGCCGGATCGTTGTAGACGCAGAAGCCGGACGCCGCGCCGCGCATCGCGTGGTGCAGGCCGCCGGCGATGTTGGCGGCGTGCGCCGCCGTGCCCTCCCAGACGGCGCGCGCGGCGGCCACGGTCGCCCCGGCGACCAGTGCGGACGCGTCGTGCATGCCGGAGAAGACCGGGTTGTCGGCGAGGCCGAGGCCGCGGGCCGGGTCGGCCCGCTCGGCGCGTACCGCGTCGATGTAGGCGGGGTCGTGGACGAGCCGCAGCAGGTCGTCGCCTGCGGGCTCGAAGCCCTCGACGGTGACCCCGGGCGCGTCGAGGACGCCGAGGTCGCGGGCCAGAGCCATGGTCAGCTCGACGCGTACGGGATTCATCGGATGTTCGGGGCCGAAGTCGTATGAGGTGAGACGCTCGTCCCAGAAGACCCGCAGCGACGTGTCATACGAGACGCGGCTCCGTTCGTCCATGTTGGTCACGGTACCGGTAGGCTCCGCGGCCATGGGCCTGGAGATGCGCGCCACCTGCGAACGCTGCGACGAGCCGCTCTACGCCAACGGGCTGGCCTACATCTGCAGCTACGAGTGCACGTTCTGCGCCGCGTGCACCCGCGCGATGTCCCACACGTGCCCCAACTGCGGCGGCGACCTGGCCCGCCGCCCCACCCGCGTCTGAACCTTCTCGCCCCTCCCTGGCGACGGAACCGCTCACGCGGCATCGGGCAACAGCAGGTGTCCCGACCGAGAGCCGATCGAGAGCCAGAGGTCAGTCAGAATGAGCGAGAACGGCCGGACCGCGACCGAGGCCGAGGCCGATGACGCCTCCCTGATCGCGCGGTCCCGCCATGAACCCGAGGTGTTCGCCGAGGTCTTCCGAAGGTACGCGCCCCAGATCAAGCGGTACGTCACTCGCCGCCTGGGACCGGACGCGGCCGAAGACGTCGTCGCCGACACCTTCCTGCTGGCATTCCGGCAGCGTGACCGCTACGACCTGTCCCAGCCGAACGCCCGTCCTTGGCTGTACGGCATCGCCACCAACCGGATCGGGCGGCACCGCCGTGGTGAGGTGCGGCTGCTGCGAGCCCTCGCCCGTACGGGCACCGACCCGGTCACCGAGTCGTTCACCGACCGCAGCGACGAGCGGGTCAGCGCCACGGCGGTACGACGCCGTCTGGCCGACGCTCTCGCGAAGCTGCCCGCGAGCCATCGCGACGCGTTGCTGCTGGTCGCCTGGGGTGGCTTCGGCTACGCGGACGCCGCACAGGCCCTGGGCGTGCCGATCGGAACGGTGCGTTCGCGCCTGAGCAGGGCCCGGACGAAGCTGCGCGAGGAACTCGGCGGGGCCGACCCCACATCGTTCGGAGAGGAAGCGCTTCATGGATGAGATGTCCCAGCTGAGCCTGCTGCGCGCCGAGGTCCCCGAGCCGGACCTGCCGGACCTGCGCGCCGAGGAGGAGCGCCTCATGGCCGCGATCGCCGGATCCGCACCGGCCCGCCGCACGTCCCGCCGTACAGGGCGGCGCGTCTTCGTACGGATCGGCGTCGCCGGGGGTCTGTCCGCCGCGGCGGTCGCCGCCGTGGTCGCGGTGAGCGTGGACTCGGCCCCACGGCCGAGTCCGCCCGGCCCAGTGCCCACATCCGCGGCGCCCGCCCCGCTGCCGAAATCCGTGGCGCCCGTGGCCGTCGTACAGACCCTGGACCACGCCGCGGAGGCGGCGCTGCACCAGCCGGAGTTGCATCCGCGGCCGGGCCAGTTCCTGGTCTTCCGTTCGCAGTCCATGGAGCAGGTGGAGTCCAACTCCCGTCACGGCTACGCGCGCTACCTCAGCAACACGCGTCGTACGATCTGGCTGCCGGTGTCCGGGGACGCCACGGGCGGCGTCGACGAGGGGCAGGTGCTGCCCCCGAAGGCCTACCCGGGGTGGCCGATCCCGCCCGAGGCACGGACGGGGCAGGGCTCGTACGGTCCCGACCGGCTCGTGGACTACGACGGAACCGCGGACTACCTCCGTACCGACTACACGCACCTGAGCCGTCTGCCGACGGACACCGCCGGGATGCGGCAGCACCTGTACTACCGGGCGGCGGAAGGCGTAGCGGGCGACCGCGATGCCTGGCAGCGAGTGGGCAGCATGCTCACCAACGCGTACATGCCGACGGCACAGCGGGCGGCATTGTTCCGCGCGGCCGCGACGATCCCCGGCGTCAAGGCGGTCGCGTCGGCCAAGGACGCCGTCGGGCGCGAGGGCGTCGCCGTCGCCATGACCGATCCCGGCCTGGGCACGCGCCAGGAGTACATCTTCGACCGCAACACCTACCTCTACCTGGGGGCACGCACCGTGATCGTGAACGCCGCCAAGGCGAGGGGCCCGAAGGGCGGCATCACCGAGTCCACCGCCCAGCTGAGCGTGCAGGTCGCCGACAAGGCCCCGCGGATCAAGAAGAACTGAGGCCGGAGCCGGGCCGGGCATGCGCCCGGCCCGGCTCTTCACACCGGCGGATCGGTACGGAGGATGCTGTAGGTCACCCCGTCGCGCCACGCGCCGTCCCGCCAGCCGCAGCCCCGCATCACGCCCTCGCGGCTGAAGCCGGCCCGTTCCAGCGCCTTCTGCTCGGCGATGTTGCCCACCTCGGTGTCGGCCTCGATCCGGTGGACGGTCGTGTGGGCGAACAGGTACCGGGCCAGCAGGCGGTGCGCCTCCGCGCCGTATCCCTTGCCCCGGGCGTCGGGCAGCATGGCGATGCCCATGTTGACGCAGAACGATGCCGGGGTCATCTGCCGCCGGTTCCACGCGACGAACCCCAGGCGTTCCTCCCCTCGCCGCACCATGAGAACGCCGCCGTCCTCGCCGAGCAGGCCGTTCTCGGTCCACCGGCGGCGGTAGCGGCCCGGCTCACGCCAGCCGAACCAGGCGAACTCGCCGGTCGAGTCCGGGTCGGAGGTCAGCCGCTCCAGGATCGTCAGGTCCGCCTCTGCCACCGGGCACAGTGTGAGCAGTTGTTCGTCCATGCCTCTCCAACGCGGGACGGCGGCCCGATGTCGCCGGGGTCACACGGCGGCGGCGTGGCGTTCGGCCCGGGGTTCCTCCCCGATCGTGCGCTCGCGGCCGGCGCCGAAGCCCGGCACGAACATCAGCGCCGAGACGGCGAGGACCAGCACGCCCGGCGCGGTCCAGCCGTGCGTCGCGTCGTGCACCGCGCCGACGGCCAGCGGGCCGAGGGCCGCGATGACGTACCCCACGCCCTGCGCCATGCCCGAGAGCTGGGCGGTCACGTGGGCGTCGGAGGCCCGCAGGCCGATGAACGACAGGGCGGTCGCGAACCCGACGCCCTGGCCGAGGCCGAGGACGACGATCCACAGCCAGATCGAGCCGGCCGGCGCCCAGATCGACCCGGCGTACCCGGCCGCGGTGAGCACGATGGCGAGCGCCACCAGGGGCCGCTGGTCGCGGAACCGCCGTCCGATCACCGGCACCAGGAACGCCCCGGCGGCCTGGAGCAGGCTCGACAGGCCCAGCGCGTACCCGCCGGCCGCCTCGCTCAGCCCGCGGTCCTGGCAGATGCTGGGCAGCCAGCCCGAGGTGACGTAGGCCAGCAGCGACTGCAGGCCCATGAAGCCGGTGACCTGCCAGGCGAGGGCCGACCGCCACACCTGCGGCGAACCGGCCTCGGGCCGTGGCGTGGCCGCCGCAGCGCCGCGCAGCCGCGGCAGCCAGGCGATCGCCGCCACGGCGGCGGGTATGGCCAGCAGCATCAGCGGCGGCCGCCAGCCTGACCCCAGCGCGTGCTGCAACGGCACCACCACGGCGGAGGAGGCCGCGGCACCGACGGTGATCGCGACGGTGTAGACGGCCGTGACGGTCGTGATCGCCTGCGGGTGGTCGCGCTTGATGATCGCCGGAACGGCGATGTTGCCGATGCTGATCGCGATGCCGGCCAGCAGCGCGCCCCCGAACAGCGCCACCTGGACCGGGATCACGCGGGCGAGCAGCGCGAACACGAGCAGGACCATGCTCGTGACCAGCAGCGTCTCGCCGCGCGGGCCGCGCCGCAGGAACGGCGCGACCAGCCCGTACGAGCCGAAGAACAGCACCGGAAGGGTCGTCAGCGCACCCGCCGCCGTTCCGGACAGGCCGACGTCGTCCTGGATCTGGCGCAACAGCGGCCCGACCGCGACGACGGCCGGGCGCAGGTTCAGCGCGACCAGAACGATCAGGATGACACCGACGTGTCTCCTCAAAGCAATGCCTCCAGGGCGTCAAGAGTGGGCACGATGATCCTTTCCGCGGCGTGCCCGGCCGCGTCCGGGTCGCGTGCGGCGATCGCGTCGACCACCGCGTGGTGCGCCTCGGGTCCGGCGTCGGGCAGCTCCCGGTCCAGCCGCACCGCGCTCAGCGACTCGCGGAGCCGGCTCTGGAAGTACCGGAAGGCCTCCGCCAGTAATGCGTTGTGCGAGGCATCCGCGATCCCGAGATGGAACGCCGCGTCGGCCGTGCCGAATTCCCCGGGGTCGCAGGCCGCGTCCCGGTCCTCCAGCAGGGCACGGAGCCGCAGGAGGTCGTCCTGGGTGCGCCGCCGCGCCGCGAGCCGCGCCGCCTGCACGTCGTAGGCCTGCTGGAGCTCGAAGACGTCGCGCAGCGTGGACCGCTCGACGCGGCGCAGCAGCGGGCGCGGGTCGACCGCGCTGCGCACGTACGTGCCGTCGCCCCGGCGGACCTCCAGCACACCGATGTGGCTCAGCGCCCGGATCGCCTCGCGCACGGCCGGACGGCTCACCGCGAGCCGGGCGGCGAGATCGTACTCGCCGGGAATCCGGTCCCCGACCGACCAGTTTCCCGCCGCGAGCTGCCCCTGCATCTGGTCGATCACCGCTTCGACCGCCGAAGAGCGAGGAACCGGTTCAAGTGTTGTCACGTCTTGTGATCATGCCAGATGTCAGGCATGTTAAACGTCTGACATCTGATGTCTCAACCATGTTGTGACGTGAGCACCCGAAAGGTGGGGGCATCTAACTACACAGGTGGCTCCTGGCCCAGGAGGCGGTTGCGGTGGACTATGAGAAAGAAGTGAACATCCCCCCGTTCGCGCGGACCCCGAGCTCGCAGAGCCGTGTGCTCACCACGGCGGTGCGTCTCGGGGTCAGGCCGTTCGCAGGCCGGATCAAGGGCCGATCGGCGACCATCCGGCTCTGGCGCTCGCTGCTGGGAGCCGGTTCCCGCTGTCTGCGCGCCGACCCCCGCGTGAGCGTCGAGCCGATCATCGATCCCTGCGTCGAGGATCCGGACGTCAAACGGCCTGTACGTGGCGAGTGGCTGCGCTCCCCCGGCTGCTCGCCCGAACGCGGCGCGATCCTCTATCTCCACGGTGGCGGCTACGCCATCTGCTCCCCCCGCACCCATCGCGTCATCACCACCCGGCTCGCGATGGACACGGACCTTCCGGTACTCGCCCCCGACTACCGGCTCGCCCCCGAACACCCCTTCCCCGCCGCCTTCGAGGACGTGCTCGACGCCTACCGCCTGCTGCTGGCACGCGGGTTCCCCTCCGACCGCATCATCATCGCGGGCGACTCCTCCGGCGGCCACCTGGCCACCGCCCTCACCGCGGAGGCCTGCCGTACGGGCCTGCCGGCCCCGGCCGGCGTCGTGCTCTTCTCCCCCTGGGTCGACCTCACCGGCGAGCTCGCCACGGCCTCGGTGTCGAGCAGCCGTGACCCCTACATCGTCCCGGCCGTCGCCACCCGGTTCGGCCGGCTCTACGTCGGCACCGGTGACTGGGAGGACCCCCGCCTCTCACTGCTGACCTGTCCGAACGAGGAGCTTCCCCCGTTTCTCATCCAGGTCGGCGGCATCGAGGTGCTCCGGGCCGAGGCCGAGGCCCTCGCGGAGGTGCTCGAGGAGGCCGGGAGCCCCTACGACCTCCAGATCTGGCCGGAGCAGATGCACGTCTTCCAGATCTTCAACCGGATTCTCCCCGAGGCGGACGCCGCGATGCGCGAGGCGAGCCGCTTCATCCGGCGGGTGCTCGGCACGGACTCGGTCACCGAGGCCGCCTGATACCGGCCGCCTGATACCGGCCGCCTGATACGCTGCTTACATGCGAGGACTTCGACAGAGCTGGCGTGCCGCCTGACGGCGGCCGCCCAGTCCTCGCACTCACCCAACGGTCGCCGCTCCGGCGGCCGTTTTCCTTTGCGCTCGCCGGGCGGCCCTCGCGCGAAGGAGTCGCCATGACGGAACGAACTGAGACATCCGACGACGCTGCCCCCGTGGTCCTCTCCTCCGGCGACGGAGGGCTCGCGACCGAGCGCAGTGAGGGAACCGAAGGCGCGACACCTCAGGACGGTTCCGCGGCCACGACCCGCGTCCTGAGCCTGTTCACCCCCTCCGGCCATCCCACGCTCGGCAACCTGCTCGGCGCGCTGCTCCCCTCGGCCCGCCTGCTGGAGACGGGCGACTGCGTCTTCGGCGTTTCGGACCTGCACGCCCTCACCAGCGACCACGACCCGGCGCGGCTGCGCGAGCGATCGCTCGAACTGGCCGGGCTGTGCGTCGCGGCCGGGATCGACCCGGCGCGCTGCGTGCTGTTCCTGCAGAGCAACGTTCCGGCCCACGCCGAGCTGGCCTACCTGCTGGAGAGCACCGCGCACTACGGCGAGATGCAGCGGATGATCCAGTTCAAGGAGAAGTCGGCGCGCCAGTCGGTCGTGCGCCTGTCGCTGCTGACCTATCCGGCGCTGATGGCCGCCGACATCCTGCTCTACCAGGCCACCGACGTGCCGGTCGGCGCCGACCAGGCCCAGCACGTCGAGCTGACGCGCGACCTGGCGACACGCTTCAACCGCAGGTACGGCCCGGTGTTCACGATGCCCCGCGCGGTCCATCCGCCGGCGGCGGCGCGCGTCATGGACCTGTCCGAGCCGACCGCGAAGATGAGCAAGTCGATCGACTCGCCCGGCACCATCTTCCTGCTCGACCCGATCGACGTCGTCCGCCGCAAGATCATGCGGGCGGTGACCGACTCGGGCACCGAGGTGGCGTACGACCCGAAGGGCAAGCCGGGCGTGTCCAACCTGCTGGCCATCCTGTCCGCCTGCACCGGAACCCCGGTGGCGGACCTCACGGCCGGCTCGTACGGCGTGCTGAAGAAGGAGACCGCCGATGCCGTGATCGCCCTGCTCGAACCCATCCAGCGCCGCTACGCCGACCTGTCCGCCGACCCCGCGGAGCTGGAGGGCATCCTCCGTACGGGCGCGGAGCGGGCCCGCGAGCGTGCGGCGGGCACCGTCGTCGCGGCGAAGGAGGCGATGGGCCTGCTCTCCGCCTGAAGGACCGCCCGGGCCCCTGCGTGCCGGATGGTCCGCGAAGCGCGACCGCCCGGCCGAGACCAAGAGACCGCCCGGAAGCCCAGTGCGGCAGTGGGTTTCCGGGCGGTCTCTCAGACGTTGACCGGCTGTTCCTGGCGGGCCGTCGCCGACCGGCGGCTCCGGGCCGAGACGGCGAGGCCGAGCGCGGCGGCGACGGTGGCGACGCCCTCCGCGACGGTGGTCACGACCTTCTCCGTGTACCAGATGGGCTCGTACATGTCCGGCAGCGGGCCGATCGCGCCGACGTCGACGTAGCGGTAGAGCACCACGGCGCCGAACGCGCTGGCCGCGACCAGGAACGCGATGAGGTACGGCACGGGCCGGGGGCGGACGAGCACGAGGATCGCCACCACAGCGGCGACCACGCCCTGGATCCAGAACAGCGTGCTCTCGCTGATGGTCCCGGTCTGGCCTGTGTCTCCGGCCAGGTGGAAGTGGACGTACGCGTCGACGGCGAGGCCGGCGAAGACGGCGAGTCGAAGTAGTAGCCCCATACCCCGGACACGGACGGAGGGGCGGTTCGGTTCAGAGCCGCCGCGAAAAACCGCCCGTCGGCCGCGCACTCAGCCGCCGCCAAGCTCACGGCCGCGGTCGCGCGCGGCCTCGATGGCCTCGATGACCGCGGCGCGTACGCCGTGCCGCTCCAGCTCGCGGATGGCCGAGATGGTCGTGCCGGCCGGGGAGGTGACCGCCTCGCGCAGCATCACCGGGTGGTCGCCGGAGTCGCGCAGCATGACGGCCGCGCCGACGGCCGACTGGATCACCATCTCCAGGGCGGCGGCCCGCGGCATGCCGAGCAGGATGCCGGCGTCGACCATCGCCTCGACCAGGTAGTAGAAGTACGCCGGGCCGCTGCCGGACAGCGCGGTCGCGGCGTCCTGGAGCGACTCGGGGATGCGCAGCACCTTGCCGACCGGGGACAGCAGCTCCTCGGTGAGCTTCAGGTGCTCCTCCGTCGCGTGCGTGCCGGCCGAGATCACGCTCATCGCCTCGTCGACGTGCACGGGCGTGTTGGACATGACGCGGACGACCGGCACGTCGGGCGGCAGCCGCTCCTCGACGAACGCGGTCGGGATGCCGGCCGCCATCGAGATCACCAGCCGCCCGGCCGTCATGTGGTCCTTCAGCTCGCCCAGCAGCGTGCCCATGTCCTGCGGCTTGACCGCCAGGACCAGCGTGTCCGCGGCCCGCGCGGCCTCGGCGTTGGTGACGACCTCGACGCCGTAGCGCTGGCGCAGCATCGCACCGCGTTCTTCCCGCCGCACCGTGACGAGCAGGTCGGAGGGGCGCCGGCCGGCGCGCAGCACGCCGGACAGGAGCGCCTCGCCCATCTTGCCCGCACCGAGAATCGCGATCATTTCCGTCCCTTTCCTGTCACGTGACGAAGCGTATCGAGCCCGGAACCCGCTCGACCGCCCCCCGTCACCTGCACGAACGAGAACGTCCTGATTTGAGGGGAAAGGAATCCCGCTCTGTGACCAATACTCCTTGACCACTGTTGTCGATGAGACGGACGTCACATGAAGAGACGCCGAGCGGGCATCGCCCTCGCTCTGACCGGGCTCGTGCTCGCCGGGACGCCGGCCGCCGCCCGAGCCGCCGCGACGGCGGCCCCCACCCCGCCCTCCCGGCTGCCCTCCGGCCACTCGTGGAAGGTGACCCTGCTGACCGGGGACGTCGTCCAGGTACGCACCCAGGCGAGCGGGCCGCCGCTCGTGTCGGTGAAACCCGGGTCCGGACGCCGTTCGGTGCCGTTCCGCAAGGACGTACGGCCGGACGGGAGCGTGCGGGTCTACCCGCTCGACGTCGCGCCCGAGATCGGGAGGGTGTACGACCCGGAGCTGTTCGACGTCACCGCCCTGATCCGGGAGGGCGACGACGACGCGCACCGCGCGGACCTGCCACTGATCGTTCAGGGCGGCTCGGCGGCGAAGGCCCTGGCGGTCCGGCACACGCTGAGCGGCCTCGGGGCGGTCGCCGTCCGGCAGCCGAAGGCCAAGGGGCTCAAGGCGGCCGGCCTGACCGGCGCCCGGCACGTCTGGCTCGACCGCAAGGTGCACGCCCAGGCGCTCGACCGGAACCTCACCCGGATCGGCGCGCCCGCGGCCTGGACGGCGGGCGCCACCGGCAAGGACGTGAAGGTCGCCGTCCTGGACACCGGCGTGGACGCCACCCATCCGGACCTCAGGGGACGCGTCGCCGAGCAGAAGAACTTCAGCCAGAGCCCCGACACCGTCGACCACGTCGGCCACGGCACCCACGTCGCCGCGACGATCGCCGGCACCGGAGCGGCGGCGAACGGCGAGCGCAAGGGGGTCGCACCGGACGCCGACCTGCTCATCGGCAAGGTCCTGGGCGACGACGGCAGCGGCAACGAGTCCGACGTCATCGCGGGCATGGAGTGGGCCGCCGCGAACGCGCCGATCGTCAACATGAGCCTCGGCTCCTGGTCGCCGGACCCGGCGAACGACCCGGTGACCAAGGCCCTGGACGAACTGAGCGCCAAGGACGGCACCCTGTTCGTCGTGGCCGCCGGCAACGACGGCCCGGACGCCGACACGGTCGAGGCTCCGGGCGCCGCCGCCTCCGCTCTCACCGTCGGCGCCGTGGACGACGACGACCACGTCGCGGACTTCTCCAGCCGGGGCGGCACGCTGATGAAGCCCGACATCGCCGCGCCGGGCGTGGACATCGTCGCGGCACGCGCCGCGGGTACCGCGATGGGCCAGGTCGTCGACGCGACGTACACCTCATCGAGCGGCACCTCCATGGCGACACCGCACGTGGCCGGGGCAGCCGCGGACCTGCTGCAACGGCACCCCGGCTGGAGCGCCGACCGGCTGAAGGCCGCGCTGGTCTCCACCTCCGACGCCGTGCCGGGCACCGTCTACCAGGCCGGCGCCGGGCGGCTCGACATCGGCGCGGCGGCCACCGCGGCGGTCGTCGGCGACCAGTCCGCCGCCGCGTTCGGCTCGATCCCGCACGGCGCGACCACGACGATCACCAAGCGGCTGACCTGGACGAACAGCGGAAAGAGCGCGGTCACGCTGTGGCTTTCGGCGAATCTCGCCGACGTCCACGGGACCGCGGTGCCGGCGCTCGAACTGCCGGACACCGTGACCGTGCCGGCCGGCGGCTCCGCCGGAGTCACGGTCTCGCTCGATCCGCGGCGGCTCACCACCGCCGGGCGCTACAGCGGCGCGGTCACCGCGCGGGCGGACGGCGTGTCGCTGCGGACTCCGGTCGGGGCGGCGTTCCAGGCCGAGACCCACACGCTGACGCTGAAGGCGACGGCGCTGCCGGACACCCCGGACGGCGCTCTCGGCGGATACGTCAGCGTCGTCGACCTGGACGACCCGACGCTGTTCGCCGGTGACGCCGAGATCGGCACGGACGGCACCGCGACGCTGACCGTGCCGGCCGGGCGCTACATGGTCTTCGGCACCGTCGACGACACCGCGGGCGACCGCTCGGCGTTCGCCGGCGACGCCGAGCTGACCGTGACGGGCGACACGACCCTGCCGCTGGACGCCTCCCGCGCACAGCCGGTGAAGGTGTCGGCGCCCGGCATGAAGCCCGACCCGGCGGCCGTCCAGGGCCTTGAGGTGGAACGCGGGTTCGGCGGCGCCGTCTGGGCCACCGGCCTCTACGCCTTCGACGGCTCGCCGCGCGTCTACACGACCCCGATCGCCGGCGTACGGACCGGGACCTTCCACGCGTACGTCGCCGCGCGCCTCACCGACGGCGGCAAGACCGTGGACGACGTGCTGCACGACCTGGGCACGAGCGTCCCCGGGACGGTGGACTACCAGGTGGACCCGGCGTCCATGGCGCGGGTGGACCAGCGGTTCGGCGCCGTCGAGGGGGACGCGAAGGACCCGGTCGGCGAGAAGCGCTACGGCGTCAGCCCGGGCGGCTACCTCATCAACGAGGCGTCGAGCGACGTGCCGGCGGGCTCGACCCGTACGGACCATGTCACCGCCGAGAGCGGAGTCGGCTGGCTGGACGAGGCCTTCCCGCCGGACCTCGGGGCGGCGTCCTGGGTCACCCAGCTCCCGATCCGGCACTTCGCCCCGGGCAGCACGCGCACCGAGGCGTGGGGACGCCAGCCGTTCCGGCCCGGCCCGTACTCGGCGACCGAGCCGACGGCGAGCTTCTGCGCCCCGAACGCGACCACTCGCAGTCGCGGGAACATCCACGTCGAGCTGGTGGATCTGCAGGACCTCACCGACGGCTTCGACTGCCTGACCGACGACCCGGACTGGGACGCGGTCAGCTCGCGCACGATGACGCTGTACGCGAACGGCGCCAAGGCGGGCGCCGTCGACTCGTCACACGGCGACTTCACCGTGCCGGCCACCGCCGGCACCTACCGGCTGGACTACCAGGTGGACGCCTCCAAGGCCCTGCCGGTCTCCACGAAGACCACGACCAGCTGGACGTTCCGGTCCCGGCCGGACCAGGCGCGGGTGCCGCTGCTCCTGGTGGACTACACGCTGCCGTTGGACCTGTTCAACCACCCGGACGGTGACACGGCGAGGTTCACCGTCTCGCGTGTCGCCGGGGCGACCCCGGCGAAGGCCACCGGCCTGAAACTGTGGACCTCCCTCGACGACGGCAAGACCTGGCAGGCGGCCCGCGTGACCGGAACAGGCGGGAACTACTCCGCCGCACTCCCCCACGCGACCAAGGGCCAAGCCGTCTCGCTACGCGTACGGGCCACCGACTCCGGCGGCGGCGCCATCGACCAGACCATCCTCCGCGCCTACTTCGGCGCCTGACCTCGATCGCGGACCGCCCCCGGCGTGCGGGGGCGGTCCGCCTCGCCTCAGGACCTGGTGGCCAGCGACCGCAGGAAGAAGCCGAGGTTGGCGGGGCGCTCGGCCAGGCGGCGCATCAGGTAGCCGTACCACTCCTCGCCGTACGGAACGTAGACGCGGACCTGGGCGCCCTGGCGCGCGAGCCGCAGCTGTTCGTTCGGACGGATGCCGTACAGCATCTGGTATTCGAAGCTGCCGGGCTCGCGGCCGTGCAGGCCGGCCAGCGAGCCGCCGATCTCGATCAGGCGCGGGTCGTGCGTGGCGAGCATCGGGTACCCGCGCCCGCCCATCAGCACCTTCATGCAGCGCACGTACGACTTGTCGATCTCGTCGCGGGAGGTGAAGGCGACCGAGGCGGGCGCGCGGTAGGCGCCCTTGCACAGCCGCACCCGCGAACCCTCGTCGGCGAGGGCCACGCAGTACTCCTCGGCCCGGCGCAGGTAGGCCTGGATGACCGCCCCGGTGGTGGGGTACTCCTCGCGCAGCTCGTTCAGCACGCGCAGCGTGGAGTCCACCGTCGTGTGGTCCTCCATGTCGAGAGTGACCGTCGTGCCGGCGGCGCGGGCGGCGGCGCAGACCCGCCGG
Source organism: Actinoallomurus sp. NBC_01490 (assembly GCF_036227085.1). Taxonomy (NCBI): domain Bacteria; kingdom Bacillati; phylum Actinomycetota; class Actinomycetes; order Streptosporangiales; family Thermomonosporaceae; genus Actinoallomurus; species Actinoallomurus sp. NBC_01490. The sequence continues at coordinate 10,795,500 of NZ_CP109433.1, forward strand.
GCGTTCTCCAGCGCGATCTTCTCTCCGTCGTCGAGGAGCTGGCCGAGCGCGGTGAGCTTGACCGAGACCTCGGCGCGCGTGCCGGTGCCGTTCGCGGCGAGCCGGGTGAGCAGTTCTTCGTACCGGCCGGTGATCGTCTCGGCCTGGGCGGCCTCCACCGTTTCCTCGCCGAGATGGTCGAAGGTGATGAGCAGCCCGTCGGAGATGAGCCGTTCGGTGACGGTGAGGGCGTCGGTCACGGACTCACCCGCGACAAACCTTTTCACGACGTTTCTGGTGTACGGCGCGGTCTCGACGAGCCGGCGTACGCCGCCGCTGTGCGAGGCGGCCAAGAGGACCCGGCGGAGCAACCTTCCCCCTCTCGGACGGGGACCTCGTCGTCCCGATCGACCTCAGGTTAAGGCACCTCCCGCCCGATGCGGCGGCATCGTCCGGCGCCCCTGGATAAAAGCCGGCAGCGTGTCGCCGGCCCGGGGGACCCGAGCCGCTCGACATCACAACAAATAGGGCAGCAAGCCAGAAAGCAGGTACTCGATCATGTATTTTTCCTCGCCTGCGTAATCGAACAATCACTTGCCACATTCCGATTGCAGGGGAAGCGGATGACTTCGTGGGCCGAGCGGCTCCAGACGGCGACCGACAGGTGGCGGCAGGGCGACCTGGAGGGCGCCACCGTACTGCTGCGGGAGGTGGTCGTCTCCGGCGACCACACGATCGTCCCCGAGGCGTCTCACGCGCTCGGCCGGCTCTTGGAGGAGCGCGGTGATCCCGGCGGCGCCCAGGCGGCACACCGTTCCGTGATCGCGACAGGGCACCCCGTGTTCGCACAGCGCTCCGCGATCTGTCTCGGCCTGATGCTGACCGGCGACGAGCAGTGGGCGCTCGCCCATCGCCCGTTGCTGACAGCCGCCTCCGGCGCCGACTCCGAGATCGCCGCGATGGCCGAGGTCTCCCTGGTGCGGGTGCTGCGCAGGCTGGGCGACCTCGACGCGTCCGCGGAGGCTCTGGAACGCGCCAGGCGCAGCGGTGTCCCGGCGGTCGCCGAACTCGCGGAGGAGCTCGAGACCGCGCGGTGGCCGGACGACGGCGGCGAGCGCGAGCGCCAGGCCTGGCAGGCGTACGAGGCGATCGCTCACCTCCTGGACGACGATGAGGGCGAGGCCGATCACGAGGTCGTCCTGGCCGGGCTGAACATGATGCTCTCGCACGGCATACCGGAACTGTGCTCCCAGGCGGCCTTCCGGTTGTACTCGATCTACGCGGAGCGAGGCGAGTTCGACGAGTGCCGCCGCGTCATGGAACACGCGATCGCGGTCGGTGACCCGGCCGAACGCGGCATGGCCGAGAAGCTGCTCGGAGCGGCCCTCTTCGACCTGGGAGAACACCTCGAGGCACGAGAGGCGTATCGGCGCGCCGCCGATGACCACCGTCCGGAGGTACGGCTCGACGCGCTGATCCAGGAGTCCAAGTTCGCCCGGGAACTCGGCGACGAGGAGGAGTCCCGCGCCATCCTGTGGCGGGTGGTCGAGTCGGGCCACCCGCGCTTCGCCCTGGAGGCGCGGGCCTGCCTGGGCCAGGTGTACTCCGAGGCGGGTGAGGTGGACGACGCCGTCGCCTGCTGGCGGGTGGTGCTCGAAACCGGCTCTGAGTTCCACCAGGGAGCCGTGCACTTCCTCGGGATGCTGCTGCACGGGCTGCCGGCCGCCGACCCGCGGCGCGCGGAGATCGTCGCGCTGCTTCGCCGGGCCGCCGAGTTCGACGACCCTGACGTGGCGTTTCAGGCGCAGATGACGCTCACTCAGGCCGACATGGCCGCGCGTGGCCCGGACGAACGACGGGAGCAGGCGGTCGACGACTGCGACGCCGCGCTCGAGCGACTGCGTGAGGGCGATCCGGTTCGGGCTCGGACGCTGCTGCGCACGGTGATCGATGCTGAGATCGAGGGGGTGTCCGCGCGAGCCGCCCGCACCCTGGCTCTGCTCGAACTCGGGGAGGGCGACCCCGAGCAGGCCGAGGAACTCCTCGAGCACATCGCCGACAGCGGCGCGTTCACGGACGGCTTCGCCGCCGCCGTGGACCGGCATCTGATCGTCTCGGGTGAGGGCGGAGCGCCGCACCCGGTGCTCTCCGCATGGGTCGACTACCAACGGCTCGGCCGCGATGCCGGCATCGCACGCCTTCAGGAGTGCGCCGGGCATCCCGACCTCGCCGTGGCCGCGCTGGCCAAGAGCACGCTGGCGCAGGCGTACGTGTACCTCGGGGTGCCACGTTCGCGTGGCGTCGAACTGCTGAACGAGGCCGCCGCGGCCGGTGATCCGCTGGCGCTGTCGCACGCTGCGGCGCTCTCCTGGATCATCCGCCCCGACGACGAGGTCGACGAGGTGATCGAACTCCTGCGCCGCGCCCACGCACACGGAGATCCGGCGCTCGCGCCGTGGGTGGCCCATGCGCTCGGGTCGGCGCTGCAGGGGCGCGGCCAGGAGGGCGACGCCGATGAGGCGCTCGCCGCCTACGAGGCCGTCTCCGGCTCCGGACATCCGGACCTGGGCATCGAGGCCGAGACCAAGATGATCGAGATCCTGGAGGAGCGAGAGGATCTGGCGGGCGCGGCGACGGTGCACGAACGGATCGTGGCCCGTGGTGATCGGCTGCAGGCGCCGCGCAGTGCCTGGTTGCTCGGTCTGACCCGGGTGCGCCTGGACGACTTCGACGCCGCCCGCGCCGCGTACGCGTCGATCCCGGAGGACCATCCGGAGCTCGCCGAGCACGGCCGTTTCGCGCGCCGGCTGCTCGACCGGGATTTCGAGGGTGCCGCGGCCGACCTGGCCACCGTGCGGGAGCACGCCGACGACCCCGATGACGTCCGCATGATCGTGGCCACCTGGCTCGCCGTGGAGGCCGCGCACGCATGGCAGCGGGCGGGCGATACGACGGCCACCGATGCCGCGCTGTCTCTGGCGGTCGCGGAAGGCCACCCCGCCAAGGCCCAGGAGGCCGCGCTGTTCCTCGGCGCGCTGCGCGATGACGCGGGCGACCACGCGGGGGCGGCCGAGGCATGGGCCCGCGCCGCGGACGGCGACAACGAGCACCTGGCCAAGGTCGGCGCCGAGGCGCTCGGCGAGGCGCTGCACCGGCTCGGCGACCTGGATGGCGCCGCTGCGGCCTACCGGCAGGCGCTCGAGGCCACGGAACCCGACGACGACGCGCACGGCCGGCTCCTGGACACCGTGATCCACCTGCTCGTCGCCGCGGGCCGGGCGGCCGAGGCCCGGGCGCTTCAGATCGACAAGACCGGCGAAGGCTCCCACGTGGGTCTGCTGATCGGCAAGGCCCTCGAGGCGAACGGCGATCTCGACGCCGCCGCCGCGTACTACCGGGAGTCGATCGAGGACGAGGACGGCGGCGAGCTCGAGGCGGCCTATTCGTGCGTCATGCTGGCCCGGCTGCTCGCCGGCCGGGGCGAGGTGACACAGGCCGCCGCGATGGCCGAGCGCGCCATCGCGTCCTTCGGACGGCTCGCCGAGGCGGGCGTGGAGCACGCCGAGGGGAGCCTCGCCTCCACCGCGTACGAGCTCGGCGGCTACCTGAGCGAGGCCGGCGATGCCGAAGGCGCGCGCGAGGCGTACGAGCGGGCCACCGCCGCGGAGGATCCGCTGGTGCGGGTGTCGGCCAAGGAGCGCCTCGGCGCGGCGAGCCTCCGCGAACGCGCGCTGCTGCGACTGCACGAGGGCGACCGGACGGCCGCGCTGGACCTCTTCACTCGGGAGTACGGCTCACCCGTCATCGCCGAGGTGCACATCGCGCTGTTCGACGGGCGGTTCGAGGCCCTGCGGCCACTGCTCGAACAGGCCGCCGGCACCGAACACGCCGAGCGCGCCGCGAACTTCGTCCTCACCGCCGCCTTGGAGAAGCTGCGAGAGGGCCCCGACGAGGCCGCCGGCCTGTGCGCGATGGTGCAGGAGTTCGGCACGCCCGAGCAGGTGGCCGTCGTCTGCGACAACCTCGCCCACGCGTACGACCTGGCCGGCGACATCGACGCCGCGGTCGACGTGTTGAAACGAGGCGCGGCCGTGGACCATCCGTTTGCACTCTCCTGCCTCCGCCGGCTGATCGGCCTGCTGGCGCTTCAGGGAGATCACACCGCTGCCGATGAGGCCGCGCGGCGCGCGATCGACAGCGGCGACCCCGAGACGGTCACCATCGGCGTCTGGACGCTGGGCGATCTCGCCAAGGCCCGCGGCGACCTCGCGGAGGCCGCGGCGCGCTACCGCACGGCGATCGAGGGCGCCGACCCGGCGACCGTTCCCTCCATCCAGGTCGAGCTCGGCCGGGTGCTGTGGGAGCTCGGCGAGTCCGGTGCCGCATATCGGGTGATGGAGTCGGTACTGACCGGCGACGATCCCGGCCGGGCGCTGTTCGCGGGCACTCACATGGGCTTCTGGCTGGCCGAGGACGGGCGGCTCGCGGATGCCGCCGAGGCCTTCGGCGCCGCCGTGGCCGCCGGCGTCCGTCACCCGGACCCGGACGAGGATGATCAGGAGTGCCATCAGCGGGCGCTGAACGCCCTGGCGTCCGTCGCCGGCGAGGCCGACGGGGCCGGCGACGCCGCCGCGGCCGTACGCGCGCTCCACCTGGCGGCCGCGGGCGGAGCGTCCAACGACGCGGCGCGGATCGCCGAGGACTATGCGACGGTCGCCGTGGAACGCGGCGACCTGGACGCCGCACGCACGTACTACGAGGGCGCGGCGGCCTTCCCGCCGGACGGCGATCCGCGCCTGCTGGTGAAGCTCGCGGAGCTTCTCGCCGAACACGGCGCCGCCGCCGAGGCCCGCGCGCTGCTCGAACGACTCGTGGCGTCCGACGATCCGTACGTGCGGCTGGCCGCCGGCGTCACGCTGGTGCCCATGCTCGAGGAGGCGGGTGAGCACGACCGGGCGCTCGAGGTCGCCGCGCGATCCGCGGGACAGGACGTCTCGCGGGAGGCTGCGGAAGCCCCCGCCGACACCGCGCTCGATCCGAACGCGCAGGCCCTGCTCGGCAGCCTGCTCGGCGTCATGCAGAGGGAGCGGGGAGACAGCGAGGGATCACTGCGCACACTGCGCGCCGCGGCGGAAAGCGGCGAACCCGCCGCCCTGCTCACCCTCGGGGAGACCCTGGTGGAGGCCGGCCGCGTCGAGGAGGCCCGCGAGGTCCTGACCGATGCCTGCGAGACCGAGGGCGAGTTCGGCCGCCGCGCCGTGGTCGGTCTCGGTAGGACGTTCCACGATGAGGACCCGGATCGGGCACGGGAGCTCTACCTGCGTGCGGTACGGACCGCCGCCGGATCGGACTCCGTCGCGACGGTGCTCGCCAAGATGTACCTCGGGTCGCTGGCGAAACGGGACCGGGACTGGCCCGAGGCGCTGCGCTGGTATCAGCAGGTGATCGACTCCGGCGGCCGGACCGGAGACACGAGCCAGGCGCCGATGGCGGCCGCACATCTGGGTGAGCTCGCGTACTGGCTGGGCGACCGTGACGCCGCGGTGCGCTTCTACGAGCTCACCCTGGCCACCGGCACGGAGAACGCCGAACTCGTGGGCGAGGCCTCGTACCGGCTGGGTGAGATCCGGCACGGCGACGGCCACACCGAACCGGCCCGGAGACACCTGCGGCAGGCGATCGGATCCGGGCACGCGGGCTTCGCCGATCAGGCACGCGCATTGCTCGACAAGCTCGGCGAGGAGGACTGAGAGACCGTCGGTGACCCTCGCCCTGTCGCACGGCGGGCGAGGGTCACCGACGGCGACTCCCCCTGGACGCCTCGCGGTAGCGCACGGGCCCGCGGGCGGTCTCTCAGGAGGGCGAGACCCCGCCCTCCGGGTCGACCCGCCAGGCACCGCCGGTGGCAGCGGAAGGAGAGGGAGCAATATGTCGCCGCACAGTCCTTACAGGTCCCTTACCAGCCCTGACAACGCATTCCCTCCTCTCGATTCGGCCCGTTAGTTTCGCCGGAATAGCAGTCGGTAGCGCGGAAGGCGGATGGTGACGATGCGCAGGAGACATTTGCCCGGGGCTTCGGCGGTGTTCCTCGGTGTGTTGGGTGGGTCGCTAGCCGGCGTGGGGGTCGTGCCGGCGTCCGCGAGCGTCGACCCCGGGGTCTGGTGGAACGGCGCGTACGAGGGGTACTGCCTGGACGGTGGCGCCGCCGGGCAGGCGTTCCTCGCCCCCTGTGACGACGAGGCGCACCAGCAGTGGACCAGCCCGACGCTCGCCGGCGAGCCCGGCGCGGTGGGCGCGGTCTTCGCGATGCGGAACCAGCAGACGGACCAGTGCCTGACCGGTGACGCCCAGGGCCGCGTGTTCACCACGACGTGCACCTACGACGACGCCCAGGGCTGGATCGGAGGCTCGCTTCTCGTCAACCGGGCGACAGGGCTGTGCGTAGCCGCCGAGAAGCCGGCGGACCTGAAGCAGGTGCCCTGCGACCCGGACTACCTGTCGGACGACCAGCGCTGGTACCCGGCCCAGGCCGGAACCTGACCGATGCGGCCGCTCGCCGTGTCGCGCCGTGGCCGCGACGCCCCTCTCAGGAGGGCGAGACCTCGCCCTCGGAGTCGACCCGCCAGGCACCGGCCGGGCGGGCGGCCGCCAGGTGCAGCCGCGTGAAGGCGAGGGACTCGGCCAGATCGTCGATCCGCCGGTCGCGGCCGGTCGCGCGGCGCGTGTTGATCTCGACGACCACCTGCCCGGTGTAACGCTGGGCGGCGAGGCGTTCGAGCATCTCGGCGGCCGGCTGGTTACCGCGGCCGGGCACGAGGTGCTCGTCGCGGTTGACGACGCCGATGCCGTCCGCGAGATGGAGGTGGGCGAGCCGGTCGCCGAGCGCCTCGGCCATCGCCAGCGGGTCCGAGCCGGACACGGCCGTGTGCGACAGATCGATGGTGACGTTGGGGTACGGCTGGTCGATCGGGTTCCAGTGCGGGGCGTACATGCCGACCTCGGTCGTCCGCGCGCGTACGGGGAACATGTTCTCCACCGAGAAGACGACGTCGGTCTCCTCCTGCATGCGCGCGAGACCCTGCTCGAACTCCCGGGCGTACTCCCGCTGCCAGCGGAACGGCGGATGCACCACGACCACACGCGCGCCGAGCTTCTCGGCGGCGTCCTTGGAGCGCATCAGCTTGCCCCACGGCTCACGGCCCCAGACCCGCTGGGTGAGCAGCAGGCAGGGCGCGTGCACGGACAGGATGGGGATCTGGTGGTAGTCCGACAACCTGCGGAGAACATCGATGTCCTGGCTCGCCGGGTCGGTGGTCACCATGACTTCGAGCCCGTCGTATCCGAGCTGTGCAGCGATCTCGAACGCGGCGGGCGTCTTCTCCGGGTAGACGGACGCCGTCGACAGCACGATCGGCGCGTCGGGGACCTGGAGGACTTCATCCACAATCGGCAAGCCTATGCGTTCCTCGGCCCAGAACGTTGTGGGATCCCCCACGCGTCTACCGTGGAGCGGTGATCGCTGCCGGAGCCATAGCCAGTCCGAACATCTGGAACGCCCCGCGGGTGTACGAAATGGAGAACCTCGCGGCCGATCCGGACGGCCGGATCGAGGAGGCCATGCGCGCCGTCCGCACCTGGGACGGCGCCACCGTGCTGGACATCGGCTGCGGCACGGGCTTCCACCTGCCGCGCTTCGCCCGTGCGGCCGCGAAGGTGCTGGGCGTCGAGCCGCACGAGGCCCTCGCGACCGCGGCGCGCCGGCGTGTCGCGGGCACCCCGGGAGTGGCCGTACGCGTCGGGGCCGCCCAGGCGCTGCCGGTGCCGCCCGCCTCCGTGGACGTCGCGCACGCCCGCTGGGCGTACTTCTTCGGCCCGGGGTGCGAGCCGGGGCTGGCCGAGCTGGAGCGGGTCATGCGGCGCGGCGGCGCGGCCTTCGTGATCGACAATGACGCGACGCGGTCGACGTTCGGCTCGTGGTTCCGGCGGTGGCTGCCGTCCTACGATCCGGTCGCCGTGGAGCGGTTCTGGGCCCGGCAGGGCTTCTCTCGTACGCCGATCGACATGAGCTGGCGGTTCACCGACCGCGCGGCGCTGGAGGCGGTGCTGCGGATCGAGTTCCCGGCGGACCTGGCGACGGCGTTCCTGGCCGAGGTGCCGGGCTGCGAGGTCGACTACGCCGTCAACCTGTGGTGGCGGCGTTACTGACCGCGATCGGCCCGGTCAGGGCCGCAGCTTGCCGAGGATCTCCGGGATCCGGCGGACGATCTCACGCTCGTCGTCGTCCAGGTCGTCGCGGATCGCCCGTGCGATGCCGGACGCCCGGTGGCGGCGTTCGCCGTCCAGGGCCCGCCTGCCGTACTCCGTGATCGTCACGACCTGCCGCCTGCGGTCCTGCTCGTCCGGGCTCAGCGCGACGAGCGCCCGGTCGTGCAGGAGATGGACCGTCCGCGTCATGGTCTGGTGCCTGACGCCCTCCCGGCGGGCCAGGTCGGCGATCGACAGCGGGCCCGTACGGTCGAGGTGCCCCAGCACCGCCGCCTGACCGCGGGGCATGTGGTCGTGCAGGCGTACGCGGCGTACGAAGTCACCGATGGCCGCGCGCAGCTCTTCGGCCAGCTCCTCGTCCATGAACAGAGGTATACAGCATCGCTGTACACTTTCGTTGTACAGCGTCGCTGTATTTCCTGAGAGGAGAAGTGCGTGAACCCCTACGAGCTCGCGTTCCCGGCCCCGTCCTTCCCGATCGCCAGCAAGGACTTCGACGACGGCGGGCCGCTGCCGCCATCGGCCTACCAGCCGGCGAACGAGTCGCCCGAGCTGTCCTGGGGACCGCTGCCGGAGGGCACGAAGAGCCTGGTCGTCACGGCGTTCGACGCCGATGCCCCGATCCCCGGCGGCCTGTGGCACTGGGCGGTGAAGGATGTTCCGGCGACCGCCGGCGGTCTCCCCCACGGCTCCGCCGACCTGGGCGTGACACTGGCCAACGACCTCGGCGTGCGGGCGTACACCGGGGCGAAGCCGCCGCCCGGCACCGGGACGCACCGGATGTTCGTCTGCGTGACCGCGCTCGGCGTCGAGACGCTCGACCTTCCGCCGGAGGCGAGCCTGGCGATGCTGAACATCACGATGATCCCGCACACACTGGGCCGCGCCGTCATCGTCGGCACCAGCAGGCCCTAACGGTCGGCGGCGGCCCTGGCGGCGGAGAGAGTGTCCAGGACGCGGTCGGCCACGACGCGCATGCCGGTGGCGTTCGGGTGGATCGGCGCCGCCGCGTGGGTGATCAGCAGCGGCTCGACCCAGCGATGTGTCCTGGCGCACATGTCGTGGCCGGCGCCGCCGCGGTAGTCGTCGGCGAACAGCGCGCCGCCCCGACGCGCCTCCTGGGCCAGCATGTGGTTGAGCGAGCGTTCGACGCGGTCGAGGTAGGGCACGTCGCCGGCGGCCGTGGGCACCGACGGCCAGCATCCGGTGCCGGAGGGCAGGATGCGCAGGTAGCCGACCACGACCACGACCGCGTGCGGCGCACGCGCGCGGATGCTGCGAAGCACCGTGGCGATCCTCGGTGCGGCGGCGGCGACCCGGTCGGTGAGCGTGGTGCCGAAGTGCTTCATGCAGGGCGCGCCCTTGGGCGCGGTGAGGCTCAGCCCGGCGCACGTGTAGAAGGTCTTGCTGAACCCCACGTCGTTCCCGCCGATGCCGACCGTCACCAGCGCGGTGTCGGGGGTGACGGCGTCGAGCTGTGCGGGGTTCTCGCCGAACAGGACGTGCTGGGGCCGGAACAGGTCCGCGATGGTGGCGGCGGTGCAGCTGACGTCGGCGAACTCCCCGGCCTTGAGCGCGCGGGCGAGCAGTGAGGGGTAGTTGTGGTCCGAGCGCAGGCAGGCGAACGGCTTTCCGTGCTGCCGCGGGATCATCGGCCCGGCCGTGAACGAGTCGCCCATCGCGACGTAGCGCCCACCGGCGACCAGGGCCGCCGCCGTCCGGGCCCCGCGAGCGGCGGACAGGCGATCCGCGACGCGCACCCTCTCAAGGGCACGTACGGCGGCCTGAGTGCGTACAGCGGCCTGAGTGCGTTCGGCGGCCGCCTGGCCCTCACCGCGCGTCGGCGCCTGGGTGCGTACGGCCGCGTGGGCCGAGGGAGCGCGGTCGGTCGCGGGCAACGCCATCGTGGCGGCCAATGCCGGAAGAACCGCCCCGAGCGCGGACCACCTGCGCATCCGTGCCTCCCCGTACCCCGCTCGTCGCGATCTCCGTCGTCACTCTCTTACCCTGCGTAACGACTGTCACGCGGAACTGTCGGCACCCCTGCGTACAGTCACCCCCATGGCGAAGACCGGGAAACAGGCGTACCGCTGCGCCGAGTGCGGCTGGCAGACCTCCAAGTGGGTCGGCCGCTGCGGCGAGTGCCAGGCGTGGGGCACCGTCGACGTCGCGGGCGCGGCCAAGCCCGCGCGGGTCGTCACGGCCGGTCCGGTGAGCGCCCCCGCGCGGCCGATCGGCGAGGTCGACGTGCAGGCCGCGCAGACCACCGCGACCGGGCTGGACGAGCTCGACCGGGTCCTGGGCGGCGGGCTGGTGCCCGGCGCGGTGATGCTGCTCGCCGGCGAGCCGGGCATCGGCAAGTCGACCCTGCTGCTCGAGGTCGCGGCGCTGCACGCCGCGCGCGGCCCGGTGCTCTACGTCACCGGTGAGGAGTCCGCCGAGCAGGTGCGCCTGCGCGCCGACCGGGTCGGGGCCATCGCGGCCAAGCTCTACCTCGCCGCCGAGACCGACCTGTCGGCCGTGCTCGGGCAGGTCGACTCCGTGGCGCCCGAGCTGCTCGTCGTCGACTCGATCCAGACGATCGGCTCGGCCGAGGTCGACGGCGCGCCGGGCGGGGTGAGCCAGGTGCGCGAGGTCGCGGCCAACCTCATCCGCGTCGCGAAGGAGCGCGGCATCACCACGGTCGTCGTCGGCCACGTGACCAAGGACGGCTCGATCGCCGGCCCGCGCGTCCTGGAGCACCTGGTCGACGTCGTCCTCTACTTCGAGGGCGACCGGCACAGCCGGCTTCGCATGATCCGCGCGGTGAAAAACCGCTACGGCCCGACCGACGAGCTGGGCTGCTTCGACCTGTCGGAGATGGGCATCGTGGGGCTGCCCGATCCGAGCGGCCTGTTCCTGACCCGGCAGGAGAAGCCCGCGCCCGGCACCTGCGTGACCGTCACGCTCGAGGGCCGGCGGCCGCTCGTCGCCGAGGTCCAGTCGCTGGTGGCGCCCTCGCCGCTGGCCAACCCCCGGCGGATGACCTCCGGCCTCGACTCCTCGCGGGTGGCGATGATGCTGGCGGTGCTCCAGCGACGGTGCGGGGTCAAGTTGCACGACCGCGACGTCTACGCCGCGACGGTCGGCGGTGTGCGCCTGGGCGAGCCGTCGGTCGACCTGGCGGTGGCGCTGGCCGTCACGGGCGCCGCGAACGACCTGACGCTGCCCGCCGATCTCGTGGCGTTCGGCGAGGTCGGGCTGGCCGGCGAGGTGCGCGGAGTGCAGGCCGCCAAGCGCCGGCTGTCGGAGGCCGCGCGGCTCGGCTACCGGCGCGCGGTCGTGCCCACGGGCTCGCTGGATCCCACCACGCGGTCGAGTGGCACGATCGTGACCGATGAGGGTATGCAAGTGGTGGAAACGGACGCCGTCTGGTCCGCGTTGGACATCGCGTTCGCCGCGCTTGGTTCTGAAGCATGACCATGGGCCCCCCACTTTGGGCCGAGCGGAGGAGGCTGCCGGACGCGTTCACCGATAAACTGACCGCCGTCCAGCGACCTCCGGGGGTCACGTGCCAGCACATGACAAGGGTAAAGACGAGCGTCGGCGCGCAACCCTCGCCGCCGTCGCGCCGGGGACCCAACTCCGCGACGGGCTCGAACGCATCCTGCGCGGCCACACCGGCGGTCTGATCGTTCTCGGATACGACAAGATCGTCGCCGGCCTCTGCACGGGCGGTTTCCAGCTCGACGTGGAGTTCTCCTCGACGCGCCTGCGCGAGTTGGCGAAGATGGACGGTGCGATCGTCATCGACAGCACCTGCACCCGCATCGTCCGCGCCGGCGTCCATCTGATGCCCGACCCGACCATCCCGACCGAGGAGTCGGGCACCCGCCACCGCACCGCCGAGCGGGTGGCGAAGCAGACCGGCTTCCCGGTGCTGTCGGTCAGCCAGTCCATGCGCATAATCGCGCTTTATCTCGACGGCCAGCGCTATGTCCTGGAGGACTCGGCGGCCATCCTGTCCCGCGCCAACCAGGCGCTCGCGACGCTCGAACGCTACAAGCTGCGCCTCGACGAGGTCGCCGGCACACTGTCCGCCCTGGAGATCGAGGACCTCGTCACCGTCCGTGACGTGAGCGCCGTCGTGCAGCGCCTGGAGATGGTCCGCCGCATCGCCGACGAGATCAACGGCTACGTGGTCGAGCTCGGCACCGACGGCCGCCTGCTGTCACTCCAGCTCGACGAGCTGGTCTCCGGCGTCGACGCCGACCGCGAGCTCATCGTCCGCGACTACCAGCCCCAGAGCCGCGGCCCCCGCCCGGTCGCCGACGTCCTGGAGTCCCTCAACCGCCTGTCGGCCAGCGAGCTCCTCGACCTGACGACCGTGGCGGACGTGCTGGCGTTCTCCGGCAACGACCCGCTGGACATCCCGGTGAGCCCGAAGGGCTACCGGCTCCTCGCCAAGGTCCCCCGCATGCCGAGCCTGGTGGTCGAGCGCCTGGTCGAGCACTTCGGCGGCCTGCAGAAGCTCCTGGCCGCGGGCATCGACGACCTCCAGACGGTCGGCGGCGTGGACGAGGCCCGCGCCCGCAGCGTCCGCGAGGGCCTGTCCCGCCTGGCCGAGTCCTCCATCCTCGAACGCTACGTCTGACCTCCGGCACGCCGCATAGGATCCGCGGATGCGTGTGCGGCAGTACGTCTACTTCGCTCTGCACAGCTCGACCCTCCCGGCCGCCGAGATGGCGACCCGCCTGGGCCTGGAGCCGGATGAGGTGTCGGTCCGCGGCAGCCGTACGACGACTCCTCCACGGCCGGTCACTCACGTGTGGAAGATCGTGTGCCGGGACCGCGGCCTGAGCGCCCTGCCGGGCGTCGGCGCGTACACGGCCGCGGCCGTCGCCAGCTTCGCGTACCGCAGGAGGCACGCCGTGCTGGACACCAACGTCCGGCGCGTGCTGGCCCGCGTGGTCACCGGGGTCGAGTACCCACCGAAGACCCAGACGACCGCCGAGGTCCGCCTCGCCGAATCCCTGCTGCCGGAGGACCCGCCGGTGGCCGCCCGCTGGTCCGTGGCGATCATGGAGCTCGGCGCCCTGGTGTGCACGGCCCGGGCCCCGCGCTGTGCCGACTGCCCCCTGGTGGCGGAGTGCACGTGGCGCCTGGCCGGCAAGCCCCCGTACGACGGCCCGCCGCGCAAGGGCCAGACGTACGCGGGCACCGACCGCCAGTGCCGGGGCCGCCTCCTCGCCGTCCTACGCCACGCCGACGGCCCTGTGGAGAAGGCGGCCCTGGACGACGTGTGGGCCGACACCCTCCAGCGCGAGCGCTCCCTCGCCGCCCTCATCGAGGACGGCCTGGTCGACCCCCTGGACGACGGCCGCTACGCCCTCCCGACCTGAGCCGGATCGACCGCCTGGCGGGGCTCGCCCGCCGTGGCGGCTTCGGCCGTGGGCGCGACCGGTCGCGGGCGCGAGGCACGGAGGGAACCGTAGCGGCGCTGGATGTACCACTCCGCGATCAGCAGGTTCAGCACGAACGCGAGCCACGAGGTCGTCCCGGCGATGTCGTGCGTGATCAGGGTGGCGTCGTCGCCGCGTCCGACAGCGCCGTCCTGCGCCGCGACGAGGAAGTAGACCGGCGCCTGGAGCAGCGTGTTGGTGACCTTGCCGAACGTCAGCGCGAAGTTACGGATCATCCACTGCCGGTGGTCGGCGTACCGGCGCCGGCGGGCGGTGCGATAGGCCGCGTAGGCGGTGCCGAACCACACGACCGAGAACAGTCCGGTCGCCAGCTGGCTGCTCACCCCGAACGAGGACGTCTGCGCCGAGACCGGAATGCTGATCACCGCGCTGGGGAACACGCCGGCGAAGAGGTAGGCGCGTCCGATCCAGCGGTGCGCCTTACGGCGCCGCCGCAGCCACGGCCAGAACTGCAGCGGCCCCGCGATGAGGGCCACCGACGCCGTGAAGATGTGCGTGACGAGCAGCACGTAGGCGAAGGTGTCGGTCTCCGGGACCCGGCTGCGGCTCATCTCCGGCGGGATGTACGCGGTCAGCAGATACACGAGAGGGGCCACGCACAGCACGGCGAGCAGGATCAACGGCCATCTGCGTCCACGCCGTCGCCGCTCCGGCCCTCCGGCCGCCTTCACCGGTGGCGCCATCGTCGTCGTCATGGGATCTCCTCTCCGGCGGTCTGGTGTCCACGAGAACCCTCGCAAGGATGAATGCGGGAGTCTCTGGCCCTGAACCCCGGATCGGGGGTGGTGCCAGCGACACCGTCGTGCCCTCGACCGGCGGAAAGGCGGCCGTAGCCGGGCGTACCACGACGAAGATCGTCGGTCGGCGCCCGCCCCTGGCGGGCCTGAGGACCGGCGCCGGCAAGGTACGGGTCACGGCCGTGGATGACGAGGTCCACCCACCCGCCGAACGCGCCGAGACCCGCGTCCCTGAGCGGAACGCGGGTCTCGGTCGGGTCGTGCGGTTACGGGTGGTTGACCGGCTCGCCGGCGGGGGCGGAGGCCGGGACGGCGGACTCGGGCTTGGGCTCGCCGGCGAAGGTGAACTTCGCCGTCTCGCCGGTGCCCTCGACGCCGACCATGACGATCTCCCCGGCGCGCAGCTCGCCGTACAGGATCTTCTCGGACAGGTTGTCCTCGATCTCCCGCTGGATGGTGCGGCGCAGCGGCCGGGCACCCAGCACCGGGTCGTAGCCGCGCTCGGCCAGCAGGTCCTTGGCCTCCTGGCGCAGCTCGATGCCCATGTCGCGGTCCTTGAGGCGCTCGTCGACCTTCTCGATCATCAGATCGACGATCTGGATGATCTCCTTCGGCGTGAGCTGGTGGAACACGACGGTGTCATCGACGCGGTTGAGGAACTCCGGCCGGAAGTGCTGCTTGAGCTCCTCGTTGACCTTGGCCTTCATCCGGTCGTACGAGCCCTGCTCGTCGTTCTCCCGGGCGAAGCCGACCGACAGGCCCTTGGAGATGTCGCGCGTGCCGAGGTTGGTCGTCATGATCACGACCGTGTTCTTGAAGTCGACCACGCGGCCCTGGGCGTCGGTGAGGCGCCCGTCCTCCAGGATCTGCAACAGCGAGTTGAAGATGTCCGGGTGGGCCTTCTCGATCTCGTCGAACAGCACCACGGAGAACGGCTTGCGGCGGACCTTCTCGGTCAGCTGGCCGCCCTCTTCGTAGCCGACGTATCCGGGCGGAGACCCGAACAGCCGCGAGACCGTGTGCTTCTCCATGAACTCGGACATGTCCAGCTGGATCAGCGCGTCTTCGTCGCCGAAGAGGAACTCCGCCAGCGTCTTGGACAGCTCGGTCTTACCGACACCCGACGGGCCCGCGAAGATGAACGAACCACCCGGACGCTTGGGGTCCTTCAGACCCGCACGCGTGCGGCGGATCGACTGGGACAGCGCCTTGATGGCGTCGTTCTGGCCGATGACCCGCTTGTGGAGCTCGTCCTCCATGCGGAGCAGGCGGGCGCTCTCCTCCTCGGTGAGCTTGAAGACCGGAATGCCGGTCGCCGTCGCGAGAACCTCCGCGATCAGCTCCTCGGTGACCTCGGCGACGACGTCCATGTCGCCGGCCTTCCATTCCTTCTCCCGCTGCGCCTTGGCCTGGAGAAGCTGCTTCTCCCGGTCGCGCAGCGCGGCGGCCTTCTCGAAGTCCTGCGCGTCGATCGCGGACTCCTTGTCGCGCCGCACGTCGGCGATCTTCTCGTCGTACTCGCGCAGGTCCGGCGGCGCGGTCATGCGGCGGATGCGCATGCGCGAGCCGGCCTCGTCGATGAGGTCGATCGCCTTGTCCGGCAGGAACCGGTCGCTGATGTAGCGGTCGGCCAGCTGGGCCGCGGCCACCAGCGCACCGTCGGTGATCGAGACGCGGTGGTGGGCCTCGTAGCGGTCGCGCAGGCCCTTGAGGATCTCGATCGTGTGGCTGAGCGACGGCTCGGCGACCTGGATCGGCTGGAAGCGGCGCTCGAGCGCGGCGTCCTTCTCCAGGTACTTGCGGTATTCGTCGAGCGTCGTCGCGCCGATGGTCTGCAGCTCACCGCGGGCCAGCATCGGCTTGAGGATGCTGGCGGCGTCGATCGCGCCCTCGGCGGCGCCCGCACCGACCAGCGTGTGCAGCTCGTCGATGAACAGGATGATGTCGCCGCGGGTGCGGATCTCCTTGAGCACCTTCTTCAGGCGCTCTTCGAAGTCACCGCGGTAGCGGGAACCGGCCACCAGTGCGCCCAGGTCGAGGGTGTAGAGCTGCTTGTCCTTCAGCGTCTCGGGGACCTCGCCCTTGACGATCTTCTGGGACAGCCCCTCGACGACCGCCGTCTTACCGACGCCGGGCTCACCGATCAGGACCGGGTTGTTCTTGGTACGGCGGGACAGCACCTGCATGACCCGCTCGATCTCTTTCTCGCGCCCGATGACCGGGTCGAGCTTGCCTTCACGCGCGGCCTGCGTCAGGTTGCGGCCGAACTGGTCCAGCACAAGAGAGGTCGACGGGGCCGCCTCTGAGGGCCCACCTGAGGAGGCGGGCTCCTTGCCCTGGTATCCGTGCAGCAACTGGATCACCTGCTGCCGCACGCGGTTCAGATCGGCACCCAGCTTCACCAGCACCTGGGCGGCCACACCCTCGCCTTCACGGATCAGGCCGAGCAGGATGTGCTCGGTCCCGATGTAGTTGTGGCCGAGCTGAAGTGCCTCACGCAGCGAGAGCTCAAGGACCTTCTTCGCCCGCGGAGTGAACGGGATGTGTCCCGAAGGTGCCTGCTGCCCCTGGCCGATGATCTCCTCGACCTGCTGGCGCACGGCTTCGAGGCTGATGCCCAGGCTCTCCAGAGCCTTGGCCGCAACCCCCTCGCCCTCGTGGATGAGGCCCAAGAGGATGTGCTCGGTGCCGATGTAGTTGTGGTTGAGCATCCTGGCCTCTTCCTGAGCCAGGACGACAACCCGCCGCGCGCGGTCCGTAAACCTCTCGAACATCTCGTCGCTCCTCACAGAGCGGTTGGGCAGTAGCCGGAATGTCCGACTCTGTCCTTCCGCATGCTAGCCCGCCCGGCGGAAGCCGCCACTCGGTAGTCCCAACGGAAGACGTTCCCCTGGGCAAGCCCGTTCATCCTCATCCAACTACCGCGCGGGGCCGCGATGTTCCCCGTACGCCGCAAGCGAACGGCCCGCCGCCCCCTGGGGCCGGGCGACGGGCCACTCACCGGAGCTGTGTTCGATCAGTGCGCGCGCTCGTACTCCTCGACGACGGTCGCCGGGATGCGTCCACGCTCGTTGACCTTGATGCCACGCGCCTTCGCCCACGCGCGGATGTCCGCGCTGCGCTCGCGGCTCGACGCCGCGCGGCTCCGACGCCGGCGACCACCGGCGGCAGCCCCGCCGGCCTTGCGGGCGTGCTCCACGAACGGCGCCAGGGAATCCCGCACCTTCTTAGCGTTGGCGGCGCTCAGATCGATCTCATATGGGACGCCGTCGAGAGAGAACTGGACCGTCTCCTCTGCCTCCCCCCCATCGATGTCGTCGATGAGGCGCTTAATGATCTGCTCTGCCATGGAGACTGACCTTTCACCGGAGCAAACTGCATTCGGTTGCCAAAGATATACCTCCGTGGCTCCCGATGACAATTCCAACGCTGGAAGTTTAGCACGCACGTTACGGTGCGTAATCACCGGCAATCCAGCGGGCGGCGGGAGGCTTACTGCCCCGCCCTGCGCTTCTCCGGCACGTCTTCCCGCCTCCGCTTACCGCCCATCTCTCTCCGCACCACCCAGAACACGCCCGCGAAGAACACGGCGGCCACCGTGAGAGGGGGGACGAGCGCCGCAAGGTCGTTCCACATCGGCCCATGCCTTCCGTTCTCGCGTTATCGGACCTGTCACCCAAGAGGTCACCCAAGCTCTCGCCCAAGCGGACTGGGCGCGTACGGCCCCTGCCCTTGAATTGTCCCGCAGTCGCATGCGGCGCACACACCGCCCCGGCTTTCGGCCCGGCCGCTGCGCGACATCCGGTCCTACGGGCCGGTCGGAGGCTCATCCGGCGACCGTTGCACGGGGCATCGATACGCTGGGGTGAGTCGTTCCGGCACCCGGACCCCAGCGCGGAGCGTGACGGCGCGCCGGACGGCCAGCCTGTCCGAAAAGTACAGGGGCCTCCTGCGCACCTGCGCCCACGTATCGCTCGAATAACCCTCGCGTACCGGCACTTAACAGGCAGCGACCAGCACGGAATGCGCAACCCGGCAGGCACCCGCGCCGACCTGGGGATCATGAGCAGCGAACATGCGCCGTGGAATCCATCGGTCGGCGCGATCCGGCGATCTTAAGGCCCGGAGCATGACAGGATCCAATGCGGCACCAGCGCGATCCGAGAGACGACGGGCGACGACGTGACGTTCTACGCGGACCTTCATATCCATTCGAAGTACTCCCGCGCCTGCAGCAAGGACTGTGACCTTGAACACCTGGCGTGGTGGGCGGGTCGCAAAGGCGTGTCGCTCGTGGGCACCGGCGATTTCACCCACCCCGCGTGGATGGAGGAGCTCCGGGAGAACCTCGTGCCCGCAGAACCGGGGCTGTTCCGGCTGCGACCCGACCTCGAACGCCGAGTGAGCCGAACACTACCGCCCGCCTGCCGCCAACCGGTTCGTTTTCTGCTCTCGGTGGAGATCTCCACCATCTACAAAAAGGGTGAACGCACGCGGAAGGTACACCATCTCCTTTATTCTCCGTCCTTCGAGGCGGCCGAACGCATCACCGCCGCGCTTGCCAAGATCGGCAATCTCGCGTCGGACGGCCGGCCGATACTCGGTCTGGACTCGCGTCACCTGCTCGAGATCACCCTGCAGAGCGACCCCGGTTCGTACCTGGTCCCGGCCCACGTGTGGACGCCGTGGTTCTCGGTCCTCGGCTCCAAGTCCGGTTTCGACGCGGTGGCCGACTGCTACGACGACCTGGCCGACCACATTTTCGCCGTGGAGACCGGCCTCTCCTCCGATCCGCTGATGAACTGGCGGGTGCCCTCACTCGACGGCTACCGCCTCGTGAGCAACTCAGACGCGCACTCACCCCCCGCACTTGCCCGCGAGGCGTCGATGTTCACCACGGAGATGGACTATTACGCCGTGCGCGCCGCCCTGGAGACCGGGCAGGGGTACGGCGGCAGCGTCGAGTTCTTCCCCGAGGAGGGCAAGTATCACCTCGACGGTCACCGCAAGTGCGGCGTACGCCTGGAGCCGGAGGAGAGCAAGGCTCACGACGGCCGGTGTCCGTCCTGCGGGCGCCCGCTCACCCTCGGCGTGCTCTACCGCGTCGACGAGCTCGCCGCCCACCCGGAGGGGCGCCGGCCAGAGGGCGCCGCGGACTTTCGCAACCTCATCCCGCTGCCCGAGATCGTCAGCGAGATCCGCGGGGTCGGCCCGCGTTCGAAGTCCGTGCTCGGCCACATCGCCGAGCTGGTCTCCACGCTCGGCCCGGAGCTGTCGATCCTCGACGACGTCCCCCTGGACGACGTACGGGCGGCCGGGGGCGAGCTGCTGGCCGAGGCGATCGGCCGGCTGCGGCGCGGCGACGTGATCAGGGAGGCCGGGTTCGACGGCGAGTACGGCGTGATCCGCCTGTTCGCACCCGGTGAGCTGCGCCGCGAGGGCAAACGCGCCGTCGGGCTGCTCGGCGCCCCGGACGACGCCGGGCTCTTCGACCTTCCCGCCGAGCCCGTACGCCCCGCCGGGCCCGTACGGCCGCCGGCGCCGGAAGACGACTCGCGGGAGGAGGCGCCCGGCGATGCCGTCGCGCCTCCCGAGCCGCCGATGGAGGGCCAGCAGGACATCCTCGAGGCCGCCGAGGCGGCCGAGGCCGATGAGGGTTCCTCGATCCTCGACGGCCTCGACCCCGATCAGCGGGTCGCCGCCGCGCACCCGGACGGTCCGCTACTGATCATCGCGGGTCCCGGCACCGGCAAGACGCGGACGCTGACCCACCGGATCGCCCACCTCGTCGCCGAGCGTGACGTGGAGCCGGAGCGGTGCCTGGCGATCACCTTCACGCGGCGGGCCGCCGACGAGATGCGCGAGCGCCTGGAGGCGCTGCTGCCGGGCCGCGCCGCCCGCCTCACCGTCACCACCTTCCACGGTCTGGGCGCGCTGATCCTGCGGGAGCAGCACGAGCGCGCCGGCCTGCCGGCGGACTTCCGCATCGCCGACGAGACCGAGCGGCTGGAGATCGCCCGGGAGATGACCGGTTCCGACAAGGAGGCGCGGCGGCTCCTCTCCGGCTTCGACGGCGCGGGCGGCCCGGGCGACCCCGAGGCGCGCGGTTCCTTCGAGAAACGCCTGCGCGAGCGCGGCCTGGCCGACTTCGCCGACCTGCTGCGCCTGCCGGTGGCGCTGCTCGGCGACGACCCGGACCTGACCGCGCACTACCGCGAGCGCTGGCCGTGGATCAGCGTGGACGAGTACCAGGACGTCGACGAGACGCAGTACTCCCTGCTCCGCCTGCTCGCCGGCGCGGACGGCAACCTCACCGCGATCGGCGACCCCGACCAGGCGATCTACGCCTTCCGCGGCGCGGACGTCGGCTTCTTCCTCCGGTTCGCCGGCGACTTCACCGCGGCCACGAAGGTGCTGCTGACCCGCAACTACCGGTCCGCCCCGGCGATCGTGCACGGGGCGGTGGCCGCCATCCGGGCCACCAGCCTCGTACCGGACCGGGTCCTGGACCCCCAGCGGCCCGGCGAGCGGCTGATCGTCGTGCAGGAGAGCGCCGACGCGCAGGCCGAGGCGGAGTTCGTCACCTCGACCATCGACCGGCTGCTGGGCGGCGCGTCGTTCCACTCGCTGGATTCGGGACGGTCCGACGGGCACCACGACGAGCACTTCGACTTCTCCGACATCGCCGTGCTGTACCGCTCCTCCGCCCAGGCCGAGCCGGTCATGGAGGCCCTGACCCGCGCGGGCATGCCGTACCAGAAGCGCTCCCACGACCGCCTGGTGAGACGGCCGGGCGTCCGGGAGATCGCGCACGAACTGCGGCACCACGGCGGCGAGCTGACCGCGCGGATCCGCGCGGCGGTGGAGACGCTCGCCGAACTGCACGACGAGACGGTTTTGCGCACGGCGGCCGAGCTGCTCACGCCGCTCGCCGTACGCTGCGGCGACGACCTGGAGACCTTCCTCGGCGAGCTGGCCCTGGGCGCCGAGGTGGACGCGTTCGACCCGCGCGCCGACCGGATCGCGCTGCTGACCCTGCACGCCTCGAAGGGCCTGGAGTTCCCGGTGGTGTTCATCGTCGGGTGCGAGGACGGCCTGCTGCCGATGCGCCTGCCCGACACCGACGAGGACGAGGAACGCCGCCTGTTCTTCGTCGGCATGACGCGGGCGCAGTCGTCGCTCTACCTGTCCGGCTCCCGGCGCCGCGACCCGTCGCCGTTCCTGCGCGGCATCCCCGGCAAGTACGTCACCCGGCCCGAGCAGGCCGCTCGCCGCCGGCCGCGCGACCAGCAGCTCCGCCTCATGTGACGGGGGGTTCCTCGGGCGCCGGTTCGCCGGAGACGGGCTCCTCCGCCTCGGGCGGCCGGGCCGCACGGGGCCGCACGTCGACGACGAGCGTGCCGGCGGCGCGGTCGTGCAGGGCCTGGCGGTGATCTCCCTCGAAGAGCAGGCCGATCTCGGCGAGCCAGAAGATGCCCGCGAGCACGTTGAGCACCGGCACCGGCCGGGCCGCGGGCGGCAGGGCGTAGATCGCCGAGCGGACCAGCGCCTGGCTCACGCGCAGGCGCGCGCCGTCGGCCGAGATCACCTGGATGCCGGTCAGCCGCTTGCCGACCGTACGGCCCCAGAGCGCGAGCTGCACGACCTCGTACACCAGGAACACCGCGGCGAACCCGATCGGCGCGACGACGGTCTGCACGGTCTCGCGCGGGAAGATCTCGGTGGCGACGGTGGCCAGGGGGACGCCGACGATGAGCGTGTCCACCAGGCGCGCGACCAGCCGCTGTGACGGCTCCGCGAGCACGGCCTCATACGTCATTCGGTCTCATACTCCCGGTCGTCGCTCGCGGTCGATCACCATCGTGCCGGTCAGCCCGTCGTCGCCGGTCTCGAACTCCCGATCGTCGACCACGACCGTGGCGGTCAGCCGGTCGTGGAGGGCCTGGTGCAGGGGTTCGTCCCAGATGGCCCACAGGTAGGCCATGAGCGTGCCGACGCCGCAGCCGAACAGGTAGAGCAGGTTGTTGACGGCCGCGCGGCCGACCGCCTGCGCCGGCCGCAGCGGTTCGCCGCTCTCGGCCAGCACCCGCAGGCTCATGATCCGCTTCCCGAGCGTCTGGCCCCACAGGGCGAGCTGCACCGCCTCGTACGCGAACGGCAGGAGGCCCACGACGAGGATCCAGCCGAACAGGGCCGGCCCCGACCAGACGGAGGAGTCCTTTCCGTGGCTGCCCGGTTCGTCCAGGCCCACCGCGGCCACCATGAAGGGCAGGATCAGCGCGAAGCCCACGATGCCCAGTAATCCGGCGTCGATGACCCGGGCGCCGGCGCGGCGGATGACCGGCGCCAGCGTCAGCTCCTCGACCGGCTCGTAGTCACTCATCGCTCGCCTTCCAGGTGGAGCAACATCCGGGTGTTGCCCAGGGTGTTCGGCTTCACCCGGTCGAGGTCGAGGAACTCCGCCACGCCGTCGTCGTAGGAGCGCAGGAGCTCCTCGTACACCTCGGGCGCCACCGGGCTGCCCTGCAGCCGGCGGAACCCGTGCCGGGAGAAGAAGGCCACCTCGAAGGTAAGGCAGAAGACGCGCTGGACGCCGAGTTCGCGCGCCGTCTCCAGGAGGCGCGCGACGATGCGGTGCCCCACTCCGTGGCCGCGGCAGGCGGGGTCCACCGCGACCGTACGGACCTCGGCGAGGTCCTCCCACATGACGTGCAGCGCGCCACAACCCACGACGGCGCCGGTCCGCGAGTCTTCCGCGACCCAGAACTCCTGAACGTCCTCGTAAAGCGTCACGGTCGGCTTGGCGAGTAGCCGGCCCGGGCCGGCGTACAGGTCCACCAGCCGCCGGATCGCCCGGACGTCCGTCGCGCGGGCCCGGCGGATAGCTGTCTCCACAAACAGGTGACCCTAGCCGCCGGACGCCCGACCGTGGCCCGCGGGCGCCCCATACCCCCCCGGGGCGCTCACGTACTGGAAGTCAGATGAGTTGCCGTCGTGCCGCCCACACAACGGCTTCGATGGGGGTGTTCACATTGAGCCGGTCACATATCGTTCGCAGTCGCCTCCGTAGCGTCCGCGCGCTGAGTTCGAGTTTCCGCGCTGCCACATCTGCGGTGACACCTGTGGCGATCTGCGCGAGCAACCGGAGTTCGTCCTCGCTCAGACGCGGATCGTCGGTGCCACGGCGTGTCAGTGTGGCCTGTTCCACTCCGTCCTCCCTCGTCCCTGGTGATGACTACGGGGATGCGGCGGGGCGCCGCATGGGCACGGGTAGGCCTGGCGCGCTTGACCGGAGGTGGCCGTCGGAGCCGATTCGGCTGCGCGGCGCGGGAACTCCAGTAACGATTCATACGTTGAGATTGCGAGAAGGGACGTAAACCCGGGTGCGCGGAGAAACGTCCCGGTGGTGCGACCGGGACCGGGATCCACGAGTTCGGGAGGGGTCATCGGTGTGCTTCTCGCCCCCATCCCTTCGACAACGATCCCGGCAAAGATCGTGAATCGTTTCAAGCTAGGCTTCGAACCGGAACGCTAGGCGGCCGGATCCGGACCGTCAAGCGTTCAAATGTTACGTTGCGTAGCCGAATGAAAGCGGCTCGCTACATAACACCTCGGAAACAGTTGTTCGCAGCCATTAACCTGCGAAAACCGCGTAAGGCGAGAGGAAGACAGCGTGCCGCCCGTCAGCATCCGGGATGTGGCGATGCGTGCAGGTGTCTCCGTCGGGACAGTTTCGAATGTCCTAAACCGGCCAAATTTGGTGGCCGAAGCGACCCGTGAACGCGTGCGCGCCGTCATCGGCGAGCTCGGCTTCGTACGCAACGAGAGCGCCCGGCAGCTCCGCCAGGGACGCAGCCGCACCCTCGGCGTCGTCCTGGAGAACCTCGGCAACCCGTACTTCACCGATCTCGCGCAGGGCGCCGAGGCCGCCATGAACACCGACGGCTTCGACGCCCTCTGGTGCACGAGCGACGGTTCGGCGGCCAAGGAGCGCCGCTGTCTGGACTTCCTCGAAGAACAACGCGTCAGCGGAGTGATCATCACGCCGGTCGGTCTCGACGCCGAGCGCATCGCCGAACTGCGGGACCGCGGCCTGTCCATCGTGGTGCTCGACCGCCGCGCGTACGACGGCGTCTGCTCGACCCGCGTGGACCACGTCGCCGGCGGTGAGCTCGCCGTCGACCACCTGACCGCCCGGCACCGCCGCCTCGCGATCGTCACCGGCCCGCTGCGCTCCGAACCGATCAGCGACCGGTACGCCGGCGCGGTGGCCGCCGCTCGCCGCGCGGGCGTGGCCGAGGACGGCCTGACCACGCTGGTGCAGCGCGACCTGACACCGGCGTCGGGCAAGGAGGCGGCCCGGCGGCTGCTCGAGCTCGACCCGCTGCCGACCGGAGTGTTCTGCGCCAACGACCTGCTGGCGATCGGCCTGGTCAACGCGCTGCTGCGCACGGGCGTCAAGGTGCCCGAGGAGATCAGCGTGGTCGGCTACGACGACATCGAGCTGGCCGGCACCTCCGTGGTGCCGCTGACGACCGTACGGCAGCCGCGGCACGAGCTCGGCTGGACCGCCGCCGAGTTGGCCGTCGCCGAGGCCGACGCCGAGCTCGGTGCCGCCGGCGTCGAGGAGCACGAGCATCGCGGGCTGGTGCTCTCTCCGTCGCTGGTCGTCCGCGAGTCCGCCTGAGCGTGTCTCCGGAGGAGTACGCGGCGACGGCATGAGGAGGCGGAGGCCGCCGCCCGGCACTGGCTGCTGACGCGCTGAGGGGGCGGTCCTCGGCGGACCGCCCCCTCAGGCGGGAGATCAAACGCTTGACGGCCTCAGGCGCTGACGGCCTCGACCTGGGCGGCCTCGGGGTGGCCGATGGCCAGGCCGCTCTCGGCGTCGAAGAAGTGCAGGCGGCTCGTGTCGACGGCCAGGTCCAGCGACTGGCCCGGACGCACGTGCGAGCGGGCGTTGACGCGGGCGGTCCACAGGGCCTTGTTGTCGGTCAGCGGGATCGCGCTGTCCTCGTCCTCCTCGTCCTTGGCGAGGTCGGCGGTGTCCTTGTGCTCCACCGGCGGCGCGTCGATGGTGAAGATGACGTTGATCTCGCTGCCGAGCTCTTCGGTGACGTCGGCGCTGACCTGCATGGTCGGCCAGTCCTGACCGCCGTGGGCGGCGTCCTCGAAGTCGGAGGGGCGGATGCCGAGGATGATCGACTGACCGGTGTAGTCCTCCAGGCCGGGCTTGTTCGTGAACGTCTCGGCCGGCACCGGCAACTCGTACCCGGCGAACGTGACCCGGGCCCCGCCGCCCTCGCGGACCAGCTCGGCGTTCACGAAGTTCATCGCGGGCGAGCCGATGAAGCCGGCGACGAACAGGTTCACCGGGTTGTCGAAGAGGTTCTGCGGCGTGTCGACCTGCTGCAGGACGCCCTCGCGGAGCACGCAGACGCGGTCGCCGAGGGTCATGGCCTCGATCTGGTCGTGGGTGACGTACACGGTCGTGACGCCCAGGCGCTCGTGGAGCTGGTTGAGCGAGGCGCGCATCGAGACGCGGAGCTTGGCGTCGAGGTTGGACAGCGGCTCGTCCATCAGGAACGCCTGCGGCTCGCGGACGATCGCCCGGCCCATCGCGACGCGCTGGCGCTGACCACCGGAGAGGTTGGCGGGCTTGCGCTTGAGGAACTGCTCCAGGCCGAGCATCTTGGCGGCGTCGGCGACGCGCTTCTTGATCTCCGCCTTGGAGGTGCCGCGGAGCTGGAGGCCGAAGGCGAGGTTCTGCTCGACGGTCATGTGCGGGTAGAGCGCGTAGTTCTGGAACACCATGGCGATGTCGCGGTCCTTCGGCGCGAGGTCGTTCACGACCCGCTCACCGATGGAGATCTCGCCGCCGGTGATGTCCTCCAGGCCCGCGATCATGCGCAGGGCCGTGGACTTTCCGCAGCCGGACGGGCCGACCAGCACCATGAACTCCCCATCCGCGATCTCCAGGCTGAGGTTGTTCACCGCCTTCACGTCGCTGGTGTAGGCCTTGTCGACGTGGTCAAGAACGATCTTGGCCATGGGGGTTCCTCCGAGGGTGTCGCCACAAAGTGTCCATAACCATAGCCACTGTTCGCATATCTGAACAGATCTGAAGCAGGATGAAGCGGACTAGGCTGTGACCCGGCTCCGGCGTGACCGCCGGATCTCGCGTGGCACACGGCGTACGTCGGTGCTCTAGAGGGGCTGGGCATGGACTCATCCGACACCACCGGGCCGGGCGTCAAGTCCGCGATGCGCACCGTCGCGCTGCTCGACTTCTTCGCCCGCCAGGGCGGGATGTACAGCCTGACGGCCATCCAGCAGGAGCTGGGCTATCCCAAGAGCAGCCTGTACGCCCTCCTGCGCACGCTCGTACGGCTCGGCTGGGTGGAGACCGACCCGACCGGCACGCTCTACCGCATCGGCATGCGGGCCCTGCTCGTCGGCGCCTCCTACATCGACGGCGACCCCGTGGTCGGCATGGCGCACGAGACGCTGGAGTGGCTCGCCGAGGCGACCGGCGAGACCGTGCACTTCGGCCGGCTCGACGACGTCGAGGTGGTCGACCTGTCCTCCCGGCCCTCCCGCCACGACCTGCGGCCCGTCGTACGCGTCGGCCGCCGCGTGCCCGTGCACAGCACCGCCCTGGGCAAGGCCCTGCTCGCCGACCGCCCGGAGCCACGCCTCCCGGACGAGCTCGAACGCCAGACCGAGCACACCATCACCGACCACCAGGCGCTGGCCGAGGAGCTGTGCCGCGTCCGCGAACGCGGCTACGCCGTCGACCGCGAGGAGAACAGCACCGGCATCTGCTGCTTCGCCGTCGTCCTGCGCCTCCAGCGCCCCGCCCGCGACGCGATCAGCGTGTCCGTCCCGGCGACCCGGCTGACCGAGGCGGCCGAACGGGAGATCCCCGCGCTGCTCATGCGGGCCCGCGAACGCATCGAGTACTCCGCGCACCACCTGCTTCTCTAGAGATTTGGGGGTCTCCATGACCGACGCGCAGCCCGGCGTCCGCGACGTCCTCGGCTTCGATCCGTTCGCCCCGGAGTTCAGCGCCGACCCGTACGCCCACTACCGCGAGCTGCGGGCGGGCGGCCCCCTGATCCGTACGCCCGGCGGCCTGTGGCTGTCGACCTCCTTCGCGGTGTGCACGCAGGTACTGCGCGACCCGAGGTTCGGCCACGGCGACGACGAGCTCTCCGGCCGGCCGCCCCGGCGGGCCCGGTCCTTCCTCACGCTGGACCCTCCGGAGCACACGAGGCTCCGCCGCCTGGTCAGCCGTGCCTTCACCGCCCGCCTGGTCGAACGCCTGCGCCCCCGCGTGTCCGCCATCGTGGACGACCTGCTGGCCCGCCTCGACGGCGAGGTCGACCTGATCGCGGGCCTGGCCCACCCGCTGCCGGTCATCGTGATCAGCGAGATGCTCGGCGTGCCGCCGGAGGATGAGGACCGCTTCAAGGACTGGTCGGACGCGCTCGCCCGCGGCCTCGACCCGGACTTCGTGGTGCCTCCGGACGAACTCACCTATCGCGACCGGGCGCGCGAGGAGTTCGGCGACTACTTCCGCGAGCTGGCCGCCCGGCGCCGCGCCGCTCCGGGAGACGACCTGCTGAGCGGACTGGTCGCCATCGAGGAGCTCTCCGAGGACGACCTGATCGCCACCTGCGTCCTGCTGCTCGTCGCCGGCCACGAGACGACGGTCAACCTCATCGCCAACGGCACTCTCGCGCTGCTGCGGTCACCGGACCAGCTCGCCTGGTTCCGCGCCAACCCCGGCGAGGCTCCCGCCGCGGTGGAAGAGCTGCTGCGGTACGACCCGCCGGTCCAGCTCAGCGCGCGCGTCGCCCTGGAGGACGCCGAGGTCGCCGGGCAGCGGATCGGCCGAGGCGAGGCGATCATGCTGCTGCTCGGCGCGGCCAACCGCGACCCGGAGGTCTTCACCGACCCGGACCGTCTCGACCTGACGCGCTGGCTGACCGAGGCGCCCCGGCACCTGGCGTTCGGCCAGGGCATCCACTTCTGCCTCGGCGCGCCGCTCGCCCGCGTCGAGGGCCAGATCGCCCTGACCGCCCTCATGCGCCGCGACGTGGCGCTCCTGCCCGGCCCGCTGCGCTACAAGGACAACCTCATCCTGCGCGGCCTCGCCGAACTCCCGGTACGAATCTCCTGACCCCGCGCCTCGCCCTGGTCACGCCGTGCCGGACGGGGCCCGGCTCAGGTCCACGACGCAGAAGGCGTTGCCGTCCGGGTCTGCGAGGACGACGAAGTCAGGGTCCGGTGGGTACAGGTCCCAGGCGATCCTGTCGGCTCCGAGCCCGATCAGACGCTCGACCTCGGCTTCCTGCTCGGCCGTCGTGTCCACCAGCAGGTCGAGATGGATGCGCGGATGCGCCTGGACTGGTGACTCGCTGCGCATCAGCGCGAGCGCGCGGCCTGACCCATCCGCGTGCTCCAGTGTTCTCCAGGTCTCGCTCTCCCACTCTGACGTGGGCACCAGGTCGAGCGCGGCCGTCCAGAACTCCACGGCGCGCGGAACGTCGGTCACACCGATCACGGGCAATGCGAGTCTGAGCATGAGCCCGAGTGTAGGGAGCGGCCCGATCGGGTGGCCGGAGCGACCTCCGACGCCACGCCCAGGACACCATCGGACGGCGCGCGGCCGGCCTGCGTGCTCGCGCCCGAGCTGACGGAGGGGCCGTACCACCTGGACTACGAGCTGTTCCGCCGGGACATCACCGAACACATGGGGGGCGTGCGGACCAGCGACCGGTACGGCGTGGTCGAGTTCCGTACGCTCTTTCCCGGCTGGTACGTCGGCCGCGCCATCCACATCCACGCCAAGGTCCACCTCGGGGGTAAGGCGAAAGGCGGCAGGTACGCCGGTGGGCACGTCGTCCACACCGGCCAGTTCTTCTTCGAGGAGAAGACCGCCGAACGGATCGCCGAGCTCCAGCCGTACGCGATCAACACCGTGCACCGCACGACCCTCGACGAGGACGGCATCTACAGAAGGGAACCCTGGGGTGCGGTCCACCTCCACGGCTCAGATCCGGTCGGCGGTGTCCGGGTGGCGGGCGAGGAGTTCGGCGAGGTGGGCCAGCTTGATGTTGTGATTCTGCGAGGCGCGGACGAGCACGTCGAACGCCTCATCGGCCGACAGGCGCCGGCGGGCCATCAAGATTCCGGTCGCCTGGCCGATGACCGTGCGGGTGTCCAGGGCCTTGCGGAGGTTGGCCGCGTCCGCCTGGGAGCGGCTCAGGGCGCGTTCGGTGGCGGCGCCGCGGTAGAGGGCGCCCAGCGCGAGTGACGCGTACGTCGCCAGAAGGAACGCCGTGTCGCGGGCCGCCTCGCCCAGGGCGCCGCGCTCGCGGGAGTAGATGTTCAGCGCGGCGGTGAACGGCGGCGGCTCCGGCACGGTGATCAGCGCGGTGGACAGGACCGCGGCGAAACCGTGCTCGGTCGCCTCGCGGGCGAAGGCCGGCCAGGCGGACTCCGTGGCGAGGTCGGCGCTGTGGGCGTACGCGGGCCCGCCGGGATCGGCGGCGTCGATGCAGGGGCCTTCCCCGGTCTCGTACTGCCGGCGATCGAGTTCGGCGCCCTCGGCATCGGTCTCGGCAGGGGTGTAGTAGTCCCCGTTCTCCTCGCGCAGCGTGATGCTGACCACGTCGGCCGCGGGGATGAGATAGCGGGCGGCGAGGATGATGCGCTCCAGGACACCGTCGACCGTGGCGGCGGTGAGCAGGGCCCGGGTCAGCTCGCCCAGCTCACGCGGCAGCGAGACGGGCGTGACCCTCGGCAAGGGTTCGGCCACCGATTCCGGAAAGGCACGGGTATCGGACCGGTCATCGTCCACGACGCCTCCTTCCCCGCGCCGGAGTCCGGCGCATGCCCATGAACCGCACTCAGTATCGCCGGATCGAGACGGTTCATGCCCCGGCAGGCGCGTGATCTCGGCCTATTCCGGCTTGACCAGCGGGAAAAGGATGGTCTCGCGGATGTTCTTGCCGGTGAACGCCATGATCATGCGGTCGATGCCGATGCCGACCCCACCGGTCGGGGGCATGGCGTACTCCAGCGCGCGCAGGAAGTCCTCGTCGAGCTGCATGGCCTCCGGGTCGCCGCCGGCCGCCAGGAGAGACTGCTCGGTGAGCCGGCGCCGCTGCTCGATCGGGTCGATCAGCTCGGAGTAGCCCGTGCCCAGCTCGGTGCCGAAGCCGATGAGGTCCCACTTTTCGGTCAGCAGCGGGTTGGACCGGTGCGTACGGGCGAGCGGCGAGGTCTCCAGCGGGTAGTCGCGGACGAACGTCGGCTGGATCAGCGTGCGCTCGACCAGCTCCTCGAACAACTCCTGCACGAGGCGCCCCTGCCCCCACGCCGGGTCGTACTCCAGGCCGCGCAGGTCGAACACCTTGCGCACCTGCTCGATCGGCGTCTCGGTGGTCAGCTCCTCGCCCACCGCGCCCGACACCGCGTCGTACAGCGTGATCTTGGGCCACTCGTCGCCGCCGAGGTCGACCTCCTGGCCGTCGTGCACCACGACGGTCGTGCCGAGCGCGGCCACCACGGCGGCCTGGTAGATCTCGCGGGTCAGCGTGGCGATCGTGTCGTAGTCGCCGTACGCCTCGTAGGCCTCGAGCATCGTGAACTCGGGGTTGTGGGAGGAGTCGGCGCCCTCGTTGCGGAAGTTGCGGCTGATCTCATAGACCTTCTCGATGCCGCCGACGACGAGCCGCTTGAGGTACAGCTCGATCGCGATCCGCAGGTAGAGGTCCATGTCGTACGCGTTGATGTGCGTGATGAACGGCCGCGCGGACGCCCCGCCGTGGATCGGCTGGAGCATCGGGGTCTCGACCTCGAGGAACTCGCGGTCGTTCATGTACTCCCGGATCGCCCGCACGGTGTCGCTGCGCAGCCGGGCCATGCGCCGGGCCTCGTCGTTGACGATCAGGTCGACGTAGCGGAGGCGTACGCGCTGCTCGGGGTCGGTCAGGCCGGCGTGCTTCTCCGGCAGCGGGCGCAGGCACTTGGAGGTGAGCACGTAGCGATCCGCCATGATCGACAGCTCGCCGCGCTTGGACGTGATGACCTCGCCCTCGACGCCGACCTGGTCGCCGAGGTCGATGTCGCGCTTCCACGCGTCCAGCGCCTCCTGGCCGACGTTGGCGAGGGACAACATGATCTGGATGTCGCCGCTGCCGTCGCGGATGGTGGCGAAGCAGAGCTTGCCGGTGTTACGAGCCAGCATGACGCGGCCGGTGACACCGACCTTCTCCCCGGTGGACGCACCCGGCTCCAGGTCGGGATGGTCCGCGCGGACCTTCGCGATCGTGGTCGTACGCGGGAATCCAAGGGGGTACGGGTCGACCCCGCTCTCACGCAGGCGCTCCGCCTTGTCACGGCGGATCCGCATCTGCTCCGGAAGGTCTTCGCTCGGCTCGCTCACGGTGAGAAGGCTACCGATCGGCCCGAGCGCCTCGCGAACGCATTCCCCGTACCGCCGATGCGACCGCGACGACATGAGAAACGCACGTGACGACGGTGATTATGGGACGTGTCGCGCATCCGGTCATTAGCATCAGCGCCGATGAACCTCCCGCCCCACCCTGGACCGCCACCTCCGCCGCAGGGACCGCCCCCGCCGCCGGGACCGGCGTTCGGCGGCCCTCCCAACGTCGGGCCGCCGGGACCTCCCTGGCCTCCCGCCCGGCGGCGCCGCGGCCCCCTGCTGCCGCTCCTCCTCATCGCCGGCGTGCTGATCATCGCGATCGCCGGTGTCGCGTACTACGCCGTCGACTACAAGCCGAGCCATTACCTCCGGCAGTGGGCCGACTCGCTGAGCACGCCCCAGGGCGGCTTCGATCGTCTCGAGCTGGGCGGTGACAACCACTATCGCCGCGTGGGGTTCATGGCGTACTGCCCCCTGGCCACGTCGTGCGTCCCCACCCCGGTCAAGGCCGTGACCGACTGGGTCGGTGACAACGGCGGCAGCACCACCGAGAGGGATGTCGCGCTGTGCTTCCAGTACGGCGATTCGTCGCTGAGGCTGGAGCACGAGGGGCGCACCGCGACCGTGGAGTGCGAGAAGGTCTCACCGGTCGAGCACCGATACAAGATCACCGTCGAGCTCGAGTACTGATCAGCCGGAGACGCTGACGTTGCGCTCGTAGACCAGGCGCAGGCCGATCAGCGTGAGCCACGGCTCGTACGCGTCGATGGTGCGGGCCTCGTCCAGCACCAGGGGCGCGAGGCCGCCGGTGGCGACCACCGTGACGTCCTCGGGATTGTCGGCCAGCTCCTCCGACATCCGGTCGACCACGCCGTCCACCTGGCCGGCGAAGCCGAAGATGATGCCCGACTGGAGCGCCTCGACCGTGCTCTTGCCGATGACGTTGCGGGGCCGGACGAGCTCCACCTTGTGCAGTTGCGCGCCGCGGGCCGACAGCGCGTCGACCGCGATCTCGATGCCCGGGGCGATCGCCCCGCCGACGTACTCGCCCTTGGGCGAGACGGCGTCGAACGTCGTGGCCGTGCCGAAGTCGACCACGATCGCCGGGCCGCCGTAGATGTGGTTCGCGGCCAGGGCGTTGATGATCCGGTCGGACCCGACCTCTTTGGGGTTGTCCATCCGCACCGGCACACCGGTCTTGACGCCCGGCTCGACGATCACCGCGGACACGTCGCCGTAGTAGCGGCGGCACATCTCCCGCATCTCGTGCAGCACCGACGGTACCGTCGAGCACAGCGCGATGCCGCTGATGTCGGTCTCGGCCAGCAGCGGGCTCTGCTGCACCAGCCCCTGGAGGACCACCGCGATCTCGTCGGCGGTGCGCCGGGAGTCGGTGTTGATCCGCCAGTGCTCGATGACCTCATCGCCCTCGAACAGGCCGAGCACGGTGTGAGTGTTACCGACGTCGATGGTGAGCAGCATCCGGTCCCCGCGGTGTCAATGGTCGCGCTCGCCTCCTCACTCGCTTCGCGGACGGCTCGTCCCTCACCGTCCACTCCGCTCGCTCGTCAGCTCGCCGCTCCGTTAAGGTCAAGGCCGATGTCCAGGGCATGCACCGAATGGGTCAGTGCCCCAACGGCAAGGTAGTCGACCCCGGTCTCGGCCACATCTCGGGCCCCGTCCAACGAAAGACCGCCGCTGGCCTCCAGCTCGGCCCGCCCCGCGACCAGGGCCACGGCCTCGGTCATCGTCGAAATGTCCATGTTGTCCAGCAGGATCGCGGTCGCCCCGGCCGCCAGCGCCTCGCGCACCTGGTCGAGCGTGTCGCACTCGACCTGAACGTGCAGGCCCGGGGCTCGTACGGCCTCGAACGCCGCGGTGACCGAGCCGGCCGCCGCGACGTGGTTGTCCTTGATCAGCGCGGCGTCCGACAACGACATGCGGTGGTTGACGCCGCCGCCGCAGCGCACCGCGTACTTCTGCAGGGCCCGCAGGCCGGGCAGCGTCTTGCGGGTGTCGCGTACCCGCGCCCGGGTGCCCTCGACGGCGTCCGCCCACTGCCGGGTGACGGTGGCGACGCCGGACAGGTGGGTGAGGAGGTTCAGCGCGGTGCGCTCGGCGCGCAGCAGCCCGAGCAGCGGTCCCTCGACCGAGAGCAGCACGTCGCCCGCGGCGATCCGGTCGCCGTCGGCGGCGAGCGGTTTGACCGTGAGGCCGAGCGTCTCGAACACCAGCGCGGCCACCGGCAGGCCCGCGACCACGCCGGGGCGGCGCGTCACCACGTCGGCGCCGGCCGCGGCGTCGGCGTCGAAGATCGGTTCGCTCGTGACATCGCGCTCGCCGTCTTCGGCCAGCGCGAGGCGTACGACGCCCTCCACGGCCCGGGGGTCGAGGCCGGCCTCGGTCAGCCAGGTGTGCGTGGCGTCTCTCATCGGTTCTCCGTGGGTTCGTACGTCGTGGTGAGGGTGTCGCCGTCGAGCGCCGAGACGAGGTGCCCGCGCCACTCGTCGGAGGCGTCGGGGAAGTCCGACCGCCAGTGGCTGCCACGCGTCTCCTCGCGGCGCCGCGCCGAGGCGACGATCAGTGAGGCGACGGTGTGCAGGTTCGTGACCTCCCAGGCCTCCGTGCGCGGGCGGTCGGTCGTGCGGCTCGCCAGTGCGGCCAGTTCGGCCGCGGCACGTTCGAGGCCGGGGCCGTCGCGCAGCACGCCGCAGCCGGCCGTCATGATCCGCTGGATCTCGGGCCGGATGCCGGGATCGAGGAGGGTGGACGCCCCGGCGGCCCCCGATGGCGCCGGGGCGTCCCGCTCGGTGTCGTCGGCCAGTACCGACGCGATCCGCTGCGCGAACACCAGCCCTTCGAGCAGCGAGTTGGAGGCGAGGCGGTTGGCGCCGTGGACGCCGGTGCAGGCGACCTCACCGCAGGCGTACAGGCCGGGGACGCTCGTGCGCCCCCACAGGTCCGTACGGACGCCGCCGCTCGCGTGGTGCGCGGCCGGCAGCACCGGGATCGGCTCGTTGACCGGGTCGATGCCGTGCCGCTCGCAGGTCGCCAGGATCGTGGGGAACCGCTGCGCCCAGATGCGCGGGCCGAGGTTGCGTCCGTCGAGGTACATGCACGGCTCGCCGGTCTCGCGCATCCGCTTCATGATCTCCTTGGTCACGACGTCGCGGGGGGCCAGGTCGGCGAGCGGGTGCCGGCCGGTCATGAACCGCTCGCCGGAACCGTCGACCAGGAAGGCGCCCTCGCCGCGCACGGCCTCGGAGATGAGCGGCTGACGCCCACGCGCGTCCGGGCCCAGCCACATGGGCGTCGGGTGGAACTGCACGAACTCCACGTCGGCGACCCGCGCCCCGGCCCGCAGCGCGAGGGCCACGCCGTCACCGGTGGAGACCTCCGGGTTCGTGGTCGCCTCGAAGACCTGCCCGAGCCCGCCGGTCGCGAGGATCACCGCGCGGGCCCGTACGGCGCCGATGCCGTCGCGCTGCCCCTCCCCCATGACGTGAAGGGTGACGCCGGCCGTCCGCCCGTCCTCGATCATCAGGTCGAGCGCCAGGGCGTGCTCGATGACCTCGATCCCGGCGTCCTTGGTCGCGGCGAGCAGGGCCCGGCTGATCTCCGCGCCGGTCGCGTCGCCGCCGGCGTGCGCGATGCGGCGCCGCAGGTGGCCGCCTTCGCGGGTGAGCGCGAGGTGGCCCTCCCCGTCGCGGTCGAAGTCGGCGCCGAGCGCGATCAGCTCGCGTACCGCGTCGGGCCCCTCGGTGACCAGCACGCGTACGGCCTCGGGGTCGCAGATGCCGACCCCCGCGGTGAGGGTGTCGGTGAGGTGGCCCTCCGGAGAGTCGCCGGGGTGCAGCGCCGCGGCGATCCCGCCCTGCGCCCAGCGCGTGGACCCGTCATCGAGGAGCGCCTTGGTGACGAGAAGGACCTTCCCCGCCGTACGGGCGCGCAGGGCGGCCACGAGACCGGCGATCCCGGACCCGATCACAACGATGTCGGCGTCGGTCGTCCAACCGGGCGGCGGAGCGGTGAGGCGTCGAGGGAGCATGAGCCCTCCAGGGGGAGGCGAGTTCTCGTCAATCTGACTATAACTCGCGTCCCGAACGCCTGATTCCTCCGGGGGAGCTCAGCGCACCTGGTCTCTCAGGCGGGCTCGGCGAGCGTGTCGCCGCGGACCGTCGCCGTGCCGGGCACCGGCTCGGCCGGGTCGGAGCCCAGGGCGATGATCCGGTTGTCGCGGTCGACGTGGACGACCTTCGGCTCGAAGGCGCGGGACTCCTCGTCCGTCATGGCCGCGTAGCTCATGATGATGACCAGGTCGCCGGGGTGCACGAGCCGCGCCGCCGCGCCGTTCAGCCCGATCACGCCGCTCCCGCGCGGCCCGGCGATGACGTACGTCTCCAGGCGGGCGCCGTTGTCGATGTCGACCACCTGCACCTGCTCGCCCGCGAGCAGGTCCGCCGCCTCCATCAGGTCCTCGTCGATCGTGATGGAGCCCACATAGTGCAGGTCGGCCTGGGTGACCGTGGCCCGGTGGATCTTGGATTTGAACATGGTGCGAAGCACGGGATTTCTCCTGAAGTCGGCTCCCTGCCTGCATTTCTACAGGTCGCGGGCGATTTTATCCGCCGGCAGGACACCCTCCGGAACAGACCGCCGTGCCCCGTCGCGCCGGCGACGAGCGGCCGGCTCACCACGGGATGACGTCGTCCAGTGAATCCGGACCGCGGAAGACGCCCGTAGGTCCGTCGGCGGGGATCGTCGCGAGAAGGACCGGGACGACGGCACCGTCGGCTGTGGTCCGGTCGCCGCGAGGGAACGTCGCGGCGGCGTTCTGGTCGGTCGGCACAAGGCCCGGGCTGACGGCGTTGACCTTGATGCCGTCGGCGCGCAGGGCACCGGCGTAGATCAGCGTGAGGGCGTTGAGCGCGGCCTTGGACGAGCCGTACGCGAGGAACCCGCGAGTCGAGAGGGGGTTCGCCGGGTCGCTCAGCATCGTGAGAGAACCGAGCCCGCTGGACATGTTGACGATCCGCGGATTGTGCGACCGGCGGAGCAGAGGCACGCAGGCCGATGTCACCGTGACGACGCCGAAGACGTTGACCTCGTACACCTCGCGGAGTTGCGCGGCCGTGACGTCGGCGGTCCGGACGCCCCACTCGACCATGATCCCGGCGTTGTTGACGAGCACGTCCAGCCGTCCCGCCTCGGTCTCGATCCTGTCGACGGCCGCCTCGACGGATCCCGGATCGGTCACATCGAGCCGCACGAACCGAACATCCAGCCCGCCGGCCGGGTTCCCCGACCGCTTTCCGCCGCGCACCGCCGCCGCGCCACTCTTCAGTTCCTCGACGGCCGAGTGCCCGCGCTCCGGACTGCGCGCACCCAGGTAGACGGTGAAGCCCCGCTGGGCGAGACGGTGAACGATCTCTCGGCCGATGCCCTTGTTGCCGCCGGTCACGAGTGCCACTTCATTTTCATTCGCGTTCATCCCCCCACTCCAGCCGCCGGGACTCCGAAAGGGAAAGACCGAATGGGTGCCGCCCCATACCCTGGCGGTATGCCGGAGCCGGAGATCCGCGAGCTGCGTTACTTCCGCGCCGTCGCCGAGGACCTGAACATCACCCGCGCCGCCGAACGGCTCGGCATCGCGCAGCCGCCCCTGTCCCGGGCCATGCGTCAGTTGGAGCGCCGGCTCGGTGTCGCCCTGTTCGATCGCACCGGGCACCGGCTGACGCTGACCCGGGCCGGCGAGACCCTGGTCGAGGAGGCGGCCGTTGTCCTGGGTGCCCTCGATTCCGCGGTACGCCGGACGCGGCGTGCGGGCCTTCCCGGCCGAAGCCTCGTGGTCACCGCCAAACCAGGGGTCGCCACGGAGTTGCTGCACCGGATCTGCGCGCGCTTCCGTGCGGAACCGGACGCGCCGGACCTCCGGGTCGTGGTGAGCGGATTCGGGGAACAGGCCGACATGGTCCGCGACGGGCGCGCGGACGTGGCGATAGCGGGGTGCTTCGACGGCCACGGCCTGGACACCGAGTTGCTGACGACCGAACCACGCGTCGCGGCGCTCGCCTCCGGACACGAGCTGGCCGTACGCGACGTCCTCGGTACCGCCGACCTGATCACCGAGCCGGCGCCACGATGGAGTGGCCCGGCGGACCGCGACTACTGGCTGGGAAACCCGGATCGGCCGGCCGACGGCCCGGTCGTACGGGACACGGCCCAGCTGCTGGAGGTGGTCGCCCTCGGCCAGGCCGTCGCGCTGGTGCCCGCCTCGCTGGCCGCGAGGAATGTCCGCCCCGACGTGACCTACCGTCCGGTGCCCGACGCGTCGCCGTACCGGACACTGGTCCTGTGGCCGGAGGGCAGCCGGTCGCCCTGGACCACCTGGTTCGTGAAAACGGCCCTGGAGGTCACCCGCTGACACGCCCCGGCCGGGGCTCTACCCGCACCGGGCGCGGAATGTCAGCGCGACTCCGTGGGCGGCTCCGGCGTCAGGTACAGCGGGGTGTTGTCGATCAGATGGGTGGAGCCCACCTTGCCGGCGACGGCGAGGACGGCCGGGCCGACGTACTCCTCGTCGACCTCGTGGAACGTCGTCGGGTCCACCAGCTTGAGGTAGTCCAGCTCCAGCGGCGGCTCGGTGTCGGCCGCCTCGTCGAGCACGGCGCGGGCCGCCGTGAGGACCTTGGCGGGCCCGTCCTGCGCCGCCGCGGCGCCCCGTCGCAGGGCCAGCGACAGCGACAGCGCCGTGACGCGCTCCGGCGGCGAGAGGTACCGGTTGCGGCTCGACAGCGCCAGCCCGTCCTTCTCGCGTACGGTCGGGCAGGCGTCGATCCACACCGGGACGTTCAGGTCGGCGACCATCCGGCGGATCATCGCCAGCTGCTGCGCGTCCTTCTCACCGAAGACGGCGATCTCCGGGCGGACCAGGTTGAACAGCTTGAGCACGACGGTCAGCACGCCGTCGAAGTGGCCCGGCCGGGAGGCGCCCTCGACGATCGTCCCCATCTCGCCCGCGCTGACCGTGACGCCGGTGCCGCGGCCCTCGGGGTACATGGTCTCGGCCGTCGGCGCGAACACCAGCCCGACGCCCTCGTCGGCGCAGACGGCCAGGTCGTCCGAGAGCGTACGGGGATAGCGGTCGAGGTCCTCGTTCGGCCCGAACTGCAGCGGGTTGACGAAGATGCTCACGGCGACCGTGCCGGCCAGGCCACGCGCCCGGCGCATCAGGGACCGGTGGCCCTCGTGCAACGCGCCCATGGTGGGCACGAGCGCGATCGTCCCGAAAGAGGAACGGGCCGCCGCGAGTTCCTCGCGGGTACGGGCGATCACGAGCGTCATGACTGCTTCCCTTCGGAACCGCGTTCGGCCAGAGCGTCGAGGAGACGTGATGCGTCGTCGGGCTTCAGGAGACCGGCCGCGAGCGCGCGGTCGGCGGTGAGGCGGGCCAGCGCGACGTACGCGCCGCGCGCCTCGGGTGAGACGCGGCCCAGCTCCTCGACGTGGCCCGCGACCGTGCCGGCGTCGCCGCGGGCGACCGGCCCGGTCAGGCCGCGGACGCCGAGCCGCAGGGCGTTGTCGAGGGCGGCGCCCAGCAGCGGGCCGAGCATGCGGCTCGGGTTCTCCACGCCGGCGCGGCCGAGCAGGTCCATCGACTCGACGACGAGCGTGACCAGATGGTTGGCCCCACCGGCCAGCGCCGCGTGGTAGAGCGTGCGCCGGTCCTCGGGGATCCACACGGGCTCGCCGCCCATCTCGACCACGAGCGCCTCGGCGACGGGCCGCAGCGGCTCGGGCGCGGTGACGCCGAAGGAGATCCCGGCGAGCCGGTCGACGTCGTCGGGCCGCCCGGTGAACGTCATCACCGGGTGCAGCGCGAGCGGCAGCCCGCCGGCGCGTGTGGCGACCTCCAGCACGCCCGCGCCGTACCGGCCGCTGGTGTGGACGAGCAGCTTGCCGCGTACGGTGACGTCGGTGCTCACCAGCCCCTCGACCAGGGCGGCCAGCGCGTCGTCGGGGACGGTCAGCAGCACCAGGTCGGCGGCGGCCACCACCTCGGGCACCGGCAGCAGCGGAACCCCGGGCAGCCGCTCACGGACGCGTTCGCGGGAGGCGTCGGAGACCCCGGACGCCGCCACCACGGTGTGGCCGGCCAGGTCGAGCGCCCGGCCCAGCGCCGACCCGACGCGGCCGGCGCCGACAACGCCCACGGCGAGGCGCCCCGGGCGCTGGTCAGAAGTGGTCATTCGTGCGTTCCAGTCCTTCGCGGGTACCGGACGGTCCGGCCACAGCCTACCCACGCCGATGTGTGCCCTTTATGCGCGCGTTCGTCCCCCCGGGCGCACCGGCGGCGTACGGAGATTGTCTCCGTACGCCGCCGGTCGGGCCAGACCCGGCCGACGGCGACCTCCGCCCTTCCTTCGGCCGGAAACCTGCGAGATCATGCACGCCGGTCTCCCCCGCCGGTGAATGAGACACGAACCTCGCGGCCGAAGCGCGTGCTGCGACGGTACGCACGAGAAGACGAGGAACCCTTGATGGCAGTACGTTTCCGCCGGACCCTCCGCAAGCACGCCCTGACCGCCACCGTCGCCACCGCGGTCGCCGCCACCACCCTGTACGCGGTGGGCGCGGCGAACGCGACCGGATCCGTACCGCGCAGCGACAAGGAGATCCCCAACCTCACGAACGTCGTCAACGAGATCAAGGCGTACTACGGCGACACCGTGGACGGCTCCGGCGAGCACCACGCCTCCGCCGACAGCAGCTACGCCAAGCAGGTCGCCGGCGTCGAAGCCAGGGCCGGGGCCTACCTGAGGCAGGCCGTACGGCACCCCAGGCCGGGCAAGAAGCCGGCCATCGTGCTGGACGTGGACGACACCTCGCTCCTCACCTACAACTACGAGCTGGAGGTCGGCTTCAACTACACCCCGGCCTCCAACGACGCGTACATCCAGAACAAGAACATGCGCGCCGTCTTCGGCATGCCGGCCCTGGTCAACTGGGCCGCCGACCACGGCGTCACGGTGTTCTGGATCACCGGCCGTCCCGAGACGCAGCGGGCCGCCAGCGTCCGCAACCTGGCCGCCGCCGGGTACACCTCACCCGCCGACACCACCCACCTCTACCTGAACACCAAGGCGCCCACCGCCTACCTGCCGTGCTCGGCGCCGACCTACACCTGCACCACGACCGAGTACAAGTCCGGGACGCGCCAGCACATCGAGTCGCTCGGCTACGACATCACC
This sequence comes from Actinoallomurus sp. NBC_01490, assembly GCF_036227085.1. Taxonomy (NCBI): domain Bacteria; kingdom Bacillati; phylum Actinomycetota; class Actinomycetes; order Streptosporangiales; family Thermomonosporaceae; genus Actinoallomurus; species Actinoallomurus sp. NBC_01490. The sequence continues at coordinate 10,836,652 of NZ_CP109433.1, forward strand.
GCCAACTTCGGCGACCAGTACAGCGACCTGAACGGCGGCCACGCCGACCGGTCCTTCAAGCTCCCGAACCCGATGTACTACCTGCCCTAGGGATGCGTGAGAGGCCCTTCACCGTGGCGTGAAGGGCCTCTGTCGATCGATCGGCGCGGCGATCGGTCAGTCGCTCGCGAGTGAGGCGACGATCGACGCCCGGGCCGCCCGGCGGCTGGGGACGACGGCGGCGATGAGGCCCGCCAGGCCCGCGACGAGGACGAACGCGACCACCCGCAGGACCGGGAAGCTGAGGACCGCGCCATCGGCCACGGCGTTGACCGCGGCCCACCCGAATCCCGAGCCGAGCATGACGCCGAGCAGCGCGCCGATCACGGCCATGATCACCGCTTCGAGCGACAGCATCCAGCGCAGCCCGTCGCGGGTCAGGCCGAGCGCCCGCAGGAGCGCCGACTCACGGGTGCGCTCGACGACCGACAGGGTCAGCGTGTTGGCGATGCCGATCAGCGAGATGATGATCGCCAGCCCCAGCAGGGCGCCCACGAGCACGAACAGCTGGTTGAACGCCTTGGTGAACTCGGCCTTCACGTCGGCGAGGCTGCCCACCTTGACCGTCGGGTACGCCTTGGTGGCGTCGTCGATCACCTGGCGGGACACGTCCGTGGACACGCCCTTCTTGGCCATGACGTAGACCTCCGAGTCGTCCCGGACGCCGAAGGCGCGGTCGAAGTCGGCCTCGTTGATCGTGACGTTCGGTATCGGGGTCTCGCCGGAGAAGACCGCCACGACCCGCAGCGAAAGCCGCTGGGCGCCGCGTGTCACCGTCACCTGACGGCCCACGCCCACGCCGAAGGACTTGGCCGTGTCCTCGTGCAGCGCGACGGTCCCCGGGGCCAGATCGGTGATCGAGCCCGCGACGATCTCGGGCTTGATCGAGCGGCCGAGCGCGTGGCCGGCGACCGTGCCCACGCCGGTCTCCTGGCCGTCGAACCGCGCGTCGTCCGCGTTCCGCACCTCGATCACGTCGCTGAGCTGTGGCTTCGTGCGCAGGGTCGCGGCCGCCTGCCGGGGGATGAGCCGGTCGCCCACCGTGGTGAGCTGGTAGTCGACGGGGAACTGCTTGGCGAGCTGGGCGGTGGTGGTCGCCTGTGAGGAGGCCAGCGCGACCGAGAACGTCGTCATCAGCGTGACGCCGACGGTGAGGGCGATGGTGGTGATCGCGGCGCGCTTGGGGTTGCGCCCGGCGTTCTCCCGCGCGAGCCGGCCCGGCACGCCCAGCAGCCGCGCCGGCAGCCAGCCGACCACGCCGCTGAGCCGGCGGACGATGAACGGGCTGAGCGCGATCACGCCGAGGAAGATCACCATCGAGCCGGCCAGGACCATCAGGAACGGGCCCTCGCCCGCCTTGGTCATCAGCGCCAGGGCGACGATGCCGAGGCCGGCGAGGACGAGCAGCGAGCCGAGGACCATGCGGATGATGCCCGCGCGGCCCTTGACCGGCCCCTCCGCCTGGGTGCGCAGCGCGGCCACCGGCGGCACGCGGGTGGCCGCGCGGGCCGGCAGCAGGGCCGAGACGAGCGTGACGGCCAGGCCGACCACGAGACCGACGACGACGGGCGTGACCGACACGGACACCGAGCCGACCGAGGTGTTGTCGGCGGAGGCGAACAAGGTCGCGCCGCCGGCGCCCAGACCCACGCCGGCGAGCACGCCGAGCGCGGACGCGGCCAGGCCGACGATGGTCGCCTCGGCGAGGACCCCGCGGAACACCTGGGCCCGCGTCGCGCCGACGCAGCGCAGCAGCGCCATCTCCCGCGTCCGCTGGGCGATGAGGATGTTGAAGGTGTTGTAGATGACCAGCGCCGCGACGAACAGCGCCACGATGGCGAACGCCAGGAAGAACGCCGTCAGCTCGCCGGTCGACAGGCCGGAGGACTTGGACAGCCGGTCGGCGAGTTGCGCGCTGGTGAGCACGTCGTACGATCCGCCCGCCGCCTGTGCGACCGCGTCGCGCAGCGCCGCGTCGCTCGTGCCCGGTGCGGCCTTGACGTCGATCTCCGCATAGCCGTGCTCGCCGGTCATCTCCGCGGCGGTCGCGGCGGTGAAGCCCACCGCGCCGCGGTAGCCGACCTCCTGGTCGACGCCGAAGTCGACCAGCCCCGAGACGGTGAACGAGCGCGCTCGGTTCTGCCGGTCGATGACGGAGACGGTGTCACCGACCTTGTAGCCGGTGCGCCGGGCGGTCTTGGTGTCCAGCACGACCGCTCCGGGACCGGCCGGGGGACGGCCGGATTCGACGTGGTACCGCTGCAGGGCGCCGGTGGAGATGGACACCCCCGCCGTGCCGCTGTCGCCGTACACCTTGCCGTCCTTGCCGACGAGCGGGGCGGTGCCGCGCACGAGGCCCTGGGCGTCCTGGACCCCGGACACTCCCTTGACCCGGGAGAGCAGCGCGGCCGGGACGGTGTCGGCGTCGCCGCCGGGCAGGACCGCGACCGAGACCTTGTCGGCGGAGGCGGTGAACTGCTGGTCGAAGCCGGCCCGCATCGTGTCGGTGAGCACGAAGGTGCCGGACACGAACCCGACGCCGAGGGTGATGGCCAGCGCGGTGAGGACCAGCCGCAGCAGGTGGGCGCGGAGCCCGGCCAGAGTCGTCTTCAGCACGGTCAGACCTCCAGCCGCTTCAGCGCGTCCAGCACCGTGTCCGGCGTCGGCCGGGCCAGCTCGGACCTGATCATTCCGTCACGCAGGAAGACGACACGGTCGGCGAAGGAGGCCGCCACCGGGTCGTGGGTGACCATGACGATCGTCTGGCCCATCTCGCGCACCGACGAGCGCAGGAACCCGAGCACCTCGGTGCCGGAGCGGGAGTCGAGGTTGCCGGTCGGCTCGTCGGCGAAGATGACCTCCGGACGGTGCAGGAGGGCGCGGGCGCAGGCGACCCGCTGCTGCTGACCGCCGGACAGCTCACTCGGCCGATGCGAGAGACGGTCGCGCAGGCCGACCGTGGCGACGATGTGGTCCATCCAGGCCCGGTCCGGCTTGCGACCGGCGAGTTCGAGGGGCAGCAGCATGTTCTGCTCGGCCGTCAGCGTCGGCAGCAGGTTGAAGGACTGGAAGACGAACCCGATCCGATCGCGGCGCAGGCGGGTCAGCTGCCGATCCGACAGCCCGGTGATCTCCACATCGCCGAGCGTCACCGAGCCGCGGTCGACCGTGTCCAGACCGGCCAGGCAGTGCATGAGCGTGGACTTGCCAGAACCCGACGGCCCCATGATCGCGGTGAAGGCTCCACGGGCGAACGCCACACCGACCCCGCGCAGGGCGTGGACGGCGGCGTCCCCGGAGCCGTACACCTTGGTCACATCGGTGGCGACGACGGCCGGCGGGGCGTTGACAGCGGTGCTGATCACGGATGACTCCTCGGTCATGGACGGAACGTGATCAAAACTAGGGACGGCCGGCCCCGCTGCCATCGCCCTCACGGCCATCGTCATGTCGGTCCGCGCGTTGATCCGCTGTGCGACCTGAGGACTACGAAGGCCCCCGCGCGGTCGTCCGCGCGGGGGCCGTCGAGTGCTGCGGTCAGGAGTCCCAGGGGGTGAAGCGGCGGTGATGGTGCAGCCCGTACCCGGCCGAGGCGCCGCCGCGGCACCCCGCGCGTGCGCCGCCGACGACCGCGACGGCGTTGCCGCAGACGTTCACCGGGATGGAGATGGGCACGACGAGCTGGTTGCCGCCGAGGATGCTGCCGTCACCACTGGTGTTGATGTCGGCGTTGGCCGGCGAGGCCAGCACGAGGGCGCCGGACACGGCGGCCGCGACCACTCCGGCCGCGGTGAGCTTCTTGAGCACGTGAATCCTCCCGTACATGGAGATTCGCGACCACGCGTGGCGTGGCCGATACGTACGGTAGTTATCCAGGGACTCTCAGCTAATGGCAATGGAACGGCCGGTCGCGTGATGCAATCGTTACGCTTCGTGACTGCTCTGACCGCTTTTGATGAGGCCGGTCTCGTATGCGAAGACCACGGCCTGCACCCGGTCTCTGAGGCCCAGTTTGTTGAGAATGCGCCCGACATGCGTCTTCACGGTCGCCTCGGAGACGTACAGCTCCCCGGCGATCTCGCCGTTCGACATGCCGCGCGCGACGAGCTTGAGCACCTCGGCCTCACGCGCCGTGAGCGACTCCAGGGCCGCGTCGGTGGTGCCGTCGTCGTCGGGGATGTGCTCCACGAACCGGTCGATGAGGCGGCGCGTCGTGCTCGGCGCGACCACGGCGTCGCCGGAGCTGACCGCGCGGATCGCCTCGATGAGCTGCTCGGGCCCGGCGTCCTTGAGCAAGAACCCGGCCGCGCCCGCCTTGAGCGCCGAGAAGGCGTACTCGTCCAGGTCGAAGGTGGTCAGGATGATCACCTTCGGGCCGCCGGGGCGCGAGCAGATCTGCCGGGTCGCCTCGATGCCGTCCATGCGCGGCATGCGCACGTCCATCAGCACCACGTCGGCGGAGGTCGCGCGCAGCGCCTCCACCGCCTCGCGCCCGTCGGAGGCCTCGCCGGCCACCTCGATCCCGGGCTGCGCGTCGAGCACCATGCGGAACCCGGTGCGGACGAGCTCCTGGTCGTCGACCAACAGCACCCTGATCATGGGCGCTCCTCCGCTCCACCGCGCTCGCTCACGGCGTACCGACCTCCTGTTTCGCCGGGGACTCGCGCACCGGCATCCGTGCGACGACCTCGAAGCCGCCGCCCCGCGCCGGTGCGGCGGTCACCTCTCCTCCGTAGACCGCGACCCGCTCACGCATGCTCACCAGGCCGTGGCCGCGTCCGTCCGAGAACGTCGCGCCGCGCCCGTCGTCGCGGATGCGTAGTTCGACCGCTCCGTCACCGTAGTGCAGTTCGACCCACGCGGTGGCCGAAGGGCCCGCGTGTTTCATGACGTTGGTGAGGGCCTCCTGCGCGATCCGGTAGAGGGCCAGTTCCATGCCGCCGGGCAGCGGTACCTGCGCCCCGTCGATCGTCAGCTCGACCGGCAGCCCGGTGGAGCGGATCTGCTCCACCAGGTGCGGGAGCTCGTCGACGCCGGGCTGGGGCGCCAGGGCGGCCTTGCCGTCGCCCTCGCGGAGAACGCCGAGCATGCGGCGCATCTCGGTGAGCGCCGACCGTCCCGTGTCGCCGATCGCCCGCATCGCCCGCTTGGCGCGTGCCGCGTCGGTGTCGATCGCGTACGAGGCGCCGTCGGCCTGGATCACCATCACGCTGATGCTGTGCGCGATGACGTCGTGCATCTCACGGGCGATCCGGGCGCGTTCGGCCGCGGCGGCCACCTCGGCCTGCGCGTCGCGTTCGCGTTCGAGCCGGCGGGCGCGCTCTTCGAGGCTGAGGGTGTACTTGCGCCGGGTGCTGATGTACAGGCCGCACAGCCAGATCGCCCCCAGGGCGATGGAGTCGGGGCTCAGCTCCCGCCATGTGCCCTGAGGTTCGGGCTGGCTCATGAGCTTCCAGACCAGCAGGATGAGCCCCAGCTCGTTGACCAGCAACGCGGCCAGCGCCCACCGGAAGGCGCACTCCGCCGCGACGGTGTACATCGCGACGAGCAGCGCGAGGTCGAACACGGCGACGTTGGCGCCCACCAGCCACTGGAGGAACGCCACCCCGGCGATCACGGCGAACACCGCGCGGGGCCACCGGCGCCGCCAGACCAGCGGCAGGCACATCGCGACGGCCAGCGCGAGGTTGAGGAGGTAGGGGGTCTGCTGGGGGAGGCCGTCCGATGTCGTCTCGATCCACCGGCCCCGCACGATCACCGCCACGGCGCCGAGCGGCACCATGAACAGGGTGTCGACGAGCCGCTGGTGCCTTCTCAGCCAGGCGAACAGTCGGGGGACCATCGCCCAAGCGTATTTTTCGTTCGGCTCGGCGCGCGTCAGTCCCAGGTCGGAGCCCGCGTACGACCTGGGGAGCACGCGATACGGTCAAGGCGTGAGTCAGGTCGGATGGCGGACGGCGATGGAGCACGCGCTGTACGGGGCGGACGGCTTCTACACCCGCGGCGAACGGCCCGCGGCCCACTTCCGCACCTCGGTGCACGCCTCACGTCGCTTCGCCCACGCGATGGCCCGGCTGGTCACCGAGGTCGACGACGCTCTGGGCGGGCCCGCGCGGTTCGACCTCGTCGACGTGGGCGCCGGCTCCGGAGAGCTGCTCGCCGAGATCCACGCGACCGCCGGGCTGGACGGGCGCCTGCGGCCGATCGCGGTGGAGGTCGCCCCGCGCCCCGCCGGGCTGAGCCCGGCGATCGAGTGGCGCGACCGGCTGCCGGACACCGTCACCGGCCTCGTCATCGCCAACGAGTGGCTCGACAACGTGCCGCTCGACGTCGTGGAGCTGACCGGCGAAGGACCGCGGCTCGTCGTGGTCGACCCGGCCACCGGCGCGGAGCTGCCGGGCCCGCCGCCCTCCCCCGAGGACACCGCCTGGCTGGAGCGCTGGTGGCCGCTGCGCGAGCCCGGCGACCGAGCGGAGGTCGGCCGGCACCGCTGCGCCGCGTGGGCGTCGGTGATCGGACGCCTGCGGGGCGGGGTGGCCCTGGCCATCGACTACTCCCACGAGCGCGGCCGGCGCCCGACGTACGGCACGCTCACGGGCTACCGCGACGGCCGATGCGTCTCCCCCGTGCCCGACGGCTCGTGCGACATCACCGCCCACGTCGCACTCGACGCGTGCGCCGACGCGGGCGAGAGCGCCGGTGCGACGGCGACGCTGCTCACCACCCAGCGCGCCGCACTGCGCGCCCTGGGCCTGCGCGGCGCCCGGCCGCCCCTGGAACTCGCCCGCACCGACCCGCGCGGCTACCTCCAGGCCCTGCGCGCGGCGGGCGAGGACGCCGAGCTGATCGACCGCGAGGGCCTGGGCGGCTTCGGCTGGCTGGTCCAGGCGGTCGGCGCCGAGATCCCCCGCTCGCTGGCCGCTACACGACGACGGGAAGTGACTCCAGACCGCGCAGGATGAAGCCCGGTTTCCACGTGGGCTCGGCGACCGGGCGCAGGTTCGGGGCCGCGCGCAGGAGCGCGGCCATCGACTCGGCGAGTTCGATCCGGGCCAGCGGCGCGCCCAGGCAGAAGTGGATGCCGGCGCCGAAGCCGATGTGCGGGTTCGGGGTGCGCGACAGGTCCAGGGTGTCGGGGTTCGCGAAGACCTCCGGGTCGCGGTTGGCGGAGGCGAACTGCAGCGCCACCTCCGCGCCGCGCGGCACGCGTACCCCGGCCACCTCGACGTCCTCCAGCACCCAGCGCTCGAACATCGGCGCCGGCGTGTCGTAGCGCAGCAGCTCTTCGACCGCGGTCGGGATCAGGCCGGGGTCGGCGCGCAGGCGGGCGAGCTCGCCCGGGTTGCGGAACAGGGCCCACCAGGCGTTGCCGGTGGCGTTGACGGTCGCCTCGTGGCCGGCGTTGAGCAGCAGCACGCAGGTGCCGACGAGCTCGTCCTCGGTCAGGCCGTCGACGGCGGCCAGCGCGCCGATCAGGTCGTCGCCGCGCGGCCGGCGGGCGAGCCCGCGCAGGTAGTCGGAGAACTCCACCGCGGCGCGTACGGCCGTGTGCTGCACCTCTGCCGGCGGGTTCAGCTCGTACATGCCGCAGATGTCGGCCGACCAGGGGCGGAGCAGGTGCCGGTCGCCCTCGGGGATGCCGAGCAGCTCGGCGATCACCGTCACCGGCAGCGGCTCGGCGACCTCGGCGAGCAGGTCGCCTCCGCCGCGTTCGACGAGCCCGCCGACCAGGCCGGCGGCGAGTTCGCGGACGCGCGGGCGCAGCCCCTCGACCATCCGCGGGGTGAACGCCTTGGACACCAGGCGCCGCAGCCGGGTGTGGTCGGGCGGCTCGACGTCGAGCATGCCGGCGCGGATGAGGTTCCAGAACGGCGCCAGGAACTCCGGCTCCGGCGGCCGCCCGAACTCCTCGTGCGTCGCGACGTGCAGGTACGACCGGCCGAGGCGGCGGTCGCGCAGCAGGGCGTTCACGTCCGCGTGGCGGGAGACCACCCACTGGCCGGTCGGCTCGTCGAAGAAGACCGGCCGCTCGCGCCGCAGCACCTCATAGGCCGGGTACGGGTCGGCCACGAAGTGCGGGGACCACGGGTCGTACGTCATGGTCAGGTCGCCCATCGGTCGGTGCGCTGGTCGGTGGCGCGCGCCCGGTGCGCCCGCTCGGCCGCGGACTCCACGATCGCCCGCGCCTCGCCCAGCTCGCGGTTCTCGGCGGCCACCTGGACCGGACCGGGCGGCGCGTCGACGTGGACGGTGCCCAGGCCCAGCAGCCGCTGGAGCGGCCCCGAGGTCATGCGTACGCTCTGCGCCCGCGCGTGGGCGATGACGTCGAGCCGCCGGCACACCCGGCCCCGCTGGGTGACGAAGACGGCGTCGTCGGTGCCGGCCGCGCTCCGGCCGAACGGTGAGCGCAGCGACCGCGGCGCCGGCAGCAGTCGCACGGCCTCCGCGTCGGTGCCGGGGAAGACCATGCCGACGAGGTGGAAGGCGACCCGGCGCGGCGCGACGGGCAGCAGCACCGAGGACAGCGCCTGGCGGTCGCCGACGTATCCGGCGACGGTGACGTCGAGCCGCGCCCAGCCGAAGCTGCGCCACAGCAGCGGCTCGACCACGCGCACCGCCTGGACCCGGCCCGGCGGCACGGTCTGCATCCGCGTCTCCATCAGCCCGTACCGCAGGCGCAGCCCGTCCGGCGACACCGCGGCCTTGAACCTCGCGTGCATGACCAGCGGCGCGACGACACCGCGCGCCAGGCCGAGCAGCACCGGCAGCGCCGCCGCGAGCACGCCCAGCTCGCGGAAGACCACGCCGAACGCCAGCAGCGCCACCAGCAGCATCAGACCGCCGATGACCGGGAGCTTGAGGAGCTGTGAGCCGAGCAGCGTGCCGAACCAGACGCGCCAGTACGGGCGTTCGGGCGCCTCGGGCGTGTGGCCGGGCAGCCCGGCGGCGCGGGCCAGCAGCTCGGCGCGCAGCTGCTCGGCCATCGCCCGGCCGAGGTAGCGGAACCGGGTCTCGGCCTGGTCGCCGCCGGCCAGCTCGACGCGGACCTCGGCGAGCCCGAACACGCGCGTGACCAGCGGGCGGACGACGTCGACCGCCTGGATGTGCGACAGCGGGATCCGGCGGTTGCGGCGGCGGACGATGCCGGTGTCGACCACCAGGTCGTCGCCGGAGATGTGGAACTTCAGCGACCACCAGGTCCAGAAGCCGATGATCGCCGCGACCGCCGCCACCGGCATCATGACGAGCAGGAACCGCGCGATCGACCGCGGCGTCAGGATCACCTCGACGCCGTCGGCGGTCTGGCCGAGCAGCAGCGTGTAGCCGCCGAGTACGAAGACGATCACCAGGACGGACAGCGCGCTGATCACCGCGGTCGACACGTGGAGGCGGTGCACGCCGCGGGAGAAGTGCACCGGCGGCGGAGGCGGCGGCCCGTACGGGACCTGTCCGTACGGCGAGCCGGGCGGCCCGTACGGCGAGCCCGGCGGCCCGTACGGGGGCGGGGTGAAGACGGGCCGGCCGTACGGCCCGTAGCCCGGGGGTCCGGCGTTCAAAGACCGATCGACCTCGATTCACCCTTCTGAGCGAGCCGGTCGCGCAGGACGGCGGCGTCGCGGGCGGGCAGGCCGGGGATCCGGGCGTCGGTGGCCGCCGCGGCCGTGTGCAGGCGTACGGTCGCCACGCCGAGCCACTGTTCGAGCAGCCCGGCCGTCACGTCCACGTACTGCATCCGGCCGTACGGCACGACGACGAGGTGCTTGACGAAGAAGCCGTGCGTGACCAGCAGGTCGTCGGCCCGCTCGGCGAACCCCCAGGACCGGTAGACCAGCTCGGCCACGATCCAGCCCATCGCGCACGCGACCACGATCACCCCGAGCCAGATCAGCCCGCCGAGGAGGCCGGACGCGCGCGCGAGGACGAACGCGCCGACGATCGTGATGGGCAGCGCCCACAGCAGCACGGCGATGCGCCGGTGCCAGGTGAGCCGAGGCGACACACGGGCCCACACCATGCCGGCCGGTGGGTCGAAGGCCTGCTCGGCGCGACCGCCGATCGGCACCGGCGACGGCCCCGCCGGTCCGGGTGGCGCGGGCGACGTGAACGGCGGCGCGGGCACGGCCGCGTGCGGCAGGATCCGCGGACTGCCGGGCGGCATGTCCCGCGGCTCGCGTGCGGGCGGGTGGCTCTCGTTCATCGAGCCCAGTCAACCTCAACCGGCCCAGGTTCCGCGACACCCTGGGCATGGCACGATGGGCGTTGTGAGCACCGAGCGCATCGTTGGCGTGGGATCGGGGGTCAAGGACCTCGCGACCGAGGACATGACGCTCAACATCGGGCCGCAGCACCCCTCGACCCATGGCGTCCTCCGCCTGCGCATCACGCTCGACGGCGAGCGCATCGCCGCCGCCGAGCCGATCATCGGATACATGCACCGTGGCGCGGAGAAGCTGTTCGAGGTCCGCGACTACCGCCAGATCATCGTGCTGGCCAACCGGCACGACTGGCTGTCGGCGTTCGCGAGCGAGCTGGGCGTCGTCCTGGCGGTCGAGCGGATGCTGGGCATGGAGGTGCCGGCGCGCGCGGTGTGGGCCCGCACCCTGCTGGCCGAGCTCAACCGCGTGCTCAACCACCTGATGTTCCTCGGCTCCTACCCGCTGGAGATCGGCGCGATCACGCCGATGTTCTACGCCTTCACCGAGCGGGAGCAGCTGCAGCACGTCATGGAGGAGATCTCCGGCGGCCGCATGCACTACATGTTCAACCGCGTCGGCGGGCTGAAGGAGGAGCTGCCGGCGGGCTGGCTGGGCCGGGTGAGCGAGGCGACCGCCGCCGTACGCCGCGGGGTCGGCCAGATCGACCGCCTCATCATGGACAACGAGATCTTCCGCGCCCGCACGCGCGGCGTGGGCGTCCTGACGCGCGAGCAGGTGGAGCAGTACGGCGTGTCCGGGCCGATCGCGCGGGCGGCGGGCGTCGACTTCGACCTGCGGCGCGACGAGCCGTACCTCGCCTACGGAGACCTGGCCGACGTGCTGCGCGTCCCGGTCCGGAGCGAGGGCGACTGCCTGGCCCGGTTCGAGTGCCTGCTCGAACAGGTGCACGTCTCGCTGGACCTGGCCGACGCCTGCGTCGAACGCCTGGCCGCCCTGCCCCCGGGCCCGATCAACCAGCGCCTGCCGAAGGTCCTGAAGGTCCCGGAGGGGCACACCTACGCCTGGACGGAGAACCCCCTCGGCATCAACGGCTACTACCTGGTCTCCCGCGGCGAGAAGACACCGTGGCGGCTCAAGCTGCGCTCGGCCTCGTTCAACAACATCCAGGTGCTGACCGAGATGCTGCCCGGCAACCTGGTCGCCGACATGATCGCCATCCTGGGCTCGATGTTCTTCGTGGTCGGCGACATCGACAAGTAACCGGCCTACGGCTCGTACGTCTCGCGGGCGCGCAGCAGGGCGGGCAGGTGCTCCTCGCTCCAGATCCGCGCGGCGTCGATCAGCGGCACCAGGGTGCGTCCGAGCGGGGTCAGGGCGTACTCCACCCGTGGCGGGTTCTCGTCGTGGACGGCGCGGGTCACCAGGCCGTCGCGCTCCATCGCCCGCAGGGTCTCGGTGAGCACCTTCGGCGTGACGCCGCGCAGGGGCTCCTTCAGCTCGGTGAACCGTCGCGGGCCGCCCTGGAGACAGCGCACCACCATGCCCGTCCACTTGCCGCCGATCCGGACCGGCATGGCGCTGGAGGGGCACAGCGGATCGAACTCCGGCAGCGGCGCGGACTCGGCCATGCGCACGAGGTTAACCGCACGGAAGGGCACGTGTTCCCCTTGACCGGTTCCGTTGAAGTAACCGGCACTCCGCTGAATACCGTCCCTGTCCGGCGTGCGAGAGACGTGCGCGGGAGGGAGCGAGATGACCGGCATCGTGGTTTATGGGGCTGGTGGACGGGCCGGCCGGGCGGTCACGGCGGAGGCACGGGGACGCGGGCATCGGGTCACCGCGGTGGTCCGCGACCCGGCCCGGTACGGCGATCTGGAGGCGGAGGGGGTGCGCGTCGTCCGCGGCGACGTCACGGACCGGAGCACGGTCCCCGCGATCGTCGGCGGGCATGACGGCGTGGTGCACGCGGTGAGCCCCTTCAGCGGCCCGGAGCAGGGGTTCGCCGGCCTGGACCCGGAGTTCTTCGTCACCGCCGCCGACGCCCTGCTGGACGGCATGGCCGCGGTGAGTGTGCCCCGCCTCGTGGTGATCGGGCTGTTCGCGAATTTGAACGACGCCTCGGGCCGCCCGGTGATGGACGATCCGGCCGCCTTCCCGCCCGAGATCCGGCCGTTCGCCGCGGCGCACACCGCGGGCCTGGACCGCCTGCGGGAGCGGGACGGGACGGCGGTCGACTGGCTCGTGCTCACGCCTCCGGCCCGCCTGGAGCAGGCGGAACGGACCGGACGGTACACGGTCGGCGGGGAGGCGGCTCCGCCCGCGGACGCACACCTGTCGTACGCGGACCTGGCGGTGGCGATCGTCGACGAGATCGAGACACCCCGGCATCACCGCACCCGCGTCTCGGTCACCACCCGATGACCAGGAGGCACCGGGCCGGCCTGGACGCACCGAGCCTGCTCAGGACTCGCCGGGGGTGATCAGCCCGGACTCGTACGCCGCGATCACGGCCTGAACCCGGTCGCGCAGGCCGAGCTTGGCGAGCACGTTGCTGACGTGGGTCTTCACCGTGTGCTCGCTGACCACCATGGCGACCGCGATCTCGGCGTTGGTCAGGCCGCGGCCCAGCAGCTTGAGCGTCTCCCGCTCGCGTGCGGTGAGGGCGTCCAGACGCGCCGACCCGGTGTCCGGACGGGGCCGGCGGGCGGTCAGGTCGGAGATCAGCCGGCGCGTGACCGTCGGCGCCAGCAGCGACTCGCCCGCCGCGACGACGCGGACCGCGTGCACGAGGTCGTCGCGGCGCACGTCTTTCAGCAGGAAGCCGCTCGCCCCGCCGTACAGCGCGTCGTAGACGTAGTCGTCCTGGTCGAACGTTGTCAGCATCAGCACCCGGCAGTCGGTCCGCGCGCACACCGCGCGGGCCGCCTCGATGCCGTCCATGCCCGGCATCCGGATGTCGAGCAGGGCGACGTCGGGACGGTGTTCGTGGACCGCCGCGAGCGCCGCGGCACCGTCGCCCGCCTCGGCGACCACCTCGATGTCGGGCTGCGCGTCGAGGATCATCGCGAAACCGCTGCGCACGAGCTCCTGATCGTCGGCGATCACCACGCGAATGCTCATGCCGGCACTCCCACCCGCGCGTACGGCAGGGTGGCGGTCACCCGGTATCCGCCGCGCACCGGGCCGGCCGCGGCCGTGCCGCCGCAGGCCGAGGCGCGCTCGCGGATGCCGATCAGGCCGTTGCCCGTCCCGGCGGACTTGCCGCCGCCGGCGCCGTTGTCCACGACGGTGATCTCCAGCCCGGTGTCGCTCCAGTCCAGGCTCACGGTCACCCGGCTCGCGCCCGCGTGCTTGACCGTGTTGGTCAGAGCCTCCTGGACGATCCGGTACGCCGCGACCTCGGCGTCCGCGGGCAGCGGCCGGACCTCGCCGGACGCCCGCAGGCCGACCTTGAGGCCGGGGGTGCCGTCGACCTGCTCGACCAGCGCGGGCAGGCCCGCCACGGTGGGCTGCGGCGCCCGGCTGGCCGTGTCGCGCTCCTCCTTCAGCATGCCGAGCATGCGGCGGAGCTGCACCATCGCGTCGCGGCCCGCCTCGGCGATCGCGTCGAAGGCCTGTTCGGCGCGGTCGGGGTTCGCCCGTACGACGACCGGCCCCGCCTCCGCCTGCACGACCATGATGCTGACGGCGTGGGCGAGGATGTCGTGCATGTCGCGGGCGATCCGGGCCCGCTCGGCGGTCGCCGCACGGGCCAGGTCGAGCTCGCGTTCGCGCTCCATCTCGCCGGCCCGGTGCGCGAGCGCCTGCAGGCGGATCTCCCGGTGCCTGGCCAGCAGCCCCAGCACGTACGCTCCGCTCGCGGTGAGCACCCCGATGACACTGGTCGTCATGCTCTGGGAGAACGCGATCGCGACCGTCCCGACCGCCAGCAGCACGGCCACCTCCCGGACCCGCCGGTCGCCCCAGGCGATGGAGTAGGCGGCCACCAGCATGCCCCAGGCGATCGGCTCGTTGGCCGCGTGCCGGACCTGGTTGTAGCAGAACAGCGCGACGAAGATCACCAACAGGCAGGCCAGAGGAAACCTGCGACGCCAGATCAGCGGCAGCGCCGTACCGGCGGTGAAGATCCACGCCCAGTACGAGAACGGGCCGGGCTGGTTGACCCGCGGGAGCACGAACGGCGCGTAGAGGACCGCGAGCACCATCAGGGCGACCACCGTGTCGGCGAGGTAGGGCCCGGCGACGCGCAGCCGGATCGGGGGGAGACGCACGGCATCAGTATCCGCCGAGGTGAGCGGGGTCCACCTCACCCGCACGACGGATCTTCGCGGGCCCGTCTCGGCCGTACGGGCGAGGCGGGAAGATCGGTGCGCTCGGCGATCCGCCGGCGGGCGCCGATCCGGAGGATGACCGGCATGAGAAGACATCTGGCCGCCATCGGCGCTCTCCTCGCCCTGACGGTTTCCGCCGTCGCGTCGGCACCGGCCTCGGCCTCCGCGCCCGTCCAGCGGCCCTCCATCGCACTACCGCCGCTCGACCCGGCCCTCCTGCGTGCGACGATCGCCGACCTCCCGAACGCCACCGTGACCGGCGCGCTCGTCAACGTCACCGGCTCGGCCGGTCAGTGGAGCGGCACCTCGGGCGTACGGGACGTCGTCACGCGCCGAACCGTCCAGGCCGACGGTAACTTCCGCATCGGCAGCATCTCGAAAGTGTTCACCGCGGTGGTGCTTCTGCAGCTCGCCGCCGAGGGCAAGGTGGACCTCGACCAGTCCGTGCAGCACTACCTGCCCGGCCTGCTCCCCGCCGCGTACCCGGCGATCAGCGTGCGCGAGCTCCTGAACCACACCAGCGGCCTGCCCGACGCCACGCTGGGCGAGGGCGACGCCCAGTGGTTCGCCGACCACCGCTTCGACAGCTGGACCCCGCGGCAGATCGTCGCGGACGCGGTGAGCCATCCGATGAAGTTCGCGCCCGGCACCGAGCAGGACTACAACGGCACGAACTACTACGTCGCCGGTCTGCTGGTCGAACGCCTGACCGGCCACACGTACGCCCACGAGGTGCGGCAACGCGTCATCGAGCCGCTGAACCTGCGCGACACCTACGTGCTGGACCGGCACGACCCACGGCTGCCGGGCGAGCACGCCCACGGGTACGTCGCGGTCACCGAGGACGGCAGCACCGTACTGCGGGACGTGTCGGAGCAGAGCCCGTACCCGTGGGCGGAGGGCGGCCTGATCTCGAACAGCGCCGACCTGCGGACGTTCCTGACCGCGATCTTCCAGGGCCGGCTGGTGCCCGCGTCGGAGCTGGGCGAGATGTTCACCGTCCCGGACGTGCCGTACCTGGGCACGGACAACTGCGTGATCGGCCCGGAGGCGGGCCATGCCTGCTACAGCGCCGGCCTGATGAAGACGACGATGCCGAACGGCCTGACCGCCTGGGGCAAGACGGGTTCCCGGCCGGGCTACACGAGCGGCCTGTTCGCCACCCGCGACCTGAGCCGCGTGCTCGTCTACTCGCTCAACCCGACGGGCAACAAGGACGGCTCGGAGGCGCCGTACATCCAGAAGATCGCCGCCGCCGTCCTCGACCCGGACCTCCTCACCGGGGACTGACCGGCCCGCCCGGCCGGGAGTTACCCACAACCTGTGGACGACTCCCGGCCGGGTCAGTGGAGCCGGCCGGCCTCATGCAGGTGGTCGAAGATGATCTGGTCGACCGGCGACACGCGGTCACGGTCGCCGTAGGTGAGCCAGAGGACTTCTTCGATCTCGCTGCCGGCGACGGGTGTCCCCTGGTGGTCGGCGGTGTAGCAGGTCATCCGCACGGTGACGCCGCCGGTGTGACCGTGGGCCTGGGCCTGGAAGGTGCCCAGGTGCCTCGCGGTGGCGGGAAGGATGGTGACGGCGAGTTCTTCCTCGATCTCCCGGACGAGGGTTTCGACGTCGCCCTCGCCGGGCTCCCGTTTCCCGCCGGGGAGGTAGCAGACGTCCTTGCCGCGTGACCGCGTGCTGAGGATCCGGCCGCTGTCCAGGTGGATCCAGGCGATCTTGTCGATGGTGGTGGTCAATCGCTGCCTCCCGTCGTGACGCTGCGCCCCGGATCTCGGCTCGGCCACCGCCGGGGGCTCGCCGGCGCTCGGCCGGATCGGGAAGGCGCAGGACCTCAGTATCCAGCGGTGGTCGTCTCACCCGTGCGACGGACCCGCGCGGGCCGTCTCGGCCGTACGGGTGAGGCGCGAAGATCGGTGCGCTCGGCGATCCGCCGGAGCCCGCCGATCCGAAGGATGGGCCGCATGAGAAGACACGTGGCCGCCATCGGCGCCTTCCTCGCTCTCACGGGGGCCCTGGTTCCCGCCGTCGCCTCCGCGTCCGCCCCGGCCTCGCCGGCCCCGCGGTCCGCGGCGGAGCTGCCGCCGCTCGACCCGGCCCTCCTGCGGGCGGCGATCTCGGGCCTGCCCAGCGCCACCGTGACCGGCGCGCTCGTCAACGTCACCGGCTCGGCCGGTCAGTGGAGCGGCACCTCCGGCGTACGGGACGTCGTCACGCGCCGAACCGTCCAGGCCGACGGGAACTTCCGCATCGGCAGCACGTCGAAGATCTTCACCGCCGTGGTGCTCTTGCAGCTCGCCGCCGAGGACAAGGTGGACCTCGGCCAGTCCGTGCAGCACTACCTGCCCGGCCTGCTCCCCGCCGCGTACCCGGCGATCACCGTACGCCAGCTGCTCAACCACACCAGCGGCCTGCCCGGCGGCGACCTGGGCGACGGCGACGCGCAGTGGTTCGTCGAGCACCGCTTCGACAGCTGGACCCCACGGCAGATCGTGGCGGACGCCGTGACCCACCCGATGGAGTTCGCGCCCGGCACCGCACAGCGCTACAACGGCACGAACTACTACGTCGCCGGTCTGCTGATCGAGCGCCTGACCGGCCGCGGCTACGCCCACGAGGTGCGGCAGCGCATCATCAGGCCGCTGAACCTGCGCGACACCTACGTCCTGGACCGGCACGACCCACGGCTGCCCGGCCCGCACGCCCACGGGTACGTCGCGGTCACCAAGGACGGCACCACCACGCTGCACGACGTGTCGCGGCAGAGCCCGTACCCGTGGGCGGAAGGCGGTCTGATCTCAAGCAGCGCCGACCTGCGGATCCTCATCACGGCGATCTTCCGAGGCCGCCTGGTGCCGGCCTCGGACCTGAACGAGATGTTCACCGTCCCGGACGTGCCGTACGTGGGCGACGACAACTGCGACATCGGCCCGGACGCGGGACGCGCCTGCTTCAGCGCGGGCCTGTCGAAGTCGACCCTGCCGAACGGCCTGAGCGGATGGGGAAAGACGGGCGCGCGGCCGGGCTACACGACCGGCGTGTTCGCCACCCGCGACCTGAGCCGCGTGCTGGTCTACTCCCTCAACGCGACGGGCAACAAGGACGGCTCGGAGAGCCCCTACGTGCAGCGGATCGTCGCCGCCACCTTCGACCCGGACCTGCTGTCCGGGAACTGACCCGCAGCGCCTCCCCGGAGGCCGTCAGAGACGTGACGCGGAGCGGCGCTGGTCCTCGTCCTCGGGGCCCTTGGGCACCCGGCAGGCGTGTTCGAGGATGAGCGCCCCCGCGATCAAGGCGATCGCCGCCAGCGCCGTACCGCCGCTGACGTAGAAGTCGCGCCGCGGCGTCGGCTTGTCCAGCGAGGAGGCCAGGTAGATGGCCATACCGCCGAACACCCCGGCCAGCACGGCGGCGGCGTACGCGCTCGCCTTGCCCAGGGCCGCCAGCCGCGCGGCGACCAGCGGCTCGATCGGCTTGGTGCCCGGTTTCCGCTGGATGCGGGCCCGGGTCACCAGGGCGGTGTAGAGCTCGCCGAGGGCGAGGAGCAGCAGCGACGGCACCATCGTCCAGGGCAGCAGCGGCAGCGAGACGTACAGGAAACGTACGATCACCCAGGTCACGGCCGCCACCACGACCAGCGTGACGGCGAGGGCGGGGATTCGGGTCGGCTTCACGCGGGCGGCTGGAGCGAGAGGTCGTCGCGGCGCCGGAGCTCCTGGTCGGCCACGTCCGGCAGCAGGTCGGTCACGCGCCCCTGGCCGGGCAGCGTCGCATCGGGCTCCAGGTCCGACCACGGCCGGAGCACGAACGCACGCTCGCGCGCCCTCGGGTGTGGCAGCAGCAGGTCCGGATCGTCGGAGGTCACGTCCCCCATCATGACGATGTCGATGTCGAGCGTGCGCGGCCCCCAGCGAACCTCGCGCGTACGGGCCATCGACTCCTCGATCGCGAGCACGCGTTCGAGCAGCGACTCCGGCGGCACCCCGCTGTCCGCGACGATCACGACGTTGAGGAAGTCGCCCTGTTCGGGGCCGCCGACGGGCTTGGTCTCATAGACCGGCGACAGCCCGATGAAGTCCAGGCCGGGCGCGTCGAACAGCGCGTCGATCGCCTCCTGGAGATTGTCGAGCCGGTCGCCGAGGTTGCTGCCCAGGGAGAGTACGGTGTGGCGCTTCTCCGTGGAGGTCGTCATGGGCGGCTCCGATGAATGGTCACGGCAACGTCGGTGAAGGGGTGCGGCATGGGGGCACTCGGCTTGTGCACGGTGACCTCCACTTCCTCGACCTGGGGCGGGTCGAGACACAGCGCCGCCAGGCGCTCGGCGAGCGTCTCGATCAGGTTGACCGGCTCGCCTTCGACCACGGCCACCAGCCGGTCGGCCAGCGCGCCGTAGTCAACGGTACGCAGGAGATCATCTTCCGCCGCTGCCGGGCGGACGTCGAGACCCAGTACCACGTCGATCACGAACTCCTGGCCGAGCTCGCGTTCGGCCGGCAGGCAGCCGTGGCGTCCCCGGGCGCGCAGCCCGTTCAGGGCGATCCGGTCAGTGCCCATCCTCGTCGTCTTCCTCCTCGTGGTTCAGCACGGGCGAGCCGTGGTGAAGCCACATCCGCCACCCTTCATCCGTACGGATGAACGCATTGGTGGTCACCACGCTTCCCCCGGAGGTCAACGAGTCGGCCGACTCGTCGACGGCCGTGATGATGTGCTCCGAACAGCTCACCACCGCCTGGTCGCCGGAGATCCGCACCTGCGTGTCGGTGAGCACGAACTGGATGTACGGGGTGTTCGCCATGATCAACGCCCAGGAGCGCAGCACCGTGCCCCGGCCGCGCAGCAGCGGCCAGCCCGGGTGCACGCAGACCACGTCGTCGGCGTGCGGCCCGTCCGCCCACACGAGGCCCATGCGGTCCAGGTCGGCGGACTCGAAGGCGGCGTAGAACTCGGCGTTCACCGCCTCCACGGCGCTCACGTCGATCTCGGTCACGACGACGCCTCCTCGGTCACCGGGCGGCTCCCCACGCGGCCGCGGCGCGTACGGCGTCGGCGTTGGCCCGCACGTTGTGCACGCGGACGCACCAGGCACCGGCCGCGGCGGCCAGGGCGGTGATCGCCACGGTCGCGTCGTCGGACTCGGCGAACGGCCGGTACGTGCCGTCCGGCGCGGCGAGCAGCCGGCCGAGGAACCGCTTGCGCGACGCGGCCACCAGCACCGGATGGCCCAGCTCCAGCAGCGCGTCGAGATGGGCCAGGAGCGTCCAGTTGTGGTTGTCCTCGGGGCGCTTGGCGAAGCCGAGACCGGGGTCGACGATCAGCTGGGAGGGGTCGACGCCCTCGCGGACGATCGCGGTGATGCGGGCTCTCAGCTCGTCGGTGACCTCGCGGACCACGTCCTGGTAGACGGCGCGGGTGTCCATGTCGTGACTGTGCCCACGCCAGTGCATCACGACGTACGGCACGCCGGCCTTGGCCACCATCCGCGGCATCGCGGGGTCGGCGAGACCGCCGCTCACGTCGTTGACGAGCCGCGCGCCGGACGCGACCGCCACCTCGGCCACCTCGGCCCGCATGGTGTCGACGCTGACCGGCACGCCTTCGGCGGCGAGGGCCTCGATCACCGGGACGACGCGTCGCAGCTCCTCCTGCAGGGACACGCGCTGCGCGCCGGGCCGGGTGGACTCGCCACCGACGTCGACGATGTCGGCGCCCTCCCGGACCAGGTCGAGGCCGTGCCGGACCGCCGCCTCGTGGTCGAACCAGACGCCGCCGTCGGAGAAGGAGTCGGGCGTGACGTTCACCACGCCCATGACGAGACAGCGCCCGGGGGCGGGGAGGCCGGCGATGCTCGTGGTCATACCGGTCAGCCTAGTGTGGACGCGGCTTTCCTCAGGGCGCGGGCAGGGCTCGGCGCGGAGGGCGCTTCAGGCCCGGGATGCGCAGCCGGGGCCAGACGATGAACGCCTCGGCCTCCAGGGCCGCCAGCGCGATCCTCGGGGCGTCGTTCAGGCTCGGGTAGACGAAGAACCGGGGCTGCCAGACCGGCTGGAACTTGGCGTTGAACTTGTACAGCGACTCGATCTGGAACCAGCGGGAGAGGAAGACCAGCAGCCCGCGCCAGGCCTTCATCACCGGGCCGGCGCCGATGCGCTCGCCGCGGGCCAGGGCGGCGCGGAAGACCGCGAAGTTCAGGGACACGCGTTTGACCCCCAGGTCGGGCGCTGCCTTGAGCGCCTCGACGATGAGGAAGTCGTTCAGGCCCGGCTGCGCGGAACGGTCGCGGCGCATCAGGTCCAGGGAGAGGCCGTCGGTGCCCCAGGGGACGAAGTGGATGATGGCGTGCAGTTCGCCGTCCTTGGTGGCCGTGGCGAACACGCACTCCTCGTCGCCCGGCTCGCCGACCCGGCCGAGGGCCATCGAGAAGCCCCGCTCGTTGTCGGTGCCGCGCCAGGCTCCGGCCCGCTCCCACAGGGCCGCCAGCTCCTCGGGCGCGTAGTCCTTCTCCCGGCGGATCTCGGCGACGTATCCCTGGCGGCTCACGCGGTTGACCATCTGCCGGACGTTGCGCATCGTACGACCGTCGAGGGAGAACTCGGCGGCGTCCACGATCGCCTCGTCGCCGAGTTCGAGCGCCGACAGGCCCGACTCGCGGCACCAGATCTCCGCGCCGAGCTCGCTGCACCCCATCACCGCCGGCACCCAGGCGTGGGCCGCGGCCTCCTCCAGGAAGGCCTGGATCGCGCCGGGCCACGCCTCCGGGTCGCCGATCGGGTCGCCGCCGGCCAGCATCACGCCGGAGACCACGCGGTAGGTCACGCAGGCCTTGCCGGTCGGCGACCAGATCACGCTCTTGTCGCGGCGAAGGGAGAAGTAGCCCAGCGAGTCACGGGCCCCGTGGCGGTCGAGCAGCTCACGGACGCGCTTCTCGTCCTCGGCCGACAGCGACGGCGCGGGCTCGGCCGGCCGCAGGAACAGGAAGGCCGTGACCAGGCCGGTGAACAGGCCGAGCGAGCCGAGGATCAGGCTGAACAGGTCGTTCTTGCGGTCGGAGACGAACGTCACCGGCCCGGTGGCGCCCACCAGGCCCGCGGCCACGTGTTCCAGCCGGTCGGCGAAGGAGTAGTGCTGCTGGAGGTCGTGGGCGTTCAAGGTGATGAACAACAGCCCGATCGCGACGCTGAACGCGGCCAGGAACAGCCCGACCCACAGCGCGCGCCATCGGGTGCGCGGGTCGCCGGTCGCGTAGAACTCGTCGCGGAAGTAGATCAGGGCCGCCAGCACGCCCGCCGCGACGAGCGCGGAGATCGCGAAGTCCTTGACGATGTGGGAGAAGACCGTGAAGGCCAGCAGCACGACGACCGCGCGCCAGGCCCGGCGCTTGCGGCGCCGCAGGCCGTGGGACAGCAGGAGGAACAGCAGACCGGCGATGAGCGTCGCCGTGCGGGCGGCGTTGTTGACCGACCCGGGGACGAACTCGTCGACGCGGACCATGCGGCGGTGCCACTCCGGCATCAGTGCCCCGAGGACGTCGTGCAGCCCGACGAGAAAGGTCAGCCAGCCGGCCAGCGCCGGAACCCATCGGCGCTGGCGACGACGCTCATGGACGTCGCTTTCGGGACGCCCTGACGTCTCACGCTTCGACTCCACCATCACGGCCCCACAGCGTAGTCAGCCGGGCACGTGCCGCACGTGAATCCGTATTCCCGATTCGGGTTGTACCGCAAAGCGTCACGGCGGTTCGTCCCCGTGTCACGGTAACACCGCGGACTCTTCGTACGACGCCGAGTCGGCGACGTTGGTTCGGCCGCGGTGCGGCTATCTCAACGGCCGAGGATGAGGCTCATCGCCTCCGCGCGGGTGCTCGGCTCGTCGCGGAAGTCGCCGCGTACGGCCGAGGTCACCGTCTTGGCCCCGGGTTTGCGTACGCCGCGCATGGTCATGCACAGGTGCTCGGCCTCCACGACGACGATCACCCCCCGGGGCTGGAGGACGTCCACGAGGGCGTCGGCGATCTGGGAGGTCATCCGCTCCTGCACCTGCGGGCGGCGGGCGTAGACGTCGACGAGCCGGGCCAGCTTCGACAGACCGGTGATCTGGCCCTTGTCGTTGGGCGTGTAGCCGACGTGCGCCACGCCGTGGAACGGCACCAGATGGTGCTCGCACATGCTGTAGACCTCGATGTCCTTGACGATCACCATCTCGTCGTGATCGGCGTCGAACACCGTGTTGAGGACGTCCTCGGGCCGCTGGCGCATGCCGGCGAACTGCTCGGCATAGGCACGGGCGACCCGCGCGGGCGTGTCAACGAGACCATCGCGGTCGGGGTCCTCCCCGACCGCGATGAGGATCTCGCGGACCGCCTTCTCGATCCGTGCCTGGTCGACCGGCGGTCCGTGCGGCTCTGGAGCTGGGGTCACGCCGGGCCTTCGCGGTCGTCCTGTTCTTCGGGCTCGACCGAGTGCGACGTGCCGCTGCCGTTGCCCTGGGTCAGGTCCTTGACGTCCTTGGGACCCATGAGCGCGAGCTCCTTGGGCGTCAGCACCGGCGGACGGTCCGACGGCAGCCGCTTGCCGTAACCGCTGTAGGACGGGGCGGCCGGCCGCTTCTGGATCGGCGCGAAGATCTCCAGCACCTGGTTCTTGGACAGGGTCTCCTTGTCCATGAGCTTGAGCACCAGGTCGTCGAGGACATCGCGGTATTCGACCAGGATCTCCCACGCGATGTCGTGCGCGGACTCGATCAGGCGCCGGACCTCGTCGTCGATCGCCGAGGCGATCTCCTCGGAGTAGTCGCGTTGGTGCGACATCTCCCGGCCCAGGAACGGCTCGCCGTTACCCTCGCCGAACTTGCGGGCGCCGAGACGCTCGCTCATGCCGTACTCGGTGATCATCTTGCGGGCGATCGAGGTCGCCTTCTCGATGTCGTTGGCGGCGCCGGTCGTCGGCTCGTGGAAGACCAGCTCCTCGGCGGTGCGGCCACCGAGCAGCATGGCGAGCTGGTCGAGCATCTCCGAGCGGCTCGCCAGGAACTTGTCCTCCATCGGAAGGGTCATCGTGTAGCCCAGCGCCTGGCCGCGGGACAAGATCGTGATCTTGTGCACCGGGTCGGCGTTCGGCAGGGCGTGCGCCACCAGGGCGTGGCCGCCCTCGTGGTAGGCGATGGTCTTCTTCTCCTGGTCGGACATGACCCGGCTCTTGCGCTCCGGACCCGCCATGACCCGGTCGATCGACTCCTCGAGGGTGTCCATGTCGATCTGCTTGCGGTCCATGCGGGCGGTCAGCAGGGCCGCCTCGTTGATGACGTTCGCCAGGTCGGCGCCGGTGAAGCCCGGCGTGCGCCGCGCGATCGTGTCGAGCTCGACGTCGGGCGCGAACGGCTTGCCGCGGCCGTGGACCCGCAGGATGCCCTTGCGGCCCTCGAGGTCGGGCCGGTCGATGACGATCTGCCGGTCGAAGCGGCCGGGGCGCAGCAGGGCCGGGTCGAGGATGTCGGGCCGGTTGGTCGCCGCGATCAGGATCACGCCGCCCTTGACGTCGAAGCCGTCCATCTCGACCAGCAGCTGGTTGAGCGTCTGCTCGCGCTCGTCGTGGCCGCCGCCCAGGCCGGCGCCGCGGTGGCGGCCGACCGCGTCGATCTCGTCCACGAAGATGATCGAGGGAGCGTTGGCCTTGGCCTGCTCGAACAGGTCACGGACCCGGGAGGCACCGACACCGACGAACATCTCGACGAAGTCCGAACCGGAGATCGAGTAGAACGGCACGCCCGCCTCGCCGGCGACGGCGCGGGCGAGCAGCGTCTTGCCGGTACCCGGGGAGCCGTACAGAAGGACGCCCTTGGGAATCTTGGCGCCGATGGCCTGGAACTTGGCCGGGTTCTGCAGGAACTCCTTGATCTCCTGCAGCTCCTCGATGGCCTCGTCGGCCCCGGCCACGTCGGCGAACGTGGTCTTCGGCGTGTCCTTGGTCACCAGCTTGGCGCGCGACTTGCCGAAGTTCATCACCCGCGAGCCGCCGCCCTGCATCTGGTTCATGATGAACAGGAAGATCAACACGACGACGACGATCGGCAGGAAGCTGAACAGCAGGCTCAAGAAGACGTTCTGCTTGGGCACCGAGACCGTGTAGCTCGTGAGCTGCCCGGCGTCGGTCTTCTGCTGCAGCAGGTTGGCGAGCTGGGCACCCTGGCCGTCGACCCACGACGCCTGGAGCTGCTTGCCGCTCTTGAGCTTGACCTCGATCCGCTGATCCTTGTCAATGATCTGGGCAGACTTCACCTCGTTGTGCTGGATGGCCTGCACAACCTTTGAAGTGTCGGCCTTCTCGTACGAGCCTCCGGGATTGATCCCGTACATGACGAGCAGTACGAGCGCCCCGAAGGCCAAGATCCAGAGCAACGGCCCGCGAAAGTAGCGCTTCAGATCCATTTATGCGGAACCCCGTGGTGGGGCCCGTCCCTCCTGACCAGCGTCATCAGACCTCGTCGCGCGAACGCCCGCCGAGGCGGCCTTCCTGAGTACGGCCCGCAAGGAGCCCGAGATAACGAAGGTACACCGGTGTCGCGGAAGACCGCAGCACGACGTCCGGCGTCCCACTTCGCAACTAGGAACGTACGGGGCTAAGCCTCTTGTTCCCCACTTCCACCGTAGACGTGCGGAGCAAGTGTGCCCACGAAGGGCAGGTTGCGGTAGCGCTCGGAGTAATCGAGGCCGTAACCGATCACGAACTCGTTCGGGATGTCGAAACCGATGTACTTCACGCCGACCTCGATCTTGGCGGCGTCCGGTTTGCGGAGCAGGGTGCAGACCTCCAGGGAGGCCGGCCCACGCGATTCGAGGTTGCTGCGAAGCCAGGAAAGTGTGAGGCCTGAGTCGACGATGTCCTCGACGATCAGCACGTCACGGCCCATGATGTCGGCGTCCAGGTCCTTCAGGATGCGCACGACGCCGGAGGACTTGGTCCCCGAGCCGTACGACGAGACCGCCATCCAGTCCATCGAGATCGGCGTGTGCAGCGCGCGGGCGAGGTCGGCCATGACCATGACCGCGCCCTTGAGGACTCCGACGAGCAGGAGGTCGCGGCCCTCGTAGTCGCGGTCGATCTCGGCGGCGAGCTCCCGGATCTTCCCCTGCAGCTCCTCCTCCGGGATCAGCACCTTCTCGAGGTCAGCCCGCATGTCCGCTTCGTCCACCACAAGCCCTTCCAGGTCGGAGGAGATCACCAGGATCAGTCTTTACGTGGGATTTCGGATGGCCCGAAGAGCAGCTTTTCACACCTACGTCGCACCCGTACGCGGCCGGGCAGGTCGACGTACGACTGGCCGCGCCACGCGGTGACCAGGGCGTCCACCGCATCGACGTGCACAGCGGCGAGCGTACCCGGGGGGCTGCCCGCCTCGATCGCGGTGCGGTGCAGGACACGCGTGCGGACCGCGCGGGGCAGGCCGGCCAGGGCCCGCACGCCGAGCGCCCGGACCGCGCCGGGCTCGTCCTCCGCCGCGCCGGCCAGCGCCTCGGCGGCCCAGGCGTCGAGGGCGTCGGCGTCGTCGCGGAGCATGCGTGCCGTGCGGGCCAGGGCCGCGGTGATGCCCGGGCCCAGGCCCTTCTCCAGGGCGGGCAGGACGTCGGCACGGACCCTGGCCCGCGCGAACGCGTGATCGTGGTTGTGCGGGTCGTCCCAGGGCGTCAGGCCCATGGCGAGACAGGCGCGGCGCGTGAGGTCCCGGCCGAGCTCCAGCAGCGGGCGCCGGTAGATCCCCGAGACGGCGGGCATGCCGGCCAGCGACCGGGCGCCGGACCCGCGCGCCAGCCCGAGAAGCACGGTCTCGGCCTGGTCGTCGAGCGTGTGCCCGAGCAGCACGGCGGCGGCCCGGTGACCGGCCGCGGCGGCGTCGAGCGCGGCGTAGCGGGCGGTGCGAGCGGCGGCCTCCACGCCGCCCTCGGACCCGACCGTGACCGTACGGACCTCGGCGGGCTCCAGCCCCAGCTCGCTCAGGGTCGCCGCGACGCCGGCGGCACGCTCGTCCGACCCCTCCTGCAGACCGTGGTCGACGGTGACCCCGCCCGCCTGGTGACCGGATCTGGCCGCCTCGAACGCCAGCGCCCCGGCGAGCGCGAGAGAGTCGGCCCCGCCGCTACAGGCGACGAGCACGAGATCGCCCGCCTCGACCGTGGCGAGGGCACGGCGGACCGCCAGGCGCACCGCCGCGACCGCCGGATCAGGTCCCACGCCTCTCATTGTCGTACGCGCGGCGCCTCACGCGGGCCGCCTTGCGCGCGAGCGGGGCGTCGAGACGGACCCGGCCGTCTCCCGCACGCCGTGCGGCGTGCTCAGGCCTCGTTGGAGGGGAGTTCGGGCTTGCCGATGACGCGGCCGATCCACAGGGACGGGGTCTTGATCTCGGCGTGGGTCGGCAGGGTGTTGGGCGAGGTCCAGACGCGGTTGAAGCCGTCCATGCCGACCCGGTCGATGACCTCCTTGACGAAGCGAGAGCCCTCGGCGTACTGCTTCATCTTCATCTCCAGCCCCAGGAGGCGCCGGATCGTCCGGTCGAGC
Source organism: Actinoallomurus sp. NBC_01490 (assembly GCF_036227085.1). Taxonomy (NCBI): domain Bacteria; kingdom Bacillati; phylum Actinomycetota; class Actinomycetes; order Streptosporangiales; family Thermomonosporaceae; genus Actinoallomurus; species Actinoallomurus sp. NBC_01490. The sequence goes on from NZ_CP109433.1 coordinate 10,863,733, forward strand.
TGGGAGGCGCCCTCGCGGCGTTGCTGGAACTTGGCGCGGATGTCGGCCACGGTCGGCACGACCTCCGGGCCCACCGCGTCCATCACGTAGTCGCCGTGGCCCTCGGCCAGGGTCATCACGGCGGTCAGCCGCTCGAGGATCTCCCGCTGCTCGGGGGTCTGGATCGCGTCGATGAGGTTGCCCTCGCCGCCGCGCACGGCGTCGGCGACGGCCTCGCCCACCCCGCGCAGGCGTTCGAGCAGCGCGCCCGGGTCGAGGTCGGAGGCCAGCAGGAACGCGGTCATCTGGTCCTGGACGTACGCCCGCAGCCACGACACCGAGGCGAACTGGGCGCGGTGGGTCTCCTCGTGCAGGCACACCCAGAGCCGGAAGTCGTGGGGGTCGACGTTCAGCTCCTGCTCGGCGTGGACGATGTTGGGCGCGACGAGCGTCAGCCGCCCCGTCGGCGCGCGGCCGGCCGGGTCCGGCGGCAGGAAGAGCTCGTACTGGCCGAGCACACGGCTGGCCATGTACGCCAGGATGGCGCCGACCTGCATGCCGGTGACCCGCGAGCCCACGGCCTGGACGACCACGCCGCCGACACCGCCGCCGAGCAGGCTGCCGCCGCGCCGGGCCTGGAGCTGCTCCATCAAAGGTTCGAGGACGACGCGGAAGCCGTCGACGTTGGCGCGGATCCAGCCGGGCCGGTCGACGACCTTGGCCGGCGACCCGTCGATCCCGCCGTCCATGCCGGTGAACTCGCGCACGTGGCCCTGCGCCACCGCGGAGAGCTCACGCAGCTCGGTGACGACCTGGCGGGCCTCCCGTGGGCTCACCTGCGGCCCGGGTCGCACAAGCCGGGTCCCCGTCTGAACGGCGACGTTCCAGTCGATCATGGATGCTGGCATTACAACCCTCTCCGGCCGGGCTCTCCACCTACGGTACGTCCCCGTTCGCCCGGGGAGCATGCCTTCACATGCTCCAACGCCCGGAGATACCCGATGAACTCCCGTCGAGCGTCGCTGATCAGCGGCATCCGCAGCCGGCCAGCGTGCCGGCGAGCGTGTCGAGAGCCGATATCGCCGCCGCCGGGGACTGCACCCGGTTGGCCATGAACGCGAACGCCAGCAGCCGCCCGTCCGCGTCCTCGACGACTCCGGCGAGGGTGTTGACGCCGTCGAGGGTGCCCGTCTTGGCCCGTACGACGCCCCTTCCGGCGGAGGCCGTCCCCATGTCGAACCGGTCGTCGAGCGTGCCGGAGAACCCGGCGACGGGCATTCCGGACAGGACGGTGTGGAGTTCGGGATGGTCGGGGGAAGCGGCCAGGGCGAGCACCTTGGCCAGCGCGGACGGCGTGATCCGGTTGTCGTGCGACAGCCCGCTGCCGTCGAAGATCTCCACGCCCCCGCTGACACCGAGCCGGGCGAGCACCTCGCGCGTCGCCGCGGCACCGCCCGCGAACGTCGGCTGCTTGTGGAGGTTCATCGCCACCAGCCGGGCCATCGCCTCGGCGATGTCGTCGTCGCTGTGGGTGAGCAGCTGCTCGACCAGCACCGAGACCGGCGGTGACTGCACGGCGCCGAGCCGGCGGGCTCCCTTGGGCGCCGTCGTACGCGACCCGACATGAGCCGTCACGCCACGGCTCGTGAGCATCTGCGCGAACCTCTGCGCGGCGGCCGACGGCGGGTCCTGGACGCGGGGGGTGTACTGGGGTCCCGGCGTGATGCGGCCCGCGTCGAGCTCGAGCGCGGTCACCGGGGCCACGTCGCCCTCCGGGGAGAAGTAGAGCTGCTTCCAGCCCGGGGCCATCGTGCTGCCCTGGTACGCCGAGGTGTCATAGTCGACCGTCACATGCGTCGTGCCCGCGGCCTTCAGCGCCTTGGCGGTCTGTTTCGCCAGGTCGGCGAGTGACGCGTACTTGGGGTAGGCGTTCTTCCGGCTGACGGCGGTCAGCGTGGGATCGCCGCCGCCGACGAGGATGACGCCCCGGCTGCTCTGGACGACGCTGGTGGTGAGCCGGAGGTCCGGGCCGGCCGAGGCGAGCACGGCCACCGCGGTGACCAGCTTGGTCGTCGAGGCGGGCACCGCGGGTTGTTCGGCGTTGCTGCTGTAGAGGGAACGGCCGGTCACGGCGTCGATGACGACGCCCGTCAGGTTCTGGCCGAGCCCGGCGCCCTGCATCGGGCCGGCCAGGCGCGCCGTCAGCGCGTTCGGCGAGGGCAGCGGGGCGGTCGCCGCGGCGGGTGCCAGGGCGGGTGCGCCGGCGAGCATGATCTCGCGGTCGGCGACGGTTGGCGGCCGGAGCGCGAGGGAACGATCTGGTGTGAGCTTCACCACTGCGAGAGCGGCGGTGACGAGGAAGACGTTCAGCAGCGCCAGTGTGATCATGGCCACGGCGCGCTCGGGCCTCCGCACCTAAATGCCCCTCTCCAACAGTGGCACTAGTGACGTGCGACATCCTTAGACAGGCCAACATCCAACCAGAACCGCCTCGGCCCGCCCCGGGGAGCGGAGGACATTGTGCAATTCGACGTCACTATCGAGATCCCTAAGGGTCAACGCAACAAGTACGAGATGGACCACGAAACCGGGCGAATCCGCCTAGACCGGATGCTTTTCACCTCCACGCAGTACCCGGCGGACTACGGGTTCATCGACAACACGCTCGGCGAGGACGGCGACCCGCTCGACGCCCTCGTTCTCCTGCAGGAACCCACGTTTCCGGGGTGCCTGATCCGGTGCCGTACGGTCGGGATGTTCCGCATGACGGACGAGGCGGGCGGCGACGACAAGGTCCTGTGCGTGCCGGCCACCGATCCGCGCATGGAGCACCTGCGTGATATTCATCACGTTCCGGAGTTCGAACGGCTGGAGATCCAGCACTTCTTCGAGGTCTACAAGGACCTGGAGCCCGGCAAGTCGGTCGAGGGCGCCAGCTGGGCCGGCCGCTCGGACGCCGAGGCCGAGATCGAGCGTTCCTTCAAGCGCGCCGCCCAGTTGAGTCACTGATCCTCTACCGCGGGCCTGCCGGACGGGTGGCGCCCGCGTAGTCGGGGCGGAACGCGTTCGAGATCCTCACGCGTGCCCCGGTGAAGGGCGCCTCGACCATCTGGCCTCCCCCGATGTAGATGCCGACGTGGTGGATCGTCTTGGGGTCGGCCGGGTTGTGGGCGAAGAAGACCAGGTCGCCGGGGCGCAGCTGGTCACGCGTCGGATGCGGGCCCGCGTTGTACTGGGCCGTCGCGTAGTGCGTGAGCGGCACCCCGGCGCGGGCCCAGGCGTAGGTCACCAGTCCCGAGCAGTCGAAGCCGACGGTGTGCGCGCCCTGGGCGATCCCCAGCGTGGGCCCGGACGCGTTCCCGCCGCCCCACGAATAGGGCGTGCCGAGCCATCGCAGCGCCGCGCGGGCCGCCACGGCGCCGAGCGACGATCCGCGTACGGCCCGGGCGGCCTCACGGGCATTCCGCGGCACGGCCTGCGCCGCGCTCTTGCCGACGGCGCGGGCGCGCTGGAGTTCGGCGGCGCGGGTCCGCGCCCGCTTGAGCGCGGCGACCAGGCCGTCCTTCTGCCGCTGGATGCGCCGCACGCTCGACCGCTGCCGCGCCACGGCGGCCGTCGCGGCCTGGCGCGCGGCGGCCGTGGCCCGGGTGGCTCCGCGCTGGGCGTCGAGCGCCCGGCGCGACTGCTTCTCGAACAGGTCGGCGATGGTGTGCGTGGCCTCCTCCCGCTGGACGGCGAAGTGCTGCCGGTTGGCGAGGAACTGCATGAAGGCGGCGCGTTCGAGGAAGCCCTGCGGCCCGCCGCGCCCGCCGAGCACGGCCGCGGCCGAGGGGATGCTGTCGTCGGTGCGGTAGGCCTTCGAGGCGAACACCGCCAGGTCTCGGCGCGCCTGGGCGAGCCGCTCGCGGGCCCGGGCGGTACGGGCCAGCGCGGCCTGGTAGTCGCGGTCGGCCTGTTCGAGCCGGGCGCGCGCGCCGTTGAAGCGCTCGACGGCGAGCTCGGCCTGGTCGTTCATGTCGTCGAGTGCGGCGTTGGCCGTGGCCAGCTCGGCGTTGATGCGGCCGACGTCGGCGGCCCGGTCGTGCACCTGCTTCCGGCTGCGGGCGAGGTCGCGCGCGCTCGGCGACGGGTCGGCGGACGAGGGGTCGGCGAGCAGCGCCGAGATGGTCAGCGTGGTCAGGGACAGGGCGCCGAGCCGTCGCAGCCGCCGTCGCCGTCGCCGTCGCGTGAAGCCTGCCAAGGTGGATCCCCCCGATGTTCGCCCGCGCCACGGAGCGGGTGTCGCACACGAAGGGTTACCACTGGTGACGCAATGGAAACACCAGCACCACTGATATCTCCCGTCACTCGCCTCCCAGCAGCCGGTTGATCCAGGGGCGGGTGACCGATTTCGGCGGGAACGGGCCACGCGGATAGGTGACGACCGGGACTTCTCCGCCGTAGCGGGCCTGGAGCTCGGCCGCCCGGCACCAGTCGGCGGGCGTACGGGTGGCGGCCCACGCCGCCGCGAGCGCCTGGCGCACCTCGGGAACGCGCTGCCAGAGCTGCGTCAGCGTCATGGTGGTGTGCGCGGCGGCGTATCCGTCGTCGGGATAGGCGCGGCTGGCGAAGAACGGCGCGGTCACCCGGCTGCCGTGCGCGGAGGACAGCGCCCAGGTGAAGTTGGCGATCACCAGGTCGCGTACGGGCGGGGCGAGGCGCTCGGCGGCGCCGTACATGCGCCGCTGGCGGTGACCGGTGAGCCGGGTGGTGGTGAGGAGCCAGCCGGCCTCGTCGCCGGCGTCTCCGGGCGCGCCGCCGTCCGCGAGCCAGGACAGCACGGTGAGCCCCCGCGCGGCCTGCAGGCGGCACAGCTCGATCACCTCCTGGCACATCCGGTCGCCGGGTTCGTTCCACTGCGGCCAGGGCACCCGCTGGATGCGTCCGACCAGGTCGGCCAGCTCGGGCTCGACGAACCTCGGCGTCACCAGCGCGCCGCGCGGGGTGTCGGCACGCACCGTGTAGGCCTCCATCAGCCGGCCGAGCCGGAGGACGGATCCGCGGGCGGATCGGAGTGGGGAGGGTCGGCCGGCGCCGTCGCGGCGGGCGGTGACTCGGGCGGCGGCGCCTGGGGTGGGGCCGCCGTCGGCTCGGGCCGGCTCGGCGGAGGCTGCGGGCTCTGGGGCCGGCTCGGTGAGGACGGCGCGGGCTCGCTCGGCGCGGGCTCGCTCGGCTCAGGCTCGCTCGGCTCAGACGGGCTGGGCGGAGGGTCCGTCGGGACGGGGACCGGTGTGGGCGTCGACGGCGGCGGGTACGGCTGACGGCCGCCCCACACGATCTGGACCTGGTGGCCGCCCGGCCAGAACGTGACGACCGTCGAGCCGGAGCCGGCGGCCGGGGCGCGTACGGTGACGAGCTGCGCGACGCCGCACCGCAGGGTGCCCGCCGCGGGGCTGAGGCGCGCCGGCCAACCCCCGGACACCTGCCAGTCGAGACTGCCGGTCGAACAGCTCAGCACGATCACGCCCGCCCCGCCTGCCGGGAGCGTCAGCCGGCCGGGCCGTACGTCGAGGTCTTCGGGGGCCGGGGCCCACAGGTAGTCCTTGGGCGGCGCGGCGCCCAGCGCGGCGGGACCGGCCGGGTCGGGCAGGGCCAGGGGTAGCGCCGCCGACACCGGCCGGGCACCGCCGGGCCGGCTCGGCGGAGCGGGGCTCGGCCGCGGCGACCGTGCGCCGGGCGGTCCGGCGATGACGCCGTTCGAACCGTGGAGGGTGTCGTCGCCGAGGTAGCCGCACACGGTGACCGTCGTGACGGCGGCGATCAGCGCCCCGACCGCGGCGGTGAGCGCCCGCGGCCAGCCGCGCGAGGCGTCCTCCGAGGCGCGCCGCAGGGCGGCGGCCGGGCCTGTGCCGTGCTGCTGGGGGAAGCCCTGCGCCCCGAAGCGCGACACGCGTGCCGCCGCGAACAGCCGGTAGCCGGCCAGCTCGGGGTCGGTGAAACAGTTCATGAGCCGGCCGCGCAGCGTGGGCGGCAGCGGCGCGTGGGGCAGCAGGGCGTAGACCTTGCGCGGCGCGATGTTCTCCGGCAGGTGCCGGGCGCACCGCGGGCATTCGAGCGAGTGGCGGACGAGCGCCTCGCGCAGATCGTCGTCGATCTCGTCCTTGCGGGGGCGCAGGAGCGCCGAGCGCTGCGAGCAGCTCTCCAGGCCGTCGTGGGCGAGGATCTCCGCGATGAGCGCGGCCTCCAGCAGCACGGCGGCCTGGCCCAGCAGCTCGCCGACCTCCTTGGTGCGCCGCCCGACGACGAGCGCGATGTCGGAGTCGGTCAGGCCGTGCCGGTGCCGCAGGTCGAGGAGCTCGCGGCTCAGCGACGGCAGCCCGGTGACGGCGCGCCACGCCATCAGCCGCAGGTCCACGTCGTCCTGGTCGTGCCGGGCCACCGGGAGGTCGGGCTGGACCGGGCCGGCCGGCCGCCGCCGCCGGCACTCGATCCGCGCGAGCGCGTAGAGCCACGGGCCGAACCGCGCGGGACTGCGCAACCGGCCGATGTGCGCCTCGGCGCACATGAGGGTGTCGCGGAACGCCACCTGCGCGGCGTCGCTGTTGCGCAGCTGGAACCAGCAGTATCCGTAGAGGCGTTCGGCGTAGTCGTCGTAGACGGCACCCATGGCGATGGGGTCACGTGATCGCAGCGCCTCGACCAATAGCCGGTCTTCCATGGCGCTGAAGTTAAAACCTTTTACGCCGCATCTTCAACACTTTCCCGAAGAGCCATAGAAGTTTATTCGGATCGCCACCCGAAACTGCCTGTAAATTGCACTTATTTATAGTGGCAAGCCATCGTTTATCGGTCTATGACGGTTTTGCCCCGCCTGGGCGCGGTCCGTACAGACAAGGGGGAAAGACGCCAGCGACCAGGACGGACGCCCCTCAGGCGCCGCACGGCGGCGAGCCGATCACCTCGGCGGCGAGCTCCGCGGCAGGCCCGGGAGGGCGGCGGTCAGCCGGTGACCCGCGCGATTCCCGCCATCGCACAGCCCGCTTCGAGTTCGGCAAGACCGAAAGCGGCGACCGGCCCCATAGCTCCCGTTTCCACCATTCCCCTTGAGGCCTGACAAGCGGCCCAAGAAAGGGCACCGGCCGTGAACTCGTAGGGATCACCGCCGGAAAGGTGCACATCCGTGAGCAACGATCCCTCGCTGTCATAGGCGACCGCGACGATGCGCGACGTGAGCGTGCTCTTCCCGCTCCGGCGCCGCGCCAGGCGCGCCAGCGTGGCGAGGGCGGCCCGCGCGCCGAACGCTCCGATCCGCCCTCGCGCGGCCAGCCTCGTGGCGCGGCCGAACCAGCCCAGATAGACGTTGACCTCGTACAACGCCGGGTAGGACGCGGGCAGCGCGAAGTGCTCGGAGGCGCCGATCGACAGGCCGACCCGCGACCGGCCCCCCACCTGGAACTCACGCACCCGCGGGCGGCGTTCCTCGTGGATCCGCCCGCGGAAGGTGTACATCCGGGCGGTGGCCACGCCGGCGACCGACTGCAGGCTCGACGCTGTCAGACCACGCCACAGGTCGCCGCCGCCGACGAAGTACCCGATGTCGACGCGGAACCCGTCGTCGCCGACGCGGTCGAGGGCCAGGCCCGCGGCGAGGTTGCCCGGGACGTAGTCGTAGCCGAACGCGGTGATCAGCGCCGACCGCGTCGCGCGAGGCCCGTAGGACTCGAAGACCTCACGGATGAAGGGCGGCTCACCGGTGGAGTCGAGGTAGTGCGCGCCCGCGTCGACCGCGGCCTCCACGGCGGCGTGCCCGTACCGCAGGAACGGTCCGACCGTCGTGACCAGGACGTCGTCGCGTTCGACCAAGGCTCGTACGGACCGCGGCTCCTCGGCGTCGGCGTAGGCGATCTCCAGGCCGCCGAGCTCGTCCGCGAGCTCGGCCAGGGCCGTGCGGTTCCGCCCGGCGAGGACCGGGCGCGCGCCCTGGGCGACGAGCGCTCTGGCGGTCAGGGCGCCGGTGTAGCCGGTGGCACCGAAGACGACGATGCGGCCCGCCATGCCCCTTCTCCCCAGCTACGCGAGTCGTTCCTGTTGTGCCGAGAGACCGCCGGGAACCCCATGCGCCACTCGCGACGGGCGCGGGTCCCCGGCAGTATCTGAGCGTACTCATCAGTCACGAAGCGTGCTGGTTTTTCCCCACACATCGATCATCGGGGGAAGTATCCGTTCCGCCGCCGCGGCGATCGCCGTCACCTGGGCCGTGGTGTACACGGCCGGCCGGCGTTCGACGAAGCGGCGGGTCCGCCCGGCCCGCTGCACCGTCACGCCGTCGAACACGAAACCCGTGTGCGGCGGCCGCGCGCCGTGCACGGCGACGACCGCGTGCACGTCGACCCGGTGCCCGAGGTCCTCCGACAGCCGCTCGGCGACCGTACGCGCCGCGTCTCTCGCCGTCACGAGCAGCCGCGTCATCGGCCGCGGCCCGACCCACAGCCGCTCGTCCACCGCGCGCAGCCGGGTGAGGACCGGCCAGCGCCGCGAGACGATCGCGTACACGCCGGTCAGGCCGATGACGAGGTGGTCGAGGTTCGCGTGGGCAACCGTGGGCAGGGCCCGGTCGTGCAGGACGTGGAAGTAGGCCGGGTCCAGCCGCGCCAGCCGTCGTCCGGTGCGCCGCTCGGCCGCCGCGCCGCGCCGCCAGCGGGTCACCGGGTCCGGCTTGACCCGCAGGTAGAAGGAGTGCAGGAGGAGAGCCGCGAGGGCGGCGGCCACACCGGTCAGCCAGTCGAAGACGCCGGCCGTCATGGAGCCCGCGACGCCCGCCAGCACGAGGCGCGCGAGGACCCGCTCCTGCCGGTACTCCGCCCGCAGGCGCCGGTATCGGGCGTGCGCCGACGCACCGGCAACCGAAGCACCTCGTCCAGGCACCGCTCCTCCTCAGAGGAAAGAGTGATGTCCCGCCGACCAGGGGTTCAAGACACTTGACGAGTTGTCGACCGAGTCATGGGCGAGGGTCGCCCTCCGGAGCCGCCCGCCCTCCCGCGCGGCGCCTCGCTACGGACGGGGACTCTGAGGCAAGGCCTCGGCGCGGAGCCGCGCGGCGAGGTCACGGTTGATCCGGCGGGGCCACGACGGCCCGCCGTAGATCAGGCCCGTGTAGGCCTGGACGAGGGTCGCTCCGGCCTGGAGGCGTTCCCAGGCGTCGTCGGCGGTCTCGATGCCGCCGACCGAGATCAGCACCATCCGGTCGCCGGTGCGCTCGCGCAGGCGCCGCAGCACCTCCAGCGAGCGCGCCCGGAGCGGCGCGCCCGACAGCCCGCCCGTCTCGTCGGCGTGCGCGTCGGTCAGGTCCGTACGGGAGATCGTGGTGTTGGTCGCGATGATGCCGTCGAGACCGAGGTCGAGGGCCAGGTCGGCGACGGCGTCGACGTCGGCGTCCGCGAGGTCGGGCGCGATCTTCACCAGCAGCGGCACGTGCCGGGGGGTGGCCCGGCGCGCGGCCTGGCGCACCTGCTCCAAGAGCGGCCGCAGATGCTCGACGGCCTGGAGGTTCCGCAGGCCGGGGGTGTTGGGCGAGCTGACGTTGACGACGAGGTAGTCGGCGAGCGCGGCCAGCCGCTCGGTGCTCTCGACGTAGTCGGCGACGGCCTCGGCCTCCGGGACGACCTTGGTCTTGCCGATGTTGACCCCGACGACGGCCCGGCGCCGGCCCTTGAGCCGGTCCGCGGCGGCCCGCGCGCCGTCGTTGTTGAAGCCCATCCGGTTGATCAGCGCCCGGTCCTTGGGCAGGCGGAACAGGCGCGGGCGGGGGTTGCCGGGCTGCGCCCGCGCCGTGACCGTACCGATCTCCACGAAACCGAACCCGAACGCGCCCAGCGCCTCGTACGCCTCGGCGTCCTTGTCGAACCCGGCGGCCAGGCCGAGCGGGCTGGGGAAGTCCAGCCCGAGCGCGCGGACGCGCAGCGCGGGGTCGCGCGGACCGTACCGGCGGCGGACCAGCGCGAGCGCGAAGGGCACGGTGGCGAGGAGGCGCAGGCCGCGAAAGCTCAGCCGATGGACGGCCTCGGCGGGCAGTCGGCGCAGGATGAGGGCGAAGATCAGTCGGTACATCGGCCCTGATTCTCGCAAGACCCGCTCTGTCGTGCCGCCACCGGCCCGTCGTCTGCCAGAGGACGGAGATGCTTCAGAGCCCGGAGTGGGACGACTACTTCGACGAGATACACGGCCGGCCGGTCATCGATCTCCCCTTCTGGCGCGGCGGGTGCCCGGAGGTGGCGCCCGCTACCGTGGAGGTCGTGCGGATCGAGATCGACGGTCATCCCGCGACAGCGGCCGAGCTGAGCCACTTCGCGCTCGTGAACTACGGGCACTTCACCGCGATGCAGGTCCGTGAGGGCAGGACGCGCGGGCTGGATCTCCACCTGGCCCGGCTCGACGCGGCGCAGCGGGAGCTGTTCGGCGGCGGGCTGGATCCCGCGCTGGTGCGCTCGCGCATCCGCCACGCTCTCGGTGAGACCCGGGACGCGTCCGTACGGGTCACCGGGTTCTGGCCCGAGGGGGCCGCCGAGCCGTCCCTCCTGGTCTCCGTGCGTCCGCCGGCCGACACTCCGCGTTCGCCGCAGAGCCTGCGGACCGCGCCGTACCAGCGTCCCGTCGCGCACGTGAAGCACCTCGGGGGGTTCGGGCAGCGCTACTACGGACACCTCGCGCGGAGTGCGGGCTTCGACGACGCCCTGCTCGTCGGCCCGGGCGGGGTCGTCTCCGAGGGGGCGATCACCAATCTGGGCTGCTATGACGGCACGTCGGTGGTGTGGCCCGACGCGCCGGCCCTCGACGGCATCACCATGCTGCTGCTCGAACGCGCCCTGCCCGGCGAGGGCGTGCCGTCGCGGCGCGGCCCGGTGCACGTGGCCGACCTGCCGTCGTACACCTCGGTGTTCGTCACCAACACCCACGGGGTGGCCGCGGTCGACCGCGTGGACGACGTGCGGCTGCCGGTGAGCGAGGGGTTCATGAAGACGCTGATGCGGACGTACGAGGCCGTGCCGTGGGACCTGATCTGACCGGCGCCGCCAACGTCGAAGACCCCGCCAGGAACCTGACGGGGTCTTCGACGTTGGTGTACCGGTGCGCGGGTCGCCTCACGGCGAAAGGCACAACACGGCTCCAGCCGAACGGTATTCCGTGAAGGCGATGGTTAGGCCCGGGGGACACCAGACGCACCGGCCACGTCGAGTGTAACAAGAGGGGCGGATGCGTTTGTTCCCGTCCGCGACCCGGTTTTTCCGCTGTCCGTCAGATGACCTGGCGGACCTCCATCGCGAACAGCTTGGCGTCCGGCCAGCGCGCCGCGATGTCGAGGGCGCGTTCCTCGCTCGTGACGTCGACCAGCAGGTAGCCGGCGAACTGCTCCTTGGCCTCGATGAACGGCCCGTCGGTGATCGCCGGGACGCCGTCGCGCACGCGTACGGTCCTGGTGGCGGCCGGCTCGGCCAGCGCCTCGGTGCCGAGCAGCTCGCCGGACTCGGTGAGCTCCTTGATGATCGCGTCCACCTCGCCGAACAGCTCCGTGCGCTCGGCCTCGGAGAGGTCCTCCAGGAACCGCGGGCGGTTGTAGATCATGATCATGTACTTCATGGGTCTTCGCTCCTCGCTGGTCTCGTGACGGCCTCCCTCGGCCGCCTCTCACCGATCAGTCGGAGCGGAGTGCGGGTCCTCGACATGCTTCCCGAGACTCTTTCCGCTCGTGTTCCTCCCACCGTACGGCGCGGGCGCCGCGCCGATCCGATCGCCCGCAGAGGGTTGTCGTGACAACTAGGCTGGGTCGCGTGGACCCGCTCAGCCCCGACGAGCTCCAGGTGTGGCAGGCGTGCAAGACCCTGGGCCACCACGTCACGCGCCGCGTCGGCGCGGAGCTGACCGCCGTCACCGGTCTGTCGGGCTCGGAGTACGGCCTCCTGTCCCGGCTCGAGGAGCTGGGCGAGGGCCGGCTCGGGCAGCAGGCGCTGGCCGACGCGCTGGGCTGGGCGAAGAGCCGCATGTCCCACCAGCTGACGCGGATGGCCGCGCGAGGCATCGTCCACCGGGAGAAGGGGCCGACCGGCGTGGTCGTCGTGCTCACCCCGGACGGCCGTGACCTGCTGGCGCGGGCGCGGCCCGTGCACGCCGCCGCCGTACGCGAGTACCTCATCGACCGGCTCGGCGAGCCGGAGCGCGCCATGCTCGTACGGATCGCCGGCCGCCTCACCGGCGCCGTCGGCGAGGGCGAGCCGGCCGGATAAGGGACGCCGGCTCCGGACGGCCGGCACGGCGCGCGACATCGTCGGCCCTGCGCAATTCTCGCATTGTCCCTGCTCTCCGCGCCTCGTTCGGCATTTACCACGCTCGAAGCCTTTACCCCGGCTAAGGTCGCATTGTGAAAATCAGGGGAATAGGTACTCGCGCTTTCGTCGGCATGGCCGCGGCGACGGCATTGCTGGGTACGCTCGTCGAGCCGGCGCAGGCCGCCGGACAACCGGACCGCTCCGGGGGCGGCATCGCCCAGAAGTTGCAGCAGGCCATGGACCAGCTGCACTTCGAGCAGGTCCTCGATCTGGCGCCGCCGACGGCGTCGGCGCAGGCCCGCGCCATGACGGCGCAGTCGGTGGACAAGGACGCGGCCACACCCGCGCAGCGCGCGAAGCGTTTCGCCGCACTCGCGACGGACCCGCAGCCGATCGTCCAGCAGCCGCAGATCGACACGACCGTCATCGAACTCGACTCACATGGTCGGCCGGTTTCCTCCGGAACCGTGCTGATGAGCCCGCAGTATCCGCACGGAATCGTCGTGCCGATGGACGCGAATTACCACACCGACGCCGTTCGCTGGCGTCAATGGGATGACGCCGGTTGGTACACCAATCACGCCCAGGGCACCATCGACATCGTCCCGGGCCGGGAAAACGCTCCACTCGACTTCATGGAGCCCTATCCCGCGTCCGTGCTGAAGCTGATGGTCGTCTTCGGCGTGCTCCGGCTCGTCGACCAGGGCACGGTCAAGCTCGACGACACCTACGCCTACCAGCCGACGACGATCAGCTCGCTCTGCGGTGACGCCACGAGCGACACGGTCCGCGACTACATCGACGCCTCGATCACCTGGTCGTCCAACGCCGCGTCGTGCGCGCTGGTCAAGCTGCTCTGGGATCACAATGCGGTCGACGGGCTCAACCAGACGTTCCAGGACCTGGGCCTGGAGACGATGCAGCTGAAGGAGACCAACCCGGAGAACGGCGGGCACTGGTCCAACCCGGTGACCATGACCTCGCTGGACACCGCCAAGCTCCTCATGATCATCAATGGGGCGCCGGGGCGGCTGTGGACCACGCCGAACGGGACGCCGGTCACCGCCGACGCCCTGAGCCCGTCCTCGCGGCAGTTCTTCAAGAGCGAGTTGCTCCAGCAGGGGTACAACGACGTGCTGTCGACCACGAGCTGGTGCGGCGCGGACTACCCAGCGCCGGGCATCCCCCAGCTCACCGCCTCGCGGTGGATCGCGGCCGACGGCACGACCACGGTCGGCGGCGACGCGTACGGCCGTGACGTACGGCCGTGCAACCTGGCCGCCCAGGTGACGTACGGCCACAAGACCGGTCTGGTGGGCAACTCGGCCTCGGACGCGGGCATCGTGAAGGCGCTGCCCGGCAGGGGAGGCCGGACCTACATCATCGCGATGTTCTCCAACCTCGGTGACCAGTACCAGGACCCGAACCGTCCGCCGACGGCCCCGGGCGCGCACCCGGTGGCCTACACCGAGAAGTTCGCCCAGCTCGGCAAGATCATCGACCAGTTCGAGGCGGCGCGTCACTGACGCTGTCGCGGACACGCCACGCCGGCCCGGCGGCCTCGTGCCGCCGGGCCGGCGTGCGTCTTCCTCAGTACGCGAAGGTGATGCGGCGGCGGATCGCCTCACCCTTCTCCAGCTCGGTCACGAGCCCGTCCGCGTAGTCCTCCGCGCTGATCCGGCTCCGGCCCTCGGCGTCGGTGAGCAGCGTGTCACCGCCCCGGCGGTGGTTCCCCGTACGCTCGCCGGGCGCGATCTCGGCCGCCGGGGACACATAGGTCCAGTCGAGGTCTCCGGCCTCCGCACGCATCAGGTCCAGCAGCGCGGCCTGCGCCAGCGCCCCGTCCTTCCAGGCGGGAGGGAAGTCGGGGCCGTCCACGAGCCGCACGCCGGGCGCGACCTCCAGACTGCCCGCTCCCCCGACGACGACCAGCCGGCGTACGCCCGCGGTGCGCAGCGCCTCGAACACCGCGCGCCCGGTGCCGAGCATCCCGTCCTCGCCGGGCGTGACCGCGAGCACGACCGCGTCGTGGCCCGCGGCGAGCGCGGCGATCGCCGGAGCGTCATCGGCGTCACCGACCGTGGTGCCGTCGGCACCGCTGCGCGTGACGCCGGTGACCGTGTGCCCCCGCCCACGCGCCTCGGCGGCGATCCGGCTCCCGATCATGCCGGTGGCACCGATCAGCAGAATCCTCATGACGTCGCCCTTCCCTGGATGTTCTCCCGTCAGGAACGCGACGGTATCCACTGGATATCGGTTACTTCAAAGTGCTATTGATACCTAATGGATACCATCGAGCGGGGAGACGCCTTCGACCCGAACTGCCCCACGCGGCTGGTGCTCGACCGCATCGGCGACCGGTGGACCGTGCTGGTCGTGATCGCCCTGCGCGACGGGCCACGGCGGTTCACCGAGCTGCGCCGGACGGCCGGCGGCGTGACCCCGAAGGTCCTCACCCAGACCCTGCGCGCGATGGAGCGCGACGGCCTCGTCACCCGCGAGGTGTTCGCCGAGGTCCCGCCGCGCGTGGAGTACACCCTGACCCCGCTCGGCATGTCACTGCAGACGCCGATCCGGGCCATCATCGACTGGGCCGAGGCGAACGTCGGCAAGGTCATGGCCGCCCGCGAGGCCTCTCACCTGGCCTGAGCAGGCGGGAGGGCTCACAGGCGTACCGGAAGGGCGCGCACGCTGTTGCCCACGAAACTGGAGCGATAGGGAAGATCCGTGCCGGCCACGTCGAGGTGCGGGAAGCGGGTGAACAGCCGCTCCAGCGCGATCGTGGCCTCCATGCGGGCCAGCGGGGCGCCGAGGCAGAAGTGCGCGCCGTGTCCCAGGGAGAGATGCCGCACGGCGTCCGGGCGGCGGGGCCGGGTCACGTCGAAGCGATCGGCGTCCGGGCCGTGCGCGGCCGGGTCGCGGCCCGCGGCCGAATAGCCCGCCAGGACGGGAGTGCCCTGGGGAATCACCGTGCCGTCGACCGTCAGGTCGCGGACCGGGTAGCGGAAGGGGAAGAAGCTGACGGGCGCGTCCCAGCGCAGGGTCTCCTCGACCGCGTCGGACCAGCCCGCCTCGCCGCTCGTGACCAGGTCGAGCTGGTCTCGGTGGGCGCACAGGGCGCGGACCGCGTTGGCGATCAGGGCCAGCGTGGTCTCGTGCCCGGCGACGACCATCAGGAGCAGGGTGCCGATGAGCTCTTCCTGGCTGAGCCGGTCGCCGTCCTCGTCGCGCGTGGCGATCAGCGCGCTGGTGAGGTCGTCGCCGGGTCGCTCCGCGCGGGCGGCGGCGACCGCGCCCAGGAGGGCCGCCATCTCCCGGTTGGCGGTCATGACCTCCTCCGGGCCGGCGTCCGTGGCCACCACCCGGTCGGACAGGCGGTGCAGCGTGTCGCGGTACTCGTCGTCGATCCCGAGCAGCTCGCCGATGACCCCGATCGGCAGCGGCAGCGCGAAGTGGTGGATCAGGTCGACGACGCCGTCTTCGGCGGCGCGCTCGAGACCGTCGAGCAGGCCGGCCGTCATCGCCTCGACCCGCGGACGCAGCAGCTCCACCCGCCGGGCCGTGAACGCCTTGCTCACCAGCGAGCGCAGCCGCCGATGGTCGGCGCCGTCGGCCGTGGTCATGCCCCGTACCGTGGCGAAGGTCCGTAGCGGCCAGCCGGCGTCGATGCGGCCGTCGCGCAGCGCGGTGAAGTGCCGGGCGTCCTTGGCGACGTCGGCCCGGGAGAGGAAGTCCTTCAGCGCCTCGTGCCCCAGCACCGCCATGCCCTCGACCTGCCCGGGAAGCAGCACCGGGGCGACGGGACCGTGCGCGAGCAGCCGGGCGTTGTCGGCGTGCGGGCTGCCGCCGGCCGGGTTCAGCCGGTACGGCGGGACAGATGAGCTGCTCATCATGCTCTCCTCGGCGCGACCAGGATCCCGTGACCCGCTGCCGTCGAGGCTACTCGCGATGAACGGCTCCACAGCGGAGAACATCGGACCCTTCCGGAGACGCGGCCGGGAGTCGAACCCGGAGACCGGTCGGTGTTGCAAGCCGCCGCCCGCACCCGCGAGAACCGCGCCCTGGGTACGCCGGAGCCCCTGCGGCCCGGCGTGGCGGTCGTGACGGGACTCGAACCCGCGGTCCCCTGCGTGACAGGCAGGTGAGCACTCCACTGCTCCGCACGACCCTGTTGTTCCATCGCGACGTTCTTTCAACGCGACGTTCTTCCAACGCAGCGCAGACGGGACTCGAACCCGCAAACACCGGAGTGAAGGTCCGGCGGCTGTACCCGATTTGCCTACTGCGCCCAGCGCACCCCGTGCGGGAATCGAACCCGCGATCTCCGGATTGAGAGTCCGGCGTCTTCACCTGCGTCGACCAACGGGGCAGGAAACACGGCCCGGCGAATACCGGCCGTGCGGCGGAAGGCCGGGGACTCGAACCCCGAGGCGGCGTTTCCACCGCCGACGCCCTTTCCGGGAGCGCTCCTCGTCCAGCCGGACGCCTTCCTCAAAGCGGAGAGGGTGGGATTCGAACCCACGGAGGCACAATGTCCTCACACCCTTAGCAGGAGTGCCCGATAAGCCTGGCTCTGGCACCTCTCCTCAGTACGCCGTCAGAGACTCGAACTCTGTTAACCCGGGGTAAGAGCCCGGTGCATCACCCGTTATGCTTACGGCGCTCACGTCGGGACGGCTGGATTCGAACCAACGACCTCCCGGCTCCCAGCCGGGCGCGCACTCCAAACTGCGCCACATCCCGTCCGGCCGCGTCGCCGCGGCCGCGGAACCGTACTCGGGACTCGAACCCGATCCCCCTGCTTGGAAGGCAGGTGCCTCACCCGTTCGGCTTGTACGGCAGGCCATCGCGTGTGTCATCGCGATGCGTCGGAACGGCAGGATTCGAACCTGCGACCTCCGCCTCCCGGGGGCGGCGCCCTACCAAGCTGGGCTACGTTCCGTCGAATG
This sequence comes from Actinoallomurus sp. NBC_01490, assembly GCF_036227085.1. Lineage (NCBI taxonomy): Bacteria > Bacillati > Actinomycetota > Actinomycetes > Streptosporangiales > Thermomonosporaceae > Actinoallomurus > Actinoallomurus sp. NBC_01490. Next base: position 10,880,960 of record NZ_CP109433.1, read on the forward strand.
TCGCCGCGACGGGCGGCGACTCGTGGACCAACCGGGATTCGAACCCAGGAACTCCTCGGTGCAAGCGAGGCATGATTCCGTTTCACCATCGGCCCAAGTGCTCGTGAGCGGTGTCTCACGAGCCGATGTTCTCCGCTGTGGAGTTGTCAATATCCGTGCCCGCATGAGGGCATGAAGAGATAAGAAAAGACCGCTGGGGACGTCTCCTCCGGCGGCCTCTGAATCAGGACTGAACGTCGCTATCCAGAGGTCCGTTCGGGCTCGTCCGCATCACTCGGAGAAGCACACGGACACTCGGCCGCCTTGGCGCCGGGTTCGTACGTCATCGCGTGCTCCTTTCTCCGTCCGTGCTTTCTGGTCTCTATCGTAAGGAATCATCTCGGCGAGGCAACCTTATTTTTCGCGAGGCATTGATGAGACGCCGTACGCCCCGGCCGGGTTCCCTCTCAGCCGCGCAGCGCGGCGGAGATCGCGTCGAGCCGCCGGTCGACCGGACCGGCGGTGAACAGGCCCGTGCCGGCGCCCGCGAGTTCGCCCGCGGCCGGCCGGAGCCGTAGGTAGGTCCGCTCCAGCACCACCCGGTCGCCGAGGTCGAGCGCGGCCTCGGCCTCCAGGCAGCACAGCGCCTCGTACGTCAGGTCCGCGGGGGGTTCCTCCAGCGCGCGCAGTGCCGCACGCGCGTCGGCGCGGCGTCCCGACCGCAGCAGGGCGAGGGGCTCGACCCACGGCCGGTACGGTCCCCAGTCCGCGTCGGGGTCGACCTCGGCTTCCGGGCCGAGCCGCAGGCACAGCAGCGCCAGCGGCAGCAGCCCCTGCTCGACGCCGGGCATCCCCGCGCCCTCCAGGCGTACGGCGGCGGCGCGGTAGGCGTCCTCGGCCGACGCCCGGCCCTCGGCGGCCAGCCGCAGCGCCGCGTACCACTGCGTGAACACGCCGACGAGGGGCAGCTCGTGCCGCGCGGCCAGGCGGTCCACGGCGGCCGCGTGCTCATCGGCCGTCGCGAAGTCGGCGAGCGCGGCGCGTGCCTGGATCCGGATCAGATGCCCGAGCACCTCGTAGGTCACCAGTCCGTGCCGCGCGGCCAGTCCGACCAGCTCGACGCCGATCGCGTCCCTGCTGCGGGCGAGCCCCGCCCGCGTACAGGACTGCATGAACGTGCCGTTGAGCGCGAACGCCAGCAGCGCCGGGTCGTCCAGGCGGCGGGCGAGTGCCTCCGCCTCGCGCGCGGCCTCCGGTCCCCGCGGGGAGCGGGTGCCGCGCATCTCCAGCGCGACGGTGGCCAGCAGGCGGGCACGCGCCGCCGGCGCGTCCGCGGGCAGGGCGGCGAGCGCACGCTCGGCCGCCGCGACGATCTCCGCCGCCTGCCGTGGGTCGTCGCTGCGCGTCCAGATCGCCGGGACGTCGTACGCGCCGATCACCCGTGCGGTGAGTACCGGGTCGCCGAACTCCTCGGCCGCGGCGATCGCCGCCATGCGGTGCGTCCGGGCCGCCTCCAGGCCGCCGCCCCCGGTCACCGCGAGGTTCCGCATCAGCCCGACCGTGGACTCGATCCGGGCGCGGGCGCCCGCGGCGACCGTACGGTCATAGGCGGCGGTCGCGTCCGTCCACAGCCGGGCCGCCGCGGTCACCGGCGTGTCCAGGCGCCGATCCTGGGTGAGGATGTCCGCCTCCAGGCGGCGCAGGCCGGGCCCCGGATCCAGCCCGAGCGCGTCGGCCAGGGTCTCCCGCGCGCGGCGCAGCACCGCGAGGGCGTCCGCCTGGCGGCCGGTCCGGTACAGGGCGAGGGCGAGCAGCCGCCACCCCTCCTCGCGCCACGGGTGTTCGGCCACGTGCGCGTCCAGGTCGGGCACGGCCTCGCCGGCGGCGCCGAGGGCGAGCCGCGCCTCCGCCTGGCGTTCGACCGCGTGCAGCCGCAGCTCCGTCAGCCGGGTCCGCTCCGCCCGCGCCCAGTCCTGGTCGGCGAACTCCGCGTACGCGGGCCCGCGCCACCATCCGAGCGCCTCGGTCAGCCGGGTGAGGGTCTCCTCCGGCGCTCGCTTGGCGGCGACGGCCCGCTCGAAGCGCCAGGCGTCCACGTCATCGGCCCGCAACGCGTACCCGGGCCCCTCGGTGACCAGCAGCCGGGCGGGCGCGCGAGGCGGTCGCCCCGGCTCCAGCGCGCGGCGCAGCGCCCCGACGAAGGTCCGTACGGCGCTCACCGCACCGTCGGGCGGATCGATCCACAGGTCGTCGACCAGGCGGGAGACCGGGACGACGCGGCGGCGAGCGATGATCAGCCGGGCCAGCACCGCGCGGTGCCGCGGCCCCTTCAGGTCGACCGCGGCCCCGTCGGCGTCCCACGCCTCCACCGGCCCCAGCACCCCGAACCGCACCCGCCCGTCCCCTCTTCCGTCACGTTCTCCGTCGCGCTGACCGGATGCTCATTCGCGCCCGGCAGGCTGCCTGGTGTTCTCGTTCCTCCACCGTACGGAAAGGACGGCACCATGCCGCCTGCCATCCCCGGCTTCGACTACCGCCGCGTCCCCGTCGCCGACGGCGTGTCCCTGAACACCGCCGTCGGCGGCACCGGCAGCCCGATCGTGCTGCTGCACGGCTTCCCGCAGACCCACCTGATGTGGCGGCACGTCGCGGCGGACCTCGCCGCGGACCACACGGTGATCTGCCCCGACCTGCGCGGGTACGGGGCGAGCGACAAGCCGCCCGCCGACGATGAGACGACGTACGCGAAACGCACGATGGCCGCCGACGTCGTCGCCCTGGCCCGGGCCCTGGGACACGAACGTTTCGCGCTCGCCGGGCACGACCGGGGCGCCCTGGTCGCGTTCCGCGCGGGCCTGGACCATCCCGACGCGATCTCCCACCTGGCCTGCCTGGACGTCCTGCCGACCCTGGACATGTGGGAGGTCATGCACGGCACGACGGCCGCGGTGGGCTTCCACCTGTTCCTGATGGCCCAGCCGCCCGGCCTGCCGGAGCAGATGATCGCCGCGAGCGCGGACGCGTTCTTCGGCCACTTCCTCGACATCTGGGCCCTGGACCGTACGGCGATCCCCGCCGACGTCCGCGCCGCGTACCTGGACGCCTGCCGTGCCGCCGTGGTCTCCATCGTCGCCGACTACCGCGCCTCCGCCGGCATCGACGTACGGCACGACGCGGACGACCGCGCGGCCGGGCGGCGGCTGGAGATGCCGGTGACCGTGCTCCAGCAGGACTGGGGCGCGGCCCTGGGCTACGACGCGGTCGCCCTCTGGCGCGCCTGGGCCTCCGACCTGCGACACTCCTCCGTGACGTACGGCCACTTCATGGCCGAGGAGGCCCCTGCCGAGGTCGCCAAGGCCCTACGCGAACTCCTCGCCTAGACACTGCTCGGCCGCGCCGGGTCGAACAGTTCGCTCACCGTGATCCGGTCGAACGCGTCGAGCAGCGCCTGGGTGCCCTCGGTCACCTTCAGATCGATCTCGGCGGGATGCAGCGGTACGAGGGCGAGCAGCGAGATCTGCTTCCCCTCCGCGGTCGTGATGGTGCGCGCCTCCTCGGGATGATTGATCATCGGCGCGACGAGGACACCGGCGAACGGGGTACCGTCCGCGTACGGTTCGGCCGGATCGCCGTTGGGCACCGAGTGCCACACCCCGATCCACGTGCCGTACTCGTGCGGCAGGCGCGCCACCATCTTCAGCAGCCGGATCGGCCAGTGCGCCTTCTCGTCCTCGTTCTGGCCGTCGGCGCTGAAGGGCCAGTCCGGGGGCAGGCAGATGAGAAGCTCGGCATACGGGCCGACGCCATCCGGCACCGTCATGGGCAGGTCGCTCATGCCGGAGGTGACGAGGGTGAAGAACGGCCGCTCGGGGGTCGGCTCGACCACGTGCACGTCGATGTGGACGAGGTCTGAGATCATCTCGTGCCACACGAAGGCGATCTTCCCGAAGTGCCGCTGGATGTGCCGTTCGACGGCCTCCGCGGAGTCCCGGTCGGTGGGCGCGGCGGGTTCCCACGTACGCTCCCGCGCCGTATGCCGGAACAGCCCGCTGCCGGTAGGCGTTTCGGAGGGATTCATGGCGGGTGAGCGTAGAGGCCCCCTCCGACGACGGCAGGATCGGCACGCGCCCGAGCCCGCCGGCGCGATCGCCGCGGACACCAGCCGAGGAACGCCGATGGAGATCCTGTCCTATCCGAACAGCCGCGAACTGTGTCTCGTCGCGACGACGACCGAACTCTCGCGGCTCGCGGCCGCGGTGGCCGCAGGCGAGGGATCGTTCGCCTGCTCCCCCACGTCGCCGCAAGGCCGCGCGGTCACGGCCGTACGGGTCGTCGGCACGGCCGGTCCGGGCGTCCGGGTCGACGTCTCAGAGGGCACTCTGCTGATCGACGGTGACGCCGAGGCGCGTGCCGTACTCGCCGACAACCTCCGTGACATGGCCGCCATGGAGGACGGCGGCCACCTGCACGTCGACCACTTCCCCGGCCATCCGTACCTGGCGGCCGGCTCGGTTCCGCTGGTCGTCGAGAGTCCGCACGGAGGCATGCCGAGGCGCTGACGCCCGACGGTCCGGTCGATCTACCCTGTCGGGCATGGCGCGGCTGGACTTCGAACTCGCCTACGCGGACGGCGTCACGACGGCGCGGCTGCTGTCGGAGTTCGGGGAAGGCGTGGTCGAAGTCCACTGGTCCGGCCTGCACGAGCTGGAGTACTCCCCGGATCCGGCCCGCAATCCCTTTCTCCGGTACGGCGTGAACAACGGGAATCGGGAGGAGGTCGCCGTCTACACCGGACGGGCCGGGGCCTTCACCGCGAGACCGCGTCGTTCCGCGATTCCGACCTGGGACCGCGACGCCGCGATCCGCCATCTGCGGCGGCAGGATTTCGACCTGGTCTCCTGGGAGTACCGGATCGAGGCCGACGAACTCGCGTGGCCGGACCGCGACCAGGGGTTCGCCGTCCCCCGGGTCTCGCTCGGGCCCGGAGACGTCCTCGGCTGAGCCCGTGGCGACGGCTATTGCCAGAACTCGAGCCAGAAGAGGAACAGCCGGGCCAGAGCACCTGGAGCGCCCGCGCCGAAGGCGACCACCATGGCCTGGCCTACGGCGACGTCGGTGGGGTCGACGCCGGGTGCCCAGTCCAGCCGGGCGTCGATGCCGGGAAGAGTGCGGACGGGAGAGTAGGAGCGCAGGCCGCCACGTACGCCGGCGATGGGCGTACCGTCGCGCAGGAGCCGGGCTCGGAACAGCCCGGTCGGCCGCAGCAGGTAGTCCCGGTCGCCGACGCGGGCGGTGCACGCACGCGCCTTCCTGCGCAGGTCCCACCCGCTGCCCACGCCCTGTCTCGCCGGCACGCGCCGCCCGTCGACGCTGAGGCCGCGGCCGGGCAGAACGGTGACGGCGGGCATGCCCGGCCCCTCCACATGCACGATCACCGAGGGCCAGCGGTCATGGCTGATGCGTACCGGCCCGAACGGACTGGCGGCCGTCCGGTGCCGGGAGAGACGCACCCGGCGGCGCCTGGTAAGGAGGGACACGCTCTGACTCCCGAGCGTCGAAGATCGGTTCAGTCTGTACGACGCCGCTCGGGCCCGGTGGCGTTCCCGCCGACGGCGCTATCTCATGCCGGCGGCGGATACGCGCAGGCGTTCGGCCAGGGCGTAGAAGACGAAGAAGTTGGGAATCGATCGCACCATGGTCGTGGTCAGCGCCAGCCACTTGCCTTCGACGCGCAGGGAGACGCGGCCGTCCTTGACCTTGATCTCCTGGATCCTCGTCCACGGGACGGACTTCCCCGAGGCCCACACCGTGTCCCTGTTGAGGGAGATGTCGCCGAACGTCAGCACCCCTCCGCCCTGGATCGTGGCGACGGCGCGCGGAAGCTGGGCGTCGGTCACGGCCTGCTGGATGGCCTGACCCCATTCTTCGGGCCGGTGGAACCCGCCGGCGAGCCCGAGGGTCTGGCCGGAGGGATCGATCAGCCGGTACGAGTAGCTGGTGCGGACGTAGACGCCGTTGCGGTAGTGCCTGACCGTGTTCTGGTAGACGGTGGTGGAGTCCCACCGCCGTACGTGGACCTGCCCGCCGACGCCGACGCAGACCAGCCCCTGGTCGAAGAACAGGAGTTGCTGGCCTTCCTTCTGCCGGTTCAGCAGCGCCAGCCGCCCGAACCGGATGCCGAAGACGACCGCGAAGATCAACCCAAGGATCGTGAGGAAGATGACGCCCGTGGCCACGCCGAGCAGCGCCACCAGCACCGCCACACCCGCCACCACGCCGCCCGCCTTTAACCGGCCCGGAGACATCAGCGCCGCCGGATAGGTCGCCCGATGAGCACCGAGCTGCGCCCGCTGAACGGCCTCATTGATCCTCGCGGAGACGTCTGGTGCTTCCATCGCCTGCTCTCACTGGGTAATCCCGCGCGGTCGGATAGAGAGACAATAATGTCTGTGAAGCCAACCGCGGCAAGCTCGTGGTGAATATCCGGCATCCGTCCCGGGTTACGCGGCCCGCGGCACGGCCGGTCACGTTCCGACCCGAATACAGATCGTCGCCGTCCGCAAAAAGTTCGCCACCGGCCCGTTGGAGTGTCGGCCGCACGAACGACGATGAAAGCGTGACGCACCCACAGGTGCGGCCCGACCCGGCGTTCGGGCTGCTGAAGCTGTACGACGATGCGCTGCCGCACGTCTACGGCTACCTGCTGGCCCGCTGCGGCGACGCCGGCCTGGCCGAGGACCTCACGGCCGAGTCGTTCCTGGCCGCCGTGCACGCGGTCCGCAAGCCGGGCGCGCCCGATCCGTCGATCCCGTGGCTGATCGGGGTCGCCCGGCACAAGCTCGCCGACCACTGGCGACGGGTCGAGCGGGAGCAACGCGGCTTGCGCCTGCTGGACGCCGAGCCGGCGCGCGTCGACGACCCGTGGGAGACGACCGTCGACCGGATCCGGGCCCGTGAGGTGCTCGACCGTCTCGGCGCGCACCACCGGGCCGCGCTCACGCTGCGCTACCTCGACGGGCTGCCGGTGCCCGAGGTGGCCGAGCACCTGGACCGTACCGTGCACGCCACCGAGGCACTGCTGGTACGGGCCCGGGCCGCGTTCCGCCGGATCTACGAGGGAGAGGAGGGCTCGCGATGACGGATCCGTTCGAGGCTCTGCGCGAGCCCATCACGCCGGTCGATCCGGACCCCGACTTCGCCGGGCGCCTGCGGCAGCGGCTGACCCGGGAGGTCCTCGCACACCCAGGAGGAACCATGTCCCAACAGACCGCCGCGACCCCGGTCGAGCACGAGCCTGCCCCGCCGCCGGCGCTGACCCCCTACATCGTCGTGTCCGACGCCCGGCGCGCCATGGACTGGTATGTCGAGGTATTCGGCGCCCAGCGCCGGGGCGAGCTCCACGTCAACCCGGACGGCACGATCGGCCACGCCGAGGTGGGCATCGACGACGCGGTGCTGATGTTCGCCGAAGCGTCCGACCTCTGGCCCGACGTGCCCGTACGTGCCCCCGAATCCCCCACGACGTTCAGCCACACACTCCATCTGGAGGTCGACGACGTCGACGCCACGACCGAACGCGCCCGGAGCAACGGCGCCTCGGTGGAGCGGGAGCCGACCGACCAGCCCTACGGCCGCGGCTCAGTGATCGTCGACCCGTTCGGCCACCGGTGGATGCTGCTCCGGCCACCGGCACGGACCACCCGGCCACACCAGCACGACACCGCGGAGTGACGTCGGCGGCAGGGAACGCCCATTGATCGGACGGTCCACCCGGGATCGTCTCCGCGTCGGTGGACGTGCGCATCCACTGTCGCCTGGTCGGTCACTCATTCTGGTACACACGCCCGGACGAACACGGCGTGGAACCGGCGGCGTGCGCCCTCCGGGCGGCCTCGAGTGAGTCGCCCAGGGTCCATAGCGCCACGCCGATCAACACGAGGTCCTTGAGGAGGAACTGCCCAGGCTGAGCCGACAGTACCGGGAACCCGTCGGCGAAGGTGTCCACGACCCCTGGGGTGGTGAACAGGAAGCTCAGCGTTCCCAGGAACAGTACGACCGCGAGAGCGCTGCCTATGGCAGAGACCCTGGGCCAAAGCCGGTGAACAGCGATGAACGCCGCGGCGATGATTTCCATACTGCCCAGCAAATTCGCGACCGTCCCATAACTCAGGAAATCGTATAGCCAGCTCAGCAGGGGGCTGTGCTCGATCAGTACTCGGCTCTCCATTTTGACGTACTTGCCCGCACCGATCCACGCCAGGACCACGACCAGTCCATATCGGCTCACCAGCCGACCGGCTACCGAGATCCGGCTGCCGGCTCTTTCCAGTGATGCCGGAATACCTGACACGTTCGCCATGATTGATTCCTCTCGCCATGGAGCTTGCGAGTTGGTCATGTCCTGTTGGCGTCGCTGCCGCTCGGCGTCTTACCTGCGGATTTTTCGCTCGCCGAGTGGTGGCTAACATGAAAGACATGGGCGACGCCGGAGCGCGCCGTGGAGGAGCAGTTGACCGAACGGCAACGCCGGATCTGCACAGCGCTCGTACTCAACGGCGAGCATTGGTCCTCCAGCTCGGTTCTCACCGGAACGCGATCTACAAGACGGTGTTCGAGGCCAGGCGCGAGCCGCGGGTCGCGCTCGCCGCGTACGGTCATGTGGACAACGACCTGGCGAGGCGCTCATGAACGGCTGGGCTGAACTGGACCGCTTCCTGCACACCGACCCGCGCGACGTGGGGTGCGAGAAGGCAATGGCCCTCCTCCACGTCTACGTCGAACTGGTGGCGCAGGACGCTGGGGCGGAACAGCGCTACCCGGGCATCGCCGCGCACCTGCGCGCGTGCGGCCCGTGCTCGGAGGATTTCGAGGGGCTACTGGCCGCGATATGTGGCCAGCCGGACTGAGGAGCCGAAGAAACCTCTTGGCCAGGGCACCTGCGGGGAGGCGACGCCACCGCCACCCCGCGAACACATCGCTTCAGCACCCGGTCAGGCGGTCAGGTGCCTCCGTTCGGTCACGCGGAGCCTGCGTCGGGCGCGCGACGGACCTCGATGAAACCACCATCGACCCAGGCCAGCCAGCATAGGAACTGAAACGTTTGTTTGAGGGCGCGGCGGTGGTTGGTCTACGTTCCTGACGTGGCTGAGGATCTTGGGCGTGTACTGCTGGGAAGGTACCGGCTGATCGAACCGCTGGGGCGGGGCGGCATGGGCACGGTCTGGCGTGCGCACGATGAGCGGCTCGGCCGGCAGGTGGCCGTCAAGGAACTGCGGTTGCCCGACGACCTGGACAGCGAGCAGCGGGCCACCTGGACGGCGCGCCTGGACCGGGAGGCGCGCGCGGCGGCCCGGCTGCGCCACCCCGGCATCGTCGGCGTCCACGACCTGGTCATCGGCGACGACGGGCAGCCGTGGATCATCATGGAGTTGGTGCCCGGCCGCTCCCTGGCCATGACGCTCGCCGAGCAGGGACCGACCTCACCGGACCGCGCCGCCGCCCTCGGTCTGCAGATCCTGGAGGCGCTGACCGCCGCACATCAGGCAGGGATCGTTCACCGCGACCTCAAACCGGCCAACGTTCTCCTGGACGGCGACCGCGTCCTGCTGACCGACTTCGGCATCGCCGTGGTCGACGGCGAAGCCACTCTCACCCGCTCGGGCGCACTGCTGGGCACGCCGGCGTTCATGGCCCCCGAACAGGTCCGCGGCCAGACCGTCACCGCCGCCTGCGACCTGTGGGCGCTGGGAGCGACTTTGTACACGGCCGTCGAGGGCCGTCCTCCGTTCGAGGGCGCGACCACCGGAGCCGTCCTGGTCGCCGTCGCCACCGACGATCCGGCACCGATGACCGCCGCGGGTCCGCTCGCGCCGGTCGTCAACGCGCTCCTCCACAAAGACCCCGCGCGGCGTCCGACCGCCGACCACCTCCGGGCGATGCTGACCCGCATCACCCTCGCCCCGCCGCCCCTCTCTCCGCCCGCACCCGTCGCGGTGACGGCAACCGAGCCGCCACCACGTCCGTATTACGCACCACCGGTTCCTCCGCCTCCGCGTCCCGCGCCGGTATGGCGCAGACCGGCCGTACTGATCACGGTGGCCGCCGCGGCGGCGCTCATCCTCATAGGGGCCGGCGCAGCGCTCGTCTACGCCCGTCAGGACCCCGCCTACGATGCCAACAAACGCGTCGCCGCGGCCCTGGGAGCGCCCTCCGGGTTCACCCTGAAAGACGAGCAGAAACTCAAAGCCGACCGGGCGCGCCGGACATTCTCAGGGTGCCGGATGTTCTGCGGCCAGGGCGCAAAATTGCAGGCCACACAGATCAACTACATCCGCACCTGGCTGCAGACGAACCGTTCGGTGTCCGCGATACTCCCGGCCCAGATCACACCGGACGGCACGAGCTGCGTCTTCGTCGTCCGGACCAAGGCCGGCCCCGAGGCCACCGTGCGGATCACGATCTCACAGAAGCCGAAGGAGGACTTCCTCCTCCAACTGGAGGTTGGTCGCTAGTCTCCCACCGCTTCCGGCTCCAGCCCAGCGACTCCTGTCAGCAACCGCCAGGACCTGTGCCCGGAGGTGATCCGCCGACTGGACAGCGACCTTTCTCCTCCACCAGCGACGAACCGCAAGAACTGGGCGTCGAGCCTGCGACGCATCTCGACCGAGTTCCTTTCCCTGGCCGACCGCGAGGACAGGCTCGACGTTGAGACACAGATGCGGAACCTGTCACTGGACTACTTCGAATTGGCACAGGCCGACGACGCCAAAGGCATCCTCGCCGACCGCAGCCACCACGAGTCGCAACTCAGGAATCTGTGCGGTAGATGATCCGTCCCGCGTTTCCTGGGACGTCTTCCCCCCGGCGCCTGGGATCCGGATCTCGTGGTGTAGTCACCCAGTTGGTCACCCACTCGGCAGCAAAAGGCCCCTTCCGTGACCGGAAGGGGCCTTTGACCTGGGAGCCGCATGTCGGAATGGAACCGACGACCTATTCATTACGAGTTCGAGTAAAAGCTATTCGGCGACGTCCGCCGAGGTACGTCCGGCCAGCTAAGACAGCTGGTGGCGTACCTCGGCGAGCAGACGTGCATCCCGCTTACATGCGTCGGAATGAGACCACGTTTGAGACCGCTCTAACGGCGCTGCTGGTGGCCCTGGCGTGCCTGCTGGCACGCAGCTTCGACCAGGGGTCGCCCGCCTCGGCGCGGCGGCACGACTCCCGCAGCACGGCCGTGGATGGCGAACAGGCCGAGGGCCGGCTTGGGCAGGGTGGCCATGGCTCGGGGGCCGTTGCCGCGGATGGGCCTGCTGGTCATCCTCGCGCCAGACGATGCCGGGCCGGGACTCCTCTCACCCGGACCACTCGTGATCCAGGCCCCGAGGTGGTGTCCACGATCAAGGGAGAAGGCCCCGTTGTCGGAGTTCATCGAAGAAAGCGGCGCGATGGCCGATAGCGGACGCAAACCAGTGTGTCAGAAGAAACGATCGGTACAGAAACAGATAGATGGGAAAAAGTTTAATACGGGCGGCACCTAATTAGTAGCAGTAAGTGTCTACCGAATCACACATCGCGATCACATGGCCTGGCAACGATGACCACGTTCGTTGACGTCGGATTGCTGCGGTGTTCCAATGCGCCAGGGTGCCTCTCCGGAAAATAGTGACGGGAGTTGCACATCAGTCAGCATTGCCTGATGAGGCGAGCGTCGCGGAGTCGGTCTTCCCTCAGTCAAAACAGCATCAGGAGGCGTCCCATGCCGAATTGCTGCGTGCTGTGCGTCGAGCAGGAAGGATCCGCCACCTGGCCCTAATCCGCATCATCTGTCGAATCGCCTTTTCATTCTTGTCCAACTCGCATTTTGGAGTGGTTAGGTGAAACGCATTTACATGCTGATAGCTGGAGCAGCGGCCCCCTTGCTCGGGCTCGCGCTGGTTCCAGGGGTCACCGTCGGGACGGCCGCGTACGCCACGGAGGCAGCCCCGCCGCCGGGGGCGGTGCTGTCTCCGGATGGCAAGCAGGCGGCATGGGTGTCCAACGACGCCAAGAGCATCTTGAGGGAGACCCGCAAGGGGGCGCATTGGAGCGACCCCAAGCAGCTATTGACGATTCGCGGCACCGTCGGCAAACTCGTGTTTTCGCCCGACAGTAAGCAGCTGGCGTTCGAAAACCCACGCGGGGACCACGGCTTCATCGCGGTTTACGACAGCAACACGAACAAGATCGGCTACGTCGACCCGTCATTCGGGACCGACAGCGCGCCAGCTTGGACGCCCGGCGGGAAACAGATTTCGTTCGTGCGCAGCTACCCGGGGATTCCCGACCAGCAGCTGACCAAGCCCGTGCCTTCATTTGGCCGTTGGACCCCGCCGCCGGCACGCGCCAACGATGTGTTCACGGTCGGAGACATCCTGCAGGCGCCGATATCCTACGGGCCCCAGCCTTCCGGCGACGGCCACTCGATCGCCTACATCACGCGCGAGGCCTATGATCGCGCGATCTACTTCATGCCTGTCGGAGGCAATTCGGGCAAGATCGTCGACTACCCGGACGACGATGGGCAAGAGCTCTCGCAGCTCGCCCTGTCGCGCACCGGCGCCGCGGTCGCCTATGTACGCGGCAGCTCGCCGAACAGCGCCGGGGAGATCCTCAATCCGGCCTCGACGCCCATCCCGCCGCACCGGCAGGTATTCGTCGTCTCCTCGCGCGGGGGGAAGCCACGGCTACTCGGCGACGGGCTCGCGCCGGCGTTCACGCCCGACGACAGCATGCTCGTCTGGGTCAACGGCACGAGCATCATGAGCGCCACCCTGACCTGGAACCCCAGCGGCGATCTGACGCGTGTCGGCCGCTCCCAGCCGCTACTCACGGTGCCCAGCGGCTCCCCGTCCAACCTGCGCTTTTCGCCAGACGGTGCCAAGCTGCTCTACTCGCGATCGGGCGGCACCGAGGTGTTCGACATGAACACGCACACGACGACGGCGATCGACCACACCGGTGCGAGCGACGCGAACCCGGTGTGGTCGCCTGACGGCACGCAGATCGCGTTCCGGCGCACCATCTCAGGGCAACCGTGGTCGATCTGGGTCGCCGACGCGGCCACGCTGACGCTGCGGCAGGTCTGGCAGGCCTCGCCCGGGCTGGGCTCGAGCTACTATGCGCTCGACGAGAACCCGACGTTCGAGAGCCAACCGGGTGACCAGCTGATGTGGTCCGACGACGGCACGCTCGCGTTCGTGTGGGAGGTCGACGGCTGGCGCCACCTCTACTCAGTGCCAGTCGCCGGTGGCACCCCGACGCTGCTGACGCCCGGCGACGGCGAGGTCGAGACAGCGCAGGTCACGCTGGATCACAAGTCGATCATCTATGCCACCAATATCGGCGACATCGCCCGACGGCACCTGTTCTCGGTCGGCTTCCACGGCGGCACGCCGCAGGCGGACACCGGCGGTCACCCGAGCCAGTGGGCTCCGGCGCCGCTCGCCGACGGCAAGCTCGCCTATGCCGAGGGCAGCTACAACGTCCCACCGACGGTGTACATCAGTGACGCTGCGGGCAAACGCGCCCGCGGTGGCCCCGGCCTGCCAAAGTCCTACCCGCTGCACCAGCTCGTCGAGCCGAAGGCGGTCACGTTCCCCTCGTCGGTGGACCATCAGACCGTCCATGGGCAGCTGTTCGTGCCGACCCATCCAACGGGCTGCGCGCTGATCTTCCCACACGGCGGTCCGTCGCGGCAGATGCTGTTGGGCTACCACTACTACGACACGTACACCGTCCTGTACGAGGAGAACGAGTACTTCGCCAGCCACGGCTGCATCGTGCTCTCCGTCGACTACCGGGGCGGCATCATGTACGGCAATGCATGGCGCACGGCCCCAGGCCGCGGCGGCACCAGCGCCAGCGAGTACCAGGACATCCAGGGCGGCGCGGCATTCCTGCTCGCGCAGCCGCAGGTCGATCCCGCGAAGGTCGGTATCTACGGGCTCTCCTACGGCGGCTACCTGACGTCGCTCGGGGTCTCACGGAACTCTGACATCTTCAAGGTCGCCTGGGACATGGCCGGCAACTCCGGCGATGCCGCGATCGCCAACCTCGCCTCGTGGACGGCGCCGACGCTGATCGAGCAGGGCGACGACGATCGCAACGTCAACTTCAGCAGCAACGTCGCAGTCGTCGACGCGATCAAGGCACAGAAGCCGGAGCTGAAATTCGCGACCAAGGTCATGCCGAACGAGCAGCATGAGATGTACATGCGCTTCCGCGATCTGGTCGATGTCTACGACGTCGGCGGCCAGTGGGTGCTCCAACACCTGCTCCCGAGCGGGCCAGCACGATAGCCCCGGCCATACCCGGCGTCGCAGCCGCCGTGTAGATGAGGCAGATCGCTGAGGCCAGGATGCGGGCGGTGGGCCCTTCCACCGCCCGCATCCTGCTCGAACGTCCCTGGCCAGTGCCGAGCGCACCGCTCATTGTGATGCGCTCACGCGTGTCTTGCTCGCCACAGCAGGATCACGCCACGCGGGCGGATGATCACCACCCATCCAGCAGGGCTCCGGTGTTCTTGCGTCTTGTCCGGTTTGATCACGTGAAACCGAGTGTGGAGAGGCAGCGGCCGGGGTCTTGGGCGTGGCGTCGGTTGGCCTGGGCGATTCGATACGGCCGTGCCCATGGATGGTCTGGCCGTGCCCGTCCGCGACGTGCCGCCGCACAGAGCCTTGAGCTACTTGTGCAGGGCGGGCTGATTCCCCAGATCTACCTGACCACGACGGCGTCCCGGCCGCCCGTCCGGTGGGCCATCGCCGAGAACAGCACCAGCCGGCCATCGGCGTCCCAGCTGCCATGGAGGTCCTTGCCATCATCGCGATCGCCCAGCCGCCCTCCCCGCAAGGGACGTGCTCGCGCAGCCACGCTCCCACCTTCCGTCCAGTTCGCCGGCGTACCAGGGCGATCAGCACCCACCACAGCGTGGCCGCGCCCGGCGCGGTGTGAATCGTCGCTTGCCCTGGTCCCAGCGGGCACCCAGCAGCCGCAGCAGTTGTTGCGGCAGGTCGATGGCAGTGAAATACGGAGCGAGGCCGTGGGCGGTGAGGTAGTGGGTCACGGCCTGGCAAGAGTTGTTGCTGACGGCGGCGATGCCGCGGCCGGTCTGGTGCGCTGCCTCGATCACCTCGCGGGCGTGCGGTGTGGCCTCGGCTACCTCGGCGGCGCGTAGCTCCATGGCGCGTAGCTCGTCGTTGACGTCGCGGGTGAGTTCGGGGCTGATGGTGGCGGCGAAGCGCAAGACGTCGAACGGGTCGCGTGACGTTGCGGCTCCGGCGGACAGTTCGATGCCGCGGTCGATCACCAGCTCGCGTAGGTGAGCGGCGATCGTCGGCGCGGGGAGGCCGGCGAAGATGCTGCAGATGGGGCCGTCGAAGTCGAACAGCAGGTAGCGGCTACGGTTCATAACGTCGGCCAGGGTGGCGCCGTGGGTCATCCGGTGAACTCCCGGCTGATGGTGAGGCCTACCAGTCGCCGCAGGCCGCAATATCACCGAGATCCCACACGTGCCCGCTGTCGGGCGAATCCAGCCATAGGGAATGCCCCTCGGGTCCGACCGTCAGGCCGAACGCTTGACGCGGTGGCCGGCCGAGCTGGTCCCACTCGGCGTGGGCGTTCTCCAGCAGAGCCCACAGATCGATCGGGCCGGACTGCCTGACCACCGAGACACCTTCTTCGGTGACCGTCTGGTACGCCCAGGACCCGTCAGTCCCGAGCAACCATCCCTGTTCGGGGCCGTCGTCCGGGACAATGCCGAGACGCTGGGCCGGTACCCGAAGCGCGGCGAACATCCCGAAAGGACCGTCGAGGGCATCGAAGGTGACATGGGTCGGCCGGGTGGTCCCGTCCGCATGGTCGACGCCCTCGTACAGATCGAGGGCCGCAGGCGTCGCATACGTCCGTGTCGGCATGAAGCCGCCGTAGTCGGGCAGGAACCGGCCGGACGCGTGCTCCGCGTCTGTTGCCGTGAGCAGGACGAGGGCGCCGCCGCCAAGGGGCCGGTGTAGGTTCACCAGGATCCGGCCGTCGCGGTGGGTCTGAGCGACCCATGCCGGCGGAACAGCCGGGAGAGAGCAGGTGGCGATGATGCGGTCGTACGGCGCACCGTCGGCGAACCCGTCGCCACCATCGACGACCGCGAGGGTGGGCCGGTAGCCGAGGCTGGCGAGACGTTCCTTCGCGGAGTCCACGAGGGCCGGGTCGATGTCGACGCTCACCACGTGCTCGTCGCCGAGCGCTTCGCACATGAGCGCCGCGTTGTATCCGGTGCCCGTGCCGATCTCCAGGACCCGCCGGCCGCCCTCGATGTCGAGCGCTTCCAGCATTCCCGCCATCAACGCCGGCTGCGATGACGAGCTGGTCGGCACGCCGGTGACGCGGCGTTCGGCCAGAGCTGTCTTCCATGCCTGCTCGTCGCCGTCGAGCTGCGTGAACAGCGTGTCGTCGCTGTACACCGTGCGTAGCCACTCCTCGCGGCATTCTGGGCGGTCGCCGTCAAGCGGGACGAACCATCCGTCCGCGTCGCGGTCGAGGAACACACGCGGTACGAACACGTGCCGTGGCACGCGCTCGAACGCGCGCCGCCACCGTTCGCTGCGCAGCACCCCGGCGCCGGCCAGCTGCTCGACGAGCGCCGCCCGCAGCTCTGTGTCATTCATCTGTTCGCCCCTCGGTGAGTGCGTCAGCGATGGCCGAAGCGATCGCCGGCGCGGCCTGTTCGATCCATGCCCACTGGCCGTTCGGGTTGATCTCTAAGAAGACGTGCGTGCCATCTGGTCGGACGAGGAAGTCGAGCGCGCCGAAGCGTAGACCGAGCCTGGCCATGAAGGTACGTACGCCACGGCGGACATCGCCGGGAAGTTCCGCAACCTCGTAAGTCAGCGCTCCGTAGTCCGAGCGCCAGTCGACGTGTGCTGCGTGGGAGTGCGCGTAGATGGCGGTGGCGAAGAAACGCCCGTCGACGACGGCGACGCGCACCGCGTACTCGTGCTCGATCCACTCTTGCAGCAGGTGAGCGGTGTGGGCGATGCCCGGGTCGCCGAAGGCTTCAGGCAGTACCCGGGTCGCGTAGATCATGCGGGGTTCGCCGTCCTGGTCGACGTGGGTCGAGGCCATCGGCTTGTAAACGACCTCGCCGACCTGTTCGCAGAACGCTTGCGCCTGCTTCGGGTCATTGGTGATGAGCGTCCGGGGGACGTTCAGCCCGCACTGTGCCGCGGTCTGAAGCTGGACGGGCTTGTATTCGGCGTAGGCGATCGCGTGAGGATGGTTCAGCCACGTGTCGAGGCTGGCCAGCAGGCCACCGAACCCGAGCCGGGCCTCTGCGGTCGCCCATCGCCGCGCCTGCTCGGACATACCGTCGGGCAGGTCGAAGGCGGTCGGACGCCGATACAGCACACCGGACACCTCGCGCAGCTCCACCTCACGGGTCGGGTTACGCAAGGTGCCGGCCCACGTGCCGTTCAACGTCGCCGCCACGGTGAGCCGTTGGGGGAACTCGGCGACGTCGCACCGGAACACCGGCACGGACCGCCGGTTCAGCTCCTCGACGACGTGGTCGGCGGTCGGATCGAACCAGTGCGTCAGGACCAGAACGGTCACGGTGTCACGTCCCCGTGGCGTCCGTGTCCGAGTCGTTGCCCTTACGGTCCTGGCTCGCGGTGGTCGTCTTGGTCTTCGTGCTGGTGTGACGCATCGCCGGCAGGACATCGTCACCGTCGATGATGACGGCGATCTGCCTGGCCGGGTCGTAGCTGATCGAGGGAAGGTCGACGTCGATGGTGTCGGCGCGGACCGCGCACTTGAGGCCGAACGGCAGGGCTTCGCCGTCAGCGTGCGCAGCAGGGTCGGGGGTGGTTGGGTCGAGTGGGAAGTGGTGGCGGTTGTCGGTCAGCATTGTCGGAACTCCTTCCATCCCTTTGCTTTGACGGTGGTTCAGGCGGTAGGACCGGTCAACGGGCTACGTACGCGCGTCAGCCTCCGATCGGCGATTTCCTACCGTCCGGCCGGGGCGACGCCGGCGTCGGCCGATCATTCGTCCGCTTCGACCGGCTCGTCGCGGAGCGCGAGCACCCGCGTTATCCGCTCGCTGGCTTGGGTGATGGCACCGCCGGGGCAGAGCAACTCATACTCGCCCGGTTCGTTGCGATCAGGCCCTGACCACTCCCAGTACCAGCAGAGCGCGTAATCGTCGTCGAGGGCGAGATACACGCGCTGAATCAGCATGACTGACCCGTATGCGACGGCGAGGGGATCAGACGGGTTATCCGGTTAGGCCGCGTTGTTGATGACGGTCAGACACCAGTGATTCGCATCAACGCGAACGCTTAAGCCGCGCGCAACCAGCAGGAAACCGAGTTCGCGCAGGCGCGCGAGTACGGTCTGTTTGATGGCATCGGGCGCCTCGGCCTGTGGTCGCACCTCGCGCTCCCATGTGTCGGCTGCAACATCGATACCGACAGTGAAGTCGTGCAGCCGCTCGGCGGCATGGTGATACTGGGGGATACACGCGGACGCGCTTCCCGTATCCGCGAACATCCGGCCGAGGTGCGCGCAACATGTCAGCCGACAAGAAACGCATTGGCGCACGCCTGCGCTCTGAACGCGAGAAACCCACATGACCGTGGATGCGCTCGCCGAGGCGTTTCGAGACGCCGCCAGCGACCGCGACCGCCGGCACATGCCCAAGCTCGAGGATTTACGCCGCATGATCCGCGGCTACGAGGCCGGCGAGCACGTGCCGCGCGGCCGCAACCGTCTGCTCTACTGCGTAGTGTTCGAGCTGACCGAGGCTGAGCTGTTCGGCGCCGATGCGACGCGCCCCGTACCCATGCCGGTCACGACCACCGACGACGAGATCGAAGCCTTGGAACTGATGCGACGAGCAGCCGCGAGCGATGTAGGCACCGAGACGCTCGAGCGTTTCGAGCACGCCGTCGACGACCTCGCCATCGCCTACCACCGGACGCATCCGGCCGAACTCCTTGGACGGATTCGACGCCATCTCGGCTATCTCGCCGACCTGCTCGACGCGCGCAAGACGCTCGCCGAGCATCGGCGCCTGCTCGTTATCGGGGGTTGGCTGTCTCTGCTCGGTGCAACCTGCGACATCGACCTCGACCAGCGCGACGCCGCGGTGGCCCGCCTGCGCACCGCGGCGGGAATGGCCAAGGAGACCGGGCACGCCGAGATCGCCGCATGGTGCCTCGAAACCGAGGCATGGCAGGCACTCACCGATGGTGATTACCCGCGCGCTGTCACGCTGTCGCAGGGCGCGCAGCGCGTCGCACCGAACGGCAGCTCGGCGTACATCCAAGCCACAGCGCAGGAGGGGCGCGCATGGGCTCGCCTCGGCGCCGTACGGGAGACCCGCGCGCAGCTCGACCGCGTCGCCACGCTGGCCGGCAACCTGCCCGCCCCGGACAGGCCGGAGCACCACTATCGCTACGACCCCGCCAAGGCGGACGCGTACACCGCGACCACGCTGGCATGGCTCGGTGACCCGGCCGCCGAGCCGTACGCCCGGCAGGTCCTCGTCCGGATGCAGGCGCCGACCAACGGCAGCGTACGCGCGCGCAGGGTCGCCTCGGCGCGCCTCGACCTGTCCCTCGCGCTCGTTGCCGCCGGACAGCACGAGGAGGCCGCGCATGAGACGCTGACGGCCGTCACGAGCGGCGTTCTCGTGCCGTCGAACTACTGGCGCGCCGGCGAGGTGATCAGTGCTGTGGAGGCCGGCCGTATGCCGCTGGTGACCGATCTCCGCGAGGCGTACCGGGAGCTACTCGGCCCATCGAATGACACTGGGGAGCGATAGGAGCTCGTGCACTCCGAGGGTCGAACTACACGGGCGGCAGTCGAGCCACAGTGTCACGGCACGGGGTGATGCCGGGAGACTCTGCTCGCTCTAGTGCCGCATCAAGCAACGTTCGCCTTGTTGACGACCTCGCGTAGTCGCTGGTCGGTGGCGTGTTTGTTCCGCCAGATGATGTAGCGGCGGATCATGCTGCCTTGTTCCTTGTGGCTTGCATGGTCGGTGCCGTCGAGGGCGAAGTAGCGCAGGGCGGTGAACTGGGCTTCGATCCGGTTGAGCCATGAGGAGTTGGTCGGGGTGTAGGCGATCTCGACGTTGTTGGCTTCGGCCCAGTCGGTGACCCGATGGCATCGCTTGGTGGTCAGGTGCGGGGAGTAGTTGTCGCACACGATCGCGATGCGGACGGTTGCGGGATAGAGGCTGCGCAGGTAGCGGCAGAATTCCAGGAACTTCGAGCGGTTCTTGGTCTTCTTGATGTGCCCGTAAAGCTTGTCTTGGCCCAGGTCGTAGGCGGCGAACAGGTGCCGGACCCCGTGCGGGCGGGTGTAGGTCGCCCGCCGGCGGGGCCTGGGTTGGCGGTCGGGGTCCTTGTGCCGGCCGCCGCGTTCGGCCCAGTGGCGGCCCGGGTGGGGCTGGAGGTTGAGCGGGCCGAACTCATCCAGGCAGAAGACGACTTCAGGTTCGCCTTCCTCGGGGATGACCTCCCCATCGGCGACCGCGTACAGGTGCTCGATGCGGGCTTTCTTGGCGGCGTAGTCCGGATCGCGGGAGGTCTTCCAGGTTTTCACGCGTTGAAACGAGACGCCTTCCTCGCGGAGCAGGATGCGCAGGCCCTCGTGGCTGATGTCGTCGACCACCCCCTCGGCGACCAGGAAGTCGGCCAGCTTGGCCAGGCTCCAGGTCGAAAACGGCAGGCCGTGCTCGGCCGGCCTGGACTTGGCGATCTTCTTGATCTCCCGGCGTTCGGCCAGGGTGAACGTCTTCGGCCGCCCGCCGGAGTACTTCGGATACAGCGAATCGAAGCCATCGGCGTTGAAGTTGTGGAGCACATCCCGGACACGGTCACCGCTGGTGAATGTGACCTCGGCGATCTTGTTGACGCTCATGCCCTGAGCGGACAGCAACACCATCTGAGCCCGTCGCCAGGTCACCACCGACCCGGTGCCCCTGCGGATGATCCGCAACAGCCGACGGCCTTCGTCCTCATCGATCTCACGGACCCGTACCCGTTCTGCCACCCGCACAGACTGGCCGTGACCTACCGCCTGGGGCCAGCATCCCGACGGCGCGTCACCGCAACAGGGCAAACGTTGCTTGATGCGGCACTAGGCTGTCAACTCTGGCTGTCAGCAACCCAGGGGAGGATCTCCATCCCCGAGGTTTCGCACCCCTCGCCGACCTCATCCGCCGCCCAAACGCGATGTCACGAGGGACGACGCCGGCCATGCGTACTGCCTGCCACGATCAGTGCCTATGGACTAAGCCAGAAACAGCAATCCCCAAAAGACCGCGTGCTTAGCCACAACGCGCAGGCGGCTATCCACAACCCCAGCCCGTGTGGGGGGCGTGGGGGGCGGAAGCCCCCCCACATCGGGGGGTTCCGGGGGGTCGCCCCCCCGGACCAACACTGAGCCGCCTGTCGGAATCGAACCGACGACCTATTCATTACGAGTGAATCGCTCTGCCGACTGAGCTAAGGCGGCCTGCCGCACCGCGGTGCGACGCCCGTTGAGTCTACCGGGTCTCAGGCACTCCTCGTGCACCCGGCTGCTAGTGGCACATCGTGTTCTTCTTAGGAGTGGTCCCGTAGATCAGGTAGCGGTCGACCGCGCTGCTGATGCAGGGGTTGCCCTGAAGGTAGGCGGTGTGGCCGTCGCCGTCCAGGCTCAGCAACACGCCCGCGTTCAGTTCCGACGCCAGGCTCTGGGCCCACCTGTACGGCGTCGCCGGGTCGCGGGTCGTGCCGACGACCAGGATCGGCTTTGAGCCGTGGGCGTGGAGTGCGCGGGGCTGTTCGTGGCTCTGGACCGGCCAGAAGCCGCAGGGCAGCGTGCCCCACACCACGAACTGGCCGAACAGCGGGGCGGCCTTCTTCGCCTTGGCGGCCTGCTGCTTCCAGGATGTCAGGGAGCGGGAGTACGGCTTGTCCACGCAGTTGACGGCCATGTTGGCCTCGCTCTGGTTGGAGTACGAGCCGTCCTTGTTGCGCTCGACCAGCAGGTCGCCCAGGCGCAGCAGGGTCGTGCCGTCGCCCTGTTCCATGCCGCTCTTCAGGGCGAGGCGCAGGATCGGCCAGGTCTGCTTGTTGTACAGCGCGGAGGCGACGCCCAACTCGACCAGGGACTCGTCCACCACGCGGCCGTCGCCTAGGCCGTTCTTCAGCGGCTTCTTGTCCGTCTGGCTGAAGAACCGCTGGAGCTTGGCGAGCGCCGAGTGGACCGAGCCGTTGCCGAGCGGGCAGTTGTTGGCCTTCACGCAGTCGGCGGCGAACGCGTGGACGGCCGTGTCGAAGCCCTTGGCCTGTTCGATGTTGACCGCGTCGCCGGACAGCTTCGGGTCGATGGCGCCGTCGAGGACCATCGCCCGTACGTGCGTGGGGAACAGGTCGGCGTAGTACGCGCCCAGGTACGTGCCGTACGAGGCGCCGTAGTAGGTCATCCCCGAGTCGCCGAGGGCGGCGCGGAGGACGTCCATGTCCTTGGCGGCGTTGATCGTGCCGACATACGGGAGCAGGGACGGGATGCGCTCCTTGCAGTCGTTGGCCC
Organism: Actinoallomurus sp. NBC_01490; assembly: GCF_036227085.1. Taxonomy (NCBI): domain Bacteria; kingdom Bacillati; phylum Actinomycetota; class Actinomycetes; order Streptosporangiales; family Thermomonosporaceae; genus Actinoallomurus; species Actinoallomurus sp. NBC_01490. Next base: position 10,903,553 of record NZ_CP109433.1, read on the forward strand.
AGCCCTTGCTGACCTTGACCAGGTCGTTGACCTCCGCGGCGTTGTCCGGCGAGGTGTCGGTGGCGAAGAACCGGTCGAGCTCCTTGCTGGTCAGGCAGCGGACCGCCGGCTTGGTCTGGTTGACGCCGCGCGGGTCGAAGCCGACGAGGTCGAAGTTCTTGCGCAGGTCGGCGCCGAACTGGCGGGCGCCGTCGCGGACGAACTCGACGCCGGAGCCGCCCGGGCCGCCCGGGTTGATCAGGAGTGAGCCCTTGCGCTGGCCCTCGGCGGGGAGCCGGATGACCGACATCGTGATGCGCTGGGCGTCGGGGTGGGCGTAGTCGAGTGGCATGTGAAGCGTTCCGCACTGGAAACCGCCGCCACAGTCGTGCCAGGAGACACGCTGGGCGTAAAATCGCGCGATGCCCTTCGGCGACGGGGATGGCGCCGCCTTGGAATTCGGAGTGCCGGTGCAGGCCGCCGCGACGAAGGCCGCCACGGCCAGACCGGTCACCGTACGGAACTTTTTCACGCCGTTACCGTTCTTGTCGCCGATAAATTCTCCCTGGCAGCCTACGCTCGCGTACCGCCACAGCATCGTTACCCAGCGTTCGGCGAGTCATCCTGATTGTCGCCGTAGTGATCGTCGTGCTGGCGGCGCGGTGAGCACACCGACGCCACCGGGCAGGCGCACTTGCGCCCGCCGTCGAGGCGTACGTTGACCGTGTCCGAGGGTACGTTACGGCCGACGACCTGCCCGTTGCCGGCCGGGGTGCCCACGCGTGCGCCGAGCCTGGGCATGCGCTCGTGGGCCTCGACGTACAGCGGGTGCTCGTACTTCAGGCAGCACATGAGGCGCCCGCAGGCGCCCGCGATGCGCAGCGGGTTCACCGGCAGGTCCTGCTCTTTGGCCATGCGGACCGACACCGGCTCGAAGTCCTTGAGGAACGTCGCGCAGCACAGGTCGCGCCCGCACGGGCCGATGCCGCCCTGCAGCCGGGCCTCGTCGCGCGGGCCGACCTGGCGCAGCTCGACCCGGGCCTTCATCGACCGCGCCAGGTCGCGTACGAGGGCGCGGAAGTCGACGCGGTGCGGCGCGGAGAAGTAGACCCGGTAGACGTTGTCCTGGTCGAGGTAGTCGACGCCGATGACCTTCATCGGCAGCTCGTGCTTGCGGATCAGCTTCTTGGCGATCGAGCGCGACTCGGCGCGCCGGCGGCGGTTCGCCTCGTCGCGGGCCAGGTGCTCCTCACCGGCGATGCCCTCGCAGACCGGCAGGCCCTCGACGTCCTCGGAGACGTACTGCGGGGCCCAGATGCACTCGGCCACCTCCGGGCCGGAGTCGGTCGGCACGAGCACCTTGTCGCCGACCTTCGGGCTGTAGGGACCCGGGTCGAGGTAGTACAGACGTCCGTAGCGCGTGAAGCTGACGGCCATCATCATGCCCATGCTTCGCTCCGTCCCGTCGACTTTCCGGCCAGCCTACGCGCCCCCGAACCACCATCAAACGGTCGAATGGCCAGGTGGTGACAGAGGCCTTGACTCGACTTCCACGGCGGCGTACGAGTGATCTGACAACGTTGTCATGAGCCCTGTCTCTCCTCCGCGAAAGGGCGCTCACGCATGGCACTCCCCCGTCTCCTCGGCCCGCTCGTGTCCGCCGGCACGCTGCTCGCCGCGTTAATCGTCCCCGCCCAGGCGGCGTCCGCCGCCGTCTCCGACCCCGCCTCCCTCGTCAACCCCCTCATCGGCACGGCCAACGCGGCGAACGACTTCCCCGGCGCCGACGTGCCGTTCGGCATGCTCCAGTGGAGCCCCGACACCTCCTCGCGCGCGCAGGGCGGGGGCTACACGTACGGCAGCTCCACGATCACCGGGTTCAGCCTCACCCACATGTCCGGCCCGGGCTGCGGGGCGTACGGCGACGTGCCGATCATGCCGACCACCGGCGCGATCAGTAACCCGGGCTCGGCCGGGTCCTCCTACTCCCACGCGAACGAGTCCGCCTCGCCCGGCTACTACGGCGTGACCCTCGGCAACGGGGTGAAGACCGAGCTGACCACGACCACGCGCGGCGGGATCGGGCGGTTCACCTTCCCCGCCACGACCCAGGCGAACCTGCTGTTCAAGCTCACCGGCAGCCAGAACGGCGACTACGCGAACTCCTGGAGCGCGGTGAGCGACACGGAGGTCGTCGGCTCGGTGACGAGCGGCCACTTCTGCAACGCCGGCAACACCTACACACTGCACTTCTCGGTCGTGTTCGACCAGCCGTTCACCACCGGTACGTGGCTGGCCTCCACCGTCAAGGCCGGCGCCCGTACGACCTCGGCGAAGTCGGCGGCGACCACCACGCCCAAGCGGGCCGCCAAGAACGCCGCCGAGCAGCCCGGCCGGCCCACCCTGCACGGCGCCGCGCAGGCTCAGCCCGCGCCGCTGGCCGACCCGAACGGGGCGTACCTGACGTTCAACACCACGACGGACCACGTCGTGAACGCCCGGATCGGCATCTCCTTCACCTCCGACGCGAACGCCAAGGCCAACCGGGACGCCGAGGTGCCGAACTTCGACTTCGACGCCAAGCGCACGGCGGCCCACAACGCCTGGAACGACGCGCTGTCCAAGATCCAGATCTCCGGCGGCACCACCGCGCAGCAGCACGTCTTCTACACCTCGCTCTACCACGCGCTGCTGCACCCGAACGTGTTCAGCGACACGAACGGGCAGTACATGGGCTTCGACAACGCCGTGCACACGGTCGCCTCGGGTCACGCCCAGTACGCGAACTACTCCGGCTGGGACATCTACCGCAGTCAGGCGCAGCTCATCGGCATGATCGCGCCAACACAGGCCGGTGACGTGGCCCAGTCGGCGGTCAACGACTACGCCCAGAGCACGCGGCTGCCCAAGTGGGCGCAGGCCAACGGCGAGTCCTACGTCATGGTCGGCGACCCGGCCGACGCGATCATCGCCGACATCTACGCCTTCGGCGGGCGGAGCTTCGACACCGCGGCGGCCAAGAGTGCGATGATCCACGAGGCGACGGTCGCGAACAACGACCGGCCCGGTCTGAACTACCTCGACAGCATCGGCTACCTGCCCAGCGACGGCTCCTACGGCTGCTGCAACTTCTACGGGTCGGTCTCGACGACGCTGGAGTACAACACGGCCGACTTCGCCCTGGGCGCCTTCGCGGGCGCGCTCGGCGACACCGCGAACCAGCAGAAGTTCGTGAACCGGGCGCAGGACTGGAAGAACCTGCTCAACCCCTCCAGCGGCTTCATGCAACCGAAGATCGCCAGCGGCTCGTGGACCGGTGGTTTCTCCCCGACGAGCGGCGACAACATGGTCGAGGGCACGTCGTGGCAGTACACCGGGATGGTGCCGTTCAACGTGCGCGGCCTGGCCGACGCCAAGGGCGGCAACGCCGCCATGATCTCCTACCTCGACCACGTGCTCGGCGCGTACAACGGCAGCGGCGGCGACCACGCCGACCTCGGCAACGAGCCGAGCATCGAGCTGCCCTGGGAGTACGACTACGTCGGCCAGCCGTGGAAGACCCAGTCGGTCATCCGCAACGTGCAGAACCAGCTGTGGCCGGACTCCCCCACTGGCTGGGGCGTCGGCAACGACGACCTGGGCACGATGAGCGCCTGGTACGTCTGGTCGGCGATGGGGATCTTCCCCGAGACACCGGGCACGGCCGACCTGGCACTGGGCAGCCCGCTGTTCACCCAGGTCGTGATCACGCTCAGCACCGGGAACAAGCTGACGATCAACGCCCCGCAGGCCGCGACCGACGCCCCGTACGTGCAGAGCGCGACGTGGAACGGCGCGAACTGGAACAACGCCTACCTGACCCCGTCGGCGGTGACGAGCGGCGGCACACTGAACTTCACCCTCGGAACCACCGCCAACACCTCGTGGGCGACCGCGGCGTCGTCGGCGCCACCGTCGTACGCCGGATCGGGCGGGTCGGGTACGCACACCGGGCCGATCACCTCCGGCATCGCCGGCAAGTGCGTCGACGTGAAGAACAGCTCGGCGGCCGACAGCACGCCGGTGCAGCTCTACACGTGCAACGGGACCAACGCCCAGCAGTGGACGGTCACCGGTGACGGGACGCTGACCGCGTTCGGCAAGTGCCTCGACGTGACCACGAGCGGTACGGCGAACGGCACGAAGGTCCAGCTGTACCAGTGCAACAACACCGGTGCGCAGCAGTGGACCTACAACGCGACGGCCAGGTCGCTGACCAACCCCGAGTCCGGCAAGTGCCTGGACGACCCGAACAGCAGCACGACGGACGGCACCCAGCTGCAGATCTACACCTGCAACGGGACCGCCGCCCAGCAGTGGACGCTGCCGAACTGATCTCCCTCAGGGGCCGTCCAGGGCCGCAGCGGCGCCCTGGACGGCCCACCGGGATAGCGTGAGCGACCATGACATCCCGCTCCGCGCTCGGGCTCGCGGCGCTGCCCGCCGGCGCCGGCGTGACCCACTTCCTCCGCCCCCGCCCGTACGAGGCGATCATCCCGTCCCGCCTGCCGGGCCGCCCGCGCGCCGGGACGTACGCGAGCGGCCTGGCCGAGCCGGCCTGCGCGGCGGCGGTCGCCGTCCCGCGCACGCGCCGGGTGGGCGCACTGACGGCCGCCGGCCTGTTCGTCGGCGTCTTCCCGGCGAACGTGAAGATGGCCTACGACCGACGCCACCGCCCGTTGCCGCACCGCACGGCCGCGTACGGCCGCCTGCCCCTCCAGGTACCGCTCATCGTCTGGGCACTCGGGATCGCGCGACGCACCTGACTCGTTTTCCGTGCGTTGCCTTATCCTTGACCGATTATCCGAACGTCATAGGAGTTCGACAGCCGCTCGTTGTACCCTATTGCCCTCTGGATACCGGGGGACAACGGTGGCGGAAGAAATCAGACGCGTCAGCGAACCCGCAGCATGGATGGTCCGCGGTGGGAGAGATGGCGAGCGCGAGAAGAAATCACTCGATGAAGGCCTCGTCATCGTGGGATGGGATAGCTTAGGCGATATTAGCTTCTGTCGCACTCGCGAGGAGCTTCGCAAGGCCATCCATGACGCCTATCCCGACGCAGCAAAAAATGTTGTCGCCAACTGGACTGGGCAGCTTTGGCGTCTTGTCAAACAGATCAGCAATGATGATCTCGCAGTGATGCCACTGAAGACACATCCTGGGAAGATCGCCATCGGGCGTTTCGTCGGTCCCTATGAATACCGGGAAGAGGAGCCCGCCGGCTTCCGGCATGTCCGCAAGGTCCAGTGGATCCGTACGGACGTTTCCGTGGACGCACTACGGCCGGACCTGCGGGCAAGCATGGGTTCACTGCTCACCATCTGCCGATTGAGCCGTAATGACGCGGCGCGCCGACTCTCCCACCTCGCAGGTCAAGGGACCGACCCAGGGCTGGACGGCGACGAAGAGATCACGACCTCGGACGAGCTCCTCGAGGACGCCGTCTCGCGCGACCCGGCAGAACCCCGGAGACTGACGATTCGTAGCTTTTTGGAGCATTGGGGTGCCCAACGGCGGACCAGCAGCGTCATCGCGACGATCAAGTCCGACCTCGCGGACCGGGGGCTGACGACCCGGCCGCCGTTCACCGAAGGGTCGGTCGAGAACGAGATCACGCTCATACCTCAGGGTGCGGAGCCGGATTCACACACCGCCCTGGTCGACGACGTCGAGGACACCGAGGACGTATCCGAGACCCAACACATGACGCTGAGGCTCGGTAATCTTCCCTCCCCGCTCGTCTCGGTTCCGAGCACCGCGACCCTCACACAGGCCAAGACCTTGATGCTGAAGCTGAAATTCTCCCAACTGGCTGTCATCGGGGAAGATGAGACCTGTTACGGCGCGGTCAGCTGGGAGTCGATCGGCAAGGCTCATGTGGCATCCGACCAGCCGACTCTCGAAGACGCGACAATCCCTGCACTTGTCGTCGATCACGACGCGCTCTTGCTCGATCAGATCAACGTCATCTACGAGCGAGGCTACGTCTTCGTCCGGCACGCCGACCGCCATCGAGTCACAGGAATCATCACCGCCTCCGATCTCACTCGACAGTTCGGCAACATCGCCAGGCCGTTCGTGTTGATCGAAGAAGCGGAGAACAGACTCCGTCGAGCCGCCGACGAAGTGTTCCATGTGGAACAGCTTCGCGAGGCGGTCCCGCCCCACCAACGAAACAGAGTCCACCGGGCGAACGACCTCACCTTTGGCAATTACGTGTATCTGCTTCGGGAGCCTGAGCGGTGGGAGATGCTCGGGTGGAACATCGACCACCAGATGTTTCTCAATCTCCTGGAAGAGGTGCGCAACGTCCGCAACGAACTCATGCACTTCACTCCGGATCCTCTCTCGGCGGAGAAGTACGCTGCGGTGCATGGTCTGCTGGAACTACTACGTACCGTTGACCCACGGCCGTGAGCGTGCACGTCACAACGCGCGCCGCACAGCCGAGCGCAAGCTCGTGAGAACATCGCATCACTCCGTCCAGGGCCGCAGCAGCGCTGCTCCACTCCTTGGGAGCCTGTCTGTGGCCCGCGGCTTGGGGCGATCATGAACGTCGCGGTCGTGACCGGGGCCGGATCCGGGATCGGGCGGCAGGTCGCGCGGGCGCTGCTCGGGGCCGGCTACCGGGTGGCGCTGGTGGGACGGCGAGCCGAGACGCTGCGGGAGACCGCCGACGGCTCCGGCGCGGCCCTGGTCGTCCCGGCCGACGTCGGGTCGGCCGAGGCGGTGGCGGGCCTGTTCGCCGAGGTACGACGCGCGTGGGGGCGGGTCGACCTGCTGTTCAACAACGCGGGGACGTTCGGGCCCGCCGGCGCGGCCGACGAGATCTCCGTCGAGGACTGGCGGCGTACGGTCGACACGAACCTGACCGGCGCGTTCCTGTGCGCGCGGGAGGCCGTGCGGCTGATGAAGGAGCAGCGGCCCCGCGGCGGCCGGATCATCAACAACGGTTCGATCTCCGCGCACTCCCCGCGCCCGGGCAGTGTCGCCTACACCGCCACCAAACACGCCATCACGGGCCTGACCAAGTCACTGTCGCTGGACGGGCGGGCGTACGACATCGCCTGCGGACAGATCGACATCGGCAACGCGGCGACCGAGATGACCGCGGGCATCGCCGAGGGCGCCCGTCAGGCGGACGGCCGGCTGGCGCCCGAGCCGACGTTCGACGTCGAGCAGGTGGCGCGCGCCGTCCTGTACATGGCAGGCCTGCCCCTGGAGGCCAACGTGCAGTTCATGACCCTGGCCGCGACGAAGATGCCGTTCATCGGCCGTGGCTAGTGATGAACTCGTCGGTGACCCAGCGGGCGACGTCGGCGGGGTAGGGCGCCGACAGGCCCAGGATGATGTGCAGGAAGCCGGCGTCGATCGCCTCGCCGATCGCCTTTCGGGTGGTGGCGGGCTGGTCGTAGGAGACCGGCAGATGGATCGAGCGGGTGATCGAGGCGGGGTCCCGGCCGATCTCGGCGCAGTAGCGGTCCAGCAGTGCGCTGCGGCGGACGCCGTCGTCGATGTCGCCGCCGGGGATGTTCCACAGGTCGGCGTGCTCGGCGGCCACGCGCAGCGTCGCGGCCGAGCGCCCGCCGATCATGATCGGCGGATGAGGGCGCTGGACGGGCTTGGGGTTGCCGAACGCCCCGGTGAGCCGGACGTACGTGCCCTGGAAGTCGAACGGCTCGTCCTCCGTCCACAGCCGCCGGATCACCGTGCACGCCTCGGCGAGGCTCCCCACGGCGTGGGCGGTGTCGTGGAAGGGCAGGCCGTGTGCCTCGTACTCGCGGCGGGCCAGCGGGTGGTCGGGGCGCGAGCCGACGCCGATACCGAAGTCGAGCCGTCCGCCGGAGACGATGTCGACCGTCGTGGCGATCTTGGCCAGCATCGCGGGTGGCCGGAAGCGGTTGCTGGTCACCAGCAGGCCGAGGCGCAGCCGCCGGGTCTGCGGGGCGAGCGCCGAGAGCAGTGTCCAGCCCTCGTAGGTGGGCCCGCTCGGATCGCCGGCGATCGGCATGAGGTGATCGAACAGCCACGCGTGCTCGATCTCCGGGATCGCGTCCGCCTCGCGCCAGACCCGCAGGACGTCGTGGTAGTCGACCTGCATCGGCGCGGTCATGATCCCGAAGCTGGGCCGGGAGGTGTGCGGCATCAGGCCACCGGTCCTTTCGTCACTGCCACGGTCTGCGACACCGGATAGGTAACCGGAACCTATTTTCGGAAGGCGCGGGCGCGGTGTAACGCCCAGTGCCTGATGGAACTCACCACATTCGGAGCCGCAAGATCGGAACGTTGTTCCGATAACTATACGGAACGAGGTTCCGATTGACAAGGATGAGGACGCGGCGGCTCGGGCGGCCGCCGCTTCTGGACCGCCGGCGACTCGTCCGGCGGTGGTGCTCACACGCGGCGGGCGGCGTTCAGGGCCTGCTCGCGGTAGGAGCCCCCGAACAGGGCGACGTGGACGAGCAGCGGGTGGAGCTGGTGCAGCGGCACGCGGTCGCGCCAGCCGCCGGCCAGCGGCGACGCCTCGTCGTAGGCGGCGATGACGCGCTCCAGGTGCGGCGCGCCGAACAGGGCGAGCATGGCCAGGTCGGTCTCGCGGTGGCCGCCGTGCGCGGCCGGATCGACCAGCCAGCCCCGGTCGCCGCTCCACAGGACGTTGCCGGACCACAGGTCGCCGTGGATGCGCGCGGGCGGCTCGGGCGGGCCCGCGGCTCCGGCGACGCGGGCGGCGGCGCGTTCGAACTCGGCGGCGTCGCGGACGGACAGGGCGCCCCGGTCCACCGCCAGGCGCACGTACGGCAGGACGCGGCGCTCGGCGTACCACGCGGGCCACTCGTCTCCGGCGGTGTTGTCGAGCGGCAGCTCGGCGATGTAGCCCGGCCAGGGCGCGCCGTAGGAGTCCGCGCCAGCGCCGTGGACGGCGGCGAGCTCACGGCCGAACCGCTCGGCGGCCTCGGGAGTGGGCCGCGCGGTCTCGATCCACGGCAGGACGAGCGTGGTGTCGTCGGCGGCGATCACCTCGGGCACCGGGGCGTCGTCGCCGCTCGCGGCGAGCCAGCGCAGGCCGTTCGCCTCGGCCGCGAACAGCCCGTCGATCGTCTGCCGGGCCTGCTTGACGAACACGCGCCGGCCGTCCGGGAGGGTGCCCCGCCGCAGGCGCCATTCGTGGCTGGTGCCGAGCTCGGTGACGTCGGTGAGGTTCATCGTTCCTTGACGGCCCGGCGCACGTGGTCGAGCAGGCCCGGGACGGCGGCCTCGATCTGCTCGCGCACCTCGTCGAAGGCGGAGTCGCGACTGTAGTAGGGGTCGGCCACGTCGAGGTCACGCGCGTCCGGGTCGAACTCGCGCAGCAGCCGGATCTTGCGCCGCGCCTCCTCGTCGGGCGCCAGGCGGAGCAGGTCCGTACGGTGCCCCTGGTCGAGGGCGAGGATCAGGTCGTAGCGGTCGAACCAGAGCGCCTCGAACTGGCGTGCCCGGTGGGAGGAGCGGTAGCCGGCCTTACGCAGGGTCGCGACCGTACGCTCGTCCGCGGAGTCGCCGACGTGCCAGTGCCCGGTGCCGGAGCTGTCCACCTCGACGTCGAGGCCTTCCAGCTCGGCGTGGTGGCGGAAGATGTGCTCGGCCATCGGAGACCGGCAGATGTTGCCGGTGCAGACGAACGTGACGCGGTACGACATGAGTGCCAGCTTAGGGACTGTCCGACCGGGCGAGCATGGTCTGGGCCGCGACCTGCTCCAGGCGGACCGGTCGTACGCGAAAAGGGGCGCCCCGGCTGGGACGCCCCTTTCGAAACGGGAGATCAGTGCGACACGGCGCCCAGGGCGTCGATGACGCCGTGGCCGTAGAAGCCGTTCCGCTCCTTGCCGCCCTCGCAGGTGTGCGTGGCCGTCACCTTCTGGTACGTGCCGTCCGACTGCAGGACGTAGCGCGTGTAGGTGTACACGCGCGGGGTCGGGCAGGGGTGTTCGGTGGCGGTGCCCTCCAGGATCGCCTGCGCGCGGTCCGGGGACAGGGTCAGGCCGCCGTGGACGCGGTCGCGCTGGCCGTACCTGCTCACGATCAGCGCCACCACGCCCGTCGCGTGCGGGGAGGCCATCGACGTGCCCTGCAGGTACTGGTAGTACCCGCACGTCGAGCCCTTGCAGGAGCGGACCACGTACGGCACGTTCGGCGTGCCGTCGGGGTTGAGTTCGCCGCGCTGCTCGGCCAGCGACTTCGGATACGCGGCCAGGATCGCCTTGGTCACGTCCGCCTTGCCGTCCGGCGTGTCGTAGGAGTCGCCGCCCGGGGCCGACACCGCGACGTAACCGTTGCCGTAGTCGGAGTAGTACGACTTGCGGGTGCTGATGCCCAGGGCCGAGACCGCGATGACGTTCTTGCCCTCACTCGGCTCCGAGACGCAGGACGGCGGGATGGTCCGCTCGTACGGGGCCTCGCCGGGCGTGGCCACGTAGTCCGGGCTGGACGCGTCGATGATGGTCTTGGTGTAGTCGGTGGCGCCGTTGCCGGCCGCCGAGACCAGGGTGACGCCGTGCCGGTGCGCGTACGCCAGGGCCCGCTCCGACGCCTCGATGACCGCGCGCTGTTCGGCCTGGTACTCCGGTGAGTCGGCCGGGTTGTCCACGCAGTTGAAGAGCCACGGGTCGGTGTAGAAGGACATGTTGACCACGTCGATCCCGTGGTCCGCCGAGTAGGTCAGGGCGTCGACCACCGGCTGCAGGAAGAAGTAGCCCGAGTCCTGGCCGGCCCGGACGTTCACCAGCGTCACGTTCGGTGCGACGCCCGCCATGCCGAGGCCGTTCAGCGGCGAGGCGATCGTCGAGGCGACGTGCGTGCCGTGCTCGTTGTCGTCCTCGTCGACCGGGTCGACGCACGAGGGGTGCTCGCACGGCCCGTCGACCTCGGTGCCGTCGGCGTCGACCGGGATGTCGGTGGTGAAGTTCCGGCTCAGCGACCGGTCGAAGTTCGGCGCGATGTCCGGGTGCGTCCCGTCGACACCGGTGTCGATCACTCCGACGAGCACCCGGTGGTCGCCGGGCTCCTTCTTGTACGAGCCGTGGGCCGTCGCGTGGATCAGCTTCATGTCCCACTGGCGGTCCGCGAGCGGCTCCGCCGACGAGGAGTGGGACGCACCGCCCGTACGGGTGCCGTGGCGGCCCTCCTTCTCCACCGCCTGGGCCTTGGCCGCGGCGACGCGCTGGACCTTGGGGGCCTCACCGACCGCCCGGTTGCGCGCGACGCCGTCCACCGCCGCCTGCTTGCGCGCGTCGGTGAGGAACGCCGTGTTGGCCGACCGTACGGTGGCCAGGCCGATCGCGGTGTTCTCCTTGACGATGGTGCCACCGGCCGCCGCGACGGCCGAGTGTGCCTTCGCCAGGGATACCCCGTCCTTGTACAGGACGACGTACTCGCTCGTCCGGCCCTGTGTCGTGTTACCGCTCGGTCCCGCCTGCGCGGGTGCCGCGAGTGCCACCGTGACGGCGGCACAGGCGGCGAGGACTATGGCGCGCCGCACCGCACACCTCCATGAATTACCAAGAAACAGTAAAGACCTGGAGGCATCAGATACGGTCAGCGCGGCGAAAGTCCAGTGTTGCGCCTTATGTGAGCCATGGCCGCTATTGGTCAGTTCTGGGAAAGGCGCAGGTCAGCCGGTACGCAGGGCCATCGTCATGGCCTCGACCGCGAGCTGGGGGTTCACGTTGGCCTCCAGCCGCTCGCGGCAGGTCATGATCGCTTCGAGCCGCTGCAGGGTCGCCTCCGGCGTGCCGCGGTAGGCCCGCAGCTCGCGCGCCCGCTCGGCGTTGACCAGGGCGACGTCCGCGCCGAGCTGGACGGCAAGCAGGTCGCGGTAGTACGAGGCGAGGTCGAGCAGCGCGCGGTCGAGCGCGTCGCGCTTCATCCGCGTGGTGCGCGACTTCTGCCGGTCCTCCAGCTCCTTGAGCGCGCCGGCGGTGCCCCGGGGCATCCGGCCCTTGGCGCTCTCGCCCAGCGCCTGGCGCAGGGCGGCCGTCTCGGCGGCGTCCAGCTCGGCACCGGCCGCCTTGGCCTCGGCCTCCGCCGCCTTGACCAGCGCCTCGGCCGCCTCGACGGCGGGTCCGAGGCCGGTCAGCCGCGACGGCACGGCGAGGACCTCGGCCCGGCGCCGCCGCGCCTCCTCGTCGGTGGCCAGCCGCCGGGCCCGCCCGATGTGCCCCTGCGCGGCCCGCGCCGCCTCCGCGGCGACATCGGGGTCGATGTCGTCCCGGCGTACGAGCACGTCGGCGACCGCGTCGGCGGGCGGCGTGCGGAGCGTCACGAGACGGCAGCGGGACCGGATGGTGACCACGAGGTCGTCCGGCGAAGGCGCGCACAGCAGCCAGACCGTACGGGCGGGCGGCTCCTCGATCGCCTTGAGCAGGGCGTTGGCGGCCTGTTCGGTGGACCGGTCGGCGTCCTCGAACAGCACGACGCGCCACCGCCCGCCGGTCGGCGACGACGCCGCCCGCAGCACCAGCTCACGGGTCTCGCGCACGCCGTACGACAGCCCCGCGGGGCGTACGACCTCGACGTCGGCGTGAGTGCCCGACAGCACCTGGTGGCAGGAGACGCAGTGACCGCAGCCCAGGTCGGGACACAGCAGCGCGGCGGCGAACGCCCGCGCCGCGACCGACCGGCCCGAACCCGGCGGCCCGGTGAACAGCCACGCGTGAGTCATCCCCCCGCCACCCGCACCGGCCAGCACGTCGGCGCCCGCGCGCGCTGCGGCCTCCAACTGCCCGATGACGGGCCCCTGGCCCACCAGGTCGTCGTAGACGGTCACGCGTCGATGCTAGGGCACCTCACACCGATGCCAGAGCAAGTCCCGAACCCCCAAGGGTCCGAACCGCCGTCGTCCTGCCGCGCCGCGAAGTGGTCAGTCCTTGATGGCGGGCATCGTGCTGGTCTCGTCCTCGGCGCTGGCCGGGACCGGGTCGGGCAGGATGGCGCGCACCCGGTCGTGGATCTGCCGGGAGATCTCCTCCTGCGCCCGCGTGCCGTCGATCACCAGGTAGCGGTGCGGCTCGGCGTCGGCGAGCGCGCGGAACCCGCGGCGTACGCGCTCGTGGAACTCCCGCGGCTCGGACTCGATCCGGTCGGCCGGCGAGGCGAACCGGGTCAGGCCGACGTCGGACGGGACGTCCAGCACGATCGTCAGGTCGGGCACGAGCCCGCTCGTGGCCCAGCGGTTGATCTCGGTGATCTCGGCGACCTTCAGCTCGCGGCCGGCGCCCTGGTAGGCGAGGGAGGAGTCGACGTAGCGGTCGGTGACCACGATCGCGCCCCGCCGCAGCGCCGGCTGGATGACCTCGGCGACGTGCTGCGCGCGGTCCGCGGCGTACAGGAGCGTCTCGGCGCGCGACGACAGCCCCGAGCTCTGCTTGTCGAGCAGCAGGGCGCGCAGCCGCATGCCCATCTTCGTCGAGCCGGGTTCGCGCGTCATGACCACGTCGAAGCCCTGGTCGCGCAGCCAGATCGACAGCAGCCGCGCCTGCGTGGTCTTGCCGGCGCCCTCGCCGCCCTCGAAGGCGATGAACACCCCGTGTTCGCGGCCGGGCTCCTCCGGCGTGTAGCGCTCGCCGCGCAGCGCCGCCGTGAAGTCGCGGACCAGCGGGACGCCCCGGCGGTCGTCCATGTGGCGGTACGCGATCAGGCCGACGATGACCGCGACCAGGGCGGCGGCCACCAGCACGACGTTGGTGCCGTCGAAGCGGTAGGCGTTCTTGCCGGGCAGGGTGAACCGGTGGTTGCCGACCGCACCGGCGATGAAGGGCACCGCGGCGACCACCAGCAGCAGCACGACCCGTACGAGCGACTGCAGGAACGCCCATGTGCGGCCGCGGACGCTGTCCTCGACCTCCAGGCCGATCAACGTGTAGCCGACCACCCAGGCGATGCCCGCGCCCGCACCGCACACCGCGGTCAAGAGCGCCACGATCACGAGGTTCGGGATGAGGGCGATCAGCAGCAGGGCGATGCCCGCGCCGATGATCGACAGGCCGAAGAGCCGCCGCCGGCTGAACTCCTGCAGGATGCGCGGCGCCAGGAACATGCCCACGGCCATCCCGACGAAGACCATCCCGAAGACCACGCCGTACGCCGCGTCGCCGCCGCCGAGCGCCTTGACGTAGACCTTGGCGATGCCGATCACCGCGCCGCCGGCGGCGAAGGCGCCGAGGATGCCGATGGTCAGACCGCGGACCAGCGCAGTGGAGCCGACGAACTTCCAGCCCGCCACGATCTGCTTGAGGATCGAGGGCACCGACACCTGGCCGCGCCGCTTGGGGATCTCCCGGAGCGAGAAGATCGTCGCCGCGGACACCAGGAAGGTGACGGCGTTGATGTACAGCGCCAGGTTGGGCTGCTGCTGCGGATGCGAGAACAGCACCTTGGAGATCAGCGCCAGCACCGAGAACGCCGCCGCCGCGACCGGCGCGGAGCCGTAGGTCGAGACGAGGCTGACCTGGTTGGCGCGCTCGAGCTGCTCCTTGGGGACGATGTTCGGGATCGTGGCCTCCTTGGCCGGGATCCAGAACAGCGTCACGACCTCGATCAGGAACGTCGCGACGTACAGCCAGTCGAGGCGCCCGATGATCGGGATCGACAGGAACAGCCCGAACCTGAAGACGTCCGCGACCACCATCGTGATGCGGCGGTCGAACCGGTCCGCGACCGCGCCCGCGAGCGGGCCGAAGATCAACGCAGGCAGCAGCTTGATGACGAGCACGCCGCCGATGGCGTAATTCTCGGCCGTCCCCTTGGTCAGAGAGCCGGCCAACGCCGTGAGCGCGAGAATGCTCAGCCAGTCGCCGAAACTCGACAATGACAGGGCGATCCACAGCCGCCGGAACGGCTTGATCGAAAGCACACCGGCCGGGCTGCCCGTTCTGGTCATTGTGTCAGAGTATCGACACCAGACCCTGTCAGGAGCGGGACTTGGCGGGTCGTTTCCTCGTCGTCTTCTTACCACCACCTGCGGCGACCTTCTCGCGACGCTCGGCGAGCAACTCCAGTGCGCGCTGCACGGTTATCGACTCGACTTCGTCGCCTTTACGGAGGCTGGCGTTCGTCTCCCCATCGGTCACGTAAGGGCCGAACCGCCCCTCCTTGACCACGATCTTGCGACCGGTGCCGGTGTCCTCGCCCAGTTCGCGCAGCGGCGGTGCGGCGGCGGCCCGCCCGCGCCCGCGCTGCTTCGGCTGCGCGAAGATCTCCTTGGCCTCCTCCAGGGTGACCGTGAAGAGCTGCTCCTCCGACTGCAGTGAGCGGCTGTCGGTGCCCTTCTTCAGGTACGGGCCGAACCGGCCGTTCTGCGCCGTGACCGGCTCGCCGTCGAGCTCGCCCAGCAGGCGGGGCAGCGACAGCAGCTTCAGCGCGTCCTCGAGCGTGACCGTGTCCAGCGACATCGACCGCAGCAGCGAGGCGGTGCGGGGCTTGGCCGACTTGGGGGCGTCATCGGGCAGGACCTCGGTGACGTACGGCCCGAACCGGCCGGTCTTGGCGACGACGACGTGCCCGGTGCCGGGGTCGACGCCGAGCTCGCGATCGCCGCTCGGCTGCGCGAACAGCTCTTCGGCCTTCTCGGCGGTCAGCTCGTCCGGCGCGATGTCCTCGGGGATGTTCACCCGCTGGCCGTCGCGGTCGAGGTACGGACCGTAGCGGCCGACCCGGATCATGATGTCGCTGTCGGGGATCGGGAAGGAGCTGATCTCCTTGGCGTCGATCTCCCCCAGGTCGGAGACCAGCTGCTTGAGCCCGTCGCCGCCGTTGCCGTGGTAGAAGGTCTGCAGCCAGCGGACCCGCTCGGCCTCGCCCTGGGCGATCTTGTCGAGCACGTCCTCCATCTGGGCGGTGAAGTCGTAGTCGACCAGGTGGCCGAAGTGCTTCTCCAGGAGGTTCACCACGGCGAACGCCAGGAAGGAGGGCACCAGCGCGGTGCCCTTCTTGAACACGTAGCCGCGGTCGAGGATGGTGCCGATGATGCTGGCGTACGTCGACGGCCGCCCGATCTCCCGGTCTTCCAGCTCCTTGACCAGGCTCGCCTCCGTGTAGCGGGCGGGCGGCCTGGTGGAGTGGCCCTCGGCGGCGAGCTCCCTCGCGGTGAGCGGGTCGGCCTCCTCCAGGGCGGGCAGCCGGCGCTCCTGGTCGTCCAGGTCCGAGGCCGGGTCGTCGGCGCCCTCGACGTAGGCCTTGAGGAAGCCGTAGAAGGTGATGATCTTTCCGGAGGCGCCGAACTCGGCCGTCTCCCCCGCGGTGGACTCGCCCGCGACGCGCACCGAGACCGACTGGCCGGTCGCGTCCTTCATCTGGCTGGCGACCGTGCGCTTCCAGATCAGCTCGTACAGCCGGAACTGGTCGCCGGACAGGCCGGTCTCCCCCGGCGTACGGAACGTGTCGCCGGACGGGCGGATCGCCTCGTGCGCCTCCTGGGCGTTCTTGACCTTGCTGCGGTAGACGCGCGGCTTGTCCGGGATGTAGTCGGCGCCGTACAGCGTCCGCGCCTGCGCGCGGGCGGCGGTGATCGCGGTCTCGGACAGCTGGATGCTGTCGGTACGCATGTAGGTGATGTAGCCGTTCTCGTACAGCTTCTGGGCGACCTGCATCGTGTACTTGGCCGAGAAGCCCAGCTTGCGGCTGGCCTCCTGCTGCAGCGTCGTCGTACGGAACGGGGCGTACGGGCTGCGCTTGTACGGCTTGCGCTCGACGGACTTGACCGCGAACGCCCGGTCCCGCAGGCGCGCGGCGAGGCCCTGGGCGGCCTCCTCGTCGAGGTGGAGGATCTCCTCGGACTTGATCTGGCCGCGGGCGGTGAAGTCGCGGCCCTGGGCGACGCGCTTGCCGTCGAGCGCCACGAGCGTGGCCTCGAAGCTGGACGGCTCCTCCGGCTTTCCGGTGTCGAAGGTCGCGGCCAGGTCCCAGTAGCTCGCCGGGACGAAGGCGATCCGCTCGCGTTCGCGCTCGACGACGAGCCGGGTGGCGACGCTCTGCACGCGGCCCGCCGACAGCTTCGGCATGACCTTCTTCCACAGCACCGGGCTGATCTCGTAGCCGTACAGCCGGTCGAGGATGCGGCGGGTCTCCTGGGCGTCGACGAGCTTGATGTTCAGCTCACGCGGGGTGCGCGCGGCGTCGCGGATGGCCTCGGGGGTGATCTCGTGGAACACCATTCGGTGCACCGGCACCTTGGGCTTGAGCACCTCCTGCAGGTGCCACGCGATCGCCTCGCCCTCGCGGTCCTCATCGGTGGCGAGGAGGAGTTCGTCGGCCTCTTGGAGAAGTTTCTTGAGCTTGGCTACCTGCTGCTTCTTGTCAGTGTTGACAACATAAAGCGGCTCGAAGTCATGATCGACGTTGACCCCGAGTCGCGCCCACGCCTCGCCCTTGAGTTTCGACGGGATATCGGCTGCTCTCTCGGGGAGATCGCGGATATGGCCGATACTGGACTCCACGACGTACCCGTTGCCGAGATAGCCCGCGATGGTCTTGGCCTTCGCGGGTGACTCGACGATCACCAGCCGGGTGCCGCCTGGCTGCTTTGTGCCGTTGCTGTCGGGCACGATGCCTGAACCTCGCAAGTCTCGACTCGGGCGGGAGTCGCTCGGGTGCCGTTCCGCGGTCAACGGTGAGAAACAGTAGACCGGTTCCGCGGAAGAGGATCCTCGCCCCCCGTTAGGACCCTAGACGGAGCAGAATAAGGGCAATGCTTGAGTACTCCTACCTAGTACTGCGCCTGCCGCGCGGTACGACACGTGACGCCGCCAGGCAGATCCTGGTCGAACATGCCGAGCATGGTGGGTGGGAGCTCGTCCGCGTCCGTGTCTACCCGGACGGCAGACGCCGAATCCAGCTACGCCGAAAGGTCATCCGCGCGAAGCGTACCCTCTGACCGGCGGCCACTCCTTGTCTCCTTCGACGCTACATCAATGTTCCGATGACGTGACCCGAGCCCGTCGAGACGCCTCCCCCCTTTAATAGGGCTTTGCCTGCCCCGGGCCGTGGCTCCGGGACAGGCAAAGCGACCTGCTACCTCACACCGCGGGGCCGGGCCCCGTGGTGTTGTTCGCTAGCGGCTGGACCGGCGGCCCAGGCGGCGGGCCACCGAGATCGTGCCGGCCGAGGCGGCGAACATGCCGCCCAGCACCAGCGCCATCAGCGCGCCGTTCCGCGCACTCGTCGAGGACTCGGCCGCGGCGAGGCCGACCGGCGGGAGCTCCTTCGGCGGGTTGCCCACGACCGGGACGTCGCCCAGGCCGCCGCCCAGCGGGTTCGACGCCGCAGCGGACTGCGGGTTCATGCCCTGGCCGAGCCTCGGCAGGGCGGGCGTGGCGCCCATCGCGACCGGCAGGGCGCCGGAGCGCAGCGACGCGGGGTCGACCGGAAGCTGCGGCAGGCCGCTCATCCGGGCGCTGTACGGGGTGACGCAGTCGTCGCCGTACCCGCCCGAGGTCGCGCCCTGGCAGCTGCCGAGCGCGTGCCCGACGACCGCGGCGGCGTTGCCGCAGACGTCGACCGGAGCCGTGATCGGCGCGTGCACCTGGTTGCCACCGGCGACGCTGCCGACGCCGGAGGTGCGGCCGTGGAAGCCGCCGGGCGCCGGGTAGGCACCCGGCATGGCGCCCTGGCAGCCCGCGAGCGCGCGGCCGAGGACGGCCGCGGCGTTGCCGCAGACGTCGACCGGAGCGGTGATCGGCGCGTGGATCTGGTTGCCGCCGCCGATGCTGTACGCGCCGGAGGTGCGGCCGTGGAAGTGGTGGTATCCGCCCGGTCCGCCGACGACGGCGCCGCCCTGGCAGCCGGCCAGCGCGTTGCCGACCGCGTTGCCGCAGACGTTGATGGGCGCGTTGACCGGCGCGTGGACCTGGTTGCCGCCCAGGATGCTGTGCCGGCCGGACGTACGGCCACCGGCGGTGCGGTAGGCGCTCGGCGCGACGCGGGCGCCGCCCCGGCAGCCTGCGAGCGCGTCGCCGATCACCGCGGCGCTGTTGCCGCAGATGTTGACGGGCGCGCTGATCGGTGCGTTCACCTGGTTGCCGCCGAGGATGCTGTGGCGGCCGGACGTGTGGCTGTGGCCACCGCCCATGCGGTAACCGGACGCCGACGCGCCGCCCCGGCAGCCGGCGAGCGACCCGCCGATGACCGCGACCGCGTTGCCGCAGGCGTTGATCGGAGCCGTGATCGGCGCGTTGATCTGGTTGCCGCCGCCGATGCTGTGGCGGCCGGAGGTGTGGCTGTGCCCGCCGGCGGCGCGGTAGCCGTTCACCGCGGCGCCGCCCCTGGATCCGGCGACCGCGTGGCCGACGGCCGCGACGGAGTTGCCGCTGACGTTAACCGGAACGGAGATCGGGGCATTGACCTGGTTACCGCCCAGGATGCTGCCGTCGCCGTTGGTCCCGTCGGCAAGGGCCGGAACGGCCCCGAACGCGACGAAGCTAGCGGTGAGCAGGGTGGCGCCTGCGGCGCCTTTCGCCCACATACGCATGTGATGCTCCTCATTTGGACAGGATTGACCGAACAACTTCTCGGGGTGGGTACGGCACGACCGCCTGGACCGCGGGCGTGCCGACAAACCGGTCCGTGTCATGCGTACGGACCGGTGGTGGGGTCTAGTCAGGGGAGAAGGAGGGCTCGTCCGCCGCGGTGCGGACGACCGGGGGAAGCGTGCCGGTGCGCAGGATGGGGATGGCGGGACGGCTGAGTGCCGTGACCGGCTCGATCCTGCGGCGGACCCCGGCCGGATGGAAGCCGCCGAAAGCGTCGCCGCCGGCCGATGAGGGCACGTCCTGCCCTCGCTGCGGCAGCGGTCGCTTCGGGGCGGACGGCGCGTGCACCCGCTTGTGCGGCACGCGCTTGTGCGCCACGCGATCGGTGGAGACCTTCTCGGACGCCCCCGTTACGGCGCGCGGCCCGGTGTGGATCACCGGTCCGCCGGAGACTCCGGCTCGTGAACCGGTGCCGCCGTGCCGTTGTGTCCGAGAAGGGCCAGCCGTGCCCACCGGCGTACGGGGCCGCGGCTTGTCCTTCGCCGCGGGTGGCAGGGCGAGGATCGCCGGCGGACGGGCGGGCGTGAGGACCGCTCCGGGCTTCGCGGTTTCTTCTTCGCTCGCTTTCTGCACGGCCGGGACGACACCGCGCGTGTCCAGCACGTCGGCCGCGAGTGCGGTCACGTGCTCGACGGGCGCGGTGACGCTGGGAAGGCGTGCACCCGGAACGGTGTCGGCGTGTGCCTGGTCGGCGTGTGCGTGACCGGCAACGCCCAGCAGCCAGCCGGCGATCGCGATGCCCGCCATGGTGAGCAGGCGCCGGATCATCGGCTTGGGCATCGGGATGCCCGGACAGCGTGCGACCGCGGAGGCGAACCTCCACACTCGCGACCGTCCAGGAACCACGCGCCCTCCTTGGCGTTGACCACCGTTACGGAGCGCGAGTGCGCTCCGTACGGTCGGTTACCGTAGCACCACGGAGAGCGATCGTTGTGGTTGATTCAGATGTGGTCGAGAAAATGGTCGAGGACGCGGACGCCGAAACGGAGGCCGTCGACCGGAACCCGTTCGTCGATGCCGTGGAACATGCCGGAAAAGTCGAGGTCCTTGGGGAGCTTCAGCGGCGCGAAGCCGTAGCACTTCATGCCCAGCGTCGAGAACGACTTGGCATCCGTACCGCCCGAAAGGCAGTACGGCACCGGGCGCGCCTGCGGGTCGTGCGCCCGCAGCGCCGCCGCCATCGCCTCCACCAGCGGCCCCTCCCACTCGGTCTCCACGGCGATGTCGTGGTGGACGAACTCCCGGCTCACCTGCTCTCCCAGCAGCTCGTCGACCGTGTCGAAGAACTCCTCCTCGTGCCCGGGCAAGAATCGGCCGTCCACCTGCGCGACCGCGGTCTGCGGGATGACGTTCGCCTTGTAGCCGGCGGTCAGGACGGTCGGGTTCAGGGTGTTCCTGAGTGTCGCCCCGATCATCCGCTTCAGCGGGCCCAGGTTCTCGACGGTCTTCTCCACGTCGTCGGGGTCGAACTCCGTCCCGTTCGCCTCGCAGACCTGCTCCAGGAAGGCCCTCACCGTCTTCGTCAGCCGAATCGGGAACTCGTGCTCGCCCAGCCGTCCGACCGCGGCCGACAGGGCCGTGACGGCGTTGTCGCGGTGCACCATGGAGCCGTGGCCCGCGGTGCCCGTGGCGGTCAGCCGCATCCACGCCAGGCCCTTCTCGGCCGTCTCGATGAGGTACAGGCGCTGGTCGTTCGGGAGGGTCAGGCTGAACCCACCGACCTCACCGATCGCCTCGGTGCAGCCCTCGAACAGCTCCGGATGGTTGTCGACCAGCCAGTGCGCACCCCACGTGCCACCGGCCTCCTCGTCGGCGACGAAGGCCAGGACGACGTCCCTCTCGGGCCGCCTTCCCTGCCGGAGACGCTCGCGCATGACGGCCAGGACCATCGCGTCCATGTCCTTCATGTCGACCGCCCCACGACCCCAGACACAGCCGTCGGCGACCTCACCGCCGAACGGGTCACGGGTCCAGTCATGCCTCTGGGCGGGCACGACGTCGAGATGCCCGTGGATGAGGAGGGCGTCCCTGCCCGGATCGGTCCCCTCGATCCGCACGACCACGCTCGACCGCTTCTCGTGCGACTCGTAGATCTTCGGCTCGAGCCCGACGTCAGCGAGCTTCTCCGCGACGTACTCCGCGGCCCTGCGCTCCCCGGGACCACTGTGATCACCGGGGTTGGTGGTGTCGATGCGGATGAGCTCGCTGCACAGCTCGACGACCTCGTCCTCCGCCGAAGGGTGGCTCACGGTGATCCTCCTTCTGTATGGCTTTCACGGCTCCTGCAGGCTTCGGCCCATCCTCTCTCAGCGGCCACGCCACCCCGTACGGCCGCCAGCGACTTCGCGGCATCACCGGGGATTTGCTATCGTGTGGCAGCCGCTGCGGGAGACCGCACGGCTCACCACGTCCGGGTGGCGGAATAGGCAGACGCGCTAGCTTGAGGTGCTAGTGCCCTTCACGGGGCATGGGGGTTCAAGTCCCCCCTCGGACACGGGATTATGCATAGCCGCGAAGACTTATGCATGCCGCATTGAGCCCTGGCTTCTGATCGCCCTATCAGAGCTGGGGCCTTTTGCGTTGTAAGCCACCTCGCTCATCCTGTCGATCACGCCTAGTGCATAATTTCTCACCTCGTTGTGTCCCCCGGGACACCTGTTCGAACTCACATCAGCCGGATGATGATGTCTCCCTGCCGCCCTTGGACGGTGAGAGTCTGGGCGAGATGGTCATACCGCAGGGCCAGTCCTAGTCGGCGGCACATCGCCACCTGCTGGTCCGTATCCTCTGGGATCTGAATGTTCTGCAATGTGACGCATCGGCGTGATTCGATCTTGATGCGGATGAGCAGCGCGGCCAAATGCGGTAGCAGCCTGTCCTCACGGACGAAGACACTTCCTGGAAGCTCTGAGTCGGCGGCGCGGTGGTGGCAGCGGTAGTTGGCGCGTCCGTTGTTCCAGGCGCCCTCCATCCGACGACCGCACAGCGCGCAGTGGAGCAGTCCCCGAAGCAGGTATGTCCGCCGAGGCCCGCGGATGGCATGAGTGTGCTGGGCTTGTTCGAATTCCTCGGTGTTCACGATCGCCGGATGCGCCATCTTCGGCGAGGAGACCCACTCGGCACGAGGGTTCCACCGCATCGAAGTCCGCGTGCCCAGGCCGACGTTGTGGGGGTCGATCAACACGTCGGTCTTGGACTGCTTGTTCCATACCTCGTGACCGGTGTAGCGCGGGTTTCCGAGGATGGACAGGACTGTTCCTGTCGTCCAGCCGGCAGCGGATCGATGTCGGTTGCGAGCCGGGTCGTGCGCCGAAGGACACGGTATGCCGTCGGTGTCGAGCGCCCCGGCGATACGCCGGGCGCCGTATCCTGCGATCCGCATCGCGAAGATCCGCTCTACCACCGACGCCGCAGCCGGATCGGGTTCGAGCCGGTGGCGGCGCGCACCCAATGCAGCAAGTGCCGGGTTGCGGTGCGGACCCGCGTCAGCCAGGCGGTATCCGTACGGCGGTCGTCCGCCCAGGAAACGCCCCTCGCGCTCGACTTGAGCGATCATCGCCGACCGGACTCTGACTTGAATCCGTCGCCGTTCAGCCTTCGACATCCCGGCGTACACCGACATGATCAGGCTGTGTGCCTCGGAGTCCGGATCGATCGGGCCACCGACCTCCGGCACCCACAGCCCGACGTCGAAGTGCTCGAATAGCGGGAAGACCAGCCCGAACTGGTTGTCGTAGAAGACCCGCTGGGGCTCACCGATCACCACAGCCTCAAAACCACGGTCCGGGTCCTCCAACGCCGCCAGCAGCCGCGCCGACTCCGGCCGCCGTAGCCACGACACCGCCCTGGACTGCCCGACATCGAAGAACTCCGCCACGATGCGGCCGTGGTCGGCTACCAACAGCTCCGCACGCGACAACTGCCACTGACGCGAAGCCGCCGGATCCTGAAGATCCTCCGTCGACACCCGCCCCAAAAACGCGAACCTCATCATCACCACCTCCTGACCCGCCTGCCACCTCCAGATTCATCGGCCAAAAGCCGGACGGTCGATGATCACGGGGTGATCGTGTCCTTCAGGACGGTGACTCGGCCGGTACCGAACACACCGCGGATGCGCGATCGGCCCGCTTCTGACCGGCCACGGCGGGCTCCGCACTGCTTTGACCAGCGCGTCGCCGTCGCCCCTTCCTCGATGGGTCGTCGCTCTGGCTGTGAAGCCGCAGCTCGGATGAAGGGCGGCTTGGCGAACCCGCGGGTCGGGGGCGATGCTGAGAGAACAGAGGCAGAAGCCGATGAGGCGCCGCGGATCAGCGGGGCAGGCCAGGATTCCCCGGTGTGTGACTATCGGCGGGGAGATGAGGCGACCATGACAAGACGCGAGGGCCCGTCCGGCAGGGTCCTGGTGGACCGCTCGGAGGGGTTCGGTGAGCGGCTGCTCGGTGCGCTCCTCGACCGGGCTCACGAAATGCCACCGCAACTCATCGCCCCGCTGGTCGCGGAGGAGGTCAGCAGGATCGGCGGCAGGGACGTCTCGATCCTCCTGCAGGACTATGAGCAGCTGACGCTCGCGCCACTTCCAGGCCAGGGACTCCTGACCGGCAAACCCGAGAGAATCGATGGTTCCCCAGCCGGCAAGGCCTTCCTCCGCGCGACTGTCGTCGAAGAACCACTGACCGACAGCGTACGGATGTTCCTCCCCCTCCTGGACGGCAGCGACGAGGTCGGGGTCCTGGCCCTCACCCTCGACACCGTCGACGACGATGACCGGCGGTTGTTGCGGCGGCTCGCCGGTCTGGTCGCCGACATGCTCGTCACGAAGAACAGCTACACCGATCAGTTCTTCCGGGCCCGGCGCCGCGAGCAGATGAGCATGGCCGCCGAAATCCAATGGTCACTGCTACCCCCATTGACCATGATCACCCCTCAGGTCACGACAGCCGGAATCCTCGAGCCCGCCTACGACGTCGCCGGCGACAGCTTCGACTACGCCCTCAACGACGACGTCCTGCACGTGGCCGTCATCGACGCGATGGGGCACGGCCTGAACGCGGCCGTGCTGGCCACCGTCGCCATCGGCGCCTACCGGCACGCCAGACGCGCCGACGTCGGGCTGGCGGAGCTGTACGGATTCATGGACACGGCCATCGACACACAGTTCGGACCCGACCACTTCGTCACCGCACAGATGATGCGACTGGACGTCCGATCAGGCCATCTACAGTGGGTCAACGCCGGCCACCCGGCCCCGCTCCTGATCCGCGACCACCGAGTCGTCCGGGCACTGGAAGGCCCAGGCACATTGCCGGTCGGCTTCGGCGGCGATCAGCCGCAGATCAGCGAACAAGCCCTCCAGCACGGTGACCGGATCCTGCTGTTCACCGACGGTCTTATCGAAGAACACGAGACCGGCGGCGAACAATTCGGCGAAAAACGCCTCATCGACTTCATCAACAACGCTGGGCACAGCGACGAAGGCGCGCAGGAGATGGTCCGCGGACTCTCCCACGCCCTCGTGCGCGCACGCGGCGGGACCACCAGCGACGACGCGACCCTCTTCCTGATCGAATGGCGTGGAGGCACCGCCGACCACCTCACCGCGCTGGACGCCTAACGCACGAGGGTTGCGGACGTGTCACCTTGGATGGTTGCCGCTCAGCTCTCCGGACGTCGAGGAGCCCAACGTTCCGCTGACGTCCGTCCCGGATCACTTCGAACCGTCGCCTAGCGGCCGGGGCCCACACCCTCACACCGCCTGATTGCCATTGGCACCAGCTATCGCACGCCGCCGTTCGCGACAGCGGCCGACGTCGTCGCCCTACCCGGGCCGTACCAGCCGGTAAGCACAGTGAAGGCGGCTGTAGAGCACGGCGGATTGCGCGAGCCCGGCAAGGACCAGGCCGCGAAGAAGAGCGGCAGGCTGGGCAAGGCAGCGAGCGTCAGTACGGCGGCGACACCGCGGATGGAGCGGTGATCATGGCCGGGCGCCGCCCGCAGCGGTCGATGAGCCGTCCGGCGGGCATCCCGGCGAGGGCGGAGACGACGGCTCCGGCGGAAAGGCTGTCAGGGCGGTCGCGGTGGACCAGCCGGTGTCACGGGCAGCGAGGACAGCATCACCGGGAAGGCGTAGTAGAACACGCCCCAGCTGGTAATCTCTGTGATACACATGGTGATGAGTGCGCGGCGTAGCGGCGGCCGGTCGGTGACCGCCGCTGCGGGCTCGGTGCGGGAACTCAACTGTAGCAGCCACCGCCGCCCGTACCGACGACGGTCAGAGGCTGGGCGAGCAGGCCGCCTTCAATCCCGGTGGCCAGCCCGGCGCGTGCCAGGTTGGTGGAACACGCACCGGTGTCGGACAGCTCGATCCGACCTTGCGGGCGGTGCCAGAGGTGTTGGTGAGCGGGGACAGCGACAGGGTCAGGTACGGGTTGGGATCGCTGATCACCTTCGGTGTCCAGCCGACACAGGGCGCGGTGGTGACCGGGTCGAAGCAGGAGACCGTCGGCGGGTGCGGGGTGGGGATCTGGTGCGGGTGTCCGGGCCGTTAGAGGCGACGTAGAGGCGGGTGTTGATCATCGTGGTCGTGCCGAAGTCGTCCGAGGGCCCGATGCCGGCCGCGTCGTTACTGGGCGGGCTGTCGGTCGCGTAGGACTGACCGGCGCACGGGGCCGCAGTGGCGACGCCGGGGGCGTGGTCATATCCAGCCGAGAATTCCCGCGCTGGTGTCGCGAAAGCCGTCGGCCCCACCGGATCGATCGACGCCGCGCCGTCCGGCGCCTCGGCGTGGGAGGGGAATGAGGCGCCACGCGGCGCCGGGGAAAGCAATATGTTCCCTTCCCTGGGCCCGGGTGTCCTGTCGCCTTCGGTCGCTTGTGACACTGTGGGACTGTGAGCTACCAGGCGAGCACTGAACGTGTTGAGATTGGATCGTCAGCCACGACGCTCGACGGTGATGAATTCCTGGGAGGTCTTCCGGCGCTGCTGGACGCAGCCCGGGCCGCCGGTGGTCAGTGCGAGGAACTCCTGCGCGCGAGCGTGCTCATGGCCAAACGTGCGCGAGCCGCGGCCATCCAAGCCCGTGCCCGGCTCCACGACGCGGAGCGTACGGCGGCCGAACTGGCCACGCTGAGCGCTGAAGCACGTCAGGTTGTCGCCGCGTGCGTTGCGCACGTTCGCCAGGTATCAATCCACGATGGGATCAAGCCCATACGAGATTGAGACGCCCGGCACAAGGACCGGCGAAGGGGCCGAGATCGAGCATGACCTGCACCGCGGGACACAACAGGACCTGGTCTCCATCGGGCTCGAGATACGAGCGGCCAAGGCCTTGGCCCCGCCCGAACTGGATCAACTCAGCTCGTTGATCGAGCACGCCGCCATTCACGCCGAGCCGGTGTGCAGCACACGCCCTCCAGGGCCTCAGAACGGCATGGGCACCCGCCGTAGAGAATGGCCGCGCGGTCAAGGGGGCTCCGTATAACCATCCCGCCGACCGGCGGGGATCTCCACGAACAGCGATGTGCCGGCACCGGTCGGGCTGGTGATCTGCATGGTGCCGCCGACGGCCTCCACTCGATCCTTCAAACCGGTCAGTCCCGAGCCCCGTCGTGGATCCGCGCCTCCGACACCGTCATCACGGATCGCCAGGTGAAGGGAACCGTTCTTCATGTGAAGCTCGGCGCGGACGCGCGAGGCGCTCGCATGCTTGAGCACGTTCGCCAACGCCTCGGCTGTCACGTAATAGGCGGTGACCTCGATCGGGTCGGGCAGGCGCCGGTCGACGTCGATGTCCAGCTCGGTCGCGACCGGGAAGCGGCGGGTGAGCGCTTTGACGGCCGCGCCCAGGCCCCCTTTGGCCAGGATCGCCGGATGCAGGCCATGGGCGATCTCACGGAGCTGCGCCTGCACCTGCGACAGTTCCTCGACGGCCAGCGACAGAGACCTGCTGAGTTCCTCGTCCTGCGGTGGTACGCGCGCCCGCGCCGCCTCAAGGGTGAGGCCGAGCGTGATGAGACGCTGCTGGGTCCCATCGTGCAGGTCGCGTTCGATCCGGCGGCGTGCCTCATCGGAGGCCATGACCAGGCGGGTGCGAGAGTCGATCAGCTCCGCGCGTCCTTCCGCCTGGGCGACGGTGCACGCCGCCAGCTGCACGAACTCGTTCGCACGGTCCTCGGTATCGGCCGGCACCGGCCGGGAGCCGAGGAACTCCAACACCATCACGCCCCAGAGCCGATCATCGACGGTGAGCGGGCAGGACACGACCTGACCGATTTCCCGTGACCGAAGCCAGCTCCCGATCTCACTCGTGATCGACTCGACCGCCCGCCGTGCCGGCCTGCCGGTCCGCAGCACCGCCGCAGAGGAGGAATCCTCCCCCATCGGCCAGCGCCCGCCGAAAGGCGCGCCCAGATCGGCAGCGCCCGGAGCGGTCCACCGGGCGACCAAGCACATCATCTGCTCCGGCTCATAACGGCAGATCGAGGCGTAATCCGCCTTGAACAGGCGGCCGACCTCACCGGCAACCGCCCGGAAAACCGTCGACGGAGAGGCACCACGCGCCACGAGCGTCGCGACGCGCCGCAGCGCCCGCTGTTCCTGAGCCATCAAACGGAACCGGGAGCACCTTCTGGTGTTAAGGCGGAACGCCGCCCACAACGAGCCCATCGCTGCCCACATCGAATCGGCCCTGCCCGCGCCCTGACGCGCGGGTCATACCGCAGATCTGGCCATCACATCGATCGGCCAGCATCCCCCTTGCAACCAATCGTATGCGAGCCTCACGGCAGGCAACGGATCCCATACGCCGGGAGCTCGAACACGAGGTCAACCTCGCCGTGGGCTGGGCAAAGGAGATCGTCGGATCAGCCGGCCGGATGGAGACGCTGGGCGTCGACCCGATGTTGGTCAACGCCATCACTCGGTGAGCCGAGCATATGATCACACTGCTCGGTGACGTCCGCGAGTTCCATCCGCCCTGTAAGCGCACGGAGGATCAGCTCGCGTGCGGGGAGGAACTCAGGGGAAACGGGGTTCTGGAACATCACGGATGGTGTGTACCCGCTTCCGCCGGAGAACACTGTCGAGCGGTCCCTTCGCTACAAAGAGATCTCTGACCCGGCGTCTCGTAATTCACGGATAGAGCCGGACGCAGACGGCAGCGCTTCGCCCCGCTGCGGGCCTCAGGGCCACGCGGTGACCTCAGTGGCTGTCCGGGGACGTTATTCCCGGTCGCGGCGATGGCCTCGGACACGCTGTCACGGACCATCAGCCGGGTATCGAGTCCGGTGCGCTTCGACACCGCGCGGAACAAGCGTGAGGGACGGCCAGCGCCGGTGTCCCGCCATGGGGCACGTCAATTGCTCCAGATAATCCAGTGCACGGTGTTGACGCTGGTCAGGGGTTATTGATGTAGCGTGGAGGTATCTGATCGAGTCGGATGCGTTCATCCAGACGCCTGTGGCGTACCCGGCGGACTTCACGGAGCCGCGGGTCCGGGGGGCGGGTTGTCATGGCTATTGATCGTGTCCGGCTGGCCGGCACGCTGGCGGAGATCGTGTCCGACCATTCGTGGACTTCGGAGTCCCCGAAGAGGTTGTGCATGGCGTGCGCCGCGTCGCTGCCGGTCGATGGAGTGGGCTTGTCGCTGATGATGCATGATCAGCCCGATACGCGTGTGTTGCTCGGTGCGAGTGACGAACGGGGCGCTCGGATCGAGGAATTGCAGTTCGGCCTGGGGGAAGGTCCATGCGTGTCGGCGTTCGTTCGGGGACGGCCGGTGCTGGTGCAGGATCTTGAGGCCCGCGAGGCCTTTGCGCAGTGGCCGATGTTCACGCGCGAGGCGTTGGACGCCGGGATCGCCGCGGTGTTCGCGTTTCCGCTGCAGCTCGGCGCGATCGCCATCGGCGTGCTTGATTGCTATCGGTCGCGGGCAGGTCCGTTGACGGAGGTGGCGGAAGCGCTGGTGGTCACCGATGTGGTGACGATCGCCGTACTGAACGCCCAGGCGCTCGACGGGCACGGCCCGGACGGTGCGCCTGACCTGTTCGATGTGTCCTGGCGCAACCATGCGGTGGTGCATCAGGCCACCGGGGCGTTGTCGGCCGAACTCGGGATTTCCATTGGACAGGCGCTCGCGAGGTTGCGTGCGCACGCTTTTGGGTGCTCGCGGTCGCTGGATGCGGTAGCCGGCGACGTGCTGGCCGGCAAGCTGCGCCTCACCAAGTAGGGCGGTGGCCCCGGCGGCCCACCCGCCGCGGAGAGGGGGAAGGAGATGCCGACTTCGGTACGGCGCGAATCAGCGTTGACTTCGGCGTTCATTGACATTGCCGACACCATGGTCGTGGACTATGACCTGATTGAGATGGCGCACCGTCTTTGTGGGCATTGTGTGAGCCTGCTGGATGTCGCGGCGGCCGGGCTGTTGCTCGCCGACGGGCAGGGCAAGCTCGGGGTGTTCGCGTCGTCCAACGAGCAGGCGCGGTTGATCGAGTTGTTCCAGTCGCAGGGCGAAGGGCAAGGTCCGTGCCTGGAATGCTTCCAGACCGGAAAGCCGGTCAGTGCCGTCGATCTGTCCAGTTGGCGCGGCAGGTGGCCCGATTTCGTGGACGAAGCACAGCGGCACGGCTACCAGACGGTGCACGCGCTGCCCATGTTGTTGCGGGAGCAGACCATCGGAACGCTCAATCTGTTCCGCACGGGCACCACCCCGCTGGTCGGCGAGGATCTGGCGCTCGGTCAGGCACTGGCCGACATTACGACCATCGCGATCTTGCAAGAACGTGCCCTGACCCATGTTGAGGATGTGGTGGAACAACTCCAGGGCGCGTTGAACAGCCGGGTCGTCATCGAGCAGGCCAAGGGTGTGCTGTCCATCCGTGGTCGGGTCAGCGTCGATGAAGGGTTCAGGGTCTTGCGTTCCTATGCCCGCGCCCACAACCGGTTTCTGGCCGAACTCGCCCGCGAGGTGATCGCCGATGAGGACCAGGCGATGACGGTCCTTCGTTTCGGCGAGACCGGCTCTTGACGCGCCGCGTACGCGGACCGGACCGCGGCGGCCCCGTTGCCTCATGCCCCGGAACGGGCCGGTCATCGTGGAGTGTTCCTTGACCATGATCCGTCCTTGCGACAGCTGACGGATCGCACCACCGGACGATCACACATCGAACTCCGTCCGCCGACGGTCCATCTGCCCCGACCCCGCTGGAGGTCTCGCAGGAACGTACGCGTCATGCGTTGACTCGGCCGGGCGATGGGCAGAGTGATCCGCCAGGTTCATCCACCAGGACGCCCTGTGGAGACCTGCCATCGGTACACCATGGCCCGGGCACACCGCCCGGGCACACCGCCCGGGCACACCGCCCGGGCACACCGCCCGGGCACACCGCCCGGGCACACCGCCCGGGCACACCGCCCGGGCACACCGTCGGTATTACGACCTACCGGACCGAACTCGCACGGGGACGGTGTGACAAGCGGGCTATGTGACCAGCAGCCCACGGCTGTGTTCGCGATCGTTTCCACGCTCGTGCGGCTGCTCCCCGGCGCCGGCGTCATCGCCTGCTCGTCAGCTCGGTGAGGTGCGGGGTGGTTGGTCGGCCGCCGGCGTCCCGGCGGTCGAGTTGTCGCCGTTGGGTGTCAGCGCAGGGGTGGCGGCGGTCTGCTCACGAGCGAGGAAGGTTCCGAGTTCGGCGATGGTGGTCATCAGCGGTGCCGGGAACACGACGGTGCTGTTCTTGTCCACGCCGATCTCGACCAGGCTCTGCAGGTTCCGCAGCTGCAGCGCCAGCGGGTGCGCCATCATGATGTCCGAGGCGTCTCCCAGGGCCGCGGCGGCCATCGACTCGCCCTCAGCGCTGATGATCTTTGCGCGCTTCTCCCGTTCGGCCTCGGCCTGACGGGCCATGGCGCGTTTCATGCTCTCGGGCAGCTGAATGTCCTTCAGCTCAACCAGGCTGACCTCCACGCCCCACCCGACCGTGGTGACGTCGAGGATCTCGCGGATGTCGAGGTTGATGCGGTCGGTCTCGGACAGTGTCTGGTCCAAGGTGTGCTGCCCGACCACCTTCCGCAAGGTGGTCTGGGCGATCTGATCGATGGCGGCTCGGACGTTCTCTATCGCCACGACCGACTTCACCGCGTCGACCACCCGGAAGTAGGCCACCGCCGACACATCGACGCTGACGTTGTCGCGGGTGATGATTCCCTGAGACTGGATCGGCATCGTGACGATCCGCATCGAGACGCGGCGCATGACATCGACCAGCGGGATGATCAGTCGCAGACCCGGCTGCCGCGCCCCGCGTACCCGGCCGAGCCGGAACAACACCCCCTGCTCGTACTGCTTGACGATCCGCACCGCCAACGCGAGCACCAGCAGCAGGACCACCACCACAATGATCACGACAACGACCAATGCCTTCATCGGAATACTCCGTTCACAGTGCCAATGAGACCCACCAGGCCCGGCGGGACGCCGGGGGCGGGAGGCCCAACGGCCAAAGATCGGGCATTCCTGAGACAACCCGCCGGGCCCGCTCGGGGAAACAGGCGATTCGTTCTGAACTGATCGCCATAACCGATTACCGCCCCATCCGGGCACAGGATGGCAATCGGTTGCGGTGATCGGCCCTTCCCGGATCCGCTGTTTCCGGCACGGTATGGACGGGGTTGGCTCGGAGGTGACTGAATGCCGAGCCGGCGGCCCCTCGCGGGCCGGCATCCTCCTACTTCGAACCGGATCGTCAGATCCGAGCCGAGACATCACCGGTGAGCGTTCGGTCGCCACCAAAGGATCGGAGATGATCACTGTGAGTCCCGGCGAGGGTCCCGACGAAGCCCGTACCGGTGTCGCGTTCTCCCTCGTACGCCGATCAACTCACACCATCATCAGGTTGCGCGGCGAGATCGACATCGCCACCGCTCCCGCGTTACGTGAACGCCTGCTCGGCGTGTTGCGACCCGGCATGGGAGTGATCATCCTCGACTTGTCCGGAGTCTCGTTCTGTGACGCGTCAGGGCTGGGGGTGCTGGTCGGTATTCATCATCACGCCACGGCGGTCGGCGTCACCCTCCGTTTGACGGCTCTGCATCCTCGGGTCACGAGGCTGCTGCACATTCACGGGCTGGACCGGGTCCTCACGATCTATCCCGCACTGGCTGACGCGCTGACACGGGACTGAACCTGCTCTACGGTCAGCCGGCCGTGGGTTCCCTTACGGTGAGCCAGCCCAGTCGTTTGGACATCGCTCGCGCGCAGGTGGTGATGGCGCGTACGTGTTCGGAGGTGTCGGCCGCTCGCCACAGGATCGACCAGGGGTAGTGGGACACCGGTTCGACCAACGGCCGCCAGATGGTGCCGGGGAGGGCGGAGATGCAGGAGGAGGGCACGCAGTACAGGCACCGTCCCGCGGCGACCAGGTCGGCGGCGGCCCGGATACTCTCCACGGTGCCCTCGTACACCGCGGGGGTGAACCCGGCCGACCGGCACATCTCAACCACGAACTGGTTGAACTCCGGTGCTTGGGCATCCTCGGCGAGCAGCAACGGCTCCTGCGCGAGTGTGCCGACCGGTACGCCGTCCAGGGAGGTGAAACGGTGCCCGTCGGGCACCAGGACGCCCAGCGGGTCCTCGCGGAACAGATACGAGGCCACTCCGGCCGGGGCCAGCGCGGCCCGGCCGATTCCCACATCGAGGCGGCCGTCGAGGAGCTGCTGGTACTGCTCGGGCACACTGACCTCGACCTGGTGAATCACCAGATCCGGGTGCCGGGCCTGCACCTCGTGCAGGATCTGTGGCATCGAGTCATAGCTGGCGTCGATGATGCCCACGCGTAGCCTGGTGGTCGCGCCGGCCGCGCTGCGAGCGACCTGCGCCGCCCGGTCCACCCGGGCGATGATCTGTCGCGCCTCGAGGAGGAACGCCGCGCCGGCAGCGGTGATCGAAACGTGGTGTGTGCTGCGCTCCAGCAGGCGGACGCCCAGCTCGCGTTCGAGCCGCTGCACCTGCTGGCTCAACGCCGACTGCACGATGTGCTCCCGCGCGGCCGCCCGGCCGAAGTGCAGTTCCTCGGCCAGGGTCACGAAATAGCGAAGCTGGCGAAGCTCCACGCCCGCCACCTCCGCTCCTGCCGCCAGGCTCACGCATCACCACTGTGGTCCGCGGTTCCAGCATCTCAGAGCCGACACAAATACTCGACGCCTCTTCCCCCAACGGCAATTCCGACCTGCCGATCAGGGCAGCTGATGAGGCTTGCTCATGCTCCCTGTTTCCACCCGACCGTGAGGGATGTCCACTGAGAGAGATAGCCGGTCGCCGAACGGTGAGCCAGAGAGGAGCGCGCCATGAGTCCGGATGGTTCCGGGTCCGCCCTGATGCGAACCCTCAGCCTGAACGGGTCGGCACCTCACTGCGAGCACCTCGACGCGCTCGTGCAGGTGGACCCGCTAGGGAACATCTGCCGGGAATGCCAGGCGACCGGTGAGGACTGGCCCGGCCTTCTCGCGTGCCTGACCTGCGGTTGGGTGGGGTGTTCGAACGACTCACCCCGCCGGCACGCACGCGCGCACTACGAGGAGACCGACCATCCGCTGGCGCGCGCAGTGCGGCCAGGCCCCGTCTGGACATGGTGTTACGTGCACCAGCGCGCAGTCTGAGCAACCGCCTGGACGTGACCCCCATCGCCGAAGGAGCAAAGAAATTGGCCATCGACATCGTCACGACCCACACCACACCGGCAACCGCTCGCCGGGTTCCACCCGCGACCGAGCGCGGCAGCCCCTACGCCCAGTTGTCCCGGGAGGTGAAGCGGACCGGGCTGCTGAACCGGCGGCCCGGTTACTACGGCGCCAAGGTCGGGGGGAACCTGCTCCTGCTGACCGCCGGATGGGTGGCGTTCGCCCTGATCGGACGGTCGTGGTGGCAGCTGCTGATCGCCGCGTTCCTCGCGGTGATGTTCACCCAGACGGCGTTCGTCGGACACGACGCCGGCCACCACCAGATATCCGGCTCCAAACGGGTCAACAACCTGCTCGGCCGGCTGCACGGCAACCTGCTGGTCGGGCTCAGCTATGGCTGGTGGATCTCCAAGCACAACCGGCATCACGCCCACCCCAACCAGGTCGACCGCGACCCCGACATCGCGGGCGGCGCGATCGCCTTCACCAAAGACCACGCCCGTGCCCGCAGCGGACCGCGCGCCTGGCTGGCCCGCCACCAGGCTTGGTTGTTCTTCCCCATGCTGCTTCTGGAAGGCCTCAACCTGCACGTCGCCGGCGTACGGGCTCTGCTCACCCGCACCGGCGCCTCACGAACGGCCAGAATCACCGAGACGGGGCTGCTGACGGCCCACATCGGCGGCTACCTCACCGCCCTGTTCTGGGTCCTGTCGCCCGCTCAGGCCGTGTGCTTCATCCTCATCCAGCAGGGACTGTTCGGGCTCTACATGGGCTGCTCGTTCGCGCCCAACCACAAGGGCATGCCGATTCTCGCCAAGGACGACAAGATCGACTACCTGAGCCGGCAGGTGCTCACCGCACGCAACATCCGCGGCGGACGGCTCACCGACTACGCACTCGGCGGCCTCAACTACCAGATCGAGCACCACCTATTCCCCTCCATGCCACGACCCAACCTCCGCCGCGCCCAGACGCTCGTACGCGCGTTCTGCGCTCAGCACGGCGTCCCGTACCACGAGACCGGCCTCCTCCACTCCTACGCCCAAGTGCTACGGCACCTCCATGAGGTCGGCGGCCCGCTGCGCCCCGAACTGGAGTACTGACAGCCCTCGATATCGCGGTCGGTGACCGGGCGGCCTCACGTTCGGCCACGGACCGGAAGGGCCGACCCCGGTGACACATCGACGCGCTCCATCGGGTCATCGATCCGCGTGAGGATCCACTCTTCCTGCGGGTCAGAAAGTTGTCATTCCTCCTGGTCACGGAGCCGTCCGCCTTCGGATTCCCATCCGCTCTCCTGCGCCGTCTCGGCGCTGGTATCGGGCGTCTGGGTGTGCTCGCCGGTCCGGGCGGCCTGTTTCATGGCCGCCCGGGCGGCGTTCTCCTCGGTGTCCGGTGGGACGGTGAGTAGGTCGACGCGGTGGCCGTCGGCGTAGATCGCGGTGAGCAGACCGGCGGGCAGGGTGTCGAACCAGCTGAGCCGCACCACGCGGGTGTCGGTCAGGCCCTCCACGCCCTCGACGCGCAGCCGGCGTGGCCGACCGTCCCAGTCGGACGCCCGGAGCATGATGTGCGTTACCGGACCGTGGTCTCCCGGAGGTTTGTGGCCCTGGAGGGCCAGAACCAGGCCCGGCAGCTCCGCGGCCGGATCGGCAGACCGGGGCCACCAGCCACCATCGAGCAGCGTCCCGGGCGCACGGGCCGACCCCAGGAGCAGCCGAGGTGCCGGTGACGACGACAGGTCACTCGACGCTCTCCGTTCCACCGAACCCTCATTCACGGCACTCCCTCCTTAGGCCACTCTCCTGAGATCACTCGAATTTCCGGGCTATGACCGGACGGGATCAACCCGCCCGAGGCCACGACCGGCGGTGCCGGCGAGCGAGGCGGCGTACCTGGGTGATACGGGCAGTGCCGACCACCAGCGTGACCACGACTCCCGCGACCATGGCGATCAACAACCCGATCGCCAGCTCAGATTGGGGTGTCGTCATTTCCGGATAATTCGACTCTACGCTCATCGACTTCCGATAACCAGAATTATTTATGAGGTGCGAAAGTAGATACGACAACGATTCACCTTTTTGGATGTATCATGAAATTACCGAGGGCATTTCGCGCGCCAACGATCAAGTCGGCGTCGTCCCTGGTGTAGAAAATCCGGCTCCTTACAGGGGCCAGGACGGGGCTGAAGTCATGGCACCGCACGTTAAAGATCAAATAGACGTTCTTTCTCCGCCTATTCCGCCGATGTCGAGGCTCAGCCTGGATCCGGCGCTGGGGCGCGGAGGGATTCTCGGTGGTGGCTGGTGGCCGCACTCCCGCGACGCGGGCACTGAACTGCCGAGCCTCATCTCACTGCTGAACCCACAGGTCGGCGTGGTCGTGCGCCTCGGCGTCGACGCCCGCGACTGGGACGACATCCCCCGCCGCATGACGGTCGGCGGACACCGCGTGGGAGTGGGATGGTTCGCCGACCTTAACCATAAGATCATCGTGACCCGCGGCCCGCAAGACCACATCTTGCTGCTGGTCGTACCACCCCACGCCACGACGGACGCGGCGGAATCCGCACTGACGATGGCCTCCATCGGCAGACACAGCATCAGACCCGAGGAGATCCTGGCCGCCGTCGGCATCCAGAACGACGGTGGGGCGAACCCACCTCGGGTAGTCCCGGAAGAAGCCGATCGCTCACGGGAACCGGGAATCGTCGCCGACACCGCACGCCCCGTGCCGACCGAGGACCCCAGGCGAGGTGAGATCGACCGCTGGCTCGACGACGGCGCACCATCCCGACCCTTCCTCGCTGGGCAGCCGAACTGACCACGTGTGGAAGAAGTCACGGATCGTGCCCGTCACCGACGGGCCGATCCGGGACCGCTTCGGCAACGCGGAGGGCCGACCTTCCAGCGCGATGTCCCTGGAGAAAGGATCGCACCGTGTACAAGCGGATCCTCGCCGCGATCGACTGGACCACGAGTTCGGAGTCCGTGCTGGACCAGACCCGGCAACTGGCGTCGCTGACCGGCGCGGCGGTCTTCGTTGTGCATGTGCGGGCCGCGGACTTCCCGTCCCTGCCATCGATACTGAACACCCTGGCGAGCCAGGCACTGGCCGAGCAACCGGCGGGGAACGGCGCGAGCAGCGTGGCGCGACGGATGGTCGACGACGCCATCACGGTCCTGTCCACCGCAGGCGTGCACGCCGAGGGCCTGCTGCTGGAAAGCACGCCGGGAGCCACACCCCGAGCCCTACTGGATCAGGCCCGGGAACTGGACGTCGAGCTGGTCATCCTGGGCTCCCGGCACCACGGCCGGCCATCTGTGCTGTTCCGGTCCAACGTCGCCGACGAGGTCTCCCGGCACGCGCCATGCCCCGTCCTCATCGTGCCCTGATACGCATGCCCGAGCTTTCTCACGCACTCTCCAGCCGTCGCCGTGGCCGCAGGCCGCCCCCGGCGGATCGTCGAAGCCGGTCGGTCAACCGTACTCGGCTGATACCGCCGCCTCCCCACCGCCGAGTCGACACGGAGGGCGATGGCATGGTCGCGCCATCGGCAGCATGCGCGGGTTCGCTGCCGGGTACCACGGAATCATGGGGGCTGGTCCGATCAACGGGGTGCGCGGGCGGTTGATGGCCTGGACGCTGGCGTTTCGCCGGAGAACCGCTCCTTGACCGCGCCCGGTTCCGCTCTTCGATCGGCCGTCCTGCGCGGGGTGGCGGGCGCCGTGGAGTGGCTGACGACGCCGTTGCTGCCCGATGACTACCTCGCTCTGGTGAACCCGCTCTGGTCCGGCCGGGAGCTGCGTGGCCGGCTTGAAGCGATTCACCCGGAGACCGCGGACGCGGCGACGCTCGTCATCCGTCCCGGCCGCACCTGGGCGGGGCACAGGCCGGGGCAATGGGTTCGGATCGGTGTCGACATCGACGGGGTCCGCCACTGGCGATCCTATTCGCTGTCCAGTCCACCGAGGCGCGACGGCCGTATCACGATCACCGTGAAGGCGGCTCCGGGCGGGCTGGTCTCGCGCCATCTCGTACGGCGGGCCGAACCCGGAGCGACCATCGAACTCGCCGGACCCGACGGCGAGTTCGTCCTCCCGGCGCCGCCTCCGCCACGGCTGCTGTTCCTGACGGCAGGCAGCGGCATCACACCCGTACGGGCCATGCTGCACGGCCTCTTGACCAGCGCGAGCATGAGGGATGGCGCGGCGCCCGGAGTCCCCACGCGGCGCCCAGATGTCCCCGATGTGGTCCTGATACATTCCGCGCCCACGCCGGAAGACGTCATCTTCGGCGCGGAATTGCGGGCGCTGGCCGAGCGTTTCGTGAATCTGCGCCTGTACGAGCGGCACACGCGGACCGGGGGGCGTCTCAGGCCGGCCGATCTGCCGGACCTGTGCCCGGACTGGGCCGAACGTAGCGCGTGGGTCTGTGGGCCGGCCGGAATGCTCGAAGAAGCTCAGGAGCACTGGGTCGGATTGGAAGATCGGCTACACCTCGAGCACTTTCGCCCGGCCGCCCTGGTGGCCGGCGGCGAGGGCGGCCGGATCCGGTTCACCAGGAGCGACCGGGAGACCGACGCCGACGGCCGCACGCCGCTGCTGATCGCCGGGGAGCAGGCGAGGGTTCTCATGCCGAGCGGCTGCCGGATGGGGATCTGCCACAGCTGCGTGGCGCGGCTGGTCTCGGGGCGGGTCCGGGACCTGCGAACCGGTCAGATTCACGGCGAGGCGGGCGATCTTGTCCAGACCTGTGTGTCGGCCGCCATCGGCCCCGTCCAGATCGAGCTCTGACGCAAGGAGGATCATGCCGACCACCGCACTCAGCCGGGCTGACGTCGAGGAGTTCGGGCGTCAGCTGGACCGCATCCGCGACGAGGTCATCGCAAGCCTCGGGGACAAGGACGCACAGTACATCCGCGGCGTCATCGCGACCCAGCGCAAACTGGAGATCGGCGGCCGCGCGTTGCTGTTCGCGTCATGGCTGCCGCCCGCCTGGGTGGCCGGCACCGCCGCGCTGGCCGCCGCGAAGATCCTGGAGAACATGGAGATCGGCCACAACGTCCTGCACGGACAGTGGGACTGGATGCGCGACCCGAAGATCCACTCCACGACGTGGGAGTGGGACGTCGTGTCCCCGGCCGACCAGTGGAAGCACTCCCACAACTTCGTCCACCACACCTGGACGAACGTGCTCGGTAAGGACCGCGACATCGGCTATTCGCTCCTACGGGTCAGTCCCGAGCAGCCCTGGCATCCGGTCTACCTCCTCCAGCCGATCTACAACATGCTGCTGGCGCTGGTCTTCGAGTACGGCATCGCGATGTACGACCTGGAAGTCGAACGCATACCTGCCGGGGACAAGAGCCCGAAGGAGGCCATGACCCAGCTGCGCGCCATCGCGGGCAAGGTAGCGCGCCAGTTCACCAAGGACTATCTCGCGTTCCCCCTGCTGGCCGGGCCCGCGTTCCTCCCCGTCCTGCTCGGAAACCTCACCGCGAACCTGACCCGCAACGTATGGGCGCACACCATCATCTTCTGCGGCCACTTCCCCGAAGGCGCCGAGGTCTTCACCGAAGACCAGCTCGACGGCGAGACCCGCGGACAGTGGTACGTCCGCCAGCTGCTCGGCTCCTGCAACATCGACGGCGGCAAACTCCTTCATCTCATGAGCGGCAATCTGAGCCACCAGATCGAACACCACCTGTTCCCCGACATGCCCAGTAACCGGTACGCCGAGATCGCGCCACGAATCCGCGCCCTGTGCGAACGATTCGGCCTCCCGTACACCTCCGGCTCACTGGCCCGGCAGACCGGCTCGGTCTACAAGCGCATCCTGCGGCTGGCCCTACCAGGACCCGGACACCACCGGCCCGAACGGGCGACACCACCCGCGCTGGACCTCCACGCGGTCGTCTGAGGCACCATGCCGAACTCGGCCGACCGGCACGGGCCACGAGCAAGATGGAGGGCACTTGTTCCAGAAGTCCCGGACCAGGGCAAAACTCGGAAGTATCCGAGTCCACAGCGGCGAAGCGCGGATGGTGCCCGAGGACAGCCCGGTCGGCACCCTAGATCCGCGAGGGAAGGACCGGCCGTGCCTGACAAGGTTGAACTGATCCTGCGCTTTCACCCGGTGGGCGGGGAAGACGTTTCCGTACTGTGCAGCGATTTCAGCGACGAACGCGAGGCGCTGGAAGCCGTCGCCCACGCCATCGACGAGCACCACAGCCTGGTCCTGAACAAGGCCAGGTACGAACGCGAACCCGAAGAGAACGGAGTGGTCATCAACCTGGCCAACGTGGTGTCGATGCGCGTATCGAAGACCGACGGCGCCGCGACCGGCCAGTACCTCTGACCTGTTCCGTACTCCAAGCGGTACAGGGTCCTGATCACACGGTCCCGCCCCGCTCCGCCGGAGTGTCCGCCATCGCCGCGGCCCGAGGCGACCGCGGTTGCGCGTTGTCGTCCTCGTGTTCGGCGACTCCGACGATCGCGGCCAGGTCCTTGCCGTCGATCGTCTCCCGTTCGAGAAGCAGGTCGATGATCTGGTGGAGCGAGTCGCGGTTCTCGCGGATCAGGTTGGTGGCCGTGGCCTCGGCCTCTCGTAGCAGCCGCGCGACTTCCTGGTCGATGGAGCGCTGTGTCTCCTCGGCGTAGGGCCGGCCGGCGAAGGGGTTGTCGCGTGTCGGTCCCTCCGGGCCGTAGCTGATCGGCCCGATCGTGGTCGAGAATCCCCACTCCCGCACCATCTGGGTCGCGAGTTCGGTAGCGGTCAGCAGGTCGTTGGACGCACCGGTCGATGGCTCCGACAGTACGACGATCTCCGCCGCGCGGCCACCAAGACGTACGGCGAGTGAGTCGGTGAGGTGGCTCTCGGGATAGAGATGACGCTCGGTCTCGGGCAACTGCTCGGTCACACCCAGGGCGGCGCCGCGCGGCAGGATCGTGACCTTCGCGACCGGGTCGGCGTGCTCGGAGAGTACGGCGACGAGCGCGTGACCGGCTTCGTGGACCGCCACGGCGTGCTTCTCCTCGGGCAGCAACGCGTTCGAGGCGTCGCGGCGGCCGATCAGGAGACGGTCACGGGCGGCGTCGAAGTCGACGGCGCCGAGAACGTGCCGGCCATCCCGTACCGCGTTGATCGCCGCCTCGTTCACGAGGTTGGCGAGGTCGGCACCCGAGAAGCCGGGCGTGCCGCGCGAGACCGCGTCAAGGTCGACGCCGGGATCGAGCGTCTTGCCCTTCCCGTGGACGGCCAGGATCGCCGTCCGTTCCCTGCGGTTGGGGAGCGGGATCTCCACCGTACGGTCGAAGCGTCCGGGCCGTAGCAGGGCCGCGTCGAGGATCTCGGCCCGGTTGGTCGCCGCCATGACGACCACGCGGGCGCCTGGTTCGAAGCCGTCCATGTCCGATAGCAGCTGGTTGAGCGTCTGTTCGCGCTCGTCGTTCGAGCCGAACCCGCCGGGGCCCCGGCGGCCTCCGATGGCGTCGATCTCGTCGATGAAGATGATCGCCGGGGCGCGTTTGCGCGCCTCGCTGAAGAGATCCCGCACCCGTGACGCGCCGACACCGACGAACATCTCGACGAAGCTGGAACCGCTGAGGGCGAAGAACGGGACACCGGCCTCGCCTGCGACGGCCCTGGCCAGCAGCGTCTTCCCGGTCCCGGGTGGCCCGACCATGAGCACGCCCTTCGGCCCGACCGCGCCGGCATGCGCGTACCGCTTTGGGTGCTTGAGGAAGTCGACGACCTCCATGACCTCGGCCTTGGAGCCCTCGTAGCCGGCGATGTCGCCGAACTGCGTGGACGGTCGATCCTCGGCATAGACCTTGGCCTTGGACCTGCCGACGCCCATGATCCCGCCGAGTTGCGTGCCGCCGCGGCGGCCGAGCCAGACGAAGACCCCGATGATCAGCAGGAGCGGCAAGAACGACAGGAGCACGGTCAGCACCGAGGATTTGCCCGGGTTGGTGCCCCTCACCTCGACCTTGTGCCGGACGAGGAGCGCGGAGAGGGCGTCGTCGTTCAACGCTGTCGGGATCTGGGACTTGTAGGCGGCCCCGCCCCGTAGCCTGCCGCTCACCGATCCCGTCGAGTTGATCGTCGCCGTCGAGACCTTGTCCGTCGTCACCTCGTTGACGAACGCGGTGTAGCTGAAGTTCTGCGCCGACGTCTTCTTCGTGAAGGGGTTGAAGAACAGCACGGCCGCGAACGCGATCGAGACCCCGATCGGTACGACCCACCTCTGCCAGCTCGGCGGAGGTGGCGGCGCGGGCGCCGGGGGGCGATCCTTCGGCGGACCCGGCCGTGCCGAAGTCGTACGGTGCGAAGCGCTCACGAGCGGTACCTGCTTCCTGATCGACCGGCTGCCGTGAACGTCGCTGAGGCCCTCAACGGGGCATCGGCCCGGACGCCACGGTGCAGACGCAGTCCCGATGCAGGTCGCCCGAGGCGGTCGCCCTGCAGTAGCGGGCCGCGACGGAGTCGTGTTCGGCCATGCTGTGCCCGCACGCGCACAGCGTGGTCGGCGGGGCCTCGCACCGTGCTTCGAGCGTCATGAGATCACCTGTCCGAACGGTCCATGCCTCGCGTGAAAGTCCATATCAACAGCCAAGCGCGATGCGCCCCGTACGGAAACCACGAACCTGGTGAAGGCCCATCACATGGGCTGATGAGCAAGAGGCTCGTCAAGAACGTCCAGGACCTCGCCCCAAGTGTGTCCTCATGACTCAACAATCCTCCTGAGCAACACGGAGTCCACGCGGCAAAACGTGCTCATGGCCACGGTGCCCGTCCGACCGAATCACCGTAGATGCGCACCAGCGGGGTGTCAGCAGCGCGACCGCGCGACCGACGCGATCATTCTGCCTACGGCCGTACACCGCCCTGCCGCTCCGGCCGGGCGACCGGCCGGTTGGCGGCCTGAACCTTCTGCGCACCAGGAGGCTGCGGCTTACCGAGCTCCAGCGGCGGCCTCGGACAGACCTTCAACGTAGTCGACGTACGCACGCTCACCTCGGCGCTGCCGCGCGGGATTGACGACCTGCGCCGCACGCTGGACGTTGAGACGGCCACAGGGCGCCTCCTCGGCGGGATCATGCCGCTGTGGCTCGGCGCGGCAGTGGCGGACTGGCACCGCCACCGGCAAACTCGCATCGAGACCAGCGCTGGCCCGCGCGCCGCCGAGCGGCGGACAGGCGAGTGGCGTCGGCTCGACGGTCTGATCGCACCGCGACCGGGCCGGCCCGGTCTGGCCCGGCGGGTGAGGGCACTCGTCCTGGCCGGCTTTTGGAACGAGGCCGGAACGCCGGACGCGTTCGCCGCGCTGGACCCGCCGGAGACCGAGGGCGTCGGTTCGGGCAAACAGCCGACCGAAGCAGCACCCTCATCGGCGCCCACGGCCGCTGGCCTGCGGACGAACTGTGGCCCGCCGCCCACCCAGTGCTGCGGGGACGCGTAGCGTTTCAGTGAACGGCTAAAGCGGGGAAGGTGAGAGCGATGGCCGACAACCCAGTCCCGCAAGAGCCGGCGATCGCGCTGGCGGACATGGCGCGCCGGCTGCTGTCCCAGCCGTCGCTGCAGGCCACCTTGGACCAGATCGTAATGTCTGCCATCGACCTGGTCGAAGGCTGTGAGATGGCCGGGATCATGGTCATCGCGAACCGTAAGGTCCAGACCCTGGCGGCGAGCGATGAGAAGGTCCGCGTCTCCGACCGGATGCAGGGCGACGTTGCTGAGGGACCGTGCTTCGACGCCGTCCGCTCCGGCGAGGAGATCTTCCGCATCGCCGACACCAGGACCGCCGCCC
Source organism: Actinoallomurus sp. NBC_01490 (assembly GCF_036227085.1). NCBI lineage: Bacteria > Bacillati > Actinomycetota > Actinomycetes > Streptosporangiales > Thermomonosporaceae > Actinoallomurus > Actinoallomurus sp. NBC_01490. The sequence continues at coordinate 10,947,623 of NZ_CP109433.1, forward strand.
CTGGCTGGCCCCGGTACGCACCCTGCGCCGAAAAGCTCGGATTCCGCAGCATGCTCGGCTTCAAGTTGTTCACCCACGAAGAGACCCTCGGCGCACTGAATCTGTACTCCACACAGCCCGGAGCGTTCAGCCAACGTTCGGAGGAGACCGGCTGGCTCCTAGCCTCCCACTCGGCCGTCGCACTCGCCGGCGCCCGCAACGAAGCTCTGCTCCACGCGGAAACCGCCATCCAACAACGCATCGGCGAAGCCATCGGCATCCTCATGGCCGCGGGCTCTCCGAGGAAGAAGCCTTCGCCGCTTTGGCCGAGACGGCACAAGAGCAGAACCTCAAGGTCCGTCAGGTCGCACTCCGCGTCATCGAGACCGGCAGCACAGGACCTGCGTGTCGACCTCGATGAGCACCATCGCTCGATGACAGCGCGGCGATGGTCAGACTGGAGCTGGCGCGACCTCGGCAGTACCGAGGTGCTGCGGGTCCGTTTCGTGGGTCTCCGTGCACCGAGCGCCGCGATCGGCTGGATCACCTGAGTTGATCTCGACGCAGCCCGTCGAGCACTGCACGTGCGACGTCACGGAGCTTGGTGTTGGTGTCCTGGGATCGGCGTACCAGTCGTTGGAAGGCCTCGTCCGCTGTGATTCCGTGTTGTGCCATGAGCACGCCTTTGGTCTGCTCGATCACCGCACGTTAGTGACGTTCATCGGCGACATCCTCCGCGTCATCGGTGCCGATGTCGTCGCTGAAGGTGACCTTGGTCGCGACGAGGAGGGCACCGGGTCCGAGTCGGGACCAGGGCACGGGCCGGGTGCGTCTTCTGTTCAGCGCGCAGGCCCGGCGACGCCGTCGATCTCGAGGAGAAGGTGGCGGGGTCCGCGCAGCTCGGGGCTGGGCCGGTAGGGGGGCGGGTCGGTGACGAGGCGGGGATTCTGCAACCGTCGGGCCAGTTCGGTCAGGGCGATCTGTGCTTCCGCGCGGGCCAGGGGCGCGCCGAAGCAATAGTGGATGCCGCCGCCGAACCCGAGGTGCTGGTTGGGCCGGCGGTCCGGGTCGAAGCGGTCGGGGTCGGGCACGTGCTCCGGGTCGCGGCTTCCCGCTGCGAGCGCCAGGACGATGGGCGCACCCTTGGGGATCTTGGTCCCGGCGATGTCGATGTCGTCCAAGGCGATCCGCGTGGAGCGGAGGTGCACCGGGGGTTCGTAGCGCAGTAGCTCCTCGACCATGCCGATGGCCATCTCGGGCTCGTGACGGAGCCGGTCGAGCAGTTCAGGGTGGCGGAGCAGGGTGAGCATGCCGTTGGTGATGAGGTTGACCGTCGTCTCATGGCCGGCGATCAGCAGCAGCGTGCCGTTGGCCTCCACTTCCTTCGGGGACATCGCCCCGTCCGGGCCCCCATCGGTGACGAGGCCGGAGAGCAGGTCGTCGCCAGGCCTCACGCGACGTTCGGCGGCGATCGCGCCGAGGTAGCGGTGCAGCTCTACCATCGCGTTCTCCCGTCGGCGCAGGCGCTCCTCCCGGCCCTCCTCTCGAGGATCGAGCGACTCTATGACCGCGTCCGCCCACTCGTGGATCCGTGCCTCGTCCTCGCGCGGCACTCCGAGGATCCGGCAGATCACCGTCACCGGGAACGGGTAGGCGATGTCGTCAACGATGTCGATCCGTTCCCGGCCCGCGACGCCGTCAATCAGGTCCGTGATGATCTTCAGCATCTCCGGCCTCAGCCTGTCCACCCGGTCCGGCGAATGCGGCGGGCCGAAGTGGCGCATCGCCATGCGGCGGAGCCGGTCGTGCTCGGGCGGATCGAGCCGGAGGAAGGACCGTGGCTCCTTGGCGGCGTCCTGGGGTTGGCCCGGTTGCGGGCGACCGACGCTGACGTGTGGATCGTGCAGCAGCGCGACGATCTCCTCGTAGCCGCTGACGACGTAGGTGCCGTCTTCCTCTCGCCGCACCGGTGTCTTACGCAGTTCGGCGTACAGGGAGTACGGGTCGGCGCGGTTGGCGTACTCCAGGATCCGCTGAAAGACGCTTGGTGCCATGGCGGCGCCTCCTCATGACTCGTTCATCGCTCGCCGCGGACAAGCGTGGCGCGGCGCTCGGCCGGGTCGTGCCCGGTGACCATCACGGTCACCTGTGTCGCTTCGATACGCTCCGGCACCTCCGCCCGGACCGGGACCATCGGCTCTCGCCGGTCGGCGGTGTGAGAGGCGGGCGGGAACGGCGCGGCCCGCTCGATCAGGTGCTGGTAGTGCTCCAGCCACATGGCCTGGTCGAAGGTGACCGCGGCCGTGACACGGCCCCGGTGCCCATAGACGGCGACGAACCGGTGCTCGGCGACGGAGCCGTGCGCGATGGCCACCTCGTCGGCGAAGGTCGGCACGCCGACGGACTTGATGTTGGTGCCGAACTGGTTGGACCAGAACACCGGCAGGGACAGGTGCGGCCAGCGATGCATCTGATCGCTGAGCATGTTGTGCGCGGCGATCTCGGCCTGGGCGACCGCGTTTCCCCAGTGCTCCAACGCCATGAACTGGTAGTTGTAGACCGGATGCGGGAACCGCGCCACGTCCCCGGCGACGAAGACGTCATCGGTGACCAGCCCGTTGATGTCGAAGGCACGGCAGCCCGCGTCGCAGGCCACCCCCCAGACCCCGGCGGCCAGCCCGGAATCCTCCAACCATTCGACGTTGCGGATCGCCCCGAGGGCGACTACCGCCACGTCGGCCTCCACCGTGGTGCCATCGGACAGCCGCGCCGCGCGGAACCGCCCGTCAGCGTCGCCCTGCAACGCCTCCACCGTCACCCCGCACCGCAGGTCCACGCCATGCGCCCGCTGCAGGTCGGCTGCGGCCGAGCCGATCACACCGCCCAGAGCACCGGCCAAAGGCGCCGGGCCGCGCTCGACCACGGTCACCGGAACGTCCAGTTCGCGGCATACCGACGCGACCTCCGACCCGGTGAACCCCGCGCCGATGACCAGCACCCGGCGCGGCCCGGCGGCGAATCGCTCCCGCAACCGGACCGCCTCGTCCATCGTGCGGAGTGCGAGGACTCCGTCCAGCGCCGCCTCGTCCTCATTCGGCCAGGGCCGGGCGCGGGCGCCCGTGGCGATCAGCAGCCGGTCGAAGGGCACCTCCCGGCCGTCGTCGAGCCTCACCCGCTTCGCGGCCAGGTCAAGGCCAGTCGCAGAGGTACTGGACAGCCACTCCGCCTCGATCTCGCCCAGGTGTGGCAACAGCGTGTGATCCGCCGGCACCCCTCCGGCCAGGACCTGCTTGGACAGCGGCGGACGGTCGTACGGCTCGTACGGCTCGCCCCCGATCACGGTCAGCGCTCCGGTGAAACCCTCCCGGCGGAGTACGCCCGCCGCCCGCCCCCCGGCCAGCGAGGCACCGACGATCACGACGCGGCCCGTCTTGCGCAACCCGTCGTCGCCGAGCTGCGGTCTAACCGCAGCAGCTCTCCTCTCCTTGTGCTGGACGGCCATCCACTCCACGTGGATCGCCTGGACCGGACATGCCGCCACCGCCCGCAGGACGTGCTCACGCTGCGCGTCGTCCGCGTCGGGGTCGTACATCAGGGCCTCTTCGCCGCGCATCGCGAAGATTTCAGGCGCCAGAAACGCACACTGGCCATACCCCTGACAACGCGTGAGGTCGACGATCACCCGCATGGCGCACTCCCCCCCCATCGAGCGCGAACACCTACTGCGCCCAAGCCGGGCCCCAGCGGCCTATCCCGTTACACGACCTACCCTGCATTCCGGACGTTCAGGCGGCCGCGGCCGGAGCGTCACGTGTGTTCTCCCACTTCAGGGGCGGCGGAGGCGGCGTAGAGGTATCTGACCGAGTCGGATGCGTTCATCCAGACACCCGTGGCGTACCCGGCGGACTTAACGGACCGTGTGTCCGGGGAGGCGGGTAGTCATGGCTAGGTGAGGGGCCGTGCGTGCCGGCGTTCGTACGGGGACGGCCCCGTAACGCCCAGGACGCCCGGTCATCGTACGGTGTTTATGACCCGTTCTGGCCCAACATGTGACGGATCGCCCCAGCGGAAAGATCCAGCTTCGGCAGGTACCCGTCAGCGGCACTCAGCATGAATACCTCGCGGAGGTCGTCCTCGGCACAGGACGAGACCAAGACCAGGAATACTCGCGCCGCCAAGCCTGCGCGGACGATATCCGCGATCAGCTCGATGCCGCTGCCCTGTCCCAGGTGAAGATCGACGATGGCGACCTCAGGGGAGACGTCGGTGATCAGCCCCAGCCCCTGGGTCCTGTCCCGGGCCGCCCCCACCACGTGAAACCCATCTCGTACGAGCAGTTCGGAGACCACACGTACGAAACGATCGTCGTCATCGACGATCACACACCGAACCCCGTCCGTGGCGGCCGGCGATTTCGCCGGCGCCATTCTCGCCGGGCCTCCCCCAGGCATGCACATGTGCTGCGTTGACCCGACCGGACGATGGTCCGATGGCCGACTCGCCAGGTTGATCCTCCAGGAGACCTGTGGGGACCCGCCATCGATACGCCCTGGCCAGGACCCGCCCGCGACGCCTCGACAGGAGACACTGAACCGACTCACGCTCCTTCACCCCGCTCACCTCGAAGTCGATGTGAGCACCACACGGGTCTGGAGCGGCGACTCTCGATCAAGAAACACGAACGTACGACTTATTACGAGAGTAGGCCAAGGGTCCACCCGGACGCATTGAGGCTGTCCCCCATCGTTCAGCCGAGTGGCAACGGCCCGTTGATCAGAAGCGAACGCTTCGGTCACCCCGCGTCGCGGGAAGTAGACGAGCGGCCACGACGAGGGAGAAGTTCACCAGCAGCGTGTACGGTTCGTTGCTGCCCTGCTCGGCGACCCGCACCGGAGCCACCATCCCTTCCTGCATCCAGGACGCCACCTCATCCTCGGTGGGCGGTTCATCGACGAGAAGTAGTTTCCAGTCGGTGGTGTGACCGGCCACGCGTAGGTGAAGCTCGCCCCTGGGTTTGGTGTCGCTCATCACCATCGCGCTCCCGGGCGGACGGCGGACATCGTTGGTCCACTATCAGGCTATGACCAGGAGCGATCGGCGTGGCGTCCAGGTACGGGGCCAGTACTGGATCGCCGGTTCGATCATGCTCCGTTGCGCCGAGCCTGCTTCTCTCTGATGGCGCGTACGACCTCGTCGACGTGACGTCCACATACCGGGTCCTGAGAGTGGCGTCCGCCGAACCAGTTCGTCTCCACGACGAGGTCCGCAGGCTCACCGCACAGGCACGTGCCTGGGGCTGCTGGATCGGCCGGGACGACACGCGGTCGCCCGGATGACGATTCCACCACGTGGCCCCACCGGCGAAGCACTTCCTCAGCAGACGCCCTCGCCTCGGCGCTCTTCGCACGCGGTGCGCCGGCGTTCGCGCTTCCGTGAGGCTGATCCGTGACCGGATGATCTTCCGCCTCCTGCGGCCGCGGCGCTGGTTCGTCGCCGGAAGTCATGCGATGGCCGGGCGGGCAGGGAGCCGCAGGCCACAGCGGGCCGCGGTGAGAGTGGGATACATGGCGAAGACATGGCCGAGGCCACTGGTGCGCAGCAGTTCGCGTACGTTGCGGCGAGGACCCGAGAAGGCGACGGGGAGACCGCGCAGCCGGGCCCGGCGTTGCGCGCCGACGAGCATGGCCAGTCCGGAGGCATCACAGAAGGAGACACCGGACAGATCGATGATCAGCGGCGCGGTGGCGACATCAAGGATGACGGCGATCTGGTCGCGCAGGCCTGCCGTGGTCTCGGCGTCGAGCTCTCCGCGGACCGCCAAGACGATATGGCCGGGCAGCCGGCGGCTGAGCAACCGGACGCGGGTGGTGCCGTGGCGCATCGGGTAGATCTCCGATCCGAAAAATGAGGTGGGGTCCGCGTGAGCTCCGCCGAGCCAGGAATATGACGAGTGGGCAGGCTGCGAGGACGATATGTTGCGGCGCCATGCTCGCCGACCCGTCCCGACCTCTTCGAGAGAAGGGCCGAAATAATAAGACACCGGGGCGACGCCAACTCTGCTGTCAGCGCGCGAAAATTCCTCGGTCGAGATCAACTCTATCTCAAACGGGCTCTTGCCCGATGTCGGCGTCGATGTTCATACCGTCTGGACATGGTGATGGCACGAGGGCCTCGACCCGCTCCAACGGCATGCCCAGCGCAACCGAAATCGTCCGGAGCTCGTCGCGTTCGGCAGGAGTGACACCACGAGCAAGGCGTCCCAGGACGGTGATCAGCCGATCGACCGCCTGCTCCCACTGCCCGACCGATGCAGAGCTCGCGACCTGCCGCAACGTGCCCGCTGGGAGGCGATCACAGTACCGGCCGGACAGGTTAACGTATCAAAGCGGCCAGCTCTCGGCTCTGCTCCGGTGTCGCCGGCGCACCATGGACCTGATAGCGCAAACGTCTGGTCATCTGATCGCCAACAAGGCGAAAAAACCAAAATGCCGTCCCCCAAAGAGCCATCGCCTTCCCCTGTTCGGTCATGTACCCCAGTGCGTTTCTGACCGGCTACGCCGAGTTTCGTACAACTCAGTCAGCGCCCGGTCATCAGCAGGTCAGTCGCGAGACCGCGTCCCGCCATCGCGTCCATGAGGTCGAAGTCGTTCTCATCACCGAAGTTGATACGCGCGAAGAGCCCCTGGCCACGCCACTTTACGCCACAGGTCGAGAGCGGGCGGAGCACGAGTATGTGCCGTCGGTGCCGGCGGCATCACTTCACGGCTTGGCGAACCTGACCTGCCCGGCGGGCGATGCTGGGAGAGGGCAGGGGCCGCGAGGTGGTCGGGATTCGCCGCCCGGCGACTGGCCGGAGAGACGAGGGCGACGATGGCAGAACGCGAGGGCGACCGCCGAAGCAGCGGATATGTCACGCTGAGTCATCCATCGTTCCGCACGAGGAGGTGCACATGTCCGGTTCCCAGTCCCAGGTATGGGTGGCCGGCCACGACGGACACACCCTGATCCGAGCTGACGCGATCATGGCGATCGGTCAGGAGGACGGACAGGTGACCGCCCGCCTCGCCGGTCCCGATGGGCTCGAGGTCCTGCTTGCGGACGGCACGGGCGATGACATGCCCATCCCGGACGACTTCCATTGTCAGCTGATTCGAGCCGTCGCCGAGGCGGCGTACGCCGGCGGCGCCCGGCTGATCCGCGCGTACCGTGATGACGGCGGCTGGCACTGGGTGACCGGGCCGGTGTAGGACGATCGATCGCGCCGCACATCGCCGGGCTCCGCCAATCAACGGTGGAAGCCTTCGGCACCTGCGCTGAGAAACCGGAGGCATCCGTTCGACTACCCAGCGTTCTTCCGGGGTAAGCTGTAACCACCGAGGGCAATTCGTGCGCTGATGACCAAGTTGACGCCGTCCTAGGCGAACGAAAATCCGGCTTCCTGATGGACGCCGAGGACGGGGCCGATGTCATGGCACCGCACGATCGAACACACGCCCGTTCGCCTCACATCCCACAGGTGTCAAGGCTGAGCCTGGATCCGGCGCTCGGACGCCTGGGCGTCCTCGGCGGCGGCTGGTGGCCACGCTCTCGCGATGCGAGCATCGAACTGCCGAGCCTCGTCTCATCCCTGAACGCCAGGGTCGGCGCGGTCCTGCGCCTCGGCGTCGACGCCCGCGACTGGGACGACATCCCCCGCCGCATCACCGTCGGCGGACACAGAGTGCGGGTGGGATGGTTCGCCGACCTGGGCCACAAGATCATCGTCACCCGTAACCCGCAAGATCACATCTTCTTGCTGGTCGTACCACCCCACGCCTCGACGACCGCTGCGCAGTCCGCCCTGGCGATGGCGTCCATCGGCAAGCACGGCAGCACGCCCGAGGAGATCCTCATCGCCTCCGGCATCCAACACGACGGCAAGGCGAACCCACTCTGGGCAACCCGTGACGATGACCACCACCCACGTGAACGGATATCTCACACCGCGGCACTCGACGCCGCACCCCGCGTGAGCGAGGACGCCCCGCGAAACGAGACAGGCCAGATCGACCGCTGGCTCGACGACGGCTCAGCACCCCTGACTCCTCGGCACGGCACCGACCCACCTACCGAACAGGCCCAACCCCCGCCGGAACAGGGCTGCCCGCAACCGGCGGACCGCAGTACCCCCGAAAAGGGAGCCGCGACGTCGAGCACCACGAAATTCGAAACGACGAGTAGCCGGCCGCCGACGCCACGGCTGCTCCTGCAACCGGCCCGCATGCCCGGCACCCCGTTCGACGGTGGCTGGTGGCCCCGATCAGCCGACCCGGTCGCGGAATTGCCGAGCCTGATCATGGCCCTCCAGGGCCCCGGTCCACCCGGCGACCACGGCCCTGTCACACACGTCCTGCTCCATGCGCCCGACTGGGACAACCGGCCACGCCGACTGCGCATTGAGGGAACGGAAGGCCTGACCGACACCCGCATCGTGCGGCTGAGCTGGTTCGAAGCCCTACCCGGCGGCCGGATCATCGCGATCTATGCCGACGGGCACAGTCTCGACTACTCACCGTCCCACCGCACACCGACAGGAACAGTGCCTGGACTGCCATGGAACAGGCCATCCGCATCCCCGAAATCTCTGCCTCCGTAAGTAACTACGCCGAGCCTTCGGCGGCCCGACATCAGAAACGAGACGGCGCTGGAGATCCGTTGGGAATCCGAAGGCGGGCAGTCCCCGGCGGGATAAGGTGAGTGTTGGTCGAGGATTTCTCGTGCGCCCACCAGGTCGGCGCCATCTCCTCCTTCACTACTTCGGCCTCTTCACAGCAGGCCATAACGGTCGGCGAGTATGACGCCGCAGCACTTCCACACGCTGATCGTCGAAAGGCGACACGCCTCACCGATCGTTTCAGCTCCACGACCCGATCTCGCCCCCGCCCGCCGGGCTCAGCCAGCGGCGCGGCCCGCGTCCTGACCACGCGGATGACACATCCACCAAGCTTTCATCCGAGCCCGGCCGGTCCGTCCGGCCGGCGCCCGGCTATCGATTCGGAGACCACAGATGCACCACAACACCACCCGGGCCGGCCTGTTCGGCCGCACGACACGCGGCCATACCGTCCTGACCATCTCCGGCGAGCTGGACATCGCGACCGCCGCCGCTCTCCGCGACCGAATCACCGCCGTCCTGGACGACACGGCTCTGCCGGTGAACATTGACCTGTCCGGCGTCTCGTTCTGCGACGCCTCGGGACTGACAATGCTCCTCACCGTACGACGACGGGCCAACGCGTACGGACTCACCGTCGCGCTGGTCGGCCTCCGTCCCAACGTGCGCAAACTGCTGCGCATCACCGGCCTCGACCAGGCCTTCCCCATCTACTCGACCCTCGCCCAAGCCGCGTTCAGCCGCGTGGACACCCACGATCCCGCCGCCGCCTGAACCTCGATGGCGAAGGAACCGACGGCTGCCGGACAACACCGACACGACGCAACGGGGGCCATCAGGAACGTCACGGAAGGTCCACCGTGATGAACGCCAGCCGACCCAAGGGCGAACTCCACCTTCGCGTGGCCGGTCACACGACCGACTGGAAGCTCCTTCTCGTCGACGAACCGCCCACCGAAGACGAAGTGGCGTCCTGGATGCAGGAAAAAATGGTGGTCCGGATACGAGTCACCGAGCAGGGCAGCAACGAACCACACACGCTGCTGGTGAACTTCTCCCTCGTCGTCGCCGCCCGCGTCCTTCGGGCGGCACGGGGAAATCGAGGCGTCAAGTTCTGACCGGACGGAACGGCTACCGACGCGAACTGCGGGTACGACAGTGCCGTCGCGCAGCGTGACCGGGTTTCTCGCCGGTCGCACATGTACGCGCTACGAGCCGCCACGGTGACGCACGATACGACGATCATCAAGGAAAGGCCGGTATGTCGCTCACGTCCGAGCCGACGTCCACCAAGAACCTGTTGATGGAGCTTGAGCCGGTCGTCGCGGCCGAGCTCGACCGTCACCTGTCCGTGGCCAGGGAATGGTTCCCCCACCAGTACGTGCCCTGGAGCCGTGGCCGCGACTTCGACGGCCCGATGGACGGCGAGGCGTGGAGCCTGGAACACTCCACGGTGGCCCCGGCCGCGCGAGAGGCGCTGGTGGTCAACCTGCTCACCGAGGACAACCTTCCCGGCTACCACCGCGAGATCTCCACCATCTTCGGACGCGACGGCGCCTGGGGCACCTGGGTCGACCGCTGGACGGCCGAGGAGAACCGCCACGGCATCGTCATCCGCGACTACCTGACCGTCACCCGCGCGGTGGACCCCGTCGCGCTCGAACGAGCGCGAATGCGCCACATGCAGGGCGGCTACCAGGCCGACCACGGCACCAAGATGCTGCACGGGCTCGCCTACGTCGCCTTCCAGGAGCTGGCGACCCGTGTCTCTCACCGCAACACCGGCAGCCTCTCAGGCGACCCGGTGTGCGAACGGATGCTGGCACGGGTGGCGGCCGACGAGAACCTCCACATGCTCTTCTACCGCAACACGCTCGCGGCGGCCCTCGAACTCGCCCCGGATCAGACGATGCGCGCCATCACCGACGTCGTGACCACCTTCCAGATGCCCGGCCACACCATCGACGGCTTCCTGCGAAAGTCCGTCGCGATCGCGAACGCCGGCATCTACGACCTGCGCGTACACCTCGACGATGTACTGACACCCATCCTGCGCCAATGGCGCGTCTTCGAACTCGAAAGCCTGCGAGACGACGGAAACAGGGTACGCGAAGAACTCGCGGAGTTCCTCCAGAGACTCGGCACGACAGCGAACCGCTTCCTCGAACGCCGCGCCCAGCAAGCCGCCCAGCGAAGCTAAAAACAGCCCGCCGCGATTGCCGCCAGGAAGCGACGCTCACTGCGGTCGTCCGCCGACATCGACGCGCCCCTGCCGTGGACGACGCCCCGTCCAAGGCCACGTTCATGGCTGGGTAGGAGAGGGGCTCGAACGGTCATCGGTAGCACGCTCGGGAGGTGGGCTCATTACGCAGCGTGCGTGTCCAGCCGCCCAGCGAGCCCAGCCTGCTTGACCAACCGACCCCAGCGCTCGCTGCGTCCGAACCGGCTAGCGATCGCCTTTCCCGGTGGAAGTTCGCCCTTGGGGGTGCGGTTGTCCATCGCCCATTGCCACGCTCGCTGCTGGACGCCCGCATCGCGCCCGCTGGCTCGCTGCCGCGATGAGCGCCGAACCCGCCCACCATCAGCCGCTCCATTCTCAAGAGGCTCATCCGAAGAAGCTATAAGGTCAACGACGCCGTCTGCGTGAACCTTCTCTGACGCCTCGGATCCGTGTCCTGGGTTCGTAAGAGGTCCATATGACGGCGCCGTCGCCACTCGCGGTTCTGTTTGAGATTTATTAGAGGATGCATGAGGCATCTTGAATGTCGTATGAGATACGTATGAGTTGGGGTTGGCGGGCTTAGTTTCCCGCGCGGCGCTATGCCTGATCTGGCCCATCAGCAGCTCATAGGAGCCGATAAGAGCGCAGCTTGGCCATCCGGCGATCAGCCGGCCAACCGCTGAGGGCTCAGCCACCGCGACGTTGGCAGCGAGACTGGCGGCGCTGCCGATGATGATCAGCGCCCAGGGAAGGACTCCGCTGCGCCTGCCGTAGCGGGAGTCCAGGAGTAGCGACATCGAAGAGGCAGCGATCATACCGTCGACAGAAATCGGGAGGAGGGCCGCCGTCCACGATGTCTCTCCGTACCGCCGCACCAGCAGATACATATGCTTGTACGACACGAGGGCGGCGATTACTGCGAGCACGATGACACTGAGGATTGTCGTCCATCGGATCGCCCGGTCCGTACCACCAACTCTTGTCTGCGCCATTACCGATCAGCCTCGGTTGTCCCGTCGACCAGCGCTGCGACGTTCAGCTGGACATCCCCGAGAGGGAGGACAATATAGGCAGAAGGTTCATTACCCCCCTCGGACACTTCGGTCCTGGGGTCAGTGTGGTCGGAAGCTGGGCTTCCTTCCCCGCTGGCCCTTCGTCATTTCTTCCCGGGGGCGACCCCCGGGCCCCCGCTGTGGGGGGCTCCGCCCCCCACGCCCCCCACGGGTTGAGGTCGGGGCATGTAGGTGAGTTTGAGGCCGAGATCGCGGTAGATCTCGGCCTTTCGCTCTCCTGTGGCGAACCCCAGTCCGCTTGCCTTGCCTCCCAGGGCCTGGATCATGGCAGTGATCTTCTCCTTCGCCAGACGGCGGGGCGGTCATCGAGGACCTGCAGCTGCGCCTGGGCCGCCGCGCGCTGTGCCTTGACCTCGTCGGTCCGCTTCTTCACGATCTCCGGGTCGGTGCCCGCTTCGAGGGCGGCCCTATGGAGTTCTAGCTTGCGGTCGCGGTCCGCGAGCATCTGCCGGGCGGCGATCTCCATCGCGTCCTGTCCGGGGTCGTCTCCCTGCGAGCGCTCCAGGATCGTGACGGTGTCGTCGATTCGTTGTGGGCTGGACACGCCCGCCACCCAGCCGTCGAGGACCTCGAGGATCTCGTCCTCGCGCACCTGGACGGACTTGGGGTGGTCGATGTTGTTGGCGAGCGCGTACTGCTGTGGGTAGCGGCAGCGGTAGTACGGAGCGTCGTTGGTCCAGTTGCCTTGCATCCGTCGGTCGCACAGGCCGCAGTGACACAGACTGCGCGGGACGTAGGTCCGGTTGTTGCGGCGTGGCTCTCGCGCGACGGCGCGGCGGCCCTTGGCGGCCAGGAGAGTCTGGGCACGTTCGAGGTCGCTGGTGTCGATCAGCGGCTCGTGGACCGGCTTGTCGGACCAGATCCACTCGCTGCTGTCGTTCCAGCGCAGCTTGGTGGCATGGGCCCAGCGCCACGTCGTCGAGGTCGAGCAGCACCTCGTCCTTGCGCTGCTTGTTCCACACCTGACGGCCGGTGTAGCGAGGATTCTGCAGGATGACGCGAACGGCGCTCTTGGACCACGCGACGCCGCTGCGGTGACGGTTGCGCTTGCGGTCGTACGCCGGCGAAGGTAAGCCGTCGCGGGTCAGCCGCTCGGCGATCGTGTAGATGCCCTTGTGCTGGAGGAACTCCTCGAAGATCCGCCATACGACGCCAGCGGTGACCGGGTCGGGTTCGAGCTTGTACGGCCCTTGCCGGGATTTGGATGCGGGCACGCGTCGACCAGGCGATAGCCGTACGGCGGGTGTCCGCCGAGGAAGCATCCTTCCATCTGGGCGATGGATGCCATCGCGGTCCGGACCCGGATTTTGATGCGGGTTCCGTTCGCTCGCCTGAGGGCCACGCTGCCACGGGATCGACCGGGACTGGCCCACATCGAAGTACCGGCCGACGATCATGCCACCGTGTGGTTGGACCAGCGAGTTGGCGCGGTTGAGCTGTCAATGCAGCGATGCTTCCGGGTCTTGTTGGTCCTCGGTCGAGACACGACCGTAGAAGGCGAACCTGAGTCGGCCGGCTTGCTGGGATCGAACTCATGGACGGGTCTGAGCACCTCGTCGGCTGTCATGTCGGGCTGCGTCCTTCTCGTCGGATGGGTGAACCCGGTCCGTCTGCTCCTGTGCCTCGATGAGCGCTCGCAGCAAAGCTCGCGCCGCCCTCGGAGTGAGGGTGGGCGGCTGGCACGATGACCCGGTTCGTCGATCTGGACTCTCTACCTCGCGCGCGGGCACCACGGTGCGGAGACGAAGCCGCCGCCGGAGCCCCTGAGCAGCCCTTTTGTGACTCCGCGGTCATGCGGCAGCTCCGATGCCACACACGGGAACAGCAGCCGTCCGCCGTGCCGCCGACTGCCGCACGCCCTGCCGAGCGGAAGCTCCGGTACCTGCGGGCTCTGGGGCCGGAACTCGTCAGCGCCGCGTTTCCGGAGCCGGTTACCGCTCCGAGTTGCCGCTCGACGCCGACGGCACCCCTGGCCTCGTTCATCCACAGCCCGTGGACAATCGACCGACGGAAGAGGCGGCAGACATTCAGCCGGATCGGAACCGTCTGCTTGCCGCTCAGGTCCGACCAGTTGCCGCGTAAACTAAGGGGACCCTTGAGCATGAACAGTTTTCCGAGGCTTTCCGCTTCCGCGTCGGTTCTTCTTCTTGCACACCGATGCCCAGATATTCCCCCATCGTTCCGAGGCTTCTGCAGGAGCGGCGCCACACGTCGATCACGGGGAGTCAGTGGGCAGGAGCGAGAGTTGACGTACGTCGCGCACCGCCAAGGGGATGAGGCTGGCCGTGGCGATGACGGCCGCGCATGCTGTCATGACCATCTGGGTACCGAGCCGGTCGGCGGCTGTTCCAGCGATGGCGTAGGCGATCGGGACCGGTATCGATTCGGCGAGCTCGATATTCGCGGATACACGGCCGAGCTCCTGATGGGGGATGTGTTGCTGGATGAGGGTCTGGCGGGTCACGCCCGCCGGACCATAGACGGCTCCGGCGATCGCGGTGGCCAGGAGGATGACTGGCAGGGGCAGCCCAAGGCCGGCGGCCCAGCATCCCAGCGGCATCCCGGCCATGCACAGGCTGATCAGGATCCCGGGTCGGCGCGTGGTCCAGGCTGCGGCGAGTATGCCGCCAGCCGCGGTGCCGCCCGCCAGGCATGAGTTGATCAATCCCCAGCCCAGCGCCCCGTTCAAGTGCTGGCGGGCGTACGCAGGGCCGATGACCAAGGCCGCCATGAACGCGGCCCCGCCGACGCATTGGGAGAACGTCATCGACCACAGCCAGGTACGCGAGCCCAGCGCCCGCCACCCGTCTGCCAGCCCTGCCGGCCACCTCGCGGGACGGGCACAAGACGACATACCGGCCGCGAGCGGCAGGCGAGCGAACATGATCGCTGCAACTGCGAAGGTTATCGAATCCCAGCAGATTCCCCACCCTGGCCCGGCCGTGGCCACGAGCATTCCCCCAGAGACTGGTCCGATCACGGCGATTCCGTGCCTGGCCGTCTGGGACAGGGCGTTCGCGCGATTGAGCTGATCGACCGGCACCAGCTGTGGGATCACGCGCTGCCCGATCGGGGTGAACAGTGCCGCGCCCGCGGCTCCGCCGGACGCGACGATCGCCAGCGACCAGACGGTAGCCGAACCCGAGATGATCAAGACCGCCTCGGTCATCTGGAAGACCGCCGCGATTACTTGAGAGCTGACCAGCGCGCCGACGCCGGCAGTTCGGTCGGCGATCACGCCGGTCAACGGCAGCAGCAGCGTGTAGATCACGAACTCGGTGCCCAGCACCAACGCGATCCCCGATCCGCCCCCGCCGATCCCCAAGATGGCGAACGCCAGCGCGATCGGCGCGACGGCGCTGCCGGTCGAGGAAATCACCTGAGCAGCGAAGAAGAGCCGATAGGGCGGGCCGACCAGCGGCTCGGTCATTTCGGCGAGTCGGGGACGGCGCATCACTCATCTGCCCGGCCTACCGGCCGACTCGTCCACCGGAGGGTGGGGCGTGGCCAGGTCTTGGGCAAGACCGTCCGGAGTGGGATCGCCGGGTAGTTGTTCGATCGCGTGCGAGGTGTCGGTTAGGAAGGTGAGCTTACGTACGTCTCGGCTTAGTAAGGGTGCGAGGTTCGCGGCGGCCAGGATGATTCCGCATACCAGCAGCGTGCCGCGGACGCCGATCGCGCCGGTCACGGGCAGGACCATGAGGTAGCCGATCGGGGTCAGGCTGATTCCGGCGATGTCGTTGAACGCCGAGACGCGGCCCTGCTGGTCGGCGGGGATGTGCTGCTGGATCGCTGTTTGCCACGCCACCACCGACATGCTCAGCCCGCACGCCGCCACGACCACCGCGCCCATCACCACCGGCAGCGGTGCTCCGGCAGCCATCAACGGATCCGGCAAGGCCGTCGCCGCCGCCCCGAGGCAGTTCGTCCAGCCTGCCCGGCGGGGCCGCCAGATCAGTGACACCGCCGCGCCCAGCGCCATGCCGCAGCCCAGGCTGGAGGCGATGAATCCCCACGCCCATGCCCCGCCCAGGTGGGCTTTTGCGTACGGCGGTCCGAGGATGCCGTAGCCGATGTGCCAGGCCGGGACCATGATCGCGGTGCCGACGAGGCAGGTCCAGATCCAGCGGCGCGTACGGATCGTCGTCCACCCCTCGGCCAGGTCCGCGCGCATGGTGGACGGCTGCCGGTCGGCGCGCGGGGCATGAATTCGCGCCATCAACGCCGCCGAGACGAAGAAGGAGATGGCGTTGCAGCCGACCCCGTAGCCGGCGCCGGCCACCGCCACGATGGTCCCGCCGATCGCCGGGCCGATGGTCAGCACCAAGTGCCGGGCGAGCTGGTTGAGCGCGTTCGCCTCGTTCAGCTGCTCCGCCGCCACGATGCACCGGATCAGACCGGTACGCGCGGGTTCAGAAAATGACGCCGCGGCCGAGGTCGCCCCGGCCAGTGCCGCCAGATTCCACACCGCGGCCCGGCCGGTGAAGATCAGCACCGTCTCGATCACCGTGATCAGACCGATGATGACCTGGACGACCGAGATGATCACCGCACGGGGTAACCGGTCGGCCACCACCCCGCCCAGCGGGCTGACCACGATGCCCGCCGTCATGTTCGCCAGCAACACCATCGCGATCCCCGATGCCCCTCCTCCGGCACCGAGCACAGTGAAGGCCAGCGCCCCGGTCGCCATCGTCGTCCCGGCAGCATTGACCTGGTCGGCGACAAAACATCGAGCAAACCGCGGATCGCCCCGCAGCGGAGCGGTGATCCGCGCGAGACGTCCAGCCACCCGGCCGGTCGGTTCTAAGCCACGCCGAAGGCCTGTTCTTTTCACACCCTCGAGCCGACCGCGCAAGGCGTTACCTATGCCGCTCGGGCACCGCAGGCGCCAGGTGCGCCGCCGGCGGTGAAGGGCTGTGGGAACGCCAGGCCATGACGAGCTGGGTATGGCGCTTCAGGAAGACCCGGCCGACAGCCGGAGTCGGAACCACGGCCTCCGCCGGATAGAGAGTGAAGTCCGGGCCGGGGCCTTGCCGCCGGTCGCGATCCCAGGTCTGGATGTGGTCATGCAACTGTTGGGCGAGTTCGGCGCCGCGGGGTCCGTGGCCGTAGACACCGAACTCGTGGCGAACGTCCGCAGGGTCGCTGCAGTGAACTTCGCGGGTGGTGAGGTAGGCGAAGCTGTCGGTCGTGATGAGAACCGGGCAGTACCACCGGACTGCGAGCTGGATGAGATCGCAGTCGTGGTCCGGGTCACCCCAGATCATTCCGAACCTGTCGTCCACCGTCGCCAGCCACAGGTTCAGCGTGTCGAACGGCTCTCCGCCGCCGACCGTAACCTTCGTCCACAACTCGGTCCGGGCTCCGGCCAGCGCATCGCCGAGCGCGGCAGCCTGGAGTTCGGGACCGTCTTCGATCGACAGCCGCACGGCCCCGTCCGCCAGAACCGCTTCCTGATCCGGGTGCGTCCCTGCCCCCTGCATCGCCACGAACCCGCACACCGTCGGGTCCAGTCCGACGAATCGATCGCCCTCCCGGACGAACGTCATCGACCTGGTGATCGTGGAGAAGATCAGGGGAACGACCATCCGGCCGCCCGGTGCGAGCAACCGTCCCCACGGGCAGTCCCAGGCCCCGACAGTGATGAGGATGGCGTCGTAGGGGCCGTACTCATCGGCTGCGTCCTCGGCGTCCCCGAGCACCACCTTCACATTCGAATAGCCCGTTTCGGCGAGGAACCGACCCGCTCGCTCGGCGACCCATGGATCGATGTCCACGGTGACCACGGACCCCTCCGGACCGACGATCTCGGCCATGAGCGCGGCGTTGTACCCGCCAGAGCCGACCTCCAGCACTCGCGCCCCGCTCGTCAATCGCGCGGCTTCGATCATCTCGGCTTGAAGCCATGGCGCGCTGACCGAACTGGTCGCCCGACCCGCGGCATCGCGCTTGGTGATGACGACGTCCCTTACGGAATAGGCCGCGGCGAGCGACGCCTCGGGAGCGAACTTCTCGCGCGGCACCCTCGCGAATGCCTCGGCCACTACGGGAGAACGCAGCGAACCCGATTCCCTCAACTTGGCGACCAGGTCGGCGCGCAGGAGATCCGGGGACTCAGGCAAGACGGCGTCAGCGGTCACCCGGCACACGCTAGCCCCGCCCTACGACAGTCTCGCGGACCTCGTACAGTCACGGAGAGCCCGGGCCAAGGCCCACCTGACCCCTCCAACTCAGCCGGGAACGCACCCGCACCATCAACTCTGCACCTCAGCAGCCAACCGTCTACGGAGTCCCGCGAACTGCCTGGCTTGCCTGCCGGGGCTCCCTAACCGAGTGATGCCGACGTGGCAGACACGCTGTGCGACAAAATTCCTTCCTCAACGCGAACGGCTGTCAGTCGGTCCAACCCGTCCTCACTGTCGGCGACGACGGTGCCCAAGCCACCGCTTCGGACCGTCCACGGCGAGCCACCACCACGCCGCTCTCAGCACCTCGCCCCACCCGGCCGCCCGCGACCGTTTGCGCTCTTGCGCCCTCATCCCCGATTGGCTCCTATCCGATCAAGCCCAGCCAAGCTCACCACACGCGCTCGTCCGTTGTCCCAGGATTAGATGATCTTGGTTCATGAGACTGCCGTAGTCTGAGCCCTGCGCATTCGTCGACCCCGTTGCGCGGGCGTGAGGTTTCCCTGTGCTTCCCGCCACCTCTTGGACGCTTAAGACAACGCGCCGCGCGGTTCGACGCACCCTCCCAAACGGAAAGGCCGGTAGTTGGCAACCAAGACCATCAAGATCGATGACATTGACGGCCGCGACGGAGACGACGTGACCAAGCGAGACTTCGAGCTCGGCGGCGTGATGTACACGATCGACCTGGGGGACGCGAACTACACGAAACTCCAGGAGCTCCTGGACCAGCTCACGCCGTTCATGCAGAACGCGGTGAAGGCCAAGGCCGGACGCGCCCGAAAGAGCACGCCGGACACCCTGGCCAGAACCTGACCGCCGGGAACGCCTGATCGGCAGGTCCTCGTCCCCGCCGGTGCGCCGCTCGTGACTCCGGGCAGAGGCGTGGTGGTCTGGGGGCTGGCAAGGGTGCGCTCGACCTGCGCGGAGCTGAGCGGCTGGGCACCGCGGCCGGTGATGCCGGCCGTCGGTTTCAGCGCCGGAATGGGTGGGCGTTGGGGCGGAGCGGCGTGGTGAACCGCGGTGTGGCTGGTACGACCTGCGGACTTGCCGCGTTCGCCTTGGACGCCAACAGCCCGCTGAAGGCGTCCGTGCTGTTCTTCTGGTCGTTGTTCGTCTCGACGAGAATCGGCCGGAACCCACCGCCCGCGGCGGCGATGCCCTCGTAGTCTCCGAGGAAGTGGCCCCAGCCGGCGTACGGCGCCTTCAGCCAGTCGAAGACCCGTGAGATGCGGCGCTCGGAGGGGTACCGCTCCCCGCCGCGCGGGAAGGTCGCGTACCACATCGCGGTCGGCAGGGTCGTGGTGTTCCCCGGCTGGAGGTAGCGCAGGTCGTAGTAGGTGATGGCCACCGTGCCGCGGTGATCGACGGCGATGGATGGGGTGAACGCCGGAGCGTTCGGCGCCTGGTTGACCCGTACGGGCGCCGACCATGTCCGGCCGCCGTCGGTGGAGTGCACGAGTTCGATGTCGTTGTACCGCCCGGCGGTGAAGTTGCTCCCTTGATACGTGGCGTACAGCTCGCCGGTCGCGGGGTCGACGGCCACGCTCACGAGGTTCGCCCCGCCGCGCAGCGCCTTGTCGGGGTCGTCCGGGGCGTTCGGGTCGACCTCGGCGACCGAGGTGTCCGCCCCGATCTTGACCGGCCTGCTCCACGTCCGTCCCTGGTCGGTGGATTTCACGACCGCGAAGTGCAGGTCACTCGGCGTGGTGGCGTTCACGTCGGTATAGGTCTGCCACTCGAAGAAGTCGTACAGCACGTCGGTGCGCGGATCCGCCACGATGACGTTGCCGATGGTCTGGGAGTTCGGGACCACGCTGGTGTCGACGAACGGGTGCGCCGGGGTCCATGTCTTCCCGTGGTCACGGGTGATCGCAATGTAGGACGGGCCGGTGTAGTGCGCGCCGGGCCCGGACGTGACCTGGTCGATACGGTCCCAGACCTGGTAGGCGACTCCGGGGTGCACCGGATCTGCGGTGACGGAGTTCTTGTCATCGACGATGGCCGGATCGGTGTCGGCGATGAGCTGGGAGACGTGCTTCCAGGTCCGTCCGCCGTCGTACGACGTCGCGGCGGCCACGCCGTTGCGCGGGGTGGTGGCGTCGAAGGTCAGGCCGCTGGCGTACGCGACGCCGTCGGGACCGAAGCTGACCCACACATCGGACGCACGCTGATAGTCGACACCGCCCGGAGCGCAGGCGCTGAACGGCAGCGGAGTCTCGGCGAAGTGCCGGCCGTCCTTGCTGTAGGTCGCCACCACGCCCTTCGCGCCGCCGTCGGACCAGCGGTCCTGCTGGAACGCCCCGATCACACGGCCGGGGTGGCGCGGATCCACCGCGATCCAGGGCTCCACCTCGGAGGCGGGATCACTGACGCCGTCATCGGTCGACCCGATGGTGCACTCGGCGAACGGATCCCCGGCGGACACCCGCTGAACAGGTTGAGTGCCGGCGCCGGCCGGACTCGCCAGAGCTGCCATGACCAGGAGCACGGCTCCCGCCATGGAAACGGAGGAACGGACGCTCATACGGCTCTCCCTGATCGCCTTCCCCGACCCCCGGACAGCCTGACCGATCACCTGACAGCTGTGAAGCCGCTGACCTCATGAGGACAGGGCGCCTGCGCAGAACCGGGCGGGGCGCCGGCCCCGCCCGGTGGCACGGTCAGTGGATGGGTACGGCGGCGGTGTAGATGTCCTCGTCGTTGGCGATCGAGGCGTTGGACGCCGAGCCGTGACACAGCTGCGGCGGGTGGCCGGTGGTGCCGGTGCCCGGGCACAGGAAGAGGGCGGCGTTGCGGGTGTCGGACCAGACCGGGTAGGCGGTCGTGGCGGTGGCGTCGACCATGATGTAGTCGCCGTAGAACTGGCCGGTGAACTCACTCGGTGGCGGCATGCTCGACGAGGTCGCGCGGGTGCTGGTGAAGTGGGTCAAATCCTTCGAGGTCGTGACGGTGATGTCGGAGTAGCCGGTGCTCTCGTCGGAGCCGTACTGCCGGTCGTAGTAGGCGGTCACGAGGGTGCCGCGCGGGCTGAAGACGGTGCCCTGCCAGTACTGGTCGCTGCGTGACTGTGGGTCGTTGTCCCCGATGACGGGCAGCTTGCGGACGTCGGTGGTGGTGCCGGTGAAGGTGGCGCCGCCGTCGGTGGAGCTGGAGATCACGATGCCGTTGTTGCATCCGCCGGTCTTGACGCCGTCGTAGAGGCTGCCGAGTCCTTCGGCGGCGGGGGTGAGGCCGGCCGGTGCGCAGGCCTTGGTCTCGTTGGAGTCGCGGTTGATGTAGGACCCGGTCGTGACGACCAGCCGTTTGGGGTTCGTCGGGTCGACGGTGACGTTGGGGTAGTTCGTGGCGCGGAAGACCGAGTTGGTTCCGGTGCCCTTCTCCGGTACGCAGTCGCGGCCGGGGTCCTTGCCCTCGCCCTGGTAGGTGTCGCAGTCGGGCAGGTCGTAGTAGTCGGTGGCCTTGACCGGGGCGGAGAAGGTCTTGCCTCCGTCGGTCGAGTGGGCGGCCAGGACCTGGAAGCGGTTGTCCTTGCCGGGGTTGGCGGTGTTGTAGTTCGCCCACACGACGTACAGCGTGCCGTCCGGGGCGGTCACCGGCTGGGAGAACTGGTTGTCGTTGCAGCGACCCTGCGGCGTCGGGATGCCGTACCCCTGGGGACACAGTGCCGAGTCGGAGCTGACCAGCACAGGGCTGCTGAAGTGCTCGCCGTAGTCGCTGGAGTACGCCTCATAGATATAGGCGGTGCCATCCGCCGGGTAGGTCGTCCACGTCACGTAGACACGGTCCCGGTACGGGCTCTTGACGTGGTTGTCGACGGTCATGAGCTGCTTGTCGTACAGGAAGTCCCCGGCGCCGGCGGTGTCATCGTGCTCGGCCACCGGGCGCCCGGCGAAGTTGAACGACGCCCCGCCGGACCCGGTGGAGCGGTAGACGTAGAAGCCGCTGGACTGGTCGGCGTCGGGGGAGGCGCTGTTGCCGCGCTTGAACTCCTGACACGACAGGTAGGCGTTGCCGCGGGTGTCCCATGCCACCGAGGTGTCACCGGCGGACTGGTAGTACTCGCGCGGCTTTCCGGCGAAGTCGCCCCGGACGAAACCGTTCGGCGCGGTCGCGTCGGCCCAGGCGCGGCCGCCGTCCTGCGAGTACGACACGCCGCACGTGCCGTCGCCTCGCCGGTAGTCGTTGTAGGTCGCGATGACCTGCTTGGGGTTGTTCGGGTTGACCGCGACCCAAGTCTCGTTCTGCGCCTGACCGCGCCCGGCCAGGTCCGCATCGGAGATGTTCAGGCAGTTCTGGTTGACCTTGACGTTGCCGCCGTGGTCGCCATAGCAACCGGACGCCGTTGTCGCCTTCGGCGTGGTGACCGCGTTCCGGTTCACCCGCTGGGGTGCCAGCGCCTCGGCCAGCGCGCCCGACACGTGACGTTTCTGCACCGCGCTGAGCTTGGCGTACCCGAAGGGCTCGGCGTTCGCGCCCGGCGCGGACAGACCGAGTCCGCCCAGCAGCAGGCCGCCGGCCGCGACCAGCCCCAAGACACCACGTTTCCGCATACCGACCTCCGATCAGGCGTCGCTGCTTCAAGGGCGCGGCGCACGGGCGGAACGTAGATCCACCGCCGAGGGCAAGCAATCCCGATGTTCCGATCTGGCCGGAACAGGTCGCGGGGCGCAGCCAGGATGACCTGACCTGAACCGGACCGTTGACAGAAAACTTGACCGCGCTCACATTGAGGGCGCTCGGCCTGAGTGACCCCGCCGGCTTCGCCCCAACGCCGGCCTCAGCGCCGGAGCCATCAGGAGGTTGCCGTGGGCCGGCGTTCTCGCATGCGCGAAATCCTGTTCCTCCCCATCGCGGCAGGAGTTCTGCTCTTAACCGGCGGACCGGCGTCGGCGAACGTCGCGCTCACCCAGGTGAGCACCGACCCGTACACGAACACCACCAGCCAGCACCGGACCGAGGTCGAGCCGGACACCTTCGCGGCCGGGAACACCATCGTCTCGGCGTTCCAGGTCGGCCGGTTCTTCGACGGAGGAGCCTCCGGAGCCGGATTCGCCACCTCGACCAACGGCGGCTCCACCTGGACACACGGGTTCCTGCCCGGTCTCACCAAGTTCCAGGGCAACGGCCCGTACGACCGGACCAGCGACGAGGCGGTCGCCTACGACGCCAAGCACAACACCTGGATGATCTCCTCACTCGCCCTCACCGACAGCGGCGGCGTAACCGGCGCGGCCGTGGTCACGAGCCGGTCCACCGACGGCGGACTGACCTGGGCGAACCCGGTGACCACCGCGACCGGCGGGAGCCTGGACAAGAACTGGATCGCCTGCGACAACACCCCGGCCAGCCCCTTCTACGGCAACTGCTACACCGAGTACGACGACAACGGCGCCGGCAACGCCGTCAAACTCGCGACCTCCGGCAACGGCGGCGCCTCCTGGACCGTGCACTCCACCAGCGCCACCGGACTCGGCGGCCAGCCCGTCGTACGCCCCAACGGCACCGTCCTCGTGCCCTACCTGAGCAACACCGGCCAGATCCGCTCGTTCCGCTCCACCAACGGCGGCTCCAGCTGGAATGCCACCGTGCTCATCGCAACGGCCCAGGACCATGAGGTCGCCGGGAGCCTGCGCACCGAGACGCTGCCCTCCGCCGAGATCGACGCCGCCGGAACCGCGTACGTCGTCTGGCAGGACTGCCGCTTCCAGTCCGGCTGCCCCGCCAACGACATCGTGATGAGCAAGTCCACCAGCGAGACCACCTGGGGACCCGTCACTCGCATCACCAGCGACGGCGGCGACCACTTCATCCCCGGCATCGGCGTCGACGCCACGACCTCCGGCTCGACCGCCAAGCTCGGCGTCGCCTACTACCGGTACCCGACCGCGAACTGCACCGCCTCCACGTGCCGGCTCACCGCCGGATACACCTCATCGACCAACGGCGGCTCGACCTGGAGCGCACCGACCCAGCTCGCCGGGCCTTTCAACCTGTCCTCGACCGCCGACACCAGCCAGGGCCGCATGGTCGGCGACTACATCTCCACCTCGATCACCGGCGGACGCGCGTGGCCCACGATCGCCGTTGCGAACGCGCCCTCCGGCAGCACATTCGACGAAGCCATGTACGTCCCCACCGGCGGCCTTCCCATCACCGGCGGCACCGTCCGCGCCGTCACCGGCCCCGTCTACACCACTGGCAGCCGCCCCAACGTGGTCATCCCGCCGACCGCCCGATAACCGAATCTCACGCTCGGCGTGGCGATCCACGGCGTAGCGGGTCCGCTGTGGCCCGCACCACGAACACCATGCGGCGTGCCGGACCAGAGCCGGCACGCCGCACGTTGCCGTGATGCGTTCCTTCGGGTGGAGGTCAGGCGTCAGGGAGTCGGGTCGGCGAACCGACCGCCGTAGATGTCGCTGTTACCGAAGGTCGCAGGACAATCGGTGGCCGGCGCCGGCGGCGCCGTCGGGGCACCGGCCTCGAGAGATGCACGGTAGCGGTCGACGGCGGGACAGTCGGCGGCATCGCGGGCGTCGTTCCAGACGCCGACGACTCCGTCGCGGGTGGCCGCCGCGTAGACATAGTCGCGGACCAGCACGCGCGTGTCGGGGTCGATCAAGCCGAGGCGGGAGAGGGGGGCGCGGGAGGCAGAGATGCCGGAGCCGCAGGAATCCGTCAGTCCGGCGCCGCGCTCGAAGGTACGGATGAATACCTCGCTCTCGTCGAGCCGCTGAACGAAGGAGACGTTGGCGCCAATGGGGAAATTGACGCTGTCGTCGGCCACGCGGCTGCCGGTCGCGATCAGCTCGTCCTCGTCGTAGCGCTCCACCAAGGTGATCAGGTGGCTGTTCGGCACGGCGACGGCCGTGACGGTGCGGTGGGGACTGTAGGAGGGGTTCGCCTAGCCTCTATATGGCCAGGCGACGCCCGCCACGATCGAGTCGTGGGGTGTGAAGTCGACGGCGGGCCGCTCGACAGCGACCTGCCACACGCCCTGGGCGGTGTTCTCGGCGGCGCGAACCGTGAAGGCAGAGGGGCCGATGCGCAGGAGCATCTCGTCGGCCGAGTGCCGGTCGAGCAGAATGCGGCCGACAGCGCGCATGCCGTTGCCGCACAGCAGGGCGGGCGAGCCATCCGGGTTGAAGAACCAGGCGTTCGCGGTGCCGCCGGCGGCATCCTTGACGAAGTAGATGCCGTCGCTGCCGCAGCCGCCCTTCCACGCACACAGCCGCTGAACCACGCGCGGCAAATCGGCGGCGGTGAAGTGGTCGTCGGAGCACCGTCGGCGACCAGGATGACGTTCCTGGAGCCGTGAGCCTTGGCAACGACGCCGGTGCGGTCGTGCTCGGCGAGCGCCCCGTCGCCCTCACGTCACCGGGTGACCGGCCTCTGGCGCAAATCCGGATTCGTTCCGCAGACGTGCTCGCCACTACGTGCTCTCCACGAGTTCGGCGACCCGGGCCATGATGTAGGCGACCCGTCGCCACGCTCCGTGCGCACCCTCCGAATCCAATGCCGCAACATAATTCAGAGTCTCAGGTGTCCAGTCTCCGGGGGAAAATCCCTCCTACTCGCGCCCACACGGACCCCGGCGGGCCCGCGAACGCACAGCTGAAGACCTGGAAGACCTTCTAAAAGCTCCACTGCTGCCCCCTGCCGGGCTGGAATCTCAAGATCATCGGTTGCGGCGACGCCCAGGCGCTGGACGGTTACATCTGTCGGCAATGGTTCGCTTCGAGGAGGTGACCGAATCATATAAGGCGTCCACCGCGGCGTCGGTGGCGGCTTCGCCTGGGCCTGAGGAGAAGGCAACACCTCAATGAGTGAATTGATACGACGAGAAAGCCAGAAAGGGCATCCACCAGGCTTTGCGATGAAACAGCCTCCCAGGAATCACATACAATAGACTGCCCCTTAGGGAACTGTATGGTACGGATCGCCGTCACTGGCGCATCAGGCATGCTCGGCAATTCCCTCATCAATTCAGACTGGCAAGGTGTTGATTGGCTCGGGATCGATACCCGTGCACCGCGCACCACAACAAAAAAAGTCGCATTCCGTAAGACCGACGTACGGGACACCGATGCGCTAACAGCGGCGCTACGCGGGGTCGATGCGGTGGTGCATGCGGCCGCGGCTCTGCCTAGCCACCCCGCAGCCGAGATTCTCTCTGTCGACGTCCGCGGCACCGAGTCCGTGCTGGCCGCGGCCCGGCAAGCCGATGTGAGCCGGGTCGTTCACATCTCGTCCACCGCCGTGTACGGCCTACCCGACCTATGCCCAACACCTGAGGACTATCCGTGCCGACCTGTGGACCCCTACAGCTCGGCCAAGCTTAGGGCCGAGGAACTCGTCGAGCAGGCCAGACGCGATGGAATGTGCGTTCCCATTCTCCGGCCGAAGACGTTCCTCGGCGAGAACAGACTGGGCCTGTTCGCGATGTTGTTCGAATGGGCCGATGAGGGGCGGGACTTCCCGCTACTGGGAGGAGGACTCCATCGCGCCCAGATGCTCGACGTCGATGATCTTTGCCAGGTGGTCCGCGCTGCGTGCGAACGGCCCGATTCGGTCGTCAACGACACGTTCAATATCGGTGCTGCCAGATTCGGAACTTTGCGCGACGATTTCCAGGCCGTTCTGGACGCCGCTGGACACGGCGGTCGCATCCGTTCCCTGCCCATCGGTCCGGCCATGTCCGTGCTCCGGCCCCTCGCGGCGCTTCGCGTGTCACCCGTCTACAAACGTCTCATCTACAAGCTGGTCAGAGATTCGTATGTCTCCATTGAAAAGGCGTCTGAACGGCTCGATTTCGCACCCATATTCAGCAACGAGGAGTCCCTGCTGCGCACCTATGACTGGTGGCGTCGCGCCGTTGCCGTCAAACAAAAGCCGACCGGACTCACTCACCAAGATCCGTGGCGTCAAGGCGCGTTGCGGCTGGCGAAACTATTCTACTGACCGCTTCATTGAACCTGGCATCCGTTCGTCTGCGATTACCGTCCAGGAGACGCCACCCGGACCGCCAGTATTACGTGTCTGGATTTACTCCTATCCAGGCCGAGTCGATACCCGCAAGCATAGATACGACAGCTTTTCTTCCGAGAAGCCCCGTCTCCTTTAATGGAGGAATCTGTGCCGACTTTCGACCTACCCACCTTGCCCGCCGAATCGCCGGAGGAAAGTGGATCACATCCGCCACGTAATCGCACCCGAGCACTACTGACGCTATGTCGACCGTATCAGTGGCTAAAGAATCCCATTCCCATCACTCTTTCCCTGATCTCCGTTCCTCATTGGACATTTTCGGCCCTGATTCGGCTATTCACCATCGCAGCCTTGTTCACTCTGGCGTCGATCGCCGTATACATCCTCAATGACATTCTGGATCGAGATCGGGACCGTCAGCACCCCAAAAAGCGATACAGACCCATAGCGGCCGGCGAGATAACCCCGCGTGCCGGATGGATACTGTTCGTCACGGTGTGCGTGCTGCTCTGCGCGGGCGTCGGACTGACGCCGCTGGAAAGGGGCTGGCTCGTCTGCGTGTACGCAGTCCTCAACCTGGCATACAGCTTCCGCCTGAAGCACATACCACTCGTGGAGGCCTTCGTGGTCGCGACCGGGTTCGTCCTTCGCATGCTGGCCGGATACGCAGCGATCGCTAGTCGCCCGTCGCCGTGGCTACTCATCTCGGTCCTCGCCGGATGCCTGCTGCTGGTCCTTGGCAAACGTCGTGGAGAACTGGCGGATGGAGCCGCGAAACACCGGCCCGCGCTGGGCGGATACTCGGTTCAACTGCTGGACCAGCTCATCCTTATGAGCGCCACCCTGTCCGCTGTCGGCTACATGCTTTTCCTACCCAGCAGCGTCTCCTTGAGTCACGACCCCGCCGTGTTTATCCTGCTCAGCGTTTCCTGCGCCGTGTTCGCGATCTTCCGTTACCTACAACTCCTGGTCGTGGGAGGCGGCGGCGGTGATCCTTCGCGGACGCTGATCCGAGACCGGCCGCTGATCGTGAGCGGTGTCGTCTGGACGACGATCGTCGTCGTTTTCCATACCGGACTACCCGTCAACTAGTCGTTCCCGTTCGACATCACCTGCCTCGAGGACTACAGAATGCGGGACCATCCGCTTGTTTCCGTAATCATCCCGAACTACAACTACAGCCGATCGCTGCCCTTTTGCCTGCGCGCACTGGAGGAACAGCGCTACCTCCGGCTGGAAGTCATCGTCGTCGATGACTGCAGCTCGGATGACTCCATGGACATCGCGCGGGCCCACGGCGTCACCGTGCTCAGCACCGGACGCAACAGCGGCTGTGCGGGGGCCCGGAATCTCGGAGTGGAACATGCAAAAGGGGAGATCCTCTTCTTCCTCGACTCAGACGTCGCGCTCGCCCCGGACGCCGTGCAACAGGCGGTGACCCTGCTGGAGAGCGATCCGGGAATCGGCGCGGTCTGCGGGATCTATGAACCCGAACCGCTCATCCGGGACAGCCTGGTGGAGGAATGCCGCTCGCTTCAGGCGCACTATTGGCGGCGCAGCTCCACGGGCAGCGTCAGTTTCCTCTTTCCCTCCCTGTGCGCGATGCGCGCCGACGTATTCCGTGACGTAGGCCCGTTCAACCCGCGATTGCGGCAGACCGAAGAGGTCGACTACGGGCAACGCCTCACGCGGGCTGGCTACACGGTGCACCTCAGTGCCGCCGTTCGCGGATCGCATGACGATGACCACCTCCTGTGGCCCCTGCTGCGCAAGGTCTTCGTACGCGGCCGACTTCGGGTCCCGCTTTACGCCAGACGCCGCAGGTTCGCTCAGGGCTTCGAGACGGCGTCGCGTGCCTGGGCCTGCGCTTCGGCGTTGCTGGCGGTCGTGACATGCGTTCTTGGAGCGATCTTCGGCGACGTCATCTGGCTGCTGCCGCTGGGCCTGTTCGTCGTCTCACTGTTGTGCGACCTCGGGATGTATAGATTCGTCGCACGTTATCGGAGCCCTCGGATACTTGCGTGCTTCATCGGTGCGCAGTTCCTCTTCAACTTCTCCGTGGGTGCCGGGATCTCCGTCGGTTGTCTTCAGTGGCTTGTTTCCTCGAAATTCCGCACCCTCTACGACCAGGAGACTGCCGCACACGAACTCGTCCCGTTCGGCGGCGCGCGGGGGGAGAGCCACTGACCATGGCCGACTCGGTCAAGAGTGAACCGACATCGCCCTCTGATCGTACAGATACCGTCGATCCCCACCCGACCGATGCGCCGGTCGACGCCGGCACGGCAGATACCGCCGGCCCGCCCCAATTCCGCTACCCGCGAATTGTGCTGGCAATGAGCGTATTGTGGACTGCGTTCGCCCTCTTCCAAACCGCCCTCAGTGGTCACTGGTGGCTTATGCTCGCGCCCGATCTCATTCCGCCATTGGCCTTCGCGCTCATCCCTCTTCTACTGGCGGCAGCGGTTCCGACAGGGCGAATGATGCGACGCTCATTCACCAGATGGCAGGCGGTCGGGGTGCTCGGCGTGTGCGCCGCCTCGCTCACATTGGGCCTGCCGTGGAGCGGCGTGAACTTTTATGCGTTGGACGACCACCCGGCGGTCCCGGCCAGTGCACTGCGCATCATGTCTTGGAACACCGAATCCTGGGGCAAGGACACCACCCCTAACCGCTTCTATTCATACCTGCGGGCGCAAGACGCGGACGTCTACCTGCTGCAGGAAGTCATCCGGTCCGATGCCGATGACGCCAATCCCCGGGCGGTGCCCGATGCCGACATCACCCGCATCTACCGAGAGTTTCGGGGTTGGAACATCGTCGTCCGAGGGGAACTCGTCACCATCTCGCGGTTTCCGATCGTCAGCCGGCCGGCGGTAGGACCGGACCGGGCATTGTCGAACCAGCCGAATGCCGACTGGCGGACGGTGTTCCTGGCATGCAAGGCGCTGCGCACCGACCTGCTGGTTGGCAGAAGTGTGCTATCCGTCTACAACGTCCATATCCCGGTTCAAGTCGATATGCGACGCAGCCCGTTCACTCCGGGTTTCTATCGTACGCTGCGCGACCGCAATCCCGCGCGTCAGGAGCAGTACCATGGCCTGCTGGCGGATCTGACGGCGAACCGAAACCCAGCGCTGATCGCTGGGGACTTCAACACCAGTCCAGCTATGGGAGATATCGAGCCGCTCAGGGAGCGGCTGAATGACGCGTCTCGCGTTAGCGACTCGTTCTATCCGATCTCCTGGAACCAGCTCGGGAGCCTGCGGTTGTGGCGCCTGGACTGGGCTTTCACCACACAAGGGTTGAAGGTCGATCGCTACGCGCTCAAGCCGGCTCCGCACGGCTACTCTGATCACCGGGCCCAGTTCATCCGTGCCTCGCTTGGGTCGTGATCGTCGTGAGAGGCAGACTCAGACGAACGGCCCGGCTCCTTCTCGTCGCCTGCCTGGTGTGCGGAGCTGGTTGGGGCGTATGGTCGGCGCTACGTGGCCATGGCACCGAACTCGAATTGCTGGCAAAACGCCCTGGAGCAGTGCCGTGGTTGGCGGCCGCTGTGGCCTCCGACGCCTTCGGCCTGTTGTTCGGCGCCGCTGCTTGGCGATACGTTCTGGCGAGCCTTGGCTCTTCGTTGGGATGCCGGGTTACTGCCGGCGTCTTCAGCGCGGCGTTGCTGGGCAAGTACCTGCCTGGCCCGGCCGTAAACGTGGCGGCTAGCGTGCACATGGGGAGGCGAGCGGGGGTGCCCGCTGCCCGCATGATGGGCACCTATCTGCTCAATTCGCTCGTGCTTCTGGTCACGGCGGCGGCCGTCGGGATGTTCGCCGCGCCTTCCCTCCCTGGCGGCCGGGTCCTGTTGCTCATACCAGTGCTGCTCCTGGGGGCCGCGCTCATGTGGCGGCCGGGCCTGGTCGTGGCATTGGCCAAGTTCGTGGGGCGCACGCTACACAGGCCGATGTCCACACTACATGTGGAGGCCCGATGCCTGAGAGTGGCGATTCTCTTGGAATGCGCGTCCTGGCTGGTATGGGGCCTGCACCTCTGGTTCATCGCTCAGGTTCTCGGCGCCGACGGTACGACTGTGCCATTCGTCTGCGTGGGTGGCTTCGCGTTGGCTGCCGCCGCCGGAGCACTGGCCCTGGTCGTACCAGACGGGGCCGGCGTAAGGGAACTGGTGCTGATAGCGGTCCTATCAACGGTCATTCCCACGCCTCAGGCTGCTGCAGCGGCGTTGGCAAGCAGGGCCTGCTGCATTGTCACGGAGGTCGTTGGAGCCGCCCTGGCACTCCTGATGACACACCTGCCCGGGGCCAGACCCCTTGAGGAGGCCGCGGGCCGCCCTATCCCGAACGCTCCTGAATCCCGGGTAAGCGCCGCGGAACGCCGCTGAATGAACCGTTCCAGCGAAGGTGTCTGCACCCGGATCCTCCCGCGCACGCGGCCCTACCGAGGCGCACCCGATCATGCCTTGTTCGAGCAAGCCTCGAGCCACCATGGCGGAGCCCCGATGCCGCCAGCATCGGCCCCGTGCCGTCCGGATGCCCACCTGCCGAACACGCCCTTTTCCAGAGATCGTTTCGTCGGAGATGAAGGCCCTGCCGGTAGATAGCTCTCCATCGAAGAAGATTCTCGAAAATTACGCCCAGATTCAACAACTCTATCTAATTGAGCACGCCCGGACATGCCTTGCGCTATGCGTCAGGATCGTGCGGTGCGTAAATAGGGGCTCTCATGCGTAGCAGTGTCATCGTGCCAATATTCCAATCTCAGCCGGTGCTAACATTGTTCCTGAGGTCGATGCAACTAACCGTCGAGCCAGACACGCAATTGATTCTGGTCAATGATGGTTCCGGTGCCGAAGTTAGCGAATTGATCGAAAAGTTCACCCGAACGATCAAATCGAAAGTGGCCAGCACAGTAACCGTTACGACCGTGCATAATCAGAACCCCCGGGGCTGCGGGCAAGCTCTCAACCAGGGCCTGGCCATCGCCGACGGCGATCACTTCTTCTTCGTTGACTCCGACCTGATCCTGGAATCCGGCTGGCAGTCCGGAATGCTGCGAACCCTGAGCGATTACCCAGACGCGGGGATGACCGCAGGGGTGCTGCTCTACCCGCAGACCGGCGGTGTTCAGCACTGCGGCATCTCGTTCGGGGAAACGCTCGGTAGGCACCTGTACCTTAATGCCAGGATAGCCGACCTGCCGGATTCTCCATACACCGTCCCCTTGGCCGCTTTCGCATTGTTCGCGATGAGCCGGCAGGTGAGGGATGCGG
This sequence comes from Actinoallomurus sp. NBC_01490, assembly GCF_036227085.1. Classification (NCBI taxonomy): domain Bacteria; kingdom Bacillati; phylum Actinomycetota; class Actinomycetes; order Streptosporangiales; family Thermomonosporaceae; genus Actinoallomurus; species Actinoallomurus sp. NBC_01490. The sequence goes on from NZ_CP109433.1 coordinate 10,980,006, forward strand.
TCGGGCTGTTGGACGAGCGGTACTTCAACGGTTACGAGGATTTCGACTACCAGATGCGGGCGAGGATGATCGGGTACCGCACCGTGATCGACCCGAAGGTCAGGTCGTATCACTGGGAACGGCGCAACGGCGTGCACCGCGCGGGCAATCGCAAGAATAACCTGGCGCGGTTCTGGAAGTCCTGGGGCGCGCACATCGAGAACGACATCACGCCGCGGCTGCTCAACAGGCTTCGCGATCGCGCCGCCAACGTAAGTCGCTTCGTGCTGCTGGATTTGGCCGAGACGCGAACTGACGCTGCCGACTTCTGGCAGGCCCTCGTCGACTCGTCGGAGATCGACCGGCACAACGTGCTCGACTACTCCACCAAGGTGGACAGCAAGCATCCCATCCTGCTGCCCCAGATTCTGCCGACGGAGCTGCTCACCGAACCCCAGCCGCTGCTGATCCTAGTCGAGAACTTCGTCCGGCTTCTGGACAACTGGATGTGGTTCACGCAGCGCCTGGAGAGGCAACCAGCCGACATCGTTATTGACCTGCACGGCAACGCCATGGGGCTTGCGGACCTGCGCGTGAGCTGTTGGCCAGGAGGCAAAGTCCGGTGACGAACATCCAAAGGGTCACCACGACACCGAGCCTCGCCTGGCTCGCCGAGGTCCGGCGGGTCATCCCGGCGGGTTGCAGCACTCTGGCCAAAACACCGCAGCGACTGCTGCCGGGCCGCGGCGCGATCGTCGCGGTGCAAGCCAAGGACGCCGAGTTCACCGACCTCGACGGCCGTACATGGCTGGACTGCGAGATGGCCATGGGCACCGCGACCTGGGGGCACGCTCGGCCCGAAGTCGAGGAAGCCGTGGTCGCGCAGTTGAAGCGTGGGATGTCCTTCTCGGTCGCCGATCGCCTCGAACTGGCGCTGGCGCAGCGGCTCCTGGCCCGGTTCGGGGTCTACGAGTCGGTGAAATTCGCCAAGAGCGGTGCTGATGCGGTGACGGGAGCAGTGCGCATCGCCCGCGCTACGACTGGACGCGACCTTGTGGTAGCGACCGAGTACCACGGGTGGCACGACTGGGCCTCTCCGTCACACTACGCCGCACAACCTGCTGGCCTCGGCATCCCGCGAGCCGTGTCGGCGTTGACACTGACCTGTCCGCCGGGTGACCCGCAGCGGTTGGTCGACCTGATGCACGAGCATCCCGGGGCCATCGCTGCGGTGGTGCTGTGTCCGACCCGCTGGTTGGCCGACCACCTCCGGACGATCGTGGAGGAAGCGCGTTGTCATGGCACGGTGGTGGTCTTCGATGAGGTCACCTCCGGCATGCGCGTGGGAAGGCGGGCGACCTGTGGCGAGGTCGATGTCTGGCCGGACCTGCTGTGCATCTCGAAGGGCATGGCCAACGGCCTTCCACTCGCGGGGATCCTCGGCGACCGCCGGCTCGTGATGCGCAGCGAGGACATCCGGATGAGTAACGCCCATTCCAGCGAGTCACTGGCCTTCGCCGCTGCCCTGGCTTGCGAGGACCTGCTGGACGCGGCCACCGAGTGGCCTTCTTGGCGCGTGCGGGCCAACACCATGATGGACACTCTGCGAGCTCGTATCGCCGAACTCGGACTGACCGGGCGGATCGAGGTGCGAGGCGACTACTCGAGCTTCTCCCTCGGAACACCCGGCGCGAGGGACTTCTGGACTGACCCGTTCCGCGCGCACTTGCTGGAGAACTTCGCGGACCGTCGGATCTTCACCAAGGGGTACTTCGTCTTCTCGGACCGGCACACGCCCGCACAGCTCGACGAGGTCGAGCGGGCGATGGACGCCGCCCTGACCAGCTACTGACACGTAATCGAACGGAGGCCAGGGAATGCGAGCACTTATCTACGCAGGCAAGGGTCGGATAGAGCTCGTCGATATCGAGGAGCCTGTCCTGAGGGCGTCCAACGATGTGAAGGTCCGGATCGCCATGACCGGTATCTGCGGTACTGACCATAAGATCCTCGCGGGCAAGCTCGCGGTGGCCGAAAAGGGCACCGTCCTCGGCCACGAGGGCGTCGGTACGGTGGTCGAGGTCGGCGACTCCGTGACCCACCTCAAGGTCGGCGACCGCGTCATCATCAACCCCACCCAGTCCTGCGGCACATGCCGCAACTGCCGACTGGGTGCCTACTGCTACTGCTTTAACTTTGACGATCACCAGGTCGGTTTCACCCTCGCGGGCACATTCGCCGAGTACTTCGTCGGCAAGGCGCAGTACCTTTACCCGATACCCGATGGGATGAGCTGGCAGGTCGCGAGCCTGATCGAACCGCTGGGCTGCTCGCTGAATAGCGTCTTGAAGTCGAACCTGCAGCCGCACGAATCCGTCCTGGTGATCGGCTCTGGCGCCATCGGTCTGCTTTGCCAGAGCATTACCCGTAGGTTGAGCCGGCTGACTGTGGCGACCGAGCCGAACGCGTTTCGCCGCGAGTTCGCTGCCGGCGTCGCCGACTACGCGCTGCACCCCGACGAGCTCACCCCGGAGACCGTCGCGGACCTCACGGGCGGTAAAAAGTTCGACGTGGTGATCGATGCGGTCGGCGATCAGCTGACCACGGCACTGGGGACCGTCGCCAAGGGCGGCAGGGTGGTGCCGATGGGCTACGACGACACCTACCGAGCCGAGGTGGAGCCCACCACGCTTATCGACAACGGACTGAGCATCATCGCGGCCGTATCGCTGCACGATGCCATCGGCCCGGCCACCGACTTCGCGGCCGACCTGCCGGAGCTAGCGAAGCTGGTGACCATCGACGTCGACATGGCAGACTTCCGCGACGCCTTCGAGCAGACCATGGGCGTCGACCTCGTGACCGGACAGAGAATCGATGTCAAGGCCGTCAAGGCCGTGATCCGTTCGTGAAGCGTCGGCGTTTCGTGGCGAACCTCCACCCCAACGCCCGATACTGCATCTACACGGAGCCGTTCTGGGCGATCTTCGGCACGGCCGCGCTGTACTACGCGACGCTCTACATGGAGAGCGTCGGTCTGAGCACGGTGGCCATCGGAGCGATCGTCTCAGCCAACCTGTACGTCGCGTTCATGTTCCAGCTCGTGGCCGGGGCCGTGACAGACCGGATGGGCAGACGCCGGGCCACCTTCTGGTTCGACGTTACCTCCTGGGTCATCCCGATGTTGGTGTGGGCGTTCAGCACGAACATCTGGATGTTTCTCCTAGGCTATCTGCTCAACGCCTCGTCCAAGATCGTGAACGTCTCGTTCTGGCTGCTCGCGACGGAGGACAGCTCGGAGAGAGACAGACCGCGCATCTTCGCCGCCATCAAGGTGGTGATCATGTTCGCGGGCCTGCTGGTTCCGATCGCCGGGTTCTTCATGGACAGGTACGGCACGGTGCCGACGCTGCGCGTGCTGCTCTTCGTCGGCGGGTTTGCCATGTTGCTGCACAACTGTCTGCGCCACCACTACACCGTCGAGACGCAGGCGGGCGTCGAGGCCATGGAGCGCCGCGCGGGCACGCGTCTGCCGCGAAGCGTGCTCGACAGTGGGAAGCTACTGTGGGCGGCCAGACAGCACGCCGCCCTACGCCGCCTGATCTTCATGTACGTGCTGAGCTTCATCGCCTTCCAGCTCAACATCTTCCTGGCCGTGTATCTGGCCGAAGTCCTGAAGTACAGCGAGGTCGTGGTGGGCACGATCCCGGCCATCGGCGCGGTCACCGCATTGTTCTCTTACACGGTCGTCATGCCATGGGCCTACGGCCGGTTCTCAGCAGGCACCATGGCGCGGTGGTCGCTCGTCGCCAGCTGCGTCGGTTGGTTGCTGTTCCTGGCGCTCAGACCGAACAACCTCACGTTGCTGTTCGTCTGCACCGTGCTGACCTCGGGAGGGCCATTCCTTATGGAGTCCTACCGCGACGCCATCGTGATGGGCTGCGTTCACCCGGACGAACGGGCCACATTCTTCGCAGCCGTACAGACCTTCACCGCGGTGGTGTCCATCCCGACCGGGTACCTGGCCGCAGTGATCTTCGAATCCCACCCCCTGCTGTTGTTCGGCGCGATCGCAGCGCTCTACCTGGTCGCCGCGGTGTGCACGTTCGGTAGGCACACGACCTACCAAGCCGATGTCCGACTCATGCCGCAACGGGCCCTACCGGATGCGGCGGTGGCCTCGTGACGGAGCGGGTTCGAGCACTGGTGCTCGACTTCGACGGACTGATCGCTGACACCGAGGTTCTTTGGCTGGCGGTACTTACGGAGCTCTACCGGTCCCAGTCGCAGGAGTTGCCGTACGACCGCTACATCGAATCCATCGGCGGCACGCTGCACGATTTCGACCCGTTCGAGGACCTGGCCGCAAGGTGTGGCACGATCGGCGCGGCGGAGTTGGAGGCCTGTGCGCAACGCCTGTTTCGGAGCTGGATGGCGCATGAGGGGCCGCTACCCGGGGTCCGGCGGCTGGTGACGGAGGCGACGCGGCGTGGCCTTGCGCTCGCGGTCGCGTCGAGTTCCAGGGCGGCCTCCGTGGTGCCCTACCTGCGCCAGTTCGGGCTGCACAAATTGTTCTCCGTGGTCGTTACTGCGGAGGACGTCGCGCGGACCAAGCCGGCACCCGACCTCTACCTGCTGGCGGCGCAGCGGCTCGGAGTGGATCCGTGGGCCATCGTGGGCTTCGAGGATTCCAGCCGAGGCGTGCGGGCAGCCAAGGCGGCCGGTGTGTTCTGCGTGGCTGTTCCGCACGCCTTGTCGAGGTCGCACGACTTCGCCGCCGCCGACCTCTGCCTTGACTCATTGACTCTGTGCGACCTCGACGGTCTATTGGCGCGAACAAACTGGTCGATGGGCCGGGCCGGGTGCGCGCTCGGACGCGAAGGACGGACGCCGCCGGCTCCGAGTCGATGACCAGCTCACCTGCGGAGAGTCCCCCAGTGCCGTCGCCTGCGGGCGGCGTGAAGTGCTTGTAGCAGGGGATGTGACTGGCGGCGTGACCGTTGATCTCCAGGTCGGGGCACGCCGCCGAGGCCGCCGTGGGGGCGATCGTAGTTGTAGTAGTCCTCCCATTCGCGGAGCTTGTCGTTGAAGACCTCGGCGTCGTCGATGAGGACGCCGTCGAGCATGCTGTAGAACTCTTCGGCGTCGATGCGGTGGGATCGTTCGACCTTGCCGTTCAGCCGCGGTGTCCGAGGCTTGATGTAGGTGTGGGCGATGCCTTTGTCCGGCACGTGCCAGTGGAACGCCGATTGGAACTCTGAGCCGTTGTCGGTCTGTATGACCTCGACCTGGAAGGGCAGCCGCGAGAGCACGTAGTCCAGGAATTGGATGGCGGTCTTCTGGTTCAGCTGCGGATAGATCCGCAGGACGCGCAGGCGGGTGCAGTCGTCGATCGCGGTGAACTGGTAGTACTTGTTCCGGCCTCCGCGGCGGCCGGTGACGCCGGCGATGGGCTCGATGAACTTCACGTCGAACTGGACTCGGTGGTCGGGCAGCTGCTTTTCGTATCGCTTCCAGCGGCGGTCGTGGCGCTTGTACCGCTGGGAGGCGGGCAGGCGACCCATGTCCAGGCGTTTGAGGATGCGCCAGACGCCGAACTTGCTGATCATGACGTCGTGGTACCGCTTGAGGTACATGGCGATCTTCTCGGGGCCGAAGTGGTAGTTCTGCCGCAGATAGATGATCTTCCCGACGACCTCGACGTGGGTGGCGTTCGGACTGTGCTTGGGTCGCTTGGACCGTTCGATCGAGAAGAAGTAACCGGGTCGGGCGGCGGACGATCGTCAAGGCGTTGTCATCTGCGTGGCCTGAGCCGCGGAAGCAGCTGCCGCCGCGGGCCTCGAAGCTGGATCCGTTCAAGCCGGCGATCGACGAGATGCTGAAGGCGGACCTGGACGCGCCGCGCAAGCAGCGGCACACCGTCACGCGGATCTGGCACCGGCTGATGGACGAGCACGGGATGGCCGATGTGTCCTATCCCGTGGTCCGGGCCTACGTTGCCGAGCGGAAGCCGCAGGTCAGGTTGGAGGCCGGGCGAGGCCCGGCCGAGGTGTTCGTGCGGCAGTCGCACCGGCCGGGGGATGAGGCGGAAGTCGACTTCGGGGAGGTCGTGGTCCGGCTGGCCGGGGAAGATGTGAAGTGCTTCCTGTTCTGCCTGCGGCTGTCGTTTTCCGGCAAGGCGGTGCACCGGGTCTCGCTGTCGGGCGGGCAGGAGGCGTTCTTCGAGGGTCACGAGCACGCGTTCCGTGTCCTGGGCGGGGTGCCGGCCGGGGAATCCGCTATGACAACCTCAAGTCCGCGGTCGCGCAGGTGATCGGGTTCAGCCGTTCCCGGGTGGAGACCGACCGGTGGATCGCGTTCCGCTCCCACTGGGGCCTTGACGCCTTCTACTGCCGGCCCGGCATCGAGGGCGCCCACGAGAAGGGCGGGGTGGAAGGGCAGATCGGCTGGTTTCGCCGCAATCACCTGGTCCCTGTCCCGGACGCGCCGTCCCTCCGGGCTCTCAACGCGATGATCGACGAGTGGGATGCCGCCGATTCGGCCCGGCGGATCGGCGGCCGGGCGCGGACCGTCGGGTAGTTCCTTGAGATTGAGAGGCCGCTGTTGCGGCCGCTGCCGGAGGAGCCGTTCGAGGCCGGCCGCTGGCTCACGCCTCGGGTGGACAGGTTCGCCCAAGTCACGGTCCGGACCAACAAGTACTCGGTGCCAGTCCGGCTGATCGGGCGCCGGGTCCGGGTATTGCTGCACGCCTCGGACCTGGTTATTTACGACGGGCGTGCGGAGGCCGCCCGTCATGAGCGGCTTCCCGGCGAGTCCGGGACCCACCTCGACCTGGACCACTACCTGGAGGCCCTGGTCCGCAAGCCGGGGGCACTGCCCGGGTCGACCGCGCTGGAGCAGGCCCGCGCAGCCGGGAAGTTCACGCCAGTCCACGACGCCTGGTGGGCCGCCGCCCGCAAGGCCCACGGTGACGCCGCCGGCACCAGGGCGCTGGTGGAGGTGCTGCTGCACCGCCACATGGACAGCGAGCATGTCGTCGCGGGACTGGCAGCCGCGCTGCGGGCCGGGGCGCTGACCGCCGACGCGGTCGCGTTGGAGGCCCGCAAGGCCGCCGACGAGGCCGACGGCCAGCCGACCGCAGACGACACGCCGTCCGCCCCGCTGGCGGTCGCGTCCCTGACCGCCCGCCGCCTGGAGAGGCTGCCACCCGACACCCGCCCGCTGCCGTCGGTCGCCGCCTACGACCAGCTGCTCCGCCGCAACCGCACCCACGGGAAGGAACCGCCAGCCCATGACCGCCAAGCCCCGCCGTGGACTGACCGAGCAGGCCGCCGACGCCGCCGTCGACCAGGCCTGCCGGATGCTGCGCCTGCCGACAATCCGCGCCCAGTTCCCCCGAGCTGGCCGAGGCCGCCGCCCGCGAGCAGATGTCCTACCGTGGCTTCCTTGCCGAACTGCTCATGGCCGAGTGCGACGACCGCGCCCGCCGCCGCTCCGAACGCCGCATCAAGGCAGCCGGGTTCCCCCGGGAGAAATCGCTGCGCTCCTTCGACTTCGACGCCAACCCGAGCATCGACCCCGCCGTCATCAACACCCTCGCCACCTGCGACTGGGTCAAGAAAGGGCTCCCGCTCCGCCTGATCGGCGACTCTGGCACCGACAAGTCCCACCTGCTCATCGCGCTCGGCACCGAGGCCGCGATGGCCGGGTTCCGGGTACACCCTGGCGACCAAGCTCGTCAACGAGCTCGTCGAGGCCGCCGATGACAAGCAGCTGACCAAGACCATCGCCCGCTACGGCCGCGTCGACCTGCTCTGCGTCGACGAGCTCGGCTACAGGGAACTCGACCGCCGCGGCGCCGAGCTGCTGTTCCAGGACCTCACCGAACGCGAGGAAAAGGCCAGCGTCGCCATCGCCTCCAACGAGTCCTTCGGCGGCTGGACCAAGACCTTCACAGACCCCCGCCTCTGCGCCGCCATCGTCGACCGCCTCACCTTCGGCGGCAACATCATCGAGACCGGCACCGACTCCTGCCGCCTCGCCCAAACCCGCGCAACCCAGCAAGCCTGACCAGCGGCCATGCCCGCCATCAGCCTCGACACCGCCGACGCCATCGAAGCGGTTATGCCACCGTGAGTTGCCGGGCGGCTCCCCAGCTGGATTCCGACCCCGCCGCCTTCGCCCCGGCGGGGTTCAGCGTGGGACGGCCACCAGGGCCATCGGCAGGGCCCAGCCCCGGTAGTCGACCAGTGGCCGCAGCAACTGAAGGTGGCCGCTGTGCACGGCCATCTCGTAGCGCCCGCAGAAGTCCCGCCGGTATCCGCCGGCCGACACCTTCTGGCAGGCGACCGGACCGCCGTCCAGGTTCAAGGCGAGGCGCAGGTCGAGCCCGGCCCGGGGGAGGAACGCGGCGAGCGAGGGCAGGGAGAAATAGGCATCACGGGTGGTGCCGACGATGATCCGTCCGGCGCGGTCCTGGCCGAGGAAGCTGCGGTTGGCCAGCCACCGCTCGTCTTCGCCGTTGGTCCGGGCGTGCCCGTCGGCTCCCAGCAGCATCGGGTAGGAAACCATCGCCTGGCTCGCGCCGTCGGTGACCCGCCGCCAGTCAAGGCCGGCGAGATCCACCAGCCGGGCGCCGCCCGGGTCACTGGGCCCGCCGACCACGAACGCCCCGTGCGTGGCCTGGTACGACGTAGGGCCGAGCCGGCGGCCGTCGCTGATCACGGGGGTGTCCGGGGTCCCGTCGTGGGCGTAGTAACTGCCGTTGACGACCAGCGACGCCCTGGTGGCGGCCATCCAGCCGCCGACGTCCCGGTCGCCGGCCGGGCGGTTGAGCACCCGGAACCGGTAGTGCGCCGGGTCGATCCGGTTGAGCAACAAAGCGTCCACGGGCCGCCCGCCCACCCGGACGGGCAGCTCGGCGACGTCCAACCCTGCCGCGACCTGGCGCCAACGCACCGGCTCGGCCGGGTCAGGCGTGCGCTGCCCGGCCAGCGACAGTCGGATCCCCGGAGACAGCCGAGCATCGTCCGGGGATACATCGACCCAGGTGCTGGCGCCGCGGCGCAGCATCACATTCACGCCGTACCAGCCGCCGGCCGTCCCGTACGCCACTGCCACCGCCACCACCACCAGGACGGGAGCTAGGGTCAGCGCGACGAGCCACCGCCACCACCGTGACCACTGCCATGGTTGCAGGATTCTGGTCCAGGTCATGCGGGTTATGACGCTTGACCTTCACGGCCGGTTCAGTGTCGACGATCACGTTATTCCATGATCGCCCAGCCTGTTCAATTAGCTGATCACCTACAGTTCAGACCAGACGTTGTCTGTACGCGACGGAGCGCGCGGACGGGACAACAGCAGCCCTCCGGGCCCGCAGACCCCCAACCGCCAAAGTGCGGTCACTTCTCGCGAACATCGATCATGCTTACGACCACCAAGCGCGGTCAAAACTCACGAACAAGTGCGGTCAGTTCCCGCGAACAAAACCACATGTCCAAACCAGCACATCGAGCACCTCGATAGCACGCTGAAATGCTTGGCGGATCAGACGCCAGAGTGCGATCGCCAAAGCCGACCCGCGCGTCGCATGTCCCCACCGGCGCTTACCGCGAACCCTGCCCGTACTGCACAGACCACGATCTCGCCTGAGAGAGTCTCCGGATCTGCCGATAAGCGGTGCTCGTCAGCGGATGCCGTGCTCGGGGTAGGGACGGTTGTCGTGGACTCGCTGGTAGTTCATTCGGTGGAGGTCAAGAGTGGTGTAGTCCCCGTGGAGGATTAGTTCCGCGAGGCCTCGGCCCACTCCGAGGGCGTGCATGAACCCATGCCCGGAGAAGCCGGAGGCGACGTAAAAGTTGTCCAGGTGGCCTGGCCAGTTGCCGATGATCATGTTCCCGTCAAAGCGGTTCTGGTCGTACAGGCCGGTCCAGGTCCTCTTCAGGGTCAGCTGGCCGCAGTGGGGTAGGCGGTGGGCCAGCGCGGGCGCCACGGTCCGGGAGTAGTAGTCGTCATCGATGGTGAAGTCCTCCCCGCCAGGGTGGTCGAAGTCAACGAGCCCCACCGACAGGCCCTGCAGGTGGGGATGGACGGCCAGACCCGCTACGTCCTTGATGAACGGCAGGTCGTCGAGGTCGGCGGTGCCCTCCACGTAGTGCTCGTGGCGGCGCATGGGCTCGACCGGAAGCCGCATCCCGACCTTGGCCGCCAACCTGGGTGCCCACGTGCCGGCCGCGTTCACGACGGCGTCCGCGACCAGGACACGGCCGGACTCCAGGACCGCCGACCGGACCGCCGTCCCGGTCAGGTGGAAGTCCACCACGCGGTCTGTGACGAAGGTGGCGCCCAGGCGTTTGGCCTTGGAGCGCACGCCGACGAAGAACCTCTTGGGGTCCAGCCACCCGTCCCGGACGGACAGGACTGCGCCAGCGAGATCGGCGGTCTGTATCTGCGGGTGCCGGTCGGCGAGCTGTGCGGGTTCTAGCCAGTGCGCCTTGACACCACTACATTGCTGGTTTTCGAAGTTGGCGGCGAGCGCCCCGACGTCCTGCCGCCCGGCGATGAACAGGTAGCCGTTCGGCCTCCAGTTCAGGGCCTGAGGCTCGTGGCCGTCTTCGCCGGCCCAACGGTCCCAGCCCTCGATCACATCGAGGGTGTACCGGGACAGAGCGATGTTCTCCGGACGGGTGAACAACTGCCGCACCCCGCCCGTGCCGCGCCCGGTCGCCGCCCGCGCATAGGTGGGGTCTGGCTCGACGAGCACCACCTCCAGCCCCGGACTCGCGCTCAGCAGTCCCACCGCGGTCGCGCATCCGATAATCCCCGCACCGGCGATCACCACGTCGGCCATTCCCACCATCGCCTTCCTCCGGGCATGGCCCGGCCCATCGCCGATGACCACGCGCTCTACTCGTGCAGAACCAGGCTCCACGCGATGGGATCCCCCGACCAGACAGCATTTATCGTGGGATCATGGGTCCCAAGCAACCCGAGGGCGGCGACGCTCGCAGGAGCCCGACACCGCCGGATGAGCAGCGGCGGCGCGAGCTCGCCGAGTTCCTGCGGACGCGCCGCTCCCAGCTCAACCCGGAGCGCGTGGGGCTGCCGGTCCGGCGTCGCCGACGCACACCCGGGCTACGGCGCGAGGACGTCGCCGAACGCGCTGGGGTGAGCACGGCCTGGTACACCTACCTGGAACAAGCACGACCCATCCACCCCTCTCGGTCCGTGGTCGCTGCCCTCGCCGACGCGCTATGCCTCCCCGACACCGACCGGACCTACCTGTTCAGCCTGACCCGCCACACCCCACCTCGCGTAGCGGCCACCTCCACACTCGACCCGGAGCTGCTGCAAAGACTCATCGACCACCTCGCGGCCCCGGCCTACTGCACGGATGCCGCCACCAACGTCCTGGCGTGGAACCAGCTTGCGTGCGAGGTGTTCGGTGACTACGCCACCCGGCCACCCGAGCAGCGGAACCTCCTGCGCCTGCTGTTCACCGACCCGGAGTTCGCGCAATACCTCGTCGACCGCGACGAGTACGCCGCCCGAGTCGTCCGCACCTTCCGCGACCGCTCCAACGCGCCCCTGAATGATCCTGCCGTCATCGCCCTAGTCGAGGAACTGCGTGAGCACAGTCTCCACTTCCAGCAGGTATGGGACAGCAGAGAACTGCGACGCGCCGACACCGACACCCTGGAGGCCCACCACCCCAACGGGCGACTCACCTTCACCATGATCACGTTCCAGGACCTCAAACCCACTGGTGTCCGCTTCACCACCTACCTTCCGGCCGACCTGACTACAGTTCGACTGCTCCAAGCAATCCAAAAGCATGACGTGGTCTGACTTGAGGACGTGTCCGAGCGTCAGCAGGCCAGCACGATGTCAGGCCGGAACCACCCCGACCGTCAGCCCTGGAGACATCCGCACATCCCGCTGGTCGGGCGTGGGCGGCCCAACCTGCGGGACACGTCCGGCTCTGCCGATGAGTGGATATCTGGAGCGATGCCGGTTCAAGGTGGAAGGACCGGGTGCTGTTCGGAGTTCCACCCTGAACGTGGACACCGGTTCCCATGCGGCGGCTGCCGGCATAGATGATCTTTGTTCATACTCGGCTGGGCTGAGGTGGCCGAGGGCTGAGTGCCTTCTTCGGGTGTTGTAGAAGGTCAGCCGCCGGAACACCTCGAGCCGGGCTTGGTGCATGTTCGGCCAGCCGTGGGCGGGCAGGATCTCGCGCTTGAGGCTGGCGAAGAACGCCTCGGCCAGGCTGTTGTCGGCGCTTGAGCCGGCCGCTCCCATCGACCGACGTACTCCGGCGGCGGCACATGCATCAGCGAACGCCTTGGAGGTGTACTGAGCGCCGCGGTCGGAGTTGAAGATCACCCCGGCGACGTTCCCGCCACGCGTGGCCACGGCGGCGTTCAGCGCGGACTCCACGGTGGTTCGCGCGCACCAGCATCCGGCCGGAACGCGGCACGCCCCGGCGTTGGTTGCGTCGTCAAGGGGGAGAACAAAGATCACAAACGCGTGACGGCGGGCCGGGAAGCGCTGGGCCGGTCTCGTGGCGGGTCGTCCACGAAGATTCACTTGGTCGCCGATCGCCGCTCGCCTGCCGCCGCCCGATCGTGGTGCTGTTCACGCCTGGGCGACAACCCACGGTTCATCCCGCTCATGGCCTCCATTCGAATCCGCCGCCCCGGCAGCGTGGGACGGCCCCGCAAACGCCCCGCCCGTGCGAGGGGCGACAAGGCCTACTCGTCCAAAGCCAACCGCGCCTTATCTGCGTAAACGTGGCATCAAGGCGGTGATTCCGGTCAAGAAGGACCAGGCCGCCAACCGCGCCAAGCTTGGCTCCCGGAGCGACCGGCCACCCGCCTTCGACCGCGAGGTCCACAAGGACCGTAATACCGTCGAACGCTGCGTCCACAAGCTCCGCCAATACCGCGCCGTAGCCACACGCTACGACAAGCGACAGGCCATCTACCGAGGCACCGTCAACGTCGCTTCGATCCGGATATGGTGCGCGCCCCAGCCACATGATCCGATAGCCAGCCTCACCAGCGCCGTGGCAACGCCTGCGCCCGCGAAGACCCGGAGATCACATACCCTTCCAGGGTGAAGGAGATCGTGACCTATGTCGAAATGACAGCCCCTGATCAACTCCACGCGGCCGACCCGGTGCCCGGCTTGGTCCTGGAGCCTCTGGAACGGAACTCACCACTGATTCCTGACATCCAGGCCAGGATCGGAGCCCCCTACAGCTGGAAGAGCGCCAGCCGGACTGAGGAAGAATGGCACGTCTGGTTCGCTGAGAACCCTGGCCGGACGTTTTGGCTGTTGTCCTTCGATCGCGAATCAGTCGGCATGGTCTCCTATGACATTCATCCTGGCGACGAGGTAGAAATCGAAACCTTCGGCCTGCTGCCAGAGTTCGTCGGCAAGGGCCTGGGCGGGTACGCCCTGACACTCGGGATTCAACAGGCGTGGGAACTCGCCCCCTCCGTCACCAGGGTCTGGCTGCACACATCAACCCTCGACCACCCCCACGCTCTGCCCAACTACCACCATCGAGGCTTCCGCACCTTCAGGACCCAGGAAAGTGAGCGCAACTGACAAGACGGAGGGACCGGCGCGACGGCCGGCGCCGCTTGATCTAACTACGGCTCGATTCGGCAACACGGCTCAGCCTCTTCGTCCCGAACTATCGGCGCGACCATGGTCGACACCGCCTCGGCCTGCTCCGGCGTGAGGTGCTGTGAGATCACGACAGGTGCTGTACGGCGGTGTTGCTGTATTCCGTGCTGTACGGCAATCGTGATAACCCTCGACAGCACTGCCGTGATTCGGAGGCAACCCCGATCCGTACCGAAAAACGGCCTGGACGAATGTTGGACTGGTCGCCGATTCACGCCGTTGCAGTGGGGTAGATTGATCGTATTTGGTGACTTGTTGGGGAGGTCCTCATGGGTTCGGAAGTGGATGGTCGGTTCAATTGGGTGGTTGGTGGTGGTTGGAAACCTCACCGAGCTCACCAGCCTCCACCTGAGCGGGAATCAGCTGACCGAGCTGCCGGATACCCTTGAGAACATCACTAATCCCCGATTCTCCGCGTGGATGATGAGGTGTTCGAGGCATTGCCGGAGTCACTTAAAGACGCAGCGCTCGACCGGAGTCACTAAAAGGCAGGGCTCACCTCTTGATTGGCTGTAGCTACAAGCAGCACAAGTGGAGAAGCTCAAGGTCGTCTTCATTCCGCGTGCCTGGCGTGAGCTGAACCGGGGTTTTCGGGCGTCCCCGCGTGATGGCGTGGCGATTTTGAGCGCGTTGGGCGGAGTCGCTTCAGGTGTCGCAGCCGTCGTCACGCTTCTCCTTTGACGGAGAGCAACCGATTGAGCCTGCGGAGCTGTGCAACGCGGACCGGGCCCAGTCGCTGGGAGATCTTCTTGGCTTCATCGGTGTTTCGCGTCAGTGGGCGGTCGACCGGTTCGGGCCGGGACCGGCCCGCAGAGGCCTGTCGGGTACGGATACTCGATTTCGGTTGCTGACCTGGCCTTTTCTGTCCGTCTACGCTGCGCGTCTGTACTCGTCGATCAAGCCGCCGAGGACTTCCTCGCGCCTGAGCCGGGCCTTGTCCAGGCCGGCGGGAGCTGCCGCCCAGGTCGGTTGTGGTGGTCGTCGGTCCCGTGCCCGATGAGGGCGATGCTGGTTGTAGTGCTGTTCGTACTCGGCGAGTACGCGACGCAGGTGGTGTCCGCTGTAGATGATGATCCGGTCGGTGCATTCGCGCCGCACGGTCCCGATCCAGCGTTCGGCGATCGCGTTCGCCCGCGGGGCCCGGACCGGCGTCTTGATGACCCGCGCCCCGAGTGAGGTGAACACTTCATCGAAGACACTCGTGAACTTGGTGTCGCGGTCTCGGACGAGGAATCTGATGTGCTCGGCCCGCTCCCCCAGGTCTATGAGCAGGTTCCTGGCCTGCTGGGAAACCCAGATTCCGGTCGGATCGGCCGTGGCACCCATGACGTGGACGGCCCGAGTGGCGTGCTCGACGAAGAACAGCACATAGATCCGCTTCCCGAACACCGTGTCGACATGGAACAGGTCGCAGGCGAGAATCCCCTCGGCCTGGGCCTTCAGGAACTGGCCGCAGCTCGGCCCACTGCGCCGGGGTACGGGATCCAGGCCGGCACCTTTGAGGATGTCCCGCACCGTGCTGGGCGGCACCCGGATACCGACACCGGCGAGCTCGCCGCTGATCCGCTGATAGCCCCGAGTGGGGTTCTCCCCCGAGCCAGGCGCAGCACCGCTTCCCGGATGTTCCTCCTGGTGGAGGGGCGGCCTGGACGTTTCCGCCTGTAGGTCCATCTGCGGGCGATCGTATCCCGGTGCCGGCGCAGAAGCGTCGACGGCGTCACGAAGAACATCTCCCACGAAGGCCGAGGCCACAGCCGCGACAGCGCCGCCGGCAGGGCACGGTCTGCATCACCCAGATCGGAGGTGCACCTGACGGCGTAGGACATCGACCTGATGCCGGAGCGCGAGGATCTCCAGCTCCTTGCTCCGGTCACCACGCATCAGCAGGAGCGAAAGTCGACCATGAAAATTTACCTGGTCGCCGATCGGCGTTGCCGCCCGATCGCCAGGCTGACCAGCCCCGGACAGAACGCAGACCACCCACGCCTCATCCCACTCATGCACGGTCTCCAAAAGGAGTCAGAACGGAGGCAACCAAGGCGGTTTCAAGCAGGGCCCCGCGACGAGAAACAGCGTCGTCAGGGACAACTCAGCCGTCTTCGACGAAGCGGACGCTCAGGCCGGGGCTGTCCTCCGGGTTCCGCGTTCGGTCGATGGGGTGCCGATCGTCCAAGGATCGTTTCCCACGGGCGAATGAGCGGTTCGTACGTTCCCCAGTCGACCTCGGCAACCGGCTCGAGACTCGGAGCGCCGTTGACGTGGCTTGCTTCACGCTGCGCGAATAGGGGCGTGCCCCTCACGAACGGCTCAGGGCGTGGCGATCGGATCAAATTCTGCGAGCGCCGCACGGTCGGGCTCGGGGATCCAGAAGCGGTCGTCGCCGAGGTCGGGAACAGCAGGAACGGGCAATGCTCCGAGCAACCTGCTCAGCCGCGGGTCACGATTCCGGCGACGCCAGGTGATGGACCACACGTGCAGCGGCGTCGGCTCGATCAGCGGGATTCGCCGGCGGTGCGGGTCCTCGGGCAGGTCGGTTCCGGCTTCGCTGAGCATCACCGCACGCCTCTCACGCCGCATCTGCTCGCTGTAGTCCCGGACCCCGATGGCGAGCTCGGTAAAGCGGACGGGCACACCGAGTTCGTCTCGAAGCCGAAGCAGGTAACCACGCCATTCCTCGGCACCGCCGGGGTCCGGCATCGCGATTCCCGCCTCCCGCAAATCGCAAAGCCGCAGGACGGATCGGCCCGCGAGAGGATGCATCTCATCGACGAAGGCATGCAGCGGCTCGATGTGCACGAGACGGTGGTCGAGATCAGCGGGCCACGGAACCCCGAGATCGTGCACACGGCCGAACGCCGCGTCCAACTCACCGCTCCGCACAGCAGGCAGCGCGGTCGCCATTCCCTGACGCATGCTGGGCTCGACTCGCAGACCCGGCATGCGCGCGACCGTCTCCCGCAAAATACGCAGCGGCGTGAAGCGCTCAGCGAACACCTCGACGCGTAGCGGCGCGACCGTCTCCCGGATCACGGCGACCGCGGTGTCGTACGCAGCGACAGCCTCCCGGGCGAACGGCAGGAGGCGCTCGCCCGCCGACGTAAGCGCGACCCGGCGTGTGGTGCGCTCGAACAGCGGCGCTGCCAGGGCGTTCTCCAGTCGGCGGATGCGCTTGGACAACGCCTGCTGGGTGAGGAAGAGCCGGGCGGCGGCCCGGCCGAAGTGCAACTCCTCGGCGACGGCGACGAACGCTCGCATTCCCTGCAGATCAGGATCCACAGGACCAGCTTCCGATCAACAACCGGCGGCTGTCAAAGTGGCGCCAGAAGTTGTTGGACATAGCCTCTGAGCTGCGGGTTTCCTGACCGCCATGACAGCCTTCCCGCGAATGCTCCTCGAACCGACCTCCCGTACCGCCGAAGCGCCCCCCGCAGCACCGGTGGGCGACCAGGTGTTCCAACGGCTGCTGCGCGAGCGCATCATCGTGCTCGGTCAGGAGGTCGACGATGAGATCGCGAACCGGATCTGCGCCGAGATGTTGCTGCTGTCGGCCGAGGACCGGCAGCGTGACATCCACCTGTACATCAACTCACCGGGCGGCTCGGTGACGGCCGGAATGGCGATCTACGACATCATGCAGTTCATCCCCAACGACGTGGCGACCCTGTCGATGGGCTTCACCGCCTCGATGGGACAGTTCCTCCTGTGCGCGGGCACCCCGGGCAAGCGGTACGCCCTGCCGCACACGAGCATCCTCATGCACCAGCCGTCCGGCGGAATCCGCGGCGTCGCGGCCGACATCCGGATCCAGGCCGAGCACATGCGCGCGGTCAAGCACCTCATGCTGGAACGCATCGCCCAGCACACCGGCCGGCCGGTCGAGCAGATCGAGGCCGACTCGGACCGCGACCGCTACTTCACCGCCGAAGAGGCCCGCGAGTACGGCTTCGTCGACCACGTGGTGCACTCCGCCGACCAGTTGCTCACCCGATGACCGCCGCATGCACGAAGCCGGTGGAGTGTCACGCGTCGCCCTCACGCGCGCACATCACCCCGGACAGCGTTTCGCCCCGCCGGCTTAGCCGGCGGGGCGAAACGCCAACGTCCTTCCCGGAAAAGTACGGGGCCGACGTCGACGAATTCGGGGTCGGGGGTTGATCAAGCCCCGTCCGCGGCGCTCAGCATGGAGGATCAGCCGGTGACCGGGAGGTCGCTGTTGACGGGGGTGGGTGTGGGAGCCTCCGAGGGAGGGCTCTGCGGGTTGTCCGGACTGGAAGGCGGAGTGCTCGGCGGGGACGTGGGCGGCATATGACCGTTGGCAGCGCAGGTCGCCGAGGCGATGTCGATGACCTGCGTCTTGCCGAGGGCCTGCACGGCCAGCTCGAGTCCGGTGACGGTGAGGCTGCCGTTGGCGTTGTGGACCTGCTTGTTGATGGTCACCCGCACACCGCCGACGCCCTGAACAGGAACCGTGAGAGTGCTGTTCGGCGAGGTGCCCGCCTGAATACTGTGACCGTCGAGTTTGACGTCGACCAGCTTGGAGGAGCCGGCGACGCTGTCGCATTTGGAAGTGATCAGCTTGGCGGACAGTACCGCAGTCTTCAGAATCGCGGCCTGCGCGATCCTGAGGTCCACGACGCTGGCCTCCGCGCGGTCTCCCTTGGCCCGCGCACGCAGGACGGAAAGCTGGACCAGCCGGTTGTGCGGCAGCGAGACCAGGCTCTTTTCGTGCGGCGCGGACGTGGAGGAGACCGACGGGGTCGGCGGGACGCTCAGCAGACCGGTGGCGGACAGACCGAACGCCGAACTGCCGCCAGCGGTCGTCGCGGAGGCAGGGGCCATCGCGATCAGAGGAGCAGCGAGTGCACCGCCGACGGCGGCGTATTTGATCAGATGCTTGCGCATTAATTCTCCATCAAGAAAAGACTTCCCCATTCAGGAAGTCGGCGAAATTGCGGCGGGATACGGATCTGGTCCTGAGATGAGTTAGTTCGTGATGAAAACGGGGGTACCCAGCGGGATCTTGGACAGCCGCTTCAGCGCGTCGGCGGGCACACGCACACATCCATGGGTGACCGCCTGCCCGAACACCGACTTCGATGGCCAGCCATGGAACGCCACGGTGCCAGGTCCGCCTCCGTAGGAGTCGAGCGTGTCGGAATGCGCGCCCACCGGGAGAATGAGCGGACTAAAGGTGGGTTTGGCCGGAGCCATCGAGGCGAGCAGGAACGTACGCCCCACCGGCGTCGGCGTCTTGGGCGCGCCGACCGCCACTGTCCACGTGCCGAGCGCGTGCCCGGACTTGGACAGGCTCAGCTTGCGTGTCGACGTCTTGACTCGCAGCACGTACGGACTGTGTGCGGTCTGCATGCTGCCGGCGTCCGTGGGAATCCATCCCGTCGCGCCGTTAGGGCGGCTCGGCAGCAGGACCCGCACCCAACCCGGTTTGCTCTCCATCACCGGGACCCAGGTCGGACCGCCCAGTTCCCTGCTGGGCAGTACGGCCAAGGGCGCGCCACCCACGGTCGCCGAGATCGGTCGCGGCTTGAGGGGATGCACGACCGTACCGTCGGTCGTCGCGGCAGGATCGGGATCCTTGGGAAGGCCCTTCACAGTCGTGTACGTCGTTGCCTGTGTCAGCTTCTCGAGACCGGGTGGGGCGGAGGACCCCGCCGAGTGATCCTGTTTCTTCCCTCCGCAGCCGGCGACGAGCAACGCGGTGGCCGTCACGATCGCGGGGCCCACCTTCAAACCGCACAAACCGCCCGAGGCGTACCGCGACGCTGTGCACGTTACCTGGGCATGTGTAAAGAGATTTCTCACCAAAAATCCAAGCATCGCAGTCGTGGAAGATGAGCACGATAGGCCCTGCGAGACATTGGCCCCGCAGTCCCCGGAGATGCGCACGGGGGCGCCGGGGTAACTGGCCACTGAAGACCGTGCGGATCTCGGGCCGATACGCAACACCCAAAACACCTCGCGGCGGCTCAAGAGGATGCCTCGGTCAGCAGCGAGCCGGCCGCGTCAGCCCACGCAGCAGCTACGTCGACCTGGAGGCGTGCGAGGACCGCACGTGGCGGACCTGATCACTGGTTCGCCCTCGTCAGCGCCTCAGCGGCGATGGTGAGCGCGGCCGTACGCGTCGACTCGGCCAGGAGACCGGGGATGAGTACCCCGCCCGAGGCGAGGTGGCGGTCATACGGCAGGTACGCCACACCGACCCCGTTGTCGTGCAGCAGGCCGGTCGCCTGGTCCAGGTCGGGCCTGGCATGCGGAGCGTGGGTGGCGAACACGGCCATCGTGCGCGGGACGAGTGCACCGAACCCGTTCCGTCCCATCCACTCCAGCGCGTGGCCGACGCCGATCGCTCCGTCGCTGGTGGCCGGCGTGACGTGAAGGCACGCATGGGCACCGGCGAGAATCGCCTCCGGCAACTCCCCGACCATGCCCGCCCCGCAGTCGACCACGACGATGGTGAAGAACCGGGTGAGCATGGAGGTCACCGACTCGTAGGTCGCCACGTCAAGCGGCCGGTCGGCCATCTCGCCACCGACACCGGGCAGTACCCACAAATCCGTGTCCGTCCGGGTGAGATGCGGTGCGACCTCATCGAACGAGGTCGGACGACGCCCTGCGAGGTCACGCAATGACGGAGTCCCGCTCCTGCCGAATCGCAGCGGCAGAGAACCGAGACCCGGATCCGCATCGATCAACAGCACTCGGTCCTGACGGTGCCGTGCCAGCGCGGAGGCCACGAGTGCGGCGACCGTCGTCTTCCCCGCTCCCCCTCGAACGCTGCACACCGCGATCCGCCGGATCGTCGTGACCGGCTGCCGAAGGCCGTCCGCCACCGCCGTCCAGTCCTGCACCTCCTGCGCCGCGGACACGCCCACCGCACGCCGCACCCCGCGCCCGACCCGACGCAGCAGGGGATCTCCGTGCACGGCCCGACGACCCGGCGGCGGTGCGCATTGCTGATCGGTCGGTGGTGTCGCGGGTGACAGTGGCCGGACGGCAGGCTGTGGGGTGATGGCCTCCCGGTTACTCCCCGGGTTCTCGTTCGGTCTTCGCGGGGAGGCCCTCTCAGGAACGATGTCGAGTTGCGACGCGTCCGGCGGCCGGTCATGAGAGTCCGGTGCCACGCCGTACACGGGTGACGCAGCCGGGTGCGACGACTCCGCGGAGAAATATGGTGCGGGCACCTCCCCCGCAGAGGCCTGCATGGGAAGCGCGGGCGCCGCAGCAGCCGGCGCGGGAAGCTGCGGCGGGGACGAGGCGGGCCTGCCGAGCCCCTCCTTGGGCCGTGCCCCCACGGCCGGGAACGTGGTCAGGCCGGGTTCGACGTTCAACTCTTTGAGCAGCGCGGCCTGCCAGTCGTCACCGCCAACCTCTGACCAGGCCGCCTCGGGTGACCTCGTGGAACGTCCGTCGCCCAGCATCAAAGGTCCCCCGGCCGCGAGGCCGGATCGCCTCGGTACGACCATCTCAACACTGTACCGACCGACTGAGGTCCCTCGCTGGCGGCCACCCCGACGACCGTCCGACGCTGACGCGGCGTCGCAACCTCCTGGCTGTACTCGACCATGGGGATGGTGACACGCCGGGCTGGTGGTTGATCAATGAGAAGACCTCCGAGTGCGGTGGAGATAGCCGTCTTCACCCATCTCGGAGGTCTTCATGGCCCACGCTAATGCCCAGTTGACGTTCCACGGCCGTTGCCTGCTCATCCAGCGTGTCCGAGACGATGGTCGGCCGGTCGCTCATGTCGCCAAAAGAACTGGGAGTCTCCCGGCAATGCGCGCACCGCTGGGTACGCCGCTATGACGAACATGGCCGAGTGCGACCCGCCACCGGCGCACCCATCCGCGCCACCCGCCACACCACCGTGCGCTACGAACGCGACCAGCCCGGCGACCTGATCCACCTGGATGTCAAGAAACCCGGCCGCATCCCTGAAACTTGGCCGCAGCGAACCCGTCTGCGGCCGCGGGATCGGCTATCACCACTTCCACACCGCCATCGACGACCGCTCCCGCCTGGCCTACGCCGAAGCCCTGCCCGATGAGACACCGCCGCAGCCGCGTTCTTGCTTCGTGCCGCCGCCCACTTCAACGCCCACGGCATCGACCGCATACAACGGGTCCTGACCGACAATGCCTGGTGCTACCGACGCAGCCACGACTTCGCCGCCGCCGTGACCACCCTCGGCGCCCGCCACAAACTCATCCGCCCGCACTGCCCCCTTGGCAAAACGGCAAAAGAGAACGATCGCGCCTGTTCACACTTCGTTCGAACCGCGCGACAGGTCACCGAGACGACGTCGTGCTCCACCACCAGTGGTTGTGCGGGATGCGGGCCGGTGCGGCACCGGGTGGCACAGCGGCGACGTCCGAGGCGGCTTCCCTCAGCTCTTCGTCGATCTCCTCGATCTCGTCCATGTCGACCAGCGAAAACGCGGTGCCGCCGAGGAAACCCTCGAACAGCGCCTCAAGCGCTGAACGGTACAGGCAGGCTGCGAACCGTCCGTTCGCCCTGACCGCCAGTGCGTGTGCCAGGGTGTTCGACACGTAGCTGAGCAGTTCCCCGCGCCGTGCGGCAACCGACTCGGCCAGCCCGATTCGCCGTGCCTCGGTGCCGACCGGCCCGCGCCCTGGCTCCGGCGCCGCTACCGCAGTGCCGAGCACCATCGACATGACCCGATCGAACGGGACATCGGAACGTGCGTCCATCTCAGCCTGTGCGAGGTACTCCTCCGCAGAACCGCCGAAGATCCAGATCGGCACGTCACCCGGCTCGGCCGGCCAGCCGAACGCCTCCAGCCACGCACGGCCGTCCGCGTCGATCTCTACGATCGCCTCCAATGTCACGGTGGTGTGCGCCACTTCCGCCGCCGTGCGTTGGAACACCAGCCTGTCTCGCGACGCCGAGCGCAGCTCACCGTGCGCCACCGTCGCGGACGCGGCGGCATGGTACGGGCCGATGGGTGAGCCCGTGCCGCGTTCAGCTACGGGAAGTTCCCTGAGCCGCTGCAACGAAAGCGTGGCGGCTTCCACCGGCGATCGGAACGCCAGCCGGTGCGCCCGCGCCCGCACGACCTCGGCCACCGCCAGGGATCCAGCGGCCGGGCTGACCAGGACATCACCACGCCCCTGTGCAGAGACCTCCGCCACGTCGTCGGCCAGCCGGTCACGCAACGCCTGTGGATCGGCCAGGAGTCGATCCACGGCGATCTGCTCCGCTTCACGCCGGTCACTCATGGCTCGAACATCCCATTCCGCCGGCCGCTCCGGTACCGGTGGGAGCCGGCTCTCCGGAGCTCTTACTCATCGAGTTCTCCCCCGTACAACCGGTGCCGTCGCTCCTCTTCGCTCATATCCGTGCGCTTCGGCGCCCGCCACCACCAATGCGACTCGGGTACCCACGACGGCACGTCGCGGATCGGAGGGGCCTCATCCGCCGCGTCCTCCAGCTCCTCATCGATCTCCTCCAGATCCGCGCGGGCCAGATCGTCGAACAGATCCCCGTCGGCGAAGTCCACCAGCAGGATCTGCAGCGCCGAACGCCCTCGTGACGCGGGCTCATACCCATCGAAACGGCCCCGCTGCGCGTTCATCAGGACACGGCCGCGATACGCCGCGAGCTGTCCAGGGTTGTGACCGCTCTTCAGCAGTTCGGCCACCCGTTCGCGGAATCGGTGCAGCTCGCCCGGGTCCGGGACGTCTCCTTGCCGCGCCGCCTCCCGCAGCGTGAGCAAACCCTCCATCGCGTCGCGAACGAGCGCCTGCCCGTTCGGAGGACCCGGCACCGCCCGTTCGAGGGCGGACACGATCCCACGCATCGTCTCCTCTGCAGAAAGATCCATCTCGGACTCCACGGTCACTGTGTGGCCAACCGGTAAGTCGACATGATGAGCCTGCCATCTCTGGCGATGACGACCGCTTGCATCTTCCTGGTCTTGCCCGTGGCGTCCACCACCTCCCGGAGGAAGAAGAGCCGTTCACCGCCGCCGTTCAGCGGCTCCCGCCGCCACAACTGACCATCGTGGATAGTCCGCTGCGCGCTGCCGAAGTAGTCGCGCATGAGGTTTCCGGTGACCTCGTCAGCGGGAAGTTCGTGGTAATGCTTCCGAGCATGGTAGGCGGCCGCGGTATCCGACCCCATGTCGATGTCACCTGCCTTCGAACGTACCGCAGCCTCCAAATCCGGGCCGGACAGACTCGGCTTCACGGACGCCGGATGGGGGCGTACGCCCTGGAGGGCATCAAGGTCGGCCTTCAGATCCGCCTTCAGGTCCAGGTCGCCGAACCGTTCGGCAGCCTCCTCAGTGACGCTCTTGTGGTCGAGTTTGAGTTGCCCGCTCCCGACCTCCTTGCGTACCTGTTCCTGCAACTGGTCAAAACGGGCCTTGAAGTACTCGTAGCGGTACGCGAACGTTTTCGGGTCGATGGTGCGCCCACCGTCCATGGCGAAGTCCACAGCCCTTGGATGCAGCAGCCCCTTGACCTTCTTGCCGAACCCCTGTTCGAGGGCTGACGCGAGCCGCTGCCACTGATGGCTGTCCCGCGACAGATCTCCACGGAGCCGACTGATCTGGTCATCCGTGAGGCCTCCGTCCCGCAGATTGTTCTCGAGTCTGTTGGCCCTGGCGAGCTTCTTGGCCTCTGCCGGATCGGGCGTGCCGTTGTCGTGTCCTTTGTTCGGATCGGCCGGTCCGTCGCCCGAGTCATGACGGCCGTTGGGGTCAGCGTGACCGTCATGACCGGGCCCACCATGGTCACCGTGGTCACGGTGGTCACCGTGATCACCGGCTGAATCGTCTTGCCCGCCCGGATCGTGGTGCCTGTTCGAGTCCGTCCTGTCGTCCCCGGTACCCGCGTTTCCATCATTCGGCTCGTGGTGGCTATTCGGGTCGGCACGACCGTCGTTGCCTCCTTTTTCATTTCCGCTGCGGTCGTTATGCCCGCCGTCGTGGTCGTTGGTGTCGTGGTGACCTCCGGGATGGCCGTTGTCACCGACATGGACGGGTTCGTGGTCCGGCACTTGTTGGTCGGGAATGTCGGGAGTCTTAGCGTCGGGCACGTGGAGGTTGTCGGCATCGTCGAGAAGGTCCGTCTGCTTGCCAAGCTTGTCCGTAAGCTTGTCCAGAGAGTCTTTCAGGTTGGCGATGCTGGGGTAGGCGTCCTTGAAGCCGGCCATGAAATCCCGGCCCAGGGAGCCGAACCTGCCCGCCTCACTGACACCTTCGACGACTTTGAGCCCGCGGACGGCTGCCGCCGCGCCCTTCACAATCCCAGGACCGACGAAAAGCGAGCCGACGTTCAAAATGCTGTTGGTGATGACGTAGCCGGCGCCGTTTCCCCCGTCCCACTCCTGGTACGGAACCAGCCCTTTCACCAGATTCAGCCAGTTATCATTAAGATCCCCCCAGCTCGATGCGCCCCAGCCGTCAGGGAGCAAGCCGAGCGGGCCGAGGGTGGACAGCCCGGCGATGCTCTTGTCTAGGCTTTCCCAGTTGTCCAGCAGACCATCCGTACCCTGCCAGCCCCAGCCGTCCGCGCCGTACATGCCCACGAACGAAGAAACACCCTGGGCGATACCGACACCGAAGTCCTTGATTCCGTTCCCGACATCCTCATACCACGGAGCGTCATAGGTCTGCGGCTTCGCCCACGGCGTCTCGATACCGTCCACCGGCTTGGTGAAGCCGTAGACCTCATCACCACGCCTGGCGAATTGCTTTCCCGACGTCGGATCCGTGCCGATGAAATGCGTCCCACCGAACAACGCGGTGATCTTATTTGCGCAATCCCGCTCAGCCGTCTGGTACGCGACCAGCTTGGCGAAGATGTCATCGTTCAGATTGTTATGCTCGTTGACCTTATCCTCGTCCTCACGCCAATCGTCATCCCCGTCGATCTTCTTCCGAAACGCCACAGCCTTCGACTTCAAACGATTCAGATCCGCCACCAGCAACTTCGCCGTCTCAGCAAAATCAATGAGAGCCTGACCGACGACCTGCAACGGCGCCTTCATCTTGTCGCCGGCCGACGCCACCTCCTTAGTCTTCTCAAACAACAACTTCGCCTCAGGCGAAAAATAAAACTGCTTCAACCCCTGCCAGTCAGAATCAATATCATGACCGATCTCAGCGATACTCTCACCATCAGCCTTGATCGCCCGCCCCGCCGCATCCACCACTTCCGGATCCACCGACGGAACAGGAATCGCATCCGGATCAATCACACCAGCCAAAACCACACCCCCGAGGTATGATCACACGTCCACGCACATCGGGAAACGGAACCCACACCGCTACCAAAATCCAGGATCGCGCCGGACGACATCTCTCATGCTATTTCACGTTGATCGCCATCTTCTCCGCCAGGCGCGCCATCTTAAGGTGCTTCTTTGCCTCCGCACCCATTTCGTGATCAGCCAGAAGGTAGTAGTTGGTCGCGTCGACCACACCCTTAATGCAGCGTCCCGTCTTAGTCGCCATTCCTTTAAGGGTGGGCTTGTAATGATGAACGAACTCGTTCAGCGCAGTGCCGATCGGCGAGCTCGCCGCACCTTTTCCGGCACTCCCTACACCTATTACGGCATTATAGAAGTGGTCGCCGAAGTCGTTAAAGTGGCGCTCGAGGGTATTGCCTCCGGGTTGGGCATCGGTAACATGACCACCGACCTTCGTCACGATACTCATGACCCCGAGCGCACAGATGTGCCAGCCGTCTTCCATGAGCGCTGCCTCCGTCCGTCCTCGTCACTCTGTAGAGCCGATGTCACCGGCTGAAAGTCGTCCAGCGTCAGGGCGATCCCCGGATGAACGGCCGAACCGGGCGGCGCGGAAGCTCGCCGGCGGCTGAGCGGGCACGGGCCGGCCGTCCCGCCTGAGCCGCTCCGCCGCGTTCCTCGCCGCCACGGCCCTCATCTCCGCCAGGCACTCGCTGATCTGGTGCGCCTCGGCCTGGACCGCAGAGACAAGCTGGGCCGTCCCGACCTTCAGCCCCTGAATGGGGTCCAGCGACTCCTGAAGTTCGATCGAGGGACTGTCCTCATGGGCGTGATCGTCCAGTGGCCGGGCCTCTCCGGGCTGCTCTACGATCTCGAACTTCATGACCTGGCCTAACGTCAGTTGGGGTCGCACAGCGATCTGTTGGATGAGTCACGGGCCGGATCGGTTCCGGCGATGTCACGGTATATCGATCACTGAGCCATTCTTAGCAACTGATCGTTACTCAGTGCGCCGTCCAGGTTGTCCGACCGGTCTCGTGAGGGATGCCGGGGCCCCGGATTTCAACTTGACGGTTGCCGCGACGCCTGGACGCCGGACGGTCCCATCTGTTAGCCGTACGCACGTGGCTCGTACAAAACCCACGGAACGTGATGGCTTCGATGGCGGATGGAGCACGAGGAACGACGAACCGAATGGGGAGGTGAGGGCGTGCCAGCCCGGTGGAACCACGGCCAGCACACGTTGGTCAACTTGGCGCGCGGAACCCAAATCTCGACGCATGATTTGGGCACTCTCATCAAACAGTTGATCCAGGCAGCGGAGCCTCTCAAGGGCAAGTTCGACGGCGAGGGCAAGAAGACCTTCGACCGATTCAAAGCTCATGCCGACCAGATCGCGACCGACCTTCACGCGGGACTGAGGTCGGTCAACACCGGCCAGGTCGGTATGGAAAGAGCGTTCTTGACGGGCGATCAGGCGATGGCAGATGACGCCCAGTCGAAGATGAGCTCAGCCAACTTCCACGCAGCCAAATTCAGACACGGCGCCTGAGCGAGAACGAGGAGACCGAGATGGACGGCGACGGACGGCGCAGCTATGACACGGCCGCCTCGCAGGAGGCGCAGCTCAACATCCATTTCATTATCCAACGGCTCGAGGCGGTGATCGGCCAGCACGGCACAAATGTCTCGAACGCACTGTCCGACTTCGTGGCGACCGGGGTCTCGGAAGTGTACGGCGGCAAGGAACGCAAGTGGCACGACGCCGCGAACGAGGTCCGCGAGATCATCCGGCTGGTGAAGAGCACGCTCGAGGGTAACGATGGCATTGCCCAGACGACGCTCTCCAAGGCGAGGGCGGCGGTCGAGGCGATCTGACGCCCTGGGGATCCAACAGCTCCGACCGGCAGATGTAAATGGCCCGAGACTACGACACACAGCTCCTGGAGTCGGTGGCGGTCCGGCGCCGCCGACTCCGTGACGCGGTGCTGTTCGGGCGGCACCGCACCCGACGCACGCTCGACGAGAGCCTTAACAAGATCATCGTGGGGCTGTGCCTCGCCGCGGTCGTGTGCGCGGGCTGCGTCGGGTGGTCCCTGGTCAAGACCCAACTGCTGAAGCAGAAGCAGCAGCAGGTCCAGCAGTCGCGGCCGACGACCTCGCCCCCGGCCGCGCCCGACGTACCGATCCCGGCCGGCTGGGTGGGCTCCCAGGTGACGTTTCGCATGCTCCGCGAAGCCCTCAGCCAGGCCGATGTGTCCGCCTCGCTGTACGCCCTCCCGGGGCAGCACCGGCCCAGAAGTGTTTCGAGCTATTACCTGCTGGCCAAAACCCGCACCGGCTTCACCGCCGGAACGGTGGACGGCCGTCAGGGCCGGATCGGAGCCGAGTTCAGCACCGAGGACGAGGCGTGCCGGTGGCTGTATGGCGAGCTCGCCATCAGGGAGACACCACCGATCCGGCTCACCATCCAACAGGAACGGCAGGCCGCCCAGGCCACCGCATCACTCGTCCAGGATGTCAGGAACGGAATTGCCGGAAGCGCGGGCGCTCCCCTCCCGTATCCCCTCGAGCCAGGTCGGCTAGTGGACGCGTTCGGCCAGGAGAGCGGGATGACGCTCTCTCCCGATGGCACTCCCTTCGGCCAACGCGGACTACCCCCGTCCGCACGAGTCACGGTGAATCCGAAGGTGCCCAATTACTACCGATACCAAGTGCTCAAGCAGTTCCAGGTGCGCGCCTCGATCGTGCCGACGGGCACCGACGGCACGGGCGGCGGTGTCCGCCTCACCGTCGACGCCGGGCTGTTCGCCGACCCACCTGAGCTGCCGACCATCCGCTGGTTGCTGCGCAACGGATACCTCGGACGAGTCTCTGTGGCCGCCGTCCCGAAATAGGACTCGGCGACAGCAACGCTGCAGGCAGGCGACCGGCGCGGAACGACGCAGAAAGGACGGCCCCCGTGGCTTCGTGGAGCCGGGTCACGATCGTCGGTGACCAGCGGAGGGTGGACGCGGTTCTGCCCGCCCAGGAACCGATCGGGGCCCTCATGCCCGATGTGCTGCAACTACTCGGCGACCAGGTGGAGCACCCGCCGCGACTCCGCCACCTGGTCACCACGACCGGTGAGGTACTCGACGGCAACGCCACCCTCGCTGACCTACGGGTCCCTGATGCGTCGGTGCTCCGGCTGATCAAGGCCGACGAGCCACTGCCCCCTCCGGTGGTGCACGAGGTGCCCGAGATGGTCGGCGACGCCCTGGACGGTCACAACTGGCGCTGGGGGCCGGGCGCCCGGCGATGGACCGCCACACTCAGCGCGGTCGCGTTGAGCCTCGCCATCGGCGCGATCGTGGAACACCGGATGCCCGAGGCGAAAGGGTTGGCCGTCGTGGCCGTGGCCGCCGCGCTGATCCTCGTCGCCGGTACGGCGGTCGGTGTGACGGGGCGCGAGCCGCTCGGGACCGGTCTCACGCTCAGCGGCGGAAGCCTGGCCGGCCTGGCGATCTGGTTCGCGGCCGATGTCTACGCCTGGGACGGCTCGATCCGCTTGGGCGGTCTGACCGTCCTCATGAGCCTGGTCGTCATCGTGCTCGGGCTGACGTCGCCGCTGCACCGCGGAGGGACCATCGGCGGCGGTGTGGCCCTGGTTCTGGCCATGGCCGGAACGATCAGTGCCGGTCTGGGACTGGATGGTGCCCGTGTCGGCGCGGTGCTCGCGATCGTCTCCGTGGTCATGCTCAGCCTGCTGCTGCGGATCTCGCTGATGCTGTCGGGACTCACAGCACTGGATGACCGGCGGAGCCAGGGCGGCACGGTGGCCCGCACCGACGTGACAACCGCTCTGGTCGGTGCGCACCGGAGCATGGTGGTGGCGGCTGTAGCGGTGGCGATCGCGGTGGGCGTGGCCGGGTACGGCCCGATCGCCGCCTTCGATGGCTGGACCGCCGGGCTCTCCCTCTTGTTGGCCACCGTGGTCGCCAGCAGGGCGCGTGCCTTTCCCCTGGCCATCGAGAAGATCGCGCTGTTCGGTGCCGCCCTGTGGGCCCTCGTGTGCCTGGCGTTGGCCTGGGCCGACCATGACTCGTGGGCGGTCGCCCCGGCGATCGGCATCCTGCTGATGGCGCTGGTCCCGCCGATCGTGGCGCTGTCGGCCGAGCCGCCCGAACACGTTCGGGCCCGGCTACGCCGGATCGTGAACCGGATCGAGACGGTCGCCGTCGTCGTCATGGTGCCCGTGGCGCTCGGCGCCTTCGGCACCTTCGAGCGTCTGCTGAACACCTGGTGACAACGCGAATCGTCCATCGACCGGCGCGTACCGTCCATCCGCCCGCCGGGCCGGACACACGGCAGGTGGAGGCACCACCCACGCTTCCCGATGGGCAGAGCGGCGGCAACCAGCTCCTGAGCCTTCTGCCGATCGTCGGCATGGTGAGCTCGCTCACGATGATGACCGTGTTGCGCAACCCGGCTTTCATGGGACTCGGCGCGGTGATACTCGTCGTCGCGGTGCTGGGCGGAGGCGCCATGCTGCTGTCTCGCCGGAGCCAGATAGGCCGTCAGCGCCGCACACAGCGCGAGCGATACCTCGACTATCTGGAGGAGCTCCGCGAGACCCTCGGCAGGTCGGAGCGGGAGATCCGGACGCAGGCACGGCTGCTCGACCCGCCCCCGGAGGCGCTGTACGACGTGGTGCGTGACCCCGCTCGACTGTGGGAGCGACGACGTCGACACACGGATTTCCTCAGGGTCCGGATCGGCACCGGCTACATGCCCGGCGCCCCTTTGACGCTGGGTGAGAACGGCAGCGCCCTGTCACCCGTCGATCCCTTTATGGCCTCCGAGGCGCAGGCGGCCATCCGCCGGTACGAGGTCATGCCGGACATGCCGTTGACGGTGCCACTGGACATCGCCGGCAACGTGAGCGTCGTCGGCGCGCGCGAGGACGTCATGCGCCTGATGCGGTCGCTGCTGTTGCAGCTGTCGGTCTTCCACGCTCCCGCGGACGTCGCGGTCGCCGTGATGCATTCCGGCCCGCGGTACGAGGACTGGGACTGGCTCAAGTGGCTGCCGCACGTACTGGACCCGCAGCGGAGCGACGGCGGCGTGAACGCCCGGCTGATCGCGCCGACGCCCCTCCGGCTGGGCGTGTTGCTCGCTGACGACTTGCGTCGGCGTGGGGACTTCGCCACCGAGATCCGCCGAGGCATGGGTCAGCGGGAGGCCCTCCAGCTGGTGCGCCGGCTGGTGGTCGTGCACGACACGCACGGCGGGGTCGCCGACGACCTGGTCCGGCCCGACGAGACGCTGGCGCCGCAGGAGCTGGCGGCGACCGTTATCCACCTGGTGGCCGACCAGGTGGATGAGCCGGGCGAGGTCGCCATCCGGATGACGGTCTCGGGCGATCAGGTGGTACTGGAGGACATGCGCGGCGAGGCTCCCATGACGCTGACCGGCACGGTGGACGACGTCAGCGCCCCCATGATGAGCGGGCTGGCGCGGATGCTCGCCCCGATCCGCCTGTCACGCGAGTCGCTCAAGGAAGAGGCCGACGCGGGCAACGTCGACTTCACCTCGCTGATGAACGTCGACGACCCGGGCGACCTGGACATCCAGCGGCTGTGGGCGCCGCGCACCGAGCGCGGTTTCCTCCGCGTACCGATCGGCATGGACGACACGGGTGAGCCCGTCATCCTCGACCTGAAGGAGTCGGCCCAGCTCGGTATGGGACCACACGGGCTCTGTGTGGGGGCCACCGGCTCCGGCAAGAGCGAACTGCTCCGCACGCTGGTGCTCGCCCTCGCTTCCTCACATCCACCGGACCGGGTCAGCATGATGCTGGTCGACTACAAGGGCGGCGCCACCTTCGCGCCCTTCGCGAGCCTCCCACACGTCGCCGGCGTCATCACTAACCTCGAGGACGACGCCGGGTTGATCGAGCGGGTGTACTCCAGCCTCGCGGGCGAGGTGCAGCGGCGCCAGCAGGTACTGAAGGACGCCGGCAACATCGCCAACATCGGCGACTACACCTACCGGCGCAGGCACGACACGAGCCTGCCGCCGTTGCCGCACCTTTTGGTGATCATCGACGAGTTCGGCGAGTTGCTGACCGCCCGGCCAGACTTCATCGAGCTGTTCCTGTCCATCGGCCGCATCGGTCGCAGCATCGGGGTACACCTGCTGCTGTCCAGTCAGCGCATCGAGGGCGGCAAGCTGCGCGGCCTCGACAGCTATCTGTCCTACCGGGTTGGCCTGCGTACCTTTTCCGAGGAGGAGAGCCGGACCATCCTCGACACCCCCGACGCGTTCCATCTCCCCACGTTGCCCGGCTTCGGCTACCTCAAGGTGGACACCACCCTCTACCAGCGGTTCAAGGCCGGATACGTCTCCGGTCCCCACCGTGGCCCGGTGGTGATCGCGGAGGAGGCCGACGTCGCGGCGCCCGTGTCGCCCTACCCCGCGTACAACACGGCCGGCTCCGGGCAGCACGTACCCGCGGCCGTCGACGAGGGGGCCGGCCTGCCCGAACGCACTGTCGGTCCCACACTCCTGGACGTGATGGTGGATCAGCTACGCCGGCACGGCGACCGGGTGCGGCCCATCTGGCTGCCGCCTCTGCCGGCGGCGATCACGCTCGATGCTGTGACCGGCCCGGTACGGGTCACCGACGGCGGGGTGTGGCTGCCGCTTCGGGTGCCGTGGCTGAACGTGCCGGTCGGAGTGCTGGACGACCCCAAGAAGCAGTGGCAGGGATTGTGGAACCTCGATCTGACCGCCGCCGGTGGCCACATCGCGCTGATCGGAGGCCCGCAGACCGGCAAGACCACTCTGCTGCGCACCCTCGTGCTCTCCCTGGCGCTCACCCACACACCCGGCCAGGCGTCCGTCTACGCGGTCGACCTGGTCGGCGGCGGCCTGCAGGCGCTCGCCGGGCTGCCCAACGTCGGTGGCGTCGCCGGTCGCGCCGACCACGAACGGGTGCGGCGCAC
Source organism: Actinoallomurus sp. NBC_01490 (assembly GCF_036227085.1). Taxonomy (NCBI): domain Bacteria; kingdom Bacillati; phylum Actinomycetota; class Actinomycetes; order Streptosporangiales; family Thermomonosporaceae; genus Actinoallomurus; species Actinoallomurus sp. NBC_01490. The sequence continues at coordinate 11,012,903 of NZ_CP109433.1, forward strand.
GGTCGAGGAAGTCTCCGAGATGCTGGAGTCCCGGCAGGAGGTGTTCCGGCTCCGCGGCATCGACTCGCTCCAGCGGCTGCGCACCATGCACGCCGCCGGCGAGCTGCCGGAACTGCCCTCCGCCGACGTCGTCCTGGCCATCGACGGTTTCGGCGCGATCAGGGACGATTTCGAGGAGATCGACGACATGATCAGCGATCTTCTGCGGCGCGGGGGCGGTTACGGCATCCACATCGTCGCGGGCATGCTGCGGTGGAACGACGTCCGGATGGCCATGCAGTCCAACTTCGGCCAGCGGATCGAGCTGCGCCTGAACGACCCGTCCGACTCTTCCATCGACCGCAAGCTCGCCGAGACCATCAGTGCGACGGAACCGGGCCGGGCGCTCACGGACACCAAGCTGTTCGCGCATGTGGCCCTGCCCCGGATCGACCGCCGGCCGGACGCGAACGACCTGGGAAAGGTCGTCGAGACGACCGCACGGGCCATCCGCGGCGCCTGGCAAGGACCTACCGCTCCTCCCGTCCGGGTGCTGCCCTACGAGCTGGCCACACGCACGCTGCCGGCCCCGGTGGCCGAACCCCGCCGGGTTCCGATCGGCATCGACGAGCGAGCCTTCGAACCGGTGCTGCTGGATCTGTTCGACCACGACCAGAACCTGCTGGTCCTCGGTGACGGTGAGTGCGGCAAGACCAACCTCGTACGGCTCATAGCGCGCGGCCTCATCGAGCGCTACTCAGCGCAGGAGGTCGTGTTCGCCGTCATGGACCCGCGGCGAACGCTGCGCGACTTCGTGCCCGAGCCCTATCTGGGCGGCTACGCGAGCAATGCCCGGGTGTGCGCGGGACTGGCCGCCGGGGTGGCCAAGGAGCTCGAGGGCCGGATGCCCGATGAGGGTGACCAGGCCGACCTCTCCGAAGAGAGTCACTTCGACGGACCGCACGTGGTCGTACTCGTGGACGACTACCACCTGCTCACCGCCGCCGGGCAGCAGCCGCTCAACCCCTTCCTGCCGTTCATCCCGGCCGGGCGTGACATCGGACTGCACTTCGTGGTGACGCTTCCGGTGGCCGGTGCGAGCCGGAGCCTGTACGACCCTCTGCTCCAGGCGGTGCGCGAGATCGGTACGAGCGCTCTGCTCATGGCCGGCGACCGGTCCGAGGGGCAGTTGTTCCCCCGGGTGTACGCCGCCCAGCAGCCCGCCGGCCGCGGCAAGTGGATCCGCCGCGGCGAACAGGCACATCTGGTCCAGACAGCGCTGCTCGAGGCTCCGGCCGGTGCCGCGCACGCGAGCTGAGGGAGGACCTGTGACTCACGACGTCGTCGCCCTGGTACGGACCGCACCGCAGGTACGAAGCCTGGTCGACAGCATGGCCGACACCGACGAGACGCTCCGGGTGCGGGGCACTGCCGGGGGCGCCATCATCCAGCTCTGCGATGAGGAGGGGCAGGCGCTGGTGAGCATCGAGGCGCCCCAGTTCGTCCGGGTGGAGGGAGAGGTGGAGCGGCTGCTCGGGGCCGAGGTCGCGGCGAAGGTCCCCACGCCGATCTGGTGGGTGGAGGCACGCGCGACCATCGCGGACGAGCGTTCCGCAGCGCTCGCACGGAAATTCGCCGAGGAACTGGTCCGTCGGCTCGGAGGCACGGTATGGACCGGAGCGATGGCATGACGAGCGCGGCGGGTGGCCCCGAGAACGCCGAGCACGGGAACGGGTGGACGGAGGAGGCTCCCGGGAGCTTCATCCATCCCGCGGTCGACATCGTCACCGACCAGGCCGCCGTGATCGTCCAGAAACGCTCGCTGGTTCCGCTCACGGCCTGGCTGGTGGATGCGGTGTCGGCGTGTGCCCAGGCCCAGCAGAGCCTGCAGATCCTCACCTCGGCCGCCGCACGGATCACCCCGGCGATGCGGGCGGCGCTCTCCGGTCCAGGCTACCGGTGGGTGGTACGCGAGCCGGGCGACGACGGCTTCTTCGACGGCCTCTCTGGCATCCCGCTGACCTGGGACGGCTCGGCGTTCGTGATCCTGACCGAGCAGGCCAAGGCAGGTCCGTCGCGGACCTTCACGCGGCCGGTACCGAACCTGGGAACCCATCTGATGCTCGACGTGAAGGTCCGGCACGAGGCAACTCTCGACCTGGTCCTCGGCGGTGCCATCGAGAGCCTGGCCGGGACCCTCTGCGGCGGCGAGCCCGCCGGCTGGGGCGTCGCCGAACCGGCCGTGAACCCATGGGACCGCGCCGCGGTGACCGAGCTGTGCCACCGCCGGTCTCCCCGCTCGACCTGGTTGATGTTCACCGGCTCCGGCACACGCCGCTTCGTCGGGAGCACGCTGGTCTCCCGGGTGACCTCGGGCGTCAAGGAGGCGATCTCGTTCCTGGTGAGCTATGGGCCGGCCGAGGAACCGCCGCTTGGCGTGCTCGAAAGGCTCGCAGCCGGCTTCGCGGACGCGGGCGTGCTGCTGTCGATGACCATCCAGCGGAGCCGCGGGCGTACGGATCTGACGTATCCCGCACGCTGGTGCGGGGCGCCGGTACCCGTCGGCCTCGCGGTCGGCACCGATGGTGTGCGGGAAATCGGCCTGGACCACGCCCTGGCCGCCCCTGCCGAAGGCAGACCGATCGGGCGGGAACGCGAACCGGCCGTGTGGTACGGGTTCGGCGACGAACCCGCCGCGGGCGCTTGGACCAGGTTCGGTGAGCTGATGAGGCACCTGCGTCCCGAGGACACGGCCTCGCGGGCCTGAACATTCCTATTCAGCGCGCAAGGGTCGCACGCAAGCGCGTCCCCGATGACGCCGCCGGCTACAAAGCACTGCTCGAGCTGTTCGCCGAGCACGGCGACACCCACGAGGATCAGATTCCCGTCGCGATCGAGACCGGCCGTGGCCTTCTGGTCGCCTGCCTGCGCGCCACCGGCCGCAAGGTCTATGCCATCAACCCGCTGGCCGTTGCCCGCTGGCTCTGTCATTGAGAACCGGCAGCGGATGTCGGCGGCTTCGGGTACCAGTCGGTGATCAACGAGGCGGAGATGCCGATGAGATTCAGCACCAGTGAGCATCGCGAAGACGGGATTGACGTCCGTCTAGAGGGCGCGATGCGGCTGGACGACTTCTGAGCGGGCCCTGCGCTGGTGGACGGGTGGAGTCCCTGGGGTGACGGCCCCAGGTCCTCTCGATGGCGCATCCGCTCACGAATTGTTGATCTTCCGGAATTGAGGCCGAGCTCTCTTTACGATCTTGTGTATGCCTGTCGAACGGATGTTCCGAAGCGGTGCGCTGCCGTCTGAGTCGCCGGTGGAAGATCTTGCGGTGGTCGACCTGGACGGGCGTCCACTGGTGGTGTGCGCCGACCGCCAGAATCGCGTGTGGACCTGGGATGTACTCGGTGACGAGTGGGCCGAACGCCCGCTGGAGGCACTCAGGGAATACGAGGGCGAGGAGGATGAGGAGGGTGAAGACGGCGACGAGATCGCCCCTCACCTCTACCCCGACTTTATGTTCGTGGGCGCGGAAGTCGTCGGTGGGCGGGTGGTATTGGCAACGGGCGGTCACCACCAGGGTCCGGCACTGTGGGACGTGATGAGCGGTGAGCTGCTCAGCGGTGTCATTCTGAGCCACGGCGGTGTCCATGCCCTGGACACGGCCGTACTGGATGGGCGCCTAGCCCTCATCGCGGGCAGTTCCAGGCCCGATCATTTCGAGTGGGATCCGTCGTCCCCGGAGTGGATCGATGAGCGATGCCGCGAGCTTCCCGGGCACTCGGACGACATGGGAGACATCGCTGTCGAATGGATCGGCGGGCGCGCGCTCGTGGCGTCAACGTGCGGCGACGAGGTGCTGGTGACGGACCTGGAGAGCGCGGAGCGGCTGCACTCGATTGTCGGTGCTGGCCTGTTCCGCGCTGTCGTGCTGTCGGAGACCATGGTGGCGGCGGCGAACGACGCCGGTGTCCTTTGGCGTTGGAACCTGGCCGACGCCAGGCCGATCGGGGACCCGATCGGTGCGCACGAGACAGAGATCTTGGCCATGGACGCCACCCTGTTCGAGGGGCGAACGATCGCGCTGACCGGCAGCGACGACGGGGTCGCACGAATCTGGGACCTTACCCGCGGTATCCAGCTCGGCGCGCCATTGCATGGTCATGAGGGAACAATCACCACGGTGACCACGACAAAGGTCCAGGGCCGCCCGGTCGCGCTGACCGCCGGCAGGGACGGCGTGGTCCGCGTCTGGGATCTCACGACCTGAGGGTGGTCAGCCGACGTTCTGTTCGGTCCGGGCACGGGTCTGGGCGAGGCGGTAAGAATCGGTGCGCCGCGCCGGTCGAGTTCCATGTAGCCGAGTTCGTCGATGCAGAGCAGGTCAACGCGGCCGTAGCGCGGATGGTCTTGTTGAGCACCATGTCATCGGCGGCTTCGACCAGTTCGTTCACCAGCTCGGTGGCGAGGGTGCATTTGACCCGGTAGCCCTTCATCGCGGCCTCGGTGCCGAGTGCGATCAGCGGGTGGGATTGCCGGTGCCGGAGTCGCCGATCAGGCAGAGCGGCTGGCCCTTATTGACCCATTCGCAGGTGGCCAGGTGTGGATGGTGGCCGGGTCGATGTTGGAGTTGGCGTCGAAGTCGAACGCGCGCAGCGACTTCTCCCGCGGGAAGGCCGCGGCCTTGATACGCCGGCGGAGGAAACCGAGTTGGCCCCGCGTGCCTGTTTAGTGTTGGTGTGGTGTTCTCGCCGTGGCTAGTGGCAGTGATAGGGAGATTCGGAGGCCACCTGTTGGTGGGGTTGTGAGGTTGATGTGGCCGTGCATTGAGGTGATGAGGACGTTGGCGATGTGGAGTCCGAGTCCTGATCCCGGTTTGTTTTTGGTGGTGGGGGATCGATAGTAGGGCTTGAGTACGAGGTGTTTTTCGGTGTCGGGAATGCCGGGTCCTTGGTCGGTGATTTCGATGATGCCGCAGTCGCCGTTTTTGCGTGTTGTGATGGTGATGGGGCCAGTGGCTGCGTATTTTTCTGCGTTGGTGAGGATGATGAGAAGGCATTGGCGTAGCCGGACGGGGTCGCCGCGTAGGTCGAAATGGGTGGGTGTGTGAATTCGGGTGCGCGATGCGATCGCCGGGAGGCTTTGCACGGTTTTGCGGAGCAGGTTTGGGGTGGCGATGGTTTTGTCGGTGGCTGTGGGTCGGGCGGTCGGGTTGCCTTCGATGACGTGGACGAGGTCGGTGATGACGTGTTGCATCATTTCGACGGCGTCAAGGATGGCTTCGCAGGAATCGGTACCGTCTTGGTCGGTGGTGGTCATGTTGAGGAGTTGGGCGTGGCCGCGGATGGTGGTGAGGGGGCCGTGGAGTTCGTGGTGGACCGAGACCAGGAGCAGGTGGCGCATGTAGTCGAGTTGGCGTTCGGCTGATTTGTCGACGAAGACGGCGGTGAGCAATCCGGCGGTGGTGGGGTCGGCTGAGCTGGAGCAGGAGATCTCCACCCACAGGGTGCGTCCGTCGCGGATGGTCAGCGTGGGTGTGCCGGAGGGGTTGTCGGTGAGGTCGATCACGGTGCCGTCCTCACTCTTCAGTGTGAACAATTCGGTGGTGCGGCATCCGATGGCCTCGCCGGGCGATATGCCGGTCATGTTGGCCATCGCGGTGTTCCAGACCACGATGTGGCCGGATGTGTCCAGGGCGAGGATCGCCACGTCGGAGTGGTCGATGGCGGCGCTGAGGCGTGCGCGTTCGTCTTGTAGTTCGTGGGTGGTCCAAAGGTTCATCCAGAACGCGCCCAGTGCGCGGGCCGTGCTGGTGATGACGATGGCCAGGACTCCGGTGATCATCCAGGACGCTAGGTAAGGGCCGTTGAGTCGTTTCCAGCCCATCAGCAGATACCCGGCGTCTTGCCCGTCCGGGGCCTGAAGCGGCACATGCACCCCGGCCCGCCAGCCCGCGGGAAGCGTTTTCTTGGTGACCATCTGTGGCCGCGTGCCAGAGGCGGGAGGGGTGAAGGGGTCCAGTTCGGTCGGGTACCGATCATGGTGGACGGTGCCCGTATCGGAGGCCTTGGCCCAGACGGTGCCTGAGGGAAGAGGTGTGTGCAACCACAGCACATCGGCGCCCATGGTCTGGCGCAGGTCACCCACGAACGCGGCGAGTTCGGCGGCCGTCGTCCGTCCCGCCGCCATCAAACGGGGCAACCTCGGGAGGCGTTCCGCGGTGGAACGCGCCCGCTCCCGCGTCAGCAGAACACGACGAGAGATCAGGTGATGGGCCACCGCGGGAACCACCGCCGGCACCGCCCAGGCCACCTGCCCGGTCCGCACTGCGGTCACCACCAGCAACGTGAAACCGGCAGCGCACCCCGCCCGCGCCAGCCCATCCGCAACCAACACCGCCCGCAGCGACCCGCTCATCACCGCCTCGACCACCATCATCCCGACCGCCAAAAGCCCCATCTGCAGGGCAGTAGGCGACTCGGTAGGAAACCCTCCAGAGGTCACCACCAACCCTGCCAACACCAGACCGGCCATCGTCTTGCCCGCATCCGGAACCGCCCGCCACCGCCGCCCACCCAACAACACCACCTCACCCACGAACACCATCACTCCACCCACAACCACCAGCGCCCAACACCCCAAAAGACAAAACCCCAAAGGTGCCACAAAAGCCACAACCGACGTCGGCACCGATGACGACCGCCACAACCACCACACAACCCGCGACAACAACAACTGAACAAAACTCATAAAACCCTCAAAGGATGAGAACGACGACTTGACGACTTCGCCCTGCGCCGCAGCCACGCCCACCGTGCTCGGCGAGGATCAGATCCGTAAACGCGTCGACGTCTCGCCCGACCGCGAGGCCGGCACCATCCAGGCGTGGGTACGCGACCGCCCCGGCGTCAAGGCCCGTATGCCGCGATGGTTCGAGCGCCTATGCCGAAGTGACCGGCCGCGCTTCCGCGCAATGTTGCGCAAGTCACTGACCGCCGATCTACAGCACGTGTTGCCCGCAGCGCGCCGGCGCCGTCCCACCTCACGGACTCTTACGGTGACCACGAGTGCCTCTTTAGAGGAGTCTTGTCATGTACACGCTGTTGGGGTCGGGTTGGTAGTCCGCGAAGGGTTCGCAGGGGTGGAAACCGAACTTCTCATACAGCTTCCTTGCGGGGAGGAAGAACTCGGCTGAGCCGGTCTCCAGGCTCAGCCGGGTGAAGCCCAGGCGTCGCGTCTCGGTGATGATGTGTTTCAGCAGCAGGGAGGCGATCCCGGTTCGTTTGCGCGCCGGTGCGGTGCGCATCGACTTCAACTCGGCGTGGGTCGCGTCCAGTTTCTTGATCGCGCCGCAGCCCACCACCACCTCGCCGTCCATCACCGACCAGAAGGTGACCTCAGGCGCGCGGAGCCCGTCGAGGTCGAGAGCGTGTTTGCTCTCCAGCGGCGTGATGGACCGCATCTGCTGGACATGCTCATTGAGGAAGCCGGCGATCTGCGGACCGGACAGATCGTCCACAACGATGTTCATCTCGCTCCTTCGCCGACGCCTGCGGTAGCCGGACACCAGCTAGCCCTGCGTCACCTTCCAGCCGTATGGCCTGCGAGGACATCCCACATAGCATGCACGCCCGCATCTGGGATATTGTCCCACATGTGGGAATGATAGAGGATTCGTCACACCGGAACCAGCTGATTCTCGACAGCTGCCGTCGGGGCCCCGACGTCAGCGAGGCCGGGCTCGGCACCGCGTGCCCCGCTACCGCCGCTACCATCCGATGTTCAATCTGCGCCGACGATGCCGACGACCACCGGTTCGTGGTCGACGCCGTATCTGGTCTTCCAGCCGGCGTGAAGGCTGCCACGCTCACCCGTTTCCCGGCTCCTCCAGCAGAGGGCCCGATCGGTGGAGCACATCACGCTCCATCTCCAGCTTGGCGCGTTCCATGTCTCCCCGTGAGGAGGATTGGTGGAGCTGCGATCAATGGAAGTGGGCAGGTCGAAGAGGGTGACCAATCCGCTGGCCGACTTGTCGAACGGCACGGCCGGGCGAGATATTGCGTTGCCGAGGGGTGGCTCATGAAGCTAAATAAGCTCTCGTGAAACCAACCATTCTGCTCGATTGCGACACCGGCATCGATGACGCGCTGACTCTGCTGTATCTGGCCTCTTTGGTGAAAGAAGGGCATGCCGAGCTGGCGGCTGTCGGCACGGTCCATGGCAACGTTCCTGCCGACATTGGGGCGTTCAACACGCTGCGGATCCTGGAGCTCGCAGGGCTTCCCGCCGTTCCTGTGGCCATCGGCGCCGCCGCACCCATGGCCGGACAGGCACGGTATGCCTACGGCTTCCACGGCGCGGATGGTCTCGGTGACACCAACCTGCCCGAGCCCTACGGCTCGCCGGTGGATATGTCGGCTCCGGATCAGATCATCCGGCTAGCACGATCGCGTCCCGGTGAGCTGACGCTCCTGGCGATCGGTCCGCTGACCAACCTCGCCATCGCGTTGCTACTCGAACCGTCACTGACCGGCCTGGTCCGCCAAGTCATCGTGATGGGGGGTGCACTCGAGCATCCGGGCAACGTCACCAGCCATGCCGAGGCGAACGTCTGGCACGATCCGGAGGCTGCCGAGCTGGTCTTCAACGCGCCCTGGCCACTCACGCTGGTGCCCCTTGATGCCACTCACCCCACCGCCATGGACGGCACATGGCTGGACCGGCTGGCCGCCGGTGATACCACCACCGCTCAGCTAGCCACCCGGATTCTAGCTTTCTACGTGAACGCCTACCGGCCGCTCCTGGACGCCCGCGGCGTCGTGATCCACGATGCCCTTGCCGCCATGCTGGCCATAGATCCCTCGCTTGCGGAGTACATCGAGCGCCCCGTACGCGTCGAGCTGCATGGAGAACACACCCGCGGGACGACCTTGTGGGACGGGCGGCGAGGCGCGGACCAGGGCCACCGGCCGCCTCTCAAGGTCGCGGTGCGCGCGGATGTTCGCGAGTACCAGGAACGCTTGCTAACCAGCCTCCTATGAACACTCTCCCCGATGGTCCTGTCGGCCGCTCCTGCCGTGGGGCGGCCGGCACCGCCCATAGGTCAGCGCGCGATGGTGGAGCGTCCGGTTCACGCCTCAGCCACACCTTCCACGATCACCCGGACGCTGAGGGTGTTACGCATCCTCAGCGAAGCGATCTCCCGGTAGGCCGCCGAATCGTTCCAGGCTCGGGCGGACGCGGTGTCGGGAAACTCCACGACCACCACCTGCGCGCCGCCCCAGTCTCCCTCCAGCACGGCGATCGGCTCGCTTCGGGCCAGATACCGTCCTCCGTACGGTTCCAGGGTCGGGCCGACACGCTGCCGATACTCGGCGAGTTCCTCGGCGTTCCCGGTCGGACGGACGGTAGCGATCAGGTAAGCGGTCATGGCCGCGGACAGTACCCCGAGAACAATCAAGGGCTCAACCGACCTCGAACGGCAGTGATGATCAGACAAGGCATACGAGCCGAACGGCGCGTAACAGCATCAAGCAGCACCGTTCGATACGCCCTCCTTCGGCTTGACCCACTGCGCATGTGCAACACCGACAGCAAGCGGACCTTCGTGGAAGGAGTCTGAGGTGACCGCGTGGTTCCTCGTTGATGCGTTCGCGGAGCAGCCCTTCACCGGTAACCCCGCAGCCGTCGTCATGCTCGGTGCTCCCACGGATAGGACGTGGATGCAGGCAACCGCGGCCGAGTTGCACCAGCCCACCAGCGCGTTCGTATGGCCGGAAGCGGGCGCTTGGGGGATCCGCTGGTTCACGCCGTCACGCGAGCTGCCGCTGTGCGGCCACGCCACCCTGGCCGCCGCCCACGTGCTGGACCAGGATGAGATCGTCTTCCGCCACAGGGACGGAACGCTGACCGCGCGCCGCCGCGACCAGCTCATCTGGCTGGGCTTTCCCGCCGTCCCTGTGACGCAGGGCCAGGCCCCCCGAGCCGCGCTCGACGCGCTCGGCCTCACCGCAGCCGCCGGATTCGCGAGCAACGACCACGAATATGTCCTCACGCTCGACACCGCGGCGCAGGTGGAGGCGGTGCGGCCGGACATCCCGCAGATCCTCCGCCTGCCCGTCGGCCGCCTGATCGTGACCGCGCCGGGCGGCGCGGACGCCGACTTCACCTCACGGGTATTCGTGCCCGCGCACGGCTTGGACGAGGATCACGTCACCGGATCGGCCCACGCCGTTCTCGGCCCGTTGTGGGCGACGCGGCTCGGCCGCGCCCGGTTGGAAGCGGTGCAGGCGTCGGCGCGGCGGGGCCGGCTCGCACTGCGGGTGGGAGATGACCAGGTTCATGTCGGCGGCCACGCTGTCACCGTCAGCCGGGGCGACCTGTTTCTCAACGGGTGAGATCCCGGTCACCGTCCTTCCCTGGCCGCGTCTCTCATCAGATCGACGTCCAGAAGCATGCGGTGCTCACCTGCCGGCGGATACCAGGCACATAACTTGCGAGGCACGAATCTTTCGGGACGGTCAAGACCTGGCGCCCGTCACTTACAACCGAGTGGCGGGTTGGCCCCGTCGCCTTCGGAGCCTTTGTCACTGCCACGCTAACCGGAGCATAAACCGCAATAATGCGAAAATGGAGACCTGATGGCCGGTCACACTTCCAGCGTAATCTTCCGTATTGCGACACGGCGGGACCTGCCCGCAATCATCGCGTTGCTGTCCAATGAGGAAGCTGTTGTGGATCCCCGGACCGTGGTGGTTGACGAGGCATACGATCAGGCGTTCGAGGCTGTGCACGCCGACGGACGTAACGAGATGGTGGTCTTGGATGAGGGCGACGGTACGGTCCTCGGCTATCTACAACTCACCTATATCCCCGGTCTGGGACGTCACGGCCAAGAGCGTGCACTGATAGAGGGAGTGAGGGTACGCGCTGACCGGCGCGGGGCCGGTCTCGGCCGCGAGCTGCTCACTTGGGCCATCGAACGGGCCCGTGCCCGTGGCTGCACACTGGTGCAGCTCACCAGCAACAAGCGGCGCCTCGAAGCCCATCGTTTCTACGACTCGCTGGGCTTCGTACGCAGCCACGACGGATTCAAACTGTCGCTATGACATCACGTCAATCCTATGAGCCCAAACGTGCCGCGGGGATTCTTGGGATATGAAGGCGAAGTATTGATCGAGAATTTGGTTGCCCTCTGGCAGGTCCGGTGGGAACGTCGCGGGCCTGGCCACCGCGCTCACGAGCTCGCCGGTGTCGCGCTCATGATAGGGAGAAACGCCGCATGAACTCGCCCAACGCGTGGGCCCTAAGGAACCTGGTCTACAAGACCTTGGCCGCTGAGGGACGCGCGCCATCTGTTGCGGAACTCGCCCGAAAGCGGGGCCTCACATCGGCACTCGTCCAGGAGATGCTCCGCACGCTCGCAGACGAGCACGCTCTCGTCCTGGCTCCTGACGGAGACGCTGTCCGGATGGCCCATCCGTTCTCCGCATGGCCGATGGCTTTCGTGGTGACGCCTTCTGACGGGCGGGACGACCGACGGTGGTGGGGCGGCTGCGCGTGGGACTCGTTCGGCATCAGCGCCGCACTCGGACTCGATGTCCGAATCGACACCGCATGTCCAAACTGTGGCGCACAACTGGCGCTGGCTATCGGACCGGCCACCCCTCCGCCCGCGACGCTCGCGGTGTGGTTCCCCAAGCCGGCGGACCAGTGGTGGGACGACGTTGTCGGCACTTGCACCATGATTCGAATGTTCTGCGACCGCAGCCATGTCGAGGAGTGGTCGAGGAGGGAAGGTCAGAGAGGGGGTCAGACGGTCGACGCCATTACGGTCTGGCGGCTCTCTGGGCCCTGGTACGGAGATCGCCTGCGACCGGATTACGCTGCGCATACGCGCGATCACAACCAGACTCTGCTTCAACAGTGCGGCCTCGTCGGCGACTTCTGGCGCCTTCCCCGAACCCGGCCGGCGCGAGAGCCTGGTTGATGCCCGGGAAACACATTACGTCAACAAAGACTGGCGGCTCGCGGGAAACCGGGGACGGTTCCTGAGGAAGCGTTGCGTCCGTGTGTCACGAGGTCTGGAGACCATCGTGGCCACCGGCGCATTACCCAGCGATCCGGGTCGCCGCACCCGTTGATCAACCGAGAAGGATTTGGTGTGAACCACACAAGACTCGCCCTCGTGCTCGCCACGACCGGTACCGCGGTCGCTGCCACGGCCGCGCCCATCCCCTCGGTGCGGGGCCAGCAGCAGTCCGGCCGACCATGGAGGCCGACGCTCTCACGAGCATGATCGCCGCCCTGGTCGCGGGCCTGGTCGCCGGCTATGGAATCGCCATCCCGGTGGGAGCCATCGCGACATACCTGGTGGCCCTCACAGCTCGCACCACCCTGCGAACCGGCGCCTGCGCCGCTCTCGGTGTCGCGACCGCCGACGGCCTGTACGCACTGATCGCCGCGCTGGCGGGCTCAGCGGTCAACCCGGTGATCCGACCGATCATCAAACCCCTCGGCTGGGCCTCGGCCCTGGTACTGATCGCACTCGCGATCCGGTCCGCGGTCCGGGCGATCCACCACTACCGCAAAACCCAGACCGCGCCCCAAACCGGCAAGACACCGATCAGTCCCATCCGAGCCTACGTAGCGCTGCTGGGACTGACCATGATGAACCCCATCACCGTGATCTACTTCTCTGCCCTCGTGCTCGGCAGCCAGAGCACGACCGCACCGAACCACCCGCAACAAGCCGCATTCGTCCTCGCCGCGTTCACCGCGTCCGCCAGCTGGCAACTGCTCCTGGCCGGCGGTGGAGCACTCCTCGGCCGCGCGTTGACCGGCGGCCGAGGGCGCCTGACCACAGCCGTGATCTCCAGCGCCGTAATCTGCGCCATCGCCCTTCACCTGCTCACCACAGCCCACTGAACGACACGATTTAGCTCGCATAGGCTGGTCAGCGCCTCAACGACGCGCTGACCAGCCTCGTACAAGCCATCGCAACACGAGAGCGAAGGATCTGGTCGGCTAACCCGTCCAGTCGCGGCTACGGGTCCGATGCGGCTGATAGGTCAGTTGGAAGGCCAGCCCGAGGCCGGTAAGGCATGCACAGGCTACGGCGGCGCGCCCAAAGGCAGAGCGGTGCCCTGCCAAGGTGTGCGGACCAGCATGCAAGTACAAACCCGCGACCGCCGCGGCACACGCCGCTGCAGCCAACCGTTGGACCATTTGCAGGATCCCTCCCGCTACCCCGGCCGTTCGGGCCGGGACATAGCTGAGGACCTGTGCTTGAAGCGGAGCGGTGAGCAGTCCTGCTGCAGCGCCGTAGATGAGTTCGACAGCAGCCAAAGAGAAAGGCAGAACACGAGGGGAGGCGTAATGGGTGGCGATGCCTGCTCCGGACAGGGCACAAACGGACAAGGTGATGCCCGTGGTGACCGCGCGGGGACCGAATCGGCCTGCTGCGCGTCCAGCCAAGCCTGAGGTGATCGCCATGGCCAGTGCCATGGGCAGCATCACGGTGGCGGCGAACAGGGCGGACAACCCCAACCCGTCCTGGACAAACATCGCGAGGGCGAGCGATGCCGCGGTCTGCGCGCCGAACTGCGTCGCCGCGACGGCGGCCCCCATCAGATACGGGATGTGACGCAGCAGGTCGGGATCGAGAAGCGGAGCTCCGCCAGCGCGGCTGGTATGGCGCTGCTGCGACCCGAACAGGACGATCAACACGCCCGCGATGGCGGCACACCAGGTAAGACTCAGCCCAGACATCGGTGTGAGGAGCGGCAGCAAGACCGCGAAAGTCAGGCCAGCAAACAGCAGTGTTCCCAGCACGTCGGCCTTGCCCTGGAGACCTCGCGTTGGGGCCGGGTGCAGGTGATACCCCGCCAGAATCAAGGCGCCTGTTCCGAAAGGCACGGACAGGCCAAGGACCAATCGCCAACCCAGATTCGGATGTGCGGCCGTGACCAACATTCCGCCGAGTCCGGGCCCCAGCACGGACCCGACGCCGGTCGCCGTCGTATACAGGCCTAGCGCACGGACGCGCGCCAGGCCGATGAAACTATCCTGGATGATGCCGATAACCTGGCCATTGACCAGGCCGGCCCCTGTCCCCTGCAACAGCCTGCAGGCGATCAAAAGCGAGACGCCACCGCTGGCCCCGGCCACAACGCCTGCGCAGACGAAGACGGCCATGCCCGTGAGGAACAAAGGTCTGCGGCCTCGAGTGTCACCCATTCGCCCGCCCGGCACCAGAGCCAACGCGAATGTCAACGAGTAGCCGGCCACGATCCACTCCACCTGGTGGGCATCAGCGCCCAGCGACCGGCGAAGGGACGGCAAGGCCACGTTGAGCGCCGAGTTGTCCAACAGGCTGGTGAAACCGGCCGCCGCGCACGAAGCCAGAACCATCCTGTCACGATGGCTGGGCGCGAAAGCCGAGCCGGGCATCCGGTTGGCAGCCCTCACGGCAACACGATCACCAACGCATAACGGGCCGGGTCAGGTCCCGGGCAGCGGAACCGCGAACGATCCCACAACCGGAAACGCAGACAGTCCCCTGCTCGGATTTCGTGCACGCTGCCGCCCGCGGTCACCTCCAACACACCCTCGAGCACCCAGATATGCTGCTCCAGGCCCGGCACAGGCGGATCGTCGTAGGAAATGTCCGCGCCGGGGCGCAAGACGCCCTCGACGACCTCGCCTCGCAATCCCGGGTGGGGTGGAGAGACCGACCGCCGCGTGAAGCCCGAATGCTCATCACTCCACACCGACTGCCGGCCGGCCTGAACCAGCTGTGGCGGCTCCGACTCCACTTCGGCCAGCAGCCGGGACATCGTCCGCTCGTACGCCGCACACAATTTGCCCAGCAACACCGCCGTCGGGCTGATCTCTGCCCGTTCTAGTCGCGACAACGTCGAGCGGCTCACGCCCGTACGGCGCGCCAGTTCCTCCAGTGACCAGCCACGTTCGACCCGCAACTCTGCGAGCCGGGTCGCCAAGCGGGTCTCCATGCGTTCGGGACTGTGGTTCCGGTGTGACGAATCCTCTATCATTCCCACATGTGGGACAATATCCCAGATGCGGGCGTGCATGCTATGTGGGATGTCCTCGCAGGCCATACGGCTGGAAGGTGACGCAGGGCTAGCTGGTGTCCGGCTACCGCAGGCGTCGGCGAAGGAGCGAGATGAACATCGTTGTGGACGATCTGTCCGGTCCGCAGATCGCCGGCTTCCTCAATGAGCATGTCCAGCAGATGCGGTCCATCACGCCGCTGGAGAGCAAACACGCTCTCGACCTCGACGGGCTCCGCGAGCCTGAGGTCACCTTCTGGTCGGTGATGGACGGCGAGGTGGTGGTGGGCTGCGGCGCGATCAAGAAACTGGACGCGACCCACGCCGAGTTGAAGTCGATGCGCACCGCACCGGCGCGCAAACGAACCGGGATCGCCTCCCTGCTGCTGAAACACATCATCACCGAGACGCGACGCCTGGGCTTCACCCGACTGAGCCTGGAAACCGGCTCAGCCGAGTTCTTCCTCCCCGCAAGGAAGCTGTATGAGAAGTTCGGTTTCCACCCCTGCGAACCCTTCGCGGACTACCAACCCGACCCCAACAGCGTGTACATGACAAGACTCCTCTAAAGAGATCACCCGGCCGCAGCACCCTATATCGGGCCCTGACGTACCACCGGTCACCAACGAGAGGTAACAAGTATGACCTATCCAAACCCGCCGACGAACGGCGCGCAGATGCCTGGGCCGTTCATCGGCGAGTACCACCCCGCTATCGAGCAATTCCGCCTGCGACACCGGCGCGTCATCGAAACACTCACCTACGCGCCGCCCCTCCCCCGAGAAGAACCACCGTGGAGTAACGACCATCGGCCAGATGCCCCTCAGGCGGCCACGAGGGAGATCATTACCGCCACGAGGGACTTCGTCTGCGCCACTGAACCGCTGATTACGTACCTGCCCGCCATTATCGCCGCGCTCAGCGACGCCGCCGACTGCCGTCGCGTCGCTTGTAAACAACAAGGCGCGGACAGCCGATGCGCCAGCCAGCCCCTCGCGACCACTTATGAGGCCGCCCTGCAGGCCATCATCGGGTGACAACCCTCGCACTCGACGGGCCGTTAAGAATAAAAAGGGCCCTGGCGTCCGCATTCTCTCCGCATACCGCCCCCCTGGCCAACCGATCATGTCAGCGGGCGGATGGTGGGCCGCTGCTGTGGCCGGAGCTTTACGGGCGGCGGCACATGCGTGGAATCGGCGCACTGACGGCCACCGGCCTTTACCCCCGCCTGCCACAGCCGATGCAATATCAGATCCAGCAAAGGTCTGCGCCGGGCGCTCTCCAGCCGGAATCGGACCCCGCTCAGGACCAAGAGAGTTATCCGGCGCCGCTGGAGTGAGCGTACGACTACGGACGCCTGTGCGGGCCGGGCGGACGGACGGCCATATCCGGGATATCCTCCCATATATGAGAAGCACGCAGGCGCTGCTCACCGGACCCCGACTCTCCGACACAGGGACACTGCGCCGGCATCCTCCATCCGGACACCACCGACGCCGACCTCACCGAGGCGAAATCCGTACCGCGGCGAAGGAGATCACCGCATGAGGCACCATCACCTAGTTGTCGATCTCGGCGGCGTTCTGTTCGCCTTCGACCATGCCCATCGCCTTCAACAGCTGGCCGCCGTGCTTTCGCTTCCCCTCGCTCAGGTGGACAAGCTGCTGTGGAAGTCCGGATTCAGCGCGGACTGCGACTCGGGCAGATACACGAACGCGGCCCAGGTCCGAGACCGCATCCGTGGCGCCACGGGCTTCACAGGCAGCAACGAGCAGCTCGACATCGCCTGGTGTAGTGCCTTCCGCCCCGATCACCGCGTCCGGGAGACACTGGTGCGTCACCGGGGATCACGATCGCTCACGCTGTTCACCAATAACGGTCCGCTGGAGGAGGAGGTGCTGCTCCGTCTGTACCCCGAAATGTTCAACGGTTTCGGGCAACTGCTGTTCAGCTATCGTCTCGGGCGCCGTAAGCCTGACCCGGGAGCCTTCGTCGTTGTTTCGAAACGGCTGGGTGCGGAACCCGGTGAAATCCTCTTCATCGATGACAGCCCTACCAACATCGATACGGCACGTAGCTTGGGCTGGACAGCCATCCAGTTTCGAGGGCCAGAAACCATTGAGTGTGCTCCGCAGCTTCCGATCCGGTAGAAGGACCGCGCGGACTATGCGCCGCTGCACCCTCGATGACCACTCATTTCCTTACATTCATGGTTCCTTCCCTGTTGATTGGTTGCCGCAACGGCCGACCCCCGGACGGTCTTCTTCGTTGGTGACAACCACTTCGGGGAGTGGACCCGCTCACTTCTCCTCCCCTTTCTTCAGGAGGAAGGATGCGCCTCATCAGGCGATGCATCACCGCCGCGCTCGCCATCGGCGTGATCGGCACGACCACCGCCGCGTTCGCCGAGAGCTCCTCGGCGGCCCCTTCGACGACGCCGCGTGCGGCGGCTTCCGAGGGGCAGGAGATCGGCTCGGCCGCCTTGGGCACGGACCTCAAGGTCAGTCTCCGCGCGTACAAGACCGGCGACACCGACGCGCTGGTCGACGTCGACGCCTACCGGTACTCCGAAGGCGCGTGGCAGCCCGTCTGGCACGAGCGGGTTCCTGGCAATTGGTTCTGGTATCCGCTGACCGGTAAGGGTGGCGTCTGCTCTCTGGCCGTGACGAACGAGGGCGCGATCACCGTAAGCCTGCTCATCACGCCCTCGATCGGCTGCTCCGACCCGCTGCATTTCACGGTGGACTGACAGGAGAACGATGATGTCACCGAAAACCCGGGCGCTCGTCGTGGCCGGGGCGCTCGCGAGCGCGGCGCTCACCGCGACCGGCTCCGCCGCCGCCACAAGGGGCACTGCGCCGCAGGCCGCCACCGATGTTCCCGCCTGTGAGACGTCGCACACGCAGGTGAACCTGCACGAATCGGGTTTCGCCGCTGCGGGGAACACCGGCCTCGTACTCACGCTGACCAACGCCTCCGACCACACCTGCCGGGTCGACGGCTACCCGGGGCTGGTCATGGAGGACTCCCAGCACCGCGCCCTGCCTACGAATGTCACCGAGGGGTCGACTTACATCACCCCGGATCCGGGGACGACCGACATCGACCTGGCACCAGGCGAGCGGGCCAGCGCGTTCGTCGGATGGAGCACTCCTGAGGGCACGAGCGACGTCACGCCGTCGTACCTGCGGGTCTCCCTTCCTGGCGGCACCGGATATCTGCGGGCGCCGTTCCAGCCGGCCAACGTGACCAACGGGAACCTCGGGGTCACCGCGCTCGCGCGGCACACTCCCGTGCCGTACTGACCGAGTAGGTGGTGCGCGAGACCTCTTCAGCGAGCGACATATCCGGGATGCCCTCCCAGACACGTCTCGCAAGAGCCTGACTGTTTTACGCGAGAACATTTTGAAGAAAAGATCGGCGGCTCGTGCAATCCGTAGAGCCGCCTGATGATCTCGATCTGAGAACGGATCCCCTCGTTCTGACTGCCCCTTCCCGTGCGCCAACGCCGGTAAGAAGCGCTCACGGGAAGGGGCCTGTCACCCGACCATCGTTCATCTGCCGCACGCGACTGATCGCCACGTACCCGTAGCTTCTTGTCCGGTGATCTCCGGATCGCTCACGCGCAGGGCCCGTCCCGGGTCCGTAGGATGCTCACCACGCTTGAGCCTCCGTCGAACCATGGTGATTTGTGTCTGAAACGCGGGGTTCGCCCCCGAGCTCGGCGTACGTGAGCGCGCCAACGCGAACTTTCACGCTATACCCTCGCTCGACTACAGTCCCGACCTCGCCGTCGCGATCAACACCACGTACACAACTGACCGAGCATGCACGCGGCCTCCCACAGCGGCAGCCTTCACTGGCGCGCCGAGCCCGGACCCCCACCGTGCCGGGTGCCGGCTCGACCAGCCGTTGGCCCAGGTTGCGGTTCAGCGGTCGGGCCCGACTGCCGCGACGATCGCCCCCGGACCGCTGGCCGTTGTGGTCGTACGAACCCGGCGCCAGGCCATCGCCAGCGGCGTTCCGGTGACCAACCCTGCGGCGCCCGTGATCCCGATCGTCGTCGCGGCGCCGATGTGGTCCGCGAGAACGCCGCCGAGCAAGAGCCCGATGCCCTGGATGGCGGTGATCGCCGGGGCAGCCAGGCCGAAGGCCTGACCACGCTGATGTTCGGGCACGGCGCGGACGAACTCCGCCTGTGCGATCACCTGGTAGGCGGCTCCGACACCGGTGAGGGTCCACAGGGCCGCAGAGACGGTCATGCCCGGCTGCAAAGCACAGGCGGTCAGCGGCAGCCCGGCGAACGCCGCGAGCGGGCCCAGGCTTCTGACCTGGGCGTCACGACGCAGCATCCGGCCGATCAGGAACATGCCGATCACGTTTCCGGCCGGGATGGCACCGAGCAGCACGCCGATCAGGCGCCTCGGCATATGGATCTGGGCCGCGTACGGCACGGCGAGTCCTTCGGGGATCACGAAGAACCCGGCCAACAACGCGAGAGCGAGAATGGTACGCAGCCGCGGCGAGCCGACGATCAGCCGGAACCCCTCGGCGACGCCGGCTCGCAGACGCGCCGGGGCTCCGTCGGCCACGGCCGGGCGCCTCCGTACACCGGCCCACATGATCACGGCGCAGCAGGCGAACGTCGCCGCATTGACCGCCAGCGCCAGGTGCGGGCCGATCACGGTCACGATGACGGCGCCGATTCCGAACCCTGTTAGAAGGGTCACTTGATAGGTGAGCCCGGTGGTCGCCGCTCCGAGCGCATAGAGGTCTCCGGGTAGTACGTCCCTGAGCAGCGCGGCGCGCGCCGACCGCTCTGGAGGATCCAGGAGCTGCATCCCGAAGACCAGCACGCACAATGCGGCGAAGGGTATCGAAGGCAACGCCATCGCGGCACCCAGGACGGCGCGGATCAGATTGCACGTGATTATCAGGTCGCGCCGCGGGTAACGGTCGGCCAAGCCGCCCAGTAGCGGCCCACCTACCAGGGCCGGAAGCATCGTCAGCGCATACGTCAAGGTGGTGAGAAAAGGAGAACCGCTGTGATCGAAGACCAGCAGCGCCAGCGCCACCCTCGCCAGCTGGTCCCCGGTGCTGGAGACCAGGCCAGCGCCCCACATCGCCCGATATTCGCCCACACAGAACAGTGCGGCGAATGTCGTCGGCCGGTCTGTCGGCACGGTGAGCCCCTCCCCCGCCGCCCCGTCGAAACGTGCGACCAGCCGCCGTTTCGGTGCGTGCCAGTCGATCTTCGAAACCAATGGCGGCGAGCCGGTCATCAGCGGCTTACTCGGACGTTTGTGTTCGTGAAGCCGGCACCTTGGGGCGTTCGCGGTTGCGCGGACGTGCGCGACGTCCGCGCAACCGCCTCACAAGGGCGGTGACCTTCTCACGTGGTCACCCTCACGTCAGCCCCAACCGCTGTCGCGCATCGTCGCCTCCAATCTCGACAAGGAGCACAGAGCGAACCCTGCGCTACGGCGAACCGACCCCATGGGGTACTAGTAGTACCTTATATTCCTTTGCTCGTACCCTGCAATAGCGCGCATTGAGGTTGCCACGGCCTTGTGAACCCTGATCGCTTACGACGCTGGGTTTCGGAAGTAATTCACAGGTGTCGATATCGCGACCGCCATATCGGACCATCCCTAACAGCGGAAGCGGAGAGTCTTTTAGGAGCACGGCGCTCAGGTCCGGAGATTTCTGAAGTGAAATCCTCGTGCAGCGGGCGACCGGACCGAGGTTGGTCATGGCCAGCCGCGTCTTTGGGCCCCAGCAGCAACTCGCTAAAGCACCGACCTGGGCTCGGCAACCTGTGTTGGTCCTGTCGGGGCCCGCCCCGGGCTTGCGACCATGAAAGCCCGGGACGGGCGGGAGTGCGGCGGCCATGAGGGCGGGCCGACCACACAGACGTACAGTGCTGTGCCGCTCTGAAATGGCAACCGACCGCTGCCAGAGATTAGGCACCCTTCTGTACGACCGCGAGGGTCGGACATGCTCTCGGCCGGCCGCAAGCGTGCCGACCAGCCACGAGCCGATCGCGCACGGCAATTCGACCCCGCAAACCCACCGGCTGCCGAGACGAGGGCGGCTTCGTAACGAGGACCAGGACATCACGCCCGGCCGGCTTGATGTGTTTCGTACAGCCAGGCGGACGCCGTATTGCGAGATCGAGGGCCGGGGGCACGTCGTTGATCACAACGACCTCGACGTCGAAATGCCTGCCGCGCCGACCCCGGCCTGGTGACCGTCTCTAGGAGACGACGCTGTTAATCCAGCCGACGTTGGGCCCGACGCCCGTATAGATGTCCGGGCCGCCTCCGCAGACATCGCTCACGCCGCGACTGTCCACGCCTTCGAGCCGCCAGTGGCCGCTGACGCGCATCAAGAGTGGCGAGCCGGAGTCACCTCCGCAGGGCCCGCGGACGCCGTCGGGGTTGTCGGCGCAGGCGTCGCCCGGCCGGATTCCCCAGGCGTCGCTTCCGTTCTCGTCGACATGGCACTTCTGGGTGCTCGCCGGAAGCACCGTGGTGTCGAGTTGTTGCAGCTGCGTGGGCAACTGGCTGGGATCACTGTCGTCGTTGGACGTGTAACCCCAGCCGATCTCCCGGACGCCGACCCCCGGGTTGGGAAGCACGACGTCCATGGGAATGGTCTTCGCCACGGACTGCGCGGTTGTGAGGTGGAGGAGCGCGATATCCCCGCCGAGTTCCCTATCCGGGTAGTTGATGTGGCCGGGGGCCACGACGATCTTGTCGGTGTACGAGACGGTGCCTCCCGCGGTCCGGTCGTTGGAGCCGATCCGGACATGCAGGAGGGCGGGATCCAACGGCACGGACGTGCTGGAGTCCGAGCCGCTCGTTTGGACACAGTGCGCGGCGGTGACCACCCAATCCTTCCGTATCAGAGCGCCACCGCAACGATGGGAGTCCGGGTCTCCGTTGTGGGAGTACTGAATCGAGACCATGAACGGGTAGGTCTGGTCCGCCGGCCCCCCACCGACGATCTTGGGCGAGGGGTCGCCGGCGGCCCCTGCGGCCTGAACGGTGCCCGTGGTCATCAAGGCACCGGCGACAACCGCCGCCGTCGCCGTGACGCGCGCGAACGTCCGTCGCCGACCGGTCGATGGGGTGCTCGAATTCGCTGCCATTATTGCCGACTCCTAGTCGAACGCTTTCGCCGGGGAGATTTAGCGATAGTAGGGACTTGCGAGAGGCGTCGTTCTTGAACTATTCGATTGCGGTCGGCCGTCGCCGCTGAACTGGAGCTCGATTTCGGCTTCCCACAGGTACTCCTTTCGACGCAAGAGAAGTTCTTCGGTCTGCGCTATTGCTCGTGGCTGTTCCGGACGGGCTGCCGTGCGTATGGCCGACAGGTGGAACTGTCCGGCCACCGGATGGCGCCGCAATCGATCAGGTTGAGTGATGTGGGAGCAGTCTTGTGGGGACAGCTGATCGCCCCTCCGTCCGGCCGGTGGCGGCCTACGGCCTGTCCCAGGTGATCGGCAACCGGGCGGGGCCACGTGTGGCCGTTCCGGTCTTCCAGACGATGTCCTGTTCGGTGCCGGCGAACCGCAGACCCGGCAGCCGCTGCAGCAGCGCGCCGAGGGCGACCTGAAGCTCCATCCGGGCCAGCTGGGCGCCGAGGCAGCGGTGGGGGCCGTACCCGAAAGCGATCTGGGAGACCTCGTGACGGTGGAGGTCGAGCGTGTCGGCGTTGCTGTAGACGGATTCGTCCCGATTCGCCGCCTCAAGCGAGACCAGCACGGGATCTCCAGCCGGTACGGTTCCGCCGCTCAGTTCGACGTCTTCGAGCGCGTAGCGTGCACGGCTGGAGCTGCCGAGTGGCACGTAGCGCATGAGCTCCTCCACCGCCTGCGGGATCAGGCCGGGATCGGCGCGGAGGGCCGCGAGCTGTTCGGGGTGGGTCAGCAGCGTGTAGACGAAGTTGGGGATCTGGGAGGCCGTGGTCTCGTGACCGGCGACCAGGATCGCCTGAGCCATCGCCAGCAGTTCCTCCTCCGACAGCCGGTCCTGTTCGTCGCGCGCCGTGACGAGGGCGCCGATCAGGTCGTCTCGCGGCGTCTCCCGGTGTTCGGCGATCAGACCCGCCATGTACTCCCTCATCCGGCCCACGTACTCGGTCACCTGGTCCGGCGTGAACCTGGTGGTGGACAGGAACGCGTCGGACCACAGGCGGAAGTCAACCCGATCCTCGACGGGAACCCCGAGCAGCTCGCAGATGACGGTGATCGGCAGTGGCAGCGCGAAGTCCTCGACCAGCTCGGCCGGCGGCCCCTGGGCCATCATCCGGTCGATGAGCTGGTCGGCGATCTGCTGGGCACGGGGCCGCAGCCCCTCGACACGCCGGGCGGTGAACGCCTTGGCCACCAGCCTCCGCAGCCGGCTGTGCTCCGGCGGGTCATGGCGAAGAAGACCGCCGGACACTCCCCGCTGGGGCCGCACACGGGGCTCGTCACGATCGACGGCGGCGGCCCGGCTGAACCGCGGGTCACCGAGGACGACCTTGGCGTCCTCATAGCGGGTGACCAACCAGGCGGCCTCGCCGTACGGCAGGCGGACCCGGCACAGGGGCTGTTCCCTACGCAGCCAGGCGAACATCGGCGAGATGTCGAGGCGGTCAGGCGTGCCGAACACGTCGGACCAAGGCTTCGCCGTCGTCATTATCCGCTCCTCTGAGACAAGTCGGGTTCACTCAGGACGGCCCCCGGCCAGGCCGGGGCGGAGAGGGAGCCGGTGCGGGGGGACGACGCGTGGCCTGGCGACGCCATGGCGGTCGCGCTTCACAGACAGCCTCCTTGTGTCTCCGAGCCCATGCTGGAGAATCGAAGCCACCGCGCGAAGGATGACCGGGCTTACCCCACCGCCTTTTAGGGTACTGTTAGTACCCTAGCGTCAGCGGACCGCCGCAGCAAGACGCTGGCACTCTTCCACTAGAAGGCACTGTCTGATTCTTATGGTGAATTCCGGCGCGCTAGTCCGCCGACCTGAGCGTCACCCGCGCCGCCCCGGATACAGAAGCGGCGCATATTCCCTGCATCTCCCGCAGGTCGATATCAAGGGACTGTACAAACTCCGCAACCCCGTCACCGTTAATTGTCTCAACACCGATGGTCGCCGAGAGCCCGGGCGCTTCCTCTCCAACCACGAGGCACACGAGCGCATCCCGTGAGGCCACCGCAGCCCGCTAAGCCGAATGTGAGTACCGGTCCGCCCGCAAGGAACCAACATTTCACAGCCATCGCCCGGAGCAGTCACGGACGCATCCTTACGCGTCACCGCCGCTCCCGTTGCCTCCCCCGGAGAGCAAACACCGCTCGAAGTCCTAAGCCTTGGCGACGCCTGCCCTGATTACTGGCTGACACGCCGGCGACGTCACATCATCCACGGACGTAGACACGCGTGCCGATCGGCAGCAGTGCCGCCACTAGATTCGAGGTATGCATCGGCACCCGCACGCAGCCGTGAGAAGCAGGATGCAGCGGCACCTCAGGCTCGCCGTGAATAGCGTAGCCTCCGAGGAAGTAGTTGGCCTTGTACAGTACGCCGAGCGGTGCGGTCTCCCAGCCCGGAGCCTTCCGGTAGACCGAGAAGCTGCCGCGGGGCGTGTGCGCGACACTCCAATAACCTTGGGAGAAGTAGCGCTTTTCGGAGCCGGTAGAAACATGACTGATCAGCACAATACGACCGCTCCGATAAACGTAAAGCAACTGATGCTTGATGTCGACCTCCGCCCGGTTCTTGGCCCCCTTTGGCACGAGGGGTGCAGGCGTCCGTGGATTGGCGAGCGCAGCCTGGGTTTTGCTACCGGCTCTCGACGCCGGAGTGATGCGGTTGGCCTTCTGAAACGCCCACACGGCCATACTGGTATTGTTACCCCATATCCCATCGATCGCCCCAGGATCGTAGTGCAGCGCCGCCAGACGTTCCTGCAATTTTTTCACCGCCGATCCGTGGTCGCCGAACGTCAGCGCCAGGGGGGCGTTTCTCTGAAAAGATGCCCTGGCGGCGGGCGATGCCAGGGCTGGAGCGGCCAGCGTCGACACCAGGATAGGCGCCGACACCGCCGCGAAGGCGACGACCTTACGCAAGCTAACCTGCATGTTCTCCCCTAATACAGCATGCGATGAAGGCGACCTTTCTCTATACACAGTCCAGGAACACGACGCTTCGTCAACAGCCGGCTCTGTGTATGGTTCGGACGCCAGTGCGGGTGCTCGTAATAGCCGTAGTCCAGGACAGCGAAAACGCTGTTGGTCCTTCAGCCCTGACGGCCGGTGACACCTTGCGCGCGGCTCGGATGCTTCGCGCAGAGCTCCGGGCGCGGTCATGTCGCTGGACCCCGCCGGCGGGTCCGCGTCAGCGCCAACGCCGCTGCCAGGCAGGCGACCGGTACCACCGGCAGCACGTATCGATGGTCGAAGTCGAGAACCGCGACCGGCAGAACCAGCAGGCCGACCGCGGTCCCCCACGGCAGCAGGGTGCTGCGGCGCAGTCCGAGAGCACCCGCGAGGAGGATCGCCGCGAGGAACGGGCCGTGCAGGTAGGCGGGATATTGATAGCCGCGCAGGAATCCGGCGTACGGCTCGACCGAGTGGTAAGGACCGGTGGCACTCGGGTCGTACGCGACCAGGGTCTGCCGTGTCCACGGAGGGAGCCCTGATGGGGACCAGGAGCCCTTCTTGAAGCCATAGGCCGGTGTCACCCGCAGGGGGTGACGAGCCGGGGTCCAGTGGAAGGCCAGCGAGACGTCGCCGGCGACATCCCCGAGGTAGGCCAATGGCTGGGCCGCGATCGCGTGCAGCGCGAAGGACCGGGCGAGGTCGTTGTTGCGGATGGCGCCGCCGGGCATGCGGTTGAGTGAGGCACCCGGTGCCCAGACGTACTCCGATGCCGCGTCCACGTGTGTCCCGTTGGGGCACAGCGGGGCTTCGGCCGCCGGGGGTTTGATCTTGTCACAGTCGGCGAACGTCATGGTCCGCGCCCACAGCGAGACCCCGTCGACCTGGGAGAGGGCGAACGTGCCGTTCTCGGCCCTGAACCAGGCCGCATACAGGGCGAGGGGCAGCAGGCCGGCGATGGCCGCCACGGCGAACCGGCGCCGGCCGACGCGTGCGACCGCCAGGTAGCCGAGCACGAGCAGCAGCAGCAGCGGCGTACCGACGCTGCGCGTGAGTGCCGCCAGTGCGAGCAAGAGGCATGCCCCTCCGGCGGCGCGGGCCGACGGCCGGCCGGATCGCCACATCAACGTGACGACGGCGGACACCACGAGGAAGATGAACCAGGTGTCGGAGAGCACGGCGTTCTCCAGTTGCAGCATCTGTGCGTCGAACAGCACAGGCACCGTCGCGAGCACCGCACCCCAGGCGGGTACGGACCTGCGCCGCAGCAGCGCGTAGATCATGACGCCGATCGCCAGTCCCAGGATGTGCTGGACCGTCAGCACGACAAGGATGCTGTGGAACGGGCGCAGTAACCACAGCAGGAGCGGGTAACCGGTGTTGCGGAACCCCTGCGCCGGGCGCGGGTGCAGCGCGATGTCGAGGTAGGAGTAGGAATCGTCGTAGTAGATGCTCCCCGGCCGGTAGCCGAGCATCGTGACGATTCGCAGGCAAGCCGCGATGGTGAGCACGGCGCCGAACAGGATGTGCCTGCCCGCTTTCGGGCGCGTGGCCGCGGATGACTCTGGCGAGGTGACTTGCTGGACCGTGGACAGATACACGCGACCCCCGGGGCGCTGTCGGCGTAATGAAGGTTGGACGGCCCGGTCCCGCGCGCGGCGATCTCGCGCGCCGAAGATCAGGCGGTCAATCAGTACTTGTCCGGAAGTACCAGTTCGGTTTCACGGTTCTTCGTTCGGAATGCCGAATTCCGCCCCGCAACACCCGCCTACAGGCCCGCTCAAGCAACCCGACCATGAGATGGGTTAACGCTCTGACCTGCGCTCGCGTATGAGTGATGGCGATCACCGGGTACGAGGTAAGGTTCCCCGGCTCTGATTGCGCTCCCGCCCTCCCAAGTGATGGGCCCCACGCCTTCGGACTGGTGCGGGGCCCTCGGCCGAGACGGCGGGCAACTTAATCGGCCATGTCGGGCTGGGGGTGCCCGTAGGCGATCGACCGGCCGTAAGTCGCGGCGTGGGTGACTGCGGTGGCCCACTCGACGAGCAGCTCCGACACCGCGGCGGGGCTCGCGGCCTGCAGCGCTTTCTGAGCCGCGCGCACGGGCCGGTCCAGGTTGTCGTAGCCGGTGTCGAGTGCGCCGATCTCGGGCAGGTCAGGCCGGCATTGCGGCCGCGAGGCCGAACCAGTGGCCTGGCCCTCCTCGCCGACCGAGTGGTCGGGGCAACTCCGCGGCGTCACCGCCTCCAGCTCCCGACCGGTAATGGTCTGGCCGGCCAGCACCGCACGGCAGGCAACCAACGCGGCGCGGGCGTACCAGCACGCGACGAGCCCGACCTGCCTTTCTGCCCGCCTGACAGCCTCGGCCAAGTCCTCGTGCCGACGATGCCACAACACATGGCTCGGAGAGTTCCGCGCTCCCTCAGCTGCATGGGTGGATCCCACAGGTGCATAGCCACCGAGCATGTGGGCGCGAGCGGCCAGCCGGGCGGTGTCTCGTTCGATCAGCGCGACGCGCGCGGCTTGGTCGAGTTCCTCCAGGTAGGCGTGGACGGTGTCGGTCAGCATGGTCGCGGGCGCTGGGCCGGTGGTGGGTGTCATGATCTATCATCCATTGGGCTTCGGCGGGGAGTGGCGGGCCGGGTCGACAAGGTGCCCGTCCGGCCGGGCCGGCGC
Organism: Actinoallomurus sp. NBC_01490; assembly: GCF_036227085.1. NCBI lineage: Bacteria > Bacillati > Actinomycetota > Actinomycetes > Streptosporangiales > Thermomonosporaceae > Actinoallomurus > Actinoallomurus sp. NBC_01490. Next base: position 11,040,776 of record NZ_CP109433.1, read on the forward strand.
GGCGGCGGTGAAGACGACCGGCCACTACATGTCGACCTGCGCGGTGCACGATTCGCGACAGTCCTGACCAGGAGGAGACCAGCCGCGGTTTGATGACGGCGAGCAGCACCGACTTCGCGGCGGCCGGGACGGCCACGGCCTGCGAGTCCCCGCATCCACCGGGTCGTGGGCCGCGAGCGCCAGGCCCCCCGTAGCCAGGCCGATCATCGTGGCGTTCTTGCCGCCCGTGACGCCCGCGCCTGGCGACTCGGCCCGCATGGCGGCCAGTTCGCCCGTGACCTGCGGCTCGGTCATCGCGTCCCCCACGTTTTCCACACAGTTCGATTTCCACACAGTTACTGTCCGGACCGGCACAGGACCGGCTAGAGGTGCGTAAGATCGGCGCGGCAGCGCTCGCTTGGCGGTCCGCTTGCGAAGTCACACGAACCACGCAGGCCACGTCGTGCGCGACGAGTCCCCATCGGCGGGCAGCCGTCACATCTGGGGCGCCGTAGGCGGTTGGGCGGGTGTAGGCCGACCGCCGCCCGATAGCGGCCGGACGGTTCATCATCCTGGCGCGTTCGACCAAGTCGTCGTCGGCGTGAGGATTGCGTATGATCTTTTGCCCGGTTCATCTCCCGTAGGCGATGGCGAAAAAGGTGACGAAGCGGCCCTCATCGCACCTGCATGAAACTACCCAACTCGTCGTTTATGTGCGAGTTGGTCCATGTTTCCATCGCACTCACCTCTGACGGCGACAGGTGTTAACCTTCTGGAGCCTTAGCGGATTAATCAGGGAATTGCACTGTTGGCACTCGTGAGTTACAGTCCCATCCCTCTCTCGCCTGAACTCCATTAGTTGCCCACAGCATCGGGCACCCTCTCCCCCAAAAGCGTTCTTTCCATCGCCAAGGCCCATTGCTCTTCCGCTTCTTTGGGACCGAATAGCATCTACACAACGTAGAGTTCGCTTCCCAACACGTCCGGCAAGCCCGACCGAGAAGATTCTCACATTGTGAGAACCAGGGCGATCAGTAGGGTGGCTAAGAGGTCGCGCAGATTGGTGACTGTCACTGGCGGCGTTAGGGATGGGTGTCCCGGCGGCGTGTGCCCAAGCGCGGCGGACCAAGCTACGGATTGTGATGGTCCGCACCGACGAGGTCGAAGAAGGCTTGGACGACGGTCGCGCACACAGCTGGCCCACCGGGCCGCCCGCCGCAGCCGGCAACTGCCACAGCGCCATGATCTGCCCGTCGGTCGTCATGTCGTCCCACGAGGAAGGCCCGAATCGGATCTCGGCCGGAACGAGAGCCAATGCCGAGACACCGGTGACCGCGACCAGGCATTGCGCGTCTACTCCGAACGACGTTAATCGGGACTGCCGGCCACTCTGGGACGCTGTCGCATCAGCCGACGCCGTTATCGGGAGTACCCGACGGACGGCCACGTATATTTCTCAAGTTCTGACTCAGTTCTACGCTGGCGTACCATTGCTCGTCCTGGATGCTTGTCGGCATCCTGCTCATCTCCGGACTCGGGCGAGCACCGCCTCGGCGAGCGGCTCGCGTGCGGAACACCGTACGGCCCCGGCAGCTCACCCAGATCCGTTTTGTCAGAGTCGAAGCGCCGCGTCCCAACCCACCGACGAACAGGACGCTAGGACCGATCGCATCAGCCATCAACGAATTTCTACGGTTCGGAACGCTGGTCGCCTGGCCGCCGCGGTCGGGCGCGACGTCTGCCCGGGCTCCGGGCTTCCTGGACCTTCAGTCGAGGCTTATCAAGGGTTGGATAGGCGTCCATGGCCGCAGACAGGTCCGACCACGCCGCGCCGTGGGCCGGTGGGCGTTCGGTGATGAGTTGCTGGACCCCATCCCATACGGCGACGAGATAATCCCGCTGAGGTACGACGCCGAGCATTGCTCCTGCCGGGGTGGTGACCTGCAGTCCTCGGTGACGAGTCCGGCGAACGGCGAAGCTCCAATCGCTTCCGGCCCCGATGAACACGTAGCTGCTGTCAGGATGGGTCAGCAGAAGACGGGCTCCATCGAGCAGATCAGTGGCCGCCAGATAGATCATGACGAGACCACGGGCACGAGAGCTGTACACGTTGTTCCCGCACTGCACGGTCACGTATCCGAGCTCGAACCCACGATCTGGCGGCGTATCACAGTTGTCCAGTGACAAGCGAATCATCGAGGCCGGTTCTGTCGGTTTCACGTTCGTCCGCTCACCTCCGTCATCGGGCCTGGACGATACCCTGCGGCTCGCGCCACGACAGAACGGCCACGACTGATCGACTTTCGTGGTCCTCTCCGAATACTTCAACCAGCAGGTCAGACGCCTCGTCGACCACGGCGAATCCGGGTACGCAGTTGACATAGCCGGCCAGTCATACGACCTGGTCGAGGCTGCCGAACTCGGCGCGTGCCGTCGCGAGCAGGTTCACCGCCACGAGCCGAGCCGACTGATAGCCGTCGACGACGCCGAGCCGACATCTACTCAGGAGTGATGGTCTCTTCCTGGTTCGCTTCCATCTGGCCCGTCCTGCCGGGTGCCATGGGGTAGGGGGACTGACGCCGAGCCTCCGAGGGAGTCGGTCAGCCCTTCCGGGAGGAGGTCGAGCAGACCTGCACGCTGTGGGTGGTTGGCGAAAGCCCACGCACGTGCCCCGGTCAGCCCAGGGACAGATTCTTCACGGGGGCGTATCCGGGGATCTCGACGGTGATGCTCCGCACCTCGGGCGGCACCTTGAAGAGGTTATAGTACGTCGCGCTTTCCCCCTGCGAAAAGTTCACCTTTCCAATGGCCATACTATCGAAGCAGAGGCAGTAGTTGTTTTTGTCGCGCAGCGTCCAGTAGCGCAGCCTGCCGGTTTCGTCGTAGAGCGTGACTCCGGCGGTGAGCCCGCCCTTGTAGTTCCTGTCCTTGAAATAATCGATTTTCGCGGCTGTGTTGCCGGTTTGGCTGAACATCAACGCTGCGAACTTCTCGCTGCCTGTGGAGGTCAGCGTCCAGGTCAGTTGGGTCAGGCCGGAGGGGTCGCGGGTCAGGGCGTTGATGTCGACCTTGACGGATTGAAGTTTCGGGTCCACGGGCTGGGCCGTCGCGATGGGCCTGCCCGAGGGAGCCGTGGACGGCGGTGAAGCGGGCGCCGTCGGCTTCACCGCCGGCGGCTTGGGCCTGGCGAACGTCACCGTCACTCTGCGGTTCTTCTTTCGGCCTTCGGCGGTGTTGTTGTTGGCGATGGGCTTGGTGGAACCGTATCCGGCCGTCTGGTAGCCGACACCCTTACGGGTGACCAAGCCGCGCAGCTCTCGCTCCACCGACTCCGCCCGGCGCTTGGACAGCGGCTTGTTGACCGCGTCGCTGCCGCTGCTATCGGTGTGCCCGTCGATCTTGACGGTGGAGCTCGGCGAGGCGTCGATCTTCTTGGCCACGCCGGTGAGTATCGCTTTGGCCTTCGGCGTGACGTCGGCCTTGTTGTAGGCGAACAGCACGTCGGAAGACAACTCGACGCGCTGCTCGTCGCCGTCATCGACCGATTCCTCATCACCGTCGATCGTGCTGATCAGCGGGTCGATCTGTGGAGGTGCGAGCTGGAGCTTACCGGGATCGAGCCCATCCGGCATGGCAACGGGCCCGTCGCCGACGCGAACGTTGGTGAAGGCCGGCGCGAGTGGCATCGCGACCGTGACGGTCTTGACGTCTGGCGGTGGTGCGGGAAATACAGCGAACATCTCTTTGGACTGGCCGACTTGCAGGTAAGAGTCTATTTTCGTGCACAGACAAGACTGGGACTGATCGGCCTGCACGCGCGGATAATAGCGTTTATTAGTCACCAGATCGACGAGCGTGACGCCACGGACATTACCCGCTCCCGGCGTCACGAACTGCGGCGTGAAGTCTCCCGAGCCGCTGAACGACTCGTTGCCCTCGTTGACCTCACGCCACCGTACGACCACCGAGTTCGCGCTTCCGCGGTCGACGGACAACAGGTCAACCCGGGCCTTCCCCTCGGCGAGCGCCAGTGGGGCCGACGCGATCACATCTCTCGTGCTCGAAGCGCTGGCCGAGGTTCCGGTGGGCCGGCCGCTCCGGCCAGTGTGCTGATCCGTACCTGCTCCGTGCGAGCCTCCATTGCAGCCGGCGAGCACTACCAGCAGAGCGACCCATGACATCGCTGCGGAGCGCATCGCCGCCGTCTTCACCACCGAACGCATTTCATCCTCTACTAAGGCGGATCTCGCGGTCTACGGAAACCCCGGGTAGGGCGGGCGCCGACTGATGGAGCGTCGGGCACCGTACATCAGATGTGCGGCGAGGGGCAGGAGTTCCCTTCTAACGGCGGAAAGGGCTGTTCCTGCCAGTGCCGAGCAGAGGCTTCTACTCCTACGCGGCGTCGAGTGGGAACTGCTGGTCGACCGCCTCGCACGCGTCGGCCATCGCGTTCTGCCACTCCTCACGACTGGTGATCGTGCCGCTCCGGAGGCGCTCGGCGACCCCCTCACCGGCCATGATGAATGCGTCGTTCCGGCTGAACTCCATCGCGAATCCTCCCTGTTCTTCGAAGAACCTGGGATGTACAGTCCGTAAGCCTCTGTTCCCCGCAACTCGAGAACATCGACCAGGGACCCGACCGAATGCCGCACGGTGTGCGCTCGCTTGCAGCGGTCGCGGTCACGAGAGCGAGGCGGTCGAAGCCGATGGGTCTTCGCCCGCATTCGCCGGCGGTTCGGAGGGCGAACGCCTTTGGCGTTGGATCCCAATCCCGTGAGAGCCCGACATCAGGACGGCGAGGCCGAAGGCGACCGGTATCCATGTCACCACCGCGAGTCGGGCGGTTTCAGAGGCAAGCGGGTGCATCAAGGCGACCACTGCGCCCGTCAACCCGACAGCGAACAGCAGTGTTGCGATCTCGGACCGGGCCCGCCAGAACAAACCGGCCGCCCCGGCTACGTATGCCGCTGGAACAAGCGGGTTGTCCAGCATTTGTAGTGTGATGTGCTCTCCGCATAGCCGACCCATTGCCACAGCCAGCCGATGCCAAGGGTCGGTGACGTCGGGACGTCGGAAATGGTCGGTAAAGGTGTCTTGCAACGTTTCGTTCAGCCCAGGAAGGCCCAGCATCCCGCTCAATAGGAGATTGCCGGCCAGTACGACTCCAGCGCTCGCGGCGACGCGCAGGTAATCCCGTCGCGCGTGGGTGAAGGGCGCCCGCACCGCCGCGAAAACCAGTAACGCCGCCGCCAGCGCGACCGCGTTGGCGGGCTTGACCACGCACAAGCAGATCTGACCTGTGATCAGCAGGCTTGTAGCCAAGATCGTTCTATGCCCGCGCAGCAGCAGCACCGTGCCGATCGTCGCCACCAGCACGCACAAGACCATCGGCGCCTCGGCCAGCATCCGGCTGACCCACAGTCCGGTAGGTAGCAAGTAAAAAGCGACTTGCGCCAACCACGCCTGCGTCGGCCGCAGTCCTATCGCCAGCGCCAGTACGACGACGGCGGCACCGCACGCCATACCGAGCAACGCTGAGCCGACCAGGAATCCCGCCCCACCCATCACCCGCACCAGCGGCGCCATCGCCAAGGCATAGCCCGGACGGGATGTGAAGATCCGTTGAAACCGAACCGGCGCCCTGGCCGGCAGATCGCTCCGCTTGAGCAAACAGCTGTCGAAGTCCTTCCGGCGGTCGCGAGCATGACTCATCGCCCCGCAGGTGATTTTCGCTGCGGCCAAGTCGGCGTTCGCCTCCGAGTACCCCGCATACCGGAAAGCGTCTCGGGCGTACCAGAAAGTGTCCGGCGTCGCCGTCGACAGATCACCCGACCATCTCAACGCCCAAAGACTGCCACTGAGAAACGCGACGGTGAGGACAAAGGCACTCACCCGCAGCCAACGACAGCTAGCCAACACGGGACGAGACAAAGCTATTCCCGTCTATTGAGGAAGCAGTTCACGTGTAAGTGCCCAGCGACGCCCCGTTCAGCTAAGCATGCGCCACTTACACAACCCTGAGAGGGCACGGAAAAATGCACGAAGCAATAGTTTGCAGCGGTTGGATCACCGCCGCTGCCGTAGCCGTACCGGCCGCCCCAGTCGACACAGTCCGAGGTCATATACACCGGTCCCGCGTACTCACGGTAGTAGCCTTCGTCAGCGCCGCCATTGAGCTGTACTCAAACGTCCACGTAGACGGAGTTGCCCCCAGAACTGCCGTTTTTTTGTTGATCACGCCTTCTTGACCGAACCGGCTCAGCCATGAACACCGAGCGCGCCTGCAATTCCTTTCGCTGTGGTCGCGATTATCCCGGGGTAATAGAAGATCACCGCGATCACGAGGGCTAGGACGACGAACTGCGCAAAGCGCGTAACCTCGCGGGTGAACAGGAAGAACAGTGCCACGATGCCGACGGCGGCCAGGAACAGCGGCCCGAAGAACGTCTTTAGCCAGTCCGCAAGGCCCTGCGTATCCGGCCCTCGTGGGATGGGCGTCGGGCTAACCTCCGTAAGCGCCGCCACCATGTGACCCAACATCCTGCTTCTATCCTCCGAAAGTTCCCCGGCTGCGGGCAAGCTCACTCTCAGCACCGCCACCCGGCGCGCCGATGGGTTGGCGGAGACTCCGCGTCTTTACCGGACCGCGCGGGGGGCCTGTCTCCGGGTGGTCACGATGATCGCCGTGGCCATCGTCAGGATCACCAGACCGAGCCCGTATGCCATGGTCGCCGTGAACCGCACGGTGATATCGGAGCTGGTGATCCATGTGATGACGGTGGCCACGGCGCCGGTCATCACTAGCGTCCATGCGACCCCTCGCGTCCCCATCCCGTGCTCCCTCCTTTTGCCGGACCCCGCGATCCAGTCGGGGTACACCGAGAATTTCTCCATCGCCGGCTTCCGTGGCGGATCATTCCGATCCGGGACCCACGAAACGACGAGCGCGGATTTCGCCGCCTCCACGCTGCGGTCGGCGACCAGTGCACCCTCGTCGCGCCGGGGCCCGTCCCGGGCTTACGGGGGCAACGCCCGGGACGGGCGGGATGGCGCGGGCACCTACGGGGGCGAGGAGCCGACCACACAGATGTACAGTGCTGTGCCGCTCCGAGTTGTCAACCGATCACGGGGAAGGCGACTACTTTCCTTGGCGGCTTCGCCTACTTTCACTCAACGTGGTCTCCGGCAATTGGAGGTCTCCCCTACCACCGACGGGCTAACTCTCACCACCTGACCCGGATATTCATCCCATGGCGGTGTCGCTCCAGGCCGCGAGGTTCATAACTCGGCCCCCGGGGAACAAGGCGTAGGTTCGCGCCCCGATCAAGAAGACGTTGACCGGCGCCTCGCCGGCTATATGGCATGCAACGAGGGCACCGATGATTCTCGCGGTGTCGCATACCGCACCGATGCGGAATAGTGAACGTGACTCGTCGGTTATGTCGTCGCTTCCACCAGCTCGCAGGACGATCCGCTGGTGGGGCGCGACGGCACGCGCGGTGACCGCGACGGAGATGTTCTCCAGCCCTCCCGAGGACACCGCGGCGAGAGCCCGGGCGTGGTGCAGCCCGGCACGCTCGAGGAGGAAGCGGTTGCCGCCGCGGCCGAGGATCACCGGTATACGACGTTGTTGCGCCAGCGGAAGGCATCGGGCTTCTTCGTCGCGTTCGATGACGACCACCGGGATGCCGAGCTCTCTCAGTTCGACGCACAGCCGCAGGCCGACCTGACCAAGCCCGACGACGATGACGTGCTCTCGCGCCGGTACGGCGCGAGAGCCGAGTATGCCGGTCAGCCGCCGGCCGGTGGTACGGTCGACGAGGCTGGCGGTGAACAGGCCGACCATCGCCAGAGCCGCGAGCATGAGCCCGGTGGACAGCAGCTTGTACCACGCCGGTCCGTGTTCCGCGCGAGGTGCCGAGCCGACGGTGGTCAGGCCACGGGTGGACTGCCAGATCGCGTCGTACCAGCGATCGTGGAACACGAGCCCGCCGAGGAGCGCTTCCAGTCCCAGGATCGTGAATAGCGCGGCGAAGCTGAGCACCAGGGCCCGCGACGAGGTGTCCAACGCGCGGTACCGGCCGAGCAGCCCGCGCGGGCACCGGTTGTGGTTGACCGGCACCCGCGCAGGTGTGATGCTGCCGTCCTTCGTGGCCGCCACGAGGCGCCCGTCCACGCGGACGATGCTCGACAGTTCCTCATCCACGCACGCCGCCAGCAGACTCGGCACGATGGCGTCGGTCATGCCGAGGACCGTGCAGTTGGGCACGCTGCGGGCGACTTCACCGGCCGTGGTCCGATCGAAGATCGTGACAATGAGCCGGATACCGGGCCTGAGGTGCTCGACGAGCAGCGCGTACCGCAGGGCCACGATGTCGTCGCGGGACACGATCGCGACCACGTCCGGCGTGGCGCCGGTCAGCAAGAGCGGCCGGAGTTCTCCGTCATCGGGACGGGTCAATCGCGCGGGGTCGTTTCCCCAGTCACGAAGGAAAGAGGCGACCGGCTCACCGAGTTGTTCTTCGTCATCGATGATGAGAACCCGCTCGTCGGGGGCAAGCCGGCCGCGTTTCACGGATACATGCCCCGGAGCCGGGCCGCTGTCGCCACCCGCCCGACCCCGAGGACATGCGCGGCTTGCCGCAACGTGATCCCCCGCTCACGGCTGATGGACGCCACCTCGGAGTAGGCGATATCCATGAGGTTGCGCAGTCGCAGGTGCACTTCCTCTTCGCTCCATGAAAAAGCTTGAAGGTTCTGCACCCATTCGAGGTAGGAAACGATCACGCCGCCGGCGTTGGCGAGAATATCGGGCACGGCCACAACGCCACGATCAGCGAAGATCTGGTCAGCTGCCGGCGTCGTCGGGCCGTTGGCGCCCTCGACGATCAGCGAGGCTTTTACCCGATCAGCATTGCTCTCGTCGAACACGCCGGACAAGGCCGCCGGCACCAATATATCGACGTCGAGTGTGAGCAGCTCGTCGTGGGTGATGGGCTGCCCGCCCTCGAACTCCGCGACGGTGATCGCCTCGGCAGCGAGGTCTCTTCGCAAGGCGGCGATGTCGAGACCGCTGTCGTGGTGGCAGGCACCAATCGCATCGGAGACCGCGACCACCCGGATGCCGGCGTCGGACAGGTACTGTGCGGCCAGGCCGCCGACCTTGCCGAACCCCTGCACGGCCGCCGTGCACTCTTCCGGGGACCGGCCGGCATCACGCAGGGCGGCCAGGGCTGCGATGACGACTCCGCGCGCGGTCGCGCCGGCCCGACCTGCCGAACCGCCCAGGGTGAGCGGCTTTCCGGTGACCACACCCGGGACGGAATAGCCGGCATTGACCGAGTACGTGTCCATGATCCACGCCATCGTTCCGTTGTCCGTACCCACGTCCGGTGCGGCGATGTCCCGTTCGGGACCGATAAGAGGCAGGATCTCGCTCGTGTACCGGCGGGTCACTCTCTCCACCTCACGCGCGGACAATCTGTTCGGATCGAGGGTGACACCGCCCTTCGCCCCGCCGAAGGGAATGTTGACGACGGCACATTTCCACGTCATCCACATCGCCAACGCGGTCACTTCGTCCACATCGGTTTCCGGATGGAAGCGCAACCCGCCCTTGGCCGGCCCGCGTGCCAGGTTGTGCTGCACGCGATAGCCTTTGAACACTTCGACGGTGCCGTCGTCGCGTAGCAGCGGCACCGACACCGTCAACGACCGGCGCGGCGACGCCAGCACGGCGTGCATCCCGTCGTCGAGGCCGAGAATCCGAGCGGCGTCGGCGAGCTGGAATAGAGCGGCCTCGCGTGCCGCACTCCCCGCAGGCGATCCGGGTGCTTGTGTCTGCATCAAAAGACTTCCTTTGGCATGGCGAGGTTCAGGGCTGTTCACTGATCGGGCTCCTGAAATGTCGTCGGCTCGACAATTCGAGCCCTCTCCGTCGGGGACGGGCACGATGGCGGGTTGTGGGGTTGGTCCGCGAGGTGGTTTGCTACGACGCGCTCTCCGCTGCGCAGCACGACGTTGCTCCTTCGTCGAGTGATGCAACCGTGGAGACTTCGGTCCCCTGAGACAGTGAGGGCAGCCGTCCGTCCGTCAAGTAATTCATCGGTCCTTGGGCCTCGGCCATGCGCCGCCGTCGACTGCGGATCAAGACGCTCTTGTCAGACGACGGAGGAGGGGCCCGGCAATCTCACTGTCCGGCGACCACCGATCGGAAGTACAACCGGGTCCGGTCGGCTGTCCCGTTGACCGCAAGCCGGTACACATCGACGCAGTGCTTAAGGTGGACGGCCTCTTTGCCGGCCGCGTCGGGGCACAGATTCACGGTACGCACGCCCGAGTGCGGTCCCACGGTGGAGGGCTCCGGCAGTCCCAGGTGCCGGAACGTGGAGTCCGGCTCCGGCGGAGCAGAGCCGTCAGGCCATGTCGGGGCGACCATTCTCTCGTCCTCGGGTACCAGCCGTGCCAGATAGGACTCGGCGAGGCGGGTCGGCACCGTGAAGGCGATGACCGCGACGGTTTGACGGTCGTTCTCCTTCACACCTGCCCGTCGATCGATGGCCGAGGTCGGTATCCGGATGCCGATCCGTCTTGCGACCGAAGCGACGGTGGCGTGCTTGTCCCAGCAGCACGTGCGATCGCGCTTCACCTCCTCGTCGAGAGCCTCATCGACGAGCAACGAAAAAGCCGCAATGCCACCAGCCACGAGGGCGAACACGACGACCAGGGACAACAGCAGGAGCCTGCGGTTGCTGCGCCTCGGCCGCGAGGCAGGCGCCGGATGAAAGAGGGAGGAAGTCACCGGCCGGCGTTCTTCCGTCCTGGGTCGATCTGGGCACACTGACTGCCCGGATCGTCGGTCCCATGCGTTGCCCCGTCAATCCAGAGGCGCGTTCGGCTCGTTATCGACGCCCCGGCTGACCATGCCTCTGCCGGCAACCTTGCCGTTGGTGTCATGGCCGTCTCACACCACGACTCTGATCTGCGGATGCTCTTACACCACCACGCCACGTCCGTGGATACAGCCCTTGCCCCCTCGGCGCTGTGGTCGACCTCACTGCAGGCGCCGATCAGGTGATGCTGGTCGAGGTTCTCGTGGTCGAGTGGATCCAGCGCTTGTTGGTGTCGTTGACGTCCTTCTCGACGGAGGTGAGCTCGACCTTGAATGGGATGCCGGGGCGACCGCCGACTTTGACGAGAAACCTGCCACGACCTGGGGGTTCGTTGTCCTGGTTAAGGGTGGGATCCCAGGAGGCCGGTGTCGACCAATCGACGATCATGCCCTGTTCGGCGGACGACATCCGCACCACCTCGTTCACCATGGACATTTCTGACTGTGGCAGGCCGCCGCAGATCACCATGCCCGCGCGTTCGGCGAAGCCCTTGGCCTTGAGCTGGTCGGCGTGGTCGGCCAGGGCCAGCAGGTCGGCCATGGTGTGCGTGATCATCACCTGGCCCAGGCCGCGCTGCCGGTTGAGGCGTGTGAGGGCATCGACCCGATCCACCAGGCCACGCCCGGACCGCAGGACCCGCCACAACTCGTCGAGGACGACGAAGAAGTGCCGCTGAGGCGCCAAGCCCTCATCTGCCAGCGCATGCGCGGCCTCCACCGCGCCGAACCCGTCCGACCAGCACGCCAGCAGGACGGCGGCCTGGAGTTCGGCGTCAGCGTCGTCGATCCCGCTGATGTCGATGCAGACGCCGCCCGGGTTGTCCAGCTGGATCTGGGTGGTGGTCTGGTGGGCGAACGTCTCCCCCATCGGCCCGTCCAGCAACCCGAGCAGCGAGGCGTGCAAGGGGTCGACGGCCTGGCGGTAGCGCCCCTCGTCTCCGCGGGACAGGGTCACCGCCCGGAGCCGTTCCGGTCCCTCGTCAATCACTTTGATCAGGTCGGGCAGTACGGGCACGCCCGGGTGGCGTTCGTCCAGCGTCCGCAGCGCCGCGTTGAGGACGGTGCGCTCGGTGTCGGCCATCGGGACCCCACGCAGAATCGTGACCAGCGCGGCGACGATGTTGAGCCGACGGCCGTGCGCGTCGGCGACCAGCTTGGCCCGGGCCTGCTCCGGCAGCCTGGCCGCCACTGAGGCCGTCGCGCCGGGGTCGAGCACGTTCAGTGATCCCAGCCCGCGGCCGAGCTTGATGACCTGCCCACCCATCGCCCGAATCAGGTCGACGTAGTCGGGCTTGAGGTCGCCGAGCACCAACGGGAACACCCCGTACCCCGCCAGCCCCACCACCATCCGACGGATCAGGGTCGACTTGCCCAGCCCGGGCTTTCCCAGCACCAGGGCGGACGGGTTGTGGATCAGGTTGGCGCGTTGGAACCACGAGATCGGATCGCAGCACAGGGCGGCGCCGGTGGTCAGCTCCCGGCCGAGCGGCACGCCCACCATCGGCGTCCCTGACCCCGCACCGAACGGCCACAGCCCGCACACCTGAACAGTGGTCCCGCGCCACTCCGGAGGCGTCTCCACGTAGGAGGCCCGGCCACCGCCGCGGCCGCTGAAACCCCGGAATCCGGGCTTGCGCACTGTCTTGCCGGTCTTCTGCTGCTTCGTCTTTTTGCCCTTGCCGCGGGCGTCCGGTGCGGGCGCCTCGCCGCCCGCGGCGTCAAGGAGTGATTCCGATGGACCGCTCACATGGACTCCCTCACCACAGCGGGCACCTTGAGATGATCGGGAAGAACGATGCCCAACGGCAGGGCCGCCGCGAACGCGGATGCCTGGGACCCGTACATGCGACGCAACCGCACCCGTGCGGGCGGTGCGAGCGTGTCAATGGCGGCCGCCGCGAGCGGAAGCTCTTCGGCCGAGCGGACGGTGGCGGTGACGAGCATGGTGAACCGGGTCAGCCCCGCGCCCCGGGCCTCCTCCAGAGCCGCCTGATCGCTGCTGACGACGGCGACCTCGTCCCGGGCGGCGCCGTTGAGACGGAACCGCGTGTCCTTACGGTCCCGTTCCACGATGCGGGCCGCCGAGGCCGGATCGTGCGGACGGTAGAGGAAGGTGACGCGTTTACGTGTGATGTCGTGGTGCGGTGATACCAGCCCGGTCATCACGCTGGACAGCACCTCACCGCGGGGCGCCTCCGACAAGCCCCAGGTGATGGAACGGCCGGAGTCGTGGACATAGTGATCCCAGAATTCCTGCGCCGCTACCGGCCCTGCGTCTTCCCAACGCATTTCCTGGTCTTCCGCGGCCTCCAAGTCCGGCTGCGACTCCGGGTCGTAGGCCACCCGCACGGCCCGCGCGAGTCGGTCGGCGGTTATCGGGCGGGCGGCTCCAGCGCCGGTCATCTCCAGCATGGAGGTAAGCCCGGGGATACGGGTCCCGATCTCCCGAGCCATCTCGGCCTCGTCGCGGCGCTTGGCTCCGGGCCGCGGCGCGGCCGAATAGGTGACTGTGACACGGGTGGAGAGCCGCGCGCTGCCCACCGGGTAGTTCCAGACGATCTCTTCCAGGGCCGCCCGGGCCAGCTCCGGGGCGTTCGGATCGGCGTTGGCGTCGACCTCCTCCCGGAGGCGGGTCCCGATATCCGGGGCCGTCTCGATGGTCACACTCGCGGCGACCAAACCTGGTTCGTAGCCCAGCGAGGCCAGCCAATTCCCCCAATAGGCAACCCAGGTGTCGATCTGCTGCTGATCGACCAGCGCCGCGCCGTCGGCGTTGCATTCGAACACCACGGTGTAGTGCCCGGTGGCCGGGATCACGACCAAGGCGAACGGGCGCCCGTAGGAGTCGCGCGCCTCTATCAGCCGAGACTGGGCAAGCAGCCCTGGAAGCCGGTGCGAGCCGAGACCGGTAATGCCCAGCGGTCCTGAGCGGTAGAGGTGCCAGCCCTGGGAGCGCCCCCACCACCAGGCGACCCGGGCCGTAATCGCCTGGAGTGCGGTCCGGCCGTGCCGGTCCTGGATCACCAGCGGCAGCATGATCAGCCCCAACACAACAGCACCGATCATGCCTGCCAGGAACGACACCATCGCGATCATCGTGACCATGACCAGCCCGCCCATGAGAATCAAGGTGCCGACCAGCCCGAGCCGCCCGATCCCCGGTGAGACCGGCTTACGCCAGTTTCCGTAAGTAGGTTCACGATAGTTGGTTGTCACTCAGCACACCCCATTTCCTTTAGGTCGTGTTGCTGCCGCTTGGACCGCTTCCGGGGGCGCGTTCCTGTGAGGCTTTGAACGCCGACCAAGTCATCAAGGGCGGACTGGAATTGCTGCCGGGACCACTCGAATGCGTCCGAGGTGGTGAATTTACTGGAGGACCGAAGTTAATGGTGGGCGTATCCACCTGAGGTTTCTTAATGTTGAGATTCAGGGTAGGCGTATCCACTGCAGGCCCTGTCGCATTTTTTACCGGAGATTTCTTAAGGTCGAGATTCAGGGTAGGCGTATCTTTCCACCAATCTGTCCTATTTTTTACCGGGGATTTTTTAAGGTCGACATTACTCGCCTGGCGGAGGGCAGGCGTAGCAGGCCTGGGCCCAGTCGGACCATTACGCGGAGAGGGCTGATCATTACCCTGATTGTTTTGGCCGTCTCCCGGACGACGACGTCGGCCGATTGCACCAAGTCCACCTTTTGGCCACCCACCAGGAAAGGCAATGTTGCGGCCATGGGCGAAGTTCTGAGCGGTACCTCCGTACACAAGATGGCCGACTCTGCGCAGGGAACTGAAGAAACCTTGGCCGGCGCTGTCGACCTCCGTAATTCCGGGCACTATCGCACGCATAATCGCGAACGGAGCAAAGACCATACCAAGGCCGAGGGCCATGCCCATATAATTTTCAGTCGCATATTGGGAGGTCAGTAGTTTTTCCTCTACAGCGAGGAGTACCGCCATAATGTATTTCCAGATCGACCAGAAGACTACCTGACTGGCCACCCAACTGCTAAGTCTTTTTCCGATCGCGCTAAATCTGGCTGCAGCCACAATTGGCCACAACCCAACCAGTGTCAGCATGGCCACGTTTCGAAAATACATCATCGCGATTAGCACCAGGTGCGTTACGATCGATACGAGCGCAACTATAATAAGGATCATAGTCGCAGGAAGGGGTCCGGTTCCTGCGACCTCGGTCGGCAAACCCGCGGCCGTAAGTCCACCCAACCAGTGCGCAGCCCAGTTCTGGTCCGGCGTCGCCTGATTCAAGAGCCATGTTGAGGATTTATCACCAGCCAAGTTGGCAAGATTTATTATCGCAACCACAGGGAACGTGACATAGACAAGGTAGATAAGGTCAGAGAATATTTTCTTAAAAGGCTCGCCTTTGCGTTGGATGGCTCCCAAACTGCCCGCAATAAAAATCCCACCCAACGCAATGACGCCGGTCCACCATCCAGCGGCCTTCTCGCGTAGAAACACGAACGCACTGTCCGGCTGATCGCTGAGCACCGGGGTGGGAATCTTAATAAACTGGCTCATCAGCCACACATGGACATAGAGCGAAGTTTTATGGGTCCATTCCGTAACGAATTGAACCATTTGAGTGAGGGGGTCAAGGGGCGTGTCTACGGTGGGCGGAGCATCGTCAGGTCCACTCTGACAGAAATCCTTGGCCGGACCTTTCACTAGGCGACATGGGTCCGAGGTATCCTCCTCTTTCGGGGTCTTGCTGGGAGAGGGGGAGGTGGTAACGTCTGGTGCGGCAGTTTCATTAGGCTTGTCATTGCCGCTATCACAGAAATCTTTAAGTGGACCTGTTCGCTGATCGCAAGGGTCCTTGGTCTTCTCCACCTCTGGGTTATCCGGGCTCTGCGGCAAGCGGGCGGCTGCGAGCTGTATATGGCGAATGGGAGCCTCATGGGCTGTCCGAGATCGCTCCGTCGGGTAGTGGTCACCGGAGATACGCCGAACAGTCTCCTGAGCGGAGTAACAATAAAAGCCAAGGGCGGCTACGATGACAAGGAGTCCAGTCAGCCGGAATACACGCCGCCATGGTAGCCCTGGGATCTGACGACGACTTCCGTATGCGGCATGGGTGCGTCGGGTCATCGCTTTCCTTAGAGTGTATAATCAGATGATGGCGGCGATAGCCCGCCCAGATAGATAATGATGAATGCCGCGATGGCCAGACTTGTAATGTGGCCTCCACTTAACTTCCCAAAAAAGCGCCGATAATTTCTGGCGCGGAGGCTATCACGCCACAATAGATCAGCCACCAGCCCAGGCCGCGGGCGTGCGCGCCGAACTCTCCACGATTATGCCTTAGCACCATATCTCTTCCCAAGAGGCCAGCTCCCGCGATCAAACTAGCGGCACCGCCATAGAACAGCATCCCGAGTATCCGCTTCGCTGGGCTTGCCGCCCCATCGGGATCGGGTTGGTTGGCCGGATAAGGTACGTAGAGGGGGATCCGGTTACCGGATGGTGGGGCGCCTGGAGGCGAGGGCACCGCTGGATTTTTCCATTCGTCGGGGTGCTTCATGCACTCTTTCCGGGCATCGTCGCCTATGTGATCACAAGGACCCTCCGATCTCTCCGATGGGTTTTTCCATATGTCAGGGTGCTTCATGCACTCTTTCCAGGCATAACCGCCTACATGATCACAAGGACCCTCCGTCTGATGCATAAGGGCGGCTGCGAGCTGTATGTGGCGAGCGGGGATCTGATGGGTTGCCCAGGGTCGCTCCGTCGGGTAGTGCTCACCGGAGACATACCGAACAGCGTCCTGGACGGAGCAATAGGCAAAGCCGATCGTGCCCAGGACGGCTACAAGGGAAAGAGATCCCAGTAGCCGGAATACACGCTGCCATGGTAGCCGTGAAATCTGACGACGATCTCCGTGTGCGGCATGGGTGCGTCGAGTCATCTCTTTCCTTAATTAATAAGGATCCAGACGACGATTGCTCGCCCAGATATGATAGTAACGATGCCGAAACCCACGATAACCATACTCGCGATGTGGCTGCCGCTCTGACCCCTATGGTGGTTGATAGTCATCCGGATGCCGATCACGATAATCGCAACCACACCCGACCCCACGCCGAACCATACGACCCAGCCCACGATCATAACTATCTTGTCGACTACGACTTGGGGCGGTGGGGTGCCCAGGCCGGGGTCAGGGATGGTGCTCGGGTCTTCCACCGGGGGTTTCGGTTTGCTTACAATGTCCAGGAGAGACGTATACGTGGCGCTATGAATGTGGTGTACCGCGTGCTGAAGGAGGTCACTTGACCACGGAATCATCACACTAAGCATGTGCGTCCTCGGAAATTATGCGATTTATGTCATTGGCCAGACGTGCGAAGGCGGACGGCAGTTTGGTCTGGTCCGGAGGATCGCCGAGCCGCAATGCCTCTACCCACGGAAGCTCCCATACCTGAGGCACGCCGCCGGAGATCAGATGTACAAGATCCTTCAGTGGTTTCGGTCGTTTCCCGGGGGCATCGGCAACAACCACCAGCCCGAGCAGCCGTACGTTCGGGAGGACGCCCGCGGCCCACTGCCGGGCGGCGGCCTGAGCCGCGCAGAGCCCGGAGGCGTGGCTGCGCGCGACGAGGAGCACCCGAGACTGTCCGGGGGGCACAGGCGTCGGCCAATATCGTCCGGCGCTCACGCTGTTGGGGATGAGAGCAGCCAGCGTGGATGTGCCGGCGCCCCCGTGGCATGAGGAGAACCAGAGGTCCGGGCCGGAACCACTGTAACCGGCCAGCCCCAGCGGACTCGTGGGCGGCGGCGACAGACGGGCCGGTACGACTGCATGGGCCTGGAACCGTCCATCTGGGACGTTCCGCTGCTGAAGGGCATCCGCCGCCACGGCCGGCGCGTCCGGCAGAGTCACCTCTAGACCGGATGGCCGGTATTCCCTGGTGACGCCTAGCGGCACTTGCATGATTATGCCCTCCTTTGCATAAATAAGAGGGGCTGCTCTGTGTTTGTGTGGTGGACCGTCCGTACGCTGTTGCGGGCGTCAACCTCGCACCGCGAAGTCCGTTTAGAGTTTTTTGACGACCGGGCGTGTCCAGAATCAGGAAGCGGGCTCCACGGGTGGGGGCGCCGCTACGGGATCCACCGGCTTTTCCGGAAAACCGACCCTGAAGCGGGCTCTTGAGGGGTCTCCACGAACCGGGTGACAGTCCGGTCGGTGGACCTTCGGTCAGCTCAGCTTCGGGGTGAGCAGTTTCTTCAGCGACTCTTTGACGCCGTCCGGCCGCCGGCTCTCCAAGCCCTCGAAAACGGGGTCACCGCTGACGTCCCGTAGGATTCCCCGAAGTGTCCTCTCAAGGTCCGGTCCAAAGCGTTGGCTCATCAGCTGGCGGTTATTCACGGCCCGTATCCACCCCTCGTCCTCGGGGATCAGGCCGACGAAGCGCCAGCCGCGCAGCCGGTCCATGACCTCCTCGGGCCCGCACTCCACGTCGGGTCGTGCCCGGTTGAGGATCATGAAGATCTTCTCGGCCGAGACCTGCGGGACCCGCGAATGCTGAGGCATGGTGATGGCCGACAGCCACGAACGGACGGCCTCGAGCGTCACCCGGTTCGCTTCGAGGGGCACCAGGATCGCATCGGCCTCGGGGAGGATCAGGTCGGCGAACGTCCTCTTGTACGGCTCGGCGACCGGCGTGTCGACGAACACGAAGTCGAACGTCTGGCGCAGCGCCGTGAGGATCCGGCGGTACAGCGTCGAGTTGACCGTTGAAGGGTCGACGCTTACGGCGTCCGGCGGGCCGAGCAGCGCGTAGAGACCGACCTCGGGCACATGCGCGAGGTTATGGCGCACCGCCTGCGCAGAAAGCGCCCCGGGCGCCTGCAGTAGATCCAGGATGGTCGGTGATTTCAAGTTGAGGTAGCGCGCCACATCGGCCTGCCGGAAGTTGGCGTCCACCACCACGGCGGACCCCGTCCGCCCTGCCTTCTGGAGCAGCTTCGCGGTAAGCACCGCGAGCCTCACGGTCGTGCTCGTCTTACCGACCCCGCCCTTCGCCGAGGCGACCGCGATGACGATGCCATGCTCGACGGAATCGCCGACCGGCGAGGCCTGGGCCGCGTCCGCCACGATTTGAGTGTTCACGCGCGCGGTTCCAGGACGCCTCTGCCATTCTTCAGAGCTCATCAGAACAGGACGGGGAGCCGCTTCGGCGCCGGCCGATCTCTGCGGTAGCACCCTGGCTTCAATCGCCGGGCGAGCAGGTGGTGATCCTGGAACCGTCCAGGGTTCCGGCGGCGGCTCGGGCTGAAGTTCTGATTGAGGCTCCGGCTGGACGACGCCGACCGCCGCCAGCAGATCCGACATAGTCATCTTCTTCGCGGCCGTGACCACCTTCGGGTCGAAGACCTCGCCGCGTTCGGTGAAGTCCGCGTGGACGAGGACGGTGAATCCGGCCCGGGCCAGGCCGTTGGCCAATACGGCGACTCCCGCGCCAGGCAGGTCCTCGTCGAACCACGGCGCGAACACAAAAGCGGCCGACGATCCCACCTTGCCGCTCTTGGAGAGATCCCGAAGCTGCGAGGCGGAGACGACATCGAATACGACCGGGAACCATCCAGTACCGCGGAGCTTCCGCGCGACGCCCGGGTGCCCCGCCACGACGAGGTTCGGCGCAGTAGCCATCACAAGTTTCCTCAGTGCTCTGGTCGTCGGCCGGCCAAGCCCGACCGGTCCCTCCAAAGCGAACAGTGCGGGCGAACGCCGCCGCCGCCAGCACCGACCGCGCCGACGGTAGAAGGTGGGCCTTGCGCATCCGGGCGGTGGCCGCACTGTCTTGATCCGGGCATGGCGGGAGGTGAAACATGCCGGAACAGTTGCCTACGCCCTTCACCGCGCCACCTGCCCGGCACCCAAGGGGCCGACGGCACGTGGTCTTGCCAAGAACGTGTGAATCGCGCTTCGCCCGTCGGCGGCTCCGGTGACCGGCCGGCCGACCCGCGATCACATGTATGTGTCCAACGACCGTTCGGGCCATTGTCTCCAACTTCGAGCAGCTGCGTGATCGGGGGCGAAGTGATGTGAGCTCGTCCCACCGCAAATGGACATCAACGAGGATCGTTCTATGGATCTTCATTGGGAAGTTCACCAGCCTCACAGGACTCCTCATGGCTCTGGTGCTTACATCGTTGGTGGTAACCATGCTTTCCGATCCGCTTAACCTGACGCAGATATGCGGCCCGGGCGGCCCCGCAGGGGTGGAACCATTGCAGGTCGTGCCGTCGCATCATGCGGCTCAAGGCGACCGTCGTCTGGCCCCGACCCGGCAACGAACCTCCAAGAAAGCGTCGGACGACATACCCGATAACTATAAGACTCTGTATATGGCTGCTGCCACGCGCATCCCTCCTGACATTTACAGTTACCACGTTCCATGGGAAGTGCTCGCCGCGATCGGAAAGAGGGAGACTAATCACGGTCGTTACCAAGGAGACCGCGTTGGAGCGGACGGTGTTACAGAGAATTACTACGGCGCCGGAGGTCCCATGCAGTTCATCCCCGGCACTTGGCGAAGCTACGGCATCGACGGCAACGGTGACGGCAAAGTCGACCGAGGCAATCCGGCCGACGCGATTTACTCCACAGCGAACTACCTCATACACCTCGGCGCGTCCCACGACCTCCGCCATGCGCTGAACAGCTACGGCGGCGACCCCAGCGGTCGCTACGCCGACGCGGTGCTAGCACAAGCACAGCGTTACCACCGCGGTGATTATGGCGTGGCCCCGGCGAACTACGCGGGTCAGAGCTGTACATTGCCAGTCCCGACGGGACCTTTGGGGCAGCGCATCGCTGCTGTTGCCGCACGTTTTGCGGCGCCGGAAGCGGGGAAGCCGCATGTGCCCAACCAAGTCAAAAGACCGATCCCCTATTCATGGGGGGGCGGAGATCCCGCTTCCACCACGAGCGGCAAGATCACCCGCGACGGTATTTTTGACGTTATTGACGACGGCCCTAGTTTTGGTCAGCCTCAAGAAGGCGGCCCGAGTGGCGTTCACGTCTACGGTTTCGACTGCTCGGGCCTCGCCCGATACGCCGTCTGGATCGCGACTGGCAAGAAAATTTTGTTCGATCATATTACTACAGCAATGTTCAACAGTAACCAGGTGACCAAGGTGTCCCGCTCACAGTTGGCCCCCGGCGATCTGGTCTTCTTTGAAAAAAATTTGGGCCATATGGGCATCTATTACGGCACGTTCAATGGTAGGCGCTGGATAGTTCAGGCCCCAAAAAGCGGTGACGTCGTCAAATTCTCTGACTTTGATTCCGTAGCGAGCTATTTGGGCTATTCGGGAGCCCGTCGGGTCACGCCCTCGGCGAGGGCGTGACGTGACCGGCGTGTTGATGGCTGGAACCCGTTCCATATTCTGTGTCGTGTCGGCAGCCGCTCTTGTGGCCGGCTGTAGCAGCGGGGAGCGTGGACGGTCGGATGGACGCCCGTCCAGTCCGGACACGGCGAGCTTTTTTCCGACCCTCGGCAGTAGCTCGCCGATGGCGTCGCCGTCGCGAAGTCCTCGGATACCTGGCGGTTTGCCGGACCCTCGCCGGATCAATCAGAAAGACGCGACGGCGGTCTCGCGGGCGGCTCTGACCGTCATGTACACGGTCGACAGCACCGTCGATGAGGGGTTGCGAAATGCGAAGCTACGTGCGGCGCGCTACCTCACCCCCGCCTTCAAGACCGAAATCGATGCGGAACCCATGCAGCACATCCCCATTGAATGGCGTCAGCATCGGGTCTACCTCGCGGTACGGCTTCGGCCACTCAGGCGGGAGGCCGGGGCGCCGACCGACGGACCGACCGGCGCCTACCGCCAGTGGGAAATGACCACGGTCCCCACGGGACGGGACCGTTGGCGCGGTACTCCCCGTAAGGCGGTGGTCTACATGTCGCTGGTCAGGTCATCCGGACACGATCCCTGGCGGATCTCCGATGTGATCGTCTCCGGCGAGTAACAGTCCCTGGCCAGGGGAGCGGCCGAGGCCGCTCGGAGTCGAAGTGAGGAGCTTTAATGAGTGCTGGCGATGACGATGACGTGTACGTACTCCTCATGGGTGGCAGCCTTGTGGTCGCTCTGCTGGGGGGAGTAGGCAGTTTCGTGACTTGGCTGGCGGGTCAGCTGTCCGGCCTGCTCACCGGCGGCGGCTGGCCGGACTCCAGCCCGATGGACTTCCCGAAGGTCGCCTTCCATTTCGTGCAGCATCCGGGCGATCCGCGCAGTGCGTGGCCGCCCGCGGCGGCTGCTGCGCTGGGGTCTGTCTGGGTGTTCTTCATCTTGCTGGCCGTGCTCCTCGTCTTGGTGGCGGTGGGGCTCTACATCTTTGTGCGGCTGGTTCTGAACTGGCGGCGTCGCCGGCCGTACCGGCGGATGCGCTTGGGCTTCGCGTCCGGCTGGGAGGTCCGCAAGCTGCTCAGCGCCCGGACCGTCCAGAGCAAGGCTCGGCAGATCCGGCCGTCCACCGCGAACCGGCCCGCGAACAAGGTGAAGCCCGAGGAAGTGGGCTTTTGCATCGGCCGGGATATCCGCTCCCGGCGGAAGCTGTACATGTCCCAGGAAGACATGATGATCGTCGTCGCGGCACCCCGGCAGGGAAAGGACGTGCACTTCGTCACGCCTTTCACCATCGACGCGCCAGGTCCCTGCATCGTCACCTCCAGTCGGCGGGAAACGTTCATCAACACCGCCATGGTGCGGGCACAGTACGGCAAGGTGTATGTGTTCGACCCGTTCAACTGGACCGCTTGGCCGCATCGGATGCGCTGGTCGTTCTTGGACGGATGTGAGGACATCAACGTGTGCGCGGTCCGATCCGGCACGCTCGCCCAAACGAGCGGCTTCGTTCTCACCGGGCACGGGGCCGAGACGACCGGTGGGGTGATCACCATCATCCGCTGCCTGTTGCACGCCGGCGCGATCGGCGGGCTCACCATTCGTGACGTGGTGCGCTGGGTCTACGAGGCCAACAGCGATGAAGCGATAGACATCCTGCGCCGGGGCGAGCACGACGGCAGGGCCGCCCCGGGGTATGCGGCGCAGCTGGAATTCAACGGGCGGGACCAACGGCTTTGGCCTGGCGTCATGCAGGTCATGAGCTGCTTCTCCATCCCCGGCATTCTGGATGACCTCTCACCGGCCCCCGGTGAGGAGTTCAACTACAAGGAGTTCCTCAAAGGCCGTAACACCTTGTACTTCGTCAGCAAGCAGCAGAGCGACTACGGGGGCGTCGCGCCGATCGTCACCACGATCGTCGAACAGTTCTTCCGGTCGGCTCGCGGTGCGGCGATGAAGAACCCGACCGGCCGCCTCGACCCTCCTCTGACCTTCGAGCTGAACCAGGTGACCGACATCTGCCCGATCGGTGGCCTTCCGACCTACATGGGCGAGTCTGGCGGTTACGGCATCACCGTGCACGCCTACCTGACGTCGCTGGCGGACGCGCGTATGAAGTGGGGATCGGACGGGACGGCGCGCCTGTGGGACAACGCCACGTTCCGGATCATCTCAGGCGGCACCGGTACCCCCAAGGACCTCGCCGAGCTCTCCGATCTCGTCGGTAAGCACAACGGCAAGCCGGCGCTGCAACCCGAAGAGATCAGGACCATGCCCTTCGGCCGCGCGGCCGTCGTCGCGGGCACAGCCCGGCCAGTCGAGATGTGGCTCACCCCCTGGTGGAAGCGCAAGGACCAGGAGCAGATCGCCAAGGGCAAGCAGGCAGTCGAGGAGATGATCCGGAGGTACAACGCGAACCAGGGGATCGTCGGCGGAATCGCCGCTGACGTGAACCCTCCAGAGGAAGACGAATCCTCGCCCGTGGCGTGAGGCGCGACACCACTGTCCATGCTGTTCATCATCTGACGATCGTGGCGGTGACGCCTGCTCCCCCACCGGCCGTAGTAGGTCGAAGAAGGACGCTACGAAGGAACTGCGTGTGGCCGGGAAGAATGAGAAGAGGGGGTTGTTGCGGTCACCAGCGGAGGGATGATGACTATTACCCGCGATGGCGTCGGCGTCGGTGTGCTACGCGATCGCGGGACGGCCCGTCGAGTCGGCCGGTGAGTCACGACGACGGCGACCAGCACGAGCAGCATGAGCAGACCACAGGCGATGAGAAGCATCAGATTACGCTTCCGGTGCGGGCCGGCGGGGTTCCGCAAGTCCGTGCTGAAACCGAGGTCCTGCAACAGGCCAAGGTCCTTGTCATCGTCTGGTTCCTGGGGGGCCGAGGTATCCGATGAGACGAACGGCGAGGGCGACGCGGTTACATCGGATTCGAGCCCGATGGCGGGTGCTCCAGATCCGACGTATTTCTCCGGATCGGTGGCCCGCCATGACACCTCCCCAGGACCCCGGCGGACGAACGACCGAGTGAGGGGGTCGATGCGCCACGTGTAACCGGCAGCGTCGACGATCTCACGGCCCTGAAGTTCGCGTAGCACGTCATCAACTTCAATAACCCCATTCTCCGCCATATCGGCTAGACCGAGGAAGATAGCCCAAAGCTCCTTGAGCGGGCCATCAGTAACAAGTCGGTCCATATCGCATCGCTCCCTCGCATTCTGTGTTCGGTGCGCCCTCCGCGATGGCCGTGCGGCACCAAGCTGGACTGTGCTGGTTCCCGGCCGGACGGCAATGGAGACGCTGGGGCCTGTCGCGGCGACGCCGACCATCGCTCGTCGCTGTATAGCGGCTCCTATTCCACACCTTCACAACAGGCCGCAAACAGCGAGAAGCCCGGCCCCCGCTCACGTTATGTCTCGCGATTTCGACGCATCCGGTACTTGCCGCTTCGACGCTGCGACGGACAGTCCTTGTTTAACTGCTCACCCAGGCGACCTGACGCGGGACAAAAAAATGAGACTGGGCCATCTGCTCGCAGCCAAGAGGTCGGATGCCACGGTGTGGCGGCTCCTCTGGCTCACATTCTGGGGCGAGCGTGCGATCGGTTACGCCGAGGCGATCGAGATAGGAATCACGGAGCGTGAAATGGTCGCGGCCGTGAACGGTGGGGCGCGGCTGTCCGACTACATCAAGGCACGCGAGGTCGCCTCGCACGCTGAGATTCTTGAGGCCCAGGCCGCCGCGATGGATGTTTTCGGCTATACATGGCTCCGCAGATGGGGCGAGGCACACGATGAGGCGATCAGGATACTCCGTAATCGGCCTCCGTATCAGACCGGTGATGCGCCAGATCAAATAGCGGCCGACCGTTCCCTGATGGCCGATAAAGCAAGAGAAGCGGCGGAGCCGAATTCGAATTCGACGATTGTGGCCGACATAAAGACCATGCCGTCATACCCCTGAGAGAGGGCACAGATCCATCCGATACGTCTTACATATAACATTTGGATCACTCTCATCGGTAAAGCGGTTGCACATGCAGCACACATCTGCATGGAATTCCATGTGATTTCCACATGTTCCTAAGGTGTATCATTCATCAACCGGAAGTGCTTCCGACAGGGTTACACGGCTAACGCCGGATCCGCCTCCTACCTCCGCGAGCAGTGTCTGGTGACCGCGAACCACCCGGTCGGCATCAGGTACACGAGGCCATCGTTTTCACCCTCCGAGGATTCATGAGAGCTACTCAGCCGTTGTCGACACGGATCGCAACCTGGCTGTCGCGCCCACCACCCTTGACCACTTCGATCGTGACCTTCGTGGCGCCCTTGGCGTACTGCCTGGTCGAGTGCCGGATCGTAGCGGTCCTCGGGGCCGTGGCAGTGCTTGTCAGTGAGGCGGTATTGCTCGGTAAGCGGCGATGGAAGGCCGTGCCGGACGCAGCCAAGACAATGGTCAGCCTGATCATCGCGGCACTCCTGGTAGTCCCCACGGGGTTCCCTACGCTTTCGCCCACCGCCGTGCAGGCGGGGCTTCTCGCGATCGCGACGATAACGGTCAACATTTTCATGAACGGATCGGTACGGACCGTGCTGGTGGCGGACGGGCTGGCGAGGGCGGGTTGCGCGGTCGGCTTCACGGTCCTTGTGGTCACTGCCATGCGGACCGAAGAGGTGGTGTGGGCGGCCTTGGCGGCACTCCCCGCTGCGGCCGGTTACTTGGCGACCCGTCGTGTTCTGTTCGCACGAGAAAGGGCGCTGTCCACTGCGGAACGGCTACCGCAGTTGCCGCGTCTGATGGCGGCGGGGCGGGCAACGGCCGCCGAGCTCGCCGCATTTGTCGGTGACCTGCGCCGGATCATGGGGCCCGATGTCATGTGGCTGCACACGCACCTTCCCTCGGGCGCCGTGTGGGCCAAGGCGTCCCGCGAGGGCACTGTTCACCATGACCGGCGTCCGGCCGAGCTGGACCGGTTGGAGTATTCCGCGTCTCGTGCGCTGCCCGAGATGGTCTCCCAAAAGCAGCTTCCCAACGGCTGGCGGGCGGGGGTGTACGCGCCGCTTCGCGCCCCGGACGGGCGGGACGCCGGGTATCTACTCATGGGCTGGAGGCGGCTCAACGGCCCCTACCTGGCGTCCTGGATGATCACCGGCATCCTCGGCATCACGGTCACCAGCACGGCCCGCGCACTGGGCGCGTTCTGGATGAACATCTGGGCGACGCACGAGCTGGAGGACGAACGCGCACGGCTCAGCGCAGCAATCAACCATTCGGATGTGGCGATCCTTGTCTTGGACGCATCCGGCCGAATCGTGGTGTGGAACGCCGCGATGGCGAACATGACAGGGATGCCGGCGCATGAGGCCATCGGCCACCAGACCACGGAGTTGTTCACCTTGAGGAACGAGGAGGGCACACTCGTCGACCTCACCGACAACCCGTCCGGGACACCGATGCTGACCCTCCGGGACGGGCGCGTCCTATGGGTGGAGATTTCATGCTCGAGTTCGGCGGACCCCACCACGGCCGGCCAGCTCACCGTGGTCTTCGTCGACAAGTCAGCCGAACGGCAGCTCGACTACATGCGGCATCTGCTGTTGGTCTCGGTCCACCACGAGCTCCACGGCCCGCTCACCACGATCCGCGGTCACGCCCAGCTGCTCAACATGACCACCACTGACCAGGACGGCACCGACTCCTGCGAGGCGATCCTCGACGCGGTCGAGATGATGCAACACGTCATCACCGACCTCGTCCACGTCATCGAGGGCAACCCGTCCGCCAGGCCCACACCCGCCGACAAGGTCATCGAGACACGAGACCTGCTGCGCAGAACGGTGCAGAGCCTCCCGTCGGTGGCGTCGCGGACGCGGATCGACGCATCCTCACAGATCGACCTGCGCGGCGATCCTGTCCGGCTGCGGCAATGCCTGCTCATTATCCTCACCAACGCAGAAAAATACGCACCCACCGGCCCGATCACCGTGGCAACACGCAAGTACGGCGACTACGGCGTCATCGAGATCACCGACGAGGGACCAGGCATCCCCGACGCCGAAAAACACCTCGCGCTCAAGCCCTATTTTCGATCCGTCGCGACCAAGGACATGCCCGGGTCGGGGCTCGGCCTGCACATCGCCAACGTCCTGATGACCTCGATGCACGGCCGCATCACGCTGGCATCCGCACCATCGGGCGGTCTTCAAGTCTCTTTGTCGTTGCCGCTGGCGCCGGCGGCGGAACCGGGCGACCGCCAGGAATAGGTGCCCTTCACCCCTCCGCGAGACCCGAAATGACCGTGCGCAACTCCTCAAGGTCGAAGGGTTTACCGAGAACGCGGGTCAGTGTGCCGTCGTCCAGACTGGCGGACGAACGGGCGGCGGCGGTGAGCATGAGGACCGGAAGCATCGCCATCCTGGAGTCGGCGCGGAGCCTGGCCAGGAGATCGGCACCGTCCGCGTCAGGCAGCATGCGGTCAAGGATCAGCAACTCGGGCGGTCCGGCCGGATCGGTCAGCCTGCGCCAGCCTTCCGTACCGTCTTCGGCCAAGACCGCCTCATGACCGTCCCGCTCCAGGACTGTGCGGAGTAGTCGCCCAACCTGGGAATCCTCGATGACGAGTACCCGCACGTTTCGCTCCTCATTCGGAGATTCACGCCATCATCCGCGGGGAGAGCGTATCAATGCGTGACACCTGCCGCCCGCCGCTACTCCGACTGCGGAGTATGCCGCCGGTCGGGTGGCCATGCGCCGCTTGATACCAGTGGGGCGAAACGTGCGTTGATGGTTAACATGTAGTTGTGGCACGTGTACTGGTGGTGGATGACGATCCGCGGCTGGTGAAGGTGGTCTCGACTCTGTTGCGCAAGCGGGGCCACCAAGTGGAGTCTGCGCCCACCGGGGAACTCGCCCGGAAGGCGCTCCAGCGCGGTGACATCAACCTCGCGCTGCTCGACGTCAACCTTCCAGACGTCAGCGGCCTGTCGTTGATGCTCCAGCTGCGTGAGGAGGGTAACCACACCCCGGTGATCCTGCTGACGGTACGCACCGAGGTGCACGACCAGGCGCTCGGCCTACGGCTCGGTGGAGACGACTACATCGCCAAGCCATTCAATCCCGAGGTACTGCTCGCCCGGATCGAGGCGGTCCTCCGGCGCAGCACAGGAGGTACGGCTCCGCACGGCGAGGCCACGAGCAGCGATCGGCTGGAGATCCCGCCCATCCTGATCGATTTCGCCGCGCGGCAGGTCTTCCACGACGGCGAGGCCGTACGGCTGGCGCCCATGGAGTATTCCGTTCTCGAGTACCTGGCTCAGAACCGGGGCCGGGCCGTCTCCAAGCAAGAGCTCATGATGCACGTCTGGGGCACCAGCCGTGGCGTCTCCCGGACGCTCGCCGAGCACGTCTCCCGGCTGCGCCGGAAACTCGGAGACGGGCTGATCATCACCCAGATCGGGTACGGCTATATCGTTCCTCGGGACGATTCCGAAGCCACAGGTCAGTGACGAGGGCTTTGTCGTCCTCCAATCGGCACCACATCTGATGACCTCGCACCTGCATCGCCTTGCACCAGCGGGCGAGTCCCAGGTCTCCGCCCACCCCGTCGCCCGCGCGGGCAGGCCAAGGCAACCCGACCCGCGGCCGCACTCGTTCAAGATCAGCCCGTCCGAGTTCACCGGACAGGGACCGCACGCTGTGGACGGTGAAGTCTCCCCGAGGTCGCACGGAAACCCGCTGATCGGCGACGCTGCCGAGGAGAGCAAGATGGGTCTGGACGGTGTCGGCGACGATCCGCTCTGCCGTCTCTTCTGGCATCCAGATGTGCTCCAGGTCGGTGAGCAGCCCGGTGAGCCCGTCGATTGCCGAGCCGAGCAGCTTCGCGTCCTCCGCCGCATCTCCCATGGCCGCCCCGACAAGAAGGCCGGCCGTGACGGACGCGATGGTGAGTTCGCCCGCGAGCCGGTGACCTAGCCCACGGGCGAACCGGTCGCTCCATCGTTCCGGCCCCCGCTCTCCACCGAAATCGACGATCACTGCGGACGTCTCGGTCAACGGGACCGCGATAATCGAACCGACCGTGAATGTCGACCGCCAGGTGAGGGCTTGGCCTGCGGCGACCAGCGAGTCGTGGTCGACCGCCAGGCCCACGCCTGCGGTCAGGTCTTCCACACCGCGGGGCAGGAACCCCTCCTGGGCGTATATGAGGACAGGTCGCATCAGCCCAGGGCACCTCGGATTTCCGCCGAGCCGGTCTGCTCCGCGACGGCCTTGATGTAGCGCCCGGTCAGGCAACCAGCGACCTCGCCATTCAACCTGTCAGCGGCGATGCCGCCGAGCTGGTGCTCCTCGACCGCGACGAGGACTTCAATGACGTGTACCGGGCTCATCGCGTTGCCGAGGACGGCAGGCTGGTCGCTGAAGGATTCGACGAGCTGCAATTTTCCCTTTTCCAAAAACTTGGTTCAGCAGCCACTCGACACGCTTGACCCGGCTCGCGTCGCGGCCGATGAAGGTGCCGCGCGCGTGTCGACGAACGAGGATTCCAGACCAGATCACCCAGGATCGATCGCACCGTCGGTGTTCCTCTCATGGTCCGGGCGGGGCCCATGACTCGCCTGACCTCGCTGTGCAGATTAGAGCTCCCGCTATTACCTCTAAAGTCCGCACGACCGCCGATCGGCAACCCCCGAACCAGCGACCACGTCACTTGTTCCGCCTCGCCGCGGCTCGGTACGTCACGCACCAGGCCTCCGCCGTAACTTCAACACGAACTCCAGTCCGTATCAACCCTATGTCAACAGACCCGCCCTCTACAGCCTCCTGGCAACTCGTCAGGCATCGCGATATGAGCGCCATCGCTGGGGCTGCCTGCGATAACTCCGGCAAGCCTGGGCTGCACCGGAACCACGTTCCGCTGCGGTCGGGGCCGCCAACGGCGTGTCAACGGCCCCTTTTCGACCAAGGTTTTCTCCGCGATCGTGCACGTCGAAAGCCATGTGGAGGAACAAGCCCGGAGGCGAGATGAAGATCCTGCAGCCAGGCGGCGATAAGCGCTCCGCCGCCGACCGGTTCCACGCCCACAACGACGCTCTCTTCGGCCGGCGTAAGGAACTGCAGGCTCGAATCGCCAGCCTGCGAGCCCTGGTGGACGCGGACAAGTCAGACGTGACATCGGAAGCGGCGTTGCGCTGCGCCGAGCGCGAGCTGGACGATCTCACTTACGAGATAATGACCGCGAACTACGGTCTTGTACGTCGATATGTTGCCACTTTCACCTCCCGGTCCACTGGACACAGTGAGGACTTTGAGAGCGCTGGCAAGGTCGGATTGCTGTGGGCCATCTCGTCCTACGACCCGGATCGCGGCCCATTCGCGAGTTGGGCGTTCAAACCGATCCAGCGAGAGGTTCTGCGCGCCGTACGGGATGCCGACCACCCCAACCTCAACCTCGGCGATTTCGAGAAGCGCCCGATCATCCTGGCCGCCAAACAAGCATTCTTGGAGGAGTTCGGAGCCGACGCCGTACTGGACCATGTCGATATCGCCCGACGGGCGGGTGTGACCACGGCCCAGGCCCGTCGTGTTCTGGATCCACCCCGCCTGGACAGCCTGCAGGCCTCGGTTGGCTCCCAGAACGAGGACATCATCTCCCTTGAGGAGCGGCTCGCAGACCTGTCGATGAGTCTGGAGGACGAAGTACTGCTGAGTTCTCAGCTGCGTGCCATGATCGACCTGGGATGGCCGACCCTGGATGTCCGCGAACGGTACGTGCTCACGCGCCGGTTCGGCTTGGACGACATGCCTGAGCAGTCGCTCCGCGTCATCGGCGAGCAGATCGGCCTCTCCCGCGAGGGCGTTCGGCAGATCCAGCAGAAGGCGCTGGCCAAGCTAAGCGGGCCCATCGCCAACGCGAGCTGAGGGGTTCACGCGAGCCGGAGGACATCTACCCGGCGGTATGAAGTCACCCAACCCGCCACCGGCGCAAGGGGCTCACGGCGACTCACGATTGGGAAGGCCGGACGTCAACTTCTCGGGCGCCGAGGCCCTTCCGTGCACGGCGAAGCGCACCGCGGCTTCGAACTGCGTCTCCGGGTTAGCGACCAGAGCGCCGATCTGCCCCATCGCCGCCATCTGCTCGGCGGTCACGCCCGGGCGTACTCCGACCACGTAGTCGGCGTCCAGCGGGGTTGCCGCCGCGACACACCACCCGGGCATGGCCGCGTACGGCCCTTGAAAGACCCGGCTGCCGTCCGGGAGCAGCGTCGCGAAGGAGCGCATGACGACCGGAGCGGCAGGCCCAGTCAAGATCACTGCCTGGGTATGCTCCAGCGCCGTTCTGACCTGGGAGAGCTGTTCCTCTGTGACGATTCCGGCGGCGATGAGCGTGGCCGGGGACGGGGCGGTGGGTTGCCGCCGGCTCACCACGACGGAGTCGCCGATATGCGTGATCGTGGCTCCGACCTCCTCCTGTGCCGCGGTGATCGCCTCGATCGCCCAGCGCGCCATGGCGAGGTTGCCGAAGCCGGGAACCCGGCAGACGCCGAGCCTCCCGCACACGCTCACCTGAGTGCCGCGGATGTGCACCTCGTTGACGCGTTCATCCCACCAGAGCTGGCCGAACTGCGGCCAGCCGTTCAGCACGACCTGGAGCCCGACCGTGTACACGTATCCCTTTGGTACCTCAGCCGTCGGCGGCGGGTAGAGCCAGTCCACGGCGGAGGGCTTGACCACGTCCCGTACCTGAACGCGCTTTGCCGTCGGCGTCATCGGCACCTCTGGAGCTCTCCCGGTCACTTCGGCTCGGGAATGACGACTCTCCGGCTCCGGGAGCGGCGGGGGCTCCGATCGAGGGGGCCACTTCCGCTCATCCGCCGGTCCCGATGCCCTAGGTGCGGGGGTATACGGAACCGCCGTTTCCGCCGACATCTGAACAGCGGTGAACTCGCCGTGCGCGGTAGGCGTCTGGACCTGTTCGCCGGTGAGGCCGTCGACCGGAGAACCGGTCCCACCGGAGATCGACGGCGGCCGGTCTCGGATGGTGTCCTCCAGATCGAGCCCACCCTGCTCAGCGGGCACAGCCTTCGGTTCGGCGGTATTCCACTCCGCGACCGCCGGGTGCTCGGGGCGGGCGGAGCACTCGCCTGCGGTGGGCGCGGCCTTCGCATCCTCCGGGCCCGAGATTCCCTCTCCAAGGCCGAGAACGGTCCAAAAGTCCGTGCCCGGGCTGGGGTTCGGTGTGACTGACATGGGAGCACGTCCTTCCGAGAAACGATGTCGCGGAATCCAATAATCATCAGAGGTTTGATCCGAAGGGCCCCTCTCGCCTGTCCGCCCTGCCATTCGTCGGTATCGCAACCGCGCCGAACACCGGATCCTCGGTGACGACCTGCAGGATGTCGCGGAATATGGCGCCCAGCTTCGGATCACACCTGAGCGCCATGAGATCGTGCTCGTTCACTGCGCGAGTCCATTCGCCGTCGTCAGGGATCATTCCGGCGACTCGCCAGCCGGGCATCAGAGCCATGACGTCCTCCAAGCTGCAATCCACGCCGGATCGGGCGCGGTTGAGAACGACCGACAGTTTCTGCGGAGCGACACCGCCGCCTTGCGGACCTTGCGGCGTGGTAATCGCCTTCAGCCAGGCATGGGCCGTCTCCAGCGTCGGCCGGCTGGGTTCGACCGGGACCAAGATCGCGTCCGCCTCAGGAAAGATCAGGTCGGTGAGCGTCGGGTCATGGAACCCGGCGACCGGTGTGTCGACGAAGACGAAGTCGAACGCCTGGCGCAGCACCGCGAGAATCCGCGGGTACGACGCGAGGTCGATCGACGCTGGATCGGCATTGGTACCATCCGGCGGCCCAAGCAGCGTGTACAGGTCCATCTCGGGAACGCGAGCGAGATGGTCTCGTACCGTTTCCGGTGAGAGAGCTCCAGGCGCCTGCAGCAAATTCAGGATCGTCGGAGACCGGACGTTCAGGTACCGGGCGACGTCGGCTTGCTGGACGTTGGTGTCAACCAGGACCACCGTTCCCGTGCGGCCGGCCGTACGTAGCAGCTGCGCAGCGTAGGCCGCGAGGTTCACGGACAGGCTCGTCCTGCCCGAACCACCCTTTGCCGCAGCGACAACGACGACCCGGCCGTGCCTTCGGGGCGCTGGAGACGATGTGCCAATCGGTGCCGGCTCCGGACCTGGTCGGTCTTCCGGCATCGGGGGCCGTTGCGGCTGCTTTTGGACCGGAGGCCACGGTGGACCAGGCGGGGACTGAGGTCGAGGCCGGGGCGATGCGGCGTTCCGCTCGGCGATGCTCAGCAATGACAGCAGTTCCGGTATCCGCAGCTCCCGCTCAGTGACGCGTATGTTCCCGTTGAGGCGGTCACCGCGTTCGGCGAAGAAGCTGTGAACCAGGACCGTGAATCCATTGCCGGCCAATCCGTTCGCCAGTACGGCGACATCGGCCCCGGGGACGTCCTCTGCGAATCCTGGAGTGAAGATGAACGCCGTCGGCGGGCTGACCTGCCCGCTGCGTGCCAGTGCACGGAGTTCGCCCGCGGAGACGGCGTTGAACACCATGGAGAAATGGCCGGTTCTCCGCAGCGTACGCGCGACGCCCGTGTCCCCCGCGACAACGAGGTTCAGCACAGCCCTATCCACAGCGCTCCCCGTACTCCGATCACCGACCGATCGATGCAGGCGTGTGATTCCTCTGGTTCTGACTGTGCGGACACCAGCGGCTGCCGCCAGTACCAGTTGCCGGACAGTCCGTCGGAGATCACACACAACGCGCATCGAAGTAGACAGGGAATCTCCGTTACGGCATCCGCTCAGCTCAAGAGGTGGACGCCATGCGGAGGCCGGGCAGGTTGCGGCGGCGGATCATCATTCGGCGATGACGAGGTTCGGCAGCCAACTCAGGAACGGCACCGCCGCATACGCGTTGTCCCGCGCGATCTGCGCGGGGTCGGGGCCGGACAGGAACGGCAACTGCACGAAGATGAGTGCCACCAGCCACAGCCGCAACGTCACGGCCGCGTACGTGAGCGCGAACGAGCGGACCATCTATGCCTGATGGCCGCGGAAATCACCGGTACGTGCGGCGCGCACCGCCCGTAGCGTGGTGATGCACCATAGCACTGCGAGCGCGGCGAAGCCGAAGAAACCAACCGCGCCTGCGGTATTGACCGTCGAGAGCACCAGCGCCGCGGCAGAGGCGATGACAATGGACACCGTCGACGTCCAGCCGACGATCCGATGCACTTTCGGATGCCGGATGCGCAGCCCGCGAGCGAACTGCCACGGCCCAGCAACAGCGACAGTCCACCGAACGTGACGTGCAGGAAGAACGCCGCACGCACCGGCGCGGGCTTGCCCTCGTACGCGGACGCCAGTGCACCACCGGACTCCGCCAACGGCCCCGTCGAATACGGCAGAGGCGCATAGATGGCGATCGCGAGCGCGGACAGCGCCACCCACGTCCAGCCCCAGCGGCTCGTGGAGCGCCGCGACGCGCGGTACCCGCGTCGGGGCGTCACCGTGCTGGTCTCAGTCATGACCGTCAGCCCCTCACAGGGTACTCTTAGTGCCCTAGATTAGCCCTAGCTCTGCATGCAACACCATTGAACAGGTACTGCTAGTTTCCACTGAGAGGCCTGAACCTGTGGACGAGCGAGAAGCCGCAGTCGAATCGGCCAAAGCGACGCGGCGGCACGGCGCGGCACTGGAGGAGGTGATCCTGCGGGCAGCGGCAGAGGAACTGGCCGACGCGGGTTACCCGGGCATGACGCTGGACCGAGTCGCCGCACGAGCAGGCACCAGCAAGAACGCCATCTACCGGCACTGGCCGAGTCGCGCCGCGTTGGGCGTCGCGGCGTACCACCCCCGGCAGCCGTCGAGCTCGCGTCTCGCCGCGAGGCGCATCAGCGGCTTCTCAGTGAACGGCGACTGGCTGCATACCGCTGCTGGCTCTGATGCGATCAAGACGATCAACCTCCTAGAAGGTACTACTAGTACCGTAAAGCCGTTGGCATGTTCGGGTAGGGCGGCAAGGATTTCGGTTCACACGGAGGATCGGCGATGGAGTCGACTGACAAGCCTCACGACGCGGCAAGACACGTGGATGGCAAGGTACGACGCTCACGGCGACCGGGCACAGAGGTCGAGCGCGCCGTACTACGAGCCGCGGCCGACGAGCTGGCCGAGAACGGTTATGACCGCTTCACGATGAATCGGGTCGCCATGCGAGCCGGCACGAACAAGTCGACGATCTACCGCCGCTGGCCTAGTCGCGCATCACTCGCGCTCGCCGGATACCGGCAGTTGGCCGCACGCCCGGAGAGCCCTCCAGACACCGGCGATTTGCGGTCGGATGTCATCACACTCCTCCGTACGGCCTCCGACCAGCTGAGCTCCCCGGTCGCCGCAGAGATTCTCCGCGGCCTGATGGCGGACGCGCACCGTGAACCGGAACTCATGGCCGGACTGCGCGACGAGATCGCCTATGGGGAGCCAGGAGCGATGCTGACCGTCCTAGCTCGGGCGGTTGCTCGAGGTCAGGCACGGCAGGACGCACTGACACCGCGCATCGCGACTGTCGCCATGGCACTGCTGCGCAATGAGTACCTGATGCAGAGATCATCACGCGTTTCGAACGAGACGATCGCCGAGATCGTCGACCTGGTGTTCCTTCCACTGGTCCGGCCCGCTTCCCCGACGCCCCGTACGGCTTGACGCAGGCCCACTTCGGAGAGTGCTCGATGAGTCCGCCGAGCGACGGAGCGGCCGGACACCAAGGTACCGAGGTCCCATCAGACGGCATATGGGTTGCCCTAACTAGAGACCCATAGTACCTTCTAAAGTACTTCAGGTACCTTACAACCGCTCGCGGCGGAAGGGGATGTCATGGCTGTTCGTCTGGCGCTCGCTGGTGTGGCGCTGATCGTCGTTGGAGTACTCAACCTTGGCGGAATCGGGTGGATCACCACAGCGGTCGGCGCCATCGCCCTCGTCGCGTCCGGAGTCGCCTGGGTCACCGGACGCAAGGGCGCCAAGGGGGAATCGTCGTGAATCAGGCATCGGGGCCGGGGAACCGGCTACGGGCGCTCCTGCCGAGCCTCGTGCTCAACGGCGCCGTCCCTCTGCTCGTGTATGTGCTGTCACGCCCGTACCTATCTGGAGACGCCGTCGCCCTGGCGCTTGCAATGGCCGTCCCCGTCGTCTGCACGATCGTTATGTTCGGGTGGCGCCGCCGCCTGGACGCCATCGGCGTCATCGCGGTAGCCGCCTATGGCGTCGCCCTGATCGCGGTGCTGCTATCGGGCGGGAACCCGTTCGTGCTCAAGCTCCAGGAGGCCGTCGTCACCGGGCCGCTCGGGCTGACCTTCCTCATCTCCGTCGCGGTCAACAGACCGCTGCTTCCCCTCCTGGCTCGTCTGGCGAAGCGGCGGGGTCGGCCATCGGAAGGTGAGCAGTCCGACCCCGCCCGTCGCCGGGCGGGGTCGGTTCTGACCGCGATCATGGGCACGACCTTCGTCGCCCATGCCGTCGTGCTGACGGCCCTCGCGCTGATGCTCTCGACCGCTGAGGTCTTGGTGGTCTCTCGGGTGGCCGGCCTGTCGATTCTCGGTCTGGGGCTGATCATCGTGGTGTGGTGCCGGAGCCGGTTGGCGCACACCGCTCAGCGCCACTGAAGGCCGAACTGCCGCCAAGGTGTGCGCCGATACAAACATTTCCTTATGCCAAGTTGTCGTGACGTTCATTTCATTAATCTCGCGCAGCGTCGCAGCAGGAAGGGTGTCCGCGACGCGCTGTGCGCCGGGCGCGACGAATTCGCCGCTCGGTCGGTCGCGCGGGAGCGGGAGGCGGGCTGCCTGCGACCTCAACCGTACGCTCGGCGACGCCCTATCGAAGATCATCGGTCTGGCCGCACGGGCACGCTTGGAGGAGATCAAGACGGTGGCGCGGGCGGCCGGCGACCGGGTACGAGAGTTGCCCGCGCCGGTCGCCCTGCCACGCCCGGACGACGTCGCACTTCGGCTGGGCTTCGGCGTCCATCCTGGTGATTCCGCCGTCCCGCGCCGCCTGGCCCGCGCCGCCTGGCCCGTGCCGGCGGCCTTCGCCGCGGGTTCTGTCGCAGTCGTCGCGATCCGGTCCGACGTCCACGACCTACTGGGGTCCGGACTGTCCGCCATCATCATCAAGGCCGAGCTTGCGGCCAGGCACGCCACCCAACGCGCACGCCCGTAGCGGCGATGCACCAGCGCGTACACCATGACTCTCATGGCCAGCCCCAGTTCGGCCGGCCTTCCATGGCCCCGGGGCCGGCAGCAACCCGGGGAAGGTCTAGGACGTGGCGAGGAGTGATTCCGCGATCGCCGTACGGGCGTAGAGGACCGAGCGTCCGGATCGATGTGCGCTGACCATGCCCGCGTTGCGCAGGGCGGTCAGATGCTGGGAGACGCCGGCCGCCGAGATACCCGTTCGGCGGGCGAGATCCGTCGTGGAAGCCGGCGCCTCCAGCTCCGTCAGGAGCGTGGTGCGGGACCGGCCGATGACGGCTGCGATCGCCTCGGCATGTTTCACCGGGCGGCGCTCCCACAAGGTGCCGGTGCCCCGCGCCGGGTAGGCGAGCTGCGGCGGCGCCGGCGGCCGTGAACAGGTGAGTACCTGGACCGTGAAGACCGACGGCACCAGCAGCAGTCCCGGCCCGGCGCCTTCCCGCGAGATGCCACACCGCCGGCGGACCATCCGGAGCGTGTTGTCGTCCCAGCTCAGCGTGGAGTGCAGGTCGTTGAAAAGGTGACCCGCGCCACGCTCGGCCACCTGACGGGCGCGGTGGAACAGGTCGGCGTCCAGCAGTGCGCGGATCTTCGCCCAGTAGGGCGCGAGCGCCACGTCCCAGTAGGCCTCGATCTCCTCCACGACCCGTGCCAGCTGGGCCGTCGGGTTCGCGCGCAGGGCCCGGCAGCGGGCGCCGCGAGCGCCGAGCGTGTCGAGGTCGGCGTGGACCTCTGCGGGCGGGGTAGCGCGGATGGCGGCCAGTTCCGAGCCGAGCGTCGGGGCCAGGTCGCCCGGAGGCGGGGTGAGGAAGTCGGGAAGGTAGCCGGCGGCCGGGATGAGCTCGGACAGCCGGCCCGAGTCCAGTCCAGCGGCGGCCACTCGGGGGCGTACCTGGTCGAGCCAGGGGCGGTGAACCGGGTGCGCGGAGCCCGCTGCCAGCAGCCGGAAACTGGTGACGACCTCCCACATCGGCGACACCACGAACCGGGTCAAGGCCAGGTCGTCGGCGGTGAAGGCCAGCTCGGACAGCATGAATACTCCGTTGATTCGGCCTGAGCTTAATCAATGGCGCGAGTCTAGGCCGGATCGCAGGCTTCAGTCATGTTCTCCACCTTCAGCGGGCTGCCTCGAACCGTCTGGATCATCTTCGCCGGGACGGTCGTGAACCGGCTCGGCTACATGGTCACGCCCTTCCTCGTCTTCTACCTCGGATCGCGTGGGGTCCTGACGGCCCAGGTCCCGTACGTACTCGGCGCGCTGGGGGCGGGCAACATCGCGGGCCCCATGGTCGGCGGCTTCCTCGCGGACCGGCTGGGCCGGCGCCCCACGATGCTGATCGGGCTGACCGGTACGGCCGTCGCCCAGGGCATGCTGTTCGCCGCGCCGAACGTGATCACACTGGCACTCGCGGCCGTACTCCTCAGCGGGGCGGGCACGATGGTCAGCCCGGCCGCAGGCGCGGCGCTGACCGACGCGGTCTCGGCCGGGCAGCGGCGAACGGCCTTCACCCTTTTCCACTGGGCGGTCAACATCGGCACCGCGGTGGCAGGGATGCTCGGCGGATTCCTGGCCGTGCACGGCTACTGGCTCCTGTTCGCGGCGGACGCGGCGACCTCGCTGGCGTACGCCCTCATCGTCATCGCGCTGCTGCCCGGTGGGCACCGCACGGACGCGCGACCCGCCGGCTCCGGGAGCAGAACGGGCTACGCGGTGGTGTTCGGCGATCCGCTGATGCGCGCGCTGCTCCCGCTGTTCGGAATCGGACTGTTGATCTACTCGTTGACCGAGGTCTGCCTACCGCTGGCCATTCGGGACGCCGGTTTGTCCGCCGGTATTCTCGGCCTGATGGCGACGCTCAACGCCGTCCTGGTCGTGGTACTCCAGCCGCCCGCCACAGCCGTCCTGGCCCGGCTACCACAGGTCCCGGTCTATGTGGGTTCCAGCACGCTCGTGGCGGTAGGCGTCGCACTGACCGGCGTAGCGCACGACACATGGTCCTTCGCCGGGACGGTCGTGCTGTGGTCCATCGGCGAGGCGATGACCGGCGGCATCGCGGCGGCGATCGTCGCGAGTCTTGCACCGGAGGACGCCCGCGGCCGCTACCAGGGCAGCTTCCAGTGGGCCTGGGGAATCGGCCGGTTCATCGCGCTCGCCCTGGGAAGTTCCGTCTATGCGACGGCCGGCCCCGCCGTGGTCTGGTGGTTCAGCGCCATCGCGGGCATCACCGCCGCCCTCGCCGTCGGGACCTTGGCTCCCATGATCGCCCGTCGTTCGGCCCCACCGGAGCCCGCCATCGCCATCGAGCCTGCAGCGGCCACGCTCGGGTGAGCGTTCACGACCTCCCATCGACACAAGCGAGCTCGAGCAGTGCCTGGACTAGGCTTTCTGCGTGTTCGAGATGATTCTGGCGATGCCGAATCAGGTCCTGCCTATCGGGAAATGGTTGGCGGGCGCGCAGCCTGGCCGTACGTGACGGTGCGCTGGCAGCGCTTTTCGTGGTCCTGGCGTTCGCCCCCGGCGTGGCGCACGAAGGCATGATCATGGCGGAGAACGCCCGCCGCCCCATCGACGCACTCCCTCTCGTGCTCTTGTTCGTCCAGTGTGTTCCCTTGGTCGTGCGCCGAATCCGGCCGGGCCTGTGTCTGACGGTCATCGCCGCCGGGTTCGCGGTCCACGAGATGTTCGGCTATCCGCCCACGTTCGCCAGCGAGGGGCTGATCGTCGCGCTGTACAGCGTCGGGGCGTACCAGGACCGCTTTCGCCGGGTGCCGGTCGTCGCCGGGATCGCCTCGTACGTCGTCCTCGCGGTCGTGGTGGAGGCCCAGGGCTCACCCGAACGCCCGGCCGACTTCGTCGCGTTCTTTCTGATCGCCTATGCCGGCAGCTGGTCGGTGGGCGCCTCGATGCGGGCGCGCGCCCGGCAGGAGGCCGAACGCCGGCGGCAGGCCGCCGGCGCGGCGATCGCGGAGGAGCGTGCGCGTATCGCCCGGGAGCTGCACGATGTGGTGACCCATCACGTGACGAACATGGTGATCCGGGCGGACGCCACCACGTTCCTCGCCGCCGACTCGCCCGAGCAGGTGGCGAGCGGCCTGGCCGAGATCGGCGAGACCGGCCGCCGAACGCTGGCCGAGCTGCGCTACTTCCTCGGCGTGCTCGACCCGGTGGACGACGAGCCGGAGCACGCGCCGACGGTCGGGTGCCTGCGGGACCTGGTGGAGGAGACCCGCTCGACGGGACAGCCGATCGAGCTGAACGAGGTAGGCGAGCAGGGGCCGATGACCCGCGGCGCCGAGCTCGCGGCGTACCGGGTCGTACAGGAATCGCTGACCAACGCCCTCAAACACGCGCCCGGCCGCCGTACGGTCGTCCGGGTCCGCCACGACGCGGCCGAGGTCGACATCGAGGTGAGCACGGATGGTTCCAACGGTGCCGCACCGCGCTCCGCCGACGGACGCGGACTGACCGGGTTGCGCGAGCGGGTCAGCGTGGTCGGAGGCGAGCTACGGGCCGGCGGCCGCCCGGACGGCGGCTTCACCGTGCACGCCCGCATCCCGGCGGGAGGCGAGCGGTGACCACGCCCGACCCGCAGGCAGCGGGGAGCCCGATTCGCGTGTTGGTCTGCGACGACCAGAGCATCATCCGGGCCGGCTACGTCACGATCATCGACGCCCAGCCAGACCTGGAGGTGGTCGGTCAGGCGGAGGACGGCCGGACGGGGGTCGAACTCGCCCGGCGGCTGCGCCCGGACGTAATGGTGACGGACATCCGGATGCCGCTACTGGACGGCATCGCGGCGACCCGGCTGCTGGCCGGCCCGGACGTGGATGACCCGGTGAAAGTGCTGGTCGTAACGACGTTCAACCTCATCAGGCACGAGACCGTCAAGACGTACGTCTCGCGCATCCTGACCAAACTCGGCCTGCGCGACCGCGTGCAGGCGGTGGTCTTCGCCTACCAGAACGGCCTGGTCAGCCGATACTGACCGGCGCCATCCCCCGAGCGAGCTACCCAGGTTGCCCACGCCGGCGCGATGATTCCCCGGCTTTGCTCTCCCTAGTGTTTCCGCCAGTTCGGCCTGTATCCGAGGCCTCGACCTGACGGAGGACATTGTGGGGAAACACGCCGATTCGACGGCGGAACAGGAACGGACCGCCCAGCGGCTTGAGGAGAAGCCCCATCGGGGGCCGCGACCGGCGTGGGTGCGCCTGATCGTGCTGCTGGTGCTGAGCGTGGTGGCCGACAGCGTCATCGGCTCGATCTACTCGGGCGTACAGAGCAACGCCGTCGCGCTTTTGATCGTAGGGGTTCTGGTCGGGCCGCTCCTGGCCTGGCTCGTGCTGCTGGGGTACAGCACGATGGTGCGTCTCCTCGAACGCCGCCAGGCGGGCGAGGTCGGCCGGCCCGGCGCGGGCGCCGAGCTACGCCGCGGGACACTGCTCGGCATCGGGCTGTTCGCGGTCACCATCGCGATCATCGCCATCTTCGGCGGGTACGGCATTCACGGGTGGGGCAACCTCGCCGCCGCCATCGGCGCATTCGGCATGACGTGCGCGGTGGCCGTCGTCGAAGAGGTGATGTTCCGCGGCGTGCTGTTCCGTATCGTCGAGGAGAAGACCGGCACGTGGGGCGCGATGGCGGCCTCCGCGGTCCTGTTCGGCGCGCTGCATCTGATCAACTCCGGTGCCACGCTCTACGGCGCGATCTCCATCGCCATCGAGGGCGGGCTGATGCTCGCCGCGGCCTACACCCTCACGCGTACGCTGTGGTTGCCGATCGGGCTGCACCTGGGCTGGAACTTCGCCGAGGGCGGCATCTTCGGGACCAACGTCTCCGGCTCGTCCGACCACACGCTGGGGCTGTTCAAGAGCTCCGTGTCCGGCTCGCCGGTGCTGAGCGGCGGAAGCTTCGGCCCCGAGGCGAGCATCATCGCGCTCCTGGTCTGCGGAACCATGACCGTCCTGCTCCTGCGCAAGGCCCGGCGAGCCGGCCAGATCCGCCGGCGTAAGACCTCCGCCGCACCGACTTCGGCCTGAGCCATCTCTGAATCCTCCGGCAATGTCCCCCGCCATGCTTGAAAGGCGTGACTTGACAGTGAAAAACAGTTTTCCATCCAACAACTCCCATGCGGGGAGGGGCGCCGCGGTCGCGATGCTGGTGGGAATCGGGGTGCTGTCGACCATGATGACGTCGTGTTCGTCCGGCTCGGATTCGGCCAAGCCGGCGGCTCAGTCGACGCTTTCGGCCTCGACCGCCTCGACCAAGAACACGATCGCGTGGGGCACCTGTCCTCAGCTCGCGAAGGGAGCGACGAGGGACCCGCGGGAAAAATGCGGAACGGTGAAGGTGCCGTTGGACTATCGGCACCCGGGCGGTAAGAGGATCTCGATCGCGGTGTCCCGGATCGCGACGGCCAAGCCCGGCAAGCGGCGGGGCGCGCTGCTCCTCAACCCGGGTGGCCCGGCTCTGGAGGGCCTGGACATGCCCGGGCAGATGGCGCCGACCCTGCCGGCATCGGTTCTCGACCAGTACGACCTGATCGGATTCGACCCGCGCGGGGTCGGGCACAGCACCCCGATCAGCTGCCACCTGAACGACCCCAACCTGTCGGACCTGTTCCCCTACCCCGCCGCCGACGGCTCGATCACCTCCAACATCGCCCAGGCCCGTACGACCGCGCGGCAGTGCGCCTCCTCAGTCGGCGACGACCTGAAGTTCTTCACCACCCCGAACACCGCCCGGGACCTGGACCAGGTCCGCCAAGCCCTGGGAGAGAAGAAGATCTCCTACTGGGGCCAGTCCTACGGCACCTACCTCGGCACGGTGTATCGCGCTCTGTTCCCCGGCAACACCGATCGGATGATCCTCGAAGGCAACGTCGACCCGAACCTCATCTGGCAACAGCAGTCCGCCACCTGGAACAAGGGCATGGCCGACCGGTTCCCCGACGCCGCCCGCGTCGCGGCCGCACACAACGACAGCATCGGATTCGGCACTGACGTCCCCACGGTGACCAGGAACTACCTGGCCCTGGCCGGCCGCCTCGACCGTAAGCCCGCCCCGCTACCGGGCACCAACGCGTCGCTGAACGGCCTGACCTTCCGGCAGGTCACCTACTCACTGCTGCTGCACAACGAGACACTTCCACTGCTGACCCAGCTCTGGAAGGCCTCGGCCGATCTGGCCGACGGGAAACTGTCAGACCAGGACAAGACCGTGCTGGCCCAGGTGTCGGCCGCCAACCCGCCCGAACCCGGCGTGCCCGCCGACAACCAGACCAGCATGTTCCTGGCCCTCATCTGCGGAGACGCCGCCTGGTCCCACGACGTGAACAAGTACGCCGCCGACACCGCCGCG
Source organism: Actinoallomurus sp. NBC_01490 (assembly GCF_036227085.1). Lineage (NCBI taxonomy): Bacteria > Bacillati > Actinomycetota > Actinomycetes > Streptosporangiales > Thermomonosporaceae > Actinoallomurus > Actinoallomurus sp. NBC_01490. The sequence continues at coordinate 11,084,663 of NZ_CP109433.1, forward strand.
GACCGGAAGGCGTGGCCGCTGACCGACGGCATGCCGAAGAACATCTGGCCGTGCGCGTTCTGGCAGGCTCCGAACGAGGCCCCCGTGAAGGTCACATCGCAAGGTCCACGCGACGTCCTGATCCTGCAGAACCGCCGCGACAACGCCACCCCGTGGGAAACCGGTCTCGGCCTGCGCCGGACCCTGGGCTCCCGTGCCGGCTTCGTCGGTGTCGACAACGGCGGCCACTACGTCTACCACGCGGGCTCCACGTGTGCCGACAACGCCACCGTCGCGTTCCTCGCCGACGGGAAGCTCCCGGCCAGGGACCTCCACTGCACCGCCAAGCCGCTGAGCTAATGCGGTGACCACGACGCCCGGGGGTGTGTACCACGGAAGCGACGAAACCGAAGTCACAGGGCGAGGCTGCCGGGGCGCGGCAGCCTCGCCGCGTCTTCCACAAGGACGGATCACTGACCACCTACGACCCGCTGGACCTACAAGCCCCGCACAGGGTTCGAGCCGGCGCACCGGTCCGGGTCTTCACCGACTCCGCCCTGTCCGGCGACGGTCGGGATGAGGTCCGGTTGGTCCTCGCAAGCTTGAGCGCTCGGCACGAGTCGGCTGAGGAGTACGGCCGTCATCATCAGGCAGGCCCGCCTACCCGCGATTCTCCACTCCGCAACTGCCAACAGGGCACGGAAGTCGGCCGCTGATCAATGCCAAAGCGGTCGACGGCGTGACGGCGCTCGCCCGAGTCGGCGCTTCGCCGCAAGGCGCGTCACGGCTTCGCTCCCACCCTCGCCATGTGTGCGATCGCCCCTATCGACTGATTGGCAAGGCGGTTCAGCTCTGAAGCCAACGCGCGAGCTGTTTCACGCCCCCCACGGGGTGATGTCTCAGCATCCTTGGTTCAGCAGTCTTTAGGGGCGGGTCATTCAGCGCCCGCATCTTGTCTGGGACGACGTGCGCTTGGTCGGTACTCACACGTCCGGGGCGGTGGGCCGAGGCGGGCGTGGACGTCGCCGAAGGCCCAGGAGACGACCTGGCGGCCGGGCTGGGGTGAGACGTCGGCAAGAGAGTCGATGACCTTCTGTCCGGCCTCGCCGTCGGTTTCCCTCCAGGACGTTCAAGCCGTGTTCGTTGGGCAGACGGGCTCTATGCAGTACCTTTACGGGGCTGCGGGGGCGGGATCGTGGAGGATGGGATGCTGGCCCGTCTGGCAAAGATGCCGCATCAGCGGCCGACGAAAGTTCGAGTTCACTCGTCCATCGGCCACGCCGTGGTGCTCTGGGGTGGTGATCCGGAGGAAGCGGAGGGCCGGCACGACGTCGAGTGGAGCGTCGACGAGGACATCCGGTGGGGGCATAACACTCAGTCGGCCGCGATCGCCGAGCCGGGCTTCTGGCAGCACGGCGACCACGTTGTCTTGCGTGGTCGAGTTCACTTCACTGAGGACGGCGCTGCCGTACTTGAGGTGGGCGACTCGCAGATCTTGTTCGATCTTGCCGCGCCGCCGCCTGAGAGTATCGACCGTGCTTGGGTAGAGATCAGCGTTAGAGCGGACAAGATCACCCTTTGGCCCTGTCGGCTTTGACGTCACAAGATCGGCGACAGAGCCGGCAGACGTGCAGAGCTTGCGGGTCGTGCCGCCGAAGCCGACGCGGCCCCAAGGCGGTGGCCGGCAAGCTCTGGACTGACCCGAACGGTGGCGACGCTCGACCTGCCGTGATGGCCCTGAAGGTCATTGGCGGATGCTTTGTGGGCCGCGGGGCCGCCCGACCGGCACGCCTGGAGGGACCGGCGCCCACACCGCGCGTCCGTAGGGCGTGTGGCAGCGGACGGGCCCACTCGGCCTCGCTCACTCGACTCCGTCTTCACCGATGGGCGATGCGGAGTGTTCACCATTTCGAGGACCAGTAGAGCGCGTTCTTCGCTACAACCACCGGCGACGCACCGAAATTGATCGGTTCCAATCGTGAGGTTCCGTTCTCGGACAGCAGGCCATAGGTGCCGGTGGTGACCAGGCGTAGATCGCTGTGGCTGAAGCTCACGTAGTTGGGGTAGTCGACCTTGTGGGCCCACTCGTTGTGACCTTCGTCGATCTCCGAGGTGTAGTCGACGACGGTGTCAGCGACCGATCCGATCAGTGTCCAGTCGGTGCCCATTGCCGACTGCGGGTTGCGGGGTAGGGTTTTCAGGAACCGACTGCCCTTGGCCATCTCGCCGCACTGCGTGGAGTACACGCCACACACGCCGATGGCCTTGGCGGCACCTTGATGCGGGGCGCCCAAGGTCGCGACGTCCTCGACGTACAGGTAGGGCGGCCAGTTCGGCAGGTGCTCGGCGACACCGGCGATCGCCGCCCGGATCACCAGCCCGCCCATGGAATGGGTGATCACGTCGATCGGCTCACCGCGCTTCGAGAACTGGTGGTAAATGTTCCACGCGGCGGCCCTGCCGAGGTCGGTGATGCTGCTGGCCTTGTCACCGCCGTAGTCGTAGGTGCAGTTCTTGGAGCCTTTGTACAGGCCGGCCATGGCGAGCTGGCCGGTCCATCCGGAGTCCTCGATCGCGGTTCTGGCCGCGTGCCAGGTTTCGTTACAGTCGTAGGCGCTGCCGGAGATGTCGTTGCCGTGAATGAGCAGGATGGGCCGGCTGGCCGAGTCCATCCGCCGCGGGACACTCGCGTGCGCCGGGCGCATCCCGAACACCGCCATCGCGGCCGTCATCACCAGGCATGCGCTGACCGCGACCAGCGCCTGCCGGCCCAACCCTTGGGAACTCCTCACCATTTCCCATCGCCTCCCGACCGAACGGTCACATTCGAGCAGTATGAAAGGTGTTGTGTGCAGTTGCAACAGTGAGATGTCGCGAACAGCGCAACGGTTCCAGCTCGATCGGGTGCAGCTCCACTACGGGGCCCGGCCCTTAAAGTGTGGCGAGTCCAGGATTCGATCCTGGACAGACGACGGGTTTCAGTGCGCCATGGATCGCGGCGTTACGCTCCCGCTGACCTGCACTGAAGCACACACGGCCGCCGGTGCGTTCCGCATATGTTCCGGATCTTGAAACGGGCGGTGTCCACGGCCACGAAGGGCCTCTCCGCCCGTACCCGGCACCGAACATCTCAGCGAAGATGCCCTACCGGGGGCACGGCCCGGTTCGGAGAGATTTGCATATGCATCGCAGATCACCATGAGGAAGGCTTCCTCGATCGTCACACCGAAGCCCTCACCGTCGTACGGGGTGACGCGTCGAGTCTCCTCGTGAACCCCGTACGACGAGCCTCCTCTGTGGCAAGTCCCACCCCCCGGGAGGGCGCGCCGAACGGCGCTGCGGCTCAGGCGTTGTAGCCGCCGTGGGCGTCCAGCACGGCGCCCGTGACGTACGACGCAGCGGGGCTCGCCAGGAAGGCGATCGCCGCGGCGATCTCGTCGGGGTGCCCTTTGCGATGCAGGGACAGCGCGCCGAGCAAGGGCTTGAGGGTCTCGGGGTCCGGCGCCTCCATGCCGCCCTCCATCAGCCCGGCTTCCACGACGTTGGCGGTAATGGCCCGGGAGCCGAGGTCGCGGGCGACACCCATGGTGTACCGCTCGACCCCCGCTTTGGTCGCCGCATAGTCGGCCACGCCCGGGATGCCGGCTCGAGTGCCGAACCCGGAACTCACCGTGATGACGCGGCCGCCCTCGCGCAGCACTCGGGAGGCGGCCCGGATGACGGCGATCACCCCGAGGTAGTTGGTGGCGTGCATCCGGTCCAGCTCCGCGGTGTCGGCGTCCGGGTCGTCCACCGTACGACCCTGCCCCACACTGATCGCCGCGTTGTTGACGAGGATGTCCAGGCCACCGAAGTGCGCGACCACGTCGTCGATCAGCGCAGGCGCCTGGCCCATGTCCGCCTGGTCGGACTTGAACGCGGCGACCTTCGCTCCCCTGGCGCGCACCTCGTCGACGACGGCCTGCGCCTTCTTCTCGGAGCTGACGTAGGTGAACGCGACGTCGGCGCCCTGCTCGGCGAGCAGCCGTACGGTCGCGGCTCCCAGCCCGCGGGACCCTCCGGTGACCAAGGCGACCTTGCCCGCCAGCGGCTTGTTCATTGTTCTCACCTCTCTGGTTGACCTCTCCCGGCAGTCGAAACAGTAATGGTTACGACAGCCTGTCGCAACCTTAGTTGTTACGACAGTCGTCGTAACATGGAGCGTTGCGATCGGGAGGAACGAGTTCATGAGCGCCAACAGCAGGTTGACCATCGCGGCCCACGCGCTGGCCTGGATCGGCCTCTACCAGCGCCAGGGCCATGAGGTCGCTACCTCCGAGCAGATCGCGAACAGCGCGAGCACCAATCCCGTGGTGATCAGGCGGCTACTCGGCGACCTGCGCGATGCGGGGCTCGTGGAGTCCCGGCGCGGGATGGGTGCGGGCTGGTCGCTGGCGCGCGACCTGGAGTCGATGACGCTGCTCGACGTGTACGAGGCGGTGGAACCCGGCCCGCTGTTCGCGCTGCACCGCGCCGCCCCGGACCCGGGATGCGTGGTAGGTCACGGCATCCAGCCGGCGATGCAGCGCATCTACGACGGCATCGAGGAGACCCTCCGGCGCGACCTGGCACGCGTCACGCTGGAGGATGTACTCCGGGACGTCCTCGCGGTACCTCGCTAGGTTTCGCCGCCTGACCACCGTTGCTCCGCATGACCTACACGGCCTGTTCCGGCTCGCGTCAAGGAGGACCGGTGGGCCGTACCGCTCAGGGGACCCTGGCGACGCCGACGTGGAAGCCGCTGCGCTCGGGCACTGGCGCCGGGTCCTCCCGGTACCACTCGGTGGCGAACACCAGCCCCGGCGCGACGAGTTCCAGTCCCTCGAAGAAGGGCTCGACCTCACTGCGGCTACGCAACCGCAGCGGAATCGCGCCCTTCTTGTATGCGGCCTCGATCTCTCCGCTCCACTCCGGGTGCTGGTCGGCCGTCCCGTGTGAGAGGAGCAGGAAGCCGCCCGGGGGAAGTGCGTCCACGAGGGTGCGCACGATGCCGTACGGGTCCTCGTCGTCGGGCAGGAAGTGCAGGAGGGCGATCAGGGACAGGGCGACGGGGCGTTCGAAGTCGAGTCGTGCACCGGCGAGTTCCAGGATGGCCGCGGGCTGCCGCACATCCGCGTGGAGGAAGTCGGTGACACCCTCCGGGGTGCTGGTCAGCAGCGCTTCCGCGTGACGCAGGACGATCGGGTCGTTGTCCACGTAGACGATCCGGGCGTCGGGCGCGATCGCCTGCACGATCTGGTGCATGTTGGGCTCGGTGGGGATGCCGGAACCGATGTCGAGGAATTGGTCGACGCCGTTCTTGGCCAGCCAGGCGGCGGCGCGGTGCATGAACGCCCGGTTCCGTGCCGCGTTACCGCGCGTCTCCTCGGGCAGCGCCTGGCCGACCTTCCGGTCGACGGGGTAGTTGTCCTTGCCGCCCAGCAACCAGTCGTAGACGCGTGCGGGATGGGGCTTGCCGGTGTCGATGCTGGGGCGGGATACGCCGGCGGTCATCGGACACTCCTTCCTACGCGGGGCCTCGGGCGAGGGTCGAGCCGAATCTCTCGACCGCCAGGTAGGGATTCAGGTGGGGGTGGCGGCTGCCTACGGAGACGTCACGCCAGAACCGCTGTAGGACGTTCGCCGTGTTGAAGCCGCTCGCGCCGTGCAGGTCGAGCATTCGCTCGACGGCGGCCCGGCAGTCCCGGGCCGCGTCCGCGAGGTCCATGTGCAGGCGGGGGCTGTCGGCCTCGGCCAGTCCGGGCGAGTCCGCCGCATGGGCGATCGCGAGCATCGTGTTCTCCGCGCGGTTCACCAGATGGGTCGCCTCAGCCAGCCAGTGCCGGGCCCCAGGCGACTCCGCCATCCGGGAGTAGGAGCTCATGAACGGCTTGCGGTCCGAGGCGAACATCGCGTTGATCGCATCGAGTGCGCCCCGTGCGGCACCCACTACCGGACCGAGCACCGTCACCGCGTACAGGAGCAGGTCGCCGACGTGGAAGGGATCCGCAGCGGCGATGCGCTCAGCCGGCACCATCGTGCCCTCGACGACCAGGGTGTGGCTGCCCGTGCCGCGCATGCCGGCCATGTGCCAGGTCCGCTCGACGGCCAGGTCGGCGACCGGTATCAGGGCGAAGGAGAACCGGCCGTCCACCATCAGGGCGAGCACGGCCCAGGCCGCGTCCTCACACCCGGAGACGTTCGGCCAACGGCCGCTGACACGCACGCCCTCGGGCCCGCTTTCACCGCGGGCGGCGGGGACGCCCATACCGCAGACGATCGCGTCGGGGTCGGCCCAGAACTCGGGTATCAGCGAATCCGGGAAACATCTGACGGCGATGTTCTTGGCGGTCACGCACGCCCCGGCGATCCAGGCCGTGGACGGACAAGCCCGGCCGAGATCGGTCAAGCGCCGGGCCACGGTCTCGGTGCCCGCCCAGGCACCCCCGTATCGCCGTGGTGTCCGCAAGGCGAAGATTCCGTTCTTCCGAAGCGCCTCCAGGCTTTCCGCGGCGGGCCGATCGTCCCGTTCCGCCTTCTCGGCATGAGTGCGGAGAATGCCGCTGGTCTCATCCCCGATGATGTAATCGATTGACATTCGCTAATTCCCTTCAACATGGCAGGCGTGTACTCGACCGTGAGATGATTCGGCCGCCCTTCAAATTCGAGGTCGCGGTATATTAGAAAGTCGTCGAATCGGTCCCCGGGGCTTCGCCGGGAAGCGGTGTGCCGACGAACACGGACTCCGGATCCACCGCGGACTTAACGGCGAGCAGGCGCTCCGTGTTCGGTCCGTAGGAGCGGGCGACCTGATCGGGGGTCTCCGGCCCGAGGAAGTTCACGTATCCGCCCGGCAGCGAGAACGGCTCGAGCGCCGCGTGCAACTGCTCGACCCAGCGTAGATGCCGGGCGCCGCCGTCACCGGCGATGTCGTCGCCCTTCTCCCACAACGAGATCAGCTCCGCCATCTGGTGGGGCTCGCGTCGGCCGAAGGCCGTCGAGTCGAGCGATACCCGGGCGGCGGCCCCATGGAACTGGTGCAGCAGGATCGCGGAGAACGGTGAGGTGAACGCATGGGCGCCGCGCACCAGAACATCGGCGATGGAGGCAGAAATGCCGGATATATTGCGGGAACGAATTGCGCCCATCCGCCCGATCGGGAACATGGCATCCGTCGCAGCCAGCCCGGCGGAACGAGCGGTCCGCCCGATGTCGACCAGCAATGGCGTGCCCAGCCGGGTCAGCGCGTGCACCGGCCCGTTCTCGGCAGCTCCCTCGTCCAGGTTTCCCGACCACGTGGGCGCGACGTAGACCGTCGGGGCTCCGTCCGCGCCGGGAAGAAGACCCACGTCCACCGTCAACTCGTCCGGACCGCCCTGGAGGATCTCACCGAGATCGGCAAGAACGCGAGAGGCCTGCGAAATCGGGTAGAAGATGGTTCCGGTCACGACGGTCGGTACGGGGTGCAGACGGATCCGCGCCGACGTCACGACACCGAAATTGCCACCCCCGCCACGCAACGCCCAGAACAGGTCGGGCTCGTGCTCGGCGTCAGTGTCCACTCGGGAGCCGTCGGCGAGGACGACCTCGGCGCCGAGCAGATTGTCGGCCGCGAGCCCGAACCTCCCGGTCAGCGGGCCGTATCCGCCGCCCAGCGTGATCCCGACCATGCCCACGGCGCCGGCCGTCCCGGTGACGGCGGTCAGGCCCACCCGCTCGGCGGCGGCCACGACGTCGGACGAGAGTGCGCCACCCTCCACCGCCGCAACGCGCCGGTCGGCGTCGACACGGACTCCGCGCATGTCGGCCAGATCGATGACCAGTCCCCCGGAGCGCAGCGCCCGCCCCCAGAAGTCGTGGCCGCCACCGCGTACCGACACCGGCACGCCGTGCTCGCCGGCTGCCCGTACGGCGGCCTGCACGTCGGCTGCGGTCGCGCACCGCACGACCGCAGCGGGACGGATGTCGACCGCCCCGTTGAACAGCGTCACGGACCTCACATACTCCGGACCGCCGGTGAGCACGCGGTGTGAGGTGATCGTGGACCGCAGGTCCGCCAACAGCGCGGCGCTCACTTCATCTTTGCGATCGACGTCGGGACGAGACGGCATGGAGACTCCTGTCAGGTCAAGGGGTTGTTCGAACGAACGACAACGCGGCGAGGCGTCGCGTCACATCAGAGGTTGTATGTATCGCTCACTACACAAGTGTCGTAGCAGAGGCCTCGAACAGGTCCTTGTGGAGCTTTGTCGCACCTCGATCACTCAATTCACGCGGGGACGCACACTGAGTGCACCGCGCCCGTGAGCGCCCGGCGGTGAAGGGCGTCCAGCCGTTCCAGTACCGCGCCCGAACCGGCGGCCACGGCGAGTTGCACGGTGCATGCCGTCGGCTCGTCGCGCAGTCGGACCGTGGCCTTGAGTTCGCCGAGCAGGTCCGTGGTCAACTGGTCGAGCCGCGTGCGGATCTGTCCCAGGTCAGGACGGGTCGTCGGGGCTTCTTCGGGGTGTGCGGTCCAGCGCGCGAACAATCCTTTTTGTACGACTTTGCTCGCGGTGATCTGGTCCTGGAAGAAGGCCGTCGCCGATACCGGATCGAGCCCGATGTCGCCGGCCTGGTTTCGCACCTGCTCCAGAACCTGCTGCTCGCGCGCGGGGTCGTCGATCGGTGAGCCGGTACCGAACTTGGACGCTGCCACGTCATCGCTCACGCGGAGCCGCTGGATGATCAGGTCGGTCAATGGGCCGAGCCCGCCGAGCGACCTGTCCGGCCGGAGGGCGCCGGTCGAAGATGCGGCGTTCACCGGTGCACCTGCGGCGCCGGCCTGGGAAACGCTCACGCTAGTCACGCCGACCACCAGCGCGGTGACCGCGAGGCCGCGTGCCGCGGTTCTGCTCGATTTCATCTGTCAGCCTTCCTCTCGATGTCTCGATCCAAAGCTCGGCCGTCTCCCCGGCGTCGTGGTCGGCCGCCCGGCTTGACACCATGTCAGCGCTCCTTGGCGGCGCGGCTGAGACGGATCGCCGAGATCAGGAAGAAGACGCCTCCGGGGATGGCGTAGCCGGCCGCGTTGGTCAGCGTCGGGTTCTCCGCGGAGGCACCGATGATGAACGAGCTACCGGCGAGCACGGAGATGGCACCGCTGATGATCATCGGCCACTGGCCGCCCATCGTGCGACGGGTGACGCCCACGATCAGCTGGACCAGCCCGGCCACGACCGCCCAGGCGCCCCACACTCTCAGGACCGCCGGAATGCCGGACGCGCAGGCGATGGCCACGCCGGCGGCGGTGAGCAGGCTGACCACGATGTTCACGTACAGCAGCACGGGCGATCCGGTGGTACGCGACGCGCGGGCGTCGATGACGGCGGCGGCCACGTCGAACAGGGGATACAGCACGAGCAGAGTGACCGCGAGCGGACCCAGTTTCGAGGCGGTCGTGAACATCACGAGGGCCCAGACGATGGCGAATCCGAAGCGGACGAAGTACAGCCGCCGCAGGGTGGAAGCGGTCCCAGCGATGCTGTTCGAAACGATTGTGGCCACGGGGGGTCCTTTCGACCTGAAAGAACGAACGTTCTGTCTTGAGGAGCATGGCAACTCCGCCCACGCACTGTCAAGACAGAACGTTCTACCTACAGCATCATTCAGTTTTCCCACTGTTCCGGGAGATGCGGTTGTCGGCTGCCGGCTCGTTCCACTGGGCGAGCAGGTGCAGTGAGGTCTCGGACGGGCCACCGGGTTCGGTGTCGTAGATGAACAGCGTCTGGTCGGGGTCGTCGGCGGGGGTGAGTGCCTGGTAGGTGATGGTGAGGTCGCCGACGAGGGGATGGTGGTAGTCCTTGGTGCCGGTCGTGCGCTGGTGGACCTTGTGGTCGGACCAGTAGCGGCGGAATTCCTCGCTGTGGATGGACAGGTCTCCGACGAGGGCGCCGAGGGCGGGGTCATCGGGATGGCGGCCCGCGTCGAGGCGGAGCATGGCGGCCGTGTCGGCGGCGACGGCGGTCCAGTTCTTGTACAGCTCGCGGGCGTGGGGATCGAGGAAGACGAAGCGTGCCTGGTTGCGGTCGGCCGCGGGCAGGGCCCGGAAGTCGGCGATCAACCGTCCGGCGAGCCGGTTGTGGGCGAGGACGTCGAGGCGGCGGCCGAGGACGAAGGCGGGTCGGCACGCCGCTTCCAGGGTGTCCAGCAGTCGCCAGGTGGCGGGATCGACGCGTTGCGGGCGCGGGCGGCGTCTGCGCCGGGCGGGCGTCGGACGCGCGAGGGTGTGCAGGTGCTCGCGCTCGGCGTCGTCGAGGCGTAGCGCGGTGGCGAGCGCGTCGAGGACCTCGGGTGAGGCGCTGCGGATCACTTGGGCCCGTTTTCCGCCTGTTCTCGCTGCTCAGGGCTGGTTCAGTGGAAGCCAGGCCGGAGACGCGCTCCCCGCGATCGGATCCGGTCTTCCCTCATCCAGTACGAAGGAGTGTTCGCATGTCCACGTGGTTCATCACCGGCGCCTCCCGGGGACTCGGCCTGCAGATCGCCCGTGCCGCTGTGGCGGGCGGTGACGCCGTGGTGGCGGCGGCCCGCAACCCGGACGGCCTGCCGGACGACCTCAAGCAGTCCGACCGTGTGCTCGGTGTCCCCCTCGACGTCACCCGTGGCGAGGACGTCACGCGAGCCGTCGAGACGGCCGTCCGGCGCTTCGGCTCGATTGATGTCCTGGTCAACAACGCGGGCCGGGGGCTGCTCGGCGCGCTGGAGGAGATCACCGACGCCGAGGCCCGTTCCCTGTTCGACCTCAACGTCTTCGGGCTGATCAACGTCACCCGCGCCGTCCTGTCGGGCATGCGCGCCGCGGGCCGCGGCAAGATCGTCAACATCGGGTCCCGCTCCGGGTTCGAGGGCGAACCCGGGGTGAGCATGTACGCCGCCTCCAAGTTCGCCGTCGCCGGCATCAGCGAAGCGCTCTCCGCGGAACTGGAGCCGTTCGGCATCCAGTGCATGGTCGTCGAGCCCGGCGTCTTCCGCACCGACTTCCTCGACAGCACTTCCCTGTCCACCGCCGCTCGGCGCATCGACGCCTACGACGGCACTCCCGCCCACGACACCTTGGACTGGGCCGGCACCGCCAACCACACCCAGCTCGGCGACCCCGTCAAGGGCGCCGCGCTGATCTACGAGGTCACCCGTCAGGACAAGCTCCCCGGACACCTGGCATTGGGCCGCGACACGATCGAACGCCGGCAGGTCACGATCCGCCGGCTCCAGGACGACCTGGCCACCTGGCAGGACAAGTCCGCCGCCACCGCATGCGACGACGCCGCCTGAGCCACACCGCGCCGGCGCGCGATCAGGTACCGGAGCGCAAGGCGCGGGACAGGCCCAGCGCGGCGGTCCGTACCGCCGGAGCCAGTTGGGCCGGCCGGAAACGGGCGCACGGCAGGGCCACCGAGAGGGCGGCCACCGCGGTCGGTCCGTCGAAGACCGGTGAGGCGATGCAGCACACGCCGAGGGCGGCCTCCTGCTCTTCGTAGGCGAGGCCGGAAACCTGGATCTGCTCGATGGCGGTGCGCAGCCGGGCCGGATCGGTTACCGAGTGCGGGGTCAGCCGGGGCAGCGGCCGGGCCAGGACCTCCTCAGTCAGCTCGTCACCGGAGAAGGCCAGCAGGGCCTTGCCCACCCCGGTGCACGTCAGTGGCAGCCGGCCGCCGATCCGTGACGGCAGCGCCAGGGCCCGGTGGCCGTGGATCCGCTCGACGTAGACCACCTCGTGCCCCTCCCGGATTCCGAGGTGCACGGTCTCGCGTGTGGCCTCGAAGAGGTCCTGGAGGAAGGGCAGCGCCGCCTCCCGCAGGTGGAACCGGCGCGGCACCAGCGACCCCAGTTCGAACAGCTTGCCGCCGAGCCGGTAGCCTTCGCGGTCGCGGTCCAGCAGGCCGAGGCGCACCAGATCGGAGCAGAGACGGAACGCGGTCGTCTTGGCCAGCCCGGCACGGGAGGCGATTTCTGTGAGACGGAACGTGCCGCCGTCCGGCGGGTAACAGTCGAGGACAGCCACGGCCTTGTCGAGCATGTTCCCCTGCGCACTGTTCCGTGTCATGGAACAGATTTTGCCGCAGTCCGGGCCACCCTTCTATACCTGTCGTGGAAACGCGCGGCGGCCCACTGCCGCCTCTGCCTCAGCCCCGCCGACTCCCGTCCCCGGAGGTCCCCCCGCATGAGCGCTCCCGAGTTCGCCGATGCCGTGGCCAAGGCGGCGGCCGTCCTGGAGGAAGCCGCGCGCACCGGAACGCCCTGCCCCCCGGTGCGCTCGCTCCTGCCCGAGAGGGATGTCGAGGCCGCCTACGCCGTGCAGCGCCGGTACGTCGAGCGCGGCCTCGCCGAGGACCGGCGGCCGGTGGGCCGCAAGATCGGCCTGACCTCCCCCGCCGTTCAGCGTCAACTCGGCGTCGGCCAGCCGGACTTCGGCGTCCTGTTCGCCGACATGGCGGTGCCCGAGGGGCGGCCGATCGCTCCCGGGCGGCTGCTGCAACCCAAGGTCGAGGCGGAGGTCGCCCTGGTGCTGGGCGCCGATCTGCCGCACCGGGAACCGACCGTGGCCGATCTGCTGCGGGCCACGGCGTTCGCCCTGCCCGCGCTGGAGATCGTCGACAGCCGCATCGCCGACTGGGACATCACCATCGTCGACACCGTCGCCGACAACGCCTCGTGCGGCCTGTTCGTCCTGGGCGGCACGCCGGTGCCGCTGGACCGGGTCGACCTGCGCGCCGTGCGGATGACCCTGGAGAAGAACGGCGAGACGGTCTCGCGGGGAACCGGCGCCGACTGTCTGGGCAGCCCGCTCACCGCCGCCCTCTGGCTCGCCTCCACCCTCAGCGGCCTGGGCGACCCGCTGCGGGCGGGGGACGTCGTCCTGACCGGCGCGCTCGGCCCCATGGCGGTCGCGGCCGAGGGCGACGAGTTCACCGGGCGCATCGAAGGCCTCGGTACGGTCACCGCCGCGTTCGCGGCCTCCACGACGGAAGGAACCGGAGCATGACCACGAAGGTCGCCGTCATCGGATCGGGCAACATCGGAACCGACCTGATGATCAAGGTACTGCGCCTGTCCGAGTCGCTGGAGATCGCCGCCATGGCCGGCATCGACCCGGCGTCGGACGGCCTGGCCCGCGCCCGCAGGCTGAAGGTCGCCACCACCCACGAGGGCGTGGACGGCCTGGTGAAGCTGGACGAGTTCGCGGACGTGTCGATCGTCTTCGACGCGACCTCCGCCGGCGCCCACCGGCGCCATGACGAGATCCTGCGTCCGCTGGGGCGCACGATCGTCGACCTCACCCCCGCCGCGCTCGGCCCGTACGTCGTGCCGCCGGTCAACGGTGACGCGCACCTGGACGCCGGCAACGTCAACATGGTCACCTGCGGAGGCCAGGCCACCATCCCGATCGTCGCCGCGGTCGCCGCCGTCACACCCGTGCACTACGCGGAGATCGTCGCCTCGATCTCCGCGCGCTCGGCGGGTCCTGGGACGCGGGCCAACATCGACGAGTTCACCGAGACGACCTCCGCGGCCATCGAGCGGGTCGGCGGCGCCGCCCGCGGCAAGGCGATCATCATCCTCAATCCGGCCGAGCCCCCGCTGATCATGCGTGACACCGTGCACTGCCTGATCGGAGACTGCGACGAGACCGCGGTCATCGCCGCGGTGGAGGAGATGGCCGCACGCGTCCAGACCTACGTGCCGGGTTACCGCCTCAAGCAGAAAGTGCAGTTCGACCGCGTCGCCCCCGACGATCCCCTGCGTTCGCTCCTCCCGGCGGCCTCCCGCTCCGATCAGACCACGAAGGTGTCGGTGTTTCTCGAAGTGGAAGGCGCCGCCCACTACCTGCCCGCCTATGCCGGCAACCTCGACATCATGACCTCGGCCGCCCTGCGCACCGCCGAACGCCTGGCCGCACACCGCGCCGCGGAGGTGGCGGCCCGATGACCTCCCTTTACCTCCAGGACGTGACCCTCCGGGACGGCATGCACGCCGTTCGCCACCGGTACACCATCGACCAGGCCCGCACCATCGCCGCCGCCCTCGACGCCGCCGGGGTCGCCGCGATCGAGATCGCCCACGGCGACGGGCTCTCCGGCTCCAGCGTCACCTACGGCGTCGGCGCCCACACCGACTGGGAATGGATCGAGGCCGTCTGCGACTGCGTCACCCGTGCCGTGCCCACCACGCTGCTGCTGCCCGGAATCGGCACGCTACGTGACCTGAAGCAGGCGCACGCGCTCGGCATCCGATCGGTCCGGGTGGCCACTCACTGCACCGAGGCCGACGTCTCCGCCCAGCACATCGCCGCCGCCCGCGAGCTGGGCATGGACGTGGCCGGCTTCCTGATGATGTCCCACATGGCCGAGCCGGCCGACCTCGCCCGCCAGGCCAAACTGATGGAGTCCTACGGCGCCCGCTGCGTCTACGTCACCGACTCCGGCGGCCGCCTCACCATGGACGGCGTACGCGACCGTTTCCGCGCCTACCGCGACGTCCTCGACCCGGCCACCGAACTCGGCATCCACGCCCACCACAACCTCGGCCTGGGCGTGGCCAACTCGGTCGTCGCCGTCGAGAACGGCGCCGTCCGCGTCGACGCCTCCCTCGCCGGGCAGGGCGCGGGGGCCGGCAACTGCCCGCTGGAGGCATTCGTGGCGGTCGCCGACCTGATGGGCTTCGAGCACGGCTGCGAGCTTTTCCCCCTGATGGACGCCGCGGACGACGTCGTACGCCCTCTCCAGGACCGCGAGGTGCGGGTGGACCGTGAGACGCTCACCCTGGGCTACGCAGGCGTGTACTCCAGCTTCCTGCGGCACGCCGAGGCCGCCGCCCGCCGATACGGCATCGACGCCCGGACGATCCTGGTCGAGGTCGGACGGCGCAAGATGGTCGGCGGCCAGGAAGACATGATCACCGACATCGCCCTCGACCTCGCCGCGGCACGCACTCGCGTCTGAGAGGTCAGGAGCCGTGCCCTGATCCGCGGTTTCGCTGTTCTGCGAGACCGCGGATCAGGGACACGAAGGCGGCGACGTGCGAGCTGTAGGTCACGCCGTCGAAGCTGTTGGTCACCGACAGCCCGTCGGTCATGGCCCGCCCGAGCACGGCCAGTTGGTCCACGAAGGCCTCGTCGACCTCGCCGCCGTTCGGCGCGAAGATCGGTGTGAGGGCCTCCACCCAGGAGGCGTGCGCGTAGTCGCGGATGCGACGCACGGTCTTCCGCACCGGCTCCGTGTCCTTGTGCGGGCCGACGCTGATGGCCAGCAGGATGCGGAGGTATTCGGGCCGCCGGTCGAGGGAGTCGCACGCCGCCGTGACCCACGTCTCGAAGCGCTCCAGCGGCTCGCGGTCGTCGAACGACGACGGGTTCGGGAACAAGGCGTGCAGCTCATCGAAGGTGCGGTCGAGCAGCGCCGCCAGGACACCGAGCTTGTTGCCGAAGTGGTAGTAGATCGAACTGGCCGGCAGCCCGGACTGCGCGCTCAGGTCCGAGATGGCCATGCCGTCGTACCCTCTGCTCGTGATGAGGGCCCGAGCCGCGTTCAGGATGAGGTCACGGCTGTTCGAGCCGACAACAGGCGCTGCAGAGTTGGATTCCCTCACCACCAGTCAATGATAGGGCGAACGGCACGGCCTCCCGGTCGTCGGTGAGCGGCGTGCGACCGTGAGACGGTCACGTCCAGCTTCGGTAGTCGTCGTCGGGCAGCGGGTGATGCGAGGGAACCACCCGGGAGTAGACGGCGGTCAGGCAGCCGGGGCAGAAGAGCTGACGGAAGACGATCTCCGCGTCGACGTACACCGACGGGTCGCGCCAGATGTGCGGGCCGGCATCGGCGGGGGCCGCGTCGCGGCGGGCCAGCGCCTCGGCGAACGCTCCGCCGGCGAGCGGCCCGATCCGCGTGCCGCAGTGGGTGCACACGACGGTCCCGCCGTCCGAGGATTCCAGGACGGCGAGGTTGTCGTCGAGCCGGCGGGCGCCGCTCAGAGCCGGCGCGCCGATCGGGGCGGGCCGCGTGCCGGGCAGGCCGGAGCCGGTCGCGCGCTGCTGCCGGAGCTTCGCGCGCGTCTCGTCGGTCGCGGTCGGGTCGACCTCGCCGTCCTCCCGGAGGACGACGCCGTAGACGTCCCGCGCGGCCTCCGGCGAGACGCGGGCGTGCAGCACGTCGTCCCGCACGTTCGCGGACGGGCGGAGCAGCGGGTCGCCGTAGCCGCCGCCCGCCTGCCAGTGCAGGTAGAGCGCGTCGCCGGGGCCGAGGTACGACTCCCCCTCGCAGGGCAGCACCTCGATGTCACCGCCGAGCTCGTCCAGGCCGGCCGGGATGGCCGTCGCTCCGGCGAGACGGGGCACGTCGATGCCGCGCACCACCAGATCGAGCTGGGAGTTGCCCGGATGTCCCCCGGCCAGGCCGACGTTCTGGTTCGCGGCCTTGCCGGTGCCGGACACGACCAGCGACATCGTCCCGGTCTGGTCCGGGTGCTGCACGTAGCAGACCGAGCCGCTCATCCCGCCGCGCTGCCGCCCCGGTCCGCCGGAGTCGGTCTGCTCGCGGCGCCACAGGGCGACGAGGGGATACAGGTACTCGGTCATCTCCACGTCGGGTGCCCGCGCGGACGGGATGATGAGCCTCCCACCGGTGTCCACGCCGTCGTAGTGCACCTGGGCGCCGTAGCCGCCGGCCATGACGTCGAAGACGGGCGATACGAACCCTTTGCGGGCGCCGCCCCGGACGTCGACGCCGGACACCACGCACAGATCGGTGGTGCCGTTGCAGATCGACTGCACGTCGCCGCGGCGCGCCGGTTCGGCATCCAGCATCTTGGCGAGCACCTCGGCGACGAGGTTGCCGGCTCCCCACGCCGGCCCGAACGGTCCCTTGCCGACGGCGGCCGGGAACGAGGCGTTGGTGATGGTGTCCTCGTCGGTGATGATCTCGAAGCACCGCATGAGCCCGCCCGCCGCCCACGGGATGTCCCCCGCCAGCAGCGGCAGCACGGTGAAGACGATCCCGGCGCGCAGCCCCGGGTAGGGGCAGTTGATGATGCCGGTCTGCCCGGCCGTCCCGCGGAAGTCGAAGACGAGGCGGTCGCGTTCCTTCGTCATGGCCACCCTGATGGCGTGGAGGCCGCGGTCGCCGGTGTGCGCCTGCTCCTGATAGCCCACCGCGGTCCAGGTGCCGTCGGGCAGGGTTTCGAGCTTGGCTCGCAGGCGGCGCTCGGCGTCGTTCATCATCCGGCGCATGACGGCCTTGACGGTGTCGGCGCCGTACTTGGCGACGAGCCGCAGGATCTGCTCGCCCGCGTTCTTGTTGGCGGCGATCTTGGCCCGCAGATCGAGCCCCACCAGGTGTGGAAGGCGCGACCGGCGTACCCAGGCGTCGGCGATGTCGCGCTGCAGCACGCCGTCACGTACGACCTTGACCGGTGGTGTGGGCAGCGCCTCGCCGAACACGTCGTGCGCCGACGGGCTGAAGGAGCCGGGACGCGGGCCGCCCAGGTCGACCTGGTGGGCGATGGCCGTGGTCCAGGCGAACAGCTTGCCGTCGTGGAAGATCGGGGCCAGGACGGCGGCGTCGTTCTGGTGGAGCCCGCCGCCGATCCACGGGTCGTTGCACAGGAACATGTCGCCTTCGGCGATGCCCGGGTTGTCGCTGCGATGCTGGAGCGTCCAGGTGACGGCGAGGTCCATGGACCCGATCAGCCCGATGTTGTAGGTGCCGACCTGGACCTGCTCACCGAGCTCATCGCAGATGGAGAAGTTGAAGTCGTTGGACTCGGTGACGACGTGCGAGCCCGACATCCTGCGCAGCGTCTCGCCCATTTCCTGGGTGATCGCCCACAGCCGGTGCCGGACGACCTCGTACGTCAGGGCGTTGACCTGATGCGTCTGCTCGTCGTCGATCTGGTGGAGCGGCAGCCGGGGCGAGATCCGGCTGAGCAGTTCCGCCCGGGGCAGGGGCCGGCTGGTGAACTCATCCGACCCGGGAATGGTGGATTTCATGGGGATGGTCCTCACTGGTAGCTCAGTACGAGGTTGCCGAGACGGTCGACGCGGCCCGTGACTCCGGCGGGGACCACCACCACGGTGGTCGGCACCTCGACGACGGCCGGTCCCACCAGCTCGTGACCCGCGCGCAGTCGTGCGTAGTCGTAGACGGGAGTGGGCACGAAGCCGGTCTGCGAGTCCAGGCAGACGGGGCGTTCTTCGACCAGCGCCTCGGACGCGTCGGTTCCGTCGGCCTGCTCGATGTCCGGCAGTACGACGGGAAAGCCCAGCGTGGCCTTGGCCCGTACGCGATAGGTGATCGCCTGCACGCCGGCCTCGCGGTAGCCGGCCCCGGATCCGTTGATGCGCTCGTACTGTTCCTCGAAGCGTTCGAGGATCTCCTCGCCGGTGCGCTCGGTGAGCCGCGTGTCGGGAATGGTGACCGCGAGCTCGTTGACCTGCATCGAGTAGCGCAGGTCGATCTCGCGTTGCAGCGTGACGTCGTGGAACTTCACCTTCTGGCGGTCGAGCGCGCGCTGCAGCTCGGCTTCGAGCCGGGTGTAGTGCGACTCGAGCGCCCGGTGGTCGATCGGGAAGGCCGACGGATCGGACAGCTCGGTGCTCACGGCGACGTCCGAGGCCGCGAGCCCGTACGCGGAGAAGGCGGAGGCGACGGGGCCGAGAGGCACGACCACCTCACTCACCCCCAGGTCACGGCAGTAGCCGGCGCAGTGGGCGGGACCGGCGCCGCCGAACGCGTAGGCGACGAAGTCACGGGGGTCGTGGCCGGCCTGCACCACGGCCCGCCGGAGGAGGTCTCCCGCCTGCGCGTTCTGCACCTCGTGGATGGCGATGGCCGCTTCCTCGACCGTCAGCCCGAGCGGCGTGGCCACGTGCTCCTCGATGGCCTGCCGTGCGAGGTCCATCCGCAGCGGCTTCCTGCCACCGAGCAGTCCGCGCTCGCTCAGGATTCCGAGGACCAGATTGGCGTCGGTGTTGGTGGGCCGGGTGCCGCCGTTTCCGTAGCAGGCCGGGCCGGGAACGGCCTCGGCGCTCTGCGGGCCCAGCCGCAGGTTCCCACCGGTGTCCACCGACGCGAGCGCCCCGCCGCCGGAGCCGATGGTGTGCACCCGTATGGTCGCCGCGTTGATCGGGAACTGGTTCACGATGGAGCCCGGCGCCATGACCGGTTCCCCGTCGACGATCAGTCCGGCGAGGAACGTGGTGCCGCCGACGTCGGTGGTGATGACGTTGCGGTGCCCGAGCTGCTCGGCCAGGCGCATTCCGCCGATGACGCCGCCCGACAGCACGGAGCCGACGGTGGTGATGGCCTGTTCCGGCGCGCGCTCGGCGGTAATGGTCCCGCCCTCGCTCTGCATGACCAGAAGAGGCCCCTTGAGGCCCCCGTGCTCCAGCCGCTGCTGGAGGGGGGTCAGGTAGCTGCGCAGCCGCGGGCCCACCTGGGCGTTCATGATGGTGGTGGAGGTGCGCGCGAACTCCCGGATGCGCGGGCTGACCTCCGAGGAGAGCGTCACGTACAGCTCCGGGTCGATCTCGTGGATCAGCTCCCGGACCCGCCGTTCGTGGGCGTCGTTCTTGAACGACCACAGCAGGCAGACCGCGATCGCCTCGACTCCCTGGTCGACGAGGGACCGCGCGACCTCGCGGACCTCGTCCTCGTCGAGGGGTACGAGGACCCGGCCGGCGTAGTCGATCCGCTCGGTGACCTCAAGGGCGCGGTATTTCGGGATCAGGGCGGCCGGTTTGCGCCGGCGCAGGGTGTCCTGGATCTCGTGCGCCGACCTGCCGAGGGTACGGCCCTCGGCGTTCATGATGTAGATCGAGTCCCGGTGTCCCTTGGTGGCGATGAGCCCCACGTCGGCGACCGTCCCCTGGACGAGGGCGTTGATCGACGCCGTGGTGCCGTGCGCGATGTAGTCGGTCTGCGTGAGCAGCTCCTCGACGCCGATCCCGAGTTCGCCCGCGAGTTCCTCGATCGCGTTGAGGACGCCGATCTCGCGGTGGGACGGGGTCGTCGGGGTCTTGGCCGACACGATCCGGCCGGCGCCGTCGGAGGCGACGGCGTCGGTGAACGTACCGCCGACGTCGATGCCCAGTGCGTATGGCATGTGCTTTCTCCTCACGATGTGTCACCGCTGCTGGGAAACGAAGCGCCCGGTGGCCGTCCGCAGCAGCTCGCCGGGGCGGGCGTCCGCACCACCGATCCAGGCGACGTGCTGGTCGGGGCGTACGAGCAGGAGCGGCCCGGGGTAACGATCGGGCGGCAGCCCGGGCAGGTCGACCACCGTCAGCGGGATGCCCAGCTCGCTCGCGGCGCCGGTCCAGGCGGTCACCTCGATGCCGGTGTCGGTTCGCAGGAGCGTGAAATCCGTCCCCAGCACGTCGAGTACCGACCGGGTGTCGTCCAGCCAGACATGGGGCAGCCGGAAACCCGCCTGGGCCCGTTGCTCGTAGCCGCCCATGTCGATGGCGACCTGATCCGCGCCGCCGATCACGAGCGGGGAACCGGCATAGTGGTATCCGAAACTGAAACCGTCGGGTGAGTACCGGTGCGGTTCCGTGGCCGCCAGCCGTCGCGCGAGCTCGGCACGGGCGCGCGTGCCCTCCGCGCCGGGCAGGTGGATGTCGGGTGAGACGTCCGCGAGTGAGGCGCGAGCGGCCCTGCCCACCGCGCGGGCGAACTGCTCGCCGACCGGCTTGCGCTCCAGCTCGTAGGCGGTGAGCAGGTCCGCGGGCGCCCACCCGTGGTGGACCGCGGCCAGCATCCAGGCCAGCGTCGCCGCGTCCTGGATGCCGGCGTTCATGCCGAATCCGCCGACGGGGATCCAGATGTGCGCGGCGTCCCCGGCCAGGAACACCCTTCCCTCGTGGTACCGCTCGGCCACGAGCCGGCGGCCGGTCCAGCGCACGACGCCGAGCACCTCGTGCTCGACGGAGCCGCCGACCGCCTCCCGGAGAAGCCGTTCGGGGTCCTCGCCCTCCGTGTCGTGGCCGGGATCGAAGGCCACGTGGTTGAGCCACAGGTCGCGCCCGTCGATCGCGATGATGGACGCGGGCCGGCGTCCGTAGGTCCAGTAGGTCCAAGCCCGGTCCCGGGCCGCGAGACGGCCCAGCTCCGGTGACCGGACGAACGTCGACACGAACTTCCGGATGGCGTCGACGCCCTGGTAGCGGATCCCGAGGTGCCGCCGGACGGCGCTGTGGGCGCCGTCGCAGCCGACGACGTAGTCGCAGTGCAGGACCCGGGTCCCGGCGGTGGACTCCACCACCGCCTCGACCTGGTCCTCGTCCTGCCGTAGCCCGGTCAGCCGGGTGCCGCGTTCGAGGGTCAGCCCGGGAAGGCTCTTCGCGTGCCGCTCCAGGACGGGTTCGAGGAACAGTTGCGAGATCCGGTGCTGCGGTTCCGGCGTGGGCCAGCGGTCCTTGCCCGCACCCGCCAGCACCTCCCCGGCGGAGGGCAGGTCGATGCGGAAGATCTCCTCGCCGCGCATGCTCGTGCGGTACTGGATCGATGTCGGGTAATCCTCCGGCAGGCCGGTGCGCCGGATGTCGCCGGAGAGCCCGAGCCGTCGAAAGATCTCCATCGACCGGGCGGAGGTGGTGTTGCACCGTGGGTTGACGGTGCGCCGCTCCGCCGCCTCCACGACATGGCACACGACGCCTCGCCGTGCGAGATCGATGGCAAGGGTCAGGCCGGTGGGCCCGGCCCCCACGATGAGGACACCGACGCGTTCGCTTGCTGGTCGTTTCATGTGTTCACGAAGTCTTCCACCAGGTCACAGAACTCTTCCGGCCGGTCGACGTGGATCCAGTGCCCGGCGCCCGCCACGACCTCGAGGCGCCCGTACGGCAGCGCGTCGGCGAGCCGCGCGGAGACCTCGACCGGCGCGACCTGGTCGTGTTCCCCGTGCAGGGCCAGCACCGGGCAGCCGATGCTCGCGAGGTCGACAGGTGGCGGCCCGTCGGCGACATCGGCGAACATCGCCCGGAAGTCCGCCTCCGCGCCGGGACGCAGCGCCTGACGTACCCGCAGGTCCGCGAGTTCGTCGAGCAGCTCGGGGTGCGCGCTCTCGTCCGCGACCAGCCGGGCGAGCGTGGCGCGCATGGAATCCCTCGTGGGCCGGTCGTAGAACGGGACGGCGGCCGGCAGCGGTCCGGTGCCCGCGCCGCCCATGAGAACGGCGCGCCCGACCCGCTCCGGCGCCTCGGCCATGAGGGCCAGGGCCGCCGCGCCGCCCGCGGCCGAATTGCCGACGAGGTGGACACGGGCCATGCCGGACCGGTCGAGCAGCTCCAGCACCTGCTGGGCGCGGGCTCGCGCCCAGGCGCGCGGGCCGCGTGGGCGCCCCGCACCCGCGGCGTCCGTGATCCGCGTGCCGAAGCCGAGCAGGTCGGGGGCCAGGCACTGGAACCGGGACGTGAGCCTGGGCCACACCGTCGCCCAGTTGCTCGCGGCGTCGACCCCCGGCCCGCCACCGTGGAGCAGGACGAGGCCGGTGTCGCCCGCCGTCTCCGGCCCCGTCACGGCAGCCGCGACAGATACTCGTCGGTGCCGACGACCTCCGACGACGTCAGGGTCATCACCCGCAGCGCCGCCTGATGCATGTCAGCGGCGGACATGGTGCCGAACCCCAGATCGGGATAGTCGCACGAGGCGCACGCGTCCGCGAGCACCACGGACCGGAACCCGCGCTCCAGCGCACCGCGCGCCGTCCCCAGCACACAGCACTCGGTCGTCATCCCGGCGAGGACCACCGTCTCGACGTCGAGCCCGCGCAGCACCAGCTCCAGATCGGTGGCGTAGAAGGCGTTGTAGCGGTGCTTCTTGATCACCGGCTCACCCGGTCGCGGCGCCAGGTCGCGATGGATCTCCCCTCCCCGCTCGCCGTCGACCAGCGCCTGTCCGGCCGCGACGGGCGGATAGAGGTCGCGATGGATACCCATGTCGGCGCCGCCACGCCGGTGGACGTGGGCGGCGTAGAGCACGGGCATCCCGCGTTCGCGTACCGCGTGGAGGACCTTCTGGATGTTCGGTACGACGCGGCGGCCCTCGGGGAATTCCAGAGGCGCGCCCTCCTCCATGAAATCGTTCTGCATGTCGATGACGAGAACCGCCGTGCGGTCCACGTCGATCAAGGGTGCGGTCACCACGACCTCCTCCGCTCAGGGGTCTGTAGGGATGGATGTGCCGGGGCTCTCACCAGCCTCGGCGCGGCGGTCAGGAGGCGGACCATCCGCCGTCGAGCACCAGCCGGGTACCGGTGACCGAGGCAGCCTCCGGTGAGCACAGGTACGCGACCGCGCCGGCGACTTCCTCGGGCTCGATCAGCCGTTTCACCGCCGACCGCGCCAGCAGTACCTCCGAGACCACCTCGTCCACGCCGAGGCCGTGGACCTCTGCTTGATCCGCGAGCTGCCGTTCGACCAAGGGGGTACGGACATAGCCGGGGCACACGCAGTTGCTCGTGACACCGTGGACCGCGCCCTCGAGGGCGATGACCTTCGAAAGCCCTTCGAGGCCGTGTTTGGCGCTGACGTAAGCGGATTTGTACGCACTGGCACGGATGCCGTGCACGCTGGACATGTGGATGATCCGGCCCCAGCCCCGTTCGTACATGCCCGGGACGACCGCGCGGCTGAGCAGGAACGGGGCCTCGAGCATCAGCCTCAGCACGAAGGCGAACCGCTCCGGGCTGAACTGCTCGATCGGTGAGACGTGTTGCACCCCGGCGTTGTTGACGAGGATGTCCGCGTCCAGCCGCAGATCGGCCAGCTCGGCGGTCCGGCTCAGATCCAGGACCAGCGCCTCGCCGCCGACGCGCTCGGCCGTGCGTGCCGCACCGTCCGCGTCGACGTCGCACACCACCACGTGGGCGCCCAGAGCGGCGAGCCGGCCCGCCACCGCCGCACCGATGCCGCTCGCGGCGCCGGTCACCACGGCGCGCCTGCCCGACAGGTCGGGAACCATCGGCGTGCCCATCACGAGGCCGGCGAGGCGAAGGGGTTGGCATCGGCGTGGTGATGCCCCCAGACGTCGGAGACCCCGAAATCATGCGGAATCCAGTCGTCGCCGACCTCGATGCCGCCCCAGCCGATCTCGAGGTGGAATCCGCTGGGGTTCTTGACGTAGAAGGAGACGGCCTTGTCGTTCATGTGCCGGCCCAGGCTGATCGAGATCGGAACTCCGTTGTGCTGAGCGCGGTCATAGGCGCGCCCGACGTCGTCGAGACAGCCGTGTTCGAGCTCGAGGTGATGGATCGAGGCCGATTCCGCGTGCGCCAGCGCGATGCTGTGGTGGGTGGAGTTGCAGCGGAAGAAGTAGAGGCCCGGCGCGCGATAGTCGGTCAGCCTGAACTCGAGCACCGATTCGTAGAGTTCGCGAAGCTCGGCGAGCTTCGGGCTGGCGAGTACGAGGTGACCGAGACCGATGACGCCGCGGCCCGCGCCTGCCGGGCGCGCGGCGTGCGTGCGGACCTTCGTCTCGCCGAGCACGAGCTCCACGCGGTATCCGACCGGATCGGTGAACCAGCGGAATTGCGTGGCGCCGCGCAGCCCCGCCTCGGTCGCCGACCCTTCCGCGACCGCGTAACCGGCGTCTGCCAACCGGCCGGTGAGCCTGTCGAGTTCGCGTGGTGAGTCGACGATCCACCCCACCTGCTTCGGCCTGTCCTCGGCGGCGGGATGCAGCGCGAGCCGGTACTTGAACTCGTCCAGCTCGGCGAGGGCCGCCTTCTCGCCGCCGGCCTCCTCGGTCGTGACGCCGACTCCCAGAGTGCGGCCGAGCAGGTCGGCCCAGGCGTCGACGTCGGTCACGTCGAGGCCGACGTACCCCAGCTTGCGAATGCCCATGGCGGTCTCACTCCTTCGGCGTGACACCCGCGGCGGCGCGCGTCAGGAACTCGCGAACGATGTGGTTGAACTCGGGCTCGCGCTCGTACTGCACCCAGTGGCGGCAGTTCGGCAGCACCCGCAGTTCGGCGTCGGGGATTCCGTTGAGGATCTTGGGAGCCCAGCTCAGCGGCACCGTCTGGTCCTCGCGCCCCCACAGCAGCAGCGTGGGCGCACCGATGAGACCCAGGTCCGGTGTCAGGTCGCCGAAGTTCGGGGGGACCGGCAGCTCGGGGTGCGCCCGCAGGCTCGACTCGTATCGCTCGTCGATGAGGGCGTCGGTGGCCAGGGTTTCGTCGTACACCATGAGGTGCACGAACCGGCTCATCGCTTCCCGTGAGGGTTTCTCCGCCGCCATGTAGCCGAAGAGGTGCTCCAACCCGACGGGCCACGGCGGTGCGTCCGTGGGAAGCACGCCACCGGGCGCCATGAGCACGAGCCGGTCGACCAGGTCGGGGTGGCTGATGGCGATTCGCATCGCGACGGCGCCGCCGTAGGAGTTGCCGACCAGATGAGCCCGGTCGATCCCGAGCGCCGTCATGGCCCGGACGACTCGGTCGGCCGCGTAGAAGATCAGCGGCTCATCCGTCGCGGGCCGCGGGGAACGGCCCCACCCGGGAAGATCCACCACGATGTTGCGGAAATCCTCGAAGGCCGGGAGATTCGCGCCGAAGTTGCTCATCCCCGTGGCGCCCGGCCCGGAGCCGTGCAGCCATACGACGGGAGCGCCCGCCCCGGACTCGGTGTAGGCCAGCTCGAGATCCCCGACATCCAGCGTGCTTGTCACAGGAGCACCATCCTTATGTATGTAACGCTCACTATACAAGATCGAATTTGCTCGCGACAGAGGTGACCGAGTGGCGGCAGTCGCTGACCAGGTGATCTGTATCCGCGGTCGCACGGGACGGCCCGAGACCGGAAATCTACACAGCGATGATAAAAATCGACATCGTGTAGAGTCTGTGATGAGGGAGCAACCTGGCCTCTCGGGAGTCTCCTCTGGAGGAGCAATGCAGAACTGGCTCATCACCGGCGTCAGCACGGGCCTCGGCCGTGCCTTCGCCCAGGCCGCCCTGACCGCCGGGCACGCCGTCGTCGGCACGGTCCGTTCCGAGGAGGACCTGCGGGCCTTCGAAGGGCTCAAACCCGGGCACGCGCACGGTCGCATCCTGGACGTGACGGACGACGACGCCGTCTCGAATGTGATCGCGGAGGTGGAGCAGAGCGTCGGCCCCCTGGACGTCGTCATCGCCAACGCCGGCTACGGCCTGGAGGGCATCTTTGAGGAGACCCCGCTGGCCGAGGTGCGGCGGCAGTTCGAGGTCAACGTATTCGGGACAGTGTCCACCCTGCGGGCGGCGCTGCCCCACATGCGCCGGCGCCGCCGCGGACACCTGATGGCCGTCACCTCCATGGGCGGGCTCATGGCCGTGCCCGGCATGTCCGCCTACTGCGGCAGCAAGTTCGCCCTGGAAGGCATCCTCGAAGCACTGGGCAAGGAGGTCGCACAGTTCGGGATCCACGTGACGGCGATCGAGCCCGGCTCCTTCCGCACCGACTGGGCCGGACGGTCCATGACACGCGCCCCGCAGACCATCGACGACTACGACGCGTTGTTCACCCCCATCCGTGAAGCGCGGCAGAAGGCGAGCGGGAACCAGCTGGGCAATCCGGCCAAGGCCGGGGACGCCATCGTGCACATCACGTCGGTCGACCGGCCGCCGGCCCACCTCGTCCTTGGCTCGGACGCGCTACGACTGGTCACCGCCGCGCGCACGGCCGTGGACGAGGACATTCGCGCGTGGGAGACGCTCTCCCGCACGACCGACTTCCCCGAGGGCGCTCAGCTCTGATGCCCGGCCACCACCACACGCGGAGCCGGCGCACCACCGAACGCAAGGGCGACGCCCGGGAGCGGGCCATCCTCGACACCTGCGAGGCCCTGCTGGCGCAGAAGGGCTACGAGGCCATGACCGTCGGCGACATCGCCCAGGGCGCCGGCATCACACGCGGCGCCCTGTACTTCTACTTCGGCTCCAAGCAGGAAGTGGTCACGGCACTCGTGGCCCGGACCGTCGAGCACCTGTGGGAGCGGTCCCGGGCCACCGCGCAGGCCGACGAGCCACGCCAGGCCATCGAAGCCGCCATGCGGCGCACGGTCGAGCTGTGGAACGAGCACGGCCTGGTCATGCGCACGGCGATCGACCTGTCGTTGACAGTGCCGGAGATCGGCGAGCTGTGGAGCCACACGGCTGTCTTGTTCATCACGGCCATCACCGCCGTCCTGGAACGCGCCGGCATCCAGCCCGGCACCGAACCAGAACAAGCCTCAGCGCTGGCAAGCGCCCTGTGCTGGATGATCGAGCGAACCTTCTACCACGCCTCGCAGGAGTCGCGCGAGGAATTGCAAAAAGCATCCGCGACCTGCGAACACATCTGGCTGACCAGCGCCGGTCTGGCCACCTGAATCCGGCTGCGACCCCGGCGTTCCCGAAGAAACTCCTCGCGCCGATCGCCTCGCGATCATCCCTCGGATGGGATGGGGATCCAGCTGTCCTGCCGAGAGGACACCGGCCACGCTCCGCGGATCAATGGTGGAGACGGCCGCTGATTTCGGACGCATCGCGCGCCGTTGCCCGGTTCCGTCGCGCGGATCCGGGCAACGGCGCGTCAGGGCTCAGCCCGTTACGGGCAGGTCCGTCGGGACCGGAGTCGGAACCGGCGCCGGGCTCGTCGGAGTGGACGGCGACGCGCTCGGGGTCGCCGTCGGCGTGGACGCGGTGCTGGTCGGGGAGGGCGTGGGGTGGCCCGTGCCGCCGCACTTGACCCAGAAGACCTTCTGCTTGGCCCGGCCGTTCTCACCGTTGAACGTCCAGTACAGCTTGTAGTGCCCGTTGGGAAGCTTGAGGTCGTTCGTGCGGCCGTGGCCGTCTTGGCCGAGGGGCAGCGTCCCGTGCAGCACCTCTGTCCGGTTCCCGGTGGGCGGCCAGGAGACGATACGCCAGGTGACCTGCTGGCCGCCGTCGAAGTGGAAGCCCACGAGGTAGAAGCCGCAGACCTTCGGCTCATTGCGCGGGTCGTCCGGCGAGGTGGTGGAGCGGTGGATCTTGACCGTTCCGTTGTCGCCCTTCGGCGAGTGCGCGGTGGCCCGGACGGCGGCGCCGGCGGTGCCCAGGCTCAGGACGGCGACCGAGACGGCTGCCGCGACCAGGGTCGTGGCACTCACCCGGGCATAGAACATGCGTGATGGTGGCATAACAGGACTCCATCGAGACAAGAAGAGGATCCCTTGGTGGGAGCGGAGGTACGGCCACCCGCGTAAGGCGGCTCTCCCCCGCTACTTGACCGTCGCGGGGACCGGCCGTGTCACCGATCCCACGGGGGCGTGGCGCTCGCGGATCAGTTCGTGACGATGACACGCCTTTGATCGGGCCGTGCGGCTCCCGTCAGCCGGGTGAGGATCGGGGCGCGGCAACACCGCGTGGTGTCCGCCAAGGCGGGCATTCGCCGGTTGCCCGCGCCGGTTATGTCGGGGTTCGGGCGTTAAAAATGCGTTAAGGTGACGGCGGGTGTGCCGGGAAGCCTGGTCGGCGGTTGTCTTCGCCGTTCGACGAAAAGAGACTTCCCGATGGTTTGGTCATGCTCGCCGAACGACAGGCCGTCCTGCTGATGGGCGCGGTCGAGTCGTACGGGCTGGCGGTCCTCGTCGCGGCGCTGGTCGGGTTGGCGGCGGTGCTGTCCAACCGGGTCAGCGAGCGGCTGCGGATTCCCACGCCCGCGTTCTTCCTCCTCGGTGCGGCTGTCGTCTCGGACCTGTGGCCGGCGGCGGGCCGGTTGTCATTCGCGACCGTGGAGCAGGTGGTCACGGTCGCACTCGCCATCATCTTGTTCGACGGTGGCATGCACATCGGCTGGAGACGGTTCCGCACGGCCGCCGTCGCGACGGTGTGGGTCGGTGTGGTCGGCACGCTGGTCACCGCCGGCGCCATCGCCGTCCTCGCCCACGTGCTGTTCGGTTTCGACTGGCATGTCGGCCTGCTGCTGGGCACCGCGCTGGCACCGACCGATCCCGCGGTGGTGTTCTCAGTACTCGGGCGACGCGAGATCACCGGCCGCAGCGGCGTGCTGCTCGAAGGAGAGTCCGGCGCCAACGACCCGGTCGGCATCGCGCTGCTGGTCGCCCTGCTCGGCGCCACCGGTACCGGGCTGAGCGCGGTCGGCGACGTGGCGTGGGAGTTCACGCTGCAGATGGCGGTGGGGGCGGCCGTGGGTGTCGCCGGTGGTCTGGCGTTGCCGTGGTTCATGCGCCGGGTACCGCTGCCGAGTGAGGGCCTGTACGCGCTGCGTGTGCTGGCGAGCGCGCTGGCCATCTATGGCGCGGCCACCGTCGCCCACGGTTCGGGCTTCCTTGCCGTCTTCGTCGCCGGCATCCTCCTCGGTGACGAGCGCGCACCGTACAAGCGCGAGATCACCAGTTTTCACTCTTCCCTGGCCAGTCTGGCCGAGATCGTCGCGTTCGTGATGCTCGGGTTGACCGTCCGGTTGCGGGATCTGCCGGACGGGCATGCCTGGCTGATCGGGCTGGTGCTGGCCGTGCTTCTCGCCTTCGTGATCCGGCCGCTGCTGGTCGGGGTGGTGCTGTGGCCGGTACGCCTCCGGTTCGGCGAGCGCGCTTTCGTGCTGTGGACCGGGCTGAAAGGCGCGGTGCCGATCCTGTTGGGTGCGTTCGTGGTGCAGGCCGGCACCAAGGACGCCGACCGCGTCTACGAGATCATCTTCGTGGTCGTGGCGTTCTCGGTCATCGTGCAAGGCGGGATGGTGCCCTCCCTGGCCCGGCGGCTCAAGGTGCCGCTGCGCACGATCGATCCCGAGCCGTGGAGCCTCGGCGTGCGCTTCCAGCACGAACCCCAGGGGTTGCACCGTTTCCAGGTCGCCGCCGGATCGCCGGCCGCCGGCACCGTGATCGACGACCTGCCGCTGGGTGAGGAGGCCTGGATCAGCTTCATCGTCCGCGATGGGCACCTCGTCCCGGCTCAGGCACAGACCCGCCTCCGGCCGGGCGATGAGATCGTCGTGTTGTCCGGCGATGAGGATGAGGCCGACCTCGCCGACCTCTTCACCCGGCAACCGGTGACCGCCGGGCGGCCTTCTCAGGCCGATTCGTAACGGCCGCGAAGCCATGGCTATGAGCCAGCACGCGATGCCGGTCACCGCAGCACTCGGCGTCGTCGGCATCGTCATGTTGTCGGTCGCCGCCGACCAGCTCGTGATCGGCGCCGCGCGGCTGGCCGCCCGGCTGGGCGTGGCCCCGATCGTGGTGGGCATCGTCGTGATCGGGGTCGGCACCAGCGCCCCCGAACTGCTGGTCTCGGCCACCGCCGCGCACGGCGGTCACGCGGAGCTGGCGATCGGCAACCTGACCGGCTCCAACGTTCTCAACCTCACGCTCGTCCTCGGGCTGGCCGCCCTCGTCGCGCCGCTGAGCGTCCGGTCGTCGGTCGTGCGCCGCGAAGCGCCGCTCGCCGTCGGCAGCGTCGCCCTCTTCACCGCGACGCTCGTGCTGCCCGGCCTCGACATCGCGGTGGGTGTGCTGCTGTCGGCCGTTCTCGCCGTCGCGTTCCTGCTGTTGGTCCGGACCTCGCGCGTGGGCTCGGACCCGCTGCCCGAAGAGGCGGGCGAGTTCGTCGACGGTGGAGCCGGCCACAATCTGCTCCGTGAGGGCGTACGGGCCGCACTCGGCCTGGCGGGAACCTTGGCCGGCGCCGAGCTTCTGGTGAGTAACGCCGCCGATTTCGCCGCCCGGCTGGGGGTCTCTCCACAGGTCATCGGGTTCACCCTCGTCGCGCTCGGCACATCGCTGCCCGAGCTGGTCACCTCGATCCAGGCCCAGCGCCGCGACGAAAGCGACCTCGTCGCCGGCAACCTGCTCGGCAGCACCGTGGTCAACAGCCTCGGCGGCGGAGCCGTGATCGCCCTCGCCCACCGCGGACACCCGGCCACCGGAAACCTCACAGTCAACCTGCTCATGGTCGCCATCGCCTGCCTGGTCTGGGCTCTCCTAGCGCGAGGGCACCGGCTGACGCGCCCCGAGGCGATCTTCCTCATTCTGTTGTACGGCGCCACACTGCCGCTACTCGCCTGAACCACCTGCTCGGACGCGGTTTGGCGGGTCTAGCGGGGGGCGCCGATGACGCTGACCCGCGATCCGCCCAGCAGCCTGACGTATGGCCGGTCCGCCCGGACGATGGGACCATTGCACTAGACAACGGTTGAACGAGTGTTTAGGTTAATAAACGTGCGTTCAACCTCGAATGATCGGACCACGCGGGCAGTCATCCGTGATGAGGCGTTGCGGCTGTTCGCCGCGCATGGCCCCGATGCGGTGACGGTGCGGCAGATCGCGGCCGCCGCGAGAGTGTCGCCGGGGCTGGTCATCCACCACTTCACCTCAAAAGAGGGACTGCGCGATGCGGTCGATCAACACGTGCTGGCCACGTTCGAGGTGATGCTCGGCGAGATGACCACGGGGGCGGGCCCCGAACTGTTCGACCCGGCCGCCACCGGCTCGCTGACCGAACTGATGGCCACGCATCTGCCGCCCGCATCTCCGATCCCTGACTACCTGCGCCGCCTGCTACTGAGCGACACCGAAGCGAGCCGGGTGCTGTTCCGCCGTTTGTTCGACGTCAGCCAGGCCACACTGGCCGCTCTGGCGCAGGCGGGGCTGGCCTCCCCAGGCCGGGACCCGGCCGTGCGGGCGGCCCTCCTGCTGGCCAACGACCTGGCCGTGCTGCTGTTGCGCGACCGGCTGGCCGATGCGCTCGGTGTCGACCCGCTCTCCCGCGAGGGCATGGCCCGCTGGGCGGGCGAAATGCTCACCATCTACGGCGCCGGCCTGCTCGCGCCGCCCGATTCCGGACAGATCTCGAACGAACACGAAGGGGAACGCCCGTGACCACAGCGTCTCCGCCCGCGTTGAGGGCCCGCGACCTGCACAAGTCCTATGGCAGGCATCAGGTCCTGCGTGGCGCCGATCTGACCGTCGACCCCGGGCAACTCGTCGCGGTCGTCGGCGAGAACGGCGCCGGCAAATCCACCCTGCTCAAAGCCCTCGCCGGAACCCTGGCCACCGACCGTGGTCGGATCGAGGTGTCGGGCACTCTCGGCTACTGCCCCCAGGACCCCGTCGTCAGCGACAACCTCACCGTCGACCAGCACCTGCGCTACTTCGCCGCCGCCCACCACCTGCCCGACCTGCGCCGCGGCAACGAGTTGGTCGATCGGCTCGGCTACGCACAGTATCGCCACCAGGCCGCCGGAGCCCTCTCAGGCGGCACCCGGCAGAAGCTGAACCTCACCCTGGCACTGCTGCACGATCCGGACCTGCTGTTGCTGGACGAGCCCTACCAGGGCTTCGACTGGGACACCTACCTGAGGTTCTGGGACCTCGTCTCTGATCTGCGCGCCCGCGGAAAGGCGATCGTCATCATCACTCACCTGGTCTTCGAACAAGACCGCTTCGACCAGCTCGCCGACCTCACCAGCGGCCGTCTCACTCCTCGCCCGGCCGGCCTCCGGCAGTCCGGCCAGACCACCGAGGACGACCATGTCAGCCATTGAACTCCGGTCAGGCGGCACGCCGGCCGCCTACCGCCCGTTCCCCACCGCGCTCAAGTTCTCGCTACGTAACCAGACCCGGAATCGTCTCGCCGCCATTCTGCTCGTCGCGTTCGTGCCCATCTGGTACCTGCTGATGATCGCCATGGCCGGTCACAAGCCGCTCAGCTTCCGCATGTACGCCACCGGGCGGATGCTGTCGGTCGACGGCGGCCACCTGAGCTTGATCTCCGCAGGTCTCAACGCGCTATCCATGATCGTCGGGTTCGCCGTGTTCGACGCGATCCGTAAGACCCTGAGGTTCGACCGGCGGCTGGTCTTCGCCGGTTACCGCCAGAGCACGCTCATCGCCGCCAAGACCCTCGCGACCGCGACCATCGCGGCGGGCGTCGCCGCGTACGCGGCGCTGGTCATGCTCGTCTTCTGGCGGCCCGGTCCCGCCGGCTGGCTGGCCGTCCTCGGCGGGTACGCCGTCATCGCCCTCACCTACGGAGCCTTCGGCCTGCTGCTCGGTGTCCTGGTCAAAGGCGACCTGGAAGGCTTCTTCCTGATCATCATGGGCGGCCTGTTCGACACCTTCCTGCAGAACCCTCTCGGCAATCCGCTGGCGAACAAGCCGATCCTTGAGTATTTCCCCTCCTTCGGCCCGATGCAGTTCGCGGTCAGCGGCTCCTTCGCCCATACCGCCCTGTGGGGCCATCTCGCTCTCGGCCTCGCCTGGGCCGCGGCCTTCGCCCTCGGCGGCCTGATCATCTTCCGCATCCGAACCCGCAGCCGCACACACCCCCGTTGACCACGGCACGAGAACAACGTTCAACGCGGGCCAGCAGCCGCGAACCAGGTCCGTGACGATCCGGCCGATCGCTGGGCTTCGCCCCTGGTCAAGCTCTGGTGATGGCGAGAGAGTGAAGATGGACAGGGAGGTACGGCCGAGTCGTCCGGCCTGTCCTGGCGGGAGGCCGGACCAGGTCACAGCACTTTGGAGGCGGCATGTTCCCGACACGTGAGCTCATCGACAGCTTGGAGACACACATCCCGCTCGACAGCGAGACTCTCGCCTTCGTGGTGGACGCTCTTTCCGATTGTGAGGAGGCGGTCACCGCCTGCGCGGCCGGCATGCTGGGAGATGACGACATCGACCGGCTACGCCGGTCGATACTGCACGATCTGGACTGCGGCGACGTGGTCGTCGCGACACGTCGCCTGCTCACCCGGGCGACCGCTGACGACTATGGCTTGATCCCCGCTCAGCTCGAGGTGTGCCTGATCGCCTGTGAGCGCAGCAACGAGACGTGCAGCCGTACGGCGGACGTCCACGAGCACTGCCGACTGTGCGCGACCGCGACAGGTCGCGCCGCCGACGCCTGCCGGCGCGCCCTGGACGCCCTTCGCGGCCGATGACCGGTCCATGGCGCTCGGGTCCGTGTCATCAGGGAAAGCGATGACGGCGGTGGTGAGCGTCGCTGCGTGGGGCCGAGTCCGGGGACGCCGGAATTTCGGGGCTATCGGTGCCGACGGCTCCATGGGGGAGCCACCCTCTGCCACTCGAGGTCGACGGCGTCGGGTTGCCTGCGGCAGCTGAGGATGATCATGACCGCGGTGGCGACACAGGCTCCGGCAAGGCCGGTTTGCGTGCCGCGGTGCAGCGGGCTCTTGGGCGGGTCGGCGATCTGGCCGGTCTCGTCGATCCAGATCGGATGGCTCATCCCGACGGTGTGGTCGGGTGGTGCGGGGATCACTCCGGTGCGCCGGGTGCCGTCGGCGGTCCAGTCTCCGATGGCGGGCCGGCCACGTTCGGGTGCGGCGGGTTCGAGGACGGTGGCGGTGACCTTGGACAAACGCGCCGTTTCTGCGCGCGCGGTTCGCAGCAGTGAGAAATGCGTGCTGATGGCGACCAGCGCCCCACAGACCAGGGAGACGACGAGGGCGAGGATCGCTTTGCGCGCCTGCCGGATCGATGCCATCGGTGCTCACCTCATCCTGCGTCTGCGGTGGCGGGGTGTCTCAGCGCCGTCACGCTGGTAGACGTCAGGGACACCAGCGGCGTCCTGGTCCCGGTCCTCCGCCTCCCACAGCCTGCGGTAGATCCCGTTACGGCGCTTGAGCAGCAACGCCGCCATGGCCGCGGCGAGCAGTGAGCCCGTCAGGACGGCGGCTTTGACGTGCTCGGCCTGGCCGGAGTCGGTGAAGGCGAGTTCCCCGATGAGCAGGGCGACGGTGAAGCCGATACCGGCCAGCACCGCCAAGGCGAAGACGTCGCTCCAGGTCAGGTCGGGATTGAGCTTGGCCCTGGTGAAGCGGCACGCCAGCCAGGTTCCGGTGAAGATTCCCACGGTCTTGCCGATGACCAGGCCGAGCACCACGCCGAGTGGTTCCGGACGGGTGAACACCGCGCCCAGCGCCGGCGCCGAGACGCTCACCCCGGCGGCGAACACGGCGAACAGGGGAACGGCGATACCGGCCGAGACCGGCCGCAGAAGATGCTCGGCGCGCTCACCGGGAGATGCGTCCTCACCGACCCGCTGATCGGGCCTGGTGCGCAGGATCAGCCCCATCGCGATTCCGGCGACTGTGGCGTGCACCCCGCCGTTGTAGGTCAGGGCCCAGATGGTCAGCCCGAGTGGTACATACCACCACCAGCCACCGACGCGGTGCCGCTGGAGCAGGAAGAACACGACCAGGCCGGCGGCGGCGCCGGCAAGGGCCGCCGGATTGATGCCGGTGGGGAAGAAGACGGCGATGACCAGGATCGCGCCAAGGTCGTCGACGACCGCGAGAGTAAGCAAGAACGCTCGCATCGCCGAGGGCAGGTGAGCACCCAGAACCGCCAGGACCGCCAGAGCGAAGGCGATGTCGGTGGCCATCGGCACCGCCCAGCCGGCCGTGCTGCCACCGCCGACGGCGGTGATGCTCAGGTAGACGGCGGCGGGAACCACCATGCCGCCCACCGCGGCGACCACGGGCAACGTCGCGACAGCCCGGCTGCGCAACTCCCCCGTCACCAGTTCGCGTTTCAGCTCGATGCCGGCCACCAGGAAGAAGATGGTCAGCAGGCCCTCGGCGGTCCAATGCCGCAGCGACAGATCCAGCCCGATCGCCGGGATGCCGAAGTGGAGGTCGCGGATGCGGGCGTACGAGGCGCCCCATGGAGTGTTCGCCCATATCAACGCCACCGCAGCAGCCATGAGCAGGATCAACCCACCGGCCGTCTCCGTCCGCAACGTCCGGGCCACCACCGCACGTTCCGGCCAGGGCGGCATTCCCAGGAAAGTCCTGCGCTCACGCCGGATAACCCCCATCCGGTGAACCTCCGCGGCATCGACGCACGGGCACACGGCCCCTTCCGATGCCGACCAGGCTTCCCGGCACACCCCACGCCTCACGACGCGCTATTCATCCCCTACCCGCCCAGGACCGGACCTACCGGCACTCACCATGGGCCGACGTTCTGTGTCCTGTCGTCTTCGGCGTGTCTGGAGGTCGGCGCGGCCGTAACGGCCAAAGCTTCTACGACGCTGTAGATCTTGTGCCTTCTCATCCCGAAGACTCCGTGCCGGCGGACACTCGATCGAGCATCGCGGCGACCGTGGGCCGACACCACGTACCGGCCGTTACCCACCACCACATCGGACCGTTCCACGCCGACCAACTCGCCACCGTCGTCGCGATCGGCGCTGTGCTGTTGATCCTCGGTGCCGCCTTCGTCATCAGCTGGCAGGACAGCGACCAAAGGCTCCGGGACATACTCAAGGAACTCGACGAGCACCACGACCCGCCTGCCGAGGCGCTATCGCCTCCATGGCGGGCGTGAGGCGCTGCGTCGCGGCGTCGCTCGGCTCGGCCATCGAGCCGGTGCGGGAGCAGGTGAACCCATGCTCCGGATAATCTCGATCGGTGTGAACGGCCGGCAACTGTCGCAACGTGCCCCAGGAGTGATGGGCATGCTGCTCTTGCTGTTCGTCACCGCCGGCCTGTTGCTCATGCACGGTGTTCAGTCCTCGGCGAGCCCGACCGACATCCGCGGCGTCCCTCTGGTGCCGGCCACGGCGATGCCCATGCCGGCTCAGCATGGCGGACACGCCGTCGGACACTCCTGCGATTGCGACGGTCACCATCATCCGGGCGGGCAGATGTGTCTGGCCCTGCTGGCCCTCGGGTCCCTCGTGCTGTTGAGCGCCCTGCTCGTGCGATCCTCGCTCAGCCAGACGACGAGGCCGGGCCCGGTGACGCCCGGACACGGACGCTCCGGGCGTTCGCCCCCTGCTCCGTCGGTCTTCCAACTTTCCGTGCTTCGACGGTGACAGGCGTCTCGGCTCGTTCGAGTCACGACGCCTCGATCAACACGTCAGAAGACGGAAAGCGATGGAAAACACGTTGAAACGCGCATACTCCCTGCTCGTCGTCCCGGTCGCCGCCCTCACGCTCGCCGCCTGCGGCGGTGGCGGCAAAGAGCCTGGCCATGACATGAGCGGCCACAGCATGGGGCCCGGCTCCGCGACCGTGGCCGGACACAACGCTCAGGACGTGATGTTCGCGCAGATGATGATCCCGCATCATCAGCAAGCGATCACCATGGCCAGGCAGGCCGCCACGAGGGCATCCTCGCCGGAGGTCGAACGGCTCGCCCGCCAGATCGAACAGGCCCAGGGCCCGGAGATCCAGAAGATGACCGGCTGGCTCCGGACCTGGGGCGCGTCGGCATCGCCGGGCGGCGGCATGCACATGGGCGACGGGATGATGTCCGACCAGGACATGAAGAAGCTCGGCACCTTGTCCGGCAAGGCCTTCGACAAGGCGTTCCTGGAAATGATGGTCAAGCATCACCAGGGCGCCATCGCGATGGCCGAGACCGAGCAGGCCCAGGGATCCTTCCCCGACGCGAAGGCCATGGCGAAGAGCATCGTGACCTCGCAGTCCGCCGAGATCACAACGATGCGGAGGCTGCTGGACTGACCCCGGACGGATCGCGCGGGAGATGCGCGCTGAGAAGGGGAGCGCCTTTCCGCCGGGCGACAACCGGCGGTGTGGCACGTATCAGGCGCTCTCCTCCTCGGCGTCCTAGTCTTCGTAGGAAGGAGTGGAGAATGGACCGCGGCGAGGCGAACTGATGGCGGAGGTGGCTGATGCCGATCGCAGGGCCTCTCGAACGCGCGATCATGGAGGCGTTGTGGGACTCGGACCGGCCGCTTCTCATCCGTGAGTTGCTGGTGCCCGTCAACGCGGGCTCGCCGAAGCCGTCGGCTTACACGACGGTGCAGACCGTGGCCGACCGGCTCGTGCAGAAAGGGCTGCTGACGCGCGCGCTGGACCGGAACGCCTGGCGGTACGCGCCGACGCGCAGCCGCGAGGAACATGTCGCGGGCGTGATGGCCGAGGCGCTGGCCGGTGCACCGGACCGCGGGCCGGTCCTGGCGCGGTTCGTGGAGACGATCGACCCTCAGGACGCACACCGGCTCTTGATCGAGTTGGCGCAGCGGTCGGCTCCGTCCGGCGAGGGCCGGCGTTCGTGATCGTGCTCGGAGGGCTCGGCCTGATCGTCCTGGCGCTGGGCATCGGCGCCGGACCGCTGCTGAGTGAAAGCGCCTGGAGCCATCGGCTGCCCAAGGCCGCCGTCTTCGCGTGGGCGGGAGTGCTGGCCGGCGCCATCGCCGCCGCCGTGGGCATGGTCGCGGTCGTCTCGACGGGACACCACGGGCTGGGACATCAAGTCGCGGAGTGGCTGGTGAACTGCTGGCACCACCATGAGGGCAATGGCGCCAGGTGGTACGTGCTCAACGCGTTGCTGCTCGGCGCGACGCTCGCCGCGGTGTACGTGTCGGCGCGCCGCTACCGGCATACGCTCCTGCAGCGGCGGCGGCATCACGAGGCTCTTCAGTTCATCGTCCGCACATCGAGTGAACTGGACGATG
Source organism: Actinoallomurus sp. NBC_01490 (assembly GCF_036227085.1). Classification (NCBI taxonomy): domain Bacteria; kingdom Bacillati; phylum Actinomycetota; class Actinomycetes; order Streptosporangiales; family Thermomonosporaceae; genus Actinoallomurus; species Actinoallomurus sp. NBC_01490. The sequence goes on from NZ_CP109433.1 coordinate 11,123,099, forward strand.
TCTGCGTACTCGACCACCCCGTCCCGGTCGCCTACTGCGTCCCCGCGCGGACCCGGCTGATCGTGGTGAGCAGTGGCGCGCTCGACCGGCTGGAAGACGGCGAGCTCCAGGCGGTACTCGCGCACGAACGAGCGCACCTGCGCCACCGTCATCACGTCATCCTCACGGTGGTCGACTCGCTGGCCGCCGCGCTCGCCTGGCTGCCGACTTTCCGCGCCGCGCGCCGTGACCTGCCGCTGCTGCTGGAGATGACCGCGGACGAGATCGCCGCCCGCCGCTGGGGTCGCGCGACGGTGGCGGCGGCCCTACGGAAGCTCGCCATCTCACCGAGCCCGGCCGGAGGTCTGGCCGCCGGCGGTTCTGATCATTCGCAGTTGGACAAGCGGCTCGCCAGACTCGAAACCCCGCCCCCCGCCGACGACGCACAGGTTCGGCGCCTGACGAGGATCACCGCGATGACCTCCATCGCGGTCCCGCTCCTCATCTCCGCCGCCTGGATCTCCGCGACTCCCCTGTTGTGCTGAAGCTCCGCACCCACAAGGCCTCCTACAGTTATTAGGAACCAGCCTGTCCGACCTGCCACTGTCTGCGGTGGATGGCGCCCAAAAACGCGAGACGAGTGGCATGCGACATGACGATCTCCTACACTCCGTCAGAGAGTCGGTTGTCCCTTGCTTCACACGAAGCTCAGCCGACCCGCCGAATCCCCTGCGCGGGGAACCGGGAACCCGAGTTCCTGGGGTGAATCCGCAGCGCGCCGCGCCGCGGTAGGGCGACTCCGGCCCGAACCCGACAGCTAACCCGGTAGGCGTCAAGGAGAGGAGATCCCCCGTGGCGACCTCGTGCTCGCGATATCGGCGATCCGGCCGCATCGCAGGCTTGGCGGCCCTCGCGGTCACCGCCACTCTGCTCGCGCCCGTGCCCAGTGCCGACGCCGCGCCCAAGCCCTCGGTCGCCGCGACGAAGAAGAAGCTGGCGAAGCTCAACAGTCAGGTCGACAAGCTCGTCGACAAGTACAACAAGGCCAAAACCCAGCTCGACGCGGCCAAGAAGGAACTGAAGGCTCTGAACGGCCAGGTCACCGCCGAGGAACGCACGTACAAGAGCATGCACACGCGGGTGGCGCAGATCGCGGCGGCGGCCTACAAGAACGGGACTCTGGACTACACCACGTCCCTGCTGGCCGCGCAGGATCCGAACGCCGCGCTGAGCCAGATGTCGGCGTTCACCCAGCTGTCCAGCAGCCGAAGCCAGGAGCTCAAGGCGTTCGTCAACTCGGCCCAGCGCCTCCGCCGCGAGCAGGCCATGGCGCAGTACGCCCTCCAGGTCGTCAAGAAGCACACCGAGAGCGTGAAGAAGCAGAAGACGACCGTTGAGAAGGCGATCAACCAGCAGAAGGAGCTCCTACGCGAAGCCGGAGTGCTGGGTGGCCCTGGAGGTCCGATCGGCGGAACCTACACCGGTCCCGCCTCGGGCCCGCCGCGTAAGGCCCTCGAATACGCCTATGCCCAGCTCGGCAAGCCCTACATCTACGGCGGCACCGGCCCGAAGGGCTATGACTGCTCCGGCCTGACCATGATGTCCTGGCGCGCCGCCGGCGTCAGCCTCCCCCGCGTCGTCCCCGACCAGTACGCCGCCACCCGCCACGTCGCCAAATCGGACCTGCAGCCCGGCGACCTGGTCTACTTCGACAACCTCGGCCACGAGGGCATGTACGTCGGCGGTGGCAGGTTCATCCACGCCCCCCACACCGGCAGCGTCGTGAAGTTCGACAGCATGTCCAACCCCTGGTACGTCTCGCACTACGTGGGCGCCAGCCGGCCCTGACAGATCTCGCACAGACGGCCCGGCGAGCCGGCTCGTCTCATCCGACCGCAGCGACGGCGGGTACGAACACCGACACGACGATCCGGCCGCCTCGGCCATGCCCCTCGCCGAGCGCGTCGAAGGTGAAGTGCTCCATCGGCAGCAGGTGAGTGCCGCCGATCGTGACGGGCCTGCGCACCTCGTACACCGCCGGCCAGGGACACCGGTAGAAGCATCCGAGCCGCTCGCCGGCCCGGTCGGTGGCGAAGACGATCGCGCCCGTCCGGAGCGCCGCGTCGATCTGCGCCTGGACCCGGACGGTCGCCCCCGGCCACGGGTCCGCGGCCCACATCTTCTCGACCGCCGCGCGCGCCGATGGACGTGAGCGCCACAGTGTGCGCCGACCCGGATCGGTGAGAGACCAGATGTCGATCCTCGACGGGCCGCGGGCGACGAGCGAGACCACGGTGGTGGGGTCTCGGGCGTCGAGCAGGGCGGGCATCGCGGCGACCTGGCCGAAGAGGAACAGCATCCGGAGCGCGTACCGCAGATAGGCGGCGGTCATCGCCGACCATGACGGTTCATCGAGGTCCGGCTGCTCCGTGTACTCGATCGCCGCGGCGGCGTTGTCGAGTAGCCAGTGAAGCCAGAACAGATCCTCCTCATCCCTGACCGGCGCCCGGACATGGTCCGCCAGGGTGGAGCCGCCCCGTGCGTGAACCGCCCGGAGGGCCGCCGCCATCGCGGTCGACAGTGGATAAGGACCGTACGTCCGGTTCGGCCACCCCGGTGGCTCGGCCGGAAGGTGCACCTGCTCCTCGATCCGGTACGAGGCGTCGGCCGCGGCGGGGCCGGCCTGAGACATCCAGCGGCTCGCCGGACCCAGGAACGCCAGTATCCGAGCCGACGCCTCGGGGCGTACGGCGCCGAGAGTGCGAACCCGCACCGCATCGAGCAAGTGCTCCCCGACCATCTGCAGGACGTAGGCGTTCCAGACCGCCAGCAGCCGCCCCGCGAAGTCAGGCGGGAACCGACGCGGTGCCGTACGCCCACGGAGAAGTTCACGGCGCAGGCGCTCCGCGTCATCCAGCTCCCGGCGGACGAGCCGCCCCGCGGACCGGTACTCCTCGAAGGTCCGCAGGGGCAACCCGCCCTCCAGGGGCCGGACCGCGCGGATCGGCGCGGCGGACGGTTTCCTGCCCACCCGGCTCCTACATACCGGCCATCGCGGACGCGCGCTCCGACGGGCGAGCGCTCGCCATCACCGAGTGCATCGAGTCCCAGAACGCCAGTTCCTCATCCTCCTCCAGGGCGGAGATCCTCCCCCAGAACTCGCGATCTTCCGCTTGGGCCGCCGCCTCGGCCGTGAAGGCCGGCATCACCGCCGTACCGACGTCGGCCTCGTCGAGGTGCGCCGGAGTCATCTCGGCGGGGAGCTCCACCGGCCTGCGGTGGTGCTTCCCGCGCTTGCGGAGCTGAACGCCGGACGCGGGGACCGGCACCTTCACCCTGGACCTGGCGATCGCCAGCGTGGCCGTGCCGAACACCACGACGGCCAGCAGCCCGGTCAGCATCCCGCTCTGGTCGACCAACGGCTGCTCCGGCGCCGCGTGAGAAGTCTGCGCCACCTGCTGCTGCGCCCCGACGTCCCCGACGATCTCCCGCGGCGACAGCGCCGGTGCCGAGTGCTTCGGCTGGTACTTCTGCTCCGTCCCCGGTACGGGCTTGCCCTTCACCTTGACCTTGGCGGGATAGCCGAAGCCGACGACCTGGCTGACATCGCGATCGGCGCGTCCGAGCTTGTTGTTGTGGTTCGCCTCGATGGTGGTGAGCTTATCGCCGTGGACCTTCTCCACGATCCCGACGTGTTCGATGTCGCCGATGCTCTTGCCGCCCGAGAAGGAGAAGAACACGATGGCGCCCGGCTCGGGGTTGTGGCCCCACGCGTGGTGCTTCTGGAACCAGCTCGCGTGATCAGGCGTGGAGGCGAACTCCCCCGTCCAGTCCTCGACGCCCGCCTTGTCGGCGGCCCAGGCGAGGAACATGTCACACCACGGTGCGGTGTCGTAGCCGCCGCCGTGGGCGACGTGCTCGCCGTACCAGTTCCCGTACTTGGTGTAGCCGCTGCTCTTTTCGCTGTAACCGAGTTCGGTCCTGGCGATGTGCAGCAGCTTCTGGCCTACCGGATCCATATCTCTCCCTAACCCGCCGACCGGGTTAGCTGACGGGTTCGGGCCAGGAGAAGCCCTACCGCACACGGCGGATTCACCCCAAAGACATGGGTCCCCGGCTCCAACGACGCTGGCGGCGCCACCGGATTAGGCGTCCGGGCCCCGCCTTCGGATGAAGACATGACACAGCCCGGCTACGACGCAACGTAGTAGAGACCGTAATCAAACACAACATCAGCCCCAAATGCGACATTCGCTAACTCCCAGCACGGAACACTCATCTGGCCCGGATCCTGTACGCGGTGGGGCAAAGGAACAGGCGGTGTGCGAGGTGACACCACAGCTGCTCCTACGGAGATTAGGAGATCGCGGCGGGTCAGGCCGTCTCGGCCGTGGAATGAGCGTGGGCGTGCACCAGGCCCGCCGCCGGAACCGCGGCCCGTACGCTCTCCTCGACGGAGGCGTTGATCCGATCCGCGTCGGCGAGGTTGAGACCGTCGCCGAGACCGGTTTCGACCTCGAGCGCCAGCGTGCGGCCCATCCAGCGTCCGCGGACCTCGGCCGACCGCACTCCGGGCACCCGCGCGGCCGCGGCCTTGGCGGCGTCAAGGTCATCGGGGTCGACGCCGTCCATCAGGCGGTGGACCATCTCTCGGGTGACCTCCACGCCGACATGGCAGATGAACAATGTGACGGCGAAGCCGGCGATCGGGTCGCCCCACCGGTATCCGGCGATGACGAGCGCCAGCCCGATCAGCGCTCCGACGGAGGAGATGGCGTCCAGCCACGAGTGCTTGGCGTCGGCGATCAACGTCGCGGACCGGATACGCCGCCCGACCTTCAGCTTGTAGCGGGCCACCAGCTGGTTGCCAACAATGCCGACGGCCGCACCGGCCATGCCGACGGCCGGATGACTCGTGGGCGCCGCGTCGAGCAGCTTCCGCACGCTCTCGTACCCGGCGAACAGCGCACTGAGCCAGATCACCAGCGCCACACCCAGCCCGGACAGGTCCTCGGCACGCTCATACCCGTACGGATAGCGGGCGGTCGGGGGCCGACGTGAGATCCAGAACCCGGCGAACACCACCGCCGAGGTGGACACATCGGACAGGTTGTGCAGCGCGTCACCGAGCAGGGCGACCGATCCGGTCACCATGGCCAGGGCCAGTTCCACCACCGCGGTGATCGCGAGCCCGGCCGCCGACACCGCCATGGCGCGGTTGGCCGCACGCCGGTCGGCGGCGTCGTCTCGTACGGTCTCCAGCATGCTCATGACAGGGCGGCTCCCCCGGGGTCTCTCCGACGTGCCCGGCCATTATAGGAGAATATGTGAATACCTGTTCACCTGTTGACACGCGGTAGCATCGCCGTCATGGGACACGGCGTGGACGGGCGAACGACCCCCGCCGCCCAGATCGACCTTCAAACCGCCAAGACGGTCGCCGAGACGATGCAGGCCCTCGCCACACCGAGCCGGCTGCTCATCATGGCCCGGCTCCGCCAAGGGCCCTGCCCGGTCGGCGAACTCGCCGACGCGGTCGGCATGGAACGCTCTGCGGTCTCACACCAGCTCCGCCACCTGCGCCACCTCGGCCTCGTCACCGGCGACCGGCAAGGGCGCAGCATCGTCTACCGCCTCTACGACGACCACGTCGCCGCCCTGCTCGACGAGGCCGTCTACCACATCGAACACCGCCGACTCGGCGCGACCGACCAGCCCCCGGCGGCGAACCTGACCGGGTGACCACCACCCGCGACCGCTCCTGCGAGCGCAGCTCCGACGGGGCCGGCCCGCTGCGGCGGGCGACCCGGCGATGTCGGGCAACTCGACCATGGCCCTCCCGTTGACTTGAACTAAGCTTCAAGTGCCAGCCTTGCCGTCATGACAGATGTACTGCTCGTAGCACGCGACGGCGGCGGCACCGCGTCGGCCGAGATCCGGGTGGCGCGACGCCTGGTCGCGCACGGCCACCGGGTGCGGGTCGCGGGGTCGCCGACCATCGCTCACCTGGCATCCGGACTGGACTTCCATCCCATCGAGGACACTGAACCGACACCGCTCGCCGAGCACCTGAGCGACCGGCTCGACGGTGCCGACATCGTGGTGGCGGACTGTATGTTGCACGGCGCGCTGATCGCCGCCACCGTCGGCGGCGTACCGTCCGCCGCGCTGATGCCGACCGTCTACCTGGCCGACCGGCGGGTCGGCTCCACGATGGCCGCGCAGCCGAAGTGGGGACGGGTCCGGACCGCGATCAACGACGCCCGTCGTGGTTTCGGCCTCCCCGAGGTCGCCTCGGTCACCGACCAGATCCTGGCCGCCGACCGGGTCCTCGTGCTCACCAGCCGGGCTTTCGAACTGCCGGACGTACGGCCGCCGGCCCACGTCACCTACGTCGGCCCGCAACTCGACGACACCCCGCCCGGCGACTGGCGGCCACAGTGGACGGACAGACCGCTGGTGCTCGTGAGTTTGAGCACCAGCGACCAGGGCCAGGCCGAGCTGCTGCACCGGCTGCTGGCCGCGCTCGGGCAACTGCCGGTACGCGCACTGGTCACCGTCGGCCCGGCGGTCGATCCCGCCCGCTTCGACCCGCCGGACAACAGCACCGTGGAACGCTTCGTGCCGCACTCGGCCGTCCTGCCGCACGCCGCACTGGTGGTCACCCACGCCGGCCACGGCACGGTCATGGCAGCGCTGCGGGCCGGGGTGCCGCTGGTGTGCGTGCCGATGGGACGCGACCAACACGACGTCGCCGCGCGGGTCCGCCACCACGGCGTGGGCGTCAGCGTCACCGCCGACGCCGACGTGCCCGCGCTGACCGGCACCATCCAGCAGGTCCTGGCCGATCCGGGCTACACCAAGGCCGCTCAGCGCATGGCCACCGCGATCACCGCTGAAGACCCCGACCGGGTCGTTGATTCGATCGTCGCAGCGGCCGGCTAGAACCGGCTGGTTCGGTCCGGGGGACATGAAGTCGACCGGACACGTTGTCGACGGTGGGGAGACGCAGGAAGGACCGGGCGCGCGGCGTCGCCGGAGCGTCGAAAAAGGCGTATGGCGTCTGTTCCTCAAGGATGTAACCGGCGTCCATGAAGATCACCCGGTGGGCGACCTCGCGGGCGAAGCCGTCTCTCGTGGCCGGCCCGGCCTCTTCGGTCAGCCGGCCGGGTTCTCGGGTTCCCCGCCGGAGGAAAACTGCGGTTCGCTCTCCTCCGTGTCACCGGAAGCGGTCCCGCCGCCTTCGGGATCCGGCGTATCGGCGGCCCGTTCGAACTGGCCGGGCGCCGCGTCGTCGAAGCCGGCCGGCCCCGGTCCTTGGATCGCGTGGCCGGGGGCACGGTGATCCGCCGGCCCGTACGCCGAAGTCAGGCCGCTCCGGAGCGGGGGCGCGGGCGCCCGTTCTCCGTGCGGTGTCGCCGGTGTGCGGCCCGCCGGCTCCGCCGGGTACCAGATCTGCCCCGGTACTCGCGATCGCGGCCGGTCCGTCGGTCGGCCTCGCCGAGGCGCGCCACGCGGCCGCGTCCGCGGAACGCTCCGCGCCGGTGACGGAGCGAGGCGTACCGGCTGGGTTCGTGTCCGCGCCGGGCCTGCGTTCTCACTCGTGTGGGCGACCACGATGAGCGCGCCGACCGTGACCGCGCCGAGTCCGGCGATGGTCACCTGTCGTCTTGAGAGGCGTCCGCCGGCCTGCTTGCTCGCGGCGAGTTTCAGGCCCACGACCGCCGTGCGTGTCAGTACCCCCGAGATCATGCTGAGCAGGATCGGCACGACCTTGCCGGGAATGGGATGGATGGTCGCCGCGAGCACCCCGACGGCGGGCGCGGCGCAGGCCACCACGAGCCAAGGAGCGAGACGTTGCTTGGCCATATCCAGCAGCGCCGCGAGCGCCAGGCCTTCGCTCGCCGAGTGCACCATGAGTGCGACGACGACCACGACCGACGCGGTGAGCGCCAAGGTCGCGCCCTCGATCGCCCGGTGCGTCGTCAGCGCCGCCGCCGTGCCCATCCCGCTGAACAAGGCCGTGTCGACCGCCTGTTTGAGGCGGCGGTGGCGACCCGGTGCGTGCCGGCCCGCCGTCTTGTCCGAGTCCGCCTCGCAGCCGCAGCCCTTGCGGGTGAAGTAGGTGATCACGAGGAAGCCGACCGCGGCGGCGATGGCGATCGCCCACCACGGCACGCCGGTCTCCGACGCCTCCCGCCAGGCGTCCGGCAACAGGTCGGTCATCGCGATGACCAGCATCGTCGCGGACGCGATCGCCAGCCAGACGACCACCCGCGCCGAGTTGCGCCGGGCCAGCCACGCCCCCGCGAGGCTGGAGACCGACACCAGGCCGACCGCGATCCAGGCCCCGTAGCCGGGGCTCCGGCCGCGCTCGATGACGTTGATCGCCTCGATCCCCTGCGCTAGATACACCGGTGACACCTCCTCCTGAAGCCGGCCGCCGGGGGGATCGGGCACGGCGAGACGTACGGACGGCGGGACTTCGTCGTCCGATGAGACGGATCTGCTCAGGGCGGCCCGTTAACGGACGTCGCCACTCGGACGCGTATCCGGTGCCGGGCCTGTCGGCGGACCGAGGTCGGCGGCGTGGGCCGTTCTCTTCTCGAGCTCGGTCAGCAGAGCGCGTAGCCGGTGGATCTGGTCCTGCAGTCCTTCTCGGATGCGGCCGCCGTAGGTGAGGGCTTCGCGCCGGGTCGCCTCGGCACGGTCGCGAGCGTCGGCGATGATGTCGCCGGCCTGCTCCTTGGCCATCGCGACCGCGCGGTCGGCGGCCTCCTGGGCCAAGGCGATGATCTGCGGGGCACTGCCATCCGCCGGCGAGCGCGCCGGGCGCCGCTTGAGCTCCGTGTTCTCCCGAAGGATCAGCTCCAAGGTGGCCTCGACCTGGTCGAGGAAACCGTCCACCTGAGCCATGTCGTAGCCCTCACGGACTCGTACGGTGGCGAAGACCTTATTGCGCACGTCGGCGGGGGTGAGCAGCCGGCCGTCGGTGGGCAGGTGCAGAACCGGCGCCGTCTCGGCGTGTGGATGGGGATGATCGTGTTCATGGGATCCGCGCCCGTCGTGGGCGTGCCCCGCGTGTTGCTCGGGCATGTCTGTCTCACCGGACCTTCGAGATGCGTTGGCATGGTGGCTGGTCCGTCTCCGAAGGCATGGTCGGCCCGTTACCGTCGGCTGAACCTTTGTTTGCACACGGAGAGTTGCCCTCCTACTTCGTGTAGTAACCATGACCGAGCGGATACCTCTCTCGGAGCAGACAGTGAGCGGGATGTCACCCGGGTCGGCCGACCCTGAGGTCCTAAAATCCGTAGGAGAAGCAGCGGGCGGATATCGGTGTCGTCGGTGCCAGTGGAGACGAGCCGTACGACCGGAACGGGGGTTGCCGATGGCGATCGCGGGTCCCTTGGAACGCGTGATCATGGAAGCCCTGTGGGACGCCGACGAACCCCTGCTCCTACGCGCGGTGATGGAGCGCGTCAACGCCGGCGCGGTCAAGCCCTCGGCGTACACGACCGTGCAGACCGTCGCCGACCGGCTGGTCCAGAAGGGGTTCCTCGTCCGGACCCCGGACCGCAACGCCTTTCGCTACGCACCGACTCGCAGCCGCGAGGAGCACGTCGCCGAGATCATGGTCGAGGCGCTGGCCGGAGTGAGTGATCGAGGACCGGCCCTCGCCCGCTTCGCCCAGACGATCGACCCTCAGGACGCCCACCGGCTGCTGCTCGAACTCGCACAGCGCTCGCGACCGCTGCGTTCGTCCTCGGCCGGGGACCGCGAACGATGATCTCAATCGCCGCGCTGGCGACGCTCAGCATCCTGCTCGGAGGCGCGGCCGGCCCCGTGCTGGCTCGCAGCCGCTGGCCGCTCCGGCTGCCGGGCGTGGCGATGGCGGCATGGCTCGGGACGCTGGCGGCGACGCTCGCCGCGCTGGCCGGTCTGGTGGCCATGGCGCTGTTCGACAAGCCCGGCTTGGGCCATCACGTGATCGAGTGGCTGCTGAGCTATCTCAAGCATCACAAATCTCCCAGCAGCGACACCACGTACCTGATGAGCGTGCTTCCTCTCGCAGCGGCGACCATCCTCGCCGCGATCGCGACGAGACGCTATCGCCGTACCGTCACCCTGCGTCGGCACCACCGCGAGGCACTCGACTTCGTGACCCAGCCGTCGCACGATTTCCCGGACGTCCGCCTCATCGACCACCCGGTGCCCGTCGTGTACTGCCTGCCCGAGCACGAACGGCAGATCGTCTTGAGCAGCGGCGCGCTCCACCGTCTCGACGCCATCGAACTGCGTGCCGCCCTCAGCCACGAACGCGCCCATCTCGGCAGGCGCCATCACCTGATCCTGACTCTCGTCGACGCCGCGGGCACGGCGCTCGCCTGGCTGCCCAGCTTCCGGGCGGCCCGCGACCACCTGCCTCCGCTGGCCGAGATGGCCGCCGACGACGAGGCGGCCCGAAACAGCGGTCCGGACGTCGTCGCCGCGGCCCTGCGGAAACTCGCCATATCGCCGTGCCCGACCGGCGGACTCGCCGCCGGTCCGGCCGATCGGTCCGTGCTCACGCAGCGTCTGGCCCGCCTCGAAGGCGGAACGACACCGCATGGAACATACGTCCACCTGCTGAGCCGGACGGCGATCGCGCTCTCGGTCGCCATCCCGGTGGTGGTCTGTGCCGCCTGGGCCGACGCGATTCCGCTTTTCTGCTGAACGAGGCCGCCACACTCCTAGACCTTGTAGGAGATCAGTGGCCGCTGACCCCGAACAAGCCCCTACCGCGGAGACAGCGAATGACCACCCATGACCCGCAGGACGCGCCCCACGCTCACGGTGATCACGACAACGCCGACGAGGGGCACGCGGGACACTCCCACGGCGTGAGCGCGGACGCCGACCAGCGGTGGCTGGCCGGCGCTCTCACGTTGATCGTCGCCTACATGGCGGGCGAGGTGATCGTCGGCCTGGTCGCGCACTCCCTGGCGCTGATCTCCGACGCGGCGCACATGCTCACCGACGCCGCCTCGATCGTGCTCGCTCTGGTAGCGATGCGGCTCGCCGCCAAGCCCGCGCGGGGCAGTTACACGTACGGGCTGAAGCGCACCGAGATCCTCTCGGCCCAGGCCAACGGAATCAGCCTGCTGCTGTTGTCGATCTGGCTGGCGTACGAGGCGATCCGGCGGCTGATCGAGCCGCCCGCCGTCACCGGCGGGCTCGTGCTCGGCACCGCGCTGGTCGGCATCGTGATCAACGTCGGCGCCGCCTGGATGATCTCGCGCGCGAACCGCACCAGCCTCAACGTCGAAGGCGCGTTCCAGCACATCCTCACGGACCTGTACGCCTTCATCGCCACTGCCATCGCCGGCCTGGCCATGGTGTTCACCGGCTTCGCCCGGGCCGACGCGATGGCCTCCCTCGTCGTCGTCGCCCTCATGCTCAAGGCCGGCCATGGACTCGTCCGCGAGTCCGGGCGGATCTTCCTCGAGGCCGCTCCCACCGGACTTCCACCCGAGGCGATCGGCCGGGCAATGGCCGCCCGCCCGCACGTGGCCGAGATCCACGACCTGCACATCTGGGAGATCACCTCCGGCATGCCCGCCGCCTCCGCACACGTCCTGGTCGCCGACGGCGAGGACTGCCACGCCGTACGCGCCGACCTGGAAGCAGTCCTCGCCGAGGCATACAAGATCACTCACACGACGCTCCAAGTCGACCACGCTCCCGCCCCGGCAACGGCGGGAGGCGCCGGCCCAGAGCACTGCGAGGACTCCCACGGCCCGATCCACCGTCCTGCCGGATCAGTCACCGGGCCGGAGGTCGGCTAGGAGCAGCAGCCGCAGCCGGGCCCGCAGGTGTCGCACTCGGACGAGGTGGCGGCCTCGGTCCCCGGGCGTGGTACGGACGCACAGCAGTTCTCGCCGCGCCAGGCCTCGCGGCCTTCCTTGACGGCGACGACGGCGATGACCAGGGCGGCGATGGGATCGGCCCAGTACCAGCCGAGCAGCAGGTTGAGCCCGAGCCCGACCAGGAGCACCGCGGACAGGTAGGTGCACAGCAGGGTCTGCTTGGAGTCGGCGACCGCGGTGACCGAGCCGAGCTCGCGGCCCGCGCGGCGCTGGGCGTACGACAAGGTCGGCATGATCACAAGTGACAGGGCGGCCAAGACCAGCCCGGCGGTGGAATGCTCGGCATGCCCGGCGCCGGCCAGGGTCCGGACGGCATCGACGGTCACGTAGACGGCGAGCGCGAAGAACGAGATCGCGATGATGTGCAGCGCCCGGCGCTCACGACGCTCGATGCTCTCGTGGTCACGCGCGGAGAACTGCCAGGCGACCGCGGCAGCGGAGGCCACCTCGATGATCGAGTCGAGCCCGAACGCCACCAACGCCGTGGAGGAGGCGACCGTACCGGCGGTGACCGCGACGACGGCCTCGACGACGTTGTAGGTGATGGTCGCGGCCACGAGCCGCCGCACCCGGCGCGCGAGCACGTCGCGACGGGCGGAAGCCGAATCGATCGCCGATGCGGTCATGACGGCTCCGTCGCCGAGGCCGCCGTACCGTACGTCGGGCACAGCGCGACGGCGCGGTCGGTGGCGGTCAGCAGGTGTTCGGCCGAACGCAGCAGACCCAGCAACTCCGGCGTGGCGATGAAGTAGAAGGACTGCCGGCCCTCGGCGCGATAATCCACCAGCTTGCAACCACGCAAGCAGGCCAGATGCTTGGACACCGTGGACTGCGCCAACCCGAGACGGCGCGTCAGATCCACCACCCGCGCCTCGCCGTCCACCAACTGCCGCAAAATCGACAGCCGCGCCGGGTCACCCAGCGAGCGGAACAGCGCAGCGGCCGGCGCGAGGTCGTCCAGCACCATTTCCATTCCAAATCTGGAATCAATCGCCATCTGTCGATGATAACTCCAGTACCGCCGTGTCGGCGCGTTCAAGGTCGGCCGGTGAGGGCCGGCCCGGATGCAGGATGCGGTCAAGGCGTACGGCGGCGTAGCAGGTCGGGACGGGTCAGTGGCCGGGTGCCGAGAAGGTCGCGCAGAGGCGGCAGGTAGAGCCCGGCCAGTCGCAACGCCAGGGCGGAGGCGACGGCGATCGGAAGCATCGGATTGGCCTAGGATCGCGGCCGGGAGCGGGAGCCGATCGCGACCCCGAGCTGGGCGGCGCCGAGCGTGAAGAAGGCCATGGTCTGCCACGGCCGGCCGGTGTGGTGCGCCCAGACGGCCACCCCGACCGTGACAACGGTGAGGACGACGGCGATCCGGAGGACCCGCTGCCACAGGCCGGCACCCTAGACGCGACGGCCCTCGTCCACAGCCGCGACCACCGTGGCGAGTGCGTCGTCGGCCAACACCAGATCGGCGGCCTGGCGGGCGACCTCGGTGCCCCGCCGGCCCATGGCCACACCGATGTCCGAGCGGCGCAGCGCAGGCCCGTCGTTGACACCGTCTCCGGTCGTCGCGACCAGCTCACCGCCCTCGCGCAGCGCCTGGACGATGTCGAGCTTCTGGCCAGGGGGGGGCGCGGGCGAACACACCGGCACGGGCGAGGTCGGCTTCGCGGAGTTCCCGGCCGTCGACCACCGGCTCACCCAGGTCCTCGCCCGGCTCAGCACGTCCCCGACAACGACCTCCGCCGCGGGGATCTGCCGCTGACCGCCGTCCCGCAGCACCCGCGCGGTCGGCGCGGTCAGGTCGGACAGGGTGCTGATCTCGGGTCTCCCACCTGTCGTCGTGCCGGCGCAGCGGATGAGGGCCGGGAGGCCGACCATGGTTTCAGTCGTGCCCGCGTTCGTCTGGCCGGTCCTGCCACCGCGCCGCCAGGCGGATGAGGAGCGGGGCGAGCAACACCATGCAGAACAGGCGGATGCTCTGCACGCTGGAGATCAACGGAACGTCGGCGTGGGAGGCCGCGGCGGTGGCGATGACGGCGTTGATCCCGCCGGGCGTGGTGGCGAGGTAGGCGTCCGTCAACGGGATGTGCACCAGCTTGGACAGCGACCAGGCGAGCATTGCGCAGGCGATGCTGATGGCGACGGAGCAGGCGAGAGCGAGTGGCAGCAGTCGGCCCAGACGGGTGAGGGCCGAACGGGTGAACCGCAGGCCGACGTCGAGGCCTATGACGGTGAGCAGCGCGCTTCGCAGCGCACCGGACGGGGCGAAGCCGGCGGTCGTACCGGTCATGGTGAGTGTCGCGGCGAGCAGCATGGGCCCCAGCAGGGCGGCACTGGGCAGCCGGAGCCGGCCTGCGGCGACGGTTCCGGCGAACGCGACGACCGCCACCAGCACCAGTCCTGCGCCCTGGTTCGGGCCGGTCACCAGATGCCAGGCCGGAGGATTGGCAGGGTGCGAATCGCCGGACGGCGTGGGCGAGGCAAGGAGCCAGCCCGCGAGTACCGGGGCGGTGGCGGCGATCAGAGCGACGCGCAGGTATTGCATGATGGCGACCAGCCGCGCGTCGGCGCGCACATCCTCCGCGCAGGCGACCGCTGCCGCCGAGCCTCCCGCGATCATGCCGAGCAGGGCCGTCGGACGGTCGAGCCGGGCGACCCCGGCCAACAGCGCCGCTGCCGCCAGGCTGACCACGACGGTCAGGGCCGTGACGATCGTCAGGGGAACGGCCGCCGCCGCGGTCTGATGCAGCGCCGTCGGACTCAGCGAGGCGCCGATCATCACGCCGAGGACCGCCTGGGAGCCGCGGTTGACCTGCGACGGGACCTTGCCGACGACGAGCCCGCTGATCGCGGCGACGAAGCCGACGACGAGTGGTACCAGCAGGTGTGATGCCGGCACGACGGATTCGGCGGCCTCTCCTGCGATGCATGCGGTCATGAGGACGAGCGGCCAGCCCCACCGCCGGTGGTCACGCGGCCGGCGAAGAAGCCCTGACCACGGCGGATAAGCGGGCCGATACGTACTCATGGCCTGCACGCTATGCGGTCAAACTAGAACAAATCAAGAAAGTGAATAAATCACCTAGAGGACCGAAGTAGGAGCCGGTCGGCTCATGACGTCCTTGGCTTGCTGGAGGTCAACGCTCGCTGCGGGCCTTTTCGATGGCCGCCACGAAGGTCTTCAGCGACTGATCACCGAAGAGAACGGTGCCGTTGATCAAGAAGGCCGGGGTGCCGGACATGCCGAGCGCCTCGGCGAATCCCATCTCGCTCCGCACCTGCGCCCGGATTCCCGGGTCACGGCGGTCGGCGTCGAACCGGGACATGTTCAGGCCCAGCCGTTGTGCGATCCCGCGTAGATAGGCATCGTCCAAGTGGCCGCTGTTCTCGGGGAACCGGTGTGCGTACAGAGCGTCATGGTAAGGCCAGAACTTGCCCTGCCGGGCCGCGGCCCGTGCGGCGATCGCCGCCCGCTCGGACTCCTTGCCGATCCACGGGTAGTCCCGCCAGATGAACCGGACGACGCCCGCGCTGACGTACCGGCGGCGCAGCTCAGGCTCGGTGCGGCGCGCGAAGGACGCGCAGTGCGGGCACTGGAAGTCGCCGAACTCCTCTATGGTGACCGGCGCGGAGTTCGACCCCAGCCACAGCGCCGGATCGTTCTTCGGTGGGGCGGGGCCGGTGACTGTGGGGGTGCCGCCCGTGGGACGCGGCGTGGCCGCACCCGTCGAGCCGTACGTCGGGGTCGGGGCGGTGCTCGCCGACCGCTTCGATGATGACCCTCCGGTAAGGCCGACCAGCGCCAGAACCGCCAGCACTGCGATCACCGCGGCGGCCGACACCAGCACCCTGGCTCGTGGACCCGGCCGAGGCGTGATCCGATCGATCAGCCTCACCGACCACGCCCGTGTTCACCGGCACCGAGCGCCGTCAGCGGTTCAGCGCATAGTCCCCTCGAGTCCTCCAGCACCACACAAAAATACCCATGGGAGCACCGCCGACGCCCAGGATCGGCCGGCGGGTTGTCGCTCTCAGCCACGCAGAGTGTTCAGGGTGGAACGCAGGTCGAATGCTGCGTCGGCGCGCCGGTTGTACGGGAGCCGGGCCCATGCGCTGATCCCACCCGCCAGGGAGGTGGCGGGGATGCCCGCCGCCGATCGGGCGTGGGTCCGACCGTTCAGGGGCGTTCCCCCACGCGGTGGTGGCGGTCTTAGAGCAGGGCGTCGATGAGCATGAGGGCGGCGATGGCCAGCAGGGTGATGCCGAAGACCTTCTGCAGAGTGCGACCGGAAAATCTCTTCGCCCAGCGTTCGCCGCCCCAGGCCCCGAGGACGGCCGTGCCGGTGAACGGCCCGACGATCGCCCAGCCGACGGCGCCGGTACCCCCCAGCCGGGGAAGAAGAGCGGCCAGAGCGTTGGCGCTGATCACCAGCAGACTGGTGCCGATCGCCTCGCCCATGGGGAAGGCCAGGACAGAGACCAGCGCCGGTACGGCCAGGAAGCCGCCACCGACCCCCAGCAGACCGGTGATCGCGCCGAGACCGGCGCCCGCCGCGGTGGCCTTACCCAGCCCGGCCGCGGCACTCGGCACCGTGCCGGCTCCGGGGATGAGCATGCGCCCGGCGGCCAGGCCTGCGAGCAGGGCGAATGCCACGGTGAGCAGCGCACCGGGAAGTTTCGCGGAGACCGCTCCGGCGACGGCCGCCGCCGGCAGCCCGGCGGTGGCGAACAAGGTGCCGGTGCGCCAACGGACTCGTCCGGCCCTGGCGTGAGCGATCAGCCCGGTCAGGGAGGTCGCGGCGACGATCAGCAGGCTGGCGGTCGTGGCCTGGGAGGGGCTGAACCGCAGCAGGTAGATCAGGGCGGGGATGGCGAGCATGCTCCCTCCGCCGCCCAGGCCCCCCAGCGCCACGCCGACCACACTGCCCGCGATGAGCGCCAGGATGACCGTGGTCACATGACCTGCCCTCGGCCGGTACGGACGGGCAGGTCCGCCGGCTCCCAGGCCGGCGTGCCGCCGGCGACATCCCAGGCCCTGACGCCGCGTGCGGTGAGGATCTCCAGTGACATATCGAGCTCTCCTTGACTGCGTGTACCGGTGACGGCGGGGCGTCAGCCGGTGAGGACCAGGCCGACGTCGTGGGCGGCGGTGAAGCTGTCGTCGACGGCGACGACCTGGCGGCCGACGGCATCGAGCAGTGAGGCGGCGATCGCGGCGCGCATGCCTCCGGCGCAGTGGACCCACACGACCCCTTGGGGTACCTCCTGCAGGCGGTGGTGCAGCTCGTGCAGCGGGATGTGCACCGATCGGTCGATGCGCCCCATGGCGCGCTCGGAGGCGCGCCGCACGTCCAGCACGACCAGTTCCTCGCCCCGGGCGCTCGCCTTGGCCAGCTCGGCGAAGTCGGCACGAGGGTAGGACCGCAGCGCTGCCGGGTCGCTCACCCACTGCTCGGGGGCGCCGGTGGCGGCTGCGGCGGGGCGGTCGATGCCGACGCGGACGAGCTCCCGCTGGGCGGCGGCGATCTGCCCGGAACTCTCTGCGAGCAGGGTGACCGGCCTGCCCCAGGGGATGAGCCAGGCCAGGTAGGTGGCGAGCTTGCCGTCGAGCTCGAAGTTGAGCGCGCCGGCGACGTGGCCGTCGGCGAAGGCGATGCGGTTGCGCAGGTCGACCACCCACTCGCCGGCGGCCAGCCGCTCGGCGATCTGCGCGGCGTCCGCACGCTGCGGCTCGGTCAGGTCCACCGGAGTGGCGCCTGCGGCATTGGCCGGGGACATGTGCGTGTAGTAGGCCGGAACGTCGTCCAGGTGCGCCAGCAGCTCGGCGACGAAGGTGTCGACGTCCTGGACCAGCGCCGCGTTGCGCGCCTTCTCGACCCCGATCGTGGTGGACTCCCCCTCGGCCTGGGCGGAGGAACAGAAGCTGCCGAACCCGTGCGTGGGCAGTACTTGCGCTTCGTCCGGAAGCTGGGCCAGACGGTGCGCGGAGGCGTGTTGGGCTCGGGCGAGATGTACGGTCAGCCGGGGATCGACGAGGTCGGGCCGGCCGACGGTACCGATCAGCAGTGATCCGCCGGTGAACACGGCCACCGGCGTCCCACTTTCCTCCAGGACGTAGGACGTGTGATGGGGGGTATGCCCGGGCGTGGCCACCGCCCGTAGCGCCAGGCCGTCCTCCAGCTCAGCGGTGTCGCCACCGGTCACCGGCACCCGGTCGAACGCCACGCGGGCGCCGGCCGGGACCAGATAGCGCGCCCCGGTCAGGCGGGCCAGCCCCAGACCGCCGGTGACGTAGTCGTTGTGCAGATGGGTCTCCACCACGTGCGTGATCCGCACCCCGCGCCGGGCCGCCACGGCCATGACTCGATCGATGTCCCGGGGCGGGTCCACCGCCACCGCGGCAGTTCGCCCGCCGGCCAGGTAGCTGCGATTGCCCAGGCCCTCCCAGACCAGCGTCTCGACGAAATACATGCTCTCTCCCTTCCCCAAATACCCCGTGGGGTATCTCGCGATTAGATGGAACATATACCCCCTGGGGTATTTTGCGGAACATGGGACCGTCTTCGGGGAAGTCGGATGACGAGGGCGGCCGCGGCGGCGTAAGGCTCCGCGCGAGACCATCCACCCTCCGCGATGCGCACGCTCCGCCCGCTCACACCCGCGGGCACTCATCTACGGGAGGCCTATACCCCCTGGGGTACCATGGATCGACGTTGGATCTTGGAGGTGCCCATGGGCGTTGAAGAAGAGGCGATGAACGCGGTGCTCAACCGCCTGCGCCGTGCCCAGGGCCAGTTGGCCGGAGTCATCGCGATGATCGAGGCCGGGCGTGACTGCAAGGATGTGGTGACCCAGCTCGCCGCGGTCTCCCGCGCCCTGGACCGCGCCGGCTTCAAGATCGTAGCCACTGGCATGCGTCAGTGCCTGACCGCCGCCGACGGAGAAACGCCGCCCTTCACCGAGGCGGAGCTGGAAAAGCTCTTCCTCGTCCTGGCCTGACGGCGCCGAACCCTCACCGGTGCCCCGGGCCGCACATGGGGTCCGTGCTAGTCCCCGTCCGTAGCGGGCGGTGCCCACGGCGCTGTCACCACACGAAGCTCCGGTTCATCCACCCTCTTCGTCGCCTTCCGGCATGTCGCCCGGAGAGCGGGGTTCGGCCACGACGGCCCGTCGCCACCGCCAGACCGCTACCGTCACGGTGACGACCGCTGCCACGAGCAGTACCAGCCAGTCCGGCACCCGCAGACCTGTGATCCACTGCTGCGCCGCCATCTCTGTGGACGTGGTGTCACTCAGACCGAAAGCGCCCGTGATGCCGGCGGTGCCGTCGTAGACCAGGAACAGCGCGCCGACCCCGACGAACAGCAGCCCGGAGGCCAGCATCGTGCTGTGCACGTGGAACGGGCCGATACGAAAGGCCTTTCCGCGCAGCCACCGGCGCCCGCCGAGACGGAAACGGTCCCACAGCAGCGCCAGGACGAACATCGGAGCCGCCATCCCCAGCGCGTACACCGCCAGCAGCGCACCTCCGCGCAACGGCTTCCCGCCCACCGCGGCGACAGTGAGTACAGCCCCGAGGATGGGCCCGGAGCAGAACCCGGCCAGCCCGTACGCGGCGCCGAGGCCGACCACCGACACCGAACCGCCCCGACCCGCCATCCGCCGCTGCAACCGCGTCGCCGGCCCGAACGCGAACCCACCGCCGAGGATCTGGACCGTCCCGAAGCCGACGATCAGCCAGCCCGCGACGACGATCACCGCCTCACGATGGCCGTAGAACAGCGACGCAGCGGCCGACGATCCCATGCCCAGCGGAACCAGCGTGATCAGCAGGCCGAGGTAGAACAGGACCGTGCGTCCCATGAGCTGTGAGGTGCGCTGGAAGGCGTAGGCGAAGAACGACGGCAGCAGCAACGCGCTGCAGGGGCTGATCAGCGCCAGCACGCCGCCGAAAAAGGCCGCCAGGTAGCCGACGTCGGGCATGCCGTCCTACGCTGCCTTCCGCAGGGCATCGTCGATCGCCTTCGCGAAGACCGCCTCGGGCTGAGCACCCATGATCGGCGTTCGGCCGGCAAGGACGGCCGGGATACCCATGATCCCCAGGGCAAGCCGTCCCTGCACGGCGACGGCACGTGGGGCCATGGTCGACTCCCGTCCCAGACAAGGGAAGTCCCGCCACTCGATGCGGATCCGCCGGCCATCGAGCACAGAACCACGTGCAGCCTTCATCCCGCCTCCCCCGATACGGACATCGATGCCGGGACGACCATCTCGTCGACACTGAGCGGGATGAGTACGCCCGCCCTTCGTGTCCCGCCATCTTTCAGTACCGACATGTGCACGTGCTGGTAGCTGACCACCGCCGCGACAGCGGCCAAGAGCGTGACGCTCACCGCAGTCGCCGGCGGGCACACGTGCCGGTACGCGGCATGAGCGGATAGGACCTCTTCACCCGATCACAGGGTTCGGGAGGCTGCCGCATGGATCGGCTTACGCATCCGGATCAGCGGAACGGGTGCGCCGCCGGCGGCATCCTCGACATGCTCGATCGGCACGAACCCGGCGGCTTCATAGAGCGGCCGGCCTGACAAGGTGGCCATGAGCTCAAGCGAGGCGAACCCTTCGGCAGCGGCGGCGGCTTCACACCGGGAGAGGATCAGCCGGCCAACGCCCCGACGGGTGAAGGCGGGGTGGGTGTACATCGCCCGGACCTTGGCCGGGTCCCGACGGGGATCCAGAAGCGCCGGGTCCCGACCGCTGGAGTGATCACCCCCGTACAGCGTTGCCCGGCGGCTCCAGCCGCCGCATCCAGCGACCTGCTCGTCGATTTCGACCACGAAGTACGTCCCGTCGTCGACGAGCTGGGTATCGATACCCATGATCGACCGGCTCGACTCGATCTGGGCGTCGTCGAGAAACCCCTTCTGCAGCTCATCGATGGCGGCGGCGACCAAGGGCAGGAGCTTAGGCACGTCCTCGCGGCGAGCGAGACGACTCGTCAAGGCCATGGCCCTCAGTGTGCAGCCTCGTCAGGCCGTCGTCCAAACATCGCACTACGCCCCAGCGAGGAGTACCGCACCCCCACCGACGAGGAAAGGACCGAATTCCTCGGCCACGTCGAACGCCGCAAGCCACGCCCTTGGAAGAATCCGTGCATGATCGAATCGGACTGGCTGAACACCACGGACCGCTTCGTGCCCGGCGCGGAGCTATTCCGCTCCGACCGAGCGTTCACCGTCTGGGCCTACACGATCAGCCACAGCCAACTGCTGCTGCGCACCCGAACGACCATGCAGGACGGAAGCCGTCAGTCCCGCATCGACATCGTCTTCAAGCCCGTCCGGGCCATGAAGGTCAGGATCGAGTACGACGGACTCGTCATCCGCTGCGCCACCCCGGCCGAAGCCAGGCGGATTAGCGGCGCCGACACCGGCATCCACGACGACGCCCACTGCCTCATCTTGGAGACCGGAAACGACCACGACTACGTCATCACCTACGCCGTCGGCTGGGAAGAAGACATGGAGACCGATCGAGACCCGAGCAAACTCGCCGGATTCCCTCCCGGCAGCGACCCCAACCGCATCCTGAAATAAGACCGGAGGTATCACCGAACAGGCCGCCGACGCCGCGATCGACACCGCCTGCCGGGTGCTGCGCCTGCCCACCATCCGCACCCAGTTCGCCGAGGTCACCGATCGGGCCGGACACGACCAGCTCACCTACCGCGGGTGCCTCGCCGTGGCGGAGGCCGGTTCGGCCGGGTTCGGCGCGAGCGGACGGGGGGAGGGATCATGACGCATGCACGCGATGGTGCCCTGACAGTAGGGTCTGGTTAGCGGGGGCGATCGCGTCCGCTGCAGTGGAAGGAGTCGTGTGACGTCGCAAGGTTCCGCGCCGGGGCGTCTGCCGGGCGCGTTCGCGAGCCAGAGCCCCTCGTCGTTCACCGAGTTCCTGGCGGTGCATTCGCCGAACATGTTGCCGGGGAATCGTGAGTTGCCGGCGGGGGCGTCGGCGGGTGAGCACTTCCCCCACGGTACGACGATCGTGTCGGTGACGTTTCCCGGTGGTGTGGTGATGGGCGGGGACCGGCGGGCGACCGCGGGTAATGTCATCGCTCAGCGTGATATCGAGAAGGTCTTCCGTGCCGATGAGTACTCCGCGATCGCATTCGCGGGGACGGCGGGTATCGGTTTGGAGGTCGTGCGGTTGTTCCAGGTGGAGCTGGAGCATTACGAGAAGATGGAGGGCCGTACGCTTTCGCTGGAGGGTAAGGCGAACCGGCTGGCGACGATGGTGCGGGGCAATCTCGGCATGGCGATGCAGGGGCTGGTGGTGGTGCCGCTGTTCGCGGGTTATGACGAGGAGCGTGACGGTGGCCGGATCTTCAGTTATGACGCGGCCGGTGGTCGTTATGAGGAGCATGAGTTCCACAGCATCGGGTCGGGTTCGGTGTTCGCGCGTGGTGCGTTGAAGAAGCTTTTCCGGCCTGATCTGTCGGAGGAGGAGGCGGTTTTGGCCTCGATCCATGCGTTGTACGACGCGGCCGATGATGACTCCGCGACGGGTGGTCCTGACCTGACGCGCCGGATCTTTCCGGTGGTCGCGGTGGTGACGGCCGACGGTTACCGGCGGTTGCCGGCGGAGCGGGTGGGTGAGCTGGCGGAGTCGGTCGTGCAGGGGCGGATGGGTGCCCCGGGCGGCCCGCCGGCGCCGTTGCGATGATCAGCCGACCAATGACGATCGAGTAGTGAGGAACGCCACCGGTGTCCATGCCGTTCTACGTGTCGCCCGAACAGGCGATGAAGGATACGAAAGGCATGGACGCACCTCTGGGTCGAGGTCTTCTCAGGCTCCTGTAGGACCGTCCGCGGTGCGGGCACGTGCCTTCCGCGATCGAGTGCTCTGATTTAGATTGACTTTGTGATCGCTTCGTTCCTTACATTCCTCGGCGTGTCAGCCTTGGTCATTGTGACTCCTGGACCGGACACGGCCGTGACGGTCAGCGGCACGCTCGGCGGCGGACGACGTGGGGGCGTTTCCACCGCGCTTGGAGTCTTTTGTGGTCAGGCATTGTGGACTCTCGCCACGAGCGCGGGCATCTCAGCATTGTTGGTGGCCTCCGCGCCGGCGTTCCTTACGGTGAAGTACCTCGGAGCCGCATACCTGCTGTATCTCGGGCTGCACGCGATCTGGTCCGCGGTGCTGCATCGGTCGTCCCGGCAAGCCGCCGTCAGCGAACCGGCCCAGCGGCGGAGTCCATTGGCCTGCTACCGCCGCGGCCTGCTCAGTGACCTGGGCAATCCCAAGATGGCAGTCTTTTTCACCAGCCTGCTGCCACAGTTCGGCACCCACTTCGTCGTCTTGACGCTGCTCGGGCTGGTGTTCTGCTCGATGACGTTCCTGTGGCTTGCCGGCTACGCGGTGGCCATCGCCAAGATGGGTGACCTGCTGCGCCGCTCGGCGGTACGCCGTGCCCTCGACGCGGTGACCGGTACCGTACTCCTCGCACTCGGTGTCAGGCTGGCGACAGAGCAGCGCTGAACAAGGACCATCCGGTTGATCTCGAACACCTCATAGAAACGGGCAGATCCGGGACAGCCAGGCGGGGAAAGGACGTTCCTCCAAACGCAACGCCGAGAGACTTTGGCCACCTGTTCGGATTTGATCTCGGCAAGCAGCCGCCCGTTCTCCGCAGCCAGTTCCACGTCGGTTACCGTCTGGATTTCAGAGCGGCAGAGCGTCCAGGGCATGATGGTATTCATGGA
The DNA here is from genome assembly GCF_036227085.1 of Actinoallomurus sp. NBC_01490. Classification (NCBI taxonomy): domain Bacteria; kingdom Bacillati; phylum Actinomycetota; class Actinomycetes; order Streptosporangiales; family Thermomonosporaceae; genus Actinoallomurus; species Actinoallomurus sp. NBC_01490. The sequence goes on from NZ_CP109433.1 coordinate 11,146,746, forward strand.
TACGGAGCAGCTGCGACTTGCGGTCTACCGATCGTTCGCCACAACCGGGCGCCCACCGTCACGCAGCGAGTTGGCAGAAACAACAGGGCTGCCGATTGCTGCGGTCGACGCGGGGTTGCAGGCACTGCACGAGGAACACCACCTCGCCCTCGACCCGTCCGGCGAGCGGATTTTGATGGCGCATCCGTTCGCGTCGATCCCTCTAGGTTTCTCGGTGATGGGACGGCGAACGCTGTGGTGGGGTGGTTGCGCATGGGACTCGTTCGCGCTGCCGCACCTGCTGCCTGACGACCCGCAGGTGCTGGTGGCGACCAATTGCCCAGGCTGCGGGGCGGCGCTGGCGTGGACCGTCACGAACCAGGCACCACCGCCCGGCGATCAGGTCGCACACTTCCTCACCCCGGTCGCACGCATGTGGGACGACGTGGTCCGTACCTGCGGTCATCAGCGGATCTTCTGCAATGAGCAGTGCGTTGACACCTGGCGGAGCCGGACCGGCGAGCCGCTGGGCTACGTCATGGACCTGACGACACTCTGGCGGTTGGCCTCCGGTTGGTACGACGGTCGCCTCGACCAAGGCTACGTGCGCCGTGAACCGAAGACCGCGGCAGCCTACTTCGCTCAGGCAGGATTGACCGGCCCGTTCTGGGGCCTACCCGGCTGACCACGCACCACGTTCAAGGCTCAATGAGATCGATGAGATCCGAGCAGGAGAGTCACGTTGACCCTCGACCCAGAATACGTCGACGCTACCGATCAGAACCCGCCTCCAGAACGGCTGGGTTCTGGCCTTGAGTTCGAATCACCAAACGGGGAGCTGGACCCGGTGATCGATCGACGCGTCCGCGCAACCATCGCCAGCCAGTCCATGCTGTCCACCTTGGAGATCAAGCTACTCGGACTGGCGCCCGGACGCGCCGAGCTGGAGCTTGCCCGACGCGCCGACCTGTGCCAGCAGCACGGCTTCATCCACGCCGGCGCCATCACGACCCTCGTCGACTCGGCGTGCGGGTTCGCCGCCCTGACCGTTTTCCCACTGGACCGCGACGTGCTGACCGTCGACTTCTCACTCTCCCTCGTCGCGCCGGCAACCCAAGAGAAGTTCATCGCCGTCGGTTCCGTGCTGCGCAATGGCCGCACACTCACAACGTGCCGCGGCGAGGTGTTCGGCGTCGCCGCGGATGGGTCGAGAAAGGTTGTCGCTCTCATGCAGGCGACCATGATGGCCGTCACCACGCTGTCCGATTAATTGCGGAGCTCCTGCCGGGGGTCTGATCAGGACACGGGTCAAATCGACTACCCACAGCGGGTTCAGCGCGCTGCCGCCTGACGGGACGGCGCTCGCGGCTATGGGATCTCGGCCACCCGTAGGATTCCGACGACGATGTCGTCGGCAGCGCCGAGGACGACGAAGTTGTTAAGGTCGTGGCCGGCGATCGATTCGTATCCGAATGCCCCGTTGCCGTATATCGTCACATTCGTCAACCACCGCGCGCCCGGGCCGAGGAGTTCGACGAGTTCGCTCAGCACCGGCCGCGCATGGTCCTCGGTCCAGGGACCGCGGATATGATCCCACGCCAGATCCCGTGTGCAGCAATGAAGCATGATCGGCAGTACCTCGTCGGCCGACGCGCTTCGCAAGTATGCCTCTGCCATACGATCGACGGTCAGGGGCTCGGGATCGCCCCCCAATAGGCCGCGGTCGGTAAGTCGGGAATGGAGTTGTACCACAGCATCACCTGCGTCGGCGTTCGCCACCCAAACATGAAGATCATTCATTTCCTCATCGATGAGCGGCGCAAGCAATTCATGGACACGGGCCACCTTTTGCGGCATTGCTCGAACTCCTCGCCAACGGGAAAACTACACGCGCAAATTACCGTGGTATCGCCCACAAAGACTCCGCCTGGCTTGGGTGGGCTACAGCCCGACGGCTCCGTCGATCCGTTCGCGGAGCAGGTCGGCGTGGCCGTTGTGCCGGGCGTACTCCTCGATCATGTGGATGAGCACCCAGCGCAGCGATACCGTCCCGCGCCAGGAGTCGCCCACGACATCCAGATCCGGCGCGGCGTCGACGAGAGCGTCGGCGAACGCGACCTCGGTATGCCAGGCGTCCCACGCCGCGATGACAACAGCGGGATCGGCGACGGCGCCGTCGAAGTCGCCATCGGGATCGGTGTCGCCGGCGAAGCGCGGGGATGCGTCCTGACCGGCCATGACCTGCCGGAACCAGTAGCGTTCCACATCGGCGAGGTGCCGTACCAGTCCCAGCAGCGAGAGCGTGGAGGGCTCCACGGCGCGTCGGGACAACTCGGTGTCCAGGCCCGCGCACTTCAGCGTCAGGGTTCGCCGCTGCGCGGTCAGGAAGTCCTGGAGCATGGTTCGTTCGTCGCTGGTGGCGCTGCCGGTGAACCGGGGGTCGTGTTCGGCGTCGCTGAAGAAACCGGCTCTTCTGCGCGTCATGCCTTTGCGACCTTTTCCAGTCGCGCCTCCCAGGTGAACGTGTACGCGCCGCGGTCCTCCTCGGCTGCCGCGGCCGGTCCGGCCGCGTGCTCATGTCCGCGCGGTTCCAGACGCACATAGCGTCGTTCCAGCGTCGGAGCTGTCAGTGTGAATCCCATCTGGGGCTCCTGATCTTCAGAAGGTTGGCTCCGCCGCGTGGTCACACGCGGCTTGACCGTGTGCGGCACACGCATGCCGTCGAGCCCTATTTCGTCGCATTTGGCTTTCCGTGGTGTCGTGGGAGAGCCAGGGCGGGGATGACGGCGAAGGCGGTGAGGGCGAGCGTCCACCAGAAGGCGTTGTTGAACGCGGTGGCTCTACCCGCGAGCCCTCCGGTGCGGTGGGCGGTGAGTTCGGCCTGGATGATCACGGCCGTGATCGCCGCGCCGAAGGAGCCGCCGACTTGTTGGGCGATGCGAGTAGCGGCGCTGGCGTGGGGTATCTGCTCGCGTCGGAGCCCGATATAGGCGGTCGCCATGAGGGGGATGGTCACCGCACCGAATCCGGCGCCTCTGACGACGAGGCTGAGGCCGAGCAGGATTTCGTTGGGGTGAGTGCCGGCCTGGGTGTAGGCGGCGGTACCGATGACCATGAGCAGGAGCCCGCCGAGCACGACGGGCCGGGAGCCGACGCGGTCGGTGAGCTTGCCCGCTTTGGTCCTGGTGAGCAGCATCCCGAGTCCTTGAGGGGCGAGGAGGAGCCCGGCGTCGAGCGCGGTCTTGCCGCGCAGGGACTGGTAGTAGAGCGGCAGAAGCAGCAGGGCGCCATAGAGGGCGACGCCGGAGACGAACAGCAGCACCGTCGATGCCGCGAAGGTGCGAACCGTGAACAACCGCATGTCGACGAGCGCCGGCCGTGAGGTGCGCAACGCGTGAAAGACGAAGACGGCAAGGAGCGCGACGCCGGCGGTAAGGGGGACGACGACAACGAGGTGGTCGAAGCCGGCGTGGATGCCGACTTCGGTGAACCCGAAAATGATGGTGGCCAGCGCCGGTGAGAGTAGGAAGAGGCCGGTGAGGTCCAAGTAGGCGTTCTTGCGTCCGGTGCCCGGCTCCAGGCCGCGCCAGGCGAGGATGAGGCCGACGACCGCGATGGGCACGTTGATCCAGAACACCCATCGCCACGACAGGTCCGCGACGATCACGCCTCCGATGACCGGTCCGAGGATCGGTCCGAGTACGCCGGGAAGGCTGAGCGCGGCCGCGACCCGACCGAGGTTGCGGCCCCCGGACGCCCGGACCAGCACGTTGGCCAGGATCGGATAGAGCAGTCCACCGGCCAGGCCTTGGAGCGCCCGGAAGATGATGAGGGTGTCCATGTTCCACGCCAGGCTCGCGAGGATCGAGCCGGCCATGAACAAGGCCAGGGCGCTTTGCCACGCTGCTTTTGCGCCGAAGCGTTCCATCGCCCATCCGGCGATGGGCACCGCCATGCCGAGCGCGAGCAAATAGCCGCTGATCGTCCACTGAGCAGCTGATACTGACGAGTGCAGGCCGTGGGCCAGAGCGTCGATGGCGACGTTGACGATGGTCGAGTCGAACAGGACCGGGGTGACTCCGACGAGCATGACCACGGCCGGCTTTACCAAAGCCGGGTCAAGGCGATCCTTCCCTGCTGTCGTGCTCCCGGAGCCCGCCTGCGTCTGCCCAGCCATAGCGTTAAGAAAAGCAGACGCTTGACAAAGCGTCAACAGATCTAGACGCTTGTCCTCGTGGGCAATGATGACAACGCTGCTGCGCCCGCCGCCACCAGCCAATTCAAGGCGCTGGGCCACCCGATGCGGCACCGGCTACTGGCCGCCCTCTCCGGAGGAGAGGCGACCATCAGTCAACTCGCCGTGGCGCTGGACAGTAACAAGGGCAACGTCGCGCACCACCTGAAGGTGCTCGCCGACGCCGGACTGGTCGAGCTTGCGGGGACACAGCGGGTCCGCGGCGGCACCGAGCAGTACTACCGACGCACCATGTCCGGCCCGGATGTCAGCCGAACCACGCTCGCCGAGGACGAGTCCAACGCCTTCGCTGTGGCGGAGCCCGGCGTTTTTCTAGCGCTGCGGACGCTCAGACTGACCCCTCGGCACGCCGAGCGGCTCACGACGATCCTCCGCGACCTGGCCGGCCAGCCGGACGATGGAGACGGCCGGCCCTACAGTGTGATCCTCGGTCTGTACCAGCTGGACCAGACTCCCCCGCCCGGCACAAGTACGACCAGCGGCTGATCTTTAAGCTGCCTGCCCGGGCCGCGGCAACGGGGGTATCGGGGGCGCGCCTCGCCGAGGTGAGCAGTGGAGTCGTCGCTCACCTCGTCTCGTATATCCAGGCGTGTACTTGAGATAAGGCGGTTTGCTCCTGGTCAGCTTCGGTCGCCGGTGGCCCAATGGCGACGGATGTGCGAGGAGAGTTCGGCGGCGCGCTCATGAGGGAAGAAGAGCCTTCCGTCGGCGATCTCGACCAGGTCACGTGCGCCGGGGATGGTGTCGTGCAACCAGTGCGCCCACTTCAAGTCGAAGAACTCGTCGTCGGTCGCCCAGGCGATCAGTGTAGGGACGCGCAGAGCACGCAGAGCCGGCTCGGCGGCGAGCAGATCGTCCGGCCCCAGCCCGGCGATCAGTTCCTGGAAGCGCGCGGCGGCCGCCGGGGTGCCGATGACCGGTTCGAGGAACGCGGCGACCAACTCCGCGCTCAGGAACTGCGGGTCCTGGTAGCCGGTGGCGAAGAACGCCCGGGCAGCGGCGGGGTCAGTGAGGATTGCCGGAGCCGCCGCCGCGAGTTGGCCGGCGCGAGCCGCCTCCACGGTGGCGGCCATCGCGGCCGGCGGGATGTTGTCACGCGTCTCGCAGTTGGTCAGGGTCAGCGTGCGTACCAGTTCGGGATGGCGGGCGGCAAGGATCTGGGCGACCGCACCACCGGTGTCGTGGCCGACCAGGTCGACCTGGCCGAGACGCGCGCCCGCGCAGACCTCGGCGAGCGTGTCGGCGAACGAACCGACCGTGAGCTGGTGTTCGGGCGCGGCCAGGCTCTGCCCATGTAGCGGTAGGTCGATGGCGACGCAGCGTCGCGTGTCGGCAAGCAGCGGAATCAGGTTGTGCCAGATGTAGGCGTTGGTCGCGATCCCGTGCACGAACAGCGCCGCCGGACCGGTACCGATCTCGACATAACTCATCTCGCCGGCCTGGGTGTGCACGGTGTGGCGGTGGTCGTCGAACCCGGTCAGAAACATCGGTCGCCTCCGCGATCGTAGAGTGAACGGCGATAACACCAAGAAACCGACCGTTGGTCTAGAACTTAGTAAACCGACTGTCGGTTTGGCAACTGGAGGAGAGTGTGGATCGACGCGTTGACCGGGGGCAGGCGACCCGGCGACATCTGGTTGAGGTGGCGACGGAGTTGTTCGCCGACCGAGGCTATGAGGGCACTTCGATCGAGGCTGTCCTGGAGCATGCCGGGGTAAGTCGCGGATCGCTATATCACCACTTCGCGAGCAAAGAGCGCCTGTTCGAGGCGGTTGTGGAGGCAGTCCATGCGCAGGTCGGTGAAGCCACCCTCGCCGCTGCCACAGCCAGCGGGGAGACGGAGGCTTGCGGCCTGCTCAAGGCGGCTGAGATGGCCTGGATCCGGCTCGCCGGCGACGCCGTCGTACGCCGGATATTGCTGATCGACGCGCCGACCGTGCTGGGCTGGCGTCGCTGGCGCGGCATCGAGGAGCAGTACGGCCTGGGCATGCTCAAGGCCGTTCTGCAGCAGGCCGCCGATGCCGGTCGTGTGCCGGCGCCGCTTGTCGAACCGTTCGCGCACATCCTGCTGGCCGCCGGCAACGAGATGGCACTGGTCATCGCCCTGGCCGACGACGTGCCCGCTGCCCAGGCCACTGCTGAGGCTGCCGTCGAGGAGTTCCTCGATCGCATGTTGCAGCCGACCGAGCTCCAGGCCACCGACACCTAGGCCAGGATGCGGACAGCGACAGCCCATTGGCCGCCATCGCATGCCGGCCCGGTGGCCAGGATCGTCAGGCGACTCGGAGGGCGCGCAGATTGGCGATGTGGCCTCATGGGGTGGCGAGGCTGGATGAGTTGTTCGCGCGAGGAGTCAACAGCTCCCTGTCCGGAAACAGGCGTCGAGCCCGGGGTGAGGCGGGGCACTGCCCGTGACGGTCGGGGCGGCGGGGTTCATCGATTGGCGGCCAGCACTGCCGCGAGGCCTTCTTGCAGGTCCTTGACGAAATACTCGGGAACCTCCAGCGACGGGAAATGTCCTCCGGTTTCAGGCGACCTCCATCGGACGATCTGCCGGTACCGCTCCTGTGCCCAGGGGCGCGGACACTTCTCGACGTCACGGGGATACATAGTGAGTGCTGACGGGACGTCGACCCGAAGTTCGGGGTCCAGCGAGTTGTGGCTTTCGTAGTAAATGCGGGCCGCCGATGCGCCGGTCCGCGTCAGCCAATACAGGGTGACGTCGTCTAGAACGCGATCTCTGGAAATCGTCTCGAACGGGCTATCGTCGGTATCTGACCACTCGGCGAACTTGTCAAGGATCCAGGCAAGAAGCCCGACCGGTGAGTCGACGAGCGAGTAGCCGATGGTCTGCGGCCGGGTCGCCTGCTGCTTCGCGTACGCCGCGCGGTGGCGCCAGAAATCGCGGGTTTCCTCGGTCCACTTGCGCTCGACCGCCGTCAGCCCGTCCGTTGTCAACCCAGGCGGTCCCTCCGCGAACGTTGTGTGGATGCCGAGAACGTGCGCCGGGAACCTGCCGCCGAGGACCGTGGTGATATTACCTCCCCAGTCGCCGCCGTGGGCTGCGAACTTGCTGTAGCCGAGCCGTCCCATCAGTTCCACCCATGCGGCCGCGATCCTTTCGGTTCCCCACCCGGTGGTGGCCGGCTTGTCGCTGTAACCAAAACCTGGCAACGACGGGACCACGACGTGGAACGCCGGCGCGGCTGCATCTTTCGGATCTGCCAGCTCGTCCACTACGTCGATGAACCGAACAATGCTGTCTGGCCAGCCGTGCGTCAAGATCAGAGGAGTGGCGTCCGCGCGCGCGGATCGGCGGTGCAGGAAGTGGATTCCCAGATCATCAATGGTCGTGCGGAACTGGCCGATCCGGTTGAGGCGCGCTTCGAACGACCGCCAGTTGTACCCGGTGCGCCAGTAGTTCACGACATCGACGAGATCGGCGAGAGGAACGCCCTGTTCCCATCGGCGAGGGTCGGGCGCTGCGCGATAGACCGTCTCGGCTTCCGGCAGCCGCGCCGCGACCAGTCGCGCGCGCAGATCGTCGAGGTCGGCGTCGGTTGCGTGGGCTTCGAATGCTCGCACGTCGCTGGTCAGGCGGTTCATGAGGCGTTGCCGCCGGAGTGGGCCGTCGTGGTGACAAGGCCACGGTCAGTGCCGGGCGCAGCGTCGGCGACGCACCGATGCGTGGGCATGGGACCTCCTGGTCATCGTGGAACCGACTCAAGCCTGTTTAGAACCGGCTAAGACGGTTCTAGCACGCTTCAATGCCGGTGGACAACCGGCTAAGGTGGTTCCATGCGTACTCGGCTCCCCGACTTCCGCCTCGGTAGCGTGCTGGCGACCAGCTTCACGGGGACTCTGACGGAGCGTCGCGGCAACGCCGTGGAACGCATTCCCACGCCGCACCGACTCGTCGACTGGCTGACGGTGAACGGCCTCGCCGTGGAGTCCTGCACCACCGCCCAGCTCGAACGCGCTTGGGAGCTGAGGGAGGCAATTCACGCCGCCGCGACAGCTGCCGCGACCCAAGACGCTCTCCCTGCGTCTGCCGTCCAAGTCATCAATGACCGCAGCACTCAGGGCCGGGCCGCGGCCATCCTGACACCCGAGGGCGATCGGCGATGGCAACTCAGCTCGGCTTCCTGCGTAGAAGATGCCCTAGGCGTGATCGCCGCCGATGCGATCAGCATCATCGCAGGCGAACGAGACGGAAAATTGGCCTTGTGCGCATCGCCAACCTGCCAAGCCGCCTTCTTCGACACCAGCCAAAGTCGCACCCGCAAATGGTGTGACATGAACACGTGCGGAAATCGTCAGAAGAAAGCGCGCTTCAACGCCAACCAGCGCAAGAACCCATCAGCAAAGTAGTCGTTATCCTTAGCACGGAGCCCGTTACCGCCGACATCCTGTTCACCGCCGCACTGGACGGGCCATCCGTTCGGCCAGTCGGCCACGCCTGGCCTGCGACGACCGTGCCGAACACCCGGCCGGCGGGGTCCCACGCCTCGAAGGCCGCCACCTCAACCTCGACCCCGGTCCGCCGGGCGAACTCGGCCATCCGCGCGTCGGGATCGACGCCGAGCACCGCGCAGCCGGCGGCTGTCGTAACGCTCGGGATCTACACCAAATGACTCCGCCATCCCGCGGGCTTGATGCGCCTGGCGGGGCACACGTTGGGACGTACGGGGGTTCTTTTGCCGTAGAGTGGGCATGTGCCCATTCTAGTGGGCACATGCCCACTCAGTCAACCGATGGGGATCATCGAGGTGTGGAGGGTCGCACGGTGCCGACCGGGGTGTACATCCATGACGCGCGCCGGCAGTTGTTCGACGCTGCCGAGCGTGTCCTGTTGCGGGACGGGCCGAGCGCGCTGACCAGTCGGGCGATCGCTACAGAGGCGGGCGTCGCCAAGGGTGTCCTGCACCGGCACTTCGCCGACTTCGACGCCTTCCTCGTCGAGCTTGCGCAAGCCCGCGTCGCCCGTATCGAGGGCCAGGCCGGCGCGCTGCGCGAATCCGCTGGGACCGGCACCGTCGCCGGGAACCTCACCGGCGCGCTGATGGACCTGTTCGGCTCGGTCACAGTAGCGATCGTCAGTCTCGTCATCTTCCGGGACGAGTTGCGCGTCCGGCTACGCAACGCCAGGTCGGCTCAGGGTGTCCCGGTTCTGGCGGAGGCCGGCGCGATGATCGCCTCCTACCTCACCGATGAGTGCGAGCTGGGCCGCATCGCGGCCGATTCAGATGTCGACTCGCTCGCGGTCTCGCTGATCGGGGGCGGGTACGTACTCTTCGCCGGCCGGGAGGGCGCCCCGCCGGGTACCGAAGCCGTTAACAAGGTCGTGACTACGGTCATCGCCGATGTCGTGCAAAGACGGCTGCTGTGAACCGCCTGCGGCGAACCGCTCGACGCAAGGTAGCCGTCGGGGTCGGCAACGAGGGTTCGCCATACGATGCAGGCTGGCAATTGAAGTCGACTTTAGGCCAAGTCAAATGGCGGAATCGCACCTGATCGACATCGGCGACGTCGTGAAGCACACCGGCTTCGCGGCCTCGGCCCTGCGCTACTACGAGAGGCTCGGCCTGATCACTTCCGCTGGCCGCCACGGGCAACGGCGCCTCTACGACCCGCAGATCATCGACCGGCTCGCCACGATCGCCGCGGCCACGCAGGCCGGCTTCCGCCTCGATGAACTGGCCAAACTCCTGGACGGTGGCGGCGACCAGGACGAGCAACTGCGCGACAGTCTCCGCACCAAGGCCGACGAACTCGACGTCAGCATCGCCCGGCTCACCGCGGCCCGGGACCGGCTCCGCCACGCCGCGGACTGTCCGGCGACACCCATCTGGAACTGCCCGGACTTCCTCCGCGACATCGAACAGCATCTACCCGCCCAGCGCAGGGCCTCCGGTTGATCGCCGCCGTATCCAGCGCCTGCCCAACGACAACAGGCCGACCCCGCCGTCTCCGGTCCTCATGCGGATATGCCCACCGCCGGCTTCTGTGACGGCTCGCCGGGACCACAGAGCCGCAGGGCGTTGAGCCGCCGCTCGCAGGCACGCCGCTGCACCAGTGACAGCCCGGTGACCACGGCGCCGAGGGACAGCCAGCCGACCGGGCCGAGGGGCAGTACCGCCCCGGTCAGCAGCGGAGGCCCGGCGGACCGCTGGACGGACTGGGCCATTCCGGCCACGCCGAGGTACGCCGCCCGCGCTTCCCGGGGTGCGAGCGAGACCGCCAGTTCCCAGGAACTCACCGAACGGGCCAGCTCGCCCAGCGTGATCAGTGCCGCCGCGGCGAGCAGCCCGGCCGAGGCGGCCCACGGCCCCGCCCCGACGACCGCCGCCATGACCGCACAGCTCGTCAGCAACGTCAGTCCGTACAGCGTCAGGACCCGCGCCGCGCGACGCGGGCCCTCGGTCCTCGCCGAGACCCGCATCTGCAGGGCCACGACCAGCACCGTGTTGATCACGAGGAAGGCCGGGACAAGCGCGTGCGGCGCGGCCGTACGATTCACGAGCCACAGCGGCAGCCCCACCTTGAGGATCGAGTCGTCCAGGTTCATCGGGGTGTCGAGCAGCACGAACAGCAGATAGCCCCTGTCCCGCCAGGGGCTCCGCGGGACCATCGCCGTCGTACGGGCGGGTCGCGAGGCCGAACGCGCCGCACCGAGGGGCTCCCGGGTGCGCCACACCATGGCCGCCGCGACGAGGAACGACAGCGCGTTCACTCCGATCAAGGCGCGGTAGGCGCCGGCGGTTCCCACGGCGAGCCCCATCGCGGCGATGCCCGCACCGAGCGCATACGCCGCGTTCACGGCGCTCCTCGACAGGGCACGGAACGTCGAGCGCCGCTCCCCTGCCACCTCGGTCGCGAACAGCATCTCCAGCATCTTCGCCGCGCCGTCCCCCACGTACATGACGGCGACCGCGGGCAGCAGTACGGCGAAGGCGCCGGAGAGCGGCAACAGGCAGAGGACCCCGAGACGCATCAGGTGACAGCCGGCGAGCAGGGACCGCAACGGGAACCGCCCGGCGAGTCGACCCGCCAGGGGTGATCCAACGATGCCCGCCATCCCGGCGATACCCAGCATCAGACCGATCTGCCCGGCGTTCAGCCGAGCCACGAACGCGAAGTACAGAACCGAGGACGCGGCCCACACCCCGGTCCCCGCCCGATCGACGAACTGCGCGCCCAGCATGATCCGCGCGTCACGGCCACCGGGCGGATGACGCAGCTGAGCCACGAGACCATCTCCGCGCCGCCGAGGTCGCTCTCCCCTGCGCCCCATGGCCGCCCACCCCCGATCCGCATCAAAAACCTTGACGTCAAGAGATCGGAAGTAGCCTGCACCCGCTATAAGCTCGACGTCAAGATACTTGACGTCGAGCTACATGCTCCGTGGCGGAGCGGAGAGCTTCGCTCGGTGGGCAGGCGGTCGCGTCGCGGGTGCTGTAGGCGGCGAGGAACATCTCCAGCAGCGCGTCGACCTCGGCGGCGCCGATGGATCTGGTCGAGAGCAGGTGCCGGTAGTACAGGGCACCGCACAAGATCTCGGAGGCGAAGGTCAAGTCCGCGTCCGCGACGAGTTCTCCCGAGTGCTGGGCGCGGGTGACGCGGTCGAGGGTGCGCTCTTCGACGGTGGCAAGGAAGCGTTGGTGGAGTTCGTCTCGCAGGGCGGGATCGGCTTGGGCTTCGGCGATCGCCGCGCGGTAGACGGGTCCGATCGGCGGCTCGGCCAGTGCGGCACTGGAGCGCAGGAACTGCTCTCGCAGGTCCGCGCGGATGTCGCCGGTATCACGGTAGTTCAGGTCGCTGATCCATACGTGGCTGAGCGCATCCATGATCAGCTCGGCCTTGGACGGCCAGCGCCGGTAGATCGTGTGCTTGCCCACGCCGGCCTTCCGGGCCACCGCCTCGATAGTCAGCCCTGCGTATCCGTCCTGGGCTGCGATGTCGAGCGTCGTACGTAGCAGTTCATCGGTCCGTACGGCGCCCCGGCGCCTCGGGGTGGTGGGCGTGTCTGCCATATCGGCGACTCTATCGGCACAGATCGTGCCGTTGACAGCCTCCGAAGAATGAGGGCAAACTGTCGCCGCGGAACAGCACGAAGCGTGCCGTTAAGTGAGTGGGAGTGTCACGGCAGGCTGAAGCGTGTGCTGTCAGGACCTTGTCGCATACCCGGAGATTGCTCTCTGAGACCAGCCACACCTCGACCCGCCCTGGTCACCCGAAGGAAGAAGGCAAGTCATGTCCGCGCAGTCCGCGAGCACACGCACCTGGCTGATCACCGGAGCAACGTCCGGTATCGGAGGTGCCGTCGCCGCTGCCGCGCTGGAGGCCGGCGACACGGTGGTCGCGGCTGTCCGGCGTCCTGAACGCTTCGCCGACCTGGCCGCCGCTCACCCCGGGCGCGGGCACGCGCCCCACCTTGATGTCACCGATGCCCGGCGCATCGAGGAGGTCGTCGCCGAGACGGCGGATCGACACGGCCGTATCGATGTGGTCGTCAACGCAGCTGGACGCGGGCTGATAGGGGCCGCCGAGGAAACCACCGACTCCGAGCTGCGCGCCCTGATGGACCTGCACTTCTTCGGCCCTGCCGCCCTCACCCGCGCAGCGCTGCCTTACCTGCGGGCGCACCGTTCCGGATGGATTGTGCAGATCACCAGCATGGGCGGGCGATTGTCGTTCGCCGGCGTGCCGGCCTACTCGGCCACCAAATTCGCCCTCGAAGGCTGGTCCGAGGGCCTGGCGCACGAGGTCAGGCCGCTCGGGATCAAGGTGCTCATCGTCGAACCCGGGGCATTCCGCACCGGCTTCGCCGCCGACGGCGCCCTGCAGCGCAGTGCCCCGATCCCGGCCTACGGCGCGGTCATCGATCCGGTCTGGCAAGCCAATCGCGACAGCCACGGCCGGCAACCGGGAGACCCCGCGAAGGCCGCCGCCGCGATTCTGTCCGCGCTGGACGCGCAGGACCCGCCGCTGCGGCTGCCGCTGGGTAACGACGCGGCCGACGCGATCGGCAGCCAGGTGGCCGATGCCCGCCGAGATCTGCTTGTCTGGGAGCAGCTGAGCCGCAGCACCGACGTGGACGCTTGACGACGCCCCTAAGCCGGGTTGCCGAGGTGGCGGGTCCAGGGTCCGCCGACGTGGGTCCGGCTTGCGCTCTGGCCGGGCGCCAGGTCGAGGACATCGACCAACGTCGGATCTTCGTCCACGGAGTGGTGGAGATGTCCGACTTTACCGTCGCCGGCGTCCGTGGTGCCGATGAGCTGCCAGAGGCCGTCGTCGGCGTCGTTACCTATCAGCAGGACGGGCTCGCGAAGCTCGAAGACCTCGATGGTCTGGTGGCAGCGGGTGCCCAGGAGCCAGTGCCGCATCCACCGCGCGCGTCGATCGCGCTCCATGACGTGGTCCGCGACCCACCACACGAACGGCAGGTCCTCATGGGCGCGCGCCTGGTCCGCCGTCAGGTCCGGTCCGCCCTGTGGCACCTGCTCGAACGGCTCGTCGATGAGCGAGAACGCGTGGCCGTCCTCGTGCTCGAACACCACAGCGTGGAACGTGCCGCCGCCGGGATTGCCGACGCCGATTCCAATCGACAGCCGAGCGACGTGCGGCTCCGACCCCGTGGTCCAGCCGAATGCGTACGAGGCCAGTTCACCCCGAGGGCCGACGAATTCCCCGAAGGCCCGCCGGTCCATGCCGGTGGCCTCCGAAGTCGGCGCCTCGACGAGCCGACCTTCCAGAACCTGGATGTCCACGCGGCCAACCTAGCCGAGCTCGGACACCGATACGGCCGGACTTCGAACCGGCCCGGGGACGGGGCAGAAGTGCGGCACGTCGGTGTACAGGGTCGTCGAGGGCCATGGCGGTCGTTCGGCATGACCGGTCAATGGCTGAACGGTTCGTAGAAAGAATCGACGGCGGGCTGGCCGGTGTAATTCGGGCCGGCTTGGTCATCGGCCCCGAGATAGCGGTAGGGGAGCCGAATCTCCGCACCGCCATGACGAGAGATTCGGCGGCGAGCAGGATCGTAGACGAACCCTTGCCGGCGCAGTTCGGCCGTGAGCCGACGACCAGCCGGTCTTCCATTCGCGGAGCGGACCGAACGGACGTCGAAGTTGGCGACGAACAGCCCGTTGTCGGCGAGCCAGGAGGCTACACGCGTCAGCGCGCCGAGTTTGTCGCCGACATAGTGCAGCCCATGCACGCACGTGATCAGGTCGAATCGGCCGTCGGGCACCCACTCGGTCACCGAACCGGTGACCAGCTGCAATGCCGGCGGGAAGGGACCCGCCACGAAGTGGTCCACCAGGTCCAGCCCGACGATCTCCACCCGTCCCGCCGTGTCCCGGCCGGCCAGGAGCCGGGCGGCCTCTGCCGGCGCGCGCCCGCTTCCACAGCACACGTCCAGCCACCGTACGCCCGCCCTCGCACTACGGCCGGTGAGTTCCGCGATGATGTCCACGCCGAGCTCACGGCCGTAACCGTTCGAGCCGCTGAGCGACCGCTCACGATTCATCACGCAGTTCGCCACCACCGAAGAACTCTCCAGGGCGGCGTCGTCCAACAACCTCATCGGCATGCGCAACCTTGTCGGATCTCGTATTACGCCTCGCAACATCCACGCCGCCGCCTCAGTATCTGCTGCCGGGCTGCACGACGTCCGGGCCGCCGGTGTGCGGCGTCGGCGGGTAATCGCGATGCGGCTCCGGAAGCGCCGCCACGCATGCCGCGGAGCACGCGTTCACCAGGAGCGGGAGCACGTCGGTGCCGACCAGGCAAGAAATCCACACCTGACGCAGCTCATGGTCGACCGGTCCGCTGCAGACACTGCAGTTCCGTACCGCGTCGGCGCCCCACACGGCTGGGTCGAGCGCGGCGAAATCCGCATCCCCGGAGTCGGTCACGGGCCGCAGCGCCGGAAACGGTGGCCGGAACTTGAAGTTGCCGTACAGGACCCGCGTGCTCACCGTGCTGCCGGCGAGCCTTACGCACCGGGTCAGTTCGTACGGGTACCAATGCAACCGGTGCGAGGTGTAGGGCTCGAAGATCTCAAGGCTCGTCATGGCTCCGATCTCGGGCGGAATGCGCACCAGGTTCGTGCCGTAGAGCACGAGATGTGTAACGGCGGTCAGCTTCGCGATCGTGGGCGGTAGCGTGACGATCTGCCGTCGCTCCAGGGCGCTCATCTCCACGAACGGTTTGAACACCGTCCGCCCGTCTGCGGCCGCCTCATCGATCAGCGCCAGCAGATGCCGCCAACCCGGAGCCTCGGTGTCCTGCAGGTCCCCGTGAAAGGAAACGGTCGCCGGCCGGGTCGCGATCGAATGGCCAACGCAGCGGCACCGATCCCGGTCAGGCCCGCCCGACATGGACCCGACGGCGTCCGCGAACCGGTTGGGCAACAACTGCGGTTCGACCTCATCCGTACCCATCTGAGAAACGTATCGCCGGGACGGCATCGAGACACCACGATCAGGGGCGGTGTGCGCGGAGGCCGTCGACGAGGATCGACAGCAACCGCGGTCCTCGCGCGTCGAGTTCGGCGTCGTCCAGTCGCGACAACCAGCTGATGAGCACGATGACGTCTCGGGCTTCGGCGTCGGCGCGGACGCTGCCGTCCGAGCGACCGGCGGCCAGCAGCAGTTCCACCGCCTCACCGATCGGGCCGAGACTGTGGGCGGCGAGGTCACGCCACGTCGCCGCCTCGACGGCGGCGAACACATCGCGCTTGACCCGGGCGTAGGCGGCCACCCGGTCGAACCACGCCGCCAACGCGTCCAGCGGCCGGTGACTCGCCAGCAGGCGCGGAGCCGCGGCGACCAGCTCTTCCACATCACGGCGGTACACCTCGGCGAGGAGGTCCTCACGTGTCGGGAAGTGCCGGTAGAGCGTGCCCTGCCCGATGCCGCAGGCCTTCGCGACCGCGTTGAGCTTCAGCTCCCCCGGCTCGTGCACGAGATCGCGCGCCGCTTGAAGGATCCGTTCGCGGTTGCGCTGTGCGTCCGCGCGCCGGGTTCCGCCACCCTGGGCAGAACCGGACACATGTCCGCTAAGGTTGTCGGAGTAACCGGACATGTGTCCACTTTAACCAGAGGATCTTCATGACCATTCACAGCAAGGTCGTCGCCATCACCGGGGCCAGCAGCGGAATCGGTGAGGCGACGGCTCGCCACCTCGCCTCACTCGGTGCGGCCGTCGTCCTCGGCGCCCGCCGCACCGACCGGCTGGACCGGCTGGTCGCCGAGATCGAAGCCGCCGGCGGCGAGGCGGCCGCCACACGTGTGGACGTCACCGACCCCGGCGACCTCCACAAGCTCGTCACCGTCGCCGTCGAGCGCTTCGGCCGGCTGGACGTCCTGGTGGGCAACGCCGGGGTCAGCCGGATCAGCTCCATCGCCGACCTGGACGTCGAGGGCTGGTCGGCGATGGTCGACGTGAACGTCAAGGGGATCCTGCACGGGATCGCCGCGGCACTGCCGGTGTTCCGCCGTCAGGGCGGTGGTCACCTCGTCACCGTCGTCTCGACCTCCGGCCTGAAGATCGTCCCCACCCAGGCGGTGTACGCCGGGACGAAGAACGCGGTACGCACCCTCCTGGAGGGCCTGCGGCAGGAGAGCACCGACGGGGTGCTGCGGACGACGTCGATCTCCCCGGGCTACGTCCGCACCGAGCTCATCGACAACGCCGTCGACGATCCGGCCGTACGCGAGCAGGCCCGGCGGAACATGGCCGAACTCGGAATCGATCCCATGGCGGTGGCCCGGGCGATCGCCTTCGTGATCGACCAACCCGACGACGTCGAGATCGGGGACCTGACCATTCGACCGACTCGCCAGGGATGAACCTCCCTACACACCTCCGGCAAGGAACCTGTCAGCGCGCCGGCCAGTCCTAGGAAACAGGGGTCCTCGGGCGCGCCCGAGGGTGACGTTGCGTTCGATCCCGATCGGAGGTCTCATGGCGGTCGCCCTGGACTGGCCCTGGATTCTGACAGGTGTCCCGGACGACGGTGTTCTGGATCGGCTCCGGCGGGCTGAGCCGGGTGAGCGCGAGTCACTGCTGGCACGCCTGCGGGCAGATGCCGCCGGCGGCGATCCGGGGATGGTGAACCGCCTCGCGGTCGGGCTGTACATCGTCGGATCGGCGGATCTCGCCATCCAGACCCTGGAAGGGCTGGTCGAGGAACACCCAAGTGACACCGCGGGGTGGCTGAACCTGGCGGCGGCGCAGCTCGGCGCCGAGCGGTACGAGGCCGTCCGCCGCTCCCTCGAATCGGCCGTCGCCCATGCCTCCGAGTCGTCGCGGCGGCTGGCCGAAGATCGGCTCGCCGACTATGCCCGGTCGCAGCGCCAGGTATCCCTCGACAGAGAGCTCCTCGAGCATCAGGTCTCCGCCCTCCGGGAGCGGATCGCGCAGGGGGTGGCTCAGCCGGGTGACCGGGTCAAGTTGACCCGGATTCTGATCGGCCTGGTCAACACCGCGGGCAGCGCTGTAACCGCGGACGAGGTGCTGGTGGCTGCGCGGGACGCCTACGCGGAAGCACCCGAGGATCCCGCGACACTGGAGCTGCTCGTGGCCGCCCTCCTGCCCGCGGGAAGAGACTCCGAACTTCGGCAGGCACTGCTGGAGTTGGAACAGCGGGCGCCGCATTCCCGCGTGCTCGAACTCGTCCGCGGCCGCCGGACGGATCCGTCCTATCAGAGCGAGGTCGACGCCCGGCTGAGTCGCGGCAACAGCCTCGTCGCTCGTGCGTGGCGAGGCGATCCGGCCGCCGAGGCCGAACTGCGCGAGTGGGTGCGCCGGTATCCGAAGAACCAGAACTATCGCGTCGGCCTCATGATGGCGGCCCGCGCCCGGGAGGACTGGCGGGAAGCCGGGCGGATCGCTGACAGCCTCGCCGGGGAGGACAGCGTCGAACACGAGACGCACCTGCACATCGCGCAGTTCTACGCGCACGCGAACGATCAGCGGCGGGCTCGCCATCACTTCGCGCGGGCCTGGGAGACGGCGCGGGACGACGAGGACCGGGCGATCGTGATGGAGGCCATGGAGATCGTCGGAGTGCGCCCGTGAGCGAGCTGGCCGATCGTGTCCTCGCCGCGCTGTCAGCCGACGAGCTGGTGAACGTCCTGTGGACGGCGGCCGAGGAGTACGACCTCGACTCCCTCGTCGCCGAGCTGGAGGAGCGAGCGCATCGGCTCGAGGAGGGTGGGCGGCCCGCGGAGGCCGCGCAGGTGAAGTTCACGATCGCGCGCGTCCGCGAGCAGCGGTCCGTGATCGAGCGCGCCGGGGCCCGGCACCGTCACCTGGCTTCCGGCGGCACGGTGCGGCAGTTGTACGCCGACGATGCGGGTGGGCGCATGCCCATCGAGGCCGAGATCGCCGACCTGGCGTACCGAGACCAGGTCGATCAGGCGCTGGACCTCGTACGGCAGGCCGACCGCCTGCCGCTGCCCGCCGCCGACTACCTGGACGCCGCGGCGGCACGGCATGTGCTGGCCGACGCGCTTCGGGGGCTGGGCCGCTCCGGCGAAGCCCTGGGGGTACTCCTCTACACCTCCGCCAAGGGAGTTCCGCCCGAGCACCGGAACTCGACGCGGGCGAAGTACGCGGTGGCGCGGTTCTCGAACCTGGAGGGGCTGCTTCAGGAGGACGTCGGGTCGTACCAGCTCGGCCGGGCCTGCTACGAGACGGCGGCCGCAGCCGCGGCCGAGATCCGCGATGACCGCCTGGAGTTCCAGGCGCTGACCAACCTCGCTGCCTCTTACTGGAAGTCGGGTCGGCGCCAAAAGGCCCTGCGGGCCTTCCGGCAGCTGCTACAGCGCGCCGAGACGGCGGCGAATCCAGCCCAGACGGCCGCCACGCTCAACAACATCGCGCTGCTTTCCGATCCGCAGACCGCACGAGCGTGCTACGAGCGGGTGCTGGAGATCTTCGCCCGCCACAACGCCGGCGGGCCCAGTCAGTCCATCGCGTACTTCGGGCTCGGCGACATCGCGGCGGACGAGGAGCGGTTCGAGGAGGCCGCCGCCGCCTGCGTGGCGGGTTACCGGCTGTCGGAGGGCGGTGATCCGGGCTGGCGACGCCTGGCGACGCGGTATTTGGCGGACCGGCTGGAACGGGGGGACGGGCTGACCGACGAGCTTCTGCGAAGCCCGTTCGTCTTCCAGGCGATCGTGGAGACGATGGAGCGGGGCGATCCCCAGTTCGCGGTCTCCTTCATGCTGGGCGAGGCGCGGCTGAAGGCCTGGCAAGGCGATGACGAGGGCGCCGCGGCAGGACTCCGCGACCTGCTGGCCGGGTCAGAGATCCGCGCCCGCGGGTCGGGCCGCGATGACGAGCTCCGGGTGGCCCTGGACCTCGCCGGGATACTGGCGCGGAGTCCGGTGCCGGCCGACCACCAGGAAGCCTTCGATCTGCTGTGGCGGCTGCGCGGCGATCTCCTGAGCGCGCCTGATCCCGCCGATCGCGGGGTTGCCGTACGGACGTTCCGCCGCGTGTACGAACAGCTCGTACTGCTGCTGGCCGACAAGGGGCCCGGCCTGCGCCTGCCCGATGCCCGGCGCGCCTTCCACCTGGCCTTCGACCTGCACGAAGAAGCGAAAACCCACCCGGCGATCGGCAGGTCGGCCGACCTCGCGACCACGCCGGCGACCTTCCAGAGACTGCGTGAGCATCTCCGGGGGCGGAGTGAGCCGGCCTTCATCTCCTACCTGTGCGGGCGGGAGCGAACGGTCGTCTTCACCTACATACCGGGGAAGGACGAGCTCTCCGTACACCTGACCCCCCTGGGCGCGAAGATGATCGCCGACGCCGAGTCCCGGCTGCGGCACACCTTCAACGGCGACCCTGATCGGTTCCCGCCCCTCGCTCCGCTGCACTCGAGACGACCGGAGCGGCGCCCGCTCGTGTTCTTCGAGGAACTCTCCGAGCCGCTCCTCCCCTTCCTCGGCGACGTCTCCGGCCAGGACCTGCTCTGCATGGCCACGGACGAGCCGCTGCTGGGCCTCCCGCTGTCGGCCCTGCGCCTGCCCGGCGGCGAATACCTCGCCTCCCGGCACGCGGTCGTGTACGTCCTCAGCGCCACGATGCTCCTGAGGTCCAGGCCGGTCGAGGAGCCAGGGGTACGGGCCGCCAAAGTGCTGTGCGCGGGCGTCGCGGCACGCGAAGACCCCGAACCAGAGTCGATGGAACGCGACTCGCGGTTGTTCGACCCGGCAGCCGGCTGGGACGTCGTCGAACTCTCGGGGACCGACGTCACCAGAGAACGGGTTCTGGCGGCCCTGCCGACTGCGCGGATCGCCCATCTCACCTGCCACGGCTACCTCGATTCCCGGCAGCACCTCGACTCCGGCCTGCTGCTCGCACACGCGGGTGCACGTCCGTCGCGCCACCCCTCGACGCTCCCGGTCGACGTACGGCACGAGCATCTCCTGACGCCGAGGGACATCGCCGCCGCCTCGATGCGCCTGAGCCTGGCGACTCTGCGGGCCTGCTCCGCGGGAGCCCAGGATCGCGACAGCGACGAGGGGGTGAGCGGACTCGCCCAGTCCCTGCTGTTCTCCGGCGTCTCCGCCGTCCTGGCCCCGCTCTGGGACGTGTCCGAGGAGAGCTCGCGCCGGATGCTGGCAGCGCTCTACCGGGAACTGGCCGACGCCTCCGGCGAGCCCCTGTGGCGGGCCGTCTGGAGGGGGCAGCAAAGGATGATTCAAAGTCCCGACCGGCCGTGGGACGCACATCCCTATCATTGGGCGGCACTCGCCCTGTTCGGAAACTGGAGCCCCCTGTGACGGAAGATCTCTCGGACGAGTCCGTACTGCTGTCCCTCCAGGAACTGATCGAGGATCTCGGCTCCACCGAGACGTACATGCCGCACAGCGGTGACGAGGCCTACGCCCTGGTCGAAACGCTGCTGACCCGCGGTGGACGGCCACCGGCACGGCCCGGCGACGGCGGCCAATGGGCCCCGGCGGCACGGCGGCTCCTGGCCCATCTCAGCGCGGACGACGACACCGCCCCGCGGATGCGCGCGATCCTCGCCGACCCGCCGACCAGCGACCGGCTCGGGGCCGAGATCGCAGCGACCGACCTCGTGGTCCTCGCCGCCATCGTCACCTGGCTACAGACGAAGATCGACGTCAAGGTCAAGCACAAGGACGGTGGCTGGGAATTCGACTTCCAGCTCACCAAGAAGCCGGTCCCCGTCTCCGTGCTGCGGCGGCTGGCCGGCACCGTCAGCCGGGTTCTCGGCGGACCGACCGACCCCGACGACTGATCGCCACCGGCCGAAGAGGACGACCATCACCGATTGACCGGGGCATGCCTACCATCGAATTAGCAGGAGTGGTGAGCAGGCGCGGGAGGCGTGCGGACCAGTAGGTGAGAGGTGACCATGGGATCAAAGGCCCTGTCATCGCAGCGCGGCCCGGGCACGGAACCGGAACATGGCCGGCCGCCCCTCGTCGACCGCTGGCGCGAGTCGGCGGACCGGCACCTCGACCCCACGAAGCGGTCTCTCCTGGCGATGTGGATCTCCTTCGGCACCACCTGGGGCACCGTCCGGTTGATCACACACGGCATCCGTGGCGGGTGGCTGCCCTGGGGGAACATCTCCACGGGCGGCCGACATCTGCACCACTACAACCTCGGCATCGCCACGCTCGCCGGCGTCGGCCTGATCGCGGTTCGCGGTGACGAACGGGCCGTGGGGCATCCCGCGATCGCCGCCGCGTACGGCGCCGGCACCGCGTTGATCACCGATGAGTTCGCCCTGCTGCTGGACCTGCGGGACGTCTACTGGGCGAAGCAGGGGCGGCTCAGCGTGGACGTCAGCCTGGGCATTCTGTCCGTGCTCGGCACGTACCTGACCGCCCGGCCGTTCTGGCACGAGATCGCGACGGTGACCCGCCACCACGTCGGCTCGGCGGCCAGGCGGCGCCTGGCACCCGCCCCGTGAAGTCGGAACTCCCCGCGAGCAGGCCGGTCCCCCCTGAAGGAGCCTCGTCGGCGAGCGCGGATCCTTCAGGGGGTTCGTCGGCCCAGGTCGGCCCTGGGAAGGAGGGGGTACCGCCGCGGCGGTTCTCAGCCGGTGAACGCCTTGGCGAAGGCGTCCGCCTGCTGGTCGATGCTGCTGCACGTCGGGCCGGCGGTGCTCTGCGGGCCGCCGGGGCAGGGCTTGTCACGCGTCGCGGACCACATCGACGTCCAGGCCAGGTTCTTCTCCTTGGCGAACGCGGCCACCTTGGTCGCGTCGGCCGGCCGGAAGACCTCGGTGCTGGTGTCGTTGACGCCGATCATCGGAGTGATGGCGATCTTGCTCCAGGCATCGCCGACACCGAGGGCCTGCTCGACCTGCTTCTCCGTGGAGGTGGCCGCCTGAATGGCGTAGTCACCCATCTTGCCGTCCGGGTTCGGCGCCTGGCCGTCGCCGTAGTCCATGGCCATGATGTTCACCGCCGAGACCTCGACGCCCTTGGCCTTGGCACCCGAGACCACGTTCACCCCGTCCTGGGTGAGCCCGCTGGGCAGCACCGGCAGGGTGAGTGAGACCTCGAGCCCGCTGACCTGCTTCCGCAGCGTCGCGATGGCCTCGGCTCGCCGGTCGTTCGCGGCCTTGTCGGCGATCGCGGCGCCCTCGACGTCGAAGTCGACCTTCGTCAGGTCGAAGGTGTCGACCACCTTCTTGTACGCGGCGGCAAGGTCCGCGGCGCTCGAACACGCCTGGGCGAGGTCCACGCCGTTCGCGCCGCCGAAGGAGACCCGCACGTCGCCGCCTGCCGCACGCAGGTCGTTGATCTTCTTGGCCACCTCGTTGTCGCCCAGCTCCTGCGAGCCGCCCCACTTGGGCACGCAACCGCCGCCGGAGACGACGAACGCCAGGTTGAACGTCTTGACACCGGTCCGCTTCGCCGCGTCCACCAGGCCGTACGGCGGGTACAGGCCGACGTCGACGTACGGGGCGAAGCCGCCCGACGCCGCGTCCCGGGACAGCGTGGCCGTGGTGGTGGTCACGGCCCGCTTGTGCCGGGCGGGGTGGCCGCCGTGCCGCGCGGCGGGCTTCTGGTAGGACGCGCTGTACGCCGTCTCGGCCGGTCCGGTGCCGGTGGCGAGGAGGGCGACTCCACCGGCGCCGACGACGACGGCCAGACCGCTCGTGGCCCACAGGGCCGGCCGACGACGACGGCGCCGTGCTCGGTGCGCTCTCATGACGGATTCCTCCTTGAAAAGGCGGGGGTTTCGCGGAGTTGCGCCTGCAGGGCGGTACGACCGTACGGCGCCCGGACCCGCCGGAGGCCGGTCCTAAGGCGCACTTAAGGACGACCTGAACGCGCGCTAAACCCGCCGGCTCTCCGTGGCCGGTGGTGGAGTGCCGGCGTGCCGATGGTCGTCACGCACGTCTCAGGTGGCCAGGCGCTGGGGCGGTCAGAGCGTGCGCAGCGCCTCCGTGGGCGAGAGACGGGCGGCTCGCAAGGCCGGTAGCAGGCCGGCGATCGCGCCGATCACGATCGCGGCGCCGATCCCGCCGGCCCACGCCTCGGCCGGGATGACCACCGCCCAGCCCTTCGTGTTCGCGTAGATCGCGGTGGTCAGCGCTCCGGCCGCGACTCCGGCCACCCCGCCGAGCAACGCGAGCATGACCGCTTCGGACAGGAACTGGGTGCGGATCTGTCCCCGGGTCGCGCCGAGCGCCCGGCGCAGGCCGATCTCCGATCGCCGTTCCAGCACCGAGATGATCATGATGTTCGCGACACCTACCGCACCCACGATCAGCGCCACCAGCCCGAGCCCGAGGAACAGGCTGTTGAACGCGCCCTTCGCGGCGGCTCGCGCGGTGAGCGCGTCGGAGGGCTGGCTGACGTCGACGTCGCCGGGCGCCTCGGGGTTCGCCGTCCGCGCGAGCAGTCCCTGCACCGACTCCACCTTGTCCGTACGGGCCCGTACGTACACCGTCGTCGGAGGTCCGGCCACCGCCTTGCCCTTGTCGACGGTCGTGTAGCTGAGGTAACGCTCGGCGGCCGGGTAGCCGATCAGGGCGCTGGTGTCGATGTCGGCCGACAGCGTCGCGGGCTTCAGGATGCCGGCGACGTAGAACCACTGGTTCTTCAGCCAGATCCGTTGTCCCGGATAGACGCGATCGATGCCGAGGCGCTGCGCGGCGAGCGCGCCGAGCACGGTGACCGGCTGACGCTCGGTCGCCGGGTTCAGCCAGCGGCCCTGCGCCACGCCGGTTCCGACCACGTCGGGGAGGTTGAGGCTGGCGGTCCGTACCTTCAGCGCGTTGGTGTCGACCACCGGGATCAGCGGGCTGCGGTACACGTTCGTGTCGTCGATGGCACCGGCGTGCGCCACGTGCTCGACATCGGGCAGGTGGGAGATCCGTTGCGGCGCGGCGACCGGGAGCTGCGCCGGCCCGCCGGTGAACGACTGGCCGGTGTTGGCGGTCAGCAGGTTCGTGCCGAGCTGGTCGATCTCTTTCAGCAGCCCGGCCTGGGAGGACGCGGACAGGCCGAGCACGGCCACGATCGCCGCGGTGCCGATCGCTATTCCGAGCGCGGACAGGGCGGCCCGCAGGCGGCGGGCCCGGATTCCGATACCGGCCACGCGCAGCTGGTCGGACAGCCTCATACGCCCTCCGTTGTACGCGCCGCGCTGTCGGCGACGATCCGCCCGTCGAGGACCTGCAGCCGGCGGGGAAGCCGGGCGGCCAGCCCGCCGTCGTGCGTGATCATGAGGATCGTCGCGCCGTCGGCGTTGAGCTCGTGCAGCAGCTCGATGATGGCCGCGCCCGTCCTGCTGTCGAGGTTGCCGGTCGGCTCGTCGGCGAGCACGATGGCCGGGCGGCCGACCAGAGCGCGGGCGATCGCCACGCGCTGGCGCTGTCCGCCCGAGAGCTTGCCCGGGCGGAAGCCCGCCCGGTCCTCCAGCCCGACCCGGACGAGCGCCTCGGCGGCACGCTCGCGCCGCTCGGCGGGTCTCGCGCCGCCGTACAGCAGGCCGTCGGCGACGTTCTCCAGGACGGTGGCGTGCTCGGACAGGTGGAACTGCTGGAAGACGAAGCCGATGCTGCGCGCCCGCAGGGCGGCGAGCCGGCGGTCGGTGAGCGTCGCGACGTCTTGCCCGTCGATCCGTACGGTGCCGCCGCTGGGCCGGTCGAGCGTGCCGAGGATGTGCAGCAACGTGGACTTGCCCGATCCCGACGGGCCGACGATCGCGACCAGCTCCCCGCTCCGTACGGTGAAGCTCACGCCGCGCAGAGCGTGGACGGGGGGCTGCGTGCCGTAGGTCTTGGTGACCTGCTCCAGTTCGATGACCTTTTCGCTCATGTCGACGGCACCACCACTCGGTCACCGGCCGACAGGGCCCCGGAGACCTGCACCTGCCCGTTGGCGTCGTCGAACAGGCCCAGCGTGACCGGAACGATCCGGGTCTGGCCGCGGTTTCCCGCCGCGACCTCGACCGCGTATCCCCCGCCGGCCTGGCCGATGAGCGCGGTCACCGGCACGATCAGCGCGTGCTTGACGCCTTCGGTGCTGATCTGTACCTGGACCGGTGCCTGCTCTAGGGTTCCGGCGTCCTTCGGGTGCTCGAGCGTGATGTAGACCGGGATCGTGGCGGACGCCGAGTCGGAGTCGTCCTTGCTGGAGGATGCTGTCGCGACCGTGCCGATCCGGCTGACCACGCCGGAGGTGATCCGGTTGTCCGGCAGCGTGATCTGCGCCTGAGCCCCCTTCTTGACCTCGGACTGCTGGGAGGCGTCGAGCTTCACGATCACCTCGCGCCGGTTCGACGACGCCTCCATGATCGAACGGCCCGGGCTCGCGCTGGTGCCGTTCTTGGCCACCACCTTGCTGATCCGCAGTGGGCCGGGCAGGAACACCGCCTGGCCGAGATCCAGCCTGCCCGTCACGTCGGCGTCACGTTCGTCCTGGAGCTTCGCCAGGGCCTCTGTGGTCCCCCAGCCGAAGTAGTCAGAATCGGGGTCGAGCTCGGACTTCTTGGCGTAGCCCTCGTTCACCAGGGTCTTGTTCAGCGCCCGGACGTCCTTGCCCTCGTCGCCCGCGGCCAGGTCACGGTACGCGGGCGTGCTTCCGCAGACCAGGAACACCGGTTTCTGGTCGACCTTGTACAGCGTCTCGCCGCAGTCGATCTGGGTCCCCGTCTCCGGCACCCAGGTGTACGTCCCGCTCGCCCGGTTGATCACCGAGTACGGGGTCCCGTCGGCGCCGCCCGAGTACGACAGCGTCCCGCTCTGGCTGACCTGCGCGGACAGCGGCCCCTCCTGGACCGCCGCCAGCGACGTCCCGGTGGCGGCCTTCGTGGCGGGCTTGCCATCGTCGCCGTACAGGGCCGTCACGGCGAGAGCCACACCACCGCCGGCGGCCACGAATGCGAGCGCGACGCCGGCGCCGAGTATTCGCCGCCGGCGCGGCAGGGCCGACGCCTCAGGGGAAATGCCGGTGCTCGCCGGAGTCTCGATCTCAGCCGTTGCCATTCCCTGAGCCTCCTCCCACGTTGGCCACGTCGCGGCATGCGGTCATTGCCTTCTTGAACTGCGGTGAGTTGACGTTGATGCGGTCCCTGGGCACCTTGAGGCGCCCGTCCTGTGGGTCGGGGAAGTCCTGTATGCCGTTCTTGCGCATGCATTGGGCGAACTTCAGCCATTCCGTCTGAGCTTTGGCGACATCCTTGGAATCGTCCTTCATCCCGGGCGGCTCCTGCGATTCGCACGCCTGCTGCGCCTTCTTGAACTGCGGCGAGTTTCGGTTCGACCCTCCCGCCGCGATCACGAACCTGCCGTTCTTGTCAGGGTCGGGGAAGTTGGTCACTCCGTTCTCGCGCATGCACTGCGCGTACTTCACCGCCTGCTCCAAAGTGTTCGAGCCGGAGGAGCTGGATTTCGCGTCACCGGAGCCGCCGCATCCCGCGACGGTCAGGGCGAGGGCGGCGGCCGAGGCGGCCAGCAACTTGTTCACCGTTTTCCCTTTCCGAGGGGTATCGCGTACAAGGGTCATTTCTGCGGTCGGCCGGCTTTGCCGCGGACGATGTAGACATTCATGTCGGTGAAGTCGAGGGTGACGTTGTAGGGCTTGTAGAAGCAGTGGGAGAAGTGGGCCGAGACGTCGAACCCGTAGGCCTGCGTCACGGGCATGTTCGGGTCCGTTTCGCAGTAGGCCTTCTCGGCGACGGCGTCGCCGAGGCGGACCTCCTTCGGGTAGCAGGGGTAGGCGACGGTCGGGTGGCTGTGGGCGAAGGTCTCGATCGGGCGGTCGTAGTCGGTGCGGATCCGCAGCTGCTCGGCCGTCTCCCCGTGCATGCCCGCGACCGTCTCGCCGGGTCCGCCGAAGTTCACGCCCACCACCCGTGGGGCGGAGTCGGCGATGCTGCCCCTGCTGTGCAGCATGTGCTCACGGGCCAGCCACAGCGGCAGGGGCTTGGCGCCCGCCCGCTCGGCGTCAGCGCGTGCCTTCTTGGCCGTTTCGGCGGTCCGGCGACGCAGGATCAGCGACCGGCCCGCGTAGTCGAAGGTGGTCAGGAAGTGGTAGAAGACCCACGTGCCGATCATGCCGTCGCTGGGCCCTCCGGGCGTGGCCGGGTCGGAGTCCGACCACGACACGGGGACGTTGCGCAGTTCGATGTCGCCCAGCTTGAAGGAGTCCAGCACCCCGAAGTACTGCACCTTGGTGCCGTCGAGGTAGTCGATCCGTTGCTCGGCCACGGCGCTCAGCCCGGCCTCCTCGGCTACTTCCGTGGACATGCCCAGCCACGGCTCGCCGGTGTAGAACGTGAAGCGCTTGGCCGGTCCGCCGTTGACCGAGGCCTCCACCAGCGGTTCCGGGTCCATCTGCTGCCATGGCACCTGCGCGATGTCGCCGTGAATCCGATACGCCTCGCCGCTGACCGCCGCGAACCATTTGGCGTAGGTCTCCTTGCCGGCCGCCTGCCAGCAGGGTACGGAGCGGGAGAATTCATCCTGTCGCATGTAGAAATCGCCCAGAAGCTGGTTGGTGTCCTTGTCGCCGGGCGCGATTTCAAGGGCCATCGTGAGATACTTCTC
Organism: Actinoallomurus sp. NBC_01490; assembly: GCF_036227085.1. Classification (NCBI taxonomy): domain Bacteria; kingdom Bacillati; phylum Actinomycetota; class Actinomycetes; order Streptosporangiales; family Thermomonosporaceae; genus Actinoallomurus; species Actinoallomurus sp. NBC_01490. The sequence continues at coordinate 11,175,050 of NZ_CP109433.1, forward strand.
GGCCTCGGGAAACCTGTTGGCCAGTAGCCCTACATAGCCGCGCTGGCGGGCCGCGTTCAGGTTCGTGGGGTCTTGTTTCAGGATTTCCTCATAGGCGCGGCCGGCCTGCTCGAACTTCCCGGCCTTGAACAGCGCGTCCGCGTCACTTCTGTCGTCCATGCCTCCACTCAAGACCGAAGAGTGTTGCGGTGGCGTATGCGATTTTCGATACGCCCGCGATACACGCGATCCCCGGAATCCCGGGCGTCAAGGAGTCCCTGAAGAAATCGACTCCTACCGAACTCAGTGGGCCCGGTTCGGGGACGATGTCTGCGGCGTGCCGGGAAGGCGAATGGTGACGAGGAGACCGCCGGTGGGACGGGGTGTGAGGTCGAGGGTCCCGTCGTGCGCTCGGACGATGCTGTGCACGATGGCCAGCCCGAGGCCGACGCCGGCGTGCTCGTCGGTGCGTCTGCGTTCGGTTCCGCGTTGGAAGGGTTCGGTGAGGGTCGGTACCAGTTCCGGTGGCAGCGGATGGCCGGTGTTCTCGACCCGCAGCACGCTCGCGTCGTGCCGGGATTCGGTGTGGATCGTCACGGTGCCGCCGGTGGGGAGGTTGTGGACGACGGCGTTCTGGACGAGGTTCGTCACCATCCGCAGGAGAAGCGCCGCGGAGCCGACGGCCTTCGTCGTCCCGCCGGTGACCTCCAGCGTGATCTGGCGCTGTTCGGCGAGGGGAAGCAGCGTTTCGGTGGCTTCTTCGGCGATGAGGGAGAGGTCGACGGGCTCGCGGGTGAAGACCCTGCGGTCGCTGCGGCTGAGCAGCAGGAGGGCCTCGGTGAGGTCGATCGCCCGCGTGTTGACGGTGTGGAGGCGTTCGATGAGCTCGCCCTGATCCCGCCCGGGGTCCTTGCGGGCGACGTCCAAGAGCGTCTGGGAGATCGCCAGCGGGGTGCGCAGTTCGTGGGAGGCGTTCGCGGCGAATCGCCGCTGCTCGGTGACGTGGGATTCGAGTTGTTCGAGCATGGTGTCGAACACGTCGGCGAGTTCGCGGAACTCGTCTTCGGGGCCCGCCATGCGGATCCGGTGTGACAGTGATCCGTTCGCGGCCATCCGTGCCGCGTCCGCGATCTGTGTGAGCGGAGCGAGCATCCGGCCGGCGAGGATCCATCCTCCCAGGAGGCCGAACACCAGGAGGAAGGCCAGTGTCGCGGCCGCGGCGGGGACGAAGCCGCGCAGGAGGTCGGAGCGGTTGGCCGCCACGATGATCGCGCCGCCGAACGTCCTCCGGATGGTTTTGGGGTCGGCGTCGGGTACGTGGCGCAGCACGAACACCCACACCACGGCCAGCAGGAGAGCGCCGGCGAGGAGGAGGAACCCGGCGTAGCTGATGGTGAGTTTCACCCGGGCGCTGAGCCCTGGTCGCCTATTCATGAGTGCCGCCGGGGCGGGTGGTGTCCGTGCCGGTGTCGATCCGGTAGCCGACGCCGGGCACCGTGGCGATGAGCCATGGTTCGCCGAGTCGTTTGCGCAGTGCCGAGACGGTGATGCGGACGGCGTTGGTGAAGGGGTCGGCGTTCTGGTCCCAGGCCCGTTCCAGGAGCTCCTCGGCGCTGACGACACCGCCTTGGGCGGCGACGAGGACGTCGAGCACGGCGAACTGCTTGCGGGTGAGCGCGACGTAGCGTCCGTCGCGGAACACCTCCCGGCGGAAGGGGTCCAGCCGCAGGCCCGCGATCTCGCGGACCGGGGGCCGGGCGTGCGCGCGCCTGCGGTCCAGCGCCCGCAGCCGCATGACGAGCTCGCGAAGCTCGAACGGTTTGGTGAGGTAGTCGTCGGCGCCGAGTTCGAACCCCGAAGCCTTGTCATCGATCCGGTCGGCGGCGGTGAGCATGAGGATCGGGATGCCGCTGCCGGAGGCGACGATCCGCCGGGCGATCTCGTCGCCGGAGGGGCCGGGGATGTCGCGGTCGAGGACCGCCAGGTCATAGGAGTTGACGCCGAGCAGTACCAGGGCGGAGTCGCCGTCGCCGGCGATGTCGGCGGCGATCGCCTCCAGCCGCAGGCCATCACGTACGGCTTCGGCCAGGTAGGGCTCGTCCTCCACGATCAGCACGCGCATGCCCGAAGGCTAGACAGCACGACATATCGCCGGCATATGCAAACCGGACACGCCCCCGGAACGGTGACCGCGATGCCCGATCGGCCCTGATAACACCGGTCGATGGCGACATCCGGAGCTATCATTCATGTTCGGTGAGTGACTACGAGAACGCGGTGGAGAGTCATGGCTCCTACGCGCTCTCGGTCGTACGCGTGCTCGACCACGCCGGAATGGTGGCCGGCGCCGGATTCCTGGTCGCCCCCGACGTCGTGGCCACCTGCGCCCACGTCGTGACCGTCGCCGCCGACGGCGGTCCGCCCGCCGAGCCGGTGGTCGTCGACTTTCCGATGGCGCGTGCGGCCGGCGGCCCGCCCCCGCGTGCCGTCGCGCGGGTCACCCGGTGGGCGCCCATCGAGGAGGACGGCACCGGGGACGTGGCGCTGCTGCGGCTGGAGACGGCGGTGCCGCCCGGGGCGCGGGTGCCCCCGATGCGCGGCGGCGGCGATCTGTGGGATCACGAGTTCCACGTGTTCGGCTTCCCCGCGGACATGGCCGACGGCGTGTGGGCCACCGGCCGGATCCGCGACGTCCAGGGCACCGGCTGGCTCCAGCTCCAGGGGGCGGCGACCGACCAGGGCATCGACGAGGGCTACAGCGGATCGCCGGTCTGGGACGCCACGGTCGGGGCGGTCGTCGGCATGACCGTGGCCAGGGACCGGGATCGCGCGACCACCACCGCCTACGTCGTGCCCATGGCCCAGGTGCTCGGCCTCGATCCGGACCTGCTGCCGTGCCCGTACCAGGGACTCGCCCCGTTCGACGAGGAGTACGCCGCCTTCTTCCACGGCCGCGATGAGGACGTCGGCCGGCTGGTCGCCGCCGCGCGCCGGCACTCCGTCGTCGCCGTCGCGGGCCGGTCGGGGGTGGGCAAGTCCTCTCTCGTACGCGCGGGTCTGCTGCCGGTCCTGCGGCGGGAGGGCGCGGCGATCGGCGAGTGCAGGCTGGGCCCCGATGCGGTCGCGTCGCTCGCGGCGGCGTTGGCCGGGCCGCTGAACCTCGACGCGGCGTCCCTGGCGGAGCGGCTGCGCGCCGGCGACGAGCCGCCGGCCGCCCCGCGGCCGGTCGTCCTCTTCATGGACCAGTTCGAAGAGGCGATCACCACCGACCCCGACGGCGCGCGCGAGCTGCTGTCGCTGGCCGTGTCGCTCGCCGGTGACACCGGTCTGCGGGTCGTGCTGACACTGCGATGGGAGTCGCTGGGCAGCCTGCTCACGCCGGAGCTGGCGGCGACGTTCGAGGACAGCACGGTGTTCGTCACGGCGATGAGCCGTAGCGGGCTGCGCGAGGCGATCGTCCGGCCGGCCGAGTACGCGCCGGGGCTGCACTTCGAGGACGGGCTCGTGGAGCGCATCCTCGACGACGCGGGCTCCGAGCCGGGACGGCTGCCGCTCGTGGAGTCGCTGCTGACCGAGCTGTGGAGGGGGCGCCGCGGCGGTTCACTGACGCTGCGTGACTACGAGGCGCTCGGCGGGGTCAACGGCGCGCTCATCCAGCTGGCGGAGAGGGCGGTGGTCGATCACGGGGCGGTCCGCCGGCTGCTCACGTTGCTCGCGCGGCCGGCCGGCGACGACTTCGTCCGGCGGCCCGTCGCCCTCGGCCGGCTCGATCCGGAGCTCTTTCAGACCGCGCAGCGGCTCGCCGCCGACCGGCTGGTCGTGATCGGCAGCGCGCCGGACGGCACCGCCACCGTCGAACTGGCGCACCAGGCCCTGATCGAGCACTGGCCGAGGTTGCGCGAATGGCTCATCGAGGACCGCGACTTCTTGTCCTGGCTGCACCGGCTCGATACCCACTACCAGCAGTGGAAGGCCGCCGCGCAGGACCCGGGCGCGTTACTCCGGGGAACGGCGCTCGCCGCCTCGCTGGAATGGACGCGCACGCGCGCCGGCGACGTCCCGCCGGAGGCGCATGGGTACGTACGGCTCAGTCACCGGCGCCAGCGGCGCGACGTCCGCCGGTGGCGCCTGGTCACCGCGATGCTCGCGGTGCTGGTCGTCGCGTCGGGAACGCTGGCCGCCGTGGCCGTCGACCGGGGCGAGCACATCCGCCACCAGCGCGACGCGGCGGGCGCCGAGGCGCTCGGGCAGCGGGCCGCGCAACGAGCCTCGACCGACCCCGTCACCGCCGTCCAGCTCGCGCTGGCCGCCTACCGCACCGTTCCCGAGAACCTCACCGCGCGCACCGCGCTCGCCCGCGAGTACCTCGCCATGCGATCCGTCGACGCGGTCTATCCCGGGCTCGCCCCGACGACGGTCGACGGCATGGCGGTCAGTGACGACGGGCGGACCGCGGTGACCGCCGGCGGCGACAGGATCACCGTGCTCACCGGCCTGGCCGGGGGCGCGCCGGTACGGCGGTGGGAGCCGCCCGGCATTCCGGAGGGCGCCAAGGTGCGTCTCAGCCCCGACGGCCGCAGGCTCGCCGCCACCACCCCGGGCCGGTCCGTCCTCCTGTGGGACGTCGCGCGGCGCACCGGCCCGGAGACGATGCCGACGCCCGGAGCGCTCCTCGCCTTCTCTCCCGACGGCCGGCGGCTGGCGTGGCTCGACGGACGGCACCTGACCGTCCGAGATCTCGATCGCGGCACCGACTCCGAAGACACGGTCGCGCCGGCGACCATGCTCGCGCTGACCGACGACCCCGGCCGGGTCGTGCTCGGCCACGGCCACACGCTGACCGTTTCCGGCGGTCGCCGGTTGCCGTCCGGGTCGTTCCTGGCCGCGCACGGGGCCGAGGTCGTCAGTTGCGTCAAGGGCCACGGCGTGCTGGGCCGTGCCCGGCTGACCGTCACGGCGGCCGGCACCGGGCGCCGGGTCACGGGGTTCAGCCTGATCTCCAGCGCCTGCCCGACCGACGCCGACCAGACCACCCTGAACAACGGCTTCCTGGTCGAGGACGTCGACCAGCCGGGAGGCGGCGCCGTCCTGGTCAAGGTCACCGACCTGCGCACCGGCCGCGCGTACACCGCGAGCACTCCGCCGCGGCAGGGCACCACGGTGGTGTTCCACGGCGCGACCGGGCCGGTGCTCCTGGTCGCGCAGCATGGTTCGTTGCTGCGGATCGGCCGGATGAACCCGGACTGGTTCGCGTCGCTGCCCGGCAACTGGACCAGTGAGCCGTCGGTCGACGGCAGGTATGTCATCGTCCGCCCGGTCGACGAGTCCGGTGTGGTCGAGGTGCACGACCGTACGTCAGGGGCACGCCTGGGCCGGGTGACGGTGCCCGGTGAACGCGGGCTCGAGCTGGAGCATTCGCTGCTGCTGGTCGTCCGGGAGAAGGCGGGCGTACGGCTGACGCTGTACTCGCTGCCGACGCTCAGGCAGGAGGCGGCGTACGACCTGCCGCTGCCCGGTGACACGACAGCGGAGCCGGACGTCCTCGCGGCCGTGCGGAACGGCCGGTTCGTGGTCGTCGCCGACGGCCTCCTCGCCGTCTGGGACACCCGTACGCACCGGATGATCGGCGCTCCGATGCGCCTCGGTCCGCCGGTGGCCAGGTCGGAGTTCCGGCCGGGCCATGAGGAACAGGTCGCCGTCGCCGACGGCAGCGGTTCGGTGCGCCTGTGGGACGTGACGAGCCGGCGCGTCGTCACCACGGTGCACGCCGACGCGGCGTCCGGGCCGGTGTTCGACCCCACCGGCGACCGGTTCGCGGCGCTCACCCCGCAGCACGGCGTCCGGGTGTGGCGGGTGGAGAGCGGCCGGCCCGAGGGCCCGGCGGTTCCGGTCTCGGGGATCATCGGCTTCACCTCCGACGGCTACCTGGTCGTCTCGCCGGAGAACGGCGTCGCGACCTTCGTGGACATCCACAGCGGCCAGGCGGGCGACCCGCTGGTCCTGCCCTCGTTCGACAGCGGCCAGCCGGTCAAGAGAGGGAGCCTGCAACTCGGCACCGTCAACTCGATCGTTCCCGTCGCGGTTCCGGTCGACGCCGAGCGGTGGTTCGACGGGCTCTGCGCGGCGGCCGACCGGCCGTTCACCGCGGCCGAACGCGCGCTGCTGCCCCCGGGGAGCAGCGCACGCCGGCCCTGTCACCGGCCGGGCACCAGGTCGGGGCGGTAGGCCATGATCCATTCGCCGATCCGTCCCCTGTCCCAGTGCTCGTCGAAGATCGTCAGCGGGATCGCGGTGAGCGTGTGTCCGGTGTGCGGGTCGATCCGGCGGAAGGCAATGTTCTGTCCGATCTGCGACTTGACCACGGACGGCGTTTCCGCCGCGACCTTCATGGTGGCGATGCCGATCAGCGCGGACCGCCCGCGCCGCCGGGCCGCGGCGCTCGCGAGTTCGGCCAGCAGTCGCGCCAGGACCGGGCCGAAGGTGAAGCGCCCCGCACGGACCAGGTCGGCCTTACCGAGGAAGCGAACGTGGTCCCACCTGATGTGCAGCTGCGAATGGCGTCCGGCCATGGTGGCGCCGTCCGGGGAGAGCACCAGCTCGGTCGTCCCCCAGGTCTGGTCGAACTGGTACTTCTTCACCGCGGTCAGCGCGACCACCGCGCCCGCGCTCAGGATCAGCGCGAGCGGGAGAGCGAGAGCCCCGGCGCCCAGACCGGGGAGCAGCGCCCCGAGGAGTATCAGCGTGGCCAGCCCGGTGCCGATGATCATGGGAAGGAAGCGGCGGATGAACTTGGCGAACGTGAACCTGCAGGCGAATCTCTCCGCCGACGTGAAGCCGGCCAGTGGTGCGTTCATACCGGGCTCGAGCACGGCGGGCCCGGACACGGTTGGGCCGGCACGCTGTGATAAGCGTCACATCATGACCGACACAACCGCGGGGACCCGTCCCCACTCGCCCCAGGTATGACGATCACCATGGAGACCGGGTTGGTCACTGAGGATGTGCTGACGGGCTCGCTCGCCGGCCTGGCCGCCACCGGACGTGAGCTCGTCCTGGGCCTCGTGCCGCGAGGGCCGCGATCGGGAATCCTCCGGGTGTCCCGCGTCCAGGACGCCGACTTCGAGGCGCGGCTCACCGCCTCGTACGAGCGGCACTACCCGTCGTTCGTCTCCTACGCGCGCCGCCACGGCGCGGCGAGCGCGGAGGACGTCGTCCAGCAGGCATTCGAGAAGGTGTGGCAGCGGCGCCTGCGCCCGGCCGAGATCGACAACATCGACGCGTACGTACAGACGGCGGTGCGACACGAGACCTGGCGCGAGCTCGCGCGGGCGCGTACCGACCGTGAACGCTACGGCGGCGATCCCGCGGACGTCGGCGACCGCCCCGACGGCGGTGCGGCGGACCAGGTACTGGACCGGGTCACGCTGCGCCGGTTCCTCGACCGGTTGCCCCGGCGAGAACGCGAGGCGGTGGTGTTGCGCATGGTGTGGGATCTCAGCGTGCGGGAGGCCGCGGAGAGCATGGGAGTGAGCGACGGAGCGGTGAAGCGCTACTGCGCCGACGGACTGCACCGGCTGAGCGACTGGTTGCGGACGGCATGAGGGCGCCACTCGCGACGGCGCTCGCCCTGGCCGCGGCGCTGACGGCGCCGACGGCCTGCTCGTCGTCCCACTCGTCCGCACAGGTGTTGACCGGCGTCCGCGCCGCCGACGTGGAGTCGGCGGCCAGCATGGCCGAGGTGCCGTACGACATGCACGTCAAGACGATGCGTGACACCCCGTTGCTGGTCGGGCCGCACTACAGCCTGGGCTTGTCCTGGATCGCCACCGGCCGGGAGATCGGCGCGAGGCCCGCCGGCACCCTGGGTGTCCCGCCGATACGAGCGGCCGCCGGCCAGGAACTGGTCTTCGCGCTCATTTCCCCCGAGGCCACCAACGCGGCGTTCAAACCCGAGAAGCCGGCGACGGCCTCCGTGCTCGTCGACGGGGCCGCGACGCCGGTGCAGGGTCTTCCGCTCGCCGACAGCGAGACGACGGCCTCCCACACCGTGCTGATCATGGTCGGCGCCAGGCCGCGGTCGTCGGTGAGGCTGGAGGTCACCGACTCCGGCCGGCGCCTGGACCTGGACCTGCGCACCGGAGCGGTCAGCGGGCAGGGAGGGTTCACCCAGCGGGACAGCGACGTGAAATGGCGGGGCGGCTCACGGGTCATGCTGCCGAACAGCGGCGTCCCCTCACTCGGCAGCGGCAAGCTCTCCCTGTCGAACCATGTCACGACACAGGCGCCGTTCGCCGACCACGCCACGCTCACCAACTACCAGGGCGGAAAGTGGGCGCCGGCGGGCCGTGCCTTCCTCACGCTGCCGCTCCCGAGCATCTCGTGTGACGCGATGCTGGGAATGACCTACTCGGTGAAGTTCAACGACTCCACGGCGTTCTCCTTCACTCCCGATGGCGGCGGAAAGACCGTACGAGCGGAAGGGGGGAAGCGAGACGTGGGTTTCGTCTCTCTGCCGACCTCCACCACCGCGACGGTCGTCTTCTCGGTGCCGGCCAAGACCACCGGCGGAACGGTCGCATTCGACCTCAGGAACGCCCGGGTGGTCGACGCCAACGACGAAGGCGGGTCGTGGGTCCGGCCACCGGGCGTGTTCAAACTCAAGCTGACCTTCGACCGGCCGGAGTGACCCGTTAGGTCACGCTTGCGGCACAACGCGTGACGGGGATCAACAGCCGAAAAGGTTCTGATCACCGACAGATCTTTCGCAGCCCTTGATGCCTGGTTCGCGATAATGGCGAATAGACATTAAGGACGAAAGAGGAAATGCATCGTGAGCATGAATTCGACGGAGCCTGCGGCGATCACCGAGACTCGGCTGCTGCACAAGATGCATCGGGCCGCGACGTCCCTGCTGGCCGACGCCGCCCGGCGCGATACCGCCCCGCCGGCCGCGCTGGCGGAGCTGCGCGACTTCCTGGTGGCGACGCTGCGGCATCACCATGAGAGCGAAGACGGGGTGATCTGGCCGCAACTGATCGCCGCCGACCCCGAGGCCGGCGCCGGGCTGGCCGAGCTCAGCACGGAACACGACGCGCTCGACGCGGCGTTGGACTCGCTCGCCGCCCTTCCCGTGCGCGACGACGCGGACCGGCCCGGGCTCGCCGCGGCCGCGGCCACCGTACGCGACCTGGTGCACACGCACCTTGAGCACGAGGAACCGGTCCTGTTCCCCGCGCTCGCGGTGCACATGACCGATGAGGCCTGGGCGGAGTTCTCCCGCGCGGTGATCGCGTCGGCCCCGCCCGTGGGCGTCCACCTCAACATCGGTTTCTTCGAGCAGGTGGGCACCCCGGCCGAACTGGAGGTCGTCATGGCGTACCTGCCGGAGGCCGCCCTCGCGCACGTCCCGGCCATGTCCGAGCAGGCCCGAGCCACCCTCGCCGTCCTCCAGGCGACCGAAGCCGGAGGGACCGTCACCGCCTGATCGCCGCCCGATGGCACCCCTGACGGTCGGGTCTTCCTCGTCGGGCTCGGCCCAGCGGCGCGGGTCGGTGAGCGCGTCCACCGCATTCACGATCGCCCGGGCCTGGGCCAGGAACCGCGCACCCGCCGGGGTCACGGTGACTCGCCGGCTGGTGCGCTCGAAGAGCCGGACCCCCAGTTCGCGCTCCAGATTCCGGATGTGGCGGCCGAACGGCTGCGCGCTGATGTAGTGCCGCCGCGCGGCACGGCCGAAGTGCAGCTCCTCCGCTAGCGTGATCGCATATCGAAGTGACCTGAGGTCCATGGTTTCCATCCGTGACTGGCAGTCAGGTGGGCCGGTGTGGCGCTCACGGAACCGTCACCGGAGTTCCGGGCAGGACCAGCCGGACCTCGATCTCCGGGGCGATTCTCGCGACCGCGTCGGCGTAGTGCCGCGGGTCCCGGTCGCCCTTGGTGATCATCCGGTCGCCCAGCCGGCCGCTGTGGAAGGCGTAGTGGTGGGGCACGGCCAGCGTCGGCTTGAGCACGGCCGTCAGCCCGGCCGCCTCCTCGGCGTCCATGACCACCTGGCGCAGGTTCATCGGCCGGATGCACAGGCCGTTGGTCGGCAAGATGGCCAGGTCGACGTGGCCGAACCTGTCCGGGATGGTGTCCAGCTCCGGCACGCGCAGCGAGTCGCCGCCGAAGAAGACGGCGCGCCCCCCTGTCTCGATCATGAACGTGACCTCGTGGACGCCGTGCCGGCCGGGGGTCGCGGTCACGGTGAGGTCGCCGACGGTGGTGGCCTCCCACGCCTCGATGGCGCGGATGTCGCGGAATCCTTTGTCCCGCGCGATGGCCGCGACGGTGCCGGGCCCGATCAGGGGTACGTCGAGGTCGAAGCTCGCGGCGACGAGGGCGTCGAGGTCGCAGTGGTCGTAGTGCTCGTGGCTGACCACGACGGCGTCGACGCGCCCCAGCTCTTCGACGCTCGAGGCGACCGGCTCACCCTGGTAGTAGGTCGCGGTCTGGGTGAACCAGGGGTCGGTGAGGACACGGGTCCCGCCGATCTCGATCAGCTGGCAGGCGTGCCCGATCCGGGTCACGTTCAGTGGGGTGCTCATGATGTTCTCTCCTTGCAGGTCGGGATGTCACCGGTCGCCGAGGTCGAACAGCGCGCCCAGCAGTTCCTCGGGCGTCTCGACCTGCGGCATGTGACCGGTGCGGGGCAGCAGTGTGAAGGTCGACGACGGGATCGCGGCGGCGAAGGCCTTGCCGTACTCCGGATCGACGATGCGGTCGCTCTCGCCCCACAGCACGTGGACCGGGAGGTCGAGACCGCCGAGCCGCTCGGCCAGTGTCGGGTCGGACATGGTCGGGCCCGTGTAACCGACCAGTGCCCGTACGTCGGGGCTGGGCCCGGTGCCCGTGCCGCTCGGCGGAGCGGGCGCCTTCCTCGCGTCGTGGAAGGAGTACGACAGGAGCTCGGTCGGCGACAGGCCGCTGACGTCGGTCATCGGGTGGCCCTCGACCTCGATGCCGATTCCGTTGACGATCACCGCACCGCTGACTCGCGGGCTCTCCTGCAGGGCGATCTCGGCGGCCAGCCACCCCCCGAAGGAGTTGCCGATCACGGTCACGTCGGTGAGGTCGAGTTGCTCCAGCAGGGCGACGTACGCCCGGGCCAGCTCGGTGACGCCGGTCAGCCCCTCGGCCTTCGGCGTGCCACCGAAGCCGGGGTGAGTGGGCAGCAGCACCCGGGAGTGGGTGCGTTCGGCGAGCAGGTCGGCGAAGCCGGCCATCGTCCGCACGCCGCCACCGCCGTGCAGGAGCAAGAACGGCCGGGTGCGATCGCGGTCCTGAACCGTGACCTCGACGGGGCCGACGGAGCCGACCTGGAGCGTACGGGTCTCGGTGCGGGTGGGCCGGAGAGTGCCGGCCGCAGTGGGAGTGACCATTCGTTCCTTCTCTCCATGGAGTCCGTGACGTGACGCGTATCAGGAACCTTATATCAGGTTCCTTAGATAAACAACCTGGCTTGCCGTGGTGGGACTTCTCCCACGAAGTCCGGCGTGATGCCCAGAAGTCGCCTACCGGCGGTGACCTGGGGTTTTCGGTCAGCGGAACCGGCAGGCCCGGACCGGAAGGTCGGTGCCGCCACGGTGTGGAGCACCCTGCACATGGCCGCCGTCCATGAGGGCGACCCGGGGATGCGAGGGACAGTGGCCGCTACGCGCGAATGTCAAGGAGACGTTGCGGCTCTTCGAATTTCGCGATCACGTCTGCCATGACGGCCTTGCGTTCGGCATCGTCGCGGACCTCGTCCGCCCGCCGCTCGGCTTCGGCGAACCACGCCCTGAGCCGGTCGATCTTGTCGGGATGAAGACTGTAAATTCTTAGGTGGATCATGGTGCGCTATCGCATATCCGTGTTGGTCGGTCAGCAACGGTGACCAGCGGGCGCCGGTCACCGCTGGTCCTCAGCTTGGTGATGGCCGGATCACTCGAGCGACTCGACCATAGCGGCGCCCGCGACGGGCATAACGCCGCACCGAAGCGAATAGGCATTTATCGCCTACATCGGCACGGGGTGATTGCGTAGGGACCGCTCTTGCGGGTGGACTACGCCGTTAATCAGTCCTGGCATAACGGGGGGCACTGAGTGATGGGGCAACAGGATTTCGGGGCGGCGTTGCGCCGGCTGCGGGAACACACCGCGCCCGCCACCGTCGGGCTGCCCGCCGGTGGACGGCGGCGGGCTCCCGGGCTGCGCCGGGAGGAGCTCGCCGAGCTGGCCGGGGTGTCCGCGGACTACGTCCGGCGGCTGGAGCAGGGGGGCCGCCACCCGTCCGCCGGCGTGGTGGCCGCCCTCGCGCGCGCGTTGCGGCTGGGGCGGGCAGAGTACGAGCGGCTCTGCGCGCTGTCCGGGCACGCCGCGGCCGACGGGCAGGTGCCACGCGAGGTCGGGACGGGCGCGATACGGCTGCTCGAACGGCTCGACGGCACTCCGGTGTGCCTGTGCGACGCGGCGTGGAACGTGGTCGCCTGGAACGGCGCGTGGGCGGCGCTGCGGTGCGGGGAACCGACCGCGCACCGCTGGGACGGGAACATCGCGTGGCGCACCTTCGGCGGTGCGCCCAGCCGGGTCAGGCGGACCGCCGAGCGCGTGGCCGGCTTCGAGACCATGCTCGCCGCCCGGCTTCGGACCGCGTCCCTGCGCTACCCGGCCGACACCTCGCTCGCCACTCTCGTGGACGAGCTGCGGAGCGAGAGCGGGACGTTCGACGGCCTGTGGCGTACGGCGAGAACCGCTGTCGCGGCGGAGGATCGGGCCGTGCTGCACCATCCGGACGTCGGCGAGCTCACGCTCGACTGCGATCTGCTCGCGGTTCCGGACGGCGATGCGGTTGCGGTGATCTTCACCGCGCGTCCAGGCTCCGCCGACGCTGCACGGCTCGGCGAGATCGTCGACGGCCGGACCGGGACGGTCTGCCTGGGACAGATCGGCCCAGGCAGACCGTGATTCCGACTGGCATCCTCGCTGCCATGAACGAGAAATCGGTGAGTACGGATGTCCTGCGGCGCATGGAAAAGGCCATGAACAGTCACGACCTGGATGCCCTGGCCGAGTGCTTCACCGAGGACTTCCGCTCGGTGATCCCGCTCCATCCGGCGCGGAGCTTCACCGGCCGTGCGGGCATGCGGCGCAACTGGGCGGGACTGTTCGCGCACGTTCCCGACCTCGCGGCGACCGTACGGCAGTCCGTCACGGACCGCGACCAGGTGTGGAGCGAGTGGGAGATCGCCGGCACCACGGTGGACGGCGAGCGATACCTCTCACGCGGCGTGGCCATCCTGCGACTGCGCGACGAGCAGATCGCCTCCGTCCGCTTCTACCTCGACGACGTCGATGACCCGGACAGCGCTGGATGAGTCGAACGGTCAGACGATGTCGAGACTGATTCTGACCTGATCGAACCGCCGCGCGGCCAGGTCCTCGCGCGGGATCACCCAATGGACGATCCCGAGCGCTCCACTCCAGACGGGGGTGTCCCATTCGGCGAGCAGGATCCACTCCTTGCCGGGATCCTCTTCCTCGGCCTGCTCAACCGGGTTGATCTGTATCTCGTCGGGATATCCGCCTATGCGAATCGGCCCGTCGCGTATGATGTCGTCCTTCTTTTCCGTCCACACATCTTTCAGCTCGTTCAGGTAGGGATGCTCTGGCTGATCGGGGCCTTCGTCGGGCATGGACGGGACGATGGACAGGTAGAGATCACTGCGTGGGAAATCGTCGGGAAGAGAGGTGCGCTCCACCACGGGTATCCCGGCCGGGACGTACATCACCTCGCCGTTCAGATCCGGCCCGAAGTCATCGCTCTGGGTGAAGAACAGCAGGTGACCGTCCGGCGGCAGAGGAATGTCCGTCGCCTGCCGGGGTATCGCCGCACAGTCGAGCGAGAACACGAAAGGCCACTGTATGTCCGGCGCGTCGACCGGGAGAATCGGGTGCCCACCCGCCTGGCCTACGACCGGCCCGTCGCCGGTGGTCAGCAGCGTCACACGCCGGCGGGCAGTGCTCAGCCATCGCTCTACATCGGGAGCCGGCACGCCCTTCTTGAGCGCTTCTTCGCGGAGAACTTCAAGTTTGCCCACCCAAATTATTATGCCATGCGATCGCGAGCCAATAGGTAATTTCCAACGCCGTTCAAGTGCGACGGGCTCGACGATTTACCGGTATTCGCAGACAACGCCTGACCGACGTACATAAAAATCACCCAGTGCCACCGTGGCACCGCCCAAGCCGGGATACGCGATCAGCACTTGAGGAGCGCCGCGGCGACCTCGTCGGGCCGCGTCAGCATGGACTGGTGGCCGCCGGACACCATCAGCGGTGCCAGACCGATCCGGGCCGCCCGGCTGCCATGCCCAGCCGCCCTGCCAAGCGCCGGGAACAAGAACGAACGTCGTCGAGATGTCGGACATGAGGGTATGCCTTCCCATGTTGTCGGATTTCTGCGTTGGGACGTCAGCAGGTCGTGTGGTTGTCATGCGGGTCGGAGGGCAGGCGCGTCCGCAGCGCGCGCAGTTGGCTGCGGGAGCTGAGGCCGAGTTTCTTGAAGATGTTGCGCACGTGGGCGTCGATGGTGCGCGGGCTGAGGAAGAGCCGGCCGGCCGCCTCCTTGGACGTGGCGCCGTGGGCGACCATGCGGGCGATCTTCAGTTCCTGGGCGGTCAGGCGGTCGAAGGGCGTGGCGGTGGCTTCGGGCGGGCGGTCGCCGCAGGCGGACAGTTCGCGGGCGGCACGCGCGGCGAATCCGGTGGCGCCGATGGTGGACAGCTCCTGATGGGCGATGCGGAGTTGCAGGCGGGCGTCACCGCGCCTGGACTCGCGGCGCAGCCATTCCCCGTAGACCAGACGGGCGCGGGCCAGTTGCACGGCGGCGTGGCTGCGCCCGAGCCGATCGATCGCCTCCTTGTACAGGTCTTCCGCCCGTGAGCCCGAGCTGAGCAGGGCGCGGGAGCGGGCCTCGATGCCCAGTGCCCACTCGGTGCCGGACACACCGGTGCGCTCGGCGAGCCGCTCGAATGCTCGTTCGGCGAGGTCGGCGTCTCCCGTACGGGTGGCGGCCTCGATCAGTTCCGGGAGGACGAGGGAGCTGAGGCCCGGCTCGTCGTGTTCACCCGCCACGCGGGCGGTCTGGGCGGCGGTCTGGTAGCGGCCGGTGGCATTGTGCAGCACCGCGGTCGCGTAGTCGACCGCCGAGAGCACCCAGCCCTGACCGCGCTCGCGCGCCAAGATCTTTGTCGTCTCCGACAGCGCGGCCGTCCGGTCCGGATCGGCGTGCCAGGCCGCGAGCACGATGTCGGCCCAGGAGGAGTCGCGGGCGCCGTTCGCCTCCGCCGACTCATGCGCCACATCGATCAGCGCCGCCGCCTCACCGAACTCGCCGGCGTGGATGCGGTACAGCGCCAGGCAGCGCGAGGCGACCGGCAGTTCGATGAGCGCGCCGAGCTCGCGCACCGTCCGTACGTAGCGCTCGGCGAGCACGCGCCAGGCGTGCTCGTCCCACAGATCGACCGCGGCCACGCAGGCGGGCCTGAGCCGGCGGACGTCGGAGACCTGGACGGAGTCGGCCGGGACCAGGGCGTCGACGGCCTTTCTCAACAGCGGGGCCGCGTTGGCGTGACCGTCGATCAGCTGATCGGTCAGCGCGTCGATGAGCAGGGACGAGGCGGGCTCGGGCGCTGTGGGATCCGCCGTGGCGAGCGCGGCGCGTGTCGTACGCGCGTCCTGTGCGAGCCGGCTGCGTTCGCCGAGGCGGCCGGCGCAGATCGCGGCCGTGAGCGCTTCCAGGTACGTCATCTCGGCCAGGGCCCGGTCGTACGGCGCCAGCCCCCTGGCCGCGTCGAGCAGCCGATCGGCGGCCGTGACGCGGTGTCCGCCGCCCATCTCGATCTGAGCGCGGAGCAGCTCGGCCAGTGCGTGTCTCCGTGCGTCCAGCGGTCCTGCCTGGGCGGTGGCCAGGAGCCTGGTCGCGGCCTCGGTGGCGCCCGCCTGATGCTTGAACCGAGCGGCCGCCAGGGCCCGGTCCGACCGCCGATCCGGATCAGGGCTCAGGGCCGCGGCGCGTTCGAGGAACCCGGCGGCCGCAGCCACGCCGCCGCGCGCGTGAGCGCGGTCCACCGACCGTTCCAGCTCCCCGGCGATGGACTCGTCGGGGCGCAGGACGGACTGCGCACCGTGCCAGGCACGGTGGTCCGCGCCCCAGTGCGGTTCGGTCACCTGCGCGAGCGCCTGGTGTACGGCGCGGCGCTCCTCCGGCGCCGCCGCCCGGGAGACCACGGACCTTACCAGCGGGTGAGGGAAGCGCACGCCGACACCGATGTCCAGCAGCCCTGCCTTCTCAGCCGCCGTGACCGCCTCGGTCCCGACGCCCAGCAGTTCCGCCGCGCGCCACAACAGGACCGGCTCGCCCAGGGGCTCGACGGCCGCGATGAGAAGGAGCCGCCGCGTCGGCTCCGGCAGGGCCGCCAGCCGCTTCCGGTAGGCGGCCTCCATCCGCTCGGGCACCCGCAGCGCCTCCGGCGGGCCGAAGCCACCGGCCAGTTCCGGTATCCCGATACCGCGCGCCAGTTCGATCAATGCCAGCGGATTGCCGCGCGACTCCGCGAGGATCTGGTCGCGGATCCGCTCGTCCACCGGCACGTGGATCCGCGAGGAGAACAACGCCAGCGCGTCCTCGGGGCCGAGGCCGGTCACGGCCCGCACCGGCAACCCCGCGAGAAGGCCCGGTGCCACCGGCCCGCGCAGCGCGAACAGCAACGCCACCGGGCTGTCCCCGACGCGACGGGCGACGAACGCCAGCACCTGCGCCGAGGCGTCATCGATCCAGTCCGCGTCATCGATCACACACACGATCGGCCGTTCACGCGCGGCACTGGTCAGCAGCCCCAGCACCGCCAGGCCGACCCGGAATCGATCGGGCGCCGCCCCCTCACGGGCCGCGAAGGCCACCTCCAGCGCCGCGCGCTGCGGACCCGGGAGGCCGTCCATCCCGTCCAGCAGCGGAACGCACAGCTCATGCAACGCCGTGAACGAGAGCTCGGTCTCGAACTCCCGGCCCGCCGCGTCCAGGCGACGCGCCTGCGGAACCACCGCGAGCGCCTGTTCCAGCAGCGCGGTCTTACCGACGCCCGCCTCGCCGCGGACGACCATCGCTCCGCCCCGCCCGTCGCGCACCGCCCGCAGCAGATCCTCGACGGCCGAGAGCTCCACCTCGCGCGACCGGAAACGCTGCCACCGAGATCGGCTCCGGTCGACCACGCTCAACCCCACGGTCTGTCCCGTTCACGCCTATCGGCCTTGAGCGCGGACACGACGTTCCTCACCTGTACCTTGAAACGGACGAACTGGTTTCAGCACAGCACGACCGCAGGCACCAGATCATCAGGCGGAAAGGTCGCGGTCCGGGCGCCGCCGCTCGACCTGCTCACCTGCGTTCGAACGGCCGGTCGTGCCGATGTGTTCGGAACCTCAGCGCTGCTGGTCGACCGAGCGCAGGAGAACCTCGTTGACCGCCACGTGCGGAGGCTGTGTCACCGCGTAGAGCGTCGCGGCGGCGACGTCATCCGGCGTCAGGGGCCGCAGCGCGGCGGCGAACTCGGCCACGGCTTCGCGGGTCGGGGCATGGGTGATGTGAGAGGCCAGGTCCGTAGCGGTCGCGCCCGGTTCGATCAGCACGACGCGGACTCCTCGCGTGGTCACCTCCTGGCGCAGCGACTCGGAGAAGGCGTTGACGGCCCACTTGGCGGCGTTGTAGACGCCGGTCAACGCGCCCGCGGTCCGTCCGTCGACCGAGGACAGCTGCACGACGGTGCCACGGGCACGGAGCAGGTGGGGCAGGGCCGCGTGGGTCATGTACATGACTCCGAGGACATCGGTGTCGATCATCCGGCGCCAGTCTTCGGTGTCGGCGTCCTCGATGGGCCCGAGCAACATCACTCCGGCGTTGTTGACCAGGATGTCCAGGGCTCCGAGCCGCTGCACGCACTGCTCGACGGCGTTCCGGCATGCCGTCTCGTCGGTGACGTCCAGCTCGATCGCGACCGCGGTCTCGCCGCCGGCTTCGATCTCGGCGACGAGCTGGTCGAGCAGCGGGCGCCGGCGCGCGGCGACGGCGACGGCGGCGCCCCGGGCGGCGAGGGCGCGGGCGATGGCCGTCCCGATCCCGGAGGAGGCCCCGGTGACGAGCGCGACCTTGCCCCGCAGCGACGGGTCGAGGGCGCGGGAGGTGTCGGTGGTCATGGCGGCAGCCTCGCGACCATCGTGCCGCCTCGTGAAGGCCCTGCCGAGGGGGGACCTGACAGGGCCCCTCAGCATGACCGGAACCGCACTAGCCTCGAGCCGTGCGTGATGACAACCGGCTCGGCGAGTTCCTGCGGGCCCGCCGTGAACTGGTGACTCCGGAGGAGGCGGGCCTCGTCGCCCGCGTGCCGGGACGTCGCGTTCCCGGGCTGCGCCGCGAAGAGGTCGCCACCCTCGCCGGCATCAGCGTCGAGTACCTGACGCGGCTGGAGCGGGGCAAGGACCGCTCACCGTCGCGCCAGGTCCTCGACGCCCTGGCCGCGGTCCTGCGCCTGGACGGCGAGGCCGTGCGCTACCTGCACTCGCTGGTCTGGCCGGTGGGCGAGCCGCCCGGCTTGGTCGACACCGGCCGGCCGGTCCCCGCGCTGGCGCGTGCGCTGAGCCGTTTCGGTGACGAGATCGCCTACATCCTCGGCCCGTACTTCGACGTCGTGTCCTGCAGCCGCGTCGCGGAGGCCTTCCTCGGTGCCGCGGGCCGCGGCAACCAGCTCGAGTACGTCTTCCTGCACCCCGACGCCCGATCGGTCTATCCGGACTGGGAAGACGTCGCGACCGAGGCGGTGGCGGCACTGCGCAGCATGGCGCGCGGCCGGGAGGACGACGCCGAGCTGCACTCCCTGCTCGGCCGGCTCTCCGCCGGCAGCGACCCGTTCCGACGGCTCTGGGCCCGGCACGACGTGCACGGCAACTCGTCCGGAACCAAGCGCGTCGTCAGCCCCCGGTTCGGGACCATGACCGTGAACTGGGACGCCTTCGTCACCGCCTACCCCACCGCGCAGACCCTCGTGCTCTACACGGCGGAGCCGGGCTCGGAGTCCGCGCGCGTCCTCGACCGGGTACGTCGATCACTCCACCCGATCGCCGGGTGACGCCACGAGGAGACCGCCGGCACGACGCCGTGATCCACAGGCGCCTGTCCACGCCAGTGAGCCAAGGCGTCTCATACGATCTGACGGTGAGTTACTCGACGGATCCACGGGCCGCGCGCAGCCGGGAGGCGATGCTCGTCGCCGCCCGGGAACTGCTGGTGAGCGAGGGGCCCGGTGCGATCACGCATCAGCGAGTCGCTCAGCAGGCAGGCGTGGGGCGCGCCACCGTCTACCGGCACTGGCCACGGGCCGAGCAACTGCTGCTCGAGGTCATGGGCGGAGCCGACCAGCCGCTCTTCAAGGATCCCGAGACACCGGTCCGCCCGTGGCTGCATCGGCAGCTGCGGCAGATGGCCGACGAGCTCTCCGTACCGGCCGTCGCCGCCGTCGCGCTGACGCTGCACCAGTCCGCGATCTGGGACCCGCAGATCGCCCACCAGCGCGATGAGTCCGTCAAGACGATCGCCGAACGGATCCACGCCGCCGTCCGGTCGGCCGCCGCCGGCGGAGAGGTCGAGACCGACGTCGGCCCGGCGGACCTGTCGGCGATGCTCGTCGGGCCGATCGTCTACCTCACGACCATGCAGAAGGACGCGGTCTCCGACGACCTCATCGACCGCCTCATCGACAGCGTCGGGACCTGGCGCCGTTAGATCGACGCGACGACGACGATGGCGAAGCCGAAGTGCACGGCCATCGCCGCGACGCGGAACCGGTCGGTGCGCACCAGCCGTTCGATGCCACGCCGGTCGGCGGTCCGCCGAAGGCGGCGCTGGAGCGGCACGTCCACGAAGGCACTCACCGCCCACGACACGGTCAGCGCGGCCAGGCCGGCCCAGAGCGCCCACGACGGCATGCCGTCCGGCGCGACGACGAGCAGCACGATCACCAGGGCGGTGAGCGCGAGCTTCGGGAGCACGTAGACCACCCCGCTGCCGCGGCCCTGGGCGGTCTGGACGGCCTCGAACTCCTCAGAGCCGACGGCCGTCCAGCCCGAGAAGACGGCGAAGTGCTCCATGAGGCAGCCGGCCAGGCAGTACGCGGAGAGCATGCCGTACACCAGCGGCCACGTCTCGGTGGACATCGGGGATCTCCTCAGTACACCGCGACGGTACGGCCGGCGTACGCCGGACTCTCGATCTCGGTGACCATCGCCGCGGCGACATCGGCACGAGTGACCTTCGGCGGCATGAGCCGCCAGGACCGGTCAAGGACGTCGAGCGGAACGACCGTGGCCTCACCCGTCGCCGGCCGGTCGGTGAGCATGACGGGATGGAACAGCGTGGTTCGCGGACCGGCGACCACGGCGTCCGCGGCCGCCTTGTCGGCGAAGCCGTCGCCGAGCACGCGGCGCAGGATGAAGTCGTACAGCGGTCCCGCGCGGTGGCGGGAGTCCCCTGCGCCGAACGTGCCCATCCAGGCGACCCGGGACGGCGTGGCCTCGGCGACGGCGCGGGCACCGGCCGACAGGGTGTCGGCCGGTTCTTTCCTGTTTCCCAATGCGCTGATGAGCGCGTCGGCGTCGCGGCAGGCCGAGGTGACCGTGTCACGAACACGCGCGTCCGCCTGCCTGACCTCCAGACGGCCGTGGGCCATGCCGGACAGCGCCTCGGGCCGCCGAGCCAGCGCGACGACCTGGTGCCCCCGGTCGAGCGCGACGGTCAGTACGTGGCGGCCAGTGGCGCCGGTGGCGCCCAGAACGACGATACGCACGACTCTCCCTGGAAAGACGAACCTCCTGTGAGACGAAATGTCTCACAGGAGGTCACGCTCTCACGAAGGCGACTGCGAGTCAATCTGTCTCACAGAATCGCCGACCGCTGCTCTCGTTCACCTCGTCATTCGTCGGGATGGCCGAGCCGGAGATCGGCCGTGGCCGGGTCCGTGCCGTCGACGGTCATCGTGGTCGTGGCCGGCCGGTAGGCGCTGGCGGTCACGGTGTACTCCCCGTGGTCCAGGCCCGTGAAGGCGTACTCGCCATCGGGGCTGGTCGTGGTGACGGCGACCGTGTCGCCCGCGGCGTTGACCAGAGCGACCCGGGCATCGCCCAGCGGCGTGTTCCCCGCCCCGGCGCGTACGGTGCCCCTGAGCCGGCCACCGGCCCGTAGCTCCACGTCGCACTGGGTGGTGTCCTGGTCGCCCACCTCGACCCGTACCGCGCTCGGCCGGTAGCCGTTCGCGTCGGCGACCAGGGTGACGGTGCCGGAGACCAGGTCATTGACGGAGAACCCGCCGCTCTGGTCCGTCTCGGTGGAGGCGACGATGTCACCGCGGAGGTCGGTCACGACGACCGTCGCCCCGGCGATCGCGCCTCCGGTCGTGGCGCTGCGGACGACACCGGCCAGCCCGGACGTGCCGGACAGCGCCAGCTCGTAGAAGAGCGGTTCGTCGCCGACCGTGACCGTGGCCGCCTGCGGCTGGTGCCCGTCGGCCGCCACGATGAGCACGTACGAGCCGGCGGCCGGGACACCCAGCGCGTACGATCCGTCGTCTCCGGTCGTGGCCCGGCCGAGTTGGCGCCCGCCGAGTTCGACCAGGGTGATCGTGGCTCCGGGCAGTGGGGCGCCCCCCGCCCCGCGGATCCGGCCGCCGACCGCCATGCCGCCGAGCACGGGGGCGTCGCCGGCGGACGGCGATTCGACGCTCGGTGCGGGGTTCGGCTGAGCGACCCGGCCCGGCCTCGTTCCCGCGTGCGCGCCCGCCGAGACGCGAGCCCGTGCCGGTGCGTCCTCCACGCTTTCCGACCGGTCGGCCGGCGATGCGGAGAGCCGCCGGCCGCCCCTCCTGCCGTTGATCAGTACGGCCACGAACAGGGCGGCCAGCAGGATGATGCCCGCCCCCCACCAGATGGCGACCGTGAAGCCGTGCACCTGGCCGACCGCCACGAGCAGGCCCGACGGCCGGCCGTGCGCGTGCGAGGCGATGTAGGTGGTCGTGGCCGTCGCGGCGATCGTGTTGAGCAGGGCCGTGCCGATCGAGCCGCCGACCTGCTGGGCCGTGTTGACCATCGCCGACGCCACACCCGCGTCCTGCGGGGAGACGCCGCTGGTCGCCAGGTTCATGGCGGGCATCATGGTCGAGCCCAGCCCCAGGCTGATGAGGAGTTCGGCGGGCAGGACCACGCCGACGTACGAGCTGTCCACCTTGAGCTGGGTGAGCAGGACCATCCCGGCCGCGGCGACGAGCAGGCCGGGCACCATCAGGGCCCGCGCCGGGACGCGGTGCATCAGCCGCGCCGCGATCTGCGTCGAGCCGGTGATCATGCCCGCGGTGAACGGCAGGAAGGCCAGGCCGCTGCGGACCGGCGAGTAGCCCTTGACGATCTGCAGGTAGTACGTCAGGAAGAGGAAGAGCCCGAACATGGCGATCACGGCCAGGCCGACCGCGAGGTAGGCGCCGCCGCGGTTCCGGTCCAGGACCACGCGCAGGGGCAGCAACGGCGCCCGCGTCAGGGCCTCGACGACGACGAACGCGACCAGCAGCACGCCCGCGGCGACGAACAGGCCGATCACGCCGCCCTCGCTCCACCCCTGCGACTCGGCGCGCGTGAAGCCGTACACCAGCGACACCAGACCCGCGGTCACCAGGATGACGCCGGGAATGTCCAGGCGGGCGCGCTGCTGCCCGCCCGTGGACGCCGCGACGTGGACGAACGCCACCGCGCCGACGAACGCCACGGCCGCGATGGGCACGTTCACATAGAGCGCCCAGCGCCAGTTCAGGTACTCGGTCAGCACACCGCCGAGGATCAGGCCGACGGCGCTGCCACCACCCGCGATCGCGCCGTAGATGCCGAACGCCTTGGCCCGCTCCCGCGGTTCGGTGAACATGGTGGCGAGCAACGAGAGCGCCGCCGGCGCGAGCAGGGCACCGAACGCGCCCTGGAGGGCACGGGCGCCGAGCAGCATGCCGGTGTTGACGGCCGCGCCGCCGATGGCCGAGGCACCGGCGAAGCCGACCAGGCCGATCAGAAACGTACGCTTGCGGCCCACGAGATCGGCGATCCGGCCGCCGAACAGGAGCAGGCCGCCGAAGACGAGGGTGTAGGCGGTGATCACCCACTGGCGGTCACCGTCGGAGATGTGCAACGCCCGCTGCGCGGACGGTAGGGCGATGTTCACGATGGTCGCGTCGAGCACGACCATCAACTGGGCGAGGGCGATGAAGAGCAGGGCCGTCCATCGCCGGGAGACGGCCGGCTGTGCGGCCATGGTGCCGTTCCGCTGAACGGTTGGTGCGGTTGTCGACATTACGGAAGGTATCTCCAGCGTTCAGGCGAGATATGAAGGTCAGCGGCGGCTTCGCCGCTTGGGTCAGCGTTGAGGGATGGAATCGGTTGACGCGGGGGACTAGGCGGGCAGTTCGCCGGGCGCGGGGGCGCGCAGACCGGCCAGGAACAGTTCGATGTACCGGCCGGCACGGACGTCGAAATCCGCCCGGTCGCAGCACGGCAGTGGCCGCGTGAGCTGGGCGAGCATGCCCCAGACGTCGTCGAACGTCACGTCGGGGCGGAGCTGCCCGCTCTCCCGGGCCCGCCGCATGATCTCTTCGAATGCGGCCCTACCGCGGGCGCGTACCGCGAAGAACTCCTCGTCCTTGACGAACTGTCCGCGCACCACCTGCAGCACCGCGCCGACGCCGTGGGAGGCGGCGGCCTCGACACAGCGGCGAAGCGCCTGGAAGGGATCGTCCTCCTCGGCCAGCGCGCTCTCGGCATCATCGGCGACCTGCGCGATGACGTGCGTGGCGACCTGGCGAATGAGATCTTCACGGTCGCCGAAATGGCGATAGAGGGTGGCGTTGCCGACACCCGCGCGCCGGGCGACCTCGTCGAGCGACGCCTCGAGCCCGTCCTCGACGAAGACGGCACGAGCGGCGGTCAGAATCCGCTCATGGTTACGGGACGCGTCGGCTCTGCGGCACGGAGCCAGACACCCGCGCGCGCCCTGCGACCGCGCCGTATCCGTACTGCTCATGCCTGCCCCCTCAGCCCCGTGTCGCAGAACCGGGGATCTTGTCCCCGTTTCTGCGGATACATCGCTTGAACAGCGAACGGGTCGGCATGAGTCCCGAGGAGAATGTGATGCGCGTCTCACTTGAGACCTGTGTGACCTGGCGGCTGGTGGCACGCGGGTGGCCTCGTCGGCGGGCAGCGCAGCGACCACCGCCGTCCGTTCCTGACCGCCCGCTCGAGAGCTGGTCGGCGCCGTGCGGCAGCGTGCGCGGAGGGTCGGCGCGCCAGGTCAGTTCGAGCCGTACCCGGCCGCCCAGCCGTCCCTTGAGGCGACCGGGAGTGTCGCAGCAGCCGTAATTCCGGCTCCACCGTTCCGGCGGAATGTGGAAGGTCGTTTCGTAGCGGAGCCATGCGCTCGCATGCACCGCCATACTCCGCGGCGGTCGGGAAAGCACGCGTTTTCAACAAACGATCACTGTCCGCTTTCGGGCCGTTCCGGGGCGTCGAGCGGCGGCTTACTCTCGCCCCAACCGTCAAGGAGGAGCGACCATGACCGCGATCACGGTGGGCACGAAGACGTACACCGACGCCACGGAACTCGTCACCGACCACCCCGACCTGCTGGTGCACCACGAGCAGCTGGACGCCTTCATCACGAGCGCCGCCCAGGCCCCGGCCGGCCTCAACGACGTGGAGGACGTCCTCCAGTGGCTCAACGCCAACCCGGCTCAGGGGACACCCGACGAGATCTACGTTCGCCGCATGCGGAACCTGGTCGACCGGCTCAAGCAGCAGCCGCTCGCCGAGCTGGCCAGGCTCCAGGGCGCGGACCTGCCCGGGCTCTTCCAGAACGTGCTCAGCGTACGGTTCGGCATGCTCAAGGCACTCGACGACTACCTGCGCCCGCTGACCGCCGGAGTGAAGACGACGGAGAAGTTCAAGGCACCGATCCCCGTCGCAGCCGGCTTACTGCTCCTCGAGGAGACGTACACCCAGCTCACGAACATCATCCGCCGGTACGTCTCCGCCTCGACCCCGATCGCCGCCCCCGTCCTCGGCGCGACCGACACCACCGAGGCCACACGGCTCTGGGACGAGTACCTCGCCGGCCGCGTCATCGTGTTCCGCAACGTCCGGGCCGCCATAGGCGCCCTGCAGGGAATCTCGGAGAAGGCCCGCGGCGCGATGCTGACGCTTTCCCCGCCGACCGGATCGGCGATCGCCGACCTGCTCACGCGCGTCGCGATCCTGCTGCACTTCACGCCGACCCGCCAGGCACTGGGGGCCATCGAGGCGCGAGTGCAGACCGGAGGCCGGCTGATCGTCATGGGCGGCAGCCAGGAGACTCTGGCGATGCTCCCGGGCGACGCCCAGACCGAGGCGACTCCGCTGTGGAAGGGCCAGGGCTGGCACACCGGACTGGTCGTCGGGCAGGAGAAGGACGCGACCAAGCTGGTGCCCGCCGGCCGTGTGGTCCCCACGGCCACCGCCACCGCGCTGGTCCCCGACATCACCAGCGGCACCTGGAACGGCTACACGCTCGCCACCCGGGAGATCATCCTGGCGCACGAGCTGAACCACATCCAGCGTCAGGTGACGGGCGGCTGGGGCCCCGGGATCCCGGCCGGCAGCCCGACCGAGGTCCGGAGCGCCTTCCAGGTCGGCGAGGAGTACGCGGCGGTACTGACCGGCGAGCAGCCACTGCGCGCGCTCATCGGCCTCCAGCCCCGCGGCCACATCTCCACCTCCATCCCCGTCGTGAACGAACTGCGCAAGGGCACCGTCACGGAACTCGAACAGCACCTGACCTGACGACGGACCGGCAGCCGAACCCGCTGTCCTTCCGGGTGACCGTCGGCACGGGTTGTGCCGCCCTGCCGTACGAGCCGTGCGGGTCGAAGACGACGCCCGATGGCATCCTGGTCGTCTGATTCATCCGCACGACCGGAGAGGTACGCCACGATGGAGGACGGCGACGCCGTCGTGCTCGACGACCCGGTGGGCGAGTCACTCCGCGGTCACCACACGCACCTCGCCCGCCGGCTCGGCCGGGCCGCCACCTATCCGCCGGGAGTCTCGACCTTCTCCGCGGTGTCCACCGACCCCGGTCCGGCGGACTGGGTCGACCTCGCCCGGCTGCTCGGCCGGGGCGAACTCGCCGACATGTTCAGCTGCCCGGCGACCCCGCCGCCGGGCTGGGAGCCGATGTTCGCCCTCGAAGGCCTCCAGATGATCTGGCCCGGCAGCGTTCCCCCTTGCGCCGAGATCGACGCCGGCGTGGTCGAGCTCCGCACGGACAGCGTCCCTGAGATGCTCGACCTCGTCGCGCGGACCCGGCCGGGACCGTTCTGGCCGCGCACCCGCGAACTCGGCACCTACGTCGGCATCCGCGACAACGGCACGTTGGTCGCGATGGCGGGCGAGCGCCTCCGGCCTCCGGGATGGACCGAGATCAGCACCGTCTGCACCGCCCCCGACGCACGCGGGCGCGGCCACGCCGCCCGCCTGATACGCGCGCTCGTGGCACGCATCGCCTCTCGCGGAGAACGCCCCTTCCTGCACGTGGCCGCGGCGAACACCGCTGCGATCGCGCTCTACGAACGGCTCGGCTTCCAGACCCGCAAGCGCGTGACCTTCCGCGGGTTCCGCACCCCGTGACGGCCACGGGCGGCGGGACACTATGCCGCATACTGGTCGTAATGTGGCCAAAAGCGGCGGGAATCGAGGTGACCGGGTGGTGAACACGCCACGCCCGGCACCGCAGGCCGCAGGGCCGTTTCATCACCCGGCACTGTTCTACCGAGGCCAGGACCAGTACCTGGCCGCGACGGTGCCGTTCGTCCAAGCGGGGCTGGCCGCCGGCGAACCGGTCGCCGCGGCGGTTCCCGAGCCGAACCTGACGCTGCTGCGCAAGGAACTCACCGGGGCACGGGTGACGCTGCTGGACATGGGGCAGGCGGGCCGTAACCCCGGCCGGATCATCCCCGCCGTGCTGCGAGCGTTCGCCGACGCCCACCCCGGCAAGCGGGTGCGGGTCATCGGCGAGCCGATCTGGCCCGGCCGCAGCGACGCCGAATATCCCGCCTGCCTGCAACACGAAGCGCTGATCAACCACGCGTTCGCCGGACGACACGCCACGATCTTGTGCCCGTACGACGCTGACCGGCTCGACGCTCAGGTGCTGGCCGACGCCGCCGCCACCCACCCCGTTCTGGCCGACGCCGAGGGCGAACGCCCCAGCGGCCACTACGCCGCCGAGCACGTCGTCCGGGCCTGTAACCGGCCGCTGCCCCCACCGGCCGGGCCCGACGGCCCGCCGCGGATCGCCGAACTCCCATTCGACCACTCCGGGCTGGGGGCGGTCCGTGCCCTGGTCGTCCGGCGCGCCCGCCACGCCGGCCTCGTCGCCGACCGGGCTCTGGACGCCGAGCTGGCGATCAGCGAACTGGCCGCCAACAGCCTGGTGCACGGAGGCGGCGCCGGAACGCTGCGGATCTGGGTCGAGCCCTCCCATCTGGTGTGCGAAGTGCGCGACCGCGGCCACATCGACGACCCGCTGGCCGGGCGCCGTCCCGTGGAGCTCACCCGTCCCGGCGGGCGAGGTCTGCTGCTGGTCAACCAGCTCGCCGACCTCGTACGAATCCACACCCGGCCCGGCGAGACCACCATCCGGACCTACTTCCTGCGCTGATCGCACCACAACCGCGGGGAGGTCAGGGCCGCGTGTCCTGGAACGCCTGGACCTGGTCGCCGATCGCGATCAGGGTCTGTTCGCCCGCGCAGCAGGCCAGCCAGGGGAAGACCTCGACCTCTTCGTGCCGGACCTCGTTGCGCACGGCGCAGATCAGCTTGGTGATCAGGACGTCGAACCGGCAGCTGCTCGCCTCGATCTGCGCCAGTTCGGCCAGGAGCCGGTTGATCTGCTCATGGGCGTTGGTCTCCAGCGTGCCGTCGGCGCCTCTGTCCAGCACGATGGCGCGGACCACCGGGTACAGGAACAGATCTTCGGCCTCGGCATGCCGGATCAGCTCGCCGGTCATCTCCTCGGCGAGCCTGCGACGCTCACCCGCGTCGCGGACCGCGCACAGCTTCTGCAGCAGGCCCGCGATCCGTCGGTGATCGCGGTTGAGCACACCGATCACCGAACGTTCACCCGAGTCCACGAGCCCCCCCGGATGGTCCTCTAGGGAACCCCTACCCGTCCGAACGCCTCTTACGAGACTCTTGACCGGAGACCTGGATACCGCGACGCGCGAAGTGACGACCTGCCCGGCTGGCTGATACGGCGCCCCGGGCTCTTCCAGGACGATGTTCATTGCCGCTTGTGCGCCGGTGAACCGCACGCGGCATGGAAACGACGATCGCCTCCCGCGGAGAAGGCCCGAGCTCCCTGCCATGAATCAGCACGCACGACGCGGCACCGCGCCACCGTGGCGAAGGACGGCACGTCGACGCCCGGAACGGTTCTGGTCAGGGAATGCCGGGTGAGAATTCCCCTACCGGGCCGGAGGCAGCGGCTCGCCCCCCGCCGGAGCCTGACCCGTCACATGATCATCACGGGCGGCGTGATGGCGCTGCTGGTGGCCGGCGCCTTCGTACCGCTCTTCCTGGCGATCGTTCGCCTGCACGACGCGACGCGTACCCTCGTGATCTCCGCGGTGGTGCCCGCCGTCGGGACCCTCTTGGTGATCTTCTTTTTCGTCGCCCACCTGACGAGAATGATCGTCCGCCCGCTCCGGAACGCCGTCGACGTGGCCGGCCGGCTCGCCACGGGGAATCTCACCATACGGATGCCGGAGACCTCGCCCGGCGAGCTCGGCCGGCTCGAACGCCGGTTCAACACCATCGTCGGGTCGCTGGAGACGAGCCGGGAGATGCTTCGCGAGGTGGCCGACGAGCAGAGCGCGCTCCGGCGCGTCGCGACGCTCGTGGCCCGAGGGGTGTCGCCGGCCGAGGTGTTCGACGCGGTCGCCGAAGAGGTCGGGCACGTCCTGCACGGGGACCACACGCAGATCATCCGGTTCGAGCCCGACGACACGGCGCGCACGCTGGGTTACTGGAACAACCCCGAGGCGCCCAAGGTCATGCCGCCGCTGGGCGGACACTGGCCGATCGAGGACGACAGTGTCACGTCCGCGGTGCGCACCACCGAACGGCCGGCGCGGATGGATGACTACGAACGCGCCACCAGCGCGATCGGCGTCTGGGCCCATGCGGCCGGAGTCCAGTCCGCGGTGGGCTGCCCGGTCAAGGTGGAGGGCCGTGTCTGGGGAGCGCTGGTGATCAACTCGCTGGAGGCCGAGCCGCTGCCGAGGGTCACCGAGGCGCGCATGCAGCAGTTCATCGAGCTGGTCGGCACCGCGATCGCGAACGCCCAGAGCCGTTACGACCTCCTCGCCTCGCGTGCCCGCGTCGTCGCGGCGGCCGACGAGAGCCGCCGGCGCATCGAACGGGACCTGCACGACGGTGCGCAGCAGCAACTCGTCACCCTCGCGCTCAAGCTGCGGACGATCCAGTCGGCCGCCGGCCCGGGACAGGCCCGCCTCAAAGGGGACCTGGCCAAGGTCATCGATGACCTGTCCGGCATCCTGGACCAGCTGCAGGACGTCTCACGTGGCATCGTGCCCCCGATCCTCACCCGCAGCGGGCTCGGTCCCGCACTCCGCTCCCTCGCCCGCCGCTCATCCGTACCGGTGATACTCCACGCGCGTCACCGGGGACGCCTGCCCGAGCCCGTCGAGGTCGGCGTGTACTACACGGTCTCTGAGGCGCTGACGAACGTCGTCAAGCACGCGATGGCCTCCGAGGCTCGGGTCGACCTCGCGGTGGACGACCAGACCGTACGGCTGTCGGTCCGAGACGATGGACGAGGCGGAGCCGACCTCAGGAAGGGCTCCGGCCTCATCGGCCTGAAGGACCGCATCGAGGCACTCAGCGGGAACCTCCAGATCGTCAGCCCTCCCGGCGCCGGCACCTCCCTGCTCGTGGACATCCCGGTAGACCCACCGCAGAGCGGACCCGCCGGGCCGTCCTGACCATCGGACCGTCACCGTGCCGGCTGGTCCTTTCTCTGCCGTCGCCGGCGCTCCGCGCGGGGTGGACGCGCCGTTCCGGCGACGGCGATCGTGACCGGGTGGCCGAATCGTCCGCGTGCCACCAGTTCGATGGTGAGCACGATGGCGACGGCCTCGACCGCCAGCAGCGCGATGAGGACGAACAGCTGGACGGCGCCGGCGGCGACCGGCGACGCGCCGCCCAGCAGCATGCCGACGAACGCGCCGGGCAGGGTGACCAGGCCGACGGTCCGGGTCTGGTCCAGGGCCGGGATGAGCGCGGTGGCCGCGTGCGGCCGGCAGATCTCCAGTGCGGCGTCACGGTCGGTCAGGCCGATGGACAGGGCGGCCTCGACCTCCCCGCGCCGGTGTGCCAGTTCATCCATGGCGCGGCGGCCCGCCAGCGTCGTGGCGGTGAGCGCCCCGCCGATGAGGATGCCGGCGATCGGGATCATCGTGAGGCCGCGCGGCGGCACCAGGCCGGTCGCGACCAGCATGAGGACGACGGGCGCGGTGGCGACGCCGATCGGTACCGCCGCCCACCACACCGCCCGGCCGGTCGTGATGCGCCGTCCGGCGACCCGGGCGGCAACCCCGTACATGAGCACGACGAAGGCCAGCGTCAGCGGGATCGACCGGGTGATCGCGGCGATGACCACGGACACGAGCGCGAGCTGGACCGCCGCGCGCACGCCGGAACGCAGTACGGCCGGGCCGTACCCCAGCCGGCCGACGGCCGCCACGGCCGTCCCGACGAGGGCCAGCACCGCCATCACGACACCGAGGGCCGGGCCGACCGGCAGCAACGTGGACCGCCCCGCGACCTCCATGGCCGACCAGAGCCCATCGTGCACAGTCATGCCTCGATCCTGGTGCCGGCCGAATCGACCAGGCAATCGGGGAGGCGAGTGTCATGCCGCCGGGTCCCGCCGGCTGAGCACGAGAACGGCGAGGCCGGTGGCCAGGACCATCGTGGCGATCTGCGCCGCGGTTCCGGTGCCGAGGTGGGCGGCGCCGGCCGGGTCGAACAGGTGCGCCCAGCTCTGCCAGTAGTGCACGGGGAGGACCACGGTCACGGCGTGGAGCGCGGACTGGCCGTTGAGGATGCCGGCCACGACGACGAAGGCGATGGCGGCGCCGAGGGCTTCGGCGCCGCGGGGCAGCAGCACTCCGAGGGCGAAGGCGATCGCCGCGATGCTCAGCATGCACAGGAAGGTGTACCCGCCGGCGGCCAGGACACGGCCGAGGGCGGCGCCGGTGGTCAGCGTGGGTGCGCCGATGACGTGGAAACGATGCCAGCCGAACAGCGCGAGGCCGCTGAGCAGCCCGGCCACGAGCACGCACGCGGTGGCGGCGAGGGTGGTGACGGCGACGGCGGCGAGCTTGCCGGCCAGCAGCCGCGACCGGGTGACCGGGGCGACGTAGAGATAGCGCAGTGTCCCCCAGTCCCGGTCGGCGGACGCGATCGCCGTGGCCGGCAGCGCGACCGCGATGGGAAGCAGCAGGGGCGCGATGAACTCCAGGCTCGCCATGGTGTGGTTGAGCGCGGAGTAGGTGGACGCGCCGAACAGGCCGCCCTGGGTGCCGTTGCGGTGCCCGGCGTGGGAGGCGGTCGCGAACCCGGCCGCCACCGGCACGGCGGCCAGGCAGGCGAGCGCGATGAGGCTGCGGACACGGAGCAGCTGGGTGGTCAGTTCAACGCGCAGCATGGTCGTCGTCTCCTCGGGTCATGGTGAGGAACACCTCTTCCAGGGACCGGCTCGCCTGGTGCACGGCGGTGACGCCGACGCCGGCCGTGACCAGTGCGTGGACGAGCTCGCGTGCGGGAACGCCGGGGGCGGTGACGGTGACTTCCCCGCCTCGGACGGTGATCGTCGCGGCGCCCGCCGTACGGCGCAGCACGGTGGCCGCTTGCTCGCCGTCGTCCACCTGGACGCGGTAGGTGCTGGTGTCGTCGAGCAGGCCGGCGAGCGGCCCGGCGGTGACCAGGCGGCCGTGGTTCATGACGACGATGTGGGTCGCGAGCTGCTGTACCTCGGCCAGCTGGTGGCTGGACACGAGCACCGCCGCGCCGTGCCGGGCGAGCGCCGCGAGGTGCTCGCGCAGGGCCCGCACCTCGGCGGGGTCCAGCCCGTTGGCCGGCTCGTCGAGGATCAGCACGTCGGGTGCGCGCATGAGGGCCTGGGCCAGCATCAGCCGTTGTTTCATGCCCATCGAGTAGCCCTTGACCTTCCGGTCGATCGCCGGACCGAGCCCGGCGAGGTCGAGCGCGTCGTCCAGCGCGGGCGGTGGCCAGGCGCGTCGTGTCGCCGACCACAGGAGCCTGAGGTTGCCGAGGCCGGACAGGTGGGGGACGAACGCGGGACCGTCGATGAGGACGCCGACGCGGCGGAGCACGCCGGCGCCGAGGGCGACCGTCGAGCCGAGGATCTCCGCGCATCCGGTGTCCGGGGCGGACAGGCCGACCAGCATCCGCATCGTGGAGGTCTTGCCCGCCCCGTTGGGGCCGAGCAGGCCGCAGATCTGGCCGGACTCGACGGCGAAGCCGAGCTCGCTGACGGCCTGTGTGCGTCCGTACCGTTTGGACAGCTCACGGGCGCGGATCATCGGGTCGGTGGAGGGTTCCATCGGGTGCCTTTCACAGGTGCGTGCCGGGGTCGTCAGTGCTGGGGTCGTCAGCGCTGGGTGAGCGGATGCGCCGGTCCCCCACCCGGGCCCGCCGGCGGGTCCGGGTGACGGGCCAGTACGAGCCGCGTCCCGGCGACGACCAAAGACGTGAGCAGCCCGGTCCCGAGCGTGAAGGCGACCAGATCCGGTACGGACGTCAGCGGGCGCGCCCCTGGCCACAGCGCGTCACGGAACGCGGTCGCGAGGTGGATCGCGACGCATCCGGCGACCACCGCGGTCTCGACGACACGGCGGGTACGGGTGCGGGGCGGACGGGCGACGAATCCGGCGACCGCGTTGCTGATCACACAGAACGCGAGGTCGGAGGTCGTCTGGACCACCAGCATCCAGGCGATGAGCAGCGGATCGGTCCATCGTTCACCGATGGCCTGCGAGCCGGTGACCGCCGCTGCGGCCAGCACGCTCAGCGTGACGAACACGGTCATCGCGCGCCGCCGCACCCAGGCCGCGGCGTCCGGTCCGGCCCAGCGCCGCAGCACGCGGACCCGCGCGCAGAGCAGGACGACGTCGCCGAGCCAGTCGTGCCGCCATCGGCGGAACGAGCCGCGCGGCCGGCGGCCCCGCGCCAGCATCACCGTCGCGGTGACGGTGAGGAGGGAGGCCGCGGCCAGCCCGCCGATCAGCACCGACGTCCACGTGTCCCAGGACGGGGCGTGTGCCCGGACGACGACCGCGGCCCACTCGAAGACCAGGGTGATCCCGACCAGCGCGGTCATCACCCCGGCCGCGCGCGCCGTCTGCTGCTCGCGGTCCGGGCCGCCGGGCGCCCGCCAGGCCGCCAGCCGCAGGGCGATCACCAGCGCGAGCATCGGCACCGCGAACTGCGTCAACGACACGACCGCGTCGTACGGGTCGTCCTGCCATGGGCTGGCCGCCCTGACCGTCTTGTCCTGGGTGGCCAGAACGGTCACCGCCTCGAAGAAGCCCGCCGTGCCCAGGCATCCCAGGATGGCGACCAGCGGCGTTCGTCCGTTCCCGTCCGTGTGTTCCATGGCGGCCATAGTACGCGACGCGTAGTACGTGGCAAGTAATACGCGCCAAGTAGTATCGTGGCCCATGCCAGGGAGGGGAGCCATGCACAGCAACGACGCCCAGATGCTGGTGCTCACCGTCCTCGCGGACGGCCCGCTGCACGGGTATGCGATCAACACGGCGATCGAGCAGCTCACCGGCCAGCGGCTCGGTCCGGGCAGTCTCTACGGCGCGCTGACCCGGCTGGAGGCCAAGCAGCTCATCGAGCCGCTGGCCGAGGAAGGCCGGCAGCGCCCGCTCCGCCTGACCGACGAGGGCCGCACCGCCCTGGAGCGGGAGCTGCGGACGATGGCGCACGTCGCCTCGGTCGGCCTGCGCAGCCTCGGGGTCCGGCCCGCATGAGGTTCACCCCGCTCCTGCTCGGCCTGTATCCCCGCCCTGTCCGCGCCCGCTGGGGCCTCGACCTGGAGGCCGAGCTTCGGACGGCCGGATGGCGGGCCCTGCCGGGCACCCTGGCCGGCATCGCCGACCTCTGGCTGCATCCGGCGATCTGGCCGGACGCGTCGCCGCGCCGGCGCAGGCTGCGGATGACGACGATGGCCGTGGCGGTCGCGCTCGCCTGCGGGTTCGTTTCGATGATCACCGTGGAGCTGGGCGGGCGGTCCGCACACGCGGCCGGCCACGCTCCGCTCATGTCGGCGGGGATGTCGCTGATTCTCGCGGGACTGCTGGTGCTCGCCCCGCGCCCCGGCCTCCGCGCCCTCGCGGCGACGTGCCGGATCGGCGTGACCCGTCTCGCCCTCCCGGCGACGCTCGGGGCGGGCGTCGTCATCGCCGTCCACGTGGGCGCCGGCGGCGCGCCGCCCGTCGTACGCGCCGCCGTGGTCGCCTGCTGGTGGGCGGCGCTGGCGCTGGGTGCCGTCCAGACCTGCCGGGCCATCGCCGCCGCCGGCTCACTCGTCGACCCGCCGCGCCCCCGCCGCCTCCGCGCGGGCACGGCCATCCTGATCGCGGGATCGGCGGCGAACGCCGCCGCCCTTCTCCGCTTCTCCCAGCGTGCCGGACACGACCTGCCGGCGACCGCGACCGGCCTCGGCCTGCTCCTCCTGCTGGCCGCCTTCGTTCTCCTACTCCGCGACACCCACCACCTCACCGCCCACGAGTGACCCCCAAGGGGAGGGGGTCAGGTGACCGGGGTGTGCATGCGGCCGATTCCGCTGATGGCCATGTCGAGCCGGTCGCCGCGGTGGATCGGGCCGACGCCGGGGGGAGCCCCGGTGAAGATGAGATCGCCCGGCAGCAGGGTCATCATGTGCGAGGCGTACGAGACGATGGCGGGCACCGAAGTGATGAGGTCCTTCGTCGTGACGTGCTGGCGCCGGTCGGTTCCGTTGAGGACCAGGTCGATGGTCAGGTTCGCCGGGTCGGGCAGCTCGTCGGCGGTGGTGATCCACGGACCGACCGGGCTGAACGTGTCGTGGCTCTTGCGCCGGGAACGGTCGGCGGCGCTGCGCACGGTGACGTCGAGTCCCGCCGTGTAGCCGAGGATGTGCTCCAGCGCCCGCTCCTCGGGGATGTCGCGTCCGCCGCGGCCGACCACGATCACGAGTTCGGCCTCATGGTGGATCTCGTGCCCGGCGGCGATCTCCGCCTCGGGCAGCACGATCGGCTCGCCGGGGCCGGTCAGCGACGACGGGGCCTTGAGGAAGACGTCGAAGTTCATCATCCACGACTCGACCTGGCCCAGCGTCCGTTCCTGGACGGCGTGCATCTCCTCGACATGCGCGGCGTAGTTGCTCGCGCAGGCGACGATCTTGGACGGGCTCAGCGCCGGTGCGCGCAGCCGTACGGCGTCCAGCGGTTGCGACGGCAGGCCGGTGACCGCCTTCTCCACATCGGCCCGTACGGCGGCGAAGTCACGGCACAGGGCGCGCCACCATCCGGCGGTGAGCGGGTCGGGGTCGTGCGGCCAGGGCAGCGCCGTCGTCACGTCGGTGATCGCCGCATCGGTGACCACTCCGAGGCGGTTGTCGTCGAACAGGGCCAGTTTCATGCGTCTTCTCCGGTACGGAAAACGGACGTGACCTGCTGCGGCGCCGGCAGCCTCTGCTCGCGGTAGATGCCGAGGGCACGCAGGACAGGGCTGTC
Organism: Actinoallomurus sp. NBC_01490; assembly: GCF_036227085.1. Lineage (NCBI taxonomy): Bacteria > Bacillati > Actinomycetota > Actinomycetes > Streptosporangiales > Thermomonosporaceae > Actinoallomurus > Actinoallomurus sp. NBC_01490. Next base: position 11,211,043 of record NZ_CP109433.1, read on the forward strand.
GCCGATGGTGAACATGTCGGCGGTCTCGGCCGCGTGATGTTCGGCGGCCGCCCAGGACGGGACCACGAACATGTCGCCCGGACCCCAGTCGAAGCGGCGGCCGTCGATCACGCTGTGGCCGTGCCCTCGGTGGACGACCCGGACCTGGTTGCCCGCGCGGCGCAGCGGCGCCGTGGACCGTCCGGCGATGACGCGGTGCATCCCGCACGCCAGGGTCGGCAGCACGCTGGCGCCCGATCGCGGGTTCACGTACTCGAGCTCCACCTCGGAGTCGTCGGGCCGTGCCTCGGCCCGGCGGTCCAGTTCGGCGGCGGTGTCGGCCCAGCGGTAGACGAGCAGCGGCGAGGGCTCGGGGTCCAGCTCGCCGGTGACCGGCGCGTCCGCGAACCGCGGGCCGGCCACCGCCTCCGAGCGGTTGTGCGGGCCCTCCACGGGCTGGTTCAGGTCGGGGTGCGGCTCGAAGAACACGCCGTCCAGAGCCTCGATCATCGGCAGGTCCAGGCCGTCGAACCAGAACATCGTCCCGTCGGAGGGGTTGGAGTGGTCGTGCCAGGCCCAGCCCGGGGTGAGGACCAGGTCTCCGGGGTGCATGTCACAGGCGTCGCCGTTGACCGTGGTGAACACCCCGTCGCCCTCGATGACGAAGCGGATCGCGCCCGGTGTGTGCCGGTGCGCCGGCGCGGTCTCGTGCGGGCCGAGGCACTGCACCGCTCCCCACAGCGTGCCCGCCGCGTACGGACGTCCGCCGAGCCCCGGGTTGCGCAGGCTCAGCACCCGGCGTTCGCCGCCGCGCTCGATCGGGATCAGCCCGATCGCGCGCTCGGCGAGCGGGCGATAGGTACGGGCCGGCCACAGCCACGGCACGGCCTTCGGGCGCGGTACCGGGGTGAGCAGCTCCTCGGTGATCGTCCACAGCGGCGTCAGGCCGGCGGCGTCGACGTCGCGGTAGAAGGTGTCCAGCTCCCGGTCGGCGCCGGTCGCCGTCGCATCGGTCGTCATGAATCTCCTCCGATCAGGCCGACTGCTCGGCCGGGACGGGCACGGCGCTCTTCTGACCGCCCAGGGCGAACATGGACAGCGCGGCGACGGCGGCCGCGATGGCGACGGCGTAGAAGAGCACCGCGTTGTCCCCGTCGAACCATCCGAGCAGCCAGCCGCCGACGTACGGGCCGAGGATGCCGCCGACGCGGCCGACGCCGAACATCGCGCCGACTCCGGTGCCGCGCATGTTGGTCGGGTACGAGCGAGCGCACAGGTTGTTGAGGACGAACTGCCCGCCGATGATGCCGAAGCCCGCGACCAGCACGAGGATCATGTTCGTCGCCGTCGTGTCGACGAGCGCGACGAGGATGACCGCGGCCACGCTCACGACCTGCAGGCCGATCATGCCGCGGCGCAGGTCGGCACGCCCGCCGTCGTCCAGCAGCGCGACGCACAGACCGCCGGCGATGCCGCCGATCTGCAGCAGTGCGCCGAACGAGAACGACTCCCCGAAGCCGCTGCCGCGCGCCTCCATGAGCGTCGGCATCCACCCGGCCAGGCCGTAGATGTCGAACAGCACCATGAAGGCGCAGATCCACAGGATGATCGTGGTTCGCTGGTACCGCGAGGAGAGCAGGGACCGCACGATCTCCCCCGTGCGGGCCCGCTCGTGCCGGGGTTCGGCCAGCGCCGCCCCCTCGTAGACACGGTCACGCCGTATCCGGCGCAGCGCGGCGATCGCCTCCGCCTGCCGGTCGCGCATGGCGAGGTACTCCACCGACTCGGGCAGCAGCCACCACAGGGCGATCGCCAGCGGGACGGACGCCCCGCCCACCCAGTAAAGGATCTGCCAGCCGTGCGCGGGCGTCAGCCAGATGCCCACTCCGGAGGCGAACACGCCGCCGAAGGCGTACCCGGACTGCGCGATCGAGACCATCCGGCTGCGTGCGGCGTCGGGCGCGAACTCGTTGATGTAGGCGGTGCCCAGCGGCATGAGCACGCCGAGGCCGAGCCCGGTGAACCCGCGGAGCGCGACGAACGAGACGAACGAGTCCGCCAGGACCGCGGTGAGCAGGCTGCCCGCACCCGCCAGGAACAACGCGCCGACGAGCACCGGCCGCCGCCCGTACCGGTCGGCGATCGGGCCGTGCGCGAGTGCGCCGACCGCGAAGCCGATCAACCCGGCGGACACCAGGAATCCGGTCTGGGAATGGCTGAGGCCCCACGGCTTGACCACGTAGTGGATCACGTAGGAGGCGTTCAGCGTGTCGTAGCCGTCGAAGATGGTGATGAGCAGGACCACACCGGTGAGCATCCAGTGGAACCGGGACATCGACGCGCCTCTGAGCTCCGCGTGCGCGTCGACCCGGTGGGGGGCGGGTACGGCCATGAGGACTCCTTGACCGGATCGGGGGAAAACAGGGGTCAGGCCGGTTGGGGGACGGTCAGCAGCTCGGAGAGACGTTCGGGGGGCGTGCCGATGCCGAAGCGGCGCACGCTTTCAAGAAGGGAGACCCGCCGCAGCCAGGCACGGGCGCGATCGGGGTCCCCGGCGATCTGGCGCAGCTCGCCGCGCTGTTCCTCGCGGACGGCCTCGTCGCGTTCCTTCAGCCGCTGGGTGTTGCGCTCGGTGTCGGCGCGCACGTACTCCAGGGCGATACGGCGGCGGCAGGTGGAGAACGCGTCGAACTCGGCGTCGGCGTCCGCGCCGTCCCTGTGGACCCGGACCAGCCGGCGGATGAGATCCATCGCGTCGTGGATCCCGCTGTTGAGACCGACGCCGCCGACCGGGCTGTTGATGTGCGCGGCGTCGCCGATCAGGAAGGCGTTCCCGGTACGGAACGTCGCCGCGACGCGCTGGTGCACGTTGTAGATCTGGTGATCGACGATCGGGTAGCCGCCCTCGAAGGGGGCGACGGACTGCAGATGCTCCTGCATCACCGCCGGCCGCGTGGCCTCCTCGGCCGGCACGCCCTCCGGCACCGGCCACAGCACGCGCCACGACTCGGGCGTGCGCAGAATGAACAGCCACTCCTCGGGGTCCGCGACGTAGTTCACCTCGGCGATGCCGGGCACCTGCTCGCGCATGTCCACCGGGGTGCTGACGATGAGGAACCGCTCGGAGTAGGTGTGGCCCTCGAAGGGGACGCCGAGCGCCTTGCGCACCGAGCTCGCGGCGCCGTCCGCGCCGATGAGGTAGGACCCCCGTAGCGTCTCGGTGCCGCCGTCCGGGGTCTGGACGGTGACCTCGACGCCCTCCGGGGTATCGGTCACCCCGGTGAAGCGATGGCCGAAGAGCATGCGCACGCCGGACGCCTCGCGCAGCCGGTCGTACAGCATGCGTACCAGCCGCTGCTGGTTGAGCTGGAGCCGGTACGGGTACCGCGTCTCGTCCCGGAGCAGGCCCAGGTCGAACTCGGCGATCAGGCCCTCCGCGCGGTCGCGGAACTGGTACTTGGGCACCACCAGGCCCTCGTCGTGCATCGTGCCGGTGATGTCGAGCTCGTCCAGCAGCTCCAGCGTGGCGGCGTGGAACGTCGAGGCGCGCCAGTCCGGCCGTGGCTCCGGGTCGGCCTCCACCAGCACCGCCGGCACACCGTGCCGTGCGAGCGCCGCGGTGGCCGTCATGCCGACCGGGCCGGCACCCACGACCACCACCGGCTTTGCGCTTGTGTCATCCATGGCACGGGACCATAAGTGGCAAGTTCTCCAGAATGGAATAGTTGTGGATAAAGTTCCGCTATGGGAAATCCTTCGCCCAGCGGGCTGAGTTCCGTGGACAACGCGCTCCGGCTGCTGCGCCTGATCGGGGAGCGCAAGGTGCTGCGGGTCGCCGAGGCCGCCGAGTTGCTCGGTGTGGCGCGGTCGACCGCGCACCGCCTGCTGTCCGCGCTGCGGCACCACGGCTTCGTCCTGCAGGACCGGCCCAACGGCGCCTACCGGCCCGGGCCCGTGCTGAACGAGATCGGCCTCTCCGCCATCGGTCGCATCGACATCCGCCGCGTCGCGCATCCCGTGCTGGAGGAGCTGCGCGACCAGACCGGCGAGACGACCAGCCTGAGCCTGCTCGAAGGCCGGGACGTGCGCTTCATCGACTGCGTCGAGAGCCCGCGCACCGTACGCGTCGGCGATCGCACCGGCGTCGTCATTCCCGCCCACTGCACGGCCGGCGGCAAGGCCATCCTCGCCGCCCTGTCCCTCACCGAGCTGAGCCGCCGCTACGCCGGTCAGGACCTGAGCGCGCGCACCATCGCGTCCGTCGTCTCATGGGAGGCCCTGCAGCGGGAGCTGGAAGAGATCGGCCGCACCGGCTACGCGATCAACATGGAAGAGGGCGAGACGGGAATCTGCGCGGTCGCCGCGGCCCTGCGCGACCTCACCGGCGCCCCGCTCGCCGCCGTCGCGGTCGTCGTCCCGGCGAGCCGGATGCCCGATCTCGGCACGGCCCACTCCCTGGCGCCCCTGGTCACCGAGGCCGCCAAGACGATCGAGGAGCGCCTGCTGGCCGAGCTGTAGCCCGCGCTTCGTCTAGGACTCCAGGGCCATCTCGGCCAGGTGGCGGGCGATGCCGTTGGTGTCGGTGTCCTGCACGTTGCTGAGCACGACCACCTCGATGTCGTCGTCGGGCAGGTACATGTTGCTCGCGGTGTAGCCCTGGAGAAGACCGGGGTGGTACACGAGCCGGGAGGTCGGTCGGGGCGGGTTGGTCGGGGAAAAACGGGAGGTCGGTCGGGGCGGGTCGGTCGGGGAGACACGGGAGGTCGGTCGGGGCGGGTTGGTCGGGGAGAAACGGTGCCCGTCCAGCCGGTCGAGGAGCCAGCCGAAGGCGTACGCGTACGACGGCAGGTTGAGGCAGCCGCCGGGCGGGCACGGCGCCTGGGGCGTGAACGCCTCCCTGACGGTGGCGGGTGGCGCGACCAGGTACGCGCCGAACGAGCGGTCCCAGCGGACGAGGTCGTCGGTGGTGGAGAAGATGCCGGTCGCGGAGTACGCCTGGGAGCCGTTGATGGGCGGGGCGGGCGACCCGAGCGTGAAGTAGCCCTTCGCGTACCCGGGAGGCGGATCTCCCGGGCTGAAGCCCGTGTTGGGAAGCTTCAGCGGCCCGGTGATCTCATCGTGCAGTACGGAGCCGTACGGCTTGTGCGTCACCGTCTCGATGATCGCCCCGGCCAGGATGAAGCCGGAGTTGGTGTACTTCCAGCTCGTACCGGGCGGGAAGTCCAGTGGCAGGGTGATGAACCGCTGGATGAGCTCCTGAATGGTGGTCGGCTGCGAGAGTTTTGCGTAGAAGCCCGGCAGGTTCTGGATATCGGGAATTCCCGAGGTATGCGTGACGGTCTCGCGGACCGTGATGGTCCGCCACGCCTTGGGACAGGCCTTGATGAATGTCGGAATGAGGTACGGGCAGACCGGGTCGTCGAGGCGGAGCAGCCCCTGGTCGCGCAGTTTGAGAATGAGCATCGCGGTGAACTGCTTGGTGACCGAGGCGAGCCGGAATACCGTGTCCGGCCGGAGGGGAATGTGGTTCTTCTCGTCGGCCTCGCCGGCGGCGAAACGCGCCAGCACCTGCCCACGGCGAACCACCTGCACCGACCCGGTGAAGCCGTTCTCGGCCAGGCCCCGCAGGTACGCCCGCATCGCCGCGGCGGTCGGATCGCCCGGCGGCGCCGGTGAGGTGGGCAGCGGATCGGGAGCCAGAGGAGCGGACGACGCGGTCGCGCCGGAGGCGGGCGCGATGGACTCGGGTTCACGGTGCCGGCGTTTCCGCACGTCGCTGCGGCTCTTGTTGACGTTGCCGTTCCGGATTCCGGCGATGACCCGTTGCCGATGGCGGTTCGGGGTGAGGTCGCGCGACCGGTCACCGTGGGGCCCGCAGCAGCCATCGCCGGGGCCGGCTTTCACCGCCGCGCCGGCCGTGACGGCGCCCGCGGCGAGAGAGGCACATCCGACGAGAACCGAGCCGGACACGGCGATCGCCATGCTCTTCGAAATCCCCATGAAGCAACCGCCCTGGCAAAACGAGACAACGGACCGCGTTCTCAGGTAAGGACCATGCCTCGCAGCGGCGACTTCCCTAGGGCGAGAAACATGTCAACGGCTCACCATTCTCAGTTCATGCCGCATGATCCACTTACGTCGTCCCCTCGGCGGGCTTCACCGAAACGCTGGAGGTCGTACTTGGCGCCGGGTCGGCATTCTCGATGGCGGCACTTTAACCGTCGCCGCGGCGGGCGGGAATCGCCGGAAACTCCGGAAGAGTGGAAATGGTATCGGTGTCGATGGTGAAGGCGGACGGAAAGCGTTTGGGATCGGTGGCTTCGGGCGGTTCGGTGGAGCGCCAGGTGTAGGAGCAGGCCGGGCAGGAGTGCACCGTCCAGCAGCCGGGGACCGGTGAGGCGGCCACCGTAGCGGCCTGGTCGCAACGGCAGCGGGGACAGGTGATGGTCGCGACCGTCATGCGAGCCGCTCCTTGAGGAAGGCCTCCCAGCGGGCGGTCCCCGCCGGATCGTGCACCTGGTGGCCGTGGTGGCCGCGCACGTCCGGTGCCACGGGGGTGGTGGCGTCGAGGATGAGCTTGTCGGTGACGCCGGGGGGTTCGGACCCGGGGTCGAGGGGCGTCACCGACAGGCCGGGGACGCGCACCGTGTCACGGCCGGGGTGGAATTTCGTGGACAGGGCCCACATCACCTGCGGCAGGTTGAAGGGGTCCACCGTCTCGTCGACCACGATGACGACCTTGCAGTAGGCCAGCCCGTGCGGGGTGGTCAGCGCCCGCAGCCCGACGGCCTTGGCGAAGCCGCCGTACCGCCGCCGGGTGGAGATGATGGCGACCAGGCCGTGGGTGTACATCGCGTTGACGGCTTCGATCTCCGGGAAGTCCGCCTTGAGCTGCTCGTACAACGGCACGCAGGTGTTGATGCCCACCATGTGGTCGAGCTCGGTCCAGGGCATGCCCAGATAGAGCTGTTCGAAGATCGGACGCGGTCGCATGGACACCTGGTGGATCCTCACCACCGGCAGGCGGCGCCCGCCGGTGTAGTGCCCGGTGAACTCCCCGAAGGGACCCTCCAGCTCCCGCCGCCCGGCGAGGACCTCGCCTTCGAGCACGACCTCCGCACCCCAGGGCACGTCCAGGCCGGTCAGCGGCGCGGCGGTGATGGAGTAGGGGGCGCCCTGGATGGCGCCGGCCATCTCGTACTCGGACTGGTCGTAGGCCAGGGGCATGCCGGCCACGACGCCGATGACGGGTTCGGTGCCCACCGCGATCGCGATCGGCAGGTTCTCCCCGCGTTCCTCGGCCAGGCGCAGGTGCAGGCCGGCGTCGTGCTGGGGCACCGGCTGGATGCCAAGGACGTCGGGGCCCTTGACCTGGAGGCGGTAGATGCCGACGTTCTGTCTGCCGAAGTCGGCGGGATCGTCCGGGTCACGGGTGACCACGCAGGCCTTGTCGATGTAGAAGCCGCCGTCGTGCCGGTTGAGGCGGAACAGCGGCAGCAGTTCGAACAGGTTGATGCCGTGGCGGACGCCGACCTCCTGCCAGGGCGCGGCGCCTCGGCGCTCGGGCGCGACCGGGAAGGCGCGGTAGCGTTCGGCGAAGGCGAAGAACTGCTCCTTCACCGGGGTGTCGGCAGGCAGCCCCATCATCAGCGCGTGGTTGGGCCACGAGCCGATGACGTTGAGCGCCACGGTCGCGTCCCGGTAGCCGTGGATGTTGTCGAACAGCAGCGCCGGGGAGCGGTCGCCCAGGTTGTTCGCGGCGCGTGCCGCCGCGCCGAGGTCCGGTTCGGGCATGACCTCGTCGGTGATGCGCAGCAGCTGCCCGGCCTTCTCCAGGGCCCGCAGGAACTCACGCAGGTCGGCGTACGGCATCAGATCTCCTCCCGGATGACGCCTCGTCCGCGGGACGGGGCAGGCCGGTCCAGCGCTTGGCCGCGGGCGAGTCCAGCCCGAACTGGTCCAGCACCCGGGCGGTGAGGTGCGCGACCACGTCGTCCAGGCTCCGGGGATCGTCGTAGAAGCCGAGCACGGGCGGCAGGACCACCACGCCCATCCGGGCGAGCGCGAGCATGTTCTCCAGGTGGATCTCGCTGAGCGGTGCCTCCCGGGCCATCAGCACCAGGCGACGGCGCTCCTTGAGCGTGACGTCCGCGGCGCGAGGGATCAGCCCCTCGCCGTAACCGTGACGGATGGCCGCGAGCGTCTTCATGCTGCACGGCGCCACGATCATGCCGGCGGTCGGAAACGATCCGCTCGCGATCGGTGCGGTGTGGTCCGCGGCGCCGTGCACCACCGTGGCCAGGGCCGCGACCTCCCGTACGCGGTACGGCGTTTCCAGCTCGATGGTGGTACGGGCCCACCGGCTGAGGACCAGATGGGTCTCCACCTCGAGGTCGCGTAGGCGTTCCAGCAGCCGGATGCCCAGCACGGCTCCTGTCGCGCCGGTCATCCCGATCACCAGTCGCATGCCTTCTCCTTCCCCCGTGGCCGTGCGCTTTCCCGTGACCGCGTCTAGTCCATGGCCAGTCCGCCGTTGACGGGGGTGCAGGTGCCGGTCAGGAATCCGCTCCCGTCGCCGGCGAAGAAGGCGATGGTCTCGGCCACGTCCTCCGGCCGGGCGATGCGCCGCAGCGGCGTCGACGCCACGATCCGGTCCTCCAGCTCCCGGGAACGCGACGCGCCGATCCGCGTGTCGACCGGACCGGGCGAGACGACGTTGACGGTGATGCCGTAGGGCCCCAGCTCCTGGGCCACATAGCGGGTGAACTGCACCAGCGCGGCTTTCGCGCTGCCCAAGGCCATCATGCCCGCTCGTGGGTGCCGGGCCAGATCGGTCGCCACATGGACGATCCGGCCGTACCTCTTGTCGACCATGGCCGGTGTCACGGCCTTGGTGAGCTCGAAGGCGGCCAGCATCTCGTCGTGGATCTTGCCGCCGAACTCCTCCCAGCTCATCTCCTGGAAGGACTTGATGGCGTACGGGATCAGCGCGGTGTTCACCATGACGTCGATCGCGCCCCAGCGCGTCGCCACCGCCTCCACGAGCGCGTGCACCTGCGGCGGGTCGTCCACGTCGGCCCGTACCGCCATGGCCTCACCGTCACGGGCGTGGATGGAGGCGACCACCTCCTCCGCGTCCTCGACGCTGGACCGGTAGTTCACCACCACGCGCATGCCCCGTGAGGCGAGCAGGCGCGAGGTCGCCGCGCCGATGCCGCGGCTTCCGCCGGCGATCAGGGCCACCCTTCCCGGCTCCGTGGTCATCCTCACCGCTCCTCCCCCGAAGAGTCCTGCGCGCGGCGCCGCTCCGTACGGCCCGCCTCGATGGCGGGGTCCGGCCGGGCGGCACGGCCGGTCAGCGCACCGGCCAGCAGGCGTACGGCGGGCTCGGACCGCGCCGCGTCCACGCCGTCCGGGCGCAGGAAGTTGTCCATCAGCAGGCCGCTGATCAGCAGGCGGGCGGCCGCCGCCCGGCCGTCGGCATCCGCCTCGACCTCCGGGACCGCCGCGAGCAGATCCGCCAGGTCTCCCGTCGAGGAGGCCACCAGGCGCGCGGCCAGCTCCCGCAGCTCCGGGTCGACGTGAGCCTCCCGGAACAGGATCATCTGGCTGTTCCGGCTGCGGCCGAAGATCTCGGCCAGCTCCGTGACGGCGCGCCGCAGCACCTCCTCGACGCCTTCGTCGCCGGCCCCGGTGACCACCCGGGGCAGAGTGCCGCGGTAGGCACGCTCCCGGATCACCGCCATCAGCAGGTCCCGCTTGGTGGCGAAGTAGTAGAACACCAGGCCCGAAGGGACATCGGCCGCCGCGGCGATCTTCGCGGTCGAGGTGGCGTCGTAGCCGCGCTCGGCGAACAGGCGCTGAGCGGCGTCCATGATGCGCTCCCGGGCACCCTCCGCACCGGGCGCCCGCCGCCTGGCGGCGCGGCGCCGCGGTGCGCCGGTCGGCGTTGGAACCTCAGCCATGTCGCCCTTCCTTGATTGACCAGTCACTCAAATATGCGCGCTCGACCCGGCGGCCGTCAAGGCCCCAATAGGCCTTTGACCTGCATCGATACGCGCCGGAGGTCGAGGAAAGGCGGCGTACGCGACAGGAGGTGCGCGGAGCGGACGGCCCGCATGGCCCGCGACGGCACCGGCGGCGTACGGTGAAGGCCGCACACGATGGAGTCAGGGCGATGGAGTGGAGCAGGGACGACCTGCGGCGCATGGAGCCGAGCGAGCGCGCCGCGCTGATGCGGGCGCTGGCCGAACTCGCCGAGGAGGACCCGCTGGATGATCCGGGCCACCGCAAGGGGCGCCGGCTCTTCATCGCACTGACGATCGGGTCGTGTGTGTGGCTGGTTCCCTGGATCGTCTACCTGGCGTTGACCCTGCCCGCGAACTACACGGCCGACCAGTGGTCGGCGACCTGGACGGGCTTCGACATCGCCCTGCTGGCGGCGTTGGCCGGTACCGCACTGGCCATACTGGGCAAGCGGCAGGTGGCGATCGTCGGCATGCTCGTCACCTCCACGCTGCTGGTCTGCGACGCGTGGTTCGACGTCATGTTGTCGTGGGGCTCGGACGAGTTCCCGCTCAGTGTCGTGACGGCGCTGGTCGGCGAGCTGCCGCTGGCGGGGCTCTTTTTCTACGCGGCCCGCCAGCTGATCCGCCTGACCGTCCACCTGGCGTGGATCCGCAGCGGCCTGACCGGAGTGGAGCCGCGACTGACCCGCATCCGGCTCTTCACCCTCATCGAGCCCCGGCAGGGTCGCCCGTCCGGACCGGCCCCGGGCCGGAGGCCCTGACCGGCCGTACGGGCGGCGAACGGTCCTCCATGCCACCGCCTCGGACCCGGCCGCCGGGCGCGACGGTCAGGAGGCGGGGGCGGGGAGACCGGCGGCCAGGTGGTCGAACGCCTGGTCGATGAGCAGTTGCAGGTCCTCGATCCCCTTGTCCGGAGTCCAGGTGGTGAAGGCGACGCGGAAGACCACCACGGTCGCTCCCGCGAGCAGCTGCGGATAGAGGCTGTCCGCCGGGCATCCGATGCGGTCGGCGAGGGGGCCGACGAGCCTGGCCTCGAGGCCGAAGACCGCCTGCAGGATCTTCGATCTGAGTTCGGGATACGTGCCGAACAGCTCCTTGCGCGCGTGCCAGCCGGTCTGCGCGGCGAAGCTGGGCAGAGTGTCGTCCAGCGCCCGGCGCACGGCGGTGAGCGGTGGTTCGTGCGGTGGCCGTGCGCCGAGTCTGGCGACGAACTCGTCGGCGAGGCGCTGGTCCCAGGCGAGGACCGCCGCCTCCTTGCTCTCGAAGTAGTTGAAGAAGGTCCGGGGGGAGACCCGGGCGGCCTCACAGATGTCGGTCACGGTGACCGCCGAGGGGCCGCGCTCCAGGAAGAGCCGGATGGCGGCGGCGCGCAGGGCCTCGCGGGTCTCGGCCTTCTTGCGTTCGCGAAGCCCCGGAGTCGCGCCCTGCATGTCGATCAAGTCCTCTCATCGCGGCGAGCGCCAGCGTACTCGTGACGGGCGAGTTGCATGGGTGCAAAATTGCAGGACTGCAAGATTGGCTAAGCTGAGCCGCATGGCATCTGCGCATGCGAAGAAGACACGTGCCGGCGAGGTCGTGCGAACACTCGTGATGGGGCTCTGGCTCCCCGCGCTCTTCCTGGCGGGACTGCTCTTCTCCTTCCTGCTGGCCTTCCACGACCCGACGCCGCACCACGTCAAGGTCGCGGTCGCCGCTCCACCGGCCGCGACGGCGCAGCTGCAGCACCAGCTCGACACCGCGATCCCCGGCGGCTTCACCCTGCAGCCGTTCGACTCCGCGGCGGAGGCGCGCTCCGCCGTCCTGAACAACGACGCGGTGGCGGCGTTCACGCCGGCTCCCCACCATCCACAGCTGTACGGCGCCAAGGCGGACGGCGCCGCCATGGAGTCGATGATCCGCCAGGTCTTCACCTCCGCGGCCCAGCGGACCGGCGCCACCCTCGGCTTCCACGAACTGGTCCCGACCAGGCAGGGAGACGCCCTGGGCACCAGCCCGTTCTACCTGCTGATGGCCTGCACTCTCCCCGCCTACTTCCTGGTGGTCGCCATGCAGCGCGCGGTGGGGTTCAGCCGCCGGGCGCATGTGGCCACGATGCTCCTGACCGGCGCCGTCACCGCCGTCGCCTGCTACCTCGCCGGCGCGTACGGGATGGACGCGATCCCGCAGCACCCGCTCGCCATGCTGTACCTGTTCCTGCTGACCCAGTCGGTGTCACTGACCTCGTACGGGCTCGTGGCCTTTCTCGGCCCGTTCTTCCCCGGGGCCGCCGTGACGCTGTTCATCCTGCTCAGCGTGCCCTCCAGCGGCCTCACCGTCCCCGCCGACCTGGTCTCGGGCTTCTTCCACTTCCTCCACCCGATCCTGCCGATGGGCAATGCCGCCGACGCCCTGCGCGACGTCAACTACTTCGACGACCGGCAGCTGGGGCGGCCCACCGCGGTGCTGTGCGCCTGGATCGCGGCCGGCACCGCGCTCATCGTGCTCGGGTACGTCAAGCAGCTACGACAGCTCGTCCGCGAAGCGCAGGCGGGCATCACGCGATACGTCTCCGCGCCTCCCCCGGAAGATCCCACCGTGGAGCTCCCCGAGCCGGTCGCCCTTCCCCCGCACCGGCATCACTTCGGCGAGCAACCGGCGATGCTCACCGGGAGGGTCAGCGGTCCCGTCGGCGAGCCGCTGGCCGGCGTCACGATCACGGTCACCGACGCGCACGGCCGCCAGCTCCTCCATACCCGTACGGACCAGAACGGCGAGTACGCGGCCACGGGGTTCCACGAAGGGTTCGCCGTGGTCGTCGCCGGTGGCCCGGGCCGGCAGCCGGTCGCCACCCGCCTGCTGCTCAGCATGGCCGCACCCGTGAACCAGGACTTCGTCCTGACGCCTCGCCAGCAGACCGTTCCGGGTTATGTGAACAGCGGACGTGGGTGACCGCGGGCGCCTCAGCTCCGGCGTGTCTCCGTGGCCTCGGTAGGCTGGGGAAAGCCACGGACGGTCATCGATCGCCACCCGCCCGGCCATCGACCTCGCTCGATCCGCCAGAGCACGGAGTGATCTTCATGGAGGTCATTGGGCTACGCAACGCACGTGATGCCGTAGGACTCGCCGCCGGCCGTCTGACCCATCTCGTCGTCCGTCTGGTCCGCCGTGGGTCCGCTCACGTCGCCGGACGTCTGCCGCACACGGTGCGCTCGGCGTCTCCGGAGGGCGGCCGGACACGCCTCCAGCGGCTCGCCGACGAGCAGGGAGCGCTCCTGCGCGTCGCGACGCTCGTGGCGCAGGGAGTCCCGTCGGCGGACATCATCCGTGCCGTCGCCCGCGAGATGGGGTGCCTGCTGGGGGCGGACTACGTCATCATCAACCGCTATGAGCCGGACCGTACGAGCACCGTGGTCGGCCACTGGAGACGCGCCGGAATACCCGACATCATGCCTCCTCTGGGCGGGCGCTGGCCCATCGACGACGGCATCGTGGACGCAACGGTCGTCCGGACCGGAAGGCCGGCGCGGTTCACCGACTACGCCCGTGCCGGCACCGAGATCGGCGAGTGGACCCGCGCCCGCGGGATCAAGTACGCCGTCGCCTGCCCCATCATGGTCCAGGGCCGTCTGTGGGGCTTCGCGGGAAACTCCGGTCGCACGCCACAGCCCGCGGACACCGAGGAACGCATGATGCGGTTCATGGCACTCGTCGGCACCGCGATCGCCAACGCCGAGACCCGCGCCGAACTCCTCGCCGCCCGCGCCCGCGTCGTCGCCGCCTCCGACGCGGCCCGCCGCCGCTTCGAACGCGACCTGCACGACGGCGCACAACAGCGCCTCATCTGCCTCGGACTCGAACTCCGCGCCGCGGAGGCCTCCGTCCCACCCGAACACCCCGAAGTCAAGGAGCAGCTGGCCCGTACGGCCCGCGGGCTGACCAGCGTCCTGCACGACCTGCAGGAGATCTCCCACGGGCTGTATCCGGCCGCCCTGACCCAGGGCGGACTCGACGCCGCCGTCCGATCGCTGGCGCGCCGCTCCCCGATTCCGGTGAAGCTCGACCTGCGCATCGGCCGGCAGCTGGCCGAACCCCTGGAGGCGGCCGCCTACTACACCGTCTCCGAGGCGCTGACCAACGCCCTCAAACACGCGCACGCCAGCGAGGTGGGCGTCGACATCCACGTCGAGGACGAAACCGTCCGCATCGCGGTCGACGACGACGGCGTGGGCGGAGCCGACTTCGGCGGCGGGTCCGGGCTCATCGGGCTCAGGGACCGGATCGAACCGCTCGGCGGCGACATCCAGCTCACCAGCCCACCGGGCGAGGGCACGTCACTGCTGATCAGAGTCCCGCTGCACTACGGGACCAACGGGTACGGGGCCGGCCGGCCGTCGAACCCCCGCCCGTAGCCCCTCCCCGGACAACCCCCACCCGATGGGGGATACGCCGCGCGCACTCTCGGCCGAGTATTCATTCAGTGCCGCTCGGAGCTCGCGGTGAGGCGGTTGGCCGGGCCGCTATGGGGAGACGGCTCGGTCGCCTGGAAGCGCCGCCGCCGCTCGAGCTCGCGGTACTGGCGGTCTGACCGGGCCCTTGCTCAGAGGGGAAGGCTGGGGCCCGGTCAGACCGGCTACCTCTCGAGCGTCGGGGGGTCGGGCCGGCTGATGAGGCGGGCGAGTTCGACGCGGGAGGCGATGTTCAGTTTGCGGAAGACCTGGCTGAGGTGGAACTTCACGGTCTCTCGCGAGATGAACATCTGCGCGGCGATCTGGGGGTTGGTGAGTCCCTGGCCGGCGAGGGCGGCGACCTTGCGTTCGGTGTCGGTGAGGCTGGCCCATCCGGAGGACGGGCGCTGGGCCTGGCCCCAGTGGCGGCGCCGTACGCCGAGCCGGCGCAGCCGGGCGCGGACGCGCGCCGCGTCCCGTAGTGCGCCGGTCCCCTGGTAGGCCTCGAGTGCCTGGTCGAGATGGTGGATCGCCGCTTCGCGGTCCGCGTCGCCGTGCGCGTGCAGGACGCCGAGGTCCTCGGCGGCGGAGGCGCGGCTCCAGGGGCCGACGTGGTCGGCGGCGGCGCGGGCCAGCGCCGCGGCGTCGTGGTGGAGCAGTCCGTGAGCCTGCGCGGCGGAGGCGGCGAGAGTGGGGAAGCCGGGGTTGTCGCGGGCGAGGCGCTCGGCCGCTTCGGTGGCGGTCCGGGCGCCGGTACCGTCGCCGACGGCGAGGGCGATCCGGGTCAGCCACGCCGCGGCGTCGGCTTCGGCCATGAGCAGCCGATACCGTTCGCCCGGGTCGGTGTAAACGGGGTGGAGGAGGTCGAACGCCTGCTCCGGCCCGCCCTGGGCCTCGGCGACCAGCGCCGGGCCCCAGTTGGCCCACCACCAGGCGGACATGGGGTCGACGCCCGGCAGGTGATGCGAGCGGCTGCGGCCGGCGAAGTCCGCGGCGCTCTCCAGGTCACCGCGGCGCAGGGCCACGATGGCGAGCACGGTGGTGCCGAACCGGTCGTACAGGTGCGCGCCCAGCTCGTCGGCCGTGGCGAGCCCGGCCCTGGCCTCGGCGGCAGCGTCCTCCAGGCGCCCTTCGATCAGCCGCAGCCGGGCGCGCAGCAGCGTGGGGACGGCGGCGTACGCGGTGGTTCCGAGCGCCGTGATCTGTTCGGTGGCGACCCGCAGCGCGGTCGTCGCCTCCGGGAGCCGCCGCATGTCCATGAGCGTGCAGGCGTGCAGGAGGTGCGGGTGGGTGAGCCGGATCGGGTCGCCGGAGACGATGCGTGCGGCCTCGCGGCTGTGTTCGAGGCCGTCGGCGGCCCGTCCCTCACCCCACGCGATGTCGGCGAGGATCAGGTGCGCGGCGACCAGTGACGACTCGCTGTGCCGCCGCGGGGCGGCCAGAACACCCTCGGCGCGACTCCGCGCACGCCGGTGGGCCTGGCTGCCCAGCGGTCCCATGAACAGCACCTGATCGATGAGGCCGCGGAGCTCGTCGGGAAGGTCGCCCTGGCCGAGCGTCTTCTCGGCTTCGGCCACGGCATCCGCGATGCGGCCGGCCTGGAGCAGCGCGTATGCCAGTTCATAGCGCAACCGCGCGGTGTGGCCGGGCGGCGTGGCCGTGCTCAGGTTGGCCCGGGCCAGTCTCACCGCCTCGTTCAGCGCACCCGCGGTCGTCAGCGCGCGCACGGCGATCAGCGCGCGGTCGGATCGCCTGCCGTCGCCGTGGGCGGTGAGGTCCAGGGCCCGTACGGCCAGGTCGGCCGCTGTCTCGGGGGACGCCGGCAGTACCTCCCGCGCGGCCTGGTCGAGGCCCGCCAAGGCGGCCGCGTCGCCCGTGCGGGCGCTGTCCCTCAGGTGCGCGGCGGCGACCACGACCGATCCGCCGCGGTCGAGAAGCATCCTGCCGGCCTGGCGGTGCAGGGCCTGGCGCACCGAGGGGGCCATGGTCTCCGTCACGGCCAGCCAGACCAGGTCGTGCCGGAAGCTCAGCAGGCCCGGCCCGGCCGTCAGGACACCTGCCGCCTCGGCCTCCTCCAACGCCGGCAGCAGCCGGGCGGGCGGCTCACCGAGCATGTCCGCGACGTCGTCCGCCTCGAAGGAACGGCCCAAGATCGCCGCCACCTGCAGCAGGTGGCGAGTACGGGGCGACAGCCCGTACAGCCGGCCGTGCACGATCTGCTGGATCCGGCGCGGTAGTCGCGACGAGACCGGCCTCGCCCGGCCGTCCACGGTCTGGACCGCGTGCTCGTCCCGGAGCCCGCAGAGCAACTCCACCAGCAGGAACGGCTTGCCGCTCGCCCCGGCCGCCAGCCGCAGCAGCTCCGGGCTCGGCGCCGCGCCGAGTTCGTCGGTGATGATCTCGGCCACGGCCCGATCCTCCAGCGCACCCAGCACGATCCGCGTGGCACCGCCGGGTTCCAGGGCCTCGTACAACCGCTCGGCGCCGGAGTCCCCCCGCCCGGTCGTCCGCGACAGGACCCACACCAGCGGGTAGGACGCCAGCTCGGGGATCAGCGAACGCAGCGCCAGGAGGGTCATGGGGTCCGCCCAGTGCAGGTCGTCCAGGGTGGCCAGGAGCGGGCCGCGCGCGGCGCGCTCCTCCAACCGCGCCTGGAGTGCCTCCACCAGCCGCAGCCGCACGTCCATCCCGTCGGCGGGCTCCTGGGACCCGAGCAGCGTCTGGGTCGTCTCCCCGAACGCCGACATCAGCGGCGCCAGCGGCACCACGCGGCCCAGCTCGTCGGCCGCGCCACGAGCGAGCATGAACCCCATCGCCGCGGCGGTCTCGACCGCCTCTTCCAGAAGTCTGGTCTTGCCGATTCCCGACTCGCCCTCGACCAGCAGCACCCCGCCACGGCCGCTGTGCGCCGCCCGCAGCAGGCGCGTCAGGATCTCCGACTCACGGTCCCTGCCGCGCCAGCCGGACCGCGACGCCCCTCCGAAGCCGCCGTCGACCGCACCCCCCGGACCGGGGGTGGACACGCCCGGCGGACGGCTGCCAGACATCACCCCAAAAACATACCGAATCACCCATTGACCTGCGTGAATGCGCCGACAGGCGTCGGTGGTCGAGCGCTCAGCGGTCGTGCCGGGCGGTGACCAGCCACCCCCGGCTGGTGTCGGAGCGCCGCGCGTCGAACACCGACGGGACCGGCCGGCCATATCGGCCGACCACCGTGGCCAGGCTGTCGACGCGGGGCGTCCAGTCGTGGCCGGCCAGCCACGCGCCGAGTGCTCCCTCCGGGCCGCTCTGCCAGCTGTCCACCAGGTCCGCGGACATGGCGGCGATGGCCGAGTCGAGGGCCGGTGACCCCTTGATGTGGTCCGCGGCGAAGACGCTCCCGGGCGCGGACAGAGAGGTGATCTGCTGAAGCAGGGCGTCCGCGGCGGTGGACGGCAGGGCGTAGAGGATGCCCTCGGCCAGCCAGGCGGTGGGCTCTCGGGCCGAGAAACCCCGCGCCCGCAGCTCGGCCGGCCAGTCACGGCGCAGGTCCGCCGGCACCGGCCGATGATCGCAGCGGGGGGTTGCCCCGGCCTGCTCGAGCACCCGCAGCTTGAAGCGGAGCACCTCGGCGAAGTCCACGTCGAACACGCGGGTCTCCTCCGGCCAGTGCAGCCGGAACGCCCGGGTGTCCATCCCCGCCGCGAGGAGCACGACCTGGTGACAGCCCTCGCCCGCCGCGCGGAGCAACTGCTCGTCGAGGTACGCCGTACGCACCGCGGGCTGGTCGCCCATCTCCCGGAGGAAGGCGCGCATCCCTTCGCCGGCGAGAGGCCGCGCCTCGTCGCCGGTGGCCGTGGCCTCGTCGCCGGCGGCCGTGCCCTCGGCGCCGGTGGCCGTGGCCTCGTCGCCGGTGGCCGTGGCCTCGTCGCCGGCGGCCGTGCCCTCGGCGCCGGTGGCCGTGGCCTCGTCGCCGGTGGCCGTGGCCTCGTCGCCGGCGGCCGTGCCCTCGGCGCCGGCCGCGCGGAGGAACAGCTCGGCGAACGGGTCCTCGAAAAGCCGGTCGTCCCGCTGTTGCTCCGCCGCGCGAGCGGCCGCCACCACCAGGCTCGTCGCGGCGATGCCGGCCAGCCCTTCGGCCTCACGTCGCTCGGTCATGCCATTACCTCCCTCTCGACGCTACGCGAAGAAACGAGACAATAACGTCTTGTTACAAGATGCTAGCGTCTCGTTATGACCGCTACAAGCGATGAGGCGGACCCGCGGGTGATGCGCAGCCGGGCACGGGTCCTGGACGCGGTGGCGTCCCTGCTCGTCGAAAAGGGCGTCCGGGGAGTCACCGTCGACGCCGTGATGGCACGGTCCGGAGTGGCACGCGCCACCGTCTACCGGCACTGGCCCACCCGCCAGGCACTGGTCCTGGCGGGCCTGCGGCACCTCCTGCCGCCGCCCGTACCGCAGACGGCGGTCGACGGAACGCTCTCCCAGCGCCTGACCTCCGTCCTCGGCGGGCTCGCACGCCAGATGGAGGTCGAGCCGTGGGCGCACGCCATACCGGCACTGCTGGACGCGGCCCGGCGGGAGCCCGAGATCGCGACGGTGGCGGCCCGGTTCGTCGCGGACCGGCAGGCGCCCGTCAGAGCCGTGCTGCGCGAGGCCGTCGCGGACGGCTCACTGCCACGACTGGACGTCGAGACCGCGCTGGCTCAGCTGCTGGGGCCGCTGGTGTACCGCCGCCTTCTCACGTCCGAACCGCTCGACGAAGAGCTGTGCGCGCACATCGTGGAAGACTTCCTCCGCGGCCAGAGCCCTCAGGTCACCAGGCCGTTCCGGTAGGCGTAGACCACCGCCTGCACACGGTCACGCAGGTCGAGCTTGGTGAGGATGCGCGAGACGTACGTCTTGACGGTCTCCTGGCTGATCACCAGCGTCGCGGCGATCTCGCTGTTGGACAGGCCGTTGGCGATGAGGCGCAGCACCTCCAGCTCGCGCGGGGTCAGCGCGGTGTCGCCCGATGTGCGCTCGGCGGGGCGGATCCGCGCGGCGTACCTGCCCACGAGCTGCCGCGTCACCTCGGGCGCCAGCAGCGCGGCACCGGTCGCGACGGTCCGGATGCCGTGCAGGAGCTGCGCCGGCGGGGCATCCTTGAGCAGGAACCCGCTCGCCCCCGCGCGCAGCGCCTCGTAGACGTACTCGTCCAGGTTGAACGTCGTCACCACGAGCACCTTGATGGGATGCTCCACCCCGGCACCGGCCAGCAGCCGGGTCGCCTCGATGCCGTCGAGCACCGGCATCCGTACGTCCATCACCACCATGTCGGGCTTCAGCCGGCGGGCGAGGTCGACCGCCGCGCGCCCGTCCCCGCACTCGCCCACCACCTCCAGGTCGGGCTGCGCATCGATGATCGTCGCGAACCCGGTGCGGATCAGTGCCTGGTCGTCGCAGATCAGCACCCGGACCGAGGCGCTCACGACGGGCTCCCCGCGGGGATGCGGGCCAGTACGAGGAAGCCGCCGCCCGCCCGCCGGTCCGCGCTGAACTCTCCGCCCAGGGCGTCGACCCGTTCGCGGAGCCCGGCGAGACCCCGTCCACTCCCGCCGGGGGAGCCGCTCCGCGATCCGGAGCCGTCGGTGCCGACCTCCACGGTGATCTCCTCTCTCGTATGGCGTACGCGGACCACGGTGCGGCTGCCGTGGGCGTACTTGAGGGCGTTCGTCAAGCCTTCCTGCACGATCCGATAGGCCACGAACTCGGCACTGCCGGCCGATTCGGCGCGTTCGCCCTCCTCGGTGAACTCCACGGGCTGCCCGGCCTGGCGCGTCTGCTCCACGAGCGTGCGGAGGTCGCCGACGGACGGGGTGTCGATCTGGGTGTCGTGGTCGGGGTTGAGCAGGTCGAGCAGGTGCCGCAGGTCGGTGATGGCGCGTCGGCCGGTGTCGGTGACGGCGGTCAGGGTCGCGTCGAGGCGGTCGGGTGCGGCGGTCAGGTAGCGCGCGGCCTCGGCCTGTACGACCATGGCCGTGACGTGGTGGGTCACGACGTCGTGGAGTTCGCGGGCGATGCGGGTGCGTTCGGCGGTGAGGGTGGCCTCGGCGATACGGCTCCGGCGCTCGACCTCGGCGGCCCGGGTGGAGCGCAGCCACGACCCGATGCCCCACCCGAGAGCCAGCCCCACGTAGAACGTCGCGAATCCGCCCAGCTTCTCGGTCCCGCCGAGCCGGTGGAGCTCCACCGCCAGCACGACGTACACCGCGGACAGGACGGCCGCGGTGGCGCGCCGGTGACGTTCCAGGTGGGCGCCCGTGCTCAGCAGCGCGAAGGACAGTGCGGTGCTCGCGACCATGTGGTAGCCGCGGAGCTGTGTGACGACGAAGCCGAACGAGATGAGGGCGATGCAAGCGGCCGGCCACCGTCGGCGCACGGCGAGCGGAAGGGTCTGGAGGGCGAGCAGAGCGATCGCCAGGTCGTCGAAGGGGCGGGCCGGCAGACCACCGACATGCGTCTCGTGGCCGTGGAACACCGGCAGGAACGACGCGACGATGAACAGCAGCGCCAGCGGGAGATCCCGGACTGTGACGTCCCATCGGTGCCACAGGTCCGGGATCCGCCGGATGTCGATCACTGGGCGAGGGTAGCGGTAGCGGTGGTCTGGGTGTTGCGTCGGCGGGGGACGAGGTTGCCGCGGCGGTGGGCGATCCACAGGAACACGGCGGTCAATACGATGCCGAAGAAGATCGCGGAGGGGGCCGCTTCGGGTCCGAACTCGCCGCCGGTGATCATGGCTGGGCCGGACATCGTGCTGTGCAGCAGGCCGTCGTTTTGCCCGTTGCCGGACACCTCGGTGCTGAAGATGGCGGCCTCGGCGAAGTTCCAGCCGAAGTGCAGGCCGATCGGCACCCACAGGTTGCGGGTGGCGGCGTAGGCGGCGGCCAGGGTGCCGCCGGCCTCCACGGCGATGGCGAGTGCGCCCCATAGGGTCGCGTCCGGGTTGAGCAGGTGCCATCCGCCGAACAGCACGCTGGTCACCACCATCGCCACCCAGGTGCCGGTGCGTCCTTCGATGATCCGGAACAGCACGCCGCGGAACATCAGTTCTTCGGTCAGGGCGGCGGCGGCCATGAAGCCGAACAGCCCGACGGCGCCCATCACCGAGCCGAACCCCTCGACCCGGTAGTCGCCGTTGAAGGCGATGTTGCCGATCACGGCGCTGAACCACGCGACACCGATCAGCGTCCCCACACCGAGGCGGGCAGGGGCGCCTTTGAGGGCCACCTCCACCGGCGCGCGACGCTCGGACCAGCGCACCATCCGGGCGTAGACGAACACCGCGAGCACGGCCGTCGCGACCCCGACGACCAAGGTCAACAGCGCGTTGTCCTGCACCCCGGCCACCAGCTGCCCGCCGATGAACGCGACCACCGCGACCGGCAGGAGCTGCTTCAACAATCGCATGACGAATCCTTCGTGAAATTTCTTAACGAGATTCCGCGGCCAGCGCCGCGGCGACACCGAAAACGTTAGGGATTCCCCCACCGGAAATCGTCACCGCGCGGTGGACACTCCCTTGTAGCTCGCACGGGGGACAAGCGATCCCCGCGAGTGTCCACCGTGTGGTGACGATCCGGAGGGCCTCGAGGCCATAGCGTTATCGACATCGCCGATCGCTGATTATCGCCAAATGGAGGACGTTATGATTCGCAATATCAAGGCATCCGCTGTGATCGCGCTAAGCTGCGCGGTGGCAGGAGCGGGACTTACCGGCTGCAAGTCCGACTCGAATACGGCTCCGTCGGCATTCCACAGTGCCGGTGCGCACAAAACCGATAAGCCCTTGCCATCGGGGACCGAGAAGATCAAGATCGACGGCCGGTCGGTGAACGTGTCCTGCTCGGGCAGCGCGGCGAAGGGCAAGCCGGTCATCGTCCTGCTGGCCGGGCTCGGTGACGGGTTGGAGAAGATGGCCGGCCTCCAGAAGACCCTGAGCGAGAACAACCGGGTCTGCTCCTACGACCGCCTCGGCGAAGGCGCGAGCGACCAGCCGGATGGCCCGCAGACCTTCGCCGACACCGGGAAGATCCTGACCGGGGTGATCGACCGGGTCGCCGGCCACCGTCCCGTCGTCCTGGCCGCTCACTCACTGGGCGGGATGATCGCCGCCAGGTACGCCCCCGCCCACCGGGACAAGGTCAAGGGCCTCGTCCTGATGGACGCCACCTCCCCGACCTCGGTCGCCGACATCTCCTCGGGGATCCCGGAGTCCGCCACCGGAACCGCGGCCCAGCTGCGGGCGCAGACCCTCGCGGTCGACAAGGGGCAGAACCCGGAGAAGCTCGTCATCACCGACGGGAAGGTGCGCTCCGCCGGAAACATCCCGGTAGAGGTGATCAAGCACGGCAAGCAGTACCTCGCCGCGGCCGTTCCCGAGTACGGGCAGCGCCTGGAGCAGTTGTGGACCGCGGGCGAGCGCAAGTGGCTCGCCGTCTCCCGCCGCAGCAGGCTGAGCACCGCCGCCCAGAGCGAGCACTACATCTACGTCGACCAGCCCGACGTCGCCGTCCACGCCATCCAGCGCGTCGTCTCGCAGGTCGCACGTTAGGGCGAGCGATCGGCCGACTCTTCGAGTCCTCCCTTCGGTAACGGATCTCGTGCGGATGGCGCTGTAGGCGATGTGTGGCGGTTACCCCTGAACCGCCGCGCCTCCGGCCGCCTCGGGGTTACCTCGTAGCCCCGGGGCGGCCTTTTCCGTAGCAAGAGGCGACCCGACCCGTGCTCGCCGGCGCCCGTCCGGGCGAGGGGCGGTTGAAGGGCTCCGCCTCCTCGGTAACGGATCCGGAAGGGCCGGCGGTGTAGAGGGATGGTGACATCGCGCGGCCCCACCTGCGGGGCCGCCGCGCAAAGCCCGCCCGCCCCGGGATCCAGACGCCCATCTCCCGGGGCGGGCGGCGGTTCGGCCCAAGCCCGGTGGCCGGACCGGGTCGCCCACCCAGCACCGCGAAAGGAGCCAGCCCAGATTGGCGCGCACTCCGGTTACCGCCCTCGCGGCCGTCCTCCCGGCCGCCGCCTCGTCGGAACGACGTGGCGAGAGGCGATGAGCGCCGCGCAGCTCACCGGTGCGGCCCTGGTCCTGGCCGGTCTGTTCGGCCTTGCGTTGTCCGTCCGGCACGTGGTCGGCGGCCGCCGTACGAGCCGAAAGCGCCGGCGGCCCTCACACCGCCGTCGCTGAGCCGTACGGCCCCGTCCCACACCACCGCGCGGCGGCCCGGCGTCGGCGGCGACCGGACCGGCGCGACGAGGGTGACCGCGACGCTCCACACCCCGGATCGGTGCACATTCGCCGCACACATGCCTTTCTGGGGGAAATGCCGCATCATTGCGCGGGTGAGTCATGCCGAGGAACTGCATCCCCCGCCCTGGCTGGCCGCCGACCGCACCGGCGCCGAGCACGAGCCCGACGCCCTCCTGCGAGCCGCGCGAGAAGGGGACGAAGACGCGTTCCGCACGCTGTACCGGCAGATCCACCCCCGGCTGCTGCGCTACGTACGGACCCTGGTCGGCGACGACGCCGAAGACGTCACCTCCGAGGCATGGCTCCACATCGCACGCGACATCGCCATCTTCAAGGGCGACATCAACGGCTTCCGCGGCTGGACCGTGACCATCGCACGCCACCGCGCGCTCGACCACCTCCGCCATCGCAAACGCCGCCCCGTGGCGCAGACCCCCGTCGACGAGCTCCCCGAACAGACCGCACCCGAGGACACCGAGACGACGGCCCTGAACTCACTGTCCACCGAGGCCGCCCTCGCGCTCATCGCACGTCTCCCCCACGACCAGGCCGAGATCATCATCCTGCGCGTCGTCGTCGGCCTGGACGCCAAGACCGTCGCCAAGATCATCGGCAAACGCCCCGGCGCCGTACGCACCGCCGCCCACCGCGGCCTGCGCCGCCTCGAGCACCTCATCAACGACCTGGAGCCCCCGCGATGAACGACGACTCCGGCCTCGATCCCGACACCGCCGAACGGATGCTCCGCGGAGAACCCACCGGCCCTCCCCGCCTCGCCCGGCTCCTTGCCGCCGCCTCGGCCCCTCCGGAGACCGGACGAGCCGAGGGCGAACAGGCGGCCCTCGCCGCGTACCGTGCGGCCCGGCTCGGCAGCCGGGCACGGCGAGGCCGGCGGATCCCCGCCCTGCTCAGCCTCAAGGCGGCCCTGATCGGACTCGCGCTCCTCCTCACCGGCGGCGTCGCCGTGGCCGCGACCGCGCATCACCTCACAGCCCCGCCGGGAGACCGGCGGCCCCACCACACCAGGACGGCGGACACGTCCACGACGCTCCTGACCCGCGACACACCACGACGATCCGTACGCCCGACCGCCGGGCGGCCGGCCCCGCGGCCCGCGCACCCCGCGCCTCCCCGTCCACGGCCGACGCCGCACCAGAAGAACAAGACGCACCCCGTCAACACCCCGAAAGGCAAGGCGAAGGGCAATCCTCACAAAGGCGCGCCGGGTGGCTGACCACGGCCTCCGCCGGCCTCAGAACGTCTCGTCGAGGCTCACCGTCCCCTCGACGGCGACCTGGTAGGCCGACACGCGGCGTTCGAAGAAGTTCGACAGCTCCTGCACGTCCTGCAGCTCCATGAACGCGAACGGGTTCTCCGTGCCGTACCGGATCGGCATGCCGAGGCGGGCGAGGCGCTGGTCGGCGACGTTCTCCAGGTAGGCGCGCATGTCGGTGGCGCTCATGCCGGGCAGGCCGTCGCCGCACAGGTCGCGGGCGAAGGCCAGCTCGGCGGCGACGGCCTCCTCCAGCATCGCCGTCACCTGCCCGGTCAGCTCCTCGTCGAACAGCTCCGGCTCTTCGGCGCGTACGGTGTCCACGACGCTGAAGGCGAACTCCATGTGCATGGACTCGTCGCGGAAGACCCAGTTCGTGCCCGAGGCCAGGCCGTTCAGCAGCCCGCGGGAACGCAGCCAGTACACATAGGCGAAGGCGCCGTAGAAGAACAGGCCCTCGATGCACGCGGCGAAGCAGATCAGGTTGAGCAGGAACGCCCGCCGGTCCGCCTTGGTGCGCAGCTCCCGCAGCTCTCCGATCGAGTCGATCCAGCGGAAGCAGAACTCCGCCTTGTCGCGGATCGAGGGGATGTTCTCCACGGCGGCGAACGCCCTGACCCGCTCGTCGTGGTCGGGCAGGTAGGTGTCGAGCAGGGTCAGGTAGAACTGGACGTGCACGGCCTCCTCGAACAGTTGCCGCGACAGGTACAGGCGTGCCTCGGGCGCGTTCAGGTGGGCGTACAGGTTCAGCACCAGGTTGTTCGCCACGATGGTGTCGCCGGTGGCGAAGAACGCGACCAGCCGGTTCACCAGGTGCAGTTCCTCCGGCGTCAGCCGGGCCAGGTCGGCGAGGTCGGAGTGCAGGTCCACCTCCTCCACCGTCCAGGTGTTGCGGATCGCCGCGCGGAACCGGTCGTAGAAGTCCGGATAGCGCATCGGCCGCAGCGTCAGATCCATACCGGGGTTCAGCAAACTCATTGGCACGCCTCGCAGGCCTCGGGGTTCTCCAGGGAGCAGGCGACCGCTTCGGCCACCGGGGTCACGGTCGTCTGGGCGATACGCGTCGCCGGGCGTGACCGCAGGTAGTAGGTGGTCTTCAGGCCCGAGCGCCACGCGTAGGCGTACATCGAGGACAGCTTGCCGATGGTCGGGCTCGCCATGAACAGGTTCAGCGACTGGGCCTGGTCCACGTACGGCGTCCGGGCGGCGGCCAGGTCGATCAGCGCCTTCTGCGGGAGTTCCCACGCGGTCCGGTACAGGGCGCGCAGGTCGCCGGGGAGCTCCTCGATCCCCTGCACCGAGCCGTCGGCGCGCTTGATCGCGTCGCGGACCCGCGGCGTCCACAGCCCCCGCTTCTTCAGGTCCGCCACCAGGTAGGTGTTGATCTGCAGGAACTCCCCCGACAGCGTCTCGCGCTTGAAGACGTTGGACACCTGCGGCTCGATGCACTCGAAGCAGCCCGCGATGGAGGCGATGGTCGCGGTCGGCGCGATCGCCACCAGCAGCGAGTTGCGCAGCCCGACCTGCCCGATCCGGGCGCGCAGCGCGTCCCACTCGGCGGCGTGCACCGGCGCGGCGTCCGGCCAGTGGTCCGGGTGCAGGACGCCGCGGGCGGCGCGGGTCCGGCCGTACTCGGGATGTGGGCCGTACGTGGCCGCCAGCGCCGCCGACTCCCCGTACGCCGCGAGCGCGATCTCCTCGGCGATGCGGGTGGACAGGGCCAGCGCCTCGGCCGAGTCGAAGGGCAGCCGGAGCCGGAAGAAGACGTCCGCCAGGCCCATCACGCCGAGCCCGACCGGCCGCCACCGCCGGTTCGCGTTCGCGGCCTCCGGCGTCGGGTAGAGGCCGCGGTCGATCGTACGGTCCAGGAACCGCACCGCCGTACGGGCCGTCGCCCGCAGCCCCGCCCAGTCGACCCCGTCGTCGGTCAGGTGCGCGGCGAGGTTGATCGAGCCGAGGTTGCACACCGCGGTCTGGGAGTCGTCGGTGACCTCCAGGATCTCGGTGCACAGGTTCGACAGGTGCACTACGTTGCCGGGCTCGGCGGTCTGGTTGCAGGCGCGGTTGGCCGCGTCCTTGAACGTCATCCAGCCGTTGCCGGTCTGCGCGAGAGTGCGCATCATCGCGCCGTACAGCCGCCGCGCCGGGATCTGGCGCACGAACCGGCCGTCGGCCTCGGCCGCCCGGTACGCCCGGTCGAACTCCTCGCCCCACAGGTCGACCAGCTCCGGCGCCTCTTTGGGGTCGAACAGCGACCAGACCTCATCGGCCTCGACCCGGCGCATGAACTCATCCGGCACCCAGTTGGCCAGGTTGAGGTTGTGCGTACGCCGCGCGTCCTCGCCGGTGTTGTCGCGCAGTTCGAGGAACTCCTCGACGTCGGCGTGCCAGGGTTCGAGGTAGACGCACGCGGCGCCCTTGCGCCGCCCGCCCTGGTTGACGGCGGCGACCGACGCGTCCAGGGTCCGCAGCCACGGCACGATCCCGTTCGAGTGGCCGTTCGTGCCCCGGATCAGCGATCCCCGGCTGCGGACCCGGCTCCAGGAGATCCCGATCCCGCCCGCGTACTTGCTGAGCCGCGCGACCTGCCCGTACCGCTCGTAGATCGCCTCCAGCTCGTCGCGCGGTGAGTCGAGCAGGAAGCAGGAGGACAGCTGCGGGCGGGCGGCGCCGGAGTTGAACAGCGTCGGCGAGCTCGGCAGGTACGCCAGCCGCGACATCAGCCCGTACAGCTCGGCGGCCTCCCCCACGTTCCCGGCCAGTCCGCACGCCACGCGCAGGAAGAAGTGCTGGGGCCGCTCCAGCACCCGCCGCGTCGTCGGATGCCGCAGCAGGTACCGGTCATAGACCGTCCGCAGCCCGAAGTAGGTGAACCGGTCGTCCGCGCCGTGGTCCACCAGGGCGTCCAGCGCCGCCGCCTCGCGCGCGACGAACCCGGCGGTCTCCTCGTTCAGCAGGCCCTGCTCATAGGCCGCCGCGACGGACTCGGTGAACGTCACCGGCCCGGTCTCCTCGGCGATCGACCGGGCCAGCAGGCGCGCCGCCACCGTCGAGTAGGCGGGGTCGGTGATCACCAGCGCGGCGGCCCGTCGTACGGCCTCGGCCAGGTCGCCGGCGTCGCCGACGCGGAGCGGGTCGGCGTCCGGCAGACCGGCGCAGGCACGCTCGATCTCCGCGGCGAGCGTGCGCTCCGGATCGGCGTCCGACGTGGGCGGCGCGATGAGCTGTTGTGTCACGTGCTCTCTTCCTCGCGAGCTTCTTTCACTGGGTTCCCTCTCACACCGTTTTGCCGCAGGAGGCACAGGCGCACCAGGAACACGAGAACCATACATGTAGTGGCATCAGCACGACAGCACCCCTAGATGTTGGGGGTGTCGTCGACTGTGTCCCTGTACGCGGGCGTGCCGAAGACTCCCGGCGGCCGACCTGCCGGGAGTCGTCTCGCGTGGAGCCTTATGCCGTGGCCGGTGCCTCCGCGGACCGTGGTTCGCCGGCGGTACGGGCGAGCAGGCGCTCGGCCATCGGCGCGAAGCACAGGCCGATCGCGGCCCACATGATCGCCTGGGCGGCCACCGAGTACAGGCGGAAGGAGAACAGCACGTCCGCCGGGAAGCCCGGGTAGACGATCCCTCCCTGCGGGTTCCTGAGCGGCGGCGGCGTCTCCGTCGCGTGCCGGCCGTACTCGTGGACGTTCGCCGACAGGTGTCCGAACGAGGGGAGCGCGAACATCACGATGCCGAGCGCGACGACGCAGGCCAGCCCGGCCAGCAGCGTCGCGTTCCAGTTTCCGAACCGGGGCCTCAGCTTCTGCCCCAGCCAGACCGCCAGGACCAGGAACGCGATGGAGAACCCGACCATCAGCAGGTACAGGCCGCCCCGCGCGCGGATGGTCTCCTCGTGACCGATCGCGGGCGGGTCGGCCGGGTACTTGACGAAGGGGATCAGGTAGAAGCCCAGGAAGCCGCCGAGGGCGACCAGCAGCGCCAGCGTCCGTGGCCGCAGGTTCCCGGTGCGGCCGCAGGCCAGCAGGTAGGCCACCGCGTACAGGCCGCCCATCGCGGCGCCGAACACGATGACGCCGGCGCCGATCCCCACGTTGGCCTGGACCGTACGGCTGAAGAGGTCCGGCTCCGCGGCCTCGGGGGTGATGCCCGCCGCCTTGTCGAGCAGGGCCTGGGCGGCGTCACGCCCGCTCTCGTAGTCGATGGCCGCCCGGATCTGCGGCTCGGCGAAGATCCGGGCGAAGACGAACGCCAGGATCCCTCCGATCGCGCCCACGAGCAGCCCACGCACGATGAATCGCCGTTCCACGGCGTACTCCTTCGGGTGCGGTGTCGCGGGATCAGTGGCAGGGGAACCCGAGGAAGTGGCGCGCGTCGTGCACGAACTCGTGGATGTACATGTTGTCGCCGAACACCGAGGTGGCGCCCTGGTCGACGCCGATGAAGTAGTACGCGGCCAGGCAGAGCAGCACGGTGCCGAACAGCCACAGAGCGGCCCGGGCGCCCGGCACGACGACGGGTGTCGTACGGGTGGTGGGCAGCGTCGAGGTGGTCATCGCAAGAGCCTCCTAAAGGGATCCGGCGTCCCTGTCACGGGTGGAGCGCTTCTGACGGCGGAGGGTCTGACTTTCCGGCCCGTGGGCCGGATCACAGTGGCGCGACCGTGCCGGATTTGCACCGGCTTCCTCTTACCATCACGTTCGTCCGGATCGTACGACCGGCGTTCCGGACCGTCAACAGCGCGGGAGGTCGCACTCCATGACCGAGCGAAGCGAGGGAATCAAAAGACGCGCCCCTGCGGTGACCCCTCCGACGAAGGAGGGCTCATGACCGTTCGTATCGTGCTGGTCAGCCACGCGGCCACCGCCACGACCCGGCAGGCCCG
Organism: Actinoallomurus sp. NBC_01490; assembly: GCF_036227085.1. Classification (NCBI taxonomy): domain Bacteria; kingdom Bacillati; phylum Actinomycetota; class Actinomycetes; order Streptosporangiales; family Thermomonosporaceae; genus Actinoallomurus; species Actinoallomurus sp. NBC_01490. The sequence goes on from NZ_CP109433.1 coordinate 11,240,902, forward strand.
CTTTCCCGGTGACGACGAACCGCTCGACCCGCGCGACGCCGAGACGGCGACCGCCGGACAGGGAGTGCTGCGCCGCGTCACGACGACCTACCGGGGTCCGGAGGAACGCTGCCGGCAGACCGCCGACGCGCTCGGACTCGACGCGGTCGCCGACCCCGCGCTGGCCGACCTGGACGCCGGTGCCTGGCGGGGTACGACCCTCGCCGAACTGGAGGCGAGCCACCCCGCGGACCTGTACGCCTGGCTGACCGACCCCGGCGCGGCCCCGCACGGCGGCGAGTCCGTGTCCGCGCTGGTCGCCCGCGTGGCGCGCTGGCTGAACGAACTCCCCACCGGCCCCGCCCGGATCGCGGCCGTCACGCACCCCGCGGTCGTCCGCGCCGCCGTCCTGCACACCCTGGGCGCCCCGCCGGAATGCTTCTGGCGTCTGGACGCCGGCCCCCTGACCCAGACCTGGCTGAGCCGCGACGGCGGACGCTGGCGGCTACGCGAGACCGGTCACCCGCTGATCCCCCGCGGCCGCGCCTCCTAGGGCGCGTCTCAGGTCTCGTCGTCGCCCCAGACGCCGGTGACCAGGCGGATGTAGTGGCCGGCGGGCGGCAGGCCGGGGTCCGGTGCGGCGCCGAGCATGGCCAGGGACAGGTGGGCGTGCGTCTCGGCGACTTCGGCGAGGGCGTGCCGGCCGCCCGCGGTGTACCAGTTGGCGACGCCGCTGCACATCTGCAGCAGGGCGAGCCGCGCCACCGAGGGGTCCGGGACCTGGAACGTGCCGGACGCCTGGCCCTTCTCGATGACCGATTCCCACAGGTCCTCGTACTCGTCGCGGAGCGCGACGATCGGACGGCGGCGCTCCGGCGAGAGCGCGCGCAACTCGGTGTCGACCACGAGCGTTTCGGACCGCCGCAGGGCATGAGCCACGACATGGGTCTGCACCAGGCCGTTCATCGCGGCCACCGGTGAGGGTGACTCCGTCAGGACCTGGCCGGCCGCGGTGAGCAGCCGGTCCAGGCTCGTCTGCATGATGTCGACGAGCAGGTCTTCCTTGGTCCCCATGTAGTGGTAGAGCGTCGCCGAGGACAGGCCGGCCGCGTCGGCCAGCTCACGGATGCCCGTCCCGTGGAAGCCCTTGGCGGCGAACAGCGCGACCGCGGCGGCGCGGACCCGGCCGTCCGGCTGGGGCGGCCGGCTCACTGGACGTTCCACCGGTAGCGGGTCCAGCCGCCGACGGGCTCGGCGCCGATGCTCCGGTAGAAGCTCTCCGCCGCGTCGTTGCCGTGCGCGACGTCCCATTCGAGGCGGCCGCGGGTCAGCGACCGCAGGGCGGACAGCAGCTCGCGGCCCAGGCCGTACCGCCGGTACTCGGGCTTGATGTACAGGTCGTCCAGCCAGATGCCGGGCCGGGTGTCCCAGGAGGAGAACGTCGGGTACCACAGCGCGAACCCGGCGACGGCGTCCGGCTCGTCCGGTGGCGAGGCGATGTGGGCCCAGGCGACCGGATGCTCCCCGAACAGCGCCTCGTAGGTCTCCTGCCGGTCCAGCCGCACCCGGTCGGCGACGCCTTCGTGCGCGGCGTGGGCCAGCAGCAGGGCGCAGATCTCCTCGAAGTCGGCGGGTTCCGCGGGTCGTACGGGCATCAGACCTCCTCGAGCCGTCCGCCGACGAGGGTGGCCAGCACGCGGATGCCGGCGATGTCCTCGGTGGCGGTGGACGTGGGATCCGCGGACAGTACGGCGAGGTCCGCGAGCTTGCCGGGGGTGATGCTGCCCTTGCGGCGCTCCTCGAACGCGGCGTGGGCCGAACCGAGGGTGTAGGCGTGCAGCGCCTCCAGGGGGGTGACTCCCTCCTCGGGGACGAACGGCCGACCGCTCTCGGTCCGGCGGCCGACCATGGCGTGCATGCCGAGGAGCGGAGCCCCGCGTACGACGGGCCGGTCGGAGCTGCCGGGGACGACGAGGCCGGCGTCCAGGAGGGAACGGTGCCGGTAGCACCAGCGCACGCGTTCCTCTCCGAGCGCCGCGCGCATGCCGTCGCCGATCTGGCCGACGAAGGTGTGCTGGGGCACCGGGATGACGCCCAGCTCGGCGAGGCGGGCGACCTGGCCGGGGCCGGCCACCCCGCAGTGTTCGATGCGGTGCCGGGGATCGGGGCGCGGGAACCGGGTCTGCGCCTCCTCGAAGGCGTCCAGGACCAGGTCGATGGCACGGTCGCCGATGGCGTGCGCGGCCACCTGCCAGCCCGCCGCGTGCGCGCCGACGATGCGTTCCCGCAGCTCTTCGGCGGGGAGCTGGAAGTAGCCGCGGTTGCCGGGCTGGTCGGCGTAGTCGTCGTGCATCGCCGCGGTCCGGCCGATGAGCGAGCCGTCGGCGAACACCTTCACCGCGCCGAGCCGCAGCCGGTCGTCGCCGAACCCGGTGCGCAACCCCAGGTCGAGCCCGAGCGCGCCCGGGGCTCCCTCGATCGGGTGGATGGTGTCGCCGGTGGCCATCAGGCGTACCCGGACGCCGAGTGCGCCGCCGTCGAGGGCGTCCTGATAGGCGGCGGCCTCGGTCGGTGAATGGCCGATCCAGCCCAGCCCGATGCCGGCCTCGGTGCAGGAGGTGATGCCCTCGGCGCGGTAGTGCTCGCTCGCGGCGGCGATGGCCTGGACGAGCTGCTCGCGCGGCAGCGGGTACCGCAGGTCGCGGACGAGCTGCTGGGCCGCCTCCTCCAGGAGCCCGGTGTCGGGGTGGACGACGCCCCCGTCCGGCGGCCGGTCGCCGATCTCGCGCAGCAGCCGGCCGCCCACCACCGACATGTGCGCGGAGGTGTGCCGCAGCCAGACCAGGTGGTCGGGCGCCACGGCGTCCAGGCGGTCGCGGTGCGGGTGGCCGCCGAGCTTGTTCTGGTCGTAGCCGGAGCCGATGATCCAGGTGCCCGGCGGCTGGCTGCGGGCGCGCTCGGCGACCGCGTCGTACACCTGCTCCAGGGTGTGCGTCGGCGGGGTGGACAGGTCGAGCTCGGTCAGCGAGAGACCGAAGAGGATCATGTGGTTGTGCGCGTCGTCGAAGCCGGGCACGACCGTCGCTCCGGCCAGGTCGACGACGTCGGCGGCGGTGACGCCGTCCAGCTCGTCGTCGAGGGCCACGATCCGGCCGTGGTGGATGCCGATCCGCCGGGCCGAGGGGCGGGCCGGGTCCACGGTGACGGCCGACAGGTTCGTCAGGATCGTGTCGATGCGCATCAGGTCACGTACCTTTCGGCGAGCGCGCGGAACCAGGGGCTCCACGGCTCGGCGCCCGAGGAGCCGATCTTGACGATGGTGCGCCGGCCGGTCGCGTACGCCGGCGTCCCGGCGGGGCTCGCGCAGCGGAAGCGGTGGACCGCGCTGGTGGTGCCGACCCGGTCGAGCCACAGCTCGACGCGCATCGCACCCGGTGCGACGACCGGAGCGTGGAACTCGATGGCGAACGCGCGTACGGCGTACCGCAGGTCCTCGTGCCGGTCCTCCAGGCGCCGCCAGCCCATGCCCTCGGCCTCGTTCCAGGCCGACAGGGCCCGTTCGACGTGGACGGCGAAGCGGCTGTTGTGCAGGGTTCCGTTGGGGTCCATCTCGTCGAAGAAGACCGGGCTGTCCCACGCGAAGTGGGCCTTCTCGCTCATGTCTCCTCCTTGACCAGACGTACCCGCCCGCTCATGCGCGTCGTCCGGTCGTAGGCGCCGGCGGCCTCGCGGGGCAGCGCGCCCTTGGCCACGCGCTGGGAGGCCGTCATCGGCAGTTCGTCGCGTAGCTCCCAGTAGCGCGGGACCTTGAAGTAGGCCAGGCGCTCGTCGCAGTAGGCGGCCAGCTCGGCGGCCGAGACCGTGCCGTCGGTGGCGACGTACGCCTTGGCCTCCTCGCCCCGCAGTTCGTCGGGGACCGGCACCAGCGCCGCGGCGCGGACGGCCGGATGCCGCAGCAGGACCTCTTCGACCTCGGTGGCGGAGATGTTCTCCCCGCTGCGCCGGATCATGTCCTTGAGCCGCCCGGTGTAGTAGACCCGGCCCTGCTCGTCCATCCGGCCCAGGTCACCGGTGTGGAACCAGCCGCGGCGGAACGCACGCGCGGTCGCCTCCTCATGCCCGAGGTAGCCGTCCATGAGGCCGATCCCGCGCAGGACGATCTCGCCGACCGAGCCGCGTTCGACCGGCTCGTCGGCCGGGTCGACGATGCGGACGTCGCGGTGCGCCAGCGGCCGTCCGATGCAGCCGGTGCCGACGGTCTCGTCGTGGTCGTCCGGCTCGACCCGCAGGTCGGCCCCGGTCTCGGTCATGCCGAACGCCTCGTACCAGGGCACGCCCCAGCGCTCCTCCAGCTCGCGGTGGAGCGTGGGCGGGATCGCCGAGCACTGGATCGCGCGCACCGCGTGGTCGCGGTCGCGCGGGTCGGACGGCATCCGCAGCAGCAGCGCCGGCATCATGCCGAGGCAGTAGAAGTAGGTCACGCCGTACTCACGGACCTTCGCCCAGAAGGCGGCCGGGTGGAACCGGTCCAGCACCACCAGGTGGGCGCCGGAACGCAGCCCGGCCAGGACGTTCCACTGCGGGTCGATGTAGGAGAACGGCTGGCAGGTGAGCATGACGTCGTTCTCACCCAGGTGCGGGAAGGCCGTCACCATGCTGTCGGCCAGCGCCGTCCAGTAGCGGTGCGAGAGCAGGCAGCCCTTGGGCAGGCCGGTGGTGCCGGAGGTGTACTGGATGTTGAGCAGGTCCTCGGGCCGGCTGCGGTCCAGCGGAGCCTCCGCCTCCGGCGCCGGGTCGCCGAGATAGTGGACCGGTACGCCGAGCCGGTCGGCCAGCTCGGCGTGTGCGCCGGTGGTGACCAGCAGCTTCGCCCCCGAGTCGGTCAGCACGTGCCCGGCGTCGTGCGAACGGTAGTTGAGGTTGACCGGGACCAGGGTGGCGCCGAGGCGGGCCAGGGCCAGCCACAGCAGCGGGAAGTCCGGGATGTTCGGCAGGAGCGCCGCCACCCGGTCGCGGCGCCGTACGCCCAGCCCCGCGAGCGTCCGGGCGAGGGCGGCGCTGCGGTCGGCGACCTGTCCGAAGGTGAGCGACTCCCCGGTCTGGTCGAAGGTCCACGCCGTACGGTCGGGCCGGCGTTCGGCGGCCCGCAGGACCAGCGTCGCGACATCCGTGATCGTCATCGGCCGCGCCACTCCTCCTGAGCCCGGTCCGCCTCACCGGCGTACTCGGTGAGCTGCGCGTCGGCGACCTCGCGGGCGAACGCGTCCTCGACCGTGCCGTCGATGCCCTGGTCGATGGCGTGCTTGGCCAGGGCGAGGGCGTACGGCGGCTTGGCGGCCAGGTCGGCGGCGACTTCCAGCGCGGCCCGCTCGTGCTCGCCGTCAGGGACGACCCGGGCGACCAGCCCGTACCGGGCGGCCTCCGCGGCGCCGAAGTGCTCGCCGAGCAGGATGAGCTCCTTGGCCTTGAGCGCGCCGACGGCGGACGTGAGCAGCCGGGAGATCCCGCCCGTCACGCTCAGCCCGACCCCGACCTCCGGGAAGCCGAACCTGGCGTTCTCGGCGGCCACCACCAGGTCGCAGCCCAGGGCGAACTCACAGCCCGCACCCAGGGCGTACCCGTGCACCGCCGCGATCACCGGGAACGGAGCGCGCCGGATCTCCCGCGTGACCTCCTGGATGCGGTCCAGGCGCTCGCGGCTCGCCCCGGCCTCCAGGACCGGCGCCTCGGCCTTCAGATCATGGCCCGAGCAGAACGCCCGGCCGTTGCCGGCCAGCACGGCGGCCCGTACCCGCTCCGCCCGCGCCCGCGCCAGGGCCCGTACGAGCTGGTCCACCAGTTCGGGGACCACGGCGTTGAGCCGGTGCGGGCGGTTGAGCCGGATCCGCGCGACGCCGTCTTCGACGGCGAACTCCACCACAGACGTCACCGCGCCCCCCATGCTCTGACCGGCGCAAAGGCCTCTATCGATCGATCGATAGGCTATGCGGGGCCGTCGTCAGGCGTCAACGAGACCGGCGGCGCAGCAGATAGGTGTCCATGATCCAGCCCTTACGGCGCCTGGCCTCCGCGCGGAGCGACACGATCCGATCGGCGACCTCGGACACCGGCCCCGACACGAGGATCTCGTCCGGGGTGCCCAGGTAGGCGCCCCAGAAGATTTCGGCATCGGGCTCGGTCAGCTCGGCGAAGGCGGTGTGCGCGTCGAGCATCACCACCACGTCGTCCGCGCCGGCCGGCCACCCTCGCGCGAGGCGCCGGCCCGTCGTGATCTGCACCGCCCCGCCGACCTGGTTGAGTCCGGTCCCGTGCCGCGCCGCGAGGGCCGAGACGCTGCTGATACCGGGGACGACCTCGATCTCGAACGGCAGGTCGCCGCGCTCACGGACGTCGGCGAGGATCGCCAGGGTGCTGTCGTACAAAGCCGGGTCGCCCCACACCAGGAACGCGCCGGTCTCCCCGTCGTCCAGGTTGTCCGCGACCAGCCGCGCGCAGACGTCGGCGCGGCGGCGGCGCCAGTCGTCCACGGCCTCCGTGTACGCGGAGGCCGTACGGTCGCGGTCCGGGTCGCGTCCCCACACCATCCGGTAGTCGCGATCGCGCACGTACCGGTCGAGGATCTCCTGCCGGAGGTCGGTCAGCTCCTGCTTGACCGCGCCCTTGTCGAGCACGAAGAACACGTCGACGCGGTTGAGAGCGTTCACGGCCTGCACGGTCACCTGCTCGGGATCGCCCGCGCCGATGCCGATCACGATGATCTGCCTCATGCCGCTCAGTGTGTCGGTTTCGGCCGACGCCGACACAGGGGGGCATTCGGGGCGAGCCCTACCATGCGGGGATGCGCGTCCTGCTGCTCGGCGGCACGAATGAGGCCCGGCGGCTCGCCGCGGGGCTCACCCGGCGAACGGGATTCGACGTGATCACCTCGCTGGCCGGACGCGTCGCCGAGCCCGCGCTGCCGGCGGGCCGTACCCGCGTCGGCGGCTTCGGCGGCACCGACGGCCTCGCCGCGTGGCTGACCGCCGAACGCATCGACGCGGTGGTCGACGCCACACACCCGTTCGCCGCCGAGATCACCGCCTCGGCCGTGACCGCGACCACGCGGACCGGTGTCCCGCTGCTCGTCCTGCGCCGGCCCGGCTGGCACGAGGGACCGGGCGACGACTGGCGCCGGGTGCCGTCACTCGCGGCCGCGGCCGATCCTCCCGGGGACCGGGTCTTCCTCACCACGGGCCGGGACGGCCTCCCGATCTTCGCGGGCGACGACCGCCGCTGGTTCCTCCTGCGGTCCGTCGAGCCGCCGCCGCCTCCGCTGCCACCGCGCTCGACCGTACTGCTGGCGCGCGGCCCGTACACCGTCGAGGGGGAACTGGAACTGATGCGGCGGCATGCGGTCGACGTGCTCGTCACCAAGGACAGCGGCGGCGAGATGACCGCGGCCAAGCTCACCGCGGCCCGGCTGCTGGGCCTGCCGGTCGTCATGGTCGACCGTCCACCGATGCCCGCCGCGCCGGCGGTGACGACCGTCGAGGCCGCCGAGGCCTGGCTGGAACGACTCTTTCAGACCGACACCTCGCCCGGGCACTGATGGGTCAGGCGCAATTCAGTACGCCCCCGCATGCCGATGTTCGCCCGTTCGCCTCTATGGTTTACCGATGGCGTCGGTCAAGCAGTTCCAGGTCACCTTCGACTGCGCAGAACCTGAGCGCGTCGCTCGTTTCTGGTGCGAGGCGTTGGGGTACGTCGTCCCGCCGCCACCGGAGGGGTTCGCCGGCTGGGACGATTACGATCGCTCGCTGCCGCCTGAGCGTCAGGGCTCGGCGTTCGCATGCGTCGATCCCTCAGGCGTGGGCCCGCGACTGTTCTTCCAGCGCGTTCCCGAGGGAAAGGTCGTCAAGAATCGGGTGCATCTCGACGTGCGGGTCGGCACCGGCCTCGTGGGTGAAGAGCGCCTGGCCGCACTCGAGGCCGAGTGCGCACGACTGACCGCACTCGGCGCGGTACGCGTGCAACTGCTGCTCGCCGATGGCTACAACGAGTCGTGCCTCGTGATGCGGGACATCGAGGGCAACGAGTTCTGCCTCGACTGAGCAGGCCCGAGGGCCTGGGTGCTAGCCTCCAGGAAGAGCGAACCGCATCCCAGCAGAAAGGCACTCAAAAATAGCGCCTCAAAACCCGTTCTCCGCCGGTTGCGCGTGGATCGAAGGTAGTTTCCTACCCATTCATGATGCTCGGATTCCCCTTCTCGATGCGGGTTTCACCAGATCAGACCTCACCTATACGACCGTTGCGGTATGGAGCGGTCGATTCTTTCGGATCGACGATCATATAGATCGACTATTCCTGGGATGCGAACGCATCCGCATCACTCCGGTCGTCACAAAAGAAGAGACAGTGGCCATCATGGCAAAGGCTGTCCAGAAAACAGGACTCCGCGAAGCCTGCGTCACGGCCGTCATCACCCGAGGTGTCCCCAAGCCCGGTGAGCACGATCCCCGCAGGTGGGAACCACGGCTCTACGTTTACGCGACCCCCTTCTTGTGGATCGTGCGGCCAGAGGCTCAGGAGCGCGGCACCGACGCGGTCGTCACCCGTCATACCCGCCGCATTGCGCCGGACGCCGTCGACCCGACCGTGAAGAACTTCCACTGGGGCGACCTGGTCCGCGGCCAGTTCGAGGCATTTGACAGGGGAGGGTCGGTGGCAATTCTCCCTGATGGAAACGGACTGGTGACCGAAGGAGCCGGATTCAACGTATTCGCGATGGTCGACGGCTGTCTTCACACGCCTGCACGGGGCGTCCTCGAAGGCATCACGCGTCGCACGGTAATCGAAATTGCGATGGATGCGGGCATCGAGGTCCATGCGGGTGACGTGCGTGTCAACGATCTGTATCGAGCGGCCGAGGTCTTCATCACCAGCACGGCGGGTGGTGTCATGCCGGTCGCGACCCTCGATGGGAAACCCGTCGGGCAGCAGGCACCTGGCCCTGTCACGGAGAGGATACGGACACGTTATTGGGAACTTCATCACGACCCCGCGTACACGCGAGAAATCATCTACGAATAAAAGCGTCCATCGGATCTCGCCAACGCCTATCGTGAACTCATGGATCGTCGGCGGTATCCGCGTTCTGGTGCCCGTCGGGATCGCGGGCCAGGGGCGAGCCATGCACTTCAGCGTCCGCGCGATGTCATCGGCAACGCCAACGTCGTCATCGCCGGTCTCTTCTCCGCCAAGCGCAGGGACCATGTCGATCTCATGGACGAGCTTGAGGCCGAGGTGACGAAGCTCGGCGGCGTAGTGGCAGCTCGCTTCGTCCAGCGTCGTGGTATCTCGGGGGACAAGAAGGGACACTCCCCCGGCGGCAGGGCGAGCATGGAGCAGCCCTACTCAGGGCGGACGCTGATGAGCACCGGCAAGATAGAGGAGATGGCCGAGGCGTGTGCTCATGTCCGCGCCGACGCGGTCGTCTTCTACAACGAGTTGACCGACCGGCAGCGCAAGTGCCTAACGGCGATCTTCGGGCGCGCGGTGTTGACCCTTCAGGACCTGCAGCAGACAGCTGGACACAGGCCGTAGGACACCGGGGCGCGCGGTCGGCCAGAGGTCCGCGCGTCCCGGGAAGACGTGGACGACGCGGCTCGCGGTCTCCGTGGTCCCCTGCCTTCGCAGAGGGCGCGACAGGGCTATCCGGGTGGCCCACTTGTTGACCGTGTTGAACGTCGCCGGGGCGACGATGACCGCATCCGCCGCAGGCAGCTCTTTCGGCTCGCCCGGCATGCGGTAGTCGCTTCGCACCGGCTCACCGGTAGAGCGCGACAGCCGGTCGACGACCGGAGGTCCCGACCGTAGCGACGGTCGAAGCCGCCGAGGTCTGGCTGGAACGACTCCTTGACCGGCACCGGGGGGCGGGCGCCGACCCGGGCGGTGAGGAGTACCGGACGAAATCCGCTGCCGGTGCCTTCGGAACCGCCCCACCTTCCCCTGGCGAACCGGAGGAAAGCGGGGCGGTGTGTTTCACGAGGGCCCGGCCGTGATCAGCCGGAGCGGTGCCGTCAGGGCCCGACCCGCTCGAAGCGGAACGAGGTGCGGCCTCCGCCCGGCCCGGGAAGAATCTCGGCGATGCTGCTCAAGCCTGCCTGGTTGAGCCGCGTGGCCTGCAACACGATCCGCGTGGGCCGGGTCACTCTGATCTCGTCGTCGATCGGGGCCGTCGCGCGCTGCCCGATCGGCCGATCCCAGGGATTCATGTCGACCAGGTGATCGACGAGGCGCGTGGTGTTGGACAGGACGGTACCCGTCGTGGCGTCCGCGAGCCGGGCGAGAATGACCAGGTTGATCGGCGGTGTCCCCCAGAGCCGCCCCTGGACGTTCACGTCGACGTGGTACCGCCCGGCCTGCGGGAGTATGACCTGCAGCGGGGTGTTGACCCAGCGCCCCGATGCGTACGGCTGGAGATCGAATGTCGTGTTCAGGTAGGCGATGTCTCCCGGCAACGCCTGGGCGATACGGCTCCCACCGGCGCCGGCCGTCGTCGCCGGTACCTGGTGGCGCTGAGATGGTGCCGCGGAGATGGCATTGGCGTGGGCCGGAATGGCGGCAAGCCCGAGCAACGCGGTGGTTCCGGCGGCGGCCATCAATCGACGCATGAATATACCCCCTGGTGAGAGTGTGGAAGATGGAATCGGCAGGGTCTGTACCCGAGAAGATCTCCGTTATTCACACAGGGTCATTAATCCGTGTGCGGACAATATGCGGCCCGCGTCCGACATATTTCCATGTCGCACAAGACGTCTACTTTAAAGGGCTATCAACACATCTGGGAAGTTTTTTCGCATGACGTCGAATTAGGGAGACTGCGGCGGCCATAGAAACACTCACGCCTGATCCACCACAGTCCGCAACGACCGCTTTCGGTCACGTGTCGGTTACGTATAGCGATCATGCCTCCCGATCGCTATCTTTCGATGCCACCAGGACCTGGAAGAACACCGGTTCCCCCTGTCGTCGATCCTCCGGCTTACACCCCGGCACCTCGCCGGGTCCCCCCGAATGGAACGAAAATGATGTCTGACGTGACACGCGCGGCGGCAAGCCGCAAGGCGGTGCTGATGGCCGCCACATTCCTGACCGGTCTGGGAATGTTCACCATCACGGCGGCGGCCCATGCGGACGTTCCCGGCCCGACCCCTCCAGCGCGGCTGGGCAACAGCACCTGCATCGGCGAACTCCACCTGAAGGTGACGCACTTTACGGGAGAAGCGGAAAGCGCACGCGGCTCCATCACCTTCACCTCGTGCACGGTGGCCGGCCGACCCGATATCACCCACGCGATCGCGAAGATCACCGGTTCGGCGACCGGAACCCCCGACGATGTCACCATTCACGAAACGAACACGATGACGTGGCTGAATGCGGCCGGCAATCCCGTCGCCACCCGCAAGCTGGCCATCGTCCGTACCCTGCTCGGCCCCGACCCGGACAACATGCTCACCATCGCCCGCGCCGCGAAGACCGACCAGTTCGTCGGCGTGCCCGGCGCTGCGGCGTCCGCATCGCTCAATATCACCGCGGGCCGTGCACAGCGGCACCCGGCCGGAGGCGGCGCCTGGTGGTACACCAACCAGAGCGCCGGCGACGACGGCAGCGCCGCACTGGCGCTCTGCGACGCCATGCCAGACGCCACCCCACAGCAGCAGCAGAGCAAGCTCGAGTGCTACGAGGCCGCTTCCGGCGGCTGAAGCCGCCGAAGCATCGCGACCACCGGTGCGGACCCTGGGACCCGGTCAGGGGAACAGCGACCGTACCGCCTCCTCCGAGCGGCCGATCACGGCGGTTCCGTCGTCCGCGGTGATGATCGGCCGCTGGATGAGGATCGGGTGTTCGGCGAGGGCATCGATCCATCGGCTTCGGGTCGCGGCGTCACGCGGCCACTGCTTCATCCCCAGCTCGGTGGCGACGGCCTCGCCGGTCCGGGTGATGTCCCAGGGCTCCAGCCCGAGTCTGGCGAGGACGTCCTCGAGTTCCTCCACCGTCGGCGGGTCGTCCAGGTATCGGCGCACGGTGTAGCCGGCCTGCTCGGCGTCCAGCAGGGACAACGCCGAACGGCATTTCGAGCATCTCGGGTTGATCCAGATTTCCACCGACAACAGCCCTTTCCTCATCCGAACAGCGCAGCCCTACGTCCTCGGATTATTCCGCCCGGAGGGCACCCACTCTGTGGTCACTCCTCCAGCCCGCAGTGAGTGTCGCGTCGTGCTCGCGTTCCCGCTTCCACATCTCCCGGTACGGGCCCGGGCGGGACAGCAGGTCGGCGTGCGTGCCGCGGTCGGCGACGCGGCCGTCGGCCAGGACCAGGATCTCGTCGACCGCCGCCAGGCCGGCCAGGCGGTGGGTGACGAGCAGGGTCGTACGGCCCTCGGTGGCCGTGAGCAGGTCGGCGGTGAGAGCGTCGGCGGTCGCGACGTCGAGGTGCTCGGCCGGCTCGTCCAGCAGCAGGATCGGGAAGTCGGCCAGCAGCGTACGGGCCAGGGCGATGCGCTGCCGCTGGCCGCCGGAGACCCGCGCGCCGTGCTCACCGACGTACGTGTCCAGGCCGGCGGGCAGCGCGGAGACCCAGTCCAGCAGCCGGGCGCGGCGCAGCGCGTCGCATACCTGCTCGTCGGTGGCGTCCGGGCGGGCGAGGCGGACGTTCTCCCCGATCGTCGTGTCGAACAGGTGCACGTCCTGGCCGCACACCCCCACGGCGCGCCGTACGTCGTCGCCGGCCAGTTCGCACAGGTCGACGCCGTTCAGCGCCACCTCGCCGCCGGCCGGGTCGAGCAGGCGCAGCAGCACCGTGGTCAGCGTCGTCTTGCCCGAGCCGCTCGGCCCGACCACCGCGCACCGGCGCCCCGGCGCGAGGTCGAGCGAGACTCCGTCCAGCGCGTACGGGCCGCCGGGCGTCCACCGGGCCCGCAGGTCCCGGACGCGCAGGGTGTACGGCGGCGCGGGCAGGGGCTCCGGCGCGGCCGGTTCGCGTACGGCGTCGGGGCGGTCGAGCACCGCGAAGACGCGGTCCGCGGACCGCCGGACGCCGCCCAGGGACCGCGCGGCGAGCGGCAGGCCCGCCACCACCTCGAACGCCGCCAGCGGCAGCAGCACGACGACCGCGAGCAGCACCCCGTCGAGCCGCCCGGACCGTACGGCGGGCACGCCGACGGCCAGCGCGCCCCAGACGGCCAGGCCACCGGCCAGCGTCGCCAGCGCCGCGCCCGCGCCGGCCGAGGCGGAGGAGCGAGCCGCCGTACGGGTGTACGCGCGGTCCAGCCGGGCGGCCTCGGCGAGCCGCTCGGGGGCCGCCCCGTACGCGATCAGCTCGGGGGCGCCGCGCAGCGTGTCGACGACGTGGGCGGTCAGCTCGCCGCGCAGCTCCGCGCCCCGGCTCTCCGCGCGCCGGGCGACGACCGCGGACAGCCACGGGGCCAGCAGTCCGGCGGCCAGCAGCGCGGCGAGCAGGATCGCGCCCGCCGAGGGCAGCAGCGCCCAGGCGAGCCCGACCGAGGCGCCGCCGACGACCGCGGCGGTGGCGCCGGGCAGCAGCACCCGCAGGTACAGGTCCTGGACCGCGTCGACGTCGGCGACGAGCCGGCCGAGCAGGTCGCCGCCCCGCATCGGTCCCGGGGCCGGTTTCACAGTCGCGTGGTCCTGCCCCGCGGCGTCCGGACGGCGCCTCTCGGTCGAGGGTCCGGCCGCCTTGCGAGGCGGCACCTGGACGCCCTCTACGGACGGGGACTGCGCGACAGGCCCCTGGCGCTCCAGCCGCTCGTACACCCGGGCCCGCAGGTCGGCGAGTACGCGGAACGTGGCGTCATGGCTCGTCAGCCGCTCGGCGTAGCGGAAGACGCCGCGCCCGATGCCGAACGCCCGTACCGCGACGATCGCGACCATGAGCGTGAGCACCGGCGGGTGCTGGGCGGCGCGGGAGATGAGCCAGGCCGACGTGGCCATGAGCGCCACCCCGGAGCCCAGCGCGAGCACGCCGAAGAGCAGCGCGAGAAGCAGCCGCGCCCGCGGCGGCCTGACCAGGGTGAACGTCCTCACGCCGCCACCTCCACCGGCTCGATCCGCACCGTGCGGTCGGCGAGTGCCGCGAGCGCGGGGCGGTGGGCGACGACGACGGCCGTACGCCCGGCGGCGGCCCGCCGGATCGCCTCGACCACGGCCGCCTCGCTCTCCGCGTCGAGGTTCGCGGTCGGCTCGTCCAGCAGCAGCAACGGCGCGTCGCGCAGGAACGCGCGGGCCAGCGCGACGCGCTGCCGCTGACCGGCCGAGAGCCCCACACCGCCGTCGCCGAGCCGGGTGGCGAAGCCGTCCGGGAGCGCCTCGACGAACTCCAGCGCGTTCGCGGCGGACGCCGCGCGCCGTACGTCCTCGTCCGTCGCGTCCGGGCGGCCGAGCCGGATGTTGTCGGCGACCGTCCCGGCGAACAGGTACGGCCGCTGCGGCACCCAGGCGATCCGCGCCCGCCACGCGTCCGGGTCGAGGGCCGCGACGTCGGCGCCGTCGATGAGGACACGGCCGGTGTCCGGGCGGACGAAGCCGAGCAGGACCGCGAGGAGCGTGGACTTGCCGGCGCCGCTGGGCCCGGTGAGCGCGACCGTCTCGCCCGGGTGGACGGTCAGCGAGAGGTTCGCGAGCGCGGGCGCGTACCCCACGGTGACGCCGCGCAGCCGGATCGCCGCCCGGGCCGGGTCCGGCACGTCGGTGAGGGTCCCGGCCGGGGGCGCCGGCGTCTCGATCACCTCGAAGATCCGCTCCGCGGCGGTGAGGCCCTCGACGCTCGCGTGGTACTGCGCGCCGACCTGCCGCAGCGGCAGGTACGCCTCCGGCGCCAGGATGAGCACGAGCAGCGCGGTCCGCAGGCCGATCTCGCCGTTCACCAGCCGCAGCCCGATCGAGACGGCGACCAGGGCGACCGAGAGGGTGGCGAGCAGTTCGAGGACCAGCGCGGACAGGAACGCCACTCGCAGCGTGGCCATGGTCGCCCTGCGGTACCGGTCGGTGACCTCGCGCACGGTCCGCGCCTGCGCCTTCGCCCGGCCGAACACCTTCAGCGTCGGCAGGCCGGCGACGACGTCGAGGAAGTGGCCGGCGAGCATCGACAGCGTCCGCCACTGGCGGTCCATCTTCGCCCGGGTGGACAGCCCGACGAGAATCGCGAAGACCGGGATCAGCGGCAGCGTCAGCGCGACGATCAGCGCCGACACCCAGTCGCCGGACAGGATCCGCAGCCCGACCGCGATCGGCACGATGACGGCGAGGACGAGCTGCGGCAGGTAGCGGGAGAAGTAGCCGTCCAGCGCGTCGATGCCCCGCGTGGCGACCGTGGCCAGCTCCCCGCCCCGCTCGCCGGACAGCCAGGCCGGGCCGAGCCGCACGGCCTGGGCCAGCAGCCGCCCGCGCAGCTGCGACTTGACCGCCGCCGACGAACGGTGCGCCGCGACCTCCTGCAGCCACGCGACGAACGCCCGGCCCGCCACGACGCCGAGCAGGAGCAGCAGCGGCGTGCGCAGCGCGGCGAGTGACGCGCCGCCGAGGAACGCCCGGGCGATCAGGTCGGCGAGCAGCGTGGCCTGCGCGATGACCAGCCCGGCCGTGGCGCCTCCCAGGGCCACGGACAGGGCCAGGTAGACCCGGGTCGTGCGGGCGTACCGCAGCAGCCGGGGGTCGAGCGGCTTCATCGGACCGGCTGCGGGGTGTGGGGCTGCTGCGGGGCGTGCGGCACGCCGATCCGCCAGCGGAACACCCAGTAGGTCCAGCCCTGGTAGAGCAGCACCATCGGCGTGACCGCCAGCGCGACGATCATCATGATCTTCAGCGTGTACGGCGAGGCGGCGGCGTTGGCCGTGGTGAGCCCGTTCGCCGCGGCGATCGTGGACGGCATGACGTGCGGGAACAGCGCGAGGAACATCGTCACGACGGCGAGCACGATGGCCGCGCCGGTGCCGGCGAAGGCCCAGCCCTCGCGGCCCCGTGCGTTCGCCAGCGCCGCGCCGGCCAGTGCGAGGGCCGCCGCCGCGACGGCCGGCCACGTCACGGGCTTGCCGTACAGCAGCTGGGTGAGCAGCAGGTACGCCCCGCCGACCACGATCGCGGCGGCCACGGCGACGCGCGCGATCCGGCCCGCCCGCCGCCGTACCTCGCCGGTCGTCTTGAGCGCCACGAAGACCGCGCCGTGCAGGACGAAGAGCGCGAGCGTGGCGGCCCCGCCGAGCAGCGCGTACGGGTTGATCAGGTCGGCGACGGTCCCGGCGTACTCGTGGGCGGCGTTCAGCGGCACCCCGCGCACGAGGTTCGCGAACGCCACGCCCCACAGGAACGCCGGCACGAGGCTGCCCCAGAACAGCGCCCGTTCCCAGCGGCGGCGCCAGGACGCGTCGTCGCGCTTGCCGCGGTACTCCAGCGCGACGGCGCGCACGATCAGCGCGAGCAGGATCGCCAGCAGCGGCAGGTAGAAGCCGCTGAACAGCGTGGCGTACCACTCGGGGAACGCGGCGAACGTGGCCGCGCCGGCGACGATGAACCACACCTCGTTGCCGTCCCAGACCGGGCCGATCGTGCCGAGGACCACGCTGCGTTCGGCCTCGTTCCGGCCGAGCGCCGGCAGCAGGACGCCGACCCCGAAGTCGAAGCCCTCCAGGAAGAAGTAGCCGGTCCACAGGAAGGCGATGATGATGAACCAGACGGTCGTGGCGGCCATGGCGCGCTCCTCTTTCTCCAGGCCTCTCAGTAGGCGAACGTGAGCGACGGCTCGGCGCGGTCGTCCCCGCCGAGGACTTCCTCCTCCGTCGGCGGACCGGCCTTGGCGTACCTGGCCAGGAGCCGCGTCTCGATCACCAGGAGCACGCCGTACAGGACGGTCAGCGACAGGAGCGAGACGAACATCGAGGTGGCGCCGACGCCCGGCGAGACGCTCGCGGACGTCTTCAGCACCCCGTACACCGACCACGGCTGGCGGCCCATCTCGGTGAAGATCCAGCCGGCCGAGTTGCCGATGAACGGCAGGGTGAGCGAGACCACGCCGGCCCGCCACACCCAGCGGTTCGCGGGGAGCCGCCCGCGCCGGGTCAGCCACAGGCCGAGCAGGGCGATGCCCGCCGTGAGGAACCCGATGCCGGCCATGATCCGGAAGTTCCAGTACACGAGCGGGACGATCGGCCGGTACTCGCCCGCGCCGTACTTGGCCTGCTCGGCGGCCTGCACGTCGTCGATGCCCAGCACCTTGCCGTCGAAGTGGCCGGTGGCCAGGAACGACAGCACGCCGGGCACCTTGACGCTGAAGACCTCCCGGCCTCCGTCGAGCGTGCCGACGGTGAAGATCGAGAAGGAGGCGGGCTTTTCGGTGGTGTACAGCGCCTCGGCGGCGGCCATCTTCATCGGCTGCTGCGCGGTCATGACCTTGCCCTGCTGGTCGCCGGTGACGGCGACGCCGAGCGAGGCGACGAACGTGACGACCAGTGCCATCCGCAGCGACGGCCGGAAGACCTCGACGTGCCGGCCCCGGGCCAGGTGCCAGGCGCTGATCCCGACGACGAACAGGCCGGCGGTGACGAAGGCGGCGGTGATCGTGTGCGGGAAGGCGACGAGCATGGTCGAGTTGGTCAGCACGGCCCAGAAGTCGGTGAGCCGGGCGCGGCCGGTGGCGGTGTCGAGGTGGTAGCCGACCGGGTGCTGCATCCAGGAGTTGGCGGCGAGGATGAAGTACGCCGACAGCAGGGTCCCGACCGAGACGATCCAGATGCAGGCGAGGTGGATCCGCTTGGGCAGCCGGTCCCAGCCGAAGATCCACAGACCGAGGAAGGTCGACTCGACGAAGAAGGCGAGCAGGCCCTCGATCGCGAGCGGCGCCCCGAAGATGTCACCGACGAACCGGGAGTAGGCGCTCCAGTTCATCCCGAACTGGAACTCCTGCACGATGCCGGTCACGATCCCCATGGCGAAGTTGATCATGAAAAGCTTGCCCCAGAACTTGGTGGCGCGCAGGTAGTGCGGCTTGCCGGTGCGCACCCACGCCGTCTGCAGCCCCGCGACGAGGGCGGAGAGCCCGATCGTCAGAGGGACGAAGAGGAAGTGGTAGACGGTCGTGATCCCGAACTGCCACCGGGCGATGTCGAGCGGATTCATCCCGCGGCCCCCATCTAACTACTACCGCGTGTAGTACTACGTCTCGTCGTACACACTACCGACTGTAGTACTACGCACCGTAGTAATCTTGGCCACACCGCCGCGCGGCGCCTCCGGCGGTCGAGGGCGCCCCCGGAGCGCCCGCCCTCCGGTCCGAATTCGCCGTTGCGGACGACCGGACCGCTGGCCGACGGTGCGCCCCTTCGGCCGCAAAGCGCGAGAATGACATTAAAGAGTGACGAACCGTAGCGCCGGAACTACGAAAGCACTACTATTTCGTTCCCCCGCGCCGACCGGATCTTGGTAGGAACCGGACGGACATCGCGGCTGAGGCGAGGGAACACGAGATACATGCGCGAGCACCTGGGACGGCGAAAACGAATGACATTCGCCTTTTGTCGCTCCCGCCGCGTCGCCGCGCAGGTCCCGGCAGAGCCGGAGGCCATTGTCGTTTCCCGCGCCGAACGACGAGCGGACGTCGAATTAACGGCGATTTCCTGAGCCTGGGCGGTCTCCCCGACGCGCGGTGGCCCGGCTCACGCCTCCGGATGCTCCGATCCCGTACCAACCGCCGACGAGGACCTGATCGATGTCAGCACACGTTCCAAGCAGCCAACGGGCGGGGCGCCCGCCGATGGACCGTACCCTGCTCGTCCTGCTGGCCGCCGTGATCGTCACCGGCTGCGGCTGCCTGGCGGCGACGGCCTCCGTACCGGCCGGCGATCGCTCCCTCGTGGCCACGTACACCGGGGTGGCCTCGCTCGCGCTGTGCGCCGCGCTCGCCTTCGCCGCCTACGGGTTCCAGACCGCACGCGAGCTGCGCGGCCGCATCGCCACGATGAACGCCGAACTCACCCGGCTGGCCGACGAGACGCTGCCCGCCGCGGTCCAGCGGCTGCGCGACGGGGCGTCCTCGGACACCGTCCTGGCCTCGGTCGTCCAGCCCGCCGGCGCCGCCCACCGGCGCATCCTGCGGGCCCTCGTCGACGAGGTCGGCCGGGGAGAGCGCATGCGCGCGGCGGCCATGTCGGCCTGCGCCAACGCGGCCGGCCGCGTCCAGGCGCTGTCGACCAGCATGCTCGCCGACCTGCGCGAGATGGAGGACCGCCACGACGAGAAGACCCTCGGCGACCTGCTCAAGCTCGACCATGCCACCGCCCAGGCGGGACGCCTGGCGGACAGCATCGCCGTGCTCACCGGCGCCCGCTCCGGCCGGCGCTGGACCAAGCCGATCGTGATGGAGAGCATCCTCCGGGGCTCGGTCGGGCGGATCAGCGCCTACCAGCGGGTCCGCATCCACTCGACCAGCACGGCGGCGATCGCGGGCTACGCCGCCGAGGGCGTCATGCACGCCCTGGCCGAGCTGATGGACAACGCGACCAGCTTCTCGCCTCCGTCCGAGGAGGTGCACGTGTACGTCGAAGAGGTGCAGACGGGCATCGTGGTGACCGTCGAGGACGGCGGACTGGCGATGAGCCCCGCCGCGCTCGAACGCGCGGAGCGGGCGGTGTCGGCGGAGACGCTGGACCTGACGACGCTCTCCGGCACGCGTCTCGGGCTCGCGGTCGTCGGCTGCCTCGCCCGCAAGCACGGTCTCACCGTCTCCTTCCGCCCGTCGTCGCGCGGCGGCACCGGAGTGGTGGTCATGATCCCGCGGCAGCTCATCACGCAGCGGCCGCCCGAGCTCGCCCCGGCCGGCTCTCGCGGCATGGGGACCGGCCACCGTACGGAGACCGCCTCCGGCCGGAGCGACGGCGCCCCGGCCGCCACCGCGACCCTCACCGCGCCCGAGGCCGTGGCCTCCGCCGATGCGGCGGAGCCGGCCGCCTCATCGCCCGGTACGCCGGAGGCCGAGAGCGACACCACCGGGGAGAACATGATCGCCGGATTGCCGAAGCGTCGAAGGGGACAGACGCTCGCGGCGGCGTCGGCGTCGTCGGCCACGCCCGCCGGCGCGCCGAAGGACAGGCCCGCCAAGTCCGTCGACCCCAGCGCCAAGTTCAGCGCCTTCCACGAGGCCGGTCGTCGCAAGCGGACGGCGAATGACGCGCACGCCTCCGAGGCGGACGACGCCTGAACGCCCGGCTCGCCCGCCAGACCGGAATGTAACGACAAGAGATTGGAGGCAGGGGGCATGCCTCCGGCGCGGAGACCCGGAGCACCTTCCCCGATGAACCGATGAAGACCACAGATCGCGATCTCGACTGGCTGCTGGAGAACCTCCTGGAGAGGACGCCCGCGACCCGGCACGCCCTGGTGCTGTCCAAGGACGGACTCAAGCTCTGCCACACGTACGGGCTGAGCGTCGACCAGGCCGACCAGCTGGCCGCCATCGCCTCGGGCATCCAGAGCCTCGCCTACGGGGCGTCCGCGGAGTTCGGCGACGGCTCCGGCGGCCTCCGCCAGTCCATGACCGAATTCCACGGCGGGCTGCTCTTCATCGTGGAGGCCGGCGAGGGCGCCCACCTGGCCGTCGTGGCGACCGAGGAGGCCGACGTCGGCATGATCGGGCACAACATGCACGAGCTCGTCGAGCAGCTCGGTGAACACCTGGTCGCCGCTCCCCGGCAACCACAACAGGGCACCGGCGCGCGATGACACGGCCCGTCGACAGGGAGGATCCGGACCGGCTGTACATCGTCACCGGTGGCCGCAGCCGGGTGGACGAGAGCTCGATCGACAGCGTCTCTCTGATCGTCAGCGAGTGCGATCCGACGCCGGGCATGCAGTCCGAACACGTGAAGATCCTCCGCATGTGCACCAGCCCCACGGCGGTCGTGGAGATCGCGGCCGAGCTCAGGCTGCCGGTCAGCGTCGTGAAGATCCTGGTGTGCGACCTGCTCGACACCGGCCGGATCACCGCACGCCATCCGTCCACCAGCGCGGTCCCCGCCCGGGCCACCTCCAAGACCAGACTCCCCGAACCCGCCGTTCTGAAGCAGGTGCTCGTTGGACTTGAAAAGCTCTGACCCGGTCACCAGCTCGCCGCTGCCGAGCACTGTCAACAACGCCCTGAAGATCGTCATCGTCGGCGGGTTCGGCGTCGGCAAGACGACCATGGTCCGCTCGGTGAGCGAGATCCGGCCGCTGAGCACCGAAGAGGTCATGACACGGGCCGGTGTCGGCATCGACGACGCGGGCGAGGTGCAGGGCAAGACCACGACCACCGTGGCGTTCGACTTCGGGCGGATCACCCTGAACGAGCAGATGGTCCTGTACCTGTTCGGCGCTCCGGGGCAGCAGCGGTTCTGGTTCCTGTGGGACCGGCTGTTCTCCGGAACCCTCGGCGCGGTCGTCCTCGTGGACACCCGGCGCGTCCAGGACTCCTGGTACGCCATCGACCGTCTCGAGCACCACGGAATGCCGTTCATCGTCGCCCGCAACGACTTCGGCGGGCCGGAGCACCGGGCGGAGGACATCCGGGATGCGCTCGACCTGTCCGAAGACGTTCCGCTGATCGAGTGCGACGCCCGACAACGCGCGTCCAGCAAGAAGGTGCTGGTCACTCTCGTGAACCACCTTTACAGCCTCTCCACCAGAGAACACGCTCCATGACCTCGCCGAGGGATCCCGTGGTCGAGGCGGTTCGCCTTTATGAGCGCATTTACGACGAGCATCCCGTCGCCCTCTACGCGGAGCTGAGGCGCGACCACGGGCCGGTCGTCCCCGTTCTCCTGGAGAACGACGTGTTCGCGTGGCTGGTCATCGGCTACCGCGAACTGCACCAGGTCCTGACCGACCATCAGATGTTCCCCCGTGATTCCCGCATCTGGAACAAGTGGGGCGAGATTCCGCCCGACTGGCCGCTGATGCCGTTCATC
Source organism: Actinoallomurus sp. NBC_01490 (assembly GCF_036227085.1). NCBI lineage: Bacteria > Bacillati > Actinomycetota > Actinomycetes > Streptosporangiales > Thermomonosporaceae > Actinoallomurus > Actinoallomurus sp. NBC_01490. Next base: position 11,262,870 of record NZ_CP109433.1, read on the forward strand.
GCCTACCAGCCGTCGATGTTCTTCGGCGAGGGGCCCGACCACCAGCACCGGTACGAAGCGGTCGAGCGGGCGTTCGCGAGCGTCGACCCGTTCGAGTTGCAGATCAGGTGCGAGCGGATCGCCGACACGTTGATCAACGAGTTCGCCGGCCGCGGCGAGGCGGACCTGCTGCCCGACTACGCCTACTCGATGCCGGTGCTGGTCCTCGCCGAGTTGGTGGGCGTGCCCACCACGCGGATCGAAAGCGTCGCCGGGGACCTGGTCGAGGCGCTGGACACCAGCGACGGCGCGCTGGAGGCGCACGGCCGGGTGGTCGCCGCGATGCGCGATCTCGTCGCGCTGAAGCAGGAGAACCCGGGCAACGACGTGGCCTCGCGCATCGTCGCCACGCATCCCGGTTCCGCGGAGGGCATCGCCCAGGACCTGGTCGTGGTGATGGTGGCGGGGCAGGAGCCGGTGGCGAACTGGATCGGCAACACACTGCGCCTGATGCTCACCGACGACCGGTTCTCCCTGACCTTGTCCGGCGGTCGCCGCAGCGTCGGCCAGGCGCTCAACGAGGTTCTCTGGGAGGACGGGCCGGTACAGAACGACGTCGGCAGGTGGGCCGCGCGGGACACCGAACTCGCCGGCCGCCGCATCCGCGCCGGAGACATGCTGATCATCGGTATGGCCGGCGCGAACACCGATCCGCACGTACGGCCCGGCTCGGCCACGGGGATCTCCGGAAACCAGGCCTACCTGACCTTCGGGCATGGCAGCCACGGATGCCCGGCGTCCACGCGCGAGATCGCCGAAGTGATCGCGCGAACCGCCGTCGAGGTGCTGCTGGACCGGCTCCCGGACGTCGCGCTCGCCGTGCCCGCCGAAGACCTCGTCTGGCGGACGTCATTCCACATCCGCGGACTGATGGGACTGCCCGTGCGGTTCTCACCGACTCTTGCCCTCGGCGGATCCCTCGCCGACCTGATCGCGGAAAGAAATCATGACTGACCTTGAGCCGTCGTCGGTCCCCACCGCGGGCTGCCCGGTCCACCCCGATGCGCTGCCGCTGTACGGGTCGCGGTTCCTGCGGAATCCGGCGGAGCTGTACCGGGAGATGAGGCAGGAGCACGGGCCGGTCGTTCCGGTGCTGATCGAAGGCGACATCCCGGCCTGGTTCGTGATCGGTTACCGGGAACTCCACCACGTGCTGAGCAACCCGGACGTGTTCGCCCGCGACTGCCGCCGCTGGAACCAGTGGCCGAACATCCCGCCCGACTGGCCCCTGATGCCGTTCGTCGGCTACCAGCCCTCCACGCTGTTCGCCGAGGGGGACGAGCACCGGCGCCGGGCGGGCGCGCTCAGCGACGGTCTGTTCGCCGTCGACCAGTTCGACCTGCGGATGCAGTGCGAGAAGATCGCGGACGACCTGATCGACACGTTCGTCGAGGCGGGCGAGGTCGATTTGATGGCCGAGTTCGCGCACCCGCTGCCGCTGCTGGCCGTCGCCAAGATCTTCGGTCTGCCCGAGCCGGAGACGCCCGGTCTGCTGCGGGACATGATGACCACGGTCAACGGCGGCGAGGGTGCGCTCGATGCGAAGCAGGGCATCGACGCGGCCATGCGGCGGCTCGTGGCGCACAAGGGCGAACAGCCGGGATCGGACTTCACCACGCGCCTGCTGAACAATCCCGTCGGCCTGACCGAAGAGGAGCTCATCCAGGATCTGGTCCTGGTGATCACCGCTGCGCAGCAGCCGATGGCGTACTGGATCGGCAACACCATCCGGCTGATGCTGACCGACGACCGGTTCTCGGTGAACCTCGCGGGCGGTCGCCGCAGCGTCGGCCAGGCGCTCAACGAGGTGCTGTGGGAGGACACCCCCACGCAGAACTACCTGGGCCGCTGGGCCGCCCGGCCCATCGAGCTCGGCGGGCAGCAGATCAAGGCCGGCGACCTGCTCGTACTGGGCCTCGCGGCGGCCAACAGCGACCCGCAGGTACGGCCCGACCCCGAGTCGGCCACCGCCGGGAACCAGGCCATGCTGTCGTTCAGCCACGGCGAGCACCGGTGCCCGTATCCGGCGCCGGAGCTGGCCGAGGTCATCTGCCGAGCCGCCGTCGAGGTGCTCCTCGACCGGCTCCCGGACGTCCTGCTGGCGGTCAAACCCGACGAGCTGGAGTGGTCACCGTCCGTCTGGATGCGCGGCCTGGTCTCCCTGCCGGTGACCTTCGCCCCGTCATACGTCGCCGGGGGCGGCTGACCACCCGGCGGCCGACCAAGCCTCTGAGCGCCCACGTCCACAGCATGGTGCCTGCCGATGTGGGCGCCCAGAGTCATCCCTGTATCAGCGTCCTGTACCAGCGTCAGGCCACGTGCGCTCCCAGTCCGGTCAGGCCCGGTGCCCACGTCCGGTCGCAGCACAAGGTTCTGGTCGTGGTCTCCGCCGTTCTGCCTTCGGTACGTGATCGGCTCGGTCGTCGGAATCGCGTGCAGGCGCTCGCGCAGCTCCTTGGCCGCCGCCTCGCCTTCCTCGGACGTGAAGCCCTGGTGCCAGACCCGGTCGAACCAGCCCTTGAGGATGGCGGGCATTCCGAACCACCACATCGGGAACTGGACGACGATGGTGTGAAAATCCAAAGGACGTTCATGACATCGATCATGACCGTGCGGCACGGCCACGACGACTGGCCTGATGGACAACATGTGCGAGGATCGGGCCATGGCTGTTTTGCCGGTGACGGGCGCCACCGCGTGGCGGTCCTGGCCCGTAACGAGATGCTGTCATTCGAGCTCAGCATCGTTCACCGCCTCTTCGGCCAGGCGCGCTCGGCCGCCGGTGCCGCGCTCTACGAGGTCATGACCTGCGCACCCGAGCCCGGGGAAATACGCACGGATGCCGACTTCACCGTCACCGTCGCTCACGGCCCCGAGGCGCTGGCCGAGGCCGACACCGTCGTCGTCCCAGGATCCCGAGTCGACTTCGAGCCTCGAAGCGAGCCGCTCGAACCCTCGCTCACCGCCGCGCTGGCGCGGATTCAACCCGGCACACGGATCGCCTCGATCTGCACAGGATCGTTCGTGCTGGCCGCGGCGGGCCTGCTCACCGGGCGGCGAGCCACCACACACTGGCGCTCATCCGCCCGGTTCCAGGAGCGATTCCCGGACGTCATATTCGACCTCGACGTCCTCTACACCGACGACGATGGCGTCCTCACCTCTGCCGGAGCGGCGTCAGGCATCGACCTGTGCCTGCACATGATTCGCATCGACCACGGCGCGGCAGTCGCCAACGAAGTGGCGCGCGGCTCCGTCGTCCCGCCACACCGCGAGGGCGGGCAAGCACGATACGTGCAGCGACCGATGCCAGACCCGAAGATCTCCTCAACCAGCAAGGCACGCGATGGGCCCTCGAGAATCTGCACCGGCCCGTCACGCTGCGGGAACTGGCAGCCCAGGAATCAACAAGCCGCGCCACATTCCGCGGCCGCGACCGAACGACCGGCTTCTCCTCGCCCACGCATCCGCGATGAGCCGGGGACCAGGCCATCCGGGGCCGGGCGTGTTACCGGCCTTCGCCGCCGGCTTCATCGTCGGGCGGGAGAGATCCGGACGCAGCACTCGCCCGGCCGGGGGGCCAGGGTCGCTCGCAGGCCGGTGGCCCGGAGGCCGTCGAGGTAGCCGGCCAGGAAGGCGTGGTTCATGGCGCACACGAGGTCGGGCGCCTTCGCGGTGAGCGGCTGGAACGGGCAGTTGTGCAGCCGGACCCGTGTCGTCGTCTCGCGGATGGGCTCGAAGCCGTGGCGCTCGAGCATGCGTTCGCAGATCGTCAGGCCCCGCTCCGCCCCCAGCCGCCCCGGGCGCGTCGCCTCACGCTCGGCCGCGCCGAGGGCGCGACCGCGTTCCGCCGCCACGCGTACCGCCGCCTGCCGGGCGTTCTCCGAGCGGGTCTCGGTCAGGACGGCCTCCATGAGCAGGTCGGCGAGGAGCTCGTGGCGGCGCTCGGGGATGGAGAACTGCACCGTGACGCCGGACGGCTCGTAGAGCTTGGGCCGGCGGCCGACGCGGTGCGGGCCGTCGGTGTGTTCGTAGTGGGCGCGGAGCAGGCCGGCGTCGACCAGCTTGTCCAGGTGGAACGCTGCCAGCTTCCGGGAGACCCCCACGCCGGCGGCCGCCTCGTCCCGGGTCAGGGGCCGACCGGCACGGCGGACGACGGCGTACATGCGCCGCCGGGTCTCATCGCCCAGCACGTTGACGGACTCCAGCGCGGTGTCCGCTGTGCCGGGCGGGTTCGCGTCGGATCCCACACCACCCACGGTAACGCCTACCGGCGCAGGCGCAATGCCTGGCGACTCCCATCACAGCTGGGCTTCTTGACCTCGCACGCCAATAAGACCAATACTCATTGGCGAAATGGAGGTGACCCGCGTGAGCATCCCCGCGACACCCGCGCTACGCGTCGTCCGAGACACCGAAGGCGTGGACCTGGCCGCGGCCGAGCAGGCCGCCGCCCGGTTCCTGCACGCGCTCGGCATCAGCACCGACACCGAGAGCCTGCGGCGTACACCCGCGCGGATGGCCCGGGCGTACGCCGAACTGTTCAGTCCTCGTCCGTTCGACCTGACGACCTTCCCGAACGACGAGGGGTACGACGAACTCGTGCTGGCCCGTGGCATTCCGCTGCGATCGGTGTGCGAGCACCACCTGCTGCCGTTCGTCGGCACGGCGCACGTCGGCTACCTGCCCGGCCGGCGGATCCTCGGCCTGTCGAAGCTGGCCCGCGTCGTCGAGCACTTCGCCTGCCGCCCCCAGGTGCAGGAACGCCTGACCAAGCAGGTGGCGGACTGGCTCCAGGAGCAGCTGGAGCCCCAGGGCGTGGGCGTGGTCATCGAGGCCGAGCACACCTGCATGACCCTGCGGGGCGTCCAGGCCACCGGCGCCACCACCATGACCTCGACGTTGCTCGGCGCGCTGCGCACCGACGCCCGCTCCCGCAGCGAGTTCCTCGCCCTCACCGGGCTGCCCGGCTGACAGCGCCGGCCGCGCCGCGTACGGCGTCCGCCGGCAGATCAGTTGAGGCGGGCGGCGGCGGAGCAGCGGCTGCCGTGGCAGGTGCGCAGGTTGTGGAGCGTCCGCTGGAGCTGGGCGAGTCGCGCCGGTGGCAGGGCCGCCACCGTGTTGTCGAGCTCGTACGGGTCGGTGCGCAGGTCGTAGTACTCCCGGTCGCCGTCCTTGTACTCGACGTAGAGCGCGTCCAGAGTCCGGATCGCGGTGTAGGAGGGCGGGTTTCCACCGGCGGGCCCGGGGCGGTCGGGATCGTCCTTGGCCAGGCTGGGCCCGTGGTGTTCGACCAGGATCGCGTCGGGCGCACCGGCGTCGCGTTCGCCGCGCAGGAGGGGGACCAGGCTCCGGCCGTCCACCGACGCCGGGACCCGTGTCCCGGTGAGCTCTTCGAACGTCGGTGCCAGGTCCGTGTTCTCGGCCAGCGTGGCGTCGGCGCCACCCCGCACGGAGGGGCCGACGACGATGAGCGGCACCCGGATGTCGGTGTCGAAGGCCGTGGTCTTGCCCGGCATGAGACGGTGTTCGCCCATGTGGTAGCCGTTGTCGGAGCTGAACACGAAGTAGGTGTTCTTGGCCAGGCCACGCGCCTGGAGGGTGGACCGGAGCCGGCCGACCATGCGGTCGACCGCCTGCACCGACTGAACCCGGCGCACGTACTGGCGGTCGATCTCGGCGAGCCGGGCGTGCCCGAGGCGGCGATAGCTCCGCAGCCACTGCGGCTTGTCGGCGATGTCGCTCTCGTTGAACGCCGGTCCGCGCGGGGCCCGGGCGTCCAGGAACCGGTGAGCGTCACGCGGCGCCGGAGTCGCCGGCAGGTGCGGCGCGAAGGAGGCGATCTCCAGCAGGAACGGCGTGCGGGCCGCCGCCGACCGGTCGATGAACGCGGTGCCCTTCGCGGACAGCACGTCGGTGAGGTAGTCGGCGGGAGAGGTGCCGCCGGTGCTCAGGCCGCCGTTCTCGTTGAGGACGTAGTGGTATCCGCCATAGCCGCCGGTGCCCACGCCGTCCCACTGGCTCCAGCCGGGCGGCACATAGGGGGTCCTGTCGTAGCCGTTGAGGTACTTGCCCATCATCGCGGTGCGGTAGCCGTTCGCCCGCAGCGCGACCGCGAACGTCTGGCGGTCCTTGCCGGTCCGGGTGAACTTGGCGAAACCGCCGTTCGGCCCGCTGTTCGTATAGATGCCGGTGTCGTGCGGGAACTGCCCGGTGAAGATCGACGAGCGGGACGGACAGCAGAACGAGTCGGTGACGAAGTAGTTGGTGAAGGACCGGCCCTCCTGCTGCAGCCGCCGTACGTTCGGCATGTACGAGAGCAGGTCCGTGGACAGGTCGTCGGTGAGCACGAACACGATGTTCGGCCGCTCCGCCCGCGAGGGCGTACGGCCCCCGGCCTCGTGAGCCGGGCGACGATGAGGGGCACACCCCATCAGCGTCAGGAGCAGACAGATCGCGATCGTACGGAGCGCAGGCCGGAAGCAGAGCACGAGCGGCCAGCCAAGCGCATGCGATCGCCTCGAGACACCCCCCTCGCCAGAGTGCGGGCATTGTTCATCCCCGCGCCGGTTCGCGTTTCCGTTCCCGGCCCGCGAACGTACCGTCGCGCCGGCTTCCCGCGCTCTGACGGAAGTGTCGGCCGTGGCCGCTAGGTTGCGGTGCCATGGTCGAGACGGTGAGCGTTCCGGTCGAGTGGCGTGAGCACATCCATCCGCGGCGCGGCGGTGTCGCCGGGCCGGAGGTCGTCCTGGACGAGGACGCCGCGCCGAGGGCGCGCGAGTGGGAGCGTGCGGCGCGCCCGATCGCCGAGGAGATGCTGGAGCACGAGCGCACCGTCCCCGAGCTCGGCAAGGCCGTACGCGCGTGGCTGGACGGCGAGCCCGACCCGGTGGGCGCGGCGGCCGTCGCCACCGTCGCGATCAAGCACCTTCAGGGCATCGAGGGCGCGGCCTTCCTGGACGCCTGGGCGCTGGACCACGGGCTCGCCTTCGCCGCCTGCGCGGTCACCGAGGCGTCCTCCATCACGCTCGGCCCGCCGCCGCGACGGGTGACACACGGCACCGGCGTCATCGAGCTCGTCGCCTATGCCGGCCCCGGGCCCCGGGGGTGGCGCGGCGAGATCCGGCGCACGACCCACGACGACCACGTCACCGTGAGCAGGTGGATCGCCGTGGACGCGGTGGCCAAGCGGCTCCGCGCGCTGCTGGCGGAGGCCCCCGAGGACGAATACCGCGACGCGGTCGCGCGGGTGTCGGCCCATCGCGGCGACGACCTGAGCCGTTGCACCGCCTCCTACCTCCTCCCGACCGAGACGGCCTGGATGGACGAGTCGTTGAACGACCCCTCCAGCGCGCGGGTCCTCGACCACGAACACGTGGTCTGCTCCCTGTCCAGCGCCGCGCACGTCGAGCGGATCGGCTGGATACCGCCGACCCCCGCCGTGCTCGGAACGCTGCTCGACGGGCTGGGCGCGGACGCTCTCCCGCTGCTGGACCAAGCGCTCAGGTACCCCTACTCCAACGCCGACGAGACGCGCCCGATCGTGCGGAGGGCCATCCTGGAGATCCCGGACGAACGGATCTTCCCCACGCTGCTCGACCGCATCGGCGACAAGGGCGGGCCCGCCGCCCTACAGGAGGCGGCCGAACGGCACCCCCTCCACGCGCTCCGGGCGCTGGCGCCGCAGGCCGACAACGGCACGACCCTGGGCCTCCGGGCGGCCGGGCTGCTGCGCGGGCTGCTGTACGCCGAGCCCACCCTGGCCGAGGCGCTGCCGCCGGGAGCCGTCGAGGCGTTCCTGCCGCGACCGGCCGTCCCCGACGGCGAGGAGCTGCCCGGCGTCCTCACCGGCAGGCCCGCCCGCAGCGCGAAGGTGGACTGGGCCGACCCGGCGCTGCTTCCACGGATCCTCACGCGTGACCGCGACCGGGCCCTGCCCGCGAGCGCGACCAAGTGCCTCCTGCACCTGCTCGCCAAGAAGGCCCCCGAGGTCGCCGCCGTCCGCGAGTTCTGCGACCGGCACTCGCTGGCCGAGTTCTCCTGGGCGCTGTTCCAGCGGTGGTACGCGCTCGGCTCGCCCACCCGGCACAACTGGGCGCTGGCGCAGCTCGGCCTGATCGGCGACGACACGACGGTGCGGCGGCTCAGCCCGCTGATCAGAGCCTGGCCCGGCGAGAGCGCCGCCGGCCGGGCCGTCGCCGCGCTGGACGTCCTCGCCGCGATCGGTTCCGACGTGGCCCTCACCCACCTGTTCGAGCTGACCCGCCGGAAGAAGTACAACGGACTCAAGGGCAGAGCGATCGAGAAGATCCACGAGATCGCCGCCGCGCGCGGCATCACGCCGGATGACCTGGCCGACCGCGCCGTCCCCGACTTCGGCCTGGACGCCCAGGGCACCCTCGTTCTCGACTACGGCCCGCGTCGGTTCACCGTGACCTTCGACCAGCAGCTCGTGCCGCTGGTCGTCGAGCAGAGCGGCAAGGTACGCAAGAGCGCGCCCAAGCCCGGGCCCAAGGACGACCCCGCCCTGGCCTCGGCCGCGCACGCCCTATTCACCGGTCTCAAGAAGGACCTGCGGACGATCGCCGACCAGGAGATCAAGCGCCTCGAACTGGCCATGATCGCCCGGCGAACCTGGACTCCGGGCGACTTCCACGCCCTGTTCGTCACCCACCCGCTGCTCGGGCACATCGTCCGCCGCCTGGTGTGGATCATCGACGACGGCACCTCGTTCCGCGTCGCCGAGGACGATACCTACGCCGACGTCGACGACGAGCTGTTCGCCCCGGCGCCGGACGCGCGCATCGGCATCGCCCACCCGCTCCTGCTGGAGGACCACCTCGCCGCCTGGGTGGAGCTGTTCGCCGACTACGAGATCCTGCAGCCGTTCGAGCAGCTCGGGCGCCCCTTCTACCGGCTCACGGACGACGAGCGCGCCGCGCACCGGCTCGCCCGGGTGGAGGGCCTCGTGCTCCCCTACGGCAAGGCCAAGGGCCACTCCGAGGGACGACGCTGGGAGTGGCTAGACGCCAACGGCGAGTTCGCGGGCGGGGGGCTCGCCCGGCGCGACCCCGCGGGCCTGTACGTCGTGGCGGCCCTGAGCCCCGGCCTCTACTACTACATGTACGGCGAAGGCGAGGATCAGGAGATCAAAGCTCTGTGGGCAGGCCCTGGGCCGTTCCCCTCGCCGAAGGACACGGTGCCCCTCGGCGAGGTCGATCCGGTCACGATGAGCGAGGCCGTTCACGACCTCGTCCGCAGCGCCTCCTAGGGCCGTGTGGTGCAGACCCAGGTGATCCAGTGGCCGCCGCCCGCGTTGGAGATGGCGTCCCTCTCGGCCGCGGACTTCGTGGAGCCGCGACCGCCCCAGTACCTGTTGGTGTGGGGGTTGAACGCGACGGCACCGCAGCTGTTGACGAAGGACACGAGGACCTTGCAGCCGGTGCGGGGGCACTCCCTCAGCGCTCGCTTCTCCGCGGCGGACTCGGAACTGTAGTCCCAGGACTTGCCGACGCTGCCGTCGTGCGCCACCGCGATGGCACCCCAGTGCTCCGCCGGCGGAGAGTAGGTGTCCTCCGGCGGAGAGTACGTGTCGTCCGGCGGAGAGAACGGCGTCGTGCTGGGCAGCGCCGGCGGGCTGAAGGTCGGGGGCGTCGGCAGGTCCGGCAACGTGGGCGCCGCGATCGGCCGCTTGCTCCCCGACGCGCCGACGTCGAACCCCCACCACAGGAGGGCACCGCCGCCGACCAGCACCACGACGACCGCGATGATGATGATGACCGCCGCGTTGCCGTTGTTCGGCTTCCGCGGCCCGGGCGGCCCCGGCGGACCCCATCCCGGCGGGCCCGGCGGCATCGGCCCCCCTGGCGGACCGGGCGGCATCGGCCCACCCGGCGGGCCGGGCGGAGGCGGAGGCCCGTACGCGGGCGGCTGGCCGCCGTAGGGCGGCTGCGGGGGTTGCACGGTGACCCACTCCCCAAATGCGTCAATGTCCGGAAGATCGTAGCGTTTGCCTCATCGCTGTGAAGCAGAATTAGGACGCCATTTCCGGCAGATTGGTTCCGGATCGATGGGAGCGGGAGAGCTCAGCCGGATGGATTCTCTCCGTGGATCACCGCCAGAGCGTGTTCCCGCGCCAGGGGCCGCAGCACGTCGTTCAGCTCGTCGAAGAGCGCGCCCGCGGTCATTCCCTTCCATTCCGGAGGCAGCAGCGACAGGGGAAGGCCGGGGTCGCGGTAGGGCAGCCGCCGCCACAGGGTGAGCATCGGCACGTAGATCTGGAACGCCTCCCGCGGAGTCGTGCCCTCGGCCGACGTCCGCTCGAGGATGGGGCGGTAGCGCCCCAGGAAGTCCTCGTACAGCGAGGTGAGCTCGACGAGGTCCCACCACGTGCGGACCTTCGCGGCCAGGTCCCCGTAGGCGAAGTGGTGGCCCGCGAAGATGTCGACGTACGCGGACAGCTCCTGGCGCTCCAGGGTCTGGCTCGTCTCCGCCGCCAGGTTTCCCGGCGCGACCCACACGCCGGGCGCGGCGGTGCCGAAGCCCAGGCGGGTCAGGCTCGACCGCAGCGCGTGGCGCTTCTGGCGTTCGGCCTCGGGCACGTTGAACACGACGACGATCCAGCCGTCCTCCACGGACGCCCGGGTGCGTTCGAAGATGCGTACGTCGCCCTCGGCGAGCACCTGCAGCGTCGGGGCGTCGAGGGTGTAGCCGGCCACACCCTCGCGGCGTTCGCCGTGGAGCACGCCACGACGCTTCAGGCGGGAGACCGAGGACCGTACGGCCTGCCCCTCCACCCCGAGATCCGCCATCAGCTCCACCACGGACGCGACCGACAGCCAGTTGCCCTCGGCGCGGGCGTACAGGCCGAAGATCGTGATGATGAACTGAGCGAGGCGAGTGTTCCGGCCGCTCACGGAATCGGAGGTCGACTGGAGCTCTGCCGTCATGCCCGCACCCTACGTGACGCTGCGTCGAGACCACGAAACGCCGGGCCACCTCGGCGGGGACTCCGCACCGGCGCCCGCCGTCTCAGGAGACCGGGATCGACTCGTGGGAGGGCGTCCATCGGAGGTGGACCTTCTGGTCGGACTCCTCGGCCCGCGGCAGGGAGAGACGAGGTCGTACGGCGTCGGTACGTGAGGTCGGCGGCTTGCGGCTGCCCGCCCGGAACGGGTCCGGCCAGTCCGCGGCGGCGCCCTGGTACTCCTGCTCGGCCGCCGCGTGCAGGGTCCAGTGCGGGTCGTACAGGTGGGTACGCCCGAGGGCGCACAGGTCGGCGCGGCCGGCCAGCAGGATCGAGTTGACGTCGTCGTAGGACGCGATGGCGCCCACGGCGATGACCGCCGTGCCGGTGGCCGCGGCGACCTCGTGGCGGATCCGGTCCGCGAAGGGTGTCTGGTAGGAGCGGCCGAACGCGGGGCGCTCGTCCTTGGCGACCTGGCCGGACGAGACGTCGATCGCGTCCGCTCCGTGGGCGATGAAGGCGCGGGCGATCTCCACCGCGTCATGTTCGGTGTTGCCGTCCGGGAGCCAGTCGGTCGCCGAGATCCGTACGCTCATGGGCCGCTCGGCCGGCCAGACGGCGCGAACGGCGTCGAACACCTCGAGGGGGAACCGCAGCCGGTTCTCCAGCGAGCCGCCGTACTCGTCGGTGCGGCGGTTCGCGACCGGCGAGAGGAAGGAGGAGAGCAGATAGCCGTGCGCGCAGTGGAGTTCGAGCAGGTCGAACCCTGCCTCCGCGCCGCGCCGCGCCGCCGCGACGAAGTCGGCGACGGCCCGGTCCATGTCGGCGCGGGTCATCTCGCGCGGCATCGCCGAGCCGGCGCCGTACGGCACCGGCGAAGGGCCGACGACCTCCCAGTTGCCCGTCGGCAGCGGGTCGTCCATGCCCTCCCACATGAGCCGGGTGGAACCCTTCCGGCCCGAGTGGCCGAGCTGGAGGCCGATGCGCGCGGTGCTCCGCTCGTGGACGAAGGACACGATCCTCGCCCAGGAGTCGCGTTGCCCGTCGGTCCACAGACCGGTGCAGCCCGGGGTGATGCGGCCCTCGGGCGAGACGCACACCATCTCCGTCATCACCAGCCCGGCCCCGCCCATCGCCTTGGAGCCGAGGTGGACGAGGTGGAAGTCGCCCGGCACGCCGTCCACGGCGGAGTACATGTCCATCGGGGACACGATGACCCGGTTCTTCAGCTCCAGCCGGCCGAGCCGGAAGGGCTGGAACATCGCGGGCGTGCCGCTCTCCAGCCCCTGGGCCGCAGCGAACGCGGCGTCGACGCGGTCGGCGAACTCCGGGTCGCGGGTCCGCAGGTTCTCGTAGGTGATGCGGCGTGACCGGGTGAGCAGGTTGAAGCAGAACTGTGTCGGCTCCTGGTGGACGTACATGCCGATGTTCTCGAACCACTCCAGCGAGGCCTGGGCGGCGCGCTGGGTGGATTCGACGACCGGCCGCCGCTCCGCCTCGTAGGCCGTCAGCGCCGACTCGACGTCCGGCTGCTCGTGCAGGCAGGCGGCGAGGGCGAGCGCGTCCTCCATCGCCAGCTTGGTGCCCGACCCGATCGAGAAGTGCGCGGTGTGCGCGGCGTCGCCGACGAGGACGACGTTCCCGTGGTGCCACCGTTCGTTGCGCACGGTGACGAAGTTGAGCCACTTGGAGTTGTTGGCGAACAGCCGGTGGCCCGCGAGCTCTCCGGCGAAGATCTCCCCGATTCTCGCGATGGCCTGCTCGTCGGAGGTGCCGGGCGGGAACTCGGCTCCTTCGCTCGCGTGGAAGCCGGCCCGGCGCCAGACGTCCTCGTGCATCTCCACGATGAAGGTCGAGCCGCTCTCGGAGTAGGGGTAACCGTGGACCTGCATGGTCCCCCACTCCGTCTCCTTGATGAAGAACTGGAACGCCTCGAAGACCCGGTCCGTGCCCAGCCACATGTACTTGCTGAGCCGCCGGTCCAGCGCCGGGCGGAACACCTCCGCGTAGGCCGCCCGTGTCGAAGAGTTGACGCCGTCGGCCCCGACCACCAGGTCGTGCGACGTGCGGAGCGCCTCGACGTCGGGGGCGGGCGTCGAGAAGTGCACGACGACCCCGAGGGCGTGGCAGCGCCGCCGCAGCAGGTCGAGGAGTTCTCTGCGGCTCATCGCCGCGAAGCCCTGGCCACCGACGGTGTAACTCTCTCCACGGAAGTGGATGTCGATGTCGGTCCATCGGGCGAACCGGCGCGCCATGGCCTCGGCGAAGCCGAGGTCGGCGTTCTCGATGCCTCGATGCGTCTCGTCGGAGAACACCACGCCGAAGCCGAACGTGTCGTCGGGCGCGTTGCGCTCCCAGACGGTGATGTCGTGGGCCGGGTCGAGCTGCTTCATGAGAGCGGCGAAGTAGAGGCCACCCGGGCCGCCGCCGGCGATCGCGACCTTCACGCGAGCTCCTCTCGTCGGACGGCCACAGGCGCTTCGGCCGCCGGCTCAGCGGCGTGTTCGGCCTCGACGAGCCTGCGGAGCGCGAAGTGCTGCAGCTTGCCGCTGGCGTTGCGGGGAAGGGAGTCGCGGAACCGCACGTCGCGCGGGTACTTGTACGGCGCCAGCAACTGCTTGACGTGGCGCTGGATCTCCTCGGCCTTGGCCGCGTCGCCGGTCACGCCCTCGCGGAGGACGACGAAGGCGCAGACGACCGAGCCTCGCTCGGCGTCGGGGCGGGCGACGACGGCCGACTCCAGCACGTCGGGGTGCGTGTCGATGGCGGCCTCGACCTCGGGTCCGCCGATGTTGTAGCCGGACGAGACGATCATGTTGTCGCTGCGGGAGTGGTAGTAGAAGTAGCCGTCCTCGTCCCGGGAGAAGATGTCGCCGGTGACGTTCCAGCCGTTCACGACGTACGCCTCCTGCCGCACGTCGTCGAGGTAGCGGCAGCCGACCGGGCCGATGACTCCCAGCCGTCCCGGCTCTCCCGGCCCGAGTTCGGAGCCGTCGGGGCCCAGAATGGTGGCGCGGAAGCCCGGCACCGGCCTTCCGGTGGCGCCGGGACGGATCTCGTCGCCGGCGGCCGAGATGAAGATGTGCAGCATCTCGGTGGCGCCGATGCCGTCGATGACCCTCAGCCCGATCCTGTCCCGCAGCTGCTCCCAGACGCCGCGGGGCATGTGCTCGCCGGCCGACACTCCGGCCCGCAGCCCCGCGAGCAGCCGTTCCCTTCCCTCGCGGAGGATCGCCCGGTACGCGGTGGGCGCGGTGGCGAGGACGGTGACCCTCTCCCGCTCGACGATCTCCGCCAGCTGGAGCGGGGTCGCGGTCTCGGTCAGGAGAGAGCAGGCGCCGGCCCGCAGCGGGAAGACCGCGAGCATGCCGAGCCCGAACGTGAAGGCGAGAGGGGCGGTGCAGGCGAACAGGTCGTCGGCGGCCGGCTTCAGCACATGGCGGGAGAAGGTGTTGTCGATGGACAGGATGTCCCGGTGGAAGTGCATGGTGATCTTTGGGACGCCGGTGCTGCCCGAGGTCGGCCCGAGGAGCGCCACGTCGTCGGCGGAGGTCTCCACGTCGGTGAACTCACCGGACTTCGCCGCCGCGCGAGCGAGGAGGTCGTCGCCACCGGGGCCGCCGTACTCCATGACCTTCAGCGACGGCAGCGCGGTGTCCCTGACGGTGTACACGTCGCCGGCGAAGCGGTGGTCGACCAGCGCGATCGAGGGCCGCGTCCGTTCGGCGATCGGGGTGAGCTCGCGGGCGCGCAGGGCGGCCATGGTGGTCACGACGACGCCACCGGCCTTGAGCACGCCGAGCCACGCCGCGACCGTCCACGGGTTGTTGGGCGAGCGGAGCATGACGCGCTGTCCGGGGAGCAGGCCGAGGTCCTCGGTCAGCACCTGGGCGACCTGGGCGGCCCGGGTCCGTAGCTCGCCGTAGGTCCAGGTCTCCCCGCCCGGCGTACGCAGCGCCGGGCGTTCGGCCCCGAACGTCGAGGCGGGGACGTCGATGAGTTCGGTGGCGGCGTTGAGCCGCTCGGGGTATCGCAGGTCCGGCGTGGTGAACTCGATCGTCGGCCACAGGTCCGCCGGGGGCAGGTGGTCGCGCGTGAAGGTGTCCCGGTGCGCTGATGGGGAGGAAAGCAACGGAAGTCCTTCCGGTAGCCGCGGACGGGCGCCGCGGGTCAAACGAGGCGGATCATGCCCTCCTGGACGACCGTGGCCAGGTGGCGCCGGTCGGGCGTGAAGAACCGGCCGAGCCCCACGCCGCGGCCCGCCTCGGCGGCGACCGCTTCCTGGACATAGAGGAGCCAGCCCTCGACCGGTCCGGAGCGGTGGAACCACATGGCGTGATCGAGGCTGGCGGTGACGAGCTCCGGCCGGGCCCAGGCCAGGCCGAGCACCCGGAGGACGGGCTCGAGAATCGTGTAGTCGCAGACGTAGGCGAGCGCGGCCAGGTCCCGCTGGGCGTCGGTCAGCCCCGCGACCGGCCGGAGCGGGTCGAAGGGCTTCACCCACACGGCCTGGTGCGGCACCGGCTCGCCCTCGACGGTGAGGTAGACCGGGCCGGGCACGTGCCGCATGTCGAAGCTCCGGCCGCCGGACCAGTACTCCTTCGACCGCTCGGTCATCGAGCCGCCGTCGCGCCCGGCCAGGTACGCCGCCGAGCTGGGCAGGTCGTCGGGGTCGGGGACGGGCTCGGTGAGCTCGGCCAGGAAGCTGCCGCCGGGCTCCCCCGCGGCGAAGCCGGCCAGGCACACGTAGATCGGCTTGTCGTTCTGGTAGGCGCGCACCTGCCGGGTGCTGTAGCCGCGGCCGTCCCTCAGCAGCTCCACCTCATACCGCACCGCCGCCCCGATGTCGGCGGGACGCAGGAAGTAGCTGTGCATCGAGTGGAGCGTCTTGCCGTCGGTCACCGACCGCATGGCCGCCGCGGCGGCCTGGGCGACCAGGTCTCCGCCGTACGCCTTGGGCCACGGGCAGGGCTGCGTGATCGCGCTGAAGGCCAGGTCGAAACGCTCGGGCGCCTCCTGCGTCAGCGTGACGGCGGAGGTGAAGATCTCCGAGGTCCCGAGGGTCTGGGTCTTCATCGGTCCAGCCAGTCGCGCAGGTCCGCGTCGGCGACGTCGGGCAGGTTGACCACGATGTTCTCCGGCGTCCGGGTGGTCATCCAGGTCAGCGGCTTGACGCGCGAGAGGTTGCACTCGATGTGCGGCATGAACGGTGGCACGAAGACCCAGTCGCCTTCCTCCATGTCGACGTAGTCCTCGAACTTCTCGCCGAAATAGATCCGCGCCCGGCCTGACAGAACGTAGCCGCCGGTCTCGGCCTCGCCGTGGTGGTGGGTGACCGAGCGGTAGCCGGGTTCGTTGCTGACCTTGCCGAACCAGAGCCTGGTGGCCGGGGTGTGCTGGATGCTGACCCCCGAGATCCGGATCGCTCCGCCCGAGTCGGCCGTGTTGGCGTCCTCGCCACCGCCACGGGTCACGACCGGAGCGACGAGACCGCTGGGCAGCCGGTACATCGAGTTGTCGCCCTCGAGTCGGTATTTGCTGAGGTCAGGCTCCATGGATCTGCTCCGTTCCGGTGTGCGCGGGTCAGGGCGCCACAACTTCGTTGTATCTCGTGTTTTTAACGACCGTCAAGTAATCTCCATATATCTCGCCCAGCCGAACAGGAGGCCCGATGACT
Organism: Actinoallomurus sp. NBC_01490; assembly: GCF_036227085.1. Lineage (NCBI taxonomy): Bacteria > Bacillati > Actinomycetota > Actinomycetes > Streptosporangiales > Thermomonosporaceae > Actinoallomurus > Actinoallomurus sp. NBC_01490. Next base: position 11,279,552 of record NZ_CP109433.1, read on the forward strand.
CCCGTCGCCGTGAACCCGGCCGCGCTCCCGGATCCGCGCGGTTACTCGCACGGAACCCTCGTGGGCAACACGCTCTACCTCGGCGGGCAGACCGCTCTCGACGCCGAGATGAAGATCGTTCCGGGCGGCATCGTCGAGCAGTTCCGGCAGGCGTTCGGCAACCTGCTGACCACGCTCCGAGAGGCCGGAGGCGAGCCGGAGGACCTGGTCAGCGTGACGCTCTACCTCACCGACATCCCCGGCTACCAGGCCCACGGGAAGGAGATCGGCCGGGTCTGGCGAGAGCTCGCCGGCCCGGTGTACCCAGCCATGGCCGGCATCGGCTGCACCGCCCTGTGGCAGCCCGAGGCGATGATCGAGATCCTCGGCGTGGCCGTCATCCCCGAACACCGGCTCCGTACGCCGGGCCGGTGAGACCCACCCCGGCGACGCCGGGCGAACGGGCCCTGCCCACCGGCATCGGCGTCTGGCCCGCGATCCACGCGTCCGGGCTACGGAGACGTGACGTCGTTGTTGGCGTTCGTCAGCGGGAGTTCCGCGCGTAGGTTCGTCCCGGTGCCGCGGGGGCTGTCGAGTCGGATGCGGCCGCCGAGGGCTTCGACGCGGTCTTTGAGGCCGAGCAGGCCGGTGCCGCGGGAGAAGTCGGCGCCGCCGACGCCGTCGTCGCGGACGGTGACGTGCAGGACGGTGCCGGTGGTGTCGGTTTCGATGGTGACGGTGATGAGGGAGGCGTGGGCGTGTTTGGCGGCGTTGGTCAGTGCTTCGGCGACGAGGTAGTAGACGCTGACGTCGACGTGTTCGGGGAGGCGTCCTTTGGTGCGGACGGTGAGCTGGACGGGGATGGGTGAGCGGCGGGCGAGGGTGCGCAGGGCCGCGGCGAGGTCGCCTTTGGCCAGGATGGCGGGGTGGATGCCGCGGGAGATCTCGCGGAGCTGGTCCAGCGCGTCGGTGGCCTCGGCGGCGAGGTCGTCGAGTTCGGTGAGGAGTTCGGTGAGGTGTGGGGGTGCCGCCGCCTGTGCGGCGCGTATGCGCAGGGTCAGGGAGACCAGGCGTTGCTGGGCTCCGTCGTGCAGGTCGCGTTCGATCCGGCGGCGTGCCTGGTCGGCGGCGGCGACGATCCGCATGCGGGAGTTGGTGAGCTCGTTGCGGCTGGCGGCGTTGGCGATGGCGGTCGCGACGAGTTCGGTGAAGTCGGCCAGTCGTTGCTCGGTGTCCGGGGGCAGCGGTTCGCGGCCCGACCCGACGCCGATCGCGCCCCAGACCCGGCCCTCCACCACGATCGGGCCCGCGACCGCGTGACGCGGTCCCTCGGAGGTGATCTCGCCCGCCCACCTCAGGTCTTGCAGGTCGTGCCGGGCGGCGCGGCCCGTCTCCTGCACCGACGCCATGGCCGAGCGGGGGTCGAGCCTGCCCCGCTCACCCGACACGGAGCGCCAGAACCCGTGGCCTCCCATCACCGTCGTCTCCCCGTCCGGTTCGAACCGCACGACCGCCGTGTCGTCGGCGCCGAGGAGCGTGGCGATCTCTTCGGCGACGGCTGTGAGCATCGACTCCGGCGCCACGCCGCGGGCGACCAGCGTGGCCACCCGCCGCAGCGCCGCCTGCTCATCGGCGATCCGGCGGAACTCGGCGTACAGATGGGCGTTGTCCAGCGACACCGCGAGCTGACCCGCGATGAGTCTGACGGCGTCGAGCCGTTCGACGGTGAAGGCGCTGCGGATGAGGCGGTTCTCCAGCAACAGCACCGCGTGCAGCGTGCCGCGGCTGAGGATCGGCACGGCCAGCAGCGAGCAGAAGGTCACGTCGGAGAAGTAGGGATCGCGGGCGAAGCGGTCGTCGCGGGTGGCGTCGTCCACGATGAGCGGCTCACCGGTGCGCCGCGCGTACCGCAGCACGGACATCGGGACCGCTCGTTCGTTGCCCTTTCCGCTGATGAGGGTGGTACCCCTGCTGCCGGGCACCGGCAGGAGCCAGTCCTGGCGCTCGTCGCTCCACAGCGGCAGATGCACGGCGGTCGCCCCGGTCATCGCGCTGAGCACCCGGACCACGCGGGCGTGCAGCCGTTCGACGCTGGTCTCCGAGCTCAGGGCCTGCGACGCGGACAGGATGCCGAGCAGGTCGAGGGTCCCGGTCGTGACGATCTCCCGCTCCCGGAGGGCCTCGCCGGCCGCTTCGCGCTGTATCCGTAGACGCGGGTACGCCCAGTCGAGCTGGGCGACCTTCGCGGTCGCGCCCCACGCGAGGTACTGCCGGCGCGCCTTGATCAGGAGCTGGTGACCGGTGTGTTCGACGCCGTGGGCGAGGTAGAAGCGGGCCGCGCGCTCGGTGATCAGCGCCTGGTGCCAGGGGCGCCGGCGCTTGGCGACCTCGCGCCGGGCGGCGTCGAAGGCGATGGCCGCGACGCGGAAGTCGCCGGCCGCCCAGGCACGCTCGGCCTCGACCAGCCGCATCAGGTGCAGGAAATTGGCCGGTGCGTCCGCGGCGCGGGCGGCCAGCCACCGCGTCACCTCCTCCAGTTCGGACAGCAGCCGGTCACGCTCGTCGCCATGACTGTCACGGGCCTGGGCCGCGAGGACCAACCCGCGCAGCACACGGGCCACGGCGGTCGAGTAGACGCCCGGGACCGCCGGCAGCAGCGGCATCGCCGCCGCCATGTGCCGCGCCAGGCCGCCCGGATCGCTGAAGATGGCGGCGGCGACCGCGTGGTTGAGATGCGTGTGGAACAGAGCCGCCACGTTGCCGGCGTACCTGTCGGGCGTCGCCTCGCCGGCCGCGGGCGGGCCTTCGCCGCGCAGCACGCCCACCAGCCAGCGATAGCCGTCGAGCCACTGGGCGGTCTGCTCGCTGCCGGTGTGCCGCACGAAGGCCAGCGCCGCGTCCACCTCGGCGGCGCAGTCGTCCAGCGAGGCCGCATCCTCCAGCAGGCCTTGCACGGTCACCTCGTAGGTGTATCCGGCGTTGGCCAGGTCACCTCCTGCCAGCAGCCCCTCGCGGGCCTGCCGGCCCGCTCGGACGGTGTTCTCGATCGGCTCGAACCAGCAGCTCAGAAAGGCGAACAGGAAACGCGCCTGCGATGCGTCGGGCTCGTAACCGCGGGCCTCGCCCAGCGTCAGGATCCGGCGCGCCGCCCGGTACCCGGCGGCGTAGTCGCCGCGGAACGCCACAACGGGGAAGCCGACGTGGATCGCCGGGCCGAGCAGCGTACGAGCGGAACCGTGGTCGAGCCAGATCCGCAGCGCCTCCAGGCTCAGCCAGGCGAGCATGGCCTGGTCGGCGACGAAGTAGCTCGCCGGCACGAGCGTGTTGAGCACACGGGTCACGGCGAGCAGCCGGGGATCGGTGATGTCCGGCCAGGCCGTCGCGTCATCGCTGTCGGTGCGTTCCAGCCACCGGTAGAGGGACTCGAACCGGCGGTCGAGTTCGGCGGGGAGGCGGTCCGCGGCGGGAACGGCGATGCCGAGCTCTCGGAGCGAGCGCCGACCCAGATCGAGCGCCTCGGCGAGGCGGTTCCGATGGGTCAGGCTTCTCACCTGCACGCACGTCGCGTCGGCGCGTTCGAGGACCGAGGTGCACAGCTCCTCGATCGTGCGGTAGTCCTCGTCCGCGTCGTCCAGGCGCCCCATGCTGTAGAGCGCGAGATGGCGCCCGGTGTGCACCTGGGCCAGCGTGGCGGTCTCACTCGGATCAACCAGCCGCAGCGCCGCCGTCAGCAGCGCGTTGACCAGCGCGTAGTCACCGATCAGGACCGCCTGGTCGGCGGCCCGCCGCAGCAACTCCACCACCCGGCGCCGCTCCGCGGGATCATCGACCGCCTCCACCACCGGCAGGTACTGCTCCGCCGCCACCGCGAACCACTCCGGCACCGCGGCGAGCCGCCGCGCCAACGCCAGCCGCAAAGAGCGCCGCCGTGCGGGATCCAGCCCGCCCAGGATCACCTCCCGGATCCGGTCATGACGAAACCGCACCGCCGGACGCGCCCCTGGCTCCGGCGTCAGCAGGCCATCGTCCAGGGCGGGCGCCAGCGCCTCTTCCACCGCGTCCGCCGATACGGCTATGGCGGTCCGCAGCACGATCAGTTCGGCTCGCCCGCCCAGGCACGCCATCGCCTCCACCGCCCGCCGCGATGACGCCGGAAGGCACGCGACCCGCTCCGCCAACAGTCCCGCCACCTCGGACCGGCCCAGGTGAGCGCGTACGGTTGGCGCGTCCCACCGCCATCCGGTGGCCGTCGCCGCCAACAGGCCGCCGCTGCGCAGTGTGTTGAGCAGCTCAACGGTCTCGTACGGATTGCCGGACGTGTACGGACCGATCGCCTCCGCCAGGCCCGCCGCTCTGGGCGGCTCGACGTGCAGCATCTCCGCGACCATGTCGACCGTGGCGGACACCGGCAGGTTGGCCAGCCGCAGATGCCGCACCTCGCGCCGTTCCCGCCACCGCGACAACGGACCCGCCAGCGGATGGGTCGCCTCCACACCCCCCTCCCGATACGCCCCCACCAGCAGCAGACCGTCGGTGGAGTCCTCGCTCAGCATCATGTCGACGAAGCCGAGTGGCGTTCGCCCCGCCCATTGCAGGTCATCGATGAACACCACCACCGGCCGTTTCCGCGATGCCACCGCACGCAGGAGGTCAGCCGCCATTCGCTGTGCCCGTACCTGCGCGGTCAACGGGTCTCCCGGATCCGGCGGCACTCCCAGCAACGCCGCGAACTCCGGCACCACCGTGATCAACAACCCCGCGTTGGACCCGACCTCCCGCAGGATCCTCTGGCGGACCTCTGCCAGCTCGTCCTCCGGCTCGGCCAGCAACAACCGCCCCAGCGCCCGGAACGCCTGCCGAGCCGCGTCGAACTCCAGATCCCGCCGATACTGATCGAACTTGCCCGCCACGAACCAGCCGTCCCGCCCCGTCACCACCGGCCGCAACTCATCCACCAACGCCGTCTTCCCCACCCCCGGCACCCCCGCGACCAACACCCCACGACACCGGCCCGCCAACGACTCCTCAAACGCCGCCTCCAACGCCGCGACCTCACCATCCCGCCCCACCAACCGCGACGGCGGCAACAACCGCAACGGAAAATCCCGCTCCCCCACCCGCAGCCCCGCCACCGCACCCGTACCCGCCGCCCGCAACCGCTCCAGGTCATAAACCACACCCTCGGCCGTCTGATACCGGTTGTCCGGCTCCTTCTCCAACAGATGCATGATGATCGCCGACAACACCCCCGGCACCGCCCGATTCACCCGATCCGGCGGCACCGGCACCCGAGCCAAATGATCATGAGTCAACCGCAACGGATCACCCGAACCGAACGGCGGCCCACCCGTCACCAGCTCATACAACGTCGCACCCAACGCATACAGATCAGCACGCTGATCCACCGGCCGCCCCGTACGCCCCGTCTGCTCCGGCGCCAGATACTCCAACGTCCCCACGATCTCGCTGTGATGCGTGAACTCCGGACGAACCTCCACAAACGACGACGCCAACCCGAAATCCACCAACCACGGCCCACCACCACCGACAAGAACGTTCGCCGGCGAAATATCCCGATGCACCACACCCCGCCGATGCACCCCCGCCACCACCCGCGCCAACCCCAACCCCAAACCCACCACATCACCGACCACCCAGGGCTTGGGCGAATCCGCCAGACACACCCCACCCACATCCGCCATCACCATCGCCCCAGCACACCGCGGCTCCTCCACCAGCCGCGGAACCCCCACCACACCCCGCAACCGCTCAAGAACCGCCAGCTCATGCGACAACCGCCGCTGAGCATCCGGCCCCAACGGCTCCTTCACCACAACAGAACGTTCGGCACAGAAGAGGCGCGTAACGCGCGTTCGTTCGCTCTCGTGGAGTATCTCCACCCGGTCGGGCGGATCCCGCCCCGGCAACACGTCGTCCGCCCCCATCCGACACCTCCCCCGCTGGTCGGACCCGGTTAATATCCTGTCTACACCTAGTCTGAGCAGGTGTGATGCCCGCCACGATGACCTCGGGCAGCGAGCCGCGGATCATCAGCTCGGCCCGGTGTCCGCGTACCGGGTGAGACGTCGCGCCAGATCATCCACGAGACCGCGCAGCTCGCCCGGTTGCTCGATCACGAACGGGCGGTCCAGCGCGGCGAGCCGGGGCGGGATCCACTCCAGCCGCTCGGCGCGGAGCCGGACGCGGCACCAGCCCTCGCTCCGAACCGCCTCGTCCTTCGACCGCGGAGGCGACGGGACTTCGTCGACGATCGCGACTCCCTCCGGGAACTGCGAACGGATGCGGTCGACAGTGGCCTGAGCGCGAAACGCGACCTCGTGCGCCCACGGCGTCCGCGCGAGGCCGGTCAGCACGTGGGCCGCGGCGTCGAAGTCCTCGGGCTGGTCGAACGAGCCGGACAGCACCTCGACGTGTTCGATCCGATCGACCCGGAACGTCCGTACCTGCCCGCTGATCGAGTCCGCGCCGGCGACGTACCACCGGCCGGAGTGGGCGACGAGGCCGTACGGGTGAACGACCCGCCGGCTGCGCCGCTCGTCGCGGGCGTGGTACCGCATCTCGACCGGGCGCCGGTCCCAGGCGGCCTCGGCGAGGCTCAGCAGGACCCGCCCGCCCGGACCGGTGACGGCGTCGTCGGCCGGAGCGGTGAAGCGCGCCGTCGCGAGCAGCGCGGTCAACCGGCGGCCGAGCGGCCGGGGCAGCACGCGCCGGATCTTGGCCGTGGCCGTGTCGGCGGCCGCGGCCGAGGTCGCGCCGAGCCCCGTCCGCCGTACGGTCATCAGGCCGAGCAGCGCGGCCAGTGCTTCGTCGTCGGTCAGCATCAGCGGAGGCATCCGGTACCCCGGAGCGAGCCGGTAGCCCCCGTACCGGCCCCGCACCGACTCGACCGGCACGTCGAGGTCGACCAGGTGGTCGATATAGCGCCGGACCGTACGCGCGTCGACGCCCAGCCGCTCGGCGAGGCTCGCGAGGGGATGGACACCGCCCGCCTGGAGGATCTCCAGAAGCGCGAGTACCCGAGCGGTAGGACGACTCATGGCAGCAAGTCTCTCGCGAATAGTGGACGGTTTCTGTCCAGTATCCGGCCTACAGTCGGGCCGTCATCACCCGACAGAGGAGCTACGCGGCAATGCACTTCGCTTCGATCCGCATCATCACCGACGACGTCGACCGAATGATCGAGTTCTACGAGAACGCCACGGGCCAGACGGCGAAGCGGCCCACGGACGACTTCGCCGAGATCATCACCCCCACCGGGACCATCGCCCTCGCGAGCGCCCGTACGGTGCGGGCGCTCGGCCCGCACGCGCCCCGGCCGGCGGCCAACCAGAGCGTGATCATCGAGTTCCGGGTCGAGGACGTCGACCGCGAGTACGAGAACCTCAGGCGGTTCGACCCCGAGTTCGTGAACGAGCCCACGACGCAGCCCTGGGGAAACCGATCACTGCTGTTCAGGGACCCGGACGGCAACCTGGTCAACTTCTTCACCCCCGTCACCCCGGACGCCCTCAAGCGCTACGAGCGGTAGGCCGTCCGGCCGCGCGCCGCCCGGCTCTCTCCGGGGTGCCCCGGTCGCCGGGCGGGACGCGGGAAGACCGCGGCATCGCCCGGGAACGGGACGCGGTACGGCCGGGGGCGCCGGCCGTACCGTGTCCGTCCGGCCACCCGCTCCGCGTCAAGCCTGGGGCTGGGGGTTCCGGGGCCAGCCGTAGCGCTCCTGGTCCGACGGGCGTGGACCTTCGGGGCCGTCGCGGCCGACTCGCATCATGCGCGAGATCCGGACGATGCAGTAACGCCGCCCCAGCACCTCGAACACGGGGCCGGGCGAGGCTTCGACCTGCTCGGCGGCCTTCTTCCACTCGGCGAGTTCGCCGGGCGTCGCGGGGTCGCCTTCCCACGCACGGATGCGGGGCAGCGCCTCGACGAAGTGGAAGGCCAGGTTGGTGCGGGCCCTCTCGGGGCCGTCCGCGCCGGTGATCTGGCTGACGGAGTCGCCGTCGAACTCCACCACGTTGAACTCCGGCGGGAGCAGGATCACACCGGGGTGGGTGCGGATCGCGTGCCGCGCCTCGGTCATGACCGCCTCCGGGACCGGCTCGGGGAGCGGAGGCACCCAGCCGACCAGGTTCAACCGCATGCGGGCCTCCCACACCCCGGCCGGCGCCAGCGGGTCGATGGGGTGGCCTTCCAGGAGAGAGGCGTCGGAGGAGGGCGGGTCGACGTCGGTCGGCCGGGGCGGCTCCATCACCCGGTCACCGATCAGGATGAACTTCTCGGCCCGCACGAGCCGGTAGCGCTTGTCGCCGATCTCCCACTCGTCCTTGGCGAGCTGCTCGCCGGACTCGGGGTCGAGCTTGCCGGCCGCCGCCAGCATCGCGCGCCGGACCTCCGGGTCGGTCTCGCGCTCTCTCGCCTCGAGGCGCAGGTGACTCGCCAAGCCGATCCGGGCCCCGTACGGGTCGTCTCCACCGACGGTGCCGATGCGCCAGGTGGTCCCGGACTGGATCGCGAACCCGAAGTCGGGCCCGCCTCCGGTGATGAACCGGGGGTACTCCCGCATCCGATCGCCGAGATCCTTGTCCCGCATCGCCGCGACCGGGTCGAGATCGGCGACCACATTGATGTGGTCGTACCCGGGCATCAGAGAAAAGGCCATGGCCACATACTGTCCGCAACCACCCGATCACGCATCGCTTATCGCGATTTTGGCGAGGCCCGCACGGTGCTCACCGCTCCTCCCTGAGGTCGGACGCCTTCACGCCCAGCAGGAGCAGCGCGACGGCGAGGAGCACGATGCCCCCGCTGATCTGGAGACCGAGGGAGAGACTCCCGGTATTGGCCTGGATGAAGCCGAGCAGTGACGGCGATGCCGCGGCGGCGAACGACCCCATGGAGGTCACGACGGCGATACCCGTGGCCGCCGTACGGTCGGAGAGGTAGATCGAGGGGATCGAGTAGAAGACCGTCAGCCCCGAGTAGTGGGCCGCCGCGAGGATCGCCAGGAGGACGACGACGAGGACGACGCTGTCGTGGGCCAACGAGATCGCGACCATCGCGACCACGGCCACGATCCAACTGGCGGCGGCGTGCCAGCGTCGTTCGAGCGTACGGTCGGAGTGGCGTCCGACGACCACCATGACCACGATGCCGAGCAGCGGCGGCAGCGCGGAGAACAGGCCGAGGTTGAGGACATCGCCGACGCCGGCGTCGGCGATGATGCGAGGCGTCCAGAAGGACACGGCGTTCGCGAGGGTGTAGGCGCCGCAGGCGCACAGGCCGAGGATCCAGACCTTGCGGTCGCGCAACGCCGGCAGCAGGCCCTGGTGGCGGCCGTCGCGGACCCCGCCGCCCTTGCGCCCCTGGTCGGCCTCCAGGTCCGCGCGGACCGCCGCCTTCTGCGCGGGGGTGAGCCATTTCGCCTGTTCGGGCCCGTCGACCAGCCAGAAGAGCACCAGGATCGCCAGCAGGATCGGCGGGATGCCCTCGATCAGGAAGAGCCACTGCCAGTCGGCGAGCCCGGCCACGCCGCCGAAGGTGTGCATGACGCCGCCGGACACGAGGGAGCCGAGCACCCCGGAGACCGGTACGCCCATGAAGAAGACCGCGGTCATCCGCGTACGGCGGGCCGAGGGGAACCAGCGGGACAGAAAGTACAGCGCGCCGGGGAAGAACCCGGCCTCGGCGACGCCGAGCAGGAAGCGGGCGACGCAGAAGGTGATCTCGTCCCGTACGAACAGGGTCGCGACGGTCACGACTCCCCACGAACCCATGATCCGCACCAGCGTCTTACGCGCGCCGATCCGGGCGAGGAGTGCGTTGCTCGGCACCTCGAAGAGGATGAAGCCGACGAAGAACAGGGTCACCCCGAGGCCGTACACGGCGGGCCCGAAGCCCAGGTCCCGCTTCAGGCCCTGCTGAGCGATCCCGATGTTGGTGCGGTCGACGAAGCTGACGATGTAGCAGATGACGAGCAACGGCATGAGGCGCAGCGCGATCAGGCGATACGTGGCGGTACGGTCCACGGCGGGCTCGTCGAAGGCCGCCTGGTCGCGGGGTCCGGTAACGGCTGGAGGTTCGGCCACGAGCTGCGACTCCTTCAGCAATGGGGCGGTGAGGGCTGGGTCGCCGAAGCGGCTGGGACGTGAGTGTGTGGGCCAGGTGTTGACTTTGTCAATAGTCGACCGAGGCCGATAGGATCGGGCCATGGTCGAGCGCGCCGACGGCAAGGACCTCGTCCCCATCTCCGAGCTGCTGTCCTACCGCCTGTCGCGTACGTCATCGGCGCTGTCCCGCAGCGCCGCGCTGCGCTACCGGCGCGAGTTCGACGTCAGCCTGGGCGAGTGGCGCGCGATCGCCCTCATCGCATCGGACCCGACGCTGACGCTGGGCCGGCTCGCCCGGCGCGCCGGCCTCGACAAGGCGCAGATGAGCCGGGTGGTCAGCAAGCTTACCGAGCGAGGGTTCGTCTACCGCACCACAGGGTCGGGGCGCACCTCGCAGCTGGCCCTCACCGAGACGGGGATCGGCGTCTACCGCGGCCTGATCACCGCGGCGAACGAACGCGACGCGATGTTCCTCGGCGCCCTGTCCCCCGAAGAGAGCGAGGCGCTGCTGCGCGCGATCGACAAGCTCGCCGAGCTCGCGCTGTCCCTCGAACGCCAGGAGCGGGAGCACGCCGACAGCGACTGACGTCGTGTTGACTTCATCAACGCTTTGGCATAGTTCTTGGGCGTTGATGAGGAGGTGACTCGATGACCGACGCGGTCACGATCTGTGAGTGCTTCGCACGCGACGGGCTCCAGCACGAACCGGCGTTCGTCCCCACGGAGACCAAGGTCACTCTGCTGGAGGCGTTCGTCGCCGCCGGGTTCACCCGGATCGAGGCGACCAGCTACAGCCATCCGGAACGCGTCCCCGCGTTCGCCGACGCGAGCCGGGTGCTGACCGAGGTCACACGCCGTCCCGGCGTGGCCTTCAAGGCGACCTGCCCGAACCCGCGGGCCGTCCGCCGGGCGATCGACGACCTGGACCACGGCGTGGGCGCCGAGGAACTCAGCCTGCTCGTCTCCGCCAGCGAGAGCCACACCGAGCGCAACCTCGGCACGACACGAGCCGGGCAGTGGGAGCGGGTCGCGGAGATGATCCGGCTGGCCGCGGGGCGGTTCCGGCTGATCGGCGTGGTCTCCGTCGCGTTCGGCTGCCCGTTCGAGGGAGACGTGGATCCGGGCCGGGTCGCCGAGGACGTGGCGCGCTTCGCCGACCTGGGCGCGGACGCGGTCACGCTGGGGGACACGACCGGCGTGGCGACCCCGGGCGCGGTCGCGGCGATGTTCCGGCGGCTGGAGCGCGAGCATCCCGGGCTCCCGGTGATCGCGCACTTCCACAACACCCGTGGCACGGGCATCGCGAACGCGGTCGCCGCCCTCGACGCCGGCTGCCGGCACTTCGACAGCGCGCTCGGCGGAGTCGGCGGCCACCCTTCGGCCATCACCTACGGCGCCGGGCTCACGGGCAACGTCTGCACTGAGGACCTGGTGAGCCTGTTCGAGGCGATGGGCGTCGACACCGGGCTCGACATCGACGCGTTGGCCGCCGCGTCGCGGGCCTGCGAGGAGGCGCTGGGCAGGCCGCTCTACAGCATGGTCGCCCGCGCCGGCTTCGCCCGTACCGGCTTCGCCCGCTCCCGCGCCTGACGCCGCACCACCGAGGAGACTTCGTGACCGCCACCACCGGCGAGAACAGGGCCGGCACCGGTGCCCCGTCCGAGCAGGTGCTGCTCGTCGAGGACCGCGACGCCGTCCGCGTTCTCACCCTCAACCGCCCCCACAAGCGCAACGCGCTGAACACCGCGCTGACCCGGGCCCTGGACGACGCGCTGACCGCGGCCGACCGCGACCCGGACGTGCGCGCCGTCGTGCTCACCGGCAACGGGCGCGGCTTCTGCGCGGGCGCCGACCTGTCGGAGTTCTCCGCGTTGACCCCCGACAACCCCGAAGCCGTCCTCGAGCGCGCGGATCTCACCGCCCGCCTGCAGACCCGGATGCAGCGGATGGGCGTCCCGGTGGTGGCCGCCGTGCGCGGCGCCGCCGTCGGCGGCGGAGCGGGGCTCGCCATCGGCGCGGACATGACCGTCGCCGGCACCGACCTGAAGTTCGGCTATCCCGAGTTGCGGCACTCCATCGTTCCCGCGCTCGTGATGACCGGCCTCCAGCGCCAGCTCGGCCGCAAGCTCGCGTTCGAGATGATCAGCACCGGACGGCTGCTCACGGCTGCCGAGGCCGCCGAGCAGGGCCTGGTCAACCGCGTCGTCGAGCCGGATGAGGTCGTGCCGGCGGCGATGGAGATCGCGCGGCAGTGGGCCGCCGTGGAGCCCCGCGCGATCCGGGCCGCCAAGGACCTGTTCTACCGTGTCGCCGACCTGCCCACCGAGGCGGCGATGCGCGCGGGTCAGGACGTGAACGCGCTGATGCGCGGGTTCCGCCGATGAGCGAGCGAATCAACGAACACGCGCGCCTGGTCACTCCTCCGACGCAGGAGGACTCATGAGCGAGCGGAGCGAGCGAATCAAAAAGCACAGTGCGCTTGGTCACTCCTCCGACGCAGGAGGACTCATGAGCGAGCGACCGCCGCTGGCCGGCGTCACCGTCCTCGACTTCTCCCGGGTGCTCGCCGCGCCGATGGCCACCCAGATCCTCGCCGAGCTCGGCGCGACCGTGGTGAAGGTCGAACGGCCGCGCAGCGGGGACGAGACGCGCGGGTTCGAGCCACGCCTGCCCCACGGGGAGAGCGCCTACTTCTTCGCGTTCAACCGCGGGAAGCGCTCGATCACCCTCGACCTCAAGCACCCGGACGGCCGCGACCTCGCCCGCCGCCTGGCCGCCCGCGTCGACGTCGTCGTGGAGAACTTCCTGCCCGGGACGATGGATCGGCTCGGACTCGGCTACGCGGAGCTGTCCGCGGACAACCCCGGCCTCGTCTACGTCTCGGCGACGGGCTTCGGCCAGACCGGGCCGAACCGCGACCGGAAGGGTTACGACACCGTCTTCCAGGCGCTGTCCGGCGTGATGGCGGTGACCGGCTCCCCGGACGGCCCGCCGGCCAAGGCCGGGGTCCCGGTGGCCGACATGACCTCCGGCCTGTGGGTGGCGATCGCCGTGCTCACCGGGCTCATGGGCCGGGCGACGGGCGGCCGCGGCCGCCATCTCGACGTCGCGATGATGGACGTCCAGCTCAGCCTGCACGCCCTCAACGCGGCGCGGCTGTTCGCCCTCGACGAGGACCCCGTGCGTACCGGGACCGAACATCCTGGACGCGTCCCGTCGGCCGCGTTCCGCGCCGCCGACGGCGGGTGGCTGCACATCAGCGGCAGCGACCAGCACTGGGTGCCGCTGTGCACCATCCTCGGGCTGCACGACCTCGCCGCCGACCCCGCCCTGCGGAACAACGCCGGCCGGGTCGCCCAGCGCGAACGCGTCATGCGGGCGCTCACCGACGCGATCGCCACCCGCGACCGCGACCCGCTGGTCAAGGAACTGCGCGCCGCCGACGTGCCGGTCGGCGAGGTACGGGGCGTACGGGAGGCGCTGGCGGATCCGCACACGGCGGCGCGCGCCATGGTCACCGCCTTCGAGCACCCCACCGAGGGCACCTTCCCCGCCCTGCGCACCCCGCTGCGGGAGGCCGCGTCTCCTCCGCCCGATCCCGCCCCGCCGCCGCTGCTGGGTGCCGACACCGACGCCGTCCTGACCGACCTGCTCGGCCTCACGCCCGCCGAGGTCGCCGACCTGCGCACCGAAGGGGTGATCTGACGATGATCGGCGAGTCCGATCCGGTCCGGGTCCGCTGGGAGACGACCGACGGCGTCGCGTACGTCGAGCTGAGCCGGCCCGAGGCCCGCAACGCCGTCGACCTCCCCATGTGCCGGCAACTGCGGGCCGCCTTCGAGGAGATCGACGCCGACGACGACGTACGCGTCGTACTGCTCTCTGCCCGGGGTCCGTCGTTCTGCGCCGGAGCCGACCTGAAGGAACGCACCGGCAAGGACGCCGGATGGGTCCGTCGCAGGCGCGTCGCCTCCTTCGCCGCGTACGCCGCCATCGAGCAGTGCCGCCGCCCGGTCGTCGCCCTCGTGCACGGCGCGGTCGTCGGCTCGGGGTGTGAGATCACGATGGCCGCCGACTTCGCCGTCGCGGCCGAGGGCACGACGTTTCGCTTCCCCGAGCCCCACTGGGGCACCGTGGGCGCGACGCAGCGGTTGCAGCGCGTGATCGGCAAGCGACGGGCGAAGGAGCTGCTGTTCACGAACCGCCCGCTGCCCGCCACCGAGGCGCTCGACCTCGGCCTCGTCTCGCGCCTGGTTCCCTCGGAGCGGCTCCGGGAGACCGGGGCGGAGATCGCGCGGACGATCGGTGAGGCGCCGCCGCTCGCGATCGCCCTGACCAAACGCGCCGTCGACCTGGGCAGTGAGACCGATCTCGACCGCGGCATCCGGATCGAGATGGCGGCCATCGAGCAGTGCCTCGCCGACGATGGCTGGCGCGACGGCGTCGACCGGTTCACGCGGCGGGAGCGAGGCACCGACAACCCGGCCGAGGAGGGCTGATGGATCTCAGGACCGCATGTCCGCTCACCGCCCACGAGGCCCTCGACCGTGCCGCGATGCTCGCGCCGGACGTCGAGGCCGTGGTCACCGCGGAAGACCGGATGACCTACCGCGACCTGGCCCGCGAGGTGGCCCGCGTACGGGCGGCACTGGCCAGGGCCGGGGTCGGGAGGGGAGACCGGGTCGGCATCTGCGCCGGCAACGGACCTCGCTGGGTCGCGCTCTTCGTCGCGATCGGCTCGGTCGGCGCCGTCGCGGTGCCGGTCAACACCCGGTTCACGGCCGACGAGGTGCACTACACCCTGGCCCACGCCCGCGTCTCCACGCTCTTCGTCGCCGACCGCGTCCTTCGCGTCGACTTCATCGCCATGCTGCGCACGCTCGGTTTCGGCGGCGACGGCGCGTCGGTCTGCGCGGCGCTGCCCGACCTCACGTCGGTCGTCGTGCTCAGCGACGACGCCCCCGGCTGGGCCACGTCGTGGCCGGACTTCCTCGGCGCCGCCGACGCCGACGTGCCGCCCAGCGGGACGCCGGACGACGTCCTGCTGGTGCAGTACACCTCCGGCACCACGTCCCGGCCCAAGGGCGTGCTGCTCACCCACCGCGGCATGTGCGCCGACGCCTTCTTCTCCGGCGCGCGTCTCGGCCTGCGGACGGGCGACCGCTTCCACAGCGCGCGCCCGTTCTTCCACGTCGCCGCGACCACCTTGTCGATCCTCGCGTCGATCCAGCACGCCGCGACGCTGGTGACGATGCCGCGCTTCGAGCCCGCGGAGGCCCTGCGCCTGCTGGAGGCCGAGCGCTGTACGCACTTCTCCGGCAACGACACCATCGCGCTGATGCTGCTCAACCACCCCGACCGCACGCGGCGTACGCTGCACCTGCGCGGTGCCTGGGTCGCGGCCTCCCCCACGGTCATCCGACGCGTCATCGACGAGCTCGGGGCCAAGGAGTGCGTCGCGGGCTACGGCCTGTCGGAGGCCTCGCCGAACGTCGCCCAGTCGTGCTGGTGGGAACCCGAGGAGGTGCGGGCCTCGGGCGCGATGCGCGTCGAACCCGGCGTCGAGGTGCGCATCCGGGCCCTGGACGACGGCCACGACTGCGGGCCCGGCGAGCCCGGCTCCATCCTCGTCCGCGGCTGGAACGTGATGCGTGGCTACCTCGACGCCCCGGAGCAGACCGCCGCCGCCATCGATGGTGACGGCTGGCTGTCCACCGGCGACATCGGCACCCTCGACACGACCGGGCGCCTGCACTTCGTCGGACGTACGAAGGACATCATCAGAGTGGGCGGGGAGAACGTCGCGCCCGCCGACGTCGAGGACACCCTGCACCGCCATCCGCGAGTCCGCCAGGCCGCCGTCGTCGGCGTACCCGACGAGCGGCTGATCGAGGTGCCCTTCGCGTTCGTCGTGCTCACCGAGCCCGGAGCGGCGACGGAGCCGGAGCTGCTCGACTGGGCCCGCGACCACATGGCCGGTTTCAAGGTCCCGCGCCACCTGCGCATCGTCGAGGGGTTCGAGCACATCGGCATGACCGCGAGCTCGAAGGTGCAGAAGACCCGGCTGGCCTCCCACGCTCGCACGCTGCTCGAACGGCCGCGCCCCGGGGCCGGGACGTGACCGGGCCGAACGGGGGCGCCGAAGACACGCCCCGGTGGGCACGCCCTCCGGTGAAGGGGGACTCATGACCGTCATCCCCACGCCCGTCACCCGGCTGCTCGGCATCGACCTGCCGATCGTGCAGGCGGGCATGTCCTGGGCCTCGTCCTGTTCCGCGCTCCCGCTCGCCGTCAGCCGGGCCGGCGGGCTCGGCGTCGTCGCGGCCGGTCCGATGCGGCCGGCCGACCTCGCCCGTACGCTGGACGAGATGGCCGCCGGCACCGACCGGCCCTGGGCGGTGAACCTGCCGCTCTACCGGGCGGGTGCCGACGAGGTGATCGAGCTGCTGCTCGAGCGCAGGCCTCCGGTGCTCATCGCGTCGCAAGGCGGACCACGCCGCTACCTGCGGCGCTTCCAGGACGTCGGCACGACCTGCCTGCACGTGGTCGCCGGCGCCGAGCACGCCCGCAAGGCCGTCGACGCCGGCGTGGACGGGCTCGTCGTCGTCGGCGCCGAGGCGGGAGGTCACCCGCCGCCGGCCATGGTGACCACGCAGGTGCTGGTGCGCGCCGTCGTGACGGCCGTTCCGGACACGCCCGTCGTCGCCTCCGGCGGCATCGCGGACGGCGCGGGGCTGGCCGCGATGCTGGCCCTCGGCGCGGGCGGCGCCCAGTTCGGCACCCGGTTCCTCGCCAGCGAGGAGGCCACCGTCCATCCGGACTACAAGGCGGCCGTCCTCGCCGCCGGCGTCGACGACACCCGCACCGTCGGGCACGGCCTCGGTGTCATCCGCGCGATCGCGAACGGCTTCACCGCCCGCATGACCACGCTGGAGACCTCCGCCGCCGACCTCGACGTCCGCCGCAAGGCGTTCCAGGCCTCGACGCTGAAAGACGCCGCCCTGCACGGCGACGTCACCGGCGGCAAGGTCGAGGCCGGACAGTCCGCCGGGCTCATCGACGCGGTCCTCCCGGCGGCCCGGATCGTCGAGCGGATCGTCGCCGAGTACGCCGATGCGCGTGAGCGGCTCCTCCCTCCGGCGACCTGACGGAGCGCCGGGGCTCCCGGCGGCCTGTCGGTCGCGGCGAGTCGCGGACTCGCGGGTGGCAGGAGACCGCTCGCCGGTCAGGACTCGCGGGCGCCGTACACGCGCAGGATGCCGTGGCGCAGCGCTTCCGCCGCCTGGGCGGTGGTCATGCGGCCGGCGGCGACCTCGCCGCCGGCCGCGTGGCCGAGCGCGATGGTCACCGAGACCAGCCAGGCCGGACTGAGGGCGCCGTCGAACTCGCCGGTGGCCTGGCCCCGTCTGATCAGCCGCTCCAGTGGCGCGATGACCGCGGCGTGCTGACGGTCGGATTCCGCCTTGTCGATGGCGGTCACCGACGGGTGCAGGAGCAGCGCGTACCGGTCGAAGAGCCGCCAGGCGACGTCGAGCCAGCGCAGGAGCGCCTCGGTGGCGGTGCCACCGTCGACGTCGGCGGCATCGAGGGCGGCGACGGCTTCGGCCGTGATGCGGTCGAGGACCGCGGCGAGCAGCAACGGCCGGGACGGGTAGTGGGCGTACACGGTCTGGCGGGCGACGCCGGCTGCGGCGGCGATCTGTTCCACCTTCGCGTCCGGATGCCGGCCGAGTACCTGGACGGCGGCGTCGAGTACGGCGGCGGCGCTGCGCTCGGCGTCCGAACGCCGCCGGCGGCGCCGGCCTCCTGTTATCTCTGACACGGTTGTCCAATCTACCGCTGGACGTTAACTTGGACACCGGTGTCAAAGATAATCCGATCTCAGGGGGAACAGATGACGCCCCGTACCGATCTGACCGGCTATCTGGTCCGCTATCCCCAGGAGGCAGGGCTGGGTGACGAGGATCCGGCGACTGTGCTCGACCGCTACCACACATCGGACTATGAGCTGGTCAACGACGGTGTGCCGCTGGACCGGAGGCGGCTGCTGGATCACATCCGCCCGGCCCGCAAACGGGCCGCCGGTCTCCGTGTCGAGGTCGAGCAGGCGTTGGTGGACGGCGACCAGGTCGCGGCCCGATACCGGCTCATCGCCGAGCTGCGCAAGGGCGGCACCATCACCACGGAGATCTACATGTTCGGAGAGCTGGCCGCCGACGGCAGGCTGCGCCGCGCCGTCCAGGCCACCCGGGCGATCCGGCCCGAGTAGTTCCGCCGGTCCATCGAACGTGAGGGCGTTCGTCCGCAGGGTCGCCTGACCTGCCACGATGGCGTTGTCACATTCGCGGATCGTCTATCGTCCCCTTTTCGTGAACGACGATGACGACGCGGCGAGGGAGTTCGAGGCTCTGCGCGGCCGGTTGGTCGCGGTGGCCTACGGGCTGCTGGGCAGCGTCGACGAGGCCGAGGACGCCGTCCAGGAGAGCTGGCTGCGGCTCTGCCGCGTCGACCGGAGCGAGATCGACGACCTGACCGGCTGGCTGATCGTCACCGTGGCCCGCATCGCGCGCGACGCGCTGCGCTCGGCGCGTCACCGCCGCGAGGAGTACGTCGGGCCCTGGCTGCCCGAACCCCTGGTCGGCGTCGGCGACCCTCGGGCCGGTGCCGCCGACCCGGCCGACCGCGTCACGCTGGACGAGTCGCTCAGCATGGCCCTGATGGTGGTGCTGGAGGCGCTCAGCCCGGCCGAACGGACCGCGTTCGTGTTGCACGAGGTGTTCGGGATGCCGTTCGCCGACGTCGGACGGGTCGTGGGCCGCAGCCCCGCGGCCTGCCGCCAGCTCGCGGCGCGGGCCCGGCGGCGGGTCCAGGCGGGTGCGCCGCGGTTCGCGGTGTCGCCGGGCGAGCGGCGTCGGGTGACCGACGCGTTCGCCGACGCCTGCGGAAACGGGAACGTCCGCGCCCTGCTGGACGTGCTGGACGGCGGTGTCGTCCTGCGCAGCGACGGCGGCGGAGTCGTCCGGGCCGCGCGCAGACCCGTTCGCGGCGCGGACCGGGTCGCCCGCTACCTGGCGGGCGTCACCCGCCGCAGAGGTGTCCGCACGATGATCCCCACGACCGTCAACGGCGAGCCGGGCCTGCTCTGGCTGCTCGACGGCGCGCTGGACTCCGTGGTGACGATCACCGTGGCGAACGGACGCGTCACCGCGATCGACATCGTCCGCAACCCCGGCAAGCTCGCCCGGGTGCGCCGCCAGACCGCTCCCCCCGCGCGGAGCCGGAACCGAGAGGAATGATCATGTCTGACATCGTGATCCTGGGCGGTGGGTTCGCCGCCGTCTGGAGCGCCGCCGCCGCGGCCCGGCTGCTGCGGCAGCAGGGTGCGGACCGCACGGTCACCCTCATCGCCCCGGGCGAAGACCTGGTGATCCGCCCTCGCCTCTACGAGGCCGACCCCGCGACGATGCGGGTCCCGCTCGACGACGTCCTGAAGCCCATCGGAGTGGAGCGTTCGGCGGGCACGGCCACCGCCGTCGACACCGAGCGGCGGCGGGTGACCGTCCAGGGCCGCGACGGCGACGTCTCCGAGCGGTCGTACGAACGGCTCGTTCTGGCGACCGGCAGCCGGCTGGTCCGGCCGGACCGGCTGCCCGGGGCCGAGCGCCTGCACGACGTCGACACCATCGAGGCCGCCGCGGCGCTGGACGAACACCTGCACGCTCTTCCCGCGGGACCGGCCGACGGCCGCTTCACCGCGGTGGTCGTCGGCGCCGGGTTCACCGGCCTGGAGATCGCGACCGAGCTCGTGGGCCGCCTGCGCGCGGTCGCGGCGCCCCACGGCGCCGAGGACCAGGTCCGCGTCGTCCTGGTGGAACGCGCCGGCGCCCTGGGCCCCGAACTCGGCCCCGGCCCGCGCCCCGCCATCACCGCCGCCCTGGACGAACTGGGCGTCGAACGCCGGCTCGGCACGTCTCTCTCCGCCGTCACCGAGCAGGGCGCCGAGCTGAGCGACGGCGTCACCATCCCCGCCCGGACGGTCGTGTGGACGGCCGGCGTGCGCGCCAGCCGGCTCACCGAAGACGTCCCCGCCGAACGCGACGACCTCGGCCGCCTGCTCACCGACCGTTTCCTGCGGGTGCCCGGCGTGCCCGGCGTCTACGCGGCCGGGGACACCGCCGCCGCCGAGACCGAGGGCGGCCACCGGACGATGCCCAGCTGCCAGCACGCGCTCCCGCTCGGACGCTTCGCCGGTCACAACGTGGCCGCCGACCTGCTGGGCCTGCCGCCGGTCCCCTTCGCCCCCGACCCGTACGTCACCTGCCTCGACCTCGGCTCCGCCGGGGCGGTCTTCACCACCGGATGGGATCGCCGGGTCAAGTGGACCGGTGAGACGGCCAAGGCCCGCAAACGTACGGTGAACGAGGACTGGATCTACCCGCCGGCCAACGACGCCGACGAGATCCTGCGCCGCGCCGACTACCGGGTCTCGACCCGCCGTCCCGTCAAGGCCGGACCGGCTTGATCGCCACGCCCGCGAAGGCGCCCGCCTGAGCGGGCGCCAAGGCGGCGTCGCGGAGGTTCCCGTCCGGGCGCCACTCCGAGACCGGGACGACGCCCGGCTCGACCAGGTCCCAGCCCGCGAAGAACTTCTCGGTGCGTTCCCGCGGACGGGCGGTCAGGCTCACGCCGGCGCCGGTGTAGCTGCCCACCACGGCCCGGGACGTCTCCGGGTCGTCCACCAGGTCGGCGGTGGCGTGCGACAGGATCATCACACTGCCGGGCGGCAGGGCGGCCTTGTAGCGTTCGAGGATCTCCCCGGGCCCGTCCTCGTCGGGGATGAAGTGCAGCAGCGCGACGGTGAGCAGGGCCACCGGCCGGGTGAAATCGATGAGGCCGGTCGTCTCGGGCGCGGACAGGATTCGCCGGTGGTCCCGGAAGTCGGCGTCCAGGTAGGCGGTACGGCCCTCGGGAGTGCCCTGGAGCAGGGCTCGCGCGTGCGCCAGCACGATCGGGTCGTTGTCCACGTAGACGACGCGCGAGTCGGCGGCCACGGACTGGGCGACCTCGTGAGTGTTGTCGGCCGCCGGGATGCCCGTGCCGATGTCCAGGTACTGACGGATGCCCAGGCTCGCCGCGAACCGCACCGCGCGCCCCAGGAAACGGCGGTTGGCCTGGGCGCCGACGGCCAGACCAGGAAAGATCTCCAGCATCTTGGCGGCGGCCTCCCGGTCGGCCGCGAAGTTGTCCTTGCCGCCCAGGAAGTAGTCGTACAGGCGCGCCGCGTGCGGCACATCGGTTCGCAGGTCGAGTGACGGCCGGCGCTGGTCCCCTCGTACGTCGGCCCACGCCGCCGATGAGCTCCCGGGCGCCGCGCTCGCCGGCGGCTGCTCCGATCCGGGATCCGCTTCCGTCACCAGAACCCACTCACTTCCCCATAGCGGGACGCATTCGCCGTATCGCGCGAATGCTACCCCTGTCCGGGGCGCGGAAGCCTGCGGGTCCGCGCCCCTGGGGGGTGCGGACCGGCGGCTCGCGGCTAAAGGTCAGGCGGGGACGATGTTCTCCGCCTGGGGGCCCTTCTGGCCCTGCGTGATGTCGAAGGTGACCTTCTGCCCCTCGTGGAGCTCGCGGTAACCCTGCGTCATGATGTTCGACTGGTGGGCGAAAACGTCGGCGCCGCCGTCGTCGGGCTCGATGAAGCCGAAGCCCTTCGTCGCGTTGAACCACTTCACGGTGCCAGTGCTCATGATCTTCTTCTTTCTGGGGTGATGACGGAGCGCGCGCCTTACGGGCTCCGGTCGCTGCGATGATCCGGATCCGGGAAGGTCCGGAAAGGTCCGGGAAGGCCCGGAAAAACGAAAATGCGCCTGAAGGTCGGAGCCTGCAGGCGCACCAAGGTCTAGGGAACCACAACTGCAACTAGCAGGCACGCTATCACACGGAGTATGCGCCCCACCGGATCGACCTGCGGACATCGGACCTGATCCGGGCGGGAACTCGGGGACGCGGTGTGCCGTTGTGCCCGTTGGCGGAGGCCGAGTCCTGGTACGAGCGTGCCGGCTCCGGTCGCCGGATTGTTCGTTCTCCCAGGGTTGAGGTCTGCCTTCGGCGGCGGATGGTCGCAGCAGCGCGCGATGGCGCTGCGGCCCACACCTGCTTCCCCGAAGGAGTTTCGATGACGTCCAACGCCCTGCGATCGGCCGGCATTGCCGCCGGTGCCGGTGGCGAGGAGTGCATCGCTGCCCGTGGCAGCGACTACGCGGTCCTGGCCCGGCAGGTCAAGAACGCCGGGATGCTGGACCGTCGGCCCGGCTACTACTCGCTGAAGATCGCGGCCAACCTGGGCCTGTTCGCGCTCGCCGGCACGGCGTTCGTGCTCCTCGGGCACTCGTGGTGGCAGATGCTCGTCGCCGCCTTCCTCGGGATCGTCTTCACCCAGATCGCGTTCGTCGGGCACGACGCCGGTCACCGCCAGATCGCCGGCTCGAGGCGGGTCAACGACCTGCTCGGGCTGGTCCACGGAAACCTGCTGATCGGGCTGAGCTACGGCTGGTGGGTGACCAAGCACAACCGCCATCACGCCAACCCCAACCACGAGGACCGGGACCCCGACGTCGCGAACGGCGCGATCGCCTTCACCACGGATCACGTACGGTCCCGCCGCAGGTGGGCGACCCGGGCGCTGGCGCGCCACCAGGCGTACCTGTTCTTCCCCCTCCTCCTGCTCGAAGGAGTCAACCTCCACGTCGCGAGCGTGCGGGCCCTGTTCGGCGACGACATGGGCAGGACCAGGTCCAAGCCGGTGGAAGCGCTGTTGCTCGGGGTGCACCTGGCCGGCTACCTCACCGCTCTCCTGGTCGTGCTCACCCCGTTGCAGGCGCTGGTCTTCCTCGTCGTCCACCAGTGCGTGTTCGGCTTCTACATGGGGTGTACGTTCGCGCCCAACCACAAGGGCATGCCGACCGTACGCGAGGCCGACAAGCTGGACTACCTGCGCCGGCAGGTGCTCACCTCGCGGAACATCCGCGGTGGCCGGTTCGCCGACTTCGTGCTGGGCGGGCTGAACTACCAGATCGAGCACCATCTGTTCCCCAGCATGCCGCGCCCCAGCCTGCGCCGGGCCCAGGAACTCGTCCGCGCCCACTGCGGGAAACACGGCCTGACGTACCACGAGAGCAGCATCGTCGGTTCGTACGGCCAGGTTCTCCGCCATCTGCACGCGGTCGGCGCGCCCTTGCGCCGCATGCCGGACGCCGGATGACCGGATTCTCACCGGACGCCGTACGGTCACGGCCCGTCGTCCCCGGGGCCGCCCTGGTGGGGTAGTGTTGGGGCCAGTCGAGGGTTTCTCGTGCGCTCACAACCGAGTCGGCGCCGTCCCCGGCACTCACTACTTCGGCCTCTTCACAGTAGGTCAAGACGGGTCGGCGAACACGCCGCCGCAGCGGACTCACGGATGATCGTCGAGGGGCGACACGCCTCACCGATCGTTCCGGCTCCACCGCCCGACGCCGTCCTTGCCCGCCGGGCCCGTTGCGCGACCCGCGTTCTCAATCCCGCGGGCGACACGTCCGGCACGGCCTCACCCGAGCCCCGGCCGGTAAGTCCCGCTGTGACCCGGCCTTCGATTCGGAGACCGATTCATGTACCACGACACCATCCGGGCCGACCTGTTCGGCCACTCGATACGCGGCCATACCGTGCTGGCGATCTCCGGCGAGCTGGACATCTCCACCACCGCCGGCCTCCGCGACCGGATCGCCGCCGTCCTGGAGGACCGGGCCAGGCTGGTGGTCATCGACCTGTCCCGTGTCTCGTTCTGCGACGCCTCCGGACTGAGGATGCTCGTCGCCGTACGACGGAAGGCGGACGCGTACGGGTGCGCCGTCGCCCTGGCCGGACCGCGTCCCCACGTGCGGAAACTGCTGCGCATCACCGGCCTCGACCAGACCTTCCCGATCTACTCGACCCTCGGCCAGGCCGTGCCCGGCCGGGTGGACGCCCATGGCCCCGCCGTCGCATGAAACTCAAGGACGCGAACGGCCGACGGCCGCCGGGCGACGCCGGCGCGCCGTAACGAGCGTCGCCGCAGAAGGACGACCGCGATGAGCGACAGCGGCCCCACGGGCGAACTCCACCTTCGCGTGGCCGGCCACACGACCGACTGGAAACTCCTTCTCGTCGACGAACCGCCCACCGAGGACGAGGTGGCATCCTGGATGCAGGAAAGGATGGTGGCCCGGATCCGGGTCACCGAGCAGGGCAGCAACGAGCCGCACACGTTGCTGGTGAACTTCTCCCTCGTCGTGGCCGCCCGCCTCCTCCCGGCGTCCCGCGGCGACCGAGGCGTCCAGTTCTGACCACCCGCGCGCGGCTGCCGGGGTTCATTGGGTGTTGGCCGAATGCTCCACGGCGTCGCCGCCTGGATCGACTTCGTCGACCGGCTGGTCGACCATCCCGCACTGAGTGGGCCGGAACTCACCTCCCTACACGCGAGGCGAGCCGTACAGCCAGGTGACCATGCCGTGGCTGGTAGTCCCCCATCCGTGCGCCCCCGAGGCGACGCGAACATTCCTGATGCTTGAGCGCGTCGCGGAGCTCACCGGCCAGGAGTTGAAACTCGATGAGTATTTCGAGGACTTCGACGCCCGCTTCTGGCAGGTGGACTCGCCCCGGAAGCTGGAGCACCGCCAGGTCTTCCAAGAACCCGACGTTCCCAGCTGGGCGGCCCTGGCCGACGGCGATCGTGAACGTTCACTTGCGCTCGCCGACGAGATGCGCACAGGCATCGCCGAGCACCAGCGGCGACTCGATGCGCACGGCATCGTCCAGCGGCGGATTCGCGTCGTGGAGCTTCCGCTCTCCGACTACCTGTGGTGGGAGCTCTACATCCTGCGCATCCGCGCCGACCCGGGAGCACGGATCCGCGTGTTGGCCCCGTCGGACGTCGCCTCGTGGAGACGCCCGGTCCGCTGCCAGAGATCATCCTGCTCGGTGAGCAGACCACGTACGAGGTGCGGTACGACGACGACGGCATCGTCATGGGAGCGAAGCTGCTGACAAATTCCCAGGTCGCCGTGGCGTGCCGCGCCGAGATGGCGGCGCTGTGGACGAGAAGCGAGGACCTGGCGAGTTTCCTCACGCGTACGGGCGTGCTGGCGAACACAGGAAAGCCGTCTTAACGGGCTGGTGAGGTGTCTCGTGACAGGCCGTTCGCGCGGATCTAGATCGACCGGCCCGCTGTACGGCAGGCTGCTCGTCATCTCACCGGTGTCCGTCTCAGTCTTCGTGGTCGCCGTCTCGCCGATCGCACTCGACCTCTTCGGCGGGAGCGCGAACTCCTGGGCCCGGCGCGGCAGGTGGGAGCTGGGACAGCTCTCCGAGGCGCACCTCCGGGAGGCTGCCGACACCTCTGAAAGCCGCAGAGCGCGAAGGTTCCATCAGATCCTCGACTGCTCCATTGTCACATTCGGTCGAGGGCGGCGACCATGAGCATTACCGCGAATGATAGACCACCGCAGAGAACGACCGCGGAGCCGGCAAGAGCGAGGCCGGGTTTGAACAGGCGGCGCATTACCAGATAGCCCACCATGGTGACCAGAAATGCGAACACGGAAAGGTAGAGAACGAACAGCGACGTCGCGCCCACAAGGAAGGCGCTGAGCAGAGAGGCCGCCACCCTGGTACGCATCTTGAGGTTACGGTCGGTGACCGCGTAGGTGACGGCCCCAGCGAACACGGCGCTGCCGACGGGTATCGCGATTACCAGGCTCAGGCCGGAATTCATGGGGGAGTCTCCGATCCGGTGGATTCGATGTAATGCGTTGGCCGCTCCGTATGATCCGGACCCGGGGCAAAAAGTTCGATCAACGGTTTCGTAGATTCGCGTGGGGCGTTGGGTGCTGTTCAGGGTGCGGGCAGACTCGAGAACATCGACTCGGTTGCGGCGGAGGTCGCCGCCGATGTGGATGCCCTTCTGCGCGCTCGACAGGTGCCACGTGACGCTCCCTCAGGCAAGCGCGAAGTCCTGGTCAAGTTGGTAGCGGCTTAACCTCGAACAGCGCCTCTTGGCCGGAGGTCGATCACGCGTCGATGCTCAACAAGCCACTCAGCGAGCGAACAACGGAGGCCCTGATGCTTGAGCGTGTCGCGGAGCTCACGGATGTGGTGGCATTTATAGGAAACATGCGAGCTCTATCTGATGATCTCGCCAGCTCGATCGACCCCAGTATCGCCGAAACGAATCATCCGGGACGTGTACACCGACGAAGGTGTTGAGGACATCCCAGACGAGACCAAGGGCAAGCTTCATGCATTGCTGCTAGCCAGCCTCGTCGCCGACGAACGGTTCGACGATGCTGGACCAGACGAATTTCTGGACAGGGCCAGGAAGCTCGCCGACGAACTACTTGCGCCCCCCACCTGACCAGGTTGCCCTCGCGTGCTCAGGCAGGATCGAGATGGTCGTTCCGGCGGTATCATCCGACGGACGACCAGTTGCGGTCGCACCTCGTCGAACGTCCTCTCCCTCCCACTACGGCTCCGGCCCTATCCGCGGTGCCGCCACCAGCGACGCTTCTGGGGTGGTGCCGGCTCCTCGTCGTCGTTCTGTGCCGCGCGGACCAGCGCCGCCGTCGCCACGGCGCGGTCGTCCGCACGGCAGCCGGGAGTGACGGTCATCAGCTGTGCCAGCGATTCCTCGATCGTGACCAGGCGGTTCGCGGCCGCGGCCGCGTCGAGCCGGGCTCGGACCATCCCCCGTACCTCCTCCCGCAGGTGCGGTTCGCGGTACGCGGACGTCACAAGGGCGAACAGCGCCGCGTCGGCGACCCAGTCCTCGACGCCGAAGGCGAGATCCACCAGGACGCTTCGCCGGGT
Organism: Actinoallomurus sp. NBC_01490; assembly: GCF_036227085.1. NCBI lineage: Bacteria > Bacillati > Actinomycetota > Actinomycetes > Streptosporangiales > Thermomonosporaceae > Actinoallomurus > Actinoallomurus sp. NBC_01490. The sequence goes on from NZ_CP109433.1 coordinate 11,306,533, forward strand.
CGAGGTCGGCCACGGCTCGTCCTTGGCATGGTGCAGGATGCCGAGGCACACCCACGGCTGCATGAGCCGGTACCAGTACGTCGGGGTCGACTTGGCCAGGTGCTGCCAGCGTGGCGTGTCCGGCGGCTCGGGCAGGTGTGCGAGCAGCCCGAGCAGGTCGTCCAACGGCAGGTCGCCGAGGGGTTCGGCCTGCAGGTAGCCGGACAACGGCGACGGCCACGGCTCTCCGGCGACCTCGTGCAGTACCCGCACCGCGGCGGCCGACGGCGGCGGCGCGGCGGGCAGCGGCTCGGTGCCGTCGTACCGCCAGACCGCGTACCGGCCGGGCCGTACGGTCATCCGGATATCGGGGGCCGGGAACTCGGCGATGCCGATGTCGACCGGGCCCGCGACCCGGCGGAAGGCGGTCATGGCACTGGCCGGCTCCGCCGCGGAGAGCCCGAGACCGGTGAGCTCGAGCCGCTCGCCCTGCGCCCGGCGGCTTCCGACCTCGTTGGCGAGGTTGCAGATCGCCTCGCTCGGCATCGGCACCCAGTTGAGCCACGGCCGCTGCGATCCGGCCATGGCGAACATCACCTCGGTCATCCCGCACGGGTGCGGATCATCATGAACCGCGACCAGGTCCGCCACATCGCCCGCCGCGCGGAACCGCACCGCGTGCCGCGCCGCATCACGGTGCGGAAAGTCGGGGTCGTCGGCCAACCGCCGCAGGTCGGCATCCACATCGTCCGAGAACATGGCGCGGAGCCTAGCAATCCGCGACGTCCACCCGGATAAGGGAATCGCCGCCATTTGTTGGGACCGAACGGACGGCGTGTCCGCACGAGTTCATCGCCGCCGAGGACGAGGGGCGGGAGACGAACGCCGGGCTGACCAGGTTCCGACGCCGGGTTCAGCCAGGTCAGGGTCTGCCGACGCCGGGTTCAAGCAGACGCCGGAGTCAGCCGACGCCGAGGGCCGCGTCGATCGCCGATGCGGCCAGCACGTGCTGGGCCACCATCAGGGTGAGTCCCACGGTCGCGCTGTCGTCGCCGCTGCGGGACGTGATCACCCGCAGCTTCTGCATCGTCCGCTCGACCGCGTCGGCCCGTACCCATCGCTCCACTTCCTCGGCCACGAGGGGAAGCTGCCCGAGGATGCCCCCGAGCACCAGCGTGTCGGGGTTGACCGTCGCGACGACGGCGGCGAGGACCCGGCCGAGGCGTTCGGCGCCGGCGCGCAGAGCGGCGATCACCGCGGGGTTGTGGGTGTGCATCTGAACGACGTCGTCGAGCGTGTGCACACCCTGGTCGGCGAGCTGGTCCAGCAGCGACCAGCCGGAGGCCCAGGCGGCCAGGCAGCCCTGGCGTCCGCACCGGCACACCGGCCCCTCGTCCGACACGCGGATGTGCCCGATGTCGCCGGCCGCGCCGTCGGCACCCCCGATCACCTCGCCGTTGACGACGATGCCGGCGCCGATGCCGCTGGCGTACTTGACCGCGAGCAGGATGCCCCGCCCGCCGCTCGCCGACGCCTCTCCCCGGGCGAAGGCGCGTGCGTCATTCTCGATCAGCAGGGGCACGTCCCAGCGAGAGCGGACCACGTCCTTGATCGCATAGTCCTCCCAGCCCGGCATCGTCGTACTCGCGCCGAGCCGGCCCGTGGCGACGTCGACCGGCCCGGGAATCCCCATGCCGACGCCGACGACCTGCGCGTTCTCATCCACTCGCAGGAGCTTGTCGGCGCGGTCCAGCAGGTCGGGCAGCAACCGGTCCGGGGGCTGGGCGATGTTCAGCCGCAGCGTCGCCATCCGCAGCGTGCGTCCGAACAGGTCGGCGACGGCGATGCGCCCGTGCGTCTGGCCGAGATCGAAGATCAGCGCGACCCGGTTGCGGTCGTCGAAACGCACCAGGCGGGCCGGGCGGCCCACCGTCGCTCCGGTCGATCCGGACTCATAGACCAACCCGGCGCGGAACAGCTGGTCGAGGCGTTCGAAGAGAGTGGTCCGCGACATCCCGGTGGCGGTGAGCAACTGCTGACGGGTCCAGCCCGGCCGGGTACGGATCAGGGCGAGCAGGTGGCCGGGCGAGGCGGCGCCGGCCAGGTCGGGCCTGGTCGTCCCTTCCCCACCAGGCGGTCTCGTCGCCGCCCCGCCTCCCGAGGCGCCCGGCCCGCCTCCCGAGGCGCCCGGCCCGCCTCCCGAGGCGCCCGGCCCGCCTGCTGAAGCGGTCGGCCCGGGTGCCGAGGCGGCCGGCTCGGCAGGGGTGTCCTGCGGCGAAGCCGGAGGATCGGACGGTGAGCCGGTCGTGTCATCGGTGCTACCTACGACTGCCACAGACGGACATTTCCTCCCCATTGCACTCTTGACCGGCGAGATGGCGGGTCATTATGTTCGGCGATCATACAGAACCGCCGGGGCATTTGGGAGCCTTAGTGCATCGAACCGCACAGGAGCCGTTGGAAGACGACACGGCCGGGACGGCTCGCCTCGGCGATGCCGCCGCCGATGTCCTACGCCGCAACGATCTGGGTCATCTGACGGTCGCCGCTCCGGAGCTCTACCCGCACCAGTGGAGCTGGGACACGGCATTCATCGCGATCGGCCTCTCTCACCTGTCGGTTTCCCGCGCCATCATCGAGATGTCGTCACTGCTGACCGCGCAGTGGCGCCGCGGAATGATCCCGCACATCGTGTTCGACACCGCGCCCGGCTACTTCCCCGGCCCCGAACGCTGGCGCACCGCGGTGGCGAGCGACGCGCCGGCGGGCGTGCGGACCTCCGGGATTTGTCAACCGCCCGTGCATAGCGTCGCGGTCGCCCGCATTCTCGACCAGGCGCGGCGGCGCGGTGGAGCCGACCGGCGCGCCGCCGAGGACTTCCTGACCGAGAGCATCGACGGCTGGCTGGCCTGGCACCGGTGGCTGGCGACCTCGCGCGACCCGGAGGGCTCCGGCCTGGTCGAGATCCACCACAGCTGGGAGTCCGGGATGGACAACTCGCCACGCTGGGACGCGCCGTACTCACGGGTGGACGCCGGCGAGATGGAGCCGTTCACCCGGAACGACACCACTCACGTCACCGATGCGGCCGAGCGGCCCACGGACGCGGAGTACCGGCGTTACATCTGGCTGGTCGACCAGATGGTCGCCGCCCGCTACGACGAGGAGGCGATCCGGCGCACCATCGACTTCCGGGTGGCCGACGTCTTCGCCTCGGCGCTGCTCGCGCTGTCCAGCGAGATCCTGGCCGAGCTCGCCGCCGGCGCCGGCCGCCATCGCGACGCGCGGGACATGGAGGAGATCGCCGCCCGGTTCCGCTCCGGCGTCATCGCGGCCGTGTCACCGCGGAGCGGGCTGGCCCAGGACCGTGACCTGCGAACCGGCGCCTGGCTGCCGACCGCGACCATCGGGGGGTTCGCGCCGCTGCTGTGCGGCGGCGACGCCGCCGTGCTGCGGCGCCAGCGGGAGCTGCTGCTCGGCCCCGAATGGTGCGGGCACCCCGATCTGCGGCACGCGGTGCCGCCGAGCACGTCCCCCACCTCCCCGGAGTTCCGCCCGCGCCAGTACTGGCGGGGGCCGCAGTGGCCGGTGATCACCTGGCTGTTCGGCTGGGCGGCGCGACGGCGCGGGGACGAGGCGCTGGAAGGGCAGTTGCGCGAGGAGTCGCTGCGCCAGCTCGGCGACCTGCGTTTCGCCGAGTACTACGAGCCCTTCACCGGAGAGGCGCTCGGCAGCCGTTGGCAGTCGTGGACCGCGGCCGTGACGCTGGACTGGCTGGCGTCATGACGACCTCGGCCGACGGCCGGCGTCGTACGGCTGCCGGGGCGCCCCCTCGGAGCGTGCGGTCAGGCGTTGACGACGTAACGCGGGGGCTCGCCGGCCAGCACACGCCGCAGGTTCTCGCCCACCATGCTCCGGACCCGCCGGCGGGCCTGCCAGGTCCCGGCGGCGATGTGCGGGGACAGGTAGACGTTCGGCAACGACCGCAGCGGGGAGTCCGCGCCGAGGGGTTCGGGCTCGAAGACGTCGAGCGCGGCGGCCGCCGGGCGCCCGGCGCGCAGGCCGTCGGCGAGCGCGTCGTGGTCGACCAGACCGCCGCGGGCCGCGTTCACCAGCACGGCCCCGTCGCGCATGCGGGCGAGCTCGCCGGCCCCGATGATGCCCCGGGTGTCGTCGCTCAGCGGCAGGTGCAGGCTGACGACGTCCGCGACCTCGAGCAGCTCGTCCAGTCCGACCTGGCGCGCGCCGTCGACCTGGCGGGGAGCCGGATCGGTGAACACGACGGTGGAGCCGAAGCCGCGCAGCCGCTCGAACACGGCGCGGCCCACGGCGCCCATGCCGACCAGGCCGACCGTGCGGTCGCCGAGCTCGTGGCCGAGCGGCATGGCGTCGAACCCGCCCCCGCGCATGATGCCGTCGGCGGCCAGGCCGTTCCGCAGGACGACGAGCGTCGCCATGATCACCCAGTCGGCGACCGCGGCGGCGTTGTAGCCGGGCGCGTTGGCGACCGGGATCCCGCGCTCGGCGGCCCGGCCGACGTCGACGGTGTCGTAGCCGACGGACGGCTGCTGGATGAACCGGCAGCGGTCCATCGCGTCGATCGCGGTGGCGTCCAGGACGTATCGGCGGGCCGCGTCGGCGATCACGATGTCCGCGCCCTTGACCAGCGCGGCCAGCTCGGCGGGGTCGCCCGAACCGGACGCCGTACGGACCTCGACGCGGTCGGTTCCGGCGAGCTCGCGCACGAGCTGCTCGTCGTAGGCGGACAGGCAGGCGATGATCTCGGTCACGGTGTTCTCTCTCCTTGGGGGTGCGGGGGGTCAGCCGAGCGGACGGGCGTCGAGAATGCGGTCGGCGGCGAGGCTCATCCCGAGGCCGGGCGCGGTCGGCGCGGCGATGCGACCGCCCTCGGGACGGATCGGGTGCGCCAGGAAGTGCTGGTAGAGCGGGGCGAGCCGGCGGAGGTACTCCATCTCGGGGATCAGGCCCGGGCTCGCGGCGAAGGTCAGCGCCGCGTTGCACTGCAACGACTGACCGTGCGGGATGAACGGCCGGCCGGCGGCCGAGACCAGCGCCCCGATCCGCGTCATCTCGCTGATCCCGCCGCCCCAGTGCGGGTCGGCCTGGTAGAGGTCGAGCAGGTCCTCGCGCAGCAGGCGGCCGATGCCCCAGCGCGTGTACTCGTGCTCGCCGCCGGCGATCTGCACCCGGCCGCCGAGCAGGCGGCGCAGCGAGGCGTAGCCCGCGGTGTCGTCGGCGGGCAGCGGCTCCTCGATCCAGCGCAGCCGCAGGGCCTCGGTCTCCCGCGCGACCGCCACCGTGAAGGGGATGTCCCACGAACTCCAGGCGTCCAGCATGATCTCGACGTCGGGTCCCGCCGCCTCGCGTACCGTCGCGACGAGCTCGACGACCTTGCCGACACCGGCGTGGCCGTGGTCGGGACCCCAGCGCGGAAACCACTTGATGCCGCGGAACCCCGCCTCGACCAGCTCTCTCGTACGGCGCGCGACGTCGTCGGCGGCCAGCGAGTCACCGAGGGTCGAGACGTACGCGGGCACGTCGTCACGGGTCGGCCCGCCGAGCAGGACATGGCTCGGGACGCCGAAGTACTGCCCGCGGACGTCCCACAGCGCGCAGTCCACCGCCGACAGGGCGAGCATGCCGGTGCCGGCGCGGCCGTGGATCATCGACCGGTATCCGAGGTCCCAGAGCTTCTCGGTGGCCAGCGGATCGGCCCCGATGAGCAGCGGGCGCAGCGTGCCCATGACGCACTGCGCCTGGTCGGCCGAGAGCACGGCCGTCGTCCCGGTGACCTGCTCGTCGGTGTCGACGTGCAGGAAGATCGAGCGCACTTCGAGACCGCCGTCCTCCCGCTCGGGGAGCTGCCGCGGGCCGATCGCGGCGACCTCGGGGTAGATGTCGGCGGGCCGGCGCAGGCGCTGTTCCCACAGCGGCCCGGGGTGGGGCATCGAGCCGGTGTACTCGACACAGCGGACGTCGGTGATCTTCACGGCGCGCTCCTCCACATTTGTCAGCCGAGCGAACGAAAGTCGGCTGCGGCTGCACCGTACCGCGTCACCTGTCGTGTATGTAATCCCGGTTCCGGTCACCGCACTGACGAGGAGACCTGATGACCGCCACGTCTCCCACCTCGACCACGACCGAGAATTCGCAGGTAGGCCGCTCTATTCCCGGCGTGTACGCCCACGAGGTCGTGTCGGGACGACTTGAGTACGTCACGGACCGGCGGCTGCCCGGAATGCTGCACGGCGCCGTGACCCGGTCGGCGGTCCCGCACGGCCGCATCGCCGGAATCGACACCACGGTCGCGGCGAAGATGCCCGGCGTGCGGTGCGTGCTCGTCGGCGCCGACGTCCCGTTCAACCTCCTCGGCCCGACCGAGGCGGACGGCCCGGTCCTCGCGGACGAGCGGGTGCGGCAGGTCGGCGAGGCCATCGCGCTGGTGGCGGCGGTGGACCCGGGCACCGCCCGGCGCGCCGCCGACGCCATCGTGGTCGACGTGGAGCCGCTGCCGGTCGTCGGCGACGCCCACGCGGCGCTGGCCCCGGACGCTCCCCGGCTGCACGACGGCGGCAACGTCGCCGGCCGCATCGGATTCGCCTCGGGCGATGTCGAACGCGCGCTGTCGGACGCCGACACCGTGGTGGAACGGGCGGTGTCCACCCCGGCTCAGGAGCACGTCGCCATCGAGCCGCCGGGCGGCGTCGCGCTCTGGGAGGCCGGCCAGGTGACCATCTGGTGCGGTTCGCAGAACCCGGGGCTGCACCGGCGCAAGGTGGCGCGGGCGCTCGGGATCGGGCTGGAGGATGTCCGCCTCGTGTCCGGGCCGGTCGGCGGGGCGTTCGGCGCCCGCAACGACGACCCGATGCCGGTGTTCCTCGCCCTGCTCGCCCGCGCGGCGGGCGCCCCCGTGCACCTGCGGATGAGCCGCGAGGAGGTGATGGTCGCGGGGCCGAAACGGCATCCGTTCCGCACCTCGGTGCGGATCGGGTTCGGCCGCGACGGCCGCATCGCGGCGAGCGACATGACGGCGATCGCCGACACCGGGCCGTACATCACCTCGGGGCCCAACGTGCTCAAGACCTCGGCCGAGATGTCGGTGGGCCCCTACCGCGTGCCCGTCGCGCGCTTCGACGGGCGGGTCGTCTACACCAACAACGCCAACGCCGGCGCGTTCCGCGGCTACGGCGTGCCGCAGGTGGCGTTCGCGCTGGAGACCGCGATCGACCAGGCCGCCGCCGAGCTCGGCATCGACCCGGTCGACCTCAGGCTGCGCAACGTGCTGCGCGGCGGTGACCGGCACGGCCTGTACGGCCACCCCGTCACCCCCGGGCTGCGCGTCGCCGAGACACTGACCGCGGCGGCCACCGACGACTGGTGGGTCACCCGCGCGGAGTGGCGGCGGCGGGCCCGGCCGCCGTGGCGCCGCGGCACCGGGATCGCGCTCGCCATCAAGGGCGTCGGGCTCGGCAGCGGGCGCGGCGACGCCGCGCGGGCCCGCCTGATCGTCTCCGTCGACGGGCGGGTACGGATCTGGGCCGGCCCCAACCACACCGGTCAGGCCATCGACGTCGCCTACCGGCAGATCGCCGCCGACGTGCTCGGCCTCGACCCCGGCCGTATCGACGTCGTCGTCGACGACACCCAGCTCGTGCCCGAGTCCGGCGCGACCGCGGCGTCGCGCAGCATGTACGCCGGCGGCTCCGCGGTCGCGGCGGTGTGCCGGCGGCTCCTGGAGGCGCTGGAGGACGTCGGCGCGTCCGACCTGGCGCTCGGCGCCGGCCGTTTGGTCGCCGAGGGCCGGGCCGAGTTCGAGGCCACCTTCACGCTGCCGGACGTCGCGGACCCCGGGATGATCGACCCCGAACGGCTCGGCAACTACGCGCCCCATCGGGTCTACGGATGCTCCGCCCAGGTCGTCCGCCTGGAGATCAACGAGCTCACCGGCGAGATCCGGGTGGCCGGAGTCGTCTGCGCCGTCGACTGCGGCCGCACGATCAACCCCGGTGCCGTGGTGGGGCAGGCGGAGGGCGGCGTGGCGCAGGGCCTCGGCCTGGCGCTGATGGAGGAGTACCGGCTCGTGGACGGCCGGCCGGTGACGCAGAGCCTGGAGAACTACCTGATCCCCACGATCCGCGACGTTCCACCGATCCGTACCCATCTCGTCGGCGGTGACGAACCGACCGGTCCGATGGGAGCCAAGGGCATGGCCGAGGTGGTGATCGTGCCGACCGGCCCCGCGGTCGCGGCGGCCGTGGCCGACGCGGTCGGCGTACGGCCGGACCGGCTCCCCATCACCCCCGAACGGCTGCTCACCGCCCTGCGCGCGCAAGAAAGGGGGCCGCAGTGAAGGTCAACGGTGTTCCGGTCGACCCGCCCGACGCCGCGGCGCGGCTGATCGACTACCTCCGCGACGACCTCGGCCTGATCGGCGCCAAGGAGGGCTGCGGCATGGGCGAGTGCGGCAGCTGCACGGTGCTGATGAACGGCTCCCCCGTGTGCTCCTGCCTGGTGCTGGTCGGCCAGGTCGGCGACGGCGAGGTGACCACCGTGGAGGGCGTCGCGTCGGGCGCCACCGGCCGTGCCGTGCAGGAGGCGTTCGTACGGCGCCAGGCGGTGCAGTGCGGTTTCTGCGTCGCCGGCATGGTGGTGTCGGCGTCCGCCCTGATGGCCGAGCATCCCGCGCCGACCGACGAGCAGATGCGCGCCGGTCTGGAGGGCAACCTGTGCCGGTGTACCGGCTATGGCGCGATCGCCCGAGCCGTACGCGAGGCGACCCGATGACCGCGCCGGGAGCCACGACCGTGCTGTTGCAGCCCCGCACCATGGCCGAGGTCGATCGGATCGACCCGGAGGTGGCGCTGCTGGCCGGCGGCACCGACCTGCTGGTGCAGCGGCGCGCCGGCGCCCGTACCGGGCCGATGGCCGACATCTCCCGGCTCGCCGACGCTCCGCCGCCCGTGCACGACACCGGTGAGGCTCTGCGCCTGTCGGCACTGGCGCCGCTGTCCGCCGTCGCGGCCGGGCTCGGCGGCCGGCTGCCCGGACTGCGCGCGGCGATCGCCTGCTTCGCGTCGGGGCAGATCCGCAACCGGGCGACCCTGGGCGGCAACATCTCCAACGCCTCGCCGGCCGCCGACACCGTGCCGCCGCTGGTCGCGGCCGGCGGCATCGCCGCGGTGCGCGGGCCCGGCGGAGACCGGCGGGTCCCGGTGGCCGACCTGGCGACGGCGCCGCGCCGTACGGGCCTGCGCCCCGGCGAGTGGATCGTCTCGGTCGACGTGCCCTGGCGGCCCGGGGAGGCGGCGGGGTTCCGGAAGGTGGCGGGACGCCGGGCGCTGGCGATCGCCATCGTCAACCTCGCCTGGTGCTGGTCACGGGGGTCCGACGGCGCCCTCACCGGCGTCCGCCTGGCCGCCGGAGCGGTGGCCCCGGTGGTGATCCGCTGCCCGAACGCCGAACGGGCGATCGAGGGACGCGTCCCCACCCGCGACGTCATCGCCGAGGCCGCCGAGGCGATCAACGACGACATCCGGCCGATCAGCGACCTGCGCGCGTCGGCCGGCTACCGGCGAGCGGCGCTCGCCGGGGCGCTGACCGAGGCGCTCCTGCTCGGAGTGGACGAGGAAACCGAGAACGACCGGGCGGCAGAGCCCGGAGCGAGTGAGAAGGGCACCGAATGAGACGGACAGCCACCGTACGGCTGGACCGACCGATCACCGAAGCGGCCGAGCTGGCACACCGCGCCGAGGACCTGGGATTCGACGGCGTCTGGGTCGCCGACCACTACTTCCACCGGGACGCGACCGGCGCCCTGGCGCTGATGGCGACGGCGACCAGCCGGATCACCATGGGAACCGCCGTGGTCAGCCCGCTGCTCCGCCACCCGGCGCTGCTCGCGAGCAGCGCGGCGTCGCTGGCCGAGATCAGTGACGGCCGTTTCATCCTCGGCCTCGGCGCCGGAGGATATGAGTTCGCCAGCGAGCTGGGCATCCGGTCCCGCCGCCCGCTCGGGCTCACCGCCGAGGCGGTGGAGATCGTGCGCGGCGTCTTCGCCGGCCGGGCCGACGTCGAGGGCGAGACCTTCAGCGCGCACGGCGCCGCCCTGCGCTTCGAGCCCCGCGCCACGCCCGTCTACCTGGCCGCGCGCGGACCGAAGATGCTGGGGCTGGCCGGTCGCGTCGCCGACGGCGTGATCACGCACGGCCTGTCCTCGCGGCACGTCTCCTACGTCATCGACCGGATGGGCGTCGCCGAGGCCGACCGGCGCCCCGCCGTCGTCCTCATGCTCGACGTGCAGATCGATGAGGACCAGGCGCGGGCGCGCGACGCGCTCCGTCCCCGCTGCATGACCATGGCCGGCGGTTCGTACGCCGACGAGCTCATCGACGTGTACGGGCTCGACGCCGGCGCCGTGGCCCGGCTGCGCGCCGCGCTGCGCTCGGGCGACCGCGCCGCCGCGCAGGGCCTCGTCACCGACGAGATGGTCGACGCCTTCTGCATCGCCGGGTCCTCGGGACACCTCGGCGACCGGCTGGAGGAACTGGCCGCCTCGGGCGTGGACGAGGTGATCCTCTCCGTCGACGGCGGCGACCTGCCCACCGCCACCCGGCACCTGACCGACCTAGCGAAAGCGGTAGTCCGATGAGCATCCCCCAGTCCGCCGTCGTCCTCGGTTCCGGAGCCGGCGCGCTGTCCTGCGCGGTCGAGCTGTCCCTGGCCGGCGTGTCGGTGACACTCGCCGACTTCCCGAAGTTCGCCGCCGGCGTACAGGCGGTCGCGCACGAGGGCGGGATCCGGCTGCGCTGTCCGTGGCACGGCGAGACACGGGCGCCCGTCGCCGGCGCCACCACCGACCCCAAGTCCGCCGTCGCGGACGCACCGTTGATCGTCGTGTCGGTGCCGGCCTTCGGCCATCAGGTCTTCGCCGATCTGCTGGCCGGGACGCTCACCGACGGGCAGTCCGTGCTGTGGGTCGGCGAAGGAGGCGGGGCGCTCACCCTCGCCGCGACGCTGCGCCGGGCGGGACGGCGGCCCTCGGTCGACATCGCGGAGACCAACAGCCTCCCCTACGGCGCCCGGGTCCGCGGGCCCGCCCTGATCACCGCGTCCCGCAAGGCGGGCGGCACCCGCGTCGCCGGCCTGCCGGTGAACAACAAGCTGGTCGACGTCGCCTGCGAGATCTGGCCGTGGCTGAGTCCCGCGGAGAACGTGTGGGAGACGACGCTGCTGAACTTCAACGCGATCGACCACGTCCCGCCGATCATCTGCAACCTCGGCGCCATCGAGGGCCGTACCGGCGCGTTCCTGCTGTGGGGCGAGGGCGCCACCCCGGCGGTCTCCCGTGTCATCGAGAAGGTCGACGACGAGATCCTCGCGCTGCGCGGCGCGCTGGGCCTGACCGACACCGCCGGCTACGCCGACTACCTCGTCGAACAGGGTTTCGCGCCAAAGCGCGAGGCGACGCTGCACGCCACGCTGCAGGCCTCCTCCTTCAGCGGCAGCACGTTCCCGTGCGGACCCGGCGCGCTGTCCAGCCGGTACCTCACCGAGGACGTGCCGTACGCGCTCGTGCTCATGGCCTCTCTCGGCGACGAGCTCGGCGTGGCGACGCCGACGATCGACAGCCTGATCCACCTGGCCGGCATCGCCGCGGAGACCGACTTCGCGGCGGGCGGCCGTACGCTCGCCGACTTCGACCTCGCGGGCGTCGGCCGGGACGGCCTGATCGCCGCAGTGCGGGAGGGACAGTGGTAGACGACGTGCTGATCACCGGTGGCACCCTGGTGACGGGGTACGACGCCCCGGCCGCCGGCGACCTCGTGGTTCGCGACGGGGTGCTCGCGGACTCCCCCGGTCCGGCGGCGGGGGCGGAGCTGGACGCCCGAGGCCGACTGGTGCTGCCGGGGCTGGTCAACGCCCACGATCACCTGCGCTCGATGCTGCCGGTGACCCGTCGCGGCGACACCAACGGCCTGGCGGAGATGATCCGGTCGTCGCAGCTCGCGTCCGAGGTCGCGACGCCTGAGGACTACCGGAGGCTGACCGCGCTGGCCGCGGCGCGGATGGTGCTGTCCGGGGTCACGACCGCCGTCGACCACGTCTACCCGCTCCACCGGCCGGGCCTGCTCGGCGCGGTGGCCGCGGGCCACGCCGACGTCGGCCTGCGCGCCCATCTCGCCTACGGCCTGATGACCAATGGCCCGGCGGCGCTCGTCGACGACATCGACGACCAGGTGGCGCGGGCGGTCGCCGCGGCCGACGACGAGGTGCCGGCCGACCGCCTGTACCTCGCTCCCGTCTCGCTGCGCCAGACCTCGGTCGAGGGCTACCAGGCCGCCGTACGGGCGGCCGACCGCACCGGCCTGCGGCTCTACACCCACATCGCCGAGTCGCTCGACGAGGTGGAGGGCTGTCAGGCCGAGCACGGTGTACGGCCGGTGGAGCTGCTGCACCGGATCGGCTTCCTGCGCCCGGGAACGGTGCTGGTCCACTGCGTGCACCTGTCGGACCGCGAGATCGAGCTGCTCGCCGAGAACTCGGTCGCCGTGGCGTACTGCCCGTCCAACCATCTCCGGCTGGCCAAGGGCTTCGCTCCGGTGCTCGCCCTGCGCGAGGCCGGGGTGAACGTGTGCCTCGGCATCGACGGCATGGACGACCTGTTCACCGAGATGCGTCAGGCCGTGTACGCGCAGGGATCGGCCGCCGGGCGCCCCGGCGCGCTCCCGTCGGCGGCGACGCTGCGGATGGCGACCGGAGACGGATCGGCGGCGATCGGCGAGTCCGTGAGCGGGCGGCTGCGCGCCGGCGACCGCGCCGACGTCATCACGCTGCGGACCGACCGGCCGGCGCTCCAGCCGCTCGCGGATCCGCTCCAGGCCTGCGTCCAGCGGGCGCACGGCACCGACGTCGCCGACGTTCTGATCGACGGCCGCCTCGTCGTTCGCGACGGGCGGCTCGAGAACGCCGACGCGACCGAGCTGGCGGACCGGGCCTGGGAGGTGACGCGTGGCCTGGCCCGCCGATCGGGCCGGGAGAACAGCGACGACTGGCAATGGAGACCGCTCATCTCGACCGAGTCCTAGTGCGACCCGGTCCCGCTGATGGCGGTGGGGAACCGATCCGTCGCGGCAAGCGGCGCCTCATCAGGAGGGCAGAGCAGTGCATGAGCAGGGCACCGGGGCCAAGGACCCCGGCTTCACGCAGGGACGGCTCAGCCGACGCGGAGTGCTGTTCGCCGCGGGCGGGATCGCGGCGACCGCCGTCCTCGCCGCGTGCGGCGACAACGGCGGCATGGGCGCGGGGAAGAAGGGCAGCCTGACGCTGTGGGCGTCGACCACGTTCGCGGGCGTGGGAAACTCCGCGCTGCGCAAGGCGGCCAGTGACTACGCGGCCAAGAACGGCGTGTCGGTGACCGTTCAGGGGTTCCCGGCCAACGACCTGATCGACAAGGTCACCACGGCCCTGACCGGCGGCGGCGGTCCGGACATCGTCCTCGTCGACGTGTCGCAGGTTCCGCAGCTCGGGGCGTCGAAGATGCTGGTCGACCTCACGAGCCGGATCAAGCCGATCTCCTCGCAGTTCTTCGCGGGCAACATCGCCGCGGCGACGGTGAACGGCGCGACGTACGCGGTGCCGTACGACACCAACAACGTGGCGCTGCTGTGGAACAAGAAGATGTTCGGCAAGGCCGGCATCACGGCGCCCCCCACCACCTGGGACGACCTGCTCGCGGCGGCCCGGCAGCTCACGGGCGGCAAGCAGTACGGCTACATGCTGGGAGCCAAGGGATACGGGTCCTTCCTCTTCTGGCCGTGGTTGCTCCAGAACGGCGGCCAGATCCTCGACTCCTCGGGAACCAAGGCCGCCTTCAACAGCCCCGAGGGCGTCGAGGCCTGGAACTTCTACGCGAACCTGTACCTGACCCAGAAGGTCGTGCCGCCCACGTTCCTCGGCGTCACCGACTCCTGGGACCAGTACATCCAGCCGTTCATGACCGAGCGGGTCGCGATGATGGCCATCGGGGACTGGGGGATCGCGCCGCTCGCCAAGGGCAACCCGGGTCTGGAGTACGGCGTCGTGCCGCTGCCGAAGCACAAGCAGAGCGCCACGCTGCTCGGCGGCAACTCGATCGGCATCACGAGCGCGGCCAAGGACCCCGACCTGGCGTGGGGCTTCATCTCGTGGCTCACCGGCGCGGCGCAGGAGAAGGTGCTCCAGGACGGGTACAAGCGCATTCCGGCCCGCACCGACGTCACCGGGTCCGCGTTCGTCACCGGCGACCCGGCCCGCAAGGTCTTCGCCGAGCAGGCCACGACGGCCAAGTCGCGCCCCTCCGTGCCGACCTGGGGCGACATCGAATGGGGCGTCATGGCCGACGCCTGGGACCTGGTGATCCAGAAGAAGAAGGCACCCGAGAAGGCCCTGGCCGACGCGGCGGCGGCGGCGGCCAAGAAGCTGTCGGGCAAGTAGAGGCGTCAGATGGCAGTGACTCACGTCAAGAGGCCGGCGACGGACCGGGCGGAACGGCCCGCGACGGTGCGCCGCCGGCGTCGGCGGGTCCGGCCGCACTGGTGGTACCTGGCCCCGGCGCTCATCCTGATGGCCGGCGTGCTCGGCTATCCGGTCGTCGACGCGATCTGGACCAGCTTCCAGCACAACGTCCTGACGCATCCGGACGCCGACCACTTCGCCGGCCTGGACAACTACCGGTCCGTCCTCACCGACGGCGCGCTGCTGTCCGCCGTCTGGCACACCGTGGTGTGGGGCGCCGCGAACCTCGTGCTCCAGCTCGTGCTGGGATTCGCGCTCGCGCTGCTGATGCATCAGCGGCTGGCGGGCCGCGCGGTGTTCCGCAGCGTGGTGATCATCCCCTGGGTCGTGCCGTCCATCGTGGTGGCCCTGGTCTGGCGCTACCTGCTCGACCCGACCTCCGGGCCGCTCAACCAGGTCCTGACCGGCCTCGGGATCGTGTCGACCTCACCCCAGTGGCTGGCCGACCAGTCGACCGCGATGCCCGTCCTGATCCTGCTGAGCACCTGGAAGTGGACGCCCTTCGTCGCGGTGATCCTGCTGGCCGGCCTGCAGACGGTGCCGAAGGAGCTGCACGAGGCGGCGATGCTGGACGGCGCGGGCCGCATCCAGCGCCTCCGCTACGTCGTGATCCCCGGCATCCGCACCTCGATCGCGCTGGCCGGCCTGCTGACGGTGGGCTACTCGATCAACAACTTCAACGGGATCTGGATGTTCACCAAGGGCGGGCCGGCCGGTTCGACCGAGACGCTGACGACGCTCGCCTACCGCTATGCGTTCACCGAGTTCGACCTCGGTCGCGCGGCCTCGATCGCGATGATCCTGTTCGCCTTCCTGCTGATCACCAGCTCGGTCTACTTCTATGTCGTCGAAGGACGCAAGGGGAGCAAGTCGTGAAGGCCTTCCGTGCATCCCGCATCCTGACGTACGTCAGCGCCGTGGTGGCCGTGCTCGTCTTCGCCGGTCCGTTCCTCTACATGCTCCTGGCCAGCTTCAAACAGCCGCAGGAGCTGAACGGCGTCGTCAACGACGTCCTGCCGAAGAAGTTCTATCTCACGAACTACACGAGCCTGTTCGAGAGCGGCAACTTCCTGCTGTACTTCGTCAACAGCGCGGTCATCGCCGTGGTGACCACCGTGCTCGCCCTGTTCGTCGCCATCCTCGCGGGCTACGCCCTGGCGCGGTTCAAGTTCGCCGGGAAGCGCCTGCTGCTGCTGTCGATCGTCAGCATGCAGATGTTCCCCGCCGTCCTCATGGCGGTTCCGCTGTACAAGATCCTGCGCAGCATCGGCCTGCTCGACGCGCGCAACGGGCTCGTGCTCGTATACGTGACGTTCGCGCTGCCGTTCTGCGTCTGGATGATGCGGAACTACTTCCTGACCGTGCCCGTGGAGATCGAGGAGGCCGCCCTCATCGACGGCTGCGGTCACTTCAGGGCACTGTGGCGCGTGCTCCTGCCGCCGGCGCTGCCCGGCGTCACCGCGGCCGGCGCCTTCTGCATCATCCTGGTGTGGGATGAGTTCCTCTATGCGAACACCTTCATCAACACCGACCAGAAGCGGACGCTCTCGGTCGGCCTCGACTCCCTCATCGGTGAGTACACCACGGATTGGGGGCAGCTCCTCGCCGGCGGCGTCCTGATGACCCTCCCGGTGGTGCTCATCTTCGCGTTCCTGCAGCGTTACCTCACGCAGATCGCCGGTGGCGGGGTGAAGGGATGACGCCGGACCGCCCGGCGACGGAGCTGTTGCGCGGCGGGTACCTCGCCGACGGCGGCAAGGCGGACGTGCGCGTCGGCGACGGGGTCGTCCAGGCCGTCGGCGCGCTCACCCCGCTGCCCGGTGAGCCGGTCGTGGAACTCGACGGCCGGCTGCTGCTCCCCGCCTTCGCCGAGCCCCACATCCATCTCGACAAGGCGTTCACCGCCGACCGTACGGTCAACCGCGCGGGCGACCTCGCGGGCGCGATGGACGGGTACTCCAGCGTCTTCGCGGACCTGCGGCCCGGCGACATCCGCGCGCGGGCGCTGTCGGCGCTGCGGCGATTCGTCGCCGCCGGGACCACCGTCGTACGCTGCCAGACCGGCTGCGGACCGCTCTCCGGCGTCATCGCCGTCGAAGTGCTCGCCGCCCTGCGGGACGACGTCGCCGGGGTGGTCCGCCTGGAGGTCGTCGCGCACGCGGCCGTGCCGGAAGGCGGCGCGGCCGCCCATCGGGCCCTGCTGCGTCGGGCGGTGGACGCGGGCGCCGACCTGATCGGGGGGAACCCCTGCATCGAGGCCGACCCCGCCCAGGCCCTCGCGACCTGCTTCGAGGTCGCGGCCGAACGCGGATGCGGCGTGGACCTGCACGTGGACGAGTCGACCGACCCGTCCGTGCTGACGCTGCCCGAGGTGGCCCGCCACGCCCGCGAGCAGGAGGTGCCGGTGACGGCGGCGCACTGCGTGTCGCTGGGCAGCCTGCCCGCCGGGCGGGCGCGCGAGGTCGCCGGGCAGGTCGCGGCGGCCGGAGTCGGCGTCGTCGCGCTGCCGTCCACGAACCTGTACCTGCAGGGCCGATCGGGCGCGCGGCGCGGCGTTCGCGGTCTGACCGCGATCGATGTTCTGCGTACGGCGGGGGTCACCGTCGCGGCCGGATCCGACAACGTCCAGGATCCCTTCAACCCGATGGGCCGGTGCGACCCGCTCGAGACCGCCTCCCTGCTGGTGACCGCGGGACACCAGCCGGTGTCCGTGGCCGCGGCGATGGTCGGACCGCGGGCACGCGCTCTGCTCGGCCTGCCGCCGGCGGGACCGGTGCCGGGCGCGGTCGCGGACCTGGTGGCGCTGCGGGCCGACGGCCCCGGCGATGCGGTCGCCCGTGCTCCGAACGACCGCATCGTGTGGCGTCATGGCCGGGTGGTGGCGCGTACGGAGGTGGCCGGCGAGGTCGCCCTCTAGCGTCCCGGCGCGCCGGCGGCGACCGGCCTGGTGACCTCGTCGCCGGTGGTCCGCTCCCGGTAGCCGCAGATCCGCATGGCCAGTTGCACGGACGGGCCGATGGCCACGGTGAAGACCACCGTTCCCAGCCCTATCGATCCACCGAGAATGATGCCGAGGACGAGCACACTCGCCTCGATAAGAAAGCGCGAGAGCCGGATGGAAATGCCGAACTTACGATTGATTCCGGTCATGAGACCCTCACGTGCACCGGCCCCCAATCGCGGAGCCAGGTACATTCCCTGCCCCAGGGCGAATATCGCCACTCCGGCGATCATCAGCGAAATTCGCAGCCACAGCGCGTGCGCCGGCGAGGTCCAGTCGAGTACCCAGTCGATCACGATTCCGGCGATGAACACATTGAGGATCGTCCCGACGCCCGGGCGCTCGCGGAGCGGCCACCAGGGGATCAGCGCGGCGACGGTCACCAGGATGACCACGACACCGAAGCTCAGACCGGTGTGGTCCGACAGCCCCTGATGCAGGACGTCCCAGGCACCGAGCCCCAGCCCGGCCTGGATGAGCGCACCGATTCCGACGCCGTTGAGCGCCAGCCCGGCGACGACCATCAACAGGCGGACGACGATATTCAGCTCGGCGGAATCATGCCGCGCCACGCGAACTCCCGGAGCCGTGATACATGCGGTAAGACATAGCAAATAAGTATCACAAGGAAGGACAATCCGGACACCTTAACTCGACGGATGACTTTTAGTTCTATATTGGGTATGATCCTGTCAACGAGCGACGTATATTGACCGGACGCTCCGTCGGTCGTGGCTCCGGGCGGAGTGACCGGCGCGGTGACGTTTTCCGGGGCCTAACGCGGCACTAGGCTGGCAATGTGGACGAACGTGGTCCGTACGCGACGCTCCCCCGGGGACGGCACCATCTGTCCCGCGACGCCGTGCGCACCTCGCAACGTGGGCGGATGCTGCTGGCGATGGCCGAGTCCGTCGCTGAGAAGGGCTACGCCCAGACCTCGGTCGCGGACGTGCTCAAGCGGAGCCGGGTCTCGCGCGAGACGTTCTACCAGCACTTCTCCGGCAAGCAAGACTGCTTCTTGACCGTGCTGGACCGGAGCTCGCTGGTGCTGGAGCGGTTCTTCGAGGAGGAGCTGTCCCGCGACGAGGGGCCGTGGTCGTCCTTCGACCACGCGCTGGAGATCTACCTCGGCACGCTCGCCGCCGAGCCGACGTTCGCCCGGGTGTTCTTCCTGGAGTCGTACGCCGCGGGCCCGGAGGCGCAGCGCAAGCGGTTCGCCGTGCAGGAGCGCTTCGTCCAGAGCCTGCTGGACAACTTCGCCGACGATCCCGCCTGGAAGCGGCTGCCGGACCCGGAGTTCGCCGCGCGGATGATGGTCGGAGCGGTCAGCCAGCTGGTGGCCTCCGAGCTGGTCCACGGCCGCGACCGCGAGCTGCCCACCTTGCGCGAACCAGTGATGCGGCTGCTGCGCGGGCTCGTCGGCGACGGGGCGGATCCGGCTCGATCCGCAGCGTCCGGATGACCGTGGCCAGCATCTCGTAGTGCCCGGCGAGCAGGCACAGCTCGATCCGCTCCCGCTCGTTCAGGTGGCGGCTCAGCTCGGTCCAGGCCGCGTCGTCCAGGTCATGCTCGGCGTGCAGCGCGTCCACCGCGCCCAGGAGGGCGCGCTCTCGCGCCGTCCACCCGTCCGCGGCGGGACCGTCGGCCACCCGGCGCAGGTCCGCCTCGCCCAGCCCGGCCGCCCGACCCAGCCGCGTGTGGTGCGCGACCTCGTACGCCGAGCCGCACAGGTGAGCGACGCGCAGGATGACCAGCTCGGTCTCGCGACGCGGCAGGAGCCCGCCCGGCATCAGCCGGCCGGCGAAGTGCAGCCACCCGGTGAACAGCCGGCGGTGCCGGCCGAGCACCAGGAAGAGCCGCACCGGGGCGGTGCCCGCCCGCCGGCCCGCCCCGTACGCGACGATCCGGGCCAGCGGGCTCACCCCGCCCGCCGCGACGCGTCTCGTGAGCTCGCTTCGCTCGCTCATGGCTGTTCGGTGGTGAACGGCGGGCGCTCGCTGCGGGCGATCTCCAGCGCGGTCGGGAGGCGGGACCGTACGACCTTCTCCACGACGCGCTGGGCGACGCCGGGCGCGACCAGCACCGGGCCGACCCAGCGGGGCGCGTACACGCGGCGGGACCGGCGGGTGATCCCGCGCTCCAGCGCGTCGACGCCCGCCCGCAGGGGCGTCACCCCGGTGAAGGTGCCCTGGTGCCCGCCCATCGCGGCGGCGGCGCGCGTGCCGAAGCCGCGCCGCGTCATCTCGGTGTCCAGCTCGGCGAAGTAGGCGACGCCGACCTTCGCGCCGGTGTGCCGCAACTCGATCCGCAGCGTGTCCCCGAGCGCCTCGACCGCCGCCTTCGACGCGCTGTACGCGCCGAGCAGCGGCGCGTGGACGGCCGCGGCGAGCGAGGCGATCGCCAGGGCGTACCCATGGGGGTGGGAGATGTGCCGGCCGGCGGCGCGCAGCGTGTGGTACGTGCCGAGCACGTTGACGCGCAGCGTCGTCTCCAGCACCTCCGGGTCGCCGTCGAGGACCGGCCACTGGGCGGCGATGCCGGCGTTCGCCACGATGACGTCGAGCCCGCCGAGCTCGGCGGCCAGGTCGTCGACCGTCGCCTCGACCCCCGCCCGGTCGGCGATGTCGCAGTGCCGCCAGGGAGCGTCGCCACAGGACGCGGCGACGCTCTCCAGCAACTCCGGTTCGAGCCCGGCCAGAGCGAGGCGTGCGCCGCGCTCGTGCAGGCGGCGGGCCAGCGCGGCACCGATGCCCCGGGCCGCACCCGTGATCAGGATCCGGCGGTCGGACAGGCGGTGCGTGGTCGGGTCGTTCACTGGGCTCCTCAAGGGTGAGAGACGACGGCCATGAGACGCGGCAGCACATCGACCAGGTCGTTCTTCCAACAACCGAAGTCGTGGCCCCCGTCGCAGCGTCCCGGCCCATAGCCGTGGCCGTCGCCGTAGTCGTCGAAGAAGTGCGGGATGCCGGCGGCGTTCAGCGATCGGTGCATCGCCCAGGCGGTGTCACGGAGGTTGCTCTCCACGAATCCGCTGAAGGGGTCGGTGATCGAACCGCCGCCGGTGTAGATCGCCAACCCCATGCCGCGCAGCGACGCGACGTGCCGCGCCGGGCTGGCCGCCCGCCACCCGTCGTCGAGCCCGGCAAGTGGCGAGCCGAAGATCGCGTCCGCCGCGACCGGTGGTCCGGAGTTCGGCACGACGCCGAGCTCCTCGCCCACGATCGTGACGCGCACCGCCGGGTGGAGCAGGTCCAGGGCCCCGGAGAAGCTTGCCGCGTACGCGAACAGCCGCGGGTGCCGGGCCGCGTAGTGCATCGCGCCGAACCCGCCCATCGACAGCCCGGCGATCGCGCGTCCCCTGCGGCTCGCGATCGTGGACAGGTTGTCGTCCACGAACGGGATGAGCTGGCCGACGTGGAAGGTCTCCCACCGCTGCGGCGCGGAGCCGCGCGGGTGGGCCCAGTCGGTGTACCAGCCCTTGAGCCCGCCGTCCGGGATCACGGTGATCAGCGGCCGGCCGGCGGTGAGCTTCTCCGCGTCTCCGTCGGTCAGCCACGAGTCGGGCCCGTCCAGCGCGCCGTGCAGGAGGTAGAGCACGGGGTAGCGTTCGGCCGGGCGGTAATGCGTGGGTAACAGGACATGGACGCTGTGGGCTCCGGCGACCGCGGTGCTGGTGACCGTCAGGTCGATGCGCCGGGCGTCCACCCGGTGCTCGGCGGTGACGGTGATGCCGTGACCGCTCCGCATCGTGGGCACGGAGGCGGCGGCACGGACCGGAGCGGAGACGGCGCCGAGTCCGGCAAGGGCGAGCACGGCCCCGATCAGCGATCTCCTGCGCATGGGACGGCTCCTCGCGGGTGGGTGGCTCGCGGCGACACCAGATCGCTCCGCGTTCTATGAACATCACTGTTCACCAAGAACAGTTATGTTCATATAACCTCGGCCGTATCCGCGTCAACACGTGCGCGCCGCCGGGTCCCACGTGAACGATCGGCCGGTGCCGCGGCCGTACGGCGCAGGGGTCAGGCGGCGCGGTGGGCGGCGACTTCGCGGAGGGCCTCCAGGCCGTGGGCGATGGGCGGCTGACGGTCGCTGCCCCGGCGGACGCAGGTGATGATCCGGCGCGACGGTACCGGCTGTCCTCGCAACGGCACACGGACGACCTCGTCGCCGGGCGGCAGCGGGGCGAGGCGCGGCACCAGTGCCACCCCGAACCCGGCCGCGACCAGGGCCGAGACGGCGAACCACTCGTTGGCGCGATGGGCGATGCGGGGCGTGAATCCGGCCGCGGCGCACGCGGTGAGCATCAGGTGGTGCTGGTCGGGGCGTTCGGGAGAGCCGATCCAGGACTCGCCCGCCGCCGCGGCCAGTTCCGCCGCGGCGCCGGCGGCCAGCGGGTGCGCCGGCGGAACGAGCAGGTCCTGCGGCTCGTCCAGCAGGGGCCGCTGGTCGAAGCGCGGGTCGTCCGGCGGCGGGCCGTCCGCGGTCGGTATCACCACGGCGATGTCCGTGCGGTGCGCCAGCAGCAGCGCGAACACCTTCTCGCTCTCCTGCTCGGCCATCCACACCTCCAGCCCGGGATGCTCGGCCCGCAGCCGTGCCGCCGCCGGGGCGACGAGGGCGGCCAGCGCGCTGGAGACGGCGGCGAACCGCACCTCGCCGGAGACGCCCCGGCGGTGCGCGGCGAGGTCCGCCCGGGCGTGCTCCCACTGCGAGAACAGGGTGTCGGCGTGGTCGAGCACCGTGTACGCGGCCGGTGTGAGGCGGACGCGCCGGCCCTCCGCCTCCAGCAGGCGCACGCCGAGGTCCTTGGCGAGCCCGCGGAGCTGCTGGGAGACCGTCGACGGCGTGAGGTGGAGGACCTCGGCGGTCGCGGTGACGGTGCCCTCCTCGCGCAGGACGCGCAGTGTTCGCAGGCGAGGGTCGATCATGTGGCCATTCAACATGAAACCGCCGCAAAACTGTCGATGGGCACGAATGGTGCTCACACCACAGGGATTCGCCGTCCCGGGGAAGGTGCCGGGCGGCTCTGGCCGATCGCCCGCGGGCGAGGGAAGATCGCTGGCATGACCGCACTCGGCTCGCCGGATCACGTCCGAGGAAGTTCCCGCCGCGACGTGCGGGCCGGGGTCTGTGTTCTCGTGGGCGGTCTGCTCTGGGCGAAGTGGCTGACGGCCCCGGTCGTGGTGAGCCTGCGCAGGCGTGGGGCGACGGTCCCGGCGAGCCTCGCCTGCTGGGTGGGGAACCCGGTGGTCAACTTGACTCGGCCCTGAAGGGCCGGGCTTGGAGGTAGCTCCCGGCTGGCTGCTGGGTGGGCTCCTCCGTCCAGCACCCCTCTATGGGGTGGCAGGGACGCGTGACTCACGCCCCGCGGTCCACACAGCCTCGCCCTTGCGGGCGATGTTGCGGGAGGCGTTCCGGTCTGCGTGGGCAACGACCCCGCAGTTCCGGCAGAGGAAAACCGATTGGCTCACCCGGTTCTTGTCGTCGACATGACCGCACTCGCAGCACTGCTGTGAGGTGTAGGCCGGATCGACGAAGACCACGGGCACGCCGGCCCGTTTGGCCTTGTAGACGATGAAGTCGGCGAGCTGGGCGAACGCCCAAGAATGCAGCGTGACCCGTTGGGGCTTGCGGAGCCGTACCCTCTGCCGGATCCCCTTAAGATTTTCCAGGGCGATGCCGGATGAGGTGCGTTCAGCCTCGGTCACGATCGTCTTGGCAATGATGTGGTTCTGGTTCGCCGCGTGACGTTTCTCGCTGCGGCTGCGTTTCTTGAGCAGCCGCTTGGCGGACTTGGTGCGCTTCTTCTGGAGCTTGCGGCGTAGTTCGAGCTGCCGCCTGCGGTGCCGGTTGAGTCCCCGCCCGGCAGCTTTGTAGCCGGTGGAGGTGGTCGCGATGGCGGCGATGCCCAGGTCCACGCCGATGAACCGCTCGGGCTCGTACCGCTCGGCCTCGGGCACCTCACAGGTGGCGATCAGATAGAACACCCCGTCACGCCGTACCAGGTCCGATTCGCCCTGCCGGTGCTCCTGCAGCGTCTTGAGCGCACCCGAAGAGCAGGCAAACCGAACGTTCTTCACCCGGCCCTCGACGGTCCACACCGACACGGTCCCGGCGTCGTACTGCCACGACAAACACCGATCGTCATACGGCTGCGCGGCCCCAGGACGGAAGGCGATCGGTTTGGCCTCGGCTTTTACGCGGCGATGGGAGCCCGGTTTGCCGAGGTTCCCGGCGCGGGTGTTTGCCTTCAACGTGGTGTAGGCGTCGCGGACCTTCTTGATGACGTGCTGGGCGGCTTGTGCGCCCAGGCCCCGTGATTTCAGCTCGGCATAGGTGTGTTTGCGCAGTTCGTACAGGTGCGGCAGACCGTGGTCGAACGCCACGGCCGATACCCAGTTCGCCGCCTCGTTGACCGCGTGCAGGGTGCGTTCGAGCGCCAGTGCCTGCCCGGCATCCGGCATGAGCTTTACCTGCACCACGACCTTCACAGAAGGTAACCATAGCGTTCTTCTGCGTCACACAGGATGGTAAATCGCCGATAACCATACCGGTCACAGCGTCGCCTACATCCTTGCGCGCGCACTTGGTCTCCCACGCCCAAGCACCGGCCCAGGCGGCGCTAGCACGCCGCACCCGACGGAAGCGATTCCTCCCGGCCCTGAAGGACCGGGGTTCCTCGCTAGATCATGCTGAAGCCGGGCGAGCACCAACCTCAGATCTAGCTCAAAGACCTTGGCCCGTCTCCGTGGCCGGGAGCACCCTTCTCTCAAATCGCGCGCGAGGCTCCTGCGGTCCCGACCGCACCCGACGAGAGGGAGGTAACCCGCATGCCGAATGTGGCACGCCCGGAGCGGGCGGGAGGCGGCGGCGATTATCACCGGCGGCTCGGTACGTTCTCGCTTCTCATGGTCGGGCTCAGCTCGATCATCGGCTCCGGCTGGCTCTTCGGATCCTGGAAGGCCGCCAAGGTCGCGGGGCCCGCGGCCATCCTGGCCTGGGTGATCGGTGCCGGCATCATGATCCTCATCGGCCTGGCGTACATGGAGCTCGGCTCCCTGTTCCCCAAGTCCGGCGGCATGGTCCGCTACGCGCAGTACTCCCACGGCTCGCTGGTCGGCTACATCGGCGGCTGGTCGAACTGGGTGGCCATCGTCTCGGTCATCCCGATCGAGGCCGAGGCGTCCGTCCAGTACATGAGCTCGTGGAAGTGGCACTGGGCGAAGGGCCTCTACGACGGCAAGGAACTCCACCCCACCGGACTGGCGATCGCGGCGCTCCTGGTCGTCGTCTACTTCCTCATCAACTACTGGACCGTACGGCTGTACGCGATGGCCAACGGCTTCATCATGGTCGTCAAGTTCGTCGTCCCGGCACTGACGATCGTGGGGCTGATCGCGTCGGGCTTCCACGGCGGCAATTTCTCCCACCACGGCGGTTTCGCGCCGTACGGCTGGGCGGCGGTGCTGACCGCGATCGCTACCTCGGGCGTGGTCTTCGCGTTCAACGGGTTCCAGAGCCCGCTCAACATGGCCGGTGAGGCACGCAATCCCGGCCGCTCCGTGCCGCTCGCCCTCATCGGCTCGCTTCTCATCGCCGCGCTCGTGTACGTCGGCCTGCAGACGGCGTTCGTCGGCGCGGTCCCCGGCCACCTGCTCGGCCACGGCTGGTCCGGCGTCGACCTGAACTCGCCGTTCGCGGACCTGGCGATCGCGGTGAACCTCAACTGGCTCGCGGTCACCCTGTACGCCGACGCCTTCATCTCCCCCTCCGGCACCGGCATGACCTACACGGCGACCACCGCCCGGATGATCCAGGGCATGCACGAGAACGGCTACTTCCCGCGGATCCTCGGCCGGGTCCACCCGAAGTACGGCATCCCCCAGCCGGCCATGTGGTTCAACCTGGTCATCGCCTTCGTCTTCCTGTGCCTCTTCCGCGGCTGGGGCACCCTGTCGGCGGTGATCTCGGTCGCCACCGTCATCTCCTACGTCACCGGCCCGGTATCGGTGGCGGTGCTGCGCCGGACCTGTCCGGACCTGCCCCGGCCGACGCGGACGCCGGCCCTGCGGGTGATCGCACCGGCGGGCTTCGCGTTCGCGTCGCTGCTGATGTACTGGTCGAGGTGGCCGCTGACCGGTGAGGTCATCGGCATCATGGCGGTCGGCCTGCCGATCTACCTCTACTACGGCTTGCGGCAGCGGTTCGCGGGATGGGGCCCGCACCTGAAGGCCGGCGTCTGGCTGATCGCCTACCTCGCCTGGATGGCGCTGCTGTCGGCCCTGGGCAGCGACCGGTTCGGCGGGCACGACCTCATCCCGTACGGCGTGGACATGGCGGTGGTCGCGGCCAGTTCGCTGGCGTTCTACGTCTGGGGCGTCCGCAGCGGCTGGGCCGGCCCGTCCCGCGAGGTGGCCGGGGAGTCCGCCCGGGCGAACACCGCCGAGGGTGAGGAGTTCGCGCCAGTGGCATAACGGACGAGGCGCCCCTTTCCCCCCGGAGAGGGGCGCCTCGCACGGCGCAGAACGGGCGACGCGTCCCCGAAGGGCGGGCGGACGGACCGCCGGTCTCACTAGAGTCGGTCCGGAAGGAGGGCCATGCGGCTGCTCGTGGTGGAGGACGACGTACACGTCGCGGCGGCGCTGGCGTCGGTGCTCCGGCGGCACGGCTTCGAGGTCGACCTGGCGCACTCCGCGGCCGACGCGCTGGAGCGGCTCGACAGCGGCCCCGACGTGGTGCTGCTCGACCTCGGCCTGCCCGACCGCGACGGCTTCGACCTGTGCGGCCGCATCCGCGCCCTCCGCGACGTCCCGGTGATCATGGTGACCGCGCGCGCGGACGTGCGCTCGCGGATCCACGGGCTCGACCTGGGCGCCGACGACTACCTCGTGAAGCCGTACGACGTCGGTGAGCTCATCGCCCGCATTCACGTCGTCAGCCGGCGGCGCTCCCCGGGCAACGGCGCCGGCGGTGAGACCCCGCCGGGCCCGCGTCCGGCGCAGGCGCTGTGCGGCGGCCGGATCGAGCTCGACCGGCTGCGCCGTTCCGTCAGCGTCGACGGCGCGCCCGTGGCGCTCACCCGCAAGGAGTTCGACCTGTTCGCGGCGCTCGCCCGCGAGCCCGGCGTGGTCTTCCGCCGTGAGCAGCTCATCAGCGAGATCTGGAACACCAGCTGGCAGGGCAACCACCGCACCCTGGAGGTACACGTCGGGTCACTGCGGTCGAAGCTGGCACTGACCGGCGTGATCGAGACCGTACGCGGGGTCGGCTACCGCATCGTCGCGGCGCCCGAGCGGCCCGGCGGACGCACCCTCCCCCTCCGCTGAGCCCACCGTGCGCGCGCGACTCATCGGGACCCTGATCACCCTCATGGTCTGCATCCTGCTCGCCCTCGGCGTTCCGCTGGGGACGAGCATCGTCCGTCAGCACCAGGACGCGCTGTTCCAGGACCGCCTGGATGACACCGTGCGGTTCGCGGCGCTGGCCGGAAACGCGGCCCCGGGCATGCCCACCTCCACGCTGAACACCGAGCTCACGCGCTACCAGCAGGTGTACGGCATCGCGGCCGCGGTGCTGGACCGGGGCGGCCGCCGGCTGGTCGCCACGCCCGGCTATCCGGGCGGCGACGCCGGCGACGTCTCGGCGTTCCTCCGCCAGGCGTACGCCGGACGGCACAGCGCCGACCCGGCCGTGATCTGGCCCTGGAGCGACCGCTCGCTGACGGTGGCCGCCCCCGTGATGCAGTCCGGGGACGTCGTGGGCGCCGTGGTGACCGTCTCACCGACACGGCGGATGCGCGCCGCCGTCCTGCACCGGTGGCTGGTGCTCTGCGGTGCGGCCGCCGTCGCGGTCCTGCTGTTCCTGCTGCTCGCCCACCGCCTGGCGACCTGGATGCTGCGCCCGGTGCGGGCTCTCGACGCGGCCACCCACACCATCGCCACCGGTCACCTGGACGCCCGTGTGACGGCCGCGTCCGGCCCGCCCGAGCTGCGCCGTCTCACCGCCTCGTTCAACGGGATGGCGCAGAAGGTGGAGGACACGATGGAACGCCAGCGCGCGTTCGTCGCCGACGCGTCCCACCAGCTCCGCAATCCGCTGTCCGCGGTCATGCTCCGGCTGGAGGACCTGGCCCTGGCGCTGCCGCCGGGCCGGGAGGAGGAGATCCAGAACCTCCGCAGCGAGGCGCGCCGCCTGACCGCCGTCCTCGACGACCTCCTCGAACTCGCCCTCGCCGAACAGCGCGAGGCCGCCGCCGAACGCTTCGACGTGGTCGCGCTCGTCGAGGAGCGGGTCACCGCCTGGCAGGTCGTCGCGGACCAGCGGGACATCGCCGTGATGCGCGTCTGGGGCGGGCCGGTCTGGACGGTCGCGGATCCGACCGCGCTCGGCAGCGCCTTCGACGCGGTGATCGACAACGCGCTGAAGTTCTCCCCGGCGGGCTCGGTCGTGAGCGTGACGGTCACCAGCACCGGCGACCCCGTCGAGATCGAGGTGACCGACGACGGGCCCGGGCTGCCCCAGGAGGAGCTGGCCCGCATCGGCGACCGGTTCTGGCGCAGCCCGCGCCACCAGAACGTGCACGGCTCCGGGCTCGGACTGGCCGTGGCGCGTACGCTCCTCGCCGCCTGCGGGGGCCGGCTGGACATCACCACCTCCGACGGAGGCGGCCTGTCCGTGACGATGGCGGTGCCGGCGGATCGTTCCCCGGCCGTCACGGTTTGACGGACCGGTAGTAGCGCAGGGCGCCCGGGTGGAGTGGGATCGGCTCGGTCTGGATGGCGTCGCGTACGTCCAGGTGCTCGGCCGAGGGCACCTCGGCGGCGACGGCGTCCCGGTCGCGGATGAGGATCTCGGTCACCCGGTAGGCCAGCCCGTCGTCCAGTGAGGTCGTGGCGAGCAGGAAGTTGGCCAGCGCGAGCGTGAGGGTCGCGCCGACGCCGTCGTAGGTGCCGTCCGGGATCGCGGCGGCGCGGTAGTACGGCCCGTAGCGCTCGCGGATCGGTGCCGCGAGCGTGCCGAGCGCGAGGAGCCGGATCGGCACCTGACGGGCGAGCAGCGCGATGCCGGCCGTCGGCAGTCCTCCGGACCAGAAGAAGGCGTCGATGCGCCGTGCGCGCAACGCGGCGGCGGACTCCTCCAGCCCCATGCGCACCCGGGTGGGACGCCGGCCGGAGGTGAGGCCGGCGGCGTCCAGCACCCGCCCGGCCACGAGCTCCACGCCCGAGCCGGCCGCGCCCACCGAGACCGTACGGCCGCGCAGGTCCTCCACCGACCGGATCGGGCCGGAGCCCGCCACGACCAGGTGGATGTAGTCGTCGTAGAGCCGGGCCAGCGACCGGAGCGTACGGGCCGTGGCCGCCGCTCCCACGGCGTCCGCGGCCACGAAGGCCAGCCGGTCGCGGCCGGAGGTCAGGCGGCGCAGGTTGTCCACGGACCCGGTGGTGGAGTCCACGGACGGGCGGACGCCCGGCAGGCGACGGCCGATGCGGGCGGCCAGCGACCGGGCGTAGCGGTAGTAGACGCCGTCGACGGCTCCGGTGGCGATCGGCAGCGGTCCTTCGCGGTACGACGGCTCCGCGCCCACCAGCGCACATCCCGCCGGCAGGCACAGCGCCGCGAGCAACACCGCCCGGCGGGCCGGAGGAGAGCCGGGCACGGCCGGGAGGACGCGCGGGAGTGAGGGCATGCGACATGTTCTCACCCCGGCGCGTGGCCGGAGGGTCACCGTCGGTGTCGCGGAGCCGATGTCGTGGCCGCCCCGGCATACCCACCGCGCGTCCCGGTCCGGCGGGCGGCGGCTCCGCGCCTGCGTGAACCCCGAGGGCACGCTGAGAGTTGGCTGTAAATCCGCAGGTCAGCGGCGATACGGCCGCTGACCTGTGGCAATCTGTCCGGTAATGGACCACCCCGTTATCACCGCATCCGTCCTGGTCGCCGGGCTCCTCCTGTCCGCCCTCTCCCTGTGGCGCGGCTGGCGGCCGTCGCTGGGCAGGGCGCTGGCCGTCGGAATCGCGCTGCGCCTGTTCCTGCTCATCACCGCCGCCGCCGACTCCTGGCAGCCGCTCGACTTCGCGAACGGTTTCAAGGCCGCCGGGCAGGCCGTCCTCGCGCACCAGGATCCGGTCGTCGCCACCCACGGGTCGTGGCACTTCCTGCCGATGATCCCCTACCTGTACGGCCTGGGCCTGCGGGCGGGACTGCCCTGGGAGATCGCCGGGCGGCTGGTCACCGTGGCCGCCGACATCGCGCTGATCCCCCTGGTGGGGAAGCTGGCCGGCGGCCGGAACGCCCCGGCCGCCCGGTTCGCCTACGCCTGCAACCCGATCGCGCTGATGGTCTCGGTGATCCACGGGCAGATCGAGCCGGTCGCGCTGGCGTTCCTGGTCGCGGCGTACGTGCTGGCGCGGGGCGGACGCGGCGGGTGGGCCGGGGCGATGTTCGGCTTCGCGCTGTCGACCGGATCGTGGCCGGTCATCCTGCTTCCGCCCCTGCTGGCGCTGCTGCCCGACTGGCGCGAACGCCTCCGCGGCATCGTGATGACCGGCGTCGTCCCGGTGTTCTTCCTGGTCACCATGCCCCTCGTGCTGAAGGTGAGCTGGTCGGACCTGCTGAACGTGGCCCGGTATCTCGGCGGCGTACGCCCGGTCGTGGGCGAATGGGGCTGGACGGCGTGGATGACCGGCGGCAACTGGGCGCTGGCCCCGACCGCCGCCGGCGTCGGGCAGGTCGTCCTGTACGCCACCCTGCTCGCGGTGATGTGGCTGTGGCGACGCGCCGACCGCGTCGACATGACCTCGGCCGTCCTGCTCGCCTTCATGATCGTCACGCCGCGCATGGGCGCCCAGTACCTGCTGTGGTTCGTGCCGTTCCTGATCGCCCGCCCGACCAGGTTCAGCCGCCCCGCGCTCGCGCTCGCCGCCCTGTGGGCGGGGCTCGGCTACATCTACCTGACCCACTTCGACGACGTCGGCTGGTGGCAGAACCACCAGTGGTGGTCGAGGAGCTCGGTCGCCGTCATCGCGCTGCTCATCCTCGCCATGCCCTGGAGCCGCCGCCGGCCCGCCGAGACGACCGACCCGGCGACCGTCGAGCCTCGACCCTTCCCGTCACACGTTCCTCAACTCTGAGCGGGGCACGGCTCGCCGACGCGGGCGCGGGGGAGGAAGCCGCCCGGCGCGGGGCCGTCGGTGAGGCGGCCGTCCTCGACCACGGCCTGGCCACGGACGAAGACGTGCCGGGCGCGGCCGCGACCGGCGTGATCGGCGTAGAGGTCGAACGTGTCGCCCGAGGCCGGGTCCAGGTCCGCGCCGGTCCAGGCCGCGTCGGGGTCCAGCAGCAGCAGGTCGGCGTCGGAGCCGACGGCGATCGTGCCCTTGCGCGGGTACATGCCGAGCGCCCGCGCCGCGCGCTCGGCGGACACCTGGGCGAAGAGCGACGGCGCGAGGCCGCGCACGTTCACGGTCTCGTGCCAGAGGACGGGCGTCCGGCTCTGGACCCCGGCGGCGCCCGGCGGCGTGAGCCGGTGGTCGTCCGGCCGCGCCGACTTCTCGGCCAGCGGGTAGGCGCAATGGTCGGACCCGACCGACGTCACGCCGCCGCCGGCCACCGCGGCCCAGAGACGGTCGCGGTCGGCGGCGCCCCGGATCGGCGGTGTGATCACGAACTTCCACCCGTCCGGGCGGGCGAAGACCGTGTCGTCGAAGGTCAGGTAGTGGGTGCAGGTCTCGGCGTGCACGGTGACGCCGGACGTCCGGGCCCGGTCGATCGCGGCCAGCGCCGCGGCGCCGGAGACGTGGAAGATGTACACGGGCGTGCCGACCGTACCGGCGATCAACGTGACCGTGCCGATCGCGGCGGCCTCGGCGAGGGCCGGCCGGCTGTCGGGAAAGTCGCGCACGTCCGTGCGGCCGCCGGCGGCGAGTTCGTGCTCGGCCGCGGTGAGCAGCTCGTGGTTCTCCGCGTGGAAGCCCGGCAGGCCGCCGTGCCGCGCGATCTCCCGCGTCAGCCGCCAGACGTCGCCGTCGTCGACGCGGTTCTCCTCGTAGGTCGTGTACATCTTGAACGAGGTGAGGCCGCGTCCGATGACCGCGCCGATGTCGCCGAGCGTCTCCTCGTCGGACCGGTTGAGGATGGGGTGCAGGCCCACCTCGATCACCGCGGCCTCGTCGATGGCGCGGATCCGTTCCTCGCATGCGTCGGCCAGCCGCTGCCCGGGCGCGTTCGGCGGCACGAAGTCGACGAGTGTCGTGGTGCCGCCGAGCGCGGCGGCACGCGTCGCCCCGGCGAACCCGTCCCGGGTGACCCGGTCGCCGTACGGCCAGGCGACGTGCGTATGAGTGTCGATGCCGCCCGGCAGCACCATGAGCCCGGCCGCGTCCACGACCTTCCGGGCGGAGGCCGGGACGCCGGGGCGCAACAGCGCCGCGACCCGCCCGCCGTCGACGCCGACGTCGAGCCGCTCGTCAAGGCGGCCGGTGACCACCCGGCCGCCGCGGATCAGGAGATCGAATGTAGGACCGCTCACGTCCGCACGCTAGGCAGGCTGAAACACGTCTGTCAAGATTGAGGAACGTCTCTACCTGATCAGCCGGAGCAGTCTCGGCAGCATCCCGCCGAGGTCACCACGGGCGAACTCGTCCACCTCGGTGATCAGCCGGTCGAGGTGCGCCCGCATCGCCCGTTCGGCGGCGTCCGGGTCGCGGGCGCGCAGCGCCTCGAGGATCGACTCGTGCTCCCTCGTCGAACGCCCCATCGTCCCGTGCCCGCCGGTGATGGTGTCGAGGAGCTGCTCCATCGGCGCCAGCTCCTCCGTCTGCAACAACGTCGCCAGCGCCCGCAGCAGCGGACTGTCGGCGGCCTGCGCCAGCTCGGTGTGGAACCGCATGGCCACCGGCGTCGGGTCCGCCCCGGCGTCGATCGCCTTCTCGTGGGCGGCGAGCAGCTCTTCCAGCCGCGCCAGCGCGTCATCCCCCGCCCGTTCCGCCACGGCGCGGACGACCTCGCACTCCACGCCCCGGCGGGCGTGCAGCCAGTCCAGGAGCTGCTGCATCGTCTGGATGTCCAGCGCCTTGCTGAAGTCGGCGTTGCGCCGCTGGTCCGAAAGCCGGCGGGCGACGTGCCGCCCGCCCTGCTCGGTGAGCACCCGGCCCTTGCGGCCGACCGGCTCGGTGAGCCCGAGGCTGTCGAGGTGGGACAGCACGCGCGAGACGCTCGCCTCGCTGATCTTCGCCCCCGTCTCGGCCAGCGATCGCGCCGCCTGGCGGGCACCCACGGGACCGGTCGAGCGGCGCAGCACCAGGAGCAGCTTCTCCGCCTCCGGGGGAAGCGCCGCGGTCGCCTCCGGCGCGGATGACGTACCGTACGCTTCCGTGGCCATACCGGTTACCATCCGTTTACCATTCGCCTGCTGATCTGCGGCTTCGCCGAGCATGTCCCGACCCGCGTGAGCAGAATTTAACACGAGGAGCCTTCCTCAAATTTGAGGGACGTGTTAGCTTCCCGAGAAACATCCATCCAACGCGATCTTAAGGGGTCTCGATGAGTTCGCGCACGCCGTACGCCCACAGCCTGGACGACCCGGAGCTGCGCAAGCTGTACCGGGAGGCGGGCTTCAGCGGACGCGTCGGCTGGGGCTCGCGACCGGCCGTCCTGGTCATCGACATGGCCAAGGCCTGGACCGACCGGGACGAACAGCTCGGCGCGGACGTGGAGCCGACGCTCAAGGCGGTGGTCACCCTGCTCGGCGCCGCCCGCGAACACGACGTACCCATCATCTTCACGACCATGGCCTACGACCCGGCGATGATCGAGGCGGGTCCGGTGGTCACCGCCAAGACGCCGCACAGCAAGCTCATGCTGCGTGGTTCCGAGCGCACCCGGCTCTGCCCGGAGCTGGGCCGGCGCGACGACGAACCCCTGGTCGAAAAGCCGCGGGCCTCCGCGTTCTTCGGCACGAACGTGCTGTCCATGCTGGTGGGCCTGGGCGCGGACACGGTGATCGTCGTGGGCGTGAGCACCAGCGGCTGCGTCCGCTCCACCTGCGAGAGCGCCTTCAACCACAACCTGCACGTGATCGTGCCGCGCGATGCGGTGGCCGACCGCAGCACCTCCGCGCACGCCGGCGCCCTGATGGACATCGACGCGCGGTTCGGCGACGTGACGACCGTCGACGACGTGCTGAACCACCTCAGCACCACCAACGCCTAGACCACGGGAACGGGAGGCGGCATGCACGCGAGCGGCGTGTCCGGCAAGGCGGTGGCGATCACCGGCAGCGGCCCCGGGCGCGGGATCGGCCGCGCCCTCGCCGCCGGATTCGCCGCCGCGGGCGCCGACCTGGTCATCAACCACCTCGAAGAGGACACTCACGGGCTCGACACGTTCCTCGCCGAGCTCCGCGGCCACGGCGGGAACGTCGTCACCGTCCCCGGTGACATCGCACGGGAGGAGGTCGCCGAGCGGCTGGTCGCCACCACCGTCCGCTCGTACGGCCGGATCGACGTGCTCGTGAACAACGCCGCGATCTCCACCCAGAGCCGCGTCCACGAGATGCCGACCGAGATGTGGGACCGGATGCTGGCCGTCAACCTGACGGCCGTCTTCCTGACCACCCGCGCGGCCGTACGGCGAATGATCGCCCAGCGGTACGGCCGCGTCATCAACATCGCGTCCCAGCTCGCCCTGAAGGGCGGGGTGGACCACGCGCACTACGCGGCCGCCAAGGCGGGCGTCATCGGCTTCACCAAGTCGGTGGCGCGCGAGGGGGGCGCGTACGGAATCACCGCGAACTGCATCGCGCCCGGTCCCATCGACACCCAGATGATGCGGAACGTCCCGTCCGAATGGACGGAGAACAAGCGCGCGGAACTTGTCATCCCCCGATTCGGCGACCCCGAACAGGTGGTGCCCACGGCGCTCCTCCTCGCGTCGGAACCCGGCGGAGACCTCTACACCGGGCAGACGCTCGGACCCAACTGCGGCGACGTCATGCCCTGACCTCGGCTCGACGCCTTGGAGGCGTATCCCGGATGACCCGGCCAAGCGTGACCGCGACGACCACCCCGGCCGACGACCTCGGACTGTCCAACCCCGACCTCGCACCCCTACCGCCCGAACGGCGACGCTGGACGTGGTGGAACTACTCCACCATCTGGATGGGGATCGTGCACAACATCGTCGCCTGGCAGGTGGCGGCGAACCTCATCGCCCTCGGCATGAGCTTCTGGCAGGCACTCGGCTGCGTCTGCGCCGCGTACGGCGTCGCCTTCGCGGCCATCCTCGCCAACAGTGTGCTCGGCGCCCGCCACGGCGTGCCGTTCCCCGTGCTCGTCCGCGCGCCCTTCGGGTACTCGGCCGCGCAGATCCCGGTGTTCCTGCGCGCGTTCGTCGCCGTCTTCTGGTTCGCCGTCCATATCTACATCGGCAGCAAGGCCATCGGCGCCGTCCTGTCGGTGGCCATCCCGCACTACCGGGCGCTCGGGCACCACCACGTGCTCGGCATGGGCGTCGACGTGCTGATCGCGTTCGTCATCTGCTGGCTCGTGCACGCCTACATCGTCGGTCACGGCATCGACACGGTACGCAAGTTCGAGGTCTGGGCCGGACCGTCCATCATGGTCCTCGCCATCGGCCTGGTGATCTGGGCCGCCTCGGCCGCGGGCGGGCTCGGGCCGCTGACGAACGGCCCGTCCACGATCGCGCCCGGCGCGTTCTGGAGCACCTTCTTCCTGTCGATGAGCGCCCTGCTGGGCACCGTCGCGACGCTGGTGCTCAACATCGCCGACATGACCCGTTTCGCGCGGAGCCAGCGCGACCAGGCGATCGGTCAGGGAATCGGGTTCCCCGTGATGTTCTTCCTGTTCTCCGCCATGGGGCTGCTGGCCGCCGAGGGCACCCGGGTGGCGTTCGGCACGGTCATCACCAACCCGATCGACATCCTCACCCGCTTCGGCAACCCCGTCGTCGCCGTGCTCGGCGCGGCGTGCGTGCTCGTCGCCACGGCGTCGGTGAACGTCGCCACCAACGGTGTGTCCGCCGGCTTCGACCTGACGAACCTGGCGCCCCGGCTGCTGAACTTCCGGCGCTCCGGCATGCTCGCCGTTATCGCCGCCGTGGTGTTCGCGCCCTGGCTCTGGTACGACGAGAGCGGCGCCATCTCCGACATCCTCGGCGCCATCGGCGCCACCATGGGACCGGTGACCGGCATCATGCTCGCCGACTTCTACCTCATCCGGCACCGCCGCTACGACGTGGCCGCGCTCTACTCCCGCGACCCCGCCGATCCCTACACCTACGTCAGGGGATGGAACCCGGTCGCGCTCATCGCGTTCGCCCTCGGCGTCCTCGTCGCGCTCTCCGGCCTGTTCGTTCCGCCGCTGAAGCCGCTGTACAACTACAACTGGTTCCTCGGTGTCGCCGTCGGCGCCCTCGTCCACGTGGCCGGCACGGCGCTCTCGGGGCAGACCCTGCGGCGGCGGCAGGTCATCGTCTCTTCTCGTAGTTGAGCAGGAACGCGGCCACCCGTAGGTCACGGACGTGGGAGAGATGCTCGGTCATCGCCAGCCGCGCCGCGTCGGCGTCGCCCCGCTTGATCGCGTCGACGATCCGGACGTGCTCGGCCTGTCCCTCGCTGAGAGTGGCGGTCTGGCGCACCCGCATCTGCGGGTTGTAGATCTGCTGCAGCACGCTCAACCCGTCCAGCAGCCGGGTCGTCGTCTCGTTGTGCGCCGCGGCGCGCAGCGCGGCGTGCCACTCGGTGTTGAGGCGCAGGTGCGTCTCGTAGTCCGTGCAGGACCCGGCCTCGGCGGTGAGGTGTTCGAGCCGCGCCAGATCGTACGAAGACGCCTGACCCGCGGCCCACGCGGCGCACGCGGACTCCAGCACGATGCGCACCTCGTAGATCTCCAGGATCTCCTCGGGTGTGCGCTTCTTCACCACGTAGCCGCGGGTCTCGCGGTTGATCAGGCCTTCCTGCGCGAGCCGGGCGAGCGCTTCGCGGATCGGCGTCCTGGACACTCCCAGCCGCCTGCTCAGGGCGGTCTCCAGGAGGAGCTCGCCGGGCTGGATCGAGCCGTCGACGATCAGGAACCTGATCACCTCGTACTGCGCGGCGGCCGAGTCGCGCGGCGCCGATCCGAACTCGCCGGACCCGGGAGACCGTTCAGGCAGGGTGTTCGGCATGGGCCTTCCTGGAACAGTGGATGCGACGGCCGGGCCCTCCGGGCCGTCGAGCTTCTTCATCGTGGCGCATGCCCTCGGCGCGCTGGGCCGCGGAAGGCATCGGTCAGGACGCGGCGAGCCGGCGGATCGCGAGTTCGGCCAGCAGCGTCGCGGCGTCGGCGATGACGGTGTCGTCGAACCGCGCCAGCGGCGAGTGGTTGGACGCCGCGGGGCCCGTCGCGGCGTCGTGCGCGCCGAGGAAGACGAAGGTGCCCGGCACCTCGGCCAGGACCCGGGAGAAGTCCTCCGCCCCGGTCTTGGGCACCGCGAGCGGCTCCCACCGCACCGAGCCGAAGACCTCCTCGACCACTCCCGCGGCGAACGCGGTCTCGGCCGGGTCCGTGACCGTCGCCGGATACTGCGGCTCGAAGGACAGCGCGACCTCCACCCCGTGGGCCCGGCCCACGTTCGCCAGCACCCGGCCGATCTCCTCCTCCGCCCTGCGCATGGCCTCGGGAGAGAAGGCCCGGACGGTGGCGCCGAGCGAGGCGTGGTCGGGGATCACGTTGACCGCCTCCCCGGCCCGTACCCGGCCGACGGTGACCACGACCGGGTCGAACACGTCGAAGCGTCGCGTGACCATGGTCTGCAACGCGGTGATCAGCTCGGCCGCGACCGGCACGGGATCCTTGGCGTCGTGCGGGCGCGACCCGTGCCCTCCCGCCCCGTGGACCGTGGCGTCGAAGGTGGCCGAGGCGGCCATCAGCGTCCCCGGCCGGCCGTGGAACATGCCGGACGCGTGCTCGGTGCTCACGTGCACGCCGTAGGCGGCGACCGGGCGGTCGCCGGCGGCCTCCAGCACGCCTTCGGCGATCATCTGCCCGGCGCCGTCGTAGCCCTCCTCCCCGGGCTGGAACATGAAGATCACGTCACCGGCCAGGCGTTCCCGCCGCGCGGACAGCAGCCGCGCGGCACCGACCAGGCCGGCCGTGTGCAGGTCGTGGCCGCAGGCGTGCATGGCGCCGTTGGACGAGGCGTACGGCAGGCCGGTCTTCTCGACCACCGGCAGGGCGTCCATGTCGCCGCGCAGCAGGACGGCCGGCCCCGGTGCGCCGCCCCGCAGCACGGCCGTCACCGAGTCCAGCGCGCCGCCCGTCTTGACCTCCAGCGGCAGCCCGTCCAGCGCGGCGAGGACCCGCTGCTGCGTCCGCGGGAGCCGCAGCCCGATCTCCGGGTCCGCATGGATCTCGCGGCGGAGGCGGACGAGGTCACCGGAGAGCGCACGAGCGTCATCGCGCAAGGTCATCGAGGGTCTCCTTCCGCGCACGCTCGGTCAGCGACGCACGGTCGATCTTGTTGGTGGATGAGAGCGGGAGCGCGTCGACGAACCACACCCGCCGCGGGTGCTGGTAGGCGGGTGCGTGCTCCAGCACGTGGCGCTTGATGCCCTCGGCGTCGGCCTCCGCCCCGGCCCGTACGACCACGAACGCGACCGGCTTGGTGCCCTTGATCTCGTCCGGTACGGGGACCACGGCCGAGTGCAGGACGTCCGGGTGGGACTGGATCACCCGCTCGACCTCGCCGGGGTAGATGTTCTCGCCGCCGGAGACGAACATGTCGTCGGACCTGCCCACGAAGAAGTAGAACCCATCACCGTCCACGCGGAAGATGTCCTTGGTGTGGTAAAAGCCGTCGGCGGTGACCGGGTCCGGGACGTCGGGCCGGTTGTGGTAGCCGGTCATCAGCGCCGGGCAGCGGATCTCCAGTACCCCCTGGTCCGGGACGACCGTCCCGGCGCCGTCGACCAGGCGGAGCTCCACGTGCGGGTCGGCCACGCCGACCGAGCCGTCCGGGGTGGGCAGGCCGCCCGGATGCGCGGTGAACGCGATCGGCCCGGACTCGGTGGTGCCGTAGCCGAACTGCACCCGCGCGCCGGGGAGCACGGCGCGGACCTGGTCGAACAGGCTCTGGCTGGCCGGCGCCGACCCCATGAACACCTCGGTGACGCTGGACAGGTCCAGGCTCTGGACCAGGTCCCGCTCCTGGAAGAGCATCGCGATCATCGGCGGCACCGCGGTCAGCCGGGTGA
This sequence comes from Actinoallomurus sp. NBC_01490, assembly GCF_036227085.1. Taxonomy (NCBI): domain Bacteria; kingdom Bacillati; phylum Actinomycetota; class Actinomycetes; order Streptosporangiales; family Thermomonosporaceae; genus Actinoallomurus; species Actinoallomurus sp. NBC_01490. The sequence continues at coordinate 11,345,337 of NZ_CP109433.1, forward strand.
CCCGGTGCTCGGCGATGGCCCGCAGGTAGCCACGGGCGTCGAAGGCGGGCATGACCACGCTGGTGACGCCCGTCGCCAGGGCCGACTGCACGTTCGCGAGCGCGTTCATGTGGTACAGCGGCGCCGCGACCAGGTTGCGGTTCCCCGGCGGTGGCGGCGTGGCCGCGCGCACCTCCAGCACCCACAGGTGGCTGCGCTGCGACAGCACGACGCCCTTCGGCCGGCCGGTGGAGCCCGAGGTGTAGAGGAACATGGCGGCGTCGGTGGGCGCGGGCCGGTGCGAGACGAACCGCTCGGGGTCGGCGGCGAGGTCGCACCCGACCTCCTCCAGCGGGAAGCGCGGAAGGTCCACGCTCAGCGCCCGTTCGTCGGTGAACACCGCGACCGCACCGGAGTCGGTGAGGATGTACTCCACGCCCGACCGGGGCAGCTTGTGGCTGATCGGCACCGGCACCAGCCCGGCACGCTGCAGCGCGTAGAACGCCACCACCCAGCGGACGCTGTTGAGGCCGACGAGGCCGACGCGCGCGCCGATGGGAAAGCCCTGCTCGCGCAGCCACTGGCCGGTCGCCCGCACGGCGGTGTCGAACTCGGCGTACGTCCACGTGCCGAGTGCCGCCCCGGCGGTGTCGGTCTCCACGAACGCCGGATGGTCCGGCCGGGTCAGGCTCACCGCGTCGCCCTGGTTGACGTAGTCGAAGGTCACCGCGACGCTCCCTCGACGGCGGACAGGAAGGTGCCCCGGCCGACGGCCACCACCTTGCCGTCCGCGCCCGTCACGACCGCCTCGGACACCGACACCTGGCGGCCGGGCTTGACCACGGTCCCGACCGCGGTGAGCGGGCCCGGGCGGGCCGGGCGCAGATAGTCCACGCGCAGGTCGACGGTGGGGACCGCGCGGCCGATCGTGCCGACGAGGGCCCAGTCGGCGGCGAGGTCGGCCATCGCCGCGAGCACGCCTCCGTGGGCGGTCCCGCGTCCGGGGTCGGAGACGAACTCCTCCCGCCAGGGCGCCTGAACGGTGATGCTGCGCTCGCTCAGCGCGGTCACCCGCAGGCCCAGCCACCGGTGGAACGGGCTCGCCAGGATCAGCCGCTCGACCTCGTCGGCGCGCGGCAGCAGTGTCTCCGGCACGCCTCAGCCCTCCAGCCAGGGGTCGACCACGATCTTCCCGATGACCTCACGGTCGCGGAGCCGGCGCAGCCCCTCGTGCGCCCTCGACAGCGGCATCACCTCGTCCACGACCGGGGCGAACTCCCCGGCGGCCACACCGGCGAGCAGCGCGTGGAAGTCGTCCGCGCTGAACCCGTTGGAGCCGATCACCTGGAGCTCGAAGGTCCAGATGTAACGCAGGTCCTCGGGCGGGTCGAAGCCCGCGGTCGCGCCGCAGACGAGGATCTTGCCGCCGCGTTTCACGCTGCGCAGGGTCGGCGCCCAGGTGTCGCCTCCGGTGTAGTTGACGACGACGTCCACTCCGCCGTCGTCGCTGTGCCGCTGCGGCTTGCCGTAGCGGTCCCTGACCCACTGGCGGAAGTCGACCTCGCGGTAGTTGATGGCGTGGTCGGCGCCCAGTTCGAGCATGCGCCGCGCCTTGTCCTCGCCGCCCACGGCGGCGATCACCTCGGCGCCGAGCTTCTTGGCCAGGATCACGCTGGCGGTGCCGACGCCGCCCGACGCGCCGAGGACCAGGACCGAGTCGCCGGCGCGTACGGTCTTCTTGTCCACGATCATGCGATGGGCCGTGCCGTACGCGACCGGCAGCGCCGCCGCGTCGGCGAACGAGACCTTGTCGGGGAGGGCGATCAGCTGCTCCGCGGAGACCAGGACGTACTGGGCGAGGCCTCCGTCGAGGGTCTCCCCCATCAGCCCGCGCTGCGGGTGGTGCGGGTGGACCAGCACCCGGTCGCCGGGCCGCCAGCCCTCGACGCCCTCGCCCAGCTCGTCGACCTCGCCGGCGATGTCCAGGCCGATGATGACGGGCAGCGGGATGCGGATGCCCGGCATGCCCCGCATCGTGAACACGTCGTGGTAATTGAACGACGTGGCCCGCACCTTGACCACGACGTGCCCGGGTGCGGGCGTCGGGCGGGGGTGGTCGTCGCGCAGGCTCAGATTCTCCAGGTCGCCGTGCTCGGTGAGCACGACGGCGCGCATGGTGGCCGTCATGGCCTTCCTCTCTTTCAGGCCACGGTGACGGGGCCGTTCGGGGTGTCGATGGTGAAGGTCAGGCCGAGCGGGCCGGTCCGTACGGGAAGGCCCACGTCGACGGCGGCCAGCAGGGAGGCGATCTCGACGGGGTCGGGCGCCTGGGCGGTCAGCGCCGTCAGCGGGGTCTCCGGCAGCCCGGCCGCGGTCGGGTGCGCCGCGTCGCCCCAGTCGATGAGGAACGGGACCAGGCCGGACGGGTGAGCGTCCTCCGACGGCGTGAGGCGCCACTCCAGCAGCGAGCCGTCGGGCCGGCGGCGGCTCAGCGGCCGTACCTCGCCGGGGTCGTAGCCGCGCTGCCGGGCGCGGGCGACCGTGGCGTCCACGTCGGCGGGGCGGATCGCCCAGGTGACCACCTTGGCGGCGGTCAGGCCGTCGAGGCCGAACGGACGCGGGCGAGCCGGTTCGGGCTGCCCGGGATCCGGGCCGATGATCTCCAGGTAGCTTCGCCCGCCCAGCCCCACCAGGTAGTTGGCGGTTCCCCGGTCCGGGTGCGCGCCGCCGGCGACGGGGGCCACGCCCGTACGGCGGGTGAAGTCCGCGACCGTACCGGCCAGGTCGGGGGTGGCGTAGACGAGGTGGTCGAGCACGTCGGGAATGCCGTGCACCGTCATGGTCTCTCCGTTTCAGTCCTTTTGAACGGCTTTGCCGAGGTAGCTCTCGCGGATCTTCGGGTTGTCGACGAGCTCTCCCGCCGGGCCGGACAGCACCAGGTCGCCGGTCGCGAGCAGGTATCCGCGGTGCGCGATCGACAGCGCCAGCTCGGCGTTCTGCTCGACCATGAACGCGGTGATGCCCAGCTCGCGGTTGAGCCGTACGACGGTGTCCAGCACCCGGTCGACGAACAGGGGCGACAGGCCCATGGTGGGTTCGTCCATGCAGACGACCCTGGGCTTGGACATCAGGGCGCGGGCGAAGGCGAGCATCTGCTGCTCCCCGCCGCTCAGCGTTCCCGCGTCCTGCCGGCGCCGCTCCGCGATGCGCGGGAACAGGTCGTACATCGTCTCCAGGTCGGCGGCGATCTCGCGGCGGGGCCGGCGGGTGAACGCGCCCATCCGGAGGTTCTCCTCCACGGTCATCTCCGGGAACACCCGCCGGGCCTCCGGCACCGAGGCGACGCCCCGGCGGACGCGGGCCGGTGTCGACTCGCGGGTGACGTCGGCGCCGTCGAGCAGGACCTTCCCGGCGGTCGGCCGCACCAGGCCGAGGATCGTCTTCATCGTGGTGGACTTGCCGGAGGCGTTGCCGCCCAGCAGGCAGACGATCTCGCCGTCGAACACGTCGATCGACACCGAGTGCAGGGCGTGGAAGTGCCCGTAGTGAACGTCGACGTCGCGCAGGGACAGGATCGGCTCAGACATCGGACACCGGCGCCCTTCGGCGTCCGAGGTACGCCTCGATGACGCGGGGATCGGCCTGGACGACCTCGGGCACGTCGTCCACGAGCAGCTTGCCGCCGTCCAGCACCACCACGCGGTCGGAGACCGTGTTGACCAGGTCCATCTTGTGCTCCACCAGGAGCATGGTCTGGCCGGCCGCCTTCAGCTCCAGCAGCTTGTGCATGATCTCGTCGGTCTCCGCCGGGTTCATGCCCGCCGTCGGTTCGTCCAGCAGGAGCAACCGCGGCCTGGACACCAGCGCACGGGCGATCTCCGTACGCCGCCGGTTCGCGTACGACAGGCTGTAGGCGAGGTGGTCGGCGCGGTCCGGCAGCCGGTCCGGGAACCGGTCGAGCTGCTCGCCGACCAGGCGCCCCACCTCCGCGCGCTCGCGGCGCCGGCGCCGCCCGCCGGCGAGGTTCACCAGGGTTTCGAGGAACAGCGGCGCCCATCGCGCCACCGGGGTGTTCGACCACGAGCGCAGCGGGCCGGCGAGGCGCGTCTCATGCAGGCCGACCTCCACGTTCTCGGCGACGGTCAGGTTGCCGAACACGCGGCCGTTCTGGAAGGTGCGGGCGATGCCGGCCTGGGCGACGCGGTGCGCCTTGTGGCCCTGGATCTCCCGCCCGGCGAAGACGATCCGGCCCGCCTGCGGCCTGAGCAGCCCGCTGATCAGGTTGATCGTGCTCGTCTTGCCGGACCCGTTGGGCCCGATGATGCTCACCACCTCGCCCTCGCGTACGGCGAAGGAGACGTCGTCGACCGCCCGCAGACTGCCGTACGCCAGCGACAGGCCCGACACCCTCAGGAGCTCTTCCTTCACGCCGCCTTCCTTCCGAGAAGTCCCTGCGGGCGGAAGCGGATGAGCAGCACCAGCACCGCGCCGTAGACGAGCATCCGGTAGTCCTGCAGGCCGCGGAACAGCTCCGGAACGCCCACGAGGACGACGCTGCCCAGCAGGACGCCCAGCGGCGAACGGATCCCGCCGAGCACGACGATCGTCACGGCGAGCAGCGAGGTCTGCATGTTGAACAGGGTCGGGTCGATGTAGCCGTACTGGTGGGCCTGCAGGCTGCCGGCGATCCCGGCGAAGAAACCGCCGACGGCGAACGCCAGCGACTTGTACGAGGCGGCGTTGACGCCCGCGGACCGTACGGCGATCTCGTCCTCCCGGATCGCCGCCCAGACGTTGCCGAGCGGGGAGTCCTGCAGCCGCCGTACGACGCCGATGACCAGCAGCAGGATCACCAGGTCCAGCAGGTAGTACGTGGCCGGGGCCTCGAAGCGGAACCCGAGGATCGACGGCTGCGGGATCCCGGAGATGCCCTGCGGCCCGTTGGTCAGGTCACCGGCGTTGAGGATGAACGCGGCGATCATCGCGCCGGTGCCGAGGGTGGCGATGGCCACGTAGTGGCCGCGCAGCCGCCAGCTCGGCGACACCAGCACCACGCTCACGACCGCGGCGACGAGGCCCGAGATCAGCAGGCTCGGCCAGAACCCGAGCCCGGCCCGCGTGGTCAGCAGCGCCGAGCAGTACGCGCCGAGCGCCAGCGGGCCCGCCTGGCCGAGCGACATCTGGCCGGCGTTGCCCGTGAGCAGGGTCAGTGACAGGGCCAGGATCGCGAAGACCAGGATCTGGGTGCCGACCTCCAGCACGTAGGCGCTGAACAGGAAGGGCGCGACCGCGACGGCGAACACGATCAGCGCCGCGGCCTGCCAGCGCCGCAGCCGGTAGGGGGTGCCGAGCCCGAAGAAGGTGCCGGTCATCGGCTCGGCCGCGAGCGTACGGGCCTTGCCCAGCAGCCCGGACGGGCGCAGCCACAGCACCGCGATGAGGACGACGAAGGTGATGAGCTGGCGGGCGCCGTCGCCCCACTGCGCGATGCCGAACGCCTCGGCGACGCCGAGCAGGACGCCGCCGACGATCGCGCCGGGCATGCTGCCGAGCCCGCCCAGCGTGGCCGCGGTGAACGCCTCGAACACCGCGGTGTCGCCGATGGTCGGGTTGACGTTGCTGACGTACATGCCGACGAACACCCCGGCCAGCCCGCCGAGCGCGGAGGCCAGGACGAAGGCGATGTTCTCGACGGCGCGCACGGGGATGCCCATCTGCGCGGCGGCGTCGCGGTCCTGTGCCGTGGCCCGGATGGCCTGGCCGAGCCGGTGGTACCGCAGGAACGCCGCCAGCGCCGTGATCACCGCGGCGGTGATCGAGAGGATGACGATGTGCAGCGTGCCGAACCGTACGCCCGCCAGCTCGAAGTCGTCGCTGGACAGCAGCTGCGGGAACCTCCGGGTGTCCGGGGAGAAGACGAGCTGGGCGGCGTTGGCCAGGATGATCGAGACGGCGAAGGTGGACAGCAGGGCCGCGATCGGCGGCGCGCCGGCGAGCGGCTGCACCGCGAGCACGTTGATGACCAGGCCGAGCAGGCCGGTGAAGACGACGACGCCGATGACCGCGGCCCACAGCGGCCAGTGCTCGCGGGCGATCAGCCACCAGCCGACCAGCGCGCCCACGGCGAAGACCGCCCCCTGGGCGAAGTTGATGAGGTTGGAGACGCCGAAGATCAGCGAGATGCCCACCGCGAGCAGCGCGTACGCGCCGCCGTTGATGACGCCGGAGATGAGGATGGAGAGCATCGCGCTACTTGCCGGCGAGGACGTACTTGCCGTCCTTGACGACGACCTCGATGAAGTGCGGAGTGCCGACGCGCCGGTTGGGCCCGAACGCGAACGGCCCGGTGACCACGCTGGGGATGTCCTTCCCCTTGAGCAGCCCCTCGTGGATGCCGGCCCGGGTCGCGCCGTACTTCCTGGCCGCCCAGATCAGGATGTTGATGGCGTCGTACGCGCCGGCGCCGAACATGTCCGGGGTCTCGTGGTAGAGGCTCTGCCACTTCCGCACGAACGCCTTCACCTCCTGCCGCGGGTCGTCGGCGAAGAAGGTGGTGTTGAGCCGTACGCCGTTGGTCGCGTCACCGCCGAGCGTGAGGTACTGCGGTGAGTACGCGCTGTTGGAGACGATGATCGGCGTCGACTCGAACCCGACGGCCCGCGCCTGCTGGGTGAGCAGGGCGGCGTCCTTGTAGTAGCCGATGATGGTGAGCACGTCCGGCTTCGACTGGTGCGCCTTGATGAGCGTCGGCCGGAAGTCGGTGGACGAGGCGATGAACCCGGACGAATAGGTGATCGTGTCGCCGTTGGCCTTGGCCGCCTTCTGGTAGATCTTCCAGACCGTGGCTCCCCAGTCGGTGTCGAGGTAGACCACGGCGTGCCGGGTGCCGTACCTGTGCGCGAGGTCGGCCTGGCTCTTGGCGGAGTCGTCCTGGCTCTCGGCGTTGCTCCACATGTACTGCCCGCCCTTGGTGAAATCGGGGTGGGAGTCGGTGATGCCGAACTGCGTGAGCCTGGCCCGCTCGTAGATGCTGGACGCGGCCATGGAGGCCGGGCTGGCGAAGTCACCGAGCTCGGCGACGATCCTGCCGTCGGAGGCGAACTTCTGCGCGATCGTCACGGCCTGGCGCGGGTTCGCCTGGCTGTCCTGGATGTCGACCTGGACCTTCCGGCCCCCGATCCCGCCGGCCTTGTTGACCTCGCTGATCGCGAGGTTGAAGGCCTTCTTCCAGATGGCCCCGTACTCCGCGTTGTCGCCGGTCATCGGCCCGCAGACGCCGAACACGACCGGCCCGGACGACGAACCGCCGCCCGAGGAGCCGGAGGAGGAGAACGGATTCCGGCAGGCGTTCAGGGCCAGCGCACCGGCACCCAGAGCAGCACCGCGCAGCAGCCCGCGACGAGAAAGGTTGTTCACGTGAGGTCCCCAGCAGAAGAGCAGCAACCGACCTCGCCCGCGACCTGCGCAGACGAGTCGTAGGAGCTATAGGAGGTTATTCCTATCGATTTAGTGGGACAATACGTACACGCGTGTATACGGGTCAACCCACGAGGTCTGTGAGCATCCCCACAGCCCCGTCGACAGGACCCCGAGGCTTCCGGTCGCCCGGCCTGTGACACGAGTCCACCGTCCAGCGAGTCGGACATCTAACGACATTGACAACCGTTTCCGATCTCATGATGATGAGACTGGTTTTCATTTTCATCTTGATGAAGTGCGCACCTGAGGAGACGTGTTGGGTATCAAGACTTCGGCTGTGGTCCTGGGGGGACTCCTGGTCATGGCCACGGCGTGTGGTGGTTCCGGCTCCGCGAAGGCCGGTGACGGCGGGCGGCTGAAGGTGGTCGCCACGACCACGCAGGTCGCGGACTTCGCTCGCAACATCGGCGGTGACCACGTCACGGTCACGCAGATCCTCAAGCCGAACGTCGACCCTCACGACTACGAGCCGTCCCCCGCCGACGTTCAGGCCCTTGCCGAGGCCGACGTCGTCGTCGAGAACGGTGTGGGACTGGAACGGTGGCTCGACCAGACGGTCAAGTCCGCCGGGTTCCACGGCACCCTGGTCGACACCAGCAAGGGGGTGACCATCCGCAAAGGGACCGGCGAAGAGGCGGCAGGGGACCCGCACATCTGGCACAACCCGAAGAACGCCGAGGTCATGAGCCGCGACATCGCCGCCGCCTTCGAGGCCGAGGACCCCGGCGGCAAGGCGGCGTACGAGGCGAACCTCGCCTCCTACACCGGAAAGCTCGACCGGCTCGACTCCTGGATCGCCGGGCAGATCGACACGGTGCCCGCCGACCGGCGCAAGCTGGTCACCAACCACGACGCCTTCGGCTACTACATCGACCGCTACCACCTGACGTTCGTCGGCTCGATCATCCCGAGCTTCGACACGTCCGCCGAGCTGTCCGGCAAGCAGCTGAGCGCCCTCACCGCCAAGATCAAGGCGACCGGCACCAAGGCGATCTTCTCCGAGTCCTCACTCCCCCCGAAGACCGCCGAGGCCATCGGCGAGCAGGCGGGCGTGAAGGTCGAGGCCGGAGAGGACTCCCTGTACGGGGACACGCTCGGCCCCGCGGGCTCGGCCGGCGCCACGTACATCGACATGGAGCGCCACAACACCACCACCATCGTCACGGCGCTGAAGGGCTGACCGTGAGCACCCCCACGGACACGCCTGCGGCCCTGGAGCTGGACGGGGTCACCGTCAGCTACGGTTCCGCGCCGGCCCTGGAGAACATCGACGGCATGGCCGCTCCCGGCGAGGCGGTCGCCCTGATCGGCCCGAACGGTGCGGGCAAGTCGACCCTGATCCGGGCGATCCTCGGTCTCGTACCGCTCGCGTCCGGGCGGATCACCGTCCTCGGCCGGACGCCCGCCCAGGCACGGCGCGAGGTGGCGTACGTGCCCCAGGCCGACACGCTCGACCCGGAGTTCCCCATCTCGGTCGTCCAGGTCGTGCTCATGGGCCGCTACCGCCGTATCGGCCCGCTGCGCCGCCCCAGGGCGGCGGACCGGCAGGCCGCCCGCGACGCCCTCGAACAGGTCGGGCTGGCCGACCGCGCCCGGCACCGGTTCGGCACGCTGTCCGGCGGGCAGCGCCAGCGCGTGCTGCTCGCCCGCGCGATCGCCGCCGAGCCCCGGCTCCTGCTGCTGGACGAGCCGTTCAACGGCGTCGACGCCGTCAGCGAGCAGGCCCTGCTGGACGCCGTCGCCGTGCTCAAAGGGCAGGGTACGGCCGTCGTCGTCTCCACGCACGACCTCGCCCTGGCCCACCTGGCCTGCGAGGAGGTCTGCCTGCTCAACCGCCGGCAGTACGGCTTCGGCCCCACCCGGCTGACGCTGACCCCGGACCGGCTGCGCGCGACGTACGGCGGGCACGCCCTCGAACTGCGCGGTGACCGGGTCATCGTCGCCCACTCCTGAGGCCGGGCCATGGAACAGATCTTCATCGCGCCGTTCGCCTACCCGTTCATGGGCCGGGCGCTGGCGGAGCTGCTCGTCCTCGGGGCGCTGGCCGGCACCGTCGGCGTGCTGATCCTGCTGCGCCGCCTGGCGTTCATGACCGACGCGCTCACGCACACGGTCTTCCCCGGCGTCGTCATCGGCTACCTGCTCAGCGGCGAGGGCGGCGTCTTCTGGGGCGCCCTCGCCGCCGCCGCGGCGACCGCCGCGCTGCTCACCCTCATCACCCGGCACCGGGCGGTCACCGAGGACGCCGCGCTGGCGGTGCTGCTCACCACCTTCTTCGCCCTCGGCGTCGTGCTCGTCTCCCGCGAGTCCGGCTACACCGCGGACCTGACCGCGTTCCTGTTCGGGCGGATCCTGACCGTCACGCCGCAGCAGCTGACCGAGACCCTGGTGGTGACCGCGCTGGTCGTCGCGGCGCTGGCGGTGCTGCGACGGCCGCTGCTCGCCCGCGCCTTCGACCCGGAGGGCGCGCGGGCGGCCGGGTACCGGATCGGCCTGCTGGACCTGGCCACCAACGCCATCGTCGCGCTGGTCGTCGTCGCCGCCGTGCGCGCCGTCGGCACCGTGCTGGTCATCGCGCTGCTCATCGTCCCCGCGGCCGCCGCTCGCCTCCTGTCCGACCGGCTCGCGCTCATCGTGCCGGCCGCGGCCGTCATCGGCGCCTTCGGCGGGTGGGCCGGGCTCGCGGTCAGCTACGACGCCTCGGTCCACCACGGCCTGCGGCTGGCCTCCGGCGCCACCGTCGTCCTGATCCTCATCGCCTGCCACCTCGGCGCGCTGGCGTTCAGAGCGACGCGGAGGACCCCATGACCGAGCGAAGCGAGGGAATCGAAGACACGCCCCTGTGGTCACGCCCTCCGACGAAGGAGGACTCATGACCGCGGTCGACAAGGCGATCGTCGAGGCCGTGTTGCTCGGTGCGGTCGGCGGCCTGATCAGCGTACGGGTCCTGCTGCGGCGGCTGCCGTTCTTCACGATGGCGATGACGCACGCCACCTTCCCCGGCGTCGTCCTGGCCGCCATCGCCGGCGTGAACCTCTATCTCGGCAGCGGGCTGTTCGGCGTGCTGGTCGTGCTGGGCGTCCTCGCGCTGTCGCGGCGCCCGGAGCAGGGCACGGCCACGGCGATCGGCATCGTGCTGTCGGCCGGGTTCGCGCTCGGCGTCATCCTGCTGTCGGCCCGCGACGGCTTCTCCAAGGACCTCACGGCCTTCACCGTCGGCCAGATCCTCACGGTCGGGACCGCCGACCTGGTCGCCGTCTCGGTGGTCGGCGTCATCGTCGCCGTCCTCGTGACCGCCGGGGGCCGGCAACTGACGTTCCGCGCGTTCGACCCCGAGGGCCACGCCGCCGCCGGGTACGGCGCGACCGGGATCGACCTGGCGCTGCTGCTGGCCGTCGAGGCCGTCATCCTCGTCGCGGTCCCGGCCGTCGGCGCGATCCTGGCCGTCGCCGTGCTCGTCGCACCCGCCGCCATCGCCCGCCTGTGGACCCGCGACATCCCGGCGATGACCGCGGTCGCGGTGGCCGTGGGCGCCGGCTGCGGACTGGCCGGCGTGCTCATCTCCACCCGCTACGACGTCGCCGCCGGCGGCACCGTCACCGTCGTCACCGGGGCGCTGTTCGCCGTCTCGCTCGCCGCGACCGCCGCCCGGAACGCGGTCGCCCGCCATGTTGGTTCGCGCGTCGCGCGGGTAGCGCGGAGCAGCGCCGGCGGTGAACGCCGGGTCCGCGAGACGTGAAGGAGGAGACCGTGACGACCGCACGCGAGATCATGACCGGCGGGACCGAGTGCGTACGCGACTACGAGTCCGTTCTGGTCGCGGCGGAGAAGATGGCCGCACACGGTGTGGGCGCCCTGCCCATCTGCGGCCGGGACGACCGGCTGAAGGGGATGCTGACCGACCGCGACATCGTCGTGAAGGTCCTCGGCGCGGGCCACGACCCGGCGGCGACCAAGGCCGGTGATCTGGCTCAGGGCGAAGCCGTCACCATCGGCGCCGACGACGACGCCAGGGAGATCCTGCGCACGATGGCCGACCACAGGGTCCGCCGCCTCCCCGTGATCGACGGGCACACCCTCGTCGGGATCGTCGCCCAGGCCGACGTCGCCCGCGCGCTCCCCGACCCCCAAGTGGGCGAACTGCTCCAGGCCGTGTCCACCGGCTGAACCGGCCGACCCGGGCTCCGGTCGACGGGGTACGCGACCGTCCACCGGCCCGGGCAATGGCCCTGGGCCTTAGAGGGCGCGTCTCAAAGCCCCGCTGTCTTTGAGACGCGCCCTACGCGAGCGTTCGGCTCAGCCGGTGGGCGCCGCCTTCCGCAGGGCCGTCAGGTGCTTGCGCAGCACCGGGAGCGTGCTCTGGGCGAGGTTCTTCACCTGCGGCTCGGTGCCCTGGGCGATCTCGGTCTGGGTCTTGCTGATCATCTTTTGGTGGCCGGTCATCATGGTGGAGACGAAGTCGTGGTCGAACGTCCCACCGGACTCGTTGGCGAGCCGGCTCGCCGCCGCGGCGTCCGCCGGCGCCGCCGACGACGGCAGCGTGATCTTCAGGCTCTTGGCGACCCGCGCCACCTGGTCGTCCGAGGCGACGTGGTCGGTGACGATCATCGCGCCGACGGACCGTATCGCCGGGGTGGTGCCCTTCTTCTTCGCCAGTTCGCCGGCCTGGATCTCGGCGAGGTTCGCCTGGTGGAGCGCTGCCAGCCAGGTCCGGTCGCCGCCGGTCGCGGACGGCGTGCCGGTGTCGGCGGCATGGACCGCGCCACCTCCCGTCGAGCACGCCGCGGCGCCCGCCAGCGCCAGAACCGCGATCGTGAGCCGGCCCGAATGTCGCTTCATCTCTCTGCCTCCTCACCCGCAGGCGCCGACCTCGTCGCCGTTCCGGCTGGTCGACGCGCTGCCGCGTGGCCGTTCGGGCTCTGCCACCGCCCCGCCCTACCCGTGACCCTCCGCCCCATGCGGGCCGGGGCCGTCACACCCGCCGGAACGGCGGTCCGTACGCCGTCGCGGCCCCCGCCATCGGCTCTTCGGCGTTATACCCGTCCGGCGGTTGGCCGCTCGTTCACCGGGTAGCGGCCCAGAGGAGAGCGCTGATCTTCACTCTCCCAATGCCGGGCGAAAGGGACATGATGACCGCCGCTACCGACCAGGTCAGGGCGGGTGCGACGCCGGCGAGCCTCCAGCTGCCGGGGATCGTGCTGGGCGTGGGGCTGGGCGGGTTCGTCGACGGCATCCTGCTGCACCAGTTGCTGCAGTGGCACCACATGCTCAGCAGCACCGATACCGACAACATCGGCGTGAAGTACTACAACCCCCACACCGTCTCAGGACTCCAGATGAACACGGTCTGGGACGGCCTGTTCCACGTCGTCTGCTGGCTGTCGGTACTCATCGGGCTGGCCATCCTCTACTCCCGGGTCACCCACCGGCGGCGCCGCGTGTGGACCTCCCGGGTGCTGTGGGGCTGGATACTCGCGGGCTGGGGGCTCTTCAACCTCGTCGAAGGCCTCCTCGACCACCAGATCCTGGGCATCCACCACGTACGGACCGGTCCCCACCAGCTCTGGTGGGACATCGGCTTCCTGGTGCTCGGCGCCGTGCTCCTGCTGGTCGGCTACCTGGTCCAGCGTTCCGGCACGCCCTTCGACCCCGAGCCGGACGGCGCCCGCGACCGGCCGCGGAGCGCCTGATGCACGACCACCCGATGCCCGCGCATCACGACGGGTCGTGGCAGGCCGTTCCGGCCGTGACCGTCGTCGTGCTGCTCGCGGCCGGCTACCTGCTGCTCGTACGGCGTGGCGCCCGGCCGGCCCACCGCTCGCGGGACCGGTGGCGCACGGCGGCGTTCCTCACCGGATGCGCCGTGCTGGCCGCGGCCCTGCTGCCGCCGATCGCCCCGTTCGCGCACGAGGACTTCCGCGGGCACATGCTCCAGCACCTGCTGATCGCCATGTACGCCCCGCCGGCCCTGGTACTGGGCGCGCCGGGCAGCGTGCTGCTGCGCGCGCTGCCCGCCCGGCACGCCCGGCGGCTGACCGGCGCCCTGCGCGGCCGGCCGGTGCGGGTGGCGGCCCATCCGCTCATCGCGCTGTGCCTCAGCACCGGCGGCCTGGCCGTCCTCTACTTCACCCCGCTGTACGACGCCACGGCCGCGCGACCGGCCCTGCACTGGCTGCTGCACCTGCACTTCCTGCTGTCGGGCTGCCTGTTCGCGTGGGTCATCGCCGGGCGCGACCCCGCGCCGGCGAGACCCGGCGTCCGGGCCCGGCTGGTCGTCCTCGGCGTGGCCATCGCCGGGCACGCCGTCATCGCGCAACTGCTGTACGGCGGGTTCCTCATCGACGTCCACGCCCCGATCGCGCAGGTCCGCGGCGGCGCGGAGATCATGTACTACGGCGGGGACATCGCCGAACTCCTGCTCGCCGCCGCCCTGGTCGCCACGTGGCGTCCGGCCCGGACCGCGCGCCGGCAAAGGACCGCGCCGTCGCTCCCGTGACTCACAGGGTGAGGCGTTCTTCGGGGTCGGCAGGCATCCACTCCACGAGAACGACCGTGGCGTCATCGCGGAGGCGTCCGTGCTGATGGTCCAGGATCGCCTGGTTGAGACGGCGCAACGTCTCCGGAGCGGCGAGGCCTTCGGCGCTGTGCCGGATGATGAAGTCGCTCAGGCCCGTCACTCCCAGCTCGCGACCGCTCTGCGCGCGTGCTTCGAGGACACCGTCGGTGAAGAGGAGCACCCGGTCACCCGGCTGGAGCTCTTCGGTGTACACGGTCGGGGACATGGGCTCGCCCGTGTCCCCCAGGCCGAGCGGCAGCCACGGCTCGCGGACGAGCTGCTTGATCACCATGTTGTCGCGGATGAGCAGCGGCGGAGGATGACCGCAGGGGATCCAGCTCAGCTCGCCGGTGTCCATGTCGAGGTCGCACAGCAGCGCGGTGGCGAACCGTGACTCACCGAACTGGCCGGCGATGGCGCGATCCGCCTGCGCGACGCTGTCGGACAGCGTTCCACCGGCACGGCGCGCGGCCCGGCTGGAGGCCATGGCGACGCTGGAGATCAGACCGGCGGTCAGGTCGTGGCCGACCGAGTCGAACAGCGAGAAGTACAGGTGATCGCGGAAAAGCGAGTGGTCGAACGCGTCCCCTCCGACGTCGTACGCCGGCTCCAGGCTCGCGGCCAGGATGACCCTTCGGGTCGCGAGCGTCCGCGGTGGCATGAACGCCCAGGCCATCTCCGCCTGAATCGCCATCTCGCGGCGCCGCCGGAGCCGCGCGTAGATGTCGCTGGAGACGTACTTGCTGGTGATGATCAGTGCGGCCAGCGAGGCCAGCATGCGGCATCGCTCCAGCTCCGCCTGGTCGACGTCCGCGTCGTCGCCCGGGGACACGACCTCCATGACGCCGAGCCGCTCGGTGCCGTCGAGAAGGGGAATCCACAGGCGGCGCTCTCCCTCCGCCAGGGTGCTCCGCACACTGGTCGTCTGGTAGGCCTCCCCCGCCGGTGTGGAGACGATCCTGAGCGCCGGAGGCGTACGGCCGGAGGCACCGGCCATCGGCCGCAGCCGCTGCTGCTGGAGATCGACCAGATAGAACCGGACCTCGGAGATCCCCAGCGGGCGCACCGCGTCGGTGAACTCGGCCGCCAGGTCCGCGGGCACCAGCAGGTGTGAGCGCTGGAGCAGCTTCGCGAGCGCGTCGACGATCGGTGCGTCTTCGGCCATCAGGCCGACCAGCCGACGTCGTCCCGCTTCTCCAGGAACTCGTCCACGTCGGCGACATCGAGAGGCCTGGCGGGCATGGGGACCCGGTGCCGGGTCCGGGCGAGCTCGCGATGGGCACGGGCGAAGACGGCGAAGTCGCGCGGGTAGGCACGGGCGTCGACCCCGGTGAAGACGCCGACCTTCCGCGCCCGGTCGAGCACGCGGCCCCAGTCGTCGATGGACGCGAGGCCGACCGACTCGACGCCGTGGGAGAACAGGATGAGCCGGATCTCATCGTACGGATCGGCCTGGTCGAGGTGGCGCAGCAGTGCCTGCCGGGACGGCTCGGTGTTGAAGACCGTCCAGAACGGCACCGATCCGGTGCGCAGGGTCCACCAGGGCTCGACCAGCAGAAAGTTCTCCACCAGGAGCCGGTCCGGCGCGATGCCACGGCGCCGGTACCAGTCGCGGTACAGGTCGGCGACGACCGGGCTGAGGTCCTCCGGCGCGTCGAACCGCAGCCGCCGCAGAGTCGCACCCGCTCGGGCGGCGACGTCGCCGAGCGAGTCCAGCAGACCGTCCTGGAAACCCCACTCGGCCTCCGGGCTCACCCCGTCCGGTTCCGGGGCGTCCCACCGGTCGTACGGCGAGCCGTACCGCGCGAGGAACTCCGCCACGCGCGGGCTGCCGTGCCGGAACTCCTCCGCCGTCGCTCCGCCCAGCGCGCCGTGCTGGAACACGTGCCGCTCGCCGATCCGGGTGGTGGGCCAGCTCAGCCCGCACTCGACACTGATCACCATGCCGCCGGGCGCCAGGCGCTCGCGCAGGAACCGCTCGTACGCCTCGGGCAGCCGCCGCCACTTGACGCGAAAGTAGGACATGCCGGCCACCATGAGGCGGTCCTGGTTCGCGTCGTGCATGTGGTGGAGTTCGAGGTCGGGGTTGGCCCGCAGCAGCGCGCGCCCGGCGTCCCGGTGCGTGCGCAGCGCCTCGGCGGGCCGGTCGGGATGGCCGCCCCGGCGGCGCACCGGGATCAGCAGGGTCTGCGGCAGCCAGCAGGCCCCCAGAGCGGCGGCCAGGTGCGTCATCGCGCCGTTGGACGAGCCGACGAACACCGCCGGATAGCGCCGCCGCGGGTATCGGCCGACGACCCACTCGGCGAGTTCGTCCGCGCGTACCTCGCCCATGCGGTCGGCCGGGAGCGCCTCGGCCCAGCCGCTGGCGGCGTACGCCTTCTCCTGAAGCCGGCGGGGCAGCCGGTTCGCCGCGCCGAGCAGCGCGGCCACGAACGGCTCGGCGGCGCCCGGGTAACGCGCGAGCAGCGGAGCGTCGCGACCGCGCAGGTACTCACCGAGTACGCGCAGCATGCCGGTGGCCGAGTCGAAGTCGGCGATCTGCTCATCCGCTCGCATCGGCGTCCTGCCGTACGAACTCGGTGACGAGGGCCGCGAGCGCCTCCGGCGCACGGAACGGAACCGTGTGCGGGCTGTCCGGCACCGTCGCCAGCCGCGCCCGCGGAACCAGCCGGGTGACCTCCTCCGCCCACGGCCGCGGCACCAGCGCGTCGCGCTCTCCCCGGACGACGAGCGTCGGCACGGTGACGGCCGGCAGGCGGTCCTCCATCCGGTCCCGCAGCGACTCGCCGAACGTGAACAGCACCCGCCGGGTACCGCAGTCGCGGTAGTCGGCGAGGTTCAGCGGAACCATCCGCGGGCTCTCGCGTACGGCGTTGCGCAGCCACCGCACGGTGGTGCGCGGCCACGTGCGTCCCATCGGGTCGATCGTCGGCCCGACGAGGACCAGCGACCGCACCCGGCCCGGATGACGCACCGCGACGTCGGTCGCCACCTGGCAGCCGAACGAGCTGCCGAGCAGGCATACCGGCGGCAGCTCCACCGCCTCCAGCCAGTCCGCCAGCGCGTCACCGAGCGCGGTGAGCCCGAGCGGCTCGGCCGGCCGGGGACTCCGCCCGAAGCCGGGGAGGTCGACCGTCCACGTCTCAACGCTCTCCCCCAGCCGCTCCACCAGCGGGAGCAGCGGCCGGCTCGAGACCCCGGCGCCGTGCACGCACACCACCGGCGTCACCGCCGGGGGCCCGGTACGCCACGAGGCCATCCGATATCCGCCGGCCGCGGAAAGGCTCCGCCGCAGGGCGCCGGACCCACGCGGCGTGCCGGATGTCTCCACCTTCGGTTCGGGCATCACACAGTGGCAATACCCAGGTCCACGGAGCCAAACGGGCGGTGTCAGTCGCGCACCGGGCGGAGCAGGTCCTCGCCGGCCACGGTGTCCTCCAGGAGCTCCTTGTAACCGACGTGGTCGAAGACGACGGTGAGCCGGCCGTCCTTGTAGCCCAGAAGCGTGCCCCGGCCCCAGTCCCGGTGGTGCACCCGCTCGCCCGGCGCGTACGTGGCGTCCTCCTCGTCCGCCGGGGTGGACCAGCCGGCCTCGCAGTTGTCGCACCGGCCGCAGGGGTCCTGGGTGAACTCGCCGAAGTAGCGCAGCAGGAACCGGCGCCGGCAGTCGGTCAGCTCCGCGTAGCGCCGCATCATCTCCACGCGCGAACGCTCGATCGAGCGGTGCCGTTCGGCCGCCTGGACCGCGGCGGCCGCCGCCTCGGCCGGTGCCGGAGCGCCGGGCACCGGCTCCACCCGCCGGCCCAGCCGGACGGCGCCGGCCGACTCCAGCAGGTTCAGCGCGCCGCCGAGGCGGCGCCCCGAGACCTCGGCGCGCTCGGCCAGCTCCCGGCGTGAGACCGGCCCGTCGGCCGCCTCCGCCACCCGGGCGAGGAGGTCCTCGTCGGGCCGGCCGCCGGCGAAGAACCGCTGGAGGCCCAGGTCCTCGGCCCGGTAGCAGCAGACCGCGGTGGCCGGCTCGCCGTCGCGGCCGGCCCGGCCGATCTCCTGGTAGTACTCATCCAGCGACCCCGGCGCGGAGGCGTGCACGACGAACCGTACGTCCGGCCGGTCGATGCCCATGCCGAACGCGCTCGTCGCGGCGATCGTGGCCCCGTCCATGAACGCCCGCTGGGCCGCCTCGCGGGCGCTCTTGCGCATCCCCGCGTGGTACGCGGGCACCCCGAGCCGTTCCGCGTACGCCTCGGCCTCCCGGCGCGTCGCCGCGTACACGAGGCCGGACCCGGGCAGCTCGCCCACGAGCCGTACGACCGCGTCCTCCTTGCCGCCGGCGTCGTGGAAGCCCGGCACCGCGAGCCGGATCTCCGGGCGGTCGAACCCGGACACGAAACGCGCCGGATCGCGGAGCCCGAGCCGCGCGACGATCTCCTCCCGCACGGGCGGCGCGGCCGTCGCGGTGAGCGCCGCCACCACGGGCCGGCGCGGGAGCCCGTCCAGCACCCCGCCGATCCGTAGATAGTCCGGGCGGAAGTCGTGCCCCCAGGCGGAGACGCAGTGCGCCTCGTCCACGGTGAGCAGCACCGGCGGCGCCTCGCGCAGCACCGCGCGCACGTCGTCACGGACGAGTTGTTCCGGGGCGAGGAAGACGAACGCCGGCGCGCCGCCGCGCAGCAGGCCGTACGCCTCGCTTCGCCGCTTCTCTCCCGCCGTGGCGTTGAGCGCGACCGCCGGCAGCCCCCGCTCGCGCAGCCGCCGGGTCTGGTCCCGCTGCAGCGACACCAGGGGCGAGATCACCACCGCCGGACCGCCGAGCGCGACCGCCGCCGCCTGGTAGATCACCGACTTTCCGCCCCCGCTGGGCATCACCACCAGGCCGTCCCGGCCCGTGACCAGCGTCTCGGCGGCCTCTCGCTGCGCAGGCCGCAGCTCGGGAATGCCGAACACCTTCTCGGCAAGTCCAGCGACATCCGCCCGCGAGGCCATCACCCGGAGCCCTACCCCGCCCTCGAAGAGCTAGCTGTTCTGCGGAATCCCATTCACAGCGGCCCGTACGCGGCGTGTTCCGTCGTCGCCACGCCCGGCAAAGGCCGGACGGTCTATTACCACTGCTTCGTGGTCAACGCCTACGGCAACTCCTGGACTCATGTACGGATCGCCGGCACCTCCACGCAGGGATGGATTTACGACGGGGATCTCGACAACGCCGGCAGCTGGGACGAGTGTCCCAACAACGGCCGCTGACGGGCCGTCGGCGAAACCGTTCATCGCAGGCTCCGGCCCCGCGTCATGCGCGGGACCGGAGCCTGCGTACGCTTCCGGCGATAAGGTGCCTGAGCTGTTCGCCGGATAAAGCGCGAGCAACCGAACAAACCGAACGCCGAGCTCAGCGGCAGGTGGCCGTGACCGTACTGGCTGCCTCGATCTCGTGCTCGGGATAGTCGTCGTAGATCTGCAGGTCGATGGTGCCGTTCTTGGTCGGGCCGAACGTGATGGTGATGGCCCGGCCGCGATTGGCCCGCTGGTCGGTACGGATATTGCCGCCGATGCGGTGTTCGTCCGTGTGCTTGCCTGGAATCGTGTCCCACGCCTGGTAAATGACGTTACTGGCGGTGACGACGTCCGAAGCAGGGACGTCGATGTGGAACGTACAGGTCTTGCCCACACCCGGGTAGAAGATCCAGTTCGCCCCGTCACCGCTGTCGGTCGTGCGGTGGATCAGGGCGTCCCCACAGCCGGCCGTGCCGCTGCCCGTCAGCGGTTTCCAGGAGCCGGTGGTGTCCATCGCCACCGCCTTCCCCGTCGAACACGCGGGCCCGGATCGCGCCGTCCACGTGCCCGGGGCCGCACCGCCCGGGCTCGCGGCCCCACCGGTCCGTGCAGGCGCGCCGGACGGGCGCGCGGCGTACAGCGCCACCACGACCCCGGCGGCGACCAGCACGACGGCCGCGACGGCCCCGAGGCGTACGGCCGTGGTGCGGCGGGCCGCCGCCCGCGCGAGCAGCGCGGACATGTCGTCGGCGGAGCGCCGTACCGAGGTGTCCAGGGAGTCCGGCAGCCAGCCCGCGCGCATGGGCCGATCGGCGCAGGCCTCGACGATCTGCTCCGGCGTGGGCCGGCGGGCGGAGTCCTTGTCCAGGCACCGGGTGATGAGCGAGCGAAGCCCGTCGTCGTGGCAGTCGAGCGCGGCCGGATCGGGATCGGTGTGGATGATCCGGTACAGCACCTCGCCGGTCGTACCGTCGCCGAAGGGCAGCACACCGGTGGCGGCGTAGGCGAGGACCGAGCCGAGCGCGAAGACGTCGGAGGCCGCGGTGACCTCGCCGCCGCCGGCCTGCTCGGGCGCCATGAACGGCACCGTGCCCACGCTGGCGCCGGTCTGGGTCATGCGGCTGCCGTCGTCCGCCTGGGCCACCCCGAAGTCGATGACCTTGGGGCCGGTGGCGTCCAGCAGCACGTTGGCCGGCTTGAGATCGCGGTGGAGCACCCCGGCGGCGTGGACGTCGGCGAGCGCCTCGGCGATGCCCGCGGCCAGCCTCATCACCACGTCGGGCGGCAGCGGCCCGTCGGCGTTCACGGCGTCGCCGAGCGAGGGACCGGCGATGTAGGCGGTCGCCATCCACGGCGCCTCCGCCTGGGGATCGGCGTCGATGACGGCCGGAGTGTACGGGCTGTCGACCCGGCGCACGGCGGCGACCTCGGCCGCAAACCGGCGCCGGAAGTGCGCGTCCTCGGCCAGATGGGGGCGCACGATCTTCACCGCCACCGGGCGGCCGGTCTTCGACACCGCCAGGTAGACCTGGCCCATCGAACCGCCGCCCAGGCGCCCGAGCAGCCGGAACGGCCCGACCTTCGCCGGGTCGGACCGGGTCAGCGGCGCGACCGGCGCCGGCGGTGTCTCCGCCTCGGGAACCGAGGACGCCTCGGAGACCGCGGCGCCGGAGCCCGGTGAAGGGGCGCCGGCCTCACTGATCAGGTTTGGATGCGCGGCCTGGAGCTCGGCCCGCAGGCGCGACCAGCGCTCGCGCCACTCGTCGACGTCGCCCTCGCACGCCGCCACGAAGGCGCTGGTGACGTCCCAGGTCGGCAGGCGCTGCCCCGAGGCGGCGACCGAGAGAACGGACGAGGAATAGTGCGCTTTGCGGGCGAGTTCGCGATAGGTCGGCGCTCCGGGCGCGGTGTCGCGCAACTCCCGGAGTTTCAGCGCGAATTCCCGCAGCGGCCCGTCGGGAACCGGGGCCTCTCGCCTGCCCATCGCCACCTCGATCGCGGGGCCGACGCCCCCTCGGCGGGAAATCGCGACAGCATCCTAGAGCCGCCGATCACGGTGCGGTATCCCGGAGCCCTGACCGGGAAAGGCCGTTCCACGACCATTCATCTGACCGGCCGATTGATCGCCGTGTCATCGGGATGTCATCGGATGGCATTAGCGTCTTCCGCGCGCGTCGAAGAACCGGTCGCGCAAGCCGCGTAACCGTCACGAGCGGGAGGTTCAATGCGCAAGTTCTCAACCCTGCTGGCCGGCCTTGTCGCGCTGGCGGGCATCAGTCTGCCGGCGGCACCGGCCGCACAGGCCGCCTCCTGCGGAGGCACCTACACGATCGTGGTGGGCGGCACGGGCGACCTCAACAGCACGATCTACTCCGGCCATGTCAGCCAGCGTGTCGGGTACCCGGCGGTGCCCGTCGGCGCCGCCGACCGCCAGGGCGTGAACGAGCTGAACCGGCTGATCCGCGACCACCGCAACGAGTGCCCGGGCCAGCACGCCAAGGTGGTCGGATACTCCCTCGGCGCCGCGGTGGTCCACACCTGGGTCACCGAGAACTGGCGGACCTTCGGCAACGTGAACGCGATCCTGCTCGCCGATCCCAAGCGCGCCGCCGGACCGGGCGCCGCCGGGGCCGCGGCCCACCCGGCCATCGCCCCCGTCGTCGGCGCACCGCTCGCCGGCGCCGACGACCACTTCGGCGACGTCCCCGTGCTGACGATCTGCACCGACGACGTGATCTGCGACGCCAACGCCTCCTCGGGACTGCCCGGCTACCTGTGGGAAGGCAAGCACGGCAACTACAACTTCAACGTCGACGTGTACACCGACGACGCCCACGGACAGTGGTTCAACGGGGTCTACATCCCCTGACGGAAAACCTCCGTCACCCGGCGAACCAGGTGCCGGTCGGCCTTCGCCGACCGGCACCTGTGCCGTACGGCCCCGCGGACGCGGGCGGCGCTCAGCGTGCGGTCGCCGTACCGGTGATGCCGGATCTCAGCCGCTCGAGGAGGAGCGCGTGCTGAGCGGCCTGCTCCGACCGCAGGGCGGCGATCTCCATGGTCAGCGCCTGTGCCAGCACGAGCGGCGCGAGCGTCTCACTCGCCGCGCCCTCCCCGCTCGGCGGCGTGGTCAGCACGATGTCGGCCCGGTTCCGCACCTCACGGGCGAGCGCCTCGGTGATGACCACGCTCGTCGCGCCGACGTCCCGCGCGCGGTCCAGCGCCACGCCGATCTCCCGGAACATGCGCAGCGGCGCGAAGACCACGAGCGCCCAGCCAGAGGCCAGCGTGGCCAGCCGGTCGGCGAGCCGGATACCGCTGTTCGCGGTGGCGACCGCGGTCATGCCCAGCCGGGTCAGGGCGATCGCCAGGTGCTCGGCGACCGTTCCCGCCGGTCCGAGGCCGAAGCAGAGGATCCCGTCGGCGGCGTCCACGGCCTGGACGCACTCCGCCCAGCGGTCGTCCGGTAGCCGCGCGGAGAGCTCGCGGAGGGTGGCGATGCTGTCCCGCCGCACCCGTTCGAACACGCTGGTGGTCGCGGGGGCCACCGCCTCCACCCGGGCGGCGAGCTGGGTCGTGAGGTCCTGCCGGCGCCGCAGCTGGTCGACGAGCGAGGCGTGCATCTCGCGCAGGCCCTGGTAGCCCAGAGCCTTCACCGTGCGCAGCACCGTGGCGTCGCTCGTGGAGGTCATCCGGCCGAGTGCGGCGGCCGACGCGACGACGGCCCGCTCCGGGTGCCGCCGGATGTACTGCGCCACCCGGAGCTCGGAGCGCGTCAGCTGACCGGCGTGCGCGGCGAACCGCTCGATGAAGCTCCCGTGTCGCGTCAGTTCCGTCGGATTCACGACAAAGAGTATGCAGCATCTGTTGTATCAACTACTTTTCACGTCACGAAACAGCCGCATGAACAGGAGAAACAGTGACGCCCGCCTCGCCACGAATCGCCGTTCTCGGTGCCGGGACCATGGGCGTGATGACCGCCTGGCGGCTCGCGGAGCGCGGCTTCGCGGTGACCGCGATCGACGACCGCGAGCCCGGCCACTCCCACGGCGCCGCCGGCGGCGAGTCACGGATCTTCCGCGTCGCCTACAAGGAGGGCCGCCACTACGTCCCCCTGCTGCGGCGGGCCCGCACGCTGTGGCAGGACCTGGAGCGGGCCTCGGGTGAGCGCCTGCTCCTGCCGACCGGCGCTCTGACCGTCGGCGCGCCCGACCACCCCGACGTCACGGAGACGCTGACCTCGGCGCGAACGCACGACCTGGACGTCGAGGTGCTCGACCAGGACGCGGCGGCGCGGCGTTTCCCCCCACACCGGCTTCTCGACGGCGAAGTGATCGTCGTCGACCGGGCCGGCGGCACGCTGCTGCCCAGCGCGGCGCTGCGCGCGGCGGCCGGACGCGCCCGCGCCCACGGGGCCGAGCTGCGGATCGGCGAGCGGGTCCTCGACCTGAAGCCGCGTACGGACGGGATCGGCGTGGTCACCGCGAGCGGCACGACCACGTTCGACGCCGTCGTCTCCGCGCTCGGCCCCTGGAGCCGGCGCTTCTGGGACCTGCTCGCACCGGCGATCGAGGTGCGCCGCGTGGTGCTGGCCTGGCTGGCCGCGCGCGACCCCGGCGACTTCCGCCCGGCGGCCTTCCCTCCCGGCGTCCGGCGCAGCGGCCCGGGCGGTGACTTCTCCTTCTTCTCCTCCCTCGACGACCGCACGGTGAAGATGAACCTGCACATCGCGCGCACCGTGCTGGAGGAGCTGGACGACCCGCTCGTCCACGACGTGGAGGCCGCCTACGCCGAGCAGGTCGCGGCGACGGCCCGCCGGTACCTGCCGGGGCTGGAGACCACCGGCATCCGCTTGCGCGCGTTCTTCGACGGCTACACCCCGGACGGCCACGGGCTGTTCGGCCCGCACCCGGACGATCCGCGCGTCGTGCTGATGGCCGGGTTCTCCGGCCACGGGTTCAAGCTCTCTCCGCTGTTCGGCGACATCGCCGCCGATCTGGCCACGACGGGCGAGACCGCCTACGACATCGCCGGGCTGGACCCGGCCCGGTTCCGGAAGGGAGCGGTCGCGTGATCCGCATCGGAGTCGACGTCGGCGGCACGTTCACCGACATCACCGCGCTGGACACCGGCACCGGCGCACGCGACGTGTACAAGCTGCCCTCCACGCCCGGCGACCAGTCCGAGGCCGTGGCCGAGGGCATCGACCGCCTGGTCACCGCGATGGACGCCACCGCCGCGTCGATCGGGTACCTGGGGCACGGCACCACGGTCGCCACCAACGCGCTGCTGGAGCGCGCCGGCGCTCGCACCGCGCTGATCACCACCCGGGGCTTCCGCGACGTACTGGAGATCGCCCGCCAACGCAGGCCCGCGCTGTACGACCTGTTCGTGACGAAGCCGGCGCCGCTGACCAGGCGGGCCTGGTGCTTCGAGGTCGACGAGCGGCTGAGCGCGGCCGGGAAGGTACTCGTGGAGCTGGACACCGCCCGGCTCGATCCGATCATCGCCAGGCTGCGGGAACTGGAGATCCAGGCCGTCGCGGTCTGCCTGCTGCACTCCTACCGCGACCCCGTCCACGAGATCCAGATCCGGGACCACCTCAGGCGCCACTGGCCGGAGGGCTACGTGTCGATCTCCAGCGAGATCACGCCCGAGTTCCGCGAGTACGAGCGGTTCACGACGACCACGATGAACTCCTACGTCGGGCCGCCCATGGCGCGCTATCTCGACCGGCTGGGCCGCCGGGTGGCCGAGCTGGGCTCGCCGGTCGCGCCGCTGGTGATCCAGTCCAACGGCGGGCTCGCCTCGCTCGCCGCCACCCGCGACCGCCCGGTCGGCACGCTGCTGTCCGGCCCCAGCGCGGGCGTCGTCGCCGCGCGCCATCTCGGCGAGCGGATCGGGCGGACGAACCTGATCACCTTCGACATGGGCGGTACGAGCACGGACGTCTGCCTGATCGGCGAGGGCACCGCGATGGTCTCGCCCCAGCGCGACGTCGACGGCTACCCCGTACGCTCGCCCTCGCTCGACATCCACACCATCGGCGCGGGCGGCGGGAGCATCGCGGCCGTCGACCCCGGCGGCGCGCTGACGGTCGGGCCGCGAAGCGCCGGAGCCCGGCCGGGACCGGCCTGCTACGGGCACGGCGGCGACCGGCCGACCGTCACCGACGCGCACGCCGTGCTCGGCCGGCTGTCCCCCGAGGGCATTCTCGGCGGCGCGATGCGGCTGGACGTCGCGGCGGCCGAGGCCGTCGTGGACGGCCTCGCCGGCGAGCTCGGGATGGACCGCGAACGCACCGCGCTCGGCATCCTCCGGCTGGTCGAGGCGGGTATGGCGCGGGCCATCCGGCACGTCTCGGTGGCCACCGGCGTCGATCCCCGCGACCACGTGCTGGTCGCCTTCGGCGGGGCGGGCCCGCTGCACGCGGCCGGCATCGCCGCCGAGCTGGGCATCGGCACGGTGCTGGTGCCGCCGAACCCCGGCACCCTCTGCGCCCTCGGCCTCCTCGTCACCGACCTGCGTACCGACCTGGTCGGCTCGGTCTACCAGGTCGCCGACACCGAAGCGCTGCCGGAGCTGAACGGCACACTGCGCCGGCTGAGCGCGCAGGCGCGGTCCTGGCTGGCCGCCGAGCACATCGACCCCGCCGACCGGGAGCTGACCGCGGTCGCCTCGATGCGCTACCGGCGGCAGAACTACGAGCTCGACGTGCCGCTGCCGGCGCGTGACCTCACCACGGGCGACCTGACCGAACTCGTCGAGCGCTTCCATGCGCTGCACACCGAGGCGTACGGCTTCGCCCACGAAGGCGCCCCGGTGCAGATCGTCGGCGTACGGGTGTCGGCGGTCGGGCGCATCCCGCGCCACGAGCCGCCTCCGCTGCCCTCCGGCGGGCCCACACCGCCGCCCTCGGCGGTGGCCGCCCGGCGCCCGGTGGTGTTCGAGGCCGGGACCGAAGACGCCACGATCTACCGCCGGGACGCGCTGCTCGCCGGCAACCGGATCGCCGGGCCGGCGATCGTCGAACAACTCGACACCACGACCGTCCTCCCGCCCGGCACGACCGGCCGGATCGACGAGCACGGAAACCTACTGATCGAGGTGGCCACGCGATGAGCGCCCCCGACATGATCACCACGCAGGTGATCGGAAACGCGCTGCTGGGAATCGCCGAGGAGATGGGGGTGGCGCTGCGCCGGTCCGCGTACTCCACCAACATCAAGGAGCGGTCGGACTGCTCGACCGCGGTGTTCGACCACGCGGGCAGGCTCATCGCGCAGGCCGAGCACATGCCGATCCACATGGGCTCGATGGCCGGCCTCATCGCGCACCTCGTCGGCGCGGACCTCGGTCTCACCGACGGGGACGTGTTCATCACCAACGACCCGTACGCCGGCGGCGGCACGCACCTGCCCGACATCACGGTCGCCGCGCCGGTGTTCCGCGACGGCGAGCTCATCGGGTTCGTCGCCGACATCGCGCACCACTCCGACGTGGGCGGACGCGTGCCCGGGTCCAACTCCGGCGACTGCGGCTCCATCTTCGAGGAGGGCCTGCGCATCCCGCTCGTCCGCCTGGTCGCCGCGGGCCGGCTGAGCACCGACGTGCTGTCGTTCGTCACGCTCAACTCGCGTCTTCCCGAGGAGCGCGGCGGCGACATCCGCGCCCAGCTCGCCGCCTGCCACATCGGGCGGACCCGCCTCCTGGAGCTGCACGACCGGTACGGCGCGGCCACGCTGCGGGAGGCGACCGGCGCGCTGCTCGACCACGCGAGCCGCCGGCTGCGCGCCGCGGTGGCCGCGGTGCCCGACGGAGAGTACGCCTTCACCGACCACCTCGACCCGGACGAGCCGGGCGGCGCCCCGGTACCCGTCGCGGCGACCGTCACCGTCGCCGGCGAGCGGATCGCGGTCGACTTCACCGGCACCGGGCCGCAGTCCGCGCTGGGCATCAACGTCGTGCGCTCCGCGCTCGAGGCCACCGTCTGCTACGCCGTGAAGGCCGTGCTGGACCCGGAGATCCCCGCCAACGGCGGCTTCTTCGACGGCATCGCCATCACCGCGCCCGAGGGCTGCCTGGTCAACCCGAGGCCGCCCGCGCCGGTGGCGGGCCGTACGGACTGTTGCCAGCGCGTCGCCGACGCCGTGCTGGGCGCGCTGGCCAAGGCCCTGCCCGAGCGTGTCCCCGCCGGTTCGCACTCGTCCGTCACCTACTTCACGCTGGCCGGCGAACAGGGCGGAGATTTCTGGGTCTACCCGGAGGTGGTGGCCGGCGGCATGGGGGCGCGCCCGGACCGCGACGGCCTGGACGCCGTTCAGGTGCACATCACCAACTCCTCCAACCTGCCGATCGAGGCGCTCGAGCTGGAGTACCCGCTCCGGGTCAACGCCTACGAGCTGATCACCGACTCCGGCGGCGCCGGCCGGTTCCGCGGTGGTCTCGGCATCCGGCGGGAGATCCAGGCCCTCGACTCCGGCGCGGAGTTCTCCTCGCACGCGGACCGGCAGCAGGTGCCGCCCTGGGGACTGTGCGGCGGGCTGCCCGGCGATCCCGGCGCGTTCGTCGTGCACGTACGCGACGGGGAGGGCGAACGGCTGCGCTCGGGGCGGGTCTCCGGGATCCACCTGGAGCCGGGCGAGGCCGTACGGATCGAGGCACCGGGCTCCGGTGGCCACGGGGACCCCTTGGAACGCGACCCGGGGGCGGTCGCGGCGGACGTGGCCGACGGCAGGGTGAGCCCCGCCGCGGCCCTTGACCAGTACGGAGTGGTGCTCACCGCGGCGGGTCTCGTCGACGTCGCCGGTACGGCCGCGGAACGCACCCGAAGGAACGCCACAACCTGACCCCCCTGCGGAGGCGTCCCATGATCACCGACACCCCACCCGCAACCTCCACCCTCACCGGCCTGCACCGGCGGATCTTCGCGATGTCCTGGGCCGGCTTCTTCTTCGACGCCTACACGAACACCGTCCTCAGCTTCATCTCGGTCGCCGTCATCGCCGACCTCCACCTCGCCGAGTCGACGTACTCGCGGCTGGTCGGCCTCCAGCTCGCGGCCACCGCGGCCGGCGGCATCCTCTTCGGCTGGCTCGGCGACGCCGTCGGCCGCAAGAAGTCGCTGCAGTACTCGATCCTGCTGTTCGCGTTCGGCTCCCTGCTCACGGGCGTCACCCACGGGACGTGGATGCTGTTCGTGGCCAGGATCATCGCCGGCATCGGCGTCGGCGGCGAGTGGGGCGTCGGCCAGACCCTGGTCGGCGAGACCTTCCCGGCCGTGCTGCGCGGCCGGTTCGCGGCGCTGCTGCAGGCCGCCTCACCGTTGTCGATAATGCTGTCCTCGGTGGTCGGCTCGCTGCTCGCCCCGGCCGTGGGATGGCGCTGGGCCATGGTCCTGTCCGCGGCGCCCGCCGTACTGGTGCTGATCGTCCGGGTCTGGATGCCGGAGTCGCCGGTGTGGGAGGCGAAGGCGAGCGGAGGCCGGAAGACCGAGCGGATACCGCTGCGTGAGATGCGCGCGATGCTCTGGCGCCCGCCGTACCGCAAGACGCTGATCGTGGTCTTCGCGCTGACCACCTTCGACATGTTCGCCTTCTGGATCCCCTACACCTGGCTGCCGAACTACCTCGCGAAAGAGCGGCACATCAACGTCGTCCACTCGCTCGGCTGGTTCATGGTGCTGCAGACCGGCAGCCTGCTCGGCTACCTGACCTTCGGCTGGGTGGCCGACCGCTGGGG
This sequence comes from Actinoallomurus sp. NBC_01490, assembly GCF_036227085.1. NCBI lineage: Bacteria > Bacillati > Actinomycetota > Actinomycetes > Streptosporangiales > Thermomonosporaceae > Actinoallomurus > Actinoallomurus sp. NBC_01490. The sequence continues at coordinate 11,374,360 of NZ_CP109433.1, forward strand.
CCGGCGCCTCACGCTGACCGCGTACTCGGTCGTGCTCGCCCTGGGCATCTTCTCCATCACCCTGCTGTGGAACCGGCTGGACACCCAGACCGGGCTCCTCCAGGTGGCCATGTTCGTGACCGGCGTCGGCACCGGGACCTTCTCCGGGATCGGCCCGCTCGTGGTGGAGAACTTCCCCACCGAGGTCCGCTCCACCGTCGCGGGCTTCGTGTGGAACGTCGCCCGCGCCCTGACCTTCTTCGGGCCGGTGATGGTGACCGGCCTGGCGCCGCTGGTCGGCCTGTCCGGCGGCATCTCCATCGCGGGCGTGTTCGCCCTCTGCGTCGCGGGCTCGGCCTGGTTGCTTCCCGAGACCGCCGGGCGGACGCTGGCGGCATGACCACCGTCGTCGTCGGAGGCGGAATCCTCGGTACGACGCTGGCCGCCCGCCTGTCGGCGGGCGGCCGGCGGGTCGTCCTCGTCGAGGCGCACCGCTTCGGCTCGGGCACCAGCGCGGCGAGCTTCGCGTGGATCAACGCGGGCAACAAGCATCCGGAGTCCTACTACCGGCTGAACCTCGCGGGAGTCCGGGAGTACCTGGCGGAGCGCCCGCCGGGGTACCGGAACTCCGGGCGCCTCGAATGGGCGACCGCGCCGGCGCACGCCGCCGACCTCGAACGCCGGATGGCCACCCTCACGGCCCGGGGCTACCGGGCCGAGTGGGTGGACCCCCGGCGGATCGCCCCCGAGCTGCCCACCGCCCCGGACCGGGCCGCGCTCTTTCCGGACGAGGGGGTCCTGCACCCGGCGGAGACCGTCGCGTACCGCTGCGCGGAGGCGCGGCGGCACGGCGCCCGCCTGGTCGAGGGGCGTACGGTGACGTCGCTGCGCTCCGACGAGGCCGGCGCCGTCGTCACCCTGGACGACGGTGAGACACTCGCCGCCGACCGGGTGGTCGTCGCCGCGGGCACGGCCACTCCCCGGCTGCTCGGGGCCGCGACGCCGCTGTGCGACCACGAGAGCGTGGGCGCCCCCGGCGTCGGCCTCCTGCTGCGCGCGGCCGCGCCGGGGCTCCGGCTCCGCCGGGTGGTGTTCACCTCGTCGGTGCACGTACGGCCGGACGGTCCGGACGGGCTGATCGCGCAGGCGCTGGACCTGGACGCCCAGGTGGATCCGCAGAAGGAGTACCACCCCGGTCACCCGACGGCCGAGGAGATCATCGCCCGCGTACGGGCCCTGCTCGGCACGGACGCGGTCACCGCCCGGTCGCTGGTGGTCGGGCGGCGGCCGCTCCCGGCGGACGGGCTTCCCATCGCGGGCTGGACCGACCCGCACCGGCGGATCTACGCGCTCGTCACGCACAGCGGCGTCACGCTGGCGCCGGTCCTCGCGCGCCTGGTCGCCGCCGAGCTCGCCGGTGAACCGCAGGAACCGCTGGCCGCGTACCGCCCGCAGCGCTTCGCGACCTCGACCGCGCCGCCGGTCGCCGCGCCACGCCGTCCCGGCGAACAGTGACACTCAGGCGTCGAGGCCACCGCGCTTGATGAGCTGGCGGACGATCACATTTCTCTGGATCTCGTTGGTGCCCTCGCCGACGATCATCAGGGGCGCGTCGCGGAAGTAGCGCTCGACGTCGAACTCGGTGGAGTAGCCGTATCCGCCGTGGACGCGGACGGCGTCGAGGGCGATCCGCATGGCGGTCTCGGAGGCGAAGAGCTTGGCCATGCCCGCCTCCATGTCCACCCGCCGGCCGGCGTCGGCCTCGCGCGCGGCGTGGAGTGTGAGCTGGCGGGCGGCCGAGAGGGAGGTGGCCATGTCCGCGAGGTAGTTGCCGACCGACTGGTGCTCCCAGATCGGCTTGCCGAAGGACTCGCGCTCCTGGGCGTAGGCGAGGGAGTCCTCCAGCGCCGCCCGGCCCACGCCCAGGGCGCGGGCCGCGACCTGGAGCCTGCCGGTCTCCAGCCCCTTCATCATCTGGGCGAAGCCGCGGCCCTCCTCGCCGCCGAGGACGGCGTCGGCGCTCGCGCGGTGGCCGTCGAAGGACAGCTCACAGCTCTCGACGCCCTTGTAGCCCAGCTTGGGCAGGTCGCGGGAGACGGTGAGGCCGGGGCCGTGCTCGACGAGGAGGATCGAGATGCCCTTGTGTGCGGGTTCGGCGTCCGGGTCGGTCTTGCAGAGCAGAGCGATCAGCTGCGACCGGCGGGAGTTGGTGATCCAGGTCTTGGAACCGTCGATCACGTATCCGTCCCCGTCCCTGCGGGCGACCGTGCGCATGGCCTGCAGGTCCGAGCCGCCGGACGGTTCGGTCAGGGCCATCGTCGCCCGGACCTCGCCGGTGGCCATCTTCGGCAGATAACGGCGCTTCTGCTCTTCGGTGCCGAAGTGCAGCAGCAGCTTGGCCACCACGGTGTGGCCGCCCATCGCGCCCGCCAGGCTCATCCAGCCGCGGGCCAGCTCCTCGGTGATGAGCACGTAGCACGGCGTGGAGACGGGGGTGCCGCCGTACTCCTCCGGAACGGCCAGGCCGAAGACGCCGAGCTCCTTCATCCGCTCGATCAGGGCCTCGGGGTAGGTGTTGGCGTGCTCGAGCTCCTGCACGACCGGCCTGACGTCCTTGTCGACGAAGTCGCGCACGGTGCCGACGACGAACCGCTCGTCCTCCGAAAGCATGTCCAAAGTACTCACGCTGGTCCCCTCCCGATGCGACAGCGGTTCCATCATGCGCGCCGACGGAACGCGAGGTTCACCCGGCGTACGGACGGCCGGTGGTCCGCCGAAGGTGTGCGCGAGATGGCGAGGACCCGTGCGCATCGTGGCGACTGCGCCCGGTGGTGCGCGGTTAGCCTTGCCGCGCACCCACTCCGTCAGCAAGGCCGATGCAGATCAGTGACTCAGCGTTCCCCGTCGTCCAGTCGCCCGCGTCCGGCGCCCGGCGCCGCCGTCCGCCCTCGCCGGCGCGGCCTCCCCGGCCCGCGAGGTGAGCCGATGACCACCGGAGAGCGGCGCCGGCTCCGCGTCCTGATCACCGAGGACACCCGGCTGCGGAAGAACACTCTGGCCACCCTCGTCCAGCGGGAGGACGGCGTCCAGCTCGTCGCGCAGGCGACGACGGGGCGAGCGGTACTCGCCGCCGCGGCCGAGAAACGGCCCGACGTCGCCGTGCTCGACATCGACCTGCTCGGCGTCGACGGGCTGAGTGTGATCGAAGAGCTCCGCACGCTGCTCCCTCGGTGCAAGGTCATCGTCGTCACGGGCGTCGTACGCCCCGGGCACCTTCGACGCGCCATCGCGGCGAACGTCAGCGGACTGATCGTCAAGGACGTTCCCGGCAAGCAGCTGCTCGACGCGATCGGCCAGGCCGGCACCGGCGCCCGTGTCATCCCGCCTCAGCTCGCCGTGGCGGCGCTCGACGCCGAACCCAGTCCCCTCTCGTCCCGGGAGACCGAGATCCTCCAGCGGTACGCGGGCGGCTACGAGATCCGGGAGATCGCCGCGCACGTGTGCCTGTCGGGCGGCACCGTACGCAACTACCTCGCCTCCGCCACCCTCAAGCTCGGCGCCCGCAACCGCGCCCACGCGGTACGGATCGCGGCGGAGGCCGGCTGGCTCTGAGCCGCGGCGGGGAAAGCTCAACGAGACCGTCTTCCGGCCTCCCCGGATCACGGCACGGCACCGGGATTTTGCGGAAACCGCAACGATATTCGCGCAGGTCGTCCCGTACGCCGGATGATGCGATCCGGTGGGCCGGTCCGGCACCGGCCGCCGTACCGCACCCGCCGAAGGTTCTGGAGGTTCGATGTCGCAACCCGCTCCGGTCGGGGAACTCACCCATCGCCTGGTTCCGTCCCCCGCCGGCCGTGTCCACCTGGTCGAGCAGGGCACCGGGCCGCTCGTGCTGCTGGTGCACGGGTTCCCCGAGTGCTGGTACTCCTGGCGCCACCAGCTTCCGGCACTGGCGGCGGCCGGCTACCGGGCCGTCGCGATCGACGTTCGCGGGTACGGCCGCTCCTCCAGGCCCGAGGACACCGCCGCGTACCGGATGCTGGAACTGGTCGAGGACAACGTCGCCGTCGTGCACGCCCTGGGCGAGCGGACGGCGGTGATCGTGGGCCACGACTGGGGCGCGACCATCGCCGCCGACTCCGCCCTCGTCCGGCCCGACGTCTTCCGCGCGGTCGGGCTGTTGAGCGTGCCCTACGCCCCGCGCGGCGGGCCGCGGCCCACCGAGGTCTTCGCGCGGATGGGCGGCGAGGAGGAGTTCTACGTCGGCTACTTCCAGGAGCCCGGGCGGGCCGAGGCCGAGATCGAACCGGACGTCCGCGGCTGGCTCGCCGGCTTCTACGCCGCCCTGTCCGCCGACACCATGCCGCCCGCCGACGCCCCGGACCCGCACTTCGTGTCCCGGGGCGGGACGCTGCGCGACCGGTTCCCCACCGGCCGGCTGCCCTCCTGGCTCAGCAGGGACGACCTCGACGTGTACGCCGGGGAGTTCGAACGGACCGGGATGAGCGGGGCGCTGGGCCGCTACCGCAACATGGACCGCGACTGGGCCGACCTCGCCGACTTCGACGGCGCCCCCATCACCCAGCCGTCGGTGTTCGCCGGCGGTGCGTTGGACGCCTCGACCACATGGATGGCCGACGCCATCGAGGCCTACCCCACGACCCTGCCGGGCCTGGTCTCCTCCCACCTGCTCGACGGGTGCGGCCACTGGATCCAGCAGGAGCGCCACGAGGAGGTCAACGCCATCCTGACCGGCTGGCTCGCCTCCCTGCCCGCCTGAACGCCGGGCCGCTCGGCGGCCGGCGAGAGAACGGCCCACGCGCCCCGGGCCACGTTCGCCGGTCGGATCAGCGGCGGATGAAGCCGAGGTCGGTGGCGGTGGCGACGGCGGCGGTGCGCGAGTCGACGCCGAGCTTGGTGTAGACGCGGGCCAGGTGGGACTTGACGGTGCCCTCGGTGAGATGGAGCCGGCGGCCGATCGCCTGGTTGGACAGGCCCTCGGCGACCAGGGTGAGGACTTCGGTCTCGCGCCGGGTCAGGGCGGTGACGGGGTCGCGGAGGCGGTTCATGAGCCGGTCGGCGACGGTGGGGGCCAGGGTGGTACGGCCGGCGGCGGCGGTGCGCACGGCGGCGGCCAGGTCCTCGGGCGGGGCGTCCTTGAGGAGGTAGCCGGTGGCGCCGGCCTCGATGGCGGGCAGGGTGTCGGCGTCGGAGTCGTAGGTGGTGACGATCAGAACCCGGGGGGCGTGGGGGCGGGCGGTGATCGCGGCGGTGGCCTCGGCGCCGCTCATGCCCGTGCCGAACCGCAGGTCCATCAGGACGACGTCGATGTCGCCGCCGGCGGCTCGGGCGACGGCGTCTTCGGCGGTGGCGGCCTCGGCCACGACGACGAGCCCGGGTTCGGTCTCCAGCACGGCGCGCAACCCGGCTCGTACGACGGGATGGTCGTCGGCCAGGAGGAGACGGATGGGAACGCCGGTCACGGGCGAGCCCCGGGCTCGGCGGGCTCGGGCCGGCGGACGGGAAGCCGGGCGGCCAGGGCGGTGCCGTGGCCGGGGGCGGATTCGACGGTCAGGGTGCCGCCGAGCGCGCGCACGCGGGCGTGCATGGCCGCCAGCCCGAAGCCGCCGCTCTCCGGGTCGGGGTCGGGAAGCCGGGCGGGGTCGAAGCCGATGCCGTTGTCGGTGACGTCGACGGCGACGTGGTCGCCGAGGTAGCTGAGGGTGACCTCGGCGGTGCCGGCGTGGGCGTGGCGGACGGTGTTGGCGAGGGCGGACTGGGCGATGCGCAGCAGGGCGACCTCATGCGCGGTCGGCAGCGGTGCCGCCTCGCCGGTGAGGTGGAAGCGTGCGGTGAGGCGGTGCCGGGCGCCGGCGGTGGCGCACAGGCGTTCCAGCGCGCCGGCCAGGGTGGTGTCGTCCAGGGCCGGTGGGGTGAGGGCGGCGACGAAGCGACGGGCTTCGGCGAGGTTGTCCACGGCGGCCTGGCGGGCCTGCTCCACGTGGCGGGCGGCGACGTCGGGGCGTCCGGGGAGGGCGCGCCCGGTGGCGCGTAGCAGCAATTGGATGCTGGACAGGCCCTGGGCGAGGGTGTCGTGGATCTCGCGGGCCAGGCGTTCGCGTTCGGCCAGCACGCCGGCGGTGTGCTGGGCGCGGGCCAGGTCGGCGCGGGTGGCGGTGAGCTCCTCGATCAGGCGCCGGCGGTGTTCGATCTCCCGGTACAGCGCCTGGTATCCCCACACCACCGCGACCGCGACGGCGGCCCCGAGGACCGGGCCGATCGCCATGGCGGCGCCGAAGCCGCCCTGGTGGGTGGCGAAGGCGACGATCGCCGCCAGCGCGGTCGCGCCCACGGCGACCAGTCCGCTGCGGCGCGGCAGCAGGTGGAGCTGGAGGAAGTACAGCGGGAAGGCGACCCACACTCCGTCGGACGACAGGACCAGCAGCACCATCCATGCGGCGCCCACGGCGGCCACCCACCCGGCGGCGGTACGCCGGGAACGGCGGACGCGGAGAACGAGCGGTCCGGCCCCGTACGCCAGGGCGCACACCGCCGCCACCGCGACGACCACGGCGGCGTGCGGGCGGCCGTCGGCCACGGCCCGTCCGCCGGCCAGGGCGAGCAGGCCGACGATCAGCAGGTGCAGGCACCAGGTCAGTACCCGGGTGGCGGGGGCCGGAGCGGCGGCGGTGGTGTTCACGGTCCTTCCAGGTTAGGGAAGTCCCCGGTGGAGGGCCTGTATCGAAAGTTAGAACCCTCGTGCCGCCGTTCGGCCCGCGAAGTGCGCTCGCCCGGCGGATGCCGGGCGAGGGGTTCGGCGGCGACGGTGGAGACGTACCGCTTCCACCGTCGCAAGGGGTCGGCCGTGTTCGTCGCCTGGAGAGATCTGAGGTTCGCCAAGGGGCGGTTCGCCCTGATGGCGACCGTCATCGTGCTGATCACCCTGCTGGTCGGGCTGCTGTCCGGACTGACCGCCGGGCTGAGCCGGCAGAACACCTCGGCGATCACCGGCCTGCCCGCCGACGAGATCGCCTTCAACGCGCCCGCCGGCGGGCAGAAGTTGTCGTACGCCGACTCCACGGTGACCGAGAGGCAGTGGCGGCAGTGGGCCGGCGTCCCCGGGGTCACCGGCGCCGAACCGTTGGGCATCACCACCACCAAGGCCACCGCCGGGGACCACACCGCCGGGGTGTCGGCCTTCGGCGTCCGGCCCGGCTCCCGCCTCGTCCCCGGCAGCGGCGCGCTCGGCGGCGGCTCGGCGGTGCTGTCGGCCACGGCCGCCGAGGACCTCGGCGTGGGACCCGGCGACGGCTTCACCCTGGCCGGGCAGAAGCTGACCGTGGCCGCCGTCCACGGCGACGCCTCCTTCAGCCACACCCCGGTCGTCTGGATCGGCCTCGACGTCTGGCGCAGGACCGCACGGCCGACCGGCGACGGCCCGACCGCGACCGTGATCGCCCTGGACACTCGCGCCGGCGCCGACGTGCCGGCCGGCGACCGGGCGGCGGGCACCAGGACGGTCGGCAAGCGCGACTCGCTGTCCGCGATCGGCTCCTACACCTCCGAGAACGGCTCCCTGCAGCTGATGCGCGGCTTCCTGTTCGCCATCTCCGCCCTGGTCATCGGCGCCTTCTTCACCGTCTGGACCATCCAGCGGAGCGGCGACGTCGCCGTCTTGAAGGCGCTCGGCGCCTCCACCGCCCACCTGCTCAAGGACGCCCTCGGCCAGGCCGTCGTCCTGCTGGCCGGCGGCACGGCGACCGGCACCGGCCTCGCCACCGGCCTGGGCTCCGCCGTCTCCGGCTCGGCCGTGCCCTTCGTCCTGACCCCCGCCGCCGTCCTCGTCCCCGCCGCCGTGACGGTCGTGCTCGGCGCGCTCGGGGCCACGCTGGCCATCCGCCGCATCACCTCCGTCGATCCGCTGACCGCCCTGGGGAGCGCCTGATGAGCCTGACCCTGAACGACATCACCCTCACCTACCCCGACGGCGAGGGCCGCCTGACCGCCCTCGACCAGGTCACCCTGGACGTCCCCCGGGGCAGCCTGACCGCCGTGGCCGGCCCGTCCGGCTCCGGCAAGTCGAGCCTGCTCGCGGTCGCCGCCACCCTCATCTCCCCCGACGCCGGCACCGTCACCGTCGACGGCACCCCCACCACCGGCATGACCCGCCGGCAACTCACCGACCTGCGCCGTCACAAGATCGGCATCGTCTTCCAGCAGCCCAACCTGCTGCCCTCGCTCACCGCCGCCGAACAACTCCAGGTCATGGCCGACATCGACGGCCGCTCACCCGCCAAGGCCCGCGCACGTGCCATGGACCTGCTCGACACAGTCGGCCTCGCGGACCACGCGCACCGCCGCCCGCACCGGCTCTCCGGCGGCCAGCGCCAGCGCGTCAACATCGCCCGCGCCCTGATGAACGGCCCCACCATCCTTCTGGTCGACGAGCCCACCAGCGCCCTCGACCACGAACGCGGCGCCGCGATCATCGAGCTGATCACCTCCCTCACCCACGAGCGAGGCACCGCGACCATCCTGGTCACCCACGACCGCACCCACCTGACCGCCGCCGACCAGATCGTCGAGATCCACGACGGGCGCCTCCACCTCCCGGCCCCGGCCTGCTGACCGACCACGAGCGCCATCGTCGACCGCGGTGACGAAACCCACACCGACTACCTGTCCGATCGGTCAGAACTGACCGATCGGACAGCTAGGGTGGACCCATGGCGCGTTCGTCCACCGGTCTGCACGACCAGCTCCTCGCCGCGGCGCTGCGGCTGTTCGTCCAGCACGGGTTCCGCGGAACGTCGCTGGCGGACATCGCCGCGGAGGTCGGATGCTCGAAGGCCTCGCTGCTCTACCACTTCAGCAACAAGGAGGCGATCCTCGGCGAGCTGCTGCTGCCGGTCGGCAAGGAGGTGGTCGCGCTCGACGCCCGGCTGGCGGCCCTGCCGGGCGAGGAGGCCGTACGCGCCGGCGTCGCCGGGCTGGTGGACCTGACCGTACGGTTCCGCCAGGAGATCAAGGTGCTGTTCGACAACATGGCCGACGCCACCTCGCTGCGGGAGGCCGACATCGAGGGTCTCGAAGGCGTCGGACAGCGGCTGGTCGGCGCGCTGGCGGGCGGCTCGTCCGCACCGCTGGACCAGGTGGCCGCGACGATGGCGCTGGGCGGCATGTTCCTGACCGGCGCCAGTGAACTCCAGATGGATGAACACTCCCTGCGCGAGGCGATGACCGTCAGCGCCCTGCGGACGCTGGGCCGTACGCCCGGCTAAGCCACCGCGGGCCCACCCCACCCCGACTGAACGCCGGACCGCCACCGCTCCGGCCCTGATCCCCCATCACCGCCGCCGGCAGCTCTTTTCGTGCTGCCCTTCTCCCCGTTCCTTTCAAGGAAAGGCGTTCTCCCCATGGCGAGCTTGCTCTACCGGCTCGGCCGCGCGTGCTTCCGGCGCCGCGGCCGTGTCGTGGCCGTCTGGCTGATCCTGCTGGCCGCCCTGGGCGGGGCGGCGGTCGCGTTCAAGGGCCCGACGAGTGGTGAGTTCCGCATGCCCGGCACCGAGTCCCAGCGGGCGATGGACGCCCTGAAGAAGGAGTTCCCCGCCGCCGGCGGCGCCACCGGGACCATCGTCGTCGCCGCCCCCGCGAACACGAAGCTCACCGAGGCGCAGGTGGCGCCCATCGTCCGGCAGGCGAAGGCGGTCCCCGGCGTGGTCGGGGCCGCCGACCCGTTCCAGGCCAGGTCGGTCTCGCCCGACGGCCGCTACGCCCTCATCCAGGTGCAGTTCGCCGGGCAGATCGCCGACATCAGCGACGCGCAGCGCACCGCGTACAAGGACATCGCCCGCGGCGCGCACGGCGGACTGCGGGTGGAGACCGGCGGTGACGTCGCCAAGGACGGCGGCGGGGGCGAGGCCACCGAGGGGATCGGCGTGGCGGTCGCCGCGGTCGTGCTGCTCATCACCTTCGCCTCGCTGGTGGCCGCCGGCATGACGCTGCTCAACGCGCTGATCGGCGTCGCGGTGGGGATGGCCGGGCTGTACTCACTGACCAGCGTGGTGGAGCTCAACGACGCCAGCCCGGTGCTGGCGCTGATGCTCGGCCTGGCCGTCGGCATCGACTACTCGCTGTTCATCACCTCCCGCTACCGGCAGTACCGGCTGGACGGGATCGAGCCGGATGAGGCGGCGGGACGCGCGATCGGCACCGCCGGATCGGCGGTGGTGTTCGCCGGCGCCACCGTGGTGATCGCTCTGGCGGGGCTCTCGGTGGTCGGCATCCCGTTCCTGGCCGCCATGGGCCTGGCCGCCGCCGCCACCGTCGCGGTCGCGGTGCTGGTCGCCCTCACCCTGCTGCCGGCGGTGCTGGCCTTCGCCGGCGCGCGGGTGCTGCCCCGCCGCCACCGCGCCGGCCGGGTCGGCGTCCACGAGAAGGAGAAGCTCGGGTACCGGTGGGGACGTGTCGTCACGCGGCTGCGGCTGCCGATCCTGCTCGTCGGCGTCGTGGCTCTCGGCGCGCTGGCCCTGCCGGTGACGCACATGCGCCTGGCGCTCCCCGACGCCGGTACCGCCGCCAAGGACTCCGCCCAGCGCAAGGCGTACGACCTGACCAGCGAGGGCTTCGGCAAGGGCTACAACGGACGGCTCGTCGCCGTGGTCTCCGGCCACGACGCCACGGCCACCCGCGCCGCCGCCCAACAGGCCGCCACCCTCCTGAACGGCGTCCACGGCGTACGGGCCGTCGCGCCCGCCCAGTACAACGAGGCGAAGACCACCGCCCTGGTCGCCGTCATCCCGACCACCGGCCCCAGCGACGCCGCCACCGAGGACACCGTCCACGCCATCCGGGACAAGGTGTCCGCCGTCCAGGGCGCCGACATCGCGCTGACCGGCACCACCGCGGTCGGCATCGACATCTCCGAGAAGCTCGCCCGCGCCCTGCCGATCTACCTGCTGCTCGTGGTGGGCCTGTCGATCCTGCTGCTCATGCTGGTCTTCCGGTCGATCCTCGTACCGATCAAGGCGGCCGCCGGGTTCCTGCTCACCGTCGGGGCCACCTTCGGTATCACCACCGCGGTCTTCCAGCAAGGCCACCTGGCCGGCCTCGTCGGGGTGGCCACTCCTGGACCGCTGATCAGCTTTCTGCCGATCATTTTGATCGGCATCCTCTTCGGCCTGGCCATGGATTATGAGGTCTTCATCGTCTCGAAGATGCGCGAGGACTTCGTCCACGGCGACACGCCGCGGCAGGCCACCATCAACGGTCTGGGAGAAAACGCTCGCGTCGTCACCGCCGCCGCCATCATCATGATTTCGGTGTTCGCCGGTTTCATGATCACTCCTGACCCGATCATCAAGTCGATCGGATTCGCGCTGGCGGTCGGCGTGTTCATCGACGCCTTCGTCGTCCGCATGACCCTCGTGCCCGCCGTCATGGCGGTGCTGGGACGTGCCGCCTGGTGGCTGCCCCGGTGGCTCGACCGCGTCCTGCCCGACCTGGACATCGAGGGGGAGAAACTCCGCCGCGAGCCCGCCGTACCGCAGGAGGCCCCCTACACCTACAGCGCCCGCTAGCGCCGGATGTCCCCCGAGGCTTCGTCGCGCGTGCGCACGCCGGGAGGTCGGTCGGGGCCGGTTGGTCGAGGCAACGAGGCCAGAAAGGACAGGACCGTGCGTCCGACACCCCCCAAGTCCCGGCCGAAGATCGTACGGGAGCTCCTTCTCGTCATCGTCCTGTACGGCCTCTACCGGCTGGGCCGGCTCGCGGCCAACGGTCATGTCTCGCAGGCCTTCGCCAACGCCGCGCGAGTCTGGAGCTGGGAACGCGCCGCGCACCTGCCCGGCGAGGCCTCCGTGCAGGGCCTCATCCTGCACAGCCGGGCGGTGGAGAAGGCGGCCAACCTCTACTACTCCAACGTGCACTTCCCTGCCATGATCGTGTTCTTGGTCTGGATGTTCTGGCGCCATCCCGGCCACTACGTGTGGGTACGCCGCGTCCTGACCGCGCTCACCGGCGCGGGCCTGGCTTTGCACCTGGCCTTTCCGCTCGCGCCTCCGCGCATGGTCCCGGCCTTCGGCCTCGTCGACACCGGACGCCTGGTCGGCCCGTCCCCGTACGGCGACGTCGACACGCAGGGCCTGGCGAACCAGTTCGCCGCGATGCCCTCCCTGCACGTGGGCTGGGCGCTGGTCATCGCGGTCGGCCTCATCACCGTGGGCCGCGGCCGCCGGCGCTGGCTGTGGCTGGCCCATCCCGCCGCCACCCTGCTCGTCGTGGTGTCCACCGCGAACCACTACTGGCTGGACGGCATCGTGGCCGTCACCCTGCTGGCCGTCGCGCTCTTCCTCATCCGGGCGCCCGCCCCCGGGTCGCTCGGGCCCGAACCCGAACGCACGTCGAGGCCGGACGGCACCCCCGCTCCCGGGTTTCCCCGGCCGTGACGACGCTCCCTTGACTGAATAGGTCGAGATGCCATAACTGTGTGCGTTGATGTACCCAACATATTCTACTGTTCCTGTCGGCATTTGGAATTTCGCATGTAGCGTGCCCGCCGACAATCCCATGCCCTCCAGGAAGCGCAGTCAGCCTATTCCGTAACTGCCGCCACAGGCGCATCCGTAATTACTCTCTGTAATCGACGGAAAATCATCACTGAGCATGTGCGCGGACGGAGGCGTGTGATGCGAGAGGTCATGCTTTCATCCCGGCGTGCGACCGCCGCTCGGCGCGGCCGCCGCCGGCCGGCACTGCGCGACCGGCTGACCGCCCTGCTCCCCGGGCGAGCGGACTGGGCCGCGATGCGGCGCGACCCGCGCCGGGACGTGCTGGCGGGGCTGTCGGTCGCGGTCGTGGCGCTGCCGCTCGCGCTGGCCTACGGGGCGAGTTCGGGCCTCGGCGCCCGGGCGGGGCTGGCCACCGCGGTGATCGCCGGCACGTTGGCGGCCATCTTCGGCGGCGGCGCGCTCCAGGTGTCCGGGCCCACCGGAGTGATGACCGTGGTGCTCGTCCCGATCATCCGCCACCACGGTGTGGAGGGCGCCCTGCTCGCCGGGATGATGGCGGGCGTCCTGCTCATCCTGGCCGCGCTGGCCCGGCTGGGCCGGTACGCACGCTGTGTGCCGGCCTCGGTCGTGGAGGGGTTCGCGGTCGGGGTGGCCATCGTGATCGCCCTGCAGCAGGTCCCGGCCGCGCTCGGGCTCGACGCGCGGCACGGGGAGAAGGTGTGGCGAGCGGCCGTCGCGTCGGTCGCCGACTACCTGAAGGACGTACGCCCCGCACCTCTGCTGATGGCGGCGGCGGTCGCCGCGGCGATGATGGTCGGCAGCCGGCGCCTGCCGAAGCTCCCGGTCGCCCTGATCGCCATCGCGACGGCGACGCTGGCCGCCCGGTTCCTCCCCCTGCACCTCGAGCTGATCGGCGACGTGCCTTCCGGCCTGCCCTCGCCGTCGCTGCACTTCCTCCACCTCGGCGTCGCGGTGACCCTCCTGCCCTCCGCGCTGGCGATCGCCGTGCTGGCCGCCCTGGAGGGACTGCTGTCGGCCGCGGTCGTGGACGCGCTGGGCGCCGGAGAGCGCAGCGACCCGGACCGGGAGCTGTTCGGGCAGGGCCTGGCCAACCTGGCGGTGCCCCTCGTCGGCGGCGTTCCCGCGACGGCGACCCTGGCCCGTACGGCGGTCAACGTCCGCTGCGGCGCGACGTCCCGGCTCGCCTCTCTCACCCACGCTCTCGCGCTCGCCGTGATCGCCTTCGCGGCCGGCGGCCTGGTCTCGGCGATCCCCCGCGCCGCGCTCGCGGGCCTGATGCTCGGCGCCGCCGCGCGCATGATCAAGATCAGGTCGTTGACCACGATCGTGCGAACGAGTGCCGGCGACGCTCTGATCGTGACGTTCACGCTGATCGTCACGGTGATGGTGAACCTCATCGCGGCGGTCGCCGCCGGAGTGGTCATCGCGACCGTGGTGACCGTGGCCGCGCTCGCCCGCAGCGGACGCATCGAGGCGATGCCCCTGGAGCCGCATTGCGCGGACGGAAACGGTGCGGGCGGAAACGGTGCGGGCGGAAACGGTGCGGGCGGAGACGGCGCGGACCTTGGCGGCGCGGACGGGAACGGCGCCGGTCACGAGCGTGCGGGGGTCGGCGACATCGGCCTCTACCGGCTGGAGGGCCCCTGGTTCTTCGCCGCCACTCACCGGCTCCTCCAGGGCCTGGGCCAGGTGAACGGGCGGCGGGTGGTGATCCTCAGCATGGCCGATGTCTCGGCGCTGGACCTGACGGCGGCCCGCGTACTCGGTGAGACGATCACGCAGCTGCGCAGCCGCGGCGTGACCGTGCTGCTCGCCGGGGTCCGCCCCCGCCACCACCGGCTCATCAGCCAGGCGACCGACGGCGGGCGCCCGCCTGCCGACCTGGTCCACCCGGACCCCGCCGCCGCGCTGGTCCACGCGCGCTCGCTCATCGGCACCGCGGACCCGCACCACGAGCGGCGCGCATGACCGAGCGAGGCGAGGGAGTCGAAGGCACGCCTCTGTGGTCACACCCTCCGACGAAGGAGGACACATGACCGAGCGAAGCGAGGGAGTCGAAGGCACGCCTCTGTGGTCACACCCTCCGACGAAGGAGGACTCATGACTCGGCTCGCGACGCAATGAGCGGCCGGGTCAAGACCTTCTCTCTCCGGCCGCACCGTCGTCACCCCGTACGGCCAGTGTCACTATGCGTCATCGAATGCCTATGTTGCGTAATGTCCTTCCCTTACAGAACTAACGTTGAGAGGTGGGGACATGCCGGTTCTGGGCGCTCTGCGTACGGAGGCGCCCCGGCCCCGGGTCGTGCGCGAGCACCGGCACGCCGGATGGCTCGCGGCGACGACGGTGTGCGCGGGAGCGTTCCTCCTGCGGTGCGACGCGGGCGTCGTCGTGTTCTCGCTGCCGGCGCTGCGGCGGCACTTCGGCGTGTCGCCGGCCGCGGTCCAGTGGGTGTCGCTCGGCCCGCTGCTGACCATGGTCGCGGCGGCGCCTCCGGTCGCCCGGCTGGCCGGTGCGGTCGGCCACAAGCTGACCTGGACGTACGGGTTCGTGGTCGTCGCGGCGGCCTCGGCGGCGTGCGGGCTGGCTCCCTCGCTGGGGGTTCTCATCGCGTTCCGCGAGGTGCAGGCGGTGGGCGCGGCCATGGTCCAGGCCGGGGGCCTCGCCCTGATGAGCGCCGGCGTCGTCCCCGGACGACCGGGTGCCGCGACCGGCGTGCTCCGTGCGGCACCACTCCTCGGCCTGGTGGCGGGGCCGGTCGCCGGCGGTCTGGTCATCGCCTCGGCGGGGTGGCGGTGGGTGTTCCTGGCCGGGGTTCCGGCCGGATGCGCCGGCGCGGTGGCCGGGCGCTGTCTGCTCCCCCGGACACGCGCGGTGAGGCTCATCGCCGAGCCTGACCCGGCCGGCCGTGGACCGGTGGCCTCCGCGACGCCGCGCCACGGACGAGGGGCCCCGCTCTCCGGGATCGTGGCCGGCCGGTTCGCGTTGTTCGCCCCGCTGGTGCTGCTGCCCGGGCTGTGCGCGGCCGGCGGTGTGCCTCCGGCCGTGGCCGGGCTGGTCACGGCCGCGCTGCCCGGCGGGTTCGTCCTCGCCGCCCTGCTCGGCCCGGCGCACCGTACCGGCGACCGCCTCCGCGGTGTCGTCGCGGCGGCCGGCTGTCTCGCCGTCACCGCAGGCATCGCCGCGGATCCGGTGCCGGGAGCGGTGAACGCCGTCCTGCTGGCCGCCCTCGGCGTCCTCCTGGGCACGCTCGTCATCGCGCGGAACGCGGTCCCGCCGCCCTCGACGGAGCGGGCGCGACCCGGCGCGGCCGGTGAGCCGGGCATGGCGCTGGCGGTGGCGACCGTCACGCTCACCGGGTCGCTCGGCGACGGCCCCGCCGGCGCCCGGCTCGCCCTCGCCGCACTCGGCCTCGCGGTGCTCGTGCTCGCGGCGCCCGTCGCCGTACGGACCTGGCGCGGCGGCGGGCCCGCGACCCCGATCCCCGCCCCGGAGAGACCGCCGGACGCGCGGTTCCTGCTCGCCAACGAGCGCACGTTCCTGGCCTGGAACCGTACGGCGCTGGCCCTGGTCGCGGCCGGTCTGGCGGTCGCCCAGCTGCTGCGCCCGTTCCCGGGCGTGCCGTGGGGACGTCCCGCGCTCGCCGTCCCGCTGATCCTGCTGGGCGCCGTCATCGCGGTGATCGGCCACCTGGAGCTGAGCCGCAACCGCCGCGCCCTGTACCGGTCCGAGCCGCTGCCCCGGTCCGTTCTGCCGAAGGTGCTGACGTTCGCCGTCGGGGCGATCGCGGTGATCTCCGCGACGGTCCTGGTCCTCTCCGCCGCACGCGGCCGATGACCCCGCGACCAGAAGCGGCCTCCGACCGGGGTCTGGCCGAGGAGCGAACCGAACTGGCCTGGCGACGGACCGCCATCGCCTTCGCCTCGCTCAGTGGCGCGCTGGTGAAGGTGGACCCCGCCGTCGGCGTCCCCGCGCTCGCCCTGAGCGCGCTGGTCTGGCGTGCCGGCCGCCGAACGGACTCCGGCACCCGGCGTCCCCTCCTGATGGCCGCCGCGGTCGTGACCGTCGCGCTGATGACGCTCACGGCCGTCCTGGTGAAGGGCTGACCGGCCGGGGACGGAGGGTCAACGGCCGTCGCGTGGCGCACGGTTGAGGTCGGCGAGGATCGCGTTGTAGGCGGCCAGGGCCGCGTCGTCCTCGTCGACGTCGCCGCTGGCCCGGAGCCGCTCACGGTTCTGGTCCGGGGTGTGCCCGGACGCGTCGTGACCGGTGCCGGCGAGAGTCGCCTGCCGGACCGACTCCAGGAAGGCACCGGCCCGGGCCGCCTGCGGCGACCGGTCCGTGAGCCATCGGGTGGCGACGACCAGCATCATCACGAACATCAGGCCGTCGCCGCCGATCCACATGACGGCGCCCGCGCCGTGGACGTCGGCCAGCGGGCCCGGCCCCCACGACGGCTGCATTTCGGCGTAGGCGCGGAAGGGCGGATGGATCGCCTGGAGCAGGACGATCCCCACGATCGTGTCCGCGGACATGCCCATGAACAGGCTGAACAGCCGCAGCGGGTACGGCAGCTCGACCTGGGGAGAGTCGGAGGTCAGCAGCCGGGAGAAGTACAGGTATCCGCCGCCGAGGTAGAGGGCGCGCTCGAGCGCCATCAGTTCCGGCGACCCCATCATCACGTCCATGAAGGACGACAGATGGACGCCGAACAGCACCGCCGCGTACCCGGCCAGTCCGGTGAGCGGCGAGCGGACGACCCTGACGAACCACGACGCCCGGATCGACTCGACGCGTTCCCGGACGGCTCCGCGAGTGGCGCGCAGCAGCAGGGTCTCCGGGTGGCCGAGGCACAGCAGCCACGGCGACACCATGATCAGCATCAGGTGCTCGATCATGTGCACCCACAGCAGACCGCCGTCCCCGTACACGCCGGGGCTGCCCATGATCGCCGCGCCGGCGACCGCGAGCCCGGCCGTGAACGCGACCGTACGGGCGAGCGGCCAGCGCGTCCCGCCCCGGCGTGCGGCGACCACGCCCCCGAGATAGAGCAGCAGGGCGAGTGCCGGGAGCGCCGCGGTGACGGGCGAGAACCGCCACGTGGTGAACGCCCGGGCCCAGGTGAGCGGCGCCAGCGGGTCGCCCATGGTCATGGAATGGTCCATCAGAGTGCCTCCATGAGGTCGTGGCCGAGATAGCCGGTGAGGCCGCAGCCGCGCGGGACCGCGAACAGCGCGCTGGACGTGTGCCGGAGGAACCGGCTGAGGTCGTCCGCGAGCGCGAGCCGCTGCTGGATCCGGGTGAAGCCGTCGGCCGGGTCGGCCTGGAAGGCCAGGAACAGCAGGCCGGCGTCCGGCGTGCCGTCGGCGCGGTAGCCGTCGAAGTAGGAGAAGCCCTTGCGCAGGATGGTCGCGCCTTCGTTGGACCGCGGCGACGCCTGCCGGACGTGGGCGCTCGGCCCGATGGCGAGCGATCCGTCGGGATTCTGCTTGTCCAGGTCGAAGGGGGTGAACTCGGTCCCGCCCGACAGAGGAGCACCGGTGTCCTTGCGGCGTCCGACGATCTGCTCCTGCCGGTGCCGGGTCAGGGTGTCCCAGTCGTCGAGCAGCATGCGGATCCGGCGGAAGACCAGGTAGGTCCCGCCGCGCATCCACGCCGGGCCGGTGTCGCCGACGAAGATCTTCGAGTCGAAGCCCGGGTCGCCGGGCCGGGGGTTGCCGGTGCCGTCGAGCTGGCCCATCAGGTTGCGCGGGGTGGCGTTCTGGCCGGTGACGACGCCGTCGGTGGTGCTGAACCCGCTCATCTGCCACCGGACGCGGGCGGTTCCCCGCGCCAGCCGGGTGAGCGTACGCAGGGCGTGCGCGACCACGATGGCGTCGTCCGCGGTGAACAGCACGCCCACGTCACCGTCGCTCCGGGCGCGATCGATCTCATCGCGCGGGAAGGCGGGCAGCGGGGCCAGCGCGGCCGGGACCGGGACGCGGAGCCGGCGCAGCAGCGAGGCGCCGAATCCGGCCGTGATCGTCAGCCCCGCCGGGCCGTACCCCGTCGCCATCGCGTCGTCTCCGGACGGCGCCCGGCCCGCGGTCAGCCGGCGTGCCGCGTCCGTCCAGGCGCGCAGCATCGATCGCAGCCGGGCCGCGTCAGCGCCCGGCTCCAGGTCGAAGGCGGCGAACCAGCCGTGCGCGGCGTACGGCGCGAGGATCCCGGCCTGGTGCCGGCCGTCGAAGGGAATCCGGTGCTCGCCACGGCCACGCGCGGACTCACCGCGTGCCGCCGCCGCAACACCCGCGCCGCCGGTGGCCACGGCGGCGCCTCCGGCCAGCGCGGTCATCGCGAACAGCCCGCGGCGGCTCATCCCCCGGCCCCGCCGACCGTCGTCGGTCATTCCCTCCGGCCGCCGCCCGTCACCGGCGCACGGCGATTCCTCGGCCGGGCCGCGCCCCTCACGGTCACGCGCCATCGGGCCGGTATCCGATCGGCTCGACCGGCGCCCGTACGGTGATCGGGGCCGACCTGCGGAAACGGAGCGTCAACGTGACGTGGTCGCCCGGCCGCAGTGACCGTACGGGCTTTTCGAGCATGACGTGATAGCCGCCGGGGCGGAACACCAGCCGTCCCTTGGCCGGGATCGGGACCGAGCCGACCATCTCCATCGTCCGGCCGGTGCTGCGGTGCATCATCGTCTCGGCGGCGACGTCGCTGCCGACCCCGGTCAGCTCGTCCCCGGCGCCTCCGTCGTCGACCACCGTGAAGTAGGCGGCGGCGACGTCGGGCGAAGCGGGCCGGGGCACGTACGCGCCCACGACCCGCAGGTCCGGCCGGCTCGCCGGAGCGGACGACCTCCACGCCACCAGTGCGGCGGCGACGGCGACGACCACCGCGCCCAGGGCCAACAGCGGCGTACGGCGGACCCGCACCGGGCGGTTCACGCGGCGCCTCCCATGGCCGTCGCGGCCTGCTCCCGCAGGAGCTTGGGCAGGTCGGCCGCCCAGTCGGTGGCGGAGACGCCGGCCGTGTAGATGAGGTGCGCGCGATGGTCGGTGCCGAACGGCAGCACCTCGGCGCCGTGGGTGACCTCGTAGTCGCCCGTGGTCGACGACGGCCGTTCCAACGCGATCCCGAGCGGCTTGGCCGCCGCCTGGATCTTGGCGTAGTCGCCGGTCAGCCCGATGAAGGAGGAGTCGAAGGAGGCCAGCCAGGACTTGATCACCTTCGGGGTGTCGCGCCACGGGTCGGTGGTGATGAACACCACCGCGATCCGGGCGCGCTGGGCCGGGGTGAGCTCCCGCAGCGCCGCGGCCAGGTCGGCCATCGTGGTCGGGCACACGTCCGGGCAGTGGGTGTAGCCGAAGTAGACCAGCGTCAGCCGGCCCTCGGTGGCCTTGAGGAGGTTCACCGGGCGTCCCGAGGTGCCGGTCAACGTCAGGTCGGGCTCGCGCAGCGGCGTGGTGATCCTCGTGCCGTGCAGTTCGGGAGTGGGCCCGGCGACCGTCACGGGGGGCGAGTCCGCCCGGCCCCCGCAGGCGCCCAGCGCGGTCGCCGTGAGGAGCCCGAGCGCGACCGCGCCGGCGAGCCGCCGGACGGACGTGGCCCGGGAACCGGCGCCTCGGGCACCGCGTCCTGTGGCATGAGAGAAGAAGAACATCGTGATCCTGAAGTGAATGGGCGTACGGCGACCACGGCTCCGCGGCGTTCAACCCGCACGTTCACCTGAGCGAGCGAGTCGTGCTCGGCCGGCGAACGCTCACGAGCATGAGCGGCCCGGCGGCCGGGCAGGCGGAACCGGGTGAAGCGGCGCCGGATGTGTCACCGGCGCCTTTTGTGATCACATGAAGTGCATGCCGACGGGCCGGGGTGGCCCGCGCCGCACCAGTGCGTGCCGCAGCCCGGCGAGCGCGGGCGGGGTCTCGTCCTCGCCGCGCCAGGGGTTGGCGCCGGACGTCCCGCGATCCGCGTCGAGACCGCCGCTCAAAAAGATCCGCAGCGACCGGAGCGTGCGTCCGACCAGGGAGCCGACGATCGCCGCGAGCGCGTGCCACAGCGCCCGCTCACCGGCGTACAGCCACAGGGCGACCAGCAGCCCGGCCAGCGCGTGGGCGCCCCACATGCCGGCCGACATCCCGCCGCCGTGGGACATCCCCAGCGGTGTTCCGGCAGCGGAGAGATGGTGCATGCCGCCGTGCGTCACCACGCCGAGGCGGCCGGGGGCCGCGCCCGGATCCGGGGGCGTGGACCAGGTGAACCACAGGTGCAGGCAGGTCTGCGCGACCTCCACGGCGAGCAGGATCCACCACAGCGGCCGTCGCCGGTCGGCCAGGCAGTACCCCACCGCGCTCACCGCCGCGAGGGCGATCCAGCCCGACCACGCCGGCGCCGGACGCGACGCCATCAGGTCATGCCCGGCCTTGGACAGCACGACGCACACCGAGGCGAAACCCCCGGCACGCACCAGCCGAAACCACCCAGGCGGAACCATGACCTCACTGAAAACTACGACGTGTAGTACACCGAGGTTACCCCCCGTCGCCGGAGGCGAGGACACCCGGTAGCCGCTGGATCACTGGACGGGCGTGCGGAAGAGCGTGGAGCGGGTGGCGGCGGCGCGGCGTGACGGTCCGCACACGGGGCCTGTTCCGCGTGCGGGCGACCGGGGCCCACGCGATGATCGTCGTCGGCCTCGACCGGCAGGGAGCGAATCGTGGAGACCGTGGAAGACGTGCGGCCACGTACGGCGGAACGACCGGCGCTCCCGCCGCTCCGCGTCGTCGCCCTGCTGCTCGCCCTGGTGTGCGCCGGGATCGGAGCCGTGGGCCTGGCCACCGCGGACCGGGGCATCGAGCGGCGCTCCACCGTGGTGGCCGGGGTACCGCTGGAGGTGGCCCGGCCGGCGGGCACGACCGGCCGGCTGCCCGGAGTGGTGGTCGCGCACGGTCTGGCCGCCAGCAGGCAGCTCATGCGGGGGTTCGCGGACACGCTGGCGCGTCGCGGGTACGCCGTGGAGCTGGTGGACCTGGCGGGCCACGGGGCGAGCACCGCCCGGTTGCCGGGCACGGGCGACGGTACGGCCGCCGACGCGCGGCTCGACCGCGACCTGGACGTCGCCGTCGGTCATCTGCGCGCCATGCCGTGGGTGGACGCCGCGCGGATCGGGCTGCTCGGCCACTCGATGGGCGCCGCCGCGGTCCTGCGGTACGCCACCGCGCACCCGGAGATCCGCGCCACGGTGTCGATCTCCCAGGGGCCGACGTCGCAGGCGGCACGCCCGCGAAACCTCCTGCTGCTCGCCGGCGGTCTGGAGTTCGCCGGTTTCCGCGACGGCGCCCTCGGCGCGCTGCGGTCCGCCTACCCCCAGGCGCGCACCGGCGTCACGTACGGCGATCCGCGCGCGGGCACCGCGCGCCGGGCGGTAATCGTTCCCGGCGTCGAGCACGTCGGCGTTCTGTTCCACCCGCGAACCCACCGCGAGGTCGCGACCTGGTTCGACGGATCGCTCGGCGGCCCCGCTGCCGGCACTCCGCTCGAGGTGGGCGTCCGCCCGGTCCGGCGCGCCGGATCCGCGATGCTGCTGCATCTGGCGGCCGTCCTCGGCTTCGGCGCGATCGCCCCGGCCGTCCTGCGGCGGCTCCCGGCGCCCGGCCGCGAGCGCCGTCGGGTCCCGCTTCCGCTCGCGCTGGGCATCCCCGCGGGCGCGGTCCTGGCGGCGGTACCGGTGATGGCGGTGGTGCCGCGAGGCCTGCTGCCGCTCGCGGTGGCCGCCCCGGTCGCCGGGTTCTTCGGCGTCGTCGGCGTCCTGCTCCTGGGCACCGCCCTGCTCACCGGGCGCATCAGGGTCGCCCGCCACGGCGGCAGCGCATGGGCCGCGACCATCGGAGCGGCCGTGGTCCTGGTGGCGCTGACGGTGGTCTCCTTCGCCGTACCGGCCCAGCTCGGCTGGGCGCACGCCGTGCCGGTCGGCCCGCGGGCCTGGGTGCTCCTCCCGATCACCGCGTGCGCGGCGGCGTTCTTCGGCGGGATCGAGGCGCTGTGCGGCGGATACGGGCGGCGAGCCGCGATCATGATCCACGCCTGGATCGCGGCGGGCGCGCTGGCCGGCCTGGGAGTCGCCGCGCTCGTCGGCGCCGCGTCGTCTTTCATCCTGCTGGTGGCACCGCTGCTGGCCGCGCTGCTGGTCTGGCAGGGCGTTCAGGCCGCGGCCCTGCGCGCGGCCCGGGCACCGGCATGGCTGACCGCCGTCGTCGGCGGCGTACTGCTCGCCTGGCCCATCGCGGTGACCATGCCGATCACCTAGGTGCCGCGCCTGGGCGGCACGGTAAATGCTTTGCGTCGGGCTCCGTCAGGTGTTTCCGTGGTCCGGTCCTTGCTCCTCAGCGCCTGGAGATCTTGTGAGCGCACCCCGGCACACTCCGCACGGGATCGCCTACGAACGCGCCGGTCGCGGCGGCGACGTTCCGATCGTCCTCCTTCACGCCGGCGTGGCCGACCGGACCATGTGGGACGCGCAGTGGGGCGCGCTCACGGAAGGGTTCGACGTCGTACGCCTCGACCTCCGCGGCTTCGGCGAGTCCGGCAGGCCGCCCGGCGCTCGCTGGTCGCATGCCGAGGATGTCCTGTCCGTGCTGGACCACCTCGGCATCACCCGGTGTCACCTCGTGGGTGCCTCGTTCGGAGCCGGCGTCGCGTTCGAGGTCGCCCTGTCCAGGCCTGGGCTGGCTCAATCCCTGCTGCTCTGCCCGCCGGGCGGCAGCCTCCTGGCGGAGTTGACCGAGGATCTCAAGAACTTCCTCGAGGCAGAGAGGAGCGCCCTGGCCGCTCGCGACCTCGACGCGGCGGTGGAGGCCAACATCGCCACGTGGGTGGTCGGCCGCGACCGTGCGCCATCCGATGTGCCGTCCGGCGTCCAGGATCACGTACGCCGTATGCAGCGGCGCGCGTTCGAGGTCGCCGAGTCCCTGGGTGAGACCGACGAGGCCGAGTTCGCCCCACCCGCGCTCGAACGCCTGCCCGATCTCACCGCTCCGGTCCTCATCCTGGTCGGAGGACACGACCTCGACACCACGCACGACTGCGCCGGGCGGATCTGCCGGGCGCTGCCCGACGCCCGCCGTCTCGACTGGCCCGACGTCGCCCACCTGCCCTCCATGGAGCGGCCCGACGACTTCCTCGCGCTGCTGACGGAGTGGGTCGCTCACCATCCGAACCGGCAGGGGACCTGAGCGACCCGGCCGCGCGCCGTCTGGGCGCATCGCCGGTCACGTTCGCGCATGTCCGGGTCGTCCCGTGCCGTCCGCGGTCGCGGTTCCCCGCCGCCCGGCGGCGTACGCTTCGGCAGGTGATCGGCAGCGGAACCGGGTCGTGTCGCGCCTACGCGTGAGGTCGTGGGCGGCGCAGTGGACCTGGTTCGCGCCGATCCTCGCGGTCGCCGTGCTGTCCCTGGTCTGGGGGCGCACCGTGTCCCCGGTGGCGGCCGGCGGGGTGGCGGTGCTCCTGGCCGTCTCGGTCCTGGCGGCCGTGCACCACGCGGAGGTCGTCTCGCATCGCGTCGGTGAGCCGTTCGGCTCGCTGGTCCTCGCGGTCGCCGTCACCGTGATCGAGGTCGCGCTGATCGTGTCACTGATGATCTCCGGAGGCGCGAAGACGGTGTCGCTCGCCCGCGACACCGTGTTCGCCGCCGTCATGATCACCTGTAACGGCATCGTGGGCATCTCCCTGGTGATCGGAACCCTGCGCCACCGGGTGGTGGCGTTCAACGCGGAGGGCATGGGCGCGGCCCTGGCCACGATCGCGGCGCTCGCGACGCTCAGCCTGGCGCTGCCGGCGTTCACCATCAGCCGTCCGGGCCCGACGGCCAGCCCCGGTCAGCTCGGCTTCGCGGCGGTGGCCTCCCTCGCGCTGTACGCCCTGTTCGTGCTGACCCAGACCGTCCGCCACCGCGACTACTTCCTGCCTCCGGAGCAGGCGGGCGGCGCGATCGGCGCCGGAGAGCACGTCGCCCGTCCCTCGGCGCGCCGCACGCTGTCGAGCCTCGCCCTGCTGCTGGTGGCCCTGGTGGCGGTGGTGGGACTGGCCAAGGCGGTGTCGCCGGCGATCGAGTCCGCGCTCGCGGCGGCCGGGCTGCCGCAGAAGGTCGTGGGCGTCGTCATCGCGCTGCTCGTCCTGCTGCCCGAGACCATCGCCGCCGTACGCGCCGCCCGGCGCGATCGCATCCAGATCAGCCTCAACCTGGCCTTCGGGTCGGCGATGGCCAGCATCGGGCTCACCATCCCGGCCATCGCGATGGCCGGGATCTGGCTGCGCGGACCTCTCGTCCTCGGCCTGGGTCCGACGCACCTGATCCTGCTGGCGCTCACCGTCGTAATCGCGACCCTGACCGTGGTGCCCGGCCGTGCGACCCTGCTCCAGGGCGGCGTGCACCTCTTCGTGTTCGCGGCCTTCCTCACCCTCGCGGTCAGCCCATGACCGAGCGAAGCGCGGGAATCAAAAAACACGCCCAGTGGTCACACCCTCCGACGAAGGAGGACCCATGACCGGGCACGGAGCCGGGCCCCGGCGCCGCCGGGGCCCGGCCGTTCTCATCGCGCCGGGTCAGGTCGCGAGGAACGAGCGCACCGCGGTGAGGGTCACCGTGTCGGTCAGGTAGCCGATGTGGTTCTGGCACACCACGTTGTTGTTGGTGGCGCCGTTCAGCTCCGTGCTGGTGTACGGGATGATCACGCCGTCGCAGGCCGAGTACCAGGTCGCGTACTTCGTGTTGCCCGGCGTCTCGTCTCCCGAGGTCACGGTCTGGATGAACGACGAGCCTGGGTACATCTCCTGGCACGAGGGATAGATCAGGCAGGCGGAGGCGTACGTCGTGCCGTGGTTGGCGCCGGCGATGGAGGCCAGGTGCCGCACGTACGGCTGGCCGCCGAGCTCCTTGATGTACCAGTCGCTCACCAGCCCGCCCATGGAGTGGTTGACGATGTCGACCTGGGACGCTCCCGTCTGGGCCAGGACCTGCTGGACGTACGACGCCAGCCCGGCCGCGCTGGTCTTGTTGGACTGGGCCCAGTTGTACTGGTAGGCGAACATCTCGTTGGTGCTGTAGCCGCCCGCCGCGAACACCGCCTCGGCGGTGACCCAGTTGGACGCGCTGCCGGTGTAGCCGTGGACGAAGACGACGGGGACGTGGGTGGCGGCGTTCGCGGTGCCCGTCTGCCCGGCGGACAGCACGCAGGCGACGGCGGCGAGAACGGCCGCGAGGAAGGTGCCGAGAGATCGGCGCATGGGTTCCCTCCTGGCTGGGGGACTGGGACGGATGGCCGAAGTCTCATCCGGCGCCCGGCGCGGCGCATCGGCGAAATCACCAGTCCCCGGGTTCAGCCGAAGAACCGCGCCAGCTCCACGCGGGAGCGGATGCCGAGCCGTACGAAGACGTTCCGCAGGTGGTGGTCGACGGTGCGGTGGCTGAGGAACAGCCGCGCCGCGATCTCCCGGTTGGTGGCACCCTCGGCGGCCAGCCGGGCGATCTGGCGCTGCTGCGTGGTGAGGTCCGCGGCGCCCTTGTGCACCGGCGCCGGGGCGGTCTCCCCCGCCGCGCGCAGCTCGGCGCGCGCGTTCTCGGTCCAGTGGTCCGCCTCGTAGTACTCGAAGATCTGCAGGGCGTTGCGCAGGTGCTCGCGGGCCGCTCGCGGCTTGCGCCCCCGGCGCAGCCGGTGCCCGTACAGCAGCTCCGTGCGCGCCATCTCGAACGCCGAGTCGCCGCGCTGGTGCAGCCGCAGCGCCTCGCGGAAGTGCTCGTCCGCCTCGGCGTCGTCGCCGGCCAGCAGCGCATGGCAGCGGTGGGACAGCGCGAGGCGTACGGCGTCGCGGGTGCTGGCGGCCCACCGGTCGAAGACCTCCAGCGCCTGCCGCGCGCCCGCCCTCTCGTCGCAGCGGACGGCGGCCTCCACGAAGTGCGGGGTCGCCATCACGTGCACGACCGGGTGGGCGTGCCAGGTCCGGGCCATGAGCGAGTCGGCGCGAGCGAATCGGCAGGCACGCGCTCCCGGCCACTCCTCCGACGAAGGAGGGCCCATGAGCCGGATGCGTCCCGCCGCGTCCGCCGGGCGCTCCTCGATCAGCTCCAGGCAGGCGAGCGCCCACGAGGTGAACGCGCCCGGCCGGGCGAGCCCCCGCCGGGCGGCGGCGTCCGACACGGCGTCGAGGCGTACCCGGGCGGTGTCCTTGTCGCCCTGGAGCGCGGCGAGCAGCGCCATCGTCGCGAGGTGGTCGATCGCGTGGTTCTCCTGGCCGGCGGCGCGGGCCAGCCGGAGGCCCTCCATCGAGTGCGCCGTGGCGGAGGGATGACGGCCGAGCCACAGGTCGGCGAGGGCGAGGTACGCCAGCGCCCACGGCTTCACGGCCGCGTCCGGGCCGATGCTGAGCCGGACCGCCTCGCCCGCCAGCTCGTGCGTCCGCTGGTCGTCGCCGAGCATCTGCGCCGCCATGCCCGCCCACACCTTGGCGGCGCAGTCGTCCGTGGCGTCCGCCAGCCGCACCGTACGGCGCAGCGGCTCGACGGCCTCCTGGTGGTGGCCGCGGTAGGTCGCGGACATCCCCTCGAAGTGGGCGAAGAGGAGCTCGGTTTCGGGGGGTTCGTGCCGCCCGCGCAGGGCCGCGGCGCGCTCCGCGATCGCCAGGTAACGGCGCAGGTCACCGTTCAGGCAGCTCGCCTCGCCCGCGTACGCCAGCGCGACCACCGCGCTCCGGCGGTCGTGGCCCGCCAGCCGGTCCGCCGCGTCGAGGAGCATCCGGCGCCCGGCGGCCGGCCGGCCGTCGCGCAGCTCGATCTCGCCGCGCAGCAGGTCGGCGCGGCCACGGAGCGGACCCCGCCGCGCCGCGGGCGCGAGCCTGCGGACGAGAGACCGTGCGCGCCTGCTCCGGCCGGCCAGCCAAGCGTCGGTCGCCGCCGCGAGCAGCATGGTCGCCTGCTCGTCCCGGTCGCGGGTCAACGTCGCGGCTCGCTGCCAGGCACGCGAGGAGTCGGTGTACCTCCCGGCCGCGCCGGCCTCGGCCGCCGCCTCGCACAGCTCGGCGGCGAGCACGTCGTTCGCCTCGCAGGCGAGCGCGGCGCGGTGCCAGATCCGCCGGGCCCGCTGCCGGTCGTCGTCGAGGACCCTCGCGAGCAGTTCGTGCACGGTGTTCCGCTCGGCCAGCGGCGCGTCGGCGTACACGGCGCCGCGGATGACCGGGCTCGGTACCGTGATCGAGTCGCCGTCGACCCGCACCAGCCCCCACGCGCGTACGGCCTCCAGCTCGCGCAGGTCCAGGCGGTCGGCCTCGGCGGCCCTGGTCAGGGTCCGGCCGTCGAGGCGATCGTCGGCGACGGCGAGCAGGGCCAGCCGGCGGGCATCGGGCGACAGGCGGAAGAACCTCCGCCGGTACACCGCCCGCAGCCGGCTGCCCGGCGGCAGCGTCTCTGGAGGAGGCTCCTCCCCGGAGAGCTGGCCGGGCGTCAGCGCCGCGGCCATCTCGACGAGCGCGAGCGGGTTGCCGCCGGTCAGCTCGGTCAGCCCGGCCGCCAGATCCTCGGTGACGCCGGTGGGGCACCGGTCGGTGAGGACCTCCGCGCTCGCGGCCTCGTCCAGCGGGGGAAGCGGCAGCCGCGGGATCCCGGCGAGCCGGTCGCGCTCGGGCGTGGTCACGTGCTCGTTGTGCGCGGCGAACAGCATCACCACCGGCTCGTCGCCCAGCCGCCGCGCGGTGAACGCCATCGCCTCGAGCGACGCGCGGTCGAGCCAGTGCACGTCGTCGATCCAGCACAGGACGGGCCCGGAGCGCGCGGTCGCGGTCAGCAGGGCGTGCACGGCGGTGCAGAGCGTGAACGGGTCGGCGGCGCCGTTCCCGTCGAACACGCGGCGGAGCGCCCCGGCCTGGCATTCGGGCAGGCACGAGATCCGGTCCGCGAGGGGCCCCAGCAGGCGGTGCAGGCCGGCGAGCGCGAGCGACGACTCCTGCCGGATCCCGCGGATGCCGAGCGTGCGGAACTCCGGGCCGGCCCGGCGTACGGCCCATTCCAGCAGGGCGGTCTTCCCCATACCGGGCTCGGCGAGAACGGAGAGCGCACCGCCCCGCCCGGACCGGGCCCGGTCGAGCAGGCCCTCCAGCACGGCGAGTTGGTCGTCACGACCACGTAACACAACGGACACATCGCCAGTCTTACTCGCCAGTAAGGGAAGGCAAGGTCCGATGTCAGGCGCGTCCGGTAACGGCCAGCGCTCCCCTGCGAGGGATCAGTCGAAGAGCTCCGCCGCCGTGGTGACGACTCCCGCCCGCTGCGCCCAGGCCTCCAGCTGAGCAAGATCCCCACAGCCGACGATGCGATCACGGACGTCAGGGGAAACGCAGACACCACGCGCCGACAACACCATCAGGATCGTCTTGGCCACCGCCTCGACCGCCCCCTCGGCCTTGCCTTCGCCGAAGTAGTGGCGGGCGAAGTCACTCTGGTACTCGTAGTTCTTGAGCTTCATCAGCGTCTCCAGGTAGTGCCGGGCGGCCTGCGGAAGCACTGCCGATACGACATCACGATAGAGACCCGGTGATCGTCATCGAGCACTCCGTAAGCATCGATCAGCGACTCGAGAGTCTTACCCGCGTCCTCCCGGTGGCCATGTGCCAGTGCCGACAACACGGCCAGCTCTGGGCTCCCGGCGGACCCACTAACAGTGATGTATCGACTACACAAAGCAAAGATAAAACCTCGCCGTAGCGCCGTCCGAGCGCGTGCCGGACTCCCGTGGGCCCGTACGCTCCCCAAGAGGATGGAACGCGGGCGAGGCGTCGTGTCCAATGAGTGCGGAGGCGGATAGGTACGCCCTGAGCATGGAGAACGCCCAGCGGTCCCGATGATCATGCGCTGGTGGGGCGAGGCGGGGAAGCGGTGGATCATCCAGGCCGTGGGCGGTCCGGCCCGGTTCCGGGTGATCGCCGTCCTCGCGTGCGTGCTGGCGCTCGACTCCGCGGACAAGGGCACCGTGGGCGCCGCCGGGCCGGAGCTCAAGCGGAGCCTTCACCTGTCCAACACCGAGCTCGGTTCGCTGACCGCCGTGTCGTCGGCGATGGGCGGCCTCGCGGCGATCCCCGTCGGGATACTCACCGACCGGGTCCGGCGGACCGGTCTGCTGGCGGTGAGCATCGCCGTCTGGAGCCTGGCGACGGTGGCCGGCGGGTTCGCCGGCTCCTACACCTGGCTTCTGCCGGCGCGGCTCGTGCTCGGGGCCGCGACCGCCACGGCGGGCCCGACGCTCGCGTCGCTGATCGGTGACTACTTCCCCTCCGCCGAACGCGCGCGGATCTACGGCTTCATCCTGAGCGGCGAGCTGCTCGGCGCGGGGGTCGGCCTGCTGGCCGGGGGAAACATCGCCCGGCTACTGACCTGGCGATCGGCCTTCTGGCTACTGGGCCTCCTCGGCGTCGCGCTCATCGTGGTGATCCGGCGGGAGCTGCCGGAACCGGCTCGCGGCGGCCACCGCCGGCTGTCCTCCGGCGTACGGGAAGGGCAGGCGGCGCGGCCGCCCGATCCGGCGCGGTCGGCGTTGCGCGACCGCCAGGTGGCGCCCGAACCCGCCCGCGTTCTGCGGCGCGACCCGGCACGGATGTCGATCTGGGAGGTGACGCGGTACATCTTCGCGATTCCCACCAACGTCGTCCTGATCATCGCGTCGGCGATGGGCTACTTCTTCTACGCCGGGCTGCGCACGTTCAGCGTCGTCTTCGTCGAGCGGCAGTACCACCTCGCCCAGGGAACGCTCAGCGGCCTGGTGGTGATCGTCGGCGCCGGCGCGCTGGCCGGCACGCTCGCGGGCGGGCGCATCGCCGACCGGCTCATCCGCCGTGGCCACCTCGACGCCCGCCTGACCGTACCGGCGCTGGCCTTCCTCATCTCCGCCGGCCTGTTCGTCCCGGCGCTGCTGACCGCGTCCGTGGCGATCGCCCTGCCGCTGTTCCTGCTCGCGGCCGCCGCGCTGGCGGCGTCCAACCCTCCGGTGGACGCGGCCCGGCTCGACGTCGTCCCCTTCCGCCTGTGGGGCCGGGCGGAGAGCGTGCGTACGGTGCTGCGCATGGCCGCGGAGTCCGTCGCCCCGGTGACCTTCGGATTCCTCGCCGACCTGCTGTCGGCGGGACGGGCGTTCAGCGCCACCGGACTGCGCTCGGCGTTCCTCATCACGCTGGTGCCGCTGGTCGCGAGCGCCGGGATTCTCCTTCTGGGCCGGCGGACCTACCCCCGTGACGTCGCCACGGCCCAGGCCTCCGACGAGCGGTAACGCCCCTCAGAGGGTGTGCGGACCGTGCCGCGACGCCTCCGCGGCGTCCAGCAGGACGACGTCGCACTCGTCGCACACCCACACGCCGTCGGGCACGCTGTAGCGATGTCTCGCCGCGTCATCACGCGCGCAGGCGAGGTGGTAGGCGCGACTGGTGTGGCGCGCCAACGACCGGCAGAACCAGGCCACTCTTGACACTCTGTGCTCCCGCGGGGGCCAACGACTCGGGCAACGGCGTTGAGCCTAGCGGACACAGAAATGGTCTTGACCAGCGCGTCCTCTGCCAGCCCGCACAGCGGTCCGGGCGGCAGAGGACGATCATGGCGAGGCGGCCGGCTACCCGGCGGGGCGGCTCACTGTCCGATCCTGAGACCCGGCTGCCCCTGCCGGTACTCCAGCGGGCGGGTGGCCCTGCGGCCCGGGATGTTCGCCGCCATGCTGTACCGGCCGATCGGCAGGATGGTGCGCCGGAAGCTGTTCTCGAGCATCATCGCCGCGGCGACGTACAGTGCGACGGCCGACCCGATCACCCACAGCCAGCCCGCCACGCGGATGGGCCAGCCCGCCCCCGAGAAGAAGCCGGCGGCGAGGAAGCCGGCGCCCACGGACAGCAGTCCGAGCAACACCGCCATCCCCATGTTGTCGGCCAGCGCCGCGAGTGCACACAGCCCGGTGATGACACACAGGGCCACGAACCAGAACGCGAACGCGGAATCGGCGACCCCGCCTCTCGGCGGGAGCAGGGCCGGAACGGTGGCCAGCAACAGGCCGAAGGCGAGCCAGAACGCCCCCCAGATCCCGTGCACCGCCGTGGCCAGGCCGTCGCGGGCCCGGTAGGACCACATGCCCGCCAGGAACTGCGCGAGACCACCCGCGACGAAGATGATCGGGTAGAGGTTCAGCGGCAGGCGGGCGGTGCCGTACCAGGCCGCCATCCACGCGCCGACCATCATGGTCGCCGTTGCCAGCCCGAACAGTCCCAGGATGGAGGGTGCGGCGATCGGCTGCAGGAACACCCTGGTGCGATCCTGCCAGAACGAGAACTCCCGCTCCTCCTCGTCGACCTCACCCCCCGGAGGCGGGCGCATGGGTTCTTCCCTGGGCCCCGCTCCGGACGGTCTGTTGAAGCCGCGATGCCCTCGTGGTTCGGTCATCGCATCCTCCCCCGTGATTGACGGATGCTTATCGGCCCCATTACCGCAGCTCAACAGGTCGAAACGCGCCTTGAACATTTTTTGCGGCCTAACGCACCGACAGTCACAGCCGTCCCAAATATCGCTTTTACGCCAGCGGGCGGAGCGCCGATCAGCGGTGCCGGATGAGCAGCATGGCGGCATCGTCGGCGACCGGGCCGCCGACGTGGCGTACGAGATCGGCGCGCAGGTCCTCCAGCGCCTGCTCGGCACCGCGCTCCTTCAGCAGGAACGCGCGCTCCTGGAGCGGATAGAAACGGCCCTCGCGGTCCCGCGCCTCGATGACCCCATCGGTGTAGAAGAGCATCTGGTCGCCCGGGGCGAAGGAGACGTCGCGCGCTTGCGGCTTCACGTCGCTCAGGTCCCTCATACCCAGCGGCGGCGCCGGATCCGCAAGATCGACGAAGTGGACGTCACCGTCGGCGCCGATCGCGAGAGGAGGAGGGTGACCACAGCTCACCAGGCTGATCCGCGTGTCGCGGAGCTCGGCGAGGACCGCGGTGACGAACCTCTCGCCGGACAGCACGCGGTCCAGCGACGTCTGCAACCGCGTGATCACCCCGGCCAGGTCCGGCTCGTCGTAGGCCGCCTCCCGGAACGCCCCGACCACGGCGGCGGCCGTCTCCACCGCCTCCAGGCCCTTGCCCTGCACATCGCCCACCAGGATGCGTACGCCCTGCGGGCTGGTGACGACCTCGTACAGGTCTCCGCCGATCCGCGCCTCCGCGGCGGCGGAGATGTAACTGACCGCGACCCGTATCGGCCCCGCCCACCGCGGCACCGGCCGCAGCAGCACCTTCTGCGCGACCTCGGCGACCGTCCGTACGTCGGCGAGCTCCTGCTCGCGCTGCTGCCGGACCGCGCTGGCCAGGGCGCTCGCCAGCGTCACTCCGGCGAGCGAGATGAGCAACATGTTGTTCTGCCGATGCCCCAGCACCCCGTCGTACGCCGCGAGCACCACGCACAGCACGACGGAGATCAGCCCGACCAGCAGAGCCCCGCGCACACCACACCGCAGGGTGGCGAACGCCGGCCCCAGGGCCAGCAACGGCAGATAGCCCAGGGTGGGCCCTTCGAGCAGGTCGACGACGGCGACGATCGCCATCACCACGAACGGCAGCCACCGCAGCAGTGGTTCAAGCCTCCTCATGGGTGACGCTCATCTCCTGCCGCAGTCGTTTCTCCTGACACTAACCAGCGGCCCACGCCACCTGCCCGGAGTTCCCCGAACCGGGATCGTCGCACCGGACACCGGATAATTCTTGCATTGTGCGGGAATCAACGGGCCCAGACCGAGAAGAGCAGCCTCGATCAGGAAGGGTGGCGTGCGGGATGTCGCCCGGTTCCGACGACGTTTCCCCTGGTCACCGCCAGCCCAGCATCAGCGTGTCGGAGACCGGTTCGCCGAGCGCGGGCTCGCCGCCCGCCTCGGTGAACGCCTGCAGCGCCGCGATCAGCCCGGCTCGCTGGCCGGGCGCCATCGCGGCGACGATGGCCGCGACCTCGTCACGCCGCCGGGCGGTGACCTCATCGACGATCTGCGCCCCCGCGTCCGTCAGGCGCAGGAGGATCTCGCGGCGGCTCTCCGGATTCACCCGCCGGTCGACCAGGCCGGCGGCCACCAGGCGCTCGACCATCCGCATCGCGGTCGAGGGATTAACCGCGAGCTGTTCGGCGAGCGTCACGAGCTTCATGTTCGGCCGGCCCGACAGCACCACCAGCATCCGGAACTGCGGCAGGGTCACCCGCTCCTCCACCGCGGCCAGCGATCGCGCGGAGATGGCGACCAGGAGCCGCGACGCGGTCAACACGGCCGCCGTCACGGCGTTCACGTCCTCACCGCTCGGCTCGGTCGCCGGCGACGGCCACATCGCACGCTCTGCCATGGACCAGTTCTACCCGGTTTTCCCGACCTCCGGCGAACGTTGCAGAGGACAAATACGGTTCCGGGCAAACGTCATAATCCGCGCCAGGAACCCGATGCACTGCAGCCCACACAAGGTTTGCCCAGCTCAGATTCCGGGAAGAATTGATGCATAGTGCAATAATTGACTAAAACCGAAACCCGCCTCAGGCGAACGTGTGGCCCTCCGGCCCGTTGCCGCCGGTGCTCCGAAGTACCGCACGGACATCTCCTACCACGCAGAGTCCTGATCGGTGGTGTGGCGACCATGAACGCTCTCCAGAACCAGGCCGCGGTGCTCTCGCAGAGCCGGTCCGCGGCCGGCCTTCGTCCCCCGGGCCGGCAGGCCCGGATTCTGGCCGAGATGATGCGCTTGGGCTGGCGCCCCTTGCTCGATCACTTCCCGAGCCGGCTCATGACCCCCGTGATGATGCGTACGGCCTTCGCGACCGGCGCGCTCCTGGTCCGCCCGGATCCCCGGGCCCGGGTGCAGCGGTTCCGCACCACGACGCGCGGGTCCCGATCGACCGCGCCTCGTACGATCACCGGGGAATGGCTCCGCCCGCGCGACCCGGACGAAGGAGCCGTGCTGTACCTGCACGGCGGCGGTTACAGCTTCTGCTCCCCGCGGACCCACCGGGTGATCACCGGGCGGCTCGCGGCGACGACGGGGCTCCGCGTCCTCGTCCCCCGCTACCGGCTCGCCCCCGAGCATCCGTACCCGGCGGCGTTCGACGACGCGATGGACTCCTATCGCTGGCTCCTGGACCAGGGAGTGCCGGCCGGACGGATCGTCATCGCCGGCGACTCCTCCGGCGGTCATCTCGCGGCGGCGGTCGCGATCGAGGCCTGCCGGTCGAGCCTGCCCGCACCGGGCGGCGTCGTGCTGTTCTCCCCCTGGGTGGACCTCAGCTGCGAGCACCTGGCAGAGATCGACCGATCCCGGCGGGACCCGTTCATCAGCCCGGTCATCGCCCAGCGCTGCGGACTGCAGTACGCGGGCGGCCACGACTGGTCCGGTCCGGGGCTCTCGCTCCTGAACTGCGGCGGCCTGACACTGCCGCCGTTCCTCATCCAGCTGGGCGGCGTGGAGGCCCTGCGTGAGGAGATCGAGCAGTTCGCCGGGGTCCTGGCCGAGGCCGGCACGCCGTGCGAACTCCAGGTCTGGCAGGGCCAGATCCACGTCTTCCAGGCCTTCAACCGCCTGCTGCCGGCCGCGCGGGAGGCGATGGACAGCGCGGCCCGGTTCATCCGCACATCAGTGGAGACCCCCCAGGAGACCACCACATGAGGTCACTGAAATTCCGTGCACTCGTCACTCTCGATCCGGCCACCGAGCGGAGGTCGAGCGCCGTCCGCAGGCTGGTCGTGCGCGCGCACCGCCACGGCCCGGGGGGCGTGAGGGCCTTCAACGCCGTGATCGTCACCGACGACCAGGAACCGCTCCGGCCCGGAGACACCCACCACGTCGTCACCATGACGGTCACCGAAGAGGAGGCGCTCGAGCTTCTCCGGCCGGGCGATCGCTTCGAGCTGTGGAGCGACCACCAGCTCGGGCACGGCGTCGTCTCGCGGCGCGTGTTCGTCTGACCGCCCAGGGCATGTCGCGACGCTCCACCGCGCGGGACAGGCCCCGCAGTTCCGGATCACCTGGTTCGTTCAGGGTCACGCGGCGTCGATCGGGATCGAGGCGGAGAACGTCGTGCCACGGCCCGGCGGGCTCGTGAGGTACACGCTGCCGCCGAGCGCCTCCACCCGGTCGCGCAGGCCGATGAGGCCCGTGCCCCGGGCGGGATCGGCCCCGCCGGTGCCGTCGTCCCGCACCGACAGCCACAGGACCGGCCCTTCCGTACGGAGACCGACCCGGATGCGGCGCGGGTTCGCGTGCTTCACCGCGTTCGTCAGCGCCTCGCAGACCAGGTAGTACACCGTCACCTCGACGCGTTCTCCGAGTTGCCGGCCGACGTCCAGGTCGAGCGTGACGGGTACGGCCGAACGGCGGGCGAGGGTGCCCAGGGCCGCTTCGAGTCCGCCCCGCGACAGGATCGCCGGGTGGATGCCCCGGGCGATCTCCCGGAGGTCGTCGACGATGCTCATCAGGCCGCTCACCGCCTGTGAGAGACGTTCCCTGAGGCGCTCGTCCTTCGGCGACGCCTCCGACTCGGCGAGCCGCAGCTCGACGCCGAGGGCGATGAGGCGCTGCTGCACGCCGTCGTGCAGGTCGCGCTCGATGCGACGCCGGGCCTCGTCGCCGGCCGCGACGACGCGGGCGCGCGACGCGGCGAGCTCGGCACGGCTCTCGATGCTCATGATCGCGTTGGCCGCGAGGACGCCGAAGTCATACATCCACACCATCTCGTCGGTGTGCGTCTCACCGCCGTTCCAGCAGGCGATCAGCAGACCCCACACGCGTCCCCGGACCACGATGGGGCTGCCCGCCGCCGAGCGGATGCGCCGGCTCTGTCCCGGCCCCTCGGACGGGTCGTACGTCCCGATCTGCACCACGGCGCGCCCCGTCCGGAGCACTCGCTGCGGGATGCTCCCCTCCCGCAACCGCCGGCGCTCGCCGACCGGCGGCCATACCCCGGGGTCGCGGTGCCGGCTCCATGAGCCGACGACGATCGCGGACTCGCTCTCATAGCGCTGTACCGCCGTGTGATCCACCTTGAGGAACGAGCCCATCTCGCTCGCGAGCTCGTTGAACACCTCGGACGCCGGCGCCCCACGCGCGACGAGTGTCGCGACGTGTCGCAGAGCGGCATGCGCCTCGACGCTCGCCCTGAGCTCGTCATGGCTCATGGCGTGGGAACCTGGGCTCCCGCCTTCGAAGCGCTCCCGTTGCCCTGCCCACGGTCTCATCGGTGTATCCCGTGATCAGCTGAGAGTGGCTGAAACCCGCACGGCCGCTTCTTCACTCTACGCCCGGCGGATCGGCGTGGGCCGGGCGCGCGCCTGCCGCCCCGGCGGATCGGCCACGGCACGGGACGGCGACGCTCAAGTTCTCCCCAGCGAAGGTTAATGAAACGTTAAATCGAGGTTCCTAAGCTGCTCAGACGGCTCGTGAAGTGAGGAGAGTATGTGAGTTCGGACGACCTTCAGGTGGCACCCGGCACCCGGCTGGTGCACATCGGCCCGCACAAGACCGGCACGACGGCCCTGCAGAGCGCCCTTCACACGGCCCGCGAACGCCTGGCCGACCACGGCGTGCTCTTCCCCGGCACCGGCCGGCATCCGATGGCCGCCGTCCACGCCGTCATCGGACGGCCA
Organism: Actinoallomurus sp. NBC_01490; assembly: GCF_036227085.1. Lineage (NCBI taxonomy): Bacteria > Bacillati > Actinomycetota > Actinomycetes > Streptosporangiales > Thermomonosporaceae > Actinoallomurus > Actinoallomurus sp. NBC_01490. Next base: position 11,411,522 of record NZ_CP109433.1, read on the forward strand.
CCGCTGCTGGGGCACTCCAGGCCGAACCTCGACGCCTGGGACGGGCTGGTCGAGGAGGTGGCCGGCGCCGACCGGGCCGTGGTGAGCAGCGAGTTCTTCGCCGACGGCGACGACGACGCGGTGCCACGGATCGTCGAGGACCTGGGCGGCCCGAACGTGCACGTCGTCGTGACGCTGCGCCCGCTGGCGAAGATCCTGCCGTCACAGTGGCAGCAGTACGTCCAGAACGGCCTGCGGATGCGGTACGACACCTGGCTCGACACCATGTTCAACGAACCGCCGCACACCGGACCCACGCCGACATTCTGGCGGCGTCACCGGCACGACGAACTCATCGGACGGTGGACCTCTGTCGTCGGTCCGGCGAACCTGACCGTCGTGGTGGTCGACCAGTCGCGGCCGGAGATGCTGCTGCGCACCTTCGAGTCGCTGCTGGGGGTGCCCGAGGGGATCCTGGTGGCGGAGCGGAGCCTGACCAACCGCTCGCTCACCTCCGGGGAGGCCGAACTCGTCAGGCTGCTCAACAAGGAGTTCCGGCGCCGCAAGTGGCCGGAGAAGGTGTACCCGCGGTTCATCAGGTACGGCGCGATCGCCCAGATGCGCGCGTCGCACGAGCCGCTCCCTGAAGAGCACCGGATCACCACCCCGGCCTGGGCCCTGGAGCGGGCGGCCGAGATCGGCGCCGAGGCGGCGGAGGCCATCACGCGGCTGGGCGTACGCGTCGTCGGCGACCTCTCCAGCCTGGGCCGGACGCCGCCGGGCGACGCGCGCACCCCGGCCGCCACCGGCACGCCGCTGGTGTCGCCCGACGCCGCGTGTCAGGCCATCATCGGTGCCATCGCCGCCAGCGGAGCGGCCGAAGGAACGCCGGCCGTCGAAGACCTGCAGGTACGGGACGCGGACGCCGCCACGCTCGTCCGCGTCCTGAAGAACCGCGGCCTGCGCCGTGCTCGCAGGTCGTTGCGCCGTGGCCGATGAGCGGCGCAGGCCGGGTCACTTCATCACGTGCCCGGGCGCTTCGGCGCCAGAGCCGGGCGGGTACGGCGATGGCGCTTCCGCGCCAGAGCCGGGCGGATCAACGGCGATGCAGTACGGGCCAGGCGTGATCGACGAAATCACCGACGACGAGCAGGCCGTTGAAGGTCCAGAAGGTCATGGCGGCACGGACGTTACGCTGCCGGCGCATGGCGGATCGCCATGCGAGGCCGGCCCGTGGCTCCGCCCACGACCGGTGGGAGAACTCCTCGACCTGAGTGCGCGGCACGAGCGACTCGCCCCCTTTCGCAGAGTCTCGTGGTGGCCAGGTGGTTCGCGCGGAAACGTTGCTGAGGTGGTCCTCGGGGGCGTCGCTGTCGCAACGCCGATGAATCGCGGTGCTCGGTTGTTTCGCTGGTCGGATACCCGTGTGAGCCGTCGGCGGCCGTCTCTCCCCGTTTCGCGAAGACGATCTCGTTCTTTTGACGGTCACGCCTTGCTGAAGGTTCAGTCTATTTCTGCCACTTCTCCAAGTCGACGGATATTCGAGGCCGCCGCTCTCGCGGCTGAAGTGCGGCGATGAAGCGTCCCGGCGGTACTCTGCAAGAGAACGTGCCGCTCCGCCGTCGAACGGCTCTGAACGGGAGGAGTTCGGTGTCCGCTTCGTCGGACCCCGGTCATAGACCCGGGACCGGGTCATGCTGAGCGCGCTGACGGGGCTCGCCGCCGTGCTGGCGCTGACCGTCGCCACGGGCTACTTCGTCGCGCAGGAGTTCTCCTTCGTCACCGCCGACCGGTCCCGGCTCGACGCGGACGCCCGGCGCGGTGACACGCGGGCGCGGCGCGCCCTGGCCGTGATGGGGCGGCTGTCCTTCATGCTGTCCGGCGCGCAGCTGGGCATCACCATCACCGCACTGGTCGTGGGGTTCATCGCCGAACCCGCGACGGCCGCGGTGATCGAACCGGTCCTCGACGCGCTTGGAGTGCCGGGCACGGCCGTGGGCCCCGTCGCCCTGGCGCTCGGCTTCGTCCTGGCCACCGTCGTGCAGATGGTCCTCGGCGAGCTGCTGCCCAAGAACCTCGCGCTCGCCCGCGCCGAGCCCCTGGCGAAGGCCCTGGCCGCCTCGACGCTGGTCTATCTGGCCGTCGCCGGCCCGGTGATCCGGCTGTTCGACACCGCCGCCACCCGGCTGCTGCGCCTGGTCGGAGTGGAGCCGGTCGAAGAGCTCTCCCACGGGGCGACGCTGACCGAGCTCGGCGACATCATCGGCGAGTCCCACCGGTCCGGCCGGATCCCCGACGACCTGTCGGTGCTGCTCGAACGCGCGCTGACCTTCGGCGAGCGCACCGCCGCGGAGGTCATGGTGCCGCGCCCCGACGTCATCGCCGTCCCCGCCGGCGCCACCGTCGCCCGCCTCAAGGAGCGGATCGCCGAGACCGGCTACACGAACTACCCCGTCTACGACCAGGACATCGACGACGTGATCGGCATCGCCGGGGTACGGGAGATCGCGCCGCCCGGCACCGCCGACGACCGGCTCGTCGCCGACCTCGTACGCCCGGCGCTCCTGCTGCCCGCCACCGTTCCCCTGCACCTGGTCCTCGGCCGGATGCGCGACGCGCGCGAGGAGTTCGCCGCGGTCGTCGACGAGTACGGCGGGCTCGCCGGCATCCTCACGTTCGAGGACATCGCCGAGCAGCTCGTCGGCCAGATCGCCGACGAGAACGACGCCCTGGCGCCCACCCCGGCGCCGGCGGCGGGGGGCGTCTGGAGGCTGCCGGCCACGCTGCGGATCGCCCAGGTACGCGACGTCACCGGCCTGGCGCTCCCCGACGACCCGGCCTACGACAGTCTCAGCGGCCTGTTCATGGCCCATCTGGGCCGGCTGCCCCGGATCGGCGACCGCGTCGAGGTCGCGGTGGAGCCCCGGCACGGTCCGCCGGCGCGCGCCGAGCTGGAGGTGCTCAGCGTACGCAGGCGCGTGCCCCGCACCATCGCGATGCGCCTGCTGTCCACGGCACGCGAGGAGAGCCGATGAACCTGCCGGCCTCCCTGTCGATCACGATCCTGCTGCTGGCGGGCAACGCCTTCTTCGTCGGCGCCGAGTTCGCACTCGTCGCCGCGCGGCGCGTACGGCTGGAGCGCGACGCCGCCCGCGGCAGCCGTACGGCCAGGGCCGCGGTCGCCGGAATCGACGAGCTGTCCCTCATGCTCGCCGGAGCCCAGCTCGGCATCACCATGTGCTCGCTGGGCCTCGGCGCCGTCACCGAACCGGCGTTCGAGCATCTCCTCAACCCTCCGCTGGAGGCCGTCGGCGCCCCCGGGGCGGTGCGTCACCCGATCGCGTTCGTCGTCGCGCTGGCCGTCGTCACCTTCCTGCACATGGTCGTCGGCGAGATGGTGCCCAAGTCGTGGGCCATCACCGACCCCGAGCGTTCCGCCCGTACGCTCGCCGTGCCCTTCCGCGCCTTCACCCGGATCGCGCGGCCGCTGATCACCGTGCTCAACGGCGCCACGACCGCGCTGGTACGGCTGGTCCGGGTCCGTCCACCGGACGAGGCCGAGGCCCACGCCGACCCGCAGCGCCTGTCCCATCTGATCACCGAGTCACGCCGCCTCGGGCTGATCGGCCGGGCCGAGCACGCCCTGCTCGGCCGGGCCATCGCCACGCACGAGGCCACCATCGGCCACCTGATCGTCCCGGCCGACGACGTCGCCGCCGTGCCCGCCGACGCCGACGCCGAGCGCATCCGCCGTACCTCGGCCGACCGCGGGCACACCCGGATCCTCGTCCGCGCCGACGGCCGGTAGGTCGTCGGCATGCTCCACGTACGCGAGGCCGTCACCGGTCCTACCGCGAACGGGCGCGCCGCCGACATGATGTACTCCGTTCCGACCCTCCCTCCCGACTGCGGGGTGCTCGACGCTCTCACCACCATGCGGAACTCCCGCGCCCAGCTCGCCGTCGTCGCCACCCCCGACAACCCCTTCATCGGCCTGGTCAGTCTCGATGACCTGCTCAGCGAACTGCTGACCGCCAACCCCCACTGACCGGATCGCCGCTGATGAACCCAGCTCCTCTCCCCTCGCGCCGTGCCGGGCCCGCCGCCGCGGGCGCGCCCAAGCGCCTGGCCTGGCTGGACCTGCTCCGCGGGATCGCGGCGATGGTCGTCGCCCTCCACCACGCCACCTACTACTTCACGCCCGACTGGCGGGCCGGCCTGCGGCTGTGGTTCGACCCCGGCCTGTACGGCGTGCTGGTGTTCTTCCTCGTCAGCGGCTACATCATCCCCGCATCCCTCGAACGGCACGGTCAGGTGCGGGGCTTTTGGATCAGCCGGCTGCTGCGCATCTACCCGCTGCTGACGGTCGCGTGCGCGATCACCGTGCTGCCGTTCGTGCTCGGCGTACGCGGGCTGCGGGCGGGGCTGGAGCAATATCGGCCCGCGACCGCCGTCCTGGCGCATCTGACGATGTTGCAGGACGTGCTCGCCGTGCCGAACGTCATCAACGTCCTGTGGACGCTGTCGTATGAGATGGCCTTCTACCTGCTGGTCGTCGCGCTGTTCGTGGTCGGCGTCCACCGGCGCTCGGCGCCCGTCGCGCTCGTCCTGGTGGCGGGCGCCGTGGTGGCCGGCGGGCTACTGCCGATGGCGGCCCTGTCGACCAGGGTGGGCGTCGGGCCGATCGTCGCGATCGCCGCGCTGACCATGGCATCCGCCATCCTCGCGGCCGTCTCGTCCCGTCCGGCGCTGCGCATCGCGGGCGGGCTGCTCGGCGGCGCGCTGGCCCTCATCCTGGTCGGCGTGAACAGCCGGGTCGGCGCGTGGCAGGGCCTGGCCATCCTCGCGGTGATGTTCACCGGCACCGTCCTCTACCGCGCCGAGCACGGCCAGATCCGCCGGCGCACGGCCGCGGCGACGACCGCTCTCGTGCTGGCCGGCGCCGTCGCCGCGGCCGTCTGGCACGCCGACGTCAGCATGTCGAAGGCGCAGGCGGACGCCTTCGGCACCTACTGGACCGGCTCGATCGCGCTGGCGGCCGTCACGTTCGCGGCGGCGTGGGCGCTGCGTCACCATCGCATCCCCGGCCGGCTCGCCGGGCTGGGGAAGATCAGCTTCTCCCTGTACCTCCTCCATCCCGTGCTGCTGATGATCTCCGACCAGCTCGGCGGCACACCCGAGCACGACGACGTGCTCCGTCTTGCCGTCTTCGTCCTCGTGCTCATCGGGGTCAGCTCGCTCACCTACCGCTACGTCGAAGCGCCCTGCCAACGCCTCGGACGCCGTCTCACCCGACGCTCGCGCGACGCCCGCCCGGGGTCCTCCGCCGCCCCCGCGCCGCCGCCGGAGGAGTCGCGCCCGGCCCCGGAGCCGAGCCGTTAGCCTGCGGACATGCGGGCACCGGCGAAGGCTGATCTGACGGGACGGGCGCGGCTGCGCCAGGCGGCGCTGGAGCTGTTCGCCGAGCACGGGTTCGAGGCGACCTCGACCCGTGCGGTGGCGGCCGCCGCCGGTCTGTCGCCGGCACTGGTGACGCGGCACTTCGGCTCCAAAGAGGGGCTGCGGGCCGCGGTGGACGAGTACGTGCTCGACCAGATGACCGGGGCGCTGCGCGGACTCGGTGCCGAAGGCGCGGAGAAGCGCGACCTGATGACCTCGCTGGGTGAGGTGACCGCCCGGCTGTTCGGCTCGGACCCGGTGCTGCGCGGCTACCTGCGCCACGCCCTGCTGGAGGACGGCGGGAGGGGCGCCGCCCTGTTCGGACACCTCCTGCGCGGCGCCCGCAGGGAGCTGCGCCGGCTGTCGGAGGTGCACGGCGTGAACGCATGTAAACCTCGACCCAAGCGCCGCCGAGGCCGGCGGTACGCCCCCGCCTCGCCTGGCTGGACAACCTCCGCGTCGCGCTGACCGTTCTCGTCGTCATCCACCACGCCGCCCAGGCGTACGGTCCCGCCGACTGGTGGTACGTCCGGGGCCAGGCGCGCAGCGGGGCGCTCGCGACGCTGTCCGCGCTGGACGGGGCGTTCTTCATGAGCCTGTTCTTCTTCGTGTCCGCGGTGTTCGTTCCGGGCTCCTACGACCGCCGTGGCGGGTGGGCCTTCTTCCGCGTACGGTGCGACCCGTTCCCGGCCATCGGGCGCTGATCCTTCTCACCCTGGCGGTGGCCGCGGCCACGTACGCCATCCGGCTGCGCTACCCGCTGGACACCTGGGTGCCCGTGCTCGACTTCCTGCAGGTCGAGCCGGCCCGGGTGCCGCAGTACGCGACCTTCTTCACCCTCGGCGTGCTAGCCGGCCGTCACGGATGGCTCGAACACTTCCCCGCCCGTACGGGATGGATCTGGCTGGCCGGCGGCCTGGGCGGGTCCGGCCTGCTGTTCGCGGTCGGATCGGACGCCCCGTGCTTCGGGCCGGGCGGTGCGACCTGGCCGTCCGCGCTGTGGGCGCTGGTGGACAGCGCGCTGTGCGTTGCCCTGTGCGCCGGGCTGCTCACGCTGTTCCGTGAGACGCTGGGCGGCAGCGGCCCGCTCCGCCGGGAACTCGCCGCCGGCTCGTACACCGTCTACATCGTCCACCTCCCCCTCGTGGTCGTCCTGCAGTACACGCCGGCCGGCCGGGGCCTGCCCGCGCTCGCCGCCTGGGGCCTGGTGTCGGTGGTCGCGGTGGTGACCGTGTTCCCGCCGGCCGCGGGGCTGCGCCGCCTCCCGGGCGCCCGACGGGTGCTGTGAACGCGCAGCGGACGGGCTTTGTCATCCTGACATGACAGCGTGCGATACTGGCCTGCATGGCAGAGGGGCGCATCGACCGGCGATCGCCGTTGCCGTACTACGCGCAGCTGAAGCAGCTGCTCACCCAGCGGCTGGACACCGAGATCGAGGCCGGCGCACGGCTGCCGGGCGAGATGGCACTGTGCGACGAGTACGGCGTGTCCCGCACGGTCGTCCGGCAGGCGCTGGACGAGCTCGAGGAGGACGGGCGGATCGTCCGCCGCAAGGGCCAGGGCACCTTCGCCGCCGCGCGCAAGACCGATGAGACGCTCTTTCAGTCCCTGACCGGGCTCTATGAGGACGTCACGGCGCGCGGCGACGAGCTGCGCAGCCGGGTGCTCGCCCTCGACGCGGTGCCCGCGCCGGCCGACGTCGCCGCCGCGCTCGAGCTGGCAGAGGCCGACCAGGTCATCTACCTGGAGCGCCTGCGTTACGTCGGGGGCGAGCCGTGGGTGCTCGCCCGCACGTACCTGCCGATCGACGTCGCTCCCGGCATCCTGAGCGAGGACTTCTCCCGCCAGTCCCTGTACGGCCTGCTGGAGGACAAGTACGGCGTCGAGCTCGACCACGGGCGCCGCCTCGTGGAGGCGATCCCGGCGACCGCGCCCCTGGCGGAGGCCCTCGGCGTCCGGCCCCGCGACCCGGTGCTGCTCCTGCGCAGCACCGCCTGGGACGTCACGGGCCGTCCCGTCGAGTACTTCGTCGCCTACCACCGGGGGGACCGCAGCCGGTTCCAGGTGAGCCTCCGGCGGCGGCGCGAGCGGCAGAGCACCGTGCCGAACATGATCGTGCACGACGACCCGCCGGTGCCGTCCGGCAAGGGCGCCCACACGCCGAAGCACGCTTCCTGACCTCTCGACCTCACGGACATCACCGTCGATGAGACATCGCCCCAGCTATTGACATCCTGTAATTACAGGACGACAGTATCCCTACCTTGGTCGAGGAGGGATACACCGTGCCACCGTTCGCGACTCCACCGGTCCCGCCGATGCGGGTCGGCTTCGACGACCGCTCCGGGGGGATGAGTCCCTCCGGCCCGGTGCTCGTCCGCAGGATGTCCGACCTCCGCGGCCTGTACGCCGACCAGGCCGCCTGGAGCGCCGCGCTGGAGTCCGACGACGTCGTCTACGAGGTCGCCTCGTCCCCGGTGCCGGAGCTGGAAGGCGAGCTGCCGCAGTCGATCACCACGATCCTCCCCGGCCGGGTCGGCGGTGAGTTCCACATGACCAAGGGGCACATGCACACGCGGCCGCGTGGCGAGATCTACCTGGGCCTGTCCGGTCTGGGCGGCCTGCTCCTGTTCGACGGTGAACGACCCCAGTGGATCGAGATGCGGCCCGGCTCGATCGGTTATATCCCTCCGCACTGGGCGCACCGCAGCGTCAACGTCGGCGACGAGCCGTACCGGTTCCTCGCCGTCTACCCCGGCGACTCCGGCCACGACTACGGCTGGGTGGCCGAGCACGGGATGGGCCACCGCGTCTTCCACGGCTCCGGCGGTCCCGAACTGCGCCCCTTCACCTTCCCTGCCGGCTGATCAGCAACGACCCGAGGAACACTCATGGCGCGCATCCGTTACGTCTCATCCGGAGTCGCGACCGCGATCGCTCTCATCGCGATCGGGGCCGGACTCACCATCGGCAAGGTCGCGTTCGCGGGGGACTCCGGTGACACGGGCCCGGGCACGAGCCCGGTCGCCGGACGCAAGATCGACGTCATCACCAAGGCGACCGACTCGGAGTTCTGGCAGTCGATGCTGGCCGGGTCGAAGAAGGCGGGCGCCGACTACGGCATCCGGCTCGGGCTGTTCGGCCCGACGTCGGAGACCGACATCGACGGCCAGGTCAAGCTGGTGGAGAACTCCATCTCGCGCGGCGTCGACGCCATCGTCCTCGCCTCCAACTCCTCCAGCGCCCTCAACGGCGTCGTCGACCGGGCCCGCAAGCGCGGCATCAAGGTCGTCACGGTCGACAACGCGATCAGCACCGACTCCGAGGGCTTCATCGGCACCGACAACATCAAGGCCGGTGAGCAGGCGGGCCAGCGCATGTGCGAGCTGCTGAAGGACAAGGGCCACCCGGACGGCAAGGTCCTGCACGAGAGTTCGGTCTCCGGCCAGCAGGTGCTGGTGGACCGCTTCACCGGCTTCAAGAAGGGGCTGGCCGAGGGCTGCCCGAAGGCCCAGATCAGCCAGACGCTGGTCAACGACAACGACCCCAACAAGGCGCTGGGCCAGGTCGGTGACGTGCTCACCTCCAAGCCCGACGTCGTCGGGATCTTCGCCGACAACAACGTCTCCGGCACCGGCGCGGCCCGCGCGGTCAAGGAGAAGAACGCGGCCGACCGGGTGGTGACCATCGCGTTCGACTCCGACCCGGCCGAGGTGGACGGCGTCCGCGCCGGCACGCTCAGCGCGATCGTGGTGCAGAACCCGTTCTTCTTCGGCTACCAGGGCGTGGTCGAGGCGGCCATGGCGGTGCGTGGCAGCACGCCCCCGCTGAACCTCGACCCCGGCGCCGTACTGGTCGACAAGTCCCTCGTGGACAAGGCCCAGTTCGCGCAGCTGCTGAACCCGCCGAAGACCTCCGGGGCGCACGGGTGAGCGGCGGGACGACCGATCCGGTGCTGAGCCTGCGCGGGATCGGCAAGAGCTTCGGGCCGGTCCGCGCGCTGGACGGGATCGACCTGGACGTCCTGCCGGGCACCGTGCACTGCGTCGCCGGGGAGAACGGGGCGGGCAAGTCCACCCTGATGAAGATCCTCACCGGGGCGGTCCACCGGGACGCCGGCGAGTACAGGCTCCAGGGCGAGCCGATGCGACGGATGCTGACCCCGGTGGAGGCGCGGAACTCCGGGATCGGCGTGGTGTACCAGGAGCTCAGCCTGCTCACCGACCTGTCCGTCGCCGACAACCTGTGCATGGGCGCGTTCCCCTCGCGCGCCGGCCTGGTCGACCGGCGGCGGCAGCGGTCCCTGGTCCACGCGATGCTCGACCGCGTCGGACTGGCCGGCCTGGATCCGCGCCGGACGGTCGCGGACCTGCCGACGGCGACGCGGCAGCTCGTGGAGATCGCCCGGGTGCTGTCCAACGACGCGAAGGTCGTGATCTTCGACGAGCCGACGACGGCGCTGTCGCCCGAGGAGGCCGACGCCCTGCTGGCGCGCGTGGCCACGCTGCGGGAGGAGGGCGTCGCGGTGCTGTACATCACGCACCGCATCGAGGAGATGTTCCAGGTCGGCGACACCGTGACGGTGCTGCGCGACGGCACCCACGTGCACACCGGCCCGCTCGCGGACCAGGACGAGGACTCGCTGATCGCCATGATGGTCGGCCGGGCCATCACCAGCCTGTACCCCGGCCGGCGACCCGAACCCTCCGGCGCGGACGCCCGGCTGGAGGTGCGCGGACTGCGCCCGGAGGGGTTCCCCGCCCCGGTCGACCTGTCCGTACGCGCCGGCGAGGTCGTCGGTGTCGCCGGGCTGCTCGGGTCCGGGCGCAGCGAGCTGCTGCGCGCGATCTTCGGCGCGGACCCGGTCGGCGGAGGCCGGGTCCTGGTGGACGGACGCCCGGTGCCGAGGGGATCCACGCGTGCGGCGGCCCGCCGGGGCATCGGGCTGCTCACCGAGGACCGCAAGGAGTCGGGCCTGCTGCCCGAGCTCAGCATCGAGGAGAACATCGCGATCGCGAGCTGGCGCCGGGCCGGCGTCCGCGGTCTCGTCCACCGCCGGCGCGTCCGCGACCACGTCGAGGCCGCCGCCGACGGCCTGCGGCTGCGGTTCGGCGAGTGGACCGATCCGGTCTCCTCACTGTCCGGGGGCAACCAGCAGAAGGTCCTGATCGCGCGCTGGCGCGCGCTGGACGCCAAGGTGCTCCTCCTGGACGAGCCCACCAAGGGCGTCGACGTCGGCGCCAAGGCCGACATCTACCGGATCATCGCCGACCTGGCCGCCTCCGGGCTGGCGATCGTCGTGGTCTCGTCGTACCTGCCCGAGCTGCTCGGCCTGTGCGACCGCGTGGTCGTGGTCAGCGAGCGGCGGCTCGTCGGCGAGCTGAGCGCCGAAGAGGCGTCCGAGGAGCGGGTCCTGGCACTGGCCAGCCCGCGCGGCACCGACGACAGGCCCGACCCCAACACTCAGGAGTCCTCATGACAGACGTCACCGGTGCGCCGCCGGCCGGGTCCCGTCGCAAGGCCCGCCCCGAACCGGACGAGAGTGAGATCCTGCGGCTCGGGCAGGTGTTCAACCGCGGGCTCGGCGGGATCCCGGTGCTGCTCATCCTCGCGTTCGCGCTCAGCCTGTCCACCGACGTCTTCCTCACCGGCACCAACCTGGACAACCTCGGCCGCCAGGTCTCCATCTACGCCATCCTCGGCATCGGTGAGCTGCTGGTCATCCTCACCGCCGGCATCGACCTGTCGGTCGGGTCGGTCGTCGGCCTCTCCGGCATCGTCGCCGCCAAGGCGGTCTTCGACACCACCGGCGGGGGATCCGTCGTGTGGGCCGTCGTGCTCGCGCTCGCGGTCGGCGCCCTCGCCGGACTGATCAACGGGGTGCTCGTCGCCGTCGTCCGGCTTCCCCCGTTCATCGTGACGCTGGGCATGATGGGGATCGCCCGGGGCGCCACGCTGCTGCTGACGGGCGGCCGGACCGTGCAGCCGCTGCCCGACGGGTTCTCCTCGATCGCGGAGGATTCTCTGTTCGGCGTGGCCGACCTGACCTGGCTGATGCTCATCGTCACCGTCGTCGTGGCCTTCTTCCTGCGCCGTACGGTCTGGGGCCGTTACCTGTACGCCGTCGGGTCGAGCGCGGAGTCCGCGCGGTTGACCGGGGTGCCGGTCCGTGCCGTGCAGATCACCGCGTACACCCTGTCCGGGCTGCTCGCCGCGCTCGCCGGCGTGCTGCTGGCCTCCCGGCTCGGCAACGGCGTGCCCACGGCCGGCACCGGGTACGAACTGCAGGCGATCGCGGCCTGCGTGATCGGCGGCGCGAGCCTGTTCGGGGCGCGCGGTACGGCGCTCGGCGCGCTCGTCGGCGCGCTGGTCGTCGGGCTGCTCGACAACGGCGGCACGCTGCTCGGCATCGATCCGTTCTGGCTGCAGATCCTCACCGGCGTGCTGATCCTCGCCGCGGTCGCCGCCGAGCACCTGCGGAACCTGCGCGGCGCCGGAGGCAACGGATGATCGTCGCGCACGACCTGGGCACGACCGGGGACAAGGCCTCTCTTCACCACGACGACGGGCGCCTGGCCGCCGCGGTGACGGTGCGGTACGACACGCGCTTCGCCGACGGCGGCGTCGCCGAGCAGGATCCGCACGACTGGTGGGACGCCGTGTGCGCGGCGACCCGGCGGCTGCTCGCGGACACCGGCACCTCCCCGTCGGCGGTGCGCGCCGTCTCCTTCAGTGGGCAGATGATGGGCGCCGTCCTGCTGGACGCCGCCCACCGCCCGGTGCGCCCCGCGCTGATCTGGGCCGACCACCGCAGCACCGCGCAGGCCGAGCGGCTGGAGCAGGCGCTCGGTGCCGAGGAGGCCTACCGGCTGCTCGGGCACCGGATCCATCCCACGTACTCCCTGGCGAAGGTCCTGTGGGTGCGCGACCACGAGCCGGAGGTGTTCGCACGGGTCGCGCACGTCTGCCTCGCCAAGGACTACGTGGTCCACCGGCTGACCGGCCGCCTCGTCACCGACCCGTCCGACGCGTCCAGCACGAACGCCTACGACCAGGCGGCGGGCGCGTGGTCGGAGCGGGTGCTGTCGGCGGCCGGGCTCGATCCCGGCCTGTTCCCGCCGATCGTGCCCGCCACCACCGTCGCCGGCGAGCTGGGCGCGCGGGCCGCCGGCGACGTCGGGCTGGCGCCCGGCACCCCCGTCGTGCTGGGCGGCGGGGACGGCCCGCTCGCGGCGCTCGGCGCCGGGGTGATCGGGCCGGAGGACGGCGCGTACACCTATCTGGGCTCCTCGTCGTGGGTGTCGCTGTCGGCGGACCGGCCGCTGCACGATCCGCGGCTGCGCACGATGACGTTCGACCACGTGGTGCCCGGGCGGTACGTCCCGACCGCGACGATGCAGACCGGCGGCGCCTCCTTCGAGTGGGCGGCCGAGGTGCTGCGGCCCGGCGGGGACCCGGCGCGGTTCGAGGAGCTGACCGCCGCGGCGGCGGACGCCGACACCCGCGGCCTGTACTTCCTGCCGCACCTGCTCGGCGAGCGGTCGCCGTACTGGAACGCGTCGGCCCGCGGGGTGTTCCTCGGCCTGGCGCGTCACCACGGGCCCGGCCACCTGGTCCGCGCGGTCCTCGAAGGCGTGGCGTTCAACCTGTTCACCTGCGTCCAGGCCTTCCGCGAGGCGGAACATCCGGTCGACCGGGTCGACGCGATCGGCGGCGGCGCGTCCAGCGACCTGTGGCTCCAGGTGCTCGCCGACGTGTGGGGCACGACCGTACGCCGGCGGCGCATCGGCGAGGAGGCCAACAGCCTGGGCGCGGCGGTCACGGCGGCGGTCGGCGCCGGGCTCGTGCCGGGGTTCGAGGTCGCCCGCGACCTGTCGGACGTGTCGGCCGAGTTCGTCCCCGACGACGCTCGCCACCGTGACTACCGCGGGCGCCACGCGGCGTTCCTGGACGCGTACGAGCGGCTGGAGCCGTGGTTCGACCGGGAGAACGCCCATGGCTGAGCCGTCCGGAACGGTCCTGGTCACCTCCCGGTCCTTCGGCAGCGGCACCCGGCCGTACGAGGAGGAGCTCACCCGCGCCGGGCTCCGCGTCGTCCGCGGCTCCCCCGTCCACGACCTCGCCGAGCTGAAGTCCGCGCTGGCCGAGGCGACCGCGTGGATCGCGGGCGTCGCGCCGATCACCGACGCCCACCTCGCCGCCGCGCCCCGCCTGCGGATCATCGCCCGGTACGGCGTGGGCGTGGACGCCGTCGACCTCGCCGCCGCGGCGCGGCGCGGCGTCACGGTGACCAACACGCCCGGCGCGAACAGCGAGGCCGTCGCCGACCTGGCCGTCGTGCTGCTGCTCGCCGCCCTGCGCGGGGTCGTTCCCGGCGACCGCCGCGTACGGGCCGGGGACTGGCGGCCGTCGCGGGGCCACGAACTCGGCGCGCTCACCGTCGGCGTCGTCGGGCTCGGCCGGGTCGGCCAGGGCGTCGCGCGGCGCCTGGGCGGCTTCGGCGCGCGGGTCCTGGCCTGCGATCCGTACGTGGCCGCGCCCGAGGGCATCGAACTCGCCGACCTGGCGACGCTCGCCCGTGAGTGCCACGCCGTGTCGCTCCACGCGCCGGGCGGCTCGACGCTCATCGACGCGGACTGGCTGGCGCGGATCCGGCCGGGCGCCGTGCTGGTCAACACCGCGCGGGCCGACCTCGTGGACGAGGACGCCGTGGCCCGGGCCCTGCGCGCCGGCCGGCTCGCGGCGTACGCCACCGACACCCTCGCCGGCGAGGGCCACGTGGGCGGCGCGCTGCTCGACGAGGACCTCGCCGACCGCGTCGTCGTCACCCCGCACATCGGCGCCCACACCGTCGAGGCGGTGGACCGCATGGGTCTGGGCGCCACCACCGCCGTCCTGGACGCGCTGTCCGGACGCACACCCGCGAACGTCGTGACCGAACAGGGGGATCTGTAATGGTTGATATCGAGGACCTGCGCGCGGCCGGTGTGGTCGCCGTACTGCGGGCGCCGACGCCGGAGAGCGCACTGACCTGCGTGTCCGCGCTGATCGAAGGCGGCGTCACCGGCATCGAGATCACCTACTCGACGCCCGATGCCGCCGCGGTGATCGAGCGTGTCCGCCGGGACCATCCCGGCGCGTACGTCGGAGCGGGCACCGTGACAACGCCCGAGCAGGCCAGGGCCGCTGCCGACGCGGGCGCCCGGTTCCTGGTCAGCCCCGGCACGCGCGACGACCTCGCCCGCGCGATGTTCGACACCGGCCTCACCACGCTGCTCGGCGCGCTGACGCCCGGCGAACTGATGCACGCGGTCGCCCTCGGCGCCCACGCCGTGAAGATCTTCCCCGCGTCGCTGGGCGGCCCGGCGTACCTGAAGGCGCTGCGCGGCCCCTTCCCCGACGTGCCGCTGATGCCGACCGGTGGCGTCGGCGCGGACAACCTGGCCGACTGGCTGGCCGCCGGGGCGTTCGCGGTCGGCGCCGGCGGCGAGCTGTGCCCGTCGAGCGCGATCGCCGCGGGCGACCGCGCCGAGATCACCACCCGGGCGCGCGCGTTCACCGCGGCGCTCGCCGCCGCGCGCCGATGACGGCCGCCACCGGCGAAGCCGTCATGGAGTTCATCGGGGTGAGCACCGGCGGATCGTCGATCATGCGCGTGTTCCCGGAGTGGGCGCGCGTTCTCGGCCTGCCCACCGCCCGCCTCATCGGGCACGACGTCCCGCTCGACGCCGCTCCGGACCGGTACCGCGCGCTGGTCGCCGAGATCAAGGACGACCCCCACCGGCTGGGCGCGCTGGTGACGACGCACAAGATCGCCGTCTACCGGGCGGCGGCCGACCTGTTCGACGAGATCGACGAGTTCGCCGCCCTCTGCGGGGAGATCTCCTCGATCTCCAAGCACGGCGGCCGGCTCATCGGGCACGCCAAGGATCCGATCACCGCCGGGCTCTCGCTGGAGGAGTTCCTGGCGCCGGACCACTTCGCGCGGACCGGCGGCCACGTGCTGTGCCTGGGCGCCGGCGGGGCGGGCACGGCGATCGTCTGGTACCTCGCCCGCCGCGCCGACGCCCCGGAACGGATCGTCTGCACCGACGTCTCGGCGGACCGCCTCGCCGGGCTCCGCGACGTGCTGACCCGCGGCGGGCTGGACGACCGTACGCTGGCCGGCCACCGCGTCGAGGGTCCCGCGGACGCGCTGCTGGCCGAGCTGCCGCCGGGCAGCCTGGTGATCAACGCGACCGGGCTGGGCAAGGACCGGCCGGGCTCACCCCTGAGCACGGACGCCGTCTTCCCGGCCGGCGCGCTGGTGTGGGAGCTGAACTACCGCGGCGAGCTGGACTTCCTGCGGGCCGCGTGCGCCCAGCGCGAGCGGGCGGGGCTGACCGTCGTGGACGGCTGGCGCTATTTCGTCCACGGCTGGTCCCAGGTGGTGGCGGAGGTGTTCGACGTCGAGCTGACCGGGCCGACCGTCGAGGAGCTCTCGCGGGTCGCCGCGCGGGTCCGATGATCAGAACCGTACTCGGCGACCTCGCACCCGCCGACCTCGGCCGTACCGACTACCACGAGCACCTGTTCCAGGTGAGCCCGCTGCTGCCGGGCGACGAGCTCGACGACGAGGCGCGGAGCGGGGCGGAGGCGGCCGAGCTGCGTAACGCGGGCGTGGACGCCATGGTCGAGGCCACACCGGCCGGGCTCGGCCGCGACGCGTTCGCGGTCGCCCGTATCGCCCGCGTCACCGGCCTGCACATCGTGCTCACGACCGGAGCGCACCGCCGCGAGCACTATCCCGGCGATCATCCTCTGCTCGGCATGGACGCCACCGCGCTGGGCGCGCTGTTCACCGCCGAGCTCACCGAGGGCGTACGCGACGACGCCGCGCCGACCGTCCCCCGGCCGGACGCGCCGCCCGCCGGTCTCCTCAAGGCGGGCATCGGCTACTGGTCGATCGGGCCGTTCGAGCGCCGGGTGCTGGCCGGCGTGTCGGCCGCGCATCGCGCCACCGGCGCGCCGGTGATGGTGCACCTCGAACACGGCAGCGCGGCGTTCGAGGTGCTCGAGTCGCTCGCCGGCCTGGGAGTGCCCGCCGACCGGGTCGTGCTCGCCCACGCCGACCGCAACCCCGACCCCGGCCTGCACGCCGAACTGTGCGCGACCGGCGCCTACCTCGGCTACGACGGCATGGCCCGGCACCGCTCGTGGCCCGACTCGACCATCCTGGACTGCCTGGTGCGTACCGCCGAACTCGGCGGCGCCGACCGGCTCCTGCTCGGCGGCGACGTCGCACGGCGGACCAGGTACCGCGCGTACGGCGGCATGCCCGGTCTCGTCTACCTGCCCGCCCGGTTCGTGCCGCGCCTGGAGCGGACCGCCGGCCCCGGCCTCGTCCGGCGGGTCCTGGTGGACAACCCCGCACGGCTGTTGGCGTGGAGCCGGCCGCGCTGAGGGGTGGCGGAACCCTTTCTCGTCGGCCCAGAACCTCCTGGTCACGCGTTAGTGCAGGTCAATGTGGGTGGCGTAACTCTGGCGTAATGTGCTGTGACTAGTGTCGGGCCCATGGAGACGGGTCCTGCGGTGTCCTCCCGGCCCCGCGCCGAGCGAGCACGGCGAGCCGCCGACGTGCTGCGACAGCAGATCACCAGCCAGGCGTTCGAGGGCGGCAGGCTGCCCGACGAGCGCATACTCGCCGCGCAGCTGGGGGCCTCGCGCAACGCGATCCGTGCGGCCCTCGGGCTGCTGCGCGCCGAGGGACTGATCACCCGGCGGCGCGGGGTCGGCACCGTCGTGGCCCAGCAGCGCTACGGCCACAGCCTGGACCGGCTGGCCGGGCTGGCCGAAACCCTGGTCGGCCGCGGCGAGATCACCAACGAGGTCCGCGCCGCTCACCCGGTCGCCGGAGTGCCGGACGCCGTCGCGCGCCGGTTGGAGCTGCCCCGCGACGCGGGCGCGGTCTACCTGGAGCGACTCCGTCGGCTCGATGGCGAGCCCCTCTCGCTGGACGCCACCTACCTGCCCCTGGACATCGGCCGCCCGCTGCTGGAGTGCGAGCTGACCGACCAGGACGTCTTCGTGCTGCTGGAGCGGATCAGCGGGCAGCCGTTGGGCCGCGCCGACCTCGCCGTGCACGCGATGACCGCCGGTGCGGACACCGCGGCCCTGCTGGGCATCCCCGCCGGGGCGGCCGTCTTCGCGATCGACCGGCTCACCCGGCTGGCCGACGGGCGTCCTGTCGACGCCGAGACCGTTCACATCCGCGCGGACCGGCTCGTCCTGCAGGCCACTTTGCACCGCGGCGCCGTCCCCTCGGCGCCCTGACCCGTCGTCGTCGACTCTCCCTGGAGGTCTGTCGTGGTTCCCCCACGTCTTACGCATGCCCGCACGGTGACGCCCCGGTGAGCGGCCTGGAGCCGCCCACGCTCATCGCGCTCGCCGTACTCGGGCTGGTGGCCGGCGTCGGGATCACCGCGATCGGCCCCGGCGGAGTGCTGGCCACCATCGGCCTGTTCGCCCTGACCGCTCTCACTCCCGCGCAGGTCGCCGGGACCGCCATCGTCACGCACGTCGCGACCGGGGCGCTGGCCACCGCCGCCTACACGCGTTCCGGGCACCTCCGCGACCCGCACACCCGCCGTACCGCGCTGACGCTGGCCGCCGCCGCGGTCGCCGGAACACCGCTGGGCGTGCTGATCAACAGCGTCGTCTCCGGGCAGGCGTTCGGCATCGTGCTCGGCGTCTTCTCCGCGGGCATCGCCGCGCTGGTGTGGTACCGCGACCGCCGCCCGCGGGCCGACCCGGCGGGCCATCACCTCCGCACCGGAGTGGTCGCGGCCGTGGGCTTCGGTGTCGCTGTCGCCAGCGGCCTGGTCGGCGTCGGCGGCCCGCTCCTGGCCGTCCCGCTGCTGGTCACCCTCGGCGCCCCCGTACTCTCCGCGCTGGCCGCCGCCCAGGTCCAGTCCGTGGTCATCGCCGGTGTCGGCACGCTGGGCTACCTCGCCGCCGGCGCCATCGACTGGCCCCTCGCCGCCCTGGTCGGCGTTCCGGAACTCGCCGGAGTCCTGCTCGGCTGGGTCATCGCCCGCCGCCTGCCCGCCCGCACGCTCAAGTACGCCCTCATCGCCAGCCTCATCGGGCTCGCCCCCTACCTGGCCCTCCACGGCTGACCGGCGCGCGAAACGGCCCACGGCTCGATGCCGTGGGCCGCTCGCCGGGTTCTTAGTTCCTACCGTGCCAATGGCTGAATACGGCGATGTCAGGCGCGCGCCCGACGCGTCAGCTCACGCACGGCGTCACCACGGCCCGCGACCATCCGCCCTGACTCCCATTTCTGGCAACCGTTTTGGCCGAACGGTGTCACATCTCGGCGCGTTGCCACACCACGCGCGATCGGGATACCGTCATCATCTGGATGATGTGAACGTATGACAGGAGCATCTGAAATGCTGGAGATCGATCTGAGCGACGCGGCGGTCGCGCGGGACCCCTTCACCGCGTACGGACGCGTCCGTGAGCAGGCGGCCCTGGCGCGGCTCCGGGTCCCCGGCCTGGACCCGTGGTGGGTCGTGACGCGCCACGAACCGGCGCGCGCGATGCTGTCCGACCCGCGGCTGGAGATCAGGGCCGACAGCTTCATGCGGCCCGACGTGCCCGACGACTGCCTGCCCTACATGCGCACCATGTCCGAGATGAACGGGCCGGAGCACGCCCGGATGCGCACGCTGGTCGCCCCGGCGTTCACGCCGCGCAGGGCCGCCGGGTTCCGGCCGCGGATCGAGCGGATCGTCGAGGGACTCCTCGACGACGTGGAAGAACGCGCGGCCGATGACGGGACGGTCGACCTGCTGCCGCACTTCACCCGTCCGCTGCCGATGGACGTCATCTGCGAGCTGGTCGGCGTCCCCGGCCCCGACCGTCCGCGCTGGCGCGCGTACGGCGCCACCGTCGCGGGCGGCGCCGGCCGTGCGTTCGCCGAGGCCATCCCGGGCATCATGGACGGCGCCAAGGCCGCCATCGCCCGCCGGCGCGCCGAGCCCGGTGACGACCTGCTCACCGACCTCGTCACCGTCCAGGCCGAGGACGGCGACCGGCTCACCGACGCCGAGATGGTGACCCTGGTCTGGCACCTGGTCCTCGCCGGTCAGACGCCCGCCAACCTCATCGCCAACGCCGTCGTCGCCCTGCTGACCCACCCCGGCCAGCGCGACGCGCTGCTCGACGATCCGGACCTCATGCCCGGCGCGGTCGAGGAGCTCATCCGCTGGTGCGGCCCGACACTGCTGTCGATCCCGCGTTACGCGCGCGAGGACGTCGAGCTCTGCGGCGTACGGGTGCGCGAGGGCGAGGCCGTGACCGCCGCCGTCGCCGCCGCCAACCGCGATCCGCGCGTCTTCCCCGATCCCGAACGCCTCGACGTCACCCGCCCGAAGGGGCCGAACGGGCATCTGGGCTTCGCCCACGGACCGCACTTCTGCCTCGGCGCCTCGATCGCCCGCGTGCAGACGCAGGTCGCGCTCGCCGCACTGCTGCGCCGCCACCCCGGCCTGACACTCGCCGCGACGCCGGAGGAGCTGCGCGCCCCCGACCCGGGCACGTGGCGCCTCACCGCGCTCCCGGTGACCCTCAACGCGTGACGACGCTGCTGGCCGGGGTGGCGGTGTTCACGCTCGCGTCGGCGGCGTGCGCCCTGGCACCCACCACCGGCGTTCTGGTCGGCGCGCGCGTCGTGCAGGGGGTCGGCGCGGCGGCGCTGCTGCCCGCGACGCTCGCGCTCGTACCGCACCTGTTCGCCGAGGCCGACGCGCGGGCCCGCGCCACCGTCTTCTGGGTCGCCACCGGGGCGATCTCGATGGCGGTGGGACCGCTGGTCGGCGGCGTACTGATCGACGCGGTCGGCTGGCGCGCGATCTTCGTGCTCAACCTGCCCGTGGGCGTGGTGGCCACCCTGCTCGTCCGGGCCGGCGTCCCCGAGACGCCCCGGCACACCCATCCCGTGGACCGGACCGGCCTGGTCACCGCCGCCGCGACGCTCGCCCTGCTCACCGGCGGGCTGATCGACGCCGGGTCGGCGGGCTGGGCGGCACCGGCGACGCTCGGGCTGCTGGGCGCCGCCGTCGTGGCCGGGGCGGCATACCTGATCACCGCGCGGCGCGCCGCCCATCCGATGCTGCCGCCCTCATTCTTCGCCCTGCGGGTCCGCGCCGCGGCCGTCGCCAGCGCCGGCCTCATGGGGTTCCTGTTCTACGGCGCGCTGTTCGTGATGTCGCTGTACTTCCAGCAGATGCGCGGCTGGTCCCCGGGGGCGTCCGGCGTCGCGCTGCTGCCCATGACCGTGGGCAGCACGATCGGCCCGCTCGTCCCGTACCGCCCGCTGGCACTCCGGTACGGACACCGCGCCCTGCTGCTCGGCGGCTTCGCCTGCTGCACCGCCGGGATCGCCACGCTGGCCGGCGCCGGCACGCGCGCCCCGTACGCCGTCCTCGCCACCGGCCTGCTGCTGATCGGCGTCTCGAGCACCATGGTGTTCTCCGCGCTGACCTCCCTGCTGATCGAGAACGTCCCGACGGCGCAGTCCGGCCTCGCGTCGGGCGTCCAGAACACCCTGCGGCAGAGCGGCGCCCTGATCGCCGTGGCCGTGCTCGGCTCCCTGCTGAACACCTCCTCCCCCGTGTCCCGCCTCCCGGCGGCGTCCGCGGCCCTGGTCGCGGTCGCCGTCATCGCGGTGACCCTCGCCGCCGGCAACCTCCGCACCGCGGACGCTCCGCTGGAGCCCGCAGCGGCTGCCGGCTCGTGACCTCGGAAATGCCCTCCGCCCAATCGGGTTGGGACCGTACGAAAGAAATCTTGCGAAAGGAGTGAATTATTCTCACCCGGGAAGGCCGGAATCGAACCGGCTCCAGGGCTCGGGCGCGCGATGCGCCGATCAGGCGATTCACCGGGGCCACGAGTGGCATATTGGGTCTCATACCGCACGACAATGAGCGGAGCTCCTGTGTCTGTAGAACATCGCGAACCGAACATCAACGCGCGCCGACTGGGGCTTTACTTACGGACAATTCGGGAATTCCTTGAATTGTCGTACGACGAGGCGGCGGTTCAGATCGGATGCCGGTCGGACTGGCTGGTCCGGGTGGAGACCGGGTTCGAGTGGCCTTCACCCGTCGAGGTGGAGCGGATGATGGACCGCTACCAGGTCCGGGGCTCCATGGTGGCCGACGTGGTGATCGATCTGGCGTCCCGCCCGAACGGCCCCGAATGGCTGAGCGCCCACGCCGAGCGGTTGAAACCCTCCACCCGCGACGTCCTCCTCATGGAGTCGGAGGCCTCGGTCATCCGCACCTACGGCGTGCTGACCGTCCCGTACCTCGCACGCGCGGAGGCGTACGTCCGCCACATCGCTCCCCGCATCGACCCCGACTGCGACGTGGACGCCGAATGGGACCTGCTGGACAGCCGCCAGCGCCACCGCCCCGGCGGCCGGCGGCGCGACCTCGACGTGATCGTCGACGAGGGCGCGCTGACCCTGCAGCTCACCGAGCCCGAGGTCATGGTCGACCAGCTGCGGCATCTCCTCGATCTGAGCCTGCGCCCGGACACCACGGTCCGGGTGATCCCGCGGGCCGCGCCGTTCTACGAGGCGCGTGCGAACCCCTTCGACCTGCTGGAGTTCCCCGAGGTCAGCGACCGGCTCGCGCTCGTCCACAGCGCCCTGGGCACCCATTTCACCACCGTGGACCTCACCGACACGTGGAACCGCATCGAGGAGGGCGACGCCGTCTCGCCGGAGGAGAGCCGCGCTCTCATCCGGCGTCTGATCGACGAGCTCCCCCAGGGGTAGCGGAAACGGTGGTCACGCCTGCGGTAGAGATTCGCCCTGCACCGCCTGGATGTCGAGTTCCACCTTCAGCGTGGTGCCGACCATCGCCATCCCGGTCTGGAGGACCTGGTTGTAGTTGATCGCGAAGTCCTCGCGGCGCAGCTCGGTCGTGGCGCGGAAGGCGGCGCGGACGCCGCCCCAGGGGTCGGGGCCGGTGCCGAGGTAGGTGAGGTCCAGGTCGACGGGGCGGATGACGCCGCGCAGGCCGAGTTCGCCGTGGACGGTCCAGCGGTCGGGGCCGGCCGGGGTCAGGCCGGTCGAGTGGTAGGTGATCTCCGGGTACTGCTCGACGCCCAGGAAGTCACCCGTCCTGAGGTGGTCGTCGCGCATGCCGTTGCGGGTGTCGATCGAGGCGGCGCGGATCACCGCCTCGACCCGGGACTTGTCGGCGTCGGGGGCGACCTCGATGCGTCCGCCGAAGTCGGTGAAGTGGCCGCGTACGCTCGACAGGCCCAGATGCTGGGCCACCGCCGCCACCGAGGAGTGGGCCGGGTCGATGGTCCACGGCCCCGGTGGGGGCAGTTCGGCGCCGCCCTGGCGGCCGAGCACGATCTGGCCGAGTTCGGCGCGCCCGCTGCTGGTGACGAGCGCGGTGGACGCGGCGGGTGTGTAGCCGGGTGCGGTGACGATGACGGTGTAGCGGCCCGGGGTCAGGGGCGCGTCGTCGGCGACGGTGCCCTCGGCGTCGGCCTCCGCCCGCATGATCTGCGTGCCGGTCATGTCGGTCACCGTGAGCACCGCGTTCGGCACGGCCCAGCCGTTGCGGGCGCGAACCCGCGCAGTGAGTGACATACGTTTCTCTTCTCTTCTTCTGGCTACTCGTCGCCGGGGGTGAGCTCGAGGTCGTGGCCGTCGACGTCGCCGCCGGTCACGACCACCTCGGCGGACTGTGGCCGGTATCCGGTCGCGACGACGGTGTAGACGCCGCCGTCCAGGTCGGCGAAGGCGTATTCACCGTCGAGGCCGGTCGTGGTGGTGGCGACCACGTTGCCTGCGGCGTCCACGATCGTCACGCGTGCGTCCCTGAGTGGTGCGCCTCCGCCGCGGATGGTGCCGCGCACCTGCGCGCCCGGCTGGAGCCGTACGTCGACGCGAGCGGTCTCACCGCTCTCGATCTCGACGGGCAGGGCCAGCGGCCGGTGCTTGGGCGAGTTGACCGCGAGGGTGACGGTGCCCGGTGTCAGGTCGTCGACGGTGAACTCGCCCAGCGCGTCGGTCTGCCCGGTGGTCAGGACGTCACCGTGGGCGTCGGTCACGACGATGACCGCTCCGGCGACCGGTGTCCCGCTGTCCGCGGCCCGCACCGTACCGGCCAGGCCGCTGCCGCTCCCGAGCAGGATGTCGTACCGCATCGGCGTGTCACCGACGACGATCGTCGAGGCGTGGGGCTTGTGGCCCGCCGCCGAGGCGATGAGGAAGTACGAGCCGGCGTGGGGCACTCCGATGCCGTACGAGCCGTCCCCCTGCGCCAGCGAGCGGCCGAGCTGCCGGCCGCCCAGCGAGATCAGCGTCACCGCGGCCCCGGTCACGGGCGTGTTGTTCGCGCTGTGGACGCGCCCGCCGACCAGGATCCCGCCGCTCGCGCCGTCGCCCGGAACGGCCCCGGCGGAGGCGAAGGCCGGCGCGGGCTGCGCGTGCCTCGGAGCCCCGCCGCCGGCCTGCGGGAAGCCGTCCATCCCGTTCGACGCCGCCGCCATGGGGGCGGCCATGGCCGGCTCGGCGGGCCGGAACGGCTCCGCCTGCTGGAACGACGCCGCGGGCGCCGCCGCGGTGGCGGCGGCCCGCCGGCGGCCGGGCAGGAACATGGCGAGCAGGAAGGCGAGGACCGCGGCGCCACCCGCGATCGCCATCACGGTACGGAAGCCGTCCAGGGAGGGCAGGGCGACGTTCCCGAAGGTGTTGGTCATCTTGGCCAGGATGGCGCCGGCGACCGCGCTGGAGATCGACGTACCGAGGGACCGCATCAGGGTGTTGAGGCTGTTGGCGGCGGCCGTCTCGGACGCGGGCACGGCGCCCATGATGAGCGCGGGCATCGCGCCGTACGCGAAGCCGATGCCGGCGCCGATGACGCAGGAGGCCAGGATGAGCTCCCAGACGGCGTGCAGCAGCACGATGTTCAGCCCGTAGCCGACGGCCACGATCAGGACGCCGATCATCAGCGTCACCTTCGGCCCCATGCTCTTGGTGACGATGGCGGACAGCGGTGCCATGGCCATCATCACCAGGCCGGTCGGGGCCAGGACCAGGCCGGCGTGCAGTACGGACTGGCCCAGGCCGTACCCGGTGGCCTTGGGCAGCTCGAGGATCTGCGGCAGGATCAGGGACGTCCCGAACATCGCGAACCCGGTGGCCACCGACGCGAGGTTGGTGAACAGCACCTGGCGGCGCGCGGTGGTGCGCAGGTCCACCAGCGGCTGCCTGGCGCTCAGTTCGAACCAGCCCCAGAGCAGCAGGACGACGACGGCCGCGGCGAACAGCCCGAGGGTCGTCCGGCTGGTCCAGCCCCAGTCGGCGCCCTTGGAGATCCCCAGCAGCAGGCAGACCAGGCCGGCCGCCATGCCGATGGCGCCGAGCAGGTCGAAACGCCCGCCGCTGCGTACCGCGGACTCGTGCACCAGGAGGAGGACGAGCAGGGTGACGACGACGCCGAGGCCGGCGGAGACCCAGAACAGCGTGTGCCAGTCGTAGTGGTCGGCGAGGAGCGCGGCGGCCGGCAGGCCGAGCGCGCCGCCGACGCCCAGAGAGGCGCTCATCAGCGCGGTGGCGCCGGCGAGCCGCTCGGCGGGGACCTCATCGCGCATGATGCTGATGCCCAGCGGGATCACGCCGGACGCCAGGCCCTGGAGGACCCGCCCGACGATCATCGGGGTCAGGGAGTCGCTCAGCGCGCACACGACCGATCCGACCACCAGCATGACAAGGCTGAAGAGCAGCAAGAGGCGCTTGCCGTACATGTCGCCGAGGCGTCCCATCACCGGGGTGGCGACGGCGGCGGCCAGCAGCGTGGCGGTGACGGCCCATGCGGCGTTCGACGCGGTGGCGTGCAGCAGGCGGGGGAGCTCGGGGACGATCGGGATCACGAGCGTCTGCATCAGCGAGACCACGATCCCGCCGAAGGCGAGGACCGCTACGACGACGTTCGCCCGCGGCGGGGCGGCCGCCCCCGGCGCGGGGGGCTGGGCGTGGGACATGGGTCGAGCCTCCGTACGTATGTCCAGGGGTGCCGATGCGGCGGAACTCGCGTCGATCGCTCGGCTCACGAGATGCGGAAACCTCCATCGGCGAGCGTGCCCGATGCTCGCTTTTAAATCAAGTGATTGACTTATGATAGCGGAAGAAGGTTGCGACGGTGAGGAGACGACGATGGCGAGCGGAACGGCACGCGCCGAACGAGTACAGGCGACGCGAGAGGCGATCCTGGCCGCGGCCGAGCGACTGTTCGCCGAGCACGGGGTGTTCGCCGTGTCCAACCGCCAGATCAGCGAGGCCGCCGGGCAGGGCAACAACGCCGCCGTCAACTACCACTTCGGCACCAAGACCGACCTGGTCCGCGCGATCGTGCGCCGGCACAGCGAGGCCATCGAGCGGATCCGCGTACGGATGGTGGCCGAGGCCGCCGGCTCCGACGATCTCCGCGACTGGGTCGCCTGCTTCGTACGCCCGAACGCCGAGCATCTGGCCACGCTGGACAGCCCCACCTGGTTCGCCCGGTTCGCCGCACAGGTGATGACCGATCCGGAGCTGCGCGAGATCATGACCGCCGAGTCGCTCACGTCACCGTCGCTGAGCCGGGCCGTGGAGGAGACGAAGCGGTGCCTTCCCGAGCTGCCCGCCGAGGTACGCGCCGAACGCGACGAGATGATCCGCCAGCTGATGATGCACGTGACCGCCGAGCGTGAACGCGCCCTGGCCGACGGGCGCCCCACCGCCCGCGCCACCTGGCACGACGCGGCCACCGGCCTGATCGACGCGATCGTCGGGCTGCTGCAGGCGCCGGTCACCTCGGCGCACGACGACTCCTGAGCGGCGCCGCGCCAGGTCACGCGAGCACCGGACGGAACCATTTCGTCCGGTAGGTCTTACTCCGCGTTGAGCAGGCGCAGGCCGAGCGGCGTGATCAGATGCGTGACCGCCCTGCCGGTGCGGCGTGTGACGACCAGCCCGCCGCGGCGCAGGGTCCGGGCGTGTTCGGACGCCGACGCCCCGCTGATCCCCAGAGTGCGGGCGAGCTCGGAGGTCGTCCGTGGCGCGGTCAGTACGCGCAGGACGGCCGCGCGGGTCTGGCCGAGAAGCGCACCCAAGCCGTCGCCGGCCTCCGGTTCGATCAGCGGCAGGGGAGTGAGCGCCGGATAGACCAACAGCATCGACCCGTCCGGATGGACGTTGGTTCGCGGGCCGCCCGTCCAGAACGGGGACGGCAGCAGTGTGAGGCCGCGTCCTTCCAGCAGCCGTTCGCTCTCCCACGGCGCGTTCAGCTCCAGCGTGGTGCCGTCCCACCGGGAACCAGGGCAGATGCTGACGAGGGCCGCTCGCAGCCCTTCCCCGGACAACAGCATCCGCCGCCATGCGACGTCGGCGTGGAAGCTCGCGCGGATGCGGGTCCACTCCGCTTCGATGAGGCCCTCGTACGCGCCGCGAAGCGCGCGCTCCAAGGTGCGCCAGGCGTCGCGATCGCGGTCGATCAACCCCTTCGTCCAGAGCGTGGGCCGACAGCTCCGGGTGAGTTCCGCGTCCACGTCGTCGCGCGAGGTCGACAGCACTCTGTCCAGGCCGTCATCGAAATCCTCGCTGACCGGGTCGAGGAAGAGGGGCCCGCCGGCGGTGGGCGGGATCAGTTCGAAGAGCGGCCTCGTGCTGCGAGGCAGCCGGATGCGGCGGGCCCAGCGCGTGAACACGGCGTCGTCGCGTTGGAGCGCGGCGACGGCCATGCCCAACTCCAGCAGCGGGGCCGGGTCGGAGGCGACGCGGACCCGCAGGAGGTCCTCCGCCGTGAAATGAATTCGGAGCACTTCGGCCTTTCGCTCTACACCGAAACCCTCGCACGTGACGGCGCTTGCTCTCAATGATGCGCGATACCACGAAAGTTGACGGAAGGATGGCAATGCGCCGTACGTTCACCATCGCCGCGGTCGCCGCATCGGCGGTGGGTCTGCTCTCCTCCGCCGCGGGCGCGGCCGGGACGGGCGACTGGCACCCCGCTCCGAGCGAGCCGTTCGTGACCTCCGGAGTCTGCTCCTTCACCATGAAGGGCGACATCGTCCGGGACACGACCGAGGCACGGACCCTCTCCACCTACCCGGACGGCTCGGTCGAGGTGGAGGAGGCCCGTGGACCTCTCGCGATCCGCTTCACCAACATGAGCACCGGCCGCTCCGTCGTACGAGACCTGTCCGGTCATGGCATCATCCATTACTTCCAGGACGGCGGCAGGGAGTATCGCCTCGACGGCGGGGGAAGCGTCCCCGTCCGCGTCGACAGCCCCGGCTTCCCGCAGGGCTGGTACATCCTGCACGGGAGCTTCACGGTCGTCGGGCACACCGACGGCACCCGGATCTTCAGCGACGTGCACGCCACGGTGGAGAACCTCTGCGAGACGCTGGCCTGACTCCGCCCTGAAGGCGGGTCGCGCCGGCGGGACATCGTGATCGCATTCTTCCTGGTTGGCGACATCCTGAGGAATGTTGCATAATGCAATTGTGTCCCCCCGCAATAATCTCCCTGTGTCCGCATGCCCTGCCTCCCCCACCGACGACGGACGCGGGCCGATCCGTACGCGGAGAGGTCTCGCGTCCGTCATCACAGGTCTGCGGGAGGCCCCGTCCGGGCTGCTGGTGACGGCACTGGTGGTGGGCGCCGGCGCCGGGCTCGGCGCGATCGTGTTCCGCTGGCTGATCGTGACCTTCACCCACCTGTTCTCCGGACACGCCGACTACTCGGCGGCGGGACACGCGTCCAACTCGCGTCTGCACTGGCTGGGGCCTTGGTTCGTACTGCTGGCCCCGGTCGTCGGCGGCCTGCTGTACGGCCCGCTGGTGCAGCGGTTCGCGCGCGAGGCACGCGGCCACGGGGTCCCCGAGGTCATGTTCGCGGTGGCCCAGCGCGGCGGACGGATCGCCCCACGAGTCGCGGTGGTCAAGTCCCTGGCCTCGGCCCTGTGCATCGGATCGGGTGGCTCGGTCGGCCGTGAGGGCCCGATCGTGCAGATCGGCTCCGCCCTCGGCTCCAGCATCGGCCAGGCCCTGCGGCTGACCGAGAACCGGCTCCGCGTCCTGGTCGCCTGCGGCGCCGCCGGCGGGATCGCGGCCACGTTCAACGCGCCACTGGCCGGCGTGTTCTTCGCGATGGAGCTCATTCTGCGCGACTTCACCGCGGAGTCCTTCGGCGCGGTCGTGCTGGCCAGCGTGACCGCCAGCGTCGTCGGCCGTGCCGCGCTCGGTGACACCGCGTTCCTGCAACTGCCCGCCTTCCACGTGAGCCACCCGGCCGAGTACCTGCTGTACGCCGGTCTGGGAGTGCTCGCCGGAGCGGCCGGCGTGGGCTTCACCCGCGTCCTCTACCTCGTCGAGGACCTGTGCGACTGGGCCTGGCGTGGCCCGGAATGGCTCCGCCCGGCCGTCGGCGGGCTCCTCCTCGGCGGTCTGCTCCTCGCGCTGCCCCAGATGTACGGCGTCGGCTACCCCGTCCTGGAGAACGCCATCGGTGGCCGGTATCTCGTCGGCTTCCTGCTCCTTCTGCTGGTCGGCAAGGCGCTCGCGACCAGCCTCACCATCGGCATCGGCGGCTCGGGAGGCGTCTTCGCGCCCAGCCTGTTCATGGGCGCCATGGCCGGCAGCGCGTACGGCATCGTCGCGCACCATCTGGCCCCGGGGCTCGCCACCTCCCCCGGCGCGTACGGGCTGGTCGGCATGGGAGCGGTGTTCGCCGGAGCGGCCCGCGCGCCGATCACCGCGGTGATCATCATGTTCGAGCTCACCGGTGAGTACTCGATCATCCTGCCGCTCATGCTCGCCATCGTCCTGGCGACCGTCGTCAGCCGCGTGCTGACCGGCGACACGATCTACACGCTCAAACTCCGGCGTCGCGGCGTCTACCTCGACTCCCCGGAGCCGGTGAACCCGCTGGCCACCACGCCGGTCGCCGAGGTGATGGAGCCGGTCCCCCCGTCGCTGCCCGACACCACCACGTTGGAAGATGCGGCACGCCTCCTGGTCATCTCCGAGCACGGCGTCCTGCCCGTGACCTCGTCCGACGGCCGGTACTGCGGCACGGTGACCGCCCGCGCCGCCGCCGAGGCGCTCACCGACAGCGACCGCCCACCCGCCACGATCGGCGAGCTCGCCGAGTTGCCCACCCCCGTCATCGCCCACGACGCCCTCGCCGACGCCCTGCACGTACTCGTCAACACGCAGGGAACGGGTGTTCCCGTACTGGGCGACGACAAGACCGCCGTCGTCGGCTGGATCGCCCATCAGACGATCCTCAACTCGCTCCGCGGGCAGGACGCCGCGCACCGGGGCTGATGGTCCTCCGCCGGTCCCTCCGGTTCGGGTCCGAACTGGGGATATAACGCCCTATCCAGTGCACTGACGGCAAAGAGCGAGTAATCATCGGCGCCCCTTATCACCCGCGCCCGTGATCATCGTTCGGGCACGGGTATCACGCCGGTGTGCACCGCGACATGAGCCATCACCGCGCCCCGGGCCCGTTCATCCGGATGGCCCGGGGTGCACTGGTCGCCACGGCCATAGTCGCGCCGGTCGCCCTGACACCGGCGACCGGCGCGAGCGCGGCTCTGACTCCCACCAGAGGAGGAGGGGGGGCCGGCTCCGCCGACAGGAACCACACCATCATCAGCCGCTCAGGGAACGGGAAGTTCAACAAGAACATCTTCGCTGTGAACGATCCGTCGATCATTCGCGGCCACCAGAACGTTTCCAACCAGAACATCGGCGGCCAAACCGCCACGCAGAACGCGATCTGCAAGTGGAAACGTACTCATTGCAAGATCAACCAGCGGATGCTCGTCCGGGACCCGTGACGTCACTCACCAGGTGATGCCGTCCAGGGCGAGGACGGCGCCCTTCTCGGACTGGCCGACCTGCAGGCCGATGGCGAGGACCGAGACGCCGGGGACGGTCCAGGTGATCTCGCGCCAGCCTCGGTGGGCGGACAGCGAGACCGCGGCGCCGGACACGAAATGGTTGTGGTAGCCGGTGTCCTGGACGAACGGCGTGGCGGAGCCCGGCGACCGCCCATCGGTCCAGACCCGGTACGTCACGACGGTGCCGCCGTGCACGCCCGGCGGATGGTCGACTCCGGTGGCCCCGTAGTCGGAACCCTTCACGGCCAATCGGAGCGCGTGCGTGCCCTGATAGGCCGGGTCCGAGGCGACACCCGCGCTGAGACTGTCGTCGCCGTAGAAGATGCTCCAGCCCTGCCTGCCGCTCTCGAACCCGTAGCGAACGGCGGACACCGCTCTGACCGGTGCGTCCTTCCGCGACGCCGTTCCCCCGGAGCCCGGAGCGTCCGGCCCGGCGGTGTCGCCGCCGTGACTCTTCGGACGGTCGCGACCGGAACCCCCGTGGTCCGGAGACGTCTTGCCGACCGGAGAGACCGTCACCTGGCTCGGACTGGCGGTGACGGTCGCGGTCGCCCGTGGACCGGGCGCGGCGTTCGGCGGCGCCGCGTGGTCGTGGTCGAGAGCCAGGAGGACCGCGGCGGCCGCGGCCGCCACCGCCACCGTCCCCGCCGTCCACGCGACGCGTTTCCTCCGGTCTCCCGCCGTCGCGACAGGCGCCCCCTGCTTCTCGGACACCGCCGTCGGCGGATCCGCGTCCGCGTTCTCAGGCCGCCCGACGGCCGGGCCGTCCGAGCGGGTCCGCGAGTCATCGCCCGACGTGGCAGGTACGGCCGGGGCGTCATCAGGGGCATCGGCGGACGTCTCCGACATCAGGGCCGCATCGTCGGCTCCGGCGTCGGTTTCGGCGTCGGGGGAATCTCCGGGGGTGTTCTGGGCCGGCGGATCCGCGAGACCGGGAGCGTCCTGCTCATCTCCCGTATCGGTGACCGCGTCGGCCTGGAGCTCGCCGAGGACCTCGGCCGCCGGTCTCCCCATCTCTCCGGCCAACCTGCGCAACCGGCGAGCCTGGACGCGGTGAGTACGGCTGCAGTAGCGCCGCAC
Organism: Actinoallomurus sp. NBC_01490; assembly: GCF_036227085.1. Taxonomy (NCBI): domain Bacteria; kingdom Bacillati; phylum Actinomycetota; class Actinomycetes; order Streptosporangiales; family Thermomonosporaceae; genus Actinoallomurus; species Actinoallomurus sp. NBC_01490. The sequence continues at coordinate 11,442,988 of NZ_CP109433.1, forward strand.
CGAACCGTCTTCGGTCGGCTCCACCGGCCGCTCACAGCCCGGCAGGGCGCATATCTCCGGCGGTTTGGCGTCATCCTCAGCGGACATGGCGGGCCACCTGAATAGGAGTCACCGATCGATCCTTTACCAGGTCATTTGATCGTGATTTACGTGGCGGTGAGCATTTTATTGGTCAATGCCCACGCACGCGGCAGAACTTCGCTGTTTCCGGAACAGAGATTGGGACAAATGCGTACGCAGCGCAGAACTTAGAGCATGTGGCCGTGCGTTCCGTAGCGCCAGAACGCGCATCCGCGAGCCTCCGGACTATGGTGCCGAGGGCCGTAGAGAAGCCCGTACCCGTGGAGAGTGGACATGGCCCTGTCGCGCGCGCTGGTCCGACTGCTGGCGCTGACCTGCGGCGTCACGATCGCGAACATCTACTACGCGCAGCCGCTGGTCCACGGCATCGCCCACGATCTGGGGACGGCCCAGTCCTCGGCCGGTGCGCTCGTCACCGCGACGCAGCTCGGGTACGCCGCCGGGCTGCTGCTGGTCGTGCCGCTCGGCGACATCATCGCCCGCCGGCCTCTGCTCACCACGTTGCTGGCGGTCGACGCGGTGGCGCTCGCGGCCACCGCCTTCGCTCCCGGGCTGGGCATGCTGAGCGCGCTGGCCGTGCTCATCGGCCTCTCCTCGGTCGTGGTGCAGATGCTCATCCCCTACGCCGCCACGCTCGCCGCTCCCGACCAGCGTGCCCGGATCATCGGCACGCTCATGGGCGCCCTGCTGCTGGGCATCCTGCTCTCCCGTACGTTCGCCGGTGTCGTGGCCGGCGCCGCCGGATGGCGCGGCGTCTACGCCGTCGCGGCCGGGCTGATGGCCGTCACCGCGATCACGGTGAGCCGCGTATTGCCGGCCGATGCCCGTGAGGTCGGGATCGGCTACCTCGCCCAGATGCGCGCCGTCGTACGGCTGGCGCGGCGCGAGCCGGTGCTGCGCCTGCGGTCGCTGGTCGGTGCGGCCCAGTTCGCGGCGTTCAGCTGCTTCTGGACCACGGTGACGTTTCTGCTGTCGAGCCGGTCGTTCGGCTACTCCCAAACGGAGATCGGGCTCTTCGCGCTGGTCGGCGCGGCGGGCGCGGGCTGTGTGCTCTTCGGCGGGCGGCTGCTGGACCGGCACCGGAACCTGGCGTGGCCGGTCACCGGCGTCGCCCTCGTCCTGTTCCTGGGCTCGTTCGGCGTCCTCGCCGCCGGCACGTACGGGCTGGTCTGGCTGGTCGTCGGCGCGCTGCTCATGGACGCCTGCAGCCAGGCGGTCCACGTGACCAACCAGGCGGTGCTCTACGACCTGGTGGACGGCGCCCGGTCCCGGATCACCACTGTGTACATGACCGTCTACTTCGTCGGCGGAGCGCTCGGCACGACGGCGGGCACGGCGTCGTACGACCGCTGGGGCTGGGGCGGCGCCTGCGCGACCGCGGCCGGGTTCTGCGTCCTGGCGCTGCTCGCCTGGTCGGCCGCCCACCGGCACGAGCGGTCCGTGACCTCCGGTGCCGCGGAACCTCGCGCGGAGGTCGCCCGGGACGGAGCGCGATGACCCGCAGGCCCTACGCCTCCGGCCGGCCCCGCCCGGCGGCGATGGTGACGGTGACCAGCAGGACGCAGACGACGGCGATCGCCGCGACCACGGTGGCCGAGCCGATCGCCGGCGCCGCCAACGGCAGGAGGGCGACGGCGGCGACGCCGCCCACCACCGCACCGGGGTTGATCGCCCCCTGCGGGGCGAGGGGCGCCTGCACCAGCCGCAGGAGGGCCAGGAAGACGACGACGGGGATCGCGACGGCATAGCAGATCGCGCGGGACGACGGCTCGATCTCGTGTCCGGTCTGCTCGACGGCGACTTCCAGCCCGGCGCCGAGGGCCGCGAGGCTCGCGAAGATGGCGTAGTGGCCGTACCCCCACAGGTACGACCGGTCGCGGCGGTCGCGGAGGCCTTCGCCGGCCGGGGCGAGGAAGTAGATCCACCAGAGGGCGAACAGCAAGGCCAGGCCGGACAGAGCAATGGTGACGAAGGAGCCGCTGATCGCGGTCTCGCGGAGCGCGCCTTCCACTCCCCGGGCCACGGCGAGGACGCTCTCACCGAGCAGGATGATCACGAACAGCCCGTAGCGCTCGGCGATGTGGTGCGGGTGCCAGTTGGTGGACCTGGCGCGTTCCGCCCACGGAGGCACCAGCAGCTCCAGGGCGTCCAGGCAGACGAACAGCGGCAGCCGGACGGACGAGGCGTCGCCGAAGAAGAGGCGGAGCACCCAGCCCACCTGCACGGCGGTGATGCCGGCGGCGTACCGCAGCGCGGTGCGCCGGCTCGCCCGGTCCTCGGCGCCGGCCCGCAGCCACTGGACGACGAGCGCGATCCGCATGATGAAGTAGCCGAGTGTCACGGCGCGGTAGTCGGAGTGGTCGAACGCGGCCGGCACGCCCGCGGCGAGGACGAGCACGCCGGCCATCTGCACCATGGTCAGCAGCCGGTACGCGACGTCGTCGGTGTCGTACGACGACGCGAACCAGGTGAAGTTCATCCACGCCCACCAGATCGCGAAGAAGACCTGGAGGAACGGCATCAGCCGGCTCAGGCCGTGCCCGTCGGCGACGCCGTGCGCGAGCTGGTCGGTGATCGCCGCGACCGCCACCACGAAGGTGAGATCGAACAGCAGCTCCAGCGGGCTCGAGACGCGGTGAGGCTCGTCGATCGGGCGCGCGCTCATCCGGACCCAGATCCGGCTTCTCGTACGGGCTGACGGCACGCTCACACTCCTGTCGTCATCGGGCGGTGCTGTCTCCGGGACAGGCCAGTCTTCAGGCCGGGGACGCCTCGACGCCAGGGGTGCGCGCGCCGACGCTTAAGGATCTCTCGCACTGAGGACGCGTCACGCGAACTCATGCGGCATGATGCGTCTGGGTTGATCGAAAGCGGAGCGGCGCAGTCATGGGCTTGAGAGACCGAGTGGGCGACGTCAGGCGCGCGGCCGGCGCGGGCCTGGACAAAGGTTGGGAAGCCGCGAGCGCGGGCCTGGACAAAGGTCGGGAAGCCGCGAGCGTGGGCCTGGACAAGGCCGCGAGTCTGGACAAGGAGGCCATCCAGGCCGCCGGCCGGGGCGCCGTGGCGACCGCCAGACAGGCCGACGACTGGGTCCTGGAGCAGCTCAAGGCCGTCCGGCCGCCGACGCTTCCGCTGACCGAGACCTGGAAGCTGTCGATCGGCGGGATCGTCGCCGCTCACCCGAAGGCACCCCGCCTGACGGGTCGGCTCCTCGCCCCGCTCGACAGGTTCGGCGCGATCGAGATCGGGCCCGACGAGATCGGGTTCGACGGCGACACGGCCGGATGGGACAGGGTCACCGAGATCCGCACCCGTAACCTCTCCGAACTCGCCGTCGGCGCCTTCTGGAACTTCGCGATCGACGATCTGCGCAACCGGCTGCCTCCGGTTCCGGGCCGCAAGTGGGCGGTCACCAAGGTTCTCCAGGTTCTGCTCGCCATGACGGTGGACCTCGAGAAGCAGGCCGAGAAGGCCGAGGAGGAAGACGGACCGCGACCCGTCGCCTGCGAGATCATCCATCGCGGGCGCATCCAGCGGAACAAGGAGATGACGACCGGCCTGTTCTCCGCGCTCGCGCTGTGCTCGCTGCCCCAGGTGGGCGAGGCCCTGGCGGCCGCCGCCACCGAGCGGGGAATCCCGGTCGTGCCCGCCGAGCCGTACCCGCACGTCTCGACCAACGAGCGCGTGCTGAGAATGCGCCGGCAGCGCGAGGCGCTCGCCGCGAAGGCCCACGAGCTGGAGAGCGCCGCCGACGAAGAGGCCTGACCGGGTACGGTCAGGCCTGTCTCACAGCCGCTGGCTTTCTGTCGTCTGTTCACTGTCGGAATAACCCTCAGTAGCGTCCCCTGGGGCCGGGCACGGACGCCCGCGTCATGGAGGAGGTCGTGACTGATGACTGGTTCCGACAACAGATCGCATGTCGGTCGGCGGTCCTTGCTGGCCGGTGCGGCCGGCCTTCTGGGAGCGGCGGCGCTGCCCGCGACCGCGGCGCGGGCGGCACAGGTGGCCCCGGCGGAGGTCGGGTCGGCGCGGCGGTACCCATCGAACTGGCCCGGCCTCGAGCCCTACGGTCTCGCGGACACCCGGCTGGACCTGTGGCCGCGTGAGGACAACTCCTTCGTCCTCCCGCTCGCGCCGCGTCCGAGAGACGAGGAGCTCGGCCGGGTCTGGATGCGGGACACCTACGTCAACTGCTTCGTCTCACACGGTCGTCCGATCTATGTCGCCACGGGCACCACCCGGGTGCCCGGGCTCGACGCGGCCGCCCCGTGGAACGACGGCATCTTCGTCTGGGTGTCTCCGTCGCTGCGCGGGCCGTGGAGGCTGGCGGACACCACCGGCATCCGGCCCGGCGCCGAGAGAGGCAAGGTGTGGTCGCCGGAGTTCGTCGACGAGAACCGGCCCGGACGCACGGTCGTCGCTCCTTGGCAGGAGTACTGGTACGACGACCGATTCGGCAAGCGCGGCGAGGTCTGGGCCCCGGAAGTGCACTACTTCCGCGGCAGGTGGTACATCGTCGCGTGCATGGGCGACCACTCGCGGAAGGTCGGTTCGTTCATGCTCGTGAGCGAGGGCGGGGTCGAGGGCCCGTACCGGCTCGTCGAGGGCAATCTCGAGAAGCCCTTCGGCGATTCTTTCGTCGGGGGACCGGCGTTCGTCGAGCCCGGCGCCTACCACCACATCGACGGCAGCCTCTACAGCGAGGGCGACGACGCGTGGCTCGTGCTGCACCACCACCTGTACGCGAAGTTCCGGGACGACATGGAGGACATCATCCCGGCGAAGAACCTGCCGACGTTCCAGGAGACGCCCTACTCGCCCGAGCCGTACCTCGAGGGCGTGTACGTGTTCAGGTACGGGGGCAAGTACTACCTCCTCCAGGCCGCCTGGGACCGGACGTCGGCCAATGCCGACGGCAGCACGCGATACGCCTACGACCCACCCGGCCCCGGCCGCGTGCAGTACCAGTACGACATGGTGGCCGCCGTCTCGGACAACTTCGAGGGACCGTACTCCGAACGGTGGACGGCGGGAGTCGGCGCCGGTCACAACAACCTCTTCGTGGATCACCGCGGCCAGGTCTGGTCGACGTTCTTCCGCAACCCCAACTTCGGCTACTGGGCCGACCCGTCGCGCATCGCGGACACCGCCGTGCCCGGTGTCGTGCGGGTGGAGTGGACCGGCCCGGAAGGCGATCGTCTGTACGTCGAGCGCCGTCATCGGTGACCCCGGCCTTCTGCGTCACGTCCCGCCCGGCCTGCGGCGACGCCATGGTCCAGGCGCCGGGCACACGGCCGGCGCGGCCGGGCGGGTGGGACGGCGCGGGCTGCGCCGATGAATTCTGGCGACACCACGTCGTAATCCCCGATTCTTTTTGTCGGAGCCTTGACGCAAAAAAACGTCATATTTACGGTTTCGCCCATGTCACCGCCCGGCGGAGTGCACGCCCTCGTACGGCGTTCGCACGAGGAGCGGGTCCTCAGGGTCCTGCGCCAGCGCGGCGCGCTGAGCCGAGGTGAGATCGCCGCTCGTGTGGGGCTGTCGCGCACCACGGTCTCTGAGATCACCAGCGATCTGATCGCCCGCGGTGCGATCACGATCGTCGGGACGGACGCGGTCGGGCGGGTCGGCAGTGGGCGGCCCGCCGAACGCCTCGCGCTGGATCCCAGCTCCGGGCAGTTCATGGCGGTGGACTTCGGGCACCGGCGCGTCAACGTCGCGGTGGCGGACGCCTCCCATGACGTCATCGCGTTGGGCACGTCCCGCTATCCGGAGTCGGCGGGATGGCCGGAGCGCATTCCGGCCGCCTTCGCCCTCATCAGGAGGCTCAGCGTCGACAAGGGCGTGCACTACCGGGCGCTCCAGGCGATCGCGGTCGGTGTGCCCGGGTGGGGGGACAGGTCCCCGGCGGACGGGGTCGCCGAGACCTTCGCCGAGCATTTCGGCGCCCCCGTGACCGTGGACAACAACGTGCGCTTCGCCGGGCTCGCCGAGGCGCTCCGCTCCCCGGCCGACTCCGTGCAGAACCTCATCTACGTGCGGCTGTCCGACGGGGTGGGCGGCGGGGTGGTCGTGAACGGCCAGCTCGTACGCGGGGCGGACGGCTTCGCCGGAGAGTTCGGCCACATCACCGTGGCGGGCCCGGACGGCGAGCCGTGCCGCTGCGGCAAGCGCGGATGCGTCGAGACCATCGCCTCGGTGCCGGCCATCCTCGCCCGCTGCCGTTCGCTCGGCGTTCGCGTCGAGACGCTGGACGACCTGCGCGCGGCGGTCCGCATCGCGGAGCCGACCGTCGACAAGGTGCTGCGGGAGGCCGGGGCGGCCGTCGGCCGTGCCCTCGGCGCCGCCGCCATGACGCTCAACCCGAGCGAGATCGTGCTCAGCGGCGAGATCGTCCACATCGCACCGATGTTGTTTCAGCAGGTCGTCTCGACCATCACGTATGAGCTGTCCTACCGGGCGGAGGCGGCGCCGGTGATCCGTCCGGCGCTTCTCGCGGACGAGGGCGGCGCCCTCGGGGCCATCGCGGTGTTGTTTCACGAATCCCCGCTACTCGCCGGCTATCCCGAGGACCCGGTCGCCCCGTCCGGGCCGACCGAACGTACGAAGGAGCATCCCATGAGAACCGTGGCAGGAACGAAACCGGAGGAGGGCTTGCGATGACAGTCGTAAGCCCCGAGAACGTACAGACCGGCGCCGGGAACGCCGACACCGGACGGGCGCGCGCCACCGGACGACCACGCAGAAGCCGGACCTTGTTGCTTCTCAATCTGACCTCGGTCGTGCTCGGGGTCGGCGCCTGGTGGATTCTCGCGCTCGCGGGATTCGACGTTCCGACACCGGTCGCGGTCGTCTCGCGGGGCTGGACGCTGCTCCAGGACGGCACCCTGGAGGGCGACGTCATGGCGAGCCTCGAACGGGTGCTGGCCGGTTTCCTCCTCGGCTCCGCCGCCGCGATCGTCGCCGGCTTCCTCATGGGCTGGTACACCGTCGCGCGGGGCCTGTTCGAGCCGTGGATCCAGTTCTTCCGTACCATCCCGCCGCTCGCCATCCTGCCCCTCGTGCTCGTCCTGATGGGCATCGGCGAGGCCCCCAAGATCTTCGTGATCTTCCTGGCGGCCTTCCTCGCCTGCGTCATCTCCACCTATCAGGGCGTCGTGAGCGTCGACCGCACGCTCATCAACGCCGCGCAGGTGCTCGGCGCGAAGGACGGCGGCATCTTCATCCGCGTCATCGTGCCGGCGTCGATGCCGTTCATCCTCGTCGGCATGCGCGTCGGCCTCGGCTCGTCCTGGGCGACCCTCGTCGCCGCCGAACTACTCGCCGCGCAGAAGGGCCTCGGCTACCGGATGCAGAACGCCCAGCTCTACTACGACCTCCCGACGATCTTCGTCGGCATCATCTCAATCGGGATCCTGGGCCTGATCATGGACCGGCTGCTGCAGCTGGCCGGCAACAGGCTCACGAGTTGGCAGGAGCGCCGTTGAACACGCCGGCACCGGAACCGAAGATCGCCTTGCGCGACGTCTCCAAGACCTTCCAGGTCGGAGGCGAGGACTTCGTCGCCCTCAAGGACGTCACCCTCGACATCGCCGACAACGAGTTCGTGACCGTCGTCGGCCCGTCGGGGTGCGGAAAGAGCACGATGATGAACACCCTCGCCGGCCTTGAGGAACCCTCGGGCGGAACGGTGCTCGTCGACGGTGAGGCGGTGCGCGGCCCGGGCCCCGAACGCGGCGTGATCTTCCAGCAGTACGCCCTGTTCCCGTGGCTGACCGTACGCCAGAACGTCGAGTTCGGCATGAAGACCGCGCGCGTGCCCAAGGCGGAGCGCCGGGAACGGGCGGAGCACTTCATCCGCCTGGTCGGACTCGAACGCTTCGCGGACGCCCTGCCGAAGACGCTCTCCGGCGGCATGAAGCAGCGCTGCGCCATCGCGCGGGCCTACACGATGAACCCCTCGATCCTCCTCATGGACGAGCCCTTCGGGGCGCTCGATGCCCTCACCCGCGTCAACCTGCAGGAACAGCTGCTGGAGACGTGGAGCCAGGACCGCCGCACGGTCATGTTCATCACGCATGACGTCGACGAGGCGGTGTTCCTGGCCACCCGGGTGATCGTCATGGCGGCGCGGCCGGGCCGCGTCGTCGATGTGATCGAGGTCGACCTGCCCTACCCACGTACCGAGGACATGCGGCTCAGCCCCCAGTTCGGGGAGATACGCCGGCGCGTCTGGCACTCGGTCTACCACCAGGAGTCCGATCGCCCGGCCGCGACGCCGGCGCCGACCGAGAGGGAAGCCATCCGATGACAATGACACGAAGGATCTTCGTCACCGCGGCCGCCGCCATGGCGCTGGCCGCGGCCGGCTGCTCGTCCGGTGGCGGTGGCTCCGCGGCCACGCGGGTGAACTTCGGCTACATCGGCGACTTCAACGGAACGAGCCTTCTCGCCGTCGCCAAAGAGAAGGGTCTGTGGAAGAAACACGGGCTCGACGCCAGGACCAAGGTGTTCACCAACGGCCCGCTGCAGATCCAGGCGCTCGGCACCGGCGACCTCGACTTCGGGTACATCGGCCCCGGCGCCATGTGGCTGCCCGCGTCCGGCAAGGCGAAGGTCATCGCGATCAATACCCTCGGCAACGCCGACCGGGTGATCGCGCAGCCCGGTATCACCTCTCTCGCCGCCCTGCGTGGCAAGACGGTCGGGGTGCCGGAGGGCACGTCCGGGGACATGATCCTCACCCTCGCCCTGCAGTCCGCCGGCATGACCAAGAAGGACGTCAAGATCGTGCCGATGGACCCGTCCACGATCGTGTCCGCGTTCGCCTCGAAGAAGATCGATGCCGCCGGCTTCTGGTACCCGGCGATCGCGACCATCAAGAAGCGGGTGCCCGGACTCGTTGAGCTGGCCAAGAACGCCGACTTCTCCGCCAAGGTGTCCTTCCCGACCGTCTTCGTCGCCGGCAACAACGTCGTCGCGAAGGAGCGGGGCAAGGTCGAGAAGGTGATCGCCGTCCTGCGCGAGGCGATGCAATTCCGTAGCGAGCACCCGGACCAGACGATCGAGTACACCGCGAAGATGATCAGTGCCCCGCCCGACCAGGTCAGGGCCGACGCCGCCAACTCCAAGACCCTCCCGGTCGCCGAACTCGACAAGGACACCCGGGACGGCACGATCGACAAGTGGCTGGCCGGCATGAACGACTACTTCGTCCAGGCCGGCAAGCTGCCCTCCCCGGTGTCCCCGAAGAGCTACTACACCGGCGACCTGTTCACGGGTTCTCCCGACCGCCCCTCCTCGGCCGACCTCCCGGGAACCGCCAAGTGACCGAGCGAAGCGAGGGAACCAATGGACACGGCACCCGTGCCACGGCCGGCGAAGGAGGTCACGGGACGGAGCCGATGAACATCCTGTTCCTGATGACCGACCAGCACCGGGTGGACACCATCGGCGCGTACGGGAACCCGGACACCGCGACACCGGCGCTGGACGCCCTGGCCGCGCGTGGCACGCGGTTCGACCGCTGGTACACCCCGACCGCCATCTGCACACCGGCGCGGGCGAGCCTGCTCACCGGGCAGGCGCCCTTCCGCCACAAGCTGCTGGCGAACCACGAGCGCAACGTCGGCTATATCGAGGACCTCCCGGACGAGCAGTTCGGCTTCTCGCACGCGCTCCGCGCCAAGGGCTACAACTGCGGTCTGATCGGCAAGTGGCACATCGGGCACGAGCGCACGGCCGCGGACTTCGGCTTCGACGGCCCCCACCTGCCCGGCTGGCACAATCCCGTCGACCACGAGGACTACCGCGACCACCTGGAGCGGAACGGGCTGGCGCCGTGGCGGATCGACGACCGCATCCGGGGCACCCTTCCCAACGGCGGGCCGGGCAACCTGCTCGCCGCGCGGTTCTGCGGGCCGGTAGAGGCGACGTTCGAGTACTACCTCGCCACCCGGACGATCGAGCTGCTCGAACGTTACGCCGAGGACCTCCGCCACGGCGGCACGCCGTTCTTCCTCCAGCTGAACTTCTTCGGGCCGCACCTGCCCTACATCGTGCCGGACGAGTACTTCGACATGTTCGATCCCGAGCTGATCGAACTGCCCAGGTCGATCGCGGAGACGTTCCACGGTAAGCCGCCGGTGCAGCGCAACTACAGCGCGCACTGGACGTTCGACACCATTCCGATCGAGGTCACGCGCAAGCTCATCGCGGTCTATCGGGGCTACGTCGCACTCATCGACGCGCAGATCGGGCGCGTCCTGGACGCGCTGGAGCGCCTCGGTCTGACCGGCGAGACGGCCGTCTTCTTCACCTCCGACCATGGCGAGTTCACCGGGGCCCACCGGCTACACGACAAGGGACCGGCCATGTACGAGGACATCTACCGGACCGCCGGCATCGTGCACATCCCAGGCAGGCCCGGCGGCGTCGTCCGGCAGGAGTTCGTCAGTCTCCTGGACTGCACAGCGACCATCCTCGAGCTCGCGGGGATCGATCCCACGCCCGCGGTGGACTCCCGCAGCCTCGTCCCGCTCACCTCCGACGACCCGGTGGAGTGGGACGACGACATCGTCTGCGAGTTCCATGGTCACCACTTCCCCTATCCCCAGCGGATGCTGCGGACCGAGCGGTACAAGCTGGTGGTGAACCCCGACTCTACGAACGAGCTGTACGACCTGCGCACCGACCCCGACGAGTTGCTCAACGTCTACGACCATCCGGAGCAGGCGGCGGTCCGGACCCGGATGATGAACCGGCTCTACACCGTGCTCCGCGACCGGGGAGACAACTTCTTCCACTGGATGACGTCGATGTACGACGTCGGCGATGTCGCCTACGACCCCACCATGAGCGGAATGGACGAGGCGACCTACCGGGGTGGGCCGGCATGAGCGGCGGCACATCCACGGACGGGGCCGCAGGACGCCGCCCGAACATCGTCATGATCCTGACGGACGACCACGCCTCGCACGCGGTCGGCGCCTACGGATCGGTCGTCAACCGGACGCCGCGGATCGACGAGATCGCCGCGTACGGCGCGCGCGTGGACAACTGCTTCGCCACGAACGCCCTCTGCTCGCCGAGCCGCGCCAGCATCCTCACCGGAACCTACAGCCACGTGAACGGCGTCTCGACGCTCGACACCCCGATCGACGCCGCCCAGCCGACGTTCGTCAGCCTGCTCCGGGAGTCCGGCTACCGTACGGCCATTGTCGGGAAGTGGCACCTGGGCGAGGGTGACGGTCACGACCCGCAGAACTTCGACTACTGGGACGTGCTGATCGGACAAGGCGAGTACTTCGATCCGATCCTCCTGTCGGAGAACGGCCGGCGCCAGGTGCCGGGCTACGCCACCGATGTCATCACCGACCTGGCGCTCGCCTGGCTGGAGGGCCTCGACGGCGACGATCCGTGGTGCCTGCTGATCTACCACAAGGCACCGCACCGGCCCTGGGAGCCGGACGAGAAGCACGCCGGCATGTACGCCGAACCGATCGCCGTACCGGCGACGTTCGACGACGACCACGCGAGCCGATCGTCGTCGGCGCGGCGCGCGGCGATGCGGATCGCCGAGCACCTGAACGCCGAGGATCTCAAGGAGGACCCGCCCGAAGGGCTCGACCAGGAGCGGCTCGCCCTGTGGAAATACCAGCGCTTCATGGAGGACTATCTCGCCTGCGTGGCGTCCGTCGACGACAACGTCGGACGGGTCGTCGACTGGCTGCGCGCCCGCGACCTGTTCGACGACACGCTGATCATGTACTGCTCCGACCAGGGGTTCTTCCTCGGTGACCACGGCTGGTTCGACAAACGCTTCATGTACGAGGAGTCCCTGCGGATGCCACTGGTGCTCAGCTATCCCCGAAGGATCCGGCCCGGCCGGGTACACACCGGCATCGTCACGAACGTCGACTTCGCTCAGACCATCCTCGACGCGACCGGAACGGCGCACCATCCCCGCATGCAAGGGCGGAGCTTCTTCGGCGACCTGACCGGGGAGCCGACCTCGCCGCCGGCGGAGGGCATGTACTACCGCTACTGGGAACACGACGACGCGTTCCACAAGGCGCCCGCACACTACGGGTACCGAACCGACAATTACAAGATCATTTATTTCTACAACGATGGCATGGGGATTCCCGGCACCGGCCCCTTCACCTACCACGGCGAGTGGGAACTGTACGACCTTCAGACCGACCCTGAGGAATTGCGCAATGTCTATTCCGACCCGGCGTACCGTGACGTCCGGGAAGAGATGAAGGTTCGTCTGTGGAATGAGCAGAAGGCCGTCGGAGACCGACCTCATCCCAGCCAGCCGGCACCGGCCGGCGTCGAGACGGCGGTGGCCGTGGACGATTCGGTGGCTGAGGATCCGTCTTCTGGGTGACAGCCGGGCCGCTGGTCGACCACGACGCGCTCGCCGCGGCGAACCGCTGGAGAACGCCGTCATCTGAAACCGCGCGACGTCACCCTGCGTCAACCGCGTCATCTCCGGCCGCATCCCAAGATCTACGCCCCACCCGACCGGGGAGGTCCCTGCGGCGGGTCGCTTCAGGCTGCGCAGTGAAACGCCGGCACCGACGGGCCGTCGACGGCCGTGATGCCACATCGACGCCGCCCCACTTGCGATGACGTCATAGTGATGTCATCATGGCGTCATGGACTCCACCGCCTACACCCCCGACCTTCGCCTTCGATCCGGCGCCCAGCCTGGTCGAGGCTCGGCCGTACGGGGACGATCCCGCCTCCACTGTGACGCCGCCGCCGACCGTGTTGACGTCAAGAGAGACGTCATCCGTCGGGATCTGACTCACCACAACCGGAAAGAGGGATCATGACCACCGCCCCAGCGATCACGGCGACCGGGCTGCGCAAGTCGTACGGCGACAACGTCGTGCTCGACGGCGTCGACCTGGAGGTCGCCGAGGGAACGATCTTCTCGCTGCTCGGCCCCAACGGCGCCGGCAAGACGACCATGGTGCAGATCCTGTCCACGCTCATCGGCGCCGACGGCGGCCAGGTGCGCGTCGCCGGACACGACCTGGCCGCCGAGCCCGACGCCGTACGGGCGGCGATCGGTGTCACCGGCCAGTACTCCGCCGTCGACAAGTTCCTCACCGGCGAGGAGAACCTCCTCCTGATGGCGGACCTGCACCACCTGAGGCGGGCCGAGGGCCGCCGCCGCACCGCCGAACTGCTCGAACGGTTCGACCTGACCGACGCCGCGCGCAAGACCGCCGCGACCTACTCCGGGGGCATGCGGCGCCGACTGGACCTGGCGATGACCCTGGTCGGCGGCCCGCGCATCATCTACCTCGACGAACCGACGACCGGCCTGGACCCGCGCAGCCGGCGCACCATGTGGCAGATCATCTCCGACCTCGTCGCGGGCGGCGTCACCATCTTCCTCACCACGCAGTACCTGGAAGAGGCCGACGAACTCGCCGACCGGATCGCCCTGCTCGACCACGGGCGGCTGATCGCCGAGGGCACGGCCGACGAGCTCAAGCGCCGCATCCCCGGCGGCCACATCCGTCTGCGGTTCGCCGACGTCGACGCGCTGCGGTCGGCCACGCAGGTGCTCGGCGAGGTGTCCCCCGACGAGGAGGCACTCGCCCTGCGCGTGCCGAGCGACGGCAGCGTCCGGTCGATCCGGACCCTGTTCGCCCGGCTCGACGACCAGTCGATCGAGGTGGAGGAGATGTCGGTCCACACGCCCGATCTCGACGACGTCTTCCTCACCCTCACCGGCCAGCCCGAGAAGGAGCCCGTTCGATGAGCGCCCTGACCCTCTCCGCCCGCGACTCGGCGACGATGCTGCGCCGCAGCCTCCGGCACATGCAGCGCTACCCGTCCATGACCCTGATGATCGCCGGGATGCCGGTGGTCTTCCTGCTGATATTCGTCTACGTCTTCGGCGGCACGCTGGGCAACGGGCTCGGCGGCGCGGCGGGCGGCCGGCACGAGTACGTCAACTACGTGACGCCCGGCGTCATCCTGATGACCATCGCCGGCGCCGCCACGGCGACCGCGGTCTCGATCGCCATGGACATGACCGAGGGGATCGTCGCCCGGTTCCGCACCATGGCGATCTCCCGCGCCTCGGTGCTGACCGGGCATGTCGTCGGCAGCGTGATCCAGAACCTGGTCAGCATGGCGATCGTCGTCGCCGTCGCGCTGGCGATCGGTTTCCGCCCCACCGCCGGCCCCCTGGAGTGGCTCGCGGCGGCGGGCCTGCTCACGCTGCTCGTCCTGGCGCTGACCTGGCTGTCGGTCGCGCTCGGCCTGATCAGCAAGACCCCGGAGTCCGCCAGCAACGCCCCCATGCCGCTGATGCTCCTGCCGTTCCTCGGCAGCGGCTTCGTCCCCACCGACTCGATGCCGGCCGGACTGCGCTGGTTCGCCGAGTACCAGCCCTTCACCCCGATCATCGACACCCTGCGGGGCCTGTTGCTGGGCTCATCGATCGGCGACAGCGGGATCATCGCGACCGCCTGGTGCGTCGGCATCGCGCTGGCCGGCTACCTCTGGTCCAAGAAGCTGTTCAACCGCGACCCGTCCCGCTGACCGCCCTGCGAACGCCTCGGGGCCCGCCTCCGCGCGGGCCCCGAGGCCGTCATGGCCTGAGCGGGGCACCCCGAAGGTTCATGAGGCTTCGGCGCCGCGGGCGCCCAGGAGCTCGCGCTGCCACAGCAGGTCGCAGACGCGTTCGAGGCCACGGGTCAGGTGCCGGCGGTAGGTGCTGAACGGCAGGCCCAGCCGCTCCGCCGCCGCCTGCTGGGTCGGGGCGTTCTGCAGGAACGTCATCGTGACCGCCCGGTGCAGCTTCACGTCGCGCGGGTCGTCGGCGAGTCTCTCGACCGTCTCGTGCAGCACGCTCCGCAGCGCGTCGACCGGCTCGCCGCCCGCCTCGGCGACGACACGCGCCGGGACCAGCGGGTTGTCGGCGAGGGCCGCCGGCCGGTTCCACGAGCGCAGCGCGCCGCGGACCGCCGCGTCGAACTCCGCTCGCGACAGCACCGCGTACGTGCGCGCGGCGCGGCGACGGGGCGCCCGCCAGGCCGCGGGCGTGCGGCGCGGCATGAGCTGTTCGAGCCACGTGTCGAGCCGGGTCTCCTGCCAGTTCCGGCAGAACAGGGCGAAGAGACGGTCACCCACCCGCACCATCAGCGGGTCCTGCTCGCCGAAGATGGCGAACCGCTCCCAGCGCTCCGGGTCGGAGACGACCATGCAGGTCCAGGCCACGCCCTCGGCCTGGATCGCCATTGTCACGAGCCGTGCGGCGATGAGGTCCGAGACCGGTGAGGGGAACTCCTCGCGCGCCAGCATGAACCGCGCGAGGACCAGGTGCTCGCCTTCGCGCAGCGGGCTCACCCGGCGGACGTACGACCACGCCTCCGCCACGACCGGGTCCACGTCGTTCTCCTCGGCGTCGGGCTCGGTGAGCCGGAGCGTCAGCACGAACCCGGCGGGCTCCCCCGAGTCGGAACTCCGGTAGACGGAGAACGCCTCGGGCCGCCGTTCGAGCCAGAAGTCCACGATGGCGGCCGTTTCGTCGTCGGTGTTCGCGGCGGCGATGTCCAGGAGCGCTCTGCGGTCGCCCGCCCGGACGGCGTCTTCGTGAAAGTCGTACTCGTCCTGGTCGCCGAACAGGCCCGAGCCGTGCCACAGGAGGTACATGAGCGCCTCCAACTGGGCGAAGCTCGGCGAGTCCGCACAGGTCCGCGCCTCACGGACGTAGTGACGGATGAGCCGGCGGTGCATGTCCTGGTACCGCTCCGGGTCGCGCCAGGCCAGGTCGGCGTCGAGCGCCTCGCGGACGACGTCGTGCGGATGGAGGCCGGACGGCACGGAGGTCATGAACGACAGCCGCCGCAGCCAGCCGAACAGGGCACCCGCGTCGGCCTCCGGCAGCACGGCGCGCAGGAGCCCCTCGGTGGTCGTCCGGACGTGGGCGCTGACCTCCAGCGCCTGCCGGTGCAGCGGTGAGGGCACCTGGCCGACCAGGCGCGTCAGCAACGCGCCGATCACGTCGTGGGGCGGCGTCCATTGGGCCTCCTCACCGCCGGTCATCCCGCCGACGGCCGACGCGGCCAGGGACAGCGCCAGCGGATGGCCGCCGGCGAAGGAGAGCACCGCCGGATGCCGGACGGCCGGCACCCCGCGCGCGGTCAGCAGCGCGACCGCGTCGTCCCGGGGCAGGTCGCCCAAGGTGATCACTTGCAGGACGTCCTCCCAGCCCGGATCCGACAGCCACAGGGCCCCGGGCGGTCGCCGCCCCGCGAGGATCACGAACGAGCCGGCGGGCAGGCGGGGCAGGAACCGGTCCCGCAGCCAGCCTTCGAGCGGCCGGTACGTCTCGAAGTCGTCCACGAACAACACCGCGGGCTCGTCGGTGAACATCCTGATCGCGTCGGCCTCGAACGCCTCCGGGGACGGCGGCGGCCGGTGCTCACCGATCTCGACCACGATCCACCCGGCCGCGGCGGCCTCGTCGGCGAACCGCCGCAGCAGGGCCGACTTGCCGACGCCACCGGGACCGGTCACGAACTGCACGGCGAAGGAGTCGGCGGCATGGCGCAGTGACGTACGGAACAGCGCCAGTTCCGCGGAACGGCCGACGAAGGACTGGTGTCGTGCCGCCCGCAGCCGTTCACCGAGACTGGTGAACGGTCGGGTTCGAGGGTTCATGTCGTCATCGGTCGAGGCGGGCCGGTGCCTCTCGCCGTCCTCCCTCCCTTGATCATCTCCGTAACGCTAAGGCAACATTGCGTCCTATGTGAGCATTTGAGTGAACAGTCGACCGCACGCCGCCCCAGCGCGCGAAGCACCAGTCCGCCGGAAACGCCGTAGAGTGAACAGTTTCCGACCTGTCAGGTGAACAGTCAGCCGGGGCACGATGTTGTCGGGTGCCGATCGGCAGCGGCCGACCCTCTCTTTCCCCTTCGGCGCAGACGAGACCGACGACGTCATGGCGCCCATACTGTGGAAGGCGAGCCATTGAGCGACCGTGTCAGGTTCGGGCTGCTGGGCCCGCTTGAGGCATGGTCCGGCGATGTCCGGCTCGACCTGGGCCCGCCCAAGCGACGCGTGCTGCTCACCCGCCTCCTGGTCGAGGACGGCCACCCGGTGTCGGCCGACCGCCTGTGCGACGACCTGTGGGAGGGACGTCCGCCCGCGGGTGCCGTCTCCTCCATCCACTCCCACATCAGCCGTCTGCGCGCCGTGCTGGAGCCGGACCGTACGCGGCGCGGGCAGGGCACCGTGCTGGTCAGCGGACCGGCCGGCTACACGCTCAACGCGCCGCCCGAGACCCGCGACTCGACGCGCTTCGAGGAGTCGGTCACCCGTGCCCGTGAGCTGCTGGCCCAGGAGCGGCTCGAAGACGCCCGGCGTGAGGTCGAGAGCGGCCTGGGCCTGTGGCGGGGCGCCGCCCTGGCCGACGCCGCCAACCACGCCTTCGCCGCCCGTGAGATCTCCCGGCTGGAGGAGATCCGGATGGGGGCCGGCGAGCTGAACGCCACCGTGCTCCTCCAGCAGCGCGAGTACGACAAGGCGGCCCTCATCGCCGAGGAGCTCACCACGCGGTCTCCGCTGCGCGAGGCCGCGTGGGCGCTGCTGATGCGCGCCCTCTACCTGGCCGGGCGGCCCGCCGAGGCGCTGCGGCGCTACGAGACGATCCGCGCGCTGCTCGCCGACGAACTCGGCACCGTGCCGGGACCCGAGCTGAGCGGTGTCCACGTCGCCGTACTCCGCCAGGACCTGCCCGCACCGGCACCCGTCCGTACGGCCCCCGCACACGTGCCGCCCGGCGCGCGGACCACGCCCCCGGCGCGGCCGGCGCGGCCCGCGCGGCCGTCGGTCATCGCCCGCCCGCTCGTCGGCCGCGCCGACGAACTCTCCCGTTACGACGAGCTCCTCAGTGACGCGGCCGCGGGCGAGACCCGCTGGGTGCTGCTGTCCGGAGAGTCCGGCATCGGGAAGACCCGGCTCGCCGAGGAGTTCGCCTCCCGGGCCGCGGACCTGGCGTTCCGCGTCGTGTGGGTCCGCTGCGGCAGCGACATCGACTCGGACGAAGAGGAGGCCGCGAACGATCGGTTCAATCCGCTCGGGCAGCTGCTGTCGGCGCTGTTCCCGCAGATCCGTGTGGAGGGCGAGCCGGAGGCGATCGCCCGCGACCTGGCCGAGCGGCTCGCCCGCCAGCCCACCATCTGCCTGATCGAGGACCTGCACCGCGCCGGTCGCCGGTTCCGCCGCCTGCTCGGCATGTACGCCACGCTGCTGCGCGACGTGCCGCTGGTCGTGGTCTGCACGACGCAGGACACCGACGACGTGGGCCTGCGCGAGCTGCTGGCACTGCTCGTCCGGCAGAGCCGCGCCACCCTGCTCCCGCTGGGCCCGCTCACCGTGGAGGACGTCCACGAGCTGATGAGGCTCCGCTCCACGCCGTTCGACGAGCTGATGGGCAGCGAGCCGCAGCAGTCCGAGGCGGTGGCGCTGCACCGGCGCGGCGAGGGCAACCCGTTCCTCATCACCGAGATCCTCGAACTGCCCGGCGACCAGCGCACCGGGCCCGGCGCGCGGCTCCCCGCGTCCGTCATCCGGGTCCTGCGCGCCCGGCTGGACCAGCTCGACGAACGCGTACTGAAGATGCTGGAGGCGCTCGCGGTGACCGGAGGAGAACTCGACCCCGAGCTCCTCGTGCAGGTCCGGGCCATCACGCGCGAGGAACTGCTCTCGCTCATCGACGCGGCCGTCATCGCCCGGATGCTGAACTGGGAGGAGGGCACCACCGGCCGGCTCGGCCGCTATCTGATGCCCGATCTCGCCCGCGAGCTGATGTTGCACGACCTCACTCCCGCCCGCCGCCAGATGCTGCACGCCGCGGTCGCGCGTGCGCTGGGTGAGCTACCGCACCGCCACCCCGCGCAGATCTCGCGGCACCTGATGGCCGCCGGCCCGCTCGTCTCCCGCGACGACCTGGTGGCGGCGGCGCTCCGCGCCGGCGAACGCTGCGGGGAGGACGAACAGCACGGCGAGGCGGCCGTCTGGTACGACCACGCGGCGGCCCTGGCGGACGACCCGGCCGTACAGACCGAGGCCCGGCGCGCGGCGGAGGCGGCACGCCGCCGGCTCGCCCGGTCCCAGGACACCGGCCATCCGTGCGACCCCGCCGACATGCCCGGCGACTGGCCGGCGGGTTCCGAGCCCCGGGTGAGCTGACCCCGCCCCGGGTGAACTGACCCCCGCGGCGTCGTACGGGTCAGGTGCCGCTGGGCCACGACCATTCGTCGCCGCTTCCGCACTTGTGGACCTCGAGCTGCTTGTCCCGCGCGTGGGAGCGGCCCGTCGGCCCGAGGCACAGCCCGTGGCTCGCGTAGTTGCGGATGCGGTACCGCTTGCCGTGCGTGTGGCTCCGGTACCACAGCTGGTTGTCGCCCTTGGGCCGGCAGTAGTACTCGGTCACCTTGGTGCCCGCCGACACGCCCTTGTAGTACGGCAGGTCCATGCAGAGGTTGTCCTTGGTGTTGCGGATCAGGAAGAGGGCGGTACCCCCGGGCCCCTTCATGCCGCTCATCACGCCGAGCGACCAGACCTGGTTGTCGGAGTCGCCGAGGGTGCAGTAGTACTGGGCGACCTTGCCGTCGGCCGATCCCTTCCCGTAGCCCGGGATGTCGGCACACAGGCCGCTCGCGGCGTTCTTCAGCAGCACGTTGGAGACGCCCGGCCACACCTTCGTCTTCGCGCTCGCGACGGTTTTCGTCTCGTCGGCGTTTTTCTTGTCGGCCTTGGTCTTCTTCTTCGCCGAGGCCGAGGGCGAGGGCGTCGGAGTCGGCGTGGGCGACTGGGAGGTGAACGCTCCCGCCGGCGGCTGCGCGTCACCGGGCAGGACGTTGTCGGCCGCGGCGGTGGTCGGGTGCTTCTCACCGTGATGCGAACCGGTGCCGATCAGCAGGATCGGCACCGCCAGCACGACCGCACCGCCGATCGCCACCGCCGCCAGAACCGGCTTCTTCGGCCGGTCCGGCGGCATGCCGTCCCCGTCAGCGTCACCGTCGGCCCCGGGTGTCGCCACGGCGACGTCGGTCGCCGTGGCCAGGCTCTGGCCGCCCTTGGCCTGCGCGGCGGTCTCGGCCTGCGGCTCTTTCGCCTGGGCGGTCTCCCCGGCGTCCGAGGTCGCCTTGGCATCCGCGGTCTCCTCGCCGTCGCCGGCGGCCTCGCCGCTCTCCGGCTCGGAGTCGGCCGGTGCCAGGTTCCCGGCGGCGTCGATGTCCGTCTCCGGCAGTTCGACCGGCCGGCGGACGCCGAGCGACTCCGCGCGTTCGCCAGATCCTGACTTAGAAGCCACGGTCTTCTTCCTTCGTTCTAGAGCTCAGTCGCGGATGCGACGGGTGTACGGCGCGGTGCCGGATCACCGGTTGGTGCCGGTCGCCCAGACGGGATGACCGTCGTGGTCGACGATCACCATGTTGTAGTCGGACTGCAGGACCAGCGTCGAGTTGTCGTGGCCGAACGAACCCGCGGCCCAGACCGCCTTCCTGCCGGCGTCGTAGAGGACGAGGTTGCCGTCGCGCTGGAACGTGGCGTAGACCCCGGGCTTGTGGGTTCTGGTGGACCAGATGATCTTTTTGCTCTTGTCGCGCAGAACGAGGTTGCCGCCCGCCTGCATGGTCAGCGCGATGCGGTTGGTGCGTACCGTGTCACCCGGGTAGAGGTTCCGCGGTGCGTGGATCACCCGGGACGACGGCGCATTCGGCGACGGCATCTGGGGCGAGACGGTCTTTCTCCGCGCGTGGGCGGTGGGCGAGGGCGTGGCGGAGGGCGTCGCCTTCTTCTTGGCCTTCGCCTTGTCCTTATTCTTCGCGGAGGGCGACGGCGTCGGGGTGCTCGACACGAACGCACCCGTCGGCGGCTGCCCGGCGCCGGGCAGCACCGTCTCGGCCGCGGCGGCGGTCGGGTGCTTCTTCGCATGGTCCGAACCGGTGCCGATCAGCAGGATCGGCACGGCCAGCACGACCGCACCGCCGATCGCCACCCCGGCCAGCAAGGGCTTGTTCGGGCGATCCGGCGGCATCTCGTCGCCGTCGAGGGCGCCCGGCCGCGTGGGCGCGGCGATGTCCTCCGCCACGGCGGCGCGGTCGTCCTTCTTCTCCCGGGCCGCGGAGTCCGCCGGCGCCTTGGCGTCGTCCACGGCGGCCGTGGCGGCTGCGGCGGACTCGTTCGGCTCAGACCCCGGCTCAGAGTCCGGCTCAGAGTCCGGCTCAGAGTCCGGCTCGGCCGGGATCAGCCCGTCGGCGGCGTCCATGTCGGTCTCCGGCAGGGCGACCGGCCGGCGGACGCCGAGCGACTCCGCACGTTCGCCGGGACCTGACTCTGCAGACAAGATCATGCTCCTTCGCCGCGATCGGTCACGGGCGGTCGCCTGCGGTTCTTCGGGCATCGATGAGGCATCAGGCCTCCCCCAGAGGTTCGGCGCAGCGCGCCGGCCAGCCGGCCGGGGACGCGCCGCCGGCCGGGGACGCCTGGCGGCGCAGAGCCTCATCGAGCCGTTCGAACGCCGCCCGGTCCGCGTCGTCCAGTCCGCCGGGCCGCTCGTCCACGGGTCCGCCGCCCACCACCTCGGTCAGCAGCACCATCGGCGCCGGGCCGGCGGACCGTACGTCGAGCACGCGGAAGGCCGTACCGGGCGGGAACACCACCTCGTCGGAGGCCGCGCCGGACGCGGAACCCAGCAGCGGGCGCACCCGGCGGCCGGTGGAGGACCAGATGACGTAACCTCCCGCCGCGGCGGGCAGGCCGGCGGCGGCCCTGAGCGGCAGCGCGCTGACCGGGCCGGGCTCGCGCACCACGGTTCCCGGCATGAAGCGTTCCAGGCCCCCTTCGGGCAGCCCGCCGCGTACGACGACGCCCCGGTAGGAGGGCAGGCGGCACAGGCCGGAGCCGAGGCAGGCGGTGTACCCGGCGGGCATGCCGTCCCCGTCCTCCTGGCCGAGTTCGCCCTGCCCGCCCGAGAGGTAGATGTGCACCGCGACCAGGTCGGTCCGCGCGGCGTCCATCTGGGCGCCGCGCAGCGCGGGCATCTGCGTCATCGCCCGGTTCACCGAGGCGCTGTGCCGCTCCCACACCGGCTGGGCGAGCGCGCGGAACTCGGCACGCTCCGCCTCGGTGCTGCGGCGGACCTGCTTCACCGACGGCCGGGGACGCGTCCCCCGGGCCGCGGGAGCAGGCGCGGACGTTCTCGCCGGTGTCTCCGCTGACGTCTTCGCGGGCGGGGTCGGTTCCGGGGGTGCGGCCGCGGACTCCGTGGCGACCGGCGGCGCGGCGGACGCCGGGGGCTCCGCAGGGCCGAGGGGCGTCGAGGACGAGGGCCGGAACGCTTCCCCGGCGGCCGTGCCGGAGGCGTCCCTGCTCGGCGTGACCGGGGCCGGCGGAGTCCCGCCCAGGCCCGGGCGGAGCGGTTGCGCGCCGCCGGACCGCGGTGGCGCGGCCGGAGCACGGCCGGGCCCCTCGGCGGCCCGGGGCGCCGGGCCCGCGGAGTCACGCCGGGGCGCGGGCTCGTCAGCGGCCGACGGGCCCGGATCGCCGGACACGGGCGCCGCGGGACCGCGGTCCGGCGGCGCCGCCGGACCGTCGTCCGCCACCGGACCGTCGGGCTCGTACGCGGGCGGACCGTCGGCCGGATCGCCGTCCGTCGCCGGACCATCGGGCCCGTACGCGGGCGGATCACCGATCGCGGGGAACGCCGGACCGCCGTCCGCCACCCGGGCGCCGGGCTCGTACGCGGGCGGACCGCCGGGCGCGGGAGACGCCGGGGCAACGTCCGCCGCCGAGTCCGCCACCGAGCCGCCGGGCCCGTACATGGACGGACCGCCGGACGCGGGGAACGCCGGGCCGGCGTTCGTCGCCGGGGTGTCGGACCGGGGCGGGCCGCCGCTCGCGGCTCTCGCGGGCGGGCCGGCGGTCGCGGACGTGGACGCGACGGCGCGGGCGGACGCCGGAATCCTCGCCTCCGACGGGCGCGGGGCCGGTGCGGCGACGGGTTCTCGCGGACGCCGGGGGACGGCGACCGTGCGTACCGCCGCCATCGCAGGCTCCGGCGACGCCTCGGGCGACCGGGGTTCCGCCAGCGACACGCCGTGGTCGATCGCCAGCCGGAGCAGGCGGAAGTCCTCGCCCTCAGGCTGCCGGGACGGCAGGACGCGGTGCAGGGTGACGAAGTCGCGCACCCCGGCCCCGATCTCCGACAGCAGGCGGGACAGATCGGCGAAGAGCGCGTCGTCGGCCGGCGCGCCACGCAGGTTCAGCTCGACGGCCAGTTGCTCGGACGAGACCGGCCGCTCGGCGACGGCGGGCTGCTCGCCGCGCGGTCCGACCGACAGGCCCGCCCTCGTCACGCAGACCTGCCAGCGGTCCGAGAGCGGCACGGGCGCCGGCTCCGTACGGCGGACGCCGGACATCGGGGAACGCCAGCGGACCAGCCGGGGCTCGACCACCCGGCCGTCCGCGTCGTACGGCCGGCACGCGACCGCCTCGACGAACGGCGCCCAGGTCGGTTCGGCGTCCGCGCCGATCAGGACGGGCCGTACGTCGGGTTCGGCGTCGGTGCCGACGACCAGCGGGAGCCCGGTCAGCAGCTCGACCTCGGCGCCCAGTATCTCGGCGGTGTCCTGGGCGACGCTCAGCAGGTCGCGCGGGCCGCAGGGGGCCAGCCGGACCGTCGTGCGGGTCGAGTCCGGCAGCGCGGCCAGCAGCGCCGCGATGTCGTCGGCGGTGACGTCCGGCTCACCGCGGGACTCGGAGGCGTCGACGAGGACGGTGGGGTGCTCGCCGTCGACCGGCACCGCGTAGCACAGGTCGCCGGCGCGGGTGGCGGGCGCCTTCGCCGACCGCACCAGGATCCCGGCCGGGACCTGCTCGACGATGTAGCCGCCGGCGGTGCGGCCGGGCAGCCGCGCGAGTTCGGGCTGCCAGGGCGGTGCGGGGCTGCGCGGGCCGAGCGGCGTCGGCTCCGCGCCGGGCGTGAACCACCGCCAGCCGCGGTCGGGCGCGCCGGCGCCGAGCGCGAACAGCGAGCCTCCGGGGACGATGAGCACGCCCGCGTCCGGGGCGATCACCTTGATCCCCCAGGCGTCGGCGATCCGCTGCGCGATGGCGGGTCGTCCGGAGCGCGACGCGCCCGCGCCCGACAGCGCGAGGCGCACGGTCTCCACGCCGCGGTCGCGCAGGGAGTCCAGGACGGCGCCGAGCCGGGTCCACAGCTCGCCGTCCGCGCCGTCCGCGCCGACCACGACGGTGAACACCTTCTGTGCGTCGTCACCGCCGCTGAGGAAGCGGGCGAGCTCGGCCATGCCCTCCGGCCGCGGCGACGTGTCCGCGGAGGAGCGCAGCATGATGAGGTTGTCGTACTCGTCGACCACGACCGCGGGCCGGCCCTTCGCGCGGCCGGCACGGCCCTTCCTGGACGAGACGGCCGGGTTCTGCCGGCCTCGGTCCCGGCGGGTGGACGCCCTTCTCCAGCGGGTCACGATCACCTCCGGTGACGGCTTCGGTCGCCGTGGGGAAGGTGGCCGATCACTGGTGCACCTCCTCCGCGTGACCGCAGCGCGGCGGTCCGAGGTCGGCCCCTCGCCCCGTACGTAGGCGGCTTCGGCGAAAGGCAGCCCTCAGTTAAGGCATACGAACCCGGCAGTGTTCGGGTTCAAGACCGATCTACTCCGTTTTCGCCCGGATGTCACCGGCCTTGCCCGATTCTGCCCGGATCTTTTCTCATCCGCACCAGAGGTGTCACTCAACCGTTCCCGGTTGTCCGAACCCTGACGTCGCCCACACCGTCGGCGACACGCTCCGGCACGCTCTGCAGCGCCTCGCGAAGCATCGTGGTGTCCACCGTCATGCTCACCGGGGCCGAGGGGTTGAGGTGGATGACATGGCCGGCGGGGATCCGGTCGGCCAGGTCGCGCACGCTCATCAGCGCGTACGCCAGCCGGCCCGCGGCCCGCAGGTAGCCCGGGGAGGTGAAGACGGGGACCACGGGGGTCGTGCCGTCCGGCGCGGTGGCCGGCAGCGGGTCGCCCTGCGGCGTGACGAAGACCGCCGCCTCCGGCAGGGCCGCCAGCGCCTCGGTCACGGCCTCGCCGGGGCCGTAGCCCGTGGCGGCCAGTTGCACCGCCGCGTCGACCGCATCGGCCGGCTCCGGCCAGCCGAGCGCCGACGGCGACGGCCGGTACTCCTCGTTGTCACGCCACTCGACGATCTCGCCCTCCAGACTCGACCGCCACTGCCCGACCACCGCCCAGGACGGCGGGGCGCCCTCTCCGGCCCACGCCGGGTCGACCATGCCCAGCCAGTGGTCGGGCGCCCGCCGGGCGGCCTCCCGGATGGAGTCCGGTACGGGAGGCATCGTTCCGGCCGCACCCTCGCTCGGCTCGCCTCCACCGTCGATCGGCACGCGGACATCGCCCCCATATTTGTTTCCGAACAGACACGTTTATTGTCGAAAGGACAATGCTCACCGCGGGCGAATATCGAGACGCTCGATGAGCCGGTGACCTCGACATTCACGGCAGATGATCAAGTTGAAGCTACCAATGAGGCCATTAGCCGTCGAGTCCGCGCAGCCGAATTCTCTCGATCGTCATTGTCATTTCACATGCCGCTAACGAACGTTGTGGCGGCGGGGCCGGCCGAACAGGCCGGGCAGCGACTCCTCCAGGCCTCCGACCAGCCGGTATCCGCCCGCGGGGTCCTTCTCGAGCGGGATCATCCCGTACAGGCCGTAGGGTGCGCGTACCCGCAGGATGCCGTGGTGCCCGCTCATCACGAGGTCGAGGGTGAACCGGTAGTGGCGGTACCGGCGGGTGGCCTCCCTGTTCCTCTCGTCCGTGCCGCCCAGTTCACCGGACAGTTCCTCCGCGCGTTCGCGGGCGTACTCGAAACCGCCGATCCCCAGCGACCGGGCGGCGCCCATCTCACCGCCGGCCTCAGGGCCGAAGGAGAGGTGGAACCCGCCGGAGTGGTCGGAGGTGTCCTTGTCCGCCTCCGACTCCTGGGTGTAGTTCCGGCCCTTGAAGTCGGTGCCCTCGAGCGGGCCGATGACCTCGGCCGCGACGATCTCCGCACCGACGATCGTCTTCCGGCCACCGACCGGCACCTCGTAGGTGTTCCGCAGCACGTCCTTGATGTCCGGGCGGATGGTGTTCTGCGCGGTGTAGTGCAGGTAGCGCAGTCCCGCCCAGGTGGAGAAGTCCAGGCCGGGGACGTGCCAGGCGCGTGGGGCGTTGAGGTCCTTCGGGCGGCCGAACGGGGAGCAGGGCAGTCCGGCCCATCGCTCCACGGCGTCCGCGAACGGGACCCCCCACGGGTGGAGGTTCTCGATGAGCGTGGCGACCGCCTGCTGGTCGTGTCCGTCCCAGAGCGGACGGCCGTCCCAGGCCGGATTCGCCCCCAGGACGGGTTCGAGTCCTCCTGGAGGTGCGTCGAGGAGCGCGATGTGGTCGGGGACCAGCAGGCGGACGCGGCCCGTCACGCCGCCCGGGCCGGGCTCGTAGACGTGGTGCCGCAGGAAGATCCCGTGGGCGTACCAGAGCCGGCCGGGCCACCGGGTGTGCGTGAGACGGCCGAGGCCCACGAACGCGAGCCGCGTGCCGCGGACCGGAACGTTGAGGACCTCCGGCAGCTCGCCGCTCAGACCCAGCTCGATCCGGAACGCCAGCCGGTGCCGGTACTCCTGTGACCCCTCCCGCGTACCGGCGCGATAGATCTCCAGCGTCTTCTCGGTCTTCTCGGCGCCGCGTGCGGAGGACCGGTGGAACCCGCCGCTCGCCTCGATCCCTCCGTGGTCGCCCTCGTGCCCTTCGGTTCCGGCGCGGGTCCGCAGGTCGGCACCGGCCCCGTAGGCGAATCCCGACGACTTCGTCGCGGTCGTCTTCTGCTGCCCCTCGCCGCGCAGTGTCAGCTTCACCTCGGGTCGTGCCAGTTGTTCGTCGGCGGCGGCGATCCGGGCGGTGACCCGGACGAACACGTACCGGACGGCGCCGAACGCGCGCGGCAGCGGGATCCAGCGGACCACCCCCGAACCGGTGAGCGCGGTGAACTGGTCGCGCAACGCGTCGGAGGAGTACGCCGCCTCCAGTTCCCGCGTCAGCAGGTTCGGGCGCTCCTGCGGCGGTGCCGGACGCAGCACGCCCTCGCCGCGCAGCCAGGCCTCGATGCGGGGCAGGACGCCTGCGGCGTCCATCGTCTCCGGATACGACATTCCCGGGAGCAGGCCGGGCGGCACGTGACGTGTCGGAGGCCGTGGAACCGGTGCCATCACCCCCGGCGCGGTCAGACCGAGGTCGAAGATCCGCCGCTCGGGGATGACGACGTCCAGCGCGTCGGTCGCACGCAGGTAGCGCGACCGCCAGCTGATCGACTTTCCCTTCCAGCGGACCAGGGTCACCTCGAAGACCGGGTCCATCCGGTAGGTGTGCGTCCGCCCGCCGTAGGTGGCGCGGGTGATGTCCACCGGGCCCTTCTCCCGGCCGTGCTCGCGCTTGTGCTCCCAGCGCGCCTCGGCGTGCCCGGTGAGCTGGATCCGCCCGCCCGGCCCGGTGTTGTTCTCGCTGCCCGGCGAGTGGTCGCTCCACCCGCCGTCTTCCGGGCTCAGCGAGTGGGGGTCCTCGGCCTCGCCGCCCAGCCGGAACTGCGGCCCGGCCGAGAACGTCGGCCCGGCCTCCCACTTGTGCACGCTCTCGTCCTTGAACGCGGCGTTGCCCTGGGCGTACTGCTCGATCTCGACGCCGTCGCTCGCGTAGAGATAACGGACCCGGTAGCCGCGCAACCGGATCCGCAACGCCTGTTTCCGGCCGTCCTTACCGCGCGGCAGGGCGACGTACCGCCCGGTGCGGCTCGTCAGGGACGCGAAGTGGGCCGCGAGCCCACTCGGACGCGTCGCGTTCTTGATCGCCTCCGGCCACCCGCCGGAATCCTCCAGCCAGGCGTCGGTGAGCCCGTTCGCTTCGGCGTACACACGCGCGGCCAGCCGCCACAGCTCGGGCAGGACGAAGAACGCCGGGAACAGGCCCGAGACCCCGCGTGTGAAGGCGACGCCCGTGCCGTGCGGCCACCGCCAGGACTCGAACGTCTGCCGTGCCCCCGCGATCTGCTCCGGTGTGGGCGGTATCGCCAGACGGTGCTCCTGGGGCAGGACGACCCGGGCGGTGACGTCCCCACGCCGGTCGATCCACCAGACCTCGGCCTGTCCGCCGGGCGACCGCACCGACAGCTCGTAGATCACGTTGTACGGGTGCTCGTGCACCTGGCCGGTGGTCTCGGTACGGCGGTAGGACTTGGCGCCCCCGGTGAGCTGGTGCTTGGGAGAGTAGGAGTACCCGCCGGCCACACCGGCGGCGCCGATCGCGATCCGCAGCCACGCGAACGCCGTGACCCGCGCCCCGAGCCCGGCCCCCAGCCGGATGCCCAGTTCGGTCGCGCGGTGCCCGTTCGCCGAGGCGGCCGCCAGCGCCCGGAGGTTGACGGTCAGGGAGTAGGGGTCACCGGCGCGGTCCAGCCGCTCCATCAGGTACGCGCGGGCGGCCAGCCGGTAGTTTCGGCCGCCGACGCGGACGGTGCGTTCGATCCCGGCCATCGTGGTCGACAGGTCCGCCTCCAGCGCGGGCCTGCTGTACCAGGCGGCCAGCTGCAGGTCCGCCTCCGACCAGTCGGCCTTGGCCCCCTTCGACAGCGTGTCGTGCCGCCGCAACATGACCGCCCGCAGCTGCTCGTGCACGAGCTCCGCGCCGGGCAGCGTGGCGCCCGTGCCGAAGCCGAGCCCCCGGCGCGACGCGAGGGCGAGCGACTCTCCATGGGCGACATCCACCGGCATCACGCGGTCCAGACGCGCCGGACGACGGTACGCCTCCTCAGGCACCACACCGCGCGGTTTGCGCAGCAACGCATACACCCGGACCTGCTCGGACGCGTCCTGCGTCGAGCCGGTCAGCCGGCGTTCGAAGTCGGCCGCCTCGACCTTCGGCACCCCGACCTCCGACTCCACCACCGTGGAGACGTCCGGGATGTCGTGCGTGGTCGAACGGATCTCCACGCTCACCCGCAGACCCGACCGGTAGCGGGCCTGTGTCATCTTCCGGTTGAGCACGGTGTGACCGAGGGCCTGCTCGGCCATCCCGTGCCCCGCGGCGCGCGAGAACCCGAGCGTGAGCCCCGGCCCGTGCACGAAACCCTTGCCGGCGTCGTCGTGGTGCTCGGGGGCGGTGAGCCCGGCGGCGTTGAAGCCGAAGCCCAGGGACGTCCCGCTGTCCTTGCCGCGCCCCGGCTTGTCCGTCAGACCACTGCCGGTGTCCTCCCGCACGGACACCTCGCTGTCGCCGAAGTACTGCAGGGTCTCGACGTCCGCTCTGATCAGGAAGTGTCCCTCGAAGGACCTCAGGCGCCCCGCCGGCACCCGCACCTTCTTCGTCGGAACACCGGTGCCGAGCATCAGCCGGCTACGGTTGCGCGCCGACTTCTCGGTCAGGTGCTCCATGACCTCGCCCATCGCTTTCAGCACGGACTCCGCCGAAAGACCCGCGCCGAGGAGACTCCGTTGCAGCTCCGCCACGACCGGGATCAGATCGACCGCGGTGAGTGACTCCGCGGACTGCGAGGGCCGCCGCCCCGTACGCCCCCCGCCGACGGTCCGTACCCCCGTCTCGGGCCGCGGCGCACCCGGTGCGGTGAGCTCGTCCGGCAGGTCGAGGTCGAACCGCGCCGGGAGCACCACGTCGTTCGGGCGCTCCCGTCCGTCCACGAACACCCGCACCGCCATACCGCCGCGAAAACGCGCGTATCCGCCCACGAAGAGCTTGCGCCCCGCGATGACCTGGACCTCCCACTCCTCCTCACGCTTGTCCGCCGAGCTCATGCCAAGCGACGGCAACCCGGGGATGAGCGCCGAGGCCGTCCGCAGCCCGAGAGAGAAGAACGTCAGCAGTGTGCCGTCGAACCCCGCCGAAACCTCCCGCGACTTCCTGCCCCCGGCCGCCAGCGACGCGAACGACACGTCGTACTCCCGCACCCCACCCGACGGCTGCCGCGTTCCGACCCGTACGTCCCGTGGTACGGGCCGGAGCCACACGAGACGGCCGCCGGCCGTGAACAGGTGCCCCCGCTGGAAGAGCCGGTCCCACCCGGCCGCATCCCCCGTCCGGAGCATCTCCCGCAGCCCGCGCTGGATGCCGCTGCTCAGCTCCGGGCCGTCGCCGGAAAGCCGGGAGCCGCTCGCGACGTGATGCGCCCAGAGCCGGACGTCCTCCTCGGTCCACGGGTCCACGCCGCGCACCGACGCTTCGCCGAACGCGTCGAAGTCCAGGTACCACGGGCCTCGCCGTACGGCCCGCTCCGGCTCCCGGCCCTCGACCGGTTCCGGTTCGGGGAGATCCGTGCCGTCCGGGTCGCGGGCGGTCGTCAGGACGCCGCCCTCTTCGTCCGCCCACCGCACGTGCTTCTTCGCCGTGACGGCGAGAGTCGCGGACCCGTTGCGGAGCTCCGGACCGGGCAGGACCGGTCGCTCGCCACCGGCGGGCAGTGCCTCGCCGAGGACGATGCGCACGCCCAGACGCCGGGCGGTGGCGTCCAGGGCCGCGGTCATCGCCGCCCGGGTCTCCGAGGTCGCCGGCTCGGTCTCCATCGCCAGCCGGAACCGCTGGACGCGGTCGAGGTCCAGCGACGCGACGGTGAGCCGGCCGTTCTGGAGGACCGCCTGCGCCCGCTGCCCGGCCGTCAGCCGGACGCCGGCCCGCTCGAACTCCTCGACCCGTGCCTGCGCCGCCTCGTCGGCCAGCGGTGCGGAGGCGGGCAGGTCCTCCTCCGTCAGGCCGGCGAAGAACCGGTCCACGGCGCTCTCCGCGGAGTCGTGCTCCGGCAGGAGCGGGGAGTTCGCGTTCAGGGCCCGCGCCAGCGCTTCGCCGAACGTCTCGTCCTCGCCCGGCAGGATCTGCAGGGCCGGCGGCTCGGCCGAGACCTCGTCCGGCTCCGAACCGGGCGGCGCGGAGGGCCGGCCGGTCTCGCCGCCGTCCCGGTCGCCGGTGGTCACGGCGTCCCCGGGCGGCTTCGCCGATCGCTCGCGGGCGAGGATCTGCGCGATCGCCCGGCCGCGCAGCCGCAGCGGCTGCCCGGCCAGGTGGCCGGGCAGGTCGTCGTGGATCCGCACCAGTGTCTCCGGGGTCAGGGAGACCGGTCGCGTTCCAGGGGTGAGCCGGCGAAGCTCCTTCTTCGCCTCGTGCATGAGCATCCGGTAGTCGAACGAGGACGGATCCAGGCTCCGGCCGGCGGTGCCACCGCCGGCGGGCTCCGGCTCGGTGTGTCCCCCGGCGGCGTCGTAACGGCTGGTGGTCCCGTCGGAGCTGTGGACGCGTACCCCGGTGGCCCGGCCGGAGCCGTCCGGGAGGAGGTTGATGTCACCGGGCGTGGGGGCGACCGCGCCGGTCCCCTCGACGATGGTCAGCTCGAAGTCCCGCGCCACCTCCCGCAGCGCCGCCGAGTCCGGCGCCGGCGTCTCATCGGTGCAGCGCAGGAGCAGCAGGGTGGTGAAGCCCTGCCGGACGATCTCCTGGGCCATGGTCCTGGCGAGGCCGGGCAGGTCACGAAGCTCCGCCCCGTGCCCCGCGAGGATGTACACGCGGCCGCGGTCGCCGATCGGCACCTCCACCGGAGCGCTGACCTCCCGGCCCGGACTCCCCGACCAGGAACGGAACTCCGCGCCCTGCAGAGCTCCGTAGAACGGCGACCGCAGACGCCAGTCCGCGTCGTTGAAGAACGCCCGTCCGACGACACGCCCCTCCGGCGAGCGGATGTCGTGCCAGCGGGGCGGATCCTGCACGGTCTCGTCCGCGAAAGAACGAGCCGAAGAGCCGGCAGCCGTGAAGGTCACACCGCGGCGAACGGCTCCGGCACCGGTCGTCCCGGCGTCGTTGGCGTACTCCGGATCCGGGTACCGGCGTTCGGAGTGCCGGCCCAGCTCCCTGATCAGCAGACCGGCGCGTTCGATCAGATCGGCGAAGTGAGCCGCCGCGCGCTCGGCCGAGCCACGCTCGATGACCAGAGCTTCCCGGATGGCCTGGATCGCGCGGCGTACGGCGCGTGCGTACTCACGCGACGAGTTCTCGATGAAGTCGCTCAGCGCCACCACGGCATCGGCCTGGAGGTTGGACGTCACGTTCTCCCGGAAGATGGGATCGCGGACCGCGTCCGGGGCGTGCCGCGCCACCGAGCCGAGGAAGTCGGCCACGTCCGTGGCCAGGTCGTCGGCGGGCGGACGGTAGGCGCTGACCGTGTCCACGGCCTGAACCAGCCTCCGGTTGAACTCCCGGCCCTCCACGGTGCCGTTGTTGTGCGCCACCCGCTCGGCCTGCGCGTGCATGAGCCGGGCGAGCTCGGCGAACTCCTCGGCCGTCTCCTCCGACCTGCGCAGGCTCTGCCGCTGCGGGCCGATGTCACGGATCTCGGTGACGATCCGCCCGCGGTCGAGCCGGCGCATGTTGGTCCGGACGTTCATCGCGGCGTTCTGGTCCACGTAGACCCTGGGCCGCCCGGCGGGCAGCAGCATGTTGTCGACATAGTCGCCGAGGGTCATGCTCTCGTTCCTCAGCGGGTACTCGAACAGGGGCAGCGGGTCCCGGCCGAACTTGCGCCAGCGGCGGTGGCGGTCCGGGTGCCGCTCGTAGGTCCTGATCGCCCGGGCGAGCCGCTGCCGCAGATCCTCGCGCAGCATCGCCCGGATCTCCTCATAGTGGCCTTCCAGGAAGCCGCGGACCTCCGCCGGCATGGACTCGCGGACGGCGGCGAACGAGGTGCGCAGCGTCCCGTGGATGAGGTTCTTCGCCAGGTGTTCGTCGCCGCGGACGAACACGCGGGCGGTGGCGTACGTGTGCGTGTTCATGAGCGTCATCGAGGTGCGCACGTCGGCGACGCCCGGCACGTACTCCATCGCCGGACCGGCGAACCGGCCGACGCGCCGGCCCAGCCGCTCGTCCAGGTACGTCAGCACCACGTCGTCGCCGAACCGCAGCCCGTCCCGGAAGTATCGCCTGACGTCGTCGGCCTCGGCGTACCGCTCGACGGCTCGCAGGAAGGCCACCGTGAACGCCGTCGGCGTGCCCTCACTGAGGTGCGTGTACACCGAGTCGTCGAAGCCGGGCGGCAGGAGGACCGAAAGCTCGTCGGCGTCCGGGCCGTACTCGTAGTTGGGATCGTCGCCGAACAGTTCCCGCAGCGAGGTGCCGCGGAAGCCGGGCCCGGCCTCGCCGTCGCGGAGCCGCACCGCGTTGTTCAGGCGCCTCTTCACGTCGCGGATCCCGGCCCGCACCACCGCCGGGTCGTAGTAGTGCTCCTCCCCGGTCCGCAGGACCTGCTCCGGCCTGCTGACGACCTCGACGATGTTGACGGACTTACGCTTGACCTTTCCGCGCCGCGACGCCACCGCCGCCCGTTTCGTCGCGAAGTACCGGCCGCCGGCGACCCAGACGTGCGTCGTGTCGGTCTCCACGACCACGCCGGTCGCACGGTTGAAGACGAGGGTCTCCTCGCTTCCCTGGAACGTGGTCCGGCCGTGACCGTGGACGATGTGCATCATCTCGTGCTCGCGCCCCTGCGCGGCGAAGCCGAGCTCCTCCGGCGCGAGCCGCAGCGCGTCCACGTCGTACGGCGCCGCGGGAAGGGAGTCCGGCACCACCGCGCGGCCGGTCGCGTCCACGAGGATGACGCGCGCGTCCCCGCCCGGCACCGGCGCGCCGTCCTCGGCGGCGTACACCCGCGATCCGGGCCCGGCCTGCGTCTCCAGCCACAGCAGGTGGCCGCCCTCGTTCCGCAGCGCGAAGGCGTGGCCCGGGCCGTACTGCGTCGACACCAGCAGGAACGCCGTCGTGCCCGGCCCCAGGCGCCTCACCAGGGGCGCGACGCTCTCCGGCGGTCCGTGCAGCGGACGCCAGTCCCCGCCCAGGGCCGCGGCCAGCGCCCGCTCCGGCCGCCTGTCCCCGACCGTGAGGTCGTCGCGGGACACCATCGGGCCGCCGTACAGCTCGCGCCGCACCGCCTCCAGCCGGTAGACGCAGTCCTCCGACGTCCCGTCGTACGGCGGGAGCACCTCGGCCAGCCGCCTCTCGAGCGCGACGGCCGTGATGATCTGGTCGCCGACCGCACGGTCGCCGCCGATGCCCACCGCGTCCGCGGCCCGCCGCAGATCCACCATCGACAGGTGCGCCGGGTTCGCCTCGTCGGGCAGGAGGTCGCTCATCAGGCCGGCCTTGAGCGCCTTGAGGAACAGCGACGCGTCGCCGTCGGGCAGCCCCAGCTCCCGGTACGCCAGCATCAGCCGTACGGTCGGCTCGATCGGCCGGTCACTCGTCAGGGCGCCGGCGTCTCCCAGGTCCAGCCGGGAGAGCAGTTCCTCCATGCGCGGTGCGAGGTCCGCGGCGCGTACGGGGGCCTTGCCCTTCCCCGGCACGGCGGTGCGTTCGTCCGCCCACTCGTGGAATCGCGTGTGGAACCGTTCGGCCGCGGCGAGCACCTCCGGGCCCGCGCCGAACGTGCGGCCGGCGACCTCGTGATCGTTCGCGCCGGTGCCGCTGGGGCCGGCCGCGAACGGATCTCGGAGCCGCTCCGCGGCGGGCCGCTCGCCGCCTCTCAGGCGGGGGGCCGAGCCGAACGCGATCTGGTGCGTGAGGTCGGTGGCCAGGCCGGCCTGGTCGGTGGGGCCGCCCTGGGGGAGGTCGGCCAGCGCCTCACGCATCTGTCCCCGGTCGACCCGGCCGAGGAGCCAGCGCCCGCCGAGGCGGGCGAGCCGGGAGTTGACCTCGTTGAACAGGTAGTCCGAGATCCGGGTCCGGGCCCGTACGCCCTGGCCGGACACGGAGGCCGGGACCGGCCGCGTGGATTCCCCCAGTTGCGCCTGGTACTCATGGACCAGCCGCTCCAGATCGCCCACCGCGCTCACGTTGGCGTCGAGCCGGTGCTGCGGGCGCAGGTGCGCCGCCGTCTCGGTGCCGTGCCGCGCCAGCTCCTGGTCCCGGGCGGCGATCCGCCGGTGTACCCGGGCTTT
This sequence comes from Actinoallomurus sp. NBC_01490, assembly GCF_036227085.1. NCBI lineage: Bacteria > Bacillati > Actinomycetota > Actinomycetes > Streptosporangiales > Thermomonosporaceae > Actinoallomurus > Actinoallomurus sp. NBC_01490. Next base: position 11,478,152 of record NZ_CP109433.1, read on the forward strand.
GAGGTCATCGACGATGTCCGGGGCGAGCCGTGACGTGAGGCGTTCGAGGTCCGTCCGCACGTTCGCGTACCGCCGCTTCAACCACGCGGTCTGGCGGTCGTACTGCGCCCGGGCCACGACGGCCGAGGTCGGCGGAACCGGCCGGAAGGTCCGCCACGGGATCGGCGGCGCGTCCGTGCGCGTGCTCCGGGTCCCCAGGTAGTGGCCGGGCCGGCGGATGAAGCTGAGGTGGGCCGGCCCGTCCGGTCCGACCGTGGTGACGTACCGGTCCTGGATCAACGTGATCCGCAGGCCCAGTTCGTACGCCGCCAGGTGCGCGACGACGTCGCCCGCCTCGTCGTCCCACGCGTCCATCGTCCGGATCTGGTTCACCAGCGCCCGCTGCTGCCGCGCGATCGAGGGCCCGCCCTCGACCACGTGGAAGAAGCCGGCGTACCGCGACGGCAGGCCCAGGGCCGCGACCGCGAAGTCGGCCTCCAGCCGGTCCGCGAGCCAGTCGCGCAGCGCCTTCACGGCGCGAAGCCGGTCTCCTCGCATGCTGAGCCCGGGAATGTGCCGTTCCAGGTACGTACCGGCGATCTCGATCAGGCTGTGGTAGAAGCAGTTCCCGTCGCCGGGCACGCCGAGGGGCCGCAGTTGCCGGGCGTCCAGCGTCGCCTGCAGCCGTGCCGGGTCGAACTCCTGCCGCTCCACCTGTGCGGCGCGCTTCGCGGCCTGCGCCACCGCGGCCGAGGACGCGTCCTTCGCCGGCGTCCTTCCCGTCGTCTTCGGCGCGGTGGCCGTGGCGGGCCGGGCGATCAGGAAGTTGTGCCCGGGCCCGGACGGGAGGGCTCCGCCGCCCTGGTCCGGGGCGACCTGGGTCGTGCCGTCGGGCTTCAGGCTGCGGTAGCGGCTGCCGGACAGCACCACCGCGCCGTCGATGTTCTCCGGGCCGGAGTAGTAGACCAGCGTGCCCTCGGGCAGCCCCGCGGGCAGTTCGTCGGTCAGCTCGACGGTACGGCCGGTGACACCGGCCAGGAGCGTGCGGACCGTCTCCTCGTGCTCGTCCAGCGCGAAGTCCTCGGTGAGGAAGGCGATCGCCCGGTCCAGCTCCTCGTGGACGACGACGGCGTCGGTCAGTCCCCGCTCCGGCCCGCCGCGGACCAGCCAGGACGTCAGCGTGTACGCCGCGACCGCGCCCAGGTCCGTCCAGCTGCCCCGGGTCGTCCCGGCGGCCGTGACCCGGTGCTGCCCGTCCTCGCTGACGTACACGTGCGGGTCGGCCGGCAGCGGGTCGTCCACGATCGTGCGCCGTGCCCGTACCGGCCGGGTGGCGTCGCGGGACGGGCCGGAGCCCCCGACGGTCCGCCCGCCGCCGACCGTACGGCCCGCGGCGGTGCCGCCCGGCGCGACCGTCGTGCCCGGGTCCGGCGTGACCGTGCCGCTCTCCGGGCCGCGCCGCCCGCCGGGGGCGGCCTCGGTCCGCGCCCGGGCGAGCACGATGGTGTGCGGCCGGCGGGCCGGCTCCCCCAGGACCTGCGACGCCCGCACCTCACGCGTGCCGCTCGTGCCGGTGAGCAGCACGCGGTACCCGGTGCCGGTGGCCACCGCGGCGCCGCTGCGGCCCCCGCCGGTGAACCAGACCCAGGTTCCGGGCGGCAGATCGTCCGGCAGCCGGTCGACCTGCTCGACCTCCCGGTCGGCGTGTTCGCCGAACGCCCGGCGGACCCGCTGTGCCATGGCCTGGCCGACGTCTCCGGACAGGAACCGCACGGCCTCGCCCAGGCCGTTCCGGCGGACGTCCCAGGCGGTGGCGCCCTCCGCCCGCGCTCCCCGGGTCAGCCAGTACACCGGCGCGAAGTCCGCCAGGGCGCCCAGCCGGGTCCAGCCCGGGACGTTCAGGCCGCCCGGGCCGACGCCGTGCTGCCCGTGCTCGTCGCGGTAGACGTGCGCGTCGACGAGCAGCCCTCCGCGCATGGCGGTGGCCAGGCTCACGATGCGCGGCCCCGGCGCGGCCGTCAGCGCGGCCATGCGCTCGTTCTGGTAGGCGATCCGGTCCTCGAACTCGGTCACGAACCGGGGCAGGTGCGAGCCCGAGCGCGCGGCGGCCTCCCGCGCGCCGGGCCGGACCAGGCCATGGTCGAGATGGTGCGCGACGTCGGCGAGCGCCCGGTCGCGCACCGGCCCGAAGCGGCGTTCCGACGCCGCCGGCCCGCGCAGCCCGGCAGGCGGGTCGAGCAGCACGCCGTCGCCGCCCACGTCCAGCGAGTAGAGCCGCTGGGCGCCCCGCGGCGGCTCCACCGGCAGCCGGGACTCCGACTCGAACCAGCGGATCCGGCCGCGGTGGTTGACCACGGTGAACCGCCCGCCGGCACCGGCCGCGTCCTGGGTGACGACCAGGGAGACCGCGCCGGAGCCGGCGGCGTCCAGCGTCCGGTGCAGCCCGTCGATGGCCTGCTGCGTCGTCGGCGCGCTCCGTGGCCGGTACGCCAGGCCCACCCGGCGTTGGTCCAGCAGCGACTCCCAGGCCGTCAGACGCTCACTCGCCGCCCGTACGGTCTCGTCGGTCCAGCGCGGCCCCGCGGTCGTGCCGTCCACCGGCCGGGTGACGGTGGTGCCGTCCCCCGGCCGGGTGGCGTTCAGCTCGTCGAGCAGGATCTGCGCCGAGCGGGCCTGCGCCCGTGCCTCGTCGAGCGCCCGCTGCTCCGGCTCGGCCGGCCGCGCCGGCCCGGTGTGCCCGGCCTCGATGCGGGTGACGATCGAACGCCACGCGGCGACGACCTCCATGGCCCGTCCCAGGAGACCGGGCAGCGCCTCGTGCACCCCCGCCAGAGCCCGCTGACGCTCGTCGATCGCGGCGAGGACGGCCTGTTCGAAGGTCTGCTGCTGCGTCCAGGACCGGCGGTAGAACCCGGCCAGCTCCAGGGGGCCGAAGCCGTGGCCCACCGCGAGGCGGCGCACCTCGTCGCTCCACAGCCCGGCGCGCGACGCCTGGTCCGCGGTCAGCGCGATGTCGTCGAACGTCCTCGGGTCGAACGCGTGAATCCGTCCGCCGGGGTCCACCCACCGTGAGCGGGTGCTCCCGTCCGGCTCCGCGACGTCCACCCGGACATGCGCCCGCAGCTCGGCGGCGAGGTCGCGGGCCAGGTGCACCGGGTCCACGTTCAGCAGGGCCGCCTCCGGCGGCAGCGCGGCGGGAGCGCCCTCCGGGTTGTCCGGGCGCAGGTCGTGGACCCGGTTGACCTCGTTGATGATCGCGGTGATCTCGTCGTCGACGGAGTGGCTCGGGCCGCCCGCCGGCCCCGCGTCGTCCCGGCTCAGGAGTTCCTCGTAGCGCCGGAGCGAGGCGGGGATCCGCAGGTCCGGGTCCATCTCGCGCGCGGCGCGCAGGTCCGCCCGCATCGTCCGGACGGCCCAGCGGAGCATCGTGCGGTACTCCAGCATCCGCGCGTTCTGGCCGAAGGTGAGCACCAACGGGCCGTTCGCGCCGCCCTGTGCGCGGATGTGATCCACGATCGGGTGGTGGGCGCGTCCGGCGGTGTAGTTCCCGGCCGCCGCGTCGACGAGCAGCGAGGGCAGGTCGAAGACCGGTGCGGTGTCCAGCCTGTTCCAGACCGCCGGGTCCGTCCGGTTCCGGAGCGCGTCCTCGGCCTGCCGCCGGTTCTCGGCGATCTGCGCGAGCAGCTCCTCGTACTGGGCCTCGAACAGCTCGACGTACACGTCGCCGGAGACCGGGTCGGAACGGACCGGAGCGCCGATCTTCTTGGGGCTGCGGAACAGGTGGTGTTCGGTCTTCTGCGCCTCCACCCACCACTGGCCCCGGAGGCGCAGCAGCAGGAGCGAGCCCAGCTCCTTGGCGTGTCCCTCCCGGCGGTAGTTCTCGGTGCCGGCGCTGTTGTGGTTCGCGGACGTGATCCGGCTGCCGCTGTTGTTGAAGCTCCAGTTGTGGTCCGGGCGTTGCGGCGGAGCCCCCTCCGGCTGGGGCGCCTGCGGGTTGATCACGTCGCCGCCGTTGATGCCGTAGTCGCCGACGCCGCGGGCCAGGTCCGTGCTGTTGTTCGCGGTGGTGCCGCTCTGGTGCTTGATGTAGCGGCCGGTGCCGGTGCCGCCGTCGGACATCCGCATGATCACCTGGGCGTCGTACACCTCGCCCTGGACCGACAGGTTCACCCGCTCGGAGCTGTTCCCGCCGATGATCATGCCTTCGGGGAGCGCGTACCGGTTGCCGCCGATCGTGTCCCGCACGTGGTTGGTCAGGTGCGACCGCGACAGCAGCGTCGGCAGCGACAGGCTGGACCGCAGGTTCGGGTCGCCCTTCTTCGTGCCGAGCGCGCTCTGCGCCCAGCCGGGGCCGAGCAGCCGGTCGAGCATCGCGCGGGCGGCCGGGTACAGCCCGTCCAGGACGACACCGACGAAGGCCGCGTTGCCCGGCATCTTCGGCAGCGGGAGGAGGTCGCGCAGCCGCTCGGGACCGCGCAGGTTGCCCGCCTCGGCGAGGGCGTGCGGGATCTGCAGGTTCAGTGTGCCCGGCACGGTGATGCCGGACGTCGCGCTGTGCCGGGTCCACCGGTCGAACCCCCGCAGGAGCAGGTTGTTGAGCGGCCGGCCGGACATCTTGAGCCGCCGCACCCGTACCGTCATCTCGTGCCGGTACCGCACGGCGTAGTGGTTCGCCCAGTCGTAGACGGTCTGCTCGCTGACCGCGTTCTCGGCGCGGGTCGTGCCGCGGTGGTGGCCCACGGCGGTCTTGAGGTCCACCGGGCCGCTCGCCTTGGCGTTGCCGGCGCTGAGCTTGGCCGGCATCCACGCCTGTGAGCCGTCGCGGGACTGGGACCGGGCCGTGCCGATGTAGCCGTGCAGGTAGTTCTCCAGACCGGTGTTCCACTTGTAGTCGAAGATCTCCGGGTCGGAGGTCAGCACGTCTTTCAGGTTCACCTCGACGACGTCGGTCAGCAGCCAGCCGACCGGGTTGACCAGGTAGAGGGAGAAGCCGTCCCGGCCGAGGAAGTCCTCCCACATGGCCAGCTCGCGGCTCCGGGCGAAGATCGACTGCAGGGCGTCGACGCCGCCCTGCATCCGGCCGATCCGCCGGCCCTTCCCGTCCCAGATCTCCGCGCCGGCGGCCAGCATGCCCGGCGCCACCTGTTCGATCCGCTCCCGTACCAGGTGGTGCAGGGACTGATAGCCCTGGTAGTCCGCGTCGTACAGGCCCGAGTGGCCGAGGAGACGGCCGGCCGGGTCCTGGCGCGTCAGGTACTCGGGCAGCTCCATGAGGTGGTACGGGCGGCGCGGGTTGCCCAGCGACTTGCCGAAGACGGCGTTGAAGCGTTCACGGACCGGCAGAGACTCGATCGGCGCCCCGCCCTCCTGGTGCAGCTCGGCCAGCGCGCCGATCGCGGCGCTGCGGGCGCCCCGCGTCTCGGGCGGCAGGTCGGGGACCTCGTCGTGCCAGCGCAGCAGGGTCCGCGCCACCACCTCACCGCTCAGCCACGTCGTGCCCTCGCGCCACTGGGCCAGCACCTCCTCCAGCCGCGCGTCGGTGAGCGCCGATCCCTCGCCCGAGGCGTACGCGACCACGTCGTCGGGCATCCGCGGACGCAGATACGGGTCGTACGGGTCGCGCAGGTCCTGGCCGAAAGCCGTGTTGAACCGCTCTCTGACCTGCGGGTCCAGGATCGGGGTCGCCCCGGTGCGGTGCAGGCGCGCCATCGTGCGGACCAGCTTGCCGCGCCGGATGCGCGCGTCTTTCGGCAGGACCCGCACGTCGCCCCACCAGCGCATGAGAATCTTCGCCGCCAGGTCGCCGCCGAGCTTGAGCCGGCCGGTGTTCCAGCGGAGCATGGCGTCCTTGAGCTGGCGGTCGGAGATCGCGAGGTGCCCGTCGGCGTACTGGGCGAGCGCCTCCGGCTCCGGCAGCAGGAACACCATCGTGCGCGGTGGCATCCGCTCGGTGTGGGACTTCGGCGTGCCGCTGGGCCACAGCTTGGAGTGGTTCTCCAGGCGGCTGCGGACGGTGAGGTCCACCGTGGTCCGGAAGATGTAGACCCGGTTGAAGTCGAGCTGGATCGGCTCCTTACCGCCGGTGGCCCCCATGGTGGTCGAGCGGTTGTGCTGCCAGTGCCGGTTGACGTCCGTCTCACCGGTCAGGCTTGCGACCCCGGCCTCCCCGCCCGCCGCGACGTCAAGCTGGTCCCAGGTCCAGCCCTTGGAACTCTGCTGGGTGATGCGGCCTTCGGCCAGGAACAGCCGGATGATGCCCAGGACGAACTTGTCCTCGGTGGCGCCGGCGAACGTCGTCCGGCCCATGGCGCCGCTGATGTCCATCGCGCCGAACTTGTCGCGGAAGACTCCGGACTCGAACGGCCGGTCGGTCGTGTACTCGCCCTGGAGGATCTCCTTCAGGTGCGCCCGCATCTCGATGGTGCCCGCGAAGGTGTCCCGCATCGACGAGGCCTTGCCGGCGGGGTCGGTGAGGTGACCGAGCGCCTGCACCGCGTCACGGGCACCGGTGGTGTCGAGGAAGTACACGACGCCTTGGTCGAGCACCTTGGCCGGCGTCGGGCCGGGCGTCGTCGGGCCCTTCTCGGTGCCGATGGGCAGCACGTACGCCAGCGAGGTCTGCTCCGGCACCGTCCACGCCGGCGGGTTCCGCCGTCCCGCGCGGATCCGGCCCTGGGTGCCCGAGTGCTGGTACTCGACCTTGATCTCGTAGTCGTCGGTCAGCTCGAACTCGTCCACGACGCCGGGGTACTCCAGCAGCTCGGGACGGTTGTTGAGGTAGTTGACCGCGTCGGAGGCGCCGACGATCCGCTGCCACTCGGCGCCCATCATGGCGGTCTTCAACGCCAGGTAGAGCGCCTTCACCTTGAACCCGAAGGCGAGCTTGCGGGTGTGGCCGACGGACGTCCCGGCGCTGTCCATGCCCATCGCCAGGTTGACGGTGTGGAACTGGTCGGTGCTGCGGAGGAACCGCGGCGGGTGCCCGGCGCTCCGTTTCGCCTTGATGGTGACCTTGGCCGAGTCGACGTCCAGGTCCACCCCCATGCCGCCGCGCCGCTTGCGCAGCGTGAACGTCATGCCGTCCTGGCGGATCTGGTCGTAGTAGGAGTCCAGGCCCCGGCTGGAGACCATCTTCTCGAACAGCTCGAGGTTGTCGATCCGGCTGTCGGTCTTGTTGCCGTGCGCGTACCAGGCGTACTCGCCGAACGGGTCCTCGCTGTCGGCCGGGAGGAACCCGCTGTCGCGCAGTTCGGTCTCCAGCAGGCGGTGGATCTCCGCGACGGTGCCGTCGGCCACCATGGGCAGGCCCATGCCGAGGCCCTTGCCGTCCGCGACCCACTGCGGAGCGGGCTTGGTGGCGGGGTCCTTCGGGCGCGTGCCGAGGCCGCGGATGGCGTCCCTCCGGAACGGCACCTCGCCGCCCTGCCGCGGCGGGTTCTTCAGCGCCGTACGGTCGACCGGGAAGCCGTGCTCGAACGCGGCCGTCTCCGGCATCCGGAGCAGCGCGCGGCCGGTGACCGCCGAAGTGGTCCGCGGGGCGCGTTTGTTCGCCTTGCCGCGGACGCTGACCGTCGCCTGGTGGGAGAACCACGCGTCGTACCCGGCGGTGTGCGAGGTGTCGCGCGGCACCACCACGTTGAGGCCGACCCGGCCCGTCGACAGCGACTCGACGTTCGAGGAGGTGTAGTTCAGGTATCCGCTGACGCCCAGGCCCAGGTCGGGCAGGCCGGGCGGGCTCGGCACCAGGTCGAACTCGACGCTCGGGAAGGTCACCGTGCTGCTGTTGGTGATGCTGTGCCCGCCGCTCGATCCGTCGATGGCGGTCCGCACGTTCTCGATGTGGGACTTGTCGCTGGTGGCGCCGACCCTCGTCGCGGCCAGGCGGCGCGACTTGACCGCCACCGTCGCCACCTGCCGCCCGTACTTGTCGTGCAGCGTGAAGCGGTAGCCGCGGGCGGTGTTGACCGCGGCGTCGAGGTGCATGTTCAGGTTCCACAGCTTCTGCAGCAGCTCCTGCCGGGGCAGGCTGCCCATCGGCAGCTTGAGCCCCTTCGCCCGCAGGGCCGACACGATCTCGTCGAAGAGCCGGGGAAGGTTGGTCAGACCCGACGCGAAGAAGAACTTGGGCAGCTTCGCGGGCTTGACCGCGTCGCCGGTGGCCGTGACCTGGTCCCCGTCCGGCTCTTCGAGGTAATGGCCGGTGATCCACAGCAGCAGTCGTTCGTTCGTCGGGCCGGTCAGCCGGTGGACCCGGGTGTTCTTCCAGCTCTGGCTCGCGTCCTTGCGGACCTTGAACGACCAGTTCGCGGTGTACGCGACCAGCGTCGCCTCGGCACGGTTGTCCTCGACGTGGCCGCCCTCGGCGTCGGCGACGTGGGTGTTGGACCGGTTCGACTGGTTGGCGGTGCCGGAGAGCCCGCCGCCGACCTTCACCACCTGGAGGACGCCGGGTGTCGCGCCGATGCCGAAGGTCAGCGAGATGGCGCCCCGCGTGGCGCCCGCCTGCCCGGACTCGGTCTGCGTGTGCGCACCGGTCGCGAACACCGAGTTGATGGTGTCCACCGCGTGGTGCTCGCCCTCCACCTTCGGCAGCGTCGAGGGGACGAGCGTCGATCCGGCGGGGTTGTTCAGGGTGTGCGGGTCGGTCGGGTCGAGCGTGAACAGCACCTCGCCGTCGCCGATCGGCACCATCAGGCCGCTCGTGCCGTCGTCGTCGTTCGCGCTGAGCAGGTACGGGTAGTTGGCCAGCAGCCGCTGGGTCAGCAGGCTGAATTCCTTCTCGGTGAACTTCACCCCGGTCTGGTCGAGCCGCCGCCGGACCGCCCGCAGGAGTTCCGGCTGTTGCGGCAGGCCGGCGCGCGGCACGCCGATCGAGCGGACGGCCGGATCGGCCTCGATCGGCACCATCGCCGGCGCCGGCGCCGGCGGCTGCGGGGCCGGCGGTGCCGGCAGCGGCGGCGCGGAGTCGCCGTCCCGCCGCTCGGGCACGGTGGACGAGGACCCCGGATCGGGGTCGGGGCTGGGTTCGGCGCCCCGGTCTCCGCCGGCCGGCCGGCCGCCGTACAGGCCCATGATGATCGGGTCACCCTGTGTGTCGCCCGGGGTGTAGAGGCGGAACCACGTCTCCTTCGGGTCCGCGCCCTCGGCCGGCCCACCGGGACGGCGGGAGGTCACCTCTCCGGTCTCCGGGTCGAACGCCACCTCGTGCGGGGTGGCGAGGACGGGTTCGTCCATCGCGCGCGACAGCGGCTCGGCCACCTTCGCGCCCCCGGAGAACGCCAGGAGGGGCCGCAGGTCGGGCGCCCGGCCGGCGATGGCCGAGGCCATCGCCTCCACCGTGATCTCCTGGTCGCCCGCCATCAGCCGACCGTCGCGCAGGTCGCCGAAGACGAGCACCACGCCCGCGGGAAGGACGTCGTCGAGCCGGCTCAGCATCCGCGCCGCGACCGACGGCTCGGGCATGTTCGTGCCGGGCAGCCAGACCGCCAGCGGACGGCCGTTGACCACGCCCACCTGGGTCTGTTGAAGCACGTCCTCGATCCGCATGGCGGGCGGGGCCGCGGTCTCGGCGGTTTCGGTCTCCGTGGCCGGCGACGGCTCGGGCGTGAGCCCCTCCTCGGGCTCGGGCTCGATCACGGTCGGCTCGTCGGCGAAGCGGACCTTCTTCGGCGGCGTCATCAGGGCTCGCACGAGGTCCCTGCCGGCCTCGGTCCCGGCGCGGGCGATCTCGGCACCGACCAGCGTCCGCCACTCCCGGGGCGCCCGCTCGCGGGGGGCCTGTCCGGCGGGCGGCCGGGTGATCGCCTCGCGGATGACCCGATCCGTCTCGGCCCCGATCTGCCGAAGCCGCTCGTGGGAGAACATGCCCAGTGTCGTACGGGCCCGGTCGGGGTCGCGGCGGGCGGCGTTCGCCAGCCGCTCGACCAGCTTCACCGCGTCGCCCGACTCCGGCAGGCGCGGCAGGCCGAGAAGGTCGGCCGCGAGGTCGTACGCGCCCCGGTGGCCGGTCCACGGGATCTGGGCCGCCGCCAGCAGCCAGACCAGCGCCTGCCGGTGGGCCTGCCCCCGCATCGCCGTCGGCCTCGGGCGATCGCCGGTCAGCTCCTGTACCAGCGCTCCGGCGTCGTCGAGGAGTCGCAGGTACTGCTCTTCGGAGTCGTCCCGTACCTTCTCCAGCGTGGTCCGGGCGAGGTCCAGCCGGCCCTCGTCGACGCGGACGGGCGGCGGACGGAGCGTGAGCCGGGGCCCCGAGGGGCGCTCGCTCAGCAGCCGCCGGGCCAGTGCCTCACCCGCCGCCCGGCCCGACCTCGTCAGTTCCGCCGCGACCAGCAGCCGCACCCGGTCGACGCCCGACACCTCACCGCCGGGATCGTGCGCCGACGGGACCCGGCCGCTCAGGTCACCCACGATCGTGCCGGACTCGGCCATCACCTCCGCACGACGCTCCTCCGGCAGCGCACCCAACGTCGTACGGGCCCGGCCGAGGTCCAGGGGGGACTCGGGGGGACGAAGTGTGAGGCGCGGGCCGGACGCGGGCCTGGTCAGCAGCCGCCGGGCCAGGGCTTCGGCGTTCGCCCGGCCGGACCGGGCGAGCTCCGCCGCGACCAGCAGCCGCGCGGCGTCGGTCCGGGTCACGCGGCCGCCGGGGTCCTGCTCGGCGGGCACCCGGCCGGTGAGGTCGCCCACGACCGTTCTCGACTCCCGCAGCACCTCCGCGCGCTGCTCCTCGGGCAGCCCGGCGAGGTACTCCCGCGCACGGCCGAGGGCGGTCGGCGGACGCGGGCGTGGAGGCGGCGGGGTGGCGGGCACCTCCCGCACGGTGTCCTGGCTTACCTCGGCCGCGGGCCCGGCGACCGGCGGCTCGGGAGTGACGGTCTGCTCGGGAACGGTCTGCTCGGGAACGGTCTGCTCGGGAACGGTCTGCTCGGCCGGGGACTCGGCGGGCTCCGTGACGGGCTCGGGACTCACGGCGGGTTCCGTACCGGTCGTGGGCTGAGGCGCCGTCTCGGACGGCTTCTCCAGCAGGGTGTAGGTGCCGTCACCGGACCGCGACAGCAGCGTTCCGCCACCGCCCCCGGAGGGCCCGTGGCCACCTTGGCCCTGCGCGTCGGTCAGCTCGCTGAGGGTGTGGATGTTGGGCTTAGGCGCCGGCCGCGCGGGCTTCACCGCCGGTGTCCCGAGCTCGGCCCGCTTCTTCGCGGACTCCTCGCGGACCTCGTTGCTCAGGCCCTTGATGCCCTCGCCCCTGCCGTCACCCTCGCCCAGCACCTGGCCGGGCCCCGCGAGCGGATCGCGCTTCGGCTCGGCCCTGGGCGGCGTCGGCGGATCGTTGACCGTCATCGGCCTGCCGTTGAAGCCGTTGCGCGTCCGTGCGGACGGACGCTCGGCCGGCGGCTCCGCCACGGGTTCCGCCGGGAGGTCGTCGATGGTCATCGGCCGGTCGTATCCCGGACCGCTCCGAGGCCGCCCGCCCGCAGGCGCCGCCTGCCGGCCGCCCGCCGAGTCTTCCGGACCGACGACGACCTCGTCGCCGGGCTCCTCGCCCAGCCGCATCCCCGGGCGCTCGAACGGCGATCCCACCACGGGCGCGCTCGGCGTCGCCGGATCGTCCACCGTCGCCGGACGGTCGTATCCGGGGCCCCGCCGAACCTGCCGCCGCTGTCCCTCGCCGTCGGTGTGCGCCAAGGTGCTCTCGTGGTCCTTCGCCCACGCGGCCCGCTCCTCCGGGCCGAAACCCTCGATCCCCCGGCCGGTGCTTCCGGGCAGCGCGCCGATGAGACTTCCGCGTGGCCAGGGGGTCGCGGCGGCCTGGACGGCCTCGCGCGGGAGGTTCCCGCTCATGGGCAGGAACCGCAGGCTGCGGAGGTCTGCGGGCAGGTCCGCGTCGCCGCCCGTCTGCGGGTCGAGGAAGTAGACCTTGCCCTTGAGGTTGACGGCGCCGACGACGTGGTCGACGTCCGTGCCGTGCCTGCCGATGAGCACCAGGCCGTGCGCGCCGGGCCTGCCGTCGAGGGCGTTCTCGATGGCCTGGTAGCCGGCCACGTCGATCGGGTCGCCCTTGCCGAGGTTCGCCAGATGCTCGTACGGCGACGCGGCGTCCGGCGGCACCTGGTAGTAGGCCTGCCGGGCGGGGTCCTGCTCCGGGTGCAGGCGCATCTCTTCTAGGGTGAGATGCAGCCCGATGCCCGCGAGCAGGCAGTTCGTGAGGAAGTCCGCGCCCTTGGCGTACAGCGGGTTGATCCTGGGCAGCCAGGGGATCTCCCGCCGGATCCCGTCCGGGCCGAGCCTGGTCTGCGACCATCCCGTCACGTCCGGCCCGGCCGCGCCGTGGCCGAGCGGATCCAGCGCGTGCTCGTCGGGGAACCTGCCCTCGTAGGCCACGTTCCGCCGTAGCTCCTCCTCGCTGTACGGGGCGAAGTGCCGGTACCGGCGCCAGTCGTCCACGTACTCCAGGGCCGGGTCGTCGTGCCTGAGTTCCTTCAGGGCGACGGCGTAGCCGCGCATCAGCTCGTGGAAGCTGTGGTGTCTCTGCGACCGCATCACGGCGAACATCGCGGCGCGAAGGAGCCCGTGGTCGAGGTCCTTCACGCCTCGCCACCGGGTGATCCGCTTGAGGTTGTAGGCGAACTTGTAGGCCGAGCCCGACGTGCCGGTGTCCACCAGCCCTCCGGTCGCCTTCGAACTGTGCTGGAAGTCGCTCGTGGCGAGGGGCAGCTCGCTGTTGTGGCCGGCCGGGATCCACGGCAGATCCTCGCCCTCGCCGATCAGCGCCCTTTCGGTGTCGCTGAGCGGGGGCCGGACCTGCGACGCCCGCTCGGTCGTGCGGAGGACCTTCTGCTCCTCCGCGACGGCCGCCTCCTTCTCGGCCGGGGACAGGTCCGACGCGTTGATCTCCGCGAGCCGCTTCTCGAAGTGGTCGCGCGCCGGAGTGTTCACGCGCTGCGTGCGCTCGGCGTCGATCTCCGGGGCCATGCCCTCGCTCCCTCTCAGGAGCCGGGGGACCATGCCGCTGGCCACTCCGTTGAACAGGAAGGTCATGCGCTCACGGAGGTTGCCGGAGTCGACCACCCGTTGCAGCTCTTCCAGGGACTTCCCGACCCGGCCGGCCACCCACTCGTCGTCGGTGCCGTACATCGGGCGCGACTCCTCCGACGTGTGGTCCCAGAGGGTCTTGACGAGTTCGCCGATGTACCCGGTGACCCGCTCGTCCTCTGACACGTACTCGGCGAGCCGCTTCTCGTACCGGAGAGACTCCTCCATGTACCGGATGCGGGCCAGGTCCTCGGGCGACGCGTCCTTGGGCACGAACGGCGCCGTGTCCGCGCCGACGAGCCGCCCGTGCGGCCAGGGCTCCGGCCTGACCTCGATCGCGTCGCGCGGGAAGCCGTTGCTGGTGGGCAGGAAGCGCAGGCTGCGGAAGGCGACCGGCAGGTACGCCTCCCGGCCGTTCTGCCCGTCCAGGAAGACGACGCCGTTCTCGTCGTGGACGACGTTGAAGACGTGGTCGACGTCGGTGCCGTGCACGCCGACCAGGACGATGCCGCGCGCGCCCCGCCCGGCCGTGCGCATCGCGTCGTGGATCGCCCGGTAGCCGGGCACGTCGAGCGGGTCGCCCTTGCCGAGGTTCGCCAGATGCTCATGCGGCGAGGCGACGTCCGGGGGGACCTGGTAGTACGGAAGGAGTTCGGGATCCTCGCCCGGGTGCAGCAGGGCCTCTTCCAGGGTGAGGTCCACGCCGATCCCCGTCAGCAGGCAGTTCGTCCGGAAATCGCCGCCCTTGGCGTAGAACGGGTTGATCTTGCGCAGCCACGGATACGCCCGCCTGGTCGCCTCCTCACCGAGCCTGGGCGGTGACCACCGCGAGACGGTCGTCCCCTCCCTTGCCGTCAGGTGCGGCGGCGTCAGGGCGCCGAGCAGCTGCGGATCGTCGGTGAGGTCACGCGGCCGGAACGTCGCGTCGGCCCACTCGATCAGGTCGGCCACCTCGGTCCGCAGCACGGCCGCCGGCACCGCGTGCGCGGGGTCGGCACCGAGCCCGGAGGCGAGCCACGCCGCGAACGTCTCGTACATCCCTGCCCGGAAGGCGAGCACCGCGCGGAGGAACAGCGCGCGGTCCACCGGCCCGAAGTCCAGATGCCGGAAGGACCGGAACACCCACTCCGTGCGGTCGTCCGGCCTGCGGGTCACCTCGTAGCCGCGCGCGATCTGTTCGTCGAGCCAGTCGCCGGGCCGGAGACGAGAACGCTGCGGTCGCTCGCCCCAGAGCGAGCCGAGCCCCTTCTCCTGCGCCTGCACCGCACGGAAGAACGCCCGGAGGTGCTCCTCCAGCGACCAGGGCGAGTCCTCACCGAGGATGCGCTCCAGCGCGACCGCCGGCTGCCTCTCCCACCCGTCCAGGAAGCTTCGCGCGGCCTCGTCGGCGGGCACGTGCTGGGCGATGGTCGTGTACAGGCGGTGGTTGGCCCGGCGGACGACGTCGGCCAGGCGTGGGTCGAGACCGAGCGCGCGCGAGAAGTCCCTCTCGTAGTTTCGGCGGTTGCCGATCCAGAGCCGTTCCTCGTAGACGTCGCCGTAGCGGACGGGCGCGTCGGCCGGGCGGACCTCGACGGCTCGCGGCGGTTCGGCCGCCGGTGACGTTTCGGCCGGCGCGAGCCGAGAGGCCGCCGTCCACGACGGCCACTCCTCCGGTGGAGCGGGCCGCGACTCACCGGCCGCACTCGATCGCGCCTCCACCGGCGTCTGCTCCGGTGCGGCACCGGCCGGTCCGGGGAAGAGACGCGAGACGAGCTCCGGCCGGGAGTCGCCGAGCACGTCGCGTGCCAGCCGGCCGAGCGCGGGGTAACGGCTCAGGGTGCCGGGGACGGGGCTGGGGCCGGTCAGCTCGGTCTCCAGGCGACGCGCCGCGCTCCGGGCCGGGTCCTCGCCGGCGCGCGACTCCTCCAGGATCCGCGCGGCGCGGCGGGCGTAGGTGAGCTCGTCCAGCGCACGCGCGTGCTCGACCAGGTCATCGATCTGGTCGTGGATCCTCGCGTCGAGGGTCCGCAACGGCTCGACGCGATCCAGCAGAAGGGCGTGTTCCGCTCCCGTGATGGCCGCCACGGTCCGGCCGATCGGGTGCTGGCTCCCATTCTCGAAGTGCCACGTCGACGGCGCCTTGCCGAACTCGTTCAGCGCCGCCGCGCGCACCTGTTCGACCGTGCCGGTCAGAAAGAGGTTCCGGGAGTCGGCCGGATCGACCCCGATGGCGGTGAGCCACTCGCCGGGCGTCAGCGGCCCGCGCCCGAGCGCGGTGTCGATGACGAGCCAGCCCGGCCGTCCGTCGGCGTCACGGGCCCACACGACCGGAGCGGTGTGATGGAACCACTCGACCAGCGTGGGTTCCACCGAGCCCGGCATGTTGCCCGAGAGCAGGCCCAGCTCCGGCTCCGCCCGCTCTGCGACGATCTTGCCCACCGGCGCGCCCCACTGGAGAAGCCGCAACACCGTCAGGTGCGCCCGCAGGCCACAGCCGTTGTAGTGGTACTCGATGGGCAGGCGGAGGACGCCGTGCTCGGGGTGGTGGAAGCGCAACTCGGTCAGGAGGTCGTACCACCGGCTGACCTCCGCGTAGGAAACCGGTTCCGGGCGTACCTCGCCGAACAGGCCGTCGGCGGAGGTCGGCAGCACCTCGCTCCAGCGGTGCGACGGGTCGGTGCCGTACTGGCGGGCCCAGAGCGCGTTCACGTGATCGACGAGCGACGCGCCGTACTGCTCCTCGTACGCGCCCTCGACGGCCCACATCCGGCGTGGGTCCCCCTCCAGCAGGCGCAGCCGCGCGAAGACCTCCTCCGCGTCGTTCTCCGCCGCGATCGCGTCGCGCAGGTCACGGGTGAAGGCGAGGACCTCCGCGGAGGCCGACGCCTCTTTCACCGAGCCCGCGATCGGACCGGGCGGCGGGGCTCCGGTGGTCACCTCCCGCGGTCCGCCGAGGTACCGGTGGACGTCCGCGGCGAGGGCCGGGGCGGCCCGTCCGGCGGCGACCGCGGCGTTCACCGCCTCGTCCAGCGACGTGCCGGTGCGCTCCCCGAACGCGGTCTGGAACGTCTCCGCCGTACGCCCGTCGCCGAGCGACGCGCGGAACCGAAGCTGCCGGAGCACCTCGGCGTGGTTCACCGGGCCCTCGGCCAGCAGTGCGGCGATCCGGCCGGCGTACACCGCCTCGTCCGGCCCCGCGAGGTAGGCCGGCTCGGCCGTCGCGCCGGGTCCCTTGCCGCCCAGGCCCCAGCTCTTTCCGGTGAGGTGGATCTGCGCGATCACCTCGCCCGCGGCGCGCATCCCGTTCGCCCGTTGCGACCGGGCCAGCGCCGCGTACCGCTCGGGCAGCCGTGCCCGCAGCGCCGCGGCCCGGTCCCCGTCGTCCGGCACACCGGCGCCCCGCAGCACCCGGCGCGCCCCGCTCCACAGGTCGTCCAGCTCGCTCCGGCTCAACGCCGCCGGCGTCTCCGCCGTGAAGTCGTCGTCCGTCCCGGCCCGCGGTGGCTCATCGGCCGGTGCGGGCAGGATCCGCAGGTCATCGTCGCCTTCCACCTCGCCGGGGCGCCGGACCGTGCGGGGCTCGGCGTCCCGCGCGCGGACCGTCGTGCGTCCGTAGTGGCGCCGCAGCTCCTCCAGGTCGTAGAACCTGCTGTTCGCCGACACCGGCCTGACGCCCGGCGGGAAGGCGGTCTCCTTCTCGTTGTGGAGCATCCGGACGAGGTACGTGTCGCCCTTCTGGAACACGTCCCACTGGATGTTCGCGGCCATCGGCGACACGGACTCGCCCCGCCAGGGGTTGTCGGCGTAGGTGTAGGGCCGCTCCGGGGTCGCCGGCCTCTCGCCGCCCGGCAGGCCCAGCAGCACGGCGAACGGGATGACCACCTCGGCGTGGGCGAAGCGCAACGCGGCGCCCAGGTCACTGGTCCCCGCCCGCTTGGCCTCGATCTTCGCGAAGAAGTCGTCGAGCAGGACATTCGCCATCTTGTAGGTGATGTCGCTGTCGGCGAAGCCCGGCCCCTTCTTGTAGAAGGTGTTCGCGTCCTCCAGGTAGGAGAACCAGGACGCGGCGTGCGTGGAGACGTACGGCTCCAGGTTCCAGGTGCCCTCGACGCTCATCGCCGGAACGATGCTGTAGAGCTCGTACACCGCCTGGGCCGCGTCGAGCCCGGTGCCGATGCCGAGGGAGGAGAACTCTCCGGCGAAGATCCGCTCCACGAAGGCCGGGGTGAAGATCGTCAGCAGTGTGTCGCGGGCCGCGTCCTGGCTGGCCGGCTGCTCCCTGATCTCCCGGAGCCGGGTCGCGAGGCGCTCGTCGCTCGATAGGTAGGCCTGGTAGTCGGCGCTTCCCCCGGCCCGGTGGAAGTAGAGCAGGTCCGGGTCGCTCGTGGCGGGGCCGATGAACGGTCGCAGGGCCGGGTCGGAGGCGGCGAGAGCGGTGGCGAAGACGTCGCCGCTCTCGCCCGCCCGGCCCTTGCCCGAGTTGACGACCTCGATCCGCCCGGAGCCCTCCGCGATCTTCGTGAACAGTCCGGGCAGGCGCTCGCGCATCCGCGCGGCGGCACCCTGCAGCTCCTGCCGGCCCCGGCCGCTGAGGTTGCCGTACCCGATCGCCGCCATCGCCTCGCGGAGCGACCGTACCTGCGGGCCGAACGCCTCACCGTCCCGGGTGAGGGCGCCTTCGCCGGCGGCCAGGTCCCACAGTCGCACGAGCTGGTCCCCGTACTTGCTCTTGTTCGCGGCGCGCGAGCCGTGGCGGAAGACGCTCTGGGTGAACACCGGGGTGAAACCCGGTGGCGGCTGCTCATACGTCCGCAGGTCCTGCTGCGGCGTGTACGGGGTCTTCGTGGCGTAGCCGCGCCGGTCCCCGGACCGGGCCGGCCGTTCGCCGGGGTCCGTCTCCGGCGCGGCGACGGCTCTCTCTCCGGCCGGCCGCCGTACGGGCCGGGCGACGACGATCTGGTGGGGCTCGGTGCCCAGCGCCCGCGTCATCGTCGGGAGCGACACCAGGCCGGTCGTGCTCCGCCCGGTGAGGAGGACGCGATGGCCGCCGGCGGTGACCAGCGCCGTCCCGGTGCCACTCGGCCCGGAGAACCAGATCCAGGAGTTCTCCGGCAGGTCGCCCGGCAGCAGGTCGACCGACTCCGCCGCCATGTCCGGCCGCCGGCCGAACATCTCCCGTACGCGCTCGGCCCGTGTCGGGCCCTCGGTGGACAGGTACCGCGCCGCCGCGCCCAGGGCGCCGGCCCGCGCGATGTCCTGGACGCTCGGAACCCGGCCCGGCTCCCCCCGCATGAGCCAGAACAGCGGCCGGAAGTCGGCCACCGGCCCCACCCGGGTCCAGCCCGGCGTGACCATTCCGTCCGGGCCGACGACGTGCTGCCCCTCCTCGTTGCGGTAGAGCTGCGCGTCGTACGGAACGCCGTCGCGCGCCGCCGTCAGCAGGCTCACCAGGCGCCGCTCCGGCGCGCCCGCCAGCCGGTCGAGCCGCTCGTCCCGCCGGGCGACGCCGCCCTCGAACGCGGCCACCGCCCGCTCGATCGTGGCCGGCCCGGCCTCCCGCTCCCGTACGGACGGGGGGACCAGATGCGGCGCGACCGTGACGAGCGCCATGTTGCGGACCTGGGCGAACGACCGTGACGCGGGCGTCGAGTCGCGCAGCGCGCCGGGCGGGTCGACCAGCCGGCCGGCGCCGTCGAGGTCCAGGGAGTACAGGTGCGTGGCCCGCCGCGGCGGCTCCACCGGCAGCCCGGAGTCCTGCTCGAACCAGCGGATCCCGTCCCGGTCGTTCACCACGACGAACCGCCCGCCGGTGCCCGCGCCGTCGGCGGTCACGACGATCGCGACGGCCCCCCGACCGGCGCCGAGGAGCGTGTCGTGCAGGGCATCGATCGCGGCCGACAGGTCCGTGACGTCGCGGGCCCGGTACGCGAGACGGGTGCGGCGCTCGTCCAGCTCCAGCTCCGTGTCGCGCAGCAGCTCGTCGGCCGCCGTGGTGTCCTGGGCGGCCCGCGCCGCGCGTTCGGTCAGCGGGCGGATCGTGCCGGTGGCGCGCAGGTCGGCGAGCAGTCCCTCGACCGCCGCGAACCGCCGGCGGGTGTACTCGAACTCCCGGGCGATCGGCTCCTGCTGTTCGGTCAGGTCACGGACCCGCGCCCGGGGCTCCCGCAGGCCGTCCTCCAGCGGGGCGATCTGCCCGCGCAGCCGCGTCAGCTCCGCCTGGGCGGCCTGCTCGGCCTGCCGGTCCCGCGGGCTCGGCGGGCTCTGCTGGGCAGGCCGGGCCTGGCGTTGTCGCTGTTCGTCCAGGATCTGCTGTTCCCGCTGCCGCAGCGGGCGGAGCCGGGCCTCGATGTCGTCGACCTCCGCCTGCGCCGTGGCGATCGCGCGGGCGAGGCGGGCGTCCTCGTCCGAGAGGCGGCGCACGATCGGCTCCCAGGCCGCCGTCGCCTCGGCGGCCCGGTGGAACAGCCCGGGCAGCGCGGCGTTCTCCACCGCCATGCGCTCCAGCCGGGCGGCGGCCTCGGCGAGCACGGCCTGCTCGAAGGTCCGCTGGTGCGACCAGGAGGTCTGGTAGAACTCCGCGAGCCGGGCCGCGTCGAACCCGTGGGCGGCGGCGGTGGCGCGCGTGCCGTCGTCCCAGAGTCCGGCACGCGTCGCCTCGTCGGCGGACAGCATGGCGCGTGTGCCGGACGCGGGGTCGAAGACGTGGATCCGGCCGCTCGGGTCCACCCAGTACGAGCGTGCGGTCCCGTCCGCCTCCTCGACGTCCACCCGTACGTGCGAGACGAGCTCGGCCGCGATGTCGCGGGCGAGGTGCACCGGGTCCACGCCGAGCAGCGCCACCTCCGGCGGGAGCGCCGCCGGGGCGCCGGCCGTGTTGTCCGGGCGGAGCGCGTGGACGCCGTTGACCTCGTTGATGATCCTGGTGGTCTCCTCGTCCAGGACACGAGTGAGGTCCGCGACCCGGGTTCCGGCCGGCAGGGCCAGGCCGCGCTCCCGGCCTTCGAGCAGCGCCAGCGCGCGGTCCGGGTCGCCGGCCGTCCCTCGCAGCGCCTGGCGCCGGGCGTCGATCGCGCGCCGCGCGGAGCCGCCGGCGTCCGCGCCGGCCCGGACGGCCGCGTCCAGGGTGTCCGTGGACCACTGGCGGATCGCCCGGTAGGTCGCGATCCGTGCGCTCTGCCCGTGCGTGAGCACGAGCGGGCCGCCCGCCCGGCCCTCCTCGCGCAGGTGACGCACCAGGTGGTGGTGGGCGCGAGGGGCCGTGTAGTGGAGTTCCGCCGCGCGGCGCAGCAGCGGCGTCAGGGCGACGTCCGGCGCGCCGTTCAGTCCGGCCCACGCCCGCGGGTCGGCCCGCCGCTCCAGGCTCCGCCGTGCGGCCTCCTCGTTCGCGGCCTTGTCGGCGAGGAAGGTCCGGTACTGCGCCTCGAACATCAGCACGTACACGTCGCCGGTGAACGGGTCGCTGTGGACCTGCGCGCCGACCGGCTTGGGGTCGTGGAAGAAGGTGCGCGACGTCTTCTGCGCGCCCAGCCGGAACCGGCCGCGCATCCGGATCAGCAGCGTCGCGCCCTGCTCCTTGGCGTGCTGCTCTCGCCGGTAGTTCTCGGTGCCGGCGCTGTTCTGGTTCGCCGAGGTGTTACGGCTGCCCGAGCCCGCCAGGCTCCAGTTGTGGTCCGGGCGCTGCGGCGGGGCGCCCTCGGATGCCGCGGGCAGCGGGTTGATCTTGTCGTTGGCGGAGACGGAGGACTCGCCGATGGTCCGGACGTGGTCCGAGCTGCTGCTCGCGGTGGTGCCGCTCTGGTGCTTGATGTAGCGGCCGGTGCCTGTGCCGTCGACCATCCGGCCGATGACCTGCGCGTCGAACAGGTCGCCTTCGAGCCACATCTTGGCGCGCTCGCCGGACTCGCCGGCGACGAAGAGGTTCTCGGGGAACTCATAGCGGTCGCCGCCCGTCGCCTCCCGCAGGTGGTTCGCCAGGTGTGACCGCGACAGCAGCACGGGCAGCGACAGGCTCTTGAGCACGTCGGTGTCGGCGGCCTTGGCGCCGAGCACCTTCTCGTACCAGCTCGGGCCGAACAGCTCGGTCAGCATCCCGTCGCCGATGCGCCGCAGGCCGCTCACGATCACGCCGGAGACGAAGGCGTTGCCCGGCAGCTTGGGCAGCGGGAGCAGGTCGCGTACCGGGCTCGGACCGAAGATCGTGCCCGCCTCGGCCAGGGCGTGCGGGATCTGCAGGTCCAGCGTGCCGTCGAAGGTGTCGTGCGCGGTGCGCCGGAAGCCCGTCCACTTCTTGAACCCGCGCAGCAGCAGGTTGTTCAGCGGGCGCCCGGACATCTTCACGTGCCGGACGTCCACCGTCAGCCGGTGCCGGAGCCGTACGGCGTAGTGGTTGGCCCAGTCGTAGACGGTCTGCTCGCTGACGGCGTTCTCCGCGTGGGTCAGCGCGCGGTGGTGTCCCTCGGACGCCTTCAGGTCGGTGGAGCCGCCGCCCTTGCCGCCGCCCGGGGACAGCTTGGCGAACATCCACGCCTGCGAGCCGTCGCGGGACCGGGACTCCGCGGTGCCGATGTAGCCGTGGGAGTAGACCTCCAGACCGCGGTTGCGCCGGTAGTCGAGCACCTCGGGCGCCGAGGTCAGCTCGTCCCGCAGGTTGATCTCCACCACGTCGGTCAGGAGCCAGCCGACCGGGTTGACCAGGTAGAACGAGTAGCCGTCCTCGCCGAGCAGCTCACCCCAGATCGCCTGGTCGCGCCCGCGGGCGAAGATGCCCTCCAGCGCGTCCACGCCACCCTGCATCCGGCCGATCACGCGGCCCTTGCGGTCCCAGACCTCCGCGCCCGCCGCCAGCATGCCCGGCGCGACCTGCTCGACCAGCCGCCGGACGTTGTCGTAGGTGGTCCGGTCGTTGTCGTAGGTGAGGTCGTCGATGCCGGCGTGGCCGAGGTGCCGCCCGCCCGGGTCCTCCCGGGTGAGGTACTCCGGCAGCATCATCCGGTCGAAGGGGAGCCTCGGGTGCGAGAGCTTCTGCTTGAACGCCGTGTTGAACCGCTCGCGGACCGACAGGGAGGTGATCGGCGCGGCGCCCTCCGTGTGCCGTGCGGCCAGGGCGACGACGAGCGGCACGCGCCGTACCGGCAGCCCGGCGGGCGTCTCGGGGACCTCCTCGAACCAGCGCGTCAGCGCCAGCGCGACCACGTCGCCGCTCAGCCGCAGGTCGCCGTCGCGCCACTGCCCGAGCAGCTCGGCCAGCCGCTCGTTCGTCAGCGTGCCCCGGCCCTCGGTGTACGCGAGGAGGTCCGGCGGCATCACCGGCGTCTCGAACGGGTCGAACGGCGCGCCGAGGCTCTGCCCGAACGCGTGGTCGAAGTCCGTCCGGGCCTGCTGGTCCAGGACCTGGGCCTCGCCCGTACGGTGCAGCCGCGCGAGGGTCCGGGCGAACGTCGCCGGGCGGACCCGCACCTCGGGAGTCTCCTCGTGGCGCCGGATGAGGACGCGCGCCAGCAGGTCGTCGCTCAGCGGGAGGCTGCCGTCCTGCCAGCCGTTCAGCACCTGGGTCAGCCGCCGGTTCGTGAGCCGCGGCCCGCCCTCGGCGTACGCCCTGACGTCCGCGGGCGGGGCGGGCGGCGCGGGCGGGGTCGCCGGGGCGGTGGCGCGGGCGAGCGAAACGCCGAAGGCGGTGTTGAACTCGTGCCGCAGCCGGCCGTTCAGGATCGGGGCCGCGCCGTCGCCGTGGAGGCGGGCCAGGGTCCGGACCGCCCGCGCGCGCCAGATGTGGAGGTCCCGCGACGGCGCCGGCAGGTCCCGGTACGAGCGCAGCAGCACGCGCGCCACCACGTCGCCGCGCATCCGCAGGTCGCCGTCCAGCCACCGCCGCAGCACCGCGGCGAGATCCTGCTCCGAGAGCGCCTGCCGGCCCCGGGTGTACGCGGTGACGTGGGCGGGCGGCGAGGACCAGGTGGACGGGTCGTGGGCGGCGCCGAGGCCGTGGCCGAAGACCCGGCCCCAGTCGGCGAGCACCCCGGCGTCTCGGATGCGGGCCGCGCCCAGGCCGTGCCGGCGGGCCAGCGTCCGGGCGAACTTCGTGGTCCGCACCTGGTCGGGGAGGTTCGCCTGCCAGCGCGTCAGCACCTTCGCGGCGAGGTTCCCGCTCAGCTTGAGGCTGCCGGCCTGGACGCGGCGGAACATGTCCCGCAGGTAGCGGTCGGACAGCGGCAGGCGGCCCTCGGCGTAGAGCGCGAGCGCCTCGGTCTCGGGCAGCGCGAACGCCATCAGCCGCGGGGCCATGCGCTCCGTGTGATGCTGCCGGCCGGTGGGCAGCAGCTTGGCGTGCTTCTCCAGGCGGCTGCTGACCTCGAAGTTCACCGTGGTGATGAAGGCCAGCTCACGCTCGAAGCTGAGCTGGAGCCGCTCGTCACCGCCGACGCGCCCGCCGGAACGAGACAGGTTGCGCTGCCAGTGCCGGTTCAGATCGTTCTCCCCGGTCAACGAGGCGTGCCCCACCTCACCGCCCCCGGCGAGGTCGAGCTGGTCCCAGGTCACGCCGTGGGAGCCGGTGTCGGTGATCTTGGACTCGGCCAGCCCCAGCTTGATCAGGCCCAGGACGGCCGGGTCGTCGGAGATGCCGGCGAACGTGACGTCGCCGAGCGTGCCCCGGACGTCCATCGCGCCGAGCCGGTCGCGGAGGAAACCCGACTCGAACGGGCGGTCCGTGGTGTACTCGCCCTTCAGGATCTCCTTCATATGCGCGCGCATCTCGATGTTGCCCGCGAAGGTGTTCCGATCGGCGGCGGCCATCCCGGCCGGATCGGTCAGCCGGCCGAGCGCCTGCACCGCCTCGCGGGCGCCCGTGGTGTCCAGGAAGAAGACGACGCCCTGGTCCAGCACGCTCGCGGGCGTGGGGCCCGTCAGCGTGTCGCCGATGTCGGTGCCGAGCGGCAGCACGTACAGCTCGGCGGTGCCGCCCTTGACCTCGATCGGCGCCGGGTCGCGCCGGCCCTTGAGGACCCGCCCCTGCCGGCCGGAGTGCTGGAATCTCAGCTGGACCGTGTAGTCGTTGGTGACGCGGGCGACCCGGACGCGCTCGCCGGTCTCGCGCAGGTCGGGCAGGTTGGTGAGGTAGTTCAGCGCGTCCGTGGCGCCGACGCTCCGCTGGTACTCGATGCCCATGACGGCGGCCTTGAGCGCCTGGAAGAGCCCCTTCGCCTTGAACCCGACGGAGATCTTCCGCGAGTGGCTGAAGGCCATGCCGGAGCTGTCCATGCCCATCGCCAGGTTGACCGTGTGGAAGTTCTTCGTCGTACGCAGAAACTCCGGCGGGTGCCCGGCGTCCGGCCGCCCCTTGATCGTGATCTCGACGGTGTCGACGTCCCAGTCGACGCCCGCGCCGCCCCGCCGCTTGCGGAGCGTGAACGTCATGCCGTCCTGCTGGGTCTCGTCATAGTGGGAGTCCAGGCCACGGCTGGAGACCATCTTGTCGAACAGCCCGAGGTTGTCGACCTGGCTGTCGGTCTTGTTGCCGTGGGCGTACCAGGTGTAGTCGGCGAAGGGGTCGTCGTCGTCCTTCGGCAGGAAGCCCTCGCGGCGCAGGATGGGCGCGATCGCGTCCCGGAGCCGCTGGACGGTCTCCGGGGCGACCATCACCAAGCCGGTGCCGACGCCCTTGCCCTCCTTGACCCACTGCGGCAGCCGCCGCTTCGCGGGGTCGGTCTCCGGCCGGTCGGAGCTGCGGACCGCGTCGTCGGTGAACGGGACGGTGTTCTCGCCCTTCTTCGGCGGCTGCTTCAGCGCCGTGCGGTCGACGGGGAAGCCGTACTCGAAGGCCGTCCGCTCCGGCATCCGGACCAGCGCGTGTCCCCGTACCGGCCGGGTCGTCGCCGCCGACCGTGTCTTCGCGCCGCCGCGGACGCTCACGGTGGCGCGGTGGGAGAACCAGACCCGGTACGCCGAGGTCTGCGAGACGTCACGCGGCACGAGGACGTTCAGGCCGGTCCGCGCCCCGGAGATCGTGTTGGTGTTCGTGGAGGTGTAGGTCAGGCCGCCCGAGAAGCCGAGCCCGACGTCCGGGTTGCCGGGGATCGGGGCGAGGTCGAACTCCACGTACGGCAGGGTCAGACTGCTGGTGTTGGTGATGGTGTGGCCGCCGCTGATGCCGTCGATGGCGGTCCGGACGTTCTCGATGTGCGACTTGTCGCTGGTCGTGCCCACACGCCGTACGTCGGCCAGCCGCTCGGACCGGATGGTGATTTTCGCCACCGGCCGCCCGAACCGGTTGTGCAGGTCGAAGTGGTAACCCGACCTGTTGTTGACGGCCGCGTCCAGATGCATGTTCAGGTTCCACAGCTTCTGGAGCAGCTCGCGGCGCGTCAGGCTGCCGAGCGGCAGCTTCATCCCGCGCGTGCGCAGCGACGCGACGATCTCGTCGAACAGCCGGGGCAGGTTCGTCATCCCGGAGGCGAAGTAGTACGCCGGGAGCTCCTTGTCCCGTACGCGTGCGCCGGTCGCGGTGACCTGGTCGGACGTCTTGTCCAGGTAGTGGTCGGGGATCCACAGCAGCAGCCGTTCGTCGGTCGCCTCGTCGTAGGCGAGCCGGTGCGGCGAGATCCGGGTCCAGCTCTTGTCCGGGTCGGTCCGCACCTTGAACGACCAGCGCGGGGTGTAGGCGATCAGCTTCGACTCGGACCGGTTGTCCTCGACGTGGCCGCCCTCGGCGTCGGTGATGACGGTGCTCGACCGGTTCGACTGGTTGGCGGTCCCGGACAGCGTGGCGCCGACCTTCACCATCTGGAGGATGAAGGGCGTCGCGCCGATGCCGAAGGTCAGCGCGAGCGTGCCGCGGGTCGCCCCGGTCTGCCCCGACTGGGTCTGGGTGTGCGCGCCGGTCGCGAACACCGAGTTGATCGTGCCGGTGGCCTTGTGGTCGCCCTCGACCAGCGGCAGGTCCGACACCGTCATCGTGGAGCCCGCCGGGTTGGTCAGCGTGTGCGGGTCCTGGGGGTCGAGGCTGAACAGCAGCTCGGCGTCGCCGATCGGCACCTGAAGGCCCCGCGTTCCCGTCTCGGAGTCGGTGCCGATCAGGTACGGGTAGTTCGACAACAGCCGGTGCGGGAGCAGGTTGAACTGGCTCTCGGTGTAGTGGGCGCCGGCCCGGTCCAGCTCCTGCCGGACCATCGCCATCAGCTCGGCCATCTGCGGCAGACCCGTGCGCGGAACGCCGATCGAGCGGATCATCGGGTCCAGGTCGGCCGGTTCCATCGCCGGCAGGGTGCCGGTCTCCGAGGGCTTCGGCGGGCTCGGCGGGTTCGCCGGTGCGGGCGGGCCCTCGGGCTCGAGCTTCACGGGCACCGGGTCCGGCACCGTGATCGTCGGCTCGGGCTCCGGGGCGGGCCTGCCTTCCTCCCGGCCCCCGGCGAACAGCCCCGGCGAGAACGGCTTGGTCTCCTCCCCGAGGGCGAAGATCTGGAACCACTCGTCCTGCTCCAGCCGGTCGCCGGCGTCCCCGTCCGGGCGGCGCGGCACCAGGTCGCCGGTCTTCTCGTCCAGCGTCGCCTCGTACTTGGCCGCGATGACCGGCTCGTTCGTGGCCTCCGACAGCTCCCGGGCCATCGTCGTGCCGTCCTTCATCAACAGGAACGGCGACAGGCCCGGCGCCTTCTGCATGATCGCCAAGGCCACCGCGACGACCGGAAGCTCCCGGTCGTCGTGCACGATCCGGCCGTCGTGCATGGCGCCGAAGACGAACACGGTGCCCTCGACGCGGAGCTTCGCGAGCCGGGCGAGCGTCTTGGCGTCGAACTCCGGCACCCCCGGCAGCCGGATCGCCACGACGCCGCCCTCGTACGCCTCCGCCGTGGTCTTTTCGATCACTTCGCCGACCGGCATCACCGGCGGGCCGCCGGGCTTCGTGGTGGCCGCGGGTGTCTTCTCGGCGAACGAGTCCCCGATGGCGTCGTACGCCGGGAGCGCCTCGTCCTCGGCCGGCGTCTCGCCCTCGGTCACCGGGCCGAGGTCGTCGGGCTCGAACTCCTCCGGGACGGGCTCGCCGAGGTCGTAGGCGGGCGGGTGCTCGGTCTCGGCCTCCGGCAGAGGCGGGACCTCGGGCTCAGTCTGGCTCTCGGTCTCGGTCGGGGGCTCGGCGGTCTCGGTGGGCGGTTCCTCGTCGGCGAACCGCACCCGCTTCGGCGCCGCCCGGCGAGGCGGGGGCGGCACAGGTGTGTCCGCGACCAGGGCACGGGCGAGCCTTTCGCCGGCCACCGAGCCGGACCGTGCGATCTCGGCGGCGATGAGCAGCCGCCACTCGCGCGGCGCCCGCGCGCGGGCCGGCCCGCTCGCCGGATTCGCGATCGCCGTCCGGACGATGTGGTCGGTCTCCTCGAACAGCCCCCCGAGCCGGCCCTCGGACAACAGGTTCAGCGTCTGCCGGGCCCGGTCGGGGTCGTGCCGGGCGGCGTTCGCGAGGCTGCGTACGAGCCGGGTCGCGGCACGCGGCCGGAGCACGCGGGGAATGCCGAGGACGTCGGCGGCGAGCCGGCGGGCCGCCGCGTACCCGGCCCAGGGGATCTCCGCGGCGACCAGCGACATGGTCGCGGTCAGCAGCCGGGCCTGCCCGCGCAGGGCGGTCTGCGACGGGAACGCCCCGGCCAGCTCCTTGACGATCAGCCGGGCCTCGCCCAGGAGCTGCGCGTACCGCTGCTCGGAGTCGTTCCGGATCGTGGTCAGCGTGGAACGCGCGACCTCGATCCGGTTGTGGTCCGCGAAGACGCGCACGTCCGGCTGGAACGGAACCGTCAGGGCGTCCATGCGCGGGGCCATCCGGTGCGCGAGCGCCTCACCGGCGGCCCGGCCGGATTCGGCGATCTCGGCCGCCACCAGCGTCCTGAGCCGGGCCTCCGGCGTGACGTACTCCTCCTCCCGCGGCGGCCGGGGCAGCCCGGTCAGGTCGCCGACGATCGCGTCGGCCTCGGCCAGCACCTGGGCACGGCGGTGCTCCGGCAGCCCGTCCAGCCGCGCCTGAGCCCGGTCGACGGCCGCCCCCGGCCCGAGCCGCAGCACCGGCGGAGCCGGAGCCGGGCCCCGCACCGCGGGATCCCTCGCCAGCCGCCCCGCAAGCGACTCACCCGCCGCGCGCCCGGCCACCGCCAGCTCGGCCGCCACCAGCACCCGCGCCCGCCCCAGCGGCGAACCCAGCATCCCGCCCGGCTCCTGCGAAGGCACCCGCCCGACCAGGTCCCCCAGCAGCCCGTCCGCCTGCGCCAGCGCCTCGGTACGGCGGTCCTCCGGCAGCCGGTCCAGCCGCGCCCGGGACAGGCCGACCACGTCCTCCCAGCGGAGCCGCAGCACCGGCAGCGACCGCCCGCCGGCCGGATCCCGTACGGCCGGGTCCCGCGCCAGCCACTCCGCCGCCCGGTACCCGGCCGCCCGGCCCGAGCGCGCGATCTCGGCCGCCACCAGCACCCGCGCCCGGCCCAGCGGCGTGCCCATCAGCCCGCCCGGCTCCTCCACGGGCGCCCGCCCGACGATGTGGCGCAGGAGGACGTTCGCGTCCCGCATCGCCTGAGTGCGGCGCTCCTCCGGCAACGCGTCCAGCTCGGTACGCGCCTGACGCAGCGCGTCCACCGGCCGCGACCGCACGCGGGGCACGGGAGTACGCGGCCCGGTCCCGGGCGGCGCGGCACCGTCCTCCTCCACGCCACGCGGCCCGGCGACGGCCGCCTCGCCCTCCGGCCGTGTGATCGGCTCGGTGACCGGTGCCCTACCCTCCGGCGGGGTGAGCGTCCGCTCGACGGCGGGCGTCCGGTCGCCGGGCTCGGTGGCCGGTTCGGCGAGCCGGGGCTCGGGGAGCGTGTCGGTGGGCGGGTCCGTACGGGTCTCGGCGTTGGTGGTGTCGGAGCCGTCGGTGTGCCGTACGGGCTGTTCGAGCAGTGTCGTGCTGCCGCCACCGGAGCGGTTCTGGAGCGTCCCGCCGGACGGGCGGGTACCTCCGCCCGTCCCCGGCGTCGCCTCGGTGACGTCACGCAGGAAAGTGATCTTGGGCGGCGTCTGCGCCTTGACCCGCGTGAACGTCGGGCCGCCCAGCGCGGCGCGCTTCTCCCTGGCGGTGGCGCGGTCCTCGTTGCTCAGCCCGGGGATGCCCCGGCCCTGCCCGTCACCCGCGCCGAGCGCCTCCCCGCGCCCGTCGAACGGATGGGTGGCCTTCGCCGGACGCACGGGGGTCGGCGGATCGTGGATGGTCATGGGGTCGCCGCCCGTGCCCATGCCCGGACGTACGCTCCGCGACTCCCCCTCCGGGAGATCGTGGATGGTCATCGGCTCGCCGCCGGTGCCCCGGCCCGGGCGCCGCGCCGGGCCCTCGGACTCCCCCTCGGGCAGATCGTGGATGGTCATCGGAACGCCGCCGAAGCCCTTGCCGGTGCGCCGTGCCAGGCCCGGCGGCACCCGGGCCGCGTCGGCACCGTTCGCGCCGTTTCCCAGGGCCTTCGAGCCGCTGTGCGACCAGCTCCACACGATGCGCGCGGCCGTAGCGGCGGCCGGGTCCGTCAGCGGGATGTGGACCGCCGGTGCGCCCTCCACCCCGGTGGGCGTCAGGTAGATGCCCGACTCCCCGGCCACGATCGTGTACGGCACGGCCCCCGACTCCAGCGACTCCAACCGCGCGCGCAGTTGCCGGGCGTTGGCCACCTGGCCGATCCAGCCGCTGTCACCGCGCAGGAACGCGCCGGTCGGGATGTGCACGAAGTCGTGGCCGAACCGCACCCAGCCGTCATTGGACAGGAACCGGCCGTCCAGGAGCCTGATCAGCCCGGTGTCGCTGATGTCGTAGCGCAGCGGCGCGGAGCGTCCCGGGAGCGTACGCGTGTAGGTGTGCCAGCGCTCGACGGCCTTGCCGGTGTACGTCGGCACTTCGTCGGCGGGCCGGAGGGAGATGCCTCCGAAGCGGGGTTCCGCGACGGTCAGCTCGTGGCCGATCGGCCAGTTCGCCTTGATCGGATCGATCCCGGTGTCGCGCGACCCACCGCGCAGGCCACCGCCCCGCAGCCGCAGCGGCTCCTCCGCGGGATGAGCCTCGCCCGCCGGCCGAAGCCCGGTCTCCAGGGGCTGGGGCTGTCCGCGCAGCAGGACGGCCGCGATCTGGTGGAGGGAGTAGCCACCGTTGAAGAGCGCGTGCAGGTTGTCGCTGATGACCGGGTGGAAGCCATGCCGCAGGAGCAGGTACGGCAGCAACACCTGGAGGTTGAGCCGGCCGTTCCCGTCGGCGTGCGGGTGCAGGACATGCAAGGCGCGGATCGTCCGGCCGATCGCGAACAGCCGGTCGAGATCCGTGGTCGCCGCGGAGATCTCCGTACGGAATCTGGCGAAGATCTCGTTGACCAACGCCGGGGTCTCCGCGGAGTCGTACAGGGTGTAGACGTACGTCTTACCGATGATGTGGCGCTGGTAGACGGTCAGCGCGCCGGCGTCCTGACCCGCGTCGATCCTCGTGCGAACCTCGTCGTACGGGGCGATGAGACGTCGGCCGCCGATGACCTCACCGAGGATGTCCGGCGCGGGCCCGACGGCGCTCAGGGGGAAGCGCCCCATGCTGCTGCCGACGCCATTGCGCTGGAAATCCCCCTCCACGCCCCTGGTGACCTGGGTGTGAAGGTGGCTGTAGGTGTTCCAGTCGAGGTGAAGCGGGTCCTCGCGGCCGAAGACCTCGTTGAACGCGTGAAGCAGCGCCGCACGGTAGCCGGGCGACTGGTCATTGTCGTAGTAGGAGCCGGGATCCGACGGGTGTTCGGCGAGCGCCTCGGCGTGATGCCGTGCCTCGATGACGTACTTCCACACGTCGTCCGCCGCCACGACGTCGGCGAAGCGGAGCGGGGGGCGCGGCGGCGTCGGCAAGGTCGCGGCCGGATACCGCTCCGCCAGTTCATCGAGAGGGACGGACCGGGGCGGGCTCGGAGGAGATCCGATGGTCTGAGTGGGCGGCGTGCCGATCTCATCGCCGCCCCTGCCGACCTCGTCGTCCGCGAACTCAATGGTGATCTCCGGCACCGGCTGCTGCGCGCGAGCGGGGAACGCGGACTCCGAGGCCTCGGTCGCCTCGTCCCCGCGCGGCGCGAGCGGGGCGGGGTGCGACGGGATCTCGTCTCGCCGCCCCAGCACCTGGTACACCGGCGTGGCCGCCACGGCCTCCGCACCGCGCTGTTCGACGGCACCGGTCGCGGCGCTTCGCGGCACGGCCGCGCTCTTCGGGTGGTCGAGCAGGTTCGCGGTCGCGTCGACCACCGACTCGATGATCCGCAGATACCGCTGCGGCATCGGATCGGACGGATCGAAGGGGCCGCCCGCCATGATTCCGTCAGTCTTGATCGCCGAAAGCGTCCGCCCGGCGAGCGCCCGCCGGAACAGCGCCAGCGGGTCCACGTTCTCGTCCGGCAGGCCGGCCGAGTGCAGCCGCTCGTGCAGCTGGACGGCGAGGAAGTCCCGCAGGCCGATGTTCCGTGCGTCCGGCCCCTGCACTCTCGGATCCGGAGAGTCGGCCGCCCGGCCCGGCCACACGCGGACGGCCTCGGCGTGCTGGGGATCGATGACCAGCTTCACCGCCATGAAGAGCTGATCCTTCGACTCCGGGAGCTCATACCCCTGGTTCACGTGCTGGTCGAGCACCCGGTTCAGCGCCTCCTGCAACGCCACGATGTCGTCGGCGACGACGCCGGGCATCGGCTTGACCGGCGTCACGAGCACGTGGTTGCGAACCCAGGTCCCGTTCTGCGCCTGGATCCGCTGGACGTTCATCCGGACCAGCGTTTCCCAGCCCGACGCGTTCGGGAACTCGGCCGCCCGAAGGAAACCGATCGACGGATCGAAACGCTGTGTCTCGATTTTGACCACCGGCGCCGCCGGCAGCTGGTCCAGCCAGTCCGCGCTCGCCGGCGTGCCGACCTTCCTGCCCGGCACCAGGACCTTGGCCGGCACTCCTCCGGGACCGGGGTGATAAGCGCCCACCGGCCACGCCGGCGGCGCGGACCTGATGGTCAGACCGGGACCGAACTTGGTCGCCAGCTCCTCCACCGTCGTCTTCTGAAGGAACCCGGGTCCCAACTGCTGCCCGCGGACCCAGGCCGAAACCCGGGGGAAACCCCAGTGGCTCAGCACCTCCTGACGCCCCTGGGCATCGCGCGTGCCGAGCGCCAGCGCCACGTGCTTGGCGCCATCGAAGGTGACGAGATGCCCGGCGGGGATGTCCGGCGTCGTCAGTCCGGTCCAAGGATCGCGGGGATGCTCGGTGACCTCTCCACCGGAGATCAAGTCCATGAGCACGTCCCCATAGGCGTCGAGGGACCTCAGCGCCGCGGCTTTGGTCTCCGCCCGGGCATCGACCTCCGCCGTGAACCGGAATTTCGCCGCATGACTCGCCGTTCGGTGTATCTCCACCAGCCAATGCCGGTCGACCGCTCCGGACCAGAACGCGGTGAACAGGATCGCTTCCCAGCAGTTCATCCAGCTGCGCCACCACGGCGCCGGTCCCTCACCGCGCAGCCACAGAGCGAACTCCTGTGGCCTGCCGAACAGTGGTGTCGCGCTGATCCGGAAATCCTGGCGGGGGTTGGGGCCCGACTTGGTCCACCGGTACATGCCGACCGATCCCTGCGCGGCCCGCAGTACCCGGTGAGTCCAGCTCATCACCTTCGCCGGATCGAACGCGTAGACCTCCGACGCCGGAACGCCGGAGGCCGGCCGTAGATCCCGGGGCGCGCGCGGTGCCGCCTGGACCGGGCCCGCGCCGCCGCCCGGAGTCTCCCGCGGGCCTTCGCCCACCGGCGCCTTCCCCGCGCCTCTTCGCAGGTCGTCCGTTGTGATCTTGGGGGTGTCGGGGAACAGCTCGTCCAGCCGGGCGCGCGCCGGGGCCGGGAGGGTGACGTTGTGGAGGGAAATCCACCGCACCTGGCCGCGGTACGGGCCGAGCGTCTGGTGGAAGGTGCCCAGCGTCTCGTTCCAGGCGTCCGCCTGCTGCCCCTGGGGCAACCGCTCGATCGTCCGGGCGGCGGCGGGAAGGTAGACCCCGCCCGGCCTGGCCACCATCTCCCGGTACAACGAGGTCACCGCACCGACGACGGC
The DNA here is from genome assembly GCF_036227085.1 of Actinoallomurus sp. NBC_01490. Taxonomy (NCBI): domain Bacteria; kingdom Bacillati; phylum Actinomycetota; class Actinomycetes; order Streptosporangiales; family Thermomonosporaceae; genus Actinoallomurus; species Actinoallomurus sp. NBC_01490. Next base: position 11,511,239 of record NZ_CP109433.1, read on the forward strand.
GTCCGCCACCTTCTCGACGCCGAGTTCACCGAGACCGGGCCGGACGGCGGGCGGCGCGGCCGTCCAGCTCCACGCGAAGCCGATGTCGAAGACGCCGTGGGGGATGTAGGTGAGCCGTCGCCGGACGCCGGGCTGGGAGCCGTGGCCGAGCCGTCTGGCGAGGTCGTCGAAGGCGTCCTGGTTCGGGCCGGCCCGCAGGACGTTCTCCCGGCCTATCGTCGTCGCGGCGGGCTCGTCGCCGAGGAGGTTCTCCTGGTTCAGCGCGTCGTGGAACTCCTGGTCGAAGTCCCTCGGGTCCTCCTCGTAACCGGTGATGGCCAGGTCCGAGAACGCGCGGGCGTACCGCTCCTGGTGCACCTCTTCGTACGCCCGGATGCCGCGGGAGCCGGCGGCCGCCGCCAGGACCATGCTGCCGCTCTTGCCCCGTACCGAAACGATGGCGAGCCCGTCTCTGCTCGCGGCGGCGGCCTTCGCCGCGGCGACCAGGTCTCCGACGAGCCGGTTGTCGCCGCCGTCGGAGTAGACACCGCCGAAGAGACTCAGGATCCTCACGCGCTTCAGGTCGCTCGAGGCCCCGTAGCCCGCCGGGTTCCCGCGCGCCCACTCGGTGCGCATCGCCGCGTCGAGCCGCCCCAGCGTCTCGGCGTTGAACACCTCGTCGAGGTTGATCAGGCGGACGTTGTTCGCACGCGCCCACCGCAGCATCTGCCGTACGTGGTCGGCCGTCCCCGCCAGTTCGCCGGAGGCGCGGTCGGCCGCGGCGAACTCCTCACGCGGCACGTCGGTGAGGAGCACGATCTCGAAACCGTTCGCGCGCGAGGCGTTGTTCGCGACGTTGGCCATGAACGCCGCCCGGTCGCCGCCGTCGTCGTGCAGCGGCCCGCCGGACCAGATCGAGTACAGGATGTGCGGGACCTTCTGGCTCTTCAGCCCCCGCCCGCTCGCCCGCCCGACGAGCGAACCCGTGCTCACCGGACCCGTCGCGAGCCGATCGGGCCGCAGGGCCTCCCGGTCCGGGACGCCCGGCCTGGCCAGGTCCAGCACGCGGAAGAACGCGGCGCGCAGCTCGGCGCGCAGCCGCGAGAAGTCGTAACCGGCCAGGAAGGCCGGTGCCGGTGGCGCCTGCGTACGGCCGAACGGGTCGTGGACGAGGACACCGGGCACCCCGGACCCGGTCGGCACGAGCATCGACTGAACGTGCTCGTGCAGCCCCGCCACGGGACCGGCCACCTGAGTCGGTCCGCCCACGGTGCCCCGGGGCGCGGTCAGCGCGGAGTGCGGCGGGGTGTCGTCCGGCGGGCCCAGGACCTCAATGGCCGGCGAGTCCTCCGCGGCGGTGCCGGTGTAGCGCACGAAGCCGGTCTCGGCGGGCCAGCCGACGTCGTGTGCCGCACCGGCGCCGGCGTTCCCCGGCGGCAGCCGGAACCACGCGGTTCCCGGCAGGACGACCATCTCGCCGTCGTCGTGCACGGCGCCACCGGCCGGGCCGAAGATCTCGACACCGGACAGGCCCGCCAGGTGGCCCGACGGCATCTCGACGTCCTCGCCGGACTCTTCGGCACTGGCCGGGACGTAGACGGGATCCTCCAGCGCGGCGGCCAGCTCCGCACTCCACACGACCAGCGCGGCGGGAGTGTCCTCGAACGGATGGGCGATCACCAAGGGCGTTCCCGGCTCCCAGCCGAGGCGACGCAGCATCGCGATGAACTGCGCGGCCACGAGCCGCCGGCTCCCCCCGAAACCGAAGGCGTGCGGTACGAAGGGCCGGCGGTTGAACGCGACCATCGCGACGAAGGCATCGCCGCCGGGGACCATGGCGCGCAGCCGGTCCGCCAGCGCCGCCTCCCCACGGTCGGCCGCGCCGTCGGCGGAGCGGAACACGGCCAGACCCGGCGACCGCGTCACGAAGACACTGCCCAGGGGCGCCAGCTCCTCCAGGCCGAGAACCGAGGCCGGGTCGACGAGACCGGCGTCGTCGGCCTGCCGGGCGCCGCGGCCGCCGAACCACGAGGTCACCGCCCACCGCGCCATGGCCTGTTCGCGATCCTCGGGCCGCCAGAAGATCGTGTCCAGCATGCCGCGCAGGCGTCCGGTCACCTCGGGCGCGTCCGGCTCGAAGACCGTCACCTCCCCGGGCCCGCTCGCCGCGTGGCGCACCCGCTGCACCACGCCCGCGTGCGCGCCGACCTCCTCGTGGGCGGGCGGCCGCCAGTTCGGGTCTTCGGCCAGCCGCAGCGCCGCGTGCACGAGGCCCAGGGCGACCTTCACGTTCTGCTGGATCTCCCCTTCGTCCAGGCTCCCGTCCATGTGCCGGAGCTCCGGGTGATCCGTGCCCTTGCCCTGAACACGCTCGAAGCTCAGCGCGTCATCGCGCACCCCGCTGGCGGTGGCCCAGACCGCGACGTACCCGGCGTGCTCCGCGGGAAGCGGCCGGGCCCACTTCAGACCCATGTGGGCATCGGCGCGCGGGTTCATCCCCAGCCGGAACAACTCGTCCTGGTAGCCGGTGAACAGCGCCCGCAACGCCTCGTACGCCCTGACGTCGGTGCCGAACTGACGGGTGCTCACGTGCACGTGCCCGGCCGTCCGCTTCGTGACGCGACCGCCGTGCGAACGGATGATTCCCACGGCCGTCCGCAGGTCCTCCCACGTCTGCGGGGTGTCACGCAGGATGGGAGAGATCAGCTCGGCGTCCACGGTGGGGTCCTTCTCCAGACGCCACCCGTCCCGGGCTTCGGTGTAACCCAGATCGACCGCCTGGTGGTACCCGCCGATCTCGGTCTGGCTGGTCAGCCCGGCCGCTCTCAGGTCCTCGACGAGCGCCACGGTCACGGCTTCCCGCCACGAGCTCGCACGGCCCTCGGCGATGATCGCCTCGTACCTGGCCCGCTGCGCCTCCATCGGGCCGACGGGAAGGTCGAACTCGATCTCGACACCGAACGCCAGACCGCCACGGGCCGGGTCGGCGAGCCCGCCGGTCGCGTCCTGGAGCATGTACGGCACCGGCGACTCGCCCCGCGCCACCCGTTCGGCGGTCTCCCGCACCACCCGCTCGAGCACCTCGGGCGTCGTCTCCGGCGCGTTCCCCATCGCCGACCACCAGGCCCGCGCGTGCGCCCGCACCACCGAAGCCGGAATCTCCACCGACGAGACACCGCCGGTACCGGGAACCGACGTCCCCTTCCCCAGCCGGTCCTGGATCGCCTGGTAGAGGACCGCGTCGGCCTCCACAAGGGCGTCCGGCGGCGCCTCGTACGAGGCCCGGGGCATGCCGTGCGGCGCCGAGAGCGAGAGCGGCGAGGGCGGAGCCGGCCCGGCCGCCTCGACGGCCGGCGGCCCGTCGGAGACCGGGGACGGGTCCGGCGACGGCGACCGACCGCTCTTCATCGCCAGATGTGGCGGCACCAGGTCGGCGAGCAGGTCCGGGTCGCTGGTCAGGCCACGCGGGTCGAAGGTCGTGTGGCCGAAGTCGTACAGGTCGGCCGCCTCGCCGTCCAGGATCTCCTCGGGCACCGGGTGCGCGGGGTCGTCGCCGAAACCCGCGTACCGCCACGTGACGAAGGTCTCGTACAGCGGGCTGCCCGTGGCGAGCACCGCGCGCAGGAACAGGGCGCGGTCCTGCGGTCCGAACCCCAGGTAGCGGTAGACCCGGAAGACGAACTCCAGCTGGTCGGACATCCGGCGGCCGGGCCGGTAGCCACGGTCGATCATCTCGTCGATCCAGCGCCCCTCGCGGAGGGGGAACGGGCGCTTGGTCAGGTTCCAGCCGAGCCGTTCGCGGTTGGCCGAGACGGCCGAGCGGAACGCGGACATGAGCTCGCCGAGCCGCCAGCCGGCGTCGTCGTCGAGCCGCTGTTCGAACTCGGCGTCGGTGAGCTTTCCGGCCGGGTCCAGGTAGCTCTTGACGGCCGACTTGCCCGGCGTGGCGACCGTGAGCCGGCGGTCCAGCTCGCGAAGGGCACGGCGGACGGGTCCGATGAGACGGGGATCGCCGGCGAGTGCGGTGGCGAAGGCGCGCTCGTAGCGGCGGATCGCCAGGTCCCACTGCTTGCCGGCGTAGAGCGAGGCGAACCGGACCCGCCCGCCGTCGGCGAGCAGGCGCTCGTATGAGCGCAGCGCCTCGTAGGCGTCGTTCTCCCTCTGGGTGTGCCGGAACGGACTGCCGTCGAGAAGGCCCTCGTCCGCCCCTCCGAAGTACCCCTCCATGAACTGCACGATCTTCGGGTCGTGCGCGCGCAGCTCCTCGGCGGTGTGGAGCCGCTCGAGCTTGGTGATCACGTCGACGCCGGGGTTCACCTCGAAGAAGACGGCGACCGCCTGCGCGAAGTACTCGAAGACGTTGCGGGACGAGTAGTTCTGGCGGTCCGGCCGTGCCGGGTCCATCAGATCTCCGTCGGGCCACTTGCCCGTCCCCTGTTTCCGCTCGTTGAAGATGGCCTCGACCCGGTCGAGATCGCGCTCGTTCAGGCCGTACGTGTGGAAGAGGTGCGCGAACTCGTGCACCACGACGCTGAAGCCGTCCTGCGGGTGGTCGCCTACGAGAGACCGCTCACCGGTGAGGTCCTCCTCGGGCGTGACGGCGATCGTGCCGTCCTTCAGGCCCCGGTGCGTCTCGGCCAGCACGCCATGGATCAGGTGACCGGCCTCCACCGTCCAGGGCCCCACGCTGGTCAGGCTCACGCCCCTCGGGAGGATGAGCATCCGCGCGCCGCGGTCGAGCATCCGCCGGGCCGCGTCCGGCGCGAACTTCAGCATCCGGGTCATGACCTTCACGGCCAGTTCCCGGCTCGTCCCCGGCTGCTCCACCTCGGGCGGCACCTGGAGCATCAGCCGGGCCGCCACCTCCGCGAACTCGGCGTCCCTGCCCCTCAGCCGCTCGCTCATCCGGGTCACGAACTCGCGGCTGGAGGCCAGCGTCTCCCGTTGCGGCTGCGACAGGGTGTTCAGCGCGTTCCGCCGCTCCTCCGGCGTGAGATCCGCGAGCCGGTCCGCCTCGTCCTTGAAGGACGCCGGCCAGTCCGGCACCGTCGGGAACCGGAAGGTCGGATTCTCGTGCGTCGACCCGGGCGGGCCGCTGTGGATCTGCGGGGTCTGCGGCGCCGGGGCGTTCGCCGGCGGTGCGAACAGGGCGCCGTGGCCGTCCGCTGAAACCTCGCCGAGGGGATTGGCCGGCACGCTGATCTCAGGGTCCGGTCCGTAGATCCATTCCAGCAGCTGAACCAGGTACGGCTCCCCGCCACGGACCGAGTCGGCACCGTTGTTCCGCATGCTTCCCGTATACAGATCGTGTCCGGCGTTCACCCCGAAATAGGCGTTGGTGAGCTGAGTAAAGAACTCCGCCGCATTCATACTTGAATAATTCATGCCCGGAGATTCCGGGTGATAGTTCCCGTCCGGCCACCATACGGCGTTACCTTGCCTGGCCCACTCCCACTTATTGTTGAACACAGCCTGGACATAGTTCTGATTTTCTTGGCCAAGACCGTGATCAAGAATCAGATGAGCGACCTCATGCACCGCCGAGGAATAACCGGCCGGGTTGTATTCAGGCCCTGCCGCGGAGCCGACTCCGACGACGATCGGGGCACCGGTGAGGTTCTCTTCGGGGACGACGGCGACTCCCCGCTGGGTGACCGACCGCACGTGGTCCCAAAGCCGCGGATAGCCCTCCCTCACCGGCCGGCCGGCATACTGGCTGAACATCCCGACGGACGTGAGCTGCGTGTTCCTCGGCAGGATCAGCACCCGCGCGCCCGAGGTCAGCAGCCTCTCCGCGACGTCCGGATTTCTGAGCATCGCGGTGACGATCGCGTGGAGTCGGTGCAGCGCCAGGCCCGGCTGTTCCAGACCCGGTTCCCACCTGATCATCAGGGGTGCCGCCACGGCCGCGAACTCGGCGTCCCTGCCCTGTAGCCGCTCGCTCATCCGGGTCACGAACTCCGGGGCGGAGGCCAGCGTCTCCCGCTGCGGCTGCGACAGGGCCGTCAGCGCGTTCCACCGCTCCTCCGGCGCGAGATCCGCGAGCCGGTCCGCCTCGTCCCGGAAGGACGCCGGCCAGCCCGGCACCGTGGGGAACGGGGAGTGCGGGGTGGGAGCGTGCTGGACGGACTGACCGGCGTGCGGAGCGGCCATCCGTACGCTCGACGGCGCGCCCAGCGTGAGCGGAGCGTCGTGGACGTACGGGCTCGGCTCCGGGCCTCGCTCCTCGGTGAGTGTTTCGCCGTCGGTGAGCGTTCCGGTGTCGGTGAGCGCGTCGGTTCCGACGAGCGTCTCCGTCTCGGTGAGCGCGTCGGTTCCGACGAGCGTCTCCGTCTCGGTGAGCGCGTCGGACTCGGTGGCCGGGCGGGTCTCGGCGGCGGCCTCGTCGTGGCCCGCGCCGAACGCGTCGGTGGTGGTCTTCTCCTGCTCCGCCCAGGACGACGAGACGTCCTCGGGGGCCATCAGCACGCGCCACTCGTCGAACCAGTCGTCGCGGAACAGGTCCTTCGTCCGGTCCAGCCACACCTCGTCGTCCAGGCGGTGGCCCTGGCTGAGCGCGTGGAACGACCGGCCCCCGCCCTTCAGGACGGCGGAGGCCGCCGCCTCGAACGCGAGGTGGGCAGGCAGGTCGGCGGTGAGGCGCCGCACGCGCTCGTCCCACACCCGCGTACGGCCGTCCAGGTCCTCCGTCTTCCGCGCGCCGAGGCCGAAGACGCCGTCGTAGGCGTCGAGCATGCGCTCCACCAGGCCGGACCGTGCCCGTGCGAGCTCGTCCTCGGACAGCGTCCGGTGCTCGCGCTGCCAGCGCGCGGACTCCTCCGCGAAGATCTGCCCGGCCTTGCCGGCCACGCTCTGGCGGGCCGTCTCCACGGCGAGCCAGACGTTCAGCCGGTCGGTCCCGGCGGCGTCGTCGTACCACGCGCGCCACTCCTCGAACCGGACCCGCAGGCTCTTGTCCTGCTCACCGGTGAACAGCGCGCCGAAACGGTCGTTGACCGAGCGGCCGAGGGCGGTCTGCATCGACGCCAGGGTCCCCTTGGCCGGCGTGACGCCGTGCTGGAGGCCGAACCGGTCGCGGAACTCCTCGCCCAGCCCCGGATCGTTCTCCCACGCGGCGCTCCGGGTCGCCAGGTCCTGGAAGGAGCGCTGGATCGCGGCCTCGCGCGCGGTCTGCGTCGCGAGCCGGGACGGCAGGGACCCGACCGTCTTGTCGAACGTCTCCCGCCACCGCGCCACGGCCTCCTCGGTGACCGGCTCGCCGGCCGGGAAGTGCCGGTCGTAACGGGTCCGAAGCTCCTCCTGACCGTCGTGCAGCACCTGCCGGCGGCCCGGCTCGGAGGGCGTGGCATCCCGTGCCGCGAACCCGTCCAGGAGGGCGCGGTCGGCGTCGGACAGGTGATCCTTGAACGACGCGGCCTGCGCCTCGAACAGCTCGGCGAAGCGTTCCTGCTCCGACGCCAGGCCGGCCCGCCGGTCGAAGGCGTCCCACAGGCCGTCGGTCAGCTCGCGCAGCCGGGCGGCGACCTCGCGACGGCGCACCGCCAGGTTCTCGTGGATGTCGGAGGTCTGCTGGAAGACGTCCCGTACGGCGTCCTCCCACCGCCGGTCGAACTCCATTCCCTCCTGCTCGTGCACGATCTCGGCGACCGGCTCGGTCGGCTCGAACGGCAGGCCGCCCTCGGTCGCGCCGAGCCGGCGCCTCCAGAGTGCGAACCTCCGGTCGAAGGCCTGCCGGCCGTGGCCGATCGCGACCTGCCGGGCGGCCTCCAGGTCCAGCTCGCCGGGGAGCGCGTCGATGACCTCCTGCCGGTCCCGGTCGCCTGCGAGCAGCCGGCGTTCGAACTCCTCCCCCAGACGTTCCTTGATCTGCTCGAACCGGGGGTGGTCCCGCGCCTGCGGGTTGTCGCGCACCCAGGACCGTACGGCCTCCTCGAACGCCGTCCGCTCCTCGGGCGACACGGTGATCTGCGAGAGCCCGGCCAGCTCCTCGTCGTGCTCGGCGAACACCTGCTCGTACCGGTCGAGCACCCGGGTCTCCGCCGACCGCAACGCGTGTGCGCGCCAGTCGCCGGGCGCGGTCTCCGGCGGCGCGAAGACGAACTCACGGCCCTTCCGCTCGGCCTCGCCGAGGGCGGTGTCGGTGAGCTGCTCCTCGACGTACGCGCGGCGGATCTGCTCGATCCGCCGGCTCGCCCACGTGACCGTCTGGCGGGAGCGCATCGTCGCCTGCCCGGCCTCCCGGGCGGCGGGCAGGCCGGCGAACTCCTGCCGGGCCTGCTGCCGGCTGTGCGCGACGTCGTGCAGGGCGGCGAGCCTGCGGGTGTGGTCCGACTCCAGCCGGGCGCGCAGTTTCGCGTCGAACGGCCGGTCACGTGCGAGGTCCATCGTCTGCCGGGTGAGCGCGGCCCGCTCGGTCCGGTACCAGGACTGGATCTCCGGTGACCACTCGGAGGCGGGTTCGTGGCGCTGCGCGACCTGTTCCAGTCGTTGGCCCAGCTCGGCGATCGGCCTGGCCTTGGCGGTGAGCCGCTGCGCCTCCTGCCGGACGCTCTCGGTCAGCCGGCCAGCCTCGGCCGGATCGGTCAGCGCCGAGCGCTCCTCGGTGTAGCGCTCCCGGAGCCGGGTCAGCTCCTCCTCGTGCCAGCGGCGGGTCAGGTTGTCCCACTCGTGCCCGCCACGGCCCAGGTCGACGCGCCCCTGCGGGCCGTCCACGGTGAGCGCGGCCTCGAACGCGCGGTTGGCGGCCCTCTGCTGCCGCCACTCGGCCCGCGCCTCGCGATACTCCCCGCGCAGCTCCCGCACCAGCTCGGCCCGTTCGGCGTCGCCGAGCGAGGACTCGGTCATCTCGTGGACGAAGCGTTCGCGCAGCTCCAGCGCCCGGGGAGACGCCGTGAAGCCGTCGTTCCCCCACAGCCGCCACCGGCCGCCCACCTCCCGGTCGAACATCTCGCCGGCCCGGGCCGCCGCGCGCGCCTGGTCCAGCCGCCGGGTGAGCTCCTCGCCCAGTGCCGTACGGTCCCGGCCGCCCGCCCACTCGTCGGCGAACCACTCGCGGATGGTCTCTTCGTCGGCCAGCGGTGGCCGGGCGTCGTCCGGGCGGGCGGAGAGCCGCCGTTCGAACTCCAGGTACGCCTCGTCGCGGGTGGCGATCTCGGAGCGCAGGGTGGCGAGCTGCTCACGGACCCGGTCCTCCGCCTCGGCCATCCGCGCGGAGCGCGGCGCGAGAGGCGCTTTGGTCTCGACCGCGGTCTCGATCTGCACGAGCAGGGTCTCGGCGTCGTCGGCGGGCAGCGGCGGCTTCTCGTCCTCCGGGGCATCCTCCACGTACGGCCGCCGGTCCTCCGGGTCGCGCGGCGGGCCGTCCGACACGGTCGGAGGGCGCGTGCTCTCGGGGACGGCGGGCGGGGGCTCGATCTCCCCGGCTCGCTGCTCGTACGCCTCGACCGGTTTGCGGGTGATGTCGAGCCGGTCGAAGTTCAGGGTCCACTCGGGGTCGTCGTTCCAGGCCCGGTAGGCCGTCTCGCGCTCCACGGCCCGGGCGCGGAGCTCGGCGAGGCCCGCCCGCGCCGCGTCGATGAGCGCCGTGCGCTCCTCGTCGGTCGCCGCGCGGTCCCAGCCGTCGACGAGGTTCCGCCGCAGCGCCTTGAGCCCGTCCTGGTACTCGTTCCGCGCCGACGGATACGTCAGCGGCGGATGGCCCTCCTCGAACCCGTTCTCCAGCGACTCCAGCACCGAGGCCCGCCGCGTCAGGCGTCCCATCGTCTCGGCGAGCTGGAGCCGCCACGCCTCGTGCTCCGCCTCCGCCTGCGCCCGCAGCCGCGCCACGCGCGGCGCGTCCACCTCGGCCTGGAAGCGTGTCCAGGCGTCCCGCAGGGTGGTGCCGAAGACGTCGCCGTGCTCCTGCTCGCGCGCCAGCATCTCGGGCAGGTCGCGGCCCACGGCGTGGGCTTCGTGGAAGAGCGTCGCCCAGTCGGCCCGGAAGTCGTTCGCCATCGTCTCGAACGTCTGGTCGGCCATGGCGTACCGCCGCCGCGCCCGGCCGGTCAGCTCGCTCGCCTCGCTGGTCATCTCGTGGAAGCGGGTCGCGCCGTCGCCCATCACGCGGTCCAGGCTCGCCTCGAACTCCAGCCGGGCGTTCAGGGACGCCAGGTACGGCCGGAAGTACTCCTGGTAGAAGGCGGCCTCGCGCCGGGCCAGCTCCTCCGGCGACCAGACGCCGTCCTCGGGCCGTCCGACCACCGCCTTGTGCGCCTCGGTCATCGCGGCGAGGAAGTCCGTACGGACCCGCTCGACGTGCTCGTCCCGATGCGCCAGGCCGGTCAGCGCCTCGTTCACCCGGCGGAGCGCGGCGGCGCGGCCGGCGTACTCGTCGAACCGCGCGGGCATCTCCGCGGCCAGCCGGTCGAACGCGGCGGTCAGCGTCGTGGCGTAGTCCTCCCACTCCCGTACGGTCAGCTCCCACGCGTCGCGGTCGCCGAGGAAACGACGGCCCTCCGCGCGCAGGTCGTCGCGCATTTCGGCGAGCACCGCGTCGTGGTCCACCTCGCCGGTCCGCGCCTGCGCGGACTGCTCCCGCCAGGCGATCTCGTACTGCCCCATCTCCTCGCCGGCGCGGGTCAGCAGGGCGTCCTCGCCGGCCTTGGCGCGCAGGCGGGCCGCCCAGCGATCGTTCAGGTCGCGTACCTGGGGCTCCAGCTCCGCGGCGCGGCGTTCGTAGTCGTCCAGGCGGAGCGTGCGGGTCTCGGTGCCGCCCGGCAGGGTTCGGGTACGGGCCGCGAACTCCGCGTCGTACTCGGCGCGCAGCGTACGGGCCTCGGGAGAGCCGTGGTCCAGTCCCGCCTGCTCCAGGAGACCGTCGAAGTACCGGTCGGCGGCGTCTTCGAGGGCCATGCGGGTGCGCAGGCCCCGCGTCAGGTCGTAGACCCGCTGGTCGGCCTCGGTGTGGAACCGGTCCCAGACCTGCGGGTCGACCCGCTCGCCCCGGATGCCGAGCCTCTCGGCGATTCGGCGCACCTCCGACTCGACCGCATCGCCGAACCGCGCCCGCAGCCGGGCGGCGGCGACGGGCGAGTGCGACGTGCCGAGGCCGGTCAGGTCGAAGTCGTTCTCCGCACTGAAGCGGGCCGAGCGTACCGCCGCCTCCAGCTCCAGCTCGTCGGTCAGCCCGTCGGCCAGGTCGTCGAAGCGCTGCTCGAACTCCGACCGGGTCAGCCCGCCGTCCAGGTGCCGTTGGTAGAGCGCCTGCCAGCGGGAGTCGTACCGCTCCCGCACCTGCTCGGTCCACGGCCGCGCGGTGTCGGCGTCGATCCGCGCCTGCTCGCGGATCAGGCGTTCGGCCAGCGTACGGGTGTTCTGGCGGGGGCCCTGCTCCGGCTCGGGCAGCCGTGACTCCAGCGCCTCGGTCAGCCGCGTCGTGAGGGCCGCGTCGTTGTCCTCGGTGAGGGCGCCGGACTCGGTGCGGACCGCCTGGTACGCCGCGGTGACCTCGTCGGCGAGGTGTTCCGGGACCCCGGCCGAGCGCACCAGCGTCGCGAGATCGGGGCGGGGGGCGTTCGGGGGCACGCCGTGCGTGTTGGACACGAGGTACGTGGCGACGGCGGCGTCGAGGTGTTGGTCGGCGTCGCGCTGCCGCCAGTACCGGCGGTCCTCGTTCTCCAGCCGCTCGGTGTAGCGGCGTACCTGGGCGTCCTGGCCGGCCTGGAGCCGCTGCTGGACGGTGTGGTCGCCGGCGTCGAAGACGAAGTTCGGCGTGACGTCCTCGTGCCCGGACACCAGGGTCGCCGGCGGTGCCGGGTCATGCGGCACCGGCGTGGTGTCGTGCGACGTCGTGTCGTGCGACGTCGTGTCGTGCGACGTCGTGTCGTGCGACGTCGTGTCGTGCGACGTCGTGTCGTGCGACGTCGTGTCGTGCGACGTCGTGTCGTGCGACGTCGTGTCACGCGACGTGTCGTCGTGCGGCACCGTGTCCTGCGGTGGGCCGTCGTGCGACGTGGTGCCCGGGTCCTGCGACGTCGTGTCGCGGGGGGTCGCCGGAGACTCGTGCTCGGCCGGAGGCGTGTCGTCGCCGGAGCGGTTCGTGTCCGACTCGGTGCGTACGGGCCGCGCGGGCGGCACCGGCCGGTCCTGGAACGTGCCATCGCGACCGGGCACCGGGGCCGGCGCCGACTCGGGCGGCCGGGAGGGCGGCAGCTGAGCCGGCGCGGGCTCGGCGAGCCGGGACGTGACGACCGGGGGCGTGGACGACGTGGTCGGCGGCGGCTCCACGATCGGCACACCGTTCTCGTCCAGCACCGGGGACCTCACGATGGGCACGCCGTTCTCGTCCAGCAACGGCGTGGTCTCGGTGAGCGAGGTGTCCTCCGGGAGGTTCTCCCGCGTCACCGGCGGGCCGTTCACGCCGCCCGAAGCCCGGGTGGTGGCGGCGAACGGGTTCGTGGACGGCGTGACCGGCGGGGTCTCCGCCAGCGGCGTGGGGTTCTCCTCCAGCATCCGCGGCGTCTCGCTGGACGGAACCCGCGCGCGCGGCAGGTTCGGCGGGACCGGCGCCCCCTGCTGGATGTCGGGCGGGGTCCGGCTGCCGTTCACGGCCGCCGGGTCCTCCACCTGCGGAGGGACGATCGGCTCGTCGTTGAGCGTCTCCCGCGGCGGCGGTTCCGTGAGGCCCGGCCCGGATCGCAGCGGGCCGCCGCCCCCGGGGCCGCCGAGCCCCGGAGTCGGCGGGTCCGAAGGCGGCAGGTCGATCGTCTCCGGCGGCCGGTGCGTGTCGATGTTCCTCGTGCCGGTGCCGCCGGTGGAGTCGTCCGGCGGCCGGCTCGACGGCGGGTCGGCCGACAGGTCGGAATGGTCCGGCGGCCGGAGGAGGGCGGGGTTGATGTCCAGCTTCGTCATGCGGTACTTCATGCCGCCCAGGGCCGCGCCCCGTACGGCCGCGCCGAAGGCCACACCGCCGATGCCGGCCCCGACGAACATCATCGGCAGGACCTGCCAGTTGCCGTCGATCAGCCCTTGGGTGAAGGTGCCGGCGATCGCGCCGCCGCCGCCCATCTTGATGAAGTCGCCGGTGATGTTCGTCAGTTCGGTGACGAACCGGTTGTCCAGGCTCTTGAGGGCGTTCCCGATCAGGTTGTCGAAGAGACCGCCGATGCCCCGGATGCCGATGTCGGCGAGGGCTCCGCCGAGCGCGCCCTCCCCGACCCACTTCCAGTCGACGTGGGGGCCCCGCGGGTCGCCGTCGATGGAGCTCGCGATCAGGCTCGCCGCCATCATCAGCAGTGCGCCGATCGCCGCCTGGATGGCCGTCGGCATGACGAACCGGAGGAGCGACAGCAGCCGGTCCAGGATCATCTCGATGCCGAGACGTGTGGTCTGCTCGGCGATCGCCTCCTCGCCGAGCGTCGAGCCGCCGGTGAAGGCGGCCAGCGCCGACATGATCGCCAGCTGCACCATCAGCGCGATCAGCATCGCGATGATCTGGACCTGGGCCTCCAGGAGGCTCCGCGACCACTCGCCGACCTGGTCGCCCATCTGCTGGGCGGCCTCTCTGATCTGGTCGATGTGGTTGATGCCGCCGGTCGCGCCGAGGAACGCGCCGAACGTCTGCTTGAACTGCTCGATGACCTCGTCGGGCAGCGCGCCGTCGATGCCGGTGACGACCTCGGCGTAGTGCTCCGCGAGCGAGCCCAGGTCCTGGTCGAGGGTGTCGAACGGCTCCCTGAGCGCGTAGACGTCCTGGGGAACGGCCTCCGGCGGTTCCGTCCCCATCAGGAACAGGAAGAGCTTGCGTTCGTCCTCGTTGAACGTCAGCCCTTCCGGCGCGTCACCCACGACCCCGTGCCCTCACTTACCTGCCGTGCGTGCCGCCTCTCCCCGGCAGGCCCTCACCCTGGTAAGAGCCGTACTCGTTGATGGCGTCGACGACCCCCGCCTGGGTCTTCTGCGTGTACTTGCTCTGGAGGTTGAGCGCTTCGGGGAATCCGTCGGCGACCCGACCCAGCGCGATGATCACTTGGTGAAGCTGGAGCTTTTGGTTGTTGAGCTGCGTGAACGCGGTCCGGCCGAACTTGTCGTGGCCGAGGACGTCCCCGGCGTTGCTCAGGCCGTCCACGAAGCGCTCGCCGATGCCGTTGATCAGGTGCCCCAGGCCTTCGATCTTCTCTATGGCCGCCTTGGCCCGGGCCGGGTCCGCTTGGAACTTGTCAGACATCGTCGCCGTCCTCCACGATCTCGTCGTGCAGTTTCCGCGCCGTCCGGTCACGGCGCGTCGCGCCCTGGCGGCCTCCCGCCTTCAGCGCCGATCCGAAGATCTGGTCCCAGTCGGGGGTGTAGCCGGGCAGGTCCGAGCCGCCCTGGCCGATCCGCCTGATCTCGGAGAAGGTCTCCTTCACCCGGCGGGCCATCACCGCCCGCCCCTTTCCGGCCGCCTCGACGATGGCCGCGGAGAGCTGCGCCGCCTCCATCGTCCGGTACTTCTCGTCCAGGAACTTCACCCGCTTCAGCTCACCCTGCGGGCCGACCGTCACCTCGACGGAGCGGTCCTTGGACCGTACGGTCGTGGACGCCTCGTTCAGCTCGGCGCGCGCCCGGGCCACCGCGGCCTTGGTCGACTCGAGGCGCTCCCGCGCCTCGGCGACCCGCGCCGCCATCTCCTCATTCAGGTCCATCTACGCTGTCTCCTCCCTCGTGCCGCGTGACCGTGGCGTACGTCATCCGATGACGGCGGGCGAGCCGCCCTCGTCGGTGCCCCAGACGTCGTCCTCCTCGGGCACCCATGCCTCACGCTCCCGCTCGCCGCTCTCGGTCACCTCGCGTTCGGCGTCCGACCCGTACGGGTCGTAGCCCGAGGCGGTGGGCGTGCGCCGGCCCGCCGCGGTCTCGGGCTCGTAAGGAGTACGGCGGCTCCGCCGGCCGAGGGAGCCGCCCTCGGCGGTGACGATGTCATCGTCGTCGTAGACCTGGCGGACGCGCTCGCCGGAGCGCTGCCTGTCGGCCCCTCCCATGCCCCCCATTCCGCCCATGCCGCCCATGCCCATCGGGCCGCCCATGGGCCCGCCGGACGTCGTGGGGGTGCCGCCGGTGGTGGTCCCGTCGATGCGGGTGCCCAGCGGCAGGTAGTTCCCGGCCTCGGTCACGGAGCTGCCGGGCACCTGCTGGGCCGTCGGCAGGGAGGCCGCGGAGCCCAGCGTCCCGTCGTAGGGCAGGTCGTGCAGCTCGGGCTCGTAGTTCGAGCCGATGGTGGAGACGTGGGGCAGCGTGGCACCTCCGCCCAGCGGCGTGGTGATGGTCTGCCCGTCCGGCTCGTGTGTGGTCGCCACGCCCGTCTCCGGGTTGACCGTGGTGACGCTGCCGTCCGGGAAGTGAGTCGTGAGGGTCCCGTCGTTGTTGACCGTCGTCGTGCTGCCGTCGGGGTTCGTGAAGGAGTGGCCGGGGCTCAGGTGCTCGGTGCTGACACTGCCGTCCGGGAGGGTCGTCGTCTCCAGTCCCGTGTGCGGGTTGATGGTCGTCGAGCTGCCGTCGCTGTAGTCGGTGGTGACGGTCCCGTCGGGGTTGAGATGGGTCTGGCTGCCCATCTGGCCGCCCACGGCGTTCTCCAGTTGGTGCTGGAACTGGTCCTGCTGCTGCTGGAGTTGCTGCTGGAGCTGCTGTTGCTGCTGTGCGGTGGTCCCGCCGCCCGGCAACTGCTGCTGGAGTTGCTGTTGCTGCTCGTACTGCTGCTTGGCCAGGTCCTGCTGGTCCTGGCGCTGTTGCTCGTACTGCTGCTTGGCCTGGTCCTCCTGCCTCTGCTGGAGGGCCTCCGCCTTCGCCTCCTGCTCCTTCTGGAGCTGCTCCTGCCTCTTCTCCTGCTCCTGCTGGTCCTGGCGCTGCTGCTCGTACTGCTGCTTGGCCTGCTCTTCCTGCTTCTGCTGGTACTCGGCCTGGGTCTTCTGCTGCTCCTTGTACTGCTGCTGGGCCAACTCCTCCTGTCTCTTCTGCTCCTCCTCCTGTTTCTTCTGTTGCTCCTCCTGGTCCTGGCGCTGCTGCTCGTACTGCTGCTGCGCCTTCGCCTCCTGTTCCTTCTGGAGCTGTTCCTGTTTCTTCTCCTGCTCCTCCTGCTTCTTCTCCTGCTCCTTCTGCATGGCCATCTGCATGGCCATCTGCTGCTGGTACTGCTGTTCGGCCTTGGCCTCCTGCTCCTTCTGCAGCTGCTCCTGCTTGGCCTCCTGCTCCTTCTGCAGTTTCTCCTGCTCGGCCTGCTGCTCCTTCTGTTCCTGCTCCTGTTCCTGGCGCTCCTTTTCGGCCTTGTCCTCCATCTCCTTCTGATGGGCCAGGTCGTCGGCCCGCTGCTTGTCGGCCTTGTCCTCCATCTCCTTCTGGTGCGCCGCCGCGGCCGCCGCGTCGGCCGCCGCCTTGTCCTCCATCTCCTTCTGATGCGCGAGGTCGTCGGCCCGCTGCTTGTCGGCCTTGTCCTCCATCTCCTTCTGGTGCGCCGCCGCGGCCGCCGCGTCGGCCGCCGCCTTGTCCTCCATCTCCTTCTCATGCGCCGCCGCGGCGGCCGCCGCGGCGTCCGCCTTGTCCTGTTCCGCGGCGGCCTTGTCGGCCTGGTAGTCGGATTGGAGGCTGACGCTCTGGGTGGTCAGCTTCTGCAGGGTCTTGGTCAGGTCGACCCAGGCGTTGTTGACCGCGTCGAGTGCCTTGCTGCCGGCCTCCCCGAGTGTGTTGACGACGGAGGTCTGCCAGCGGGTGATCGCCTCGTCCCCGATTTTCTTCCAGGTGGAGAGGTCGTTCAGGTCGCCGTACCCGACGTTGGTGGTGAAGCCCCCGCTGGCGACCTCGTTCGTCCACGTGGTGCTGCCGCCGTAGTAGCCGCCGTAGTAGTGCGCCTTGGCGCGGACCTTGACGAGGTTGTTGTCCCAGATGTCGTCGGTGACCTCGAGCAGGATGTCGTGCAGCCACCGCAACGGGTTGCCCTCGTAGAGCGCCCAGGTGCTCCAGGTCGAGTGCAGGTTGGAGATCGCGTTGGAGATGCCCTGCCTCGCCCGGCGCAGGTCGTCGCCGGCCTTGGAGAAGATGAATTCCAGCGGAAGCGTGTCGGAGTAGTTCTGATACGTCACGCCGAGCTGGTGGATGATGTCCCAGAAGACGCCGGCGGCCTGTCCCCGCCACGCCGGGTCTTCCGAGTCGCCGAGCTCATCCTCCCAGCTCTGGATCGTGGCGCGGGAGAGGTAGAAGAACCGCGACGCCCGGTCGAACGCCTTGGCGGCCCGTTCGAACCCGGTCAGGTCGACGGCGTTCTTGTCATCGACGTGGATGTCGTTCCAGGAGAACCCATAGGTGGAGTAGTGCGGGGCGTTCAGCAGCTCATTGAGCGCTATGCCACCGCCGTAGCTGTAGCTGGCGAGCGGCCGGGAGTCCCACCCCTTGAAGTCGTCTCCCATGAGATTGCCGCTGTTCTCGGTGAACGTCGCACCGTGGGTCACGCCACCCGCCGGGACGTCGTGGTTGGCGTCCGTGCCCAGCAGTGTGATCCGCGCCTTGCGCATGTTCACCGTCGACCCGACGCTCGTCGACCCGTTGAAGAACGGCACGACGAAGTCGGTGTTCTCGATGCGCCAGCCGGAGTTCTGCGTCCGCCAGTTCATCGCGTTGATGGCGCTCAGCTCGGCGAGGTCCGGCTCGACGTCCCAGTCGTGGATCTCGACCTTCATCAGCGGGATGTCGTCGTTGCCGTACAGCTTGTCCTTGAAGATCGTGCCGCGCGGAGGCAGCACGTAACCGGTGAGCAGGTTGACGGCCTCGGCCCACTTGTCGTTCGTCGAATACGCTGGGGCCTTGTCGTCGCTGTCGTCCGCCATGGTCCGCTCTCCGGTGGAAGATGTGCGTGGGCCGGGTTGTCACCCGGCGCTCAGGACTGCTCGGTGGAACCCGTCCCCTGGAAGTCGCCGGGCAACGTGCCCAGGCCGTCCAGGAAGATCTTTCCGTCGATCTTCGTCAGATTGTCGTGCTGACCGTCCATCAGCTTGGTGATCGTGGTGTCGAGGTTCCGGTGCAGGTCGTTGAACAGCTTGATCTGCTTGACGTAGATGTCCGAGATCGACTGCGCGACGTCGGTGATCTTCGAGACGACCGCCTTGCCGTGGGTGCGCGAGTCGTCGGTCGCGAGCTGGCCGACCGACAGCGGGTGCTGGATCTTGAAGATCTCGTTCTCGTGCTCAGGGATCTTGCCGTTCCCCAGGAGGCTGTCCATCGTCACCCCCTCGTCGTTGTCCTGATTCGCGACCTTGTCGAGGGAGTTCGCGAAGGGGACGATCTGGTTGTCGATGAAGCTTTTCAGCCCCGCCTTGTCCAGCTTCAGTTTGTTCTCGGCCATTGCTCGCCTCTCCGGAGTGCGTGGACGTCGGGCTCTCTTCGCCGCCTCCGGCCGCCCGTACGACGAGCGGCCGAAGGCGGGCGGTCAACCGCCGATCCGTACCTCGGACCACATCTGGCTGAGGTTGTTCTCGTTGTACTTGTAGCTGCCGGAGATCTCGTCCAGAAGTTTCGAATGGTTGGTGAGCATGTCCTCCATCGCCTTGATGGCGTTGTCCCACGCGGTCTGCTTCTGGGTGTAGGTGTCCTTGTCCTCACCGATCCAGGTGTTCTTGAGCTGGGTGAGCTCCATCTCCATGTTGGAGATCGTCTGGGCGATGGCCTTCGTCTGGGAGACCAGGTCGTCGGCCGCGTTGTTCATGTGGGAGTAGTCGACGTAGATGTAGCCGTCGGTGAAGTCCTCGCTCATGGGAATCCTCGTTTCTCGTCAGTGGGGTCCGCGATCAGCCGTGCAGGGCGTTGAAGACGGCCTCCGACTGGTTGTACGCCTGGTTGATCTGCTCGTTGCTCGAACCCTGCTGCTGGTGCTGCTTCTGGAGGGTTGTGTTGAGCTTGTCGACCATGTCCCGCAGATTGGTGAGGATGACGTCGCACTGCTGTTCCCAGCCGTTGATGAGATCACCGAACGCCCCGCCGTCCGTGCCCTTGTAGCCGGAGGCGAGGTTGTGGCGCGTCGACTCGACGTCCTGCCGGATCTTCGTGATGCCGGTGAACGCCTGCTCCAAGGCGTTGATACCGTTCTTGGTCGCCGTAACCTGCGACTGTTGCATTCCGCTGCCTGCCACCGCTCGCCTTCCTCTCTGGTTCGGGTGCACGGAACGGGGGCAGGATGGAGAGCGCTCTTCGAGGTGGCGCGTCCACCATCCGGTTCATCGCCCCATGCCCCTTTTCCTTATCGGGCGTGACTTGTCGTCGACTTGTCACCGCCTTGCGCGGTGTTTCCGCACGGCTGTGGCGTCGCCGGGGTGGCGGAGCCCGACGCCGCCGCCGAGCTCAGGTCCGGGCCGGCCGGCAGCATCGCCAGCAGCGTCGACGGCAGCGCCACCGCCTCTCCGACCGAGTAGCCGAGCGCCGCGAGGTCGCCGCTGGTCGGCACGCGGTACTTGGTGCCGGTGTCGGTGACGAGGTACACGGTGGCGCCGCCCGTGCCTCCGTCGGCCGCCAGAGCCCGTACGAGAACGCCGCCGCCGGGCGGGGTGGTGATGCGGTCCACCGGGACACAGGCGGCGGAGGTCGGCGCCTGCGCGACCAGGCCGAGCGTGGCCGGGTTCGCCAGCACCACGCTCACCCGGGGGCCCGCGCCGCCCGGCGCGACCCGTACGCAGGCGGACTGGAGCGTGCCGCGGCCCACGAGCCGCGGTGGCGTCTCCGGCATCGCCCCCGGGGGCGACGTCTGGTCCGCCGGGGCGAGGTGCGTGTTCAGCACGTCGGCCGACAGCGAGGTCGCGGTCGCGCTCCGGTTCCCGTACGCGAGGCGGCGGACGTCCGGGTCGCCCAGCAGCAGGTCGGCGACGGTGACGCTGATCCTTACCAGGCCGTTCTGGCGCAGCTGGTAGTAGTGCGGATCGGCGCCGATCACGCCGACCCGGAACACCTGGCCGATGCGGGTCGCGTGGCCGTCCAGCGTCGGTCCGGCGGTGCCCATGCCGGGTACGGCGGGAGCGGTCAGGTCCGGCCCGGCCGGCAGCGCGTCGAGGAACGCCGCCGAGACCGGAGACACGGTCTGCCCCGCGTAGCCGAGCGCGGACATCGCGCCGCCCTTCTGGTTCAGCCGGAGCCGGCTGCCCTGCCACACGAGGTACACGTCGGGACCGGGTCCGGTGACGAGCATTCCCTCACCCGCCGTCAGCGGTGCGTCGCCCGTGGTCTTCGCGCCCACGGCGAGCGTGGTGGAGGTGGCGACGGAACCGGCCGCACCGGTACCGGAGCACACCGCCCACGGGTCCCGGCTGAGATCCGCCGGGCTCGGCAGCGAGTCGGGCGCGCCGACGATGCCGACCGGCTGCCCGTGCGGCGCGCCGGCCAGCGACTTGTTCCGCACCTTGCGCGTCGTCAGCTTGGTGCCGCCGATCAGGCGCGCCGAGGCGTAGTTGCGGACCGGACGGAGCCGGCCGTCCACATAGAGGTACGAGGCGCCGGTGTCCTGGTCGACGATCAGACTCTGGGAGTCACGCCAGGTGTTCGAACGGCCCGGGGAGATCAGTCCCCAGATGAACGCCGCGGCGCACAGCAGCACCGCGACGACGATCCCGGCGATCGCGCCGCGGTTCGTACGGCCCTGCGGGCTCTCCGGCGCGTCCGGGTCGGCCCGCAGCATCCCGGAGGTGATCCGGCCCATGACGAACAGGTGGGCCTGGACCTGGTCACGACGTGACTGCATCGTCTCCCGCCCGTCCTCTCCAGCCTCCGGTCAGCCGATCGCCCGCAACTCGCCGTACACGCCGAGGACCCACAGGGCCAGGGGCAGCAGGCTGACCGCCACCAGGCTGTGCAGGATCTCCGCGGCCCGGCCCCAGTACGGCACGAGCCGGCGGCCCGGAACGATCCATCCGCAGATGAGAAGCGACGTGGCGGCCGCCGCCACCCCGACGGCCGGCAGCGTCCGGCCGCCCGGATCGGCCCCGGCGACCTCGACGGCGACCATCATCGCCGCGCCCCAGACTCCCGGCGCGACCAGGGACAGCCGCTGCCAGACGTTGCCCAGGCCCCGGCTGTGCAGCACCAGGAGCAGGGACACCGCGGCGGCCATCAGCAATTGGGCGAGCCGGCCGTCCCGCGCCAGCGCGGTCACGCAGAGGGCACAGGTCAGACCGGCCGTGGCGTACAGGGCGGTCATCCAGGTGTCGGCGAGCACCGCGCGGGCGGCGACGGCCGACGGCGAGCGCGGTTCGATGCCCTCCTGGAGCTGGTCGGCGTTGGTCGGCAGGGGTGGTGTTCGCAGCCCTGACAGCCGGAACGACAGCGACGGCACGAACGCGCCGAAGGCGACCGCCACCAGGGCGACGATGCTCGCCGCGTGCCCGGGTGGCATGTTCGCGACCATCAGCAGGGTGCCGCCGAGCGCGCCCGCGATCGCGAACACCGTCGCGCCGACGAAGAAGGCCGTGTAGGCCGCCACCACGGCGAGCGCGAGCACCGAGCCGCCCGCCTCCGCCGCGGATGCGGCCAGCAGCCGGGCGCCGAGCGTCCGGTAGTGGTCCGGGCCGGCCAGCGCGCCGCCGGGCAACAGCCAACCGGCCAGCACGAGGTACGGGCCGGCCATCGCGCCCAGCAGCGCGGCCGCGGCGGCGTCGCCCACGGCGCGGCTCGCCGCGGCGGCCCCGGCCAGCAGCAGCAGCGCGAACGCGCCCGCCGTGATCTCGCGCTGCACGGCCGGACCGCCCGGCAGCGCGATGATGACCAGCGCGCCGATGAGGGCCGCCAGCGTCAGCCCGCGCAGCAGCCGGCGGCTCGCCTGCGGGCTCCAGCCGTGCGGGCTCTCCTTCATGGTGGTCGAGATGCCGTCGACGATGTCGTCCAGCCGTACCTCGGGCAGCGCCTCGGTGCGAGGCCGCAGGTAGACCGTGTCACCGTCGCGCAGCCCGAGCGACTCGAGGGTGGCCTCGTGGTCGAGCGGAGCCTCGCCCAGCCGCTGGAGCACCCAGCCCTCGTGCTCGAGGCCCGCCTCCCCGAGGTCGTCCCCGCCGTATCCGAGCACGGCCGGAAGCAGGTCGGCGACCGGAACGTCTGAGGGGACGGCGAGGTCGATGGCCTTCGAGGGCGCGCGCACCGTCAACCGGCACAGTCCCGCCGCCGTGCCATTGGCCATGGGCCCTCCTTCGAGGTTCGGGCGTGTTGTGTTGTTCGGTCGGTCTCGTCAGTGCTCTCCGCTTGGGCATACGTACGCGGCGAACACCTGGTTCACCCCGGGTTCGGGCGATCCGGCCGGTGGCTGGCCACTGTACGATGCCTGGCAACGAGTCCGCTCGCTCTCCTCGGCCGCTCTCCGCACACCGTCGACCCACCGCCGCTGTGCCGTGCCGTACACGCCAGGAGGCCCTCGTTGAGTTTCGTGCTTTTCCGCAGGCCGGCGCGCCGACGTGCGCCGGAGATGCCCGACGGGGAGATCAATCTCCAGGAGCCGCCCACGCTCCCGGAGACGGTGCCCGACTCGTCCGCCGTCTGGACCTACCTGCCGATGGCGCTGATGTCCGGTGCCATGGTCATGATGTACATGACGCGCGGCGGCGGAAGCAGGGCCAACGGCTTCCTGCCGATCTCGCTGATCATGATGGTCCTCGCCGCGGGCGCCATGCTGCTGGGCAACGGGATGCGCCGCAGCAGCGAACGCAAGCAGAAGCTGAAGGGCGCGCGCCGCGACTACCTGCGCTATCTCTCCCAGACCCGGCGCAAGGTGCGCTCGGCAGTGCGCGACCAGCAGAAGGCCCTGGTCTGGCGGCACCCGGCGCCGCAGACGCTGTGGTCGGTGGTCGGCACCACCCGGATGTGGGAGCGCCGGCCGACGGACCCCGACTTCGCCGAGGCGCGGCTGGCGATCGGTGAGCAGAAGCTGGGGCTGCGGCTGTCGCCGACGTCCAGCAAGCCGGTCGAGGACCTCGAGCCCCTCACCGCGCACGCGCTGCGCAGCTTCATCCGCGCGTACGCCACCGTGCCGAACCAGCCCACCGCCGTCTACCTGCGGTCCTGGGCCCGGCTGCTGATGCGCGGCGACGAGGACGCCATCCGCGGGATGGTCCGGGCGATGATCGCCCAGCTCGTCGTCTTCCACTGCCCGGACGACCTGTGGCTCGCGCTGTGCGTCGCGCCCGGCCGCCGCGCCGAGTGGGAGTGGGCCAAGTGGCTGCCGCACAACCTGAACCCGCACGACAACGACGGCGCCGGGCCCGTCCGCATGATCGCCACCGACTTTCCGGAGCTGGAGGGCATGCTGGGCGCCGAGTTCTGGGAGCGCCCGCAGTACGACCCGGAGGCGCACACCGGACGCGAGGAGCCGTACACGCTCATCGTGGTGGACGGCGCCACCGTTCCGGCCGGGCACCCGCTGGACGGGCCGGGGATGCGCAACGTCACCGTGCTGGACCTGAGCGGCGCGCTCACCTGGCGGCCCGGCCGTACGACCCTGCGCCTCGACGTGCGGGACGGCGAGCTGCGGCTGGTCCGTACCGACCGCGACCGCAAGGAGCAGACGACCCTGCTCGGCCGGCCCGACGAGCTGGGCGTACGGAGCGCGTCCGCGCTGGCCAAGCGGCTCGCGCCGTACCGGCTGGGCGTGGGCGGCGATACGGCGGAACCCCTGTCGTCCACCATCGACCTGGCCACGCTGCTCGGCATCCCCGACCTGTACCGCCACGACCCGCGGACACTGTGGCGCAAGCGCACTCCCTCCGAGCGGCTGAAGGTGCCGATCGCGGTCGGCGTCGACGGGGCGCCGGTGGAGCTGGACATCAAGGAGTCCGCCCAGGGCGGCACCGGACCGCACGGCATGCTGATCGGCGCGACCGGCTCGGGCAAGAGCGAGCTGCTGCGCACGCTCGTGCTGGCGATGGCGCTGACCAACTCCTCCGAGACGCTCAACTTCGTCCTGGTCGACTTCAAGGGCGGCGCGACCTTCCTCGGCCTGGACGAGCTGCCGCACGTCTCCGCGGTCATCACCAACCTCGCCGACGAGGCGTCCCTGGTCGCCCGCATGCGCGACGCCCTCCACGGCGAGCTGATGCGGCGTCAGGAGCTGCTGCGCGCCGCGGGCAACTACGTCTCCGTGCTGGAGTACGAGAAGGCGCGTGCCTCCGGCACGCCGCTGGAGCCCCTGCCGAGCTTGTTCGTGGTGGTGGACGAGTTCAGCGAACTGCTCGCCGCGCACCGCGACTTCATGGAGCTGTTCGTGATGATCGGCCGGCTCGGCCGCAGCCTCGGCGTGCACCTGCTGCTCGCCTCACAGCGGCTCGACGAGGGCCGGATGCATCAGCTGGAGAGCCACCTGTCGTACCGCATCGGCCTGCGGACGTTCTCGGCCATGGAGAGCCGCGGCGTGCTCGGCGTACCCGACGCGCACACGTTGCCGCCGCAGCCCGGCAGCGGCTTTCTCAAGACCGGCGTCGAGGCGCTGACGCGGTTCCGCGCGGCCTACTCCTCCGGGCCGTACCGGGCGCGCGGCCGGGCCGACCAGGCACGGGTCGCGAGCCAGGTCGTGCCGTGGTCCGCCTCGCGGGTCGCGCCGGTCGAGCCGCCCGAGCCCGTGGAGAGCGAGGAGGAGCCCGAGGAGACCGGCGAGACGCTGCTGTCGGTCGCGGTCGACCGGATGCGCGACGCCGGGCCGCCCGCCCACCAGGTGTGGCTGCCGCCTCTGGACCTGCCCCCGACCCTCGACCAGATCCTCCCGCCGCTCGAACCCGACGACGATCTCGGCCTGACCACCGTCGACTGGGAGCTCCGCGGCGAGCTCGCCGTGCCGGTGGGCATCGTCGACCGGCCCTTCGAGCAGATCCGCGACCTGCTGGTCATCGACCTGCACGGCGCGGGCGGCCACGTCGCCATCGCCGGCGGTCCGCAGAGCGGCAAGAGCACGCTCGTCCGCACCCTCATCTCCGCGCTGGCGCTCACCCACACGCCACGCGAGGTGCAGTTCTACTGCCTCGACTTCGGCGGCGGCACGCTGGTCGGGCTCGCCGGCCTCCCGCACGTCGCCGGGGTCGCCGCGCGCATGGACGCCGAACGCGTCGGCCGCACGATCGCGGAGGTCACCGCGCTGCTCGCCGACCGCGAGCAGTTCTTCCTCGCCAACGAGATCGACTCGATGGCGACCTACCGGCGGCGCCGGGCGGAGGGGGAGTTCGCCGACCAGCCGCACGGCGACGTGTTCCTCATCGTGGACGGGTGGTCGACCCTCCGGCAGGACTACGACCGGTACCTCCCGACGTTCAACGCGATCGCCGCCCGGGGCCTGAACTACGGCATCCACCTCATCATCACCACCGCCCGCTGGGTCGAGCTGTCGGCGGCCGTACGCGACCAGGCCGCGACACACCTGGAGCTGCGGATGGGCGACCCGATGGACTCGGAGATCGACCCGCGCCGCGCCGCCTCGGTGCCGCGCGCCCCCGGCCGTGGCATCACCCGCGACAACAAGCTGCACTACCTCACCGCGCTGCCGCGCATCGACTCGGTGGAGAGCGCCGGCGACCTCGCGGAGGGGGTCGCGGGGCTGGTCGCGGCGGTGAGCGAGAGCTGGGCGGGGCCGCCCGCGCCACCGGTGCGGATGCTGCCGGCCACGCTGCACGCGAGCGAGCTGCCCGCGCCTGAGGGCGACTTCCGCGTGCCCCTCGGGCTGGAGGAGGAGCGGCTCTCCACGGTGTGGCACGACTTCGGCGAGAACCCCCACATGATCGTGGTCGGCGACACCGAGTGCGGCAAGACGAACCTGCTGCGGCTCATGGCCAAGGCCATCACCGAGCGGTACACGCCCGAAGAGGCCCGCATCATGGTGGTTGACTACCGCCGTGAACTGGTCGAGGCGGTGCCCGACGAATACCGGCTCGGGCACGCCGTCTCGATCGACGCGCTGCGC
This sequence comes from Actinoallomurus sp. NBC_01490, assembly GCF_036227085.1. Taxonomy (NCBI): domain Bacteria; kingdom Bacillati; phylum Actinomycetota; class Actinomycetes; order Streptosporangiales; family Thermomonosporaceae; genus Actinoallomurus; species Actinoallomurus sp. NBC_01490. Next base: position 11,537,124 of record NZ_CP109433.1, read on the forward strand.
GACCTCCTGGACGGCGCCGGGCGGGCGATCCGGGCCCGCGTGCCGGGCCCGGACATCGCACCGGCCCGGATGCGGCTGTGCGACTGGTGGAGCGGCCCCCGGCTGTTCATCCTGGTCGACGACTACGACATGGTCGGCGCGGGCCCGATGCAGCACCCGTTCGACCCGCTCATCCCCCATCTCGCGCTCGGCTGGGAGGTCGGCCTGCACGTGGTCGTCGCCCGGTCCGCCGCGGGCGCGGGGCGCGGCCTGAACGAGATGATGATGCGACGGCTCCAGGAGGTCAACACGCCGTCCCTGCTGATGTCCTGCCCGCCGGACGAGGGCTTCCTGTTCGGCAACGTCAAGGGCCGCATCCTGCCCCCCGGCCGGGCGCTGCGGATCGCCCGGCGAAAGACGGTGCAGATGCAGACGGCTCTGCTCGACTGAGCCGCCCGCGAGAGCCCCCTCACACGGGCGAGGGCCTCGCCCGCACGGTGACCGGTTCGGGTTACTGCTCTAGTTGTATTGACCACGAGCGTTGTTGACAGTGGGCGGGGTGGTTCTGTCCTTTGCTTCCGGCTGTGACCCGGCTCTTGTGCGGTCAGCCGGCGGAGACAGCCTCAGCGGGGTCCGTCTCGTCCGCGACCGCAGAGGAGGTGTTCTTGGGACCACGGAGGGCGATGTAGACGAGTAGGGCGCCCATGATGGCGGCGCCTGCCCACATGGCCTGCTGCCAGCCGTCGATAAAGGACTGGTGGGCTGCATGGAGCAGGTCCTGTGCGTGCGGGCCGGTGCTGCCGGCCGCCTCGACGGCGTTGGCGACGCCTTCCCGGGCGGTGTCCGCGGCGCTTTGGGGGATGCCGTGCAGCTTGTCGTCGATGGCGTTGCGGTAGCCGGCGGATACGAGTGCGCCGAGCAGGGCGACGCCGAGTGCGGTGCCGAATTCGCGGGTGACGTCGTTGAGGGCGGAAGCGACGCCCTGCTTGTCGCGCGGCAGGGAGGCGGTGATGGCCTCCGTGGACGGGGTCATCGACAGGCCCATGCCGACGCCCATGGCGAGCAGGCCGGGCAGGACGGAGAGGTAGCCGCCGCTGACGGAGACGAATAGCGCCATGAGCACCATGCCGACGCCGGCCAGTGCGATGCCCACCACCATGGTCGAGCGTGCGCCGATCCCTACGGCCAGCTTGGGGGCCAGGCCGGAGGCCATCATCATCGCGACGGCCATGGGCATCGTCGCGAGCGTGGACAGCAGGCCCGACCAGCCGAGTACGGCCTGGAAGAACGGGAAGAGGACCACGCCGATGCCCGCCTGGACACCGAAGACCACCAGCAGCGTGAGCGAGCCGCCTGACAGTCCGCGCTCCCGGAATAGGCGCACGTCCAGCAGTGAGGCGTCGCGGCGGTGCAGCTCCCAGGCCACGAAGCCGATGGCGGCGCCGAGACCGACGGTCAGGCTGATCAGCGTTGCGGGCGCGGTCCAGCCGCGTTCGGGGCCTTCCTGCAGGACGAAGATGAGGCCGGTCACGGCGATCACGGAGACAAGGGCGCCGAGGGTGTCGAATCGGTGGGCCGAGGTCTCGCGGGAGTTGGGAACCGACTTCAGCGTCATGGCCAGGGCCACCAGGATCAGGACCAGGGGCAGGGTGAACAGCCAGCGCCAGTCGGCGACGTCGACGAGAAGCGCGGCGAGGAACATGCCCAGGATGCCGCCGCCTCCGGCGACGCCGGTCCACACGCCGATCGCCTTGCCGCGCTGCTCTTCGGGGAAGGTGGAGGTGATGACGGCCAGCGTGATCGGCATGATCATCGCGGCGCCGATACCGCTGACCACGCGCGCGGCGAGCATCACCTCCGCTGTTGGGGCCAGGGCGGCGACCACGGTGGCGATGCCGAAGACTGCCAGCCCGGCAACGAGCATGGGCTTGCGGCCCAGGCGGTCACCCAGGGCGCCGAGCGGCAGCAACAGCGCGGCCAGGGCAAGGGTGTAGATGTTGATGATCCACAGGACTGTGCTCTGGGAAGCGTCGAATTCCACGGCCATGTGGGTCTGCGCGACGTTCAGCCCGGTCACCGAGGCGATGACCGCCATCAGGGCGATCGAGACGCTGATCAGGATCGAGCGCAGCTGACGCGCATCAGGGGCACCCCCGCCGTCGGCCGGCGTGGCCGGTATGGGCTGGTTCGTACTCATGGATTCCTCTCAAAACGGGCATGCCGAGTCAGCGCCGGAACAGGGCCGGTCGCCGGGTGAAGGAGGGTGGGCGGGGCGGCCCGGGCCCCTGCACGCGTCGAGGGCGTGCAGCGGCCGGTGCCGGGCCGGATTATCAGAGGACGGGAGTTTCGCCCTGGGCCGCGGCGAGGGCCGCGTCGGTGTCTGCGGTGGCCAACAGGCTGTTGATGTGGGCGCCGGCCAGGGCACCGGCCGCTGCGGAAGCGCCGACCTGGGCGGCGAGGTCGGTGGCGTTGCCAGCCACCCACACGCCCGGCACCTCGGTGGTGCCGGCCATGCCGGTGGCGAAGCGACGGCCCATGTTGTCGGGCAGGTCCTCCACCGGCAGCTTCAGACCGTCCAGGCCCTCGGTGCGGGCTTCCATCCGGGTGGCGACGGCCAGGGCGCGGCGGGCCACGACCTGGCCGTCGGTCAGGCGCACGCCGGCGAGGGTGCCGTCCTCGTTGTTGACGACCTCCTGCACCGGGGCGTCGACGATGCGGATGTTGCGGGCGGCGAAGCGGGCGCGGGTGGCCTCATCCAGGTGAATGCCCTGGGTGAAGTAGGTCAGGTCCTCGGTCAGCTGCCGGAACAGGAGTGCGTGGCCGATGGAGGCCGGGCCGGTGGCGAGGATGCCGATGGGCTCATCGCGTATCTCCCAGCCGTGGCAGTACGGGCAGTGCACCACACCGTGGCCCCAGTGCTCGGCGAGGCCGGGGACCTCGGGCAGCACGTCCTTGAGGCCGGTGGCCACCAGGACTCGGCGCGCGGTCACGCTCCGGCCGTCGGCCAGAGTGATGGTGAACCGCAGATCCCCGTCCTTCGACGGGGCGGCGGGCTCGGCCGAGGCTACCTCGCCGAAGACGACGCGCCCTCCGTACTGGCGCACCTGCTCCCGGCCCCGCCGAAGGATCTCAGGGGGCGGGGTGCCGTCCAGAACGATAAAGCCGTGCATGGCCTCTGCCGGCGCGTTGCGCGGGGAACCGCTGTCGATCACGACGACCGAGCGGCGGGAGCGGGCGAGCATCAGCGCACCGTTCAGCCCCGCGGCGCCCCCACCGATCACCACGACGTCTACGGTCCCACCGGGCAGTGCGTCACTCGCGTACGGAGAAGTTGTCACAGCCATGGCCTCCGGCCTTTCTCGTGCACTGGTCCCAGACGTTGCGGACCATCTACACACGACGCTAAGCCCGGCTTGCCGTGAAGGCATACACTGTTGCCTATGGCGCAAGAAGATGGAGATCTGGACAGCCTCGTACGCAAACGCATCCGCGCCTTGCGGGTGGCGCAGGGCTGGTCCCTGGAGGAGTTGGCCTCCCGCGCCCACCTCAGCCAGTCCTCACTGAGTCGCATCGAGAACGGCCAGCGCCGCCTCGCACTGGACCAGTTGGTCACCCTCGCCCGCGCCCTGGACACCACGCTGGATCAACTCGTGGAGACCGCCGCCGACGACGTCGTCACCAGCCCGACGATCGACAGCACCCACGGTCGGATGCGCTGGACCATCAAGGCCGACCCGGGGATGAGCGTGGTGCGCCAGCGCATGAACGAACCGCCCCCCGAGAACCCGGCGCGGATGCGCGCCCACCCGGGACGCGAATGGCTCGTCGTCCTGTCCGGCACCGCGATCCTCGTGCTCGGCCACCGCCGCTTCCGCCTTGAGACCAACCAAGCCGCCGAGTTCCCCACGATGATGCCGCACGCGATCGGCACCGACGGCGGGCCCTGCGAGATCCTGGGCATCTTCGACCGCGATGCCCGCCGCGGCCACCAGAGCGACGGCGACGATACCCAGGGCGCTCCCGAATGATGGCGCGGGCCGCGCGACGGCCTCCGCGGCGGTGACCTCTTGCGCGTCGGGCAGCACCCCCGACCATCATCTTGCGTAAACGGGGACACTTCGTGCCGCAGGCGCATGTCGGTCTTAGCGTGAAGAGCATGAACCACGCACATACGCACACCCCCCACCCCGACGCTTCGCACGGTCACCACCACGAGCACGGAACCGACGGCCAGGCGGAGATCCTCGACCTGGACGCCGAAGTCCTCGCCGAACACACCGCCTCGATCACCGCATGGCTGCCGCTGCAGACCGACCCACACCACATCGTGGACCTGGGCTGCGGCACGGGTGCGGGCACCTTCGCCCTCCTCGACCGCTTCCCCGACGCGCACGTCACCGCCGTCGACGCGTCCGCCGAACACCTTCAGCGCCTGCGCACCAAGGCATGCGCCCTCGGTGCCCAGGAGCGCGTGCACACCGTGCAGGCCGACCTCGACGAAGCCGCCTGGCCCGGCCTCGGCTCACCGGACCTGGTATGGGCGTCGGCCTCGATGCACCACATGGCCCACCCCGACCGCGCGCTGCGCACCGTCCACGACACGCTCGCGCCGGGCGGCCTGTTCACCCTCGTCGAACTGGCCGGCCATCCCCGCTTCCTGCCCGAAAACGCCCCCGAGGACCGGCCCGGCCTGGAAGAGCGCGTCCACGCCGCAGCCGACCGCCGCCAAGCCGAACACCTGCCCCACCGCGGCGCCGACTGGGGCCCGATGCTGACCGCCGCCGGATTCACCCTCGAGGGCGAACGCACCATCGCCGTGAACCTCGAAGGCTCCCGCAGCGAAGCGATCGGCCGCTACGCCACCGGCGTCCTGCAGCGCATCCGCAGCGTCATCGCAGACAGACTCTCCCCCGAGGACCTCACGGCGCTCGACCAGCTCCTCGACACCGGCAGCCCGCACAGCATCCTGCGTCGCGACGACCTGACGGTACGCACCGAGCGCACCGTCTGGGCTGCCCGCCGTAATTGACCACGGATGGTTCCTCCCGCCAAGGGCGGGCCCGCCGCCGGGCCCCCGGGCGGCGATTGACCAGGTGCCCCACCCCCATGCCCGACTCACCATCCACGGCAGACGACTCCTCCTCGATGGTCGACCACCCATCAGTCGCGTCAGCAACCCTGCGGGTCAATACATCTAGTCGAGTGACGTGTCGCCGAGGGACTCCAGCAGGTCGCGGAGCGTACCCGCCAGTCGGTCGCGCTCGCGTGGGCCCAGGGCGGCCAGGAGGAGCGCCTCGTTCTCGGCGTGCGGGCCGACCAACGCCTCGACCGTCTCCCAGCCCTGTTCGGTGAGCCGCACGCGTACCGAGCGGCGGTCCGTCTCGTCGGGTACTCGTTCGACGAGGCCTCGTTTGGCCATTCGGTCGATGCGGTTGGTGATGGCGCCCGAGGTGATCATCGCCGCCCGGTTGAGGGCGCCGGCCGTCAGCTCGTACGGTGGGCCCGACCGGCGCAGGGTGGCCAGGACGTCGAACTCCCATCGTTCCAGCCCGCGCTCGGCGAAGAACTCCTTCAGCCGTAGGTCGAGCAACCGCGACAGGCGGGAGATCCGCCCGACGATCCCCATCGGCCACACGTCGACGTCGGGGCGTTCCCGCCCCCACTGGGCCAGCACCAGATCCACCGCGTCACCCATGCTTTCCTCTCAACTCTAATAATCTCAACGGTGAACTACTTGACGTTGAAGCTCTTCTCGGTCCACAATTATCTCAACGTTGAGATTATCAATGTGGAGGGATCGACATGGCGCTTTCACGCCTCCCCAACGCGCGTGATCTCGCACTGACCGGGCTCACCCCGCTCGCTTGGGGCTCGACCTACGCGGTCACCACGGAGTTCCTGCCACCCGGCCGGCCGATGTTCACCGCGCTGATGAGGGCGCTCCCGGCGGGGCTGGCCCTGCTGGCCCTCACCCGGACGCTTCCGCGCGGCGCGTGGATCTGGCGGGCGGCGGTCCTGGGCGTGTTGAACATCGGTGCCTTCTTCCCCCTGCTGTTCCTGGCCGCGTACCGGCTGCCGGGCGGTGTGGCGGCCGTGCTGGGCTCGGTGGGACCGCTCTTCGCGCTGGGCTGGGCGGCCGTGCTGCTCGCCGAACGGCCGACCGCTCGCCGCCTGCTCGCCGGGATCGTCGGAGTGCTGGGCGTGAGCCTGGTGGTCCTGCGCTCGGGCGCGCGGCTCGACACCGTCGGCGTACTCGCCGGGCTGGCCGGGGCCGCGGCGATGTCGGCCGGCACCGTGCTCACCAAGCGCTGGGGACGCCCCGAGGGCGTCGGCGCGCTCGCGCTCACCGGCTGGCAGCTCACCGCCGGCGGGCTCTTCCTCGTCCCCCTCAGCCTGCTCATCGAGGGCGGACCGCCCGCCCTCGACGGCCGTGCGGTGGGCGGCTACCTCTACCTCGGCGCGATCGGTACGGCCGTCGGGTACTGGCTGTGGTTCCGCGGCGTGTCCCGGCTGCCCGCCACCTCGGTCGCGTTCCTCACCCTGCTCAGCCCCCTGTCGGCCGCCGTGATCGGCTGGGCCGCGCTCGGCCAGGCGCTCAGCCCGCTCCAGGTGCTCGGCATGGCGATCGCCTTCGGCGGCACGCTGCTCGGCCAGCTGCGTGGCTCACGTCCCCTCCCCACCCCCACCCCCATTCCCGATCCCGCGCCGGCGCCCGCCCCGGCCCGCGCCTGCTGAAAGGACGAGAAGACATGCGCATCACCGTGTTCGGAGCGGCCGGAGGTGTCGGCAGCCGCGTGGTGGCCGAAGCGCTGGACCGCGGCCACGAGGTCACCGCCGTCGTACGCCGGTCCGGCCATCGCCACGACGGCGCCCGCGTCCGTACGGGCGACGCCGCGGACGCCGGGGAGGTGGCCCGGCTGAGCACCGGCCAGGACGTCGTGATCGCGGCCACCCGCCCGGCACCCGGCCGGGAACACGAGCTCGCGGCGACCGCCGAGGCCCTCCTGACCGGCGTGGCCCGTACGGACCCGGCGGCCCGGCTGCTGATCGTCGGCGGCGCGGCGACCCTGACGGTGCCGGGCACCGGCGGCTTCGTGGTCGACGCCCCGGACTTCCCCCCCGACTGGCGGCCCATCGCGCTGGCGTGCGCCGAGCAGCTCACGGTCTGCCGTACGACCGGCACCGACGTGGACTGGGCCTATCTGAGCCCACCGGCGCTGCTCGAACCGGGCGAGCGCACCGGCACCTACCGGACCGGCACCGACACGCTGCTCGTCGACGACTCGGGAAGGTCGGCGATCTCCATGGAGGACCTCGCGGTCGCCCTGCTCGACGAGGCCGAGCGCCCGGCCCACCACCGCACGAGGTTCACGGTCGCCTGGTGAGACGATCACCGCGCCTTCCCGCCGCGGTCTCGTAGGACCGCCCGGCTCCGCAGGATCCGGCGCATCAGGCCGTAGCCGACACCGAACTCCTGCGCCACACGGCGGATGGACCAGCACCGTTGTCCAGGCCGGCTGGAACCCCCAAGCGCGAAAGCCTCTGATCAGTTCGATCAGAGGCTTTCGCGCTTGCGTACTGGTTTCGATTTACTCACTCCATGACGGCCTGGGCGCGTAGTGACGCGCGCAGGGCGCGCATGGCGTAGTGGGCGCGGGACTTGACGGTCCCCGGCGGGAGGCCGAGCACGGCCGCCGTCTGCTCCACGCTGTAGCCGACGTAATAGGTGTAGATGAGGACTTCGCGCTGCTGCTCGGTGAGCTCGGTCATGGTCTCCAGCACCGCCCGCAGCGTCACGAGCCGGTCGGCCGGATCGGGTACGGCCGGCTCTTCGGGCTCGTCGGCGACCTCTTTCGGCCGGGCCTGCCGGGCGCGGTGGTGGTCGATCACGAGCCGGTGCGCGACGGTGAACAGCCAGGTGCGCACCCGGTCCGTCGTGGGATCGAGGATTCCCCGGTGCTGCCAGGCGCGTACGGCGGTCTCCTGGACGACGTCCTCGGCCCGGTACCGGTCGCCGCCGCACAGTTGGACGGCGAAGCTGAGCAGGACCGTGCCGTGCCGCTCATAGAGCGTGCGGGAGAACGCGTCGTCCCCCAGCGCGTCCCCCAGCGCTTCCGGCACCGGCTCGGGCTCCGACCGCACCGGCTCCGGCAGCACCGGCTCCGGCAGCACCGGCTCCGGCAGCACGGGCTCCGACCGCACCGGGTCCGGCCCCACCGGGCCCGGCGTCACGTCGTGGTCCTGCGCCGGGCGCACCGGCCGGGGGGCGACGACAGTCCGATTCAGTGGCCGGTCCAGCACCTGGCTGCGCGTCATAAGGAGGCGACCCCATCCGTTCGTTCAGAACAGGCCGCCCCAGATCCCCGACGCGACCGCTGTCATCGCGTCCCATCCTCGGCAGGCGGTCTTGGTGCCCGCTTGCCGACTCCTTGCCGCTGCCCCTTTTCGGCGCGCCGGCGGGTCAGTGCGCGCTCGGGGTGTTCGCCGCCGGGATGTCGTCGGGCAGCAGCGAGCGCATGGCCGACACGTCCGGTGAACTCATCCCGCCGAGGCGCCGGGCCTGCCGGGTCATCATCGTCTCCAGCAGCTGCCGGGCCAGCCGCGCGTTGCCGAAGCTGCGGTCGCGCGGGATGGCGTCCACGTACGCCCGCAGCGCCTGGACCGTCTCGGGGGTGCACTCGTAGCCGTTGGCGCCGGCCTGGCCCCGCATGATCTCGACCAGCTCGTCGGTGCTGTAGTCCTCGAACTCCACGTGCCGGGAGAACCGGGAGGCCAGGCCCGGGTTGGAGGCGAGGAAGCGCCGCATCTCCTCGGTGTAGCCCGCGACGATGACGACGACCTCGTCCCGATGGTCCTCCATCAGCTTCAGGAGCGTCTCCACGGCCTCGCGGCCGAAGTCGTTCCCGGAGCCCTCCGGGGTGAGGGTGTAGGCCTCGTCGATGAACAGCACACCGCCCAGCGCGGTCTGGAACACGTCCCGGGTGAGCTGCGCGGTGTGACCGACGTAGCGGCCCACCAGGTCCGCGCGCGCCACCTCCACCAGCTGCCCGCGGCGCAGCACGCCGAGGGCGTGCAGCAGCTCGGCGTAGAGCCGGGCCACCGTCGTCTTGCCGGTGCCGGGTGAGCCGGTGAAGACCAGGTGCCGGCTGATGTTGGGCGCGGGCAGCCCGGCGGCCTCCCGCTGCTTGGCCGCGGTGAGCAGGTCGACCATGTCCTTGACCTCGCGCTTCACCGCGTGCAGGCCGACCATGCTGGAAAGGCTGGCCAGCAGGGTCTCGCGGTCGGCGGAGGGCTCGGTCGCCCGCGCGGCGTCGTCGCTGACGTCCTCGGGCAGGAGCAGCGAGAGGTCGCTCTCGGCCGGGTCGGTCATCCCGGCGAGGCGGAACGCCTGGCGGTCGACCATCTCCTCGAAGACGCCGCGCGCCGCGCGGCCGTTGCCGAACGTGGCGCCGCGCGGCATGCGCTCGTAGTGCGCGGCGAGCGCCTGCCGGGTGCGCGGGTCCAGCTCGTACCGGTGGCCCCTGCACATGTTCTCGGTGATCGTCACGAGCTCGTCGACCGAGTAGTTGGTGAACTCGATGGTCCGGCTGAACCGCGAGGCCATGCCGGGGTTGGCGGACAGGAACGCCTGCATCTCCTCGGTGTACCCGGCCGCCACCACCACGACCTCGTCGCGGTGGTCCTCCATGAGCTTCACCAGGGTGTCGATGGCCTCCCGGCCGAAGTCGTTCTTCCCTTCCGAGACCAGGGTGTACGCCTCGTCGATGAACAGCACGCCGCCGAGGGCGTCGTTGAACGCCTCCGTGGTCTTGATGGCCGTCGCGCCGACGTACTGGGCGACCAGGTCGGCGCGGGACACCTCGACCAGGTGTCCGCTGCGCAGCACGCCCAGCTCGGTGAGGATGCCGCCGTACAGCCGGGCGACCGTGGTCTTGCCGGTGCCGGGCGGCCCGGCGAAGATCAGGTGCCGGCTCATCGGCGGCACGGGCATGCCGAGCCGTGCTCGGCGCTGCGACATCTGGTTGAGGTTGACGAGCGTGCGCACCTGCCGCTTGACCCCCTGCAGGCCGACGAGGGCGTCCAGCTCCTCCAGCGGCCCGGCGGGCTTGGGCGCCGGGGTCTCCGCGGGCTTGTCGGGCGCTCCGGGCTCGGCGTCCTCACCCGCCTCGACGCCCCAGGAGTCGGGAGCGGCGTTGCCGGAGCTCTCCAGGTCGCGTACGGTCAGCCGCCCGCCGGGGCGGGGCTGACGCAGGCCGGCACCACGGTTGTCGCGTACGGCGCAGCCGATGACCGAGACCGCCTCGGCGGTGTCGACCCGGATGCCGTCGCCGAGGCTCGTGGACAGCTCACAGGCGTCGAGCGTGGCCCGCGCCCCGGCCGACAGCAGTACGCCGTGCGCGCCGGAGCCGCTGACCCGGGCCCGGGTCAGGGTCACGTCGCCGCCCTCGCGTACGACCACGCCGGAGGCGCCGCTGTCGGACACCTCGCAGTCGAGGACGACGCCCATGCCGCCGGAGTCGACCGCCACGCCCGCGTCGCCGGCCGAGCGGAACGCGCAGTCGCGGAAGGACACGTTGGCCCCGCCGCCGATGCGTGCGGCGGCGCCGGTCGCCCGCTCGACGACGCAGTTCTCCAGCCGCCCGCGCCCGTCGTCGGCGATCTCCACGCCGATCCCGCCGGGCGCGGTGACGGTCGCGTACCGGATGAGCGGGTTGGCGCCGGAGCGTACGGCGATCGCGGTGCCGGCGGCGTCCGCCACCTCCAGCCGGTCGAACTCGGCCACGGAGTCCTCGGTCAGCAGCACGGACGCCGACGCGTCGCCGCACTCGCGCACCGCCGTGCCGCTGAGCGACGGCGAGCTGGAGCCGGAGATCTTGACCGCGGAAGCGGTCGAGCCGGTGAACTCGCACTCCTCGAACGTGCCGCGCGAGCGTTCGGTGACCGCCAGCCCGTTGTCCTTCGTACGGGACGTCCGGCAGCGCCGCACCAGCGGGTCCGCGCCGCCGGCCAGCACGATGCCGGGTCCGGAGGTGATGTCGCTGACCGAGACGTCCTCCAGCACCGGCCGTGAGCCGCTCGTGACGTAGACGCCCACCGCGCAGTCGCGCACGTGGGTGCGCACGATCCTGGTGGCGCTGTCGCCCTCAAGGGCGATGGCCGGCTTGGACGTCGTGGCGATGTGGCAGTCCTCGATCGTGCCCTGCGCCTCGCCGTTGGCCAGCACACCGTTGCCACGCGCGTCGCGCATCCGGCAGCCGCGTACGGTCGAGCGGGCCTTCTCGCCCAGGACGACGGCGGAGGTGCCGAGGTTCTCGATCAGGCAGTCCTCGATGACACTGGCCGTCTCGGCGGTGTCCACGATGCCCGCGCCCTCGGCGTTGGTGATACGGCAGCCGCGGATCGCCAGCGACCCGGCGCCGCGGGCGAGCACGGCCGTCCACCCGGAGCCGGCCACGGTGCAGCCCTCCATCGCGATCTGGCCGTGCGCGGCGTCCACCACCGGCACGTCGTCGCCTCCGCCGCGCAGCGTGAGGTCGGTCAGCATCACGGCGTCCGTCAGCAGCATCACCGCCGTGCCGCTGCGCGGGCAGATCTCCACGCTGCCCCGCTCACCTTCGGCCACGATGGTGACCCGGGTACGGATGACGAGGCTCTCGGCATACCGGCCCGGCCGGATCCGGACGACCGACCCCGTACGTGCCGCGGCCAGTGCCTCCTGGATCGTCCGGAAACCGCCCGGCCCGTCGGGGGAGACCGTGAGCAACTGCCGAGACACGCTGGACCCTCCTCGGGAGCGGTGTGATGCCGTTGGTCGATGATGTCGTGGGCGGCGCTGATTTGTACGCCTTCGGACCATCATGCCGCTCAGGGGGACCGGTTGACACCCTCCCCCGGCTCCGCGCGGACCAGCGGAGATAATTGCCGCCGACGACAAGAAAACGACAAGACGGCTCTTTTAGGCTCAGCACATGCGACGTGTCCCTCGGCGTGCGCGCGCCGTCGCCTCGGTGGCCGTCGCCACCCTCACGCTCGCCGTCTCCGCCCTGCCGGGAGCCGCGTCGGCCACCGCGTACCGGCGACGGCCCGCCGTCGAGCCCACCCCGGTCGGCCTGCCCGTCATACCGTCGGCCCTCGCCTCCGGCCAGTCCTGCACCGGCGCCTCCCCCACCGAGGCGCACGCCCAGCCGTGGACGGTGAGCGCCCTCAGCCTCGCACGGGTGCGCCGGCTCAGCCAGGGCGCGGGGATCACCGTCGCGGTCGTGGACACCGGCGTCGCGCCGGACGCCCCCGCGCTGGCCGGCCGGGTCTCCGCGCCGGGCGGCGCGGGCAAGGACTGCGTCGGCCACGGCACCTTCGCCGCGGGATTGATCGCGGGCCGCGCCGACGACGCGACCGGCGGCGGCGTCGCCCCCCGGGCACGGATCCTCGCGGTACGCGGCACCGGCCGGCGCGGGGAGGCCGATCCCGGCGCGGTCGCGTCCGGCATCCGCTCCGCGGTCGACGCCGGCGCACGGGTCGTGTACGTCGGTGTGGCCCTCACCAAGGGACGCCCCGAGATGACCGCGGCGGTCCAGTACGCCGCCGGCAAGGACGTCCTCGTGGTCGCGCCCGCGGCGCCGGACGCGATCCCCTCCGCCGGCACCGGCGTGGGGGCGGTGACCGGATCCACGCAGAGCGCCCCGCCGGCCCAGCCCTACTTCCCGGCCTTCATCCCGCAGGTGGTCTCGGTCGAGGACTACGGCGAGGGCGGCACACGCCCGAAGGACGCCCCGAACGTCTTCGCCGCCGACATCGCCGCGCCCGGCGACGCGGTGGTGAGCCACGGGCCGAAGGGCACCGGGCACTTCATCGGCTCCGGTTCGTCGCTGGCGGCGGCCAACGTCGCGGGGACGGCGGCGCTCATCCGGGCGTACGAGCCCCGGCTCACCGCCGCCGAGGTCGCCCGGCGGCTGGTCGTGTCCGCCTACCCGGCGGCGATCCCGGTGCTGGACCCGTACGCCGCGGTGTCCGCCGTCTCGTCCCCGGCGACCGCGACCGCGCCGCCGCCCGAGAGCGCCATCCGGATGCCCGGGTCGGCCTCCGACGCGGCGCGCGGCCGGGCGCTGGTCGTCGCGGCGGTGGGGGGAGGCCTGGTGGCGCTCGTGGCCGCCGCCGCCGTGATCATCCCGCGCGGCCGGGCCCGCCACTGGCGCCCGGCCGGGCGCGACGGGCAGGATGCCGCGCGGTAGGCGGGGAAAGGGCGGCCGGGCGACCCGCGCCGTAGCTCCAGGACAGGCAGGTGGCCGGTGATCAGGCAAGTCGCCACGGTCGTGGCCTCGGTGGCCGTTGCCCTGCCGGCGGCGAGCGCGCCGGCCCGTGCCCGCGCGGCGGATGAGGCGGCCGAGCGCATCGACTCCTACGCCGTCACCCTCACCGTCGAATCCGGCGGGCGCCTGCACGTCGCCGAGCGGATCCAGTACACCTTCGCCCCCGGCCCGGGGCGGCACGGCATCGAACGCTGGATCCCCGAGCGCGTGCGGTACGACGTGCGCCACGACCGGGTGCTGGGGTTCAGCGGGTTCCGCGTGACCGGTCCGCCCGGCCCCGCGGGCGCGCTCACCGTGCGGGAGGACGACGGCACGAAGAAGCTGCGCATCGGCGATCCGCACCGGACCGTCACCGGCACCCAGACCTACGCGATCGACTACGACGTCGACCGCGCGCTGACACGCGACGCCTCCGGCCCCCTCCTGACCTGGAACGCGATCGGAGCCGAATGGGGCGTCCCGATCACGCGCGCCGACGTGACCGTACGCTCGCCCGTGCCCATCCAAAACGCGACCTGCGCAGCAGGCGCCGAACACGCCACGGCGCGGTGCGAACGGGCGAGGTCGGCGGGCACCACCGCGACCTTCGCCGCCACCGGGCTGCCCAGCCACGCCGGGCTCACCGTCCGCGTCGGGCTCCCGCGGGGTTCGGTCCCCGTCTCGCCGCCCGAACTCCGGGCGCTCGTCAAGCCGTTCGCCGTGACGCGGTTCACGACGGTGGGGCTCGGCGCGGCGGCGGGCCTGCTGCTGATCGCCGCCTGGTGGTTCCTGCCGCGCCGCCGCCGTGGCCGGGCGCACGCCGCCGACGGCCCGCGCGTCCCGCCGGGACCCGCCGCCCTGGCGGTGGCCGGCCCTCGCGCGGACCGGGCCGCCCTCGCCGCGACCCTGGTGGATCTGGCCGTACGCGGCCACATCCGCCTGGAGGCGTACCGGCTGACCGACGAGGAGAAGCGGGTCCGGGCGATCCGGGGTGACGCGGCGGAGGAGGACCTTCTCGACGTCGAACGCCGGTTCCTCGCCGGCGTCTTCGGCACGAACCGCACCGCGTCCGTCCAGATGATGCGGACACGGGCCCCTTTGGGCCCGATGCGTGAATCGCTGGAGCGCTCGCTCGTCGAGCTCGGCTGGTACCGCAGGTCCCAGCGGGCGCAGGCGGTCCAGGGAGACGTGGCGGCGTGGTCGGCCGCGGTCGTGGGCGTGATCCTGTTCGGGCTCTCCTGCGCCGTGTCGTCGTTCGCCGGCGCGGCGTGGGTGAGCCTGACCGCACTGGTGATCGTGCCGGCGCTCGCGGTGATGGGACGGTACGCCGTGCCGCGCCGGGCGGCGGGCGCGCGGGCGGAGGCCCAGGCGGAGGCATGGCGAACGACGGTGAAGGGCGAACCGCCGGCCGACGACCTCGCCGCCCTGTCGCGCGCGTTCCCCTACGCGATGGCGTTCGAGCGGTCCAACATCTGGGCCAAGGCACTGGCGCCGTCGGCGCTCCGCGGCGAGCTGGACTGGTTCACGGTCGCCGGGCGCAAGCGTGGACGTGGGCGCAGGCGTGAGCGGGAGACGGAAGAGACGGTCGCCGCCTCGATCAACAGCCTGGCGGCGACATGGGCCCGGCACCGCCCCCTGCGCGGTACCACCGGTCGTACGAGCCGGGGTTCCGGTCGCGTCTCCGGCTACGGCGGAGACGTCAATCACCATCCCCTCGGTCCCTCCGGCGGCGGAGGAGGGATGTCCGTCGGTGACGGCGGTGGCGGTGGCGGAGGCGGGAGCTGGTGACGCCTTCCCCGTCCGAGGTACGCGTACGGAAAACGCGCTCTATTCCGACTCATCCGCCCCAGCAGAATGAAAATGCAAATGACGCGAAATCAACGCAATCGAACATGACAGCTCGGCGAATTAAACAATGATTGACATGATTCATCCGGCTATTTAACGTAAATCAACACCTAGGTGCATTCCCCGCCCCCGCGTCTGCGGCGCCGGCCCGCAGGCGTTCCCATCCCTCCGCACCCAGGAGCCCGTCGCCATGCGCAGACCTCGCCCCGCCCCACGCGTGCCTGCCGCCGTCCTCCCCTCCGCATCCCCGCCGACGCCGGGAGCCGCCCGCGTCCGGCACGTCCTCGCCGCCCTCCTCCTCGCCCTGTTCACCCTCGCCGGGCTGACCGGAACGGCGCGCGCCGCCACCTCCCTCCCCTGCGACATCTACGGCGCGGCCGGCACACCCTGCGTCGCCGCGCACAGCACCGTACGCGCCCTGTTCGCGGGCTACTCGGGCCCGCTCTACCAGCTGACCCGCGCCTCCGACCACGCCACGCACGACGTGGGCGTGCTGTCCGCGGGCGGCTACGCGAATGCGGGCGACCACGACGCGTTCTGCAACGGCACCACGTGCAGCATCACGAAGATCTACGACCAGACCTCGCGCCACAACGACCTGACGCCGTCTCCGGCCGGCACGGCCGGGACGGGGGCCGACTACCCCGCGGACGCGAGCGAGATCGCGGTCACCGCCGGCGGTCACAAGGCGTACGGCGTGTGGATCTCTCCCCGGCACGGCTACCGGCACGCCGTCGGGTCCGGCGTCGCCCAGAACGGACAGCCCGAAGGCATGTACATGGTCGCGAGCGGCACCCACGTCGGGTCCGCGTGCTGCTTCGACTACGGCAACGCCGAGGCCACACCGGCCGACACCGGCAACGGCCACATGGACGCCGTCAGCATCGCCACCACCTGCTACTTCGCCCCGTGCAACGGCTCGGGACCGTGGGTCGAGGCCGACCTGGAGAACGGCATGTTCCAGGGCGCCAACGGCTCCAACACCGCGAACCTCGGCAACAACAGCACCTACGTCACCGCGCTGCTGAAGAACAACGGCCAGACCACGTACGCGCTCAAGGGCGGCAACGCCCAGTCCGGCGGCCTGAGCACGTGGTGGAACGGCGCGCTGCCGAACCGCGGCGGCTACATCCCCATGCACCAGGAGGGCTCGATCATCTTGGGCACGGGCGGCGACAACAGCAACTGGAACATGGGCACGTTCTTCGAAGGCGTGATGACCTCCGGCTACCCGACCGACGCCGCCGACAACGCCGTACAGGCCAACATCGTCTCGGTCGGCTACTCCGGTCAGACGAACGTGCCGAACGGCCCGCAGGGCACGGTCATCGGCCCGGGCAACAAGTGCGTCGACGTCGCCGCCGACGACACCGGCGTCAACCTCGCCCCGGTGCAGCTGTGGGACTGCCAGAGCTACGCCGAGGACCAGCACTGGGAGCACTTCGCCGACAACACGCTGCGCACGCTCGGCCGCTGCCTGGACATCAACGGCAACGGCACCGCCAACGGCACGCAGGTGGAGCTGTACGACTGCGACGGCGCCGGCGGCCAGAAGTGGGTGCAGCAGGCCGACGGCTCGCTGCGCAACCCCCAGTCCGGCCGCTGCCTCGACTCCCCGAGCGGAGCCACGACGAACGGCACCCGGTTGCAGATCTATGACTGCAACGGCTCCGCGGCGCAGAAGTTCGCGGTCAACGGAGGCGGCGCGATCGTCGGGCCGGGCGGCAAGTGCGTCGACGTCCTCGGCGACGACAACGGCGCGAACTCCACGGCGGTCAACATCTGGGACTGCCAGTCGTACGCCGTGGACCAGCACTGGACGCACCTCTCCAGCGGCGCGCTCAGGACGCTGGGCCGCTGCCTGGACATCGTGGGCAACGGCACGGCGAACAACACCCAGGTGGAACTCTGGGACTGCAACGGCGCCGGCGGCCAGGTCTGGCAGCAGCAGGCCGACGGCTCGCTGCGCAACCCCCAGTCCGGCCGCTGCCTCGACTCCCCGAGCGGAGCCACGACGAACGGCACCCGGTTGCAGATCTATGACTGCAACGGCTCGGCGGCGCAGAAGTTCGCCCTGAGTTAGCCCGGCGCCCGGCGGGGCCCGCGGATCATCCGTGGGCCCCGTCGCTGTTTCAGCGCAGCGTCGGCAGCCCCGCGACCAGCGCTCTGAGCGCGCGGGTCAGCGTGGGGACGAACGGCAGGCAGGTGGCGGCGATCTCGGGGTCCTGGGCGTACAGCTCCACGAGTGTGGGCGGCGGGTTGGCCGCCGGGTAGAGGGTGCCGGCGAGCGCGGCCGCCGCGCCGGTGAGTTCGTAGCCCTCCCGCACGGTGAGGTCGCCGTGCGCCCGTGCGATCTCCCGGCCCAGCTCGGCCACCACCCCGAGCACGGTCCGTTTGAAGGCACGTGCGGCCGGCACCGAGACGTTGTGTTCCAGCGTCGTGGAGGTGTGGCTGAGCAGGTCGCAGAACAGCGGCCGCTCGGCGAGCGTCTCGGCCAGCGCGGCGACCATCGCCTCCGCGCCGTGCGCCTCGCGGAGGCGTTCGGCCACCGCGGCCCTCCACTCGGTCCAGCCCTCGGCGGCCAGCTCCAGGAAGATCTCCTCGCGCGTGCCGAAGTAGCGCGCGATGTTGGACTTGGCGAGCCCGACCGCCGCCGCCACACCGCCCAGGCTGACGTTGCGCACGCCCGACTCGGCGGCGAGATCCCGCGCGGCGGCGAGGATCGCCTCGCGCCGCTGCCGCTTGTGCTCCGGCCGCCGGGCCCGGACGAACGCCTGCTTCATGGTGCCGTCAGGATACGACGCATGTTAAAAGAACGCTGTTCTCTTGTTAAGAGTCCGGTGTTCTGTTAACTTCGCGCCATGACCGAGATACGGATGCGGGTCAACGGGACGACGGAGCGGCTCGATCTCGAGCCGCGTGTCAGCCTGCTCGACGCGTTGCGCGACCACCTTGGGCTCACCGGCACCAAGAAGGGCTGTGACCAGGGCGCCTGTGGCGCGTGCACGGTCCTCGCCGACGGCCGGCGGATCAACTCCTGCCTGGCTCTGGCGGTGCAGTACGACGGCTGCGACATCACCACGATCGAAGGACTCGACCATCCGCTCCAGGAGGCGTTCGTCCGGCATGACGGCCTCCAGTGCGGCTACTGCACATCCGGGCAGATCTGCTCGGCGATCGGGATGCTGGCCGAGCACGCGGCGGGCGCGCCGAGCGCCGTCACGCCGCCGGACGGCACGGCGCTCACCGGCGCGGAGATCCGGGAACGGATGAGCGGCAACCTCTGCCGCTGCGGCGCGTACAACGGCATCGTCGACGCCATCCGGGAGGTGGCGGGGTCATGAGGTCGTTCGCGTACGTGCGCCCGCCCGACGTGGCGGCGGCGGTGCGGGCGATCGCCGCCGAGCCGGAGGCCAGGTTCCTCGGCGGCGGCACCAACCTCGTCGACCTGATGCGCGAGGGCATCGAGGCACCGGCCACGGTCGTCGACGTCACCGGGCTGCCGCTCACCGAGGTGGAGGAGCTGCCCGGCGGAGGCGTACGGATCGGCGCCGCGGTACGCAACGCCGAGCTGGCCGCGCATCCTCTCATCCGCACCCGCTACCCGGTGCTGTCGCAGGCGCTGCTCAGCGGCGCCTCGGCCCAGTTGCGCAACATGGCCACGGTCGGCGGCAATCTGCTCCAGCGCACTCGCTGCCCGTACTTCTACGACGGAGCCGCCGCCTGCAACCGGCGCGAGCCGGGCAGCGGGTGCGACGCGGTCGGCGGGCTGAACCGCGACCACGCCGTGCTCGGCGTGAGCGACGCGTGCATCGCCACCCACCCCTCCGACATGTGCGTCGCGCTGGCCGCGCTCGACGCGGAGGTGGAGGTCGAGAGTGTGCGCGGCGCCCGGCGAGTCCCGCTGACCGGGTTCCACCGCCTGCCCGGTGACACGCCGCACGTGGAGACCGACCTGGCCCCCGACGAACTCGTCACGGCGGTCGAGCTGCCCCCACCGGCCGCCACGACGTCGCGCTACCGGAAGGTGCGCGACCGCGCGTCGTACGCCTTCGCGCTGGTCTCCGTCGCCGCCGCGCTGGAGGTGCGGGACGGCACGGTGGCCGCGGTCCGCCTGGCCCTCGGCGGCGTCGCGCCCAAGCCGTGGCGGGCCCACGAGGCCGAACACGTCCTGACGGGCGCGCCGGCCACCGAGGAGAGCTACCGGCGCGCCGCCGAGGCCGAGCTGGCCGCCGCCGTGGGCCGTCCCGGGAACACGTTCAAGATCGGCCTGGCCCGCCGCACGATCGTCGCGACACTGAGGGAGCTGGAACCATGACCGTCACCGAGGCTCCAAGCCTGCCCCGCGACATCGGCGGCAAGAACGTCGGCCGCCCGATCGACCGCGTGGACGGACCGGCCAAGACCACCGGCGCCGCCCGGTACGCGGCCGAGTATCCCTATCCCGACCTCGCGCACGCCGCCCTGGTGCACGCCACCGTGAGCCGGGCCCGGATCACCGCCGTCGACACCGCGGCCGCCCGCGAGGTTCCCGGCGTCATCGCCGTGCTGACGCACGAGAACGCGCCCGCGCTCAAGCCGCCCCCGGCGGTGAGCCCGCTGAACCTGAGCACGCTCGTCTCCGGCACCTCGGTGAACTACCTGGGCACCGACGAGGTGCACTGGAACGGCCAGCCGGTCGCGGTCGTCGTCGCCGAGAGCCTCGACGCCGCCCGCGAGGCCGCCGCCCTGGTCCGCCCGGCCTACGCCGAGCTGCCCGCCATCGTCGACTTCACCGCGCACGAGGACGAAGCCGCCCCGCAGAAGGGCAACATGATCATGCCCGGCGGCGCACGCAAGGGCGACGCCGAGGCCGCGGTCGCGACGGCACCGGTCAGCGTCGACCTGCGGTTCACCACGCCGCCGTACAACCACAACGCCATCGAGCCGCACGCGACCACGGCGGCCTGGGACGGCGACCGCCTCACCGTGCACGACTCCACGCAGAACATCGACTGGCTCCGCCGCCACCTCGCCCTCCGCTTCGCCATACCGCTGGACGCCGTACGAGTGATCGCGCCGTATGTCGGAGGCGGTTTCGGCGGCAAGGGCATGGTCTGGGCGGGCACGATCATCGCGGCACTGGCCGCCCGCGCGACCGGCCGGCCGGTACGCCTCGCGCTGACCCGTGAGGGCGTCTACCGCACGGTCGGCGGCCGTACCCCCTCCATCCAGCGGGTCGCGCTGGGAGCGGACGCCGACGGCCGCCTGACCGCCCTCGTCCACACGAGCGTGACCCGCCGGGGACACGTCGGCGGCGGCCCCGAACAGGTCACCTCGCAGTCGCGGCACCTGTACGACGCGCCGAACATCCTGCTGGAGCAGAAGATCGTCGAGCTGGGCCTGCTCTCGAACACCCCGATGCGCGCACCCGGCGAGTCGATCGGCACGTTCGCGCTGGAGTCGGCCGTCGACGAGCTGGCCGGCCGGCTGGGCCTGGACCCGATCGAACTGCGTATGCGCAACGAACCGTCGCGGAATCCGATCGACGGCAAGCGGTTCTCCCACCGGATGCTGCGTGAGGCGTACGCCCTGGGCGCCGAGCGGTTCGGCTGGTCCGCCCGCACGCCGGAGCCAGGGTCGATGCGCGACGGCCGGTGGCTCGTCGGCATGGGCGTCGCGACGGCGTACCACCCGTCGCTGCAGTTCGCCGCCAACGTGACCGTACGGCTGTCCGCCGACGGCACCGTCCTCATCCGCTGCGGCATGCAGGAGATGGGGATGGGCGTGGCCACCGCGCAGGCGCAGATCGCGGCGGACGCCCTCGGCGTGCCGTTCACGGCGGTGCGCGTGGAGTACGGCGACTCGACCCTGCCCGTCGCCCCCGGCGCGGGCGGGTCCATGCAGACCGCGAGCGTCGCCGCGAGCCTGCTGGCCGCGTCCGAGAAGCTGAAACGGTCGGTGCTCGCGCTCGCGCGACGCACCGGCTCGCCGTTGCGGGCACGACGCCCGGAGGCCGTGGAGGCGCGCGACGGCGGACTCTGGGAGAAGGCCGGTCCCGGCGAGACGTACGCCGCGATCCTCGCCCGAGCCGGGCGCGAACACATCGAGGTCGCCGTCGGCGCGGACCGTGGCGTGGGCGCGGCGGTCGGGCAGGCCCGCTTCATGGGGAAGGTTCTGCTCGACCGGCGCCGCTGGGTCAAGGCCGCGTGCGGGGCGCAGTTCTGCGAGGTCCGCGTCGACCCGGACACCGGTGAGGTGCGGGTGTCGCGCTGGCTCGGGTCCTTCGACGTCGGCACCGTGGTCAACGCCAAGACCGCCGCGAGTCAGTTGCGCGGCGGCATCGTGATGGGCATCGGCATGGCGCTGTCGGAGGAGACCCTGGTCGATCCACGGAACGGCCGGATCATGAATCCGAACCTGGCCGGGTACCACGTGCCGGTGCACGCCGACGTTCCGCCGATCGACATCTGTTACCTGGACGAACCGGATCCGACGATGCCGCTCGGCCTGGTCGGCATCGGCGAGGTCGGCATCACCGGCGTCGCGGCCGCGATCGCCAACGCCGTCCACCACGCCACCGGCCGCCGCGTACGCGACCTGCCGATCACCCTGGACAGGGTCCTCCCCGGGTAGGCACCAGGACTCCGGGACTGCGGCGGCTCCGCGGCGCAGAAGTCCGCCCTGAGCCGGGAGACGGTGACGAGTCCCGCTTCGGCGGGCCGTGGTGACACGGCCGCGTGGCACGGGTGGGGACGGGCCGGTCCCGGGCGCGTGACAGACTTGGACACCGAAAGAAGTCGAACGACGCCCGGTGATTCGTGCTGGTCAACCCCGCTTTGCCGCATCGCGGCGCGGTCCGTACGCAGGGGCCGGCCTCGTGTACGGGCGGCCGGCACTCGGGATGCTTCGTGTCGTTCGCCTTGTCGGGGGTACGCGCGGTACCGGTCGCGCGCGCCGGCTCTCGCTTCCCCAGGAGCGGGACGCCCGCGCGCCGTGACGCCGGTGCCGCCGCAGTGGAAGGAGTACGCGTGAAGATCCCGAGGCGTCTCAACGCCGCCTTGGACTGGATCGGCGACCATGCCCGGGTCATGTTGATCGTCCTGCCTCTGGTGGTCGCCGCGGTCGCCGTGCTGTGGATGCCCGCCCTGGCCGCGCTCGCGGTGGGGGTCGGCGTCGGCAGTGTGACGGTCCACTTCCGGATGAGCAAGCGCGTGGCCCGGCTGCGGGCCGAGGTCGATGACCTGCTGCGGGAGAACGGCGCGCTGCGACACCGGCGGAACATGATCGCCAGGGCGAACGTCACGTCCGAAAGCGTGCTCACCCAGAAGCTGCCGGCCATCCCCGAGGAGACCGACGAGTAGCCCCCGATCAGCGGCGGCCCGCGGCCCTGGTCCCGAACGCGCGAACGTCCGCGACCCCGGTCCCCTCCCCCAAAGGAACCGGTGCGGACGTCCGCTCTGGGGCCCCGTGGACATCGACACACAGTCGGGCCCCATCCGGCCGGAGCGCGAGAACCCCCCAATTCTCGCTGCGGTCCGGCCAATCTTTCGCTCCCAGACCGCGAGAATACGAAAGTCGCCGGGCGACTTTCGTCAGTCCGCGGTTGACATCTGCGTGTACACCCACGGTTGACATCACCCCGGCGTCACCGCCGCCATCGGGACCACCAGCCACGCCGGGGGCGGGGGGCGGCCTCCGGCGCACCGACGGGCACGCTCTCGAGCGCGTTGCTGAGGTAGACCAGGCGGAACTTACCGATCTGGACCTCATCGCCGCTGGACAGGGCGGTCTCGTCGATCCTCCGCCGGTTGACGTAGGTGCCGTTGAGGCTGCCCATGTCGCGTACGGAGAACCGCGCGCCCTGCCGGTAGAACTCCGCGTGCCCTCGCGACACGGTGACGTCGTCGAGGAAGATGTCGCTCTCCGGATGACGGCCCGCGGTGGTGGTCTCGCGGTCGAGCAGGAACCGGCTGCCGGCGTTCGGTCCTCGTTTCACGAGGAGCAGCGCCGTGTTGGGCGGGAGCGACTCGACTCCCACGTGATCGGCGGCCGGCTCGTCGGCCAGTTCGGCCGCGACGGCGTCCTCGATCGCGCTGAACGACATCGTCGACGTCGAATCGCCGGGCTCATCTGTCATCGGGGGAACACCGTGAGTGAGCGGAGTGCCGCAGTTCGAACAGAAGCGGGCACCGTCCGGATTGGTGTGACCGCACTGCGTACAGGAAGCGCTCGGCATCGTCGCTCCACCTCCTACCTGTGGCTTCGGGGGTGCCTCGTGCACCGTACGGCACCCGCGTCGGGCATTCGTCCTCCGGTGGCACCACGCCTTCGGTTCGTTCGCGGCACGCCGCCCGTCACGCTGCGTACGAACCGGAAACGATCTTGAAGATATCCCGCCTGAGGGTTGGCGAAACGTTGACTGATCAACACCTCGCCGCGGCGAAGAGTTCCCACCGTGACGAAGAAGCGTCGTGACCTCCACCGGCGACGCCCGATGCGCCGCCCCTGGAGAGCCTCGCCGGTGCGGTGGCACGTCCAGTCCAGACGGACACCATCTCAGCGAACCGCCCGTACCGGCGAATCCGGCACCGCCCGGTCGGCGGCATCACCCACACGAAACCGTACGAACCCGGTCAAGATTATCTGGCCCGCGGGAGTGATCAATCGATCCGCGACGGGCTGGAAATCTCCCCGCAAAAACGTCAGTCTCTGACGGGTCACGGGTGTGTTCAGGGGAGGCCGGCTTGACGATCATGATCGACCTGCGCGATGGAAGAAGAGTCGCGGTGGAGGAATGGGGCGCACCGGACGGGAGTCCCGTCTTACTCCTTCACGGCACGCCGGGCAGCCGTCTCGGCCCGGTCCCGCGGCCCCTCGTGCTCTACCAGCTCGGCGTCCGGCTGATCACCTTCGACCGGCCCGGCTACGGCCGCTCCGACCGCAGGCCGGGCCGCAGGGTCGCCGATGTGGCCGCCGACGTGTCGGAGATAGCCGACGCTCTGGGGCTGGAGCGGTTCGGCGTCCTCGGGCGCTCCGGCGGCGGACCCCACGCCCTCGCGTGCGCCGCCCTCCTGCCCGAACGGACGACCCGCGCCGCGGTACTCGTCGGGCTGGCGCCGAGCGAGGCCGACGGGCTCGACTGGTTCGCCGACATGACCGAGTCGAACGTGGACGCCTACCAGGCGGTCCGCGATGACGGGGGCGCGGTGATGGCCCGCCTCCGGCCGATCGCCGACCGGATCCGGGCGAACCCCGCGCAGCTGGTCACGAGCCTCTACGACGAGCTCACCCAGTCCGACCGCCGGATCGTGGCCGACGCGGGCATCCGGCGCCAGCTCATCGAGAACTACGCCGAGGCCGTGCGGAACTCCGCCGACGGCTGGTTCGACGACCTGCACGCCTTCGCCACCTCCTGGGGTTTCGAACCCGGCAGCATCGAACGGCCGATCATGCTGTGGCACGGCGCCGAGGACACGTTCTCCCCGGTCGGTCACTCACGCTGGCTCGGCGACCACATCCCGTTCTCGTTCGTGATCGTGGAACGCGGCAGCGCGCACTTCGGCGCGTTGAACGTCATGCCCGACATGCTGCGCTGGCTCGCCGGACCCTGATCGGCCGACGGTCTCATCAGGCGGGCTGCGGCTCGAGGTCGCGGGAGAGACGCCGGCCGTGCCGGACGGCGATGACGTCGGGGTGGTCCTCACCGAGGAGCCGGCCCAGGACCGCGATCGCCTCCTGACGGTGTGTCCTCGCCTCCGTGGTGCGGCCCAGCGCCTCCAGGCTGGCGGACAGGTTGCAGCGAGCGGCCAGCGTGTCGGGGTGCGTCGCGTGCAGCCGCTCGGTCAGCTTCGCGATCGCCTCCTGCTCCAGCTCGGCGGCGTCGGCGTACCGGTCCAGATCGGCGGCGCAGTTCGCCAGGTTCAGCATGCCGACCAGCGTGAACGGGTGCTCCTCCCCGAAGGTCGCGCGGAGCCTCGGCACGGTCGACGCCGCGAGTTCGTACGCGCCGGCGACGTCGCCGACGTCCCGGAGGAAGACGGCCAGGTTGTTCTCCAGCAGCCGGCCGTAGTGATGGTCCTCGCCCAGGGCGTCGCGGAGCACGCCGAGCGTCCGGCGGGTACGGTCCCGTGCGGCGGCGCCGTCGCCGATCGCCCACAGGCACACGGCGACCTCCGCGTCGGCCGCCACGGCGTCCGGCGAGTCGGGGTAGAACTGGCGGTAGCGGTCGTAGGTGCCCTCCGCCAGCTTGAGGGCCTCGTCGGTACGCCCGGCCTTCCGCAGCGCCACCGCGAGGCTCTTGGCGGCGCGCAGGGGGTCGGGGAGCTGGTCGCCCAGCACCTCGATGTAGGTCTCGTAGGTCGCGCGCAGGCGCGTCACGGACTCCTCGTACTGCCCGCCCTCCCGCAGGTCGCGGGCCAGGTTCGCGGCCGAGAACAGCGTGTAGGGGTGTTTCTGCCCCAGTGCCGCCTGCCGGCGCTCCAGGGTGTCCTCATCCAGCGTGCGCGCGCTGTAGTAGTTCCCCACCGAGCGGTGCGACACGGCCAGGTTGTTCGCCGCCATCAGCGTCCGGGGGTGGTCCTCCCCGTAGAGGTCCTGAAGCGCCGCGTACGTCTGCTCGTCCAGTTCGAGGGCGTCGTCGAACTTGCCGAGCGCGCGCATGTCGGCGGTCAGCCCGCTGGCCGTGATGAGCGTGTGCGGGTGCGCGGGCCCGATCGCGGATGAGTTCTTCTGCCGGTTCCAGACGTGCGTGTCGAGCTCGTAGGCCTCGGTGAACCGGCCCTGCGAGCGGTAGACGTTGGCCAGTTGCGACAGCAGGAACAGCCGCTGCCAGTAGTCCTCGCCGAGCCGGTCGCGCCACAGGTCGGCCAGGTACCGGCCGCTGGACAGAGCGCCCTCGAAGTTGCCGCGCTTCCACTGGTATCGGACGAGGTCGATGAACATCTGCCGGGTATCCTCCTCGTCGCACTCCGCGGCGCGCGAGGATTCGACGTGCGGCATGATCTTGTCCAGGCTCGGCCAGTTGCCGGGGTCGTCGGTGTCTCCGCGCGGAGGACGCGCACCCACGAGGATCTTGTGTACGTCGTGCATGGTCTCGTTCGCGCGTTCGGGCTCCATGCCCTCCCGCATGACGGCCTGCACCAGCGTGTGCACCTGGATGGAGTTGTTCCCCTGATCCACCTTGGCCAGCGCGAACCGGCTGATCTCCCGCACCACTTTGCCCAGGACCAGCTTGTCCCGCAGAGTCTCGTCGTACGGGACGAGGATCTCGGCCGTCTGGTCGCTGTAGATCAGGTCCAGGGAGATCGGGTCGGAGGAGAAGAAGGCGAGCAGTTCGAGCAGGCGGGCCGCGGCCGGTGACGCCTCTCTGAGCTGCCGGAAGGACACGTTCCACGTCAGCGCCACCGACTGGGGGAACTCCTTCGTGCTGAGGTTGAGCGTCGAGGCGGTCTGCTGTTCGAGCGCGCTCAGGTACTCGCTCGCCGGCATCGAGGTGGCCTCCAGCCACGCGGCCACCTGCTCGATGGCCAGAGGCAGGAACCCCAGCGCACGGCCGATCTTCACGGCGTTGTCCGGGGCGAGGCCCGGCACCCGGCGCAGCAGGTGTAAGGCGGCCTCCCGTTCGGTGAAGACGTCGACGGCGATCGGCTTGGCGAACTGGGTCCAGGCCGGGTCCCGTGAGGTGATCAGCACGTGGCCGTCGCCGCCGGGGAGGAACTGCTCGAGTTCGGCCGGGTCGTCGGCGTTGTCGAAAATCAGGAGCCAGCGCGCGAACGGCGTGCCCCGGCGAAGGGCCTCCAGAGCCGCGTTGGCGGCTTCGGCGACGTTGTCGCCCACTCGCAGTCCGAGGCGGCCGGCCATGGCGGCCAGCGCGCTTCTGATCGAGTCGGGTTGCAGCGCGGGCACCCACCAGACCACGTCGTAGTCGGCGCGGAAGCGGTGGGCGTACTCCAGCGCGACCTGGGTCTTGCCCACGCCTCCGAGGCCGTGAAGCGCCTGGGGCAGCACGACGCGCTGGGTCGCGCCGAGCAGCTGGTCGCGGAGTTGTTCGAGCACCTGGCCGCGCCCGGTGAAGACGGCGTTGCGGCGGTCGACGTTCCACACCGGCGGTGAGGTCCTCGCCGCGCCGGGGAACCGTGCGGTCAGCCGGCCGTGCTCGCTGACCGGCTCGGCGGTACGGCCCGGGCGGCCGAGCGCCCGCAGGACGGCGTCGGCGGACTGCTCCTCGCCGAGACCCGTGAGGTCCAGCGGCGTCAGCTGCGAGAAGAACGGCTCGAGCTTGGCGTTCAGGATGCGGAGAACCGTCACCTGCTGGAGGGTCGCGCCGGTCCGCGCCGGAACGACCGTCTCCCAGGCCCGCCGGCCGCGCTCGGAGCCGATGAAGGCCGGCGAGAGCAGGACGATCGCGTGGTTGCTCCGGTCCATCCGGAGCTCGAACTCCTCCGGCGACGCCACGTCGGTGCAGTTGGCCGTGACCCGGAAGCCCGCCAGGCCGAGCACTCCGGCGAGCCAGTCCGCCCAGGGCCGGTCCTCGGCGGCGTAGACGACGAGCACCTCGGAGCTCTCGGCGGGACCGCGCCTGGCGAAGCGCTCGAGCGTCGCCAGGCGGAGCTGCTCCTCCATGGGAGAGAAGGAATCGATCCGCCCCTCGGTGATCTCGGCGGCGAGCCGTTCGAACGCGGCCAGCATGGAGTTGGGCGAGCCCGGCGTGTCGCCGAACGTCGCGAGGGTCTCCTCGAACGCGTAGAAGGGCCGATACGGGATCTCCACGGAGAGCCAGTACCGATTCATCTCCTCATGGGTGAGACCTTTCGGGAACCGGTCGAAGCGCGCCCGCGCCAGGGCACGGCCCGCCTCGACCTTGGCGTTCTCCCCGAATTCAATACGCATCGGAACCGGAAGAATGCGGATGCCGCGGTCGCCGTAGCGCTCGTCGATGTGCCGCGCCACCGCCGACGCACCGTCGATGCTCTGGTCACTGAGGGTGAAACAGTCGACGAGGACGTCCGGGAAATGCACCGTGCAGATGTCGGCGATGTCACTCAGGCCGGTCCTGCTGTCGATCAACACGTAGTCGTAGTGCCGCTTCATGTCCGCGCGCAGCGCGTCGAAGAACTGGCCGCCGCCGAGCCGGCCGTAGAAGTTGTCCCAGTCCATGCTGCTGATCAACGATGAGTAGTCGCGGTTCTGGCGGCCGGCGGAGACGAAGTCGAGTGTCCCGTCGCCGGGGAAGTCCCAGTCGAGCGACACCGCGTAGCGGAGTATCCGGGCGAACTCCAGATGCCAGTCTCGCGCGTTCTCATGCTGCTCGGTGGCGGCCCACGAATATCGCGTCAGCAATTCGATGACGCCATCGGTCGCGGCCACCACGTCCTGATCGAGGAATGGCTGGAAGAACCGGTGCAGGCCGGGCGACTCAAGATCCCAGTCTACGGCGAGAACTCGTTTACCGGCCATAGCAAGAATCCAGGAGACATTCGCCAGCGCCATCGTACGGCCAGTGCCTCCCTTATAGGAATAGAAGGTCACTATAGTTCCGGTCGCGTTATCCACGAGTCCCCCAAAAGACTATTTCTCCGGCAGTTCTAGGGTCGGTCGCGCCATCGTCGGCTCGATCTCCGGCGGGTGCACCGGGGCTTCCTTGAAGTAGCGGTTGATCGCCTCGCCCACGGCCTTCGGCAGTGCCGCGCGGAACGCCTCCTTGCTCGAGATCGACTTCACCGAACCGGGAAGGACCAGGCTGCGGCTGAGCACGGCGTCGACGGTCCGGTTGAGGTCCTTCTCCGCGTCGGCGGTCTGCCGGTCGTCGGCGTTGTACGGCACGAGGACGTTCACCGGTTCCTCGTCGATCCGGCGAAGCTCTTCGCCGATCGTCGGATCCCGGCTGACCCACGGGTCGACGATCAGGACGGTGGGCGACGCGTCCGGATCGGCCGTGGGCTCGTCGAGGCTGTCCACCACGGGCTCGTGGCCGAGCTCGGCGACCACCTGCTCGGCGTACCGCGCGATCGGCGTGGTGTAGTCGGCGCTGCGATACGGGGTCCACTCGGGCATGGTCCGCCCGTAGTAGTACGTGTCACGCCCGGGTGGGAGCTTGTCGAGCCGGTGCGCGGCCACCGTGAGCTTGATCGGCCGGCGGCCCCGCTCACCGCCGCGATAGTCGGCGAAGGCGTTGCCGAGGGCGTCGAAGTCGGAGATCGGCCCGGTCGCCAGGTCCGCCTGCTCGGCGGTCTCCTTGACCAGGCGGGCGAGCTGGAGGACGGCCTGTTTGTACTGCTCGCGGTAGCGCCCCAGCTTCATGATGCCGTAGAAACCCTCCGCGGCGTACTGGGACGGAAAGCCGGGAGGGATGTACTGCATGGACTTCAGGTCGGGTGGGAGTTCGGACGGGCCCAGCCGCGTCCACAGCGCCGGAATGATCGCTAACGGACGGTCGAGGCCGGCCTGCTGGCTCTTCACGCGGCCTAAGAACGCCGCCCACTCCTTGCCGCAGTATTCGCTCGTGAAGTACGCGGGCGACAGAAGCGCCAGGAACACACGGCAGCTCGCCAGCGCCTCGGCGAGATGATCGGGCCACTGCGTCCCTGCCGGTATTTGCCTGTCCATAAATCCGGGCGTGGGCATTCCGGTAACGATGCCGACGTCGTGGCAGAGATCATTGAACAGTTTCGTCACCCAGCGATCGGGGTCGGTACCGTCGTCGGGCCGGAAGCGAGACCTCGCATAGCTGAGAAAGAAGTAGGGACGCCGGTCATCGTCACCGTATATTCCCAAGGTCATACATTCCTCCCGATCTCCGACTATACGGGCGGAACTGGCAACAGCTCCCTCTTCTCTCTGAGAGATGCGCTCAGCGTTTGCGCGTGGCGGCGAACCAGCCGGCCGCGAAGTCGACCAACCGCCGTAGCGATACCAACCGGGAGTCGGCGGAACCCACCCGCCCCCGTTTGACGTACGCGGTGCCGTCGAAGGCCGCGCCGACCGCGCGGAAGTCACGGTCGTCGAGGACGACGTCCTCATAGCTCCACCACCGGGCCTGCCCGTCCTGCTCGATCACGCAGCTGTAGCCGCGCGTCGGCGGTTTCGGGGTGTAGCGGTACTCGGCCAGGTGAAGAGCCGTGCAGGTGTCATATCCGGTGCCGAGCATGAGCACCTCGGCGTCGAGGTCGTACAACCGGGCGAGCGGGGACTCCTCGCCCAGGTGGCAGTGCGGCGCATGACCGTCGACGATCACCTTCGCCCGCGCGCCCAGGGCCGCGAACGACATCTGCGGATGCTCGCTGCGCAGCGCGCCGGGGGTGAGCCGGACGCATTCGGGAAGGACCCCGGCCCCCGTGGACGGCGTGCGCGCCGGGTCGAAGGCGGGCATCGCGGCGCGGTGGAGACGCCGCTCGGCGTCCGTCATCCCCTCGACTCGCGCCAGGTACGCGCGGGAGGAGTCGGAGTTCTCCGCCGTCGGAGTGGGCACGACGAGGGTCCCGTCCGGCCCCAGCGCCTCGGAGACCGCCTCCACCAGCGTCGCCGCACCGCCGGCGACCCGGCCGACGCGCCGCATCGACGCGTGCACCAGGAGGTCCCCGCCGGGACACAGACCTAACGCATGAAGATCGGAGAGGAGGTCGTCCCGCGTCATCTCAAGCCGACCACGCGTCCAGCGTGCGGCGCATCTCTTCGACGAATCCCCGGCCGAGCCGGGTCAGCGAGCCCGACGCGAGAATCGAATCGAGAGTCGCCTTCACATCCGTCGCCGCCTCGATGCCGGACCATCCTTGCGAACGCCGTCGCCGGAAGTCGGTAACGGCCAGCCGAGCATACGAGTCGGACAGAAGGCGTTGTGTGTCGACCGACACAGTGGAGGCGCGGGGCTCGAACAGATCCAGCATGTCCAGGACGCCACCGAGCTTGATCCGCTGCGCCTCCCGCAGCAACAGCACGCACAACGTCTCGGGATCCGGCGGAAGGGCGAGGGCGATCGAACCGAAGGCGTTGCGCGCCGAAGACCCCGCCGGCTCCCCCACGACCGGCACCACCGCGGAGAGGACGCCCGTCAGCGTGGGAAGGTATTCGGGGCACCGGTCCGCGACGATGTCCCAGGCCGCGCCGAACACCGCCTGCCAGTGCCCTGCCTGCTCGTCGGTGAGTCGCCCGGCGGCCGGCCGCCCGTGGCGGTCACGGAGCGGATCGAGGTCCTCGATCATCAGCGGGTGACCGCCGAGCTCCAGCCGCCGCACCCGGCGTACGGCGGCGGCGCGCTCGACCGTGATCTCGCCGTCCCGGATCTCGACCGTGGTCTCGCTCGCGCCGGGGACCTCGTAGCGGCCGACGGTCGGCAGGAAGACCGCTCCGTCGGTCACCGGCACGCGCAGGGTCGCGGACATGCCGGCGCGGGCCGCCGCCGCGCAGGCGAGCGCCGCCAGCCGCCCGTCGTCCCGCCGGTCCGGGTCGCGCAGCCGGTCCACCGCCCAGAGCCGGTTGTACGGATGGGCGAACACCTCGTCCACGATGGCGGGCTCGATACGGCAGAGCAGATCCCACTCCGGAGACGGGCCGGCCTGACCGCGCACCGAGGCGATCAACGCCCGGCGAATGCTCCGTTGCCCCCGCTGCAGAACGGTGAGCGCCGCCACGGTGCCCTGCCCGGCCGCGATCGACCGCAGAGCCGCGCGGGGCACGGGGTGGCGGGGAGCGGATACGCGCCGTTCGACATGCTCGATCAGCTTCTTCAGGTCGGCGCAGAAGACACTGGGGTTGTCGAAGCCCGAGCCGGTGCGGTAGCGGTGCGCGAAGAGGCCGCCTCCGCAGCTGTCGAGTACCGGGCAGGCGCGGCATGTCGCGCTCAGCCCGTCGCTCCCCCGCTGCCGGGCGGCCAGGCCCTCGTGCTCGGCGACCTGATCGATCGAGTGCCGGAAAACGTCCTTGCCGGTCTCCGGGGCGCCGTCGAACGCGATTTTGATGGAGTCCGCCTGCTCGAACGTCCCGTCGGTCTCCACGACCAGGAGGTCGCTCGGTTCGAGTCCCAGCGACTCGGTCAGCGCGGGGCCGCCCCGGCTCGTGCTGATGATGGAGTCGAACGTGCGTATGGGTACCGGGCGGCCGTCGGCGAGCCACTTGTCGAAGATGGCGGCGAGCCAGTCGGCGTAATCGGTCTCGCCGGCGCGGAATGGAGGATCGTCCCAGGTGGCGTGCGGGAGCAGCAGATCGATCGCCGGCGGATCGTGGGACACCAGGGCGTTGTACACCGCGATGGGGTCGTTTCTGACGTCGATCGTGCAGAGAAGCCCCGAATAGATCTCGGGATATCCGGTACGGAGCAGTTCGATGGCCCTGGCCACCTTGTCGAAACTGCTCCGCCCATCCCGGTAACGCCGATGCCGATCATTCGCCGCACGGTCGCCGTCGAGCGAAATACCGACCTTGACGTCGTGAGCGCGGAACAGCTCGCAGAGCCGGCGGTCGAGCAGCACACCGTTGGTGTGGATGTGCAGATCCAAATCGCAGATTCCGCGGACTCCCGACTCCAGCGCGTGGATCAGCGCGGACAACCGCTCGGGGCCGCAGAGCAGGGGTTCGCCGCCGTGCAACACCGCGTGGACCCGGTCGATCCCCTGGCTCTTCGCATGCTCCCCGATGCGGGTCGCCACCTGCGCCATCGTCTCGACGGCCATGGTGATCGGCTTACCGCGCCAGCTCTGGTCGGCATGTTCGTAGACATAGCAGTGATCGCAGGCGAGATCACATCTACTCTGCACCTTGAGCACAAATTGCCGAAACGGGAGTCGTGTGCGCATCGTGCGGCTTATGATCTATATGTAAGAGTTGAAGGCGCCGACCGCGTAGGCCCGGGGTTTGCACTCCTCGTGGACGAACCGGTCCACCATCGCTTCTGCGGCCAGGCCGGCGGGCAGCTCGGACAATGGAGCGTCACAGAGGTCAATGACTTCGGATGCGTCCGAAGGCGCCGCGATCATTATGTCGTTCATATCGACCATCCAGCTCGGTTGAGAGGACGGCACGACGCCTGGAGCGCTTGGGGTCCACGGCAACCTACGCCGAACACCGCCACATCCCCAGCGGCGTGCCGGAAGGGTAGCCTGACTTTGCAGGCTAGCAAGATAACTCCTTTCCGCCGCCGGCATGCAGGATCGGGCGTTAAGCTTGCGCAAACTCGACGTATCAAGCCGTCCGAATCATCTTGCCGCTCCGTCGAACGACCTGATCGCGAGACGACGGGGTCGTAGCGGGATTGGGCGGCTCATATCCGGCACACTCACTTACCCCCAGATCACCTCGCCGCCGTCACGGGATCAGGCGATTCTCGTAAGTGATTTTGTGCCGAGTTGGCTAAAGCCAAACCCGACGCTCGGCCATCGCCCGCCAGCCAGAGCAAACCCTGGACACGGCGCCGGATCAGATGTCGACCTGAGAGCCCATGA
The DNA here is from genome assembly GCF_036227085.1 of Actinoallomurus sp. NBC_01490. NCBI lineage: Bacteria > Bacillati > Actinomycetota > Actinomycetes > Streptosporangiales > Thermomonosporaceae > Actinoallomurus > Actinoallomurus sp. NBC_01490. Next base: position 11,570,650 of record NZ_CP109433.1, read on the forward strand.
CCACGAGCCGAAGCTCGGGCAGGGCGAAGCGCTCCGCCGGGCTCGCGGCATTGTTGGCCAGCGCGAGGAACAGGCGCTTACGCCACATTCGCATACCGGGCGACCGGGTCACCTGCAACGTCACCCTCGACAGGAAGTACGACGCCTGGTCCGGGTCGATGTCCAGCTCGGCGTTCGCACCGTCCGACGCCAGGCGGCGCAGTGCCGCCGGGATGTCCCGGTCGTCCTGGAAGCCGTACCTGAGGGTGACGTGGACGATCCCGTCGTCCCGGTAGCCGAGATCGTCGATGGCGGCGCGTTCGGCCACCGGGACGTGCGGGACGTTCTCGTCCACGGTGGAGACGATCACCACGTGCTCGTGGACGACCCGGTTGTGCTCGACGTTCGCGCGCAGCGCCAGCGGCGTGGTCTCCTTCGTCGGGTGCGGGAAGACCGCGGCGCCGGGCACGCGGACGACGTCCGACCCGCGGAGGGTCCCGATGAACTCCGGCAGCGGGCCCTCCTTCGCCGTACGGCGCTCGGTGACGATCTCGCGGCCCCGCTCCCAGGTCTTCATGATCGTGAACACCGACAGCGCGATCAGCAGCGGCAGCCAGCCGCCGTGGGCGACCTTCGTCAGGTTGGCCGCGAAGTAGGTGACCTCCGCGCCGCCGATCACGACCGCCACCACCACGAGCTTCCACGCGGCCCAGCCCCAGTGCGCCCGCGCCACCACGAGGAACAGCACGGTGGTGATGATCAGGGTGGCGGTGACGGCCACCCCGTACGCCGTCGCGAGGCGTTCGGAGGAACGGAAGCCGAGCATCAGGCCCAGCACGCCGACGAACAGGATCCAGTTGACGGCCGGCACGTACACCTGCCCGACCTCGCGCGGCGACGTGTGCCGGATCCGCAGGTACGGCAGGAACCCGAGCCGTACGGCCTGCCGTGACACCGAGAAGGCGCCGGTGATCACCGCCTGGGAGGCGATCACCGTGGCGAGCGTCGCCAGGACGACCATCGGCACCCGCGCCCAGCCGGGGAGAAGGAGGAAGAACGGGTTCGCGGTGCTGTGCGGGTCGCGCAGGATCAGCGCGCCCTGGCCCAGGTAGTTCAGCGTCAGCGCGGGAAAGACCACCGCGAACCAGGCACGCCGGATCGGCCGGCGGCCGAAGTGGCCCATGTCCGCGTACAGCGCCTCGGCACCGGTGATCGACAGCACCACCGCGCCCATGGCGATGAACGCGATGTACGGGTGGTCGATCACGAACGCGCCCGCGTACGTCGGCGACAGACCCGCGAGGATGCCGGGCCGCCGCACCACCTCCTGGACGCCCGCGACGGCGATCGCCAGGAACCACAGCACCATCACCGGCCCGAAGAAGCTCCCGACCCGGTGCGTGCCCCACCGCTGCGCCACGAACAGCAGCGTCAGGATCGTCGCCGCGACCGGGACCACCACGTGGGACAGGCTGGGCGTGGCCACCTTCAGGCCCTCCACCGCCGACATCACCGAGATCGCCGGCGTGATGACGCTGTCGCCGTAGAACAGCGAGGCGCCGAACACCCCCAGCGCCATGACGGCGGCCGCCCTGCCGCGCACACCGCCGAGCACCCGGCGTACGAGGGCGGCGAGCGCCATCACCCCGCCCTCCCCGTCGTTGTCCGCGCGGAGGATGAAGACGACGTACTTCACCGACACGATGAGCGTGACCGACCAGAACACCAGCGAGATCACGCCGTAGACGTCGCCGCTCGTCGGGCGCACCGCGCCATGGTCGATCGAGAACACCGTCTGCAGGGCGTACAGCGGGCTGGTGCCGATGTCTCCGTACACGACGCCGAGCGCGCCCAGCATCAGCGCCAGCTGCCCGGCGGCCCCCCCGGACGCACCGGAACGGGAGCCGTGCGGCGCTTTGGCGGAAGAAGCGCCGGTGACGTGCGCGGAATCAGTCATGGTGCCTACCTAACCGGACGGCCCGGCGCCCATCCACCAGGGGGATGCCTGGTCGGCACATCGCCCATACGCCCGGGTGGCCGACACAGGCCGTGTACTAGGTCGAGTCGATCATTCACGGTAAAGTCCGCTTGGGTCTTTTTGGGGCGTGTGTGTAGCGGGGGGAAGCTAATGGCGCATTGGGTCCGCCGTGCGGTCACATGGATGGCCGCCGTAGTGCTGATCGGCGCGGGTATCGGATATGTCGGCACGGGCCAGGCGGACGCCGCGTTCAACCCGCAGGCCGGCCCGGTCTTCAACGATCCCGAGGGCGACACGGCCGCGCAGTACGCGATCATGCAGCAGATCGAGAACAACATCGACACCGCGCCGAAGGGCTCGGTGATCCGCGCCGCGTTCTACAGCATCAATCTGAGCGACTTCGCCGACAAACTGATCGCCGCCCACAAGCGCGGCGTCTACGTCCAGGTGCTCATGGACCAGCACGCCAAGAATTCGATCTGGTCGCGCCTTGTCTCCGAGCTGGGAAGCAAGGTGAGCACCGCGAGCGCCAGCAGCTACGCGGCCCTGTGTTACGGCGGGTGCGTCGCGCACCACTACACCAGCGGGGCGCCGTCGGCCTACCTGCACACGAAGTTCTTCCTCTTCTCCGGCGGCGGAACGCGCACGGTGACCCTCTCCAGCGCTAACCCGACCGACACGCAGGCCGAGGTCGCCTCGAACAACAGCTACACCGTGGTCGGCAACACCGGCCTCTACAACGCCTACGTCAAGACCTTCACCGACATGGCGAAGGGCGCGGCGGGCACGTACAAGCCCAATTACTACTGGACGTACGGCTCGAACCCGAAGGCGTACTACTGGCCCAAGGCCAGCGGGGCCAGTGACACGATCCTGGGCGTCCTGCAACTGGTCACCTGCTCCAAGACGTACCCGAGCCAGGTCCGCGTGGCGATGTTCGAGTGGACCGACAACCGGCTCTCGCTCGCCAAGCAGCTCGCCAGTATGGCGTCCAAGGGCTGCAAGGTCACCGTGGCGTACACCAAGAGCCAGGTCTCCTCGTCGGTCCGGTCCACGCTGGCCGACTCGAAGGTCGACGTACGGGACACCACCCACGGCAAGGACGCCGACGGATACGCCGAGCACTACACGCACGACAAGTACCTGCTGATCGACGGCAGGTACAACGGCGCGAGCGGGCAGAAGATCGTGCTGACCGGCTCGGCGAACTACACCGCGAACGCCCTGTACCACAACGACGAGTCGGACATGAAGGTCACGAACTCGTCGGTGTACGCGGCCTACCTGGCGAACTTCAACGACCAGCTCTCGGCGATCCCGACGATCACCGCCAAGCAGCAGGCCCTCGGCCAGAAGCCCACGATCCCGGTCAACCCGGAGGAAGCCGCCGACAGCTAATCGCGAGTCGTCGCCCGCCGGTAGCGGAGCTCCGGGCGGCCGACCTGGCCGTACTGCGGCGATCGTTCGGCGTAGCCGTGGTCGACCAGGTACTCCAGATAGCGGCGGGCGGTGACGCGTGACACGCCCGCCGCTTTCGCCGTCGCCTCGGCGGTGACGCCCTCCTCGGTGCGGAGCAGGATCTCCCGTACCGACTCCAGCGTCGGCGCGCTCACGCCCTTCGGCAGGACGGACTCGGCGGGGCTGCGCAGAGTGGCGAGAGCGCGGTCCACCTCGTCCTGGCCGGCCGCCTCGCCCGGCCGGCCGAGCGTGGAGTGGAACCGGGCGTAGCGTTCGAGCTTGGCGCGGAACGTGGCGAACGTGAAGGGCTTCAGCAGGTACTGCACCACGCCGACGGACACGGCCGAGCGGACCGTGGCCAGGTCGCGTGCCGAGGTCACCGCGATCACGTCGGCGAGGTGGCCGGCGGCGCGGAGGCGCCGGCATATCTCCAGGCCGTGGCGGTCCGGCAGGTAGAAGTCGAGCAGGATCAGGTCGGCCGGTCGCCGGTCCAGCACGCGGAGCGCCTCGGCGCCGGAGTGGACCACGTCCGCGACGGCGAAGCCGGGCACCCGTTCGACGTATCGCCGGTGCGCCTCGGCGGCGAGCCGGTCGTCCTCGACGACGAGGACCTCGATCATGCGTTCACCTCCTGGTGCAGCGGAAGCGTGACGGTGAACACCGCTCCGACGTCCCGGTCCACGTCCACGCGCCCGCCGTGCCGGGCGGCCGCCTGGGCGACGAGGGCGAGGCCCAGCCCCCGGCCGGACGGCCGATCACCGGGCTTGGTCGACCAGCCGCGCCGGAACACGTTTCGTACGGCGTCGCTCTCGACGCCACGGCCGGTGTCGGCGACCCGGAGGACGAACGCGCCGGCGTCGGTGCGGACGGTGACGAAGACCCTCGGGGGGCGGGTTTCGCCGTCGGCCGCCGCGTCGATGGCATTGTCGACCAGGTTTCCCAGGATCGTCACCAGCTCGCGCGCCTCGAGATCGTCCGACATCGCGTCATCGTCGACCCGGGTGTCGGGCGTGACGACGAGTTCGACGCCTCTCTCGTTCGCCTGCGCGGCCTTGCCGAGCAGCAGCGCGGCGAGCACCGGCTCGGCGACCGCCTCCATCATCTGGTCCGTGAGCCGCTGCGCGATCTCCAGCTCGGACGTGGCGAACGCCACGGCCTCGTCGGTACGGCCGAGCTCGATGAGGGAGACGACGGTGTGCAGCCGGTTGGCGGCCTCGTGCGTCTGCGAGCGCAGCGACTCGGCGAACCCGCGCACGGAGTCCAGCTCACCGCTCAGCGCCTGCAGCTCGGTGTGGTCGCGAAGGGTGACGACGCTGCCGAGATCACGGGTGCCCGAGGTGACGGCGGACTTGTTGACCACGACGACGCGGTCGCGGGTCAGATGGATCTCATCGACGCAGGGGGTGTCACCCGACAGCGCCTCGGTGAGCGCCTCCGGGAGCCCCAGGTCGGCCACGTGCCGGCCGTCCAGGTCGGCGGGGAGACCGAACAGCTCGCGCGCGCCGTCGTTGGCCAGGACGATGCGATGGTCCGGGCTGAGCAGCAGCAGCCCCTCCCGCACCGTGTGCAGGGTCGCGTGGTGGTACTCGTACATCCGGCTCAGCTCGGCGGTGCTCATCCCGTGCGTGTGCCGCCGCAGCCGCGCGTTGGCCAGGTAGGTGCCCGCGCCGCCGACCGCGAGGGCGAGCAGGGCGACCGCGACCAGCGCCAGCACCTGGGCCCTGACCTGCGCGCTGATGGTTTTTACGGTGATCCCCACGCTGACCAGCGCGACCACCTGGTGCCGCGGGCCGAAGACCGGGGTCACCACGCGGACGGACGACCCCAGCGTCCCGGTGTAGGTCTCGGTGAACGTGTGCCCGGCGAGCGCCCGCTCGGTGTGGCCGAGGAAGCGCTTGCCGATCATCGCGGGGTTGGGGTGGGTGTAGCGGATGCCGTCCGGCCTCATGATCGTCACGAATTCGACACCCGTGTCGCGCTGGACCTGGTCGGCGTACGGCTGGAGCGCCCCGGACGGGTCGGCGCCGGCCACGGCCGCGGCCGTCGTCGGCGCGTCCGCGATGCCGGCCGCCGCGGCGGTGACCTGGTGGCGAGCCGCGTCGGCCGTGCTGCGCTCGGCCTTCACCGAGGCGAGGCCGGCGCCGCCGGTCACGACGACGGCGACGACGATCGCCTGCATGAGGAAGAGCTGGCCCGCCAGGCTGCGACGCCGGTGTCCTGGGGATGGGTGGCGCATCTCGTCAGTGTGCCCTCTGTCCGCGTTGCCCGTTACCAGCACGTGAAGGTGGATTTCGGTGAACGTAATGAACGAAAACGTGACCTGAGTCACTGAACGCCGCATAGTCCTTGCAGCTTTCGGGCCGATGACACCGGTGAGCGAGCGCCGGTGACACCACGAGCAAGGAGATCGGATGTCCGCCGCAACCGCGCCGATAGAACCGACGGGACCGCGCCCCCGCAGACGACGCGACCGTACGCACTTCCTCTACCTCGCGGTGGTCACCGCGGTGATCGTCGGCGTCGTGGTGGGCCTGGCGGCGCCGGGCTTCGCCATCGAGCTCAAGCCGCTCGGCACCGGGTTCGTGAACCTCATCAAGATGATGATCAGCCCGATCATCTTCTGCACGATCGTGCTGGGCGTGGGTTCGGTCACCCGGGCCGCGAAGGTCGGCGCGGTCGGCGGCCTCGCCCTGGCCTACTTCCTGATCCTGTCGACGTTCGCGCTGGCCATCGGCCTCGTCGTCGGCAACATCCTGCATCCCGGAGCCGGTCTGCACCTGACGGACGCCGCGCGGCACGCCGGCCACGAACAGGTCGGCGAGGACAGCACGGGGACCGTCGACTTCCTGCTCGGCATCATCCCGACGACGCTGGTGTCGGCCTTCACCGAGGGGCAGGTGCTGCAGACGCTGCTCGTCGCCCTGCTCGTCGGGTTCGGCCTGCAGGCGATGGGCGAGACGGGCCGGCCCGTCCTGCGCGGGCTGGAGCACATCCAGCGCCTGGTGTTCCGCGTGCTGGCGATCATCATGTGGGCGGCCCCGGTCGGCGCGTTCGGCGCGATGGCGGCCGTGGTCGGCGCGAGTGGCGTCGACGCCCTGAAGGGCCTCGTGATGATGATGGTGGCCTTCTACATCACCTGCGTGCTGTTCGTGGTGGTCGTGCTCGGTCTCCTCCTGTGGGTCGTGGCACGGGTGAACCTGTTCTCGCTCCTGCGCTATCTCGCCCGTGAGTTCCTGCTCATCCTGTCCACGTCGTCCTCGGAGAGCGCGCTGCCCCGGCTCATCGCGAAGATGGAGCATCTCGGCGTGAGCCGGCCGGTCGTCGGCATCACCGTGCCGACCGGATACTCCTTCAACCTGGACGGTACGGCGATCTACCTGACGATGGCGTCGCTGTTCATCGCCTCCGCGACCGACGCCCCGCTGTCGATCGGCGAGCAGATCTCGCTGCTGCTGTTCATGGTCGTCGCCTCCAAGGGCGCCGCCGGGGTGACCGGCGCCGGTCTGGCCACACTGGCCGGGGGCCTGCAGTCACACCGGCCCGCACTCGTCGACGGGGTCGGCCTCATCGTCGGCATCGACCGGTTCATGTCCGAGGCCCGGGCACTGACGAACTTCGCCGGCAACGCGGTCGCGACGGTGATCATCGGCAAGCTGACCGGGGAGTTCGACCGGGACCGGGCGCGGCTGGTGCTGGCCGGCCGGAACCCGTTCGACGAGACGACCCAGCTGGACGACGCCCCCTCGGGGCCGGACACCGCCCGCGGCTCGCGGACCGGCGGCTCACCCGCCGTCGCGGGCGCGGACGCCTGAGTCTCCGCGACGCCCTGCGGCGTCGCGGAGACGGCGGAGGATCTCCTCCAGGATCGGCCGGGACGTGGCGAAGTTCAGCCGCGCGAACCCCTCGCCGCCCGGCCCGAAGGCCGGACCGGAGGAGAGCAGCACCCGGGCCTCGTCGAGGAAGTGCGCGGCGGGGTCCGGGCCCGTGCCGAGGCCGCGGCAGTCGAGCCAGGCCAGGTAACCCGCCTCGGGCGGGTGATGACGGACACCGGGTGGGAGCGCCTCGGCGACCAGCGCGCGGTTGCGGGTCAGGGTCGCCCGCGCCTCGGCCAGCCAGTCGTCGCCGTCGTGCCAGGCGGCCAGCGTGGCGAGGACGCCCGGCGCGCTCACCTGGCCGAACAGCAGCGGCGGCTGGGCGGCCAGCGCCTCGCGGACCCGGCGGTCGCCGACGTGAGCGACCGAGCAGCGCACGCCCGCGAAGTTGAACGCCTTGGTCGCCGAGGTGAGCGTGACGGTACGGGCGGCGGCCTCGGGACCGAGCGAGGCGAACGGCACGTGCCGGTGCGGGTCGTGGACGAGCTCCGCGTGGATCTCATCCGCGATCACGAGCAGGTCATGTCGGTCCGCGACCTCCGCGATCGCGGCCAGCTCGTCGTGGCGGAACACGCGGCCGGTCGGGTTGTGCGGATTGACCAGCACCAGGGCCCGGCAGCCGTACCGGGCGACGTCCTCGGCCAGCCGGCCGACGTCGAAGCCCCAGCCGTCCTCGCCCTCGACCATGGGGATCGGGACGAGCCGCCGGTCCATGTCGGTGAGCGTCTCCAGGAACGGCGGGTACGTCGGCGTGTGCATCGCGACGGCGTCACCGGGGCGGGTCGCGACGTGCAGGACCGCCTGCAGCCCCTGAATCAGCTCGGTGAACTCCCGCACGTGACCGGGGTCGACGGCGAGGCCGTACCGCCGGCTCATCCGCTCGGCGTACGCGGCCCGCAGCGGGTTGCTCTCGGGACGGTCGTCCCAGGCGGGGTAGCCGAGGTCGTCCAGACCCCGCACGAGGGCCGCCCGGACGGACGGCGGGGGCGGGAAGTCCATGTCCGCGATCCACGCCGGGATCACATCCGGCGCGACGTGGCTCCACTTCACTCCCGGGCGCCGCCGCAGCTCGGCCAGGTCAAGGTCGTCGAACACCTGACAAATCCTACGAAATGCGGTTTCGGCGGATCGCCACGGCCGCCGCGAAGGTGAGGGCGGCCAGCACGCAGTACGAGACGGGGTACCCGCCGGCCAGGCGGGCGAGGAGGGCGCCGCCTCCGGGAGCCAGCGCGATGGCGACCGTGATCGGAGCGGTGAAGACGCCATTGACGTGGCCGAACGCACGGGTCCCCCAGTGGTCGGCGACCGTCGTGGCCTGGAGCAGCGTGTACATGCCGCGTGCCGCGCCCGCGAGGACGGCGACGGCGATCAGCGCCGCACCCGGGCCGGGGAGGACGCCCAGCACGACGATGGTGGCCGCCCCGGCGGTCAGGATGACGGCGGCGCGGCCACGCGGGGCGGTGCGGGCGGCCAGCCGCGGGTAGCCCAGCCGCCCGAGCACCTGGCCCGCGCCGCAGAGGCCCAGGGCGACGGCGGCCAGGTGGGTGCCCATCCCGTCCGAGGTGAGCAGCGGCACGAGGTTCACGGTGGCGGCGTAGGACCCGAACGCGGCGCAGGTCATCGCGGCCGTCAGCACGACGAACGGCCCGCTGCGGACGACCGCCCGGGCATGGGCGTCCCGCTCGGACGGGGCGCCGCGGGCCCGGCCGTGCCGCCACGGCGGGGTCAGGCACAGGGCGTGCAGCGGGACGGTGACCACGCCCAGGATCACGGCGAGGGCGAGGTAGGTGCCGCGCCAGGTCAGGTGGTCCAGCAGGAGGGCGGTCAGCGGGGCGAAGACCGTGCTGGCGAAGCCGCCCGCGAGCGTGACCGCGGTGAGCGCGCGCACGCGGTCGGGACCGTACCAGCCGGTGAGCGCGGTGAAGGCGGGCTGGTAGAGCACGGCCGACTGGGCGAGGCCGGCGAGGACCCAGGCGGCGAAGAAGAGCGGCAGGTTCGGCGCGGCGGCGATCGCCACGACGGCGGCGACGCCGGTGACCGAGCCGGTGGTCATGACGGGACGGGGACCGTGGGCGTCGATGAGCCGGCCGACGAGGATGCCGACGAGGGCGGAGACGATCGCTCCGGCGGAGAAGGCCGCCATGGCGGTCGCGGTCGACCAGCCCGTGTCGCGGGTGAGCGACGACAGCGTCACCGGAAACGCGTAGTACAGCACGCCCCAGCTGGTCACCTCGGTGACGCACAGGCCGATCAGCACGCGTCGCGGCGGCCTCGGTCCCGTGGCCCGATCCGCCGCCGTCTCCGTACGCGAACTGAACCGCGCCATCCGCCTCCATGACCGCCGAAGACCAGAGGGGCCGAAAGTCCCGCGAAAGCAGGGTCTGTGGGCTCTCTGCCCTTTTTTCAATTTCCCGCACGCTTGGGGGGGAAACAGGAGGTCGGTCATGCACATCATCCCTGGGCCCCGGTACGTACTCGTCGGGTTCGACGGGTCGCCCAACTCGACGGTGGCGCTCCGGCGCGCGGCGGAGGAGGCACGCCGGCGCCACGCCCGTCTCGACGTCGTCCGTGTCATCCCACGCGACGGTGGCCGGCTGCGCGGCCCGAAGGCGTGGCTCCGGCTGCGTGAGGAGGTCGCGCGCCTTCTACCGCGCACGCAGCACGTCTCCACCCGGCTGCGCATCGTCCGGGGCGAGCCCGGCGCGCAGCTGGCCCGGCTCGCGGATCGCGCGGAGGTGCTCGTGGTCGGCTCGCGGCTGAACTCCCGGCACGGCGCGCTGTTCGGTGGCGACACCGTGCCCGCCGTACTGTCGAACGCGCGCTGCGGCGTCATCGTCTGTGAGGACGGCGCGGAGAGCTGACCGCCGCCGGGAGCTCGTGGTCGAGCTGCAGGTAGGCGCCCGGCCGCGCCTACCTGCACGGACGCGATAATCGGCCTGACCCCGGTCCCTCAGCTGAATCGCGCGAGGAGGTCCCGGCCGGGAGAGGCGTGGAACCGCAAGACGAGGATGTCGTGGACGGCGACCGGTATGGTCGCACCCCACGTTCCTCGGCCTTCCCGTACGGTGATGCGACCCAATTCGACCGCGCGGCCCTCGCGCGTGGTGAGATCGACCTCGTACGTACCCGGCCGGCGTGCCGCAGTCATCGTGACGAAGACCCACGAGGGTGATCCCTGGTAGGCGAACACATACCCTTCCGGTGCCGCGGTGGCCGCCCCGACCACGGGAACGGCGCGCAGGTACTGGCCGTGTGCGACGGCGAGCGTTCTGCGGTAGGCGTCGGCGATCCGGCGGTCGCTCTCGGTCCGGTGCCAGACCGCGTCCCCGGACAGACCCCCGGACAGCGCCGCGACGAGAATGATCGAAGCGGCCAGGAGGATCGCGTTGCGCAGGCGCCGGGGCCGCTGTCGGTGCAGCATGGGCTTCAGTACGGAGGCCTCGAAGCCGGCGGGTGGCTGACGTTCCGGGGCGAGTTGGAGCAGTTCGTCGATCAGCGCGGTCTGCACTTCCAGCTCACGGTGGCATCGCCTGCACACGGCCAGGTGGCGCAACGCCTTGGCGCGGTCTTCCGCTGGAGCGACGCCTGCGGCCAACTCCGGGAGGACCTGCCGCGTCTCTTCGCATCCCGAGCGGTCAGTCATTGGTCACCCCCAAGGCCACGCGGAGTTTGGCAAGCCCTCGGCGGAGCCGGGTCTTGGCGGTTGCCAAGGGTATGTGCTCGCGGTCGGCGATCTCGACGGCGGTCAGGCCGTAGAACACCGAAAGCACGATCGGCGTACTCTGCTCGGGCGGGAGTGCGCGCAGAGCATCACGGAGTTCCTCGGCGTCTTCATACGTGACCGAGGGCTGGTCGGCCTGTTCGCTGGTGGTCAGCCTGCTCAGTAGGAGATGTGGATCGACGGGTCGTTCCCCGCGCAGGCGCAGCGCGTCGACCGCCAGGTTCCTTGTGATCGTGAGCAGCCATGTGATCGCACGGCCTTTGCGGGGGTCATAGGCGTCCGCATACCGCCACGCGCGGAGGAACGCCTCCTGCGCGATCTCCTCGGCTATCGCCGACGATCCGACCAGGGCGACAGCCAGGCCGAAGACACGCGCCTGATATCGCCGTACGAAGATGGCCGCGGTCTCCGCGTCCCCGGCGGCCATGCCGGCGAGCAGCGACTCATCTGAAAGTTCCCACATGTGGGATACGGACGCCGGGCCCGAAAGGGTTCACCGAGAAGCGAATCCTTTCCGTCAGCCACTCCGTATTACCGGTGACACAGGCAACCGCACCGAAGGACGGATCCGTGGCGACGTACATCAAGATGCTGACGGCGACCGGCCTGGCCTGCACGGTCCTCGGACTGAGCGGGTGTGGCTCGGACTCACAGGCCTCAAGCGGGAACGCGGGCAAGCCCACGCTTTCGATCCAGGCGCCGAGCGACGGGGCGAACGTCGAACTGCCCATCACGCTGAAGTTCACCACCAGCAAGGACATCGGCCCGACCGACTCGGGCAAGGACCACGTCCATGTGTTCGTCGACGGCAAGACCAACGAGTACACGGTCGTGACCTCGACGACCTATCAGATCAAGAGCCTGCCAATGGGACGGCACATCATCGGCGTGACACTCCAACACGCCGATCACTCGCCGGCGGGCGCCAGCGCTCAGGTCAGTGTGAACGTCACCGGCGGCAGCAGCGGCGACTCCACCGGCGGCGGGAACGGCGGTTATGGTTACTGACCGGGCGGCGCCCGCCGTACGTCGCGACGTCGTCGAGCGGTACACACGCCCGACACGGTGGTTCCACGCCGGCGTCTACCTCACGACTCTTCTCCTGCTGGCGACCGGCTGGTGGCTGCTCCTCGGACAGGAGGGCCGTCCCAGCCCGCTGTCTCGGCTGCTGCACATGCCGGACACGACCGTGCACAAGGACGTTGGCTGGGCGCTGGTCGCACTCGCCGTCGCGGGTCCCGTCCTGGGCATACGGGCCACACGGACGTTCATCGCCGAATCGGTACGGTTCCGTACGGGCGACACACGGTGGTTCCTCAGATGGCCGTCGGGCGTTGTGACGGGACGGTTCACCCGGCACGAGGGACACTTCGATCCCGGGCAGCGAATCGTCAACCTCCTCATGGCCGCCGGGATCTTCGCTCTCATCGGAAGCGGTGTCGGCCTCGTCGTCCTCCACGGCGGTCCGGCGTTCGCCGTGCTGGCGCGCGTGCACAAGTGGGCGACCTACTTCTGCACGCCCCTCATCGCCGCGCACATCCTCATCGCCGCTGGTGTCCTCCCCGGCTACCGCGGCGTGTGGCGGTCGATGCACATGGGCGGCCGCCTCGACGCCCGGGTGGCCCGCCGTCTGTGGCCCGGCTGGCTCGAACGGACACACGACCGTTCTGAGCGACGAAGCCGGCGATGAGCTGCCCGTTCCGAGAAGACACCGGTGTTTACGTACTCGGCGCCCTGTCCCCTCAGGAACACCTGCGGATGAGAATGCACCTCAAAGACTGCCGCTCATGCCAGATCGATGTCGCGGACCTGCTGGCGGTACTCCCGATTCTCCGCAACACGTCCCCGGCCTTATGGTCGCATTCATGCCGTGCGCTCTTCATCGACTGGTCGCTGAATAACTGACGCCGGCGGACGCATCGGCCCGCCCGAAGGTCAGCGCGGGCCGACGCGGAGGCCCGACGCGTGCCGCACCGGAATGCGGAGCGCCGGGGCCCGCCCCGGCGGCCCGGAACAGGGTCGCGGGACCGGGCCGCCGGTGAAGACGGCCCGGCCGATGACCGTGACGGACCATCCGGCCATCGTATGCGGGTCGACGTCGTCCGCCTGGAAGGCCACGATGCTGCCGCCGATCGCCGCGCCGAGCGTCGCCTCCGCGCGGACCGTGACCACGTCGCCGTCGAGGGCGAAGGTCACCGGGGTGACGGCCGGCAGCGCCCGGTCCGTGTGGACGATCCGCCCGATCGGCACGGTGGCCAGCAGGGCCAGGCACTGCTCGCGGCTGAAGGTTCCTCCGCCCGCGGTGGAACTCATGGTCTCTCCAGATGGGGAAAGAGGGAGCGGCACTTCTCGCCGCTCCCTCACTTGTCGCTGCCTGCGGGCCGCTACCTCAGGACGGGGAATCGCCGGACGAGGCGGGTCCGGCTCCACCAGCGGCCGAAACCGAGCGTGTCTCCGGCGCCGACGAGGGCCAGGCCGACGATGACCAGCGCGTAGATGAGGTGGTCGTCCATGACGACGTTGCTGTCCGGAGGGAGGACGACGCTCCACATCATGACCAGCATGACCACGCCCGCACCGGCCGCGACGCGCATGCCGACGCCCAGGAGCAGCGCCGCGCCGATGCCGGCGAGGCCGAGCATGAACAGCCAGTCGGCCCAGGCGGCGCCGGCGATGAAGTGGTAGAAGCCCTTGAACGGCCCCGCCGCCGAGAACTTCAGGAATCCCAGGGTCGGGTGGCCGCCGTGGATCCACGCCTGCTTGCTCGCCGTGCTGTGGCCGAGGCCGAACAGCTTGTCCGCGAACGCCCAGAAGAACACGAAGCCGAGGGACAGCCGGGTGATCGCCCACACGTAACGGACGGCGGGCCCGCCGTCCCGGGGCAGGACCGGGTTCGTACGGTGAACGGTGCGGGGGCGCGCTGTCCGGGAGTCGGTGGCGGACATCTCTTCACCTCTTTCGCGCCGGAGCGTTTCCGGCTGCCCTCACCTAACGCCATGGCGGCCGAGGCGCCGCAGAGGCGAAAGCAGGGACGCGCGCGGGACCTTCGTCCCGCTCCGGACCGTCGCGGCGCGGCGGCGCGGAGCGGTGTCAGGTCGTGAGCGGTACGCGCCATTCGAGGACGGTGCCGCCGGTGTCCCCGGAACGGACGTCGAAGGTGCCCCCGAGCCGTCGCGCGCGGTCGTCGAGGTTCGCCAGGCCGCTGCGCCGGCCACCGTCGGTGAGGCCCACCCCGTCGTCGGCGACCCGCAGCAGCACGTCGGAACCGGCGGCCACGGTCACGTCCACCGTCGAGGCGTGGGCGTGGCGCGCGGCGTTCGACAGGGCCTCGCGCAGCACCGCGACGAGGTGGTCGCCGACCGTCTCGTCGACGATCGTGTCCAGCGGCCCGTCGAACCGCACCGCGGGCGCGAACCCCAGGCTCTCGCGAGCGCCGTCGATGACGCCGAACAGGCGGACCCGCAGGGCCGGCTCGTCATCGGCCGAGGCCTGCAGCGCGAAGATGGTCGAGCGGATCTGCCGGATGGTGTCGTCCAGGTCGTCCACGGCCCGCTGGACGCGGACCGCGACGTCGGGCTTCTCGGTGATCTTGATGGCGCTCATCAGCGTCATGGCGATGGCGAACAGCCGCTGGATGACCGTGTCGTGCAGGTCCTTGGCGATGCGGTCGCGGTCTTCGAAGACGACCAGCCGCTCGACGTCCCGGCGGCGTTCGGCCAGCTCCAGCGCGACGGCCGCCTGCGCCGCGAAGGTCTCCAGGAGCCGTCGCGTGGGTTCGGCGAACGGCAGCCTGCCCGGCACGTTGGCGACCGACACCACACCGCGCGCGGCCGTTCCCGCACCCAGCGGCACGACCAGCACCGGCCCCAGCGGAACACCGGTCGCGATGCCGGACGGGCGGGCCTCCCCCTCGGCGCCGGGCGACGCCAGCGACGTGCCCGTACGGTAGACCCGCCCGGCGAGCGTGTCGTCGAGCGGTGTCCGCCGGCCTCTCAGCTCGTCGGCGTACCGGCCGTCGACCGCCTTGACCGCCAGCTCCTCCTCCGCCTCGTGCGCGAGCGCGACCGTCGCGAGGTCGGCGTCGCAGATCTCGCGGGCCCGCCGGACCACCAGGTGCAGGACGTCGTCCGGATCGGTGCCCGACAGCAGGGCGGTGGACACCTCCGCGTTGGCCTCCAGCCAGCGTTCGCGGCGACGCGCCTCCTGGTAGAGCCGGGCGTTCTCGATGGCCACGCCGGCGGCGGTGGCGAGCGCCGAGACGACACTCTCGTCGTCCTCGTCGAACTCCTCGCCGTCGGTCCGGTCGGTCAGGTAGAGGTTGCCGAACACCGCGTCGCGCACCCTGATGGGGACGCCGAGGAACCTCCGCATCGGCGGATGGTTCGCCGGGAAGCCGGAGGACTCCGGGTGTTCGCTCAGGTCGGCCAGCCGGATCAGCTGCGGCTGCTTGATGAGCAGGCCCAGGATGCCCAGGCCGTGCGGCCAGTGGTCCAGGGCGTCGATCTGCTCCTGCGTCACCCCGACCGTGATGAACTGGACCAGCCCGTCGTCCTCCCCGATCACGCCGAGCGCCCCGTACCGGGCGTCCACCAGCGTGGTCGCCGCCTCGACGATGCTGCGCAGCACGGTCTCCAGTTCGAGGTCGCGGCCGATGGACACGATGGCCTCGAGGAGCCCGTGCATCCGGTCACGGGTGGTCAGCACGGTCGCGAGCCGGCTCTGCAACTCGGTGAGCAGGTCGTCGAGCCGCAGCTGAGGGAGCACCGGGCGAGCGTGATCCTCGCGGTTGGGGACAGACACGGGGGCCGCCTTCCTCACGCCGGGTCTCCCATTGTCCCGGTCTTTCCGGCCGCCGTACCGTCGAGGCCATGACCACCCCCATCAAGGTCTTCCTCCTCGACGACCACGAGGTCGTACGGCGCGGGGTCGCGGCGCTGCTGGAGTCCGAACCCGACATCGAGGTCGTGGGCGAGGCCGGCACCGCGGACAGCGCGCTGGCCCGGATCCCGGCGCTGCGCCCCGACGTCGCCGTGCTGGACGTACGGCTGCCGGACGGCGACGGCGTGAGCGTGTGCCGGGAGCTGCGGTCCCGGATGCCCGAGCTCGCGTGCCTGATGCTCACCTCCTTCTCCGACGAGGAGGCGCTGATCGACGCGGTGATGGCCGGGGCCGCCGGGTACGTGCTCAAGCAGATCCACGGGTCGGACCTGGTCGGCGCCGTCCGTACGGTCGCGGCCGGCCAGTCGCTCCTCGACGCGCGCAGCACCACGCTGGTGATGCGGCGCCTCCGCGAGCGCCCGCGCGAGGACCCGCTCGCGTCCCTGACCGAGCAGGAACGCCGGATCCTCGACCTGATCGGCGACGGCCTGACCAACCGGCAGATCGGCGAGCGCCTCTTCCTGGCCGAGAAGACCGTCAAGAACTACGTCTCCAGCATCTTCACCAAGCTCGACCTCCGCCGCCGCACGCAGGCCGCCAGCCTCATCACGCGGCTCCGGGCGTCCGAGTCCCCCACGCCCTCGGAGGAGTGAACGCCGGAAGGCACTCCCGCGACGGGACCTTCGTCCCTCACCTCTTCCGGCCGCCGGATGGTGGGCTTGGTCACAGCCCGGTCCGGATCACCGTGCCCGGGTAGGCCACTGGTCTGACGCCGAGATGAGGAGAGTCCGCCATGCTCACCGATGAGGAGATCCGGCCGATCGACGCCTGGTGGCGTGCGGCGAACTACCTGTCCGCGGGCCAGATCTACCTGCGTTCGAACCCGCTGCTGCGCGAGCCGCTGCGCCGGGAGGACATCAAGCCCCGGCTGCTGGGGCACTGGGGCACCTCACCCGGCCTCAACTTCTGCTACGCGCACCTGAACCGCGTCATCACCGCACACGACCTGGACATGATCTACATCATGGGGCCGGGGCACGGCGGGCCGGCCGCGGTGGCGAACGCGTGGCTGGAGGGCACCTACTCGGAGGTGTATCCGTACGTGTCGCAGGACGCGACCGGGATGCAGCGGTTGTTCCGGCAGTTCTCCTACCCCGGCGGCATCCCCAGCCACGTCGCGCCCGAGACACCGGGCTCCATCCACGAGGGCGGCGAGCTCGGCTACGCCCTCGCGCACGCGTACGGCGCGGCCTTCGACAACCCCGACCTGGTCGTGGCCTGCATCGTCGGCGACGGCGAGGCCGAGACCGGGCCGCTGGCCACGAGCTGGCACTCCAACAAGTTCCTCGACCCGGTGAAGGACGGCGCGGTCCTGCCGATCCTGCACCTGAACGGCTACAAGATCGCCAATCCCACCGTGCTCGCGCGCATCCCGGAACACGAGCTGGAAGCGCTGCTGGAGGGGTACGGGCACCGCCCGATCGTCGTCTGCGGCGACGAGCCGGCGGCGATGCACCGGCGGATGGCGGAGGCGCTGGACGAGGCGATCGGGGAGATCCTCGCGATCCGGCGGCGCGTGCGGGAGACGGGGACCGCCGAGCGGCCGCGGTGGCCGATGATCGTGCTGCGCTCGCCCAAGGGCTGGACCGGGCCGAAGGAGGTCGACGGGCTGCCGGTCGAGGGCACCTGGCGCGCCCACCAGGTGCCGCTCGCGGGCGTACGGGACAACCCGGCGCATCTGGCGCAGCTGGAGGCGTGGCTGCGGTCGTACCGTCCCGAGGAACTGTTCGACGCCGGCGGGCGGCCGGTCGCCGGCGTGCTCGCGCCCGCGCCGGCCGGCGACCGGCGGATGAGCGCGAACCCGCACGCGAACGGCGGCCTGCTGTTGCGCGACCTGGAGTTGCCGGACTTCCGCGCCTACACCGTCGCGGTCGACACGCCCGGCACCAGGTCCACCGAGCCGACCCGCGCCCTCGGGGCGTACCTGCGCGACGTCGTCGCCGCCAACCGGGACAACTTCCGCATCACCGGCCCGGACGAGACGGCCTCGAACCGGCTGTCGGCGGTGTTCGAGGTCACCGACCGGGTGTGGAAGGCCGACCTCCTCGGGGTGGACGAGCACCTCGGGCCGCACGGCCAGGTCATGGAGGTGCTGAGCGAGCACCTGTGCCAGGGCTGGCTGGAGGGCTACCTGCTGACCGGGCGACACGGCCTGTTCAACTCCTACGAGGCGTTCATCCACATCGTCGACGCGATGTTCAACCAGCACGCCAAGTGGCTGGAGACCACGCGGAAGATCCCCTGGCGGCGGCCGATCGCGTCGCTGAACTACCTGCTGTCCTCACACGTCTGGCGCCAGGACCACAACGGCTTCACCCACCAGGACCCCGGCTTCCTCGACGTCGTGATGAACAAGAAGCCCGAGATCATCCGGGTCTACCTGCCGCCGGACGCCAACACCCTGCTGTCGACGATGGACCACTGCCTGCGCTCGCGCGACTACGTCAACGTCGTCGTCGCGGGCAAGCAGCCGGCGCTCGACTGGCTGTCGCCCGAGGACGCCGTGCTGCACTGCACCCGCGGCATCGGCATCTGGCAGTGGGCCAGTGTGGATCGCGGCACGGACCCGGACGTCGTGCTCGCCTGCGCGGGCGACATCCCCACGCTGGAGACGCTCGCCGCCGCCGACCTGCTCCGGCGGTACTTCCCCGACCTGCGGGTCCGGGTCGTCAACGTGGTCGACCTGATGCGTCTCCAGCCCGACACCGAACACCCCCACGGGCTGTCCGACCGGGAGTTCGACGCCATCTTCACCGTCGACCGGCCGGTGATCTTCGCCTTCCACGGCTACCCGTACCTGATCCACCGCCTCACCTACCGGCGCCACGGCCACGACAACCTGCACGTCCGGGGCTACAAGGAGGAGGGCACGACCACGACGCCGTTCGACATGGTCATGCTCAACGACCTCGACCGGTTCCACATCGTCATGGACGTCATCGACCGGGTGCCCTCGCTCGGCGGCCGGGTCGGGAACGTCCGGCAGGAGATGGCGGACGCGCGGCTGCGCGCCCGCGCGTACACCCGGGAGCACGGTGAGGACATGCCGGAGATCTCCGACTGGACCTGGCCCACCACCGCCTGAGAGGAGAGCACGCGTGCGGATCCTCGTGGTCAACGCCGGGTCGTCCAGCCTGAAGCTCAGCCTGCTCGACCACGACGACACCGTCCTCGCCCGGCCCGCCGACCTGGACGACCTGCGCGAACTGCCCGCGCCGGACGCCGTCGGGCACCGCGTCGTCCACGGCGGCGCGGACTTCACCGACCCCGTTCTGATCGACGACGACGTCGAGGCGCGCCTCCGCGCCCTGACCGAGCTGGCGCCGCTGCACCAGCCCAAGTCCCTGCACGGCATCGACGCCGTACGCGCGGTGCTGCCCGGAGTACCCGAGGTCGCCTGCTTCGACACCGCCTTCCACGCCCACCTGCCCGAGGCCGCGGCGACGTACGCGCTGCCCGCCGCGTGGCGAAAGGAGTACGGCATTCGGCGGTACGGCTTCCACGGCCTCTCGCACGCGTACGCCACGCGGCGGGCCGGTGAGCTGCTCGGCGGCGGGCCCGACCGGCTCGTCGTCTGCCACCTCGGCGCCGGGGCGTCCCTGTGCGCGGTGGCGCGAGGGCGTTCCGTCGACACGACCATGGGCTTCACCCCGCTCGAAGGCCTCGTCATGGCCACCCGTTCCGGCAGCGTCGACCCCGGCCTGCTGCTCTGGCTCCAGGAGCGCAAGGGACTCACGCCCGCCGAACTCGCCGACGCCCTCGAACACCACTCCGGGCTGCTCGCCCTCACCGGCACCGCCGACATGCGCGAGATCGGCGAGGGTCTCGGCCTGGAGGTCTACCTCCACCACCTGCGGGCCGGCATCGCCGCGATGGCCGCCGCGCTCGGCGGCCTGGACACCCTCGTGTTCACCGGCGGCGTCGGCGAGCACGCGGTGGGGGTACGGCGCCGGGCGGCGGAGGGACTGGGCTTCCTCGGCGTCGCGCTCGACCCGGCGCGCGAGGACACCACCGACGCCGAGATCGGCCTTCCCGGCGCCCCCGTACGCACCTTGGTCATCACCTCGCGCGAGGATCTCGAGATCGCCGCCGGAGTCCGCGCCGTGCTGGGCTCCTGACCGAGCGAAGCGAGGGAATCGAAGACGCGGCCCTGTGGTCACCCTCTCCGACGAAGGAGGGCCCATGACCGAGCGAAGCGAGGGAATCGAAGACGCGGCCCTGTGGTCACCCTCTCCGACGAAGGAGGGCCCATGACCGGCCGGTACGCCCCGGCGTCCTGGCTATAGGCTCGACGATGAGCAGGCAATCGGGACATTCCGCCGCGCGAGCCCGCGGCGGTCCGGCAGGGCGGAAGGGCGGGGCGGTGGCGGACGAGCGTACGCGCCGGCGGCGGCCGGCCGTGTCGCTGCCCGTCGCGCTGCTGCTCGCGCTGTGCGCGATCCTCACCCCCGCGCTCGCCTCCACCGGCGGCGGCATGGCCGCGGCGTCCCCGGCGAAGGCCGAGATGGCGGTGACGGGAGCCGGCTGCCCGCTGCTCCGGCCCGGTGCCACGCCCCGGCTGGACAACGCCGAGAGCAAGCCGCTGCCGGCCGCCGCCCTGCCGGCGACCGTGCCGGCCGGCGCTCTCACCTGCGCCTGGTCGAACCCGCCCGGCGCCACGGCGACGGCCACCGCCCTCGGCCGTTTCACGCGCGACGGCCGCGCGCCGCCGTACGCCCAGGTCTAGACATCGGCTCACCAGAGCCGCCTTCCCTTACCCCTCCCGGCCCGCACCGCGGGTCCGGCAGGGATGCCCTGTGCCTGCCCTAAGGCCGAACACCAACCGAACCGAACAGGGAACGACCCGTGGACGTCGAACGCACCGCTCTGCCCGGAATCGGGCTGCAACACGTATTCACCACCGCGAAGGGCCGCCGGATCGGCACGATCTCTCACCGCGACGGCCGCCGCGACCTGCTCGTCTACGACCGTGTCGACCCCGACACGTGCGTGCTGACCGTGCCGCTCACCGTCGAGGAGGCCAACGCGCTCGCCGAGCTGCTCGGCACCGCGCGGATCGTCGAACGCCTGACCGAGCTGCACCGGCAGGTCGAGGGACTGGTCAGCGCGCAGATCCCGATCGCCGCCGGCTCCCCGTACGACGGGCGCACGCTCGGCGACGCGCAGATCAGAACCAGGACCGGCGCCTCCATCGTCGCCGTCGTACGCGACGGGAACGTCGTCGCCAGCCCGCGCCCGGACTTCGGCTTCCAGGCCCGCGACATCGTCGTCGTGGTCGGCACCGCCGAGGGCACCGCGGCCGTGGGCGACATCCTGGCGACGGGATAGGCGCGGATGACGAGTCAACTGATCGAGCTCGGGGCCATCATCCTCGGCCTCGGGCTCCTCGGGGCCGTCTCGGTACGGTTCTCCATCTCCCCCATTCCCCTCTATCTGCTGGCCGGTCTCGCGTTCGGGTCCGGCGGAATCCTGCCGCTGACCACCAGCGAGGAGTTCGTCTCGCTCGGCGCCGAGGTCGGCGTGATCCTGCTGCTGTTCACCCTCGGCCTGGAGTACACCCCCGACGAGCTGGTGGCCACGTTGCGCACCTCCGCGCCGATCGGGCTGGCCGATCTCGCGCTCAACGCCGCGCCCGGCGCGATCGCGGCGGTCCTCCTCGGCTGGGGGCCGGTGGCGGCCGTCGCGCTGGCCGGCGTCACCTGTGTCACCTCCTCGGGCATCACCGCCAAGGTGATCGGCGACCTGGGCTGGCTGGGCAACCGGGAGACGCCCTCGGTGCTGTCGGTCCTGGTCTTCGAGGACCTCGCCATGGCGGCGTACCTGCCGATCCTGACGGCCCTGCTCGCCGGGGCCGGGCTGCTGGGCGGCACGCTCACGCTGCTGATCGCGGCGGCGACGATCAGCGTCATCCTCTGGGTGGCGCTGCGGCACGGCACGGTCGTGGAGCGCTTCGTGGCCAGCCCCAGCCAGGAGGTGCTGCTGCTGAAGGTCCTCGGGCTGACCGTGCTGGTCGCCGGGCTCGCCGAGCAGTTGCAGGTCTCGGCGGCCGTCGGCGCGTTCCTCGTCGGCATCGCGGTGTCCGGGCCGCTCGCGCACGACGCGCGCCAGCTCATCACCCCGCTGCGCGACCTGTTCGCGGCCGTCTTCTTCGTGTTCTTCGGCCTGCACACCGACCCGACCGAGCTACCGCCCGTCGTCGGGATCGCCGCGCTGCTCGCGGTCGCGGGCATCCTCACCAAGTCCGCCACCGGATGGCTGGCCGCCCGCCGCGCCGGCGTCGCGCGCACGGGACGCCTGCGCGCCGGGACGGCGCTGGTGCCCCGGGGGGAGTTCAACATCGTCATCGCGGGGTTGGCCGTCACCGCGGGCGGCAACTCGCGTCTGGGCCCCCTCGCGGCGGCGTACGTCCTCATCCTCGCGGTCGCCGGGCCTCTGCTCGCCCGTGCCGCCGAACCCCTCGCCCAGGCCGTACGGATGCGACGGTCGACGGCCGGTTCGTAGGCGACGCCCGGGGCGGTGGACGCGCCGCCCCGGGCCGGATATCGCGGTGCGGGGCCGACCGTGACCGCCTAACGTGCTCGACGTGAGAGCGCGACCGAGGGATCTCGACGAGGAGCGATTGCTCCGGGTTCTGGGTGGGTGGGGAGTCGGCGCGTCCTCGCTGGAGTACGCCCCGGTCGGTTTCGGCGACCATCACTGGATCGCGGCCGGTGGCGCCGGGGAGAAGTGGTTCGTCACCGTCGCCGACCTGGAGCTCAAGGGCGCACAGGACGCGCACGCCGCCCTGCGGAGCCTGCGCGGAGCCATGGACACCGCGGCGGCCCTGCGCGACGAGGGACACCTGGACTTCGTGGTGGCGCCGTTGCGGGACGCCGGCGGCGAGACCGTCCGCCGGCTCGGCCCTCGGTACGCCGTCAGCGTCTTCCCCTTCCTGGACGGGATCACCGGAGACTTCGACCGGCAACGGACCGCGGCCGAACGCGGCGCCGTACTGGACCTGCTCGCCGAGTTGCATCGTGCGGCGCCTCCGGCATCCACGCCGGTGCTCGACCTCGGCCTGTCAATGCGCGACCTGCTGCGAAGCGCCTTGGACGGCGCGATCCGCTGGGCGCCGGGGCCGTTCACCGAACCCGCCAGAGCCCTGCTGTCCGGGCACGCTCCGGCGATCCTGCGACGGCTGGAGGAGTTCGACCGGCTGGCCGAGGACGTGCGGACGAGCGACGGCGCACCCGTCCTCACCCACGGCGAGCCGCACCCGGGCAACCTTCTGCAGTACGAGGGCGGCCATCTCCTGGTCGACTGGGACACGGTCGGCCTCGCACCGCCCGAACGCGACCTGTGGTCCGTCGCGGAGAGCCCGGAAGACCTGGAGCGGTACGCCGAGGCCGCCGGGCGTACGGTCGACGCCTCCGCCCTCGCGCTCTACCGGCTCCGCTGGGACCTGGAAGAGGTGTCCCTCTACGTCGACTGGTTCCGCGCGCCTCACGACCGTTCCCCCGACACCGAAGAGGCGTGGCAGGGGCTCCGGGAATCGGTCGCCCACCTCGGTGACCTTGGATGACCAGGTCCGTTCCTTACCGCGTCGGCATGTTCGCGTAAGCGCCGGGTACCGACCCGCGCATGCGGGTGATGACCATGAACCTCTGGGGCACACGCGGAGACTGGGCGAGGCGGCGGGAGGTCCTCGCGAAGGGGATCGGCGAGCTCGGCCCCGACCTGGCGGCCTTCCAGGAGGTGATCGAGACCTCCTCGTACGACCAGGCCGCCGACCTGCTCGGTCCCGGATATCACCTCGCGCGGAGCGACGCCCGCGCGGCGGATGGGCAGACGATCGCGATCGGCAGCCGGTGGCCGATCGCCGAGGTGCGCGAGGCCGACCTGAACGTCACCGCGCGGACGGCCGGGTTCGCCTGCACGACCCTGGCCGCGCTCATCGAGGCGCCGGATCCGATCGGGCCGTTGCTGTTCGTCAACCACTTCCCCAGCTGGCGGCTGGACCTGGAGTACGAGCGCGAGCTTCAGGCCGTCGCCGCCGCGCGGCTGATCGACGACATGCTCGACGGGCGGGACCTGCACGTCGTGCTGGCCGGGGACCTCGACGCGGCACCCGACGCGGCGAGCATCCGGTTCTGGACGGGCCGCCGGTCACTGGGCGGGACGAGCGTCTGCTACCGGGATGCCTGGGAGCGCGTCCACCCGGGCGAGCCGGGCGTCACCTACACGCCCGACAACCCGCTCATGGTCGACGGCGACTGGCCGTTCCGGCGGATCGACTACATACTCGTACGCTGCGGCCTGCACGGCGGGCCCACACTGCCGATCCGCGGCTGCGAGCGGCTGTTCACCGAACCGGTCGACGGCGTCCAGGCCGGCGACCACTACGGCCTCACCGCCGACCTCGGCCCTCCGGAGCCCCCCACACCGGAGCCACGATGATGAGCCCGGGAACACACCAGGGCCGGCTCACCGCGTGTGCGCGGTCCGGGCCTCCAGCAGACGCGCCACGTCCCCGGCGCGGGGAGAGCCGATCCGGACGAACAGGTCGTGGGCGTACCGCCAGGCCGCGCGGGCCGCGTCGTGGTCGCCGCGCTCGGTGTGCAGGCGGCCGAGCGCCTCGGCCGCGAGCGCCTGCCACAGCGGCATCCGAAGCTCCTCGGCGATCTCGGCCGCCTCGTAGAGGTACAGCGCGGCCGTCTCGCGGGAGGGGTGCAGGTCGCCGAGTGTGCACAGCACGCGTACCTGCATGAGCGGGTCCTCGATCTCACGGGCGATGTTCAACGCCGACTCCAGCCGCTCACGGGCGGGGTCGCGCTCCCCGCGTGCGGCGTCGAGCAGGCCGCGTGAGTAGTGCGCGTACACCTCGGCGGTGGGGCTGCCGACGCGCCGCACGAAGTCCTCCAGGATGGCGTGCGACCGGGCGGCGTCGTCCAGCCGGCCGAGGTCGATCTGCGCCGCGCTGATCCAGTACGCGCCCTGCGCCAGCACCAGCGTCGCGTCGTGCTCGACGGCCTGGCGCATCGCCTCGTCGAGCACCTCGACGGCGGAGGTGGCGTCGCCGGACTCCAGGTGGACGACGCCGACCTGGACCAGGGCGTCGGCGGCGGCGCCGTGGTCGCCCAGCGCGTGCAGCAGGTGGTGCGCACGGCGCGACAGGGCGATGGCCTCCGTGACGCGCCCGGCCAGCCGCTCGTTGCTCGCCAGCCGGTGCACGGCCAGCGCGCTGCCGTGCCGGTCGCCGAGGTCGTCGAAGATCTCCAGGGCGCGGGAGAGCGAGTCGCGGCACTCGGGATGGCTCCGTCGCCAGTCGTGCAGGAGCCCGCGCATGTAGAACATGGCGGCCTGGCCGCGCCGGTCGCCGGCGGCCACGCACGCCTCGAACGCGCACTCCTGGGCCGCCGTCCACTCGTCCACGAAGTTGCCCTGCGCGAAGATCGGCACCCCGCCCAGCGCGAGCTGCCAGCAGTGGCCGGTCATGCCGAGCGCGGCGCTCTGCGCGACGGCGGCGACCAGCGCGCGGCACTCCGTGCGGACCTCGACGATCGACGAGCGGGTGAACGCCTCGGCGGCGATCTCGGGGTGCCAGCGCGGCGTCTCGTCCGCCGCGTAGACGCCGTCGCCGGCCGCGCGGTGCGCGGCGTCGGTGAAGGCGAGCCAGCCCCCGAAGGCGCGGCGGAGGGCGGCGGTGCGCTCGGCCTCCGGCTCCTCTTCCTGGGCCCGTTCACCGGCGTAGATGCGGACGAGGTCGTGGAAGCGATAGCGGCCCGCGGCCGCGTCGAGCAGCCGCGCGTCGATGACCTCGTCCAGGAGTTCCTGGGCCCGTTCCGCGCTCGTGTCGAGTACGGCGGCGGCCGTCCACGCCGCGAAGTCGGGCGCCTCGAGCAGGCCGAGCAGGCGGAACAGGCGGCGGGCCGCGGCCGACAGGGCGCGGTAGCTGATCTCGAACGTGGCCCGTACGGCGAGATCGCCGTGGCGCAGGACGTCGAGCCGGTCGCGTTCGTCGTTCAGCCGCTCGACCAGCTCGGCGGGCGTCCGGTGCGGTCGGGTGGCGAGTTGCGCGCCGACGATGCGCAGCGCCAGCGGCAGCCCGGCGCACAGGCGCAACAACGCATCGGCGGCCTCGCCGAGGTCGCGCGTTCCGGTGATCTTGTTCAGCAGGCGGTGCCCGTCGCTGGGGGGCAGCGCGTCGAGGTCGATGGCGTGCGCACCGGGCAGCCCGCCGAGCCGGCCGCGGCTGGTGGTCAGCACGGCGCACGCCCCGCTTCCCGGCAGCAGTGGCATGATCTGCGCCTCGGAGCCGACGTTGTCGAGCACCACGAGGACGCGCCGCCGCGCCAGCCGGTGGCGGTAGAGCGTGGCGCGGTCCTCCACCCCGTCGGGGATGTCACCGGCGGCGACGCCGAGCAGCCGCAGGAAGATCCCGAGTACCTCGCCGGGCCCGGTGCCGGACAGGCCGGCGTAGAGCTGCCCGCCGTCGTAGGCCTCCTCGACCCGGTGCGCCAGGTGTACGGCGAAGGCGGTCTTGCCGATGCCGCCGCGGCCCGAGACGGCGACCAGCCGGACCGGCGCGGCGTCACTCCCGGGTCGGCGCAGCGACTCTTCGGCCGAGGCGAGCTCGGCGGAGCGGCCGGTGAAGTCGGCGACGTCGCCGGGCAGCATGCGCGGCACTTCGAACAGGACGTCCGTGGCGGGCTGCGCGGTGAGGATCATCTGCTGGAGGTCGCGCAGCTCCTGGCCGGGGTCCAGACCGGTCTCGTCGGCGATGATGCGCCGGGCGCGCTCGTAGACGCGCAGCGCCTCGGCCTGGCGCCGGCAGTGGTACAGCGCGGTCATCAGCCGTGCCCAGAGCCCCTCGCGCAGCGGGTACCGGTTGGTGAGCGCGGTGAGCTCGGCGGTCAGGTGGGCGAGCCGCCCGTGCCGCAGGTCGGCGTCGATGAGGTCCTGGATCACGGCGATCCGCGCCTCGCCCAGGCGGCGGGTCTCCGTCCGGATCAGCGGGATGTCGTGGATGCCGTCGTACGCCTCGTCGCCCTGCCAGAGACCGAGCGCCTCCCGCAGCAGGTCGGCGGGGTCTTCGGCGGTACGCCCGGCGCGGGCGAGGTCGGCGAACCGCTGGGCGTCGAGCTCGCCCGGGCGGACGACGAGCCGGTACCCCGGGCTCTGCCGTACGATCCGGTCCGCCGAGCCGAGGGCGCGCCGCAGATGGTGGATGTAGACCTGGACGTTCTTCACCGCCGTCTTCGGTGGCTCGTCCTCCCAGAGCGCGTCCACGATCGTGTCGATCGACACCGGCCGGTCGGGCCTCGTGAGCAGGATCGCCATGACACCGCACGCCTTCGGGGTGCCGAGATCGACCGGTTCGCCACCGCGACGTACCGTCAGCGGGCCGAGTACGGAAAAGGCCAGAACGTCGTCGTCGGATGAGTCGACGAGCATCTCCATGTCCGATCGCGTAGGGGCTGTGTGCCGGCGCTCCACGCGGCGCAATCCGCTCCGCGCGGACGGGCGATTGACACCAATGACGACGCCCGAACGGTACAGGTTCCGCGGTGTCTGAAATACCCGTTTCGGCGCTCACGCCCGCCCGGCCGGGCGGTGGTGGCGGCCCACCGGCGTGGCGGCGGCCTCACGCAGATAGGCGCTGGACTGCAGCTCGAACATCCGGGCGTACGTTCCTCCTGCGGCCATGAGCTCGTCGTGGCTTCCGGCCTCGATGATCCGTCCGGCGTCGAGAGTGTAGATCCGGTCCGCGGTGCGCACGCTGGAGAACCGGTGCGAGATGAGGATGATCGTGCGACCGGCGAAGAGGCTCTGGATGCCCTTGAACAGCTGGTGTTCGGCGAAGGCGTCCATCGACGCCGTCGGCTCGTCGAGGATCACCAGGGGGGCGTCGCGGAAGAACGCCCGGGCCAGCGCCACCCGCTGCCACTGTCCCAGGGACAGGTCGACTCCGCCGGGGAGCTCGCTGCCGAGGACGTTGTCGTACCCGTGCTCCAGCGCGGAGACGAACTCGTGCGCGCCCGCCTGGCGTGCGGCGTGCTGGACGCGGGCGAGGTCGGCCGGTGCGGCCGGGCGGCCGATACGGATGTTCTCCGCCGCGGTGAACAGGTAGCGGCCGAAGTCCTGGAAGAGCACCGCCGTCCGCTCCCGTACTCCGGCCGCGTCGATGTCGCGCAGGTCCATGCCGTCCCACAGGATCCGCCCCCCTTGGGGTTCGTACAGCCCGGACAGCACCTTGGCGAGGGTCGTCTTGCCCGAGCCGTTCTCGCCCACCAGCGCGATCACCTCGCCACGGCGGATCGTCATGGACACCCCCGACAGCGCGGGCCGTACGGCACCGGTGTAGCGAAACGTGACGTTCTCGGCGGTGATCGTCGCCGGGTCGCGCGGCGCCGGAAGGCGGGCCCGTGCCCGCGCCCGGCGGATCGTCTCGCCGCGCGCGCAGAAGGCCCGGTAGTCCGACAGGAAGAGCGCGTGCTCGTAACTCTCGCCGAGACCGTAGGTGACGTTCGACAGCATCGGGCCGAGCTGGACGACCGCCACCGCCGCGGTCGCCGCCGCGGTCAGCGAGCTGTGCCCGGTCGCGAACGAGTACGCGAGCAGCCCGACGCCGGACAGGATGCCCAGGGCACTGGCCATGGCGGCCAACAGGGCGTGCACGGACGTACGCCGGGCCACCGCCCGCATGATGGTCAGGCGCTCGTCGAACAGGTCCCGGTCGAGCCGGCGGAGGTAGCGGCCGAGCCCGAAGGCCCGTACCTCCTTGGCGTGGTTCCGTTCGGTCATCAAGGACCGTACGTAGTGGCGGCGCATGTCGTTCTCGCCCAGCCCGACGACGGCGGTGAAGAGCTTGCGGCCGAAGGTCGCGGACGCGACGAGGGGCGGCGCCGCGGCCAGGGCGAGCACGGCCACGAGCACCGGGTCGATGAGGTAGAGAGCGGACACCATCCCCGAGATGGTGACGACCGATCCGGCCAGCGAGATCAGCTGCTCGGTCATCTGGACGGGGCGGTGCGCCGACCCCTGGGCGCGCTGCAGGCGCTGGTGGAACTCCGAGGAGTCGAACGCGGCGAGTTCGACCTCGCAGGCGACGTCGAGCACCTGCCGGAAGGCGTACCAGCCGACCCGTTCGCCCAGCACCATCCCGACGCCCCGCTGCAGGCTGCCGGCCAGCGCCATCGCCGCGAGCATGCCCGCCAGCAGGGCGAGGTCGGCGGCGACGGCACCCGGCCGCCAGGTCGCCGCGTGCGGGCCGAACACCGTGCCGGCCATGCCGCGGACCGCCAGCAGCATGCCACCGCTCACCAGGGCGCCGCCGACCTGGAGCGCCAGCGACAACAGCACCGTCCGCGGCGCGGCCTGCCACATCAGCGCGAAGGCGCCGCCGGCCACCCGGACGCCGTGGACGAGCCGGACCGGCAGGGAGCGGCGGCGCCCGGAGGTCACGGGGTCGGGCCGGCCGTGGCCGCCGGCACCTCTGCGGACTCCCGCCCCGGCCAGCCGTTCGCCAGCGTGCGCCAGTCCTCGTACCCGACGATGCCGCGGGCCCGGACCGTGTCGTCGCCGTCCACCATGACGAAGTACGGGAACAGGCCCTGGGGGTCGTACTCGGTCACGAAGGGGGTGGCGTGGGTCGGCGCGACCAGAACGGAGAGGGTCACCCGCAGGTCGTGGTCGCGTTCGAGGTCGGTGAGCCACGATTTGGTCCGGCCCGGTCCGGCGCTGGAGACGAGGACGAACTCGGTGCCGTCGGCCTCGCGCGCCCGCGCGGCCAGCGCGTGCGCCATCGGCAGCATGGTGTGGCAGCTCCCGCAGTCGGGAGAGACGAAGATCAGGACCACACCGCCGGTGAACGCCTCATCGGTGACCCGCCGGCCGCCCAGGTCACGGGCGCGGAACGGCGGCGCGGGCGCTTTCAGGGCCAGCTCGCCGTGGCCGGTGCCGGCCGTCGCCGAGCGCGCGTTGATGCCGCGCCGGGCCTCGGTCACCACCCGCAGGATCAGGACCAGGTTGATCAGCGACAGGACCCACAGGGCGATCAGGCTCACGTCACGAACATCCACCGGGATCTCCCGTCATTCGGCGCTCATGGGCTTGCGTACGGTCTCGACGACGTCGGCGAAGTTGGCCAGCAGCAACGTCGCCGCGGTGGCCGTCCCGGCGAGGAGCGTGAGGCGCGCGGCGTCGTACGCGTGGTGCGGGCCGGCCAGGACGTACGCGACGAGGCCGCCGATCGCGCCGCACAGCAGCAGCACGTTGCGTGCGACGTCGTGCCGGCTGACGACGCGGGGGCTGGCTCCGAAGCAGTTACAGCCGAGCGTCATGCCGCGGGCCAGCACGGTGCCCAGCGCCGCGGTGTAGGCGAGGAGCAGGACGCCCGCGAGCCCGAGCCCGAGCCCGGCCACGGGCCCGGGGCCGGGCAGGGCGACGAGCACGCAGACGGCCGCCTCGGCGACGATGAGCGTGGTCGCGATGGGCCGGACGGCCCGCCTGACGAAGATCTTGAAGTCGTCCACCGCGTCGCCGAAGGACGCGGGGTCGCGCAGCTTGCCGACGACCGTGGCCGCGAACGTCAACCCGATGAGGATCCGCGCGAACAGCGCCAGATCAGTCGCGGACATCCGGTCCTCCCCCGGCCGGGCCGCCGCTCGTCGCCGCCAGGCGCGCCAGGTCCTCGCGGCAGTGCGCGACGGCGTCGTACAGGATGGTCTCCTCGGCACCGGAGGCGCATTCGACCCGCAGGCCGAGCCGCATCGCGTCCCTGCGGGTGATCGGATAGTCGTGGGCGTGGTACCCGGTCATGAGCTGCTCGACGATGTCCTCGACCGTCGCGATGTCCTCCCCGGCGAGCTGGTAGCCGCCGAGGAACTCGATGGCGATCTGCCGCGTCAGGCGTTCCGCCTGGTAGAAGGCGCCGAGCGTCGCGGGGAGCATCCGCTGGGTCAAGAGCGCGAGGACGTCCTCGCCCTCCTTCATCGCGAACCACTCCTCGGCCAGCGTCCGGAACGCATGGATCTGTCCGGACGAGATCACCGCGGGCGTGCCGCCCGGCGACTCCAGCCGCGGGTCGAGCGGCCCGAGCTCGGCCATCGGGGTCATCACCAGTTCGTGCGCGCACAGGCTCAGCAGAGTGCCGGCCGACCACGCGCGGTCCGGGATGAGGATCGTCAGCCGGTCGGTGAACTCGTGCAGCAGCAGGCCCAGGCGTCGGGCCGCGGTGGCCGCCCCGCCGTACGTCGCCAGCACCAGGTCCAGGCGCGGAACGTGCCCGATCTCGCGCAGCGCCTCGTGCAGCGTCCGCGGGGCGTCATGGTCGATCTTCCCGCAGTAGACCAGTGCGGCGTTGCCGCGCAGGCTCTCCAGCTCCGGCAGCCGCCGGACCATCGTGACCGTCGTCATTCGTCTGTCGTTCCGTTCGTCATCCGTCCACTCCGCTCGTCAGGAGGGTCGCCATCGCCTCGCCCATGCGCAGCTCCGGAACGCGGTCCTCGACGTAGAGGAACTGGCCGTTGGGGTTGATCTCCAGGAAGACGTACCGGTCGTCCGGGGTCACGGCGAGGTCGATGGCGGCGAAGTTCAGGCCGTACCCGCGGGTCAGGCGCAGGCAGCGCTCGACGACCTCGCCGGGCGGGTCCGCCGGCCGGTACGTCGTCTCGGCGTCCCGCCAGTCGACGGGGGCGTCGCCGGGGTCGTCGGGACGAAGCTCGGCGGCGAACACCTCCTCGCCGATCACCGTCACCCGCAGCTCGGAACGCCTGGGGAGGAGTTCCTGGAACTGGCACGGCACGGTCCGCACGGCGTCGAGCATCTCCAGCTCGGCCTCGGTGATCCTGGTCGTCGGGGTGACCAGGGGGGTGAAGTCCTCGACGTCGTTCGTCTCCAGGTACGTGCGGGCGGCCAGGTAGGGCTCGGTGAGGACCTTGAAGACGATGTCGCCGTGACACTCGCGGTGGAAGGCGCGGACGGCGCCCGGGTCCGTGGTCACGACGGTGCGCGGCACGGCGAAGCCGAGGCGGGCGGCCCGGTCGAGTTGCTCGATCTTGTAACCGGCCCGGCGGATGGCCTCCGGCCGGCTGACCCACAGGCAGTCCAGCGCGTTCCACAGGCCGTCCATCGCGTGTCTCAGCTCTTCGGCGGCGAACACCCGTTCCTGGCCGATCAGGTCGCCGGGCAGCTTGAAGGGCCCCGGCTTGCGCCACCACACCGAGCCGACCCGCGCCGTCTCGATCACCCGGTCGTTCGTCAGGATCTCGATCTCGCCCCGCCACTCGCGCCCGCCGAGCACGCAGGAGAGACGAACGTTGTCCGGGACGTCGCTGTAGTTGAGGCGGACCGGCTCGCGGTCGCGCTCGCGGAGGATCTCGATGATGCGATCGGCATGGACGTCGAAGACGTCGGTGACGATGACGATCTGCCGGTTGTTCATGAGGTCGCTGGAGGGGTCGTCTGCTGCCAGGGGTCGGTGAGGGTGCAGGACCGGCCGGTCCGCCCGCGGGCCTCGCCCGCGGACGGACCGGCCGGTGGCCGGTCATCCGTAGTCACACGCGTAGCAGAGACCGCTGCCGCCGTCCGGAAAGCCACTGGTGCCACAGGTCGCACCGAGCTTGCAGTACGTGCCTCCGTTGGAGGAGCACGTCTTGTGGCCGTTCCAGACCTTGGTGCAGACCGCGGCACCGAGGATCGCTTCGGCGTCGCCCTGCCAGACGAGCTGCTGGCCGGCCGGGTCGTAGTGCGCCGACACATCCCCACCGGCGGGCCGGGTCGGCTCGACGGTCGCGACCCTGAAGGCGAACAGCTTTCCCATACGCGCTCCTTGTCCGTTCCAGGCCGAGGTCGCGGGTCCTTCCCGGTGGAGGTCGCGAGTCTCGGACGATTGATCCGGGGGAGCCTAGGGATCGCTGGTATGTATCCGGTTAAACGCCTGGCGACCGCGGTCGACTTCGATATCCGCCTGCGGAGAAATGCCCAGATATACGTCGGCATAGATTTATAACGATCTGATCACTTAACCCGGACTCGCCGGTCAGACACGCCGTAAGTCGGACTTACGATCTCTTCCCGTCACGGGCCCTCTTGCCCGACGAGAGGGCGAGCGGCCGATCAGATGGAGACATTCATGCGAGGCGGGAACGTACGGAAATGGGCGGCGGCCACGGCGTTGGCGGCCGGCGGTCTCGCGACGCTGACGGCGTGCGGACAGAAACCGGTGAAGGTCGGGAGCGCGCCGGCGGTCGGCCAGACGGTGCAGGTGCCCACCTTCACCGGCGCCGGCAGCCAGGTGGTGCCGGCGACCAGCTGGCCGCGCGCCTGTGACATGATCCGCGAGTCGGACATCACCACGGTGAGGAATACGATCACGACGCCCCGACGGGCGACGACATCAAGCTTCCGATCCAGCCTCCGGCAGGCGTCACCTGCAAGGCGTCCGAGACGGAGTACCTGTGTTACCGGGGCCACGTCGAACTCTCGTTGAGCTGGAATTTCCCGAACGACGTCAAGTGGCAGGGGCAACGGCACGGCGGCGACGGGGATCGGATCTACCGGGAGCAGGTCGCGCCCAAACTGCTGTCGGTCGTGTTCGCCCGTATCAAGGACGGCTGAATTCGGGGAAAACGTTGTTGATTATCCGGCGGAGGCGATTTCCTTCAGCCGGGCCAGGGCGTCCCTGGCGATCCGCTGGAACGGCGTCCGGTCCGGGTCGTCGACCCAGCGCTCGAAGGCGAAGTGCATGACGGTCGTGCCCGTACGGGCGGCGAGGACGGCGTCGTCGTCGTCGATTCCCCGTGCGCGCAGTGCCGCCGTCACGGCGGCGGCCAGTTTCGATGTCTTGATCAGCTCGCGTTCTTGCAGCTCGCGACTTGAGGCGACGATCCGTTGCCGCAGGCCGACGAACTCGCGGACCTCTTCGAACCGGGCGGCGGCGGCGTCCAGCGCCGCGCCGATCATGCTGAGCGCCGAGGCGGACGCGGGGGCGGCCTCGATGGCGGCCACCATCTGCTGCTCCAGGAGCTCCGAACCCCAGAACAGCACCTCGCGCTTGTCCGCGAAGTAGCGGAAGAACGTTCGCTTCGTCAGCCCCGCGCGCTCGGCGATCTCCGCGACGGTCGTCTCGTCGTACCCGCGCTCGCCGTACAGGGCCAGGGCCGCCTCCATCAGCCGCACCCGCGCGTCCGGCCGCCATCTGCCCATGCCGCAAGACTAGTCGATGTCACCTGGTGTCATCACCATGCTAGAGTCATGACACCAGGTGACATCACTCTGTTCCGGGAGGGTTTCCCATGCGTGTTTTCGTGACCGGCGCGTCCGGGCACATCGGCTCGGCGGTCCTGCCCGAGCTGCTGCGGGCCGGGCATCAGGTCGTGGGGCTGGCGCGTTCGGACGGCGCGGCCGAGGCGGTCGCGGCCGCCGGCGCCGAGGTGCGCCGCGGCGACCTGGACGACCTCGACGGGCTGCGCGAGGCCGCCGAGGCGTCCGACGGCGTCATCCACCTCGCCTTCAAGCACGACGAGATGAGGACCGGGAACTTCCCGGCCGCGGTCGCCGCCGACCTGGCCGCCGTCGAGGCGCTCGGCTCGGCGCTCGAAGGGACGGGCAAGCCGTTCGTCATCTCCTCCGGCACGCTCATGCTCACGTTCGCGGGCGTCACCGGGCGGCCGGGCACCGAGGCCGACTTCGGCTCCGGCGGTCCGCGGGTCGACGCGGAGAACTACGTGATCGGCCTCGCCGAACACGGCGTACGGTCCTCCATCGTCCGGCTCCCCCCGATCGTGCACAGCTCGCTCGACCACCACGGCTTCGTGCACGTCCTGACCGACATCGCCCGCCGGTCCGGCGTGTCGGCGTACGTGGGCGACGGCGCCAACCGGTGGCCCTCGGTGCACACGCTCGACGCGGCGCGGGTGTACCGGCTCGCCCTGGAGACCGCACCGGCCGGAAGCCGGCTGCACGCGGTCGCGGAGGAGGGCGTCCCCTTCCGTGACATCGCGGCGGCCATCGGGCGCGGCGTCGGCGTGCCCACGGACGGCATCTCCGCGGCGGACGCCGCGGAGCGCTTCGCCTTCCTCGGCGCCTTCGCGGGTGCGGACAACCCGACCTCCAGCGAGGTGACGCGGAAGGTCCTCGGCTGGGAGCCGGCGCATCCGGGTCTCATCGAGGACCTGGACCACGGGCACTACTTCGCGCAGGTCTGAGCGACGCGTTCTAATAGCGGACGAAGCGGTCGTCCCGCTTCGATCGTGCCGGCGCTCAGATCGACGGCGAACGGCATGATTTTCTCCTGCCTCTGCCTGCACGAGGCTATCGGGCGGCCGCCGCCGGACGCTCGGGGAAGGCGGGCAGGACTTCGCGGGCGAAGGTACGGATCTGGTCGCGCATCTCCGCCACGGTGTTGCCGACGAACAGCAGCCCGCAGAAGTGCTCGACGCCCGCCTCCGCGAACGCGGCGATCTTGGCGCAGACCTCGTCGGGTGTGCCGACGAGGTTGAGGTCGAAGTACTTTTCGACGTCGACGCCCTTGGTCATCGTGTCCTTCAGTGAGGTGCGGAACAGGTCGAAGGAGGATTTCAGGAACGTCTCGCGCGCCTGCTCCGCCGTGTCGCCCAGGCAGACGACCGACTGCAGGGCGGTGGTGATCACCGCCGGGTCGCGGCCCGCCGCGCGAGCGTACGTCTCCAGCTTCGCCCGGCCCTCGCGGATGCGGTCCGGGCCGAGCTTGGCGGGCAGCCACCCCTGGCACAGCTCGGCCGCCCGGCGGATCGAGCCGTCGGCGTTGCCGCCGGAGTAGATCGGCAGCGGCGACTGGACCGGCTTGGGATACATCTCGACGTCGTCGAACCGTTCGTACGTGCCGTGGTAGGTCGCCCGGCGTTCGGTGAACAGCAGGCGCAGCGCCTCCAGCCGCTCTCGCATCAGGTCCGCGCGCGAGGCCTTGGCGAGGTCCGGCCGTACGCCCTCGAACTCGTCGCGGTAGCCGCCGACCGCGACGCCGACCGTGACGCGGCCGCCGCTGAGGTGGTCGAGCGTGCCGATCTGCTTGGCGAGCAGCACGCTCTGGCGCAGCGGCAGCATGAGGATCGCGGTGCTCAGCCGGACCACGGAGGTGCGCGCGGCGACGCCGGCCAGCGTGACGAGCGGCTCGAAGTAGTCGGGCGGGTCCGGCCACGCGTCGCGGACGAACCGCATCGTGCTGAGGTGGTCGTTGCCTCCGACGTCGTGGTAGCCGAGCTGCTCGGCCTCGACCGCGACGTCGATCACTTCGTCCACGGTGGCGAAACGGGCCGGATGCATCATGCCGGCGGTGCAGGTGGGGATCTCGACGCCGAACTTCATGGTCGCCTCCCTGAGGGGAAGTTCGCTACGCTACGGTAGCGTAGCGAACTGCTAGAGTGCCCGCAAGGCCGAAAGGGACGGGGATGACGAAGGCACCGAGCAACAAGGCGTCGGGCGACCCGCACCGGGCGTCGAGCGACCCCCGCGCCGTACGCTCACGGCGAGTGATCATCGACGCCGCGGTCGCACTGCTGGCCGAGCACGGCTTCGCCGGAACGACCGTCGAGGCGATCGCGGCCCGCTCGGGCGCGGCCAAGACCACGATTTACCGGCACTGGCCGGATAAACGCGCGGTACTCCTCGCCGCGATCGAGGCGATCGTCCCGTCGGCGACCGCGCCCGACAGCGGCTCCCTGCGCGGCGACCTGGTGGGGTTCGGCCACGACCTGGTCCGGATCATCACGACGCCACCGACGGCCGCGCTCGTGCCGGCGCTCATCGACGCCGCCGAGCGCGACCCGGAGATCGCCCGGCTGCTGGCCGACTTCACCGCCCAGCGCCGCAGGCCCGTGCACGCGGCCGTCCAGCGGGCGGTCGAGCGCGGGGAGGCCGAGGACGGACGGGACGCGGACCTGATCGACGACCTGCTGCTTGGGCCCATCTTCTACCGGCGGCTGCTGTCCCGCCGGCCGGTCACGAAGGGGTACGTCGAGAGCGTGGTGGACACTTTTTTGCGCGCGCTGTATCGCTAACTGATCGTTTCAGAATGAGTTGAGCTTGGGGATCTTGGCTATTCGGACTGTGACAGCCAGCCGGTGGCGCTCCAGGTCAGGCGGCCGGGGCGTTTACCGGTGAGGCGGATGTAGGTGAGCTGGTTGCTCATGGTGTTCGTCAGGCAGAACACCGCTCCGATCTTGAGGCTGGGGTAACTGACGGCGCCGGCGATCGGGCTGCGGTTGACGGCGTCGTAACAGGCGCCGGCGTCCGCCGGACCGGTGCTCGACGCCATCTCGACGCTGTCGAACCGAAGCCGGAGTTCCGGGTCCGAGACGGTGAAGTACTGCAGGTCCGCCCCGTCCGCCTCGACATTGTCCGTGGTGACCTTGGGGCCGTTGTCGGTGAAGTACACCCCGGAGATGCTCCCGCCGCCCGGGAGCGAGAACGTGACGTCCTTGTACTCCTGGACGAACTGGCCGCCGTAGGGCGTGGGAGACGAGGACGCCGATGAAGGACTCCCCCCGCTCGCCGGCGTCTCGGCGGCGCCGGCGTGCGTGACCGGCGAGCCGTGGTTCTTCGTCTCGGCGCCGGAGTGTCCCTTCGGCAGGACGGCCAGCGCCACCAGGCCGACCGCGAAGACCGCGATCCCGGCGGCCGCCGCGATCAGTAGCGGCCGGCGGGGCGCGCCGTCCCGCCGGAGCATGGCGCGGTTCCCCGTCGAGGCGTACGGCATGGACGGGCCGGAGCCATGTGCCGGTACGGATGGTGCGATCGCCGGCCGGGTTCGGGCATCCGCGTTCTGGAGTGTGCTGGGATGAGGCGGAACGTCCTGCGGCGGCGTAGCGGGGCGGTACTGCGTCAGGGTGGTCGCGATCACCGGGGGCAGCCATGTCCCCGCCTCGGGTTGCTCGTCCGGCACCAGCACGCGGGCCTGTTCGATGATTTGGGTGGTGCCCGGGCGGCGGGCCGGATCCTTGTCCAGGCATCGGGCCAGCAGCGGGCGCAGGTCCGGCGGGCAGCCGTTCAGCTCCGGGTTCTCGTGGACGATCCGATACGCGAGATTGGCCGCGATGCCGTCCCCGAAGGCGCTCTGCCCGGTGACGGCGTAGTAGGCGGTGAGGGCGAGGGCGAACACGTCGGCTGCCGGGGTTATCTCCTGCCCCTTGACCTGCTCGGGGGCCATGAACGATGGAGTGCCGATCATCAGGCCGGAGTGGGTGAGGGTGCTGGCGTCCGCGGCACGCGCGATACCGAAGTCGATGACCCGGGGGCCGTCGTCGGCGAGCAGGACGTTGCCGGGTTTGAAGTCGCGGTGTACCAGCCCGGCCGCGTGCACACTGGCCAGCGCCTCGGCACATCCGGCCAGCAGCCGCGCCACGGCCGGCTGGGGCAGCCGGCCGTGGCGCATGACCGCCTCCTGCAACGTCGGCCCGGCGATATAGGCGGTGGCGAGCCACGGGCGTGGCGCCTCCGGGTCAGCGTCCAGCACCGGAGCGGTGTACGGGCCTTGCACCTGCTGTGCGACTTCCACCTCGCGGCGGAACCGGCGGCGGAACTCCGGGTCATCGGCCAACTCAGGCCGGACGACCTTCACGGCGACCGCTCGCCCACCGGGGCTGAACGAAAGGTAGACCTGGCCCATGCCACCACCGCCGAGACGAGCCCGCAGCACATATCCGGCGACGGCGCGTGGATCGTCAACGCCAAGGGCCGCGAATCTGGCCACGATGCCCACCTCCTGACGACGCCAATCGGGGTTTCATCCGTGGTCCTAACGGTTGGGCGTTCGCCCGCCGGGCGGGCCGGAACGCGAATACCGACGAGGCGACGCTAGGCACCTTGGCCGCGCGTTCCGGCCCTACGGAACGCGCATGCCCCCAATCGAGTTACCGGCACCGATCTCGTGGCGGGCACGGTCACCGGCTTGCGTGATCGCCGGATGCGGAACGCGCACCAGACGTCCTCATACTCCTGCGAGAGACCTGAACGGCGCTGAATCGGCACAGCGGCGCCAACACAGGTCTTGCTCGTGCCCGGTGATTCCCCTGTCAGGCCGCGTTGGCCCCCGCAGCCAGGATCCGGGCCAGCTCGGCAGGCTGGGTGACCATGGGCCAGTGGCCTGAGTTGATGTCGGCAAAGTCGACGTGCTTGGCCCGGGCGAGCTCCGGGACGTCGCCAGCGTTGATCCACTCCTGCGCTTGTGCGGGCGTGAACTCCGGGCATACGACCACGACCGGGACGTCGAACCTCCGTTCGTCTGCCAGCCGCACCACTCCCTTGGCCACGCCTGCGGGCACGGGGATCGCCGCAGCCGCCAACTCTCGCCTGGCCCCGTCGTCGAGGTCGGCAGCGTCCGGCCCCTCGAACGGGCCCCAGCCGGGGAAGGGCATGACGTCGTCTCTCACCTCGAAAAAGTCGGCGTACGGCTGACCGTCGGCGGTCGGGAAACCGCCGATAAGGGCGACTTTGGCCAGCCGCTCCGGCCGCCGGTCGGCGGCCAGCCAGGCCAGCGTGCAGGCAGCGGAATGCCCCACCACCATGGGCTTGCCGGGCGCCGCGTCCACCGCGTCGAGCACCGCCGCCAACTGGTCGTCGAGCGTGGCGGACACAGAGCCGTTCCCCTGGCCCGGGAGGGTGAGCGGCACGGGGCGATGGCCGAGCGTCTCCAGCGCGGACGCGACGCGGCCCCACACGGATCCGTTCAGCCACAGGCCACCGATGAGCAGGATGTCCATGGTCAGTTCCCCTTCTCCAGCGTCATGGATGTCACCGTAGGAGGAGATCCGGACAATCCACCGCCGGTTTATCCGGCGACCACGGATTAGCCTGCTCCCGTGCCGAACGATCTCAGCCCCACCGCGCGTGCGCTGCGCACCCTGGAGATCCTCCAGACCCGCCCCGGTACGACGGCCGGCGAACTCGCCGTGCGGCTCGGTGTCACGGAGCGAGCCGCGCGCCGGTACGTCGGGATCCTCCGAGAGGCCGGCATCCCCGTGGAGTCGGCCCGGGGGGCCGCATGGCGGGTACCGGCTGGGGCGTGGGACGAGGTTGCCCCCTGTGCACTTCACGCAGTCCGAGGCCCTCGGCCTGGTGATGGCGGTACTCAGCGGCCAGCCGGCCGCGGCCGACACCGACGACCTGGTCGGCACCGCCCTGGGCAAGGTCGTCAAGGCGCTTCCGGAGAGCGTCGGCCAACAGGCGGCAACGCTGCGGGAGTACGCGTCGGCCGCACCGGACCCCCGTACTCGGCCCGCCCCGATCCGGCCATCACCAGCGAACTCATCGACGCCGTCGTGGCCCGGCGCCGAGTGTTGGTCACGTACTGCAGCGAGGCCGGCAACGAGTGGGAGGCGGAGGGTGGTGTTCGACCCTCCTGACCGCGGTGGCCCGTGGATCCGGCCGCCCATGGGGCGCCTTGAGCCCTTGGGGGACGGATGCGTGCTGGTCGGCAGCACCCGCAACCCGGACATGTACGCGTAGGAATGGCTGGTGAGGGTGCCGTTCGCCTTCCGCGTTGATGGTGGAGAGGAACTGCGTGCCGCGGTTGCGGCACCCGGGGCGCGTTTTACCGCCGCCGTGACGGACCAGTCCTGAGCCTGTCCTTGGGAAACCGGCCATCTGCGCAGGTTCGCGATCCCGCTATGAGGCAACGTCCTCTTCGCGGCCATCGACGAGTGGCCGTGACCAACACCTTCGACACGCGCCCTAGACGCAGCTGTCGAAGGCCACGTCGACCGGGGTGGGCGAGAACGTGCCCGAGGCGGTGCCGGCGGAGATCGACGCGGCGAAGTCGACGTTCGGGCACCTGCTGACACCGCTCACGTGGCTCCACTTCATCGTGTTGCCGGTGATCTTGGTGTTCAGCATGCCCGTCGCGCCGATGCCGGTGACGACCCGGGCGGTCTGCGAGCCGGTGGTGTTCGCGGAGATCTCGCCGCCGCTGCCGGTGTTGGACTTGGGCCCGAACCACGAGCGCGTCCCGTCGACCAGCCCGATGACGTAGTGGGCGTTCGGGCTGGTCCACATCGTGTTGCCGCTGATGGTCGCGCCGGTGAAGCCGACGGTCCCCGGCGTGTCGGAGGGCAGTGGGTCGAGGCCGAGGCCGCCGTACGCGGAGTTGCCCGCGTTCAGCACCGTGTTGCCCGTGACCCTCGACCGCTGGGCGACCGTGGCGCCCGTCACCGGCTGCGAGCGGTAGAGCACGATCGGGACGTCGGAGGCGTCCACGATCTGGTTGTCGCTGACCGTTGCGTCCTGGCAGGTCACCGCGACGCCGTCGCTCCAGGTGTTGGTCTTGACGTGGTCGCTGGAGTAGGCCGTGATCACATTCCCGCTGATCCTGACGTCGGCGCAGGCATACCCGTCGAAGGCGCCCAGCGCGTACACGGCCTGCGGGCCGGCGGAGTTGGAGATCTTGCTGTTCGTGACCGAGGTGCCCGTGCCGCCGTCGAGCACGACGTTGTCGCGGCTCGCGTCGGAGTTCTCCGGGGTGTCCCGCGCGCCGTCGACCCAGACGTTCTCCAGGTGGGCGCCGTCG
The DNA here is from genome assembly GCF_036227085.1 of Actinoallomurus sp. NBC_01490. Taxonomy (NCBI): domain Bacteria; kingdom Bacillati; phylum Actinomycetota; class Actinomycetes; order Streptosporangiales; family Thermomonosporaceae; genus Actinoallomurus; species Actinoallomurus sp. NBC_01490. The sequence goes on from NZ_CP109433.1 coordinate 11,612,115, forward strand.
CCGAGTTCGACGAGCCGGTCGTTGAACGCGCCGTCGCGTACGAGCCGGCCCATCGACGCGTAGTGGCGCGGGTCGGGACGGCCGGTTGTCGCCAAGGTGACTCCGGCGGGGATCCGCAGCTTGGCACCGAGCCGTACGACGGCCTTCTGCGCGAGGTAGACCGTGCCGCCCTTCGGCGTGGCGTCGAGGGTCTGCTGCAGCTCGGCGCCGGACCCGGTGAACCCGCTGCCGCTGGTCGGCAGCGTCAGCGCCGGGACCGTGCCGAACTGGTACGACGAGCCACTGCCGTCCTTGACACCCGTACAGATCTTGGGAACGAGCGCGGCGAACTCCCCGCCGGTGAAGAACTTGTCCACGACGGTGGACCAGGCCATGCCGCCCTTGAGCTGCCCGATCCAGTTGTCGAAGCCGGGCTTGTCGGGCTCACGGTTGACCGATCCCCGGTAGAGGGCGAGCACCTTGGCGGCGTCGTCGTAGCCGAGCCCGGTGAACTCCGAGGAGGTGTAGATGGACCGGCCGACGTTGGCGAGCGTGGTGGCGTTGCAGCCGTCGGACTCGAAGTACGCGACGTCGCCCTGCCAGCCCACCTGATCGGGGAGGCGGCCCAGCGCCTCGGTGTACTGCTTGGCGATGAACTGCCCCGGAACGTAACCCGCGTCGGCGTGCGCCGCCGTCGCCGGTACGAGCACCGCCGCCCCCAGCATGACCGTCGCCAGGGCCCACCGTCGAAGCGCCACCTTTGTTCCCCCGTCCCCGAAATCCGCCGAAACGGACAGGAGAATAACCATCGGGCCGGGGCGGCGAACGACATTTCAACGATCATTTGACCGTTGCTCCCCGCCAACGCATTTCCGCGTCCGCCAAGGCCCGGACGGTCTTCGGAGATCAGCCGGGCTTGGCGTTCCGCATGCGTTCGTCGGTCCAGTACGTGGCGACGTCGTGCGGATCCTGCGTCGAGTAGGTGCTGACGACATCCTCGGGCCGCTCATCCGCGCTCCCACCGAACACGACGGCAAGCCCGGCCGCCAGCCCCACGACCGCGACCCCGCCCGCGACGGCGACGAGCGCCCTGCGCTTCACGTCACTGCCCTCCCGGTTGTTCGTGAACCGAACGATACGGGCTCAGGATTCCGGCGGCGAGCTCGGCTTCTTCGGCTGTGCGGCACGGGCGGGCCGGGCAGGCTGGGCGGACTGGGCGGACTGGGTGGGTCGTCCGAGGCGTGCACGTGAGGCTCCCGGGCCCAGCACGCGTACCTGCGACGTGCCCGTGCTCGGCCCGCTCGCGGACTGGAGGGCGGCCAGCGCCTGGCGTTGGCGGTCGGAGATCCGGTAGACGCCCGAGTCGTCGAGGGAGCGGAGATAGTCGTCGAAGCCCAGGTTCGCGATCGACAGATTGCCGATCGCGGACTGGAACGCGTCGGGCACGGCCCGGAACGTACGGCCGGGCTCCTCATTGACGTCGATCAGCAGCAGCGGGCGCTCGGCGGAGGAGAACGTCACGTCGTCGGCCACGACGAGCACCGGATAGCGGCTGCCGTCCGGGACCAACGCCAGCAGCTCCGCCACGGACAGACCCTGGTGGCCGGGGTCTTCCATGACGGTCACCCAGTCGTCGCCGACCTCGTCCAGCAACGCCTGCCAGGCCTCATCATCGGTGAAGTCGGTACGCAGAAACGGCGAATAGTCGGTCTCGCGCAATGGTGCGACGGTCATGTCAACTCCAGGACTCGAAAGGAGGCCGCCAGACTACAAAGCGCCTCCGACAAGGACCAGGCCCGCCGAACACCGACACCGTTAATCCGCCCTCTGACCTGGCGCCTTCCGGGGAAACAAGAACCCGCACGAGACAGGGACGTCAGCCGCCCGGGGTGAGGATTTCCATGAGATGCCCGTCGGGGTCGCGAAAATACGTGCCCCTGCGACCCTCGATGCGCTTACTGCGATAAATCTGCCCGATCTCTTGGCATGCGGGATCGCCGTAGTAGGTGATTCCGCCGCGCTGGATGCGGGCGAGGGCGGCGTCGAACTCCTGCTCGCTGACCATGAACGCGTAGTGGTGTGACTCGAAGTCGTCCAGTCGGTCGTAGTCCAGGGTGACCTGGTTGGCCAGCGTGACCGGCGTGAAGTGCGCCACCGGCGGATCGACGCTCAGGCCGAGGATTCCGGCCAGGAACTCCGCCGAGGCTTGCGGGTCACGGGCGGGGACGATGGTGTGATTCAGTTCCACGGTCATGGTGACTCCTTTCCGGGGGACGAGGACGGGTCATGCGATGAGATCGGCCGCCGCGGCCAACCGTTCAACGGCCTCGACGGTCCAGGCGCCGTCGACGACCATGACGATGTGGCCGATCCCCAACTCGGCGAAGGCCGCGCAGCGCTCAGCGACCGCTGTCGGGGTTTCGCCGGCCTCGAGGCGGCTGCTCACGGTCTTCTCGATCGCGTCGAACGGGCGGCCCACGGCCTGGCAATGCCCGGCGAGCACATCGAGTTTGCGTCGCAGGAGGTCCCCCTGCCCGGGAATGTCGAACAGGTTGCAGGCATCGGCATAGGCCGCGACCAGCCGTAGCGTCTTCTTCTCGCCGGCGCCTCCCACCAGGATCGGCGGGTGCGGACGGGACAGCGAGTTCGGCCGGTTCGTGGGATGGTCCAGCCGGTAGTGCACACCCTCGAACGGTGCTTCCACACCCGACCACATCTGCCGGGCCAGCCGTAGCGTCTCCTCCAGCCGCTCGAACCGTTCCGCGGTCGGCGGTAGCGGGAGTCCCATCGCCCGCGCCTCGGTCTCGTTGTAGCCGGCGCCGACCCCGAACCACGCCCGGCCACCCGACAGCACGTCGAGGCTGGTGACGGCCTTGATCAGCAGGCTCGGCGGGCGGAAGGTCACCGCGGTGACCATGACCCCGAGGCGGACACGCTCGGTCCTGGCCGCCAGGAACCCCAGGGCGGTGTAGGCCTCGAGCATGTCGTCGCCCGATGTGTCATACGGATTGGCCTGGATCAGGTGATCTCCCACCCACACCGTGTCGATACCGGACTCGTCGGCCGCCCGTGCCACATCCAGCAGAGAACGGCCGATGGAGTCCGGGCCGCCGGGAGAGGTGAAGTTCCCGATATTGATGCTCAACCGCATGCGCCCAGCCTGCAGCCCCGCGTTCTGCCACGCGTCCCCCTGTCGGAGGCAGTCACCGTACGCCACTTGCGGTAGGGCCGGTTGCGTGTAGCGGGGGCAGGCGGACGCTTTAGAGCATGGCGGTGAAGAAAGCCCGCCGCGGAAGCGGTGCGCATTCGCCGATCCGCTCGAGGGGGAGACCATGGAAATCGACATCAGACGGGCGGCGGTCCTGCTCGTGGCCGCCGGCGTCCTTCTGACCGGATGCGCGTCGTCCGGTGACGGCGACAAGCACGCGACCGCGCCGACAGGGGCCCCTTCGGCGCCCCGATCGTCCGGTAAGCCCCTGGCGAGTGAGACCGGCGAAACCGCCGTGTACCCCGGCGGGAAGGTCGACATCGACGCCATGAGCATGCGGGTGAGCGAAGGCGGCAAGCTGATGGTCCTCACGCTGCGGTTCACCCCGCACCTGCCGGCGGGTTCCGAGGACCGGCCCAGGATCTACGACCTGATCGGCCAGACCCCACTGAAGTCGTTCGAACCCGCACTGGTCGACACGGTCAACCTCAAGCGCTACAGCGTCGTGAAGGACGACCAGGACAACGAACTCAAGTCCGACGACATCTCCACCGCGTTCGCCAACAACCACCCGGGAATCGCCACCTACACCTTCGCCGCACCACCGGCGAACGTGACCACGATGAACGTCCAAATCGACCCGTGGCAGCCGTTCTCCGACATCCCGGTTCAGCGATGAAGCACCCCGCACTGCGCGCCATCGCACTTGTCTCCGGGCTCACCGGGCTCACCGTCGCCCTCCCCGGAGTCGCCGAGGCCGATCCCACGGACCAGAACATCACAGCCTCCATCCACGCGATCCGGCCGGCCGACTCGGTCAAACCGCTGAAGACGACAGAGGACGACGGCAAACGCGTTACCGTACGAATCTCAGCCGACCTGCTCTTCGCCTTCGACAAGGCCGATCTCACGGCCGCCGCCCGCCGGACGCTCGCCCAGCTGACGCCGCAGTTGAAGAGCTCCGTCGGCACGATCGAGGTGGGCGGCCACTCCGACTCCATCGGCGACCCCGGCTACAACCGGTCCCTGTCGAAGAAGCGCGCGGACGCGGTGAGAGCCACCCTGGAACAGCAGCTCGGCGGCGGCATCGGCGACCGGATCCAGGCCAGGGGCTTCGGCGAGACCAAGCCGGTGGCCCCCAACCAGTCGGGCGGCAAGGACAACCCCGAGGGCCGCGCCCAGAACCGGAGAGTCGAGATCGTCTTCACGAAGCCCTGACCCGCGACCGGCCCGGACGTCGCCGTGTCAGTCTCCCCGATCGGCCTCGGCGAGGAGGCGTTCGGCCTGGCGGACCACGGCGATGTCCACGAACGCGCCGTCCTCCAGCGCATCACCGTCGGCGGGTGCGGTGGTTTTTTGGTGGCCGGTCGGTGTGATCCATAGAATTACGCCGGGCCATAGGTGTTTCCATGTGCCAATTCGCGGTCCGCTTCGCGCGATGATGCCGACGGCAAAGCATGGAGATATTGCAGGCACATGTCGCGCCGCCGCGATGGAACGGGATGGAATGGTCGGCGTCGCAATGTCGCGCGGGCCGTCGGCAGCCTGGACAGCACGATCGACCGACTCCCCCGGTCGCCGACATCAGCATTTCACCCTAATTTAATCGGCCGTCGCTATTTTGCCTGCGGGGGAGAGTCGAGATGAAGGTAGGCATAGGTGAAACACAGAGGAATCGGCATCCGAGGGGCCATAATCGCCCTTTCCGCGTTGATCGGCGCGACCGGTATCGCGGGTGCGACCGCCGCGCGGGCCGAGGCGGAGACGCCGGGTGAAGTCCTGCAGGCCGGCGTGACGAAAATGCGGTCGGACAACAACCTGCCCGGTGTCATCGGCATGGTCCGCAACGGCGACAGCGTCGAGTACGCCCACGCGGGCTGGGGAGACATGTTCATGCGGGTGCCAGCGGACCCGAAGGCGAAGTTCCGCATCGGCAGCAACACCAAGCAGTTCACCTCCACCGTACTGCTCCAGCTGGAGGCCGAGCACAAGCTGTCGCTCGACGACACCGTGGACCGTTGGCTGCCCGGCGTGGTGAACAAGAACGGCAACGACGGCAAGAACATCACCATCAGGCAGCTGCTCAACCACACCAGCCGCCTCCCCGACTACATCTCGGACGCCGGGTTCCGAGCCGCGTACATTGCGGACCTGAACAACAGCCAGCACTGGGATCCGCAGAAACTGGTCGACATCGCCACCTCGAAGCCGCCCCTGGACAAGTTCGGCTACTCGAACACCAACTACATTCTCGCCGGCATGGTCATCAAAGCGGTGACCGGGAATGACCCGGCGACCGAGGTGAAGAACCGGATCATCGACCCGCTCGGCCTCACGAACACCACCTTCCCGACCGACGACCCCAAGCTGTACGGGAACTGGCTGCACGGCTACGAATGGGTTCGGGACATCTCCTTCTCCAACGTCTCGGCGTTCGGGCCGGCGGGTGCGATCGTGTCCACGGTGGATGACCTGGCGGACTTCGACCGGGCACTGTTCTCCGGCAAGCTGCTGCCCCCGGCCCAGCAGCAGGAGCTCGAGACCGTGGGCGGCTTCACCAACTATGCACTCGGCGTCGGGCGGGTCGACACCAAGAAATGCGGCGAGGTGTACACCCACACGGGCGAGGTGCTCGGCTACGCGAGCACCTGGATCAGTAGCGCGGACGGCCAACGCCAGGTCGTGGTGGCCGACAACGAATACCACGTGAGCCTGGTCACGGACAACGAGCCTGGCGTGACCGCTCAGTGGAACACAGCCGTGGACGCCTACTGCGCGACCCGGCAGTAGCGATCCGTCATTAGCGATGCCTCATCGGTGATCCCTCATCCGAGGATTTCGTGTCCGCGGCCGGTCACGCCACCGAGCTCAGCCGGGCGGTGATCCGGTCCTGCCGGGGGCGACCTCGGCGAGCACGCGTTCGGCCTGGCGGACCACGGCGAGGTCCACGAACGCGCCGTCCTCCAGCGCGACCGCGCCCGTGTCCGTGACCGTAGCGGACGCGAACGCCTCGACGACGCGGCGTGCGGCCGCGATCTCGGCGGGCTCCGGGCGGTACGCCTCGGCGATCACCGGGAGCTGCGCCGGATGGATCGCGGCCCGCCCCCGGAAACCCATCGCCCGGCCCGCCCGACAGGAGGCCGCCAGGCCCTCCAGGTCGCGTACGTCCGGGTAGACCGACTGCACCGGGGAGGGCAGGCCCGCCGCCCGCGCCGCGACCACGACCCGCGACCGCGCCCAGGCCAGGCCTGCGTCGTCCGACACCCCCAGGTCGGCGCGCAGGTCGGCCTCGCCGAGCCCGATGCTCGCCACGCGCGGGTGGGCGCGGGCGATGTCGTAAGCCCGTTCCACTCCGAGCGCCGACTCCAGCAGCGGGTGCAGCGCGACGCCCGGGGCGGTCGCCGCCGCCTCCCGTACCTGGTCCGCCGACTCGATCTTCGGCAGCCGTACCCCGTCGGTGCCCGGCAGCAGCGGCGCCAGGGAGGCCAGGTCGGCGCGGCCGTACGGGGTGCGCAGGTCGTTGACGCGGACCTGGACCGGTCGCGGCGGATCCGCGAGCAGCCGGACGACCGCCGCCCGCGCCGCGTCCTTGTGCGCGACCGCGACGGCGTCCTCCAGGTCGAGGATCACGACGTCCGCGCTGGAGGCGAGCGCCTTCTCGACTCTGCGGGCGTGGTCGGCCGGGACGTAGAGCAGGGTCGGCATCAGATCACGCCCCGTTCGCGCAGCCCCGCGATGTCGTCCGCGGTGAGCCCGAGCGAGCCGAGGATCCGGTCGGTGTCCGCGCCGTGCGAACGCCCGCTCCACTCGATGGCGCCCGGCGTGCCCGACAGGCGGAACAGCACGTTCTGCATGCGCACGGCCCCCAGGTCCGGATCGTCCACGGTGGTGATCGCCTCCAGCGCCGCGAGCTGCGGGTCGGCCATGATGTCGGCCACGTCGTAGATCGGCGCGACGGCCGCCTGGGCCTTCTCGAACTCCTCCAGCACCTCCGCGCGCGTCCGCGAGCCGACCCACGCGGCGACGGCCGCGTCGAGCTCGTCGGCGTGCTCGGCCCGCCCGGCGCCCGTGGCGAACCACGGCTCGGACAGGTACTCGGGGTGGCCGACCAGCCGCATCACGCGCTCGGCGATGCTCTGCGCGGACGTCGAGACGGCCACCCACGAGCCGTCGGCGCACCGGTAGGTGTTGCGCGGGGCGTTGTTGACCGACCGGTTCCCGGTGCGCGGCGGGATGAGGCCGAGCTGGTCGTACGCCGTGGGCTGGCCGCCGAGCACGGTGAGGATCGGCTCGATGATGGACAGGTCCACCACCTGCCCGCTGCCCCCGGCGTCGCGAGCGCGCAGGGCGGTCATCACGGCGTACGCGGTGGCCAGCGCGGCGATGCCGTCCGCGAGTCCGAACGGCGGCAGCGTCGGCGGCCCGTCCGGCGCGCCGGTCATCGCCGCGAACCCGCTCATCGCCTCGGCCAGAGTTCCGAACCCCGGCCGCCGCGCGTACGGTCCGAACTGGCCGAACCCGGTGACGCGGGCGAGCACGAGTCCGGGGTTGGCCGCGCTGAGCCGCTCGTACGACAGGTTCCAGCGTTCGAGCGTGCCGGGCCGGAAGTTCTCGATGATCACGTCCGCGTCGCGGGCCAGGCGCAGCAGCAGCTCCTGCCCCTCCGGCGCGGACAGGTCGAGGGTGACGGTCTGCTTGTTGCGGCCGAGCATCTTCCACCACAGCCCGATGCCGTCCTTGGCCGCGCCGTGCCCCCGCGACGGATCCGGCCGGCGCGGGTGCTCGACCTTGATGACCTCGGCGCCGAAGTCGCCGAGGAACATCGCGGCCATCGGGCCGGCGAACAGCGTCGCGATGTCGAGGACGCGGACGCCCTCCAGCGGTTTCGCCATCAGCCGGCCCTTCCGTTCACGAGGGCGGCGGTGCGCTCGGCCAGGTCGCTGATCCGCACGCCGTCGAAGCCGGTGAGGCTGCTGGTCATCCGGTCGCGCAGCGGCGCGGTCCACGCCTCGGGAATGCCCGGGGCGCCCCCGAGTGCCCCGGCGATCGAGCCGACGGTCGCGCCGTCGGAGTCGGTGTCCCAGCCGCCGGCCACCGCCGCCGCGATCGACCGGGTGAAGTCGCCGTCACCGTGGGCGAGGGCGGCCGCGACCAGGGCCGCGTTGTTGACCGAGTGCACCCAGTGCAGCCCGGCGTGACGCTCGTGCAGACCGTCCAGGACCCGGTCGAGGTCCGGCTCGGCGCGGGCCGAGGCGACGGCCTCGTCGACCGCGCGGGCCATCCGCGAACCCTCGGGCAGCACCGCGCGGCCCGCGCGCAGCACCTCCTCCACCGAGTCCGCGACGAGGGCGGTCGCGCACATCGCCGCGGCGAACATCGCGCCGTAGACGCCGTTGGCCGTGTGGCTGAGGCACGCGTCGCGGTGCGCCATGGTGGCCGCCGCCGCGGGGTCGCCCGGGTTGACCCAGCCGTACACGTCGGTGCGGATCTGCGCGCCGATCCACTCGCGGAACGGGTTGCGGTACGTCGCGGTCCGCGGCGGCTCGATGCCGAGCAGCAGGTTCCGGTAGGCGACGCGCTCGGCGGTGAACACCCGACCGGCGGGCAGCTCGTCCAGCCACGCCTGGGCGACGTCGTCGGTGGTGAAGTCCGGGCCGTGCCGTTCGAGCAGCGCCAGGGCCAGCATCGGGAAGTTGAGGTCGTCGTCCTCGGGCGTGCCGTCGAGGTTCTCGGCGAGGCTGTTCACGGCGCTGCGGCGGTTCCACGGCCACCGCTCCGCGGTCTCCGAAGGCAGGCCCTTGGCGGTGAACCAGCCGCGGATCGGCCAGTTCCCGGTGGCCTCGGCGATCGCGCGGACGCCCTCGCGCGGGATCTTCTCCACCGGCTTGCCGAGGACGCAGCCGGCCGCCCGGCCCAGCCACGCGCCGTACACCCGATCTCGCGAGACCGTGGCACGCGTGGCGGCGGGCCAGTCCGGGCAGGCCGCGATGATCTCCGGCAGGGCGGTCGGCTCGTGCCGTGGCGACGGGAGCGCGTCCAGCTCGGCGAGCAGTTCGTCGGCCAGCGCGCGCAGGTCCGGCGCGGCCGGCTCCGGGGAGGCGCCGGCGCGGGGCGGCGCGTCGTGCCCGCCCGCCGCGTGCCAGCGGTCGGCGATCGCGGAGACGTCCCGGCCGTCCTGCTCCGCCTGCCGCAGCTCGTGCCCGACGAGATCCTCCGGCTGGATCCAGGTCAGCCTCATACGAGCAGCCCCTCGAACGCCCGCTCGTGCGTACGCCTGCGCTCGATGTCGGCCGCGTGGACGCGCTCGGCCACCGCCGCGATGGCCCGGCCGGGCGCCTCCAGGTCCAGCCGGCTGGCGGTGGAGATCTCCCGGCGCCAGTCCGCGGGTACGGCGTCCGTCCCGCCCAGGGCACCGGCGATGGCGCCGCCCATGCTGGCGATCGAGTCGGCGTCGCGGCCGTAGTTGACCGCGCCGAGCACGGTCTCGCGGTAGTCCCCGCCCGCGATCAGCAGGAACGCGAGGGCGAGCGGCAGCTCCTCGATGCTGTGCGTCCGGCTCGGCCGTCGCGCACCCAGCCCCTGGTCGCGGTAGGTGTCGGCGACCGTGTCGTACGGGCGGACCGCCTCGCGCAGCCCGGCGAACGACCCCTCCCACTGCGCGAAGTCGCGCGCCCGCTCGCAGACGGCCTCGACCGCCGCGCGGGTGCCGTCCTTGGCGAGCCGGACCGCCGTCGCGACCACCGAGTCCGGGGTCGCGCCGGGCCGCATCGCCTCGGCGACCGCCGCCGCGAACACGCCGGCCGCCTCGCGTCCGTAGCTGGACTGGTGCGCGCCCGCCAGCTCGATCGCCTCGGCGTACGCGCCGTCGGGGTCGGCGGCGTTGACGACGCCGACCGGCGCCATGTACATCGCGGCGCCGCAGTTGACGATGTTGCCCACGCCGGCCTCGCGCGGGTCGATGTGGCCGTAGTGCAGGCGCAGGACCAGCCACTTCTCGGCCAGGAACACCCGTTGCAGCGGCAGTGCCTCCGCCTCCAGCTCCGGGATCCAGCGCTTCTCGCCCATCATCTCGGGCACGAGGTGGTCCGCCGCGGCGTACGCGTCCAGGTGCCCGCCGGCCCGCTCGTACACGCGGATCAGCGCGTGCGTCATGAGGGTGTCGTCGGTGACGTGCCCGTCGCCCTTGTGGTACGGCGCGATGGGCCGCGCGTTGCGCCAGTCCGCGAAGTACGGCGGGACGATGCCCGTCACCCAGCCGTCGTAGCGCTCGCGGATCTGCTCGGGCGTCCACCCCTCGGTGGCTCCGCCGAGCGCGTCGCCGACCGCGGCACCGGCGATCGCGCCGACGGCCTTGTCCTGCAGGAGCGTCATTGTTCCCCTTCCGTGCGTTCACCGGATCGTTCGGCGACGTCGTCGGCGATGGCGATGAGGTCCGCGCCGGCCAGGTCCGGCAGGCAGCACCCGGCGAGGACTCTGGTGTTGTCCCGCCAGGGTTCGGGCAATGCCGCGTAACCGGTGATCGCACCGGTCAGCGCGCCGGTCAGCGCGGGTGCCGAGTCGGCGAGCGAGGCCAGGCAGGCGGCGGCCGGTACGGCGCGGGCCAGGTCGCCCGCCGACGCCCTGGTCAGCGCCAGCGCGACCGGGACGGTCTGCGCGGCGGCCAGCCCGTAGCTGTAGACGTGGTCCTGCACCGCGGCGTCGAGCGCGGGGATCGCGGCGAAGGCGTCGCCCGGCGCGTCGAGCGCGTCCAGGGCGGCCTGCCGGATCGCGGTGCCGCAGGGCAGCGCGGCGAGCCCGGCGTCGACGGCGTCGATCGCGGACCCGCCCGCCACCGCGACGGCCACCGCCGCGGCCATCGCGGCGGCTCCGTGGACGCCGTCCTCGGCGTTGGTGACCTCCGCGTCGGCGCGGGCGCGGCGGGCGGCCGTCTCCGGGTCGCCCGCCGACGCCGCGCCGAACGCCACCGCGCGGACCGCCGCGGCGTCGTCGAAGTAGTGCGGGTTGTCGTGACCGCTGGCGGGCGGATCCAGCCCGCGCGCCAGGTTGTCCAGGGCCGTACGGACCGAGATCCGGGCCCGCACGGAGTCGTCCAGCGCGGCGAACGCGGCCCGGCGGTCCTCATCCAGGGTCCGGGCGGTCCAGGCCAGCCACTCCGCGTCGTCGGACGGGCCGATGCCCAGCGCGGCGACGGGCTGGTTCAGCGCGAACGGCACGGGCAGCGCCGTGACGCGGTGCTCCTCGGCGAACGTGTCGAGCTCCCGGCCGAGCCTGCGGGTCCACGGGGCCAGCAGCGCCCACCGGTGCCGGGCGGCGGGCCAGCCGGCCGCGTCGCCGATGGCGAGCCCGGCGAAGGCGCCGCGTACCCGATCATCCCCCGATGACATTTCTGTTCCTCCGCTTCTCAGCCGCTCATCCGCCGCCGCACCAGGGCGTCGGCGACCTCGCGTACGTCGCGGCCCGCGACCGCGGGCAGGCACGTGCCCCGCGCCGGGCCGATGGCGCGCGCCCAGCGCTCCGGTACGCCGCCCTCGCCCCGGCCGGCGCCGGCGAGCGCGCCCGCGATCGCGGCGGTCGTGTCCGCGTCCCGGCCCAGGCTCACCGCGGTCACCACGGATTCCTCGACGTCACCGCCGCCGGTCAGGTACGCGGCGAAGGCGAGCGCGACCGCCTCCGGCGCGAGGTCGGTCCACGGGTAGTGGCGGGTGACCACCGCATCGTGCAGCCGACGTGCGAGGTCCTCACTTGTCTCGGCGAGTTCTCTGGTCGCACTCGGCTTCTCACTCGCTCCGCGCCCGGTCTCGTCCCTCAACCGGCCACTCCGCTCGCTCGGCGCCTCGCGCTCCACGCGGATCGCGGCGCCGACGCTCCGGGCGGTCCAGGAGTCGGCCGGGACCGCGGCCAGCCCGGCCGCCACCACGGCCGACGGGTCCGCGCCGGTCATCGCGACGGCGACCGCCGCCGCGACCGCCCGGCCGCCGTTCACTCCCTCGCCGCTCTGGCTGACCGCGCCGTCGACCGCCGCGAGGCGCGCCGCCTCCGCCGGGTCGCCCGCGGCGAACACCCCGTACGGGGCGGAGCGCATCGCCAGGCCGTCGGACCAGCCGTGCCGGTGGGAGAGCCCGGTCAGCGGCGGCTCCAGGCCACGGCGGAGCGCCTCGACCGTGCCCAGCTCGGAGAAGCCCGCGCCCTTCATCGGGCCGGTGATCGGCAGGATCTGCTCCCGGTACGTACGGACCACGTCCTCGCTGGTGAGCGCCGATCCGTACGTCTCCAGCAGCAGCCCCACGAAGATCGCGTACTCGGTGTCGTCCGTGCCCGCCGCGACGCCGTCCGGGCCGGGCTCCAGCTCGGTCAGCCGGCCCCACCTCCGAGTGATCTCCTCGGGGGTGAGGTTCTCGGCGGGGCGCCCGAGGGCGTCGCCGGCCGCCAGGCCGAGCAGACACCCGCGGGCGCGGTCCCCGATCGTCATCTCGCCGCTCAATGCTGGTATCTCGCCAGCACCTTGTCCCCGTCGCCGGTCAGCTTCTGCGCCAGCTGATCAATGCTGATCTTGTTGGCGAAGTACGACTGGAGCGCCGGCGTGGCGACCTTGGTCTTGAACTCGTCGTAGCCGTCGACCTTCAGGTACGGGGCGAGGATGAGGTTCTTCGCCGAGGCGATGGCGATGTCCCAGCCGTCCTTGGGAGTGTTCAGCGACGGGTCCTTGGCGGCCGTCTGGCTGGTCGGGATCAGCCAGTCGCCCTTGGCCAGCTCCACCTGGTGCTGCCCGTTCAGGAACCAGCTGATGAACTTCACGGCCTCCTTGGGGTGCTTGCTGTCGGCGGCGACGGACAGCGTCTGGGCGATCTCGCCCTGCTGCGTCGTCTGTCCCTTCAGCGGCGGGATGGTGACCCACTGGAAGTTCTTCGGCGCCTGCTCGATGACCTGCTGGCGCATGTAGATGCTCGCCGGGAGCATGGCGTACTTGCCCGCGTAGAAGCCGGGCAGCGGGTCGGCGGTGCCCATGCCCAGCGCCGACGGGTCGGCGCTCTTGTCCTTGTAGAGCTGGTCGTGGATCCGCTGGAGCACCTCGCGCTCCTGCGGGCCGACCTTGACCGTCGTCTTGCCGCCCGAGGTCTGGAAGAACGTCCCGCCGTAGTTCAGCGCGAGGTTGAGCACGCGGTTCACCGGGGACTTGAGCGCCCAGGCCACGCCGAAGCGCTTGCCGGTCGTGAGCTTCTTGGAGATCTGCTGGAACTGGTCCCAGGTCCAGGGCGCATCGACGGTCGGCACCTTCACGCCGGCGTCGTCGAGCATCTTCTTGTTGGCGAGGATGACCTGCGACTCCTGCAGGAACGGCACGCCGTAGATCCCCTGCTCACCGCCGCCCTGGCCGGCGAACGTCGCGGTGCCCCAGGCCGACTGCGGGATGTCGCTCTTCAGACTCGAGGGAAGCAGCTTGGTCAGGTCGGTCAGGTACCCCTGGCTCGCGAACCCGGCCAGCGCCGACGAGTCGTCGTGGATGACGTCCGGCGGGTCGCCGCCCTCGAAGGAGGTGACGAGCTGGTCGTTGACGTTGTCCCAGCTGCCCTGGACGTACTGCACCTGGATCTTGGGGTTCTCCTTGTTCCACTCGGCGACGAGGCGTTTGTTCGCCGCGAGGGAGTCCTTCTGCCAGGCCAGGCTGAGGAACTTCAGCTTGACCGGCTTATCGGAATCGCTGCTGCCACCGCCGGAACAGCCGGCGGCCAGCCCGATCACGGCGGCCGCGGCGACCGCGGCCACGGAACGAAGACGACGCATGGGCAACCTCCTGATTAACCCTTGACGGCACCGGCGGTGAGGCCCGAGCGGAGCCGGCGTTGGATGACGGCGAAGAACACGAGACTGGGGATGGTCGCCAGCACCGACGCCGCGGCGAGCGGCCCCAGCCGGGCGGCCTGTTCGGCGCCGGTGAACTTCACGAGCGTGAGCGGCAGCGTCGCCTTGCCCGGGTCCTTGAGGATCACGAGCGCGAAGAAGAACTCGTTCCACGAGGAGATGAAGGCGAACAGCAGAGTGGCGATCACGCCGGGAGTCAGCAGCGGGGCGATGACCCGGACGAGCGTGCGCACCCGCCCGGCGCCGTCGACGGCCGCCGCCTCCTCCAACTCACGCGGAACGCCGCGGACGTACCCCTGGAGCATCCACAGCGCGAACGGCAGGGTGAACGTCACGTGCACGAGGATCAGCCCCGGCAGGGTGTTCACCAGGTCCAGCTTCCGCAGGATCATGAACAGCGGAATGACGATCAGCATCACCGGGAACACCTGGCTGACCAGCACCCACCCGATCGCCACCCGGTTCAGCATCGACCGGTGCCGGGCCAGCGCGTACGCCGCGGGCAGCGCGAGCACCACGGTGATGACCGCCACGGACAGCGCGACGACCAGGCTGCGCAGCGCGCTCCCGGTGAGGTCCTGGGTGGAGAACGCGTCGGTGAAGTTGCTCAGCGTCGGGTGGTGCGGGATCCAGCGCGGATGCAGGTTCGCCATCTCGCGCTGCGTCTTGAACGACGTCGACAGCAGCCACAGCAGCGGGAACGCCAGGAAGATCAGGTACGCGAGCAGCGCCATGTACTTCAGCGGCGTTTTCATGGTCGCTCACCGCTCCTCACTCGCTCCGCGGACGACCTCGTCCCTCGGCCGTCCACTCCGCTCGCTGCGTCGGGTTCGCTCCTGCTCATGAGGCCTCCTTCGTCGGCGGAGAGGCCGGGATTACTGTGTTGTCGGTTCGCTCACTCCGTTCGCTCATGAGGCGTTCTCCCTCATCTGGCGCCAGAGGTAGAGGCCGAGCACGGCGAGCACGACGATGGTGATCGCGACGCCGAGCGCCGCCGCGTACCCGAAGAACCCGTAGCGGAACGCCTCCTCGTACGCGAAGAGCATCGGCAGCCGCGTACGGCCGCCCGGACCGCCCTGCGTCAGCGCGTAGACCATGGCGAACTGGTTGATGTTCCACACGAAGTCGAGCGAGGTGATCGCGATGATCACCGGGCGGAGCTGGGGCAGCGTGATGCTCCAGAAGCGCCGCCACACGCCGGCGCCGTCCACGGACGCGGCCTCGTGCAGCTCCGACGCGACGCCCTGCAGTCCGGCCAGCAGGACCACGGTGGTCTGCGGCATCCCGGTCCACACGCCGACGACGATGATCGCCGGTAGCACGGTGCCGAAGTTGTTCAGCCAGTCGATGTTGTGGCCGATGACGTGCGCGTCGCGCAGCGTCTCGTTGAGGACGCCGGCGGTCGGGTGGTACACGAGCCGCCACATCAGGCCGATGACGATCGGCGGCATCGCCCACGGCGCCATCGCGAGCGCCCGCGCGAGCCCGCGGAACCGCAGGTCGGAGTTGAGCAGGAGGGCGAGTCCGAGCGCGGCGGCGAACTGCAGGACCGTGACGCCGACCGCCCAGATCAGCCCGATCTTGAAGGAGGACCAGAAGTCCCCGTCGGTCAGCACCTCGCCGAAGTTCTTCAGCCCCACGAACGAGATGACCGCGTTGCGGCCCCCGCGTGCGTCCGTGAAGGACAGGTAGATGCCGTACAGCAGCGGGCCCACGCTGAAGATCAGCACCGGGATGAGCGCCGGGAGCAGGAGGAACGAGACGCCGCGGTCGGCGCGGCGGCCCTTCCCGACCCGGCCGCGGACGGTGGCCTCGACGGCTGTCATGAGATCCCCTTCTGCGAACACGTCGATCCGCGGACGACCAGGCGGGGTTCGACCGTGACGACCCGGGGCTCGGCGTCGCCGTCGGAGAGGCGGTCGAGCATCAGCTCGGCCGCGCGGCGACCGCGTTCGGCCGACCCGAGCGCGACGCTGGTGAGCGCGGGCCAGGCCGCCGGCGCCAGGTCGGTGTCGTCGGTGCCGACCACGGCGACGTCCTCCGGCACCCGCACCCCCTCCGCGCGCAGCACGTCCAGCGCGCCGAGCGCGATCAGGTCGTTGGCGCACATGAGGGCGTCCGGGCGGGTCCGCGCGAGGAGTCTTCGGGTGGCGGCGGCGCCGTCCTCGCGGTAGAAGTCACCGATCTCGATGAGCGCCGGATCGTGCGGCAGGCCCAGCTCGGTCAGCGCGTCGGCGTACGCGCGGGCTCGCGCGGCGCCCGGCACCGTGTCGAGCGGGCCGTTGACGAAGCCGATGCGGCGACGCCCCAGCGCGTACAGGTGGTCGAGCGCGAGCCGGATCCCGGTGCGCGAGTCCGCCCGTACGTTGTCGACGGGCGTGCCGGCGGGCACCGACCCGATGACCACGACCGGGGCGCGGGCCTCGGCGAACGCCTCCAGGTGCCGCTCGGTGACGCGAATCGGGCTGATGATGAGGCCGTCCGCGTACCGCTCGCCGAGCCGGCGCAGCACGTCGAGCTCATCGTCGATGTCGGCGTCGGTGGAGTGGAGGATGAGGCGGAGGCCCGCGTCCTTCAGCACCGGTTGCATCGCCCGGACCATCGCCACGTACGTCGGGTTGCCGATGTCCGCCATGGCGAACGCGACCTGGTTCGTCCGGCTCGACTTCAGCGACCGCGCCACCGAGTTGGGGACGTAGCCGAGCTCCTCGGCGGCGACCCGTACGGCGCGTACGGTCGCCTCGCTGGTGGGCAGCCCGTTCAGGACACGCGACACCGAGGCGATCGAGACACCGGCGCGCTCGGCGATGGTCGTGATCGTCGGTCCCTGACGCATGACCACCTCCAGTCGGGGGTTCTCCGTAAACGTTTACGGCGACGCCGTCCCGGGGGTCGTAAACGTTTACGGACGAGGGAAAGGCGCGAGCGAGGGCAACGCCTTCGGGAGTGAGGAGTATGAAACCGCCCTGAAACGTCCACGTCAAGTGGGGTATGCGAAGAAGCCACCCTCCGCAGACGCCAGGTCCTCACGCGGACCGGGCCGTTCGTGCGAAGAAGCCACCCTCCGCAGACGGCACGTCCTTACGCGGAGCGGGCCGTTCGCTGGATGGCGAGGGCGACCGCGCCGAGGAGTTCGGCGCGGTTCTCCAGTGTTCCGGTCGTCACGGTCACCGCGCGTGCGACGCCCGGCTGGGCGTAGCGCGTGATCGCCTCCCGGATGCCGTCGGTGAGCGCGCCGCCCGGCAGGCTCAGCTCGCCACCGACGATCACGGCCTCGGGGTTGAGCACGTTGCACATGTCGGCGAGCGACCGGCCGATGACGCGCCCGGCGTCGCCGACGACGCGGGACGCGCCCGAGTCGCCCGCCTGGAGCAGCCGGACCACGTCCGCGACGGTGAGCGCGTCGCCGTGCATCGGCCGCAGCGCCGCGAGGATGTGCGGCGTGGAGACCAGCGTCTCCAGGCAGCCGCGGCTGCCGCACCGGCACACGAGCCCGTTGAGCTCGATCTGCACGTGGCCCAGTTCGCCCGCGTAGCCGTTGGTGCCGCGGTAGAGGCGCCCGTCGAAGATCAGGCCGGCACCGACGCCGGTGGAGACCTTGACGAAGACCAGGTCGCGTTTTCCGGTGCCGGCGCCGTACGTCATCTCCCCGAGCGCGCCCAGGTTGACGGCGTTCTCCGGGATGACCGGGCGGCCGATGCGCTCGCCGAGACCGCCCGCGGGATCGATGTCGACCCATCCGGGCAGGATGTTGTTGACCACGATGCGGCCGGTGTGCCGGTCGAGGGGCGCGGGCAGGCCGACGACGACCTTGTCGACGTCGCCCTTCTGGTGGCTGGTTTCGCGCAATATTTCGCTGAATTCGCGGGCCGCGGTGTCAAGGGCGACCTCCACGGAGTTGTCGACGGACAGCCGCACGTGGCGCTCGGCGGTGACGTCGCCGGAAAGCGTGGCCACGGCGACGCGCAGATCGCCGTGGCCGAAGGCCATGCCCACGACGAGACCCGCCGCCTCGGTGAGCGCCAGCCGGGCGGGCGGCCGTCCCCGGCCCGGCGTGACGCGGGTGTTCGGGTCGGCGGGCACCTCCCGCAGGACGCCGTCGCCGATCAGCCGGGCGACCAGGGCGGCCACCGTCGCCCGCGACAGCCCGGTGATCCGCTCGAGCTCCGCACGGGTGACCGTCCCGTGCGCGCGCACCGCCGCGACCATGCGGTCGAGGTTGTACGCGCGGTGCGGATATCCCGGCCTGGGTCGCGGGCTCACTTGGCTCATGCCGTCCTCCCGGCGCGTACGCTACCGCGCTAATTTTGCATTTTTCTCAGCATAATTAGGCCAGATATGGCACTCCTCCCTCCATTGACAAGGCAGAAATGCCGTCTTAACTTCGCGGAAATCCCCCCTATTCGGGCAGCCCGAAGAGCGTGGAGAGCCCCGATCGACCCGATGAGGAGCGCCCATGTACACGCCGCCACGAAGATCCCGCCGACGTACCGCGCTCGCCTGCGCGCTCGCGGTCACACTCCCGCTGAGCCTGGCCCTCACCGCCGGGCCGGCCGGCGCCGCCACCAACGCGTCGCGCACCACGGTGACGGTGAGCGCCGGTGGCGGCTACACCATCGACACGAGCGGCCCGCACTATCACTTCGCGGGCTCGGTCGGCGCCCCGGTGGACCACGTCAAGCACGTCAGCGGCCGGGACGGCGTCGGCGCCTACCATGAGGTCGACTTCGACTACACGGCCGGCGGCGTGGGGCGCGGCAGCGGCATCCGCGCCTACGACGACAAACCGGTGGTGCTGTTCACCACGACGTACCGGCAGGCCGCGGCCAACGCCTATCCGTTCCCCGCGCTGTCGGGCAAGCCGGCCCTGCCGCACACCGAGACCTTCGCCGGCTGCTTCGCCGACCGGAAGTTCGACGCCTCGGGCGACGCGGGCTTCAGCCCGTACCTGGCGTTCGACGCCTCCGGCAGCGGCTACCTGCTCTCGCCCGCGTCCAACTTCACGACCGCGGTCACGAAGTACGACGCGAGCGGCGCGCTGACGAGCGGCATCTCCTCGGGCGTCAGCAGCCTGCCGGCCGGGTTCACCCAGCGCACCGTGCTCGCCTTCGGCCATGGCATCAACGACGTCTACGGCACCTGGGGCAAGGCCCTCACCGGCCTGTCCGGCAAGCACCGGCCGTCGCAGGACGCCACGAACACCCTCGCCAAGCTCGGCTACTGGACCGACAACGGCGCCACGTACTACTACAACTACGACAAGAGCCTCGGCTACGCCGGCACGCTGCAGGCGGTCCGCGACGACTGGAAGGCCAAGGGCCTCCCGATGGGGAACCTGCAGCTGGACAGCTGGTTCTACCCGAAGGGCCCGAACGCCGTCTGGGACGACAACCCCGAGGGCGAATACCGCTACGAGGCGGACAAGACGCTGTTCCCCGACGGGCTCACGGCGTTCCAGCAGAGCGTGGGCGTACCGCTGATCACGCACGCCCGGTGGATCGACCCGTCCAGCCCGTACCACCAGGAGTACAAGATGTCGGGGCAGGTGGTCACCGACCCGGCATTCTGGAACGACCGGATGCAGTACCTCAAGGCGTCCGGAGTCGACACCTTCGAGCAGGACTGGCTGTGCTCGCACGCGCAGCCCGACTTCAACCTCACCGACCGCGCCGCGTTCCTGGACAACATGGCCAAGGCCGCGGCGGCGAACGGCCTCGACATCCAGTACTGCATGCCGCTGCCGCAGGACTACCTGCAGAGCACGCTGTACGACAACGTCACCAACACCCGGGTCTCGAACGACCGGTTCGAGCGCTCCAAGTGGGACTCGTTCCTCTACACCTCACGCCTGGCGAGCGCGCTCGGCGTGTGGCCGTGGGCGGACGTGGCGATGAGCACCGAGACGCAGAACCTGCTGCTGCAGAACCTGTCCGCCGGCCCGGTCGGCGTCGGCGACCCGATCGGCAAGGAGAGTGTCGCCAACCTGAACAAGGTGGCCGAGGCGGACGGCACGATCGTCAAGCCGGACACCCCGATCGTCCCCGACGACGCCACGTACGTGGGTGACGCCGCCCAGCCCGGCGGCGCGATGGTCGCGACCACCGGCAGCCGCCACGGCTCGCTGTCCGCCGGGTACGTCTTCTCCTACGCCCGCGCCGTCCCGACGCCGAAGCCGGACACGACCTACGAGGCGGAGGACGCCAAGCTGTCCGGGCCCGTCGTGGGCACCGACCACTCCGGCTACACCGGCCGCGGATTCGCCGACTACCAGCACGACTCCGGCGACTACGTGGAGTGGAACGTCGACGTGCCGTCCGACGGCACGTACACGCTGTTGTTCCGGTACGCCAACGGCGGCTTCGCGGGCCGGCCCCTCGCGGTCACGGTGGACGGCGGCACGGCCTCCACGCAGCCGTTCGACACGACCGGCGACTGGGCCACGTGGTCGGTACAGCCGGTCGTGGTCACCCTGTCCGCCGGCCACCACACCGTACGGGCGGCGACGACGGGCGCGAACGGTCCGAACATCGACAACCTCGGTGTCAGCGCCGGCGCGGTCACCGTGCCGACGACCGAGGACGCCCACTTCCGGCCCGCCGACCTCGGCGTGACGGGGAAGGCGTACGTGTACGACTACTTCTCCGGCACCGGCAAGGTGGTCGACGCCGATGACGCCTACACCGCGCAGGTGACCCGCGACGGGTCGTACTTCCAGGTGGTGCCGGTGGGCCGGTCGGGCATCGCGTTCCTCGGCGACGCCGGCAAGTTCGTGTCCCTGGGCAAGCAGCGGATCAGGTCGCTGTCGGACGGCGGCGCGGTCAACGCCACCGTCGCTTTCGCCCACGGAGACGGACCGGTCACGCTGCACGGCTACTCTCCGGTCCCGGTGTCGGTACGGGCGGCGGGCGGTAGCGCCGGCGACGTCCAGTACGACGCCGCCTCGCATCTGTTCTCGGTTCAGGTCAGCCCCGGCCACGGCGCCACCGTGGCCGTGACCGTGACCCGGCGGTAAGGCCGAGGCCGGTCTCCCCCGCGGCCTCCGCGAGGGAGACCGGCCGCTCCGCGCCGTACCCCCATCCGGCGCTTACGGCCGACTCCGGGCAGACCGTTGACTGTCCCCGGAGACCAACCTAATTTCGACGAGTCACCTCCGGACGATCCCCCGGCGAGGAGGTCCCGCGTGCGCGACCAGGGACTGGGTTCGTGGCCGGTACGGCGAGCACGCAAGACGCCGGAGGACGTCGCCCTCATCCACGACGACAGGGCGATGACGTACGCGGAGCTGCGCGAGCGAGTGGTCCGGCTCGCGCACGCCCTGCGCCGCGCCGGGGTCGGGCCCGGTGACCGGGTCGCCTACCTGGGCTTCAACCATCCGTCGTTCCTGGAGACGCTGTTCGCCACCGGGATGCTCGGCGGGGTGTTCGTCCCGCTCAACGCCCGGCTGGCCGGGCCGGAGGTCGCCTACCAGCTCGCCGACTCGGGCGCCTCGGTGCTGATTCACGCGCAGCCCGTGGACGACCTCCCGGTGACCGCGATCGCGCGGGAGGAGCTCGACCGGCTGCCGGCGGCGGACGAGCCGATCGACGTACCGGTCGCGCTCGACGACCCCTGCATGATCATGTACACGTCCGGCACCACCGGGCGGCCCAAGGGCGCGGTCCTCACCCACGGCAACATCACCTGGAACGCCGTCAACGTCCTGATCGACCACGACCTGATCGCCCGTGAGGTCGCGCTGGTGTCCGCGCCGCTGTTCCACACGGCGGGGCTGAACATGCTGACGCTGCCGGTGCTGCTCAAGGGCGGCACCTGCGTACTAACGGCCGGCTTCGACCCGGACGCCACCTTCGACCTGATCGAACGGCACCGCGTCACCTTCATGTTCGGCGTACCCGCGATGTTCCAGGCGGTGGCACGCTCGCCGCGCTGGGCGGAGGCGGACCTGTCGTCGCTGCGGCTGCTGACCTGCGGAGGAGCGCCCGTACCGCCCTCGCTCATCGCGACGTACCAGGAGCGCGGGCTGACCTTCCTCCAGGGGTACGGGATGACCGAGGCGGCGCCCGGCGCGCTGTTCCTCGACGCGGCGCACGCGGTGTCCAAGGCCGGTTCGGCGGGCGTGCCGCACTTCTTCACCGACGTGAAGGTGGTCGGCCCCGGCGGCCTGGAGGAGGTGCCGCCCGGCGAGACCGGCGAGGTCGTCGTCAACGGACCGCACGTCATGCCCGGCTACTGGGGACTGCCCGAGGAGACGGCCCGGACGTTCACCGACGGCTGGTTCCGTACGGGCGACGCCGCGCGCCTGGACGCCGACGGCTACGCCTACATCGTCGACCGCATCAAGGACGTGATCATCTCCGGCGGCGAGAACGTCTACCCCGCCGAGGTGGAGAACGCCCTGCTCGCCGACCCCGACGTCGTGGAGTGCGCGGTCATCGGCATCCCGGACGAGCGCTGGGGCGAGACCGGCCGCGCCATCGTCGTCCCCCGCGAGGGCTCGAACCTGACGACCGAACGCCTCCTCGCCTCACTGTCGGGCCGCCTCGCCCGCTACAAGCTCCCCACCTCGGTCGTCTTCACCGACGAGATCCCCCGCAACGGCACCGGCAAGATCCTCAAATCCCGGCTGCGGGCGACGTACGGCGGTGCCGACTGACGGAGACGTCGTTTCCTCTGGTGAGGCGGCGGGTCAGGCACGGCGTGCGGCCCACACCGTCCGCTCGGTGCGTACGCGCAGGTCGTCGCGGCGCAGGATGCTGTGCGGACCGCCCGTGTCGAGCAGTCGGTCGAGAGCGGTCAGGTCCTCGGCCGTCAGAGCGGGCGCGACACTGCCGCGCATGCGGCGCAGGCTGCTGAGGGCGTAGCGGCCGACCGCGTCGGTTTCGGACGGGTCGATGCTGACGGCGACGACGCGTTCGCCCTCGATGGTGAAGCCGGCCTTGGCCAGCTTCGTTCGCCAGTCGGCGCCGCGGTGGGGCACGTGCTCGGCGTGGTGATGGTCGAGCGCCGCATGGCAGCGCTCTTCGAGCCCGGGAGCCTCTTTTGGAGCGTCTTCGGGCAGGAACCGCGGGAAGCCGGCCAGCTCGACGACGGCGAACAGACCGCCCGGTGCCAGCAGCTCGTGGACCTGGCCCAAGGCACGGTCGGGGTCGGCCATGTGGTGCATGGAGGCCGACGCCCAGACCAGCTCCGGCGTGCCGAGTTCGGGCCACGCCGCCGCGTCGAGGTCGGCCTGCACGATGCGCACGCGATCGGCCGCTCCGGCCGCGGCCACCTTCTCCCGCAGGCGGTGCAGGTGCACGCCGGAGGAGTCGACGGCCGTCAGCTCCGCCTCGGGAAAACGCCGGAGCAACGCGAGGACGCCGGCTCCGGTCCCGCAGCCCAGATCCACGATGCCGCGAGGGCTGCTCTCGATCGGCAGCCAGTCGGTGATGGAGGCGAGGTGTTCGGCGAGCACTTCCGCGTCCAGATCGAGAAGCTCCGTCTGGTCGCCTACGTCGTGCTGTTGGACGGGGTGCATGTGCGGGGAGGTGTGGCTCATACGTCCACGCTAAGCGGGCCGTTCGGACCTGGCCTGGCGCCTTTCCGAACGCGCAAGGCGATGGCCGCCGGCGCTGCCGAACACGCAAACCGTCATCGTCGCGCGCGGCTCGCCCTGCCGGTGTCCTCGCCACGCTGATGACCGCGGCGGGCGTCGCGGTCGAAGATGCCGAGGATCTCGCAGGGGCCGCCCTCGGCCCCGATGGCGTGCGGAAGCATCGTGGGGAACTCCGCCGCCTGGTCGGTCTCGATCCGCAGGCGCCGGTTGCCCAGCAACAGGATCGCGGTGCCGGACAGGACGACGAGCCATTCGCGCCCCGGGTGGGCGCGCATCCGCGAGGGATCGCCGGGCGGCGGGTCGGTCATGCGCTGACGTACGACGGTCATGCCGGGGTCGGCCTTGATGGGCCAGCGCTTCAGCCCGCGGGCCGCGTCGATCATCGGGCTGGAGACCACGTCGTCGGTATCGGTCTCGACCAGCTGGTCGAGGGAGGTGTCCAGGGCCCGGGCGAGGGTGACGAGCTGGTCCAGGGCCAGACGCCGCCGGCCGTTCTCGATACGGCTGAGCGTGGACTGGCTGACCTTGGCCCGGACGGCCAGCTCCTCCAGGGACCAGCCCTGAGCCACGCGCAGCGCGCGGATGCGCTTGCGCACCAGACTGTCCAGCTCACCATCGTCATGCGTCATGGGCAACACCGTATGCCTGAATGGCAAGGCGCGCTTAGCGTCGTTCGTGTTCCGACGCTCAGCGAGCCCAGTGCGGGTCATAGGGCGTCGAGCTGGTCGAACAGGGCTGACTGGTTCCCGCCATCTGGTCGATCACCTGGGCCGTGGCCGTCACCGGGAGGTCGCTGTCGTATGCCGGAAGCGCCCGGATTCATCGTGCTGGTAGAGCAGTTGCATCTCGGAGAGGGGTTTTACTCCGGTGAATAGGGTCGTTATCTCGCAGTACCCCGCTGAATCATCCTTCGGATCGAAGATATCGAGGATGATGTGGGTCCCGGGTCCATCGTCCGGAATCCACTCTAGTTCCCAAGTGCCTGCGCCGGACCCCCGCTTGTGTTGGAGAGGGTCGTTCTCCTCGGTGCACCGGGGGTCGAGAGGGATGTTCGTCGCGGTGAAACGGCCGTCATCGCGGAACTCCATACGGCCACCAGCCGAGTTCTCCCACATGCCGATGGCATCAGACCTCGTCACATGTGGATAGGTGATGCATCCGCAGGTCAGCAGCGCGACCAACGAGATGGTCAAAACAGCTTCCGTCCAAAGTCGCGGGCGCAACCGGCTCACCATCGCACTCCACCTTCATTAAGGGGGCTGGTCCAGGTCGGTCAGGGCTCAAAGTGGTCCCTGGCCGGACTGTGCGCAACGACAGACCCACGACACTTTCGGACGCCAGTGCCGGCGCCTCGATGTCACGGGCTTGGCCGGTGACACCAGCGGCCTTCCTCTTGCGGAGTTGACACAGCCAGACGACCGATTGTTTACCGTACCTGAATGGCGTGGTGACGATGCAGGCCGCGGTGGTGTGAGAATGCGGTCAGCCCTGGTCAGGCTGGGCGTCGACAGCGGTGGCCTCAAGTGCGGCGTACTGGGCGGCCGGAAGCTCTATTCGATCACTCGGCGCGGATCCCGCCAGGAAGTAGCGCGGTTCGGGTCCGCCTCGACCGGCCTCTTCGTGCGCCTTGAAGAAGTCGTAGATCTGAGCGACCTGACCGCGAGCGCGAGGTCGGGGTCATCTTGCAGCACAGAGGTCCCCTCTTGCACGCCGTACACAGGTTCAACGTAAGGTGAGGCTTGCCTAATTCTCAGGTGATTCTCAGCCAAAGGAGCCTCATGTCTCTTCGGCGCCGCGGCACAGCCGCCGTCGCTCTCGCCATGGCCGCCGTTCTGTCCCTTGGGGCGTGCGGCAGTGGATCCAGCGGGAGCGGGAAGGATGGCAGCGGCGCGACCAAGGACAAGCAGTCGGTCGCGAAGGGCGGCAAGGACTTCGCGGACGCCGCGAAGAAGACCGCGGCGATGGGGACGGACGCCAAGCCGGGCCAGTGGCCGCGGACGGTCACGCATGCGATGGGCCGTACGGTCATCAAGGCGCAGCCCAAGCGCGTCGTCGTCCTGGACGTCGGCGAGCTCGACAACGTCGTCTCGCTCGGCATCCAACCCGTCGGGCTGGCGCCCACCGAGGGGTCGCCGAAGCTGCCCTCGTACCTGAAGGGCGCGGGCAACCCGAAGAACGTTGGAACGATCAACAACCTCAACCTCGAGGCGATCGCCGCGCTCAAGCCCGATCTGATCCTCGGCAGCCAGCTCCGTGCCGCGGACTCCTATGACGAGCTGTCGCAGATCGCCCCCACGGTCTTCTCGATCCGCCCCGGCTTCACGTGGAAGGAGAACTACCTCCTCAACGCCGCCGCGCTCGACCGGACCGCGCAGGCCAAGGCCAAACTCGCCGACTACGACGCGAAGGCCAAGGCCCTCGGGGAGAAGCTGGGCGCGAAGAAGCCGACCGTGTCGATGGTGCGTTACATGCCGAACGGCGTCGTCCGGCTGTACGCCAACGCCTCCTTCATCGGCACCATCCTGAAGGACGTCGGCATCCCCCGCCCGAAGAACCAGGACATCAACGACCTGGCCGCCGAGGTCAGCGCCGAGAACATCGACCAGGCCGACGCCGACTACATCTTCACCGGCGTGTACGGCGACCCGAAGGCCACCGACAAGAGCAAGGCCCAGGGCAACCCGCTGTGGAAGAACCTGAAGGCGGTCAAGGACGGCCACGCCTTCGACGTTCCGGACGAGACCTGGTACCTCGGGCTGGGCGTCACCGCGGCCGACTCGGTCCTGAACGACCTGCAGAAGTACCTGACGGCGTGACCGCCCCACCCCGTACGAGCGTGACCGCTCCACCCGGCAGACGCGTCGCCGCCCGGCTGTGGCAGAGAAGGTGAGCGGGCCGACCCGCCGCCGGATCGTCTGGCTGCTGGCGGCCACCCTGATGCTGCTCGTCGCCGTGCTGCTGAGCCTGGCGGTGGGCAGCCGGCAGATCGGCCCCGGAGAGGTGTTCCAGGCCCTGCTGCACGGCGGGACCAGCGACAACACCCAGGTGGTGCGGTCGCTGCGCGTGCCCCGCACCCTCGTCGGCGTGCTGGTCGGCCTCGCGCTCGCGCTGGCCGGGACCGTGATGCAGGGGGTGACCCGCAACCCGATCGCCGAACCCGGAGTCCTCGGCGTCAGCCAGGGCGCGTCGGTCGGCGTCGTGTGCGCGATCGCCTTCTTCGGCGTGCACACGCCGGCGGGTTACGTCTGGTTCGCGTTCGCGGGCGCGGCGCTGGCGGCGGCCTGTGTGTACGCCGTCGCCAGCGGCGGGTACCGCGGTGCCTCACCGGTCAAGCTCGCCCTGGCCGGCGCCGCGATGAACGCCTTCCTCGCCTCCGTGGTCTCCGGGATCGCCACCACCAACGCCCGGGCCCTGGATGAGTTCCGCTTCTGGCAGGTCGGGTCGATCAGCGGACGCGGCAGCGAGATCATCGGTCAGGTGTGGCCGTTCCTGCTGGCCGGGCTGGTGCTGGTCGCGGCGGTGTCCCGCGGGCTGGACGCCCTGGCCCTCGGCGACGACACCGCCGCGGGCCTGGGCCACAACGTCGCCGTGCTGCGCGCGCTCGGCGCGCTCGGCGCGACCGTCCTCACCGGCGTGGCGGTGGCCGCGGCCGGCCCGATCGCCTTCACCGGGCTGGCCGTACCCCACATCGCGCGCGGCCTGGTCGGTACCGCGCACCGCTGGGTGCTGCCGCTGGCCGCGCTGCTCGGGCCCGTGATGCTCCTCGTCTCCGACGTCATCGGCCGGATCATCTTCCCGCCCTCGGAGGTGCCGGTGGCCGTCATGACCGCCCTGCTCGGCGTTCCGTTCCTCGTCGCGCTCGTACGGCGCAAGACGGTGGTGGCGGCATGAGCCGTATGTCGTCGGTGGCCGTACGCCCGCCCGGTCATGCCGTACTCCGCCTCGGGCGCGGTAGTTTCCTGCTGCATCGCCGGGCCTTCGTGGTCGTGGTGGCGCTCGCCGTGCTGCTGGCCGCGGTCGTGGTCGTCTCCCTGAGCGTCGGCGAGTCCTTCGTCTCTCCGGTGGAGGTCTGCCGGGTCCTGCTGGGCCGGCCCAGCCCCGACCGGCTCGTCGTCGGCACCCTGCGCCTGCCGCGCCTCGTCGTGGGCCTGCTCGTCGGCACCGCCTTCGGCGTGGCGGGCGCCCTGATCCAGACGGTGGCGCGCAATCCGCTGGCCAGCCCGGACGTCATCGGCGTGACGCACGGCGCGGGCGCCGCGACGGTCGCCGCGATGAGCTTCGGCCTCGCCTCGCACGACGCGCTGCCGTACGTCTCCGTCGGTGGCGGCCTCGCGGCGACCTTGCTGGTGTACGTCTTCGCGTGGCGGCGGGGGCTGCACGCCTCGCGCTTCGTGCTGGTCGGCATCGGTATCTCGGTCGCCCTGGGCTCCCTCACCCAGCTGTTCCTCACCAAGGGCGACTACCTCGTCGCGCAGCAGGCCAAGGTGTGGCTGACCGGCTCTCTCAACGGGCGCGGGTACGACCAGGCGGGTCCGCTCGTCCTCGTTCTGATCCTGGCGGTCCCGGCCGCGCTGTGGGCGGCCCGCGCCCAGCGCAGCGCGTCCTTCGACGACGAAACGGCCACCGCCCTGGGCGTACGGCTGGACCAGGTACGGCTCGGGCTGGCGGCACTCGGGGTCGTCCTGGCGTCGGTGGCGACCGGCGCGGCCGGGCCGGTCGACTTCGTCGCCCTGCTGGCACCGCAGATCGCCCGCCGGCTCACCCGTACGATCCAGATCCCCCTGCTGTCCTCCGCGCTGACCGGCGCCCTGATCGTCGTCGTGGCGGACCTGCTGGCCCGCCGCCTGTTCGCCCCGATCGAGCTGCCGGTCGGCGTCCTCACCGCCGTGGTGGGCGCGCCGTACCTGATGTGGCTCATCTTCCGCACCCGCAGCCGTTCCGGAGGCACCACCTCATGAGCGTTCCCGGTACCAGCCGCCTCACGGCGCAGGACCTGACCCTCGCCTATGAGGACCGGACCGTCGTCGACGGCCTGGACCTGGAGATCCCCGACGGGCAGGTCACGGTCATCGTCGGCCCGAACGCCTGCGGCAAGTCCACTCTGCTGCGGGCGCTCGGCCGGCTGCTCAAGCCGCGCCGCGGCGTCGTGCTGCTGGACGGCGCCGAACTCGCCCGCGTCCCCCGCAAACAGATCGCGCGAACCGTGGGCGTGCTGCCCCAGTCCCCCACGCCCCCGGACGGGATCACCGTCGCCGACCTGGTGGCGCGCGGCCGGCAGCCGCACCAGACGTGGTGGCGGCAGTGGTCGGAGGATGACGAGCGGGCCACCGCGGAGGCGCTGGAGCGCACCGCGACCGCGGACCTCGCCGAGCGGCCGGTGGAGGAGCTGTCGGGCGGCCAGCGCCAGCGCGCGTGGATCGCGATGGCGCTCGCGCAGGACACCGAGCTGCTGCTCCTCGACGAGCCCACGACGTTTCTGGACATCGCCCACCAGGTGGAGGTGCTGGACCTGATCCGGCAGCTCAACCACGAGCGCGGCCGCACCGTCGTCGCCGTCCTCCACGACCTCAACCAGGCGGCCCGCTACGCCGATCACCTCGTCGCCATGAAGGCCGGCCGCATCATCGCCCAGGGTCCGCCGCGCGACGTCGTCACCGCGGAACTGGTCCAGGAGGTCTTCGGCCTGACGTCCGTCGTCGTCCCGGACCCGGTCACCGGCGGCCCGCTCGTCGTCCCCGGCATGGCCTGGCGGCCCGAGCCGAAGGACGACCCGTCCGCTGACGGTGTCAGCCGAGGTCCCGGCGGTTGAAGCGCCAGGTGCCGACGGCGATGAGGACGACGGTGGCGGCGGCCAGCACCGTCGCGTCGGCGAGCCGGAAGCCGTTCTTCAGGGGTTCGCCGCCGATGTAGTAGTGGAACGGGGTGAGGCGGCGCAGCCAGCCGGCTCCGATCTGCGGCGCGAAGCCGTGGACGGCGTAGGTGAGCACGCCGGCCCCGGCGGTGGTGCCGAACACGGTGGCGCGGCCTGCTCCGCTGGCGGCGCCGATCCCGGTGGCCAGGGCGCCGAACAGGACGGCCAGCAACGCCAGGTTGACCGCCTGGGCGGTGAAGCCCTCGACCGGCACGGCCTCCAGCCCGGCGCTGGAGCGCACCGCCAGTACGGCGCCGAGCACCACGACGGCGATCAGGACGGCGCCCGCCACGAGCGCGGCGAACCGGTGCAGGAGCAGCCGGGTGCGCCCGAGGGGGTGGGACAGCAGCAGGTCCAGGTAGCCGGACTCCTCGTCGGCGGAGATCATGCGGGCGCCGGTGGCGGCACCGTAGAAGGTGGCCAGCAGGGGTACGAGGAGCCCGAACACCGCGCCCTGAAGGTAGCCGGCGGCCGAGGTCATATCGTCGAACCCGAAGCCGCGGATCGCCTCGGGCACACTGCCGGCGGTGCCGGTGGTGATCTGCGGGTAGAAGCCGGCGTACATCATCGTCAGCAGGCCGGCGGCCACCGCCCAGACGGTGAAGACGCGGCGGTTGTCGAACAGGGTCTTGCCGAACATCGAGCGGCCGAAGGCCCGTGCCGCACCGGAGGCCCCGAGGGTCGCGTCAGGCGTGGCGGGCGAAGCGGTGGTCATATCGAGTCCTCTGCGCGAGAAGGGAACGAGGCCGGGGAACCTCAGGCGGCGCGGCCGGTGTAGTAGGCGTGGAAAAGCTCGTCGAGGTCCTGGCCGTCGGCGCGCAGCCCGGTGACGGTGTGCCGGCCGATGGCCTTGACCAGGGCGTCGGGGCTGCCGTCCACTCGGCAGGCCAGGATGGTCCCGTCCACCGTCAGGTCGGTGACGCCGGGCAGGCCGGCGAACTCGGCGGCGGCCACCGGTGCGGCGAAGTCGACGCGTACCCGCAGGAACGAGCGGGCGCGCAGCCCCGCCACGGTGTCGGTGGTGACCAGGCGACCCTCGCGGATGATGGCCACCCGGTCGGCGACCGCCTCCACCTCGCTCATGATGTGGCTGGACATGAACACCGTCCGCCCCGCGGCCCTGGCCTCGGTGACCATGTCGGAGAAGGTCTGCTGCACCAGCGGGTCCAGCCCGGAGGTCGGCTCGTCCAGGATCAGCAGCTCGGGGTCGTGCATGAACGCCTGGACCAGGCCGACCTTCTGCCGGTTGCCCTTGGACAGGCTCTTGATCCGCGCACCCAGGTCCAGTTCGAGTCGGTCGGCCAGCTCGGTGATGCGCCGGGCCGGGACGCCGCCGCGCAGGCCGCCCAGGAAGGCCAGGCACTCGCCGGCCCGTTGGCGTCCGTCGACGACGAAGTCGCCGGCCAGGTAGCCGATCCGGCGGTGCAGTCTCTCCGCGTCGGCGCGCGGGTCCAGGCCGAGCACCCGGATGCCGCCGGAGGTGGGGCGGATCAGGTCCAGCAGCAGGCGGATCGTGGTGGACTTGCCGGCGCCGTTGGGGCCGAGGTAGCCGAACACCTCGCCCGTACGCACCGTCAGGTCGAGGCCGGACAGGCCCCTCCGGACCACCCGCCGCGAGACGTACGTCTTCGTGAGCTCCGTGAGCTCGATCGCCGTGCTCATACGCCGGACGTTATCAGAACTTTCAGAGATCTTTGAAGATTTAGAGCTGTTAACCTTGGATCGGGATCGTGAGTGAGGGGATGACCTTGGCAGACACCACCGATGCGGCGGAGCGTATGGCCCTGACGCTGGCCGAAGGCGGCATGCAGAAGGCGACCGCGCGGGTGCTGGCCGGTCTGCTGTTCGCCGACAGTGAGTCCGTCACCGCACCCGAACTGGCCGACGGGCTGGGCATCAGCTCCGGGTCGGTGTCGGGGGCGATCAAGATGCTCTCCACCGTCGGACTGATCGAACGGGTGCCCGCCCCCGGCAGCCGCCGCGAGCACTACCGGCTGCGCGACGGGGCGTGGGCGACGCTCATGTCGACGCAGAACGGCATGGTGCAGGCCATGTTCGAGGCCGCCGACCAGGGTATCGACGCCGCCGGCCGCGAGTCTGTGGCCGGCCGGCGGCTGGAGGAGATGCGCGACTTCTACGGCTTCATGTTCCGCGAACTACCCGCCCTGGTGGAGCGCTGGCGCGCCGAACGCGCCCGGTCGTCGGGCTGAATGAAAAGAGGCTTCGTGTAGTGTCGCTGCCGATCAGCGGAGGAGGGGCGGATGAGTGAGGACACCGGCCTGATCACCGTTGCCAGCGACTGGTCGGTCGGCGAGACGATCGACCGGCTTCAGGCGGCGGTCACCGCTGCGGGCCTCCTCGTCTTCGCGCGAATCGATCACGCGGACAACGCCGCCCAAGCCGGAATGCGGCTGCGCCCGACCGAGCTGCTGATCTTCGGCAACCCGCGGGGCGGCACTCCCTTGATGCAGGACCGTCAGACCAGCGGCATCGACCTCCCGGTGAAGGCTCTCGCCTGGCAGGACGCGAACAACGATGTATGGCTGACCTGCAACGACGCCGCCTGGCTCGCCACCCGCCACCAACTGGGAACCGAGAGCGAACCCGCCATCAACGCCATCGAAGCAGGCCTCGCCGCAGTAGTTCACCAAGCGACCGGACCGGACCCCGACGCATAGCCCACCCCAAGCGAAGGCCCCCGCCTATCAGACGGGGGCGAATTCCTTCGTTGCCTGGTCAAGCGGATTCGGCGGAGTCGACCTTCTTGACCTCAACGCAGCTCGTGTTGGCGTCGCCACCGCTCCTGCTGCTCTTCGTCCAGCCGTCCGGTGTCACCATCAGAGAGCCTCCAAGGCCCGTTGAATCATTTCTCGGGACGATGGCTCAGGAAGTGCCAACTGCCCTATCCGGTCGAACCGGATGCCGTATTCACGCACCTCAGGGGCAGACGGTACTAGCCTTCCTCCTCCTGTCGCCTCAGTGTAGGCGATATCTCCCGAATCGCCAGACATGACCGAGAAGCTCCCACCGAAGCCTCCGTGGGCCCCGGCAACGCGAGGAACGACGCGTAGCCCTATGTTCGGCTTCTCCATCTCCTCCAGCAGGCGAGTGAGCTGCTTACGCATCAGCTCCGCGCCGCCCACAGGCCAGTCGATCACATTCTCGGTGACCAGAATCCACAAGGTCGGGGGAAGGTCCTGCTTGAGGACCTCCTGGCGTCGCATGCGCTCTTCGACCAAGCCGTCCACGTCGGCGGCCCCGGCGGCGGAGAACAACTCCGCAGCGTACTCGGGGAGTTGGAGCAGACCCGGTATTGCCAGAGCATCATAGATCTTGAGCACTCTGGCCGTTGCCTCGTGTTCGAGGTATTGGCCGAACCACTTCGAGTTGGACTTCAGCTTGGCGTAGCGGAGCATCCTGGCGAAGTGGTGATTCAGATCCCACCGCTTGTCCAGGATCTTTGCGTCTTTGTCCTGAATCTTCCGTCGCCCGCTGAGGATGTTATAGACGCTGGAAGGATCCCGGTTCAGAATGCGCGCTAACTCGGCACCCGACAAACCGGACTTCCTGGCGTGATGCCGCAGGTCGTCAGTGATCCAGTCCCACATGTTCGTGTCGGGATTGAGCCTGGGTTCCGAACTCATCTGTCCTCCTAGCCCTTCCAATCATTTCAGGAAGGTATCGCCGGCGGCCTGGACGGCCCAGACTTCACCACGACTCGTAATGCGACGGCACGAGGTGAAGCTTGGATGGCCACAGTGATCAATAGCGCCGATCGGAAGTGCGACCGTCACCGTCACGTACTTCATCGGAACAAAGAGACTACCAATCTCGCCAGGATGTGGACCAGACATTTCCTGCTGACCGAGCACAGAGAAGATCTGGTCGAAATTGGAGAAATCTGCATTTCAGAGCTGGTCGGCAACTCCATCAGGCACACGATGAGTCCGCTGATCGTACTGACCATGCGCCCGAACGACGGCAGCCCGCTGTTCGAGGTATGGGATGACTCGCTAAAGCTCCCCGAGTTCCCGAAGGTCGTTTCCTTCGACGATTTGGAGGCGGAGTCGGGACGAGGGCTGTGCCTCGTCAAACATCTGTCCCGGGACTGCGGAACGGTCGGCTCCGGCCCCGCCGCCGAGGACGGAAAGATCGTCTGGTTCCGCCTGTAGACCTCATGGCAAAACCCCTCCCCTCCTGCTGGATCGGCCTCTCCCCATGTCTTTTCCGGATTTCGACTTCGACGATCTGCTCACGCCGCGCGAGGCGGCGGCGCTGCTGGGCGTACGGACCACGACGATCGCCCGATGGGCGCGGGACGGGCTGCTCAAACCCGCCGTCCACACCCCCGGCGGCCATCGTCGGTACCGGCGTGGCGAGGTGCTGGCCGTACGGACCGCCGAAACCGTCAGACGGCGGATCGACGAGGACGCGGCCCGCCTCTATGACCAGGGCTGGTCGATCCGCCGGGTCGCCGACGAGTTCGGCGTGAGTTACGGCATGATGCGCCGGATCCTCATAAAGAACACGGCGTTGCGGAATCGCGCCGGCCGAATGGAATGACGCTTTGGATGAGCGTCTCCGCGTCAGTATATACTTGTTGGTATATATTATGGAGATGACAGCCGATCACGACCTGCCCAGCGGGGTCGATATCGCGATGCTGCTGCGGCGGGCGCAGTTGCGCAAGCAGTTGGCCTGCGAAGCCGCGCTCGCTCAGGTGGGACTGACGTTGCCGCAGTGGGGCATGCTGTACGCCGTCGCGATCGAGCCTGATTCCTCGACCCACGCGCTGGCGCTTTTCATCGGGCAGTCCGATCAGTCCGCGGGCGCGGTGGTCGCCCGCCTCGAACAGCGAGGGTTGCTCGAACGCAGGCCCGGCGCGGGTAAGGCGATTCTGCACAGGATCACGCCGGAGGGCGACGAACTCGTGCGACGCTGCAACATCATTGTTGAGGACGTGATGACCGGTCTGCTCACCGGCCTCACCGATCAGAGCCTTCGGACCCTGCGGACCTCGTTGCAGTCGATCGCTGAGGCCGCCCTCCCGGCGTCAACCAGGTCGGACGCCGGGAGAGCGGCCTCCGATGATCTCAGCGGGCCGTCCGGGATCCGCTCCGCCACACGTCCCTGATCGACAGGGTGTCGGCGATCCTGCTGGTGGGATCGCCGTCGACCAGCAGCAGATCAGCGCGCGCACCCGGTGTGATCCTTCCGCGGTCCTCGAGGCCGAACGTCGCCGCGGGCACGCTGGTGGCGGCCCGCAGCGCCTCGGTCGGGGTGAGGCCGGCCCGGACGAGAAGCCGCAGTTCGCCGTGCAGGCTCACACCGTGTGCCATGCCGCGCGCACCGAAGTGGTAATTGGCGTCCGAGCCGGCCAGGATCGGCACGCCGGCGGCATGCATCGCCTTCACCGCGGCCAGGGCGGCATCGAAGTCGCCGGCCGGGAAGGTGTTGAACTCACTGCTGAGATTGTCTATCCAGGACTGCGGTAGGCGACCGGTGACCCGGCTGTCGCGTGCCAGGCCGGCGCCGAGGTGCCGGCCGGTGAGCGAGGCCAGCAGGTTCAGCGTCGGGACCAGGAACACCCCTCCCGCGGCGAACGCCTCGACCAGATCAGGCGGGCACGGACCGTCGATGAACAGGTGCGCGAACCCGTCGACACCGGCGGCCAGCGCCTGCCGGGTCGCCTCGATGGTCAGCGCGTGGGCGATCACCATGCGGTCGCGGTCGTGCGCGGCGGCCACCACCGCCTTGACGATGCCTTCCTCGACGACGGGGACGTCCTTGCCGAGTGTCTTGCCGCTCTCGATGATCACCTTGATGTAGTCGGCGCCTTCCGCGATCCGCTCGTCGACGAAGCGGGCGGCGTCCTCGGGCCGGGCGACCGTCGGCAACTCCGGGTCGTTCAGGCCGCCTCGGAGCTGGGTCGGGTGCCCGCCGGGTGCCGTCAGGCCCATCGAGGCGGAACGGACATCCGCGATGTCGGTCCGTTCGGCGGCAGCGCGACGAACCGCATCCATCGCTTGGGGGAATGAGAGCAGGTCGAGCTCGGTGGTCACGCCGAACCGCAGGGCATGGCCGAGCGTTTCCAGATCAGCGTGGGTGTGCGCGTCGATCAGGCCGGGCAGCAGGGTGGCACCGCTGCCGTCGACTCGCTCGGCCGCCGCGGGCGCTGGTGCGCCTACCGCGACGATCCGTGCCCCCTCCACTTCCACGGTCCGCACGCCGATCAGCTGCTCACCGTCGAACACCCGGGCACCCTCGATGACATATCGGGTCATAACTGCTCCTATATACGAGTTCGTATATACTAACCCATACATGCCCCTGCGATGGCGTCAGGCGACACGACAAGGCTCCGGTCCGACCAAAGGAATGTGTGATGCGACCCATGTCCGAAAATGACTCTGACCTGGTGAGCGTGCTGGCCCTGGTCACCCACGAACGACAGGCCCGCGACCGGGGCTGGTGGTCCAGCCTCGCGCGGTGCTACACGCCGGAGGCGACCATCCAGGCAAGCTGGTTCAACGGCACCGCCGTTGAGTACATCGAGTTGTCCAAGCGGATGTTCGACCAGACCCCGTCCAGCCACCGCCTCGGACTACCCGTCATCGACGTCAACGGCACCCGCGCGATCGTCGAGGTGCCGATAACCATCGAGTTCCGCGGCACTTTCCGCGGCGTCGAGGTCGACGTCGCCTCGCACATGCGGACGCTGCATCGCGCCGAGAAGAGGGACGGCGACTGGCGGTTCGCCGCGTCTGTCGCGATCTTCGACCACGACACGATGACCCCGGCCACCCCCGCGGCCACGCTGACGCTGACCCCGGACGACCTTCAGGGCACCAGGCCGTCCTATCGCATGTTGAGCCTGTGGATGACCGAACTCGGGTACACCGTCCCGGCCGATCGCTACGGCGTCGACCGGCCCGCCGAACTCACCGCGCTGTACGACGACACCTACGCCTGGGCCGGCCTGCCACGCTAAGGGCTGAGGCGGGCGCGGCCCTGCGCGCTGATGTCACCACCCGGCGAGCCCGCTGACGAAGGCTTGCACCTCACGCAGCGTGAGGCAGTAGCGTCGCGCCCAGGTGATCACATGGATCAACGACGGTGGAAAGTCGGGGAACTGGCGGACGCGACCGGACTGACCGTACGCGCCCTGCACCATTTCGACGAGATCGGGCTCCTGCGGCCTGCCGCTCGGTCGCATGCCGGGCATCGGCTGTACACGGCCGACGATGTGCGCAGGCTCTACCAGATCATCGCGCTGCGCCATGTCGGCATGCCGCTGCGTGAGATCGCCCAGGCGCTCGACGGGTGCGTCGACGACCTGATGCGGGCGGTGGACAGGCAACTCGAACACGTCGGCCAAGTGATCGGCCGGCAGCACCAGGTACGGCAACGGCTCCTCGCGCTGCGGCACAGCGTCCAGCAGGCGCGCGAGCCCTCGGTCGACCAGCTCATCGACACGATGGAGGCCATCATGAACGCCGGTTACTTCACACCCGACCAGCTGGCCCGGGCACGGCGACGTCACCAGGACCCCGGCTTCGCGGAGAACTTCGGTCGCTGGCAGGAGCGATGCGCCCATATCGCCGACGAGATCCAGACCGCGATCCAGCGGGATACCGACCCCGCCGACCCGGCGGCACAGGCTCTCGCGCGGCAGTGGGACCAGGCGATGCGGGAGATGGTCGGCGATGACGGGCACCTGCTGTCGGCGATCTACGCGAAGATCGACGGCAAGGGACCCGAGGCCGCCACGCACGGCATCCTGGATGCCCACGCGTGGGACTACCTCAAGCGAGCGTTCGCCGTGGGATACGGCCACGGCCGGTGACGCGCTCATCAGCGGCGCCTGAACCGTGTCCGAACTGAGCAAAGGCTTCGCTGGGAGGCCGGTGGGCGGGTAGGGATGCGCACATGGGTGAGCAGCGCAGGCTCACGCTGGCCGTGACCGGGGCCGGTGGGACACGGATGGCGCGCTACGTGCTGTCCGCGCTCGTACGGGACGAGCGGGTCGGGCACGTCGACCTGCTGGTGTCGGCGGCCGGCCGTACGCTGATCGCGCACGAGTTCGGCGGGGCGGAGACCGACGATCCGGTGGAGCGGCTCCTCGGCGAGCGGCACGCCAAGGTCGCCGCGTACGACCCGCAGGACCTGACCGCCCCCATGGTGTCCGGCAGCTACCCGACGTGGGGCATGGTCGTCGTGCCCTGCGCCCTGGGTGTGGTCGGCCGGATCGCGCAGGGACAGGCGAACACCCTCCTCGAACGGGCGGCGGACGTCTGCCTGAAGGAGCGCCGCGAGCTGGTGCTGTGCGTACGGGAGACGCCCTTCAACCTCATCCACCTGCGCAACATGGCGCAGGTCACCGAGGCCGGCGCCGTCGTGTACCCGATGATCCCCACGTACTACAACGTCCCGCGGACCGTCGAGGACATGTTCGAGGAGTTCACCGCCCGGCTGATGGGCTTCGTCGGACTCGGCCAGACGGACTACTACGCGTGGACCGGGACGGAGACGCAGGCGCACCGTGACCGCAGCCGCTGACCTCGGCGGCGGGCGGCCACGCCGGACGGGGAGGGGTTCCGGTGGCCTATGACGACCTCCGCTCGTTCCTCGACGAGCTGGAGCGGCAGCGCCAGTTGCTGCGCGTCACCGAGGAGGTGGCGCCCGAGCCGGACCTGGCCGCAGCGGCCAACGCCGCCTGCCGGATCGGCGAGAACGCCCCGGCGCTGTACTTCGACAAGGTCACCGGGTACACCGGCGCGCGGATCGCCATGAACGTGCACGGCTCGTGGGCCAACCACGCCGTCGCGCTCGGCCTGCCGCCGGACACCTCCGTGAAGGACCAGGTCCAGGAGTTCATCCGGCGCTGGGGCGAGGCGCCGGTCGAGCCCGAGCGGCGGCCGGACGCGCCCTGGGCGCGCAACTCCGTGACGGGCGACGACGTCGACCTGTTCGCGGTGCTGCCGCTGTTCCGGCTGAACGACGGCGACGGCGGCTGCTACCTCGACAAGGCCGCCGTGGTCTCCCGCGACCCCGAGGCGCCCGACGACTTCGGCCGGCAGAACGTCGGGGTGTACCGCATGCAGGTCAAGGGCCGTGACCGGCTCGGCCTGCAGCCCGTGCCCATGCACGACATCGCCGTCCACCTGCGCAAGGCCGAAGAGCGGGGCGAGGACCTGCCGGTCGCGGTCGCTCTGGGCAACGACCCGGTCATCTCCATCGTCGCCGGCACACCGCTGGGCTACGAGCAGTCGGAGTACCGCCTCGCCGGGGCGCTGCGCGGCGCGCCGGCGCCCATCACACCCGCCCCGCTCACCGGGCTGGACGTGCCCTGGGGCAGCGAGGTGGTCCTGGAGGGCGTCGTCGAGGGGGGCCTGCGGGAGTTCGAGGGCCCGTTCGGAGAGTTCACCGGCCACTACTCGGGCGGTCGCCGGATGCCGGTGATCCGCGTCGAGCGGATCTCCCACCGCGACGACCCGATCTTCGAGGCGCTCTACCTCGGCATGCCGTGGACCGAGATCGACTACCTGATCGGGCCGGCCACCTGCGTACCGCTGTACCAGCAGCTCAAGACGGACTTTCCCGAAGTACGCACGGTCAACGCGATGTACACCCACGGCCTGCTGGCGATCATCTCGACCGCCAAGCGCTACGGCGGCTTCGCCCGCGCGGTCGGCACACGCGCCATGTCCACGCCGCACGGCCTCGGCTACTGCAAGGTGGTCATCATGGTCGACGAGGACGTCGATCCGTTCGACCTGCCCCAGGTGATGTGGGCGCTGTCCACCAAGGTCAACCCGGCGAGCGACCTGGTCGACCTGCCCGCCATGTCGGTCCTCGAACTCGACCCGGGCTCGGAGCCGCCCGGCATCAGCGACAAGCTCATCATCGACGCCACCACCCCGGTGCCCCCGGACATCCGCGGCAGCTACGGCCGGCCGGTGACCGACCTGCCGGAGACGCCGCGGTGGATCGCCAAGCTCAGCGCGATGCTCTCCACGCGCTGAACACACCGGCCGGAGAAGGGAGACTCATGACCTGCCCGCGCTGCGCGTTCGAACACGTCGAGCGGGTCGCGAGCTCGCCGGTGCCCGGTGTGTGGGAGGTCCTGCGGTGCGAGCGGTGCCTGTACACCTGGCGCACCACCGAGCCGGACCGCCGTACGAGCCGCGATCACTATCCCGAGGAGTTCCGGCTGACCCAGGAGGACTTCGACGAGGCACCCGAGGTGCCGCCCGTTCCCCCGGTCCGCCGCTGACGGCGAAGACGTCATATCGCCCTCGACCGAGGCGCCCTTTTCCCGGCGGAGAACAGGTCGCCGGTTCCTCGGGATGTTGAGGGTCGGGCGGCGGGCGGTGGCGAGATCGCCTCGGCCGCGTTGATCGCGCGATCGGTCACGCCGAGTGCCATCACCGGACCTTGGGCGCGTCGTGGCGCAGCGCTGCGTAGACCCGCAGGATCGCGGGGACGAGCGCGTACACGACGGTGGGCACGACGATGGCGGTCACCATGAGCGTCCGGACCGGCAGGGGAAGCGATCCGAGAACAGGCGCCAGCAGCGTCTGCGTGACCATGATCATGAAGTACACGGCCAGCCACGTGAACGTGGCTCGCAGGTGGATCGACGGGGCCGCAGGGGCGGTGGACCGGGTGCGGACCGATGCCATGACGTCTCCTTTGTAGCCGGAGGAAGACCAACTTCCAACTCGCAAGTTGGATATTGGCATGACGGCCCGGGAAAATCAACTCGCGAGTTGGAGTTTGGCGTAGGCTCAGGCCATGGCATGGGACACAGAGAGAACCAAGCGGCTCATCCTGGACGCCGCGGTCAGCGAATTCGCCGCCTACGGCCCGGAGGCTGCCCGGATGGACCGCATCGCCGCCACGGCGGGGGTGAACAAGGAACGGATCTACTCCTACTTCGGCAACAAGCAGCAGATGTTCGCGATCGTGCTCAGCAAGGAGCTGGAGCGCCTGGCCGAGGCCGTGCCACTGGACCCACAGGTCGCGTCCGACCTGGGGGAGTACGCCGGACGGGTCTTTGACTATCACCGCGCCCACCGGCATTTCATCCGGCTGCTGCACTGGGAGGGCCTCCACGCCGTAGAGGGGAAGGCGGTGGTGGCCCAAGACGAACGGGCCGCGCACTACGCCGAAAAGATCGCCGCCCTGGCCAAGGCGCAGAAAACGGGACACCTGACCCCACAGGTGCCGCCCGAGGAGCTCCTGTACGCGGTTATCGCCCTAGCCGGCTGGTGGTTCGCCACTCCGCAACTCCAACCGATGCTGATGCCCGGCCTCAACAACGACCTGGACGGCCAGCGCACCGCGCTCGTCCGTCTCGTCCGCCTCCTCGGCAGCGCCGCACAATGAGCACTAACGCCGGACTCCACTGATCTACAACGTCATATCGCCATCGACCG
Organism: Actinoallomurus sp. NBC_01490; assembly: GCF_036227085.1. Classification (NCBI taxonomy): domain Bacteria; kingdom Bacillati; phylum Actinomycetota; class Actinomycetes; order Streptosporangiales; family Thermomonosporaceae; genus Actinoallomurus; species Actinoallomurus sp. NBC_01490. The sequence continues at coordinate 11,653,109 of NZ_CP109433.1, forward strand.
AGGCGCCGGCGTGCCTCGGTCGGCACCACCGTACGTCTGCCAGGCCGTGGCCAGGCGGTGCACCGCCTCGGTCAGCGTGCCGGGGTCGGCGAGGAAGTGGATGCGGACGAACTCCCTGCTGCCCCCGGAGGCGTCCAGTCCGCTGCCGGGCAGCACGGCGACGCCGTGGCGGAGGGCCGTCTGTGCGAAGGAGTCGCCGTCGCCGTGGGGAAGGCGCACCCACAGCGTCTGACCACCGGTGACGGGCGGGGCCTGCCACTGCGGCAGCCGCCGTGCCAGTTCCGCGCGCAGGTGGTCATGGCGGGCCTGGCGGTCCGCCGCGATGTCTCGGCACAGCGTTTCCAGGCGCGGCAGCAGTTCGGCGGCGGCGAGCTGCGCGGTGACGTTCCCGCCGAGATCATGAACCGCCCTGAGCCGGGCGAGCCGGTCGATGACGGGCCGTGCGGCCCGTATCCAGCCGACGCGTAGCCCGCCCCAGACGCTCTTGCTGAGCGAACCCAGGGAGATGACCGTCTCGCCGGCGAGTGGACGGGGCGTGGACTGCCCGGGGAACGCCAGGTGGGCGAGGACCTCGTCGTCGACGAGCGGTACGTCCGCCGTGGCGGCGGTCGCGGCGAGCCGCCGGCGCGCGAGCGGCGGGAGTACCCCACCGGTCGGGTTGTGGTGGGTGGACACGAGGTAGGCGAGTTCCGGGCGAGTACGGGCCACCGTTTCGAAGCCGTCCAGGCCGACGGGAAGCGTCCGCAAGGACGCGGCCTGTTCGCGGAACGCCTCGATCGCACCGGGGTAGGTGGGCGCCTCGACGAGCACCGTGCCACCGGGCTCGACGAAGGCGCGGGCGAGCAGGGAGAGGGCCTGCTGACCGCCGTTGGTGATCAGGACGTCCTCGGGGTCGGTCGGTACCCCACGGCGCGTGTAGTGGTCGGCGACGGCTCGGCGCAACCGCCAGTGGCCCGATGGGTGGTACCCGATGTCGTCCGTGACCGTGGCCAGCTGGGACAGGGCCCGTTCGTAGGCGGCGAGCAGCGCCGCCGGCGGTGCGGTGGGCGCGGCGCACGCCAGGAGGATCACGTCGTCGTCCCGGGGCTCGAGCAGGTGGAGGAAGACGGGTGCGCCGGTGGTGTCCCGAGGCCCCGGGCGCGACGCCCCGGCCACGCGGGTCCCGCTTCCCTGGCGCCGGATGATCCGGCCGTCCAGGCGCAGCTGTTCGTACGCGGCCACGACGGTCCCGCGTCCTACCGCCAGCGCGGACGCGAGGGCCCGGTCGGGTGGCAGTACGGTGCCGGGCGGCAGCTCGCCCTCGTCGACGAGGCGCCGCAGCCGCGCGGCGAGCAGGAGGTAGAGCGGTCCGCGGCCGGCCGACCACCGGCCCAGGCGGTCGGCCAGCTCGGCTGGGTCCATCGAAGTGCTCCGATCCAGACAATTGGTTCCTTCGGTGGACCAATTCTGGCGTATTGGCTCTGTAACCGGGCCACGATGACGGCGAGGATCACGGCATGACCACACGACAGGAGGACCTGCGGCACCTTGCCGCGGTATCGGTGCCCGAGGCCATCACCGCGCTTCCGGGGCCGTTCCAGCAGCACAACTTGGCGTTCGTCAACGACACCACCGTCGTTCGTCTCGCCCGGCTCGAAGGCGAGTTCCCCTGGCACCACCACGACGAGGACGAGCTGTTCCTGTGCTGGGACGGCGGCTTCGAGATCCAGTTGGAAGGGCGGGACCCGGTGGTGCTGAACCCGGGCGAGCTGTTCGTCGTCCCCCGAGGGGTGCGGCACCGCCCCGTCGCCGAGAAGACCGCGCACATCCTGCTCGTCGAGCACCCCGACACCAAGCAGTACGGGAGCTGACCGCGGACACGAGAGAGTCCCCGCGCGGAGCGAGGCGCGCGGGGACCTTTCTCGATGGGCCGGCGAAGGTCAGGTCACCGAGGGGACGGTGCTGGAGCCGGTCCCAGACTCCAGCTTCTCGCTGACGCTGCCGGCGGCCGACCGGATCGAGCTGATGGGGGCCGCGATGTCCTCCAGGGACGCGCCTTCGGCCTTGACTCCGAAGATCGCCGCGATGACGCCGGCGAGGATCATGATTCCCGCCGAGATCAGGTAGGCGATGAACAGCCGGCCCGGGTTCGGGTTGTCCTGGTCGCCGATCAGCGAGCCGAAGACCGTCGGGCCGAGGGCGCCGAAGACCTGGGCGATCGCGAAGAACAGGGCGATCGCCTGCGAGCGGAGCTCCATCGGGAAGATCTCGCTCACGGTCAGGTACCCGGAGCTGGCCGCGGCCGAGGCGATGAAGAAGATCACCGTCCACAGCACGGTCTGGGTCACGGCGGTCAGGGCGCCGATGTTGAACAGGTAGCCGCTGAAGGCGAGCAGCGCACCGGACACGATGTAGGTGCCCGCGATCATCTGCTTGCGGCCGATCGTGTCGAACAGCCGGCCGAGGAACAGCGGCCCGAGGAAGTTGCCCGCGGCGAAGGCGAAGAAGTACGTCGCCACGCTGTGGTCCGAGACCCCGTAGAAGTGCTTGAGCACGAGGCCGTAGGTGAAGAAGATCGCGTTGTACAGGAACGACTGGCTGATCATCAGGGTCGCGCCGAGCAGCGACCGCGTCGGGTACTCCTTGAACAGCGTCTTGGCGACCTGCAGGAACGAGACGGACTCCTGCGGCTTGATCTCCAGGTACCGGTCCTCGTCCACCGGCGCGAGTTCCTTGCCGGAGGACGCCACCTCGCGCTCGATCTGCGCGATCGTCGCCTCGGCCTCGTCGGCGTGGCCGTGGGAGAGCTGCCAGCGCGGGCTCTCCGGCAGGGTGCGGCGCAGCGTCCAGATCGCCAGGCCTAGCACCGGGCCGATGAAGAAGCCGACCCGCCAGCCGATGTCGTCGGCGAAGACCGACTTGTTGAGCAGGAGGTACTCGCTGAGCGAGCCGAGGATCGCGCCGAACCAGTAGGTGCCGCTGACCGCCAGGTCGACCCGGCCGCGGTACTTCGCGGGAATGAGCTCGTCGATCGCCGAATGGATCGCCGCGTATTCACCGCCGATTCCCATGCCGGCGACGAAGCGGAAGAACAGGAAGATCCCGTAGTTGAACGAGAAAGCGGTGAGCCCGTTCGCGACGAGGTAGAGCCCGAGTGTCGCGACGAACAGTTTGCGCCGCCCGAACCGGTCGGAAAGCCGGCCGAAAACCAGCGCGCCGACCACTTCACCGATCAGATAGATCGTCGCGGAGAAGCCGACATCCTGGGACGTGAGGTGCAGCGTGTTCGCATGCTGGAGAACGGGGCCGATGATGCTGGCGATCTGGATCTCCAGGCCGTCCAGGACCCACGCCACACCCAGAGCGATGATCATCCGGGTGTGGAAACGAGACCAGGGCAGCCGGTCGATCCGTGCCGGCACGAGACTCCGAACGATGGCCTGCGGGGGGGCCTCTGCCATCGTCATCCTCCTTCGTGTTGTTTCCGTAGGGTTACAGGACGATCACCATAGGCGGATATACATAACATGTATATAGCTCCCCCGAAACTCTTGTGATTTGGAGCCAGGACCGTCGCATCGTACGTGATTGACCACTGTGACCGGCGATCTGATCGCCAGAACGCCACGCAACGGCGATCAGCCCCTCGGAGGCCCATACCGGGCGCTCGGCCACCCTGCGCACGCGTCCCGGGTGCCGCCCGGACGCACCGCAGGCCTCCCGAGGACGCGCCGCGGGGCTCCCGCGGGTGCCGGGCGGGCGCTTCACACCCCCTGCGCGCCGGCACCGGCGCACGACTACGGACTCCCCCGGCGCCGCGAATGACGACGGGACGTCAGGAGCCCGAACCAGCGGGCAGGAAAAAGCAGCCGACGTGAATCAAAGGCGATTCACGAATTGTTTTCACCATGCCTTTTCAACGACAAGGGGAGAGTTATGAGCGCCACCGACAAAGCCCGCAACAAAGCCGAGGTGATCAAGGGCAAAGTCAAGAAGGAAACCGGCGAGGCCATCGACAATGAGGAAATGGAGGCCGAGGGCCGATCCGACCAGGCCAAGGGCGATCTGAAACAGGCCGGCGAAAAGATCAAGGACGTCTTCAAGGACTGACGGGTCCGCCCGTACCGACGACTTTCCTTCGCCCCCGGCACAGGACCCGTCCGCGACCGGACGGGCCCTGAACGCGTTCCGCGTCACGCCTCCGGTTCGCCGAACCCCCATACGCGCCCGCGTTGCCCTGAGATGATCACGCGTAGGCGAAAGAGGACTGAGCCGGGGCCTTCGGGGTAACAGCGCCCGGCGGGGAGGCGCTATATGGGCATTCGCGATGGTTTCCGGCGGTTCGGGCGGCGACGGCGGCAGGTGCAGCGGACCGCCCGTGAGGTCTTCGGCTGGGAGGAGCTGCGGCCGGGCCAGGACGAGGCCATGCAGCACCTGCTCCAGGGCCACGACGTCCTCGTGGTCATGCCGACCGGCGGCGGGAAGTCCGCGACGTACCAGATCCCCGCCCAGCTGCTCGACGGTCCCACCATCGTGATCTCGCCGCTGATCGCGCTGCAACGCGACCAGATGCTGTCCCTCGCCGAGCGGAACGCCGGCGGCGCGGTCGTGGTCAACTCCGCCCAGCGCGCGGGTTCGAGCGAGAGCTCGCTGGAGCAGATTCGCGCCGGTCAGGCCGAGTACGTGTTCCTGTCGCCCGAGCAGCTCGCCAAGCCGGAGGTGGTCGACAAGCTCGTCGCGGCGCGGCCCTCGCTGATCGCCATCGACGAGGCGCACTGCGTGTCGGCCTGGGGACACGACTTCCGGCCCGACTACCTCCGGCTCGGCCGGGTGATCGACCGCCTGGGCCACCCGCCGGTGATCGCGCTGACCGCGACCGCCTCCCCGCCCGTACGCGAGGACATCGTCGAGGTGCTCGGCCTGCGGAACCTACGGCAGGTCATCCGGGGCTTCGACCGGCCCAACATCGGGCTGCGCGTCCGCCGGTTCACCGAGGAGTCCGACAAGCGGCGGGCGCTTCTGGAGGACGTCGCCGGGCGTGACGGACTCGGCCTCGTGTACGTCGCCACCCGCCGCGACGCCACGGCGTACGCGAAGGAGCTGACCGAGGCCGGCGTCCGCGCCGAGGCGTACCACGCCGGGATGAAGACCGCCGACCGCGAACGGGTGCACACCCTGTTCTCCGAGGACGGGGTCGACGTGGTGGTGGCCACCTCGGCGTTCGGCATGGGGATCGACAAGCCGAACGTGCGGTACGTCCTGCACAGCGCGCCGCCGGAGTCGCCGGACTCCTACTACCAGGAGATCGGCCGCGCCGGTCGCGACGGTGAGCCGGCCGAGGCGGTCCTGTTCTACCGGTCCGAGGACCTGGGCCTGCGCCGGTTCTTCGCCGCCGGCCGGCCGGACGAGGAGATGCTGCTCCGGCTCGCCACGCTCCTCCACGAGCACGGCGGCACCGTGAAGGCGCGCGCGGTACGGGAGACGCTGAACGTCGGCGCGTCCAAGCTGACCGGCCTGGTCAACCTGCTCCAGCACGCCGAGGCGGTGGAGGTCGGCGACCGCGGCGAGCTGCGGTACGCCCCGAAGGGACCCGCGCCGGAGCGGGCGGTCGCCGACGCCATGGAGTTCGACGAGAGCCGCCGCAAGATGGACGACTCGCGCATCGACATGATGCGGGGGTACGCCGAGACGACGGGCTGCCGCCGCCGGTACCTGCTGGAGTACTTCGGCGAGCCGTACGCCCGGCAGACCTGCGGAAACTGCGACACCTGCGCGAGCGGGTCGGTCGAGACGGCGCGGGCCGACACGCCCTTCCCGATCCACTCCCAGGTGGTCCACGCGTCCTGGGGCGCCGGAACGGTCATGCGCGAGGAGCCCGACCGGATCACCGTGCTGTTCGAGGAGATCGGCTACAAGACGCTCTCCCTGGACGCCGTCCAGCGTGACTCCCTGCTCACGCTCGCGTCGGCGAAGCACTAGTTTCCACGGTCGCGGCCAGAAGCCTCGCCGTTTCCTCGGGTGACTCCACCGGAAAGTGGTGGCTGCCCAGGTCGACGAGCGCGATGTCGAAGCGGTCCGCGTAGCGGTCGATCGCCTCCTGCGTCACCAGGTCTCGTATCGCGAACACGGTGATCGGCTGCTGTGTCTCGCGCAGCGCCGCGTCCATGTCCCAGCGCACCAGCCCCTCGATGGACCGCACGCCCGCGGGCTGCCGCACCGCGACCATCTTCTCGAAGTACGAGTCCTTGAGAGCCGTGTCGGTCCCTGCCGGCGAACCTCCCTCGACGAGACCCCGCACCGCCGCGGCGAAGTCCGTACGGAACAGGTGCAGCATCGCGTCGGTCTGCTCGTCGCTCTGCGCCGGGAACAAGGACAGATAGTGCAGCGCGTCGAGCGCGACCACATGCGAGACCGTGTCAGGCAGCAGCCGCCCGACTTCGACGGCGACCGCTCCGCCGAGAGAGTGCCCGGCCACGACGCACGTGTCCACCGACTCGGCTTCCAGTACGGCTGCCACGTCGCGAGCGAACTCTTCCATGGTCCAGACGTCCCGCGTTGACCGCGACTGTCCGTGCTCGGCGAGGTCGATCGCAAGAACCCGGTAGTTCTCGGGCAGATGGTCGGTCATCGCATCGAAGTCGGTGCGGTTGCACGCCCAGCCGTGGATGAGAGCCAGGGTCGGCCCTCCGGCCGGACCGCTGGCCGTGTATCGGATCGTCGTGTGGCCCGATCGCCGAACCTCACGGTCGTGCCTGGTCCTGCCTGCAGTCACGGTGTCTCCTTCTTGTGCATTATGGGTCACTGTTCCGGCTGGTCGGGGTGCTCTCACGCGATGGCGCGCGGCAGCCTGAGGCTCAACACGCCCGTCAACGCGACCGCACCGAGCCAGGCCAGCAGCGCCACCAGCAGGGCGTCCCGCATGCCCCAGGGGCCGAGCAGGGCCAGGAACAGCGAGCCGATCGTCGCGACGCCGAGCGCGAGCGCCGACTGCTGAGTCGTGGTCATCACGCCGGTGCCCACCCCCGCGCGTTCGTGCGGCACGTCGGAGAGCACGATGCGGAAGAGCACCGGCAGTTGCAGGCCCTGGCCGAACCCGACGACCACGAACGTGGGCGCCAGGCCCCACGCGTTCAGGTGCGGCCAGTAGTGCCAGAACGTCAGGAGGAGCAGGACACCGCCGACGAACTGCAGCAGGCATCCGAACGTCACCACCCGTCCCGCGCCGTACCGGGTGACCATCCAGGGCCCGGCGAACGAGGCCAGGAAGACGGACAGCGCGAACGGGGCCAGGGCGAGACCGGCGATCACGGCGGTCATCCGCAGGCCCTGCTGCAACGCTATGGCCAGCACGAACATCAGGCCGCCGAAGCCGATCCCGAACGGCGGGAGAAGCGCGAGGCCGCGACGCAGCGAGACGAGGCGCAGCAGCCTCGGCGGCACCAGCGGGGTGCGGCCCATCCGGTCGGACCTCGCTTCGACGCGCTGGAAGGCCAGCGCCAGGAACGGACTCGCCGCGAGCAGCACCCAGGTCCATGCCGGCCATCCGGTCGCCCTGCCCTCGGTGAGCGGCAGCAACAACGCGGCGAGCGCCGCGGTGAGCAAGAGGGTGCCGGGGACGTCGACCGGCTCGGGCCGCGGGGAGCGGGTGTCCGGCACAGTGCGCAGCGACAGGAGGAGTCCTGCCGCGGCTATCGGCACGTTCACCAGGAAGATCGAGCGCCAGCCGGAGCCCCACAGGTCCGCCGCGACAAGGACACCGCCGATGATCTGGCCGACCACCATGGAAAGGCCTTGGGTGGCGCCGTACAGGCCGACCGCTCTGGCCCGGCGGTGGCCGGTGGTGGAGGCATGGATGGTGCCCAGGACCTGCGGCATCATCATCGCGGCCGCCGCGCCCTGCGCCACCCGAGCGATCACCAGCACCCAGGGGTCGGGCGCGAGCCCGCACGCGAGTGAGGTGAGGCCGAAGGCGGCCAGGCCGGCGACGAAGAGCCTGCGGCGGCCGAAGGTGTCACCGAGCCGCCCTCCGAGGACGAGCAGGACCGCGTACGCCAGGCCGTACCCGGCCACCACCAGTTCGAGCAGGGCAGGGCCCGCGCCGAGATCCTCGTCGATGGTCGACAGGGCGACGTTGACGATGAAGAAGTCGATCAGTGGCAGGGCCGCGCCGAGCAGGACGGTGAACAGGCCGAGCGAGCCCAGTGCGGGCGGCCGGTCGTCAGGGCGGCCGTCACCGCCCTCCGCGGGGGCGATGACGGCGCCCGGCTGCCTGAGGGATGTTCCGGATGTCTCTGTTTCACTCACCCTGTCGACATTCCGGCACTCCTCAGCCTGTTACCAGAGTGTCTTTATCCTGGTAGAAGTTCTACCTGGTAACAGGCTGAGCCGCGTAGCACAGTGGTGACATGAGGACGAGTGCCGACAGTGCCCCGACCCCGGACACACGCCGCCAGGAGCTGGCCGACTTCCTGCGCAGCCGCCGCGAGCGGATCACTCCGGAGCAGGTCGGCCTGGCGCGTGGCCGCAGACGGCGCACGCCGGGGCTGCGTCGCGAAGAGGTCGCGCAGTTGTCCGCGGTCGGGGTGACCTGGTACACCTGGCTGGAGCAGGCCCGCGACATCCAGGTCTCCGCCCAGGTGCTGGACTCTCTGGCGCGGGCGCTGCTGATGGATCAGAGTGAGCGAGCGCACCTGTTCGCGCTCGCCGGGGCCACGGATCCGACGCCGGAAGAACCCTGCCCGACGGTCACACCCGCCCTGCGGTCGATGCTGGACCGCCTCGACCCCTTCCCGGCCTGCGTACAGAACGGGCGCTACGACATCCTCGGCTACAACCGCGCCTTCAGCCGGCTCCTGTGCGACATGGACGGCCTGCCGCGCCAGGACCGCAACTGCATGTGGCTGGCGTTCACCAACGACCAGTGGCGGGCCGCGACGGGCGACCTGGAGGAAGCGACCCGTGACATGGTCGCGAAGTTCCGCGCCTCCATGGCCGAGCACCTCGCCGAGCCCGCGTGGAAGGCCCTGCTGGCACGGCTGAAGACGCTGCCGGAGTTCCGCGCCCTCTGGGACAGGTTCGAGGTGGTCGGAGTCTCCGACAAGACCAAGCACATCGACAACCCCCACGTCGGCCACCTGAAGCTCCTGAACACCAGCCTCTGGCTCGCCCCACAGTCAGGCGCGCGGCTGGTCACCTACGTGCCCGAGGACGACGAGACCCGGGCCCGGCTGGAGACACTGATGCTGGTGTCCGGCCCGGGACGCGATGCGGCCGATCTCCGGCAACCGGTCTCGTAATCGGCGGCGACCGCGGCGAAAAATGCTGTTTTTGCCCACTTGACCTGCGGCGACATAGTCTGAGCGAGGCGAGTGCACGGCTCGCGGCGAGCGATCACGGGACGGTCATTGGGCGTACGGGACGCGGTCACGCGGCTGGCGAACAGGCCGGCCGCGCGTACCCTGCGCGCCCGCGCCACGGGGTCCACTGCCGCGCTGCGATCGATGCTCGCCGACCGGGCCGAGCTCGACCGGCTCGAGCAGTCGTACGGGGCGCTCCGGCGGGTGACGACGCTCGTCGCCCTCGGGCTCTCGCCCACGGAGGCATTCACGACGGTCGCGGGCGAGCTCGGCGCGCTCCTCGGCGCGGACCACGCCGCGATCGACCGGTACGAGGACGACCAGACGGCGACGGTGGTGGGATGGTGGTCGAATCCGCGTTCCCCGGAGATCATCGCGCCGATGGCGGAGCGGTGGCCGATCGGGTCGGGCTCCGCCGCGGCGCTCGTGCTGCGCACCGGGGGGCCGGTCCGCAGGAGCAGTGCGTCCGTCACGGGCGAGGCCGGTGCCTGGGCCCGGTCGCACGGGATCAAGCACATCGTCTCCTGCCCGGTCTGGGTGGAGGGGCGCCTGTGGGGCGACGTCGCGGTCATGTTCCGCGGCGGGACGCCGCCCCGGGACGACACCGAGACGCGCCTTGCCGACTTCGTCGAACTCGTCGCCTGCACGCTCGCGCAGGCCAAGTCGCGGGCGGACCTCATCGACTCCCGTGCCCGGGTGATCGCCGCTTCGGACGCGACGCGCCGCCGGATCGAGCGCGACCTGCACGATGGTGTTCAGCAGCACCTGGTGTCCCTCACGTTCGACCTGCGCGCCGCGGAGTCGGCCATGCCGCCCGGCGAGGAAGACCTGCGGGAACAGCTGACGAACACCGGCAAGGGCCTGTCGAACGCCATCGCCGAACTGCAGGAGATCTGCCGGGGACTCCATCCGGGCGTCCTGTCCAAGTCAGGGCTGAGGGCGGCCCTGCAGACGCTGGCGCGCCGGTCACCGGTGCCGGTCGAGCTGCGTACGGAGATTCCGGACTCGCTGCCGGAACAGCACCAGGTGACGCTTTATTACATCGTCTCCGAGGCACTGAACAACGTCGCCAAGCACGCGAACGCCTCCACCGCCCACGTCGAACTCGACCACGACGACCACGAGATCCGCCTGTCGGTCCGTGACGACGGGCAGGGCGGCGCCGTCATCGGCCCCGGGTCGGGACTCCTCGGACTCATGGACCGCGTCGACGCCGTGGAGGGCACGCTGCGACTGCGGAGCCCGGCCGGAGAGGGCACCTCGCTCGAGGTCACCATCCCCCGGTGACCTCCCGGTACGACAGGATGCGCGCCGGCCGGTCGTGACGGCGCGGCCGTCGGCTCCTCACCCGCCCGAAAAAGCGGTGAAAAGCGTCCGAAAGATCGGAACCGCCCCCGCCTCGGTGGCGTCGAAACGCCCGGCGGGCATCACGAATCCTCCGTGACCGCCAGTGCCACCCTTCGGCGTGGCCGCTCCTCCCGGTGACCGGGCGGGCCGGCCGCGCTCCCCCCGAAGTGCGAGGAGACCTCCCATGAAGACGCTCGGCCGGCGCCTGCCCCTGGTGGCCTCGGCGGCCGCACTGACGTTGGCGGCCACGGGAATGGCATCGGGCACGGCCGACGCGGCGGTGACGCCCCGTCCGCCACGCGGCGACGCGGTCGTCCACGCGACCCGTTCCCTCATGGCCCCGAAGGTCGCGGCGGCGGCGACCGCCGCGGCGCCGACCTCGGCGAAGCTGTCCCTGAAGGGCCAGTACCAGAACACGAACTACAAGTGCGTGCCCACCTCGGCGTCGATGAGCCTGTCGACGTTCGGCGTGTCCGTCAGCCAGGACACCCTGGCCACCAAGATGGGCACGACGTCCGCCAACGGCACCACGGGCAACCAGGCGCTGCCCGTCATGAACGGCTACGTGGACCCGCTCGGCTACAGCTACGGCTTTTCCGACGCCTCGACGGCGTCGAGCATGTTGTCGCAGGTCTCCTACGACGTCGGCGTGCTCAAGCGCGCCCCCACCCTCGGCGTGTGGATGGAGAAGCTGCCCTGGAACGCCGGCATGAGCGGCACCAAGGTCGGCCACGCCATCGTCGCGTACGGCTACGACACCGGCGCCGGCACGATCACCGTGTGGGACCCGTGGAAGGCCACCGGCGGTTCGCACACGATCAGCGCCGCCAAGCTCGCCGCGGACATGCAGCCCGGCGGCATGTTCAAGGTCACCGGCCACACCGACGCCGACCTGTCGAGCCTGGGAGACCTGACCGGAGACGGCACCGCCGACCTGGTCGCGGCCGACCGCGCGACCGGCAAGCTGTGGCTCTACCCCGGCCCGTCACTGGCCGCCTCCGACCGGCGGCTGATCGGCACCGGCGGCTGGAACGGCATGACCGAGCTCACCGGCATCGGCGACCTGACCGGCGACGGCAAGGGCGACCTCATCGCGGCCCAGAAGTCCGACGGCACGCTCTGGCTGTACCCGGGCGGCACGAACGCCCTCGGCACCCGCATCAAGATCGGTAACAGCGGCTGGAACGGCATGAAGGACCTCACCGCCATCCGCGACCTGACCGGCGACGGCAAGCCCGACCTCATCGCCGCCCAGAAGTCCGACGGCACACTCTGGGTCTACCCCGGCGCGTCGAAGGCGCTCGGCACCCGCATCAAGATCGGTACGGGCGGCTGGAACGGCATGAACAAGCTGGTCGGCGTCAACGACATCACCGGCGACGGCAAGCCCGACCTGATCGCGGTGCGCATCTCCGACGGCACGCTGTGGGTCTACCCCGGCGCGTCCAAGGCGCTCGGCACCCGTAAGCAGCTCGGCTCCGGCTGGGGCGGCATCCGCTCGCTCACCTACACCGGCGACATCACCGGCGACGGCGTCTCGGACCTGATCGGCGTACAGAGCAACACCGGCGTGATGTACGTCTACGCGGGCCGCGCGACCGGATTCGCCGCGCGACAGCAGCTCACCTCCGGCTGGAACGGCTGAGCCCCTCCCGTACGAAGCACGGCCCCGCACCGGACCACCCGGCGCGGGGCCGTTTCATGACGGCCGCGCATCGCCGAGGAGGCAGCACAGGCGCTCAGTACGCAAGCTCCCCGATGCCGCCATCAACGCGCAGCACGGTGCCGGCGGTGTAGGCGGACTCATCCGAGGCGAGATAGACAGCCGCCTTCGCCAGTTCGGTGGCGGTCCCCAGGCGATGGAGGGGCACGGTCCGCCGGAGTTCGTCGTAGATGGCGGCCTGGCGCTCGGGGCCGAGCGGCTTGAACGTGTCCGTGACGGTGGGCCCAGGGCTCAGCCCGTTGACCCGGATACCCCGGTCCTTCAGCTCATAGGTCAGCCCGCGGGAAAAGGACAGCAGGCCCGCCTTGGCGGCACCGTAGACTGCCGCGTTCTCGTGCCCGATGAAAGCGGAGACCGAGCCGACGAGGATGACCGAGGCTTGCCGCGAGAAGAGCGGCAGCAACGCCTTGATCAGGAAAAACGGTCCCTTGAGATCGGTGGCGACGATCCTGTCGAATGCCTCCTCGGTCCATTCCTCGATCGGAAGGTGGGTGACGTCGGCGGCGTTGCTCATCACGATGTCGAGCTGCGGCCACTCTTCCTGCAGCCGCGCCGCGAGCGCCGCCTGGCCGGGCACGTCGCCGGCGTCGCTGAGGATGGGCAGCAGCGGACCGTCCAGCTGCCGGGCGGCCTCATCCAGCCGTTCCTGCGAGCGACCGGTGATCGCGACAGCCGCTCCCTCGGCGAGGAACTCACGGGCCGTCTCGAGGCCGATGCCGCTCGTCCCGCCTGTGATCAGTGCACGCTTTCCCGCAAGACGACCCATTGACCTCATTCTCCTATTTCGCGCCAAGGCGCGTGGTTCTGGTCACGGTGGTTTCGATAACGATGACGGGCCGTCCCCGTCATCGGCTCGGAGAACGCCCAGGCCACCTCCGCCGTGTCGGTAGCCGGCGCGTCCGGGGTCAGATGGCGGTCCGGCCTCCGTCGGCGGCCACGACGGCACCGGTCACGTAGCTTGCCTGGTCGCTGGCGATAAAGGCGATCACCTGGGCGACCTCGGCCGGGTCGCCGGCGCGCTTCAGCGCGGTCGTCAGTCCCATGCCGCCGAGATCCGGGCCCATGGCCGCCACCACCTTGGAGGTGGTCATCGGGCCGGGCGACACGGCGTTGACGCGCACGTTCGACGTGGCGAACTCGGCCGCCCAGGTGCGGGTCAGGGACTCGAGCGCCGCCTTGGTGGCACCGTAGACCGCCATCGGCGGCATGCCGAGGCCGGCGGCGGTGGAGCTGACGTTGACGATGCTGCCGCCCCCATTGGCGGCCATCTTCGGCGCGAGCTGGGCGACCAGGACGAACGGCGCGCGCACGTTGACCGCGAAGGCGGCGTCGTAGCCGGCGATGTCCTGGTCGGCGGTCGCGCTGAACGGGACGACGCCCGCGTTGTTGACGAGGATGTCCACCGCCCCGGCGTCCTCGGCCAGCCGCTGTACGGCCCGCGGGTCGGCCAGGTCGGCGGGGATGATGCGCACGGTGCCGGCCGCGCTCCCCCGCACGTCGTCCACGACCTGGGCGCCGCGGTCCGGGTCGGTGCCGGTGATGACCACGTCGGCACCACCGGCGGCGAGGATCCTCGCCGTCGCGTGCCCGAGCCCGCCGATGGCGCCCGATCCGGTGATCAGTGCCATCTTTCCCCCGAAGTCCATGCGCTCCTGCCTCTCGTCCGCTGACGCGCTTGCGCCGGCGCACTTCTGTGTCATCGTTCAAGAAGTCCCTCGGCCGTCACCGTACGGGGTTTTGTGCGTCCGGTCAAAAAGTCGTAACGTGAGGACATGGCACGGACGGGACGCCCCCGCGCATTCGACAAGGACCAGGCCCTGGAGCGCGCGCTCCTGCTGTTCTGGTCCCGGGGCTACGGAGCGACCTCCGTCCAGGACCTCGTCGACGTGCTGGCCCTGGAACGCGGCAGCCTGTACGGCGCCTTCGGCGACAAGCGGCATTTCTACCTGGCAGCGGTCCAGCTGTACTGGGACACCTACGAGCGCCGGCTGGTCACGGCGCTGGAGGCCGGGCCGGTGCTGCCGGCACTGCGCGAGGTGCTCGCCAATCCGGCCCGGGCACAGGAGTACGCCTCCGACGTCGGCGTTCCGCAAGGGTGCATGATCGGCAACACCACCGCCGAACTCGTTCCGCAGGATGCCGACGCCCGCGAGATCGTAGCCCGCTCGCACGCCCGCTTCACCCAGATCGTCACCGACGCTCTGCGGCGCGCACAGGCCGACGGCGAGGTCAACCAGGACGCCACCCCCGAGGCCCAGGCGCAGCTACTGCTGTTCACCGTCCAGGGCCTTTCCCTGGTCTCGCGCGCGGGACTCGACACGGCCACCGCACTCGCCGCCGTCGACGCCCTGATCGACGCCCTCCGCGCCTGATCCGCGGGCCCGGCGCCCGAATCCCTGGCGACGCGACCGCGGAGACCTGGGGCTCGTCGTCGGTGCGTTCGGCGACCGACGCCGGGACACCGGATCGCCCTCCGCGCCCTGACCGACCCCCGGCGCCATCCGGTCCCGGACACCGAGCCGGCGTCGGCTGGATCGTCACCGCCGTCGCGGTGGTGGGAGCGATCTCCGCCTTGGCGGGCGGACGCGCCCTGCCGACGTGCGCCGCGATCGTGGAGTTCGCGCTGATCGCCGACTTCCTCGTCTTCGAGGCGGTGCGCCGCGCACCGGGCGACCATCGCTCGGTGGACATCGCGTGGGGCTGCTGGTCGGTCGGCGTCACGTCCCTCGCGGGCTTCGTCGTCGCGGTTGCCGGAGGCCCTCGGCGCTCGTCACGGCGCCTGACCCTGCTCCGGGGGCGGGTCGTCCAGGGCGCGGGTGTCGCGCAGCTCGACGTACGGCTCCTCGGTCTTCGGCCGGCCGGCGGCGATGGCGCGGCCGCGTTCGAGTTCGGCGTTGAGCTCCGCGCCGAGCAGGATGGCGATGTTCGACACCCAGATCCAGACCAGGAAGATGATCAGGCCGGCGAGGCTTCCGTACGTCTTGTTGTACGAACTGAAGTGCGCGACGTAGAACGCGAAACCGGCCGACGCGACCAGCCAGATGACGACGGCGAACACACCGCCGGGAGTGACCCAGCGAACCCCCTGCTTGGCGTTCGGCCCCGCCCAGTACAGCAGGGCGAACAGCAGACCGACGACGAGCAGCAGCACCGGCCACTTCACGATGCCGAAGATCGTGATGGCCGCCGGCCCGGCGCCGACCATCGCCCCGGCGCGCTGGGCGATCGGCCCGGACACCACCACCGCGACGGCGCACGCCGACAGCAGCATCAGCGTCGTGAGGGTGATGGCGACGCGGATCGGCAGCGTCTTGTAGATCGGGCGTCCCTCGTCGATGTCGTAGATGGCGTTGGCGGCGCGCATGAACGCCGCGACGTACCCGGAGGCGGACCAGATCGCCGCCGCCAGGCTGATGACCGCGACGATCCCGGCGCCGCCGTGCCCCCGCTGCAACTCGGTGATGGCGTCCACGAGGATCTGCCTGACCTGCCCGGGCGCGAGCTCGCCGACGTTGGTGATCAGCGACCGGGACACCGACTTCCCGGCCAGGCCGACGAGGGAGACGACCACGAGCATCGCCGGGAAGATGGACAGCACGCTGTAGTAGGTGAGCGCGGCGGCCCAGTCGGTGACGTTGTCGCGCCGGAACTCCCCCAGCGACCGCCGCACCGCGGCCCACCACGAGCGGCCGGGCAGATCGGTCGGGCTCCGGGGCACATCGGTGGCGTCCGCGCTCATGGGTCCTCCTTCGTCGGAGGAGAGACCAGGCACACGTGTTCTTTGATTCGCTCGCTCCGCTCGCTCATGGGTCCTCCTTCATCGGAGGAGAGACCAGGCACACGTGTTCGATGATTCGCTCGCTCATTCGACCTCGTCGTCGTGCCGGCTGTGCAGGAGGTAACCGCGGTTGAGTGCGGCCTTGACCGCTCCGCTGATCGCGCCCTGCAGGGTCGCGGCGATGAGCACCTCGGCCCAGCTCCGCTCCAGGTCGCCGGCGTCGGGGGTGTCGTCGTCGCGGGCGATCAGCCGCCAGGTCTGCTTGAAGATCACACCGGCGATCAGGCCTCCGGCGATGCCGAGCGCCGCCGAGGCCGACCGGGACATGGAGTTCGCCTTGCTCATGAACCCTCCTTCGTCGGAGGAGCGACCAGGAAAGCGTGCTTATCGGTTCGCTCGCTCATGACCGCTTCCTCCTGCTCAGGGCCAGCAGTGCGGCCGCGGCGCAGACGCCGGCCGCGCCGTACACCAGGGCGGGCCGGGTGCGCTCGCGCATCTCGGCGGCCCTGCCCCGTACGCGCGTGGGCACGTCCACCTTGGCGGTCAGTGCCCGTACCGTTCTGGCCAGATCCTGGCGGCTCTGTTCGATCCCGGCGACGAGTTGTTCGCGTTCGCCGTTCCCGCCCGCTCGGGTGGTGTCCTGACTCATCGTTGACGCCTTTCCCGGAATGGTGCGCATTCGGTGGTGCGGCCCACGTACCCGGGCAGCGCGTACTAATGCGGCGTCGAACCGATGCCGTTTCGGCCGGCGGGGAATCTGACGCGCGGCCGCTCAGGCGCCGATGGAGGACCCGGGCGTGCCACGGCGACGGCGCGGGAGCTCGGCGGCGGTCTCGGCGGACGGTGCCGGGTCCAGCAGGGCATCCGGCGACGAGCCGTCCCGCAGCTCGCCGATCGGCAGCTCGGCGAGCGGGACCTCCTCCAGCCGGACCGCGCCGACCTGGACGGACTCGGCCGCGGGCCGGGCTCCGGAGGGCGGGTCGACGGTGATCAGACCGTCTTTGAGCAGGATGGCCAGGTCCGACAGCACGGAGTAGAGCCCTCGTCCGAGGCTGAAGGCGATGTCGCGCGCGCTGGCCCTCCCGTCGGCGGTGGCGAGGATCGCGGCGCGGCCTGGCGCGAGGGCCGGGTTCCGCCGGGTCTCGGCGGGCGCCGGGCGGGTGTGGATCGACAGACCGAGCCGCTGCCAGCCGGCGACGACCTCCAGCCGGCGGTGGGTCTCCCGTACGATCCGCCCGGTGTCCAGCCCCGGCTCGGCGGGCAGCAGTGGCGGCAGGTCGCCGGGCGCCGCGGGCCGGGCGGTGCAGGCGGTGACGCCGCCCAGGGCGATCGCGAAGATAGCGTCGAAGACGGCGGTCTGCGTCAGCACCTCGATGGCCGCCGCGCCGAGCAGCCCGCGCTCGACCAGCTCCTCCGCCAGCCGGCCGTACGGGGCAGCGGCGGTGAACACCTCGCTCCAGTCGGCCTCGGCGACCCGGCCGGAGCGCAGGAGCAGCGACTCGATGCCCGGCGCGGCCGGGGTGGAGGCCGCGAGGACCGCGCCGTCGCGCATGGCCACCTCGCCGCCCTGGCCGCCGTGGAGCCGGAGGGTCCCGGAGAAACGCTGCCGGCCTCGGCGCGTGAGAGCCGTCGTAAGAACGCCTGACCTGGGGACGGACACCGCGGCTCCTCTCGGCGGCTCGGTGCGCGGAACGGGTTCGGTCACGTCGGCCGTCCGTCGAAACGGGAGTTCAACGACGTTCTACGAATCTCGGCGCGAAGTCATCATGCCAGGCGCGCCCCCGGAGCCCGGCACATCCCCACGGCGACATTCCGGTCATCCGTTATCACTCTGCCCGGAACCTACGGTCAGGTCACGTGTCAAACGCCCTTAGTAGCGTCAAATGCCCGGCATGTCATTATCCAGCCCTGTACGTTGCTCCTCAGATGCATAACGCCTGCCGACCGGCGTCACAAATGGAGTTTCGGTCAACGGGAACACCCGGGCAGACGGTTCACGGGTGGGAGGCTCGATGAACATCGAAACCGCGCTCAAGGAAGCCATGGCGATCGACGGGGCCCTCGGCGCCGCGCTGGTCGACTACGAGAGCGGCATGACGCTCGGCGTCAGCGGCGGCGGCAGCGAACTCGACCTGGAGATCGCCGCGGCGGGCAACACCGAGGTCGTCCGCGCCAAGGCCCGTACGCTCGAGTCGCTGGGCATCAACGAGTCGATCGAGGACATCCTCATCACGCTCGACCGGCAGTACCACGTGATCAGACTGCTCAATCGCGGCGGCAGCCAGCTGTTCCTCTACCTGGCGCTCGACCGCTCCCGCGCCAACCTGGCGCTCGCCCGCCACAACCTGCGGCGCATCGAGAGCGAAGTCGACCTCTAGGCATCAGTGAACCCGACGGGGGTGTCCGCACGCTGTGTGTCCAGACGGCGCAGCCGATCTCGACAAGCATCACGAAGGACAGGGGATGAACAAGGAAGCGGTGCTCACCGAGCTGTACGCCTTGCGTGAGCAGGTCGCCGGGGTGAGAGACAGCGCGGTCGCGTCGGTCGACGGCATGCTCATCGCGTCCGACACCGACAAGGTGCGCGCGGACGCGCTGGCCGCCCTCGCGGCGGCGGCGCTCGGGCTGGGCAAGAGCACCGGCAACGAGGTCGGCATGGGCGAACTCCGCGAGGTCGTCACCCGCTGCCAGAGCGGCCACATCGTCGTCTACGCGGTGCGGGACCACAGCCTCCTCGTCGTTCTCGGCGACGAGGGGCTCGACCTCGCCCGCCTCCACCTCGAGTCCCGCCCCGCCGTCAGCCGGCTCGCCGAGATCCTTGGCTAGTTTCGGCGATCGGTGCTGGCGGTAGACGTTCTCGGCCGCGCAGTCGGAGACTGAGGGGCCATGCGTCCGAACGGCCGACCGACGATCGAAGCACCGGGGACACTGTGGATACGACTGCACCGAACCTCGTCGTGGCGGGGGGCACGGACATCGCGCACGAGCTGCGCGGGACGGGCCGGTTCTCCGCGGTGTTCAACGTCTTCTCCGCGAGCGAGCTGCGCGCGCTGTCCCGCAGCGGCCGGGTCAGGCTCCCGGCGGCGTTCGTGTTCACTCCGCGTTTCGCCGAGGACGTCCCCGGGGCCGATGTGGCCGCCCTGGCGAACGGGCTGGCCGACATCGGATTCCGGGTGGTGGTCCACGACTCCTTCGTCGAACGGGGCGACCGCTTCGGCGCGAACGTCCGCATCACCGGAAGCCGGCAGCCGATGCCGGAACTCCTGTCGTTGCTCGGCGCCGCCGGGCGCAGCCCCCTGCCGCTCCCTCCCGCCGCCTCCGACGGATATCCCGGCCCGCTCTCCGGCCCGCGTAAGGGCGGACGCGTCATCGCCGTCGCCGCGGCGAAGGGCGGCGTGGGCCGGACCAGCCTGATCGTGAACCTCGCGGTCCACGCCGCACGGTCGCTGCGGTCGGCCGGCCGTACGGGACGGACGGTGCTGCTGGACACCAGCCTCCAGAAGGCCGACATCGGGCGGTATCTGAACGTCAGGTCCCCGACGATCCTCGACCTGCTCCACGAGCCCGGACCGCTCACATCCCACACGGTGCGCGACCATCTCGCCCACGTCCCCGACGTGGACCTGTACGCACTGCTCGGACCCCCGGGTTTCACCGACGCCGATGCCGCGTTGGCGGGCTCCGTGCCGTACCTACGGATTCTTGCGCTGCTGCGGCAGATGTTCGACTTCGTGTTCGTCGACACGCCGGTCGCCGAACCCCACCACACGACGCTCACCGACCTGATCCTGCGCGAGGCGGACGCGATCCTCGTCCCGGTCGAACCCAGCCGCCCGACGCTGGAGACCATCCACGCCTGGCTGGAGACGATCACCATGCCGCCGTACTCTCGCGGCGGCGGTGTCGCCGCGGAGAAACTGTCGCTCATCCTCAACCGGGCGCGCCCCGACGTGGGCTGTGGCCCCGAGGAGATCATGCGCATCATGGACGGTTGGCGATTCGTCGGCAGGGTCCCGCACGACCGCGAGTGGACGCGGGCCGTGAACGCCAGCAGGCTGATCGCGTTCAACGGCGACCCGGAGCTGGACGCCGTCTTCAGCGGCATTCTGCGGGCCGCCACCGAGGACCCGGTCTTCGCCACGGCCATGGGATCACCGAGCGGCGGCAGGCGCAGGCGCCGGCGAATCCTCGGCCTGCCCATCACCTGATCGATCGCTACCGTCACGCTTCTTCGCGGAAGGATCTGCCCGATGTCAGCGACACAGCCCCCCACTCAGGCGGCGGACTTCTGGAGCGCCCTCGGCGTCGAGAACGACACCCCCGACGGGAACGAGACACCGGACCAACAGGACCCCCAGGCCGGGGAGACGGCCGCCGACCCGGAGGCCGAATCCGCCGAGCGGGCCGAGCTCGAGCTGGAGGCCACCGTACGGGACTGGGCGTCGGAGGTCGCCGACGAGGACGGTCCTCCGGAGGATGGCACGGCCGAGGCACCGGAAGAGACGCCGGCCGCGCAGGACGGGAACACGCCGCCCGGCACGGAGCCGGGCACCCCGGCCGGAGCACCGCCGGAGCCGTCCGATGAGCTGTTGTGGCCTCCCCGCTCGCAGTCCCCGCCGTCCCCGGGCCCTGCCGAGGAGCGGCAGTCCCCCACCGCCGTCACCCGGCGCGCGTCCAAGGCGCCGGCGGCCCCGGCACCGCCGGAGCACGCGGGCCCGGCCGAGACCCGGATCCTGCTGGCCGACGGGCAGAGTTTCCTCCATCTCTGGCAGGACGAACGCGTCGACGAGGTGCACATCCGCGGCACGCAGGTGACGGTGTGCGGGACGCTCGGCGTCCTCCACGTCGCCGGCTTCGGCAGCCTCACCATGGCGCACCGGGCGATCGCCGCCGTGCAGGAGGAGGTGGGAGCGGTCGTCACCCGTATCGGTGACTCCGTCGTGCTCCGGCGCTCCCGGCGGACCGGACCTGACCTGCCCGCGCTCGTCGCCGCCGGCATCGTCACCGACGACCAGCTCGCCGAGGTCAGAACGGCGCTGGAGCGGACCCAGGCGGTGGTCCTGACCGGGCCCGCCGCTCCGGTCATCATGCGTTCCTTCACGGCGCTGCTCCCTGAGGGCAGCCGGATCTTCGAAGGCCCGTACGCGGCCCTGCCCACCTGGTGTGTCGCGGCGGAGAGCCCGCTCGACGCCGACTACGTGGTCGGAGTACGCCCGGGCGAGCCGGCCGAGGACATGGCGGCGATGGGACAGATCGGTGCTCTGATCGCCAACCCCGAGACGTGGTTCGAAGCCGCGGTCCGGTACGGCGTGCAGGGAAGGTCTGCGGCGCCCGAGAAGCTGACCTCCGGTGATCCCCATCGTTGAGCCGTTGGCTATTGCGCCGACCGTCGTCGTAGCGGGAAACCCGGGTGTCGCGAGCAGGCTCCGGGACACCGGGCGGTTCCCGGTCGTGTTCGACGTCGCCTCCGCCTCGGAGCTTCGGGATCTCTCCCGGAGCGGCAGGGTGGGCTCGCCGGTCGCCTTCGTGTTCACGCCGGGATTCGCCGAGGACGTCCGCGGCGCGGAGGTCGCCGCACTGGCCAACGGCCTGGTCCGCAACGGGCACACCGTCCTCGTCCACGTGTCCTTCGCCGAGCGCGGCGACGTCTTCGACCCGAGGGTGGTCATGGCGGCGAAGCGGCTGAACATGGCGGAGTTGCTGGTGGCTCTCGGCACCGTCGACCCGGGACCGCGGCTGGAGCTCCAGCCCGCGCCGCCGCCGGAGCCGTGGACGCCTCCGGGAGCGCCATACGCTCGGCCGATCCCCGCACCGGCTCCCCCGGCACCACCCGCCCGGCCGGTCCCCGAACACCGGGCCTGGCCGCCGACACCGATCGACGGCGGAACGGCTCCCCGCCCCGCCCCGGTGGGCTCCGGCTTCCGGCAGGAACCGTCCGCGAGCGCCGGGGCCCCGGCCGCGTACGTTCCGGCCGGCGAGCCCGCCGGGCAGGGCACGGTCATCGCGATCACCTCGGCGAAGGGCGGGGTCGGCAAGACGACTACGGCCGTGAACCTCGCGATGCACGCGGCGAGGCTGCTGCGGAGCGCGGGCCGGGCGGGGTCCGCCGTGGTGGTCGACATCAACCTCGAGCGGGCCGACGTGGCACGCTGCCTCAACCTGAAACCGCCGACCGTCCGGGATCTGCTCCAGGCCCCCTGGTCGCTTTCGCCGGGGGCGGTGCGCGAGAACCTCGCGAGCATCCCCGAGATCGGCCTCTACGCGCTGCTCGCCCCGCAGGACATCGTCAGCGTCGACCGCTCCAGGATCGACGCGCTGTACCGCCGGATCC
This sequence comes from Actinoallomurus sp. NBC_01490, assembly GCF_036227085.1. Lineage (NCBI taxonomy): Bacteria > Bacillati > Actinomycetota > Actinomycetes > Streptosporangiales > Thermomonosporaceae > Actinoallomurus > Actinoallomurus sp. NBC_01490. The sequence continues at coordinate 11,675,623 of NZ_CP109433.1, forward strand.
TCGCCGTGCTGCGCCAGACGTTCGACTTCGTCTTCATCGACACGCCGGTCACCGAGCCGGCCGACCGGGCGTTCACCGACCGGGTCCTGGCGGGGGCCGACGCCGTCCTGGTGCCGGTCGAGCCCGACCGGGTGACGCTGGAGGCCGTCGGCTCCTGGCTGTCGGCCCTCGTCACGCCGGAGCGGCAGGGAGGCGGCGGGATTCCTCCGGAGAAGATCCTCATGATCCTCAACCGGACGAGGCCCGACGTGGGGTACGGGCCCAAGGAGGTCATGGACCAGCTGGGCGGCTGGCGGTTCGCCGGCCTGGTCCCCGAGGACGAGGGATGGATGCGGGCGGTGAACACGCACCGGCCGGCGAGCATGCGCCCAGGACCGGACCTCGAGCGGACGCTCCGGGGAATCCTGGCGGCCATCAGCGACGACCCCGCGTTCGGCGATACGGAGGGGGAACGGCCGGTCGTGACGAGCCGCTGAGAGCCGCCGTCCGCCGACGGCGCCACCGTCGTCGAATCGCCGGAGTCGCCGCACAGCCCATCGGCCCCGTTCTGGAGAAAGAACACGCTCCCGGGAAAGAGAGAGGTCGGCGGAAGCCTTCGTGCGTTTCGCGGGGTCAGGTCTCCTGACGCTGGGCGCGGTGGCGTTCGTCGCCGCCGTCGAAGTCGGTGTAGGTGTAGGGGTTCGGGATGCGCTCGGCGGCGGGCAGCTCCGGGGTGATGCTGTCCTGCCAGGCCTCCTCGCCCATGGTCGACCGCGCGTACTCCACGGTGCGCCCGACGGCCTCCTTGGCGCCGGCCAGGTCGGCGCCGACGAGGCGGTGCTCGTGCTTGACCACACGCCCGTTGACCAGCACGGTGTGCACGTCGCCGCGGCCCGCCTGATAGACGACGCTGCCGTACGGGTGGAGCAGCGGGTACAGGGCCGGGGCGTCGTCGTTCTTGATCAGTACGAGGTCGGCCTTCTTGCCCGGGGTCAGGCTGCCGATCACCGAGTCGAGCCCGAGCGCGCGGGCGCCGCCGATGGTGGCCCAGCGGACGACCTCCTCGGCGCGCAGCCGGTTGTGCACGACGGTGTCGCCGCGGGAGTGCGCCTCCAGGTGTTCGCGCGAACGGTCGGCGGACAGCGTCGCCCGCATCGCGGAGAACAGGTCGGCGCTCCACCACACGCTGGTGTCCATCGACAGCGAGACGGGGATGCCGTGCCGCCGCAGCTCCCAGCTCGGCGGGTATCCCTGGCCGGCGCTCTGCTCGCTCTCGGTCGACACCGACACGGACCCGCCGCTGGCGGCGATGCGCTGGTAGGAGTCCTGGGTGAGGGTGGCGGCGTGGACGTACGTGGTGCCGGGCGTCATGAAGCCGCCCTCCCACATCAGCCGGATGCTCTCGTCGTTGGTCGCGCCCCACACACCGGCGTGCGTGGTGACCCGCAGGCCCAGGTCGCGGGCGGCCTCGAACGCCGCCTTCTCCGGAAACTCCGGGTCGCCGGTGACGTCGAAGGCGAGCTGGAGGCCGAGCATGTCGTCCGGCGTACCGAAACGCTCGACGAAGCCGCGGAACTCCGGGCTGTTCGTCCACTCCCACGGGGCGCCGAGCAGGTTCCCGTACGCGAGGACGAACCGGCCGGGCGCCGACCGCAGCGCGTCGGCGGCGGCCTCGCCGTGCTCCACCGTCTGCAGCCCGTGCGACCAGTCCACCGTCGTCGTGACGCCCGCGTCGACCGCCTCGATCGCGGACAGCGTGTTGCCGGCGTGGATGTCCTCGGGGCGGAAGATCCTCCCCCAGTTGAGGTAGTAGAAGACGAAGTACTGCGTCAGGGTCCAGTCGGCGCCCAGTCCGCGCAGCGCGGTCTGCCACATGTGCCGATGGGTGTCGACCATGCCGGGCATCAGGATGCCACCGGAGGCGTCGATCTCGGCGGTGCCGTCGGGCACCGCGAGGCCGCGGCCGACCTCGGCGATCGTCTCTCCGGTGACGAGCACGTCGCCGCCCTCGATGACGCCGGCGTCGTCCATGGTGAGGACGGTCGCGCCGCGGAAGACGATCGGGCGGCCGTCGAGCTGTTCAGGGTTCAAGAGTCCTCCTTCGTCGGCCGGAGTGACCACTGGTACGCGCCTTCGATTCCCTCGCTCCGCTCGGTCATGGCGTCACCTGTGCTCACGTGGAGATGTCCGGGTACGGGAGGGTGAAGTGGGACAGCTTGGCGGCGTAGTCGAGCTGCATCCCCAGCGGTTCGGTGAAGTCGCGCTCGAACATGGCGATCCACAGCGTCAGCGTGAGGAAGTTGTGCGCGCCCATCGCGAACAGGGCGACGTGGTCGTGCGTCCTGAGCGCCTGGCGTTCCTCCTCGGTGAAGGACAGCCAGGTCGAACGCTCCTCGGACGGCAGGTTGAGGATCTCGTTCGCCTTCTCCGCCTCCCACCACGCGACGGTGCCCTCGGGGTCGTCGCGGTAGCGCTCGACGAGCTCGGGATCCCGGTCGATGGTGTAGAGAAACTTGTTCACCAGGTACTTGCTCATGCGTCCACTCCGTTCGGGTACCAGGTGAAGTAGGCCTCCATGGTGTGGAACAGGTCCAGATGGTCGGCGTAGTCGGCCTTGTGGGCGCCGGCGATGCCCATCATCAGCATGAAGTCCATGAAGCCGTGGGTGGCGTTGCCCGGGGCGTGCAGGCTGTCGAGCGTGACCTCCGCCAGGCAGCCCTCGAGGTCGCCGTTCGCGATCCACTCGACCGCCTTCGCGTCGAACTCCGGGTCGGGCCCGTGGGGGCCGAACTGACGCGGGCCGCCGAGTTCGAGCGACAGGTGGCCGGTGCCGATCACCGCGACGCGCAGGTCGCTCGGCCACGCGTCGACCAGCTCGCGGATCGTCCGGCCGAGCTGCACGAACCGCTCCGGACGCGGCAGCGGCGGGGCGAAGATGTTGGTGTAGATCGGCACGATCGGCAGGTCGTTCTGCGGCCGTACGGTGAAGATCGGGCACGTGATGGAGTGGTCGACGCGCAGCTCGTTGCTGAACGCCAGGTCGAAGCCGCGGTCGATGCCCTCGCGCAGGATGTACGCCGACAGCTCCTCGTGCCCCTTGAGGAGCAGCTTCGGCAGGCCGAACTCCCGCTCCTCGTTGTAGTAGTTCGCGTCGTAGAACGGGGCCTTGCCGACCAGGAACTGCGGCATGTTGTCCAGCCACAGCTGATGGAAGTGGTCCGAGCCGACCATGACCAGCACGTCGGGGCGGGCGCGCGTCAGCGTCTCGCGGTAGGCCTCGACCTTCCGGACCCACTCGGCGGCGAAGGGCGGCGCCTCCTCGGCGGGAAGGCGGCTGGTCCGGTAGTAGAACGGATGGTGCGTCGTGGCAAGAATCGCGACGAGCTTCGCCATCGTGACGGTCCTTCCTCGATGACAACCGTCTGCCGGACACTCGTCCGATGAGCGGCGTTAGGGGAAAGATGTCGCGGGAGCCCGGCGGGTGTCAAGGGGGACGCGGCCGGGCGTGCCGACCGGTTCACGGCCCCTTGGCCGGTTCACGGCGCGTCGGCCGCTGTGCGACCATGCTCCCGTTGTCACTGTCCGGTGACACCGGTTGAGCAGGGGAGACATCATGGCCGGACGCGGCTCCGATCCCGACTTCGTCGAGGCGCTCGCCCGCGGGCTGGACATCCTGTCGTGCTTCGGCGAGCGGCGACCGCGCATGACGCTGACCGAGGTCGCCGCGGCCACCGGCCTGGCGCGCCCGACCGCGCGCCGGCTGTTGCTGACGCTGCGGGAGCTCGGCTACGTCCGGGCCGACGACGGCGCCTTCGCCCTGACGCCGCAGGTGCTGCGCCTGGGCATGGCGTACGTGGGCGCGCTCGGGCTGTGGGACATCGCGCGCCCGCACCTGGAGGACCTGGTCGCCCAGACCGGCGAGTCGTCCTCGATGTCGCAGCTCGACGGGTCCGACATCGTCTACGTCGCCCGCGTCTCCGTGCCGAAGATCATCACCTTGCGCGTCGAGATCGGCACCCGCTTCCCGGCCGCGCGCACCTCCCAGGGCAAGGTGCTGCTCGCGGCCCTGCCCGCGCACACGCTCCGCGAGACGCTGAGCCTGCCGAGCCGTGCGGGCCTGCCGCCGTTCCTGCCCCGCGACCCGGCCGAGCTGGAAGAGGAGCTGCTCACCGTACGCGCGCGGGGGTGGGCGCTGGCGGACGAGGAGCTGGCGCCGGGCATCCGGTCGATCGCGGCCCCGGTCCGCGACGGCGCCGGCCAGGTCCGCGCCGCGATGAACGTGACCGTACACGCGGCCGAGACGAGCGTGGACGTCCTGGTCGGCGAGCACCTCCCCCGGCTCCTGCGAACGGCGGGCGACATCTCCGCCGAGTGGGCCCTGTGGGAGTCCCGCCCCCACGCCGAGGTGGAGGCCGACCGTCCCACCGGCTGACCCGGTCAGCCGGACGCGGCGCCGAGCTGACGGCGCAGAGAGTCCAGGTCGCCGAGGACCCAGGCCTCGCTCAGCCGGCCGGCGGCGGCGGTGAAGAACGCGGCCCCGCTGTAGGCGATGGGCCCGCCGGCGCCGGCGACGCCGAGCAGCGTGCCGTGGTGGTGGCCGGTGTAGAACAGGCGGGCCGCCGCCCGGTCCCCGTCGATGACGAGGTCGACGATCTCGTTGGTGAAGTCGGGCACCCCCGAGCGGATCTTGTCGCGGTAGGAGCGCCATCCGTCCGGCCCCCGTACCTCGTCACCGAGTGAGCCGCGGAAGACGAAGTCCGGAGCAAGGATCTCTTCCACGACCGAGTCGTCCCAGCGGTTCCACGCGTCGAGATAGAAGCGGTGCACAAGCGCGGCGATGTCTGACATACGACCATGATCGACTGATGCGTCCCGGCCGTCGGCCTTCGGTCTGTCGCGAATTGGCCACGGAGTCTTACACCCTGTGGTCCGGGACGGGTCAGGCCCGGTCCCGGGGCCCCGATGTGAGGAAGCCGGTGGCGGGTCGCACCAGCCGGGTCTCGTACGCGTCGGCTGACGGTTGTCCGTTGACAGATAGAGCCTGTCACTACCAGAGTTACGGACAGTTGTCCGTATCGCGGTTGGAGCGCCTCATGTCACCAGGAAATTCCGGGCCGCTGTCGGGCATCGTGGTGGCCGACTTCTCCCGTGTGCTCGCGGGCCCGTACTGCACGATGCTGCTCGCCGACCTGGGCGCCGACGTGATCAAGGTGGAAGGTCCGGCCGGCGACGACACCCGGCACTGGGTCCCGCCCGTACGCGACGGTGTGGGCACCTACTTCCTGGCGGTCAACCGCAACAAGCGGTCCATCGTGCTCGACCTCGCCGACCCGGAGGACTCCGAGGTCGCGCACGCCCTGTCCGCGCGGGCCGACGTGTTCATCCACAACTTCAAGCCCGGGGGCCTGGCGAAGTTCGGTCTCGACTACGACGCCGTGGCCGCGCGCAACGCCGACGTCATCTACTGCGAGATCAGCGGCTTCGGCTCGGCGGAGGGCGCGTCGCTGCCCGGGTACGACCTGCTCGTGCAGGCCATGTCCGGGCTGATGAGCCTGACCGGAGACCCCGGCGGCCCGCCGTACCGCTCCGGCATCTCGGTCTTCGACGTCATGACCGGCCTGCACTCGGCGGTCGGCATCCTCGCCGCGCTGCACCACCGCGACCTCACCGGCCGGGGGCAGCGCATCGAGACGAACCTGCTCTCCACCGCGCTCAGCGCCATGGTCAACCAGGTGTCGGCGTACATCGCGGGCGGCGTGGTCCCCCGGCGGATGGGCAACGCGCACCTGAGCCTCTTCCCGTACGAGCCGCTCGCCACCGGCGACGGGGAGCTGATCGTGGTCGCCGGCAACGACGGGCAGTTCCGCCGCCTCTGCGCGGCGATCGGCGCGCCCGGGCTGGCCGACGACGAGCGCTTCGCGACCGTCGGGAGCCGCAACGACAACCGCGAGGAACTGCGGCCCCTGCTCCTCGAACGCCTCGCCACGCGGTCGGCGCAGGAGTGGTTCACCGTGCTCACCGAGGCGGGCATCCCCTGCGGACCGATCAACGACGTACGCGGCGGCGTCGAGCTCGCCGGCGAGCTGGGCCTGGAGCCGGTCGTCGCGCCGGACGGCGTACCGAGCGTGCGCAACCCGGTCCGCATGTCGGCCACGCCCGCGCGCTACGACCTCGCGCCGCCCGCCCTGGACGCCCACGGTGACGAGGTACGCGCCTGGCTCGGCCTGCCCAGACACGCAGAAACCCACCCGGAAGGACCCCACGCGTGAGCCGTCCCGTACCCGAGTTCCCCACCTCGCTCGGCACGTCCGACCCCACGACCATCACGCTGCTCGGACAGGATCTCGCCCGGGACCTGATGGGCAAGGTGAGCTTCGGTGAGCTCGCGTACTGGCTGCTCACCCTCGAACGCCCGACCGCGCAGCAGTCGCGGCTGTTCGAGGCGGTGCTGCTCGGCCTCGCCGACCACGGGTTCACCCCGACCGCGATCGCCGCGCGCCTGACCTACCTCAGCGCGCCGGACGCGATCCAGGGCGCGCTCGCGGCGGGGCTCCTCGGCGGCGGCTCACGGTACCTCGGCGTCACCGAGGACACCGGCCGCTTCCTCGCCGGCGTCCTGGCCGAGGCGGGAGAGGAACCGTCCGACGAGGCGGGCTGGGACGCACTGGCCGAACGCGCGGTCGCCGCACGCAAGGACGCCGGCCTGCTGGTCCCCGGCCTGGGCCACCCGGTGCACAAGGAGGGCGACCCGCGCACGCCGGTCATCATCCGCATCGCCCACGAGGAGGGCCTGTACGGACCGCACCTGGCGCTGTTCGAGGCCGTCGGCCGCGTCCACCCCCGGATCCTCGGCCGTACGCTGCCACTCAACGGCGCCGGAGTGAGCGGCGCGGCCCTCGCCGACCTCGGCCTGCCGCTCGAACTGCTCCGCGGCACCGTACTCCTCGCCCGCTGCGCCGGCCTGCTCGGCCACATCGCCGAGGAACTGCGCCGCCCGGTGGCGAACGACATCTACCTGGCGGTCGACCGCAACGCGACGTACGTGAGTCCGGAGGGGTGAGTCGCGGCCGCCCGCCGGCCCCGATGACGGTGATCTAGGCTGCGCGCGTGCAGAACAGGACGTTCCGGGTCGTGGACGGCGAGCGGATCAAAGGAACCTGGGTCTTCGACGAGCCGCATGTCTGGATCGACCCGGACGACTTCGTCACCCAGGTCGCCGACGAGATCGACCGGTTGAACGATCGCCCGGACTCCACCGGCCACTGTCTGCGGGTTCTGGATCGGTATCTGGCCAGCCGTTCAGAAGAGGACAGACGCGCGCTCGCCACCGCGTACCTGGCGATCCCGGCGATGGACCCCCGCTATGCCCTCGGCGACATGGACTCCAAGGACTGGCCGCTGCGCGTCCTGTGCACCCCGGTGGGCGACACGCTGATCGGCGAACCCGAACCACCGGACCGGTTCGGAGTCGTCACCGAGGACATGCGGCGGCGGGCCTTCGACTACTTCGCCGAGCAGGAGCGCAGCCGCGCCGAGTACGCCGATCGGCGCGAGCCGGACGATCCGCTCGGGCCCGCGGCGGGACCGGTGAACCTGAACGCGGTCTTCTACCCGAAGGGCTGGCCGGACGATCCGGGCGTACTGGTCCTGCGGAACGAGTTCCCGGCCGTGATCGAGTTCGGCGGCGTCCGCTATCCGACGGTCACGCACGCCTACTGGTCGCTGTCCACGGACGATCCCGACGCGGCCGATCGTATCCGCGCCGCAGAGCATCCTCACGACGCCCGGAAGCTCGCCGGGCAGGCCGTACGTCGTCCGGAGTGGTCCGACATGCGGGCCGGGGTCATGGCCGCGCTGCTGCGAGCCAAGTTCGCCCAGCACCGCGGGCTCGCCGACTCCCTGATCGCCACCGGTGACGCGCCCATCCACTACTCCGATCTGGGTTCGGACTACTGGACCGCAGGCGGGGATCGAGGCCGTAACTGGGTCGGACGGCTGCTGGAGCTGATCCGTGCCGAACTCGTCGCCGAACGGGCCGGGCTGGCGCTGCGCTGAGGCCCCTGAGGGGTGGCGGTGTGCGGTCGGCACGGGATGATGGGGGGATGCCGGACGAGACGGATCTCACGCCGCAGCGGGTCCGTAACCCCTGGGGACAGGGTGAGCGGCTGCGTACGGAGATCCTGGAGGCGGCCGTGCGGCTGCTCTCGGAGCTGGGCGGCGCGGAGGCGCTGACGATCCGCGGGGTCGCGCGGGCGGCCGGCATCGCCCCGGCGAGCATCTACCAGCACTTCGCCGACAAGGCCGCGCTCGTCCGCGGGATCGTCGAGTACGACTACGAGCGCCTCTCGGCCGTCATGCGGGAGGCCGACGAGAGCGTCGACGCCGGCGACGTGGTCGGGCGGGTTCGCGCGCAGATGCACGCCTACTGCCGGTTCGCGATCGCCAACCCGGGTCACTACCGGCTGATGCTGGGCAACCGCCGCATCACGCACGAGCCGGACGGCCGGCCGCGCGGCCCCATGGTGGCGGTGGTGGAGTCCGTCGTCGCCGCGTTCGAACGCTGCGAGCGGGCGGGCCAGCGGCTGCGCCTGCCGAGCGACCGCGCGGCCGTGGTGGTGTTCGTCGGCACCCACGGCCGGGTCGCCCTGTTCCACTCCGGCCAGTCCGACGAGAACGCCGAGCGCATCCTGCGGTTCGTCGACGAACTCATCTCCCTCGTCCTCGAGTAGAACTGGCGTGTGAGGGTCGGCGTGTGAGACACCCCTGGAGCTGGGGGTGTCAAGCGGCGGTGTTGTGGTGGACTCGGTGTGCCCATGCGGTGGCCGGGTTGTAGGGGGTGCTGGTCTTCAGGCAGCCGTGCAGGATGCCGACGAGTCGGTTGCCGAGTTGGCGGAGGGCGGCGTTGTGGCTGGTGCCGCGTGTGCGGAGCTCGTCGTAGTAGGCGCGGCATCCGGTGTCGTGCAAGATCGCGCAGGATGCCTGCATGTGGAGGGCGTCGAGGAGACGGTCGTTGTGGACGAAGCGGGCGTGGACGGTTTTGGACTTGCCGGATTGGCGGGTGATCGGGCTGGTGCCGGCGTAGTTCTTGCGGGACTTGGCGTCTGCGTAGCGTCCGTCGGCGTCGCCGAACTCTGCGAGTACCCGGGCGCTGAGGATGGGGCCCAGACCAGGCTGGGATAGGTAGATCTCAGCGTCCGGGTGCCGGCCAAAATAGGCCTCGACCTGCTCTTCCATTGCCTTGATCTCGCTGGTGAGGGTCTGCAGGACCGCCACGGTCGCCCGTGTCGTCGCGGCGTAGGCCGCGGTGATGATGGGGCTTTGATCCAGGTGTGGGGTGCTCAGCGCGTCGTGGATCGCCTTTGCCTTGGCCGTGATGTCACGGCGGCGGCCGGTGAGCGCTGCGGTGATCGCCTGTGGGCCGAGTTCGGCGGCCGCCTGTGGGGTGGGGGCCGCCGCCAGCAGCTCCAGGGTGTCGGCGGCGGTCAGCCCCAGGTCTTTGTAGGCCATCAGTGCGGCCGGGAAGTACTCGCGCAGCGCGGCCCGTAACCGGAGCATGTGCCGGGTCCGTTCCCAGATCAGCGTCTGATGCGCACGGGCCAAGACCTTGACCGCCTCGGCGATGCCGGAGTCGGCGGCGACCTGGCGGAGCTGGTGACGGCGGGTCCGGGCCATGTCGGCCAGGGAGCTCGCGTCGGCCTTGTCGCTCTTGGCGCCGGAGACCGACACGATCTCCCGGTGCCGGGCGGCGACCTTGGGGTTCACCCCATACACCTGGTAGCCGGCCGCGATCAGCGCCCGTACCCACGGGCCCCGGTCGGTCTCGATACACACCACCACCTGCGAGGGGTCACCGTCATCGGGCAGGAGGGCCGCGAGGAGTTCATGCAGACCAGACACCCCCGCCACACCCTCGGGCAGCCGGGCCTTCCTCAGCGCCCGGCCCGAGCCGTCCTGAACCTCCACATCATGGTGATCTTCGGCCCAGTCATCTCCGACGAACAACATCGCCGCTCCGCTCCATCGGGGGTATCGATCCAGATCAGCAGCCCGCGAGAGCCCACCGGCGGCCTAATGGACCAGTGCTCACGCCAACCGGCGGGCACGACACCCCATCAGCGGTCCGGCTCCCGACCACCAGCGAGGGCACGATCTCACACCAGGACTCAACAACGGTCCAGGGGCACCGAGTGCTCACCCACCAGCGGCTACCAGGCACCGAGTCTGTCCCACAAACTCACCCGGCACCTCCCATTAGGGGCACCCTCACCACGCTCCTGCCCGGTCAGAGTCACCCTCACAATCCGCAAGCCCCGGCACTGGCCGGCGTGGCTGGCCGCAGTCGGCCGAGCTCCGAGAATCCGCACGACAAACCGCTAGTTAGCAGGCGAAACGTGATTTAGACCTCATGTTGGCACTCTCCTCATGCATTGCCGCTCGGCATATGCTGAGGAAGTCACCGAACAATCGTTCGGCAACTGTCCGTGTAGGAGGCCTCGATGCCGGACACCCGTGTGCCCGCCTACCCGATGAAGCGGGCCTGCCCGTTCGACCCACCGCCCGAGCTCGGCCGCATCCGCGCCGAGGATCCCGTCACCAGAGTGCGGCTCTGGGACGGCAGCCAGCCCTGGCTGGTCACCGGCTACGACGACCAGCGCGCCGTCCTGCGGGACCGCCGGTTCAGCGCCGACGTGAGGAGACCCGGATACCCCCACGTCACCGCCGCCTCACGGGCGCGGCGCCGGCGGTCGCGATCGTTCATCTCGATGGACGAGCCCGAACACGGCAAGTACCGCAGGATGCTGACCAGCACCTTCATGATCAAGCGCGTAGAGGCCCTGCGCCCGCGGATCCAGAAGATCGTGGACGAACTCATCGACACGATGCTCGCCGGCACGCCACCGGCCGACCTGGTCTCGGCCTTCGCGCTGCCCGTGCCCTCGCTGGTGATCTGCGAGCTGCTCGGCGTCCCGTACGGCGACCACGACCTGTTCCAGCGGTGCAGCCGGACCATGGTCAGCACCCGGTCCACCGCCGAAGAGGCGGTCGCGGCCGGCGACGAGCTGAAGGAGTACCTGGTCCGCCTGCTCGACCGCAAGGCCGACGAGCCCGCGGACGACCTGCTCAGCCGGCTGGTCGTCGAGCAGGCCGAGACGATGACGCGCTCCCAGCTCGCCGACATGGCCGTGCTGCTGCTCGTCGCCGGGCACGAGACGACCGCGAACATGATCGCGCTCGGCACGCTGACCCTGCTCCAGCATCCCGACCAGCTCGCCGAGCTGCGCGAGGGCGACCCGGAACTGATCAAGAGCGCGGTCGAGGAGCTGCTGCGCTACCTCAACATCGTGCACAGCGGCCGGCGCCGGGTGGCCACCGAGGACGTCGAGGTCGGCGGGCGGCTGATCAAGGCCGGTGAGGGCGTCATCGTGGCGACCGACGCGGGCAACCGCGACGAGAGCGCCTTCCCCGACCCGGACGTGCTCGACCTCCACCGCGACGCACGGCACCACGTGGCCTTCGGGTACGGCATCCACCAGTGTCTCGGCCAGCCGCTCGCGCGGGTCGAGCTCCAGGTGGTCTACGGCACGCTCTACCGCCGCGTCCCGACGCTGCGGCTCGCGGTGCCGCTGGAAGAGGTCAGGTTCAAACACGACATGCTCGTGTACGGCGTGCACGGGCTGCCCGTCTCCTGGTGAGGAGGAATTCGGCATGAAGGTCAGCGTCGATCAGGACAAGTGCATCGGATCGGGCCAGTGCGTGATGCTCGCCCCGGACGTGTTCGACCAGCGCGATGAGGACGGCATCGTCGTCCTCCGCGACGCGAACCCGCCGTCGGACCTGGACGACGACGTCAGCGAGGCCGCCCACGTCTGCCCCGGCCTCGCGATCGAGGTCGAGGACTGACACCGCGGCGGGCGGATTCAGGCAGGGGTTTCGTCGTTGTCGGAGGTCGGGTGCTTGACCTTCATCGCCCAGGCGATGAAGCGGGTGATCTGCGGCAGGGAGGGCTCCTCCTGCGGCCGGTCGGGGCGGCGGCCGTCGCTGGTGACCGGCGTCAGCCGGGCCACGCGGTTGAAGTCGCCGCGCAGCCGCAGCCAGCGGCGGCTGCGCGGCTCCGCGTGCTCGGCCAGGCGCTCCTCCAGGGAGTTCTCCAGCGCGTAGCCGACCGCACGGTTGACGCGCGTGTGCTCGCTGACCCCGTGCCGGAACTGGCCCTCGGGGTCGCGCGGCTCGGGGACCCGGCGGCGTGCCCCCTCCGGGCGCAGCACCGCGTCGTACAGCGCCTGCGCGTCGGCCATGTCGGCGCGGTGGTAGAAGAAGTCGGCGCGCGCCTCGCGCATGCGGCGGCGTACGGCGTCGTCGAAGAAGTGGCCGGTCACCACGATCACGGTGAGCCGCCCGGCGTGCCGGCGGATGTGCTCGACGACGGCCACGCCCGGGAACTGGTCGTTGGGGCGGCGGTGGTCGGCGGCGTCCACGATCGCCACGTCGGCCTCACTCCACACGCCGTCGGCGGCCAGCGCCTCGTCGTGGTCGAGCGCCGCGACCAGCGTGATGTGGTCCGAGGCGGACAGCAGGGCGGCCATCCCGTGTCGGTTGACGGCGTCGTCGTCGACGACCACCACGCGGACGCACGCATCGACAGGCCGCGGCATGCCGCCCTCCCCGCACCTGGAACCTACGCCAACATGATTACGGATTCCGTGCGGATAAACCATTCCATTCTAGAAAGGAATGGTTATTCAGTCGGCCGCGGCCGTGGCCAGCATGGCGCCCGCCTCCTCCAATCGACGTTCGATCTCCTCGCCCATATAACGCGGAACCGCGTTTCCGAGAGCGCGGTAGCGGCCCTGTAGCTGATCGACCGCCTCGCCGGTCAGCTCCACCACCAGCAGGCGCCCCCGGCGGAACCCCTCGCGGACCGCCTCGTCGCTGATCCGGACGCGCTGGGCGTGTATGTCGGCGACGTCCTGGTCGAGGATGTCGCGGACGCCCATGATGGTCAGCACCGGCGGTGCGAACCAGCACAGCCCGATCAACGCGTCCACGGCCCGGAACGGCGGCATCGCCAGCGCACCGGTGCCGAGGGCCGCCGCGAGCCCCGCCGCGACCAACGGCAGTCGGCTCCGACGCAGGTCACGGGCGTGCACGTACACCAGCGGCACCACCCAGTGCAGGAAGAACTCGAAGGGCAGACGGCCGCTGCCCACGCGCATCGCGACCGAGGTCACCACGCTCTGCAGCGCGCCCAGCAGCAGCGCCACCGGGATCACCCGCCGCGCCAGGTCGCGCGGGTCGCGGCCGGCGTTGCGGTGCGCCCACCACGCCGCGACCATGTTCACCGCCGCGAGCAGCGCGGTGAGCCAGAGCGGCACCGCCTCCCACGCCGGCACCGACTGGCAGAGCACGACCATCGCGCCGCCGATGAACGCGATCGGCGCCGCGGTGATGGGCCAGGAGTCCGGCCGCGGGTCGGCCGGGACGATGACCGTCCGGCCGTCCACGAGGACCTCCTGCCGCTGGCCGGGCGGCCCGAGATGCGGCGCGTCGACCGTCACCGTGCCGCGCGGCCCCATCGCGTCGAGGTCCGACTCCAGGTGGCGTGCCTGAGCCGGGGACAGCAGGAGGGTGCCCGCGCCCGGGCTGATCCGCAGCTCGACGTCCGTGGACAGGTCGGGGCTGCGCGAGTTGTACGCGCTCTGCCAGCGCAGCAGCGCGACTCCGAGGTAGGTCGACTGGCGCCCGCACGCCTCGGCCAGGGCCGCCTTCCACCCCGAGAACGGCGCCGGGACCGGCGCGGGCTCGTACTGCGCGATGAGCGGTGCCGTCCGTACGAGGAGGTCGACCACGGAGTCCGCGCCCATCGCGACGCTGTTCTGTCCGGCGAGTTCGGCCTGGCTGACCGCGGCCTCGATGTGGTGCCGCATGAGCCGCGCCTCTTCGCGCCAGCGCGCCAGCAGGTAGACCCGGATGAGCCGTCCGCCGAGGGCCGCGAAGCCCGGCCACAGGAGCGTCAGCAGCGTGAAGTGCCCCACCGCGGCCTGCGTGGCGGTGGCCGCGCAGCCGACGAGGACCGGGGGGACCAGGCCGCGGGTGCCGTACCAGAGCCCCGCCTCGGTGATCACCGGGCTGGCCGCGATCACGACCACGTCGCCGGACCCGGGCAGCGCGAGCGACCACAGCGCCACGTCGAGCGTGTCCAGCGCCACCCGCGGCACGATCCGCCGGCCGGGGCCGCTGAGTATCGGCGCGAGCAGGCAGTCGAGCACGCCACAGCCCAGGGCCGCGAGCGCGAGGAGCCGGCCGTGGCCGACGCCGCTCTGGAGCGCGACCAGCGCCTCGAACAGGCGGGTGACCAGCTTGAAGCTCAGCAGCATCCGGAGCGGGAAGGCCTTGGCCACGCGGGGCATCAGCCGGCTCAGCGACAGGTCCTCGCGGGGCATCCTCAGCGTCAGGTCGTCCTGCGCGGTGTCCGCGCCGGATGCTCCGCCCGTGGTCACCGAACGCCTCCTGCCGTCATCCGCCTCAACTATGGCCCAGCCCGCGCCGGATCAGCGGGGCATCGCGCAGACCGGTCCGGACTGCGCGAGCGCCGTCCCGCCGTCGGCCCGCCGCAGGAGCACACCGACCAGGAAGCAGTACTGCTGACCGGGCTTGAGCGGCACCGCGACGTACGTCTCCGGCAGCCGGCCGTTCGTCCGCGACAGCGCGGCGACCGGCTGATCGTCCGCGGGCTGGCGGCGGATGATGATGCCCGCGCCGTCGCGCCGGGCGTCCGGGGGCAGGGACCACGTGAGCACGGCCTGCTGCGGCGCGGGCACGGCCTTGAGCTTGGCGGGCTGGTAGCGGGTCAGTTCGAGCTTGCTGAGGACGGGCGCCTGCCGGGTGGCGGTGGGCGCCGGGTGCGACGGGGCGGGCGTCGGGGCGGCGGGTGTCGGGGCGGGCCGCTGCGCCGCCGCCTCCTGCGACCGGCCCCTTCCCAGCAGCCCGATGACGCCCGTGACGGCGACGATCGCCAGCGCGGCGGCGGCCACGACCAGCACGCGCCGCGCGCCCGGCCCGCCCGGTTCCGCCGTCTCGAGCTCCAGGCCGGGAAGCGTCTCGACGAGCGGCCCCGGCGTCTCGGTCACGGCGTCACCAGGAGCGGTCGTCAGGGCCTTCTCGGCGGCGGGGTCCGGCGGTGTGAACGTGGGCGCCGCCTCGGCCGGACGCGCGATCTCGTTCGTCTCGGCGGTCTGGACGCCGCGCAGCGCCGCCGCCAGGTCCGCGGCGGAGGCGTACCGGGCGGCCGGGTCCGCCGCCATCCCGCGCCGGACCACGGCGAGCAGGCCGTCCGGGACGTCCGGGCGGGTGATGGCCGCGGACAGGGGTTCGAGCTTGCGCTGGATGAGCGTCGCCTGCCCGGCCCAGGCCGCCGCGAGGTGCATGGGCTCCCCGGCGATCGCCGTGGCCAGCACGGACGTGAGGGCGTACACGTCCGCGGCGACGCCGGGCTCGGCGCCCTCCAGCACCTCCGGCGCGAGGTGGACGCACCCGGTCGGCGCCCAGGTCAGTGGCGGCGCGGCCGGGGAGAACAGCCCGAAGCCGGTGAGCTCGGGCGCGGCGTCGTCGGCGAGCCAGACGTACTCCGGCCGGATGTCACCGTGCACGATGCCGGCGTCGTGGGCCGCGCTCAGCGCCTCGGCGAGCCGTACCGTGAACGCGACGGCGGCGGGCGGCGGTAGCGGGCCGCCCGCGTCGATCCGGTCCCCCAGCGACCGGCCCGGCGCCGCGGTCGCGACGTACGGGTGGCCGGCCTTCGTGCGCCCCGCGTCGTACACCGTCGCGAGGCCGGGCCGCTGCGGGAGGTTCGCCAAAATCGCGCGGAACCGGTCGAAGTCGCCGGCGTGGGGCGCGACGAACACCAGGACCGGCCGCCCGACGCCCTCCTGCACGGCGTGGAAGGCGACCACCGGATCGGCCGCCGGCACACGTGTCAGCCCGGTGTAGCCGTCGGGGACGGAGAGTTCGGCCGTTCTCGACCGCCTGAGCTTCACTTCGTCTCCTTCACAGTGCGGCGTACGGCCGCCCACGGGGGGCGCACGAGTTCGCGGAACCGCTGGGCGCGGGTGACCCGCCCGTCCACCAGCGCCCGCATCCGCGCGACGATCAGCCACGCGGCGGCGGCGTCGGCCTCGCCGGCCGGGCGGCCGGAGAACACCGAGGCCGACAGGTGGCGGGCGAGGCTCTCCATGTGCGCGCCGGCGACATCGCCGAGGCGGCCTCGCGTGTGTTCGGTGACCTCCTCGGCGGTCGAGGTGGTCAGGTCGCCGGCGCCGGGCAGCCGGGCGAGCGCGTCGACCGTCTCCTGCCAGGCGCCGACCACCTGCTCGTACGGGGTGCCGGACCGGCGCCGCATCCGGGTCAACGCACGGGTCACCGGCCCCGGCAGCAGGTAGCCGGCGAGCAGGAGGAGCGGCAGGAGCGCGACGGGCCACCAGCGGTACACCGACGCGCCGGGCGACGCCGGGGCGGTACGCGCGGCGGCGGTCTGCTTCGGCTGCGCCGAGGTCCCTCGGGCGGCGACGGTCCGGTCCAGCGCGGCGCGCTCGGGCGGCTCGCCCACGGACCGGCCGATCGTGCCACCCCCGTCGCCGGCCCGTGGCACGGGGTAGAACGGCACCCAGCCGAGCCCGCGCAGGGCCACCTCGGGCCAGACCACGACGTCGGCCGTTGTCACCTCGTACCGTCCGCCGCCGACCGGGTGGCCCGGCGTGAAGCCGACGGCGATCCGCGCCGGGAAGCCGAGATGCCGGGCCATCAGCGCGAACACCGTGGCGAACTGGTCGGCGGTCCCCCGGTGGCTCTTGTCGTAGAAGAAGTGCAGGTGCCCGACGGTACGGCCGGGCGCGGCGCGCACGTCGTACCGGTCCTGGGTGCGCAGCCGGTCCTGGAGGGTGAGCAGCCGCTGGTACGGGCTCACGGCGTTCCGCGTCAGCCGCTCCGCGTCGGCCAGGATCGAGGGCGGCACGTCCGCCGGCACGTCGAGGGTGTCGCGGTACGCCGGGCCGTACGCCGGGGTCGCGTCGGCCGCCTGTCGCGCGGTCAGGCTCGGGACCCTCGCGGTCACGCTGTAGCGCAGCCCGGTGGCGGCGTGCCCGCCCGCCGTGGTCAGCACGCCCGCCGTCCGGTCGACGCGCACGAGCGTCCCGGTCACCTCCGTGGCCCGGTCGGGGGCGGGCAGCCAGGCGAACGGCAGGGCGTCGACGGCCACACTCTCCCGTACGGACCGGCCGGGCCGTCCACCGGCGGGCAGACGAGAGCCGACCGGGACGTACGACGCGCCGGAGGACCAGTCGAGGCCGTCGTAGTGGTCGAAGACGGCGAGCCGCTGGTTCACCGGGGCGGCGGTGGTCAGCGTCAGCAGGCGGCGGGGCGGCTCGGCGGCCCACAGCGAGGCGTACGCGAGGGGGCTGAGCTGGTGTTCGAGCTGTTCGGGCGGGTGGACGAGCGCGCGTGGGTCGAAGACCGGGCGCTTCCCCTCGTACGGGAGGCGGGCGGCGGCGGTCAGGGCGCCGAGCACGACGACCGCGCACGTGACGGCCGCGACGAGCGTCCGCCGGAGGCCGGCGCCGCTCCGGACCGCCAGCAGAAGGGCGGCGAGCCCGGCGAACAGCGCGGCGACCGGCAGCCCACGGCCCGGCTGGGAGACGCCGAACCCGATGCCGGTCAGCAGCACGAGGCCGGGCGGCAGGAGCGCGAGCAGCGGGGTGACGCGCGGGTCGGCGGCGCGCCCCGCCCAGTACGCCGCCCACCAGACCAGGGTGAACACCCAGAACAGCACGGCCGGCGTCGCGGGCAGCGGCAGCGCCTGGGTGAGCGCCATCCGGAACCCGTCCACCAGGCCGCCGCGGACGACGTCGGGCACGCCGGCGGTCCCGGCGCCGAACGCGAGCGCCAGTGGCAGCCCGGCCACGAGCCAGCCCGCGAGCGCGACCAGCAGGGATCCGCGCCGGGCGGTCACGACGACGACCGTGGCCAGGACCGCGGCGAACGGCACGACGAGCAGCACCCGCGTCGCGCACAGCGGCACGAACGCCAGTCCCGCGACCCCGGCGAGCGCCGCCGTGAGCACCCGCCTCACGGCCGTGCTCCCACGAGGTCGTTCCAGCGGGCGCACGCCTGGGCCGCGCCGGTCGCGGCGATGACCGGCACCGCGCCGTCCGTCGCCACGGGCGCGGCCACGCCCTTGAGGTGGAGCACGATCAGCGCCGTACGGTCGAACCGCGGGGCGACCTGCCGCAGCGCCGCGAGGTCGGCGTCGCCGGCCCGCCCGGTCACCGCGATGAGCGCGGCCCCCGTACGCCGGTGCGGCAGGGCGTGCGCGAGGCCGCTCACCCCCGGCCCGGCGCCGAGGGACAGCCCGGCCAGGAAGTCCAGCGCCTCCGCCGCGTCCCCCTTCGCCTCGACCGTTGACCCGCCCGCCACGCATCGGGCCGGGAAACCCAGGCGTACGGCCGCGACCAGCGCGGACGCGGCCACCTCGACGGCCTCCTCGAAGCAGACGTCGCCGTCGTAGCCCATGTACGCGGTGTCGAGGAGGACGGTGGTGGCGGGCAGGCTCGTGTCGAGGTTCTCGCGCACCATGAGCGAGCCGGTGCGGGCGGTGGACCGCCAGTGGATCTGCCGCAGGTCATCGCCCGCGACGTACTCGCGGAGCCGGTGGAAGGCCGCACCGCTGGCCACGACCGTGTCGGCCGGGCCCTCCGGGTTGCGCGCCCGGCCCGACGGGACGATGGTCATCGGATGCGCCACGGGGTGGACGTACAGGCCGCGGACGTCGCCGGCCTCGCCGCCCGCCGACGCCAGGCCAAGGCCGTCGCGCCGCTCCCAGCGCAGCGGCCCGGCCTCGTACACGCCCCGCCGCGTGCTGTCGAGCCGGTACGTCAGCGTGGTCTCCCGGCCGGGGCGCAGGAACGGCACCTCGACGGGCACCCGGCGCGACCCGAGCCGGTCGTGCACGACCGTGCGCGGCATCGGCAGCCGGCCGGTGTTGCGCACGCTCAGCACGCAGACCGCGGGCTCGCCGCGCGCCACCCGCGTCGGCTGCAGGTCGCGGGACAGCTCCAGCGACGGCCGCCACGCCACCGCGGCGACCGCGAGGACGACCGCGAGCAGCGCCGCGCAGCCGAGCACGTCGAGCTCGGTGTAGCCCAGGCCGTAGCCCCCGGCGAGGCAGCACAGGCCGGCGACGAGGAGGGCGATGCCGGTACGGGTGGGCACGGCCTACCTCCCGTCCGGCACCCGCGTGGAGGCGAGCACCCCGCGGACCACGTCCTCGGCGGACCTGCCGCCGACCTGGGCCTCGGCCGTCAGCAGCACCCGGTGCGCCAGGACCCGGACGGCCAGCGCCTTGACGTCGTGCGGCGTGACGAAGTCGCGCCCGCTCGCCGCGGCGTGCGCGCGGGCGACGCGCAGCAGCGCGATCCCGGCCCGCGGGCTGGCGCCGAGCCGTACGCCGGGCACCGTCCGCGTCGCGGCGGTCAGCCGTACGACGTAGTCGTAGACCGGGTCGCCGACGTGCACCCGCTGGGCGGCGGCGATCATCTCGCCGACCGCGGTTTCGTCGGCGACCGTGGACACCGGCCGGGCGCGGTGGCCGTTCGCCTGGGTCTTCAACACCTCCATCTCGGCGGTGTGGTCGGGGTAGCCGACGGTGAGCCGCATGGTGAACCGGTCGATCTGCGCCTCCGGCAGCGCGTACGTGCCGTCCATCTCGACCGGGTTCTGGGTCGCGACGACCATGAAGGGCCGGCGGACCGGGTACGCCATGCCGTCCACCGTCACCTGCCGCTCCTCCATGACCTCCAGGAGCGCCGACTGCGTCTTCGGCGACGCCCGGTTGATCTCGTCGGCGAGGACGATCGAGGAGAAGACCGGGCCCGGCCGGAACTGGAACTCCTGGGTGCGCTGGTTGAAGATCGACACTCCGGTGACGTCGGAGGGCAGCAGGTCCGGGGTGAACTGGATCCGCCCCCAGCTCACGCCCAGGGCCCCCGCGAGGGCGCGTGCGATCGACGTCTTGCCGACGCCGGGCACGTCCTCGACCAGCAGGTGCCCCTCGGCGAGCAGGCAGATGAGCGCGGCGTCGACGACCTCGCGCTTGCCCTTGATGTCGCGGGCGACGCTGTCGCCGATGGCGGTGAACCGGTGCGCGTACTCGGCGACCGGCAGCGGTGGCGGCGGCGCCTGGGTCGTCAGAGTCATCGGGTGCCTCTCTCCTGTCGGACGTCGTGGTTCAGTGGGTCACGGGCCGCGTCATGGGCCGCGTCACGGGTCGCGTCATGGGCAGGGCCAGACGCTCTCGTAGGCGTCCGCCCCGCCGAGCCACAGCGTGCTGACGTAGCCGCGCTCGCCGTCGTGCTCGATGAGGATCCACTGCGTCGACCGGACGCCGTCGTCGTTGCCGATCGACTGCCCGTCCTTGTGGCAGTAGCCGACGACGGTGGCGCCCTGCGGGGCCTCGCCGGTCGACGCGCTCGTGTGGGTGGGGTCCTCGCGCATGGTCGCCCGGCAGTTCGGCAGGTCGGTGCACGGGTTGACCGGATCCGTCGTGGTCTTGGACACGTCGACGGTGAAGGACTTGCCATCGCCGCCGGACCGCGCCTTGGCGGTGGCCGCCGACGAGTCGCCGCCGTCGGTGTGCGCGGTCACCGAGAAGGTGTAGGTGCGCAGGAAGACGAGCCGGGTCGCGTCGACGGTCAGGACGGTGCTGGTGGTCTGCACCGAGCCGGAGGAGTCATCGCCATCAGAGTAGAAGACCGTGTAGGAGACGTTTTTAGGCGCGCCCGACGGCGGGCTCCAGGAGACCCGGACCGAACCCCCGGGCTGCGGCGCCGCGTCGACACCGGTCGGCGCGCCCGGCGGCTCGGGCGCCGGGACGGTGTCCGTGGGCGTCGGGGTCGGAGTCGGGGTCGTGTTCGCAGGAGGCGTCGGCGTCGTGTCGCCAGGCGGCGTCGGGGTGGGGTCCGTGCCGTCCGTGGGCGTGCCGCTCGGGGTGGTCGGGATGCCCGACGGGTCGGGTGGCCCGCTCGTGTCGGACGGCCGGGACGGAGTGCCGGGGCCGGGCGTACGGACGGTGACGGGTCCGGAGGGGCCGCTGCCCGGGACGGTGGGCCGGGTCGCCGGAGCGCTCGGCGTCGATCCGGGCAGCACCGGGCCGGCCGGGCTCGGCGACTTCCTGGCCCCCGGCCGTACGGGCGTGAACTTCTGCACCGGGCGCGGCGTGCCGTCGGCGCCGACCACGACCGCGTGCGAGCTCTCGGTGTCGTTGAAGTACACGGCGTCGTTCTCGGGCAGCGTGTCGATGGGCCCTGCCTTGCCGCCGACCGGGAAGGACGGCTCCCACGTGTGGTGGGTGGTCGAGTAGACCAGGACCGAGCCGGTCGACTGGTCCGGGATGTAGACGCGGTCGCCGTTCATCGCGGGCGCGCCGAGGTCGTGCCCGCCGCCGTTGTCGAGCCGTACGGACTGGACCTTGTGGGCGTCGGTGTCGACGACGAAGAGACGGCCGCCGGTCTTGTCGACCAGCGGCAGCCGGCCCTTGTCCTGGGTGGCGGGGGCGAGCAGTGCCGCGCCGGAGGCGGCCCCGGGGAGCGCCGCCGACCAGGCGACACCGGTGGCGGTCAGCACGCTGACCCGGCCCTTGGTGCCGTCCACGACGACCGGCCGCCCGCGGACGACGGACACGGCCATGTTGGAGCCGCGCCCCTGGACGTCGACGGGGGTGCCGAGCCCGCCCGAGGTGACCGGCACGACCATGCCGTCGTCGGCGCGCGGCAACCAGAGCGTGCCCTGGGCGTCGACACCCGCGGTGCCGAGGTGCCCGGGGACGCGGATCACCGCCCCGACGTTCTCCAGCGTGGCGAGGTCGATGCGCTGCACGGTGCCGGCCCCGTAGTCCACCAGGTAGGCGGCCTTGGCCCCGGCGACCAGCCGCACGCCGGGCACGGTCGCCCGCGCCGGCCCGGCCGTCAGCCGCCCAGAGTCGATCTTGGTGAGCACACCGGTGCTCGGGTCGTACACGAGGATCGTGTCGCCGTCCTGGCTGATCTGCAGCCGGTGCCCGGCCGTACCGGGAAGGACGATCTCCGCCGACGGCCGCCCGCTCGTGCCGTCGACGAGCGTCACCGACCCCCGGGGCGTGGTCCCCAGCCAGGCGGTGCCGGCGTGCGTCGAGAAACCGGCCGAGGCGATCCCCTTGCCGGCCGCGAACGCGACCCCGGCGAGGAGCAGCGTCGCCGCGAGCCCACCCGCGATCGTCCGGCCCGGCGTCCGCCGCGCCATGACGGCACGGACGGCACGCCACACGTGGTCCTGCAGGCTGCCGAGCACGCGTTCCTCCTCGTGAACGGTCACCGGGACGCCGATGCGCCCCGCGCCTCATTCTGCGGAGAAGGGGTGCGCGTTATGGTGACCCGCTTTGCGCACTAGGCGCCGAGGTCGGCGGGAAGGAGCGCGAGCAGTTCCGCACGGCTCGGCTCGGCCACGGCCGAGAGCCGCCGCGCCTGCCGCTGGATCATCTCCTCGAGCACGACCCGCGCCGTACGGCCGTTGCCGAAGTGCCGGTCGCGCGGGATGGCCGCGAAGTGGCCGAGCAGCGCCCGTTCGGTCTCCTCGGACAGCTCGTAGTGCAGCTTCCCGGCCTGTTCGCCGACGATCGTGACGAGCTCTTCGGAGGAGTAGTCCTCGAAGGTGATCGTGCGGGTGAACCGCGACGCCAGCCCGGGGTTGACGGACAGGAACCGGTCCATCTCGTCCGGATAGCCGGCGACGATGACAATGACCTCGTCCCGGTGATCCTCCATCAGCTTGACGAGCGTCCCGATCGCCTCCCGCCCGAAGTCGTCGGAGCCGGAGGAGAGCATGTACGCCTCGTCGATGAAAAGCACACCCCCACGCGCCTTGTCGAACGCCGCCTGCGTCTTGGGCGCGGTGTGCCCGACGTACTCCCCGACCAGGTCGACCCGGCTGACCTCGACGAGATGCCCCTTGGTGAGCACACCGAGCGCCGCGAGGATCTTCCCGTACATGCGCGCCACGGTCGTCTTGCCCGTGCCGGGGCTGCCGGCGAACACCAGATGCCGGCTGAGCGGCGGAGGCGGCAACCCGGCCCGCTCCCGCTGCTTCGCGACGAGCGTCAGCTTGACCAGGTCCCCGACCTCCTGCTTGGCCCGCGCGAGCCCGATCAGCTCGTCGAGCTCGGCGAGCAGCCGGTCGATCTCAGAGATTCCGTCGTCTGCCGCGTCGTCCGCCCCGTCACGGGAGACGTCCGAGGCCGCCGCGACGGCCGGTAGGTCGGGAGCGGTCATCGCATCGAAGGCGAGCGCGCCGAGGGCGACCGTGTAGCGGCCGTCACCGTTGGTACCACCGTGGGCCGCGACCGCCGCGTTGCGGGTGTCAGTGATCAGGCAGTCATCCAGAGCGCCGCCGCCCCCCGCCTCCACGCGCACGCCTCCAGCCGGAATGTGCGAGATCGTGCAGCGCCGTAGGTGTGGCGTGCCGCCGTCGGCTATGCGTACCGCCGCCTTGGCCTCGCCGGTACGGGAGATCACGCACTCCTCGTAAGTCCCACGCGCGGCCAGGTGCAGGCCGTGCCCGGCCACATCGGAGATCATCGCACGGCGAACGACGGGATCCGCGCCATCGCTCGTCGTGAAGCCGTTCCCACCGACGTTGCGTACGAGGCAGTCCTCGTAGGTGCCGCGTGCCCCCGACACGGCGACACCGTCCCCGGCGGCCCTGATGGTCGCAGCGCGGATGACCGGATCGGCGCCACGGGAGACGTACACGCCGTGTCCCCTGACATCCTCGATCCGGCAGTCGGTGATCAAGGCGGTGGCGTCCTCGTCCACCCATATCCCATAGGCCGTCCCGCCGCGGACCGTGCAGTCCCGCACCACCGGATCCGCGCCGCCGTCGACCGCTATCGCCGGTTGCCGGGCGTCGGTGATCGTGCAGGACGCGAATGTGCCCTTCGACCGGCCGGTGACATAGATTCCGTTGCCGCCACAGCGGTCGAACGCGCATCCGGTCACCTCCGGCGCCGCGCCCGCGGTGACGAGGATCCCGCCACGTCGGCCGGTCACCTCGCATCTCGCCACTGTGCCGCGGGAGGCGTCGCGTATCACGATGCCGAATCCCGCCGCGTTGATCGCGCAACCTCTCAGCGTCGGCTCCGCACCGCCCTCGACCGCGACTCCCCCGGCATGTTCGCCGGTTATCGAACAGTTCTCGATGACCGGGCGACCTGTGGTCACCAGCAGTACCGGCTCGGCCGCGTCCCCGCCCTTCAGCGAGATCCCGTCGATCGAGGCGTCCCCTCCGACGGTGAGCGTGACGCCACGGTGGGCTGCCAGCGTGACGTCGCCCTCGGTCTCCACCGTCACCTGCTTGTCGATCACTACGTTCTCGACGTACGTCCCTGCGACGACCACGAGACGATCACCGTCCTCGGCGGCGTCCATCGCCGCGCCCAGCGACGCGAACCCGCCCCATTTGCCCCGCTCGACCCGCAACGTACGTCCAGCGGGTGCGCCGCCCGCGGGCCGGAGATCGGCAAGGTCATGAGCCGTCATGACGCGGCCACCTCTCCCACATCCGGTAGCCGATGGAACAAGAACAGATCATGGGCGACCCTCAGCGCGTCGCGGACGCGTACCGCCAGATTGGTCTCGTGGGGCGTCAGGACCTCTCCGGAACGGAGCTTGTCCAAGAGGTCCATGACTTCGGACTCCCGATTGCGGAGTTCGACCATCCGCCTGCCCCTGGCACTCCATTCCGGGGTGTCCGGAATCTCCGTGATCGCATCTTTTATGCTACGCACGATGAACGAGCAGACGTAATCATGGAGCCCGACTCCCATACGCTCCTCTCGAACGATCTCGCGAATCAGAGCCGAAGCGTGACCGTTGTACATGAGTCTTTCCAGATAATCGAGACCGACCTGAGCCCGGGACAGCCTCGCCGGGGTTTCCAGCTCTCCAAGAAGTAGGCGTCTTTCCGCGCGGAAGAGGTTCTCCGCCTTCTCAAAGTGGCGTTTCAGGGCATTGATCTCCGCGTCCGTGATCGGCTCCCCCGCGTCCAGGCGACTCGTCGCCAACACGACCAGGTCGTCCGGCTCCCCGGCCGCTCCCCACGAGTCGATCTCACGCAGCACCGCGAGGACCGCCCGCTGATCGCGCGCGTCGGCCTCACGAATCCCGAGGTCCACCAGCAGCGAGTCGCCGGCACCCGGCACGCCCGAGGTCGCGTCCCGCCTCGGAAGCCCCTCGATCGGAACGTCGGCGGAACGGAGCAGCGAGATCCTCCTATTGATCTCCTTTAGGCGCTCCAGGAGCGGAAGATACGCCTCGGAGAGCCGGGGCGTCTCCACCTCGCTCGGAAGAACCTCTACGACTTTTCCATCTCGGTCGTAGCGGAGGATACGCGCCCGATCTTCTCCGCTCACGGTCGCATGCTCGATGACGTATTCATGCGAGTAGGGATTGTCCAGCATAGTGATGAAGTCCGCAGCACTGACCATATCCGCAAAACTGTATGCGTAGGGGTGACTGTGAATTATCACTCGGGAGGTCGGCAGCGTGCCGACGTCCTCCGGCCCCCCTTCCACCAGCGACAGCTCGGGCGTCTTCACCTCGAGAGCTTCTCCCGGATCGCCGGGCCAGATTTCTCCGGCGTATTCCCATCCCTTGCCATTGGCCATCTCGTCGTTCAGGCGGCTGAGCAGATGCTGCCACTCCTTCTTGGTCAGTTCGGTCCCCTCGGCGAGCAGGCTCCGTATGGCCTCCTCACCGCCGACGAAATCCACGTCGAGGTCCCATGCCTCTACTTCGCGTGGGTTCAGGTCGTTCGCCACGTCCTCGACCACGGGAACGTCCCGATGCGGGGTCAGATCCAGCTCGTCGGTGAGTCCCAGTTCAGAAAGGGAGAGCCGACGGGTGACCGGTCGTTCCGGAAGAGCCTGCGACGACGATCGCACCACACGATCACGTATCTCGTCGATGAGCGGAAGGCGGGATCTCTTCGGAACGTTCACCTCACCCGATCGAGCCCGCAGTTCGGCGGTCAGCCGCCGAACCTGGTCGTGCCAGAGTTTTGGGCTCTCACCATTCATCGGATCGATATCGCGGCGCACTTCCTCGCCATGAACCGCATTGATGAGGCTCTCGTAGTTGACGTGGAGGGACTTCAGCCTCGCCCGAAGCCTCGTGTTCTCGAGAAGCACGCTCTCGTAGCGATCCCAGTGCCGGGCGATCGGCGAGTCCAACATCTCTTGGAGGAACTCCGCCTCACCGCGCCAAGCCGTCATCGCTGCTCCCAGAGAACCCGACCGCTGCCCCACGTACTCGGACAGGTCGTGTTCGGCCTCGATGGCGGACAGCCGCTCTTCCAAGCGGTCGTACAGTTCCCGCAGGTAAGGATCACGCAGCTCCGCCGACCGCCGGCTCGTCAACCGGAGGAAGTCGGCCTTCAGCCGGTCGCCGAGCGACGGATGCACGTGCGGGGACAGCGGGTCGACGAGCGGGGACGCGGGATTGCCTCGTACGTTGGCCTCCAGAGCGTCGAGGCCTTCCCGGAGCGCCGCGCGCAGTTCCGGCGACGGCGCTTCGCCGAGAGAGTCGACGACGTCGGCCAGGGCACCGATCAGACCGGCACGCGTCGGGTCGGGGGGCAGGCTCGCATGATGTTCGGTGAGGGCGGCGACGAGCTCGGGCAGGGGTACCGCGAACTCGTCGTCCGGGAGGGTCAGCAGATGCCGTAGCGCGTCGATCCGCGAGATGAAGTCGACCGTCTGGGAGATGGCCGGCAGGCCGAGGGCCGCACGTACCTCCGGAGGGACCTCGTACTCATACGGCAGAAGGCCGTTCTCGATGAGGATCGCCTTCGTCTGCCCGGGCGACATGCCCAGCACTCTCAGGTCTCCCAGAGACGGTCCACCCGCCGCCAGCCAGTGCGGATGGACGTGCATCCACACGCGTTCGATGCCCAGCGACGGGGTGTCGAGCATCGCGTACTTGCCCGCCTTGACGATGTGGAAGCTTCCGTCGTGGAGCTCGACGACATTGTGCTCGAGATGGGTCTGGAGGTTCAGCTGCCACAGTGCCTTCCACAACCGTTCGAACTCCGGGGAGTCGGTGCGGAGCACCGCCGACGGGTCGACGTCCGGCATGTCCACGATCTCGCCGGGCGCCTGCCATGGCAGATCGGGATAGACGTCACCCGGTGGAGGGTTGTTCGGGCCGTAGTCGCCGGGCGGCAGCGGCTTACCGTCGCCGAACGGATCGAGCGGCCCGGTGACCTTCGGGCTGCGCGGCGTCAGGCCGTTGTTCCGCGACCACCTTTGCGCGCCCGGGTACTTCGGCAGGCCCCCCTTACCTCCCGGCGTGGCCTGGATGATCGCCTTCTCCTCCGCCGGCGCTCGCGACTTCAGTTCGGCGACGAGGGCATCGGCGCGCGCATGCCATCCGGCCAGTGCCTCCGCGCGTCCGAGCGAGTTCTCTTCGTAGGCGGCGTGGATCGCCTCGTAGTCCTGGTGGAGCGCGGAGAGCCGGGCGCACACAGCCTCGTCGGCGGCGAAGAGAGCGGCATGCCGCTCATACAGGCCGGCGACGGGCGAGCGGAGCGCTTTCTCCAGGTCTTCGGCCATCGTCCGCCAGGCGACCAGTGCCTGGTCTCGCTGACCGACGTCGCCGGTACGCGCGTACTCGTTCTCGATGGCTCGCAGCATGTCCATCAGCGCCCCGTGCCGTGCCGCGAGGTGCGGGTCGGCGAACGCCGCGGCGTAGCGTTCGGGCAGCTCGGAGAACGAGGTCTCGGCGATCGGTTCGACGCGTAGCGGGCCCTCCGACGCGCCGGCCGCCTCGTGCTCGGCGACAGCGAAAGCGTCGTCCTCGACGTCCGGCAGGTCCTTGGCGCGTTCGGTCATCGGTTTGGTCCAGTCGTTCGCCGAGCGCGACGGGGCCGAATCGATCGGTTGCAACGCGTGCGACTCGCCCGAAGCCAGCTCGGCCCTCCACTCGTCCAGCACGTCGTGCAAGCTGGTGAGGTCGGCGTGGAGACGCTCCACCCGCGCGATCGCCTCCGCTGAGGGCGGATACACCACCTGGTTGTCCGGCTTGAGGCGATCGAGATACACGGCTTCGAGGGCGTACTCGGTGTCCTCCCAGTGGGTGCGGTACTCCTCCAGCGCCTTGCCCAGCGCGTTGAGCCGACTCACCTCGGCGGGGGTGTAGATGTTCAGGTCGACACGTTGAGACAGGCGGCGTATGGCCTGATCGATGACGATCCTGATGTTCCGTGTCAGGCGCATGCCCAGCAGACCGGTGTCCTGCCCTTTGAGGCGGAACTTGATCTTGTCCTCGCCCATCGCGTTGGCGATGCGCCTCGGCACCTGCTCTTCCCGCAGCCAGGCGACGTAGTCTCGGGCGTCCTCGGCGCGGGCGAGGGTGCCGGGGTGGGTGACGTCGACGTTCAACTTGTGGACGTTCGCCGTCCGCACCCCCGCACGGCGTACCTCGTTCATGACCTGCCGCAGCGACTCGACGTCATGCTCGGACAGGTGGCCTGCCGTGGTCAGCCGGTCGACATCGGCGCGCAGCCCGTCCAGGAGGGTGTGCTCCCGCACGGCGTACGGCGATCGGTCGACGATCTCGCCCGTCGCGTCCAGCAGGGCGTGGAAGCGCTCGCGAGCCACCGCCGGGTCGATGTGCGAGGACGCCAACAGCTCTTCGACGTCGTCGACGACATCGGCGAAATCGACATCCGCCCGAATGTCGACATCCGCCTGCCGGGCCACCAGTGCGTCGCTGTAGAGCGGGTCGACCGAGGGCACGACCAGCTCTTCGATCATGTCGTGCGGCCAGTTGAATTCGGGAGCCTCCCTGGTGATCCGGACGAACATGGCCCGATGGTTCGGGTCTTTCGACGCGTGGTGAATCACGTACAGGAAGTTCTGCGCCGTGTAACGGGTGGAGAACACGTCGGCGCTGGATGGCAGGCGCCCGCCCGCGTGTCCGTACGGGTGGTGATGCATGAGCACCACCCATCCCTCGGGTGGCCGCACGACGGACGATCCCGCGTTCTCGGCGACGATGATCTTCGCGGGTTCGGTCGCGGTGGCGGGACGGACGAACACCGCTCCCTCGCCGGAGTACTTCTCGGGGTGGTACATCCGGTCGACCATGATCCGGGCGTACTTCTCCAGCTCCGGACCCGTCAGGTGGAAGCCGCCGGGCGGATGACGACGTTCGATCTTCGCGCCGTTCGCCAGGTCGACGCCGCGGAGCGGTGTCGCCTTCGACTCGTCGACCTGGACTCTGCCGAGGGTCTTCCGCTCGGAGAGGTCGACGACCGCCGGGTGCACGGGATGGTCGGGCGTCGTCGGACGCACCTTGGAGATGTCCGATCCGTTGAGGTCCGTCATCGGTCCCTTTTCGCCGGGGACGAACTCCGCCTCGCTGAGCGGGCCCGTGACCATCGCCCGCCCCCGCGGAACGGCGGGCTCCTGCGGACCGACCTCGAAATGCTCGCCCTGTTCGAGCGACGACGAAGCGACGGAGATGTTCTCGGGACGCTTGAGAGCGTCGAGCAGGCCCTGGATCCGGGCGCGCTCGGCTTCTTTCGCCGCCTCGGCGGCCTTTCCCGCCGCCTCCACGGCGTCCAGCCGGGCGCGGAATCCGTCACCGAGCCCGAACGGGAGCCTGGACAGCAGCCGCGGGCCGTAGTGCTCGACATAGGGCTTGACGTCGAAGGTCAGAACCCGGTTCCAGGGCACCGTTCCCCAGCTCGAGTCCCACCCGAGGAACCACTTCGTCGGCGGTTGAAGCGGGAAGCCGTTGATGTCGTAGGGAAGGCTCACGAAAGTGCCGATCAGCCCCTCGAAACCGGCCGTCCAGTCGATCCGGTCGCCGAGGTGCGCCACCTCGCCGGTGAGCTGGATGACTCCGACGCCGCCGAACTGGATGAGCGTCGGCCGGTCCATCGGAGCGATTCCGTGGATCGTCGGGGCGAGCTGAACGATCGGGACCGCCTGCCCCTGAATGCCCCACTTCACATAGAACTGCTCCGTCTTCTGCACGTCGTCGGCGGGTCTGAGACCGATGGCGGGCTTCTCATACGACCACCGCTTCGGCAGCCCGCTCTCGTACGGGTCGGCGAGCTTCTTCACCTCGACGGTCTCCCTGCCCACCTGGTCGAAAAGGTAGAAGTCCCGCCGGAGGGCCGGGATGTACTGCAGGTCCAGGTGCGGGCCGTACGACAGGCCCAACTTCACGGTGAGCGGCCCGAGTTCGAACGCGGTGTGCGGCCCGGTCATCGCCCAGTAGGGAATCTTGCCGTCGGCGAGGCCGCCGTCGATGCGCAGCATGCTGTGCCGGCCCTCGGTCAACAGGCCACTGTCGATCATCAGTGCCTGATGCTTGTAGACGGAGACCTCCAACCGGACCCCGTCGGGCGTCTCGACGACGAACCTCCGGTCGAGGATCTTCGAATCGACCGGCAACCGTCCGCCGACGATGTCGGGCCAGGGCTGGCGTCCGGTGAGCCAGTCCCGGATGGCCTCGCGATGGGTGAGGTGAATCTTCTTGGTGACCGGCACATCGAGTTCGGTGATCTTCACCTGGTCTCCCCAGGTGCGCGGATCACCGAGCGGATCGATCACGACGTGCTTGCCCTGAAGCACTCTGCGGGCCAGCCGTACGGTGTCGCTCCACAGGTCCGTGCCGAACGGACGGTGATCGGCGCTCATCGTCTCACCGAGGTACGCGGCGAGACGTTCGCGGCCGCCGGCGGCGTGCAGGGTCGGACTACCGTCGTCGCCGGTCGACCAGTGGTCCAGCAGCCGATGCAACGACGCGACACGCTCCGTCTGGGCCCGCAGGGCGTTGCTTCCCGCGGGCCGGGTGGCCCGGAGTTCCTCCAGGCGGGCCGTCTCCTCCCGCGTCTCCGACAGCAGCGCGATGTACGTCTGATGCTGCCGCGTCCGGACCTCCAGATCCATCCGGTCGGCCAGCGTCGCACCGAACCGGCCGGAGACGTGGCTTCTGGCCATCTCGGCGATGTCGCCGGTCCAGTTCCCTTCGAGAACGGGGGCGTCGTCGAGGACCGCTCGCATGAAGTCGAGATCGAGCTTGTACAGATCGTGTTCGGCGCCCTTCAGCGACCTGGAGACCTGGTCGGCTGAGCCGAGCAACCGATCGATCGCCGGTTGGAGGGCACGGGCCCGATCCCGCAGCCTCCCCGCCTTGGGCGAACCGGCCTCGGTGAGCCGGTCCGCCTTTTCCTGGAGCCGCGTCTGGAGAGCGATCTTCCGATCGGCCTTGGACAGGCTCGCCATGGCCGCCTTCACCGACCTGTCGTACGGATCCGGCTCCGGCGCCGGCCCCCGCACATCGGCCGGCCCGTGGACCCCTACCTCTTTCTTGATCACCTCCGCATCGCCGATGCTCATGGCCTTCTCGACGAGCGTGTTCAACGCCGCGTCATCGCTGACCGCACGCTCCAGCATCTCCTGGCCGAATGACGTCCAGCCGTCGGACTCCAGCTTCCGCAACGCGTCGACCAGCTTGTAGCGCGCCTTGGCGTACCTACGCTCCAACTGGGCGGCTTCCCCCGTTTCGAGCAGGCGTGCCTCGACGTCGCCGATGCGAGTGAGCTCGGCGCGTACCGGGCGCAACGCGCGCCGTGCGCCGAGCACCTTCTTGATCGCGGTCTCCAGCTCGTCGACCCGTGGCTCGATCTGCCGTTCCAACTCGGGCACCGCAGTGGCGGCCTCCCGCTCGCGACGTCGCAGTTCCTCGGTCGCCTTGCGCAGCGGTGTCTCCAGCTTGGCGACGTCCGCGGCCCGTCCCTCGGCCGCCGCGTTGTCAAAGGCCTGCCGGGCGTCGGCGACCTTGACGCGCGCCTCCTCGATCCAGTTCTCGTACGCCCTGATCGGACGGCGGAGCGCGTCGATGTGAGACCGCAGATGATTGACGGCGCGCCTGCGGATCAACCAGTCCCGCCGGTCGGTCAGGCGGGCCACGTCGTCGGCGAGAGAGTTCACCGCGACGTGGTCTCGGCGGCCCTGCGCCTCCGCCATCGCCCGCTCCAAGCGGCTGATCTCCTCATCCACGACTTCCGGCTCGATCTCCAGAAGCCGCGGGTTGTGCTGGTAGTAACGGCGTTCCGCGCGCTCGTACCGCTCGCGCTCGACGAGTGCGGTCTTCAGCGCGGCGAGCTTGGCCTCGCGCTGGTCGATGAGGGTCCTGCGGGTCTCACCTTCGGACCGGCCGATCCGGGCGTCGAGATCGCCGAGCTCCGAACGCAGATCACGCACCCGCTGCTCGGCGGCCGACAGCCGCGACGCGCGCGCTCTCCGGTAGTCGTCGGCGCCAGGCTCACGGCCGGTCATCAGCTCGTGGAGCTTCATCTTCATGCGTTCGCCGTGCTCACGGTCGAGCGCGACGATCAACTCGGCCTCGGCCTTCCGCAAGCGCTTCTCCACGGCGACGATCCGCCGGGCGTCGTCGGCCGCCTGAGCCTCTGCCAGCTCGGAACGCAGTTCGCGGACCTTCGTCTCCAGCCGGCGGGCCTGCTGGTCGGCCAGGGGCGCCGGGTCGGTTTCGCGCAGCAGGAACTCGCCGTCCTCGCCCCGGACCAGCCGTCCCAGCTCATGGCCGGTGATGTAATCGTGGACCATCAACGCGTCCACGACGGACGCCTTCATGGCCTCCAGCCGCGCTCGATCCGCGGCGGGCAGTTCGGCCGGATCCTGGAAATCGGCGAACAGCTCATCCACGGCGGCGATGTCGGCCTTCAGCTCGTCGGAAAGCTCCAGCCGCGACTTCGCCCGGTCGACCATGGCCTCCAGACGGAACAGCTCATCGGCGTGCTTCTGCCCCTGTGCGACCAGACGGTCGAGGCGGTCCCGGCGCATGCGCATCTCGTGCGGCACGTCCTCACGGCCCGGACGCGGTACCCGCCCAGCCTCCTCGTCGAAGGCGTTCAACGCGTTCCGCAGCTCGGTGAGGTGCTCCTCATAAGTCCTGGTAAGCCGCCAGGCGAAGTCGATCGCCGCACTGATCCGGTTAATCGGGCGAAGCCCGAGTTCCTCGATCTTCGACTGCAGGGTCTCCAGATGCCTCTGCTGCCGCTCGATCTCGGCGGCCAGTTCCGGGACCGCCCGCGGCTTCGGCGTCGGCGACGCATGCTGGACGTCGCTTCGCGTCCGCGGGACATCGGCCGGGTGCGCGGCGTTCCCCTCGATGTGCTCGTTCGCGTGAGTAAGTCCGCCACCCGTGCCCTCGAACTTCAAATCGCCGTCTTTGGCGACCCAGTGGTAGTACTGCCCCTCGTTCTCCCCGGGCGTCTGCTCAACAGGCTCGTCAGCCTGAACAGACTTCTGCGGCTCCGACTCGACCGGCTCCTGGTGTTCTTCCGCCTCGGCCTCTGAAGCGATGTCCTGCTGCTCGTCCGGCGGGAACTCACGCGACTTGTGCACTTCGTCCGACACCGCAGGGTGAGGTGGCTCCGGCTCGACCGACACGTACGAGTCGGGGGCGGGAAGCGGGGAGACCTTCGCCTGCTCGGCCACACCGGTCCCCTGGAGTTCCTCGATCTTCGCGTTGAGCTCGGCGATCTCCTTCTCGATGGCCTCGACCGCGGCCTGGTCCTCGGCCTCCCTGGCCTTGCTCTCGGCGAGCCGCTCTTCGCCGAGCCGCCGGATCTCCTCGAGCTTCCTGGCGGTCTCGCTCGCGATCTTCGCCTGTTCGCTGGACAGCTGCGCGTTGATGTCCGCCTGTTCCTTTGCCAGCTCCTTCTTGAGGCGCTCTTCCTCGATCTCCAGCTCGGCCTGCCGACGGGCGAGCTCCACCTCCGGCGGTCGCTTGGATTCCTCCTGACCGCCCGAGTTGTCCTGCCGATCGACCGACGGTTGCTCCTCGACGTCGACCTCGGGCGGCTTCGGCGGCTTCTCGTTCCCCCCGCCTCCCGCCTCGGGAACGACGGCAGGCGTCTTCTCCGCGTTGTTCTCGACCTGTTCGACGAAGCCCTCATTGGGGGCGGACGCGCTCTTTTCGATCTCGTCCGCCATCCTCGGCACCACCTTCGGCGCCTCTTCGGGGACGGACACGGCGTCGGCGACGCGGACCTCGACGTCCAGACCGGAGATCTCACGCAGCTTCTGGACGATCGCCTCTCGGATCTTCTGGGCCTCGGGAAGGGATTCCAGCGGCACGACGTGGTGCCCTTCGGGCGTCGCCTTCTCGACCACCGGATCCTCCAGGACGAGCCGGGCGTCTCCGCGGGCGCCCCGCTCCATCCGCGACGTCCACGTCACCCGGTAGGCGGCTTCACCGGGCTCGTTGATCTCGACGGTGGTCGGCTTCCCGACCTCGAAGTCGACGAGGATCATCCGGCGCACGTCCTCGTCGGTCAGCCGGTAGACACGTGCGGCGGCGTCCTCCGGCGCGAGGATGGCGCCCAGCCGTGGCTCCATCGCGATCCGTACCGCCTCCGGTTCACGGGTGGCGACACGGTCAGCGATGTCCCCGACGGCCTCCTTGACCTGGCTCATGACCACGTCTTGGGGCATGTGGGCCAAAGACCCGGCGCCATCGCCGGCGCTCAGCAGCAAAAGCACCTTCCCGGTCGCGGTGTCGATCTCGCCCGCGACATTGATCATCACCACCGTGCCCTCATGTTCAATCGGGAAGGTGAAGGGCTCGATCCGCCCGCCGGTCTGCTGCACGGCGGCGACGTACTCGGCGACCTCTTCTCGCTCCAGGGCGATCGGTCCGTGCTCGGTCATGCCGCGCACACCGCCAACGGGCTCGTACACCGCCCCCCGGAAATGGCGCTCCAGCCCGGACGGGTCGAGCACCACCCGGAAACCCAGTGTCTCGGCGAAACCGCTGAGGATGCCGTCGAATCCCGTCAGGATCGCTCCGCGAAGCTCCGGGCGGCTCAGGGCCGCCGCGACATCCGCGAGGTCACCTGCGAAACGCGCATGGATCTCGCCGGCCTCCCGGTCGACCTCTCCCGTGAGCCGGATCGTCTCGTATCCCGCCCCGTGGCGTACGGTCACAGAGATCTCGGGCAGGGTCTCCGCGCCTGAGGCGAACGCGGTGCTCCATGGAGCGTCCCAGCCGGGCAGCGGGGTTCCCGACGGGACCTTGGTGATCACCGGCGGTGCCCCGGTGTCCAGCGGGGAGAAGCCGATCGTGTCGTAGTGCGGCCCGGAGCGGCCGACGTCGGACGGCCGGGAGACGGCGACATGCCCCGCCCCCTCGTCGAACTCGACCGTGCGTCCGGTGAACTCGGCGACGTCCTTCAGCGCCGGTTCCAGCAGGGGTGTCACCTGGTGGGCGGGCAGCGGCTCGGTACCCCGCAGGGCGGCGACGTCGGTCAACCGGACCGTCTCCCCGCGGGTCCCGGCGTTCTCGACGCGGGTGGTGAACTCCACCC
This sequence comes from Actinoallomurus sp. NBC_01490, assembly GCF_036227085.1. Taxonomy (NCBI): domain Bacteria; kingdom Bacillati; phylum Actinomycetota; class Actinomycetes; order Streptosporangiales; family Thermomonosporaceae; genus Actinoallomurus; species Actinoallomurus sp. NBC_01490. The sequence continues at coordinate 11,711,083 of NZ_CP109433.1, forward strand.
GGATGTCATCGCCGAGGTTCAGCGTCAGCCGTTGCTCGCCCGACTCCACGGCCGACTTGATCGACTCCAGCACGTGGTAGACGGCGGCGGGCCGGTCACCGGAAGAGTGGAAGACGAGGTCGGACCCGTTTCTCGGTACGTCGAGAACGCCCCCGGTGTCGACGTGCAGCGGCGTGCCGCTCGCGTCGGCCATCTCGTGCAGCGCCGTTTCCACGGCCCGTGTCACGGCGCGACGATCGAGCCCGCCGAGGCCGTCCGCGGACAGCTTCAGCCGTACGGCGCCCGTGGCCGGATCAACCGACACGTCCACCCGGACGCCGTCCTGCGAGCCCGGCACATCGATGGTGAAATGGGCCTTCTCCCCGCGACGCGCCGCGTCGATCGCGTCGACCGCCGCACGGAGCCCGGCGGAGTGCGCGCCGGTGATCAGCCGGGGCAGCTTGGACGCGGCCGGAGAGGACGCGTCTCCGCCCTTTCCAAGGATCTCTCCCGGCGCGACCGTCGCGTGCTTGATCTGTGCGGGGTCCGGGACGGCCAACCGGATGTTGGAGACATTGCCCTCCGTGGTGATCTGGAAGAGGGCCTTGCCCTGCGCGTCGGTGACCAACCCGGTGTCGCTGATCGCCGGCGACTTCCCGTTGGCCGCGTTCGGGTCGTCGACGTCGATACCGACCGGTTGTTCGCCGCTTCTCCGCTCCGGCGGATCGATCACGACCTTGCCGTCCGGGCCTCGGTGGGCGATACCGTACGTGCCGAAGCGTCCGTCTTCGCCGAAGGCGTACAGCGTGGCGTGCGTGCCGTCCCAGCCGGGTGTCATCGCGTGCGTCACCCGCCCCGCCTCGTCGATCGAGATCGTCGACTCACGGGGAATGACGACCTCACCGGGCGCGTCGATACTCGGCAACCGCGGTCCGGTGATGATCTGGCCGGTGCTCGGGTCCACGCGCAGCGGCTCCTGGGTGAAGAACTGCGTCTCGACCGGGTGCCCTGACCCGTCGATCGCCCGGATCGCGCCATGCGAGTACGTCTCCACCTGACCGGTTCGGACGGTCGTCCCGTCCGCGAGAACCTGGTAGGAGGCGTGCGTCTCCGTGATGACCTTCTGCGGGGAAACGACACCCGTCTTCGGGTTCTCCACTCCGGCCATCTGGATCTGATGGGTGACGACGTCGACCTTCGATCCGTTCAGGCCGATGTCGAAGCTCCCCGGCGTCTTGTACTCCGGCCAGGTCATCTTGGCGTCGTCGAATGTCACATGGATCCGTGGCTCTCCCGCGTAGGAGTTGTCGAGAATCCCGGTGCCGATCTCCTTTCCCGTGTTCGGGTCGACGAAGCGGTAGTCGTCTCCATGGATGTTGAACGTGTACGTGCGGTCACCGGGGCCATGCACGGTGAGTATGTCGCCGTGCGGTGCCGCCGGGCCATGGGGAAGATCCATGCCAGTCCCCATGCCGACGTTCAGCCAGAACTCCTCCCAGTTCCATCCTTGCTGGGGATTTCCGTTGACGGCCGCGTTGAAATTACGACCGGCCTGGAAGATCGTGTCGGCGCCGCCGCCGGTGAGCCCGGCCCAGAAGTGACTGATCAGCGTGGAGAGCCACTTGGTCTTCTCAATTCCCGTATCTTTGAGAATGCTCTTTACCGCAGGCGAGGTGAAATGCAACAACCCTTCGGTGAGCGCCATCGTCCCCGCGGACTCGAAGACCTCGGCAAGATTGAATTTATATTGATCCGGAACATAATCGTCGTATTTCCCGTTAAGTGGGACCGTATAGTTGACATACCATGTCGCCTGCTTGAGGCCTTGAATCGCGAGATCCGTGATACCGCCGACAAGCGCGCCGAGGAAAGCGCGAGTGATGAGCTGCTTCAAGGCGTTCAGCGTGAATGATTTCGCGATCGCGAAAACGGCGTTCTTGAGAATGCCGAGCGCAGTGGTTTTAAGTACCTGGAGGCCGGCCTGGACCGCGATGTCGACCAGCCCTCCGGCCAGTAGGCCGATTCCCAGCGAAGCGACGGCAATGAATACCGATCCCCACGTGACGAACGTGTCGATATCCTCGATCAGCTTGCGGGTATAGAGGAACGAGCCGACCGCCTCCGCCAGGTCGTCGATGGCCTTGGCGGTGTCGAGGCTCATCTTCTTGAGCTCAGGGAGGGCTGGTTTCCAATTTCCGGCGTCAATACCGCCAAAATAATCGAGCCACTGCGTAACGAAAGCGTTCCGGGCGTCACCCTTCCACACCTTGAGGTCGTTCGTCACATAGTCGTTGGCCGTCTTGGTGTGCGGATCGATCGTATCGGCGAAGTCGCGGAACTTCTGCGCCGCATCCCGCAGCGGCTTGATACGTTCGTTCACCCATGCCACGTGATGCCACGCCACCTCGTACGCCTCACCGGAATTCGCAGGATACGGCGGAGTCGGAGTAGGCGTAGGGGTAGGTGTTGCAATAGCGGGGTAGTTCGAGTCGCCCATGACCGCTACTCCATCGACTCCTCGAGATTTCTCATCTTGGTCTTGTAATACTCATACTTGTCTTCCCCGTTGACGTATCTCCGCTGATCCTCAGGTGGCCGCGGGTCCTTGGCCGTCAGCTTGAACTGTTTGAGATTCGCCTGCTCTGTGGCGAAGTAGGCCGATGCCGTCTTCTTGAGCCCATCACCCATGTCGTATATCGCATCGATGACATTCCGCGTCGCCTGCTTCTGGCCATCGTAAAGAGAGTCGAATTTCATCTTGAAGTCATCAAGATCGACGTCGCCGTCGAACACGCTGCTCACGTCTATGTTCATGATTTTGGCCACCCAGTCACTCGAGATCGCGTCGGCGACGCTTTCGAGATCCTTTGCCAGTTGTGTCTGCTCCAATATGTCGGCGGCGACCTCTCCCGCCATCGCATAGGCGGTCGCCGCGACGGACAGGAGGTTCGCGTCGATCTTCTTGTTGTCCGAGTCCGTCAGTTGATAGGTGTCCTGCGAGAAGAAGTCGTCACCGAGTTCCGGAAGGTACTGGGATATGCCGGGAGGAAGCTCGGCATTGTTCTTGCTCAAGACGTCCTGCACGATCTGGCTCTTGGCGTCATCGCTCAAGGCCCACGGCGCATAGACGAACTTCTGCTCATCGGTCATGCTCGCGACGTCATAGCCCGACTGCGCCGTGTTCGCCCCATCCGTTCCCTGGTCATTCGGCTGGCCGGAATAGTTCGCGAACGTGTTCTGGGAACCGTTGTTCTGGGTGTCACCGAAGGAACCGTCCGTCACCAGGGAGTCCGTCTTCGACGAGCCGTCGAAGGAGCCGTCGGTGCCGACCAGCGGCTCCTGTGAGTCCGCCGGCAACGGCGTCACATCGCCCGAGTCCTTCATCAGCGCCGTGGGCCGCCCGGCACCGTCGTAGAGGACCTGGGGAGAGGACGCTCCCGGATCCGGGCTGTTCCCCCCGAGCGGAGTGAAGTGACCGTTGGAGTCCAGCGCGCCGACGGGCGCGCCCGATGAGTCGTAGAGAGGGACCTCCGCGGTCGAGGCGGAGCCTTCGTTTCCCTGTGCCGGCCACCCGCTGGAATGCTCACCCGTGCTCGGATCGGCGTGGTCGATCGACCACATTTCGCCGTTCGGGTCGGGAGCCTGCTGGTCAGGACCGCTCCAGACCTGTGGCGCCGATTGCGGGTCTTCTCCGCCGGTCGCCGGCACGACGGGGTCGGAGGCCGGATGCCGGTCCGGCGTACCGGTGGATCCGTCGGTGAGGTTGACGCCGGGATCGGCGCTCGGCGATGACACGACGTCCGGCGGAGCCGCCGGCGGAAGCGTTCCCTGTTCCTGCCCGGAGTTTCCGTCGAGCGGGGAGGACGGGTCCGTCGACCCATCCGTTACCGTGAGCGGCGTGTTCCCCTGGCCGCTGTCCCCCCGGGCGGGTGCGGTCGGCGGGGACGGCGACGCGTGAGGCGCGAAGGAGCCGTTCTCCCGCTCGCCCGCGCCGAGCAGGCCCGCGGCGGCGACCACACCGGCTCCCGCTGCCGCGCCCAGTCCCAGCTTCCGCACCCTGGAACCCCGGTTGGGCCCCTCGGCGCCCGGTACCTCATCCGGGGCGCCGTCATTCTCCTTACGCCGCTCCGGTTCGGGCGTGCTCGCACGCTCGACCGGGCCGTTCGACTGCGCCGTCATGCCATGTCCCATCGATGAGATCCAGATGTGGTAGCGAAATCATGCGCCGCCGGACTGCGCGTTCCGCGCCGTGGGAACGCACACGGGTCACGCCGGGAGACGAGCCGTCTGGATGAGCACCGGACGCTGTTTGCGGCGCACCAACAGGCCACGGCCGGGCGGCTGGGCGGTAGCGCGGATGTTGCCGAGGAGTGATCCCTCTCCGGGATCACCGGACATGATCAGCCCGGGTTGACGTAGTTCCCGCAGCCGGCCCAGCACCGGCTCGAACCCGCCTCGGGCCATGCCGCCGACCCGGCGGGCGAGAATGACGTGCAGGCCGAGGTCGCGTCCCTGGGCCAGCAGGTCGACCAGAGGCAGCAACGGGTTACCCGACGGAGAGGCGACCAGGTCGTAGTCGTCGACGACGACATAGAACTCCGGCCCGTTCCACCACGAGCGCTCTGCCAGGACCTTCGCGGTCAGGGTGGCCGGCGGCAGCCGCTCGACGATGCCTTCGGTCAGTTCCTTGACCGCCGCTGTCGCCGCGGGCGCCGCACCGCAGTACGCCCAGGTCTGCTCGGGGCGTACCGCGTCCAGCAATGTCCGCCGGTAGTCGATGATGAGGAACATCGCCTCCTGCGGCCCCTTGCGGGCCTGCAACGCGGCCAGCCACGACCGCAGAAAGCCGGTCTTGCCCGACTCGGCGTCGCCGAGCACGAGAAAGTGCGGGTCCGCCTCGCCGAGGTCGAGGCGCACCGGAGCCAACTCCACCTCGTCGACGCCGATCGGCACGCCGGTCGCCTCACCATCCTCGCCGGGTGCGGGCATCTCCGCCAGGCTGACGTCGGCGGGCAGCAGCCGGATGCGCGGTGCGACCGGCCCCTGCCACGCCGCCCCGGCCGCGCGGACCACCTCGTCGACGGAGGTGCCGAGTTCGGGCAACGCGACTTGGACCTGGTCGCCTACCGGGGTGAGCACGCGTCCGGCCACCCCGGACGGCAGGCTCGCCGCCGCCTTCCGGTTGATCTGAGAGTCCGCGGGGTCGTTGAGTCTCAGCTCCAGCCGCCCTTCGATATTGTCCCGAAGCTGGGGTCTGACCTCCATCCACCGATTCGCCGTGATGACCAGGTGAACGCCGACGCGCAGGCCGCGAGAGGCGATGTCGGCGATCTGCGGATCGAGATCCTCCAGTTCGCCGCGTACGGCACCCCAGCCATCGATGATGAGGAGCACGTCCGCACCGATTCCGGGTGGGAGGTCACCCGACTTGCGCCGCTCCCGCATGGCCTCGGCCGAGTCGATACCCGCTTCGCGGAATCGCTCCTCTCGTTCGTCGAGCAGCTTCCAGATCTGGTTGACCGTACGCCGTGCCTTCTCCGGCTCCAGGCGACCGCTGACGCCGCCGACGTGAGGGGCCGCGGCGAGGGCGAACAGGCTGCCGCCGCCGTAGTCGATGGCATAGACGTTCATCTCGCGCGGCGTGTGCGTCACGATCGCCGACAGCATGAGCGTGCGCAGCAGCGTGCTCTTGCCGGTCTGCGGCGCACCGACGATCACCAGATGCCCGGCCCATCCTCCGAAATCCACTGCGAACGGGCGTTGCTTCTGCTGCTCCGGAAGATCGAGAACGCCGACCGGCACCACGCCCGGCCCCTGTTCCGCACCGCGCACCTGCAGTCCGCGACGCGTGTGCCGCTGCAGCTCCGGGAGCATCGCCTGCAGCGGAATCTTCGGGTCGAGCGGAGGCAGCCACACGAGATGCGCCGCGGGAGCACCGGCCGCCTTGATCCGCCGCACCGCGCTCGCCATCTCGGTAGGCCGCTCGACGGCGTCGTCACCGGCCGCCGCCGTCGTGGTGGGCGTTCTGTCCACAAGATGCTCGGGTGCCGTGAGCGTACCGACGGTGAACGTCTTCGGCCGTGGGGTGCTGTCCGGCAGTTCCTCCGGAGAGACGTCGGGCGCGGACACCAGCGCGGCACGGAAGCGTTCGTAGATCGTCGTATCGACCTTCAGGTACGCCGAGCCGGGCACCGGCGGCAGATGGTACGCGTCGGGTGTGCCGATGGCCATGTTGCTCTCCACCGAGCTGAACGTCCGCAGGCAGATGCGGAACGACAGGTGGCTCTCCAACCCGCGCAGGCGGCCCTCCTCCAGGCGCTGGCTGGAGAGCAGCAGGTGCATGCCGAGGCTGCGGCCGAGCCGGCCGATCGCGACGAACAGCTCGATGAAGTCGGGCCGGCCCGCCAGGAGTTCCCCGAACTCGTCGACCACGATCAGCAGGTACGGCAGCGGGGGCGCGTCGGGGCCGAGCAGGCCGGCCGCGCGGCGGCGCTGATACTCCCGGACGTTGTCGACGTCGCCGGCGTCGCGCAGCAGTTTCTGCCGGCGCTGCTGTTCGCCGAACAGCGCCAGGTACATCCGGTCGACCATGGTGAGGTCGTCGGCCAGGTTGGTGATCATGCCGGCGACGTGCGGAAGGTCGGCGAGGCCGGCGAACGCCGCGCCGCCCTTGAAGTCGACCAGCACGAAGCTCAGCACGTCCGGCGGATGGGTCAGCGCCAGGGCCGTCACGAGAGTGCGGAGCAGCTCGCTCTTGCCGGAGCCGGTCGCGCCGACGACGAGGCCGTGCGGTCCCATGCCCTGCATGGCCGATTCCTTGAGGTCCAGGATCTCCGGCTGTCCGTCCCCGCTCACCCCGATCGGGACCCTGAGGACGTCGTACGGCGACGACAGCGCGGACCACATGCGCGTCACGTCGAGATGGCGGGCGGCGGGCGCGCCGAGGAGCTCGACCAGCCGGGTGGTCTCGCTGAGTGCCGTACGGGCCGCGGGGTCGTCCAGGCGCAGTGGCGCCAGGCTCCGGGCGATCGCCGTGCACAGCACGGGGTCGGCGGGGTCCGCCTGTCCGGTCGTCTCGTCGTCGGGCGACTCGAGCGTGAAGGCGCCGTCGTCGGCGATCCGGACGCGGGTCTGCACGCGGGGTGGCTCATCGCGCTGAACCTCGACGCAGAAGACGACGCTGACCTCCAGCGCGGAAGCGCGTTCGGCCAGTTCGCCCAGGATGTCCAGGCGGCCGGCGGGAGACGCGGCGCCGTAGCCGTCGACGATCACGAGCAGGCGGCGACGCGACTCATCGGCAGGTTGCTCGGTGAACGGTGAGGTCCGGCGGCGTGCCTGATCCCGGCGGCGTTCGATGTCCTCGGCGAGCAGTTCCCCGAACCCGTCGCCGTCGGGCAGTACGAGGACCGAGTCGCCGATCCTGGCGTGCGGAAGCCACTTCACGAACTCCCAGTCCTCGACCTCCTTCGGATGGCACACGGCCAGGAGCAGGTCGTCGGGAGCGCAGAACGTCGTCAGCTCGGTGACGAGGTCGACGGCCATCGCCCGCGTGCGCTCCCCCGGCCCGACCAGGCTCACCGCCGGCGTCTCGCGAAGATCCAGCAGAATCGGCTGGCCGGACACGTGCCCGACCTGGTCGATCAACTGTTCGGCCTCGGCCCGCAGCTCCGTACGGCCTGCGGCGAACGGACCGTCGCCGGTGGCCTGGAACCCGATCGCCGTCGCCAGCGGCACGTCTCCCCTGCCGACCCGTACCGTGAGGAAGTCGGGATGGTCGGGCCGGCGCTCCCACACGCGTACCCGGCTCCGGCAGATCGCCCAGCGTCCGCGCACGTCCGGGTGGGCGAAGCCGGCGCCGGCGGCCTGCACCGTGGCCACGGCTCTGGCCTGTGCGGCGGTTCTTCGCAGGTAGGCGCGGTACTCCGTCGCATCGGTCCGGCTCTTGCGGCGGACGAGCGCCCGCTGCTGGTGGAACATCGCGAAGCTCATGCCGATCGAGCCGACGGCCATCGTCGCGCCGATGACGATGTACAGCGGCCGCGGGTTGTAGAGCATGAACATCATGCCGCTGACGCCGCTCATCATCGGCAGCAGCAGCTGGAACCACGAACCCGGCGGTGGCGCGGGGGGATCGCCCGGAGGCGGGACGAGAACGATCGGCTCGGTGGGTACGGCCGGCGGCAGCACACGGGCGGGCCGGTGCAGCAGGACACGGCTCATGGGCACTTCCAGGCGTGAGACGGACGACGCGGTGGTGGGACGACCCGCGGCACCGTCCGGCTCAGTATCCCCTCGGGCGCGTGCGCGTTCCGGCTGAGCGGAACGCGCGGCGCGGCTCCGTAGCCTCGCCGCGGGACGACCCGCACCGCACCGGATCGCAGAAGGGATACTCCGTTGGGACTCAGGACCGGACCACAGACCACGCCGTACACCGGTGGCACGCCGGGGAGCGGCGGCAGCAGGCTCGACACCGACCTGGGCGCGATGGTGAGCGCGCAGCAGTACGTGCACGATGTCGCCGACCTCATCTACGGCGAGATCCAGCGGCTCATGACCACGATCGACGGGCTGAGCCACAACTGGAGGAGCTCGTCCGCCAGCGCGTACAACAACGCGATGGACAACTGGAACGTCAAGGCGACCGAGCTGAAGAACGCCCTCTACAACATCGGCGACGGGCTCGCGCAGAGCCACAAGACCTACAACGAGATGGAAGAGAACAACCGTCTCGGCATCACCCAGGCCGCCGCCGGCCTGGAGTACTGAGGCAACGGCCTGAGGAGGAGACGATGGACGCACCCGCCAACGACGGTGTCATCACCGTTCACTTCCCGTGGATGAACACCGCCGCCGAGGATGTCCGCAGCTGCCACAACACGCTCATCCAGCAGCAGGAGGAACTCAGGGGCTTTCTGAGCCGGCTGCGCGGCGAGTGGCACGGCGTGGGCGGCGAGAGCTGGGACCACGCGCAGCAGCGGTGGCACAACGCCGCCGATGACCTCTACCTGGTGCTCGGCCAGCTGTACCAGGCTCTCAGCGCCGCGCACACCAACTACACGACCAGCGAGAAGGCGATCGAGAGCTTCTGGAGCTCCTGAACCGGCCCGCTGAGAAGGAGCCAGGAAGATGCGCGCAGACCTGTCGGCCGTCACGGTCCACGCGACGGGCCGTCGCGTGGACGTCCTGCTGCCGAACACCGTGCCGATCGCCGAGCTGACGCCCACGATCGCCGAGTTGTGCGGCACCGCCGAGGACGACGTCCGGCCCGCGGCCTGGACACTGTCACGCGTGGGTCAGGAGCCGTTCTCACTGAGCGCCACCCTGGCCGACGCCGCGGTGGTGGACGGGGAGGTCCTGCATCTCGTCGACCCCGGCGTCTGGTCCTCGCCGATCGCGTCGCGGCTCGACGAGCCGGTCGTCTCCACGGTCGCCGGCGAGCAGGAGTGGTCGTCCCGGCGGCTGATCGACCCGGTGCTCGGCGTGCTCGGCACGGTGCTGCTGCTCGTCGCGGCCGGGTTCGTCGCGGTGCGGCCGTCGCTCCGCCACGACGCGGGGCCGGCGTTGCTGGCGGCGGTGGCCGCGATCCTCGCCGCCGCCTACCTTCTTCCCGCCGGGGAACGGCGCCGGTTCAGCCGTCCCGCGCTGGCGGCCGGCGACTGGGGGCTGGCCGTCGTGACGGGTTGGGCGCTGGCCGGTGGCCGGCTCGACGCCGCCGGTGGCTGCGGTGCGGCGATCGCGCTGGTCGTGACGGTCCTGGCGTCGATGTCGATCCTGGCGCCGGTGGCCGCCGGCGCGGCACTCGCCGGTTCGTTCGGCGCTCTGGGATTCGTGCTGGCCGCCCTGGGTCTACGGCCGGTACAGGCCGCGGCCGTCGTCGTCGTGGCCGGTACGGTCCTGGCGCGTGGTCTGCCCCGCCTGCTGAGCCACCGGCTGTCCCGGCGGTCGGTGGGCGCCGAAGCCGAGCAGGTCGCCGAGTTCGCCCGCGCATCGCGCTCGCTTCTGGTCTCGCTGACCTCGGGCTGCGTCGCGGCCGTCGTCGCCGGTTCCGCGGTGCTGGCCGCGGCCGGTGACCCGCTCACGATCGCGCTCGCCGCCGTGGCGGGCGGGATGCTCGCGCTTCGCGCGCTGACCTACCGTTTCGCCCGGGAGGCCATCGCTCCGGCGATCGGCGCCTGTCTCACGTTCGCCGGCGCGCTACTCGGCGCATCGGCGGCGGCCCCGGCTCCGGGTGCGGGTGCCCTTCTGCTGATCCTCACCGGAGTGGGCACGACCTTGCTCACGTTCGTGCCGCGCGGGGAGGGCGTGCGTCGCGCGACGATGTGGTGGACGCTGCTCGACGTCTGCATCGCTCCGCTGACGCTCTACTCCCTCGGTTTCCTCGACGCCCTCAGCCGGACCGTCGGCGGCCTGTTCGGCTGAGCGTGAGTCAGCTCCAGAGGAACTCGGCCTGCGCGGCGGCCATGCGGTCGCACGAGCCGTCCGCGCAGGACTGGGCGGCCGCCTGGTCCGTGTACGGGCGCAGGTAGGTCAGTTTCACCCACGCCGAGCCCGTGCGGCGGTCCGGTGTGCCGATGGTGAAGGTCGCGGGCAGTTCGTACCAGCCCTGGTACTCCTGCTCGGCGACGTCGAAGGTCGCGACGTTCGACGCGCTGCCGGCGGTCGAGGTGACCGTGATCCGCACCCACGCGCCCGCCTCGGCCTGGGGGATCCACAGGCGGATCTTGATCTGATCCCACCGTGCGCCGCCCGCAGGCCGGCCGAGGTTCCACTCGTACCAGGCGTTCCGGTCGGCGGAGGTGCGCACCGGTCCGGTGTACGCCGGGTAACCGCCGGTCCCGGCGGTCCAGGCGCCGCCCGACGCCGAGCAGCACGCGCCGCCGGGGCCGACGATCGCGTGGTTGGCGTACGTGAGGGATCCGCCACCGCCCTGCGGCGTCTGCTGCGGGGCCGGCGACTCCTGCGCCACCGGAGTCTGTCCGGCCGGTGCCTGGGCCGCCGGTGCGCCCGCGGGGGTCTGCGGGACCGTACCGCGTGCCGTCCCGAGCGGATCCTTTCTGATCTGCGGGATGACCGTGGCGGCGACCACGACGAGGGCGGCGGCGGCCGCCGCGCCGATCGCCGGGCCGAGTCGTACACCCGGTTTGCGCGCCGGTGAGCCGGACTCGACCGTATCGGCGAAGGCCCAGCGGTCGACCGTCTCACGAGAGGGGTCCTGCTGCGTCGTCACGTGGCGCCTCACATGCCTGGCGATGAGCGTTGTCCTCGCACCGTACGGTCCGGGGCGGTGCGTTCCGGCGTACGGGAACGCGCACCCGTCTCAGGGGCGCCGGATCCGGCCGACGCCGGGCCTTGCGCCGGCGCCCGCGCGTTGGGAGGGTCACGCCATGACGACCGTAAGGCCGAACACGGGGCGACCCGGTTCGGCGGCCTGGCCCGTGGCGGGCGTGGTCGTCGGGCTCGCCGCCGTGCTGACCGCGCTGTCCCCCCGGTACGGCTTCCACCGCGACGAGCTGTACTTCCTCGTCGCCGGCCGGCATCCCGCGTGGGGATACGTCGACCAGCCACCGCTGACGCCGCTCGTCGCCCGGGGCGCCACCGCGCTGTTCGGGGACACGCCCGCCGGGCTGCGCGTCGCCGCCACTCTCGCCTGTGCCGCCACCGTGCTCGTCACCGCCCTGATCGCACGGGAGCTGAACGGCGGCCGGCGGGCACAGGTGTTCGCGGCGCTGGCCGCGGCGGTGTCCGGGTTCGTCCTCGCGGTCGGGCACATGGTCTCGACGGCGACGTTCGACCTGCTCGCCTGGCTGGTGGTCGCGTGGCTGGCACTCGGGCTGTTGCGTACCGGCGGCGACGGACGCCGGTGGCTCGTGCTCGGTGCCGTGGTCGGGCTCGCGGCGCTGAACAAGTACCTGGTCGTCATGCTCGCCGTGGCCCTGCTCCTCGCGGTGCTCGCCGTCGGGCCGCGCGGCGCGCTGCGCGGCCCGTGGCCGGTCGCCGCGGTGGTCATCGCCGCCGTCATCGCCGCGCCGAACCTGTGGTGGCAGGCCACGCACGGCTGGCCGCAGCTCACCGTCGCCGGCGGCATCAGCGCCGACGACGGCGCGGAGAACCGCGCGCTGTTCGTGCCCCTGCAGATCGTCTACCTGTCGCCGTTTCTCGTCCCGGTCTGGATCGCCGGCATCCGGCGCCTGTGGCGCGACCCGGAGCTCCGCTGGGCCCGCGCGGTGGTCGTGGCGTACCCGCTGCTGTGCGTCGTCGTCGTGGCGTCCGGCGGCAAGCCCTACTACGCGCTTCCGCTGCTGCTCGTGCTGACCGCGGCCGGCTGCGAGCCGCTGGCGCGGTGGACGCGCGGCCGGCTGCGTACGGCCGTCGTCGTGGTCGCCGGAGCCCTCGCGACCGTCACGTCCGGGCTCGTCTCTCTGCCGCTGCTGCCGCCGAGCGAGCTCGCGCCGGTGAACGCGATCAACGCAGAACAGGGCGAGCAGGTCGGCTGGCAGGCGCTGACCTCGGCCGTCGCGGCGCAGTGGTCCGCGATCCCCCCGGCGGAGCGCGCCCACGCGGTGATCTTCGCGGAGAACTACGGCGAGCACGGGGCGATCGCGCGGTACGGGCCGCGGCACGGCCTGCCGATGCCGTACTCGGGTCACATGAGCGACGCCGACTGGGGACCGCCGCCGGACTCCGCGATCGGCCCGGTGGTGCTGGTGTACCAGGACGGAGACGAGGACGTCGACCGGTTCTTCACCGGCTGCCGTACGCGGAGCCGCGTGGACACCGGCACCGACAACGAGGAGCGGGGCGCGCACGTCGACGTGTGTTCCGGCACCACCGGACCGTGGTCGGCGATGTGGCCGCGCCTGCGGCACTACTACTGAGCCACGCCCGGACGCGAGTCGTACGGTCCAAGCCGTCGCGAAGGGGGCGGCTCTCAGGACCCGGCCGCGCCGGAGAAGGCCGCCAGGGCCTCGGCGTCGGAGTGCACGGTCAGCAGGTTCTCGGCGATGAAGCCGGCGAGGCCCGGATAGCCCGGCGCCTCGGCGCGGAACGTCCGCGCCGCGGCCTCCAGGTCGTAGGCCGTGCTCCGCAGCACCACGTCGGGACCGAGCAGGGCCCAGTGCGCCCGGGGACCCGCACCGTACGGCATGCCGACACTGCCCGGGTTGACGAACCGGCGACGGTCGGCGAGACGGTCGAAGGGCATGTGGGTGTGGCCGAGCACGACGGTCGGCTCGTCCGTGCCCGCGAACGCCTCGCGGTAGTGCTCCAGAGGCGAGTCGACCAGGATGAACTCCGCGTCGTCACGCGCGGTGGCGTGGCAGAACCGTACGGCTCCGAGCCCGGTGACCTCCAGCGTGACGGACAGCGGCAGGTCCGCGAGCCGGGCCCGGTGTCGCCGCTCCAGCCGGGTCGCGCAGTACTCCGCCGTCCGGCGGACGACGTCGGGCAGCCCGGGGGCGAGCGTGCCGTCGAAGGCGTCGGCGACCTCGCGTTCGCCGTTGCCGCGGACCCAGACGGCGCGCTCGCCCAGCGCGGCCAGGCGGTCCAGCGTCTCGGCGGGCATCGGCCCGGCCGCGATGTCGCCGTTCAGCACGATCGCGTCGGCGCCGCAGGCCTCGACCTCGGCGAGCACCGCTTCGAGCGCGGGAAGATTGCCGTGGATGTCGGCCAGGACCGCTACGCGCATTGAAGCCTCCTTGCATCTCCTTCATCCTGTCCGTTCCGATGATTCGCGTCGGCGATATTCACGGACGGCTGAACACGCCGGAGGATCTGCGTCTGATCGGCAAGACGCCCTGAGCAGCGAGATTCATTGAGCGGCCGGACGCGCTGAGAGGCCAGGCCGCACAACCGGCGGCTGTGGTCCGACACCTCACGGTTGTTTGCCGCCGGCAGGTCCGGCGCTGTTGGATCGCCTCGGTCGATGCCACGGGGAGGATCGGGATGAGGCGGTCGCTGGGCCGGGAGTTCCGGTGGTTGTGGGCGGCGTTCGGGGTCAGCACGGTCGGCACGTGGCTGGCGTTCAACGCGTTCCCGCTGATCGCGATCCGGGTGCTGCACACCGGGTCGCCGGAGGTGTCCGTGCTGGCCGCCGCGGGGATGGCGGTGGGCGCGGCGGTGGCGGTGCCGCTCGGCCCCTGGGTGGAGTTCCGCCGCAAGCGGCCGGTGATGGTCGGGATGGACCTGGTCCGGTGCGCGGCGATGCTGAGCGTCCCGGTCGCGTACGCGCTCGACCTGCTCACCTTCGTCCAGCTCCTCATCGTGTCGATCGTCGTCGCGGCGGCCGACATCGCGTTCCGGTCGGCGAGCGGCGCGTGCCTGAAGGCTCTCGTGCCGCAGGAGGACCTGCTCGTCGCGAACGGACGGTTCGAGTCCACGTCGTGGACCGCGACCATGATCGGGCCGCCGCTCGGCGGGGCCGCGATCGGGCTGCTCGGCCCGGTGACGACCGTGGTGGCCGACGCGGCCAGCTACCTGCTGTCCGCGCTGGGCATCCGCGCGATCGGCGGCGGCGAGCCGCGGCCCGCGCGGCGCGAGACGTCACGGCCGCGCGCCGGCGACCTGCTCGACGGGTGGCGCTACATCCTGTCCCACCCGGAGCTGCGCCTGCTGTTCCTCAACTCGTCCCTGGTCGGCGGCCTGATTCTGGCGACCGAGCCGCTGCTGTCCGTCCTCATGCTCGGCCGGCTGGGATTCGCTCCCTGGGAGTACGGCCTGGCCTTCGCGGCCCCCTGCGCCGGCGGGCTCATCGGCTCCCGGCTGTCCAGGCGGCTCGTGGCCCGGTACGGGCGGCGGAAGGTCGTGCTGGTCGCCGGGACCCTGGCGGCGTGCTGGCCGGTCGGCCTGGCCTTCATCGGCCCCGGAGTCGCCGGGCTGGTCCTCGTCATGGTCGTCGAGCTCGGGCTGATCACCTGCATCAGCGTGTACAACCCGGTGCTCGCCACCCGGCGGCTGGAGCTCACGGCGACGGACCGCGTCGCCCGCGTGCTGTCCGCCTGGTCGGTCACGAAGAACGCGACCGTCGCGGCGCTGACCGCGCTGTGGGGCCTGCTGGCGAGCCTGACCGGTCCCCGCGCCGCGATCGCGATCGCGGGCGTGCTCCTGCTGGCCACGCCCCTGCTGCTGCCCCGCCGGGAGGGCTCCCTGGAGAAGTCCTCCGATCCCGCGGCGGACGAGCCGACTCTGGCTTCGGTGGCGTCGGGGGACGGAAGGCCCGCACCGGCCCGAGGAGACACCGAGGGCCCAGCCGGATCCGCCTGAGCTGGAGACCCGTCGACGACCTCAACGAGACCACGCGGTAGAGGCCTTGCGCTCGGATGCCCTTCGTGGTTCCCGGCTTTCGAGGAACGTTCGCGGAAGCGGGACCGGTCGAGCCCGGTCCGCTTGATGGTTACTCCGACATCTCGTTCCAGGTGAGACAGAACGGCTTGCCTACGGGGTCGGCGTACACACGCCAGTTGTCGCCCTCGCCGGGCAGCCTCGTCGCGCCGATCGCGAGCGCCGCCTGCTCCGCCGACTCCAGGTCGGCGCGCTCGACGAGCAGGTCGAAGTGGACCTGCTGCGGCGCGGCCGGGTCGGGCCACCGGGGCCTGCGGTAGTCCTCGATCTGCTGGAACAGCACGGGCATCTTGCCGTCCTCGCCGATCATCGCGACGCCCGGCGCCTCATGGGTGATCGGTTTGCCCAGCAACTCGGAGTAGAACGTGCTCAGCACCTTCGTGTCCGGGCAGTCGAGCATCACACCCATCACCGTCGTGTTCGGGTCGTCCTCTTTGGCGCACAGGTCGAACGGATGGCCGGCCGGGTCGGCGAGCGTGTGCCGGCGCTCGTCGCGCCGCAGCGGCGTCGCGCCGAGCGAGACCGCCTTGTCGGCGGCGGCGTCGATGTCGGGTACGCGCAGATCGAGGTGGGCCTGCTGCGGCGCCGCCGGGTCGGGCCACCGGGGCGCCACGTGATCCGGCGCGAGCTGGAACGCGATGCGCCACCCGTCCGGAGTCCTCATCGTGATCCAGTCGTCCTCGACGTAGCTCTGTGTCCAACCCGCCAGGGCGGCGTAGAAGCCGGCCTCCGCGGCGATGTCCGGTGCGTCGAACGCCACCGTCTTCAGCTTGGCGATCATGTGATCTCCCCTCGTCGTCGACCCGGCCATCCTCCTCGACGGTTCCGACACTCGCGACCGTTCCGTGGTTGGGAGAAGGGCCTCCGCCGGACGTCCTACGCCGGCGTGGGAACGGCGTCCTCGGCGGAGGCGGACTCGCGGACGATGGACAGCAGCGCGGCGGTCGCCGGGTTGGCCGGGCCGTTGGACGGGACCGCGACCGAGACCATCCACTCCGGTGCGGTCGCGCGCAGCGGCACCGCGACGACCTTCTTGTTCTTCTTGTACGCGATCGGCCGCGGCACCAGGGCCACTCCCAGGTCGGCGGCCACGAAGTCGAGCAGGCTGTGCACGTCGTTGACCTCCACCGCCACCTGCCGTTCGAGGCCCGCGGCGCCGAACGCGCGGTCGGTGACCTGCCGGGCGCCCCAGTCGGGGTGGAAGTCCACGAAGATCTCGTCCGGCAGCGCGGACCAGTCGACCGCCTCGCACGCGGCGAGCGGGTGGCCGGGGTGGCAGACCAGCATCATCGGCTCGGTCGTCAGCGGCGTCAGCCCGACCCCGGCCGGCGCACGACCGCCGGACAGCGCGACGAACGCCAGGTCGAGCCCGCCCGTACGGACCTCCTCCAGCAGCCCGGACGAGCCGCCCTGGCGGAGCCGGACCTCGACGCCCGGATGCACGGCGCGGAACCGGGACAGCACCGTGGGCAGGTCGATGACGGCCAGGCACTGCTCGGTGCCGATGGACACGGTGCCGCGCAGCAGGCCCTGGACGGCGGCGACCGCGCTGCGGGCGGCCGCGACGCTGGCGAGCGTACGCCGGGCCTCGGCGAGCAGCGCGCGCCCCGCCTCGGTGAGGGCGACCCGCCGCGTGCTGCGGACGAACAGCGGGGCGCCGAGCTCGCGTTCGAGGGAGCGGATCGAGGCGGACAGGCCCGACTGGGCGAGGCGCAGGCGCTCGGCCGCGCGGGTGAAGTGCTCTTCCTCGGCGACGGCGACGAAGTGCTCCAGATGGCGCAGTTCCACGACTCATCACTTTAACTGCTTGATCTCATCTGTTTTTTCTGTTGGACATGGGGAAGCCGTGCAGGGAGGCTGTTGACGACAGCCGCCGATCAGCGTGCCCGCGCGGCCCCGAAGAGCCGCGCCGTCGGCCCGGACACCGGCCGACGGCCCGTGCGCCGGGCCCGCGCCCGCCGGCGGCTGCAGCCCTGACGCACGCCATCTTGGAGGTCTTGTCACATGCGTACTCGCAGGATCGGTCACGTCCAGGTCGGCGCGATCGGTCTCGGGGGCATGCCCATGTCGATCGAGGGACGCCCCGAAGAGAGCCGTTCGATCGCCGCGATACACGCCGCGCTCGACGCGGGCGTGACACTCATCGACACCGCGGACGCCTACCACATCGGCCCCGACGACATCGGGCACAACGAGTCGCTGATCGCGCGAGCGCTGGCCACGTACGGCGGAGACACCTCCAACGTGCTGGTCGCCACGAAGGGCGGCCACACACGCCCGGGCGACGGCTCGTGGGGGCGCGACGGCTCTCCCGCGTACCTCAAGCGGGCCTGCGAGGCCTCGCTCAAGCGGCTCGGCGTCGAGGCGATCGGGCTCTACCAGCACCACCGGCCGGACCCGGCCGTGCCGTACGCCGACTCGATCGGTGCACTCCGGGACCTGCTGGACGAGGGCAAGATCCGCATGGCCGGCATCTCGAACGCCAACCCGGGCCAGATCCGCGAGGCGAACGAGATCCTCGGCGGACGCCTCGCGTCGGTGCAGAACCAGTTCTCCCCCGCCTTCCGCAGCAGCGAGGACGAGCTGCGCCTGTGCGACGTGCTCGGCATCGCGTTCCTGCCGTGGAGCCCGCTGGGCGGCATCTCCCGGGCCGGTGACCTGGGCGGCAAGCACGCGGCGTTCGGCCGGATCGCGGAGGCGCGCGGGGTGAGCCCGCAGCAGATCGCGCTGGCGTGGATGCTCGCCAAGTCGCCGGTCGTGATTCCGATCCCCGGTTCGAGCCGGCCGGAGACGATCATCGACTCGGCCAAGGCCGCCGACCTCGAACTCACCGCCGAGGAGTTCGCCGAGCTCGACGCGGCCTGATCCACTTCACCAAGGAGAACCATGGCACTTCCGACAAAGCAGCTCGGCACCACCGACATGCGGATCACGCGCGTCGGCTTCGGGGCCTGGGCGATCGGCGGCGGCGACTGGGCGTACGCCTGGGGGCCGCAGGAGGACGCGCAGTCGATCTCGGCGATCCGGTACGCGGTCGAGCAGGGCGTCAACTGGATCGACACCGCCGCGGTGTACGGGCTCGGGCACTCCGAGGAGATCGTGGCCCAGGCGCTCAAGGACATCCCCGAGGCCGACCGGCCGTACATCTTCACCAAGTGCGGCCTGGTCTGGGATCCTGCCGACCGCCGGAAGCCGGCGCGCCGGACCGGCGCCGAGATCCGCCGCGAGGTGGAAGACTCACTGCGCCGCCTGGGTGTCGAGCGCATCGACCTGTACCAGATGCACCGGCCGGCCGAGGACGGCACACCGCTGGAGGAGTACTGGCAGACGCTCCTCGACCTCAAGGAACAGGGAAAGATCCGCGCGGCGGGCCTGTCGAACCACGACCTGAGCCAGTTGGAGGCCGCCGAGAAGCTCGGGCACGTCGACTCGCTCCAGCCGCCGTTCTCGGCGATCCACCGCTCGGCCGCCACCGAGATCGGCTGGTGCGAGGCGCACTCCACCGGCGTGATCGTCTACTCGCCGATGCAGGCGGGCCTGCTGACCGGCGCGTTCTCCCGCGAACGGGTCGAGAGGCTGCCGGAGGACGACTGGCGCCGGCACAGCCCCGACTTCACCACGAAGCTCGACACCAACCTGGCGCTCGCGGACGCACTCGTGCCGGTCGCCAAGCGGCACCACGTCCAGCCCGCCGCCGTGGCGGTCGCCTGGACCCTGGCCTGGAGCGGCGTGACCGGCGCCATCGTCGGCGCCCGCCGCCCCGACCAGGTCGACGGCTGGCTGGCGGCCGCCGGCCTGAACCTGTCCGAGGCCGACCTGAACGAAATCGCCGCCGCCATCCAGGACACCGGCGCGGGCGAGGGCCCCGCCGCACCCTGACGAACGCGAGGTGACCAAGCGCCTGACCTACTCGATGGAAGGTCAGGCGCTTGTTCGTAGCGACGAAACCTTGCTTGACGTTCGGCGCGGTTTTTGCGTTGAATGTACGGCGGTGCCGCGTGGCGTACGCAAGAGCGCCCTGACAAGGACAGCGAGCCAGACCGCGTACGAGTGGGCGAGCACCGGGAGAGCCCGAAGGGGATGATGCAGGTGGCCGCCTACCGCATGGATCGCGCCTAGCCGCGTCCGACGCCGTTCGGGTCGTTCCTGGCCTGCGCCCTTGCCCGCACGCCATCTTTGGAACGCCGTGAGCTGAACGCGTCCTGATACTCGCGCCGTCACTGTTTTCTTCGGCCTATGCCGTTCGTCGGACGAGCGCGCCATTTACCCCGTTTATTCGTCGTTCATTCCGTCATGCGACAAAACAGCAAAGGAGAGTTTTGACCACCCCCATCGTTGATTTCAACCAGCGGGTCATCGAGGAGTTCCGCGCCGACCACGGGCGTGTGGGCGGCATGTTCGAAGGAGCCCGGCTGATCCTGCTCACCACGACGGGAGCGCGCACCGGCCGTCCTCACACCGTCCCTGTCGGTTTCCTCCCCGACCCCGACCGGTTCCTGGTGATCGCTTCGGCGGGCGGCGCGGACCGGCATCCGGCCTGGTACCACAATCTGGTGGCCGAGCCGCGCGTCACCGTCGAGACCGGCTCGTCCACGCTGGAGGCCGACGCGGTCGTGCTCCAGGGAGCCGAGCGCGAGGAGGTCTGGGCGCGCGCCGTCGAGTCCGACCCGGGCTGGGCCGAGTACCAGCGGAAGACCGCGCGTGTCATCCCCGTCGTCGCGCTGCACCCGGTACGGACGAGCCATGCCGACCGGCCCGAGGGTGACCTCCTGACGGCGATGAACGACGCGTTCCGGCGGGAGGATCGCCTGACGACCAACCACGTCACCGGCCCCGATACCTTCGACACGGTGCTCACCGCGCTGACCGGCCTCAGCGCGGGCGCGCCGCCGCTGCCACCGGACGCCGAGACCGCCGAGCCGTTCGCACTGCCCGTGGCGGGCCGCTGGGCGAACGCCTCGGGCCGCACGCCGCAGGAGGCGGGCGTCGTGCTGTACCTCCACGGCGGCGGATTCGAGCAGCGCACCCCCGAGCTCGAGCACCTCATGGCCTACCACCTGTCGAAGGCGGCCGGCCGTCCGGCGTTCAACGCGGACTACTCGCTGGCCCCGGAGCACGCGTTCCCGGTCGCGCACGACGAGGTGGTCGCCGCGTACCGCGCACTGCTGGCCGAGGGCGTACCGGCGGAACGTACGGTCCTGTTCGGCGAGTCGGCGGGCGCGACACTCGCGCTGGAGGTGCTGCTCACGCTGCGGGCGGAGGGCGTGCCGCTCCCGGCCGCCGTGGTACCGGTCTCGCCGATCACGGACTTCACGTTGACGAACCCGTCGATCGACGCCTCAGCGGGCCGGGACGTCGTAAGCCGGGAGGTCGTCGAGCACGTCGTCGGCCAGTACCTGAACGGGCGACCGAACGACCGGGCGCCGCAGTCGCCCATCCACGGCGACCTGACGGGCCTGCCGCGCATGCTCCTGGCGGTGGGCGGCGACGAGATCCTGCTGGACGACTCCCGGCGCTACGCCGAGGCGGCGGCCGAGGCGGGCGTCGAGGTCACACTGGACGTCTACGAGGGCATGCCGCACGCGTTTCACGTCGCGGTCCTGCCGGCCCCGCAGCCCCCGGTGGGCGCCGTCTTCCTGAACCGCCTGTCCGCCTGGCTCGACGACCACCGCTAGCGCGACGGCACGCCCTGACCCGCGGCAGGTGCCGGTGACCACCTCGTGAGGGCGGGCACCTGCGGCGGGTCGTTTTCACACGGTGTTGGGCACGTCGGGGAAGCGGACCACGCGTACGCGGCAGGGTGAACGGCGCTCCAGTTCCAAAGCCGGGCAGCGGTGCAGGCGGGCCGCCCAGCCCGTACGGATCCGTGAGCCGACGAAGACCGCGCAGGCCGCTCGGTCGGCGGCGTACGAGCGCAGGGCCGGGGCCGGTTCGCCGTCGACGACCGCGTACTCCCACTCCAGCGGCAGGTCGGCGAGCAGGAGCGCGCACTGCAGCCAGGCCTCGAGTTCGAGCTCGTCCCGCCACTGCTCCGCCAGTGGATAGGCCTCCCACGCCATCAGCTCCAGCGGCCGGGGCGACCGGCGTACGTGCAGGGCCACGAGCCGGAGGCCGCCCGACACCGCCTCGGCCGCGGCGGTCTGCAGTGCCGCGCGCCCCGAGTCGGTGCCGTCCACCCCGGCCAGCACCACGCCGCCGTGATCCATCTCAGTACCGCTCCGCAGGCTGCGTACGCGGCATTTCCCGGCCTCCTTTCCGGCGGACCCGCAGCCGAGGGAGGCAGGCGACTCCAGCGAACGCACCGACTACCAGGAGTAGCCGGTCAGGCGGCTCGAAGTCAGCGACTTGGCCGGAGAGTGGCCCTCCCGTCTCATGGCTCTGTCCTGCGCGGACATCCTCTTCCAACCCGCCCGCCAGCTCCGGTTGTCCACAGCCTGTGGATGACCGGGCGCTACGTTCGGTTGAAGTGGATCTCCGACAGGCCCAGCCGGGCGAGGCCCTCGGCGGCCCTGGCGGCCTCCCGCTCGCGCGTCCGGTCCCGGTACATCAGGTCGATCTTCTCCTCGATGTTGGCCCGGTGCACCGCGACGACGACCCAGGTGAGATTCGAACCGGGACGCACGTCGATGAGCTCGGCCTCGTCGCCCAGCCGCGGAATCCTCGTCTCGTACTCGCCGGCGTCGATCCGCGTCTCCCGTACGAAGTCCCGGTGGGCCTCCTCGGCGTCACTGACCGGGCCGACGCCGTGCTCCAGTTCGATCACGACGCTCAGCCGCCCGATGACGACGAGCGTCGTCCCGTCGGCCGCGAGGCGGGTGGAGTTCCACTGGCAGGCGTGCCGCGCGACGTGCGGGCCGTCGTCGACGCGGCTGAGCATCCGGTCCACCGTGGCTCCCGGCAGCAGCGCCCGCGCCTGGGTGTCGAACATCTGGCACGCGTCGGGAAGGCGCCGGGCATGCCGGCGCAGCGGCCAGGCGTCGCTCGCCCACGGTGGATCGATGAGCACGAGCGCGACCGCGATCGCGGTGAGCAGCGGGCCGGTGGCCGGCCGCAGCACGCCCCGCTGCGGCCGGGTCACGACGGACGCGTGCGCCCGGACGTGCGCGCGCAGCGCGTCCAGGTCGCGGTCGAACTCCGGGTCGGCGCGGAACCAGAAGCGGGCCGGCGCCGCCAGCTCCACCAGGCCGCCGTCGCGCAGGCAGAGGACCGGCCACTCCAGGAGCAGCCCACGCCGGAGCTTCACCAGCCCGACGCGCGAAGCCGGGACGACGCGCCGCAGCGGCGGCCGGCGCGCGACGATGCCGTCGCCGGTGAGGAGGGTACGGCCGCCCAGCACGGCCAGCGGCCGGCCGACGAGCACGAGGACGACGAACACGACGGGCGGCAGGAGGTGGGCGCCATGGCCCATCAGCCCCATGACCGCGTACAGGCCGCTCACCACGGCCCCGGCGGCCACGGCCGACCAGGCGGCTCTCCTCACGGCCCGGCAGAGACCCAGCGGCCTGCCTGCTTCCGACATCTGCTCCCCCGGACGCGTATCCCCCGTGCGGTGCGCGCGATGTCGCGCCGGGGCTGTCACCTGCGGCTTCCACGTCCTTCCGTACCCCGCGGCGGCCCGGCGACCGGCCACGTACGTGCTAGTGCTGTGGCAGGCAATGTTTGCCCTGTTGACCACGGTCGGGGCACGGTCGGTGCTGCGGCGCTACAGCGACGCCTGGTTCGCCACCGCCAAACGCCGCAAAGACGGTGAGTCGGCGGCGCGGTACCCTCGACGTAAACGCGGGTTGATGCCGGTGCGCTACTACCACGGCACGTTCACCCTCGATGGACGGCGGTCGCGGCTCCCGGTCGGTCGAGGGTGTGCGCCGTTGTGGGTGCGGTTGGACCGGCCGGTCCCCTACGAGGCTGGGCAGGTACGGTCGGTGACGTTGGTGGCCGAGGGCAGCCGGTTGTTCGTCGATGTCACCGCCGAAGTCCCCGTCATCGCTTACCCACCGGGCCAGGAACCGGACCCCGGGCGGGTGGCGGGGGTCGATCCGGGGGTGATTCACCCATTTGCGGTGGCGGGCCCGGATGGCGAGGGCCTGGTGGTGTCGGGACGGGCCATCCGCGCCGAAACCCACCTGCACCTCAAGGACACCAAACACCGGCGACGCACGATGGCACGGTTGGTACCCAAACCGGGCCAAGTCGGGTCACGGCGATGGCGTAAGCACCGGGCCCGGCAACGCAGACTCGAAGCCCGTCATAGGCGGCGGGTCCGCCAGGCCCAGCACGAGGCCGCCCGTCAGGTCACCACGTGGGCGACCGCACGCCGGATCGGCACACTCGTGGTCGGTGACCCGCGCGGCGTCCTCGCTCTCAAAGCCGGGCGGCGGCACAACCAACGGATCCATGCCTGGAGGATCGGGCACCTGCTCCGGTGTTTGACCGATAAGGCCGAACAGGCCGGGATCGGCCTGGTGCTGGTGGATGAGCGGGGCACGTCCTCGACCTGCCCCGCCTGCCACCGGCGGGTTCCCAAACCCAAGGATCGGAACTTCACCTGCGTTCGTTGCGGGTTCAACGGGCACCGCGACCTGGTCGGCGGCGCCAACATCGCCCGGCGCGGCCCGGGCGGCACCATCACCACCACGAGCATGTTTCCGGTGGTGATCACGCACCGTCGAGCCGGACGACACCTCCCCGGTGCCGGACCGTCCCGGCATGACCCCAGGCGGTCCCCCCATCACGGCACCGCACCCGCGGTCCCCTGGCCGGCCGTGGCCCGCCCCACCACCCAAGGTGGGGAGTCGCTCGCCCCAGCGAGGATCAGCCAACCCCCTCCCCAACGAGGCAAACGTTGACTGACACGGCACTAATTTGTCGAGATCGATCTACTGGGTCCTGGAGTGACGATGGCTGTAGGGGAAAGCGGCACTGAGGTGCCCGTGCTGTTCGTGCACGGCAACCTCTCCGACGGATCCGCCTGGCGGGAGCAGCTCGGCCTGCTCCCGGCCGGTCTGCGAGGCATCGCACCCGACCTGCGCGGGTTCGGCGGCGGCCGGCCCGAGCCGGTGGACGCGACGCGTGGCGTCGGCGACTTCCGCGACGACCTCGTCGCGCTCCTGGACGACCTCGGTCTCGGCGCGGTGCACCTGGTCGGCCACTCGATGGGCGGCGGCATCGTCATGGACCTGGCCGCCCGGCATCCCGGCCGGGTACGGACCATCACCCTGGTCGCGCCCGTCTCGCCGTACGGCTATGGCGGCACGCGAGATGACGGCACGCCGTGCGCACCCGACTTCGCCGGGTCCGGCGGCGGCACCGCCAATCCCGGTCTCGTCGCGGCGATCCGGGCCGGCGACCGGACCGACGCCGACCCGCTGTCGCCGCGCAACGTGGTCCGCACGCTCTACTTCTCCGATCCGTCGGCGGTGCGGAACGAGGACGAGTTGCTGGCGGGCATCCTCGGCTCGCGGATCGGCGACGACCACTACCCCGGCGACGCCACGCCCTCGCCGCACTGGCCCGGTACCGCGCCGGGCACGCGCGGCGTGCTCAACGCCATCTCCCCTAAGTACTTCGGCTGGCAGGACTTCCCCGGGTCGGGCTGCCGGGCACCGGTGCTGTGGATCCGCGGTGACCGGGACGCGATCGTCTCCGACACCGCGATGACCGATCTCGGGCATCTCGGGGCACTCGGCATGGTCCCCGGCTGGCCCGGCGCGGAGGTCTTCCCCGCGCAGCCGATGATCGCCCAGACCCGCCGGGTGCTGGAGCGGTACGGCGACTACGAGGAGCGGGTCATGACCGGCACCGGGCACTTCCCGTACGCCGAGCGGCCCGAGGAGTTCGCCGCGCTGCTGCACGCCCACCTCACCCGCGCCGGCCGATAGGTATGGACGAACCCACTGCTGAGGAGGATGGATGCTGACCGTCGACATGGTGCGGGCCGGAGCGCGCCGGCACGGGGACCGCGTCGCGATCCGGTACGGGGAGCGGTCGCTCACGTTCCGCCAGGTCGACGAGGCGGCCAACCGGATGGCCAACGTGTTCCTGGGCATGGGGGTCGAACCGGGCGAACGCATCGGGCTACTGCTCGGCAACGGGCTCTGGACCGTGCCGCTGGACTTCGCGTGCCTCAAGGCGCGTGCGTGCCGGGTGCCGCTGAACGCCCGGCTGTCGCTGGAGGAGCACGCGCGGATGCTCGCCGACGCCGGCGTACACACGCTGGTGCACGAGTCCGCGCTGGCCGAGCGCGCCGGCGAGCTGGGCGAACGCCTCGACGGGCTGCGCACGCTCGGTCTGGACGACCTGCTGGAGCAGACCCACGCGGCGTCGGCGGCCGATCCGCGGCTGCCCGCCCGGCCCGAGGACGTGATCCTCGCCCTGTACACCTCCGGCACGACCGGCACGCTCAAGGCGGCGCAGCACACCCAGGCGAGCTACGCCGCGATCGTCGTCAACATCATGGCCAACCTCATCAGCCCGGCGCCCGACGACGTGATGCTGCACGCCGCGCCGCTGATCCACGCGAGCGGCACGTTCGTGCTGCCGTTCTGGCTGCGCGGCGCGCAGGCGACCGTACTCGACGGCTTCGACCCGCAGGGGTACCTCGCGGCGATCCCCCGCTACGGCGTCACGCACGCCAACCTCGTGCCGACGATGCTCCAGATGCTGCTGGCCGCCGGCGGCGCCACCGCCGAGACCGGCCGCCTGCGCTCGGTGATCTACGGTGCCTCGCCGATGCCGCGCCCGGTGATCGAGGAGGCGATGGCGGCCTGGGGGCCGATCTTCAGCCAGTACTACGGGCAGACCGAGGCACCGCTGTGCCTGTCGGTGCTGCCCGCCGCCGACCACGTCGGACCGGACGCGCCGCTCGGCTCGTGCGGGCACCCGTCGGTGGACGCGGAGATCCGGCTGATCGACGAGCACGGCGCGGACGTCGCGGACGGTGAGCCGGGCGAGATCGCGGTGCGCGCGCCGTTCACGATGGCCGGTTACCTCAACGCCCCCGAGCTGAACGCCGCGACCTTCCTGGGCGACGGGTGGCTGCGCACCCGCGACGTGGCGCGCTTCGACGACCGCGGCTACCTGTACCTCGTCGACCGCACCTCGGACATGATCGTCAGCGGCGCGTACAACGTCTATCCGCGCGAGGTCGAGGACGCTCTGCACTCCCACCCGGCCGTGGCCGAGTGCGCCGTCGTCGGCGCGCCGGACGAGCGCTGGGTGGAGGCCGTGGTGGCGTTCGTGGTGCCCCGGCCGGGCGTCACGGTGACCGGTGCCGAGCTCACCGCGCACGTACGGGACCGGCTCGCCGGCTACAAGGTGCCCAAACGCGTGGAGTTCGTCGCGTCGATCCCCAAGAGCGGCGTCGGCAAGGTGCTCCGCCGGGCGTTGCGCGACCCCCTCTGGGCGGGCGTCGAGCGTACGGGCGGGGCCCGATGATCCGCGTGGAGCGCACGGGCGCGGTCACCACGGTGGTGATCGACCGGCCCGAGGTGCGCAACGCCGTCGACCCCGAGCACGCCGCCGAGCTGTACACGGCGTTCACCGCCTTCGACGCCGACCCGGAGGCGAGCGTCGCGGTGCTGTACGGCGAGGGCGGCACGTTCTGTGCGGGAGCGGACCTGAAGGCGGTCTCGGCGGGCCGGTTCGACGTGGCCGCGGCGGAGGAGTCCGACCACGGCCCCATGGGCCCGACCCGGCTGCGGCTGTCCAAACCGGTGATCGCCGCCGTGGCCGGGCACGCGGTCGCGGGCGGCCTCGAACTCGCCCTGTGGTGCGACCTGCGCGTCGCCGAGGAGGACGCGGTCTTCGGCGTCTTCTGCCGCCGCTGGGGCGTCCCGCTGATCGACGGCGGTACCGTACGCCTGCCGCGCCTGATCGGCCTGAGCGCGGCGATGGACATGATCCTCACCGGCCGCCCGGTCGGCGCGCAGGAGGCGTCCCGCCTGGGCCTGGCCAACCGCGTGGTCCCCACCGGCCAGGCACGGGGACGCGCCGAGGAACTGGCGGCGGAGATCGCCCGCTTCCCGCAGCTGTGCATGCGCCACGACCGCATGTCCGCCTACGAACAGGCGGGCCTGCCGATCGAGACCGCGATGGCGAACGAATGGCGCCACGGCCAGGTCGCCCTGGAGGCCGAGGCCCGCCAGGGCG
The DNA here is from genome assembly GCF_036227085.1 of Actinoallomurus sp. NBC_01490. NCBI lineage: Bacteria > Bacillati > Actinomycetota > Actinomycetes > Streptosporangiales > Thermomonosporaceae > Actinoallomurus > Actinoallomurus sp. NBC_01490. The sequence continues at coordinate 11,738,545 of NZ_CP109433.1, forward strand.
CCACCCGCTTCGCGGAAGGCAGCGGCCGCCACGGCGACTTCGGCGCCCTCTGAGGCCGGCGTCCACGGCTCGTACGGCCGTGGGTCAGAGGCGGCGGAACCAGTCCCGGGTGGCGCGGCGCCAGTGCCCCAGCCGTGACGTCGGCTCGGGCCGGTATTCCGGCTTGCGGGCGGTCAGGACGGCGGCCAGGCCCTCCTGCGGAGCGGTCACGTCCGCCGCCGGAATCGGCGTCGAGACGATTCCCGTCGTCACCGTCACCGGCGGGAAGTTGACCGGCAGGGAGTGCAGCGCCCGGTGGAACGGGCCCGGCCGCCACGTCAGCATGTGCGCCGGCACGGCGAGTTCCATGTCCGGCAGGGCGTCGAGGACCTTCTCGATGGCCGCCGAGGCGATGAGGCGGGCCTGGCCCTGGGCCGGGCAGGTGTGCGGGCCGGCGCTCCAGGACAGGTGGGCGCGGTTGCCCCCGCGGTGCTCGCCGGCCAGGGCCGGGTCGGTGTTCGCGGCGGCGAGGCTGATGACGACCGGCTGGTTCTTCGGCAGCGTCACGCCGCGGAACTCGACGTCCTCGGCCGGATAAGTGATCGCGAAGTTGGCCAGCGGCGGGTCGGTCCACAGGATCTCATCCAGGGCGTCCTCGACCTGGAGGTTGCCGCCCGACAGGTCGCCGGCGAAGCGCTCGTCCGACAGCAGCAGCCGCAGGCCGTTCACGATCAGGTTCTGGGTGGGCTCGGTGCCGGCGCCGAGGAGGGTGAGGATCTGGTGCATCAGCTCCTCGTCGGTGAGCTGGACGGGGTGTTCGGCCAGCCAGGTGGTGACGTCCTGCGCGGGCTCCCGCCGCTTGAGCCGTACCAGCTCCAGGACGGCGTCCCTCATGATCTCGTTCGACTGCTTGGCGTTGACGGTGTCGAAGATGCCGCTCATGCCGAGCACGAGACGGTCGCCGACGTCCGGCGGGCAGCCGAACATCTCGTTGAAGACCAGCAGCGGCAGCACCCGGGCGTAGTCGGCGACCAGGTCGCCGGCGCCCCGGCCCGCGAACCGGCCGATGAGGACGTCGGCGTTCTTCTCCACGTACCCGCGCAGCGCGAACACGTCGACGCGTTCCAGGCTGTCGGTGACGGCCAGCCGCAGCCGGCTGTGGGCCGCGCCGTCGGCGAGCCGGCAGTTCGGCCGGTACATCATCAGGGGCAGCACCGGGCAGTCCTCCGGGACCGTCTCCTGCCAGCCGCGCGGATCCTTGCGGAACGTCGTCGGGTCGCGCAGCACCTGGAGGGCCTCGTCGTACCCGGTGACGAGAGAGGCGGGCACGCCCGGGGACAGCTCGACCGGCACGACGGGGCCTCGCGTGCGCAGGCGCTCGTACACGGCGGGGGCGTCGGCCCCCAGCTCGTACAGCGGGTACCGGCCCTCGTGCGCGGGGCAGCCGGGCGGCGGGGCGCCGGCCTCGGACGGACCGGCGGTCACGCGGACTCCCGTTTCTTGGTCTCGATCAGGTACTCCACGAGCGAGATCAGCGCCTGGGTCGAGGAGACCGGGTCACGCGCGTCGCAGGTGACGAGGGGCGTGGTCGGCAGCAGGTCGAGTGCCTCGCGCAGCTCCTCCTCCGGGAACATCGGCGCGCCGTCGAACTCGTTGATCGCCACGGCGTACGGCAGCCCGCGCTCCTCCAGGAGCGTCATCACGTCGAAGGAGTCCTCGATGCGGCGGGTGTCGGCGAGCACCAGCGCGCCGAGGGCGCCGCGCGCCAGGTCGTGCCACAGCGCCTTGAAGCGGTCCTGGCCCGGCGCGCCGAACAGGTACAGCACGAGGTCATCGCTGAGCGTGAGGCGGCCGAAGTCCATGGCCACCGTCGTGGTGGTCTTGCCCGGCACACCGGTCAGGTCGTCGACGGATTCACCGACCTGCGTCATGCGTTCCTCGGTGCGCAGCGGTTTGATCTCCGACAGCGCTCCGACGAGCGTGGTCTTGCCGACCGCGAAGTGCCCGACGATCAGGATCTTCACGGAGTGGCGCACACTCTCGCGCACGTACAAACGGTCAGAGACGAGCGCGGAGCCCATCCAATACCTCCCTGAGCAGACGGTCCGACGGCTCGTCGGGCTCGGCGACGGACGCGCGGGTCACGATGTGCCCGCTGTCCACGAGGTCGGACAGCAGAACCTTGGTAACGCTGACGGGCAGCGCGAGATGGGCGGCGACCTCGGCGACCGAGAGTGCGCCGCCCTGACACAGCTCCATCACCTTGCGTTTCTCCGGGCTCAGCCCGGTGACCTGGGTACTGTTCACGATCACGAGAGTGACCAGGTCGAAGATGTTGCGGGTCGGGTGCGCGCGGCCTCCGGTGACGACGTGAGGGCGGACGAGCGCACGTTCGTTCCGCGGCGGACTCACCGCACGCCGCCCAGATCACCCCTCGGCGGAGTGGTGAGCTCCTTGCCCAGGCGCTGCACGAGCTCCTGGAGCCGGAACGACACCGCCTCCATGTCGACGTTCTCGGTGGCGGAGACCGCCAGGTACGCGCCCGGGCCCGCGGCGACGAGGAAGACGTACCCGTCGTCGAACTCGGTGACCGTCTGCCGCCACGTCGTCTCCGCGTTGCTGCAGAACTCCGCCGCGCTCCGGGCGAGCGACTGCAGGCCGGCCATGCCGGCGGCGTGGCGCTCGGCGTCGTCCACGCTGATCCGCTCGGAGTGCGCCATCAGCAGCCCGTCGGCGGACAGCAGCACGGCGTGGCGCGTCTCCGGCATCTTGAGGGCATCGTCGAGCATCCAGCCGAGCTTGTTGGTCGCGGCGTCGTTCATTCCGGCTTCCCTTCGGAGTCGGGCGGGACGGTGGCGCGGCCGGACCTGGTGCCGCGCTGCCAGGCGCCCAGCCCGGCGGCGGTCCGCCGGGCCGGCCGGACGGGCTCGCCGAGCGGTACCTCACCCGGCTGCGACCGCTGTTCCGGTACGGCGGTAGGCGCCGGCACGGCGGGCGGAGCCGAGGCCGTGTCCGCCGACGCGGCGGCCACGCGGCGACGGCGCGGCAGGCCGTTCGCGGTCAGCGACGGCTTCTCCTCCGCGACGGTGGTCTCGTGCTGTGGGGCCGGAGCGGGTCCGGTGGCCGCGACCTCGGCCTTGCCCGGGGCCTTGGCCTTGGGGCGGTCCTCGATCCGGGTCAGCAGCGCCGTGGGCAGGAAGACCACGGCCCGTACGCCACCGTACGGCGAGCGCGTGTCCACCGAGACCTTGAAGCCGTACCGGGCCGCGAGCACGCCGATCACGGCGAACCCGACCTGCGGCGGGTCTCCGAGCCGGTTGATGTCCACCGTGTCCTGGCCGGCGAGGAGGCGCTCGGCCCGCTTCAGCTCCTCGGTGGTCATCGCGACGCCCGCGTCGTCGATGACGATCGCCATCCCGTTGTGCGCCGGCTGGAAGTTGACCTCGACCGGGGTGTTCGGCTGCGAGTGGCGTGCGGCGTTGTCGAGCAGTTCGGCGAGGGCGAGCACGACCGGTTCCACCGCGCGGCTGACGACGGCGTCGCTGACCTGGGAGTGGACCTGGACCCGGAGGTAGTCGCGGATCCGGGAGGTCGCCCCGCGTACGACGTCGGTGAGCGGGGAGGCGGACCGCTGCAGGCCGGGCCATGATCCGCAGAGCACGGCGCTGACCTGGGCGCGCCGGCCGAGCTGCGCGTTCATGTGGTCGATCTTGAGCAGGCCCTCGAGCACGTCCGGATCGTCGTGCTGGGCCTGCATCCGGGAGATCGCCAGTTGCTGTTCGTTGGCCAGGCTCTGCACACCGCGCATCATCGACTTCAGCGTGGCCTTGGCCGACTCGTCGGCGCGCGCCTTGGCCCGGCCGCCGGACTCGGAGAACATCTCCACGATCTTGTCCAGATGCCGCCCGTACGCGACCTCGCCGAGCCGGGGGTTCAGCGGGCCGGGGATCTCGACCGGCCGGCCGTTCAGGGTCTGCACCAGGGCGGGCAGGCGCGTGGTGACCATGTGCGCCAGCTCCTTCTCCCGGATCTCGGCGCCGCCTTCGAGCGCGCCGACCCGGTTGCGCAGGCGCTTGGTGGTCCGCCGCTGCCACACCAGCATGGCGATGACGACGACGGTGACCACGGCGAGACAACACACCGCTGCCACCAACAGTTGTTGCTCCATCAGATCCTCGCGGGCGGTGGGACTAAGACAGGAACGGTCGTCGGGCCGGATCGGGTACGGGACGGCTCCGCCGGTCCGGGTGCGACGACAGTCCTGACGGCACCCATGCCGTCCGGTCCGGACGGAAGCACGTTCTGGTCACATCCGCGTGATCTTACGACCCCGACGAGCAACGTTGGGGCCATTCCACCCACTTGAGTCACGTCTCTCCCGATATCGGCAGGATGCTCGGGTGGGGGCGCCGGGCGACGGTCGGCGGTGGATGCGCCGGGGTAGATAGACCCACGTGCACCATCGGGAGCCCGAGGGCCTCTACCGCTCGGCCTGGCGACCGAGCCAGGCGTGGCGGCTGATCCCGATCCTGTTCATCGTGGCGATCGTGGTGGCCGACCGCCTCCTGCCCGCGGCCGTCCACCTCGGCCCGCTGCTGGCGGTGGCCCCGGCCCTGACCGCCATGTTCGCCGGTCCGTGGACGACCGGGCTCTCCGGCCTCCTGGCCCTGCTGGCGCTGCTGTTCGTCGGGCGGCTGCACGGCGGGCTGAGCACCCTCAACCACCAGCTGCAGATCAGCGCCGTGGCGCTGATCACCGTTTTCCTGGTGATCTACTGCCTGCTCCGCGACCGGCGCCAGCGGGAGCTCGCGCAGGTCCGCTCGGTGTCGGAGGCCGCGCAGCGCGTCGTGCTCCGCCCGATGCCGGCCCGGCTGGGCCCGCTGCGCATCGCCTCGGTCTACGTCGCCGCGGCGGCCGAGGCACACATCGGCGGCGACCTGTACGCCGCCGTCCGCACCGACGGCGCGAGCCGCCTGCTCATCGGCGACGTGCGCGGCAAGGGACTGGCGGCGATCAGCGACGCCGCGGTCGCGCTGTGCGCGTTCCGCGAGGCCGCGCACCGGTGTGTCGACCTTCCCACGCTCGTCGGCCATCTGGAGGAGAGCGTCGCCCGCAACCTCGCCGAACTCGGCGGCGCGGAGTCCCCGCACGCCGTGGAGTTCTTCATCACCGCGGCGGTGGCCGAGGTGCCCGACGACGAGCCGGTGGTGCGCATGATCAGCCGTGGCCACCCGCCACCGCTGGTGCTGCGCGGACGGCGGGTCCTCAAACCGCGGTTCCCCGACCCCGCGCCGCCGCTGGGGATGACCGAGCTGATCACCAGTGATCACCCCGTGGAGACCCTGCCGTTCCGCCCCGGCGACCTGCTCGTGCTCTACACCGACGGGGTCATCGAGGCACGAAACCGGTCCGGCGCCTTCTATCCCCTCGCGGAACGTCTCGCGTCATGGCAGGACGGCGACCCCGAGGCGCTGGTCCGCCTCCTCCGCGACGATCTTCTGGCGTACGTCGGCGGCCGGCTGCCCGACGACGCCGCCGTGATCGTCGTCGAACGCACCGGCGGCCTGTCGGAGGCCCCTGCGAGCATCGGGCTCCATGGGTGAGAACAGGATCGCGTTGGTGGCGGGCGCGACGCGCGGCGCCGGGCGTGGCATCGCCGTGGAGCTGGGCGCCGCCGGGTTCACGGTGTACGTCACCGGGCGCAGCACGCGGGAGCGGCGTTCGGAGATCGACCGTCCGGAGACGATCGAGGAGACCGCGGAGCTGGTCACCGCCGCGGGCGGCGAGGGCATCCCGGTCCGGGTCGATCACCTGGTGCCGGACGAGGTACGCGCGCTGGTCGAGCGCATCGACCGCGAGCAGGGCCGGCTCGACGTGCTCGTCAACGACATCTGGGGCGGCGAGCTGCTGTTCAGCTGGACCGACCGGCTCTGGGAGCACTCCCTCGACACGGGTCTGCGCATCCTGCGGCTGGCCGTCGACACGCACATCATCACCAGTCACCACGCACTGCCGCTGCTGATCCGCCGGAAGGGCGGGCTGGTGGTGGAGGTGACCGACGGCACGGCGGAGTACAACGCCGACCACTACCGCGTCTCCTTCTTCTACGACCTGGCCAAGACGTCGGTGACGCGCATGGCGTTCGCGCAGGCCCAGGAGCTGGCGCCGCACGGCGCCACCGCGGTGTCGCTGACCCCCGGCTGGATGCGCTCGGAGATCATGCTGGACCACTTCGGGGTCACCGAGGCCGGCTGGCGCGACGCGATCGCCGCCGAGCCGCACTTCGCCATCTCCGAGACACCGGCCTACACCGGCCGGGCCGTCGTGGCGCTGGCGACCGACCCGGACGTCGCCCGCTGGAACGGCCGGTCGCTGTCCAGCGGGCAGCTGGCCCGCGAGTACGGCTTCACGGACGCCGACGGAAGCCGCCCGGACTCCTGGCGTTACATCGTCGAGGTACGGGAGGCCGGGCTCCCCGCCGACGTGACCGGCTACCGCTGAGAGGGATCAGGGGCGGTCGGCGGCGCGGAGGGCGGCGAGGGTGTTCCAGGCGCGGGTGGCCAGTTGCAGGTTGAAGTACGTGTCCGGGTCGGCCAGGTCGTGGCCGGAGATCTCGCGGATGCGGCGCAGGCGATACTTCAGCGTGCTGCGGTGGATCGCGAGCGCCGACGTCGTCGCCTCGTAGCCGCGACCGCACTCCAGATAGCGGCTCAGCGTCCCCACCAGCTCCGAGCCCTTACGCGCGTCGTAGTCGAGCAGGTCGCCCAGCCACTCGCGGACGAAGCCCTCGACCGTGGCCGGCTCGCCCACGCCGGCGAGCAGCCGGTACACCCCCAGCCGGTCGAACTCCGTGGCCTGGTGGTCGCCCGTGACGGCGGTCTGCAGGCGCAGCGCGAGCCGGGCCTCGTGGTAGGAGCGCGGCAGGTCCAGCGGCCGGTCGTACGCCCCGCCGACGCCGACCCGGCACAGGCCGCCGCCGAGTTCGCGGCGTACGGCCTCGCGGAAGCGCGGCCACGGCCGGTCGGTGTCGGACAGCACGACCACCTCCCGGCTCCGTACGGCGAACAGCGAACCGACTCCCGTGTCCCGCATCGCCGCGCCGACGGCGCGCCCGAACCCCTCGTCGACCGGGCCCACGACGACGACCACGCGATGCGGTCTCCGCAGGTCGTAGCCGAGGGCGTCGGCGCGGGCCAGCACGGTCTCCTCGCTCGCGCCGGACAGCAGCTCCTCGACCAGGTCGCGCCCGAGCCGCAGCTCGGCCTCGGCGACGTTGTGCAGGTGGGCGAGTTCGAGGCCGAGCACGGTCGCGGCGTGCTGGAGGGCGACGCGTTCGGGGCGGCCGGCCGACTCGCCCGGGTCGATCAGGGCGAGCAGGCCGAGGACGTCGTCGCGCGGGCCCGCCGTGACGACGAGGCGGTCCTGGCGTCGCAGGGGCCGGGATGAGCGCACCGCCGCGTTCAGCGTCCGCTCGCGCGACTCCCACGGCTCCTTCGGATACGGGTCGGGGCGGCGGGGCCCGGCCCACGCCCGCAGGTTCCCGTACCGGTCCTCGACGGCGATCGGGTAGCCGGTCAGCTCGTGCAGCGCGACCGCGATGCCCTCCGGTCCTTCGCCCGCCGCCGCGACGCGGGTGAGGCGTTCGTGCACGTTCGTGCTGAACTCCAGTTCGGCGACGGTCTCGGCGAGCGCGGCGTTGGCGGCGCGCAGGCGTTCGGCGTCGGCCCGCTGGCGGGCCCGCTGCCGGGCGCCGGCGATCGCGATCCCCGCCTGCTGGGCCAGCACGCGCAGCAGGAACTGCTCCGCCGAGGAGGGTTCGCCGGCGGCGCTCGCCACCAGGTAGCCGAGATGCCCGTCGAGACTGCGCAGCGGGAACGCCCACGCCCACGCGCGCCCGAGCACCGCCACCGGCCCGCCGGCCACGCTCAGCACCGCGAACTGCGTCTCGAGATCGCCCCGGGCGTCCGAGGTGGCGTGCACGCCGGGTACCGCCTGCCAGCCGCCCTCGGTGAGGTAGAGGCCCTCCAGCCGGCACTGTCCGAGCGAGGGCACGGCCGTGGCCGCCAGCCCGAGGATGTGGTCCTGATCTTCGCTCTCGCTCATCACCATGGACAGGGCGAGCAGCGACCGCATGCCGGACAGTTGATCCTGCGGGGACGGACCGGGCGGCGGGCCGGGCGGCGACTCCGGGATAATCGGCATCGCGACGCACCCCCCGTGCGTCGCGTGGCGGCGTCATGCGTCGCGCCGCGGCCCCAGAAAGCGCGATGACCAGCCATTTCCCCCCTCTTACCAGCATACGTACCCAGTTTCGGGACCACCGGCTCCCAGGACGATGAACGCTGATCGTTTCGGCCCCCGGGGACACCCGTCAGGTCGGAGTAGGTGAGAGGGCGTGACGCCCGGACCGTACGGGAGCGCGGTTTTGGCCCCGTGGTGACCTGTCGGGCCCCTGGGTACCCGCCCGACGCTGAAGCCATGACGGCTACCGTGTCCCGCGATCCGGGCCCGGCGGCGAGGACGATGCGCGGCCGGAGGCGCGAATGGACCACGGTGCTCGAGCTGCTGAACGCGGCCGAGTCCGGGCGGCCGGGAACCCTCCTGGTGGAGGGCGAACCGGGCGCGGGCAAGAGCCTGCTGCTGGACCAGGCGGTGCGCGCGGCCGCCGCGCGGGGCTTGATCACGGTCACCGGCCGGGCGCGGGAGTTCGGCTCGCCCGCGCCCGCCGAGCCCCTGCTGGCCGCCTTCGGCGAGCCGCTGCCGCCGGAGCCGCCGATCGAGCGGCTGCGGCCGGCGCTGGACCGGCGCGCCGGCGCGGGCCCCGTGCTGGTGGCGCTCGACGATCTGCAGTGGGCCGACCCGGGCACACTCGCGGCCCTGGAGCCGCTGGCGTCGCGAGGCACCCGTCACGCGGTGGCCTGGCTGCTGGTCCGGTGCACGGGCACGGACCACGACGCCGTGGCACGCCTGTTCGACCGCGGGGAACGCGACGGTGCCGCACGCTGCCGCCTCGGCCCGCTCGACGAGGACGCGGTGACCGAGATCATGATCGACCTGCTCGGTGCCGTGCCCGACGCCGGGCTGCTGGCCTCCGCCGCCGAGGCGGGCGGCAACCCCTTCCTCATCACCGAACTCCTGACCGGCCTTCGCGACGAAGGTGCGGTCAGGGTCTCCGGCGGCCGTGCGCGCCTCTCCTCCGCGCGGCTGCCGGATCGAGTCCGCACCGGCGTGGCCCGCCGGCTCGGCGGACTGCGCCCCAGGACGCGCCACCTGCTGACAGTGAGCGCCGTCCTGGGGCGTTCCTTCTCCCCCGAGGACGTGGCCGAGGTCCTCGGCACGACCCCGGCGGCGCTCGTACCCGACCTGGAGGAGCTGCTGGAGGCCGGGCTGCTGGCCGCCGCGCCGGCGGTTCTGCGCTTCCGGCACGAGCTGATCCGCCGCGTGATCGTCGAGGCGGTGCCACCTCCGGTACGGCAGGCCTTGCACCGGCAGATCGGCGAGCTGCTGATCGGGCGCGAGGACTCCGTCGCCTCGGCCGCCGCCCACCTGGTCCGCGGCGTACGGCCGGGGGACGCGCGCGCACTGGCCCGGCTCGACGAGGTGATCGCGTTCGTGCTGCCCCGGTCGCCGCGGAACGCGGCGGCGCTCGCCATGCACGCCCTGGAGCTCACCGGCCCGGCCGAACCCGCCCGGCCCGACCGCACCCTCACCGCGGTCCGCGCCCTCACCGCGACGGACCGGCTGGATGAGGCCGCCCGGCTCGCGCGCGCCGCGTTCGACCGGCCGATGCCCGCCCCGGCCTGCGCGCGGCTGCACTGCACGCTGGCGGAGATCCTCAGCCTGCGAGGACACGACGACGAGGCGGCCGAAGAGGCGTCGGCGGCGCTGGCGGAGCCCGGCCTGCCCGGCGGCCTGCGCGACGACGCCGAACTGGCCCTTCTGAACGCCCGCGCCGGCTCCGGCACCGGGGTACGGGAACGCGCGCAGGCGATCGTCTCCTCGACGGGTGAGCACGGCGACGCCCTGGTCGCCGGGGCCTTCGTCACCCTGGCGCTGGCCGAGTGGGACGCGGGCCGGCTGACGTCCGGCCTCGCGCTCGCCGAGGAGGCCGTACGCCGCGCGGTCTCCGCGGACACCCGCCGGGTCCATCCCCGGCTGGTCCTCGCGATGCTCCTCACCGACGCGCAGCGGCACGACACGGCGCGGACCGTCATGACGAGCGCCGGCGACGACACGCTGGGGCCGTTCGCGTGGTCGGCGGCGCCGGCCGTCCTGGCCGCGCGGGCGCACCTGGCGGCGGGCCGGTTCCACGAGGCGATCGCCGCCGCCGAGAAGGGCCTGTCCTCGACGGGACGCCCGCGGCTGCTCGTCGCCTCCGCACTGTCGGTGCTCATCACCGCGTCGCTCCGGGCCGGGGACCTCGGCGCCGCCCACGATCACGCGGCGGCGCACCGCTCCGCGCCGGGCTATCCGCACGCCGCGCTCGCCCTGGCGGCGGCACAGGTCGCCGAGGCGCGGGACGGGGCGGAATCGCTGGACCTCGGCGCGCTGCGCGACAAGGTGCTGCGGCACCGCTGGACGCTGGTCGCCGATCCGGCGGCGGCGGCCTGGCTGGTGCGTACGGCCCTCGCCGCGGACGCCCGGCCCGCGGCCGAGGCCGTGGTCACCGCCGTAGAGCGCCTCGCCGCCGGCAACCCGGCCTTCCCCGCCGTCCGCGCCGCCGCGGACCACGCCCGGGGCCTGCTGGACGGCTCACCGGCGACGCTGGAACGGGCCGCCGCGGATCATCCGGACCCGTGGGCACGGGCGTCGGCGCTGGAGGACCTGGCCGTGATCGTCGCCGCCGAGGAGGAGACCGCCAAGGCGAGACGCCGTGCGGTCTCCGCGTTCGACACGGCCCTGTCCGCGTACGAGGCGATGGACGCCGACCGGGACGCGGCCCGGGTCCGCCGCCGGCTGCGGCGCCTGGGCGTACGCCGCCGGCACTGGAACAACGCCGACCGCCCGGTCTCCGGCTGGGCGAGCCTCACCGACACCGAACGCGCCGTGTCCGAGCTGGTCGCCCAGGGCCTGACGAACCGCCAGGTGGCCGACCAGCTGTTCATGAGCGCGCACACGGTCGCCTTCCACCTGCGCCACGTCTTCCGCAAGCTGAACATCGGCTCCCGCGTGGAACTGACCCGCCGGACCCTCCAGCGCACCGCGTCAACTTGACCCGGTACTGAAGGGCCGGGTGGGGAGGTAGCTCCCGGCTGGCTGCTGGGTGGGCTCCTCCGTCCAGTCACCCCTTTTATGGGGTGGCAGGGACGCGTGACTCACGCCCCGCGGTCCACGCAGCCTCGCCCTTACGGGCGATGTTGCGGGAGGCGTTCCGGTCCGCGTGGGCAACGACCCCGCAGTTCCGGCAGCAGAAAACCGATTGGCTCACCCGGTTCTTGTCATCGATGTGACCGCACTCGGAGCACTGTTGTGAGGTGTAGGCCGGATCGACGAAGACCACGGGCACGCCGGCCCGCTTGGCCTTGTAGACGATGAAGTCGGCGAGCTGGGCGAACGCCCAAGAATGCAGCGCGACCCGTTGGGGCTTGCGGAGCCGTACCCTCTGCCGGATCCCCTTCAGATCCTCCAGGGAGATCCCGGAAGAGGTGCGTTCAGCCTCGGCCACGATCGTCTTGGCGATGATGTGATTCTGGTTCGCCGCATGACGCTTCTCGCTCCGGCTGCGTTTCTTCAGCAGCCGCTTGGCGGACTTGGTCCGCTTCTTCTGAAGCTTGCGGCGTAATTCGAGCTGCCGCCTGCGGTGCCGGTTGAGTCCGCGCCCCGCGGCCTGGTAACCGGTCGAAGTGGTCGCGATGGCGACGATACCGAGGTCCACGCCGATGAACCGGCCGGGCTCGTACCGCTCGGCCTCGGGCACCTCGCACGTGGCGATCAGATAGAACACCCCGTCACGCCGGACCAGATCGGACTCGCCCTGCCGGTAGGCCTGCAGCGTCTTGAGCGCACCCGCCGAGCAGACGAACCGGACGTTCTTCACCCGACCCTCGACGGTCCACACCGACACGGTCCCGGCGTCGTACTGCCACGACAAACACCGGTCATCGTAGGGTTGCGCGGCCCCGGGACGGAACACGATCGGCTTGGTCTCGGCCTTGACGCGACGGCGAGAGCCCGGCCTGCCGAGGTTCCCGGCGCGGGTGTTCGCCTTCAACGCGGTGTAGGCGTCACGGACCTTCTTGATGACATGCTGGGCGGCTTGTGCGCCCAGGCCCCGGGACTTCAGCTCGGCGTAGGTGTGCTTGCGCAGCTCGTACACGTGCGGCACACCGTGGTCGAGCGCCACGGCCGATACCCAGTTCGCCGCCTCGTTCACCGCGTGCAGGGTCCGCTCAAGCGCCAGCGCCTGCCCGGCGTCCGGCATGAGCTTTACCTGCACCACAATCTTCACGGAAAGTGGTCGTAGTGTTCTTCTGTGTCACGCGTGAGGAGAATCTCCCGATAATCACAAGGGCAACAGCGTCGCCTACACTCCTGCGCGCGCACTTGGTCTCCCGCGCCCCAGCACCGGTCCAGGCGGCGCAGCTAGCGCGCCGCACTTAAGGGAAGCGATTCCTCCCGGCCCTGAAGGAAGGACCGGGGTTCCCGGCTAGATCATGCTGTCAGGACGGCTCTTTCCCGGTCTTCGGAGGTCAGGACCGGTAGACGTCGATGTCGCCGTAGTTGGTGTTGGCGTGCACCTCGACGACCGTGTCGGCGGTCTCGGGGCCTTCGGCGGCGGTCAGGTTGTTGCGCACCACGCCGTTCTTGGTGTGCAGGTCCAGCCAGGCGGCCGTGCCCTCGGCGATGCCGATCCCGACCTTGCCGTAGCCGGTCTCCAGGTGGACGGCGCCGCGCACCACCGCGCCGACCTGGAGCCGGCCGTGCGCGGTCTTGGCGGTGAGGTCGCCCAGCACGCGGCCGACGGTGATGTCGCCGGTGGCGGTCTTCAGCTGCAGGTCGCCGGTCACGTCGCCGACGGCGATGGCGCCGGTGGAGTTCTTCACCGTGCCGGGGCCGTCGATGGTTCCGATCCGGACCGTCCCGGTGGAGGCGGTCACCTCGGCGGGCCCGGTCACCCGGTCCACGGAGATGTCGCCGACGGAGGCCTTGGCCTCCAGCGGACCGGTCTCCTCCAGACGCAGGTCACCGGTCGAGCTGTGCAGGACGGTACGGCCGAGCGGGCCGGTGGCGACGAAGTCCGCGGCGGCCTTGGCCTCGACGCGGGATCCGGCCGGCAGGTCGACGGTCACCTCGACCGATCCGCGCCAGGCCCGCAGGTAGGCGAGCCCCTTGGGCTTGGGGCCCTTGACCAGCAGCCGCCCGCCGGAGAACTCGACGATCGTGCGCTCGGCGGCCTGCACGCTCGCCTCGGTGGACGGGTCGCTGGGGCGCACCTCCACCACGGTGTCGGCGCGGTCGCTCGCGTTGATCTGGACGCGGCCGGCGTAGATATCGACGTCGAGGGTGATGGGTTCGGGGGTGTCGAAAGCAGGCATGGCGGAGCCCTCCTCATGGGTCCGGTGAAACTTCCCGGCCCCGGGGCCGGGTGATGAGTGGTGAGAGACGGGGGGCTAGCGCACCCAGCCGGTGAAGCTGCGCCCGCTCTGGTGCTGCTGCGGCCGGTCGGCGGGGCGGGGGCCGGCGCCGGGCTCGAACGCCGCGGAGATGGCGCGCACCAGCCAGGCGTTCACCGAGAGCCCCTGCCGGCCGGCGACCTCCTCCACACGCAGCTTGAGGTGCTCGGGCAGCCGCAGGGTCATCCGCGCGGTGCCGCCCTCCTCGGAAGGAGGCGGCCCGACGGGCGGCGCGGCCTCCGCCGCGGTCTCCGCCCCGCCGCCGGCCGCACCGCCTGAGGACGGCCCCGGCTGCGGCGGCGTCACCACGAACGCCGGGTCGCCGCCGCGCAGCCGTACATCGACCGAGCCCGGCGCGAGATCGCGGGTGATCTCGTCCGCCGCCGCCGACAACGCCTCCAGCAGGGTGAGTTTGGCGGCCGACTCGAGGGCGCCGGTGAGGCGGTCGGCCAGCGCGCGAGCTTCCGGACCGCCCGCCTCGGCGGCGACGGCGAGCTCGCGTCGGAGGTTGTCCACGTACGGCATCAGGTCCATGCCCCAACTATGACGCCATGGCGACGTCACGTCAAGCCGCGATGACGTCACAGCTGACGTCATACGGTCGGGAACCCCTGAGCCGCAGGTCAGCGGGCCCGGTCTTCGGGTCGCCCCTTGGCGACCACCACCTGCGCCGGTCGCAACCGGCGCGCTCCCTCGCCGTACCCCGGCACCAGCACACGCACGACCGTGCCGTCCGGCGCTTCGGAGGGCACGACGGTGACCGCCTGGTGACGCGCCGGATCGAACCGTACGCCCATGTCGTCCTGGCGGGGGTAGCCGAGGCGCGCGATGACGTCGCGGGCCTGGTCGAGGACGGCGCGGACGCCCTGGATGACGGCACCGGGCTCGGCTCCGGAGTGTTCGAGGGCACGTTCGAGGTTGTCCAGGACCGGCAGCCACCGCGCGGCCGTACGGGCGCGCTCGGCGTCCCGTTCCTCCTGCAGGGCACGGACGGTGTGTTTGCGGTGATTGTCCAGGTCAGCCAGTGCCCGCCGCCACCGGTCCTCCAGCTCGGAGATCTTGGTGGCGTGATCGTCTTCCGGCGGTGCCGCCTCCGGTGCCGGAGTGCCCGGCGTCTCGTGCCCGAGCACCACCCGCTCCGGTGACCCGCCTCCAGACACCGCGCGCTCCGGCTCACCTCCGGGCGCCTCGGGCCGCGGTGCACCGGCCTCGCGCGGCCAGTCGCCCTGCCCATGATCGTCGGCTCGCGGCGTGGCCGTGCCACCCGGATCCCGTGGCCAGGCGCGCGGCTCTTCCGGCCCTTTCGACATGCCTCACCTCCTGCCACCGGTCGCGAGGCGCCGGCCACCGGCCACCGCCGCAACCGACGCTCGTCGCAGCAGCGCGCGGGCACATCCTCAGGATTGGTAAGCCCCACCAGGCCGACGATCCGGCAGCCGACCGGCAAGGCCCTTACGTGATCAGGGCTGATTCGCCTCGCGTTCCGGGCATCGACGCATGCAAGGTGGGCCGCCGAATCCGGACGACTTCCGAAGCCATTTTTGCCCTCTATGGGGGCCTTATGCGGATATGACCCGCTGAGTGGTCATATGGGTACCCGGCCAAGCGGTCATATGGGTACCCGGGAGTGCGGTCATGTGCGTGTTCGGGAGAGCCGCCATGTGCGTGTTCGGGAGAGCCGTCATGTGCGTCTGCGGCACGACGGTCATCGGCGTCCCCGCCAGGGCGACCATGGGCGTCTCCTGCGGCGCGACCACATGCTCGCCCGTCCGGGGCGCGGGCACCGCCAGCACCGCGAACGCCAAGAATGCCACTGCGGCCCGTTTCGGAAGAAACTTCATGTTCACCCTTCGAGGACCTTGGCGATCACCGTTGATCGTCAAGCGCAGCCGATCCTAGCCAGGAATTCGGGCCGGACTACCCCGAATCACGCCATTACCCAGTCGATCCCGATCTCCGCCACTAAGCACCGAACGGCGCGCTCCTCGGACGGTGGGTAAGGCCCGTGCCCAGGCTCAGGTCAGCCGGTGAGGGCGGCGGCGAGGAGCGCGGCCGGGCCGTCGGTCACGCCGCCGTGCAGCAGCTCGACGCGGTGGACGAGCCGGGGCACCGGGACACCGGCCGCCACGCCGTCCAGCGCCGGTTCCGGCAGCAGCGCCAGCCCGTGCCCGGCGAGCGCGAGGGCGATGAGGCCGCGTACGTCGGTGCCCTCGTAGCGCAGTGAGGGCCGGAAGCCGTCCGAGCCGCTCGCGGCGCGCAGCCGGTCGAGGGGCATCGCGACCTCGGGCGCGTCGATCCAGCGGGCGTCGGCCAGGTCCGCCAGGCGGAGCCCGCGCCGGCCCTCCAGCGGATGGCCGGGCGGCAGCAGGACGGCCAGCGGAGCCTGGGCCACCGCGACGGCGCTCAGCGGTCCCACGTCGGGCAGGGGAAGCGGGTCGGTCGGGGCCGCGACACCGTCGACGAGGCCCAGGTCCAGGGTGCCGTCGGCGACCTGTGCCGCGATCTCGGCGCGTGAGAGCACCCGGACGGTCACGGACACGAGCGGGCGCCGGGACCGTACCGCCGCCAGCGCGCCCGTGAGCTCGCCGGTGAGGGCCAGCGCCGAGGCGCCCACGACGAGGTGCTCGGCGGGCGCGGCGACGAGACGCGTGACGTCGGCGCGTGCGGCGGCGAGGCGCAGGAGCAGGGGCTCGGCGTGTTCGAGCAGACGGGTGCCCGCGTCGGTGAGCGCGACCGGGCGGCGGCGCAGCAGCGGAGCCCGCAGGTCGGCCTCGAGCGCGGCGATGTGCTGGGAGACCGCCGACTGGGTGTAGCCGAGCTCGCTCGCCGCGGCGGTGAACGAGCCGTGGCGGGCCACGGCCACGAAGGTGCGGAGCAGATGCGTGTCCACGCCTCATAAGTATCCCTGATGACGAGTCGCGAGATCATCGTTGGCGCTGAACTCGCCTTCGTGGTCAGGATGTCCGCATGGACACCTTCACCCCGCGGATCGCCCTGGTCGGCGACCGCTCCCCGAACGTACGGGCGCACGTCCGGATCCCCTCACTGCTCACGGCGCTCGCCGAGCGCGACCGGCTGGTCCTCGACGCGTACTGGATTCCGACCGAAGAGGCCGACGGCGCGGTGGACGGCTTCGACGCGATCTGGCTGGTGCCGGGCAGCCCGTACCGCAGCCTGACCGGCGCGGTCGCCGCCGCCCGTACCGCCCGAGAGCGGAACATCCCGTTCCTGGGCACGTGCGGGGGCTTCCAGCACGCCCTCCTGGAGTACGCGCGGAACGTCTGCGGGCTCGCCTCGGCCGGCCACGCCGAGTATCCGTCCGCCACCGGCGACCCGCTGATCGCGCCGCTCGCGTGCTCGCTTGTGGGGCACGAGGGCGCCGTACGGGTCGCGCCCGGCTCGCTGGCCCGGCGCATCCTCGGCGCCGAGCGGACGGTCGAGCGGTACCACTGCTCGTACGGTCTGAGCCGGGAGTTCCTCGACGTGCTGCGCGAGAACGGGATGCGGTTCAGCGGCGCCGACGAGAACGGCGAGGTACGCATCGCCGAACTGCCGGAACACCCGTTCTACCTGGCCACACTGTTCCAGCCCGAGCTGGCGGGCGACGGCAGCCGCGCCCACTCGATCATCCGGGCCTTCGCCGCCGCCGCGCACGCCAACCACACCGTGACGGCCTGACCCGCCGGACGAACGTGACGTCCGTTTCCCGCCAGCGGACGTCATCTCCTCTGCCGCACAGTGGAAGGGTGATGACCGACCACAGCAGGCAGAACGTCGACGCGGCGGACTGGGAAGCGCTCGCCAAGGAACTCGACGCCCACGGCTGCGCGCTCACGCCGCGGTTGCTCACCCCGGAGCAGTGCCGCGACGTCGCCGCGCTGTACGAGCGGGAGGAGCTGTTCCGGACCACGATCGACATGGCCCGTCACCGCTTCGGCTCCGGTCAGTACCGTTACTTCACCCACGACCTGCCCGACCTGGTGGCGGGCCTGCGGGAGGCCTTCTACCCGCACCTGCTGCCCATCGCCCGTGAGTGGGCGGCCCGCCTCGGCCGCACCGCGCCGTGGCCCGACAGCCTCTCCGAGTGGGTGGCGATGTGCCACGAGGCCGGGCAGGACCGGTCGGCTCAGATCCTGCTGCGCTACCACGCGGGCGACTGGAACGCCCTGCACCGCGACGTGTTCGGGGACATGCTCTTCTCGCTCCAGGTCGTCATCGGCCTCGACGAACACGGCACCGACTACACCGGCGGCGAGTTCCTCCTGGTCGAACAGCGCCCCCGCGCCCAGTCCCGTGGCACCGTGCAGGTGCTCGAACAGGGCCACGGCCTGATCTTCACCACCCGCGACCGCCCCGTCCGTACCAAGCGCGGCTGGTCGGCCGGTGCCGTACGCCACGGCGTCAGCACCGTACGGACGGGCCGCCGCCACGCCCTCGGCCTCGTCTTCCACGACGCCGCCTGACCCGTGGCCACCGCCATCGCGGCCGAACCCGGGCGCCCCGGTTCGCCGCTGATCACCGAGACGACCGCGTACGGCGAATCGCCGCCGCCGTCTTCGCACACCGACGCCGAACTGACCGCCCTCATCGGCCTGCTGACGGGGCCGGGGGCCCGGATCGGGACCGTCGTGGTCGGCCACGGCCGCGACGATGCCTCCCGAGCGGCCGCCGGGGCCTTCGCCGTCGCCTGGCAGGGGCTGGGCAAGGAGATCGTCGCGACGGTGGACTGGCCCGAGGAGGCCGCCTCCTGGCTGCGCCCCGCCCGGCGGCTGACCGCTTCCGCGCCGGACGCGTGGGTGGTGGCCGCCGCCACGCTCGGCTTCGCCCAGCTGAGCCGGCGCCTGCGGTACAGCACCGACTGGGACCCGCGGCGAACCTTCGCCTTCGCCTCACTCCACGACGCCCGCCTGCCCGCGCTGGCCGGCCCGGAGACCGTGCGCGGGTTGCGCGGCGCCACCGCCGACGGCGGCTCCTGGGAGGTACGCGGCCGGTGGGTCACGTCCTCCTTCGGTCCGGGATGACGGCGGCGGCCGGAAAAACCGGATGCGCGGGAGGGGCGGTCGCGCCGACCATGGGGCATGGGCTGGAACATCACGGGTGATCTGGACGCCTACGTCGCCGAGGCCGGCGACTTCCTGCGCGCGGACCCGGTGGAGAACACCGTGCCCCTGGGCGTGGTCGAGACCCTGCGGGCGAGCGGCGTGGACGCCTTCGGCGAAGGGCCGCTGTTCGGCTGGTGGCGCTCGGACGCGGGCGTACAGGGTGCGCTCCTGCGGACCGGAACCTTCCCGCTGCTGCTCAGCGCGATGCCGGACCACGCCGCCGCCACGCTCGCCGACGAACTCGCCGACCGCGGTGTCGGCCTGGGCGGCATCACCGGCCACCCCACGGCGGCCCGTGCCTTCGCCGACGTCTGGGAGAAGCGCACGGAGACGATCGCGGAGGTGCACATGCGCCAGCGCCTGTTCCGTCTCGGACGGCTGAAGCCGCCGGAGCCCCGGCCGGACGGCACTCCGCGCGTCGCCACCGCCGCCGACCACGCCCTCGTACGCGACTGGTACACGGCGTTCCAGAACGAGGCGCCGGGCGGCGGCCTGGCGAACACCGCGTTGATCGACGACCGCCTCGGCTACGGCGGCGTGCTGCTGTGGGAGGCGAAGGGCCGCCCGGTCGCGCTGGCGGGCCGTACGCGCGTGGTGGCGGGGATGGCGCGGATCGGCCCGGTCTACACGCCACCGGAGCACCGCCGGCGCGGGTACGGAGCCGCGGTGACCGCGGCGCTGTCCCAGGCGACGCTGGACGCCGGCGCCTCGCACGTCGTGCTGTTCACCGACCTGGCCAACCCGACGAGCAACGGCGTCTACCGGCGGATCGGCTTCCGCCCGGTCAGCGACCGGCTGAGGCTCGGCTTCCGCACCGACGGCCGGCCCGGCGCGTGAACCGAGCCCGTCAGGTCCTGTGTCTCGACCCGGTAAGCGGGAGGTGGTTTCCCTGATCGGAGGCCTGTCCTCGTGACCGGCTCAGTCGGCGGCGCACGGCCTCCGGAGCCGCCTGTGACCGACCGCCGTGAGCATCAGATCGTCGAGGATCCCGGCCGTGACGCGTTCCCAGAGCACCTGCGCCTCGACGCCGACCGGCTCTCGGAGTGACTCGCCACAGATCGCCCGGACGGCCGGAGGACTATGGTCGAGGTTCCTCCGTTTTCCGAAAGGCCTTCGATGTTGCGTCTCGCCGGAATCATCCTTGCCGGAACCGGAGCGGCCCACTTCGCCGCTCCCCAGGTGTTCGACCCGATCTCCAAGGCCGCCTTCCCCGACGACACCCGCCAGTGGACCTACCGCAACGGCGCGATCGAGGTCGCCCTCGGACTGGCCCTGACCACGAAGAAGACACGCCTCCTCGGCCTGGCGGGCACCGCCGGCTACGCCGGCTGGCTGGCCGGCCGCATCCGCGCCAACCGCCCCACCCCCCAGTAGGCCTCTCATCCCGGCGCCTGAATGCCACTGAACGTCCTGCGCTCGGCGAGCGCACGACTTACAGCCGATATGACTCCGTCAAGGTGGCCCTGCATTGATCAACGCGGCCTGAGCCTAGCTGCGATCAACACACGTGGGCCGGACGAGGTCCATCCCGTCCGGCCCACGGTCATGCGCTGAGCTTTTGGTTCAGAAGTAGATCGAGGGGGTCGCAGTCATGTGCGTGCCCGGAATGTAGGAGATCACCTCGAACGCGAATGCTGAGATCATGGCCGCTCCAACGACATATTTAAGGATATGTTTCACGTTTGTCCTTTTTGGGTTGTTTGCCGATCGTCCCCCCGAGCGCATCCAAGATCATAATCCCTTGATCCACTCGATTGGCGAACTTTCCCGAAAATCGCGTGAGTTGCGAATCGGCGGATCACATTCGCCCGGAAAGCGTCGCAAATCGAGGCGTATGCGCGCTTATGTCGTGATGACCGGCCTGGCGGGCGGGGGCAGGGCGGGGCACACTGGGGCATACCTGGTGGCATCGGGATGTACGGGAGAGAGCACTGGCTTCCACGCGAGAGACCGGAACGCCCGAGGCGCCGGTTCGTTTCGAACGTTCGTCGGTTCTGCGGTTCGCCGCGGAGCTGGTCGCCTGGGTGGCGACGCCGTGGGCGCTGGCCTCCCACTCGCCGGTCCTCGCCGGCGTGGCGCTGCTGCTGCTGATCGGGCTCCCGGCCGTGTTCGTCACGCCGGGCGACAAGACCCAGGTTCCCGTCGCGGTGCCCGGCTGGGTCACGGTCGCGCTGGTCGTGCTGCAACTCTTCGCCGCGGTCACCGCGTCCTGGGCGGCCTGGCCGGTGCCGGTGGCCCTCCTGGTCTGGGCGCTGGTCATCGGCACCGTCTACACGGAGATCCCTCGCTGGCGGCGACTCACCGGCGGAGATCTCGTCGCCACCGGTCCGGTGCACCTGGCGAACGAGGGGCTGGCGTTCGTCTTCGAGCTGCTCGCCCTGGCGTTGCTCGCCTGGTGGGGCGCGACGGTCGGGAGCGGCCTGGCCCTCCATCTGGTCCTGGGCATCGGGACGCCGCTGGTGGCGGCGGTCGTGTGGGGGCTGTTCGCCGCGCCGAAGGCCCGGGTGGCACTGCCGCTCGCCGGGGTCCTCGCGGTGAAGGCGCTGGTCTTCGTCACGGCGATGCTCTGCCTGGACGTGCTCGGGCACCGTACGCTCGCCGTCGTGTTCGGCGTGCTCGTCACCGCCAACACCGTCATCGCCACCCTCGACCGGGAGGCCGCCTTCCGCAAGGTGGACGTCTCGCCCAGCGCGGTGATCACGAACGTTCGCCGGGTGCTGTGATTCGGCGGCCGACCGGGCCCCTGCGCGCGAACGGCCTGGTTCGCGTGATGGCGAACCAGGCCGTTTCAGATGCTCAGAAGTCGAATTCGACCGAACCTGCGGAGTCGCTGAAGTACTTGGTGGCGACGGCCAGCCACTGGCCGTTGATGTTCCGGTAGCCCACCGCTTCGTCGCTGGCCACCCCGGTCAGATTGGCGCTCCAGCAACCGCCCGGCGGCTGGATGGTGGAGGAGAACCAGCCGCGGTACGGGAATGAAACATATTCGTCGTGCGGGTTGATGTTCCCGCTGACGTTGCAGAATCGGAAGTTCACACCGGCGGCGTGCGCCGCCGACGGGACCAGTACTGATGCGAAGATCCCCGCTGCGGTCAGGCCCAGCGCGGCCTTGATGCGAGCACTCATATGAAGCTCCCTTTCCCCGGTGTCGGGAAAACCGTTACAGAAGAGCCGTGGGTTGGATCCAGGTGGAGTATCACGTCGCCACAGGCCGCGGGAGTATCGGCAAACTTGCCTATTTAGCCCTCATCGGCAATGCCTATTGCTGATTTCGCTGCCAGGCGTTGTCGGGCACGATGCCCACTGGTCGCCGTACCAGGTGGGACCGATGACCACGCCGGGCACCCGATCGGCTGTTGTTGTCACGACTTTCGGTTGATGTGGTGTGACCGTCTGGTCGATGTGGAGCCCGGTGCGCGTTCGCCAGTCTGGCCGGGAGTCCGCGGTGGGCGCGGGCACCGGGAGGAGATGGGATGCGCGGAGCGCGAGGGCGCCGGCGGATGGCGATACCGGCCGTGGTGTCTCTGGTCATGCCGCTGACCGCGATGACGGCGTCGGCGGACGCCGCCGTGCCGCGGGCGAACGGTGACTGGCCGACCTGGCAGGGCGACCCGCTCGGCTCGCGGTTCAACCCGGCCGAACACACCATCACGCCGGCCGACGTCGGCGGGTTGAGGCTGAAGTGGGCCTTCGCGTACCCGAAGGAGGCCGGCACGCCGCGCAGCCAGCCCGCGGTCGCGGACGGCACGGTCTACTTCGGCGGCCCGGACGGCAAGATGTACGCGCGCGACGCCCGTACCGGAGGCGCGCGGTGGACCTTCGACCTGGCCTCGGTCGGCACCGGCGCCACGCAGGTGCAGGACGGCCCGGCGGTCTCCGGCGGCAGGGTCTACTTCGGCGACGTCCGCGGCTACCTGTACGCGGTCGACCAGCGCACCGGACGGCTCGACTGGGCCACGCGCCTCGACGCGACGCCCGGGGCGGTCGTCACCAGTTCGCCCCTCGTCTTCCAGGGCCGCGTGTACGTGGGGGTGTCCAGCGGTGAGAACGTCGCCGGGAAGGACCACGCCTGCTGCACCTTCCGCGGGCACCTGGACGCCCTCGACGCCCGCACGGGAAGGGTCGCCTGGCGCTACTACACCGTGCCGAAGCCCAAGCGGGACGGCACCTGGCCGAACGGCGTGCCGAAGTACGCACCGTCCGGCGGCGGGGTCTGGAGCACTCCGGCGGTCGATCCGGTGACGCGCACCGTGTACGTCGGCACCGGGCAGAACTACACCGGCAGCGGCGGGCACTTCGACTCCGTTCTGGCACTCGACGCGCGGACCGGACGGGCCCGCTGGACCGAGAAGATGACCGACGTCGACACCTGGCGGGCCGAGTGCGCCAGCCAGGACCCGGCGGACCAGAAGTACTGCCCCAACCTGCCGGAGGGCACCGCGCTGGACTTCGACCTCGGCGCGGCGCCGAACCTGTTCACCGTGGGCGGCCGTCGCCTGGTCGGCATCGGCCAGAAGGTCGGTGTGTACCACGTGCTGGACGCCCGTACGGGCAAGGCGGTCTGGCGGCGGCAGCTCTCCACGCCCATGCCGAACGGCGGCCTGTCCGGCATCCAGTGGGGGTCGAGCTACGACGGGCACCGGCTGTACGTCGCGACGTACATGGCCGGCCCGGGCACGCTGTTCGCGCTGGACCCGGCCACCGGTCACGTCCTGTGGAAGACGCCGAGCCCGGCGGACGGCTGCACGACGGGCGGCGCGGCGAAGTACCCCGACATCTGCCAGCGCGGATTCACCCCGGCGGTGACCACGACGCCCGGCATCGTCTGGGAGGGCGGCATGGACGGCAAGATGCGGGCCTACTCGGCGGAGACCGGCAGGGTCCTGTGGAGCTACGACACGATGCGCGACTTCCAGGGCGTCAACGGCCTGCCGGGCCGGGGCGGCGCCCTGTCCGGCGGCGGGGGCGCGGTCGTCTCGCACGGCCTGCTCTACACGCAGGCCGGGTACGCCTTCACCCCGTACCCGAACGACCGTGGCTCCGCGCTGATGGTGTTCGGCCGCTGACCGAGCGGGCGGCCCCTGCGGAGGGGCCGCCCGCTCTCACGTCAGTTCCAGAAGGTCACCTCCGGAAAGGCCGATGAGGGCCCGTCCAGCAGGGGCTCGGGCCGGTGCCGGAGGCTCCGGTCGAAGAAGGCGCCGACGTAGGCCCGCGTGATCTGTACGGCGCGGGTCCCGGAGATGTCGGCGCCGAAGGCGAGGCCGAGCTGGTCCGCGAGCGGGTGCAGGTCGGTGAAGGAGGAGTGCTGCGTGCCGGCCACGGTGATCCACCGTTTCCATCCGGTGAGGTGCTGCCACGCGTCGCCCCAGGTCGTGTCCTTGGAGGTCGGCGTGTGCATGGCCGCGGTGCCCACGAGCAGGAACGGGCGGGAGAGTCCGGTGACGGGCGTGTTGAACGTGCCGTCCATGTTGACCCCGGCCCGTACGCGCGGGTCGGCCGCCATGGTCACGGCCGTGCTGTCCCCGCCGAGGGAGTGCCCCGCCATGCCGATACGGGAGGCGGAGATGCCGCCCTTCCACACGGGGCGCGGGCCGGTGAGCCGGTCGAGGACGAACGACAGGTCGGCGGCACGGCCGGCGGCCAGCTTCCGCGCCAGCGCGGGCGTCTGATCGAGTTCACAGGCGACACACGTGGTGGTGTGGCCGTCGGGGAAGGTCTCACCGAAGTTCTCGTACGAGTGGTCGACCGCGGCGACCACGTAACCCCGGCTCGCCAGGTCCTCGCCCAGCGAGGTGAGCGACGAACGTGGCAGCGAGAACCCCGGGGAGAGCACGACCAGCGGATGCCGCCCGCGGGCCGGCGTGGCGTCCGCGTACGCGTCGGTGCGCGTGCGGCTCAGTGTGTCCGGCGGCACGGTGGTGATGCCCTCTCCCTTGAGCAGCAGCGCCGATTCGTCCGGCGTCATGTACGCGGCGCGCGGGCCCCGCGCCGCCGACGCCGGGTACCACAGCGACACCATCAGCCGGCGCGCACCCGACGACGGCACCCACGGGTCCGTACGCGACGAGTCGACCAGCTGCAACGTCGTGGCCCCCACCGGGCGCGGGCCGGTCGGCCGCGGGAGGCGAAGGGTGGGCTCCGCGGTCGCCTGGGTGGCGGCGGTGCAGGTGAGAAGGGTGGCGGCCAGCAGGCCGCCGAGAATGGATTTCCGCATGGACCGCAGCCTTCAGCGATGCGGCGGCGAACACGTCTGCCGGTCGTCGGTCGGCCGGCTACGACTTTCGTCGGCGGCCGGTACGACGATCGTCGTGGGTTCATGTCGCGGACCGGCCGTACGCTCGAGGCCATGGAGCGACGCCGGTGATGGAGAGGCTGAGGCGTATCGACCGCCTGATCGACCCGGCTCTTCCGTGGGTCCTCGGCGCGGTCGTCGGCCTGCTGTCCGTGGTCTACGCCGAGGGCTTCCTCGGCATGCTCTACCCGCCGGCGACCGGCCCGGCGGCGCCGTGGCTCCACCCTCTGATCATCGTCTTCTGCGTGGCGTGCGGGGTCGCGGCCGGTCTCGCCCGGCGCCGGCGGTGGCCCGTGTTCGCGCTGGCGGCGCTGGGCTGGGTGTGGCTGGCGCTCTGGCCCGCCTCCATGGTCGCCGCGTACTACGCCGGCACGAGCCTGCGGCGGACACGCGTGGTGACCTTCGGCCTGGCGGCTCTCGCGGTCGCCGGCGTGTCGATCGGGACCGGGGCCGCGGTCGGCGGATCCCGATACCTCGCGACCGCGACGTTCCCCAACATCGCGATCCTGCTCGCCGTGCTGGTGGGGCTGCCGCTGGCCACGGGCCTGTGGGTGAACGCGCGGCGGCTCGCCTTCGCCGCGCTCCGCGAGCGCGCCCGGCGGCTGGAACGCGAGCAGGTGGCCCGCGACGAGCAGGCGCGTGCGCAGGAACGGACCCGGATCGCCCAGGAGATGCACGACGTCGTCGCCCATCGCGTCTCCCTGATGGTGCTGCACGCGGGGGCGCTGGAGGTCGGCGCCGGCGACGAGCGCACGGCCGAGGCGGCCGCCCTGATCCGCGGCATCGGCCGCGAGGCGCTCAGCGACCTGCGGAACGTCCTGGGCGTGCTCCGCTCGCCGTACGCGGGCGAGGCCACGGTGCCCCAGCCGACGCTGTCCGACCTCGACCGGCTGCTCGACCAGACCAGGAGCCTGGGCATCCGCGTCACCCGGCGCGACGAGGGCGAGGTACGGGCGCTGCCGGACCTGGTCGAGCGGACCGCCTACCGTGTCGTACAGGAGGCCCTGACCAACGTGCACAAGCACGCCGGCGGCGCGCCCACCGAGGTCGCGCTGCGCTATCTTCCGGGCGAGGTCGAGGTGGCGGTGTGCAACGATCCCGGTGACGGCCCGGACGATCCGCTGCCCGGCGCCGGCCTGGGCCTGAGCGGGCTACGGGAGCGCGTGGGGCTGCTGGGCGGCGCGTTCGAGGCGTGCCCGCGGCCGGACGGCGGGTTCGAGATGATCGCGAGGCTGCCGGCCGAAGGAGGTACCGGTTGATCAGGGTGCTGGTCGTCGACGACGAGGCGCTCGTACGGTCCGGGCTGCGGCTGATTTTGGAGGCCGCCGGCGACATCGTCGTGGTGGGCGAGGCACGGGACGGCGCCGAGGCCGTCGCCGCGGTCGAACGGCTCCGCGCCGACGTCGTACTGATGGACGTCCGGATGCCCGGCATGGACGGCCTGACCGCCGCGGAGCGCATCACGCGGCGGGACGACCCGCCAAAGGTGATCATGCTCACCACGTTCGACCTGGACGAACACGTGCACCGGGCGCTGCGCGCCGGTGCCGTCGGGTTCCTGCTCAAGGACACTCCCCCCCGCGACCTGGCCTCCGCCGTCCGTACGGTCGCGGCGGGCAACGCCATGCTCGCGCCCACCGTGACCAGGCGGCTGATCGAGTCGTACGCCGAGCGGCGCCCATCGCGCGCCCAGGCGGCACACGACCGGTTCGCCGCCCTCACCACACGGGAACGCCAGGTCGTCCGCGCGGTCGCCCGCGGCCTGTCCAACGCCGAGATCGGCCGGGAGCTCACCATGCGGGAGGCCACGGTGAAGACACACGTCAGCCGCGCACTCGCCAAGCTCGGCCTGACCAACCGCGTCCAGGCGGCGATCCTGGTGTACGAGGCCGGCCTGATCTGACCTTCCCAACTGACCGAGCTTGCTGCGGATGCCACCGCCGGGTCCCGGGGAAATAACAATCGACGTTCGGGCAGCCGGTGTGAATATGGCCGATTTCTTGGTCTGCCTCAGCGCGATCTCTAATGCGACGCTGCTTCCGGCCCATCCGCGACCTTTGAGCCGTCGCGTCACACGGCGTCCAGGAGGGTTCGGAGGGTCTCGGACTCCGCGGGCATGCCCGCTCGCTCGAAGAAGCGCAGTGCCTGGCGCCAGCAGCGGCGCGCGTTGTGCCGGGCACCCCTGCGCAGGTGGAGGCGTCCGAGGCCTTCCAGCACCTTGGCCCGTTCGTACGGCTCGCCGATGACGCCGGCCAGCTTCAGCGCCTCGCGGAACGCCTCGTCGGCGTCCGCGAGGCGCTCGTCCGCCAGCAGCACCTCCCCGATGCGCCGCAGCGCCTTCGTCTGCTCGAACATTTCCGATATTCGCCGCGAAAAGGCCAAAGCCTGCTCGAAGTGGATCAGCGCCTCCCCGTGCTGCCCCATCCCGAAATAGGTCGTTCCGATCTCGATGAGCGTTTCTATCTCGTTCCGCTTGTCCCCAATCTGCCGATATGTAAGCAATGCGTAGCGGAACCCGGTCAGCGCTTCGTCGTACCGTCCGGTATGTAAATGGATGCGCGCCATGTTGTTGCGCCAGATCGCATCGTGCTGACGGCTCATCTCCGGCATGACGCGGGAGGCGTCCTCGTAGTATCCGCGCGCGGCGTCGACCCGGCCCAGCCGCAGCATCAGGTCGCCCTGGTTGTTCAGCGACATCAGCAGCCCGCGCGGGTCGTCGATCGACGCGTAGATCTCCAGAGCCGTGTTCCGGCGGTCGGCGGCCTCCTGGTACCGGCCGACGAACTCCAGGAAGATCGCGATGTGGTCCAGCACCCGGGCCTCGCCGCGCCGGTCGCCCAGCGACCGCCGGATCGCCAGCGCCCCGCGCGAGCTGGTCAGAGCGTCGCGGTACAGCGACCGCTGCCACAGGATGAGTCCGCGATGGGCCAGGACATCGGCCTCCCCCCGCGCGTCGCCGAGCGACCGATAGATCTCCAGGGACGCCCGCGCGTGGTCGAGCGCCTCGCCGTACTGCCCGGTGCGGAACCGCACGCCGCTCAGGTCGAGCAGCGCCTGTGCCTCTCCGGCCGCCTCGCCCAGCTCCCGCCAGGCCTCGACCGCGCGCCGGTGCAGGACGTCGGCCCTGTCCCAGTGTCCCCCGGCGTCGAGGTATCCGGCGAGCGCGTGCGCGAGCAGGGCCGTATGCCGCAGGGCGCCCACGCTCTCCGCGTACTCGGCGGCGGCGAGAAGGTTGGCGTACTCCGCCGTCATCCACGCGTCCGCCTCGGCCGGGGTCGCGAACGGCGCCGGGTCGGGCGGCGGGACGTCACGGCCGAGGTCGCGGCCGTGCGCGTGGAGCAGCCGGTCGGCGAGCAGCGCGGCGGACACCGCGTGGTCGAGCTGGCACCATACGGCGTCCCGGCGCACCGACTCCGAGTCCTCACCGGCCGCCCGCTGACGCGCGTAGTCGCGGACCAGGGCGTGGAACCGGTACCGCCCCTCCATCGGCTCGGTCAGGAGATGGTGGTCGAGCAGTTCCTCGATCAGCCGGTCGGCGTCGCCCGGCGGCTCGCCGGTGATCGCCGCCGCGCCGTGGAGGGCGAAGTCCGCGCCGAGGTGCAGGCCCAGGCGGCGGAACCCCCGGCGCGCCCGGGGAGCGAGCCCGCGGTACGACAGGTCGAAGGCCGCCGTGATCTCGCGGTCCGCCGCCCGGATCTCGGCGAGCCGCCGGTTGCGCGCCGCGAGCCGTTTCGCGAGGACGGCGCTGGTCCAGGCGCGGCGGTGCCGTAGCCGGTTGCCGACGAGCTGGATCGCGAGCGGCAGGTGGCCGCAGAGCGCGACCACCTCGGCGATGTCGCCGGGCGGGGACGCCCGGTCTGGTCCGATCGCGCGTTCGAGCAGGTCGGCGGCGTCGGAGGGACTCATCACGTCGATCGAGTGCGACCACACGTCGTCCAGGCCGACGAGCCGCCGCCGGCTCGTGATCAGGGTCAGGCAGCCCGGCGCCGAGGACAGGAGCGGCTGGATCTGCTCACGCCCGCGAGCGTTGTCGAGGACCACGAGCACCCGGCGGCCCGCGAGCTCGGCCCGCCACAGCGCCGTGCGCTCCTCGACCGACGGCGGGACGCCCTGGATGCCGAGCATCCGCAGCAGCGCGTCCAGCGCGGCGGCGGGGGTGGTCGCCTCCTGCTCGGCGTCCAGGCCGTGGAGGTCCAGGTACAGCTGCCCGTCGGGGTACTCCTCGGCCAGCCGGTGCGCGAGATGCACGGCCAGCACCGTCTTCCCGACGCCGGCCATGCCGTCCAGGGCGATCACCGTGGGACGCCCCGGGCGCGTGGGAGAGGCGACCTCGATCAACGCGCGGACCTCCTCCTCACGTCCGGTGAAGTGCCGGATGTCATCCGGCAGGGTGCGGCGCGGATCGCTCACCACGGCCCGCGCCCGCGGCACCGGGAGCAGGGTGCGGTCGCGCCGCAGGATCCGCGCCTGGAGTTCCTGGAGCTCCGGGCAGGGCTGGGTCTGCAGCTCCTTCCACAGCCGGTGGCTGGCGTCGTGGTACACCGTCAGCGCGTCGGCGTGCCGTCCGGCGCGGTAGAGCGCCTTCATGAGGTGCTCCACGAGCTTCTCGTTGTACGGGTGCTCCTCGACCAGGACGCGGAGTTCGCTCACCAGGTCGGTGTGGTGCCCCAGCCGCAGCTCCACCTCGACGCGTTCGAGGGTGGCGCCGAGGAGTTCGTCCTCGATGGCCCGGCGGATGCCGTCCGCCCATGCGCTGGACAGATCGGCCAGTGGCCGGCCGTGTACGAGGGCGTGCGCGCCGCGGAGGAGTTCGAGCGCCCGTTCGTCGTCACCGCTCGCCGCGATGGCCCGCGCCTGTCTTCGCAGATTGCGGAACCGGTGCAGATCGATGTCCTTGGAATCGGCCTGGAGGACATATCCGCCGGGCCGGAAAGTTCCGATGGTCGCGTCGTCGCCGATACTGCTGAGCCGTGCGCGCAACCGCGAGACATATGTGTGCAGATTGGCACGTGCGCCGGGTGGCTCCGCCCCGTCCCAGACCCAGTCGACGAGCGTTTCCATGGGCACCGGAATCCCGGGTGTCTGGGCGAGAATCGCCAGCACACAGCGCTCTTTGGTGCGCCCGACGGCGTGTCGCCGGCCATCGGACCAGAGCTCTACCGGACCGAGAATTCGGAACTCCACCAACGACCTCTTCGGTGGATCTTCACATATTCATCACATGGTTTCACTCACGGTGTCATCATGACCAGAAGCCCCCATGGCCGATATGGGTCGCCCCTCTGACGCATGGCAAGCCTGCGTCAAGGCTTCGTCAAGGCGCGTCGCCGACTCTCATTACATGTTCGGTTTCGAATGGCGCCGGTCTCCGGTCGGACACGACACGGGGATCTGGGGGGCGCCCGGCGACCGCCACACCGTTCTCGTCGTGGTCCGCAGCGCCGCGTGCGGACAGCATCTGCTGGACGTCGTCCGGCTGGTGGAGTCGGACCCGCGCGTCAAGGTCGCGTTCACCACCGACTGCGACATCTACCACCGAGGGGTCGAGCGGCTTCTCAGCGACGTCGGTGCCGTGGTGATCTCCTGGCGGGACGCCACGGCGCGCGACTTCGGGCTGGCCGTCGCCACCGACCTCGCCGCCGTACGCAGGGTGCGCGCGCCGTCGGCCGTGATGCCGTTCGGCGAGCGCATCGAGGCCGCCGCGCTGCGCGAGGCCCACCGCCGCGACCTGCCGTGCGCGTCCGGCGCCCATCGGGTCGTGCACCGCTGCGGCGCCGGGCCGGCGTCGATCGTGCTCGCGCACGAGGCCGAGGTGGCGCGCCTCGCCCGGAGGCACCCGGAGACGCTGCCGGTCACGACGGTCGCCGGCGACCCGACCTACGACCGGCTCACCGCGAGCCTGCCGCTGCGGAACTTCTACCGGCGCGCGCTCGGCGTCGGCCCGCGGCAGCGCCTCGTCGTCGTGGTCGCACGGTCCGCGGCGCGCCCGCCCGGAGCGACGGACCTGCTGGCCCGGCTCCCCAGGGAGCTGCCGGCGGAGGAGTACCGGGTGATCGCGCTGTTCCCGCCCGAGCCGGGCCCGGGAGGGGTGGGCCTGGCCGACTGCCTGCGCGGCGGGCTCGGGGTGCTGCCGCCCGAGGGCGACTGGCGCGCCGCGCTCGTCGCCGCCGACTGGATCATCGACGACGGTGCCGTCGGCCCGTACGGCGCGGTCACCGGGGTGCCCGTGCTGCTCAGCGGCGTCGAGGACGCCGACATCGCTCCGGACTCCGCCCTCGCCGAGCTCGCCCGGGTGGCGCCGCGGCTGTCGCCGTACCGGCCCATCGAGCCGCAGCTCCACGCCGCCGCGGCCCGGCACCGGCCGGACCTTCACCGGCCGGTGCTGGAGCGCATCACCTCCGAGCCCGGCCGGTTCAACCGCAACATGCGGTCGCTGCTGTACCGCCACCTGCGGCTCCGGCAGCCGCTCAGCATCCCCACGACGGATCCGGTCTCTCCGCCGTTCCGCCTCGACTAGACACGGGAGACACGATCGTGGAAACGAGCCTCATCGCGGCCCACCTGCTGCGCGTCGAAGACTCACTGGCCCTGGACCACCTGCCGCCGGACGGGCGCGCCGCGTACCGGCCGGCCCGGCCCGAGGCGGAGATGCCGGGCATGCTGGTCATCCCGTCGGGCCGGGGGCTGTCCGAACCGCACCTCGTCGTCATGACCGACCCCGACCGGCACCGGCTGCCGCGGCCGGCCGGGTGGATCACGACCGACATTCATCTCGTCGTCTGCGCGCGGAGCCGCCACGACCGCCCGGCTCCGGCCGTGCCGGGCGTGTTCGTACGGCGGGGACTCCGCGACCTCATCGCCCGGCGGCGCGGCGACGTCGTCGTCGGCCACCGTACGGGCGGTTGTGACCTGCGGTTACGCGACGGACGGCTGCTGGCGGTGGCGGGACCGCGGATCGCGCCGGCGTCGGCGGGTATCGGCTCCTGCTACGCCATGTACGGCTCGGCGGTGCACTGCTGGCAGACGGCGGGGATCTCGGTGACCGCCCTGGATGAGGCGGTCGTGGCCGTGGGCCGGTACGTCGCCGCGACCGCGGGACGACCGGCGCACTTCCTGGTGACCGGGCGCGCGGAGATGAAGCTCCGCCGGCCGAAACCGATGACAGCGGCGTTCCACGCCGCATAGGGGGAGGATCAGGTTGTCGAACGACGAATGGGTCCCGGGGCCCTTCGGGCCGGACGCGGCCAGGGGGACGACCGTGCCGGGCCAGCGGACGGTGCTCGCCGTCGTCCATCACCTCACCGCCGGCACGCGGCTGGCCGAAGTGCTTCCGCTGCTGGAGAGCGACCGCCGGATTCAGGTCGTCTACACGGCCGCGCCGTCGTCGCACTTCACCGGCGGGCTCGCGGACTACCTACACCGCCTGGGCGGCCTGACGGTGCCCTGGAGCCAGGCGATCCGGACGCCCTTCGACCTGGCGATCGCGGCGTCGAACGGACGGCTGGAGAGCCTGCACGCGCCCGTCCTGACGCTGCCGCACGGGTCCGGTCCCGGCAAGCTCTACCCGCGTATCCAGGGAGCCGGACCGGCCGCGCCCCGCCCGGTCACCGGCGTGCTCCGCGACCGCCTGGTGGTCGGCGGACGGGTCGTCCCGTCGGCGTACGTGCTGCCGCACGAGCGGCACCTGCGCCTGCTCGAGCGCGACTGTCCCGAGGCGTTACCCGTGGCGGTCGTCGGCGGCGACCCGTGCTTCGACCGGCTCGTCGAGAGCCGGTGGCGGCGCGCGGCCTACCGGCGTGCCTTCGGCGTCGGGCGCGGACGGCGGCTGGTCCTGGTCACCTCGACCTGGGGCGCGCACTCGCTGTTCGGGCGGCACCCCGACGTCCTGTTCCGCGTCGCCGCCCAGCTCTCACGCGAGGAGTACGCGGTGGTGGCGGCGCTCCACCCGGGCATCTGGACCATCTCGGGGCGGCGGCAGGTGACGCGCTGGCACACCGACTGCCTGCGCCACGGCGTACGGCTGCTGCCGCCGGAGGAGGGCTGGCGTGCCGCGCTGATCGCGGCCGACCACGTGATCGGGGACCACGGCTCGGTCACCTACTACGGAGCCGCGCTGGGCGTGCCCGTCGCCCTCGGGGCGTTCGCCGAGGATGACGTCGAGCCGGGCTCGCACATCTCCCGCCTCGGTGCGATCGCGCCGAGGATCGACTGGGACGCGCCGCTGTCCCCGCAGCTCCGCGCCTCCACCGGGTGCTTCGGTGAGGACGTCCACGCCGCGCTCCGTACGGAGCTCACCTCCGTGCCGGGGCGCGCCGCGCAGATCCTGCGGCGGGAGATGTACCGGCTGATGCGGCTGGCCGAACCGGACCTCCCGGCCCGGCTGGAACCGGTGCCGCTGCCGTACTGCGCGTCTCGCGACGGGCTGCGGGCCGCCTGATGGACACGAGCGCGTGGCGCGTCCGGGTGTATCCGGCGCCGGACGACGCGGACCCGTACCCCTTACCCGGCCCCGACCGGCGGCGCGTCGTCGTCACGGGACCGGCGACGCCGCCGGCCACGGCGGTGGTCCACCGCGTGTCGATCGACATGCGTCATCCCGGCGGCTCTGGGTTCGCCGACGAGCACCTGCTCGCGGACGCCGGCGTCCCGGGGCCCTGGCCGCCGATCGCGGATGTGATCGTCGCCGACGGGCCGCTCGGACGGGTGGCGGCCCTGCGCGCCCGATGCCCGGGGTGTCTCGTGGCGGCGTTCGGCCGACCGGGCGGCGAATATCTGCTGGAGGTCGCCGCCGACTGGTTCGCACGGCTGGTGCCGCTCGGGCCCAGGACCGTGGACGTGTGGCCGTACGCATCGTTCGTCCACACGTGGACGGTGACCGGCCGGCCCCTCGACGCGCTCGACGGCGGATGTCTGCACGACGGCCGGACGGGCGTCCGGATCAGCGTGATGGGGCGTCCGGAGGTGTGGCAAGTCGCCTCGTGACCTCGTCGGCCTGCGGTGCGCCCAGCTCGGTGTAGATGGTCAGCGCGGCCCGCAACCGGTCGCGTACCTCGTCCGGCTCGGCACGCCGCTCGGCGAGATCGGCGAGCGAGACGTGCACGCCGGCCTCCTCGTGCCGGGCACCCGCGGTCCGGGCGCTCACGAGCGCCCGGGCCAGCGCGTCGGCGGCCTCGTCGAGCCGGTCCGCGCGCAGGTACACCGTCGCGAGGCCGCCCAGCGTACGGGCCTGGTGGTAGTACTCCTCCTGCGCCTCGAACCAGCGGAGCGCCGCCGTGAAGTGCGCGATCGCCTCGTCGTGGCGGCCGATCGCGCTCTCCGCCTCACCGAGGTGGCGGGTCATCAGGGCGACACCGCGCGGGCGTCCGAGCTCCTCGTGGATCGCCCGGGCCCGCGCGAAGTGGCCGATGGCGCGCTCGCCGTGGCCCGTCGCGAACTCGGCCACGCCGAGCCCCTCCAGGGCGGACGCCTCGCCGAGCGGATGCCCGCCCGGCGGGTCGAGCCGCAGCGCTCGGCCGTTGTAGTCGATGGCGGACCGGAAGTCCCGGCGGTTGAGGTGGGCCGTGCCCAGCGCGGTGAGCATTCGGGACTCCGCCTTCGCGTCACCGCACTCGCGTGCGGCGGCCAGCCCGACCTCGTGCGATTCGAGCCAGCTGCCGTAGTGCTTGCGCAGCAGGAACAGCGGCCACATCGCCTCGCAGAGCTGCCAGGCGGCCTCGTGCAGCCCCGCCTCGTGGGCGTTCTCCACCACGGCCACGAGGTTGGCGCGCTCGCGTTCCAGCCAGCCGAGCGCGTCCTCCCGGCCGTCGAAGGCGGCGGCACCGTGCCGTGCTTCGTCGTAGTGGCCGCCCAGGTGCCAGCGGCCCGGCATGACGGCCAGGTCGGCCGCGACGGCCGTCCGCAGGTACCAGTCGGTGAGACGCCGCACGGCCGCCGCGCGACCGGTCGCGGACTCGGAGACGTCGGCCTCGCCCCGCGCGTGCAGGCGCACCAGGTCGTGGAAGTGGTAGCGGTCGCCGGGACCCTCCTGGAGGAGGTTCGCCCCGGCCAGGAGGTCCAGCAGGTGGGCGGCCTCCTCGGCGCCGGCGCCGAGGAGCGCCGCGGCGGCTCCGGCGTCGAAGTCGGTGCCGGGGTGCAGGCCGAGCAGGCGGTACAGCCGCCGGGCGGCCTCGTCGGGGACCGCGCCGTAGGAGGCGTTGAAGACCGCCTGCACCGACGCGTCGTCCTCGTCCCCGACGAGCGTGGCCAGCCGGCGTGTCTCGTCGGTCAGCTCGCGGACGACCCGCGCGATCGGCCAGCGCCGCCGCGCGGCGAGGCGCACTCCCGAGGCGCACACGGCCAGCGGCAACCGGCCGCACAGCGCGACGAGGGCGACGGCCTGCTCGCGCTCGCCCGCGACGCGCCCGTCGCCGAGGAGACGGTCGAGCAGTTCGACCGCTCCCTCGTCGTCGAGCGGTGCGACGTCGAGGAAGCGCGCGCCGTCCAGGGCGAGGCCCGTGAGGCGGTGGCGCGTCGTGACCACGACCAGGGCCGGTCCCGGGCCGGGCAGCAGCGGGCGTACCTGGGCGGCCGAGACGGCGTTGTCGAGCATGACGATCAGGCGCCGGCCCGTGGTCAGGGTGCGGAACAGCGCCGCCTGCTCCTCGGCGTCCGCCGGCACCGCGGCGGCGTCGACGCCGAGCGCGCGCAGGAAGCGTTCGAGTGGCTCGCCCGGCGGCATCGGCCGCTGCCCGGAGAATCCGCGCAGGTCGACGAAGAGCTGACCGTCGGTGTAGGACTCGCGGATCTGGTGCAGCCAGCGGAGCGCGAGGGTGGTCTTGCCGACGCCGCCCGTACCGCTGACCACGACGATCAGCGGAGCGCCGGTCTCCGGCGGTCGCTCGGCGAGCCGCCGCAGCGCGGCCAGTTCGCGCGTGCGGTCGGCGAAGAACCCGGCGGAGGGTAACTGCGCCGGCGCGGGGAGCGCGGCGGGAGTGCCGAAGTTGAACCGCACGTCGCCGTGAATGGAGCGGGCCTGCACGGCGGCTCCGGCGACATCTCCGGCCAATTGATTCTCCCAGCCACCATCGGCCCCGGTCGTCGCACTCTCGTCACGCAACAGGCCGCCCCTTTTTCTCCCGTCTTACATTGCCGCAGTATAGATCGCCGAACGACGAAAGCACGCGAGCTGACCAGGTCAGGCCGTTTCCCTGAAAGGCGGCACTGATCTCCTTTGCTCTGACAATTTGCACGATAACCAGCAATAAACGACAGCCGTCCGCCGACTCTTAGCAGGTCAGTAGCCAGATTGACGGAAGCGGTCGCGGGAATTGAATTGATGCGCGGCCCGATCTGTGGCCGCGTTGAATGCGACAGAAGTTAAATGACCGATACGCCGCGCGGATGCCGCTCGCCTCGTTCGTCTCGAGTCCGGTTCCCGCCGTGAAGGGAGCAGATGTGTTCATCCCCACCCGGCGGACGAGACGTGCCGGAATCGCCGCGCTGGCCGCCCTGGCGCTCGTCTCCGCGCCGGCCCGCGCCGACGTCGGCTCGCCGGACCACGGCGCCGATCCGCTCGCCGCGGTTCCGGTCAAACGGGCGTGCCCCGACACGTCCCAGCCGGGCATGGTGACCTGCCTCGCGCTCGTACGCACCGACGTGAAACCGCTGCACGGCGTCCAGCCGCAGCGCGCGCCCGCCGGGCTGGGCGCCACCGACCTGCGCGACGCCTACCGGCTCCCGACCGCGACCGCCGGCAAGGGCCAGACGGTCGCCATCATCAACGTCTACGACGACCCCAAGGCCGAGTCGGACCTCGCCGTGTACCGCGCGCAGTACGGCCTGCCGCCGTGCACCACCGCGAACGGCTGCTTCCGCAAGGTCAACGCCGACGGCGGGAGCCGGCTGCCCCGCGCCGACAGCAGCTGGGCCGAGGAGATGTCCCTCGACCTCGACATGGTCTCGGCGACCTGCCCGAACTGCAAGATCCTCCTCGTCGAGGCCGACCAGCCCTCGATCCCCGGTCTGGGCAAGGGCGTCGACACCGCCGTACGCCTCGGCGCCAGGTACATCTCCAACAGCTACGGCGGCCCGGAGTCGGCGTCCGCGAGCGCGAGCGACTTCCAGCACTTCGACCATCCGGGTGTCGCGATCACCGCGGCCTCCGGCGACAGCGGCTACGGCGTGCTGTTCCCGGCCACCGCCCCGCACGTCACCGCGGTCGGCGGCACGTCGCTCAACCGGGCGGCCAACGCGCGCGGCTGGAACGAGACGGCGTGGAGCGGTTCGGGCTCCGGCTGCTCGACGCGGGCGCCGAAGCCGCCGTGGCAGAAGGACACCGGCTGCTCGCGCCGCACCGTCGCCGACGTCGCGGCGGTCGCCGACCCGCACACGGGCGTCGCGGTCTATGACACGTTCGGGTTCGGCGGCTGGCAGGTCGTCGGCGGCACCAGCGCGGCGGCACCGATCATCGCCGGAACCTACGCCCTGGCCGGCTCCCTGCCCGCCAACGGGTACGCCGCCTCGGTGCCGTACGCGCACGCGGGCAGGCTGCACGACATCGTCGAGGGCAACACCGGCACCTGCACCCCGGCGTACCTCTGCACCGCGGGCCCCGGCTACGACGGCCCGACCGGCCTCGGCACGCCCGACGGCGTGGACGCCTTCCGCGCCGGCCAGGCGGGGTCGAGCCGGGCGCGGGCCCGCGCGGCCGGCGCTTCCCACCCGGCCCCGGCGGCGTCCCGTCCCGGCGCACCGCGCGGAGCCGTGGCGGGCAGAGCCGTCGCGGGTCAGGCCGTCAGGGGCGGCGGCGCCCCGGCGAGTACGGTCGCCGTGGCGCGTACGGCCGCGGTGGCGCTCCGGCCGCTCGCCAACGGCGGGTTCGAGACCGGCTCGCTGGCCGGCTGGACGTCCGCGGGCGTGGTGACCGGCGTGACCAAGGACCATCCGCACAGCGGCGGGTACGCGGCGCTGCTCGGGTATCCCGACGACCCGAAGAAGGGCGACTCCGTCATCCGGCAGGGCTTCACCGCCGTCCGCGGCAACCGCAGGCTGTCGTTCTGGTACAACGTCAGCTGCCCGGACCGGGTGCGCTACGACTGGGTGACCGCCTCACTGCGCGACGACACGACCGGCGCCACCCGCACGGTGCTGCCCCGGACCTGCACGTACGACAACAGGTGGGAGAAGGCCGAGGCTCCGGTCGTCGCCGGCCACGCGTACACCCTCACGCTGCTGAGCCACGACGACGGCTACTTCGGCGACCCGACGTCGGCCAAGTTCGACGACGTGACGCTGTCCTGACCTCAGGGGTGCAGGGGCAGTCCCTTGAGCGTCTTGTCCAGGGGGTTCTTCGACCCGAACACCACGAGACCCACCAGCGCCAGGTCCTCGGCCGCCACGGCGCGGACGACGGCGCGGTTGGCCTCGTCGTGCCCGGTCTTGAACATGTCCTCGGTGAAGACGGCGACGTCCAGGCCGCGGTTCACTGCCGAGGCGCGCACCCGGCCGAGCGCCTCGGCGTCGGCGGCGTAGACGAGCACGGGCTGGCGGAACATCGACAGGTACTCGGTGCCGGAGCCGTCCTCGTACGGCTCGCCGATGACCTCGGGGTGGTTCGCGGCGACCGCACCGGCCAGGAACGCGGTGACGTTGAGCTTCTGCCAGACGGCCAGATCCTCCCGGACCACAATGCCGATCTTGGTATCGAATCGCATGGGACCGATCCTGGCGCAGCGGCCCGCCGGGGTCTTGAACGCTCGTGCGCCTCTGACGAGCGACAATGGGGTGATGTCACGCGATTGGTCCCGTTACTGGCACTCGGGTGACCGGCCGCTGGAGGCCATGCACGCGCACTTCGAGCGGCATGTCTACCACCGGCACAGCCACGAGTCCTACTCCTTCGGCGTCACGGAGAGCGGCGCCCAGTCGTTCACGTGCCGCGGCGGTGCGCACACCAGCGCCAGCGGCATGGTGATGGCGTTCAACCCCGACGATCCGCACGACGGACACGCCACCGACGGGCTCGGCTTCACCTACCGCATGGTGCACATCGGGCCCGGTCTCGTACGGGACGTGCTCTCCGACCGGGACGGGCGCCCGGCCGCTCTGCCGCTGTTCGCCGAGCCGGTGATCGACGATCCGGTCGCCGCGTGGCACGTCCACGCCCTGCACCGCGCGCTGCTCGGCGGCGCACCGGCCCTGCGGCGCGACGAACTGCTCGCGGCCACGGTCGCGTGCCTCACCCGCCGCGCCACGCGGTCGCGGTCCGACCGGACCACGGCTCCGGACTCCGCGGTCGCCGCCCTCGCGCGGGACGTCATCCACGGCGCGTACCTGGAGGACATCACCGCCGACGACCTCGCCGCCGCGACCGGCCGTACCCGCTACGCGGTCTACCGCGCGTTCCGGGCGTCGTACGGGATGGCGCCGAGCGACTACCAGCGGCAGCTGCGGCTGCGGGCGGCCCGGGGGCTGATCGCCGCCGGCGAGCCGCTGAGCGACGTCGCGGCCCGTACGGGGTTCGCCGACCAGAGTCACCTCACGCGCTGGTTCACGCGCTACTACGGCGTCACGCCCGGCGACTACCGGCTCGCGCTCCTCAGGACGGGGTGAACCCGGGCAGCAGGACGGGCAGCCGCTCGGCGCCCGCCGCCGTCACCGTCAGCTCCCGCCCACCGGCCGGCGCGACGAGGCCCCGGTCGACGAAGGCGTCCAGCACGCAGCGGCCGAGCGCCCCGCCGAGGTGCGGAAGCCGCCGCGTACGGTCCAGGCAGGCGGTGGCGAGCTTGCGGCGCCCCGGGTCGACCGCCGCGACGTCGACGCCGAGCTCGCCGAAGAACGCCGGATCGGGTCCCAGGCTCCGGCCGTCGCCGGTCAGCGCGCCCCGCTGGACGAGCGCGCCGAACACCGCGACGCCGAGCCGCCCGGCGAGGTGGTCGTAGCAGGTCCGCGCGGTGTCGGCGGTGGTGACGGCCCGTTGGGGCCCGGCCCCGGGATCGGCGTGCGCGTACCGGGAGAGCGCCGCGAGCACGTCGCCGAGACCGGGGGCCGACATGCGGTAGACCGCGTGCCGTCCGGAGTGCTCGACGTCGACCAGCCCGGCCGCGCGCAGCCGTGCCAGGTGGTTGCCCAGGCGGGGCGCGGTCACGCCGAGGGCGTCGGCGAGCTGGGTGAGCGTGTGCGGGCCCTCGATGGCGAGGAACTGCAGGGCGGTGAGCCGGATCTGTCGGCGCTGGGCGACGGCCTGTGGTTCACCATCTGGGCGCTGTACTTCACCCGGGTCCTGCGCCTGCCCGCGCCGACCGTCGGCCTCGCCATGGCGCTGGCCGGAGGCGCCGGGCCGGCCCTGGCCGTACCGATCGGGGCCCTCGCCGACCGCCACGGCCCGCGCGGGGTCCTCATCACGGTCACTCTCGTACGGGCGGCGGCGATGGCGGGCTACCTGGCCGTCCACGGCACCGTGGCGTTCCTCGTGGTCACGGTCCTGTTCACGGCGCCGGCCAACGGCGCCACCGCGGCGCGGACCGCGATGGTGGCCGGCCTGGTCGGCGGGGACGCCGAACGGGTGAGGACGCTCGCCGGGCAACGCGTCGCCCAGCACGTCGGGTACGCCCTCGGCGCCGGACTCGGCGCGCTGGTGCTGTCGGCCGACCGGCCCGCCGGGTACCTCACGGCGATCGCGGGCGGCGCGGCCAGCTTCCTCGTGCCGGCCGCCGTGACCGCGACCGTCCCGGCCGTGGCGCCGGTCGCCCGGTCGCGTACGGCCCGGGTCCGGCCGGTGCTGCGCGACCGCCCGTACCTCGCCGTCGTCGGGACCACGGCGGGGCTCTCCCTGTGCTGGGCCATGCTGTCCACGGGGCTTCCGCTGTGGGTCTCCCGGTCCGGCCGGCTCCCGCTGGCGCTGAGCGGCGCCGTCGTGGTGATCAGCTCGGTCGGGATCGCCCTGCTCCAGGTGCCCGCCTCCCGGCTGGCGCGCGGCGTCGGCGCCTCGGCCCGTACGGCGGTGCGGTCCGGCGTCGCGCTCGCGGTGAGTTGCGTGCTCCTGGCCACCACGGGGGCCGGTCCCGTGCCGGTCGCGGCGACGGGGGTCGTCGTCGCGGCGCTGTTCCACGTGGCGGGCGAACTCGGCTTCGTCGCGGCGAGCTGGGGCCTGTCGATCACCCTGATGCCCGAGGACGCCCGCGGCGCGTACCAGGGCGCGTCGGAGGCGGCCACCGCGACGGTGCAGATGTTCGCGCCCGCGGTGTTCACGCTGGCGCTCACCGGGCTCGGTGCGGCCGGATGGCTCCTCGTCGCCGTGGTGTTCATCGGCTGCTCGGCGCCCCTACCGACACTCGCCCGCTGGGCCAAGCGGACCCGCCCGGAGCCGCGACACACCATCTGACCAGGTCGAACATTGGTGATCGCGCCCCCTCTGTTCGCTACCGTCGCGATCAAGGCCTCCGCGAGACGCGGGGGAGCGAAAGGAGCCCTCGTGCGAGTCGTGATCATCGGAGCGGGCATCGTGGGCGCCGCGGTCGCGGCCGGGCTGACCCGCCGCGGGGCGCGGGTCACGGTGCTGGAGGAACGTTTCCCCGGCGCCGGCACCACCGGCGCCTCATTCGGCCTGGTCGCCGCGGACCATCCGGAGTCGGAGTCGTACCACACGCTGACCCACGCCGCCGTCCACGCCCACCACGCGCTGGGCAGCGACGCGTTCGTGCCGACCGGACACCTGATGTGGGCGACGGAGCGAGCGGGCCTGGAGGAGCTGAACCGCCGCGTGGACTGGCTCGCCGGCCGCGACTACGCCGTCGAGCGGATCACCGCCGACCGGGCCGCCGAGCTGGAGCCGGGCCTGGTTCCACGCCCGGACGGCACCGAGTACGTGCTGTTCCCGGAGGAGGCGCACGTCTTCCCGGCCCGGCTGCTCGGCCGCCTGCTGGCCGAGGCGCGCGCGGGCGGCGCCGACGTCGAGACGGGCGTCGCCGTACGGGAGATCCGGTCGAACGGGTCGGGAGCGAACGTCGTGCTCGCGGACGGCGACGTGCGCACCGCCGACTACGTGGTGAGCTGCGCGGGCCGCTGGACCGGCACGCTGCTGGACGTCGCGACGCTCGACTCGCGCATGCCGGGCGCGCACACGGGAGGCTTCCTGGCGAGCACGACGCCGGTGACGGTCCCGCTGTCACGGGTCCTGACGACGGACCGCCTGAGCGTACGCCCGGACGGCGGGGGCCGCCTGCTGCTGCGCGCCCCGGACCTGGACGCGGCGGCCGACCCGGCGCTACCACCGCCTCCCCGGATCGGCGCGGAACTGCTGTCGCGACTGCCGGAACTGCTGACCGGCACCGACGGCGCACACGTGGAACAGGTACGCGTCGCCCAGTACGCGGGCCCGTGCCGCGGCCGTACGGCAGCCGGCTTCGTGGACCACGCGTACCGCGTGTACGCGGTGGTCACCCGCGACGGCATCACGCTCGCACCCCTGCTGGCGGACCTGGTCGCCGGCGAACTACACGGCACCGAGTCCGCCCTGCTGAGCCCGTTCCGCCCAGGCGCCGAAGTACTCACGTTCCCCGGATAGCCGCGTCACAGAGCTCCGGCGTCTTCGGCGGTGTGGACGGTGGGATGGACGGGACGGAAGCCGAGTTCGCGGCGGATCTTGGCGGTGTCGACGATGCCTTCCCAAGGGTCGTCGAGGGTCCGGCTCGCCGCTTCTTCGGCGGTCGGCTCGCGGTTGAGGTCGAGCAGTTCGAGGGCGGTGACGGGCGCGTCGTCGGCCACGTTGTAGATCTGGCCGTCCACGCCGTTCGCCTGGACGAGGCGTAGGAGGGCTTGGCCGACGTCGGCGTGGTGCACCATGTGCAGGCGCTTGTGCAGCGGCCAGTCACGTGCCCACAGCAGCGATTCGGCCAGGTGCGGATCTCCCTCGCCGTAGACGAACGCCAACCGGGCGATGCGCAGCGGCAGTCCCTCGGTTCGGTGGAGTCGCAGGAGTGCTTCTTCGGCGGCCACCTTGCTCGCCGGGTAGGCCTGCCCGGGTGGCGCGAGCTCGTCGGCCTCCGACGCCGGGCGACCCCGGCCCGGCCCGTAGACCCGTGTGGTACTGGCGTAGACGAACCGGCCGACGCCTGCCCGAAGGGCGGACTCGGCCAACGCGACCGTCGCGGTGTGGTTGACCGTGACCGCTTCCTCATCGGTCACGCCGCGGAACGCCGCACCCAGGTGAACGATCGTCTCGACGCCCTTGAGGGCATGCTCGAGAGCGCCCGGGTCACGCAGGTCGCCCACGGCGACCTCGGCACCGAGCCGGCCGAGGGACTCGGCCCGAACCGGGTCACGGACCAGGATGCGGACGGGTGGTGCCTGCTGCAGCAGGCGGGGGACGAACCGGCTACCGACTCGACCGGTGGCACCGGTCACCAGGACGGTCATCGCGACTCCCGAAGCTCGATGTGCTGTTGGCCTCGACGGTAGCAGAAGCTTTGATGAGTCCAACTATTTGACTCATCGAATATTTTGAGCGATCCTACGGACGTACCATGGCCGTCATGGAAGAACGCGGCCCCGACCAGGACGAGCAACTCAAGGCCGAGATCTGGAAAGCGCTGTATGACTTCTTCCTGGACGAGCACGAGCTTCATCTGGCGTCCGTCGCCGAGTTCGGCGTCAGCGCCGGCGATCTCAAGGCCCTCATGCGGCTGGTCCCCGGCCGCCGCGAGCCGATGCGCGCCCTGGCCGACATGTGGCGCTGCGACGCCTCGACCGTCACCTGGATCGTCGACCGGCTGGAGAAGCAAGGCCTGGTCGAGCGCCAGGCCCACGAGACCGACCGGCGCGTCAAGGTCGTCGTGCTGAGCGATCGCGGCAGGCAACTCCGCACACAGGTGCGCAACCGCCTCTACCGGCCACCCGCCGTACTGTCGGAACTGTCACACGACGACCTGCGGACGCTCCACCGGCTGTCCGGGCGGCTCCGCCCGGAAGCATCCGGCGCCGAGCGCGGTAACGACCAACCCCCGCCAGGCCCTCGGCCCCTGTGAGGGGCACCCTCACACGCGGCGAGCGTTCCGCCGGCGTCTGTCGCGACTTCTCACCGTAGGGTCCGCCCTCGCCGT
The DNA here is from genome assembly GCF_036227085.1 of Actinoallomurus sp. NBC_01490. Lineage (NCBI taxonomy): Bacteria > Bacillati > Actinomycetota > Actinomycetes > Streptosporangiales > Thermomonosporaceae > Actinoallomurus > Actinoallomurus sp. NBC_01490. The sequence continues at coordinate 11,782,607 of NZ_CP109433.1, forward strand.
CCAGCCTCCTCGTGTCCGGTGACACCGGGAAGGTGGAAGTCACACCGGATCCTCACAAGGGGTGTGACGATGGGCGCCCGATGTGCACCGCGACCGAGAACCTGCTGCTCGCCGGGCGCGTCCACGGGATGTCCCGTCGGGATCCGATGGCGCGGGCGCGTGAGCTCGTCGACAGGTTCGGCCTGGCCGACGCCGCGAACCGGCTGGTGCGGACGTACTCCGGCGGCATGGCGCGCCCCGGCACGGCGCATGCCGGGACGGCCGGCCGGTCCGGGGCGCTGTGGGTGGAGGCTCGCTACTGCACGGTCGCGCAGTAGGCGTCCACGGCCGTGTTCCACTGCGCCGTCAACCACGCGGCGTACGGGCACGCATGATGAGCGCGGCGACGTAATAGGTGCACGGCTCGGAGCCCGCGTTCGCGTACGCGTGGCCGACATCGGCGGCGAAGTAGGCCGAGTCACCCTCACCGAGGTCGACGGACGTGTCGGCGATGGTCAGGCGGAGCGTGCCGGACTCGACGACGATGTACTCGTGGGAGCCCGGGGCGTACGCCGGGAACCCGCCCGCGTCACAGTCCGGCGGCAGCGTCGTACGGATCCACTCGAAGTTCACGCCGGGCACCACCGGCGAGAGGATCGTCCGCCGCCACCCTCCGGGTTCGTCGACGCTGTCCTGGTCGGCGGCGCGGCGTACGACGATCCGAGTGTCGTCGGGCTCGGCGACGAGGTCGGTGAGGGGCACGCCCAGACCGTCCGCGATGCGGGCCAGAACCACGATCGTGGGCGCCTTCTGCCCGCGCTCCACCGACGACAGCATGCTCACGCTCACGTCGGCCGCCTCGGCCAGCTGCTGAAGGGTCAGGCTTCGATCGTGTCGCAGTCCCTGAACGCGTCGGCCCAGCGTCGCGAGTTCCAGCATTCCTCTATAATAGCGACTAGTTTCGCTATAGAGAATCGAGCATGCCGTGACAGTCCCCGAAGCGGTCATCCGCCCCGCGGTCCCCGCCGACCTGCGGACCGTAGCCGAGATCTACGCGCACTACGTCTCCCAGACCGTGATCACCTTCGATCAGGTCCCGCCGACCGTCGCCGAATGGGAGCAGCGGCTCGACGGTCTCGCCGACCGGGGCCTGCCCTTCCTGGTCGCCGACGTGAACGGCACCGTCGTCGGGTACGCCTACGCCGGCCCCTGGCGCCCGAAACCGGCCTATCGGTACACCGTGGAGGACTCGATCTATCTCGCCCCCGACCAGACCGGCCGGGGGCTCGGCGGAACGCTGCTCGGCGCGTTGCTGCCCCGATGCACCCAGGCGGGCATGCGCCAGATGATCGCGGTCATCGCGGACACCGGAAACGGCGCCTCCACGGCGCTGCACCAGCGTTTCGGCTTCGCCCACGCGGGCCGGCTGACCGGCGTCGGGCACAAGCACGGCCGGTCGGTCGACACGCTGCTCATGCAACGCGCACTGACCACGGATTAGAAACGGTCCGACCCGGCGATAATCTTCCTCACGGCTTTCCAGGCACGCACACAAATCAATTTATCTTAAATGTCCACATCGGCCCGTCGGGGCTGAAGCGTGCATCGATGTCCGACCGTTAAGGCGCCGCGCGACATGACATTCCCGGCGAATACGGTCGGCACAGCGAATTCTGCGTCGTAGCCGAGTTGGAGGAGAGCAGTTAATGGCAATCTCGGGTTTTCTGGCTCGAACCGCCCTTGGTCTGGCGCTGACGGTCACAGTTCCGCTGACCGCATACCCGGCCGTTGCGAAGCCGCCCCCTCCGCCGACTCCTCCGGCGCCCCCTCCGGTGGCGTCCTCCAGGTGGGGAATCATCGGCCGCAACACGATCGGCGAACCGAACGCCTTTCTCCGCGGCGGGCCGTGGGCCCGGAGCAGCCCCACCAACCCTTCCGCCGATGTTCCACCGCCGTACGGCAACGGGAGCCTAGGGATCATCGTCGGCACCGGTGCGGAGAAGATCGAGTATGGGAACGAGACAGATTTCGCGAATCTTCCCATCCGCAACCTCAACACTCTCAAGTACTGGATCTACGCGGGGACAGACTCCTTGAGCGGCATCTCGCTGCCGATCATCTCCATCGAGGCGAACCCCAAGGTGGGAGCGATCACCTACACGAGTTTGAGCTACATGCCCGAGAGTTCGACCAGCCCGTCGGCTCCCGCCGTGCGGGTGCCCAACGTCTGGCAGCAGTACGACGCGACGGCGGCCGGCAACCGGTGGTACGCCACCGGGTCGGCGGGCACGGCGATCGGCTGCACCCAGGCGACTCCGTGCTCGTTCGCCGACCTGAAGTCCAGGATCCCGAACGCCGTCGTGAGCCTCAGCCTGGGGATCAGCAAGGGCAGGGACACCCCCTTCATCGGCGCGGTCGACGGTCTACAGGTCAACAACGTCGTTTACGACTTCGAGCAGAACGGCGTGCGTCAACGTCCTTCGAGGCTGCTGACGGCCATCCAGAAGTGGTGGTAGGCGGTCGTGTCTTGTGAAGGTAGGCGGTCACGGAAGTGGCGGTGGTCGGACAGCGAAAGTGCAGTCCAGGTTCGGTCAGGACGGCGGTTCCGTGTCGCCGGGACCCGGGTGATGGGCTGGGCGGCCGACTCGGTGGCCGTGGTGTCCAGGGCGGCATGGCTGCGCTGGTTCAGGTCGATGGCCAGGTTGCGTGAACTCTCCTCCGCTTGACCCGGCTGGGAGTCTGCTGCCGGTGGGCCGCGACGGTGGTCGCGGTGCGGACGAATGCCGCGAGTGCGGATGCTCGGTGTCCTTGTGGCCAGGCGAGGATGAGGGTGGTGGGCTGGGCGTCGGTGACGGGTACGCAGGCCAGGTCGTCGCGGAGTTGGCCGCGTACGGATGCGGGCACCACGGCGACCGCGCGGCCAAGTGCGATGAGCTGCATGAGTTGGCCGACGTCTCGTACGGACAGCCTGTTCGGGGTGTTGTGGGGATCGGCCGACCAGTGGGGCATTGTCTCGCCGGCCAGGTCGGCGAGACGTACGCTTACCCGGTCGGCCAGGTGGTGGCTGTGGGGGAGGACGACGACCTGGTCTTCGGTCAGGAGTTCCTCGATGTCGAGACCGGTCAGGTCGGTGTTCGAGCGGTGCAGCAGGCCGACGTCGGCGCGGCCGTCGCGGATCATCTGGGCGCGTTCGTGGGCCGAGCACAGGACGATGTCGACCGGGACCGCGTCCGGGTCGGTCTCGTAAGCGGCCAGGATGTCGGGCATCAGGCCGCAGTCACCGCCGGGTTTCATCACCAGGACCAGCCGCGAGGCGGGCCGGCCCGCGCGCTGGGCGCGTCGCACGGCAGCGTCGACCGCATCCAGGGCCCGGCGACTCTCGGTGAGGAACACCTCGCCGGCCGGGCTGAGCGTGACCTTTCGGCTGTTGCGTTCCAGCAGGGGCACGCCCATCCGGCGTTCGAGCCGGCTGATGGCCCTCGACAGCGGCGGCTGCGCGATGCCGAGACGCTCGGCCGCCCGGCCGAAGTGCAGTTCTTCGGCGACCGCCACGAAGTACGCGAGTTCGCGGGTCTGTAGTCGATCCATACCGTGAGGGTATCGGCCGAGACTCAGCCGGGCATTGTCCTGCTGCGGCCCCCGGTGCTGAAGTCATCCCCATGACTGACGAGAAGATCGCCCTGATCACAGGAGCGAACAAAGGAGTGGGGCGTGCCGTCGCCCGCCAGCTCGCGGATCGCGGCGCGACGGTCCTTCTCGGCTCCAGGGACCTTGGACGCGGTGAGGAGGCTGCCGAGGCGCTCAGGTCCGGCGGCGGTGACGTATGCGCCCTCATGCTCGACGTCACCGACGCGGCGACGATCGAGTCGGCCGCCAGACAGATCGACGAACGCTTCGGCCGGCTCGACGTGCTGGTCAACAACGCCGGAATCTCCGGCAGCCCCGGACCGACGGAGCCGGCGACCGCCGACCTGAACCTGGTCAGGCGGGTGTTCGAGACCAACGTCTTCGGTGTGATCGCGGTGACCAACGCCATGCTGCCGCTGCTGTCGCGCTCGGCGGCGGCCCGCATCGTCAACGTGTCCAGCGGTATCGGGTCGCTCGCCTACATGACCGATCCGGATCACTACATGTCCCGGTTGGCGGGGCACGCGGCGTACCCACCCTCGAAGACGGCGCTCAACTCCTTGACCGTGCAGTACGCCAAGGACCTTCGGGAGCAGGGCATCCTGATCAACGCCTGTACCCCTGGTCCCTGCGCGACGGACTTCACCCGGCACCTCGGCCTCCCCGTCACCCGCACGGCCGACGACGGCGCCGCGATCGTGGTGCGACTGGCCACCCTGGGCGCGGACGGCCCGACCGGAGGGTTCTTCGACGACGACGGCGTGGTGCCGTGGTGATCGCTTGCCGCCGCTTCCACTGTCCGCCTACCGCCACGCCCTGTCCGCCTACCTGCAGTTTTCGGTGTCCACTAGCAGAGGCCGTGACCGCAGGGTCTGTCCGTGGCCGCCGATGGCAGCGGCCACGGACAGACCGGTCCGCCGAGTGATCACGACGCGCACGGCGCGGGAGCGGCGACAATGGAGGCGTGGGCATCGTGGTCGAGTTCGCGCACGAGCTGCGGCTGTTCTTGCCTTCCCGACATCGGGACGGGCCGGTGGAGACGGCAGTCGACGGCACGTCTTCGCTGGGACACGTGATCGAGTCGCTCGGCGTGCCGCTGCCCGAGGTCGGCACGCTGCTCCTGGAGGGCGACCCGGTCGCCCCGTCACACCGGCCCACCGGCGGGGAGCACGTCACCGTACTCGCCGTCTCACGGCCACAGCCGACGCCGTCCCCGCCCAGGTTCCTGCTCGACGTTCACCTCGGCACGCTCGCACGGCGGCTCCGGCTCGTCGGGGTCGACGCCGCGTACGACAACGACCTCGACGACGACACCCTCATCGACATGGCCAACGCACAGCGCAGGATCCTGCTCACCCAGGATCGCGGCATCCTCCGCCGCCGCAAGCTGTGGTTCGGCGCCTTCGTACGGGGCGGCCGGCCCGAGGAGCAGTTCGACGACCTCCTCGACCGGTTCGCACCGCCCCTGCACCCCTGGACGCGCTGCACCGCCTGCAACGGGCTGCTCGCCCCCGTCGCCAAGGCGGAGATCGAGCACCGCCTCGAACCCGGCACCCGCCGCTGCCACGACGAGTTCGCCCGCTGCCAGACCTGCGACCGGCTCTACTGGAAGGGCGCCCATCGCGAACGGCTGCAAGCGATCGTCGACGATGCCCGCCGGATGCGCCACGCGTGACCGGTGGCGCGTTAACGCGTAGTCGTCGCGGACGAGCACTCGGACGAGTGTGTTCGTGCGGGGCTTCCTGCGGGGATGCGTGCGCGTACGAGGAAGCCGCCGCCGTCTTGGCGGTGGGCGGTGAAGTGGCCGCCGAGGGCGTCGACGCGTTCTTGGAGGCCGGTGAGGCCGCGTCCGCTTCCGCCAGGGGATGCGGTCCGCGAGGTGGGGCCGTGGGTGGCGACCTCCACGCTGATCTCCTCTTCGTCGTAGTGGACGCGGACGGTGGTGTGGTTGCCATGTGCGTATTTGAGGGCGTTGGTCAAGGCTTCTTGGACGACTCGGTAGGCGACGAACTCGGCACTGCCGGCCGTTTCGGCGCGTTCGCCCTCCTCGGTGAACTTCACGGGCTGCCCGGCTTGGCGGGTTTGTTCGATGAGTGTGTGGAGGTCGCCGACGGACGGGGTGTCGATCTGGGTGTCGTGGTCGGGGTTGAGCAGGTCGAGCAGGTGCCGTAGGTCGGTGATGGCGCGTCGGCCGGTGTCGGTGACGGCGGTCAGGGTCGCGTCGAGGCGGTCGGGTGCGGCGGTCAGGTAGCGCGCGGCCTCGGCCTGTACGACCATGGCCGTGACGTGGTGGGTCACGACGTCGTGGAGTTCGCGGGCGATGCGGGTGCGTTCGGCGGTACGCGTCGCCTCAGCGATACGTAGGCGGCGCTCGACCTCGGCGGCCCGGGTCGAGCGCAGCCAGGACCCCACCCTCCACACCATGACCAGCGCGGCGTAGAACAGCGCGAATCCGTCCACCTTCTCGGTCCCGCCGAGCCGGTGGAGCTCCACCGCCAGCGACACGTAGCCCAAGCTGAACACGATGGCGGTGACCCGCCGTCGGCGTTCTGAGTGGGCGCCGACGCTCATCAGCGCGATGGCCAGTGCGGTGCCCGCTATCTCGTGGTAGCCGCGGAGCTGGTCGAGGGCGAACCCGAGCGATACCAGGGTCATGCAGAGGACCGGCCAACGCCGGCGTATGGCGAGCGGGAGGCATTCGAGGGCGACCGCCACGATGGTCAGGTCGTCGAAGGGGCGGGCCGGCAGACCGCCGATCTGTGTCCCGGAGCCGTGGAACGCGGGAGACACCGACACGAGGAACAAGATCAACCCGAACGGGAGATCCCGGACTGTGACGTCCCATCGGTGCCACAGGTCCGGGATCCGCCGGATGTCGGTCACTGGGCGAGGGTAGCGGTAGCGGTGGTCTGGGTGTTGCGTCGGCGGGGGACCAGGTTGCCGCGGCGGTGGGCGATCCACAGGAACACGGCGGTCAATACGATGCCGAAGAAGATCGCGGAGGGGGCCGCTTCGGGTCCGAACTCGCCGCCGGTGATCATGGCTGGGCCGGACATCGTGCTGTGCAGCAGGCCGTCGTTTTGCCCGTTGCCGGACACCTCGGTGCTGAAGATGGCGGCCTCGGCGAAGTTCCAGCCGAAGTGCAGGCCGATCGGCACCCACAGGTTACGGGTGGCGGCGTAGGCGGCGGCCAGGGTGCCGCCGGCCTCCACGGCGATGGCGAGTGCGCCCCATAGGGTCGCGTCCGGGTTGAGCAGGTGCCATCCGCCGAACAGCACGCTGGTCACCACCATCGCCACCCAGGTGCCGGTGCGTCCTTCGATGATCCGGAACAGCACGCCGCGGAACATCAGTTCTTCGGTCAGGGCGGCGGCGGCCATGAAGCCGAACAGCCCGACGGCGCCCATCACCGAGCCGAACCCCTCGACCCGGTAGTCGCCGTTGAAGGCGATGTTGCCGATCACGGCGCTGAACCACGCGACACCGATCAGCGTCCCCACACCGAGGCGGGCAGGGGCGCCTTTGAGGGCCACCTCCACCGGCGCGCGACGCTCGGACCAGCGCACCATCCGGGCGTAGACGAACACCGCGAGCACGGCCGTCGCGACCCCGACGACCAAGGTCAACAGCGCGTTGTCCTGCACCCCGGCCACCAGCTGCCCGCCGATGAACGCGACCACCGCGACCGGCAGGAGCTGCTTCAACAATCGCATGACGAATCCTTCGTGAAATTTCTTAACGAGATTCCGCGGCCAGCGCCGCGGCGACACCGAAAACGTTAGGGATTCCCCCACCGGAAATCGTCACCGCGCGGTGGACACTCCCTTGTAGCTCGCACGGGGGACAAGCGATCCCCGCGAGTGTCCACCGTGTGGTGACGATTCTCGGCCGTCGGCTCAATAGTGTTTCCACATCGCCACGACGCTTCGATTCGCCGACTCTGTTAATGGAGGAGAATATGAACCCCACGTTCAAAGCTTCCGCCGTAGTCGCACTGTGCTGCGCCGTGACCGGCACGGGGCTTGTCGGCTGCAAGAACGTTTCGGATGCGGATACGAAATCATCCGTGACCTCTGTCGCGCGGAAGGCCGCTGATGGCCTGCTGTCGGGAACCAGGAAGATCAAGATCGACGGCCGGTCGGTGAACGTGTCCTGCTCGGGCAACCCGATGAACCGCAAGCCGGTCATCGTCCTGCTGGCCGGACTGGGTGACGGGTTGGAGAAGATGGCCGGCCTCCAGAAGACCCTGAGCGAGAACAACCGGGTCTGCTCCTACGACCGCCTCGGCGAAGGCGCGAGCGACCAGCCGGAGGGCCCGCAGACCTTCGCCGACACCGGGAAGATCCTGACCGGGGTGATCGACCGGGTCGCCGGCCACCGTCCCGTCGTCCTGGCCGCTCACTCACTGGGCGGGATGATCGCCGCCAGGTACGCCCCCGCCCACCGGGACAAGGTCAAGGGCCTCGTCCTGATGGACGCCACCTCCCCGACCTCGGTCGCCGACCTCACCAACGCGATCCCCGAGTCCGCCACCGGCCCCGCGGCCGAACTCCACGAACAGACCCTCCAGGTCGACCAGGGCAACAACCCCGAAAAGCTCGTCATCACCGACGGGAAGGTCCGTTCGGCCGGCAACATCCCGGCGGCGGTCATCCAGCACGGGAAGAAGTACCTCGCCGCGGCCGTCCCAGAGTACGGACCCCGCCTGGAGGAAGACTGGGCCAAAGGCCAGCGCGAATGGCTCGCGATCTCCCGCCGCAGCAAGCTGATCACCGCCACGAACAGCGAACACTACATCTACCTCGACCAACCCGAGCTCGCCGTCAAGACCATCCAGCGCGTCACCTCCCAGGCCGCGCGCTGAGTCCGAATCGTCAGGACTGCACGCCGAGGAACGACGGCGACGGAGGCGTGGGCGTCATGATCGAGTCGCTCACTCGCGGAATGGACGGCCGGTTTCACCCGCACCGCCCTGCCCGGCCTGGTAGTGCCGCAGGTGACGCCGTCCGTGCTCAGCGGCCGGGTCCCGTGCCGCCACAGAACCGTTGAACCGCCGAGCGTTCCGTTCCGTATGCCGGAGAAGGGGTTGTTCTGCATTGCCCTAGCGGAGGGAACGAGGCATTGCTGTCGGATCAGTCGCCGAGCGCGCGAGCCCAGTGGCAGGCCTGCCGGGCGAAGACCCGCTGTGCGCGTGGTGCCCGGTACGTCACCGGAGCGGACATCGTCCGGATCTCCCGTACGCTCGCCTTGGAACCGTGGCACTTCACGCAGACCGCGCCCGCCGTGGCCGGCGACCCGACCGGGATCGTCCTCGACAAAGGCCGGCGCCGGGTCTTCCTCAAGCTCGCCAACGCCACCAACGGCTGCGTCTTCGCGATCCGCACTCCCAGCGGCGCCACCTGCTGCGGCCTCGGGGACGTCGCCCCGATCTCCTGCCGGATCTTCCCGGCCGACACGGAGAACGGTGCGCCGGCGATACGCCCCGAGCCGGGCTGCGACTGCCGGGAGTGGACGCTGGAAGACCTGGACCGAGGCGCGCTGATCAGGGCCACGCGCGCCTGGTCGGCCGACCGCGACCATTGGCTCGAGGTCGTGGCACGGTGGAACAAGCTGGCCGCCGAGTCCGACGAGGAACTCGACATCAAGGACTTCCAGCGCTACCTGCTCGAGGCACAGTCCGCCCGAGAGACCGGCGCGGGCTGGCCCGAGGAGGTGACGGCATGAACGGCACCGCCGTCAATGCCGCCGGCTGTGCCGACTGCGGCGGCAAATGCTGCCGCGAGTACCAGGTCGGCGTGACCGTCAGGGACGTCCGGGTGCTCGCCGAGGGAACCGCCATGCGTCCCAGCGACTTCATCCGGCTGCTGAACACCAAGAAGGAGGGCTTCCGCCTCCGCCCGGACGGACCCGCGAAAAAGCTGTACCTGCAACGCTCCGCGGAGGACACCGGCTGTGTGTTCCTCATGGAGATCGCCTCGGGCAGGGCCCGGTGCGGCGTCTACGCCCACCGTCCGCTGGTGTGCAGCACCTTCCCGATGAGCATCCAGCGCGGTGTGGTGACCCTCCGCGAGGACACGGTCTGCGGCCCCGACTCGTGGAACCTCGCCGCGATGGACCTCCCCGCCTGCCGCCGCGAACTCACCCACGACGACGCGGCCCGAGCCGAACACCGCGAGATCATACGGGCCTGGAACAAGCGCGTCGACGCCTCCGGCCGGGAAGCCAGCCCCCAGGAGCTCTACGACTACCTGATGAGCTACCCCCTCGAAGCGACACCCCAGGCTCACACGGAGTCAACTTGACCCGGTCCTGAAGGGCCGGGTTTGGAGGTAGCTCCCGGCTGGCTGCTGGGTGGGTTTCTCCGTTCAGCCACCGCTATGGGGTGGCAGGGACGCGTGACTCACGCCCCGCGGTCCACGCAGCTTCGCCTTTGCGGGCGATGTTGTGGGAGGCGTTGCGGTCTGCGTGGGCAACGACCCCGCAGTTCCGGCAGAGGAATACCGATTGGCTTGCCCGGTTGTTGTTGTCGATGTGGCCGCACTCGCAGCATTGCTGGGAGGTGTAGGCGGGATCGACGAAGACCACGGGCACGCCGGCTCGTTTGGCCTTGTAGGTGATGAAGTCGGTGAGCTGGGCGAAGGCCCAGGAGTGCAGCGCGACCCGTTGGGGCTTGCGGAGCCGTACCCTCTGCCGGATTCCCTTGAGGTTCTCCAGGGCGATTCCGGATGAGGTGCGTTCAGCCTCGGTCACGATCGTCTTGGCGATGATGTGGTTCTGGTTGGCGGCGTGACGCTTCTCGCTGCGTCGGCGTTTTTTGAGCAGCCGTTTGGCGGACTTGGTGCGCTTGTTCTGGAGCTTGCGGCGTAGTTCGAGCTGTCGCCTGCGGTGCCGGTTGAGTCCCCGCCCGGCGGCCTTGTAGCCGGTGGAGGTGGTGGCGATGGCGGCGATGCCCAGGTCCACGCCGATGAACCGCCCGGGCTCGTACGGCTCGGCCTCGGATACCTCGCACGTGGCGATCAGATAGAACACCCCGTCACGCCGGACCAGATCGGATTCACCCTGCCGGTGGGCCTGCAGTGTCTTGAGCGCGCCCGGTGAGCAGGCGAACGGAATGTTCTTCATCCGGCCTTCGACGGTCCACACCGACACGGTGGCGGCGTCGTACTGCCACGACAAGCACCGGTCGTCATACGGCTGCGCGGCCTCGGGACGGAACACGATCGGCTTGGCCTCCGCCTTGACCCGACGCGGGGAGCCCGGCTTGCCGAGGTTCCCCGCAACGATGTGTGCTTACGCAGTTCGTACAGGTGCGGCACATCGTGGTCGAACGCCACGGCCGATACCCAGTTCGCCGCCTCGTTGACCGCGTGCAGGGTCCGCTCAAGCGCCAGCGCCTGCCCGGCATCCGGCATGAGCTTTACCTGCACCACGACCTTCACGGAAAGTGAGCTTAGTGTTCTTGTGTGTCACATGTGAGGGGAATCTCCTGATAACCACAGGGGTGACAGCGTCGCCCACACTCGCACACACACTTGGTCTCCCGCGTCCCAGCACTGGTCCAGGCGGCGCTAGCGCGCCGCACACGAGGGAAGCGATTCCTCCCGGCCCTCAAGGACCGGGGTTCCTCGCTAGATCATCCTGAACGCCGCCCCGCCCGGAAACGGCCTGGGCGTGGATGAACGGGTACGGCGAGGCGCGACATCGGGCACGCCTCAAACCAGCGGTTCGAGGCGTGCGTCCGATGTCAGAATCCTGGGCTCAGGCGTTCTGCGCGCCGTTGTAGACGTTCCAGGCGGCGTCGCGGTAGTAGGCGAAGTAGGAGTTGCCGTCGGTGCCCGAACCCCAACTGCCGAAGAACGTGGCGGTCTGTACGGCCGACCCGTCGGACTGGTAGTTGACGATGAACGGGCCGCCGCTCGCTCCGCCGCTCAGGCCCTGGCAGTTGGGGATGTGCACGCCGCCGTTGTAGCTGTCGACCGGCGCACCTTCGCACCACACCGCGTAGTCGACGCTGGCCGGAATGCCGATCGCGTGCGCGTAGTTGTTGGTCGACCAGTTGAAGCCGATACCCGAACCGCCGACCGCGTTCTGGACGTGCGCGCCGCTGTTACCGCCACTGTTCAGGACGATGAAGGCGTTGTCTCCACCGGGACTGGTGTCGTCGGTACGAACGCCGGCCGACCGCCAGGTCCACCAGCCGTACGGGGCGCTGCCCTTGTTGTAGGACGGAGCGAACTGGAAGTTGGTGTACCAGGCGCCGGTGCTGATGTCCATGACGCAATGGCGCGCCGTGGCTATCACATCATGGTTGTTGCTGGTGACGACGTTGGCGGTGCAGACGTAGTCGCCGCCGTTCTCGGGGTTGTGGAAGAACAGGCGCCCGACCGTCACCCATTCGCTGGCGGCGGGCTGCAGCCCGCCTGCCGTGCCGGTGGGACGGCTCGCATGGACCGTGCGCGGCTCGCCGTCACCGGAACTGCTGATCTTCGCGGTGCCGGGGCGTGCGGGAAGAGGAGCGGGCTTGGCCTCGGCCAGGCGCCGCGGGTTCCAGTACGAGCGCACCGTTCGGGCCGAGGAATGGTTGACCGCCCAGCGGGTGTGCGGCGGGGTCGGATGGGTGACGGCTGACGACGTGGCCGCGCCGGCACCCGGGACGAGGACGCCGAACGCGACCATACTGGTGGCGACGGCCACTGTGACACGACGGAGGATTGACACGATGTCCCTTTCTGGCGGGAATGGACACCGTGATCTTGAATTGAATTAACGGGCTAGTAAAGATCTTCGTCAGCATTCGGCCAAAACGCCTTCGACGGCGCCTCCTGCGGACCGCCGGGGCAGGGGCTGGTGCACGACCGGGACTACGGCTACCGCCTGCTCATCGCGGGCGCAGGCGAGAACGACGCTCTCAGCCGCCGAACTTCAGGCGTGACCCGGTGATCCGCAGTGGGCGGCGCGGGGCCGATCGCGGGAGCCGTACGACCCTTGCCGGCCCCCAGCGTGACCCCGCCGGCCGCTAAAAAGAAAGAAGGGGAAGAGGCCGCCCGCATACAACGGTCGACCTCTCCCCCTTCTCTCCACGCCAAAA